>CAWEBU010000009.1:665000-1085854 GCA_963807405.1 uncultured Acidobacteriota bacterium | reverse complement strand
AAGCCGCAGCCGCTGCGCACGCTGGAAGAGATCCGCGCCGACATCCTCGCGCTCGAGAAGGAGACCGAGGGGCTGCTGGACGAGATCATCGGAGAGGCGAGCGCCAAATGAAAGCCACCGAAGCCAAGCTGCTCGCCTTCCTGAAGAAGTCGCCGCAGTTCGTCATCCCGATCTACCAGCGCACCTACTCGTGGACCGAGAAGCGAGTGCCGGCAGCTGTGGGACGACATCCTGCGCGCCGGGCGCAACGACGACGATCGCGGTCCACTTCGTCGGCTCCATCGTCTACGTCGAGCAGGGGCTGTCCCAGGTCACGCAGCCAGGCGCCGCTGCTGGTGATCGACGGCCAGCAGCGGCTGACCACCGTGACGCTGCTGCTCGAGGCGCTGGCCCGCAGCGCTGGGCGACGGCGAGCCGCGTCGACGGCTTCTCGGCCAGCGAAGCTGCGCAACTACTACCTGCTCAACCCGCTCGAAGAGGGCGAGCGCCACTTCAAGCTGCTGCTGTCGCAGACCGACAAGGCATCGCTGCATGGCGCATCGTGCAGCAGACGAGCAGCCCAGCGAGCCACTCGCTGCGCGTCGACGCAGAACTTCGAGCTTCTTCGAGGAGCTGGTCGCGGAGCAGCAAGGCCGAGCTCGTCGCCGCTCTGCAAGGGCCTCGCCAAGCTGGTGATCGTCGACATCGCGCTCAACCGCGACCAGGACAACCCGCAGCTCATCTTCGAGAGCATGAACTCGACCGGCCGGAGCTGAGCCAGGCCGACCTGATCCGCAACTTCATCCTGATGGGGCTGGAGCCGGAGCTGCAGACCGAGCTCTACGAGGAGTACTGGCGGCCGATGGAGGTGGACTTCGGGCAGGAGGCCTACGGCACGCACTTCGACGGCTTCATGCGCCACTACCTGACCGTCAAGACCGGCGAGATCCCGAACGTGCGCGAGGTCTACGAGGCGTTCAAGGCACTACGCCCGCGCCGCCGACGGTGCACGACGCAGGCGTCGAGGCGCTGGTGGCGGACATCCGCGCCTTCGCCGGCTACTACTGCGCGATGGCGCTGGGCGAGCGAGACCGACGCCGACGCTCGAAGCTGGCCTTCCACGACCTGCGCGAGCTGAAGGTCGATGTGGCCTATCCCGTTCCTGCTCGAGCTGTACCACGACTACGCGGCAGCAGCGCTCTGAGCGCCGACGACTTCTGCAGCGCCGTGCGGCTGGTCGAGAGCCTACGTGTTCCGCCGCGCGATCTGCGCCATCCCGACCAACTCGATGAACAAGACCTTCGCCACCTTCGGCAAGGCGCTCAAGAAGGACCGCTACCTCGAGAGCATCCAGGCGCACTTCCTGCTGCTGCCGTCGTACCGCCGCTTCCCGACCGACGACGAGTTCCAGCGCGACCTGCAGACGCGCGACCTCTACAACTTCCGCAGCCGCAGCTACTGGCTGCGCCGGCTGGAGAACCACGGCCGCAAGGAGCGCGTGCCGGTCGACGAGTACACCATCGAGCACATCCTGCCGCAGAACGAGAACCTGTCCGCCGACGTGGCAGGCAGGCGCTCGGGCCGGAGTGGCAGCGCGTCCAGCAGACCTGGCTGCACACGCTCGGCAACCTCACGCTCACCGGCTACAACTCCGAGTACAGCGACCGCCCCTTCGCCGAGAAGCGCGACATGGAGGGCGGCTTCAAGGAGAGCCCGCTGCAAGCTGAACGCAGGGCCTCGGCGCGCTCGAGGCGTGGGACGAGGCAGCCATCCAGGAGCGCGCCGAGCGGCTGGCCGACGCAGGCGCTCGAGGTGTGGGCCGCGCCCAAGCTCTGCCGCCGACGTGCTCGAGGCCTACCGGCCGAAAGCCGACGCGGCCGCGCGGCTACACCATCGACGACCACCCGCACCTGCTCGACGGCAGCCCATGCGCGCAGCTGTTCGAGGCCTTCCGCAAGGAGGTCCTCGCGCTCGACCCGTGCGTCACCGAGGAGTTCCTGAAGCTCTACGTCGCCTACAAGGCCGAGACCAACTTCGTCGACGTCGTGCCGCAGGCCAAGCGGCTGCGGCTGTCGCTCAACATGGCCTTCCACGAGATCAACGATCCCGAAGGGCTGTGCAAGGACGTGACCAACCTCGGCCGCTGGGGCAACGGCGACGTCGAGGTCGGCCTGCAGTCGCTCGACGAGCTGCCCTACGTGATGGGCCTCGTGCGGCAGTCCTTCGAGAAGCAGATGGGCAACGGGGAGGCCGAGGCATGATCGCCGACCTCAAGCCGTATCCCGCGATGAAGGACTCCGGCGTGCCGTGGCTGGGGGAGGTGCCGGAGCATTGGGAGGTGCAGCGGCCCGCGACCTGGCTCGGATGCGCGTCAGCAACGGGACACGGCACAAACAAGAAGCGAGCAGTCCGTTCGACTCTGCGACTATGTCGACGTTTACACGAACGCATCGAGTCCACCCGGCATGGACCTCGTGCGTCTCGGACGACGTCGGACAGGCGCAGGCATGTCGCCTACGATATCGGCGACGTGCTCATCGCGCAATAGACTCGGAAGCCTTGACGACATCGGTGTTCCCGCGCTTGCAGCAGTACTGAGTCGATAGTGAGCGCGACTACACTGTCACTTCTGCGGCCCGTTCGAGCCAGCGCTGACCTGGATGTATCTCCGGCGCGTCTGACTTCCCGCATGCTCACAGTAGCCGTGTACTCGGGCGAACGGTGTCACCGATGGCCTCTCGCACGCCGCGATCAAGTCGGCTTCTGGCTGCCTCGTCCCGCCCCTCCCCGAACAAGCCGCCATCGTCCGCTTCCTCGACCACGCGGACCGGCGGATCCGGCGCTACATCCGCGCCAAGCAGAAGCTGATCGCGCTGCTGAACGAGCAGAAGCAGGCCATCATCCACCGCGCCGTCACCCGCGGCCTCGACCCCAACGTCCGCCTCAAGCCCTCCGGCGTGGAGTGGCTGGGGGATGTGCCGGAGCATTGGGAGGTGGTGCCGCTCGGTCGCGTCAATCTCCAGTCGTTCACCGAAAGACGGAGGCGTCGCCACGAGCTGCTGCGGCGAGAGGGACTTGTCCCTTTCGATCTCGGCTTGCGGGACGGCAAGATCACCGTCGATGGCGAAGAGCGAGTACGATTGCCCCGCCCACGAGCGTAATCTGAGTCGTGTACGTGCTCGACCGAGGTGACTGCTGCTCGTTCGCGGTATCGGCGAATCTTGGATCAGTCGCGAATGCGGCCTCGGATCGATGTGCCGGCAGAATGCGTGTACTCGGACATCGTCAGAGATGCGTCTGAACCGGCTGCTTCGCAGTTCATGGTGTACGACAAGTCCATTGCAACTACGTTCGCACCCAGGTATTCGTCGGCCAACAATGGCACCTCAAGTCTCCGGAGCATTATCAGGTCTTTCTCCGGTGCCCGCCCTCAACCGAGCAGGCGGAGATCGCTCGATACTCGAGAACAGTCGCTACCAGGAATCGACAGCGGCATCGACGCGCTCGCTGCGCGAGATCGACCTCCTCCGCGAGTACCGCACGCGCCTCATCGCCGACGTCGTCACCGGCAAGCTCGACGTGCGCGAGGCGGCGGCGCGACTGCCGACGAAGTCGACGACGCCGACGCCGCTCGACGAGACCGACGCTCGAGACGATCGACGATGCCGACGACGAGCCGACGACGCTGCCGAGGAGGCCGAGGCATGACCACCGACACCAGCGAGAAGGGCCTCGAGACGCTGATCGTCCGGCGCATGACCGGCGCGCGACGGCCTCGCTGTCGCCGCCGACGCACGTCGCACCGAGACGCGCCGCCGGCTACGGCGGCACCGGCTGGATCTGCGGCAGCCCGCACGACTACGACCGCGAGTACTGCGGTCGACCTCGTCGCAGCTCGCTGGCCTTCCTGCGAGCGACGCAGCCGACGCTGGTCGACGGCGCTCGACCTCGACGAGCGACGGCCCGACGCGGCGCAAGTTCCTCGCGCGGCTGCAGGGCGAGATCACCAAGCGCGGCGTCGATCGACGTGCTGCGCAAGGGCGTCAAGCACGGCCCGCATCACGTCGACCTGTTCTACGGCACGCCGTCGCCGGGCAACGCCAAGGCCGCCGAGCGCTACGCCGCAGAACCGCTTCAGCGTCACGCGCCAGCTCGCGCTACAGCCGCGACGAGACGCAGCCGTGCGCTCGACCTGGGCGCTGTTCATCAACGGCCTGCCGATCGCCACCTTCGAGCTGAAGAACAGCCTGACCAAGCAGACCGTCGAGGACGCCGTCGAGCAGTACAAGCGCGACCGCGACCCGCGCGAGCTGCTCTTCGAGTTCGGCCGCTGCGTGGTCCACTTCGCCGTGGACGACAGCGAGGTGCGCTTCTGCACGCAGCTGAAGGGCAAGGCGTCGTGGTTCCTGCCGTTCAACCAGGGCTGGAACGACGGCGCGGGCAACCCGCCGAACCCGGACGGCCTCAAGACCGACTATCTCTGGAAGCGCGTCCTCACGCCGCGCGGGCCTGACCGACATCCTCGAGAACTACGCGCAGATCGTCGAGGAGAAGGACCGCGAAGACCGGCAAGAAGAAGCGCAGTGCAGATCTTCCCGCGCTACCACCAGCTCGACGTCGTGCGGCAAGCTGCTGGCCGATGTCGCGCGAGCACGGCGCCGGGCAAGCGCTACCTGATCCAGCACTCGGCGGGCAGCGGCAAGTCGAACTCGATCGCCTGGCTGGCGCATCAGCTCATCGGCCTGCAGAAGCGACGGCAAGCGCGGTCTTCGACTCGATCATCGTCGTCACCGACCGCCGCATCCTCGACAAGCAGATCCGCGACACGATCAAGCAGTTCGCGCAGGTCGGCGCGACCGTCGGCCACGCCGAGCACTCGGGCGACCTGCGCAAGTTCATCGAGAGCGGCAAGAAGATCATCATCTCGACGGTGCAGAAGTTCCCGTTCATCCTCGACGAGATCGGCGACGAGCACCGCGGGCGGACGCTTCGCCATCGTCATCGACGAGGCGCACTCCAGCCAGGGCGGCAAGACGGCGGCGGCGATGAGCAAGGCGCTGGCCGAGGCCGGCGCCGAGGAGGACGACGAGACGACCGAGGACCAGATCAACCGCATCATGGAGGCGCGGAAGATGCTGCCGAACGCCAGCTACTTCGCCTTCACCGCGACGCCGAAGAACAAGACGCTGGAGATGTTCGGCGAGCCGTATCGCCGGAGGGCGGCGAGGTGAAGCACCGGCCGTTCCACAGCTACACGATGAAGCAGGCCATCCAGGAGGGCTTCATCCTCGACGTGCTGAAGAACTACACGCCGGTCGACAGCTACTACCAGCTGGTCAAGACGGTCGAGGACGATCCGGAGTTCGACACCAAGCGGGCGCAGCAAGAAGCTGCGCCGCTACGTCGAGAGCCACGACCATGCCATCCGGCTCAAGGCCGAGATCATGGTCGACCACTTCCACGAGCAGGTGATCGGCGCTGAGCAAGATCGGCGGCCAGGCGCGGGCGATGGTGGTGACCAGCGGCATCGAGCGGGCGATCCAGTACTTCCACGCCATCCAGGCCTACCTCGACGGAGCGCAAGAGCCCGTACCAGGCCATCGTCGCCTTCTCCGGCGAGCACGAGTACGGCGGCGAGAAGGTGACGCGAGGCGTCGCTCAACGGCTTCCCGAGCAGCGAGATCGCCGACAAGATTCAGGAAGACCCGTATCGCTTCCTGATCTGCGCCGACAAGTTCCAGACCGGCTACGACGAGCCGCTGCTGCACACGATGTACGTGGACAAGCCGCTCTCCGGCATCAAGGCCGTGCAGACGCTCTCGCGCCTGAACCGGGCGCATCCGCAGAAGCACGACGTGCTTCGTGCTCGACTTCCATGAACGACACCGAGACGATCGACGAACGCCTTCGCCGACTACTACCGCACGACGATCCTCAGCGAGGAGACCGACCCGAACAAGCTGCACGACCTGAAGGCCGACGCTCGACGGCTGCGCAGGTCTACTCGCCGGAGCAGGTCGACGCAGCTCGTCGAGCTGTACCTCGGCGGCGCCGACCGCGACAAGCTCGACCCGATCCTCGATGCCTGCGTGGCCGTCTACAAGGACGAGCTCGACGAGGACGGGCAGGTCGACTTCAAGGGCAAGGCCAAGGCGTTCGCCCGCACCTACGGCTTCCTCGCGTCGATCCTGCCGTACACGCAACGCCGAGTGGGAGAAGCTGTCGATCTTCCTGAACTTCCTGATCCCGAAGCTGCCGGCGCCGAAGGAAGAGGACCTGTCGAAGGGCATCCTCGAAGCCATCGACATGGACAGCTACCGCGTCGAGAAGAAGGCGGCGATGACGATCGCGCTGCCCGACGCAGGACGCCGAGATCGAGCCGGTGCCGACGAGCGGCGGCGGGCGCAAGCCCGAGCCGGAGCTGGACCGGCTCTCGAACATCCTCAAGACGTTCAACGACCAGTTCGGCAACATCGCGTGGACGGACGCCGACCGCGTCGCACAAGCTGATCACCGAGGAGATCCCGGCGAAGGTCGCCGCCGACACGGCCTATCAGAACGCCAGGAAGAACTCCGACAAGCAGAACGCCCGCATCGAGCACGACAAGGCGCTGGCGCGGGTGATGCACGGCGCTGCTGAAGGACGACACCGAGCTCTTCAAGCAGTTCAGCGACAACCATCGTTCAAGCGTGGCTGACGGACACGGTGTTCAACATGACCTATCAGCCGCCGGCAGGCTAGCTCAGCGCGTCCGGCTGCAGTTTGCGCAACGCTCCCATGCTCACATCCCGTTTCGGCGACGCCCTCACCACCGCCCACGAGCTCCACAACGCGCAGTTGCGTAAGGGCACCACGATTCCCTACGTGGCGCATCTGCTGGGCGTGACATCCATCGCGCTGCAGCACGGCGCGGGTGAAGACGAAGCCATCGCCGCCCTGCTGCACGACGCGATCGAGGACGCACCGGCGCCTCTGGTGGCGGGGGGTTCGACGCCTGCTGCGCGAGCGTTTTGGCGAAGCGCGTGCTGACACATCGTGGAGGGCTGCACCGACGCCGACGTGCAAGCCGAAACCCGCGTGGCGCGTAAGGAAGGAGTCCTACGACTGGCCCATCGGCAGCCGAATCCGACGCTTCGGCGCCCGCCGTGTTGGCGGCCGACAAGTCGCACAACGCCAGCGCCATCCTCGCGGACTTCCGCGCCATCGGTGACGAGTTGTGGCAGCGCTTCAATCCCGACGCCGGCAAGGCGGGCACGGTGGGGGCTACTACCGTGGCCTGCTGACGGTTTACCGGGCAAAGGGGCAGCACCTGCACCTTGTAGACGACTTGGAACGCACGGTCGTCGCGCTCGAGGATGCAACGGGCCATCGCGGCCGCTGGCCGCTTCCACAGTCGTGAGACCTAATATCTTCATCATCGGCTATGACTCGGCGAAGGGCGATGAAGAGCATCATCACGTCCTACTGGTCCTACGCCCTGAACACTGTCCCTGGCTTAGGTCAGGCGTTCACGGATTTCGTCTCGAAGGCTGCGAACCTGCCGAGAACAGATTTCATGGGCTGCATCGACCACCCGATGGGCGACGCGAGTAACCACCCAGACCTGCTCCTGCAGTGCAAGGACTGGCATCTTCTCTTCGAACACAAGGTGGGCGCCAGCCTGGGCCCGAGTCAGTTGCAGCGATACCTCTCGCTGGCCACATCACGCAATTGGAAGCTGGCGCTCATGGCAGCCGAACCGGTTGCGGTCGAGGACGACGTGTTGCTTTCTGAGATGTTCGTACCGACCGTCGAACCAGACTCGGACAGCTCACTTCCTATGGAGCGATCTTCTGCCCTTGCTCCGGAATGCGGAGCACCACCTCGCGACGGAGTTTGCCGAGTTCCTTGAGTATCGGGGATTGGGGACGTTTTCTTGGGGCGGCCGCGGTGACCCGTTCTTCGATGAACCCGCCCGTCAGGCACTGAAAGACTTGTACGGATACGTGGGGACGGCTCTTCGAGCCGACGGAATCCGCTGCTCGTTTCATTCCAAGAGCCTGATCTACAAGATCAGTCAGCCTCACAAGGCCATCCATCTGATGAACTTTGGTCCCCTGCGCTCGGTGGCGCAGCGCGTTCCGCATCTTCGAGGCCCCGTGCTCGGAGCTTGGTTCTGGATGCGGCGGCGCAGTCGGATGGGACCCAGGCGACTCGGGATGGCCTCTGCCGGTTCACACAGTGGCGTGCATCCTCCGATCACAGTCTGGAACTGGCCCGACGCGAAGCCATTGCCCTACGCGAAGGAGGTCTTCGGAGAGCGCGACTACTACACCCCGCTTGACTCGGTCCTCCTCGAGGACTCGCAAGAGGGCGCCGCTCAGCTCTTAGCCTTCGTTCGAACGTCGCTCCAGCACGTCTGCAGCGAACTGGACACCCGGCGGTGACCACCCAATTACTGACCACATCCTCTGCGGTCCGCACCACGCCGAGCCCTGGATCTCGCCGAGATCGCCAAGACGCCCTCATCTCTTACGCTTCCCCGACGCCGGTTGCCGAACCCACGAATACCACGAGACTGATCCCGGCGGTGTCAGACGTCTAGCGCGTCCCACGCTCAGGCGACATCAGGCACAGGCGCGAGCAGGCCTGCGACCGTCGAATACCACGACTGTCTGACAAGCCAGGCGCTGTCGACTGACGGCAGCCGGTCGAGAAGGTCGTCCACGGGAACGCCGACTGCTACAACGTCCGCAACCCCAACACCCCCCGCGCGGACCTGCACATGTTGCCGGCTCGCCGTGCCCGTGGCGCAGGGATGCAGCATGACGCATGTAGCCAGACGGCTCGGCGAACGTTGTCGGGCCAGGGTGAGCGCGTAGATCGCCCCCTGGTAGACATCTGACGGGTTCAGCTTCGCATTCCCGTAGTCCTTGTACTTGGCGTCCGCCGGCACCTGCACCCGCCCGTCGATGCTCGTCAGCAGCACATCTGGACGGACCTGACCGAAGGACTTGTTGAGGTCGGGGTTCCAGAGCACCGAGCCGTCTGAAGCTTGCCGCTCGACCCGCACGGCATGCCGCGTGGCCACGGATTCAAGCAGGCACGACATGAACTCCTCGAACAGCTTCGGCATGTTCAGCATGAAAGAGAATCCGGCAATCGGTCCCGCCTTCAGCACGTCTGAGGCCGTCACGCCGTCGAGCACGATGTAGGCGAGATTCAGCGCGTCTCGGTAGTGGATGTTTGTTCGAGTGATCTCCGGCCGTGGCAGCAACTCGGCGCCGTCGTCGTCACACAGCTCTTCCCAGGCCGACGAAGCCCGCTTCACACGGTGGCCGATCGTTACGTCCGTGACTCGACGCCTCGCGCACCTCAGTGCGCGGACCAGCCAGCGATTCTCTGGAATTTCACGAACCCGCTCGTCGAAGTCGCAGATCAGGCGGTCCACCCGGCCCCAGCGTCGGAGCCCCTGAGCCTTGACGTCGAGACGTCCCCGCAGCACGGTCAGCTCGTCGTTCTGGTGGACGTAGTCGGCCTGCGGCCCGATGCTGAGCACGCGCTCGCAGGCCTGCGCCAGCAGCAGTGCCATCAGGTCGAACAAGTCGACGCCGTCCGCGTCGAACGTCGTGTCCGTGGCCAACTGCTTCAGCAGATCCAGTCGGCGCACGTACTGAAGAAGTTTGACCAGGCTCCGGTGCCCGTTGATCAGCACTGGATTGACTCGGATCGTGCAGCACTCCATGTGCACAACGCCAATCGAGCCCAGTGCTTCGATGCGGAGCCCTTCACGCAGCTCGCTAATGTCCAGCTGGCGGCTCTTAGTCAGGGTCGTTGCCAACGGGCGATCCGTGGCCGTCAGGCGAACTCCTGGCAGCTCAAGGCAGCCCCACTCCGGCGAGGCTTGCGACGACCTGGGCGGTGGCCGTCACGGCGCCTCTCGGCCATTCACCAGACGGGCCAGTGCGGCCACCAGTGCGTCGGCCTGTTCGACCGACTCGACCCGAATGGCCTGGGCGGCCTGATCGACGATCTCGGTCCCGAGGAACTCGGCGAGGGCTCGATAGTCCTCGTAGCAGTACTCCTGTAAGAGGGGGATAACCTCGTAGCGAAATCTCTTGGCGAACTCCTCCACGTCGGCCACGGGTTCGTCGTCCACCAGGAAGAACGAGTGTCCCACCTGCTTCTCGCGCCCGACGTTCTTCACGATCAATCCGTTTAGATGGTCGAGCAGGTCGTCGAGAGCCAGGTCGCCAAAGCGCTGCCCTCCAAGTAGTGACGAGTCGGGCATCAGCTCGTGGAAGGCGAAACGGCGTCGAATCGCGGCGTCGAGCACCTTGATGCTGCGATCGGCGGTGTTCATCGTGCCCACGATGTAAACGTTCTGGGGCACGATGAGCGTCTTCCGGCTTTGCGCCAGCACCACAGCCGTGTCGCGCTTGTCTGCCTCGAGCACTGTCACGAGTTCGCCGAAGATGCGCGGCAGGTTGCCCCGGTTGATCTCGTCGATAAAGACGACGAAGGCCTTCGCCAGGGTGCTTGGCGGCCGCGTTGCACACGCGCGTGAAGATGCCGTCCACAAGGGCCAGGCGAAGCCCTGCGTCCTGCGACTCGACCGGCCGGAAGCCTTCGACGAAGTCCTCGTACCCGTGTACGAAGGATGGAAGGTCACCATGGTGACCTGGGCAACGCCGTCTGCGCTGGCGGTTGTCAATCGCCGCCACTCGGCGCTCGATCTGGCTCCGTCGGCCAGGATCTCTGCCGCCGGGTGGCCCCCGGCCGAGAGCAGCCAGTGCAACAGAAAGCGGCGGGCGGTGAAGGTCTTTCCTGTGCCGGGAGGGCCGTACAGGATGATCTGCTTACGCTCTTCGAGCCGCTCCCCGAGCTGCACCAGCTTCTTGTCGAATACCGGAAGCGTGGGCGGTTTGACAGGAGCCTCGCCGGGTGCCCCGTCCGGGCCGACCGCCATGAGACGCTCGTACCTGTTCAACCAGGACGGGCGCCACGGTGGCAAACGCCCACTTCGGTTGCGCTGGGATTGCGCGCGCCTGGCTTGTGTCCCAGTTCACCCGGATGCGGTGGGGGTGGGCATTGGCCTCGCCCCCCCACTCGTACGGAGGATCCTGAACTTCGCCCACCGCAAGAATGCGACTCATCCCCTGATTGGCCAGCACCAGGTCGCCGGGCTCGACCTTCGTCAGCGACCAGACTTCCTTCGCCTTGCGGGTGACCGTCGCTTTCCCCGCCGGTGAGTCGGCGTAGCGCGGCAGGTAGGCCGCCTTGAATCGCTCCTGGAAGTCGGCAAAGTTTTCATACGCGCTCAAGTCCCCTACAAGCGGCCAGCCGACAGCAATGTAGCCCCCAGCGAGACACTCCGGCCACAGCTTGGCGTCTTCGCCAGGGGCGATTTTGTAGACCGATGTCGCGTCGCGCGGATCGTCCCAGTGGTAGAGGAAGCGGCCTAGCTCCTCCGCGCTGAAGCCTTGCAGGCCCGGCGTCGCCCTGAGCTCCTGCAACAGGGTTCGATTCAGCGCCACCGCGCCAAGCTTCCTGGAGATCTTGGGGCTGACCGAAGAGAGACGGTAGCGGAAACTGGCAAGGTGCGCCGTCGAGTAGACGGGAAGGATCTCGGCCTGGAAATACACGAAGAGGGTCTTGAGCCAGAGAGCGGCCCCGTATTGGAACGGCATCAGCTCCTGCAGATCGCCCCAACGCGACTCCCGCGCGCGTTCGAGCATCGTGGCCACGCTCAAGCGCAGTGCCTCCCAGGCCGTCTGCTCGGTCTCGAACGTCGACGGAAAGTACCAACCCCGCTTCTCGCGATGCTTGTAGATGACGAGCTTGGTCGCGTTTCCGCCGCTGATGCTGCCAAGCTCCGTGCTTCTGAACTCGAGCCACCGGCAGTAGCTCTCGGCAGCATCTTCATGACCCAGGGCGTACTGCTCCAGGGTCATTGACGGCCAGCCATCGGCAGGGAACTTCGAGATGATGATCTTGCGGATCTCCTCGCCCTGGCTGATCACCTTGCCGTGTTCGGCGCGGTCGAAGGTTTCGAGAGCTTGCTGAATCGTTTGGGCCATGGTTACGGGTTCTTGCCTATCGATTGCGGCGACTGTGGCGCGAGCGACGCCAAGCGCGGTCATTCTTGCACGGACGGGGAGTCCTTGCGGGCAACGCCGCATGTGGCCGGGCTGGTCAAGCCATCGCCCGACTAGGACGCGAGAGCGACAGGCACGAGCGAATCAAGGATGTCCTGACGACGCAAGGCGTTCATGTTGCGCTCGACTGCGCGCCGCGTCACGAGGTCCACGTCGCGACCGAACACCACTTTGAGCTCGTCCTGCATGTCCACAAGGTCGAACAAGCTGTAGCGCGCGTCGGGCGCGAACGACACCAGCACGTCCACGTCGCTCTCTGGTCCGAAGTCGTCGCGGATCACCGAGCCGAAGAACGCGAACTCCGTCACCCGCCACTTGCGGCAGAAGTCGGCAATGGCTTCGGTGGGAATTGGCACGCGGGGCGTCATGGCGCGGTTCCGAGCGATTCTCGCTCAATCCTGTGGCCTTGGCGCCGGCGCGCGAGCAGGTGCAGGACCTCGTACGCGTACGGTCACCACCCGACGGGCTCACTGCTGCGGACGAGCGACCTGGTTCACGAGTCGAGCAGGCAGGGTCCAAGGGCCACGGGGGCAGCTGTAGCATCCGCTAGAGCTACTTCAGCAGCCGATGGACCTACTGCAGCATTAGTGCGGACCTGCAAGTGATTGAAGGGCCTGCGCTTAGCTAGTATTCCAGAACCTTGTCCGCGGACCGCTAAAGTGAGTTTGGGTCTTGGTGCTCCAAGGCTGCGGTTCGTGAATGCGATCCCGCCGTCCACGCAAAGCCCACTCCGCATGACACTCCAGTCGGTCTCGTCGTCGCTCGCTTGAGTCTGGACTATCGGCGCACCGGTGCCGCTGCACGGTGCGGCCGTTCCGCCGTCTGCCGCAGTAGGTCTGGCGCTTGCTGCAGGAGGTCCCGGAAGCGCTCCAGCGATCGTGCGTGTTGCTTCAGCGGGTTCGTCGTCCACTGAGGCAATGTTGGTGGTGGCGGCGGTAGGTCTGACCGACCCGCGAGGTGGCCCAGCCGATCGCTTGCATGGTGCCCCGCTGCCCGGCCTATCATCCCAGCCGCACCCGTGACCTCCCCACTCACAGACCACATCCTCCGCCGCCTCACCGCCACCGGTGCGGACGCCGCTCCCTGGTCGCTCGATCGTCCTCGCCGCCCTCGAGGACGACGCGGCGCTCGCTACCTACCTCGCCGGCACGAGCACCCCTGCGCGGCCGGCGGTGGCGGCCGCCTCCGTGGCCGGACCGGCCGCTGAGCCTCCCGGCGCCTTCGTGGGCGCCATCACCGTGGCCGGCTTCCGTGGTGTCGGGCCGTCCTGCACCCTGCCGCTGCACCCCGGTCCCGGGCTCACGCTCGTGGTGGGGCGCAACGGCTCCGGCAAGTCGAGCTTCGCCGAAGGCCTGGAGCTGCTGCTCACCGGCGAGAACCTGCGCTGGAAGGGCCGCTCGAAGGCGTGGGGCCTGGGCTGGCGCAACCTGCACGAAGCGCACGCCACGGCCATCACCGCGGACCTGCTCGTGGAGAAGCGCGGCCCGCTCAGCGTGCATCGTGCGTGGCCGGCGGACACCGACGTGACTGCCGGTGGATCGGTGGTGAAGGCGAAAGGCAAATCGGAGGCGCCGCTCGCCTCCCTGGGTTGGACGCAGGCGCTCACCACGTTCCGTCCGTTCCTCTCCTACAACGAGCTGGGCTCGATGCTGGATGAGGGGCCGTCGAAGCTCTACGACGCGCTCAGCACGGTGCTGGGGCTGGACGAGTTCGTCGTCGTGCAGGACCGGCTCGCCACCGCCCGCAAGACGCTCGACGAGCACGTGAAGTCCGCCAAGGCCGCGGCGGCGGCACTGGCGCTGCAGGCCGAGTCCGTGGCCGTCGCCGGCCACGAGCCGAGAGCGGTGCAGCTCGCCGCGAAGCTCAAGGCCCGCACGTGGGATCTGACCGGCCTGCAGACGCTGGCCGAGGGCGGTGCGGCCGCCACGCGCGACATGCTCGACACGCTGCGGCGCCTGGCGGCGCTTCAACCGCCGGACGTGGAGGCGGTGCAGCGGGTCGTGACCAGGCTGCGCACCGCCGCGGCGCAACTCGAGGGGCTGCGCGGCACGGATGCGGCGCGGAGCCTCGACCGCGCGCGTCTGCTCGAACAGGCCCTGGCGTTTCATGCGGCGCACGTGGCGTCCACGCCGGGGGCGACGGTGGGGGCAGCGGGCGCGGCCTGTCCGGTGTGCGGCACGGCCAACGGACTCGAGTGCCGACTGGCACGCCGAGAGCCGGCGAGCAGTGGCGGCCCTCAAGGCCGAAGCGTCGGCCGTGCAGGACGCCGAGGGCGCCGTGGCGGCCGCCATGCGCGAGGCCCGCGGGCTGGTGCGCGACGGCGGTGTGTTGCCCGCCGCTGCCGCCGTGGAACTACCGTCGCTGCAGGCGTTGAGGGAGGCCGAGGCGCAGTGGCTTACCGCGCGCACCATCGATCGGCCGGAGTCGATGGCCGCGCATCTCGAGGCGCAGGTACTCGAGGTGGCGGAGGTCACCACGCGCGTGGCCGGCGAGGCGGCCGCGGAGCTGGCGCATCGCGAGGACGTGTGGCGTCCGCTGGCCGAGCGGTTGTCGCAGTGGCTGCCGCTGGCGGCGCGTTCGGAGCAGGCGAAGTCGCAGGTGAGCGACCTGAAGGCCGCCGAGACGTGGTGGAAGGAGGCGATGGAGGCCATCCGCGACGAGCGCTTCGCGCCCATTGCCGATCGCGCCATCGCCATCTGGCAGCAACTGCGGCTGCAGAGCAACGTCGACCTGGGCGGCGTGGAGCTGGAGGGCACGTCCACCAAGCGGCGCGTGACGCTCAAGGTCACGGTGGACGGCGCGCCCGCCGAGGCACTCGGCGTGATGAGCCAGGGCGAGCTGCATTCGCTGGCGCTCAGCCTGTTCCTGCCGCGGGCCACGCTGGCGGATAGTCCCTTCCGCTTCCTGTGCGTGGATGATCCGGTGCAGTCGATGGACCCGGCGCGCGTCGAGGGCCTGGCGCGCGTGCTGCACGAGACGGCGAAGACGCGGCAGGTGATCGTGTTCTCGCACGACGACCGGCTCCCCGAGGCCGTGCGGCGCCTGGGCCTGCCGGCGCGGATGCTGCGGGTGACGCGTCGCGCCAGCTCGGTGGTGGAGGTGCAGGAGGCGCACGATCCGGTGACCGGGCATCTCGAGGACGCGCGGGCCGTGCTGAGGACCGACGACCTGCGCGCGGACGTGAAGGCGCGCGTCATCCCGGGCTTCTGCCGGATGGCGCTCGAAGCCGCGTGCGTGACCGCGATTCGCAGCCGTCACCTGCGGGCCGGCGGCGGGCACGACGAGCTGGACGCGCTGCTGGCCACACACGTGAAGCTGTATCCGCTCATGGCCCTGACACTCTTCGACGATGCCACGCGCCAGGGCGATGTGCTGGCGCGGCTGAAGAAGCTGGCGGATCGGGCCCCGGACGCCTTCCAGGGCTGCAACAAAGGCGCGCACGAGTCGTTCGAGGGCGACCTCGACGGCCTCGTCTACGACACGGGCAAGCTGGCGTCGGCGGTGCTGAAGGTGACGAAGTGAGCGCCGCATCGCGCGCGATGCCCGCCGACACGCCGGCGCGGCAGCTGCTGGCCGAGGTGGACGACCTGCTCGGCCACGCGTCGCGCGGCACCGCGGGCTTGTGGCCGCGGGCGGCGGCGCTGCTCACGCGTCAGGCGCTGGAAGTGGCCATCGCCACGTTCTGGAGCGTGAAGGCGCCGGGCGTCGAGGCCTGCTCGCGCAAGGCGCAGTTCCTGTGCCTGGGCCGCTATCTGGGCGATGAGCCGCTGGCGCAGCGCGCGCATGTGGCGTGGAGCGGGCTGAGCGGCAGCTGTCATTACCACGTCTACGACCTGGCGCCGACGCGCGAGGAACTGCAGGCGTGGCGCGACAGCGTGTTCGAGGTGGTGGAGCGCACCGAGCGTGCGTGGCGGTGAGTTGGCGCTAACGCCTATGCGCGGCGGCCGGGCGATAGCTGGGCGTGGGAATCGCTCGGCCGTCCGAGCGCGCCACCTCGAGCCACGCTTCGCGGGCCTTCTCCACTTCCGCGACGGCCTGTTCAGGCGTGGGGCCGTGGGCCGAGCAGTAACGCAGATCCGGGATGTCGGCGATCCACGTGCGGTCTTCGTCGGAGTAGAAGACGTTGATGTGGTAGCGGCTCACTGGTCGCCCTCCAGCTTCAGATTGTAGCGCTCCACGAGCCGCCAGACCTGCCTCACCTGGTAGGGCTTGGCCATTCCGGCCAGGCTTGGACGTTCACCAGCTCTGGCACAAGAGGGTGGGCATAGATGTGGTGGCCTCCCACCCTGCGTCGCACGAAGCCCAGGTGCGCCAGAAGGCGCGCGAAGTCGTTGAATGCGACGTTCGCAACGTTGCCACCTGCGATGCGATGGAACAGCCGTGCCGAATCCATGCCCGCCTCCTGCAGAGCAAAGCTGACGCCAGGCCACGGCTCCGCGCTAATCAAGGGACCTTCAGCGTGAACGCGCAGTTTCGCCACTCGAGCCACGGCGTGACCTGGAAGAAGTTGCGACGCATGGGACCAGACGCCGGCGGCAGTGGCTTTGCGGGCGTAACGATCCAACTGCGCGGGCTGCTTGCTCCATCTGCGTGGCGGCATGCCTCCTGCAATTCGCGGCAGCACGTGGGTCGCGATGGCCCATCACAGGGGTGCTTGCGATGGAGCCAAAACGACGCCATAATGACACCATGCCAGTGACGCTGTCGGTGAAGAACGTGCCAGACAAGCTTGCTGACCGTCTGCGGAAGCGGGCCGCCAGTCATCACCGGTCGCTGCAGGGCGAGCTGATGGCGATCCTCGAGGAGGCCGCGCAGCCGACCATCACCATCGACGAACTGGCCGAGAAAGTGCGCGCCCTCGGCTTGCGCACACCCTCGGAATCGGTGGCGATGATCCGGGCCGACCGTGATGGCCGTCGTCGTTGACGCGTCGGCCCTGGCGGCGCTGGTCTTTTCGGAACCCGAGCGGGACATCGTGGCGCGTCAGCTCGACGGACAGGCCCTGCACGCGCCGACGCTGCTCGACTACGAGCTGGCCAGCGTGGCAATGAAGAAACTACGAAAGCGAACGGCCACTGCAGCCGCACTTTTTGCGGCACTCGATGCCGTGCGCCATGTGCCAATCGATCGGGTCCAACCCGACATGGTGCAGGTGCTCGCACTGGCGGCGGCCACCGACCTCACACCGTACGACGCCAGCTACTTGTGGCTGGCGAAGAGACTCGGGCTCAAGCTCGTCACGCTGGACCAGGCGCTGGCGAGGGCGGCGGAACGAATGTAGTCGGCATGACCGCCCCGGGGCGTCTGCCCTATCTCGGTGGCGGCACGCGTCCTGCAAATCCAGATGGTGCTGGAGGGTGTAGGATGGCCGACGAGAGCCCCATGGCAGAACAACTGACTCGCATCGAAGCGCGCCTGGACGGGATGGCGCGCGTTGTTGGCGTTCTCACAGCTGACGTGTCGGTGCTGAAGACGGACGTCCAGTTCTCAAGACGGACGTCTCAGTCCTCAAGACGGACGTCCGGTACTCAAGACGGACGTGTCGGTGCTGAGGGCGGACGTGTCGCTCTTGAAGAACGACGTCAAGATCCGCTTCGAGCACGTCGACGAGCGCTTCAATCGGATGGGAGAAGCGTTCGAGTCAATGCGCGACCAGATGAACAGACGCTTCGACGAGGCAGAGGCGGCCCGCAAGGCAGACCGCCAGTTGTTCTACGACGTTCTCGGCAATCACGAGGTCCGCATCCGCGGCCTGGAAGACGCCTCGGGACGACCTACGTAAACAGAGCGGCGCGGACTCGTGCCCGCGCCGCCCGCCAGTCTCCTACCGCCTGGTCATCGCCGCTCAGCCTCGACGTGACCACGGCCACGCCCGGCACACCTGCTAGCCCGGCGTTGTAGGTGAAGTTGCCGGTCATCGACGAGCCGTTGACCGAGACACTGAATCCCGAGAGCGTGACCGTGATCTGTCCGCCCACGGCCGTGCCCTGCAGCACGAGCGTGCCGGCGCTGTTGACGGTGCCGTTCACCGATCCGGTGACCTGGCCGAACGTGATCGAGCCCGACACCGACGAGCCATTCTGCGTGAGGCTCAGCGCGATGGGCAGGCTCGCTCCAGGCGGAAAGGCGCCGCGGTTGGTCGAGCAGAAGTAGTCCTGGTTCGACCCGGTGCCGTCGCACCGCTGCACCTCGTAGCGGCCGGACCAGCTGCCCTGCGCGCTGGCGCCGGTGGCGTTGCCGGAGATGGCGACCGTGTTGCTGCCGCTCGTCTGGTCGCCGTTGACCGCGATGGTGCCGCTGTAGGAGCCACCGCTCGTGGGTGAGAAGCGCACCGTGACCGGCTGCGAGGCCCCTGGAGCGATCTGTCCGCTCGTCCAGCTGAAGAGCGTCAGCGACGCCAGGCCGCCAGAGATGGTGGTGCCGCTCACGTTGAGCGTGGCGTTGCCACTGTTGGTGATGGTGTAGCTCAGCTCGCGCTGGCTGCCGACGGCGACGTCGCCGAAGGCCAGGTTGCCGCTCACGTTGATGATGCGGGTGGTGGCGGGTGGCGCGCTCGACGGGCTGGGGCCGGTGGGCGACGAGCCCTTGCCGTTGCAGGCGACGGCGAGGGGCAGCAGGGCGAGGCAGAGCAGGCGAACTGAGAAGTGCATGATTCGGTAACCTCCGGAGCGCGAGGGGGCGATCGGCTCGTCGAGGTGATGGTAGGGAGCGTGCGTGACAGGGCAGGTCACGCTGTCGTCGCGGCGTGCGATGCGGCGTATTTCCGCCAGCGATGGACGCGTTGTGCGCACGGGCCCGAGGGGCGGTGATAGCATGCCGCCCGTGAACCCTGCCCGTGCCGCACTGCTCGCCGTTCTCCTGCTCCTCGCGGCCGTCTCAGCCGTTGCCGCGCAGGGCGACGCGCCGGCGCCCTCCCAGACCGCCGCCGCCACCGAGCGGATGTCATCACCAGCTACACGCTGCCGCCCGACACGCTGGCCAAAGCCGAGGCGCTCTACCGCACGCGCATGGCGATGCTCGTCGTGGGCACCGTCTACGGCTTCGTGCTCCTCGTGCTGATGCTCGTGCTGCGCGTGGCCCCGCGGCTGCGCACGCTGGCCGAGGGCGTGAGCACGCGCCGCTTCGTGCAGGCGCTGGTGTTCGCGCCGCTCTTCCTGCTGCTGCTCGACGTGCTCAGCCTGCCGATTGCCGTCTACGGGCAGTATCTGGACGCAGCTACGGGCTGTCGGTGCAGAGCTGGGGCTCGTGGTTCTGGGACTGGACCAAGGGCGAGCTGCTGGGCACGGTCATCGGCACGCTGCTCATCTGGGGGCTCTACGCCGTGCTGCGGCGCTTCCCCACGCGCTGGTGGTTCTACGGCTGGCTGGGGCTGCTGCCCATTCTGCTGTTCTTCATCCTGATCGGGCCGATCTTCATCGCGCCGCTGTTCAACACCTTCTCGCCGCTCGAGTCACAGCAACCGGCGCTCGTGCCGGAGCTGGAGAAGGTGATGGCGCGCGGCGGGCTCACCATCGAGCGATCGCGGATGTTCGAGATGGCGGCCAGCGACAAGGTCACCACCTACAACGCCTACGTGACCGGCATCGGCGCCAGCAAGCGCGTGGTGGTGTGGGACAACACGTCGCGCGACCTGCGTGTGCCGGAGACGATGTTCGTGTTCGCGCACGAGATGGGGCACTACGTGCTGCAGCACATCTGGCTGTCGCTGGGGTTCGCGGTAGTGGGGCTGCTGTTGCAGCTGTATCTGGCGCATCGGCTGCTCGGCGGCGTGCTGGCGCGGTGGGGCGCGCGCTGGGACGTGCGGGGCATCGACGACTGGGCGTCGCTGCCGGTGCTGCTGCTGCTCTTGAGCGTGTTCGCGCTGGCGACGCAGCCCGTGCAGGCGGGCTTCTCGCGCTATCTCGAGCATCAGGCCGACATCTACGGGCTCGAGGCGATGCACGGTCTCACGGCTGATTCATCGCAGGCCGCCGCGCACGCGTTCCAGAAACTGGGCGAGAAGGGGCTGGTCTATCCGTCGCCACACCCGCTCTACGTGTGGTGGGCCGCCAGCCATCCGCCGATTCATGAGCGCGCTGCGGTTCGCGCTCGACCTATCGGCCCGTGGGAGCGCGGCGAGCCCGGGCGATATCTGCAATAGATGTAATCGGGTCTGTCACGGTCACAAGTTGTAAACGGGGTCAGACCCGCTGACAACTTGTGACCGTGACAGACCCCGTTACAAAGTACGCACGCTAGCGCATCACGTCGTTGCAGTTCTTGTAGCCAAAGGCGCGCACGGACGCGCGGCAGGCGCGGCACCAGCCGTAGTGCGGATCCTCGGACACTTCGTCGTCGCCGAGCGGGGGATCGACCACGTCGAACCCGGCCGGGAACGGCAGGAACACGTGCTGACGGCCGTTCCTGCCCGAGCAGGCCACGCACGAGCGCCAGTTGCCGTCCGGCGACGTCACGACGGCGCGGATGTCGGCCGAGCAGGTGACGCACGGCGTGCGGCGCACCGGCGCCACGTGACGCACGACCTGGGGCGACATCGCCCCGACCACGCCCGTGTCGGGCACGAGGTGCGCGGCCGCGCCGTCGGGCGTCAGCAGCACATCGCCGCTGCGGCTCGAGAACTTGACGAGCACTTTCCCTTCACCGGTCTGTCCGGTGATGCGGCCGACGCCCCATTCTGGTTTCGATCGATGTCTGACGAGGTCGCCTGGTTTGAACATGGAACCTTCAAGCGTACACCACGCGAATGCGGCGAGGGCTGGCCGTCTATTCAGTTGACAGGCTGGACCGCCGGTCCCGTCAGGAGTCGCGGCATGCGAAAGACATGCGTCGTCACGGTCGATCTCGTGGACGTCTGGGCCCAGCCCGGCCGCAAGAAGCTGGCGCGGACGCTGGCCTGGGGCGACGAGGTCATCGTCACCAAGGAGAGCGCCACCCGCCTGGACGTGGAAACGGTCTACTTCAACGAGCAGCTCGACGGCAGCATCCTGCCGGTGACCGTCAAGGGTTACATCCAGCCCAGGGCCTCACTCGGTATTCCGGCGACTGCGCTCGTGAAGCCAAAGGCCCAGAACGACGTGCTCAAGGTGAGCTTCGTGGACGTGCAGCAGGGCGACGGCACCGTCATCGAGGCGCCAGACGGCACGGTCATCCTCGTGGACGGCGGCGACAACCAGCTGTTCGCCCGCTACCTGGCCGGCCGGTTCCGCGGCACGACGTCGGCCGCGCCGCAGCCGATCGCGTGCCTGCTCGTCACCCACGGCGACGCCGATCACTTCGTGGGCCTGCCGGAGATCCTGGCGTCAGAGACCAACACGGAGCCGCGGAAGCGTCTCTTCATCCAACCGGAGCGCGTCTATCACAACGGCATCGTCAAGCGTCCGAGCAAGAAGAACGGCAAGGCGGTCAAGGACGTGGAGCTGCTCGGTCCCACGAAGGTGGTGGACGGACGGACCTACCTCACGGGCCTCGAGACCAACCTGCTGGAGACGGCGGACGCGGAGATGAACGCGCCGTTCCGCAAGTGGAAGGACACGCTCGCCACGTATCACGAGCGGGCGCCGCTGACGTTCCGCCGTCTCGAGTTCGGCGATGCCGGCGCGTTTTCGTTCTTCAATACCGACGACATGACGATCGAGGTACTGGGCCCGCTCACGACCACCGTGGACGGCGCGCCGGCGCTGCCGTTCCTGGGTACGCCGCCGAAGGGACCGCGCCTCGGACACGACTCGCTCGACCTGGACGACGCACCCTTCAAGGGGCACTCGGCTTCGCACACGATCAACGGCCACTCGATCGTCTGCCGTCTCAGCTACGGCGGCTTCAGCTATCTCTTCGCCGGCGACCTGAACGACCAGGCCAGCCGCTTCCTCACGCGCGAACACAACGCCGGCCGGATCAATCTGCAGTCGGACGTCTTCAAGGTGCCGCATCACGGCTCGGCGGACTTCTCGGGCGCGATGTTCCAGGCGGTGGCGCCGGTCGTGAGCGTGGTGTCGAGCGGCGACGAGAGCGCGCGCAAGGAGTACATCCATCCACGCGCCACGCTGATGGGCGCGCTGGGCAAGTGGTCCCGTGTGCCGGAGCCGCTCATCTTCGTGACCGAGCTCGTGGCGTTCTTCAACGTCGAAGGCTTCGCGACGCTTGCCCATCCGAAGACGCCGGCGCAGAAGCAGCGTGGCGAGTTCTTCGCGTTCAGCCGCACCGCCTTCGGGCTCGTGCAGACGCGTACCAACGGGCGGCGCCTGTTCGTCTACACCAACAGCGGCAACGTCGCGCAGAAGGAAGGTTACGCCTACGAGCTCGACAGCTCGGGCGTGCCCACCCCTGCACGGGTCGTGCGGGCGTAGCTCCGGCTCGCGCTGACCGGGGCCGGCGATTGTAACGGGGTCTGTCACGGTCAGCGTTTGTAACGGGGTCTGTCACCGTCTCCGCCGCCGGTGGGGCCCCTCCCCTGTGGCACGAAAGCGGCGCGGGATCCGTGCCACCCGAGCCGGGCCCATCGACGCGACTGCCGCTACAATCCCCAGATGCGACGTGGCATCTTCCTCGCGGGGCTGCTCCTGGCCCTCGGCGCCGCCGCCAGCGCTCGGCAGACGCCGCTGGCGCCCGTGGCGTCGCACGCGCGCACCGCGCCCACGCCGCACGAGTTCCTCGCACAGCACTGCCTGACCTGCCACAACGACCGGGCGCGCGTGGCCGGGCTGTCGTTGACCGACGCGCCAGCCGATGTCACCGCCGACGCCGCGCTGTGGGAGAAGGTGCTGCACAAGGTCCGCACCGGGCAGATGCCGCCCGCCGGACGCCCGCGTCCAGACGCCAGCGACGCGCGCGCCGTCGTGCAGTCCATCGCCACCACCCTCGACCGGGCCGCCGAGGCCACTCCCCGCCCCGCCCGCGTCGGCGCGCATCGGCTGAATCGCACCGAGTATGCCAACGCCGTGCGCGACATCCTCGCCCTCGACGTCGATGCCACCGCGTTGCTCCTGCCGGACGAAGCCGACGACGGCTTCGACAACATCGCGGCCAGCCTCGCCCTGTCCCCGGCCCATCTCGAGCGCTATCTCGCCGCCGCGCGCGACCATCTCGCGGCTGGCCGTCAGCGATCCGAGGCTGGCGGAGGCGCCGGCCTCGTCGATCTACCGCGTGCCGAAGCTGCTCGAGCAGGACGTCCGCCTCGGCGATGACCTGCCGTTCGGCTCGCGCGGCGGCCTGGCCGTGCGCCACTTCTTCCCCCTCACCGGCACCTACAGCTTCAAGGTGCGGCTGCGCCGGCAGGTCTACGACTACATCATCGGCATGGGGCATCCGCAGGAGCTCGACCTGCGGCTCGACGGCGTCCGCGTGGAGCGCTTCACGGTGGGCGGCGAGGCGACGGGCATGCCGGGACCGCTGACGTGGAATGGCGAGATCGTCGGCGAGACGCCGTACGAGCTCTACATGCACGCGGCGGATGAGGGACTCGAGCTGCGGACGCGCGTCACGGCCGGCACGCACGTGGTGTCGGCGTCGTTCGTCGCCACGCCGTGGGAGTTCGAAGGCGTGGCGCAGCCGCTGCCGGTGGACTTCGCGCGCGGTGCCGACGAGATGTACCAGGGCTACGCGGCGGTCGACTCGCTGACCGTGCAGGGCCCATTTGTCTCGGGGTCTGTCACGGTCACGAACGAGGCAGATTCAGCAACGCCCGTGACGGTGACAGACCCGAAGACAAAGGTGGAGAGAACTGCCACTCCCAGCCGGCGCGCGATCTTCACGTGTACGCCGGCCGCGGGCGCGGACGCGGCGGCCGAGCGGGCCTGCGCGTCCCGCATCCTCACGCGTCTGGCGACCCGCGCCTATCGGCGGCCCGCGACCGCCGGCGACGTCGACACGCTGCTCGCCTTCTTCGACACGGGGCCGCGGCAGCGGCGGCAGCTTCGACGCCGGCATCCAGAGCGCCCTCGAGCGGATGCTCGTCAGCTTCAACTTCCTGTTCCGCATCGAGCGCGCGCCGGCGGCCAGCACCGCCACCACCACCGCCCTCACTCCCACGGCCTATCGCATCAGCGATCTCGACCTCGCCTCGCGGCTGTCCTTCTTCCTGTGGAACAGCGTGCCCGACGAGGCGCTGCTGGCGCTGGCGGTGAAGAACCGCCTGCACGAACCAGCGGTGCTCGAGCAGCAGGTGCGCCGCCTGCTCGCCGACCCGCGCGCGCGGGCGCTCACGACCAGCTTCGCCGCGCAGTGGCTGACCCTGCGCAAGGCGAGCACGTGGCTGCCGGATCCGAACATGTTCCCGGAGTTCGACGAGAACCTCCGGCGCGCGATGATTCAGGAGACGACCCTCTTCCTCGACGACCAGCGCACGCGCCGATCGCAGCATCCTCGACCTCATCCGCGCGGACTACTCGTTCGTCAACGAGCGGCTCGCCTCGCACTACGGCCTGCCTGACGTCGTCGGCGACCGCTATCGCAAAGTGACCTTCACCGACGGCATGCGCGGCGGCCTGCTCGGCCAGGGCAGCGTGTTGATCGTGACGTCCTACCCGGACCGCACCGCCCCGGTCGCTGCGCGGCGCCTGGGTGCTCGAGAACCTGCTCGGCATGCCGCCGCCGCCACCGCCGCCGAACATCCCGCAGCTGCAGGCCACCGACGCCACCGGCACCCCGCGCACGATGCGCGAGCAGATGGAGATGCACCGGCAGAACCCGGCCTGCGCCACCTGCCACGTGCGCATGGATCCGCTCGGCTTCTCGCTCGAGAACTTCGACGCGATCGGCCGCTGGCGCACCCGCGACGGCAGCCGTCCGATCGACGCCGCGTCCACGTTCGCCGACGGCACGCCGATCGACGGCGTGGCCGGGCTGCGCCGCTTCATCCTGCACGCACCAGGACGACTACGTGGAGACGTTCGTCAGCAAGATGCTCACCTACGCCCTCGGCCGGCACGTCGACTACCGCGACATGCCGGCGATTCGTCGCATCGTCCGCGAGGCGGCCCCGCGCGACTTCCGCTGGTCGGCGATCGTCCTCGGCATCGTCAAGAGCACGCCCTTTCAGATGGGGATTCCGGCGTCATGATGATCACCAGAAAAGCGCTGTCCCGCCGCACCGTGCTCAAGGCGCTCGGCGTGGCCCTGCCGCTGCCGTTCCTCGACGCGATGGTGCCGGCGCTCACCGCGCTGCGAGCAGTCGGCGGCGAAACCGCGTCTGCGCTTCGGGGCGGTCTACACGCCGAACGGCGTCATTCCGGCGCAGTGGTTCCCGACCGGCGTCGGCCGGGACTTCGACGTTCTCGCCGTCGCTCATGCCGCTCGAGCGTTTCCGGCAGGACCTGACTGATCATCAGCGGCCTCGACAGCGTGCCACCGGCGCCGCCCGGCGAGACGCAGTACAACAACCACGCGGACGCCAGCACGCGCTTCCTCACCGACGTCACGCCCAGCCGATCGCTGCGTGCCGGCGTGTCGATCGACCAGCTGGCCGCGAAGGTGCTGAGTCAGGACACGGTCGCTGCCGTCGCTCGAGCTCGCGCTCGAGTCCGTGGACTCCGGGATCGTCGTGCGATTTCGGTCGGAGCTGCGTCTACACCGGCACGATCGCGTGGGCGGGGCCGACGTCAGCCGCTGCCGATGGAGCACGACCCGAGCGCCGCGTTCGTGCGGCTGTTCGGCGACGGTGCCGGCGTCGACAGCGCCACGCGTCGTGCGCGCGTGGCTCAGAAGGGCAGCATGCTCGACTCGTTGCTCGACGAGGTGGCGACGGCTGCGGCAATCCGTCGTCGGCCACGACCGCACGCGTGTCGCGGCTATCTCGACAGCGTGCGCGACGTCGAGCGGCGCATCCAGAAGGCGCTGGCCAACCACGCGGAGCTGCCGTCGTTCGACCGGCCCGCCGGCGTGCCCGAGAGCGTTCGACGAGCACGCGAAGTTGATGTTCGACCTGCAGCTGCTCGCCTACCAGGGCGACGTCACGCGCGTCGTCACCTTCATGATCGGCCGCGAGTTCAGCGGCCGCACCTATCCGGAGATCGGCGTGCCCGACGCCCACCATCCCATCTCGCACCACCAGCGCGATCCGCTGCGCATGGAGAAGTGCGCGCAGAGTCAACCGCTACCATGTCGGAGCTGTTCGCGTATTTCGTCGACAAGATGAAGACACGCCGGACGGCGATGGCATCGCTGCTCGACACACGTCGCGATCCTCTACGGCGCGGGGATGAGCGAAGGCAACGGCCACGTGCCGGAGAACCTGCCGCTCCTGCTCGTGGGCGGCGCCAACGGCCGGCTCACCGGCGGACGGCACATCCAGTATCGCGAAGGGCACGCCGCTGGCCAACTTCCATCTGAGCCTGCTCGACAAGCTCGGCGTCCCGGTCGACAAGCACGGCAACAGCACCGGCCCGGTGAACCTCGACGAATGAGCAGCGGCAGGGGCCTGGCCCCAATGGCATCGCTCGTGCGCGGATTCTGCGCCATCGGGGCCAGACCCCGAGTGGTGGTGCTTGCGCTGATCGCACTTTCTACACTGGTGCCGGTCGTGGCTGCCGGGCCGCTCGTGGATGCCGTCAGGAGCCACGACAGGGACGCCGTGCGCGCCTTGCTTGCAGACAAGGTGGACGTCGACGGGCGCGAGGGCGATGGCAGCACCGCGCTGCATTGGGCGGCGAGTCTGGAGGACGCCGCGGTCGTGACGCTGCTCCTCGCGGCCGGCGCCACGCCCGATCCAACCAACGATCTCGGCGTCACTCCCCTGCATCTCGCGAGCGCTCTCGGCCATGCCGACATCGCGACCCGGTTGCTCGCCGCCGGCGCTGCCGCGGACGCCGCCACGTCCTCCGGCGTCACGCCGCTCATGGAGGCCTCGCGCGTCGGCAGCGTCGTCGTGGTCCGCGCGTTGCTCGCCGCGAAGGCTTCGCCCAACGCCCGCGAGCAGGCGCGCGGACAGACGCCGCTCATGTGGGCGGCGGCTCGACGCCATCCGGACGTCGTGGCCGCGCTCCTGGCCGCCGGCGCCGACGTCCGCGCCGCGACCGTGGCGCGCACCGTGACGGTGATGCTCGATCGCGGTCCCGGCCGCGAGGCCAAGACGTCGATGAAGCACGGGGCCCAGGTCCAGCAGGGCGGCTTCACGGCCCTCCATTTCGCGGCCCAGGTGGGGGACGCGGCCTCGGCAGCCCTACTCGCGGA
The DNA here is from genome assembly GCA_963807405.1 of uncultured Acidobacteriota bacterium. Taxonomy (GTDB): domain Bacteria; phylum Acidobacteriota; class Vicinamibacteria; order Vicinamibacterales; family UBA2999; genus CADEFD01. Next base: position 1,058,572 of record CAWEBU010000009.1, on the reverse strand, counting down.
GGCAGGAGCGCCACTCGACGAGGCGGCCGCTGACGGCAACACGCCGCTCGTCCTCGCCGTGTTCGCCGGTCAGGGCGGCGTAGCGCGCCTGCTGGTGATCCCGCGGCGCCAATCCGAACGCGGCCGGCGCGGGCTACACCGCCCTTCACGCCGCCGCGATGCGCGGAGACGTCGAGACGACGACGGCGCTGCTGGCGGCGGGTGCCGACCCGAACGCGCGTCTCACGATGGGCAGTCCGGTCCGCCGCTTCGCCTCCCAGTGGGCGCTGCCGCGGACCTTCACCGGCGCGACGCCGCTGTTCGTGGCGGCGGCCTATCGGGAAACCGCCGTCGCTCGCGCCCTGCTGGCTGCTGGCGCGCAACCCGACCTCGCCATCGACTCCGGGCTGACACCGCTGCTGGTCGCCTCCGGCGTGGCGTTCGAGAAGGAAGTGCGGCCGACGGATCTGGCCAGGTGGAACATCGTGGACTCCGATTTTCCAGAGGTCCCGACAGCCGAGGCGGATGTCGTGGCGACCGCCCGCGCCCTGCTCGACGCGGGTGCTGATGCCAACGCCGTCGATGCCAACGGCTCGACGGCGCTTCATCCGGCGGCCTCGGCCGGCTGGACATCGGTCATCCAGCTGCTGGCCGACCACGGGGCGACGCTCGATGTGGTCAACAAGAACGGCCGCACGCCGCTCGATCTGGCAGACGCCGCGCGAGGATGGCCGGACGCGGCGCGGCCTCGGCTCGCAGGCCGCGCAGGAGCTGTTGCAGAAACTGCTCGCGAAGTAACGGGGCCTGGCCCACGGGGCGGCGGAGACAGTGACAGACCCCGTTACAATCGCGGACCGTGACAGACCCCGTTACATTTGGGGCAACCTTCTCGCCGGCCTACCCGTCCAACTGACCACGCCTATGCCCACCGCTTTGGGTCATCTCGTGCGCCAGTACCGTCAACGCCCGGGGTTCTTCGCCGTCACCGTGCTGGTCCTCGGCCTCGGCATCGGCGCGGCCACCTTGGTCTTCAGCGTCGTCGATGCCGTGGTGCTGCGGCCCCTGCCCTACACGCAGCCAGACCGGCTGGTGACGCTGTGGGACACCAACACCGAGAAGGGACTGGCGCACGATCCGATCTCGCCGGTCAACTTCATGGACTATCGCGTGTTGCCGGTCTTCGCGGACGCGGCGGCGTGGTGGCGGCCCGGCATCAACCTCGAGGATCCCGGCCAGGATCCGCTGCGCGTCAACACCATCGAGGTCAGCAACAATCTGTTCACGCTGCTCGGCGTGACGCCGCAGGTGGGCGACGGCTTCCCGGCCAGCACCACCCTGCACCATCCGGACCGGGTGGCCGTCATCAGCGACCGCCTGTGGCGCAGCCGCTACAACGCCGATCCGTCCGTCATCGGGCGGCCGCTCAGCCTGAACGCCACCGCCTACCGCGTCGTCGGCGTCATGCCGCCGGGCTTCCACTACCCCGACGACGTCGATGTCTGGCAGCGCCTGCAGTGGGATCTCACGCAGCACAGCCGGGCGGCTCATTTCATGGAGGCCGTGGCGCGCCTGGCACCGGGCGTGACGTTCGACGAGGCCCAGGCGGCCACCTCGGCACTCGGCGTGCGGCTGCAGAACGAGTTCCGCGACACCAACCTGGGATGGAATGCCCGCCTCGTGCCGCTCATCGACGAGCAGCTCGGCTACTACCGGCCGGCCCTGATGGTGCTGCTCGGCGCCGTGGGGCTGCTGGTCGTCATCGGCGTGCTGAACGTGGCGTCGCTGCTCCTCACCAAGGCGCTGTCGCGAGAACGCGAGGTGGCGATCCGCACGGCGCTCGGCGCCTCCAGCCGGCAGATCGTGGCGCAGCTGATGTGGGAGAGCGCGGCGCTGTCGGCGGCCGGCGCCGTCGTGGGCCTGGCGGTGGCGGCGGCCGCGTTGCCGCTCCTGGCGGCCTTCCTGCCGGTCGAGATTCCCCGCCTGGCCGAGGCCGGCGTGAACGGCCGGGCGCTCGCGGTGAGCGTCGGCGTCGCCGTCGTCGCCACGTTCGTCTTCGGCCTGGTGCCGTCGCTGCTGCTGGCGCGCGGCCGCGACGCCGGGGCCGACCTCAAGTCCGGCGAACGCGGCAGCTCGCGGGGCGCGCGGCGGATCTACAAGCTCCTGGTCGGCGCCGAAGTCGCGCTGGCGTGTGCGCTGCTCGTGGCCTCGGCCCTGCTCGTGCGCTCGGTGGGTCAGATGACGCGCACGCCCACCGGCGTGACCGCCGACGACGTGCTGACCACCACCGTGCAGCTCACGCCGCGCTCCGTCAACGTGCCGGACGGCGCGACGCGCGCCGAGGCGTGGCGGCTGCTGTCGGAGGCGCACGCGCGGCTGCTCGAAGCCATCCGCCGGCAACCCGGTGTCGTGGCGGCCGGTCACTCCAACTTCCTGCCGCTCACCGTGGGCTGGCGCAATCCCTTCCGGCTCGACAGCCAGCCCCCGCCGGCCCGCCCCGAAGACCTGCCGCAGGCGCAGATGCACAGCGCGAGCGACGGCTACTTCGAGGCGATGGGAGCCCGAGTGGTGGCCGGTCGCGCCTTCTCGCCCTTCGACACCATCGACGCCCCGGCCGTCGTCATCGTCAACGAGACGTTCGCCCGGCGCTACCTGTCCGCGAGCGCCGTCGGCACCGTGATCCGCAACGGCGCCTCCGGCATCGGCCCGCTCGGCTTCAACCTGATGGCGGTCCAGGGGCAACAGCGCGAGGGCTTCCCGGTCGAGGTCGTCGGCGTCGTCGGCGACGTGAAGAACACGCCGCTCGGCCAGGACGTCGAGCCGGCCATCTACTTCCCGACCCGCCAGTTCCCGTTCTCGGAAGTGTTCCTGGCCGTGAGCGCTACGGATCTGACCACGGCGCAAGCTGCCGTCAGGACGGCGCTGCGCGCGGTGGCGCCTGCCGTGCCGATGGGGCCGGCGCGATCGTGGGGCGATCGCATGGCGGCCACCACCGCCGAGGCACGCCTGCTGATGTCGGTGCTCATCGGCTTCGGCGTTCTGGCCGCCGTGCTCGCCGCGCTCGGCGTCTACGGACTGTTCTCGTGGGCGGTGGCGCTGCGCACGCGGGAGCTGGCCATCCGGCTCACGCTCGGAGCCACGCCGCGTGACGTCGGCGTGTCGGTGCTGCGGCAGAGCGCCTGGCTCATCGGCGGCGGGCTGCTCGCCGGCATCGCGATCGTGCAGGTGGCGGACGTGGCCCTGACGCGCGTCCTTTACGGCGTCCGGCCGAGCGATCCGCTCGCCATCACCGCGGCCGCCCTGCTGCTGCTCGTGGCGGCGCTCGGCGCCTGCCTGCCGGCGGCCCGGCGCGCCATGCGCGTCGACCCGGCGGTGGGCCTGCGGGTGGAATAGGACAGGCGGATCCGTCCGCGTCCTCGACGCCGCCAGCAAGTAGCCGCTGGTTCGGTCCTCCGAGAGCCCGACCCGGCCCGAGAGCCCCGTGCCCCTGTCCGTCGCCCTCAGCCGCTAGCCGCTAGTCCCTAGCCGCTGAATCCGGCCCCTGATCTCCGGCCGCGGGGTCCGCCAGGTCCGCGAGATCCTCCACGTCCACGAACACCAGCGACTCCGAGTTCACGCAGTGTCGCTGCCCGGACGGCCGCGGGCCGTCGGGGAAGACGTGGCCGAGGTGGCCGCCGCAGCGCACGCAGTTGATCTCGATGCGCATCAGGCCGTGGCTGGTGTCGGTCTCGACGGCCACGTTCTCATCGGCGATCGGCTCGAAGAAGCTGGGCCAGCCGGTGCCCGATTCGAACTTCGCCGTCGAGGCGAAGAGCGGCAGCCCGCAACACACGCAGGCGTAGACGCCGTGCGCCTTGTTGTCGAGCAGGGTGCCGCAGAACGGACGCTCGGTGCCCTGCGAACGGGCCACGCGATACTGCTCCGGCGTGAGCTGGGCGCGCCACTCGGCGTCGGACTTCTCGACCCGCGGGACGTCGAGCGGCCCCACGAGCTGGCCTTCGCTGTTGAATACCTTGACGGACACGTTGGACATAGCGCTCTTATGATGCCGCGCCCACGCGCCGTGGTTCACCTGCTTCCGTCCCGCGCGGGTCGCACGGCGGTGCTCGCGGGACATCACGGCACCCCTCGCGGGACACAATGCGCGCCTCGCGGGATACAATCCGGCGTGCCCGCTGCGCGACTCCTCACGGCCGGCGAAGCCTTCGAGGATCTGGTCTTCCTCGGGCTCGCGCGTTTGCCGAATCCCGGCGAAGAGCTGAAGACCGATGCCTTCCACGCCACCATCGGCGGCGGCGCGGTCATCACGGCGATTGGCACCGCCAGGCTCGGGCTGGCCACCTCCATCGTGAGCGCGCTGAGCGACGCCGCGGTGACGCGGCTCCGGCGCGAGCGGGTCGCCGTCACCAACCTGCGCCGGGCCGGCGAACCGCACGCCATCACGGCGGCCCTCTCGACGGCCACCGACCGCACCTTCGTCACCTTCAACGGCGTCAATGCCGTGCTCGAGCCGCGGCTGCGGCGCGCCCTGGCGACCACCGACGCCACCCATCTGCACCTGGCGCTCTGTCCACGGGACGTGGCGGCCTGGACGCGGCTGGTCGGCCGGCTGCGGCGGCGCGGCGTGACCGTGTCGTGGGATTTCGGCTGGAACGAGTGCCTCGCCACCGACCCGGCGCTGTCCGCGCTCATCGACGTGCTCGACCTGGTGTTCCTGAACGAGCTCGAGGCGCCGCTCTACGCCCATGCCCCATCGCTCGACGCCGCGTGTACCGGCCTGCGGACCGCACGCTCGAACGTGGTGGTCAAGCTCGGCGTGGACGGCAGCCGCTGGCTGCGGGCGGACGGCGACGTGTCGATGCCGGCTCCGGCCGCCAACGCCGTCGACACGACCGGCGCCGGCGATGCCTTCAACGCCGGGTTCCTCACGGCGTGGCTGCGCAAGGCCGGGCCCGAGGAGTGTCTGGCCCTCGGCAACGACGTCGGCGCGGCCTCGACCGAGCGGCCCGGCGGGATCGACGGCCTGCCGGCACGGCGCGATCTGCCGCACCGTGGGCCAACGCGCCGTGTCGGCGCCTCATCATCGCGGGTCCCCGGCCGGCGCGGCGCCCAGGCGCGCGGGCGGCACGGGAGCACATCGCGCAGCGGGAGTAGATCGTGAAACTGGCCATCATCGGCGGCGCCGGCGTGCGCGTGCCGCTCCTCGCCGGCGGCTTCGCCCGCTCGACGCTCCAGGTCGATCGCATCGATCTCTATGACATCGATCAGTCGCGCCTGCCGGTCGTCGCGAGGCTGGCGGGGGCCATGGCTGAGGGCGTCCCGGTGCAGGCGCACGCGTCGCCTGAGTCGTGCATCGAGGGAGCGGACTTCGTCGTCACGAGCATCCGCGTCGGCGGCATCGCGCAGCGGGCGAACGACGAGGCCATCTGCATCGCCCACGGCATCGTCGGGCAGGAAACGGTCGGGCCGGCCGGCTTCGCCATGGCGATGCGCACGATTCCGGCGATGGTCGACTACGGACGGATGACGACGCGGCTGGCCCCCTCGGCGTGGCTCGTCAACTTCAGCAACCCGGTCAGCATCATCTCGCAGGCCGTGCACCAGCTGAGCGGCGCCAGGAGCATCGGCATCTGCGACACGCCGGCGGAGATCTTCGAGGACGCGGCGCACGCGCTCGGGTTGCCGCCGGCCGCCTGCGACTACGACTACTTCGGCCTGAACCACCTGGGCTGGCTGCGCGAGGTCACGTTCCAGGGCGAAGGCCAGATGGCGCGGCTGTGGGACGACGACGCCCGGCTCGACATGGCCTACCGGGCGCCGCTCTTCGAGCGCGAGCGGCTGCGCGAGATGCGCCTGCTGCCCACCGAGTACCTCTACTACTACTACCGGCCCGAGGTGGCGCTCGCCAACCTGCAGCAGGCCGGCACCAGCCGCGGACGCGTGGTGGCCGCCCTCACCGACGCGCTGTTCGCCGACCTGGCGCGCGGCGTGGCGGACCCGATCCTGCGCTACCAGCAGTACCTGGCCGCCCGCGATGCCAGCTACATGCAGCTCGAATCCGGCAGCGCCACGCCGCGCCTCAAGCCCGACTGGGCCGAGCTGTCCGGCTACGACAAGATCGCGCTCATGACCATCGCGGCCATCGCCGGCAACAGCGGCGCCGTGATTCCCCTGAACGTGGCCAACCAGGGCATCCTGCCCTTCCTGAAGGACGACGACATCATCGAAACGCCGTGCGTCGTCGATGGCGACGGTCCGCACGCGCGGCCGGTGGCCACCGTGCCGAATCACACCCGCGCCCTCATCACGGCGGTGAAGGAGTACGAACGTGCCACCGTGAAGGCGGCCGTCTCCGGCTCCCGTGACGACGCGGTCGAAGCCCTGGCGATGAATCCGCTCGTCCACTCACGGCCGCTGGCCGAGACGCTCGTGGACGCGCTGCTGCCGCGATGACCGGCCGCGCCGTGCGCCACCGCACCGCATCGAAAGGACGCCGTGCCCAGCCCTGACGCCGTGCCCCTCGCCACCGCTCCGGCGAGCACGTCGCCGGCGCGCCCGGCGCCGCCGGTGCTCGACCGTGCCATGGGCCTGCTGCAGGCCACGTCCACCAACGTCATCAGCATGGTGGGCGTCGGGCCCTTCCTGACCATCCCGTTCATGGTGGCGGCGATGAACGGCCCGCACGTGATGTATGCGTGGGTGGCCGGCGCGATTCTCGCCGTCGCCGATGGCCTCGTCTACGCGCAGCTCGGCGCGGCTCTCCCCGGCAGCGGCGGCGGCTACCTCTACCTGCGCGAAGCCTTCAAGCCGTTCGGCCTCGGCCGCCTGATGGCTTTCCTCTTCATCTTCCAGACGGTGCTGGTGGCGCCGCTGTCGGTGGCCGGCGGCGCCGTCGGCTTTGCCGACTACGTGCAGTTCGTGTGGACGGATCTGTCGCCGCTCACCCACCATCTGCTGGCCGCGGCCGTCTGCGTCGCCACCACCGCCCTGCTGTGGCGCCGGATCGAGGACATCGGCCGGCTGAGCGTGGTGATGCTGGCCGTGGTCCTGCTCACCGTGGGCTGGGTCATCGTGGCCGGCCTGTTCAACTTCTCGCTGGCGCAGGCCTTCGACTACCCCGCCGCCGCCTTCACGTTCGACGGCGCCCTGGTATCGAGCCTCGGCGCCGCCTCGGTGCTGGCGATGTACAGCTACGGCGGCTACAACCAGGTCTGCAACATCGGCGACGAGATCCGCGATCCGGTACGCACGGTGCCGCGCTCGATCTTCCTGTCGATCGCCATCGTCGCCGTGCTCTACATGCTGATGACGATCGTCATCCTCGGCATGATCCCGTGGGAGCAGGTGCGCGACTCGCGCACCGTGGCTTCGATCTTCATCGAGCGGACGTTCGCCGATCCGGGCATCGGGCGCACGGCCGGCATCGCCATGACGGGGCTGATCCTGTTCGTGGCCGCGTCGTCGCTCTACGCGACCATCCTCGGCTACTCGCGCATTCCCTTCGCGGCGGCGCGCGACGGCGACTTCTTCCCCATCTTCGCCCGCGTCCACCCGACCAAGCACTTCCCGGACGTCTCGCTCGTGACGATCGCGCTCGTCTCGATTCCGTTCTGCTTCTTCACGCTCGGCCAGCTCGTGAGCTGGCTGATCCAGGTGCAGGTGCTGCTGCGTTTCATCTGGCAGTGCGCGGCGGTCGTGCTGCTCAGGCGCTACCGGCCGGACATCCCGCAGCCCTTCACGATGATGCTCTACCCGTGGCCGGCGGTGCTGTCGGGCGGCCTGTGGCTGTTCATCTTCTTCACCGGTCCGTGGGAAGGCATCATCTTCTCGGTGGCCTTCCTGCTGGCCGGCATCGCCGCCTACGCGGTGTTCGTCCGCGGCCAACCCCGTAACGCCACCACCCCGTCAGTCGCGGGGCAGTAGGCGGTCCCCCCTGCCGTGATGGGATCCTCCGCGGGCGTGGTGCGACGGGCGATGACGGCCGCCGAACGCCGGCGGGCGCAGCCGCGTCTGGCGTGGCACGAGCTGGCGCTGGCGCCGCTCAGCGGCCTGCTGGCGGCCGTGCCGGCGGTGGTAGTCGCCGGACTGCCGCTCTACGTGATCCTGTGGCTGACCGGCGTCGACGAACCCGGCCGCTGGGTCAGCTTCGTGGCGGTGACGGCGTTCGGCCTGGCCTCGGCGGTCCCCATCGCCGCGACGCTCCGCGAGTTCCTGCGCGCCCGCGCCCGCATCGACGACGACCTGCTCGACGACGAGGTCGAGGAGCGCGTCCTGGCGATCAACGAGGCGATCGGCATCGTGATGGACCCGCCCGTGATGTACCTGCGCAGCGTCAGCGGGGAGACCGTCACGCTGAGGGGCGACTACGTGGCGGACCTCCGCGAGGGGGGCGACTTCCCATCGACCCTCGTGCGTCTCGTGCAACTGCCTCGCTCGCGTGCGGTCGTCAGCGTGTCGCCGGTCGGCGAGCCACTCATCGCCGCGTTCGTGGCCGGTCTCGACCATCGCCCCACCGAGACGGACGGTCACCCGACGGACATCGACTTCGAGCGCCTGCGCGGGCTGGCGCGCTGATTGTAACGGGGTCTGTCACGGTCACCGGATGTAACGGGGTCTGTCACCACAGACATCTGGTGACCGTGACAGACCCCGTTACTCTGGTGACCGTGACAGACCCCGTTACAATCACCGACCGTGACAGACCCCGTTACAACTCAGCGTGGCCGCTTGCCGAGGGCGAGCAGGTTGGCCGTGATGCGATAGGCGCCCGGCACCCCGTAGGGCAGCTGCCGGTGCAGCGCGTAGGCGAAGTAGGTCCAGGTGCCCTTGCCGTGCGTGGCCGTGAGCCATCCGCCGCGCTGCGGCGCCTGGCCTTTGTCGAAGGTGGCGATCATCGGCGTGTAGGCGGCATCCCACGTGCTGAAGAACTTCGAGCCTCGCTGCTCGACCCAGCCCTCGAAGTCGGCGGCGGTGATCCGGTTCGGCCACGTGAACGCCTGATGCGTCGGCGCCAGGATCTCGACCGGCGAGTCCTCTTCCGACACTTCCTCCGAGTTGCGCGGATTCTCGGCCGGGAACGGCGCGTAGGTCCCCGGCACGAACTCGGCGGTGTTGTAGAGGACGATCATGTTGCCGCCGCCCTTGACGTAGTCGAGCAGCCGGGCGTTGTAGGTCTTGAGGTCCTCGCGCACGGCGTAGGCGCGGGTGCCGGTCACGATGGCATCGAACTGCGCCAGATCGGCCGCCGCCAGGTCCCGCTCGCCGAGCAGCGTCACCTGAGCGCCGAGCTGCGTCAGCCCCTGCGGCACCTGGTCGCCGACGCCCATGACGTAGCCGACCTTCAAGTCGGGCAGCACGGTCACGTCGATGCCGCGCACGTCCACCGTCGAAGGCCGATACAGATAGCGCAGTTCCAGGTCGCGCTCGTCGATGAGCTGATAGCCCTCGCGGTAGCTGCGGCCGGCGCTCGTCGCCACGGCTTCGACGCGGTAGGTCCGGGCATCGACCGACGGCGCCGCCACGGTGAAGGTGTAGCTGGCGCGCTCGCCCGCCCGCGCGAACGCGAACGGGTGCTGGGCCGGTGTCACGGACCAGCCCTGCGGCACGGTGAGCGTCACCGCGCCGCTCGACGGCTCCTCGGCGTTGTGCAGCACTTCGACGGCCAGGTCGACGCGCTTGGCCGCGCTCGTGAGCGGGATCACCGCCGTGGCCGGCGCCACCGTGACGGCCAGCCGCGGCACGCTGCGGACTTCGCGCAACACGTCTCCGTACGGGAGCTTGGCCTCGCGTCGCCGCACGACCTCACGCACGGTCACCGGTGAGCCCTCGATCACGTAGCGGGCCACGGCCATCAGCGGCGGCGCCGAGGCGGCGCGGCCGAAGGACGCCTGATCGTCCAGCGTGTAGCGGCTCTCCTGCAGGCCGCTGCGCCGGAAATAGGGACGCGTGCTGAGCGGCGCATCGGCGGCCACCGCCACGCTGAAGCGCCGCGCCAGCTGCTCGTGTCCGGCCACGGTGGCGGCGATGCCGCTCGCGCCGATGGAGGTCGCCGCCCAGCCGGTGGCCGCCTCGAGCGTGATCTCGGCGGGCGCCACGGCGAGTCGCCCGCGATTGGCCAGGCGCGCGCGCACCTCGAAGGTCTGGCCTGGCACCGGCGCGGCCATGGCCGGCGGCGCGGCAAACGCGGCGAACGGCCCGCTGGGCTCCGCCAGGCCGGCCGGCTGCGCCGTGGCCGTCAGCTCCAGCCCCAGGCAGGCGGTGATGGCTTCCTCGGTCTGCTGCTCCTTGATGCGCAGCACGAACAGCGCTTCGTCTTCGCCGGCGCTCTTGGCGATGGCCTCGCGGATGAACTGCAGCGCCGCCGACAGCCCCGGCACCGCGGCGGCGGGATTGGTCATCGTGAAGTCGGCGGTGGCGCGGCCGAAGGCGCCGTCGACGCGGGCGAGCTGGTCGCCGACCCCCGCGGGCGAGCGGCGGCCGAGCGTGGAGAACAGGCCCGAGTAGCTGGCGTTCAGCCCGTCGAAGATCGACGACTCCTTGTCCGGCGTCGACGGCAGGCGCGTGCCGACGCGCGTGTAGTAGCCGTAGTTCGGCCCGCTGCCGGGATTGAAGCGTCCGCTGTTCTGCGAGCGCTGGAAGCTCAGGCCGAGGCGGGCCAGGTTGTCGAACGAGTCGCCCAGGTAGGGGCTGTACTCGCCGCTGTCGATGCGCACGGTCCAGTTCTCGTTCTCGCGCACGCCGCCCATGTAGACCTTGAACGGCTGCCACGGCCGCAGGCCTTCCTTGATCTGCTCGGGATAGACGTCGGGATCGCCGGCCGCCTGGAAGGCCAGCTGCGTGATGAGCCCGGCCGTCTGGTGGTTGCCGTGGCCGTCGCGCTGGTTGCCCTGGAAGCGCGACAGCAGCACCCACGGGCGGCTGATGCGGATGATGCGCACGACATCCCGCATCACCTGGTCCTTCCCCCACTTCTCGAAGGCCTCCTCGAGACGCTTCGAGAAGCCGTAGTCGACGACCGTCGTGAAGTACTGCTCGTCGACGCCGTAGTAGCGGTCGGATACGCGCAGTTCCTCGGTGCGGATGAGACCCAGCCCGTCGAACAGCTGCGAGCCGATGGCGTTGTCGCCCGACTCGCCGCGGTTGAGCGTGAGCAGCGCCAGCCGCGCGCCGTCCTTGCGCGCCAGCCGCGTGATGACGCCGCCGTGCTCGTCATCGGGATGGGCGGTCGTGTGCATCACGCTCGCCGTGGTTCGCGCCTTGAGGATCTTCTGCCACGCCCCCGCCGCGCCGTCGTCCTGCACCGGCGCCTGCTGGGCCGAGGTCAGACCGACCAAGCCGACGACGAGCGCACACCCAACCACAACCACTCGCATCGGCAACCCCATGAGCACAACAGCGTGACAGCGTGACCGCGCGACCGCGTGACTCCGCAGCCGCTAGCCGCTAGCCCCTAGCCGCTAGAAATAAAACTTCACCGCCAGCTGCATCTCGCGCGGGTCGCCGAGCGTGCTGGTGATGGAGCCGAAGGTCCCGGCGTTGCCGACGTTGGCGGCCGGGAAGCCGTAGTTCACCCAGTTGAACAGGTTGAACGTCTCCAGGCGCAGCTCCAGCCGCTTGTCGCCGCCGAGCGGGATGTTGCGGAAGAGGCTCATGTTCATCGACTTGGACCCCGGTCCGCGCAGCGTGTTGGCGCCGCAGTTGCCGTAGGTGCGCGGCGCGTTCGGCGCGAACGCCGAGGTGTCGAACCACTTGTCGAGCGTCGGCTCGAACCCGCTCGGGGTCGGATCGCCGATGCAGCTGGCACGCGTGATGCGGCCGGACCCGGTGCCGGCAGTGTCGACCGCCGTCACGGTGAAGGGCCGGCCCGCGCTCAGCGTGAGAATGCCGTTGACCGACCAGCCGCCGACGACGGCCGCCGCCACGCCGTCGGTCAGATAGCGCCGGCCGGGCCCGAACGGCAGCTCGTAGATGGCGCTGGCGACGAAGCGGTGCGGGATGTCGAAGGCGAGCGGACCGTAGTCGGCCGCCATGGCGTAGGCGTTCTGCGGGAAGTTGCCGACGGCGCCGCCGCCGGCGCTCAGATGGTCGAGGAAGTCACCGAGCGCCTTGCTCCACGTGTAGGCCAGCGTGTAGCCGAGGCCGTCGGCCATCCGCTTCTGCATGCGCACCTGCAGCGAGTCGTAGTCGGCGCGGCCGTTGCTCACGATCTGCTCGAGGAAGGCGTTGCCGTAGCCGTACTGCGCGTAGGGGAACACGACCGAGCCGTTCGGCTGGATGATGCCCTGGTTCAGGTTGCGCAGGCGGCGTCCGTTGCGCGTGCGGTTGCCGACGTACTCGACGGCCGCCACCATCGTGTTGCTGAGCTGATACTCGGGGCCGACGCTGAACTGGTAGACGATCGGCGTCTTCTGATCGGGGTCCTGGATGCGCCACTGCACGACCGCGGGATTGACCGTCTGCGCGTTGAGCGGCGTGAAGCCCTGGGCGAAGGTGAAGGCCGGGGCGTCGTTGCCGGTGTTGGCGGTGATCGAAGCATCGACCAGTTGCGGCAGGTTGAGGCCGAGCTGGCTCTCGCTGCCGTAGCGATCGAACTGCTGGTAGAAGATGCCGACCCCGCCGCGCAGCGCCAGCCGCTCGAGCGGCGTCCACGCCACGCCGACGCGCGGCGCGAAGTCGTTGGTGTCGGGCCGGATGAGCGCGCGATCGAACACCGAGCCGTCGGTGGCCGTGAAGACCTGGCCGGTGGCCGGATCGATGTTGGTGAGCTTGTTGCTCCGGTCGAAGAGCGGCGTGAAGCGCTCGTAGCGGATGCCGGCGGTGACCGTCAGGTCATCGCGCAGGCGCCAGCTGTCCTGCGCGTAGACCTGCCAGCCATCGGCATACATGTCCGGCTCGTGGAAGAGCGTGAGACGCTGCGTGCTCGACAGGCCGAGCAGGAAGTCGCCGAGGCCGAAGCCGGTATAGCGGCCGTCGGTGAAGCCCAGCTCGCCGTTGAGCGATCGCAAGTCGATGAAGTTGACGAGGTCACGGCGGCGCTCCAGGCCGAACTTCATCGAGTGACGGCCAACCGTCCAGGTCAGGTTCTCCGAGAACTGGAACACCTGCGAGGTCTGGAACTGCGGGCGGAAGAATGGCCCGCCGAGCCGCGTGAAGCGCGAAATCGGCATGTGCGGCAGCCCGCCGTAGAAGCGCGGATCGGCCGGCACGCCCTTGACGCCGTACTGGGCGTTGGCGTCGATGCCGAACGAGGGATGCACGGCGTCCGAGCGCACGCGGTTGTAGCCGGCGCGGAACTCGCTGAACACGCTCGCCCCGAAGATGCGCGACCAGCCGGCCACGCCGTTCTGACCGCGGATCAGATACCGGCTGGCGAAGTCGCCCGAGGCGACCGGGTCATCGAGCACCGGCGGCTCGACCCGATCGGTCTGCTGGAAGCTGTAGCGCACGAACAGGTTGTCCCGCGACGACAGGTTGTGGTCGAGGCGGATGTCGAACTGGTTGATGTCGTTGTTCAGGACGCCGTTCGAGATGTAGTTGTTGTTGAAGAAGCCGGCGCCCGGCACGTTGGGCAGCGGATAGAGCTGCACGAGACGGGCCGCCACCGGGTCGATGCACGACGGGCTGATGCGCCGCGTCGCCGCGTCCACGCAGCCGGCCGGCACGAAGGGATTGGACGCCACCATGTTGCCGGTCAGCTCGCCGAGGTCGCCCGTGCGCATGCGCGCCGTCGGCACCGTGGCCGTCTGCGACAGGGCGCGCTCGGAGCGCGTGGCCTGATAGTCGCCGAAGAAGAACGTCTTGCTGCGGACGATCGGGCCGCCGAGCGTGAAACCGGCGATGTGCTGGTTGAAGGCGCCCTTCGGACGCGCGGCCCGGTTGTTGTCCCAGGTGTTGGCGTTGAAGGCCTCGTCGCGGAAGAACTCGAAACCCGAGCCGCGGAAGCGGTTGGTGCCCTGCTTGACCGAGGCGTTGATGACGGCGCCGGCGGCCTTGCCGAACTCCGCCGAGTAGGTGCGCGTCTGCACCTTGAATTCCTGCAGCGCGTCGATCGGCGGCTGCACCACCTGCGGGCTGCGCTCCTGGAGATTGGTCGAGAACGAGTTGTTGTCGGCGCCGTCGAGCGTGTAGTTGTTCCAGGTGGCGAAGTTGCCGTTGGCGTTGAAGAACGAGTCTTCGCCGCGGCTCGAGATGCCGGCCGGCGCCGACACGACGCCCGGCGTGAGGTAGGCCAGCTCGGAGTAGCGGCGGCCGAGCAGCGGCAGGTCCTGCATCTGCCGTTCGTCGACGACGTTGCCGATGTCGGCCGATTGCGTCTGCAGGAGCGGGGCACGACCGGTCACGGTCACCTGCTCGCTCACCGCGCCGACCCCGAGTTCGAAGTCGAGGCGCAGGCGGGCCTGCACGTTGAGCTCGACGTCGAGGTAGGCGGCCTTCTTGAACCCTTCGAGCTCGGCGCTGACGGTGTAGCGGCCGATGCGCTGGCCGGGAAACACGTACTCGCCGCTGTCGTTGGTCACGGTGGTGGCCGCCACGCCGGTGGCATCGAGCGTCAGCGTCACCGTCACGCCGGGCAGCACGGCGCCGCTCGCATCGACGACGCGACCGACGACGGTGCCGGTGTCGAGTTGCGCCGACGCCAGTGCTGGAATCGACAGGACCAGCGCGACGCAGAGAATTCGGACCAGGCCAGCGATCATGCAGTTACCTCGGCGGAGTGTGGAGTGCCCGCGACGCTCGGCAGTATCCCGGCGCGAGGCGGCGCGAGTCAATGCCGCCCGGGGCGGTTCTCGGCCGTGACCGTAGCTCTCACGTCGTGCGGCACGGGCCAGGTCACGGCGCCTTCGCGGTTGTAGATCCGCACGAGCAGCTCCGCCTGGGTGTCTTGGACACGAAACAGCGGCTGCCCGCTCTCGGTCTGCAGCGGGAAGACCACCCAGTAGCGGTCGTAGTCGTAGTTGCGCTGCGCGATCGGTTGTAACGCCCGCACCTTGCGCAGTTCCTCGACGACGGTGCCGCGAACGAACTGGCCAGACTCCTCCGACGCGTGTTTGGGCCGCAGGAACGCCTCCCAGTCGAGCGGAATGACGCCAGAGCCTTCGTTCGGATCGATGTCGACAACGACCACGGTATCGCCGACGCCACTCGCCTCCTCTACTAGCCGTCTCGTCTCGCCATCGCTCAGGCGGCTGCGGAGCTGCGCCGACCGGGCCGACGCGCGGACGACGTCGGGCGTGAACCAAGTGGCGCGCAGCTTATAGTTCTGGGCTCGCTCGGTCTTCAGTAGACGGCGGTCCCAGCCGGTCCAGAAGAGCAGGGTTCGCGAACCGACCTTGCCGTCGGCATGGGCCGCAGCGACGATCGCGGACACGCGCGCGCCATCCCACTGCAGGTAGGCCTCGTCCTGCGCTAGCGCGGCACTCCCGCCGAGCGCCACCAGGGCCGCCGCCAGCGTCCGAGTCACGGCCGCACCTTCCGGAGGATGGCGACGAGTTCGGCGCCGCCGATAGCCGTCTTCGCGACCGTTAGGCCGACGAACTGGTAGCCGGCGTCACCGGCCTCCGCCAGTTCCTTCTGCAGGGTCGACGTCTTCGACGTGGCGAGCAGCCGGTAGTCGTACGCCGGGCGATCCGTCACGTTGCCCTGGTCGCGCTCGAGGATGCACGACGACTTCCGGCCGCCGAAGAGCGACTTGAAAACGGTCTGGCCCGACGATACTCGATAGCCGGCATCGCCGGCCTCCTGCAGCTCTTGCTGCATCGTCGAGGTCTTGGTGGTGGCGAGCAGCGGTACGGCGAATCGCCCGGCGGCGGCCGTCGTCCGTCGCGCTGCATGACGACCACGACCTCCGTTGCCGCCGAACGCGGTCTCGCCGCCCATCACGGCGCCGAAGCGGAAGCCGGCGTCCGGCCGCCTGGTTCATCTCCTTCTCCATCGTGGAGGTCTTGCTGGTGGCGATGACCCGATAGCCACCTGTGCCCGGACGACCAACGGCGTGCCACAAGCAGCGCCAGGGCGGCGAAAACCTCGCATGGCTGCTCCTCGAAGTGGACGATGGCGGCGGCCGCGACTGGGCCAGCCGTCCGCCGGAGCGAGATGATCCGCAGCTGTCGCAGCCCAGCACGCTAGCCCCGATAATGATCAGCGGTCCGCGATGCCGTCCATCGATGCTTATGCCGCCCTGCGCAATCCGGTGGTGCGGCGCTTTGCCGGCGGCCGCTTCGGGGCCGTCCTCGGCCTGCAGATGCTGTCGGTGTCGGTGGGCTGGCATCTCTACGAGCGCACGGGGAGCGCCTGGGCGCTCGGGCTGGTCGGGGCGGTGGAGCTGCTGCCGGTCTTCCTGCTGATGCCGGTGACCGGCGCCGTCGCCGACCGCTATCCCCGCCGCCGCGTGGCCGCCGTCGCCCATTCGGTGCTGGCCGTGGCCACCGCGTTGCCTGGCGCTGGCCACCTGGAGCGTCAGCTCGGTGGGGCCCCTCTACGTGCTCCTCGCCGTGGTCGGGGCCGCCCGGGCCTTCGCCATGCCGGCCGCGGCGACCATCCTGCCGCGGCTCCTGACGCCGGCCGAATTCGCCAACGCCAACGCGTGGACGTCGACCACGTTCCAGCTCGCCGCCGTCACCGGTCCGGCGCTCGCCGGCGGGCTCATCGCGTGGAGCGGCACGGCCACGCTCGCCCTCGGCGTGGCGGCGGCCGGTCAACTGCTGTTCGTCTCGCAACTGGCGCGACTGCCGGAAGTGCATCCGCTTCCGGGCGCCGTCACGCGCGGCTGGGACGGCGTGTTCGAAGGCTTCCGCTTCGTGCGCGCCTCCCCGATCTACCTGGCGGCCATCACGCTGGATCTCTTCGCCGTGCTGTTCGGCGGCGCCACGGCCCTGCTGCCGATCTTCGCGAAGGACGTGCTGCAGGTCGGCCCCTCGGGGCTCGGCTGGCTGCGCGCCGCCCCGGCCGTCGGCGCCACGCTGATG
The DNA here is from genome assembly GCA_963807405.1 of uncultured Acidobacteriota bacterium. Lineage (GTDB taxonomy): Bacteria > Acidobacteriota > Vicinamibacteria > Vicinamibacterales > UBA2999 > CADEFD01. The sequence goes on along the minus strand of CAWEBU010000009.1, from coordinate 1,041,632 downwards.
GCGCTCGTGCAGACCCGTCTCGCGCCGTGGCAGCAGCCGGGCCGCGTGCTGCTGGCGGCCGTGACCGGCTTCGGCGTGGCCACCATCGGCCTCGGCCTGTCGCGCAGCTTCTCCCTGTCGCTGGCCTGCCTGTTCGCCGCCGGGGCCTGCGACTCGGTGAGTGTGGTCATCCGCCTCACGCTCGAACAGGTCATCACGCCGGATGCGCTGCGCGGGCGCGTCTCGGCCATCAAGTCGGTGTTCGTGGGCTTCTCGAACGAGTTCGGGGCGTTCGAGAGCGGCGCCACGGCGGCGCTGTTCGGCCCGGTGGCCTCGGTGGTCGGCGGCGGGCTCGGCGTGCTGCTCGTGGTGGCGGGAATCGGACGCGCCTGGCCGCGACTCTGGCGCCTCGGGCCGCTGCACACACTGATGCCGGGTCCGCGCTCTGACTTGTAACGGGGTCTGTCACGGTCACCAGATGTCTTCGGTGACAGACCCCGTTACAACTGGCCCCCGGGATGCCCGGCGCGTATGCTCGTCGGAGCTTGTGGAGGGCTGTATGTCACGAACACACACACATCTCATTTCGCTGGTCGGGCTCGCGCTCCTGGCCGCGGCGTGCACGCGCCTGACGCCCGAGCAGCAGCTCGCGCACGACGTGGCCGAGGCGCTCGGCGGCGTGGAGCGTGTCCGGGCCGCCGAGGTCCTGGTGCTCGAGGGCACGGGCCGCCAGTACAACCTGGGGCAGGATCTCCGCCCGGACCTGGCCGATCAGACCTTCACCGTGACGGACTACACGCGTGAGATCGCCCTCGGCGCACCCGCGCATGCGCACGACGCATCACGCGCACACCGAACTTCGCCTACTACCAGGGTCCGCAGGCGCAGACGCAGATCCAGGGCGTGGACGGGGACGTCGCCTACGGCGGTTCCGATACGGCGGAGGCCTCGCGCGCGATCGCGCGGCTCCGCCGCCGATCGGCGCGCTGGAACGCTTTCATCATCCGCTGGTGGCGGTGCGGGCGGCGCTCGCCGACGGCGTCGCCGCTGACGGCCATCCGCAGCGAGGGCGCCGAACGCATGCTCGAGATCACGACCGACGCCGGCCCGGTGACGATGGCCGTCGGCGCCGACGACCTGCCGGTGCGGATCGCGACGCCGTCCTCGCATCCGAACCTCGGCGACGTCACTCTGACGACGACCTTCAGCGACTACCAAGAGGCCGACGGCTGGCATCTGCCCACGAACATCGTCACCAAGGTGGACGACTTCACGACCGGTGAGTACACCGTCTCGAACCAGACGGCCGCCGCCGGATCGCTCGCGGCTCCCGCCGAGGCCGCCGCGGCCGCCGAGCCGGCGCCGCCGGCGGTGAACATCACGGTCGAAGAAGTGGCGGCCGGCGTGTGGCTGCTCGCCGGCCAGTCGCACCACAGCGTGGTCGTGGCGTTCAAGGACCGCCTCGTCCTCATCGAGGCCCCGCAGAGCGAGGCGCGATCGCAGGCGGTGATCGCCCGGGCGCGCGAGCTCCGGCCCGGCACCCCGCTCACCCACCTGGTGATGTCGCATCACCACTTCGATCACTCGTCGGGGCTGCGCGCGGCCGTGGCCGAAGGCCTCACCGATCGTGACGCACGAGGGCAACGAGGAATTCGTGCGCGAGATGGCCGGGCGCCCGTTCACCCGCCTGCCCGACGCGCTGGCGAAGGCGTCGCAGCCGGTGACGATCGAGACGGTGGCCGACACGCACACGATCAGCGATGGCGCCCGCACGCTCGAACTGCACCACGTGGCGGGCAATCCGCACAGCGACACGATGCTGATGGCGTGGCTGCCGAAGGAGCGGATCCTCGTCGAGGTCGATGCCTTCAGCCCGGGCGGCGTCCTATCATCCCTACGCGGCCAACCTGCTGGAGCACATCCAGCGCCTCAAGTGGCGGGTCGATCGCATCGTGCCGCTGCACGGCGCCATCGTGACGATGAACGAGCTGACGGCAGCGGCGCGGCCGATCTCGTAGCGGACGCGGGCGACGTCAGGGCGTGGCGGCCAGGAACTCCACCGCCCAGTAGGTGTCGTGCTTCGAGCCGGTGATGCTGACGACGCCGATCCCGACGCCGTGATGCTCGGCCTGCAGCACGGCCCGGCGGTGCGATCGGCTGCCGAGCCAGCGTTCCACCTGGCGGGCCGGCGCGGCGCTCGTGCCGAGCACCTCGGCCAGCCGCTCCCAGCCCGCGATCGACCCGTCGTTGACGCGCGCGAGGCGGTCTGGCAGGTGGTCGCCGGAGGAGTTGCGATGCCCGAGGTAGTTGCGGCAGGCCATGTCGGCCGCATGGGCCAGCGCCATCCGATCGAGGATCGGGTGGCGCACGAGCGGTGCCCGGCGCTCGGCGGCGCGGGCGGCGTTGAGGGCGTCGAGCATGCGCGCGTGCTGCGGTTCCGATGTCGTCCAGCTGCGGCCATCACGGCAGGTGCCGGTGGAACTGCCCGGCGGCGGGAAGGCGTCACGGCGCTGCGCCGCGGTGGCACCGGCCGCCGCGACGACGGCTCCCAGCACGGCGGCCAGCATGGCCCCTCTCATCACGTCGCTCGTCATGCGGCCGTCCGTCGTCCTCGTCCTCCATCCTACGCCAGGCTCGAGGCGGTCCGGCCGCCCTTGACATCGTCGCCACGCCGGGCCCAAGCTACGCCGTCCGTCCGCCGCCATCAGCAACCGGCCGCCGCCCCCCGGCCGCTGACTCTGCGCCGTTCCGAACGGGCCTGGGAGGGTGTCATGCGAAGGTTCCGAGTTCCGCTGCTCGATGTGGCGCGCGCCGTCGCGCTTGTGCTGTGCTGGGTCACGGTGGCCCAGGCCGACTCCTTCCGCGGCCTGAAACCCGGCACCTTCGAGGTGCTCGACCAGAAGATCCCGGTCAACGTCGTCTTCATCGGCTTCGACAAGAGCGCCATCGACCTGGACGCCCTGCGCGCGGTGCTGCCGGCCACTTACAGCCCGGTCGTGCGCTACCCGCAGTTCTACGGCCTGCAAGGCCGCAACATGGGTCTCGCCTACGAGTTCCGCTACCGCTTCGACTTCGCCAGCAGGCCCTTCGAGCAGCGCTTCTTCAAGTTCCTCGCCGCCAGCGGCGTCGAGGGGCCGCTGACCGTGTTCCAGGAGGCCTACAACGCCCAGCAGCGGAACGTGCTCGACGTGGCCGGCCCGGTGCTCTACATCGATGCCCCGCGGGTCGAGAAGTATCTCGACGAGCACGACGGACGGCGGCGTCCGGGCTACACCATCTACTTCATCAACTGGTACGGCCGCAGCGACTTCCGCTTCCACCTCTACTCGAAGACCGACGAGGTCGATCCCGACACCGCGGTGAACTTCGGACTGCGCGGCTCGCGCAAGATGATCGCCTGGGGCGGCTCCTCGTCACGCACGTGGTTCTACGATCTCTCGGCCGGACCGGAATCGTGGACCAACAACTGGATCGTCGACGACGATCAATCGCAGTACCACATGCCGCCGGTGTGGGAGTACGCGAACCCCGGCTACCGCCCGCCGGCCCAGCTCAGCCAGGATCTCGGCTTCGTGGCGCGCTTCGTCGGCATCGACCTGCTGTTCACGACCTCGCCGCTCTACGACCCGCTCAACACAGCCCCGGGGGCCGGCGGCGGCAAGGTGGCGCACGTGGCGATGCTGCAGGAGAATCCCACCGGCAACGGCCTCAGCTACTTCAACGCCGACTTCATGAAGCGGCAGATGGCGACCTTCCAGCCCTACTATCCGTGGACGATCGGCCTGAGCAACTCCAATCCGGTCGACTCCGGCGCCAAGAAGGCGCTCGACATCTTCGCCGGCACCGTCGTCGACGCCAGCGAGTGCTGGACCGGTTACGGCACGCCGTTCGCGCAGATGTACTGCTACTTCGACCTCAACCTCGGCGCCTACGTGCCGGCCTACGGCCGGCGCGACTACGTCGGCGAGATCTTCGCCTACGACGCCACCGATGCCAGCATGGGCACGCAGTTCGGGCTGCTCGGCTTCGCCGATGACAACTGGATCGACGGCACGCAGTCGTACGTGTTCATGTTCGCTTACCCGGCGGTGAAGGCGGCCGGGTTCGGGTTCACGACCACCGGCGTGCACGAGTTCGGCCATCACGTGGGGATGTCGCACCCGCACGATGGCTACGACTCGGAACTCGATCTCGACTTCGGCCCCTCCGGTGCGTTCGAGTTCGTGTGGTCGGGGGACGAGAGCCAGACGGTGATGCACTACCTGGCGCTGTCGAACGGCTTCGGCCGCTTCGATCGCGACAACCTGTTCCGGTGGGAAACGGCCGGCTACCTCAACCTGTCGAATGCGCTGGCCGCCGACGTCCTCGCCAGCGCCGACGGCTACAGGGTGCGGCTGCTGCTCCTGGCGGCCGACCTGGTGGCACGCGGCGCGCGGTCGTCGTTCGACCGCTGGGACTACCTGAACGCGGCGGCCAGCGCGCGGCTGGTCTACACGCTGGTCTCGGCGGCTGCCGGACACATCAACGCGGCGTCGCCGACGCTGACCGCGGCCCGCCAGCCGCTGCTGAACCGCCGCCATCCGGACGGCTGCTGGGTCCGCTTCCCGCTGCAATAGCACGACCGACGACGAGGCCGCGCCACTCCCGGGTGGCGCGGACCTCGCGACCGCGGCAACGCCCGCCGTCACCCGGCGGCTCAGAGGCCGGGCTTACGCGTCTTGCGTGGCGGTCCGCCCGGCTTGTCGTCGGGCCGGGGCGGCGGACAGCGCCGCACGTGCCCGAAGCGGTCGGCCCGCATCTCGTACTCCGCGCCGTCGACGCGCAGGGTGAACACGTAGCCCGGGGTCGGCACCGGCTCGAAGACGCCCTTGCGAGGCGCGCAGCCGAGATCGGCGTCGGGCCAGTGACGTTCGCCGCGCGCGCCGACCGACACCGTGTCGACCGGCACCTCGAGCTCGGCGGCGAGGGCCGCCTTCGCGAGACGCTCGGTCTCGTCGATGCTGTGGCGGACGGGTGGGCTGGTCTGCGCCGACATTCCGACGGCAGCGGCGGCGACCAGGGCGACGGCGAACGCGAACCCCTTGGACATGCCGGCCTCCTCCCCCGAGTGTCGCGCCGGGGCGCCGGCCAGTCAATGTTGGAGGTGCCGGCCGCTGCTAGACTGAGCGGCATGCATCTTCTGCCGACCATCGGGCGCTCCGCCAGCGCCGTCCTCCTCGCTTCGGCCGTGCTGGCCGCTCCCGCGCTGGCCCAGGCGCCGGCCTATCCCGACCCCGCGCAGCGCGTGCTGACGCACCGCGAGCAGGCCCCGCTCGTGAAGGGGTGGATCGAGAAGCGCTTCGACACGGTGCTGCCCGAGCTGATGACGCGCGACCGGCATCGACATGTGGATCATCGTCTCGCGCGAGTACAACGACGACCCGGTGTTCCGCTCGATGGCGCCGCTCACGACCTACTCGTCGCGCCGGCGCACGATCCTGGTGTTCTACAACCCGGCGGCGGCAAGCCGGTCGAGCGCTACTCGGTCGGCCGCTTCGACATGGAGAAGCTCTTCACGCTGGTGGCGACGCCGAACGACGGCCAGTGGGAGGGCCTGCGCAAGCTGGTCGAGGAGAAGAATCCGAAGGTCATCGGCATCAACGAGTCGGAGCCTGGAATCACGCCGACGGCCTGACCGCCAACGAGAAGCGGCTGCTCTCGAGCGCGCTCGGCCCGAAGTACGCCGGCCCGCCTGAAGAGCGCCGAGATGCTGGCCGTCGGGCTGGCTCGAATACAAGCTGCCCGAGGAGCTCGAGGCCTATCGCCACGTGATGAAGGTGGCGCACATGGTCATCCGCGAGGCCTTCAGCAACAACGTCATCACGCCCGGCAAGACCACCAGCGAGGACGTGGTGTGGTGGATGCGGCAGCGCGTCGTGGAGATGGGCCTCGGCAAGTGGTTCCAGCCGTCGATCACCATCGCGCGCCAGGGCGGCACCAACGGCGATCATGCGTGATCCAGCCCGGCGACATGCTGCACACCGACTTCGGCATCGTCTATCTCGGGCTTCTCGACCGACACCCAGCACAACGCCTACGTGCTCAAGCCCGGCGAGACCGACGCGCCGCAGGGCCTGCAAGGACGGCCTCAAGGCGGCCAACCGCCTGCAGGACCTGACGATGCAGTACGCGAAGCTCGGACGCACCGGCAACGAGGCGCTGCGCGACGCGCTGATGCAGGCGCGCAAGGAAGGGCTGGTGCCGTCGATCTACTGCCACCCGGTGGGCTACCACGGTCACGCCGCCGGTCCGCCGATCGGCATGACCGACTACCAGGAAGGCGTGCCGGTGCGCGGCGACTACGAGTTCCTGCCCGAACACCTGGCACTCGATCGAGCTGAACGTCACGTTCCCGGTGCAAGGAGTGGGGCGGCATGCGCCGTCCGCTTCGCGCTCGAAGAAGACGCCGCGCTGATGCCGGACGGCACCTGGGACTGGATCGACGGCCGCCAGGAGTCGTTCTACCTGATCGAACCGGCGCCGAAGATGTAGACGATGCCGGTGGATACGGCGCGGACATCGACGCGAGACGGAGAGAGGCCCCGCGCTGGCGCGGCTGCGGCGAACCGGCCAGCACCGCGGTAATCGCCAGCCAGATCCAGCGGCGTCGACGATGTAGACTCGAACGAGACCTCATTCACAGGAGTCCCAATGAAACGCACTCTCGCTCGCCGCCTTCGCCCTTGCCACCGGCGTCTTCGCCGCCGGCGCCGGCGCTCAGGGCATGGCGCACATCGACATGAAGGACGCGGCCGGTAAGTCGGTCGGCATGGCCATGATCTCGGCGGCCAAGGACGGCGGCGTCAGCATCGCCATCGACTTCAAGGGCCTGCCGCCCGGCGAGCACGCGCTGCACTTCCACCAGACCGCCAAGTGCGAGGCGCCGTTCACCTCGGCCGGCGGCCACTTCAATCCCGAAGGCAAGAAGCACGGCCTGGAGAACCCCGAAGGGTCGCACGCCGGCGACATGAAGAACTTCACCGTGGCAGCCGACGGCACCGCCAAGGCGACCATCACCAACGCCAAGGTCACGATGGGCACCGGCGCCAACTCGATCTATGCCGGCGGCGGCACGGCGCTGATGATTCACGCCGGAGCCGACGACATGAAGTCCGATCCGGCCGGCGACGCCGGCGCGCGCATCGCCTGCGGCCTGGTCGTCAAGTAAGCCGCCCCGGTCCCGGGCGTTCCGACGGCAACCCCCAGAGGGCGCGAGTTCATCTCGTGCCCTCTTCGCTTTTGGGGGGAGCCCACGACGGCCACTCCGGCCCGGCGATCACCCCTCGAAGCCGTGATCGCGGGCGAAGACGATCGCCTGCGCGCGCGACCACACGCCGAGCTTGTCGAACAGGTGCGAGAGGTGGTTGCGCACGGTCTTCTCGCTGATGCCCAGCCGCTCGGCGATCTCGGCGTTGCTGAGCCCTTCGGCGAGCAGCGCCAGCGTCTCGCGTTCGCGCGGTGACAGCGCTGGCGAAGGCGGGACTCGGCCGCCGACCCGCCGCGTCCGGTGAACTCCAGGACCGCGTCCTGGAAGCGCGCCCACGCCGGCTCGTGCTCGAGCAGCACGTGATTGCGCGAGTCGAGCTCGACGAACTGCGCGCCGGGAATCTCGCGCGGCCAGCAGGCGGCCCTCGGAGAGCGGCGCGACGCGTCGTCGCGCGCGTGGACGACGAGCGTCGGCGTCCGCACCTGCGGCACGAGGCGCTGAGATGTCGGTTTCGGCGCGCGCGCGCAGCAGCGGGCCGGCCATCTCCGGCGACGGTCGTCTTCCGGCACAGGTCGTTGAACCAGCGCAGCTGCTCGTCGGTGCCGTCGGGGATGAACCGCGACGTGAACACCTGCCGGAACGCCGGGTTGTCGCTGCCCCACAGGCTCGGCCAGATCGATGATCGCCTGGTAGCATCGCTGGCCTCGCGATCGCCGCGCGCGCAGCGCCCCGCGCGCGTAGCCGCCGCACAGCACCATGCGCGACACGCGCTCCGGGTGCCGCACCGCATAGGCGATGCACACCGCCGCGCCCTGCGAGATGCCGAGCAGCGCGAACGGCTCCGTCAGGCTGCGCCGCCTCGACGACCGCCTCGAGGTCCTGCGACGCGGCGCTCGAAGCGACAGGTCGCCGACGTCCCAGTCGCTCATCCCGCAGCCGCGCTCGTCGTAGCGCACGATAGCGGAAGTGGTCGAGTCCAGAAACGCCGGTCCAGTGCCGCCAGACCGGGCTGTCCAGTCGTACTCGAGATGCGTCAGCCAGGTCGCGGCCTTGACGAGCGGCGGGCCGGTCGCCCGACTCGGCCCAGGCGAGGCGGACCCCGTCCGACGCCTGCAGCGTAGCGAACGCGTGTGCGGTTGGTGCCGGTGGCATCGCTCATGGGCACGGCGCTCGCGACAGACCGGGACATTCGTCCCAGCCGCGATGCGCCCGATTCTACCGGAGTCGGGACATTGCGCCGATGGCGGCGCCGGCGCCCGCGGGCGCATCCTCGCTCGACACCATGGAGGATCGCATGGCCACTCGTGATCGTCTTCTTCGTCTACGGCGTCGCCTCGCTACCTGCTGTTCCTGGCGACGTTCCTCTACGCCATCGCCTTCGTCGGCGGCTTCGCGGTGCCCCGAGCGCTCGACGGCCCGGCCGACGACGCCCCTGGCCGCCGCCCTGGCGATCGACCTGGCGCTGCTCGGCCGTGTTCGCCGTGCAGCACAGCGTCATGGCGCGGCCGTGGTTCAAGCGGTGGTGGACGCAGATCGTGCCGTGGGCGATCGAGCGGTCCACCTACGTGCTGTTCGCCAGCCTGGCGCTCGACCTGCTGTTCTGGCAGTGGCGTCCGCTCGGCGGCGTCGTCTGGCAGGTCGAGTCGCCGGTGGCGCGCGGCCTGATCTGGGCGGTCGTTCGCCTTCGGCTGGCTGCAGGTGCTGGTCATGACCTTCTACATCAACCACTTCGACCTGTTCGGCCTGCGGCAGGTGTGGCTGCACCTGCAAGGGCCGGCACTACACCCGCGTCGCACTTCGTGACGCCCGCGCCCTACCGCCTCGTGCGCCACCCGCTCTATCTCGGCTTCGTCATCGCGTTCTGGGCGGCGCCGACGATGACCGTGACGCACCTGCTGTTCGCGGTCGCCACCACCGCCTACATCCTGATCGCCATCCAGTTCGAGGAGCGCGACCTGGCGCGCGAGCACGGCGCGCCCTATCTCGACTACCGGCGCCGCGTGCCGATGCTGCTGCCGTGGCTCGGCGGGCGCAAGGCGCCGGCGCCGGCCGAGCCGCGCGCAGCGACGCGGTAGGGACCGGCCCCGGCCTCACTCGTAGCGCAGCGCCAGGTTGGGATCGACCAGGCTGGCGCGCCGGGCCGGGATGAAGCCGGCCGCCGCCGACACCAGCGTCAGCACGGCCACGGTCGAAAGCGCCAGCCACGGATCGCCGGGCGCGATGCCGTAGAGCTGCGACGACACCAGGCGGCCGAGCCCGACGGCCGCCGGGACGCCGACGGCGAGGCCGATGGCCAGCAGCACCAGCACTTCCTTCATCACCAGCCAGATGACGCCGGCCGGGTCGGCGCCGAGCGCCAGCCGCAGGCCCATCTCCTTGCGCCGGCGCGCCACGACGAAGGCCATCACGCCGTAGAGCCCGACCGAGGCGAGAATCGTCGCCAGCAGGCCGAAGCCGGCCGACAGCGACGCAATCAGCCGATCGGTGAGCAGCGTTTCGTCGAGCTGCCCTTCGACGGTCTTCATCTGGTAGACGGGAATGCCGGCATCGAGCGCCGCCAGCTCGCGGCGGACCTGCGAGAAGGTGCCCGCCGACGCGCTCTGGGTGCGGACGTAGAAGGTCGCCGAGTTCTTGCCCCAGCTGGGGATGAACACCTGCCGCCGCACGCCCTCGCGCGGCCCTTCGTAGAGCGAGTCGGCCACCACGCCCACGATCTCGATCTCGAACGTCATGCCGGGCAGGTTGCCGAAGCCGATGTGCCGGCCGATGGCGCTCTCGCCCTTGAAGAAGTGCTCGGCGAAGCGCTTGTTGACGATCGCCACCTTGGTTTCCGGCGTGCCGTCGGGACCGAGAACGGGGGCATCGCCGCGGCGGAAGTCCCGTCCCTCGAGCAACGGGATCTTCATGGTCGTGAAGTAGCCGGGCGAGAGCGAGTTCATGTAGGCCTGCAGGTCTTCGCCGTCGACCGCCTTGTGGCCCTCGACCGACATGGTGCTGTCCCACTCGTCGCCGCTCAGGATCGAGACGTTGGCCCACGACGCCGCCACGATCCCCGGCGAGCTCTCCAGCCGCTGCTGGAGCTGCTCGTAGAGCACGGTGGTGCGGACGTCGTCGTAGCCGCTGAGCGCCGGCGCCAGCTGGAAGGTCACCAGGTTGTCGAGGGCGATGCCGGTCTCGGTGCCCTTCAGGTTCTGCAGGCTCTGCACGAACAGGCCGGCGCCGAAGAGCAGCAGGAAGCTGAGCGCGACCTGCGCCGCCACCAGCCCCTTGCGGAGGAAAAGCGAACCGCCGGAGCCGGCCACCGCGCCCACCGTGTCCTTGAGGGTGCTCCAGGTATCCGGCCGGCTGGCGCGCAGAGCCGGCAGCAGGCCGAAGACGATACCGGTCACGAGGGTGAGGCCGAAGGTGAAGGACAGGATGCGCGCGTCGGGCGCGGGGCTGACGAGCAGCGGCGCCCCGTCCACCGGGATGAAGGCGATGAGGGCCTGCGTCATGGCCGACGCCAGTCCGAGACCGACCACGCCGCCGGCTCCGGCCAGCAGCAGGCTCTCGATGAGCAGCTGGCGCACGAGCTGGCCGCGCGTGGCGCCGAGCGAGAGCCGCACGGCGATCTCTCGCTGGCGCATGAAGCCGCGCGCGATGAGCAGGTTGGCCACATTCGCACAGGCGATGAGCAGCACGAGGCCCACCATGCTCATCAGCACGACGAGCGGCGTCGAGAAGTCGTTGCGCAGGCGCGAGTAGCCGAGCGCGGCCGGCGCCACATTGAGCGTGCCGGTCATGAACTGCTCGCGCACGTAGGGCGAGAAGTCCTTGGCCCCCGGCAGCGTCATCTCGTGCTGACGGATCTGGAGGAACAGGCCCTGCAGCGGGCCGCCGGCGGTCTCGGCGGTGTAGCCGGGCTTGAGCCGCCCGAACACCTGCACCCAGCGCGTGCGCTCGTCGTCCATCCGCACCCACGTCCACTCGGGCACGACCACCGGCTTCATCAGGATCGGCACGCGGATCTGCGGCGAGCGCGTGGGGTCGAGGCCGGCGAAGCCGGCCGCCGACACGCCGACGATGGTCATCGGGTAGTTGTTGACCAGGACCTTGCGGCCGACGGCGCCCGGATCGCGATCGAAGCGCCGCACCCAGTAGTCGTGGCTGATGACGACGACCGGGTGCCCCTGGTAGACGCGGTCGTCCTCCTCGGAACTGAAGACGCGGCCGATGGCCGGCGGCACGCCGAGCATCGTGAAGTAGTTGCCCGACACCATCTCGGCGGCCAGCCGTTCGGTCTGGCCGTCGATCGTCACCGAGGTGTCGACCGGTCGCCGGGCCAGCACTTCGGCCAGCGGCTCGGCGCGCTGCTGGAGCTCGCGGTACATGGGATACGAGTGCATCCGGTCGCCCATGTTGCTGCCGGAGTGCGGGCCGCGCTGGTAGAGCATGACCAGCTCGTCCGGCGACTTGACCGGCAGGCGCCGCAGCAGGATCTGGTCGACCAGCGTGTAGATGGCGGTGTTGGCCCCGATGCCGAGCGCCAGCGACAGCACGGCGACCACGGCGAAGAGCGGGCTGCGGCTGAGGCCGCGCAGGGCGAAGCGGAGGTCGCTCAGAGGCAGCGTCATGCCCGGAATAGACGGGCGCCGGCGGCGGAAGGTTGGCGTGGCGGCGGTTCATGTCGCCGCCACGCCGGACGGACGGGGCGGCGTCAGGCGCCGGGCTGCGGGTAGGAGAACGCGATGCCGGTGAACGTCTGGCCACCGACGACGGCATTCTTGACGACGCCGTCGAACGCCGTGACGCCCTTGAGGGCGGTGCTGGCGCCGCCGAACTGCGACGAGTTGCCGACGGTGTCGCCGGTCAGCGCGTTGGCGGTGCTGGTGAGCGTGAGGGCGACGGGCGCGCCGCCGCCGGGCGTCACCTCGACCGTGAGGGTCCTGGCCGGAATGCGCGCCACGCTGCCACCCGCGGCATCGAGGACATAGGCCGTGAGCAGGCCGCTCGACGGGTCGTGCACGAACTCGAGGTGGCCGGCCGTGCCGAGCTTGACGAGCGTGCCGCCGTGGGGGCTGGCCGCCGCGTGATCCTCGGTCAGGGACGAATCGGCCGCGCTCATCCCGCCGGCCTCCTCGGGCGACATCTCGCCGACGACGGTCGGCTGCACCCGGTCGACCGGGGCCGGAGCGGGCTCGGAGCCGCAGGCCGCGGACAGGGCGGCGGCGACGACGAGCGTGGTAGCGGGCACACAGACACGAATGGATCTCACGTGGGTTTCCTCCGAAGGGCCATCTGGGACCGGGCGGACCAGCCGTCCGCCAAGAGCCGATTCTATCGTGACGTCCGGGACCGGCACCACGGGCTAGACTCCCGCATGCGCTGCACGGGTTCCGCTCTCGCCCTCGCCCTCGTGGCCCTGACACTCCAGCCGGCCGCGGCCGTCACGCCGCTCGGCTCGGCCGACGGCCAGTTCTGGGACATCCAGGACACCTCGCCCTGGGCCCAGGACAGCGGCGGCATCGCCACCGGGGGCCGGGCGCTGCCGTTCAACGGCTTCGGCTATCTGAAGCTGCAGGTCCGGCATGCGGAGGCCACGCGCCCGAGCCTCGTCAATCACTACCTGCGCGGCTTCGGCCTGGCCAGGGACGGCGAGCGCTTCGACAGCATCACGCCGGTGCTCCACGACGGGGTGGTCGTGTCGCGCGCGATCTTCGCGCCGGCCGGCAGCACGTGGCTGCGCTACTACGACGCCTTCTCCAACAGCAGCGAGGAGCCGCGCACGATCGAGGTCGCCTGGGGCGGCGCCACCGGCGCCTACGAGGACGGCGGGCGCGTCGCCGTCGCCACGACGTCGAGCGGCGATCGGCTGATCGATGCCAACGACTCCTTCGTGACGGTGATGCAGAACGCGGCGGGCGTCGCCGATCCGATGCAGGGGCCGTCGGGCCACGGCCCCTCGGCCCACGTCCTCGGCGATGGCGGCGCCGGCGGGGTCTTCCAGCGCGCTGGCGACATCTACGCCGATCCGTTCACCGACGCCTATCCCGGCTTCGACCCCGCGCACATCGGCTATGTCTTCCGTCTCACGCTCGCGCCCGGCCAGACGGCCGCCCTCGTGACCTTCGTCGTGAAGGGCCTGAGCGAGGTCTACGACCCGCGGGGCGGTTACCCGATTGCGCGTCGGGACGGGCTGCTGTCGACCTGGGCCGACGCGGTCTACGCCGGCGCCGACACGCGCGTGCCGGCGCCGGGCAGCGAGATCGCACGGGTGACCGCCGAGGCGCGCCGTCTGGTGGCGACGCCGGATTTGTCGGGGCTGACGCCGCGACAGCGGGCGGCGATCGTCAACTGGCGGCAGCCGCCGGCCCCGCCGCTCGCGCCGTTCACCGTATTCGAGCAGTCCGTGCCGGCGCTCCAGGCCGCCATGCACGACGGCACGACGACGAGCGAGGACATCGTGCGCGAGTACCTGACGCGCGCGACTCTCTACGACCGCAGCGGCCCCACCTTCCGCGCCATTCTCGCGTTGAGCCCGCGCGCCATCGCCGACGCGCGCGAGCGCGATCGCAGCCGCCTGAGCATGCGCGGCGGCGACCGCGTTCCCGGGCCGTTCCACGGCGTGCCGATCGTGCTCAAGGACAACATCGACGCCACCGAACTGCCGACCACCGGCGGCGCGCTGGCCTTGCTCGACCGCGCGCCGCGCCTCGATGCGCACGTCGTGGCCGGCATGAGGGCCGGGGGCGCCATCATCCTCGGCAAGGCCAACCTCGATGAATTCCCGTTCGGCGACTTCGGCGTGAGCACCGTCGGCGGCACGGTCGGCAACGCCTATGACCCGTCGCTCAGCACGTCCGGGTCGAGCGGCGGCAGTGCCACCGCGGTGGCCACCAGCCTGGCGGCGCTCGCGTTCGGCACCGACACCTGCAACTCCCTCTCGAATCCGAGTGGCTTCGCCTCGCTCGCCACCATCCGCACCAGCCGCGGGCTGACCAGCCGCGCCGGCGTCATGCCCCTCAACCCGTTCAACGACGCAGTCGGCCCGATGGGCAGGAGCGTGCGCGACATCGCGCTCGCCCTCGACCTCGTCACCGGCGCCGATCCCGCGGATGCCGCCACCGCCGGGGCGCCGCGGCTCGACGGCGACTTCGTCAGCGCCCTCACCGCCGCGACCCTGCAGGGCGCGCGGATCGGCGTCTTCCGCCAGCGGTTCGTCGGCATCACCGGCGAGCGCGAGGCGGCCGCCGCCATCGAGCGCGTCGTGGGCGAACTGCGGGCGGCCGGCGCGACCGTGGTCGAGGTGGCGATTGCCGGCTACGACGAGGAGTACGCCAAGGCCCGGCTCGCCGACCCCGGCGCACTCAAGGCCGCGTGGGACACCTATCTCTCCCGCGGCACCAGACCGGGTGACCCCGTCGTCACGGTGCAGTCGCTGATCGCGTCCGGCAAGATGGCGCCGGCAGGCCAGCGGCGGCTCGAGAGCGCGCTGGCGCCACCGCCGGCCGACGCCTCCCACGAACGCTTCCTGGCCGCGCGCCTGGCTTACCGCGCGCGTCTGGTGGCGGCGCTCGATGCGGCCGACGTCGAGGCACTGATCTACCCCGCGAACCAGGCGCGTCCCCACACGCACGAAGGCGGCGCCGAGCGCTACGGCACCGAACCGGGCACGTGCGAGGAGAGCGCGTCGACGGGACTGCCGCAGGTCACGGTGCCGGCCGGCTACATGGGGGGACGCTACCCGGTGGGCGTGTCGTTCCTCGGCCGCATGTGGAGCGACCGCAAGCTGCTCGGCCTCGCCTACGCCTACGAGCAGGCCACCCGGCATCGGCGCCCGCCGCCGACCGTGCGCTAGCGACCGCCGCGGCCGCGCGGCGCTGCCGCCGCGGCAGGACGTCCCGCCGGCCCACGCGGTGATACGCTGACCCCGTCACGATGACGCCGTCACTCGCCCGCGCCTACGTCGCAATCCTCGTTGCCGCGCTGGGGGCGGCCGCCTGCGCGCCTGCCGTAAGCAGCCTGACCATCGAGATGGTGCGAACCGAGGCGCGGGTCAAGACCGCCCTCGTCAACGACCCGGTCATCGGCAGCCGCGTCATCAACGTGCGGATGGTGGGCACGGTCGCGCAGCTCTCGGGCCAGGTCGCCAGCGACGACGAGGCGGAACGCGCCACCGCGGTCGCGCGAGCCGTGAGCGGTGTGAGCGACGTCGAGTCGCGTCTCACCGTCGGCAACGCGGAGGGCGGCCTCGATGACGTGCCGGAGCTGCGCGCCAATCCGTTGCGCGGACCCGCCTACGAGCTGGCCGAGCTCGAGGATCACCCGCATCTGGTGGCGCTCGGCGGTGCCATGGGCTGGTCCAACCAGGCCGGCCCGGCCGCCAGCACGCGCATGTCGCTCCAGCCGATCGTCACGCTGGGCTCCGGGCCGGGATTCGGGCCGGCCGTGGCGCTCGAGTGGTTCGACGCCAGCGTCGCCGCCTCGCCGGACACGCCGCTCGATGCCGGGGCCGTCCGCCTCAAGCCGGTGATGGCCGGCGTGCGCTACCTGTGGTCGTTCGGCCGGGCCTCGCTGGCACCATCGCTGGTCGCCGGCTACTCGTTCAACCGCATCGGTGTGCCCGAGGCCGGCGCGGTGGCGCAGCTGCCGGTCGAGGTCGCCAACAGCCTCGTGTGGCGGCCGGGGATGTCGCTGTGGATCGACACCAGCCGCCGCACGTTCCTCAACCTGTCGATTGGCCGGGCCTTCACCCGGCCGCGCGTCACCTTCGTCGAGGGCGGCCGCCTCGTCGAGCGCGGCGTCAGCGCCGACACGACGGTGGTGCTGGTCGGCTTCTCCTACCGGCTGTTCTGAGAGTGCCGTGCGACGCGTCATCCTCGACTTCCTGATCGGCGTCGCCAGCGGCACCCGCTTCGCGGTCCGGGTCGTGGTCGAGGGCGTGCGTCCGCCCTACGAGGTCGCCGAGGTGGTGCGGCATCTGTTCGAGCTGGGCTTGCGCTCGGCGCCGCTCATCGCCGCCGCCGGCCTCGCCATCGGCCTGGTGCTGTCGCTGCACACGCGCGCCTCCCTGGAGCGTTTCGGCGCCGAGGCGCTGATTCCGGCCGGCCTCGCCATCGCGCTCGTGCGCGAAACCGGGCCGCTCACCGCCGGGCTGCTGCTCTCCGGCCGCATCGGCGCCGGCATCGGCGCCGAACTGGCGGCCATGAAAGTCACCGAGCAGATCGACGCCCTCGAAGCGGTGGCCGTCGATTCCTTCCGCTACCTGGTGGTGACCCGGGTCGTGGCCTGCGTCGTCGCGCTGCCGATCCTGACCACGCTCATGAACTTCACCGGCATGCTCGGCGGCTTCGTGGCGGAAACCGCCATCACCGGCATGACCTTCCAGGCCTACTTCCACGAGGCCTTCGCGCCGATCCAGTTCTCGGATCTGATCCCGGCCACGCTCAAGACCACGGTCTTCGGCTTCATCATCGCCACCGTGGCCTCCTACATGGGCCTCAACTCGACCCGCGGCACCGAAGGCGTCGGGCAGGCCTCGACGCGCAGCGTCGTCACGGCGTCGATGCTCCTCATCGGCGCCAACGTGCTGCTGGTCCGGTTGATCTTCTTCATCTACCCCGAGTGACGGTCATGTCCGCGCCACCGGCTGTCGAGTTCCGCCACCTGACCAAGGCGTTCGGGGACCGGCGCGTGCTCGACGACCTGTCGCTCGTCGTGCCGGCCGGCAAGGCGGTCTGCCTGCTGGGACGCAGCGGCACCGGCAAGAGCGTGACCCTCAAGCACATCGTCGGCCTGATGCAGCCCGATGCCGGCACCGTGCTCGTCAACGGCGAGGACATCGCCGGGCTCGACGCCCGCGACATGACGCGCGTCCGCAAGAAGATCGGCCTGCTGTTCCAGAACGGCGCGCTGTTCGATTCGATTTCGGTCGGCGAGAACGTGGCCTTTCCGATGCGCCGCCACCTGCCGCTGCCGGATGCCGAGATCCGCGCCCGCGCCGCGCACCTGCTGGCGCAGGTCGGCCTCGAGGGCGAGTACGACAAGATGCCGGCGGAGCTGTCGGGCGGCATGCGCAAGCGGGCCGGCCTGGCGCGTGCGCTGGCGCTCGAGCCGGCGCTGCTGCTGGCCGACGAGCCGAGCGCGGGGCTCGACCCGGTGACCTCCGGCGAGATCGACCAGCTGCTCGTCGATCTCAAACGGCGGACCGGGACGACGCTGATCGTCGTGACGCACGACATCCCGAGCGCGCGGGTCATCGGCGACGAGCTGGTGTTCCTCCACGAGGGCCGCGTCATCGCCCAGGGCGACGCCGCCGCGCTCGAGCAAAGTGAGATCGCGCTGGTGCGGCAGTTCATGCAGTCGGCCGGTGCCGGATAGGCGGAGGGTGTCATGGAACGCAAGCGGGCAATATGGGTGGGCGCGTTCGTGGTGGCCGGCGGGCTGCTGTTCGCGGTCGGCCTCTTTCTCATCGGCGATCGGCGGCTGCTGTTCGACGAGCAGTTCGAGTTGCGCTCCACGTTCGGCAAGGTCACCGGCATCCAGCTCGGCACGCGGGTGCGGCTGGCCGGCCTCGATGCCGGCGAGGTGCTCGAGATCGCCGTGCCGGCGCGACCGTCCCAGAAGTTCCATGTCCGCATGCGGATCCGCGAGGATCTGCGCCAGCTCATCCGGCTCGACTCGCCGGTGGCGATCCAGACCGACGGCCTGGTCGGCGCCTCGTTCATCCAGATCAGCCCCGGCACCGATGACGTGGCGGTCGTGGAATCGGGGGCGACCCTGCCGGGCACCGACCCCATCGAGTTCGCCGACCTCATCCAGGAAGGACAGAACACCTTCCGGCTCGTGAGCCGGGAGTTCACGGACCTCACCGGCGACGTCTCGAACGCGCTCGTCTCGCTGACGCGCATCGTCGACACGACCGACGAGGTCGTCGCCAAGGTCGGCAACCAGGTGGAACGGGTCGGCAACGTCGGCGTGCGCGTGGCCGGTGACATCGAACAGGTCGTCGGCGACGTGCGCGGGGTGGTCAGCGGCGTGCGGGCCGGCGAAGGCACGGTCGGGCGTCTCTTCACCGACCCCGCCTTCTACGACCGCATGAACACCATCGGCAAGGAGGCTGCCGAGAGTGCCCGGGTCGTGCGTGAGACGGCCGAGATCGCCCGCCAGTCGGTGTCGGGCTTCGTGGCGCCGGACGGCGCCGGCCCGCAGATGGCCCAGAACATCCGCAACACGCTGGCCGGCATCGAGGAGGTGACGTCCGACCTGGCGGAAGGCACCGAGGCGCTGAAGCGCAACTTCGTCTTCCGCGGCTTCTTCCGCAGCCGCGGCTTCTTCGACCTCGACGCCATCTCGCGCGAGGCCTACCAGGCCGGCCTGCTCGAGCGCGACAACCGCACGGCCGTGCGCATCTGGCTGGATGCCAGTCTGCTGTTCTCGGCCGACGCCGACGGCACCGAGCGCCTGACGGCCGACGGACGCCGGCGCATCGACTCGGCGATGGCGCAGCTCGTGCAGTATCCCCGCGACAGCCCGCTCATCGTCGAGGGCTACGCGCGCGGCGGCGATGAGGCCACGGCCTTCCTGAGCTCGGTCGGCCGCGGCACGGTGGTCCGGGACTACGTCCTCTCGCGCTTCCGCCGCCAGGCCACGCTCACCGACGTGATGCCGCTCAGCGGCAATGCCCTCGGCAGCCCGAGCGGCGACGGCCGCTGGGCGGGGGTGGCGCTGGTCATGTACGTGCACAACGACGTGTTTCGCGGCCGGCGCTGAGAGACGCCCACGCGGCCGGCGCTGAGACGCCGGCGGGCGCCAGGGCGTCCTATCAGTTGCGGCACCCCGTCTGGGGTAACTGTGTACCGTGGGCGGTGCGGTTGCCGCCTGACCCCTGATGCCCCTCAATCTCCGCTCCTTGTGGACGTCGCACCGCCGGCTCGCGATTGCCGGCATTGTCGTCACCGTGCTCGTCGCGGTGGTGGCGGTGCTGCACGCGCCGTTCGTCCGGACGCGCGTCGCCGCGTTCGCGGTGGAGCGCCTGCGCGCTGATGCCGGCATCGACGCCCGCATCGACGGACTCGACTACAACCTGCTGGCGCTGCGCGTCTCGCTCGGGCCGACGACCCTGGCCGCCGAAGGCCATGCCACCCCGTTCCTGACCGTCGACGGGATCGAGGTCGACGCGCCGTGGTCGGTCGTCTCGGGCACGATCGCGCTCCAGTCCCTGACCATCACGAACCCGGTCATCTCCATCACGCGGGATGCCGACGGCCAGCTGAACCTGCCGGCGGCGGCCGACCCGGTCGTCCCCGAACCGGAGCCGACCGCCATCGGTCCGATCGAGATCGACGCGCTGTCCATCCGCAACCTCGTCGTCAGCTACCAGGATGCGCCGCTCGGACTGTCGGTGGACGGCCGCGCCATGACGCTGGACCTGGCGCGCCGGGGCGATGGCCCGCTCGCCGGGCAGCTGACGATGGAGGGCGGCGTCGAGATCACGAGCGGCGACCGCCGCACCCGCGTCTCGCGGCTCGACGGCGACTTCTCGTTCGACGGCAGCAGCCTCGGCTTCGACGCCTTCACCCTCGAGGCCCCGGAGCTCACGCTGCAACTCGATGGCCGGGTCGACCTGCTGGCCGCCGCACCGAGCGTCGACACCCGCTACGAAGGCCGGATGATGCTGGGACCGCTCGTGCCATGGCTGGCGCCGGGAGAAGAGGTCGCGGGCGTGGTCAGCTTCGCCGGCGCGGTCACTGGCCCGCTCGACGCCCCGGAGGTCACGCTGACCGCGGCGTCCGAGGACCTCGCCTGGCGCGACCAGCGCGGCATGACGCTCGATCTGCGCGCGGCCATGTCGCCGGCCACGGCCACCGTCGAGCGGCTGCGATTCACGGTCGGCGGCGGCGCCGTCGAAGGCACCGCCCGCGTCGGTCTCGACGAGGCCGCGGCGGGACACCTCGAGCTGACCTGGAACGGCCTCGACCTCGGCAGCCTGGCGGCGACCGCCGGCGTGACCGAGCCGCGCGTGGCCGCGGTGGCCAGCGGCCGCGCCAACGCGGACTGGAGCGGCAGCGACCCGGCGACGGCCGTGGCCGCCATCCAGACCTCGATCCAGTCGGGGCGCGCGCCAGCCGGCGCGCTGGCGCTGTCGGGCGGACTGGCGGCGACGCTCGCACGCGGGGAGTGGACGGCCACCCTCGATCGACTGGCCACGCGCCGGCTGCAACTGAACGGACGCGCCAGCGGCCGGCTGAACGCCGACGACATCGCCGCCACCACCATCGCCGGCAACGTCCGCGGCACGGTCGACGATCTGCCGGCGCTCGTCAGGGAACTGGCGGCGGCCGGACTGGTCACGGCCGACACCTCCTCCCTCCGCGGCGGCCGCGCCGCGCTCGACGTGACGCTGGCCGGCACCGTCGGCGCGCCCTCGGCCAGCGGTTCGCTCGAGGCGACGGAGATCGATGTGGAAGGCGTGGCGCCCGGGCGCGCTGACCGCGTCCTTCGCCGCTGACCCGCGCGCGTGGCGGTCGACACGTTCGACTTCTCGCTGCCGCCGAACACGGCGAGCGGCCAGCTGGTCGTGAATCTCGAGGCCGGCACGCTGCAGGGCGCGATTGCCGCCGACCTGCCGCGCCTGTCGCCGCTCATGGCGATGCTGCCGCCCGAGTCGCGGGTCGAGGGTGCCGCCAGCCTGACGGCGGACATCGGCGGCACGCTCGAGGCGCCCGCGGTGCGCGTGGTCGCCGGCGCGCGCGACCTGGCCACGGCCGGCCAGCGCATCGATCGCGTCGACCTCGAGGCGCGCCTCGCCGGTCAGATCCTGACCGTGGAGCGCTTCGATGTCGAGCAGGGGCCGGGCCGCCTCGGCCTGACGGCGCGCTACGGTCTCGACGACGGGCGCTACACGTTCGCGGCCTCGGGCCGGGACCTGGCCGTGCAGCCCGTCGTGACGACCGGCGAGCCGCTGCCGGTCGAGGCACGCTTCGACGTCGAGGCCACGGGCGAGGGCACGCTCGAGGCGCCCGCGGGTCGCGCCGCCGTCACGGTGCGCGACCTGGTGTGGGGCGCCTACGCCATCGGCGACGCGCGAGTGGAGGCCACCGTCGCCGCGCAGCAGGTCACGCTGACGGGCACCGTGCCGTCGCTGCAAGCCACGCTCGACCTCGAAGCCGCGCTCGCCGGCGCCCGCACCTTCACCGCCGACCTGCAGGTGGTCAACGCCGACCTGAACGCGCTGCTGCGGGCGACCGGACCGGCGGGCACGGCGGACCCGCAGGCGGTGGGTCCGGCGCCGGTCGAGCTGACGGGCCAGCTCTCGGCCTCGGCGACGGCCCGCGGCAGCCTCGACAGTCCGGCAGACGCGGTGGCCGAGCTCAACCTGAACCTGGTCGATGTGACGGCCGGCGGAACGCCGCTGCAGCTCGCACGGCCGGCGAAACTGCGTTACGAGGGCGGACGGGTCGTCGCCGAAGACGTCATGTTGACGAGCGGCTCGCTGACGCTGACGGCGCTCGGCCAGTTCGGCACGGCCGCGGACACCGAGGGGCTGACCGTCTCGCTCAAGGGCGGAGTGGCCGACCTGCTGCCGTTCGCCCATCTGGTCGAAGGGCTCGAAGGCCTCGACGCCGCCGGCACCGTGGACATCACCGTGCAGGCCGCCGGCGCCCTCGACGCGCCGCGCGTGGCGGCCTCGTTCGCCGCCACCGACGTCTCGGCCTCGGTGCCGGACGTGCCGGCCGTGACCGGCGTGCAGCTGAAAGCGGTGCTCGAACAAGGTCTGCTGACCTTGAGTGAACTCGGTGCGGCGTGGCAGGGCGCGACGGTGACGGCCACCGGCACGGTGCCGGTGACGCTCCTCGGCGATGCCTTGCCGCCCGGCTACGTGAGCGGGCTGCCCTCCCTGCCCACGGGCGCCGCGGCCACCATCCGGTTCGACGGCATGACCGCGGCCATGGCGGCCCCCTTCGTGGACCCCGCCACGCTCGAGCAGATCGAAGCCACGCTGGCCGCCACCATGACCATCGAGGCGCCGTCGCTCGCTCCCGAGGACGTCACCGCCGACCTCACCTTCGACCGCGCCGAGCTGCTCATCGCCGGTGAGCCGCTCAAGCAGGACCGTCCCACCCGGCTGACGGTCGCCAAGGGCGAGCTCCAGATTGCCGACTGGTCGTGGAGCGGCGCCGGGAACTCGCTCGTCATCTCGGGCGGGGCGCGGCTGCTCGGCGAGCAGCCCGAGGTGAACGCCACGCTCGGCGGCGCGCTCGACCTGCGCATGCTCGGCGCTGCCTCCCCGGACCTGGCCGCCGCCGGCCGCGCCACCTTCGACATCCGCGCCACCGGGCCGCTCGAGGATCCCGCGGTCAACGGTGAGATCACCTTCGTCGACGGCGAGATGGCGATCCGCGACCCCCGCGTGGCCCTCACCGGTCTCGGCGGCGTCATCGCGCTCACCAAGGACCGCGTCCGGTTCATCGACTTCAAGGCGGCGGCCAATGGCGGCACGCTCCAGCTCGCCGGCGAGGTGGTGCTCGAGGCGTTCGCGCCGGCCGGCGGCACCATCGAGATCGTGGGGCGCGGCCTGGCCCTCGAGGTGCCGGAGAACCTGCGCAGCGAGATCGACCTCGACCTGACGCTCACCGCGAATCTCGCGGACCCGGAACTGGCCGGCACGGTCACGGTCGTCCGCGGGTCCTATCGCGAGCCGATCAGCCTGGCGGGTCAGCTCGTGTCCGGCGTCACCGTCGAGCCGGTGCCGCTCGAACCGAGCGTGCTCGACCTCCTGCGTCTCAACATCAGCGTGGTGTCGCGGGAAGGCATCATCGTCGACAACAACTACGGCAAGCTGGAGCTCGACACCGACCTCAAGGTCGGCGGCACCGCCGTGCTGCCGGTGCTGGCCGGGCGCATGACGATCTCCGAGGGCGGCGCCGTGTTCCTGGGCGGGCAGACCTGGGCGCTCGAGCGCGGCACGGTGGACTTCACGAGCGCGACCCAGATCGAACCGAACGTCGACCTGTCGCTCGTCACGCGCGTGCAGCAGTACGACATCCGCCTGTCGGTGAACGGCACCCCGGACACGCTCGAGGCCAACCTGTCCTCACCCGATGGCATCAGCCAGGCCGATGCCGTGTCGCTGCTGCTGACCGGCAAGGTGGCCGACCGGCAGACGGTGGCGCAGTCGGAAATCGCGCGCGGGCAGCTGCTGCTGCTCCTGTCGGGCGAATTGCTCGGCTTTGCCGGCCGCGCCGTCGGCCTCGACTCGGCGCAGGTCGGCCGCGGCCTCGGCAGCGCCGGGTCGTCGTTCGACCTGCTGGCGACCGACAGCGACCCGAGCACCCGCCTGACCGTGTCCAAGCAGCTGCGGCGGGACGTCGAGCTGGTGTTCTCGCGCAGCCTGCGCGACAGCAACGACATCACGTGGATTGCCATCTACCGGCCGTTCAAGGCGATCGAGATTCGCGGCACCACGCTCGACGACAACGGGCGCAGCTACGAGTTCCGGCACGAGCTCAACTTCGGCGGCGGGCCGGCCGCCCGTACCCAGACCGAGCGGGCACCGGCCCCGCGCGTCTCGGTCGTGCAGTGGACAGGTGAAGCGGGCTTCGACGAGCAAGAGCTGCGCCGCCACGTCAAGCTCCAGGAGGACGACCGCTTCGACTTCTACCGCTGGCAGCAGGATCAGGACCGGCTGGCCAAGTGGTACCACGAGGGCGGCTACCTCGAGGCTCGGATCCGGGCCAGCCGTGACACCGCGAGCGTGGCCGGCGGCGAACCGGCGGTCGCCCTCACCTACGCGATCGAACGCGGCCCGGTGACCTCGATCGCCGTCGAGGGCGTGACGCTCCCGGGCGGCGTGCTCGACGACATGCGGGAGTCGTGGGCGGCCGCCATGTTCGATGGCTTCCTGCGCGACGACGTCGAATCGCTGGCCACCCGGTGGCTGGCGCGCGACGGCTATCTCCAGGCCACGGCCGAGGCCGAGATTCGCGAGGATGCCGCCGCCGGCACCAAGCAGCTGGTGCTGAAAGTGGCGCCGGGCCCGCAGTACGCCGAGCGCCGCATCGAGTTCGAGGGACAGCAGACGCTCACGGCGGGTGACCTGCGGGAGGTCGTGAACACCCGGCAGCTCGCCCTGACCGCCTGGCGGGAGCCGGCCGAGGTGGAGCGGGCGCTGGTGGCCCACTACCGGTCGCTCGGTTTCCAGCGCGCCGAAGTCTCGGTCGGCGCGCCGGTCTTCGCCGGCACCGCCGCCACGCTGCCCGTCACCATCAGCGAAGGCCCGCAACTCGAGATTGCCAGCGTCGACATCACGGGGGTCTCCACGCGGCCGATGGCACAGGTGCGCAAGGACTTCGGCATCGTCGCGGGTGCACCCTACGTGCCGTCCGCCCTCGAAGTGGCGCGCCGGCAGGTCGAAGTCGAGTATCTCCAGGCCGGCTTCAACGACGTCCGCGTGACGGTGACGAGCGTCGCCGACGTCGAGCAGCCGTCCACGCACATCACGCTGGACGTCAAGGAAGGCGCGCAGAAGATCCTGGCCGAGGTCGCGGTGAACGGCACCACGACGACCACGGAGGGCACGGTGGAGACCGCGCTCGATCTGAAGGTCGGCGAGCCGGCCAGCATGAGCGACACCTACCGCGCGCAGAAGCGCCTGTTCGACACCGGCATCTTCCGCCGCGCCGATGTCGACCTGGTGCCTGCCGGCGACGTCACGGCCGACGGCACGCAGCCCGTCCGGGCCGTCGTCACCCTGGAGGAAGTGCCGCGCTACCGCTTCCGCTACGGAGTGCGCCTCATCGACGACCTCGGCCCCCTGGAGGGCAGCCGGGAGGTCCGTCCCGGCCTGGTCGTGGACTTCCTGCGCCGCAATCTGTTCGGGCGGGCGATTTCGGCCGGCGCCGCCGGCCAGCTCGAGCGCGATCGCCGGCTGGCGCGCGGCATCCTGTCGACGCCGCAGCTCTTCGGTTTGCCGGTCGCCACCAACCTCTATCTGACGCAGTCGCGTCAGGAGTTCGGCGGCGATGACATCACGTCCTTCGTACGCGACGGGTCCGAGGTGGTGGCCGAGCAGCGCTTCAGTCCCCGCGCGGACATGACGGTGGCCTACAACTACCGCTTCCTGCGCACGCACGCCTTCCAGGTCGACCTCCGGCCGGGCGACGTGCCGTTCGATCTGAGGGTGGACGTGGCCCGGCTGACCGGCACGGTGGCGCGGGATACGCGCGACGATCCGTTCGACTCGCGCAGCGGCTGGTTCCAGTCGACGGGCATCGAGTTCGCCACGCCGTCGCTCGGGTCGGATCTGCGCTTCTTCAAGTACATCCTGCAGCAGTTCTACTTCAAGCCGATCGGGGAGCGGATCGTGCTGGCCTCGGCCGCCCGCTTCGGCGCGGCGTGGGGCTTCGATCCGCCGCTGCTGTTCAGCGAGCGCTACTTCGCCGGCGGCGGCACCAGCGTGCGCGGCTTCGCGGAGAACGGCCTCGGCGGCATCGACTTCTTCGGAGATCCGGTCGGCGGCGCCGCCACGCTGGTCTTCAACCAGGAGATCCGGTTCCCCATCTACAAGTGGGTCGGCGGCGTCGGCTTCGTCGATGCCGGCAACGTCTATCCCCGGCTGGGGGATCTGTCGTTCTCGGATCTGGAATACGGCGCCGGACTCGGCCTGCGCGTCGAGACGCCGTTCGGACTGGCGCGCATCGACTACGGTCTGCCGCTGACGGGCCGCAGCGGTCAGCCGTTCGGCCGCTGGTACTTCTCGCTGGGGCAGGCGTTCTAGTCTAGCGGGCCCATCCCCCGTGGATGAGCCGGGCGCGAACGGACGAGGGCCACGCCCCGGAGCGGCGGTCGCGTCCCTGCAAGACAAGAGGTTTCTACAGCTGAGCTTGCATTGGTGGTCTGGATATGTACTTATATCGTTTGTACACAAACTATTGAAAAAGCGCGTGCCATCGCGGCGCGCAGCGTCATTCCGGCGCAGGAAAGGTAGCAATCATGACCAACATTGTTGATTCGGTGAAGAACGGCATCATTGGCACGATCAAGGGCACGGGCGAGATCATCAACGCCGTGACCGATACCGTCAGCGACGTGCTCGGCAACACGCTGACGAGCACCGGCAAGGTCGGCAGCGCCGCCACTGGCGCCGTCTCCGAGGTTGCCCGGGGCGTGATCCAGGGCACCTCGCAAGTCGGCGGCGACCTCGGCTCGGCCGCCAAGGGCATGGTGTTGGGTGTGCTCCGCGGCACCAAGGAGATGGGCGGCGAGGCACTGTCGGCGGTCGGTGAGAGCGTCAACGCCCTCGTCCGCGAAACCGCGTCGGTGGGTGGCAACGTCGGCCACGCCGCCAAGAGCGCGGTCGAGGGCGCGATCCTGGCGGCCAAGGAAGTCGGCATGAACGCCACCGACGCCGTGGCCACGTCGGTCTCGAGCGCGATGGGCGCGGTGAGCGAGGTCGGCACCTCGACGGCTGACAGCGCCGCCGGCATCGCCACCAGTGCGATTCGCGCGACCTCGCAGGTCGGCGGCGAGCTCGGCGGCGCGGCCAAGGGCACCGTCCTCGGTGTCTTCCGGGGCACCAAGGACATCGGCGCCGGCGCCTTCGCGACCGTCGGCAGCACGGCCGAGGCCCTGGTCAAGGAGACCGCCGAGGTCGGCGGCAGCCTGGGGACGGCCGCCAAGAGCGCCGTCGAGGGCGCGATCGAAGGCGCCAAGGAGCTGGGGCTCGACGCCGCGGGTGCGGCATCGGCGGCCGCGGCCGGCGCCATCAAGGCGGCTGGCAACGTGAGCAAGGCGGCCACCGAGGAAGTGACCAAGGCCGCGACGGGCGTCATCTCCGGCGTCAAGGTCGTGGTCAAGGCGCCCTTCAACGGCTAACCATGAGGTCGGGAGCGGCCACGAGCATGTGGCCGCTCCCGGTCCGACCATGTCTTCCACCCCAGCAACCGTGCCCACCCGCGTCCTCGACCTGCTCAAGGACGCCGTCTCCCTGTGGTCGTCCAAGGGCGCGTTCCAGCATGCCGGGGCCCTGGCGTTCTACACGCTGTCGTCCCTCGCCCCGCTGCTCATCATCCTCATCTCGATCATCGGGGCCGTCTTCGGCGAGGAGGCGGCGCGCGGCGAGATCTCCGGGCGCATGCAGGCGTGGCTCGGCGCCGAGGCGGCCGACACCGTGGAGACCGCGGTCCGGCAGTCGCGCGTCGACGAAGCCGGCATCCTGCCGACGCTGATGGGCGTGGCCGCGCTGCTCTTCGCCTCGACCACCGTGTTCGCCCAGATGCAGTCGTCGCTCAATCACTTCTGGGGCGTGACGGCGAAGCCATCGCGCGGCAGCCTGGCCGTGTTCCTGGCAACGCGCCTGGCCTCGCTCGGGCTGGTGCTCGTCATCGGGTTCCTGCTGCTCACGTCCTTCGTCATCACGATGACGATTGGCGCCACGCTGCAGTACGCGGAGGGCTGGATCCCGGTGCCGCCGCTGGTGGTGACGCTCATCGATACCGGCGCGTCCCTGCTCATCGCCACGGCCCTGTTCGCGATGATCTTCAAGATCCTTCCCGACGTCCGCCTGCTGTGGAATGACATGTGGTTCGGCGCGGTCTTCACGGCGGCCCTGTTCGTCGTCGGCCAGTCCGCCATCTCGTTCTACCTCACGCGCACCGCCACCGCCTCCACCTTCGGCGCCGCCGGCTCGCTCGTGATGGTGCTGCTCTGGGTCTACTACTCGTCGCTCATCCTGTTCTTCGGCGCGTCGCTGACGCGCGCCGCCATCCGCCAGCGCGGACGCCGCATCGTGCCCAAGACGACGGCCGTCAGGGTCAGGGTGGCCACGCTGGAAGACGACGACGACGGCCCGGCCCAGGACCTGCCCAACCGGAGCTAGCGGTCCCATCCGACGCTGGCGGTCCCGACCCCCGCTCGCCGGCGCCCGCCGGGCCGGAGCCGGCGCCCGCCGGATGCAACTTCTGATTGCCTGCAACGTAGACATCGATTTAGCCTGCATTGCAGACATGAAGCCCACCCCCTACGTCGGCGAGTTCGAGTACGCCGTGCTGCTGGCCGCGCTCCACATGGAGGGCGGGACCGACGCCTATGCGGTGCCCATCCGAGCCTTGCTCGAAGAGCGCACCGGACGCCCGGTGGCGCGCGGTGCCCTCTACACCGCCCTCGAACGGCTCGAAGGCAAGGGCTGCCTGCGCTCGCGGATGGGGGATCCCACGCCCGAGCGCGGCGGCAAGGCGCGGCGCTACTTCACGGTCACGCCGCTCGGGGTCAAGGCGCTCAAGGCGATGCACGCGTCGTTGTCGAACCTGTCGCGCGGCCTCGAAGCCGTGCTGGAGCAGCCATGACGCCCACACCCCCGCCGCCGAGGCTCGCCGAACGGTTCCTGCGCCTGAGCGTGCGCGATCCTGCATGGCGTGAGGCGGTGCTCGGCGACCTGCGCGAGGAACTCGCCGTCGTGGTCGCCCGCCAGGGCGCCGGCGCGGGACGGCGGTGGTACTGGCGCCAGGCGCTGCCGCTGGCCGCGCGATTCGCGATGAGCCGGCTCGTTCCCGGCGTGGCACCGGCCCGACGGCGCCTGACGATCGCCGAACTGGAGCGGACGTCGTCGCTCGGCGCCGGCTGGTCGCAGGAGGTGCGTCACGCCTGGCGCGCCCTCGCGCAGCGTCCCGCCCTGACAGCCGTCGTCGTCGGCACGCTCGGCGTCGCGCTGGCCGCCAACGCCGTCATCTTCAACCTGGCCGACTCGCTCTATCTGCGTCCCTTCCGCTTCCCCGACGTGCACCGGCTGGTCCTGGTGGTGGCCGATGAAGTGGGCAGCAAGCCCTATATCGATCGCGAGTCGGTGGCGCCGGCCGACTTCCGCTCCTTCACGCGGACGGCCACGTCGGTGTCGGAGATGGCGGCCGCCGAATGGTGGGATCCGAACTTCTCCGGGGTCGACATCCCCGAACAGGTGCCGGGCTTCAAGGTCAGCGCGGGCTTCTTCGACCTGCTCGGCGTAACGCCCCTGCTCGGGCGCACCTTCACCGCCGGCGAGGAGCGGCTCGAGGCGCATCGCAAGGTCGTGCTGTCGCACGCGTTCTGGGTCCGGCAGTTCGCCGCCGATACCGCCGTCCTCGGGCGGCTCATCCGGCTCGACGGCGAGCCCTACGAGATCGTCGGGGTGATGCCGGCGCGGTTCGCGATTCCCTTCGGCGCCAACGTCTGGGCACCGCTCGCCTACAGCGACGCGACCTGGGCGGAACGGGAGCGCGGCTACCTGATCGCGTTCGGCCGTCTCGCCGCCGGCCACACGCTCGGCAGCGCGCAGGCCGAGTTCCGTGACCTGGCGGCCCGCCTGGCGGCCGAGTTCCCCGCCACCAACCGCCAGCGCCCGGCCTCGGTCGTCGGCTTCTCGCGCGGCATGGGCGACGAAGGGATTGGCCCGTTCGTGGCGATCTGGCAGGCCGCCGCCGCGCTGCTGCTGCTCGTGGCCTGCGCCAACATCGCCAACCTGCTGCTGGCGCGCGGCACCGAACGCCAACCGGAGTTCGCCGTGCGCCTGGCGCTCGGCGCCGGCCGCGGTCGCCTCGTCGGGCAGTTGCTGATCGAGGGGCTGTGCCTGGCGGCACTCGGCGTGGGCCTGGGGGCGGCCCTGGCTGCGGTCGCGATGCACTACACGCGCAACTTCCTGCCGGCCGGCATCGTCCGTTTCGTCCCCGGCTACGAGTTCCTCGGTCTCGACGCCGCGATGCTCGGAGCGATGGCACTGCTCGGCGCCGCCGCCACCGTGGTGTTCTCGCTGCTTCCGGCGCTGCACCTCGCGGGTTCGGCGACGGCGATGGCGCCTTCGGCGCCATGCGATCGACGACGGCGGCGCCGAACCGGCAGTGGCTGCGCTCGGCTCTGGCCGGCGGACAGGTCGCGCTGGCGCTGGCCCTGGCCGTCGGCACCGCGTTCATTCTCGGTGCCGTCGACTCGGCGATGAACGGCGAGATTGGCTTCGACAAGCATGGACTCGCCATCGCCCAACTGACGTTGCCCGAACGACCCTACGAGCCGCTGGAGCGACGGCGCCAGTTCGTGGACGGCGTGCTCGAACGCCTGCGCGGCCTGCCCGGCGTGACGTCCGTGGCGGCCGTGTCGTCGCTGCCCTATGGCGGCTCGACGTCCTCGCGGCCCCTCACCATCGAAGGGGCACCGCCGGACGCCGAGACGCGCGACGTCAGCCTGCAGCGGGTGACGCCGGACTACTTCTCCGCCTTGCGGGTGCCGCTGCTGGCCGGGCGCGGTCTTGACGAGGGCGATCGCGAAGACGGACTGCCGGTGGCGGTCGTGAGCCGCGTGCTGGCCGAGCAGTACTGGCCGGCCGGCGAGGCGATCGGCGGACGATTCCGGCTGGCCCGTGACGGCCCGTGGATCACGGTCGTCGGCGTCGCCGGCGACGTGCTGCAGGACTGGTTCACCGGCCGGCGGGAACCGACCGTCTACCGGCCGATGCGGCAGGATCCGCCGCTGAGCATGACGCTCGTGGCGCGCACCACCGCCCCGCCAGCGGCCCTGGCCGGCGACCTGCGGCGGGCGGTCACGGCGATCGATGCCGATCAGCCCGTGCTGAAGGCCGCCACCATGGACGAAGTCGTGGCGGAGCGGCTGGCCGGCATCCGCTACTTCGCCCGGATCCTGATGGTGATGAGCGGCATCGCGCTCGTGCTCTCGCTGACCGGCGTCTACTCGCTGATGGCCTATCTGGCAGCGCGCCGGACCAAGGAGATCGGCGTGCGGATCGCGCTCGGAGCCACGGCGCCACAGGTGCGGTGGCTGGCCGCCGAACGCGCACTCGGCATCGTCGTTGGCGGGGTGGCGGTGGGCGCCGTCCTGGCCGCCGCGATTGGCCGGGTCATGCAGTCGGTCCTGTTCGGGTTGGTGACGCCGGACCTGACGGTCCTCGCCGCCGCAGTGGCGGTGCTCGCGGTGGTGACGATGGCCGCCGGAGCGCTGCCGGCACACCGGGCCGCGGCCCAGGACCCGTGGCAGGCGCTGCGGACGGAATAGCGCACGTCGCGTCCGCCTCCATGAGCCGACGCACATAAAGTTAGCCAGACTTACAGATACGAAACAATCTATAAGATTGACGCCATCCATGGCGAGCCGTTAGGCTTGTCCATAATATGACGTCAAGACGATTGACCGGCGCGCAGATCCTGTGGGAATCCCTCGTCCGCGAGGGCGTGACCTGCGTCTTCGGCTACCCGGGCGGCGCCATCCTGCCGGCCTACGACGCCATGCTCGACTACCCGATTCGCCACGTCCTGGTGCGTCACGAGCAGGGCGCCGCCCACATGGCCGACGGCTACGCCCGCGCCACCGGCCAGGTCGGCGTGGCGATCGCCACCTCCGGCCCCGGCGCCACCAACCTGGTGACCGGCATCGCGACGGCGATGATGGACTCCTCCCCGATCGTCTGCATCACCGGTCAGGTGGGCAGCAAGCTCATCGGATCGGACGCCTTCCAGGAGTGCGACATCACCGGCATCACGCTGCCCATCACCAAGCACAACTACCTGGTGACGCAGCCCGAGGACGTGGCGGCCACGGTGCGTGAGGCCTTCCACGTCGCGCGCGTCGGGCCGGCCCGGTCCCGTGCTCATCGACATCACGAAGGACTGCCAGCAGCGCGCCTGCGACTTCGCCTGGTCCGACGTGCCGCCGCCCGAGCACCAGCGTCCCGACCTGCGGCCCGGCGATGCCGGCGCTGGCGCGCGCGGTCGAGCTGATCAACGAGGCGAAGCGTCCGCTCATCCTGGCCGGCCACGGCATCATCGCCTCGGGCGCCAGCGAGCTCGTGCGCAAGTTCGCCGAACACACCGACATCCCGATCGCCATGACGCTGCTCGGCATCGGCGGCGTGCCGGCCAGCCACCCGCTCAACCTCGGCATGATGGGCATGCACGGCGAAGCCTGGGTCAACACGGCGATCCAGGAAGCCGATCTGCTGATCGCGCTCGGCATGCGCTTCGACGACCGCGTCACCGGCAACCTCAAGACCTACGCGCTCAACGCCAAGAAGATCCACGTCGAGATCGACCGCTCCGAGATCAACAAGAACGTCAAGGTCGATGTCGGCCTGGTCGGCGACGTCGGCCAGATCCT
The DNA here is from genome assembly GCA_963807405.1 of uncultured Acidobacteriota bacterium. Classification (GTDB taxonomy): domain Bacteria; phylum Acidobacteriota; class Vicinamibacteria; order Vicinamibacterales; family UBA2999; genus CADEFD01. The sequence continues at coordinate 1,009,297 of CAWEBU010000009.1, read as the reverse complement.
GCAGCAGCTGACGCCGCGCGTCGAGCCGCGGCAACCACGCCGAGTGGCGCGCCCACATCGACGCGCTCAAGGGCGACTCGGCGGTGCGCGACATCCAGAACCTGCCCGACAACGGCCACCTGTATGCGGCGCACGTGATCCACGATCTGTGGCGCGAGACCGGCGGCAACGCGGTGGTCGTCACCGACGTCGGCCAGCACCAGATGTGGGAAGCGCAGTACTACCAGCACGACACGCCGCGCTCGCTCATCACGTCGGGCGGTCTCGGCACGATGGGCTTCGCGCTGCCGGCGGCCATCGGCGCCAAGGTCGCCCGGCCCGACGACGAAGTCTGGGTGGTCGTCGGCGACGGCGGCTTCCAGATGACGATGCCCGAGCTGGCGACCAGCGCGCAGGAAGGCTCGAGATCAACGTCGCCATCATCAACAACGGCTACCTCGGCATGGTCCGGCAGTGGCAGGAGTTCTTCTACGAACGGCCGCTACGTCGCCACGCCGCTCTGAGCCCCGACTTCGTCAAGCTGGCCGAGGCCTTCGGGCTGACGGCGGCCGCGCGTCACCGACCGCGCCGGCGTCGATCCCGGCCGTCGCAGGCGGCGCGCGCCCACAAGGGCACGGTCGTCATCGACTTCCGCGTCGAGCAGGAAGACACCGTCTACCCGATGGTGCCGGCCGGCGCCGACCTCCACGACATGATCCGCCGCCCGAGCGTGCTGGCGGAAACGGGAGCCGACCAGTGAACACCTTCGTCGTCCACGTCGAGAACAAGCCCGGGCGTGCTGACGCGCGTGGCCTCGCTGTTCCGCCGCCGCGCCTACAACATCGAGTCGCTGACGGTCGGCCACACCGAGACGCCCGGCATCTCGCGGATGACCATCGTCGTCGACACCGACGACGAGGGCGCGCATCACGTCGAGGCGCATCTCTACAAGCTCGTCAACGTGACTGCGGGTCGAGAACGTCACGGCGCGTCCCAACGTGATCCGCGAGCTGACGCTGATCAAGGTGGCGACGACCGCCGCCACGCGGCCCGAGATCTTCCAGCTGGCCGACGTCTTCCGCGCGCGCATCATCGACGTCTCGGCCGACTCGCTGGTGCTCGAGCTGACCGGCGGCGCCGCCAAGCTGGACCGTCTGCTCGAGGTGCTCGAGCCCTACGGCGTCATCGAGATGGCGCGCACGGGCACGCTGGCGATGGCGCGCGGCGAAGCGCCGCGACGTACCGCCGCGGTCCTCGACGGCGCGGTGGCGGCCGTTGACGTCCCAGGACATCGCCTACTCGGTGTAACTGCACGCCGGGACGCCAGCGCGTCCCGTTCCTCTCAGGAGATTCCGTCAAGACATGGCCGTCATCTATTACGACAAGGACGCCGACCTGGCGCCCATCCGCGACCGCAAGGTCGCCATCATCGGCTACGGCTCGCAGGGCCACGCCCACGCGCTCAACCTGCACGACAGCGGCGTCGACGTGCGCGTCGGTCTGCACCCGACCAGCGCCTCGGCCGCCAAGGCGCGGGCCGCCGGCCTGCGCGCGGTGTCGATTCGCCGAGGCGGCGGCCGAGGCCGACGTCATCATGCTGCTCATCCCCGACACCATCCAGGGCGAAGTCTACAAGCGCGACATCGAGCCGCACCTCACCACCGGCAAGATGCTGATGTTCGCGCACGGCTTCAACATCCGCTTCGGCATCATCACGCCGCCCGCCCACGCCGACGTGGCGATGGTGGCGCCCAAGTCGCCCGGGCATCGCGTGCGCGAGCTCTACGAGGAGGGCGCCGGCACGCCGGCGCTGTTCGCCATCCACCAGGACGCCAGCGGCAAGGCCCGCGAGATCACCCTGTCCTACGCCCGCGCCCTCGGCGTGACCCGCGCCGGCGTGCTCGAGACGACCTTCGCGGAGGAGACCGAGACCGATCTCTTCGGCGAGCAGTCGGTGCTGTGCGGCGGCGTGAGTGCGCTGGTGAAGGCCTCGTTCGAGACGCTGGTCGACGCCGGCTACCAGCCCGAGGTCGCCTACTTCGAGTGCATGCACGAGCTGAAGCTGATCGTCGACCTGATGTACCGCGGCGGCCTCAACTACATGCGCTACTCGGTGAGCGACACCGCCGAGCACGGCGACTACACCGGCGGCCCGCGGGTCGTCACCGACGAGACACGCGCCGAGCTGAAGCGCATGCTGTCGGACATCCAGAGCGGCCGCTACGCCAAGCTGTGGATGGACGAGCACGCGGCCGGCCGGCCGGCGTTCACGGCCACGCGGGTGGCCGAGCAGAAGCACCAGATCGAGAAGGTCGGGGCCGAGCTGCGCGCCATGATGCCGTTCCTGAATCCGGTGACGGTCAAGCCCGAGGACCAGCGGCAGCCGGTCTAGTTGCTTGAACAGCGGCTAGCAGCTAGGGGCTGGCGGCTACCCACTCGTGGTGCGCGCATGGCGCGATTGGAGGACAATCGCGCCATGTTTCGTCTTGCCAGGCTCGCTGCGCTCGCCCTCCTCCTGCCACTCTCCCTCGCCTGCGGGGCGCCGGCCGCCACCGACACGGTGCGGACCACGACGAGCGACGCCGCCGCGATCGATGGCGATCTGCTCGACGTCACCGTCGACGAGCTGCACCGCCTCTACGACGCCAGGACCTACACCGTCACCCAGGTGGTGCGAGTGGCACCTCGACCGCATCGATCGCTACAACGGCGTCTACGGGGCGATTGAGTCGGTCTACCGCGATGCGGCCCTGGCCGAGGCCGCGCGGCAGGATGCCGCGGCCGGCCGCGACGCGGCGGCGCCAGCGGCGCGCGGCGCGCTGTGGGGCGTGCCGATCGTCATCAAAGCCAACACCAGCATCAAGGATCGCGTGACCACGGCCGGCTGGGCCGGCTTCACGCGGCCGGGTCACGAACTGGTGGCGTCCAAGGACGCGACCGTCGTGGCGAAGCTGACGGCCGCCGGCGCCATCATTCTCGGGCACACCAACATGCCCGATCTCGCCAACAGCGACACCAACCGCAGCAGCTCGTTCGGACGCACGGGCAATGCCTACGACGTGCGCTTCTCGCCCGGCGGCTCGTCCGGCGGCACGGTGACGGCGGTGGCGGCCAACTTCGCCGTGCTCGGCAACGGCACCGACACCGGCAACTCGATCCGCATGCCGGCCGCCACGAGCGCGCTCGTCGGCGTCTACCCGACGCGCGGTCTGGTCAGCATCGCCGGCATCGCACCGCTCGACTGGCTGCTCGACAACACCGGCCCGGTCGCCCGCACGGCGGCCGATGCCGCCATCGCGCTCTCGGTGATGGCCGGCGAGGATCCCGCCGATCCGGTGACGGCGGGCTCGGCGGCCGCCGCGCAGCCCGCGCCGTATGGGCAATACCTGGGCAGCGGGACCCTGCGCGGCAAGCGTTTCGGCGTGCCCGCCTTCATCCTGGCCGGTGACGGCGTGCCGTTCCACGGCATCCCGGCCGCCGTGCCGGCCGCGGCCGCCGAACGACTGCGCACGGCCGCCAACATGCCGCTCGCGCCCGAGACCCGCGCCGCCTTCATGCGGGCGATCGAGACCCTCACCGCCGCCGGCGCCACCGTCGTCATCGACGACACGATCCTCCCGGTGGCCTTCGCGCGCACCGCCAGCCGGGTCGCGACCTATGCCTACATGCGCGACGGCACCGACCGTTTCCTCGACGGGTTCGGACCGGCGGCCTACCGATCGGCGGCCGCCTACGAGAAGGCCGTGGGTGCGCCACTCTTCACCTCGTCGATCGGCAGCGAAGACCACTTCCGGAACATGGGCGGCGTGCGCATCGAGCAGCGTCTGTTCGCCACCGACCCGGCCGCTGAACGTGACTACCACGCGCCGCGGCGCGCCACCCTTGCCGCCTACCTGGAGCCGCTCGATCGGCTGAAGCTCGATGGCTACGTCTACCCCGCCATCCAGATCCCGCCGCCCGACGAGTCCATGCCGCAGGACGGCCGTCTGAGTGAGGGCCCGCATTCGGCGACCAGCTGGGTGAACATGATCGGCGTGCCCGCGATCGTGGTTCCAGGCGGGATGTATGCGAGCGGGCTGCCCTTCGGCCTCGAGTTCTCGGGCCGGCCGTGGAAGGACGGCGACCTGCTGGCCATCGCCCATGCCTGGGAGCAGGCGGCTCCCAAACGGGTGCGGCCGACGCTCGTCGAACACGGCCTGCTGCCGATCACGCCGGCGCGCGTGCGCTAGGCCCCACGAGGCCGGCGCGCGGCGGTGACGGTGACAGACCCCCGTGACAATTCGTGACCGTGACAGACCCCGTTACAACTCACCGGTACCGGCTGGCCGCTACACGCTGTCGCGGGCATCGAGAGCCAGCACCGTCTCGAGCAGCGTGGCGGTGCCGCGGGCGCAATCCTCCCAGCGTGTCAGCTCGCGGGGCGAGTGACTGATCCCCCCGATGCTCGGCACGAAGATCATCCCCATCGGACACAGCGCGGCAATCATCTGCGCGTCGTGTCCGGCGCCGCTCGGCAGCGTGCGCACGTCGAGTTGCTGCCGCGACGCAGCGGCGCCGATCGCGTCCATCACGCCGCGGTGCGCCGGAGCGGGCGGATTGGTGGAGGCCAGACGCATCGCGATGGTGGTGCGCGTCGCACCGGCGATGGTGGCCGCTTCGGCCTGCACGGCGGCGCCCAGTTGTTCGAGGACACCGGTCGACAGGTCGCGGAACTCGACGCTCAGCGTGACGCGTCCCGGAATCACGTTCGGCGAGTTGGGCTGGACGTCGAGACGGCCGACGGTCCCGACCTGGCTCCCCTGGCGTGCCGCCACGATCCGCCGCACCGCGAGCACCAGTTCGGAGGCCGCGACCAGCGCGTCCTGACGGGCGTCCATCGGCGTCGTTCCGGCGTGGTTGGCCACGCCCTCGATCGTCACGTCGTAGCGGTGAATGGCGACGATGCCTTCGACGACGCCGATCGGCACCCCGCTCGCGTCGAGCGTCCCGCCCTGCTCGATGTGCAGCTCCACGTAGGCGTGCCAGGCGCCGGGCGCGCGCACGGCCGTCTCGATGCGATCCGGGTCGCCGCCGATGCGGCGCAGCGCGTCACGGCGGCGCAGCCCGTTCCACGTCTGGTCGAGGTCGCCGGCCTTGAGGTCGCCGGCCACGATGCGGCTGCAGGCGGTGCCGCGGCCGAAAGCCGTGCTCTCCTCGTGTGCCCAGACCACCATCTCGAGCGGATGCCGCGTGACGACGCCGCCCGCTGTCACCGCCTGCAGCACCTCGAGCGCGGCCAGTGTGCCGAGGTCGCCGTCGAAGTTGCCGCCGCCCGGCACCGAGTCGATGTGCGAGCCGAAGAGCACCGGCGGCGCCGACGCTTGCCCACCGGCGCGCGCGAAGATGTTGCCGGCCGCATCGAGGCGCGGTTCGAGGCCAGCGCCACGCATCTCCGCCTGCAGCCAGGCGCGCGCCGCCAGGTCGGCCTCCGAGTAGGCGACACGGCTCACGCCGTCCGCGAAGGCGCCACCGGCCGGCCGGCCGAACGTGCTCAGGTGCTCCAGACGGCGCCGCAGGCGGGCGGCGTCGATGGCGAGCGGTGCGCGCTGCGCCCACGCCTGGCCGCCAGGGGCGCACGCCCACACGAGGCCGCCGGTGGCGGCGAGGAACGTCCGTCGGCTCGGCATGACGCCGATTATCACCGGAACGCCCGCCGGCAGCACGGACGCGGCAAGAGCGATCCCCGCGCCGCGTGGTCGATGGCCGGTGCTACTTGGGCAGCCGATCGGGCATGTCGGCCACGACGTAGGTCATGGTGGCAATCGCCGCGGCGGCCTTGGCCACCTCGTCCGGCGCGATGCGATCGACGGTATCGGCGGGGGTGTGGTGGATCGTGAAGTACCGCGTCGCGTCGCCGTTGTAGGCCATCATCGGCACCTTGCCGGCCTGCGCGATGGGCCCGATGTCGGCGCCGCCGCCGCCCGGACCCACGGGCGGGAAACCGAGCGGCGTGAGCAGCGTGCCGATGGCGTCGATGTAGCGGCGCGCCGCGTCCGATCCAGTGAAGCCGAGTCGCGCCGGTGCGAAGACCCCGGAGTCGGACTCGAGCGCGAGCACGTGATCGCCGGCCGAGGCGGCGTAGGCATCGCGATAGGCGGTGGCACCGCGCAGGCCGTTCTCCTCGTTGGTGAACAGGCCGAGCCGCACCGTGCGCCGCGGCTGGATGCCGAGCGACTTCATCAGTCGCAGCGCCTCCCAGGTCACGATGCAGCCGACGCCGTCGTCCGACGCCCCGGCGCCGACGTCCCACGAGTCGAAGTGGCAGCCGACCAGCACCACTTCGTTGGGGAACTCACGGCCGACGATCTCGCCGAACACGTTGGCCGATTCGACGTCGGCCTCGAAGTGGGCCTCCATCGTCAGCCGCACGCGCACACGCAGGCCGCGGGCGCTCAGACGCTGGATGCGATTGGCATCCTCGACGGAAATGGCGGCGGTGGGGATCCTGGTGGCGGCATCGCCGTAGTTCATGCCGCCCGTGTGCGGCGTGCGGTGGCCCATCGGCCCGACCGACCGGACGAGCGAGGCCACGGCGCCATGGCGCGCGGCGGCCGTGGCGCCGCCAGAGCGATACGGCACCGTCTCACCGTAGGTCGTGTAGGGGACGTTGAAGAGCACGATCTTGCCCTTGGCCTGGGCGGCCTTGGCGTCGAGATCCTTGAAGTCCGACACCACCAGCACGTCGGCTTCGATCCCACCGGGCGGCGTGGCCACGCTGCCGCCGAGGCCGAGCATGGCCATCGGGTGCTCGGGCGGATCGACGATGACGGCGCTTTCCCGTCCGCGCACCCACCGCGGCACCATCGCCTTCTCGGTCCGGACGTTCGCCAGGCCATCCTTCGTCATCGTGGCCTCGGCCCAGCGGATGGCGCGCGTCAGGTTCTCGGATCCCGCCAGGCGGGCACCGTAGATGTCGGTCAGCTCGGCCAGGCGCTGCCAGGCGAAGTCGTCGGCCTGCGCCGCGGCCTGCAGCCGCGTCACGATCTCGCGATGAGGCGCCAGCCAGGCGGTGTCGGCCGCGGGCTGCGCGAATGACGGGACGAGGGCGCCGCAGGCGACGACGGCGGCCAGGACGCAGAGGGGGGTGCGGAACATGCCGGCCATTCTATCGCCGGCCGGCGCCCCGTTCCCCCAAGCCCGAGCCCCCGAGCCCCGGCCCCCAGCCTCTTGCCCCTCGCCCCTAGAACTTGATGGCGTAGACCAGGCGGAACTGCCGCCCGATCTCGGGCACCAGGTCCTTGAGGAAGTTGAGATGGTTCCGGTAGCGGGTGTCGGCGGCGTTGTCGAGGCGCGCGGTGATCGTCTGCAGAGCCCGGGTCGATTGCAGCGTGTAAGTCGCGAAGAGCCGAAGCAAACCGTAGCTTGCGGTCTCGGTCTCACTGCCGAACACGCGGTCCTGACGCGCCACCGCGGTGACGTTGCCCCCGATCGCGAGCCCGTTGTGGGTGTAACGCAGGCCCGCCATCAGCCGCTGCGGCGGAATGCGCGGCAATGGCTCGCCGTCCACGGTGCGCTCGGCGCGCACGAGGTCGTAGGTGAACTCGGCGCCCAGGCGCTCGGTGAGCGTGACGTCCGCGTGCGCTTCGAAGCCCCACAGCGTGGCGTCAGCGCCGTTGTACTCGGCAAACGGGAACTCGCCCTCGTGGCTGTGCCCGTCCTCGCCCTCTCCGTCCTCGACGCCGAAGCGGGTGTCGAACTCTTCCTCGCGCGCCTCGAACTCCTCGTCGGTGAGCGGGCTGCGGAAGATGAAGTCGTCGATGTCGTTGCGGAAGAATGTCAGCTCGCCGCGCACCCGCGACGAACGGGCGCGCAGTGAGACGTCGAAGCCCAGGGCGCGCTCCGGCTTCAGGTCGGGATTACCGATTTCAAAGGTCAGGTTGCCGGGGTGCGGTCCGAAGAAGTAGAGCTCTTCGAGCGCCGGGTTGCGAGCCGCACGCGCGAGGCTGAGGGCGATCACGAAGTTGTCGTTGGCGGACTGCGGGCGAATGAGCCCCCCCACCGACCCGGAGAACTCCGTGAAATCGCGCGCCGGCAGGCTGCCCTGCGGCTCGAAGGTCGTGCGGTCGACGCGGCCGCCGAACTGCAGGCTGAAATGCGGCCAGGTGACTTCCTCGTAGAGGAACGCGGCGGCCGTCTGCTGATCGACCGGCGGCGACAGGGCTTCGGCGCCCACCGCGGCGAACTCGCGGTTCAGGAACCAGCCGCCAATCGAGCCGGCCAGCCGCGCCAGCGGCCGGTGCGAGAGCAGGACTTCGCCCTCGACGGTGTTGTTCTTGAACTGCGTGCCCACCTCGTCGCCCTCGAGCTCCGAGTGCGTGTAGCGACGCACGCCGAGGGTGGCGCGATACGACGACAGCACGCCGTCGAGTCCCTGGCCACCGGCCCGCGCCGAGAACGCATGCCGCTTGGGCGTCAGGCTGATCTCGCCCGCTTCCAGGATCGGCACGCCGTACTTCGTGTCGTCGTAGCCGTAGCTGGCGCCCGCATACTGGCGATCGCCGGTCCATGCGCCGCCGACGTTCATGAAGCCGCTGCGCGACTGCGAGTTGGCGATCTCGCCGTCGGGCGTGTTGTAGCTGCCGGCCCGCTGGCCACCGCCGCCGAAGTGCAGCGCGAACGTCCCGTTGCCGACATGCACGTCGCCGGCCGCGCCGGCCGTATTGGAGTTGCTGCCGCCGTTCAGGGTGAAGGAGCCCGTGGGGGCCGTCACCTTCTCGGTGGGAATCTGGTCGGTGACGATGTTGACCAGGCCGCCGATGGCATTGGCGCCATAGAGCAGCGTCGCCGGGCCGCGCACGACCTCGATGCGCTGCGCCGAGGCCGGGTTGACCGGCACGCCGTGGTCGCCCGACTGACTCGACAGATCGCCCATGCGCTGGCCGTCCTGGAGCACGAGCACACGGTCGCCGTCGAGACCGCGGATGACCGGTCGGGCCGGACCGGGCCCCAGCGAGCGCATCGCCACGCCGGGCTGGTTCTGCAGCGTGGCGCCGAGCGTGTCCTGGAGCTGGCGGGCCAGTTCCTCGTTCGACAGCACCGACGTCGGCTGGAAGGACTCGAACTGCGGCCGCGGGTTGGGACTCACCGAGACCACTTCGGCGAAGTGCAGGTCGAGGTCCACTTCGAGGTCGAGGGTGACCGGCGCGGCACCGATGGTCACTTCAGCGCGACGGCTGCTGTAGCCTTCCGCCCGCACCGACACGTGGTAGTCACCGGACGGCAGGGTCTCGAAGCGGTAGCTGCCGTCGGCCTTGGTTCGCGTCTCGCGCCTGAGCTCTTCGAGCACGACCGCGGCGCCCGCCATGCCATCGCCGCTGCCGGCGCGAGTGACCCGGCCGGACAGCCCGCCCTGGGCCAGCGCCGGCACGGCGCCGGCCAGCACCGTGACCACCGCGAGCAGGACGCGGAGTGAATGCGAAGAGAGATGACGCACGATGACGACCTCCAATTACCTGCCAAGCGTAGCCGTCGGCCGGGCCCGCCGCCACCCATGCTCCTGCGAACGGGCGGTTTGAGGCAACGACCGGTGGCCGCACGCCCGTGAGCAGCGCGGACGGCCACGCACGCCCGGCCAGCCGGCCAGGCCTCGGCCGACACTCGTGTTAAGTTCACGACACGATGCGTGTCCCTACCCTTGCACTGGCCGTCGCCACCGTGATCGCCCTGGCCCAGCCCTCTCTGGCCGTGGCTCAGGGCGGGACGATCACCGGCATCGTCACGACCACGGCCGCCGCGCCGCGCCCGCTGCGCGTCACGATCGACACCAAGGTGTGCGGCACCCAGCTGCCCGACGAGTCGATCGTCGTCGGGGCCGGCGGCGTGCTCGCCAACGCGGTGCTGAGCCTGACCGGCGTGAAGGTCGCGACGCCCTATCCGGCGCCGCTCGTGACCAACGAGAAGTGCCGCTTCCTGCCGCGCGTGCAGCTCGCCCGCCCCGGCGCCCCGACGCGGACGACCAGCCACGATGCGCTGCTCCACACGACCAACGCACAACAGGATGGCGGCCCGACGCTCTTCAACGTCGGTCTGCCGGTGCCCGGAATGGTCGTCACGCGGCCGCTGAACGGCGCGGGCCTCGTCCGTATCACCTGCAACACGCACACGTGGATGCGCGGGTTCATCGTCGTCACCGACGACATGGCCGCGGTGAGCGGCGCCGACGGCCGCTTCCGTCTCACGGGCGTGCCACCCGGCACCTACGAGCTGACGGTCTGGCACGAGACGTTGAAAGCGGCGCCGATCAAGGTCACCGTCGCGGCGGGCGGCACCGCCACGGTGAAGATCGCCATGGCCCGCTAGCGCCCGGGCTGCGAGTCAGTGTACCGGCACGACAATTGAATGCGTCGTATCCCGAGGAGCAGACTCGATGATGATTGCCGCCTTCCGCCGACGTTCCCTCGTTCTCGCGACCGCGCTCGTCGTGAGCCTCGGCACGGTCGCCACCACGGCACAGTCGGTCATCACGCCGCCCAAGAACAAGTACACGCCGGAGCAGGACGTACAGCTCGGTCGCGAGGCGGCCGCCGAGGTACGGCAGAAGTACCCGATCGTCTCGGATGACCAGATCAGCTCCTATCTCGACCGCGCCGGACGCGCCCTGGTCGCGGTGGCGCCGCCCAAGCTCAATCATGCGGTCTTCGAGTACTCCTTCACCCCCGTGAACCTGAAGGAGATCAATGCCTTCGCGCTGCCGGGCGGGCCGATGTTCGTCAACCGTGGCATGTTCGACGCCGCCGACAGTGAAGGCGAAGTCGTCGGCGTCATGGCGCACGAGCTGGCCCACGTGCTGCTGCGCCACGGCACGGCCAACGCCACGCGAGCCCAGAAGTTCCAGATTGGCGCGGTCGCCGGCGCCATCGCCGGCGCGATCATCGGCGGCGGCTGGGGTGAGGCCATCTCCCAGGGATCGCAGTTCGGGCTCGGCGCCTGGCTCATGAAGTACAGCCGCGAGTACGAGAAGCAGGCCGATTTGCTCGGCGCGCAGATCATGGCGCGGGCCGGGTTCGACCCGCGCGATCTCGCCAAGATGTTCGAGGCCATCGAACGGGAATCGAAGGGCAGCAACCCGCCGCAGTGGCTGAGCAGCCATCCGAACCCCGGGAACCGGGTCGAGTACATCCGCGACGAAGCGGCCAAATTGACCATCGCTCCACGCAAAAACGGTAGCGGATTCGCCTCCGCCAAGCAGCGGTTCGCCAGTCTGCCGGCGGCCCAGTCGATGGCGGACCTCGCGCGCAGCGACAGCGGTGGCGGGCCGACGTCGGTCGGCACGGTCGGAAAGCCCGTCCCGGCGCCGGCCACGCGCTACAAGACGGCCCGCGGCGGCGAGCTCTTCCAGGTGAGCGTGCCCACCAACTGGACGGGCGTCAACGGCAACAACGCCGTGAAGTTCGTCCCCCAGAACGCCTACGGCGACTACCAGGGACAGGGCGTCTTCACGCACGGCGTGGAGTTGGGGGTGGCGAGCGCCGCCTCGCGCGACCTGTCGGCCTCGACCGACACGTTCGTCAACGCGATTCTCCGCAGCAACCCCGGCATGCGGGTGGCGGGGGCGCAGCAGTCGGTGCGGATCTCGCAGCGGGCCGGCATCGGCACGCTGCTCGTGGGACAGTCGGCGCTCGGCCAGACCGAACGGGTCGGTGTCTACACGACGCTGCTCTCGAACGGCAGCCTCTTCTACTACCTGACGGTGACCCCTCAGGAGGACGCCTCCGCCTACGCGCCGGCCTTCGACCGCGTCGGCAGCTCCATCCGGTTGAACGACCGCTAGCCGGGGGCTCGGGGCTCGGGTCACACGTCGCGGGTCACGCGGCGCGCTGATTCTCTTCGCGCGGCTGGGCCCGGCGGCGCAGCCACGCCAGGAAACGTCGCCATGACAGGGCGAGTCCGGTGTAGACGAGCACGGCGCCGCCGGCAGAGACGAGACCAGCGACCGTCTGCCCGGTGAGGCCGTAGTACTCGCCGGTGTGGACGAAGCGGAGCCAGGAGCGCAGGCGCCGGCCGGCACTCTGCTGGTCGAAGGTCTCCCACGTCGTCACCGACGCGGTCGCACGATCGACGCTCAGCGTGCCGCGCTTCTGCGGCTGCCCGCCGTAGCCGGTGTCAATCGTGAAGGTCAGGGGCGCCGCAGGCGCGCCGCCGAGGCGCAGGCTGATCGTGCGCCAGGACGGCGACTGTGCTTCGGCACGCGCCCACGCCTGGTCGATCCCGTCCAGCACCAGCACCGGGGCGGTGTCTCCGGACTCGCCGCGTTGGCCGCGGCGATCGCCCGCCGGGGCGGCGGCCGCTCCGCCCGCTGGAGCTGGCGCGGGTCGTGGTGGCGGCGCCTCGCCGACCATGCGGTAGACGAGATTGCTGGCCCAGGGAAACGAGATCGGCACCGCCCCCGCCACGACGATCGCCAGCGGCACGGCGCTCCACACACCGATGACGTTGTGCCAGTTGAAGTGGCGGGCCTTGCCGGGCAGGCCGCGCCGGAACCACAGGACCAGCTTGAGCTGCGTCCACGTCCAGACGCGGGGCAGCCAGAGATAGAGACCGCTCAGCACGATGAAAAGAAAGGCGAGATTGGCGGCGCCCGTGACGAAGCGTCCGGTGGCGCGGCTCGCCCCGTCGAGCGCCAGCCAGCGGTGCAGGCCCGTGGTGGCGCGGAAGAAGGCGCGCAGGCCGGGCGCCGGCTCTCCGAGGATGGCGCCGGTCTCGGGATGCACGAGGACGGCACGGTTGCCGTCGAAGGCCACGGTGACCGGTGCGGCCGGGTCGGCCAGCCGCGTCACACGCGTGGGCACCGCTCCCGGCCGGGCAACCGCCACGGCCGCCAGCAGCCGCTCTGGCGGCAGCAGCCGCGCGCCGTCCGAGGACGGTAGCGACGTGTGGGCGCGGCGATCGGCCCACTCGAGGACCTGTTTCTCGTAGGTCAGAGCCACGCCGGTGACGCACATGAGCAGGATGACGAGGCCAGCCACGGTGCCGGCGACGAGGTGGAGCCAGAAGAGCACGGTGCGAACGTTGGGCATATTCAAACTGAGACTGAGTCTCAAGACGAAGATGCTATCGGCGACCGATTTGGTCGGTCAAGAGGAAAGTGAGATTGGATCTCAAGTCTTACGCGTCGCTGACACTGGCCTGCCTCCGGACCCGCGGGCACGGGCGCGGGCGTGGACCGGTGACACCCCGGTGACACCCCGGCGACCTCGGGCGCGGAACGGCCCGCCGGTTCCGGGTCGCGCAGCGCACGTCGCGAGACGCTCACCGGCCGGTAGAATGGGGGGCTATGCGCATAGCAGCTCTGGTTCTGGTTGCCGCCCTCGCGGGGGCCGTCGTGTTCGCTCAGGAAGCGCCCAACCAGGAGCGCGAGTTCATGACCCGCGTGCGCCGGCTGACGGTCGAGGGCAAGCGGGCCGGCGAAGGCTACTGGTCGCCCGATGGCAAGCGCCTCGTGCTGCAGAGCGAGCGCGAGCCCGGCAACCCCTTCTACCAGATGTATGTCCTGGACCTGACGACCGGCGACACGACGCGGATCTCGCCAGGCATGGGCAAGACCACGTGCGCGTTCTTCCGCCCGGGCAGCGACCAGATCCTTTTCGCCTCGACCCACCACGATCCGAAGTCGAAGCAGTACCAGGACGAGGAGCTCGCGTTCCGTGCCTCCGGTAAGGAACGGCGCTATGCCTGGGACTACGACCCGGAGATGGAGATCTACGCCTACGCGGAAGGCACCAAGGCGCTGACGCGGCTCACGAACGTCAGGGGCTACGACGCCGAGGCCGGCTACTCGCCCGACGGCCAGTGGATCGTGTTCTCCTCGACGCGCACGGCGTTCGACCACGCACTCACGCCGACGGAAGAGAAGCAGCTCGCCACCGATCCGGCGTGGTTCGCCGAGATCTACGTGATGAAGGCCGATGGCTCGGGTCAGAAGCGCCTCACGACGACGCCCGGTTACGACGGCGGCCCGTTCTTCACGCCCGACGGCAAGAAGATCCTGTGGCGGCGCTTCGACGAGCAGGGGCTCATTGCCGACGTGTGGATGATGAACCCCGACGGCACCGGGCAGACGCAGATCACCAACTTCAAGTCGATGAGCTGGGCGCCCTATATGCACGCCTCGGGCGAGTACATCCTGTTCGCCTCGAACAAGCTCGGCTTCGAGAACTTCGAGGTCTTCATGGTCGACGCCGCGGGCACCAAGGAGCCGGTTCGCGTCACCTACTCCGACGGCTTCGACGGCCTCCCCGTGCCCTCGCCCGACGGCACCCAGATTGCCTTCACCTCGGCCCGCTCGGGCGGCGGTGCGGGCCAGATCTTCCTCGCCCAGTGGAATCACGCAGCCGCGATGAAGGCCCTCGCGGCGGCGCCGCCCCGCAAGAACTGAGGACGTCATGACCCGCCATCTGCTCCGCGTTTTCGCCCTCGTCCTCGGTGCCGGCGCCTGTGCGCTGCCGGCGCACGCGCAGTCGGCCGCGGCCCCGTCGAGGACGCGCGCCGATGTCATGACGCTCGCCTCCGACCGCCTGGCTGGACGCCAGGCGGGCTCCGAGGGCGCCACGCTGGCCGCCGAACACCTGGCGGCGGAGTTGAAGAAGATGGGCGCGCAGCCGCTGCCCGGGCACAAGGACTTCCGCCTGCCCTTCAGCTTCACGGCCGGCGTGAAGGACGGCGGCACCACGCTCAGCATCGCGTCCACGGCCTATTCCCGAACGGCTGACGTGCAGGCGCTGTCGTTCTCCGATAACGGCGAAGCCAGCGGCGAGGTGGTGTTCGCCGGTTACGGCCTGGTCGTCCCCGAGTCGCAGAACTTCGGCTACGACAGCTACGCCACGCTCGACGTCAAGGACAAGGTCGTGGTGGTGCTCCACTACTTCCCGGAAGATGCCGACCAGAAGACCCGCCAGATCCTGTCGCGCTACTCCGATCCGCGCTACAAGGCGATGCAGGCACGGCAGCGCGGCGCCAGGGCGCTGCTGATCGTGACCGGTCCCCGTTCGCCGAACGCCGGCGAGACCGTGCCGATGCGTTTCGACACGGCGCTGGCCGGCTCGGGCATCGTGGCGGCGAGCATCTCCGGCGAGGTGGCGAAGGTGCTCTTCGCGGGCGTCAAGGACAAGACGCTCGAGCAGATTCAGCAGTCGTTCGACTCGGGCAATCCGCACTCGGCGGGTTTCGCCCTGCCGGGTGTCACGGTGGCGGTCAAGACGGCGGTGGTCCGCGAGAAGCAGGAGGGCTTCAACGTCGTCGGCTACCTGCCCGCGACCGCCCGGGAGGCCCTGCCGAAGCCGTGGGTCGTGCTCGGCGCGCACTACGACCATCTGGGGCGTGGCAGCCATGGCAACTCGCTGGCGACCAAGGACGAGGCCGGCCAGATCCACCACGGCGCCGACGACAATGCCTCCGGCACGGCGGCCGTGCTGGCCGCGGGCCGCGAGCTGGCGAAGAAGCCGGCACGCGCGCGGCACATCATGCTCGGATTCTGGTCGGCGGAGGAGATCGGGCTCATCGGATCGAACGCCTTCGTCACGACGCCGCCGGTGCCGAACGACCAGATCGCCGCCTACTTCAATTTCGACATGGTCGGCCGCATGCAGGACAACAAGCTGACGGTGCAGGCCGTGGGGTCGAGTCCGGGCTGGCGGCCCCTCATCGAGCGGGCCAACGTGGCGGCCGGGTTCGACCTGGTGCTGCAGGACGATCCCTACCAGCCGACCGACGTCGCCAGCTTCAACCAGGCGAGCGTGCCGAGCCTGGCCTTCTTCACCGGCACCCACGTCGACTACCACAAGCCCTCCGACACCGCCGACAAGATCAACTACGAGGACCTCGACCGCGTGGTGGACTTCGCCGTGGCGCTGGCCTCGCGGGTGGGCGACCAGCCCGAGCTGCTCGCGTTCGCCAAGGTCGAGCAGGCGCAGCAGTCGGGCGGGGGCCGCGCCGGCGTGCGGATCTTCACCGGCACGATCCCCGACTACGCGACCGACGTGAAGGGGCTGCTGCTCGGCGGCGTCATCGGCGGCGGACCGGCCGAGCAGGCCGGGCTGCAGAAGGGCGACGTCATCGTCCAGATCGGCGAGCAGACGATCGCCAACATCTACGACTACACCTACGCCCTCGAGGCGCTCAAGATCAACGTCCCCGTGAAGCTCCTCTACCTGCGCGGTGGCGAGACGAAAGAGACCACGCTCACCCCGTCGGCGCGGAAGTAGCCCGTTGCCGCTTGCGCCGCTCTCGGGGCAGTTCGTCAGCGTGGGCCGGGCCGAGGCGTTCGACGCTGGCGGCCACTTCGTGAAGGTGGAGGGACGTCACGTGGCGCTCTTCCGCCTCGACGACGGCTTCCACGCCATCGACAACCTCTGCCTCCATCACGCGGGCCCTCTGTGCGAGGGTCAGATCGACGCCCAGGACGAGGTGACGTGCCCGTGGCACGGCTGGAGCTACGAGATTCGCACCGGCCGCCTGGTGCAGGACCCGAACATGCGCGTCAACCGGCACGACGTCCAGGTCGTGGACGGCGACGTGCAGGTCCGTCTCAATCCCTGACTTCGCGCCACCGGATCAGAAGGCCGCCAGCAACCGCGCGGCCTGCTCGATCTCGTCGCGACTGACCAGGTAGAACTCCTCGAGCGACGGCGCGTAGGGCACCGGGGTGTCGAGTGCGCCCAGCACGCGCACCGGCGCGTCGAGCCATTCGAAGGCTTCCTCCTGGATGATCGCGGCGACGCTCTCGCCGATGCCGCCGGTGCGGGCGTCCTCGTGCACGATGAGCACGCGGCCGCAGTGCTTCGCCACCGTCAGCACCGTCGCCCGGTCGAGCGGCGCGAGCGTGCGCAAGTCGAGCACCGCCGCCTCGATGCCGTCCTCGGCCAGCGCCTCGGCCACCCGCAGGCACTCGTGCACGTAGGCGCCGTAGGAGATGATCGCCAGGTCGTCGCCGGCGCGGCGCAACGCCGCCGTGCCGATCGGAATCGGGGCCGGCGCCGTGGCGCCCAGCGACTGCTTGAGGCGCGGATCGCGATAGAGGGCGATGTGCTCGTAGAAGAGGACGGGGTCGGGATCGGCCACCGCCGCGGCCATCAGTCCGCGGGCGTCCTCGGGCGTCGACGGCACGACGATCTTGAGGCCGGGCGTGCGATAGAACCAGGGCTCGCTGTTCTGGCTGTGGTACGGGCCGGCCTGGCGGAGTCCGCCCCACGGCATGCGCAGCACCATCGGCACCTCGCCACCCCACCGGTAGCGGATCTTGGCGGCGTTGTTCACGAGCTGGTTGAAGCCGCCGGCCACGAAGTCATTGAACTGCATCTCGCCGATCGGCCGCTGGCCGGCCAGGGCGGCGCCCACGCAGACCCCGATCACGGCGCCCTCGGCAAGCGTCGAGTTGAGGATCCGGTCGCCGAACTCCTCGAGCAGCGGACGCAGGAGCAGGAACGCATTGCCGTACGGGCGGCCGACATCCTGGCCGTAGACGAAGGTCCGCGGGTCGGCGCGCAGGGCATCCGCCACCCCGAGCATCACGCCATCGAGGAAGGAGTCGCCCTGCTGGTCGAACGGCTTCCACGCCTCGACGGCCGGCAGCGGCGGCGCGACGGAGAGGGGGCCGCGACGGGCGGGGTCGAGCACCTCGACGCGGACACGTGGCGCTTCGTCCTTGAACACGCCGATACCGGCTTCGTGCGGGTCCGGCCACGGCTCCGCGATGACCCGCTGCGCCTGCGCCTCGACGAGCGTGTCGGCCCACGTGCGCACGCGGCCGAGCTCGCCGCTGTTGATGATCTTGTCGGCCTCGAGACGGGCGGCGTAGCGGGCGATGGGATCGCGGCCCGACCAGAACTCGTAGTGCTCGCGGCTGGCGTAGCCGTCCTCGTGCAGCGGCGCATACTCCCACGCCGGCGGCGCCTCCTTGCCGAGGTAGAGCCTGTCGTCGTGATGGGCATGGCCGCACATGCGCATCGCCACGAGCTCGATGAGCGCCGGACCCGCGCCGGACCTGGCACGGTCGGCGGCCCAGGTGAACGCGGCAGCCACGGCGTCCCCATCGGTGCCGTCGATCGTCACGCCAGGAATGCCGTAGCCCACCGCCTTGTCGGCGAAGACCCGGGCGGCCGAGTTGTCGTGGGCCGGGGTCGACAGGGCCGTCTGGTTGTTCTCGATGCAGAACACCGCCGGCAGCTTCCGCGCCGCGCAGACGTTGATCGCTTCGTGCCACTCGCCGAGCGAACTGCCCCCTTCACCGATGAAGGAGAACGCCACGCGGCCGGACTCTTCGCGGGCGAACGCCATGGCCATGCCAGCCACGGTCAACGAGCTGAGGGCGAGCGGTGCGGCGGGCGGCAGCACGCCCCACTCGAGATCGCCGATGTGCAGGTCCTTGCCGCGCATGGGCGGACCGGCCTTGCCCATCTGCGCGCGCAGGATCATGGCGACGGCGTCCTCGTCGGCGCGCATCGCCAGCGCGATGCCGAGGTCGCGGATGACCGGAGCCACGACATCGCCCGTCCACCGGCCATCACTGCCGCGGAACCGGGCGCCGCGTTTCAGGCGGATACCGGCGGCGTAGATGGCCTCCTGCCCGAGCGAGCGAAAGCCCTTGCCCTGGAACGCCGTCATGCCCCAGCGCACGTCGCCGCCCATGAAGAACTGCTTCAGGCGGTTGTCGACTGCCCGCGTCAGGCACATCCCGCGCAGGATCTCCTTGCGCTCGTCGCTCGTGAGCGACGCGCTCAGCACCTCACGCTGGAGCCAGCCGTCACACGCCTCGGCGATCTGGGCGCGCGCCTGTTCCAGCCGTCGGATGGCCGAGACCCCGGGTGTCGTCTCGTCCAGCGTCTCGCCGCCTGACAGCTCCCGATAGAGCCGGCTGGCGAGCTCACGGCGGAACACGGGTCGCAGCGCCTCGAGCCCCGCCTTGTCGCGTGGCTTGAGCCTGCCGCCGCCCGCCTTCTCGAACACCTCGAGGACGAGCCGGAGCACGGCGGGATGCTGCTCGGCTACGAAGGCACCGAACCGCGACGCCAGACTGGGGGGACCGAACGGGGGCGAGGACCGTGCCATGTGCCCTCGATTGTAAGGCCAGCGTCACCCGGCGCGGTCGGTAGGACTGTCGTGCGCTCTTGGGGCTACGTCGACATTTCGACTCATTCGAACTGCACAAGCTCGCTGACGGAACCACGTGGGTGATCGGCTTCACGTCGGAGGAGTCAGCGGCTCGCCTCGCACAAGAATCTGGGAACTCGGGCCTGCGTCTTGTTCTCTACGACAGCGCGTGGTCGCATGCCGATCGCTGCGTAGCGGTTTCCATTGGACGCGTTAGCCTGCTTGACTCACGGTTCATTCAGCTGGACTCAGGTGCAGGACCTCGAGCGATTGATCTACAGCTGCACTGAGCTACCGCTCGCGGCCACCCGGAGCAGTTGCGCGGGCGTGGTGCTCGGTCGACGAGCGACTATGAGTCGTCGTCGCACTGAATCCGACACTCGCGCCGGGAGTGCGGGCGACACGCAGGGTAGGGGATGGGGGTCCCCAGAAGGGCTTTGGACGGCAGGACAGATCGCCGGGAGGCGCGAGTGACCGACGCGACTCATCGGAGCTGGCGACGGAGCAACATGTCGGCGCAACTTCTCAGGCGTTGCGTGTACAGACGAACAGGGCGCCGAGACGTTGCCCGACTCCCTGCTCCGGCCTGGTGGCGGAGGCGCGACTGCGTCGCGGCCGCTGTTACTGCTGTGTGCCCGTGCCCGGACGCACCGTCGGATACGAGTAGCCGAACTGCGCCTTCATCTGGTCGAGATAGGTCTTGTACTTCGTGTTGTCGAAGTAGTACTTCCTCATCTCGGCGCGGTAGCGGTCCATGATCCCCTTGTTCAGGTGAATCGCCGGCTCGTCACCGGGCCGCAGGAGCGGGGTGTACTTGCGGCCCTTGGTCTGCACGTTGACGAAGTAGTCCTTGGCGCCGGCCACCAGTTCCGGCCGCATCATGAACTCGAGCAGCGTCATCGCCTGGGCCTTGGCGCCGGCGTTCACGCCCTTGTGGGCGATCGGCGTCGCCATGGGAATGGCGTTGGCCCAGTTGTGACCCGGTCCGGCTTGGAAGTTGGACGGGAACGACAGCGACACCGTGGGCACGTTCCAGGAGATGTCGCCGATGTCGTCCGAGCCGCCGCCGCGCTTGTCCTCTTCCGGCATCGACTCACGTCCGCTCAGCTCCGGGATCTTCGTGGCCAGGCCGACGACCGGCACCTTCAGCTCCTTCTGCGTGGCGGTCGCGAGCGTCAGATCGGCCTCGCTCCAGGTGGGCAGCCCCACCTGCTGGATGTTGGCGTAGAGCGTTTCGGCCATGGTGCGGTTCATGTGCGACGGCCAGGCCGACCCGAGCACGCGCGAGGTGAACGACGTGTTGGTCATGAGCGCCGCGCCCTCGGCCATCTTGTCGGCGATGTCCCACAGGCCCTTGATGCCGTCGTAGCTCGTCTCCCGCAGGTAGTACCAGACGCCGGCATTGCGCGGCACCACGTTGGGCTGGTCGCCGCCGTTGGTCACGACGTAGTGTGACCGCTGCTGCAGCCGGAGGTGCTCGCGGCGGTAGTTCCAGCCCACGTTCATGAGCTCCACCGCATCGAGGGCGCTCTTCCCGCGCCACGGCGCGCCGGCGCTGTGGGCCGTCTCGCCTTCGAACATGTACTCGAGCGAGATGAGGCCGTTGCCGCCGCTTTCGCCCCACCTGGTCGACAGGTTGGATCCGACGTGGTTGTACATCACGAGGTCGACGTCCTTGAACAGCCCGGAGCGCACGTAGTAGGCCTTCGTGCCGAGCTGCTCTTCGGCGATGCCGGGCCAGATCATGATCGTGCCGGGCAGCTTCTCGCGCTCCATGACGCGCTTGACCGCCAGCGCCGCCACGATGTTCAGCGGCGTCCCCGAGTTGTGACCCTCGCCGTGGCCGGGCGCGCCCTCGACGATCTGATCGCGGAACGTGACGCCGGGCTTCTGCGACGCCTGCGGGATGCAGTCGACGTCGGACCCGAGGGCGATGACCGGCTTGCCACTGCCCCACCTGGCCACCCAGGCCGAAGGAATGCCGGCCACGCCGGTTTCAATGGCGAAGCCGTTCTCCTTCAGGATGCCGGTCAGATACTTCTGCGTCTCGAACTCCTGGAAGCCGAGCTCGCCGTAGCTGAAGACCATGTCCGTCATGACCTGGCCGAAGTCGTACATCCCGCCGACGTCGGCCATCACCTGTTCTTTCAGCCTGGCCACGCGGGGATCGACCTTTTGCGTCGTGGAGGCCGGCGCTGACCGGGCCGTCGGGGTCTGCGGGGTGCGTTGGCCGGCCTGCGGCACGGCAGCCGCCACCCCCACCGCACAGCCCGTCGCCACGAACCAGAGCACTGCTTTGCGCGTCATTCGAACCTCCTCGAGCCTGGACTGGACGAGTGCCGATTGGCTGCTCGCCGCCGGAACAGCGCGGAGTATGGCATCGCGGACCGCGGCAGCACGTCGCGAGTTGTCACCGCCAGCACCGCCCCAGCCGGCGGTCTACAATTCGCTCGTGGGCGACTACACGGCCGCGGAGCTGCTGAATCTCGTCGGCTTCACCACCGGCGCGGCACTCTGCGCGATGTGGCTGAGCCTGGTGCGGCAGGGCCGAGGTTCGGCCGACCGCAGCGACTGGCTGCCGCTGCTCACCGCGCTGCTCGGCCTCGTCTGGAACCTCGGCGAGCTCGGCGACTACCTGCTGAGCCGGCTGGGCAGCGCCGGGCCGGAGTCGTGGCTGAGCGGCGTCTCGTTCACCGCGCTCGCCATGCTGGCGGCGGTCGTCGTGCACTCGGTCGCGCGCGACGTGCGCGGCGGTCGCACCCTCATCGCCGTGGCCTACACCTGCAGCCTGGCCGCCACCGTGCTGCAGCTGCGGACGCTGGCCGCCGGGGACGAGCAGCCATCAGCCCTGGCCTTCACGGTCCTCACGGTGGCATTCGGCGCCATCATCGTCCCCCTGGGGGTGCTCACGCGCAACCAGACCAACGGACGCCGCGCGCTGTGGGTCCTCTCGCTCTCGCTCTTTGCGGTGCTGGCCAACCATCTGGGCCACTTCCACGACGATGCCGGCGGCTGGGTCGCCGAGGTCGTGGGCCATCAGGCGGTGCTGCCACTGGCCTTTGCCATCCTCTACCAGGAGTACCGCTTCGCGCTGGCGGACCTGTTCCTGAAACGTGCCCTCACGCTGATGACGGTGGTGGCAGTGGCGATGGCCTGCTACGCCGGGCTCAGCGAGATCCCCGAGGGACCGGTGGCCGTCGCCCTGTTGCTGGCGTGCTGGGTGACCACGGCCGTGCTGTATCCGTCGATTCGCGGCGCCATCAACCGCTTCGTCGACACCACGCTCCTCGGCCGCCACGACTTCGCAGAATTGAGGCGGGACCTGGAGGCGGCGCTGCCGGAATGCGATACGGTCGAGGCCGTGCTCGATCGCACCTCCACTGCCATGGCCACGGCCATGCACGCCGAGCGGGCGTGGTGGGCACCGGAGGAGACGCCGGCGCCCCCACCGGCACTCGTATCCACGACCGTCGCCGTGCCGACCACCGAGGCGCCGCGCTTCCAGGTCCGGGTCGGCCGGCTCACCGCCGGCCGGCGGCTGCTCTCGGACGACCGCGCCTTTCTCGACCAGGCGGCGCTTCTGGCGGCCCGCCG
Source organism: uncultured Acidobacteriota bacterium (assembly GCA_963807405.1). Taxonomy (GTDB): domain Bacteria; phylum Acidobacteriota; class Vicinamibacteria; order Vicinamibacterales; family UBA2999; genus CADEFD01. Next base: position 986,602 of record CAWEBU010000009.1, on the reverse strand, counting down.
CGTGGACGGCGTGCGCCTCAACCTCGAGCGCCTCGACCGGCGGTTGCGCGAGGAGAAGACCGAGCGCCTGGCGGCCGAGGCTGAGTTGCGGGCCCTGCGCGCGCAGATCAATCCGCACTTCCTCTTCAACGCGCTGACGACGATCGGCTACCTGATCGAGACGGCGCCGCCGCGGGCGCTCAAGACGCTGCTGCGCCTGACCTCACTCCTGCGCAGCGTGCTCAGGTCCGAGGGCGAGATGACCACGCTCGGTCGCGAGCTCGAGCTGGTGGAGCACTACCTCGACATCGAACGCGAGCGCTTCGAGGAGCGGCTCCAGGTCTCGCTCGACATCCCCGGCCAGCTGCGTGCGCTCCCCGTGCCCTGCCTGGTCGTGCAGCCGCTCGTCGAGAATGCGGTGAAGCACGGCATCGCCCGATCGATCCAGGGCGGCGAGGTGCGGGTGACGGCCCGGCTCGAAGGCGCGGCGGCGCACCAGGTGCTGCGCGTCGCGGTCGAGAACACCGGCTCGCCGCTGGTGGAGACGCCGGAGGCACGATCGTCGCGCGTCGGGCTGAACAACGTCGAGCGCCGGCTCGCCCTCCGCTTCGGCGACGCCGCGTCGCTGTCGCTCGGCGTCGTCGGCGGCGTGACCGTCGCCGAGGTGCGCATCCCGGTGCTGTCGGCCGGCGAGGCGGTCGAGACCGGCAGCGCCCGGGCCGCAGGATGACCCCGATGACGGCGCTCAAGGTCCTCATCGCCGACGACGAACGTCCGGCCCGCAAATTCCTCGCGAACCTGCTGGCGCAGGTGGAAGGCGTGACGCTCGTGGGCGAAGCCACCAACGGCCGGGAGGCGGTGACGCTCATCGAGCAGCTCCGTCCCGACCTCGCGCTGCTCGATCTGCAGATGCCGGAGCTCGGCGGCCTCGACGCCGCGCGGCTGCTGTCGCCGGACGCCGCCCCCGCCATCGCGTTCGTGACGGCGTTCGACGAGTTCGCCGTGCAGGCCTTCGAGCTGAACGCCGTCGACTACCTGCTCAAGCCCGTGGACAAGGACCGGCTGATGGCCACCGTCGAGCGGGCGCGGGCGCGCAAGCAGGCCGGCGCCGCCGAGCGCGCCCGCAACGTCTCCGCCGCAGCGGCCGCCTACGAGACGGCCACCCGCAAGGGCTTTCTCGAGCGCATCCCGGTCCGCACACGGGACGAGGTGGTCATCCTGCCGGTACGCCGGATCGCGTCGATCGTGGCTGACAAGGAACTGCTGCAGATCACCACCGTCACCGGCGAGCGCTACGCGCTCTCGCATCGCCTGCACGCCCTCGAGGCCAGGCTCGACCCGCGCCGCTTCGTCCGCCTCGGCCGCGGCACGCTGGCCGCGGTCGACCTCATTCACAAGGTCAGCCCCATGCCCGGCGGCACCTACGAGGTGACGCTGACCAACGGCCAGCAGCTGCCGGTCAGCCGGCTCCAGTCGAAGATCCTGCGGGAAACCCTGCTGAAGCTCTGAGGGGCCGGGCCCCGTTGGCGCGGCACCTGCGCTACGAAGCATGCCATCGGAGCCAGGCCCCGCTACAATGCCGGCATGCGATTCGCCCTTTCCGTTCTCGGTGTGGCCGCCGCGGCCGCGATGCTCTCGGCGTCGGACGATCGCAGCACGCAGGCCGATCTCGTCGCGCGCGCCAAGGCACTCCACGCACAGGTGCCGCTCATCGATGGCCACAACGACTACCCGTGGGCGCTACGCGGTCTCGACCCGGGCCGCGATCTGGCCAAGGCGGACATCGCCCGCAGCGTGCCGGCGCTGATGACCGACATCCCGCGCCTCAAGGCCGGCGGTCTCGGCGCGCAGTTCTGGTCGGTCTACGTGCCGTCGACCATGCCGGCGCCGCAAGCCGTCGTGGCCACGCTCGAACAGGTCGACATCGTGCACCGCATGCTCAAGCGCTGGCCGGAGACGTTCGAGCTGGCGCTGTCGGCCGATGACGTGGAACGCATCTTCGCGCGCGGGCGGATCGCCTCGATGATCGGCATGGAGGGCGGCCACTCGGTCGACAGCTCGCTCGCGACCCTGCGCATGATGCACGCGCTCGGCGCCCGCTACATGACGCTCACGCACAACAACAACACGCCGTGGGCCGATGCCGCGGCTGACACGCCCACCCACGGCGGCCTCACGAAATTCGGGGAGGAGATGGTGCGCGAGATGAACTGGCTGGGGATGCTGGTGGACCTGAGCCACGTCTCGCCCGACACGATGGCGGATGCCCTCGCCGTCACCGCGGCGCCCGTCATCTTCTCGCATTCGTCGGCGCGCGCCGTGGCCGACGTGCCGAGGAACGTGCCGGATCAGATTCTGCGCCAGCTGCCGAAGAATGGCGGTGTCGTGATGGTGAGCTTCGTGCCCGGCTTCACGTCGGCCGAGGTCGTGGCGCACGACCGTCGTGCCGCGGCCGAACGCACCCGCCTCCAGCAGACGCGGCCGAACGACGAGGCCGGCGTCAACCAGGCCATGGCCACGTGGCGCGAGGCCAATCCGACCCCGCGGGCCACGGTGGCGCAGGTGGCCGATCACGTCGACCACATCCGCAAGCTGGCCGGCATCGACCACATCGGGCTCGGTGGCGACTTCGACGGCATCACCGACGTCGTGGAGGGACTCGAGGACGTCTCGACATATCCAGCGCTCACCGCGGAGCTGCTGAAGCGCGGCTACACCGACGACGACATCAAGAAGGTGATCGGATTGAACGTCCTGCGCGCCTGGCGGCAGGCCGACCGCGTAGCCGCCGACCTGCAGAAGAAGCGCGGCCCGTCGAGCGCGACGCTCACGGGGCTGGACGGCGCGAAATAGTCAGCACATCGAGCAGCGACAGCGGATCGACGCGCGCGCCGTGCAGGCGCACCGCCCAGTGCAGGTGGGGACCGGTCACGCGACCGGTCGCCCCGACCTTGCCCACCAGATCGCCCTGCGCCACCTGGTCGCCCTCCTTGACGTCGATCACGGACAGATGCGCCATCGTCGAGTAGAGGCCCTGACCGTGGTCGAGAATCACGGTGTTGCCGGAGTAGTAGAACTCACGCGCGTAGACGACGACACCGGCCGTGGGCGCGTGCACGGGCGTCCCAGTGATGGCGGCCAGGTCGAGGCCGGTGTGGGGGCCGCGTGGCTGACCGTTGAGCACGCTGCGGACGCCGAACCCGCTGACCGCGACACCTTCCACCGGACGCACGGCGTTGCGGCCCCAGTGGCGCTCGGCGCTCGTCGTCGCGAACAACTCGTTGAGCAGCACGGCCTCCTGCTGGATGCGCGGCAGCGCGCTCTTCGGAGGATTCACGAACCTCGGATTCACGGTGATACGGCGGGTCCGTACGGATTTCGGTGAGACGGTGATGGTCTCGGTCGAGGTGAGCGGCCCGCCGGTTGGCGAGGCGGCCGACAGGGTCAGGGGGATCGGCCCACTCGGCGCCGCCACGTCCACTCCGAGCAGCGTCCGCCAGATGCCGTCGGCATCACGCACGAAGGGCACTGCCCGATCGTTCCAAGCTGGCCTCGACCGAGGTGGCCGTCGCCGGCGCCGTGACCGCCAGGTGGAGGACGTCGCCCGGCTGCACCAGCCCCGCACGATAGGTGAGCGTCAGCTCGTCGGAAGCGTGCAGCGCCGACGACAGCACCAGCAGGGCGGCTGCCGCGACGAGCGCCAATGTTCTTGGTTGCGCCATGGGCGATTATACGCCCGCATCGTCCTCCTCTCAGGACATCCAAAGCGTGTCGTAGCCGCATTCGTGCGGCATTCAGGCGATCCAAACGCGGCACGTTCCTTGATGTATAGCCCAGCAGGAGGATTCGACCATGCGCAGCATACCTGGATGGATGATCGGAGCGCTCGGTGTTGGCGCGATCGTGGGGGCGTTCTATCTTGGCGGCCGGGCGACCGCCACGAGCGCGCCTGACACGGCTTTCGGCCTGGTCTCCACGGACCCGGTGCCAGCCGCGCCGCTCGCTCCCATTGCGACGGCGCCAGAGCTGGCTGTCGAATGTGAACCCGGGCAGCGCGCGGTCGTCCGCACGGTGACCGGGGCCGCGCCGAGCGTGTCGTGCGTGAGCGAAGCCCGACCCGTTGCCCTCCAGCCGTCGGTGGCTGACGTCCGCTACGTGGAGACGGCGCCTGCTGCAGCCGGCATCGTGCGCGTGGCGGACCGGGACGACCGCCCCTACGCACGGCCGGCGGTCATCACCGAGCCGGTCGAGGTCTACCGTCCTCGTTCACGTCCCGTCCGCTACGAGGTCGAAGCACCGAAGCGGTCGGTGAAGAAGAGCGTGGCCATCATCGCGGGCTCGACGGCGGCCGGCGCCGTCATGGGCGGACTGGTGAAGGGCAAGAAGGGCGCGGTCGTCGGCGGCATCGTGGGTGGCGGCGCCGCCACGGTGTGGGACCAGGTGACGCGCCGGCAGCGCGACGACGGCCGCTAGCAGCAGACGACGCCACCGCCGTAGGAGCGGCGCCGTCAACGAGACGCCCGGACGGTTCCTCCCCGTCCGGGCGTTCGCGTGTTCAGGACCCAAGCGCGATCCGCGACAGGACGAGCTGCGATGAGGCGTCATACGACAGCGCCCTCCCCGCCCGTGCGATGACGATGCCGACCAGTCCCTCCCCGACCAGCACCGGGCCACCGCTGTCGCCAGCGCGGACCCCGGCGTCGGACAGCACGTCGGCAACCACTCTGGTCGCCGTGACGGTGACGACGCGCGCGCGCCGCGTCTCGAAATGCCGCCCCGTGTGACCCACGAACGTGATCTCGAGGCCCGGACACAGCCCCAGGTACCGGGCCCGCCCGGCCGCCTTCCTCCCGCCGTTGCCTGGAACCATTCCGACCGCTCGCAGCACGGCGAGGTCACTGCCGCGCGGCGACGCGCGGCGAACCACCCGCCACTGCCGGCCGTCGGCCGACGCGATGAGGGTCCCCGCGCGTCCGTCCACGGACGCGAGACAGTGCGCCGCGGTGAAGGCCCGTCCGTCGTCGAGCGTGACGATGGTGCCTTCGCCGCCGAAGCGGCTGCGATACCTTGCGAGGTGCACGGGCCGCCCGCCGTTAGATGAGCGCCGGCGGACAGTTGGGCGTGTCGATGACCGGGATGGGGCCGCCCCCACCACCGCCCCCGCGGCCCACCGGACGGGGCGGCGCCAGCGCGTCGACGCCCTTCCCGTGCAACGCCTCGTAGAACGCGGTGTAGTGCGGCAGTCCTGCCCCAGCCGCTGCGGTCCCGGCCGCACGCATCTGCGGGCGGCTGGCCAGCGGACTGGCTTCGTGCACGACGACGAGGCGAATGACCCGATCGTCGGCCGCGGCCAGGCGGATGGTCTGGGCCCGCCCGCCCGAGAAACCCGTGGCCCGCAGGCTGTTCCCCGGCAGCTCGCAGTGGATCTCGAAGCGGTCGGTCACGACCTGCTCGAAGCTGTCGCTGAATCGCCAGCGCGTGGCGTTGCCGCCGACGTTCTTCGGCTTGGCACCGCGCAGCTGACCGCCGGTGAACGCGAGGAGGCCGAGGACGTTCATCCCGATCTTCCGGAAGCTGGATCGCACCCGGGCACCGGGCACGATGCGCGACAGATCCGGGATGCGGCGCCAGTCGAGATAGGCCTTGGTGTCGTCATTGCTCGACGGGTCGGGCAGGCGGCCCGACGCGTCAACCTGCTGGTTCTCGTACAACGCGAGCCCCTTGCCGCGGCCGAGCGTCAGGTCGAGACCGGACAGACTCCAGGCGAAGTGACGGCCCGACATGAGGTTCTCGGTATCGACGAGTGACTCCGGCGCCGGCACGGGCGACCACGTGGTGCGCGCCACGTCGGCATGGCGAGCCGGCACGAAGAGCAAGGGATGGTGATACGGAAGGCTGGGACGGATGCTGCCGTCCGTCATCGTCCGCGTGCGGGGCGCCGCGCCATTCAGCAGCAGCACGGTGGCACCAGCGGCGCGACTTCCCTGCCGCTTGTCGAGCACGCACAGACACATACCGTAAACCGAGACGACCAGCTTCATCGCAACTCCAAGCGAGGGGGCATGGGAGCGACAGCACGTGACAGGGGTGAGGAATCCGAGACAGCAGTGTAGGCGACATAGCCCGCCCAGTCGCGCGCGCGGTAGGTCGCGGTGCGGCGCACGACGAGCTGTGCGTGACGCACGGCATCCCACGGCGCGGCGCCGGCCGCCAGCGCTTCGTGGACGAGATCCATGACGGCGCCGGCGGCATCGTCTCTGACGTCCCACTGCGTAGCCACCACGTGTCTGACACCGGCGCGCAGGAACTCGCCGGCCACGCCGATGCCACCTTCGCCACGCCGGGCCTCGGCGCGGCTCGTGCGGCAGGCCGACAGCACGACGAGAACGCTGCGCACGGGGCGTTCGAGCAGACGGCTGAGGGGGACGCGCACGCCCTCGCCCGCGCCGGACGCAAGCAGCAGTTCCGAGCGCCGGGGATAGCGCTCATCCGGGACGGCGTGTCCCGAGAAATGGAGGACGTCGTCGCTGCCGAGGGCGGCCGCGAAGGCCGTCTCGGTCGCCGGCCCGACGCGGGCGCCGGCGTAGCGCCGGCCAATCCGCTCCGCCTCATCGCGGGCGGCCGGGAGCGCGGCGAACCCGTCGCTGCCCTCGCCGGCATGGAGAGCGGACACCCGGGTGACGGCGACCGCGGCGCCGTCGCTGTCGCCGCAGGCGAAGAGCGACGGGCAGAGGAGCGTGGCCGTCACCTCCACCACGCGCGTCGCCCGGTCGGGGCGCCACGGCAGCAGCGCGAACGGCACGCGCTGCAGCACCGGGTCGAGCACGAGCGCCACCCTCCGCGGCGCCCGGCCGTCGCGCTCGAGCAAGGGTGCGATCGGCCACCAGACGTCCTGGGCCACCGCCGCCACCGCTTCATCGAGCGCGGACGCCGCGGAATCGAGGGTCAGCAGGTAGGCCAGACGGGCGGCCTTGCGCGCCAGTGCGGCGCGCGGCGTCGGCACGCGGCGCTGCTCGACGAGCCCGTCCTGCACCACCCAGATCCACAGGCCGTCGTCGCGCGCGAGATAGGCCACGAGCGGGCCGCCACGCGACACGTCGGCCAGCGACGACCTCGGGCCGCCACTCCAGCGGCGGCGGATGTCGAAGCCGCGATCGAGCCACTGCAGCGCCGCCGAGCTGTCGCCGGCCTCGGCCTCGAGATCGACGAGCTCCGCGAACACATCCCAGCTCGCGTCGACGAACGACGGCAGGAAGTCGGACTGGTCGATCTCACCTTCCTGTGTCTCGACGAGGGCCACGCCCTTGCGCAGGGCCGCCCGGGCAGCATCGAGGTTGCCGAGTGTCCGGTGCACACGGGCCTCGAGCACGGCACGTCCCAGCTGGCGCTGGCCGACATTGGTGGCCAGTCGCCGTTCCGCCTCGGCCAGAAACGGCAGGGCGGCGGCTGGGGCGGCGGACGACAGCACTTCCGATTCCGCGAGCGCGAACTCGGCGAGGAATCGATCGCGCATGGAAGCATCGGGCAGCGAGTCGAGGGCGGCACGGGCGCGCAGGAGCGTTGCCGACGCGGCCTTCGTGTCGCCGGCCCGCCACAGCGCCCGCGCCTGGAGGAGCCGGGCGAACGCCAGCGGACCACGGTGGTCGGACTCGGCCGCGACGTCCTCGGCCTCACGGGCGAACACCAGCGCCACGGCCGGCTGACCCGCGCTCAGGCCGCTTGCCGCCGGCCCGGTCAGCCGCGCGCTCTCGAGCGCCGCATCAGCGAGACGCCCGGCCTTCAGATTGGCGAGATGCCGCTCCCACGCCTCCGGCTCGCGGCCCAGCATGCGCAAGGCGTCGGCGGCGGCCACGCGCGACGACGCGGCGGCGCGCGCGTCGCCGAGTGCCTCGCGCAAGGTGAGGGCGACGGTGTAGTGGTCGTAGGCGCGTTCATAGCGTCCGGCGACGAAGTCGAGCGCGCCCAGCCGGTGCCGGGCATCGCTTTCGAGCGCGGTGAATCCCAGCTGGTGCGAGGTGGCAGCCAGCGCCTCCACGACCGGTCGCTGGTCCGTGGCCCGGCCGGTGTTGAACCCGGTCGTGAGGCGCAGGCGCGTCGCCCACAGCGTGAGCGGCGACTCGGGCGCGAGCGGACGCGCGAGCACACTCGAGGCGAGGCGGTCGGCCGCGCCGTAGTCGAGCAGCGCCAGCGCCGCCTCCGCGGCGAGCAGATCGCGTACAGCCTCGGCCAGCCAGCCCCGCTCCGACGTCGGACGGCGCGCCGCCTCTCTGGCAATGGCGGCGTAGAAGGGGCCGCCGCCGGTCAGGTCCGGCAGCCTGGTGGCCTCGGGATCCTGCGCGGCGACGGACGCCCATGCGCGCAGGCGTTCCACGGCCGGGGCATGCGGCGGCGGCGGCTCGACCGGCGGCGCCACCATGAGCGCGGCGCGATGACGACGCGCTTCGTCGGCCCAACCCGCTTCGTCGCCGAAGGTCGCGAGATAGGCGTCCCAGGCACGCACCGCCTGACGCCGCAGGTGGAGACGTTCGATGCTGAGCGCGCGGTTGAACGCCGCGGTGGCGAGATAGGGGTTCAGGCGCCGGGCCCGGTCGGCCGCTTCGAAGGCCCGTGCGAGATCGATGGCGCGACCCGGCGTGGCGCCGCGGGCGAGGTAGGCGGCGGCCAGGTCCGACTGGATGGCCGCGTCCTCCGGACTCTCGTTCGCGGCATCCTCGAACGCCTGCACCGCGGCCTCGACGCTCGCCGCCTGCAGGGCGGCGACGCCCAGGGCCTGCAGACTGGCGGCGGTCGGCGCCAGGTCGCTGCGCTCCTTGGCCCGCGCCGCCGCGGCCAGCATGCGCCAGTTCGGGGCGGGTGCGTCGGCGGCGCGACGCGGCGTCCACAGCGGCGCGTACGCGAAGCCGCCGGTGAGCCGCCCCTCCACCGTGCGGGGACCCGCGACGGTGGCCGCCAGGTCATCGAGCGGCCCGGGTGGCCCGATCAGGAGGGCGATGAAGGTGGCAACGGCGGCCGAGAGGACACACAGCCAGCCGAGCGCCGCGACCGAAGGACGGGACGCCGGTGACGGGACGGACGGCTGACGCTCAACGGACACGACGGGCGGCGTGTTCCCTGCACGCAAAGCTAGCGGGCGAGCGCACGCGCATGGTCGACGGCTTCCTTCCGCCAACCCGGATCGAGCGAGGCATCGGCGGCGAGGTCACGCCACGCGGACAGAGCCTGGTCGGTGCGCTGCAGATGTTCGAGAGCCAGAGCCCGATTGAACCGGCCCGTCGCATGTGTCGTGTCATTCGCCAGGGCTTCCTCGGCGGCACGCAGCGCCATCGTCCAGTGCTCGCGCGAGGTCGCCTTGCCGAGTTCAGCGTAAGCGGCGGACAGGTCCGCCAGAACATCAGCGCGCGCGGAGGAACTGGACGACGCGTCGACGAGCGCCGACTCCAGCAGGGGGACCGCGTCGGCCGCGCGACCCGCGACGAGTGCCGCCACACCCGCGGCGTGGCGGACCACGCGACGCTCGTCGCTTTCCTCCGCGGGCCCGGCCGCGGCTTCGCGAAGCCGGGCGGCCAGGGCCTGGCGCGCGAAGCTGGCGCCGGCAGTCTCGGCACGGGTCGGCGGGGCGAGAGGCACGTGGGCCGGCAGTCGGCTGAGGCGCGCCTCAACCGTGCGGGCCGGGCCAATCGCCGTGGCGACCTCGGCCCAGACGTCGACCGGGGCTGCCGGCGGCGGCGGCGTCAGGCTGAAGGTGAACACGGCCGCGGCCGCCAGGGCGGCGGCGGCGGCCCAGGCGCCGGGACGGCGCCGCCACCAGGCCCGCGGAGACAGTCGCGCCGGTGCGTGAGCGTCATCCGCGCCCTCGCGGCCGGCCGGCGACGCGGCGGCCACCGTCGCCACGAGCTCGCGACAATCGTCGCACTCGGACAGATGCATCAGCATTCGGGCCCGGTGCTCGTCGTCGAGCCGGCCATCCACGAATCTGGCAATCTCGAGAGGCATCGGACACGCCGACGACGAACCCATCTCACCGAATCGACTGTTTCGGCTCACGATTCCCCTAGTCGCGGACGCCTGGGGGCCGGCGCGCGTTCCAGTTCGTGAGACGGTCCGACCCCCTCGGATTTGCACGCTTCTTCCAGCACGGCCCGGCCGGACGGCAGATTCTCCGAGCCGATGACCTCCCGGACATCCGTGGCCGTCACCTGCTGGGCCCGGAGGGCATCGTGCAGCCGCTGCATCAGCGAGATGAACCGCGGATACAGCCGCTGCTGGTCGAGCGTCAGCGCGCGGGCAATCTGCGCCCGCGACATCCCGTTCGTGAAGAACAGCTTGAGGATCAGCCGGTCCTCCGCCGACAGACCCGTCAGGGCGTGACTGAGGGCGCGCTCGACCTTGCAGGCGAGCCGCCGGCGTTCGGCTCCGTGCACGAGGGCGTCGGCCTCGCTCCCGGACTGTTCCCGCTGTTCCAGCTCGCTCACGCCCACGAAGTAGCGGCCTGACGGTGCGGGTAGCGACGAGTAAATGGTCCACAGCTCATCGCGCGACGCGGTCACGGCGTGGTCGGCACGCAGGGTCTCGACGGCCTCATCGAAGCTCAGCCGTTTGCGGTGCGTGAGCCGCCACAACAGCATCGCCACCGGACCGAGACGCCGGGCCAGGGCCGGCGGTTTGGCCTTACCCCACTCCTGGTTGCGGAAGTCGAGGAAGACGCGCCCCACGACGGTGACGAGATACGTGTGGAGCGTGCACTCACGCCGCCAGTGCCGCAACGCGGCGTAGTCGTTGGCCGCCAGGTGCAGCATCACGCGGCCACGAAGTTCGTCGGCCATGTCGCGCGACAGATGGTAGCGGGCCGCCACGAAACGCACCGAATCCACCACTACGTCGTGCTGGTCGGCCAGCAGCTGCCGGCCGGCGGCGATGGCGTCGCGGCGGGCCACATCGGACACAGCCGCATCCTGAGGGGACGACCGGTCCTGGCCGAGCTGGCGTGCGCGACGGGCCATAAGCGGCGGGGCCGCCGCCGTGGGCGCGATTATCCCGGAGCCGACGGAGAAGCGCAAGGCATCGGCCCGGGGGACGGGTGGTGTAGCAACGAGCGTGGCACTCGACACGGCCGCCTCCATTCATCGACGGACGACGGACGACGGATTCGCCCGGGCCGCAGTTCGTCATGGTTAGCGGCAACCTCCGGCACATTCCCTCGCCGGGCCGTCCGTACAGACGTCGGGCCGGAGACGCCACGCGCCCCCGGCCCGTCGATGTATAGCCTCAACCCTGATTCCGAGCAACCGGGACCCCAGCCCCGAGCCCCGGCTCAGAACGTCAGCTTGAACCCCAGCTGCGCCTGGAACGGGTCGAACGCCTGGCGCGGACGGCCGAACCCGGTCGGGATCCCGTTGGCCGTCACCCCCGGCGCCGCCGACTGGTTGCCGTTGTAGTTGTTGAAGTTGACCGTGTTGAAGACGTTGAACATCTCCCACAGGATCTCGCCGGAGACGCGGCCGATCGTGACCCGCTTCGAGGTCCGGATGTCGGCCTGGAAGTAGGCGTCGCCGCGACCGGCGTTGTAGCCGGTGCCGGCCGGCCGATCGTTGTTGTCGCCGTCGCGGTTGGCGTCGGTGCCGAGGGTGATGTTGTAGGGCGGCGCCGAGTTGGCGGTGAGGATGGTGCCCAACTGAATCTGCCACGGCAGCTCGTAGATGACGTTGGTCACGACGCGGTGTCGCACGTCGTTGGCGGTCGGGCCCCAATCGGCCATCAGGTCGTACTTGTTGGACGGCGTGCCGTTGTCGGCGATCGACTTGGCGCTGCCGAGCGTGTAGCCGACCAGGAACCCGAGGCGGTTCGCGAAACGCTTCTGCAGGCGGAACTGTGCCTGGTGGATGCGAATCGGCGACGCGTCGTCGTAGAGCAGCAGGCGCAGCCCCGAGGAGAGAATCGGGAACGTGCCGTCGGCCTGGCGCGCATTCACGTTTCTGGTCAGGGGGAAGTGCTCGCCGCGCATGTAGACGTAGTCGAACGAGGCGGCGTAGTTGGAGCCGAGCTGCCGCGTGGCGCCGGCCGTCATCTGGTGTGTGTAGGGCGCTTCGGCGTCCGGGCTGGCGATACGGAAGGCCGAGCCCACCGACTGCGGGAACGAGATCGTCGGCACGTTCGGGAAGAAGTCGTTGAGGATGCGGGCGCCGGAGCGGGCATCGTTGGCGATCTGGGTGGTGATGAAGCCGGGATAGCCGGCGATGACACCGCGCATGGTCGTCGTGTTGATCTGGTCGTAGTAGATGCCGTAGCCGCCGCGCACCACGGTGCGGCCATCGTTGTTCGGATCCCAGGTCACGCCGAGACGAGGCGCGATGTTGTTGAGGTCGTTCGGCGCCGCCTTGAAGTTCTGGCCGCGCAGGTCGCCGGTGATCTGGCTGATCCAGAACTGCTCGATCGGGATGTTGCCGGGCACGTCCTGCCCGTTCAGGTCGCCGCGCCAGTACTGCCAGTCGTAGCGCACGCCGACGCTGAAGGTCAGGTTGTCGCGCGGCTGCCACTGGTCGTTGATGAAGGCCGAGTAGATGTCGACGTCGCGGGTCAGCGCCGCCAGCTCGCCGCGCAGCTCGATGCCCTGGGTGTAGCGGAACGGCAGCGATGTCGCGTCGCCGGCGACGACCGGGCGATCCTGCAGGAACTCGAACAGGCCGTTGAACGACTGGTTGATCTTGCTGGTCGTCGGCACCTTGTTGATCTCGAAGCCGACCTTCAGGTCGTGCGTGCCCTTGGCGACGAAGTTGATGCTGGTGGCGTTGGTCAGGATGTAGTTGTCCTGCGAGCGCGACTGCGGCACGTTGCTGGCGCGGCCGAACTGCACCGTCGGGAAGCGGATTTCCGGCTTCGAGGTCGATCCCTCCGGCAACACGCGATCGAGGGCCTGGTGCGAGGCGCTCAGCCGCAGTTCGTTGACGATGTTCGAGCGCAGCACGGAGGTCAGGTTGCCGACGAAGAACCAGGCACGACGCTGGTCGTCGTAGCCATGGTCACCGGCACTGTCGCCGCCGGTCTGCTGGTTGAACAGGTCACGGTGGTCGTACATGTAGGTGCCGTTCACCGTGTGCTTCTGCGAGGCCAGGTAGGTGACCTTGCCGAACACATTGTTCTCGCTGGCCGTCACCGGCACGTCGGTGCGGGTGTCGTAGCCGAGGCGGCTGACGAAGTCGGCGATCGCCGTCGGGATGTTGACCTGGACCGAGCGGTTGTTGGCGCGCTTCTCCCACGAGGCGAAGTAGAAGAGCTTGTTCTGCTTGATCGGGCCGCCGAGCGTGGCGCCGTACTGCTCGATCTTGAAGGGCGGCACGTTGACGGCGAAGTAGTTGGGTTTGTCGAAGGCATCGTCGCGACGGAAGTAGAAGCCGGCCCCGCGCACCTGGTTGCCGCCCGACTTGGTCAGGATGTTGACGGCGCCGGAGGCCGAGCGGCCGAACTCGGCCGAGTAGGAGTTGGCCATCACCTGGAACTCCTGGATCGCTTCCTGGGCGAGTGCGATGCGGGTGGCCGAGGACAGCGAGCTGCCGCCGCCGGTGACCTCGTCGTTGAAGTCCACGCCTTCGAGCCAGATCGACTTGTAGTTCTCACTCATGCCGCCGAACGAGATCGAGTCGGTCTGTCCGCCCGAGGCCGAGCCCTGGTCGGACACCACCCCCGGCGCCAGCAGCGTCAGGTCGAGGAAATCACGCGACTTGAGCGGCAGGTTGGCGATCTGCTGCGTGTCCACCAGCGTCCGCACGACGCTCTCGGTCGTGTTCACGAGCGGCGCCTGCTCGGTGACGGTGATGGTCTCTTCGAGGCCGCCGACTTCGAGGGTGAAGGGGGCCGAGACCTGGGAGTTGATGGCCAGGCGGACGTCGGTGCGCGTGGCTTCCTTGAACCCGCCGAGGCTGGCCGTGATGGTGTAGAGGCTGGCCGGCATCGCGGAGAAACGATAGTTGCCGAGCCCGTCGGTCACGGCCTCGCGCGTCAGGCCATTCGATTGGTTCACGGCGATCACCGTGACGCCCGGGAGCGCACCGCCGGTCGCGTCCTTGACGTCGCCCAGAATGGTGCCCGTGGTGGTCTGGCCGATGGCGGCTGGCGTCAGCCAGAGCGCCAGCGCCAGTCCCCCGAAGATCGTGCGCAGCAGTCTCATCGTTCCCTTCTCTCTCATCCCGGACACGTCATGCAGGAAGACGCGGCGCTGTGACGTCCCGGTGAGCGGTGATTCTACTAGGGATGTCGACGCGGACTCGTCCGCGGTCCCGGGACCGCCGCCGGACCGTCCCTGGTCTTCGTTTGTCTCGGCGAATGCGCCGCGTGGCAGCCAGGGTGCGCACGCGCGCCGAGTCGCGACGTGTTCGGCGCTGCCGCTGCTTTTTCCGGCCGTTCTTGCGGCATAATGCAGGTCTGCAAGCGGGCCGGTTGGTGCCCGCTGCGTCAATCCACTCCTGGCCGTCCGCGGCCAAGCGAGGGCGGTGATGAAACAGTTGTTCCTGGCGTCCGCGTGCGTGGCGCTGCTCTCCCTCGGTCTGGTGGCGCGCGCCACTCAGGCGCCTGCCTCTTCCGCCACGCCGGCGCCCGCGGCCGCCGCGGCCAGCCAGGCAACCCGGACGCCGACGCGGCAGCCGGCCTCTCAGGCATCCCGAGCCACGGCGCCCGGCCACGCCATGGTCGCCGCCGAGCAGACGCGCCTCGTCACCACTTACTGCGCGACCTGCCACAGCGAACGCGGCAAGGCCGGCGGCCTCTCGCTCGCCAACTGGGACGCGATGAAGGCGCAGCAGCAGCCCGAGGTCGTCGAGAAGATGATTCGCAAGCTGCGCGCCGGCATGATGCCGCCGCCGGGCGCCAAGAAGCCCGAAGACGGCGCGATTGCCTCGCTCACCGCGGCCCTCGAAAGCCGCATGGACGAGTTCGCGGCCAGCAACCCCAACCCCGGCTGGCGGCCGTTCCAGCGCCTGACGCGCGCCGAGTACACCGCGGCGGTCCGCGACCTGCTCGACCTGGACGTCGACGTGACGCCCTATCTCCCCGCCGACACCCAGGCGCACGGGTTCGACAACATCGCCGAGGCCCAGGCCTTCTCGCCGACCCTGCTCGACGGCTATCTCCGCGCCGCGTCGCAGGTGAGCCGCCTGGCGCTCGGCGACCGCACGGCCTCACCGACCTCGGCCACCTACCGCGTGCTGCAGACCGAATCGCAGATGCGCTACGTCGAAGGCACGCCGTTCGGCTCGCGCGGCGGCCTCGCCGTCACCCACAACTTCCCCGCCGACGGCGACTACATCTTCAAGGCGATGCTGCAGCGCACGATCAGCGGCGAGCTCTTCGGCAACACCGGCATCGCGATGGCCGGCAGCAACGAGCTGCTGGAGATCTCGGTCAACGGCAACCGCGTGGCCGTCCTCGAAGTCGTCGCCAGCATGAGCGACGCCACCGAGCAGGGGTTCGTCATCGACTCGCCGCCGGTCCACATCAAGGCGGGCCCGCAGCAGATCGCCGCCGCCTTCGTGCCCCGCTTCGTCGGGCCCGTCGACGACCTGATGATGCCGATCGACCACACGCTGGTCGACATGCGGATCGGCACCGGCTTCGGCATCACGTCGGCGCCGCACATCCAGGACGTGGTCATCGCCGGGCCGATGAAGACCACCGGCATCTCGGAGACGCCCAGCCGCCGCCGGGTCTTCCAGTGCCGGCCGACCGCCGCCAGCGAAGAGCGCCCGTGCGCCACCGAGACGGTGCGCCGGCTCGCCCGCCAGGCGTTCCGCGGCCCGGTCAGCGACGCCGACATGGCCGACCTGATGAAGTTCTACGACCAGGGCCGCGACGACGGCGACTTCGAAAGCGGCCTGCGCATGGCCCTGCAGGGCATCCTCGCCAACCCGCGTTTCCTCTTCCGCGTGGAGAGCCTGCCGGCGACCGCCACGGCCAACGCGGCCTACCGCGTCAGCGACCTGGCGCTGGCCTCACGCCTCTCGTTCTTCCTGTGGGGCACGGTCCCGGATGCCGACCTGGTGAAGGCCGCCACGGCCGGTACGCTCAAGACCACCGCCGAGCTCGAGAAGCAGGTCACGCGCATGCTGGCCGACCCGCGTGCCGAGGCCCTGGCCACCCGCTTCGGCTCCCAGTGGCTGCGCCTGCAGGACGTCGACAAGGTGCGGCCCGACGGCATCCTCTATCCGCAGTGGGACCAGTCGCTGACCGACTCGATGCGTCAGGAGACCGAGCTCTTCTTCGCCAGTCTCGTGCGCGAGGATCGCAGCGTGCTCGATCTGCTCAACGCCGACTACACCTACGTCGACGAGCGTCTGGCCCGTCACTACAACATCCCCAACGTGACCGGCTCGATGTTCCGCCGCGTCCAGCTGCCACCGACGCGACGCGGCGTGCTCACCCACGGCAGCGTGCTGATGATGACCTCGGTCGCCGATCGCACCTCGCCCGTGCAGCGCGGCAAGTGGATCATGCAGGTGATGCTCGGCTCGCCGCCGCCGCCGCCGCCGCCCAACGTGCCGGCGCTCGAAGACACCGCGGCCGCCCAGGGCGGCAAGCAGCTCTCGGTCCGCGAGCGCATGGAGCAGCACCGCGCCAACCCGGCGTGCATGTCCTGCCACCGCGTGATCGACCCGCTCGGCCTCGCGCTCGAGCACTTCGACGTCACCGGCCAGTACCGCATCAAGGACACCGGCGTCCCGGTCGACGCGACCGGGGAGATGTACGACGGCACCAGGATGGAGGGCGCCGACGGTCTGCGGCTCGCGCTCCTCGGCAAGCGCGACGCGCTGCTGACGAGCTTCACCGAGAGCATGCTGACCTACGCCCTCGGCCGTCACGTGGAGTCGTTCGACATGCCGACCGTGCGCGCCATCGCCCGCGACGCCGGCAAACACGACTACCGGATCTCGTCGTTCGTCCAGGGCATCGTCAAGAGCCAGGCGTTCCGGATGATGAAACCGACCGCCACCGCCGCGACCACCGAGGTCGCGGGTCCCGCACGCCAGTAGGAGACGTCATGCTGATCACCAAGCGCCACCTGTCACGCCGCACCGTCCTCAAGGGGATCGGCGTCACCGCCGCCCTGCCGCTGCTCGACGCCATGATTCCCGCGGCCACCGCCCAGGCGCGGACCGCGGCGTCCGGCAAGGTCCGCCTCGCCGCCATCGAGATGGTGCACGGCGCGGCCGGCAGCTCCGCCTTCGGGGCCAAGATGAACATGTGGTCGCCGGCCGCCACCGGCCGCGACTTCGACCTGTCGCCGAGCTCGCTCTCGCCGCTCGAGTCGGTGCGCCAGCACATCACCATCGTCAGCAACACCGACCTGCGTCAGGCCGAAGCCTTCACGACGCCTGAGATCGGCGGCGACCATTTCCGCGCCAGCGCGGTGTTCCTGACCCAGGCCCACCCGAAGCAGACGATGGGCTCGGACGTGCGCGCCGGTATCTCGATCGACCAGCTCTACGCCTCGCGCGTCGGCCAGGACACGCCGATTCCGTCGATGCAGCTGTGCATCGAACCGGTCGACCAGTCCGGCGGCTGCGAATACGGCTACTCGTGCGTCTACACGGACTCGATCAGCTGGGCCAACGCCGACACGCCGCTGCCGATGATCCGCGACCCGCGCACGGTGTTCGACCAGCTGTTCGGCGTCGGTGCCACGAAAGAGGAGCGGGCGCAGCGCCGCCGCGAGGACCGCAGCATTCTCGATGGCCTGGCCGAGGCCGTGGGCCGCTTGAAGGCGCAGGTCGGCTCGACCGACAAGGCGCGCCTCGACGACTACCTCGCCGACGTCCGCGAGATCGAACGCCGCATCCAGAAGGTCGAGGAGTTCAACTCGAGCGGCCAGGAGCGCGAGCTGCCGGGGGCGCCGATCGGCGTGCCCGATTCCTACGAGGACCACGTCAAGCTGATGTTCGATCTGCAGGCGCTCGCCTTCGGCAACGACATCACCCGCGTGTTCGCCTTCAAGATGTCGCGCGACGTGTCGGGCCGGGTCTTCCCGTCGACCGGCGTCACCACCGGCTTCCACAACGCCAGCCATCACAACGCGCGCGAGGATCGCATCCGCGACTTCGCCAAGATCAACCGCTACCACGTGAGCCTGCTGCCCCACTTCATCGAACGGCTCAAGCGGATGCCCGAGGGCGGCGGCTCGGTGCTCGACAACACGCTCATCATGTACGGCTCGCCGATGGGCGACCCGAACGTGCACAACCACAAGCGCTGCCCACTGCTGTTCGCCGGCCACGCCGGCGGCACCCTCAAGGGCGGCCTGCACATCAAGGCCGGCGACGGCACGCCGATGGCCAACGCGTTCGTCGATGCCCTCCACAAGATGGGCATGGACGACCCGGCGTTCGGCGACAGCTCTGGCACCATCGACCTCAACGCCGTGCAGGACACGACCGCCGCGGCCCGCTAGGAGACATGGACATGCGACGACTGACTGCGGGATTACTGGCGGGCGCCCTGGGCGCATGGACCTTCGTTGCCGTGCTCGGCGCGGCCCCGGGCTCGGTGCCCGAGGCCGCCATGAGCGGCGACCTGGCGACGGTGAAGGCGCTGCTCAAGGACGGTGCCGACGTCAACGCCGCGCTCGGCGACGGCGTGACCGCCCTCCACTGGGCGGCCCGGCAGGGCCATGAGGCCCTCGCCAGCACCCTCATCGTGGCCGGCGCCAACGTGCGGGCCACCACGCGGTTCGGCGCCATCACGCCGCTGCATCTGGCGGCCGAGCGCGGCGCCGGCGCCGTCGTGTCGATGCTCATCAAGGGCGGCGCCGACGTGGACGCTGCCACCTCGACCGGCGCCACGCCGCTGATGTTCGCCGCCGCCGCCGGCGATGTCGCCTCCGTCACCGCGCTGCTCGACGGCGGCGCGGAGATCGAGGCCGCCGAGCGCGAGCGCGAGCAGACGCCGCTCATCTTCGCCGCCGCCGCCGGCCGTGCCGACGCGGTGAAGCTGCTGCTGGCCCGTGGCGCCAACAAGAACGCCGCCACGAAGACGACCGACCTGATGGCGCTCAGCGCCAACGGCGAGAATCCCGACGGCCGCAACCTGGCCGCCAAGGCGGCGCCTGCCGCCGGCGCTCCGGCAGCCGCCCCGCCGCCGGCGCGGGCGGCGGGCCGTCCCCGCACTCCGGGCCTCGACCGCGGCTACCTCATCAACGAGCAGGTGCACACGCAGGGCGGCATGACGTCGCTGCTGTTCGCGGCGCGGCAGGGCTACGTCGACGTGGCGGCGGCGCTGCTCGACGCCGGCGTGGACGTCAACCAGCGCAAGCAGGGCGACGACGTCTCGGCGATGCTGGCTGCCACCATCAACGGCCACTTCGACTTCGCCCGGATGCTGCTCGACCGCGGCGCCGATCCGAATCTGGCCGCTGAGAACGGCGTCGCGCCGCTCTACGCCGCCCTCAACCTGATGTGGGCGCCGCGGGCCGGCTATCCGCAGCCGCGCGCGCACCTCAACCAGAAGACCGGCTACCTCGAGTTCATGAAGGCCCTGCTCGACAAGGGCGCCGACCCGAACGCGCGCGTCAACAAGAAGGTGTGGTACTCGAACTACAACTTCGACCAGTCGGGCGTCGACGAAACCGGCTCGACCACCTTCTGGCGCGCCGCCTACGCCGCCGACGTCGACGCGATGAAGATGCTCATCAGCTACGGCGCCGATCCGCACGTCCCGACGGTCAAGCCGCCCGAGCGCGGCGAGTTCGGCGATGCCGGTCGACGCGTGCTGGTCGACGTGTCGGGCGTGCCGGCGGTGCCGGTGGCCGGTCCCGGCGTGCCGGCTTTGCTGGCCTCGGCCGGCGTCGGCTACGGCGAGGGCTTCGCGGGCGTCTCGCACCGCTTCGCGCCCGGCGGCATGCTGGCCGGCGTGCAGTTCCTCATCGAAGAGGCCGGCTCCGACCCGAACGGGCGCGACCACGAGGGCAACAACGCCATCCATCACGCCGCCTCCCGTGGCGATCTCGAGATGATCAAGTACCTGGTGTCGAAGGGCACCGACCCGCTGGCCGTCAACCGCGAGGGCCAGACCACGATCGACATGGCCAACGGCCCGGTGCAGCGCGTGCAGCCGTGGCCGGAGGTCATTGCCTACCTCGAGAGCCTGGGCGCCAAGAACAACCACAAGTGCATGTCCTGCTGATCTGAGCAGGAGGCATCGTCTCGCCACGGGCGGCACGGCCACGTGCCGCCCGTGCTGCGTACGGCGGCGGACCACGGCGCTCCGGCGTGTAGCAATCGAAGCCACGGGCCGTGTAAAGTCCGCCCGACGGCATGGTCCAGCGCCGGCGCGGTCTGAAAAATCACGAGAAAATTGACGCGCAATCGTGACGGCATGACGCTTGCTCCATGTGGGTCGAACGACCCACGCACAACCTGGAGACTCGAGCATGCCTACCTCAAAGCACGCCTCGGCCAGCACTCCGGTCAGCACCCCCGGCACCAAGGTGGTCTGGTCCTTCGCCCGCTAGCTCGCTGATGGGGTTTCCCAGGCCCCGTCATCTCGTCTCCCGCGCAACTCCGAACCCCTCTCCAGAGTCAGGCTGCGCACGTGGCCCGGGCAGCCCGTGTACAGCAAACGGGCCCGGCGCCACTGCGGCACCGGGCCCGTCGTCACTGTTCGAGCGCCGCTGGACTAGCGGGCCATCGACCCCGGCCGGATGGCGGCGACGACGCGCTTCACGAACTCGGCCTCGTTGCCCGCGTGCCAGCGCCACACGACGACCAGATCCTGGTCCGGCAGGATGGTGATGGTGTTGCTGCCGGCGCCGCGCGCGCCGTAGGCCGTGCTCGGCAGGCCGGGGTAGTTCTTCCCCTGGGTGTTCAGCCACCACAGGTAGCCGTAGTCGGGTCCGTGCTGGCTCGGCGTGATGGCGGCCTTGACGTAGGCCGGCGGCACGATCTGCTTGTCGCCCCACTTGCCGCCGCGCAGCCACAGATAGCCGAAGCGCGCCATGTCCGCCGCGTTGATCCACACGCCGCCGCCCCAGCGCGTGCCGCCACTCACCGAGGCCACCTTCTTGCCGCCGAGATCCACGAAGCTGTTGTGGTACGGAATCCAGCGCCACGTGTTCGAGGCGCCGATGACGTCCATCACTTCCGTACGGAAGACGTCGGGCACGGACTGATTGAACACGCGCAGCAGCGAGAGGCCGAGCCGGTTGATGCGCACGTCGTTGTATTCGTAGTAGGTGCCGGGCCGCTTCAACTCGCGCGGCTTGCGCTCGCCCTCGCCGAAGGCCTCCTTGCCGACGAAGTCGTCCTTCTTGCCGAACATCGCGCCTTCCCACTCGGTCTCCTGCTGCAGGTGCATCTTCCAGGTGACGAGCGCGTTGCGTGGCGAGTCGTAGCCGCCGTCCTTGACCAGCGCGCCGACGGGCGTCTCGACGCTGGCGATCTTCCCGTCGCGGAGGGCCAGACCGGCCACCGTGGAGAGCATGCTCTTGGCGACCGAGTAGGTGGGATCGGCCCACGTCGTGTCGCCGAACTCCGCCACGACGTAGCCCTTGTAGATCACCAGGCCATTGGTCGTGGCGCGGATGTTCGGCACCGAGCCGAGCATGGTGCCGAAGATGCGCTCCTGATCCGAGAAGTCCACGGCGCGCGTCGACTCCCGCGTCTGGGCGAACTGCACGGCGGCATCGAGGGCCGCCTGATCCATGCCCAGTTCGCTGGCCGGCTTCTTCGCCCAGCTGCCGGCTGGCGGATAGTAGACCGCCGTGGCGGCCTGCTCGGCGGCGAGCACCGCGATCGGCGCGACCGGTCCATGGTGAAGAACGACGAACGAGGCACCGGCGAAGGCCACGCACGCCGCAAGCGACAGGCCGAGTTTCATGAGCAGTCTCCCCCGCCGCATTGGCCGCGGCGGCCCTTACTCTACACCGGCTGCCGCGGTCTCCGTGGAGCGCGGATGGCCCGCGAGCCCGGCCGCGGTCGGTCCCGGCCTCGCCGCTACGGGAACTCGAGCGACGTCAACCGCACGCGCTCGAGGCCGCCGTCGGGGCCGAACTGGAACACGCGCACGCCGGGCAGACCGCCCGGCCCCTGCCCGGCGACGATCTCGGGCCGCCCGGGTCCACCCGTGAGGGGCGTGATGGCAATCCGCACACCGCCCTCGAAGCCGATGCCGCCGGCCGGCTCATCGACGATCCACCGCAGCTCGCTCATCGAGAAGATCCTGAGCAGGCGGGGCGCGCCGCCGTCGGGGGCAATGGCGATGTCGAGCCCTCCGTCGCCATCGACGTCGCCGGCATCGACGAGCGCTCCGGCGGCGTAGTCGGCCGGCAGCACCACCGCGGCTCCGGCCGGTGTGGCCGTGCCGGCGCCGACCGCCCACAGGCGCAGTTCCACCGGACGTCCCGGACCGGGCGTGGACAGGACCTGGAATGGCGCCACGACGCCGCCGGGATAGGCGCCCGTCGCCACCCGCACACCGCCGGTGAAGGGGGCCTCGTAGGCCTGCCACGCGGCCTGCGCCACGGCGCCGGCGCTCGACACGGCGAAGGTCCGCACATCGGGTGCACGTCCGGGCCCGGCGCCGACGACGACCTCGCTGCGATGGTCGCCGTCGAGGTCGGCGCACGCCACGAAGACACCGCCGGCGAACCCGGCCTCGAACGGCAGGAAGCCGGTCACCTCGGCGATGGTGCCGCCGGCCACGCGGAACACCTTCACCGCCGACCCGCCCGGGCCCTGACCGGTCACGATCTCGTCGATGCCGTCGTTGTCGATGTCGCACGCGGCCAGCCGCACGCCGCCGCGGAAGGCCGGGTCGAAGGCATTGAAGCGCAGGCCGAGGTCGACGCCGCGGCCGGTGAAGCCGCGCACCTGCGGACGCTCGCCTTCGCCGGTGCCGGTGAGGATCTCGCGCCCGGCCACCCCGTCGACGTTGCCGGCCGCCACCCAGCGGCCGCTCGCCGGAGCGGCACCCACGCCGTCGAGCGACAGCTCGAGCCAGTCGTTGGTGGCGTCGGGATCGATGGGCGCGCCGGCCGTGCGCATCACGAGCATCTTGCCGGCCGCGCTCGTCGTCGGCGTGACGACGATATCGGCGAATGCGGTCTGGCCGCTGTCGATGGCGCCGGTGAGCCACACGCCCGAGGCCGGTCCGGACACGCCAAAAGCCCCGTGTGTCGCGGTGGCCGAGAGCAGCGTGAAGCCGCTGATCTCGTTGTCGCTGGCCACCAGCGCATACTCACCGGAGGCCGCGACCGGACCGTGGTTGGTGAGCGCCAGGCGCACGGTCACCGGCTCGCCCACGCGGGCGGCGCGGCTGTGTTCCATCGTGCGGCCGTCGGCCGCCACCGTCGCCTGCAGCTGCAGGTCGGCGGCCGGGCTCGACCCGCCGCCGACGAACACGTAGCTGTCGACCATGTCGTTGGCGTGGTTGCAGTCGGTCGACGAGGTCATCGACATGAACCAGCCCCAGATGATCGATCCCGGCGCGGCCGAGGGCGACACCTGCATCACGATCTCCACCGTGCGGTCGACGCCGATGAGCGTCTGGCCCGGCCACGTGCAGTGGACCTCGCCGTTGACGATGGTGCAGGCGCCGCCGGCCGACGCGTGCATGGCGGTGACCGTGGTGCCGCTCGGCACCATCCCGGAGATCATCACGTCGGCGGCATAGCCCGGCCCGCGATTGGTGGCAGTGAAGAGATAGCGGAGCTGGCCGCCGGGCAGCGCGGCGGCCGAGTGCTGCTGCACGATCTCCACGTCCGCGCACTGGGCGCCGGTCGGCAGCGGCGTGACGACGGGTGCCGTGTCGACGTTGTCCGAGGGGTCGGGATCGGGCTCGGTGCTGGCCGAGATCATGGCCGTGTTCACGACCGTCCCGGCCGTGGTCACGAGGGCCGTGAGTCGCAGCGTGGCCGACTGCCCGTCGCCCAGCGTCCCGACCGACCACGCGCCGCTCGGGCCGTGGAAGACGCCCTGCGACGTGCCGGCGTTCGCGAAGGTGAGTCCCGCCGGCAGCTGGTCGGTCACGACCACGCCGGTGGCCGTGGCCGGTCCGTCGTTGGTGACGGTCACGAGGAACTCGGCGGACTCGAAGATGCCGACCACGGGACGCAGCGCCGTCTTGGCGACGCGCAGGTTGGTCGTGAGGCCCGGGTTGAGCACCACCGCGTCCTGGTCGTTCACGGGGTTGGGATCGGTCACGCCGACGCCGCTCACCGCCGCGCGGTTCACGACGGGCCCGGCGGCGGTCACCGTGGCCACGATCGACAGCGTCGACGAGGCGCCGACGGCCAGGGGTCCGATGGCCCAGCGGCCGGTCGCTGGTGCGAACGATCCGGTGGCCGGCGACGCCGACACCAGGGCGAGTCCGGGCGGCAGCACATCGTCGACCGACACGGCAGGCGCGCCGAACGGCCCGTAGTTGGTGGCCGTGATGGTGAACGTGACGGCATCGCCGACCGCCGGCGTGAGCGCATCAGCGGTCTTGGTAACGCCGATATCCGCATGGGTCCCGCCGTTGACGACGGCGGCCGCCGAGTCGTTCGATGTGTTGTCGTCCGGCTCGTGCATGGCCGTACGCACTGCCAGGTTCGCGATCGAACCGGCGGCGTCCACCCTGGCGGTCATCGTCAGGGTGACCGCCTGCCCCACCGACAGCGCGCCGACCGTCCACGCGCCGGTCGCCGCATCGTAGGTCCCCTGCGCGGGAGTCGAGGCGAGATACGACACGCCCGCCGGCAGCCGATCCATCACGACGACGCCGGTTGCGGGATTCGGTCCGTGGTTGGTGGCGGTCACCGCGTAGGTCACCGGCTCCCCGGGCGCGGCCTGGGCCGGCGTCACCCGCTTGGTCACGCCGACATCGGCGCGGGTGTCCACCCGGGTCACGACGGTGGCGCTGTTGTTGGTGGCGACGCTGTCCGGCGTCGTGCTGGTGACCGTGGCGACGTTGGTCACGATGGTGCCGTCCGGCACGCTGCCAGCCGTGTAGGTGGCGGTGATGGTGCGGACGTCGCCGACGGCGATCGCGCCGAGCGCGCACGGGAAGACCGTGGTGCAGGCGCCGGCCGTCGACACGAACGTGAGGCCGACCGGCGTCGGATCGGTCACCGTCACGGCCTGAGCCGCCGCCGGTCCGTGGTTGGTCACGGTGAGCGTGTAGACGAGCGAGCCGTTGGCCAGCACCGTCGCCGGCCCCGTCTTCTGGATCGCGACGTCGGTCCGGTTGACCGCCACCGGCGTCACGGTGGCCGAGTCGTTGGCCGGATTCGGATCCGGCTGGTCGCTGCCGGTCCGCGAGGCCGTGTTGGGCAGCGGCCCGGCCGCCGTCGCCCGCACGGTGAGCGTCAGCGTGGCGCTGCCGCCATTCGCCGCCAGCACCGGGATCGTCCAACGCGCGGTGCCCGACGCATAGACGCCCGCCGAGGTAAGGTGCGTCTGATAGGTCACACCAGCGGGCAGCGACTCGGTGATGACGACGCCGGTGATATCAGACGGCCCGAGGTTGGTGGCGGTGATCAGGTAGTCGAAGGTGGTGCCCACGCCGGGAGAGAGCGTGGTCGCCGTCTTGGCGACCGCGACGTCGCCGGCAAACGCCACCGGCGTCGAGACCGACGCCACGTTGTTGGCGGACTGGTCACCGGCGGTCGAGGTGCTCACCGTGGCGGTGTTCACGATGGGATCCGGCGAGGTGTAGGCGGCCGGCACCTGGAACACCGTTGTGATGGTCCGGACCTCCGCCGGCAGCATCGCGCCGAGCAGGCACGGGAACGCGGTGGTGCACGCACCCGCGGTCGAGACCAGGGTCAGTCCGGCCGGCGTCGGGTCAGCGACCGTCACGTCTTCGGCCCGCGACGGCCCGTCATTGGTGATCGTCAGCGTGTAGCTCACGGTGTGGCCGGGAGTGGCGGCGGCCGGTCCGGCCTTGGCGATACGGACGTCGGCCCGCTGCACGAGCGTCGTCTCCTCGGACTCGGCGTCGTTGACGGACAGGGGGTCGGACTCGCTGCCGCTCACCGATGCCACGTTGGTCAGGACGCCAGGCACCGGCGGCGTGCTGAGCGTGACACCAACGGCCGTGCTGGCGCCGGACGTCAGCGTGCCCACCGTGCAGGTCAGCACGCCGGCCGACACCGAACAGCCCGCCGAGGACGCCACCAGGGCCGTCCCGGCGGGCAACGTGTCGGTGACGGTGACGTTCGTCGCCGTCGCCGGTCCGTTGTTCGTGATGGCAACGCCGTAGCTCACCGGCAAACCGGCGGCCTGCGGATCGGGCGCATCCGTCTTCACGATCATCAGGTCGGCCGCGCCGGGCGAGACGACCAGCGTCGGTTCGGTGGCGGTGTTGTTGAACGGATCGGGATCGGGCGTCGGCGACGTCACACTGACGGTGTTGCTGAGGGTGGTGCCGGGAGGCGTGCCCGGCGCGAGCCGCACGCGCAGGTCGAAGGTGGCCGTGGCGCCGGCGGCCAGCGTGGCCACGGTGCAGGCCACCGTGCCGGTCGCGCCTGGCGCCGGCGTCGTGCAGGCCCAGCCGGCGGCCGCGATCAGGCTTTCGAAGACGGTGCTGGCGGGGACGCCGTCGGTGAGCGAGACGCTCGAGGCCGCCGCCGGACCGCGGTTGGTGACGACGATCGTGTAGGCGACCAGGCCGTCGACCACGACCGGCTCGGGCGTGTCGATCTTGGTCACGACGAGGTCGGCGTCTCCCGGATTGCCGATCGTGGTGGGCTCGACCGCCTCGTTGTTGCCGCGATTCGGATCGGCCTCGGTGGCCGCGACCGAGGCGGTGTTGGAGAGGAGGCCGCGACCGGAGGCCGACACCGTGACGGTCACCGTGGCCTGTGCCCCGACCGCCAGCGCGCCCAGTGCGCACGAGACGGTACTCGTCCCGCCGCAGGCAGCGCCCTGGCTGGGCGTGGCCGACACCAGCGTCACCCCCGACGGCAGGATGTCCGTCACGATGACGCCGGTGGCGTTGGCCGGTCCGTGATTGCGGACCGTCAGCGTGTAGACCACGTTCGAGCCAACCACCACCGGATCGACGGCGTCGGCCTTCACGATCGACAGGTCGGCGCTCGTCGACGCGGCCACCGTCGTCGGCTCGATGTCGACGTTGTTGCGGGCCACGAGATCGAGCGTGCTGGCGCGCACGGCGGCGACGTTGGTGAGGACGGCGCCGTCGAGGAGCGTCGGCGCGACCTGCACCACGACCGTCACGGTGGTCGTGGCACCGACGGCGAGCGTGGCGCCCGTGCAGTTGACATCGCCCGTGGCGCCGGCTGCTGGCGCCGTGCACGTGAGCCCGGGCGCGCTCATGGACGCGAACGCCGTGCCGGTCGGCAGCGGGTCGCGCAGCACGAGGCCAGCCGCCACACTCGGCCCGTTGTTGCCCACGGCCAGCGTATAGGTGAGGGTCGTGCCAGGCACGACCGGATCCGCGCTGTCGGTCTTCGTGATCTGGAGGTCGGCGGTCGGCCGCTCGCCGAAGTTGTAGCCGGTGGCATCGGTCGGGCCACCGGACGGGATGACGATGGCCGACACCACGTCGTTGCCGAGGGTGCCGCCGAGGCTGCCGGCGCTGTCGAGACCGTCGCCGTAGGCCACCGGCTGCATCTCGCGCACGGTGTAGGTGCCGGGCCGCAAGGCCGTGAACTGGTAGGTGCCGCTTGCCAGCGTCGCGGTCGTGAGCGTGACGGCGTTGCCCAGGTGATCGGTGCCACGCAGCGTCACGACCACTCCGGCGATCGCGCCCTCACCCGCGTTGTAGACGCCGTTGCCGTCGGCATCTTCGTAGACGCGGCCAGCCAGCGTGTTGGCGTTGAGCGTGACCGAGGCCGGGCCGCTCGCGGTGTAGGTGTTGGCGGCGCCACCCACGTCCGCCGCATTGCCCGTCCGTTCGACGGAGAGCGTGTTGTAGGACGACTGCGCGCTGCCGACGGCGCCAGGCAGTCCGGTCCAGGTGGCGGTGGCGGTGTTGGTCGTCACCGTGCCGGGCACGATGCTCGGGTCGAGCCGGCCCGTCAGCGTGATGGTCGAGGTGGTGCCGAGCGGAAACGACGCCCAGGTGCCGGTGACGGCGCCGCCGGTGAGGGACAGCGAACCCGGGGCGAGGCCGCTCGTGGCCGTCGGCCCCGCCGTCACGGTGATGCCCGGCGGAATCGGATTCGACAGTACGACGTCGAACGCGTCGACGTTGCTCGGCGCGGTATGCGCCACGACGATGGTGAAGGTCACCAGGTCGTTGGCGTCGCCGCGCGTCGGGGCCGCCGTCTGGGTCACACCGAGCGTCGGCTCGACCACCGTCCGGTTGGGCGCCCCGGCCGTGACCGTGTTGCCGCCGGTCGTCCAGGCCGCGCTGTTGTTGAGGTTCAGCCCGCGGACATTGCCCGCGCTGTTCAACACGACGGCTCGATAGGTGATCGTGATGGTCTCGGCGACGCTGCTGTCGATGTCGGTGTTGGTGACGTTGCCGAAGTTGAACGTCACGCGGCTGCCGGCGGTGATCGGGTTGGCGCCGCCGGGGTTCGAGACCGCCGCCCCTGCCAGGACGGCCGGGAAGCCGCCGGCGATGGTGGTCGAGACGGCGCCCGGGTTGCTCACGACCAGGCTGTCGACGCCGACGAGCGCCAGGCCGACATCGAGGGTGTCAACGAGCGACACCGCGTTGGAAATGGCTTCCGGGACGCCGACCGTGACGGTGTAGGTCAGGATCTCGCCGACGGCCACGCTCGGGTCGGTGGTGTGGGCCTGGTTGGTGCCGACGACCACCTTGGTCACGGCGGCGTTGCTGACCGTGACCGTGGCGCTGCCGGAGGCGCGGTGGTCGTTCTCGGCGCCACCGGGGTCCGACGTGTTGCCGGTGCGCTCGGTGGAGAGGGTGTTGTAGGAGGACTGCGCCGTCGTCACCACACCGGCCAGGCTGGTGAAGGTCGCCGAGGCGGTGTTCGTGTGCACGTTGCCCGACACCGGGCTGAGCTCGATGATGGCGTTGATCTGGAAGGTGGCAGTGGCCCCCACGGCGAAGGTGTCCCAGGTGGCCGCCAGGCCACCGGACGTGTTGATCGTGGTGGGCGCCGTGCCTGACTGGAAGCTGGCGTTCACGAACCGCAGACCCGCCGGCAGGGTGTCGGCGAGCGTGACCTCGAAGGCCGTGGCGTTGCCGGGGGCGTTGTGCGACAAGGTCACCGTGAAGCTCACCGGGTCGTCGGCGTCACCGCCGGTCGGCACCGCTGTCTTGAGCACCTGCAGGCCAGGCTCCACGATGGTCACATTCGGCGCCGCCGCCGTGGCAGAACCGCCGGTGAAGGCGAGCGACACCGCGTTGTTGCGCAGCGCCCCCCGGTCGTTGCCGGTGGCGTTGATGACGATCACCGTGTAGTCCACCGTGAAGGTCTCATCGGTGGCGTTGTTGGTGTCGCTGTTGGTCAGGGTAGCGAAGTTCACGGTGAGGCGGCGCCCCTGGTTCACGGCCTGCACGTTGCCGGCCGGTTCGGGACCGACGACGGCGGCGGCGAACACCGCCGCGAACGAGCCGTTGGCGGCGGTCAGCGACGGCGACGCCGAGATGCCGTCGAGGCTGTAGAACGCCAGCCCGGAGTCGAGCACGTCAGTGAACACGGCCGACGGCGTCGTGCCTTCAGGGACGCGGACGACGACCCGGTAGCTGACGCGCTCGCCGATGACGGCGGTGTTGCCGGTCGTGTGGGCCTGGTTGGTGGCGGTGATCGTCTTGGTGGCGGTGGGCGAGCGCGTCGTCACGACGGCGGTGTCGGTGACGTCGACGGCGGTGAAGTCGGGTCCGCCCGGGGTGCTGGCGTAGTTGGTGAGGGTCGCGGTGTTGGTCAGCGCCTGATTGGCCCCCACCGTCGGGGTCAGCACCAGGTCGTAGGTCAGCACGGCGATGTTGGTGCCGCTCGTGGCGCCATAGGTCGTGAGCGCCCCTTGGGACGGGGCGGGATCGACCAGCCGCAACCCGGCGCCGAACAGGCCGCCGCCGCCGCCGAACGGCCCGCCGCCGAGGTCGGTGAACGGCAGCACCGTGCCGTTGCCGTCCGTCACGCTCAGGTTCAGGGCCGCCAGGCTGGCCGGGGCGACGAAGCCGGCCGGCAGCGTATCGCGAACGACGATGTCGAAGGCGCCGTCGGGTCCGCGGCCGCGGTTCTCGATCACGATGGCGAACGTCATGGCATCGCCGGCGTCGAGCGCCGAGACGTTGCTGTTCACCGGCGAGGCCGTCAAGCCGTTCGAGGTGATCGGCCCGGTGCCGCGATAGCCGGCGGATCCGGGCAGGCTGAAGGCCACCGGCCCGACGGTCGTCGGAGCGTAGACGTCGGCGGTGTTGTCGCTCGTGACGACGCCCTTGGTGAGGCGGAGGCTCGGCTCATTGACCTCGATCTGGACGTTCGCGTCGACGACCGACTGGCCGGCGTTGGTCGAGCCCTCCTGCGCGCGTGCCTGGTTGGTCAGGAACAGCCCGTCGGCAAACGGCTGGTTCGACGCGGTCACGGTGAACAGGATGTCGATGACCGTCGGCCGGTTGGCCGGGTCGTCGAACGCCGGGTAGGAGAAGGTCACGTAGTTGCCGGCGGCGTTGCTCGCCACCGTCGGCACGGCGGCGGACAGGGCGAAGAACGTGTCGGCGGGGCCGAACTTGGCGGTGCCGGCGGCCGGCGCCGCCGCGCTCACGGTGGTGTTGAAGGGACCGGCGAGCTCAGTGGCGACGAGCACGGGCAGCGGCAGATAGTCCGTGATGATGACCGGCTCGAGGTCGCTCGACGGCAGCGTGTAGCTCAGGCGGTAGGTGACGGTATCTTCGGGCGAGATGCGCGGTGTGAAGGTGGTGCTGCCGTTGACGGCGTAGACCGACTTGGTGAGGGCGCCGGTCAGGATCCGGACTTCGGCGGCACTGGTGTCGGCCTCATTGCTGCCGGTCGCGGTGGCGGTGTTGGCGACCGACAGCAGGTTGGCCTGCGCGCTCACCGCGTTGGTCAGGCGGTCACCGTGATCCACCGAGGCGTCGCCGGATGGATAGGTGCTGCTGAAGCTGTCCTGGATGACAGTGCGGTAGACGACGGTCACCGTCGTGGCCCCGCCGTTGAAGGTGGCGCAGTCGAGCGCCGGGCCCCCGGTGCCTGCCGGCGGCACGCAGCCGCCGATGAGCCGGGCGTCCATGCCGCGGGCCAGTTGCTCGACACCGACGCGGAAGGTGGCAGTGGTCAGCCCACTGGCGCCGTCGACGACGAACGAGGCGTTGGCGCCGGTCATGGCCGCGGCGGCGAGCGTGCCGCCGCTGTGCTCGGTCACGGCCAGAGTGGGAGCAAACCCTGAATCGCGCCGCTGCCCGTCGGAGATGAGGTCGGTCAGCACCAGGTCCTGCATCGCGAAGAAGTCCGAGACCTGGATGGCCAGGGTGTACTGGAGCGTGTCGCCCGGCGTCGGTCCGGCGGCGCCGGTGTCGATGGCCACCGCCATGCTCTTCTGAATGGCCACCGACTTGGCCGTCAGGGTGTGATCGCTCGGCGTGACGTCACTCGTGACCGCGGCGGCCGCGTCGCGGCCATCGAGCGGGGTCCACGTGCCCTGCGTCATGGCATCGTTCACGACCGTCGCGTCGTCACCGCTGGCGGCGTCGATGACGGCGGCGGACGAGGCGTTCAGCCGCGGCACGAAGACGCTGAAGATGAGCGAGGCGTCCAGCGCACCAGCGGTGCCGGTGACGGAGGCGAAGCGCCGCGTGAGCGTGCCGCCGGGCAACGACGTGGACGGCGTCGCCGGGGCGGTGGTGGCCGCGGTCGCGCCGTTGACGAGGGTGCTGACCACCGAGACGAACTGGAGGTTGGCCGGCAGCACGTCGGTCAGATCCAGGGTGCTCAGGGTGTGCCCGGTCGCGATGTCGACGTCGATGCGGTACTGACGCGGAAAGTTCGGCCCGGTCGCGGTCTCGTCCTCGGGACCGATGTAGCTCTTCGTGAGGCGCAGGACCGTGGGCGTGACCGGCTGATTGGCGGTGAAGGCCCCGAGCAGCGAGGGATCGGCCCCGGGGTTGTCGAGCGGATCGGCGCCGTACTGAAAGCCGCCGCGGGCGCGGATGTTGAGCGCGACGTTGGCGTCGGCGAGCGGGCTGAGCGTGGTCGTCACCTGCACGGTCAGCGCCGGCTGCGGCGCGGTGAAGCTGCCGAACGGCAGTTGCAGAACGACGAGCTGATCGCCGGGCGTGCCGGTCACGACTACCGCGGCCCCGGCCGCGGTGCGCGCGTAAGGGTGGGTCGCGTTGCCCGAGCCGTTGAAGGTCAGCGCCACGCTCGTCACCGTGGCGCCCAGGTAGGTGGCCGAGACGAACGTGATGCCGTCGTCGGTGGCCGCGCCGGCGCCGTCGGCGCCGGTCGCCGGCAGCACCAAATCGACGAACGGCCCGTAGCCAGTCGTCGAGCCCGTGTTGTCGAAGGTCACGGGAAAGACCAGCGGTTCACCGATGAACGCGCTGGTGGGCGGGGTGACGGTGGCCGTCGCTACGGGCTGGGCCTGTGCAACGACGGGTAGTGTCAGACGCAAGAGTGAGTAGCGGCAGCAGGTGTGCGACTTGACGTGGGCGAAACAGCTGCATTGTGCCGGCACAGGACAGACCCTCGTGACGGCGCGCGCCGCCGCGAGAACCCCTGCCAGCTCAACCTATCGGTTCAGAACGCGGGGCCCAGTAGCACGGCGTTCATGAACAGCAGCATCGTCGCCTCGGCATAGGCCCGGTAGTTGGCATCCTCGGCGAACGCAATCACGTGGCCCTGGCCCATCGGCTGGTGCATCAGGTAGGCCTTGCGCACCAGCAGGTCCTGCCCTTCGGGCCAGATGAGACCCGACGCGACGAGCGTCTCCTTGCCGGCGTAGTAGACGACGTTGCGCCCGGCGTCGAGCTTGATCGGCGCGAACACGCGCGAGCCCTCGATGACCACCTGGACCTCGCCGTCCTGACCCGCGCTCAGCCAATGGTCGGTGTCGACCGTCGCCCTGAGCAGGGCGCCCGGCTGCGCGTCGGGGCGCTCGCGATCGGGCTGGATCGCCTTGTCGTAGTCGAAGCCCGGGCTCGGCTCGACGGGCTGGTCTTTCGTGGCAGCACCGGCGGCCTTGTCTGCACCGGCGGCAGGCGCCGCCGCGCCCTTGTCCGCACCGGCGGCAGCAGGTGCCGGGGGCGTGCTGGATGTCCCGCCCGACGGCGCCGGCCCAGTCGTCTCCGGCGTATCGGGACGGCCATCCTTCAGCAGGGCCTTGGTGTCGAGCAGGCCGGCGGCGCTCGTCGCGGCCCAGCGCGTGGCATCCGCCAGCGTGACGAGCGTCCCGCCGAGACGAATCCAGTCCTTCAGCCGGGCGAGGACGCTGTCGCCGATCTGCCCGGCGAAGTTGCCCGAGGGCAGCACGACGACGTCGTAGTCGGCCAGGTCCACCCGGCCGAGGGAAGCGGTCCGCACGATGGTGGTGCGCTGGCCGTAGCGGCGTTCGAGGACGTAGCGCGTCCAGCCGGCCGACAGCGACGAGGTCGGCTGATCCCAGGCCAGCAGCACGCGCGGCGGCTTGACGAACGCGACGTCGTTGCTGCCGAGCGAGGTGCCCTCTTCGACGTAGGTCGAGTCGATGGGCACGACCTCGGCGCCGTGCTTCGCGGCCAGGGCCGACAGCCGCGCCGCCAGGTCGTCGGGGTTGCCGGCGGTGCGCACGAGCGCGGTGCCAATGGGATACGCGCGTCCGCCGAGCGTGAACGCGCCGCCCACGTTGTGGACGCGCAGGCCGGTGGCGACGGCCTCCACGGTGAGGGCGGCGGCGGCCGTGCCCCATGGCACCAGATAGCCGGCCTTGCCGGCGGCCACCGTCGGGGTCGGCGGCGCCGGATCGTAGGTGGCGGGCACCGGCGTGGAGGCGACCCCGATGGCGGCGGGGCTCGTCACCACCTCGACGTCATAGATGAGCGGCAGACTCCACGAGGTGATGTCGTAGATCTGGTCCGGCTGGCGCCGCCGGCGCCGCTCCTCCTGCCGCGCGATGAACGGCGCATCCTGCCTGGTGTCGAGATCGAGCAGGTTGCGGACGAGGCGGGCGGCCGGCTGCGCGTTGGAGACGAGGTAGGCGCCGGCCGGCACCTTCCGCGTTCCAAGCGTGAGCGGCGCGTCGGCGCGGCGCACCTCGATGCCCTGCGTGGCGAGATTGGCGGCAAGCGCCGCCGCCCGCGACGGATCGTGACCGGGCACGAGCACGTACTCGCGGACGCTGCCCTTCTCGCCCTCTTCCACGGCGCTGCGGCGGAAGTCGAGGAAGTCGCGCACCAGACGCTCGCGGTTCCTGGCCGCGGTGATGGCGGTCGTGATCGCGGCGTTGAAGTGGTGCATCACGCCGTCGCGGTAGGTCAGGACCGTGTCGTCGGTGCGGGCAAACGACAGCGCGCGGGCCGAGGCCTGCTCGTAGGTCATGCCGATCGAGCCGTGCATCATCGGCCAGCTGTCGCCGTAGCCGGGGTAGAAGCCGTCGTAGACCTCGCGGATGTAGTACGGCCAGCCCCGCTCGTCGAAGCGGGCGGCATTGGCCCGCCCGAACAGGTCGAACCCGCTCAGCTGCGCCTTCGTGTAGTGGGGATTGATCGGGTCGGCTGGCGGCGCGAAGTAGTAGCTGTTGTTGCCGCCCTGTTCGTGCAGGTCGACGTTGACCTGCGGGAAGTACTCGAGGGCGATCCGGACGCGTCCGCGCGTCTCCGGCTGCGTCTGGGCGAACCAGTCGCGGTTCATGTCGAACAGGTAGTGGTTCGAGCGCCCGCCCGGCCACGGCTCGTCGTGCTCGGCGTTGTAGGGGGCCGGGTCCGGCGACGACGCCCGCCCCTGCAGGTTCTGGAAGATGAAGCGCGCCCGCCCGTCGGGATTCTGCATCGGGTCGATGAGGACCAGCGCGTCGCGGCGGACCGCCTCCACGCCGGCGTCGCCTTGTGCTGCCAGCAGGTGGTAGGCCTCGAGCAGCGCGGCGTCGGCCGAGCTGATCTCGTTGCCGTGCACGCCGTGCACCAGCCACACGACCACCGGCAGCGTCTCGACGAGGCGGTCGGCCTCGGCCGCGGCGAGGCCGCGCGGATCGGCCATCCGTGCGATGTCCGCCTTGACGCGATCGAGCGCGGCGATGCGCTCGGCGCTGCCGAGGACGAGCAGCCACAGCGGGCGCCCTTCCCAGGTGCGGGCGTACTCGACGAGCCGGGTCCGCTCGGGCGCGGCCTCGGCGAGAGCGCGGAGGTAGACGCCGATCTGATCCGGGGTCGTGATCTCGGTCCCGGGCGCGTGCCCGACGACCTGCTCGAGGGTGGGAATCCGGTCGTCGTAACGGGCGCCGGGCCAGAACGGCTCGTCCTGGGGCTGGGCGGCCGCCGGGGCGCTCACGACCGACAGCGCGGCCGCGAGCACGAGCAGCAAAGCGAATCGAAGGTGCATGGCCCGATAGTGTAGCGGGGCCGCGCACCGACCGGGGAGAGGGCTAGGGCGTGCCCGGCGCCTTCGGCATCACCGTGGGCAACTGCCCGGGCGACTCGAGGACGCGCCTGGCGATCACGTTCACGACCTTGGCGTCGCTGCGAGCGCTGGTGAGGAACGCGGTGCGCAGCAGCGCCTCCTTGCGGCCCTTGAGCGTGGCGGTGATGCTCTCGCGCACGTTCGGCGCGCTGAGGTCGCGCTGACCGGCCGCCTCCCTGGCCACGAGCAGCACGATCGAGTGGGCGCCGCCGATGCTGACGGCGCTGACCGTCCCGGGGCTGGCCTCGAGCACCGATTCGCGCAGGGGCGCCGGCGCCTCCTTCAGGGCCGACACGGGAATGAAGCCCAGATCGCCGCCCCGCGGCGCCGACTGCGAGTCCTCGGAGAAGTCACGGGCCAGCTCGGCGAAGACGGCGCCGCCCTTGAGGCGTTCCATCAGCATCTGCGCCTTCTGCGTGGCCTGCTCGGGCGTGGTGGCGTCGTCGCCGCTGCGGTTGTTCAGCTCCTGATCGGCCACCGGCGTCACCACGATCTGGGCCAGGTGATACGCCTCTTCGGGGAAGTTGAACTGCGCCTTGTTGGCGTTGTAGAAATCGGCCACTTCCTGGTCGGTCACCGACGCCTTGGCCGTCACTTCGCGTTCGATCAGCTTCTGCACCAGCAGTTCGCGCCGCAGGCCTTCCTTCATGTCGGCCTCGGTGATCTGACGCCGCGCCAGCTCCTGCTGGAACTGCGCCGGCGGCATGTCCTTCTTGCCTTCCTCGTAGGCCGAGTTCAGCTCGGCGTCGGGCAGCTCCACCTTGAGGGCGGCGGCCTTGGCGATGAGGATGTCCTGCACGATCATCTCGTTCAGCAGGTTCAGCTTCGCCGTGAGCGCCTCTTCCTCCGACGGCGCCGCCTGTCCCTGGACGGCGCGGCGGTAGGCCTTCTCGACGTCGTCACGCTTGATCTCACGGCCGTCGACGACCGCCCACGCCTCGGACGAGGGTGCGGGCGCGCTGCCGGGTGCGGCATTGCAGGCGCCAGCCACCGCCGCCAGGGCGACCAGACCGACGACGTGGAACGAACGGACCGTGGCGGCCGGGGTGACGAATCTCGAGTCGGGCATATCCCTACAGGGTATCGCGTCAGGCCGCACCCTGCGCGCCCGGCCGGCCGAAACCACGCTCAGCGGTCGAAATAGGCGACGATGGCCTGGGTGAGGCGCCCCATCCGGTCCTCGGCCTCGCCGTAGGGCTCGGTGATGCCGTTCAGGAAGAACGACACGACGATCGGCCCCGACGTCGCGTAGACGATGCCGACGTCGTTGGCGACGACCGGCGGGAAGTCGCCGGTCTTGTGCGCCACGGTCACGCCCGGCGGCAGGTAGTGCGGCAGCCGCCGCGCGCCCGACAACTGGGCCCTGAGCATGCGCAGCAGCTCGTCCGCCCCGGCCGGCGACGGCAGCGTCCGCGTCTCGATGGCCTCGAGCATCTGGCCGGTGGCGCGCGGGGTGAGCTCCCCGAGCCAGTAGGCCGTGTCGCTGTTGGTCCTGGCGTTGCGGTCGTCGGCGGGCGTCAGCGCCCCGTACTTCGCGAACAGCTCGCCGGTCGTCTGCGTGAGCGTCATGCCATCGGCGTAGCCATTGGCGGCGAGCCAGGCGTTCACCTTCGCGACGCCGCCGACCTGCGCAATCACCATGTCGGTGGCGGTGTTGTCGCTCGTCATGATCATCTGCAGGAGCACGTCGCGCAGCGTCGGCTGCAGGCCGGGGTCGTGGTAGCGGAACACGCCCGACCCGCCGCGCACGTCCCCCGCGCTCAGCGTGAGACGGGTGGCGAGGGACAAGGTGCCGGCGTCCACCATCTCGAGCGCCTGCACGGCCACCGGAATCTTGATGACGCTGGCGCTGTTGAACCGCGCGTCGCCGTTGACGGCGCCCTCTTCCCCCGTCGTCAGGTGCTTCACCCAGATGCCGGCGCGCGCCTGAATCTTCGGCAGCTCGCTGTCGAGCAGCGCCTGGAGGGACGCCGGGACGGCCGGCGGCTCCGAGGTCGCCGGCTGGGTCGGGGCCTGCGCGGTGCAGGACGCGGCGGTGGCGGCAAGGGCGAGTGCGACGGCGAAGCGCATGAACGGGACTCCTATCTGGGCGCGCGGAGCGCGTGCATCTCGAGGGCGGCCGTGAGCGCCATCGCACCGCCGCGGTCGTCGGCCCCGGAAATCGCTGGCCGGTTGCGATAGTACTCGGGCGTGGCGTTCCGGCCCGCGCCGGTGCCCGCGCAGACGTCGACCAGTTCGCCGGATTCGGAAATGCGGGCCTGGACGGCGCGCCAGCCGCGCTCGACCACCGCCTCGAAGCTCCTGTCGAGCCACCCGAGCCGCACCCCGCGCGCCATGGCCGCCACGGTCATGGCGGTGACCGTGAACTCCCGGTAGGTACCGGGTTCGTCCACCACCTGGTGCCACGCGCCATCCGGCGCCTGGTGGCGGCGCATGCCGTCCATCAGCCGGCGGAAGCTGTCGAGCACCGCCTGGCGGGCCGGCCACGACTCCGGCAGGTGCGTCAGCGCCTCCATCAGGCCGAACGCCGCGAAGCCGTTGCCGCGTCCCCAGGCGGCGGGGCCGCTCTCGGCGTGGATGAACAGCCGGCCGTCGCCCTGCAGCCGCGCCGCGTACGACGTCAGCAGGCGCGCCACGGCATCGGCGTACCTGGCGTCGCCGGTGTGCCGGGCCGCCCGCGCCAGCACCGACGTGGCCATGAACATGTCGTCGGTCCACGAGGTGGCGTAGTTGACGACGGCGTCCGGTCCGGCCGCCAGGATGGCGTCTGCCGCCGTGCGGGCCAGCTTCTCGGCATCGGCATTCCCGGTGGCGTCCGCCAGATCGAAGAAGGCCTGATGCCCGGCCAGGCTCGTCAGCAGGAACGGCTCGGCGATGGCCGGCCGCTGCCCCGAGAGGAAGGGCGTCATCTGCGCGACGGCGCGGTCGCGGTACTGCGGATCGCCGGTCAGGGTCGAGAGCGTGAGCGCGCCGCTCCACGAGAGCGCCGGGATGTAGCTCATGATCGGCGCCGCCGGATAGCGCTGCGCCAGCAGGCGCGCGATGTCGAGCGGCGGCCGCACCTGACGCGCGACGAGCATCCGGCCGAGCGGCGAGGGCGACGGCGTGGGCCGCCCATCGAGGAATTCGCGCACGGCGCGGGCGACCTCGGCCGGCGGGCCGCTCACCTGCAGCGCCGCCACCGGCGCGAGCCCCCCAGGGGCTCCGCCGCCCAGCGCACCGGCCAGCGAATCGGGAGCCGCCTCGTCACTGCCCGTCACGCGCCCACGGGCGAGAGCGTTGGCGCGCCACTGGAGTGTGTCGCCATGCCGGACGTCGATCACGAGGTCAGGCCCGAGCATCGTCACCCACCGCCACAGATAGCGGGCCTCGCGAAACTCGGGGGCGTCGAAGAACCCCTTCTCAGGTGGGAAGGTGGGCGCCGGCGACGCCGCCGCGGCCGCGGCCATCGCGGTGTCGCGCTGGTCGCACCGTTCGGGCAGCGCGCACGGGACGGCGGCCACCTGCCAGCGCCGGCGATTCCTGACGATCGAGGCGTCGTTGAGCCGCCAGGTCACCACCTCGAGCACGACGCGCGCGCCATCACTGGAGCCGTCGAGCCCGCCGACGAGTACGACTCGCGGCTGCGTCGCCAGCACCGGCACGGCGGGTTCGAGCGCCATCATCGGCCGTCCGCTGGCGGTGAGGCCGATGGGCGTGACCTGGTAGCCCTCAGGGCCGGTGACGAGCGCCGTGAGACCGGCGGTGACCGGACCAGCAGACGGCTGCGCGAGGGCGGTGGCGGGCGTCACGATCAGCAGCAACAGGGCGCACGCAGCGCGACGGCAGGCGAACATGCGCTACAGGATACGCGCACGCGGCGAGGACGGTGTACTTCGGCGACGCTATGCGTGTGAGGCGGGCGGCGCGAGGCTCGACCGTCAGCTCCGCCGAGTCGCGTCGGACACAGCGCCAATCTCAGCCTGCGGCCAGGCCTAGTCACGGTTCTTGTCAGTCAATGACCGAGACGCTGGACCCCGCGTCCACGAATGCCCTCTGACGGGCTTCACGCCGTGGGGTATCGGTCGTCCTATCGCTTACGAGGCCGACGAACTTCTTGATCGCAGCCGAGAGCTTGCGACCAATCGGCATCGGCTCGTCGCCATCGAGGATCCGACCCACGATAACGAGCCTGTCACGCAGTTCCGCCTCATCCATCTTCGTCATCAGGTCCGAGCCGATGAGCGACGTGATCATCGTGTAGAAGCGCGTGTGGTCGGTCGCCAAGCTAGTCAGTCTTGAGATCCGAATTCTTGTAGGCGTCCCACACAAAAGCGAACACTCGCCGTAGTCCCTTTTGGTGCGTTGCCTTGAGCGCGGGAATGGTCTTGGACTTCGGGTCTTTCGATGCACTGATGAAGCTCTTGAGAATATCCACAGGCTTCCTGTGGCGACGCGACTGATAGAACATCGCGACCTCTAGGAGAATTTGCCACGTACGGTCCACGCGCGATTTGCCGTCGGCCAATCCGCCGATGGCGTCAAGGTGCCGGAGCACGCGGGTAAACTCGTTCGACTTGGCCTTGTAGTGATCGACTTGCCCTCGCCGTTCCTTGATGGCTGCGGGCCGCCCACGCCCGTCACGCGGACAGCGGGAGGCTCGGGCGGCGGCGACTCCGAGTCGTCGTCGATCGAGGATCCGACACTCGCACCGGGAGTGCGGGTGACACGCACAACAGGGGATGGGGGTCCCCACAAGCGCTGTGGACGCAGGACAAGCCGCCGGGAGGTGCGAGTGACCGACGCGACTCGGCGGAGCCGACGGCCGAGCCGCCCGCTGTCCGCGTGACGTCGGCGCGGCGCTAGCGGCTCAGCGCCGCCTTCAGGAAGTCGCGGTTCATCCGCGCGATGCTCGAAATCGAGATGCTCTTCGGGCACACGGCCTCGCACTCGCCCTCGTTCGAGCAGCTGCCGAAGCCCTCTTCGTCCATCTGCGTCACCATGCGCTCGGCGCGGCGCAGGCGCTCCGGTTCGCCCTGCGGCAGCAGCCCGAGGTGGCTGACCTTGGCCGACGTGAAGAGGTGCGCCGCCGCGTTCTTGCAGGCCGCCACGCACGCGCCGCAGCCGATGCACTGGGCGTTGTCCATGGCGAGGTCGGCCACGTCCTTCGGAACGGGGATGCTGTTGCCGTCGGGCGCCCCGCCGGCGTTCATCGACACGTAACCGCCGGCGGCGATGATGCGGTCGAAGGCGCTGCGGTCGACGACCAGGTCCTTGAGCACCGGAAATGCCCTGGCGCGGAACGGCTCGACGGTGATCGTGTCGCCGCTCTTGAAGCGCCGCATGTGGAGCTGGCAGGTGGCGGCCCCGGCTTCCGGTCCGTGCGCCACGCCGTCGATGACGAGGCCGCAGCTGCCGCAGATCCCCTCGCGGCAGTCGGAGTCGAACGCAATCGGGTCCTTGCCTTCGCGGGTGAGGTCGTCGTTCACCACGTCGAGCATCTCGAGGAACGACATGTCGGGGTGGACGTTGTTCGCGGCGTAGGTCTCGAGCCGCCCCTGGGCGGTGGAGTTGGCCTGGCGCCAGACCTTCAGCGTGACGGTCATCGACATTGGAAGCTTCCTACTTGTAGCTGCGCTGCGACGGGTGTACTTCGTGGAACTCGAGCTGCTTCCTTGTGCAGCACCGGCCGCTGCCCCACGCCCTGGAACTCCCAGGCCGCGGCATAGGAGAACTCGTCGTCCCGGCGCAACGCTTCGCCGTCGGGCGTCTGGAACTCCTCGCGGAAATGGCCGCCGCACGACTCGCGCCGTTCGAGCGCATCGAGCGCCAGCAGCTCGGCGAACTCCATGTAGTCGGCCACGCGGCCGGCGTAATCGAGGGCCGGATTGAGGTTGTTCTTCTCCCCCGGCACCGAGACGTTCTGCCAGAACTCGTCGCGCAGCGCGCGAATCTCGGTCACCGCCCTGGTCAGGCCCTCTTCGGTCCGGGCCATGCCCACGTGATCCCAGCAGATCTGGCCGATGTTGCGGTGGAAGTCGCGGATCGTCCGGCCGCCCTTGACCGCCAGCACCCTGTCGATGCGGGCCTGTGCGGTGGCGGCCGCTTCCTGGAAGGCATCGTGGCTGGTGGCCACCGCCGGCAGCGACGTGCCGCCGAGGTAGTTGGCCACGGTGTAGGGGGCCACGAAATAGCCGTCGGCCAGGCCCTGCATGAGCGCGCTCGCCCCCAGGCGGTTGGCGCCGTGATCCGAGAAGTTCGCTTCGCCGAGGACGAACAGACCCGGCAGCGTGGACATCAGGTCGTAGTCCACCCACAGGCCGCCCATCGTGTAGTGCACGGCGGGGTAGATGCGCATCGGCACCTGGTACGGATCCTCGTCGGTGATCCGCTTGTACATGTCGAACAGGTTGCCGTAGCGGCCCTCGATGGTGTCGGCGCCGAGGCGCCGGATGGCGTCGGCGAAGTCGAGGTAGACCGACAGCCCGGACTCGCCGGCGCCGCGGCCCTCGTCGCACACCTGCTTGGCCGCCCGCGACGCCACGTCGCGCGGCACCAGGTTGCCGAAGCTCGGATAGCGGCGCTCGAGGTAGTAGTCGCGCTCGGCGTCCGGAATCTGCGTCGGCGGACGGCGGTCACCCGGGTTCTTCGGCACCCACACCCGGCCGTCGTTGCGCAGGCTCTCGGACATCAGCGTGAGCTTCGACTGATGGTCGCCGCTGACCGGGATGCACGTGGGGTGGATCTGCGTGAAGCAGGGGTTCGCGAAGTAGGCGCCCCGCTTGTGGGCGCGCCAGGCCGCCGTGACGTTCGAGTTGATGGCGTTGGTCGACAGGTAGAAGACGGTGCCGTAGCCGCCCGTGCACAGCACCACCGCGTGCGCGCCGTGCGACTCGAGCTCGCCGGTCACGAGATTGCGCGTCACGATGCCGCGGGCCTGCCCGTTGACCATCACCAGGTCGAGCATCTCGCGCCGGGTGTAGAGGTCGACGGTGCCGGCATCGACCTGCCGCATCAGCGACTGGTAGGCGCCGAGCAGCAGCTGCTGCCCGGTCTGGCCGCGGGCGTAGAAGGTGCGCGACACCTGGGCGCCGCCGAACGAACGGTTGTCGAGCAGGCCGCCGTACTCGCGGGCGAACGGCACGCCCTGAGCCACGCACTGGTCGATGATCTCGACCGAGAGCTGCGCCAGACGGAACACGTTGGCTTCACGCGCCCGGTAGTCGCCGCCCTTCACGGTGTCGTAGAACAGCCGGTAGACGCTGTCGCCGTCGTTGCGGTAGTTCTTGGCGGCGTTGATGCCGCCCTGGGCGGCGATGCTGTGGGCCCGGCGCGGGCTCTCGTGGATGCCGAACAGCTTGACCTTGTAGCCGAGCTCGCCGAGCGAGGCCGCCGCCGATGATCCGGCCAGGCCGGTGCCGACGACGATGACGTCGTACTTGCGCCGGTTGGCCGGGTTGACCAGCTTGTTCTCGAACTTGCGACGGTCCCACTTCTCGGTGATGGGCCCGCTGGGAATCTTCGAATCGAGCGTCATCGCGCGCCCCGCGAAATCATGAAGGTAGCAATCGGGAGGATGAAGAACCCGCCGGCGATGACGGCCGTGAGCACCCGCCCCAGCACGAGGATGCGGGGCGTCCAGTTGGGGTGGCTGATGCCGAGCGACTGCGCGGCACTCGACAGCCCATGCCACAGGTGGAAGAAGATGACGCCCATCGCCACCAGGTAGAAGACGACGTAGCCGGGGTTGCTGAAGACCTCGAGCTGCAGCCGGTAGATGTCACGGATGCCGGCCGGCGATTCGTAGTAGGTGCCGAACTTGAACGTCACCAGGTGCGTCACCACGAACAGCAGCGTGATCGACCCGGTCAGGATCATGGTCGTCGAGGCCAGTGACTTGCGGCTCGCCGAGCTCTTGGTCTTCGCCCACTTGTTCGCCGCGTAGCGCTCGGGACGGGCGGCGCGATTGGCCAGGAAGCCGCTCGCCGTCTTGACGATGTGCAGCAGGAAGACGGCAATCAGACCCGCCTCGGCCACGAAGATGAGCGGATTGCTCGTCAGGGTGTGCCCGTACTGGTTGAAGGCGTCCGGGCCGGCGAGGAAGAGGAGGTTGCCAGCCAGGTGGCTGATGAGGAAGACCCCCAGCGCCAGGCCCGTGAGAGCGATGAGGATTTTAGAACCAATCGATGTCGATGTTGCCTGGAGAAGTCTCATTCAGGATGCTCAGCCGACAATTCTATCTGATTCACTTCGGGCTCGCCCCCGGTGGCTCCCGTCACTCTCAATGACGCCCTCAGTGCGGAGAACGTGCCCGCCGCTGTTCGAGGGCCTTCCCGGCGGCGAGCTCGCGGGCGGCCTCCTCGAGACGTCCCTGCCGCATGGCGGCATCGGCGAGGACGAAGTGCCCGAGTGGCGCCGTCGCCGACGTCCGATCGAGCGCCAGCCCGGCGCGCGCCGCCGTCACCGCTCCCGCCACATCGCCGCCAGCGAGCCGCGCCTGCGCCAGATAGAAATGCCCTTCCGCAAAGCGGGCGTTGATGGCGACGGCCCGCGCGAAGAGCGGCAATGCCTCGGGACTGCGGCGCTGCTGCAGCAGCCGGGCGGCATTGAAGATCGCCTTGTAGGCATCGGCATGCTGCGCGAACTCGCGTCGATAGGCGGCCAGCGCGCTCTCGACATCACCGCGTGACTCGGCCAGCACACCGAGGTTGAAGTGCGCCAGCCGCACATCGGGCGTGGCCTCGAGCGCGGCGCGGATCTCGCGATCCGCGGTGGCGGCATCCCCCCGCATGATCGCGACCGCCCCGAGGGCGACACGGGCAGGGGCGACCCTCGGGTCGAGGGCCAGCGCCTCCTCGAAGTACTCGCTGGCGCGCCCGGCGTCGCCACGGTCCAGGTGGATCTCCCCCGCCTGGTAGTGCACCCAGGCGTTCTTCGGATCGACGCGCAGGTAG
This sequence comes from uncultured Acidobacteriota bacterium, assembly GCA_963807405.1. Lineage (GTDB taxonomy): Bacteria > Acidobacteriota > Vicinamibacteria > Vicinamibacterales > UBA2999 > CADEFD01. Next base: position 942,184 of record CAWEBU010000009.1, on the reverse strand, counting down.
TGCTCGTAGCCGGCCAGCGCCTCGTCGTCCCGTCCGAGGGCGCGGTAGGCATTGGCCATGTTGATGAGCGCCAGGTCGTAGTCGGGCTTGAGCGTGAGCGCGGTCCGGAACTGGGTGATCGCCGTCGTGTAGTCGCCGCGCCGGAAGTAGACGTTGCCCAGGTTGAACCACGCGTCGATCACCTGTGGGTCGTCGGTCACCACCTGGCGCAGCAGCGCGATGACCCTGGCCGTGTCGGCGTCGTCCGCGGCGCCGAGATCGCGGGCCTCGGACATCCGGTTGAAGAGCGCGATCTTGTCCTTCGGATCGGCACGGGCCGCCGTGTCGTCGCCCTCGGTCGCCACGAAACTGGAGACATAGCCGAGCGAGGTGAGCCGCGCCCGCGTCTCCGGATCGATGGCCTCGGCGGTGACCGGCGCAGCCGCGCGCGAGAACTGGGCCTCCAGGCCGCGCAGGGCGCGCTGCAGCCGGTTGGCGACATCGCGGCGCTGGTCGAACAGGTTGGTGGTCTCGCCCGGGTCGGCGTCCAGATCGAAGAGTTCCGGGCGCGGCGCCTCGATCAGCTTGTACCGCCCGACCCGCACCGCGCGCAGCGCACTCCAGCCGTAGTGGTGCAACGGGTACATCGCCTCGGCGTAGCCCTCGGCGGCCAGATCCGTGCTCGCGCCGGTCATCACCGGCACGAGGCTCCGGCCCGGCGACGGCGGTTCGCCGGCGGCCACCCCGGCGCCCAGCAGGTCGAGCACTGTCGGCGTCAGATCGGCCGTGCGCACGACGCTGGCCACCCGGCGGGCCGTGGTGGCGGTGAACGGCGCGCGAATCAGGAACGGCACGTGGGTGGCGGTTTCATAGACGAAGAAGCCGTGCGTGCCCTCGTCGTGCTCGCCGAGGCTCTCGCCGTGGTCGCCGAGCACCACGACCAGTGTGCGGTCGAGCACACCGCGTCGCTCGAGGAACTCGACGACGCGGCCGAGCTGCGCGTCGGCGAAGGCGATCTCGCCGTTGTAGGGCTGCCCCCGGTGCTGCGAGGCGAACGGCTCCGGCGCCTCGTAGGGGGCGTGCGCGTCGTAGAAGTGCAGCCAGGCGAAGAACTTCTGGTCCGCCACCGACTCGAGCCAGGGCAGGGCCAGATCCACGACCTCGTCGGCACGGCGTTGCACGGTGCCGAGCGACAGCGCCTTCACCGTGGACAGGTCGAAGTCATCGGCGTAGTGCTCGAAGCCCTGGTCGAGCCCCCACTTCGAATCGAGTACGAAGGCGCCCACGAAGGCGCCGGTGCGGTAGCCCCGCGTCCGCAGCCGTTCCGCCAGCGTGGTGGCGGACGGGTCGAGGAAGAAGCCGCCGTTGTCGCGCACGCCGTGCTGGGGTGGGAAGTGCCCGGTGAACATGGTGGCGTGAGCCGGCAGCGTGAGCGGCGCCGACGTCATGGCCTGTTCGAACAGCACCCCCTCGCCAGCCAGCCGGTCGAACACCGGCGTCGTCGACGCCGCCGGCCGGCCGTAGGCACCGATCCGGTCGGCGCGGGTGGTGTCGAGGGTGACGACGAGCAGGTTGAGGGACGCCCGATCGACGCCTTGGGGCAATCGCCCGAGTTTGACCGCGCCTTCTGCCTGATGACCAGGCCCCCCCAACGTCAGCCAGGCGACGGCGCCAAGGGCGGCGAGGGACAGAACGACGGCGGCTGGGACCAAGCGGCGCATTGCAGGGTTTAGTTTGCCCCGAGTCGGGACGAGCGCGTTACTTTGTGTGACAATCCCGCCGGCGCCCAAGGGTCGCTTCCTGGCTCTCGTGCGCAGCCATCAGCTCTTCTTCGAATGGAGGGTTCGACCGATGCCAAGAGATGCTCGCGATTCACGGCTCGTTGCACTGGGGTGCGTCCTGCTGGCAGGTGGCCTGCTCCTGCCGCCGCGCGCGTATGCGGATTCGCCCACCTTGCGTGTGTCCCTCGTCGACTCGGCGCGTCTGGCCGCCGTGCGGGAGGCCGGCGTGATGAAAGAGCGGCGCCCCGTGCAGACGCCGCCTGCCGACCGCACCAACCTGCGCTCCGGCTCGTTCTTCAAGTCGCCGGCCGGCATCGCCACCCTCGCGATCTTCGGTGCCGGGGTGGGCTATGCGTTCTACTCCTCCCGCAACGATCGCATCCGAAGCACGGGCCGCTGAGGTACCCACATGGCGATCCTCACGCGCGTCCTCATTGCTGCTCTCCTCCTCGCCGCCGTCACGGCCGCCAACGCCCAGACGCTCTCGGGCACCGTCGCCGGCACCGTCACCGATCAGCAGGGGCAGGTGCTGCCCGGCGTGTCGGTGACCCTCACCGGGCGCACCGGCGCCGCGGAACAGACGGCCGATGACGCCGGCGCCTTCCGATTCATCGGGGTCGCGCCCGGCGACTACGTCGTGCGCGCCGTGCTGTCGAGCTTCCGGCCCTTCGAACAGCGTGTCACCGTGACCATCGGCGCCACCGCGCAGGTCCGCGTGCAACTGGCGCTCGGCGGTCTCGAGGAGACGGTGCAGGTCACGGCCACCGCGTCGGTCGACACCACGTCGACCTCGACCGACACCTCGATCTCGCAGGACCTGCTGTTCGCGATGCCGATCTCGCGCACCAACGCCGCCGTCAACATGCTCAACTACACGCCCGGCGTGAACAGCGGCTCGGCCTTCGGCGGCGCGGCGGATTCCGCCAACGCGCTGCTGCTCGACGGCGTCGACACGCGCGACCCGGAGGGCGGCACCGCGTGGACGTTCTTCAACTACAACATCATCGACACGGTCGAAGTCGGCGGCCTCGGCCAGCCGGCCGAGTACGGCGGCTTCAGCGGCGCCGTCGTCAACACCATCACCAAGTCGGGCGGCAACGCCTTCTCGAGCCTGTCCGAGTACCGCTATACGTCGAAGGACCTGCGCGGCGACAACATCAGCAGCACGATCACGGGCGAGAACCCGACGCTGCGCGCGTCCGGCGTCGACAAGCTGAGCGACTACACCGTGCAGCTGGGCGGGCCGATCAAGCGTGACAAGGCCTTCTTCTTCGGGAGCATCCAGCGCTACTCGATCAAGCAGGACCCGGACGGACCGCGCACGGTGCGCACGGAGGTGAGCCCGCGCTTCAACTTCAAGTTCACCTTCCAGCCGACCTCGACCGACAACTTCAGCGCCAACGTCCAGTACGACCAGTACAACCAGGCCGGACGCACCGGCCTGGGCGGCGCCGCCAACACCACCGACGAGCGCACCATCGAGCAGGACTCGCCCGAGTTCATCTGGAACGGGCAATACCGCAAGGTGTTCGGCAACTCCTCGTTCTTCGAAACCAAGCTCACCGGCTACTGGGGCTACTTCGATCTCGACCCGATCAACGCCGTGCCGGCGCGGCTCGACGACGACGGATCGTACTCGGGCGGCGCCGGCTACAGCGCCAAGTACGATCGCCTGCGCAACCAGGTCAACGCCTCGCTGACCCGCTACGTGGAGGCCGCCGGCACCCATGCCTTCAAGTTCGGCGTCGAGATCGAGCGCAGCACCGTCCGCAACCGCTACGGCTACACCGATGGCCTGTTCTTCTACGACATCGGCGGCCAGCCCTACCTGTCCTATGCCTACAGCTACGACGTGAAGGGCACCAACAAGCGCACCAGCGCCTACGCCCAGGACCAGTGGACCAAGGGCCGCGTCACGGCCAACCTCGGCGTCCGCTTCGACGGCATCCGTGGCGACGGCAGCGACGGCGTCGAGTACTACAGCACCAACTCGGTCAGCCCGCGCCTCGGCGTGGCCATCGACCTCACCGGACGCGGCACCTCGGTGCTGAAGGGGTTCTACGGCCAGCTCTACGACGGCGCCGTCTTCACCTCCTGGAGCCGCGCCGTGCCGGGGATCGGCGACTACGTCATCTACGAAGAGCTGGGCGGCGGCCAGCGCACGGAGATCGACCGCATCCTCGGTGACAGCAAGTACACGGTGGCGGACGGTATCAAGCATCCCCGCACCAACGAATACAACGTCGCCTACGAGCAGCAATTGGGGCAGGAGATGCGTTTCACCGCCACCTACATCCGGCGCGAGGCGACCAACTTCCTCAACTCGACGCTCATCGACGGCCAATGGAACCCGGTGGCGTTCACGAACCCGAAGACCGGCCAGGCGACATCGATCTACGGCTGGGCCAACCGGGCCTCGATCCCGCAGAAGTTCGTCATCGACAACCTCGACACGGTGACCTACCCTGGCGCCGGCGGCATCGACGCCTACCGCGACTACAACGGCGCGATGTTCGTGCTGACCAAGCGCTTCTCGAACCGCTGGCAGGGGCAGGCCTCATACGTCTTCTCGAAGACCGTCGGCACCGTGACCACCGGCACGTTCGAGGGCGTGTCGAGCGCCACGTGGGAGACGCCCAACACCAGCCTCATCAACCGCGACGGCCGCGTGCCGCTCGACCGGCCGCACGAGCTGAAGGTCTTCGCCGGCTACCAGATCCCGAAGATCGAGGTGTCGGTGAACGCTTTCTTCCGCGCCACCAGCGGGCGCACTTACACGCCGTTCAACCGCGTGGCCTCGAGCCGCGTCAACTGGACCTCGTCCGTGGACATCCACCTCGAGGAGCAGGGCCGCTACCGCACCGAGGCCGTGCGCACGGTCGATCTGCGCCTGGAGAAGGTCTTCTCGGCCGACGTGCATCGCTTCGGGCTCTACGCCGACGTCGAGAACATGTTCAACACCGGCGCGGCGCTGACGCGGAACGCCCGCTTCCCGAGCGTGACGATCACGGGGAACGTCGTCGACTTCGGCGGCGCCACTGCCGTGGTGGCGCCACGCCAGATCACGTTCGGCGCGCGCTGGTCGTTCTAGGGGCCGCGGCTCGGGTTCCGGGTCCCGGACGCGGGGCTCGGGGCGACCTGCAAGACAAGAGAAGTGTCGAGCGGGGGAGCGGGAGCACGACTCCGGCTCCCCCGTGGTCTTGTACGGCGTCGTCGCGCGTCAGCGCGTCAGCGCGTCAGCGAGCGGTCGGCCGCGCCGCCGTAGTTCACGAACACGGTCTTGATGTCGGTGAAGAAGTTCAGCCCCTCTTCCGCCATCTCGCGTTCGCCGACGCCGGTGGACTTGGTGCCGCCGAAAGGCAGCTGCGCTTCCCCCCCAACCGTCGGTTCGTTGACGTGCACCATCCCGACTTCCACGTCCTCCACGAAGCGCATCACGGTGTTGATGTCCTGCGTGAAGATCGAGGTGGTCAGGCCGTACTCGACGCCGTTGGCCTTGTGCAGCGCCTCCTCGAGCGAGGTGGCGGTGGTCACCGCCAGCACCGGCCCGAAGATCTCCTCCTTGAAGATCCGCATGCCCGGATCGACATCGTCGAAGATGGTGGGCGCGATGAAGTAGCCCTGCGCCAGATGGTCGGGCCGCGTGCCGCCGGTCAGCAGGCGGGCGCCGCCCTGGCGGCCGGCCTCGATGTAGTCCATCACGGTCTGCCACTGCTTGTCGGCAATCGACGGCCCCATCTCCATCGCTTCGTCGAGGCCGGGCCCCACCTTGATCTTCTCGGCCGACGCGACCAGGCGGTCGACCAGCGCCTGCTTGATGTCGGGGTGCGCGATGACACGTGACGTGGCCGTGCAGCGCTGGCCGGTCGAGCCGAACGCGCCGCCGTGGATGGCCGCCGCGGCCCGATCGAGGTCGGCGTCAGGCATCACGATGACGGCGTTCTTGCCGCCCATCTCGCAGGTCACCTTGGCGCCGCGCCGCGCCGCCTTCACATACAGCTCGCCGCCGACGCGGTTCGACCCGGTGAACGAGATGGCGCGCAGGGCCGGCGCCTGCACCATCGCCTCGCCCACTTCGGGCCCGCTGCCGACCACCATGTTGAAGACGCCCGGCGGCAGCCCGGCTTCCTCGTAGACCTCGGTCAGCAGGGCGGCCGTCGCCGGCACCAGCTCCGACGGCTTGAACACCACGCAGTTGCCGGCCACGAGCGCCGGCGCCGACTTCCACACCGGGATCGCCCACGGGAAGTTCCAGGGCGCGATCAGGCCGACGATGCCGAGCGGCTGGCGCAGGGTGTAGGCAAACGTGTCGCGGGCTTCCGACGGCAGTGTGCGGCCGTGCATGCGGAAGCCCTCGCCGGCGTAGTCCTCGAGCAGCGAGATGCCCTTGGTGACCTCGCCCTTGGCCTCCTTCAGAACCTTGCCCTCTTCGCGCGTGAGCGTGCGGGCGATCTCGTCCGCCCGGCGGCGCGCGATCTCGGCCGCCCGCCACAGCACGCGGCCACGCTCGGGACCGGGTGTCTTGCGCCAGCCCTTCCACGCCGCCGTCGCGGCGTCGATGGCGCGCCCGACGTCGGCCGCGGTGGCCAGCGGGAACTCGGCGATCACGTCGGCGGTGTCGGCCGGGTTGATGTTGCGAGCGTGCTCGCTCGACGCGGGGTGGTACCAGGTGCCGTTGACGTAGGAGCCGGTGTGCATACGTGCCACACGTTAGCACGGCGTCCGCGGGCTCCAGGACAGCGGCGGGAGAAGCGCGAGCGCTGCGCCCGTGGCGATCACGGCGGGGCCGCGGCTGGCTTCAGCGAACGCCGGCGCACGCGGCCAGCGGCGGCGCGGCGCCAGGGACGGCGGCCTGGAAGTCGCGTCCGAGCACGGCCGCCAGCGTGGCGGCGATCTGCTGCTGCTGGAACGGGCCGGCCGCGCGCGATTCCCCTCGTGCCGTCACGGTGGGGCCGAAGCAGCCCACCCATGTCTCGTGCGCCCCGGTGACGCGGGCGCCGTGGTCGGACCAGTCGGCGGCCGTGCGGCCGCGCCCGTGATCGACGGTGAGGACCAGCGTGGTCCGGCCGGCGTACTCGGGGTCGGCCTGCAACCACGTCCACAGCTGTTCGAGTTGGGCGTCGGAGCGGTGCAAGGCGTCGAGCACGAGGTCGTAGCGCTTCAGGTGAGCCCAGTCGTCGGTCTCGTCGAACGCGAAGTAGAGCACGCGCGGCCGGGCGGTCATGAGATGCGCCAGCCCGAACCGGAACGTGTAGATGTCGTGGCGGGCGCCGTGGAATCCGTTGGGCGTGAGGAACTGCAGCTCGCTCAGTGTGCGAATCGCCGGATCGGGATGGTCGAACGCCGCGAAGCCGGCGTTGACCGTGATGGCACCGGCGTCGCGCGCGGTGATGGAGTTGAACGTCTCCCAGGATCCGAACGCCGCCACGCCCGTGGCCGGCAGCGACAGATCGCGGCGCAGCCACTCGAGCACCGTCAGGAACGGGTAGCGCCGGTTGTCGTTGCTGACGATGACGTCGTCGTGCGGGGCGCCGGTCAGCATCTCGCTGTAGCCGGGATACGAGAAACGATGGGCGTTGGCCACCTCGACCCGGCTGCCGAGGGCGCGGTTGCCGAGCATGGTCCCCTCCTGCGCGACCAGGCGATTCCACAGGAACGGCATGACCTTGGCCCGGCGCTCCTGGGGCGTGGCGGCCCAGAAGCGCTGGTAGGTCTCGGTCCGCTCGACCGGCGTCTCGCCGCTCGTGCTGCGCAGGATGTCGAGGTCGACGCCGCCGAAGACGTCCTGCCAGCGGGCGCCGTCGAGCGTCACCAGGATCACGTGCCCGGCCCGCCCGGGTGGCGACTGACCGCGCACGAGGTCCGGCGCGGTGGCCAGCCAGAGGGCGAACACGCCGATGGTCGCGAGCACGGCGCGCATGTCGTCTGGCTCTCCTGGTCCCGTCGTCGTCCGCTACTCCAGCATCACCGGCGCGGTCGGCACGTCGTCGGTGACCATCAGCTCCGGCTGCGCCTCGAACAGGCGCGCGCAGGCGTTCCACCGCAGCAGCGCGTCGTCGTTGTCGGCCGGCTTCAGCGCCTCGGCACGCTCATAGGCCGCCATGGCCTCGCGCAGCAGCTCGCCGGCCGTGAGCGTGCGCCACTGGCCGCTGCGGTGCAGCAGCGCCCGCGCCCGCCGCTCGGCAATCAGACCGGCGAAGTAGCAGCGGTCGTACTCCGCCTCGAAGGTGCCGAGCAGCTGCTGCGCGCGTGACAGCGTGCCGGCCTCCTGGTCGGGGAACATATCGGTCAGCGAGAGCAGCAGCATGGTCGTGGCCGTCCGGTTGCCGGGCTCGGCGACGAGGATGTCCTCGCAGATGCTCCGCGCCTGCTCCGGTTCGTTCAGCAGCCGATAGCGTTCGGCCTTGGCGAGGGCTGCGGGAATGGCGGACGCCGACAGCCGTTTGAGTTCGAACATCGCTTCCTCCGTCGCGTGAGCGCCGTGGGGTGCCCGGGCCCTAGCCCGTGATCATCCGCAACAGCCGCGTCACTGGATCGTAGAACCGATCGACGACCCGCTCCTTGAGCGGGATGATGGCATTGTCGGTGATCTGGATGTGCTCCGGGCACACCTTCGTGCAGCACTTGGTGATGTTGCAGTAGCCGATGCCGTTGGCGTCCTTGAGGTCGCGGAGGCGGTCGCCGGTATCGAGCGGATGCATCTCGAGGGCGGCCGTGTAGACCAGGAAGCGCGGGCCGATGAACTCGTCGTGCTTGTCGTGATCGCGCAGCACGTGGCACACGTCCTGGCACAGGAAGCACTCGATGCACTTGCGGAACTCCTGCACGCGGTCGACGTCGCGCTGGGCCATCCGCCAGGTGCCGTCAGGCGCGTCCGCCGGGCGCGGCGAGAACTTCTTCAGCCCCTTCTTGATGCGGAAGTTCCACGACACATCGGTGACCAGGTCCTTGATGAGCGGAAACGTCCGCATCGGCTCGACGGTGACCGGCTCGTTCAGGTCGAGCGAGTTGAGCCGGCTCATGCACATCAGCCGCGGCTTGCCGTTGATCTCCGCCGAGCACGAGCCGCACTTGCCGGCCTTGCAGTTCCAGCGGCAGGCGAGATCGGGGGCCTGCTCGGCCTGGATGCGGTGCACGGCGTCGAGCACGACCATGCCTTCGGAGATCTCGGTCGTGTAGGTCTGAAATCCCCCCTGGCCCGATTCGCCAGGAGTGCTCCGCCAGATCTGGAACGTTGCCTGCATCACGTGTCCTGGCCCCTTGACGGTCGATGACTGTGTGACGAGCCCTGGCCCCGGCCCCCGCCCGCGAGCCGCTAGCCGCTATGTTTTCTGTTCCTCGACGACCTGCTTCAGCTCGGCCGGCATCTCGGTCAGCGGGAGCCGCGAGACCGCCATCGTGCCGTCGGCCTGGCGTCGGGTGGCGATGTTGAAGCGGCCGAACTCGGCGACCTTCTCGGGATAGTCCTCGCGGAAGTGGCCGCCGCGGCTCTCCTTGCGCTCGATGGCCGAGCGCGCGATGGCCTCGGAGACGTCGAGCAGATTGCGCAGGTCGAGGCAGGTGTGCCAGCCGGAGTTGAACTCGCGATGGCCGTCGACGCCGGCCCGCGCGGCGCGCTCGTTGAAGCCGGCCAGTTGCCGGACGGCGTCCTGCATCTCGCTCTCGGTCCGGACGATGCCGACCAGCTCCTGCATGGTGTCCTGCAGATCCTGCTGCACCTTGTAGGGGTTCTCGCCGGCGCTGCCGCGTTCGAAGGGCGCCAGCGACTCCTTCAGCGCCCGGTCCACGGCGCCGTCATCGAGCGTCGGCATGGCGCCCGTGCGCGCGAACTGGGCCGCGTACTCGCCGGCCCGCTTGCCGAAGACGATCAGGTCCGACAGCGAATTGCCGCCCAGGCGGTTGGCGCCGTTGATGCCGGCCGCGCACTCGCCGGCGGCGAACAGTCCCGGGATCGTCGACTCCTGCGTGTCGGCATCGACCCGGATGCCGCCCATGATGTAGTGCGTCGTCGGCCCGACTTCCATCGGCGTCGTCGTGATGTCGAGATCCGCCAGTTCCTTGAACTGGTGGTACATGCTCGGCAGCTTGCGCTTGATGTGTTCGGCCGCGTCGGCGAGCTTCTCCTTGATCCACGCGATGTCGAGGAAGACGCCGCCGTGCGGGGAGCCGCGGCCGGCCTTCACCTCGCGGTTGATGCAGCGCGCGACGTGGTCGCGGGTGAGCAGTTCCGGCGGACGACGCGCGCTCTTGTCGCCCTGGGTGTAGCGCCAGCCTTCCTCGGGATCGGAGGCGGTCTGCGGTTTGTAGTTGTCGGGGATGTCGTCGAACATGAAGCGGCGGCCCTCGCTGTTCTTCAGCACGCCGCCCTTCTCCGCGCACGCCCTCGGTGACGAGAATGCCGTTCACGCTCGGCGGCCACACCATGCCGGTCGGATGGAACTGGATGAACTCCATGTCGATGCAGCTCGGCACCGGCGCGATAGGCGAGCGCGTGGCCGTCGCCGGTGCCTTCCCAGCTGTTGCTCGTGATCTTGAAGGCGCGGCCCGACGCCGCCGGTCGCGAGCACGATCGCCTTGGCCGCGAACACGTGGAAGCGGCCGCGCTCGCGGTCGTAGGCCAGCGCGCCCGCCGACGCGGCCGTCGTCGAGCAGCAGCTCGATCACCGTGTGCTCCATGTGCACGGTCACCCCGAGGTAGACGGTGTGGTCCTGCAGCGTGCGGATCAGCTCGAGGCCGGTGCGGTCGCCGACGTGCGCCAGTCGCGGGTAGCGATGACCGCCGAAGTTGCGCTGGTTGATCCGGCCGTCGGGCGGTGCGGTCGAACACCGCGCCCCAGCGCCTCGAGTTCGCGCACCCGGTCGGGCGCCTCCCTGGCGTGCAGTTCGGCCATGCGCCAGTTGTTCACGTACTGGCCGCCGCGCATGGTGTCGGCGAAGTGCACCTTCCAGTTGTCGCGGTCGTCGACGTTGGCCATGGCCGCGGCCATGCCGCCCTCGGCCATCACGGTGTGGGCCTTGCCGAGCAGCGACTTGCAGATGAGACCGACCGTCGCGCCGCCGGTGGCGGCCTCGATGGCGGCGCGCAGGCCGGCGCCGCCGGCGCCAATGACGAGGACGTCGTAGCTGTAGGACGCGTGTGCTGCCATCAGAAGAGCCTCACGTCGGTCATGACGCCCATCGAGCACAGGCGGACGTAGATGTCGGCGAACATCACCGAGAACAGGCTGCACCAGGCGAAGAGCTGGTGGCGCACGTTGAGGCCGCTGACGCAGGCGTAGGCCATGTCGCAGGCCGGCGACTTCGACACCTCATCGAGCCGTCCGCCGATGACGTGGCGGAGCACGTGGCAGCCGAAGGTGTAGCCGGCCAGCAGGACGACGTTGACCAGCAGCACGAGCGTGCCGACGCCAACGCCGAACTCGACCTGCGCCGGTCGTGGGATTGGGAACCAGAAGGCCTTCCAGGCGTCCCAGGTGAGCAGGCCGATGAACACGATCGCCACCCACATGAAGTAGCGGTGGACGTTCTGCAGGATCAGCGGAAACGAGTTCTCGCCGAGATAGCTCTTGCGCGGCTCGCCGACCGCGCACGACGGCGGGTCGGCCCAGAACGCCTTGTAGTAGGCACCGCGGTAGTAATAGCAGGTGAAGCGGAACCCGCCGGGAAACGGCAGGATGAGCAGCGCCGGCGAGAACGGCAGATTGCCGGCCACCACCCCGGCTTCGGCCCGAACCACGCGTGCGGCGAAGTCACCGAACATCTTCGGGCGAATAGAACGGCGACAGGTACGGGCCGAAGGTGTAGTGGGCGTTCTGGAACGCCGCCCACGTCGCGTAGACGACGAACGCTGAAAGACCGAAGAAGACGCCGACTGGTGCTGCCCACCACTTGTCGCGCCGGGACGTCGTCCCGAAGCCACGATGTACGGCAGCGACCGGAATAACCTGCATGAGCCCGCCTCCGAAGTCGCTGATGGAGCCTGAAAGCGGACTAACAATAACGGGAAGCCCAGGTGATAGCAAACGCCGCCGTCGTGTGAGCGGCGCGTCGCGCATACAATCGGCCGCGACATGAGCGCAGCCGTCGGCGCCGTGGTGGCGATGTACGCGGTGTTCCTCGCCGTCGGCTGGCTGGCCGCCCGCAAGGCCCGGCACGGCACGGCCGCCGATCTGATCGTGGCCGGCCGCGCCATGCCGCTGTGGATCGCGGCGCTGACGATGACCGCCACCTGGGTCGACGGCGGCTACCTGCTCGGCACGACGGAAGGGGTCTACGCGTCGTCGCTGCAGCTCGGGCATCCAGGGCGGGCTGTGCTTCGGCCTCAGCCTGATCCTCGGCGGCGTGTTCTTCGCCTCCCGCATGCGGCGCTTCGGCTTCACCACGCTCATCGATCCCCTCGACGCCCGCTTCGGCGCCCGCTGGGCGGCCGTGCTGTTCCTGCCGGCGCTGGCCGGCGAGCTGTTCTGGAGCGCCGAGCTGCTGGTGGCCATCGGCGCCACCTTCGGCGTGCTGCTCGAGATGCCGCTGACGACCGCCATCGCTGCTGGCGGCCGTCGTGACGACGGCCTACACGATGGCCGGCGGCATGTGGTCGGTGGCCTACACGGACATCGTGCAGCTCGGCCCTCGTCGTGCTCGGCCTCGGCCGTGGCGATGCCCTACGTCCTCGACGCCGTCGGGCGGCCTCGGCGGCGCCTGGCGGCCTACGCTGCAGCCCGGCCGGACGTCGCTCGGCGTGCTACCGCCACTCGCACCGCTGACGGCCGCGTGGCAGCGGCGGCGCGGTGCTGCGGCTGGTGGGACACGCTCCCTGATGCTGGTGCTCGGCGGCATCCCGTGGAACTGCGTACTTCCAGCGCGTGCTGTCGTGCCGCACGCCGCGCGACGCCGCCGCGCCACTCCGTGCTCGCCGGCCTGCTGACGATCGCCCTGACGGTGCCGCCGCTGCTCATGGGCATCGGGGCGTTCGCCTACCCGTGGCCGCCGGATCTGGCGGCGCGGCTCGGACGCTCGCCGGCGGACGCGATGCCGCTGCTCTTCGCGCACGCGGTGCCACCGCTCGTCGGGCTGCTCGGCCTGGCGGCCATCATCGGGGCAGTGACCTCGAGCTTCAGCTCGTCGATTCTCTCGGCCGGATCGATGCTGAGTTGGAACTGCGTGAAGCGCCTGATATGGCCGTCGCTCTCGGTGGCGGCGATGCGCCGGGTCATCCGCGGCTCGATCCTGCTGTTCGGCGCCCTGGCGGCGGTGCTGGCGCTGCGGGTGCAGAGCGTGCAGGCGCTGTGGTTCTTCACGAGCGACCTGGTGTTCGTGCTGCTGTTTCCGCAGCTCACGAGCGCGCTCTTCGACCCGAAAGCCAACCGCACCGGCTCGGTCGCGGCGTTCGCCGTGTCGGCGGTGCTCCGGCTCGGCGGCGGCGAGCCGCTGCTCGGCGTGCCGGCGCTTCTCGCCTACCCGGATGGCTTCCCGTTCCGAACGGTGGCGGCCGCCGCCGGCCTGATACTGCTGCCCGTGGTCTCGCGGCTCACCGCCCGCCACGACCCGCCGCGCCCGCTGCGCAATCCGGCCGGCGACCCACCACTGGCGCCCTACTGACTCGCGCCCTGCACCCGGGCCAGGGCGCGTTTGGTCGAGGGATGCTCGTCGCCGTAGATCCGCTGCAGGTGGCTGTGAGCGTCGCGCAGGAGCGCATCAGCCTCGGCCCGACGTCCCATCGCCTGCAGCGTGAGGCCCAGTTCGCCGGCGATGCCGGGCATGGAGTTCTGCATGCCGGGGTTCGCCAGGATGATGGCCCGCGCTTCGCGCAGCACGGCCTCCGACGCCTTCAGATCGCCGGCCAGCCGGTGTGCCGCCCCGAGGCCCACCTGCGGACCGAGCAGATCGACGCTGCCGGCCGGTCGCGCGGCTCGGAGCGCCGTATAGACGGCGAGGAGCGTCTCCCGTCCCTTCTCGACCTGCCCGGCCGAGACCAGCGCGCGCCCGAGGGCGATCTGGACCGGCGCCTGATACGGGTGCGCGGGCGGGAAGACCCGCGCGATCCCGTCGGCGGCTTCCTGCGCCACGCGTAGCGCCTCCGCCGCGTTGCCGCGCGACCGGTACACCTCGGACAGGCTGCGCAGCGCCATGAACCGCTCGCCGGCCGGCGGCGTCATGCTGTTCTGCCGCTCGTAGGCCTGGCGGATCAGGCGCTCGGCCTCGTCGAGCTGCCCGGTCAGCAGGAGCTGCAGGCCGAAGTTGTGCAGCACGACGGAAAGGGCGGCGGGATTGAGGGCGTGGCGGTCGGCCAGCGCCATCGACTCGCGCAGCAGCGTCATCCCTTCGGGATGTGCCGTTTGCTGATTGCTCAGGACCGTTGAGAGCTCGGTCTGCACCTGCAGCTGGAACAGGGGATCGGCGCGCGTTCCCGGCGATCGCACGTAGGCGAGCGCCTGGCGCAGCAGCGCTTCGGCCTCCGGGAAGAGGCCGCGCCGGTTGCGTTCCGTCGCCATCGCCGCCTGGGTCTGCGCCTCGCCGAGCCCATCGCCCTGTTCGCGATACAGGGCCAGCGCCCGCTCGAGATGCGGGCGGCCCTGGTCGTAGGCGCCCAGGCCCACGTAGGTGGTGCCGATGGTCTGGCGCATCTGCGCTTCGACGAGCGGCGACCCGGCCAGCTCCTTCTCGACGATCTGGCTGGCGCCGTCGAGCACCTCCCGCACGGTGATGGTGCCGGCGCGCGCGGCGTTGGTGTTGCCCCAACTGGGGTTGGCCGACGACAACATACCGGTCATGAAGCGGTTCAACTGCCGCGTCCGCTCCGACTCCGTGCGCGCGACCGCTGCCTGCCGCCGCGCCTCGTCGGCCTGGCGGCGCGCCAGGGCGGCCTGCTGCAGTGACACGCCGGTGGCGATGACGAGCGCCACGGCCAGCGTCGCCGCGACCGACGTCGCCACCCAGTGGCGGTGGACGAACCGCGACGCCTGGTAGGCGAGCGACGGCGGCCGGGCGAGCACCGGCTCGCCCTGCAGCCAGCGCCTGAAGTCGTCGGCGAAGTGCTGCACGCTGGCGTAGCGGGCCGCCGGATCGTGCGCGAGGGCCTTGCCGAGCACGGTCGCCAGGTCCCCCGACAGCGAACGCCGGAGCTTGGCCAGCGAGGTCTGCCGGGCCGCCGCCGCCGCTTCGGTCACCGCCGCGCGCGGCGCCGTCGTGGTCGTGGCCGCCAGTGCCCGCTCCACCGCCGCCATGAGCGACGTCCGATTGCCGAACGCCGGCGCGCCGGTCAGCAACTCGAACAGCACGAGGCCAAGGCTGTACCTGATCGCTGGCCGTGCCCACGGCATTGCCGGTCAGTTGCTCCGGACTCGCGTAGGCCGGCGTCAGCGGCGCCCGCGACGTGGTCGCCAGGCGCTCGGGCTGCATCAGGGTGGCCGTGCCGAAGTCCACCACCTTCACGCGGCCCTCGGCCGTCACCAGGATGTTGGACGGCTTGAGGTCGCGATGCAGCACGAGATTGCGGTGCGCGAAGGCCACGCCCTCGCACACCTCGGCGAACAGGCGCAGCCGCGCCGGCACGTCCAGGCGGCGCTCGTCGCAGTAGACATCGAGGGCGAGGCCCTCGACGAACTCCATCACCAGGTACGGCTCGCCGAGGCCGGTCACGCCGCCATCGAGCAGCCGCGTGATCGCCGGGTGCTCGAGCGCCGCCAGAATCTGCCGTTCGGCGCGGAACCGGGCCACCAGCTCCGGATCCGACAGCCGCAGATCCATGATCTTCACGGCGACGCGCTGCTGGAACTGGTCGTCGGCGCGCCGTGCCTCGTAGACGGCTGCCATGCCGCCGCGGGCGATGAGCGCGGTGATCTCGTAGTGGCCGAGCCTCAAGCCCAGGTGCGGATCGCCGGTCGCGGCCTCGGCGGCCAGCCCGGCGTCCTGGGCGAGCAGGGTGCGTACCTCGCTGGCCAGCCCCGCGTCGTTCCCGCAATGACGCACGATGGCGGCCTCGCGCGTTTCCGCCGGGAGGTCAGCCACTTCGTGGAACACGGCTTCGATCTGCTGCCAGCGGGTGGTGTCCATGGCGATGACTGGGATACTACCGCGCTGGCACGGCACCGGCCGCGGCGCACGAGATGCGCGACATCACGCCCGGCGGCAGGCGTCGGACATGATGTCGCACCGGTGAGAGCGTCCGCCTACGGGGTGACGCTGAAGAGACGCACACGCCTCGGCGTGCCGTTGACGAACCCGACCGCGACGGTGCGGCCGTCGCCTGACAGCGCAAGGCCTTCGGGGCGAGCTGCTTGCCCGTTCACGCCTACGATGTCGGTCCCGATCTGCACCCAGGCGCCACCCGCGAGGGTGTAGACCTTCGCGAGGTTCTGGCTCGACCCGGTGGCCGCGAAGCGCGTGCCGTCGGCCGAGATCTCGAGCGTCTCGCCCAACCCCTCGCCATTCAGGCCGGTGCTGCCGAGGACATCCCCGCCCACCTGCGTCCAGGTGCCGCCGACCAGATCGAACACCCGCACCTTGCCAGCCGGATCGCCACCGCCGCTCACGCCGCCCTCCCGGTCGTTGGGTGCCGCCACGGCGATGCGCGATCCGTTCGCGGAGAGCGAGAGCCCCTCTCCGAAGAGATCCGCGATCGCCTCGCCCTGCAACGTGTTGCCGACCTGGCTCCAGTTCCCTCCGGTCAGGCGGAAGACCTGCACGGTGCCGGCGCGCGACGAGCCGGCGGCCGAGGGTGAACTGACGGCAATCGTGGTGCCATCGGCCGAGATGTCCACCGCATCTCCGAACTCATGGATGCCAGGCACCGTCGCCCCCAGTTGTGTCCACGTGCCGCCGACCAGTTCGAAGGCCTTGAAACGGCCGTTGGTGCCGCCGTTGGTCGGCCCGCCCGTGACGAGACGGTCACCGCTGGCCGACAGGGCCACGCTCCAGCCCAGCCCCCAGCCGGCGGCGTCTCCGTCGAGGTCCGCGCCCACCTGCGTCCACGTGTTGCCCACCAGGTCGTAGACGCGCACGTGTCCCGACGCGTTGCCGCCGCCATCGTTCAGATACGCGCCGATGGCGACGCGGCTGCCGGCGGCGTTGATATCGACGCTGGTGCCGGCCCGATCACCCGCCGCTTCGCCGATGATGTCGCCGCCGATCTGCGTCCAGGTGCTGCCGACGCGTTCGTAGACACGCGTCGTGCCGTTGGCGGTGCCGAATGCGGTGACGGCGACGCGCTGACCGTTGGCGGAGAGCGCCAGCTTGCTGGCGAAGTTGGCGTCCGAGCTGAGGATGTCGTTGCCGAGCGGCGCGATTGGGGGCGGCGGGGGCGGCGGTCCCGTGATCGGCAGCGTCACCGTGACCTGGTTCGAGGGCGCGCTCGCGCCGACCGCGTTGACGGCCACCAGTCGCAGGACGTAGGTGCCATTGGGCACGTTGGCAAACGAGATCGCCGTGCCCGAGAGCGGCACCGTGGCCACCACGGCGCCGCCGGTCGTGAGGGCGGTGAGCAGGTACGACGTGGGCAGGCCGCCGCCGCCCGCCGCCCAGGCCAGGTTCAAGGTATTGCCGGCGCCGGTCGGCTGGCTCAATGTGGGAGCGCCCGGCGCCAGGGGGCCGGCAATCGTCATGGTCGCCTCGTTGGTGGGCGCACTCGTGCCGCCGGCGTTCTGCGCCACGACGCGTACGTAGTAGGTGCCGGCCGGCACGCCAGGCACGACCACACTGGCCTGCGACGCCGGCACGGGCAGCGTCGCGATCGGCGCGGCGAACCCCGGAGTGAATCCGGCGAAGAGCACGTAGTTCGCCACGGCGCCGCCGGAGAACGGCGGGTCCCAGGTGAAGGTGGCGGTATCGCCGAACGCGGCGGCGACGAGACTCGATGGCGCGCCCGGGGGCGCTGGCATCGTCGGCAGCGTGACGCCGATGGTCGACGATTCCGGGCCGGCGCCCGTGGCGTTCGTGGCCACCAGACTCAGCACGAACACGCCGTTCGGGCCGGCCGTGGCAAACGAGGTCACGTTGCCGACCGGCACCGTGGCCAGCAGCGGGCCGCCGACCGTCGTGCGGGCGAGCAGGGTGTAGCCGGTCGGCGCGCCGCCGCTCGACGGCGCGTTCCACGTCAGGCTGATGGTGTTGCCGTTGACGGCGGCCTGCAGGTTCGTGGGAGCCCCTGGCAGGGCGGGTTGAGCGAGCGCGTCGGGGATACCGGCAACGCACGCGAGCGTCGCGAACAACAGAGCCGGCAGCAGGGCTGGTTTCGGTGTCGTCATCTGGGAAGCGTCCTTTCCGTGGTCTCGTCCATATGAACGGGAACGGACGCCTCGAGGGCTCACGGACCACCCGCGAGTGGTGCCGGCGACGCGGATTCAGCGATACTTCCGGAGCACAGGCATGACCGACCTCCCCGCCGGACATCTCACGCGGCTCCTGCAGGATTGGACCCAGGGCGACCAGGGGGCCCTCGACCGCCTGGTCGCCGAGGTCTACCCGGAGCTGCGGCAGATGGCGTCGCGCTACATGCGCGGCGGTCGGTCAGGCACCATTCAGGCGACGATGCTGGTGCACGACCTGTATCTGCGCATGCTGAAACAGGAGCGGGCCCACTTCCCGAATCGGCGCGCCTTCTTCGGCTTCGCCTCGGGCGCCATGCGCCACATCCTGATCGACCACGTGCGCACCGGGCAGGCGGAGAAGCGGGGCGCCCGCCGCCAGCGCGTGCCCCTCACCGAAGACCTGCAGCTCACCGATCCCAGCGACTGCGATCTGCTCGATCTGCACGCGGCGCTCGACGAGCTCGCGGTCTTCGACCCGCGGAAGGCCGAACTCGTGCAGCTGTGCGCCTTCCTCGGCTGCGGCCGCAATGAAGCCGCCGAACTGCTCGACATCTCGCTGGCCACCGCCAAGCGTGACTTCCGTGTGGCGCGCGCGTGGCTCGCCCAGCGTCTGCAGCGCGAGGTCACCGCCGACGACTGACGCGCCGGGCGTCAGCGGCGCACCCACGGCGTCTTGATGAGCAGCGCCGGATCGGCGCCTGGCTTCGGCACGAACTTCTGCGTGCGGCCGTACTGGTTGTCGCCGCCGTAGAGGTTGCCGGCCGAGTCGACCGAGAAGGTGTGGACCTCCAGGTAGCCGTCCGGCAGGTCGGCGGGCACGAGCCAGGTGTAGAGGCGCTTGCCGGTGAAATCCAGCTTGATGAACCGGAGCGGCTTGAGGTCCGTCATCCACACCGCGTCGTCGTTCACGATGAGGTCGAGCGGCAGCGAGAAGCCCGGCCACGACGCCTCGACCTCCACCTTCGTCGGATCGGAGGTGGTGCGGTAGACGTTGACGCGGCCACCCGTGCGATCGAGCGCGAAGATGCGCCCGCCGGGCCCGACCGCCACCGCATGCACGCCGTTGAACTGGCCGGGCGCCGACCCCTTGCCGCCGAACTCCGACAGGTAGTTGAGGTCCTGGTCGAAGATCATCACGCGGTGGTTGTCGAGCCCGTCGGCGATGAGGATGCGGCCATCGGGCAGGAAGGCGACATCCTGCGGCCTGGCGAAGTGCGTGGCATCGGCGCCGGGCACGTTCTTCTCGCCCAGCGTCTTGAGGAGCTGCTTGCCGTCGTTCGAGAACACGTAGATGGTGTGGAAGGTCTCGTTGATGACCCAGACGCGACGCGCCGGATCGTAGGGGCTGATGCGCAGCCGATGCGGCCCGGGACCGGCGGAGCCCTCGCAGAGATGGTCCCACTGCGTCCAGCGTTCCTTGACGCGGCCGCTCGCGTCCAGCGTGTAGAGGCAGTTCTGCCACACGCGCCGATCGACCAGCGTCAGCACGTTCATCTTGAGCGAGCCGGCAAAGCCGGCGTACTCCGGCGGCAGCGGCGACGGCAGGCGGAACTCCCCGCGCTGCGCGACGAAGATGCGGTCGGGCGATTCGGCGAACACGCCGGAGTTGCCGCCGAAGGCGAAGCCGGGCGCGGCGAACGGCTTGTGCCAGCCGCGCACGACCTCGTACGGGCTGGGGCCGGTCGGCCCCATGATGACGGCGGGCGCTGCCGGCGCCGGCGTCTGCGCCGTCGGCGTCTCGGCGCCGAGCCGCGGCGCCAGCGTGACGAGCGCCAGCAGGGCGGCGGTCCGTACGAATCGCATCGGTGCCATCGTTGGGGTCTCCACGGGCCGCCCCGCGGGGCGCCGCCGCCGCGCTACTCTACCGCGGCCAGCCGCCGGCCGGATCAGGCAATCCGGCGACTGCCGGCGGACCATTGCCCGGACCGCCACGCCTCGGGACGCAGCACCACCAGCACGGTCAGCACCTCGAGCCGCCCGATCCACATCGCCAGCGTCAGCACGACCCGGCTGACCGGATGCAGGTCGCCGAAGTGGGCCATCGGCCCGACCTCGTTGAAGCCCGGGCCGATGTTGCCGAGGCAGGCGATGGTGGCCGTCATGCCGGTGACGATGTCGGCGCCGAGGCGCCACGACGATGCCGGTGCAGATCGAGAAGACGAGCAGGTAGAACAGGAAGAACACGACCACGGTCTGCATGATCGGATCGGGCACGACGCGGCCGCCCAGCTTCATCGGCAGGATGGCGCGCGGATGCAGCACGCGCCGCAGGCTCTGCAGCGTGAAGCGCGCCAGCAGCAGGTGGCGGACCACCTTCGGCCCGCCCGAGGCCGAGCCGGCGCACCCGCCGATGAACATCAGCACGAGCAGCACCATCTTCGCCTGGTCGTTCCACAGCTGGAAGTCGATGCTCGCGTAGCCGGTCGTCGTGAGGATCGACAGCACCTGGAACAGCGCCTGGCGCACGGTGGTGCCGACGCCGCCGCGCCGAACCCGAGCGCGGCACAGCAGCAGCGGTCGCGACGACGACACCCCGACGTAGGTGCGCAGTTCCTCGTCCACCACCAGCGAGTCGGGCGTTGCGCCGCGACAGCGCGCGGTACTGCAGCGCGAAGTTGGCACCGGCCACGAACATGAAGCCGATGAGGATCCACTCGACGGCCGGGTTGTGGTAGCCGGCGATCGAGAGCGGGATGCGGCGAGAAGCCGCCGGCCGCCAGCGTCGTCATGGCGTGGCACACCGCGTCGAAGGGCGACATGCCGGCGGCCATGAGCGCCAGCACCTCGAGCGCCGTCAGGCCGGCGTAGAGCTGCCACAGCGACGCTCGCCGTGCGGCGGATCTGCGGGCTCGACCTTGTCGTCGCTCGGCCCGGGGGCCTCGGCGAAGAACAGCTCGCGCCCGCCGATCGCCAGCCGCGGCAGCACGGCCACGAAGAGCGCGATCACGCCCATGCCGCCCAGCCACTGCGTGAGCGACCGCCAGAAGAAGATGCCGCGGCCGAACAGCGAGAAGTCGCGGAACACGGTGGCGCCGGTGGTCGTCAGGCCCGACATCGACTCGAACAGCGCGTCGATCGGGCCCAGCCCCGACCCAGACGATACGGGATGGCGGCGAACTGGGCGATGAACAGCCACGACAGCGAGACCACCGCCAGGCCCTCGACGCGGCGCATGCGCTCGACGGCCTCTTCGGCCGACGTGCCGCCGGCCTTGCGCATCAGCTGGCCGAGCCGCCCCGGTCACGACGGCGGCCAGGCCGAAGCCGATGGCGTCGTGGTGCTCGCCGTACCACAGGGCCACCACCAACGGCGCCAGGAACATCGCGCCGAACATCCGGACGATGCACGCCGCAGACGTGGACGACGAGGGAGTAGCGCATGGTCGGAGGGCGGCTGCCGCTCAGCGCGTCTCTTTGGTGAAGTAATCGCGCACGCGGTCGACGGCTTCCTGCGTGCAGAAGACGACGATGCGATCGCCGGCGCCGATGCGGTCGTCGCCGCGCGGCACGACCGCCGAGCCGTCGCGCAGGATGGCGGCCGACGATGGCGTCCTGGGAGCCGCCCATGGCCTTGAGCTCGCGGGTCACGAAGGTCGGCGCCACGGTGAGCTCGAGCACCCGCGCCTCGCCGTGCTCGATGACCGCCAGCAGGCTGGTCGTGCCGCCGGTGATCTGGTGCAGGATCGAGTCGACGGCGGCGCCGCGTGCCGAGATCGCCACGTCGATGCCGACCCGCTCGAACAACCGCAGGTTGGCCCGCCGGCTCACCCGCGTGATGACCTTCGGCACGCCGAGCTGACGTCCGAGCAGCGAGGCCAGCAGGTTGCGCTCGTCGTTGTCGATGACCGAGACGAGCACGTCGCTCTGCCCGACGTTCTCGGATTCGAGGAATTCGAGATCGGTGCCGTCGCCGTTGAGCACCAGGGTGCGCTTGAGCCGCGCCGCCAGCATCTCGCCGCGCGCGGTGCCGCTCTCGAGAATCCGCAGGTCGATCGACGGGGTCTTCTCGAGGCGCTCGGCCAGCTGCAGGCCGACGTCGCCGCCGCCGATGATGGTCACCCGCAGGTGGCTGCCGGTACGCCCCGCCTGGACCAGCGACTCCACGGCACGCATGGCATCGGGCGTGCCCATGATGATGACTTTGTCACCGGCCTGGAGGGTGGTGGCGCCGCGCGGCACGAACATCCGGCCGGCCCGTTTGACGGCCACGACCAGCGACCCGCGCGGCAGGTGCAGCGCGCCGAGCGAAGCGCCGGCCAGCGGCGACTCGGCCGCCGAGGCGGTACTCGAGCAGCCGCACCACGCCGCCGGCGAAGACCTCGGCATCGATGGCGCCCGGTGAGGTGACGATCTGCTCGATGTCGGCCGCCAGCTGCGCCTCGGGCCAGACGAGGCGGGTGATGCCGAACGCGCTCAGCCCGCCGCCCTCGAGGAACTCGGCGCGCGAGACGAGGCAGATGGTCTTCGGGTGGCCGAGCCGGTTGGCGAGCGCGCAGGCCACGATGTTGACTTCGTCGAGCGCGGTGGCGGCCACGAAGAAGTCGGCGCGCGCGATGTCGGCCTGCTGCAGCACGTCGGCGCTCGTGCCGCTGCCGAGCAGGAACTGCACGTCCATGGCGTGGAACACGTCGGCCACGGCCGGGTCATGGTCGACGACGACGACCTCGTGATCGGAGGACAGGGCCCGCGACAGCGACGAGCCCACCTGTCCGCCGCCGATGATGACGATGCGCATTGTTGTCGTCTACACCCCGGACGGCGGGCTGGACCGGAACTCGCACGAGTGGTCGGACGTCGAGGCGATGGCCTCTGACGGCGTGCGATGGGAGCGAACCGGCGCGCAGTGCTGCGTCACCTGGCGATTCTATAGCGCCCGGCCGCGGCCGACGCCGAGGTACCCGCGGCCGGCCGGGCCGATGCCCTCACAGCGCCAGCGGCGGACCAAGGAGCTCCATGCCGTGCGCCCGCCACAGGGCGGGGTCCTGCGGCGGCATGGCGTTGTTCTTCGCGACCTCGCGGAAGAACGCTTCCATCTGGCCGGCGGGCGTGAAGGTGATGAGCAGGCGCCCGGTCGACGCGCCCACGTAGGCCCAGACGTGTGGCACCTGCCGCGGCGCCAGGATCGTGTCACCGGGTTTCAGCGAACAGCGCTCCGAGCCCACCTCGATGACGTACTCGCCCTCGAGCACGCAGAACAGCTCGTCCTGGCCGGTGTTCCATCGCTCACGCCTGGCCGGGGCGGGGACTGGTCAGCATGCTAACCGGAATGCGGTGCGTCCTGGGCGCCGGGTTCGGGCGCACCGACGGCCTCCTCCGGCACGTTCAGCCACGCGGCGGCCTCGGCGACGGTGCGGAACACCCCAATCTCCGAGCCCTCGAGTTCCGAGAACGCCTGCAGCATCCGCGCGAGGCCGTAGTGCGCGTCGACCGGCGCGAGAAAGGCGCGCCGGGCGCCGGGATCGAAGACCGCCGTCTTCGCCAGCGCGCGAATGGCCGCCGTCGACATGTCGATGCGATCGACGGACCGCAGATCGCACATCTGGCTGAAGGAGGACTGGAACGCCGGCTCGGCAGCGAGGAGGCGGTAGTGTTCGGCGCTCTCGTCCTCGGCCAGCACGCCCCAGGCCCGGCTCCAGACGATGCGAAGCTCGGGATCGACTCGATAGGCTGAGGGCATGGTGACTCCGCGAGGGGGCGGGTCAGGACGACGGCGACGACGGCCATCTGTGGTCCGGCCACCGGCAGAGGCGCCGAGCCCGAGTCTATCTCAGGCCGCCGCGGTGGTTGCCCGCAGAACGCGCGCCTAGAGCCGCAGGAGGTTCGGCCGCAGCTTGTGGAAGCCCTCCTCGGCCGCCCATAGATCCAGCGGCAGCGTCGCCAGGTCGTCGACGACGGCGATGGCGGCCCCGTCCACCGTCAAGTCGACGGACTTGAGATACGCACGGCACTGCTCACAGGCATCGAGCCGCGCCGCCGGCCAGCGATCGGCACGGAACACCGGCAGCGCCGCCACCTCCATGCCGCCGCACGACGGGCAGACCAGGCGCGGGGCGGCCCATTCGTGGAGGCAGCGGCCGCAGACCAGGCCGCGTCCGGCGCCGTGGCCGCGTTCGCGCAGCACGCCCATCACCGGACGGCCGCCGCAGCACGGGCACCTGGCGCCCGGGCCCGGGCGGGCGGCGAGCGCGAGCGGCATGGCGCGGGCCGCCGCCTCGGCGAAGGGCTGCAGGACGACTTCGCACACGAAGGCGGCAGGAGCGTCGCCGGCGACGCCGTCGTCGGTGGCGAGGGACGCATCGAGGCGCGCCTGCCACGTCAGCGGCGCCTCCGCGGCGAGCGCCAGCATCGCCCGGCGGAGCGTGGGCGGCGCGCCGGCCTGGAGCTTCGGCAGCAGCGCCGGCACGAGGGCGGCCACGGCACCGGTGTCGATCCGGCGGGCCAACGATCCCGACGGCCCCGCCGCCTCGGCCGGCGCTTCGGGCGGTGGCGTCACGTGCGGCGTCAGGCCGCGCTGCACCTCGCTCAGATGGGCGTAGTAGGTCAGCAGGCCGGCGGCCGACGGCGTCGTCGCGGCGAGCGCCGTCGCGCGGGCCGCGCGGCGCTCGAGGGCCGCTGCCACCACGTCAGCGATCGGCGTCACGGGGAGCCGGCACGACGCGGCCGCGCACGTCGTCGGCCCACAGCGCATGGTGATGCCGCGCCCAGGCCTCGGTCACGTCGCCGTGCACGATGGCGTGCAGGCCGCCGGGCACGACGAACAGTCCCATGTAGAGGTGCACGATGAACGCTCCCATCGTGACGAGCGCGGCGATGGCGTGCGTCAGGATCGCCACCTCGCGCACCCAGGCGAGTGCGGCCGGGAACCAGTGCGGCACCCACAGCACGATCCCCGATACCAGCAGCACGAGGGCCGCCCACGTCATCACCCAGAACAGCTGCTTCTGTCCGAAGTTGAACTTCCCCGTCGCCGGCACCTGGTCGTCCTCGTTGCGCACGTAGTGGGTCATGGCGCCGCGCCACTCGCGGTCGGCCGCGGTGGTCCGCATCTGGCTGCGCCACATCACGAACATGCGGGCGACCACCAGCGCGAAGACCACGCCGGCCCACGGATGCAGCACGCGCGACAGGTAGCCGCCCCCGAGCACGATGGCCAGCCAGTAGAAGGCCGGCGACCAGAACGCGAGCCCGGTCAGCAGCAGGTAGACGTACGAGACGGCCGCCGACGCATGCACGAGGCGCTCGCCGAACGGATAGCGGACGAGACGACGGGAGCCGTTCATACGCCGTCCTCCCTGGACGGCACCGCATCGGGCCCGTGCTTTCTGCCGTAGCGGATGTAGTGCAGCGCCGCCACGAACAGGCCGCCGAGCAGGGCGGCATTGCCCGTCCACTTGAGTGCGCCCTTCCACACCCGCACCGCCGCCGGCACCGTCGGATCCTTCGGCAGGCCGTAGAGCTCGGGGCGGTCGCCGAACGCCAGCACGCTCACGACGCCGGTGCCACCGACGCCGGGCGGATCGTAGACGGCGGCCTGGGCGAAGCCGTCCTCCTTGAGCTGTTCGACACGGTGTCCGGCCACCTCCAGCATGGCGTCCTTGGTGCCGAACTGCAGGCAGCTGGTGGGACACGCCTTGACGCAGGCCGGCTGCAGGCCCTCGGCCACGCGGTCCACGCACAGCGTGCACTTGTAGACGCGGTTGGTCTCGGCCGCGAACTTCGGCACGTTGAACGGGCAGCCGGTGATGCAGTAGCCGCAGCCGATACAGGCGTCCTGCTCGAAGTCGACGATGCCGTTGGCGTACTGCACGATGGCGCCCGGCGCCGGACAGGCGATCAGGCAGCCCGGCTCGACGCAGTGCATGCACTGGTCCTTGCGCATCAGCCAGTGGAAGCCCTTCGGGCTCTCGTGCTCGCTGAACTTGATGAGGTTCCAGAAGCGCGCGGTCGTCTCGGGCAGCGTCTGGTAGGTGCCGTCCTGCGTCGTTGGTTCGGGCGGCAGGTCGTTCCACTCCTGGCACGCCACCTCGCACGCCTTGCAGCCGATGCAGGTCGAGGTGTCGATGAGCTTGACGAGCTGCGGGGTCGTGCGCAGGCCCGGCGCCGGCGCCGTGGTGCCGGAGACGCGGACGATGTCGAGGGTGGCGGCCATCGGCGCTAGGCCTCCACCTTGTCGAGCGCCACGAGGAAGCCTTTGTACTCCGGCGCGTGTGAGTTGGGATCGACGACGGTCGGCGTCACGAGATTGGCCAGCGAGCCGCGCTGCTGGCCGCGGCCGAGGAAGCCCCAGTGGATCGGGAAGCCGATCTGGTGCGTCACCTTGCCGGCCACCAGCAGCGGCTTGATGCGCCTGGTCACCATCGCCTTGCCTTCGATCTCACCGCGGGCCGAGGTCACGCGCACACGATCGCCGCTGGCGATCGCCTTCTCTGCTCGCCAGCTCCTCGGAGATCTCGACGAAGAACTCCGGCTGCAGCTGCATGCTGTAGGGGTTGTTCTTGGTCCAGTAGTGGAAGTGCTCGGTCAGCCGGTAGGTGGTGCAGACGATCGGATAGCGGTCGGCCGTGCCGAGCACGTCGTGCTCGGTCGTCGAAGCGGTGGATGGCGGGATTGCTGCTCTGCGCCGGGTGGAGCGGGATTGGCCACCGGCGACTCGGCCGGCTCGTAGTGCTCCGACCACGGTCCTTCGACGAACTGGCCCGGCACGAACAGGCGGGCCTGCCCCTTCCGGCAGCATCAGGAAGGCCCCGGCTTCGGCCTCGGGCGGGCTGTCGGCGCCGAAGTCGGGCACGTCGCCGGTCCAGCGGGTGCCGTTCCACTCGATGCC
The DNA here is from genome assembly GCA_963807405.1 of uncultured Acidobacteriota bacterium. Lineage (GTDB taxonomy): Bacteria > Acidobacteriota > Vicinamibacteria > Vicinamibacterales > UBA2999 > CADEFD01. Next base: position 915,300 of record CAWEBU010000009.1, on the reverse strand, counting down.
GACGCGCGAGGCGTCCCACGGCTGGCCGGCGCCATCGGCCGAGCAGCGGTTGTAGAGGATGCGCCGGTTGGCTGGCCAGCTGAAGCCCCACTCCGGATAGCGGCCGAGCCCGCTCGGATCGGCGAACGATCGGCGCTGGGTCAGGTTGCCGGCATCGGTGTACATGCCGATGTAGAGCCAGTTGCCGGACGCGGTCGTGCCGTCGGCCTGCGCGTCGGTGAACCGTGCGAGCTGCTGCCCCTTGCGCAGCACGACGGTGCCGGCCGCGTCCCTCACGTCCTCGAGAGCCCAGCCGTTGATCTCTTTGGCCACTTCGTCGAGCGAGGGACTGGCGGGGTTCGAGTACCACCAGTCGAGCGCGGCAATCGGCGCCGGGTAGGCGCCGCCCTCGCGCGCGTAGAGATCGCGCACGGCCAGGAAGATGCGGGCGATGATGTCCTGGTCGGGCTGGGCCTCGCCCGGCGGATCGATGGCCTTCCACTTCCACTGAATCCAGCGCGCCGAGTTCGACGAACGCGCCGTCCTTCTCGGCGAAGTTCGCCGCCGGCAGCATGAAGACCTCGGTGCCGACGTCGGCCGGCGTCTGGTTCACGAGCGCCTGGATGTCGTCGCGCCAGAAGGCGGCGGTTTCCTGCTCGAAGTTCTCGGCCACCACCAGCCACTTGAGCTTCGACAGCGCCGCCACGACCTTCTTCGAGTGCGGTCCGTTGCTGACCGGGTTCATGCCGAAGGCGAACATGCCCTCCATGTCGCCGCGGAACATGCGGTCGAACATGTAGGCCCAGCTCCAGTTCTCGTCGGCGCCGGCGGGTGATTGCGGCAGCCGCGGGTGGAAGTCGTAGCCGAAGCCATTGGCGGGCGTGGCGGCGGCGCCGTAGTAGGCCTTGAGCTGGCTGACGACGAAGCGGTCGGTGTTCGACCAGAAGTTCGTGGCCGTCGGCCGCAGGGCCGGCGGCGTCACCGCGGACACGAACGCCGGCAGCGTGGCGTGGTCCGCCTTCGGGATGGGAATGTAGCCGGGCAGGTTGTGGTACGCCATGCCGCAATCGGTGCCGCCCTGGATGTTCGAGTGGCCGCGCAGCGCGTTCAGGCCGCCGCCCGGACGGCCGATGTTGCCGAGCAGCAACTGCAGCATGGCGGCGGCGTGGATGAGCTGTACCGAGTGGCTGTGGTGCGTCCAGCCGAGGGCGTAGCAGATGGTGCCGACCTTGTCCGCCTCGAAGGTGCTCGTGATGAGCTCGGCCGCCTTCTCGAAGTCCGCTGCCGAGCAGCCGCAGATGCCGGCCACCGTCTCCGGCGTGTAGCGCGCATAGAAGGTGCGCATCACCTGGAACACCGACCGCGGATGCTCGAGCGTGGGATCCACGCGGGCGTGGCCCCTGGCGTCGAGCTGATAGGCCCAGCTCGAGGTGTCGGCGTAGGCCTTGGCCTGGTCGTTCCAGCCCGAGAACACGCCCTGCTTCTCGTCGAACGCGTAGTCGTCGTTGACGAGGAACGAGGCGTTGGTGAAGAGCCGCACGTACTCGCGGTGAATGCGGTTCTTCGACAGCGCGTAGTGAATCAGCCCGCCGAGGAACGCGATGTCGGTGCCGGCGCGGATCTGGACGAAGCGCGTCAGCGACCGCCGAGGTGCGGTTGTAGCGGGGGTCGACCGAGACCAGCTTCGCGCGGCGGTTGCGCTTGGCGTCCATGACGAAGCGGAAGCCGACTGGGTGATTCTCGGCCGGGTTGCCGCCCATGGCGAGGACGACATCGGCGTTCCGGATGTCGGTCCAGCCGTTGGTCATCGCCCCGCGTCCGAACGTGGCGGCCAGACTGGCCACCGTGGGTCCGTGTCATATCCGGGCTTGCTGCTCGATCGGCACGACGCCGAGGCCGGCGCGAAACGCCTTCACGAGCAGGTAGTTGATCTCGTTGGTGTCGGTGCAGCCGCCGATGACCCCGAGCGCGGTCAGCGCCTCGCACCGTGCACGGCCGCGGGCGTCGGCCTCGACGAAATGACGATCGCGCGTGTCCTTCACGAGGCGCGCCATGCGGTCGATCGCCCAGTCCCAGGACTTCTCTTCCCAGGCCGTGGCCCCCGGCGCGCGGTACTTCACCGTGGTGAGCCGCCGGTCGTTGACGATGTTCTGCTTGAGGGTGATGCCCTTGGGGCAGAGCGTCCCCTGGTTGATCGGGTGGTCGGGGTCGCCCTCGACGTGCACGACGGTCGGCGTGACGTTGCGCGACTTGTCCCCCAGCGTGTGGATGATGACGCCGCAGCTCACCGAGCAGTAGGGGCAGGTCGACCGCGTCTCGGTCGTGCGGGCGATCTTCAGCGCGCGCACGTCGGCGGCGGCCGGGCCGAGGTCGAAACCCAGCACCGAGACGGCCGCGCCGGCAAGCGTCGAGCCTTTGAGGAACTGCCGTCGGCCCGTATCCATGGTGCGCGACTCCGCGCCGATGCTAGTGCCCCGCCGCACGACGCGCAACACAATTCCGGGGCGGTTCCCGGACGGCCTCGACCTCGCCTCGGCTGGTCGAGCCGCCGCGGACCCGAGGCGCGAGCTCAGGCGTGATCGATCCTGAACGCGAAGTCGTTGAGCCGGATCGGGCGCGCCAGCGTCACCCCGTTGTCGACCATCGAGGTGGCTGTGCCGTTGACCAGCAGGCGCGTGCCGCTGGTGGTGAAGGCCGAGAGCTCGTCGAAGTAGACCGTGCCGAAGTCGGCGAGCGGGTTGAGGGGGTTCTGGGCCACGCCCCGGCATCTCCACGTGCACGTCGAGGAAGCCGAGGCCGAAGAAGGTGCGGAAGAAGATCGGGCCGGCCTGGGTCGAGCCGTGATGCAGGTTCGGGACGACCCACCGGCCGGAGAAGATGGTGAAGGGCGCGTTCTCGGCGTCGACACCTTTGGGAAGTAGCGCAGCCGCCTTCCACCGTCGGCCACGCTCACACGAGCTCACGCGTCGACGTTCCGCCGCTGCGCGATCCACACCGTGTGGCCTCCGCAGTCCGGGTCTTCGACCCGGTGGATGACCACGTCGTATCCGTGCCGGTCGAGCAGCCGCGCATACTCCGGCGTGTCCAGGCTCGCGTGGTAGAGCGCATCTCCGAAGAGATCGCCCATCACTTCCCCCTCAGCCGGCCCACTGGTGAACACGAGGACGCCACCCGGCGCGGTGTGCCGCCGGAACGTGGCGAACATCTGCCGCTGATCGTCACGTCCCAGATGGAAGAAGCTGTCCCACGCGATCACGATCTCGAACGGCTGTGGCAGGTCCAGGTGACGCATGTCGGCCTGCTGCCACGTCATCCCGGGGAATCTCGCCCGGCACATCTCGAGCATCTCGCGGACGGTGTCGATGCCGGTGACGTGATACCCGTGCTCGACGAAGTAGCGCGCCAGCGGTTCCCCGCTGCCGCAGCCAAGGTCCAGGACACGACCCGGGGCGGGCGCCAACGTCGCCGCCATCTCGAGGTACGGCCGTTCCATCAGTGAGCGCACCCGGGCGCGGTCGAAGCGCCGAGCGTGGCGGGCGTACAACTCGGCGAGGCTCATCACGTCGCCACGCTAGCATGGGCGCGGCGCCGTCAGCGTCAGCGTCTGCGCAGGACGTTATCGACCGCGTAGTCGCCGAGCCGCGCGCACTGGCCGATGCTCGACAGCGTCTCGAACTCGAAGTGGATGCCGCCCCAGATGCGGCTGTAGGCCTGCTCGTCGCCGAGCTGGCGAAACCCGTTGTACTGCCGCGTCGTTGCCGGGTTGGTGCCAGTCCCGGCCCACGTCACGGAGAACGGAATGTCGTCCTGACCGAACAGCCGCGCCAGCGTGCGCGCCAGCGACGAGCCGATGCAGGCCATGTTGCCCGGCGCGCTCGGGTAGGGCGGGGTGGCCAGCAGCGGCAGCCAGGCCGGATCGGCGTCGGTGGCCGGGTTGCCGTCGGTGTCGGCCTCGCGGATGGCCGTCACCGGCCGCCACAATCCGTAGACGAACTTGCCGGTGAATGTCGTCAGCAGCGCGTCGTGAAAGGTCATGCTGACGAGCGCTTGCGCGCGCGTGAGTTCCGCACCGCTCCAGCCGCGGCTGCGCGCCAGACTGTTCACCACGCCGCTCCACACCCGACTGAAATTGGTGGTGGTGCCGACGCCGGCCCACTGGTTCGAGATGAGCGTCTGCTCGGCGGAACGGACGGTGCTGTTGACCGCCCCCCACGCCTTCACCTGGTTGAAATCGGTCGCGTAGCGCTCACTCGTCAGCGCCGGCGGCCCTTCGACCATGAAGCGGCGGCCGTTCGCGATGATGAACCCGACCACGTCCGGGTAGTTGGTGAAGGCGGCGGCCGAGTTGGCCGGCGGCGTCGGCTTCCAGAAGCCCGGCAGGCTGGGCAGTAGCAAGGGGGCGAAGGGCCGTTCCCAGCCATCGCCGGTACGCAGTTCCAGGATGGCCCTGGCGGCAGCGGCGCCCACCACCGCGCCGTCGGCCGCCGCCTGAGGCGGGATGCCGGCCAGGGTGGCCGCGAGTGCCGCGTCGAGGGTCGCGGTCTGTGATGGCAGCAGCGCCACGAGCGTGTCGTGCGCGGCCTGGGCGACGGCGGCGTCAGGCGACGCCCCGGCAGCCGGTTGGGCCCATGTCGCATACGGCTGGTAGACGCGGTCGAAGCTGTTGGCGGCGTCGAACATCGCCACGCTGGCGATGGCCAACGGCCGCGAGACGAAGATCGTCGACGGGTTCGCCCCCGGGGTGAACACGGCCGTCAGCATCTGCTGGTTCCACTGCACGACGGTGTCCACGCTCTGAGCGGCCGCCACGCGCGGGGCGGCCGTCAGCGCCATCACCGTCAGGACCGACCCGGCGAGCCGCAGACGGCGACTGGCCGCTGAGGCAGGGGCGATTCCCGGCGAACGTTCGACGAAGCGACGAGTCGAATCAACCATGGCGACCTCCTGGAGATGTGCCATCGAGCGTGACGGCACGAGCCACGACGAGGCGTGGCCTTCCCTGCAGCGACTGCTGGTAGTGCGAGGGCGGCCTGGGACCAGGCCGTCACGAGCCGGGTGGACGCGCACCGTTGTGCGCACCACGCGTCAACGCCGGACGACGCCGAGAGGAAGGGGGTCGCCGCCCTGAGCGCGACTGGCAGGCGGCCTGCGGAGGATAGCGCCGATCGGCCGCCGTTCCCCTCAGCACCGTTGGCGGGAGGGCCCGAGCAGTCCGACCTGCGGCCCGGTAGAAGGCGAGCGGACAACCGGGGTGGCCGGACCCGGCCGGTCCGGCCTCGGTGTTCTGCACGCGCTGGAGGGCCGAGATCAGCCGCGAACGATGAATTTCGGCGTGACGGCGCGACCGGCCTGGCGCTGCAGCCCGTCGACGAGCCGGTCGATGTCGTCGAGGCTGGTGTAGAGGTAGCACGACGCGCGCACCGCCTCGCGAAGGCCCAAGCCGACTGAGGAGCGGCAGCGCCGCCATGTCGCCGCCGCGGACCGCCACGCCTTCGGCGTCGAGCGCCTGCACGAGGGCGCCGGCGGTCACGCCCGGCAGCGAGAACGTGAACACCGGCAGCCGGTGGGCGTCGTCGAGCGTGCCGAGTACCCGCAGGCCCGGGACGCGCGCGAAGCCTTCGCGCGCATGGGCCACCAGCGCGTCGTCGTGCCCTCGCACCTGGTCGATGCCGATGCCGTCCAGCATGTCGAGCGCCGCGGCCAGCCCAACCGGCCCGGACACATTGGGCGTGCCGGCCTGGTACTTCAGCGCGCCGTGCTCGAACTGGGCGCTGTCGCCCTCCACCTCGTGGGCCATGTTGCTGCCCACCTGATACGGCGGCAGGCGATCGAGCCAGCTTCCCCGCGCCCACAGCACGCCGACCCCCATCGGGCCGAGCATCTTGTGCGATGAGAAGGCGAGGAAGTCGCAGTCGAGGGCCCGGACGTCGAGCCTGAGATGGGGCGCCGACTGCGCCGCGTCGATGACGACCGGCACCCCGCGGGCCCGGGCCGCGGCACAGAATCTCGGCCGCCGGCGCCACCAGGCCAAGCACGTTCGAGACGTGGCCGAACGCGATGAGCCTCGTCCGCGACGTGATCGCGGCAGCGAACCGCGCCGCCATCAGGCGGCCGTGGTCGTCGATGTCGACCACGCGGACGATGGCCCCGGTGCGCGTGGCCAGTGCCCGCCACGGCAGCAGGTTCGAGTAGTGCTCGGCCACCGTCAGCACGATCTCGTCGCCCGGCTTCAGCTCGGCGGCGAAGACGGTCGCCACCAGGTTGAGGCCCTCGGTCGTGCCCTTGGTGAACACCACCTCGCTCGGGTCGGCGTTCAGGAAGGTGGCGACCCGCGCCCGCGCGGCCGCGTAGCGGCTCGCCGAGCGCCGCGCCAGGGTATGGAGGGCGGCCCCGGGATTGGCGTTGTCCGTCTCGTAGAAGCGCGACACGGCGTCGATGACGGCCCGCGGCCGCAGCGTCGTCGCGGCGCTGTCCAGGTAGGCGAGCCGGTGTCCGTGGACCCGCTGGTCGAGAGCCGGAAACTCCCGACGCCAGGCGCTGGACCGGTCGGGCGCCGCCGCCGTCTGGGCGTCCGCCGCGGAGTGATTGGCCGGCCCGGTGGCAACGACCGCCCCCAGACCACCGAGGAACGAGCGTCGATCGCACTGCATGCTGTGCCTCCTGTTCCGAACGGTGTGCTAGCTCCTGCCGCGCGCTCGCGATCGGGGGCGCTTGGTGGCCCGCCGCGTGGTCGCCGTCCTGGTCCGCGGCTCCGGGACGCGAGCCTGATAGCCCTTGGCGAGCGAGTGGAAGAGCGCGATGCCGCGCTCGAGCAGGTCGCCGTCGTCGGGATGGGCTCGGCGCAGGCCGTCGACCATCAGCTCCACGCCCGCTGCCTCGGCCTCGTCGTACTTCCGATCGCGAAGGTCGACGTCGTGCACGATGCGCGCGATCCAGTCCACGGCCGTGTCCTCGACGCCGAACCGGGTCCGCAACACCTCGAACGTGCAGGCGTCGCCCTGGTGGCCGAACTCGACGCCGAACATGTCGAAGGGCACGGCGTCCTTCTCCGGCTGGCCGGCGAAGGCGAAGCGGGCCTCTGGATCGATGAAGGTGCGGATGAGCCACGCCGACGCCATGCGGTCCACGCCCGGCCGCGGCCGCGTGATCCACCGGCGCCGCCGGTAGGCCGCCGGGTCGAGTGTCCGAGACGTGCCGGCCCCGCCGGCGCCACGGGTGGTCGAGTTGGTCAGTTGCGCCACGAGCTCCTCCAGTTCCGCCGTGCCCGGCGTGTCGAAGAAGGTGATGGTTGCCAGCTGCCGGCACCGCGCGACGAACGCCGCGGTCGCCCGGTCGACCCCGTCGCGCGCCGGGCGCTCGCCCCTGCGCGCCAGGCGGCGCACCAGTGCCCGTCCCTGGCTGGTCAATCGAGCGACGTCGGCGGCGCGCGCGGCCCGGAACACCGCGACGATCTCGTCGTCGGCGAAGCCGTCGGTGGCGCTTGCCAGCAGCACCGTGGCCTGGCCCCCTGTGGCCAGGATCTCGGCCTTCAGCCACTCGAGGTCTTCGCGCGCCTGCTCGCGATTGGGCAGGACGTAGGCTGCCTGGCGGATCTGCACCGCGCCCATCTCCTGCAGCCGGCGCCAGATCCGGACCCGCGCGCTGGACGAACGCCCCGCGGCCTGGAACAGCAGCACCAGCCAGCGGGCAGGGACTGATTCAGTCATTGCAACACTTGTTGCACTGTAATGAATCGAATGTTGCAAGTCAAGACGGAGCCGCTCCAGGGTCCCCAGGCGACCGCCTGACGTATGCTCGGCTGGGAATGCGCCGGGCCTGCCGCCCGGCCACAGACATCCTGAATGGTCGTGCTCCTTGCGGCGATCGGCCTCGCGGTGCTGTCGCACTTCGCGCCGTTTCCATTCCTGCTCGACGTGACGAGCCACACCGTGTGGCGGATGCCGCGCACCGGCGTGCCGACCGTCTATCTGACCTTCGACGACGGGCCGAACCCGACCGCCACGCCCGCCGTGCTCGACGTGCTGGCGAGACATGGTGCGCACGCCACCTTCTTCACCATCGACCGGCACCTGACGCGGGACACCGCGGCGATCGTGCGAAGGGCCGCCGACGAGGGCCACGCCGTGGCGCTGCACTGGCACTCGCGCGAGCCGATGTTCCGGCGCCCGACGTGGGTGGCCTCGATGCTGCAGGAATCGGCCGCCAGGCTGGAACTGCTCACGGGCGTGCAGGCCTGCCGCGCCTTCCGTCCCCACGCCGGACACCGGAGCGTGCCGATGCTGATGGGCGCCGCCCAGGCGGGCTACACCGTCGTGGGGTGGGGCTGGATGCTATGGGACTTCAACTGGTTCCGGGAACGCACGGCCGACGACCTCGTGCCGCGGCTCGTCCGCGAGTCGTCCGATGGAGACATCCTCGTCATCCACGACGGGCACCACAAGAATCCACGCGCCGATCGACGCTACGCGGTGCAGACGCTGGATCGCATCATTCCGGCGCTGCGCGCGAAGGGGTTCGCGTTCGGCACGATCTGCCCGCGATGATCCGCGCGGCGGCGCACGTCACCGCTGCACTGCGCCTGGAACGCCATGCGATTCCTCAGGCCGGGCCAGCAACCTTGTCTCGTCGGCGCGCTGTTCGTGTGGCTGGCGGTGACGCTGCCCGCCCTGGCGCCGGCCGCAGCGGAAGCGACGTCATGCGCGCCGACGCCGCTGAATGCCCTGGCGCGTCAGTGGCTGGCGCAACTGGCATCACCGTCAGCTGGCGGCCGCCTCTTCGGCGCGGTTCTCGTACGCCCGTGGAGCGGGCAGGACCGAGCGAGTAGCCACGGCCGGCGGGCGGGGCGCCCGTCAGCGTCGACCATCTCATCGACGGCACGACCATCCGCCTCACAGCGCCGCAGTAACAGACGCCGCCCGACGGTTCACTTCACGGCCTTGGCGCGGTACATGTCGGCGTCGGCGGCGCGCAGCGCGGCCTCGGGCTGTCCCTCCGCCAGGAGCTCGGCCATGCCGACCGAGAAGCCGTAGGGCACCGCGTCCTGATTGTGGCGGCCGATACGGGCCGACACCTCCTCGACGCGGGCCAGGGCCGACACGCGATCGAGACCCTGCGCCACCACCAGGAACTCGTCGCCGCCGTAGCGGATCAGGTGGTCGCCGGGGCGGAAGGAGTCGCGCAGTGCGCCGGCGAAGTCGCGCAGACAGCGGTCGCCGGCCAGATGTCCGTGCCGGTCGTTGAGCTGCTTGAAGTTGTCGAGATCGAAGAACAGGAAGATGGCGCCGACCGGCTGGACCGCGCGCAGGATTCCCGGCAAGGCCCGCCGGTTGGCCAGCGTCGTCAGGGGATCGCGGTCGGCCACCGTGCGCAGGTATTGCTGCGCCGCCAGCAGCTCACGATTGGTCATCTCGAGATCGCGCTGCCGCCGCGTGGAGACGGCCAGCACGCTGCCGAGCACCAGCAGCCACTCGGCACTCATGTCGAAGGCCGAGCTGGCCGACAGGAATGTCGCGGCACCCGCCCGCCACTCGTCCTCCCAGGCCCCGGTGAGCAGCAGGGCGTAGGCGCTGCCCTCGGCGAGGGCGACCAGGCCGCGAACGGCGATGGCGGCCGCCAGCCAGACGAGGCCCGGCGCGCGCGCCGTGCTGATCGCCAGCACGACGAAGACGACGCCCATCGGCAGGTGCTGCGCCACGCCTACGGCGGGGATCGACTCGAGGAGCACGGCGGCGAAGAGGCCGTAGCCGACGCCCGCGGCGAGAAGGGTGGCGCCGCTCATCAGACGGGCGGCGGGGCGGGTCAGCGACCAGACGCCCTGCACGAAGAGGAGCACGAAGGCAGTCTTGGCGCCGATGTACAGGCCATAGAACACCGGCAGCCACGCCCCCGGACTGCCGTTCCAGTAGATGAGCGTCACGGTCAGCGCCAGCAGGTTGGCCGCCCAGGCAAACGCCCACCAGCGGAGTTCGGTCCTCCGGTCGGATCGCGCCAGCAGCATGAAGAACGTCGCGATCATCACGAGCGACGTGACCTGCACACCGGTGCTCCATTGCCAGAGGAGCAGTTGCTGCAGCTCGTTCATCGCCCGTCCATCCCTCTCAGCGCCCGTCCACCGAACGCGTCGCCGCCACGAGCTGCGTCGTCATCCGGTCGAGCGCCCGTTCGATGCGGGCGCGCTCGTGGGCCACGCGGCCCGTGTCCTTCACCCGATAGGCTTCGGCCAGTCCGGGGAAGGGCTGCCCGTCGTAGAGCGAGTAGATGTTCCACCCGTAGAATACGTGACGGTACCACTTGGTCTCGGGCGCACCGTCGTCGTCCGCGAGTGTCTGTTCCATCCGGGCGAGGCGGTCGTTCAGTGCGACGGCCGAGCCGCGGGTCAGGGTGCCGGCCGCCAGTCCCGCGTCGATCGCCGCTTCGAGGTCGCGGGCCGCCGTGGCCGCGCCCTGCGCACGGACACGCAGGCCCTGCGACTCGGCCGGCAGGCCCGCGGCCGCGGCCCAGGTGTCCACATCGTCGATGGCCGTGCCGAGCGCCGCGACGTAGTGGGAGAAGCGAAACGGCAGCACGTCCGCCTCGGCCATGCGCAGCGCCATCGTACCGAGGACCTGCGACATCAGCACGCCCTGGGTGAACCCGGGGTCGGCAATCTGCTCGACGTAGGCCCGCGAGTCGTAGTTCGTGTGGTAGGTGCCGAAGCCGTAGCCGTTCTCACCGATGAACTCGATGGCCATCGTGGGCACGGCGAGATGGTCCTGGAACGGCACGAAGTCGGCGCCGCTGCCGAGCGGCTTGAGGGCGGGCGTGAAGGCGGCCGGATCGGCGGCCTTCTGCCGGGCGGCCTCGCCGGCCTTCCACACGTCGAACACGGTCGAGCCGCCCTCCGGCACGTCCCGCGCGACATCGGCCACGAACGCCGACAGCGACGGCACGCCGCCCGGATCGAAGCGGCCCTTCATGTACATGTCGATGTTCACGTACATGATGAGCTGGTCCTGGAGGCGAGTCTTGAACTCCTCCGCGTACTCGGTCGAGCCGACCAGGCCGAACTCCTCGGCGTCCCAGAACGCGAACGAGATGGTGCGCGCCGGCGTCCAGCCGCTCTTGACGAGCTGGCCGAGGCCTTTCGCGGTTTCGAGCAAGGCCGTGGCCCCGGTGCCCGGGTCGACGCCACCAAACGTCCAGGCGTCGTGGTGGGTGCCGAACAACACCACGCGCTCCGGCGTCGACTGGCCCCTGATCGTCGCCACCACGTCGTAGATCGGGCGCACGGCCTGGTCCATGTCGACGGTGACACGCACGGTGGCCGGGCCCGGGCCCACCTTGTAGGCCGTCTTCAAGCCGCCGCGAAAGCGCACCGGCGCGTCGGCGCCGCCGAGCGCGGCCATCAGGTGTTGCGCTTCGCCCCACGCGAGCGCGAGCACCGGAATCTTCGGCAGCGTCGGCGCCGCCGCTTCGGTCAGGCGCGGTGCCTCGGCCGTGGCGCCGACGCCGGGCGTGAGCGGATCGCCGTGCCAGAACCAGCTGTACTTGGCATTGCCCCGCTGCACCATCTGCTCGCCGCGCCAGTAGCCGTTCGGCCACGCCGGCCCGCGGGCGTCGCCATCGTCACCGGGGTCGCTGTAGAGAATGAGCGCCCGGGCCCCGGCCTGCTCGGCCGTGTGCGTCTTCACGGCGCGGTGGCTGCGGCCGTAGCGGGCGAGCGCGATCCGCCCCTCGACCGACACGCCGAGCGCGGCGAGCTCCGCGTAGTCGGCCGGCAGCCCGTAGTTCACGTAGACGACCTGACCCGCCGCCGTCCCGGACGGCGAGTAGGCGACGTAGCCGCCGCCCAGTTCGGGATGGCTCGAGGTCGGGTCCTCGGGCATGACCGGCTCGTGCACGCTGAGGACCCGCCGCGCGGGACCCGTCATGGTCACCTCGACCTTGCGGGGGGCGGACAGCAGCACCTGGTACTCGTGCGTCGCCACCTCGAGGCCGAAGCCGGCGAGCGTGTCCTGCAGATACTTCACGACTTCCAGGGTGCCGGGGGAACCGGCCGGATGCGGCCGCCGCGTCAGCGGCTGGTGGAGGGCCGACATCGACTCGGCGGAGACCAGCGTGCGGAAGCGCGTTTCGAGGTCCTGCTGCTTCGCCGACGTGGCTGGCGTGTAACCAAGTTTCAGCCGCTCGGCGGGTCCCGAGGCGGCAGGTGGCGGACCACCGCCGCAGGCGCCAAGCGACACCGACAGCAGCAGGACACCGGCACGAACCGCAGGGCGTCGGATCATCGCGGGATCACCGGCAGGATGAGACGTGACGGGCGGGACAGATCGTGGAACACGGACTGACGCGCGGGCACGGTCGCGGCGTCGGTGGCAAACGGCGCGCCCGTGTTCGGATTGCGATCGTAGCGCGGAAAGTTGCTGCTCGACACTTCGAGGCGGATGCGGTGGCCAGGCAGGAACACGTTGCCGGTGGCGCCGACCTCGATCGTGAGCTCGTAGGGCCGGCCGGGCTCGAGCAACTCGGGCGCGGTCCGGCTCGCCCGGTAGCGCGCGCGGAGGATGCCGTCGGTGAGAGCGCGGGCACTCCCGTCGGGCTGGACGTCGCTGAGCGCGGCCGTGAAGTCGGTGTCGCGGGCCGTCGACGCGATCCACATCACGAGCCGCACGGGCCCGGTCACCTCGAGCGGCGCGGTCAGCGGACCCGAGGTGTAGACGAGCACGTCGTCGCGCTGCTGGATCTCACGGCGGTCGACCGGCATGCGGGAGTAGGCGCCAGACAGCCCCGTGGGCACGGGCGTCGCCGGATCGTAGGTGAACGTGTCCGGGACGGCGGCCGTCCCTGCCGGCGCCGCCCGCTCGAGCCGTCCGTCGCCCGCCAGGCTGCGGGCGTGGCCGCCGCTCTGCAAGTAGAACGGCGTCGGCACCGCGCGCGCGAGCGGCCACTCCTGCTCGTCGCGCCAGCGGTTCTCGCCCATCAGGAACAGGCGCACGGGCGCGCCCGGCCAGTCGGGCGCGGATGCGGCGCCGGCCGGCACCGGCATCCAATGCCGGAACCAGCGCACGATCAGGCCTTCGGAGTCGAATCCGGCCTCGGGCCCGAAGTCCACGTCCGCGATCTTCGTGGTGGCGGTGGTGGGCCGCGCGTGCGTCCACGGGCCCACGATAAGTCGCTGGTTCGCGCGCGCCCGTTCGGTGCCGGCGTTGGCGCGCAGACCGCTGAAGTTGGCGAGCGTGCCGTTCAGCAGGCTGTCGTACCAGCCGGTGAGGTGATAGGCGGGCACCTCGAACTGCGGATGCTTCGCGGCCACGTCGAAGGTCGTCCAGAAGGGGTCGTACGAGGGATGCGCGAGCAGGTCCCAGTAGCCGGGCGAATAGCGGCGCAGCTGCAGTGCCTCGATCGACGTCAGGGGCAGGTGCCAGTACCACTCGTCGCGCAACTGCCGCCGCTCCTCGGCCGTCAGGCCGAGCGCGCCGTCGCGGTCGGCGCCGGGCTCGAGGGTGCGGCGACGCACGTCCTTGGCCTGGCCGAGGTTCCAGCTCAGGCCGTCGCCGAGATAGAAGGCGCCGCCCTGGAACACCATGTCGTAGCGGCTGGCGTAGGAGGCCGACGGGAAGAGCGCGACCAGATGCGGCGGGCGAAGCGGCGCGGCCAGCAGCTGCACCGTGGCGCTGTAGCTGCCGCCGAACATGCCGACGCGGCCGTCCACGTACGGCAGCTGCGCCACCCACTCCACGGTGTCGAAGCCGTCTTCGCCCTCATCGTGCGGCACGGCCACGCCGTCCGATGTGTAGCGCCCGCGCGTGTCCTGCACCACCACCACGAAGCCGGCGCGCGCGAGACGGTGGTACTGACTGTCTGGCGTCTCTGGATTCTTGGAGTAGGGCGTGCGCTGCAGGAGGGCGGGGCGTCGGCCCGGCGCGGCGGACCGATAGACATCCGCGCGCAACACCACGCCGTCGCGCATCGGCGCCGCGACGTTCTTCTCGATCACGAGGTCAGCCGGTGCGGACGCCGGCACCTGGCGCGCCGGCCAGGTCGCCAGGGCCAGGACGGCCATCAGCGGAAGACGCCACATGCTGCGCAATTGTAACGGCGTGTAACGGGGTCTGTCACGGTCACCAGTTGTAACGGGGTCTGTCCCGTCACGATGGTCAGCCGCGGGTGACGGCGGTCAGGCTCATCGTCAGCAGGACACGGGGCGTCGGCAGTTCGGTCACGCCGATCACCGTGCGCGCGGGGAGATGATCACCCATCGCCTCCGCGTAGGCGCGGTTCATCGCGTCGAAGTCGGTCATGTGACGCAGGAACACGCTGACGTGCACGACGTGGGCGAGGTCCGAGCCGACCGAGGCCAGCATGACGCGGAACGACTCGAGGATCTGCCGCGTCTGCGATGACACGTCCGTTCCGGCCAGCTCGCCGGTGGCCGGGTCGAAGCCGGCCGTGCCGCCGATGGTGACCGACGTCCCGACGCGCGCGATGTGGCTGTAGGGGCCGATGGGCGTCGGCGTCCCGGGCGGAGTGGAGGTTTCAACGGTGGGCATGGCGCCAGTGTATGCCGCCGTCCGCCCCGTGGCCGGCCCCGGTGCGCCCGTCAGCGAACAACCGTCACACGCCTGGCGGCCTGGCCTGATGCGCGGCCCGCCAGGTGTAACATCCCGCGCATGCGCACAGCATTGCTCTCCGTCACCCTTCTTGGCGCCCTGGCCACCGTGCCGGGGCTCCAGTCCGCGCCCGCCGCCCAGCAAGGCGGTCAGAATCGCGCCGCCAGGCCCGCAGAGCGCGTCGACGAGGACATCGTCTGGAAGATCCGCCGCGAGGCCACCGACCGCTCCGAGATTCTGCGGACGCTGCACGTCCTCACCGACCTCTACGGCCCGCGGCTCACCGGTTCGCCCAACCTGCGGAAGGCGCAGGACTGGCTGGTCGCGCGCGCCACGGCAGCGGGTCTGAAGAACGCGCACCTCGAGGAGTGGGACTTCGGCCATCCCGGCTGGCTGAACGAGAAGACGGCGGTGCACATCGTCTCGCCCGTGAAGGACAGCCTGGTGGTGGAAGCACTGGCATGGACACCGGGGACGAGCGGCACGATCACCGCGTCGACCGTGATCGTCGACCCGCCCGTGCGGCCGACGCAGGCCGACGCCGACAGATTCTTCGCGCGCCTGCGTGGCAATCTGAAGGGCCGCGCCGTGCTCGTCGGGCAACCGGGCACGGTGGCGGTCTCGATCGATCCGCCGGCCAAGCGTCGCGACGACAACGACGCGCGCGCGCAGTTCTCGCCCACTCCCCCGCCGTCGCCCTTCGGCGGTCCGGCCGCGGCGCCGGCGGCGGCGCCAGCCGATCCGAAGCTGGCACCGCTCACGACGGATCAGTTCCAGGATCAGCTCAACCTGTTCCTCAAGGAGCAGGGCGCGGCCCTGCGCGTGAACGACGCCGGTCGCGAGCACGGCCAGATCCGCGCCTTCAACAACCGCAACTTCGATGTGACGAAGGCGGTGCCGACAATCGTGATGCGCAACGAGGACTACGGCCGCATCGCACGGCTCATGGCCAGCGGCCATCCCGTCTCACTCGAAGCCACCATCGTCAACCAGACCTATCCGGACGGCACGACGCAGCACAACGTGATCGCCGAGATTCCCGGCACCGACAAGGCGCAGGAAGTGGTGATGCTCGGCGGCCATCTGGATTCGTGGCATGCCGCCACCGGCGCCACCGACAACGCGATTGGCGTGTCGACGATGTTCGAGGCGATCCGCATCCTGCAGGCGATCGGCGTGCAAGCCGCGGCGCACCATCCGCCTGGCGCTGTGGAGCGGCGAGGAGCAGGGCCTGCGCGGCTCGGTGGCCTATGTGGCGCAGCACTTCGGCACGTTCGAGAGCCCGAAGCCGGAGTACGAGCACTTCGCCGGCTACTTCAACATCGACTCGGGCACCGGCAAGGCGCGCGGCATGACGGTGTTCGGACCGCCGGCGGCGGCCGACGTGCTGCGCCCGATCATCGCGCCGTTCGAGGCCAACGGCGTGATGGGCGCCAATGCCACGCGCTCGCGCGTGCGCGGCGGCTCGGACCACACGTCGTTCAACCAGATCGGCCTGCCCGGCATCAGCGTGGGCCAGGACCCGATCGAGTACGGCACCCACACCTGGCACACCAATCTCGACACCTACGAACGCATCATCGAGAGCGACGCGCAGCAGTCGGCGATGGCCATTGCGACGGCGGTGTATCACCTGGCGATGCGCGACGAGAAGCTGCCGCGTTTCCAGAAGGACCAGATGCCGGCGCTCCCCGGCACCCGCTGACGTCGTAACGGGGTCTGTCACCGTCACGGGGCGGAGTGACGGCGACGGACCGGACCCCGCCGCCCGGGGACGCTCAGGCGCCCGGGGCGGCGTAACCGACGGTCAGCTTGGCGGCCTCGTCGACCTGCTTGGCGGAGATGAGTGGCACCATCTCGAGCGTGACGGCGCCCGAGGCGTTGACGGCCAGGCTGAGCGCCAGCGCGGCGGTCTCGTTCGGCACGTCCACGATGACGATGGCATCAGCGGGACCGTAGGCGAAATGGAACGCCTCCACCTTGCCACCCAGCTTCTCCACCGCCTGGGTCACCGAGGTGACCCGGGCCGTGCCGCCCTGCTTCAGAAGCCCCCGGATTCCCTCCGTCGTGTAGCTTGCCTTCACCATGTACTTGGCCATGTGGACTCCTTGCGGCCGGGAACGGCCACACGCGAACCGCGCGGTGGGTCTGCGGCCCCTGGCAAGGTATGCGCAATCAGCCGCGTGCGCCCCTCATGAACGCGAGCACGAGCTCGGCGACCCGCGCCGGCTGCTCCTGCTGCACCCAGTGCCCGGCGCCGTCGACGAGGTGCGCGCCCTGTGAACTGCGTGCAGGCCGTCTTCTGCATCGCCTCGAAGCTGCCGGCCCGCTGGAACACGCCCCAGTCGGACGTCCCGGCGATGAAGGTGGCCGGCACGTCGATGGTGCGCCCGGCAAAGAGCGTCAGCTCGGCTGACAGCCGCGGCGTGCGGCCGACGCGATACGACTGCAGGCCGCCCTGGAAGCCGGTGCGTCCGTACTCGCTCGCGTAGACGGCGAGTTCGCGGTCGGGCAACCACTGGCAGGCGGCGATTGCGGCGGCGGTCGGCATGTCGGCCGCCACCTGCTCCGCCATGCCTTTGCCGGCATCCATCACGTAGTAGCGCGGCAGTCGTGCGAACTCGGCCGGCGTGTTGGCGGCGAGCGGATGCGGACGGTTGCCCGGCCAGTCGGCACTCTTGGCGTGGTAGTAGGCGCGCAGGAACGCGTGCAGTCCCTGGGGCGGCTTCCACATGTCGGCATTGGCCTCGCGCGTCGTGTAGTAGGTCTGGTAATGCTTGCGCGGCGGGGTCAGGGCGGCGAGTCCGGCGTCCATATCGGGCGCGGGTGCGGCCGGCGCGGGAGCGACGTTGGCGGTGTCGAACGGCAGACGCGCGGTGCCGCCGAACGGCGCGCTCATCATCACGACCGTGCGGAAGACGTCGGGGCGCGTCAGCGCGCACCACGCGGCCACCGGCGAGCCGAAGTCGTGGCCGACGACGCAGGCCAGCTCGCGATGGCCGAGCGCCGAGGTCAGCGCCATCATGTCCCGCACGCGGTTCAGCGTGGAGAACGGCGCGAGGTCGTCATCGAAGCCGACATCGGTGCCGCCGCTGCGCCCGTAGCCGCGCAGGTCGGGCGCCATGACGTGGTAGCCGGCGGCGGCCAGGGGCCGCATCACCTTGCGCCAGCTGTAGCCGAGCTCGGGAAAGCCGTGCACGAGGAGCAGGCCGGGACGTCCGGGTGACTCGTGGCCGGCCTCGAGCACGTGCATGGCGATGCCGTTCACGCCGCTGACGACGCGCGAGCGAATGCCGGGCGGCAGCGTGCCGGCGCCGTAGGGAACACCGGTGTCCGGCTGGGCCCGGGCGACGCGGGTGCCGGAAGCACCGGCGAAGGCGGGAACAGCGGCGAGCGTCCGCAGCATCCGGCGACGCGTCAGCGTGACCATACGCGCGGGAGCGTAGCAGGAACTTCAACCCCTGGCACAACTCTCGTGCCACGGGGGCCAGGCCCTTGGCAGTTTCCAGTTACCATCGACGCTCCGATGTGGTCCCTGCGCGCCGAGCTGGCGCCGATGCTCCGACTCGCGCTCCCGGTCGTGCTCGCCGAGCTCGGCTGGATGTCCATGGGCATCGTGGACACCATCATGGTGGCCCCGCTCGGGCCGGCGGCCATCGGCGCGACCGGCATCGGGGCGTCCCTGCACATGGCCTTCGCGGTGTTCGGGATGGGCCTGCTGCTCGGGCTCGATACCCTGGTGTCACAGGCGCACGGCGCCGGCGACCACCGCGACTGCCATCGCTGGCTGGTCCACGGCATCGCCATGGGCGCCGGGCTCAGCGTGCCGATCCTCGCCGTGTGCTTCGGCGTGCTGGCGGCGATTCCGCATCTCGGCTTCCACCCCGACGTCGGGCCGCTGCTGCACGAGTACTTCGGCATCGTGATCTGGAGCACGCTGCCGCTGCTGCTGTACGCCGCAGTGCGCCGCTACCTGCAAGGCATGCACGTGGTGGCGCCGATTGCCTTCGCGCTCGTCACCGCCAACCTCCTGAATGCCGCCGCCAACTGGACGCTCATCTACGGCCGGCTCGGCCTGCCGGAGCTCGGGGTGGCGGGCGCTGCCTGGGCGACCTGCCTGTCGCGCGTCTACATGCTCGGCGTGCTGTGGGTCGCCGCCCGCTGGATCGACAGTGCGCGGGCCGCGGGTCTGGCGGAAGTCTCGCGCCGGCTGTCGCGCGAGCGCTTCGCGCGTCTGTGGCGGCTCGGCTTCCCCGCCGCCACGCAGGTCACGCTCGAAGTGGGCGTGTTCGGTCTGGCGACGGCCCTGGCCGGACGTCTCGACCCGGTCTCGAGCGCGTCCCATCAGATCGCGCTCAACATCGCCGGCGCGGCGTTCATGGTGCCGCTCGGCGTGGCCTCGGCCGGCGCTGTCCGGGTCGGCAGCCGCGTCGGCGCCCGCGATCCGCACGGCGCCGCACGCGCCGGCTGGATGGCCATCCTGCTCGGCTCGGGTTTCATGTGCACGACGGCGCTCGCCTTCCTGGTGGCGCCAGGCACGCTCATCGGGCTCTTCTCGCCTGGGCCGGAGGTCGTGGCCCTCGGCGCGTCGCTGTTGCTCGTCGCCGCCGTCTTCCAGTTGTTCGACGGCCTCCAGGCCGTGGCCACCGGCGCCCTGCGCGGACTGGGCAGCACGCGGATGGCGATGATGGTGAACCTGGCCGGCCACTGGTTCATCGGCCTGCCGATCGCCTACGTGCTGTGTTTTCCGCTCGGGTTCGGCGTGCTCGGACTGTGGATGGGCCTGTCCATCGGCCTGATCGTCTGCGGCGTGGTGCTCACCTGGTACTGGCATCGCCGCATCACTCACTACACGACCACGGGGAGGCTCCGATGATCTGCGACGCGCACGTGCACTTCTTCTCGCCCGGGTTCTTCGACACCCTGGGCGCGCAGCGAGGCCTGGCTGCCGAGGGACGCGTCGATGCGGTGACCACCACGCTCGGCTGGGACGGGCCGCAGTCGGTCGCGGCGCTCGCCGGTCGCTGGGTCGGCGAGCTCGACCGTCACGGGGTCTCGCGGGCGATCCTCTTCGCCTCGGTGCCGGCCGACGAAGCGGCGGTCGTGGAGGCGGTCGGCCTCCACCCCGAGCGCTTCATCGGCTTCTACATGCTGGACCCGACCGAGGACGACGCCCTGGGCCGCATGGCGTGGGCGGCCGCCCACGGACTGCGCGGCGTCTGCCTCTTCCCCGCCATGCATCGCTATGCCCTGCACGGTCCCGAGGTCGCGCGCGTCTGCGAGATGGCGGCCGCCGCGGCCGGCACGGCCGTGTTCGTCCATTGCGGGGTCCTGTCGGTGGGCGCGCGCGCCAGGCTGGGGCTGCCGAGCCGCTTCGAGATGCGCTTCGGCAATCCGCTCGACCTGCAGGGCCCGGCACTGGCCCACCCGCACTTGCCGTTCATCCTGCCCCACTTCGGCGCCGGCCTCCTGCGCGAGGCGCTGATGCTCGCCGATGTCTGCCCCAACGTGCACTTCGACACGTCGTCATCGAACCGGTGGCTGCGCTACACGCCACACCTGACGCTGCGCGACGCGTTCCGGGCCTCGCTCGATGTCATGGGGTCCGAGCGCCTGCTCTTCGGCAGCGACTCGTCGTACTTCCCGCGCGGCTGGCAGCCGGCGATTCTCGAAGCGCAGCGGCGGGCCCTGGCCGAGGCGGGCGCCACGGACGCACAGGTCGCCGACATCGTGGGCGGCAATGTCGAGCGTCTGTTCCCGCGGACTCCGCCGGCAGCGCCGGCAATCGGGACGTAGGTCGCACTCGCCGCCGGCGCTCGTCAGCGCTCGGTGCTGTTCGCCGCGCCCGGTCCGGCCGCCAGCAGCGCCACCGGGCAGGCCGACAGCACGTCGGCCAGACGCAGGCGTCCGTCGACGGCGGCCACCGCCGCGCCCGTCACCAGGTTGCGGTAGTCGAGGCGCGCGAACTCCGCCGGCAGCGCCATCGACGTGGCGCCCCAGACGTCGGCGCCCACCGGCAGCGCCTCGCCGGCAAGTGCCGTGGCCAGGCGCGGCACGACGACCAGCAGCACCCGGCCCTCGTGATGCCGCACGAACGCCACCACGTGCTGCTGCTGATCGCCCTCCACCGCCAGCGGCTGGTAGCCGCCGGCCGCGAAGAGATCGGGCCACGCGCGCCGGGCGCCGAGCGTGAGTGCGGTCATGTAGAGCTTGATGCGGCCGTCCGGCCACGAGGCGAGCCACTCGTCGAGCTGCCGGATCCGTTCGTCCGTCCGCGATCCATCGCCGTCGACCGCGATCCACGGCGCGACCTCGGCCAGGAACTGGCGCCGCCGTTCGAAGTCCACCGGCCGGCGGTTGTCGGGGTCGACGAGACTCAGGTCCCACAGCTCCGTGCCCTGGTAGAGATCGGGCACGCCCGGCGAGGTCAGCTTCAGCACCTGCTGCGCCAGCGAGTTCAGCATCCCGGCCCGCGCCACCTGCGCGGCAAACGGCGCGAACTGCGCCAGGAAGGCCGGTGCCGTCGCACCGGTGAGCGTGCGCTCGATGAAGCGCGCCGTCGCCGCCTCGTAGGCCTCGTTGGGCGTGATCCAGCTCGTGTTGAGCTTGGCTTCCTTGAGGGCCTTGTGCATGTAGGCGGTCAGGCGCTCGACGATCTCCGCCGGGGCCGTGGACAGGGCGGCGGTCGTGCCATCGGCGGTCACCTCCACCGGCCAGGTCCCGACGAGCGCCTGGTAGAACAGGTACTCGTCGTTGGCGTCGGGCGCCTGTCCGCCGGCCAGCCGCTTGCGGTTGGAGGCGTTCAGCCGCCGCCAGCGCAGGACCTCCTGCTGCCAGGTCTCGGCCAGTTCGCTGAGCGCCGTGATGCGCGCGCGGGCATCCTCGCTGCGCTTGGTGTCGTGCGTGGTGGTCGACAGCATGCCGCCGGGCCAGCGCTGCTGGCGGGCGAGGTTGGCGGCATGGAAGTGCTCGACCGATCGCCCGAAGCGGCCCGGTTCGCCGCCCACCTCGTTGAGCGAGGTCAGGGCGTGATAGCGGTAGAACGCGGTGTCTTCCACGCCCTTGGCCTGCACCGGTGCGGTGTACTGCTGGAAGCGCTGCGCCACGCGGAGGCGCGCTTCGTCGGCCCCGGCGACCGGCAGCAGCACCGTGCGGAGGAACGCGAAGATCGAGCGCTCCATGGCCGGATTGCGCCGCACCGCCTCGGCGATGGCGGCGTCGACCGCCGCCACATCGGCCGGCGTGACGCGGCGGGCGTCCACGTAGGTGCGATAGATGGGAAAGCACGCCACCAGCTCGCGCAGCGCGCGCCGGATGCTGCCCAGCGTGAAGTCGCGTGAGCGGCGGTCGCGCTCCGACAGGCGGTTGACGGCCTGGGCGAGAACCTGGAACTCGCTGCTGAGCGCGTTCGTCACGGCCAGGCGCTGGCTTTCGTAGGCGACATCGGCAAACGCCACCTGGCGGCCGATGACGCGCTCGTACAGGCGCCGCATCTTCTTGGCCTGGCGCGCGTCGACCAGCACGCCGTTGACGTCGTTCATGAACTCGTAGCCGGTCGTCCCGGCCACCGGCCAGTCATCGCGGAGCGCCTCGCCCTCGGCGAGGATCTTCTCGACCACGATGTAGGGCGGGGCCGCGGCCGCCGACGGCTCGGCGGAGCGGCCGGCCGCCTGCGCCAGCGCCTCGAGGTAGGCCCGCGGATCGAACAGACCGTCGATGTGATCGAGACGCACGCCGGAGGCCGTGCCGTCGGCCAGCAGCGCGAGCAGGCGGGTGTGGATCTCGCCGAAGACGGCGGGATCCTCGACCCGCAGCGCCGCCAGCTCGTTGATGTCGAAGAAGCGCCGGTAGTTGATCTCGTCGGCGGCGGTGCGCCACGACGCCAGCCGGTAGGCCTGCTGCTCGAGCAGGTGGTGCAGGCGGTCGAAGCTGGCGGCTTCACCCGGGCGGCCGTTGAACATCGCGATCGCCTGCTCGATGTGGGTCCGCACCTGCGAGCTGGCCTCGACGAGCCGCGCCAGCCGCTGCCGCGCCACTTCCTTCTCGCGCTGCCGCTCGACGATCAAACGGGCGTCACGCTCGATGTAGGGCGGCAGGTTGCGCAGCGACGCCAGGATGCTCTGGAACTCGCGCAGGTCATCGCTCCCCGCCATCGCCGTCTCGAGCGCCTCGAGGCCGGTGTCGTAGACGAGCGTCGAACGGCGCGGGTTGACCGGCACGCGCAGCGTGCCGTAGGAGAAGTGGAGCGCCCCGTCGTCGTAGACGAGCGTGATGGCGCCGCTCTCGAGCGCCTCGCCGTAGGGCTCGCCGAGCACCGGCAGCAGCAGCCGATCCTTGAGCTCCGGCTTGATGGGATCCCAGTCGATGTCGAAGAAGGTGGCAAACGGCGAGCTGGGGCCGTTCTCGAGCACGTCGCGCCACCACACGTTGGTGTGCGGATCGACGCTCATGTGATTGGGCACGAAGTCGAGCACGAGCCCCAACCCGGCCGCGTCGAGCGCCTGGCGGAAGGCCGCCAGGCCGGCCTCGCCGCCGAGCTCCGGACTGATCTCGGTGTGTTTGCAGACGTCGTAGCCGTGCGTGCTGCCCGGCGTGGCCGTGAAGATCGGCGAGCAGTAGCAGTGCGTGACGCCGAGCGCCGCCAGATACGGCGCCAGGGCCGCCGCGTCCTCGAAGGTGAAGCCAAGGTGCAGCTGCAGGCGATAGGTGGCGCCAGGCGCGGCGGGCGCCGGGCGCGACGGCGGGTTCGATACCGGATCTGAGTACATGGTCAGGTGGCCGCGCCGTCGTGAAGGGCGGCAGGGTCGGGCGAGGCCGTTATCAGGATAGCGGCGGCGGGGCCGGCGAAGCGAATCGCCGGCGCCGTGGGCGTGCCGGCGAGCACCGGGGGCACCGGCGCCTCAGCGAACCCGGCGTCCTCACTCGTCAGATGGCAGGTCCAGGTCTGGTCGCCGCCACGCAGCAGATCCGCACCGGGCGTGACGAGGCCGGCGCCCGCCAACCGCGCCACGACGAGCATGGTCCGGCCATCGGCCAGAACCCGCCGCATCGCGAGCGTGCCGTCGTCGAGAGCCAGCACCTCGAAGCCGGTGGCCGCGGCGCCGGCCAGGTGATCGCGACGGAAGGCCAGCAGTGCCGTGTGGAACCGCAGCATCGCGGCGTGAGGCTCGCGGGTCCGCTCGTCCCACGCCAGGCGGGAGCCCTCGAAGGTCCCCGGCGCCTGGGGATCCGGAATCGCCTCCGGACTGCCCTCGGAAAATGCCGCGAAGGTCGCGAACTCACGACGCCGGCCTTCGGTCACCAGCCGGCCCAGCGGCTCGCCGTGATCGGTGAAGTACTGGAACGGCGTCGAGGCCGCCCATTCCTGGCCCATGAAGAGGAGGGGCGTCTCGGGCGCCGTCAACATCAGGGCGGTGGCGGCGCGGACGGCCGCCAGGTCGACCGCGTGGTGCAGCCGATCCCCGAGCGCGCGGTTGCCGATCTGATCGTGGTTCTGCAGACAGACGACGAAGCGCGGCAGCGGCAGGCCGTCGGGATCGGTGCCGCGTTCCCGGCCGGCGTGCAGTGAGTGCTGACCGGTGTAGAACCAGCCCTGACGCAGCGTCTCGGCGATGTCGCTGGTGCTGCCGGTGTAGTCGCGGAAGTAGCCGTCGGCATCGCCGGCCAGCTGCCGCCGCATCTGGTGATGGAAGTCGTCGGCCCACACCGCATCGAGGCCCCAGCCGCCACTGGCGGCCGGCGTCACGAGACGCGCCAGGTTGCGATCGTCCTCGGCGATGATGTGCAGGCGCCGCCCTGGCGCCGAGCCGCGCACGACCGCCGCCAGCTCGGCGAGGAAGTGCCGCGGGCTGCCGTCGCGGATGGCGTGCGTGGCGTCGAGGCGCAGGCCGTCGATGTGGTACTCGTGCACCCAGTGCAGGGCGTTCTGGATGAAGAACTCGCGCACGCGGCCGCTGTGCGGCCCGTCGAGGTCGATGCCGGCGCCCCACGGACTGGGATGGCGATCCGTGAAGTAGTAGGGACTGAAGCGCGAGAGATAGGCGCCGTCCGGGCCGAGGTGGTTGTAGACCGCATCCAGGATCACCGCCAGGCCGAGGCCGTGCGCGGTGTCGACCAGGCGCCTGAGATCGTCGGGCGTGCCGTAGCAACGCGCCGGCGCGAACAGCGACACGCCGTCGTAGCCCCAGTTGCGCTGGCCGGGGAAGTCGGCGACCGGCATCAGCTCGATGGCCGTGACGCCCAGCTCCTTCAACTCGGGCAGACGGGCAGCGGCGCCGGCAAAGGTGCCGGCCTCCGAGAACGTACCGACGTGCAGCTCGTAGATGGCGAGCGCGTCGAGCGCGACGCCCGGCCAGGCCTGGTCCGACCAGGCAAAGGCGGACGGGTCCACGATGGCCGAGGCGCCGTGGACACCGAGCGGCTGCCAGCGCGATGCCGGGTCCGGCAGCGGACCGTCGCCGTCGAGCAGGTAGTGATAGCGCGCGCCGGCGTCGAGGTCGTGCCCGGTGAGCGAGAACAGGCCATCGGGCCCGCCGGTGAGCGGACAGGTCTCATCCTCATGACCGTCGCGCATGATGACGACGTCCACCGCCCGAGCCGCTGGCGCCCAGACCCGGAAGTCCACCATCCCGCCGCCCCTGACGATCGCCCCAAGCGAGCCCCGCCACGCGCTGGCGCGGCTCACGTCACTGACTGGATCCATCATGCCTGGCCGAGACGGGTGAAGGCGCCGCGACGCAGGCGCAGGAAGCCATCGGCCACCAGCTGGTCGAGGACGTGTTCGCAGACGCGGGTCGGCAATCCGAACAGGCGGCGAGCCTGGTCGCCCGTCAACGACAGACCGGGCATCTCGAGGAACTCGGCGCGGACCCGCTCGATGGCGGGCCGGGCGATGGCATCCGCCGGCAGCGGCATGTGGGGATCGACGGTGTGGCGACGACTGTTCAGGCTGGGCATTGGCAGTCTCCTTGGTGCGATCCAAGGTTGCAATGGCAGTGCCGACGACATTTCCAGTGAAATCAATGACTTAGCCAGGAAAGAACGCGGGAGATGGCGATATGTCGCGACGGTGGCGATCGGTGGCGATTGCCGGCCGCGCGTGGGGAGCGATTTTCAGACGGCTGGGGGTGCCGTCTCGGCAGCAGGGTCGAGCAGCCGCGCGAGCGCGGCGAGCGGAATGCGCACCCACGTGGGCCGGTTGTTCAGCTCGTACTCTACCTCGTAGAGCGCCTTCTCCAGCTCGAACAGCACGGTCAGGCCGTCGCGGGCCTCGGTGGTCGCGGGCAGGAAACTCCCGCCCCGGCGGTTCGCCTGCGCGTGGTAGCCCTCGAGGAAGGCCTGACGCATGGCCGAGAGCGGCGCGGCTTCCGCGGCCTCGGCCCCGGCGGCCATGGTCGCGGTGGCGGCGGCGTAGTCGAGCGACCGCAGCATGCCGGCCACGTCCTTGAGCGCGCACAGCTTCTGCCGGCGCGAGAGGAGCGGCTTCGAGGGCTCTCCCTCGAAGTCGATGATGACGAAGCCACCCGGCGTTCTCAGCGTCTGTCCCAGGTGGTAGTCGCCGTGTACGCGGATGCGATTGAAGGTCGGGGCCTCGTCCGATGACGGCAGCGTCAACACCGCGCGATGCCGCGCCGCCAGCACCGCTTCGGCGACCGGGACGGCCTCGGCCGGCAGCGAGCTGAGCCGCTGGCCGAGCAGGGCGAACGTCCGCTCCGCTTGTTCCGCCACGGCCTGCTGCCAGGCGGCGGCGTCCGCGGCGGCGACCGGCTCGGGAGAGAAGGCCGCGAGGGTGGTCTCACTCGCGAGTGCGGCGTGGAAGTCGGCCGTGGTCTCGCCGAGCGCCACGAGATCGGCGTAGAGGTCGGCTCGCAGGTGGGTGTCCTGACGGCAGGCGTCGAGGCGGGCCAGCGCGTAGCGCCAGCCGTCGCCCTCGTTGGCCACCCAGGCCTCGAGCGCGCCCAGCGCCGACTCCTGTCCATCGGCGGCGCGATAGACGAGGGACCCGTCGAGCCGCGGCACGGCGAGAAAGCCGGCCTGCGCCAGGAAGCGTCCCACTTCGAGCTGTGGATGCTCCCCCGCTTCGAGCCGGCGGAACAGCTTGAAGACGTGGGTCGTGCCGACCCGCACGGAGGTGTTGCTCTGCTCGACACCCACGGGACGGACCACCGGCGGGGCCGCCGTCGAGAGCATCTGCCGGACCGCGGGGGCGGTATCGGCGTAGACGAGGGTGCCGCCCCGCAGGCCGGTGGCCGCGGGCCCGCCGCCGACGAGGCCGGCCAGGAGCGCCAGGACCGCTTCGCCCTCGGCCGCCTGGTCGGTCACGTGCAGGCCCGGCACCGGGGCGTCGGCAATCGCGTCGGCGGCGTGCTCGGAGAGGCCGAGCACGAGCGTGCAGCAATCGTGGCTGCCCCGGGCCGCCTCGCCGTAGTGCACGTCCACCGCGACCACGGCGATCGGCCGCGCCGCCGCCGGCAGCCAGACGACGTCGCGAACGGCCGCCGTGTCGATCACGCGGGCCTTGCCACCGAACCAGCGCTGCGACGGCAGCCACGCGGGCAGATGCCGCGGCAGCTCCTCGAAGAACCAGGTGGCGAGCTGCTCGCGATCGGCCGTGAGGGTATCGCCCATCAGACGTGCCCCATGTCGTCGTTCGGCGGAGACGTGCGCTCGGGGAACCAGTGATCGAGGATGCGGCGGGCCACGCCCCCGCCGCCGACCCCGAAGGCAATCGCCATGCCGAGCATGACCGCGCCGAAGGCGATCGCGAACGCGGTGAGCACGATCGTCCGGGCGACAGCGAGATGGTCGAGCGCCATGGCCACCGTCAGGATGAGGCCGAGCGCGCGCACGGTCCCGGCCAGCGCCCGCGGCGATGGCAGCTTGGCATTGACCGCGCCGAGCAGGGTGGCCCGCCAGGCCACGTTCGACACGACCAGGCCGACGACGACGATCACCAGGCCGACCAGCAGGCGTGGCACGAACAGCGCGAACTCCCGCACCAGGCCCTGGAGAGCCGAGAACCCGAGCACGTCGACGCCCGAGAGCACGAAGCCCAGCCACACCACCCAGAAGACCAGCGACGACACGATGACCTCGGCCGGCGGGAGATCGGCGTTCCGCAACGCCTCGGCCAGCCCCTGGCGCTCGCTGAGACGCGCGAAGCCGGTGCGCGTCAGGATCAACCGGGTCAGGCGCTTCAGCAGCGCCGCGATGATCCAGCCGACCAGGACGAGGCTGATCGTCACGACCGCCCGCGGCACCAGCTCGGCGGCCGTGCGCAGGAAGTTCGTGCTCGCCTGTTGAATTGCCTCAAGCACCATCTCGCCCATGTGCACCCTCATGCTGGCTGCTGCCAGCGCTCCATGATTGTCGTCCTGAGCCCCTCGAACGCGCGGCACACGTCTTCGCCGGCGGCCTCGAGGGCATCAGGCGTGTCGTGGCCATGCTCCAGGAGGAAGACCCCTGTTCTGGCGGTGTAGAGCGGCAGCAACGCCTGCGCGATGTGATCGCGGTGCATCACGCCGTGGTGGTAGGCCACGAGGAACTCGGTCACCGTGGCCGCCCAGATCTCCGTCGGAAACTGCGGCGTCGTGGCCCGGCTGCCTTCGCGCACCGCGGCCAGCGTCGCCGGCGAGAGAATGCGCCGCAGGATCTCGTCGAGCGCCTCGACGTCGTGCGCGAAGGTCTCGAGCAGGTGGGTCCCGTCGAATTCGGGGGCCGCTCCGTGGTCGGTGTCGGGCGGCGGCGCTCCCACCAGCGGCACCTCGGTGTCACCGGTCACGGTGGTCCAGGAGGCGGCCTGCGCCTCGATGGTGGCGAACGCCGAGCCGACCACCTGCCGGAACACGTCGGCGAGCGCGGTCTTGCGCCGGTTCGCCCGCAGCCGCCGCCAGCCGAGATCGGCCTGCCGCACCGCGAAGTCACCGCCGAAGGCCTCGCCCGTGATCCAGTAGCTGGTGCCGCGCTGCGCCGGTGTCGCGTCCCAGCCGGCCTGGGTGCAGCGGGCGGCGAAGCGCCCCGAGCAGCCGAACTCGCCGAGCAGCGGCTCGCGCAGCTGCCGGCCGAACACGGCGCGGGTCAGCGGCCGCACGAGCTGCGTCACGAGCGAGCCTTCGGTGGCGTGGCGGCGGTAGACCGGCGCCACGAGATCGACCTGGCTGTCGCGCACGCCCGCCGCCAGCGCCGCCACCCACGTCGGCGTCAGGCCCTCGACGTCGGTGTCGAGCACCACGACGGTGCCGGCCTGCAGGAGGTCGCCGGCGGCCAGCACGCAGCGGGTGGCCGTGTCGCCCTCGGTCCAGCCGGCGCCCGAGGTCGTCATGCAGTGCGTCGTCCGCAGGCCGCTCGCCCCGACCGCCGCGGTCAAGCCGGCGGACCAGTGGTGCTGCACCGCCTCCAGCGTGCCGTCGCTCGAGCCGCGGTCGACGTTCAGCAACGCCGTGCGCAGGCGGGGAAAATAGGTGCGAAAACAGCCGCGGACCGCCTGCACCGCCTCGGCGACACCGTCGCCGAGATCGCTGGTCGGCAAGCCCACGAGCAGGTCCACCTGCCCGACGCCGATGATCTGCCTGAGCAGGTCGTCCGGGATCAGACTATCGTCTGCCACACTCACCACTCCCTGCACGCCGCCGAGACGAAGCGCGACGGCTAAACACGGCGAAGCCTGAACCAGTAGAAGTCATACGGTCCCAGCGTCAGCAGGTACGGCAGCTCGCCGATCCGCGGGAACACGCTGTGGCCGAACATCTCGATGGGCACCAGCCCGGCGAGCGACGTCAAATCGAGCTCCACCGCCTGCACGCTGCCGGCAAGGTTGTTGACGACGAGCACGCGCTGGCCGTCGAGCTCACGGATGTAGGCCAGCACCCGGTGGTTCTTCGGCCGCAGGAACGTCAGCGATCCGCGGCTGAAGACGTTGGTCGACCGGCGGACGCGGATCAGGCGCCGCATCCAGTTCAGGAGCGAGTGGTCGTTGCGCTCCTGCGCGGCGACGTTGACCGCCTGGTAGCCGTAGACCGCGTTGGAGATCATCGCGAAGGCCAGCCGCTCGGGGTCGGCCGGCGAGAAGCCGGCATTCCAGCCGCCGTTCCACTGCATCGGCGTGCGCACGCCGTTGCGGTCGCCGAGGTAGATGTTGTCGCCCATCCCGATTTCGTCACCGTAGTAGACGATCGGGCTGCCGGGCAGCGACATCAGCAGTCCGTTCATCAGCTCGATGCGGCGGCGGTCGCCGTCGAGCAGCGGCGCCAGGCGCCGGCGGATGCCGAGGTTGATGCGCGCCACCTTGTCGCGGGCGTACTCGTCGTACATGTAGTCGCGCTCTTCCGCCGTCACCATCTCGAGCGTCAGCTCGTCGTGGTTGCGCAGGAAGATGCCCCACTGGCAGGCCTCGGGAATCACCGGCGTCCGCTCCAGGATCTCGACGATCGGCTTGCGATCCTCGAGCCGCAGCGCCATGAACATGCGCGGCATGAGCGGGAAATGGAACGCCATGTGGAACTCGTCGCCGTCGCCGAAGTACGGGCGCACGTCCTCGGGCCACTGGTTGGCTTCCGCCAGCAGAACCTTGCCGGTGTAGTTCTCGTCGAGCCGCTGGCGCAGGAACTTCAGCACTTCGTGCGTCTCGGGCAGGTTCTCGCACGAGGTGCCTTCGCGCTCGATCAGGTAGGGCACGGCATCGACGCGGAAGCCGTCGACCCCCATGTCCAGCCAGTACTTCATCACGTTCCACATCTCTTCGCGGACCGCCGGGTTGTCGTAGTTCAGGTCCGGCTGGTGGCTGAAGAAGCGGTGCCAGTAGTAGGCCTTCGAGACCGGATCCCAGGCCCAGTTGGAGGCCTCCGTGTCGAGGAAGATGATGCGGACGCCCTGGTACTTCTCGTCGCTGTCACTCCACACGTACCAGTCGCGGCGCGGATTGTCGGGGGAGCTGCGCGCTTCCTGGAACCACGGATGGCGATCCGAGGTGTGGTTGGTGACGAGCTCGGTGATGACCTTGAGACCGCGCGCGTGCGCGGCTTCGAGGAACACGCGGAAGTCCTCGAGCGTGCCGTAGCCCGGGTGGATCGAGTAGTAGTCGGCGATGTCGTAGCCGTCGTCGCGGAACGGCGACGGGAAGGTCGGCAGCAGCCACAGGCAGTCGACGCCGAGGGCGGCCAGGTAGTCGAGCTTGCTGGTCAGCCCGCGGAAGTCGCCGACGCCGTCGCCGTCGCTGTCGCAGAACGTCTTGACGTGCAGCTGGTAGAAGACCGCGTCGCGGTACCAGAACGGCTGGTTCATCGGCGCCGTGTTCATGAAGGATGCGCTCCGCCGGATCGCAGGACGACGATGCCCAGCGGGGGCACGACCAGGTCGAGACGGAACGGCCGGCCGTGCTGCGACGCCTCGACGGCGGTGACGCCGCCGGCGTTGCCGACGCCGCCGCCGCCGTACTCGGCGCCGTCGCTGTTGAGCACCTCGCGCCAGTAGCCGCCGGTCGGCACCCCGATCGGCTCGCCGTGGCGCGGCACCGGCGTGAAGTTGCAGACGAACAGCAGGACGTCATCCGGGTCGTGGCCGCGGCGGATGAAGCTGATCAGGCTGCGCTGGCTGTCGTTGCAGTCGATCCACTCGAAGCCGGCCTGGTCGAAGTCACGCGTGCTGAGCGGCGCCGCCTCGCGGTAGAGGTGATTGAGGTCACGCACCCAGCGCTGGAGGCCGGCGTGCAGCGGCTCGTCGGTGAGGTGCCAGTCGAGACTGGCATCGTGATTCCACTCCCGGCGCTGCCCGAACTCGTCGCCCATGAACTGCAGCTTCTTGCCGGGATGCCCGAACTGATAGCCGTAGAGGAGGCGCAGGTTGGCGAACTTCTGCCAGTCGTCGCCCGGCATCTTCTCGAGCATCGACCGCTTCCCGTGCACCACCTCGTCGTGCGAGAACGGCAGCATGAAGTTCTCGCTGAAGGCGTAGACCAGGCTGAACGTCAACCGGTGGTGATGGTGACTGCGGTAGACCGGATCGAGTGAGGTGTAGTCGAGCATGTCGTGCATCCAACCCATGTTCCACTTGAGACCGAAGCCGAGCCCGCCGAGATACGTCGGCCGGGACACCATCGGCCACGACGTGGACTCTTCGGCCGCCATGATGACACCGGGATGCTCACGGTACACCACCGTGTTCAGTTCGCGCAGGAACGCCACCGCCTCCAGGTTCTCCCGGCCGCCGAACTGGTTGGGAATCCAGGCGCCCTCGCGACGCCCGTAATCCAGGTACAGCATCGAGGCCACGGCATCCACGCGCAGGCCGTCGAGATGGTACTTCTCCAGCCAGAAAAGCGCGTTGCTGATCAGGAAGTTCTTGACCTCGGTCCGGCCGTAGTTGAAGACGAGGGTATCCCAGTCGGGATGGTGGCCCTGGCGCGGATCGGCGTGCTCGTAGAGGTGCGTGCCGTCGAAGAAGCCGAGCCCGTGCGCGTCGTGCGGGAAGTGGGCCGGCACCCAGTCGAGCAGCACGCCGAGGCCGGCCGCGTGCAGCGTGTCGACGAGGAACATGAAGTCGTGCGGCGAGCCGAAGCGGCTGGTCGGCGCGTAGTAGCCGACCGTCTGGTAGCCCCACGAGCCGTCGAACGGGTGCTCGGTGATGGGCAACAGCTCGACGTGGGTGTAGCCCATGTCGCGGGCGTAGCTGGCCAGCAGGGGCGCCATCTCGCGATAGGTGAGCCAGCGGTTGTCGTCGTCCGGCGCGCGGCGCCACGAGCCGAGGTGGACCTCGTAGATCGAGACCGGCGCCGCCAGCACGTCGCCCTTCGCCCGCGCCGTCATCCACGCGTCGTCGGTCCAGGTGAAGCCCTCGAGGTCGACCACCTTCGACGCCGTCTTCGGCCGGACCTCGGCCCCGAAGCCGTAGGGATCGGCCCGCTCGGCCACGTAGCCGTTGAAGCGCGACTCGATGCGGTACTTGTAGGTCTCGCCGGCGGCGAGGCCGGGCACGAAGCCCTCCCACACGCTGGCTTCGGGGCGCAGCGACAGCGGCGTGGCGCCGGCCTTCCAGCCGTTGAAGTCGCCGATGACATCGACCCGCCCGGCGTTGGGCGCCCAGACGGCGAAGTGCACACCGGCGGTGCCGTCCCGCTCGGCCACGTGGGCCCCGAGCTTCTCGAAGCTGCGGTAGTGGGTGCCCTCGGCGAGCAGATGGAGATCGAAGGGACTGATGGCGGCCGGCGGCTCCTGGCGTTTGCTCATGAGGCACTCCTGCGGCGAACCGACGGGGACGCAAAGCGGACGAACGCGGAGGCGTGGCGCCGCCGGAGGGGACCGTCGGGCAGCGACACAAAGAGCGGCGTGAGCATGTTCAGCACGACTCCGGTAGTGCAATGGCGGTGCCGGGCGGGCTCAGAGGGCGTTGCCCCCGGTATTCATGTCGATTTCGCCACGGTCCGGGCGGGAAGTCCAGCCGATTGACGAGATATCGCCACTGGCGGCGACCGGTCGCGACCGCGCCAGGAGGGTCACACGCCGGCGACGAAGAGACGGTGCAGATCGACGGGCTCGCTGGCCGCGACCAGCACGGTGGGCGGCAACCCCTCGGTCTGGGTCACGAGGTTCGCGTAATACGCCGCGTAGTCGTGGCCGCTCTCCTCGGGTTCCGGTGTGCGCAGGCCGAGGAACAGCAGGTCGGCCTGACGCGAGTGACGGCGGATCGCCCGGAAGGCATGGGCGGGCTCGGTCTCGCACACGACCATCACCTTGGCGTCGAAACGGGCGTTGGCGGTGGTCTTGCGCAACTGGTCGGCGGCCGGCGCCACCTCGTCCTCGCTGTCCACGATCTGCCAGACGACGACATCGGCCCCGGCCCACGCCGGCTGCTTCTTGAGCAGGAAGGCCAGGGCGAGCATCAGCCCGAGGTTGTCGCGCAGGCCGCGCCACCAGATGTCGATGCGCCGGGCCCGTGCGAGCACCGGCAAATCCTCGCCTTCGTGGACGACGATCAGATTGAGCTTGCGGCGTTGGATGGCCAGCAGCAGTTCGGCATGCCGCTCCGGATCGACCGACGCCTCCGACTTGCCGAGCACCACCGTGTTCGGCGTCAGCGGCCCGAAGCCGTACGACTTGACCAGCGACATCAGCCCTTCGAGCACGTCGGCATCGGTCACCACCTTGACCAGGGCCGAGATCTTGTTCGAGACCAGGTGCCCTGCGATGGCGCGCCGGGTGCCATCGATGCGTTCCTGGCCGCCGTTCTGCGACTCGGGAAGCACCGTCGCCACCGTCAGCAGCCCGGCCTCGCCGGCCAGGGCGCGGGCGATGACGACGAGGTGCCAGCGGGAGGTGGGTACGCCGGTCAGCGCCAGCACGTTCGGATTCCACGACCGGGCGTTGGGACGGCGCCGCGACAGCCCGTCGAGGGCGAAGCGCGCCATGAGGATGAGCGCGCCGTAGCGGACGTCGCCCCACTGCGCGTTCAGGCTGCGCCGCCGCACCGCGTGATAGATGACGCCGGTGACGAGCAGGGCCACGAACGTCGAGCCGGGGTCGATCATCA
Organism: uncultured Acidobacteriota bacterium; assembly: GCA_963807405.1. GTDB lineage: Bacteria > Acidobacteriota > Vicinamibacteria > Vicinamibacterales > UBA2999 > CADEFD01. Next base: position 881,215 of record CAWEBU010000009.1, on the reverse strand, counting down.
GCATCGCGGCCACGCACGCCACGAAGCCCAGGATCGACACCCACCACGGCACGCCGAAGCTCGGACGCCAGGCCGGACCGCCAATCAGCCCCTCGATTCCGGCCGAGAGATTCAGCACCGCGTACGAGGTCAGGAAGAACATCGACAGCACCGGCGCGATGGCGTTGAGGTCGCCGAGCAGGATGCCGAGCAGCGCGATGACGAATGCCACGACGGTCGCCAGCCGCGGGTCCTGGCCCTCGCCGTAGCCACGCCCGAGCAGGCGCGGCAGGATGGCGTCCCTGGCGAGCGACTGCAGCGTGCGCGGAGCGCCGAGCAGCGCGCCCATGGCGCTCGACAGGCTGGCGCCGAGGATCCCGAGCACGATGAGCTCCGGCCACCTGGCGATGCGGGCGATGACCAGCGAGTCGCCGAGCAGCATGCTGCGATCGGGCACCACCCGATCGATGAAGATCGGAATCGCCACGTAGATGACGAGACCGGTCGCCACCGCGGCGAGCGTGCCCCAGGGCAGCGCCCGCGCCGGGTTCTTCAGGTCCCCCGACATGCCGAGGCCGGCCTCGATTCCCGTCACTGCGGGAAAGAACACGGCGAACGTCGCCCAGAACGGCAGCGCCGGCAGGACGTCGCCGAGGACGCCGTTGCCGGCTGGCGTGCCGCCGGCAAAGAGCGATCCCAGCGACAGGGCGAGCAGGGCGAGAATCAGGAACTGGCTCTTGAGCGCCAGATCGGCCGAGAAGTAGGCCAGCCCCGTGAGGGCCACGAGCGACGCCACGCCGAGGGGGACCGGCGCGACCTCCGGAAAGTAGCCGACGACGATCTCGGTGAAGCCAGCGACGTAGAAGGCGATGCCGAGCGCTTGAGCGAGGAACAGCGGCATGCCGACCGCCGCCCCGACCTCGAGGCCGAGCGTCCTCGAGATCATGTAGTAGGCGCCGCCGCCGCCGACCTTCATGTTGGTCGCCATGGCGGAAATCGAGAGCCCGGTCAGGAGCGTGATGGTCACCGACAGGACGACGATGAGCAGGGCGCGGCCGAGCCCGACGCTGCCGACGACCCACGGCAGCCGCAGGTACATGACGACGCCGAGAATCGTGAGGACGCTCGGCGTGTAGACGCCCTTGAAGGTGCCGAAGCCGTAGCCGCGGTCGGCCGCTCCGCCCTTGCCCCCCGCCTCGTCGCGGACGTCGTCAGGGGCGGCACTCGCAGGCGGAGAGGTCATGGGATCACCACGCGCCGACGGTGCGCGGGCGCGGCCGATGATACCGCGTCCGGTCGGGACGAGAACATCGCATGCCGGACGGCGCCCGGCGCGGCGGGCGTGTCAGGGCGCCGGCGGCTTGGGTGCGTCCTGGCCGACGACTCGCACTTCGAGTGGCTGCAGCGTGTCCAGGTGCACGTCGCGCTGCGGGAAGGCGATGACGATGCCGGCCTCGCGGAACAGCTCGTCGATGCGGTAGCGCAGGTTGCTCTCGACCTGACGCCGGTCGAGGATCGAACGGGCCCGCAGCCAGAAGAGCGCCTGGAACATGAGAGCGCTGTCCCCGAAGTCGGAGAACAGCACCCGGGGGGCGGGCTCGGCGAGAATCCCGGGCTGATCGGTGAGCGCCTGCAGCAGGCGGCGCTCGACTTCGCGCACCGGCGAGCCGTAGGCCACGCCCACCGACACCGTCGTCCGCAGCAGGTCGTCGGACAGCGTGAAGTTCACCAGGCTGTTCTCGACCAGATAGCTGTTGGGCACGATCCGGTGCGTGTTGTCCGGCCCACGGATGCGCGTGCTGCGGGCGCCGATGTGTTCGACGATGCCGTGCGCCCCTTCCACCGACACCAGGTCGCGGGCCCGGATCGGCCGCTCGAACAACAGGATCAGACCGCTGATGAAGTTGTTCATCACGTTCTGACTGCCGAAGCCGACGCCGATCGCGACAGCACCACCGGCGATCGTGAACACGGTCAGCGGAAAGGCCACCAGGTTGAGCGAGATCAGGCCGAACGTGAGGAAGAGCGCATAGAAGCTCAGCGTCTCGGCGGCGATCGCCGCCCCGGACTCGAGCGAGACGCGGGCGGCCAGCACCCGCGCCAGCATCCGGCTCATGAAGCGCGACACCGCATACCCCAGCCCGAGCAGGAGCACGGCCAGCACCACCGCCGCCACCGTGACCGCCTCGCCCCCGACTTCGAGCAGCCGGTAGTTCCAGACGGAATTGAAATCCATCACCGCGGCGCCTCACCCGCCGATTCGGACCACCGGGTCCGGCCACGACTCACGCGACCGGCACCAGGACGTGGGCCGGCACGGTCGCCGGATCGAGCCGCACGTAGTGGCGGGACCCCTGCCAGGCGAAGGTCTCGCCGGTCAGCAGATCGCGCACGCGGTAGGCCTCGGTCGGGTCGACGCCGAGCACCTCGACCGGCACGTCGACGAAGCCGTGCTGGACGTTGTGCGGGTCGACGTTCACGACGACCAGGACGCGGCTCGTGAGGTCGGGCGAGACCCGGGAATAGGCGACCACGTAAGGATTGTCGGTGTCGTGGAACTGCAGGCCGGAATCGTAGTGCAGCGCCTGGTGTTCGCGGCGGATCCGGTTGACGGCGGCCACGAGATCCTTGATGTGGCCGGGACGGTCCCACTCCCAGTGCCGCAGCTGGTACTTCTCCGAGTCGAAGTACTCCTCGCTGCCCGGCACGCCCCGGCCCTCGCACAGCTCGAAGCCGCTGTAGATGCCGTAGCTGGCGCCGAGCGTGCCCGCCAGCACCAGCCGGGTCATGAAAGCCGGCCGACCGCCCGTCTGCAGGTAGGCGTGCAGGATGTCGGGCGTGTTGGCGAACAGGTTCGGCCGCAGGAACTCGCGGACCCCGGACGTAGCCAGGGTGGTGAAGAACTCCTCGATCTCGGCCTTGCTGTTGCGCCACGTGAAGTAGGAATACGACTGGGTGAAGCCGAGCTTCGCCAGGTAGGCCATCACCTTCGGCCGCGTGAAGGCTTCCGAGAGAAAGATCGCGTCCGGGTGATCGCGACGGATGTCGGCGATCATCCATTCCCAGAACGCGTACGGCTTGGTGTGCGGATTGTCGACGCGGAAGATCTTGACGCCGTGTCCGATCCAGAACCGGATGACGCTCGCCAGTTCCTCCCACAGCCCGCGCCAGTCCTCGGTCTCGAAGTTGAACGGGTAGATGTCCTGATACTTCTTGGGCGGATTCTCGGCGTACTTGATGGTGCCGTCGGGCCGGTGACGGAACCACTCGGGGTGCTCGGTCACGTAGGGATGGTCGGGCGAGCACTGGTAGGCGATGTCGAGCGCCACCTCGAGTCCCACGCGCTCGGCGGCGGCCACGAACTCGTCGAAGTCGTCGAGGGTGCCCAGGCCCGGCTCGACGGCCTTGTGGCCGCCCTCGGGCGAGCCGATCGCCCACGGGCTTCCCGGATCGCTCGGCCCGGCCGCCAGCGAGTTGCCGCGCCCCTTGCGGAAGCTGGTGCCGATCGGATGGATCGGCGGCAGGTAGACGACGTCGAACCCGAGCGCCGCGACGTTCGGCAGATGCGCGGCCGCTTCAGCGAAGGTCGCGCCGCGCGTGGGGCTCGGTCCCCACGAGCGGGGGAACATCTCGTACCACGCGCCGAAGCGGGCCCGCTCGCGGTCCACTTCCACCTGCAGCACCCGTCCGTAGCTGGACGCCAGGCTGCGATCGGCGTGGCGGGCCATCAGCTCGAGCAGGCGCTCATCGAGCGCCGCACTCACCCGGACCCCCACTTCCGCCTCCCCCGCCAGCATGGCCGCGGCGGCTTCGAGGTGGGCCCGATCGTCGTCGGCCGCGTGGGCCCCGGGGGCCGCCGCCCGGGTCTTGCCTCCCGCACGTGCTGCCGGCGGTTGTGCACTGCGATCCGCGGCAGCGGAGACGAGCGCCGCGCCTTCCAGCAACTCGGTGGCAACGTCGACGCCGGCCTTGACCTTGATGGCCAGCTCCCGCCGCCACGACAGGAAGTGGTCGACCCAGGCCTCGACGGTGTATTCGTGCACGCCGAGCTGCTCGACCAGGAAACGCGCCTGCCACTCGTCGTTGCCGAGCGGCTCCATCGGCACTTCCATCCACGGGCGGTCGGCGTCGCCACCGGGCCGGTGCCGCAGCCGCACCGCCAGCACGTCGTGGCCATCGGCGTGCACGTGGGCGATCGCCTCCACCGCCTCCCCGACCGTGCGCTTGATCGGGAACCGTCCCGCGTCGACCTCGGGCAGCACGCGGTCCACCGCCACCCGGCGGCGGCCATCGCCAGCGGGAGCCGGCGCGGTCTTCGCGCGCCGCGCAGCAGCGGCCGTCGGCCCCTTGGGAGCCGCCGCGACCTTCGCAGCCGTCGCAGCCTTCGCGACCTTCGGAGCTGTCGCGGGCGTCGGAGTCGGTGGGAGTCTTTGGAGCTTTCGTGCGTCGTTCAGCGGCCATCAGTTGAGCCTCTCTGCCCGGCTGGCGCGTCGACGTCGGATGACGTGCCGTCCAGGCGAAGAACGGCCACCGAACGGCCGTCGAGGGGATAGGTGGTGGCGCCCGCGAAGCCGTCGAGAGCGGCATCGGGGTCAGCCGTGTCGAGCACCCGACGCCACACGGCGTCGGCATGGGGCGCCGGCAAGGTGAATGGCGCCGCGTCGGCGGCGGCGTTGAACATCACGAACAGCGTGGAGCCGACGATGCGCCGCCCGCGCCCGTCGGTTTCGTCGATGGCGTCACCGGCCAGCAGCATCCCGAAACAGCGCAGGTCCGACTGCCACTCGCGGTCGCTGAGCTCGACGCCGGCCGGGTCGTGCCAGGCCAGGTCCTTGATGTTGCCGCCGCGGATGGGACGGCCCTGGAAGAACGAGCGCCGCCGCAACACCGGCTCTTCATCCTGCAGGCGGATGAGCCGCGTCACGAAATCGAGCAGCGACGACTGCTCCTCGGTCAGCGTCCAGTCCGTCCAGCTCAGCTCGTTGTCCTGGCAATAGGCGTTGTTGTTGCCCTGCTGCGTGCGGCCCATCTCATCGCCGCCGCTCAGCATCGGCACGCCCTGAGACAGCAGCATGGTGGCGAAGATGTTGCGCTTCTGCCGTTCGCGGAGGGCACGGATCGCGGGATCGTCGGTGGCTCCCTCGTGTCCGCAGTTCCAGCTCAGGTTGTGGCTCTCACCGTCGCGGTTCTCCTCGCCGTTGGCCTCGTTGTGCTTCTCGTTGTAGCTGACGAGGTCGTGCAGCGTGAAGCCGTCGTGCGCGGTCACGAAGTTGATGCTGGCGTAGGGCCGGCGGCCGCTGTGCTCGTAGAGGTCGCTGCTGCCGGCCAGCCGCGTGGCCATCTCGGAGGTCGATCCCGGATCGCCGCGCCAGAAGCTGCGCACGGTGTCGCGGTACTTGCCGTTCCACTCCGTCCACAGCACCGGGAACTGGCCCACCTGATAGCCGCCGACGCCCAGATCCCAGGGCTCGGCAATCAGCTTGACCTGCGACAGCACCGGATCCTGATGGATGATGTCGAGAAACGCGCTCAGCCGGTCCACGGCGTGGAACTCGCGCGCCAGGGCGCTGGCGAGGTCGAAGCGGAACCCGTCCACGTGCATCTCGAGGACCCAGTAGCGCAGGCTGTCCATGATGAGCTGCAGCACCTGCGGCTGGGTGACGTTGAGGGTGTTGCCGCAGCCGGTGAAGTCCACGTAGTAGCGGCGGTCTTCCGGTGACAGCCGGTAGTAGGTGGCGTTGTCGATGCCGCGCAGCGACAGCGTCGGGCCCAGGTGGTTGCCCTCGGCGGTGTGGTTGTAGACGACGTCGAGGATCACCTCGAGCCCGGCGTCGTGCAGCGCGCGCACCATGCGCTTGAACGCGAGCACCGACTCGAGCGGCCCCTTGCGGGCCGAGTAGCGCAGGTCAGGGGCGAGGAAGCCCAGCGTGTTGTAGCCCCAGTAGTTCGTCTGGCCGCGCTCCACGAGATGGCGGTCGTCGGTGTGATGGTGCACCGGCATCAGCTCCACCGCCGTCACGCCGAGGCTGGTCAGGTGGTCGAGCGCGGCGTCGGTCGTGAGCGCTTCGTAGGTGCCGCGCAGGGCCTCCGGAATGCCAGGGTGACGAGCCGAGAACCCCTTGACGTGCAGCTCGTAGATCACGGTCCGGTGCCACGGAATATTCAGCCGGACATCGTCGCCCCAGGTGAAGGCGGGATCGATGACCGCGGCGAGCGGCGCCAGGCCGGCATTGTTGCGGGCGTCGAACGAGAGGTCGGCCTGCGCGCTGCCCACGTCGTAGCCGAACATCTCGTAGTTGCTCCACTTCACCATCCGGCCGATCGACTTGGCATAGGGGTCGAGCAGGATCTTGTTGGGGTTGAAGCGATGGCCGGCGGTCGGGTCGTAGGGGCCGTGGACGCGGTAGCCGTAGAGCTGCCCGGGTCGGATGTCGGGCAGGTAGCCGTGCCAGACCATGGCGGTCTGTTCGGGCAGCGTCACCGTCCGTGACTCCCGGGTGGCGTCGGTCGAGTCGAACAGGCAGAGATCGACCCGGGTCGCGTGCGCCGAGAACAAGGCGAAGTTGACGCCCAGACCATCCCACGTGGCGCCGAGCGGATAGGGGGCGCCGGGCCAGACCGCGCCGGCGCTCACGCCGTCACCACGCGGACTGCAGGCGGCGACACGCGCGTCTCGGAATGGTGGTCGAAGGAAGACTGAGTCACGGTGGCCCTCATCTGTGCAAAGCCGTTGCCGTATCAGGCAAGCGGCGCAAATCGCGGTGTTCGCGGGGGTTTCCCATCGATTCTAAGGTGCGCGGCTCGCCACTGGTCGCGATATTTCGCCAGCCGCGACACCACGCCGAGACCGCTGGGAGGGGACGTCGCCTCCGCAAGGCGGCTGATAAGATGGGCGTCGCCGCCTCCCGCCGCCTGCCCTCAGAGTCTTTGATGTCCCCCAATGCTCCCGGTCCGCGCCACCGCTCGGTCGAAGAGGCCCTGATCACCGCGGCCCGCGCGCTCACCTCGCGTCTCGACGTGGTGGGCGCGGCCGAAGCCGTGCTCGACGCCGTGCAGGACGTGTTCGGCGCGACCTCGAGCTGGGTGCTGCTGCACGACGCCCGTGAAGGCCACCTGCGCACCGTCTCGTTTCGCGGCCCTGGCGCCGACGCCTTCCGTCAGGCCGTAATCGCCGAGGATGCCGGCATCATGGGGCTGGCCTTCACGAGCCGCCAGGTGGTGTTCGTGCCCGACGCGCGCGATGACGATCGCTGGTTCGACGTGGGCCGCGTGCACTCGACGCCGCTTGGCTCCGCCTTCGCCGTGCCGCTCGTGGTGCGCGACCGCACGCTCGGCGTGGTCGGCCTCGACGCTCCGCGCTTCACGAGCGACGCGCCCCCGGGCCCGGTGGACGTGGCCCGCCTCGAGGCCTTCGCGGCGCAGGCGGCCATCGCCATCGCCAACGCGCAGCTCTACGAGGCCAGCGAGCGCGATCGCCAGCGCCTGTCGGCGCTGCTCGACGAGCGGCGCGGCCTCAAGAAACGCGTGGCGCGCCTGCAGGAAGAGGTCCGCGCCACCCGGGAGGACGTCGAGATCATCGGCGAGAGCGCCTCGTTCACCGAGGTGCTGCGGCTGGCCGACCTGGTGGCAGCCGGCGACACAACGGTCATCCTGCTCGGCGAGACCGGCACCGGCAAGGACCTGCTCGCCCGGCGCATCCACGCGCGCAGTCCGCGCGCCGCCGGCCCGTTCGTGCCGGTCAACTGCGCTGCCCTGCCCGAGGGCCTGGTCGAAAGCGAGCTCTTCGGCCACGAGCGGGGCGCCTTCACCCACGCCGTGGCGCGCAAGGCCGGCAAGTTCGAGATCGCCGACGGCGGCACGCTGTTCCTCGATGAAGTCGGGGACCTGCCGGCGGCCGCGCAGGCCAAGCTGCTGCGCGTCCTGCAGGACTCGTCCATCGAGCGCGTGGGCGGAACGCGGCCGTTCGGCGTGAACGTGCGGGTGGTGGCGGCCACCAACCGCAACCTCGAAGAGGCGATCGCGGCCAGAACCTTCCGCTCCGATCTCTTCTTCCGGCTGAGCGTCTTTCCGATCACCCTGCCGGCGCTGCGCGAACGCACCGACGACATCCCGCTCTTCGCGCGCCACCTCGTCCGCACGTTCGCTGGCCGGTTGAACAAGCCGGCCCGCGAGATCTCCGCCCGGGCGCTGGAGATGCTGGCCGAGTATCACTGGCCGGGCAACGTCCGGGAGCTGCAGAACGTGATCGAACGGGCGGTCATTCTGTCGACCGGACCGGTCGTATCGCAGGAGGGCATCTGGCTGCCGGCCATCGCGCCGCCAGTGCCGGCCGCGGCGGCGGCGGCGCCAGCGGTCACGACGCTCGCCGATGCCGATCGGCGCGCCATTCTGTCCGCGCTCGAGGCCTCGGCGTGGCGGATCAGCGGCGCCCGCGGCGCCGCCGAGAGACTGGGCACCAAGCCGACCACCCTGCACGCCAAGATGAAGAAGCTCGGCATTCGCCGGCCGGCCCCGGGCCGCCCCTCCACCGGCTGACACCTCCGGCGACATATCGTCAGCGCCACCGCTGGCCGCTGACCTGCCGTCGCTTTCCGGGCCGAAATCGAGCGGGCCTCGAACTTGCAGCACGTCATGGCGTGGCCAGGATCAGGGCGCGTGTTCAGCAGGGGCGGCTGCTCGTCAGCGTGAGCGGGCCGCTCGCCGCCGCCGACCTCCGCCACCTCGAACGCGCCTGCGGCCCCGCCCTGGAACAGCGCGACGTCGCGCTCGACGTCATGGCGCGCGGCGTCTCCACCCTGGACGAAGCGTCGCGGCTGTTCCTGCTCGGGTTGACGAGACGCGGCGCCAACGTGACGTGGCCGGACTGAGGCGGTGCCGGAAACGCTGACACCCTTGAACGACCACGACAGCTGGCGACGCTCAGGGATAGATCTTGATCTCTATCTCGTCGTCGACGGTTCCGCCGAAAGTGCACTCGAGTGTTCTGGCCAGCCGCTGCGCTTCGGCGCTCATGCTGAGCAGCTTTTCTCCCGGATCAGGGTGACGGAGGGTACGGTCGCTACTTTCGAGCTTCCACTTCTTTTTCAGCTTCGTCGTGAAGCGTCCGTTCTTGATCTTGATGCCATGCTCTCCATTGGCAGTCGTGAACGTGAGCTCCTTGAAATCCCGGAGCGGATTCGATCCAGTCGCACGTCGTGCCCGGAGTGGTAACGACCGTCAGACTCGTAGGAGCCGTTCGCGGACTTCTTGGTTTTCCAGTCCGAGCCGTCCGGCTGAAATCCCATGAGTGAGAGAGTGCTGATGGTGACCGACCCGTTCTTGACGCGGATGCCGCTCTCCTCGTCGAGCCTGCTTTGGTCGTCGCAGCAGGACCGCCGCGGCGAACCACGCCACGGCGAGCGCAGCCTCCCAGCATCAGCTTCAGTTGTGTCGTCATGTGCCTCCTTATCGAGTGGACGTGCCCGCCATTGCCGCCTGCAACCGTTTGAGATCGGGACGCGCGTCGTAGCGATCGAGCGCCGCCTGCCAGCGCTCGCGCAGCCGCTGCCGCGCCACCTCCACCCGCTGGCGCATCGGGGCGAGTCCAGGCGTATCTCCGCGGGCGGGGGTCGAACCGCACGCGATGGCGGCCAGACGCCACGCCAGCTCGTCGTTCCCGATGCCGTCCGCCAGGGCGAGTCCCCGGGTCACGTGCGCCCAGGTGGCCTCGTGATCACCGCGTTCGCTGCTCTCGAGTGCCTGCCAGTAGACGAGGTCGCGCTCGTCGCTGGGAGACAGGCGTGGCTCGCCCGAGGCCGCGGATGGACGCGAGCGTCCCAGCCGCGCCTGCGCATAGTGCAGGATCGCCGTGGCCTCGCGCGTCGACGACGAGGGCGGACCCTCGACGACGTGCCGGGCATGGCGGAGCGCCGCTGCCGGGTCGTCATCCACGATGGCCGCCAGCGCGCGCAGGTAGTGCGCACGATGCGCCCGCCCACGGAACGCCTCGTTGCCGTCCACGATCCCGGCCTCCAGCGCACGCAGCAGCGGTTCGGCTTCGCTGCCGCGTCCCAACCGCACGAGCAGCTCGGCGCGGCCCATCAGGTCAAAGGGCGCCTGCTCATCCTGCCCCATCCGCTCGTTGAGTCGCGCGGCCTCATCGCGCGCGGCGAGCGCGGCCGGCAGATCACCGCTCGCGGAGGCGACCGAGGCCAGACTCGACAAGGCCACCGCCACCTGCGCGTCATCTCCCAGATCACGAGCGGCGTCGAGCACTCGCGAGGCGGTGGCACGCGCCGCCACGAGCTCGTCGAGGTTGCGCTCGGCACGGCTGACGATCGAAAGGGCCGTCAGCTCGAGTCGCCGATAGTCCTTGGCGCGCAAGAACTCGAGGGATCCACTGGCCAGATCGCGGGCCAGCGCGGGCTCCCGCCGCTGGAGCGCCAGCGCCGCCCGCTGCAGCGCGGCACGCGCCGCTGTCCGCTGCGCGCCACGGCCCTCCGCCAGACGCGCCGCCTCCTGCACCAGACGGTCGGCCTCGTCGAGGCGGTGGGGCTGGTTGATGAGGACGCCCGCCTGGTCGATCAGCCCGTCCGCCACGAGCGTCCACAGCTCATGACGCCGCGCCTCGTCGATGGCGCTCGAGACCAGCCGTTCAGCTTCTTCGTAGCGGCCGACTGAGGCGGTCACGCTCGCGAGCGCCAGGCGAGCCCGTACCGACTGGGCCCGGGCGCCTGACCCGGTCGCCAGGGCGAGGGCGCGTTCCAGGTCGTCGCGGGCGGCGCGCAGGTCGCCGACCGCATTGAGGAAGCTGCCACGACGCAGCAGCACCTCGGTCTCTCCCTCGGTGTTGGAGGCCGCCTTGTGCAGGCGCTCGGCGTTGGCGAATGCCGTGAGCGCTTCGTCTCGCCGGCTGGCCTGCGCCTCGATCGATGCCAGCCGCAAGTGCGCGGGCGCCAGCTCGCCGTCCAGTGCGAGCGCCCGCTCGTACGACGCGCGTGCGTCGGTACGTCGTTCGGCGGCTTCCTGGGCCCGGCCCAGATCGACCCATGCGCCGGCGTCCGCCGGTGTGCGTTCCACCAGCTGCCGATATGCATCCACGGCCTCAGGCAGATCCCGCAGCACCACTGCTCGAATGCCGCGCAGCCTCAGGCGGTCCTCCGGGGCCAGCCGCGCCTCGTCCCCGAGCACCGCCTGCATCCGCAGCAGCCGCTCGCCGGCGCGCCCGGGGTCATCGAGTTCCGCCAGCGCCTCGGCCTGCCGCGCGTAGGCCAGCGGATAGTCGCCGAACAGCCGGATGGCCTGCTCGAGCGCCTCGTTGGCGCTGTGATACGCCCCCTCGCGAATGAACTCGGTGCCACGCCGGTACCAGCGCGCGGACTCTGGCGGCGGCTCGGGCAGCTGCCGGCTGCGCTGCCACAACCAGAACCCGGCGGACAGGCCGGCTGTCACGAGCAACGCGGCGGCAGCCAAGCGGAGACGCGCGCCACGCCGCAGCCACCCCGACCGTAGATCGGGGCGAGGCATCGGGCCGGTCCCGGTCGTGAGCAGGCGCAACGCCCCCACGACTTCACCGGCATTCTGGAACCGGTCCATCGGGTCCTTCTGCAGCAGGCGCTGGCACAAGTCGTCGACGCCGGCCGGCACGTCGCGGCAGAGGGAGGACACCGGCGGCGGTGACAGGTGCGTGATGGCGCCGGCGATCTCCAGCATGTTGCGCCCCTGGAAGGCGCGCCGGCCGGTCAGGCACTCGAAGAGCAGCGCGCCGAGCGCGAACAGATCGCACCGGCCGTCGACGTCCCGCCCCCCCACCTGCTCCGGCGCCATGTAGGCCGGTGTGCCCACGACGCTGCCGGGCGCCGTGTCGCCGGAGGCCGTGGACACCTCGGCGGCGGCGAGCCCGGCCGGCCGCAGCTTGGCGATGCCGAAGTCGAGCAGCTTGGGCAGCCCGGCCGGAGTCAGCATGACGTTCTGCGGCTTGAGGTCCCGATGCACGATTCCCCGGGCATGCGCCACGGTCAGCGCTTCGGCGATGTGGCGTGCCAGTTCGAGCGCTTCGCGCGCCGGCAGCCGGCCGCGTTCGAGCCGCGAGGTCAGCGTCTCGCCTTCGATGTAGGGCATCGCGATGAAGGCCCGGCCATCGGCGGATTCGCCGACCTCGAACACCGGGCAGATGCACGGGTGATCGAGCTTCGCGGCGGCCTGGGCCTCGTGGAGAAAGCGCCGGCGGGCTTCGTGGTCGTCGGTGCGGCCGGCCGCCAGCAGCTTGATGGCGACGTCGCGATCGAGCTTGCGATCGCGGGCGAGATAGACCTCCCCCATGCCGCCTCGGCCCAGCGGGCGCGAGAGGCGATAGCGGCCGAAGTCCCCGTCGATGGGGGTCATGGCAGTTGGGGAGGGGGGCGTGTGCGGCGAGTATACGGCCGGGTCGGGCCGACGACGCAAGTATCATGGACCGTTCAGAAGGAGATTCCGTTGGGCAACATCCTGCAGGCACTTCCGGTTGGCGAAAACGTCGGCATCGCGTTCTCAGGCGGGCTCGACACGAGCGCGGCGCTCCACTGGATGCGCGCCAAGGGCGCCGTCCCTTACGCCTACACGGCCAACCTCGGCCAGCCCGACGAAACCGACTACGACGACATCCCGAAAAAGGCGATGGCCTACGGCGCCGAGAAGGCGCGGCTCATCGAGTGCCGGCCGCAGCTGGTGGCCGAAGGGCTGGCCGCCATCCAGTGCGGCGCTTTCCACATCACGACCGGCGGCGCCACCTACTTCAACACGACGCCGCTCGGCCGGGCCGTGACCGGCACCATGCTGGTCGTCGCCATGAAGGAAGACGGCGTCGATGTCTGGGGCGACGGCAGCACCTTCAAGGGCAACGACATCGAGCGGTTCTACCGCTACGGGCTGCTCGCCAATCCGCACCTCCGCGTCTACAAGCCGTGGCTCGATCAGCAGTTCATCGACGAGCTGGGCGGCCGCAAGGAGATGTCGGAGTACATGATCGCGCACGGGTTCGAGTACAAGATGAGCGTCGAGAAGGCCTACTCGACCGACTCGAACATCCTCGGCGCCACCCACGAAGCCAAGGACCTCGAGTTCCTGAACAAGGGCATCGCGATCGTGCAGCCGATCATGGGCACGGCGTTCTGGAAGGACGACGTGGCCGTCAAGGCCGAAACGGTCACCGTGCGCTTCGAAGAAGGCATGCCGGTGGCCTTGAACGGCCACACCTTCGCCGACGCCCTCGCCCTCTTCACCGAAGCCAACGTCATCGGCGGGCGGCACGGCCTCGGCATGTGTGACCAGATCGAGAACCGCATCATCGAGGCCAAGAGCCGCGGCATCTACGAGGCGCCCGGGATGGCGCTGCTGCACCTGGCCTACGAACGGCTCGTGACCGGCATCCACAACGAGGACACCATCGAGCAGTACCGCAATCACGGCCGCCGGCTCGGCCGCCTGCTCTACCAGGGCCGGTGGTTCGATCCGCAGTCGATGATGCTGCGCGAGACCGCCCAGCGCTGGGTGGCGCGTGCCGTGACCGGCGAGGTCACGGTGGAACTGCGCCGCGGCAACGACTACTCGCTGCTCGACACCACCAGTCCGAACCTGACCTACAAGCCGGAACGCCTCACCATGGAGCGGGGCGAGGCCTTCTTCACGCCGCAGGACCGCATCGGCCAGTTGACGATGCGCAACCTCGACATCATCGACACGCGCGACAAACTGCGCGTCTACACCGAGACCGGACTCATCGGCACCGGCAACGCCGACGGCATGCCGCTGCTCGCGGCGGCGGACACGGACGAGACGAAGAAGTAGGGGACGGCAGCGCGGGACCGGCTGCCGGCGGAGGACTGAGGCCGAGGCGACCCACGGAGCCGCCCATCGGCGAGACCGTGGGTCACGTCGTGATTACCGCTTCTTCGCGGTCGTCTTGGCGGTCGTCTTGGCGGTCTTCGTCGCCGTCTTCGTCGCCGTCTTCTTCGCGGTCTTCTTCACGCTCTTGGTCGCCGACTTCTTGGCGGCCTTCTTGGCGGTCTTCGTCGCCGGCGTCTTCGCGGCCTTCGCTGCTGTCGTCTTCACCGCGGTCGCGGCCGCTCCGCGCTTGCTTGCCATTGCGCGGGGCTTCTGGTCTTTCGCCATTACTGTCTGCTCCTTCAATCGCGACGTTTCGAGTTACGCGAGGGCGCGAGTGTAACAGAAACTTATCGCCACACTGCGTCGACCCGCTGCGCTTCCACGCCAGCCCGCGCCTCAAACGCTGCTACACTGCACCGCCATGCAAAGCCTAGAAGTCCTCCTGGCGCAAGCCAGCGACCTCGTCTGGGGTCCGCCACTCCTCATCCTCCTCTTCGGCACGCACCTCTTCCTGACGGTCCGCCTGAAGTTCATTCAGCGGTTCATCCCGCTGGCGATCAGGTTGTCGGTCGCCAAGGACAAGGACGGCGACGGCGACGTCAGCCAGTTCGGGGCGCTCACGACGGCGCTGGCAGCCACCATCGGCACCGGCAACATCGTCGGCGTGGCCACGGCGGTGGCGGCCGGCGGGCCCGGCGCGGTGCTCTGGATGTGGCTGACCGGCGTCTTCGGCATCTCGACGAAGTACGCCGAGGCCGTGCTGGCCGTGAAATACCGGGTGAAAGCCGCCGACGGCTCGATGGCGGGCGGGCCGATGTATGCCCTCGAACGCGGCCTCGGCAGCAAGGCCCTCGGCAAGCTGTTCGCCCTGCTCACAGCGGTGGCGGCCTTCGGCATCGGGTGCATGACACAGGCCAACTCGATCTCGTCGATGGCCAACGCCACCTTCGGGATTCCGACCTGGCTGACCGGCGCCGTGATGGTCGTCCTGACCGCCGTCGTCGTCCTCGGCGGCATCAAGTCGATTGCCGGCGTGTGCGAACGGCTGGTGCCGTTCATGGCGGTGTTCTACGTGGTGGGCTGCCTCGTGCTCATCGCCATGCACATCGACCGCGTGCCGGGCACGATCGCGCTCATCTTCAACTCCGCCTTCTCCGGCCACGCCGCGCTCGGTGGGTTCCTCGGCGCCGGCGTCCGCGAGGCGATGCGCTTCGGCATCGCGCGCGGCCTCTTCTCGAACGAGTCCGGGCTGGGCAGCGCGCCGATCGTGGCCGCCGCGGCCAGGACCCGCAACCCGGTGCGTCAGGCGCTGGTGTCGGCCACCGGCACGTTCTGGGACACGGTGGTCGTCTGCGCCCTCACCGGGATCGTCGTCGTGAATTCCGGCGGCTGGGCGGAAGGGCTGGTCGGCGCCGAGATCACGCAGAAGGCGTTCAGTGACCTCCCGGTCGTCGGCAACTGGGTGCTCACGATCGGCATGTTCACCTTCGGCTTCTCCACCATTCTCGGTTGGGCCTACTACGGCGAAGTGGCCGCCGAGTATCTCTTCGGCCGGCCGATCAACACCTATTACCGCGTGGTGTGGATCATCGCGGTGTTCGTCGGCTCGGTCTCGACGCTGCAGGCCGTGTGGAGCTTCTCGGACGTCGCCAACGGCCTGATGGCGGTGCCGAATCTCATCTCGCTGCTCGCCCTGAGCGGCATCATCGTCAAGGAAACGCAGGAGTACCTCTGGTCGGGCGACATCGACAAGAAGGCGCCCGGCCTCTGAGACCCCGCGCGCGAGGCGCCGCGACCGTCGATGGGCCCGTCCGACCTCCCGCTCAGGTACCGGTTCCTGCTGCGCACCTACCGTTGGCGGCGGGCCGCCGCGGTCGCCCCGGCCGCCCCGCGCCGCCCGGTGGCCCAGGCGCGCGTCGCGCTCGTCACGTCGGCCGGGCTGGTCACGGCCGGCGACGTCCCCTTCGACCTCAATCTAGCGGGGGGCGACCCGTCGTTCCGCACCCTGCCGGGCGATGCGGTGCTGGCCGCACTCACCGTGCATCACCGGAGTGATGCCTTCGACCGGACGCCCATCGACGCCGATCGCAACGTCGCCTTCCCGCTCGACCGGCTGCGCGGCCTGGCGGCGGTGGGCGCCATCGGCGAGGTGGCGCCACGTCACCTCTCGTTCATGGGATCGGTCACGCGGCCCGAGCCCCTGATCGCAGACACGGCCGCCGCCGCCGCCGAAGTGCTGGCAGCCGACGGCGTCGACATCGCGCTCCTCGTCCCGGTGTGACCGATGTGCCACCAGACCGTGAGTCTGGTCCAGGTCGAACTCGAACGCCGCGGCATCGCCACCGTGTCACTCACGGTGCTGCCGCGCATCACACGCCGGCTGGCACCGCCGCGGGCGCTGGCCGTGGACGCGCCGCTCGGCGCCCCCATGGGCCCGCCCGGCGACGCCGCCGCCCACACGGCCGTCCTGCTGCGCATGCTGGCCCTGACGGCACGCATGGACGTGCCGGTGCTCGACGGACCCTGACCCGGCCGCCGTGACGGCTACTTGACCGGCGTGAAGATGACGCCGGCGGCGACGAGGTCGCGGACCAGGGCCGGCATCTTGCGGCCCGCCGCCGTGGCGTCCTCGATGACCTTCGGCAGTGCCGCCCGCACGTCGCGCATCATCGCCATCTGAGTGGTGGTCGGCACCGACGTCGAGCCCATGATCGCGCCCTTGAGCTGGCCGATCCGGCCCCGCACGTTCTCGTTGTTGCCGCCGCCACCGCCGCCGCCGCCGCCCAGTCCGAGGCGCCGCCGCAAGCGCTCGAGCTCGCTGCTCAAGGCGTCCATCGCGGTCTTCTGCGCGGGGGGCAGCGTCGCCCCCTTGGTCTGCTGCGTCAGCACCGTCATCTGCGCGCTGGCGTTCTGCACGATCTCGGCCGCACCGTTGGCCTCGGCCTGCAGGTCGTGCAGGCCCTTGGCGGCGTCGAACCAGGTGCGGCGATCGGCGTCGCTGATCTGGATCGCGGGATCGCCCTTGACCGTCACGTTGACGGTCTGGACGTCCTTGCCGTCCACGCGCAGGGTCGCGCGGTAGCTGCCCGCCACCACGAACGGTCCGTTGTTGCCGCCACCGCCGAAGCCCCCGCCGCCGCCACCACCGCCGGCCGCGGCGCCCGGGGCGGGCGGCAGCGGCGCGAGCGGCTGCACCCGCAGGTCCCACTTCACGATGTGGAGGCCGGCGCTGTTGCGGCCCTTCATCGCGTCACCGGAGAGCTCGCGCACCTGCGTGTTGCCGTCGCGAATCACCCAGCTCACCTCCTTGGCGTCGCTGGCCAGGCGGTAGGCCAGCGTGGCGCCCGGCGCCGGGTTGAGGCCGAGGAACTGGAGGTCGCCCTCGAACCCGCGCATCTTGTCGTTGGCCTGGTTGGCGATGACCGCCGGCTCGGGCTCGAAGGCGAACGAGCCGGCCGCTTCGGCCTTCGACCACTGCTGGATGATGCCGGCGTCGTCGAGGATCCAGACGCCGCGGGCGTGGGTGGCGAGGATGAGGTCGTTGTCACGCGGGTGGATCTTCATCTCGTAGATGGGCGTCGTCGGCAGGTTCGCCTTGACGCGCAGCCACTGGCCGCCGCGGTTGTGCGACACCCACAGGCCGGTCTCGGTGCCCAGGTAGAGCAGGTCGGCGTTCTTGGGATCCTCGAGGATGGCGCGTGCCACCTCGCCCTTCGGCAGATTGCCGTTGATCGAGCGCACCGTGGCGCCGAAGTCGGTGGTGGCGAAGACGTAGGTGTTGTAGTCGCCGCCGCGATGGCCGTCGTAGGTGATGTAGGCGGTCCCGTCGGCGTGCTGCGAGGGCACGACGTCCGAGACGTAGGTCCACTTCGGCACGCCGGCGAAGTTGGCCGACACGTTGCTCCAGGTCTTGCCGGCGTCGCGCGTCACGCTGACGACGCCGTCGTCGGTGCCGGTCCAGATGACCCCGGCGCGCCGCGCCGACTCCTCGAGCGTCACGATCGTGCCCCAGGTGGTGATGCCGTCGTTCCTGGCGATCTTCAGCTCCTTGTCGCTCGTGCCCATGATCGACAGCGTCTCGCGGTTGGTGTTGGTCGAGAGATCGCCGCTGATGGGGGCGTACGAGCGGCCCTTGTCACTCGACTTCATGACCATCTGCGCGCCGATGTAGATGGTGGACGGGTCGTGCGGCGAGAGCTGCATCGCCGTGTCCCAGTTGTAGCGGAACTGCGACGGCTCGCCTTCCTTGGCCTCGAGCGGTTCGGGACGGACGGCCGTGCGTTCGTTGGTCGTGCGATCGATGCGGTTCATCCGCCCGTCCTGCGACTCGGCGTAGATGATGTTCTCGTCGGTCGGATCCATGAGCGGCTGGAAGCCGTCGCCGCCGTTCACGACATACCAGTCGTCGTTGGCGATGCCGGAGTTGGTGCGCACGGCGCTCGGGCCGCACCAGGTGTTGTTGTCCTGCAGGCCGGCGCACACGTGATACGGCGTCTGCATGTCGAAGGCCACGTGATACGCCTGCGCCAGCACCAGGTTGGGGAAGTAGAGCCACGTCGCCGAGCGGTCGTACGACATGCTCAGGCCGCCGTCGCCGCCGAGGATGACGTGCCTGGGATTGGCGGGATTGATCCACATGGCGTGGAAGTCCACGTGGATGCGCTCGGCGCCGTCGGCGCGGAACGTCCGGCCGCCGTCGTCGGAGACGTGCAGCTGGACGCCGAGGACGTAGATACGGGAGTCGGTCTGCGGGTCGATGCGGATCTGGCTGAAGTACATCGGCCGCGGATTGACGTCGCTCATCTTGCGCCAGCTGGCACCGCCGTCGTCGGTGCGGTAGACGCCGCTCCCGGTGGCGTGTTCGACGCGGGCGTAGAGCACGTTGGGATTGGTGCGGTAGATGTCGAGCCCGATGCGGCCCTTGGGCCCATCGGGGAGGCCGGTCTCGATCTTGGTCCACGTCTCACCGGCATCCACGGACTTCCAGATCCCGCTGCCGGGCCCGCCGCCGTTCATCCCCCACTGGCTGCGCCGCCGCTGGTAGGTGGCGGCATAGAGCACGTGGTTGTTCGACGGGTCCATCACCAGCTCGGTGGCCCCGGTGTCGTCGTCGACGTGCAGCGTCCGTTCCCAGGTGGCCCCGCCGTCGAGCGTGCGGTAGACGCCGCGCTCACCGCCGGCGGCCCACAGGTCGCCGAGCGCGGCCACGTGGACGACGTTGAAGTCCACCGGGTCGACGATCACGCGGGCGATCTGCTTGCTGGCGCGCAGGCCCATGTTCTTCCAGGTGCGCCCGCCGTCGCTGCTCTTGAAGATGCCGTCGCCCCACGACGAGGACTGGCGGTTGTTGTTCTCGCCGGTGCCGGCCCAGATGAGGTTGGCGTCGGTCGGCGCGATCGCGATGTCGCCCACCGATGACGTGCTTTCGTTGTCGAAGACCGGCGTGAACGTCACGCCGTTGTTGGTCGTCTTGTGGATGCCGCCGGTGGCCGCGGCCACGTAGAAGGTCGACGGATCGCTCTCGAGCACGGCGAGGTCGTCGATGCGGCCCGACGGCGCGCCCGGCCCGATCTGGCGGAACGCCAGCCGGTCGAGCGGCCCGCTGCCGAACGACTTCTCGGTCATGGCCGGCGTCTGGGCGGGCGGTGCCTGCGCGGCGAGGGCCGAGACGAGGGCGACGAGGACGAGCAGGGTGAGCGACAGTCGGTTCTTCAGCATGGCGGCGGAGTTCCCTTGCAGCGAGAGTGCGTGACAGCGTGATCGAGTGACCGGGGCAGGCGGCGGCCCTACTTCTCCGACAGCTCGTCGTAGCAGAGGCCCAGGACGAAGCCGAGTGTGAGACGCGCGTTGGGCGAAGCGTTGTCCTCGAACCCGGGCAGGGTCGTCATCTTCTGCAGTTCTTCCTTCGACTGGCCGGCCGCCAGGGCCTTCTTCGCCGTGTCCATGCACAGCGTGAGGTAGTCGCGGAAGCGCATCAGATCGGCCTTGGCGCAGCGGACGTTGTTGTCCTTGGCATGGCCGGCGATGAAGATGGCGTCGTTCGAATGAGCCTTGCCGACCTTCTCGAGCACGGTAATCCAGTTGGCGGTCGAGGCGCCGGCGGCACGGTCGATGTTCGGATGGGCGCGGTTGAACAGCAGGTCGCCCATGTGCACGACGTTCGCCTTCTCGAGGTGGTAGACGGCGTCGCCGCTGGTGTGACCGGGACCGTAGTAGCGGGCCTGGATCGTCTCGTCGCCGAAGCTCGTCTTCCAGCTGTCCGTGAAGGTCGTGTCGGCGAACGAGGTCTGCGATTCGCTCTTGGCGGCGGCCGCCGTCTTCCGGTGCCAGGCCAGGCAGTTCTCGTGGCCGACGATGCGCTTGACGGCGCCGCGGAAGACCAGGTTGCCACCGGTATGGTCGCCATGATGGTGCGTGTTGAGGAGCATCTCGATCCCCTTCGGCGCGCGCTGCTTCAGCCCGGCGACGGCGATCTCGGCGGTATTGGCGAACTGGCTGTCGATGGCCACCGCACCGGCGTCGTTCACCAGGTAGCCGATGGTGCCGCCGCTCCCCATGAACATGCCGACCCCCCGGCGCAGGTCGGTGAAGCTCGTCACCGGCGGCGCGGCGGCCTGGGCGAAGAGCCGGCCCCGGCCGAGGCCGAGCGCCAGGGTGGAGGCGGAGGTGGCGAGAAAGCCGCGGCGGGTGACGCTCATTCGAAGGCTCCTGAGGTGAAGAAGGCGCCCGCAGGATATCCCAACTGGGCCGGGCGGCCGGTTGCCGAGGAAACCAACCGGCAGTGCGCGGTGTCAAACCTTGCAGCGGGACCCGACCGCGACGCACCGGTCGCTCGCAGCCCGGGTCCGAGGCCAGCTCATCGACCCCGACCTCCCCCCACCCGCGCAAACCGGCCATACTGGACTCACAACCGCACGGAGGCTTCGATGTTCCGACTCGCTATCGCCGCGTGTCTCGTCGCATTCACGACCACGATTGCCGCGCAGGATCCGACCACGGCCGACCTGCAGGCGCTGCAGGACTCGGCGGCCACCGTGGCCACCGACATCTCGACGGCGCGACGCTCCGACCCGGCGCAAGCCACCACGCTGGATCGCGAGCTGAGTGAGGTCCGCGACGACATCGCCTACCTGCGCGGCAAGCTGCGGCGCGAGGGCAAGGTCTCGCGCAGCGAGGTCGACGACGTCCGCACCCGGCTGGAACGTCTCCAGACGCGCGCGCAGTCAGCGGCCCGCGGCATCTCCACCTCGGCGCCCTCGGGCGGGGATCGCGAGCTGCCGGTCGGCACCGAGATCGATGTCCGCCTGCAGACTTCGCTGTCCTCCGCCACCGCACAGATCGAGGACCGCGTCGAAGCCACGACCGTCCTGAACGTCGACACCCATGAACACGTGCTCGTGCCCGCCGGCTCCGTGTTCCGCGGCACGGTGACCGACGTCAACCGCGCCGGCCGCCTGGATCGCAAGGGCTCGCTGACCGTCGTGTTCGACCAGGTGACGGTGCGCAACGAGACGACGCGCGTGCGGGCCACCGTGCTGCAGGCGCTCGAGAGCGAGGGCTACAAGGGCGACGCGGGGAGGATTGGCGCCGGCGCCGGCGTGGGCGCCATCATCGGCGGCATCCTCGGTGGCTTCAAGGGCGTGCTGACCGGCATCCTCGTCGGCGGCGGCGGCGTGATTGCGGCCACCGAAGGTCAGGACGTCTCGCTGCCGGCCGGCACCATCCTGCGCGTCCGGCTCGACACGCCGCTCATCGTGCCGTAGGGGCGAACAGGTAGTCGAGGGTGAGGTGGGTGAGCGCGCGTACGCCCACCGGCAGGGCCGTCTCGTCGGCGAAGAAGAGCGGTGAGTGGTTGAGCGCCGCCTTCGAGGCATCCTGCGAGGGCGGCGTCACCCCGAGGAAGAAGAACAGCCCCGGCACGTCCTGCTGGAAGTACGAGAAGTCCTCGGCGGTGCCGGTCAGCGGACCGACCTGCACCTGGGCGTCGCCCGCCACGCGCTTGAGGGTCGGCACCATGCGTTCGGTCAGCGCCGGATCGTTGCGCGTCACCGGATAGCCCAGCCCGAAGTCGACCTTGGCCGTGGCGCCCGAGGCCGCGGCGTAGTTGACGGCGATGTCGCGCACGCGCTGCCGGATCTTCGTCCGCTCGCTTTCGTCGAACGCGCGGATCGTGCCAACCAGCTCCGCCGTGTCGGGAATGATGTTCGAGCGGTTGCCGGCGGCGAACTTCCCCACCGTGACCACCGCCGGCGCCTCGGCGATGTTCACCTGCCGCGCCACGATCGACTGGAACGCCGTCACGATCTGCGCGCCGATCACGATCGGATCGATGCCGCCCCACGGTACGGCGCCGTGCGTCTGGCGCCCGGTGATGGTGATGGTGAACTCGTCGGCGCTGGCCATGAACGGCCCCGAGCGATAGACGATGGTGCCGGCCGGGAACGGGAACACGTGCAGGCCGAACACCGCGTCCACGTCCGGGTTCTTCAGCACGCCGGCCTTGACCATCGGCTCGGCGCCGCCAGGCCCCTCTTCCGCCGGCTGGAAGAAGAACTTCACGGTGCCCGGCAGCTCCGCTTTCATGCCGGCGAGCGCCGTGGCGGCGCCGAGCAGGATCGCCATGTGGTTGTCGTGCCCGCAGGCGTGCATCACCCCGGTCTCGACGCCGTTCCACATGGCTTTCGCCGTCGACTTGAACGGCAGATCGACCTGTTCGGTGACCGGCAGGCCGTCCATGTCAGCCCGCAGGCCCACCACCGGCCCGGGCTTGCCGCCCGTGAGCACGCCGACCACGGCGGTCGCGGCTCCCGGCACGCCCACCCGCACCTCCATGCCGAGCGCGCGCAGATGGTCGGCGATGATCTTCGAGGTGCGCGTCTCCTGCATCCCGAGCTCGGGGTGCTGATGGAAATCTCGCCGCCAGGTGACGACCTGGCGGAGGCCGGCCTCGACGCGCCGCTCGGCGTCGGCCGAGATGGCGGCCGGCGTCTGCGCCAGGGCGGGGCTCGTCAGGAACAGGGACAGGCCGACGATCGGGCGGAGCAGGTGGTGCGTCATGGGCGGAGTGTAGCGCGAGGAAGCAGCTCAGCCGATCCGCTTGCCCAGCCAGGTCGCCGGCCCGCCGCGCGCTTCGTCCAGCTTGCCGCCGGCGTAGCGCGTGCTGACTTTCCACACGAAGTCCATCTCGGAGGTGATGGCTCCCATCGCCATCCGCGACTCGATGACGAGCAGCACGCTGCCATAGAGCATGAACATCGCGCCCGCGATCCCGAACACCGCCGCCACCCAGGTGAGGCTGCCGGCCACGGCGGCGACGACGGCGATGGCCACGCTGGTGGCGACGAAGATGCCGAGGGCGGTGTAGAAGGCGACCATCGCCCGCTGGATGAGGCGCGCGCGCGAGGTCTGCCGGTCGAGCTGCGAGAACACGAGCTGGCGGCGGTCGGCGGCCATCTCGTCCGCCTCGGGATTCTTGGCCAGCGCCTCGAACTTCTCCGACAGCGTGCGGACACGATCGACGACGCGGCCGAGACGCGAGCTGGTCGAGAAGATGAGGGCGCCGCAGGCAGAGATGAGCACCGCGGGCGTAATCATCGCGGTGAGCACCGCGAGCGCGTTCTGAGGGGATTCCAGTCGGGCCAGCCAGTCCATGGAAAGAGAGTACAGCGGCCAGGGGCCAGGGGCCAGCGGCTCGGGATGGCGGCGACGGGCTGGGATTCGTGGCCCGGGGGCCGGGGCAGCGGCCCGGAAGAGCCCGAGGACCCGCCCGCCCGAGACCCGGCACCGAGACCCGAGACCCGCCCGAGACCCGGCTAGAATCGCGGGCTATGAAAGCCATCCGTGCGCACGCCTTCGGCGGTCCAGACGTTCTCCGCAGCGACGACATCCCGGAGCCGGCGCCCGGGCCGGGACAGGTGCGGGTGCGGCTGCATGCGGTCGGCGTGAATCCGTATGACACCTACATGCTCACCGGCACCTATGCCATCAAGCCGCCGCTGCCCTACTCACCCGGCGCCGACGGAGCCGGCGTGGTCGAGGCGACCGCCCCGGACGTGACCGGCGTGGCCGTCGGCGACCGCGTCTACACGGGCGGCACGGCCGATCATCAGTCCTACGGCGCCTATCGCGAGGTCGTGCTGTGCACCGTTGACCAGGTGCATCCGCTGCCGGAGCGCGTCTCGTTCGCCGAGGGCGCCGCCGTCCACGTGCCGTGTCTCACGGCGCATGTGGCGCTCGAGCGCGCGACGCCGCGCGGCGGTGACGTGGTGCTCGTGCACGGCGCCAGCGGATTGGTGGGACTGGCCGCGGTGCAGATGGCGCGGGCGGCCGGCCTGACGGTCATCGGCACGGCCGGCACCGACGACGGACTGGCGCTCGTGACGGCGGCTGGCGCGCACCACGCGGTGGATCACCGCGATCCGGCCCACGTCGACCGCGTCCAGACGCTGACGAGCGGCCGCGGCCCCGATGTCATCCTCGAGATGCTCGCCAACGTGAATCTGGACCACGACCTGACGATGCTCGCACCGCGAGGGCGCATCGTCATCATCGGCAGCCGCGGACGCATCGAGATCGACCCGCGGAAGATCATGAGCAAGCACGCCGTGGTGACCGGTCTCGCCCTGTGGGGCCTGGCCGCCGAGGAAGTGCGGCGCGGACACGAGGCGCTGGGACGCGCTCTTGCGTCGGGAGCCCTCCGGCCGGTGGTGGGCACGGAACTGCCGCTCGCCGAGGCCGCCGAGGCGCACCGGCGCGTCATGGCGCCGGGTGCGCGCGGAAAGATCGTGCTGCTGACGGCGTAGTTGTAACGGGGTCTGTCACGGTCACGGCACGAAGACAACCCGTGACCGTGACAGACCCCGTTACAAATGGCCCCTACTTACCGGACTTCCTGGCCAGTTCCTCGTCGATGATGGCCTCGAAGACCGGCAGCGGCTGCGCGCCGGTGACCACGCGCCCGTTGATGTAGAGCGTCGGCGTCGAACTCACGCCCATCTCGTTGCCGAGCTCGATGTCGGCCTGCACGGCCTCGGTGTGCTTGCCCGAATCGAGGCACGTGTCGAAGGCGCCCTGATCGAGACCGACGGCGGCGGCGTGCTTCTTCAGTTCCGCGATCTGCAGGAGCTGCTGGTTGGCGAACAGGCGATCGTGCAGCTCCCAGGTACTTGCCCTGATCCCCGGCGCAGTGCGCCGCTTCAGCCGCCTTGGGCGCCTGCAGGTGGTTCTGCAGCGGGAAGTCCTTGAACACGAACCGCACCTTGCCGGCGTACTTCTCCTCGATCGCCTTGAGCGTCGGCGTGACGCGCGCGCAGAACGGGCACTGGTACTCCGAGAACTCGACGATCGTCACCGGCGCGTCCGCCGGTCCGCGCGCCGGGTCGTGCGCGGCGATCGCCACGTCGTAGCGGGGCGGGTCGAGGGCAATGTTCACCGCCGGACCGCCGGCCTTCAGCTCGTTCACGAGGATGGCGAGGTTCTGGCCGTCGCGATTGCCGGCAATGAACCTGGTGATCGAGTCCTTGAGGTCGGCCACCGTGGAGGCGCCCACCCGATCGCGGTTCTCGTCGTAGACCCGCTGGACGTCGGCGTCCGTGATCGCACCGCGGCGCTTGTCGAGTTCGGCGGTGAGAAACGCTTCCTTCGACTGGCCGGCCTTCTTGGCGGCGGCCTCGATGAGATGGTCGCCCACGAGCTGGTCGATGCTCTGCCGGCGGTGCTGGTAGAGCAGCTGGGTGACGCGGGCGCGTTCGGCGGGATCGTCTTCCTGCCAGCGCGCCTCCACTTCCTTCAGGGTGAACTTGCGGTCGCCGACCGTCGCCACGACCTCATTCTCGTCGCCGGTGCCGGGCGCCGGGACCTGCGGCGGCGCGGTTTGCGCATCGGCACACGCGGAGCCGCCAAGCGCCGTCATCGCGAGCACCAGTCCCCACCCGTACATCGTCTTCGACATCGTGACTCCTTTGGACATCCCCTCAGCTTACCGCGACGACGGGATCCGTCGCCGTCCGGCGCGGTCGCAGGCGAGCGGAGGCCGCCCCGGCCGTGACGGGCGGCGAATGCTCACGGACTGTCCTTCGAGGGCGGCGCGGACGCCGGCGCCGGTTCGTGGCCCCGGCACACCCGAACGGGCAGCACGGGGTACTTGGGGTAGGCGGGGTCGCTCAGGGCCCGGGCGCACATGAGAAACGTCGACCGCGCCCCCCGCACGAGTTGGGCGTGGCGGCACGTCTCGCACAATCCAGCGGCAGGACGGTCGGGCACGGGTGGGGCGATCGTAGCGTATCGAGCACGCCCGGCGTCTCCTGCGACGGACCAGCGGGACGCGTCAGCGGCGATCGCGGTGACAGAACGGCATTTGCCCGCTGGAACGGTCGTTGCTACGCTCAGGGGGTGATGACCCGACCGATTATCGCCCTCATCCTCGTCGTCGGCTCGGTCTCGCTGCTGGCCGGCCGGCAACCCACCTTCCGTTCGGCGGTGCGCACCGTGCCGGTCTACGCCACGGCCGTCGATGCCAGCGGACGTCTGGTGCCCGATCTGACGCCCGACGAGTTCCAGATCCTCGACAACGGCAAACCGGTCGAGATCTCGTCGTTCTCGAACGACCCGCAGCCCTTCACGGTCGTCGTGATGCTCGATACCAGCGCCAGCATGACCGAGCACCTCAAGCGGCTCAACCAGGCGGCCGAGCAGTTCCTGATTCGGATGCTGCCGGTCGACCGCGCGCAGGTCGGCGCCTTCAACGACAAGCTCCAGCTGTCAGGCACCTTCACGAACGACCGCGACGAGCTGATCGCCGCGCTCGACGACCTGCAGTTCGGCAACTCGACCCGTCTCTGGGACGCCCTCGCCTTCAGCATCGATGCCCTGAAGCCGGTCGACGGCCGCAAGGTCGTGCTGCTCTTCACCGACGGCGACGACTACGGCAGCCGCACGCGGTTCGGCAACACGGTGGATGAGGCGCGCGACGAAGAGGTGATGGTCTACACCATTGGCCTGTCGGTGGACTTCTTCAACGGGGCGCGGCAGGTGCGCTCGCGACCGGATCGCAACCTCCGGCGCATCGCCGAGGAAACCGGCGGCGGTTCGTTCGAGCTGCAGGAGACCGACCTGCTGGCGCCGACCTTCACGCGCGTGGCGCAGGAGCTGCGCAGCCAGTATCTGATCGCCTTCGTGCCGGAGGTGCTCGACGGCAAGCCGCACAAGCTCGAAGTGCGCGTCACGCGCCCGGGCATCACCGTCCGCGCCCGCAAGAGCTACCTGGCGCTGGCTGAAACGCCCTCGGCACCGCGCTAGCGCCGTACATGGCAACGCCTGGCGACGGCACCACGAGGTGGTGCGCGCCAGGCGCGGGAATCGATGTCCGCGTTACAGCAGGACGATCGAGAGGAGCAGCGTGGCGACGAGCAAGCCCGCCACGACCGGCTCGGCGGTGCTGGAGAAGTTCCAGGTCAAGATGCGGAACATGTTCAAACCTCCTGTCTGAACGCCGGGTGCCGCAACACGCGCGGACGACCGACATTCGATTGGACGCCAGTCCGCGTCGCGGAGTTCAGCCTGGCGCGGTTCATCTGCAGTTCTTCACACCGCCCGCCCGGCCGGCCTGGCATCGCGGCTAGAATGACCCGGCCTGGGGGGCTCCCCAGGCGGCGTGACATGCCCGCCACGTCGTTTGCGCTGCTGCCATGGCCACCACCTACATTCGCGCCCCCGGGGACCGCCCGTCGGGCAACATCCTCGCTACCCGGTCCCCGGCGGTGGGCCGGCGCGGCATGATCGCCACCAGCCAGTCGCTCGCCTCCGCCGCCGGGCTGGCCGTGCTCCAGAGCGGCGGCAACGCCGTGGATGCCGCGGTGACGGCCGCCGGCGTGCTGGCGGTCGTCGAGCCCGCGATGAACGGCGTTGGCGGTGACCTGTTCGCGCTCGTCTACGACGCTCGCACCCAGCGTCTCCACGGCCTCGATGCCAGCGGGCGATCGGGGACGGCGGCCACGCCCGAGGCCCTGGCCCGGCGCGGGCATTCGCAGATGCCTGCGAGCGGTGTGCTCACCGTGACCGTGCCCGGCGTCGTGAGCGGCTGGGATGCGCTGCTCACGCGCTTCGGCTCGATCTCGCTCGCGACCGCGCTCGCGCCGGCCATCCACCACGCCCGCCACGGGTTTCCGGTGGCCGAGCTGGCGGCCAATGAGTGGGCCGATGCGGCGCCGCGCCTGATGGCGGACCCGGCCGCCGCCGCCACCTTCCTGCCGGCGGGGACAGCGCCGGCGATGGGCGCGCTGTTCGCCAATCCGCGCCTGGCCATCAGCCTCGAGGCGATCGCCGCCGGCGGGCCGGATGCCTTCTACCGCGGACCGCTCGCGCAGGCGATCGTGGCCGACGTGCAGGCCCGCGATGGCCTGTTGACCGTCGAGGATTTCGCGAGCCACGCGGCCGAGTGGGTCGATCCGATCCACGGCACCTACCGCGGCGTCGTCGTGCACGAGATGCCGCCCCCGCACGCAGGGGTTCGTCGCCCTCCAGATGCTGAACATCCTCGAGGGCTTCGACATCGGCGCGCTCGGCCACAACAGCGCCGACTACCTGCACGTGGTGAGCGAGGCGAAGAAGATCGCCTTCGCCGACCGCGGGGCCTGGCTGGCCGATCGCGCGCACGTGCCGCCCGAGACGCTGGCGCGGCTGCTGTCGAAGGACTACGCCGCCGCCCGGCGCTCCGAGATCGACATGCGGCGCAGTGGCAGCTATCGCCCGAGCCGGGCCGACGGCCGGGAGGCGGCGGCCGCAGACTTCGCCGGTGTCGACCGCGGTGACACGGTCTATCTGAGTGTGGCCGATGGCGACGGCAACGTGGTGTCGTTCATCCAGTCGCTCTTCGCCAGCTTCGGCGCGGGCATCGTCGCCGGCGAGACCGGGATCACGCTGCACAACCGCGGCGCCGGCTTCGTGCTCACGCCCGGCCATCCGAACCAGATCGCGCCCAGGAAGCGCCCGCTGCACACACTGGTGCCGGCGATGATCCTGAAGCACGGCCGGCCCTGGGTCGCGTTCGGCGTGATGGGAGGCGACAATCAGGCTCAGGCCCACGCGCAGGTCGTGATGAACCTGGTGGACTTCGGCATGCATGTTCAGGCCGCCGGCGAGGCCGCGCGCATGCGTCACATGGACACGCACCTGGCCCTCGAGCGCGCGATCGGCCCGGATGTCCGCGCGGCGCTGGAGGCCCGCGGCCATCGTCTGCGCGAGGGACGGGCGCAGATGGGTGGCTACCAGGGCGTGATGATCGACCCCGCCACCGGCGTCCTGCTCGGCGGGTCGGACGTCCGCAAGGACGGACTGGCGATCGGCTGGTAGCGCGGCGTCCGCACGGCAGCTCGTGCGCGGCCGGTGGCCGGCACGTCCCTGCTCCTATGGGACGACGATGACGGCTTCGTTCGACGCGGGCCCGGTCTGTCCGCATGTCCCGCGGCCGCGCACCCGCACGTAGTAGCGGCCGGGCGGCGCCGTGGTGCTGATGGACCGCGCGGCGCCGACATCCGTCACCAGGATGTTGGCGAGGCCTGACGCCGAACCCGCCTCGAGCACGTAGGAGGTGGCGCTGCCCGCCGTGCCCCAGCCGAGCGCCACCGTGCGCCCGGCGCCCACCGCGAAGCTGAGCGGGCCGGGAGCCGCGGGCAGGGCGCAGCCCGCGGGCACGTCCACGATCACCTCGTTCGACGCCGCGCTCGTGCCGCAGGCCTCGGCGGCGCGGGCGCGCACGTAGTAACGGCCGGCCGCGACGGGGCCGCCGAGCGCGGTCGCGGGCGCCGCCAGCGGAATCGACGTCACGTCGGTCAGGCCGGGCTGGGAGCCGACATCGATCAGATGGCCGAGCCAGGCACTGGCCGGCGCCGTCCATCCGAGCTGCACGGTGTAGCCGCTCACCGACGCCCACAGGTCGGTCGGCGCCGTCGGCGTGCACGCGGGCGGAAGCTGACTGCTGCCCCGCCAGCCCAGCTGCACGACCTCGAAGTCGCTGGCGGTCAAACCGCGGAAGGCCGGGTTGAGCACGCCGTTGTCCCAGCGTGGGTCGAAGGCCCCGCTGACGTACATGTCGCTGCCGTTGTCGGCCACGATCAGGCCGTGCTTCTTCATGGCGCGGAAGATCTTCTGCGCCGCCGGCGGGAAGGCCGACAGGTCCTTCGAGGCCTTGAGCCGCAGGCGGGTGCCGTTCGGCGGCGCTGCCGGGGTGCTGCCGGCCACGTGCGACGCCGGCCACACGTAGTAGCTGTTGGTGGCCCGCACGGTGACGCGAAACGCGTGGTCGATCTCATCCGGGCCGTAGACCTCGTCGTAGCGGACGAGCCCGGGCAGGATCGCCAGGCCGGCGGCATCCGCGGACGTCCAGCCGTCTGGACGCCGGCCGTTGGTCTGCAGATCGAAGGCGGCGCCCGAACCGGCCGTCCACTGGGTGCCGGACCACGCGAGGTCGTAGAGCTCGTAGAGTCTGCGGTGATCGCGATCGACGATCAGCATGTGGCGGTCGCCGCCCGGCGCCTGGTTGCCCGGCGCCCCGCCTTCGATCCAGTAGGGTTCGGTCCTGGCCTGATCGGGAATCGGGTAGAACGGCATGCCGACGCCGTCGCTCTCGCTCGCGTAGTAGAACTGCACCTGGCGCTTCGGCTGATCGCCGGCCACGACCACATAGGGGATGCCGTAGCTCTCGTGCGGCGCCGCGATCCCGCCGAAGTCGGGATGGAGCCGGCGCGTGCCGCCGTTGTTGATGAAGGCGATGATCGCCGGCGACTCGGCGGCCAGCGGTGCCTGGCTCACGTCCTGGTTCCACCAGTTGTCGGCCGGGAAGAGCGGCGGCAGGGCGCCGCCGATGGTGGCGGGCGACGACTGCGCCGCCAGGCTCGCGGCCGCGACGGCCACTGCCAGAGCGAGCAACGAGGCCTGGCGGATGCGCATCGTGCCGGTCGGTCGCAATTTCCTTGCCGCGGCTGGCCGTGCCGGTCGCGACGCTTTCTCAGAGCAATTGGCCGACGGGCGGCGACACCCGTGCGGCCCGGCCCACCGATATGACAGGCCGTGTCACGAATCGCGTCACCGTGGTTCCGGGAGGACGCTGCGGACCGGCGGGCCAGGAGTCGGCGGCGCGACGTCGAGGCGCCCGGCATCCGGCCAGATGAGGAACCAGCGCGGTTCAGGCCACCTCAGCAGCAGGCGCGGCGTCACCGCACCTTCACCCCGGTGCGGTTCCCGGGACGGGCTGCTGCTCTTCGGCGCCTCGCCGGCCGATGCGGTTTCGTCGCCGCTGTCCTTTCGCGCTTCGGCGAGGAGCGCCGTCAGCCGCTCGTGGACCTCCACGAGTCGCACCGGCTTCGCCACGGTGACCGGTGGGACCGGGTTGGCTTCGCCCGTGGCGGTGGCGGGCGTCGAATCGTGGGCGTCCGGGGCGGTGCCGTGAGGCGCTGTCGGCGCGCCGTGCCCGTCGGACACCTCCGGCGCCGGCTTGGCCATCAGGATCGACGCGCCCGACACGACCGGCTTCGGCTTGGCTGAACCCGGGTGCCCCGGACTCGTCTTGGCTGAAGCACCATGGTCGACCGTCGCGGTGCGGCGCGCCGCACCGATCGGCACATAGCCCTGCCTGGCCGGCGGCGCGGGTGCGGTGGCGTCATGCGACTGGGCCGCGGCCTCGGCCGCCGCGCCCAGCAGGCACGTGAAGAGCAAGGTCCGTCCTACCATCGCGTCAGTTTCGCGCCGACGGCATTGCGCCGATCGGCTCGGAGAACACCACGCGGCCACTGTCGAGTTCGAAGTAGGCGCCGACCACCTGCAGCTGCCCGCCGGAGGTCGCCGCGCGCAGCACGTCGCTGCGCAGTGCGTCGTTGATCACCTGCTCGACGTTGGCCAGCACGGCGCTCCGCAGGTCCTTGCGGTCGGCCGGTCCGTGCTGGAGCCCGGCGCGGATGTGCGCCACGACGAAGTCGAGGTTCGAGGGGCCGGCCTGCTCGGCGCCGAGCGCCGTCTGCACGACATCGCACGACTCGTGTCCCATCACGACGAGGAGCGGGATGTGGAGGCGGTGGACGCCGTACTCGAGGCTCGCCATCACCGACTTGTCGACGACCGCGCCGGCCGTCCGCACCACGAACAGCTCACCGGGACCGGTGTTGAAGATGTACTCGGAGGGCACGCGAGCATCGGCACAGGAAAGGACCATGACCTGGGGCGGCCCGCCAGCGAGAGTCTGTCGTGGCCCCGTCGCGAGCGGCACGGGGGCCAGAGCGCCCCTCACGAAACGGGCGTTGCCGGCGCGCAGTTGATCGAGTGCCCCGAGCGGCTCCGATCCGGCCGCCACCGGCGACAACGACGCCAGGGCCATGAAGGCGCCGAGGGCGACAACGAGACGGACGGCGTGGCGAAGCCACGGCCCTGGAGTCTGCATGCGCAACGAATCGGCAGGCCCGTGCCGTGGCTTGAGTGGCGTCCCGAAATGGCACAACGAACGACGGATTTGGCTGAGGGAGCGCCGCGCGCTCTCGCGCTATCATCCGAAACACGCGCGCCACGAGACCGCGCGGGAGGACCGAACCATGCGTGCAGGGCACACGATAGCGATGGTCATGGGACTGACGGCGATGCTGGCCGCCTGCGGCAAGTCGCCGGAAGAGAAGGCGGCTGAGGCTCTGAAGGACGCCGCCGCGAGCATGGCCAAGGCGGGCGAAGAGATGGCCGAGGCTGGACAGGCGGCGGCCAATGCGACCGCGCCCGCCGGCGACGAAGCCGCCAAGGGCATGGAAGACTTCGCCAAAGCGATGCAGGGCATGGCCGCCGCCATGGGCGGCGCCAACGGTGGCACGGTGGCCGACCCGGTGAGCTTCCGCGAACTGCAGACGGCCCTTCCGGAGGTATCCGGCTGGACCATGGACAAGCCCAGGGGCGAACGGATGACGGCGCCGGTGGCTTTCTCGCAGACGGAAACGCGCTTCCGCAACGGCGACCAGACGATCGAGGTGAAGATCGTGGACTCGGCCTTCAATCAGATCCTGGTGGCGCCGTGGGCGATGTTCCTGACCACCGGCTACGAGAAGGAAACCGACGACGGCTACGAGAAGTCGACGACCATTGCCGGCAATCCAGGCTTCGAGAAGTGGAGCGCGCAGCGCAAGGACGGCGAGCTCAACCTGGTCGTGGCCAAGCGGTTCCTCGTCTCGGTCGAGGGCAACGGCTTGACCGACATCAAGCAGCTGCACGACTTCGCGGCCAAGGTCGACTTCGGCAAGCTCGCGGCGCTCAGCGCCGCCGCCACCAAGTAACTCGTCCGGCCGGCCGGCCGGTGGCGGGCCCGAGCCCGCTAGATCCGGAAGCCCGCCTTGAGCGGGTCATCGGCGTCGACGAGGAACGTGTGCTCGCCGGTGATCCAGGCGCTGCCGGCGATCTCGGGCACGACCGCGGTGAGATCGCCGATGCGCTGGCGTGACACGACGCGGCCCCGGAAGAGCGTGCCGATCAGGCTCTCGTGCACGAAGGTGCCGTCGCCGGCCGACAGGACGCCCATTTCATCCAGGACGGCCATGACGGCCGCCGTGCCGCTGCCGCACGGCGAGCGGTCCACTTCGGCGTCCGCGAAGATCGTCACGTTGCGCAGATGGGCGCCCTCGGCCTGGGCCGGGGCCGTGAAGATCGTGCCGTAGATGCCGGAGAGGCCCGGCTCGTGGGGATGCACGACCTTGAGGAGCCGTTCCACTTCTCGGGCAATCGCCATTCCGGTGCGCCTCAGCTCGGGGAGCTTGGCGATGTCGATCGACAAGCCCGCGCTCTCGGCATCGACGACGGCGTAGAAGGCGCCCCCGAAGGACACGTCGGCGGTGAACGTCCGTCCGCCGACGCTCACCGGCACGCCGGGCGCGAGCACGAACGACGGCACGTTCACGAACGAGACACCGGTCACGCGCGTGCGGCCGCCGCTCTCGACCTTGGTGGCCCTGGCGGTGACCGGCCCGGCCGGGACGTCGAGGACCATCTCGACCGTGTCGCCCGCCTCCGCCGTGGCGGCGTCCCACATCAGCCCGCGCTCGACGGCGATGGTCGCCACGGCGATGACGCCATGGCCGCACATCGTGCTCCACCCCTCGTTGTGCATGAACAGGACGCCGGCGTGGGCGCCGGGCGTCACCGGCTCGGTCAGGAGCGCGCCGTACATATCGGCGTGGCCGCGCGGCTCGAGCATGATCGACCGGCGCAGATGGTCGAGGTGCTTGCGCGCCCATTCGCGCTTGGCCAGCATGGTGGCGCCTTCGGGCGACGGCAGGCCGTCGACGACGAGGCGCAGGGGCTCACCAGCGGTGTGAGCGTCGATGGTACGGATGTGATGAATCATGGACAGGACTGACGAAGAGGCGCCGTTCGGCGAAGTCCCGCCATTCTGTCAGGCGGGAGCCCGCTGGCGCCACTACGGACGGGGCTGCGACGCGTGGGCGCGGTCGAAGAAGGCCTCGAGACGGCGGACGGTGGCGCCGTCGACGAGCAATCCCAGCTCGCGCTGCATGCCGAGGCTGCGGGCCGAGAGGGCGAGGCTGCCGACGAGCGCCACCCGGCCATCGACGATCGTCAGCTTGCCGTGTGCCGTGCGGCCGCCGACGACGCGCGTCCGGATGTGGTCGACCGGCACCCCGTCCCGAACTTTCTTTCTCAGGATGCGCTCGACCCGCGGATCGTCGAGCTTGTGGTCGATGATCTTGATCCGCCGCTCGGCGCTCCCGAGCAGGTCGCGGACGGCGCGGCCCGCCCACTCCGGCCCGACCACCAGCCGCGAGTGGCGCGCCGCCGCTTCCGGCAGCACCCGCCGCGCCAGATCCGATTCGAAGAGCCGCCAGGCGTCGGTCACGGCGCCGGGGTCGGTGGTGACCACGGCGAAATCGCAGGTCTCATGAAAACACTTGCGCGTGAGATTGAAGGAGGCCACGAGCAGCGGCCCGCTGTCGGCCACGATGTACTTGGCGTGGTGCTTGGTGGCACGCGGGCCGTGACGGGTGACGTTGACGCCCATGCGGTCGAGCCGGTCGTGCAACTCGTCCAGCCGCCGACGCCAGCCGCTGGCGCGACGGGTCAGCAGCGCGTCGACGACGACGCCGCGCGCGACCGCGCGGCGCACTTCCTCGAGCACCGCGTCGTCATTGCAGCGGAAGATGGTGAGCCCGAGCCGCTTGCGAGCGCCACGGATGATGCGGAGCACGGCAGCACGCCGCTCGGCCGGCTCGATGACCACCCGATCGTCAGTCACGCACGCGCCTGCAGGTCAGCCCATCCTCGACGGCGGACCGTAGCACAGTGCGCACATAATTGAAACGGCCGTCACCGCATGCGCGCCTTCTACTCCGATCACTTCGTGCTGCCGCTGCCCGACGGGCACCGCTTTCCGATGAGCAAGTATGCGCGGCTGCGCGAGCGCGTCCTCGCCGAAGGCGTGATTGCCGCCGCCGACCTGGTCGCGGCACCGGCGGCCTCCTGGGACGAGCTGCGCCTGGCGCATGCCGCCGGCTACGTGAACGACGTCGCGGCCGGCGCGCTGCCCGCCGACATGCAGCGCCGCATCGGATTCCCGTGGTCGCCTGAGATGGTGGAGCGATCGCGCCGCTCCTCCGGTGCCACCATCGCCGCCGCCCGCGCCGCCCTGACCGACGGCGCGGCCGCGAACCTCGCCGGCGGCACCCATCACGCCTTCGTCGATCGCGGCGAGGGCTACTGCGTGTTCAACGACGTCGCCGTGGCTGCGCGAGTGCTGCAACGGGCCACCGAGTGCCACCGGCTGGCGGTCGTGGACTGCGATGTCCATCAGGGCAACGGCACCGCCGCCATCTTCCGCGACGATCCGACGGTGTTCACGTTCTCGATGCACGGCGCCAGGAACTTCCCGTTCCGCAAGGAAGTCAGCGACCTCGATGTCGAGCTGGCCGATGGCACGGAGGACGACGAGTATCTGTCGCTGCTGGCGCGGCACCTGCCAGCGGTACTGGATCGCCAGCGGCCGGAGATGGTCTTCTACCTGGCCGGTGCCGACCCCTACGTGGGCGATCGCCTCGGCCGGCTCGGGCTGTCGATGGACGGCCTGCGCGCCCGTGACGAGTTCGTGTTCGGCCACTGCCACGCGGCCGGCGTGCCGGTCACGGTCGTGATGAGCGGCGGCTATGCGCCGGATGTCGACGACATCGTCCAGATTCACCTGAACACGATCCGCACGGCGGCAGCGCACGCGGCCGGCTGGCCTCGCTCCGCTGCGTGAGGTGTGCGAGGATGCGGCATGCCGCAGCGGTTCCGCCTCCTCACTGAAGCCCACGTCACCGCCCTCCTGCCCCTCGCCGATCTGATCGCCGCCATGGAGATGGCGCTCGTCCGCTTCTCGGCCGGCGAAGTGCTGCAGCCCGTGCGTTCGGTACTCCTCGTGGGACCGCAGCAGGCCTACTTCGGGCTGATGCCGGCCTACGTGGCCGAGCCACCGCAACTGGGAGCCAAGCTCGTGACGGTCTTCGGCGACAACCACACGCGCGGCCTGCCGTCCCA
The DNA here is from genome assembly GCA_963807405.1 of uncultured Acidobacteriota bacterium. Lineage (GTDB taxonomy): Bacteria > Acidobacteriota > Vicinamibacteria > Vicinamibacterales > UBA2999 > CADEFD01. The sequence continues at coordinate 844,852 of CAWEBU010000009.1, read as the reverse complement.
CCTGGCCACCATCCTGCTGCTCGACCCCGCCACCGGCGCGCTCATCGCCCTGCTGGACGGCCGCTACATCACCGAGGCGCGCACGGCCGCGGTATCAGCCGTCTCGGCCCGGCACATGGCCCGGCCCGAGGCCTCGACGCTCGCCATCCTCGGCGCGGGCGTGCAGGCGCGCAGCCACCTCGAGGCCCTGGCGGCCGTGCGGCCGCTGACCGACGTGCGCATCTGGAGCCCGACACCGGCCAGCCGTACGCGGTTCGTGGCCGACATGGCCGGGCACGTCGCCGCCAGGGTCACGGAGGCCCCCTCCGCCGAGGCCGCGGTGCGTGGCGCCGACATCGTCGTGCTCGTCACGTCCTCGCCCACGCCGGTGCTCGACGCGGCCTGGGTCGCGCCGGGCGCCCACGTCATCTCGGTGGGCGCGTGCCGGCCCGACCAGCGTGAGATGGATCCGGCGCTGGTGGCCGGCGCCCACCTCGTGGTCGACTCGCGCGCGGCCGCCGTCGTCGAATCCGGCGACATCGTGCTCGGCATCGCCGAAGGCCGCTTCACCGCCGACCACGTGGCCGGCGAGCTCGGCGATGTCGTCCGCGGCCGGGTGGCCGGACGCCCCGAGGCCGACGGCGTCACCATCTTCAAGTCGCTCGGCATGGCGGTGGAGGACGTGGTGGCAGCCGACCTGGTCTACCGCCGCGCCATCGAGACGGGCACCGGCACCGAACTCACGCTCTGAACCTCGACCGCCAGGCCGCCGTCTGGAGACATGAGATGGCTACATCGCGCCCACGCTGGCGATGGGCCACGACGACCGGCCTGTCTTCGCGCCGGACCTCGAAGCACGCCGGCACCCCGGCGACGTCGTCTTCGAGTTCGAATCGCCCGACGGCGACCGCGTCCTGCTGACCGCCCACTGAGCGGCCGCCGCCATCGCCGGCCGCTACAGGTTCAGGAAGGCCTTGATCCGCGACAGCAGGCGCTGAGGCGCGGGCGCGTTCCCTCGCGCCTCTTCAGCGGCGGCCTTCGCCTGCGACAGTGACTGCCGCCGGGAGGACACGACGCCGCTCACATGCTCCACGAGGCCCGGCCGGGACACCGCGAGATCGCGAAACTGATCGGCGGTGACCTCGAGCAGCATGGCGTCGTCGAGGGCCGTCACCGACGCCGTGCGCGGGTCGCCGGTGAGCATCGACATCTCGCCGAAGAAGCCGCCGGCGGGTGTCACCGCCACTTCCTGGCCCGATGGCTCGATCGTCACGCGCACGCGCCCGGCCAGCACGACGAACATCGACCGGCCCTCGTCGCCCTGCCGCACGATCCGCTCTCCGGCGCCGAAGAGCTGTTCCTGGCCGCCCTGCGCCAGGCGCAGACGTTCGGCGTCGTCGAGACCGGCGAAGAGATCGATGGCGGCCAGACGGGCGGCCAGCGCCGGCAGGCGCCCGGACGACCGCGCATCCGTCTCCTCGCGGCTGTACCTCGATCTGGATCGGGTAGGGAATCTCGATGCCGTAGCGCTTGAGCGTGTACCAGATGTTGGCGCGTACCTGGTCCCGCGCCACGTAGTCGCGACCGAAGTCGTCAACCCAGAACCACAGACGGTAAATCACGGCCGACGCGCCGAAGTCCTCGATGATCACCTCCGGCTCAGGAAGGCGCAGGACCAGCGGAGCGTTGTCGAGGGCCTCCTGCAGCGCGCGCTTGACGACGTTCGGGGGCACGTCGTAGCTGGCTCCCACCTCGACGTCGATGCGCGTCGGCACCGTCGGCTCCGTGTGATTGAGGATCGGATCCTTCGCCATCACGCTGTTCGGCACGATGACGAACTGGCCGGCTTTGGTCAGCAGCTTGGTGGCGCGCCACGTGACTTCCTGGACGCGGCCTTCGAAGTCGCCGACCCGCACCCAGTGCCCGACCCGGAAGGGCTTCTCGATCTGGATGGCCAGGCCGGCGAACAGATTGCCGAGCGTGTCCTGCAGGGCGAAGCCGATCACGACCGCGCCGACGGCCGACGTGGTGAGGAACTTCTCGTCGAGCAGCAGCGTGGCCGCCACCGCGAAGAGCGCGATGACGATCACGTCCTGCACGATGCCGGGGACGCGCTCCGACACGCCGGCGCGGCGCCACGGATTGAACAGCAGGCCGACGCCGGCCACGATCACCCCGGCCACGAGGAGCAGGCGCGCCAGCCCGCCGACGAGCGCCGGGTCGCCGAGGGCGCGCGCCGCCGCGACGTCGAAGCCGAGCGCGACGAGCAGCAGCACCGCGGCGAACCCGAGGCGGGCGCGGACGAAGCGGTTGCGCACCGCCGCCAGCGCCGCGAGCACCACGGCGAAGGCGATCCCGGTGACGAGAGGCAGCTGCACGCGTCAGGCCCGGACGGGGGGGATCCCGGCCCGGCGGCGCCGGCGCGAGGCGATCACTTGAGCCCGCCGGTCTTCTTGAAGGCGGTGACGTCCGCGGGACTGACCGCCACGGCGACCAGCGCCGGGTTGGCGCCGCCCTTGGCGTTGCCGTCCTCGCCGGCGCCGCCGCGCGCGGCGCCCGAACCGGTCACCTGCGCCGACTTCTTCTCGCCGCCACCGGGGCGTAGTGCACTCGTCAGCCCGCCGATGCCCCGCTTCTTCTTCGGTTCCTCGGCCGGCTTGGCGCTGCCGCCGGCGGCGCCCGACGCCCCTTCCTCGATCGTGGCCACCTCGGTGACGGCCACCGGCTTGAAGGGAATGGTCGCGGCGTAGCGCTCGCCCACCGTGGCCGTCGACGTCAGCTTCGCCGAGGCGATCTGCTTGTTCATCTTGTCGACGCGTTCCTTCGTCTCGGGGTGGGAGGCGAAGAGGCCGTTCCTCGACGTGCTCGCGGTGGCCTTGTTGCGCTCCATCAGCATGTTCAGGAAGCCGTTCATGCCGGTCGGGGCGTAGCCCACGGCATTGGCCAGGACGATCCCTTTCTCGTCGCTCTCGAGTTCATCGCCGCGTCCGAACCCCGAGTCGACGATCTCGTAGGCCTTGTCGGCCAGCTTGCCGAGCAGGGCGCTGTTGCCGGCCACGGTCTCGTCGGCGCCCATCTGCACGAGCTTGCCCTTCTGGATGGCGCGGATGGTGTGCTTGTCGGTGACGTGGATGATCTCGTGGCCGAGCACGCCGGCCAGCTCCGACTCGGTGGTCAGATTGGCGAGCGCGCCCTTGGTGATGTGCACGAACCCGCCCGGCGCGGCGAAGGCGTTGACGGCGTCGGTATCGAGCACGATGAACTTCCAGGCCAGTTCCGGCCGGCTGCTGACCTGGGCGAGCGCGCCGCCGACGAGCGCGACGTAGCGGTGCACGGCCTGGTTCTGCACGACGCCGTAGCGGGCGCGGATGCGCTGACTGACCTCGGCCCCGAGCTGGGTCTCTTCGGCGTCGGTCATCTGGACGTCGCGCAGCTGGTTGGCGCGCTTGAGGGCGCCGCCGATCTTGCCGAGCTGCTCGGCCGAGGCCGGCGCCGCGACCGCCAGGGCCGTGGCCAGGGTGAAAGTCACGAATACTCGTCGATTCATGCCGAAACTCCGTTGTCCGCTACCGAGACCGTCCCAATCCTACCGGACCGGGCCACCGCCCGGAACACGCCGCCGCTCCCGCCTCCGACAATAGCGTGAGAACCACGGGCGGCCCATCGCGCCCGGCCGCGCCGGACACGGGTCGCCGGCGCTACGCCCGTACTTCGAACACCGCCACCGCCCTGGTCTTGCCCTTGACCGTCACCTCGCCGAGCGGCCTGAGATCATACTGGCCTTTGAGCTGATCGCGCGTCGCCGCCGAGATCAGGATCCGCGTCCCGAAGTCCTTGTTGAGCGACTCCAGGCGCGCACCGAGGTTCACGTTGTCGCCGATCACGGTGTAGCTCATGATCGTGTCGCTGCCGATGTTGCCGGCGACCATCTCACCGGTGTTGATGCCGATGCCGATGTCGAGCGCCGCCCGGCCCTCGACCGCCCACAGGCGATTCAGCGACTGCAGTTCGCGCACCATGGCCAGCGCCGTCTGCACGGCATGATCGGCGTGGTCCGGGTCGTCGAGCGGCGCGCCGTAGAGCGCCATGACCATGTCGCCGACGAACTTGTCCACGGTGCCGCGATGGGCGAAGACGACCTCGACCATCCGCGTGAAGTACTGGTTCAACTGGCGGACGAGATCCTCGGGCTCACCGCTCTCCGACAGCGTCGTGAAGCCGCGCATGTCCGAGAAGAGCACCGACATCTCGCGCCGCTCGCCGCCGAGCGTGGCGTCGGACGGACTGGCGAGCAGCTGCTGGTAGACGTCCTTCGACACGTAGCGGGAGAACAGGCGTTTGACGCGGCGTTTCTCGCGGCCCTCGACGAAGTACATCCAGGCGAGGTCAGCGAGGAACGTGAGCCCCACCGCGAGGAGCGGGGTCACGAGAGGCAGCCACAGCCCCTGCCCCAGTGCGAGGGTCGCATACCAGGCGTAGCTGACAGCGAGGGCCAGCGCCACGAGGGCCGTGATCCAGGGGGCCGCCAGCGCACCCACCGCGGCCACCGGCAGCGTCAGACCGAGCACCGCCGACGCCCGCTGCCAGGGTGCGGCCGGCGCGATGCTGCGGCCGCTGAGCAAGGCGTCGATGACGTTGGCGTGGAACTCCGCGCCCGGCATCTGTCCCTCGCCGAAGGGCGTCGTGAAGGTGTCCTTCAGTCCCTCGGCGCTCACGCCGACAATCACGATCTGGTCCTTGAAGACGGCCGGATCGAGATGCGGCGGCTGGCCGTCGAGCATCTGCTGCTCGGCCAGCACGAGATCCTGGAACGAGTAGGAGCGGAAGGTGGCGGTGCCGTCGGCCCGCTGCGTCGGACCGCGGAACGGCACGAGCGGACGGTAGACGGTCTGCGGCGGACCGTAGAAGTCGGGCACGGCCTGCTCGACCCACGGCACCCTCGACGCCCCGAGATGCAGCACCGAGCGCGTCGCCGAGACGCGGTCCGGGGTCACCCCGGTGGCGGCAATGACCGCGGCCACGGGCAGCGACGGGACGACCTTGCCGGCGACTTCGACGAACGGGACATAGCGCCGGGCCGGACCGTCGAGGTCGTAGGCCAGGCGCGCGTGCCCGACCGCCCGTACGGCCTGCGCGAGGCCGGGGAACGGCGGTGTCAAGAGAGGACGGCGCTCGGCGAAGCCGGCGATCGGCCACGTCCGTTCGAGCGAGGCCACGCCGTCGAGGGGCGGCTGGGTGTTCAGGGACTGGTCGACGAGGCCCTCGCTCGAGGCCTCGACGGCCACAATCACGTTGCCGGCCTGACCGACGGCCGTCACGAAGGCCTCATCAGACTCCGCGCCCGTCCACGCCGTGCCGAGGATCTCGCGGCTGGCCCGATCGCTCTCGCTGAACTGCACGTCGTAGACGACGAGCCGGGCCGGACCGCGAGCCAGGTAGTCGACGAGCATGCCGTGCAGCAGGCGCGGCCACGGCCAGCGGCCGACGGCCGGTTCGAGTTGGCGGATGGAGTGATCGTCGATGAGCACCATCGCGATCGGCGGCGGGGCGCCCTCGCCGGTGGCGACCCGGCGCATGCGCGCATCGTAGGTCTTCAGTTCGAGCGTCTGCAGCAGATCGATCTGCCCGAGCAGGCCCGCAACGAGCGACGCGGCGAGCGCGAAGCCCAGCGCGACCAGCCACCGTGTCATCGCCGGTGAGGGTGGCAGGGATCGCGACAGGCGTCAATGGCTGGCGCAGCCGCCACGCGACAGCGCCGCCGCGTCAGAAGCGGAAAAGGCGCGTCGCCTTGAGCGCGAACGTGCGGTTCTGCAGACCGGCGCCGGGCCGGGCTTCGGTGTCCCGCCCGTCGCTGTAGACGACGAACATCTCGCTCCCGCCGGTGTACTCCCAGCGCAGCCGCACGCTGCTCGACAGCGTGTGCGCGTCGACGTTGAACTGCACCAGACTGCTGATGAGCATGCGCGCCGTCGGCGTCACGGTCACGCGTGAGCTGACGAGGCGGGCGTTGAACGATCCGTACGGCAGATCGGCCCAGTTGAGCGACAGCGACGGCTCGATCGACAGCTGCGGCAGCACGCCCCAGCGGCCGCCGTAGGTGGCCTCGGTGCGCGTGCCCCCGTAGAGCGTGCCACGCGCCAGCGAGAACCGTCCGGAGACTCGCCGCTGCTGCCCCATCGTGTAGCCGACGCGGGTGGTCTCGGCGCCGTAGATCCCGGCCGGGACGAAGACACCGGGCGCCACGGTGAAGCGCGCCGGCAGCCGCTCGAACTCGCGCGTGTACTCGACGAAGGCCTGGTCGCTCGACTGGAAGTCGACCCGGAAAAGTCCCGAGGCCTCGCGCGTCTGCAGGGCGCTGGCATCGGCATCCGTCACGTAGTCGAGCGCCGCCTGCCAGGTGAGCTTGCGCACCACACGGCTCCGGCGCGGGCGCGGGCTGAAGCGGGCCTGCGCGAAGGTGCGCCGGACGTCGGTGCGTCGCGTGAACCCCATCTCGGGGTTGAACTGCGGGTCGATGAGCATGTGCTCGGCCGACAGCCCGTAGCGATCGTCCGTGTAGTCGAAGCGACCACGGTAGCTGTCGCCTTCCACGACCTGCCCGGTGCGGTCGGGCACGCGGGTGCGGGCCGCGTAGGCGGTCAGGTTGATCGACTTGTAGAACAGCAGGGTGGCATCGGCCCCGACCGTGTAGCTGGCTTCGCCCGAGCCGCGGAACGTGGGCGTGGTCACGGTGGCCGGCCCGCGCCTCGTGGCCACGATGCCGACATTGCTCCGCCGCAGGATGTTGCGCTTGAGACGCAGGGCGGTGAAGGCCGTGGCCGGGGCCGCGGCGGCTTCCGCCTCCTCGGTATGGATGTCGAGGAAGCCGATGCTGTACGGCCCCTGCCGTCCGGTGAGGCGAGCCCCACCCACCACCGGCACCGCCTGCCCCTGGCTGAGGCCGATGCGGCGGCTGTAGAACATCAGCGGCACGTCGCCCGGGCTGTTGCCGGCCTGCACGCCGCCGAAGTCGAAGATGCCCTGGCCCTCGATGAAGAAGTCCCGCTTCTCGGGAAAGAACAGGCTGAAGCGCGTCAGGTTGACCTGCTGCAGGTCCTCTTCGACCTGCGCGAAGTCGGTACGGTAGGTCGCATCGACGATCAGGCTGCGGGTCAGGCCGTACTTGAAATCCAGTCCGGCGTTGGCATTGAGGTCGCGGTCGAGCGATCCCGCCCGCCGCGCCGCGGTGGAGGTGCCGAGCGCGTAGGGCTTGAACTCGAGATTCTTGGACTCCGCCGGCGTCTCGATGCCCTCCACCCTGGCCGCCGAGGCCATGCGGCTGACGCCGCTCGTGCCAAGCGCCGCCGGCACGAGTGACAGATACGAGAACTCGTTCTTCCAGCGCACCAGCCGCCTCAGGTTGATGCCCCATGTCTGCACCCCGTTGCCGCGGTAGCGCAGCGTCTTGAACGGGATGGCCACCTCGACGGTCCAGCCCTGCTCGAACTTCGCCGTCTTCACGTACCAGATGCCGTTCCAGGCCGAGTTCTGCTGGTCGTCGGTCACCGTCATGTCGCGCAGCGCCCCGAGCGGATTGGTCTGGAACAGATAGCCGTTGCGCTTGTCGTGAAAGGTGTCGATGACGAAGGTGAAGTTGTCGTTGCCGAGGATGTTGCCGTTGTCGCGGCGCATCTCGTTGGCCACTTCGCGCTCGGGCTGGCTGTTCCAGTTGCGGGCCACGATGTAGAGATTGGTGTCGTCGAAGAGGATCCACGCCTCGGTCTTCTCGGTGGCGGGCTGGCCTTCGCGCGGCTCCTGCTGGATGAAGTCGGTGAGGGGCGCGATCCGCGTGTAGACAGCCTCGTCGAGGCGGCCATCGATGGTCAGCGGCGTCTCGACGCGCCAGGCGCGGGCGGTGACGTCGTCCGGAGCTGAGCGCCTCACGAGCGACGAGAAGGCGGCGGGCTGGGCCGATGCCGCTCCTGCGGCGAACCCCGTGAGCACCGCGACGCAGACGGCCAGGCGCCTCAGTGCGGGGCGCGCGCAAGACGATCGTTGTGTCACGGGCAGTCGGGTGCCGCACGAGGGTACGTCACGAGCGGCCTCCCGGCAAAGTCCGGGGAGGCGCCGTCGTGCCGGCCCGGTAAGATCAGCCGTATGCGCATCCGCCGACTCGTCCGTCTGTTCCTCTTCGCTGCCGCCGCCGCCCTGGCCGGCACCACCGCCGTGGCGCAGCCGCGCCCGGCCTCCCCACTCGACCGGCTGCAGACGCGGGCCGAGCGCTCGGGCTTCACCGAGACCAGCCGCTATGACGACGTGCAGGCCTTCCTGGCCACGGTGGACGCGGCCTCCGACCTGGTGCATCTGACGTCGTTCGGCTACTCCTTCGAGGGACGGACGCTGCCGCTCGCGGTCGTCGGCCGCGTGGCCGACGCCAGCCCGGCCACCGTGAAGGCGTCGGGCCGGCTGCGCGTCTACCTGCAGGCGAACATCCACGCCGGCGAAGTCGAGGGCAAGGAGGCCGTGCTGGCGCTCATCCGCGACCTCGCCCGCGGCCAGCACGCCGACTGGCTGACGTCGATGGTGCTGCTCGTCAATCCCATCTACAACGCCGATGGCAACGAGAAGGTCACGCTGACGAGCCGCGGCTTCCAGCACGGCCCGGTCGGCGGCCAGGGGACGCGGCCCAACGCGCAGGGTCTCAACATCAATCGCGACAACATCAAGCTCGAGACGCCGGAGGCGCGCTCGATGGTGAGGCTGCTGAACGAGTTCGATCCGCACGTGATGGTCGACCTCCACACCACCAACGGCTCACGGCACGCCTACCACCTCACCTACGAGACGGCCAACAACCCCGCCGTCGACGCGGCGATCGTGGCGCAGTCGCGCGACTGGATGGCCACGGTGACGCGCAACATCAAGACGCGGGACAAGTGGGAGTTCCGCTCTTACGGCAACGTCTCCGGCCAGGCGCCGAATCGCGTGTGGACGACCGTGGAGGACCTGCCGCGCTATACCCACAACTACTGGGGCATGCGCAACCGCTTCGGCATCCTGAGCGAGACCTATTCATACCTGCCGTTTGCCGAGCGCGTCACGACCAACCGCCGCTTCCTCGAGGAGGTGCTCGGCTACGCCCACGCCAACGCGCCAGCGCTCCAGCGTGCCACCGCCGCAGCGGACGCGGCCGCGTTGACCGGCACGGACCTCTCGGTCCGCTCGGCCGTCTCCCGTGCTGCCACGCCGATCGAGATCCTCATGGGCCAGATCGAGGAAGAGGTCAACCCCTACTCCGGCCGAACGATGCACAAGCGGCTGGACGTCGTGACACCCGAGCCGATGGCCGACGAGACCACCTTCGCCTCGACCGACCGGGAGCGCGTCCCCACGGCCTACTTCGTGCCGGCGAGTCAGAAGGCCGCTGTCGAGCTCCTGCGCGCGCACGGCATCCAGCTCGAACGCCTCGACTCGCCCCTCAGAGTGCCGATCGAGGAGTTCACCGTCGCCACGTCGACGACGACGCCGCGGGCCTTCGAGAACCACCAGGAGCGGACCGTGACCGGCACCTGGACGGCGGTCGAGCGCGAGGTGCCGGCCGGCAGCTTCCGCGTCAGCCTGGCACAGCCGCTGGCGCGCCTGGCGTTCTACCTGCTCGAACCGCGGTCGAACGACGGTCTCGTGACCTGGAACGTCCTCGACGAGGCCCTCGCCAGCGGGCGGGCGCCGATCGTGCGCACCCGCAACTAGCGGCTAGGACTTCCTGGAGGACGACGCGCCCGCGCTGCGGGTGGCCCGGCCGGTAGCGGCCCGCAGGGACGCCTCGTCGTGCACCCAGCTGTCGTCGAAGAAGGTCACCGCACCGGTCGGCAGGTCGTGCTTGGCGCCGATGATGGCGATTGTCCCTGCTTCGATCATCTCCGCCAGGATGTAGCTGCGGTTGACGATCGCTCCCACCGAGCGGCGGACGTTGAGATCGGTGACGTTCTCGACGAACGTCTTGTTCTTCGCGGTACGGGCCGCCGGGTCCGCCGTTTGCTTCTCTTCGTAGACTGCCGGCTGAATCTTCGAGAGCAGTTCCGTCAGGCTGCCGAGCTCGACGTGATCGCAGGCTCCCTTGATGGCCCCGCACGAGGTGTGCCCGAGCACGACGATGAGGCGCGATCCGGCGAGGTGGCAGGCGAACTCGAGACTGCCCACGATGTCGGTGTTGACGACGTTGCCGGCGATCCGTATCGAGAAGACGTCGCCGAGCCCCTGGTCGAAGATGAGTTCGGCCGACGTCCGGCTGTCGATGCAGCTGACGATCGTGGCGAAGGGCCACTGGCCGTCACGGGTCTCGTTGGCCTGTTGCAGGAGATTGCGGTCGGCGCGCAGGTTGCTGACGAACCGCGCGTTGCCTTCCTTGAGAATCTCGAGGGCGCGGGTGGGGGTGATGCTGGCCTGGGTCTCGGAGGTGTGAGCCTTCATGCCTTCATTATCAACGCGACGCTCCTGCCATGGGCTGGATATCATGCCGACCCATGCAGGTCCGCGCCTCCTTCGCCGCGACACCGCCGCCGCTCGAGGCCAGCTACTCCGCGCCTGCGTGGCAGGCGGCGCCCGTCCACACGGTGGGCCATCTCTGGCACGGTGCGGCGGCGCCAGCGGCGCTCTGGACAACGGCGCGGCTCCTGTGGACGCCCTCGCACCTGTGGGTGGGCTTCGAGTGCGGCTACACCGAGCTCGACAGCGACGACGTGGCCGACACCTCCGTGGAGCGCCCGGCCCTGTGGGAACGCGACGTCTGTGAGGCGTTCATCGCCGGCCCGCGCGAGCCGGACGCCGCCAGCTACAAGGAGTTCGAGGTGGCGCCCACCGGCCAGTGGTGCGACCTGGCCATCCGCCGGCCGCGGGTGGACGTGGACTGGGCGTGGCAGGGCGGGATGGAAACGGCAGCGGCCATCGACCACGACGCGCGGGTCTGGAGAGCGGTGATGCGGCTGCCGTTCACGGCCTTCGGGGGAGCGCCGTCGGCCGGCGAGCGGTGGCGAATCAACCTGTTCCGGATCGGACGGCTGGGCGGCGAGCGGCAGTATCTGGCCTTGGCCCCGACCGGCACGCGCACGCCGGACTTCCATGTCCCGGCGTGCTTCGTGCCGCTCGTGTTCGACGAAGCGCCTGCTGGCGTCGCGTGAGCGCTAGCGGCACTCGATGCCGTTGTCGATCTCGCGGCCGATCAGGGCGCCGGCACCGGCGCCGATGATCGCGCCAAGCGTCTTCGAGCCGCCAGGGGCGATGATGCTGCCGAGGATGCCGCCGGCCACACCACCCACGATGAGGCCGGTCGTGCCATCGTCCCGCCGGCAGTAGTAGCGGTTGTCGGAGCCGCGGTAGATGCGGTCGTTGCGGCCGAGGCGATAGGAACGCTGGCGCTGGTCGCGGCGGTAGTAGCGGGCGGCATCGTAGCGGCGCTGGCCGGGCTCGAAGGTGCGGTGGTCGTAGTTGCGCCAGCTGCGTGGCACCGCCTGCTCCGTGTAGCGGCCGGCACGGCCGTCGTCGCGGCGGTTGTCGTAGCGGCGATCGTCGTAGCGGCGATCGTCGTCGCGGCGGTCCTCCTGGCGATCGCGATCGCGGCTCTGGGCCACTGCGGGGACAGGCTGCAGGCTGACGGTGCTGGCAACCAGCGCGGCGACGACAGCGTACTTGAGGCTCATCACGGTCGACCTTCCTTCCCGGGGGTCCCGATTGACCCTGCCAGCCAGGACTGCAGGCGGCGTGCCACCGGTGGCGCGAGGAACCGGCCTGAAAACGCGTCCGCGACTTGCAAGGTGACGCCGCAAGTGGACGCAGGGCGGACCGCCACGGGTCACACGGGCCCTTCGACCTATACTCCCTGCGACGTCGTGAATGCCGAGTTCTGACCCGCCGCGCCCCGATCCGCCCGTCCGGCACGACCCGCTCGTGCCCTCGATCGCGGCGGCCTGCGGCGCGCTGCTGATGACGGCGGCGCTCGGGCCGGCCCTGGTCTACCCCTTGAACGTCGAGTGGCTGATGCGGGGCGACTTCAGCGTCCACTTCTTCGGCTGGCACCTCTATCGCACCGGTCCGTGGACGCTGCCGCTCGGGGCCACGCCGCACCTCATGTGGCCGGTCGGAGGCTCGGTGGGCCTGACCGACTCGATTCCCATCGCCTCGGTCGTCTTCAAGCTGCTCGACCCCCTGCTCCCGCCGGACTTCCAGTTCATCGGCATGTGGCTGGTGCTGTCGTTCGCCTTGCAGGGCGTGTTCGGTGCCCTGCTGATGCAACTGGCGACGCCGCGCCGATTGCTGCAGCTGCTCGGCGCGCTGCTGTTCGTGCTGAGCCCGCCGCTCATCATCCGCTTCGGCCATCCGGCGCTGACGGCGCACTGGCTGCTGCTCGCGGCGTTGTGGCTCGCCCTCAAGCGCGATGCCGACGACGCCTCGACCCGCGGGGCCGTGGCCTGGTCGGCGCTGGCCGCGGTCACCGCTGCCGTGCAGCCGTACCTGCTGCCGATGGTGCTGGGGGTGATGGGCGCGGTGTGCCTGCGCCAGATCCTCGTCAAGCCGCGGCGCATCGTGGCCAGCACCCTCCAGGGCGCACTCGGACTCGGAGCGGCGTGGCTGGGGCTGTGGCAATCCGGCAGCGTGATGGTGTCGGGCGAGGACGGGCTGACGATGGGCGGCTTCGGTGCCTATTCCGCCAACCTGCTGACCTTCGTGATGCCCACCGAGAGCCGCACGCTGCTGGCGCCCGGCCTCATCGGTTACGCCAACCCGCTGCAGTACGAAGGCTACGCCTACCTGGGCGCCGGCACGCTGCTGCTCGGCGCCATCGTTTTGGTGTCGGCCCTGGCGTCGCCTCGCCCGGCCGCCTGGCGCGCCGCCGCGTGGCGCTACCTGCCGCTCGCAGCGGCGCTCCTCTTCCTGGCGGCGATGGCGGTCGGACACGTGGTCACCGCCGGCCCGCGGACGCTCGTCACCTACGACGCCAGCTGGTGGGGCCCGCTGCTGGCCTTCCGCAGCAACGGCCGGATGATCTGGGCGCTGCACTACGCGCTCGTGACCGCCATCGCCTTCGCGGCGACTCGCTTCGCACCGCGCACGGCGCTGGCAGTGCTGGGCCTGGCGGTGGCGGTCCAAGCCGCCGACGTGGCCGGCATGTCGCGCGACGTGCACAGCGCCGGCGACTTCGGCTTCCGCAACCCTCTTGAAAGCCGGTTCTGGACGGTGGCGCCGCCCCACTACGAGCGGCTGGTCCTCATCCCGTCGAACCTCTGCGACCGCGACGGCGCCATCGACTTTCGCGCGTTCGCGCTGGTGGCCGGTCGCCACGGCCTGGCCATCAACGCCGGCAGCGCCTCCCGTCACGACACGCGCAGGACGGCGGAGTACTGCCAGACGCTGGCCCAGGAGATCCAGGACGGACTGCCCGCGGCCGGGACGCTCTATGTCGTGCGTCCGGACCTGCTGCCGACGCTCGTGCCGGCCGGTGCGCCCCACCAGCCGAGGTGCACGGTCATCGACGGGTTCGGCGTGTGTTTCTCCGAGGCCAGCGCCCGGCCCTGGCAGCCGCAGTTCGCGGTGCCTGGTGTGGCGTCCGCCACGCCGCCGGTCGACCGGACGGCTGTCTCACACTGACCCGGCCCGTCGCGACGAGGGGCGAGTCCGGCACTCCGAATGCTGCTGACCTGCGGCCTGCAGGCGACGGATCAGCGTGCGGGAACGGTGGCGAGGAACGCCCGCAGGGCGGCCACGTCGACCGGCTTGGTGAAGTGACGGTCGAAGCCGGCCTCGTACGCCCGGGACTTGTCCTCGACCTGGCCCAGCCCGGACAACGCGACGATTGGCAGGCTCGTGAACGCCGGATTGGCACGCAGCGACTCGGCGACGGCGTAGCCGTGCATGCCCGGCATGCCGATGTCCAGGATGACGACATCGGGCTTGAAGGCCTCGATGCCGGCGAGGACCGATGGCCCGTCCGCCAACGCGGCTACCACGTGGCCATCGGTAGTGAGCAGAAAACTCAACATCTCGCGGCCGTCGTCGTTGTCGTCGGCCACGAGGACCCGTAAGGACGGCACGTCCGATCCGTGGGCCACCACCTGCTCGGCGTGCGTCACTTGTACCGACGGCACGAGCGGCAGGCGTACCGTGAACTCGCTGCCCGTGCCTTCGCCCTCGCTATGCGCTTCGACGCTGCCGCCGTGGAGCGACACCAGGTTCTTGACGAGCGTCAGGCCCACCCCGAGGCCGGCGCGCGTCCGCTCGAGCGACACGTCGCCCTGCATGAACATGTCGAAGACGAGTGGAATCGCCGCCGGCGGCATGCCGACCCCGGTGTCCCGGATCCGAATCGCCAGCTGGTTCGCCCCGGCCCCGGCGTCCCCGGTCGTTTCGGCAATCAGCCAGATGTGGCCGCCGGTAGGCGTGAACTTGACGGCGTTGTTCAGCAGGTTCACGAGCACCTGGGTGATCCGCACGGGATCGGCCTCGAAGGTCACCACCTCGTCGGGCAGGGAGAGCGTGAGCGTATGGCGTGACGCGGCAATCGCCGGCCGGACCAGCTCGACCGCGCCGTTCACGACCGTCGACAGCTCGAGCCACTCCTTCCGCAGCTCGACCTTGCCCTGCGTGATGCGGGACACATCGAGAAGGTCGTCCACGATGCGCACCATGTGCGAGACCTGGCGCTCGAGCACGAGCCGGGCCTTGGTCGTTTCGGGAGGGCGGCCCTCGGCTCGCCGCATGATGTCGAGCGCGTAGCGCATCGGTGCCAGGGGGTTGCGCAGCTCGTGCGCCAGGATGCCCAGGAACTCGTCCTTGCGCCGGTCGAGCAGCCGCAGGGTCTCCGCATCGACTCTCAGGGCTTCCGCCTGGCGCGCCTCGGTCACGTCGGCGACCGAGAGGAGGAGCAGCGACGGACGGCCGTCGCGCTCGAGCCGCTTGGCGTTGAAGATCAGCGTGCGAAGGCCGTGGTCCGGGAGTGGGGACTCCACCTCGTGTTCGGCGATCGAGGTGCCGTCCGTGCACGCCGCCATCAGCTGGCGGCGCACTTCCGGGTCGGACCACGGGGCCTCACCCGAATCCCAGAGGATGCCGTTGTCCACCGCGGCGGCCGAGCGCCGGAACAGGGTGGAGAACGCCTCGTTGGCCAGCGTCACCCGGCCGTCCGCCTCGAGCACGACCAGCGGCTCGCGCACGGCCTGCAGAATGGCCGCCAGGAAATCGCGGGATTCGAGGATCTCGCCGCCCCGCTTGGCCAGGTCGATGTCGACCGCCAGCAGGGTGGCGCCGTCCACGCCGCCCTCGGACGTGCGAAAGGGATGAACGCGCAGCAACCACCACCGATCCTCCCGATCGCGGACATCGCGCTCCCACGGCTGCATCGAGGCGATGACGCCGGCCACGACCGAGGCCAGGTCGTCGACGGCGAGCGAGGGATTGATGTGCGCGAGCGAACGGCCGACGTCGGTGGGCAGCAGGTTGAAGGCGCGATGCGCCGCCGGCGTGAGCCGGCGGATGCGCAGGTCGCGTCCCACGGTGACCATCGGCAGGTCGGCGCTGCTGATGAAGTTGGACAGGTCGTCCGCCAGCGCATCGAGGTCCTGGTTGCGGCGCTGGTATTGCTCGTTGACCGTCAGCAGCTCCTCGTTGGCCGACTGCAGTTCTTCCTTGGTGGTCTCGAGCTCCTCGTTGGTGCTCTGAAGTTCCTCGTTGCTCGACAGCACTTCTTCGTGGGCGGTGCGCAGCTCCTGCTGGGCGGCGTCCTGCTGATCGACGATCGACTGCAGGTACTGCCGGCTCGACGCCAGTTCCTGCCGCAGCCACTCGGTGTCGCGGACCTCGGACCCGCCCGTCTCGTGTCGCGGAACAGCCGCCGTCCAGAGGGGCCAGTCCGTGGTCTCGAAGAGCACCAGGAAGCAGCCCTCGCCGTCCTGGCTGAGCTCCACCGGCAGGACACGCAAGCCGAATTCGATCTCGGCGCCACCGTAGGTGACCCGCAACTGGTCGCGCTGCACCGGCGCGCGCGTCGCCTTGGCCTCGGCCAGGGCGCTGCGCAGTTCCATGAACACGCCCTCCCGGGCCATGCGCAGGACATTGGTGGTCGGCTGGCCGGTGGGCGCTTCCAGGTAGGGCGCGGTGCTGCCGCGATACTGCAGCACGTCGAAATCATGACTGACGAGCACGCCGGGAGGCGCGTAGCGCGCCAGGGCGATCCGGTCCGCCTCGCGCTGGTAGTCGGCCGGCGGCGGCCCCGACAGGGTCAACCGCCGGGCCGGCAGGCCAGCCAGCCAGTCGTCGGCATGGAACGTCAGGGCGGGACGGCTCGCGGTGTTCTTCTTGCGGTAGATCTTGTGCTCGCGGCTGACCGCTTCGAACAGGTCCGCCGACGGCCCCACTGTTTCGGCCACGCCCAGTACCAGGAAGCCGCCGGGGTTCAGGGCGAAGTGAAACACCGGCAGGAGCCGGTCCTGCAACGGGGGCGACATGTAGATCAACACGTTGCGGCAGGTCAGCAGATCGACGCGCGAGAAGGGCGGATCGACGGTGATGTTCTGCCGGGCGAACACGCACAGCTCGCGGACGTGCTTGCGCACCCGGTAGCCGCCGTCCTCCTTGGTGAAGAAGCGTTCGAGGCGCTCGGGACCGACTTCGGCCTCGATGCTCGCGGGATAGACCGCGGCCCGGGCTCGCTCGAGGGTCGACGGATCGCCGAGATCGGTGGCGAAGATCTGGACCGAACGCGACGCCGGCACCTCCTCGAGGAACTCGAGCAAGGCCATCGCCAGCGAGTAGGCTTCCTGGCCGGTCGAGCAGCCGGGCACCCACACCCTGATCGGGGTGGCGTCGGACCCGGCGCTCACGATCGCGGGGAAGATGCGCTCCTTCAGGTCCTCGAACATCGCCGGATCGCGAAAGAAGCTGGTCACGTTGATGAGCACGTCGCGATAGAGCGCGTCGGCTTCCGCCCGGTCGCGCTCGACGAACTTCGCGTATTCCTCGGTGGACACGAAGCCGCGGAGCACCATGCGCCGGGCCGTGCGGCGCTTGATCGTCGTCTCGCGGTATTGACTGAAGTCGACCCCGGACGTCCGACGCAGTGCGCGGATGATCCTCTGGAAGGCGTCGTGCTCCAATGGTTCGCTGCCCGAATCGGGTTCCGCCGCGGTGGGCGGCGCGAGGGCTGACGCCAGATACGGATGGCGGGCCAGCGACTCGAGCTGCCGGCCGATCTCGTCGGGCGGAAGCACGAGGTCGACGGCGCCGCTGGCCACGGCACTGTCGGGCATGCCGGCATACTGCGCGCTCTTGTCCTGTGCGAAGGTCACGCCGCCAGCGGCCTTGACCTCGCAGACACCGAGGGTGCCATCCGATCCGGTGCCCGACAGGATGACCGCGGCCGACAACCCGCGCTGTACTGCAGCCAGCGAACGCAGGAAGTGATCCACCGGGTAGTGGGGCCGGCGGTCGCTCGTACGGGGCGTGACCGACAACACGCCGTCGACGATGGCCACGTCCGAGTTGGGCTGGATGACGTAGAGATGGCCCGGGCGGACCGTTGCGCCGTGAACGGCCTCGGTGACGACCATCTCCGTGTGCGGCCGCAGCAGATCGGACAGCCGGCTCTCGTGTCGGGGGTCGAGATGCTGGATGACGACGATGGCCAGGCCGGCGTGGGAAGGGAGACCATCGAGCAGCGACGTCAGGGCCGCGAGCCCCCCGGCAGACGAGCCTACGCCAACGACCGGAAACGGATTATCCGCGACTTGCGACATCCAGCTTGGCAGCGTACGTCATTTCGGCGGGCTGCGCCGCTCGTGTGAGACCGGTGCCGACGGGTAGGTCCGCCGCTCGTAGTGCCGCCGCTCGTTGT
Source organism: uncultured Acidobacteriota bacterium (assembly GCA_963807405.1). Taxonomy (GTDB): domain Bacteria; phylum Acidobacteriota; class Vicinamibacteria; order Vicinamibacterales; family UBA2999; genus CADEFD01. The sequence goes on along the minus strand of CAWEBU010000009.1, from coordinate 827,016 downwards.
GCCGCCGCTCGTAGTGCCCCGAGGGCAGCGGCGCGCCCACCTCGTCGTGCGTCTGCTCTGCCATCCCCTCGCCGGTCGGCCCCACGATATCGGGAGGGTCCTGCTCGGGCGACAGCTCATGGTCTATCGCGTCGTCTGCCGGCCGCCATTTTCTCAACATGGGCTTGGGCCTCGTTCAAATGTCAGAGCTCCATCAGTACGCGGTCGGCGAGGAGGCGTCGCCACGGGTGAGCGGATGTTCCCGCACAACCCGCGCCGCGCCTCGCGCCGAGGTGCTCGGAGGGCGGCGGCAACGGAAGCTGCAAGTCGGATGCCAGCGACCAAGCGGTTATGGGCGTCGAATCGGCCCGCGGTTGGACCAGCCGGCATCTGCTCGAAGCAAACGCTTGCCGCTTACGGGTCGCGGGCGACATCGAGCACTCACGCATTGCGGACATCCTTCGGCCCGCCGCTCCCCCACTGCGCGAGCACAGTGGTCAGCCGGAGGAGCGTGGGCACGGCCGTGGTCACTCCGGCGGCGACCGTCACCGTGGCATCGAACATCTCGCGCTGGGTCGTGACAAGGAAGATGACGGCGATGGTGGCGCCGGCTGCCAGCGGGAAGCGCACGCGATCCCAGATGCTGGGCTCGGCCTCGCTCTCGAGCCGCTCGACTTCCTGGCGCCGCTCCGGCGCCACGACGAATCGGCGGAACGTTTCGTTCATCACCTGCAGTTCCGGGTCCTTGCGGAGCAAGCCCCTCTTCAACAGTCGCCGCACGGTCGGCGCGCTGGCAGCGTTGCTGAGACCGAACCGGGCCACGTGCTCCAGCACGATGCGTTCATCCTCGGTGCACTCGCGCCACGCGGCTTGATAGAGCGGACGTGCCTGCTCGGCGACCTCGTCGAGAATCTGCTCCTCGTTCAATTCATCCGCCTGCATCTCCTCCGAGGCCGCGATGCAGCTGCAGATGCCCCGCAAGGCCCGCGTGGGACGGCCTTCGCCGGCCAGCAGGGCCTGTCGCCCCTCTTTTGAATCCTGAGTCCACACGCTAACCAGCGACGAGTTGACCCGCTCGCTCAGCCATCGACGCCAGGAGACCATGGAGCGGCCACCGTGGTCGGCCGGCGACGAGACCGTGACTGTCAGCGGCTCTTCGGCGTTCTGGACGTCGTCGGGCAGTTGAAGCAGCTTCACCTGTTCGAACAACTGCCGCCACGTCGCCCGCGTGTCCGGCTCGACGACGAGCGCGTCCACATAGGCCTTCCATTCCGCCGGCGACTGCTTGGCCAGCAGGACGACGGTTCTGTCGGACTCGGTCATCAACCACTCGACGATGCGCAGCTTTGGCACCCCCTGGTAGTGACCGTCGTCGACGTCCAGGCCGTGAACGACGAACGCACGGGTGAGCGGCGCCTGGGCGATCAGCGCCTGCAGGGCCGCGATCGGTTCGCGCTCCCGTGCGAATCGGGTCAAGGCAATGACCTCGGCGTTCTCGACCTTCTGCGCGACGGCCGCCGGATCGCGGCACAGGACCAGCAGGTGCTGCCCAGCGGACGTGCCGACACGGCCCTTGACCCATGCCTTGTCGATGACATCCGGCAGGAAGATCTTGCGAAGCAGGAAGCCGGCGATCCACCAGATCACGAATCCAAGGGGCAGGAAGATCGCCAGCGACAGAACTGTCCACCACACGACATACGGTTCGTCAACGAAGACAGAGACTCCGTCCTGGTGAGCCGGCCGATGAGACCTCACGGCAACAAGCGTCGGGAGACGCGAACTGACCGCCACGTGGCCACGTCCGGCTCCCGCCCAGACGCTGACCGCGAGCGTTCCGGACTCGAGAGACCACGGCGACGCGGGCGCGAGAAAACTGCGCCAGGCACCATCTTCCGACCGATCATGCTGGAGCTCACGGATCTCGGAGGCGAGCGGCGTCGGATAGGGAAGCACGTCCTCCAGGAGCAACTGGGCAAGGCCGCGATGCTCGTGCCCCCCTGGCGGCAGTCCATCCTCGAGGGGCCACGGTCCGTTCTCGAGGTACATGCCATAGACCACGGCCTGGTAGCGTCGGACGCGAGCCGGACCTTCGGCAAGCTCCGTCCCGATGCGCGCTATCTCCCGCGAGGCGTATGCCAGCTGGCGATGCTTGACGAACGACTCTATATGCGAATCGTAGGAGTAAGCAGCAAAGGCGACGCCCGGGACGACGCCGGCCACGACGAGCAGCAGCGCAGCCATCACCCGATACTCGCGGTGCAGCATGGACAGATGCTTCCCGCTGACTCCGGGCGGCCGGAGTGCGAGTACCAACCACACAGCGATCCCCACCAGCGCCGGCAGGGCCAAGCCGGCGGTCAGCGCCCAGTCGCGGCTGGCAAACAAGTAGGCGGAGAAGAAGCCGATGACCGGCAGGCTGCAGCCCCACGACAAGTATCGATAGCGCGATCGCCGAAACGGATCCGGCCACAGCCAGGCCGTGCCGCGCCACATCACCCCCAGCATCGCCAGCATCCACAACGCCATGTAGCCGGTCAGCAACAGCAAGCTGGCCGTCATCCACTCGATCGCCAGCGCCCGCGAGGTTTGTTTGTCGAACAGCGTCACCACGGACGCGCCGGGAATCGGCGCGGGACGAACGTGCGCGCGGTAGTCCCGGCCGAGGTACGTGGTGCTCACCTCTCCGGCGCTGCGTGAGGACATCAGGGCGCGGATCCGTGGATTGCCGTCCGTCTCCACGACCAGATCCTCCTGGCCGATTCGGTGCGGGTCGGAGTGAAAGAGCACTTCGCCGCTGGAATGGACAACGGCGAACTCGAAGCCCTCGGGCAGGACGGGATCGATGACGGACCGCATCGCAACCGTAATCGCGGCCACCGGGAGAGCAGCCGATCCCGTCGGGTGTGCGAGCACCGCCTGCGGAAGTTTGCCCCTAGCGCCCCACGACCACACCGGCTCGAGGACGCAGCCGGCTACGGCGTCCGGCAATCCGGCCGCTCGAGCCGTGCGCTCGTCCGGCTGAGCCGTCTCGCTGCGGGAACATGGGCTGATGTTCCATGCCTGTTTGTCCAACACGAGGTTGAAATATTCCCGACGCGACACATTGATCAGATCTGAACTGGACGTCGATGACTTGACGACCTGTTGCCCGCTCGAATCGATCAGCGAGACGGTGGCATGGAAGGGATACGGCGGTCTGCCCGACACCAGCGCGGCGAGAACCTGCAGCCGCTCGGGCGTGCAGGCGTCCAGTTCTCTCCCCTGGTCATCCACATTCGCGGATTGCTCCGGTTGCCGGACTCTCGAGATCGTCGCGTTCTCCCCCCGGCACGCCGGCTCGAGCAGTGCGGTCGTTGCCAGCAAGCTTTGCTGGTAGGCCGCGGCCATCTCGACCGACATCTCACCGGCGATGTGCTGGCCGAGTTCCCGCAGCTGACCATCGATGTCGGCGCGCATCCGGGTATACGCGGCGGTACCGAGAATCAGTATCGATGCCAGGGCCACGCCGAACACACTGGACGCGCTCAACTGGAGCACGTCGAACGGTGACACCGGCTGAAGTGCATTGGCGAAGGAGAGCTTGAGAAACGGCCAGCTCACGAGCGCCACCAGCACCAGCACGACCGCGCCGAGCACCACCAGAGGCGAGACGGCCATCGAGTCCGAGCGCAGCGCGTTGGCGTCGACCAGTCCCATCAGGACCAAGGCATTCGTCGACGACGTGCTCGTCGGTCCGCCCTTGCAGCACGGCTGCACGTACAACAGAAATTCCTGCTCGGACAGGCGTACCCGATGCATGCCGATGGCGCTGGCGGCCCTTGTGAACGCCCCGTCGGCGCCGGTGGCCATCACCCGGTCCAGTGACGTGGCTCGAAGTTCGCCCCCTTGGCGGCCGACCGCCGCCATCACCTGGCCCGACGGAGTGACCAGTGCGAGCGTGTCGAAAGGGTGGTTGGTGGGCCGGCCGGCAAGAATCTCCTGCAGGGCCTGTTGGGCTGGAATGGCGACTGTGAGCCGGCGGGCGCCGCCGCCCCAGCCAATCTCGATGCGGGCCGGATTGGCCGTGATCCGGAAGCCGGTCACGTCCTTGAGGACGGCTTTCAGGGCCGACGCATTGACCGCCCATGTCGAGGCGTCGCACGGATTTCCGTCTGCCGCGGGGCCGGCCGGTGCAGGCCTCCAGGCCAGGTCTACCCTGTCGGAGCCCAGCGCCTCAGCCAGGCTGCTATCGACCGCCGTCCTGGCCGACCCGCACTGCCACCAGCCGCCATGCTCCGCCCTGCGCAGCCGCCCGTCGATGAGGCGCGCCCGGGTCTCGAGGAACTCCTCCGTCTGTCCTGCCAGCATGGCCATCTGGCGGAAGTTGCGGGCTTCGAGGTAGTGCCGCCGCGTCTCGACGGTGTCCCAGTAGAAGACCCCCGCCACGGCGAGAGCCGCAACTCCGGACAGGATACCCACCGCGGGCAGGCCTTTCAGGGCGTCGGTGCCGAACTTCATAGGTCGCTCCCCGCATGCACCGGTGCCGCCGGCGCCGCGCGGAACTCCTACGTAGCTAGACGGCCCAGCGGGCCGGATTCACGCAGCTTCGCTCGGCACGGCCGCGAGAAGAGCGGAGCGCACGGACGCCGGAGTTGGGAGATAGGGGAAGGGGGAGGTTGGTACCGGTACGGGGATTCGAACCCCGGTCCCGTGGCTGAGAACCACGTGTCCTGACCCCTAGACGATACCGGCACTCGACTGACGGCCGGGTCGGACCATCAGGAAACGTCAAAGATACTAGCCGGCACCGATGCCTGTCAACCAATGAACGCGCCGCGCGGGTGGCGTTCGTGCGCGCACTCGCCCACGACGCGGCGAGTGCTGCGAGCGGCTAGAATCGGATGATGCAGTTCATCCGACGCGCCTTCGTCGCCGTCGTCGTCATCGCACTCGGCAGCGCCGCGGTCGCCTGGTTCATGGCCGGCCGCGAGGCCGGTCCCGGCATCGAGATCAAGAGCCCGGGCGCCTTCATCGGTCAGAACAGTTCCTTCGAGCTGTTCGTCGACGCGCCGGCCGGCCGTCTGACGAGGCTCACGGCCGCGCTCACCCAGGGCGGCAAGGCGATGCACGTCTTCTCCCTCGACGACACGACGGGCAGCGCCGGCGACGTCCGCCAGGCGTCGTCCGACCGCCTGTGGGTGATCCGGCCGATCGGCAAGGTGGCGCAGCCGGAGCTGGTGGCCGGTCCGGCCACCCTCACAGTCACGGCGGCGCGCCCGGTGCTCTTCGGCTGGCGCGAAGCGGAGTCCACCGTCACCAGGGACGTCACGGTGCGCCTCGAACCGCCGCGCGTGGGCGTCGTCTCGACGCACCACTTCCTGAACCTCGGCGGCTCCGAGTTCGTGGTGCTGCGCGCCACCCCGCCCGACGTCACGGCCAGCGTGAAGGTCGGCGACGTGTCGTTCCCGGCCTTTCCCGGCGCCTCGGTGGGCCTGTCGGATCCGGCGCTCCAGGTGGCCTTCTTCGCCCTGCCCTTCGATCAGGACGCCGGCACGACGGTGACCGTGTTCGCCCGCGACGAGGCCGGCAACGAGGCCAGCGCGACGCTCGAGCGTCAGGCCTTCCCCAAGGTGTTCCAGCGCTCGCGGATTCCCATCGACACCGCGTTCATGTCGCGCGTCGTGCCGGCCATCGCCTCGAACACGCCGTCGCTCACCGTGTCGACCGATGACCTGCTGGCCGCCTTCCTGACCATCAACCGCGACCTCCGCCAGCAGAACAACGCCACCATCGCTGCCCTCGCCGCCAAGACGGCGCCGGAGATGCGCTGGACCGAGGCCTTCGCGCAGCTCGGCAACACCCAGGTGGAGTCGCGCTTCGCCGACCACCGCACCTACTTCTTCGAAGGCAAGGAGGTCGACCAGCAGACGCATCTCGGCTTCGACCTCGCCTCCACGCAACAGGCGCCGGTCACGGCCTCGAACCGCGGCGTCGTGGTGCACGCCGCCTACCTCGGCATCTACGGCAACTGCGTCGTCGTCGACCACGGCCTCGGCGTGCAGTCCCTCTACGCGCACCTGTCGACCATCGAGGTGAAGGACGGCGACACGGTCGACAAGGGACAGACGCTCGGCCGCTCGGGCACGACCGGCCTGGCCGGCGGCGACCACCTGCACTTCACGATGCTGGTCGGCGGCGTGCAGGTGAACCCGGTCGAGTTCTGGGATGGCCACTGGATGGAAGACCGGGTCTTCCGCAAGATCCGGGAGGCCGGCGGCACGGCGCCCGCGCCCGCCAAGCGCTAGTCATGACGACGCTCCCCGCGCGGTTCTCGCGCGCGCTCGGCGCCTGGGCGCTCGTGGCGGCGGCACTCGCCACTGTGGCCTGCGGCGGCAGCCCGCCACCGGCGGCAGGCGCGGCGCCGTCCGCGGCCGCAGCGCTCGACCCCGCCACCACCGGGACGGTGACCGGACGCGTCGTGCTCACGGGCACGCCGCCGCCCGCCCGAATGGTCCGGGTCGACGGCGACAAGACGTGCGGCACGCTCGTGCCCGGCGGCGCCAGGCTCACCGAGAGCTACCTCGTGGGCGATGGCGGCACGCTGGCCAACGTCTTCGTCTACGTCAAGACCGGTCTCGAGGGACGCACTTTCCCGGTGCCGTCAGAGCCGGTGGTGGTCGACCAGCAGCAGTGCTGGTACGTGCCGCGCGTCGTCGGCGTGCGGGTGGGCCAACCTCTCCAGGTGCTCAACTCCGATCCGCTGCTGCACAACGTGCGCGCCGAGGCGGCGGTGAACCAGGCGTTCAACCAGGGCCAGCCGGTGCAGGGCGTGCGCTACAGCCACACGTTCTCGACCGATGAGGTCATGGTGGCGCTCCGCTGCGACGTCCACCCCTGGATGAACGCGTGGGTCGGCGTGATGAATCACCCGTACTTCGCCGTCACCGGGCCCGACGGCGCGTTCTCGTTGCCGCAGTTGCCGGCCGGCACCTACACCGTGGAAGCGTGGCACGAAGCGGCCGGCACGACCATCGGTACGGTTACCGTCGCGGCGGGGGGCACGGCCACCCTGGCGCTGTCACTGCCGGTGCCGGCGGCATGAGCACCGGCGACGCCGGCGTGCGCGATGAGGAGCGTGCGGCGGCCGCGCCCGCCAGCACCCGTCAGCCGTGGACGGATTACCTGGCGCTGACCAAGCCGCGCCTCAACCTGCTCGTGGTGCTGACGACGCTGGCCGGCTACTACCTCGGCATGCCCGATGAGGCGCCAACGGCCCGCCTGATCCACACCGTGCTGGGCACGACGCTCGTGGCCGGCGGCGCGTCGGTGCTGAACCAGGTGTGGGAGCGGAACACGGACCGGCTGATGCGGCGCACGCGCACACGGCCCCTGCCGGCCTCGCGCCTGGCCCCCGGTCCGGCACTATGGTTCGGGATGGCGCTGTCGGCGCTCGGCCTGGCGGAGCTGTGGTTCCTGGCCAATCCGCTGTCGTCGATCGTGGCCCTCCTCACGGTGCTGAGCTACGTCGTCGTCTACACGCCGATGAAGCTCAAGTCGTCGCTGTCGACGATCGTCGGAGCCGTGCCGGGCGCGCTGCCGCCGCTCATCGGCTGGGCCGCGGCCACCAACTCGCTGTCGCCGGGTGGCTGGGCGCTGTTCGGGATCGTGTTCTTCTGGCAGATGCCGCACTTCCTCGCCATCGCCTGGATGCACCGGGAGGACTACGCCAGCGCCGGCATGCCGCTCTTGCCGGTGATCGAGCCGAGCGGCCGCAGTACCGGCCGGCAGGCGGTGCTCTACGCGGCGGCCATGATTCCGGTCAGCCTGCTGCCGACGCTGCTCGGGCTGGCCGGCCCGCGCTACCTCGTGACCGCGATCGTGCTCGGCGCGGTGGTGCTGTGGCTGTCGGTCGAGTTCGCCGTCAACCGCACCCACGTCGTCGCACGGCGGCTGTTCTTCGCCACCATCATCTACCTGCCGCTGGTGCTGGGCGCCCTGGTCGCCGATCACGCGACGCGGTGACGGCACTTGTAACGGGGTCTGTCACGGTCTCCGTTTGTAATCGGGTCTGTCACGGTCACAACGCAGAGACGGTGACAGACCCCGTTACAATTCGTGACGGTGACAGACCCCGTTACAAGTGAAGCCTAGCGGTAGAGCAGGTACTTCGCGCGCGTACGCCGCCACGACGCTTCGGCGCCGGCCCACGAGGCGGCAATCGCCGCCGGGTCGTCGCCGGCCCGGGCGCGGGCCAGCGCGACCGCGTTGCCCACCAGCCGCTCGCTCGTCTGCGGATCGAACTGGTCGCGGTGCAGCGCGAACAGGGCCGAGGCGACCTCCATGCCGACGCGCGCCGGCTGCAGCCGGTCGCGGTCCGTCACCACCATGAAGACGCCCTGACAGGCCTGACCCGCGTGCACGCTGGAGGCCGGCGTGAAGCGCACCGGATAGAAGCGGATGCCGGGGAGGGCGCGCGCATTCAGGGCGGCCGCCAGACGCGGCCCGTCGATCCACGGCGCGCCGATCTGCTCGAAGGGCTGATCGGTGCCGCGGCCGACCGAGATGTTGGCGTACTCGATGGCGCCGATGCCCGGGTAGAGCGTCGCCTGCGTGAGGTTGCGCATGTTCGGCGACGGGTTGACCCAGGTCAGCCCGGTCTGATCGAACCACTGATCGCGGTGCCAGCCGTCCATCGGCACGACGGTCAGGTCGGCGCCGATCCGGCGCTCGGCGTTGAAGAGCTGCGCCAGCTCCCCGATGGTCATGCCATGCCGGATCGGCATCGGCATGTAGGCAATGAAGCTGAGCAGGTCGTCGGTGGCCAGCGGCCCCTCGACCTGCCAGCCGTTGATCGGATTCGGCCGGTCGAGCACCACCACCTTGAGCTTGTGCGCGGCGGCCTCCTCCAGCACGTAGCCCATCGTGGCGAGGTAGGTGTAGAAGCGCACGCCGACGTCCTGGAGGTCGACGACCAGCGTGTCGATGCCGGCCAGCATCTCCGCGGTGGGCCGGCGCGTGGCGCCGTAGAGCGAATGGATGGTCAGTCCCGTCCGCTCGTCGGTCGACGACGGCACGTGCTCCACGTCGAGCTGGCCGCGGATGCCGTGTTCCGGACTGAAGAGCGACACCAGCGTCACGCCCGGCGCCCGGGCCAGCACGTCGATAGTCGAGTCGCCGCTCATCGAGAGCCCGGTGTGATTGGTGACGAGGCCGACCTTCTTGCCGGCCAGCACGGCGAAGCCGTCCCGCGCGAGCACGTCGATGCCGGGCAGCACGCGCGTCGTCGGCGTGCCGGGCACGGCACGTCCGGGCTCGCTGGCAGCGCCGAAGTCGGCCCCGGACATCGGCACGCCGGCCAGCGTGTCGAGGGTCGGCGACGTGATGGCACTGGCGGCCACCGTCGCCACGCGCGCCCGCACGGCCCCGACATCGCCGCCGCCATCGGGATGGAGACGGCTCGAGAGGAAGACCACGAACAGCTTGGTCCGCGGATCGACCCACAGCGACGTGCCGGTGAAGCCGGTGTGGCCGAACGAGCCGATCGGCATCAGCTCGCCGCGGTTCGACGAGAAACTGGTGTCGATGTCCCAGCCGAGACCGCGCACCGCCGGCATGCCCGAGGGTGTCGCCGGGGCGATCATCCTGGCCACCGTGAGCGGAGCCAGGACGCGGCGCGGCCCGATCGCGCCGCCGTCGAGCAGCATGCGTGCGAACCGTGTCAGGTCGCGCGCCGTGCTGAAGAGTCCGGCATGGCCGGCCACGCCGCCCATGCGCCGGGCCGTCGGATCGTGCACGACGCCGCGCAGCGGCTCGACATCCGGCGCCTTGCAGGGCCAGGCATCCAGGAAGCGGCAACGCTCGGTGGGCGCGATGCGCCCGATGCGTTCGATCGGCGGGAGGAACCCGCTGTCGGTCATCCCGAGCGGCGTGAAGATGCGGTCGGCCACGTAGCGTTCGAGCGGCAGGCCCGACGCCTCGGCGACGATGTGGCCGAGCAGGAAGAAGTTGATGTCGCTGTAGACGAAGTGCGTGCCGGGGGCCGACTGCGGCACCTCGTCGACGGCCAGGGCGATGGCCGCGTCGTGCCCCTTCCACGGATCGCCGAGGTCCACGTCCGGCCGCAGGCCCGACACGTGGGTGAGCAGGTGGCGCACGGTGATGCCGGTCTTGCCGAACTTCTCGAACCCCGGCACCCAGCGGGCCACCGGGTCGGCCAGGCGCACGACGCCGCGTTCGACGAGCTGCATGACGGCCGTGGTGGTGGCCACGACCTTGGTCAGCGAAGCCACGTCGAAGACGGTGTCGAGCGTCATCGGCTCGGAGAGCGGCGCCACGGCGCGCTGGCCGTAGGCCTTCTCGAACAGCACGGCGTCGCCCCGCCCCACCACCACGACCGCCCCGGGCATCCGCCCGGCGGCGATGGCGTCGGCGACGATCTGGTCGATCTCGGTCAGCCGGGCGGCGTCGACGCCGGCGGTGCGGAGGGCAGGGGCCTGGGCTGGGGCCGGCCCGGCCAGGGCCAGGGCAGCCACCAGAACCAGGATGGGAAGCGTCTTACTGAGCATAGGTGGTGGCCTGGAGCGTCCCGGACGTGGCGGCCCCGGTGCTGGAACGCCGAATGGGGCGTTCGGACCGGCAGTCGTCAGGACCCGGGAAATCGGTCATATTTGGTATCGGAGACCTTCGGTTCCGGGACACAGGCTGCTAGCATATACTTCGAAGGTTTTCCGATTTTCGAGGAGAGATACAACGATGCGTGAAAGTCTGAAGCTGTCGCTTGCGGCCGTGATGGTCGTGCTGCTCGCCGCACTTCCCGCGATGGCCCAGACGGGCCGCATCGGCGGGGTGGTGAAGGACGACAAGGGTGAGCCGCTCAAGGGTGCCACCGTGGTAGCGGAGAATCCCCAGGCGTCGCCGCCCTCGTTCACCGCGACGACCGACGACCGGGGCCGCTTCTCGATCATCGGGCTGCGCGCCGGCAGCTGGAAGCTCACGGCCTCGGCGCCCGGGTTCCAGGCCTCGGTCGGCAACGTGCCCATCCGCACGATCGGCCAGCCGAATCCTCCCGTGGAGTTCACGCTCGCGGCCGGCGCCCCTGGTGGGGGCGGCGCGCTGGCCGGTGTGAACACGAAGGAGCTGCAGGAAGAACTTGCGGCCGCCGACGCCATGATGACCGCCAACAACTTCGACGGCGCCATCGCGGCCTACCAGGCGATGCTCGTCAAGGTCCCGGCCCTGACGGCGCTCCACCTGCAGGTGGGCCGCGCCCAGCGCATGAAGAAGGACTACGACGGCGCCCTCGCCACCTACGCCAAGATCCCGGCCGAGGATCCCAACGCCGAGAAGGCCCAGGTCGAGATCGGCATGACGAACCTCGAGAAGGGCGACTTCCCCGCCGCCGACGCGGCCCTGACCGAAGCCGCCAAGAGCATGAGCGCCGGCCGCGAGGTGTTCTACAACCTGGGCGAAGTGAAGTTCGCCAAGGGTGAAACCGACGAGGCCATGAAGTGGTACCAGCGCGCCATCGACGTCGATGCGAACTGGGCCAAGCCGTACTTCAAGCTCGGCCTCGGCAAGCTGCAGAAGGCGGACATGCCCGGCGCCCTCGAGATGATGGAGAAGGTCATCGCGGTCGAGCCGGACTCGGCCGAAGCGGCGCAGGCCAAGGCCCTCATCGAACAGCTCAAGAAGGGCTAAGCGCAGACGCTCGGGACTCCGGTTCCGGGGCTCGGAAGAATCAACCGGCGGTCCCTCACGGGGCCGCCGGTTTTTTATTTGCCGGGAGGCAGGCGCCGCGTCGCCTCCTCGATCATGCGATCGATGTTGGCGGTGGCGGGATCGCGATCGCGGGCCGCCTTCCAGCTCTCGATCGCCTCGGCGAAGCGGCCAGCACGGGCCGCCAGCACGCCGCGGATGACGTAGGGGCGGGCCGCCGCCGGGTCGAGGGCCAGGGCCGCTGCCACGGCGCGCTCGCCCTCGGCGGTCTGGCCGCGCTGCGTGAGCAGCCAGGCCAGCGTCGTCTGCATCTGCGCCGATTCTGGAAACGAACGCAGGCTGGTCTCCAGCTCCTGTTGCGCGCGCAGGAGAGCGTCGCCGGCGCGGCCGGGCGCGCTGATGACGTCGAGCGCGAGCAGCGCTTCGGCTGCTCTGACGCGGACGACCCGGGTGTCATCGACGAGCCGCGCCATCAGCACGGCGAGGATGCGCTCGTCGCGCTGATCGAGCGAGCCGAGCGTGCGGGCGGCGGCGGCGCGGACCATCGGCTCCGGATCGGACGCGGCGCCGAGCAGGACGCCGAACACCCGCGGATCGACCCGTCCGTCCCGCGGACGCTGCGTCGCCGTCTGGCGTCCGCGTTCGGTGGTCGTCTGGCTCGCCGCCGGCGCGTCGTCGAATTCACGAGCGCCGACCAGGCGGGCGATGTAGACGAGCGCACTGGCGCGGATGACCGCGCCCTGCGAGCGATCGATGGCGAGCGCGGCCAGGGCGGGCACCGCGGCGGCGTCACCCGTGCCGGCGGCGTACATCGTGGTGGCGAGAGACAGGCTCTTCTGCCGGCGCTCGCCATCGCCCCACCAGGCGTCCATCCGGCCCGCCGCCCACTCCGGGGTCTTGTCGTCGTGGCAGGTCGTGCACGCGTTCGGCACGCCGAAGGCGGCCGTCGTTTCCGGCACCGGTGACTGGAACGTGTGATCGCGCCGCCGCATCAGCAGCCGCCAGTTGACGTCGCTCATGTGACAGCTGACGCAGCGGCTGCCCTCGGAGTCGGCCGGATGGAACGAGTGGCGCGACAGTTCCGCATCGCTCCACGGCTGGCGGCTGGCGAAGGTATCTGGCGCGCGGCTCGTGATGCGCGCGGCGGGCGGGCGCGGGTCATCGGCCGCAGCGCGACCTGTCGGCCCCTGATGACACTGCGTGCAGAGCGTGTCGCCGCTTCGTCCGCTCGTCAGGTCGACCTTGAGCGAGAACGGGTTGTCGGACCTGCCGTGGGCCAGGTGGCAGTTGGTGCAGGTGATGGCGCCGGCCTTGAAGCACCCCGTCAGGGTCAGCGCCTGCGGCCGGTTGAAGCGGTTGGGGCGCCCGTCGGGCCAGAACTCGCCCTGGGGGTCGAACTCCGGCAGCGGCTCACTCAACAGGAACGGCAGCGCGTGATCCTCGTAGCGGTCGCCGGCTTCGAAGTCGGTGAAGACGTTGCGCTTGTTGCCGTGGCAGTAGGCGCAGGTGTCGAACGTGCGCCGCGGCTCGGCCGAGCGCGGCGAGAAGATCCGCAGGAGGTCGCTCAGCTGCCGGTTGTCCGCGCGCGAGCTGTAGGTGGGAATCGTGGCTGGATTCTCCTGCCACGTCTCCATCAGCGCGACGTGCCTCTTGCCGGGCCCATGGCAGGCCTCGCAGCCGATGCCGAGCTCGGTCCACGACGTCTCGTAGACCGCGCGGGCCGGCAGGTAGCCGCGCTCGATGTTGGTGGCGTGGCAGTTGAAGCAGTTGACGTTCCAGATCTGCTTCAGGTCATGCGCGCCGTCAGGAATCGGCGTGGTCTCCTTCCAGTCGAGCCACCGCCGGGCCTCGACGTGCCAGAACACCGGCAGCACGTAGATGCGGCCGTCCGGCAGCGTCGACAGGTAGCCCTGGAATCGCTTCGAGCCGAGCGTGTAGTCGACCTTGTGGGTCTCGGCGGGCCGGCCCGTCGAGCGAGTGGTGACGAACAGCTGTCCCTGGCGGGTGCTGAACTCGTGCGATCGTCCGTGCGCCGCGAGCGTCGTGCCACGCGAGAAGTCGCCGAGGATGGTGGCCTCGGCGACCGGCCGCGTCATCTGGACGTGCAGCGACGCCTTCCAGCGCGTGTAGGCGTCGACGTGGCAGGACTCACAGGCGGCCGAGCCCAGATAGTCGCTCGACGGGGCCGAGGTGACGGTCGCGGTCCGCTGGACCGCCGGCACGGCGCGGCCGGCCGCCAGCCACGTGGACGCGGCGAGAATCGCCGCCGCACCGAACAGGATTCGGGAGCCACTGCGCATTCCGAGTTGAAGGATATGCCACAAATGTCACCGGGTCTGTCACGGTCACACCTTGTAACCGGGGTCTGTCACCGTCACAGCGGGCGGGCGAGGGGCGACGCTACGGTGACGGTGACAGACCCCGGTTACAAGGTGTGACCGTGACAGACCCCGTTACAACTGCCCGTTACAACTGGACGCGCCGTTCGCGCACCAGATCCTCGTAGACCGTCTCGATGTCGCGCACGAGGCGATCGGCGTCGTGGGTGGCCGACACGGCCGCCCGCCCGCGCTGGCCCATGTCGCGCCGGAGGCCGGGATCCGCGAGCAGGGTCAGCAGGTGGCTCGCCACCGCCTCGTCATCGTCCATCGGCGCCAGCAGGCCGCTCATCCCGTGCTGGACGACGTCAGACACGCCGCCGACGTCGGTCGACACGACCGGCACGCCGGCCGCCATCGCCTCGATGAGGGCCACGGGCGAGCCCTCGTTGCGCGAGGTCAGGGCCACGACGTCGAGGTCGGCGTAGATGCGATCGAGGTCGGCCCGCCAGCCGAGGAACCGCACGGCGTCGCCCAGGCCGAGGGCCGCCGCCTGTTGCTCGAGCGCGTGGCGCCGCTCGCCGTCGCCGACGATGAGAAAGCGGGCCGACGGCACGTCCCGGTGCACACGCGCGGCCGCCGCCAGGAACACCTCGTGCGCCTTGATGGGCGCGAGCCTGGCGATGATGCCGACGAGCGGCGCGGCACCGAGACCGAGTTCCGCGCGCAGCTGACCTCGCCAGCGTTCGGCGGCCAGCAGCGGCGCCAGGTCGAGCCCGAGAGGCACGGCGCGGTACTGAGCGGCCCGCCCCACGCCGAGCGCCACCAGCTCGTCGCGCACGCGCGTCGTCACCGCCAGCAGACGATCGCTCCGCCAGGCCAGCCCGCGCTCGATCGCGCGGTAGACGGCCGTTGTCGCCGGTGGGAAATAGCCGCGCAGCACGTGGCCGTGATAGGTGTGCACGACCACCGGCACGCCGGCGAGGATGGCGGCGGCCCGCCCGACCGCGCCTGCCTTGGCCGTGTGCGTGTGCACGATGTGCGGCCGGAGTCGCCGCATGAGCGCGACCAGCCGCCACAGCGTCCCGGCGTCGGCGAGTGGCCGGATCTCGCGGCCGAGACCCGGAATCAGCTCGACCTCGGCGGTGCGGCCGTGGAGGGCGAGGTAGTTGCCCTCGCCGGGTTCCTCGCTGCCGGTCACGAGCGTGGACTGGAAGCGCCGCGGGTCCAGCCGCTCGTGCAGCAGCGTGGCGTGAAGGGCCGGCCCGCCGATGTTGAGCCGCGCGATGACGCGCAGGACACGCACCCGCGCGGCAGTGGCGTATAGTGCCTTCGTCACGCGGTGCACATCGTACACCTCATCGGCTCGCTCGAGCGCGGCGGCGCGGAGTTGTTCCTGCAGCGGCTCTGCGAGCAGCTCGCGCAACGCGAGCCCCGATGGACGCAGTCCGCGTGGACGATCGGTGCGCGCGGCGAGCTGGCGGCCGGCTTCGAGCGGGCCGGCATTCCCGTGCGCGCGTTCGCGATGCGCAAGTCGCTCTCGGCCCTGACCGGCAGCGTCGGCCTGGTGCGGGCACTGCATGCCAGCGGCGCGTCGGTGCTCCAGACGTGGATGTACCACGCGGATGCCTTCGGCATCGCGGCGTATGCCACGGGCCTGCGCACGCCGCAGGTCTGGAGCCTGCGCCAGAGCAACCTCTCGGCGGGGGTCAACCGGCCCGAGACGCGGGCCCTGATGCGGGTCTGCGCCGCGGCCTCCTCCACCGTCCCGGCCGCCATCGTGGCCGGCTCGGCGGCGGCGCTCGACGCCCACCGCGCCCGGGGCTACCGCGCGGCCCGGATGCCCGTCATCCGCAACGGCGTGGACACCGAACGCTTCCGCCCGTCCGCTGACCTGCGGGCGGCGGCCCGCCGGGCGTGGGGTCTCGACGACCGGACGCTCGCCATCGGCTACATCGCCCGGATCTCGCCGGTGAAGGCCCACGACGTGCTGCTCGAGGCGGTGGCGATGCTGGCCCGGGCCGGCGACGCGCTGCCGCCGTGGCGGCTGGTCCTCATCGGTCCCGGTGTGTCGGTCGATGGGGGGCCACTGGCGACCCGCCTCGCCGCACTCGGGCTCGGCACGCGCGTCGTGGCGCCGGGGCCCACCGATCGCCCCGAGCGGGTGCTGCCGGCCTTCGACATCGCCGTCTCGAGTTCACTCGGCGAGGGCTTCCCCAACGGCCTGGCCGAGGCCATGGCCTGCGGCGTGGCGGCCGTCGCCACCGACGTCGGCGATACGCGGGTCCTCGTCGGTGACACCGGGCGGCTGGTGCCGGCCGCGAGCGCGCCGGCACTGGCCGATGCCCTGGCCGCCGCCCTGCGAGAATCGGCTGACGAGCGTGCGGCGCGGGGGCGCGCGGCCCGTGCGCGGATCGAGCGGCAGTTCCAGGAGGCCGATGCCGTGGAGGCCTACGCCGCGCTCTATCGGTCACTCGCGCCCTGAGCCCGCCGGGCCGGTCTTCACCGCTATAATTGGTCGGTTGCCGTCCTCGCAGCCGGCCCATCCTTCCTATGTGCGGCATTACCGGATTCATCCAGGTCGAACGCGGAGGCTCTGACGAGCGCCTCGACACCGTCGTCCGCGCCATGACCGACACGATGGCGCTGCGCGGCCCGGATTCGTCCGGCTACTGGGTCGATGCGCCGGCGGGGGTGGCCCTCGGCCATCGCCGCCTCGCCATCCGCGACCTGTCGCCCACCGGGCATCAGCCGATGGTCTCGGCCTGCGAGCGCTACGTCATGGTCTACAACGGCGAGGTCTACTCGCACGACGAGATGCGCGCCGACCTCGAGCGCGCCGGCCGCCGCTTCCGCGGCACCTCCGACACCGAGGTCATGCTGGAAGGGTGCGCCGAGTGGGGCGTGGAGCAGACGGCGCAGCGCCTCATCGGCATGTTCGCCTTCGCCCTCTACGACCGCCAGACGCGCACGTTGTCGGTGGTGCGCGACCGGCTCGGCATCAAGCCGCTTTACTGGGGCCAGTTTCCAGGCCTGTTCCTCTTCGGCTCGGAACTGAAGCCGTTGCGGCAGCACCCCGACTGGCAGCCCGTCATCGACCGCAACGCCGTCTCGGCGTTCATGCGGCACAACTACATCCCGGCCCCGCACAGCATCTACCAGGGCGTGCGCAAGCTCACGCCTGGCACGATCCTCACGGTGGTCGACGGCGTGGTCGGGAGCGAGCGGCCGTACTGGTCGTTCCACGACGTCGTCACCCGCGGCCAGGAGCAGCGCGGAGGGCATTCCGAAGCGTCGGCCATCGGCGCCCTGGACGGCTTGCTGAACGACGCCGTCCGCCGCCGCATGATCGCCGACGTCCCGCTCGGAGCCCTGTTGTCGGGCGGCGTCGATTCCTCGCTCGTGACGGCGCTGATGCAGGCCAACAGCAGCCGGCCGGTGCGAACGTTCTCCATCGGCTTCAAGGAGCAGGGGTTCGACGAAGCGCCCTACGCCAAGGCCGTGGCCAAGCACCTCGGCACCGACCACACCGAGCTCTACGTCGAATCGAACCACGCCCTCGACATCGTGCCCAAGCTGCCGCTGTGGTACGACGAGCCGTTCGCCGATTCGTCCCAACTGCCGACGTTCCTGGTCTGCGAACTCACGCGTCAGCACGTCACGGTGGTGCTCTCGGGCGACGGCGGCGACGAGCTGTTCGCCGGCTACAAACGCTACGAGCTCGGCCGCACGATCTGGAAAGGCGCCAACGTGGCGCCGTCCTGGATGCGCCTGCCGGCCGGCCGCCTGGCCGGGCGGATTCCGGTGCGGCAGTGGGACCAGCTCGGGCGCCTGCTGCCGGCTCGCATGCTGCCCGTCAACTTCGGGCACCGGATGCACAGCCTCGCCGAGCGCCTCACCCTCGCCGATCCCGACGGCATGTACCGTCAGATGCTCAGCCACTGGCACACGCCCGACGCGCTCGTGCGCGGCGGCGCCGAGCCGCACGGCATCCTGTGGGATCCGGCGGCGGTGACACGCGTCCCGGACTTCGCCGAGCGGATGCAGGTACTACGACACGTTGACCTACCTGCCGGACGACATCCTGACCAAGGTGGACCGCGCCAGCATGGCGGTGTCGCTCGAATCGCGGGTGCCGCTGCTCGACCACCGCGTGGTCGAGTTCGCCTGGACCCTGCCGACCGACTACAAGTGGCGCGGCACCGAAAGCAAGTGGATCCTCAAGCAGGTGCTCGATCGCTACGTGCCACGACCGCTGATGGATCGGCCGAAGATGGGCTTCGGCGTGCCGTTCGACCAGTGGATCCGCGGGCCGCTGCGCGGGTGGGCCGAGGAGCTCCTCTCAGAAGCCCGGTTCGCCCGCGATCAGCTCCTCGAGCCCGGCCTCATCCGCGAACGCTGGCAGGCGCACGTGGCCGGCGCCAACTGGGGTTATCCGCTGTGGAACGTCCTCATGCTGCACGCGTGGCTGGACGCCAACCCCGGCGTGTCACTCGGCTGATCCCATGCGAGGACTCGTCCACCTGTCCAGCGTGCTCTCGACGCACCGCCGCCTGCTCGTCGCCCTGATTCAGCGCGACCTGCGCGATCGCTTCTCGGGCCAGGCATTCGGCCTGTTCTGGACGCTCGGCCATCCGCTGATGCTGATGCTGCTCTACGCGTTCCTGTTCGCCTACGTGTTCCCGGCCAGGTACGCCGCCAGCAGTGCCACGACCGCCGTGGACTATGCGCCGGCCATCTTCGCTGGCCTGGTCTGCTGGCTGACGGCGCAGGAGGTGCTGGCCCGCAGCACGACGGTGCTGCAGTCGCACGCCAGCCTCGTCAAGCAGATCGTGTTCCCGATCGAGCTGCTGCCGGTCAAGAGCGCGGTGGCCAGTTCGACGGCCCAGATCGTGACGCTGGCGTTCGCCGCCGGCTACGCCGCCTACAAGGGCACGCTCGGACCGTTCGCGCTGCTGCTACCGGTGGTGGTGCTGAGCCAGCTGGCCCTGATGGTCGGGGCGTCGTTCCTCCTGTCGAGCCTCGGCGTCTACTTCCGCGACATCAAGGACGTAATCCAGGTGATGCTCACCGTGGGACTGTTCGCGCTGCCGGTGCTCTACAACCCGCACGCGCTGCCGTCGTGGATGATGCCGCTCTTCTACGTGAACCCGCTCAGCTACTTCATCTGGTGCTACCAGGACGCGCTCTACTTCGCCGGCCCGGCGCACCCAGTCGCCTGGGTGGTGGCGCCGCTCTCGGGCATCGCCATGCTGGCGCTCGGCTATACGGTGTTCCAGCGCGCCAAGCACGGCTTCGGAGACGTCCTGTGAACGACGATGTCGTCATCCGCGCCGACCGCCTGTCGAAGACGTTCAAGATCTACAAGCACCCGGGCGACGTGCTGGCGGAGCTCCTGACCGGGCGGCGCCGCCACACCGAGAAGCAGGCGCTCGATGACGTCTCGTTCGAGATGCGGCGCGGCGAGGTCGTGGGCATTCTGGGCCGCAACGGCGCCGGCAAGAGCACGCTGCTCAAGCTCATCACCGGCACCCTTGAGCGGTCCGGCGGCGAGCTCGACGTCAACGGCCGCATCACGGCCATTCTCGAACTCGGCACCGGCTTCCACCCGGACTACACCGGCCGCGAGAACATCTACATGGGCGGCATGTGCCTGGGCATGCCGCGTGAGGAGATCGACGGCAAGCTCGAGTCGATCATCGCCTTCAGCGAGCTGGCCGAGGTGATCGACCAGCCGTTCCGCACCTACTCGACCGGCATGCAGGCCCGGCTCACCTTCAGCACGGCCATCTCGGTCGATCCCGACATCCTCATCATCGACGAGGCCCTGTCGGTGGGTGACGCCAAGTTCCAGATGAAGTGCTTCGGCCGGATCACCGAGCTCAGGCGGCAGCGGAAGACGATCCTGCTCGTGTCGCACGATCTGAACACCATCACGACGTTCTGCGACCATGCGCTCATCCTCGAGCGCGGCCATGTCTACGCGTCGGGGCCGGCGCGCGAGATGGCGTCACGCTATCAGCAGCTGCTGTGGGGCACGGCCAATCCGCTGGCGGCGCAGGCGGCGCCCGCCCCGCCCGCCGCTCCCGCCCCAACCGATGCGCCCTTGCCGCCGGTCGCCCTGGAGGTCGGCGTGAAGGTCCTCGCGGAGGCCGGCGCGGCCGACGCCGCCGCTTCCGCAACCGACGAGGAGGCCGCCCGCACGGCCAACCGCTACGGCGACCGGGCAATGCGGGTCGAGTGGTTCGCCCTCACCGACGAGTCCGGCCGGCCGGTGGCCGGGCTGACCTCCGGTCAGGCCTGCGTCCTCAGCTTCCGGATGCGTGCCGTGCGCGACGTCGACCAGATCTCCACCGGCTTCGCCATCAAGGATCGCCGAGGCACGGTGCTGTTCGGGGTCACCAACATCTCGCAGCACCTGGACCCGCTGCGGCTGCGTGCCGGCGAGGCCTTCGAGCTCCGGGTGCCGATGCGCATGTGGCTCGCGGGCGGGGACTACTTCATCAACCTCGGCGCCGGCCATTTCCACGATCAGATCATGTACGACTTCATCGAAGACGCACTGCAGTTCAACGTGCAGGGCCCGGGCGGCATCTTCACGACCGCCGTGGTGAACCTCGAGGCGGAATTCGACATGCGCATGCTGGGGGCGGATGTGCCGGCCGGAGACCGCCAGTGATTCACGACCTGCTGACCGTGCTCAAGAGCCGCCAGCAGCGCGAGCCCCAGCGCCTGGTGTGGACACCCGAACTCGTCGATCGCTTCTGGGACGGCGTGTGGACGACGCGGCTGAAGGAGTTCAGCTTCGCCCGACAGGCCGGCCGTGCCCTGATTGTCGCCATTGACCACCTGCTGCCGGCTGGCGCGCGCGTGCTCGACTTCGGCGCCGGTGTCGGCGACCTGACGACGCTGCTGCTCGAGCGCCACCTGCAGGTGGCCGGCTACGACCCGTCCCCGGCCGCCCGCACCGCGCTCGCCCGGCGATTCCACGAACAGGCAGGTTTTCTCGGCACGCTGGGCCCGAAGGATCGGCAGCAGTTCGACGTGGTGGTCATGGCCGAGGTCATCGAGCACGTGCTCGACGACGCGTTCGACGAAACGCTGGCGCTCGTCTCGCAAGCGACCGCACCCGGCGGACTGGTGGTGGTCACGACGCCCAACAACGAGGACCTCGACCTCGGCATGTGCGTCGACCCGCTGGCCAATGTCATCTTCCATCGCTGGCAGCACGTCCGGTCGTTCACGCGCGAGTCGCTGGCGGCCCGCATGAGGCGGAGCGGCTTCGACGAGGTCGTGACCCATCAACTCGAGCTCAGCGAGCATCTCTACGTGCCCTTCGATCGGGTGTGGGGCGACTCGCAGGCGGGCGCGCTCCCATCGCGTCTCGTCAGCATCCGCGAGGCGCGGCCGACGGCGGACGGCGGCCAGCAGAACCTCGTCTACATCGGTCGCAGGCGAACGGCACATGGATCTTGACCCGGTTCGTCGCATCGCGCGGGCAACCTTACCCGCGGCGATCCGGAAGCCAGTGGCCGACGCGTTCTATCGGACTGCCGATCTCGCCGGCAGTCTTCGAGCACGAGTTGGTCTTCGTGACACGAGCGCGCGCAGTCAATCTCCCACCGGAGAATCCCCGTCAGCGCCCACGCCGCGTCTTGCCGGCACGGCGCGAGCCGCCCCCGGCAGGCTCCTGGCACTGCCGGCGCGCGTCCATCGTCTCGGTGTCAGGCTCGTTCAGGTCTGGATCGTCCACAACCTCCCACTGCTGTGGGCGCGCGAGGCGCCGACCGGCAGCGCGCGGCTGCGGCTGAAGCTGCTCACGCGCCTGCTCGACGGCCTCGACAACCGGTTCGAGAGGCGGTTCCGGGGTTTGCTGGCTTCGGCGCTGCCGCCCGCCCGGCGGCGTTCGGGTCGGCCGCTCGTGATGGCGGCCATCGGAACGCTGGGCCCGGGAGGCGCCGAGCGCCAGCTGGTCACCACACTGGTCGGGCTCAAGACGGCTTACGAGGTCGATATCGAGGTCGTCGTCATGTATCAGGACCACGAGTGGCAACGCTTCTTTTTGCCGACGCTCGAAGCAGCCGGTATCCACGTGAGTCTCGCCCCGCGCGACATCGAGGAGCGGGACATGTCGGCGGCACTCAGTCCCGCGGCTCCGCGGCTGCTGTCGGCGATCCAACGTCACCTGCCGGGCGAACTCGGTCACGTGGCGGCGTACGCAAGGGCGTTTCTCGCTCGCCAGCCAGACATCGTGCATCTGTGGCTCGACGAAGTGAACGTCAAGGCCGGCCTGGCCGCCGTCCTCGCGGGCGTGGGCCACGTCGTGCTGAGCATGCGCAGCGTCAACCCGAGCCACTTCGTGTTCTATCAGCCGTACATGCGATCGGCATACCGGGTGCTCCTCGAACGTGCGGAGGTGCGGGCGCTCAACAACAGTCACGTCGGTGCCGCCGACTACGCTGAGTGGCTGAGCCTGCCGGCCGGCCGGGTCACCGTGCTCAGGAACGGCGTCGACTTCGACCGCATGGCAGCGGCGACGGGGCCCGGCCTCTCGGGCTCCGCCTATCGGGCCGCCCATGCCATCCCGGAGAAGGCTTTCGTCGTCGGCGGCGTGATGCGCCTGTCGGAGGAGAAGCGGCCGCTGCTGTGGCTCGATGCGGCGGAGCGGGTTGCGCTGGCCTTTCCAGACGCGCATTTCCTGCTCGTGGGTGACGGGGTGCAGCGGCCGCTCGTCGAAGCGCGGATCGCATCCTCGGGCCTCGCGGATCGCATGCACCTCGTGGGTCACGAGCAGAAGCCGTACGATAGTATGGCGGCGATGAACGTGCTGTTCCTGTCGTCCGTCTTCGAGGGCTGTCCGAACGTCCTCATCGAGGCGCAGGCGCTCGGCGTCCCGGTGGTGTCGACGCCGGCCGGCGGCGCCATCGAGACCCTGGACGACGGCCGCAGCGGCTGGATCGTCCACTCGGGCACACCTCGGGAAGCCGCGGACGTGATCGGCTCCCTCATCCGCGACAAGGATCGCGCCAGGCGGGCGGCAGCGGCGGCGCCGGCCTTCGTGCGCACGAGATTCGGCATGCGGCGCATGCTCGAGGAAACGGCCCTGGCCTACGGAGGCCTGGCGCCGCGCGGCGATGAGCCGGCGAGGACCTGACGACGTGGCTGACAAGCGGTTCGAGTTCGGCCGTAACTGGCGACAGTTCATCGAGAAGCACTACAGCCAGGAAGTCGTGGACGTCTCGAAGGCGCGCATTCTCGAGTTCATGAAGCGCCCGGATCTGAAGGGCCTCAGCGTCATCGACATCGGCTGCGGCAGCGGCGTGCACTCGATGGCCATGCACCAGGCCGGCGCGGCGTCGATCTTCAGCTTCGACTACGACCCGTCCTCGGTGGAGGCTACCCGCATGGTCCACGCCAAGGCCGGCAGCCCGCCCGGGTGGACGGTGCAGCAGGGGTCGGTGCTCGACCCCGCCTACATGCGCGCGCTGCCCACCTACGATCTGGTCTACTCCTGGGGCGTGCTGCACCACACCGGCGAGGTCTGGAAGGCCATCGATCTGGCGACCGAACGGGTCAAAAGCGGCGGCCTGATGTACATCGCGCTCTACGCGGCGGATGTGCAGGTCG
This sequence comes from uncultured Acidobacteriota bacterium, assembly GCA_963807405.1. Lineage (GTDB taxonomy): Bacteria > Acidobacteriota > Vicinamibacteria > Vicinamibacterales > UBA2999 > CADEFD01. Next base: position 803,395 of record CAWEBU010000009.1, on the reverse strand, counting down.
ACCCGACGCCGGAGTTCTGGCTGGACGTCAAGCAGCGCTACGTCAGCTCCGGGTGGCTGCGGCGCCGGGTGTGGGACTACTGGTACGTGTGGCGCTTCATGATGCAGCGCGAATGGCGCCGCCTGCCCGAAGTGCTGCAGCGGATGCGGGACCACAAGAAGGACCGCGGCATGAACCTGATGACGGACATCCGCGACTGGCTCGGCGGCTGGCCGATGGAATTCGTGTGGGACGCCGAGGCGATCAAGTTCTGCGAGGAGCGCGGGCTGGTGCTCAAGGAGATCGCGACCGGCAAGGCCAACACGGAGTTCCTGTTTGAGCGGCGTCCATAAGGGCCCGTCCCCGACCGGGGGCCGTACCGCGTGACGCCGCCGCGCCGGCGCGGGCTGCGGACGACGATCGCGTGGCTGCTCGCTGCCGCGGCGATCGCCGGTGGCGCCGCCTCGCTCTTGCCGTGGGCGGGACATGTCGAGCACTCGATCGCGCCGGCCGACATCACGCCGGTCAGCGGCTACGCCTACCACGCTCCGCTCCAGCTATCGCCGCCGCCGCTGTTCACGGTCCGGTCGGACAGCAACGACTCGTCGACCGCGTCGCAACTGACGGTCGAAGAAAACGGCGTGGCAGTGGGACCGCCTCACACTCTGCACGCGACGATCGGGACCAGCGGCGGGGGCGGCTTCAGCCACTGGGGTGACGGTCTCTACTTCTCGTCGAGCGACAATTCCGACCCGCGGGTGAACGGCCGTGCCTACGTCGTCAGCAGCGTGCTCGCCCCGTCGACGACGCTCACCGCCGGAAGCCTGTTGGCCGGCGTACTCGCGCTGGCGCTGCTGGCCAGCCTGCACCGGGCGCGGCTCGAGCGCCTGCTCGGCTCCCTGCGCCGCGCCAACGGCTCCCCGCTGGTGCTGTGGCTGACGGCCGCCGCGCTGATGGCCTACTTCGGCTATGTCTTCGCGATCCGCTTTGCCGCCTTCCCGCAGCCGTCGCCGGACTCGAACACCTATCTGCACTGGGAGCTTCCGTTCCGCACCCCCGGCTACCCCGGCTTCCTGTCGCTCTACGATTTGGTGCTACCCGATCGATGGCGCTATTTCCCGGTGATACAGGTGACGTGTCTCGTCGCCGGTATGGCGGTGCTCGCCGCCGGTGTCGGTGCGCACATCCGTTCCTACTTCGTGGCGGCCGCGCTCCTGGTGGCCATGGCGTCGCTCGATGGGGTCATGGTCTACGGGCAGCTGGTCCTCACCGAAGCCGTCTTCTGCGCCACGGTGTATGCCTCGGTGGGCCTGGCCCTGCTGACGCTGGCTCGACGGACCCCTGGCCTCGCCTGGGGTGCCGGCGCTTTCATGGCCTACGCAGCCGCAGTGAAGCCGGTTGCCATCGCCATGCCCCTCGGCATCCTGGCCGTGGCACTCCCCTTCGAGCGACGACGGCTTCGGGTCGCCACCGCGATCCTGGTCCCCAGCCTGCTCTATCACGCCGCCTTTGCCGGCTACTCGACCTATGCCTACGGCACGGCCTCCTCGTCGCTGGCCGGCTACTCTCTCTTCGGGCACGTCGCGTGGGCGGTGCGTGCCAATCAACCCAGTCGCTATCCCGAACTCACCTCGCACCTTGCCGAGGCCCTGGCGCCAGTGGTCTCGAAACGGCCCGTGCTGGCGAACCTCCGCGAGTACCTACATCCACACGACGAATGAGTACAACACGCTGTTGTGGGCCACCGCCGTACCGGCGGCCGTGCAGTGGCTCAAAGCCAGAGGCCAACCCGCGGATCGGGAGCACCTCGGGGCGATCCTGCTCACCATGGCCGGTGAGACGATGCGAGCGCACCCCCGCTCGTACGCGCACCACGTCTGGGCGCACTACTTCGCCTGCTGGGACGGCATCATCTGGCCCGGTCATCTGTTCACCGAACTGAGCGCGTCGGCCGCTCCGACGCTCGAGGCCTACCTGGCACAGCCGGACGTCTGGCGACGTCGCATCGGCCGGGACAGCGGCGCGCTCGAAGAGCTGACGCGCCAGCCGCCGGGTCCGGTCACCGGCGACTTGCCGTTCGACACGGTGCTGGCCGTGGTCGCCGACCGCACGACGACGACCGAATCGGTGCTCCTCCACGTCCGCCGTCCCCTCTGGATCGGCTCGCTGCTGGTCTTGCTGTTGTTCCCGCTCGGCGCCTGGCGCGATCCACGGCTCGAGTCGCGGGCGACGCAGCTCCTGGGCGCCTGCTTCGTCGCCTCGGCCGTGATCAATGTCTACTTCCTCACTCACGCCTCGGCCCAGGTCTATCTCACGCGCTACGCCGGCGTGATGGCTCCGCTGGCCGCCGCGCTGGCAATGCTGCTCACGGCCCTCATCCTGGAGCTGCTGCTGACGGCGGCGCGAGGGTGGCGCCGGCCAGCGCCAATCGCCGCTTAGCGTGCGTTCCGGTTCATTGACTCGCTTCGTCACCGGGCGCTACGCTGACTCAGCGTAATGTCAGCGAACCTGAGCCAGACCCGGCCGGAGCCTACCGGCGCCGGCACCTATTCCTCCGCGATCGCCGATGCCGTTGGCTATACCCGCTGGATCGTCAGTCGCTTCGCCCCCTACCTGCGCGGCACGATTGTCGAAACCGGGATCGGTCACGGCGGCTATGCGCCGATGCTGGCCGAGTACGGGCAGTATGTGGGCTGCGATATCGACGACGCCAGCGTGTCGGAGGCCCGGGTGCGCTTCCCCGCCCTGTCGTTCCATCGCTGCGATGTGCTCGACCGCGCGCAGTTCCATGCGCTCGTCGCCGGCGGCGCCGACGCCATCGTGTCGATCAACATGCTCGAGCACATCGAGCACGATCGGCCGGCCGCGGCAGCGCTGGTCGATGGGCTGAAGCCCGGCGGCCACCTGCTCATCAGCGTGCCGGCGCTGATGCTGCTCTACAACGATCTGGACGCGCTGGCAGGGCATCACCGCCGCTACAGCCGGCGGTCGCTGGCGGCGTTGTTCGAGGGCTTGCCGATCCGGCCGCTGCGGGTGTGCTACTTCAACCCCATCGGCGGACTCGGATGGCTCGCCAACCGCCTGACCCGCCACGAGTCGTTGAACGACGCGGACGTCAACGCCCAGATCCGCTTCTTCGACCGCTACGTGCTGCCAGTGTCCCGGGCCGTCGATCCGCTCACGCGACAATGGTTCGGGCAGTCCGTGATGTTCATCGGAGTACGCCAGTGATCTCGGTGGTGGTGCCCGCGCTCAACGAAGCGGCCTCCATTACGGGCACCGTCTCGACCATTCGTCACGCCTTGACGACTGCCGCCATCGAGCCGTTCGAGGTGGTGGTCGTCAACGATGGCTCGAGCGACGACACGGCCGCGCTGGCAGGGGCGGCCGGCGCCAGGGTCATCAGCCATGCCCACCCGCTGGGCTACGGCGCCTCGCTCAAGGACGGCATCCACGCCGCCGCCTACGACGGCATCGTCATCATCGATGCCGACGGCACCTATCCCGGGGAGCGGATTCCGGAGCTCGTGCGGCACTTTCAGAGCGGCTTCGACATGGTCGTGGGCGCACGTACCGGTGAGCACTACCGGGAGTCGGCGCTGAAGGAAGTGCTGCGCTGGATCCTGAAGGCCATCGTCCAGTTCACGGCGTCGCGCGCCGTGGCGGACATCAATTCCGGCTTCCGGATCTTCAGCCGCGCCACCGCCGTCCGCTACATGCGGCGGGTCAGCAGCGGTTTCAGCTTCACGACGTCGCTGACGCTCGCCTACATGATGAACGACAAGTGCGTCCTCTACGTGCCGATCACGTATTCCGCGCGCGTCGGCCGGTCCAATGTCCGCCTGCTGTCCGATTCCGTGAAGACCCTGCAATACGTCCTCGAGGCAGCGACCTTCTACAATCCGCTGCGCATCTTCGGACTACTGGCCTTCCTGACGCTCTGCTTTTCCGCCATCAGCCTGGCGGCGGCACTGGCGTTCCAGCTCCTGTCACTGTTCCAGCTCGCCGTCGGCGCCATCCTGGCGTCGATGCTCATCATGGCCCTTGGTCTGCTCGCCGTCCTGCTGAAGCAGATCATGGAAACCACCCAGCCCTCGTAGGCCTCAGGTATGTGCGGAATCGCCGGCCTGCTCGATTTCGGCGGACGCGACGTCGATGTCGAGGCCCTGCGGTCGATGGGGCGCGTGCTGGCCCATCGCGGCCCCGACGGATTCGGCATCTGGCACCAGGGGCCGGTCGGCCTGGTTCATCGGCGCCTGGCCATTCAGGATCTGTCCGACACCGGCCGGCAGCCGATGGCCGATCCAGGCGGCCGCGCCATCGTCAGCTACAACGGCGAGATCTACAACGCCGCCGAGATCCGGGCCGAGCTCAGCCGCGACCGCGGTGTCGTGTTCCGCTCCTCCGGCGACACGGAGATTCTGCCCCATGCGTACCTGGCGTGGGGCGACGCCATGGTCGACCGACTCGAGGGCATGTTCGCCTTCGCGCTGTGGGACGCCACGGCCCGGCGCCTGCTCCTGGCCCGCGACGGTATCGGCGTGAAGCCCCTGTGGCTGGCCCGGCACGCCGGACGGCTGCTCTTCGGCAGCGAGCCGAAGGCGCTCTTCGCCGCCGGCGTCTCGCCGGCCAAGCTCAGCCCGGAGGGCCTTCACACATACCTGGCCGCCGGCCAGGCCGGGCCGACCATGTCCCTGTTCGACGGGGTCGAGCAGCTCGCGCCCGGCACCTGGATGACGATCGACGGCTCCGGTCGAGAGGAGCGACGGACGTTCTGGAGGCCACTGCGCCGAGGTCGCCTGCACGACGTCGCCGCGGCGGTGACCACCACGGCCGAGACCCTCCGTGAGGTCGTCCGGAGCCAGCTCGTCAGCGATGTGCCGCTCGGAGTACCTGCAGAGCGGCGGTATCGACAGCACGATCATCAGCCTGTCGGTGGCCGCCGCGGGACGCCAGGCGCCCCTGTTCACGGCCACGTTCGATCGCGGCAGTTTCGACGAAGTGGACGCCGCCCGCGAGGTGGCGGGCACGGTCGGGTTCGACCTGCACGAAGTGGCGGTCGACAGCGCTCGCGGCCTCGCGGACGCGTTCCTGATGCTGGCGCACCACGGCGATGGCCAGATGGCCGACACCGGCGCCCTGGCGTACTTCCAGCTGGCCCGCGCGGTCCGTGCCCGCACGAAGGTGGTGCTCTCGGGCGATGGTGGCGACGAGTTCTTCTGCGGCTACGAGACCTATCGCGCCAGCCTGGCCGCCGAGCGATGGGGCTGGGTGCCGGCGCGTATCTGGGAAGGCCTCGGACGCCTCGGTTATCGCCTCGGCCAGCGCAACACCGAGCGGCTGCCGGCGGTCGCCGTCCTGTCACGCTTCGGGCTCGGGATGGCGGCTGGCGGTCGTCATCCGCACGTGGAGTGGCGCCGGTTGACGCCCGAGTTCCTGCAGCGTCGGCTCTACGGTCCCGCCATGCGTGACCTTGCCGGCGATTCGCCGCTGGTCGAGTACGCCGGCTACTACGACGAGGTGCGGGCGGCTGGCGGGACGGTGCTCGACGCGGCGATGGAGGCAGACCAGCGGTTCCACCTGCACAGCATCATCGCCAAGGTGGATCTCATGAGCATGGCCCACGGTCTCGAGGTCCGTGTCCCCCTGCTGGACCGGCGCATGATGGACCTGGCAAGCACCATCGACGCGCGCGCCCACTACCCGGTCGCCGGCCAGCGCAAGAACATCCTGCGCGGCGTGGCCCGCCTCCTCGGCGCCCCGCCCAGCGTGACCAACCGCCCGAAGACCGGCTTCAACATGCCAATCGCGGCGCTGCTGCGCGAAGACCTGAAGCCAGTCGGCCAAGCCATGTTCGAGTCGCGTGCCGATGCGCTGGCACCCTATTTCCTGCCGGACGCCGTGCGCAGCCTGTGGCGCGAGCACCGCGATGGCCGGGCCAACCACGCCTTCGCGCTGTGGCCGCTCCTGGTGCTGGGCACGTTCCGGGCCGGGATGGCGGTTGCCGTGCCGGCCAGTGACATCTGCGCACCGCGGGAGGAGGCCGCGGCGCCGGCGGCCGACCCCCAGACGGGCGGCGCCGGCACGCCAGTTCCCATATGATGACGGCATGAGTGGGCAGTCCCGGGACGAAGTCATCAAGGATTTCGGTCAGCAGTGGACCAGGTTCCACGACCAACGACGGCTACTACGCGTCGTCGGCGATGTTCGCGGACATCCTGGGCCCGCACCTGACGCCGGCGGCGTTCCAGGACGCGACGGTGGCCGACATCGGCAGCGGCACCGGCCGTGTGGTCGACATGCTGCTGAAGGCCGGAGCCGGACACGTGACGGCGGTCGAACCGTCGGACGCCTTCCTGGTGCTGCAGAAGAACGTCAGCGCCAGCGCCAGCCGCGTCACCTGCGTGCAGGTGCCGGGAGACCGGATACCCGACGGTCCCTACGACTTCGTGGTGTCGTTCGGTGTGCTCCACCACATCCCGGATCCCGAGCCAGTGGTCGCTCGCGCCTTCGACGTGCTCAAGTCAGGCGGCCGCCTGGTCGTCTGGCTGTACGGCCGGGAAGGGAACGGGCTCTACCTCTTCGCGTTCAAGCTGATCCACGGCGTGACCAGGCGGTTGCCCGACTGGATGTTGCATCCACTGAGCCACGTCCTGACGGCCGCCCTGTGGGCCTACGCCAAAGCCTGCCGCGTGCTGCCCCTGCCGATGCGCGGATACATGCGGCGGGTGATCGGACAGTACCGAGTGGCGGCACATGTGCCTGACCGTCTTCGACCAGTTGAATCCGACCTACGCCAAGTACTACACGCGCGATGAAGCCGAGGCCCTGGCCGCCGGGGCCGGTTTCACCGACATCCAGCTCTATCACCGGCATGGCTACAGCTGGACCGTCGTGGCGCGGCGCCCCTGACAGGACCGCGAATGCCGTGGTCGCTGTCCGCTACTGGCCCGGGCGCCGGGCGACGGCGATGAGACTCTGACCACCGTAGGGCAGCAGCCGGTCGACGTAGCGCAGCAGCGGGACCAGCGTATCGAACACCTTGAGCTGGAACCGCGAGAACGTCCGGCGCTTCAGGACCCGGCCGTTGAACCACCAGCCCGGCACCGAGGCACGGTTGAAGTCGAACAGCTCGTCGACGACGAAGCCCGCGCTCTCGAGCGACCGGCGCAGGCCCGCGACCGTGTACCGCTCGCGATGCTCGAGCGCTTCGTCGAGCGTCCCGTAGAGCCCCGGGTGCTGCGGCACCAGCACCACGAAGCGTCCGCCCGGTTCGAGGGCGCGGAACACGTTATCGATGGTCGATTTCTCGTCCAGCACGTGTTCGAGCACGTTGACCATCATCACGGTGTCGAACCGCCCGTCCAGCCCCGCGAAGTCGGCGGCCTTCGAGGCGTCGATGTGGCGGACGCTGAGATACGGCTTGCCGGCCACGTAGGAGCGGAGGTAGGCGAGGTAGACCGGGTTGATGTCGCTGACGGTGTACGAGTCGCGCGGAATCATCTGCTCGGTCAGCGTCCCGATGCCGGCGCCGATCTCGAGCACGCGATCGCCCAGGTGCGGACGCAGCGTGTCGCCCATCCAGATGTTGAAGCGGCGGGTCCGTTCGAGCTGGTTCAGGATCTGCGAGCCGTAGGCGTCCTGCTGGTAGATGTCGTCCACCAGCCAGAAGTGCACCAGGGCGGCAATGGCCAGCACGCCGTCCTTGGCGCCGATCTTCTTGCCCTCGCGATAGGTACGCGGCAGGTAGCGGATCGGCACTTCGAACACGCGCGCGCGCCGCTTGGCCAGCTTCATCGCCAGCTCGATTTCGAGCCGGAAGTCACGGCTGCGGATCGGAATCGACTTGAACAGCGGCGTGCGCACGGCCTTGTAGCAGGTCTCGACGTCGGTCAGGTCGAGGTCGGTGAACCAGTTGCTGAGCAGGGTCAGCCCGCGGTTCATGAGCGAGTGCTTGAACCTGAGGGCGCGCCGGTAGCCGGCCGAGAGATAGCGCGAGCCGAACACGGCGTCAGCGCCCTCGGAGGCGATCGGCCGGACGATGGCCGGGATGTCCCTGGGGTCGTACTCGAGATCGGCGTCGTGGATGATGGTGACGTCGCCCGTGCAGTAGCGGAGGCCGGTCTGGACGGCGGCGCCCTTGCCGCCGTTGACCGCATGGCGCACGGCGATCACGCGGGCGTCCGACCTGGCCAGGCGCTCGAGAATCGTCCACGAGGAATCCGTGCTGCGGTCGTCGACGAGGATGACCTGCAGCTGCGAGATGATCGGATCGTCGATGGCCAGCACGGCGGCCACGCTGGCCGCCACCAGGTGGCGCTCGTTGTAGACGGGAACGATGACCGACAGGCTCACGGCGCCGGGCCGTTGGTTGGGAACCGGCATCGAGGTCGCGGTGTCGCCGATGACCTCGGCAATGCCGGTGGCGAGGTCGGGAGGGGTCACGGCGCCGCCCCCGGCGGATTCGAGAAGTCTGGACACAAGCTTCAAACTGTAGAACACGGGCAGCATCATTGTCACCATGGCCACGCCGACCGGCTGCGTGAACAGGCGAGGGTCGAGACCGAGTGGCACCACGAAGGCCGACAGGTTGAGGGCCAGTACGGGCACGAGCAGCAGTTCCCGCAGGGGTCCGGCCAGCGCGATGAGGATGCCGGCCAGGAACAGCCAGCGGCGCAGGCTGGATTCGTCGCCGAGCAGGGCGCCCAGGTCCGGTCCGGGCTTGACCAGCGCGCGGTGGAAGCCCTCGGCCATCCGGCTGGCCACTTCCGACGGTGAGTGCAGGCCGAACAGATACTCGCCCATGCCGATGGGCCGGCCGGAGTAGGAACTCACGGCCAACTCGTCCGGGGTCGGGCAGCCGTCGCACCCGGTGCGCTTCACCACCATGAACTCGTAGTTGCGGTAGAAGGTCGGCACGCCGCGGGCGCTGAACCACGAGTACGTCCCGAACTGCTGGTAGTTGTAGGCGACGTGCGGCAGGAGCACGACGGCGCAGGCCGCGCCCACGACCAGCACGTTGCGAACGTGCAGGCGGCCCCGCCACCAGGCGAGCGGCACCAGGCCGGCCACGAGCACCGCGCCGTTGAGCGAGGTCAACACCAGCAGCGCGGCGCTCACCGACAGGCCGATGGTGCGCCGGCGACGCGGCATCGACTCGACGAGCGTGAAGTAGCCGACGGCCATGTAGAGCAGCACCAGCCATTCCGTGCGGTGGGCCTGCGCCGCCGAGCCGGCCAGGAAGCCGTGGGTGGCCAGGGCGGCGGCGGCAAGCACGCCAAGCCAGCGGCTCCTGCTGAAGCCCACCGCGAACAGATACACGGCCGGGATGGCGGCGGCTGAGAGGAGCAGCGACATCATGCGCTGCGGCTCGAAGCCGGGTCCGAGCAGCGCCTGCGCGAGCCACGCCGCCCAGATCCAGAACGGCTCACGCGTCCCGGTGTCGTAGGGGTGGTTCATGTGGGTCATCACCGCAACCACGTAGTCCACATCGGGCCACAACGGACCGCCGACGGATGCCTGCACGTAGGACCATCGCGTGACGACCGCCAGCGCCGTCAGCCACACGACGCACAGCGCGGGCACGGCTCGCCACACCTGGGGGGTTCGTCGTCCGAAAATGGCGGCGATGGCGATGAGCGCGGCGGCCGCCTGCAGCGCCGGATTCCACAGTCCGCCAATCGGCGATGGCGAGGCCACCAGGCCGCTGGCCCGGCCGGCGAGTCCCGCGCCCACCACGAGGGCCAGCGCCGCCGGCGCCGCTGCTGACCACCACCCGGGGCCGGCCAGCGCGACCACGGCCACGGCAAAGCACAGGATCAGCGCCGCGCTCGACGCCCAGGTCCCCACGGCCGGCAGCACCGAGACGGTGCCCACCTCCACGGCGTCGAGCGCGATCGCAATTGCATCGGTCCCCGGGGTGCCGACGTTGGTCACGGTGATGTCCACGCGACGGGGGCCCGGGCCGGGCGGGCACGACGACAGCAGCACGCGATACTCCCGCATGCGCGTGACGCTGCCGATCGGCGCTGTCACGCCGGCGACGTCGCAGGTGACGCGGGTCGCCGTGTGGCCCTCGCCATCGAGCACCATCGTCAGGGCCGGGGACGTCACGCTGACCGGGACGCTCAGCTGCAGGACGCCGGTCTTGCCCGGTTCGATGACGAAGGCGCCAGGCGAGCGGAGGAACGTCTCGCCGACCGTCCAGTCACGCAGCGGCCCCAGCCCGGCGTCGAAGCTGTCGGTGAGAATCGGGGTGTAGGTGATCGAGCCGACGGCCCGCGCCGAGGGCGTCAGCAGCAGGGCCAGCACGACGAGCCCGGCGAGGGCGGGGAGCACGAACGGAGCTGACGCGATCCTGGATAGACGGTTCATCACGCTGGCGGCCGGGGAGGCGTCGACCGCCACGGGCGACTATTATCCCAGACTTGCGGTTGCCTCGGGCGCTTGCGGCCGGCCGGGTCAGGGAACGTAGCGCGGCAGACGGTCGTGCAGCTCGGCCAGGGGCGTTGCGGCGGCGTCGCGAGGCGACAGGATGGGCGCGGTGACCGGCCACTCGATGCCAATTGCCGGGTCGTCGTAGCGGACCGAGATCTCATCCGCCGGGTCGTAGAACGCGCTGCACTTGTACTCGACCTCGGCGAAGGTCGAGAGGACGGCGAAGCCGTGCACGAAGCCCTCGGGGATGAACAGCTGCCTGAAGTTGTCGCTCGACAGCGTCTCGCCGAACCAGCGGCCGAAGGTCGGCGATCCCACGCGGATGTCGACCGCCACGTCGAAGATGGCGCCGACCACGACCCGCATCAGCTTGGCCTGTGGTGCGCGCAGCTGGGCGTGCAACCCGCGCACCGCGCCCTGGCCGGAGCGTGAGTAGTTGTCCTGCACGAACTCGGCGTCGATGCCGGCCTGGCCATAGCGATGCCGGTGGTAGGTCTCGAGGAAGAACCCGCGCTCGTCGCGATGTACCGTCGGCTCGATGAGCTTGACGCCTGGCAAAGAAGTGTCGACGACGCGCATGTCGAAACCGGTCAGCCTTCGAGGAGCTGCAGCAGGTAGCGGCCGTACTCGTTCTTCGCCATCAGCTCGCCGGCGCGGCGCACGGCGGCGGCGTCGATGTAGCCCATGCGGAACGCGACCTCTTCGGGACAGGCCACCTTGAGCCCCTGGCGCTCCTCGATCACCTGGATGAAGGTCGAGGCCTGCAGCATCGCCTCGTGCGTGCCGGTGTCGAGCCAGGCCATGCCGCGTCCGAGGATCTCGACGCCGAGCGCATCCCACTCGAGGTACTGCCGGTTGACGTCGGTGATCTCGAGCTCGCCGCGGCTCGACGGGCGCAATCCGGCCGCCACCTCGCACACCCGGTGATCGTAGAAGTACAAGCCGGTCACGGCGAAGTTCGACTTCGGCGTCTGCGGCTTCTCTTCCAGGCTGACGGCACGGCCGCTGTCGTCGAACTCCACCACGCCATAGCGCTCGGGATCCTTGACCCGGTAGGCGAACACGGTCGCCCCGACCTCGCGCGCGGCGGCCCGCTGCACGCGTCGCCGGGAAGCTGTCGCCGTGGAAGATGTTGTCGCCGAGGGCCAGCGCCACCGCCGACTCGCCGACGAAGTCGCGGCCGATGACGAAGGCCTGTGCCAGCCCTTCGGGCTTCGGCTGCACGGCGTAGGCGAGCTCGATGCCGAATTGGGTGCCGTCACCGAGCAGGCGCTGGAAGGCCGACTGGTCTTCCGGGGTGGTGATGATCAGGATCTGGCGAATGCCCGCCCACATCAGCGTGGTCAGCGGGTGGTAGATCATCGGCTTGTCGTAGACCGGCACGAGCTGCTTCGAGACGCCGAGGGTGACGGGATAGAGCCGGCTGCCGGAACCGCCGGCCAGGATGATGCCTTTCATCGCGACGTCGCTTCCTTCAGGCCCAGGCGCTCGCGATCGTAGGTGTCCCGCGTGACCGCCTCGCACCAGGCGCGGCTCGCGAGATACCACGCCACGGTCTCGGCAATGCCCTGCTCGAAGGTCCGGCTCGGGCGGATGCCGAGTTCACGCTCGGCTTTCGAGGCGTCGATGGCGTAGCGGCGGTCGTGACCGGGCCGGTCGGTCACGAAGGTCTTGAGGTCCTGGTAGCGCGCCACGCCCGCCGCCCGCAACGCCGCGTTGGCGGCGGCCGGCGCCAGCCGGTCCAGCGCCTCGCACAGGGCGTCGACCATCTGCAGGTTGGTACGCTCGGCGTTGCCGCCGATGTTGTACTTCTCGCCCGGCACTCCGGCCTCGAGCACGCGGAGGATGGCGTCGCAGTGGTCGAGCACGTGCAGCCAGTCGCGGCGATTCTGGCCGTCGCCGTAGATCGGCAGGCGCTTGCCGTCGAGCGCGTTCATCAGCACGAGCGGGACGAGCTTCTCGGGAAACTGATACGGCCCGTAGTTGTTCGAGCAGTTGGTCAGGAGCGTCGGCACGCCGTAGGTCTCGTGATACGCGCGGACGAGGTGGTCGGCCGCCGCCTTGCTGGCTGAGTACGGCGAGTTCGGCGCGTAGGGCGTCGTTTCCGTGAAGGCGCCGTCGGGCCCGAGCGACCCGTAGACCTCATCGGTCGAGACGTGCAGGAAGCGAAAGGCCGTCCGCTCCGCCTCCGAGGCCGCCAGGAGGTACGCCCGCGAGGCCTCGAGCAGCTCGAACGTGCCCGAGATGTTGGTGCGCACGAACTCGCCCGGGCCGTCGATCGACCGGTCGACGTGGCTTTCGGCGGCGAAGTTCACGACCGCGGTGGGCCGTGCGGACTCGAACACGGCGCGGACGTCGGCGCGGTCGGCGATGTCGCCGCGCACGAAACGCACCCGATCGCCGTCGAGCAGGCCCTCGAGACTCTCGAGATGTCCGGCGTAGGTGAGCTTGTCGAAGACGACCAGCCGTGCCGACGGCAGTACGGCCGCGGCCTGCCGCACGAAGTTGCTGCCGATGAAGCCGGCGCCGCCGGTGACGATCCAGGTGAGCATGCGAGGGTTTCAGACGACCGGGAAGGGGGGCCGTCGAGGGCTCGATTGTCCCATGACTTCCGTCACAGACTCGACCGGATCGCCCACAGGTCAGGGAAGGCCGGCGTGATGGTGCTGCGCAGGTAGGCCGCGCCGGACGATCCGCCGGTGCCGGGATGCGCGCCGATCGTGCGCTCCACCATCTTCATGTGGCGATACCGCCACTCCTGCACGCCCTCGTCGAGGTCGACGAGGCGTTCGCAGATGCCGGCATTCTTCGGATCGGTCTTGTAGACGCCGACCAGCACCTGCTGCAGGGCGGGCGACGGCACGATGGCCTCGGTGGGTTCGGCGGCGAGGGCCTCTGCGGGCACCTGGTAGCCCTCGCGTTCGAGGTAGGCGAGGAAGCTGCTCCACAGCGATGGCTCACGCAGGCGGATGACCAGGGCGGCCCGGGCGCGGCTGCCGGCCGGAAAGCGGTCGAGGGCGGCGGTCGAGCGGCGGCCGAGCACGAACTCGAGCTGCCGGAACTGGTCGGACTGGAAGCCGCTGGCCTGCTCCAGGCGCTGGCGGAACGACTGGAACTCGAGCGGGGTCATGGTCTCCAGGATGTCGAGCTGGGCGACCAGCACCTTGAGGATCGTGAGCACGCGCTTCAGCGTGTGCTGGACGCGGTGCGTGTCGTTCACGCCCAGCTGCGCGCGCACGTGATCCAGTTCGTGCAGGATCTCCTTGAACCACAGCTCGTAGACCTGGTGGATGACGATGAAGAGCAGCTCGTCGTGCTCGGGCCCGTCGGACCGCGGCTGCTGCAACGACAGCAGCTCATCGACCTTGAGATAGGAGTTGTAGGTGACGGCGGGATCCACGCCGCACAGGCTATCCCACATCTATTCCGGGGCGAAAACCCTGATTGCGCCAATATTCTGACGACTTCGACAGCCCAGACTAGGCGGTTCCCGCCGTGCAAAATACCCTGTTCACATGATGTGTGGGCGGATGGATGAGCTGTATCATCGTGTCTTCGGTTCGTCACCTTTTGTAATCCGCCGACGCTGTGGCAGTGGCACGCCGCATCGCCAACCTTCGTCAACGCCCCACACCGGAGGATGAATTTGAAGACTATTGTTCGCGGCGCACTCGCGCTCGTCCTACTCGCCACCATGGCCTACCCCGCGTCCGCGCAGAGCGAGCAGGGCAGGCTCACGGGCATCGTGACCGACACCTCGAAGGGCATCCTGCCCGGCGTGACCGTCACCGCCCAGTCACCCGCGCTCATCGGTGTGCAGACCACGGTCTCTGAAACCGACGGCCGCTACCGGTTCCCGTCCCTGCCTCCTGGCCGCTACACGCTGACCTTCGAGCTCGGCGGCTTCCAGACGACCCGCCGCGAGAACATCGTCCTCGCCCTGGGTCAGACGCTGAACGTCGACATCCAGCTGGCGGTCGCCACGCTTCAGGAAACCGTCACGGTAACGGCGGAATCCCCGGTCGTCGACATCTCGTCGACCAAGATCGGCTCGGAGTTCAACGCCGAGAAGCTGGCCGCGATTCCCTCCGCCACCGACCTCTGGGCCACGCTCGGCCAGGCCCCCGGCGTCCGCATGCTCGGCTTCGACGTGGGCGGCAGCCACAAGAGCCAGCAGACCGGCTACGAGAGCTTCGGCGTGCGCAACCAGAACCGCGTCGTCACCGACGGCGTCGACACGACCGAAGGCACGGGCGGTGCCGGCATCTACCAGGACTTCTTCGCTCATGAGGAAGTGACCGTGAGCGCCGCCGGCGGCGACGTCACGATGATGACCCCGGGCTCGGCCGTGTTCTCCACCATCAAGAGCGGCGGCAACGAGTTCAAGTCGCTGCAGAACCTGACCTACCAGAGCGGCGACTTCGTCGGCGACAACATCGACGACGAAACCGCCGACGCGCGGCTTCACCGGTCAGCCGAACCTGATCTTCTGGGAAGCCCACACCGACCTCGGCGGCCCGATCAAGCGCGACAAGCTGTGGTTCTACGCCGCCTACAACCACTTCAAGATCGACAAGACGATCTCGGGCGTGGCCACCGAATTCAGCGACCTCGGCGTGTTCGACAACGTGACCGGCAAGGCCACGTGGAAGGCCTCGAGCAAGGACACGGTCATCGGCTACTACCAGTGGGCGCGCAAGTTCAAGCCGCGCCGCGGCCTGTCGAACACGACCGGCCCGGATTCGATCCTGGCGCAGGACAGCAAGTCCTGGATGTACAACGGGCAGTGGCAGCGCGTCTGGACCAACCGCCTGTTCGTGGACGCCAAGGTCGGCCTGTTCGGCTTCGGCTGGCCGATGGAACCGGCAGTGCCGTTCGCCTCGAACCCGCCGCGGCAGGACACCGGCACGGGCGTCTCGACCGGTGCCGGCTGGCTGGCCGGCAGCGCCGGCGGCCCCTTCACCTTCGACCGCAACAAGCCGCAGGTCAACGTGACCGCGATCGTACTTCCTGCCTGAAGCGGCCGGATCGCACGACTTCAAGTTCGGCTTCGAGTGGCTCGACGACCAGTCGAAGTTCGCCAACAACGGCTCGGCCGGCCCGGTGTTCTACCTGGACCTCAACGGCGGCATCGACCAGGTGCGCCTGACCGACCTCGGCGCCTTCGGCGACTTCGGCGGCGGCTGGACGGGTGCTGACGACCGCAACAAGCGCCTGGCCCTGTTCCTCCAGGACCGCTGGAGCATCAACCCGCAACATCACGCTGAGCCTCGGCGTGCGCATGGACCGGCAGGAGCCCGTACTACCAGGACTCGATCCGCAACCCGGTGCTGGCCAACGTCTTCGCGCCCACGACCGTCCCGGGCAAGACGCTGCTGACCTCGACCAAGGTCGTGCCCCGTGTCGGCATCAGCTACTCGCCGGTCGGCCGGCGGCAAGTCCGTCATCAAGGCGTTCTACGGCCGCTACTACTACAACTTCGCGGACCGGCTGTCGGGCCTGCAACCCCGGCGGCACCAACACCCGCGACTACCGGTTCAACGACCTGAACGGCAACCGCCTCTACGACGGCCCGCAGGAGCTCGGCGCCCTGGTGGCCTCGGCCGGCGGCACCAGCACCACCATCGACCCGGACCTCAAGACGCCCTACGCCGATGAGTTCAGCGTGTCGTACGAGCGGCAGTTCTGGGGTGAGTCGTCGTTCCGCGCGGCCTACGTGCGCAAGATGACGCGCGACGAGTTCGCCACCTACAACGTCGCTGCGCGAGGGTCAGTTCACCGTGCCGACCACGGTGACGGTCAACGAGCAGGACTTCGTGAACGGCGTCACGCGCCCGCTCACGCTGACCCTGTTCGACATCCCGGACAGCCTGCGCGGCCAGGTGCAGAACGTCGTCGCCAACATCCCCGACTCGGTGGGCGGCGGCGACTACAACTACGACACCCTGCAGTTCGCCTTCAACAAGCGCTTCTCGCGGCAGCCTGTTCATCCAGAGCAGCTTCGACTACCAGTGGCGCGACGAGCTGCGCGCAGAACAGCCGGCCGAGCACCAGCCCGCTCAACTCGGACCCGCTCGGCATCGACTACTTCCAGAACGTCTTCCCGGACGTGTCCGAACCGCCAGGAGAGCACCAACTGGCAGGCCCGTCTGCTCGGCCGCTACGTCTTCCCGTACGAAGTCGGTCTCGGCGTGAACGTCCGCGCGCAGAGCGGCTGGGCCTACTCGCGACTGCTGCGGGTGGCGCTGCCGAACGCCGGCACGCAGACGTTCTTCGCCGAGAACATCGAGAACAACCGCTCGGACACCGTCACGCTGGTCGACCTGCGCCTCGACAAGGCGTTCACGCTTCGGCGGCAAGTACCGCTTCACGATGATGGCCGACCTGTTCAACGCACTGAACACCAACGCCGTCAGCAACTTCAACCTGCTGAACGGCTCGCAGTACAACCGCATCATCGCCACGCTCGACCCGCGCACGTTCCAGCTCGGGTTCCGGTTCGACTTCTAGTCGCGTCGGCGTGCACGGATAGGCAGTAGGGCCAGGGCCGGGGATCACACCCCGGCCCTTGGTCTGTACGGGAGCCGCGAACGGAAAGGTACGTGGGCGATTCTGCGGACCGCTAGCGCCGTGCCGCCAGCGCCCGCATGGCCGCCGCGTCCGCGCCACTGTCCGGACGTCCCGGCAGGGAAAGGTAGCGCGCCGCGGCTGCGCGCGCCTCCACCAGGTTCCCCGCGGCTTCGAGCGCCGTGGCCAGATTGAACAGCGAGTCGGCGTCCCCCGGCTCCAGCGCGACGACCCGCTGCCAGTCGGCGATGGCGGCCGCGCGCTGCCCGCTCTCGAAGTGCAGCGTGGCGCGCAGGCGCCAGGCATCGGTCAGCTCCGGCGCCAGCACCACCATCTCGCCGGCGTCGGCGAGCGCGCCGGCCCGGTCGCCGTCCTCGAGGCGCAGAAGGGCGCGGTTGAACCGGAAGCGCACCGCCGACGGTGCCAGGCGCACCGCCTGGTCGAGGGCCTGGCGGGCGACGCTCCGTTCCCCGAGCTGGGCCCGCGCCACGCCCAGCATGTTCCACGCGTCGGCCGACACCGCCGCCGGGTCCCGCGCGACGAGCGGCGCCAGCACCTCGGCGGCACGACGCGGCTCCCCCGCCGCCAGCCACGCCGCCCCGAGCCGCTCGACGAGCGTGGGACTGGCCTCCGGTGCGGCGGCCTCGGTGCGCAGCAGCGCCACCGCGTCCGCGCCGCGTCCCGCTTCGATGAGCAGCGACGCCGCGGCCAGCCGGGCCGCCTCGAAGGCGGGACGCTCGCGCACGATCTGGAGGAGCGCGTCGGCGTCAGGCGTGCCGCTGGCGAGCGTCGTCAGGAAGCGCTCGTAGAGTGGACGGACGCGCTTGGGATCGTCGTCCGCGCCGAAGTCGCGGGTCGGAACTGCCGCGGCGCCAGACGCATAGCCGAGCGAGCGCAGGCGTCGATCGGCCGCCGGATCGGTCGCCGGTCCGGACGAGAAGCGCCCGCGCTCGACCTGGGCCAGCGCCGCCGTCAGCTCGCGGACTCGCGGGTCGGCCGCCTCGTAGAGGTTGGCAGCCTCGGCCGGATCGCGCTCGAGGTCGTAGAGCTCGGCCTCCGGCACGCTGATGAACTTCAATCCCCGCTGGACGACGGCCCGGACGGGCGCGGCCGCGGCCGACAGCCAGCCGTCGAACGCTTCCAGGTAGATGGGCCGGTCCTCGGGCAGCTCTGCCCGCAGCGAGCGGCCGGGCAGGCCGGCGTCAGCGGGCAGCTCGAGCGTGTCGAGCACGGTTGGCACGAGGTCGATGTGGGCGGCCGGCCGCGCCGAGGTCGCCGCATCGACGCCCGGTCCGGCGACGACGAGCGGCACCCGCACGGTCGTGTCGTAGACGAACAGGCCGTGCGTGGCTTCGCCGTGCGCGCCGAGCCCTTCGCCGTGATCGGCCGTCACGACGACGAGCGTGCGGTCGAGGGCGCCGCGGGCTCTCAGCCGATCGAGAAACGACCCGAGTGCCGCGTCCACGCGCCGCACCTCGCCGTCGTAGGCCGCGGCCGGTGTGGCGCCCGGCGCCTCATACGGGGCATGCGGATCGAACAGGTGGACCCAGGCGAACCACGGCGCAGCGGACGGCTGCCGCAGCCAGGCGTCGGCGTCCCGCAGCACGGCCTCGGCCGGCCGCTCGGCGAACGCGAAGTCGACGGCGAAGGCGCGATCGTCAGCCACCGCCTGATAGACGTCGAAGCCCTGTCCCAGGCCGAAGCGGGCATCGAGCACGAAGGCGCCGATGAAGGCGCCCGTGCGGTAGCCGGCGCCCTTCAGGCGCTCGGCGAGCGTGACGTGATCCTCGGTCAGGCGGAAGCCGCCGTTCCCGCGCACCCCGTGGGCGGGCGGCAGCAGCCCCGTGAGGATCGACGCGTGCGAGGGCAGCGTCAGCGGCGCGTGCGCGTAGGCGGTCGGAAAAGCGTGGCCCTGCCGGGCCAGTTCGCTCAGCCGCGGCATCAGCGTGCCGGTCAGGCGATCGGCACGCAGGGTATCCACTGTGACCAGCAGCACGTTGGATCCGGGCGCGGTCGGCCAGCCCGCCGCCGGCTGCCCGGCACGCCACGCGACGGCCAGCGCGGCCAGCGCCGCCAGGCCAACGGCCGCCTTTACCGCGAGTGAGATCTTCGGCACCTCGGAAGTATCCCATCCAGGAAACAAAAAAAGAGGCGGAGGGCCTGCTATCGCAGCAGGCCGTCCGCCTCGAGAGACTCCCCCACAGGAGTCCAACCGTGGGGTCAGGGCTGGGGAGGGGCCGGAGGGTCTCCCCCCCGCCCCAACCGGCTTACCAGAGCAGCCGGAAGCCCAGGCGCGCCGTGGCGGGCGCCAGGATGTTCACGGGCCGCAGGTAGTTCAGGCCCGTCGTCTGCGTGATGGTCTCAGACGCCGAGCTGTTGGTGATGTTGAAGAAGTCCAGGAAGCCGCGGAAACGGATGCGGTTCGTGACGTTGAACGTGCGATCGAAGCGCATGTCGAACACCCAGATGTTGTCCTGGCGGTTGTCGTCAGCGTTGTCGGCGTAGTAGGTGATCGCCGGGATGGTCAGGCCGAACGCGTTGCCGGCCGACGACGGGATCGAGATCTGGCGGGCGAAGTTCGAGCCCGCCTGATGGCGCAGCACCGGCGAGATACGGATGCCGAACGGCGCATCGTAGCTGCCGGTCAGCTTGAAGCTCCAGAACGTGCGGTCCTGGATGTCCGGCATGTTGGGATGCTGGTTGATGCTCTGCGTGACGGCCGACGGGAAGTCGTTCTGCTTGGTGAACGACACGCCGCCCTGGGCCGACCACCTGTTGCTGTAGCGCTTGGTCAGCGACCACTCGACCGTGTTGTAGCGCGAACTGCGGCCGGGGATGTTCGACACCACCTGGCTCACCGGGAAGTTGGCGGCCTGGCTGGTCGGCAGGCCGAGCAGCGTGATGTTGGCGTCGTCAGCCGTGCCGCGCACGCCGTCGACCCCGATGTCGACGAAGTTGAAGGGCACCGTGAAGGCATCACGCCCGCGGCCGGGCTGCCACTGACCGTAGAGGTCGTCTTCGGTCTTGCGCACGTAGCCGACGCGCGTGCCCACGCCCTCGCTGAGCTGCTGTTCGAAGAAGATGCCCGTCTCGTGCGTGTAGGGCTGCTTCAGGTTCGGATCCAGGCTCACCGCACCGGCCAGGGCCGAGGCCGTCCGCGCACCCTGCTCGCCGAGCTGGAAGCGGCGGTCGCCGTTCAGGTCGTTCCACTGGTAGGTCTCGCTCTTCGAGGCCTGGTTGGGATTGCTGTCGGAGGCCAGGGTCACGCCCGGGTTGTGCCAGAACAGACCGTAGTTGGCCTTGAGCACCGAGCGGCCAGTGCCCGAGAAGTCGTAGGTCAGGCCGACGCGCGGCGCGAACGAGTTCCAGGTCAGCAGGTCCTTCTCGTCGAAGCTC
Source organism: uncultured Acidobacteriota bacterium (assembly GCA_963807405.1). GTDB lineage: Bacteria > Acidobacteriota > Vicinamibacteria > Vicinamibacterales > UBA2999 > CADEFD01. The sequence continues at coordinate 783,016 of CAWEBU010000009.1, read as the reverse complement.
TGTGCCGCGACGGCCGAGGGACCGTTCACGCCGGCCAGCTGTTCCTGCTCCGGCAGGTACGAGCTGTAGCGGTCCCAGCGCACACCGGCATTCACCGTGAGGCGGCCGACGTTGAAGGTGTCGGTCAGGAACGCGGCGGTCACATTCAGGCCGGAGCGGGCCAGCAGGCTGTCACGCGCGCCGAGCGAGTTCACTTCGGTGGCGGTCGGGAACGCGAACGACACCGAGCTGCTCACGCCGTTGGCGTAGATGAGGTCGCGGTTGCCGCCCCACCGTTCGAGATAGCCTTCCCAACCCTTCTCCCACAGCTGTTCGCCACCGAACTTGAAGGTGTGCGTGCCGAGGCTGGAGGTGTCGACGAAGTAGGTCGCCGAGGCGGTGATCTGCTTGCGCTGGCGGTCGAGCTGCCACTGCTGGTGCGTACCGTCCAGCACTTCCTGGCCCGAGTCGCGCCAGAAGTAGCCGGCGCTGCCGTTGGCCGAGAGCGGGAAGTAGTAGCCGAATTCCCCGTAGCGGGTCTCGAAGTACAGCTTGTCGCTGATGGTCGAGTTCCATTCCGCCTTGTAGACCCAGCTGCCCGAGTCCTGCTTGTTGGTCTGCTCCTCGGCGGTATAGGTGTAGGTGCCGAAGGGCAGGCGGTTCGGCTGCAGCTTCTGGCCCCACTGGTAGTAGCCGATGATCTTGTTGTTCTGATTGGCCTGGTAGGTCACCTTGCCGATCGGATTCCACAGCTTGGTGTCGAACGTCTTACCGGCCAGCGCCCCCTGGAAGGTCGGCTGCGCGACGGCGTTCGACTGCTGGCGGTAGGTGCCGAACCACCACAGCTTGTCCTTGACGATCGGGCCGCCCATGTTGATGGCGGTGTCGTAGTACTTGTCGATCTCGTTGCCGCCCTTGCGCACGCCGCGGGCGATCGCCGAGTCCGGGATGTTCGAGGTCTGCAGGGCGTTGTTGTACCAGTCGAGGTAGTACTCGCCCGAGAACTGGTTGCCGCCCGAGCGGGTGATGAACTGGCTCTGCACGCCCGGATTCGGCATCTCGGCCGAGTTGCCGCTCGTGCCGAGGAACGCTTCGTCGATCGACGAGTAGTCGAAGTAGAAACCGGCGCCGCCGGTGCCTTCGGTGGTGTTGATGCCTTCGATGAGCACGCGCACCTGCCCGGTCATGCCGTAGGCCGAGTAGCCGGTCTGGGTGCCGGCGCGGTTGCCGCCGACGTCGATGCGGGTCATCTGCACCGACGGGGTGACCGCCAGCAGCGCCCACATGTCGCGGCCGTTCGGGATCGACATCAGCTGCTCGACCTTGAAGTTCTGCTGCACGCGCGTCGCCGAGGTGTCGATGACGGGCGACTCACCGGTGACGGTGACCGTCTCCTGCAGACTCGCCAGCGCCAGTTCGATGTTGACGTTGGCCGTGAAGCCGAGCGAGAGCTGGATGCCTTCACGGCGCACCGTGTTGAACCCAGCCAGCTCGTAGGTGACCGTGTAGACACCCGGAGGCAGCGCCGGGAACCGGTAGTTGCCGGTTTCCGAGGTCACGCTCGTCTGCGCGCCGAGGGCCGAGGGACTGGTGGCCGTGACCGTGACGCCCGGCAGCACCGCGCCCTGCGCGTCGGCGACGCGCCCCTGAATCGTGCCAGTGCTGCTTGCGCCACCGCCCTGAGCGAACGCGCTCGTGGTGGTCGCCGCGGCGAGTGCCACGGCCAGCAGCCCGATAAACCATCGCTTCATCTCGTATCCTCCAACGGCCCGTGGGACGGCCTGTGGGCAGACCGGCACGCGACCTTCAACACCTGAACGCCAACGCCAACCTTCCGAGCGAACGACGCGCGAGACGGCCGGGCACGCGCGGCAAGCCGCGGCTCCGGGTGGTGCAAATTGGGGAGGGGAGGCAGGACGGACGACGGGCGCGACGCGTCAGCGTCGTGCCCGGGCCCGTGGGGGTGGTGCGCGGGAGTCACCCCGCTGCCCAATCGCTCTCCGATCCTCAACCGGCCCGGACGACGCAACGTACGCGGCGCCGGACCCTTCAAGTCGTACAAAACGAGGGGGCGAATCTCCCGCGAGCAGGGACCACACCCCTTCGTGGTGTGGCAGCCTACAGGAAATGGGGACGAGAGGGCAATGAGATTAGAGGGGCCGGAGCACGACCGGCGACAGACGCGTCAGGAAGACGCCGCCGAGGATGGCCATCGCGCCGATGCCCTGGCCGGGCGTGACGGTCTCGCCGAGCCACAGCCAGGCCACCGCCATGGCCGCAATCGGCGTCAGGTTGCTGTAGGCCGACGTCCTGGTGGCGCCCAGGCGCTGCACGCCCGTATACCAGATGACATAGGCCAGCACGAGGCAGAAGGTGGACGACCACAGCGTCAGGGACCAGGTCCACCAGGAGACGCCGGCCCAGTCAGTCGCCACGAGCGACGGCGCCGCGAACAGCAGGTAGAGCGGCACGGCCACGATGGCGGCCCAGGCCGTGAGCATCGTCGGCGTATACCGTCCGAGCAGCGGGCGTGAGACGACCGAGTAGACCGACCAGCACAGCATCGCCACGAAGACGAGGCCGTCGCCGATGAGCGAGGTCCGCGTCACTTCGGCGCCGGCGCCCACCACGAAGTACAGGCCGATCACCGACAGGGCGCCGCCCACCCAGCGGGTGAACGGCAGCTGTTCGTGGCCCACCAGCGACGAGATGATCGAGACGACCACCGGCGTCAGCCCGAAGATGAGCCCGGCGTTGGCGACGCTCGTCGCCGGCACGCCCGAGACGAACAGCAGCTGGTAGAAGGTGCCGCCGATGAGGCCGAGGAAGATGATCCGGCCGTGGTCGCCGGGCTGGATCCGGCGGCGCTCCGGCGCCATCCGCTGCAACACGATGGCGAAGGCGGCCCCGGCCACGAGCAGGCGCAGCGCGTTGAAGCTGTGCACCGGCAGCTCGCGCAGGGCGACCTTGATGACCGAGAGATTGGTGCCCCAGGCGACGATCACCAGGATGAGCAGCAGATCCAGGACCCCGAACCGGTTGTGGCTCACCCTGCCCCCTGCCCTCTACCCGCCGCGCCTGCTGGCCGTACAGACGAAAAGGGGCAAGTCACGCCAGGTGACCTGCCCCAGAAACCGATGCGCTGCCGTTGGAGGCTACGAGCCGAACGGCGCCAGGAAGAACAGGATGAGCGAGATGAGCAGCACGTAGATCACGAGCGACTCAATCAGCACCAGACCGAGAATCAGGGCGCCGCGGATCTCGCCGGCGGCGCCGGGGTTGCGCGCGATCGCCTCGGTTGCCGACGCGACTGCCCTGCCCTGACCGAGCGCTCCACCCAGCGCGGCAATCGCGAGGGCGAAGCCGGCAGTGATGATCGACCACTGGGCCACGACCGAACCGCTAGCACCACCGGCGTCCTGGGCGTAGACGGGGGACACGAGGCCCGCGATCAGCAGCATCACGAACGCAGACAGGATTGACCGAGTACTCAACACACGCCTCCTACGAAGACCTTGAATGCGGCCCGCTCTTGCGGACCCGAACTGTTCGCACGAGTTCGACGGCTGCGGCGAGCACCGGCGCGGTGACACCGGCCAGCATCGCCATCGGATCGAACTCGAAACGCGCCATCATAACGTAAGCGCCCACGGCGAGTATAGCATGCCTTGTGAAAAACTTCACGAACCCGACACGAGCGGCCGTGGAGGACGGGGGGAGCGGCGGCGCCCCCTCCGGGACGCTGTCCGACGCGCGCAGCAGGCTGTCCACGCCGGCGCGGATGCCACGATAGCTGACCGCGATGAGGGCCACCCCGCCGACGACCCCGAAAGCCCGCTGGGGCCGCTCCGGCCACACGGCCGCCGCCAGCACCGTCATCGCCGCCGCCACTATCAGGGAATCACGCTCGAGTCGCGACAGCAGCGCGTCGAGGCCCGGTGCGGTCATGGCCGTCCGGGGGGACCGGACGGGGCCGAGCGTTCCGCGGCGGCCACCGACCGCATCGTGCGGACGACGTTCAGGACGCCGGCGGCGAGACCTGCGGCGAAGCCGAGGAGGGACAGCCACGGCGAGGTGCCGAGCCGCCCGTCCAGCCAGACGCCGGCACCGAAGCCCATGACCAGCGCGAAGACGAACGCGAGACCGATGGTGCTCAGTTGACCGAGGGTCTTGAGGGTGCGGGAGTCGAAACCGGCGGCCACAGCCTCGTAGTGTAGTCCCGGCCGTCGGCCTCTGCCAGTCGGGCCCGGCGCGCACAGAGGGCTATACTGGCCGGAGGCCGGGACCCGCCTTGTCCCCCTCCCCACTCGATGCTTCACCCACCGCTCCACCGCATCGTGGTCTGTCTGCTGGCATCGCTCGCCGGGGCCGTGAATCTCGGCGCTCAGGCCCGCGAGCACGTGGCCTTCGTCTCGGTCGTCGACCAGGCAAGCGGCGAGGCGCGCACCGTTCTCGAGGCCGGCGACATCACGATCCGTGAAGACGGCGTGCCGCGCGAGGTGCTCAGGGTGGCGCCGGCCAGCGGGCCGTTTCCGATTGCCGTGCTCGTCGACACCAGCGCGGCGGCGGAGTCGACCGTTCCCGATATTCGCCGGGGCCTCTCGGAGTTCCTGCGCGGGCTGGGCGACGTCGGACCGGTGTCCCTCATCGGCTTCGGTGAGCGGCCCACCGTACTGACCGACTACACGAGCTCGCCGGCGGCGCTCGAGAGCGGCATCGGCAAGGTGTTCGCGCGGCCGGGCACCGTGTCCACGCTGATCGAGGCCGTCTTCGAGACGGCCAACGGTCTCGCGAGACGCGAGTCGGACCGCGCCGCCATCGTCGTGCTGAGTGCGGGTGCACCCGAGCGGAGCAACGTGCACTACACCCGCGCCCTGACCAGCCTGCGTGACTCGGGAGCCTCGCTCCACGTCGTGACGCTCTCCCTCCCCGGCCGCACGATCTTCGACGACGACGCCCGGCAGCGTGACACGCTGTTCGACCGCGGCGTGCGGGAAACCGGCGGCACCCGTCGCGACGTCGTAGCCAGTATGGGATTCCCGCAGGCGATGGCCGCGGTCGCGCAGGCGCTGGCGCATCAGTTCCGGGTCGTCTACGCGCGCCCGCAGGCGCTCATTCCACCCGACACCTTCGAGGTGACGGCCACCGCGGCCGGGATGCGAGCCTACGGCGGCGTGGCGAGGGCGCAGCCGTGAGGATGGGAGCGCATGCTCTGATGGCCGCCGCCGCGGCCGTCACGCTGACGCTGGCGTCGGCGGCGGCACAACCGCCGCGGGTCCAGCGCCTGCCCGACCAGATCTTTCGCGTCGGGGTGGAGATGGTCTCCGTCAACGTGACGGTGACCGACTCCAAGCAGCACTACCTGACGGACCTCGACGCGGGCGACTTCACGGTCTTCGAGGACGGCGCCAGGCAGGAGATCAGCTACTTCAACCGCACCACGCTGCCGATTGCGCTGTCGCTGCTCATCGACACGAGCGCCAGCATGGAGCAGCGCATGCAGACGGCGCAGGAAGCGGCGATTGGCTTCGTGCGCAAACTGCGTCCGCAGGATCTGGCCCAGGTCGTGGACTTCGACACCCGCGTCGACATCCTCCAGGGGTTCACCGGCGACGCGACGGCGCTCGAGACCGCGATCCGCGGGACCACGGCCGGCGGCTCGACGTCGCTCTACAACGCGATGTACATCTCGCTCAAGGAACTGGCCAAGGTCCAGGCCAAGTCGGACGAGGAGGTGCGTCGCCGCGCCGTCGTGCTGCTCTCGGACGGCGAGGACACCTCGAGCCTGGTCTCCTACGAAGAAGTGCTGGACCTGGCCAAGCGATCGGCGACGACGATCTACACGATCGGCCTGCAGTCGCGCGAGACGTCGATGGCCAAGGGCTTCCGCGAGGCGGAGTTCGTGCTGCGCCAGCTGGCCCAGGAAACCGGAGGACGCTCGTTCTTCCCGCAGCGCGCCGACGACCTCGCCGGCATCTACGGCGAGATCGCCAACGAACTGGCCAGTCAGTACGTGATCGGCTACGCCTCGACGAACCAGGACCGCGATGGCGCCTGGCGGCGCCTCACCGTGCAGGTGAAGCGCCCGGGCGCCACGACCCGCACCAAGCGCGGCTACTTCGCGCCGACGTCGTAAGTCCCGGCGTCGCGCCCGTAGCCCGTCGCCACGGCCACGACCAGCATCAGCACGAGGGCCCACGCGTAGGCGTTGTGCATCCCGGCCTCGAGCGGCGCGATGCGGGGCATGCCGGCGGCCAGGCCCGAACTCGAGGCGCTGGCGGCAAGAATCGTCGGCAGGAAGAACGGCAGCAGGAATGGCCACGTGCAGGCCGTCAGATCCAGCAGGTTCGTCCGCCGGTACGCCGACACGCCGCGCCGGCCCGCGCCCGCGGCCACGTACGGCCCGACGGTGAGAATCGCCACGACACTGTGCGTCGTGAGCACGATCGCCACCGACAGCATGGCGACGATGCGGGCCTCGACGCCGGCCGGCCGCGTGCCGCCGCCGCCGCCCCAGGCCGTGGCCCTGGCCACGACGCCGCTCGCCTCGAGGGCCGCCACCAGGCCGACCAGCAGCAGCGTGAACACCGAGACGCCGACGCCGCGTTCCAGGCCGTCGATGATGACGCTGGTCGCCGTGACGCTGCCGGGCGCCACGCTGAGCACCTGATCGACCTCGAGCAGGCCGAGCGTCAGCGCCAGCACGACGGCCGCCGTCACCCCGAACAGCAGCGCCTCGACGAGGTGCCGCCGCGCCAGCAGCAGGCCGAGCACGAGGACCGGAATGGCCAGCATCGGCAGGCCGCGCGGCCCGGCGTCCCCGGCCAGCGCGGCGGCGCCGGCGACGACCTCGCCACTGCCGAAGGCGATCGCCGCCACGAGCGCGGCCAGTCCGGCCGGCAGCACGTACTTCAGGCGGGCGCGGACGGCCCCGCCGATGTCGGCGCCCTGGGTGCCGGCCGACGCAATCGTGGTGTCGGAGATCGGCGAGATCGAGTCGCCGAAGGTCGCGCCGCCCAGGATCGCGCCGAGCAGCACCGCCGGGTCGGCCCCGGTGCCGGCGCCGGCGGGATACAGCAGCGGCGCACAGATGATGATGGTGCCGAAGCTCGTGCCGGTCGAGGTGGACACCAGCGCGCAGGCGAGGAACGCCGCCCCCGCATACCAGCCGCCGCTCAACTCGAGCGCGCGCGCCGACCAGCTGAGCGCCTGCACGAAGCCAGTCGCGGTGAGCAGGCTGCTCAGCACGCCGGACAGCAGCCAGGCCACGACCATGAGCAGCACCACGGGACGCGCCATGCCGGCCACCAGTGTGTCGGCGTAACGGCCGCGATCGCGGACAAGCACCAGTCCGACGGCCAGCGCGGCCACGAGCACCGGCCAGAAGCCGCGCTCGTCCGGGGCTCCCTGGAGCGCCAGCCACGCAACGCCCGCCAGGAACACGCCGAGCGGCGCCAGGGCGGCGGCCGTGCCGCCGTGGAAGGCAAGAGGAGCTGTGCGGCTATCGGGGGATGTCACTCGTGGGCTCTGCGGTCTGCCATGGCCGCTGCTCGATCGGTCTGGCGGCGTGACGCGCATCGCGGCCGTGCCAGCGCCCGGCCGATGAGGCGCGTATAGTACTCGCCTGGTCCGCCCGCGGCCAACCGGAGATGTGCCGGGCACGGGAGTTTCGATGACGGCGGAACACGGCGACACCTTCGAGCTGTACGACCTGCGCGTGGAGGTCGTGCCAGGCGACCGGCCGATGGTCTGCGGCCACGTGCCGGGCGAGGCCTTCGAAGTGCACGGCGAGCTCATCGTGATGGGCGCGGGCCAGACCTTCTCGCAGTACGCGCTGGCCGCCCTCCTGCCGCTGCTGCCGGCCAAGCAGCGTGTCACCGATCCCAACGACTGGATGACGACCGACGCCGAGGTGGCGTGTCCGGACCCGCACTGCGGCGCGCGCTTCCGCATCACGCGCCTCGGCCGGCGCCGCTTCAGCCACGCCGCGACGACCGTCGTGCCGCTGCCGCGCTGATGCCACCGGTTCCACGCGTCGAGTTGGCGCCGGGCTACACCATTCCGCGGCTCATCAAGGGCGGCTGGCAACTGGCGGGCGGGCACGGGCTGGTCGATACGGCAGCGGCGCTCGCCGACATGGACGCCTTCGTGGCGGCGGGCATGACCTCGTTCGATTGCGCCGACATCTACACCGGCGTCGAGACGCTCATCGGCGACTACGTCCGCGCACGCGGCGGGGCGGACGGCCTCCAGATCCACACGAAGTACGTCCCGGATCTCGCCACCCTCGGGTCGCTGGGCGCCGACGACGTGGCCGCGGCCATCGACCGCTCTCGCGCGCGGCTCGGCGTGCAGGCCCTCGACCTGGTGCAGTTCCACTGGTGGGACTACGGCCGGCCGGGTATGGTCGAGACGGCGGCGTGGCTGCATGCCCGTCAGCGAGCCGGCGACATCCGCTTCCTCGGACTCACCAACTGCAACACCGCGGCCGTGGAGGCCATCGTGGCCGCCGGTGTGCCGGTCGTGGCGCATCAGGTGCAATACTCGCTGCTCGACCAGCGGCCGGCCGGTGCGATGGCCCGGCTGTGCGCGAAAGAGGGCATCGGCCTGCTGTGCTACGGAGCGCTGGCCGGCGGCTTCCTGTCGGAGCGCTACCTCGGCGCCGCGGCGCCAGACGCCCTCGACAACCGGTCACTCGTGAAGTACCGGCTGATCATCGAGGAGTTCGGCGGCTGGGCTCGCTTCCAGCGGCTCCTCGCCGCCCTGGCCCGCGTCGCGGCCAGGCACGAGGTGGCCATCGGGACGGTGGCCGTGGCGTGGGTGCTGGCGCAGCCGCAGGTGGCCGCGGTCATCGTCGGCGCGCGCAGCGCCGGCCACCTGGACGCCACGACACGAGCCGCTGCGGTGTCGCTCGACGCCGACGACCACGAGACGCTGGCCGCCGTGCTGCGGGAGCGCCCGGGCCTCGACGGCGACGTCTACGACCTCGAGCGCCAGCCCGGCGGGCCCCATGCCGCCATCATGCGCTACGACCTCAACGCGCAGGCACGTCCGGCGGGATAGAATGTGCGCCTGATGCGCACCCTGGTCTACCTCATTGGCACGGGCCCCGGCGCGCCGGGCCTGCTCACCACGCGCGGCCAGCGGTGCATCGAAGCCGCCGATGTCGTCATCTACGACCGCACGGTGCCGGCGCGGCTGGTGGACCTGGCGCCCCGGCTCGCCGAGCGCATCGACGTCGGCCGTCCGGCCCGGGAAAGCACCGACCAGGATGCCATCAGCTACCTGCTGGCCGAGAAGGCCCGCGAAGGCAAGGTGGTGGCGCGCCTGAAGATGGGCGATCCGTTCCTGTTCGATCGCGGCGGCGAGGAAGCGCTGTTCCTGCACGAGCAGGGCATCCCGTTCGAGGTCGTGCCGGGCGTGCCCGTCTCGCTGGCCACCGCCGCCTACGCCGGCATCCCGCTCACCTACCACGGCGGCGGCGACACGCTGACCATCGTGCGCGGTCACGAAGCCAGCAACGGCGGCCGCATCACCGTCAACTGGATGCACCTGGCCAAACTCGACGGCACCATCGCGTCGCACGGCGGACGCGATGAGCTGCTCGCCATGGTGCGGGCGCTGGTCGAGCACGGGCGCCACGAAGACGACCGCGCGGCACTGGTGCAGCAGGGATCGCTGGCCGCCCAGCAGACCACCGTCGGCACGCTGGCCGACGTCCGTGCCCGCCTCGAGGCGGGCGTCGACGGGTCGGCCACGCTCATCGTCGGCAAGGTGGTGGGCCTGCGCGAGCACCTGCGCTGGTTCGACCAGCGGCCGCTCTTCGGCCGCCGCATCCTGGTCACGCGCTCGAGCCATCTGGCCGGCGAGCTGGTGGAACTGCTGGAGGCGGCTGGTGCCGAGGTGATTGAAGCCCCGGTGCTGCGCGTGGCGCCGATCGAGGATTTCACCGCGCTCGACGCCGCCACCGACGCCATCGAGAACTTCGACTGGGTCGTCTGCACCACCGCCAACGGCGTCGAGGCACTCCTCGGCCGGCTCGTCGAACGGGGCCTGGATGCACGGGCCCTCGCCGGTCCGCGGTTGTGCGCGGTCGGCGTCGGCACGACCGGCCGGCTGGCGCGGTTCGGCATCCGTGTCGATCTCGCCGTCGAAGGCCAGGCCGTCGAGAGCGTGATCGAGGCGCTGGGAGGCAGCGCCGCCATCGCCGCGCAGCGCATCCTGGTGCCCTCGTCGGAGGGCGGCCGCGACTCGCTCGGCGACAAGCTGGCCGCCGCCGGCGCCACCGTCACGCAGGCCGTCTCGTTCCGTACGCTGGCGGTCGAGGACAATCCGGAACTCGATGTCTACGGGCAGCTCCTGCAGCATCGCATCGACGTGGTGACCTTCACGAGCGCGGCCGCCGTGCGCGCCTTCGCCGCGCTCTACGGCGAGGAACAGGTGGCGGACCTGCTCTCGCACACGGCGGTCGCCACCGTGGGGCCGGCCGCCGTCGACGCCGTGCGGCGGCTCGGCGTGGAACCGAACATCGCCCCGTCGATTTCGGCGATTCCGGCGCTCGTCGACGCCATCCGCGCACACTTCCAGTAGCCGCCCGGCCGAAGGAGATCCGCATGCTCGTGTCGATTCGTGTCCTGTCGCGGGCCACCGCGGCGGCGTCACTCTGTGCGCTCATCGCCTGCGGCCAGGCCGCGCCGCTCCCCCCCGTCGACCTGCTCATCACGAACGGCCGCCTGATCGACGGCACCGGCCAACCGGCACGAGACGGCGCCGTCGTCGTCCGCCAGGGCCGCATCGTCGAGATCGTGGATGCGCCGGCGGCCGACGCGATGGCCGCACGGGCCGCGCGCGTCATCGACGCCCGGGGCCGGGTGGTGGCGCCGGGCTTCATCGACATGCACTCGCACTCCGACATGCCGCTCGTCGTCGACGGCCGCGCGCACAGCAAGATCCGTCAAGGCGTGACAACCGAGGTGATCGGCGAGTCGGGCTCGATCGCGCCGCAGAAGGCGACGACCGAGACGCAGCCGTGGACCGACTTCGACGGCTATTTCGCGCTGCTCGAACGGCAGGGCATCTCGGTGAATCTGCTCTCCTACGTCGGCCTGGGCACGGTCCGCGAGCTCGTCATCGGCAACGACAACCGGCCGCCCACCGCCGCCGAGCTCGCGGCCATGCAGGAGATGGTCAGCGCCTCGATGCGACAGGGGGCTGCCGGCGTCTCCACCGGTCTCATCTATCCGCCCAATGCCTTCGCCACGCTCGACGAGCTGGTGGCGCTGGCGACCCCGGCGGCCGCGCTCGGCGGACGCTACGCGTCGCACCTGCGTCACGACGGCAAGAAGCTGCGCGACGGCATCAGCGAAGCCATCGCCATCGGCGAACGGGCGAAGATTCCGGTGCACGTCTTCCACATCAAGGTCACGGGTCAGGCCAACTTCGGCCGCATGAAGGAAGTCGTCGCCCTGGTCGACGAGGCGCGTGCGCGCGGCGTCGAGCTGACGGCGGACATCTATCCCTACGTGGCCAGCAGCACCAGCCTCACGGCGACGCTGCCGCAGTGGGTGATGGAGGGCGGCGCCGACCGGATGGTCGAACGTCTCTCGGATCGCCGGACGCGGCAGCGGGTGCGCCGCGACATGGAAGACCGCGACGCCGAGTGGGACAACCGCTACCAGTCGGCCGGCACCTGGGCGAACGTGCAGCTGGCCGCCATCGGCCGTGACGATGCCGCCGCGACCGGCGGGCTGGCCAGCCGGAAGTACGAAGGCATGCGGGTGGCCGACGCCGCCAGGGCCGCCGGCCAGGACCCGTTCGACTTCGTCTTCGACCTGCTGGTCGAGACGCGGGGCCGCGTCGGCTGCGTCTACTTCATCATGTCGGAAGACGACGTCAAGCTGGCGCTGGTCCAGCCGTGGGTGGCGATCGGCTCGGACGGCTCGGCGCTCTCGATCGAGGGGCCCCTGCGCGCCGGCGTGCCGCATCCGCGCAACTTCGGCACCTTCCCGCGCGTGCTCGGCAAGTACGTGCGCGAAGAGCAGGTCATCACGCTCGAAGAGGCGATCCGCAAGATGACGTCATTGCCCGCCGCCACGCTCAACCTGCCGGACCGCGGCACGATTGCCGCGGGCCAGTGGGCCGACCTCGTCATCTTCGATCCCGCCGAAGTCCGCGACACCGCCAGCTTCGAGAACCCGTTCTCCTATCCGCAGGGCATCGACACCGTCATCGTCAACGGCGAGGTGGTCCTCGACGAGGCCACGCACACGGGCACCAAGCCGGGCCGGGTGCTGCGCCGCCAGTAGCCGCTCAGGCGCGCGAACGCTCGAGCGTGATCTTCGGCGTCGGCGTGCCGTTCCAGGTGAAGCGATAGGTGCGCGCCTTGCGCACGTTCATGACGAGCGCCGGCCGGAAGCAGGCGACGCAGGTCCCGCCGTCGTGGCGGACGCTGGGATAGACGACGCCGAGTGCCCCGTCTGCCAGCAGTTCCTCCGCCAACTGCTGCGAGGCGACGTAGCTGACCGGGTCGAGACAGGCGGCCAGCGCGCCGCGGGCCCGGCGCAGGTCGTGGAACGAGGCGCTGAAGTCGGCCAGGTAGTCGTCGTAGGTGACCGAATCGACGAAGCGATCGATCTCGGCCAGCTGCACGGCCTTGTGGAACGCCACTTCGGCCTGCGAGGTGGCCACGTCGAAGCCGGCGTACCACGCGCCGCGCTCCGGGCCGCTGAAGCGGGCGCCGATTGGATGGGCGTGGCAGAACGCCGCGTTGACGACGGCGGCGTGCGGCACGCCGAACACCAGTTCCTCGGGGCCGATGGCCGGCAGGCGCGACTGGCCGGCCAGCAGGCGGTCGTTGGTGGCGGCATCGAGTTCGAAGATGGCCTGCAGCTCGCTGTCGTCGTCGGCGATGGCCGCCAGCACGCTGTCGCCCTTCGGCCCGTAGCGTGACGGGATGAGCCGATGGGTGTCGTATTGCCGGACGAGCGCGAGCGGCGGCGGCATCAGCCGGCGCGGCGCGCGTCGAGCAGACGACGCACCGTCTGCAGGGCGGGCAGACCGCCCTGGACCATGAAGGCGAGCGGGGTCGTGCCGGCGAACAGCGGATGCCGGTTGGCCAGGTGCACCCACTCATCGGCCAGGGCCGGGCCGTGCAGGATGTTGAGGGCCTTGAAGATGCCGATCAGGTACGACACGCGCGTCAGCCGATCGACCTCGAGCACGCGATCGGGGCGGCGCTTCAGCTCGTAGAACGGGCCGTTGCTGACACCACCGAGCAGGGCGCGGGCGTCTTCATCACGCACCTTCCAGCGGGCCATGATGTTGAAGAACGCCTTGAGCGCGGGCGCGGAGAGCCGTTCGCGGGCGGCCGTGGTCCCGAGGTCGGTCGGGACATCGGCCTGGTAGCGGGTGGCCGGGTACTGGAGCGGCACGGCGGGCATCGGTGACTCCTGAACAGGAGTGTATTGCCTCCTGATATGGTTGTCAACGGCCGGGCTGTCCGGCCGGCGCCATGCCCGCCAGGCGCTGGTGTCTCAGTTGCGCCAGGGCATCAGGCGCTCGATCCAGGTCACGCGGGTCAGGTCGTTGTAGATGACCGTCACCATGAGCAGCATGATCAGGACGAAGCCGGCAAAGAGCATCTTCTCCTTCACGGCGAGCGAGAAGTCGCGCCGCGCGATCGCCTCCATGCCCATGATCGCCATGTGGCCACCGTCGAGCACGGGAATCGGCAGCAGGTTCAGCAGGCCGAGGTTCAGGCTGATCGAGGCCATCAGGGCGAACAGCTCCACCCAGCCCTGGCGCGCCGACGCCCCGGAGAGCTGGGCAATGCCGACCGGGCCCATGAGCTGCTTCGGTGAGGCCTGGCCGGTGAAGAGCTCCGCCAGCGTGCGCAGGATGAGGCCAGCCGTCTGCACGTTGCGCTGCACGCTCAGGCCGAGCGCCTCGACCGGGCCGGGCGTGTAGGAGGTGGTCTCGTTGCCGAGCGTCACGCCGATCACCGCCGTCTCGCCGCGCGCTTCCGGCGTGACCGTCAGCGTCTGCTCGACGCCGTCGCGCTCGACGACCATGGTGGTCGCCTGGCCGCCGCGCGTGCGCAGCAGGTCGGAGACGTTGCGCGAGTAGACCATGCGCTGGCCCTCGATGCGCTTGATCTTGTCCCCGCGCAGGATGCCAGCCTTCTCCGCCGGGTCGCCCGGGTTGACGGCGTCGATGATCGGATAGGTGTCTGGCAGCACGCCGATGGTGCCGACCTCGAAGGTGCTGTCGGTCTGCAGCGAGATCTTGGCCGACGCGGGACGCACCGTGACGGCCCGCTCCTCGGTGCCGCGGCGGACCACGAAATCGACATCCAGATCGGGCTTCGACGAGACGGCCATGTCGAGCTCTTCCCAGGTCGAGATGGCGCGGCCGTTGATCTTCACGACCTCGTCGCCCGGGGCGAGACCGGCCGCCGCGGCCGGCGAGTCGGCGCCGACGACGCCGATGACCGCCGGCCGGCTCAGGAACGCCAGCACGCGATCGCCCTGCATCAGCACGACCGCCAGCACGAGCACCGCCAGGATCATGTTCATGGCCGGGCCGGCCAGCAGGATCTGGAAGCGCTGCCACTTGCTCTTCGACATGAACTCGTCGGAAGCGCCCTGCGGGTTGTCGTCGGGATTCTCCCCCGCCATCTTGACGTAGCCGCCGAGCGGGATGAGGCTCAGGCAGTACTCCGTGTCGCCCTTCTTGAAGGACAGCAGCTTCGGACCGAAGCCGAGCGAGAACGTGTGCACGCGCACGCCGTGCCACCGGGCCACCAGGAAATGCCCGAGCTCGTGCACGAACACGAGCACGCCCAGCACGAACGCGAACGCGAGCGGCGTCGTCAACATCGAACCACTACCTCTCCGAAACTCACCTGCTGGCATTCTACCAACCGGTGAGCGCGCCCGTCCTCCCGGCGGCCGGCGCGAAAATTGTGCGGGTCCGCCTAGCGCGACCCCGGCGGCTGGCTGGCGGCCCGCTCCCGGACGAGGTCCGCGGCGTGCGTTTTCGCCCACGCGTCCACGGCCCGCACCGCCGACAGCGTGTCCACCGGGGCGGCCTGATGCGCATCCATGGTGGCGGCAATCACATCCGGAATCGCGGTGAAGGACAGCTCCCCTGCCAGAAAGGACGCCACCGCCACCTCATTGGCCGCATTGAGCACGATCGGCAGGCTGCGATCGGCTTCGAGGGCGCGGAACGCCAGGCGCAGGCACGGAAACTCGTCCCACGCCGGCGGGTGGAACTCGAGCGTGCCGGCACGCGCCAGATCGAGGTGCGGCACCTTCGTGTGCCAGCGCTCCGGGTACGAGAACGCATACTGGATGGGCAGGCGCATGTCGGTCGTGCCGAGCTGGGCGAGCATCGAGCCATCGGTGAACTCGACGAGCGAGTGGACGATCGACTGCGGATGCACGACGACATCGATCTGGCCGGCCTGCACGCCGAACAGCCAGTGCGCCTCGATCACCTCGAGCCCCTTGTTCATGAGCGTCGCCGAGTCGATGGTGATCTTCCGTCCCATCCGCCAGGTCGGGTGCTTGAGGGCGTCGGCGGGGGTGACCGCCGCCAGGCTGGCGCGGGTGCGGCCGCGGAACGGCCCGCCGGAGGCGGTCAGGATCAGGCGCTTCACATCCCGGGCCTGGTGGCCGTGCAGGCACTGGTGGATGGCGTTGTGCTCGCTGTCGACGGGCAGGATGGCGACGCCCTTCGCGCGCGCCCGTTCCATCACCAGGCCGCCGGCCATCACGAGCACCTCCTTGTTGGCGAGCGCGATGGTCTTGCCGGCGTCAATCGCCGCCAGCACCGCCTCCAGGGCGGCCGTGCCCGACGACGCACACAGCACCGAGATCCACGTCCGGCCGCGAGGCGACCATCACCAGGCCCTCGTCGCCGACACCGCGGGCGGCCGGCTGGTGGCTGGTGGCGGCGAGCAGCCGGGTCAGGGCGTCGCCGGTGGCCATCGACACCGCCGTCGGCTGATGCTTCCCGACCGCCGGCGCCAGGGCCTCGGCGCTCGTGGCCGCGGCCAGGCCGACGATGCGCACACGCTCGGGATGCGCCTCCGCCACCGAGAGCGCGCTCGTGCCGATGGAGCCGGTGGCGCCCAGGATCGCGACGCGGATCATGCCAGCGTCACGAGCAGGTAGAAGAGCGGGATGCAGAAGAGCAACGCGTCGATGCGGTCGAGCACGCCGCCATGGCCGGGAATGAGCGCGCCGCTGTCCTTCACGCCGGCCGCGCGCTTGAAGGACGACTCGAACAGATCGCCGGCGATGCCGGCCACGACCATGCCGAGCCCGGCCGCCCACACCGCCACCGGCGGCAGCGCCGGCAGCCACCAGTACGCGATCGCGACGAGCGCCAGCGGCGCCAGGACGAGGCCGCCGATCGCCCCCTCGATGGTCTTCTTCGGGCTGATGGTCGGCGCCAGCGGCCGTTTGCCGAAGGTGCGGCCAGCGTAGTACTGGCAGGTGTCGCTGGCGGCGACGGCGGCGATGAGCGTCAACACGCCCTCGCGGCCCGCCAGCTGGTGGATGGCGACCAGCGTGCCGAGCGGCAGGCCGATGTAGATCGGCGCCAGCAGGCCGGCCGCCGCGCCGTGCACGAGCGGCGCGCCGTGCCGGCCGCTCGTCATGAGCGAGACGGCCAGCGCCACCACCACGACGCCGAGGAGCGCCGGCACGTGGACCCACGGCAGCGCCACCGCGGCGCAGGCCGCGAGCGTGGCCGCGAGCGCCGGCAGGAACGGCAGCGGCGCATCGACCGCGCGGGCGAGCCTGGCGAACTCGAGGAAGGCCAGGCCGGCCACGACCAGGGCCACGCCGAGGAGCGCCGCTGACGGCAGGAACCAGATGAGCGCGAAGGCCGACGCGGCCATCGCCACGCCACTCACGACACGGGTCATGGCGCGGACGACCTACTCGGCACCGGCGGCGACCGGCACCGACGCGATGCCACCGTAGCGGCGATCGCGCTTCTGATACGCCACGACCGCCTCGAGCAGGTGCTGACAACGGAAGTCAGGCCACAGCGTGTCGGTCACCCAGATCTCGGCATAGGCGATCTGCCACAGCAGGAAGTTGCTCACGCGCATCTCGCCGCTCGTGCGGATGAGCAGGTCGGGGTCGGGCTGGCCGGCCGTGTAGAGGAAATCGGAGAAACGGGTTTCATCGAGTGAGGACGGCGAGACGCCGGATTCGATGGCGCGCCGCGCCGCGTCCACGATCTCGGCGCGGCCGCCGTAGTTGAGGGCGATGTTGAAGCGCATCCCGGAATTGCGGCTGGTCTTGGCCTCGGCCTGCAGCAGCTCGTGGTAGACCTCGTCGGGCAGCTCGTGCGGGCGTCCGATGGCGGTGAAGCGGATGTTGTTCCTGAGCAGGGTGTCGAGCTCCAGCCGCAGATACCGGCGCAGCAGGCTCATGAGGACGCTGACTTCCGTCTTCGGCCGCTTCCAGTTCTCGACCGAGAAGGCGTAGAGCGTCAGGACGTCGAGCCCGAGGCGGGCCGATGTCTCGACCGTGTCACGCACGGCGTCGATACCGGCACGGTGCCCCTCCACGCGCGGCAGGTGGCGCTGGGCGGCCCAGCGGCCATTGCCGTCCATGATGATGGCGACGTGACGAGGAATTCGCTCGGGGACCACCTGGCCGGCGAGGGCGTCCTCGAGACCACCGGCAGGGATCCATGCGCGCAGCTGGTCGAGGCCCATGGGTCGTTCAGCGAGACAAAAGCAAATCTTACAGCAGCTTAGGCCTCGTAGTGGACCCGCCACAGATGCAGGCCGCAGGCCGGCGCGGTCGGGCCGGCCTCGGCGCGCGCGCCGCCGGCCAGCGCCCGCCGCACGGCCGGGAGGGACAGCCGGCCCTTGCCGACGAGCACCAGGGTGCCGGCCATGGCCCGCACCTGGTGGCGCAGGAAGCCCGAACCGGCCACTTCGAAGGTCAGCAGCCGGCCACGCTCGCCCGGCGAGGTGCACCAGGGGGGCAGCGCCGCGCCCGGCTCGACCGCTGACGTCCAGATGCGGCGCACCGTCGTCTTGACGTCGCTTCCCTGCGCCTGGAACGCCGAGAAGTCGTGCTCGCCCACGAACAGGGCGGCGGCCTCCTGCATCGCCGCGAGCGACAGGCGCTGCGGGACGTGCCAGGCGACGCGGCGGATCGACGGCTGGCCGGTCGGCGCGTGCCAGACGAAATAGCGATAGGTCTTGCCGCGGGCATGGATGCGCGCATGGAAGCGGTCCGGCGCCTCCTCGGCCGCGACGACGCGGACGTCGGGCGGCAAGGTGGCGTTCAGGGCCCGCACGAGCCGGTCGGGGGCAATCGCCGCCGTGAGGTTGATGCTGGCCACCTGGGCCGCGGCGTGCACGCCGGCATCGGTGCGCCCGGCCGCCGCCACGTGCACCGGCGCCCCCTCGATGCGGCGGAGGACGTCTTCGATCTCCCCCTGCACGGTGCGCTGTCCGGCCTGACGCTGCCAGCCGGCGAACTCGGCGCCGTCGTAGGCCAGCACGAGCCGGATGGTCCGCACGCGCGCTGGCATCGCGCCTCCAGGCGTCAGCGGCGCGAGCCCGGCTTGGTCACGGGCACGTTCTGCTGACAGAGGGGGCAGGCGTCCTCGGGGTAGGCCGGCACCGTCATCGGGCACAGTCCCGCGAAGGGCACGGACAGACCATGGGCACCGCCGCTCCGGTCCATGATCGAGGCCGCCCCGACCACCGTCGCGCCGTGCGCTTCGGCCACCGCGATCGTCTCGCGCGTCGAGCCGCCGGTCGTGAGCACGTCCTCCACGACCAGCACGCGGTCGTCGGCCGAGAGGGTGAAGCCGCGTCTGAGCGCCAGCATGCCGTCGCTGCGCTCGGCGAAGATGGCACGGACGCCGAGGGCCCGCCCGACCTCCTGCCCGATGACGATGCCGCCGAGTGCCGGGGACAGGACGACGTTGGCGCCCCAGGCGCGCGTGGCCGCCGCGATCCCGGCGCCGAGGGCTTCGGCGCGGGCCGGGTGCTGCAGCACCAGCGCGCACTGCAGGTAGCCGGAACTGTGGAGACCCGAAGACAGCCGGAAGTGCCCCTCGAGCAGGGCGCCCGACTCACGGAAATGGCGCAGGACGTCGCTCTCGTTCATCGGACGGTAGTATAGCCGTCGGCAGTGGCCGAACCGCGGCCAGGCCGAGGCCGTCTATGCTTGTGGCATCGGCAGGCCAGGGGTGCCAGCGCCGGGCGGCAGCGATCTTGCTCGGCGGACCACCGAGGTCGCCACGCGGCCACGGCTTCGGTCATCGGGAGAACCAGCACATGTTCGGGATTCGACGGTCGGCGGTTGGCACGGCAGTGATTGGGGCCCTGGTGGGCCTGTCCGTTTTCGGAGCGTCGACTGTTCACGCCCAGACACCCGCCGCGGCGCCGGCCGGCGAGCGGCGCCTCAGCATCACCGATGCCGTGCAGCTGGCGCTCGAGCAGAACGCCGACCTCGAAGTGGTGCGCTTCACGCCGCAGATCCAGGACGTCAACATCGCGCAGGCGCGCTCCGGCTGGGTCCCCAATCTCAGCAGCTTCATCCAGGGCGACAACCGCAACAGCCCGGTCAACAGCTTTCTCTCCGGTGGCCAGTCCAAGATCACCGACACCAGGGCCACCTACAACTTCGGGTTTGGTTCGAACCTGCCGTGGTACGGCTCCAGCTACTCGATCGGCTGGGAGAACTACCGCTCCACGACGAACAACCAGTTCAGCAACTTCTCACCGCAGACCGGCTCCACGCTGCGTCTCAACTTCACCCAGCCGCTGCTCCGCAACTTCGGCATCGACAACATCCGGCAGCAGATCCAGGTGTCGCGCAAGAACCGCGAGATCTCCGAGGTGCAGGTGCGCGAGGCCGTCGCCACGACCACCCGCGCGGTGAAGAACGCCTACTGGGACCTGGTCTTCGCCCTCAACAGCCTCGAGGTGCAGCGGCTGTCGCTCGACCTGGCGCAGCGATCGCTCAAGGAGAACCGCGCCCGCGTCGAGATCGGCACCATGGCGCCGATCGACATCGTCGAGGCCGAAGCCGAAGTGGCGCAGCGCGAGGAAGCGGTGATCCTGGCCGAGGCCGCCATCGCCCGCGCCGAAGACGCCCTGCGCGCCCTCATCTACGGCCAGCACGCCTCCGAGCAGTGGAACGCGAGCATCGTGCCCACCGATGCGGCGACCTTCGTCCCGGTGGCGGTGGACATCGACGGCGCCGTGCGCGGCGCACTCGACTCGCGCACCGACCTGGAGCAGGCGCAGAAGACCATCGAGGCCAACGACGTCACCATCCGGCTGCTGCGCAACCAGGTGCTGCCCGATCTGAACGCCTCGGTGGATTACGGCGCCACCGGCATCGGCGGCAGCCAGTTCATCCGCGGCGCCGGCTTCCCCGGGCCGATCGTCGGCTCGCTCAACAAGCCCTTCACCGACGTGCTCGGCAACGTGTTCACCTCGGACTTCCCCACCTGGACGTTCGCCGTGCAGCTGAACTATCCGCTCGGCACCTCGGCGCAGGATGCCAACCTGGCGCGGGCACGCCTGCAGAACCAGCAGACCGTCAAGCAGCTCGACGCCTCGCGCATCCGCGTCGCCACCGAAGTCCGCGAGGTGGCGCGCACCGTCACCACCAACGCCAAGCGCGTGGATGCCACGCGGTCGTCGCGGGCCCTGGCCGAACGGCGGCTCGAGGCCGAGGAGAAGAAGTTCCAGGCCGGCATGACCACCAACTTCTTCGTGCTGCAGGCGCAGCGCGACCTGAACCAGGCCCGCAACAACGAGCTGCAGGCGCTCATCGACTACCTGAAGTCGGTCGTCAACTACGAGACCGCGCAGGTGGCGCCGCTCGGCGCCGGGGCCGGCGTGACGGTCATCTCGGGCAGTGGCGGCGGCACCTTCTCGACCGGCCAGCAGTCGCAGCAGCAACAGCAGCAGCGGCAGTAGGTCCCACGCCCTGCCAGCCGGCCGTTTCGATCGCGGGCGCCTCACCGAGTAAGATGCGGCGCGTGCCGCAACTGTCGGTCACGGTCATCACGCGCGACGAGGCCGCCAATCTGGCGGCCGCGCTCGAGTCGGTCGCCTGGGCCGACGAGATCGTGGTCATCGATTCCGAGAGCCGCGACGCCACCGTGGAAATCGCCCGCCGCTACACCGCGAAGGTGCTGGTGCGCCCGTGGCCCGGCTACGTCGACCAGAAGAACCGCGCGGCGGCGGAAGCCAGCCACGACTGGATCCTCTCGATCGACGCCGACGAGCGGGTCACGCCCGCACTGGCCGCCGAGATTCAGGCGCTGCTCCGGGGTGAGCCGGCGGCCGCCGGCTACCGCCTGCCGCGCGTCACCTTCCACCTCGGGCGCTGGATCCGCTCGACCGACTGGTACCCCGACTACCAGCTCCGCCTCTACGACCGGCGGCGGGGCCGCTGGACGGGCAAGCTCGTGCACGAGTCGGTCAAGGTCGACGGCCCGGTCGTCGATCTCGTGAACGAACTGCAGCACCGCGCCTATCGCGACCTCTCGCACCACCTGCAGACGATGGACCGCTACACGACCCTGGCCGCGCGCCAGATGCGCGAGGCCGGGCGGACGGCCGGCTGGTTCGACCTCGCGGTGCACCCGCCGGCGGCCTTCCTGCGCAACTACCTCCTGCGCGGCGGCTTCCGTGACGGCCTGCCCGGCCTCGTCATCTCGACCCTCAACGCCACCTACGTGGCCCTGAAGTTCGCCAAACTCTGGGAATTGTGTTCTCACTCCACCTCGATTCCGCCCGCACCTGGCGCGGCGGACAACAGCAAGTCCTGCTGACCGTGCTCGGTCTGCGCGCGCGCGGCCACCGGGCCGTGCTGCTGGCGCACCCCGAGGGCGTGCTCTATCGCCGGGCCAGCGAAGGCGACGACCTGGTGCCGCTGGCGCCGCGCTCGGAGGTCGATCTGGCCTCGGCCTGGCGCCTGGCCCGCGTCATCGCCATGCACGCGCCCGACGTCGTCCACGCCCACGACCCGCATGCCGTGGCCATGGCGTCGCTGGCGCTGTCGTTCGGCGTCGGCCCCAAGGTGCCCACCTTCGTCGCCTCACGCCGCGTCGACTTCCACCTGCAGCGCCACTCCTTCTCGCGGTGGAAGTACCGCCAGGTGGACGGCTTCATCGCCGCCTCGCAGGCCATCGCGGACGTCCTGGCGTCCGACGGCGTGCCCCGCACGCGCATCACCGTCGTGCACGACGGCATCGACGTCGACCGCGTCACCCACGTGCCGGCCGCCGACCTGCATCAGGAGTTCTGGTTCCCGCGCGGTGCACCAATACTCGTCAACGTCGCGGCTCTCGTCCCCCACAAGGGCCAGAAGTTCCTGATCGACGCGATGGCCCGGGTGCGGCGCACGATCGTCGACGCTCAGCTCGTCATCTTCGGCGAAGGCGAACTTCGGCCCGCCCTTGAAGCGCAGATCCGCGAGCTCGGGCTCGACAAGCACGTCGTGCTGGCCGGCTTCCGCGACGACGTCCTGGCACTGACGCGCAGCGCCGACCTGTTCGTGATGAGCTCGGTGACCGAGGGGCTCGGCTCGACGCTGCTCGACGCCATGGCCATGGGCCTGGCGATCGCGGGCACCAGGGCGGGCGGCATTCCGGAGGCCGTCGAGGAAGGGGTGACCGGCCTGCTCGTGCCGCCGGGCAACAGCGAGGCGCTGAGCGAGGCCATCGTGCGGCTGCTCGGCGACGATGCCACGCGCGAGCGCATGGGCAAGGCGGGCCGCGAGCGCGTGCGCGAGCGATTCGGCGTCGACCGGCTCGTCGAGGGGACGCTGGCCGCCTACCGGCAGTGCGCGCGGTAGCGTTGCCCGGTCAGCGCGGCTTCAGCGGGGTGCCGGTCGCCGGCCCCTGGCCCGTGATCTCAGCCGAGGCTGTCGTAGCGGATCGCTACGACTTCCAGCCGCTCGGGGCCGCGCGGCGTGCGCAGCGTGACGACATCCCCCACCTTGGCCTTGAGCAGGGCCGTCGCCATCGGCGATCGCCATGAGATGCGGTCATCGCGGGCATCGAGTTCATCGACGCCGACGATGGTGACGGTGCGCTCGTCGCCGGACTCGTGCGCGAAGGTCACCGTGGCGCCGAAGAAGACACGCCCGTGCGTCTTGCCGGCGTTGTCGACCACGACCGCGCTGTCGAGGCGCTTGGAGAGGAAGCGGACCCGGCGGTCGATCTCGCGCAGCCGGCGCTTGCCATAGAGGTAGTCGCCGTTCTCCGAGCGATCGCCGTTGGCGGCGGCCCACGCGACGGTGGCGACCATCGCCGGCCGCTCTTCCTTCCACAGGCGCGACAGCTCCTCCGACAGGCGCCGATGTCCGGCCGGCGTGAGGTAGTTCTTGACCGGGTTGGCCGTCGGCACGTCGGCCGCCGGCGCCCGCGTCGGCCGTCTGGCGCGCATCCGGAACTCGCTGCTCATGCGACCTTCCGCCGGCGCTTCGGACGGCACACCACGTGCAGCGGGCACTGCGTGTTGCTGCGCGTGGTGCCGAAGCCGCAGGCGCCCATCATGCCGATGTGGCACATCGAGAAATCGTAGCGCACGGGATCGTCGGGGGACAGGCGGCGCAGCATCGCCGTGATGTCGACGGCCATCTTCCAGCCGGGGCTGACGCGCGCGGTCAGGCCGAGACACCGCCCCACCCGGATGATGTGCGTGTCGAGCGGCACGATGAGCTGCGCCGGCCGCACCCGGCTCCACAGGCCCAGGTCCACGGCATCGCGCCGCACCACCCAGCGCAGGAACAGGTTGAGGCGCTTGCAGGCACCGCCCGATGAGGGACGCGAGAAGAAATAGGAGACGCCGGGTCGCGGCCGCTCGCGGCCGTAGATGGCCGTGAGATCGAGGTCCATGGCGCGGCGGGAGAAGGACTCCAGGCCGGCTTCGACGGTGTCGTCGGCGCCATGGCGGCCGCCGTCGGCGAAGAAGTTCTCGATCGAGCCGCGCTCGCCGAGCATCTGGTGGAGCTGCCAGGCGAGGGCGGCGAGGTCGCGGCTCCGGATCCAGCGATGCCCGAGCCCGTCGAAGGCCTTGGCGTCCGCGGGGGTGAAGTCGCGCAGGAACGCCGCCGGCGCCGACCCCATGCGGGCGAGCACGGCATCGACCGTCTGCAGCACGCTCTGCACGCGTCCGAAGGCGAGGGCCGAGGCGATGAACGCCACGACCTCCTGGTCCGCGGGGTCGGAGAACCGGCGTACGGTCCAGATCGGATCGCGTGTCGAATGCGTGAGATTGAAGCCGTCGTAGGCGCGATCGAGCTCCGGCGCCAGGGTGGCGAGGGCCGCGGCGCGCGCGGGACGTGGCATCGCTCCGCCCCGCCTTACCGGAACGCCTGGGCGCGATCGAGCGCCTCGAGAACCCGCATCACGACCGTGGCCACGCCGCCGAGGAACCCTGGATCGATCTTGTCGGCGGTGTCGGTGGGCTGGTGATAGTCCGCATGGTCCTCGACCCCGAAGTAGACGAAGGGAATGCCGGCGGCATGGAAGGCGCCGTGATCCGACTGGGTCGTCCAGTCGTTCTGGCCGCCGCCGGTGTCGTGACCGAAGCGCACGGTAATCGGCGCCTCCGCCACCGCCGGCTGCAGCAGCGGGGCCAGCCGCGGCCAGCGCCCGGGGCCGGCGATGTAGATGGTGCGGGCGGCGCTGCGACTGACCATGTCGAAGTTGACGTTGAGCGCCAGGCGCTCGGCCGGCACCGGCGGGGTGCGCACGAAGGCGCGGGCGCCCTGCAGGCCCGCCTCCTCGGCGTCGAAGAAGGCCAGGAGCAGCGGATGCTCGAACGGCGTGGCGACACAGCGGGCGGCCACGTGCAGCAGCATGGCGACCCCGGAGGCGTTGTCGTCGGCGCCGTGGTAGGTCTGGTCCTGGCGTACGCCCAGGTGGTCGTAGTGCGCCGAGACCACGATCACCGGCGCGTCAGGGCGCCGGGCCGGGCACCGGGCCACGAGATTGGTGCCGCGCACCGTCGCTCCGCTCGCCGGCGTGAACTCGAACGGCACGGCGAAGCCGGCCGGCCCGGCCGGTTCGAGGCCGAGCGCGGTCAGCCGTGCCTCGATCCACGCCCGCGCCCGCTGGCCGCCGCTCGTGCCCGCGGCCCGGCCGTCCATGCCGGGCGCCGTCAGTGCGTCGATGGTGGCGAGCAGCGCGCGGCCGTCCGCCGCCGGTGCCGGGGCGGACGCGGCCGTCGCCGCCTGACGGGCCAGCGCGTCGCCGGCGCCGGACAGCACCGCCAGCATGGCGCCGGGCACGATGACGCGGCTGAAGGCATGGCGAAGTCGTGTCATGACGTTCCGATTCAAGGAGATCCGCTTATGATGGGGCGCCGCGCGGCGGGCCCCGGGCCCACCGGCTGATTACATCGTAACCGCGGCGTCGGGATCGAAGCGAAGGAAGGCGTCTCGTTCATGGTGCTGGCAGTTCCGAGAGAGAGTTGGCCGGGCGAACGGCGGGTGGCGGCCACGCCCGAGGCGGTCGCCAAGCTCGTGGGAATGGGGTTCGAGGTGCGGGTCGAGGCGGATGCCGGACTGCAGGCGTCGTTCGCCGATGACTCCTACGTCAAGGCCGGCGCGGCCATCGAGCCCGATGCCACGGCACTGTGGTCGTCGGCAGACCTCCTGCTCAAGGTGCAGCCGCCCTCGCCCGCCGAAGTCGACCGCCTCAAGCCGGGCGCGACGCTCATCAGCTTCCTGTGGCCGGTCAAGAACAAGGCGCTCATCGACCAGATGGCGGCCCGCAAGGTCAACGCCATCGCGATGGACCAGGTGCCGCGCATCACGCGGGCCCAGAAGATGGACGCCCTGTCGTCGATGGCCAACATCGCCGGCTACCGCGCGATCGTCGAGGCGGCGAGACTCTACGGCCGCTTCTTCACCGGGCAGATGACGGCCGCCGGCAAGGTGCCGGCCGCCCGGGTGCTCGTCATCGGCGCCGGCGTGGCCGGCCTCGCCGCCATCGGTGCGGCGCGCGGCCTGGGCGCCATCGTGCGGGCGTTCGACACGCGCGCGGCGGTCAAGGAACAGGTCCAGAGCATGGGCGCCGAGTTCATCGAACTCGACGTTCACGAGGAGGGCGAAGGCGGCGGCGGCTACGCCAAGGAGATGAGCCCGGCCTTCATCGCGGCCGAGATGGCGATGTTCGCCGCGCAGGCGAAGGAGGTCGACATCATCATCACGACCGCCCTGATTCCCGACAAGCCGGCGCCCAAGCTCATCACCGACGAGATGGTGCGCAGCATGAAGCGCGGCTCGGTCATCGTCGACCTGGCGGCCGAGAACGGCGGCAACTGCGAGTGCACGGTGCCCGGTGAGGTCGTCGAGGCCCACGGCGTGCACATCGTCGGCTACACCGACCTGCCGAGCCGGCTCGCGCCGACGGCCAGCCATCTCTACGGCAACAACCTCGTCCACCTGCTGACCGACATGGGCGGGGCGAAGAACTACCGCATCGACGAGAACGACGAGGTGGTCCGCGGTGCGCTCATCCTGCGCGACGGCGAGCTGAAGTGGCCGCCGCCGAAGAAGGAGGCGCCGGCGAAGCCGCCGGCCGCCGCCGCGCCGAAGCCGCCGCAGGCGGCCAAGGCGGGCGGTCACGGCAAGGGCCACGGTCACGGTGGGGCCAGCGCCTCGGGCGGCGGTGCCGGCTCGGCGGTGGCGGCGCTCATCGCGGCCGTGCTGCTCACCGGGCTCGGCCTGGTGGCGCCCGGCGAGTTCCTCTCGCACTTCACCGTGTTCGTCCTGGCGTGTCGTCATCGGCTGGCAGGTCATCTGGAACGTCACGCCCGCCCTCCACACGCCGCTCATGAGCGTGACCAACGCCATCAGCGGCATCATCCTCGTCGGCGGCATGCTGCAGATCAACGGGCCACCCGGCTCGCTGATGGTCATCCTCGGCGCCAGCGCCATCCTCCTCGCCACCATCAACATCGTCGGCGGCTTCATGGTCACGCAGCGCATGCTGCGGATGTTCCGCCGCTAACGAGGATCCCGAGCCGTGCCTGAATCACTCGTTACCGTTGCGTACATCGTCGCCGGGCTCCTGTTCATCATGAGCCTGAGCGGGCTCTCCGCGCAGGCCACGGCCGCCCGCGGCAACATCTACGGCATCGTCGGCATGGCCCTCGCCGCGGTGGTCACCGCGCTCGGTCCGCGCGCCGGCGGCTATCCCGTGATGGCCGGCGCGATGGCGGTCGGCGCGGCCATCGGCGCCGTCATGGCGGCCCGCGTCGAGATGACCTCGATGCCGCAGCTGGTCGCCATCCTGCACAGCTTCGTCGGCGCGGCCGCGGTGCTGGTCGGGCTCGGCGGCACGCTCGACCCGACCGTGGCGCACACCGGCGTCGAAGCCACCATCCACCAGATCGAGACGTTCGTCGGCGTGTTCGTCGGCGCGATCACCTTCACCGGCTCGGTGGTGGCGTTCGGCAAGCTGCAGGGACTCATCGGCAGCAAGCCGCTGCTGCTGCCGGCGCGTCACCTGCTGAACCTCGGGCATGGTCACGGCCTGCCTGTTCTTCGCGTCGCAGTTCCTGGGCCACCCCACGCTCGGACCGCTGCTGCTGACGACGCTGGTCGCCGGCCTGCTCGGCGTGCACCTGGTGATGGCCATCGGCGGCGCCGACATGCCGGTCGTCGTCTCGATGCTCAACAGCTACTCGGGCTGGGCGGCCGCGGCCGCCGGCTTCATGCTGAACAACGACCTGCTCATCATCACCGGCGCGCTGGTCGGCTCGAGCGGCGCCATCCTCAGCTACATCATGTGCAAGGCGATGAACCGCTCGTTCCTGAGCGTCATCTTCGGCGGCTTCGGCGCCGACGAGGGCACGGCGCCGGCGCGCGCCGACGGCGAGCCGCAGGGCGAGGTCACGAGCATCACCGCCAAGGAGACGGCCGACATCCTGCGCGAGGCACGCACCGTCGTCATCGTGCCCGGCTACGGCATGGCGGTGGCGCAGGCGCAGTATCCGCTCTACGAGGTCACCAAGATCCTGCGCGACAAGGGCGCCGAGGTGCGCTTCGCCATCCACCCGGTGGCCGGACGCCTGCCGGGACACATGAACGTGCTTGCTGGCCGAGGCCAAGGTGCCCTACGACATCGTGCTCGAGATGGACGAGATCAACGACGATCTTCCACGCACCGACGTGGTGCTCGTCATCGGCGCCAACGACATCGTCAACCCGGGCGCCCTCGACGATCCCTCCAGCCCGATCTACGGCATGCCGGTGCTCGAGGTGTGGAAGGCCGCGACGCTGCATCGTGATGAAGCGCGGCATGGCCAGCGGCTACGCCGGCGTCGAGAACCCGCTGTTCTTCCAGCGACAACACCCAGATGCTGTTCGGCGACGCCAAGAAGATGATCGACGCCGTCCTCGCCGAGCTGCGATAAGCGCGCGCCCGGCCCTGCCCGGCCTCGATCCGAGTGCGCGGCGGGCCCGGCGGCCGGCGGAAGCTGAACCGGCGGTGCCGCTTCTAGCCGGCGGCGGACTGTGGTGGGCCGGGCTGGTCGGGCTCGACCGTGGCCTCGCCGGCCAGCACCGGCACGCACGCGCCGCCCACACTGGCACGGATCCCGTCGGGCGCGCGCCACGCCGTGGCCCGCAGCAGGCTGGGCCGGCCCATCGTCACGCCCTGGTGGATGTCGAAGGCCGCCCGTTCGCGACCTGACAGCGAGAGGAGGAGCGCTGCCAGCGGCGTGGCGGCGCTGCCGGTGGCAGGGTCTTCGTAGGTGCCGACGAGCGGCGCGAACATGCGCGCCGCCAGGGCCGCCTCGCCGGTTCGCGCGTAGAGGTAGAGGGAGAAGCGGCCGTCGAGCCCGGCGGTCGCGTCGAGAAGGCGGCGAAAGCCGGCCAGATCCGGCACCGCCGCCTCGAGCCGCGCCGCCTCGACTTCGGCGATGACGTAGGTGTTGCCGACGGTGGCGAGCGTGGGCGGATGGTGCGCGACGAGCACGTCCTGTGGCCGCAGGCCGACACAGCCGGCGATGGCGGCCGCCTCCAGGGTGACGCCGAGCGTGAGCGGCTGCGGGGCATCGATCTCGGCGCCCTGCACGTCGTCGCCCGCATAGGACAGCCGCACGGTGACGACACCGGCCGGCACCTCGAACTGGAAGCGATCGCAGCGATGGGCGGCGCGGCGGGCCAGCACGAACGCGGTGCCCACCATCGGGTGCCCGGCAAAGGGCATCTCGTGGCTGCGATTGAAGATACGGACGCGCGCCGTGTGCCGGTCGTCGGCGGGCGGCAGGACGAAGGTGGTCTCGCTCAGGTTGAACTCGGTCGCCAGCTGCTGCATCTGCCGGTCCGAGAGGCGGGCCGCGTCGGGAAAGACCGCCAGCGGGTTGCCGCCGAATCGCTGCGTGGTGAAGACGTCGACGGTCTCGAAGTGATGGCTCGGCATGATGGGGCGACGGCGATCAGATGCAGTGCTTCGCCGCCAGTTTCCCGAGCGACGACATCGCGCGCATGGTCGCCGTGCAGCCAACCGCGCGTTCGAACTTCGTGAGCGTGAGCTTCGACTCGCTCTGTTTCAGCGTCGACAGCCAGTAGACCTCGCGGCCGTGCCCGGCGAAGCGGTCGTGCGGGGAGGCCAGCGCCGCCAGTCCGGTCCTGCCGGCCGCGTCGAGCGGGCGGCGCAGGAACGCCGCCACGAAGGCGCCGGCGCCGGCGACAGCGGACGGGGGGAACGGTGTGTGGGCGGCCGCCGCCGCCACTTCGGCGGTCGTCCGGATCAGGGCCGGCACCTCGTAGCCGAGCGCCTTCGCCAGGTGCGCCTCGATCCGCGGCTCGAGCGCCGCCGCGCTCCTGGTGGCCGTCGAGAAGATGACATTGCCGCTCGCGATGAACGTCTCGACCTCGGCCAGACCGGCGGTCTCGAAGACGCCCCGCAGCTCGTCCATCGTGACGATGCGTCCGCCGACATTGACGGCGCGGAGGAAGGCGACGAATCGGGGCATCGGGTCGGTGGCGGATGTTAGCAGGTGCCCGGGTAGAATGGCGCCTCCAGGAGATTCCATGCTGCACATCACCCTTGCGGTGGCCGCCGCGCTCGCCCTGCTGTTCCCGTCGCCCCTCGCCGCGCAGTCTGGCGGGCAGGAGTCCACCGCGCGCTCGCCGTGGCGGGCCGCCGATGGCGTGACGGTCGACGAAGCCGGCCACCCCCAGTACTCGACCTTCTCCCTGTGCGCGATCGACCCGGCCACCGGACAGGCGGGCGCCGCCGTCACCACCCGCGTGCCCTTCGTGGGCCGCGCCGTGCCGTGGGTGCGGGCCGGCGTCGGCGCCGTCTGCACCCAGGCCTCGACGATGGTCGAGTACGGCGTGCGCGGACTCGACTTGATGGCCAAGGGCGTCGAACCGCAAGCCGCCATCACCCAGCTGCTGGCGGATGACGCCGGCCGCGAGTCGCGGCAGCTCGGCATGATCGACATGCAGGGGCGGGCCGCGGCGCACACCGGCAAGGGCAACAGCGCCTGGGCCGGCAGCCGCCAGGGCAAGCACTACACCGTGCAGGCCAACATCATGGTCGGGCCGGAGGTGGTCGACGCCGTCGCCACCGTGTTCGAGGCCACCGAAGGCACGGGCATGGCGCTCGCCGAACGCATGATTCTGGCGCTCGAAGCCGGCCAGGCCAAGGGCGGCGACAGCCGCTGGGGCAACCTGCAGTCGGCCGCCATCCGCATCGCCGATCCGAACGATCCCGGCCGCGGCAACGACTACATCGCGCTCGCCATCGAGGTCGGCGAGCATGCCGAGCCGGTCGGCGAGATGAAGCGCATCTACTACACGACCCAGCGCCGTCTCGGCTATCGCACGTTCTCGCAGGTGGAAGGCCCGGACGTCGTGGAGCTGAAGCGGATGCTGCACGCCATCGGATACTGGCGCCCGACGCTCTCGGCCTTCCCTGAGGCGCCGCGCCCGCCGGACGCGCGCAAGATGCAGGAGCTGCGGCGGACGGATCCCGCGCAGGCGGACGTCCTGCAGGCGACGGCACGGCGCGACGCGGCGGCGTTCGCCCGCGACTACGCGCAGCTCGACGCCGAGACCGTGGCCGCGGTCGACAAGTTCCGGGTCGACAGGAAGCTGGCCTACGCCGGCAATCCTCCGGGGCTGGTGGACGAGCGCCTCGTGAGCGCGCTGCGGGCGGCCTATCTCGAGGCACGCAAGGGCGCGAAGCAGTAGCTGCGGCCGGGCGCTTACTTGAACAGGCTCTTGGGCAGCCTGACGTGGACGCCCATCGTCGGCTTGTCGACCAGCTGCGTCACGGCGACGTGCCCGGCCACGCTCACGAGCTGATACGCCTGATGCGCGGTCAAGCCGCGCGTGCGGACCAGGAAGTCGACCATCTCCTGGACGGCGATCCGCGTGGCCACCGTCAGATCCGGGTCGGCGCCCATGCTGATGTAGTCGGCAGGCGTCTCGGCCCGCGGCCAGGTGAGCGTTTCGCCCTTGCGGACCGTGAGCTTGAGGCGCCCCCGCAAGGACGTCTCGATGCCCGTCTGGCTGACCTCGCCGTCGCCCTGCGCGGCGTGGCCGTCGCCGACGGCGAACAGCGCGCCCGGGACGAAGACCGGCACGAACAGCGTCGATCCGGCGGTCAGCTCGCGGTTGTCCAGGTTGCCGGCGAAGCGGCTCGGCGGGTTGCTGCTCACGCGACCGACGGCCGCCGGCGGCGCCACGCCCATGCTGCCGAAGAACGGCGCCAGCGGCACCACGATGCCGGGAAAGAACTCCGCCGTCATCGCCGTCCGGTCGAGCGGCACGATCTTGGTCGGCACGTCCCGATTGCAGTTCTCCGGCAGGAAGCCGCTGCAGCCGTTGTAGCCGTAGGCGAGCGGCAGCTCGATCGAGAGCACCTGCACTTCGAGCACGTCACCGGGCAGCGCGCCCTCGACGAACACGGGGCCAGTCAGGATGTGGCCGCCCGGCCCGCGCCGGTCGCCCGTGACCTCCGTCACGATGCGCCTGAGCGAGGCCTGCACCTCCGCTGGCGGCACGCCAGCGCGCTCGAGGCCGGCCGGCGTGTTCGTGAGCAGGGTGTCGACGTCGATGATGTCGCCCGAGGCGATCGCGCAGCGCCGGCGTCGCCTCCGCCCAGTAGTAGCCGTAGGCGACGGTGGACGGCGTGGCCTCGAGCCGGTGCGTGCGAGGCGTCTGGGCCAGCAGCGGCGGCAGCGCCGCCGCCATGACGAGGGCCGCGCCCAGGGCCAGCCGCACGCGAGCAGGGGATGACATCGCGGCCTCCTAACGGACGGGCGTCGAGTCGTCGGTCGTGACCGGCTTCGCGAAGCGCTTGAAGAAGCTGTCGTCGCTTCCACTGCGGGCGCGCGTCGCGATTGGCGACGCGCACGCACAGGTCGCCGATCAGTCTCGGTGAAGACGGCGGCGGCGCCGCGATCGATCGGCTGCGTCGAGATCGTCGGCCGGTGCATGGTAGCGCTCGCGCGTCCAGTCGGCGGCGATCTGCGCCTCGGGCGAGCCTTCGCTCGTAGCCGACCTTCATGCGCCAGCGCCGGCACGCCCTCGCGGATGAAGCTGTACTGGTCGCTGCGGATGAAGCGGTTGCGCTGCGGCTTCGGGTCGGCCTGCACCCCGACCCGCCTGGCCGCGGCCACGGCGCCGCATGTCGTCGCCGAGATCCGACTCGTCGAGCCCGAGCACCATCAGCGTCTTCAGCGGGAAGAGCGGCAGGAACATGTCCATGTTGATGTTGGCGACGATGCCGTCCTTCGGCACCGTCGGGTTCGAGGGCGTAGTAGCGCGACCCGAGCAGGCCCTTCTCCTCGGCGGTCACCGCCACGAACAGCACCGAGCGCTTCGGCCGCGCCGCCACCACCGCCTTGGCCGCCTCGAGCATCGTGGCGATGCCGGAGGCGTTGTCCATGGCGCCGTTGTAGATCGCGTCGCCGTCGATGGGCGCGCCGATCGCCGACGTGGTCGAGGTGCGCCGTCAGCACGACGAACTCGTCGGCGAGCGCCGGATCGCTGCCGCGCACGCATGCCGGCGACGTTCTGCGACTCGACCATCTGCGCTCTCGACGGCGACCGTCGGCACGCACCGACGCGGGCAGCGGCGAAGTGCGGCAGCGCCTTGCCGTCGTCGGCGATCTTCAGCAATCTCGGCGAACGTGTGGCCCGAGCCTTCGAACAGCCGCTCGGCCCGCGCCGGGTTGAAGGCCACCGAGAGCTGCTGGCCGGCGGTGTCGTCGAGTCGACGCATCGGCCAGCGCCATCGCCGGGTTCAGGCGATTCGGCGCCGAGCGCTCCCACGGCACGTCCATCGCCTTCGGGTTGGCCAGGGAGATCGTGCCGATGGCGCCGAGGCGCTTCAGCGTGGCCCAGCGTTCGCCGGCCGACTGGTAGTGCGCGCTGAGCGCTCCCGGCACGCTGCGCGGGCTGCCCGACAGATAGACGACCACCTTGCCCTTCACGTCGAGACCGGCGAAGTCGTCGTGCCCGACCTCCGGCATCGCCAGGCCATGCCCGGCGAACACCAGCGACGCCTCGACGGCGGGCGCCGGATCGATGCGCATGCCGAACGTCGCTTCGTCGCCGAGCACGACCGGCGTCGCCTTGCCGTTCCGCACCAGCGCCAGGCTCGACTT
Organism: uncultured Acidobacteriota bacterium; assembly: GCA_963807405.1. Classification (GTDB taxonomy): domain Bacteria; phylum Acidobacteriota; class Vicinamibacteria; order Vicinamibacterales; family UBA2999; genus CADEFD01. The sequence continues at coordinate 749,382 of CAWEBU010000009.1, read as the reverse complement.
CGCTTCGTCGATCCGGCGCGAGCGGAAGGTGACGGGCTGCAGGAAGCCGTTGCTGCCGGCCGGCTGCACCCCCGCGTCGCTCAACTGCGCGGCCACGTAGTTGGCCGCCTTGCGGTGTTCGGGACTGCCGGTCTCGCGGCCGCGCATGTCGTCGCTCGCGAGAAACGCCACGTGCGCCCACCAGGCCGCGGCCTCCTCGGGCGTCTTGTCGGCGGTGGCGGCCGCCGGATCCCCGGCATCGGCCGAAGGGGCGGGCACGGCGCAGGCCGTGAACATGCCGGTAGCGAGCAGTGTGAGCAACAGACGAACCATCATGCGGGGCTCCCCGAGTCGGTGAGGCGTGCGGTCATCGCCACGCCGTTCTAGCGTGCGTGTTCGGCCGCCAGGTGCGCTCCGAGCACGTCGCGCCCGAAATCGCCCTGAAAATCCCGCCACACGGCGTGGATGTGATTGCCGTCGTTCTGCGTGTTGTCGTACTCGATGAGAAACGTCGGGCCCTGGACCCGGTAGTAGTGCCTGGCGCCCCGAGTCATCGGCCCGGCCCAGGCGAAGGTCACGCGGTCGAGGCCGGCCGCCGTCAGGCGGCTCATGCGCTCGGCCGCCAGATCCGGCGCCATCATCGAGGTGTAGACGCCGAGCAGGCGCATGACGGCGTCGCGCTGGGCGGCGGTCAGGCGCGCCAGCGCAATCCCGGGCGGGGTGAGCGGCGCGATGTCGCGCTTGTTGGCGGAGACGATGTCGTTCGGGGCGGTGCCGGTCAGCACGGCGCTGGTCCGCTGCGCGCCGCTCAACGACTCGACCACCGCGCGGCCGGCGTCCTCGAGCGGCCCCAGCACCCGCAGGCCCTTCTGCGGGCCGTCTTTCACCAGCGAGGGGTTGGCGCCGGTGAAGAACGGCGAGGTCGACACGACACGGCCATCGCGCACGGCGAAGTGGATCGACAGGTGATGCCCCTCGACGCGCCAGCCCCACATGCCGCGCGGGGCCGGGGTGCCGAACACCGTGAAGTGATAGTCGAGCGGCGAACGCGCGAAACGCGGGCTGCGCTCGAGGTCGCGGAGGACGTCCTCGAGCTGGATGATGGCGGTCGCCGTCAGGTAGCCCTTCTGGCTGAGCCCGGACTTGAGCAACGCGTGCGCCTTGTCCCGCTGGGCCGGGGACATGGCGCGGAACGCCAGGCCTTTGCGCGGGAACATCTCGTCCGGGATGAAGTGCCAGTGGAGACGTTCGTCCGACGCATGCTCGAACACCGTCTGGTTCCGGGCGTCGGCTGGGAGCGAGGACAGGAACGCGTCGGCTGCGGCGGCCATGCGGGCGGCGGACCGCTCGGTGGCCACCACCGCTGCCAGGCCGGCGCTCGTGACGAGCGCCACGGCCACGGCAATCCGAATCAGCACGCTGCTACGCATAGGCCTCCCTTCCCGTGACGGTCCCGTCCTACAGCGAGGGCAATCGAGATGTACTTGAGGTCGAGGTACTCCTCGATGCCCCACTTGCCGCCCTCGCGTCCGAGACCGGACGCCTTGACGCCGCCAAACGGCGCCTGCGGCGTCGACGGCACGCCGTCGTTCACGCCCACGATGCCGAAGTCGAGCGCTTCGGACACCCGGAAGGCGCGCGACAGATCGCGCGTCCAGAGATAGGCGGCCAGCCCGAACGGCGTGCCGTTGGCAGCGGCCACGGCCTCGGCGTCGCGCTCGAAGCGCACGAGCGGCGCCACCGGCCCGAAGGTCTCCTCTTCCAGGATGCGCATGCCCGGCGCCACGCCGGTGAGCACGGTCGGCTCGAAGTACAGCCCGTCGTGCGGCTTGCCCCCCACGAGCGCTCGCGCCCCCTTGGAAAGCGCATCGGCGACGTGCCCGCACACCTTGTCGTGTCCCTGGCGGTCGACGAGCGGTCCGACGTGCGTCGCCGGATCGAGCGGGTCGCCCATCCGCAGCCCCTGCACGGCGGCGCCGAGACGGCGCGCGAACTCGTCGTGGATGCCTGCCTGCACGTAGATGCGGTTGGCGCAGACACAGGTCTGGCCGGTGTTACGGAACTTCGACGCCACCACCTCGCGGACGGCGAGCTCGAGGTCGGCGTCGTCGAAGACGAGGAACGGCGCATGCCCGCCCAGTTCGAGGGACACCCGCTTGACGGTGCGGGCGGCCTGCGCCGCCAGCAGCACGCCGACCTCGGTGCTGCCCGTGAAGGTCAGCTTGCGAATCGCGGGGTCGTCGAAGAACACCGACGAGACGAGCGCCGGCTCGACGGTGGTCAGCACCTGGAACACCTCGGCCGGCCCGCCGGCCTCGCGCCACAGCTCTTCGAGGCGCAGCGCAGTCAGAGGCGACTGCTCGGCCGGCTTGAGCACCACGGTGCAGCCGGCCGCCAGCGCCGGGCGCGGCCTTGCGCGTCACCATCGCGGCGGGGAAATTCCACGGCGTCACCGCGTAGACCGGGCCGACGGCCTGCGGCCGCACCAGCAGGCGCTTGTGCGTGAACTGGCTGGGCACCGTCTCGCCGTAGACGCGCTTGGCCTCCTCGGCATACCACTCGACGAACGCCGCCGCGTACTTCACCTCGCCGCGCGACTCGGTGATGGGCTTCCCCATCTCCTCCGTCATCAGCCGCGCCAGCCGGTCCTCGTCCTGGAGCATCAGGTTGAACCAGCGGCGCAGGATGGCCGAGCGATCGTAGGCGCTGCGATCGCGCCAGCCCGGGAAAGCCTCGATGGCGCGGGTGGCCGCCGCCCTGGCCTCGGCCAGCCCGGCATTCGGCACGCTCTCCACGCGCTGGCCGGTGGCGGGATTCTGCACGTCGAAGGTCGGGCTCATGCGAGTACCTCGCGGCAGGCCGCGGTCAGGATGTCGAGGCCGCGCGTCAGGTCGTCGGGCGGCGTCGTGAGCGGCGGCAGCAGGCGAATCACGTTCTTCGACGTCCCCGACTTGAGGAGCAGCAGGCCACCCGCCCGTGCCCGGTCGACGATCCGCTGTGCGGTGGCGGCGTCGGGCGCACTATCGGCCGGCGCCACGATCTCGATCGCCTTCATGGCGCCGAGCCCGCGCACGTCGCCAATCTGCGGATGCGCCTGCTTCAGCGCGTCGAGCGCCGCCGCCGTGGTGGCCGCCTGACGCTCCGCCTGCTCGAGCACGCGCTCGTCCCGGAACACATCGAGCACGGCCAGCGCGGCCGCACACGCCACGGGATTCCCGGCGTAGGTGCCGCCGAGTCCGCCCACGGCCGGGGCATCCATGATCGCGGCCTTGCCGACGACCGCCGAGAGCGGCAGCCCGCCGCCGAGGCTCTTGGCCATCGTCACGAGATCGGGCTCGATGCCGTAGTGCTCGTAGGCCCACATCTTCGCGGTGCGTCCGAAGCCGGTCTGGATCTCGTCGACGATGAGCACGATGCCGTGCGCGGTGGCGATGCCGGCGCAGCTCGCGCAGGAACTCCACCGGCGCCGGCACGAAGCCGCCCTCGCCGAGCTGCGGCTCGATGATGATGGCCGCCACCTGCGACGGCATGACGCGCGACTCGAACACCGCGTGCAGGCCCTTCAGCGCCTCGGCCGATGACACGCCGCGGTACTCGTAGGGAAACGGCGTGTGGTAGATCTCCGAGGCGAAGGGGCCGAAGTTCTGCTTGTAGCCGGTGCTCGACGCGGTCATCGACAGCCCGAGCAGCGTGCGTCCATGGAACGCGCCGTTGAAGGCGATGACGGCCGGACGGCTGGTGTAGGCGCGGGCGATCTTGACGGCGTTCTCGGTGGCTTCGACGCCGGTCGTGAGCAGCAGCGTCTTGTTGGGCCCGCCGGCCACGAGCGCGTTCAGCCGGGCCGCCAGGTCGACGTAGGAGTCGTAGCTGGCCACCTGGAAGCACGTGTGCATCAGCTGATCGAGCTGGGCACGTGGCGGCGGCGACCACCTTGGGGTGGCGGTGTCCCGGTGTTCAGCACGCCGATGCCGCCGATGAAGTCGAGATACTCGCGGCCGTCGGTGTCCCACACCCTCGCGCCTTCGGCGCGGGCCACGAAGAACGGATGGGTCTCGGACACCCCGCGGGCGACGTGCTCGGCGCGGGCGGCGGCGCGGGCATTCGGCGTGGTGGTGACGGGTGTCGTGCTCATCGGGTGACCTCGCGCTGCATGACGGTCCAGAGGCGCTCGACGTCGGCGCGCTCCGTGTGCTCCGACCCGACCGAAACGCGCACCATCCAGCGCCCGTCGAGTGTGGCCGGCGTCAGGTAGGCCTGGCCGGACCGGTTGATGCGATCACACCATGCCTGCGTGTGCGTGTCCATCGCCTCGGGCGAGAGACCGGGCGGTTCGTGGCGCACGCAGAGCGTCTGCAGCGGCACCGGCGCCAGCACGCGCCAGCCGGGCGTGGCCGCCACCTGCTCGGCCAGCCAGCGGGCGTTCTCGAGGTCGCGCCGCAGCCGTGCCTGCAGCCCGCTGCACGCCTTGTTCGCGCATCAGGAACCACAGCTTCAGGGCCCGGAAGCGCCGGCCGAGCGGAATGCCCCAGTCGCGGTAGTTCTTCACCTGGTCCGTCCGCGGACGACTGCAGGTAGCTGGGATTGGTGGACATCACGCGCACCAGCTGCCCGGCGTCGCGCACGTAGTAGACGCGAGCAGTCGAAGGCCGCGCCGAGCCACTTGTGCGGGTTGAGCACCAGGGAGTCGGCCGCCTCGACGCCCTCCCACATCCAGCGGCACTCCGGCAGGACCATCGCCGAGCCGGCCATCGCGGCGTCGACGTGCAGCCACGACCCCACGCGCTCGGCCACGGCGGCAATCGCCCGCACGGGATCGAGCGCGGTCGTGGTCGTGGTGCCGGTCGTGGCGACCACCGCGCAGGGAATCCGGCCGGCCGCCCGATCCTCGTCGATGGCCGCGGCCAGCGCCTCCGGACGCATGGCATAGGCCTCGTCGCACGCGACGTGGCGGATGTTCTCGCGGCCGAACCCGGCCAGCAGCGCCGCCTTGTCCACCGAGCTGTGGCTGTGGGCGGACGTGTAGACGACGAGCGGCGTGCGGCGCCCCCTGCAGGCCGCCGCGCGCCATGGCGTAGTCGGTGGCCCGCTCCCTGCGCAGAGATGAGCGCCAGCAGCGTCGAGGTCGAGGCCGTGTCCTGGATGACGCCCTGCCACGCGTCCGACAGGCCGACCATCTGGCGCAGCCAGTCGGTGACGACTTCCTCGACCTCGGTGAGCGCCGGGCTCGACTGCCAGGACAGGCCGAGCACGCCGAGGCCGGTGCGACACGTAGTCGCCGAGCACGCTGGCGAGCGTGCCGTTGCAGGGGAAGTAGCCGAAGAAGGCTGGCGACTGCCAGTTCGTGAGTCCGGGCGCGACGATCGCATCGAGGTCGGCGAGAATCGCCGCGAACGGCTCGGGCGCGTCCGGAGGCGACGACGGCAGCTTCGCCCTGATCTCCCCCGGCGCGGTCTGCGCCATGACGGGCCGTTCGCCGACGCGGGCGCGGTAGTCGGCAATCCAATCGACCACGGCGTGGCCGTGCTGTCTGAACTCTTCGGGTGTCATCTATGCCCTGCTGCGTGGCGCCCGGCCGTCGCCCTGCGGCCTACCGATCCCACACGCCACGCACCCACGGGGTGGCATCCGCCAGCGCGTCGACGAACCCGGGCACCAGGTGGTGCGGCACGTCGTCGAGGAAGGCGGTCGTGACGTCCCCGCCGCGGCCCTTGAGTACCTTCACGGCCGCCTCGAGCGGCTCGATCGGCACGGTCTCGTCGGCCCGGCTGTGAATCACGTAGAGCGGCGTCCGCAGGAGCGGCGTCGCCCAGTCGGTGCCGGCATCGAGCGCCTTGCGCGCGGCCTGGAGATCGGCGCGCGTCCGGACAGCGGTCGTCACCGGCAGCGCCGCCATCGGAATCGCCGCCCGGAACAGCTCGGGATGCGTCGCGCCGAGGTACCACGCGCCCTGCCCGCCCATGCTGAAGCCCGTCACGAGCGACCGCGCCGCGTCGATCTTGTGATCCTTCTTCACCTGCTGCACCACCGCGACGACGGCCGCTTCGCTGTCGGGATGGGCCCAGCTGAACTCCGGCGCATCGGGCGCGACAATCACCGCGTTCAGCGGCTCGAACGCCGGGAACACCAGTTGCCCGACGTAGCCGAGGCCGAAGTACGGCGACAGCCCGGGTTCCTGCGTGGTGCCGTAGTGCAGGCCGACGATGATCGGATAGCCGCCCTCGGGCGCCGGTGTCTTGGGCACGAGCGTGCCGTAGGTCAGCGTCCGATCGCCGAGCTTCAGCTCGCGCTGGTCCATGGTGACGGACATCTGGTCCAACCGCTGCTCGAGGGCACGTCGCATGAGCCGGATGGTAGCGGATTGCCGCACCGGGCCGCCAGCGCGGAGACAGGGTCGGCGCTAGGGCCTGCGCCTCAGCACGGCCACGCCGCCGCCGAGGAGATAGCAGGCCGCCATGCCCACGGCCAGTGCCGCCGACGCGAGCAGCGGCTGGTAGCGCCCGTCGTAGAGCCCGACGGCCGCCCACACCGTGAACCACAGCCACGGACGGGCGAACTGCGCGGCGCCGGGAACCGGGGCGGCCAGTCCGCGAGCGACCGTGTAGAACCCGAAGGCGCCCGAGCCGAGGGCCGCCACCGCCACGCCGCCCTGCGCCGTCCTCTCGGCGCCCACGAACACGGCGGTGACGATCACGAACAGGGCCACGGAGGCGAAGCCGGCGTAGATGCCGGGCAGGATGTCGGAGGACGCGAGACGCACGGTGTCCGTCGAGTATACCGGCCGTGCGCGGGCTCAGCCGGCCGTGATCGGGCTGGCCAGCATCAGGCGATGGCCGTCGGCGGTGCGCAGGCCGAGGTCGCGCGGCGGCACCGCGTCGGGGCAGGCGCCGGCCATGATGCGGCAGTCGTCGCGAATGAACATCCGCCACCCCGGATCGCCCATCTCGTGAATCTCGAAACCGAGCACGTCACGATAGAAGGCGGCCGAGCGGGCCAGGTCCGGCACGGCGAGCACGTACATGTGGCGGCGGATCATCGCGCCCTCTGCCGGCGCATCAGTACTCGGCGAACATGCGCCGCAGTTCCGCCAGATCCCGCGTCTTCGTCAGGCCGAGCATCAGCAGGATGCGCGCCTTCTGGGGCGTCAGGTTGTCGCCCGGAATCATGCCGAGGGCGTCGTAGTCGGCCAGCGCGAGGACGCGGCCGTTGCCGGTGCGGTTCGACCGCACCATCACGGGCCGGGTGGCGGCCGGCTGATCGAGCAGCGGCTTGAGCCCGGCGCGTTCGGCCGACGAGATGAGGCCGGCCCCGGTGCCCGCGAAGACCAGGCCCTGCGCGCCGCTGGCGGCCAGCGCCGACGCGAGTACGGGCTCGCCTGCACGTAGGAGTAGACGATCTCGACCGGCGGCAGGCTGGTGCGGCCGGCGACGTCGAACTCCGAGCGGGCGGTGTGCCGCTTGAGCGAGGCGCGATACAAGGCGACCTTGTCGGCATCGACGTAGCCGAGCAGCCCGAGCTCCGGCGCGCGGAACGTCTCGACGCGGTAGGTGTTGGTCTTGGTGACGTCGCGGGCGCCGTTCACCTCGTCGTTCAGTACGACGAGCGCGCCCTTCCCCACCGCCTCGGCCGACACCGCGGTGCGGATGCCGTTCAGCAGGTTCAGCGGGCCGTCGGCACTGATCGCCGAGGCCGGCCGCATCGAGCCCACGAGCACCACCGGCTTGTCGTGCTTGACGGTGAGATTCAGGAAGTAGGCCGTCTCTTCGAGCGTGTTGGTGCCGTGGGTGATGACGACGCCCGAGACGCGCTGGTCGCTCTCGAAGATCTCGTTGATGCGGTTGGCCAGCGTCAGCCAGTGCGCGACGGTGATATCGGTGCTCGTGACGTTGGCGATCTGCTCGACGCGGACGTCGGCCACGTCCCGGATCTCGGGCACCGCGGCCACCAGTTCCTCGCCGAGGAGGGCGCCCGACTTGTATTCCGCCAGGCTCGTCGACGACGTGCCCTTGCCGGAGATGGTGCCGCCGGTCGACAGCACCCACACGAGCGGGCGGGTGCCGGCCCCCGTTTGGGCCCGAGGGGCGGCGAGAGAGACGGCGCTCAGGACCGTCAGCAGGAGGAGGAAGGGACGCAGCGTGGAACGGGTCATCGTCCGGGAAGTATACCGGCCGTGTCAGCCGCTCTACTGCGCCAACGCCTTGGGATCGATGCCGGTGCCGAGCGTGAACGACGACCCGACGGCCCCGACCACGGCGGCCTTGCGCGGCAGGTCGAGGGCCTGGCGGATTCTGAACACGGCCTCGATGCCGGTGCAGTGCGCACCCAGGAAGTAGGCCACGCGTGCCACCTTCAGCTTCGCTGCCGTCCAGGCCAGCGTCTCGTCGGAGGCGGCAAACAGGTGGAAGCCGCCGATGGCCGCGTGCACGCCGGTGTTCTGCACCACCTTCTGCGCATACTCGAGCGTGTTGACGATGCCGGCATGGCCGCAGCCGCTGATGACGACCAGTCCGTGCGCCGTCTGCACGACGATCGACGAGTCTTCCGGCACGTTGTCCTCGATCGGTCCGGCCGGGGTCTGCAGGCGCGTGCTGACGCTCCAGTTCTTCTCGGGGTGCGTGCGCGGCACCGGGCCGGTCATCCACACGCCCGGCGCGAGCGCCGTCGGCTTGCCGTACTCGACGAACGTGCCGCCGAGCTTCTCGTAGGCCGCCTTGATGGGCAGCAGGCCGCCGCCCTCGCGGCCCTGCCGGTCGAGACGGCTGGTGAAGATGCCGCTGGCCACGTGGGCGCGGCTGAGGGCCGCCGGATTCTTCTTCGCCATCTCGCGGCGCAGCGTGAGCAGTCCGCCGGTGTGGTCGTCGTGGTTGTGCGTGATGACGACGTCGGTGATATCCGAGAGGTCGACCTTCAGCTCGGCGGCGTTGGCCAGCACCGTCTCGGCGCGGGCGCCGGTGTCGATCAGCCATCGCCGGCCGTCCACTTCGAGCACGGCGGCGAAGCCCCATTCGCCGACGCCCTCGCGCGCGCTGCCCACGAGCATCGTCGAGAGCACGGTCACCTTCATCGCCGTGACCGGCGGAATCCGGCGACTGCGCCGTGGCGGGGGCGGCCAGCGCGACGACGGCGGCGGCAAGCAACAGACGAGCGGGCGTCATGGGCGGACCTCCAGCGCCGGACGGCGGCCGGCCGGCAGGCGCCGATTGTGGCACAGGGGGCGCGCCCGCCGCTGGCGATAGAATGCCGCGATGCTCTCCTGCCAGAAGTCCCGGTTCTCGCTGCCCGACGACGAGCACTACCTGAACTGCGCCTACATGTCGCCGCTCTCGATCGCGGTCGAGAGCGCCGGGCTGACCGGCGTGGCACGCAAGCGGGTGCCCTCGCGGATTGCCACCTCGGACTTCTTCACCGAGTCGGATCGGGCACGGGCGCTGTTCGCGCGGCTCGTCAACGCGCCCGACCCGTCACGCGTGGCCATCATCCCGTCCGCCTCCTACGGGCTGGCGATCGCGGCCCGGAACCTGCCGGTGATGGGCGGCCAGAACATCGTGGTCACGCACGAGCAGTTTCCCGCCAACGTCCACGCCTGGCGGCGATTGTCGCAGGAGCGCGGCGTCGAGATGCGCACCGTGTCGCCGCCAGAGAGCGCGGAGGGCCGGGGTCGAGGCTGGAACACCCGGCTGCTCGAGGCCATCGACGCACAGACGGCTATCGTCGCGCTCGGGCACGTGCACTGGACCGACGGCACCAGGTTCGATCTGGAAGCCATCGGCCGGCGCGCTCGCGAAGTGGGCGCCGCGCTCGTCATCGATGGCACGCAGTCGGTGGGGGCGATGCCGTTCGACGTGGCGGCCATCCAGCCGGATCTGCTCGTCTGCGCCACCTACAAGTGGCTGATGGGGCCCTACTCGATGGGCTTCGCCTACCTCGGCCCGCGCTTCGACCACGGCGAGCCGCTCGAGGAAACGTGGATCGGGCGGGCCGGCAGCGAGAACTTCAAGGAGCTGGTCAACTACCGCGACGACTACCAGCCGGGCGCGCTTCGCTACGACGTGGGCGAGCGCAGCAACTTCGCCCTGATGCCGATGGCCGTAGCCGCGCTCGAGCAGGTGCTCGAGTGGCAGCCGGCGCGCATCCAGGAGTACTGCGCTGCCCTCACCGCGCCGCTCTTCGAGCGAGTGCGGGCCCTCGGCTACACCGTCGAGGATCCGGGCTTTCGCGGTGCGCACCTGTTCGGCCTGCGCGCGCCAGCCGGCACCGACATCGCGGCGGTCGGCGAGCGGCTGCGCGGGAAGAACGTGTTCGTGTCGCTGCGCGGCTCGGCGCTGCGCGTCTCGCCGCACGTCTACAACGACGGGCGCGACGTCGAGGCGCTCGCCGACGCCCTCGGCTGACCCACCAGCGTCGCCCGCACTGGCCGGCTACGGCTCGCGCGAGGCCGTGTAGGCGGCGATCGCCACCATGTCGTCGAGCGTGAGTTTCTCGACGGCAGCCCGCATCAGCGGCGCCCACGGCCCGCGGCGGGTGCCGTGCTGCAGGTCGAACAGCTGGCGCACGGTGTAGCTCGGCGAGCGTCCGGCCAGCGGCGGCACGGCGCCCAGGCCTTTCAGATCGGCCCCGTGACAGACGCCGCAGGCGATCGTGCGCGTGCCGCCGCCGGTCGTGACGAGCGTCTCGCCGCGGGCGATGCTGCCGGGCGGGACGTAGGCGATGAAGCCGGACGACGAATCGCGTACCTCGGCCCGCGCCACGTCCTCCGGCGTCTCGATGATGCGGCCGGCGATCGGCTCGCGGCCGGCGCCCTCGCCCGTGATCGGCACGAAGACGCCGCCGGCCACCCGCATCTTCGCGACCGTCTCCGTCTCGACGACGCGGATCCACTTCCGGTAGGCGAACGACGCGAAGTAGGCCGCCGCGGCCCGATCTTCCTCCACCGTGCTCGCCTTCGCGATCGCCAGCATCGCCGCCGGCGGCCGCATGTTCGGCTCGGCACTGCGCCGCAGCCCGGCCCGCATGTCGGCCATCTGCTGCACGATGTAGGCGGCGGGCAGGCCGACCAGCGACGAGTTCTCGGGCCGTCCCTGCCCGTTCGGGTAATGGCAGTAGCCGCAGGCGCGGACATCGGGCTTGCGGCCGTGCGCGACCACTTCGGGCGGCGACGGATGGTTGTCCGGATGCCAGTCGGGCGGGTTGAAGAGATCCCCCAGCTGGGCGCGCGTCAGCCGCACCTCGCTGCCGGGCACCGTCCGCGGCGTGTCGTCGGCGCGCGGCGCCGGTGCGCCCGGCGCCGCCGGCGTGTTGATGGTGTAGACCCAGGGCGGCGGCACGGCGCCGGCGGCGGCATCAGCGCGCAGGGCGGGTGGGGTCTGCGCCGACGGCACGACGGCCGCTACCAGTGTGCCGAGGGCGACGGCAGCGAGCGCGCGAAGCGGTGTGGTCATGGCGTCGCGATTCTAGCGGACCCGAGGGCGCTTCGACCGGGCAGGATGCTGCGCCAGCGGGAGGCACTTCGTTGTTCCATGCCTCAGAACGCGGTGATCGGCACGTCCTGACGGCACAGCGGGCAATCCGCCGCGGCGTGGTTCTCGGGCGCCGGATAGTCGATCAGCGAGACGTTCGGCATGCCGAGCGTGACGACGGCCTCGCCGCGGTCCACGATCTCGGCCGTGCACACCACCGTGCCGCCGGCCTCGGCAATCAAGTTGGCGCACTGCTCGAACGTCTGTCCGGTGTTGCGGACGTCGTCGACGAGCAGCACCCTGGCGCCCTTGACGACACCGGCGTAGAACGGCGACAGGACCTCGCCGCCGCCGGGCCCGTGGTGCAGCGGCGCGAACGAGTAGGCCGCGCGCGTGAGCGGCCGGCGCCCGTCGAGCAGGCCCGCGATCGTGTGCGCCAGCAGCGCGCCGCCGGTGGTGGGGCCGGCCACCACCGTGATGCCGTCGGCGACGCCGGGCGGCAGCACGTCGATGAGATCCTGCGCCACGCGCCAGATCGTCGACGGGTAACGGAACAGCTGGTGCGGGTTCAGGTAGAGCCGCCCGTGATAGCCGTTGCCGTAGTCGAAGTGGCCCTCCATGACCACCTCGAAGCGCCGCAGGTCCTGCAGCGCGCGCGTCCGGATGTCTTCCCGCCGGGCGCTCATCGCGCCCCGTCCGCGTCGAGGGCGAGGCCCGCCGCCTGGTTCACGTAGACCACCCGCCCACCGACAATCGTGGCGGCGGTGCCGCCGCGGAACGTCCAGCCGTGGTACGGCGTGTTGGTCGACTTGCTGACCAGCCGCGCGCGGTCGACCGTAACGCTCAGGTCCGGCGCCAGAATCGTGATGTCGGCGACGCGGCCCGCGGCCAGGCTCCCGCCGACCACGTTCAGGATACGCGCCGGGTTGACCGACATCAGCTCGACCAGCCGCGGCAGGCGGATGACGCCGCCGTGCACGAGCGCGTCGAGCGCGATCGGGATGGCCGTTTCGAGACCGACGATGCCGAACGGCGCGCGATCGTACTCGACGTGTTTCTCGTCGGCATGGTGCGGCGCATGGTCGGTGGCGATGACGTCGACGCTGCCGTCGGCGATGCCGGCCAGCATGGCGTCGCGGTCCCGGGCTTCGCGCAGCGGCGGGTTCATCTTGGTGTTGGTGTCGTAGGCCACCGGCGCGGCCAGCAGCGCGTCGGTCAGCGTGAAGTGATGCGGCGCCACCTCGCAGGTCACCTTGACGCCGCGGCTCTTGCCCTGGCGCACGGCTTCGAGCGTGGTCCACGCGCTCATGTGGGCGACGTGCACGTGCCCGCCGACCATCTCGGCGATCAGGATGTCGCGGCCGGCCGTGATCGCCTCGGCGATGCCGGGGATGCCGCGCAGGCCGAGCGAGGCCGCCGTCGGCCCTTCGTGCACCACGCCCTCGCCCTTGAGCGACGGGTCCTCGCAGTGCTCGATGAGCGGCATGCCGAACATGCCGGCGTATTCCATGGCGCGCCGCGCCAGCAGCGCCGTCGACACCGGATGGCCGTCGTCGCTGATGGCCACGCAGCCGGCGGCCTTCAGCTCGGCGATGTCGGCCAGCTGCTCGCCCTTCTGCCCGCGGGAGACGGCGCCAATCGGGTAGACGCGCGCCAGGCCGGCATCGGCGGCCTTCTTCAGGATGAGCTCGGTGACGCCGGCGTTGTCGTTGACCGGATTCGTGTTCGGCATGCACGCCACGGCCGTGAAGCCGCCGGCCACCGCCGACGCCACCCCGGTGGCGACGGTTTCCTTGTGTTCCTGCCCCGGCTCGCGCAGGTGCACGTGCATGTCGATGAACCCCGGGCAGACGACGAACGCCGGCGTCAGCGTCACGACCTGTCCGCCCTCCGCCAGTCCGACCGGGAGGTCGCGTCCGACCTGGGTGATGACAGCCCCGTCGACCAGCACGTCGTAGTCGCCGTCGATGCCGTTTGCGGGATCGACGACCCGCCCGCCCTTAAACAACCGCTTCATCTTGCGCTCCGCCTCCGGCGAGGAGATACAGCACCGCCATCCGCGCGGCCACGCCGTTGGCCACCTGATCCAGGATCACGGAATAGGGCCCATCGGCGACCTCGCTCGAGATCTCCACGCCGCGGTTGATGGGGCCAGGGTGCATCACGATGACATCGGGCTGGGCCCGCTTGAGCCGTGCTTCGGTCATGCCGAACACGGTGAAGTACTCGCGCAAGGACGGGAAGAACCCGCCCTCCATGCGTTCGAGCTGGATGCGCAGCATCATGACGACGTCGGCGCCCTCGACCGCCGCCTCGACCGAGCTGGTCGTCGTCACGCCCATCTCTCGCAGGCCCAGGGGAATCAGCGTCGGCGGTCCGCACACCCACACGTCGGCGCCGAGCTTGGTCAGCAGCAGCACGTTGCTGCGCAGGACCCGGCTGTGCAGCAGGTCGCCGACGATCGCCACCTTCAGCCCGGCGATCCGTCCCTTCCGTTCGCGGATGGTGAAGGCGTCGAGGAGAGCCTGCGTCGGGTGCTCGTGCAGGCCGTCGCCGGCGTTGATGATCGGCGACTTGCAGATGCGCGCCAGCAGGTGCGGCGCGCCGGACGAGGCGTGGCGGAGCACGATCATGCTGGGGCCCATCGCCTCGATGTTCTTCGCCGTGTCGACCAGCGTCTCGCCCTTGACGACGCTCGAACTCGACACCGCCACGCCGAGCGTGTCGGCGCTGAGACGCTTCTCGGCGATCTCGAACGAGGTCCGGGTTCGCGTCGACGGCTCGAAGAACAGGTTGACGACGGTGCGCCCGCGCAGCGCCGGCACCTTCTTGATCTGCCGCTGCGAGATCTCCTTCATCGCCTCGGTGGTGTCGAGGATGAGCAGAATCTCCTCGGGGGTCAGCTCGGCGATGCCGAGCAGGTCCTTGCCGCGCAGCGCCGTGGCCGGCCGCGCCACCTCGGTCATGGGCGTGTCCACCATCACGCCTCGCTTTCCACCGACACGCCGTCCGAGCCGTCGGTGTCGCTGAGGCGCACGTTGACGGTCTCACGGCGCGAGGTCGGGATGTTCTTGCCGACGTAGTCGGCCTTGATCGGCAGTTCGCGATGGCCGCGGTCGACCAGCACCACCAGCTGGATGGCCTTGGGCCGGCCGAAGTCGATCAGGGCGTCGAGGGCCGCGCGCGTGGTGCGTCCGGTGTAGAGCACGTCGTCGACCAGCACGATGACGCGGTCGTCGATCGAGAACGGGATCTCGGTGCGGCGGACGAGCGGCTGCGGCCCGACGGTCTGGCGCATCAGGTCGTCGCGATACAAGGTGATGTCGAGGGCGCCGACCGGGACGTCGTCGCCGGAAATCGCCTTGAGGGCCGTCGCGATACGGCGCGCCAGCGGCACGCCGCGCGAGCGGACGCCGATGATGGCCAGGTTCTCCACGCCGCGATTGCGTTCGACGATCTCGTGCGCGATGCGGACGAGCGCGCGGCTGATGCGATCGGCATCCATCACGACCGGCATGGCACGACCTCACTTCGCCCGGTGACGCGCGTGCGGGGACCGGGGCTCGGGATCCGGGGCTGGGAATTCGAACGGGCGCAGGGCGCGCCCCAGGCAGGCGTAGGTCGCAGCATCGATACCTCTTGGCGAACTCTCAGGTCCGCGTTAAAGAGCGGAGCCCAGTATAGAGGACGCGGCACCTCGAGGCCAGCGCCGCGAGCACCGGACGCCCGGGCCGCTGTCTACCGTCCGTAGCTCGGGATGAAGGTGACGGGCCGGGTGGCGGTGAAGGGGGCCGTGAAGAAGTCCGAGCGGGCGCGGCCGTCCATGTCGCGGCCGATCGGCAGGCCGAGGAAGTAGAGCACCGTCGGGGTGATGTCGGCAATCGAGCCGCGGTCACGCCGGCCCGGTTGCACCGGCGGGCCCATCGCCAGGACGAAGCCGTCCGGGGCGCGTTCATGCGTGCCGCTCAACTGGGCGTCGCCGACCAGCCGTTCCAGGATGCGCTTGACCGGCGTGAGCGGCTCGATGCCATGGCTCGAGACGACCAGCACCAGGTCGTCCGGACCGAGCGCGCTATGGAGGCGGCCGACCACGGCGTCGAGCACGCCGTAGTAGTCGTCGAGCACGGTCCCGAAGGCGTCGCGCTCGGCCTCGGTGACGTCACCGAAGGCTTCGGGCGAGGCGTAGCGGAGGAAGTAGTGGGCAACGGCGTCGAGTCCGGGCAGCCGCAGCGCGACGAAGCGCGAGGGCCGTGCGGCTTCGAGGGCCGCGAACAGGCGCAGGTGAAGGCTGTCGGCCTGCACCGGCGCGGGATCGATGCGGCCATCGGAGTCGGTGCCGTGCGGCAGCTGCCCCGCTCCTGCCAGCACGTCGTGGGGATCGGGCGTGAGCGGCAGCGTGCGGGCCGAGGCCACGGTCGTCCAGAGCGAGGGCGGCGACACGGCGGCGCCGCCGTCGAGCGCGAAGCGCGCATCGTCGACCCGGTGGAGGACGTCGCTGACGACGTAGCCGCGCAGCGACGGCGCGGGATGGGTGAGCGGCCATCCCACGACGCCCACGCGCATGCCGCGATCGCTCAGGATGCGCCAGATGGGCAGCGACGCCATCGATTCTGGCGTGTGGGGTTCACTGCGCAGGAAGCCATAGCGGACCAGCGCCTGCGAGAACACGTAGTCCGGCAGCACGTCGACGCGCGGCGCCTCGTCGCTCGGGAAGTAGCGCGCCGCCGACCGCACGCCGCTCGTCTGCGGCATCCGCCCGGTGGCCACCGTGGTCCAGATCGGTTCGGCCTGGGTCGGGCGCAGCGTCTCCAGGTAGGCTGACGCGCCGCTGTCGAGGGCGCGGCCGAAGTTCGGCAACCGCCCCGCCGCCACGGCCAGCGAGATGTGGTCGAGCGAGGCGCCGTCGACGGCGAGCAGGATCACGCGGCCGCCCGGCTCGTCGGGACCACCCACCGGACGGGCCGGTTGTTCCACGGGGACGACCGGCGCGCCGGCATTTGCGGAGCCGCGCAGCGTCAGCGGCACAGCAATCGAGAGGGCCATCGTGGTCACGAGCAGCACCCCGCTCGGCGCCGTGCCGCGACGCCCGATGTGGGCCAGCGCCACGATCAGGAACACGCCGCCGCAGATGGCGACGGCGATGGCGGCCAGCGTCATGCGACGCGCCGTGTCGGCAGCGAGGAAGGGCGAGAAGTCCGCCGCGTTGAGCCACAGGACCGAGGCGCCGACCGCGGCCGAGATGGTGGACATCCAGGCGAGCACGCGGACGCTCACCCACCCCGGCGACAGGACCTGCACCGCCGCCACCTGGCGCAGGACCACGAGCGCGTAGAACACGATGATGGCGTTGGCGCCGTAGGCGAGTCCGAAGGCCACGCCGAGCGCCCCGGCCCCCGAGAGCGGGTAGGCCGGGTTCAGGTGCAGCGTGGCGATGGTGAGATAGGCCGAGAGCAGCGCACTGGCTATCGCCGAGTTCGTGAGGACGCGCAGATAGCGCACCGCCTGATTAGTACCCGAAACGCCAGTTGCTAGCAGTTGTAACGGGGTCTGTCACGGTCACGGGGTGTAACGGTGACAGACCCCGTTACAACTGCTGACCGTGACAGACCCCGTTACAACTGCTAGAACCTGAACCGCACGCCGAGGGTGGGCAGGCGCGGGATGGCCTGATCGCGCTTCTCGACGATGGCCGGACGGTCCGACATCGGGTCGTAGGCCAGTTCGGGACTGAACGCGCCGGCGTTCTGCCGGTCGAGCAGATTGATGACTTCGGCGTAGAGTTCCCAGCGCCCGGCGGCACCGCGCGGGCGCCAGGTCACGCGGGCGTCGACGCGCGCGAACACCGGCAGACGGGCGCCGTTCAGATTGCCGACGCCGCCGAAGTCGACCCCGTACTCCAGGCGGCCGCGGGCATCACGGGCCGGCAGGATCTCGTCGACGATGCCGTCTGCATCCAGGTCCAGCGCGTCCTCGCGCCCCGCCACCCGCACGCCGAGCGGCGCCGTGCGCGGGAAACCCGAGGCCACGCGGGTGGTGGCCGCCAGCGCCCACCGCGGCGTGAAGGCGTACGACGACACCAGCGTGAAGGCGTGCCGGCGGTCGTACTCGAACGGATAGCGCCGGCCGTAGGCCTCGCGCTCGGCCCGGCCCCAGGTGTAGCTGGTCCAGCCGGTGAGCTTGCCGCCGCCCGCACGGTTCACGAACACGTCGAAGCCGTACGAGCGGCCACGGCCGTCGTTGGTGGGAATGGTCGTGATGAGCGGCGCGGCCGGGATGTCCGGCGTGAACGCCACCGGGAAGTCGTAGCGCGCCACCCGGGCCAGACGCGCCGCCTCCGGCTCGAGCCGGCCGACCAGGATGTTGGAGAAGCGCTTGTAGTAGCCCTCGACCTTGGCCGAGACGCCGGCGCCCAACTCGCGCTCGACGCCGAGCGAGGCCTGCCAGGCCCGTTCGCTTTCGAGGGCCGGCGCGTCCGGGCTCGTGAAGTCGAGCACGTAGTCGCTCTGCGCGAGCTTCTCGTCGCCGGGACTCTGGGTGTAGCGTCCGGCCGCCGCGATGAGGCGCGTGCGCTGGTCCGGCGCGAAGGTGGCCGAGGCCCGCGGCGAGAGCAGGGTCTCGCCGGTCGTGCCGGGCCGGTCGAGCCGCAGCCCGCCCTGCAGGGACAGGCGCGACGTGGCCTGCCAGGTGTCCTGCAGCCAGGCGCCGCTGCGGGTGGCGGTCCGCGATGACGCCAGCAGGTCGGGCAGCCCGGCGCCGCCCTGCACGCTCGATCCGTTGGCGGCCACCGGATTCCGATCGCCGCGGATCTCGAAACGCTGCGACGTGGCCAGGCGATGCAGTTCGAAGCCGCTGTCCACCACGTGCGGACCGAGCGCCCATGCCAGCTCCTGGCGCAACGACAGGTCCTTGACGCCGAGGCCGCGTTCGAAGACGACGCTGGCGGCGCCGATGCTGTCGTCGTCGGGCGCGTTCGATCGCTGGGCCGTGTTGTCGAAAGAGGCATCGACGCCGATGGTCGAGCGGGTGTCCGAAAAGCCGACGACGGTGTGCGACTGCCCCCGCGTGCCGAGCGTGGCATCGAGGCGCAGCCACGCCAGGTCGTTGTCGGTGTCGTCCTGGAACTCGCCGCGGGCATCGTCCTGGTCGATCTCGAGCGCGGCGCCCTGACGGCTGGTGAGGCTGAACATCGTCACGCGGGTGCCGGCCGACGGCGCCCAGGCCACGCGTGCCTGCAGGTCCTGGAAGGCCGGGAAGTCCTGGTCGGTGATGCGCTCGGCCACCAGATCGTAGTAGGTGCGCCGGCCGGTCACGAGCCACGAGCCGCGGGCGCCCTTCGGCAGCCGGCCTTCGAACACGACGTTGGCGTCGGTGATGCTGAGCGAGGCCGAGCCGTTCAGCAGCCCCTGGCCGGGGCGCCCATCGCGGTTCTCGACCACCAGCAGCGACGACAGCCGGTCGCCGTACTTGGCGCTGAAGCCGCCGGTGGCCAGTTCGAAGCGCTGGATGATCTCCGGATTGAAGGCGCTGGTGAGGCCGAAGAGGCGATAGGGATCGTGCACCTCGACACCGTCCATCATCGTGAGGTTCTGGTCGGGCGAGCCGCCGCGCACTGACAGCCGGCTGCCGAACTCCTCGGTCGCCGCCACGCCGGGCAGCGTCTGCAGGGTGCGATAGATGTTGTCGAGCGCGCCCGGCGTGCGCAGCACCTGCACCGGCTGCACGGTGGCGGCGGCGGGCGCCGAAGTCGGCGCCGCGGCCACGACCGCCACGCTCGCGGCGAAGCCGAGCTCCGGCGCGAGCGACAGCTCGGCGGCCCGGACATCACCGTCGCTGACGTCGATGGTGGTCACGAGCGGAAAGTGGCCCGTCGCCACGACCGTGACCGTGGCGACGCCCGGAGGCACGCGCAGCTCGAACTGCCCGGCCGGATCGCTGGTGCTCCGGACCGCACCCGCCGAGATCTCGGCGCCGGCAATCGGCCTCTTCGAATCGGCGTCGATGACCACGCCCGAGATGGTGCGTGCCGTCGGGGCTGGCATCGTCTGCGCGGCGGTCGGCGCGACGGCAACGGCCGGCGGCGGACCGGCGAGCCACGCCAGCGCAAGGAGTACGGGGACGGATCTGGAGAGAAGGGTCATACCGAGGGCGTGGCCGGCCGACGCGGGCACTCCCTGTATGACGCCACGGTCCACGCGCCGGTTCACCTCCGGCGCCGAGACGTGAGCCCCGAGCCCCGGCCCCCGAGACCCGAGACGTTATACTTTCCCCGTGCCACCCGTCGATGTGCGCGCCGCCGTCCTCTCCAATGTCCGGCTGTCGCGCGACTACAACGTGCTCACCCTCGCCGCGCCTGAAGTCGGAGCGCTCACCGAACCCGGACAGTTCGTGATGCTCAAGACCACGGCGGCCTCGGATCCGATGCTGCGGCGGCCGTTCTCGGTCTTCGAAGTGCTGCGAGATGACCTCGGGACGGTCCGCGCCATCAGCGTCCTGAACAAGCGCGCCGGCCGCACCACCGGCCTCCTCTACGACCTCGAGCCGGGCGACCCGGTGTGGTGCCTCGGGCCCCTCGGCCTGCCCTTCAACCCGCCGACGAGCGGCGAGGCATGGATGGTGGCCGGCGGCGTCGGCCTGGCACCCTTTGCCACGCTGGCCGAAGCGCTGGTCGCGCTGAACGTGCCGACGACGCTCTTCTACGGCGCGCGAACCGCCGACGAGCTCTACTATCTGGAGTTCTTCGATCGCCTCGGCGTGAAGCTCGTCCTCACGACCGAGGATGGCGGGCTGGGCGTGAAGGGGCGCGTCACCGCCCCTCTCGAAGAGTCGCTCCAGGCACTCGACGGCCCCAATCTCACCACCGTCTACGCCTGTGGTCCCGAAGCCATGCTGGCGGCCGTGGCCAGGCTGGCCGTCCGCTACGGCCAGCCGAGCGAGGTGTCCATGGAACGCACCATGGGTTGCGGCCTGGGGGGCTGCTACAGCTGCGTCGTGCCGGTGAAGCACGACGACGGCCAGACGCGCTACGTGCGCTCGTGCATCGGCGGGCCGGTGTTCGACGGCGCCACGGTGGCCTGGGAATGACGGACATGGATCTCTCGGTCAGGATTGGCTCGCTCGAGATGCCGAACCCGCTGATTGCGGCCAGCGGCTGCTTCGGCTACGGACTCGAATACGAGGACGTCGTGGATCTGTCGACGCTCGGCGGCGTCGCCACCAAGGGCCTGTTCCTCGCCGAGCGTCAGGGCCACAAGCCCGAGCGCATCGCCGAGACGCCCTCGGGCATGCTGAACGCCATCGGCCTGCAGGGCATCGGCGTGCATCGCTTCATCAGCGAGAAGCTGCCGCTCCTGCGCGAGCGCCGCGCCCGCACCATCGTCAACATCTGCGGCACGACGCTCGACGAATACGTCGAGGTGGCGCGCATCCTGTCGGATGCCGAAGGCGTCGACGCGCTCGAGATCAACATCTCGTGCCCGAACATCAAGGAGGGCGGCATCCAGTTCGGCTGCAGCCTCGACGGCACCTTCAGCGTGGTCAGCGCCATCCGCAAGGTGACGACGCTCCCGGTGATTCCGAAGCTGACGCCGAACGTCACCTCGCCGGCCTCGTTCGCGCGGGCGGCCGAGGACGCCGGCGCCGACGCCATCTCGCTCGTGAACACGTTCCTCGCCATGGCCATCGACGTCGAGCAGCGCAAGCCGAAGCTGTCCAACGTGGTCGGCGGTCTGAGCGGTCCGGCCATCCGCCCGATCGCGGTGCGGATGGTGTGGGAGTGCCGGCAGGAAGTGAAGATTCCCATCATCGGCATGGGCGGCATCATGGAGGCGCGCGACGTGCTCGAGTTCATGATCGCCGGCGCCAATGCGGTCCAGGTCGGCACGGTCAACTTCGTCGATCCCTTCATCTGGACGAAGCTCCTCGACGGCCTGCGCGACTACATGCAGCGCCACCGCATCACACGGCTGGCCGACCTGGTCGGCGCGCTCGACACGACCTCGCCCGCCAAGGCGCACGCATGAACCCGATTCTCGTCGCTCTCGATGTGGACTCCGCCGCCCGGGCCCTGGCGCTGGCCGACCAGCTGCGCGGCGCCGTCGGCGGCTACAAGATCGGCAAGCAGCTGTTCACCGCGGAAGGCCCCGCCATCGTCCGGGCGCTGGCCGAGCGCGGCGACCGCGTCTTCCTCGACCTCAAGTTCCACGACATCCCGAACACCGTGGCCGGCGCCGTCACGTCGGCGGTCGCCACCGGGGCGTGGATGGTCAACGTCCACTGCGCGGGCGGCAGCAAGATGATGCGCGCGGCGGCGGACGCCGCCGCCGAGGCCGCCGCCAGGCTCGGACGCCCGCGGCCGCTGGTCGTCGGCGTGACGGTGCTCACGAGCATGGACCAGGCCGCCCTCACGGAAGTCGGCACCTCGCGTCCGGTGCTCGACCAGGTGCTGCACCTGGCGCGACTCGCGCGCGACTCGGGCCTCGACGGCGTCGTGGCCTCGCCCCTCGAGACGAGCGCGATTCGTGCCGCCTGCGGCGCGGACTTCGCCATCGTGACGCCCGGCATCCGCGCGGCGGCCGCGGCCGGCTCGGACGATCAGGCGCGCACGATGAGCGCGGCCGATGCCGTCAAGGCCGGCGCGACCTTTCTGGTGATCGGCCGCCCGATCACCGGCGCTGCCGACCCCTCCGCCGCCGCCGGCCAGATCGCCGCCCAGCTGGCGTAGCGCTCGCAGGTCGCTGAAAACACAACGGGCCGGCCCCCAGGGGCCGGCCCGTTCCATGTTCGGTCGGTGACCGCCTACTTGGCGGTGATGACGAAGTGCCCGCGGCGGTTCTGCTGCCAGCAGGCTTCGTTGCTCTCGGTGCAGAAGGGCGTTTCCTTGCCCTTGCTGACGACGACGATGCTGCTCTCGGGCACGCCCAGGCTGACGAGGTAGCCCTTCACCGAGGTGGAGCGGCGCTCGCCGAGGCTCAGGTTGTACTCCGCGGTGCCGCGTTCGTCACAGTGGCCTTCCACCGTGATGCGCAGCGACGGGTACTTCTTGAGGTAGTCGGCGTTGGCCTGGAGCGGGCCGCGCGCATCCTCACGCACGCCGTACATGTCCAGGTCGAAGTAGACGTCGGCCAGCACGCCCTCGCGCATCAGGTCCGCAACGGACTTGCCGGCGAAGATCTCGGCTTCCGTCGGCACGCGCGGCGCCGGCGGCGGCGGCGGTGGTGGCGGCGGCGGGGGCGGAGGCGGTGGAGGCGGCGGAGCTACCGGTGGCGGGGGCGGGGGCGGGGCGGGGGGTAGCGGCTTCTTGGCGCACGCCTCTGCAAACATCAGCAGCGCGAAGCTGCAGATAATCGCAATCGCTGCGTGACGGGATGGCAAACGCATCATGTGTCTCCTGCGGGCTCGTATGAAATCGTTCGCGTCGCCTGGGAGGCTTCGGCGCTTCGGAGAGTAGCCGTTGCATCGCCGGGCTGTCAACGAAGATCTATGGATTTTGGCTGGAAATCGGCATGGTAGCGCCCGCCGGTAGTCCAGGCCGAAGCTCCAGCGCGAACAGACGAAGGCCGAGGCGCCGTCGATCCGCCGAGCCGTCGCGCTCGGCCGGTGCGAAGGTCTGCGTCGTCGTGAGCACCAGGCGGCCGCCGGCGGCCTGGATGGCGCCCGCCCGCACGCCGACGCGCACGGCGAAGTCGCCGCTCAGCTCGACGCGTCCGAGCAGACTGTCGCCGGCGCGTACCTCGAGCGTCGACGGCTGCTCGAAGTAGGCGAGCGGCGATTCGCCACGCAGGACGAGCGTCACATCGCCGGCCGGCTGCGGCACCTCGATGACCGCCCGCTCGCTCATCCAACGCCAGGCGCGCGCCCTCGCACTGTCGAGTTCCGGTTCGTGGAAGCCCTCGCCGTAGGCCCACATGAGCACGCCGGGCGACTGCACGTCGAACTGCTCGATCGAGGTCGGGACCGGCGCGGCCGTCCCCACCGCCGTTGAACGAAGGGCGAGCGTGGCCCACGCCCCATCACCGTCGAGCACCCCGGCCGGCAGCGCCACCCGGCGCACGAAGAACCCGGGGTCCGGCGCCACCTCCCAGGTATCGAGGTCGCGCCCGTCGATCGCCAGCGTGAACCGCACCGGCGGATCGCCGGCCGCACCGAGATTGCGGCCGCCGACGACGGCCAGGGCGGACTCGCGGCGACGGCGGATGAAGGCGTTCACCGGCTCGAGGTGCGGGCCGCGGCCCATGAGGCGGGCCATGCCGGCGGTCTCAGGCGTCAGGCTCCAGCCCTCGCCGGCGAACCAGCCGGGCGGACCCAGCCGGTAGAGCGAGACGTCTCCGGGACGCATGCCCCCCAGCATCGACAGGCTCGACAGGTCCCAGGTGAAATCCGTGTGCACCTGCCGCGCCGCGGGATCGACGAGCGCCAGATCGGTGCGGCGTCGATCGGCGAGAAACCACACCGGCAGGTTGGCGTTGGCGTCGGCGCGCCAGTGTCTGACCAGCTCCAGCCACTCGCGCCGCGGCGGCGCCGCCAGACGTTGGCCGACGTCCCGCGTCTCGGCTTCGAGCGGGCGCAGCAGGGCCTGGTGCATGGCCAGCACCGGTGTGGCACCGGCCTCGACCTCGGCGGCCAGCCGATCGAAGAGGCGCGCCGTCGGGCTGCCCTGGTGCGCGTAGGCGCGCTGCTCCGGCACGGCGATGCTCAGGCTCCAGGCCGCCACCGCGGCAGCCGCCACGACGCCGGCGCGACCGGCGGCATCGAAGGCGGCGGCGGCGAGGAACGCCACCGGCAGGACGAGCGGCAGGGCGTAGCGCGAGAAGACGGTGTCCTGGAAGGCGAGATGAAACGCCAGGTACGGCAGCGTGATGGCGGCCACCGCGAGCGCGGCGCGGCGCTCGCGCGCCAGCAGGACGACGGCGCCGATGCCGGCGGCCACGAGCACGACGGCGGCCAGCGCCACGCTGTCCCACGGCCACACGAAGGTGCGCATCAGCGCGATGGCCGCCAGCCGTGGCGTCGGATTGAGATACAGCATCTCGACGCCGGCGAAGTCTTCACCGGCCTGGGAGCCGAGCGCGGCCAGGTAGGCATTCAGCCCGCCACTGGCGACGAGCAGCGGGACGCCCCACGCGAGTGCGCCGACCGTGAAGGCGACGGTGGAGCCGAGCAGCGCGCCCGCCAGTCCCCGGCCGGCGCGGTCGGCCAGCACCAGCACGAGCAGGGGCGTGGTCAGCCACAGCGTCTGCGACCGGAAGCCGAGGGCGAGGCCGGAGAGGAGCGCCCCGAGCACGATCATCCGTCCTGACGCCACCATCTCGGGCGCTGTCAGCCGGCGCGATCCGTCGTCGGCCGGGTGCTGCCGCCACCAGGCCAGACCGAGACAGGCGAGCGCGGCGCACGCCGCCGCCAGGCCGGGCACGTCGCTCATGGGGCGCGCGGCCAGGTACCAGGTGAGCGGACACGCGGCAAAGAGGAGCGTGGTCAGGGCTGCCCGGCGGGTCAGCCACGGCTGCCCGGTGCGGCCGCTGCCGCCGCGGGCGAGGGTGGCGCTCACGCGGGCGACCAGCCACACGAGCACCAGCGCGCCGGCCAGCGACATCGCCGCCAGGGCGCGGGCCTCGACGCGGTCGGGACGGCCGGCCGGCCACGACGCACGGGCGACGGCGGTGGCGGCCTTGCCGAGGGCGATGTAGATCGGATAACCGGGGGGATGCGGCCGATGCTGCGCCGGGTCGAAGTCGCGGACGCCGAGCGCGAAGTTCACCGAGTCGATGTCCTCGAGCGTCGTCGGCAGCGACGTGAGGTGGCCGATGGCGACGCCCGCCACGACGAGCAGCACGGCGACGAGACCCGCGCGGCCGGACCCGCGGGTCGGCGGCGCGTCGCCGTTCACGAGATCGGCCTGAGGAGCAACGGTTCGTTCAGGCTGCCCTGGCGGTAGCCGCGAGGATCGACCACCACCTCGGCGAAGCCGGCGGCCTGCACCCGGGCGGCGATCTCGGCCGTCATCGCCGGCTCGAGCGCCCGCGGCATTTCGTCCTTCGCGAACTCGAGGCGCGCCAGATGCTCGAAGTGCCGCACGCGAAAGACGCGGAAGCCGAGCGCGCGCAGGGCGTCTTCCGCCAGTTCGATCTGGCGGAGCTTGGGCGCCGTGACTTCGCTGTGGTGCGGGATGCGCGACGACAGGCAGGCCGACGCGGGCGCGTCCCAGATCGTCATGCCGAGCGCGCGGGCCAGGGCGCGGATTTCGTCCTTGCCGAGGCCCACCTCGTCGAGCGGGCTGAGCACGCCGTGGTCGCGGGCGGCGGCCCGGCCGGGCCGGTAGTCGCCGCGGTCGTCGGCGTTGCTGCCGTCGATGACGGCGGCGACGCCGCGCGCGCTGGCCAGCGCGGCCAGCGTGCCGTAGAGCTCCGTCTTGCAGTGGAAGCAGCGGTCGCCGGCGTTGGCGCGGTAGCCTTCGCGTTCGAGTTCCCAGGTGGACACGAACTCGTGCGCGAGGCTGAAGTCGCGGGCGACGTCGAGGGCCTGGCGGCGGTGGTGCTCGGGGTACGACGCGCTGTCGCCGGTCACGGCGAGCGCGCGAGCGCCGAGTACGCGGCTGGCCGCGACGGCAAGAAACGCGCTGTCGATGCCGCCGCTGAAGGCGACGATGACCGAGCCGAGGGCGGCCAGCCGCGCGTCGAGGCTCGCCGCCTTGCCGCGCAACACGTCCGGATTCACCAGCACGGACGCCTCACTCATGGCGGTCCCCGTCAGTCCTCGTCGTCCTTCTCGTCCTCGTCGTCGTCGTCGAGATCGTCGTCTTCCTCTTCCTTCTCTTCCTTCTCGTCATCGTCGTCATCGTCGTCGTCGAGGTCGTCGTCGTCGGCGAACTCGAGTTCGAGCGGCGAATCATTCGAGACGCGCAGCAGAGAGCCACACTCCGAGCAGCTCAACTCGTCGCCGATCTCGGCGTCGGCGCTTTCGATGTCGATCTCGGCGTCGCACTCTGGACAATACGCGGACATGCGGACAACTCCTGGGAAACGGCTTCGACACACGGCGGCGCCCCGTCACGCGCGGACGGCGCGCAGAGGCATGAAGAAGTGATCGAATTATATGGGGAACCTGAGCTATTCTGCAACGGACGCGGGGGCCAACAACACTCAGTATGTCCACGAATCCGACCACTGCGAAGTGCGTAGTCATCGCCGACGACAGTGCATCGGTCCGCGATCGCTTCCGCACGGCGGTCGAAAGCGCCGGCCACCGCGCCATCACCGTCAAGAGCGCGGCCGAGCTGTTCGCCCGCGTTCGCGCCGATCTGGATCGCCTCGACCTGCTCGTCATCGACCTGCGCCTGCCCCACTGTTCGGGCGCCGAGCTGATCGGCACGGTGCGCAAGCTCGACGAGGGTCGCCTGCCGATTCTGGCCTTCAGCGGCACCGTCTCGAGCGCCGACGAGGTCCGCGAGCTGGCGGCCCTGGGCGTGGCCGGCTACGTGAACGAGTACAGCGCCGTGCAGCACATCCTGCCGTCGCTGGCGCCGCACCTCTTCCCCGACAACTTCAACCGCCGCGACAGCCCGCGCGTGGTGCTGGGCATCCCGGCGGCGTACCACGTCGGCGCCACCATCGCCGCGGCGCTCTCGCTCAACATCTCGCGCGGCGGCATCGCCATCCGCACCACCAGCCCGCTCGAACCGATGACCAAGGTGCGGGTCCGCTTCCGCCTGCCCGGCTCGAAGAAGGACTTCGACATCGACGCCCACGTGCGCTGGAGCGATCCGCGGGCCGGCATGGGACTGCAGTTCGACCGCGTCGATCCCGCCGATCAGACGGCGATCGACGAGTTCGTCGACAGCCATTTCTTCCAGCCGCGCAAGCGCGAGGAAGTCACGCCGGCGGAATAGCGTCGGTCAGCCCCGAGCCCCGGCACCCGCGCCCCGCCGGTTCTACCGATGCCGCAGCAGCCGCATCGCATTGGCGACGACCAGCACCGATGCTCCGGTGTCGGCCACGACCGCCATCCACAACGTCGACAGGCCGAAGACGGCCAGCACCAGCACCGCCCCCTTCAAGCCCAGCGAGATGGCGATGTTGACGCGGATGTTGGCCAGCGTCGCGCGGCTGAGGCGGATCACGTACGGCAGCTTCTGCAGCTCGTCGGACATCAGCGCCACGTCGGCCGCTTCGAGCGCGGCCGCCGAACCCGCCGCCCCCATCGCCACGCCGACGTCAGCGGCGGCCAGCGCCGGCGCGTCGTTCACGCCGTCGCCCACCATCAACACCGCACCGTGCTCCGTGCGCAATGCCTCGACCGCCGTGAGCTTGTCGGCGGGCAGGAGGCTGGCGCGCACGTCGGTCACGCCGGTGGCCGCCGCCAGGGCGCGAGCCGAGGCCGCGGTATCGCCGGTGAGCAGCGCCACGTGCGCGATGCCCTGCTCCTTCAACATCGCCACGACATCGGCGGCAACCGCGCGCGGCCGGTCGGCGACGCCGATGACCAGCTGCAGCACGCCGTCGATGGCGACGAAGACGGCGGTCTCTCCTCGCGCGGCCAGCTCGGCCGCAATCGGCGCCGTCGCGCACTGCACGCCGCGTTCCGCGAGAAGCGCCGGGTTGCCCACCAGCACCTGTCGGCCCCGCCACTGCCCCTCCGCCCCGCGTCCCGGCAGCTCGCGCACCTCCTCGCCGCCGCCGAACTCCACCGCGCGGGCGCGGGCCATCTCGACGATCGCCGCGGCGATCGGATGCGCCGAGCGCTGCTCGATGGCGGCTGCCGCGGCCAGCGCCTCGCGTTCGCCGGCATCCCCGATGGCGCTGATCGAGGCCACCTGCGGCGTGCCCGCAGTGAGCGTGCCCGTCTTGTCGAAGGCCACCACCCGCACGCTGGCCAGCCGCTCGAGATAGGCGCCGCCCTTGATGAGCACGCCCTGGCGGGCGGCGGTGGCCAGCGCCGCCACGACCGAGACGGGAGTGGAGATGACGAGCGCGCACGGGCACGCCACGACCAGCAGCACGAGCGCGCGGTAGGCCCACTCGTCGGCGCGGCCGCCGAGCAGGAGGACCGGCACGACGAAGGCCGCCAGCGCCCCGAGGACGACCGCCGGCGTGTACCAACGCGCGAAGCGGTCGATGAACTGCTGCGCCGGCGCGCGTTGCGCCTGTGCGGTCTCGACCAGGTGGACGATGCGGGCCAGCGTCGTGTCGCGTACGGCACGCGTCACCCGCACGTCGAGCGCGCCCTGGCCGTTGATCGTGCCGGCGAACACTTCGTCGCCCATGCCGCGCGCGACCGGCAGCGACTCGCCGGTGATGGGTGCCTGATTCACGTCCGACCTGCCGGCCACGACGACGCCGTCGAGCGGCAGCTTCTGTCCGGGGGCGACGACGATGACCTCACCAGGCACCACCTGGTCCACCGGCGTGACGTGCTCGTGTCCGCCCCGCCGCACGCGCGCTTCGGTCGGCGCCAGCGTCATCACGCCGCGGATGGCGCGGCGCGCCCGTTCCATCGTCCGCACCTCGAGCCACTGCGACACCGCGAACAGCCACACGACGGTGGCCGCCTCCGCCCAGTCGCCGAGCACCATGGCGCCGGTGACCGCCACGAGCATCAGGACATGGATGTCGAGCACGCGACGCGCCAGCGAGGCCAGGCCCTTCTGCGCCGGCTGGCGTCCGGCGAGGACGATGGCGGCGGCAAAGAGCGGCCACGCCCAGCGAGGGTCGGCCGCCGCGCTCTGCACCGCCAGGCCCACGGCCACGGCGAGTCCAGCCACGCCGAGCATCCAGTCGGACCGGCCGGACGGCGGCGCGGGCGCCGGGCGGTCGTGTTCGAGCCACGCCTTCATGCCGGTCTGGGCGACGGCGTCGACGATGGTCGCCGCGCTGACGACCGCCGCGTCGTAGGACACGCGCATCTTCTGGCCGAGCACGTCGACGTTCAGCTCCTCGACGCCGGCCAGCGGCGTGAGGCGGCGCTCGAGGATGCGCGCTTCTTCGGCGCAGTCCATGCCGTCGACGCGAAACACCGACTCGGCGTGCACGGCGCACCGCGTGCAGGCCACGGCTGAAGTCGTCATGCCAGACGCCTCCCCGGCCTGGCGGCGGCCTCCTCGACGTGGCGCAGCCCCTGGCGGAAGAGCGTGACGATGTGACGGTCGTCGAGGGTGTAGAACACCATGCGGCCGGCGCGCCGGCTCCGCACGAGACGAAGCGCCCGCAGCAGCCGCAGCTGGTGCGAGGTGGCGGACTGGCTCAGGCCCACGAGGAGCGCCAGGTCACAGACGCACAACTCGCCGTGCGACAGCGCGTCGAGCACACGCACGCGGGTGGGATCGCCGAGCACCTTGAAGGTGTCGGCCAGCGCCGCCACCGACGACGGGCCGATGAGCGCCTGGCGCAGCCGGGCCACTCGCGCCGGGTCGAGGTGGAAGACATCGCAGGCGTCGGCCGCAGGCTGCGGCACCGCCGTCGCGCGGCTGCCACCGGCGGCGCGGCGCGGCTTGATATCTGAACGGCTGCTCATACGTTCATCATACAGGGGACCGGGCTTCGGGTCCCGGGTTCCGGGAAGTGAGCCCTGAGCCCCGGCTCGAAAACCCCGAGGTCCGGTTCCCGAGACCCAGCTCTTACGGCGTGAGCAACTGGCGGTGGGTGGCGGCGCCGTTGACGGCGGCACGCGAGTAGGCCTGCGTGCGGTACTGGCCCTGGCGCCAGAGGTCGCTCTGATCGAAGTAGTGCGGGCTCAGCGGGTGCCCGGACTGACCAGCCGGCAGCACCACCTGCGAGCCGTCCCAGCCGCCGACGTCGAGAATCTGACGCCAGGACGGGTGTTCCCACGCCCCGAAGCCCTCGAGCCGCCGGTGGCTGACGCGCATCACCGTCGTGCCGTCACCGGTCACCGGCACCGGACCACGGCTGAAGAACCGTCCGAGCAGGAAGCCCTCGCCCAGGGCATGACCGAAGCGGGCGCCATGGATGTCGGCCCAGCGAGGGCGGCTGGACCACTGGTCGACGTCGCCGGCAGCGTCGGTGGCCGCCAGCAGGTAGACGTCGTCGCGCGACTCGCGGCGTTCGACGGTGCCGATGTCGTCCCACCACCGCGCGTTGACGTCGCCGAGAATCGAATAGAGGCCGGCCGGGCGCTCCGCCCCGGCCCACTGGTAGTAGCGACGAAAGAGATCGGCCGGCAGCTCGTCGGCAAACGCCCGGCGCCACAGTCGGTCCTCGAAGGCCGCGAACACGGCCGGCAGCTCGCCTTCGTCGGCCACGGCGTTCCAGCCGCGCAGTCGTTCGAGCAGCGCCACGCCGCGGGCGTCACTCTGGACCTGTTTCGCGCGGGCCAGCGCGCCCTCGACGCCCTGCATCACGGCACGCCCCGCGCCGCTCTCGCGATCGAGCTGCAGGGCGACGGTGGCGTCGACGCCGAGCGTGGCCGCCGCGCCGAGCACCTCGGTCACGCGGGCGGCCCGGTGCGCGCCCATCCAGTCACGGGTGATGAACGGCACGTCGTCGCGCAGCACCGGGTTGTTGGTCGAGACCAGGAATCCGCGCGACGGATTGAACAGACGCGGCAGGACGTCCGGGCCCCCGAGCGGGGCGCCGCGCCCGGCGGCGCCAGGCGTCACCGGCCGGGCGCCATCGCTGCCACTCCGCCTCGGCAGCTGGCCAGTCATGAGATAGCCGATGTTGCCGTCGATGTCGGCGTAGACCGTGTTCAGGGACAGCGCCGTGAGCTGATCGAACGCCGCCTGGAACTCACTCCAGTTGCCGGCGCGGTTGACCGCTTCGAGGGCATCGCCGTAGCCGCCGTCGAGCCCTTCCCAGCGCAGCACGAGCGCGCGCTGCCGGCCGGATCGCGGCACGTCGGCCGTGAGCCACGACGGCGGGTACTCCCAGTCGAGCGACTCGTCCGCGAAGACGACGCCGTGCGGCGTCCGCCACACCTCGAACGGGACCGGCTCCGCGCGGCCCTTGACCGGGATCGGAGCGGCTTCCACCGTGACCGGCTCCCAGCCCTCGGCCCCCTGCGCCCGCTGCTGGGCGAGGTCGAAGGTCTGCACGACCAGGTCCTGGACATCGGCGCCGGAACTGGTGATGCCCCAGGCGACCCGCGCGTTGTGGCCGATGGCGACGAAGGGCGCGCCGGGAATCGTCACGCCCTGCACGTCGAGACCGGCGGCGACGAGGTGCAGCTCGTACCACACCGACGGCATCTCGACGATGAGGTGCGGATCGCTGGCGAGGATGGGACGACCGGTGGCGGTGCGCGTGCCGGCCACGACCCAGGCGTTGCTGTTGCCGCGCGGCGCGGTCGGGTCGAGCCAGGCGAGCGCCGGCGGGTACGGTGAGCCGCGGCGCGCCTGCTGGACCGGCGGCGGCAATACCGGCGAGGCCTCGAGCGGCGCCGGCGGCGACGGCGGTGCGACGGGTGGCACCGGCGGCGTGGTCTCCGCGAGATCGCCGAGCACGGTCGGCGCGCTCGCCGGGTAGCGCCCGGTCAGCGAATCGGCGGCCGTCTGCCCCAGGGCGCGCGTGAGCGCGTGCCGGACGAGCTCCGCGCCCTGGTTCTCGGCCAGCCGGAAGGCCAGGAGACGTCCGATCGCCAGCGAGTCCTCCGGCGTCCAGGGCGCCGGGGTCAGGCCCAGCAGCTGGAGTTCGGGCGGGCGCTGGCGGCCCTGCTGCAGCGTGGCGACGGTGGCGTTGACGCCTTCGGCGTAGCGCGTCAAGGCGGTGCGGGCCGGGGGGCCGAGTCGTGCCAGTTCGGCGACGGCGGCGGCGCGAATACCCAGCGTGAGCATCCGGCGGTCGATGTCGAGCGTGCGCTCGCCGAGCACTTCCGACAGGCGGCCACTGGCCGCCCGCCGATAGAGCTCCATCTGCCAGAGCCGGTCGCGGGCGTGGAGGGCGCCGGCCACGAACCAGGCGTCGCTCGTGTCGCGCGCGTAGACGTGCGGCACGCCGTAGCCGTCGTGCAGCACTTCGACCGGGCCACCCAGACCAGCCAGGCGCCACTCGCCGTCCAAGGAAGGGACGGACTGCCTCCCCCACCACCAGGCGCCGGCGCCGACGAGGACCACGAGCAGGAATATCGCGATGAAAAGCCTCTTCACAGACCTCCTCAGCGACACGCCCGACGCTTGCCCGGCATGGTCGGTTCGACTAGGATCGTGGGCTGTCGTAGCACAGTCGCGACCCGCCTAAAGCTTACAGGCTGGACGCCGGACTTCAAAGACACTCAGGCGGAGGAGAAAACCGTGATCGAGGTGCAGCACCTCAGCAAACGCTACGGCCCGTTCACGGCCGTCGACGACGTGAACTTCAGCGTCGGCGCCGGGGAGATCCTGGGCTTCCTGGGCCCGAACGGCGCCGGCAAGACCACGACGATGCGCATCATCACCGGCTACATGCCTGCCTCCGAAGGCACGGTCACGGTGGCGGGTCACGATGTGTTCAGCGCCCCCATCGAAGCCAAGAAGCGTACCGGTTACCTGCCGGAGACGCCGCCGCTCTATCCGGACATGTCGGTGCGCGACTACCTGTCGTTCGTCGCCCGGATCAAGGGCGTGCCGTCGCGCGACGTGCGCGGCCGCGTCGACGACGTGATGCGCAAGACCCACATCTCCGACATGGCGTCGCGGCACTGCGGCAAGCTGTCGAAGGGCTACAAGCAGCGCGTCGGCCTGGCCCAGGCGCTCATCCACAATCCCGAAGTGCTGGTGCTCGACGAGCCCACCGCCGGGCTCGACCCGAAGCAGATCATCGAGGCGCGCCAGCTCATCACCAATCTCGGCGGCAGCCACACGGTGGTGCTGAGCACGCACATCCTTCCCGAGGTCTCGCAGACCTGCCACCGCGTCGTCATCATCGCCAAGGGCAAGGTCGTGGCGGTGGACACGCCGGCCAACCTCACCGCGCGCCTGCGCGGCAGCGAGACGATGTTCCTCCAGGTGATCGCCCCGGGTGCCGACGTGGCGCCGGCGATCTCGGCGGTGCCCGGCGTCACGCGCGTCAAGGCCGACCTGGCCGAGGGCGGCCTGGCCTCGATCGAAGTCGACAGCGAGCAGGGACGCGACGTGCGCCGCGACCTGGCGGCCGCCATCGTCAACCAGGGCTGGGGGCTGCTCGAACTGCGGCCGATGCGCATGAGCCTCGAGGACATCTTCCTGAGCCTCACGACCGAGGACGCGGTTGCGGCGCCGGCCGATGCCGTCCTGGCCGCCACGGAGGCCCCCGATGCGTAACGTCGTCACGATCGCGCGCAAAGAGCTGCAGTCCTACTTCGCGTCGCCGATTGCCTACGTGGTCATCGGCTTCTTCACGCTGCTCTTCGGCTACTTCTTCTACACGCTCCTCTGGTACTTCGAGCGGCAGAGCATGCAGATGGCGCCCGGCGCCGGCATGTCGATGAACATCAACCAGATGCTGGTGGCGCCGGTGTTCATGAACGTCAGCGTCATCGTGCTGTTCGTGATGCCGATGATCACGATGCGCACCTACTCGGAAGAGAAGCGCTCCGGCACCATGGAGCTGCTGCTCACCTCGCCGCTCACCGACCTGCAGATCATCCTCGGCAAGTTCTTCGGCGCGCTGGGGCTCTACGCGGTGATGCTGGCCGTCACCCTCATCCACATCGCCGTCCTCTTCATCTACGGCAACCCCGAGTGGCGACCGATTGCCACCGGCTATCTCGGGTTGCTGCTGATGGGCGCCTGCTTCATCTCGGCGGGCTTGCTCATTTCGAGCCTCACGAAGAACCAGATCGTGGCCGGCATGGTCACCTTCGCGGTGTTCCTCATGCTGTGGGTCATCAACTGGGTCGGGCAGTCGCTCGGGCCCACCGGCCAGGCCATCGTGACGCACATCTCGATCACGGAGCACCTGGATGACTTCGCGCGCGGCATCATCGACACGAAGCATCTGGTCTACTACCTGAGCTTCATCGTGTTCGGTCTCTTCCTCACGGCCAAGTCCGTGGACAGCGAACGGTGGCGGGGCTGATGATGGCGAAGATTGCGGCAATCACAGGGTGGGTCGGCACGGCCCTGGTGCTGGTGGCCCTCGGGCTGCGGTTCCTGAAGCCGGAGCTGGACGTCTATCGCACCTACACGGCGTGGGCCGGACTGGCGTGCATCCTGGTCTATCTGGTCGCCCAGTGGCGGGAATCCTCCACCGGCGCCAGCGCACGCTCGACCCGGATGGGCACCATGTCGATCGTCAGCATCATCGCGATGCTGGCCATCCTGGCGGGCGTCAACTACCTCGGCGTCCGGCAGAACAAGCGCTGGGACCTGACGGCCAATCAGGTCTTCAGCCTGTCGGAACAGACGCTGAAGGTGCTGCGCGGCCTCGATGCCCCGGCCACGCTGACGGTCTACGACGTGGCGACCGGCTTCGACCGCATCAAGGACCGGCTCGAGGAATACACCTACCAGAGCAAGATGCTGACGGTCGAGTACGTGGACATCGACCGCGAGCCGGCCAAGACCCGGGCCGCCAACGTGACCGCGCCGGGCACGCTGGTGCTCGAGTACAAGGGCCGCGTCGAGCGCATCACGCAGACCGAAGAACAGGACATCGCCAACGCCTTCATCAAGGCCACGACCGGCCAGGAGCGCACGATCTACTTCACCGCCGGCCACGGCGAGAAGGACCCGGCCAACAGCGAGCGTAGCGGCTACAGCGCCGTCGCCGAGGCGCTCAAGGGCGACAACTACGGCTTCGAGAAGCTGGTGCTGGCGCAGACCTCGACGGTGCCCGACGGCGCGACGGCGGTGGTCGTCGCCGGCCCGGTGACCGATTTCTTCCCGGGCGAGATCGAGGCCCTGAAGCAGTATCTGGCCAAGGGCGGCACGCTCCTGGCGATGCTCGACCCGGCTGAGAAGGCCGGGGAGGGCGCCCTGCCGAACCTGACCGCGCTCATCAACGAGTGGGGCATCACGGTCGACGACGACATCGTCGTCGATGCCTCCGGGGTCGGCCAGATGTTCGGCGCCGGGCCGACCGTGCCGGTGGCGGCGAGCTACCCAGCGCACCCGATCACCGAGCGCTTCAACCTGATGACGGCGTATCCGCTGGCGCGATCCCTGACGACCACGACGGTCGAGGGCCGCACGGCGCAGTCGTTCATCGAGACCAGCGACCGCAGCTGGGCCGAGCAGGACATCGACGGGCTGGCGGCCGGCACCGAGGTCTCGATGGATGCGGACAAGGGCGATCGCCAGGGGCCGATTTCGCTGGCCGCCGCCGTGTCCGCCCCGGCCACCGACGCGCCGCCGGCGCCGGAGCCGACGCCCGGCGCCGACGCGCCGCCGCGGCCCGAGACCCGCGTCGTCGTCTTCGGCGACTCCGACTTCGCGGCCAACTTCGGCCTCGGCATCCAGGGCAACAAGGACCTGTTCCTGAACACGCTCGGCTGGCTCTCGCAGCAGGAGGGCCTGATTGCCGTGCGTCCGAAGTCGCCGGAGGATCGCCGGCTGACGATGACGGCCGACCAGGTGAACCAGGTCGCCATCCTCTCGATCTTCCTGATTCCGGCGGCGATCTTCGGGCTGGGTGTCTACGCCTGGTGGCGGAGGCGATAGGCATGAAGGGCCTGTGGTCGACGCTGGCGCTCGTCGCCGTGGCCGTGGGCCTCGGCGCATACATCTACTTCGTCGACAGCGAGCGGACGGACGGCGAGGTCAAGGAGAAGGTCTTCTCGGTCGCCGCCGACGACATCGAGACCTTGCGCGTCACCGCCAAGGGCGAGACGTCGGTCCTGAAGAAGACCGACGGCACGTGGATGCTGGTCGAGCCGGTGGCGACCGACGCCGACCAGAACGAGGTCACGGCGCTCCTCGGCGGCCTGACCTCCCTCGACATCACGCGTGAAGTCGATCCGAACGCAGCGAATCTGGCTGAGTTCGGGCTGGCGGCGCCGAAATCCGATATCACGTTCACGACCACGAGCGGCGTGACCGGCCGCGTGCGCCTGGGCGACCAGACGCCGGCCGGCAGCGACCTCTACGCCGTGAAGGGCGACGAATCCCGCGTCTTCCTGGTGGCCACCTTCGTCGAGACGAGCCTGGCGCGCTCGCCCTTCGAACTGCGTGACAAGCGCGTCCTGCGCTTCGAGCGCGATCAGGCCGACGGGCTCGAGATCACCGCCGGCGGACGGGTGCCGGTGACCTTCACGCGGACCAACTCCAACTGGCGCGTCACGGCGCCGGTCGATGCCCGCGGCGACTACGGCGCCATCGAGGGTCTGCTGACGCGCCTGTCGACCACGATGATGTCGGGCATCGAGACGACCGACCTGTCGGAGCTCGGGAAATACGGCCTCGACGATCCGTCGTCGTCGATCGTCGTCAAGGCCGGCTCGTCGACCGCGACGCTGGCCGTGGGCACCTCGGTCGAGGGCAAGGCCTATGCCCGCGATCTGGCGCGGCCGATGGTCTTCACGGTCGATCCGGCATTCGCCACCGAACTGCTCAAGGAAGCCGGCGAGTACCGCAAGAAGGAACTCTTCGACTTCCGCGCCTTCTCGGCGAAGAAGCTGGCCGTGACCCGCGGCGCCGAGACGGTGACCTTCGAGAAGGTGGCCGGCATCGGGCGACAACCCGGCCGAGAAGTGGACCATCACCGCCGCCGGCACCACCCGCGACGCCGATGCGATGAAGATGGACGACCTGCTCGCCAAGCTCTCGAACCTGCGGGCCGACGTGTTCGTGGCGTCGGCGCCAGCGGCCGCCGCGCCCGTGCTGCAGGTGACCGCCGAGTTCGACGAGAACAAGAAGGAAGACGCCAGCATCGCCCGGCTCGGCCCCGACACCTACGGCACCCGCCCGGACGAAGCCGGCGCGATGAAGCTGACGTCGAGTGCGGTGGACGAGGCCCTGAAAGCCCTCGACGACGTGATGGCGCCGCCCACCGCGGCCCCGACGCCCCCGCCCGCCGCGGGCACGCCGCCGGGCACCCGGGAATGACGACGGGCCGGCTCCGCGCCCTGGCGCTCGGAGTCGTGCTCGGAGTCGTGCTCGTGGCGGCCGGCTGCGCCGGACGACCGGCCGGCCACGTCACCGCGCCGTCGGCGCCCGCGGCCACTCGCACGAGCACGCTGGCCGCGACCGTCGACGACGTGCTGGCCGCGGCGCCGTTCTCGCGGGCCACCGTGGCCTTCGTCGTGCGGTCGCTGGCCACCGGCGAGACCCTCTACAGCCGCAACGGCCGCACCTGGCTCGTGCCGGCGTCCACCATGAAGGTGCTGACGGCCGTCGCCGCCGCCGAACGCCTGGGCTGGGGGTTCCGCTTCGAGACCCGTCTCGTGGCCACCGGCCCCATCGCGCAGGGCGTGCTCGACGGCGACCTCGTCGTCGTCGGCACCGGCGATCCCACGATCAATCCCCGCCATCCGGATCGCGCCGACACCTTCGATCGCTGGGCCGGCGCGCTCAAGGCCGCCGGCATCGCGCGGATCAACGGCCACATCATCGGCGATGACAGCCGGGTCGCGGCTCCCGGCTGGGGGATCGGCTGGGCGTGGGACGACCTGGTCGAGGACTACGGGGCGGCCGTGAGCGCCCTGCAGTACAACGACAACGTCGTCACGGTGACCATGGGTCCGGGCGCCACCCCGGGAGCGCCACCCGTCGTCTACGTGTCGCCGTCGAACCACGGCCTCCTCGTCGATGTGCAGGCCGTGACCTGGGCCGAAGGCAGCACGCCCGAACTGGCGCTGTCCCGTCTGCCGGGCACGCGCATCCTCGAGGTGCGCGGCCGCGCCCCCTGGGGCAGCACGCCAATCAGCCGGCCGGTCGCGGTGGCCGACCCCACCCTGTTGTTCACCGGCGAGCTCCGGCAGGCCCTGCTGCGGCATGGCATCGCTGTCGACGGCAACGCCATCGACCTCGACCAGACATCCGACCGCGCCGGCGCGTCGGAAGGCACGACGCTGCTCGTCGACCAGTCGGCGCCGCTCAGCGAGATCGCAACCGAGATGCTCGCCTGGAGCATCAACCTCTACGCCGAGTCACTGGTGGTGGCCCTGGACCGCACCCTGCCGGCGAGCACGGCCGAGGGTGTCGTGGCGCTCAGGGCCACGCTCGAGACGCTCGGTGTGCCGGCGGACGGCTACCTGACGCGCGACGGCTCGGGCCTGTCACGCAATGACTACCTGTCGGCCGAGACGCTGGTCGCCACGCTCGCCGGGGCATGGCAACGGCCGAACCTGCGCGAGCCGCTGCTCGAGGTGCTGCCGACCGCCGGCCGGCCGGGGACGCTGGCCCGCCGGCTGGCGGGGACGCCCGGGGCCGGCCGCGTGCGCGCCAAGACCGGCTCGATGTCGAATGTCCGCTCGCTGGCCGGCCTGGTCGAGACGTCCGCCGGCGAACCGCTGGCTTTCGCGTTCCTCAGCAACGGCTTCGATGTGCGCGGGGCCGAGATCGACGCCTGCGTCGATGAGCTGCTGCTGGCGCTCGTCGCCCTGCCCCGTCGCTAGCCGCGCCGCCGTGACGGGGCGGCCAGCTCCCGCACGGAGGTCGTCAGTGAGTCGAGCCCGCTACGGCGTGATGAAGCGACCGAGCAGGAGCGCCATCACGAATCCCGCGCCGCCGACCACCACCGCCCCGGCCATGCCGACGGCAAACGGCTTGAGGCCGACGCCCTTGAAGACCTTGAAGCTCGTGTTGAGCCCGACCGCGGCCATCGCCGTGCCGAGCAGCCAGCGCGCCCCCACGGTGTCGCCGATGAAGGAGGTCAGGGCACTCCAGCCGGCCGCGTCCCAGACGCCGAGCGCGCGGCCGCCGTTGTCGAGCATGGCATCGGCCACCGAGCGCAGGATCGCCATCGCCACGAAGCCCAGGACGAACGTCGGCACGAGCGCGCGCCAGTTGGTGGCGCGGGCGGCGCCGCTCCCGGCGGCGCGGCCCTCGCGCGCGTGCAGCCAGGTCAGGAGCGGAATGACGGCCGCGAGGAACAGGTTGCGGGTCAGCTTGGTGACCGTCGCCACCCGCAGCACGACGTCGTCGGCGTAGATCTGCCGGTAGGTGAGCGCCGCGCCCACCACCTGCGAGGTGTCGTGGATGGCCGTGCCGAGGAACAGCCCGATGGCGGCCGATCCTGGCAGGAGCGCATGGGCCAGGTAGGGATAGACGAGCATCCCGAACAGCCCGAAGGCGACGATGTTGGCCACGGCATAAGCGACTTCGCGCTCATCGGCGTCGATGGCCGGCGCCGTCGAGACGATCGCGGTGACGCCGCAGATGCTGGTGCCGGCGGCAATCAGGATGCCGAGGCGCGGCGGCAGTCCCAGTTTGCGGTTGAACCACGTCACAAACAGCAGGCCGCTCGCGATGGCGACGATGACCACCGGCACGCCGGCAATCCCGAGGCGCGCCATCTCGACGACGCTGAGCTTGATGCCGACGAGCACGATGCCGAGACGCAGGAGCGTCGTCGTGCAGAACTTGAGACCGGGACCGAGACGGGCCGGCAGGGGCAGGAGATTGCGCAGCAGCAGGCCGAGCACGATCGCCACCGGCACACCGGAGATCGGGCTGGACCCGGCGAGGCCCCGCGCCGCCAGCATCGCCTGGCCGATGACGTCGGCCAGCGAGAAGCCAGCCAGCATCACGAACACGGCCGCCACCAGGCCCGGAAGGCGCTCGATCACGAAAGTCACGGGCCGATTCTATCCCTGCCGCGGCCGGTGCGCCCGGCGACGTGAGCGGGCCGTTCTAGCCGAGCAACCAGACGCCGCCCACGACGACGGCCGCCGCCGACGCGGCGTAGAGTGTGGCCTGACGTACCGACTGGTGCGAGCGGCCGGCCGCGCGCGCCACCGAGCCGAGCACGGCGGTGAAGGCCGTCATGGCCGCGATGGCGCCGGCGCCGAATCCGCCCAGGTAGATGAACGAGTCGACGCGCGAGGCGAACATCAACGACGGCAGGACGCCGTAGAGGTGTGAGCTGCCGGCCAGCCCGTGCAGGGCGCCCATCGCCAGCGACGGCGCCGACGACACGTGGCGGTGCGTGTGCGGCCTGCCGGCGCGCCACAGGCCCCACAGCCCGACGCCCAGCAGGGCCACGCCGACCAGCCGCTCGCTCCACGCCGACAGCGCCTCGAGCGGCAGCAGCTCGCGCAGCGCCACGAGCAGGGCGCCGACGAGCAGCACGCCGGACGTGTGGCCGATGCCCCACGAGAAGCCGGCGCGCCAGGCATCGCGGTCGTCGTCAGCCACGAGCGGCGCCACCGCGGCGAGGTGGTCGGGGCCCGCCAGCACGTGGAAGAAGCCGGCGGCGAGGCCCGCGACGAGTGCCAGGAGTGAGGTCACTCGCTACCGCTGGATGGATTTCAGCACGAAGAACTCGTCGAGCGCGAGGGGACCGATCTCGCGGCCGATCCCGGACTGCTTGTAGCCGCCGAACGGCGCCATGCGATTGAAGCGCCCGCCGTTGATGTCCACCTGGCCGGTGCGCAGACGCCGGGCCACCGCCATCGCGCGGTCCGCGCTGGCCGACCACACCCCACCCGCCAGGCCGTAGGGCGAGTCGTTGGCGATCGCGACCGCGTCTTCCTCGGTGTCGTAGGCGATGATGACCAGGACCGGCCCGAAGATCTCTTCCTGCGCGATGATCATGCGGTTGTCGACGTCGGCGAAGATGGTCGGCTCGACGTAGAAGCCCGTGGCGAGCTCGGCCGGACGGCCGCCGCCGGCCACCAGGCGGGCCCCTTCGGCCTTGCCGCGCTCGATGTAGCCGAGCACGCGCTCGCGCTGGGCCGCGGAAGCGAGCGGCCCGAGCCGCGTCGCGGCATCGAACGGGTCGCCGACCGTCAGCGTCGCCAGGTGCGCCACGGCCAGCTCGACGGCCTCGGCCTCGCGGTTCCGCGGCACCAGCAGGCGCGTCCACGCCGAGCACGTCTGACCGCTGTTCTGCATGGCGTGGTTCACGCCGGCCGGAATCGCCTTCTCGAAGTCGGCGTCGTCCAGCACGACGCAGGCCGACTTGCCGCCGAGTTCGAGGCACACCTTCTTGATGCCCTCGCCAGCCACCGAGGCCACGCGGCGGCCGGCAGCCACCGAGCCGGTGAAGCTCACCATGTCGATGCCCGGATGGGCCGCGATGGCCTCACCGACCACCTTGCCCTCGCCGGCCACGACGTTGAGCACGCCGGGCGGCAGACCGATGGCGAGCGCCGCTTCGGCGAGTTGGAAGGCCGACAGCGGCGCCAGTTCGGCCGGCTTCAGCACCACGGTGCAGCCCGCCGCCAGCGCCGGGGCGACCTTGCACACCACCTGATGCAAGGGGTAGTTCCACGGCGTGATACAGCCGACGACGCCGACCGGTTCCTTGACGACGATCGAGTTCCCCAGTTCCTGCTCGAGCGGCTTCTCGAGGATGTACTTCGCGTTGGCGCCGATCATCGCCACCGGGAACTCGGCCTGCACCTTGGTGGCGTAGCTGAGGGCCGTGCCGACCTCGTGCGTGATGGCCGTGGCAATCGCCGGCACGCGCGTCTTCATCTCGGCGGCCAGCTTCTCGAGCCAATCGACGCGGGCGGCCACGGTGGCGCGGCCCCACGGGCCGTCGAACGCGGCGCGGGCGGCCGCAACGGCGGCATCGACATCGGCGGCAGTTCCGCGCGGCACGCGGCCGATCGCCTGCTCGGTCGAGGACGAGACGACATCGAGCCCCTCGTCCGAGGTGGAGGCCCGCCACTTGCCGTCGATGAGCTGGTGCGAATAGATGATCATGGAAGCGGCCTCGCCGGCCGGGCCTTCACCAGCCCGGCGGTCCAGCGATTGTATCGCGTGGCGGACTGGTATCCTGACGAGTCGGTGCCGTAGGGCAGGCGTGTCAGACGAAATGGAGTGCGATGCGAATCGAAGGAAAGACGTTCATCACCACCGGCGGCGCCTCGGGGCTGGGGCGCGCGGCCGCAGAAGCGATAGTGGCCGCCGGCGGCAACGCTGTCCTCGTCGACGTCA
This sequence comes from uncultured Acidobacteriota bacterium, assembly GCA_963807405.1. Taxonomy (GTDB): domain Bacteria; phylum Acidobacteriota; class Vicinamibacteria; order Vicinamibacterales; family UBA2999; genus CADEFD01. The sequence goes on along the minus strand of CAWEBU010000009.1, from coordinate 707,007 downwards.
ACGACGAAGTCGGCGCGGCCACCGAAGCGGCGCTCGGGACGCAGACCAAGTTCGTGCGGACCGACGTCACGAGCGAGGCGGACGTGCTCGCCGCCATTCAGACGGCCGTGACGCACTTCGGCGGCCTGCACGGCGTCGTCAACGCGGCCGGCATCGGCCCGGCCGCCAAGGTCGTCGGCAAGAACGGCCCGCACGCGCTCGACCTGTTCGAGAAGACGATCCGCGTCAACCTGACCGGCACCTTCAACGTGATCCGGCTGGCCGGCGCGGCCATGATGGGCAATGCGCCGGAACTGAGCGGCGAGCGCGGCGTCATCGTGAACACGGCGTCGATTGCCGCCTACGACGGGCAGATCGGCCAGCCGGCCTACGCGGCGTCGAAAGGCGGCATCGTCGCCCTGACGCTGCCGGTGGCGCGCGAGTTCGCGCCGCTCGGCATCCGCTGCGTCACCGTCGCGCCTGGGATCTTCGACACACCGCTGCTGGCGGCGCTGCCGGAAGCAGCCCGTGTCTCGCTCGGCCAGCAGGTGCCGTTTCCCTCGCGCCTCGGCCGCCCCGAGGAGTACGGGGCGCTCGTCCGCCACATCATCGAGAACGAGATGCTGAACGGCGAGGTGATCCGCCTCGACGGGTCGCTGCGAATGGCGCCGCGGTAGGGACGGCGCCAACGCGGCCGCGCGTCGGGCGCGGCCGCGCTACTCCCCCAGCGCGGTGCGGGCCGCCGCGAGGATGTCGTCGATGTTGCCGGTGAGTCCGCCGCCCTGCGCCAGGTCGGGCTTGCCGCCGCCCTTGCCGCCGAAGCGCGCCACCAGCGCCTTGAGGACGGCGGACGCATCGACGTCCACGCCGGGAGCGCGGGCGACGACCGCCAGCGTCGGCTGCGAGGTCGAGAACACGGCGGCGCAGCCTCCGGGAGTCGCCGCCACGGCGGCGGCGATGGCCTTGAGGCCGGCGGCCTCCCAGCCGTCGAGCGCCTGCACCACGAGGACCCGGTCCGCGACCTGACTCCCCGTCATCACGAGATCGGACGCCATGTGGCCGGCCAGCTGCTCCTGCTGCGTGCGCACGGCGCGCGCCAGCGCCTTGTTCTCGCGTCTGCAGCCGCTCGATGGCCGGCGCCAGCTCCACTGGCGACACCGACAGCACGCGGTTGGTCGCCGCGAGGGCATCGCGCCACTCGCGCAGCTGTGTCAGAGCACGGCCGCCGCAGCGGAACTCGACCCGCGTGCCGCCCTTGAATTTCTCCCAGCCGGTCACGCTGATGAGGCCGATGCCACCCGTGCGAGCCACGTGGGTACCGCCGCACGCCGACAAGTCGTAGCCGGTCACCTCGACCAGACGAAGAGTCCCCGTGCGGGCGGACTCCTTGCGCAGCGGCAGTGCCGCGGCTTCCTCGGCGGTGACGAAGCGCACGGCGACCTCGCGGTCCTGCCACACGACGCGGTTGGCATCGGCTTCGGCGGCGGCGATCTCCTGCGGCGAGACCAGCCGGTGCAGGTCGATGGTGGCGCTCGCGGTCCCCAGGTGGAAGCTCTCGGTGCGCGCCGCGCACATCGTCTCGAAAGCCGCCGACAGCACGTGCTGGCCGGTGTGCTGCTGCATGTGATCGAAGCGGCGCGTCCAGTCGACCTCGCCGTGGACACGGGCGCCGACCGTGAGCGGCCCGTCGACGAGATGGACCAGCCGGCCGTCGTCCTCGTCCACGACGTCCACCACGGCGCGGCCGCCGAGGCGGCCGAGATCGTGCGGCTGGCCGCCCGAGGTCGGGTAGAACGCGGTTTCGCCGAGCGTCACCGCGAAGCGGTCGGCGCGCGGCTCACAGGCGGCGACCTCGGCATCGAACTCGTGCAGGTAGGCGTCGGCGTAGTAGAGGCGCTCGGTCATGCGTGTCCGGAGGGGAAGGTGAGAGGATCGGTGGCGCCCGCGTCGGCAAAGCCGGCCGCGCGCAGGCGGCAGCTGTCGCAGTGGCCGCAGGGACCGCCGTCGGCGGACGGATCGTAACAGCTGTGCGTGAGGCCGTAATCGAGGCCGAGCGACAGGCCCAGCCGGACGATCTCGGCCTTCGACAGCGCGATGAGCGGCGTGTGGACGCGGAAGGCCGCGCCCTCGACCCCGGCCCTGGTGCCCACGGCCGCGAGCGCCTCGAAGGCCCGGATGAACTCGGGCCGGCAGTCCGGATAGCCGGAGTAGTCGAGGGCGTTCACGCCGATGACCAGGTCGGTCGCGCCCACCACTTCCGCCCAGCCGAGGGCGATCGACAGGAACACGGTGTTGCGGGCCGGGACGTAAGTCACGGGAATCACCGCCGGATCGATCGGCTGATCCTTCGGCACGGCGATGTCAGCCGTGAGCGCGGAGCCACCCAGCCGCGACAGCTCGACGTCGATCTCGAGATGCCGCACGACCCCGAGCGCGGCGGCGACGCGGCGCGCGGCCGCCAGTTCGACGGCATGCCGCTGGCCGTAGCGGACGGTCAGCGCGAAGAGATCGAAGCCATCGCGCCGGGCCACGGCGGCGGCGGTATACGAATCGAGTCCTCCGCTGAGAAGGACGACGGCGGCCGGCATCCTGCTATTGTCCCACCTGTGCGCCGTCTGTTCCCGCTCGTCCTGCTCGCGTTGGTGATGTCCTGTGGCGAGGCGCCCCCGTCCGCCCCGCCGCCCGGCGACGCCGGGCCGGTCGCCGTCGCGACCCTGCCCGCGGACGACGCCCAAGACACGGCGGAGCCGGTGGCGATCACCGTACCGGCCGGCAGTGCCCAGGTCCGGTTCGAGCTGCGCGGTCTCGACCGCCCGGCGGTCGACCTGATGGCGGAGTTCGAGTCGGTGGCCACCGGGGAGATGCGGCGCTGGCCGGTCGACGAGGCGCCCGCGGCAGACGGCCACGCCGTGCTCGCGGTCACGGTGCCTGTCTACGCGGTGCCGCCGGGTGAGCATCGGCTGACGCTGTGGGTGGGGGACGCCGAGGCCGTGCGCCGCTACGCCCTGCAGATCGTCACGCCGTAGCCGGCTCGCTTGCGCCGGGCCCCGGCCACGGGGCAGACTCTCGGTGGCCGATGTCGGAACGCGTCCTCGCCCTGCTCGATCCCTCGCCGATCTTCGACGGCCTGCCGCCGCGCGTCCGACAGCGGCTGGTGTCGGCGGCCGCGGTCCGGCCGTTGGCGCCGGGAGAGCACGCGCTCGTCAGGGGCGAGGTGAACACGTCGCTCTTCGTCATCGTGGAGGGCGCGGTCGACGTCGTGCTTCCGGGCCTCGACGCCCCGCACGTCCGGCTGGGGCCGGGCGAGTGCATCGGCGAGCTGTCACTGGTCGACGGACAACCGGTGTCGGCGGACGTCGTGGCCGTCGAGGCGACCACCCTGCTCAAGCTCGATCAGATCCAGGTGTGGTCGCTCATCGACTCGAGCGCCACCTTCGCCCGCAATCTGCTGCGCGTGCTGGCCGGCCGCGTCCGCCACGACCACATCGTGCTGACCGAAGCCAGCAGCGAACGACGGCGTTTCGAACGGCTGTCGATGGTCGACGGCCTGACCACCCTGCACAACCGCCGCTGGTTCGACGAGATGTTCCCGCTGCACGTCAAGCAGCTGGTGCGCGAGGGCCGCCGTGGCGCGCTGCTCATGGCCGACGCCGACCGCTTCAAGGAGCTCAACGACCGCTACGGACATGCCATGGGCGACGCCGCGCTGCGCCGGATCGCCAAGGCCATCCTGGCCGGACTGCGCCCCGGGGATCTGCTGGCCCGCTACGGCGGCGAAGAGTTCGCCATCCTGGTGTCGGATGTGGACGAGGAGGCCGCGATGGAGATCGCCGATCGCCTGCGGCGGGACGTGGCGGAAAGTGCGTCGGAGGGCGCTCCGGAATGCAGCCTGTCGCTCGGTGTCGCCGCCGTCGCGCCGCACGAAACCTTCGACGTCCTGGTGGGCCGGGCCGACGCCGCGCTGTTTCGCGCCAAACTGGCCGGCCGCGACCGCACCAGCACCTGACGTCCTCGTTCCGCGCTCTGTAGCCGCTGGCCCCGAACTCCAGCCCGATAGCCCCGAGCCCCGAGCCCCTCCTCAGACTCCCCGCACCTCCGCGCCCCAGATGTACTTGTGCACCTGGAGTTGCACGCGCACCGGCAGCCGGTCCTCGAGCACCCATTCCGACAGCGTCTTCGGCGCCAGGCTGCCGTGTACGGGCGACAGGTGCACCGCGGCAACGCGCGTCGCCAGCTGCTCGCGGGCGAGCACCTCGCGCGCGTAGTCGTAGTCCACCCGATCCGCGATGACGAACTTGACCTCGTCGTGCGGCCTGAGCCGTCCGAAGTTCAAGGCGTCGTGCCTGGCCGCTTCCCCGCTGCCCGGACACTTCACGTCCATCACGACCGTTGCCCACGCCGGCACGTGCTCGATGCTGCGATGTCCGCCGGTCTCGATGAGCACCCGGTGGCCGGAGGCGTGCAGGCGCTCCATCAGCGGGTAGAGCTCCTTCTGCAGCAGCGGCTCGCCGCCGGTCATCTCGACGAGCGGACAGCCGAAGCGCTCGACCTCGGCCACCACGTCGTCCACCGACATCTTCCGGCCTTCGTGGAAGGCGTACGGGCTGTCACACCAGACGCAGCGCAGGTCGCACGCCGTCAGGCGGACGAACACGCACGGCTGTCCCGCGTAGGACGACTCGCCCTGGATCGAATGGAAGATCTCGTTGACCGTCAGCATGGCCGCGGCCCCTGGGCCGCAATCGATTATTGTAGTCCGATGGCGAGCGCGACGTTCTACACCAAGCCGACTTGAACGACCTGCAGGAACGCCAGGCGTGTCCTGGCCGAGCGCGGCGTGGACGTCGAGGAACGCGACATCAACAAGGCGCCGCCGACCCGCGCCTTCCTGGAACGGCACGTCGAGGCCGCTGACTTCCTGCGCTTCGTCAGCACGCGCAGCCCGGTCTTCAAGACCCGGCCGCTGCCGCGCTCGAAGACGGAAGCCATCGACCTGATGATGGCGCAACCCAACCTCATCAAGCGGCCGATCCTGGTGCAGGACACGGCGGTCACCTTCGGCTTCGACAAAGAGGCCTACGCTCGGGCCAGATGAGGCCGCGAATCGGCACCTCGGGGTGGAGCTACCCCGGCGGCCGTGGCACCTGGAACGGCGTGTTCTATCCCGCGAAGGGGGAGCGTCCCCGCGGCTTCGACGAGCTGGCGTTCTACGCCCGCTGGTTCGACGTGGTCGAGGTCAACTCGACCTTCTACGGGCAGCCGCGTGCCAGGACGACCGCGACCTGGGTCGACCGGACGCCCGCCGGCTTCGAGTTCGCGGTGAAGCTGTTCCAGAAGTTCACCCATCCCTCGATGTTCCTCGATGCGGTGGCCGCCGGTGCTCCCGGCGCGTCCGAGGCCGCGCTGGCCGCCGCCGGCGACGTGCGGCAGGCCGACGTGGACGAGTTCAAGGCGGGCGTCGAACCGCTGGCGGCCGCCGGCAAGCTGGGGCCACTCCTCGTGCAGTTCCCGCCGAGCTTCACGGCCGACGCCCAGGGCGTCGACTACCTGGGCTGGCTGCTGCGCACGTTCGCGGACTACCCGCTCGCCGTCGAACTCCGTCACAAGACGTGGAGCGACGCGGGCGAGGACACGGCGGCGCTGCTCGCGGCCTACGGCGCGGCCTGGACCCTCATCGACGAGCCGAAGTTCCGTTTCTCGATCCGCCAGAACTGGGCGGCGCCCGTCGAGACGGCGCCGGGGCGCCTGGCCTACGCCCGCTTCCACGGGCGCAACGCCGCCGAGTGGTGGCACCACGGCGCGGCCGAGGACCGCTACAACTACCTCTACTCGGCGGAGGAACTGGCGCCGCTCGCAGACGCGGTCTCGAGCCTGGCGACGCGGGTGAAGAAGGCCTATCTCTTCTTCAACAACCACTTCTCGGCGCAGGGCGTGGCCAACGCCGTGCAGTTGCGCCGGCAGCTCGGCGACGAGGTGCCGACGCCCCTGCCGCCACCGCTCGTGGAGCGCTTTCCGTGGCTGGAGACGCCGCCTACTTGATGGTCATCCGCTTGATGACGTCCTCGGCCTGGATCTTCTGCACGACGTCCATGCCGGTCGTGACCTTGCCGAACACGGTGTACTGACCGTTCAGGCGCGCCACCGGCGCCAGCGTCACGTACATCTGGCTATCGGCCTTGGACGGATCGCCGGCATGCGCCATGGCGACCGCGCCCAGCACGTGCGTGCGGGTCTTCGTGATCTCGGCCGCGCCAACCGGCTTGCCGCTGCCGCCGGTACCCCAGCTGGCCTTCTTGGTCATGTCGCGCGTCTGCGGATCGCCCCACTGGATGACGAAGCCCGGCACCACGCGATGCACGCGCTGGCCGTTGTAGAAGCGCTGCTTCACCAGCTCCACGATCCGCGCCACGGTCTTGGGCGCCTCGGCCGGGTAGGTCTCGAACTCGAAGACGCCGCGCGAAGTTTCGACCACGATCACGGGACCAGCCGGCGTAGCCGGTGCCTGGGCGAAGGCCGGAACCACCTGCACCAGCGCGACGAGAACGAGGCTCGGCACGAGCCGAAGGACACGGGACACCATTCAGGACTCTCCTTTTCTCGAGTGGCCGATCCTGGTCACGCCGAGGCGCGGGCAGTCGGCCACGACCGCACAATCGTCACACCGAGGGTACACCGGACGGCAGCAGTTTTGACCCCAGGTCACCAGATACAGATTGAGATACCGCCACCACCGGGCGTCGGTGGCGCCGTAGAGCGCCTGCTCGGTCTCTTCGGGCGTCGCCGTCCGCACCCAGCCGAGCCGGTTGCAGATGCGGTGCACGTGCGTGTCGACACAGACGTGCTGCTGGCTGCCGAACGCCACGATGAGCACGAGGGTGGCGGTCTTGCGCCCGACCCCCGGCAGCGTCACCAGCTCGTCCACCGTCGACGGCACGCGGCCGCCGTAATCCGAGAGCAGCCGGGCGCAGGCGGCCTGCACGTGGCGGGCCTTGTTGCGGTAGAAGCTCACCGGATAGATGAGCGTCTCGATCTCCTCGACGGTGAGCCGCGCCATCGCCTTCGGGGTGCGCGCCCGCGCGAACAGGCGGGTGGAGGCGGCCAGGGTCGTGGCGTCCTGGGTGCGCGCCGAGAGCAGCGTCGCGATCAGCACCTGGAACGGATCGTCCTGCTGCGATGCCGAGATCTTCTCGATCGCCGGCAGCTCGAAGCCGTCGATCTGCCGGGCGAGCTCGCGCAGCACGCGCTCGACCCGGACCGGATCGGGATGCCCGATGCGCACGCGCGGGCGCGGCGTGGCCGCGCCAGCCGCCACGACGGCCGCGCGCGGGCTCATGGCACCGGGGTGAGCGCGGGCTGGCCGTTCAGCACCGCGAGCACGTTCGAGATGGCCAGGTCCGCCATCGCCGTCCGCGTCTCGGTGGTGGCGCTGGCCAGGTGCGGGATGAGCAGCGCGTTCTCGAGCCCCAGCAGGTCCGGATGCACGACCGGCTCCTTCTCGTAGACGTCGAGGGCGGCACCGGCGAGCAGCCGCTCGCGCAGCGCCCACGCCAGCGCGGCCTCGTCCACCACCGGCCCGCGCGAGGTGTTGATGAGATAGGCCGAGCGGCGCATCTTGGCGAGCGCCTTCTGGTCGATGAGGTGGGTCGTCTGGGCCGTCAGGTTGACGTGCAGCGACAGCACATCGGAGGTCGCCAGCAGGCGGTCGAGCGACATCGCCGTGGCGCCGGGCGCGTCGGTGACCACCTGATCAGTGTAGGCCACCGACATGCCGAAGGCCGGGGCCTTCTCGGCCACGGCGCGCGCGATGCGGCCCATGCCGACCAGCCCGAGCTGCTTGCCGCGCAGCTCCATGCCGAGCAGGTGGTCGAGCGCCCAGCCCTTCCACGCCCCGGCGCGCAGCTGGCGCTCGCCTTCGCCAAGGCGGCGGGTGACGGCGAGAATCAGCGCCCACGTGAAGTCCGCGCAGGCGTTGGTCAGCACGTCCGGCGTGTTGGTCACGGCGATGCCGCGCCCGCGGCAGGCCGCGACGTCGATGTTGTTGAAGCCGACGGCGACGTTGGCCACGACCTTGAGCGACGGACCGGCGGCATCGAGGACGGCCGGATCGATGGGATCGGTCAGCAGGCAGACGAGCGCGTCCTTGCCGGCCACGCGCGACAGCAGCGCCTCGCGCGGGATGGCGGTGGGCTCGGTGTGGAGGTCGAGATCGCAGACGGCTTCCAGACGGTCGAGCACGGCTGACGGCAGGCGGCGGGTGACGAGCACGGACGGTTTGGTGGACATGGCGAACGAGTTCAATGGCCGTAGCAGAGGCAGTGGCCGCAGTGGTTGCAGGGCACGGTGGGCTCGATGAGGCATTCGGTCTCACCGGCGGGCCGCACCAGATGGAAGCGCGAGAAGCTGACGTGCGAGTAGTCGGGTGCGGGCGAAGGCGGCAGCGATGGCGGGTTGGGACGCGGCGGCGCGGCTGGCGCCTCCAGGTGCCGCGCGATGGCTTGCCGGACGAGGAGTCTGACCTGCTGTTCGTCCATCACGCTATCCCTCGACGTCCACCGCATCGACGATGCCGACGATCGCGGCGTCGACCGGGGCCAGCTTGCGGCCGAGGATCTCGGCCGCCGCACGGCCTTCGACCACGACCAGCACCCGTTCGGAGACGCCGGCGCCGACGCCGTCGACAGCCAGGAGTGTCGTGCCGACCGCCTTGCCGTCAGGCGTTTCCGGCTGCACGAGCAGCAGCGTGGCGCCTTCGAACTGCGGGCGCTTCACGGTCGCCACCGCCTGGCCGACCACGCGCGCGAGAATCATCGCTCCCCGAGCGTCCAGTGGTCCAGGATGCCGACGATGCCGGCATCGGCCGGCACCTCGGTGGGATGGAACGGGAACGACGCTTCCTTGCCGCGGACGAAGAACACGTGCTCCCCCACGCCCGCGCCGACGCTGTCGACTGCCACGATCGGACGGCCCTGCGGCTGACGCTCCGCGCTCAGTGGCTGCACGAGCAGCAGCGGCACGCCGGAGAAGGCGGGGTCCTGGCGGGTGGCGACGACATCGCCGATGACGCGTCCAATCTGCATGCTGATCTACGACGAGGGAACGTGCACGTGATCGACGATGCCGACGACCACGGCGTCGACCGGCATGTCCTTCATTCCGGCGGCCATGCGGGCCGAACTGCCGCTCACGATGAGCACCGTCTCGCCCACGCCGGCGTCGACGGTGTCGATGGCGACCAGGTGATTGCCTTCGTGGCCGCCGTCCGGATCGACCGGCCGCGCCAGCAGCAGCTTGCAGCTGACCAGGCGCGGATCCTTGCGCGTGGCCACCACCGTGCCGACGATTCTGGCAAGAAGCATGGCGGCGACCCTGGAGAGGGTCTAGCCCTTGGTGCTGACCTTGCCGATCGGCAGCACGTCCTCGAGGTTCGCGTGCGGACGGGGGATGACGTGCACCGACACCAGCTCGCCGACCCGCCGTGCGGCGGCCGCGCCGGCATCGGTGGCGGCCTTGACGGCCGCGACATCACCACGCACGACCGCGGTGACGTAGCCGGCGCCGATCTTCTCCCAGCCCACCAGGGTGACCTTGGCGGCCTTGACCATGGCATCGGCCGCTTCGATCATCGCGACCAGGCCCTTTGTCTCGACCATCCCGAGCGCTTCGCCCATTCCATTCCTCCGCCCGGATCCCGGGATGGGCCGGCTGGCGGCCCGCTGCTATCGCACGCCTTTGACGGCCTCGTCGATGAGGGTCGTCAGCTGGCCGTATGTTAGCCGAATCTCTCCGCCCGTGCCGACCCGTTCGGCCGGCGCCGGCGGCAGGGTGGGCGTATCGGCGACCAGCCGCGCCGTCGAGGCCGGCGCGTCCACCGTCTGGCAGCCGCTGTCAGCCGAGTCGGCCGGGTCGGCGCAGATCGGCGCCGGCGAACTGATGCCGTACATCCCGCGCAGCCCCTGCAACCGTGCCACTTCGTCGCGCGACAGCAGGTTCTCCCGCCCGAGCGAGCGCGCCACCAGGCTGATCTTCGCGAAGTGCTCGATGGTCTCCATCCGGTAGTAGGCGGTGAAGAGATCGGCGGCCACGGCGAGCGCGCCGTGATTGGCCAGCAGCAGCCCGTCGTGGACCTTGATGTAGTCGCGGATGGCGGCCGGGAGCTCGGCCGTGGAGGGCGTGGCGTAGGCGGCGATCGGGATCCCGCCGAGCGTCGTGATGACCTCGGCGAGCACGGCGCGGTTGAGTGGCACGCCGGCCACGGCGAAGCCGGTGGCGGTCGGCGGATGGGCATGCACCACGGCGCCGATGTCGGGCCGCTGGTGGTAGACCTCGAGGTGCATCTTCAGTTCGGACGACGCCTGGCGGGCGCCGCTCACCTTGGCGCCGTTCATGTCGGTCACGACCATCATCTCGGGCGTCATGAAGCCCTTGGAGACGCTCGTCGGCGTCGTCAGCAGGCGGTCGGGGCCGAGGCGGACGCTGATGTTGCCGTCGTTGGCGGCGACGAAGCCCTGCACCCACAGACGGCGCCCGACCTCCACGATGTCGAGCCGCGTCTGCGCGTCGTCGGGATAGGTCATGCCCGTCGGGTGGCCCGGCTGGACTCGACGAACGTGTCGCGGCACCGCTCGGAGCAGAAGAACACGGTGGTGCCGTCGGCGATCGTGTTGAGGGCCTTGCCCGGCACGACGAAGGTGCCGCACACCGGATCCTTCATCATCTTGACCGGCGCCGCGCCGGCCCGCGGCCGCGGCATCTCGCCACGGGCCGCCTGCGACAGCCCGCCGATGAAGCGCCCCACCGCGCGCACGAGGAGGAGCGCCACCAGGATGAGGAGGATGACGCGCAGGGTCATGGCCGCGACCCGTCGCCGTCCGCGGGTGGCGCCGCCGGACCTCCCGGATGCGCCTGTTGCAGGCCTTCGAGCGCCTTCTTGGCGGCCTGCGCTTCCGGGCTGTCGGGGGCGGTGGCGATCACCATCTGCCAGGCCGCGGCCGCGCCGGCGAGGTCCTGCTTGCCGAAGGCCTTGACGATGCCCATGTTGAGCATGGTCTTGGTGTGTGCCGGATCCTGCTCGAGTGAGTGCTCGAACTGCTTGATCGCCTTGTCGGACTGGTCCGTGTAGTAGTAGGCCACGCCGAGGTCGGTCGACACGTTGGCATCGGCGGGATTCAGCCGGAGTGCCTGCTCGTACCACTCGACCGCGTCCGTGTAACGCTCGGCGTCGAAGTAGAGATTGCCGAGCTCGACCCGCGGAGCCGGATCGGAGGGGGCGCCGGCGGCGGCCGCCACCAGGGCCTGCGAGCGGCTCTCATCGAGCGGAGCCGCCGGGGCGCGGCCACCGTCCCCGGCCGGAGCCGGGGCCGCCGCGGCGGCGGGCTGGAGCGGTGGCGCCACACCGGCGGACTGCTGGGAGCCGAGAATCCAGCCGACGATGACGCCGAACAACATCCCGGAGATGGCAAAGGCGATGGAATCGGCGCGCATGGGAATCCCCTCAGGATAGCAACGTCCGTCGCAGCCAGTCCACCAGCGCGGCCGTCACGTCGGGATCGCGGTCGGGCAGCTGCGTGCCGTGCCCCGCGACCGGGGAGAGGTGCACCTGCCGGGCGGTGGCGGGCGCGCTGACCATGCCGCGCACGGTGCGCAGGGCGTAGGGGTCCTCGCTGCTGGCCACGAGCAGCAGCGGGCGGTCGCCGTACTTACGGAGGGCGGCGTCCAGGCGCACGCCGCGGTAGTCGGCCGCGGGCGAGACGAGTGCCACGCCCCCGACGCGGGGGTCGTCGGCGGACGCCATCAGCGCGGCAGTGGCCCCGAGTGACGCCCCGATGACCGCGATGCGGCGGGCGCCGGCCTGCGCCGCCAGGTAGTCGATGCCGGCCTGCACGTCGAGCGCCATGGCCGGTGCCGGCGTCGAGGCCCCACCAGAGCCGCCGTGCCCGCGCAGGTCGATGGCGAGGGCCGTGATCCCGGAGGCCTGCAGGCGCTCGGCGAAGCGGCGCCAGTCGTCCCTGGTCCGGGTGAACATGTGGACGAGGACCACGGCCGGCGCCAGGTCGCTGGCGCGATGGAGCGTGGCGGCAATCGGGACGCCATCCGCGCCGTGCAGCTGCACGGGCTGGGCAGCCGCGAAGGGGCCGTCCACCGCCAGGAGCAGGCCGACGAGCAGCGCCGCCCGCCGGCAACGCCAGCCGCGACCGCGTGCCCGGCGGCGCCCGGTCACGCCGGCGCCCCCACGGCTTCGAGATAGGCGCGCACCGATGCGGCCAGCCCCACGAACAGGGCGTGACTCATCAAGGCATGCCCGATCGAGACCTCTTCGAGGTGTGGCAGCGTCCGGAACAGCGGCAGGTTGTTCAGATCGAGGTCGTGTCCCGCGTTGATGCCGAGCTGGTGTTCGTGCGCGGCGTGCGCGGCCTCGGCGTAGCGCTGGAAGCTCGCCGATGCCACCTCCGGCCCCTGCTCGAAAGCCCGCGCGAACGGCTCGGTGTAGAGCTCGACCCGGTCGGCGCCGAGATCGGCCGCGAGCGCCACGGCATCGGGCGTCGGATCCACGAACAGGCTGACGCGGATACCAGCCGTGCGCAGGTCCTTCACGACCGCCGCCAGCTCCTGGCGCGGTGTGTCGAGGCCCCACCCGGCCTGGCTGGTGATCTCGCCGGGGCGAACCGGCACGAGCGTGCACTGGTCGGGCCGGACCTCGTGGACGAGGTCCAGGAAGCCCGGTCGCGGGTCCCCTTCCAGGTTGTATTCGACGCGCGTGCGATGCGGCGCCAGGAAGGCGGCGATGTCGCGGACGTCGGCCGGCGTGATGTGGCGTTCGTCCGCGCGCGGATGCACGGTGACGCCGGGCGCGCCCTGCTCGACCACGACGCGCACGGCCTCGACGACCGAGGGCTCGTGGCCGCCGCGTGAGTTACGAAGAGTGGCGACCTTGTTGACGTTGACGGAGAGTCGGATCATGGGCCGGAGTCGCCGGGACCATACAGCGGCTAGCGGCTAGCGGCTGGCGGCTAGCGGTAGCGGCCAGGCAGGCACCCGACGCTGGCTCACAGGGTATCACCCGGCCGTGCTGCGGGCGTCGGCCCGCCTACGTCAGCGACGTGCGGACGGCCTCGGCGATCTCGTCGGCCCACAGGCGGATCTCGGCCTGGTCGCGGCCCTCGAGCATGATCCGCAGCAGCGGCTCGGTGCCCGAGTAGCGCACCAGCAGGCGGCCGTGGCCGGCCAGCCGGGCCTCGACGTCGCGCATGGCGGCCGCCACGCCCGGCACGAGCGAGATGTCGGTGCGCTCGCGCACGCGCACGTTCATGAGCACCTGCGGATAGCAGGTCAGCATGGCGGCGAGCGTCGCCAGCTCCTGGCCCGTGACGATCATCGCCCGCAGCACGTGCAGCGCCGTGGCGATGCCGTCACCGGTGAAGAGATGGCTGGCGAAAATCACGTGGCCCGACTGCTCGCCGCCGAGCGCCAGGCCGCGCTTCAGCATCTCCTCCATCACGTACTTGTCGCCGACCGGACACCGCACCAGGTCGATGCCGCGCTCCTTGAGTGCGATCTCGAGACCGATGTTGCTCATCACGGTGGCGACGATGGCGCCGCCGGGCAAGGCCGACTCCCGGCGCAGCTGGTCGGCGCAGATGAGCATCACCGCGTCGCCGTCGACGCGATGACCGTGGTGGTCGACGAAGAGCGCGCGATCGCCGTCGCCGTCGAAGGCCACGCCGAGCCGGGCCCCCGAGGCCACGACCGCCGCCTGCAGTGCCTCCATCGCCGTGGAGCCGCAGCCCTGGTTGATGTTGCGTCCGTCGGGGTCGACGCCGATCGCCTCGACCTCGAAGCCGAGTGAGGTGAGCAGCGCCGGCGCGATGGCGCTGGTGGCGCCGTGGGCGCAGTCGACGACCACGCGCGCGCCGGCCAGTGGCCCGGCCTGGTCGAGGATCTGCCGGAGATGCGCGACGTAGTGCGCCGTGAGCTCGGCGTCGGCGGGAGTCGCCTCGCCGCCGTCCGCGACCTGCCACGACGCGTCCGCCACCATCGCCTCGACCTGGCGCTCCTGCGCCGCCGAGAACTTCTCACCGGCGCCGGAGAACACCTTGATGCCGTTGTCGTGGAAGGGGTTGTGCGAGGCGGAGATGACGATCCCGAGGTCGAAGCCTTCCGTGCGCGTGAGATACGCGATGGCCGGTGTCGGGACCACCCCGAGCCTCACCACCGTCCCGCCGGCCGAGGTCACGCCGCGCGCCAGGGCCGCCGCGATGTCCGGTCCCGATTCGCGGGTGTCGCGGCCGATCAGCACGCGCGGCACGGCGACGCCCGAGACGCGCGCCATCGCCGCGCCGATCCGCGCCACCGTCGTCGCATCGAGCGGCGGCCGTCCGGCCTCTCCACGGATTCCATCGGTTCCGAACAGCGTCACGGTCTCTCCTGCTTCACGGTCACCGGCGGCCCGCCGCCCGGCTGAAGGTCACGGTCGGCGGCACGATCGAGCGCACCACGTAGCGCGGCGACGACTCCGCCTGGATCACCAGCTGACGGCCCGGCACGTCGCCCGGCACATCCACGAACAGGGTGATGTCCCCGGGTTTCAGATCCCGGAGAATCTCGCCAGCCCCCTGAATCGAGACCGCCGCCACGGCCGGCGTCAGCCGGCCCGTCAGGCGGCCGCGGATGGTGATGGGCACGCCCGTCAGCGTTCGCTCGGTTGTATCGGCCGCAATCGTGATCGTCACCACGGCCGTGCCGGCGCCGGAGAGGCGCAGCGCCGACTCGCTCGTGTCGATGGTCACGGCTTCGCGCATCAGGGACGAGGCCCCCTCGATCGACACCAGTTCCGTGAAGACCTCGGTCACTCCGCGCACGACGCTCTCCGGACCTTCCACCCGCACCTGCGAGGGCGTGACCGACACGTTGGTGACGCTGTGGCCCGGGACGGGGGTGCCCTCGACGCGGGGACGGACCGGCACCACGGCGGACGCCGTGCCCTCGAATGCGAGCGGGAGATTCGGCGGCGTCACCTGCATGACTTCGAGACCGAACGGCGCCGTGACCTGCGCCGGCGTCAGCGGGAAGAGGCGCCGCCCGGTTCGCACGCCGTCGAGATCGACGACCGCGGACAGGTCGGCCGGCGACAGCGCGGACAGGCGGCTGGCCGGCCCGCGCACCCGCACCGCCACCGTGTCCGGCACCGCCCCGACGAGTTCGAGGCCCGCCGGCGTGCGCTGCAACTCGAGGCCGATGCGGATCGTGCGTTCGACGATGGGATCGCCGGTGACGACCATCCACAGCAGGGTGGCCACCACCACCGACAGCAGCTTGAGCCCGACGTGGCGGATTCGGAGGCGGGCCATCAATCCATCGTCGCCGCGACCAGGCGGCGATCGGGGCCCACCTGCGTCCGCTTGATGAGTCCGCGCAGACGCCGGCGCAACTGGTCGGGCGTCAGGCCACGTTCGATCTTGCCGTCCAGGACGAGCGACAACGCGCCGGTTTCCTCCGAGACGACGAGCGCCACGGCATCGTTCTCTTCGGTGACGCCGAGCGCGGCGCGATGCCGCGACCCCAGTTCGCGGGCCAGCTTGGTGTTCACGCTGAGCGGCAGGAAGCACGCCGCCGCGGCGATGCGATCGCCCTGCACGATGGCCGCGCCGTCGTGCAGCGGCGAGGTCGCCTGGAAGATGCTGACGATGAGGTCGTAGGTGAGCCGGGCATCGAGCGGGATGCCGCTCTCGATGTGATTACGCAGGCCGATGCCGCGCTCGACGATGACGAGGGCGCCGGTCTGCTTGGCGGCCAGCGTCTCCAGCGCCACGACGAGTTCCTCGATCGAGTCCTCATCGGGCTCGACCCGCCGCAGGTACCTGAAGAACGGCGCCCGGCCGAAGTGGACCAGGGCGCGACGGATGTCGGTCTGCAGAAGGACGATCGCCGCGAACACGACGTAGCCGACGACGTTGCGGATGAGCCAGTTGATGGTCTCGAGTTCGAGGGCCCGCGACAGGTAGAACAGCCCGACGATCGCGCCGAGGGCGACCGCCATCTGCGACGCCCGCGTGCCGCGGATGAGCTTCAGCACCTCGTAGACCACCACCGACACGATGGCGATGTCGAGGAGGTCCCACCAGGTGACGGGCGGGCGGTCGAGTAGCGAATCGAGCCAGGGCATGGTTGGTGACTGGCGGCTGGGGCCTGGCGGCTAGCGGCTAGAACGCTGGGACCTGGCCCGCGCCTAGCTTCGGGCCCGAGTGCTGCCTTCGCCGGTGCCTGCGCCGTGCTCACGGATCATATCCGCGACACGAGCCACCTGCACCATTTCGGGCACCGCATGGACGCGCACGATGTGGCTGCCGGCGAGCACCGCCGCCGTGACGGCGGCCGCCGTCGCCCAGTCGCGGCTGGCCGCCGGCACATCGCCCACCGCGGCCGTCAGGAACGACTTGCGGGAGGGTCCGACGAGCAGCGGCCGCCCGAGGGCCGCCAGGGTCGACAGACCGGCGAGCGCCGCCGCGCTGGCCTCTGCCTTCTTGGCGAAGCCGAGGCCGGGGTCGAGAATCAGGCGGTCCCACGCCACACCGCGGCTGACCGCCCGCTCGACGGCCCGCGTGAGGTCGCGAGCGACCTCGGCGGCCACGTCGCCGTAGTGCGCGTGGGCGTACATGTCGGAGGGCCGCCCGCGCATGTGCATCAGCACCAGTGGCGCCCCGCGCACGGCCACGATGTCGCCGAGCGTCGGGTCGAACTGCAGGCCGCTCACGTCGTTGACGATGACCGCGCCTTCGTCGAGCGCGAAGCGCGCCACTTCGGCCTTGGTCGTGTCGATGGAGAGCGGAATGCGCAGCCGGTGCAGCTTGCGGAAGACCGGCAGCAGCCGCTGGCGCTCGTCGCGGGCGCTGAGCGGCGCCGCCCCGGGCCGCGTCGACTCGGCGCCGACATCGAGGAGGTCGGCACCACCGGCCTCCATGCCGAG
Source organism: uncultured Acidobacteriota bacterium (assembly GCA_963807405.1). Taxonomy (GTDB): domain Bacteria; phylum Acidobacteriota; class Vicinamibacteria; order Vicinamibacterales; family UBA2999; genus CADEFD01. The sequence continues at coordinate 690,068 of CAWEBU010000009.1, read as the reverse complement.
CGCCATGTCGAGAGCGCGGTCGGGATCGAAGGCCGCGCCGCCATCGGAGAACGAGTCAGGGGTGATGTTGAGCACGCCCATCACGAGCGTGCGGGCGCCGAGGACGAGTGGGGGACGTCCGGCGAGCGGCAGGGTGAAAGAGGCTCGCGGCGCGATCATGCGGGCAGGACCGGAGAGACACGCCACGCCGGTGGTCGACCGGCGCGGCGCGTGATTGGTCTATTCCTGGGCGAGCGGCTTGGGCGCGATCGGCAGGAGCGGCGCCCGCTCCTTGTCACGTGCCCGGTCGCGCGGCTCGCCAGCCGGCGCGGCCGGTGCCGGCGGGGCCACCGGCGGCTCATCGATCGGCAGGCCGTTGATGATCCGCTTCACCTGCTCGCCGTCGAGCGATTCGCGCGCCAGCAGTGCTTCAGCGATGGCCACCAGCGAGTGCTTGTGCTTGGCGAGCATCTCGGTCGCCTTGTCGTAGTTCTCGCTGACGATGCGCTTGACCTCCTGGTCGATGCGCTCGGCAGTGACACCGCTGTAGTCCTGCTGCTGGGCGATCTCGCGGCCGAGGAAGATCTGCTCTTCCTTCTTGCCGAAGGTGAGCGGGCCCATGGCTTCGCTCATGCCCCACTCGCAGACCATCTTGCGGGCCATCTCGGTGGCGCGCTCGAGGTCGTTGCCGGCCCCGGTCGTGATATCGCCCGTCGTCAGCTCCTCGGCGATGCGGCCGCCGAGCAGGATGGCGATGCGGTCCATCAGATAGACCTTCGAGTAGTTGTGCTTCTCGTCGAGCGGCAGCTGCGTCGTCAGACCGAGCGCCATGCCACGCGGGATGATGGTGACCTTGTGCAGGGCGTCGGAGTGCGGCAGCAGCACCGCGAGCAGCGCGTGGCCGGCCTCGTGGATGGCGGTGACCTTCTTCTCTTCCTCGGTCACAATCATCGAACGCCGCTCGGCGCCCATCAGCACCTTGTCCTTGGCGAACTCGAAGTCCACCATGGCCACGGCCTTCTTGTTCTGACGGGCGGCATTCAGGGCTGCCTCGTTCACGAGGTTGGCGAGATCGGCGCCGGCGAAACCCGCCGACCCGCGCGCCAGCACGCGGATGTCGACGTCGTCGGCCATCGGGATCTTCTTCGTGTGCACCGCCAGGATGCCTTCACGGCCCTTGACGTCTGGACGGTTGACCACGATGCGGCGGTCGAAGCGGCCGGGCCGCAGCAGCGCCGGGTCGAGCACGTCGGGACGGTTGGTCGCCGCCACCAGGATGACGCCTTCGTTCGATTCGAAGCCGTCCATCTCGACCAGGAGCTGGTTCAGTGTCTGCTCGCGCTCGTCGTGTCCGCCGCCGAGACCGGCGCCGCGATGGCGGCCGACGGCGTCGATTTCATCGATGAACACGATGCAGGGCGCGTTCTTCTTGCCCTGTTCGAACAGGTCGCGCACGCGGCTGGCGCCGACGCCCACGAACATCTCGACGAAGTCCGAACCGCTGATCGAGAAGAACGGCACGTTGGCCTCGCCGGCCACGGCGCGCGCCATGAGCGTCTTGCCGGTGCCGGGCGGGCCCATCAGCAGCACGCCCTTCGGGATGCGGCCGCCCAGCTTCTGGAACTTCTGCGGTTCCTTCAGGAACTCGATGATCTCCTGCAGCTCGTCCTTGGCTTCGTCGACGCCGGCCACATCGCGGAACGTGACCTTCTTCTGCGACGACGACGACAGCTTCGCCTTGCTCTTGCCGAAAGACAGCGCCTTGTTGCCGCCGCTCTGGACCTGACGCATGAAGAAGACCCAGAAGCCGATCATCAGCAGGATCGGCGCCCAGGAGTAGAGGATGGCCGCCCACGGGGACTCCGTCGGAGCCTTGCTCTCGACGCTGACGCCGCGTTCGATCAGGCGGTTCGCCAGACCTTCGTACTGGAACGGGGCGTAGGTGCGGAAGTTCTCGAGGCCCTTGGTAACGCCCGTGATGTCGTTGCCGACGATGACGACGCGCTGCACCTGCCCGGCGTCCACCCACGACACGAACTCGCTGAAGGCAACCGGGTTCTCGTTCCGCTGCAGCCTCGACGAAAAATTCCACACGAGCATCCCGACGACGAACAGGATGGACCAGAACACGAGGCTCTTTGCGGTGGAGTTCACGATCCCTCCGAGCCGGGCACGGCCGGCTGGTCAAAAGTCAAGACTATCACGTCGCCCTCGTTCTCCGTGGACACCGCGTCGGCGTCCATCGCATGTCCAACCACCCAGACGATCCGTCCCGTGGCATCGACCACGAGCGGCACACGGTCCCGGAGACCGCGCGGGACCTTGCGATCGACCAGCAGGTCCTGCAACTTGCGCGAGCCTCCCAGCCCGACTGGCCGAATCCGGTCCCCCGGCAACCGGCCGCGCACGACGAGCGGCGTCGCCAGCTGTCCCCGTGACGATCAGACGTCGGCGCGCATCGGCAGGCTGGCTCACTTCTTCTATCGGCTTCTCGGCCACCAGGCGGCACCCGGGACCCAGTTCAGGCAGCGCCACGGCCCCGGGAACGGGCAGCACCCGCGCTGGCAGCGAGGCGGGCGCTCCGGCTGGCCGCCCCGTGATCAGTAAGACAGCGTGCGCGGAAAAACGTTCCACACGGAGACCGGCGACTTCGGCCGCGGCGGGCCCGTGCGGCCGGCACACCGCCAGTAGGCCCTCGATGTCTGCCAGTTCCGGCGCGTGGGGCGACCGTGCCACCTCGAGGGCGTGCCGGGCGACCCGCCGCGCCAGGGCGGCCGGCAGGGCTGTGAGGGCCGTGGTCGCCAGCACCACGCCCTCGGGCGCCGTCGAGACCACCCCGGGGACGGCCGCGGCGGCCAGCTCGCTCAGCAGGGCCTCGTCGGCCGACGACCGCCTCCGCCGTGCGGTTCAGCACCCGGACGATGGCCGGCTGGTAGCGGGCGGCCAGCACCGGCAGCAGCTCGTGGCGGACGCGGTTGCGCGGCAGCGAGACATCGGCGTTGGTGGCGTCTTCCATCCAGATGCCGCCGGTCGCCGTGAGTGCGGACCGCAGCTCGGCACGCGTGCAGTCGAGGAGCGGCCGGACGATGGCGTCGCGGACGGGCAGCATGCCGCGCAGCCCGCGGGTGCCGGCGCCCCGGAGGAGGCGCAGCAGCACCGTCTCGGCCTGGTCGTCGGCGGTGTGGGCGACGGCGACGACAGCGGCGCCGCAGTCCAGGCGCACCCGCTCGAGGAACGCGTAGCGCGCGTCGCGCGCCGCTACTTCGAGCGAGACGTGGGCGGCGGCCGCCAGCTCGGACACCACCGCGTGCTCGACGATGCAGCGGACGCCCAGCCGGTCGCACAGGGCACGGCAGAAGGCCTCGTCGCGGGCGGCCTCGGCTCGCAGGTGATGGTTGAGGTGGGCCGCCGCCGCCAGGACGACGTCGCCGTCGGCGGCCAGCCGCGCCAGCACGTGCAGCAGCGCCACGGAATCCGAGCCGCCGGACAGCGCCGCCACCACCCGGACGCCGGGTGTCCACAGTCGATGGCGCTCGACGTAGCGTCGGACCCGCCGGAGAAGTGCAGTGCTCACGGGGTGCGCGTGGGTGTCCGGGGCGTGCCGGGCGCAAGGCCCGTGGGCCTTGCCGAGCCGAAGCTCACGCTTCGGCTCGAGCGGTCAGAGCGAAGGCTGGTGCCGGAGGGCGGACTCGAACCGCCGACCCTGCGCTTATGAGACGCATGCTCTAACCGGCTGAGCTACTCCGGCAGGAACTGATGACTTTATCATGGCGCCGCGCCCGCCGACCGCTCGACGAGGGCCGCCGCTAGCAACGGAATGAGAATCTCGTGGTGGCCGGTGAGGTGAAACCCGCGACCGATGCCGGCGGTCGGCCGGCGGACCACGTTGGTGAGGGGACGGTAGTGCGGCAGGAAGTCGAGGTTGACCGTGGTCAGGCCGGTGAGGTCGTGCCCGTGGTTGCGTGCCACGGCAATTGCCTTGAGGAACACCTCCGGCAGGATTACCGCCGACCCGCAGTTCAAGTAGACGCCGCCGCCCAGGCGGGCCACCGACGAGGCGAAGTGGCGGAAGTCGCGCAGGCTGCCCTCGCCAATCGCCGCACCCGACGCGTCGGGATGCATGTGGATGATGTCGGTGCCGACCGCCACGTGCGCCGTCACCGGGATGCCGTGCCGCACCGCCGCGCACAGCAGGCTGACGTCGGCGTGGGCTGGTGACTGCGCCGCCAGCCACTCGGCCACCGAGCGTCCAAGCCCCCAGCCCCGCCCGACCCCGGCCACGGCCGCCTGGTTGATGCCGGTGGCGGTCTCCTCGGCCATCCCGAACGCTCCGGGCCCGAGCGCGGCGTCGACGTCCTCCGAGGTGGCGCCGGCCAGGGCAATCTCGACGTCATGGATGAGGCCCGCGCCATTCAGCGCCAGCGCCGAGACGTAGCCGCGCGCCATCAGGTCGACCAGGACGGGCGACAGGCCGGCCTTGACGACGTGCGCGCCGAGGCCCCACACGATCGGCGCCGGCCGCTGCGCCGCCGCCACGATGGCATCGACGACCGCCACGAGGTCCTGTCCGGCCAGCAGCCTCGGCAGGCGCGACATCCACTCGCCGATCCCGCTCCCGGGCTGGTGCGCGCGTGCGAAGTCGGCACGCGTGACCTTGCTCGGCCGCGAGGCCAACGGGTAGCGCCGCACCCCGGAGAGGTCGAACTCCTCGTAGTCGAGTTTCATGCCGAGAGCATAACTGGGGACGGACATCGGGGGCCGGCCGGTCACGACCGGCGGCCGGTTCGTCCGTGGCGCCCGCTAGTCGATGAGCATCGCGTCACCGTAGCTGTAGAAGCGGTAGCGCGCCGCCACCGCCTCCAGGTAGGCGCGGCGGATCGCTTCGACGCCCGCGAACGCCGACACCAGCATGAGCAGCGACGACTTCGGCACGTGGAAGTTGGTCACGAGCCCCTGCACCATCCGGAACTGGTAGCCGGGCGAGATGAAGAGCGCCGTGTCGCCGCTCTGGGCGGGCACGCGCCCGTCGGCGTCGAGATGGAGGGACTCGAGCGTGCGGGTGGAGGTGGTGCCGACGGCGACGATCCGCCGGCCCTCGGCGCGGGCCCGCGTCAGCGCGGCAGCGGCCGCTCCGCCGACGGCGAACGATTCGCCCGCCATCTGGTGGTCGGCGACCAGCTCGGCGCGTACCGGCTGGAAGGTGCCGTAGCCGACGTGCAGGGTGATGGTGGTGTGCTCGATGCCGGCTGCCGCCAGCGCCGCGAACAGGGCCGGCGTGAAGTGGAGGCCGGCGGTGGGCGCGGCGACCGAGCCCTCGTGACGCGCGTAGACGGTCTGATAGCGCTCGCGGTCGCTGGCCGCGTCGGGCCGCTTGATGTAAGGCGGCAGCGGCATGTGTCCCAGGGCGGCGATGGCCGCCATGACCGGCGACCCGTCCGCCGTCGCCAGCCGTACGATGCGGCCGTTGTCGGCACGCTCGAGCACCTCGCCGTCGAGGCGTGCGGCCGGTCCCTCGAAGACGAGGCGGGTGCCGGGCGAGAGGCGTGCTCCGGGGCTGACGAGCGCCCGCCACCGCTCTTCCCCTGCCGCGGCGGAGGCCGGCTCCAGCCGTGCGATCAGCAGACACTCGACGGCGCCTTTGCCCGGCTCACGATGCCCGAGCAGGCGGGCCGGGAAGACACGCGTGTCGTTCAGGACCAGCAGGTCGCCGCGGCGGAGCAGCGCCGGCAGGTCCGGGAACATGGCGTGCGTGAGGCGTCCCGACGCGCGGTCGAGGCGCATCAGGCGTGACGCGCCGCGCACCGGCGGCGGTGTCTGCGCGATGAGCTCAGGGGGCAGATCGAAATCGAACTCGGAGACACGCACGACCGGCGATCTTACCAGCCCGCCTCGGACGCCGCCGGGCACGACGGCGGCGGGTCAAGGCCGCGAGTTCCGGCGACGCGGACGAAAAAAGGCCCGGGCATCCCTGGAAGATACCCGGGCCAGACCGACGCCTCAGGAGCTCAGTGCACGCTGGCGGTGGCCGGCGCGCCGCGGCCGGTCCAGTCGGTGACGACGATCGCCCACAGGACCTGATCGCAGAAATCGCCGTCGCTCGTGCGGGCGCGGCGCAGCAGGCCTTCCTGCGTGGCGCCGAGCTTGCGCAGCGCGCCATTGGCGCGGCCGTTGCGCACGTCGATACGGAATTCGGCGCGGTAGACGCCCATTTGCCCGAACAGGGAACCGAGCACGAGACGGCCGGCGGTCTGGAAGAGCGAGGTGCCGCGGAACTCTTCGGCGATCACGGCGAAGCCCTCGACCATCGTGCAGCCGTAGTCCATCGAGCGCACCCCGATGAGGCCGACGGCGACATCGGTGCCGGCCGGGATGATGGCCCAGCAGGCCATCGAGCCGGCACGCCGCTGGGCCTGCAGCGTCGCGATCAACGACTCGACGCCGGCCACGGTGGCCGAGGGTGGGGCGGGCACGATCTGGGTATACGCCTCTTCCGGAAGCGCGGTCAGCAGCGACACGGCGTCGGCGGCGACCGGTTCGCGCAGCGTCAACGTCTCGCTCGTCAGCGTCGGCAGGTTCTGCCGCCAATCGACCGTGAGGTCGGCCGCGCTCGACGCACGGGGAGTGACGCCCGTCGCTGCCGTCTGTCCGGTCGTGCCTGCCTTGTTCATGTGTCTCCTTACGCTCTCGCCGGAACCACGCTGGCCCCAGACCGGTGAGGGTCTGGAGCCCCGTGGGTGCCGGCCGAACGCTGCCGCGCTGGGGGAGTGGAAGCCGACTGCTCAGGGAGCAAGGGGCGGGCCACTGCCAGGAGGCGGCTCTGGAGACTCGTAAGTTGCGGTGCCATATGGCGTTACCGCCATGGCTCGGGTTGCGCCAAAAACGGCAGCCGGTGTGCCGGTCTGGCACACGACCTCTTGCAGCCCTGTGCACCGTCGCCGGCAAGTTCAGCTGCTCGAGGCAGTTACGGACGTGTGCCGAAAAGGAACAGCGCCCCGGCGCCCAGGGCCGGTCCTGGGGGTGTGGCCCTAAGCCTTTGCGTAACAGCGATTTAGGGCGCTTCTAGAGCGGCGATGCGGCAGCGGGCTGTGCCGGGATGGCACAGCGCGCCCGTCAGAACGCCCAGCGGATGAGCAGCGCGCCGACGGTGAAGCCGGCTCCCACCGACGCCACGAGGACCAGATCGCCCTTCTTCAGGCGCCCCTCCAGCACGGCGTCGTTCATCGCCAGCGGAATGGTGCCGGCGGTCGTGTTGCCGAAGCGCTCGATGTTGATGACGACCTTGGAGCGGTCCACGCCGACGCGTTCGGCCACCGCCTCGATGATGCGGCGGTTGGCCTGATGCGACACGAAGAGGTCGACATCGTCCGCGGTCACGTTGTTGCGGGCGAGCAACCGCTCGCACAGATCACCCGTGCGCCGGACGGCGAACTTGAAGACGGTCGACCCGTCCTGCTTCACGAAGTGCATCCGCCCGTCGACGGTCTCGTGCGACGCCGGCTTGAGGCTGCCGCCGGCTGGCATGCACAGCGCCGAGCCGCCGCTGCCGTCGATCTCATGCGCGAAGTCGATGACGCCCAGTCCCGGCGACGAGGACGGTCCCAGCACGACCGCGCCGGCCCCGTCGCCGAACAGCACGCAGGTCGCGCGATCCGTATAGTCGATGATGCTCGACATGACGTCGGCGCCGACGATCAGGGCGTATTTCGACGAACCGGCGGCGATGAGCTGGCTGCCGACGGTGAGCGCGTAGGCGAAGGCCGAGCACGCGGCACTCACGTCGAAGCCCCAGGCGTGCGACGCCCCGAGCTTGTGCTGCAGCAGGCAGGCCGTGCTCGGGAAGAGCATGTCCGGAGTCACCGTCCCCACGATGATGAGATCGATGTCGTCGGGCGTGAGTCCGGCCCGCCGGATGGCTTCCGCCGCGGCCTCCTTCGCGATATCGGACGTGCCGACGCCAGGCTCGACGATGTGACGCTCGCGGATGCCGGTGCGCTGCAGGATCCACTCGTCGCTCGTCTCGACGAGCTTCTCGAGATCGGCATTGGTCAGCACGCGCGGCGGCACGTAGGTAGCGAGACTCTTGATTTCGGCGCGGCCGACGGGCGTCGTACCGGCGACATTGGCGATGGAAGTCCTCAAAACAGTCCTCTCCTCGGCGCCTGGCGCCCGAAGTACTCGTAGGCTCGTGCAGTGGCGACGCGGCCGCGCGGCGTGCGGTCGAGGAAGCCGGCCTGCAGGAGGTACGGTTCGTGGATGTCCTCGATGGCGTCGGGTTCCTCGCTGAGCGTCGCCGCGAGTGTGTTGACCCCGACCGGCCCGCCCCCGAACTTGTCCATGATCGCGTCGAGCAGGCGGCGATCGGTCTCGTCGAGACCGAGGTCGTCGACCGCCAGCATCGCCATGGTGGCGCGCGTCACCTCGACCGTGATGGCGCCGTCGGCGCGCACCTGCGCGTAGTCGCGCACGCGGTGCAGCAGGCGGTTGGCGATGCGCGGCGTGCCCCGCGAGCGCCGGGCGATCTCGAGCGAGGCGTCGGGGGAGATCGGCGTGTCGAGGATGCGGGCGGAGCGGCGCACGATCTCGTCGATGTCGGGGACGGTGTAGAAGTCGAGGCGGTGGTTGATGCCGAAGCGCGCCCGCAGCGGCGCGGTCAGCAGCCCGGCCCGCGTGGTGGCGCCGATGAGCGTGAAGCGCTCGACCGGCACCTTCACGGAGCGCGCGCCCGGCCCCTGCCCGATGACGATGTCGAGCTCGAAGTCCTCCATCGCCGGGTAGAGGATCTCCTCGATGGTGGCCGGCAGGCGGTGGATCTCGTCGATGAACAGCACCTCGCCCTGCTGCAGGCCGGAGAGCATGCCGGCCAGATCGCCGGGCTTCTCGATGACCGGGCCCGACGTGGTGCGGATGGCCGCGCCCATCTCGTTGGCGATCACGTAGGCGAGGGTGGTCTTGCCGAGGCCGGGCGGCCCCCACAGCAGGATGTGGTCGAGGGCCTCGCCGCGTTGCCGGGCGGCGGCGATCGACACCTCGAGGTTCTCGCGCACCCGATCCTGGCCGATATAGTCGTCGAGGCGGCGCGGCCGGAGGCCGGCTTCGAACTGCGCGTCGCCGTCGCCCGGGACGGACGACACCACCCGTTCGGTCATGCCCGCGCGAGCTCCTTGAGCGCGGCGCGCAGGGCGGCCTCGAAGCGCGGCGGCTCCCCGTTCGCGAGCTGCTTGTCGAGTGCCTTGTCCACGGCTGAGCGATGGTAGCCGAGATTCAGCAGGGCCGACAGCAGGTCCTCACGCAGGCCATCGCCGGCCGTCGCCGCCGGCGCCGCGACGGGCAGGCCGGGAGCGGCGGGCAGCTTGTCCTTCAGCTCGAGGCACATCCGTTCGGCCGTCCGTTTGCCGACGCCGGGGATGCGCGTGAGGCGCGCCACGTCGCCGCGCGCCACCGCCGCCACGAAGTCGGCCGCATCGATGCCGCTCAACACGGCGAGGGCCAGCTTCGGGCCGATCCCGCTCGTCGCGATCAGCTTCTCGAAGACCGTCAGCTCGAATGCCGTGGGAAACCCGTAGAGCGCCAGCGCGTCCTCGCGGACGTGGGTGTGGATGCGCAGTTCGATCTCGGCGCCCGGCTCACCGGCGGCGTAGAAGGTGGAGACCGGCACCGCCACCTCGTAGCCCACGCCGTGCACGTCGAGCACGAGGCGGGTCGGATGCTTCTCGACCAGCCGTCCCCGCAGCCACGCGATCATGAACGCCGGGCGCTCGCCCGCGCCAGACGCGCCGGCTTGGCCACGCTCGCCGGCCGGTAGGCCCGCCAGCTCTTGATCGCCAGGCCGGTGCGCGCCGCCGGCGTCGCCACCGCGCGTGCCGGCACGCGGTGCACGTGGCAGAGGGCGACGGCGAGCGCGTCGGCGGCGTCGTGCGGCGTGGGCGGATGGTCGAGCCCGAGCAGCAGCGCGATCATCTGGCCAACCTGCGCCTTCTCGGCCCGGCCGTAGCCGACGACGGCCCGCTTGATCTCGGTCGGGGTGTACTCGGCGAGGTCGAGACCGGCCTCGACCGCCGAGAGCATCGCCACGCCGCGGGCGTGCCCGAGGGTGAGGGCACTGCGGACGTTGGTGGCGAAGAACAGGTTCTCGATGGCCACCACGTCAGGCCGGCACTCGGCGAGGAGCGCCGAGAGGCCGTCGTGGATGAGCGCCAGCCGGGCTCCGAGGGTCGCGCCGCCGGCGGTGGAGATGGCACCGCAGATGACGAGACGATGGCGGCGGCCGTCGGACTCGACACACCCGTAGCCGGTGCGCTCCGAGCCGGGGTCGATGCCGAAGACTCTCACGCGAGCGAGGCCTCGATCTCCTTCTCTTCGATGTCGAAGTTGGACCACACGTTCTGCACGTCGTCGTGATCTTCGACCGCTTCCATCAGCCGTAGCATCATCTGAGCTTCCTTGCCCTCGAGCTTGATGTAGTTCTGCGGGAGCATGGAGAGCTTGGCGGCGACCGGCTCGATGTTGAGGCCCTTGACGGCTTCCTTCACGGCCTCGAACGCGCTGGGCTCGGAGAGCACCTCGAAGCTGTCGCCGTCGTCGCGGAAGTCGTCGGCACCGGCCTCGAGCACGGCTTCCATGAGCTTCTCCTCATCGACGCCGGCCTTCTCGATGACCATGTAGCCCTTCTTCGAGAACATCCAGGCGACCGAGTTCTCAGCCCCGAGGTTGCCGTTGTACTTGGCCAGCATGTGGCGGATCTCGCCGACCGTACGGTTCTTGTTGTCGGTCATCGTCTCGATGATGATGGCCGCCCCGCCCGGACCGTAGCCCTCGTAGTTGATTTCCTCGTAGGTCACGCCCGGCAGCTCGCCGGTGCCACGCTGAATCGCCCGCTTGATGTTCTCGGCCGGCATGTTCGCGGCCTTGGCCTCGGTGACCACGGTGCGCAGGCGGGGATTCATGTTGACGTCGCCGCCGCCATTCCTGGCCGCGACGGTCATCTCCTTGATCAACCGCGTGAACAACTTGCCGCGCTTGGCATCGAGCGCGCCCTTCTTGTGCTTGATCGTGTGCCACTTGGAATGGCCAGACATGGGTGCAGCTCCAGGTCGCCACGCGGTTGCAGGCGCTCGGCGACGGGAAAAATTTGACCCTTTAGCCTATCAGACCTTGCGGGCGATGATGATCCAGGCGTCGGCTTGCCGGTGCCAGGGCCCGCCGTCGTAGTCACCGAGCACGGCCTCGACCCGGAAGCCCGCGCTGCTCAGCCGGCGCGACATCTGGGGCACCGACAGGGTGCGGAACGTCAGGGCGAACGAGCGGCGCCGTACCGCCCGGCCCCGTCGCTCCACGAACTCCTGGTCGAAGATGGTGCGCCCCCGAGGTGCGTCCTGGCGCACCGACTCGATGAGGGTGATCTGGCTGCCACCCGGACTGCGCCGTCCCTTCAGGCTCACACGCTTCGAGTACTCGCCCCACGACGGCAGGTCGGCGACCAGCTCGAGCGCGAAGATGCCGTCGTGCGCCACCACCCGGGCGACCTCGGACAGCGTGGCCTTGAGATCGCGCTCCGAGAGCAGCGATTGCAGGACGCCGTAGGGGGCCATGACCATCGGAAAGGCGCCGGCCGGGAACGGCAGGCCCCGGATGTCCGCCCGCACGAGGGCGGGCCGGGCTCCCCGCCGCTGCCGGGCGACCCGCCGCCGCGCGCGCGTCAGCATCTCGCCCGAGCGGTCCACGCCGACGAGCCGCACGCCTTCATGGGCGAGCGGCATCGTCACGCGGCCGGTGCCGCAGCCGAGCTCGAGCACCTGGCCTTCGACGGCGCCGGTCATGCGCAGCCAGAACGACACGTCGCGGCGACCGAGTGTCTGGGCGTTCTCCCAGTCGTAGAACGGCGCGTAGTCGTCCCACCCGTGCCATCCTTCCTCGGTCGGGCCTGGCGTCCGGGGACGGGCGCGGCGCGGGGGCGCGGCGGGAGTGCGGCGGGGAGCTGGCGGACGCTTGGCCATGCTCACGCCCAGGGGAGCGCCAGGCCGTCGGCCTGTTGCGCGGCGAGTGCCTGCACGCGCTCGACGACGGTCAGCACGGCCGGCGGGAAGTCGCGCGGCGCGAAATCAGGCAGGCCCACGCACGCCACCCGCACGAACCCGCTGGCGACGCGCCGCTCGTCCGCCGTGTCCCACATCTCGAAGGCGTGGCGGATGCGCCGGGGGTTCTCGACGCCGGGGTCCACGGCAATCCGCAGCAGGGTCCCGATCCGCACCGGCGCCTCGTAGCGGATGTGGGCCTCGACGCGCGGCATCGAGAAGCCCTCGCCGTCGAACAGCGACTGGCGCGAACGTCCCAGCGCGGCCGCGAACAGCTCCTCCTCGACGTCCTCGAACCAGCCGAGGTAGTTCGGGAACCAGGCGATGCCGGCGGCGTCGCCGTCCGACCAGTGCACCTTCTTGAGAACGGAGAAGTACGCCATGCGGTGGCGAGTATACCGGGGCGCCGGCCGTAAGATGGCGCGATGCCACGGATTCCGAACGCCGCGCTCGCGATGAGCCTGCTTGCGGTGCTCGCCGCGCAGCCGGCGTCGCCCGACGCCGACCCGACGCCCGCGACTCTCGACGAGTTCAAGCGCGCGGCGGCCGGCATCATCCACGATGCCGGTCTCCCGGGGGCCGGCCTCGCGCTCGTCAGGCCTGATGGCATCGAGTGGGCCGGCGGAGTCGGCCTGGCCGATCGTGACACCCGGCGTCCGGTCGGCGCCGACACCCTGTTCCGCGTGGGTTCGGTGAGCAAGACCTTCGTCGCGACGGCGCTCGTGCAACTCTACGAAGAGGGCCGCCTCGATCTGGACGCACCGGTGACGTCGCTCCTGCCGGAACTGCGAATCGACAATCCCTGGGCGGCCGTCGAGCCCGTGCGCGTGCGCCACCTGCTCGAGCACACGGCCGGCTTCGACGACATGCACTTCAACGAGATCTACGTGCTCGACGGCACGCCCGATCGGCCGCTCGAGGCGGTCCTGCTGCGCAACCCGGCCTCGCGCCGCGTGCGGTGGCGGCCGGGCACCCGGATGGCGTATTCCAATCCTGGCTACGCGGTGGCCGGGCGGGTCATCGAAGCGGTCGCGAAGATGCCGTTCGATCAGTTCATCCTGGAGCGCATCTTCGCGCCGCTCGAGATGAAGACGAGCACCTTCGCAGGTGATGTCGAGGCGCCGGCGCTCGCCCAGGGCTACGAGGCGAGAAGCGGTCCGCCCGTCGTGCGCCGCCGCATCCACCTGCGCCCGGCCGGCGCCCTGCACTCGTCGCCGCGCGAGCTCGCGCACTTCGTCCAGATGCTCCTCAACTGGGGCGAACGGGGCGCCAGCTACGTCGTGGACCCGGAGTATCTGTCGAACATGGAGTGGCCCCGCACGACGGCCGCGTCGAAGGCGGGCGTGCGGGCCGGCTATGGCCTCGGCATCTCGAGCACCATCGACCTGCCCCATCAGCTGCTCGGACACTCCGGCGGCATCGATGGCTTCGTGTCGACCTACGCCTACTCCCCCTCGCGCGACGCCGGCTTCGTGGTGCTGCTGAACGGCACCTACGCGCCCGGCGCCCTGCGGCGGCTGTCGTCGCTCGCCATCCGCTATCTCAAGCGCGATGTCGAGCCGACTCCGGCCGAGTCGATGGCGGTGCCGGTCGAGTCCCTCCGCCAGTTCGCGGGCTACTACCACGACGCCAGCCCGCGTCGCCAGGTCCTGCAGGCGGTCGAGTTCCCGCTGGCTGGCCTCACCCTCGGCGTCACGGACCGCGGCCTGGTCATCACGCCGCTCTTCGGCGAGGCGTCCCCGCTCGTTCCGGTCAACGATGCGCTCTTCCGGCGCCCCGGCGAGCTGACCGCGTCACTCGCGGTCACCGAGGTGGACGGCACGCCGGTGCTGGCCGGGGCGGGGGTTTACGCCGAGAAGCGTCAGCGGTGGCCACTCGACCTGCTGCGGCTGGCGCTGCTCGTGGCGGCGGCGTGCGCCGTCACCGCGCCGCTCGTGGCGGTGGTGTCGGCGTGGCGGAAGTGGCACCGCGGCCGCCTGGCGATTCTCGGCGCGGCCTGGACCCTGGCGGCGCTCGCGCTGGCTGCCCTGGCCTGGTCGGCCATGACGGCGTCGGCCACCGACCTGGCGACCGCGAGCACGCGCGCGTCCGCCCTGCTCGCCGCCTCGACGCTGCATCCCGCGCTGGCCGTCGCGCTCGTGCCGCTGACGGCACGCGCCTGGATCCGCGGCCTGCGTGGCCGGCTGGGCCTCTACGCCACCCTGGTGGCATGCGCACACGCGGGACTCGCCGGCTACCTGGGCTGGTGGGGACTCATCGCATTCCGCAGCTGGACCTACTGACCCGACGTCGTCGTCGGAGACGTACCCTGCTGCATGCCACTTCGTCGCGGGAGAACTGTGAACATGGAACATCCGTCAGTCGTGCACGCCGTCGATCACGCCGTCTTCGCCGCCGGGAAGATGGGCAAGTCCACGATCTTCGCTTCGCCGCGCCTGCTCGTGGGTCTGAATGCGTTCGAGCCGGGCCAGGCGCACGCCCTGCACGCGCATGCGGGCATGGACAAGGTCTACCACGTGCTCGAGGGCCACGGCGCGTTCCTGCTCGACGGCCGCGAGCTGCCGATGCGCGCCGGCGATCTGCTGGTGGCCCCGGAAGGCGTGGCGCACGGCGTCCGCAACACCGGCAGCGGGCGCCTGGTGGTGCTCGCGGTGCTGGCACCCGGGCCGCACAGCGACGGCGACAGCGCCGCGGCGCCGCGCGCCATATGATCGACGCCATGTCTTCCGCCACGCATCGATCCCTGACACGGCTGTCGCGGCACTTCCGCGTGACGGGCCAAGGCGCCTTCCGTCTCGGCGCGTTCTCCCCCGACGACACCCGCGGTCTGCGGCTGAAGAAACGCGCCAGCGGTCTGCTGAAAGAGAGCGCGAAGGTCATGGCCAGCCTGCAGGAGCGGCTCTACGCCCAGGATCGCTGGAGCGTGCTCCTCATCTTCCAGGCCATGGATGCCGCCGGCAAGGACAGCACCATCAAGGCCGTGATGAGCGGCCTCAACCCGCGCGGGTGCGAGGTGCACAGCTTCAAGGCGCCCTCGAGCGAGGAGCTCGATCACGACTTCCTCTGGCGCACGTCCAGCCGGCTGCCGCGCCGCGGCCACATCGGCATCTTCAACCGCTCGTATTACGAGGAGATGCTCGTCGTCCGTGTGCATCCGGAGATTCTCCACCGGCAACAACTGCCGGACCGGCTGGTCACCCCGCACATCTGGCAGGAGCGCTTCGAGGACGTCGTCAACTACGAGCACTACCTGTCGCGTCAAGGCGTCGTCATCCGCAAGTTCTTCCTCCACGTGTCGAAGGAGGAACAGCGCCAGCGTTTCCTCGAGCGTCTGGACGAGCCAGACAAGCACTGGAAGTTCTCACTCGGACGATCTTCGCGAACGGGCGATCTTCGATCGAGTACCAGACGGCGTACGAAGACGTGATCCGCCACACCGCCTCGGAGGCGGCGCCCTGGTATGTCGTGCCCGCCGACCACAAGTGGTTCATGCGTCTCGTCGTGGCATCCGCCGTCATCGAGGCGATCGAATCGGTGCAGCCGGCCTTCCCGGTGGTCGACAGCAGCGTGCGGGAGCAGCTGAAGGCGGCCGAAGACGCCCTGCGGGCCGAAGCGGCGCCGGCCCGCCGGGCGACGGCCGCGGCCAGCAGCAGGCGGCGGTCGTGAGCGCCGCGCCAGGTCTCGCGGCTGCCGGCCGCGGCCGCCATCGCTGTGCGTGGTGCGGCGACGACGCGCTCTACGTGCGGTATCACGACGAGGAGTGGGGCCGTCCCGTCCTGGACGACGTGCGGCTGTTCGAGAAGATCTGCCTCGAGGGCTTCCAGGCAGGCCTGAGCTGGCTGACCATCCTGCGCAAGCGTCGAGCACTTCCGAACCGCCTTCCACGGCTTCGACCCTGCCACGGTCGCGGCCTTCGGCGCTCGTGACGTCACGCGCCTGCTGACGGACGCCGGCATCGTGCGCCACCGCGGCAAGATCGAGTCGACCATCAACAACGCGGCCCGCGCGCTCGAGATGAAGGCGGAGTTCGGCTCGCTGGCGGCCTATGCCTGGTCGTGGCAACCGCCGCCGGCGGAACGGCCATCGCTGGTGACGTGGGACGCGGTACGCGCCATGCCGACCACGCCGACATCGGCGGCGCTCTCCAAGGACCTCAAGCGGCGCGGCTGGAGCTTCGTCGGACCGACGACGGTCTATGCCTTCATGCAGGCGATGGGCCTCGTCAACGATCACATCGAGGGGTGCTTCGTGCGCGCCGCAGCGGACCGCGACCGCCGGGCCGCGCGCCCGCCTGCCGCCCCTACTGCTGCTCGACGCTGAAGCCGGCCGCCGTCAGCATGGCGACGACGCTGTCGGGGCCGATCAGATGGGCACCGCCGACGACGACGAGACACGGCGCGGCTTCGCTGGCACAGGCGGCAATCTGCGGCACCCAGGCGCGATTGCGGTCGACCAGCATGCGCTGGTAGACATCCGGCGACTGGCGGAACTCGTCGAGCAGCAGCCGTTCGAGCGCCGCCACGTCGCCGCTGCGCCAGGCCCTGACGATGTCGGCGACGGCCGACACCTGCGTGTCGATGTCCGACAGCACTGCCTTCAGCATGTCGACCTGCACGGCCATCGGCAGCGCGTCGAGCGCGGCGATCTGTGAGGCGGCCGTCTCCAGCCCGCGCACGGGCCGCGACGCTGCCCGCGCCCGTTCGTAGAAGTGCCGGTCGAGGCCCAACGACGGGTCGTAGCCGGCCCGCTGCAGCGCCGGGGCCGCCAGCGTCATGGCGGCGAGCCACGGCTTCATCCGCTCGACGGCCAGCATCGGCAGACCGGCGGCAGCCGCCTGCGCCTCGATGAGCGCCGCCGTTTCGCGATCGACCAGCGTCGAGAGCGTGCGGCCGTCGGTCAGCATCGCTTTCGCCGCCAGCGGGAGCACGACGGCGGGATCGGACGCCGCGCCGAGATCCACTTCTTCGATCAGGGTGCGGGACTCGCTGAAGGCCCGCTCGAACACGTCAGGCAGCGGATAGACATCCTTGGTGAGCACATGGACCGAGCCGACCAGCCACGCCACCGTTCTGGCGTCCTTGGCCACCCGCCAGACGAAGTGCGCGCCTGCGGCGGCGGTCTCCGACGGCTGCGCCCAGGTGGCGATGGCCGCCGACGGCTGCGCCCGGTGCGGCCGACCTGCGGTCGCACGGTGCTGTCGAGGCGGCGGCGGGGGCGAGCGCGGCCGCGATGAGGAGCACGCAGGCAGCCGGTCGGCGCGCGAGACGCATCGTTCGAGCGTAGCACGCACCGGTGGCCGGTGCCCTGCTCGCACCGGCACGCTGCTACCATGACCGTGATGATGTTTGCAGACCGGCTGACTGGCGCGCTCGTGATGGCGCCGATGACCAAGGGCTCGAACCTGCCCTATCGCCGGTTGTGCGTGGAACTGGGCGCCCGCATCACGATGAGCGAGATGACGGTGGCGCGCCGCCTCAAGCAGAAGCGCATGGGCGAGTTCGCCCTGATTCGCCGCGCCCCCGACGAGCCGTTCTTCGGCGTGCAGCTCGCCGGCACCAACCCGGAGGAGATGGCGTGGGCCGCCGGGCTGGTCGAGGATCGCGGTGCCGACTGGGTCGACATCAACTTCGGCTGTCCGATCGACCACTTCACCCGCAAGGGGCTCGGCGCCTCGATCGGCCGCCAGCCGCAACGCGTCCGCCGTATCGTCGAGGCGATGAAGCGGGGCGTGACGCGCGTGCCGGTGACCGCCAAGATTCGCCTGGGGTGGAACGACGACGACCGCAACTTCCTCGAGCAGGCACGCGCCGCTGCCGAGGGCGGCGCTGACGCCATCGTGGTGCACGGGCGCACCAGGAACGCGCGCTACCGCCTCGCCGCTGACTGGGATGCGATCGGCGAGGTCGTGAATGCCGTCCAGGTGCCGGTCGTCGGCAACGGCGACGTGCTGTTCCCGCACGAGATCGAGCAGGCGCGCGGGCGTTCGGGCTGCGCCGCCGTGATGACGGCACGTGGCGTGCTCATCAAGCCGTGGCTGTTCCGCGAAGCCGGGGAGGGCTATCTCGACCTCGACGGCGAGGCACGCGTCGCCATCTACCGGCGCTACGTCGCGCTCGCGCTCGAGCACTGGGGCAATGACGACCACGGCCGCGCCCGCGTGCGCGAGTTCCTGCGCTGGCACGTCGGTTTCTGGTGCCGCTACTCGCGGCAACGGGAGGACGGGTCGTGGCCGACGATGCAGCAGCGGGAGGACGCGCCGGTGCTCCGTTCCCCGCTCGAGGCGCTGCTGGCCAGGGCCGACGACGCCGCGCTCGACTACGTGACCGATGCGCTGCTGGCGGAGGCGCCGCTCGACGCCGCGCTGGCGCCCGCCGTCCAGGCCACCGCGGGCGACCGCGACATCGTGGTGGAAGGCTGATCGTGCGTCACGCGCCTGCCCCCCCCGCTCGCTGGCAGGCGCTCGGCCGGCACGTCTGCTTCGGCCTCGCGTTGTCGTGCCTCGCGCACGACGCGGCCGCCCAGGGACCACCGGAGGTGGTGCCGCATCTGGAGATGGCGCGATTGGCTGGCGAGTGGTTCGAGATCTCGACGACGGGTACCTGGTGGCATCGCCGCTGTCTGAGCGATACGCGGTATCGCTTCGAGGCGCTGGCCGGGACAACACTGCGGGTCAGCAGCACCTGCACCACGCACCGCGCAGCGGTGGAGCAACGGGGGCGGCTGCGTGCGGCGGACGGCGGCGGCGGACGGCTGTCCATTTCCTTCGCCCCGCGCATCTTCGCGTGGCTGCCCGTGACCTGGAGCGACTTCTGGGTGCTGGCGGCGGCCGACGACCTCGGGTGGCTGCTCGTCGGCGACAACCGGCGCGAGCGATTGTCGATCCTGTCGCGCACGCTCGCCCTCGACGAAGCGGCCATCGCACAGGCGCTGGCAGCGGCGCGCCAGCAAGGCTACGGTATCGAACGGCTGGCGCGCGTGCCGCATCCGGCCGGCCCGACGGGGCTGCGGCGACCCCGCTGACTCAGCTTCCGCCGGGCTGGCGTTGCGACGCCTTCCGCCGCTCCAGGTCCTCGAGCGTGCGCGGCCAGTCGCTCTTCAGGAGCCGGGACAACCCGCGGTCGGCGAGCAGCCGGCCATCTGTCTGGCACGTCGGGCAGTAGTTGGCTTCGTTGGTCGCGTATCGCAGGCGCTGCACCGGCGTGCGGCACACCGGACACGGCTGGCCGTAGCGGCCGTGCACGGCCATCCCGTCGCGGAAGGCCGTCACCTTCGCGGGGAACTTGTCTCCAGTCTCGGCAATCAGGCGATCCCGCCATTCGCGAAGCACCGTGCCCGTCGCCAGATGGAGGCGCGCCGTCTCGTCGGCGCTGAGCGCGTCCGACATGCGCAAGGGCGAGAGTCTGGCGCGGTGGAGAATCTCGTCGGAGTAGGCATTGCCGATGCCGCTCATGATCGCTGGATCGGTGAGCGTCCGTTTCAGGGTGTGGCGCTCAATCGACAGGGCCTCGCGGAAGCGAGCAAGGGGCACGTCGAGCACCTCGAGGCCGCCCGGATCGATCCGGGCCAGCGCCTCGTCATCGGCAACGACATGCACCGCCGCGCGTCGCGTGGTGCCGGCTTCGGTCAGGATGAGAGTCCCGGTGGCGACGTCGAGGGCCATCAGCCCCAGGCGCCCGGGGAGCGGAGCTCCCGCCGCCTTCCACTGGAAGCGGCCGGCGATCATGAGGTGAATGACGAGGGCGGGACCGTCGAGCTCGACGACGACTCGTTTGCCCAGGCGGTGGAAGGCCACGACCGGACGTCCCACCAGCGTCTGGATGTCGGGCGTCGTCGTGCGGACGAGGAACGGACTGCCGACGCGAATGGCCTCGATCGAGTGACCGACGAGGCGCGGCCGGAGCGCGTGCAGGTAGAGCTCGATGTCCGGTAGTTCCGGCACGGCCGCATGGTAGCAGCGAGGGAGCCGGCAGAGGACCACCGGCACCACGGTTCGCCACCGCCGAGAGACCCGCCGGCCGCCCGAGCGGCGCCGTCGCGTATCGCGGTCGTCTATGCTGATGGGCCATGGACCGAGGCGGCTGGTTGGTGTTGGCGGCGATTGCCGGGGGAAGCGCCTGTGGCGGGCTGATCCGGCACCTCCTGACCGAAGCCACGACGCGCATCACCGGCGCTGGCTTCCCGTGGGGGACGGTGCTCGTCAACGTGTCTGGCTCGGTCGCGATTGGCGCCATCGCGGCACTGATGGCCGGCGGTGCCGGCGACTCGTGGTCGCCCGGTCTGCGCCACGCGACCGTCACCGGCTTGCTCGGCGGCTTCACGACCTTCTCCACCTTCAGCGTGCAGACCTTGAGCCTGGTGCAACAGGGCCAGGCGGGGGCGGCGGCCGCCAACGTCGTGCTGTCGGTGGGCCTCGGACTGGCCGGCTGCTGGGCCGGATTCAGCGCCGTGGCGTCACTCGGCGGGCGCTGAGCCGCGCGACGCCGGCCGCCGGCAGGGAGCCGTCACTGCCGCGACGAGAGTTCGGCGAGGCGGCGCTGCACTTCGGCATTCGCCGGGAACTCTGACTTCAGCGTCTCGAGCACCTGCCGCGCGGCGGTGCGGTCGCCGGCGGCAGCCAGGGCCGTTGAACGCAGAAGGCCCGCGCGCACCCGCAGGCGGGGGTCGTCGGTCGGCACCAGGATGCGGTCGAGGCGGGCCAGGGCCTGCGCCGGTGCCCCGCGGTCGTCGATCAGCGACTCGACGCGGGCAAGCTGCAGCTCGAGCTCGCCGGGAAAGCGATTGGCCACCATCTCGATGAGGTCGGCCGCCGCCGCCGGCTTGCCGCCGGCCCGGTCCAGCGCCGCCTGATGGTGCGCGCCCGCGATCAGCAGGCGATTGACATCGGCCGGATCGCCGCTGCGGACGCCGACGCCACCCGCGTAGCCATAGACGAGCTTGCCGCCGAGGTCGCCGGCACGGACGAGGACACCGACCGCCACCAGGCCCACGACGGCGGCGACGAGCTGAAAACCGCGGGCGGCCGCAATCTGGCGGGCGGCCAGGGTCGCGGCGACGACCTCGACGGCCAGCAGCACGACGAAGACATTCCGCGCCCGTTCGCCCCACTCCTGGTGCTGCATCACGGCCTGGCGACTGCCCGGCACGCGCTCGACTGGCCCATGCGCGTCGATGCCGGACTGGACGGCCACCAGACTCGCGACCGTGCCGAGCCCGACCAGCGCCAGCGCCGCTGGCGACAACCACGCCCTCCTCGTCAGGAGCGACAGGCAGCGGAACAGCACGCCCACCGAGACCAGCGCCACCACGAAGTGGACGACCTGAGGATGGAGCGAGGCAAGGCTGGGCATGGGGACGATCCGGCGCCAGTCTACCGCCAAAAAGAAAAAGCCCGACGCTTGTTGGCGTCGGGCTTCCCCTTCGATATATCCCCGGCAGTGACCTACTCTCCCACGCACCTACGCACGCAGTACCATCGGCGGTAGCAGGCTTAACTTCCGTGTTCGGAATGGGAACGGGTGTGACCCTGCTCCTATGGCCACCGGGAAACTTAGTGTCTGGGGTCCAGCCGCGGGCTCAATATGCGAGCCACACGACCGGTCGTCCCAGATCATCTCGTTTGAATATCCTGCAATCGATGTTTCTTTGATTACACACCCGCAGCAGGCGAGTGAATATGGTCAAGCCTCACGGCTAATTAGTATCGGTTAGCTCCACGTATCGCTACGCTTCCACACCCGACCTATCAACCTGGTAGTCTACCAGGAGCCTTCAGGGACTTACGTCCAGGGAAATCTCATCTTGTGGAAGGTTTCACGCTTATATGCATTCAGCGTTTATCCTGTCCGGACTTAGCTACCCAGCGCTACCACTGGCGTGACAACTGGTACACAAGAGGTCCGTCCAACCCGGTCCTCTCGTACTAAGGTCAGCCCCACTCAAATTTCCTCCGCCCATCACAGATAGAGACCGAACTGTCTCGCGACGTTCTGAACCCAGCTCACGTACCGCTTTAATCGGCGAACAGCCGAACCCTTGGGACCTGCTACACCCCCAGGATGCGATGAGCCGACATCGAGGTGCCAAACCGGAGCGTCGATGTGAACTCTTGGCTCCGATCAGCCTGTTATCCCCGGCGTACCTTTTATCCGTTGAGCGATGGCCCTTCCATGCAGAACCACCGGATCACTAAGGCCTGCTTTCGCACCTGCTCGACTTGTAGGTCTCGCAGTCAACCTCGTTTATGCCTTTGCACTCGACGGCTGATTTCCAAACAGCCTGAACGAAGCTTCGCGCGCCTCCGTTACCGTTTAGGAGGCGACCGCCCCAGTCAAACTACCCGCCTAGCAGTGTCCTGATCCCGGATAACGGGCTGCAGTTAGAACACCGAAGTCGTAAGGGTGGTATCTCACCGTTGGCTCCCCCGAATCCGAAAACCTGGGTTCAAAGCCTCCCACCTATCCTGCGCATACGACGCCAGAGTTCACTGCTAGGGTATAGTAAAGGTGCACGGGGTCTTTTCGTCTTGTGACGGGCATCCGGCGTCTTCACCGGTACCACAAATTCGCCGGGCCACTCGTTGAGACAGCGCCCAAATCGTTACGCCATTCGTGCAGGTCGGAACTTACCCGACAAGGAATTTCGCTACCTTAGGACCGTTATAGTTACGGCCGCCGTTCACCGGGGCTTCAATTCAGAGCTTCGCCTTGCGGCTAACCCCTCCCTTTAACCTTCCGGCACCGGGCAGGCGTCAGACCCTATACGTCGTTTTCGACTTAGCAGAGACCTGTGTTTTTAGTAAACAGTCGCTTGGGCCTCTTAACTGCGACTCCCTCCCGCTTCGTGCCGCGTGGACACTAACGGTAACGGAGCACCCCTTCTCCCGAAGTTACGGGGCTATTTTGCCGAGTTCCTAAACGAGTGTTCTCACGTGCGCCTGAGAATTTTCTCCTCGTCTACCTGTGTCGGTTTGCGGTACGGGTACCCAGATATCTCCTTAGAGGCTTTTCTCGGCAGCGTGGCGTCTACGACTTTATGTCCTTGCGGACTCGCTTCGGCCCCTCAGGATTTGTGACCCACCGGATTTTCCTAGTGGATCTCCCTACAGACCTCAACCTGGCGCCTTGCGGCCCTCTCCAGGCTCGTATAGCCTCCTGCGTCCCCCCATCGTGATAACGATATCTAGGTAGTTCCGGAATATTAACCGGATGTGCATCCGCTACGCCTTTCGGCCTCGCGTTAGCTCCCGACTAACCCTGAGCGGATGAACCTACCTCAGGAAACCTTAGGCTTACGGCGAGGAAGATTCTCACTTCCCTTCTCGCTACTTATGCCGGCAGAGTCACTTCCCAACGCTCCACCAGTCCTTACGGTCTGACTTCGCTGCATTGGGAACGCTCCTCTACCAATGTCGGACCTCGCAAGATCCGACAGTCGACGGCTTCGGTCTAGTGCTTAAGCCCCGTTATATTGTCGGCCCAGAGCCGCTTGACCAGTGAGCTATTACGCTTTCTTTAAAGGATGGCTGCTTCTAAGCCAACCTCCTGGTTGTCAGAGCGTCTTCAGATCCTTTACCACTTAGCACTAAGTTTGGGACCTTAGCCGGTCGTCTGGGCTGTTTCCCTCTCGACTATGAAGCTTAGCCCCCACAGTCTGACTCCCGGAATACGTGTCGACGGCATTCGAAGTTTGGCTGGATTCAGTAAGCTGGTAAGCCCCCTAGTCCAATCATGTCTCTACCACCGTCGCCGACCTTCCGAGGCTGCCCCTAAAGGTATTTCGAGGAGAACGAGCAATCACGGAATTTGATTAGCCTTTCACCCCTACCCTCAGCTCATCCAAGCTGTTTTCAACCAACACTGGTTCGGACCTCCACGTGGTGTTACCCACGCTTCATCCTGGCCAAGGGTAGATCATCCCGCTTCGCGTCTATTCCCAGCGACTAAACGCCCCATTCAGACTCGCTTTCGCTACGGCTCGCTTGTCGCTTAACCTCGCCACTGAGAATAACTAGCCGGCTCATTATGCAAAAGGCACGCGGTCAGGCATTCCCGGTTACCCGGGCATAGCCCTCCCACTGCTTGTAGGCATACGGTTTCAGGTACTATTTCACTCCCCTCACAGGGGTGCTTTTCACCTTTCCCTCACGGTACTGGTTCACTATCGGTCGCCAACGAGTATTTAGCCTTGCCGGATGGTCCCGGCGGATTCCCACGGGATTTCTCGTGTCCCGCGGTACTCAGGTACCTGCCCAGAGAGTCGGCTCGTTTTCGTCTACAGGACTGTCACCTGCTGTGGTCCCACTTTCCAGAGGGGTTCGACTAACGATCCGATTTGTAACTCTCCGGCCTTGCGGCCAGACAGGCCCTACAACCCCAGGGAGCAAGCTCCCTGGTTTGGGCTATTCCGCGTTCGCTCGCCGCTACTAGCGGAATCACTGTTGTTTTCTATTCCTTCAGGTACTGAGATGGTTCACTTCCCTGAGTTGCCTTCCAGCACCTATGTATTCAGTGCAGGATGCTACGGTATTAGCCGTAGCGGGTTTCCCCATTCGGAAATCCCCGGGTCAAAGCTTGTTTGCAGCTCACCGAGGCTTATCGCAGCTTACCGCGTCCTTCATCGACTGTTGGCGCCAAGGCATTCACCGTACGCCCTTAGTAGCTTGACCAAGTAAGCACTCGCACACTGCGTGTGTGTAATCAAAGAACTACCGATTGCAGGATATTCAGTTGTCAAAAAACCGGGTCTCGAGTCCCGGAATACCGGGGCTCAAAACCGAAAACGTTGGTGGAGAATACCGGGCTCGAACCGGTGACCTCCTGGTTGCAAACCAGGCGCTCTCCCAGCTGAGCTAATTCCCCAAGAGTTTGAGATTGAAGTGAGAAGGCGTTCGGCGGGAAGTAATCGAGGCAACTTGCTCAATCCGACTTCGCCGTTCGCTAGTCACTTCGCAATCAATCCCCTCCTGCTGGACAGCCAGCCGAAGCTCGGAGCTAACCGAGTGGGCCCGCCATTGGCCAAG
>CAWEBU010000009.1:0-662500 GCA_963807405.1 uncultured Acidobacteriota bacterium | reverse complement strand
AGGTCGTTTTCGGTGATTCTGAGGTCACCTTCGGTCAGACGCCGGTCGTTCACGTAGAGCCCGCCCTGCTTGATGAGCCGGTTGGCCTCGCCCTTCGAAGCGACGAGGGAGGCCTGAACGGCAGCGTCCGGGGCCGCAAGGCCGGCGCCGCCGAGGTCGGCGCGCCGCACCGCGATTGACGGCACGTCGTCGAAGACGGTCAGGACGTCGTCGGGATCGGCATCGGCGAGGCTGCCGCCGAACAGCACGGCCGACGCTCGCTCGGCCTTGGCGAGCAGGTCTGCGCCGTGCACGACACCGGTGAGCGTGCGGGCCAGGTGGCGCTGCGCTTCGCGCTTGGCGGGCGCGGCAGCCACGGCCTCAGCCAGTGCCGCGATCGATGCCTCGTCCATCGTCGTGAACCACTTCAGATACGACACGACGTCGCGATCGTCGGTGTTGAGCCAGAACTGGAAGAAGCGGAACGGCGACGTGCGCGCGGCGTCGAGCCAGATGGTGCCTGCTTCGGTCTTGCCGAACTTGGTGCCGGCGCTGGTCGTGACGAGCGGCAGCACCAGGCCGTGGGCCTTGGCGCCACGCACGCGGCGGATCAGATCACAGCCGGCGACGATGTTGCCCCACTGGTCACTGCCGCCCGCCTGCAGCGTGCAGCCGAAACGATCGTGCAGCACGAGGTAGTCGTGCGCCTGCAGCAGCTGATAGCTGAATTCGGTGAACGACAGCCCATCCTCGGCGGCCATCCGGCGCTTGACCGAGTCCTTGGCCATCATGGCGTTGACGGTGAAGTGCTTGCCGGTGTCGCGCAGGAACTCCAGCAACGACAGCGAGCGCAGCCACTCGGCGTTGTTCACGAGACGCGCCGCGTTGGGGCGCGGGCCGAAGTCGAGGAAGCGCTCGAGCTGGCGCTGGATGCCCGCCGCGTTCTCCTCGACCTGCTCGAGCGTGAGCAGCGCACGCTCGTTGGCCTTGCCGCTCGGATCGCCGATGAGACCGGTGCCGCCGCCGACGAGCGCGATCGGCGTGTGGCCGAACTGCTGCAGCCGCGCCAGGCTCATGATCGGCAGCAGCGATCCCACGTGCAGGCTGGAAGCCGTGGGGTCGAAACCTATGTAGGCA
The DNA here is from genome assembly GCA_963807405.1 of uncultured Acidobacteriota bacterium. Taxonomy (GTDB): domain Bacteria; phylum Acidobacteriota; class Vicinamibacteria; order Vicinamibacterales; family UBA2999; genus CADEFD01. Next base: position 661,384 of record CAWEBU010000009.1, on the reverse strand, counting down.
GTGACGGAGCCCGCCGCCAGCACGGCGTCGAGGCCTTCGGTGCGATCGTAGAGCAAACCGCGCCAGCGGAGTTCATCGAGGACATTCACGCGCATCACTATAGACCGCTGCGGAGGTGGCCGGCCGCCCTGCGCTAACATGACCACTCCAAGCTGATGTCCACCGACGGCTGGTTCCCGACGCGAAGAACGGTCCTCCAGGGCCTGGTCGCCACCGGCGCGGGTCTCGCGGTGGGACGCGTCGCTTACGGCGTGGCCTACGAACGGCACCGGATTCTGCTGGAGCAGTCGGAACTCCGGATCGTGGGACTGCCGAGAGCGCTCGACGGACTCCGCATCGGTCTCATCACCGACATTCACGTCAGCCCGACGGTTCCGGATGAGGACGTGCGCACCGCCGTGCGCCTGCTGGCGGAGGCGCGTCCGGATCTCGTGGCGCTCGGCGGCGATTACGTGACGGACTTCGACACGACGCGGGCGGTGCCGGCGGCCGAGATGCTGGCGCCCCTGGCCAACGCGCCGCTCGGCGCACTCGCCGTGCTCGGCAACCACGACGACGATCGGGTCGTGCCGGCGGCCCTCGTCTCGCGCGGCTTCACCGTGCTGAGGGACGCGCGCACCCGGCTGACGATCAGGGGCGAAGCCGTCGACATCGCCGGCCTGCGCTACTGGACGCGCCGGGTCGGCGACGTGGCCGCGGTGTTGCGCGGCGCCGGTCCGACCACGTTCCTGCTGGCGCACGACCCGCGGCGGCTGCGCGAGGCGGCGGCGCTCGACGTGCAGCTGGTGCTGGCGGGCCACACCCACGGCGGCCAGGTGGTGCTGCCCGGGCTCGGCGCCATCGCCGCGCGTCGCTTCCCGGTCGTGGCCGGCCCGGCCACCGAGGGCAACTGCACGTTGTTCGTGAGCCGCGGGGTGGGCACGGTGGTCGCGCCGGTCCGGATCAACTGCCCGCCGGAAGTTTCGGTGCTCACGCTGCGCAGTTCGTCACCGATCTGAGCCGCGGCGGGCCCGGTCAGGCGTCGACGAAGCGGCGGCCGTCGATGCGCCAGCCGCCCGCCAGCACGCGGCTCAGGGCGGCCGGATAGAGGCGATGCTCCTCCACGAGGATCCGGGCGGCCAGGGTGGCGGCGGTGTCGCCAGGGAGGACCGGCACGGCCGTCTGCGCCACGATCGGGCCGGCATCGAGCTCCGGCGTGACCAGGTGGACGCTGCAGCCGGCCACCTTGACGCCGTGGAGCATCGCCTGGCCCGGCCCATCGAGGCCCGGGAAGGCCGGCAGGAGCGACGGGTGGACGTTCAGCACCGGTCCTGGGAAGGCCTCGAGGAACCGGCCGGACAGCCGCCGCATGAAGCCGGCCAGGCACACGACGTCGACCTGACGGGCACACAGCGCCGCCGCCAGCGCTTCGTCGTAGGCTTCACGACTGGGCCAGCCGCGATGCGGCAGCACCACCGTCTCGATGCCGGCGGCCTGGGCGAGGTCGAGCGCCGCCACGCCAGGCAGGTTGGAGATGACGACGGCCACGGCCGCCTCGAGCTCACCGCGGCCGATGGCCGCGATGATGGCCTGCAGGTTCGAACCGCGGCCGGAGACGAGGACGCCGAGACGGCGGCCGGCCAGCGAACGCTCAGGCATACACGACGCCCGCCGGGCCGGAGACGATCTGGCCGATGCGGTGCGAGGTCTCGCCGGCCTCGGTCAGCAGGGTCGCGGCGCGGTCGGCGTCGGCCTCGGCCACCGCGATGACCAGCCCGACGCCCATGTTGAACGCCCGGTATTGATCGTCGATCGCCACCTGGCCGGCCTCGGCAAGCCACGTGAAGAGCGGCAGCACCGGCCAGGACCCGCGACGCACCTCGGCAGCCGTGCCGTCGGGCAGGATGCGCGGCAGGTTGTCGGTCAGGCCCCCGCCGGTGATGTGTGCCAGGCCCTTGACGAGGCCGGCCGCGAGCAGCGGCCGCATCGGCTGCAGGTAGGAGCGGTGCGGCCGCAACAGCGCGGCGCCGACGGTCTCGCCGAGTTCCGCCACATGGCTGTCGACGCCCAGGCCCAGACGCTCGAACACGATCTGGCGGGCCAGCGAGTAGCCGTTGGTGTGCAACCCTGCCGAGGGCAGCGCCAGCAGCACGTCCCCGGGCACCAGGCTCTTGCCGTCGACGAGCCTGGAGCGCTCGACGGCGCCGACGATGAAGCCGGCCACGTCGTACTCCCCATCGGAGTAGAAGCCGGGCATCTCGGCGGTCTCGCCCCCGAGCAGCGCACAGCCGTTCTCGCGGCAGGCGGCCGCCAGGCCGGTGACGATCTGCTCGGCCACGTCCGGCGACAGCCGTCCGGTGGCCAGGTAGTCGAGGAAGAAGAGCGGCGTCGCGCCCTGGACCAGGATGTCGTTCACGCAGTGGTTCACGAGGTCGCGGCCGATGGTGTCGTGCACGCCGGCCAGGAACGCCACCTTGAGCTTCGTGCCCACGCCGTCGGCGCTCGCCACGAGCAGCGGGTCGGTCCAGCCGCCGGAGGCCAGCGAGAACAGGCCGCCGAAGGAGCCGATCTCCGACAGCACACCCGGCGTGAAGGTGCCACGCGCGATCGACTTGATGCGGCGGACGGTCTCGTTGCCGGCATCGATGTCGACGCCGGCCGCCTTGTAGCTGGTGCCGCCGCTCATGCCACCGGCTCCGCCAGCGGCACGCCAGGCGCCTTCGCGACCCCCTTGGCATCGAGCTTCAAGGTGAGCTGCAGGTAGGCCGCCTGGTCGCGCGGGAACGCCACCGGGTATCTCCCGGTGTAGCAGGAGGTGCAGTAGCGGCCGCCGTCCGGAGTGACCGCCGACAGCAGGCCGTCGAGGCTGAGATAGGCCACCGAGTCGGCATCGAGATACTTGCGGATCTCTTCCAGGGAGTGCGTGGCGGCGATGAGCTCGCTGCGCTGGGGCGTGTCGACGCCGTAGAAGCACGGCGAGATGGTGGGCGGGCAGCTGATGCGGATGTGCACCTCGGCGGCGCCGGCGGCGCGCACCATCTTGACGATCTTGCGGCTGGTCGTGCCGCGCACGATCGAGTCATCGATCAGCACGACGCGCTGCCCCTTGAGCAGGCTGCGCACGGGGTTCAGCTTCACCTTGACGCCGAAGTGACGGATCGACTGCGCCGGCTCGATGAAGGTGCGGCCCACGTAGTGGTTGCGGATCAGGCCGAACCGCATCGGAATGCCGGACTCTTCGGCGTAGCCGATGGCCGCGCAGACGCCCGAGTCGGGAATCGGCACCACGACATCGGCCGGCACGCCGGTTTCCCGCGCCAGCTGACGCCCGAGATTGGTGCGCACGTCGCTCACGCTCTTGCCGAAGACCTCGCTGTCGGGCCGCGCGAAGTAGACGTGCTCGAAGATGCAGTGGGCCGACGGCGCCGGCTGGAACGGCCGCACCGACTTCGGGCCATCGGGACCGATGATGAGCACCTCGCCCGGTTCCACGTCGCGCACGAAGGTGGCGCCGACCAGGTCCATCGCGCAGGTCTCGGAGCACACCACCCAGGCGTCGCCCAGGCGCCCGACGGCCAGGGGCCGGAAGCCGTGCGGGTCGCGAACCGCCACCAGGCGGTCCTTGGTGATGAAGGCGAAGGAGAAGGCGCCGGTCAGCCGGGCGACGGATTCGACGATCGCGTCATCGATGGCCGGCGCCTGCGAGCGGGCGAAGAGATGGAGGGCGACCTCGGTGTCGCTGTTGGTCTGGAAGATCGAGCCCTGCCGCACCAGTTCTTCGCGGATCTCGCGGGCGTTGACGATGTTGCCGTTGTGGCAGATTCCGACCTGACCGTGCACGCAGTCGATGACGAGCGGCTGCGCGTTGGCCACCGAGCTCTCGCCGGCCGTCGAATAGCGCGTGTGGCCGATGGCGATGTGGCCGGGCAGCGTCGCCAGGGCCGGCTCGGTGAAGATCTCCGCGACGTAGCCCATCTCCCGCAGCGCGCGGATGCGCACGCCGTCGGCCACCGCGATGCCGGCGCTCTCCTGGCCGCGATGCTGGAGCGCATAGAGCCCCAGGTAGGTCAGGTTGGCCGCCTCAGCGTGGCCGTAGATCCCGAAGACGCCGCATTCCTCGTGAAGCTTGTCGAACATCGCGAGTCTCCGTTGTCACCGCCGCCGACGCGTGCGTGGCGGCCTCATGCCGCACCCACCACCGTCTGCATCCGACCTTCGATCGCCGTCGCCCACACCGCTTCGGCCTGTGCGACTGGCATGCTCACCGCCGTCACACCGTCGACATCGATCCGGATTCCGGGGCCGCCGGTCCGTCCGACGACCCGGGCCGGCACGCCGGCCGCCGCTGCCGCGCTCAAGACGCCCGCCATGTTGCCGTCGGCCACCGAGACGACCACCCGCGAGGCGCTCTCACCGAAGATCGTGGCCGCGGCCACGAGCGCCGCGGGCACGGTGGTGACGCCGTCGAGCGCCACTTCCACGCCGATCCCCGCCGAGCCGAACGTGCACTCCGCCAGCGTCACCGCCAGGCCGCCCTCCGAGCAGTCGTGTGCCGACTGCACGAGGCCGTCGCGGACGAGCGCCACGATCAGCACCTGGAGTGCCCGCTCGCGGGCGAGATCGAGCAATGGCGGCTCGCCTTCGACCCGGTCGAACAGGCGGGCGAGATACTCGGAACCGCCGAGCTCTCCATGATTGTCACCCAGCACGACCACCGCGGCGCCGGCCGTCTGGAAGACCCGCGTGACGGTCCGCGAGGCATCCGGCAGCAGGCCGACGACGCCGAGCACCGGCGTCGGATAGATGGCCCGGCCCTCGGTCTCGTTGTAGAGGCTGACGTTGCCGCCCGTAATCGGGACGTCCAGGGCGCGGCAGGCATCGCCGATGCCGCGAACAGCCTCGCCGAACTGCCACATGATCTCCGGCCGTTCGGGGTTCCCGAAGTTTAGATTGTTGGTGCCGCCGATTGGTTCCGCGCCCACGCACGCGACGTTGCGCGCCGCTTCAGCCACCGCCAGCATGGCGCCGCGGTAGGGGTCCAGGTAGCAATAGCGGCCGTTGCCGTCGACCGACACGGCGAGCCCCTGGGCCGCGCCCTTGATGCGGACGACGCCGGCCGCGGTGCCCGGCTGCGCGATGGTGTTGGTGCCCACGCTGTGGTCGAACTGGTTGAACGCCCACCGCTTGCTGGCGATGATCGGCGAGGCCAGCAATGCCTCGAAGGCGGCCTGCGTGGCGGGCGGCGCCGGCAGACTGGCGAGATCGAGCCGCTGCACCTCGCTCTGCCATGCCGGGCGCGACATCGGCCGGCGGTAGACCGGCCCCTCGTCGGTGAGCGCCTTGGTCGGCACGTCAGCGACGAGCGTGCCGTGGTGGAACAGCCGGACGCGGTCGGAGGCGGTGACATGGCCCACGCGCACCGCGTGCAGGTCCCACTTCTCGAACACCGCTTCGACGTCGCGCTCGCGGCCGGCCTTGGCCACGAGCAGCATCCGCTCCTGCGACTCGGACAGCATGATCTCGTAGGGCGTCATGCCGGTCTCGCGCTGCGGCACGAGCGACACTTCCACGTCCATGCCGCAGTCGCCGCGCGAGCTCATCTCGGAGGTGGCGCAGGTGAGGCCGGCGGCGCCCATGTCCTGGATGCCGACGAGCGCGTCGGTCTTCATGACCTCCAGGCAGGCCTCCATCAGGAGCTTCTCCATGAAGGGGTCACCGACCTGGACGGCGGGACGCTTCTCCGCCGACGACTCGTCGAACTCCGCTGACGCCATGGTCGCGCCGTGGATGCCGTCGCGGCCGGTGCGGGCGCCGACGTAGTAGACCGGGTTGCCGACGCCGCTGGCCTGCCCCTTGATGATCTCGTCGTGACGCGCCAGGCCCAGGCACAGCACGTTGACGAGCGGGTTGCCGGCGTACATCGGGTCGAACACGATCTCGCCGCCGATGGTCGGGATGCCGATGCTGTTGCCGTAGCCGCCGACGCCGGCCACCACGCCCGAGAAGATGCGGCGCGCCAGCGGCGTCTCGAGCGAGCCGAAGCGCAGGGCGTTCAGCAGGGCCACCGGCCGCGCGCCCATCGTGAAGATGTCGCGGATGATGCCGCCGACGCCAGTGGCCGCGCCCTGATACGGCTCGATGAACGACGGGTGGTTGTGGGATTCGATCTTGAAGACCGCCGCCAGGCCGTCGCCGATGTCGACCGCGCCGGCGTTCTCGCCGGGCCCCTGCACGACGCGCGGGCCGGTGGTCGGCAGCGTCCTCAGGTGCACCCGCGAGCTCTTGTAGCTGCAGTGCTCTGACCACATCACCGAGAACAGCCCCAGCTCCAGCAGGTTGGGCTCGCGGCCGAGCAGCTCCTGGATGCGGGCGTACTCGCCGTCGGTGACACCGTGCCGCTCGAGAACCGTGCGATCGATCGCGCTCATGACTTGGAGGATGCCTGCAGGAAGTAGTAACCAATCGCGCCGTCGAGCAGCGCGGCCATCGCCACGCCGGCCACGACCCAGGCGCGCACCGCCTCATCGAGCGGCAGCACGCCGACGTAGGCCAGCACGGCCAGCGTGGCCATGGCGAGGGCCGACCCCAGCATGGCCATGCCGAGTCCGCGTGAGGTGCTGGCGCGGCGGGCGGCCGACGGCGGGCCGGGCAGCGGCGTCATGCCGGCGCCCGTCCGGCGGCCACGCCCGCGGCAAAGGCTCGCACGGCCGATTCGAGGACCAGGCGTCCGTCGCCGCTGCCGAGCGCCGGCTCGCACGCCCGCTCCGGATGCGGCATCAGGCCGACGACGTTGCGCCCGCTGTTGCAGATACCCGCGATCTCGTTGACCGACCCGTTCGGACTGCCGAGAGCGGTGCGCTGGCCGGCCTCGTCGACGTAGCGGAACACGACGCGACGCTCGCGTTCGAGGGCCTCGACGACGTCGGGCTCGGCGAAGTAGTTGCCTTCGCCGTGGGCGATCGGCATGCGCAGTATCTGCCCGGCCGTGCAGGCGGCGGTGAACGGCGTGTCGGCCGCCTCGACCCGGATCGGCACCAGCTTCGACAGGAACTTGATGTGCTGATTGCGGACCATGGCGCCGGGCAGCAGGCCAGCCTCGAGCAGCACCTGGAAGCCGTTGCAGATGCCGAGCACCGGGCCGCCCCGCTCGGCGAACGCGGTGACCGCCGCCATGATCGGCGAGAACTTCGCGATGGCGCCGGTGCGCAGGTAGTCGCCGTGAGCGAACCCGCCGGGCAGGATGACGGCATCGGCGCCGCCCAGACTGGTGTCCTTGTGCCACACGAGCGCGGCCTGCTCGCCGACGACCGCACTGGCCGCGTGGAACGCGTCGTGGTCGGAATTCGATCCGGGAAAGACGATGACGGCAAATTTCATGACAGTGTGGCCTTCCAGCCGCTAGTCCCGAGCTCCCAGCCGCCGATCAGAGAACCTCAACCCGGTAGCTCTCGATCACGGGATTGGCCAGCAGCGTCGCCGCCATCTCGGCCACCCGGGTCTCGGCCGCGGCGCGATCGTCGCCGTCCAGCTCGACTTCGAAGAACTTGCCCTGGCGCACGTCGCGCACGTCGCCGTAGCCGAGCGTGTGCAGCGCCTCGGCCACCACACGCCCTTGCGGGTCGAACACCGACGGCTTCAACGTCACATACACTCGCGCTCGCATCGTCGTCCTGTCCTTCTATGAGGCGGGGGCGGCAAAGACCCGCGCGAAGATTGCATCCACGTTCCGCAGCTGCTCGTCGAGATCGAACGCCCGCTCGATCCCGGGCGCGCCCAGCACGCGCATCACGTCGCCATCGGCCTGCAGCAGCCCCTTGAAATCGGCCTGCTCGTGGAACGAGCGCATGGCGTTGCGCTGCACCCACTCGTAGGCCTGTTCGCGGGAGATGCCGAGACGGGCCAGTTCCAGCAGGATTTGTCCCGAGAACACCACCCCACGCGACCGCTCCAGATTGTCGCGCATCCGGTCGGCGTAGACCACCATCCCGCTCACGATGCGGGTGAAGCGGCGCAGCATGTGGTCGAGGGCGATGAAGCTGTCGGGCAGGATGACCCGTTCGACCGACGAATGCGAGATGTCACGCTCGTGCCAGAGGGCCACGTTCTCGAAGGCGGCGCCGGCGTTGGCGCGCAGCAGCCGCGCCAGCCCGACGATCTGCTCGCAGCCGATCGGATTGCGCTTGTGCGGCATCGCCGACGAGCCTTTCTGGCCCTTGGCGAACGGCTCCTCGACCTCGCCGATCTCGGTCTTCTGCAGGCCGCGAATCTCGAGCGCGAAGGTCTCGAGCGAGGCGCCCGCAATCGCCAGCGCCGACAGCAGCTCCGCGTGCCGGTCGCGCTGGATGACCTGGGTGGAAATCGGCGCCGGCGTCAGTCCGAGGCGCCGGCAGACGTCACCCTCGATGGCCGGGTCGAGATGCGCGAAGGTGCCGACGGCGCCGGAAATCTTGCCGACGGCAATCGCGGCACGCGCCTGTGTCACCCGGCCGATGTCGCGCCCGAGCTGGTCGTGCCACAGCGCCAGCTTGAGGCCGAACGTCATCGGCTCGGCGTGGACGCCGTGCGTGCGGCCGATCATCGGCGTGCGGCGGTGCTCCTCGGCGCGCGTCCTGACCGCCTCGCGCAGCGTGCCGAGCAGACGCAGGATCGAGATCGGTGGCCTCGACCATCTGCAGGGCCTGGGCCGTGTCGACGACGTCGGAGGAGGTCAGGCCGAAGTGCAGCCAGCGGGCGGCGGGACCGACGTACTCGGCCACCGAGGTCGTGAAGGCGATGACGTCGTGCTGCGTCGTCTTCTCGATCTCCTCGATGCGCGCGATGTCGAACGCGGCCTTGGCGCGAAGCTCGCGCGCCGCTTCGGCCGGCACGAAGCCGGCGTCGGCCATCGCGTCGGTGGCTGCCAGCTCGACGGCCAGCCACGTCTCGTAGCGCCGCTCTTCCGTCCAGATGCGCCCCATCTCGGGGTTGGTGTATCGCCGGATCATGCCAGTGTCAGTCGCTCCGCCGCGATGGTCTCGGGTGCCCCGCCGCCGAGCACCGTCAGGCTCAATGCTCCCGCGGGAAGGAGCCGCTCGGCCACCAGGGCCACGGCGTCCTCGGTGACCGCGTCGATGGCGGTCAGCATGTCGTCGAGCGACTCGCCGAAATCGCCGTAGATCTCCTGGCGGGCAAGGTGGGTCATGCGGCTCGAGGTGCTCTCGAGCCCCAGCATCAGGCTGCCCTTGAGGTGGTCCTTGGCGCGCCGCAGCTCGCCGGGCGCGAGCGGCTCGGCCTTGAGGCGGCGCAGTTCGCCCATCACGACGTCCACCAGCTCGCCCACGGCGTCGTTGGCGCAGCCGGCGTAGATGGTGACGGCACCGGTGTCCCGATAGGTGCTGAGACTCGAGAACACCGAGTAGGCGAGCGCCCGTTTTTCGCGGACGTTCTGGAACAGGCGCGAGCTCATCGAGCCGCCGAGCATGGTGTTCAGGGCGTAGGCCACGTAGCGGTCGGCGTCGCCATGCGACAAGCCTGGTCCACCGAGGCAGACGTGGCTCTGCTCGAGATCCTTGCTGCGGACGATGACCTCGGAGACAACCGCTGGCGCCGTCTCGGCGATCGGGGTTCCGGAGGTGCCGGCCTTGGCAAACGCGGCACTCACCAGGTCGCGCACCCGCTCGTGCTCCATGTTCCCCACCGCCGCGACGATGAAGTTCGGCGCCACGTAGGCGTCCTGGAAGTAGTGGCGCAAGGCGCTCTGGTCAAGGGCCGACACGGTCTCGGGTTCGCCGAGAATCGGCCGCCCCAGGGGGTGCGCGGGCCACATGGCGCCAGCGAAGATCTCGTGCACGAGATCGTCGGGCGTGTCCTCGACCATCTTGATTTCTTCGAGCACGACCTTCTTCTCGCGCTCGATCTCCTCGGCGTCGAAGGCCGGCGACGTCACGAGGTCGGCCAGCACGTCGACGGCGAGCGGCAGATGTTCGTCGAGCACCTTGATGAAGTAGCCGGCGTACTCCTTCGACGTGAAGGCATCGAGGTGGCCGCCGATCGAATCGATCTGCTGGGCGAGGTCTTCGGCCGACCGGGTGTCGGTGCCCTTGAAGAGCATGTGCTCGACGAAGTGCGCGATGCCCTCGTGAACGCGCGGCTCGTGACGGGATCCCCGCGTGAGCCACACTCCGATGCTCACGGAGCGCACGTGCGGCATCCGTTCGGTGACCAGGCGAAGTCCATTGGGCAGGACCTCACGGCGGATGGCGGAGTCGGGCACGATGGCGGGCAAACCTCGAGCGTGGCTGAACTGCTAAAGTGTTGAACAGGAAGGAATTAGGTCCAATCATACCACGCGCAAACACGGCACGCAAGCACCTGGCGCCGGGCCCCGCGGGGCGGCCGTGGGTGCTACACTCGACGTTCGCGCAAGTCGCAGAGAGCGCGTGAGATCCCCGTGCACAGCGACACTCCACCCGACCTCGCCAATATGACCCTCGCCGAGCTCGAGGCGTGGGTCGTCGCCCGCGGTCTGCCGCGATTCCGCGCCCGCCAGATCTTCGCCTGGGTGTGGAAACGCGGCGCCACCAGCTTCGAGGCCATGAGCGACCTCGGGCGTGACCTGCGCGCCACGCTGACCGCCGAGCTGGCCTTCTCCACGCCGACCATCGTCCGGCAGGACCTGTCCGAGGACGGCACGAGAAAGCTGGTGCTCGGCTTCGCCGACGGCCGCCAGATCGAGTGCGTCTACATCCCCGACACCCCCTCCCAGACCTTCTGCGTCTCGACCCAGGTCGGGTGCGCCATGGGCTGCGGATTCTGCCTGACCGGCAAGATGGGGCTGGTGCGCCATCTCACGGCGGGCGAGATTGCCGCGCAGGTGCGCGTCCTGGCGAGCGAAACCGGCCTGCTGGGCACGGCCTTCAACATCGTGCTCATGGGCATGGGCGAGCCGCTGCACAACTACGACGCCACGATGAAGGCGTTGGCCATCCTGAACGAGCCGCACGGCCTGGCGCTGCCTCCGAAGCGGGTGACGCTCTCCACCGTCGGGCTCGTGCCGATGCTCGACCGGCTGGCCACCGAGCCGCTGATGCCCAACCTGGCGGTCTCGCTCCACGCCACCACGCAGGAGCAGCGCCTGGCGATCGTGCCGCCGAGCGGCAAGTACGGCCTGCAGGCCATCGTCGATGCCTGCCGCCGCTTCCCGCTGGCCAAGCGCAGCCGGATCACCTTCGAGTACGTGATGCTCGACGGCGTCAACGACACGCCGGCCGACGCCCGGCGGCTGGTCAAGCTGCTCGACGGCATCCGGGCCAAGGTCAACCTGATTCCGTTGAACGCGGCGCCCGGCATCCCGTTCGAGCGGCCGTCCGATGCCCGCGTCGACGCCTTCGCCCGAGTGCTCGCCGAGCGCGGCATGATCGTGTCGGTGCGCAAGAGCCGCGGCCGCGACATCCGGGCGGCCTGCGGACAGCTCATCGTGGAGAGCGCCCGGACCAGAAGCGCCGCGCAGGCCCTGGCCGCCGCCCTCTAGTCCGTCCCACGCCATGCCCATCCTGCCTCGTCACTTGTCGTTCGTCCTGCTGGCGGCACTCGCCGTCGCGTGCGCCTCTGAACCGCGCACGGTCCGGGACCTGCTGAAGCAGACCGAGCGCGAAGCCGACCCCGAGGCACGCACGGCCCTGGTCGAGCGCTTCCTCGAGCTGCGCGGCGGCACGCCGGTCGTCGATCAGAACGCGCGACTGACGTTCTTCGTGAAGGACGACCCGGCCGGGCGGGTGCCGCGCATCGTGGGTGATTTCAACGCCTGGGCGACCACGCCGCAGGGCTACGACGCCACGGCCGGCACGCCCACCCGGATCGAGGGCACGCCGTGGTCCTATCTCGAGGGCAGCGCCTTCACCAACGCACGGCTGGAGTACGTCCTCCTCTATGAGAAGGACACCGCGCCCGACCCGAGGAATCCGCGCCAGATCAGAACGTTCTCCGGCCAGCGCTCGGAGATCCGCATGCCGTTCTTCACCGCGCATCCCGAGGTCGACGGTCCCGCGCCGGCGCGTCAGGGGACCCTCAGCGAGGAATCGTTCGCCAGCCGCGCCCTCCAGGCGCCACGTCGGGTCTGGACCTACCTGCCGGCCGGCTACGACGCGTCCCAGGCTCTCTACCCGACCGTCTACTTCCTGGACGGCGGCAACTACACCGATTGGATGGCGGTGCCGGCGGTGCTCGACCGGCTGATTGCCGCCGGGACGATTCCCCCGGTGATCGCGGTGTTCGTCGAGCCCGGCAGCCGGCAGGAAGAGTACTCGCGCAGTCCCGCCTGGCGCGCCTTCATCGCCACGGAACTCGTGCCGGCCATCGACGCCAGGCTCCGCACGTTCCCGGCCCCCGAGCAACGGCTCATCTACGGCAGTTCGCTCGGAGGCTACGGCGCCGTCGATCTCGCCGTCGAACACCCGGGCGTGTTCGGCTTGTGCGCATCGATCGCGCCGCCGGTCCAGGCCTCCACTCTCATCACCAACCAGGTCCAGGGGCAGCGCGCCATCCACGGCGTGCGCTTCTTCGTGCTGGGCGCCGTCTACGACACCGACGTGAAGGGCGCGCGCACCCTGCGCACGGCACTGGCCGAGGCCTCGGCCGATGTGACCTACGAGGAAGTGCCAGAAGGGCACGCCGCCGAGACGTTCCGCGCCCACATCGACGACGCGCTCACGGCGCTGCTGCCGGCGCCGGTCTCCTGATCGACCGCCTCAGTGCGGCGCCGCGCCGCCGTCAAGCGGCGGCACCACGATGTCGATCCACTGGTTGCGGGTCCGCCCCTCGGGGACGGCCACGCGCAGGTAGTTGTCGGTCACCGCGACGCGGCCGTCATCGAGCGTGAGCGCAGGCCGGACGCGGCCCACCTGCGAGGCGCGGAAGCGGGCCGCCAGAGTCCGCGAGATGTCGCGGAGCCGCTGGGCACGCGCCTTCACCACGCTGCCGTGGACCTTGCCGGGCAACGCCTCGGCGGCGGTGCCGGGCCGATCCGAGTAGGGAAACACGTGCAGGTGCGTGAGCGGCGACGCCTCGAGATAGCGGGCCAGCACCTCGGCCTGGGCATCGCTCTCGCCCGGGAATCCCACGATGAGATCGGAGCCGATGGCCGCATCCGGCATCCGCCGGCGCACCTCGTCGACCAGGGCGGCGTAGCGTTCGATGGTGTAGGGCCGCCGCATGGCCGCCAGCAGGTCGTTGGCGGCGTGCTGCAGCGGCAGGTGCAGGTGCGCGGCGAAGCGGGCCGGATGCCCGGCCACCACGTCGAGTACGTCTCGCGTGCAGTCCATCGGCTCGAGTGAGCTCACCCGCACGCGCACATCGCCGTCCTCGGCCGCGATGGCACCGAGCAGACCGGCCAGCGTCGACGGGGTGGCCAGATCGCGGCCCCAGCCGCCGAGGTGCACGCCGGTGAGCGCCACTTCCTTGTAGCCGGCGGCCACGACCGAGCGCAGTTCGCCGAGCACGTCGGCGAGGCCGCGGCTGCGGCTGGCGCCGCGCGTGCGCGGGATGATGCAGTAGGTGCAGACCTCATCGCAGCCGGTCTGCGCGCGCAGCGTCCACGCCGTGCGCCCCATCAGCCCCGGGCCGGGCGGACGCCCGCAGGGCCCGTCGGACGGCGTCAGGTCGAGCAGCGGCAGCAGGGTCGAGGCGAGGGAGGCCTTGGCCGTGTTCGGCACGATCGCCGAGACGCCCGGCAGGGCCTGGACGTCATCGGGAGCGCGCGACGCGAAGCAGCCCGTGACGACGATGCGCGCGCCGGGATTCTCGCGGTGGATGCGGCGGATGGTCTGTCGCGCGCCCTGGTCGGCGCTGGCGGTGACCGAGCAGGTGTTGACCAGCACGACGTCGGCCTGATCGGCCGACACCGCCGTGGCTCCGGCGGCGGTCAGCGCCGCCTCGACGCCGAGCGAATCGGCCTGGTTGACGCGGCACCCGAAGGTCACGACGGCGTACTTCACGGACCTGTCGCCGTCACGGCGCGGGCGCCGATGTCCGTGCGCCACTGCATGCCGGAGAAACGGATACGGCCGACGGCCCCATAGGCGGCCTCGATGGCCGCGCCGTAGCGCGCGGCGCGACCGACGACGGTCAGCACGCGACCACCACTTGCGATCAGGGCATCCCCCCGGCCAGAGACGCCGGCACACCGCACGGCGACGCCGGGGCACTCGACTCGCACGCGCTCCAGGCCATGGATCTCATGGCCGGTGTCGAGCGGCCCGGGATAGCCCCCCGAGGCGAGCACGACCCCGACCGCGGTGTCGCGGCTGAAGGCCAGCGTCGCCGGCAGCTTCTGTCCGGCCGCGGCCCACGCCAGCACCGGCGCCAGCGGCTCGGCGAGCAGCGGCAGCACGACCTGCGCTTCCGGGTCGCCGAACCGGCAGTTGAACTCGATGACCTTCGGGCCCTCGGCCGTCAGCATCAGCCCGCAATAGAGGAAGCCGGTGAACGGCGTGCCTTCTGCCGCCATGCCGCGCAGGACCGGACCGACGATCTCGTCTTCGATTCGCGCCCGGAGCGCGCCGTCCACCAGCACGCTCGGCGAGAACGCCCCCATGCCGCCGGTGTTCGGTCCCTGGTCGCCGTCGAGCAGGCGCTTGTGATCCTGGGCGGTGCCGCAGGCCACGAAGTCTTCACCCGCCGCGATGACGAAGTACGACAGCTCGGGACCGACCAGGCACTCCTCGAGCACGACGCGCGCACCGGCCGCGCCGAAGGCGCCGTCGACCATCGCCAGCCGCACGGCCGCTTCGGCCTCGGACAGACCCGGCGCGATGATGACGCCCTTGCCGGCGGCGAGACCGTCGGCCTTGACCACCACGGGCCAGCCGAGCGTCGCCGCCCGCACCACCGCGAGCGCCTCGTCCGCGGTGTCGCAGACGCGCGACCGCGCCGTCGGCACGCCGTGGCGCGCCATCAGTTCCTTGGCGAAGGCCTTGCTCGTCTCGAGCTGCGCGGCGGCAGCCGTGGGACCGAAGATCGGGCGGCCGGCGGCCATGAACCTGTCGGCCACGCCAGCGGCCAGCGGCGCTTCAGGCCCGATGACGGTCAGGTCGGCGCCCTCGGCCTCGGCCAGGGCCAGCACCGCGTCGGGGTCGTTGGCGTCGAGCGGGGCCACCCGCACGTCGCGGGCGATACCCGGGTTGCCCGGCGCACAGACGACGGAATGGCCGCCGGATTCGAGAACGACCGACAAGGCGTGTTCGCGGGCGCCAGCCCCGACGACGAGCAGCTTCATGCCTGCATCCGTCTCTTATTCAAGGAGTTAGGGGGAGTAGTGCGCAATCCCGGGCAGGCCTGTTTGCCGGGAGGTGGAGGCGAATTCGTGTGATAGCCTAGCATATTCACCCGACTGGCCTGGCGCCAGCCGGGAACGCCATATAGAGGGGAGGTGAATTCGAGATGGCCGAGGTGAAGATCCAGGAAGGCGAGTCCATCGAGTCGGCTCTGCGTCGTTTCAAGCGCAAGGTCCAGCAAGAGGACATCATCAAGGACATCAAGAAGCACTCCTTCTACCTCAAGCCGGGCGACAAACGCCGGGCGAAGCAGGCGCTGGCGCGGAAACGGAACCGCAAAAAGCAGCGTCGCGAGGCGGAGTAGTTTCTCCTCCCACCGCTGCGGCTGCGTCGTTCTCTCGTTGACGCACTCGGCGGTTCGTGGGTAACATTCGAGCCCTTGAGCGCAAGCGTAAACGCTTTGTGCTCAGGGGCTTCACCATTTTTGGATGCCCTGCCGCCCCGTCGGGGCCGCGGGGTTCACGTTGGCAGAGAGGATCACCGGCATGGAAATCGCCGAACGCAAGGTCAGCGACGTCACGATTCTGGATCTCACGGGCAAGATGACCCTCGGTGAGGGCGACGAGTCCCTCCGGCACGCCATCAGCAACCTGCTGGCCACTGGCGCGAAGAAGATCGTGCTCAATCTCGAAGGCGTGCCCTACATCGACTCGGCCGGCCTTGGCGAGGTCGTGCGGACGCACACCACGGTCAGCAAGCAGGGCGGCAGCCTCAAGCTCCTGAACCTGACGAAGCGGATCGAGGATCTGCTGGCCATCACCAAACTGCTGACGGTGTTCGACACCTACGATTCGGAAGCCGACGCCGTCAAGAGCTTCTCCTCGTAGCGGCGCCTGCCGCTGTCGCGCTCCATGGCGCGCCCAACCTACCCGGATCTCGAAATGCGCGAGGCCGGAGCAACGCGAGCGAAAGACCGGTCCACGCTGCGCAGCCTGATTACCTCACTCAGGCCGCAGCAGTGGACCAAGAACCTGTTCGTCCTCGCGGCCCTGCCGTTCGGCCGGAAGCTGTTCGAACCCGACGCCGTTTCGATGGCGCTGGTGGCGTTCGCCATCTTCTGTGGCCTGTCCGGCGTGGTGTATCTCGTCAACGACCTCTACGACCGCGAGAACGATCGGCTCCATCCCACCAAGCGGTTTCGACCCATCGCGGCCGGCGATCTGGCACCGGGCACCGCGGCGCTGTGGGCGGCGCTCATCGCCGCCGGAGCCATGGCCGCGGCGGTCTGGGTCGGGCCGGCCTTCGCCGCCACCTCGGCCGCCTATCTCATCCTGTTCGCGCTCTACTCGCGCTGGCTCAAGCACCTTGTCATCATCGACGTGCTGGCGATCGCCATCGGCTTCGTTCTTCGCACTTACGCCGGCGCGGCGGCCATCGCCGTGCCGGTGAGCGACTGGCTGCTCGTCTGCACGGTGCTGCTGGCGCTCTTCCTCGGCCTCAGCAAGCGGCGTCATGAAATCACCCTGCTCGCCGACGGCGCCGTCGGCCACCGGCGCATCCTCGACGAATACAATCCCTACCTCCTCGATCAGATGATCGGCGTCGTCACGGCTTCCACGCTGATGGCGTACATCATCTACTGCACCAGTCCAGACACAGTTGAGCGATTCGGCACCCACAACCTGGTGCTGACCATACCTTTCCCGATCTACGGCATCCTGCGGTACCTGTATCTGGTGCACCGCCGGGACGGCGGGGGCAACCCGTCGGAGCTGCTGATCACGGATCGACCGCTGCTCATCTGCGTCGGACTCTGGGGCCTGGTGACCACCTCGGTCATCTATCGGCCTTTCGGAATCTGAGCGCGGTCCATGAGCAAGAGCAAAGTCGCGATCCTCCGCACCTCGCCGGACACGGTGTTCCGGGACTACCACCGCCTGCTGAACCTGGCCGGCTACCAGGAGTTCCTGCCCAAGGACGTCGAGACCGCGCTCAAGGTCAACATCTCGTGGCACTTCTTCTTCCCCGGCTCGTCCACGACGCCGTGGCAGCTCGACGGTGTCATCCGGGCCCTCCAGGCCGACGGCTACGACCTCGACCGCGTCCATGCCTGCCACAACCGCACCGTCGTCATCGACGCCCACCTCGGTGAGCGCGAGAACAAGCAGCTCAACGTCGTCGAGGCGCACGGCATCCGCAACGTGCATCTCTACGAGGGCGACGAGGGCTGGATCAACATCAAGGACGCGGTCGGCGATCTCACGAAGCAGTTCCTGTGCCTCAACGAGGTCTACCCCGACGGCTTCATGATTCCGCGCCGCTTCATCGGCGAGAACATCATCCACCTGCCGACGGTGAAGACCCACGTCTTCACCACCACCACCGGCGCGATGAAGAACGCGTTCGGCGGACTGCTGAACGAGCGCCGGCACTGGACGCATCCGGTGATCCACGAGACGCTCGTCGACCTGTTGATGATCCAGAAGAAGATCCACCGCGGCGTGTTCGCCGTGATGGACGGCACCTTCGCCGGCGACGGTCCCGGGCCGCGCTGCATGGTGCCCCACGCCAAGAACGTGATCCTGGCCAGCGCCGACCAGGTCGCCATCGATGCCGTCGCCGCCAGGCTGATGGGCATGGACCCGCTCTCGATCAAGTTCATCCGCCTGGCCCACGAGCGCGGGCTGGGCTGCGGTGATCCACGCGAGATCGAGATCGTCGGCGACCAGGACGCGGCCAACGAGAACTGGCATTTCGACGGGCCCTTCCGCGAGATGACCTTTGCCTCGCGCATGCAGCACAAGATCTACTGGGGGCCGCTGCGCAAGCCCATCGAGTGGTCGCTCAAGACCGTGCTGGCGCCGTGGGCCTACATCGCAAGCGTGCTCTACCACGACAGCTACTGGTATCCGTTCAACGCCGACCGCCGCATGCACGAGGTGTTGAACTCACCCTGGGGGCGGCTCTTCCAGAACTGGGAGACGCTCACCCCTGACGCCAATGGTTTCCCCACGGTGGGCGATGCGCCCGCCGTCGCGCCGCGCCTCGGCAGGCGCGCGCTCGGCCAGTCCGTGGGCATCCTGGGCACGTGCATCAGGGAAGCGCCGGAGTTCGCCAGCCGCCGACGCCACCTGACGCCGGCCTCCAAAGCCTGAGGACCTTCCACATGTCCGATTTCCACGTGCGTTCCGATTCCGTTGACGTCGAGCAGATCATGGAGCAGATCCGCCGGCGGGTCCGCGACAAGCGCGGTGTCGACTACACCGAGGAACAGATCCGGGAGCTGGCCAACGTCCGCCTCGAGAAGTTCCTCGATCCGAAGAACCTGCGCTCGGACCTGCTCGAGCAGTTCCGTCGCAGCCGGCCGGCCGAGGACTCGTCGCTGCCGCCGATGGCCACCTATGAGTTCGAGGACAACACCCTCTACGACACCCACCGCGGGCTGCTGCGCACGATTCGACAGTGGCTGAACCCGCTCCTCAAGCTGTTCTTCAATCCGAACCAGCTGGTCAACGTCCTGCACCAGCAGGCCGAGCTCAACCGCCACTTCGTGCAGACGACGCGCCAGGCGCGTGTCGACCGGGCGGCGTGGAATTCGCTCTACTACGAGGTGCTGCACAACCTCGTTCTCGAGACGACGCGCGCCGGCATCGAGATCAAGAACCTGAAGATGCGGGTCGAGGCGCTGTCGAGCCGGCTGGACTTCTCGGAGCGGCGCGTGCGGGCCCTCGAAGGCGTCGTGCAATACCGGCCCGAGGCCGTCGCACCGCGCGAGCGGCGGCCTGAGCCGGCGCAACAGGCGGCCGGGAGTGTCGAGCCCGCGGGAGTGCCCACGGCGGGCAGTGGCGGTGGCATGGCCGACGGCGGCACCGGTGCCGATGGCCGGCGGCGGCGGCGGCGGCGGCGCGGGCGCCGTGGACCCGGCATGGGTCTCGGGCCGTCCGGTGCCGAGGGCGGCAGCGACTCCGAGGCCGATGGTCCTGACGGCGGCGACGAGGGCGGCGACGACGCGCCCGAGACCGCGAACGGCGCGCCCGACACCAGCGTGCCCGACCCCGAACCTCAGGCGTCGTGAAAGTCGCGATCGTCGTCCAGCGCTACGGCACCGAGATCAACGGCGGCGCCGAGCTCCATGCCCGCTACGTGGCGGAGCACCTCGCCCGGCACGTCAGTGTCGAGGTCTTCACCACCTGTGCCCGTGACTACATCACGTGGGCCAACGACTACCCGGCCGGCGAGTCGGCGGCGGGCCCCATCACGGTCCGGCGCTTCGCCGTGTCGCACCCGCGCGATCCACGGACGTTCGGCGGCTGGTCGGAGCGGGTCTTCGCCGCCAGGCACTCGGTGAACGACGAGCTGGCGTGGCTCGACGCCGAAGGCCCGACCAGTCCGGCGCTCGTGCGCCATCTCGTCGACCACCAGGCCGAGTTCGACTTCGTGCTGTTCTTCAGCTTCCGCTACTACCACGCCTACCATGGCGCGCGGGCGGTGCCCGGCAAGGCCATTCTCGTGCCGACGGCTGAACGCGACGAGGCGCTCGGCCTCGGCATCTTCCCGCCGCTGCTCCGTTCGGTACGCGCGTTCATGTACAACTCCCCGGAGGAGCGCGCGCTGCTGCAGGCCGTGGCCGGCACCGACGCGGTGCCGGGCGTCATCGTCGGCGTCGGCTCCGACGTGCCGGCGTCCGCCAGCGCCGACCGTTTCCGTCAGCGCACCGGCATCCACGAGCGCACCGCGATCTACATCGGCCGGATCGACGAGAACAAGGGCTGTGCCGAGCTGTTCGACTTCTGGACCCGCTACGCCGAGATCACGCCAGGTGGCCTGACGCTGGTGCTGGCCGGCACGCCGGTGCTGCCGATTCCCGTGCACCCGCGGATCAAGCACCTCGGTTTCGTGAGCGACGAAGAGAAGTTCGACGCGCTCGCCGCGGCCGAGTTCCTGATCATGCCGTCGTACTTCGAGAGCCTGTCGATGGTGGCGCTCGAAGCGTGGGCGATGGGCAAGCCGGTGCTCGCCAACGGCCGGTGCGACGTGCTGCGGGGCCAGGCCGTCCGCAGCAACGCCGGTCTCTACTACGACAACTACGGCGAGTTCGTCGAGGCGGTGCGGGTGCTCGACGGCGCCCCCAACGTCGCCGCCACGCTCGGACAGAACGGCAGCCGCTTCTTCCGCACCCACTACGCCTGGCCGGTCGTCGAGCGCAAGTATCTCGAGATGTTCGAGCGCCTCGCGGGTGAGGATGCCGGCGCGATTGCCCGGCGTCCCGCACCGGAGCTGCCCGGCTGGTGGGCTCGACGCCAGAAGTCGCTGCCGCCGGCGCGTGAGGTGCTGGCGGGTCTGCCCGCGGGTCCGGTGCTCACGAAAGACGTGCCAGCTCCGCGTGCAACGAGCAGCGTTCGCGAGCAGCGCGCCCCCGGCGCTGCGCCCTGGGGGCCGCCGGCGCGTCCGGTTGCCGCCACGCCGCCAGCGCCGCGTCCGTCCTCGCCCGGCCCGCCACCCTCCGGACGTCCGCCACGGCGCGGCGGCGACAGCCGCCAGCGCGGACGGGACAGCGGACGGGAAAGCCGTCCGCCCCGTCAGAGTGCGCCCGCCGGCGTGAAGTCCACGACGCCGCCCGAGGCGCCGCAGGGACCAGGCGCCCAGACGCCCCCTGCGGCCAACGGACAGGCGCCGCGAGGCCAACGCGGTGGACGCCATCGCCGCGGCCGGCGCCCCGGTGGGCGTCCGCCCCGGAAGGACGAGGCGTAGGTGCCTCCCGCGGTCCATCAGGTCCTGGCGACGCTCGGCTACGGCGACGCCATCGGCCACGAGGTGCTCGGCATCCAGCGCGTGCTGCGCGCGGCGGGCTACGACTCCGAGATCTTCGTCGAGACGGCTGACCGCCGCCTCGAGGACCTCACACTCGACTATCGCGACCTGCCCTCGGCCAGCCATCCGGACAACCTGCTCATCCACCACTTCTCGATTGGTTCGCGGGCGTCCCGGGTGGCCTACGCGCTGCCGGACCGCATGGCGCTCGTCTATCACAACATCACGCCGCCCGAGTTCTTCATCGACGTCCATCCGCTGCTCGTGCAGCTGTGCTATCTCGGGCGCCGGGAGCTCGGTGCCTACGCCAGCCGCGTCGAGCTGGGTCTCGGCGACTCGGAGTACAACCGCGCGGAGCTCGAAGCGCTCGGCTTCCCCAACACGGCCGTGCTGCCGGTGGTGCCCGACTTCAGCCATCTGAGCGGCCCACCGAACTTCATGCAGGCCGGCGCCTTCGACGACGACTGGGTCAACATCCTGTTCGTCGGGCGGGTGATTCCCAACAAGCGCATCGAGGACGTCGTCCGCGCCTTCCACGCCTACAAGCGCTGGTTCAATCCGCGGTCGCGGCTGCTGCTGGTCGGCTCGCACGGCGGCTTCGAGCGCTACCTGGCCATGGTCCACGACTTCGTCGCCCGGCTCGGCGCGGCCGACGTGCACATGCTCGGCCACGTCAGCAACGAGGAGCTGGCCGCCTACTACGAGATCGCCGACGTCTTCCTGTGCGCGAGCGAGCACGAGGGCTTCTGCGTGCCGCTGATGGAGGCGTTCCACATGGGCGTGCCGGTGGTGGCGCATGCCGCCGCCGCCGTGCCGGCCACCATGGACGGTGGCGGCATCCTGTTCGACGGCAAGGATCCCATCGAGATCGCCGGCCTCCTCGATGCTCTCGTCTCGAACGCCTCGCTGCGAACGTCGGTGCTGGCCAACCAGGATGCCGCGCTCGATCGTCTCCTCGCCAGGGACTTCGGTGGCATGCTGCTCGGCTTCGTCGAGGAGACGCTGGCGCGGCCGCGCCGGGCGACGCCCCCGGTGGCGTTCGACTTCTGGGACCAGGTGCGCCAGGCGGAATGGCTCGAGGAGGTTCGCGCCTGCCGTCCGGCGGCGTTCCAGGCCCTCCCCGAGGCGCCCGCACCCGGCGCTCGCCGCGAGGACCAACGCCGATGATCGTCAATCAGTGGGTGCCGGCGGCCCACCGGGGCGACGCGATCGGTGATTCGGCCCGCCGCGTCCGCGGCCTGCTGCGTGGGATGGGCCATCAGTCGGACCTGTTCGCCCTGACGATCGACGAGGACCTGGTCGACGACGTGCGGCCCTTCGCCGATCCGGACGCCCGTCGCGGGGACCTGACGATCTTCCACTACGCGCTGCCGTCGCCGATGACCGAAGCCTTCGCGACCCTGCCGCACGGCCGCGTGCTGCAGTATCACAACGTCACGCCGGCCCACTTCTTCGCGCCCTACCACGCCGGCATCTTCCGCCTGGCGCAGCTCGGCCGCCAGGAACTCGCGACGCTGGCCGGCCGCACGGACGCGGCCCTCGGCGACTCCGAGTACAACCGGGCCGAGCTCGCATCGCTCGGCTTCGACAACACCGGCGTCTTCCCCATCGCCATCGACGTCGAGCGCATCACCCGGGCCCCGCGCCGGCCGGCGCTCGAGAAGGTGCTGAGCGATGGCCCCCTCAACTTCCTGTTCGTCGGACGGATCGTGCCGAACAAGAAGATCGAGGACCACATCCGCCTGGCCGAGATCTACAAGCGCTACGTCGACGTGAACTACCGCTTCATCTTCGTCGGCAAGACCGACGGCGTGCCGCGGTATTACAACATGGTGCGCGCGCTGATCGCCGAGTTCGAGATGCCGGCTGACCGCTTCTGGTTCACCGGTCCCGTTCCGGACGAGGATCTGGCGGCCTACTACCGGACAGCCAGCGTCTACCTCTCGCTCTCCGAGCACGAGGGCTTCTGCGTGCCGCTGCTCGAGGCGATGGCAGCCGACGTGCCGGTCCTCGCCTACGCCTCGACTGCGGTGCCGGATACGCTCGGCGGCGCGGGCGTCTCGTTCCAGCCCAAGGATCTCGAGCTGGCCGCCGAACTGCTCGGCGACCTCGCCTACAACGACACACTGCGTGCGCAGGTCATCGCAGGCCAGCGGCGGCGTCTCGCCGATTTCGGCGACGATCGCATCCGCCAGGCCCTGGCGGGGCTGCTGCACGGGCAGACCGCCGGCCCTCCGGGTCCGGCCGCCCACCGACAGGGAGTGACATCGTGAAGATTGCGTTCGTCGTCCAGCGCTACGGCGCTGAAATCCTCGGCGGCTCCGAGTACCACTGCCGGCTCATCGCCGAACGTCTGACCGCCAAGCACGATGTCGAGGTGCTGTCGACCTGCGCCCGCGACTACGTGACCTGGAAGAACGAGTATCCGGAAGGCAAGGACCGGATCAAGGGCGTCAACGTCCGGCGCTTCCCGGTGGCCGCCCAGCGCGACATCGCCGCCTTCAACCAGTACTCGGACTGGATCTTCCACCACCCGCATACACGCGAGGACGAGCTGAAGTGGCTCGAGATGCAGGGGCCGTGGTCGCCCGCGCTGCGCGACTACCTCGTCAAGCATCATCGGTCCTACGACGCGCTGATCTTCTTCACCTACCTGTATGCGCCGACGGTGACCGGTCTCAAGATCGACCCGGCGCGCAGCATCCTGGTGCCGACGGCGCACGACGAGCCGGCCATCCACCTCGGCATCTACAAGGAGATGTTCAGGCTGCCGGGCGCCATCGCCTACAACACCGAGGTCGAACGGCAGTTCCTGAAGACGCGCTTCGAGATCAACGCGGCGGCGGAGGAGGTCATCGGCTGCGGCGTCGACCTGCTGCCGGGCGGCGACGGCGGAGCCTCGGCAGCGGCGGCGGACGACGGCGATCGCAAACGGGCGGCGCCGATTGCCGCGGCACTCGACCTCGAGGAGACGTCGACGCGGAGCGGCGACGAGCCGCTGCCCGACCACCTGCTGAACCGCGGGGTGCGCTTCCAGCGGCGGCACCGGCTGCACGGGCAGTTCCTGCTCTACGGCGGCCGCATCGATCCGGGCAAGGGCTGCGAGGAACTGCTCGAGTACTTCACGAGCTACAAGGAGCAGTCGGGGGACGCCGATCTCGTGCTGATGGGCGTCAAGCTCATGCAGTTGCCCGAAGTTCCGTGGGTGAAGTTCGCCGGCCTGCTCTCCGAGCGGGAACGCCTCGAGGCGCTCGAGGCGGCGACGATCGTCGTCGTGCCCTCGCCGTTCGAAAGCCTGTCGCTGCTGGCGCTCGAAGCCATGGCCGTCGGCACGCCCGTGCTGTGCAACGGGCACAGCGACGTCCTGGTCGAGCACTGCCGCAAGAGCAACGCCGGCCTGTGGTACAACGACCGCGACGAGTTCGTCGAGTCCGCCAAGCTGCTGCTCGCCGATGACCGCCTGCGCCGGTCGATGGGACGCAACGGCAAGGAGTACGTCAAGCGCGAGTACCGATGGGACGCCATCATGGCCAAGTACGACAAGCTCATCACCGCGGTGCGCCAGCGCTAGTCGTCCGGACACTGGATGCCCGGCACTGAGGAGGTCCGCGCCTGCTCCTGAAGCCGGCAAGATCGTCACAGGGGGATGACCGCGATGTCGACCATCGAAGCCGTCGTCAATTTCATCGGGACCTACCCTGCGTGGGCGAAGATCGCAATGCTTGCCGGCCTTGGAGTCACGTGTGGCGTCGCGCTGCTGGCCCCGAGAACAGCCGTTGAGGCCCCACCACAGGCCAAGACCGGCGGCTCTCCGCAAGCCCACGCGCGGAGCGCGTCCCTTCAGATCAACGGCATCAACAACCAGGGCCTGCCTCGAGGCGCCTCAGTCCGAGTGACCGCCATCGTGAACGGCAAGCCGTACGTCTATCCGAGCCTCGCAGGGGTCGACTGGCTCGACGTCGGCCCGACGATGTCGTCGCAGACATTCCCCCTGGATCACGCGCCTCGCTATGACGTCAGGTTCGAGATGGAGCTCAAGGGCTCTGGCGTGTCCGAGCGCTACGTCAGCCAGGAAACCGTCCGGATCGCCTCGCTACCTCACACCGGCGAGTACAGGCTCTACCCCACCAACGTCGATGGCGCGGGCGTCAGCCGTGCGAGTGTGTCTCGCGCATCCGTCCGCTACACGCTCGAGCCAGAGCAGTGACGCTTGGCCCTTCGCTCGCCTGAGCCGTAGCTACCGGCCTTCTGTCGCTGCGCCCGCCGCCCCTGGCGGCAGGGCGATCCTCACCGCGAGGCCACCCTCGGGAGGACCACTGAACGTCAGCGTCAGGCCCAGCCGCTGGCAGGCCTCCGAGGTGATTGCCAGCCCCAGGCCCTTGCCGTCCGGACGTCGCGTGCGCGCGTCGGAGCCGCGGAACCAACGCTTCGTCAACTGCGACAGGTCCTCCGCCGGCACCCCCGGGCCATCGTCCGTGACGGTGAGCACGAACCCGTCCGGCGCGACCTGGTCCAGCACGATGGCCACGTGCCCGCTCGCACGGTTGTAGCGGACGGCGTTGTCGGCGAGGTTGCTGATGGCCTGCTCCAGCAGCGTCTCATCGGTGCGCGCGGTCAAGGGCGTTTCCGGTACCGCGTAGTCGAGCGACACACCAGACGCCCGCGCCAGCGGCGCGTGGCGCGCCACGACCCGTTCGACGAGGGCATTCAGATCCACGGGCGCCAGCTCCAGCGGCGCTGACGCCGCCCCGAGCTTGGTGGCGACTCCCAGGTTGCGCAGCAGGGACGCCATGTAGTGCAGCTCCTTGATGGCTGCTCGCACTTCACCGCGTGCGCCTTCGTCCACGCCGGCCGGCGCCGAGAGTGCAGCGTCCAGGTTCGAGAGGTGGCCCTGGACCACGGTCAGCGGCATGGCGACATCGTGCGTCGTGTCGGCCACGAACTGGCGAAGCGTCTCTTCTCTGGCCTGCACGTCATGGACGTGCGTGCGGACCGTCGAGCCGGCCTCGTTGAACGCGCTCGCCAGCGCTCCGAGCTCGTCGTCGGCGTCGACACGTACGGGCGTCCGGTACATCGACGCCGCCGACTGCCGCACGTCACCGGCGAGCCGACGCATCCTGGCGATGACCGGCCCCACCGCCAGCCAGACGCCGGCCAGCATCGCCAGCGTCGCCGCCAGGACGGCGATCGCCTGGTCCCGCAGCTGACCTGGCCGCGGCGGCAACCGGGCCAACCCGGCCGCGCAGTCGTCCCCGCCGCCGATCTCGAACCTGAGCTGGACGCCGCGCTGGGCACCGGCCCAGAAGGTCGACACCTCACGGGTCGGAAGCGCGGGCGCCGCGGGTTGAGCCGTCGTGGCGTCGGCGCGGTAGGTGAAAAGCTGGTAGACGGGGCCCCCAGGCGGGCGTGGCCCAGCGGCCGGTGGCGCCGGCCGACCTTCCGGAGTCTGCCGGCGTGGCGGTGGCGGCACGGGCCTGAGGCCGGTCTCGCATCGTGCGCGCAGGCCCGTCGCCAGGTCGATGTCGACCGCGCGCCGCAGCTCTGCCTCCATGGCCGACAACCGCGCGCGCTCCTCGATCAGCACCAGCGCGACGACCACCGGGACCGCGATGAGGCCGCTCGTGACGAACAGGCGGGTGCGCAGTGTCATGGCTTGGAGGGGGTGATTTCGAGCCGGTAGCCGACGCCCCACACCGTGGCAATCAGGGCGCCCGCCGCCCCGAGCTTGCGGCGCAGGCGCGAGACATGCACGTCGAGCGTGCGCTCGCCGCCGTCGCGGTTCGCGTCCAGGACATGCTCCGCGAGCCACCCGCGCGAGACCGCGGCGCCCGGCCGGCCGGCCAGGGCCGCGAGGAGTTCGAACTCCACGCGGGTCAGGTCTGTGACGACGCCGTCCACACTCACGACACGGGCCTCCCGGTCCACCTTCAACGGCCCGATCTCTGTCATGCCCTGAGCGCCACGGGCGAGCGCCGGACGCCGGAGACGCGCGCGCACCCGCGCCAGCAGCTCCTCAGGCCAGAACGGCTTGGTCAAGTAGTCGTCAGCACCCAGCTCGAGGCTGCGCACCTTGTCGGCTGTGTCCTGCCGCGCGCTCAGCACCAGCACCGGAACGTCGACGTGGTTGCGGCGCAGCGCCTTCAGCACGTCCAGTCCATGAGCGCCCGGCAGCATCAGGTCGAGGATCACCAGCGAGAACGAGCCGAAATCAACGGCCATCGCGTCGTTGCCGCGGGTGGCCCATTCCACGACATAGCCAGCTGAGCGCAGGCTTGCGGCCACCTGCGATCCGAGGGATTCGTCGTCCTCAACGAGCAGCACCCGCATCGTCGTCATGCTGTCAGACCCCGCCCAGTTGACCACGGATGGCGCTTGCTCACGACTATCGACACGGAAGCACGACCGGATGTCGCTCGCGGGTCAGAACGCATACTCGAGGCCGATGAGGGGTGAAATCTTGGCGCGCAACCCCTCGGCATTCAGCTGGAAGAGCAGGTTGGCGTTGACGAGGAGACGATTGGCGATGTTCAGCTTGAATCCGGTGGCCGCCGACAGCTCGTGGAGCGTCCGGTTGCGGAAGGAGATATCGCTGAAGGACGTGCGCGCGGCATCGAGCCCGACGAAGACCGTGCGCTCGAGTCGGGGCGCGTCGAGCACTATGCGACCAAGCACATCCATCGCCAGCGTGAGACGCGGATGGACCTCCAGCGCGCCGCCGGCGCTGTAGACCACCACGTCCGGCAGGTCGCGTGCCTGGTCGGAGCCAGGGCCGCCGCCGACGACGCTGGCGCCGTTCCAGCGGTAGCCGGCATTGACGTGCGGTGAGAACGCCCCGTATGAAGCCGACCAGACGGCATACGGCTGCACGGCCATCGATCCGGTGCCGAGCAGATTCATCTCGTCGCCGGTCGGCAGCTTGACGTCGACGCCCAGGGCCAGGCCCAGGTGCTGCGAGCGCTTGAGGGTGACCTTGGCGCGGAGGTTCACGTCGCCGATGCCGGTCGCCTTGCCCGAAAGCCGTGAAGGTGCGTTCGTCGCCCACCGAGTCGTCGGCCATGCGGAAGAAGTGAATCTCCGGAACGGTCGTGCCGAGCCGGCGGATCGTGGCGTGCGAGGACACCAGCATGTCGGCGGTCACGACGGCAGGGCCACCGACACATCGAGGCGGTTCGTGACCCCGTAGGAGAGAAAGACCGTGGAACGCGTGACGCTGGCCTCGACGGAGTTCAACGTCGTGATGACGTCCTCGCGGCCGCCGAGCAGCTCCGCCGCGTCGTGGGTGAACACGGCCGGAATCGCGTCGAGGTCGAGGCCCTTCGATCGAGTCGAACGCGAGACGCTGGACGGCGAACCCGAACGAGAGCCGCCGTGCGCCGATCGTCTCGGCCCGTTCCGACAGGATCGGGCCGAAGCCGCTCGTCGTCCGCGTGAAGACGCCGAGCGCGGGATCGAGCTGATAGGTGAAGCCAGCCGCCGGAGTCGAATAGGGCAGCGAGACGAGCTGGTTGGCGAGCGCGAGTCCGAACTGCGAGCCCTCGCCCTCGAAGGCGCCGCGGAAGCGGCCCGAATGCGGCTGTCCGCTGGCGAGCGGCGCCGTGCTGTCGACGACGAGGCCGTCGGGTCCGTAGAGCTCCGTGAAGATTTGCGTCAGTTGACCGACGCGGACCACGACGCTGTAAGGTTGTTGGGCCTGGGCCGGCAGCGCGGCGAAGCAGCAGGCACAGGACAGTCGGCAGCAGTCGTCTCGGCACGTGTCGCTCCTCAGTTCGGTGGGTCAAAGCGGCCCAGCTCGACGATGATCCAGCCGTCGCCGCGCCGGGCGAGCCGGATGGTCTGGGTGGACCGCGACGTCTGCGGACGGCCGCCGGACTGCACGGTGTCGACGCGCGCCACGCGCGCCTGGGCGGTGTCGCCGGTGATGGTCAGCTGCACGACCCGTATCTCGATCTCCTGCCGCTCGATCTGCGCGAAGCTGGCGCGCAGCCGCCGTTCCTCGTCGCCAGAGAGGTTGGGGAGCACCGATCGGAAGAGCGCCACGTCCTTGCCTTCGATCGCCCGCTCGTAGGTCGTGAGCGCGCGGCGCACCAGCACCTCGTCCGACTCGCGGGCCGGCGCGGCCGGCGTCGCGGCCGGTGGCGACGGGGAATCGACGGGTACGGGCCTCCGCTCGGGAGGTGGCGGTTCCCTCTGCGCAGGCGGGTTCAGCGGGAGCGGGTCGGCCACCGGAAGCGCTGGCGGAACGTCGGCGGCGGTCGTCGGCGGCGCCGTCGGTTCGCTCGAACCCGTCGTGACGGCAGGTCGTGCCGGGTCGGATGGCGATGGCGGGGCGGGCTCGCCGGGAACCTGCCTGGCCGGGTCGCGTCTCTCGCCCGCCTGGGCCGCGACGGGGACGGGTGCCGCCGGGGACGCAGTCGGGGTGGCCGCCGGCGTGGCCGCCAGCCGTGCGGCGAGTTCGCTCACCTGCGCATCGCCGGGCGCGAGCGCCTGGGCCGACGCGAGCGCTCGGGCGGCGGCGACCGAATCCCCAGCCGCCAGCGCCTCGCGCGCCGTGGCGAGCAGGCCGTCGAGGACCGCAAGGGGGGCTTCGGCCGCCGCTCGGATGCGCGCCGCTTGCGTGTTGGCGGGATCGCTCGTCAGCGCGCTTGTGGCTTCCGCCAGCGCCGCCCGATAGTCGCGCGCATCCAGGCGCAACTGCGCCCGCTCCACGTCGGCCGCGACCCTGCCGGCCGGGCCGCCCGAGCCGGGGTTGCCGAGCACCCAGAAACCTCCGGCCGCAATCACGGCGAGCGCCACCGCCGGCAGCAGCCACGAGCGTGCCCGGGCGGCGGGCACGGCGACGGCATTCGTCTGGCTGCTGCCCGCTGACGGCACCGCCACGGTCTCCGCGGCGACCGACAGCAGTCTCGACCGCGGTGACACTGGCCACCGCGCCCGACTCCCGGTCGCGGCGGATGCGCTTCAGGTCGGCCTCGAGGCTCGGCCGCGGTCTGATAGCGCAGATCGCGATCCTTCTCGAGCGCCGTGTTGATCGCGTCGACGAGCCGCGGCGGCGTCTCGGCGTTGAGCAGCACCGGCGACACCGGAGCGCGGTTCAGGATGGCATCGAAGACGACGGCCCACGTGCTGCCGCCGAAGGCCTGCCGGCCCGTGACCATCTCGTAGAGCACGGCGCCCAGCGAGAAGATGTCGGTGCGCGCGTCCACGTCCTCGCCCCGCGCCTGTTCGGGCGACATGTACGACACGGTGCCGATGGCCATGCCCGGCGTGGTGAGCTGGTTCTCGATCGGCGACCGGCCGGCCGCCATCGTGGAGCCGGTCGCGGCCGCCGCCATGTCGGCGGCGCCGGTCGAGTGCAGCGTCCGTTCGCGCGTCAGCTTGGCCAGACCGAAGTCCAGGATCTTGACGCGCAGCTTCTCGCCCACCCAGATGTTCTCCGGCTTGATGTCGCGGTGCACGATGCCCTGGGCGTGCGCGGCTTCGAGCGCGTCGGCGAGTTGGATGCCGATGTCGAGCACGTCGCCGATCTTGAGCGGCCCGCGGGCCACCCGCTGCCCGCAGCGTCTCGCCCTTGAGCAGCTCCATCACGATGAACGGCATGTCGTCGTGCACGCCGATGTCGTAGATGGTGCAGATGCCCGGATGGCTGAGCGAGCTCGCCGTGCGCGCCTCGAGCCGGAAGCGGTCGAGCGCCTCCTGGTCCTTGGCCGAGTCGGCCGGCAGGAGCTTCAGCGCCACCTGGCGGCCCAGCCGCTCGTCTTCGGCCAGATACACCACGCCCATCGCGCCGGCTCCGAGGGAGCCGAGGATGCGGTAGTGGGAAAGGGTCTGACCAATCATCGGGTTCAACGTGGGCGACCGCCGGGCCTCCCGGGTCCTATTACCCTATCCCAGAAAGCCCAGCGCCCCAGCGCGGGACACTGCCACAGAAACCTTACGCGACTCTGAAGGCCGTCGCGGGCGGTGCTTCAGAGTTTCGCAACATGGTCTCCGTATCTTCTGGTGAGAGACATGACGATGGCTGATCGCGCACGTGCCTGTCCGCGAATCGCCACCGAGGAATAGTGACATGAAGCTCTTGATACCCGCCGTCGGTCTGATCCTGTGCATGACGATCGTCACCGCCAGCACGCAAGGGCGCCCGGACACACGCGGCGACGACCAGCGCCGCCAGCGATTCACCCACGTAGGGCAGATCGACCAGGAAACCGAGGGGGTGTGGGACGAGCACCCGGCGGAGGCGCCCACCGGCTTCGACAGCGAGACCAACGGCATGGACCCGCAGGGGCCGGCGTTCGAGTCGATCACCGACGAGACGGTCGTGCCGCTCAGGTCCTTCAACGACAACCGCTTCATCTTCGAGGAAGTGGAAACGGTCGCCGACGGATTGGGCCCGACCTACAACGCGCAGTCCTGCCGCGAATGCCACCAGAACGTCGTGACCGGGGCGGGCCAGCCAGATCGCCGAACATCGCACGGGCCGCCTGCTCGACGGAGAGTTCTTCGAGTCGCTGGGTGGATCGCTGGTGCACTCGCGCTCGACGGATCCGGAGATCGCCGAGCTCGTGGACTTCGAGGACGACATCCGGACGTTCCGTCTGTCGACCAACACGCTGGGAAGCGGATTCATCGAGGCGATTGCCAACGGCACGCTGCTGGAGATCCGCCGGCAGCAGCCTCGCGCGATGCGGGGGACGGCCGTGGTCGTGCCGGTCCTCGAAGCAAACGGCGCCGCGCGCATCGGCCGCTTCGGGTGGAAGAACCAGCATGCCAGCCTGGAATCGTTCTCCGCGGACGCCTATCTGAACGAGATGGGCATCACCTCGCCGCTCTTTCCCGACGAGAACACGTCGAGTGGCCGCGACGTATCGGCCTTCGACACCGTCGCCGATCCGGAGGACGACGGCGTGGATGTCGTGGCCTTTGCCAACTTCATGCGCTCGACGAAAGCGCCGTCCCGCGGTCCGATCACCCCGGAGGTCGAGGCCGGCGAGGCGGTGTTCCATCGGGTTGGCTGCACCACCTGTCACGTCGCCTCGATCATCACGGCGCCGACCGGCACGCTCGATCAACGGCGGCGCGTTCACCGTGCCGCCGGCACTCGGGAACAAGATCATCCACCCGTACAGCGACTTTCTCTCGCACGACATCGGGTCTGGCGACGGCATCCCGGTGCTGCCGCTCCCCGAATACGCCGACACGGCATACAAGATGCGGACGGCGCCTCTGTGGGGGCTGCGGACGCGGAACCGGCTGATGCACGACGGCCTGTCGTTCACCAAACAGGCGGCCATCGGCCGCCACCAGGGCGAAGCCGACTCGGTGCGCAGGCGCTACAACGCGCTGTCGGAGGCCGAGCGTCAGCTGCTGCTGCGGTTTCTCGATTCGCTCTAGCGCCCCAGACGTGGCGCTGGCTTCAATCACACAGCTCTTGAGGGTTTCAACGATGAACACGCGCACGATGATGGGGTGGTCTGGCCTCCTGGTATTGACGTCCGGACTGCTCGCCGCCTGCGGCGGCAGCGACGCGAGCTCTCCCACCGCGCCGTCCACCACCACCACGACCACGCAGCCACCGGTTCAGCCCGGCAACTTCCTGGCGACCGGGTTGCGGAGCTCCATCACCACCGTGAGCTGTACGCTCTCGGGCGGCACCTCGACGACGTGCTACCGAATCGTCACGGCCGGCGCACCGAGCGAACACGCGGCCGGGCCGTGGTGTCCCACCAACATCAGTGACGGCAGCGTGGCCGGCATGTGGATCGAAAGTGGCCAGACCTACGATCTGACCGGTGCGTTCATCGCCAACCTCGGCACGTTCTACAACGACAGCCGATGGCAACTGCACGACCCGGCCACCGGCGCCATCAGGGTCACCAACACGCAGGCCGCGTTCGAGGCGGCCGCGGTGCCGAATGTCCCGGCCGCCTACAACAACTACTGCGTGCAGGGTCTGATGTCCTATGTCGGGGGCGGCATCTCGCGCACCTACCTGATCCCCGTCACTCCCGTGGCACTGAGCGGCACTGGATCGGTGGGCATGAACGGCGTCGGCCTCGCCCTGAACGGCATTGCCATCGATGCCCCGGCGCCGGTCGCCAACATCAAGGCCGCCTACACCATCGCGGCCTTCGACGATTGCGGCGGCCATGTCAATCCGCATACCGGCTACCACTACCACGCCGCCACGGGCTGCACCGCCCAGGTCGCGAGCGCCGATGGCCACGCCGCGCTGATCGGCTACGCCCTCGACGGCTACGGCATCTTCGCCAACGGCGGCGCCTCGGGCCTCGACTCGTGCCGCGGACACAGCGACACCACCCGCGGCTATCACTATCACGCGGCCAGTGCGGGCGCGAACATGTTCATCGGCTGCTTCAGCGGCCAGCAAGGGTCGGTGTCGTGATCGACGAGTCGCACGCGGACGCAACGGCCGGCACGCCCGGCGACGCGTGGAGCCGGTAGATGGCCTTTCGCGCACTCGCCGCCGCCCTGGGTGTGGGCTTGCTGCTCGCCGCCCCCGCGAGCGCCCATCTGATGCCGGCGCAGAACGGCACGATCAACGTCGTCGACGCGTCCGCCTACGTCGTGCTCGGCGTGCCGGTGTCGGCCTTGCGCGGGGTCGACGACAATCGCGACGGCAGCCTCGATCCGGCTGAACTGTCACGTCACGATCAGGCCATCAAGGACCAGCTTGCGCCTCGGTTCACGCTGACCGCCGACGTGCCCGCCACGTCGGTTGGCCCGATCACGCTGCTCTCGCCACTGCTGGGAGACGACACGGTGCTGTCGACGCCGTATCTCCTGGTCTTGCGGGAAGTCGGTTTCGCGGCGCCGCCACGGTCGCTGCGGCTCTCGACCGACCTGTTCGGCACGTCTCCCGACGAACAGCAGATCACGTTGCGCGCGACCTACGGCGACAGCGTCGAGATGGCGGTGCTGACGCCTCACAAGACGGAACACCACTTCTTCCAGAACGCGTGGGGCACCCTCCTCGACTTCACGACCATTGGCGCCCAGCACATCCTGTTCGGTTTCGATCACCTGCTGTTCCTGATGACGATCCTCGTCGTTGGCGTGACCGGCGCCAACTGGCGTTGACGGCCACCGCCTTCACGATCGCGCACAGCCTGACCCTGGCGGCGGCGGGCGGCGGCTGGGTCACTGTGCCGGCTGAGGTCATCGAACCGCTCATCGCCGCGAGTATCGTCGGCATCGCGCTGGACAATCTCTTCGGCGCCTGGCGGACCCGCTCGCACCAGATCCGTCTGGCCATCGTCTTCGCCTGCGGGTTGTTGCACGGATTGGGATTCGCATCCGCCATCGCGGGCTTTGGTCTCGATTCGCGGCATTGGCTGGCCAGCCTGGCCGGCTTCAATCTCGGTATCGAGCTCGGTCAGGCGCTCTTTCTGGCCGCGCTGTTGGCCCTGGGATGGCTGGCCAGAAGGGCCGTCCCGACCCTCACGTCCGCCGGGATCATGCAGGCCACGTCAACCGTCGCCGTTGTCCTGGGGTGTGTCATGCTGTGGTCCAGGCTTGTTGGATGATCCAGCCCAGTCAAGGAGAGTTCTGATGCGTATTGTGACTGGATGCGGTTTGGCCCTCGCGCTGCTCGCCGCGTTGGCGGTCGGCGGCGTGCACGGGGACGTCGCGGCCGTGGCCAGCCAGGCCCCACAGGGCACGGTGACCACGGGCGAAGTGAACGGCACGAACTGCGGCGTCGTCACGGCCTGCACGTCGGGTCTCAAGGTCAACTTCAGCCCGCAGATGTGCGGCTCTGTGACCGCCGCCGATGGCAGCCGGTGGGACGTGCCGTCGGCCGTGCATCCGGGGCCGGCCGCAGTGGACGTCTACAACGACTGCACCGGGCCAGGCGACATTCCCGACTACCTGGCGCAGGTGAAGACGGTGGTGGTGGACCCCGACGGCGTCGAGATCACCGGCTACGTCTTCGCGGACAACTACTACGAGCTGTACGTCAACGGCACGTTCATCGCCAAGGACGGCATGGGGATGACGCCGTTCAACTCCACCGTCGTGCGGTTCCGCGCCAAGTACCCCATCACCTACGCCATCAAGGGCGTGGACTGGGAGACCCATCTCGGTGTCGGGCTGGAGTACGACCGCTACAACGTCGGCGACGGCGGGTTCATCGCGCATTTTTCAGACGGCACCATCACCGGCCCGCACTGGAAGGTGGAGACGTTCTACATCGCGCCGCTCAGCGACCCCGAGCTGCGTCACGACGACCAATGGCCGCGACTCGACAGCCTGCGCAGCCGAGAAGCGACAGGGGGGCAACAAGGCCCCGTGCGGTCTGGCCGATCCGAAGACGTGCTCGGCGCTACATTTCGCGATCCCGGGCACCTGGACCACGTCTGGCTTCGACGACACCACGTGGGTGCCGGCCACCGTCTACCCGCCGGCGGACGTCACCTCGACGCCGGGCTACGTCAGACATGCGGCGCTCTTCGGCCGTGCCGAGTTCATCTGGACGCGCAACCTGCTGCTCGACAACGTGGTGCTGGCGCGTCACACGGTGCAGAGCCCGGTGCGCTGACGCCGGCATGACGGTGACCGACGGCGCTCGTGGCGCGGTGGTGCCGACACGGTACGCGGCTACGCGGAGGACGGTCGTCTGCGGCAGAATGGCTGGCGTCGGTGACGATCGCGGGCATCGCGCGTGGAGGGAGAGGTGCACTCGGGGCTGATCCACAGGCCCTCGGTAGAGATTCTGCAACTCAACACAGGAGTCCTTATGACACTCTCCGCACCCCCCACTTCCAGTCGTCGCCCGGTGGATCAAGCGTCGACGACAGCGAGCCGCCGGCGCGGCGTCTGTCTGTTGACCGTGGCGGCGCTCGGAACCGTGGTTGCCGTGGCCTGTGGCGGAGGGCGCGGCGACTCGGTCAACCGCAGCGGGGGTAGGGACTCAGGTAAAGGTCTTCCGACACCAGTGGTCACCGCAGATTGCGACACCCGCAAAGCGCAAATCGAAGGGCAGACCACGGGAGTCACCGTCATCTGCAACCCAGACAACACGATGACCCTGACATCGGAGAACGGGTTGCCACGCCACGACATGATGCACGGGATCGTCAACTGGATCGACCGAGTCCCCGTGCCCTACCCGATCACCTGGACAATACCCCTGACGCCCGAATTCCAGGATGCCATCACCAACACCACCGGTATCGGCCCCAACGCGTTTGCCATCAACGGTGTGCCCATTTTTCACTACAGCACGGCTCCCGACCCGAGCATCGACCCACACCGAACCTATCGCGACACGGTCAAGGGACAAGAGCTAGACGATTGCGGAGGTCACTCGGGGCAGGGCGATGACTACCACTATCACCAAGCCCCGACATGTCTGGTAGACGCGCAGCATCTTGATCACCCGCTCGCCTACACCATCGATGGTGCGCCCGTGTTTTACGGTGGCGCTCCCGCCTCGCCGGAGCGCTCAGCCCGCAGCCTCGACGGATACAACGCTCCCTCGGGCCTCGACATCTGCAACGCCAAGCGCCACGGTGACACGTGGATCTACTACACGACCGAGACGATCCCCTACGTGGTCGGCTGCCACCACACTGCGGGCATCGACAACACCGGCTACAACGTGCGCGTGTTTCGCGATCAGAAGGTCGCCGATGCGCTAGGAAACCGCGTGGGCGAGGTCAATCCAGGCATCGGGCCGCTCAGGGCGGTGACTCGGGACGGCGACGTGTACGAACAGGTCTTCGAGCAAGGTGGTGCCACTCGTAGCATCCGTTACGAAGTGAGCGACGATGGCTCCTTGCAAGTGATCCACATGCGCTGGCTCGAAGGACAAGATGTCATCGACTCGCGAACGTTTCAGCGACCGCTGCAGCGGTCTCGATGAATGGGGGTCTGGCGGCCCCTCCAACCATCAGTCGTGAGAACCGATCCATGACGCGCTCCACTTCAGCAGTCTGGAACGATCACGACGGTTTCGCCTTCGGCGACAGGCGCCTTTCGCCGTTCTTCACCTGGCTGGTTTCAAGGAGCAACGCCGGGCCATGCAAGAGCTAGCCGGGCTCAGCGAACGCGAGGCGCAAGAGCGACGAGCGGCGGGACGGGGCAACAACAAGACGGTGAAGAGCGGGCGGACCTACGTCGACATCGTTCGCACGAATCTCTTCACCTTGTTCAACAACCTGCTCTTCGCCATTGGCATCGCACTGATTGCTCTCGGGCGCGTCAACGATGCCATGACCAGCGTCGGCATCGGTCTGGTCAACGCACTCATCAGCACACTGCAGGAAATGCGGGCGAAGCGCCTGCTGGACCAGATCGCACTTCTCACCAAGCCGACCGTCAGCGTGGTGCGTGACGGGCTCGCCCGTGACGTCGACCCGGCCGAGATCGTGGAGGGCGACGTCATCCGGGTCGAGGCCGGTGACCAGATTGTCGTGGATGGCGCCGTGGTTGGTGACAGCTCACTGGAGATTGACGAGTCACTGCTGACGGGCGAGCCCACCCTGATTCGCAAGAACGCCGGCGACACGCTCTTCTCCGGCAGCTTCTGCGTCACCGGCGCGGGCTGGCTGCGCGCGAAGAGCGTGGGGACCGAGAGCCTGGCCAATCAGCTCACCGCGGCGGCGCGCAGGATGAGCATCGTGCGGACTCCGCTGCAGAAGCAGATCCATCTGCTCGTGAAGCTGATGATGCTGTTCGTCGGGGTGTTCAGCATCCTCATTCTGGCCGCAGCGGCGCTCGAAGGCCTGAGCCAGATCCGCCTGGTGCAGATTGCCGCGGTGCTGACCGGCCAGGTGCCCTACGGTCTCTTCCTGCTGATCGTCGCCGCCTACGCGCTGGGTGCCGCGAAGGTCGGGCGGGACGGCGCCCTCGTACAGCAGACCAACGCCGTGGAATCGCTCAGCAACGTCGACATCCTCTGCACGGACAAGACCGGCACCCTGACCACCAACCGACTCCAGTGGCACGACATCCGTCTGCTCGGCAGCGGCGCCCGCGACGAGACGATGGCAGCGCTCGGTGACTTCGTACGGAGCGCCTCGCCCTCCAACCAGACCAGCGAGGCCATCCTGGCCGGAACGGACGGTGAGGTACGCCTCGTCAGCGATGAAGTGCCCTTCGCCTCGTCCCGCAAGTGGAGTGGCGTGGCGTTCAATCAGACCGAGCGCCACGGGTTGTACCTCCTCGGGGCGGTCGAGGTCCTCGCCGAATACATGGCGCCCGACGTCATGGCCGCCAGCGGCGACCTCGCCGCGCAGACACGCGAATGGTCGGAGCAGGGCCTGCGCGTGTTGCTGTTCGCTCACGCCCCAGGCGTGACCGCCTTTCACGACGCCGAAGGTGGGCTGGAACTGCCTCGGCTGGTGCCACTTGCCCTCGTCAGCCTGCGCGATGAACTGCGGCCGATGGTGAGGGAAACGATTGCCGGATTCCGCGCGCTGGGCATCACGCTGAAGGTGATCTCTGGCGACAGTCCCCACACGGTGGCGGCGCTGGCCCGGCAGGCCGGCCTGCCCGACGACATCGGTGTCGTCTCCGGCCCTGAACTCGCCGCGATGACCGATGCGGCGTTCGACCAGGCCGCGGCCGAGACGACCATCTTCGGGCGTGTCACGCCTCAACAGAAGGAGCGGCTGATTGACGCCTTGCTGCGGCGCGGCCACCATGTGGCGATGATCGGCGACGGCGTCAACGACGTGCTGTCGCTGAAGAAGGCCTCGCTCGGCATCGCCATGCAGTCGGGCAGCAGTGCCACCAGGAACGTGGCCGACATGGTGCTGCTCGGCGACTCGTTTGCCGCACTCCGTCCGGCGTTCGGCGAAGGACAGCGCATCGTCTCCGGGCTGTCGAGCGCGCTCTTTCTCTTCCTGGCGCGCTCCATCACCACCACCCTGCTGATCATCGGCGTCACGATTCTTGGTCTGCGCTTTCCGTTCGATCCGGCACAGGTGGCTCTGACGACCTTCACCGTCGGCATCCCTGCGTTCTTTCTCACCCTGTGGGCCCGGCCGCGACCGCTGGAGCCGCATCTGCTGCTGTCGCTGGCACGCTTCGTTCTTCCTGTCGCCCTGCTGACCATGCTCATGGGCGTCGGCCTCTATCTCGACGACTTCAACCGGGCGCGTCCGCCAATCGACGGTCTCGCAACCGTGGGCGATGGCACGCCGCAGTTCGCGAGGCTTCTTGCCAACTACAGCGCGTACACAGGCGTGAAGCCGACGGATGCAGGCTTTGCCGACGCTTTTGGCACGATTGCCGCGCAGGGCACGCTGTCAATCTTCATCTCACACACGGCGTTCCTGCTCCTGCTCTTCCTCGCGCCCCCGATCGGCTTCTTCACCGGCTGGCGGCGGGAGGTCAGCGAAGACAAGCGCCCAGGCATGCTGGCGGTCGCACTCATCCTGATCTTTCAGGTCTTCCACTTCGTGCCCTCCCTGGGCACCTACTTCGGTCTGCTGGAGAAGCCGCCACAGGTATACGCCGGAATCCTTGTCGCCGTCGTCGTGTGGATGTTTGTCATCCGTACGATCTGGCGACATCAGGCGCTCGAGCGGCTCCTGGGACTGGAACTCGAGCTCGCGCACACGCACAAGCCGTAGCGCGCTGGCGCTGGCATGCCCGACTCGCAGGGCCTATCCGACACGCTGATGGACCAGGAGATCGTCGAGACGGTCCTGGCGCGTGGGCCATCCCGGACGGAGCTGCTGCGCATGCGTGCGCATCTGGTCCGCGACGGCGAGCACCTCAGCGGCAGAGCGACGGGCCTTGAGCGCGTGCCAGAAGCGGGCCTTCGACGTGGCGACGGCCGCCCAGTCTCACCGAACGAACGGCCGCAACGAGTCGCGCGGCCGACCCTACCATCCACTGGTGGTTGCGGCCGGCGGACAAGCGGCGATGATCGCCTTCTCGACATCGGCGGCTGAGGCGCCGGGTTCGAGCGCCGGCGGCGGCGCGGCCTGACCGCCCTGACCGGCAGCCACCGTCGCCATCGCCCCCAGGAATACTCCGAACACGAGCGCTGCTGTCCACTTCATACGTCCCTCCAGCGGCTATCGGGACACGTCGTGCGCGCGCCCCCTCACGTGGCCGATCTCATGCTCCCAGCCGGGATCGGCCAAGACTCTGTACCGGCGCCCCGCGCGGTAGACTTCCGGGCGGAGGCGACCGATGAAACGACGCCAGTTCGTCAGGCTATCCGGCCTGGCCCTCACCCTCTTTCTCGCCCCGCCGGTGGCGGAAGCTCAGACCGTAACCTACGAGCCCACCGCCGGCGTGCCGACCTTTGCCGTGCGCGAGCCCGTGCTGCGCCTGACACCGGGAACCACGGTCGAAACGCGCACCTTCTCGAAGCCGGGTGACTACTACGACCCGAAGGTGGCCGGCCCGTGGCCGGGCGAGGTGGGACCCTTCTTCATCGAGGGCGCCGCCCCGGGGGATACCCTCGTCGTGCGGGTAGTGCGGCTCCGGCCCAACCGGGACATCGCCATCTCGAACGTCACCCCCGGAGGCATCAGCGGCGTGGCCGGCGACAGCCGGACGCGCCTGTTGAACGAGCCGCTGCCGGCCCGCCGCTTCGTCTGGCAGCTCGACCGCGCGAAGAACGTCGGCCTCATCGACCTGCCGAACTCGTCGGTGAAGCGCCTGGAGATTCCGCTCAGACCGATGCTGGGCCGCGTGGCCACGGCGCCGGCCGGCGAGGAGGAGTTCGGCGGCCTGTGGCCCGGGGATTTCGGCGGCAACATGGACGCCTCTGACGTCACCGAGGGCGCCACGGTCTACCTGCCGGTGTTTCACCCGGGCGGCCTCTTCTACTTCGGCGACTTCCATGCCGCGCAAGGCGACGGCGAGATCGCGGGCTCGGGCCTCGAGTCCACGGCGGACGTGACCTTCCAGTTCGACGTCATCAAGGGTCAGCGCATCCGCTGGCCCCGCATCGAGAACGACGAGTACATCATGGTGGCCGGCAGCGTGCGGCCGCTCATCGACGCGATGCGGATCGCCTACGTCGAGCTCATCGAGTGGATGGTGGCCGACTACGGCTTCGACAAGATGGAGGCCTACCAGGTGGCCTCGCAGGTCGGGGTCGTCCGGGTGGCCAACATCGTCGACCCGCACTACACGGTGGTGGCGAAGTTCCCGAAGCGGCTGCTGCCGCCTCGGCGGCCGCGATAAGGCCGGGCGAGGCAGCGGATACGGCACGAGTAGCCACCGGGCGGTCGTATAATCCGCGGCATCCGGGCCCCGCGTGCCGGGCCAGGCAGGAGAGCAATCATGAGCGTGAACCGTCGTGAGTTCGTGAAGGCGTCGACACTGGCGACCGTGGCTGGCGCCCTTCCCCCTGCAGTGGCCGCGGCGCAGCAGCCCGCCCCGCCACCCGCTCCGGCGATCTTCACGCCACTTCGCCGCAACGTCGGCATCTTCAACCAGCGCGGCGGCACGATCGGCTGGCTGGTGAGCCCCGACGGCCTGCTGGTCGTCGACACCCAGTTCGCGGATACGGCGCCGAACCTGCTGGCGGGCCTGAAGGAGCGCAGCCCCCGCCAGATCGACGTCGTCATCAACAGTCACCACCACCCCGATCACACGGGCGGCAACGGCGTGCTGCGGCCGGCGGCCAAGCAGATCGTCGCGCACGTCCGCTCGAGCGAAAACCAGAAGGTGCAGGCCGAGCGCGCCAAGACGCCGACGACGCTGCCCGACGTCACGTTCCCGGACACGTGGAGCCTGACGCTCGGCGACGAAACCATCCGCGCGAAGCACTGGGGGCCGGCCCACACCGGCGGCGACGCAGCCATCCACTTCGAGCAAGCCAACATCGTCCACCTCGGCGACCTGCTGAACAACCGCGGCTATCCCAACGTGGACGCGCCGGCCGGGGCCTCGGTGCACGGCTGGATGCAGGTGCTCGAGAAGATGGCGGCGGCGTATCCAGCCGACGCGCTCTACGTGTTCGGGCATGCCGAAGCCGGGCATCCGTTCATTGGCACGCGCACCGATCTCCACTACCAGCGCGACTACTTCACGGCCGTCGTGGACATGGCCCGCCGCGTGCGCCGTGAGGGCGGGAGCCGCGACGATCTGGCGAAGGTCGAGGTACTGCCGAAGTTCGAGCACTTCGGGGGCACCAAGGCGCGGCTCGGCCTGGCGCTGACCATCGCCTACGACGAGCTCGCGAAGCTCGCCTGACCGCCTGTCACCCCGCAGCGGCGCGGCGGATTCCGCTGGAGTGTCGATCCGCATACCGGCTACCACGACCACGCCGCCACGGGCTGCGTGCGGTCATGGCGGGGTTCGGTCTCGATGGTCGCGGCATTGGCCGGCCAGCCTGGCTGGATTCAATCTCGGCATCGAATTCGGATAAGCGCTCTTTCTGGCGGCTGTCCTGGCCCCCGGGATGGCTGGTCCTGAGGGCCGTCCCGAAGCTCACGTCCCACAGGAATCATGCAGGGCACGTCAACGGTCGCCGTGGTCCTGGGGTTTGCCAGGTTGTGGCCGAGGCTGTTCGGGTGGAGCGGCAGACGCTTCAGACTTGCGCAAGGTGCGCTCCGTAGTCTTCCTACAGGAGCGTTCATGTCACTTGCCTCTTCCCGATTCACCGTGTCGCGTTCGCCAGCCGCGCTGGCGGTTGTGGCCCTGGCCCTGGCCACGGCTGCCGCCTGTGGTGGCGACAGCCCCACCTCGCCCAGCACATCGACGACGACCACCACTACCACCACCGGGAGCACCGGTGCCGGGCCCTCGATTGCCAGCGTGGCAAGCAGCCGCTACAGGAGCGGCGTGACGGCGGCCGTTGGCGCCACCAGCATCGTGCTGCGGTCCACGGGCGTCCCCGACCACGTCACGCCGTATTGGGGCGTCGGCAACGCGCTCTACGAAGCGCAGCTTGCTGGTCAGACTCTCACCCCGGGAGTCATCGGGGCGCAGACCTTCGCGATGACGATTCCGGTGACGCCAGCGGAGGCGGCCAGCAAGGAAGCCACCTCACTCGGGCCGATTGGCATGGCGCTCAACGGGGTGGCGATCTACAACGACCGGGAAGGGGGCAACGTGCCGGTGGATTCGGGCACGCTGCTGAGCTTTGACCGGGCGGGGGCTCACGTCGGCCCTGGTGCGCTCTACCACTATCACTTCGACGGCGACTTCACGTCCAGTGACGACGCCAATCTCATCGGCTTTCT
The DNA here is from genome assembly GCA_963807405.1 of uncultured Acidobacteriota bacterium. Classification (GTDB taxonomy): domain Bacteria; phylum Acidobacteriota; class Vicinamibacteria; order Vicinamibacterales; family UBA2999; genus CADEFD01. The sequence goes on along the minus strand of CAWEBU010000009.1, from coordinate 618,168 downwards.
ACGCGACGGGTTTCCCATCTACGGGCGTCGGGACCAGGATGGCTCCTACCCGTCCAACCTCGATACCAACGGCGGCCACCTCGGCACGACGGGCGATTTCGCAGCCGCCATCTACCACTACCACACCTCCTCGGTGGCCTACATGAACTCCAGGTTCTACATCCTGAAAGCGGGGAGCTACCATGGCACCAAGGGCACCTTCACCTTCTAGGCTCGCGCCGCTTGCGCTGCTGCTGCTCACCGCGCTGGTCGCCGGCTGCAGTGCCGTGGCAGCAGAGGCGCCGGCGGCCGCACGTGCCGCCGCCGTCGATGTGTCGAGCATTCCGGCGACCACCGTCGCCGCGAGCGACGCGCGTTTGTCGCTGGCCAACGGCATCTACGTCTTCGACGGACGTGCCTACGACGGCGTCATCGAGGAGCGATATCCCGATGGCACGGTCAAGAGCAGCGGCTCGTTCCTCGGCGGCATGCGGCACGGCGTGACGAACACGTTCTACGCGGGCGGGCAACCGCGCGACTCACGCAGCTACCGCGCGAATCTCAGTTACGGCCGCCACGTCGGGTACTGGGACGACGGCAGCATGAGGTTCGACTTCTTCTACGTGGACGACAGACGGGAGGGCGAGCAGCGGCAGTGGTACCGGACCGGCGCGCCATATACCGCGCTCACCTTTCACGACGACCAGGAGCAGGGCATGCAGCGGGCCTGGCGGGAGAACGGCCGGCCGTTCATCAACTACGAGGCGCGCGACGGCTTCCGCTACGGACTGCAGAAGTCGTCCCTCTGCTTCGAACTCGAGGAAGGAGCCATCAGATGAAGTGTTCCCTGGCATGTCTGGTCGTAGCGTTGGCTACTGCCGCCGGCTGCGCGACGCCCGTCGGCACGACACCGCTCGCGGCGGCGCGGACGCTGCCATTCTACGATTCGGCCGAGTTCACGCCGAGGTGGCCGGCCGACGGCACGCCGGTGTCGCATGAGATTCGGCCGTTTCGTCTGGTCGATCAGCAGAGCGAGCCGTTCACCGAGGCCGATTTGCGCGGCCGGATTGCCGTCGTCGACTTCTTCTTCACGACGTGTCCCGCCATTTGCCCTCTGATGGCCACGAGTATGGGCGACGTGCAGAAGGCGTTTCTCGATGACGACCGGGTCGTGCTGCTCTCGCACAGCGTGACGCCAGACACCGACACGCCAGAGGTGCTGGCGACGTATGCCGAGGCGCACGGCGTGAACGTCGACAAATGGAAGCTGCTCACCGGAGCCAGGAGCGAGATCTACGACCTGGGCCGCCGCTCCTACTTCGTTGACGAAGACCTCGGCGGCACGCGGAACGAGGACGACTTCCTGCATACCGAGAACTTCATTCTGATCGATGGCGACCGTCGTATTCGTGGCATCTACAACGGGCTGGATCCCGACAGCATCCGATCGTTGATTGCCGACATCAAGGTCCTGGCACGCGAAGCGTCAACCGCGCGCGCCAATTGATGAGTGTCGTGTCATCCGCGTCGTGCAAGGCACCACGATCACGATGCCCACCGGCTCGTTCTACCGGCGTCCGGACGCCCAGCGCCAGCGCTACGGGCGCGGCGTCCGATGACATCGTGACGCCGGTGAACGTGGCAGCGGTGCCGTCGGCGGTGGAGAAGTCATGAGCAGACTGTGGATCCGGGTCCTCGTTGCGACATTGCTCGTCTCGACGGGCGCCGTGGCGATGGCCATGCGTGCCCCGAGTGTCGAGGTGGCCGAGGTCGACGCTCGCGCATTCAGCGCGGACGCCTTGGTGCGGCCACCCGAGGTTGTCGACTGCACGCTCGAGAACGGTTCGGCGGCGCGATGTGTCCGGCTGGTCGTCAAATACCTGCCTGACGGCAAGACCATCGGCCCCTTCTGTCCCGCGACCACCGATGATGCCGGCGGACTGTGGCAGTGGGACGGGGACAAGGCGGGCCTGTATCGGATCGACGGTTCCTTCCTGCGCATGCTGAAGACGTTGGGCTATTCGTTCTACGAGCCCGACGGCACCGTGCACATCGCCGACCCGGGCCAGGGCCGGCCGGGCGTGGCCAACGCCTGCCTCCAGGCGTCGCTCGACAAGACCGTCACGATGACGATGCTGATTCCGCAGACGCCAGTGATGGGGCGGACGCCCATGCGGCTGGGGGTCGTGAACAAAGTGGGCGTGGCGCTCGACGGCGTGCCGATCTTCTCCGATGCGCCCTCGGTCCTGGACACCGGGCACATGCCGGCCCTCGACACCTGCGGCGGGCACGTGGATCCCGGCGGGTGGTATCACTGGCACGCCACGGCCACGGACATCGAGGCGGTGGCCGCGCGGGCCCGCGTCAGGGTGGACTGCGCCGTCAGCCAGGCGCCGACGGCGATGTTCGGCTACGCGTTCGACGGCTTCCCGATCTACGGCAGCCGGGACGCTGGCGGCGGCGTGCCCGGAGACCTGGATGCCTGCGGTGGACACGTTGCGCCATCGGGTGGTGACGTGAAAGAGAGCTACCACTATCATGCGCCCGAGGCGTTCCCCAATCTCCCGCCGTGCCTGTCGGGCGTCGTGGCCAGGGACAACTTCAGCACGACCGCGAAGACGGGGATCGGATCAGGTGGAGGCGGGGGCGGGGGACCTCGCGGCAGACCGGGACCAGGCGGCGGGCGCGGCGGCCCGGGCGGTCCGCGACCTGGCGGGTCGCCACCGGGGTTCGCGGACGCCGCGAAAGCACTGGGCGTCTCCGACCAGGCTCTGATGAAGGCCGTGCAGGACCACGGAGGCCGGGCCCTGGATTTCGCCGCGGCGGCCAAGGCATTGGGCGTGAGCGAGGCGGCGCTACGTGCGGCGTTGCCGCCGCCGCCGCGTCAGCGACAATGAGGGGGAGGGCGACACATGCGCTACGGAACTCCGCTTGTTTCTGCTCTGCTCGTGGCGTCGCTCGCCGGCTGCGGCTCATCTCCGGAGCCGCAGGCGACGATGGCCGCTTTCGACCTTCAGGCGTTTGCCAGCCGCTTCGAACCGGGGTCGGTCATCGGAGCGCCCCGGCTCGTCGAGTGCACGCTGTCGGGAGGGATGAGCACCACGTGCGTGGCCGATCACGCTGCCGGCCAATCCTGACACCTTCGATATGGGCCCCTGGTGCCCGACCAACACCGCGGACGGCGCCGACCGCGGCGGAATCTGGCCCGACGCCGGCAAGGTGTATGACGTCGACGGTTCGTTCATCGAGAACCTGGCGACGTTCTACAACGATCCGGCCTGGCAGATGTACGACCCGAAGACCGGGGCGGTCAACGTCACCGACACTCCCGAGGCCTGTGCAGCGGCCGCGCGTCCGGACGTGGATCCTCGATACAACAACTACTGCGTGCAGTGCCTCGCGTCCTACATCAGGAGCGGCCTGACGAACACGTATGTGATCCCGATCCAGCCAGTGGCGGCGTCTCGAATCGAGCCGCGGGTGGGCCACGCCGGGGTCGGGATCGCGTTCCGCGGCGTGCGCCTGGATGCACCGGCTCCGCTGGAGAACATCCTGAGCGCCCACACGCTGGCGCCCTTCGACGACTGCGGCGGCCACGTCAACCCGGCCGTCGGCTATCACATTCACGCCGTCACGGACTGCCTCGACCACGGCAGGTCGGAGAGCAAGCACGCCACGCATATCGGCGTCGCGCTGGACGGGTATCCGCTCTATGCGCGGCTCGACGCCAGCAGCGCCGTGCCCGGTGACCTGAATGCGTGCGGCGGCCACACGACCGTCGACGAGGGCTACCACTACCATGTCGGCGATGCCGGCTCCAATGCGATCCTCGGCTGCCATACGGGTCAAACCGGGTGCGTGCTGGAGGACCCGGACGCGTCGTGCGACGCCACCGCGCTCCAGCGGCCGCCCGGTCCGCGGCCGGGGCGCAAGCGCTGATCGTCTTCCGAGCGCCGACCGACTGACGCCGCAATCCGGTGCCCGCGACTCGACCACTCCGGAGCCGGATGGGCGTGGCGTCTGTCGACGCTCAACTCTGAGCGCCGGCAGCTTTGCCGGAGCGAAATGAGGCGGAGGACGACGCCGCAGCCATCCGGCGGCGGCTCACACGATGGACGCCGCTACTCGACGTCGGAGGTGGCGGGTTCGAGCCGGTCGTCGACGTCGCTGCCGGGGTTGCTGCCGGCCTTCTTGCGCCGCGGACGGATGTCGTAGCGCTTGATCATCTCGTTCAGCGTCGTCGGCTTGATGTGCAGCAGTTCGGCCGCCCGCTTCTGCACGCCGCCGGCGGCCTCGAGCGCCGACTCGATCCACTGCCGTTCGTAGGCGGCGGTCACGTCCTTGAGCGAGATGCCCTCGGGCGGCAGCGCCACGTGCGGCGTCACGGCGCGCGGCGACCGGCGCACGTGATCGGGAATCATGTCGGGCCCGAGGGTGCGGCCCGGCGACAGCACGACGCCGCGCTCGATGGTGTTCTCGAGCTCGCGCACGTTGCCCGGCCAGTCGTGCTCCATCAGCAGGTCCAGCGTCTCCGGCAGCACCTCGAGTACCGGCCGTTCGTTCTCCTCGGCGTATTTCTTGAGGAAGTGCTGGACGAGCAACGGAATGTCGGACTTGCGATCGCGCAGCGGCGGCAGGTGGATGGCGATGACGTGGAGCCGGTAGAAAAGGTCCTCGCGGAAGCGGCCCTCCTCCATTTCCTGCTTCAGATCGACGTTGGTGGCGGCGATGATCCGTACGTCGACCTTGATCGTCTCCATGCCGCCGAGGCGCATGAACTCGCGTTCCTGCATCACGCGCAGGAGCTTGGCCTGCGTCTCGCCGGAGATGTTGCCGATCTCGTCGAAGAAGATGCTGCCCTTGTCGGCCAGGTCGAACAGGCCCTTCTTCGGATAGACGGCGCCGGTGAAGGCGCCCTTGACGTGCCCGAACAGCGTGGACTCCAGCAGATCGGGCGGCAGATTGCCGGAGTTGACCGTCACGAAGGACTTGTCGGAGCGCGCGGAGTTGCTGTGAATGGCCCGCGCCACGAGCTCCTTGCCGGTCCCGCTCTCGCCGGTGATGAGAATGGTGGAGCGGCTGGGCGCGGCCTGGATGATGAGGTCGAAGACCTGCCGCATCTGCGGGCTGCCGCCGATGATGTTGGCGAACTTGTGATAGCGCGCCTGCAGGTTCTGCTTGAGCGTGAGGTTCTCGGCCACCAGACGGCGGCGCTCGACGGCGTTGTGCAGCACGACCAGCACTTCGTCGTTCTTGAAGGGCTTGGTGATGTAGTCGAAGGCGCCCTTCTTCATGGCGGTGACGGCCGTCTCCATCGAGGCGAACGCCGTGATCATCAGCACCGGCAGCTCGTCGTCGATGTCCCGGATCGCATCGAGTACCGCCAGGCCGTCCATGCCGGGCATCATCACGTCGACGATCACCGCGTCGATCGGCGTCGAGCGCACCACCTCGAGGCCTTCGGGCCCCGACGCCGCGAGCCGCACGCGATAGCCCTCGCGCGTCAGCAGGGTGTCGAGAATCTCGCGCATGATCTCCTCGTCGTCGATGACGAGGACCGTGCCTTGACGTCGCATGGCGATGCCGCCCTCCCGGGCTATTGGCCGGCTCCCTGGCGCAGGACGCTGCCAGACCCGGGAGTGGCGGCGGCGAACGACAGAACGAAGCGCGTCCCCTGGCCGACAGTGCTCTCACACTGAATCGAGCCGGCGTGCTCCTGGATGATGCCGTACGAGATGGACAGGCCGAGGCCGGTGCCCTGGCCGATGCCCTTGGTCGTGAAGAACGGATCGTAGATGCGGGCCAGATGCTCGGGGGCGACGCCGGCGCCGGTGTCGCGGACCTCCGCGATGGCACGGTCGCCCTCGAGACGGGTGGCGATCGTGAGCCAGCCGCCGCTCGGCATGGCGTCGCGCGCGTTCAGGAACAGGTTGAGGAGCACCTGCTGGAGCTTGAACTCGTAGCCGACGACGAGCACCGGCGTGGAAGACAACTCGCGACGGATCCGGACGCGGCCCTTGTCGAACTGGTGCTCGAGCAGGGCCAGGACCTCGGCCGCCACCGTGTTCAGGTCGATCACGGTGCGCTCGCTGTCCTCCGCGTCGGTCGGCCGCGACAGGTTGAGCAGGCCGTTCACGATGCGGGCGGCGCGGAAGGTCTGCTTCTCGATCTTCTCGAGCATGTGGGTGCGCGGGTCGGCGGGGTCGGCCTGCTCGAGCAGCATCTGCGTGTAGCTCGAGATGCCGGTCAGCGGCGTGTTGACCTCGTGCGCGACTCCCGCCGCCAGCAGGCCGAGTGAGGCCATGCGCTCGGACACGCGCAGCTGCTCCTCGAGACGGACGCGGGCCGTGACGTCCTCGAACATCACGATGGTGCCGGCCCAGTCACGCCCCGGCATCGGCAACATGGGGACGGTCGTGATGTTGACCAGCAGCCGCCCGTCCAGCCGTCCGCCGCGGGGCTGGAGCGGTACCCGGTACTCGGTGCCGCCGTTGGCCGACATCTCCCGCGCCGCAGCCACCGCCGCCACCACGTCGGCGTCGAAGAGCCCGTGAAGGGGACGTCCGACGGCCTCGCCGCGCCGCAGCCCGTAGATGCGTTCGAGGGCGTGGTTCCAGTGCACGATGGAGCCGTCGCCGCTCACCACGAGCAGACCGTCGTCGAGCGACTCGAGGATGTGCTCGTTGAACACGCGCAGCCGGTCGAACTCCGCGGCCTTCAGGTGCAGTTCGCGATAGAGGCGCGCGTTCTCGACGGCGGTGGCCACCTGACCGGCCATGGCCGACAGCAGCGCCACGTCGTCCGAGGTCAGGGGCTCGCCATTCTCGCGGCGGCCGAGGGCGAGCGCGGCAATCGACGCATCCTTCGACACGCAGGGCACGAAGTAGTAGATGCCGGCGTCGCGCCAGTACTCGACTTCCTCGGCAGGATAGCGAGCGGCCGCCATCGGATCGTCGAATCGCACCACATGCCCCTGGTTGAGGCGGGCGGCCACGGCGGATCCCCGCGGCACGAGCGGCGGCGTCTCGCCGAAGCCGTCGTGGCGAATCGACTCGAAGGTGCCGAAGCCGGTGGCCGACATCAGGCACAGGCGGTCGACGACCAGCGTGTCACGCACGCGCGAGAGCAGGCGTTCGGCCAGGCGGTCGAGATCGAGGTCGGAGTTGAGCTCGCGGGCGAAGCCGAGGAGCGCCCGCCGGTAGTCATAGCGGTCGCGATAGAAGACGCGGTCGATGCCGCTCTGCACGGCGTCCCGCACCGGGCGCGCCAGCAGCAGGACGACGATGGTGGCGAGGGCGGCAATCACCCAGCGGTGATCGTCCTCCGACGAGACGTAGAAGAGGTCCGTCGTGCCCAGGATCACCATGTAGATGGCGGCGATGGCGCTGACGGCCGCCGTGTAGACGAGCAGCCGCTTGAGGATGACTTCGACATCCATCAACCGGTAACGCACGATGGCCGAGGCAAAGGCCAGCGGCACCAGGCCGAGCGGCACCACCGTGAGCTGCATGGCCAGCGACGGAGTCGCGCCGAAAGCGAAGGGCACGGCGTAAGCAAGCAGGAAGGGGCCGGAGCAGATGGCCGCCCCCCAGACGATCCAGCGCAGCTGGCGCAAGGTGGTCGTCGAACGGGCGTTGGCCAGCGCGAGTCCGAAGATCGTCAGGCCGCCGAGCAGGTAGAGCGCGAGGTAGAGGGGCTCGAGGCGATCCAGCACGGCGATCGTGCCGATGAGGCCCGCCGGATCGACCGAGGCGCGCAGGAGCGCCCCGGCACGCCACAGACCGATCGCCACCGGCAGCGCGTAGAGCCAGCCCCAGCGCTGGTTCGCCAGCGCTGCCAGAGCCGGATTGCGCGGCCGTTCCGGGAAGACGAGGGCGAAGTGCACGAACAGCGGCGGCAGCAGCAGCGTGGCGATCTGGTCGGCCCAGTAGAAGACCCAGTCGACGCGATCGAGGCGGCCGGAGAACGAGAACGTGAAGACGCCGTAGAAGGCGACCGAGAGCCAGAAGAAGTGCAGCGTGGCCGGGTCGGCGGGGCGCCGGGTGCGGACGGTCGCGCCGACGACCAGCGACACGATACCGACGGCCGCCAGCAGGTAGTAGAGCCCACCCACGCCGCGTGGAATCGGCTGCAGGGTGACCTGCGCCACGCGCTGGTCGCCCAGGGCGAGCAGGGTGTAGACGTGCCGGGCGCCCCGCCGCGCCGTCTGCTGCAGCGCGTGGACGTCGTCACGCTCCTCGATGCTCTGCCCGTCGATGGCCAGCAGCACGTCCCCCGGTCGGACCCCGGCCCGGCCGGCCGGCGAACGCGAGTCGACTTCCGCCGCCACGACGCCGGTGGAACGCTGCACCCACAGCACGCCATCTTCGACGTCGTCCTGGGTGGCCCGCTGCACGATGTTGACGAGCCCGAGCAGGAGCAGCACGGTGGCCACGACCACCGGTACCGTCGTGCTCGACCATCCGCGCCAGACGGGCTCGGAGGGGCGCTGCGCAGAATCGTGAAGGGAAGCCATCTGGAACGGGGTAACGGGTGTTGCGCTGCAAACGACATACCACGATCCGATTATCCGAACCGCGATTAAGTCCTTTTATGTCAGCAGCTTAATTGTATTCCTCGAAGGCGGAAAGGGCCGCGTCCAAGGGGTTGGACGGCGTTTCCAAAATACGGAAGGACCACGGCGCGTGCGCCGGATCGGCCAGGCGTCAGAATCGGATCTGCAGTCCGCCGATGAGCCGCTTCGGGGCCCGCACGACGAGCAGCTCGTCGTAGATGGAACGGTCGTCGAGCGAGGCGCGAAACAGGCTGCGCACCCCCACGAGCATCTCCCAATCGCCCACCCCGCCCATGAAGGGCAGCCCCTGGCGCAGCTCGACGTCGAAGCGGCCGCTGCCCGTCTGCAATCCGGCCGGATTGTCGACGAACGCGGAGTTCACCTTGTAGAGCACTACGAAACGGGTGGCCGTCTGCGGCAGCGCGGCATCCAGGGACGCCGAGACGTCATGAACCTGTTCGCTCGGCTCGCGGATCGCCTGAGGCGCGAAAGCGGCGAGCGCGCGACGGTTGGCGCCGGTCGAGGGCGCCCACTCAGCCGACACGAACGTGTAGTCGACGCTCCCGCGCACGTGCGGCATGACCTCGTGAGCGACACCCACCGCCCAGCCGCGCAGCGACGCGTCGCCGGCCGAGGCCAGACCGTAGTGGCCACCGGCGGAGATCAGCCGCGCCGGGTCGGCCGCCCCGAACACGGTCACGAGCTGGTTCTCGACGGCCTGGCGGAAGGCGCGGACGGACACGGTGGCGGCACTGAACTCGCGCGCGGCGCCGATCTCGAACTGGCTGACCCGTTCGGTCTCGAAGCGGTTGGCGCCGAGCGGCGCGAACGTCCGCTGCGGCGGCACCCACTGAGCGTCGGCGGGCGGCACGAACTCCTCGGCGCCGGGCGCCAGCTGGCTCAGCGACGCCTTCGCGTGCAGGTGAACCTTCGGAACCGGCGAGAACGTCAACTGCGCGGTCGGGCTGAGCAGACCGTCGCCACCGAGGTAGTCGTAGTGCTCGTAGCGCGCGCCGTAGCCGAGCCGCCACTTCGCTGCCAGTGAGAAGTCGTGCGCGGCCGAGATGGCGGCCACCTTGCGGTGACCATCAGGCACGGCCTCGAGCGCGGCGAAGTTGCCGCCGCGGTAGGCCTGCAGGCTGTAGGTCATGCCGAGCGAGAGCTGCTGGCGCGCCGACGCCCGCGAGGTGTACTCGCCGGCCATCGTCCACGACGTGATGTCGCCGCTGTTCATCGCGGCGCGGGCCGACCAGTCGGCGTGGTCGCCCACCGGGGCCCCGACCGCGAAGAAGGCCACTCCCGACGGCCGGCCGAAGTCGACCATCTCGCCGGCGTCGTCATAGGCGGTGGCAGTCAGCAGGTTGACCTGGCCGTAGACCGGTCCCTCGAAGATCACGTCGGACGCGAAGCGCGCCGACGCGTCGAAGGCGCGGGCAAAGAATCCCGGGCCCTCATCGAACCACTGCGTCTCGACGTCGTCGAGGTCGACCGCCTGGCGGTTGTCGTCCTTGAGGACACTGCGCGTGAGACGGCGCAGGCGCCAGGCGAGCGGGCTTTCGTCGCGCGCGGAAGCCGCCGCCGCATCGGCGGGCACACCGACGCCCGCGGCGAGCACATCGGGGCCGGCGTCCAGGCGACGCAGGGTGAAGGACGACGGCGCCTTGGCGGCGGGCCGGACGTTGACCAGGGTGCTGCGAGTGCCGGCGAAGCCGCTGCGATGCGCGCGCACCACATAGGGGCCGGCCGGCAGCTCGGACAGGCTGTACTGGCCGGCCCGGTCCGTCACCGCGAAGGCCGTGGCGCCGCCGAGGGCCGAGACGACCGCGCCCTCGACCGGCGTGCCGGCATCATCGAGAACCGCGCCGTAGATCGAGCCGACCGACACCGTGGCCAGGCGCACGACCGCGCGGGAGTCAGAGACGGGCGCCGGAACCTGCGCGTGTGCGAATGACACCGGCAGGGCCAGTGATACGGCGGTCGCGGAAAGGAGCCAGACGCGTGACGCGATCATGGGGAGCTCCGTCTCTTCGATGCCGTACCCGCTTCGCGCGGCGCACGCGAAGCGGGCACGTCGAACCGAACGAACTGCTAGGCCTTGACGTTGAACTTGACGCTCTTCGTGAGCACCTTGTTCGACGTCTTGTCGGTGACCTTGATCTCGAGGCGATACGCACCCTCGCCGAAGCTCTTGAGCGGCACCGTGATGCCGCCGGGCACCGGGAACTTCGCGGGATCGAACTGCGGCGGCAGATTGCTCTCGTTGACCGCCTGGGGGTTCGTCTTGTTGAAGAACTTCTCCTCCTCGCCTTCCATGCGCAGGAAGCTGTACTCGAGGGTCAGGTCCGGCTGGCCATTGGCGTTCAGGCCGGGGTTGTAGACCTGGAAGAAGATCGACAGCTCCTCCGCCTTCGTGAAGTCCATGTCAGCGGCCGGCTCCAGCTCCTGGGTGCCGAACGCGAACGGGCGCTCGCGCGCGTCATCCATCGACAGCGGCGCCGTGAGGATGTTGACCTTGTCGGCCACGAGGATCGAGCTGGTCGTGAACTCGGAGGCGAGGTCAGGCACGGTCACGCTCGTCTTGAGCAGGCCGGCCTTCGAGGGCGTGTTCTTCGGCGCCTTCTCGGGGACCCGCTCCTTGGCCATGATGTAGACGTCGTAGGTGCCGGGCTTGGCCATGAACACCCGGTTGAGACGCACCGGGGTGCCGGTCAGCTGAGAGGCGGGCACGAGGTGCACGTCGTCCCACGGATACTCGACCTTCTTGTCCTTCTTCCCGTCGGTGGTCGTCGCCGGGTCGACGACTCGGATGTAGAGGATCGCGTCCTTCTGCGGCAGTCCGGTGATCTCGAGCGTGAAGGGCACGAAATTGCGTTCCTCCTGCGACTTGAGGAACACGGGCTCGATCTCCATCTGTACGTCCGTCGGGGCGGGCTCTCCCGCCATGGCGGCGTCGACCATCTTGACGACAGCCTCGATCTCAGCCTTCTCTTGCTTCGAGCGCTTTTTGTCGTCCTTCTGGGCGAGCGCGGTCATCGGAAGGGTCGCGACGAGGACGGCGGCCATCGTCAGGGCGAATCCGCGGAACGTGAACTTCATGAATATCTCCGTAGAAAGAGCCGGAAAGGTGACCAGTTCTCAATCATATGGGCACGATTGCCCTCTGTCAACGCTCCTAACTTGCTTCTTTATAACAACTTGCGGGCAACGCTCGAGCTACCCGCCGTGATAGATTGCGGCCCGGGGGTCAGAGTTGGCCCTGGAGGTCGCCATGGTTGGAGACGACGCGCTCGTGATCGTGCTCGCTGGGGGCGCTGGAGAACGCCTCGCGCCGTTGACCCGGGACCGCGCCAAGCCGGCGGTGTTCTTCGGCGGCGCCTACCGGATCATCGACTTCGTGCTCTCCAACTCGGTCAACTCCGGCCTGCGCCGGATCTTCATCGCCACGCAGTACAAGTCGCTGTCCCTCAACCGTCACATCCGCATGGGCTGGAACATCGTGTCGGAGGAGATGGGCGAGTTCATCGACATCCTGCCGCCGCAGAAGCGCGTCGGCGAGAACTGGTATCTCGGCACGGCCGATGCGGTCTACCAGAACATGTATTCGATCGACCGCGAGCCGGCGCGTCACGTGGTCGTGCTGTCGGGCGACCACGTCTACAAGATGGACTACCGGAAGATGCTGCGCGCGCACGAAGACACCGGCGCCGACGTGACCATCGCGACGATCGAAGTGCCGATCGAGGACGGCAACCGCTTCGGGATCGTGGAGGTCGACGCGCAGGCCAAGGTCATCGGCTTCCTCGAGAAGCCGGCCTCGCCGCCGCCGATGCCCGGCCAGCCCGGCATCGCCCTGGCCTCGATGGGCATCTACGTCTTCAACATGGACGTGCTGAAGCGGACGCTCGATCTCGATGCCGCCGATCCCAGCAGCCGTCACGACTTCGGCAAGGACATCCTGCCGGCACTCATCCCTGCCGGCAAGGTCTACGCCTACGCGTTCTACGACGAGAACCGCAAGGCGGCGAAGTACTGGCGCGACATCGGCACGCTCGACGCCTACTACGAAGCCAACATGGATCTGTGCCGCGTCAATCCCGAATTCAATCTCTACGACCCGGCGTGGCCGATGCGCACGCACCAGCCGCAGGCGCCGCCCGCCAAGTTCGTCTTCGCCGGCGAGGGCCGCATGGGCGCGGCACTCGACTCCGTGATCTCCCCCGGCTGCATCGTGTCGGGCAGTCGCGTGCAGGGCAGCATCCTGTGCCCCAACGTGCGCGTCCACAGCTTCGCCACCGTCGAGAACTCGATCCTCATGCCCGGTGTGCACGTGGGGCGCCACGCCCGAATCAGGAACGCCATCATCGACCGCGACGTCCTCATTCCGCGCGGCGCCGTCATCGGCTACGACGAAGCGGCCGACCGCGCCCGCCACACCGTGACCGAGCGAGGCATCGTCGTCGTGACGGTCGACGAGGAACCGCGGATCGAGCCCATCGCCGCCGAGGCGCTGGCGCGCGAATCGCAGGCCGACAATCCCTAGACCGGGCATCGGTGCGCAGCGTCTCGCAGGCCTGCAACCGGCAACCGCCTCCGCGCATCGCTTGACGTCAACGGGCGTGCATTTCAGGCGATACTGACACGTCATCAGCATATTGCGGTCCGTCCTGCGGCCGCGCCAGGAGCGACCATCGTGCACATCGTCGACATTCGCGGGCGGGAGATCCTCGACTCGCGTGGCAACCCGACCGTGGAAGTGGACGTGCTGCTGGCGAACGGCGAGCGTGGACGCGCTGGCGTGCCGTCTGGCGCCTCGACCGGCGAGCGCGAGGCGCTCGAGTTGCGGGACGGTGACAAGGCGCGCTTCCTCGGCAAGGGCGTCACCAAGGCCGTCGGCCACGTGAACGGCGAGATCCGGGCGGCCGTCGTCAATCGCGACTGGACGCAGCGCGCCCTCGACGAGGCGCTGATCGCGCTCGACGGCAGTCCCGCCAAGGGCCGGCTCGGCGCCAACGCGCTGCTCGGCGTGTCGATGGCCGCGCTCAAGGCCGGCGCCGAGGCGGGCGGCCTGCCGCTCTACGCGCACATCGCGGCGGAAGCCGGCGCCACCAGCGGCTACCAGCTGCCGGTGCCGATGATGAACATCCTGAACGGCGGCGCGCATGCCGACACCAACGTCGACTTCCAGGAGTTCATGGTCATGCCGGTGGGCTTCGGCTCGTTCAAGGATGCGTTGCGCGCGGGCACGGAGATTTTCCACGCCCTGCGCTCGATCCTGAAGGGCCGCGGCCTGGCGACCGGCGTCGGCGACGAGGGCGGGTTCGCGCCGAGCCTCAAGAGCAACAAGGAGGCACTCGACGTCGTGATGGAGGCCATCGGCAAGGCCGGTTTCACGGCCGGTGACGACGTCTACATCGCGCTCGACTGCGCGGCGAGCGAGTTCGGGAAGGCCGACGGCACCTACGAGTTCCACAAGTCGGGCGAACCCGGGCGCGATTCCGAAGGCATGGTGGCCCTCTACGAAGACTGGTGCCGGCACTACCCCATCCTCTCGATCGAGGACGGCTGCGCGGAAGGCGACTGGCGGGGCTGGAAGCTGCTCACGCAGGCCCTCGGCAAGAAGGTGCAGCTCGTCGGCGACGACGTGTTCGTGACCAACCCGTCGATTCTCGAACGCGGCATCAAGGAAGGCGTGGCCAACGCATTACTCGTCAAGCTCAACCAGATTGGCACGGTGAGCGAGACGCTCGACGCCATCGCCATGGCCGCGGCCGCCGGCTATCGGAGCGTCATCTCGCATCGCTCGGGCGAAACCGAGGACGCCACCATCGCCGACCTGGCCGTGGGCACGTCTGCCGGCCAGATCAAGACCGGCTCCGCCTCGCGCAGCGACCGCACCGCGAAGTACAACCAGCTGCTCCGCATCGAAGAGGCGCTCGGCAACGACGCCGTGTACGCCGGCCGGGCCGCCATCGCCCAGCTCGGGGACGGCAATGGCTAGACGACTCGTGCTGATTATTCTCGACGGCTGGGGCTTGAGCCCGGAGCGGACGTACAACGCCGTCGCGCTCGCCCGCACGCCGACCTTCGATGAAATCACAGCCCGCTTTCCGTGGACGGCGCTGGAAGCGTCCGGACCACGCGTCGGACTGCCGGAGGGCCAGATGGGCAACTCCGAGGTCGGGCACATGAACATGGGCGCCGGGAGGGTGGTATATCAGGACCTGACAAGAATCGACCAGGCGATCGCCGACGGCGACTTCTTCACCAACCCGGTGCTGCGCGCGGCCTTCACTCCCTACAGCGGTGATGCCTCCGCTGTGCATCTCATCGGCCTGGTGTCCGACGGCGGTGTCCACAGCCACCTTCGACATCTTCACGCTCTTCTCGAACTGGCCCGCCGGCAGAACAGGCAGCGCGTCTACGTGCACGCCTTCACCGACGGCCGCGACACCTCCCCAGCGAGCGGGCAATCGTTTCTTGGCGACCTTCGCGACACGATGGCGCGACTCGGCGTGGGGCAGCTCGCCACTGTCAGCGGCAGGCACTTCGCGATGGACCGGGACCACCGGTGGGAGCGGACCCAGGCTGCTGTCGATGCGATGACGCGAAGCGTCGGTCCGACGGCGGAGGACCCGGTCGAGCTGCTTGCGGCCTCCTACGCGAGGGGGATTACCGACGAGTTCGTCACGCCGACGGTGCTCGTGACGCCCTCAGGGCAGCCCGTAGGC
The DNA here is from genome assembly GCA_963807405.1 of uncultured Acidobacteriota bacterium. Lineage (GTDB taxonomy): Bacteria > Acidobacteriota > Vicinamibacteria > Vicinamibacterales > UBA2999 > CADEFD01. Next base: position 602,907 of record CAWEBU010000009.1, on the reverse strand, counting down.
CCGATTCGCGACGGCGACTCCGTCGTGTGCTTCAATTTCCGGGCCGACCGGGTGCGACAACTCACCGCGGCACTGGCCCACACGCAGTTCGAAGGGTTCGAGCGCGCGACCTCGCCTGACGTCTCGTACACCTGCTTGACTGAATACGATTCGCGCTATCGCCTGCCGGTGGCCTTCACGCCACAGAGATTCTCGGCGCATCTCGGCGAGGTTCTCGGCTCGTCGGGTTTGTCGAACCTTCGTCTGGCAGAGTCTGAAAAGTATGCCCACGTCACCTACTTCTTCAACTGCGGCCATGAAGTGCCCTACCGTGGCGAGGACAGACTGCTGATTCCATCGCCGCGGGTTTCCACCTACGACAAGACCCCGGCGATGAGTGCCGGGGAGATTGCCGACGCCCTGATCGACGACCTGACCTCTGGCCGCCACGACGTCGTGATCTGCAACTTCGCCAACGCGGACATGGTCGGACATACGGGCAGTCTCGAAGCGACGGTTGCCGCCGTCGAGTTCCTTGACGGATGTCTTGCAAGGGTGGCCGTGGCGGCGAGGAAGGTGGGCGCTACGCTCCTCGTCACGGCAGACCACGGCAACTGTGAACAGATGTGGGATCCCTCGACGGGGATGCCGCACACCGCTCACACCGGAAATCCAGTGCCGTTCATCGTGGTATCCGATGGAAAGGTGCCGCCCTTGCGTGCTGGCGGCGCGCTTTGTGACGTCGCGCCAACGGCACTGCAGCTGCTGGGAGTTGCACAGCCGAAAGAGATGACGGGCGAGAGCCTGCTGAGCGGCTGACGCAACCACTCGTCCGGCGCGCCGTGGCCGCCGCTAGTTGGTTTCTTCGACCTTCGCTTCGTCCGCCGCGATGCGCAGCGAGCGCAGGAAGCGCCGATCGCTGGCGTTGACCTCGAACGCCGGGAGTTGGTCGGCGATCGCGGCCCCGCCGGCCGATTCCGGCGGCTCATGACCGGCGAGCATCGCGAACCCGACCGTTGCGTCGAGGGTCAGGTGCAGGTGGAAGCCGGCGGCTTTGGCGCGCTCCCGGCAGCGCCCCACGTCGGAGCTCCTGGCGACCGCGGCCGCGACCGCGTCGGCAAGTTCCCTGGCGAAGCGGTTCCGAACGTCATCCATGGACTTCCCTCCTCGACCTGACGAGCACGGGACTTGCTGGATGCGGCAGGCTGGGCACCGGCGCGACAACCGCCATGATTCTACGAATATGCGCAGCTCCGTGCAATGGCGTGCAGCGTCGTCGCGGGGCATCGGCCGGCCCGGCCTGACTACAATGCGGGGACATGGCTGGAGAGACCAAGCGCTTCCACGCAACCCCGGCGGACCTCGGCGACTGGAACCAGGCCGCGGATCTCGGTTTTCCTGGCGAATTCCCCTATACCCGGGGCACTCAGCCGACGATGTACCGCGGACGCCTGTGGACGATGCGGCAGTACGCCGGATTCGGCACGGCTGAGGAGTCCAACGCCCGCTACCGCTACCTGCTGTCGCAGGGCGTGAGCGGCCTGAGCGTGGCGTTCGACCTTCCTACCCAGATCGGCTACGACTCCGACCACGCGCTGGCCGCCGGCGAGGTCGGCAAGGTCGGCGTGGCCATCGATTCGCTGGACGACATGGCGGCGCTCTTCGACGGCATCCCGCTGGCGTCGGTCTCGACGTCGATGACCATCAACGCCACCGCGATCGTGCTGCTGGCGCTCTATGTCGCTGTCGCCAAACGCCAGGGCGTCAGCCCGCGGTCCCTCTCGGGCACCGTCCAGAACGACATCCTGAAGGAATACATCGCCCGCGGCACCTATATCTACCCGCCGCAGGCGTCGCTCCGCATCGTCACCGACATCTTCGCCTACTGCGAACGCGAAGTGCCGCAGTGGAACACCATCTCCATCAGCGGGTACCACATCCGTGAGGCCGGCTCGACGGCGGTACAGGAAGTCGCCTTCACCTTCGCCAACGCGATCGCCTACGTGCAGGCGGCGGTGGACGCCGGACTCGACGTCAACTCCTTCGGCCAGCGCCTGTCCTTCTTCTTCAACGCGCACAACGACTTCCTCGAAGAGGTGGCCAAGTTCCGGGCGGCCAGGCGCCTGTGGGCGCGAATCATGCGTGACCGCTTCGGGGCCACGCATCCGCGCGCGCTGCAGCTGCGCTTCCACACCCAGACGGCCGGCAGCACGCTCACCGCGCAGCAGCCGGACAACAACATCGTGCGGGTGGCCGTCCAGGCCATGGCGGCGGTGCTCGGCGGCACGCAGTCGCTGCACACCAACGGCCGCGACGAGGCCCTGGCCCTCCCCACCGAGGAGTCGGCGCGCATCGCGCTGCGCAGCCAGCAGATCATCGCGCACGAGTCGGGCGTGGCCAATACGGTCGACCCGTTCGGTGGTTCGTGGCACGTCGAGCAGCTGACCAGCGAGATCGAGGCCGGCGCCGTCGAGCTCATGCGCCGTATCGAGGCGGTCGGCGGCACCCTGGCGGCGATCGAGACCGGCCATATCCAGCGCCAGATCCAGGAATCGGCCTACCGTGCCCAGCAAGCGATCGACGCGGGTGAGGCGGTGGTCGTCGGCGTGAACCGGTTCACGAGCGACGAACGGCCCACGGTCGAGGTCTTCGCTCTCGATGCCGATGTCGAACGGCGCCAGGTGGCCAGCACCCAGGCCTTGCGGGCCAACCGCGACAGCGGACGATGGCGGGCGGCGCTCGACGCCGTGGCAACGGCAGCCGGCACCCGCGACAACCTGGTGCCGCCGATCATCGCGGCCGTCGAGGCCAGTGCCACGGTGGGTGAGATTGCGGATACCATGCGGAACGTGTTTGGCGAGTTCCGCGAAGTGGCGGTCGACTAGCGCATGGGCGGCGACGACGTGCTGTTGTCGGTGCGGAAGCTGACGACGGTGTTCGACGTGGGCGCGGCCCCGCTCGTGGCCGTGAACGAGGTGTCGTTCGACCTGCGCAAGGGCGAGACGCTGGGCCTCGTCGGCGAGTCCGGCAGCGGCAAGTCGGTGACGGCCTTCTCGCTCCTCAGGCTCGTACAGCCGCCTGGCCGGATCGCCGGCGGCCAGGTGATGTTCCAGGGGCGCGACCTGTTGAGCCTCACCGAGAAGGAGATGTGCGGCGTGCGCGGCGCGGGCATCGGCCTGGTGTTCCAGGAGCCGATGGCGGCGCTCAACCCGGTGATGCGCGTGGGCCGGCAGATCGGCGAGTCGCTCGTCGTGCACGGCCGCGCCTCCAGGCGCGAGGCTCGAGACCGTGCCGTGGAACTGCTGCGCGCGGTCAAGATCGTCGAGCCGGAACGGCGTGTCGACGACTACCCGCACCAGCTCTCGGGCGGCATGCGCCAGCGGGTGATGCTGGCCGTCGCGCTCGCCTGCAAGCCGCCGCTCCTCATCGCCGACGAGCCCACGACGGCCCTCGACGTCACGGTGCAGGCACAGATCCTCGACCTGCTGCGCGAGATGAAGCGGACCTTCGATCTGTCCCTGCTCCTCATCACCCACGATCTCGGCGTGGTCGCCGAGGTGGCCGACCGCGTCGCCGTGATGTACGCCGGCCGCATCGTGGAGGAAGGGCCGGTGCGGACGATCTTCCGCGACCCCGCCCATCCCTACACCAGGGGCCTGCTGGCGTCGATTCCGCACGGGCGCGCCGGCGAGCGCCTGGTCGCCATCGACGGCGTGGTGCCGAATCTCGACCAGCTGCCGCCGGGGTGCGCCTTCGCGCCGCGCTGTCCCAGCCGGATGGCCGAGTGCGAGCGCGCCGTGCCGCCAGACGTCCGGATCGCCGACGACCACCGCGCGCGCTGCCTGCTGCACGCAACCGCGGCGCCCGGCGCGGGGGGCGCACGATGAGCGCGCCGCTCGTCGAGGTGCGCGGCCTCACCAAGCACTTCACCCGCGGCGGCGGCCTGTTCCAGAAGGGCACGGTGATCAAGGCGGTGGACGGCGTGACGTTCGCCATTGCCGAGGGCGAGACGTTCGGCCTGGTCGGCGAATCCGGCAGCGGCAAGAGCACGACCGGACGCTGCATGCTGCGCCTCATGGAGCCGACCTCCGGCGAAGTCCGCTACGCCGGCGAGGACGTGCTGGCCTTCTCGGCGTCGCGCATGCGAGCGGCCCGCCGCCACATGCAGATGATCTTCCAGGACCCCTACTCGTCGCTCAATCCGCGCATGAAGGCGCGCGACATCGTCGACGAGCCGCTCATCATCCACAAGCTGGGGTCGAAGAGCGAACGGGCGGCGCGCGTGGCCGAGCTGTTCAGCCTGGTGGGTCTCGACCCGGCGCATCTCGAGCGCTATCCGCACGAGTTCTCGGGCGGGCAGCGGCAGCGGATCGGCCTGGCCCGGGCGCTGGCGCTCGAGCCGAAGTTCATCATCGCCGACGAGCCGGTCTCCGCCCTCGACGTCTCCATCCAGGCGCAGGTCGTGAACCTGCTGATGGACCTGCAGCAGCGCCTGCAGCTCACTTACCTCTTCATCGCCCACGATCTCCGGCTGGTGACGGCACATCTGCCGTCGGGTTGCCGTGATGTATCTCGGCCGTATCGTCGAGATGGGCGACACCGAAGCGCTGTTCGCCACTCCGGCCCATCCCTATACCCGCGCGCTGCTGTCGGCCATCCCGGTCACCGATCCGGACGCGCCGCGGCAACGTGTCGATCTCGATCCGGCCACGGTGTCACACGACGCACCGCTGGTCGAAGTTGGCCCTGGACACGTGGCGGCCGTGGGGTAGAGACTTCGCACAGGAGCGAGAGCTGGTGCCAGCCAAAGGCCTCGTTGACGGGTTGCGTGCCCTCGCGCCGCCTGGGCTGCGCGTGACGCTGCTGGCTGCGGCCGCACTCGTGGCGATGCCTGGTGCGCCTCTCCGCTCGCAGTCGCCAGCGGCGCCAGTCGTCACCATCGACCCGGCCAGCCTGCTCACGCAGTTACGACAGTATCTGACGACCTACGAAACGCAGCTGGGCGAAGTGCTGGCCGTCGAGCGCATGACGCAGCGCACCGGGGCCCACGGCATCGGGGACCCTGTCTACACCGGTCGCCGCGGAATCCGGGAACTCGAGTCCGAGGTGGCTTTCGTGGGCCTTCCCGGCGGTGCCGGCTGGCTTGGGTATCGCGACGTGCTCAAGGTCGACGGCCGGCCCGCGCGGCGCCGGGGCCCGTCGCTGCGGCAGTTGCTCTCGGTTCAGAACACCGAGTCCACCGACCGGGCCCGTGCGTTGCTCGTCGCCGGAGCCACCTACAATCTCGGGGCGCCGCGGACCATCAACCTGCCGAGCCTGCCGCTCGAGTTCCTGCACCCGCGCAACGCCGGCCGCCTCACACTGACGGCAGGTGGGTCCGCCGCCGTCACGTCAGGGACCTGCCAGGGGCACCGCGTGGACCTCGTCGAGTCGCTCCGGCCCACGCTCATTCAGCGCCCCCTGGGCGGCGACATGCCGAGCCGGCTGTCGGCCTGGGTCGAGCCCGGCACTGGACGTCTTTGCCGCGCGGACGTCCGCACGCGCGACGCCAGCGCAAGCGAGGATGGGTTCGAAGCGATGATCTCGGTGGACTTCGACCATGACGCGGCGGTCGAACTCAGCGTCCCGACGCGGATGCGAGAGGAGTTCTTCGTTCCCCCGCTCACCCGCGGGGCGGGCGAGGCGACTTACGGGAATTACCGTCGGTTCAGGACCGGCGGGCGGCTGCTGCCGCCGGGATGAACCTCACGCCTCAGTGCGCGGCGGCCGGCGAAGTCAGCGCCGCGGGCGCCTGCGTGAAGTCCTTCGCCACCTGGCCGTCGCGAATCACGATCTGGCGATGCGCGTGGGCGGCGACGTCGGCCTCGTGGGTCACCAGGATGATGGTGTTCCCGGCGTCGTGCAGACTGGCGAACAGCGCCATGATCTCCACGCCGGTCTTCGAGTCGAGATTGCCGGTCGGCTCGTCGGCGAGCAGAATCGACGGGTTGTTGACCAGCGCGCGCGCGATGGCCACGCGCTGGCGCTGACCGCCGGACAGCTCGTTGGGCTTGTGATTGATCCGGCTGCCGAGTTCGACCCGCTCGAGCGCCTTCCTGGCGCGCTCGAGCCGTTCCCTGGTCGAGATCCCGGCGTAGACCAGCGGCAGTTCCACGTTGTGCAGCGCCGTGGCGCGCGGCAGCAGGTTGAACGTCTGGAAGACGAAGCCGATCTCTTCGTTGCGAATCCGCGCCAGCTCGTTGTCGTTCATCTCGCCCACCTGCTTCCCGTTGAGCCGGTAGGTGCCCCTGGTGGGCGTATCGAGGCAGCCGATGAGGTTCATCAGCGTGGACTTGCCGGAGCCCGACGGCCCCATGATGGCGACGTATTCGCCCTTGTCGATCTGGACGGTGACCCCGCGCAGCGCGTGGATCTCCTCGTCGCCCATCGTGTAGGTCTTCCACAGGTCGGTGGTCTCGATGAGCGCCATGAGCGAGCATCTCCCGCGGCGAGGGGCCGCCGCTGTCATTTCATCACAGACGCCGGGACCTGGAACGAGGTTCCTGACCGGCGGCGCCATTGGCGGAAACACGTCCGGTCACATACGATGGCGTGTCGGCGCCCTCCGGCGCCTGTCAGATCAGTGACCGTCGCCCTCCGGCGACGCGCGTCACCAGGGAGTCTTCATCATGGCAGTGGCACGAGTGACCGAGATCATCGCGGCATCGAAGAAGAGCTTCGCGGATGCCGTCGAGCAGGGTATCGTCCGGGCCTCCAAGACGTTGAAGAACATCGAGGGCGCCTGGGTGCAGGACCAGAAGGTGGTCGTGGAGAAGGGCAAGATCGTCGAGTACCGGGTCGCCATGAAGGTGACGTTCATCCTCGAGAAATAGGCCGGTCCCTCAGCCCTGGTCGTCGGCGTACTGCTCCTTGAGGCGCGCCACGACGGCCGGATCGGCCAGCGTGGTGGTGTCGCCGAGGGCCTTGCCTTCGGCGATGTCCCTGAGCAGCCGCCGCATGATCTTGCCCGAGCGCGTCTTGGGCAGGTCGGCGGCGAAGATGATGTCGTCTGGGCGGGCGATGGCGCCGATTTTCCTGGCGACGTGCTGCTTCAGCTCGTCGGCGAGGCCCTCCGATGTCGCCACGCCCTCCTTGACCGTCACGAACGCCGCCACGGCCTGGCCCTTGATCTCATGGTGCCGGCCGACGACCGCCGCCTCGGCCACCTTCGGGTGATCGACGAGCGCGCTTTCCACTTCCATCGTGCCGAGGCGATGCCCGGCGACATTCAGCACGTCGTCGACACGGCCGAGCAGCCAGAAGTAGCCGTCGTCGTCGAGCCTGGCGCCGTCGCCGGTGAAGTAGATGCCGCCGGGCCAGCGAGTCCAGTATTGCGCCGCGAAGCGCTCCGGATCGCCGTAGATGCCGCGCAGCATCGAGGGCCATGGCTTCGTGAGGGCGAGCAGTCCGCCGCCCTTCGTCACGACCTCGCCGCTGCTCGTGAGAATCTGCGCGGTGATGCCGGGGAACACCTGCGTTGCCGAGCCGGGCCTGGTGCTCGTGATGCCGGGCAGCGGGGCAATCATGATGGCCCCGGTTTCCGTCTGCCACCAGGTGTCGACGATCGGGCAGTGCTCACGCCCGATGTGCTACGTGGTACCACATCCACGCCTCCGGATTGATCGGCTCGCCGACCGATCCGAGCAGACGCAGTGACGACAGGTCGCGCTTGGCGGGCCACTCGGTGCCCCAGCGCATGAACGCGCGGATCGCCGTCGGCGCCGTGTAGAAGACGGTGACCCCGTGGCGTTCGATGATCTCCCAGAAGCGGTCCTTGGCCGGCCAGTCCGGCGCACCTTCATACATCAGCACCGTCGCGCCGTTGGCCAGCGGCCCGTAGACCACGTAGCTGTGGCCCGTCACCCAGCCGATGTCGGCGGTGCACCAGTAGACGTCGTCCTCCTTGAGGTCGAACACCCACTTCGTGGTGGCGTAGCAGCCGGTCAGGTAGCCGCCGGTCGTGTGGACGATGCCCTTGGGCTTTCCGGTCGTGCCCGACGTGTAGAGGATGTAGAGCATGTCCTCGGCGTCCATCGCCTCCGGCGCGCAGGTGTAGGACGCCTCGTCCATGAGCTCGTCGTACCAGCGGTCGCGGCCGGACTTCATCTGGACGCGCAGATCGGCGGCGCCGCGCCTGACGACCACCACCGACGTGATCGACGGGGTGGCTTCGAGCGCCTCGTCAGCCATCTGCTTGAGGGGCACGATGCTGCCCCGGCGGTAGCCGCCATCGGCCGTCACCAGCACCTTGCACTGTGAGTCGTTGATGCGATCGCGCAGCGACTGCGCGCTGAAGCCGCCGAAGACCACGTTGTGCACGGCGCCGATGCGCGCACAGGCCAGCATCGCGATCGCCAGCTCGGGCACGAGCGGCATGTAGATGGCGACGCGGTCGCCCCGGCCGACGCCCTGGGTCTTGAGGACGTTGGCGAACTGCGAGACCTGCCGGTAGAGATCGAAATAGGTGAGCGTGCGGCGCTCGCCGGGTTCGCCTTCCCAGATGATGGCGGCCTTGTTGCGCCGCGGCCCGCGGATGTGGCGGTCGACGCAGTTGACACTCGCATTGAGGCTGCCGCCGACGAACCACTTGGCGTAGGGCGGCGTCCATTCGAGCACCGTGTCCCACGGCTTCATCCACTCGAGTTCACCGGCAAAGCCGGCCCAGAACGCTTCCGGATCGGCGGCGGCGCGGGCATAGACCTCAGGGTCGTTCGCGATGGCGGCGGCGCGGAAGGCCGCGCTCGGCTCGAATCGGCGATCTTCGCTGAGGAGCGCGTCGATTTCGTGAGAGGGCTGTGGCGTCTGGTCCGACATGCGCCCGATTCTATCTCCGCGCCGCGGGCGGCCACGTCGCAAGACGTCTCCGGATGCACCGGGCCAGCACTTCTGCTACCCTCCGCGCATGGCCACCGTGCGCCGGATCAGGCCGGCCGTGCTCGCGCTCGCGGCGGTCATCGGCGCCGGTGCCGGTGCCGCGCCCAGCCCGTCCCGTCGGCAACCGCCGCCACGGCTGTCGCGCCGCAGTGGCTCGAGGGCACCTGGGTGTCGGAGGTGGACGGCACCCGCATCGAGGAGCGCTGGACCTCACCGGCCGGCGGCGCGATGCTCGGCACGAACCGCACCCTGCGTGGCGGCCGCATGACCGGCTTCGAATTCCTGCGCATCATCACGCGGGAGGGCCGTCTCGTGTACGTCGCGCAGCCGGGCGGGCGTCCGCCGACGGAGTTCCCGCTGGCCGAGTCGGGTCCGGACCTGCTCGTGTTCGAGAACCAGGGGCACGACTTCCCGAAGCGGCTCCGCTACCGGCGCACCGGATCGATCCTGGTCGTCGAGCTGGACGGGATCGAGGGCGGCCAGCCGGCGCGCGCGACCTTCACATTCGCGCTCGATGCGGGCAGTCGCCGCTAGCTAGTCGTAGTACTCGCGGCCGAGGTGGGTGATGAGCTCTTCGCCCTTGAGATAGCGGAGCGTGTTCTTCAGCTTCATCAGCTGGATGAACAGGTCGTGCTCCGGGTAGACCTCGGGCGCGTGCATCGGCGCCTTGAAGTAGAACGACAGCCATTCCTGGATGCCCGACATCCCCGAGCGCTTGGCCAGGTCGAGGAACAGCGCTGAGTCGAGCACGATCGGCGCCGCCAGGATCGAGTCGCGGCACAGGAAGTTGATCTTGAGCTGCATCGGGTAGCCGAGCCAGCCCACGATGTCGATGTTGTCCCAGCCTTCCTTGTTGTCGCCGCGCGGCGGGTAGTAGTTGATGCGCACGACGTGCGAGAGGTCCTTGTAGAGCTCCGGGTAGAGCTGCGGCTGGAAGATGTAGTCGAGCGCGCTCTTCTTGCTCTCTTCCTTGGTCTTGAAGCTCTCCGGGTCGTCCAGCACTTCCCCGTCGCGATTGCCGAGGATGTTGGTCGAATACCAGCCGCGCACGCCGATCATGCGGGCCTTGAGGCCGGGCGCGATGATCGTCTTGATGAGCGTCTGCCCCGTCTTCATGTCGTTGCCGGCCAGCGGCGCGCCGGTCTGGGCGGCCAGTTCGAGCATGGCCGGGATGTCGGCGGTCAGGTTGGGCGCCGCGTTGGCGAACGGGATGCCTTCCTTGAGCGCCGCGTAGGCGTAGACCATGCTCGACGGAATCGCGTCGTCGCTGGCCGCCAGCCCCTGCTCGAAGGCCGCCAGCGTCTGGTGCACCGGCCCTTCCTTCATGAACACTTCGGTGCTGCCGCACCACACCATCACCAGCCGGTCGCAGCCGTGGGCCGCCTTGAAGCCGCGGATGTCGGCGATCAGCTGGTCGGCCAGGTCTCGCTTGTTCTTGCCCGTCTTCACGTTCGGGCCGCTCAGCCGCTTGACGTAGCGCTGGTCGAACACCGCCGGCATCGGCCTGATCGCTTCGAGCTCCGGCCGGATCTGGTCGAGCAGGCTCGGCTCGAGCACGCCGGCCGTGCGTGCCGCCGCGTAGGTGTCGTCCGCGAAGATGTCCCAGCCGCCGAACACGATGTCGTCGAGGCCGGCCAGGCCGATGAAGTCCTTGATCCGCGGCGAGCGGTTCTCGGTCCGCTTGCCGAGCCGGATCGTCCCCATCTGGGTCAGCGAGCCGATCGGCGAGGCCAGGCCCTTGCGGATGGCCAGGACGCCGGCAATGGTCGTGGTGCTGACGGCCCCCAGTCCCACGAGGAGAATGCCGAGTTTGCCGGTGGCTGGCGCGATGTCTACGGGTGATTTCACTCCGAAAATATAGCATGCCGCCCTGGCGACGACCGGCGCGGCGGACCGGCTATCATGACCCGCATGCTCTTCAAGTTCTTCCGCCAGCCCGCGATAGACCCGCTGCAGGTTTCGATGACCGGCGTGAAGATGGGTGAGAGGTTCGTCATCGTGGGTTGCGACGATCCGGTGCTGCTGGCCGGCCTCGGCGCGAGAGCGGGGCTGAGCGGCGGCGCCGCCGCCGTGCTCTTCGACGACGACCAGGCCGTGCTGGCCAGGCGCGCGGCCGCCCGGGAAGGCTTCCTGCTCGAGTCGAGCATCTCGCGCGATGGTGACGTGCCCTTCGACGACGGCGCCTTCGACATGGCGGTCGTCGACGACACGCGCGGTGGCTTCGCCAATCGCGCGCCAGACCTTCGAGCGGCCGTGCTGGCCAACGCCTACCGCGTGCTTCGCAAGGGTGGGCGCGTCGAGATCGTCGAGGGACTGGGTGGCACCGGCCCGTTCGCCAAGGCAACGGTGCGGCCGGCTGGCTACGACGCCGTCGCCGCCCTGGAGACCGCCGGCTACCGTCCCGTCCGCGTGCTGGCGGAAGTGACCAACTTCCGCTTCATCGAGGGTCTGAGAGTCTGAGCGGCGCTATTCCGCCTTGAGCGCGACGAGCGGATCCACGGCCGTGGCCCGGCGCGCCGGCCCGAGGCAGGCCAGGGTTCCGGCGAACAGGAACAGCGCCGCGACGGCCGCCAGCACCACTGGATCGCGAGGCGGCGTCTCGAAGAGGTGCGAGGCGAGCACCGTCGACATCGCGGCGGCCGCCGCCAGCCCCACGGCCAGCCCGGCCCCCACGAGCACCAGTCCCTGCCGAAGCACCATGCGGAGCACCCATGCCCGGGTGGCCCCGAGCGCCATCCGGACCCCGAACTCACGGGTGCGCTCCGACACGCTGGCCGCGATCACTCCGGTGACGCCGGTGAGCGTGACGACCATCGCCAGCAGGGCAAAGATCGCGAGCAGCGCCGCGGTCAGCCGCGGTGTGGCCATCGATTCGCGTCGGGCCGCCTCGAGGGTCTGGACGTCCTCGACCGGCATGTCCGGATCGAGCGCGTGGACGGCGGCGGCCACCGCGCCGGCAAGCGCCGTCGGTTCGTGCGTGCTGCGCACCAGCACCTGGGCCCCGAGGCCGCCCGGCATCTGCGCGAGCGGGATGAAGGCCTGCGGGATGACCGGTTGCTCCAGTCCGAACTGCCGCACGTTCCCGACGACACCGACCACCGTCCGCCAGGTGTCGCCGCCGTCGGCCGAGATCCTGGTGCCCAGCGGATCGCCGCCCTCCCAGAAGCGCACCATCGCCTGGTTGATCACGGCCACGGGCCTGGCCTCGCGATGGTCGAGATCGTTGAAGGCCCGCCCGGCCACGACCGGAATGCCAATCGTGTCGAAGTAGCGCGGGCTCGCGATGCTCACGTCGCCGCGCGGCCGGCGCTCCGGGTCGGACGTGCGGCCCTCGATGTCGAACGGCGTCTCGTTCGGGTTCTGCAGGACGAGCGGCACGGCGTTGGTCACCGCCGCCGACTCGACCCCGGGAAGCTGGTTCAGCCGTTCGACGAGCGGTTCGTACAAGCGCAAGCTGGGAGGTCACGTCGGGGTACTTCGAGAAGTTGCCGAACACGGTCGCCGTCAGCACGCGCTCGGTACGAAATCCCGTGTCCACGCGCTGCAGACGCCAGACACTGGCCAGCAGCAGGCTCGCGCCTACCAGCAGCACGACCGACAGCGCCACCTGCGCCACGACGAGCGTGTCCTGCAGACGACGGCGGGAGGAGGACACGCCGGCGCCGAGGCTGCCCTGCTTGAGGGACGGCATCACGTCGGTGCGGGTCGAGAGGGCCGGCAGCAGCCCGAAGATGAGACCGCTGACCACGGCCACCGCCAGCGTGAAGGCGAGCACCCACGGATCGAGGGCGATGGCCTCGACGCGCTGCGTGAAGCGGGCGACGAAGCGCGTCAGGAGGCCCAGCGCGGCCCACGCCAGAGCCAGGCCGACCGCACCGGCCACGACCGAGAGCAGCGTGCTCTCGGCCAGCAACTGGCGCACGAGACGTCCGCGGCTGGCGCCGAGGGCGACCCGCATGGAGAACTCACGATCCCGGCGCAGCATGCGCGCCAGCGTGAGGTTGGCCACGTTGGCGCACGCAAGCAGCAGCACGAGACCGGTCGTGCCGACGAGCAGCCACAGGATCGGTCGCGCGTTCGACGTCAGCGCCGCCAGCACCGCCGAGCTGCGCGCCTCGAAGCCGCGATCGGCGCGGTAGATCTCCGGGAAGTCCTGCTGGAAACGCCGGCCGACCGTGGCGACCTCCGCCGCCACCGCGTCGAGCGACAGGCCGGGTTTCACCAGGCCGAACACCTGCAGGCCCGAGAAGGCGCGGCGGTTGCTGAGCGACGTCCGCTCGGCGGCGGCCCGGAAGGGGCAGGCGGAGGTGGGCATGTAGACGTCGACCGCGTTCGGGTAGTGCGGAACGTCGGGCAGCACGCCGATGACCGTGTGCGGCCGGTCGTTCATCTGGAAGACCTGGCCGACGATCGAGGGATCGGCACCGAAACGCGATGTCCAGTAGTGGTGGCCGAGCACCAGCACGGCCTCCGCGCCTTCATCGTCGTCGGCGTCGGCGAAGGTCCGGCCGAGAACAGGACGGATGCCGAGGACATCGAAGAAGTTGTGGGACACGACACCGGTCGCCACGCGATCGGGATCGCCGCGGCGGAGCAGATCGAAACTCATCTGGTGGAACTCCACCAGGCCATCGACCTCGATGCTGCGCAACTGATCGCGGTAGTCGTAGAACTCCCGTACCGACACGCCGAGGTTCGACTGGTTCGCCAGCGGCGCCACCTGGTTGATGAGCACCAGCCGATCGCTGTTGGCGTAGGGAAGCGGCGCGAACAGCACGCCGTTGACGACGCTGAAGATGGCGGCATTCGCGCCGATGCCGAGAGCCAGCGTGAGCACGGCCACGGTGGCGTATCCCGGCGACTGCCTCAGGGTGCGGGCCGCATATCGGGTGTCCTGGATGCTCTCGTCGAGCCAGCGCAGGCCGCGCGCGTCGCGGGTCTCCTCGACGTGCCTGGCCATGGCGCCGAAGCTCCGCACGGCACGGAGCCGGGCCTCGTCGGCGGGCAACCCGTTCCGTTCGTGGGCGGCGGCCTCCATGTCGAGATGGAACCTCACTTCGGCCTCGAGTTCGCGGTCGAGCTGTGCGCCGCCGATCAGGGCGCGAATCCGTCTCCACATGGGTCGCCTCAGCTTTCCGCTGCGAGGATGCGGGCGACGGCGCCGGTCATCCTCTCCCACGACGCCTGTTCGTCGCGCAGCTGTTTCTGTCCGGCCTTGGTGAGCTGGTAGAACTTCGCCTGCCGGTTGTTGTCGGAGGCGCCCCATTGCGCTTCAATCCATCCGGCGGTCTGCAAGCGCTGCAGCGCCGGGTAGAGCGATCCCTGATTGACGCGCAGCACGTCACCCGAGGTCTGCTGGATGCGCTGGGAGATCCCCCAGCCGTGCATCGGGCCGAGCGCGAGGGTCTTCAGGATGAGCAGGTCGAGCGTGCCCTTGAGCAGGTCCAGTGGTTTCGGCACCATGACTGGCTCGCTTCAGATACGCCCGCGGCGGAAGGCCGGGACCCACGGCGCTGTTGTCGACATTCGACAAGAGTGGTCCGGCTCTTGTCGAATGTCAACAAGAGCGCGCCACATCGTGGGGACGAGTGGCGGGACTGCCGGGCCGCGGCGGCGAGCGGGCCGCGGCGCCTCAGCGCAGGCAGGTCAGGTGGCGCCCGCCGTCGACGGCGATGGTGTCGCCGGTCATCCACGCCGCCTTGTCGGAGGCCACGAACATGATGGCGTCCGCGATCTCGTCAGGCTGGCCCGGGCGGCCGAGCGGGTGCGTCTCATTGGCGCGCGCCAGGAACGCGGCGTAGCGCGCCTCGTCCATCCCGCCACTGCGGTGCAGGTTCGTCACCGTCACGCCGGGGTTCACGCAATTGACGCGCACGCCGTCCGGGGCCCAGTCGAGGGCGGCGCAGCGGCTCAGATGGTCGAGCGCGGCCTTGCTCGAGCAGTAGACGGCCACGCCGGCGAAGGCGCGCAGTCCGTTGACGCTGCTCACGTTCACGACGTTGCCGCGCCGCGCCTTGAGGTGCGGATAGGCCTCGCGCATGAGCCGGAACGGCGCGCGGACATTGATCGCCATCATGCGGTCGAAGAGGTCATCCGGCGTCTGGTCGGTGGCGGCGGTGCCGATGACGCCGGCGGCGTTGACGAGGATGTCGATGCCGCCGAACTTCGCCACCGCCTCGCCCACGACGCGGGCGGGCGTGTCGTCCGCGGTCACGTCGGCGGCCACGACGGCGGTCGCGCCGTCGATCTCGGCCGCCACGGCGGCGAGCGCCGAGCCGTCCCGGCTGACGAGCACCACCGACGCCCCCTCGCGCGCGAATCCGAGGGCCGTGGCCCGGCCAATTCCAGAGCTCGCACCCGTCACCACCACGACTTTCCCGTTGAACAACCCTTGGCTCGGCATGGGATGAGTATAGGAGCGCGCGCCCTTCTTAGGACACGGCTGTCCCCGCCCCACCACAACCTCTGGGGGCCGGGCGGCAGGCATGCGGAGCCAAGGGACGCCGACGGGAGCGAAATCCGGAGCGAATAGGCCGCGGCCCCATACACTGGAGATCGACGAAGAAGCGGCAAGGCTTTTGCGACGGATGAGAGTACTGCCATGCCTGAACCTGCCGTGCCCGACTTCTACTCGCTCTCCGAGATCGCCTCGGCGGCGGGTGTCGCCGAGGCCGTGGTCCTTCAGCTGGCGGCTCGCGGCAGTTTGCCCACGCGCGGCCCGCTGCCAGATAGCCGGCCGATGGAAACGCTGGTCGCCGCGCCCGACGCCGTTGCTGCCGTGCGCGCGCTGGCCGCCGGGGTGAACCCCGGTGGCGCCAGGGCCGGTACTCGCCGTCGCGCCGGCGACCACGCGCCCGGCCGGACTGTCCGTGCTCGTCTCGACCGGCCTCCACGCCCTCGCGGTGCTCGTGGTCGCGGCCATCGCCAGCCTGGGACTCACTGGCGCCGCCGCACCGCCTGCCGACGAGGTCGTGGCTCGCGAACCGGTGCGCCTCGTCTACCTGGTGTCGCCGGGTGCCGGCGGCGGCGGAGGTGGCGGCGGACTGAAGCAGCCGCTGCCGCCCCCGAAGGCGCGGCGCGAGGGCTCGCACTCCCTGGCCAGCCCGCTGCCGGCGCGGGAGCTGCCACCGCCAGCGCCAGTGCCGAAGCCGGTCGAGCCGCCGAAGCCACTCGAGGCGAAGATGCTGCCGCCCGTGATGGCGCCGATCGCGTCGGCGCCGTCCGACACGGCGAATGTCGAGGGGGTGATGAAAGACACACCGCCGCCGAGCCAGCCCTCGCAGGGGTCGGGCAGCGGTGGCGGCGTCGGCACCGGACGGGGCACTGGTCTCGGGGAAGGCGACGGCTCCGGGATCGGCGACGGCTCCGGGGGCGGCATCGGCGGCGGGCCGTACCGTCCGGGCAGTGGCGTCGAGCCACCCCGGTTGCTGCGCGAGGTCAAGGCCAGCTACACGGACGAGGCGCGACGGGCCGGCATCACTGGCGAAGTGGAGATGGAAATCACCATTCGTCGCGACGGCACCGTGAGCGACGTGCGCATCCTGCGCGGGCTCGGCGGCGGACTGAACGAGCGCGCGGCGGCCGCCGTGCGGCAGTGGCGCTTCGCTCCAGCACGGCTCAAGGGCACACCGGTAGACGTCATCGTGGAAGTCGCCGTGGAGTTCACGCTTCGCTAGGCAGGTGAGGGGCACCAGCTATGGACACGCTCATGATGGTCATCACCGCGCTCTCGGTCGTAGTCGCGGTCTCGGCCTCGGCCATCGCCTGGCGCGCCACTCGTGCCGAACGTCGACGGACGGCGTTGAGGGTGGCGGCGCTGGCGGCCGCGGCCGGCGTCGAGGCCGCACCGGCCGGGGGCGCGACGATTGAGACGGCTGCCGAGGCTCGCCCGCACGATCGCCAGACGTCCAATCCGGCAACCGACGCGGGCACGATGTTCGGCGCGCCAATCGCGGACTCCGGGTCCGGACATCGTCAACACGGCCTGCTCGCCGCGGTGGCCGTCGTGGCCGTGCTCGTCGGCGGCGCCGGCCTGGTGATGCTGGTCAGCGGCCGCGCCCCGGCCTCATCGGCCGCCGCCACCGGCGTGCCGCTCGAGCTGGTCGCGCTCGGCCACACCCGCGCCGACGGCCAGTTCGTCGTCGCCGGCCTGGTTCAGAATCCCGCCACCGGCGCCACCGTCGAGCAGCTGGAAGCGCACGTGCGCGTGTTCGACTCGACCGGGATCATGATCGCCACCCGCTCCGCTCCGGTGAGCACGCCGTCGCTCGTGCCAGGGGCGGACACGCCGTTCTCGGTCACGCTCGGCGAGGCCGCCACCGCCGCCCGCTACCGGGTGAGCTTCGCCAGCCGCGGGACCATGCTCGCTCACGTGGACCGCCGCACCAATCTTGCGGCCGCGGTCACCGCCGAGGCTCGTTGAGGGGGTCAACCATGCGCCGCCACCGCACGTCCGTCGTTTCATTGCTCGCCGCGACGGCGATGCTCGTCGGTTCGAGCCCGCTGTTCGGACAGGACGGATTCCGCTTCAAGAGCGGCGTCGAACTGGTCAACGTGAACATCACCGTCACCGACCGCTCCGGCCGATTCGTGGAAGGCCTCCGCCAGGAGGACTTCGTCGTCTACGACGACAACCAGGAGCAGGAGATCACGCATTTCAGCGCCGAACGCGTGCCGGTGAGCCTCGGCGTGGCCCTCGACACCAGCGGCAGCATGGTCGGCGAGAAGATCGAGTCGGCGCGGGCGGCCATCGACCGCTTCCTGCTCGAGCTGCTGGGACCCGAGGACGAGGTCTTCCTCATGCGCTTCGGCGCCAGTGCCGAGCTCGTGCACGACTGGACGACCAACAAGGAGCTCGTCAGCCGGCGCCTGGCGCGGGTCAATCCGGCCGGCGGCACGGCGATGTACGACGCCGTGGCTGAATCCGTGCCGCTCGCCACCCAGGGCCAGAATCGCAAGAAGGCCATCCTGCTCATCTCGGACGGCAACGACACCAACAGCCGCACCTCGGTCCGGGAAGTGAAGCAGATGGTCCGGGAAAGCGAAGTGCTCGTCTACGCGGTCGGCATCGATGGCAATGCCGAGACCACGTTCGGCGGTGGCCGCTCGACGCCGCCGGTGATACGCCAGCCGCCGGTACGCCTGCCCTTCCCGTTTCCCGGCGGCGGCGGACGCGGCAGTCCCTGGCCTGGCGGTGGCAGCCCTGGCGGAGGCGGGGGTGGCCGCGGTGGTGGCCGCGTCTACGGCAACGACGACCGCGTCAACGCCGCCGCCTTGCGTGAGATCACCGACGACAGCGGCGGACGCACCGAGATCGTCCGCTCGGCGCGCGACCTCGATCCGGCCACCGAGAACATCGCCGACGAGCTGAGCAAACAGTACTACCTGGGCTATCCCGCGCCCGGCCATGAGGACGGCCGCTGGCACACGATCCGCGTCGAAGTGAACCGCCCCGGCTACACGGTGCGCGCGCGTCGCGGCTACACGGCCACCAAGTAGGGCGGACGGAAGAGCGTCGCCCCGCGAGGACGCCGGAGTCCGCCGCGTGAGACGGCCAGCCGCGAACAGCGCCGCGCGGTGCGATGGCCCGCACCTTTTCCCCTGCGATCGCGGCCTCACCCTGGCGCGTCGATTGGCACGGCCCTCGCAGTAGGCAAACACGTGCGGCGACCTCGCCGCATCCGCCGGCCAGCGGCGGCAGGCCCCCTGGAGTGGACGTCATGGTCACCAGATCCGCCCTTCTTGCTCTCGTCTTCGTCGCCGCCCTTGCCGGCTCGAGCGCCGCGCAGGACCGCAAGGACCTGCAGGTGCTGAACGACATCTCGACGCAGGTCACCCGCTACACCCAGTTCACCGTCTTCGACAGCATCGATGCCTCCGTCACCGACGGCCACGTCGTGCTGTCTGGATGGGTGACGATGCCCTACAAGAAGAACGACCTCGAGCGCCGGGTCGCGAAAGTGGACGGCGTGATGTCGGTGACCAACGACATCCAGGTCACGCCGGTCTCGCAGTTCGACGACGAGCTCCGCTTCCGCATCGCGCGGGCCATCTACGGACACTCCTCGTTCTGGAACTACGCCGCGATGGCCAACCCGCCCATTCACATCGTGGTCGTCCGCGGCCACGTCACGCTCACCGGGGTGGTCAACAACAACGTCGAACGGGTGCTGGCGCGGTCGCTGGCCGGCGGGTTCGGCTCCTTCGGCGTCCGCAACGAACTTCGGACCGACGCCGAAGTCCAGGAGGCGCTCGAGAAAGTCACGTCCTAGGCGTTCCAGGGGCGCGTGCGGCTATGATCGCCGCATGCGTCCCACGCTGTCCGCCCTCACCCTCGCGCTCTTCCTGGCCCCCGCTGCCGCCTCGGCGCAATCCCCGGCCCCGTCCAAGGGCCCGATCATCGTCGACTTCGGCCCGGTCTACACCGTCCCCAATCCCGCCCTGGCGACACCGATGCTGCAGGAACTGAAGCTGCGCTTCGACGTGTCCGAGACGTCCCCCGATCCGAAGGTGCTCAGTGCACGGCTGGAGACGGCGGCCCGTTTCCTGAACATGCACGGCAAGGCGGGTGTGTCGCCTGACCGGCTGAAGGTCGCCATCGTCGTCCACGGCTCGGCGGCCAAGGACGCGCTCAACAACGACGCCTATCGCAAGCGCCACGGCATCGACAATCCCAACCTGCCGCTGCTCGTGGCGCTGAAGAAGGCCGGCGTACGCATCTTCCTGTGCGGACAGTCGGCCGGCAGCCGTGGCATCGCCGTGAGCGAGATGGCGGCCCCGGTCGAGCTGGCTCTCTCGGCCATGACAGCGCACCTCGTGCTGAACGCCGAGGGCTACGTCCTCAATCCGTTCTAGGCGGGAGGCGCGGCGGCGCGGCGCTTGCCCTTGCGCCACACCCACCAGATGAGGACGGCGAGGGTCGTGAGAGCCGCGAGCGTCATGCCCGCGAACAGCGCGAGCGTCTGGAACAGGATCGACTCCTGCTCCAGATGTGCTTCGATGGCGAGCGGCTCTCCCTTGGCGCGGGCGGTGAGCGGCTGCTCCCAGGTGATGATGTTGCCGCGCTCGATGGTGCGGCTCGGCGCGTTGTGGAACGGCACGCGGCTCGGCAGGTGCAGGCGCACCGCCACCAGCTCGTCGCCCTGCCAGCCCACGTTCCCGATCTCCGTGCCCGCCGCCGTCGTCATCTGCTGCGTGAAGACCCAGAGGTCGTCTTTCTGCTGGAGTCGGTAGGCAGACCAGGCGAACGGCTCGAGCCGGGACAGCGTGCGGATGTCGTCGACCTCGAGGCGCAGGTGGACGTAGCGCCGGCCTTCCCGCCGGGACGTGCTCACTGACGCCACGCGCACGCCGGGCCCCTGGAAGTAGGCGCGCACGTCGGCGCGGTCGAGGCGGGCGGCCGGGTCGAGCGGCAGAGGCGCGTCGCGCAGGGCCACCAGCGCCGGCACCGCCGCGTTCACGTAGACGGTGGCCGAGCCGTCGAGGTTGAGGTAGACGTCTTCCTCGTACTCGTACTTCCGCGTCAGGGCATCGCCGCATGACGCGGTCGCCATGGCCGCGACGAGCAGCGCCACGCGCAACAGGCCGAGCCACGGGAGCCGCGCGCGCGCCCCCGGGCGCTGCGCCCCTCTAGTGCCCACCGCTCGTCACCATCTGCATCATAATACCGGCCTCGCCATGTCCGACCCGCGGTCGCTCTTCCTCATCGACGGCAGCAACCAGATGTATCGCGCCTACCACGCGATCCGGGGCCTGACCGGTCCAGACGGCCGTTCGACGAATGCCGTCTACGGCTTCGTCACGATGCTGCGCAAGCTCCTCGCCGATCATCAGCCGGCCTACATCGCCGCGTCGTTCGATCTGCCGACGGCCACCTTCCGCGACAAGATCGCGGCCGACTACAAGGCCAACCGTGCGCCCATGCCGACCGACCTGGCCGAGCAGATTCCGTGGGTCCACGAAGCCTGCGAGGCGATGGGTGTGCCGATCCTGACGAGTGAAGGGTTCGAGGCCGACGACGTCATCGGCACGCTGGCGAAGAAGGCGGCGGAGGCCGGCTTCGAGGTCGGGATCGTCACCGGCGACAAGGACTTCTTCCAGCTCGTGCAAGGCCCGGTGCGCGTCTACAACCCGAAGGACGACGGCGCCTGGTTCGACGCCGAGGGCGTGAAAGCGAAGTTCGGCGTGTCTCCCGCACAGGTCGTGGATGTGCTCGCCCTGATGGGCGACACGAGCGACAACGTCAAGGGCGTGCCCGGCATCGGCGAGAAGGGGGCCCGCGATCTCATCTCGACCTACGGGTCGCTCGACGCGCTCCTCGCGGCGGCCGGGCAGGTCAAGGCCAAGAAGCAGCGCGAGGGCCTGCTCGCCCACGCCGACGACGCGCGCCGGAGCCAGCAGCTCGTCACCATCCACACCGACGTGCCGGTGCCGTTCGATGCCGAGGCGCTGATCTACCGCGGGGTCTCGCGCGAGCGGTGCTACAGCCTCTTCTCGAAGCTCGGCTTCCGCACGCTGGTTCCCGACTTCGCGCCCTCGGCGGAGACGGTCGCGCGAGACTACGCCGTAGTGGAGTCCCCGGAGGCCGTCGAGGCGCTGGCGGCCGAGATCCGCACCGCCGGCCGGGTGGCGCTCCACGTGCTGGCGGACGGCGAGGCCGGCATGCGGGCGGAGGTGGCCGGCCTCGTGCTGTCGACCGGCCCGCGCCTGGCGCGCTTCCTGCCGTTTGGCGCCGCCACGCTCATGAGCGACGCCGGACTCGACCGGGGCGCGACACTGGCGGCCCTCCGGTCGGTGCTCGAGGACCCCGCCATCGCCAAGATCGGCCACGACCTCAAGTTCGCCACGGTGGTGCTGGCGCGGCACGGCATCACCCTGGGCGGACTCGACGTGGACACCCTGCTGGCGGCCTACCTGCTCGATGCCTCGCGCTCGAGCCAGGACCTCGAGCCGCTGGCGCTCGAGCAGCTCGGCTACCGCGCGCGCCTGGCCGACGATGTCCGCGGCAAGGGGGCCAAGAGCGTGCCATTCACGTCGCTGGCTCCCGAACGGCTGCTCGACTTCGCCGGTGAGCGCGCGGATCTGGCCTGGCAGCTCGCCGCGCACCTGGAGCCAGAGCTCGACACGGCCGGCGTGGCGGCGGTCTACCGCGATCTCGAGCTGCCGCTCGTGCCGATTCTGGCCGGCCTCGAGCGCGCCGGCGTGAAAGTCGACACGCAGGCGCTGGCCAGCCAGGCCGCGCACATGGACAAGGAGATGGCGACGCTGGCGGCCGCCATCTACGCGCAGGCCGGGGAGACCTTCAACATCGGCTCGCCGAAGCAGCTCGGCGAGATCCTGTTCGACAAGCTCCAGTTGCCGGTACTGAAGCGCACCGGCACCACGCGAACGCCGTCGACGGCAGTGGAAGTGCTCGAAGAGCTGGCGCTCACGCACGACCTGCCGCGCCTGATCCTCGACTGGCGCAGCCTGTCGAAGCTGAAGGGCACCTACATCGACGCGCTGCCGGCGCTCGTCCATCCCGTGACCGGGCGCGTGCACACGGTGTTCAACCAGGCGGTGGCGGCAACCGGTCGCCTGAGCAGCAGCGATCCGAACCTGCAGAACATCCCGATCCGCACCGCGCTCGGCCGCCAGATCCGCCGCGCCTTCGTGGCCGAGCCCGGCCACGTTCTCATCTCGGCCGACTACTCGCAGATCGAGCTGCGCGTGCTGGCGCACCTGTCCGGTGACGAGACGCTGACGGCCGCCTTCGCGCGCGGCGACGACATCCACGACCAGACGGCGCTGAAGGTGTTCGGACCCGAGAGCGGTCTCGACCGGCACGAGTTGCGGCGGCGCGCCAAGATCGTCAACTACGCACTGCTCTACGGCAAGACCGCCTTCACGCTGGCCAAGGACATCGGCGTGTCACAACAGGCCGCCCAGCAGTTCATCGACGCCTACTTCGCCGGCTTCCCCAGCGTGCGCGGGTTCATCGACCAGACGCTCGAGGACGGACGGGCGAGCGGCGTGGTGCGCACGATGTTCGGCCGCAAGCGCCCGGTGCCGGAGCTGACCAGCAGGAACGGCCAGATTCGCGCCGCCGCCGAGCGCATGGCCGTCAACATGCCGATCCAGGGGACGGCCGCCGACATCCTGAAGCGGGCGATGATCGACGTCGACCGCGCCCTCGCCCTCGAAGCCCCGGCCGCACGGATGATTCTCACCGTGCACGACGAGCTGCTCTTCGAAGCGCCGGCGGGGGACGCCGAACGGGTGGCCGGTCTGGTCCGTCAGACGATGGCAGAGGGCGTGACGCTCAGTGTGCCGCTCGACGTCGACGTCGGCATCGGTGAGAACTGGGACGACGCCAAGCCCTAGGAACAGGGGCTCGGGGCTCGGGGCTGGCGGCCAGGGGCTACTTCCACTTCTGCTTGAGCAGTTCCCACTCGGCGCGCAGTGACGACTCCCGTGCCCCGCGTTCGCCTTCCGGTGCGCCGTTGCTGCGGTCGGGGATCAGGCCCTCGCGGACCAGGCGATCGATGTCGGACCTGAGTGCGCTGGCGCGCGCGCCCGCGATCGGGGCCCGCACCCAGGCGGCAATCGCCGCCTGCCAGGCCCGGTCGGTCTCGCCCTGCGCCCGCAGCCCGGCCACGAGCCAGTAGGACGCGGCACGCGAACCGGGATTCTTGGCCTGCTCGATCTCCATCCGCCGCACGAGCCGCGCCAGCATGTCGGACCGGCGCGAGGTCGTGAAGGGCGCGGCCCAGCGTTCCATGGCCGAGCCGTACCAGTCGAGCACGGCCTCGCGCGCGTCTTCGCCGGCGGCCGGGGCAATCTCGATGGCTGACTCGAAGATCTCAGCGGCGGCGCCGAAGTCGTCTTCGAGGAACAGCGACCCCCCGAGCCCGATCAGGTACTCCGCCCGGTCGGGCGTGCCGAGCAGCTCGGCATGGGCGCTGCTCAGGGCGGCGCGGGCGGCGCCGAGATCGGCCGGATCGGCCATTTCACGATAGCGTTCGAGATGGGCCCGGGCCAGCACGACGGCGGCCGCGTCGGCCGTCTCCGGCGACTGTCGCGCCAGTTCGGCGGCCTCGATGGCCTGGTCGAACTTCCCCTCGTTGAAGAGCAGGCGGGCCCGCGCCAGGTCCTCCCGCGACGCGCCGAGCGACACGCCCGCCAGCAGAATGGCAATCACGACCGCGGGGGGGCGGATCATCCCGTCATCGTAGCACACGCGAACCGCGTATTTTCTCGTAAGATGTTGCAAACAATACAGTTCACTGCATTTAGGGCGATTGGGGCTGCTACAATACGTCCTCGATGTCCGCGCCCGTAATCGTTCCTCGAGCAGACCATCCCATCTCGCGCCGCTCGATTGACCCCGACGCGCTCAAGGTGCTCACCCGTCTCGACCAGGCCGGCTATACCGCCTACCTCGTCGGTGGCAGCGTGCGCGACCTGCTGCTCGGCCGACGTCCGAAAGACTTCGACATCGGCACCTCGGCGCATCCGTACCAGATCAAGAAGCAGTTCCGGAACTGCTGGATCATCGGCCGCCGCTTCCGCCTCGCGCATGTGAAGTTCGGCGAGAAGGCGATCGAGGTCGCCACGTTCCGCAAGCTCATCCCGGCCGGCGGACCAGATGCGCCCCCCGATGAGTCGCTCGGCGACCTGACGCCGGAGACGGCACGCGACCTGCTGATCCATCGCGACAACACGTTCGGCACGCCGGAGGAAGATGCGTTCCGGCGCGACTTCACGATCAACGCGCTCTTCTACGACATCGCCGACCGCTCGATCATCGACTACGTCGGCGGCCTCGAGGACGTGAAGGCGCGCGTCATCCGGTCGATCGGCGATCCGAACGAACGCTTCCAGGAGGACCCGGTGCGGATGCTGCGCGCCGTGGTCATGGCGTCGCGTCTGGATTTCTCGCTCGATCCGCCAGTGGCCGAAGCCATCGTCAGCCATCGCCATCGGCTGGCCCAGGCGGCGCCGGCGCGGATGATCGAGGAGTACTACAAGATTCTGCGGAGCGGCGCGGCCGAGAAGACGTTCGCGGCGCTGGCCGAGCACCGGCTGCTCGAACCGGTGACGCCGGAACTGCAGGCGCGGGCGCACGACGAAGGCTTCCTCGACGCCCTGGACGCCCTCGACTCCTACCGTCAGCGCTTCGATTCGGCGCCGGCCACCCTGTCGAACCCGATCCTGCTCGGCACGATGGTGGTGCCGCTCGGGCTGATGCCCACGCGCGAGCGTCCCGCACCGGCCGACGACACGGATGGCGCCGATGCCGACGACGAGGCCGACATGCCCACGGTGGAACCGCCGCCGGCACGGCGCCGGCGCCGGCGCGAGGGGCCGCCCGAGCCGCTGTTCATGATCGGCCACCTGCCGGTGGCCCGCCGCGACACCGACCGCCTCAGACAACTGCTGGCCGTGCAGCGCCGCCTGCAGGACATGGAAGCGTCACCGCGCGCCAAGCGCGCCCTGCTGCACCGCGGCCCGTTCGAGGACGCCCTCACGTGGCTCGAAGTGCACGGCCGGGCGCCCGAGATCGTGGAGCACTGGCGCGGCTTCATCGAAGCCAGCTCGCTGCCGCCCGGTGGCGAGCCGCGCGGCGGCGCACCGGATGGCGACGAGTTGGGTCGCGGTCGCCGGCGTCGTGGCGGACGGCGGCGGCGAGGCGGACGCCGGACCGGGCCGGGCCCGGCGAACTGAGCACTCGCCCTAGCCGTTCGTGCGCTCGAACTCGCGCATGAACTCGACCAGCGCGGTCACGCCGGCCTCGGGGAACGCGTTGTAGATCGACGCCCGCATCCCGCCCACCGAGCGGTGGCCCTTGAGGCCATCGAGACCGGCGGCCGTGGACTCCTTGACGAACTTCGACTCGAGCTCTTCGGACGGCAGGCGGAACGTGATGTTCATGCGCGACCGGCTGTCCTTGGCGGCCGTCCCGCGATAGTAGCCGGTGCGGTCGATCTCGGTGTAGAGCGCCGTCGCCTTGCGGTCGTTGGCGGCACCGATGGCCTCGAGGCCGCCCTCGGCCAGTGCCCACTTCATGACCAGCCCCATCAGGTAGATGCCGAAGCAGGGCGGCGTGTTGTACATCGAGCCGTTCTCGGCGTGGACGGCGTAATTGAACATCGTGTGCAGCGCCTTGGTCGAGCGCGCCAGCAGGTCCTCGCGGATGACGACGAGGGTGACGCCCGACGGCCCCAGGTTCTTCTGCGCACCGGCGTAGATGAGACCGTACTTGGCGACGTCCATGGGCCGGCTGAACATGTCCGACGAGGTGTCGGCCACGAGCGGCACGTCACCGACCGCCGGCTCGCCCGCCCACTCGGTGCCGAACAGCGTGTTGTTGGTCGTGAAGTGGACGTAGGCGGCGCCCGGCGTGAGCTGGAGTTCGTCCTGACGCGGGATGCGGGCGAAGTTCTCGCTCTCGGTGGAACCCGCCACGTGCACGGTGCCGACCCGCTTGGCTTCCTTGACCGCCTTCTGCGACCAGGCGCCGGTGACGATGTAGTCGGCCGTCGCGCCGGCGCCGAGCAGGTTGAGGGGCACCATCGAGAACTGCATCGAGGCGCCTCCCTGCAGGAACAGCACCTTGTAGTTCGCCGGCACGTTGCCGAGCGTGCGCAGGTCGCTCTCGGTCCTGGCCAGGATCGCCTCGAAGGTCTTGGACCGGTGGCTGATCTCGAGCACCGACATGCCCACACCGGGCAGCGCGACGAGGTTCTGCTGCGCTTCGAGCAGCACGGACTCTGGGAGAACGGCGGGGCCGGCGGAGAAGTTGAAGATTCGCTGCGACATGGTGACCTAGGATGACAGAGTGACGAGCTGGACGTCGAGGATGTGCGCGTGATCGCGCGTGGCCTCGAGCGTATGCGACGCCGGTGCGCCGTCGAGGTTGATGCGCGCCACGGCGGCGTCGGCCCCCTCGAAGATCACGTTCTCGGTTTCCTGCACGTTGAGACCGGCGCCGCGCAGTTCGCCGAAGACGTGCGCCAGCACGCCGGGGCGATCCTTGTGCCGTACCACCAGCATGTGCGTGGCCGGCGTCGAGCGCGCGAGGTTGACGACGTTGGGCACCCGGCCCGTGTCCTTGAAGGCGCGGATGATGCGCACCGTCTCGGTGGCGATCGCCTCCTGCGCCTGCTCGGTGGAGGCGCCGACGTGGTGCGTGCCGTAGACACCGGGGAGCTGGACGATGTCGTCGGCAAAGGCGCCGGTGGCCGAGGTCGGCTCGCTGGCGAAGACGTCCAGCCCGGCGCGGACGCCCTTGGTGCGGACGGCGTCGGCCAGCGCCGCCTGGTCCACCACCTCGGCCCGGGCGGTGTTGATGAAGAAGGCCCCGCGCTTGAGCTGCGCGAGGAGCGCCGCGTCGACGAAGCCGCGGGTCTCCTTCGAGAGGGCGAGGTGCACGCTCACGACATCGGCCACGGCCACGACCTCCTCGGCGGAGTCGACGATGGCGATCCCGAAGGCGTCCTCGACCCGCTCGCGCTCGGCCTCGTTCGTGGCGAAGCGCCGGCTCCAGGCCACCACCGGCATGCCAAAGGCGGCGGCGCGCACCGCCACCTCCTGGCCGATGCTGCCGAACCCGATCAGGCCGAGCGTCCGTCCGTGGAGACCGCGCGCCTTCGCGTACTCCTTCTTGTTCCACTTGCCGGCGCGCAGCTCCGCGACGTTGTCGGGAATGCGACGGTCGAGCGCGAGCATCAATCCGAAGGCCAGCTCGGCCACCGCGACGGCATTCTTGCCGGGACAGTTCGAGACGTAGATGCCGCGCTTCGACGCCCCGCTGACATCGATCGTGTTCACGCCGGCGCCGGCGCGCACGATGAGCGCCAGGGACCCGGCATCGAGGACCGCCTCGGTGACGGGAGTCGAGCGCACGACCAGCACCGAGGCGCCGGTCGAGCGTACGGCCTCGACCAGGCTGGCGTCCTTCACATCGGGCTGGTAGGACACCTCGCAGCCCATGGCGCTCAACCCGTCGAGCCCGCTTTGTTCGAACTTATCGGCGACCAGCACGTTCATGGAACCCTCACCCTCAATGAAACGAGAACACCGGGCGGTGTCACACCAGGTGGCTGAGCACGCCGTCGCGCAGCTTGGGCTCGAACCAGGTGGACTTGGGCGGCATGGTGCCGCCAGCATCGGAGATGCGCATCAGATCCTCGACCGACACCGGGAAGTGCGAGAAGCCCACCGCGAACCGGCCGCTCTCGACCAGGCGTTCGACTTCGGCCGTGCCGCGGATGCCGCCGACGAAGTCGATGCGCTTGTCGGTGCGGACGTCGTGGATGCCGAGCAGCGGCGCCAGCACCGCGTCCTGGAGCCGGCTCACGTCGAGTGACCGGTCGGCGTCGAGTCCGGCCGGCGGCGGACCGAAGTCGAGAGTCGACCACTCGCCGTCCAGGTACATCGCCACGAGTCCCTTGCGTGCCGGCGTGGCCGGTCCGCCGGGCGTCACCGTCACCGCGGCGCTCAGGGCCGAGCGGAAGGCCGCCGGCGTCATCCCCTGCAGGTCGCGGACGACGCGGTTGTAGGGCAGTACCTGCATCTGGACGTCCGGGAAGGCCACCGCGAGGAAGCGGTCGTGCTCGCCTGGCCCTTCGGCCGCCAGCTGCTGGTGCGTGCGCCAGGCGCTGGCCGCCCGGTGATGTCCATCGGCGATGTAGAGCGCCGGCACGGCGGCGAATGCGTCCACGAGCGGCACGGCGGCGGCCTCGGGCGCCCGCCACACCACGTGGCGCACGCCATCGGCGGCCGTGAAATCGAAGAGCGGGTCCCCGGCCGTCACGACGGCGACGGCGCGGTCGACGTCCGGTGATGCGCGGTAGGTCAGGAACACCGGCCCGGTCTGCGCCCGCAGGGTCAGGATGTGCCGCGTCCGGTCGTCTTCCTTGTCGGGACGCGTCTTCTCGTGCTTCTTGATGAGGTCGCGGGCGTATTCGTCCACTTCGTAGCAGGCGGCCACGCCCGTCTGCACGTGCCCGCCCATGTGCAGCTGGTAGACGTAGAGGCTCGGCGTGTCCTCGACGACCAGCGGGGCTTCGCGGCGCAGGCGATCGAAGTTGTCCGAGGCGCGCTGGTAGACCGCCTCCGAGTAGATCGGCGTCCCGGGGGGACACTCGATCTCGGGACGGGACACGCGCAGGAAGCTGAGCGGCTCGTCAGCCGCCAGCGCCAGGGCCTCCTCGCTGTTCACGACGTCGTACGGGACCGACGCCACGCGCGACACGACAGCAGGCGTGGGACGGAGAGCGGCAAACGGATGAATCGCGGCCATTGGGTGCCTATCTTAACGGGTCTGCCGGGGCTGGCGGGAACCTGAAGGCCGGCCTGGTACGTCCCAAGGGGAGCTAGGATGATCACCATGCGCTGGGGTTCTGCTGTCATACGTCGGGGCGCGCTGCTGGTGGCCGGCGCGCTGGCCCTGAGCGTGGCCCTGGCAGCCCTCGGCGCACAGGAGCGCCACCCGGCCAGCGGCCGTGTCGATCGCCCCCGTGATGGGCGTCGGCGGCGCCGGCTGGCTCGAGCGTCCCGAGCGCGAGCGCGAGGAGGCGACCGACGTCGCGGTCCGGGCGCTGGGGCTCGAACGCGGCCAGGTCGTCGCCGACATCGGGGCCGGCTCCGGCTACTACACGGTGCGCATGGCCCGCGAGGTCGGCCCCACCGGCAAAGTGTTCGCGGTCGACGTCCAGCCCGGGATGCTCGAGATCCTGCGGCGCAACATCGGGCGGGCCGGGCTCGAGAACGTGGTGCCGATCCTCGGCGATGCCGACGACCCGAAGCTGCCGGCCGATACGCTCGACCTGGCGTTGATGGTCGACGTCTACCACGAGCTGGCCTCACCCCAGGCGTTCCTGCGCCGGCTCCGGCCGGCGCTCAAGCGCAGCGGCCGCCTGGTGCTGCTCGAGTACCGCAAGGAAGACCCGCGCGTGCCGATCCGCCCCGAACACAAGATGAGCATCGCCGAAGTGCGCGCGGAACTGGAGCCCGAAGGCTTCACGCTCTCCACCGTGCTGAACGACCTGCCCTGGCAGCACATCCTGGTGCTGACCCGGAGCGAGCCCCGCTAGCGCGGGCGAGCGGCGACTGCCGAGGTGGCATGGAGCATGCTGCCGATTCCGCTGGAGGTTCAATGGCCGGAAAAACATCGAGAACGACGACAGTCGTGCAGTTTCTACTCGCCGCGGTCATGGCCGTCGCGGTGCCTTCGGTGGCGGCCGCCCAGGGCCCGGGAGTACGGGGCGGCGTGTCGATCGATCCCGATCAGTTCTACGTCGGCGGGCACTTCGAGACCGGCGAACTCGCCGACGACCTCTACTTCCGCCCCAACGTCGAAGCCGGCTTCGGCAACGACCTCACGCTGGTCGGCCTGAACTTCGAGTTCATCTACAAGTTCCCGCGCCGCAACGACTGGCGCCTCTACACCGGCGGCGGACCCGGCGTGAACTTCTACTCCTTCGATCGCGGCCCGGACCGCGACCGCGACACCGAGAGCGAGGCCGGCCTGAACTTTCTCATCGGCGTCGAGCAGTCGTCGGGACTGTTCTTCGAGTTCAAGGTCGGCGCCCTCGACAGTCCCGAGCTGAAGTTCGCCGTCGGCTGGACGTTCCAGTAGCCCGTCACAGCACGGCTTCGAGGAAGCGGGTGCCGGGCACCGGGCTGGGCCGGTAGGGCGGGATCTCGTAGAAGCCCAGCGCGACGTAGAGGGCCTGCGCCAGCGCCATCGAGGGCAGCGTGTCGAGGCGCATGCGCCGATAGCCGAGCGCCCGCGCGGCGGCCATCGAGTGCTCCGCGAGGCGGCGTCCCAGATGGTGGCCACGGGCCGTGGGACGGACGTAGAGGCGCTTCATCTCGCAGCAGCCCGGCTCGAACAGCCGCACGCCCACGCACCCGGCCGCCGTGCCATCGAGCGCGGCCAGAAGCAGGGCGCCGCCGGGGGGACCGTACATCGTGGCCAGCGTCGCCAGCTCATCGGCGAAATGCTGGTAGCTCGAGATCCAGACCGAGCGAAGCCTGATACTCGCGAATGAGCTCGCGCACGGCGTCGACGTCGGGTGGCGCCACGGCGTCGACGATCGTCACGCGGCTGCCGGACGCCGTCATGGGCACCGTGCCCAGGCCGTCACGACGACGGGACCGTTGACGACAGCGCCCGGCTGCGCCGCCTCGTCGAGCATCGCCTGCTCGAGCGCGTCGAGATCGGCCGGCGCCGGGCAGGGCACGGCGAGGCGCGCCGCCGTCGCCCGCATCGAACGCAGACTGTCCGCCATGTAGCGGCACATCGCGGCGGCGTCGACGCCGTACAAGGTGGCGCGCACGTCGAGCGTGGGGTCCGGCAACCCGGCCGCCAGGAACGTCTGGCGCAGGCGCAGGCCCATGTCGATGCGCCCGCCGGCGGCCTCGATGATCGGCAGCATGATGGCCAGCAGACGTTCGTAGGCCACCGACCGCGGCCAGGAATGCCAGCCGGGGCCGAGCGCCGCCAGATGCGACTCCATCACGGCGACGACGCCGCCGGGACGCACGAGCGTGGCGGCTCGTGCCACGGCCTGAGCCGGGTCCGCCTGATGCATCAGCACGAAGCGGCCGACCACCGCGTCGACGGGCTCGAGCGCCAGGGACGCCAGCTCCGCTTCGATGAAGCTGACCTGCGTCATGCCCCGCGCGGCGGCCCGGCGGCGCGCCAGCGCCACGGCTGCGGCCGCCCGGTCGACGCCCACGACCTGCCCGGACGGGCCCACCAGTTCGCCGGCCAGCAGGCTCACGTCCCCGGCGCCGCAGCCCAGATCCAGCACGCGCTGGCCCGGGCCGATGCCGGCGGTCACGAACAGCGACCGCGTGGCCGCGGCGTAGATCACCGCCTGGCGCTCGAGGCGCGCCAGCTCATCAGGGTCGTGGCCGAGCACATAGGTCGGGCGGGCGGAGTGACTCATCGCGGCGTCCTGAGATCCAGCTCCCACGTCTCGAACACCAGGTCCTGTCCGAACACGTGCTCGGTCGGGCCCACCGCCACACGGACGAACCCGGCCCGCTCGTAGAGGTGGCGCGCCGCGTCGAGGATGCTGTTGGTCCACAGCGTGACCTTGCGGTAGCCGGCGTGGCGGGCGAACGTCACGCACTCGTGCACGAGGCGGCCCCCGATGCCGTGCCCCCGCGCCTCGGGATCAACGATGAGGAGACGCAGCTTGGCGACCGTGGCCGACTTCCGGACCAGACACACCGACCCGACCCGCCGGCCGTCGATCTCCGCCATCCAGCACGCCTCGCGTTTCGCGTCGAACTGCTCGATGAAGTCCTTGGCCACGCCGGCGACCAGGGCTTCGAAGCGGCCGTCCCAGCCGTACTCCTGGGCGTAGTAGGCGCCATGCCGCGACACGATCCAGCCGAGGTCGCCCGGCCGGTGCGGCCTGATGACCACCGCCGGCGGCGGCGCGGGTTCGCCCGACAGCAGCGTCTCGACCGTCTGGAGCGCTTCGAGCAGCCGGCCCCGGGCCGCGGCCGCGAGCGGCGCCACGAGCGCGCCGGTGCGCTCGCGCGAGAGGCCATCGAGGCGCGTGAACTCCCGCCGCCCCCGGGCGGTGGGCGACAACCGCTGGGCGCGGCCGTCCCTGGCGTCGCGGTTTCGCGTCACGAGGCCGGCACGCTCCAGGCGGCCCACGGCGCGGCTGATCTGCGCCGGATCGGTCTCGAGCGCCTGCGCCAGCGCCGCCGCCGTCGACGGGCCGCGTTCGCCCAGTTCGTAGAGCAGGCGGGCTTCGGTCAGGGAGTACGGCGTTCCGAGATGCTGGAGACCGAGGGCGCCGATGCGCGCCGTGTAGAAGCGGTTGAAGCGGCGGACGGCGGCGGTCAGGTCGGGAACGGACGGTACGGCCATGGCCCTGCCTCCAGGCAGGGGCCAGCATCGGCCACTTGGTTGTCACAGTCAACTGATTTGCGGATGGCGCGGCCTGCCCTACGCGCCGAGCGCCAACAAGGTGTCGAGGAACGCCTGCATCACGGCCGGGTCGTTGTCCAGGAAACGGACGGCGAAACCCTGCACCCGGTCCACGTAGACGACCTCTGACTGGAGATGGAACGTCTGGCCGCCGAGCTTGATCCGTGTCGTGAGGCGCGCACCCATGGGATTGCTGGCGTAGGCATCGATGAAGCACCCGCCCCGGCTGACATCGGTGATCCGGCAGACTCGGGTTCCCGACGCGCCGTCCCATCCGCCTTCGAAGGGGCCTACCAGACGCTTGTAGACCCGCCGCTCACTCGACATCTTCACGTTCCTTCCCGCTTCGGCCGCGATCCCGGCGCCCGTCACCCGAGCTATCGGCGCCACAACGCAGAGTCTATGGCCCCGGCACTCCCACGGTATAGGATTGTGCGCCACTAGGATCCTTCGTGCACCCAGACCTCAAAGAAGCCATCGACTTCCACCACGCCATCCTGGCCGAGGGCGGTAAGGCCCTCGTCGGTTACGAGTCAGCCAAGGCGCTCGCCAACGTCGTGCTCCTGTCGGAGATTCCGACCACCTACGACAAGAAGGAGAACCGCCAGGTCAACGCCGGCAACATGCTCATCCGCGGCGTCCCGGGCGTGGGCAAGACGTTCTTCGGCGTCATCCTGGCGGCCATCTCGGACGCCAAGTTCGCCCGCATCCAGGGACGGGCCGACCTGCAGCCGACCGAAGTGGTCGGCTTCCAGATGATCAACCCGGCCACCGGCGAGCTGATCACCGAGTTCGGCCCGCTGGCCTCGGCCGAGGTCATCCTGCTCGACGAGATCAACCGCATTCCACTGAAGAGCCAGAGCGCCTTCCTGGAAGGCCTGCAGGACCGCACCGTCACGGTCGGCAAGACCACCTACGAACTGCCGGCCTTCAGCTTCGCGATCGCCACGATGAACCCGGTCGAGCTGGGTCAGGGCACGTTTCCGCTGTCGGAGGCCGCCACCGATCGCTTTGCCGTGATGATCAACGTCGGCTACCTGCCGGCGGAGGAAGAGGCCAAGCTGGTCAACTTCGACTTCAAGCGCGTCCGTCTGAATGCGCTGATGTCGAAGGAACGCATCATCACGATGCGCTCGCGGATCAACGAGACGGTGTTCCTGCACGAACGGCTCGGCGGCTACATCCAGCAGCTGGTCTCCGCGACCCGCCCCTACAACCCCGACACCGACTGGCACGAGCACTCGCCGTCGGAGCTGGTCGAGCGAGGCGTCGATCTCGGCGCCTCACCGCGCGCGATCATCGTCTGGGGCCGCCTGGCGAAGGTGTGGGCGCTGCTGATGCACGGCCGCGACGAGGTGTTCCCCGAGGACATCCAGGCCCTCGCCCCTTACGTGCTCAGCCACCGCGTCTGGCTCGGTCCGCACGCCGCCAGTCACGGCCTGACCGCGGAGTCGGTCGTCAGGGACGTGGTGGCCCGAGTGCCGATTCCATGAGAACACGCGAGCAGGAGGTGGCGCCGCTCGTCAATCTGTCGGAGATCAGCGAGATCGAACTCGTCATCCTCAAGCGGATGCGCGAGTTCACGCTGGGCGATCATCGCAGCCTCTTCCACGGCTCGGGCTTCGATTTCGTCGGCTTGCGCAACTTCGAGGCCGGCGACCGCTTCGAGACCATCGACTGGGCACAGTCGAGCCTCAACAACTTCTCGCCGATGGTGGTGCGCGACTTCGAGCAGCCGTCGACCGCGGGCGTGGTCGTGGTGGCGGACCACTCGAGTTCGACGCGCTGCGGCGTGGACGCCCTGCCCGAGGGCGTGGTCGGGCCGGCGGCGGCGCGCGGCAACGTGCTCATCGCCCACGCCGTGGCCCGCGCCATCGCCACCATCGGCATGTCGGCCGTCTTCTTCCAGGACAGCTTCGGCCTCATCACCTTCCAGGGCGGCTTCGAGCGCCTGCAGGCGATCCGGCCGCGCATCGGCAAGGGCCAGGTGATGCACTGCCTCGACGCCTACCAGCACCAGCACGGCCTCGAGGACTTGAAGCAGAGCGAGAGCCTGAGCGGGACGCTGGGCGGCTTCCTGCGCAAGACCTCGCTCGTGCCGGTCGTCTCGGACTTCCTGTTCGACGACGTCGACCCGATCATCGACGAGCTGGCCCGGCTCGACGGGCAGCACGACGTGTTCCTGGTCATCGTCGATGCCACCTTCGCCTACCGCCTGCCGTCGGTGTCAGCCGGCTGGGTGGAAGCCGTGGACGTGGAAACCGGCCGCTCGCGCGTCGTCTCGCGCGGCCAGCTCCAGGGCATGGCCGACAAGGTGCGCGGCTGGCAGGACGAAGTGGGCCGGAAGGCCAACGCCGCCGGCCTCGACGTGCTGAAGCTGGATCTGAACGACACCAAGAGCGATATCGCGCTGACCGAGTTCGCGGTCGAGCGCCGACTGAGGAAGCGATGACCAGGCAGGCTACCGTCACTCACTCCGACCGTTCGCGGACTCGCCGGGCCTGGGCGCCTCGGGCGGCGGCGCTGGCCGTCCTCGCGTGCCTGACACCGGCGGCCGTGCTGGCCCAGACGCCGCCGGCCGGCCAGCCGGTCGAAGCCGACCCCGTCCGCTGCTGGTGGCGCACCGACAAGGCGGCCGTGCGCATGGGCGAGCCGTTCACGGCGGTGCTCACCTGCGCCGTGCTCGAAACGCCCTCGACGAGCGCGGTCGTCGACCGCTCGCGCCTCGACCACACGGTGATGGCGCTGCCGCCCTTCGACGTGCTCGACGGCGCAGCCGGCCAGGACGTCGTCAACGGCGCCCGCCGCTTCTTCCAGTACCTCCTACGTCCTGCGCCTCCTGAACGACAGCTCGTTCGGCCAGGACGTGACGCTCGCCGGGCTGACGATCGGGTATCGCCTCGACACGGCCACGGCCGACGGCACGACCTCGCAGGGGCGCGACCAGACCTATGCCCTGCCGCCGCTGGCCCTGCGCGTCATCTCGCTCGTGCCCGGCGGCGCCCGCGACATCCGCGACTCGACCGCGATGACCTTCGCCGATCTCGATGCCCGCCGCTTCCGCGCCCGCTCCTTCGGGATGGCCGGCTGGTTCTTCTACGCGTTGGCGGCCGGCGTCGCGGCGCTCGGGCTGGCCAGCCTCTACCGCACGCTGCGCGCGCCGGCCGGGGCCCGCGCGGTGCCGACCATCTCGAACGGTGCGGTGCTGAAGGCGGCCGCGCGATCGCTGAGCGAGGTGGCGCGCGAGAAGCAGGGCCAGGGCTGGACCGACGCCCTGGTCGCCCGCGCCGGGGCGGCGCTGCGCATCATCGGCAGCTACGCCATCGGGCGGCCGGCCGTCCAGACACGAGGCGTCGCGGCGAATCTCCGCGGCGGCCAGATCGCCCTCAGCCAGGGCCTGGTCCGGCGCCGCCACGCCCTGGTGTCGGCCGCCGTCACGCCCAGGGACCTGACCGCCACCGCCGCCTCCGACCCGGCCGTGCAGCAGGTCCACGACGGCCTCGTCGCCCTCACCGCCTCCCGCTTCGGCCGCGCCTCGCTCGATGAGAGCGCCCTCGACGCGGCAGTGAACGCCGGCGGCCCGCTCGCCCGCAGCCTGGGCTACCGCCACTCCTGGCCCGCGACGCGGTGGCGCAAGATGAAAACTGCCGTGACGGAGTGGAAGGGCCGCGCGTGAACGTGCTGGCCGCGATCGCGCGGTTCGTGGAGCGCGCGCGCGCCGACTGGGAGGGCGTCCGCCTCTCGGAGCTCGTCTTCGGCGAGAAGGATCTGGCGCTGCTGGCCATCTTCGCGCTGGTGGGCGTCGGGGTCGTGGCGCTCGTCGTGCGCAGCGTGGCCACGCGGGCCCCGGGTCGTGGCAGCGTGGTACTGCCGGCGGTGCTCGGGCAGTGGACGCGGTCGTGGACGCCGCTGCTCCGGCACCTCCCTCTCATCCTCATGCTCACGGGGGTGCCGCTCTTCGCCGTGGCGCTCGCCGATCCGGCCACCCCGCTGTCGCGCCGCGAAGTCACCCGGCCGGGCCGCCGCATCAGCCTGATGATCGATGGCTCGTCCAGCATGCTGGCGCCGTTTGCCGCCCGCACCCTGACGACGAAGGACGCGCCGATGGAGGCGACGTTCTTCACCTCGGTGGCGGCCGCCGAGCGCTTCGTGCGGCTGCGGATGGAGGGCCAGTACCGCGACCTCGTGTCGCTCATCGAGTTCGCCGACACGGCCTACGTCATCACGCCGTTCACGACCGACTACGACAACATCCTGCTCAGCCTCTCGCTCATCGGCAACATGGGCGAATGGGAGAACTTCCCCGACCGCGGCACCGTCATCGCCCAGGCCGTTGAACAGGCCGTGTCGCTGTTCCGGGCCTTCGACTTCCTCGATGCCTCCGGCAACCTGATGGTCATCTTCAGTGACGGCGAGGACGCCGAGGTCACCGAGTCGGGCCGCAACATCGACGACGTGCTGTCGGACGCCGTGAAGGCCAAGGTGCCCGTCTACTTCGTCCGCATCAGCAAGGGCAACAGCAAGCTGCCCGATGCCACCTGGCAACGCGCCATCACCAAGACCGGTGGCCGCTTCTATACCGCCACCGATGAAACCGCCGTGCTGCGCGCCATCCGCGACATCGACCGGCTGTCGGCCGGCACCGTCGAAGTGAAGGAATACAGCGCCCGCCTGCCGCGCTTCGCGCCCTATGCGCTCGCCGCCGTGGCACTGTGGACGCTGGCCGCCATGCTGCGCCTGCTGGCGCCGCAGTTCCGTACCTTTCCGTAGGAGACAGCTCGATGAAGTCGGTCATCGGATATCTGATAGTGGCGCTCGCACTGGTCGTGGGCGGCCGTGTCCTGTTCGGCGCGTCGAGCCTCGAGAACCGCACCGCCGACGCGCAGCAGGCCCTGCTGACGCTGCGCTACGGCGATCTCGAGCCGGCCTACGAGGCGCTGCGCGCCGAGGCGACCGACGGGGCGCTGGTCCCGCGCATCTCGCAGGCGCTGGTCGCCTCGCTGCGTGAGCAGCAGTCGACGACCCGCTACTGGATGGGCGCCTACGGCCGCCTCACCCCCGAGCGCGACGCCGCTGGCGCTCTCGCCGAAGCCGACCCGGTGGTGCTCGAACTGGGCGCTCACGCGGCCTACCGGGCCGCCCAGTACGCACCGGATCAGGCGGCCGCCACCAAGGGCATCGACGACATCGTCCGCAACTACGCCGACGTGCTGCGGGCGCACCCGGGCGACGAGAGCGCGGCCTGGAACCTCGAGTTCGTCTCGCGCGTGCGGGCGACGATGCAGCAGAGCAAGCAGCCCGTGATGCCGGAGCCGGTGATGACGGGCCTGGCCGGCGACCTGCCGATCGGGCCGACCCTGCACGGCGAGCCCGGCGCGCCGCCGGAGGGCACCGACATGAAGCAGTTCAAGGTGGTCGTGCCGATGCGTCCCGACGAGCGCAAGCAGTTGCCGCAGGGCGCCAGCGAAGGCGAGAAGCGGAAGCGCAAGGGCTGATGACGGAGCCGCGCTGGTGATCACGCTGCCGACCGTCGACTGGCAGGCGCTCAAGTTCGGGCAACCGGACTACCTCTGGCTCCTCGTGGGGCCGGCGGCGCTGCTCGTCGTGTGGCTGTGGCAGCTGGTCCGGCGGCGGGCCGACATCCGCAGCTACACGCGGCATCGCGCCGTGCCGGTCCGCGAGCGTTTCTCGATCTTCGGCGGCCTGCTCTTCTGGCTGTGCCTGCTCGCCGCCAGCGCCTCGGTGATCCTGGCCCTGGCCCGTCCGCAGATCGTGACGACGCGCGTGCGCCGGGCCGGCATCGACCTCGTCGTCCTGCAGGACGGCTCGACCTCGATGCGCGTGACCGACACGACCGGCGACCGCTGGAAGCGGTCGATGCGCTTCCTCAAGGCCCTGGCCGAGACCATGCGCTGGGACGGCGACCGCATCGCCATGACGGCCTTTGCCCGCATCGCCACGCCGCAGGTACGGCTCACCAAGGACCCGAACACGTTCTTCTTCTTCATCGAGCATCTCGAAGAGCCGCCGTTTCGCGTCGAGGACGACGCCTCGTGGGACACCAACATCGAGATGGGGATTTCCTGGGGTCTCAAGCTGATCGCGCAGGACGAGCGCATCACCGGGCGCAAGTCGCTCAACGCCAAGGCCTTCCTGCTGCTCTCGGACGGCCAGGCGTGGAGCGGTGAGGCCCAGGGCGCCCTGCAGGCGGCGCGGGCGCAGGGCGTGCCGGTGTTCGTCGTCGGTGTCGGCACGAGCAACGGCGGTTTCATCCCGGAGCCGCCGCCCGAGGATCCGGAGAAGGCGCAGCCCGCCGTCTACTCGCGCATCGACCGCGACTCACTGGCGACCATCGCCGCGGCCGGCGGCGGCCGCTACATGGAACTCGACCGCGAGCGCGACATCGACATCGCCGTCTCGGTCATCGACGCCGTCCGGAAGACGGCCCGCGGCGGTGTCGAGGAAGGCGCCGACGACGTCTACTGGGCCTGCCTGGCGCTGGCCGCCGTGTTCCTGGTGCTCGGCATCTCGTTCGTGCGCGATCGCGCCGAGCTGGCGCTGGCCACGGCCGGCGCGGTGGCCGCCCTGGTCGTCGTGCAGCTGCTCTGAGCCACCGCCGGCGCCCCGCTCGACGCCGCCGTCATCCCTCGCGCAGGACGTCGGCCGGGTGCGTCCGCAGCGCCCGCCGCGCTGGCGCCGCGCCGGCCACGAGCGACGCGATGAGGAGGACCACCACGGTGCTGCTCACGGCCACCGGATCCCACGGCGACACGCTCACGAGCTGCGCCCGCAGCCACCACGCCCCGGCGGCCGCCGCCACCAGCCCGAGCCCCAGGCCGGCCGCGGCCATGCCGACGCTCTCACCGAGCACGAGGCCGACCACCTGGCGGGCCGAGGCACCCAGCGCGACGCGGACGCCGAACTCGCGCCGCCGCTCGGTGACGCCGTAGACGACGACGCCGTAGACGCCGACGGTGGCGACGAGCAGCGCCGCGGCGGCGAACAGGGCGGCCAGCCAGGCCGTGAAGGCGCGGATGGCCCCGGCCTCGACGAGGTAGGCCTCGAGGGGCCGCACGTCGTAGATCGGCAGCGCCGGATCGAGGATTCGTATCGCCTCCTGCACCGCGCCGCCGAGCAAGGCCGGGTCGGCCGCCGTCTTGACGACGTAGACGGAGGGATTGCGCGTCACCTGCCGCGCCGGGAAGTAGACCTGGTCGCGCACCTCCTCGACCGGCGAGCGGTGCCGCACGTGCTCGACGACGCCGACCACGGTCACCCAGGTCGTGGGCGTGCCGGTCACCGCCGGGTCGACGGCGAGGCGGCGACCCACGGCGGACTGGCCCGGCCACGCCCGGCGTGCCACGCGCTCGTCGATGATGGCGACCGGCTCGCTGCGCGGATCGTCGGCCTCGGTGAACCGCCGGCCGTCGACCAGCCGCACGGCGAGCAGTTCGAGAGCGCCCGGAGCCAGCGCGCGATAGTCGGCCTGCGGCGCGGTGGACGGGTCGGCCCCCTCGACGCTGAGATACGGACCGCCCCAGTTCGGCACGTGGTCGTAGGGCGCGTGGCTGAGCGACGCGGCCGCCGTGGCGCCGGGCAGCGCCGAGAGCGTCTCCTGCAGCCGCCGCGAGAAGGCGTTGAACGCCTCCTGGTTGGGATAGCGTGAGCCCGGCAAAGCCACGCGGAACGTGAGCGCCCCCGTGCCATCGAAGCCGAGGTCCAGCCGCTGCGCCATCTGCACCGTCCGCGCCAGCAGCGCCGCCGCCACGACCAGCATCACGCTCAGGGCCAGCTGCGCCACGGTCATCGCCGCGTGCAGCCGCCGTCGCCCGCGGCCGCGCGTGTGCCCGCGGCCGTCGCCGAGGGCCGCGGCGGTGGCGTGGCCGAGCGTCTGCACGGCCGGGGCGAGGGCCACCAGCAGCATCCAGCACAGCACCACCAGCACCGACACGGTCACGACCGGCAGGTTCACCGACGCCAGCCGCAGGCGTCCGAGCGCGTCCGGCACGAAGTGGAGCAGGCCGGCCAGCAGCCAGTATCCGGAGACGGTCCCGAGCGCCGCCCCGGCCACGCCGAGCAGCAGCGACTCGGCGACCGCCTGCCGCACCACCCGCAGCCGGCCGGCGCCAAGCGCGGTCTTGAGCGCGGTTTCGCGGCCACGCGCCGCCGCCCGCGCCACCAGCAGGCCGCCGACGTTGATGCAGGCGATGAGCAGGAGGATGGCGGCGCCGGCGGTGAGCAGCTGCAGGGGCCGTCGCACGTCGTTGACGGCGTCGAGTTCGAGCGGCACGGTCTCGAACTGGCGGCCGCTGGCGCCGTAGAAGGCGTGCGCCGCCGATATCTCGCGGCCGACCCGGGCGATGTCGGCCACGGCGTCGGCCACCGACACGCCGGGGCGCATCCGACCGACGACGCGCAGGTAGCGTTGGCCGCGCGGTCCCTCGACGAACCGCTGGTTGAGCGGCAGCCATGCCTCGAGGTCGTCGGGCACGGCCGCGTCGGGCGGCATCATCAGGCGGAAGTCCGGCGGCATCACGCCCACCACCAGCGTCGGCCGGCCGTTGACGTCGATGGCGCGGCCGACGATGCCCGGGTCGCCGCCATAGCGCCGCTGCCAGACGGCGGCGCTCAGCAGGATCGCCGTCGGAGGGCCGGCCGACTCGTCCTCGCGCCGGAACGTGCGGCCGAGGGCGGCCTCGGCGCCGAGCAGCGAGAAGTAGTCGCTCGTCACGTGGCCGATCCGCAGTTGTTGGGGATCCTGCTCGCCGGTGAGCGCGGCAGTGGTGGCCCAGATGGCCCCGAACCCTTCGAACGCCGTGGCGCGCTCGTCGAGGTCCCGCAGTTCCGGCCCCGAGAGCGGGGCTCGCGGATAGCCCTCATTCGTCTGATCGGCCCACACGAACACCAGGCGGTCGGCGGCGCGGAACGGCAGCGGTCGGACGACGAGCGCGTAGGCCACGCTGAAGATGGCCGTCGTCGCTCCGACCCCGAGGGCCAGGGTGGCGAGGGCAGCCACGGTGAGCGCGGGGGCTCGACGCAGGCTGCGCCACGCGTAGGCAACGTCGCGGACGGACTCCTCCACTACCCGGCCCATACGCACCTCCCGGACCCGCGCCTTCACCTGCTCCACCCCGCCGGTCTCGAGCAGCACGGCGCGTCGTGCCGCCGCGCGCTCCTCGCCGGCCGCCTCCAGGCGGCTGACCCGTTCCTCGACCCAGGCGCGGAGTTCCTCGTCGAGATCCGCATCGCGCTGGCGCCCGTGCGCCAGGTTCCGCCACACGCTCCTCAGCCGGGCAGTCCAGCGCATGCGCTACTCCGTCTCGAGCACCAGCCGCATCGCTTCCACGGCCCGCGCCCAGTCGCGCCTGCTCGAAGCCAGCTGGCGGCGACCCGCCGCCGTCAGCGTGTAGGTCTTCAGGCGGCGGCCGTCCTCGGTGGTCCACGCGCCGGTGATGGCCCCTTCCTCCTCCAGGCGATGCAGCGCCGGGAACAACGACCCCGCCTTGACCGCGAAGGTGCCGCGGGTGAGCTGCTCGATGCGGTCCGCGATGGCCACGCCGTGGCGCGGGCCCAGTTCGAGCGTGCGCAGAATCAGCAGGGCGAGCGTGCCTTTCACGAGGTCGACCCGGGCCATGGCGGGCCACGATATAGGATTTCTATATCAAGGGCAACCGGCTTCGGCCGATTGGTACCAGTCAGGGCTTCGGCCTCGGGACGGCCTCCCGGCACCGGCCCTGAGGCACGACCACGCACCCGCGGACCGCGGCCGCTGGCGGGCGTGGTGGCGGTCCGAGCACCTCGCCGAGGCCCGCTGAAAACAGGGGTTTGGCGTTCGGGCGTCTGCCAAAGGCCGAAAAAACAAGGCGCCAAAGCGTAAATAGATGCGCAACCGCTGGAAATTACGTGTAATCTACTGTCCGTCTCCGCGTCGAGGTTCCTCCCGGCGCCTTGGTCGTGATGTTCACGGCGGAGCGGGCCGTGCGGCTTGGACTTGAACGTGGCAGTCGCACAGTGCTCGATACGATCGCGCCACTGATTACACCTGCCGGCGACCAACGCCGGCGTGGGGGCACTAGATGGCCAAAGCAATGTCGAAGTCGGAGCTCGTGCAGAAGATCGCCGCGGAACAGGATCTCTCGAACAAGCAGGTCAAGGGCGTTCTCGAATCCCTGACCACGGTGGGCTACAAGGAACTCAAGAAGAACGGCATGTTCCAGGTGCCTGGCTTCGCGAAGTTCGTGGTGGTGAAGAAGGCCGCCACGAAGGCGCGCAAGGGCGTCAACCCGTTCACGGGCGAGCCGGCGGTGTTCAAGGCGAAGCCGGCACGGAAGATCGTGCGCGCGCGTCCCGTCAAGGCCGCGAAGGACGCCGTCGCCTAAGACGCGTCTTTCACCGGATCGACGTGGAACGGGCCGCCTCGCGCGGCCCGTTCTGTTTTTGGGCCGGCCGGCGGCGCCCGGCCCGCTACAATCGAGCTGATGTCCGTCACGCTGACCAATCGCGAACGCTCCCACCTGAAGGCCCGGGCCCACGCCATGGAACCGGTCGTCACGGTCGGCCAGGCCGGCGTGACCGACGCCGTCATCAAGGAGATCGACCTGGCCCTCACGGCGCACGAGCTCATCAAGGTGCGGGCCGGCAGCCAGGACCGCGAGGCCCGGGCCGAGATCCTGCAGACCATCGTCGCGCGCACCGATGCCACGTCCGTGCAGACCGTGGGTAAGGTGATGGTGCTGTGGCGGCCGAATCCCGAAGAGCCCGGCCGGCGCGACATGTCGGCCATCGAACGCGACTGAGCCTGACCGCCGGCGGCGCCACGAGCGTCGGTCGAGGGCGGCGGTGCGGTAGCATGGCCCTCGTTCCGGAGGGCCTGCCGATGCTGACACGCCGCGACTTCGTCCGTTCCACCACCGCCTCGCTCGCCGCGGCCGCCACCGTGCCGGCCGCACTCGACGCGGCGCCGGCGCGCTCAGCCGAGCTGCTCATTCAGCGCACCGTCAAGCCGGTCGTCATCGCCGACTACTCCGGCATCGAGTTCACCAACGGCGGCAAGGAGAACGCCGTCGAGCGCGCCTTCCGCCTGATCACCGAAGGCAGCGACGTGCTCGACGCGCTGATCGCCGGCGTCAACATCCCCGAGCTCGATCCGCTCGAGACCGGCATCGGCTACGGCGCCCTGCCGCAACGCCGACGGCATCATCGAACTCGATGCCTCGTGCATGCACGGTCCGCTGAAGCGGGCCGGCGCCGTCGCTCGGTCTGCACGGCGTGCGCACGCCGTC
This sequence comes from uncultured Acidobacteriota bacterium, assembly GCA_963807405.1. Lineage (GTDB taxonomy): Bacteria > Acidobacteriota > Vicinamibacteria > Vicinamibacterales > UBA2999 > CADEFD01. The sequence continues at coordinate 558,792 of CAWEBU010000009.1, read as the reverse complement.
GCTCGTGGCCCGGGCGGTGATGGACTACACCGATCACCACCTGCTCGTCGGCGAGGGCGCGCAGCGCTTCGCGCGCAGCATGGGCTTCACCATCGAGGACGACCTCAACACCGAGAGCTCGCGGAAGCTGTTTCTCGAATGGAAGCGGCGCGTCGATCCAGAGCACTATCTGGACCCGAAGGGCGAGGGCCGGAAGCCCGTCCCGAAGCACGAGAAGGATCCCGGCCCGGACCTCTTCGCGCAACAGCAGCGCGGGCTCGACGCCGGCCTGTCCATGGTGCGCGACGGGCTGATTGCCGAGGGCAGCTTCTGGGGCACCATCAACTGCGACGGCCTCGGGCCGAACGGCGACATCTGCGGCGTGACCACGACCTCGGGCCTGGCCTGGAAGATTCCCGGCCGCGCCGGCGATTCGCCGATTCTCGGCGCCGGCCTCTACGTGGACAACGAGGTCGGCGCCGCCGGCTCCACCGGCCGCGGTGAAGCGAATCTCTACAACCTGTCGTCGTTCCTGATCGTGGAAGCGATGCGGCGCGGGATGTCGCCCAAGGACGCCGGCATGGAAGCCCTGAAGCGCATCCGTGCCAACACGGTCGAGAAGCGGCTCCTGAACGGCCGCGGCCTGCCCAACTTCAACATCCGCTTCTTCGCGCTCAACAAGCGTGGCGAGTATGCGGGCGTGGCGATGTACCGTGCCGGCGAGACGAAGTACGCCGTGTGCACCGAGAGTGGGCCACAGGCGCTCGAACTGGAGCCGCTGCTGCCCGGGGAGCCGGGCGACTAGGGTGCGCCATCGGGTGCCCTGACGGCGTGCCGGGATCCTCCACGCATCGAACGGCATCTCAGGCGACATGAACCCGGAACGCCAGCGGCTCGACGAGGACGGCGCGCGCCAGCGCCACTGGAAGCGGTGGGGCCCGTACCTCAGCGACCGCGCGTGGGGCACGGTGCGCGAGGACTACAGCGCGTGACGGGGACGCCTGGGCCTACTTCCCGCACGACCACGCCCGGTCCCGCGCCTACCGGTGGAACGAGGACGGCCTGCTCGGCATCTCGCGACCGTCACCAGCGCATCTGCTTCGCGCTGGCGCTGTGGAACGGCCGCGATCCGATCCTCAAGGAGCGCCTCTTCGGCCTGACCGGCCCCGAGGGCAACCACGGCGAGGACGTGAAGGAGTACTACTTCTACCTCGACAGCACGCCCACCCACTCCTACATGCGGGCGCTCTACAAGTACCCGCAGGCGGCCTTCCCCTACGCCGCGCTGGTCGAGGAGAACCGCGCGGCGTGGCCGCGGTGCGCCGGAGTTCGAGCTGATCGACACGGGCGTGTTCGCCGACGACCGCTACTTCGACGTGCAGGTCGAGTACGCCAAGGCCGATACCGAGGACCTGCTCATCCGGATTGCGGTCACCAACCGCGGACCGGACGCGGCGGCGCTGCGGGTGCTTGCCCACGGTGTGGTTCCGCAACACCTGGTCCTGGCACGCCGAGGACGCTCGCCCGGTGCTACGCGTCCTGACCGCCGGCTCCGTGGAGCTCGACGAGCCGAAGTACGGCCGGCGCTGGCTCTACTGCGAGGCGGCGGACCGCGTGCTCGTGACCGAGAACGACACCAACGTCACGCGCCTCTACGGCAGCCCGCGCACCGGCTTCACGAAGGACGGCATCAACGACTGTGTCGTCCACGGCGACGAGACGGCCGTCAATCCCGATGGGCGTGGGCACCAAGGCCGCCGCCGATTACGCCCTGACGGTGCCGGCCGGCGGCACCACCACTCTGCGCCTGCGGCTCTCGGACGTCTCGCCGACCAGCTGGACCGGCGGCCCCTTCGACCAGGCCTTCGACCGCATCTTCGAGGCCCGCATCGCGCGAAGCCGATCAGTTCTACGCCGACATCGATCCCCGCACACCCTCGGCCACGACGAGCAGCGGGTGATGCGCCAGGCGCTGGCCGGCGTGCTGTGGTCGAAGCAGTTCTACCACTACGACGTGCGCACCTGGCTGCAGGGCGATCCCGGGCAGCCGGCGCCGCCGGCGTCGCGCCGGGACGGGCCGCAACAACGACTGGCCGCATCTCTTCAACGCCGACGTCATCTCGATGCCCGACAAGTGGGAATACCCGTGGTACGCGGCCTGGGACCTGGCGTTCCACTGCCTGCCGCTGGCCCTGGTCGATCCGCGGCTTCGCCAAGCATCAGCTCGTGCTGATGCTGCGCGAGTGGTACATGCACCCGAACGGGCAGCTGCCGGCCTACGAGTGGGCCTTCGGCGACGTCAACCCGCCGGTCCACGCCTGGGCCGCCTGGCGCGTCTACAAGATCGACCAAGCGGCGCAGCGGCGTCGGCGACCGCGTCTTCCTCGAGCGCGTCTTCCAGAAGCTGCTCCTCAACTTCACGTGGTGGGTCAACCGCAAGGACGCCGAGGGCCACAACGTCTTCCAGGGCGGCTTCCTCGGCCTCGACAACATCGGCGTCTTCGACCGCAGCGCGGACGCTGCCGACCGGCGGCCACCTCGAACAGAGCGACGGCACGAGCTGGATGGCGATGTACTGCCTCAACATGCTGGCCATCGCCATGGAGCTGGCCGTGGAGGATCCTGTCTACGAGGACCTCGCCAGCAAGTTCTGGGAGCACTTCCTCTACATCGCGCACGCCATGGGCACGCATGGCGGCGAAGGCGGCGACCTGTGGGACGACGAGGACGGCTTCTTCTACGACGTGCTGCATCGCCCCGACGGCAGCCACACGACGCTCAAGGTCCGCTCGCTTGTCGGCCTGATCCCGCTGTTCGCCGTGGAGACGCTCGAACCGGAGATGCTGGCCAGGCTCCCCGCCTTCACCCGCCGCCTCGAGTGGTTCGTCGATCACCGTCCCGATCTGATCGAGCATGCGGCGTGCATGCGTACACCGGGCGACCGCGAGCGGCGTCTGCTCTCGGTCGTCGACCAGGGCCGGCTGCGCCAGGTGCTGCGGGTCATGCTCGACGAGTCCGAGTTCCTGTCGCCGCACGGCGTGCGCTCGCTGTCACGCCGCCACCTGGCCGAGCCCTATTCGCTGGTCGTGGACGGCCAGGAACACCGCGTGACCTACGAGCCGGCGGAGTCGTCCGCCAGCCATCTTCGGCGGCAACTCCAACTGGCGCGGCCCGGTCTGGTTGCCGATGAACTTCCTGCTCGTCGAGTCGCTGCAGAAGTTCCACCACTACCTCGGCGACGACTTCACCGTGGAGTGCCCGACCGGATCGGGCACGATGCTCACGCTGTGGCAGGTGGCCGACGAGATCTCACGACGCCTGACGTCGATCTTCCTCGCCGGCGAGGGCGGCCGCCGTCCGGTGTTCGGCGGCGACAGCCGCCTCCACGAGGATCCCCACTGGCGTGATCTCATCCCCTTCTACGAGTACTTCCACGGCGACACCGGGGTCGGCGTGGGGGCCAGTCATCAGACCGGCTGGACCGCCCTCGTGGCAAAACTGCTCCAGCAGCAGGGCGGCGTGATCGGGGCGCCGGGATCGGCGTCCGTCACCGCCCGCGATGGCGAATGACGCCGGCATGGCCGAGCGACGCGGCTACTGCTCCTTGTAGTGCCAGGTGAGTCCGCCGTCGATCACGTAGCTCGCCCCGGTCACATAGGCGGCCTCATCGGACGCGAGGAAGGTCACCACTCCGGCCACGTCGTCGGTCGTGCCGAGGCGGCCGAGCGGAATCTGAGCGGTCAGCGCCTTGACCTTCGCCGCATCGTCCAGCAACTCGGCATTGATGGGCGTCACGATGGCGCCCGGCGCCACCGAGTTGATGGTGATGCCGAGCGGCCCGAGTTCCACGGCGAGGTTGCGCGTCAGCATCTTGAGGCCGCCCTTGCTGGCGCAGTAGGGCGCGAAGTTCGGAAACGGCAGCTCCTCGTGCACCGAGCTGATGTTGATGATGCGGCCGGTCCGGTTCGCGGCCCGTAGCTGGCGCACCATGGCCTGCGTGGCGAAGAAGGCGCCCTTCAAGTTGACGTCGAGCGTCCGGTCGTAGTGTTCCTCGGTGACGTCCCAGAACGGCGCGTGGGTTTCGACGCCGGCGTTGTTCACGAGGATGTCGAGCCGGCCCATGCGCGTCACGCTGTCGTTCACCAGGCGCCGCACCTCGGCGACCGACGACACGTCGGCCTGGATGGCCTCGGCGCGCACGCCGGCCAGCCGCGCCTGGGCCACCACCTCGTCGGCTCCGGCCGGGTCGCTGCGGTAGTTCACGACGACGTCGGCGCCCTCGCGCGCGAACCGTTCGACGATCGCCCGGCCAATGCCCTGGGAGCTGCCGGTGACGAGCGCCACCTTGCCTGTCAGTCTCACGATGTCACCTCCGATGACGCCCACCCTCCACGCGGAGGGGTCGCCGGTCATGAACGCCGAGTCGCTCGGGTCCAGTGCGGCCCTGACGGTGTGATGCGATGAGCGCGGTCATGTTTCGCACCGCCCGCGGCCACGGCCGAGTTGCAGACACTCGGCCGCAACGACGTGGCACCCGACGCCTCGAGGGCCCGTGAGCGGCGGGCGCGTAGTACACTCGCCGGCGCTGATGGCAGACGCACCCGAGCATCTGGCGCTCGACGACGACGAACAGGCCCTGCTCGCCGGGCTGCGCGCCGGCTCTGACGACGCCTTCGATACGCTGGTGCGCACCACCAGTGCGCGATTGCTGGCCGTGGCCCGCCGCATCGTCGGCTCCGAGGAAGACGCCCGCGACGTGCTGCAGGAAGCCTACACCTCGGCGTTCAAGGCCCTCGGCCGCTTCGAAGGTCAGGCGAAACTCTCCACCTGGCTGCACCGGATCGTGGTCAACACGGCGCTCATGCGCCTGCGCACGCGCAAGCGCAAGCCCGAAGAGCCGATCGACCCGCTCCTCCCGGCCTTCAAGGACGATGGCCACCGGGCGCAAGGGGCCGTGGCATGGGCCGATGGCGCCGACGTGGCGCTCGAGCGCGCCGAGACGCGGGCCTTCGTCCGTGCACAGATCGACAAGCTGCCCGACACCTACCGTACCGTTCTGCTGTTGCGTGACATCGAAGAACTGAGCACGTCCGAAGTGGCGTCCATGTTGAGCACCAGTGAAAACGCCGTGAAAATACGTCTCCACCGCGCCAGACAGGCCCTGCGTGCCCTGCTCGATGAACGCTTCGGCCAGACGGCCTCCGATCCTCAGGGGGTGGGGCGATGAACTGCCGCGAGTGCTTCGATTTCATCCTCCGCTACCTGGACGGGGAGCTGCCGCCCGACGAGCACTCGTCGTTCGAGCTCCACATGTCCAGGTGCCCGCCATGCGGCCGCTACCTGGACCAGTACAAGCTGACGATCGTGGCCGGCAAGGCAGCCTGTGAGGAGTCGAACCGGGTTCCTGACGAGGTGCCCGAAGAGCTGATTCGCGCCATTCTGCAGAGCCGCAAGGCCTGACGGCCCCGGCACGCGGGCTACGGGCGGTCCCGTGAGGGCCGTGGCCATCAGGCCGAGGAAGGCGCCGAAGATGGTCGGCAGGCCGGTGCTCGGCCGGGTGTCCGCCACGGGTCGTCCTTCCGCTAGCGTGCGGCGCGGTACCACTGCGGCACCAGGTTCGGGCCGGGGCCGAGCAGCAGATCGCCGCCGGCCATGACGGCCATCCCGTGGTTGCCGGCCGACGGCACCCAGCCGGCGATGGCGCCGGTGGCCGTCGCCACCTTCAGCAGCCAGCCGGGCGAGAGGTTGGGCTGCTGGCGTGGCTGCGTCGACAGCCACATGAAGGCGCCGTCAGCGGCGAGGCCGAAGGTCTTGCCGTAGCCGGTCCACTCGCCGAGAAAGGCGCCGGACTGGTCGAACCGCTGGATGCGGCCATTCTCACGATCGGCCACGTAGACGACGCCCGCCGGATCGATCTGGATCGAGTGCGGCAGGTTGAACTGGCCCGGGCCGGTGCCCGCCGAGCCCCACTCGCGCACCTTCTGTCCGTCGGCGGTGTACTCGAGCACGCGGGCATTGGCGTAGCCATCGGCGATGAACAGGTGGCCGTTGGCGGCAAAGGCGATGTCGGTCGTGCCGCAGAAGTTGTTCCGGCACGGCGTCGGCTGGCCGCCCACGGCGATATCGAGCAGCTCCTTGCCGGCCGGCGAGTACTTGATGACGTGCGAGCTGGCAGCGTCGGTCGTCCACACGTTGCCCTCGCGATCGACGCGGATGGCGTGCGGCATCACGTAGCGGCCGCGGCCCCACGATCGCAGCACCGTGCCGCGCCGATCGACGGCGATGACCGGATCGGCGGCGGCGCCGCGCTGCAGCAGGTAGACCGTGCCGTCGGCGGCCGCCGCCACCCACGACACCATGCCCATCTCGACGCCGGCGACCGTGATGGGCGACGGTGCGAGCGGCATCTCCGGCGCGCCGGACACGGCGGCCCGCAGCGCGCGCTCGGCGTCGTCCTGCGGCTTCTGCGCCGGCGTCTGCGCCGAGAGCGTCGCCGCGGCGGCGAGCAGGGTCAGTCCGGAGATCAGGCGTCGCATCATGTCGTGTCCAGTTCCCCTATGGCAGGTCGGGTGGCGGCACGCGCTTCCGGCTCGCCTGCTCGAACGCGTAGGCAATCGTGACCAGCGTCGGCTCGCTGCACGCGGCGCCGGTGAAGGTCACCCCGAAGGGCGCGGGCCGGGCCGTGAAGCCGGCCGGGAAGCCCGGGGTCGGGGCATTGGGGACCATGCCGAAGGGCACCGCGATGATGGGATAGCCGGCGCGTGAGGCCAGGTTCGCGCCCGAGCCGGCCGGCGTCAGGATGGCGTCGAGCTTGTGCGCGGCGAGCACGGCGTCGAGACCGGTGGTGCGGCTGAGGCGGGCGTCCCTGGCCACGTCGGCGTCGTTCCTCGCCTTGTCCCGCGCGACATCCATCTCGTCCGAGATGTCGAGCCGCGACTGCCCGAAGCGCATCGCACCGGCCTTGGCGTGGGCCAGGTTCCACTCGCGCAACTCGGTCAGCGACTTCACCGGCGCGCGATCGCCGAGGCTGGCGAGCCAGGCATTGAAGTCGCGCTTCATGCCGTACTTGAAGTTGACCGTGCAGTTGCTGTCGCCGCTCTTGCCGTGCTCGGCGCCCTGGCAGTAGGTGAAGAGCAGGAAGTTGTCGGCGGCGCTGGGCGCCACGATGCTCGGCACGTCGGCCGGATCGACCACCTCGGCCCCCTGCGCTCTGAGCACGGCGATCGCCTCGGCCATGACGGCCGCCTGCTCGGCGTTCAGACCGCCCTGCGGCGTGGTCTCACCGGGCGCCGTCACCGCGTCGAAGAAGAACGCGCGCGGCACGCCAATCCGCTTGCCCTTCAGGCCGTCGGCCTCGAGGAACGGCGTGTAGTCGCGGTTCGGTGGCGGCGTGCACGCCGAGGTCGCCGCGTCGTTCGGGTCCGGCGCCGCGCTCTCGAGCACGCCCATGAGTATCGCGGCATCGGCCACCGTGCGCGCCATCGGGCCGGCGGTGTCGTGGTCGGCGGTGATCGGGATCACGCCGTAGCGGCTGATGCGGCCGAGTGTCGGCCGGATGCCCGCCAGCATGTTGGCGTTCGACGGGCTGATGATCGACCCGCCGGTGTCCGATCCGACGCTCGCGGCCCAGAAGCTGGCGGCGGTGCCGGCCCCGGAACTCGAGCCGCCGGTCTGCAGCACCGGCCGGCCGTCGAACGTCTCGGGCCGCGGATCCATGCGTGGGTCGTAGGGGTTGTAGGCGAAGCCGGCCACGCCGGTGTAGTTGGCCACCATCGGCGTCGGTGCACCGGCCGTCCAGTGCGCCAGTTCGGTCAGCACCGTCTTGGCGATGATGATGGCGCCGCCGTCGCGCAGGTTGGCGGTGAGCGTGGCGTCGTAGGGCGGCATCAGGTCGCGGAAGGCGAGCGCGCCGCCGGTGGTGCGGATGTCCGTCGTGTGGATGTTGTCCTTGAGCGCGATGGGAATGCCGTGCAGCGGGCCGCGGACCTTGCCGGCGGCCCGTTCCCGATCCATCGCGTCCGCCTCCTCGAGCGCTCGGGGATTCACCGTGATGATCGCGTTCAGGCGATCCTCATAGGTGGCAATCCGGGCGAGGTAGCGCTCCGTGAGGGCGCGCGAGGTGAGGCTGCCGTCAGCGAGGGCCGCCTGGATGGTGGCGATGTCGGTCTCGACGACATCGAACGGCGTCACCGGAGCCGCCGGCCGGCCGGAATCGGTGCCGCCACAGGCGGCCGTGACCACGGCGACCAGCACCGCGGCCAGGCCGATGGTAGAACTCGTGCGGACGCGCATGCAGGGGCTCCTCAGTCTCAGTGGCGGCGCGCATACCGCGCGCTCTGGCAGAAAGTCGGGCCGGGCAATCGTAACGCCGTCAGCACGCCGTGCGCGATGGTATCAAGTCCGTAGGTGCGTATGCGCGCGGCTGGGCGCCAGCGGATCTTCGGCCCCGGATCGACACCGAAGGGCGCAGATCGCGTCGGGCGTCTGCATGCCGAGCAGCCACGAGTGGCGTGTGCAGGCGCGCATGGTCCTCGACATCCCGAGCACGTCCTCGAGGGCGTCGCCACGTCCGTGGACATCGCCGATCGCGAAGGTCGCCATCGCCGGGATGCTACTCCAGCCCGGTGGTATCGTGACGGCCATCGCGCCACGGTTGGCCGTGGCCCACATTCGGGAGGTCGTGCTCATGCGCCGTTCGCTGCTCGTTGCCGCCGCGCTCGTCGGTCTTGCCACGTGGCCCGCTCATACGCAGCCGCGTGGTCTCAAGGTTCACATCTCGGTGGACATGGAAGGCATTGCCGGCGTCGTGACCGGCGATCAGATCGGCCCCCAGGGGTTCGAGTACGGACGCTTCCGTGAGTTCATGACCAAAGAGGCACTGGCCGCCGTGGCCGCCGCGAAGGAGGCCGGGGCTACCGAGATCGTCGTCGCCGACGCGCACGGCAACGGCGAGAACCTGCTCGTGGAGCAGTTCCCCGCCGACGTGAAGATCGTCCGGTCCTGGCCGCGCAAGCTGCAGATGATGGGCGGCCTCGACGCCACCTTCGATGCCGCGGTCTTCATCGGCTACCACGCCTCGACGTCCAACATGTCGGGGGTGCGCGCGCACACCTTCTCGAGCGCGACGCTGACGAAGGTCACGTTGAACGGCGTCGAGATGTCCGAGGGCTCGTGGAACGCCGCCATCGCCGGCCACTTCGACGTGCCGATCGTGATGGTCTCGGGCGACGATGCCGCCATTGCCGAGATTCGGAAGATCGTCGGCAACCTCGAAGGCGTCGAGACCAAGAAGTCGCTCGGCTTCCACTCGGCCCTGACGCTCACGCCGCAGGCGGTGCAGGCGATGATCGGCCCGGCCGTCACGGCCGGCCTGGCGCGGCGGGCGTCGCTCACGCCCTACAAGCCGCAGGGTCCGATTCTGGTGGAAGTCACCTTCAAGCACTACCTGCCGGCGGAGGTGCTGGCCTATCTGCCGATGTTCGAACGCGCCAGCGCGCACTCGGTCCGTTTCCGGGCCAGGGACATGGTCGAAGCGGCATCGGTCATGGAGTTCATCGGCGAGTACCGGCCGGACCTGTCGCCGTAGCGGTGACGGCCCGGCTCCTCAGGCGCCGCCAGGCAGGTGCGGTTCGGCACGTTCGGCATGGCCGGCACGCGGCGCCGGGCCGGCGGTGGCGCGCGGGCGCGCCGGGAAGAAGGCGTTCAGTTCCGACGACGGCGTGGCCGCCGACAGCGCCGTGAACGTGCCGTGCTCGGCGATCTCACGGGCCGCCGTCAGGGCGCCGGTCCAGGCGGCGCGCGCCAGCGCGCCACCCACGCTGATGCGCCGCACCCCGAGCGCCGCCGCCTGGGCCACGGACATGAAATCGCCGCCGACGAGCAGGTTGACCGGCCGCGGCGCCACCGCCGCCACCGCCGCCACGATCTCGAAGTCGGTGCGCAGACCGGGCGCGTAGAGGCAGTCGGCGCCGGCCTCGGCGAAGGCCGCCAGCCGGGCCACCGTCTCCGCCAGGTCGGGCCGGCCGGCGACGAAGCCCTCGGAGCGCGCCGTCAGCAGCACGCCGCTGCCGCTCCTGTCGATGGCGCGGCGGGCGGCGCGGATGCGCTCGACGGCGAGATCACGATCGAAGAGCGGGGACTCGGGATCCCCGCTGGAGTCTTCGATCGAGAGGCCAGCGATGCCGGTGGTCACGGCGCGGCCGACGTTGACGGCGACCTCATCGGGCTCGACCGCGAAGCCGCCCTCGAAGTCGGCGTTCACCGGCACCGCCACCGATGCGGCGATGGCCGCGAGGTGCTCGAGCACGGCGTCGAGCGGCACGCCGTTGTCCTGACAGCCGAGCGCCCAGGCGGCGCCGGCACTGGTCGTCGCCAGCGCCGGGAACCCCAGGGCGGCCAGGACGTGGGCGCTGCCCGCATCCCAGGGATTGGGCATCACGAAGCAGCCCTCCCGGTGGAGGGCGTGGAAGGCGCGGATCCTGGCGTCGGTCGGAGCGGACATCGCCGAACCTCCGGGAGCCGGGCCGGAGGCCCGTCTCAGGCCGAGCCTCTAGTTCTCGTCGGTGTTGAGAGTGCGGGCCGCGGTCATCGCCGCGAAGAGCCGGTCGCGCTCGGCCTCGAAGGCCGCCTTGAGCAGTGCCGGCACGGGTTCACCCGGCGGCAGGTTCTGGTGCTCGGTGATCGGGTTGACGTAGCGGCCGTTCCGGCGCAGTCCGTAGTGCAGGTGCACGCCCGTGGCGAGCCCGGTCATGCCGACATTGCCCACCAGCTCTCCCTGGCCGACGCGCGTGCCGGCCCGGACGCCGGCAGCGATCGCCGACAGGTGCAGGTACTCGCTCTCGTAGCCGCTCGTGTGCTTGATGCGCACCGTGCGGCCGCCGCCGTTGGTCCAGCCGGCCAGCGTCACGACGCCGCCCGACACGCTGACGACCGGCGCGCCCATCGGGCGCCGCGTAGTCGACGCCGTTGTGGGCGCGCGCGTACTTGAGCACCGGGTGCATGCGCGACCGCGAGAAGCGCGAGGTGATGCGCGGTTCGAACTTGAGCGGCGACTTCAGGAAGAAGCGCTTGAGCGAACGGCCGGCGGTGTCGAAGTAGCCGGTCGTGCCGCCGGGCAGCGTGAAGCGCATGGCGGACAGCGTGCGGCCGCCGGTGACGAACTCGGCCGCCTTGACCGGGCCGTAACCCACGAACAGGCCGTCGTCGCGCACCGACTTCTCGACCACCAGGCGGTAGGTGTCGCCCGCCTGCATGCCGCTGTTGAAGTCGATCTCGCCGCTGAAGATGTCGGCCATCGCCAGCGCCAGGTCGAGCCGTTCCCCGGCGCGCTCGATCGACTCGCTGATCGACGGCGCCTCGCGGTCGATCGTGCCTTCGACGACGACCGACGTCGTCGTGAGCGGCAACTGCACCACCTCGGCTTCGAAGAGCGCGATGTCGCCGTCACGGCGCGAAGCCCGCAGCGCGCGGGTCGGATCGATCTCGTATTCGAACGAGCGGATGCGCCCGTCCAGCATGCGATCGATCTTGTAGATGTTGCCGGCGCGCAGCTTGCGGACGTCGAAGGTCGAGGTGACGGCCTGCACGAGCGCCGACAGCTCCGACTGCGGCAGCAGGTGCTTGCCGAGCATCCCGGCCACCGTCGTGCCGTTCGGCACCACCGCCGAGATGACGTCGGAATCGCGCGGCAGGAGGATGTCAGCGATGCGCCGCGGCGCATCGGTGAGGACATTGCCCGTGTGCTCCGGCAGGCGGTCGCGCACGACGGCCAGGCCCGTGGTCAGGGCCAGGCTGGAGAGTCCGATGAGAATCTGGGTACGTGCCGTCATCGTATGGAAGGCCCGTCTCAGCGGCCGCCGGGCCGGGGCGCGGTGGCGCGCTCGGTGGACGGAGGCACGAGACCCTTGATGCGCATGTAGGTGACCAGGTTGCCGTAGTGCTCGTTCGTGTGGCTGATGTTCTGGACGAGAATCTGGCCGCGCGGCTGCTGGTTCTGGCCCATGGTCACCATCTCGCCGAGCGCCGCGTCCGTCATCGCCTTGTAGACGCCGTCGCAATAGGCCATGGCGGCCTTCATGCCGGCGACGAGGGCGGCCTTGCCCGCCACCTTCTCGAAGTCCTGCTTGTTGGGATTGGCTTCGCCCTTGGCGCGCGAGCAGTAGTTGAACTCGGCGTTGGCGACGTGTCCGACGAAGGCGCCGAACGTGCGCACTTCCTTGGCCGGCTGGAAAGCGAACTCGGCCTCGGGCATCTTCTCGGCCGCCTCGGCGACGTTGGTGGCGACGCCCGTGTGCATGCGCGTCAGGGCCTCTGAAAGCGCCTTGCCCTGCGCGAAGGCGGGAGCAGCGAGGCCGATCATCAGAACGGTCATGAGTGCGTGGCGAATCATGCGGCAGGATCTCCTGGAAAGTTCAGAATTGTAGCCCACCGCCCCGCCGCCTCCCTACACGGAATTTCACCGGATCGGCACCACCAGCTGGGCCGTGCTGCCGGGCTCGACCCGCACCACCTGCGTGGAGGTCCAGCCGGCCCGTTCGAGCACGATCCGATACTCGCCCGGCGCCACGTCGCGCAGCGTGAGCGGCGTCGATCCGTGGGCGCGGCCATCGATCGTGACCCGCGCCTTCGCCGGCTCGCTGCGCACCTCGAGCACGCCGGTCGTGGCGACCCCCTGGAGTTCGACGTACTGCGCGGTCTGCACGCCGGCCCGGATCTGCAGCGGAATCACCCGCGGCTCGGCCGCTCCGGCCCGCACCTGCAGCACGTGGGTGCCGGGCGCCACGCGCACCGTCAACGGAGTGACACCATGCTCGCGGTCGTCGACGACGACCGTGGCGCCGGACGGCCGCGACTGCACGACCAGTTCCCCATCGCCCCCCAGTCCCTCCGTGGGGCGGGTCAGCAGCCAGCCGATGAAGGCCGTCTGCACGATGGCCGCCGCCACGAGCGCCGCCACGAAGCGCGCCGAGCGCCACCACGGGGGCTCGGCTTCGACCACGAGCGGCTCGCACGACGGCTCGGGTTCGGCTGCCGGGGAGTCCGTCCATCGAGCCTGCCGCGCCGGTAGCGGCGCCACCTCCTCCGTGAACGGGGCGTCTGCGACCGGGTCCGTGACCGCCTCCGCAACCCTCTCCCTCGTGTGCGACGTCGCCGTGTCTGTCATGGTCGCCGTCGCCATGTCTGCCACGGGGTCGCCGTCGGCGAGGAGCGCAGCGGCGGCCTCGGCGCGCTTCTTCCTGACGCCGGAGCGTCGCGTCGGGGCCGGTGCGGCCGCCGGGTCGGCCGCCGGCGGGGCCTCGGGGGCACTGCTGGCCGCGGCGGACGCCGGCACCGGGGCATCGAGGGCGACGGCCGCCGGCGCTGGCGCATCGAAAGCAACGGCCAGCGGCACGAGGTCCGGCGGCGGCGCTTCGAGCAGCGGCAGTTCGGGCGGCGGCTGCGGCATCTCGAAGGCCGGCATGAAGCGTTCGAACCGCGCCACCGCCTGATCGAGTTCGGCCGGCTGCGCCAGCAGCGCGCTGTCGCTGGCGAGCAGGCGCTCGAGGGCCATCTGGGCGTCGAACAGCTTCTCGAAGCTCTTCGGAGCGAGTTGCAGGGCGCGCATCAGCCAGTCGCGCAGGCCCGGCGACAGCGGCGCATCGATGATCGCGGGCGTCTTCTGCCGGGCGCTCGCGACCAGCACCTCGACCCGCTCCGGGAACTCGTCGTCGCGCAACCGGCGGCCCGCCACGAGCGAGAGCACCGTGATGCCCACCTGCACGACGTCACCCCGCTGCGAGACGGCCTTGCCCGCCGCTCCGGGCGGGGTGGCGACGCGCAGGTTCCTCCAGAGCTGCTCGGCGTCCCAGCCGAGCGCGTCGACGGCTGGCCCGAACACGTAGTCCGTCAGGACGAGCCGCCCCTGCGGCGTGAGCAGCAGATGCTCGGGCCCGAGCGCCCCGCTGGCGGCATCGCGAATCTGGGTGGAGAGCAGCGCGGCGGTCGGCAGCAGCTGCCGCAGCAACAGCATGACCACGCCGATGTCGAGCGTCAGGTTCTCAGACTCGGCGACGTCCAGCAGGTCGGCCAGCCGCCATCCCTTGACGTATTCGCTGACGACAGTGAGGCCGCCGGCGCCGTCGCCGTCCAGGCGCTGTACCCGGGCGTAGGCGGTGAGCCGACGGCCGTGCAGTCTGGTCACCCGCTCCCCCAACGCCGCCGCGAAGCCGGGATGGGTGGCCAGGCTGGCGCTGAGGAGCAGGTGCTCGGTGGGCGCGGCCTCGGCCGTTTCTATGCGCACGAGGCGCCGGCCGAAGCCGTCGGCAAACACTGGGGTCGACTGGGTCATCGGGAATCCGACATGTAGTATCAAAGTCCGCACCAAGTAGCCCGGGGCCCGCCCAGCGCGCAACCGTGGGCAATGGCGCGCCGTGGTGCATGCCTGGAGGCCGGCCTGGCGACGGGGGCACGCCCGTCCCAGCGACGGGACAGGTCAGCTCGTGACGATTTCGTGATCGAGGGGTCACAGAATTCGAATTCGGGCTCCTGAAGCGCTGTTACACTGCGCATCACCGCACGGTTCTGCCGCGATCAACGCGGTCCACGTACCCTCTTCGCATGGGCGGTTCTGCAACGATGGATACGGTTGTGCTGATGTCGCTCCTGGCCGGCCTGGCAGCGGGCGCGCTCGCCGCCTGGGTGGTGGCGCGGGCGCAGTTCCGGCAGGAACTCACCGAGTCGATGTCCACCCACCAGGCCACCATCGGGGCCGCCCAGGCTCTGTTCCACCAGACCACGCGGCGGCTCGGCGAAGTGCAGCACGAGCTCGTCCGTGCCCGCGACGATCTGGACCGGGCGCGCGGCGAAGGGTCGTCGCTGCGCGAGGATCTGGCCCGCGCCGGCGCCGAACTGGCCCACCAGCGCGAGATCGTCCCGCAGCAGCTCGGTCTGCTGGCACATGCCCAGGATCAGCTGCGCGACAGCTTCCAGGCCCTGGCCGGCGCCGCCCTCAAGACGAGCAACGACGAGTTCCTCAAGCTCGCCCACGAGCGCCTCACCTCGGTCGAGAAGAGCGCCGTGAGCGAGATGACGAAGAAGCAGGTGGCGTTCGACGAGCTGGTGGCGCCGATCCGCGACGTGCTGCAGCAGGTGGACCGCAAGCTCGGCGAGGTCGAGAAGAACCGCGTCGAGACCGGCGCCGAGATCTCGGCCCTGCTCGAGGCGATCGGCCGCAGCCAGACGCAGTTGCGCGCCGAGACCACCAACCTCGTGCGCGCGCTGCGCACGCCCACCGTGCGCGGCCGCTGGGGCGAGATGCAGCTGCGGCGCGTGGTGGAGATGGCCGGCATGCTCGAGTACTGCGACTTCGACGAGCAGACGAGCCACACGACCGAGAACGGCCGCATCCGCCCGGACCTGCTGGTGCGCCTGCCCGGCGGACGCACCGTGGTCATCGACGCCAAGGCACCGCTCGAGGCCTACCTCGACGCGCAGGAAGCCACCGACGAGGCCACGCGCGAGCAGAAGCTGGCCGATCACTCGCGCCAGGTGCGCGACCACATGACCAAGCTCGGGGCCAAGGGCTACTGGGAGCAGTTCCAGCCGTCGCCCGAGTTCGTGGTGATGTTCCTGCCGGGCGAGGCCGTGTTCCAGGCCGCCTTGCAGCAGGACGCCCACCTCATCGAGTTCGGCGTCGGCACGCAGGTGTTCCCGGCCAGCCCGCTGACGCTCATCGCGTTGCTGCGGGCGGTGGCGCACGGCTGGCGGCAGGAACGCCTGACCCGCAACGCCGAGCAGGTGAGCAAGCTCGGCAAGGAGCTCTACGACCGCGTGCGGCACCTGACGGACCGCATGGAGACGCTGCGCGGCCGCCTCGACGGCACCGTGCGCGCGTTCAACGAGACGGTCGCCACCTACGAAGGCCGCGTGCTGGTGACGGCGCGGCGCTTCCGCGATCTGGGCGCCGCCACCGGTGACGAGCTGGGTGTCGTTGGCGAGGTGGACACCACGCCGCGCTCGCCGCACGGCGTGGCCCGCCTGTTCCTGGCGCATGGCAACGGCGAGGCGGCCAGCGGTGCCGATCCGGCGCCGGCGGCCGCGGACCCCGACACGGCCGGGATGCCGTCCGACCAGTTCTCGCCGGTTGCGGCCGGCAACGACCGCTAACCTCTTTGGAGATTCGCATCATGCGTTCAGTTCGTCACGTCGCCACCGTCGTGGCCCTCTCTGCTGGAATGGCCGCGTGCGGCTCGAATGAACCGGCGCCGGCGGCCACCGCGGCCGCCCCTGCCCCCGCCGCGTCGCAGACCGAGGTGCGCTCGGTGTCTGGCCGCGTGCTCGTGCCGATGGAGCTGCCGGCGGAGGAACGCGCCCGGCTCGAGGCCAACCTGAAGGCCGCCCAGGACGAGCTCGCGAAGAATCCCGACAGCGCCGACGCGCTCATCTGGGTGGGACGGCGTCAGGGCTACCTGTGGCAGTACCGCGACGCCATCGCGACGTTCACCAAGGGCATCGAGAAGTTCCCGGACGATCCCCGCTTCTACCGCCATCGCGGTCATCGCTACATCACGGTGCGCAACTTCGATGGCGCCGTCACCGACTTCAACAAGGCGGTGTCGCTCATCGCCGGCACCAAGGACGAGATCGAGCCGGACGGCGCGCCGAACCCCGCCGGCCAGCCGCGCAGCACGCTGCACTTCAACATCTGGTATCACCTGGGCCTGGCGCACTACCTCGAAGGGGACTTCCCCGGCGCGGCACGCGCCTACGAAGAGTGCATGAAGGTCTCGGACAACGACGACTCGATCGTGGCCACGAGCGACTGGCAGTGGATGACCTACATGCGGATGGGCGACAAGGCGAACGCGGCCAAGGTGCTCGAGCGCATCACGCCCAAGATGGACATCCTCGAGAACGCCTCCTACCACCGCCGGCTGCTGATGTACAAGGGCCTCGCGACGCCGGAATCGCTGCTCGACACGACCAACGCGGACGACCTGACCATCGCCACCCAGGGTTACGGCGTGGGCAACTACTACTACGTGATGGGCGACACGCAGAAGGCCAAGGACATCTTCGACAAGGTGCTCGCCGGCCGTCAGTGGGCCGCTTTCGGCTACATCGCCGCCGAAGTGGACCGCTCGAAGATGTAACTGGGACGCGCGAGGAGACTGGAGAGCGACACCATGAAGATCAATCCATATGTCAACTTCGGCAACCAGGCCGAAGAAGCCTTCCGGTTCTACGAGAAGGCCCTCGGCGGAAAGCTGACCGAGATCCACCGCTTCGGCTCGATGCCGCCGCAGGAGGGATTCGAGCTCTCACCCGAGCAGAAGAACCTGGTGATGCACGTCGGCCTCGAGCTCCCGGACGGCCAGATGATCATGGCCAGCGACATGATCGCGGGCATGGGGCCCGAACGCGTCGTGGGGAACAACATCTCCATCTCCGTCCACCCGGACAGCAAACAGGACGCCGACCGGATCTTCAACGCGCTGGCACAAGGCGGCACCATCACCATGCCCCTCGAGGACCAGTTCTGGGGCGACTACTTCGGCGGCCTGATAGACCGGTTCGGGATCAACTGGATGGTGAACTACTCGGGCCAGGCGGCGCCAAAGTAGACAGGAGTCACCACGTGAAGGCAGCAGACAAGGCCTCGCTGATGAAGACGCTCGAGGCGCGGTTCACGAAGAACCCCGGGCGGCACAAGGGGATCGCGTGGAGCGCCGTGCAGGCACGTCTCGAGGCGAATGCCCGCAAGCTCGAAGTGATCCTGGCCATGGAGGAGTCTGGCGGCGAGCCGGATGTCATTGGGCTCGACAAGAAGACCGGGGCCGTCACCTTCTGCGACTGCTCGGCGGAGAGTCCCAAGGGCCGTCGCAGCCTCTGCTATGACGGCCAGGCGTTGCAGTCACGCAAGGAGAACAAGCCTTCTGGCAGCGCGGTGGAAATGGCGTCCTCACTCGGCATCCAGATACTCACCGAAGCGCAGTATAGAGAGCTGCAGGAGCTGGGGACGTTCGATCTGAAGACGTCGAGCTGGGTTCAGACGCCTTCCGAGATCCGAGAGCTCGGTGGCGCGCTCTTCTGCGACCGCCGGTTCGGACGGGTGTTCGTGTATCACAACGGCGCCGAGTCGTACTATGCCGCACGAGCTTTTCGCGGAGCGGTCACTGTCTGAGTCCCAATAGCCCAGGGTGGCATCGTGGATCCTTTGCAGGAATCGACGGCGCGTCAGCACGAGATCTGGAAGGGCACGGGGGGACGGGGCTGGGTGAAGGCCGAGCCGCTGCTCGACCACATCTTCAAACCTCTGGAACACCTGCTGGCCGATGCGGCGAGCGCGACGTCAGCGAGGCGCGTGCTCGATGTCGGCTGTGGCACCGGCGCCACCACGGTGGCCGTCGCGCGGCGCTTGCCTGCTGATGGCGTCTGCACGGGGCTCGATCTCTCGGAGGCGATGGTCGAAGCGGCCCGAGCCCGCGCCGGGCGGGAGGGCGTCCCGGCCCGCTTCGTCTGTGCCGACGCCGAGACGCATGCCTTCGAGCCGGCCAGCGTCGACTTGATCATCTCGCGCTTCGGCGTGATGTTCTTCGCCGATCCGGTCCGCGCGTTCGCCAACCTGCTCACCGCCGCCTCGCGCGATGCCGAACTGCGCTGCATCACGTGGCGACACGCCGCCGAGAATCCGTTCATGACGACGGCGGAGTGGGCTGCCGAGCCGCTGCTGCCAGGCGTGGCCCGGCGCACGCACAATGAACCCGGCCAGTTCGGACTGGCGGACCCGGCGCTCGCCACACGCATCCTGGCCGAGAGCGGGTGGCGCCAGGTGCAGATCGCTCCACTGGATGTGCCGTGCGTGTTCCCGGCGTCGGAGTTGGACCTCTACCTGGGTTGCCTCGGGCCGGTGGGCCGGGCACTGCAGAGCGCGGACGAGGTGACCCGTGACAAGGTGGTGGCGGCAGTCCGTCCCGCGTTTGGCCCCTACCTGGTTGGCGACGAGGTGCGATTCACCGCTGCCTGCTGGATGATCAGTGCGAACTGAGCGTCGGTGAGTCGTCCCGGCCAGCACCAAGAGTCCGCGGTTGCCGGCGGGAGCCCGCGCCATGACCAGATGCCTTGCGCTCTTTGCGGCCGTCCTCATCCCGAGTGCCGTGTGCGCGCAGGACACGACCGAGCGGTGGCCGGGGCTCGCCACCACGGAGCTGTCCACCGTCTACGTGGTCGACGACGCCGGTGTTGAAACCGCCGGCAGGCTCCTGAGCCTGGACGCCGACTCGCTCGTGCTTCTGGTCGACCGCGCGGAGCGTCGCATCGACGCGGCTCGGGTCACGCGCATCGAGAAGCGCGGCGATTCCCTCCGCAACGGCGCGTTGATCGGCGCGGTGGTGGGCGCGGTCATGGGCGTCGTGGCGGGAGGCATCTCGGATTGCCCCGGGAACGACCCCGGCGGCAGGTGTCCCGGCGTGCGCGCGGCGGCGTTCCTGGTGTCGACGGGCGTGTATACCGCCGTCGGCACCGGCATCGACGCGCTGGTGGTGGGGCGCACCACCGTCTACGAGGCGCCAGCCCAGCCACCACGAGCGGAACGGTCTCCGTCCGGCCGGCGCACGGCGGTCAACGTGACCGTCCGCTGGTAAGGACAACCTGGTGGCCGCACGCTCGCGGTAGCACTGTGCGCGTGTTGCGCACCCGGCGTGACGAGAGGCCAGCCGTCGGTCCCGGTTCCGCGGTCCGACAGACGACTGCGGGGGCGAGTGTCGGCCGGAAGCGCGGGGCCCCGGGCGCGCGCCTGCTTCTCGATTCAGGCGGCTCGGCCCCACCTGGTTTGGCGCCAACTTAGCACCGAACGCGGCCACCTCGACTGTGACCGCAGGACTTCCCGTTGCTTGCTCCACGAGCTGAGGGCGGACAGAATGCCCCGTAGGTGGCGTCGTTCCTTGCCTCGAGCAGGAGCGGCCGACATGCCGGATCGGCAGGATGCCGCCCACCACTTGACTGAAGTCAGGGCGCGAGGAGCACTCGTGAAGGTCACGCGAATCGTTTCGAATGTCGCCACCTCTGACGTGGATAGCGCCAGTGCCTTCTATGAAGACATTCTCGGTCTCACCGTCCTCATGGACCTGGGCTGGATTCGAACATACGGCTCGAGCTCGAAGATGACCATTCAGCTCAGCGTGATGTCCCAAGGGGGGTCGGGTACGGCGGTCCCGGACATGTCGATCGAAGTAGACGATCTTGACGAGGTTCTGACGCGAGTCCGAAGGGCGGGTCTCCCGATCGAGTACGGCCCGGCAACTGAGCCATGGGGAGTCCGAAGATTCTACGTCCGTGATCCCCTTGGGAAATTGATCAACATCCTCCAACACGATTAGAGGCAACTGCGCCCTGGGTAACGCGTTGGTGACCGATGTTCTCGAGCCGGGTACGGCGCGTTCTTTGAGGAAGCGGCAAACCGCCGCGCTGTGCAGGATCAGTTTTGGCTTCACCGCATATGGGCCAGGCTGTTCGTGATCCTGGGCCGTAGCAGTGTCGTCGATCCGCTGAGCGCTCGGCGAGCAGTAGACGATCTCCCGGGCCGCTTGCATCTGCAAACGTACGACGACGTTCTGTCCCGTATGAAGGCCCGCGTGGCCCGCATGAGGCGACGCGGAAAAATGGTAGAGCTTGAATCTGAGGGCTGGCTACAGGCGTTTGTCCTCCCGCGGAACCGGGACCGACGGCCGGCCCCTCGCCACGCCGGGCGCTGCGCTGACAGCCTCCGATCGCGCCCGGACTACGCCGTGACCGGCCTCGTCGCCACCGCCGCCGCCACCGCCGGCCGCACGCTCATCCGGTAGCCCGTCCACGTGAGCAGCATGCCCACCAGTTCGGTCACGTAGAGCACTTCCACGTGCCCCATGCGGGTGGCGGTGCCGCCGATGCCGGGCAGGATGGCGCCCACGGCGATGAACACGTTGGCCCACATGCGGTGGCGCATCTCCGGCACCGCGCTGTAGCGCAGCGCCGACAGAATCGCGCCGCCGATCAGGAACACCACGGCGTAGAGGTTCACGAACGGGCTGAACCTCCGCACCCACTGCCACCCGAACACGCTGCCGCTCAGGCGGTGCGTCTCGACGACGGCGTAGTCGATCGGTGAGAGATACACGAACACCGAGGCCACCGCCACGTAGACGATGAGCAGCGCCGTCAGCGCGTGCGCCACCTTGCGTGACAGCATCAGGTAGACCGTGCCCTGGGCCAGCGGCGCGGCCCCGAGCAGGGCGCCGGACACGTACCAGGCGCGGAAGATCGGCTCCTGCCAGCCGAGCAGCGTCGTCAGCGATTCGGTGAGCGTGCCCACCCCGTAGGTGGCAATGCCGAGCGCCCACCACAGCAGGTGCAGCCGCTCGGGAAAGCGCCGGTAGCGCCGGAAGATCTCGAGCGCGAAAGGAATGGCGAGCAGCGTGGTGAGGATCGGAATGAAGTGAACGGCCGATGAACTCATGAAGTCCTCCCGCATCGGGGCCCGGGGGCGCGCCGCCCCCGAGCGTCCGTGCCCGCGCTAGAACGCGCCGATGTTGAGGCCGACGGTGAAGCTGCGGCCGCGTGAGGGCGCGAACTGGAAGTGGTCACGGTAGTACTTGTCCGCGAGGTTCTCGATGGCGAAGGTCAGCCCCACCTGTTCGCGGGCGCGCGACAGGTTGACGCCCCAGGACAGGCGCTGCACGGTGAAGCCGTCGAGCGCCAGCAGGTCCTGCGGGATGAGGAACGGCGACTGCGAGAGCGTCAGCGCCACGCGATCGATGTCGGTCTGGGTCCGCACGCCGTACTCGACCCACCAGCGGCCCTTCGTCTCGGTGTAGCGCAGCGCGCCCACGAACTTGGCCGGCGTGATGTTGTCGGCCGGCGAGTCGTCGAGCACCAGCCCGTTCGGGCCGATCCCCTCCGCGATGGTGCCGTGCGTGAGCGCGCCCGAGCCGTTGAACGCCCACACGCCGTAGGGCGTGACGAGCGGCGCGTCGAGCGCGAACTCGAGGCCGCGGATGTTGACGTCGCCGAAGTTGATCGCCTGGGCGAGCGGGCCGCCGGGCGTGGCCGCCACGAATTCCTGGGAGATGAAGTTCTTGTAGCGGTTGACGAAGCCGTAGATGCCGCCCGACACGCGGCCCACGGCGAACTTGGTGCCGATGTCGAAGTTGGTGCCGGTCTCGGGCTTGACCTTGATGCTCGGCGCGATGCTGCCGGCCGTGGCCGGCCCCGCGAACAGCAGCTCCTCGAGGTTCGGATGACGGTAGCTGCGGCCGAGGCGGATGAACGGGTTCACCTGCCCGCCCGGGTTGTAGACGACGCCGATATCACCGGTCAGCGCGCTGCGCCCGAACGACTCACCGTTCACGTCCGGCAGGGTCGAGGGATCGATGGCCGGCACGGCGTTGGCCACCACCGGCGCCAGGTCGTAGCCGGGCGTGTTCTCGGTGCTGATGTTGTAGAAGTCGCCGCGCAGGCCGCCGATGAGCGACAGCCGCGGCGCCACGCGCCACTCGTCCTGCGCGAACACGGCGATGTCACGGAAGGCCGCGTTCGGCACGCGCACCGGGCGGGCCGTCGAGGGCGGGCCGAGCTGCACGGGCGCGGGGAACACGATCGCCGCCGGGCCACGCTGGCCGAGCGCCACCTGCCCGACCATCGACATGGTGGTGGTGGTGAGGCGGCGGTCGCTGCTGCGATCGCGGTAGAAGGTCGCGCCGGTCGTGACCACGTGGTTGGTGGCCGGCGTGATGACCGCCTGCAGGTCGACGCCGGGCGTCCATACGCGCTGCTCGGTCTCGGACACGATGCCGAGCCGCATGACGCTGATCGGGAAGAACGAGCCGGCCGTCGGCGCCGGGAACTGCACGGGCAGCGTGTTCTTGAGCAGACGCTCGACGCGCTGGTAGTAGGCCGTGAGCGAGAGGTTGGCCAGCCACGGCGTGACGTTCTGCGCCTCGTAGCGTGCCGACAGCTTGTCGAGGTTGCTGTGCGGCAGCGACGTGGTGTTGAAGAAGTAGGGCGCCGTGAAGTCCGGGAAGCCGACGTCCTCGACGCGGCGGCCCTGATAGCGCACACGCAGGCGCCGGTTCTCACCGAGGCGCACGAGGCCGGTGGCGTTCAGGAAGCGGCCCTTGGCCTGCGAGTTGAGCACCGCGTTGTCGGTGCGCACGTAGGGCTGGTTGAACGGATCGGGAAAGGCGTTGAAGGAGAAGCCGAAGTTGTCGTCGATGGTGTCGGCCGGGTTGATCTGCCCGGAGGTCACGAACTGCCGCGTGTCCTCGACGTCGAGGTCTCCCGCCTTGTAGTTGCCGTACTCCTCGGCGCCAGCCTGCACGCGCACGGCATAGCGCGGCGCGGTCGTGCCGATCGTGACGCTGCCGCGGCGGCCGTTCTCGTTCGAGCTGTAGTAGCCGTTGGCGCCGTAGATCCACTGGGTGGTCGGCGTGAAGGAGGGCTGGTTGGTGACGATGTTCACCGTGCCGGCCAGCGCGTCCGAGCCGTAGAGCAGGGTGCCGGCGCCGTTGACCACTTCGATGCGGCTGATGGTGTCGGTCGGGATGAGGCCCACTTCCGCGCCGGTGCGGTCGGTGGCCTGCCGGGCCGTGTTGAGGCGTTCGCCGTCGACCAGCACCAGCATGCGGGTGGAATCGAGGCCGCGCAGACGGGGCCGCACGCCGAACGGGCCGTTGCCCACCGGCGTGACGTTCGGCGCCATGGCCAGGGCATCGCCGGTCGAGAGCGGGTTGGCCTGCACGAGCTGGGCCGACCCGATGGTCTCGACGTGCAACGGGATCTGCTTGATCTCGCGCTCCGCGCGCGCCGCGGTCACGCTGACCGCGCTGGCGAAGGTGCCGAGTTCCAGTGAGATCGGGAGATCGACAACGGCGTCGGCCGCGTCGAGCGTGACGGTGCGCGCCACTTCCGCGAAGGCCGCGCGTTCGACGACGACCAGGAACGTGCCGGGGCCCGGCGTCACGATCTCGAAGCGGCCATCGGCGCCAGTCCGAGCGACGGTCTCGCGACCCGAGGCGACATCACGGACGACGACCCGGGTATCGGGCAGGGGCGCGCCGGTGGTGTCGGTGACGAGGCCCCGCACCGTGGCTGCCGATGCCGGCAGGGCCCCGAGGATCAGGGCAGCAAGAATTCCAAGCAAACGTGTACGCATGACTCAACTCCGCAAAGCGAAAACCGATGCCACGGCAACGCAGCGCACGGCGCGCGCGCCTGGCAGTCAACCAGCCGGACGAACAGGGGGAATGGCGGGAGGGGTTACGCGAGCGGCGGCGGGCGGGGCAGGGAGCCTGGTCGGTGTCTCGCCGTGTGACGCCCGGCCACGACCGGGGAGGTCACCAGGCGGACGCCGGAGAGTGGAGCAGCCGGCCAGGTCGCCAGGGCGAACAGCGCGACGAGCGTCAGGCCAACGACGGAGAGCGCCGCCACGGCTTGCGCCAGGGTGGCCACGGCCTCGGGCAGCGCCGGAGTCGCGAAGCCGTCGTGGGCATCGCCGAGCGCCGGCCCGTGGAGCAGGGCGGCCAGCACCCACATCGCCACGGCCTGCCGGCTGACGAGCGAGGCGCCGCGGCGGCGTCGCAGCGCGACGAGGCCGCCGCCGAGCGCGAGGGCCGCGATCCAGCGGAGCACGACATCGGGTTCCGAGAGCTGGCCGTTCCACGCCTGGGCGCCGAGCAGCCACAGGTGAAACCCGCCCAGAAGGGCGCCGAGGCCGACGAGGGACCGGCGGAACACGTCAGCTATTCTACCAACTGCATGTCGGCCCGCACGAAGTCTGGCCCGGTCCAGGATGGGGACAGTCCCCTTGGCAGCAATTGCGACGTCCTCGTCGTGGGGGGCGGTCCGGCGGCGGCCACGGCGGCGCGGCTGCTGGCCACGTGGGGCCGCGACGTGCTGGTCGTGGCGCGACCCGACGGGGACGAGCCCGAGCTCCCGGTGTCCCTCACGCCGTCCTGCCGCAAGTTCTTCGATTTGATGGGGATCGCGCCAGTCATCGAGGCTGCCGGCTTCGTCCCCAGCCACGGCCACACGGTGTGGTGGGGCGGCGCGGCACGCGTCGAGCCGTTCGCCGAGGGCCAGCACGGCTGGCAGGCCACGACCGCCGGCTTGAGCCGGGTGATGCTGACGGCCGCGGCAGCAGCCGGCGCGCGGATCGAACGCGCGTCGGTGACCGTGGCGGACGTGCAGGCCTGGCCGGCCCGGTTCCGCGTCGATGCCACCGGACGGGCGGGCGTGCTGGCGCGGCCGCTCGGCCAGCGGCGCTACGAGCCCGGACATCGCACCGTGGCGCTCATCGGCGTGTGGCAGCGGGATACCTGGGAGGTGCCCGACCCCTCGCACACCCTGCTCGAGTCGTATGCCGACGGCTGGGGCTGGTCGGTGCCCGTCGCGGCCCACGCCCGCGCCCTCGCCGTGATGGTCGATCCGCAGACGACACAGCTCACCAGGGGCGCCGGCGCCCGGGGCGTCTACCTCGCGGAAGTGGCCAAGACGACGCATCTGTCCTCCATCTTCGACGGCGCGACGCTCGTCGACGGTCCGGCCGGGTGGGACGCCTCGCTCTATGTCGCCGAGCGGATGACCGGCGACGACTGGCTGCTGGCCGGCGACGCCAACAGCTTCGTGGACCCGCTCTCCTCGGCCGGGGTGAAGAAGGCGATGGCCTCGGGATGGCTGGCGGCCGTGGCCGTCAACACGGCCCTCGGTGACCCGGCGCTGACCTCCACCGCGCTCGACTTCTTCGCCGCGCGCGAACGTGCCACCTACGACCAGTTCCTCGCCCTGACGCGCGGCTTCCTGCTCGACGGGGCCCCCGCCCCGGACCACCCCTTCTGGGCCGACCGCGGTGCCCCGCCGCCGGCCGACGACCGCGCCGCCGTGCTCGCGGCCCACGAGCGGCTGCGCGCCGCCGCATCCCTGACGCTGCGAGTCGCCCCCGACGTGACCTTCGCCGCGCGCCCGGCCTTGACCGAGCGGCAGCTGGTGCTCGAGGAACGCCTCGTCACGCCGCTCGTCCCCGACGGCGTGCGCCATGTCGACGGCGTCGATGTCGTGGCCCTGGTCCGCCTGGCCGCCGAGCGCGACGACGTCTCGGATCTCTTCACGGAATACGGACGCCGGACCGGAGCCATCGACCCGCCGGCCCTGCTCAAAGCGCTGGCCACGGCGGTGGCCCGGGGCTGGCTTATCGGCGTGTGAAGTGTTAAAACGGACGCTCCAAATCATGGCCAAGACCGTCCGTCTGTCCGCAGTGGCTCTGTCCTCCGCCTGGGCCGTGGCCCTGATGTTGTCCGCCGCGCCGTCGGCGCAGGCGCCGGCCCCGGCCCCCGCCGCCAAGCCCGACGCCGGCATTCCGGTGACCGACCAGGTCGTCGTGAAGGCATGCGCGGGATGCCATCGCCCCGACGACGCGCAGCAGCTGTCGCGCATCTCGTTCCGCCGCACCACCCCCGAGGGCTGGGAGCGCACCATCACCCGCATGATGGCGCTCAACAACCTCAAGATCGACGCGCAGACGGCGCGCGCGGTGGTCAAGTCGCTCTCGAACAGCCACGGCCTGGCGCCCGAGGAAGCGCGTCGCTCGCTCTACGAAGTGGAGCGCCGCCTGGGCGACGAGGAGTTCAAGTCCGAAGCCCTGAACGGCACCTGCGATGCCTGCCACGCGCTCGGCCGGGTCCTCGGCCAGCAGCGCACCAAGCAGGACTGGGATCTGCTCATCGCGATGCACCGCGGCTGGTATCCGATCATCGACCGGCAGACCTTCCGCCGCATGGGGCCGGCGCCGCGCGAGCGCGACGCCTCGGGCCGCCTGCCGGACCTCCGCCACCCGTCGGAGAAGGCGGCGGACTTCCTGGCCGAGACGTTCCCGCTGCAGACCAAGGAATGGGCGGCCTGGAGCGCCTCGATGCGCCCGGCTCGCATCGACGGCACGTGGACGCTGTCGGGCTGGGAAACCAGCAAGGGCCCGGTCTTCGGCCGCGTCGTCGTGACGCCCGTGGCGGGGTCGACCGACGAGTTCACCTCGACGGCCACCTACACCTACGCGCGCAGCGGCGAGCAGGTCTCGCGCGCCGGCCGGGTCTCGATCTACACCGGCTTCCAGTGGCGCGGCCGCTCCACGGTCGGCGGCGCCGACGAGTCGGCGCTGCGCGAGGTGATGTTCATCGAGCCCGACTGGAGCGCCATCTCGGGCCGCTGGTTCACCGGCGGCTACGACGAACTCGGGCTCGACATCACGCTGCGCCGGGCTGGCAGCGCCCTCACCGTGGTGGGCCTCGACCACACCGCCATCCGTAGCGGCGCCACCGGCCAGTCCGTGCGCATCCATCTCGCCAACCCGCCGGCCGCGATCGGCCCGCGCGATCTCGACTTCGGTCCCGGCGTGACCGTCTCGGCCGCGACGCTCGCCGGCGACGTCGTCACCGCCACCGTGGACGTGGCCAACGCGGCCGCCGTCGGTCCGCGCACACTGGTCGTGTCCGGCGCGGTCAAGCCCGGCGCGCTCACCGTCTACGACAAGATCGACACCCTGCGCGTGACCCCGACGTGGAACATGGCCCGGGTCGGCGGCGTCGTCTTCCCCAAGATGCTGGCGCGCTTCGATGCCTGGGCCTTCAACAACGGCCCGGACAAGAAGCCCGGCACCGCCGATGACCTCAAGCTCGATGCGGTGACGGCCGAATGGAGCGTCGAGGAATACAAGGCGACCTTCGACGACGAAGACATCAAGTTCGTCGGCGCGATCGATACCGCCACCAGCGTCTTCACGCCGAACGTGGACGGGCCGAATCCCGACCGCATCGGCGAGCGCAACAACATGGGCGATGTCTGGGTGGTGGCGAAGCTACACGCCGCCGGGCGCCACGGCAGCGCTCAAGGCCCGCTCGCACCTGCTGGTGACTGCGCCGCTCTACATGAAGTTCGATCCCACGGTGACCCCATGAACCAGCTCGGCATCGGCGAGTTCCACACGTTTGAAGCCTCCGGGCAGCGCTTCGCCTACCTGGTGCCGAGCGCCGCGGTGTTCGCCTTCGACGACTGCTCCACCGCCGTGGTCGAGCTGCTGAAGACGCGCCCGCACGCTCCCGAGGAACTGCTCGCCACGCTGGCACCGCGCTTCGGCGAGGCCGACGTCAGGACCGCGGTCACCGAACTGCACCGCATCCGCGCCATCGGCGATGTGGCGGCCAAGGCGCCGGCCCCGAAGATCATCCCGCTCAAGCCGATGCCGATCCAGACGCTGGTCGTCAACGTGACCAACCAGTGCAACCTGGCCTGCGAGTACTGCTACGAGTACGGCGAAGACAAGATCGTCGACACCGAGAACGGCACCCAGCCGAAGTTCATGAGCAGCGAGACGGCGCGTGCGGCCGTCGACCTGGCGCTCCGCGAGAGTGCCCCTGGCAAGACGGCGCACATCACGTTCTTCGGCGGCGAGACGCTGATGAACTTCAAGGTGCTGAAGTCGACGGTGGCCTACGCGCGGGAAACGGCCAAGGCGCAGAACCGCGACATCGACTTCAGCCTGACGACCAACGCCACGCTGCTGCAGCCGGACGTCATCGACTTCCTGGCCGACGAGCGCATCGGGGTCACCATCTCGATCGACGGCCCGCAGGAGATTCAGGACAAGTTCCGCGTCTTCAGCAACGGCAAGGGCAGCTACGACATCGCCGCGCCGAAGATCAAGGCGCTGCTGGCCCGGCACAAGTCGCGGCCGATCGGCGCGCGCGTGACGCTGACCAAGCAGACGCTCGACGTCAAGCGCATCTACAAGCACCTGTTCGAGGACATGGGCTTCTGGGAAGTGGGCTTCGCGCCGGTCACGACGGCGCCGCAGCGCGACCACGCGCTCGAGGCCGGCCCCGGCTACGACCACCTGCTCGAGCAGTTCCGGGCGCTGGCCGCCGAGTTCCTGGCCGCCTCGCTGCAGAACAAGCACCACGGCTTCTCGAACGTGCGGGAGACGCTGCAGGAAATCCACATGGGCCACGCCAAGGCCTACCCGTGCGGCGCCGGCATCGGCCTGCTGGGCGTGGCCACCGACGGCGAGGTCTCGCTCTGCCACCGCTTCGCCGGCTCCGAGAACCACCGCTTCGGATCGGTCAGCGAGGGCATCGACCGCGCCAAGCAGGCGGCGTTCCTCGACGAACACCACATCGCCAACAAGACCGACTGCGCCACCTGCTGGGCGCGCCCGATCTGCGGCGGCGGCTGCTACCACGAGGCGCACACCCGCTACGGATCGACGGCACAGCCAAACCTGCACTACTGCGACTGGATCCGCGGCTGGACGCACACCTGCCTCGAGATCTACGGCGAGTTGGCCGTGAAGAACCCCGGCTTCCTGCGACAGTTCGACGGAGACGACGATGAAGCACCTCAACGCCATTAATCGCAAGGCCGCGCTGGTCGTGGCCACGACCGAGCCCGACGTCGTGGCCCTGCAGTCGGGCGGCGGCCCGCCGCAGCAGCCCGACAAGCCGCACATCCCGCCCGGCTGCTCGACGGTGTTCTCGCCGGGCTGGGAAGCGGACCACGCCGGCGGCACGGCCGGGCTGTGCTCGCCGGTCGAGCGCGACCTGTTCGACTGCCACATGGGCTGCTTCTGGCCGGCGCAGGTCCCCGATCAGCTCAACCACGCACCCGACTGGACGGCCAAGTGCGCCGTCGCCCAGAAGGACTGGCGCAAGATCGACCTGGTGTTTCCGGGATGAGGACTGCGATGCGTCGTCTCGTCACGCTGGCCGCCGTCTGTGCGGCGGCGCTCGTCGTGGCCCCGGCTCTCTCGGGCCAGAGCCGCGGCGCCAAGCCGCCGGCGATTTCCGGCGGCAACGGCCTGCTCTACATCGGCACCTACAAGGGCGAGGTCGAGATCTACGACGAAGCCACCGAGAAGCTCGTCGGCACCGTCAAGCTGAAGACGGGCATCCCCCGTTCGGTCACGTTCTCGCCCGATCGCTCGCGCTTCTACGCCCTGGACTCGCGCTTCGAGCAGATTGAAGTCGTCGACGTGGCCACGCGCCAGACCATCGACAGCTTCAAGCTGAGCAGCGGCAACAAGAACGTGCGGGTGAGCAACCTGCAGCCGGGACCGGACAACTCGTTCCTCATCCTGATGTACCGGACGGCGACCAAGCTCATCGACCGCTGGGAGATCGGCGCGCCGACGCTGCAGAAGTACGACCTGGCCACCCACCAGTTCGGCGAGGTCATTCCCTGGCCGCGCGGCGACGAGCGTGAGTCGGTCAACATGCGCATCGGCCCCGACGGCAAGAACATCTTCATCTTCGGGGAAGAGGTCACGGTCCTCGAAACCGGGAAGTTCACCGAAGTGGCGTCGTGGCCCTACGCGCAGCCGGACGAGGGCGGTCTCGGCCGCATCAATCTCGGGCCCGGTGCACGATTTCAACGATCCGCCCGGCGTCTTCACCGGCCTCTTCACGATGACCGACGCCCCTCGCGCCCGGCGCACGATGGGCATCGGCCGCGTCGACCTGATGAAGCGCACGCTCGACTTCGAGCCCCTCGGCCCGGCCTCGAACGTCTCGCCCTTCGCGCAGTCCCCCGATCGCAAGCGCGCCTACGGCATCACGCAGGAGATCGGCAACTACGAGTTCTGGACCTTCGACCTCGAGAAGAACACCGTGCTGAAGCGCACCAAGTTCGAGGGCCGGCCGCGCATGGGCATCCGCGTGAGCTCGAACGGCAAGCTCTTCTACGTCTACGTCGCCGGCGCCACGCTCGACGTCTACGAAGCGGCCACCCACAAGTACCTGCGGACGATCTGGCTGGGCGCCGACCAGACGACCGAGTTGTTCGTGATGCCGTCGGCGGTGCCGGCGGCGGCCACCGCGCGCTGAGGCGCGTCCGGGCCCGCGGCCCGAGCGCCGCGGCGCCGGCGAGGATGACATCGTGACACCCGGACCGCCCGACGCCGACCTGCGTCGGGCGTTCGTCTTTCTGGCGCCCTACTGGCGGCGGCTCGGGCTGGTGATGGCCATCAGCCTCGTGAGCACCGGCCTGTCGCTCGTCTCGCCCTACCTCTCGAAGGACCTGGTCGACCGCGCCCTGATCGGCCGCGACCTGGCGGCGCTGTGGCGCATCGTCGGCCTGTTCGCCGCGATCGGCCTGGCCAGCTACGTGCTCAACGTGGTGAGCGGCCTGCGCTACACGCGCGTCTCGGCCGAGATCCTGTTCGACATGCGGCTGGCCGTCTACGGCCACCTGCAGCGCCTGTCGCCGCGCTTCTACGCCCGCACCCGCATGGGCGACATCGTGTCGCGCCTCAACAGCGACATCGGCGAGATCCAGCGCGTGGCGGCCGAAGCGGCCCTGGCGTGGGTGGGCAACGTGCTGTTCCTGGTGGGCTGCGTCGTGATGCTGGTGTGGCTCGACTGGAAGCTGGCGCTGCTCAGCGCGGCGGTGATGCCGCTCAGCCTGTGGGCGCTGGTCCGCTACCGCGCCCGCCTCGAGACGAGGGTGGCTGACCTGCGCCAGCGCAGCGCCGACATCGGCAGCTTCCTCATCGAGACGCTGCAGGCCTCGACGCTGGTCGTGACGTCGAACGCCCAGGCGCGCGAACGCGGCCGCTTCGGGCGGCTGAACGACCGCTTCATCGAGGCCCTGATGGGCATGCAGCGCCTCACCTACCTGGCCGGCGGGCTGCCCGGCCTCATCGTCTCGCTCGGCGCCTCGGCCGTGTTCCTCTACGGCGGCGTCCGCGTCATTCAGGGCACGCTCACGCTCGGCACGTTCGCCGCCTTCATCGCCTATCAGTCGCGCGTCAACGCGCCGGTGCAGGCGCTGATGGGCCTCTACACGTCGCTCGCCACCGCCAAGGTGTCGTGGCGCCGCGTGCTGGAACTGCTGGACGCG
Source organism: uncultured Acidobacteriota bacterium (assembly GCA_963807405.1). GTDB lineage: Bacteria > Acidobacteriota > Vicinamibacteria > Vicinamibacterales > UBA2999 > CADEFD01. The sequence goes on along the minus strand of CAWEBU010000009.1, from coordinate 526,926 downwards.
CCGCCCGACGTGCGTGAGGCGCCGGACGCGGTGGCCCTCGAGCGGGTGCGGGGCGACATCGCGTTCGAGGGCGTGACGCTCACGACCGAGCGCGGCATGGCGGTCCTCGAAGACTTCACGCTCACGGTGGCGGCCGGCACGTCGGTGGCCCTGGTCGGCGCGAGCGGCAGCGGCAAGTCGACGCTGGCGTATCTCCTGCTCCGCCTGCTCGACCCCGACCAGGGCGTCGTGCGACTCGACGGCGCCGACGTGCGTACGCTCCGGCTCGATGACATCCGGCGCCATGTCGTGTTCGTCGAGCAGGAGCCGACGCTGCTGCATGCGACGGTGGCCGAGAACATCCGCTACGGCCGGCCCGAGGCGAGCGACGCCGAGGTGAGCGCGGCGGCCGAGGCCGCCGGCCTGGGCGCCTTCCTGGGCCGCCTGCCGCACGGCGTGCAGACAGTGGTCGGTGAACGCGGCGCGCAGATGTCGGCCGGCGAGCGTCAGCGCATCGCGATCGCCCGCGCCTTCCTCGCCGGTCCGTCCGTCCTCGTGCTCGACGAACCCACCGCGGCCCTCGATCCGGCGTCCGAGCGGCAGGTGATCGACAGCTACCTGGCGGCGATGCGCGGCCGCACCTCGATCGTGATCTCGCATCGGGCGGCGGTGGCGGCGGCCGTGGACCAGGTGGCGGTGCTCGACGGCGCGCGCCTCGTCGAATCGGGCCGGCCGCGCGACCTGGCGATGGCCGGCGGCGCCTTTGCCCGCCTGTTCGCCACCAGTGCCGCGACCAGCGACCGCGAGGCGGCCGCCAGCAGCCTCGGCCCGGCGGACCGCCCGGTATGACCGACCGCTTCGCCGACCTCGCGGCCGGCCGCATGACGCCTGATCGCTACGCGAGTGCCACCGGCGCCGGCGTGCGCGTGGCGGTCATCGACAGCGGCGTCCACGCCGGCCACCCGCACGTGGGCGAGGTCGCGGACGGCGTCGCCTTCGATGCCGCGGGCCAGCCTGGCGGTGACTCCGTGGACCGGCTCGGCCACGGCACGGCCGTCGCGGCGGCCATCCGGGAGAAGGCGCCACAGGCGACGTTGGTGCCGGTCAAGGTCTTCGATCGCGAGTTGCGCGCCACGGCCGAGGCCCTGGTGGCGGCCATCGACTGGGCGGTGGAGGCCGGGGTCGACATCATCAACCTGAGCCTCGGCACCGCCAACCCCGCGCATCAGCGGCGTCTCGGCGAGGCCGTGGTCCGCGCCGCCCGTGCCGGGATCGCGCTCGTCGCGGCGGCCGAACAGGACGGCACGCGGTGGCTGCCCGGCAGCCTGCCGCTGGCCATCGGCGTCACGCTCGATTGGACGCTGCCGCGCGAGGAGGCGGCGGTCGAGGTCACGGTGGAGGGCGTCAGACGCTGTCTCCGCCTGCGGGCGAGCGGCTATCCGCGGCCGATCCCTGGCGTGCCGCCGGAGCGCAACCTGAAGGGCATCAGCTTCGCGGTGGCCAACGCCACCGGGCTGCTCTGCCTGCATCTCTCGCGAGCGTCCGCGTCGTGATGCCCCAGGCGCCGTCCACGCTGACGGCTGCCGGCGTCTGGAAGGGGGTGCGCGCCAGCGTGCCGCTCGGCGTGGCCTCGGCCGTGCTCGGGGCCGGCTTCGGCGTGGCCGCGCGCCAGGTCGACCTGGCGCTGTGGGCGACGCTGCTGATGAGCGGCTCGGTGTTCGCGGGCGCGGCGCAGTTCGCGGTGTTGCCGCTGTGGAGCGCGCCGCTGCCGCTGGCGCCGATCTGGTTCTCCACCTTCGCCGTGAACGCCCGCTTCTCGCTGCTCAGCGCGTCGCTCAGCTCATGGCTCAAGCACTACCGCGGCGTCACGCCGTGGGCCACGGTGTTCCTGCTCGGCGAGGGCCAGTGGGCCATCGCCATGCAGGCCTACGCAAAGGGCGAGCGCGATCTGGGCGTGCTCGTCGGCAGCGGCCTCGTGGTGTGGGTGGTGTGGATCGCGGGCACGGCCGCCGGCTTCCTCGCGGCGCCCTCGCTCGGCGATCCGCGACGTCTCGGCCTCGACCTCGTGCTGGTCCTCTTCTTCGCCTCGACGCTCACGCTCGGCTGGCGGGGCCCGCGTGACCTGGTGCCGTGGAGCGCGGCGGCACTGGCCACGCGCATTCCGGCCTCGATCGTGGCACCGGAGTGGCAGGTGCTGGTGGCGGCGCTCGTCGGCGCGTCGGTGGGAGCGTGGCGTGACACCCGACCTTAGCTCCACCATCCTCGCCGTGAGCGGCATGGCCGCCGTGACCTACGCGGCGCGCGCCGGCGGCCTGGTCATCGCACGCGTCCTGCCGACCACGGCCTTCGTCACCGCGTTCCTGAAGCACCTGGGCACGTCGGTCATCGTCGCGCTGGTGGTGGCCACGCTCGCCAAGAGCGACGTCCCGGGGCTGATGGCGGCCGCCGTCACCGTGGCGCTGGCGGCCTCGGGCCGCCCGACCTCGGCGCTCCTCACCGGCATGGCCGTGGCGGCCTTGCTGCGCTATTTGTAACGGGGTCTGTCACGGTAACGAGTTGTAACGGGGTCTGTCACGGTCACCGTCGTTGGGCGTCGCTCGACGGTGACCGTGACAGACCCCGTTACAAATCCAGACCGTGACAGACCCCGTTACAACTCGGCGGCCGGAGGCCTGGCACCACGCCGTCAGCGCCGACGCCCGCTCGACCCACTCTGGTGACTCGCGCCAGCGGTCGACCGCGATTGGCACCTTCCACGTCCAGTTGAGGGCGTTGACGGTCGCCGGCGTGTTGATGCGGGCGTCCCAGCCGAAGATGTCCTGCAGCGGCAGCATGACCAGGCACGACGCGCTGCCAATCAGCACGCGCAGCAGGACATCCCGCACCTCGGGCTGGAACGGCGCCTGCACGGTGAGCCCGGCCTCCGCCAGCTGTGGCAGGGCGAGGAAGGCCTCGCGCTCGTCCTCCTCCATCTCCCGCCACCACTGCGCCAGCGACTCGGTGTCGTGGGTGCCCGACAGGGCCACCGACACTTCCGGATAGGCCGACGGATCGATGAACGGCTGCCCCTCGATCTCCCACTCCCGTTCCCAGCGCATGACCTTGAAACCGGGCACGGCGAGCCGCGCCATCGAGAGGCGGACGAACGGCGGCACGGTCCCGAGATCCTCGGCCACGATCTGGATACCGGTCTGCATGTAGATGCCGAGAATCATCTCGCCGAGCCGCGTCTGCTCGGGCTCCTCGGGTGGCGAGAACGACTTCTCGAGGGTGTCATCGAGCGGGCGGATGTAGATGCGGTAGAGCCCCACGAGATGGTCCGCGCGCACGCCGTCGAAAAGCGCCGCCGTCCGGCGGGCCCGTCCGCGCATCCACTGGAAGCCGGTGCGCTCCATGACGTCCCAGCGCCACGGCGGCAGGCCCCAGTCCTGTCCCGTGTCGCTGAAGGCATCGGGCGGCACGCCCACCGTCGCATCGAGCATGAACTCGTCACGACGCGCCCACACGTCGGGGCTGTCGGCCGAGATCATGAACGGCAGGTCGCCGATCACCTTGACGCCGGCCGCCGCGCGGGCGGCCTGCCACTGCTCCTCGGCAATCCACTGCAGGTAGGCGCGATAGCGTCGCTCCTCGGTCAGCGCGTCACCGGCCTCGGCCAGGGCTGCCGGATCGGCGTAGGCGAGCGCCGGCGGCCAGTCCCACCAGGCGTGTTCCTCGTGCGCGGCATGCACCGCCCGGAACATGACGTAGGCGTCGAGCCACCACGCCTCGCGCGACTGATAGGCCGCGAAGGCCGCCGCGCGCGCCGTGCCACGAGCGACCTCCTCGTCCACGAAGCGCTGATAGGCGCGCCGGAGCACCGCCGACTTGAGCGCGCGCACCTCGGCGTAGGACACGGCTTCCGCCGCGCGGACCTCGGCCAGGGACGCCTGCTCTTCGGCGGTCAGGCCGGTTTCCCCGCCGAGGGCGGCGAAGTCGGCGACCGCCGGCACGTGGATGTAGATCGGGTCGAGCGCCATCGCCGTCATCGACGAATACGGCGACGTCTGGCCGGGCGACATCTCGTTGAGCGGGAGGAGCTGCACGAAGCGCTGCCCGGCGGCGGCGCACCACTCGCCGAACGCCGGCAGGTCGGTGAACTCGCCGATGCCCCAGCTGACCGATGAAGGAATCGAGAAGAGCGGCACGCCGGTGCCGCACTGGCGTATGGGAGACGACATCACACCACCTCCGCAACCCGCGCCAGCACGCGGGCGAGAGCCACATCGAACACGTCGGACGGCACGAGCAGGCTGATCACCACGAAGGCCTCGCGCGGGAAGTCGAAGAAGTAGCCGGGATGGACGAGCACGCCGTCACGCTCCACCAGGTCGAGGACCAGTGTCTCCTCGCTTTCGGCCGACGGCACCTGCAGCACGGCACACCAGCCGCCGGCGGGCGGCAGCAGCGTGACCGCCGGCACGAGCGCCACGGCGGCCGTGAGCGCCGCGAGGTTGCGGGCCGTGCGCGCCCGGATGGCATCGCGCACGGCGGCGCCGTCGGCGAGGAGATGCGGCAGAGCGACCTGGGCCGGCGTCGACACCGAGAGAAACGTGTCGGCCACGATCTCGAGACCGGCCAGGAGCCGCGCCGCCCGTGCCTCGGGGCCGCCGACCGCCAGCCACGCCAGCTTCACCTGCGGCAGCCCCACCGACTTCGACAGGCCGCCGAGCGACACCGCCACCGCCAGGTCCTGCTGCAGCACCGATGGGCCCGGAGCGGCGCCGTCCAGCCGGTAGTCGGCGAACACCTCGTCGCCAATCAGCACCAGGTCGTGCGCCGCCGCCACCGCCGCCAGCGCCTCGAGTTCGGGGCGCTCGATGACCGAGCCGGTGGGATTGTTGGGCGAGACGACGAGCACCGCCTTGGTCCGCTCGTCGACCTGGCGGGCCAGGGCGTCCACGTCGATCCGCCAGTGGCCGTGCGCATCGAGTTCGTAGGGCGAGGCCTCGACGCACTCGAGCGCCGTCAGGTGCTCGAACAACGGATAGCTCGGACGCGGCACGAGCACGCGATCGCCGGGATCGCAGAGGAGCTTGAACAGCCACGCGTAGGCTTCGCTCGTGCTGGCGGCCAGGCAGACGCGCTCGAGGCTGGTCGCCACGCCGCGCCGCGCGTAGTCAGCCACCACCGCCTGACGCGCCGAGCGCATGCCGAACGGCTCGGGGTCGTAGGCGAGACCGGCGCTGCTGCCGAGCGGCCCGAGCAGCGTCGCCGGGTAGGGCAGGCCGGCGCGGGTCGGATTCGACTCGGTGAGGTCGAGCAGCCCGGCACCGCCGGCGCGCCGCCTGGCCACGGCATCGCTCAGGCGGTTCGGGGCGAGGTCACCGGGCAGCCGGGAGGATGTCATCGTCAACGGCGCGGCGCGTCCACGAGTTCCACCTTGGCCATGACGTCGCCCTCGAGCACGCCGTCGGCCACCTCCATGCCGCTCTCCACGACGGCAAAGACGGTGTAAGCGTGGTCGAGCCGCGGTGAGTCGACGAGGTTCACGAAGATCTGCGCGTCGCCGGTGTCGCGCCCGCGCGTGGAGATCCCGACGGTGCCGCGGTTGTGGGCGAGACCGGGCTCATCGCGCATGTAGGGACCGTCGCCCATGTACTCGTTGGCGCCCGGGCTGCCGCCCTGGATGACGAACGTGGGCTCCACACGGTGGAACGTGAGCCCGTCGTAGTAGCCCCGGGCGGTCAGGGACGCCACCCGCGCCACCGTGGCGGGCGCTTCCGTGGCCAGCAGCCGCAGTTCGATCACGCCTCCGCGGGCCATCGTGATGCGCAGGCGCTTGGTGCGGGCGGTCTCGAGGGCGGCCCAATCCGGGGCCGCCAGCGGCCGCGACCGCGGCGTGGCCTCCTTCGGCTGGCCGGTCCACCTGGCGATCGCCGCCGCCGCCAGCTCGGCGACACGTGGATCCCAGTCTTCGGCAAAGGGCGCCACCGCATCGAGGTCGGCGGAGCTGCCGATCCCGGCCAGGGCCGTCAGGATCGCCACGCGCGGATCGCGCGAGGTGTCCTTGCCTTCCAGGGTGAGCCGCAGCAGCGCCACCGAGAGGGCCTTGGCCGCCTTGGCACGAACCGGTTCAGCCGACAGCGCCCGCGCCGCCGTCATCACCAGCTGATGATCCGGACGCGCGAGGCCGTCGTAGGCCACGGGCAGCGCTTCGGGACGTTCCAGGCGCACCAGTTCCGCCAGCGCGGCCTGCCGGACGTTGTCGTGAGCGTCCTTGCCGAGACCAACGAGCACGGCCACCGCATCGGTGGCGCCGGCCGCGCGCGCGGCATAGGCGCGCACCTGCCACGTGGGATGCTCGACGAAGCGCGGCAGGAGCGCCGGCACGTCGGCCGGCGCGGCGGCGGCCAGGCTCACGAGGGCGTGGGCGGCGCGGTGCCACGCCGGGCCGGAGGCTGGCAGCGCGGCGGCTTCCTTCTGCAACAGCGCCGACACCGGCGTGCCCGTGCCGCAGCCGCTGCCGAGCAGGTCGATGGCCGCCAGCGCCACGTGCGGGCTCGCGTCCTTCAAGCCGTCGAGCACTGGCCGGCAATCACGCGCCTGCCCGTGGCGGCCCCAGCCGCGCAAGGCCTCGTAGCGCACGCGCGGTTCGGCGTCCGCCAAGCCGGCAGTCAGCACGGCATCGCGATCCGCCTCGGCCATCGTCGACGGCGCCTCCGCCGTCACGGCGGCCGCGGCGCTGACGACGGCGAGCCGGCGCACCTCGTCGTCGGGATCGCGCACGGCCAGCCGCGCCAGCGGGCCGTCCACGGCGCGGGCATTGCGCAGCGCCTGCAGCGCCAGGCGGCGCGACCGCGCGTAGCCCGCCGAGCCCGGCGCATCCCGCAGTGCCATCGCGGCCGCGAGCCGGGCGCGCGCGGCCTCGCCGAGCGGCGCCGTCTTGCCACTGAGTCGTGTCAGGGCCTCGAGGCCGCGAGCGGCGCCTTCAACGGCCTCCACGTCGGCCGCCGCGGCAGCCGGCCCACCGGCCTGCGCGCTGGCCTCGGCCGGCAGCTTCGCGACGAGCACCGCCTCGACGCGCCGGACCTGGTCGGGCGTCGTCAGGGCGATGCGGCCGAGCGCCGCGGCGTAGAGCCCCCAGTCGGCCGGCGCCGCCGGCCCCATGACGCGCACCAGTTCGTCGATGGCGGGCACGGTGAAGAGCCGGGCCGAGTTCGCGGTGGCGATCGACGCCCAGCGCCGCACCTCGGCGTCGCGGTCGGTCAGGAGCGGCATGACGTCGTTCAGGAGCGACGGCGTCTCGAAGCGGCCAGCGGCCCGCACTGCCTGCGCGCGCACCGCCGGGTCGGGGCTCTTGAGGCCCTCGGCGAGCAGGGCGTGCGTGTCCAGACTGAGGACGCGGGCGTCTTCAGCCCGCAGGAGACGCGTGGACAGCCCGTCCTGAGCGGCGGCCGCCGCGCCAAGAAGGACGACGACGCCGAGGGTCAGAGCGCGGGTGCAACGAAGCCGAGGGAGCCGCAACATACGTCCCTCAGTGTGCCCCAGATCGCGCGTCACCCGGCGGCGGGTGGCGGCGTCGCGGGCTCAGGCGGGCAGGGCGCGTTGCTGTAGCCGGAGCGGAAGGGTCGCACTTCGCCCGTCGACGGATGGAACCGGTGCCGCCACACGCAGGCCGTGTCGTTGGCCAGCAGGTGGATGGAGACCGACGGCACGTCCGAGACGGTCTTCACGAAGTGGATGTCGTCGCGGGGCGGCAGCAGCGCGTAGAACTCACCGGTGTCCATCGTCTGCGCCCGCGCCACTTCGAGTTCGGCGCGGGTGGGCGCGGCGCCGTCGTCGAGACGGCGATAGACCGTCTCGTGCTGACGTCCGCGGTAGACGCCAATCAGTCCCCAGGCCAGGTGGTCGTGCACAGGCGTCTCGGCACCAGCCGGGATGACGAGCGAGAACAGCGTGAGCGAGCCGTCCTCGGCGCGATAGAGCGCGTACTGCCCGATGCCGCTGCCCATCCCGCTGGCCGGATCCGCGGCGCCGAACGGCTCGGGCAGCCAGCCGGTGGCGGCCAGCAGGGTCGCGAACGCCGGCTTGAGGGCCTCGACACGCGCCGCCGTGTCGGCGATCTCGCGCGTCAGCCGCCGCGTTTCCTCGACGAGCGCCCGGATCTCCGGCGCGTCCACGAGATACCCGAACGTCTGGTGATCGTGAGGCTGGCCGAAGTCGCACATGCGGCGAATCTAGCACGGCCCTGATCGCACGGGCCTCGGTGAGACGCGGACCGCGCCGCTCAGCCCTTACCGCGGCCTGAGGTCTTCCAGTAGCTGAACTCTGGCTGGTAGCACACGCTGTCCAGTTCCGCGGCGTGCGCCTGGATGTAGCGCTGCGCGTCGGCCACGGCCTGGTTGTAGACGACGGCCCCGACCTCGGCAAGACAGAAGTCGAGGAAGAGCGCCGCCTTGAGATCGCCGATCTCCTCGTCGAGGTGCTCGGCGGTGAAACGCTTGATGGATGCCTGGAGCAACTTCGTGGCGTCAGGCGAGAGCGTGATGGCCATGCTCCATTGTGTGCACGGGCGACGACCCCCGGGCGTCGAGGCGCGGCGCGTTCGGTTCGTGACGGTGACAGACCCCGTTACAACCCGTGACGGTGACAGACCCCGTTACAACTCGACCCGGTTACCGGGCTCGGGAAGCGCTCTCCTGGCGCCGGTACTCCGAGTAGCCCAGCATCTGCCTGGCGAAGTCGCACGGGTAGGAGACCTGCACGTCGGTGATGTTCCCCTCTTCGCCGTGGACGGGCGTGAGCACCGGCATCACGAAGGCCGTGTAGGACGGCAGCTGGAGCGCCTCCACGCGGCGCACGATCTCGTTGCGCAGCTCGGGATCGAAGTGCACCCCGTAGGTCTCGAACAGAGCCTTGGCCGCCTCGTAGTCCCCTTCGGACTTGATGCGCTGCACCTCGTGCAGCATCTCGGCCACGCCCTCGCGGAAGCGGCTCACGCTGTCGAGCACGTAGTAGGTGCGGGCCTCTCGCACGCGGACCGAGAGCGCGCGGGTATTGGCGAGCAGCCAGTGCACGATGGCCTGGCGATTGCGCATGTGGTCTTCTTCGAGCTGCGTGCCCTCGCGCACGCGGCGCAGCTGCACGAGCGCGGTGCGGGCGAAGGCCTCATACTCCGCGCGCACGATGTCGGCATGGTCCTCGACGGGCACGATGCCGAGCTCAGCCAGCTTCGGCTCGGCACAGAAGTAGAGCGCCACCAGGTCGGCCCGCGTTTCCTCGAGCGCCGAATACTGCTCTTTCAGCAGTTCCTGCGGCTGGGCAGCAATGCCCGCAGCCATCCGCCCGGAGCCATGGCCCAGCACTTCGTGGATCTCGGTGGCCAGCTCTCCGGCCGTGGCGCCCCAGCGCTTGGCGCGCTCGAACTCCTCGTCGGTCCACGCGAACTCGCGGCGGTACTCGTCGGTCGTCGAGAACTCGTAGGCCTCGGACACGTTCGACAGGGTGACCGACTTGCTGCCGTGCACCTCGCGCACCCGCTGATCGTTCGGCAGGTTGACGCCGACCGGGGTGAGCGGGCCGGCATCGCCAGTCTCGATCACGACCTCGATGGCGGTGGCGGTCACGCCGAGCACGACCGGCTTGCGATAGGCCGGCGCGATCGGCATGCGGTCTTCGAACCACTGCGCGTTCTCGGCCAGCGCGCGAATCCGGGCGGTCTTCTCCGGGTTGATGTAGTAGACGATCGACTCCCAGGCACCCTTGATGCCGCGCGCGTCCATGTAGACCTCGACGAAGCCGCTCATCGTGTCGACCGGCGAGTCGGTGGACTGCACCCAGGCGATGTCGAAGGCGGTACGGTCGGCGTCCTCGCCGGTGCGATACCACGCGATGAGCGCGCGCAGCGCCGCGGCGAAGCTCGGCGTGGCGTAGGGCAGCGCCGCCTCGAGGTGACCGACGACGCGCGTCAGTTCGGCGTCGTAGCGCCCGCCGATGCGGTAGACCTCCTCGACCAGCTGCCCGTCGCGTTTGACGAGCCGCGAGTTGAGGGGGTAGCGCTCGACGAAGCCCTCGAGGTCGGCCGTCGACACCCCCTCGTAGAGATTGTTGGCGCTGTCCCGCAGGATGTCGCCGCCCGGGCCGGGCGACTTGTTGGTGACCATCGGGTCGAGGGCCGCGTCGACCAGATAGGGGGCCAGGCGCCGGGCCAGGCCGGCCGGCGACTCACCGGGCGCGGTGGCAAAGCGGGCCCCGGCCGCGGCGGCCGCCGCCGCCGCCGCGACGACGGTCTCGGCCGGGAGCCTGAGGGCGAACTTCCGCGCGGTCAGGTTGTTGTACGGACCGGAGTTGATCCAGAAGAGCTTCGTGTAGCGCCAGATCTCCGTCGCCACGTCCGGCGGCAGCGCCGAATCGTGGAGCACCAGCGCCTCGAGGAAGTCGCGCAGCGCCAACCCGTGCACGTAGCGCTGGTCGGCGTAGATATCGCGGCCGGCGAGCGCCGCTTCGTAGAGATGCCAGAGCAGGGTCTTCTGGTCGAGCGGCAGGGCCGGGAAACCGTCGGCGTAGAGCTGCACGATGGCGGCGTCGTCGACCCGCTCGAGGAGGTATTGGCGGGTCGAGGCCCCGGAGGCCGAGGGAGTACTGCGGTCGATTGGCGCCATCATTCCAGCCGTGTGGGTCGAATTACAGGGGCAGGCTCACGCGATCGCCGTGCCGTGGAACGTGCACGTTCCACGCCAACTCTTGCTCGATGCGGGTCTTCAGCACGTCCTGGGCTGAAGGCTCGCCGTGCACCAGGTAGGTGATGCCAGGCGGAGCGGGAAATGTCTTCAGCCAGCGCACGATTTCACCAGCATCTGCATGCGCTGACATGCCGTTCAGCTTCTCGATCCGGGCCCGGACGGGAATCATCTGACCGCGAATCTTCACTTCCTGGGCGCCTTCGATCAGCTGACGGCCGCGCGTCCCGGCTGCCTGGAAACCGACGAACAGCACCGTGTTGTCGGGATCAGGCAAGCCCTTGTCCAGATGGTGCAACACCCGACCACCCGTGGCCATGCCGCTCGACGCGATGACGATGGCCGGCCCCCGGCGTTCGACGACCTCCTGGGATTCCCGGGCACTGGCCACCGGAATGAACCGCGCTGTGCAGAAAGCGCACACTTCGCCCTCGCCCTTGAGGTCGTCGTCCAGCTCATGAGCCCGGCGCTCGTAGAACTGCAGCGCCTTGAGCGCCATCGGGCTGTCGACGTAGACCGGCAACTCCGGGACCTTGCCGGCGCTCTCCAGCTGCTTGATGGCGTAGAGCACCTCTTCCACCCGGCCGATCGCGAACGACGGGATGATCAGCTTGCCCTTGCGTTCGGCCGTTTCGCGGATCAGCGTCTCGAGGCGCTTGGTTTCGTCTTCCTCCGGGTGCAGGCGGTCGCCGTAGGTCGACTCCACCAGCAGCACGTCGGTCTGCACGCCGTCGCTCGGATCGACAAGCACGGGACGGTCGTAGCGGCCGAGATCGCCGCCGAACAGCACCGTGCCGCCCTCGCCGTTCGGCCGGCGCATCCGCACGTAGGCGGCGCCGAGGAGGTGACCCGTGGGTAGGAACTCCACCTCGAGGGCACCGTGGGCGACCGGAATGGGTCGTTCATACCCCACCGGCTGCAGCCGGGACAGGGTCTTGATGGCGTCGTCCTCGGTGAAGAGCGGCTTGGCGGGCTTGTGCTTCGAGTAGCCGTAGCGGTTGGCCCGCTCGGCCTCCTCTTCCTGGAGCCGTCCGGCGTCCGGCAGGACCACCGTGCACAGGTCCTGGGTGCCGGGCGTGCAGAAGATGCGCCCCTGGAACCCCTGCGCGACCAGGCGCGGCAGCATCCCGACGTGATCCAGGTGGGCATGCGTCAGGACCACCGCCTCGATCGACGCCGCCGGAACTGTCGGCTCGGCCCAGTTGCGCAGCCGCAGCTCCTTGAGCCCCTGGAACATGCCGCAATCCACCAGCACGCGCGTGCCTGCCGCCTCGACCAGAAACCGTGAGCCCGTGACCGTGCGGGCCGCCCCAAGGAACGTCAGCGTGGCAGACATAGGTGCTCCGGACTCTACCAGATGCGGCCGATCGGCTAAGCTCGGAGGGCCCTGCGCGCGCGGTCATGCGCGCGGGAATGGGACGTGGCAGAGGTCGCCAGATGGTTCGATTTCGCGTTCGATTCTCGGGTTCTTCCAACGCGCGGTCCCGGCGCCTGGTCCTGGCGTCGTGCCTGATGGCCGCCTGCGGCGCGCTCGGCGCGCCGGCGGCCACCGCGCAGGCCGTGGCCACCCCGCCGCGGACAATTGCCCTCGCCGAGATCAGCGCGTCGTTCGAGGCGCTCGCCACCCAGGTCGGCTCGAGCACGGTGCAGGTGCTGGCGACCGGCCTGGCGGTCGACGCGGAGAGCTCCCCCGGGGCCGGCGACGGCCTGGTCGAACGTCGCCGCTCGTCGGGCTCAGGCGTGATTCTCGACGCCTCCGGCTACGTCATGACCAACTACCACGTGGTCGAGGGCGCTCGCCGCGTGCAGGTGGTGCTGGCCTCGCGGCCCGCCGGCACCTCGATCGTGCGGCCGCGCGGCCAGACGCTCGAGGCCACCGTGATTGGCGTCGACGAGGAGACGGACCTGGCGCTGCTCAAGGTGAACGGCGCGACGCTGTCACCGCTGCCCCTCGGCGATTCCGACACACTCAAGGCCGGCCAGCTGGTGTTCGCCTTCGGCAGCCCGCTCGGCCTCGACAACACGGTGACCATGGGCGTCGTCAGCGCCGTCGGCCGGCAGCTCGAGCCCGACGATCCGATGGTCTACATCCAGACCGACGCCCCCATCAACCCGGGCAGCAGCGGTGGTCCGCTCGTCAACGCCCTCGGCGCGGTGGTCGGGATCAACACGCTCATCCTCTCGCAGGGCGGCGGCAACGAGGGCCTCGGCTTCGCCGCGCCGAGCAACATCGTGCGCTCGGTCTACGACCAGCTGCGCGCGCACGGCCGGGTGCGCCGCGGCACGATCGGCGCCGTCGTGCAGTCGATCACGCCGGTGCTGGCGAGGGCACTGCAGCTGTCACAGGACCTGGGCGCGCTCGTGGCCGATGTCGAGGCCAACGGCCCGGGAGCCAGAGCCGGCCTGCGCATCGGCGACATCATCGTCGCGCTCGACGGCAAGCCGATCGAGAACGGCCGGCAGTTCGACGTCAACCTCTACCGGCGCGCGCCCGGCGACGTGGCCAGAATCGACGTCGTGCGCGGACGCGAGACGCTGCGCCTGTCGGCCGCCGTCGAGGACCGCGGCGACGACCCGATGCGCTTTGCCGGCCTCGTCACGCGCGAACAGCACCTCGTCGCCCGTCTCGGTGTGCTGGCTGTCACGTTGAGCGACCCGCTGCGGGAGGAACTCGGCCTCGGCGGCGATGATGCCGGAGCGCTGGTGGCCGCGCGCGCCAGCCAGGAAGCCGTCGAGTACGGCATCCAGCCGGGTGACCTCATCGTGGCCGTCAACCGCACCCGCACCCCCTCGCTCGAGGCCCTGCGCCAGGCGGTGACCGCGCTGCCGGCGCGCGCCGCCTGTGCCCTGCAGGTGTTGCGGCAGGGGCAACATCTGTTTCTGGCGTTCGAGTTCGAGGAGTGACGCCCACGCCGTCCACGCCGGCGGTGTCGGCCCCGGCGCTGGAGCGGTTGTTTGCGAGGGCGGAGGCGGCGCGCTGGGGCGTGACGGCCGAACGCTTCGCGGTGGCCGTCGGGCAGGCCGTGGCCAAGCTCGCACCGGCAGGCGGGCCGGCCGCCGACGCCGCCGTGGCCACGCTGCACGCGGAGGATCTGGCCCTGGCGCTGGCCTGCGCGGATGGCCACGAGGCGGCCTGGGATCACTTCGTGCGCACCTTCCGTCCCGAGCTCTACCGGGCGGCCCGCGCCATGACCGACGACGTCACCGGCCGCGAGCTGGCCGATTCGCTCTATGCGGACCTGTTCGGCCTGGTGGAACGGGACGGGCGGCGGCGCTCGCTCTTCCGCTACTACCACGGGCGCGCCAAGCTCTCGACGTGGCTGAGGAGCGTGCTGGCGCAGCGCCACGTCGACGTGGTGCGGGCGTGCCGGCGGCTGACCTCGCTCGACGATCCGGCGCATCCAATCGAGGCGCGCCTGCCGGCGGCGCCGGCCGCCGATCCGTCACACACAGCCGCGCTGCGGGTGGCGGCCGAGGCGGTGACGGCCGCGCTGGCCGTGCTCGCCGGCGACGAGCGGGTGCGGCTGGCCTACTACTACGCGCACGGTCTGACCCTGGCCAGGACCGGGCGTCTCTTCGGCGAGAGCGAAGCCACGGCTTCGCGCAAACTGGAACGAGCCCGCCGGTCGCTCAGAGCCGGGATCGAGCGTGCGCTCGGGGCGCGCGGTCTGACACTCGAGGACGTGGACGACTGGGCCGAGGTGGCGAAGGAAGCCTGGGACGCGGCGCTCGCCGAAGCCCTTGGCGTCCCCGCACCGCAAGACACCGGCCGGCCGCCGTTCAAAGGAAAGAGGACGCCGTGAGTCTGCCCAAGGACACCGTACCGGATCGGCACGCCGACCCGCTCGTGGCATCCGTGATGCGCGCGGCCGAGGGTGAGGCCCCGGACTGCCCGGACGCCGAACTGCTGGGCCTCTATGCCGACCGCGACCTGGATCGCGACGCCGCCGCGCGGATCGAGACGCACGTCCACGACTGCGCGCGCTGTCAGGCCATCGTCGCCGCCTACGCACGGAGTCTGCCCGACGCCGTCGCCGGCGGAGTGGACGAGGCGGCGGGCGGATGGTTCGCCGGCTGGCGCTGGCTTGTGCCGGCGGGCTCGCTGGCGGCCGCGGTAGTGGTCGCAGTGTGGGTCGGGCGGGGGCCGGCGGATGACGTGGCCGAATTGGTGCGCCTGAGACGCGGCGAAGGATGCGGGCTCCTGATTCAAGCGCGGCCCGACGCGGTCGTGGAGGCGACACCACGGCGGAAGGCGCTGTCCTCGAGCGACGGGCCGACCGCGGCCTCACAAGCGGGGTTGAAGGCCGTCCGGCCGCCGGTCACCGCGTCCACCCCCGGTGCGCTCGCGCGCGCGACGGAAGCCCCGCCCGCCGGCACTCGCGCCGAGGCCGAAGCCATCGCAGAGCGGATGACCCGGACTCGCCCGGCGATCTCAGACCGGAGCGCCGACCGCGGCACGCGGCCGGAGGCGCCGCCGGCCGCCGCCAAGTCTGCCGTCGCCGCCGCCGAGAACCGGGCAGCCGCGCCGCAAGAGACGCTGGTCGTGTCGCCGTCGTCGCCGGCGGCAGCCGCGCCCGCTGGACGCCCGGCAGCGGACGTGCTCGGCGCCAACGACTTCAGGGTGATCTCCTCGAACTGGCGCGCGCGCGATGGCCAGGTCGAACGGACGCGCGATCAGGGCCGGTCGTGGCAGCGCGTGGCGATGCCGGCCGGCGTGCGCGTGGTGGACGTGGCCTCGCCCGGCGGCGACGTGTGCTGGGCGATCGCCGACGAGGCCGTGCTCAGAACCCTCGACGGCACGACGTGGGTGCGCACGGCACGGCCGACGTCCGAACGTCTGGCCACGGTCGGAGCCGAATCGGCCACCGCGGCCACGGTGGTGACCGCCACGGGCGCCGTCTTCGAGACCTCGGACGGCGGCCGCACCTGGTCGCGGATGCGCTGAACCAGACGCCTGCGCCATGCACGGCGCGTGTTGCAGCGGGTGACATGGGTCCGATTCCCCCGCGCTATCATCGGGATTCCGCGTTCCTGCCTTTTCCGTCGCCATCGGGCGACCCCTGGAGTGAGCTCGTGACACGACGATTCCGCGCCCGTATGTTCGTGGGCGCGTTGGCAATCGCCGCGCCCGTGGCCGTCGGCGCCCAGCCGCAACCCCTCGCCCCGGCGGCGGCCGCGCCGGTCATCGAGGCCGTGCGGATTGCCGAGGGCGAAGCAGTCGTCATCGACGGCGTGCTCGACGACGCCGTGTGGTCCCGCGCGGTGCCCGCCACCGACTTCCGGCAACGCGACCCGCGTCCGGGCGATCCGGCCACCGAGCGCACCGAGGTCCGCATCGCCGTCGACGGCCGGCGCCTGATTCTCGGCGTGGTCTGCTACGACTCGGAACCGGACCGCATGCTGGCCAACCAGATGCAGCGCGACCAGCCGTTCGGCGGCGACGACCGCTTCCTGTGGGGCCTCGACACCTATCTCGACGGCCGCACCGGCTACTTCTTCGAGATCAACCCGGCCGGCGCCATGGGCGACGGGCTGGTGACGGGACCGAGCGGCGGCGGCGGCGGGGGCAACTTCGGCGGCGACATGAACAAGTCGTGGGACGGCATCTGGATGGCGCGCGTCCGCAAGACCGACACGGGCTGGACCGCCGAGGTCGAGATTCCCTTCCGCACGCTGAACCTCAATCCGAACACCGACACCTGGGGCATCAACTTCCAGCGCACGGTGCGCCGCAAGAACGAAGAGAGCCTGTGGACCGGCTGGGAGCGCACCGAAGGCCTGCTGCGGATGTCGAACGCCGGGCGCCTGACCGGCATCGGCAAGGTATCGACCGGCCTGGGTCTCGAGGTGAAGCCCTACGGCGTGGCGTCGGTCGGCAGCGCGCCGGGTAGCGGCCTGCCGGCGACGACCGCCGACGCCAACGCCGGCATGGACCTCTTCTACAACATCACGCCGGGGCTGCGCGCCAACTTCACGGTGAACACCGACTTCGCCGAGACGGAGGTGGACGAGCGGCGGACCA
Source organism: uncultured Acidobacteriota bacterium (assembly GCA_963807405.1). Classification (GTDB taxonomy): domain Bacteria; phylum Acidobacteriota; class Vicinamibacteria; order Vicinamibacterales; family UBA2999; genus CADEFD01. The sequence continues at coordinate 510,204 of CAWEBU010000009.1, read as the reverse complement.
ACCTGACCCGCTTCCCGCTCTTCTTCCCCGAACGCCGCGAGTTCTTCCTCGAGGGCTCGACCTTCTTCGACTTCCCGCCCGGCGACGCGCAGCCCTTCTTCTCGCGACGCATCGGCCTGCGCGACGGCGAGCCGCAGCGGGTGCTCTTCGGCGGCAAGCTGACCGGGCAGGTCGGCCAGCAGGACGTGGGGGCGCTGCACGTCCGCACCGGCGAGGACGACGGCCCGCCGGGCTCAGACACTCGGCTGACGGGCGAGGACTTCACGGCCGTCAGGCTGAAGCGGCGGTTCGGCCGTCAGTCGTTCGCGGGCCTGCTCTACACGCGACGCGCCGGCGTGGACGACGAGGCCGGCCCCGAGGACCGGCACTCACTCGGCTATGACGTCACGCTCGCGACGCCGTCGCTCTTCGGGTCGGGCAAGAACTTCGAGACCGGCGCTTACTTCGTGCACACGACGGGTCTGGCCGACACGCCGGGCGGGTCGGATGCCTACGGCGCCCGCGCCGTCTACAGCAACGCCCCGGTCACGGCGCAGCTCTATTTCCGGCAGTTCGACGCCGCCTACGACGCGGCGGTCGGCTTCACGCCGCGGCGGAACTTCCGGCGCTGGAACCCGCGCCTCGAGTACGCCCCGCGCATCAATCGCGGCATCGTCCGCGAGCTGCAGTTCAGCGCCAATGCCGAGATCTCGACGCTGCCCGACAACACGCTGATCACCCGGCAGTACTTCCTGACCCCGCTGGAGGTGCTGTTCGACAGCGGCGACCGTTTCCAGGTCCAGGTGTTCCAGGTCACCGAGCAGCTCGAGATCGACTTCGAGATCAGCGACGGCATCCTGCTGCCGTTCGGCAGCCGCTACTCGTGGCACCGGCAGCAGGTGGTCTTCGACTCGGCGCAGAACCGTCCCGTGTCGGCCCGCGCCGAGTACTCGTTCGGGCAGTTCTATTCCGGCGATCGGCGCGAGCTCAACCTGGATCTGCGGCTGCGCCCGCGCCCGGGCCTCTACCTGCAGGCGTCGAGCGAGTTCAACGACGTGACGCTGGCCGAGGGCGATTTCACGACCAGGCTCTACCGCGTCGATGCCCGCACCCAGTTCAGTCCGTGGATCGCGCTGTCGAACAACGTCCAGTACGACACGCTGAGCCAGTCACTCGGCTGGCAGATGCGCTTCCGCTGGATTCGCAAGCCCGGCAACGACCTCTACCTCGTCTACACACACAACTGGCTCGACGACGCGCGCCTCACGACGCTCGACCGCAAGGCCGCGATGAAGGTCGTCCAGACCTTCCGTTTCTAGACGCTACGGAACTGTCACCGTGGCGACTCGTCCCCACGCGGGTGCCGGCAGTGACGGTGACAGACCCCTTTACATTCTGTGACCGTGACAGACCCGATTACATTCGTGGCATGAATTTCAACAGCGACAACGTCCACGGGGTCGATCCGGCGGTCCTCGACGCCATCGGCAGCGCCAACACCGGCACCGCGCGCGCCTATGGCTACGACGACTGGACCACGGCCGCCGAGCAACGGCTGCGCGAGGTGTTCGACTGCGATCTGGCCGCCTATCTCGTGGTCACCGGCACGGCGGCGAACTCGCTGGCGCTGGCGGCGTGCTGTCCGCCGTACGGCGCTGTCGTCTGCCACCGTGAGGCGCACATCATGACCGACGAGTGCGGGGCGCCGGAGCTGTTCAGCGGCGGCGCCAAGCTGATGGGCGTGGCGGGTGCGGCGTGCAAGCTGACCCCTGCCGCCGTGCGGGGGATGCTCGGCACCCTCGGCCGCGGGGAGCACGAGCAGCGCCCGAGCGTGCTGTCGATCTCCGAGACGACCGAACTCGGCACGCTCTACACGCCGGCGGAGGTGAGCGCCCTCGCCGCCCTCGCCCGCGAACACGGCATGCGCGTGCAGATGGACGGCGCGCGCTTCGCCAACGCCGTGGCGCGACTGGGGTGCACACCGGCGGACCTGACCTGGAAGGCGGGCGTGGACGTGCTGTCGTTCGGCGCGACCAAGAACGGCGCGCTCGGCCTCGAGGCGGTGGTGTTCTTCGACCGTGCACTGGCCCGCGACTTCCTCTACCTGCGCAAGCGCAGCGGGCAGCTCGTCTCGAAGAGCCGTTTCCTCGCCGCGCAGATGCTCGCCTATCTCGAGCACGACCGCTGGCTGCACAACGCCGGGCATGCCAACCGGATGGCCGACCATCTGGCCGCCGGCCTCCGGACCGTCCCCGGCGTGCGGGTGCCGCTGCCGGTCGACGGAAACGCCGTCTTCGCCGTGGTGGCGCAGTCGCTGCACGAGCACCTGCAGGCGCAGGGCGCGCGCTATCAGGTGTGGCCGGGCGAGGGTCCCGGCACCGACACGGTCGGCGACGGCGAGGTCTTCATTCGCCTGTTGACGTCGTTCCGCACCTCGGTCGAGGACGTCGACAGCCTCGTGCGCGCGGCCAGGCCATAGCGCCGCCGGCCGTCAACGCCCGTCCGCTGGCGAGGACCGCGGTGGCGCAGTCCGCTAGATCAGCCGCAGGAGGTCGCGGAACGCGAGCCTCAGCGTCTCGACGATCGCCCGCACGATCGGCCACAGGTCACCCTCGGCGGCGACGTCGGCCGCCACCACCGGATCGGCCATCACGAGCCACAGGCCGACGGTGACGAGCGGCGTGACGAACAACGCCGCCACGCCGAACGCGATGAGGACGCGGGACGTCCAGACGCGGGAGCGAGGCGGCCTGATGCGCGGAAAGTCCATGGCGTTCGGGGCTACTGATGGCGAGGACCGTGCCATCGGCCGATGAAGTGCGAACCGCGTGGATCTGGCCGGAATTCGCGTGCCGCGCGCCGCGAGCTGGTGCGGCCGTCAGGCCGCCGTCGCGCCACTGTCCGGATCCGGAACGACAGCCGTGCCACCGGCGCACGACGCCGGTGAGGACGGCCGGGGCGCCGGCCGGAATCGGCGTGATAACGTGCGGCCGCATGAGAGCTCCCTCCACCCGGTGGCTGGTCGCCATTTGCTGTGCGGCCCTGGCAACAGTCGTCCCGCACCGGCCGATCGCTGGCGCCGGCCAGCCACCCGCGACGGCCGCCGCTCGGCGGACCGTGCTCGTGAAGGCGGCCCGCGTCATCGATGGCCGCGGCGGCGCGCCGCTGGCGAACGCCGGCGTCCTCATCCGCGGGGACCGCATCGAGCAGGTGGGCCCGGCTGCCGGCATGACCGCCGACGAGGTCATCGACCTCGGTGCCGCCACGGTGCTGCCCGGTCTCATCGATCTCCACACCCACCTCACCGACGAAGTGGGCACCAACTGGGAGTCGGCGCTGCTGACGACCACGCCCGGGCGGGCCGCCATCTACGGCGCGGTCAACGCCCGGACCACGCTCCTGGCCGGCTTCACGACCGCGCGCGACATGGGACCGACGTGGCCGTATGTCGACATCGACCTGCGTTACGCCATCGACAAGGGCTCGATTCCCGGACCGCGGCTGCAGGTCGCCGGCAACTACGTGTCGGCCACCGGCGGCGCCGGTGACGCCCGCCAGTTCTCGATCTACGTCGATGTGCCGATCGTGCGGAATCTCGCCGACGGCGTCGAGCAGGTCCGTCAGGTCGTGCGGACGAACCTCAAGAACGGCGCCGACTTCATCAAGATTCTCGCCACCGGCGCCGTGATGTCGAAGGGCATCCCGCCCGGGGCGCAGCAGTACTCGGATGCGGAACTGGCGGTGGCGGTCGAGGAGGCGGCCCGCTGGGGCAAGTTCGTGGCGTCGCATGCCCATGGCACCGAGGGCATCAAGGCCTCACTTCGGGCCGGCGTGCGCACCATCGACCACGGCAGCATGCTCGACGAGGAAGCGGCCCGCATGATCAAGGACAAGGGCGCCTTCTTCGCGCCGACGCTCTACGTCGGCCACACCATCCTCAACGACAACCAGACGCTCAACATCCCGGCGCACCAGGTCGAGCGCGAGAAGGCGATGCAGGGCACGCAGGAGAAGGCCTTCCGCATCGCCCTCGCCCACAACCTGCCGATCGCCTTTGCCACCGATGCCGGCGTCTTCCCGCACGGCGACAACGCGCGGGAGTTCAAGCTGCGCGTCGACCTCGGCCAGTCGCCGATGGCGGCCATCGAGGGCGCCACCCGCATCGCCGCCGAGGCCATGGGCTGGGCGGATCGGGTGGGCACGCTGCAGGCCGGGCGCTTTGCCGATCTCATCGCCGTGGACGAGGATCCGCTGGCTGACATCACGACGCTCGAGCGCGTGCGCTTCGTGATGAAGGGCGGCGTGGTGCACAAGGCGAAGCCGTAGCGTCAGAGCCACCGTATGAAAGCGCACGTCGCCGCACTGTGCCTCCTGGCACTCGCCGCAGGCCCGGTGGCCGCCCTGTCGATCGCGCTGACGCCTTAGCGTCGAGTGTCATTTGTAACGGGGTCTGTCACGGTCACCGACTACGTTTGTAACGGGGTCTGTCACGGTCACCGACTGACGGGAGACGTTGGGTGACCGTGACAGACCCCGTTACAAATGACCCGTTACAAATGACATCGGCTAGCGCCTGAGTGACCGCAGCGACCCACCGCCCGTGCGCAGGTCGGCGCCCTCGATGATGGCCTCGTAGGTGTAGCCAGCACCGAAGTCCTTGCCGGTGGCGAGCACGCCCTCCACCGTCACGACCTCGCCGAGCCGGCGCTCATCGGTGCTCGTCACGACGACGTCGTGCGTACCGTCGGCGACCTCACCGCTGCCGTCCTGCACGTGATACCAGTTGACGCCCATGATGCCGAGATTGACCTTCACGATCCGCCCACGCACGACGACCGGTTGGCCCGACAGCGCCGCGCGCCGGGCCCACAGGTCGGCCACCGTCTGCCCGCCAGGCCCGCGACGGACCGGGGCGATGAGCGCCGGCGGCCGGGCCGCGCTCCCGCCCGGGTCCGGCTCATGGCTGCCGGCCATCGCCGGCCGTTCGCTCGACGTCGCGGCGTCCACGACCGGCGCGCCGTTCATCACGACATCGCGGACGAAGTAGATCTCGGCGAACTCGCGGTTGAGCGTGCGGCTGCGGAAGTTGCTCATCGGCATGTCCACGGCAGCCAGGATGGTGGCTCCCGGCAGCACGGCGAACTCCGCCGCCGCCATCCAGGTGTCGCCGTGCGCACCGCTCAGGCGCGCGTAGGTATACCCGCCGGAGTTCATCGTCTCGGCCACGACGCCTGACACGGTCGAGGGGGCGTCGTCCGCCGCGGACGCACCGGCCGGGGCGGTGGCAGCAACGGGGGCCGCCGTATCGACGCCGGACGGCACGGGGCTGCACGCCGGAATGGTGAGCACGAAAGCGAGCAGAGCGACACGCGTCATCGGGAATGGTCTCCGGCGGAGGAATCGCGCCGCCACGTCTACGATACTTCCGGCTCAGGCCGATTACGCAGACGAGTCGATGACGCGACCCACCCTGCTCGTGATCTGGCTCGCCGCGGCGCTCGCCTGCTCGCCGTCTCCGACGGCGCCCACGCCAGCCGTCACGGTGACGACGGCGCCGCCGCCAGAGGCCGCCGCGCCCACGCCCCCTGCCGGTCCGCCGATGTGGGACGTCGAGGCCAGGGGCGTGCCGCGCTTCGTCGGACGCGACTATCTCGACGTCTCACGGATCGTGCAGATCTCACGCTTCCGCTCCGCCGAGGGCCACGACTACTCCGACGAGCTCGAATCGTGCCGCAGCATGAAGCACTACTTCGGTCCGGATCTGAGACCGGGCATGGACGCGTCCACGATCCCGATCTTCTCGCCGGTGACCGGCGAGGTCGTCAGGACGATTCAGGAATGGGCCGGCGTCCAGATCTGGATCCAGCCGGCCGACCATCCGGCGTTCATCGTGAAGCTGTTCCACGTGCGGGCAAGCATGGCGCTCGCCGATGGCACGCGCCTCGTCGCAGGGCAGGGACTCGGCACCCACATCGGCAACCAGACGGCGTCGGACGTCGCGATCGAGGTCGCGACCCCGCAGGGGCGCCGCCTGCTGTCGTGGTTCGAGGTGATCACGGACGCGCTCTTCGACACCTATCGCGTGCGCGGCGTGACTGCACGCGATCAGTTCGTCATCACGCGCGCCGCGCGCGACGCCGACCCGCTGACATGCAGCCAGGGCGGATTCCTCACGCGCGGCATGACACCCGGGTGGGTCGTGCTGCGCTGATCGCACCGCTCTGCGCGTGCGCGAATCGCCGGCGCGCCAACCGTCTCCAGCAGCACTTGACATGACGAAGCGCGAGGCGTAGGGTGATCCTGGATGCTGTGACCGCCCGAGGGCGAGGGACCCGCCGCATCCGCAACACCTTCAGGCCCCGCCACGGAAGGAGGTCGCACGTTGACAGGAGTCACGAGCGAAGATCCACCGGGCTCCGTACAGCCCTCGCGGCGCGCGTCTCCAAAAGCGCGTGTTTCCTTCGTCCCAGGCTGATCGCGCCATCCAGGACTGGTCGTCCGGTCCGGAGACCCGCGTGTCTTTCAGGCACGCCGATCCGGGCAAGGCGTTTGAACGCCATGGTAGATGACCGACGACACGCACCGGCGGCACACGCGTTTGCGAAGGCCGGCACGGACCGATAGCAGCTCACGCACCGCAGTGAGCGGGGAATGGGCACCCGGAACATCGGGTGCCCATTTCTTTTGTCGACAGCGACGCGTCGACGCTACCCGGGCGGCACGCGCTCGAAGGTCGCGGCCTCACGGTTCTTCCGCACTTCGTCCCAGCGGAAGTGCTGACCGTTCATCGCCACGTAGACGCCTGGCGGCAACACCTGCGCGAAGCTCAAGGCGCTGCCCAGGTTGAAGAGGCCGTCGGAACTGCCGAACGCGTAGGGAATCATCGCGCCGGTGAAGACCACGGTCTTGCCGTCCAGGCCGGCGGCCGCTACCGCCCCCGCCGTCTCGACCATGGTGTCGGTGCCGTGCGTGACGACGATGCGGTCCACGCCCGGCTGGCGGCACTCGTCGACGACACGTGTCCGATCGGCGTCGCTCATGTCGAGGCTGTCGATCATCATCAGCGTGCGGATGGTGACCGGCACGAGCGAGCGGCCCTTGTCGAGCATCTCGCGCACGTGGGTGTCCTTGAAGAACAACCGCCCGCGCACCTCGTCGTATTCCTTGTCGAAGGTGCCGCCGGTGACCAGGATTCGGATCATTGAATAGCGGCTAGCGGCTAGGGGCTAGCGGCTAGACGGCCTCCCTGAGATAATCGGCGCGCCATGTACGCCATCGCCATTGTCCGCTATCGCCGGCCCATCGAGGAAGTCGTGGCCGCCACGCCCGTTCACCGGGACTACCTGCACCAACTGAAGGCCGACGGCCGGCTGGTGGCCGCCGGTCCGATGGACCCGCGCTACGGCGGCATCTTCCTGCTCAAGGTCTCGGACGACCATCCGCAGCGCGATCTCGACGCCATCCGCGACGGCGATCCCTTCTTCCAGCAGCACATCGCCCAGTACGAACTCCTGTGCTGGAAGGTGGTCGTCGGCAAGGACGATCTCGACCGCATCGCGGCGCCGCCGGCGCCCTGAGCCACGGCGCGACGACCGCGCTCAGGCCGTGACGCCGGCCCGCCTGCGCGGCGCCACGGCGGGCGGACGCCCGTCCACGGGTTCGGCGGGCCGGGCGAAGAAGTATCCCTGGCCGAACTGGCAGCCGAGCAGCCGCAGGTACTCGACCTGCACTGCCGTCTCTGCGCCTTCGGCCACGACCTCGAGCTTCATCGTGCGCGCCAGGCCGACGATCAGCTTGACGATCTCGCCCTTGTCCTTGTCGGCGCCGATGCCCGCCACGAACGAACGGTCGATCTTGAGCACGTCGAGCGGCAGCGACTGCAGGTAGCTGAGCGAGCTGTAGCCGGTGCCGAAGTCGTCGAGGCTGATCCGCACCCCGAGGGCCCGCAGCTGGGCCAGCACGACCCGTGCCCGCACCGCGTCCTTGATGGCGGTGCCTTCGGTGATCTCGAGCCGCAGGCTCGCCGCCGGGCAACCGGTGGCGTGCAGCAGGTCAACCACGCGCTGCACGAGCGCTTCCCGGGCGAATGCCTTGGCGGACAGATTGACGCTGATCGTGAAGGACGGCGAGACGACGCCGGCGTCGAGCCACTCGCGACCCTGGCGGCAGGCCTCCTGCAGCACCCACTCGTCGATCTCCGTGATGAGCCCCACTTCTTCGGCCACGGCGAAGAACTCACCGGGGGCGACCAGCCCTCGTTCGGGATGCTGCCAGCGCACGAGCGCCTCGACGCCGACGACGTGATGGTCTCCCAGCGCCACGATGGGCTGATACCAGACGCGGAACTCCTGGCGCTGGACGGCGTGCCGCAGGTCGGTCTCGAGGCGCAGCCGGCGCACGGCCTCGTCGTGCAGGGCGGCGTCGAACACCGAGTAGCCGCCGGCACCGGCGTTCTTGGCGCGATACATCGCCAGGTCGGCGTCGCGGATGATGTCCTCGCCGGACCTGTGCGACTCGGTGGCCACCGCCACGCCGATGCTGGCGCTGGCGTAGACGTCCTGGCCGTCGAGGTTCAGCGGCTGCGCCGCCATCATCTGCACACGCTTGGCGACGCGCACCGCGTCGAACGGCTCGCGGATGCCGTCGAGCAGCACGGCGAACTCGTCGCCGCCGAAGCGCGCCAGGGTCGGTTCCGGCCTCGACGCGGCAGTGGGCATGCGCGACACGACGTCCTCGGCGCGCACGGCCGCCGCCAGTCGTTCCGCGAACATCACGAGCAGGCGGTCACCGGCCGTATGGCCGAGGCTGTCGTTGACGTGCTTGAAACGGTCGAGGTCCACGAACAGGACGGCGAACTGATAGTCCTTGCGCCGGCCCCGCCGCGCCAGTGCGCGGTCCAGGCGATCCTTGAAGTGCGATCGATTCGGCAACTGCGTCAGGTGATCGTGGATGGCGTCGTGCACGAGCCGCTCGTGTGCCGACCGCAGGCTCACGCTCATGGCGTTGAACGCCTGCGCCACGGTGACGGCCTCGGCCGTGCCGCGCTCCGGCAGTTGCAGGGACAGGTTGCCAGCGGCGATTTCGGAGGCGGCCGTGGCGATATCGCGCAGAGGCCGGCTCAGGTTGCGGCTGAGGAACACGCCGGCGAGCAGCGACAGCAGCAGGGCCACCGCGCCGGCTACGAAGAAGCGCACCTCGAGTGCGTCGACGAACTGCTGGGTCGCGGCCCAGTCGGAGAGCACGAGCAGGCGAACGGCGTCGCCACCGGGCAGATTGGAGCGCAGCGGGAACACGCCGGCCACGTACTGCCGGCCGGCCACGTCGAGCGCGTGGTCCTGGACGCCCGGCGCCGCCATGGTAGCCAGCACCAGGGCGTCCGCACTCTGCCCCATCCGCTCGCGCAGGCTGGTCGCCACGATGCGTCCGTGCGCCACGAGCGCCACCTCGCAGCGCGCCAGGTTGGCGAGGTCACGGGCGATGGAGTCGGTGAGCCGGTAACCGGCCGTCAGCGTGCCCACCACCCGCTCCCCGTCCCGCACCGGCACCGACACCACCAGGAACAGGCGATCGCCCTCGGGCACCAGGGCGCCGGTCGGCGTCCCGTCCAGCGCCGCGCTCTGCGCGTTGCGTACGACGTCGGTGGCGCTGCCGGCCCGATCGCTCCACCCGGCCGCGCCGAGCCACGTGCCATCTCCGCGGCTGACGATCGTGAAGGCCGCAGCGAGTTCCGTGCGATGCCGGTCGGCCACCCCGTTCATCTGACCGCGCGCGCCAGTGCCACGCGACGCGGCCAGACTGGCACGGAAGGCCGGCGCGCGGGCGGCCATCGACGCCATGTCGACGTCCATCCGAATCCACAAGTCGAGCAGGTGCTGGAAGGCGGCATGCCCCACGGCGAGGTCCGACGCCACACGGTCGCGCGACTGCGACGACACGACCCGCACGGTGGCCGCCAGGACGGCCCACAGGGCGACGGCCACGAGCAGGACCAGGGCGAGCGCCACCCGCGCCTCGAGCCGGTGGAGCCACGGCCGGTCGCGGCCGGGCGTGCCGGCGGCGCTCGCCGGCTGGCGCCCACCGGCCGGCCGCGGAGGCGGCGAGGCAGACGTCTGCCGGCGTGCCGGCGGCGGGGCCGTGTGCGAGGGGGCATTCCGGCGCGCGTCGGGATCTGGCGGGATGGTCGGGCTCTCTACTCACGGATATCGGTGCGTCCAGCTCAGCCGACTAGCCGTGCCTTCGCACGCCGCTGCGCACTTCTGGCCACCTGCCGGTAGTAGCATCGGCGCGTCATGCCGACGCGCCGCCAGGTCCTCCACGCCGCCGTCGCCGTTCTCGGCGCGCCGCCCGGAAGCGGCGCCTTCGCGCCCCGCTACGATCTGCTCGTGGCCGGGGGGCGGGTCGTCGACCCCGCCAGCGGGCGGAACGGCCAGCTCGATGTCGCCATCCGAGGCGGCACGATCGCGGCGGTGAGCCCCGCCATCCCGCGGGCCGAGGCGGCCGCCGTCATCGACGCGCGCGGCCGGATCGTGACGCCGGGCCTGGTCGATATCCATGTCCACATGGACAGCGAGATGCCGCCCTCGCACTGCCTCGCGACCGGGGTCACGGCGATGGTCGATGGCGGCTCGCGCGGCGCCGACAACGTCGCCGAGCTGGTGCGGCTGGCGGCGGAGGCCCCGAACCGCGTGCGCCTTCTGCTCAATCTCGGGCGCACCGGCCTGGGCCCGGTCGGCGAGCTGCTCGACCTGGGCGCCGCCGACGTCGGCGCGGCACGTCGCGTGGTCGAGGCGCACCCCGGCGTCATCGTCGGCGTGAAGGCGCGGCTGTCGAGGAACGCCGCTGGCGTCAACGACCTCGAGGCCATTCGCCGCGCTCACGCCATCACCGTGCCGCTCGGCCTCACGCTGATGGTGCACATCGGACAGTCGGTGTCGCCGCTCCCGGCCATCCTGCGTCTGCTGCGCCCGGGCGACATCGTCACCCACATGTATGCGCCGCCGCCCCACGGGATGCTCGATGCCAACGGCCGTGTCCTCGCCGAGGTGCGCGAGGCACGGCAGCGCGGCATCGTCTTCGACGTGGGCAACGGCCGCACGGCGCACATCACGTGGGAGGTGGCGGAGCGCGCGCTGCAGCAGGACTTTCCGCCCGACACCATCTCCTCCGACCTGACCGCGCCAGGCCGCACCGATCGCGTCTTCGACTTCCCCACCGTGCTCTCGAAGTTCCTGCTGCTGGGGATGCCGCTCGACCGGGTGATCGCGTGCGCCACGGTCGCTGCCGCGCGGGCCATGCCGCCGTTCGCCGCCCTGGGCACGCTGGCCGTGGGCGCGGAAGCCGACCTGGCCGTCTTCGATCTCGCCGAGGGCGACTTCGAGTTCGTCGACAACGAGCGGACGGTGCGGCGCGGACGGCGCAAGCTGGTGCCGTTCGCGGTCGTCGCGAGGGGCCGGCAGGTCGTCTAGCGACGGCCACGGACTGGTAGACTGCGCGTCGAGGAATCCCGCCCATGACGTTCCCGCGCGCCTGTCTCGTTGCCCTGCTCACGCTCCTGCCCGCCGTCGTCCACGCGCAGGTGACCGTGCCCCCGGATGTCGATCCGCGGGTCCACCAGATTGTGGCCGCGGTGTCGGAAGCGCGGCTGCGGACGCTGGCCACCACGCTCGTCGGCTTCGGCACGCGCGAGAGCATGTCGACGACCACCTCGCCGACGCGCGGCATCGGCGCGGCGCGCCAGTGGATCTTCGACGAGCTGACGCGGTCGAGCCCGCGCCTGCAGGTGTCGTTCGACACCCATGTCATCGCGCCGCAGGGCCGCTTCAGCCGCCAGACCGAGCTGCGCAACGTGATGGCGGTGCTGCCGGGCCGGTCGCCGCGACGCATCTACATCACCGGCCACTACGACACGGTGAATCTCGGCAGCGGTGGCCAGCAGGCCCTCAACACGAGTGGCGGTCAGAATCCCTCGGCCCGTGCCGAGTTCGACCACGACGCCGACGCGCCCGGCGCCAACGACGACGGCAGCGGCACCGTGCTGACGATGGAACTGGCGCGCGTGCTGGCCGAGAGCGGCCTTCAGTTCGACGCCACGCTGGTCTTCATCTGCTGGGCCGGGGAGGAGCAGGGTCTCGTCGGCTCCGCCGCCCACGCCCAGGCGCTCGCGGCCGCCAAGGTGCCGGTCGAGGCCAACTTCAACAACGACATCGTCGGCAACATTCACGGCGGCAACGGCATCATCGACGCCGAGACCGTACGCGTCTACTCAGTCGGCCCGGAAGACTCGATGTCGCGATCGCTGGCCCGCCATGTGGCCCGCGTCGCCGCCCTCTACGTGCCGTCGCACCGCATCCGTCTCATGGCCCGCGAAGACCGCTTCGGCCGCGGCAGCGACCACTCCTCGTTCACCCGCCAGGGCTTCCCGGCCGTCGTCTTCCGCGAGGCCAACGAGAACTTCGCCAAGCAGCACACCGCCGCCGACACGCTCGAGGGCGTCGACTTCCCGTACCTGGCGCAGAACACCCGGGTCAACGCCGCCGCGGCCGCCAGCCTCGCGCTGGCACCGCAGGCGCCGCCGGTCGTCAACGAGCGCGGCCAGAACCTGCTGACGCGCGGCGCCTCCGGCTACGACGCGCAGCTGCGCTGGCACGCCTCGCCAGGCGCGGTTGCCTACCGCATCTCGTGGCGCGACAGCTGGAGCAACGACTGGCAGCACCGCCAGACCGTGGGCAACGTGACGGAGTTCGTGCTGCCGAACGTGTCGATCGACGATTTCGTGTTCGGCGTGGCCGCAATCGGACCGGACGGCCACGAGAGCCTGACGAGTGCCTACGTGACGCCGCCGCGCCAGGGCAGCGACGTCAAGGTCGTCAAGTAGGCGGGGCTAGCGGCTAGCGGCCAGCAGCTAGCGGAAGATGGCCTTGGCCAGCGTGGCGTGCACGCCCTTCACCCCGTCGACCGACTGCGTGACGTGCAGATCGGCCGAGAGCGACGCCAGCATGTAGGCGTCGTCGCGTGACAGCTTCTTCGTGGCGACGAGGAACTCGACCAGCTCACGCACGGCCAGCTTCGTGGCTTCGTCGAGATCCTCGTGCAAGCCCATCGCGATGTAGTGGGTGGGCGTCTCGGCGCGCGGCCACTTCAGACGCTGGCCCTTGTGGAGCCGGACTTCGACCTGGCCGGTCAGCGATGTCTCGAGGGCCGTGCCGCTGACCTCGCCGTGCCCCTGCAGCGCATGGCCATCGCCAATCGAGAGCAGCGCGCCGGGCACGTGCACCGGCACGAAGAGCGCCGAGCCGGCCACGAGATCCTTGTTGTCGAGGTTGCCGGCGTGCCAGCCGGGCTGACGGCTCGACAGCCGGCCGCTCTGCGGCGGCGGCGCCACGCCCACCGATCCGAAGAAGGGGGCCAGCGGCAGCGTGACGCCCGGCACGAACTCGACCGACGTCGCCCCGGCCGTCCACCGCAGCAGCTTCATGCCCGGCGTAGGGGAAGTCGTCCGGGATGGTGCCGCCGCCGGGCGAGAACGCGTTGAGCCCGAAGGGATGCAGGTAGCCGATCGAGAGGAAGCGCACCTCGAGCGTGTCGCCCGGTTCCGCGCCTTCGACATGAATCGGCCCGGTCATCGGATGCGCGCCCGGACCTCGATCGGTGATCGCCTTCTCCACGGCCAGGAGCGGCGCCGGGATCTCGGCATCCTGCACGCCCAGCATACGCAGGCGGCCCAGGCCGCCCGCGATCATCGTCTGCACGTTGACGCGGTCACCGGGTGCGATCCGCAGCACCGGTGGCACCCGGGCGTCGTAGTAGCCCCAGTGGACGTTGGCCGGCGTCACGGGCAGCTCGTGGACGCGCGGCGCCTGGGCGTCCAGAGTGGCCAGGGTGGCCAGGCCGCATATCGAGCTCGTGATCCACGCCGCGTGCCGTCGTCTCATGCGCACTCTCCTGCTGGTGCGCGGATTGTCTCACGCCGGCGCCCGCACCGTGCCTCAGGCCGATGACGAGACCCGCGAACGCGCCCGTTGGCGCCGGTCGAGTCGATGGCCGGGGGTCAGGCCACGAGACCTGCCCCCGGGGAGCGTGACAGCGGCAGGACATCGCGCAGCTCGATCGTCTGGGCCACGGTGCCGTTGGCGGCGAGGATTTCTGCCACCACCGTGACCGTGCGGGTGTCGGGGTTCCAGCCCGAATCGGGAAGGCTCACGCGGGCGATCAGCGTCGACGGCGCCGCTTCGTGCCCTTGCGCTGCCGCAGCAGCTCTCCGAGCGCCCACGAGGCCACCATCACCACGATGAGGCCGATGATGGCCAGGAGCAGCGGCCGGCTGGCCATGGGGCGCTACGCCTCCGCCGCGCGGGTGTTGCCGCCGGTGAGCGCGCTCACGACGACACCCACCGCGAAGACCGCCACGGCGCCCACGACGTTCAGCCACAGGAACTCGACCGGCGTCTGCGTGGCCACCACCCACACGGCGGCCATGCCACCGAGGAGGCCCGCGAATGCTCCGTGTCCGTTGGCGCGCTTCCAGCCGAGGGCCAGCATGAACACGCCCAGGATCGAGCCGTAGAAGTACGACCCGAAGCGGTTCACGACCTCGATGAGCGAGCCGAGCTCCGACGCATAGATGGCGACCACGCTGGCAAAGAGCCCCCACAGTGCCACCGCGAGCCGCGACACCCACAGCAGGTGCGCATCCGGCGCATCGGCCGACCACCAGCGGCGGTAGAAGTCGATGACGGTGGCGGTCGAGAGCGACGCCAGCTCGGCCGAGATGGTGGACATGGCCGCGGCCAGGATGGCGGCAATCAGCAGGCCGACCAGCCCCACCGGCAGGTGCGTGAGCACGAAGGTCGGGAAGACGTAGTTGACGTCGTTGTAGGTCGAGTCGCCGGACACCGCCTTGACGATGCTCACGGCATCGTTCCGCGCGGCGGTGACCTGGGCGGTGGCGGCGGCGAACGCGGCCGAGTGCTCGGCGGTGCCGGCGGCGTCCCCGGCGCGTTGCACGCGCGAGAGGTTGGCGGCCGCCTCGCGCTGGGTGGCGAAGGCGGCGTTGAAGCGCTGCTCGGTGACGGCGTAGTCGGCCGCCCGCGGGCTGGCCTTGACCTGCGACTCGTGCACGGCGTTGAACAGCATCGGCGGCGGCGTGAAGACGTAGAACACGAACATCAGCACGCCGACGAGCAGCACGAGCGCCTGCAGCGGAATCTTCCAGTAGGCGCTCATGAGGAGCGACGTGCGCGCCTCGTCCACCGAGCGGGCCGTCAGGTAGCGCTGCACCTGGCTCTGGTCGGTGCCGAAGTAGGAGCAGAACAGGAAGAACGCCGCGATGGTGCCGGACCAGAAGGTGTAGCGGTCGGTCAGGTCGAAGCGGAAGTCGAACGTCTGCATGCGGCCGGTGGTGCCGGCCAGGTGCAACGCATCGGCGAGCCCGATGCCGTCCGGCAGTCCGGAGACGAGGACCACCACCGCGGCGAGGAGACCGCCGACGATGAGTACCATCTGCTTGACGTCCGTCCAGGCCACCGCCTGCACGCCGCCGAACATCGTGTAGAACGCCGTCGGCAGGGCCAGCAGCAGGCAGGTGCTCGTGACGCTCAGCCCGAGCATCACCGACAGGACCACCGCCGGCGCCGAGATGACGACGCCGGTGGCCATGGCGCGCGACACCAGGAACAGGAACGACGTCAGCGAGCGCGTCTTGGCATCGAAGCGGCGCTCGAGATACTCGTAGGCCGTGTAGACGCGGGCGTGGTGGAAGAACGGCACCAGCGTGACCGAGAGCACGATCATCGCGATCGGCAGCGCGAAGTAGAACTGCAGGAACTTCATGCCCTCGGCGTAACCCTGACCGGTCGTCCCGATCATGGTGATGGCCGACAGCTGCGTGGCCATGACCGAGAGCCCGACCGCCCACCACGGCAGGCTGCGGCCGGCCAGCAGGTAGCCCTCGAGCCCGCTCGACGCCTTCGACAGGCGCAGGCCGTCCCAGGCGATCCAGATGAGATACGCGGCGATGATGGCCCAGTCGATGGGGTGCATGACAGCGGCTGGCGGCTAGCGGCTCGCGGCTAGAACGGCGCCCGACTCCTTCACGGGATGAAGTACTCCTGCACGGCGTAGAGGGCCACGAGCACGATCACCCAGGCGACGGCAACCTGCACGTACTTCCGCTGCATCGCGGTCATAGCGCCTTCACGGCTCCGGTCAGCAGGGCCGCGGCCTGGGCCAGGGCCGCGCGGCGGCCCTTCCACCACGCCTCGTCAGCGGCCAGCGCCGCCCGCGAGGCCGCGATGGCTTCCGAGGTGCGTTCGGGCGCGGGCCCGCCGTGGGTCTTGCGGATCTCGACGAAGTGCCGCGGGCTCAGCATCCGCTCCACGGCGGCCTCGTCGTAGACGATCGGCGCGCCGAGCACGTCGGTCGAGGCCTGGGCCAGCAGCTCCGACATCCGCGCCGTGGGTGCGTCGTTCTTGCCGCGAATGACGAGGCCGGCGATCTTGTGCGCGGTGCCGAACGGCAGGCCGTGGTCGCGTGCCAGCGTGTCGGCCAGCTCGGTGATGGTCGTGCCGCCGTCGCCGGCCCGGTCCGCCAGGCGCTCGACGTTGAACTCGGCATCGCGCAGCGCCGCCGCCACGATGCTGACCGTGCGGGTGGCATCGCGATACATCGACGCGATGAGCGGCTGCAGGTCGTCCTCGGTGTCGACGATGTCGCCGAACGGCGTGTTGTGCACGGCGGTGACGATCGCCTGGGCCTGCCCCACCGCCTGGCTGCCGAGACCGCGCGCGTGCTCGAGGGCCACCGGGTTGCGCTTCTGCGGCATGATGCTGCTCGACTGCACGAAGCCGTCGGCCAGCCGCAGGTAGCCGAACTCCATGGTGCCCCACAGCAACAGGTCCTGCACCACGCGGCCAATCCCGACCAGCGTGATGGCGGTGGCCGAGACGCCTTCGAGCAGGTAGTCGACCGTGGCGATGCTGCCGTAGGTGTTGCCGGTGGGCGCGTCGAAGCCGAGCAGCGCGCGTGGTGCGCTGACGGTCGATCGGGAAGCCGGTGCCGGTGATGGCGCAGGCGCCGAGCGGGTTGGCATTGGTCGAGCGATAGGCCGCCTCGAGGCGCTTGGCGTCGCGTTCGAGCTGCTCGATGACCGACAGCAGGTAGTGCGCGATGGTCGAGACCTGCGCCGGCTGCGTGTGCGTGTGGGCGCCGTAGACCGTGCCGGTGTGCTGCGCGGCCAGCCCGAGCAGCGCCGACCTGAGCGCCAGCGTGCCGTGAGCCAGCGTGGCGATGCTGTCCCGCTGCCACATGCGGTAGGTCGTCATCGCGATGTCGTTGCGGCTGCGTGCCGTGTGCAGGCGGCCGGCCACCTGCTCGCCGGCCGACTCGGCAATCAGGTGCTCGAGGTAGAAGAACAGGTCCTCGTAGGTGCCGTCGAAGGGCACCTTCCGGACCGCCTCGACCGCGATGCCGTCGATGGCCGCGCGCAGCACGCGGGCGTCGTCCCGCGAGACGATGTGACACTCGGTCAGCATCACCAGGTGCGCGTAATGGATGGACATGAGGGGCGCCAGCAGGTGGGTCTTGGCGTCCTCGAAGTTGTCGGTGAGTACGTGGCGCACGTACTCGGGAGCAAACCGCATTTCTGAACAGTATACTGCCCGTCGGCCGCGGGCCTTGCCGGCTCGCGCGCCGCCTGGAGGACGTCATGCGGAAGTTGCTTCGGCTCGTCACCCTGCTCGCCGTTGCCGGGCTGGTCCCTACGCCCGCGTCGGCGCAGGTGCAGGCGCCCGCGCAGGGCACGCGCGCCGACGCTGGCGGTGCCGGGCCTGCAGCCAGCCGGTCGAGGTCATCCGCGACCGCTGGGGCATCAATCACATCTACGCGCAGAACGAAGACGACCTGTTCCAGGCCCAGGGCTACCTCGCCGCCAAGGACCGGCTCTTCCAGTTCGAGGTCTGGCGCCGGCGCGCCACCGGCACCGTGGCCGAGATCCTCGGGCCGCGTGAGCTCACCCGCGACATCGGCACCCGGCTGCACAAGTTCCGTGGCGACCTCGACGCCGAGCTCAACCACTACCACCCGCGCGGCAAGGCGATCGTCGAAGCCTACGTGCGCGGCATCAACGCCTACGTCGACGAGGCGATGCGCTCGCCGGCGACGCTGCCGATCGAGTTCCGGATGCTCGGCATCACGCCCGGCAAGTGGACGCCGGAGGTGGTCATCTCGCGCCATCAGGCGCTGACCTCGAACGTGCCGAACGAGGCCACCAACATGCGCGCCCTCGGCGCGCTCGGCGCGCGACAAGCTGCGCGATCTGCTGTGGCTGCAGGGCGGCGAGCCCGCCGCTCGCGCTCGATCCCGCTGATCGACGCCAAGACGTTCCCGGCCGACGTGCTGGCCGTCTACAACGCCTTCCGCGACACCATCGACTTCCAGCCCGAGGACGTCGCCCCCGCCTACCGCGGCCAGGCACGGGCCGCCGCGGCCGCCGGCCAGCCGCCCCTCGCCCTGGCCCGCTCCGCGTCGATGGCAGCCGGATCGTCGACACCGACATCGGCTCGAACAACTGGGTGGTGAGCGGCGCCCGCACCCAGAGCGCGGATGCCGATCATGGCCAACGACCCGCACCGCGTCATCGAGGCGCCGTCGCTGCGCTACTGGGTCCACCTGGTGGCGCCTGGCTGGAACGTGATCGGCGGCGGCGAACCGGTGCTGCCGGGCGTCTCGATCGGCCACAACGAGTACGGCGCCTGGGGCCTCACCGTCTTCGGCACCGACAGCGAAGACCTCTACGTCTACGAGACCAATCCCGCCAACCCGAACGAGTATCGCTACCGGGGCCAGTGGGAGGCGATGCGGGTCCTCACCGAGACGATTCCGGTGAAAGGGCAGGCGGCGGCCGACCGCCACGCTCAAGTTCACCCGCCACGGACCGGTGCTGCACGAAGACGCCGCCAACCGCCGCGCCTACGCGCTGCGTGCCGGCTGGATGGAAACCGGCGGCGCGCCCTACCTGTCGAGCCTGCGCATGAACCAGGCGACGAGCTGGGCCGAGTTCGCCGAGGCCTGCACCTACAACCGCATGCCCTCCGAGAACATGGTGTGGGTCGACAAGACCGGCACCATCGGCTGGCAGGCCGCGGGCATCGCGCCACTGCGGTCGTGGAGCGGGATGCTGCCGGTGCCCGGCGACGGCCGCTACGAGTGGGACGGCTATCTCCCGATCAACGCCCTGCCGAGCGAGGTGAACCCGGACCGCGGCTTCATCGCCACCGCCAATCACTACCTGTTCCCGAACGACTACCCCTATCCGAACGCACGCCACTACACGTGGGCCGATCCCGTATCGCGCGCACCGCATCGAGGAAGTCATCGGCTCGGGCCGTCGCTTCAGCGTGGCCGAGATGACGCGCCTGCAGAACGACGACCTGTCGATGGCCGCCCGCGCCATGGTGCCGCTCCTGCGCGATCTGCCGTTCACGACTCCCGCCGTGGCGGCCGCCCGCGACCTCGTGCTCGGCTGGGACTTCGTGCTCGACAAGAACTCGAGCGCCGCCGCCGTCTACGAGCTGTTCTCGCGCCGGCTCATCGCGGCCGTCCGCCAGGCCTCGATTCCCGAGGCCGCGCGGGCGTCGGTGCCGGCCGGGCTCATCAGCACCAAGCGCGTCATCGACTTCCTCTACGCGCCCGATGGCCGCTTCGGCAGCGAACCCACCAAGGGGCGCGACCAGATGGTGGCCACCGCCTTCGAGCAGGGCGTCGCCGACGTCACCGAGCGTTTCGGCGCCCAGCCGTCGCGCCTGGAAGTGGGGCGACGAGAAGCTGCACCACGCCCTCATCCGGCATCCGCTCTCGAACGCGGTGAACGCCGAGACGAAGACGCTGCTGGAGGTGGGCCCGTTACCGCGCGGCGGCGACGGCACGACGGTCAGCGCCACCGGTGGCAACGACAACCAGACCTCGGGCGGTTCGCTGAAGATCGTGGCCGACACCGACAACTGGGACAACAGCGTCGGCCTCAACACCCCGGGACAGTCCGGCAACCCCGAGGACCCGCACTACCGGGACCTGTTCGAGCTGTGGGCGCGCGGCCGCTACTTCCCGGTGGCCTACTCCCGCGCCAAGGTGGAGTCGGTGGCCGAATCGACGAGCACGCTCACGCCGGCGCCCGGGCCGACCTCCGGCCGGCAGTAGCGGGGCCGGCGGCCGCCCGCCCGAGCAGCGCCCAGGAACCGAGCGTCGCAACGGCTGCTCGAGACAGCTGGCCGCCCGCTGACCCATATTCGAAGCTACAATATGGTCATGAAAAAGGTCAGCGTCGCGGAGGCCAAGACGCAGTTGTCGAGCCTGCTCGACGAGGTCGAGCGCGGCGAGGCGGTCACGATCACCCGTCACAACGTGCCGGTGGCCGAGATCCGGGCCGTCAGCAAGCCGGCGACCGGGCCGCGCCCCTGGGGCCTGGCCAAGGGCCAGTTCAGCATCCCTGACGACTTCGACGAGGCGCTGCCGGACGGCGTCCTCGACGCGTTCGAGGGTCTCACCCGCTCGTGAGGCTCCTCCTCGACACCCAGATCTTCCTGTGGATGGTGAGCGGGAGCGACCGCATGCCGGACGCCGTGCGCGCGCAGGTCTGCGCCGCGGAGACGACGGTGTGGTTGAGCGCCGCCTCGGTCTGGGAGCTCGCCATCAAGCAGGGCCTGGGGCGCATCGACCTGCCGGCTCCCGCCGCTGAGTTCGTCAGCGCCGAGCGTGCCCGGCACGGCGTCGCGGCCCTGCCGGTGGACGAACTCTCGGCGACACATCTCCCCAAGCTTCCCGCCATCCACCGTGACCCGTTCGACCGGATGCTGGTGTGCCAGGCCATCGAACACGAACTGACGCTCGTCTCGGCCGATCGCCTCCTGCGCCGCTATCCCATCAAGACACTCTGGGCCGGCGCTTAGCGGAACTCCATGGACTCTGTGACCGATATCGATCCGCAACTGGCAACCGAAGTCAGCCGCCGCCGCACCTTCGCCATCATCTCGCACCCGGACGCCGGCAAGACGACCCTGACCGAGAAGCTGCTGCTCTACGCCGGCGCCATCGAGCTGGCCGGCGCGGTGCGCGGGCGCAAGACCCAGCGCCACGTCGTGTCCGACTGGATGGACATCGAGCGGGAACGCGGCATCTCGGTGACCTCGGCCGCCATCGACTTCGAGCTCGGCGACTGCCGGGTCACGCTGCTCGACACGCCTGGCCACCAGGACTTCAGCGAGGACACCTATCGCACGCTGTTCGCCGTCGACAGCGTCATCATGGTGATCGACGCCGCCAAGGGCATCGAGACGCAGACCCGCAAGCTGTTCGAGGTGTGCCGCCTGCGCCGGCTCCCGATCCTCACCTTCATCAACAAGCTGGACCTGCCGGGCCGCGATCCCTTCGAGCTGCTCGAGGAGATCGAGCGCATCCTCGGCATCCACACGGCGCCGATGAACTGGCCGATCGGCAGCGGCGACCGCTTCCGCGGCGTCTTCGATCTCATCACCCAGGAAACGCGCCTCTACGAGCGGGTGCCGGGCGGCGGCTTCCGCGCCCCCGTGCGCTCGACCGACGTCGCCGACCCCATGCTGGTGGAGCTCCTCGGCCAGGCGCCGCACGAGACGCTCATGAACGACACCGCCCTCATCACGGGCGCCGGCACGGCCTTCGATCAGGCGGAGTACCTCGCCGGCAACCAGACGCCGGTCTACTTCGGCAGCGCGCTGGCCAACTTCGGCATGGAGGCGCTGCTGCAGGCGCTCGCGACGCTGGCCCCGCCGCCGCAGCCGCGGATGACGGAGCAGGGCCTGATTTCGCCGGTCGGGCCGGGGTTCTCGGGGTTCGTCTTCAAGATCCAGGCGAACATGAACCGCAAGCACCGCGACCGCGTGGCCTTCGTGCGGGTCTGCTCTGGTGTGTTCGAGAAGGACATGGCGCTCGTCAACGCCCGCGTCGGCGACACCGTGCGGGCCACCCGCCCCTACCGCTTCTTCGGCGGCGAGCGCGAGACGGTCGAGCGCGCCTACCCGGGCGACGTCATCGGCCTGCCCAATCCCGGCAAGTTCACCATCGGCGACACGCTCTACGCCGGCCCGGCGGTCCGCTATCCGCCGGTGCCGCGCTTTCCGCCCGAGCACTTCGGACGCGCGCGCCTGCTCGATCAGCGCTCGAAGCAGTTCGTCACTGGCGTCACGCAGCTCGAGGAAGAGGGCCTCATGCAGGTCGTGTTCCCCGTCCACGGCCGCCGCGAGCCGATCCTGGGCGTGGTCGGCCCGCTGCAGCTCGACATCGTCGAGGCCCGCCTCAAGCAGGAGTACGGCGTCGAGTGCAAGATCGACCCGATCTCGTACGTGGCCATGCGCTGGGTGACGGCCGATGCCAAGACGCTCTCGGATCTCGAGAACCGCTCGTCGGGCGTGCTGCGCGCCGTCGATCGCCACGAGCGCCCGGTGCTGCTCTTCGAGTCGCCGTGGCACCTGAGCTACATGCAGCAGCAGAACCCGGACCTCCAGCTGGCCACGCTCGGGTGACTTGTAGCGGAGACTTGTAACGGGGTCTGTCACCGTCACGAGTTGTAACGGGGTCTGTCACCGACACGGGTTGTAACCGTGACAGACCCGATTACAACTCGTGACGGTGACAGACCCCGTTACAAGTGAGCCACGGCCGCTCAGGGCCGGGCGGACGGCACGACCGCCGTGGCCGTGAACCCAGCCCGCGCGGCCGCCTGCCGCCAGCGAGGCCAGGTGTCGGCGGGTGCGCACACGTCGAAGCCGTCGAGCACCCCGCAGGCGAGCGGCTGGCGCGACGTCTCGCCGAGCACCGCGCGCATCGCCGGGCTGAGCACGTAGAGACTCTCGGCCTCGACCCGCCCGGCCCGCAGGTCGGCTTCGAGCGTGGCGCAGTAGCCGAGCACTTGCCGGATATCGAAGCGGCCGGAGTTCCCGGAGTTGATCGTCACGCCGTGGGTGCCGGCCAGCAGCGAGAAGGGCAGATGCGGACCGGCCACTGGCATCCACGCGTTCGTGCACATGTCCGGCGGCGCCATCACCACATGGCGATAGGCCGGCACGAGAACCTCCCACGCCGGGCTCTTGATGGGCGAGTCGTAGTCGGTCCACGAGCTGGTCTGCCGGCGCCCGGCGATGCCGCGGTAGCCAGCGCTGAGGTCCACGGCCTGGAGCACGACGGCCGCGGCCAGGAGGGCGAGCGCGGCCCGCCGCGGCAGCCGCGACACGATCACCATCGCCGCGACCGTGAACACGGCATACATCGGCACCCAACCGAAGCGGCCGCTCGACCGGAACACCGCCAGCCCGGCCGGCGCCCACGCGTTCAGGTCGACGAGCGTGGCCGCGCCGAAGGTCACAACCGGGCTGATGGCGATGGCCGTGCACGCCGCCAGCGCGAGCCAGGCGAAGCCGAGTCGCGGCACGGAGCCGCGCTGACGCACGGCCACGACGATCGCCACCGCCGTCAGGAGCAGCCAGCCGAGGCCGAAGTAGAGATGGCCCTCGTACTGGCGCGGTGTGGCGAGCGGAATCTCTGGCAGCAGCGCCGTGTAGCCCATCCCCATCACGGGCGCCAGCAGGTTCATCGAGAAGGTCCCCAGCCCCTCGGACTGCAGGGCGTCCACCGACCCGATGAGAAAGTAGCCGCATTGCCAGAAGACGAGGCCCATCACGACGGCCACCGCCGCGGCATTGGCGGCGAAGCCGGCCAGTGCGCGCGGCAGCGGACGCTGCCGCCACGCCCGGTTGGCGAGGCCCGAGAGTGCCAGCGCCAGCACCATCGCCGCCAGATACGGCTGCGTGGCCGCCACGAACGCGGAGAGCGCCAGCCAGGCGCCGACATGCCAGCGGCGCGACGCCCGCATGCCGTCGACGAGCAGCCAGATCGAGGCCAGCAGCAGCCAATGGGCGCACAGCGCGGGGTGCCCGGTGCGGTTGAAGAGGGTCGGCACCTGGACGAAGAGCGCCGCGCCGAGCAGTTGCAGCCGCCAGTCAGAGGTGGCGAGACCGACCAGCAGCGCGCCGAACACGCCCTGCAGCACGAAGCACAGCAGCAGCCACGCGCCCAGATACTGGAACGGCTCGGGCAGCACCGCGTGCAGCGGCTTGAGGGCGAAGGCGGCGACGGGAATCGCATCGGCGTTGCCGATCGAGGTGCCCACCGGATGGCCCACGGCGGGCACCGCGCCAAGCGGCCACTGCCACGGCGTGTGCCGGAAGTGCGTCCACGCCAGCACGTAGGTCTGCAGGTCGTGGCGCATGGTCCAGCCGAGGTTGGTCGGCCGGAGGACCTCGGGGCCGATCACGGCGAGGAAGAGCGTGGCGCCCAGCAGGCCCCCGGCCAGTGCCGTCTTCACACACCGTACCGATCGCGAAGCACGCCGATGTGGTGGGCGAAGTGCCCGCCGATCATCCACACGAGCGCCCGCGCCGTCACCCGCTGGCCGTTGGCCAGGCCGGCACGATCGAGGGCGGCGTCATCGAGCGACCCGATGAGGGCCAGCGACGCCTGCCGCACGGCGGTGAGCTCGGCGACCAGGCCGCCGAGCGTCCGCCCTTCGAACCCGGCGTCCGTCTGCCAGGCCTTCTCGTCGAACCCGGCGAGCGGCGTGGCGTCGCCGCGGGCGACGCGGAGCAGCCGGTAGGCGAAGACGCGCTCGGTGTCGGCCATGTGCCCGATGACCTGGCCGATGGTCCACTTGTCCTCGGCATAGCGGTGGCTGGCCTTGGCCTCCGGCCACGTCGCCATCCGAGCAAGTACGTCCGTCTGGGACGCCAGCAGTGCATGGGCGTCGTCCACCTTGGGGGCGTCGAGATAGGGCTGGTAGAAGGGGGCGTAGTCGCCAGGCTGCGGACGGCTGATGGTCATCGGGACACTCCTGTGGCGGCGGCGAGTGCCTCGGCCACCGGGGCGAGGCTCGCCAGGCCGTAGACATCGCGGGGGTACTGCGGGAGATAGAGCCGGGGCCGGTCGGCAAAGCGCGACGCGATCTCGTCGAGGTAGACCTGTTCCTGCTCCCGGCGGGCTGTCAGGAACGCGTCGGTCGTGTCGCGCGGCAGCACCCGGTTGACGATCAGCCCGCCGACCTTCACGCCGGTCTCGACGAGCTGGTCGATGGCGCGCGCGGTTTCCTCGATCGGCAGGCGTTCGGGAATCAGCACGAGCACGAAGGCGCAGGTGCGCCCGCTCATCAGCCGGGCGCGCAGGGCCTGGAGCCGCTCGAAGCGGTCACGCAGCGAGACCAGGATCGGATCGTCCTTGTCATCGCCTTCGATGCCGAGCATGGCACGGCGCGACCGGGTGAGCGCGCGAATCCACGCGTCCATCAGCTCGGGCATGCGGACGAGACGGAGCGTGTGGCCGGTGGGGGCCGTGTCGAAGACGATCAGGTTGAACCGCGGGTCGTCGCCGCGGATGAGGGCGCCCATGCGGTCGAACAGCGCCACTTCCTCGGCCCCCGGCATGCTGGCGGCCAGGTCGATCTGCTTGTAGGCTTCCTTCAGGATCGAGTGGCCGAACAGCACGCGCACGCGGTCCTTCACCTCGCGCACGTAGCGCGCCGATTCCGTGGCGGCATCGATTTCGAGCCCCCAGAGATTGGGCAGCAGCTCGGTCGGGTCGGCGCCGATCTTGCGCTCGAAGATGTCGGAGGTGGAGTGCGCCGGGTCGGTCGAGACGAGCAGCACGCGGCGGCCGGCCCGGCTCGCCGCCAGCGCCATCGCCGCGGCGCAGGTGGTCTTGCCCACGCCGCCCTTGCCGCCGAAGAACAGGACCTCGCGGTCGAGCAGTCCCAGCATGCTAACGGTCCACTAGCAGCATGGCAGGCTGCCGACCGGCGAGCGGTCCATGCCCATCCGCCGATGCCACAGGTGGAACTGGTCCAGCAGGTGCGGGTAGACCTCGAGCAGGTAGAAGGCCGCCGGGTTCGGCAGGCCCACGACTTCCATGTAGCAGAGCAGCAGGAAGTAGTCGTTGAGCTCGGCCGCCTGTTGCTTCAGCTCGCGTTCGTAGCGGCCGTAGGCAAAGCCGTGGAAGATGTCGCGCAGGTTCTTCGCCAGTGACATGGCTGTGCCTCGAGGATCTCGCGCTCGACGGCGGCACCCGGGCGCCCGCGTCGAGCACGCCTCCCGGGATACCGCCCGCCGCGATTACTGCGCGCGCATGAACGCGATGACGGCGGCGGCGTCTTCCGGCGTCATGCGGAAACGCGGCATCGGCGCCAGGGCCTGGGTGCCGTTGCGCTTGATGGCGCCCTCGGTGAGCAGTCGCTGCGCCTCGATGTCCGAGTAACCGGGCAACCCGGCAATGCGCGGGACCATGATCGGCCAGTCGCCCGGCCACGGGGCCCGGACCGGCATCGGCCCGCCGAGATAGCGCGTGCCCGCCACGATGTTGCCGGCCTGATCGCGCGTGGAATGGCACTCGCCGCACATGGCCACGCTTTCCACGATGTACTTCCCACGAGCGGCGTCACCGCGGGCCGCCACCGCCGGCTGCTCGCCTGCCCGCTGCCCGGCCATCGCCACCTGCGGCGCGAGCCACATGCCGCCCGCGGCCAGCATGGTTCCCCCGCACACCATCGCCCTCACCCACTCACGCATCCCCGTCATGACACCTCCGCCGGGCAGGCTCCTGCCTCCCGCACCGTACAGATTACGTCCGGGCCGAGGCGAGGGCGAAGGAATTCGTCGGCCAGCCGGAGGCACCGCGGCGGCGCTAGTAGTTGAACCAGTAGCTGAACTTGACCAGGAAGACGTTGCGGGAGGGGGACGAGAACAAGCCGCCGAAGTCGCGGCCGAAGTCGAAGTCGCCGCGAGCGCCATCGTCCTGGCGGCCCTGCTGCCACACCGCGAACAGCGACGAGCCCGGCCGGTACTCCCACCGCAGGACGTTGGTCGTCCGGAACGATCGGTAGTTGAAGTCGGCGTCGCCGGTGTAGGCGTAGGGCTCGAAGCGATCGGGGTAGGCGGCGGCCCGGCCGTTCGTGAGCTCGCGGAATCGCCGGTAGCGCCCCGCCGACACGAACGGCTCGGCGTAGCTCTGGATCGACAGCGTCGGCGACAGCGTGTAGTTGGCGCGCAGCGTCATGGCCACCGTGCGCTGCTCGAGCCGTCCGAAGACGTAGTGGGTCGTCGCCCCGTCGGTCACGTTCTCGACCCACTGCGCGTCGTCGTCGTTGCGATTGAAACGGACGCCGGTCTCGAAACGGAGGGCGCGGCTGGGACGCCAGGTGAGGCGCGGGTTGGCGTTCATCCGGAACGTGCCCTGGCCATCACGCTCGTAGTAGCCGTTGTAGCCCGGCGTCACCAGGCGGCGATCGTCGAAGTCGAGGTAGTGCCAGAGGCTCAGGGTGTCGTTGGTCCTGACCCCCGGCCCGCCGCGCGTCGAGCGATCGCGCAGGCCGCCGCCGTTGGCGTTGAGGCCGAATCCGGTGCGCCAGTTGTTCTGGAACGTCCAGTGCATGTTGAGGTTGCCGCCGCCGTAGAGGCGATCGCCGCCGAAGTTCCAGCCGGCCCACTGGTTGAGGTTGACCATGAACTGACGCACGTACTTGCCAGGTGTCTGATCGCGCCACTGCAGCCAGTGATTGATCGTCCGCTCGTCGGCCCGGCGCTGGAAGCCGAGATCGTTCGAGTCGAAGCCCGGACTCTTGTAGCCGTAGTTGGCGCTGAAGCGCACACGCTCGCCGCCGATCTTGGCGATGCCCACCGCGCCGGCGTGTCCCGTCAGCGTCGTGGCCGTGTCGTCGAACGTCAGGTAGTCGCCATCGGGCCGCTGGAAGTTGTGGACGGCGTTCTTCTGCAGCCGTGCGATCGCGTCGGCCTGGCCGGCGACGCGGCTGCCCACGAAGAACCCGGTGACGCTGTAGCGCGGGGTCAGCCGCCAGTCGTAGTCGACGCCGCCCGCCACGCTGTTGTCGGCGAGGAAGTCGGTGTCCGTCGTGGACTGCCGATTGGTCGTCGTCAGCATCATCCCGAGGTTCGAGTTGTTGGCGAACTCGCGGCGCACGCGCAGCACGTTGAAGCTCGTGAGCGGCTCGACCACCTGGCGGCGGCGCGTGAGTCCGGCGGCAATCGTCGCGCGTTCCTCCTGCGTGACGGCGCTGAGCGCGCCCACCGAGAACTGGCCGATGCGGCCGGTCAGCTTGGCGGCGCCGAGGATGGTGGCCGACACCGGCGCCTCACTGTATTCCCCGTCGGCCTCGTCGGCCGACCCCTGCGGCGAGCGTCCGATCCGCCGCGAGTAGAGCAGGCCGGTGCAGTCGCCGTCGTTGCAATCCATGTTGAAGCGGAAGATGCCCGACCCTTCGACGAAGAACGGACGCCGCTCGGCGAAGAACAGCTCGAAAGCGTCCAGGTTCACGGCGGCGGGGTCGGCCTCCACCTGGCCGAAATCCGGATTGAGCGTGGCGGTCAGCGTGAGCGCGGGCGTGACGGCGTACTTCAGGTCCACGCCGACGTTGGCGCCAGGGTTGCTGGCGCGCGAGAGCGGGTTGTCGGCGTCCTTCGTCGCCCGCACCAGCTCCCCGACGGTGTAGGGCATGAGCTCCAGGCGCTTGGGCGAGGCACTGCGCTGCAGGCCGTTCACGGTGCCGAACTGCGAGACGAAGCCGTTGACGCTGCGGGCGATGAGCGGCCAGGTCGCCGTTTCGTTGGCGCGCGGAAGATCCCGGATGATGGCGACCCCGACCGGTCCGCCGCCCCGGGCGAAGCGCAGCTGCGAGAACGGGATCCGGAACTCGGCGTTCCAGCCCTCGGCGTCTCGCGAGACCTGCACGTCCCACACCGCGTCCCAGCTGTCGTCGTTGGCCCCGTCGTTGAAGTAGTAGCGATCGGTCTTCACGCCGGCCGGGTTGACGCCGAACTCGTAGGCGGTGCGGCGGTCGTAATACGAGTCGATGGCGACCTTCAGCCAGTCGGAGGGCGAGCGCTCGTCACGACGAGTGAGCATGCCGGTGATCCGGGCCGGCTCGCGATCGAAGGCGCGGATGGCGACGTAGAGCGCGGCGTCGTCGAAGGCGACGCGCGCTTCGGTGCGCTCGGTGGGCGCGGCGCCCTCGGCCGGCTCGCGTTGCAGGAACTCGCCAATCGTCGGCACCTGGGCCCAGATGGGCTCGTCGAAGTGGCCGTCGATGACAATCGGACCGGCGGCGGCCACCGCCTGCGCGGTGGCGACCGCTCGCTCGGTCTCCGCCGCCGCCGGACGAGCCGCCTCAGCCGTGAACACTGAGAACAGGCAGGCCAGAACGCTGGAGCCAAGGCGAAGATGCGTCTGCGAGATGGGCAGCATGCGACCCTGAGGTAGACGACGCCACCTCGCAAAAGGTTGGGTGAATTCTCGCTGCTGCCGGCGGCGGTTCAGCGGCCCAGCCAGGCCGCCAGGCGCGCCTTCTGCTCGCCGGTGGCCTCGGGCCGCGGCTGCAGGCGCCACGGTCGTCCCGGTTCGGCCGCCAGGGTGACGTCGAAGGTCGTCAGCCGGTCGCGCCGCGCCACCAGCACCCGCACCGTGTCGCCCACCGTGTATTGCTCCATGCGCGCCACCAGACCGTCGGCACGCACGCGCAGGTCGTCGATGGCGAGGATCTCGTCGTCCACGTTCAGGCCGGCCGCGTGGGCCGGCGTGCCGCGCCGCACGACCGACACGACGAGCCGGCCGTTGTCGGTCCTGGTGCTGACGCCAAGGGTGGGCCGCGCGGCCGCCGGACCGGGCGGCGCGAAGCGCAGCCCGTAGAAGTCCAGCGCCTCACTGAAGTCGAGCTCTCCGGTGCCGCTGACGACCGCCGCGAACCACGCGCTCAGGTCGACGCCCGCGACCTCGGCCATCGTCTGCTGGAACTGCTCCGGCGTGTAGCCGCGGGGACCCGAGTAGCGCTCGTAGGCCAGGCGCATGGCCGTATCCAGCGACTTCGTGCCGCCGGTGGCCTGGCGGATCTTCGCATCGAGCAGGAAGGCGATGACGGCCCCCTTGCTGTAGTAGTCGATGCTCGTGTTGGGGCTGTTCTCGTCGGGGCGGGACTGCTTGATCCAGGCATCGAACGACGCCATGTCCACCGGCTGCACGGCGCGGCCGGGACGCGTCTGCACCTGCTCGATGACGTTCGAGAGCTCGTCGAAATACTCGGTGTCGGTCTGCAGGCCGGCCCGCCGCACGAGCAGGGCCCCGTAGTAGTCGGTGAAGCCCTCGCCGACCCACAGGCTCGGCGTGTAGTTCTCACGTTCGTAGTCGAAGGGGCCCAGTTCGATCGGGCGCAGGCGCTTGATGTTCCAGTTGTGGAAGTACTCGTGCGCCACGAGGTTGAGCCAGTTCACGTAAGCGCGGCGGGTGCGCGTCGCGAAGCGGCTCGACATGGTGAGGAAGGCGTTCTTGTGTTCGAGGCCGCCGCCCGACTCGGTCACCATGTTGAGGAAGAAATAGTGGGGATAGTCGTAGCCGCCCATCACCCGCCCGCCGGCTTCGACGATCTTCCTGATGTCAGCGGCGGCGCGATCGGCGTCGAAGAGCGAGGGATCGCCCTCGAGCACCAGGTGATGCGCCTTGCCGGCCACCTCGAACGTCCGCACGACCGGGTTGCCGGCCACGATCGGGCTGTCGACGAGCATGTCGAAGTCGTCGGCCCGGTAGCGGTGGGGGGCGCCGGCGACCGGCATCAGGGGCGTCGCCGATCCGGTCCACGCCGCCGGCAGCTCGATCGCGACCTCGTGCGGCCGGGCGCCGCCCCCGGCCAGCGTGATGAAGGTGGGGGCGCCGTTCAGCATGGCGAAGCCGGCTTCGATCCAGTTGTTCCGCACCGTCATCTCACGCCCGTAGACGCGGTAGCGCACGGTGACGGCGGCGGCGCCGCCGGTCGTGACGCGCCACCGGTTCTTGGCCGGCTTGACCACCGCCAGCTCGCGGCCGCCGGCGGCGGCGGTCAGGTGCTCGACGTGCCGCGCGTACTCCCGCACCAGGTACGAGCCCGGCGTCCACACCGCCATCATCAGCTCCACCTGCGGCTGCCCGCCGGTCGGATACACGGCCTCGACCTCCACGTAGTGGGTGGCAGGCGCCGGGAAGCGCAGCGTGTAGCGAATCGGTTCGGGGGCGGATTGCGCGGACGGCTCGGACATCGTGACGGCGGCCAGAGAGAGGGCGAAGGTGGCGTACAGAACCCGACGCATGGCGTTATTGTATGGGCAGGTCAGCGCTCTCACTAGCCGCTCCCAAGCCGCTAGCCGCCAGCCGCTAGCCGCTGTTCAATGAAAGGCCTCAGCGATCACAAGACCCTCGGCCTGGCCTTCGGACTGACCGCCGGCGTGTTCATGACTGTCGGCTTCCTGCTGATGCTGCTGCTGCGCTGGCAGCTGGCGTGGCCGGGGCAGCCGATCCCGATCGCCACTGCCATCTTCGGCGAGACCAACGCCCCGGGCGGCATCCTGCTGCCGGAGTTCTACTACCAGCTCGTCGGCATGCACGGCACGACGATGATCTTCCTGGCGGTCGTGCCGCTGGCCACCGGCGCTTTCGGATCGTACCTGGTGCCGCTCCAGGTCGGCGCGCCAGGACTGGCGTTTCCGCGCCTGAGCGTCGTCGGCTTCCTCACCTACCTGGCGGCCGGCGTGCTGATGGTCGCGAGCTTCGCCCTGCCGGGCGGCGCCGCCAACTCGGGCTGGACCTCCTACCCGCCGCTCTCGATCATCGCCACCTCCGGCCAGACGGCGTGGCTGGTCGGGATCGTGCTCCTCGGCGTGTCGTCGATGCTCGGGGCGATGAACATCGTGGCCACGGTGGTGGCCTACCGGGCGCGCGGCCTCACCCTGCTGCGCCTCCCCTTCTTCGTCTGGTCGCAGGCCGTCACCGCGCTGCTGCTGCTGCTGGCGTTCCCGGCGCTGCAGGCGGCCGCCGTCTTCCAGTTGATGGACCGCCTGCTCGGCTCGAGCGTGTTCCTGCCGAGCGGCCTGGCCGTGAGCAACGTCCCGCTGGCGGTCTCGGGCGGCGGCAACCCGCTGCTCTGGCAGCACCTCTTCTGGTTCCTCGCCCATCCCGAGGTCTACGTCCTCGTGCTGCCGGCGATCGGCATCGTGGCCGAGGTCATCACCGCGCATGCGCGCCGGCCGCTGTGGCGCTACGGCCTGATGGTGGGAGCGGTCGTCACGCTCGGCGCCTGGTCGATGATCGTGTGGGCCCACCACATGCTGCTCACCGGCATGAGCACCACGCTCAGCAGCTTCTTCCAGATCACGACGATGGCCGTCTCGGTGCCGTCGGTCATCCTCATCTCCTCCCTCGTCGTCACGCTGTGGGGCGGCGCCATCCGCTTCACGACCGCGATGTGCTTCGCGCTGGCCTTCCTGCCCATGTTCGGCCTGGGCGGCGTGACGGGCCTGCCGCTCGGGCTCGGTCCGAGCAACCTCATCCTGCACGACACCTACTACGTCATCGCCCACTTCCATTACCTGGTGGCGCCCGGCTCGCTCTTCGCGCTCTTTGCCGGCGTCTACCACTGGTTCCCCAAGGTGACCGGCCGGCGGATGGACGAGCGGCTCGGCCTCGTGCACTTCGCCGGCTCGTTCGTGGCGATGAACGCCGTCTTCCTGCCCATGTTCCTGATGGGCATCATGGGCGTGAACCGCCGGCTCTACGATGGCGGCCTGCAGTACGAGCTGGCGGGACCGGCGCTGGCATGGAACCCGTACATGACGTGGGCCGCCGTGGCGCTCGGCGTCTTCCAGCTCGTCTTCCTGTGGAATCTCTATCGCAGTGCGCGGACGGGCGTGTTGGCCGAGAACCCGTGGCAGGCCACCACCCTCGAGTGGGCCACCGCGTCGCCTCCGCCGGCCGGCAACTTCACCGAGCCGCCCGTCGTCACCGGCAGTCCCTATCGCTATTACGAGGAGCGGGCGTGAGCGCCGTCACGATCGAGACCCGCCAGGAGCGCGCCGCCCTCACCGGCATGTGGCTGTTCTTCGCCTCGGTCGTCATGTTCTACGGCGCCCTGTTCTCGGGCTACGTGCTGCTGCGCGCCGGCAGCACCGTGTGGGAGATGCCGTGGCGCCCCGGCCCGGACACCGAGTGGTCGATCGCGGTGGACCACTGGTTCCGCACGATGTGGCTGGGCTTCGCGGTGATGCAGTCGCGACGGCTGTCGGGCGAGGGCGTGCCGATTGCAGGGCTGCCCCGCTTCTCGTGGCTGGTGGGGCTGGCCGGCACGGCGTTCGTGTGGCGGTGCATCTACATCGGCGGCTGGCTGGCGTCGCATGGTCACGTGCCGGCGTCCAGCGTGCCGCTGGCCTGCTGGTACGTGCTGACGGGCACGGTGGCGTTCCTGGTGGCCGCCGGAACTGTCGCGGCCGTCTGGGTGGCCCTCGAGCCGGTGCCGGCGCGCCAGCGCGCCAGGCGCGGCGCCATGCTGCAGCGCTACTGGGTGCTGATGCTGGCCTTGTGGGTGGTCACGGTGGGAGGGCTGTACCTCGTATGAGCCCGCTCGTGGCCTGCATCGTGTGCGCGCGTCCGCTCGACTCGCTCCTGACGAGCGGACTGCATGCCGGCGTCGCCGTGATGGCGGCGGTGGCGATCGTCGTGGTGGCGGCGCTCGGTACGCGGCGCGCTGGCGGTGGTGCGTCAGGATGCCGCCGAGCGGCGGGACGCGGCGGCGCATCCGGAGGGCACGTCGTGATCGGCGCCTGGCTGAACGGCTGGCTGCCGGCGCCCGCCTCGACGCATGCGGCGCGTTTCGACAGCGTGCTGGCGGCGGCACACACCGAGGGCGCGATCATCTTCCTGAGCTGGCTGGCCGTCTTCGCGATCATCCTCGTCCGCTTCCGGGCTCGCGCGGGCGTGGCACCCGGCCCGGCCGCCGGCCGCCACTGGCCGCTCCTCGCCATCGCCGCCATCGTGCTCGGCGACGTGTGGCTGCTGGCCGGGCTCGGCCCTGCCGGCCTGGCGCGCGCGGGCCGTGCCGGCTCCGGCCGGCGCCGCCGAAGTCCGCGTCGTCGGCGAGCAGTACGCCTGGAACGTCCACTACCCCGGCTTCGACCTCCGCTTCGGACGCACCTCGCCGACGCTCATCACGGCGGCCGATCCCGATCGGCATCGACCGCAGCGATCCCGACGGCGCCGACGACTTCGTCCTGA
This sequence comes from uncultured Acidobacteriota bacterium, assembly GCA_963807405.1. Lineage (GTDB taxonomy): Bacteria > Acidobacteriota > Vicinamibacteria > Vicinamibacterales > UBA2999 > CADEFD01. Next base: position 476,085 of record CAWEBU010000009.1, on the reverse strand, counting down.
TCGGCCTGCTCATCGTGCCGGTCGACCGGCCGACCGTCGTCCACCTCACGAGCAAGGACGTCATCCACAGCTTCAGCCTGGCGACGATGCGCGTGAAACAGGACGTCACGCCGGGACTGCCGGTGAGCACCTGGTTCACGCCGATCGCGACCGGCGTCTGGGAGATCGGCTGCTCGCAGCTCTGCGGGCTGGGCCACTACCGGATGCGCGGGGTGTTCGAGGTGCTGCCGGAGGCGGAGTGGCGGGCGTTCGTCGCCGACGAAGTGTCGCGGCTCACCGCACCGTGAGCCGGCGTTCCGGTCCCGGCGCGGCCAGCGCGGCGCTGCCGCTGGTAGCCGCCGCCCAGGCCTGCAGCTCCCGCCACACCTGGCTGCCGGCCGCGACGGCCGCTGCCGTCTCGAAGGTGTCGCCGGCCACGATCACGCGCATCCCGATCCGCTCGTAGAGCTGGCGCACGTGGCGCTGGGTGGTCACGGCGGCTTCGACCATCTCGCGCGCATGCTGCAGCTCGTGCGCGAGCACCGCGGTCCGCTCGTCGAGCGGCAGGCCGGGATCGATAACGGTCCGCAGGTAGCGCCACGGGCCCACCGCGCCCGCCAGCCGGGTGCTGCCAAAGGCGCCGAACACGGTCATCTCGCCCGACACGACATGCACGACCACGCCGTCACACTCGAGCGCGGACAGCAGCGCCCGGAACGACGGCGATGCCGCGGCCCCGAAGGCGAGCGCCTCGGCGGCTGCCGGGTCCAGCGGCCGCACGCCGCCCGGGTCCTCGGCCAGAGCGGGGGCACCGCCAAGGGACACGGCGAGCACGAGGGCAGCACGCAACTTCATGGGGGACTCCTGCGGACCTGGTGGGACGGCACGAGCGGCGCGGGAGCGCCGTCTCCAGTTACGACGCGCCGACGGCAGGGGTGGGTGCGGCGCCAGCTGCTGCCGCGACGGCCGGACTTGCTGCTGGTTGCGTGGGGGAGCGGGGCGTGCGCTGGCGGAAGACGGAAAGCGGCCCGCGAAGTGCCGACGGGCGCGACCAGACGATCGCGCCCGCCGTCAGAGATGCGCTACTGCTTCTTGACGTCGAGCTTGATGGCCTTGATCGCGGCGTCGGTGCCCGCGAGCTCGACCTTGCCGGCCGGGTAGCCGTTGATGCTCAGGAAGTAGGCGATGATGTCGGCGTACTCCTGCGGCTTCATGCTCCCGGGCGCGTCCATCGGCATCGAGAGGACCGCCGCGTGCAGGTCGGTGAGCGGCTTGTCGCCCCAGATGCTCGAGAACTCGGTGCCCTTGAACTTGCCCAGCTCGTGGCACGACGCGCATGACGTGTCGTACAGCGTGAGGCCACGGGTGGCCTGCTCGGTGGTGTAGACACCCTCACTGGCCGCCTTCTCCTGGGCCGGCTTCTCCTGGGCCGTCTTCTCCTGGGCCGCGCGGGCATCGACGGCGCCCATCCAGGACGCGGTGGCAAGGGTGAGGACAGTGCTGGCGGCAATGAAGAGTCGTGTGGTGGTCATGAGTGCGGCTCGGTCTCCAATGGCCAGGCGTGGCCTGATCGCAGTGTAGCAGGGACGGCGCGGTTCGCGGACCCCCGTCGGCCTCGGCGGGACCGCGCGGGCGCTCAGCGGCTGGGCGGCGTCACTTCGACCTTGCCGCCGGCGGCCTTCCAGCCCTCCCAGCCGCCGGTCAGCACGCGGATGTCCTTGACGCCGACGCGCGTCAGCTTGGCCGCCACGTAGAGCGCCGACTGGTCGTTGGGACAGGCGCAGTAGGCCACCACCGGCCGCGTCTCCTTGAGGACGCGGTTGGCCATGATCTCCACGTCCACGACCGAGACATTGAGGGCGCCCGGCACGTGCCCGGCATCGAAGGCGTGCGAGTCGCGCACGTCGATCGTGAGCACGGCCTTCTTCGCGTGCAGCGGCCGGTACTCGGCCAGCGCGATGCGCCGCACCTTCGACAGGTCTTCCTGCTGGCCGGCCACGGCCGGCACGGCGGCCGCGGCGATGGCGACGAGGGCGGTCGTGAACAGTGAACGTCGGGCGATCATGGAATGCCTCATCGGGTCTTGGACGCCAGCCAGGCCGTGCGCCGCTGTTTCTGGTCGGGCGTGACGGTGGCCCCGGTCGATTCGGCCGTCACGATCTCCACGCGTGGATCTTCCTCGAGCGTCACGGTCGTCGTCACCGGATCGCCGCCGCTGCGCCGCACGAACCGAAGCGCAATCGAGGCGCCCGGCGCGTGCTTCGCCACGACGTCGGCCACTGCCTGCGGCGAGGCGACCTCGACGCCGCCCAGCGCCACGATCTGGTCGTCCTGGGCGACGCCGGCCTTGTAGAGCGGCGAGTCGAACGGCACCAGGCCCACGCGCAGCCCGCCGCCCGTCACCTGGAGCGGCGCGCTGCCGAGCCACCCCTTGCCCGCCGCCCGCTTGCGCTGGACGAGGCCCATGCGGCCGAGCAGCGTCGCGTAGTCGGGCACGTCGTGCCCCTGGACGAAGCGGGCGAAGAAGTCGCGGGCGAAGGCGGCGTCGCCGGAGAGCTGCGCCAGCCGGCCCTGCAGGTCTTCCATCGTGTAGGTCCTGGCGACGACACCCGGCGCCCCCTTCATACCGGGCACGCCGTACTCGGTCCACATCAGCTTCATGTAGTCGTCGAGCGTGACCTTGCCGCCGGTCAGGTCGCGCAACGACAGATCCATGGCCAGTCCGAGCGCCGCGCCCCAGGTGTAATAGGAGATGAAGGTGTTGGGCCACGTCGTCTTGTCGATCGACACGGCCGCATCGACGAACGGCGCCAGCTGCGACATCTGCTCGGCGGTGCGGAACTGGCGCCCGGGCGAGAGCGTGACGGCGTTCACGAGGCCGGCATAGTCGGCCAGCATGTCGTCGACGCTGGTCAGGCCGGCGCGCTGCGTGATCAGGGCGTCGTAGTAGCTCGTGAAGCCTTCGCCGAACCACAGCTCGCCTGACATGTTCGCGTCGTCGAAGTCGAACGGCTCGATGGCGCGCGCGCGGATGCGCTCCATGTTCCAGGCGTGGAAGAACTCGTGCGCCACGGTGCCGAGAATGCCGCGCCGCTGGCCGGGATTGCGCAGCGCCCCGGACGACGACAGCACGGTGCTGTTCCTGTGCTCCATGCCGTCGCCGCTCGCCCACGGCAGGTAGTCCGACAGGAACGTGTAGGTGCCGCCGTCGAAGCGCGGAAACTCACCGAAGATCGGCATCGTCTCGCGGACGATCTTCTCGACATCGCGGGCGAAGGCGTCGGCCTCGCTGTCGCTGCCGTCGTGGTGCAGCGCGATGCGGAAGGTCTGCGCCGGGGCCTTGCCGTCGTCGACGCTGAAGGCCCGGGACGTGAAGGCCGCGACCTCGGTGGGACTGTCCATCAGGTACTGGACGTTGGGCGCGGTGAAGACGTAGGGACTGCCGGTGGGAAAGAGCTGGGTGGCCACGCTCCAGCTTCGGCCGGGCGGCGGCACGAACTCGACCCGCGCCGCACGCTGCTCGAGGCCGCGCGCCCACATCAGCGCGGCCGGCATGTTGAGATGGCCGTGCGTGGCATCCACGCTCAGGTAGGTGCCGTCGGTGCGATCGCCGAACACGCGGTAGCTGACGACCACCGTGCCGTCGTGGCGCGGGCACGGTCCACTGGTGCAGGCTGGGCCGCTGCGCCGTCAGCGGCCGGCCCTTGCCGTCCGTGACCTTCACGTCGAAGACGTTCTTGGCGAACTCGTGCAGCGCGTAGCGCCCCGGGGAGCTGCGGCTCATCCGCACCTGGAGCGGCGCGGCGGGCAGGTCGGGGAACGTCACCGCGACCTGCATCCAGCGGTGTTCGGGAGACGGGAACGAGACCCGGTAGGCCACGGGGGCCTGCGCGGCCACCGGCGCGACCAACGCGACGACGAGCCCGGCACTGGCGATGGCCTGGGAGAACATGCGCATGCCGCATTATCCGACGGATTCCCGGCCCGCCAGGCGGCGGCTTGCACGGCCGGTGACGAACGGGTACAAGTGCGCTCCATGCCCGTGCCCTGGCGCCCGTGTCTGACCCTGGCCCTGCTCCTCACGGTCGCCGCGGCGACCGCCCGAGCCCAGGACCACACCTACAGCTCCGCCGACATCGCCACCGGCGTGCGCCTCTACGGCGCCCAGTGCCAGCTCTGTCACGGCGCCACGGGAGACACGGTGGCCGGCGTGAACCTGCGCCTGGGCCGCTTCCGTCGCGCGGTGACCGACGACGACCTGGCCCAGGTGCTGGCCACGGGCGTGCCGCCGGCCATGCCGGCCTTCACCTTCTCGGCCGATGACAGCCGCGGCCTCATCGCCTTCATCCGCGCCGGCTTCGATCCGGCGGGCACGGCGGTGAAGGTCGGCAACATCGAGCGCGGCCAGGCGCTCTTCAGCGGCAAGGCCGGCTGCGCCACCTGCCACCGCGTGCGCGGCGTCGGCCCGCTGACGGCGCCCGACCTGAGCGACATCGGCGCCGTGCGCACGCCGGCGGCCCTGCAGCGGGCGATGCTCGAGCCCGACCGCGCCATGTTCCCCATCAACCGCCCGGTCACGATCGTGACCACCGCCGGCAAGACCATCCGCGGCCGGCGCCTCAACGAAGACACGTTCTCCGTGCAGCTGGTCGACGCGAGCGGCGAGCTGACGACGGTGGTGAAGAGCGACGTGAAGACGATGGAGGCGGGCACGACCTCGCCGATGCCCTCGGTGGCCAAGACCCTGTCGACCGACGAGGTCGCCGACCTCGTCGCCTATCTCCTGTCGCTGCGAGGTGTGCAATGATCCGCCCACCGCTCCGGAGTCGCGATGTTGCTGGTGGCGCTGCTGGCCGGCTCGTACGCGCTCGACGCCCAGGTCACGAGTGATCGGCTGCTCGGCGCCGCCAGCGAGCCGCACAACTGGCTCACCTACGGCGGCACCTACACCAGTCAGCGCTACAGCACGCTCGACCAGATCACGCCGGCCAACGTGGCGCGACTCGAATCGAAGTGGGTGGTGCAGAACCAGGCCTTCGGCGCCTGGCAGTCGAACCCGCTGGTGGTCGACGGCGTGATGTACCTCACGCAGCGTCCCAACGACGTCATGGCCGTGGACGCCAGGACCGGATCGCTCTACTGGCTGTTCCGCCACACGCCGTCGGCCGACGCCAAGGTCTGCTGCGGCGCCAACAACCGCGGCGTCGCCATCCTCGGCGATCTCGTCTACACGGGCACGCTCGATGCGCGGCTCATCGCCATCGACCGCGTGAGCGGCAAGGCGCGCTGGAACATCGCCGTGGGCGACGTCAAGGCCGGCTACTCGATCACGATGGCGCCGCTCGTCATCAAGGACAAGGTGCTCGTGGGCGTCGGCGGCGGCGAGTACGGCATCCGCGGCTACGTCGCGGCCTACGACGCGAAGACCGGCAAGGAAGTGTGGAAGTTCTACACGATTCCGGGCCCCGGCGAGCCCGGTCACGACACCTGGGAGGGCGACGACTGGAAGACCGGCGGCGCCCCGGCGTGGGTCACCGGCTCCTACGATCCGGCGCTCAATCTCGTCTACTGGGGCATCGGCAACCCCGGGCCCGACTGGAACCCGAAGCAGCGCCCGGGCGACAACCTCTACTCGGATTCCGCCATCGCGCTCGACGCCGACACCGGCACGCTCAAGTGGCACTTCCAGTTCACGCCTCACGATCCCTACGACTACGACGCCGTGCAGGTGCCGGTGCTGGTCGATCGCGAGTGGAAGGGCCAGCCGCGCAAGCTGATGCTGTGGGCCAATCGGAACGGCTACTTCTACGTGCTCGACCGCGTGACCGGCGAGTTCCTGCAGGGCACGCCGTTCGTGAAGGTCAACTGGGCCAGCGGGCTCGATGCCAAGGGCCGTCCCGAGCAGACGCCGCAGCCGCTCGGCTCACCGACCTACCCGGGCAATCAGGGCGGCACCAACTGGTACCTGCCCGGCTACAGCCCGCGCACCGGCCTCTTCTACTTCTCGGCGTGGGAGAACTACGGCACCATCTATCGCCCCGAGGAATCCACCTACACGCCCGGGCAGCTCTTCACCGGCGGCGGGTTCAGCGTGGTCACCCCCGCACCAGGCGCGCCCACGATCGGCATCGGCCGTCGCGGCCCGATCAACAACTGGACCGATGAAGTGGGCAACGGCGCCGTGATGGCGATGGATCCCGAGACCGGCCAGACGAAGTGGAAGCTGCGGCAGTTCGACGTCAGCGACGCCGGCATGCTGACGACCGCGAGCGACCTGCTCTTCACGGGCGGACGCGAGGGCCACTTCATGGCGATCGACGCCCGCACCGGGGCGCTGCTGTGGAAGGCCAGCCTGGGCGGTCAGATCGTGATGGGCCCGGTGACCTGGATGGTCGACGGCAAGCAGTACGTGACGGTGATTGCCGGCAACGCGCTCTTCACCTTCGGACTGCGCGACTAGCGCGCGGCGCCTGCGCGCGCCGCGTTCAGCATCCGGCTCACGCCCGAGGGCGAATCCAGCCGGGCGGCGCAGCCGTAGAACCTCCAGCATGCAGGCCCAGATGATGCCGCCGGTGGCGGCCCGGTTCCTGGCGTCCCCCGGCCCCCCGCCGGCGGGGCCACGGCCGGCTTGTGCCCCGCTTCGCGCCTGTGTCACGATCGCGCCAGTGTCCGACGGATCGTCCTCGCCGGCGGCGGCAGACCTCGAGCTGCTGCAGCGCATCGCCGCCCGCGACGAGGCGGCGCTGGCGAGCCTGTACGATCGGCACAGCTCGCTCGCCTTCAGCGTCATCATGCGCATCCTGCGCAGCCCGTCGGACGCCGAGGACGTGTTGCAGGAGACCTTCGTCAAGGTGTGGGCGCGGGCCGAGACCTACGACCCCGCCCTCGGCACCCCCGCGGCGTGGCTGACCCGCATCGCCCGCAACCGCGCCATCGACCGGCTCCGCGCCAAGCGGGTCCGGCGCGATATCTCGGTCGAGCCGACGCCCGGGCCCGACGGCGGAGCGGCGACTCTGCCCGAAGTCGAGACCCACGAGACGCCGGAAGTGGTGGCGCAGGGCCAGTCGCTCACCCGCAGCTTGCGGAGCGCCATGGCGCTGCTGCCCGCCACGCAGCGCGACCTCATCGAGGCGGCGTTCTTCGAGGGCTACTCCCACCTCGAACTGGCCGCACGTTTCGGCATGCCGCTCGGTACGGTGAAGACACGGATCCGCACCGGCCTGACGACCATGCGCGGACAACTGGAGCAGCTCGTATGATTCCCGAGGAAGTCGAGGACCTGGCCCTCGCCGATGCGGTCGGCGCGCTCGATCCCGATGAACAGCGTGAGCTGGCCAGGCGCCTCGCGGCCCTGCCGGCGGAGGTGCGCGCCGAAGTGGCGCGGCTCTACGACACGGTCACGGCGGTGGCCGCCAGTGCCGCTCCATTGACCCCGCCGCCCCACGTGCGCGAGCGGGTGCTGGCCGCCGCGCGCACGCCTGGACGCTATACGCTCGTGGCCAACGCCGACGACTGGTTCGACACGCCGTTTGCAGGCATCCGCGGCCGCGTGCTGGCCGTTGACCGGGTCAAGGGCACGGCCACGCTGGTGCTGAAGGCCGGCCCCGGCGCCGTCTACCCGTCGCACCAGCACCACGGCGCGGAAGAGTGCTACGTGCTCAGCGGCTCACTCACCGTCGACGGCCGGACGCTGCACGCCGGCGACTTCCACCATGCCGACGCTGACTCCGACCACGGGGAACTCACGACCGAGGAGGGCGCCGAAGTGCTCGTCGTCGGTGCCATCGAGGACTACCTGCCGGGCTTCTGACGCCGTTCCGGTGCCGCTTCGCGCCCGCTACGAACCGAGGCGGGCCAGCGCGCGCCTGGCCTCGAGCACGATCGGCAGATCGGCATCCGCAGTTTTCCAGAACTCGAGGAAACCGGCGTAGGCCGCCCGCGCCTCGGCACTCCGACCGGCGCCGTCGAGCGCCTGGGCCTTCTTGAAGCGGACCAGGGCGGCGTCGGACGTGAGTACCTTGCGCCCGTTGGTCAGGAGCCACTCGAAGTCACCGAGGGCCTCCTCGAAGCGCCGCAGTTCGAGCAAGGTCAAGCCGTGGAGCAGGACGCGGTCGGCCTCGCTGGCCCGGTAGCGCACCGGGCCCAGTGTGTGCAGGGCGCGCTGGAACTCTTCGGCGGCGACGTCGGCCAGCGCCTGCATCGACGCGGCCGCGGCGAAGGCGGGCCCGGGCGCGGCGGCGGCCAGCGCCAGCGGCAGCGTCCGCCTGGCCAGGGCCGCATCGCCGAGCAGGGCGGCCAGCGCCATCCGTTCATCGACGCTGCCTTCGTGAGGATGATCGTGCTCCAGGCGGTCCAGATACGCCCTGGCTCGGTCGTTGGCCCCGGCCGTCGCCAGCGACATGGCGACGCTGGCGCGGGCCTGCGCCACGATGGGCCAGAGTTCGGCGGCGCCGAACACCCGCTCGGCCTCACCGGCCAGACGCTCGGCTTCGCTCAGATGGCCGCGGTAGACGGCCACCGTCAGCAGCACCGGCAACGCCTCGCGCGGATCGTCGTGCGCCCTGGCCCACGCCAACTGCTGCTGTTCCAGCACGTCATCGCGGCCGAGCACCGCCGAGGTGACGAGCAGCGCGCGCGAGGAGCCGTCGTCCCGCAGCCGGATCGCCTGCTCGGCTTCGACCCGCGCCTCGGCGAACTGGCCGGCCTCGACCAGCGTGGAAGCGAGATTGACGCGCGCCGACGGCTCCTCGGGCGCCAGACGCACGGCTTCCCGCAGCAGGGACACCGCCTGGTCGAGGCTGCCCTGCCCGCGGAGCAGGATGGCGAGGTTCACGCGCGAGGCATGATCGTTCGGATAGGTGGCCAGCGTGACCCGGTAGGCTTCGATGGCCTTCGCCGGCTCGGGCTCGACGGACGTGAAGTAGCGGGCCTCGATGTAGAGCCGTTCGAGCTCGCTCACCCGCGGCCTGAGCTCGTAGGCGCGGGTGGTGTGGCGGCGCGACTGCTCGACGTCGTTCAGGTTCGAATAGACCGTGCCGAGCCGGGCGTGCGCGAGCGCGAAGTCGGAATCGAGGGCCACCGCCCGCCGGAAGAGCGGCAACGCCGCGCGGTCCCCCTGCGTCCGCCGGGCCACCACGGCCTGGCTGTAGGCCTTCAGGGCCTCGATCGAGCCGGTCGTGGCCTGCTCGATGCTGGCGTCGTAGCGCGTGATCGATTGCAGGGACTCGCCGAGCTGCTCGCGCAACTCCCGCGCCGCTTCGCCCAGCTGGCGCAGCACGTCCTCCTTGCGCGCCACCTGCGTCTGGCGTTCGGCCAGGGTGTCGCCGGTCACGCAGTCGAGCGCGCCGAGCGTCAGCACGTAGCTGCTGCCCAGGCTGGCGATCGTGCTCGTCAGCAGGGCCTTGGCCGCCCACCCGCTGGCACAGCTCGCGGCCGACCGTCGTGTCGACGCGGGTGCCGGGCTCGCGCTGCATCATGCGCAGCGTGGCCTGGGCCCGTTGATCCGACACGAGATTCAGGAACGGCGACTGACGCAGCTGCACGGCCAGCGCCTCGCCGAGCGTGTCGTCGAACATCACGTCGCCGGTGCGGTTGGTGAGGTCCGAAAGCACCACGAGATCGCGGGATTCGAGCGCCGGCGTGCGTGCCGACTGAAAGGCCACCACGCTGGCCACCAGCGCGGCCGTCGCCAGTGGCGCGGCGAGCCACCACGCCTTCGAACGGACCGCACCCGAGGTGGAGGCGGGCGCCGCCGCGAAGTGCGGCTCCGAAGCCCGGCGCAGCGCCAGCAGGTCCGCCCGCAGCGCGGCCGCCGACTGGTAGCGGCGCGACGGCTCCTTCTCGAGCGCCTTGAGGACGATGGCATCGAACGCGTCCGGCAGACCCGCACGCTGCGCCGAGGGCCGCTCGGGCGTCTTGGTGAGGAGGCCTTCGAAGATCGCGGCCGGCGTGGCGCCGACGAAGGGCGGGCGGCCGGCGGCCATCTCGTAGAGCACGACGCCGAGCGAGAACAGGTCGCTGCGGCCGTCGATGGCCTCGCCGCGCGCCTGCTCCGGCGACATGTAGGCCACGGTCCCCACGGCCGTGCCGGCCATGGTGAGCTGACTCGTACCGGCGCTGGTCGCTTCGTCGGCAGCGCCGCTGGCATCGGCGAGCTTGGCGACGCCGAAGTCGAGCACCTTGAGGACCGACGCCGAGGTGACGAAGAGGTTGGCCGGCTTGATGTCGCGGTGCACGATCCCCTGGCGATGAGCGACGTCGAGCGCCGCTGCCGCGTCGGCGCGCGAAGGCCAGCGCGTCGTCGAGGGCCAGCGGTCCTTCGCCCAGGCGGGCGCCGAGCGTGGCCCCCTCGAGCAGCTCCATCACCATGAACTGCCGCCCGTCGTGCGCGCCGATGTCGAACAGCGTGCAGATGTTGGGGTGGTTCAGCGACGAGATGATGCGCGCTTCGCGCTGGAAGCGCTCCACCGATTCGGGAACGCAGCAGACGTCGAGCGGCAGCACCTTGATGGCCACGCGGCGGCCGAGGCGCACGTCTTCGCCCAGGAAGACCTCGCCCATGGCGCCGCGCCCGATGGGCGAGAGGATGCGGTAGTGCGACAGCGTTTGACCAGTCATCGACGGGAAGGGACCCGGGCCAGTTTATGCCCGATCCTCTAGGACGTTACGGAGGCGCGCCGCGCCCTGTTCTCGGAGGCTGACGTGCTCAGACCGCGCGACGCCACGCCGTCCACGGCCCGCTGACATCGAGCAGCTTCTCCGGGAAGGGCAGGATCGCTGCGTCGTCGGGATAGGCGCGCAGCCCATCCAGGAACAGCGGCACGCCCTGCGGTGCGGCGCCGGGCAGCCCGGCCAGCGTGGCCAGGGCGTGGCTATCGGGCAGTTCAGGAAAGGCCGTGAGCATGTTTCCGGCCACCATCGCAACGTGACCCTTGTCGCCGTTGCGGAGCGCCTGATAGGCCACCAGCGCGGAGCCGATCGGATCGATCCACTTGGTGTGGAAGAGCTCGTCGCGGAGTGCGGGTTCCAGTTCCGACGCCATGTCCCGTCGACGGCGGAACGCCCGGCCAGCCGCCGCCAGATTGCGCACGTCCTGCAGTGGACTCGAACGGCTCTCGACCTGCGTGCGCACGTCCGGGGGCAGGTGGGCGATCAGGTGGCCGAGCGGCAACAGGTACTGCCAGGCCTGCGGGCCGCCGTCCTCGTCGTTCGACAGCGTGACGAGCGTGGCGCGGTTGGGTGAGGTCAGGCTGACGATCGTGCGCGTCGGGTGTCCCGCCAGCCGCAGCGAGATGAACTGCGGGCCGGGCGCGGCGGGCACGTAGAGGTGCTGCACGCCGGGCAGGCCGGCCACGGGCAGCGCCGGCTGCCACTGCGGCGTCGTGGTGCCGGACACCGAGATCTCGAGCAGCGGGTCTTCGGCCAGACCGGCCAGCACGTAGACCGGCGAGGCACCGGGAACCTCGCTGCCGAAGTCGTGGAGCGGCAGCGGCCCGATCTTGCTGAAGTCGCCGACCTGGAACGGCATGATGCGGCCGGCGCCGATGATGGCCAGCCACACGTCGAGATCCATGTCGTGCACCCAGCCGAGCGACTCCGAGAAGTCGATGCCGTCGTCGCTGTGAGGGAACGCGCTGGCAATCGAGCGGTGCGGCAGGCTGACGTCCCAGGCCGGACCCGGGGGCGGCGGCGCGGGCGCGGGCGGCGGCGGCGGGGCGCCGGCGGTGGGCGCGCCGCCACGGACACGCGCCTGAGGCGGGAACAGGGGCCCGCCACGCGGCACGGCCGCGGGCTGGGCACCGGAACCGGCCCCAGCACCGGCCCCGATGGCGTTCCTCGTGAAGGCGGGTGTGGTCGTGTCGTCGAAGACGTCCACCGCAATCGCCGTGGCGGGCGACACCTCGGCGCCGTCGATGCTGACGCCGATCGTGTAGCGGTCGGGCTCGAGCGGAATCGTGGTGACGGCGCCGGTCATCGGCCTCTCGGTCACGCGGCGCTGGGCGAGCGGCCCGCGCTCGCGGCGCAGGGAGATGGTGCCGGCGTCGCCCGCCTCGAGGCCGTCGACGCGGACCGTGCACGCCACCGATGGGATCGGCTTGAAGGTGAAGAGCAGGGCATCGCCCTCGCTGACGTCGCCGGTGGTGCGGCTGACGGCCTTCTGGTTGCGCAGCGCGTCCTTGACGTACTCACGCAGGGAACCGTAGTGCACGAACATCGCGTCGGGCGTGTCGTCGTCGTAGACCTTGGCCTTGCCGCTGCCCTTGAGGCCGCCGAGCAGGGCGGCCGGAAACTCGGTGCTCACGACCGCCACGGCGCCCTGATGGGTGGACTGCAGCACGAACGTCGACGGCTCGCCCGAGGCGCCGCGGTCCTTGGTCAGACCGAGCGAGCCGGGGTCGGCCTCCCCCACCGTGAGCACGTTCCGGCAGGCATCCACGAAGTGGAAGTGGCGGCCCGGGCCCAGATGGTCGCGCAGCCACGTCACCAGGTGATCGAAGGGCAGGCAGCACCCAGGTGACAAACGCGGGCTCTTGCAGTCGGCCGTCAGGATGTAGTCGGTCAGGTCGTGCCGGGCGTCGGCAAACGCGAACCCATGGCCGCTGAAGAACACATAGAGCTCTTCGGTGGCGTTCTGGCCGTCGGTCCGCAGGACCTCGAGCGCGGCGCGGATGTCGTCGGCGTCGGCGGGCCGGCCACCGGCGATCGCCGGGGACGAACAGAAGAGCACCTGCTGATCCGCGTCTTTCACGCCCTCGGCCTGCCACTTGGCGAGTAGCCAGTCACGGAAATTCTCGCCGGCCTGGAGCGTGCCAGGCAGCGTCTGCTGGATGCCGCCCGACATCTGCGGATAGCTCTCGATGGCGATGATGAGAGCGCGATGGGCCATGCCCTGACTCCTACGGTGCGTGGTCGGCGACGAAGGCGCGCAAGGCGTCGGCGTCCACCGCTTCGTTACGGAACATGAAGAAGCCGGCGCGATGGATGCCGACGACCTCGCCGGTCGAGAGATCGAACAGGGGCGATCCCGAGTTCCCCTGCGTCGTCGAGCAGTCGTGGAACAGCACCGGCGAGGCCGTGCCGTCCAGCACCTCGCCGAGGGCGGCGCGCTTCACGCCGAACCCGGTGCCGAAGACGCCGGACAGGAAGAGCGGGTTGTTGACGCGATCGTCGGCGGGAAACCCGATCGCCACCACCTGCGTGTCCTCCACGACCGGCGCCGCCGCCACCGTCACCACCGGCCGTCCGAGCCTGGCCATCTCCAGCAGCACGACATCGAGCGTCTTGTGCACGGCGGCCACGCCCTTGATCGGCACGATGTGCTCACTCGGGTTGGTCGCGCCGTCTTCCTGCTTGAAGAACACCCTCGCCACGTCGGCGCCGAGGAACTCGCTGCCGGAGGTCAGCGCCGCCAGGACATGCCGATTGGTGGCGAGCAGGCCATCGGCCACCAGGAACCCGGTGCCGACATGCGTGTTGCCCTTGTTGATGCGGCCGATCGAGAGGAGCAGCGGTTCGATGCGGGTGCGGAACGCGCTCCACTCGTCCTTCTGCGCCGGCGTGTAGAGCGCCGGCACCTTGTCCGGCAGGTCCTCCAGTTGCCCGTTGCGCACGTAGACGACCGGCCGCAGCAGCCGCACGACGATCGACAACGCCTCGAGTTGCGTCGGCGTCGGCGCCTCGCCGAGCCGCAGCCGCTCGAGCGCCTGCTGGGCGGCCGCCTCGCTGTCGGGAATGTCTCGTGGCCCGATGATGGCGCGGACCTTGTCGACCGCGTCCTTCACCTGGTGGTCGCCGAGCGCGCGCTCGGCCCGGCGCTGCAGGGCCTTCATCCGTGCGTCGAGTGCCATAGGACCGTCCGCCCGTCAGACGAGCTGGCGCTGGTAGATGACGGCGCCGGACGGATCGCGCACCTCCTCGATCAGGTGCGTGCCGTCGAGCGTGAGCACGGCGTAGCCGTGCGGCGTGAACTTGTCTTCCTCGCCCGGGATGAGGGGGTTGGTGCCGTCGAGGACGACCACGTCCGACAACTGGTTGCCCTCGCGGACGCACGCCGCGCTCTTCTTCCACTCGGCGCGGCTGAACTCGGCCCGCGGATCGCGCGGCAGGTTCCTGGTGGCCGACCGGGGCTGCGGCATGCCGCCGTGGCCGACGCAGCGGCCGAGGATGCCGAAGTTGGCGTCGGGCGCCTCGAAGATCGAGCAGCGGTGTTCGTGGCCCCAGTACCACGCGAACACGCGGCCACTGCGCAGGATGGCGCCGAAGCGCGGCTGCTGCCACAGCTTCGTGCCCTGGCCCTCGAAGTGCGAGTAGAGCTGATGGTGCGAGAAGAAGATGACGCGGCGAGAACCGGCTTGCGCGATGACCTCTTCCACCCACGTGGCCTGGGTGTCGTCGATCTCGTGGTCGTCGTAGGCCACGTCGAGGCCGACGAGCGTGAAGTGCTGGTTCTGCATCGCGAAGTAACTCGACGCCTGGCCGAAGGCCGGCAGCGTCGCCGTGAAGTACGGCTTCCCCGCCGAGTACATGTCGTGGTTGGAGTTGAGGCCGCGGTTCACGGCCTCGGGCCGTTTCGGCCACACATCCAGGAAGCGCTCGCGCATCTCGCGGCTGGTGCCGGAGTAGTAGACATCGCCGAGGTGCATGAGGACGGCGAACGGATCGGCATCGTGCTCGATGGCCGTGGCGATCGCCGGCGCGCCGTACATGCCGGTGCCCCAGTCGCCGACGATGCCCACGCGGGCCACGTCGGGAATGGACTCCGGCACCGAGGACTGCGGCCGCATCAGCGGGTGCTTGATCGGGTTCTTGATCTTGGCCCACGCCACCTGCGCCCAGCCGATCCAGTCGCTGGTATCGAAGCGCGCCTCGAGGCCGCCGCTCGGCAGGGCCTGCAGGGTCATCAGGTCCGCCTTCTCGCCGGACGCGATCAGGCTCTGCAGTCGGGAGGCGGGGCCGTGCTGCGGGCTCGTCAGGACGACGTCGCCGGCGGCGGCCTCCCGCTCGGCCTTCTCGAGCTCGCGCATCACCTGGCCGATGGCCGCCGCGGCGGCGGCCCGCTCGAGATCGGTCGCCGTGGTGTCCGCGTTGGCGGCCTCGGTGACCTGGCCCACGGCTTCCGGACCGGTGAGCTTCTGCAGGCCGCGCACGGACACGACGACCGGCGCCGCCGGGGAGGGTTGAGCGGAGTGAGCCATGAGGACCTCTTTCCGCCGCGGCGCACCGCGGCCAGCGCCACGGGGGACCCGCGGTCATCTCGTGGACGGCCCCGGCGCGGCTGATTCGGAACACCCGTCGCTGCAACTGGAGGCGCTCGGCTGTTCGGCCCATCCTGCCGACCACCATCCGCGCTGTCAAGGCGATCCGTGTGGATTTCGCGCTATGGGAGATGGCGCTATGATCGGCGCCCGTCGCGCCCTCCCCGGGCGCGCGTTTCGAGAGGAGGTTGCCGTGTCGCAGCGCGCGCTGATCCTGGCCGGCGGTGGACTCAAGGTGGGCTTTCAGGCGGGAGTGCTGCAGGTGTGGCTCGATGAAGCCGGCCTGACGTTCGACCACGCCGACGGCGCCAGCGGCGGCTGCTTCAACCTGGTGATGTATTGCCAGGGCATGAGCGGCACGGCGATTGCCGACAACTGGCGCACGCTCGATCCGTTCCTGCCGGTGGGCTTGAACCTCGACGAGTACTGGAAGTTCCTCGGCGCCCGCTCGCTCTTCACCTACGACCGCTTCCGCTCGCACGTGCTGCCGTTCTGGGGCATCGACTGGGCCAAGGTGCGCAGCGGCCGCCTCGGCACCTTCAACATCTTCAACTTCTCGAAGAAGCGCCTCGACGTCGTGACCAACGACCAGATGACCGAGGACCATCTGATCGCCTCGGTCTCGCTGCCGATGTGGTTCCCGCCGGTGCAGATCGACGGCGACACCTACATCGACTCCGTCTACATCAGCGACGCCAACGTCGAGGAAGCGATCCGCCGCGGCGCCGACGAGATCTGGGCGATCTGGACGGTGAGCACGCGCGACGAGTGGCAGCGACGGCTTCGTCGCGCAGTACTTCCAGATCATCGAGACGACCGCCGACACCAACTTCTTCGGCATCTGGGGCCGCATCGCCGAGAGCAACGCGGAAGATCGCGGCCGGGCAGGCCGGCGAGTTCGGCCGCCACATCGAGCTGCAAGCTGCTCGCAGGCCGAAGTGCCGGTGCACTACCTCTTCAACTTCTCGAAGGATCGGATGGCCGAGTCGGTGAACCTCGGCGTGCAGGCCGCGCGGCAGTGGTGCCAGGACGCACCACGTGCCGCTCACGAATCCCGGCCCGGCGCTGCCGGCGCCGCCGGCGCAGGGCACGACGTCGCTGCAGTTCACCGAGCAGATGAAGGGCCACGCGGCCGCCGGGCAGACCGATCCGGCCGCCGGACTCGCGGCCGGCAAGAAGGCGAAGACGCGTCTCGACGTCGAGTTCACGATCCACATGGACGACGTCGACCGCTTCGTCACCGACCCGGCGCACGCCGCCCGCATCGACGGGCACGATCGCGAGCCCGCTCGTCGGCGGCACGCGTCCGGTGCAGCACGGCACCTTCAATCTGCTCGTGGACCAGACCGACCCGCGCAAGAAGCAGATGCGCTACCGGCTCGTGTTCACCGACGCCGCCGGCAAGACCGTGACGCTTCACCGGTTTCAAGTCCGTGGACGACGACAGCGGACCGGACGTGTGGGAGGACACGACGACGCTCTACGTGAAGGTGTTCGAAGGCGACGTGGACGAGGCCGGCGAGGCCGCGGCCACGGTGCGCGGCGCCGGCATCATCCGGATCGAGCTCTTCGACTTCATGAAGCAGATGACCACCTTCCGCGTCGAGGGCGGCACGATTGCCAGCCAGGTGGCGGCCCTCAGCCGCTTCGGCAAGCTGTTCCTCGGCAAGCTCTGGGACGTCTACGGCCAGGCGGCGATCGCGGGCCGCACGTAGCGTCCGGGACGCGCGGGTTCCCGGCCAGCGTCAGGAGACACACATGGCTGCGCAGTTCGATGTCGTCGTCATCGGCAGCGGATTCGGCGGCGCCATGTGCGCCTACCGACTGGCCGAAGGCCGGCGCCCGCGTGCTGGTGCTCGAGCGGGGCCGACGCTGGGGACCGGGGACGTTCCCCCGCCGGCCGGACGATCCCTGGGTGTGGGACGCCCAGACGCCCGCCACCGCCAACGGCTGGTTCGACCTGCGGGTCTTCCAGCACATGACGCGTGGTGCAGGGGGCCGGCGTCGGCGGCGGCTCGCTCGTCTACGCCAACATCTCGGTGGATGCCAAGCCCGACACGTTCGACGCCGGATGGCCGGCCGAGATCACCTTCGCCGGACTGCAGCCGCACTACGCGGAGGTCGGCCGCATGCTGGGCGTGGCGCGGTCCCCACCAACCAGTGGCCGGAACGCACGCGGCTGCTGCAGGACGCGGCCGACGCGCGCCGGCTGGAGCGCGCGCTTCCGGCCGCTCGATCTCGCGGTCCGCTTCGATGACGACTTCAGGTACGACGCGCCGGACCCGCACGACCAGGCGAAGTCGAAGCGCGCGCCGAATGCCATCGGCATCGAGCAGGGCACCTGCGTGCACCTGGGCAACTGCGACATCGGCTGCGACGTGAACGCGCGCAACACGCTCGACCTGAACTACCTGGCCGGCGCCGAGCAGCACCACGCCGACGTGCGTCCGCTGCACCTGGTCCATCACGATCGCGCCGCACGCCGATGGCTATCGCGTGCACTTCTCGACGAGATCGCCCACGGCACGCTGCGCCCGGGCACGGTGACCGGCACGCGCGTCGTGCTCTCGGCCGGCTCGCTCGGCTCGACCGAGCTGCTGCTGCGGTGCCGAGACAGGCGGCCGCTGCCGCTCGTGAGCGCCCGCCTCGGCAGCGGCTGGAGCAGCAACGGCGACTTCCTGACGCCCGGGCTGCACTTCTTCCGCAAGGTGGATCCCACCCGCGGGCCGACCATCACCGCGGCCATCGACCTGCTGGACGGCACCTACCGCGACCAGGCCATCTTCGTCGAGGACGGCGGACTGCCCGACCTCGGCCGGGCCTGGCTCGAAGACCTGGCGACGCGGCAGTCGAACGACCCGCAGGTGCAGCGCGTCATCAGCAGCCTGCTGCCGGTGCTCGGGTCCGGACGCCTGTTCGAGCACGTCATGCCCTGGTTCGCGCAGGCGCGCGATGCGGCCGATGGCCGGCTCTCGCTGCACGGCGGCCGGCTGACGCTCGACATGGGACGTGACGGCCTCGCGGCCGACGATCGACGCCGTGGCGGCCGTGCACCGCAAGCTGGCCTTCTCGACCGAAGGCATGCCGCTGACGCCGGTGACGTGGACGGCGGGCGAGGACCTCATCACGCCGCATCCGCTCGGCGGCTGCAACATGGGCACGACCGCTGCCGACGGCGTGGTGGACTTCCGGGGCGAGGTGTTCCACTACCCGGGCCTGTTCGTGGCCGATGGCGCGATCGTGCCCAAGGCGATCGGCCTCAACCCCTCGAAGACGATCGCGGCACTGGCCGAGCACATCGCCGCCGGCATCGTCGTGTAGCGGCGCCTTTCGGACCCGCAGGGGCCCATCAGGCGTCAAAAGTCGATACTTCGCGGTCCTCGGCCGCAAACCGGCCGATCGTGGTAAACCCTCGCCATGGGTGGTCGTAACACCTTCAGGGGCCCTCGTCCTCCCGCCCCGCTGTCCTTCTGCCTTCCACGCTCCGCCGCGCGCCGCGCGGCCGGTTCGACAAAGGAACATGCCGGCTGATGCGAAAGTCCGTCGACGCCAGACGAATCACCCTCCTGCTGCCGCTGGCGGCCGTCCTCGCGGCAGGCGGCTGCGGCGGCCCGACCTCGGCTGAGCCCGGTCCCGGCACGCGCCCCGGCGCGCCGATCCCCGCCGTCGAGGTGGTGCAGGCGCGCGAAGGGTCGCTGCCGCTGGTCGAACGGCTCACCGGCACGGCTCGCGCCTCCGGTGAGGTCGGCATCTTCCCCGAGGCCAGCGGCCGGATCGTGGAGGTGCTCGTCAACAACGGCGCCGCCGTGACGAAGGGCCAGCCGCTCGTCCGCATCCAGACCGCCGAGGCGCAGCCGCAGGTCGATCAGGCGCGCTCGCAGTTGACCGTGGCCGAAGCGCAGGTGCGCGAGGCCGAAGCCGTGCTGTCCGACCTGCGCCGGCAACTCAGCCGCACGACGACGCTGGCCGAACGCGGGCTCGTGAGCCGCCAGGAAGTGGACACCCAGCAGTCGCAGGTGGACGCCGGACGCGCCAGCGTGCAGCGCGCGCAGGCCCAGGTGACGGCGGCCCGGGCGGTCGTCGCGGAGCGAGCGGCGGTGCAGCGGCAGTCGCTGGTGCGGGCGCCGATCTCGGGGCGCGTCGGACAGCGCAACGCCGAAGTCGGCATGATCGTCGATGGTCAGACCCAGTTGTTCATCGTCGGGCAGCTCGACCGCATGCGCATCGAGGTGCCGGTCGCGCAGGACGTGCTGGCCCAGATCCGTCGCGGCCAGCGGGTCGAGATCGTGGCCCGCGCCGGCGATCCCCCGATCGTGGCGGCGGTCTCGCGGATCTCGCCCTTCCTCAGTCCGGGCGCCTTCAGCGGCGAGGTGGAGATCGACGTGCCGAATGCCGGGACGCTCGTGCCCGGCATGTTCGTGACGGTCGACATCCACTACGGGGAGAGCCAGGCCGCCACGCTCGTCCCGACGAGCGCCATCTACGAGAATCCCGTCACCGGCGAGACCGGCGTGTTCGTCGTGTCCGATCCGCCCGACGAGGTGCAGGTCGCGGTGGCCGCCCTCAGCACGGAGCCGCTGGCCGTTCCGTTCCGGCGCGTCGACGTCCTGGCCGCCGGACGGCAGACGGTTGGCGTGTCCGGCCTCGCGCCCGGCGACTGGGTGGTGGTGGTCGGCCAGCACCTGCTCGCGGACGCGGGTGCGCCGGAGGCGCGCGTCCGGGCGCTGTCGTGGGATCACATCCTGGACCTGCAGGGCCTGCAGCGCGAGGATCTGCTGCGCCAGTTCATGGAGAAGCAGCGGCAGCGGTCCGCCGACGGAGTGAAGGACTGATATGGCCTCGATCACCGAGACGTCGATTCGCCGCCCCGTCGCCACCGCGATGCTCTACGCGATCATCATCACGGTGGGCGTCGTCGGCTCCTTCTACCTGCCGGTCGACCTGCTGCCGGCCATCGATTTCCCGCGCCTGTCGGTCAACGTCACCTATCCGAACGTCGGACCGGAGGAGATGGAGACCATCGTCACCGATCCGCTCGAGAACGCGCTCTCCGGCATTCCCAACCTGGAGCGGATGACGTCGTTTTCGCAGGAAGGGCGCAGCCGCGTCTCGCTCGAGTTCGGCCGCCAGGTCAGCCTCGACGAAGCGGCCAACGACGTGCGCTCGGCGCTCGACCGCCTGCGCGACGACTTCCCCATCGAGGCCGAAGCGCCGACCATCTGGAAGTTCGACCCCGACGCCCAGGACATCGTCTCGCTGGCCGTGATGTCGTCGCGCGATCTGAGCACGACGACGCGGCTCCTCGAGGAAGAGATCGCCCGCCGCTTCGAGCAGATTCCCGGCGTCGGCGCCATCACGGTGGCCGGCGGCGTCTACCGCGAGATCCAGGTGCAGCTGGCTCGCGACCGTTTGAAGGCCGCCGGTCTGTCCGGTAACGACGTGCGGGATGCGCTGACCCGCGAGAACGTGCAGTTGCCGGGCGGCAACGTCAAGGACGGCGTGCTGGATCTCTACGTCCGCACGCTCGGCGAGTACCAATCGCTGGCCGAGATTGGCGCCACGGTCGTGGAAGTGCGGGAGACGCAACCCGTGCGGGTGCGGGACGTCGCCGAGGTCGTCGACGGCTATGCCGACGTCACGAGCCTGGCCGAGGTCAACGGCGTCCCGGTCGTCCGGCTCCAGATCCAGAAGCAGAGCGGCGCCAACACCGTCGAAGTGGCCGCGCGGATCCGCGAAGAGGTCGAACGGGTCAACGGCGAGCGCTCGGACCTGCAACTGAGCGTCCTCAGCGACCAGAGCCTGTTCATCCGGCAGTCGATGGACAACGTCCGCAGCTCGGCCCTCTACGGCGGCCTGCTGGCGATCCTCATCCTCTACCTGTTCCTCCGCAACAACTCCGCGACGGTCATCATCGCCCTCGCCATTCCCGTCTCCGTCATCGCCGCCTTCGGCCTGCTCTACTTCGCCGAGCTGACGCTGAATCAGATGACCTTCGGCGGCCTGGCGCTCGGCATCGGCCTCATCGTGGACAACGCGATCGTCGTGATCGAGAACATCGTCCGCCAGCGACAGGCGGGGCGGTCCCGCGAAGAGGCCGCCCGCGTCGGCACGCGCGAGGTGGCCGGCGCCGTGGTGGCGGCCACGCTGACGACCTGCGTGATCCTGCTGCCGGTCGTCTTCATGCGTACGACCAGCGGCCAGTTGTTCCAGACGCTGGCCCTGGTGGTGGTGTTCGCCCTCGCCTGCTCGCTGCTCATCGCGCTGACGCTGGTGCCGATGCTGGCGAGCCGCTTCCTGACCGTTCGCCCGCAGGCCCCCGCCACCGCCGGCCGGGCGTCCCGGTCGCGGCTCGAGCGGGCATTCAGCCGTCTCGACGACATCTACGTACGGGTGCTCGGCTACGCCCTGCACCACCGCGTGCGGGTGCTGGCAGTCACCCTGACGGCGGTCGCCGTCGCCGTCTGGCTGATGCGGTTCGTGCCGGTCGAACTCGCCCCGGAGCTGGAGACCAACGAGATCGAGGTCCGGCTCGAGATGGCCCGCGGCACGAGCATGGCCGTCGCGACACGCTACCTCGACGAGCTGGCCGAGGAGGTGCGACGGGTCGCCCCGATGAGCGAGGTCGCCTCGCTCAACACGCAGGTGCGCGGCGACAACGCCGAGCTGGAGATCCGCCTGGTCGAAGCCGCGGATCGGACGATCGACTCGTTCGTGCTGGCCGATCGCATCAGGGCGGCCGTGTCAGACCGGATTCCCGGCGCCGAGATCCGGGTCCGGGCGCAGTCGGGCCTGTGGATGCTGCGCCGGCTGTTCTCGGCGGGCGGCGGCTCCGAGGAAGTGGAAGTGGAGCTGCGCGGCTACGACATGGACCGTAGCGTGGCGCTGGCGGCGGAGATTCGCCGGCGCATGGCGAACGTGAGCGGCGTCGTCGAAGTCGACATCACCGAACGCGAAGGGCGGCTGGAAGAGAACCTGATCTTCCGGCGCGACCGCATCTACAGCCTCGGGTTGTCGGTCGAGCAGGTGGGCCGCGCCGTGCAGACCAGCGTCGGCGGCAGCCGTGCCGGCTACTTCCGCGAGGGCGGCGAGCAGTTTCCCATCACGGTCCGGCTGCGGCCGGAGGACCGCGAGACGGCGGCCGATCTCGCCGGCGTGGCGGTCAGGACGCCGGGCAACCAGATGGTGCCGGTGTCGACGCTGGTCGAGCGGCGCCGCGACCGCGGGCCGGCCAACATCCGCCACATCGACGGCCAGCGCGTGCAGTTCATCACCGCCAACCTCGAACGCGGCGTGGCGCTCGGCGATGCGGTCGACCGCATCCAGGCGGAGCTGGCGGGCATGACGCTGCCGGCCGGCTTCTCGGTCGTCTACGGCGGCGCCTATCGCGAACAGCAACAGGCACAGCGCGACTTCGTGATCGCCATCGTGATGGCGCTGCTGCTGGTCTACATGGTGCTGGCGGGACAGTTCGAGCGCTTCGTGGATCCGCTGGTCGTCATGGCCAGCGTGCCGGTGGCCGTCATCGGCGTCGCACCGACCCTGCTGCTCACGAACACGACGCTGAACGTCCAGAGCATCATGGGCGTGGTGATGCTGATTGGCATCGTCGTCAACAACGCCATCGTGCTGGTGGACTACGTCAACCTGAAGCGGCGCGAGGACGGTCTCGATGTCGAGGCCGCCGTGCTCGAGGCGGGCCGCACGCGGCTGCGGCCGATTCTGATGACCACGGCCACCACCGTCCTGGCGCTCATCCCGCTGGCGCTCGGCCTGGGCGCCGGCGCCGGCCTGCAGGCCGCCCTGGCCCGCGTGGTCGTAGGCGGGCTGGCAGCCTCGTCGCTCGTGACGCTGTTCCTCGTCCCCGCGCTCTACGTGCAGGCGGCGGCGTGGACGGCGGCGGTCCGGCGGGCGCTCGGACGGCCGATCGACGCCCCACAGCCATCGCCCTCGTGACCCCGGGTGGCCCGCCGTCAAGGGCACAGCACGTCCGCGGCTTTCCCGATCCTCCACCGCGCGGTGGACGTGAGCCGAGCGACCCGGCAGAATGGTGGGTATGAGCTGCCCATCACGGAAGGACCCGGCATGCGACTGACCTCACCCGCCATCCAGCGGTTGCTCTCGGCGAGCGAGCGCACGCTTGCCGCCAGCGCGTCGGCCCAGGCGTTGAAGGACCTGACCGCCGCGCGGCTGCGCGCGCAAGTCGAGCGGACCCGCCGCCTGAAGGACAAGTACGACGGCCTCGCGCGCACGCGCGGCCGTGCCGGGAAGGGCAAAGCGGCGCCCCGTGGGGGCGCGACTCGGACCGACGCCGCCACGATGCAGGCCAAGGCGGACGTCTTCGACGAACTGCTGCGCCGTTTCACCACGCAACTCGAGAAGGTCGAGCGCAAGGCCGCGCGCGCGGCGACGCCGGCGACACGCAAGGCCCGGGCTCGCAAGGTGGTTGCCAGGGTCAAGCGGCGTGTCGCGAAGATGGAAGGACAGCCGGCGCCCGAGGCCGCGGTGGCGGCTGCGGGGCCCGCGGCCGCCGTCGCGAAGACCAACACCAGGCGCCGCGCCGTCAGCCGGGCGTCGCAGGCGGCACGTGTCGAGCAGAAGCTCGATGCGTCGCACCTGACGCGAACACACGGGCACATCGGCGCCCGCACGCGGCGCCGGCAGGGACGCAAGGACAGCCGCTAGCACGCGTCGGGCGGCGGACTGGGGCGCCGGCGTACTCTCTCCGCAACGACCGGGTTACCCTAGGAGAGCCCCCGGCAACGAACGCATGCGCTCCGACCCTGCATCCCACGCGGCCTCCGATCCGGCCCGCCTGTCGTTGACGGCCGGTGCTGGCGACGTGCCGGCCTCCGCGCTCGACTACGCGCAGACCCTGCAGCGGGTGGCCGATCTCGCCGTCGCGACCCTTGGCGACCTGTGCATCGTGGACGTGGTGGAAGGCGGCGAGCTGCAACGCGTGGCCACCGCCCACGTGAACGAGCACAAGGTGAAGCTGGCACAGACGCTGCGCGAGCGGTATCCGCCGCGCCGCGGGTCGCCGCAGCCGGCCGCGCGCGTCTGGGAGAGCGGCCAGCGCGAGCTGCTCGAACACGTGACGCCCGAGGTGCTCGCGGCTCACGCCCTGGACGACGTACACGCGCAGTTGATTCGCGACCTGGGCGTGCGTTCGCACCTGGCCGTGCCGCTGGTGGCCCGCGGCACCACGGTGGGCGTGATCAACCTGGGCATCACCGAGTCGGACCGGACCTACGGCCCCGCCGACGTGGCGCTGGCCGAGGACCTGGCGCGGCTGGCGGCGCTGGCGATCGACAACGCGCGCCTCTACGGCGTCGCGCAGCGTGAAATCAGCGAGCGGCGTCGCGTCGAGGACGCTTCGCGGCTCACCGGCGAGCGGTTCGAGGCGGTCATGGACCAATCGCCGCTCTCGACGCAGATCCTCGCGCCGAGCGGCAAGACGCTCCGCGTCAACGCCGCCTGGGAGCAGCTGTGGGGCCTGTCGCTCGGCGACGTCGCCGACTACAACATGCTGCGCGATCCCCAGCTCGACGCCCACGGCATCACGCCGCTGCTGCGCCGCGCCTTTGCCGGCGAGGCGGTGTCGCTGCCCACCGTTCGTTACGATCCCAACCTGGCCAGTCCCGACCGCAGTCGCCACGCCGATCCCGTGCGCTGGGTGCGCGCCTTCGCCTACCCGGTGAGGGATGCCAGCGGCACGGTCCGCGAAGTCGTGCTGGTGCACGAGGACGTAACGGACGCGCACCGCGGAGAGGAGCGCCTGCGCTCGAGCGAAGGGCGGCTGCGGCTGGCCCTGGCGGCCGGCCAGATGAACGCGTGGGACTGGGATCTGGAGAACGATGTCGTCCAGTGCTCCGAGAACGCCGTGGCCTTCTGGGGCGTCGACGTCGGCTCCTCGGCGGACTTCATGGCCGTGATCCATCCCGACGACCTGGCCACGGTGGAGGAGGCCGGGCGCGCGGCCATGGCCGGCGGCGACGACTACAGCGCTGAATACCGCCTGCGGTCGGCCACCGGCGTCCGCTGGGTGCAGAGCCGGGGGCGCGTGGAGCGCCATCCGGATGGCCGCGCCGCCCGCATCTTCGGCGTGACGGTGGACATCACCAGCCTCAAGGAGGCCGAGCAGACGACGCGGCTGCTGGCCGACGCCGGAGACACGCTCGGCGCCTCCCTCGACTACCACACCACGCTGCGGAATCTCGCCCATCTCGTGGTGCCGCGCTTCGCCGACTGGTTTGCCGTGGACATGGTGGCCGACGACGACACGCTCGAGCGGGTCTCGGTGCACCATCCGGATGCGACGCGCGTCGCGCTGGCGAACGAGCTCTTCGAGCGCTATCCACCCCGCCGCGACGATCCCTCTGGGATCTGGCGCGTGATCGACACCGGCCAGCCGGAGTGGGCCGCCGAGATCGACGACGACATGCTCCGGGCGGGCGCCCGCGATGCCAGGCACCTGGCGTTGTTGCGCGAACTGGATCTGCGTTCCTACATCGCGGTGCCGATGATCGCCCGCGGCGCGACGATCGGCGTGCTGACGCTCGTGCAGGCGGAAAGCCGGCGCCGTTACAAGGCAACCGACGTCGCGCTGGCCATGGACCTGGCGCGCCGCGCCGCCGCCGCGGTGGACAACGCACGGCTCTACGAGCAACTGCGCACCGCGGACCGCCGCAAGGACGAGTTCCTCGCCACCCTGGCGCACGAGCTGCGCAATCCGCTGGCGCCGATTCGCACCGGCCTGGCGGTGCTGCGCAGCGCTCCGGACGCGGAGGCGGCAGAGCGCACGCGCCAGGTGATGGAGCGGCAGCTGGCGCACATGGTGCACCTCATCGACGATCTGCTGGACCTGTCGCGTGTCACGCGCGGCCAGGTGCATCTCGACCGGCAGCGCGTCGACCTCGGCGCGATCGTCGGGAGCGCCCTGGAGTCGAGCGTCACTCTCCTCGAAGCCGCCGGCCTCGAGCTGGTCGTCAAGGCGCCGGATGCGCCGATTGCCCTCGAGGCCGACCGCGTCCGGCTGTCGCAGGTGGTGAGTAACCTGCTGAGCAACGCCGCCAAGTTCACGCCGCGTGGCGGGCGCGTCGACCTCGAGGTGATCGACGAGGGCGCCGACGCGGTTGTGCGGGTGACCGATTCCGGCATCGGGATTCCCCCGCCGATGCTGACCAACATCTTCGAGATGTTCGTGCAGGTGGGCGACGACATGGCGCGCAACGAGGGCGGGCTGGGGATCGGGCTGACGCTGGTGCGACGGCTGGTGGAACTGCATGGCGGCGAGGCGTGGGCGGAGAGTGCGGGCCGCGACCAGGGCAGCCGCTTCTCCATCCGCCTCCCCAAGGCGCCAGCCGGCGTCCCGCCGCCCGTGCCCGAGGACGGGACCACGCTCGTCGTCGCCGCGCCGGGCCCCCGCCGGGTGCTGGTGGTGGACGACAACCTCGATGCCGCCGACATGCTGGCGACGCTGCTCGAGTTCGACGGACACGAGGTGCGCACCGCGGCGGACGGTCCATCCGCGCTCGCCACCGTGCGCGAGTTCGCGCCCGATATCGTGTTTCTCGACATCGGCTTGCCGGGGATGAACGGCTACGAGCTGGCCATGCACTTGCGCCAGGCGCCGGGCCTGGCCACCGTGACGCTGGTGGCGGTCACCGGCTGGGGCCAGGACGAGGATCGGCGGCAGTCGATCACGGCCGGCATCGACCACCATCTGACCAAGCCCGTCGAGCCCGACGCGGTGCGAGCGATGGTGGCCGCGCCCGACGTCAGCCCGCTCCCGGCTCCGGTGCGCGCCGAACGGCCACACTGACGGGCCGGGGGACGCCTGCAAAAGTTCCCGTTGCGCGGCGGCTCGGTCCCGCGAAAGAATTTTCGCGCTATGCCAATGCTGACGACCGCCAATCCTCACCTGGCCGTGTGTCTGACGCTCACGCGCGCCATCAGCAGCAGCCGTAACGTCCAGGAGATCTTCGACGCCGTGCTCGACTCCCTGGAGGCCGGCTTGCGGGTCAGCCGCGCCTCCATCCTGTTGTTCGACGCCGCCGGCGTGATGCGCTTCGTGGCCTGGCGGGGCATCTCCGAGCAGTATCGAGCCGCCGTCGAGGGCCACAGCCCGTGGACGCCTGAGTCCACCGACGCGGCGCCGATCGTCGTCGGTGACGTCCACGCCGACCCGTCGCTGTCGGCGCTCCTGCCGGTGTTCGAGCACGAAGGGATCGCGGCGCTGGCGTTCTTTCCGCTCGTCAGCATGGACAAGGTGATCGGCAAGTTCATGCTCTACTTCGACACGCCGCACGAACCGGGCGCCGGCCAGATGCAGCTGGCCAGCCTGATGGCCTCCCAGGTGGCGTTCGCGGTACAACGCATCACCGTCGAGACGCAGTTGCGGCGCAACGAGCAACGGCTTCGCTTCGCGCTCGACGCCGCGTCGATGGGCACGTGGGACTGGGACCTGCGGACCAACAAGGTCGAGTGGTCGGACAACCTCGCCATCCTGCACGGACTGCCGGCCGGCACCTTCGACGGCACGTTCGCGAGCTACGAGCGCGAGATCCATCCCGAGGACAAGGCGCTCGTGCTGGGTGCGGCCCAACGGGCGCTGGCCGAGGGTGTCCCGTACGACGTGGAATACCGCATCGTGGCCCCCGACGGCACCGTGCGGTGGGTGGAAGGCAAGGGCCGCGTCGAGCATGTGAGCGGCCGAGCCGTGCGCCTCTCGGGCGTGTGCATCATGGCGACGCGGCGCAAGGAGGCCGAACTGGCCCGCCTGGCGATCGCCGAGGAGGCCAACCGCAGCAAGGACGAGTTCCTCGCCACCCTGTCGCACGAGCTGCGGTCGCCGCTCAACGCCATCCTCGGCTGGGCACACCTGCTGCAGGCCGGCGCCCTGCCCCCGGCACGCGTGGACGCGGCGCTCGAGACCATCGCCCGCAACGCCCGTCTGCAGGCGCAGCTCATCGAGGACATCCTCGACGTCTCACGCATCGTCGCCGGCAAGCTCGAACTCGAGCGCACCCCCGTCGCGATTCCCGCGCTCGTCGAGATGGCGATGAGCGCCATCCAGCCGGCGGCCGCGCAGAAGGGCGTGCGGTTGACGACCGATCTCGCGGCGCCCCTGCCGCCGCTCGAGGGGGACGCGAAGCGTCTGCAGCAGGTGTTCGGCAACATCCTGGCCAACGCGGTGAAGTTCACGCCGGCGGGCGGCGAGATCGCGCTGCGCTGCCAGTTGGTGGGCGACGACGTGTGCATCGAGGTGCGCGACACCGGCGACGGCGTCCCGGCGGAGTTCCTGCCGCACATGTTCGAGCAGTTCCGCCAGGCCGACGGCAAGACGACCCGCGAGCACGGGGGGCTTGGCCTCGGGCTGGCGATTGTCCGCCATCTCGTGGAGCAGCACGGCGGGCGGATCGCGGCCGAAAGCGCCGGTCCGGGTCTGGGCACGACGATCCGCGTCAGCCTGCCGGTGCCGGTGTCGGTTGACGCCGCCGTCGTCGAGCCCGCCGCGCCGCGTCCGGCCTGGCGTGCGGAGTGCCTCGCTGGCGCGTTGCTGCTCGTGGTGGACGACGAGCAGGACTCGGGAGAGATGTGCGCCGCGGTGCTCGAAGGTGCCGGGGCGTCGGTCACGCTGTGCGCCTCCGCGGCCGCCGGCCTGCAGCACCTCGAGACCGCAAGCGTTGACCTCGTGGTGGCCGACATCGCGATGCCGGGCATGGATGGCTACACGTTCATCGAGCGCGTGCGCGAACAGCATCCCGACCTGCCGGCCATCGCCACCACCGCCATGGCGCGGGTCGAGGACCGCCGCCGCGCGCTGGCCGCCGGCTACACCGGCTATCACACCAAGCCGATCGACGGCCCGCAGCTCATCGATGAGGTCGTCGATCTGCTGTCGCGCCGCCGTGGTGCCGGCGTCACGCCGGCCGACTCGGAACTGAGCACCACGCCGTAAGACGCGCGCGAACGCCCGTCCTCGACCTAGGGACCCGCCGGGTCCGTGCGTCCAGGGCCGCGGGCGGCGGCGCGCAGCCCGGCGATGACCAGCAGCAGGCCGGCGATCATCGACAGCCCCACGGTGCCGATGACCACCAGCGTGAGGATTTCGACGGCGAGTGACGCGCCGTAGCCGGCGCCGGCGAGCGGCGCGAACTGGCTCGCGCCCGTGATCGAGGCGGCCAGCGTCACGGCCCAGTTGCCGAACGCGCCCCACAGCAGCAGGCCGATCGTCAGCCGCTCGCGCCCTCGCACCAGCCGCACGTGGTGCCACACGGCGCCGAGGGCCAGCAACAGCAGGCCGTTCATGGCGCCGCCGAGGTGGGCGGCCAGTCCCATGCGCGGGTTGGTGACCACCATCGGTGCGAAGCCCGAGAGGGTGCCGAAGAGCACCAGGACGACGCCGCTGCGAATCAGCAGTTGCTGCACTCAGATCCTCCGGAGCGGGACGCCTCCCGCACGCCGGCTGACCTGCCGCGCGAGAGGGCGTCGCGGCGTCCATTCTGCCGGAGGGCCGGCGAGAGCGTCCACCCCGGTCGAGGATCGCGAGTCTGAATATCGGCGTTCCGGTCCGTCCACGGCAGCGAGGACAACCACGAATTCTCGGGTCAGCGCGCGAGAGCCGGCGTCGCGTCCGTGTGCGTCCTGTCTCGCGCGAACGTCATCCAGTTCTGGAACAAGAGGCGGCCGCCATGGCGACGAAACGCATCATTGCGCACTACATGCACGAGTCAGAGCAAGGTGAGGCCCTGCGACAACTGTCGTCGCCGGAGGATACCGGCGCCTACGTGGTCGGCAACGTCGACGACGCCGCGATCCCGGCGCTCGAAGCCGCGGGATTGATCGTGGAGGAGGTCGGCGACGTGCCGTCTCTCGGAGCAGACGAGACGTTCGAAGCGATCGTGGGCACTCGCCGTGCGAACATGCGCGCCGCCAGGCCTGACGTCTCGTCCGCGGGTCTCGAGGCGGCCGCGGCACCATCGGACAGCTCGTTCTACTACATCCAGCTCCGGGGGCCGCTCCTGGAGGCGTGGCGAGAGCGTCTCGACAGCGTCGGCGTCAGGCTGCTCGAACGCTATCCGAATCGCGTCTACAAGGGGCGACTGGACCTGCAGCAGCTGCAGAGTCTGTCCAACGACACCGAGATGGTGCAGGCGATCCGTGAGATTCAGGCGCGGGACACGGGGCCGGACATGGCCGGGACGCGCTCCGCGGACACACACGCCGGCGTGTCGATGCTGACGTTCGACGTGCGCGTGCATCGCGCCGAAGACCTGGCCACCGTGCAGGAGTGGCTCGCGGCGCGCGGGGTGGCGGTGGCCGGCGCGAGCGCGCGCAAGGTCCGCGTCTACCTGCTGCAGAGTTCGCCACTCATCGATGCGATCCCGGCCCTCCAGGAAGTGGCCTCGTTCGAGCAGTACGTCATGCCGAAGACGTGCAACGACAGGGCCCGCGAACTACTGGGGATCGACGCGCCCAATCCGGGCCTCGTGCTCGACCTCGAGGGCGACGGCCAGATGGTTGCGATCGCCGACACGGGGCTTGACGCGCAGCATGCCGACTTCGCCGGACGCGTGGCCGGGATCGTCGCCCTCGGGCGTCCGGGCGATCCGAGCGACCCGGACGGCCACGGCACGCACGTGGCGGGTTCGGTGGCCGGCGATGGCGCGGCGTCGGGCGGCAAGGTGCGCGGGACCGCACCCAAGGCCACGCTGTTCTTCCAGTCGATCATGGACGCGAACGGGAACCTCGGAGGACTGCCCCTTGACCTGAACGACCTGTTCGACGAGGCCTACCAGCAAGGCGCGCGGATCCACAACAACAGCTGGGGCGCTGCCACCCCCTCGTCGTACACGATCAACTCGACCGAGGTGGACGAGTTCGTGAGCCGCCATCGCGACATGCTGATCGTGATCGCGGCCGGCAACGAAGGCGTCGGCGCGCCCAGGGTGAATGCCGCGGCCGGCTTCGTCGACTGGCTGTCGATCGGATCGCCCGCCTCCTGCAAGAACGCCCTCACGGTGGGTGCGAGCCGCAGCGACAGGACGACCGGAGGCCTGTCCGCTCTCACGTGGGGACAGGCCTGGCCCAGCAACTTCCCGTCCACACCCATCTCGGCCGAGAAGATCTCCGGCGACCCTGAATCCCTCGCCGCCTTCAGCAGCCGCGGTCCCTGCGACGACCGCCGCATCAAGCCGGACGTCGTGGCGCCGGGGACCAACATCGCCTCGGCCAAGTCCTCCACCGCGCCGCTCACCAACTACTGGGGACCGTTCCCCGGCAACGCCGACTACGCCTACCTGGGCGGCACGAGCATGGCCACGCCGCTCGTGGCCGGCTGCGCGGCGTTGGTGCGCGAGTACTTCGTTTCCAAGCGCGGGCATCAGCCGAGCGCGGCGCTCCTGCGCGCCGCCCTCATCAACGGCGCGCAACGGTTGACCGGCGCTGACGCCGTCGCCCCGAAGCACGGCGAGCCGAACTACCATCAGGGCCACGGCCGCGTGAACATGCAACGCACGGTGCCGAACCCGGCACATCCGGCGCTGGTGCTGCAGTTCGTGGACAACTGGCAGGACGCCACCGGGCAGTTCACGGCGACCGGGCAGCGGCGCCGCTTCCGCTTCACGGTTCCGGCCGGCATCGAGCGTCTGAGTGTGACGCTGGCCTACACCGACCTGCCCGCCAGAGCGCTCCAGAACAACCTGAACCTGTTCCTGCAGCTGCCGGACGGCAGCAAGCGGATCGGCAATGCGGGAATCCCGGACACGCTCAACATCCCTGATACGGACAACAACATCGAGTCCATCCGGCTGAGCAACCCCGAGGCAGGGACGTATCTGCTGCAGGTGACGGCGTCCAATCTGCTGGCCGGCCCGCAGGATTTCGCGTTGGTGGTGACGGGCGACGGCGTCGGCCAGTTGCTCCCTGTGTAGCGCGTGGTGAGGAGCGCCAGGCTCACCCCGCTGCGAATCAAGAGGGGCTGCGGCACCCAATCCTCCTGTGTGTGGGTCCCTCACGTCAGCGGCTGACAGGTCCGCCGGCGGGGCGTCGCCGGGCACGTGCTGCCCGAGGGCGGCGACGACGTCACCAGCAGTTGACGGCGGGAACGAAGACGGCGAAAGTGCTCCGTTGGCCACGGTCGGCCCTGAGGTATGCACGCCGCCTGGGCCGGCCGCGCCTGGGATACACTGCCGCTCGTTCCGCCGTGCCGCAAGATTCTGATCCCGTCATCAGGTGAGCGCCGTCGCCATGTCTCAGCCCATCGCCCGCCCTCACTCGGTCGGCCGTCCGGACGATCGGATCCTGCGCGAGACGAAGTGGCTCGCGCTCATGATCCTGCCGTTCCTCATCGGCGGCTTCTTCCTGCTCTATATCAGGCCCGCTGACTCGGCCGAGCTCTTCGCGTGGGAGATCACGTCGAGCATGACGGCAATGATGCTGGCATCGGCCTACGCCGGAGGCGTTCACTACTTCATCGGCGTACTCCGTGCCACGCGCTGGCATCACGTCAAGGTCGGGATGCTGCCGGTCACTACCTTCGCGTCGATTCTCGGCATCGCCACCGTCCTGCACTGGGATCGCTTCGACCACTGGTCCTTGACGTTCATCGCCTGGGCGGGCCTGTACTTCACGGCGCCGTTCGCCGTAGCCGTCGCCTGGCTGCGCAACCGGGTCACCGATCCGGACACGGCCGACGGCGGCGACGCCGTGATCCCCGCGATGAGCCGCGTGGTCGTGGCCGGTGTGGGCCTCGTGGCGATCGCCGTCAGCCTGCTGCTGCTCCTGCGTCCGGACGCGATGATCGCGAGCTGGCCGTGGCCGTTGACGCCACTCGATGCCCGGGTGACGGCGGCGATGTTCGCGCTGCCCGGCGTGGTCGGACTCGGGATCGCCGTGGACACCCGCTGGAGCAGCGCCCGGCGCATCCTGCAGGCGCAGGCCTTCTCCATCTTCTTCATCCTGATCGGCGTGGCGCGCGCCTGGAGCGAGTTCACGCCGTCCAGTCCGGTCACGTACCTGTTCGCCGGCGGTCTGGCGTCTCTCTTCGTCGGCATCGTCGTGACCTACCGGTTCATGGAGGCGCGCCCCGCGCTCACATGACAAGCTATTCCTTTGTCACCATTTGGGAGATTGAGGCGCCCGTCGAGAAGGTGTGGGAGGTGGTTCTCGACATGGAGACATGGCCCCAGTGGTGGCCACTAGTCAAGAGTGTCGCCAAACTCGGGCCTGGCGACGCGAATGGAATCGGCAGCCGCTGGCATTTCGTCTATGCCTCCCGATTGCCCTACACCCTGGAATTTGACTCGGAACTGACCCGCGTTGAACCTCCGTGTGTGCTGGAAGGCGCCACAGAGGGTGAGTTGGCAGGGATTGGCCGTTGGCATCTCTCACAGGAGGGAACGGTAACCAGGGTCCGTTACGTGTGGAATGTAGAGAGCACCATTTGGTGGATGAATCTCCTTGCCCCGGTGATGCGCCCGCTCTTCAGCTGGAATCACGCTCAGGTCATGAAACAGGGTGCTGAAGGTATGGCTGCCCACCTGTGCGCCAAGCTAGTCCGGCCGGCTTCTCATCCCAAGGAATAGACAACCGCGGCTCCATCCCGCCAGGCGCCGGCGCGCCAACGCCGCCTTGAGGAGGTGGCAACGCCGCGCAAAGGAGGAGGGAGCGGCAGCGAGCCTGCGGGGCGTCAGGGTCGGATAACGCCAGCTCTGTCAGTCACCACGCCTAATGCCGTCTATCCTCACCCGCCAGATCTAGTCGTTGAGCCACGTCAGCAACGTCGGCAGATCGGACGACACGATGGCCCACACGATGTCGAGGTCGACATCGTCGTAACCGTGAATCAGCCGGTTTCGAAGGCCCACGATGGCCGACCAGCGAATGTCTGCAGGTTGCGGATCAGCCGGCGGCGTTGGATGCGGCGATTCGACTGCCGGAGGAGCCGGCGAGACGCGCCCAAGGCGCTCTGCGGCTTGCAGAGCTGTGGAGACACTGTGGAGACGGGGAGGGTCTCCGACGTTAAGTGCAATGCCTAGAACCACTTAACTGGCGGTGAGGCAGGGATTCGTGCCCGCTCGCGAGCGGCCTACCGGCCGATCGCGGCGTGCCTGAAGACGTGCCGAGGCGCCAAGGCAACGCAGTTGAATTGGCGGTGAGGCAGGGATTCGTGCCCGCTCGCGAGCGGCCTACCGGCCGATCGCGGCGCGCCTGAAGACGTGCCGAGGCGCCAAGGCAACGCAGTTGAATTGGCGGTGAGGCAGGGATTCGAACCCTGGGTAGGGAGTTAAAGCCCTACAACGGTTTAGCAAACCGCCGCTTTCGGCCACTCAGCCACCTCACCGCGCCGGGTTAATGATTGTCGCACAAGGACTTGCGGATTTCACGAATTCCTTGGAGACGGCCGATCTCGGTCGATGGTCCCTGAACTGTCCCTGCCGCGGGCTACGAGCGGCCCCTCCGGACCTGCAGGTATCGGAGCTCACCGCGGATCCCCACGACACCGTACTGACCACACGCCCGCCGCCCGTCGCGCTACGTCTCGACGTGGCCCAGCGCCTGATCCACGGCGCCACGATCGCCAGGCCGCGCGATCACGAACAGGTGGTCGCCGGCCTGTAGCTGCGTCGACCCGCGCGGCGCAATCAGCGCTTTGCCCCTCGACACCAGCGCCACGATCGCGCCGTCGGGCATCCCCAGTTCCTGAACGGTGCGGCCGGCCACCGTCGACACCGCGGACACGGGGTAGTCGATGATCTCCGCGTTCACGTCCCGCAGCGCCAGCAGTTCCAGGAACACGGGCGGCGCCTGCGCGCGGTGCTCCTGGAGCCCGAGGCGGGTGGCAAGCGCCGGCAGTGTCCACCCCTGCAGCGTCGCGGACACCAGCACCACGAAGAACACGACGTTGAAGATCAGACGTCCCTCCGGGCAGTCCGAGCATGAGCGGGAACGTCGCGAGGATGATCGGGACCGCGCCCTTCAGGCCGCCCCAGGAGATGAGCACGTGCTCGCGCATGGTGAAGCGAAACGGCAGCAGCAACGGCACGACCGCCAGCGGGCGGGCCACCAGAAACAGCACCGCCGACAGCAGCACGCCGGCCCCGGCCACCGGCACGACATCCGACGGTGTGCTCAGCAGGCCGAGAACCACGAACATCGTGATCTGGGAGATCCACGCCAGGCCGTCCATGAAGAGGAACGTGCCGCGCTGGAAGACCGTGCGGCTGTTGCCGATCACGATGCCCGCCAGGTAAATGGCCAGGAAGCCGCTGCCGCCGGCCTGCGCCGCGACTCCGAAAGCGGTCAGGCCGCAGGCGCCGGCCAGGACGGGATACAAACCGGGAGCCGCCAGTTCGATCCGGTTCACGAGCCGCACCGCGAGCCATCCGGCCCCGAGGCCAACCACGGTGCCGATGCCCATCTGCTGCACGAACAGGATCAGCAGGCCGGGTCCCAGCTCGAGCCGGCCGGTCAGCACTTCGAGCAGCCCCACCGTCATGAAGATGGCCATCGGATCGTTCGATCCGCTTTCCACTTCGAGCGTGCCGGCGACGCGCGTCCTGAGATGCAGCCCCTGCGAGCGCAGGATCGAAAACACGGCGGCGGCATCTGTCGAGGCCACGATGCTCCCGAACAGCAGGCCCACGAGCGGCGAGACGCCCAGAACAAAGGCGGCGGCCAGTCCCGTGACGAGCGCCGTCACGCTCACGCCCACCGTGGCCAGCAGCAACGACGGCTTCCACACCGCGCGCAGCGCCGACCAGCGCGTCTGCAGGCCGCCGTCGAACAGGATGATCGCCA
This sequence comes from uncultured Acidobacteriota bacterium, assembly GCA_963807405.1. Classification (GTDB taxonomy): domain Bacteria; phylum Acidobacteriota; class Vicinamibacteria; order Vicinamibacterales; family UBA2999; genus CADEFD01. The sequence goes on along the minus strand of CAWEBU010000009.1, from coordinate 440,050 downwards.
GCGCCAGCGTGCCGATGCCGTGCGCGACGGTCACGTCGTCGAACGCGATGCCGCCGATGCCGTCCTCGCCGGCGAGCATCCCGATGCCGAGGAACAGCACCAGCACCGGCAGTCCCACCCGCGACGAGAACTTGCTCGACACGATGCCGGCCAGGAGCAGCACGGCGGCCAGCAGGATCAGCCGGTCGATCAGGAACATGGGCGATTATCCGTGGCGCCGCCCCTGATCCGGTCACGAATCGTCAGCGCCCTCGCCCGTCGGGCGATGGCCGATTCCAAAGCAAGGGACCTCTGTTCTTCCCACTGCAAGAACGGGGGCAGACGCGGACGGGCGGCAGTGCGGGCAGCGACGCCGGGGCGCCGAACGGCTCCGTTTCACAATGAAGCCCCAGCGACAAAGTGAAACGGTCGACAGGAGGCGGTCAGCGGGATTGCCGGGATCAGATGCCGGATCGCAAGTTGCAGTGCTGAAGGCAAGCGCGATGGCGCGGCGTCGTTCGAGGTCGAACCCCGGACGACTCGCTGTCGCGAGCCCTTGCCATGCACTGCTGTCAGCACGACTCAGGCGGTCCCCGCCATCTCGCGGCGCTCTCGGAGGCGCGAACGTCATGACCCACGATCTGTGGCGTCAGGCGCTCGGCGTCCCGATGCCTCCGCTCGCCGACAGCGCCGTTCGTCCGGCCTGAGCCGGCAGCCCTCACTTCCCCAATCAACCGATTTCGACAGGCGGGTCTTCTCGGCAGTGCCGAGGAGCACGGGACACGCCTACTTCCTCCAAGAAAGAGTGGGTCGACATGAATCCGTACGCAACGCTGGCCACGGGACCTGAACGGGCACACGCAACCGGACTGGCCGCCCGCCTGGCGGCCTGGCACGACGCGATGGTCGCCCACGAGCGGCGCCTGCGCGGCGACGGCTCCGGCGGATGCGACGACGAGTGTCCACACGTCGAAGCCCGGGGGCTGTGGGCGGAGGCCGTGACGGCGTTCGGCGAGCGTGCACACGATCTGGCCTTTCTCCGCTCGCGCGCGACCAGTCACGGACGGCCGGGTGCCAATGCGGCGGCAGCCGCCGTCAGCCGGCGTCGCCGACACGATCCGCGCGCGCAGGCGCGCGCATCCCGCACCCGGTCCGCGCGGCCGTCGGCGCGGGACACCATGACCGAGGCTGAACTGTGACCCTGCGGCAACGGCTCGGCGCGGACGTGCAGCGCCTCTACGACCAACTTGATGACATGCTGGACAGCGAGGACGCCGTCATCGTCCTGGCGGATGCACGTCGCGTGACGCACTACGCCCGCGGCTTCGGGCTCTCCGCGTGCCACCACGAGCTGCTCGCGGTGCAGCTCGAAGCGGCGATACGCGGGCTCACCCGGGTCGATGCGGTCCATCACAGCCGCCAGGTCGTGGCGCGACAGCCGTCGTCACGGGCGGCATGAAGGAGGAGTGGATGACAGGCTCGCCTGGTCGCTACGCCCACGAGTGGACCCTGGACCACGTGCTCGAGGACTCGTTCCCCGCCAGCGACCCACCGTCATGGACGCTCGGCGTGGAAGCGCCAGAGCCGCTGACTGACGCCTCGACCGCAATCTCGGACGACGGCACCGACGCGACCGCCGGCGCGAGCGGCACGGATGGGACCACGGCCGGACCATCGCCACCGCAGTAGAGGGTCATAGAATGGACCAACACTGTGAAGCAGCGGCCGCCTCCCATTCCGCCGAAGGTCACACCTCTCCATCTGGCGGAGCTGCTCGATTTCCGTCCGGACCAGGGCATCATCCGGCTGCACGAGCAGCGCGTCGTGATCCTGAGCGCGGCAGCCATGGGCCTGCTGCGCAAGGAACTCGTCGACACGCTCGGGCTCGAAACGGCGACGGCGGCTGCTGCTGCGCTTCGGCTACGCGGACGGCTATCACGACGCCGTCAGCCTGCGCGACCGATCGCAGTGGGCCACGCCGGAGGACGGTCTTCGCGCCGGCGCCATGCTGCACACGCTCGAGGGCATCGTCCGCGCGAACGTCGTCAGCATCGAGCACGACGAGTCGACCGGACGGTTCGAGGAGGAGGTCGTCTGGCACGACTCCTACGAGGCCGAGCAGCATCTGCACCACTACGGCCGCAGTCCGTCGCCGGTCTGCTGGTCGCTGGTCGGGTACTCGAGCGGCTACGTCAGCGCCTGCATGGGCAAGGAGATCTACTTCCGCGAAACCGAGTGCCTGGGCGGCGGGGCCAAGGCCTGCGCGGTGGTCGGACGCGATGCGGAGAGCTGGGGTGATGAGCTCGACGCCATTCGCGACGATTTCCAGGTGGCCAGCCTCGGCCAGGAAGTCGAGCGGCTGCGAGACGTCGTCGGGTCGGCGCGTCAAGGAGCTGGACCGGCGTGAGCGGCTGCTGGAGCGGCGCGAGCGGGAGCTGAACCTGCTGCGCGAGCGTGTCAGTCGTCACGCGGCCTCCCAGCCACTTCATCGCGCGCAGTCCGGCCATGGAGGACGTGCTGGAGCTGGCGGCTCGCGTCGCGCCGCTCGACACCACGGTTCTCGTCTACGGCGAAAGCGGCACCGGCAAGGAGTTCATCGTCCGGATGATCCACGACCAGAGCCCGCGGGCGAGCGCGCCGTTTGTCAGCGTCAACTGCGCGGCCCTCACCGAGACGCTGCTCGAATCGGAGCTGTTCGGCCACGTCCGCGGGGCCTTCACGGGGGCCGTGCGCGACAAGGCCGGCCTGTTCGAGGTGGCCGGCAGCGGCACGATCTTCCTCGACGAGATCGGCGAGTCGCGCCCACGGTGCAGGCCAAGCTGCTGCGCGCCCTCCAGGAACGGGAGATCCGGCGCGTCGGCGCCGAACGCAACATCAGGATCAACGCGCGCGTCGTGGCCGCGACCAACCGCGATCTGCGGGCCGCCGTCGACGCCGGGGACTTCCGTGAGGACCTCTACTTCCGGCTCGGGGCCTTCGTCATCACCGTGCCTCCCCTGCGCGACCGCCGCGAGGACATCCCGCTCCTCGTGCAGCATTTCCTCGTCCGCGCCGCCTCCCGCATGAAGAAGGACGTCACGACCGTGTCTGCCGAGGCGATGACCGCGCTCATGAACTACAACTGGCCGGGCAACGTCCGCGAGCTCGAGCACGCCGTGGAACGGGCCGTGATTCTCGCCGATCGGCCCAGCGTCCGGCCGCGCGAGCTGCCACCCGAGATCACGAAGAAGGGGCAGCGCCGGGCGGGCGACGACACGCTCGACCTCCAGGAGCAGGAGCGCGTGATGATCGAACGCGCCCTCGAGCGCTTCGGCGGCCACCGCCGCCGGGCCGCCGAGGCCCTGAAGATCAGCACCGTCACGCTGTGGCGGAAGATGAAGCAGTACGGCCTTTCGTCCTGAACTCGCGCCCTTCCGTTTCGGCACACCGGGCATCACGTGCGCGCGTGAATCGGCCGCTGACGCGACTCGCGCGTTGGCCCGCGCCTTGCGATTGCCTTCGGCATGAATCGCATTGCCGTGGTCAGCGCGACGGTCACCTGCAGCGTGGCCGGACCGCACGTGTATGCAGCGATCAACCGGGCCGTCGAGCGGCTCGGCCCGGCGCTGGGGCAGCGCATCGAGCAGCGGCTGTCCTCCTGACTCGGCGCGGCTGAGCGGAGGCGGTTCCCTTTCAGAACGTGGTCACGATTTCATTCTGAAACCATCGCGCCGGCCCCCTTCCTCGGAGATCGGCCAGATTCACGGTGTTTTCAGGGGGTTTCTGCCTCCAGTCACCGCCTGCTGATGGCGGTCATCTTGCAATTGCATGGCGTGAGCGACGCCGTGGTGCCCCTGGCTCCGCCCCACCCGTACTCGTGAAGGAGTTCACTGTGTCCAGACCGTCCCGTATCCTCTGCGCGGTAGATTTCTCCCGGCCGGCCAAGGCCGTCTTCGATCAGGCGCTCGCCCTCAGCCGCGCGCGTAACGCGGAACTGACGGCGGTCCGTGCCATTCCGGTGCGGGACCGCTTCAACTGGCACGCACGCGAGCGCCTGGCCAGGACCGCAACGCTGCAGCGTGCGGCCGACGCCGCCGGCGTGCGTCTGCGCGTCACCGAGCAGCACGGCGATCCGGCAGGTGTGATCCTCCTGCACGCCAACACCGGACGGTTCGATTTGATCGTCCTCGGCACCCACGCCAGAACGGGACTCGCACGTCTTCGCGATGGATCGATCGCGGAGCAGGTGGCCAAGCGGGCCAGGTGCCCGGTGCTGGTCGTGCCGGTGCTGGAAGACGCGCGCCAGGACCTGGCGAGGTTCGACAACATCGTGTGTGCGGTCGACTTCACGAAGGGGTCGGACCGCGCCGTCCGGCAGGCGCTCCACCTGGTGAAGGACGGCGGCCGCCTGACGCTCGTCCATGTCTCGCGGGCGGCTGGCCTGGGTGTGTCGACGCACGGCTACAACCTCGCCGTGCCCGAGTATGCCCACCGCCTGCACCACGACGCGTGGCGCCGGATGCGGGACGCCGTGCCGATCGAGGCACGGATGGTGGCCGATGTACGGGCGCGGGTCACGTCGGGGGCGCCGGCCGCCGAGATCACGAGGGTCGCCTCCGACCTCGATGCCGACCTCATCGTGATGGGCGTCACGGCACGGGGCGTCGTTGGGCGGACGCTCATCGGCTCTACCGTCGCCCGCGTCATCCGAACGGCGGGCCGCCCGGTCCTCGCCGTGCCCGAGCGGCTGTCCAAGCGACTCGATGTGCACATGGCGCCGGAGCGAGGGTCTCGTCTCGCCGCCTGACGGGTGCCCGCACGCACTGGTCTCCGCGATCCGCGGCTGGCGACGCGACGCCGCCGCGCCATTTCCGAAGGAAGGCATGCAATGACTCCGAAAGTGATCCTCGTCCCCGTCGGTCGTTCGTTCAGTGGAACGTCTGCCGTGTCGCAGGCCGCGGCGCTGGCCCGCTGGCACGACGCCGATCTTCACGTCGCGCACGTGCGTGGCGGGCGAGCGCGCCTGCCCCGGCCCATGGAAGGGTCGACCGGCGACACTGACGGACTTCGCCTGAGCACGGTGTCCCTGCAAGGCGACGCGGTGATCGCGATCGCCCACTACGCCGAGACGATCGCCGCCGACCTGGTGGTCGTGGGCACGCCCCGCCGTCGCCACGGGTTGGGCTGGCGTCCGCGTCTCCATGCGAAGGCGGTGGCCCGGTCGCTCGCCTGCCCGACGCTCGTCGTGCCCGACTCCGCGACCCGCGCCGCCACGCGTGCGTTCACCAACATCCTGTGCCCGGTGGACTTCTCACCGGCATCCGATGGCGCACTCAGACAGGCGCTGCGCCTGGCGCGGGACAGCGGCGGCACGCTGCGGCTGCTGCACGTGATCGAAGGCTTCCCCTACGACACGATCTACTCTGGCGGCTCGGCTCGCCGGGTGATGCGCGAGCACCGTGCGCTTGTCGAGAGCATCCAGCAGCGGATGCAGGCCGCGGTCCCTCAGGACGTGTTCGACTCGTACCGCGTCGAGACGAGTGTCGTCACCGGTGTGCCCCACCGCGCCATCCTCACGGCGGCGTCGGAGTTCGACGCCGACCTGATTGTCATGGGGCTGCCGAAGCGACGCGGCGTCGCTCGCCTCACCACGGCCTCCACCGCCACGCCGGTGCTTCGGCGGGCGACGAGTCCCGTGCTGCTGGCGCCGGCGCCCGCGGCCGAGATGGCCCGGGTCGTGGCCGCCGCCCCGCACCCAGGAGTGGCTTTCTCGGACCAGACCTTCGGAGCAACCTCCGGGAGAGCACAGCTATGACCCTCGTCATCATCGTGGGCGGCCTCGCCGCCCTCGTGGCGCTGCTGGGCCTCTACGACCTCACGCAGCGCCGCAACGCGGTCACGCGCAACTTTCCAGTGGTCGGCCATCTTGCGTGCCCTCTTCGAAGAGCTGGGCCACCCCTTGCGGCAGGTACTTCTTCGCCGGCGATCTCGACGAACGGCCGTACAACCGGGTCACGCGCACGTGGGTCTACGCGTCCGCACAGGGGCAGAGCAACCTGGTCGGGTTCGGTTCGCAGGTCGACCACAACCAGCCCGGACGGATGCTGTTCGTGCCCTCCATCTACCCGACCCTGGCGCGGAAGGGCGGCGCCACCGCCGACCATCCGCGGCCGGGTGTCATCGGCGCCAGGCGACAGCAGCCGTATCACCCGAAGCGATTCGCCAACATCGCCGGCATGAGCTACGGCGCCTTGTCGCCCAACGCGGTCCGGGCGCTGTCGCGCGGCGCCAGGATGGCCGGCTGCTACATGAGCACCGGCGAGGGATCGCTGTCGCCCTACCACCTGGAAGGGGACTGCGATGTCCTCTATCAGATCGGGCCCGCGAAGTTCGGCTGCCGCACCGCCGATGGTCGCTTCGACGACGAGAAGGCGGCGGCGATCCTGGCGCTGCCGCAGGTCAAGATGGTCGAGATCAAGCTGGCCCAGGGTGCCAAGCCGGGTCAGGGCGGGCTGCTTCCCAAGGAGAAGATCACCGCCGAGATCGCGGCGATTCGTGGCATTCCGATGGGAGTGGACTGCCAGTCGCCGAACCGCTTCGAGGAGTTCGACGACGCGCCGTCGATGCTCGACTTCATCGAGCGCGTCCGGAAGCTGACCGGCAAGCCGATCGGCCTCAAGATGGTCGTCGGGTCGACCGACGAACTGGACGAGCTGTGCCGTGAGATCCGCCGGCGCGGGGACGGACCGGACTTCATCGCCGTGGACGGCGCCGAGGGCGGGTCCGGCGCGACCCCGCTCGCGCTGGCCGACCAGGTGGGCCTGCCGCTCATCGACGCGCTCGTCGCCGTGGACAACGCGCTGCGGCGCGCCGGCATCCGGCACGAGGTCACGGTGATTGCGTCCGGCAAGATCGCCACTGGCGGCGATGCCGCCACGCATCTTGCGCTCGGCGCCGACCTGCTGCACATCGGGCGCGGCTTCCTGATGTCGATCGGGTGCATCCAGGCCATGCGTTGCCACACGAACGCGTGCCCGACCGGCGTGGCGACCCAGAACCGATGGCTGCAGGCCGGACTGGATCCGGCAGACAAGGGCGTCCGCGTCCGCAACTACGCGCTCGCCATCGAGCGGGACATCCAGATGATCGCGAACTCGTGCGGGGTGACGTCGCCGCGCCAGCTGCATCGCGGGCATCTCGTCATGAACGTCTCGCCGGGGGTCAAGAAGTCGCTCGTCGAGCTGTTTCCCTACTCGTCCGATCAGTTCCGCCCGCAGCCAGTTCCGGGGCCGACGATGGAACTCGAGCGGCCGGTGGCGCTCGCATCGGCATTCTGAAGGGCGGACGCGCCGGGGTATCCGCCGTCGTCACGCCTGCGAAGCGCTGCAACGCGTGGTGGCGGGCCGGCTAGCGTGCGATGAACCGCGGCGGCGCGGCCAGGTCGTGCGGCTCGGCCGGCAGCCGGAGCGTGCGCACCGTAAAGGCGCGCGTATCGACCACCGACAGGTCCGGCGTTCCGTTGTGGGCCACGAACACCAGCATCCCGTCGCCGCTGACGGCGATCGCCCCCGGGTAGTCCGCCACCGGAACCGTCCGCTCCAGCGCCCGCCGCTCCAGATCGATCACGCCCACGGCGTGGTTGTGAAAGAGCGTGGCGTAGGCGCGGTGACCGGACGGGTCCAGCGTCAGATCCATGGGCTCGCCGTCGAGGACGACCTCGGCTACGAGCCGATGGGTCGACGCGTCCATGATGGTGACGCGGCCGTCGAACGTGCTGCCGTTCGGCGCATACAGCAGCCGATCGCCCGGCCCGAGGCTGGGCCGCGACACGCCGTCCTCGAACGTCATGGATGCCTGGACCGCCAGTGACGAGGCGTCGAGCGCGGTCACGCGCCCGGAATAGAAGTGGTGCGGCACGAACAGGCGCCGGCCGTCGGCCGTCAGCACCGGTTCGCCCGCCACGGCATCGATCTCCCGCGTGGCCGTCACCGTGCGATCGCGGAGGCTCAGCACCGACACCCGGCCCTTGTCCGTCTGATTCTCGACCAGGTAGAGCCGGTCGCCCGCCAGCGCCAGGCCGGTGCGCTCGCCCGGCAGCGCGATCGTGTCCACCACGCGCCGGGCCGGCACGTCGACGACGGCGATGGCGCCCGGGGTGGCGACGAAGACTCGCTCGGCGCCAGGGCCGACGGCGAACGCGTCGATGCGGCCGCCGACGTCGATCGTCGCCACGACTTCCAGTCGCGCCGTGTCGATGACCGAGAGCGTGCCGGCCTCGCCGTGACTCACGATGATCGTGGTCGACGCCGGCGCCGGCGCGACCTCGCCGGCTGGACCAACCGGCGCGTGCGTGTCGGCACATCCGGCGGACAGCGCCAGGCTCACGATGGCGACAGACACTGCCAGGATCACGCGTCGCATCGCCGGCATTGTGCCATGCCGCGACCACGGCTCCACGCGCGAGAACGGGGGCGTCCGCTCAGGCGTCGGCTGTGACACGGGCGGGGCAAGTCGACGGCGGCGGCAGGAATCGGCATCGCTCCCGGCGGAGTGTACGGTACGCTTTGAACCAGGCACGGCGCCTGGCCTCTGGACTAGAGTGAGGAGTGAGACCCCGGACCCACCAGTCGAGACCCCTATGAGACCAAGCATCACGCTGGGCCGCCTGTTTGGCGTCGCGATCGGACTCCACTACAGCTGGCTCATCATCGCCGCGCTGATCACGCTGTCGCTGCGGGCGCACTTCGGCGCGACCGATCCCGACTGGAGCCCGGCGGTCGTGTGGGCTGCGGCGATCGTCACCGCCGCGCTCTTCTTCGTGTCGATCGTGGCGCATGAACTGGCCCACGCCATGGTGGCGCGGGCCCGCGGCGTCTCGGTGCGGTCGATCACGTTGTTCGCCCTCGGCGGCGTGGCCACGATGGACAACCCCTCGCCGGACGCCAAGACCGAGTTCTGGATCGCAATCGCCGGACCGCTGGCGAGCATCGCGATCGGTCTCGGATGCTACGGGCTGGCGGCCTCGCTCGGATGGACGCCCGACGCCGACGTCGTACCCGCTACCGCCGTGCTGGGCTGGCTGGGGTATATCAACATCGCCCTGGCGCTCTTCAACCTGATCCCGGGCTTTCCGCTGGACGGCGGCCGGATCCTCCGGGCCGTCCTGTGGGCACGAAGCGGCGACGCCGACCAGTCCACAGTGCACGCGGCGCGCGTCGGCCAGACCGTGGCCTTCGGCTTCATCTTCCTGGGCGTGCTGCGCTTCTTCGGCGGCGCCGGGATCGGCGGTCTGTGGATCGCGTTCATCGGCTGGTTCCTGCTCCAGGCCGCGCAGGCGAGCTACGCGCAGGTGGCGGTGGTCGCCGAACTGCGCGGCGTGCGCGTGCGCGACATCATGAAGTCCGACTTCGTCCCGGTCGCGGCACACATGCCGGTGCAGACGCTGGTCGACGAGCACCTGCTGCGCACCGGCCAGCGCTGCTTCGTGGTCGGCGGGCCCGGCCGCATACTCGGATTGATCACGCCCCATGAAATCAAGGGCCTGGCACGAGACCGCTGGGCCACGACGCCCCTCAGCGACGTGATGCGCCCGATCGGCGAGCTGAAGACGATCGCGCCCGACGCGCCGGCGATCGATGCGCTGCAGGTGATGGGTGCAGCCGACCTGAACCAGCTGCCGGTGATGACCGGCGGACGGTTCGAGGGCATCGTCGGGCGGAGCCACGTCATGCGGCTCCTGCAGGCCAGGGCCGAACTCAACACTCCCGCCATCCGCGACAAAGCAGCCGCGCCGCCCGTCAGCCGTGATCCTGCATCGGCAGTCGGGTAGGACGCGATATGGACCCGCTAATGGATGACCCGACGCCTCCGCCCCAGAAGGTTGCGCACCTGAAACGTCTCGGCAGGTACGCCACCGTGGTTCTCATCGCCGTCCTCGCCGGTTTCCTGCCCGCCTGGCTGACCGCGCGAACGCGCGCCAACGAGCGGGATACGGCGCAGCAGGCGCTTCGCCTCGCCCGGGCGGAGAACACGCTGGCGTCTGCGGCCATCCATGCCCGGCGCGGCGACTACGAGCAGGCGCGCGCGGACGCCAGCGCGTTTTACACGGCCCTCCAGGCCGAACTCGATCGACCACAGCGCACGTTCTCTGCGCCCGGGCGCGAGCGCGTTCAGTCCCTGCTCGGCGAGCGCGATCAGGTGGTCACCCTGCTGGCGCGCGCCGATCCGGCGGCGGCCGAGCGCCTCGCGGACGCCTACCTGGCGTACCGTCAGGCGATCGGGACGCTGCCGTGACACAGGGCGACCGGCTGAGGATCTCTCAGGCCTTCCCCACCCCATCACCGGCCCGTCCGTCCGACGAGTAGGGCCTCAGGCCGAGAAGCATCTCGGCCCTTTCTGTGAGCGGTCTGGCCGCCACGTTTCTATCCGTGTACTCGGCAAGGTGGTGGCCGACGAGGGCCCACACCACTTCACGGTCCTGGCTGGTGTCCACTTCAACGCACCGACCTTTGCTGTGGAAGAGTTCGACGGTGGGCAGCGTCTCGGCCTTGAAGGTGTCGAAGCGCAGCTTCATGCTCTCAACGTTGTCGTCGCTCCTGCTGGAGTACTTGGCACGGCCCAGGACGCGTTTCTCGAGCACAGGATAGGGGCACTCGAAGAACAGCATCTTGGGGAGTTCAAGGTCTCGGCCGAAGATCTGGTACCAGCCGTCCATGTTGTCCAGGGAGCGGGGGAATCCATCGAGCAGGAAATTCCTCCTTCCTGTCGTTCTGGTGACGCGCTCCATGCCGTCCTTCAGCAGTGTCACGGTGATGTCGTTGGGAACGAGCTTTCCAGCCGCGATGAACTCGTCGATGATCGCCGCGTCCGGTCCTCCGGCCTCACGCCTGGCGCGGAGGAGATCGCCGATCGACAAGTGCGTCCAGTCGAGTTGCGACTCGGCAAGCTCACACATCGTGCCTTTGCCGGCACCGGGCCCGCCGAGAACGAAGACGACGTTCGGCTTGGGGCAGGGCTGTCTCGGGTCGTAGTGGTGGAGCACGACCCTGGGAGCCGGAGCGACTCCCTTCTTGTAGACGTTCCAGTCGCTGCCGACTGGCGGCAGCTCAGCTTCGGATGAGATGTCGTATGCAAGATGGCCATCGAGACGAGCGATTCTCCAGGACTTGTAGCTGTTGGAGTATGAGAGGGCGGGGCTTCGCGCAGCCCTGCCATCGGCACGATCCCAGGCCATCTTGCCGTTCCAGTAGCCGAGACTCGACACGATTCCCGATTCAGAGGTGGCGGGAGGCGCCGTTGACGGAACGAACAGGCCATCCACTTCGGGAAGGCCAGCTCCGGACACTTCGATGAAGAAGGTGTTGGGCGTAAGTTCTGTTGTTTCGTCCATCCATCTCCGCCTGTGTTCGAGTCACCGCTCGCCATCCTACCTGCAACGGTAATGACATCCCTACGTCTTCAGCAGCGGTTCCGTTCAGAGTACAGACTCACGCCGGCTCACGCGACCCCGGCTCATGAGTGCAACGTTCAGTGCGTGGGTCCGCCAGCCAGGCCAGAAGGCGAGGGAGCGGCCAGCAGTTGACCACGCGGTCCGCCGGAATGCCGGCCAGGCGCGCATGCGCCAGTGCCGTCTCGGCGTAGACGAGCTGCGGCGTCGCGTGCGCGTCGCTGTCGAGCGCGAACAGGCACCCGGCGTCGAGGGCGCGTGAGGCCAGTGTGTAGTCGAGATCCTGGCGGGACGGATCGCCATCGATCTCGATGGCCACGCCTCGCCGCGCCGCCGACGTGAACACCTGGTCCCAGTTGGCAACCACGCCGGCACGCACGCCGGACATCCGGCCGCGCGGATGGGCCAGGATCCGGACCGAGGGGTGCTCGATGGCGGCCAGCATCCGCCCGGTCTGGTCCTCGGGCGTCCGCAGTCGCGCATGCGGCGCCGCCAGCACCAGGTCGAACGCGGCCGCCTCGTCGGCGGTCAGATCCAGCCCGCCGGCGGCGTCGATGTTGGCTTCGACGCCCTGCAGCAGCGTGAACGCGCCGCCGTGCCGGGCATTGACCTCGGCGATGGCCCGCCGCTGCTCGACGGCATCCGCCGTGGACATGCCGCGCGCAATCCTGAGGCCGTACGAATGATCGGTGACGGCGGCGTAGGCATAGCCGCGCCCCCGGCACGCGTCGGCAATCTCCTGGACCGACGGCGCGCCGTCGCTCCACTCGGAGTGCATCTGCAGGTCGCCGCGGTAGTGCTCCACGGTGGGCCCGTCGAGGTCGGGATCCGCGAGCACGCGTCGAACCTCGGCGCGGCTGAGAAAATGCTGTCGCAGCTGGCGGCGCCGCTCGATGTCGGCCCGGCGCTCACTCTCGTCGATCGCCTGCTCGACGGTGGGCGATGCTCCGGTTGCGAGGACCTCGCGGATGACCCGGGTCGAGCCGGGCCCGATGCCGGGAATCCGGGGCAACGCGCCATCCGCACCGATCGCCTCGGCCAGCGACACGTCGAGAGCCAGAATCGCCGCCGCCGCCCGCTTGTAGCCGAACATCTTCGGCTGCGACGACTGCACCAGCGAGAGATCGCGCAGATACCCGGCAATCACGGCGTTGACGTCCGCGACGGCGCGAGCCCTCCACGACGGCGGCGCGCCCACCAGGCGTCACTCCACCTCGGACAACGGGGTCTCGGCCGGTCCGGAGATCACCTCACCCGTGGGCTTGAAGCGCGAGCCGTGGCACGGACAGTCCCACGTCCGTTCGGCCTCGTTCCACCCCACCACGCAGCCCATGTGCGTGCACAGCGCCGTCCGCAGCGTGGTGGCTCCCGCCTGGTCGCGGTAGGCCGCGACCTTGGCGCCGTTTCGTTCGATGACCTTGCCCTGCCCGCGCTTCACGGCGCGCAGCGACTTTCCCTCGACGCCGGCGAAGCGATCGCGAACCATGTAGTACGGGTAGTCGACGTTCTCCTTCACGTAGTCCCACAGTCCGCGCGTGAGGGCCTTCCGACCCGGGTCGAACAGCTCGGCCCACGGGTTGGACCGCCCCAGGATGGCGTCGGCGATCATCACGGCCGCCGCCGTGCCGAACGTCAGCCCGTTGCCGGCATACCCCGTCGCCGAGTACTGATGGTCGGCGCTTTGCCCGATGTAGGGCAGTCCATCAGGGGTTTCAATCACCTGCGCGGACCAGCGGTGCGTCAGGTCCACCTGGGGAACGACGGAGGCGAGGCGCTCCTCGAGGCGCCGATAGCAGCCCACAGTGTCGTCCTGCTGGCCGGTCTTGTGGTCCTCGCCGCCGAAGATGACCACGTCGAAGTCCCGCTGCGGCTCGACCCGCAGGTAGGCGTACGGATCGGCGGTGTCCCACCACAGCGCGTCGGCCACGACACCCTTCGGCACACGTCCGGCCACCACGTAGCTCGTGTAGAGCGCCAGCTTGGTTTGAAAAAGTGCGGCGCCGGCCTGTCCCGCCAGCCCCACGAGCGGATTGTGCGTGGCGATCACCACGTCCTCGCAGCGCACGGTGTGGCTGCCCACCTTCACGCCGCGCGGGTCGTCACAGAACTCGTCCGCGGCCGAGTGCTCGTAGATGCGCCCGCCGAGCGCCACCAGCGCCGTGGCGACGCCCGCCAGGTAGCGTCGGGGGTGGACGCGAGCCTGGTCCGGGAACCGGATGCCCGGCCGGTCGACGAGCGGCACGTTGTCGAGATACTCCGCGTCGAATCCCAGGTCGCGGGCGAGCCGGGCGTCCTCCCGCAGTCGGTCCGCTTCCCCGTCCGTGTCGCCGCCGAGCGGGGCATGCAGGTACCCGTCCACCCACGCGAAGCCGGCGTCGATGGTGTGCTCGCGAACCACCTCATCGATGGTGGCGATGGCGGCGAGCCCCGCATCCCACACCGCCTGGGCGTGGTCGCGGCCCACGCGTGACACGAGCTCGCTCATGCGGGTGTCGGTCACCATCGTCAGGTGCGCGCTCGTGTGGCCGGTGTCGGCCATGGCGCAGCGCTCCCGCTCGAGCACCACGACCCGCTTGCCGGCCCGGGCCAGCAGGTAGGCGGCGCTCAGGCCGGTCACGCCGCCGCCCACCACCACCACGTCGGCCTCCGTGTCGCCGCCGAGGGCAGCGAAGCGGGGCGGCGACGTCGCTGATGTCATCCAGTACGGCGTGGTGTCGGTCTTCGTCGCGCTCATCGTCGTCCCTGCCTTTCCTGGTTGGCCCGGCTCATGCCCGGCCCGTTCTCCGCCCGTGCCGCGGCCGACGGAACCTCAGCTGCGTGGACGGCGCCACGCTGCCTTTCAGCACCTTCGCGATCTGCCGCAGGGCGTGTTCGTTGTCGGCCGGCGTGTTCGAGACGATGCAGTCGGCCGGCGCCACGATCCTGAGCTCGCGCATGTAGGCATCGTTGGCGGTGAACAGCACGCAGATGTTGCCGGCGATGCCGGTCAGGATCAGGCGGCGGATACGCAGCGCCTGCAGCAGCGTGTCGAGCGTGGTATCGAAGAAGCCGGAGTGCTTGGGCTTCAGCACGAAGTAGTCGCGCGCGTGCGGCTTCAGCCGCTGAGCCACGCGCCGGCCCGGTGACGAACGCGCCGTGCAGTGCGACACCGTCTTGCGGAAGTCGGAGCGCCACTGCCCGAAGTTGTCGTTGACGTAGATGGCCGGGATGCCGGCGGCCGTCGCCCGCCGCTTCAGTGCGGCCAGCCGCAGCGCCATCGGCTCGGCTTGTGCCACGAGCGGCGCGGAACCATCGAACGCCAGGTCGTTGATGACATCGATGAGCAGCAGCGCGGTGCCGGGCACGGGGACGGTGGTCGTCCTCGTCGTACGTCGGGACGGACGGCTGTCAGTCCTGGCGGCGGTTCGCGACGCCTTCTGGCCAATCGTTTTCCCGGACATGCCCGCCGCAGCTCCCACAGTCAGATACTGTCGACAGAGCTGCACGTTGCGTACCAGCACCCACGGGCCGACACTCACCTCGGCGCTGGGGCGGGCCGTAAACGCCGCCTCGGCCACGTGCCCGCGGTGCGCTCATCCGCATCTCAATGTGAGCAGGCCGCGTACGCGAATGGATAGGTTGTCCGGCCGCCGCGCCTAGGCACCGCCGCGCTCACGCGGCTCGAGCACGGCACGGATCGTCTCCTGCAGGCTGTCCAGGTCCACCGGCTTCACGATGTGCGCGTCGAAGCCGCTGGCGCGCGAGCGGTGGCGGTCGCTCTCCTGTCCGTAGCCGGTGACGGCCACCAGTTTCACCGCGGGCCCCCTCCGGCGCAGGTGCTCGGCCAGCTCGTAGCCATCCATCACCGGCAGGCCGAGGTCGAGGAGCGCCACCTCCGGATGGAACTCCAGCGCCTGCTGCAGCGCCGACGGCCCGTCTGGCGCGGTGCGGGTCTCGTGGCCGAGCCGCTGCAGCGCCTGCTCGAGGAGCGTCGCCGCGTCCAGGTTGTCGTCGACGATCAGGATGCGCAGCCGCCCGTCTGCCGGCGCGTCCGCACGCGTCTCGCCCGGGACCGGACGCACGCCTGGTTCGGCGGCACCAGCGGCCACCGGCAGCCGCACCGTGAACTCGCTGCCCCGGCCAACGCCGTCACTCGACGCCGTCACGGCCCCGCCGTGCAGCTGCACCAGGCTGCGGACGATCGTCAGGCCCAGGCCGAGGCCGCCGCTCGACCGATCGAGCGCCTGGCGCTCCTGGATGAACAGGTCGAACACGCGAGGCAAGGTCGCGGGTGCGATGCCGATGCCGGTGTCGCGCACGCGCAGCACGATCTCGTCCTCGAGCCGCTCGGCCGTCAGCGTGATCCGGCCGTTCGCCGGCGTGTACTTGGCGGCGTTGGTCAGCAGGTTGAGCACGACCTGATACAGCCTCGTCGGGTCGCCGTCCACGGCCAGGCCGGACGCCGGGACCGACACCGTCAGATCGTGGCGACGCTCCTCGATCAGCGGACCGGCCATCTCGACGGCGCGGGCCACCACCTCGGCCATCTCCACGCGCTCGCTGCGCAGTTCGATGCGGCCGCGCGTGATGCGTGACACGTCGAGCAGGTCGTCCACCAGCCGCACGACATGCCGCACCTGGCGCTCGATCACGGCGCGCTCTTTCTGAGCCCCGACTTCCCCCCGCAGCGTCATCAACTGCAGCGCCGTGAGGATCGGCGCGAGTGGATTGCGCAGCTCGTGGCCGAGCATGGCGAGGAACTCGTCCTTGGCGCGGTTGGCCGCCTCCGCTGCTTCGCGCGCCTCCTCGACGCGCTGACGGGCCAGCACCGCGTCCGTCACCTCGATCGCGTGCGCGAGGATGCCTTCGGTGCGGTTGCGGGCGTCCTTGAGCGGCTGCAGCACGAAATCGAAGTAGCCCTGGTCGAGCGCGCCGTTGCCGAGGCGATCCAGTTGCACGGGAAACTCGCGCGCCGTGAACGGCTCGCCGGAAGCGTAGACGCCGTCGAACAGGTCCCACGTGCTCTGGCGGACGAGTTCCGGCAGCGCCTCACGCCCGGCCACGCCGATGACGTCAGAGCGGCCGATCAGCTCCAAGTAGCGCTGATTGGCGAACTCGTAGACATGCGTGGGTCCACGCAACAGGGCCATGGCGGACGGCGCCACCGCGAACAGCGTCAGCAGCCGCTCGTGCTGGCTGGCCGACTCCCGGCGCAACCGGGACAGCTCGAGCTGCGTGCGCACGAGCGCCAGCAGCTCGCGCGCCGAGAACGGCTTGACGAGATAGTCATCGGCGCCGGCGCGCAGGCCTTCCAGGCGCGCTTCCTCGCCGGCCCGCGCCGAGAGCATGAGCACCGGCACGGTGCGCGTGGCGGGCGTTGCACGGAGGCGGCGCAGCAGCTCGAAGCCGTCGCTGTCCGGCATCATGACGTCGGTCACGACGAGGTCGAAGGAGTGCGCGGCGATCGCGGCCAGCGCCTCGCGGCCGGTGGCGACGGCATGCACCTGCCAGAACGGAGAGAGCAGACTCCGCAGGTAGTCCCGCATGTCGGCGTTGTCGTCGACCACCAGCAGATGCGCGTCCGGTGTCTGATCGCCAGCCAGTGACCCGGGCCCGACCGCGGGCCCCGCCGGCTCTCCATCCCGCCGGTCCAGCCATCGACTGGCCTCCTGGACGATCGGACTTGCAGCCACGACGGGCCGCTGCGCCGGGCTGTTCGCCGCCACGTGCTCGAGGTCGAGATGCTCGGTGCCCGTTGGCACCCGCACCACGAACGTGGTGCCGGCACCTTCCACGCTGGCGACTTCGATGCTGCCACCGTGCATGCGCACCAGCTCCTGCACCAGCGTCAGCCCGATGCCGGATCCTTCGTGGCTGCGCGACCGGGCACCCTCCACGCGGCGGAAGCGGTCGAACAGATACGGCAGCTCGGCGGCGGGAATGCCGGTGCCCGTGTCCTGAACCCGCAATTCGACGGCGCCAGCGGTCCCGCGCAACCGCACGCTGATCCGTCCCTCGAACGTGAACTTGAAGGCGTTCGACAGCAGGTTGAGGACGATCTGCTCCCACATCGTCTGGTCGACGTAGACGGGGGCGGCGACCGCCTCGCAGGACACGTCGAAGCGGAGGCCCGCCTGCTCCACGAGCGACTGGAACATCGCGGCCACCTCGCGGGTCAGGGCAGCGATGTCGACGGGGGCGAAGCGCGCCTGGGCGCGTCCGGCTTCCATGCGCGAGAAGTCGAGCAGGGTGTTGACGAGCCGGAGCAGCCGCTGCGCGTTGCGATGGATGCGCGACAGGGCGTCGCGGTCGAGCGTGGCCTGCGGCTCCTCGAGGGCGGCCTCGACGGGGCCGAGCAGCAGCGTCAACGGCGTCCGGAACTCGTGGCTGACGTTGCTGAAGAAGTTGGTCTTCTGCCGATCGAGTTCGATCAGGGCGTCGGTGCGGCGTTTCTCTTCGGCGCCGGCTCTGGCGTTGGCGATGGCGGCGGCGATCTGGTCGCCAACCAGCAGGAGGAAATCCTGGTACTTCCCGTCGAGGGCGAGCCGCGGGCTGATTCCGGCCACGAGCACGCCGTAGGGATGCGCCAGGCCGGGCCGGGTCACCGGCACGACGAGCGCGGATTCGACAGGCTCCGGCCACATCGCGCCCGCGTGATCCCCGAAGCGCTGGCGCACGTCGGCCACGACGCGGCAGCCGGTCTGCCCGTCGAGTCCGAAGATCGGCCACGCCGACTCGGCATCCTCGCCGTCGATCACGGCAGGCGCCAGCGCCCCGGGGGCGGGCGTCAGGAGCCGGCCTCGCTGGCCCTCTTCATCGACTCCGTAGATGAGCGTGAATGGCAAATCCGCGGGATTCCCCGCCATCAGGTGCGCCGCGCTCAGCCAGGCCGTCTGTTCATCCTGCGGTTGTGCGGCTTGCGAGCCAAGCAGACGCAACGTCTGCAGCCGGCGCTCGGCGATGACACGGGCGGTGGTTTCGCTGCAGGTGACCAGCACGCCGCCCGCTTCGCCACTCTCGATGCGCACGGGGCTGTAGGAGTAGGTGAAGTAGCACTCTTCGAGATAGCCGTCGCGATCCAGGGGCACGAGCATGTCGTCGAAGCCCACGGCGTCGCCGGTCATCACCTGATCGAACAGCGGCCCGACGATGTGCCACGCCTCCGCGAACGTGTCCTTCGCGCTCTTGCCCAGCGCGGGATGCTTGCTGGCGCCGAGGATGGGCCGGAACGGATCGTTGTAGAACTGGAGATACTCACGCCCCCAGCACAGCAGCATCGGGAACTTCGATTCCAGCAGGATGCTGAGCGTGGTGCGCAGGCTTTGCGGCCACTCCTCGACGGGCCCGAGGGGCGTCTGGCGCCAGTCGAGCGCGCGCGCCAGCGCACCCATTTCGCCGCCGCCGGACAACACTGCTGTGACGCGTTTGGGCAAGGGGGGTCCCGTGGGCGCTGGCCCCCTCGATACCCTCTCTGGGCCCGCGAGGGAACCATCCGCAGCGGAGAGTATATCGATCCTGGTGGGCCAGGATCAGCGGTCGGGCTGGCCCTGGCCGGCGTCCTTGCCGGCCGTCCCGATGGAGACGTCGGCCAGGCCGGATCGCACCATGTAGCCGTAGAGCGCCACGCCAGGCAGGGCGATCAGCGTCGTGAGCAGGTAGAAGTTCACGTAGCCCATCGCCTCGATCAGGCTGCCAGCCGTGGTCCCGGTCAGGAAGCGGCCGGCGATGCTGGCCAGGGCCGAGAGCAGCGCGTACTGCGTGGCGGTGAAGCGCAGGTTGCAGAGCGCCGACAGATACGCCACCACGGCGACGCCACCGATGCCGCTGGCGAAGTTCTCGAAGCCGATGGCGCCCGCCATCCCGAGGTTGCTGTGGCCGTAGCCCGCCAGCACCGCGAAGCTGAGGTTCGAGACGGCCATCAGGACCAGGCTGATGAAGACCGACCGCTTCATGCCGAGCGACGCGTACATCCAGCCGCCCACGAACACGCCGGCCAGCAGCGCGCGCGAAGCCGATGCCGACGTCGTAGAACGCGATCTCGTCGTTGGTGAAGTCCAGATCCGCGAACAGCAGCCGCAGCGTGAGGTTGGCGAGCGTGTCGCCGATCTTGTGGATGAGCACGAAGGCCAGAACCACCCAGCGCGCCGCGGCGCTGGAAGAACTCCGCCAGCGGGCTGAAGTAGGCCACCGCCGTGCGCGACGAAGCCGGTGGTCGGCGGCGGCGGCCGATGCCGCGCCGGCTCGCCCATGACCACGCCAACGAGCATCGCCGGCAGCGCGAACAGCGCCGCCACGGCGTAGGCCGCCGCCCAGCCGTAGCGTGCGGCCACCACCAGCGCCACGGCGCCGGCCGAGGCGGCGCCGATCCGCCAGCCGTACTGATTCATGCCCGAACCGACGCCGAGCTGGCGCGGCTCCAGCAGCTCGATGCGGTAGGCATCGATCACGATGTCGAAGGTGGCGCCGGCGATGCCGACGAGAATGGCGGCGGTGGCCACCTGCGGCAGCGCGGACGCCGGGTCCACCGTGCCCAGGTAGACGACCGCGCCCATCACCAGCACGCCCACCAGCCACAGCCACGACCGGCGCTGGCCGTAGCGGCCGATCACCGGCAGGCGCACGGTGTCGACGAGCGGCGCCCACAGGAACTTGAAGTTGTAGGCCAGGAAGGTGAGCGCGAACGCGGTGACCGCGCTCTTGCGGACGCCGTACTGCGCCAGGCGCGTGCTGAGCGTGGCGCCGATCATGGCGAAGGCGAAGCCGGAGGAGATGCCGAGGGCCGCCGCGGCCAGCGGCGCGGCCTCGAGATACGGCCGCACGCCCGCCGGCAGGCGGCCATGCCAGCCTGGCGGGGCGGTTTCACTGGGTGGGGACATGAACCTGCTACTTTACCTGTCGCACTCGTCAAAGCGGGGTGCGTCAGCGAAGCGCGCCAGGAGCGCCGTCAGTTCCTCGAGGTTCACCGGCTTGACCAGGTGGGCATCGAAGCCCGCCGCCGTCGACGCGGCGCGGTCGTGCGCATGTCCGTACCCGGTGACGGCGATGAGGTGCCGGCGGGATTGCGGATTGGCCTTCAGCCGTCGCGCCAGCTCGTAGCCATGCATCACGGGCAGCCCGATGTCGAGCAGGGCCACGTGCGGGTCGAAGGCCTCGGCCAGGGCGAGCGCCTGGGGTCCGTCGTGAGCCACACGGGTCTCGTAGCCGAGCGCGGCCACGAGGGCGGCGAGCATCTCGGCGGAGTCCTCGTTGTCGTCCACCACGAGCACCCGGACCCCGGTGGCGGCCGCCGGACGGCTGTCGCTACGCGGACGCCCTGGTTCGGACGCCTCTTCAGGCCGCGACACCAGGGGCAGACGCACGGTGAAGGTCGTCCCGCGACCGGCGCCGTCACTGGCGGCAACGATCGAGCCGCCGTGTCCCTGCACCAGGCCGCGCACGATCGACAGGCCCAGCCCCAGGCCACCGCTGCCACGATCCAGGCTGCGGCCGGCCTGCGCGAACGGCTCGAAGACCTTGTCGAGGAGCCCGGTCTCGATGCCGATCCCGTTGTCCTGCACCGTCATCAGCACCAACTCGCCGTCGCGGGCCGCGGTCACCGCCACGTGACCACCGCTCGGCGTGAACTTCGCCGCATTCGTCAGCAGGTTTGCCACCACCTGCGCCAGCCGTGCCGCGTCGCCCTCCACGGACAGCCCGCTCGCGGGGACGCTGACGGTCAGCGCGTGCTGGCGGGACTCGAGGAGCGGGCCGGCCATCTCCACGGCCCGCGTGACGACGTCCGCCACCTGCAGGCGCTCCTTCTTCAGTTCGAGCCGGCCGCTGGTGATCCTCGACACGTCGAGCAGGTCGTCCACGAGGTTGGCCATGTGCCGGACCTGCCGCTCGGCCACGGCACGCTCCCGCTCCACGGCCTCGACGCCCTTGAGCCGCATCAGATGCAGCGCCGTCAGCATCGGCGACAGGGGGCCGCGCAGTTCGTGGCTCAGCATGGCGATGAAGTCGTCCTTGGCCCGGCTGGCGGACTCGGCCTGGCGCCGCGCGTTGGCCAGCTCGGTCACCTCGCTGGCCACGACCACGATGCCCTGGACCGCCCCGTCATCGTCGAGCATCGGCTGATACACGAACTTGAAGTCGGCCTGCTCGGGCTCGCCTTCCGGACCGCGGTTCAGCACGAGCCGCAGCGACTCGGCGTTGAACGGCTGGCCGGAGGTGTAGACGTTGTCCAGCAGCTCGTAGATGCCCTGGTCGTGCAGCTCTGGCAGCGCCTCGCGGATCCCCTTGCCCACGACCGGACGGGGGCCGATCAGCTCCACGTAGGGGTCGTTGACGAACTCGAAGACGTGCTGTGGGCCGCGCAGGATCGCAATCGCCACCGGGGCGTGCCTGAACACGCTGAGCAGCCGTCGATTGTGCGCTTCCTCGACGTGCCGCACTTCGGCTCTGAGCGCCTGGGCCTCGACCCGGGCCCGCAGCTCACGGGCCGAGAACGGCTTGACCAGGTAGTCGTCGGCACCGGCGCGCAGCCCGTCGAGACGGGCTTCTTCTCCTGCCCGCGCCGACACCATCAGCACCCGCACCCCCTGGGTGTTGGGGTCGTGCCGCACCCGCTCGAGCAGCTGGAAGCCGTCGACGCCGGGCATCATGACGTCGGTGATGACGAGCACGGGCGGGCAGGCCCGGATCGCCTCGAACGCCGCGCGCCCGTCGCCATAGGCGGTGACGTTCCACCGATCGCCGAGCAGGCGCATCAGGTAATCGCGCATGTCGGCGTTGTCGTCGACGACGACGATGCTCGGTCCCACCGGCGCCCTTGCGGGAGCCCCCAGGTCCGGCGCGGTGGCCGGAGCCTCGCTGCGGTTCGCGCCGGGCAGCCAGCGCAGCGCCTCTTCCACGTACGGCACCGCTGCCGGCCGGCCCGCCACGGCGCGGTCGCCGGACCGCGCGTCCTCGTGCACGCCGCCGGTCGGGATGGAGACGGTGAAGGTCGAGCCGACATCCGGCGTGCTCTCCACCGTCAGGGTGCCGCCGTGCATCTTCACCAGTTCGTGGACGAGCGCCAGGCCGATGCCGGAGCCCTCCTCGGTGCGCGCGCGTACGCCACGCACGCGATGGAACCGCTCGAACAGGCGCGGCAGGTCCCGGCTGGCCACGCCAACCCCGGTATCGCGCACCTGCAGTTCGGCGCGGCCGTCGCGCTCGCGCAGCGTGACCTGGATCGCGCCCTCGAAGGTGAACTTCAGGGCGTTCGACAGCAGGTTGAGGACGATCGTCTCCCACATCCCGCGATCGACCCGCGTCAGGCCCGACAGCGGCGGACAATCCACGTCGAATCCCAGTCCGGCCTTGGTGATGGCGGAGCGGAAGGCGCTGGCCACGCCGGCGGTCAGCGCGGCCAGGTCGGTGGCCTCGTACGACGCCTGGGCGCGCCCGGCCTCGATGCGGGAGAACTCGAGCAGGGTGTTGACCAGCTTGAGGAGCCGCAGCTGGTTGCGATACACGGTGGCCAGGTCATCGCCGGTCAGGGCGCGCTCCGGGTGTCCGAGGGCTTCCTCGGTGGGGCTCAGCATCAGCGTCAGCGGCGTGCGGAACTCGTGGCTGACGTTGCTGAAGAAGGTCGTCTTGGCACGGTCGATTTCCGCGAGGGCCTCGGCGCGGCGGCGTTCGTCGTCGTGCGCCCGTGCGTTGCCCACCGCCGTGGCGATGTGGCCGGCCGACAGCACGAGGAAGTCGCGGTACGAGTCGTTGAAGGCCAGGCGCGGGCTCAGTCCCGCCAGCAGCACCCCGTAGGGGCGGACCAGGTTCGGGCGCGAGATCGGCACCAGCGCCACGCAGTGCACCGGTTCCGGCCACGCCGCGCCCTTCACCTCGCCCACTCGAACCAGGACGTCGGTGACGAGGGTCGGCGCGCTGGCGGCGAAGGCGCGCTCGATCGGCCACACCCCGTCCTCGCCGAGGGCGATCGTTGCCGGCAGGGCGGAGGCCAGCGACGGCGCGGGCAGCGGCCCGGTGCGACGCGCGGACCGGCCGTCCGCCTCGAGGGCATACACGCCGACAAACGGCAGGTCGACCGCGTTGGCGGCCAGGGCCTCGCCGGCGCCGAGCCACGCCTGGTCCTCGGCGCCGCTGGCCGACGCGCGTTCCGCCAGGGTGCGTAGCGTGAGCAGGCGCCGCTCGCCGAGCACCCGGCGCGTCGTCTCCGTGACGGTCACGAGCACCCCGCCGACGTCGCCGCTCTCGTCACGGATCGGACTGTAGGAAAAGGTGAAGAAGCATTCCTCGAGGAAACCGTGACGGTCGAGCGGCAGCATCCAGTCGTCGGCGCCCACGGCCTCGCCGCGCATCACCTGATCGAACAGCGGCCCGATGATGTGCCAGCTCTCGGCGAAGGTGTCGTGGGCCGGCCGGCCGATCGCCGGGTGCTTGCTGGATCCCAGGATCGGCCGGTAGAGGTCGTTGTAGATCTGGATGTAGTCGCGGCCCCAGGCCACGTACATCCCGAAGTGCGACTCCAGCAGGATGCTGGTGGCGGTCTTGAGGCTCTGCGGCCAGCCGTCGGCCGGCCCGAGCACCGTCTGCGCCCAGTCGAACCCCCGGATGAGCTCTCCGAGCTCGCCGCCGCCCTGCAGGAAGCGCGGCGATCCCGACTGAGGCGGCCGGGCGCTAGGCATTACGCGACGACCTTACCGGCTCGTCGAGCGCCTTGCGCAGATCTTCGGGCGCCACCGGCTTCACGAGGTGGCGATCGAAACCGGCGGCCTGCGAGCGCGCCCGATCGTCGGGGAACCCGTAGCCCGTGAGGGCAATCAGCGTCACGTCCCAGCCGCCGGGCTCGGACCGGATGCGCCGCGCCAGCTCGTGCCCGTCCATGCCAGGCAAGCCGATGTCCACGACCGCCACGGCCGGTCGCTCGCGCCGGAACACGGCCAGCGCCTCGTCGCCGTCACCGGCCTCGAAGACCGCGTGGCCATCGACCTGGAGCACGATGGCATTCATCTCACGCGCGTCGGCATGGTCGTCCACCAGCAGCACGCGCTTGGCGGCGCTCTTGGTAGCCGAGGCGACCTCGGCCGGCACCGCCACGGCCGCCGGCGCGACCGGCAGCCGCACCGTGAAGGTCGAGCCGCGGTCCACACCGGCACTCTCCGCGGCGACCGTGCCGCCGTGGAGCTCGACCAGCCGCCGTACCATCGTCAGTCCGATGCCGAGTCCGCCCTTCGACCGGTCGGGCGCGACCGTGGCCTGCACGAACAGGTCGAAGATCCGGGGCAGCACCTCGGACGGTATGCCGACCCCTTCGTCGACCACGCGCAGGACGGCCTCGGAACCGTCGGCCTCGACCACCACGCGCACCCGCTGGCCGGGTGGCGTGAACTTGAGCGCGTTCGACACCAGATTCCCCACCACCTGCTCCAGGCGCACCGGGTCGGCCTGCACGAACACCGACGCAGCCGACAGCTCCACCCGACGCTCCAGGCTCTGGCTCGCCATCATCGAGGTCACGCACGCACGCGCCGTCTCCGCCAGGTCGACGCGGTGCTTGACCAGCACGATCTTGCCGGTGACGACGCGGCCGACGTCCAGCAGGTCGTCGACGAGGCGCGCCATGTTCATCACCTGACGCCGGATCACGTCGCGCGCGCGCACGCCCCGCGGCTCGAGCGACGTCTCCATGCCCAGCACCTGCACGGCGCCGCCGATGGCGCCGAGCGGGTTGCGCAGCTCGTGGGCGAGCATGGCGAGGAACTCGTCCTTCGACTGGCTCTCGCGCTGCACCTTCGTGATCGCCCGCAGGTCGGTGACCATCAGCGAGCGATGGGCCACTTCGTCCACGACGACCGTGCTGACCGAGACGCGGACGTCGATCGAGGGCCGCCCCGCCTGCACGAGACAGGTGGAGAGCTTGCCGATGCCGGCGGCGACGAGCGCGGCCAGCGCGAGGTGATCGTCTTCGTCGACGAACCGCCACAACGGCGTGCCGAGGACCTGCTGCAACGGGGTGTCGACCAGCTCCGCGAAGTAGCGATTGCAGTAGACGATGTCGGCGGCGTCGTTGAGCGTCACGGCGCCTTCCTGCATCTGCTCGATGAGGGCGCGATAGGGAGCGTCGGCCCCGCGCAGCGTGTAGACGCGGTCGCCCTCGCCATCGCCGATGAGCAGCGCGTCCACTTCGCCGTGACGGATGGCCCGCAGGGTCTCCTCGGCCTCCGCCAGGCGGGCGCGCAGCTCGGCGACCTCGACCTCGTCGCGCCGGGTGGCGGCTTCGTCGCTCATGATCGCTACCGCGCAGGGCGCAGGTCGAGTCCCACCAGCACGCGATCGGTGCTCGACATGTCGCCGATCACGCGACGCAGCGGCAACGGCAGCTTCTTGATCAGGGTCGGCGCCGCGATGATCTGCTCGCCCCTGGCCATGGTCGGCTGCTGATAGATGTCGACCACCTCCAGCTCGTAGCGTCCCGCGAGGTGATCCTCGCAGATCTTGCGGACGTTCTCGATGGCGCGGGTGGAGCGGGCCGTCAGGCCCGTCACGTAGAGGCGCAGGACGTAGCGGCCCTCCGGAGGCTCGGCCGCTTCGTGCGTCAGCGCGTCGATGGCCGCTGGCCGCGGTTCCTTCTTCACGCCGACTCCCGCCGCGGACGGATGTCGAGGCCCACCAGGACGCGCTCGGTGTTCGAGAGGTCGCCGATGATCTTCTTGATCGGCGCGGGCAGGCGGCGGACCAGCGTCGGCAGGGCCAGGATCTGATCGCCGCGTCCGAGCTGCGGATTCTCGAGCAGGTCGACCACCTCGATGCGGTAGCGCCCCGAGAGATGCTCGTCGCAGATCTTCTGCAGGTTCGCGAAGGCGAGCACCGCCTTCGGCGTCTGACCCGCCACGTACAAGCGAAGGTCGAAAATCTCGGGCGACATCATCGTCCTCCGCGCTCGGATTCGCCCGCCGGCAGCAGGTCGATCCCGTGACTGGAGAATCTGAAGTCGCGCACGTCGTCCGAATGAGGCATGCCGCGCGACTTCAGCACGGACAGCGAACGCCGGCGCCGGCGCGCGACTTCCTCGGACGTCAGCAGCACCCAGGTGTCCACCAGCGACGAGATCATGGTCTCGGTGCCTTCGATGGCCTCACCGCCATGCGTCAGGCTCGTGAACAGGGCGGTGACGTTGCGCGTCTTGAGGAAGTCGATCATGCGCGTCAGCATCGCCCGCACGTCGATCTGCGTGCCCGCCACGAGCATGTTGGTCATCGGATCGACGACCACGACGTCGGGCTGGAACTGGTCGACGGCCCGGTGCATCAGGACCAGGTGGGTTTCGAGCCCGAAGCGCGTCGGCCGGTCGGCGTGGAAGCGGAGCCGGCCCTCGTCGACCCAGGGGGAGAGGTCCAGCCCCGCCGTCCGCATGTTGCGGATCATCTGCTGGGGCGACTCCTCGAACTGGAAGTAGAGGCAGCGCTCGCCACGGCGGCAGGCGGCATGGGCGAAGTGCGCCGCCAGCGTGGTCTTGCCGGTGCCGGCGGTGCCGGTGGCCAGGACGGTGCTGCCCCGGTAGTAGCCGTGTCCGCCGAGCATCTCGTCGAGGCCGTCGAGGCCGGTCGAGACGCGCTCGGTCGACGCCTCGTGCTGCAGCGCCATCGAGGTCACGGGCAGCACGCTGAGACCGTCGGCGTCGATCAGGAACGGGTACTCGTTGGTGCCGTGGTGCGAGCCCCGGTACTTGACCACGCGGATCCGGCGCGTCGAGATCTGCTCGTAGACCCGATGGTCGAGCTGAATCACGGCGTCGGTGACGTACTCTTCGAGGCCGTGTCTGGTGATCGTGCCCTCGCCGCGTTCGCCCGTGATGACCACCGTCAGGTCACGGTCGCGCAGCCAGCGGAACAGCCGGCGCAGCTCGGCGCGCAGGATGGTCTCGTTCTGCAGGCCGCCGAACAGGGTCTCGAGCGTGTCGAGCACGACCCGCTTGGCGCCCACCGACTTCACGGCGTGCTCGAGGCGCACGAACAGGCCTTCGAGGTCGTATTCACCGGTTTCCTCGATCTCGCTGCGCTCGATGTGGACGAAATCCACGACCAGGCGCTTCTGCTCGATGAGGCCGTGCAAGTCGAATCCGAGCGAGGCGACGTCCTGGGCCAGCTCGTCGGCGTTCTCTTCGAACGTCATCAACACGCCTGGCTCGTCGAAGAGCAGCGCGCCGTTCACGAGGAAGGTGATGCCGAGGAGGGTCTTGCCCGAGCCCGGTCCGCCAGCCACGAGCGTAGGACGGCCGGTCGGCAGCCCCCCCTGAGTGATCTCATCCAGGCCCGGGATGCCCGTGGCGGATTTCCTCAGGGCGGGCCGGGTCGATGTCGCGTCTGCCATATCGAAAAGGGGGCAAAGATCACTATCCATCGCCGAATTCTGGAAGTCAAGAATCGCGGCACGCGGAGGACGGCAAGGGCGACTCCTGCCGCGGCGGGCCGGCGTCTGTTGCGAGTACGCTGACCTCGTGGCACGGGTGATCTCCGACATGACCCACGACATCGTGGTCGTCGGCGCCGGGATCACCGGCTTGTCCCTGGCGCGGGAGCTCACGGTCCACGGCCGCACGCCCGTGGTCCTCGAACGGGCCGGTGGCGTGGGCGGACGGTGCGCCACCCGCCGCGTGGACGGACAGCCGGTGGATCACGGGCCCGCCTTCCTGCATGGCCGCACGCCGCGCTTCCTGGCCGAGTTGTCGGCCCTCGATGCCGCGCCAGCGGAGCGTGACTGGCCGCTCATCCGCGAGGGCACGGGCTCCCCCTGCGAGCCGTCGGCGTTCGATGCCCGCGATCGACGCCTGGCGCCGGCGGCCGGGGTGAACGCACTGGCCAAGCACCTCGCGCGCGGCCTCGATGTGCGACAGGGGGCGAACGTCGAGACGCTGGCCCTCGCGGCGGCGCCTGACCCGCCGGCTCGACACGTCTGGACCGTCGTGCTGACGTCCGGCGAACGGCTGGCCGCCCGCGCGGTGGCGCTGGCCCTGCCGGTGCCGTCGGTGCAGGCCCTGCTCCAGACGATGGACGCCCCTCCGCCGGCGGTCGCGGCCCTGCAACCGCTGCTCGCGCTCGTCCACTTCGTGCCGTGCCTGACCGTGATCGCCCGCTACCCGGAGGAGGCGCCCCGGCCGGCCTGGCAGGCGAGCTATCCGCGCGACAGCCGGCCGATCCAGGCCATCCTGCACGACTCGAGCAAGCGGCCGGGATCGCCGCGGCTCACGCTGGTCATTCAGGCCGGTCCGGCGTTCTCGCAGGAGCACCTGGACGGCCCACAGGAGGTCTGGACGCGCGCCCTCCTGGACGACGCGGCGGCGCTCCACGGCGACTGGATCCGCCGGCCGGACCTCGTGCAGCCGCACCGCTGGCGCTACGCACGGGTGGCGGCCGGTACGGAACTGGCAAGTCCTCTCGTGGCACACTGTGAGGGCGGGGCCACGCTCGGCATCGCTGGAGACGGGTTGTTCCGCTCCGGCGGCGTCGAAGGTGCATATCTCAGTGGCATCTCGCTCGCCGCGCGGCTGGCCGGTTCAGCCGCGGCGCATGACTGAGCCAATCGAGGACCTGCCCGTGTCGCTGACCATCGAGGGAATTGACCGCATCCTGGCCGCGGAAGCCAGCCACGAGTGTCCGGGCTACGGGCCCGAGGGCGTCTGCGTGCGGATCGTCGCAATCGCCGATCTGCCGAGCCGATGGGGGCACTTCCAGGTGGCGGCGTTCTGGAACAACCACGACGGCAAGGACCACATCGCGATCATGCACGGCGACCCGATGGGCAAGGAGAACGTGCCGACACGCGTGCACTCCGAGTGCCTGACCGGCGATGCCCTGGGATCCCTGCGCTGCGATTGCCGCGACCAGCTCGAAGTGGCGCTCGCCCGCATCGCCCAGGAGGAATACGGCCTCGTCCTCTACCTGCGGCAGGAAGGCCGGGGCATCGGGCTGATGAACAAGCTGCGGGCCTACGGCCTGCAGGACCGCGGCTTCGACACCGTCGACGCCAACCTCGCGCTGGGCTTCCGCGACGACGAGCGTGAGTACGCGATTGCCGCCCACATGCTGCACTCGCTGCAGGTCAAGTCGATCCAGCTGCTGACCAACAACCCGAAGAAGGTCGAAGAGCTGCAGCAGCACGGCGTGCGGATCAGCAACCGCCTGCCGCACGTGATTCCGGCCAACGACTACAACCGCTTCTATCTCGAGACCAAGCGCGACCGCTCGGGTCACCTGCTCGACCCCCAGGGCAAGCCGCGCCTGCCCGAGCAGGGCGAGCCGGTCGAAGTGGCGCCCGCCGGCGTCAGCCCTTCTTCAGGAAACTCTTGAGCATCCAGATCGTCTTCTGGTGCAGCGTGATGCGCTCCACCATCAGATCCTGGCTCTCGGCGTCGTTCGCCTCACCGGCCAGGTCGCGCGCCGAGGCGGCATCCGCGAGCACCTTCTGGTTGGCCTCGATGAGCACGCGCACGTAGTCTTCCTGCGACTGCGGGGCCGCCACCTCCGGCAGTCCGGCCGTCCTGGCCAGTGTGCCGAGGCCACCAAGGGCGTAGGCGTCGAGCGAGCGGATGCGCTCGGCAATCGTGTCGACGGCCAGGAACAGCTCCTCGTACTGCGTCTGGAACGCCGTGTGGAGGGCGAAGAACCCCGGGCCCTCGACGTTCCAGTGGGCCAGGTGCGTGAGCGACATGAGCGCGTAGGAATCGGCCAGCACCTGATTCAGGCTGGCGGTGAGACCCGTGGCACCGGTGGACGTGTGGGCGGCAGCAGTCATGAGTCCGATGTTACCGGGTGACGCCCTCCCGGGCCACGTCAGGCCACGGGTCGGCGGCACCCCTGCCGGTCAGGCCAGAGGCCCCAGCCGCGTCAGCCACAGCACCGGCTGCTGGCGGACGCGCGAGGCCTCGATGTCGACCACGAACTCGGCCACCCAGTCGTTCAGGTCGTTGGCGTCGACGAGCACCTGTTGCACGACGAGGTGGGCGGCGCCGTCCGGACGGCTGAGATGGGTGTGCCGGGCGTTGCGAGCCTCGGGATCGAAACGCAGCCCCTGGTGCTCGGCGGCGAACTGCGCGAACGCGGCCGGCGCGGCCACGGTGGCCGCTGGCAGGCTGCTGCCTGCCGGCGGTGCGTCGAGCCCGGCGAGCATCGCCTCGGCGTCGCCCTGAGCCCAGGCCTTGAGGGCGCCGAACACCCGCACGCGGATCGCGGCCGTGAACGCCGCCGTGTCGGCCGTGAGGTCGTAGGGCGCCGCGAGGGCCGGCGGCCGCGACAGGGCGTGGCCGCGGGCGAGGGCCAGCGGCTCGTAGGCCGGATCGCGCATCCGCTCCCACTCGTCGGCCAGACTGGCGTCGGCGTCACGAACGAGGGTGCGCAGGTACCACTCCACCTCCATCACCTCGTCGGTCTTGCTGGCTTCGGGCACGGTCTGCGCTGAGCACCTTGTAGACGCTGTTGAGGTGGCGCAGCAGCAGCCCCTCCGAGCGCTCGCAGGTCGTACTCCCTGACGTACTCGGCGAACGACTTGTAGGTCTCGAACATCTCGCGCGCGATCGACTTCGGGCGAATCGTTTCCTGCTCCACCCACGGGTGGCGCTCGACGAAGGCGTTGAACGTGTCGTAGACGAAGTCGCGGAGCGGCTTCGGGTACTCGAGCTTCTCGAGCTCGGCCATGCGCTCGTCGTACTCGACGCCGTCGGCCTTCATCTGCGCCACGGCCAGCCCCTTGATGCGATCGAGCTGCCGGCGCAGGATGAGCTCGGGGTTCTCGAGGATCGACTCGACCAGCGTGAGCACGTCGAGCGCGTAGGTCGGCGAGCTGGCATCGAGCAGCGGACACGCGTCTCGATGAGGTAGAGCGAGAGCGCGTGGTCCAGCGAGAAGTCGTCCTGCAGGTCGACGTTGACGCGCAGGTGCGAGCCGCGCGCCTCGTCGGCCGCGAACTCGACGATGCCGCGCGCCGACCAGCGCGCGGAAGAGCTGCCAGGCGCCGTGCGCCGGTGCCGCGTCTTGCGGCGCCGGCGTCTCGTGGCTGTCGCGGATGAGGCGCCGCATCGCCAGGCAGCCGTCGCCGCGCCGGCTGAGCACGTTGAGCAGCATGCCGTGCGACACCTCGAAGCGCGACACGAGCGGCTCGGGCGGCGCCGTCGTCAGCCGCGTCGAAGATCGCTGCGTCCCAGTGCACGTAGTTGAACTCGGGCGGGCTTGCCGCTTCGCCATCTTGCGGCCGTCGCGGGCCGCCTTCTCGGCCAGGCGCAGGTTCTCGATCACGTGCTCGGGCGCCTGCACGACGACGATGCCGCGGTCGTCGAAGCCCTTGCGGCCGGCGCGGCCGGCGATCTGCTGGAAGTCGCGGACGCTGAGCATGCGCGGTCTTCTGCGCCGTCGAACTTGCAGAGCTTGGTGAAGCAGCACCGTGCGGATCGGCACGTTGACGCCGACGCCGAGCGTGTCGGTGCCGCAGATGACCTTGCAGCAGGCCCTTGCTGCGCGAGCTGCTCGACGAGCACGCGGTACCTCGGGCAGCAGGCCGGCGTGGTGCAGGCCGATGCCGTGCTGCAGCCACTTGCGCACCGCCTTGCCGTAGGGGCTCGAGAAGTCCACGCCCTCGATGCGCGGCCGCGATCTCGTTCTTCTCCTCCTTCGCGTGGCGATCTTGAGGCTGATGAAGTCCTGCGCGCTCGGCCGCGGCCTCGGCCTGCGTGAAGTTCACGACGTAGACGGGCGTCTTGCCCTTCCTCGACCAGGTCGCTCGATGGTCTCGTGCAGCGGCATCTCGGCGTACGCGAGTACTCGAGCGGCACGGGCCGCAGGTCGCCGACTTCACGGTCACGGTCGGGCGCCGGTTGAGCGCGGTGAGCGCGTGCTCGAAGAGCGCGGTGTCGCCGAGCGTGGCCGACATGAGCAGGAAGCGCGTCTGGGGCAGCGTCGAGCAGCGGCGATCTGCCAGGCGACGCCGCGCTGCGGTCGGAGTAGTAGTGGAACTCGTCCATCACGACGTGCCGGACATCGCGCGTCCGCGCCCTCGCGCAGGGCGATGTTGGCCAGGATCTCCGCCGTGCAGCAGAGGATCGGCGCGTCGCGGTTGACCGACGCGTCGCCGGTCACATGCCGACCTGCTCGGGCGCCGAAGTCGCGGCAGAGCGCGATGAACTTCTCGTTGACGAGCGCCTTGATCGGGCAGGTGTAGACGGCGCGTTCCCCGCGCGCCAGGCGCCGGAAGATGCAGCGCCGACGCGACCAGCGACTTGCCCGAGCCGGTCGGCGTGTTGAGGATGACGTTCTGCCCGTCGAGCAGCGCGAGGATGGCCTCCTCCTGCGCCGGGTAGAGCGTCAGGCCGTGCGCCTGGACGTGATCGAGAAACCGGTCGAGCAGATCGCCGCCGGCCGCATTCCGTTCGGGCAGCCGGTCGGCCAGAGTGGATGACACGCGCTACGGTTGTACCGCGAAACGGTGGAGAACGTGGCGGGGAAACGTCGCGCCGACGGGCGGCTGCTCCGCCGCTACCGCGGCAGGAGCACGGCGTCGATCACGTGGATGACGCCGTTCGAGGCGTCGAGATCGGCGGTGACGACGTTGGCGCCGTCCACGGCGAGGCCGGCCGGTGAATGCGTGACCGCCAGCGGGGCGTTGTCCACGGCCGTGACCGCGTCCAGGTCTGCCAGCTCGGCGGCCAGCACGGTGCCGCCCACGACATGCCGGGTCAGGAGCGCCGTCAGGCGCAGCCGATTGCGCGGTTCCAGCAGTTCGGCCAGCATCCCAGGCGGCATCCGCGCGAACGCGGCATCGGTCGGGGCGAACAGGGTGAAGGGTCCCGCCCCCTTCAGCACGCGATCGAGCCCGGTGCGTTCGAGCGCCGCCGCCAGCGTCGAGAAGCGGCCGGCCTCGGCGGCCACGGCCACGATGTCCTGATACTCCACTGCGGTCATGGCTGCCTCCCCCGGTTCTGGCCGGCGCACGTCGGTCGTGATCGATGTCTTCTCTACTACGACGCCGTGAGTCGCCCCGAGGTCGCGGCGGGCCGTTTCTGACGGACACTAGCCGCTGTGACCGACACGACCGGCCGCGCGCCCTCGCCCGCAGACGACCTGGCCACCCGCGAGCGCGAGTACTCGCCCAGCTCGGCCATCGGCGGCAACTACGCGCCGTTTCTCGCGCACTACGCCGAGTTGAGTGCGCGCGCCCTGGCCACGGTGCCGGTCACGCGCGACCTGCGCTACGGGGCGGCGCCGCGCGCCACGCTCGACTTCTTCCCCGCCCCGCCCTCTGTCACGCGGCCCGGCCTGCTCGTCTACATCCACGGCGGCTACTGGCAGGAGCTGTCGAAGGCGGAGTCCGCCTTCCTGGCGCCGGCCTGGCACGCGGCCGGCTTCGCACACGCGGTGGTCGGCTACACGCTGGCGCCGGCGGCGCCACTGCCCGGCATCGTGGCCGAGTGCCGCGCCGCGCTCGCCTTCCTGCACGCCGGGGCGGAGACACTGGGCTTCGATGCGGCGCGGGTCGTCGTGGCCGGCAGCTCGGCGGGCGGCTATCTGGCGGCCGCGTGCGCCGATCGGCCGCCGGTGCCGCTCTGCGGCATGGTGCCGGTGTCGGGCGTCTTCGACGTCGCGCCGCTCATCGGCACCTCCATCAACGACGCGCTCGGACTCGATGCGCCGGCGGCGGCGGCCCTCGACCTGCTGGCACCGGAGCGACGCTTCTGTCCGGCGGTCGTGGCCTGGGGGGAGATCGAGACGTCCGCGTTCAAGCGGCAGAGCCAGACGTTTGCCGCGCTGCTGGCGGCCACCGGCACGTCCTGCGAGTCGTTCGAGGTGGCCGGGCGGAATCACTTCGATGTGGTGCTGGAGCTCGCCGACCCGGCTTCGACGCTCCATGCCGCCGTCCGCCGGCTCTTCGCCGCCTGAGGCGCGCCGGCTCTTCGCCGCCTGAGGCGCGCGCAACCGAACGCTACGTGACGGCGGCGCGGACGTCGAAGCGCGGCTCGCGCCACTCGCCTGAGTCCAGCACCTGCGTCAGGCGGTCCACGGCCTCCCACACGTCCAGGTAGCGCGTGTAGAGCGGCGTGAAGCCGAAGCGCAGGATGTCGGGGGCGCGGAAGTCGCCGATGACGCCGCGCGCGATGAGCGCCTGCATCATCGGGTAGCCACCGGACGACGTGGCCAGGCTGGCCTGACTGCCGCGCCGCGTGCCATCACCGGGCGTCGCCGGCGACAGCCCATGGTGGGAGCAGCGCCCCGCGGCCAGTTGCAGGAACAGGTCCGAGAGCGCCAGCGACTTCTCCCGGATCGCCATCAGGCCGCCGAACGGCTCGGCGGCGAGCACCGTGTCGACCCCGCACTCGAGCGCCGCCAGCGACAGCACGGGCGGCGTGCCACAGACGAAGCGCGTGACGCCGGGCGCGGGCTGGTAGTCGGTCGTGAAGGCAAACGGCGCGGCGTGCCCGAGCCATCCGGCGAGCGGCTGCCGCCACCCCTCCGCCTCCATGCGGGCGGTGTGGTCGGGATGGGCCCACAGGAACGCCGGCGCGCCCGGCCCGCCGTTCAGATACTTGTAGCCGCAGCCGACGGCGAAGTCGGCCGCGCTGCCCGGGCTGCCGTCGCCCCCGAGCGCCACCGGCACGGCACCGGCCGAGTGCGCCAGATCCCACACCACCAGCGCCCCGGCGGCGTGGGCCGCGCGCGTGACGGCGGTCATGTCGTGCATGCGGCCGGTGCGGTAGTTGACGTGCGTCAACAGCACGATGGCGGTGCTGCCGTTGATGGCCTGCGGAAACGCCTCGGCCTCGGCCAGCTGCAGGACGAAGCCGCGTTCCCGGGCCGCCGTATCGGCGATGTAGAGGTCGGTTGGAAAGTTGGTGCGCTCCGACAGGATGGTCCGCCGCGTCGACGGCGTCGCGTCCGCGGCCAGCGTCATGGCCGCGGCCAGCACCTTGTAGAGGTTGACCGAGGTCGAGTCGGCGACGACGAGCGTGCCGGCCTCGGCGCCGACGAGCCGCGCGATCTTGTCGCCGATCCGCTGCGCCAGCGTGATCCAGCCCGCCGTGTTCCAGCTGCGGATGAGACCGGCGCCCCACTCCTCGTGCAGTACCTGCTGCACGCGGGCCGCGGTGGTGCGCGGCAGCGGTCCCAGGGAGTTGCCATCGAGGTAGATCTCGCCAGCGGCGTCGGCGGCGTCGAGGTCGAACAGCGCCCTGAGCGGCGCCAGCGGATCGGCGGCGTCCATCGCGGCGCAGGCAGCTCTCGTCGGCAGGCTCATGGCGGCCACGATAGCACTTGCGGGTAAGCTAGCCGCCCATGGCCTACCCCGGTGACCGGCTCACGACGCCCACGCCTGCGGCCCCCGCCACGCTCATCCGCGTGATGGGCACCTTCGGCCTGGCGGCCGCCATCATCAACATCACGGTCGGGGGCGGCATCTTCCGCCTGCCGGCCAACGTCGCCACCGCGCTGGGGCCGGCCGCACCGATTCCGTATCTCATCTGCGCCGCCGCGATGGCGCTCATCGTGCTCTGCATCGCCGACGCCGGCAGCCGCGTGTCGCTGACCGGCGGTCCCTACGCCTACATCGGCGTGGCCCTCGGCCCGTACGCCGCGTTCCTGGCCGGCGTGATGCTGTGGATGCTGGGACTGTTCGCCACGGCGGCCGTCTCCACGGTGTTCGCGGCGGCGGTCGGCCAGCTCGTGCCGGCACTCGGCGGCCGGGTGATGGAGACGGTGGTGCTCGTGACCGTCTACACCTTCTGGGCGCTCGTCAACGTGCGCGGCGTCGCGCTGGGCGCACGGCTCAACTCGATCGCCACCGTGGCCAAGCTGGTGCCGCTCGTGCTCATCGCCGTCGGCGGCCTGTTCTTCGTGCGGAGCGAGCACATGACGGTCACGACCTGGCCCGCCGTCACCGACATCGCCCGCACCTCGCTCCTCCTCATCTTCGCGTTCGCCGGCGTCGAGATGGCGCTCGTGCCGAGTGGCGAAGTGCGGGACACGGCGCGGACGGTGCCGCGCGCGATCGCGCTGGCGATGCTCGGCATCACGCTGCTCTACCTCGCGCTCCAGGTGTCGGCGCAGGGCATTCTCGGCCCGGCGCTGCCCGGCGCGGCCAATCCCCTGGCCGACGCGGCCGGCGCCGCCTTCGGCGGCTGGGCCCGGATGCTGCTGCTGGCCGGCGCGGCCATCTCGATGTTCGGCTATCTCGGCGGGATGGCCCTGTCGGTGCCGCGCATCGTGTTCGCGATGGCCGGCGACGGCCTGCTGCCGAAGTCGCTCGCGGTCGTGCACGCCACCTACCGCACGCCCCACATCGCCATCGTCGTGCAGACGGTGGCGACGCTCGCGCTGGCGGTGACGGGCACCTTCGAGCGGCTCGCCATCCTCGCCAACGTCGCCGCTCTGACGCTCTACTTCGGTTGCGCGGTGGCGGCGTGGCGGCTGCGGGCCAGCGACGTGGCGAGCGGTGCGGCGGGCTCGCGCGTGCCGCTCGGCGGCGTGGCGCCGTTCCTGGCGATCCCCGTGATCCTGTGGCTGCTGACCGGGCTGGCCCGCGAGGAGTGGCTGGGCTTCGTGGCCGTGGTGGTGGTGGGTTCGGTCGTCTACGTGGCCACGCGCGGACGGCGAGCCGCGGCGGCGGCGTGAGGCTGCCGCCATCGCCACGGCACCGCCGCGCCGTCAGCTGATCGGATTCGGACGGGCCAGGCGCATGAGTTCCGGCGCCGCCAGACGCGGCCCCTGGTAGGCCGCTACGTCCCCGAAACGTCGACGCCCCTCCCAGTCCTCGCGCGCGGTCCGGATCTCGTCCGGCGTGCGCGCCACGAAGTTCCACCACATCAGGATGGTCTCGGGGAACGGCTCGCCGCCCACGAGCAGCACGCGGGCGCCGCCGCCGCTTGCCAGCGTCATCTCGGCGCGCGTCATGCCCAGGTAATACAGCGTGCGCGGTTCGAGGGGCTGCCCCTCGAGTGTGCAATCGCCGCTCAGCACCAGCAGCGCATGTTCATGACCGGGCACGAGCGGCACGGTGATCCGTGCTCCGCGATGCACCTGCACGTCGGCCCCGACGAGCGGCGAGAAGTGATCGGCCGGCGAGGCCGCGCCGGCCAGCGCCCCGGAGAACACCTGCACGAGGCCGCCGGCCAGTTCCACCTGCGGCACCTCGAGCACGTGCTGGAAGGCGGCGGCACCGTGGCGATCGCGTTCGGGCAACGCCGTCCACAGCTGCACGCCGTTCAGCCGGCCGGTGTGGTCGCGCGGGGTCTGCTCGGCGTGCGCGATGGCGGCGCCGGACGTCATGACATTCACCCCGCCGGGGCGCAGCACCGCCTCCGATCCGAGGCTGTCGAGGTGCGCGATCTCGCCGTCGAGCAGCCAGCTCACCGTCTGCAGTCCCATGTGCGGATGCGGCGCCACATCCATCGGCAGCCCGCCTGTGAAGCTGAGCGGGCCGAAGCGATCGAGGAAGCACCACGGGCCCACCAGGCGCCGGCCCTTGACCGGCAGCGCGCGCAGCACGGAGAGCGGCCCGAGCGCGATGTCGCGTCCCGGATAGACGTCGAGCTGTGCCGTGGCGGCGCCAAGGGCGCGGCAGGACTCGGCGGCGACGGTCTCGTCGGGCATGGTCCCGACGCTACACGCGGAAGTGGCGGCCCGTCCAGCGGACGCGTCGGGCAGCGGCCTCAGCGCCGGCGATGCCACTCGCGCAGCAACTCGCGGCGCCCGCCCGCCTCGCCAGACGCCGCGCGACGCACGGCCGCGGACGCGCCGCGCAGGAACCGGGTCGTCTCTTTCACACGCCGGTCGCTCAGCACGCCCTTGCCCACCACGTAGCGCACGCTGCCGGTCTCATCGAGCACCACGGTGGCGCCGCCGTAGTGGACCCGGCGGTCGACCGTCCGGCACTGCGTGATCTCGGCCACCACGTGGAAGTCGAGCTCGCCGTCGGGCGTGAGGCGGCGCACCGTGCGCACCGACTGCACGACCGGCAGGTCGAGACCCTCCCGCCGCGACGGCGTCGCCAGACCGAAGAACTGCAGGCGGTCGCCGGAGGTGATGAAGGCGCCGAGCGCATCGCCGCGCCGCCGCCGTTCCATCGCCTCCACCGGCCAGCCGGGTTCGAACACGTGCGTCATGTCCTCGAAGGCGAGGCCCGGCACCGGGGGCAAGGGGCGCTCGGGCGGGCACCACAGCAACGACTCCTCGGACAGGTCCGCCACCCCGTCGACGCGGATGCCGTAGCGCCTGAAGGCGTAGACCAGGGCCTCGCGATAGCCGCACGGATCGTCGGGCACGGTGACGGCATCGGCCGTGACGATCGCGCGCAGGTAGTCGCCGAAGGTGAGGTCCACCGGCGGGCAGTAGTCGATGGCACGCACGAGGATGGTCAGGAACGCGCCCGCGATCTTGGCCGCCTCTTCGGCCAGCAGGGCCGTGACGCTCGTCTGGGGCGCGTAGGGCGTGGCGGCGAGCCGGCGCACGTGCGTCGTCTTGCGGACGAACACGCGATTCATGGCGTCGAACACGGCCGCCACCAGCACGGCGCCGAGGTCGTGCTCTTCCTTGCCGGGGTGGTACTGATGCTTCCGCGCCACCGGCTCGTCCGGCGGGCCGGCCTCGAGGACGACACGGCGCAGCGCATCACCGCCGCTGCCGGAGCTGCGGCCCCACTGGCGCGCCACTTCCGTCAGCAGCGACGAGGACAGATCGAGCGGCGCATCGCCCAGCGCCCGCTCGACCAGCTCGCGGTAGCGGAAGCGCGACAGCATGGCGATCAGATCCGCGAAGGCCTCGTGGAAGGCCGCCACGTCGGGATTGGTTGGCACGAGGAACAGCGGCCGCATGCCGTCGAGCAGGGCGTGCGTCGTCTCGTGCGCGATGACGTCGTGCGACAGCGCGGTGAAGACCACGGCGCCCTTCTGCAGCCGGCCGCGCGCATCGGAGGTGGCAAAGGAGTAGCCGAAGTCGAGCCGCGCCCCCAGATTGTCGTAGTAGGCGTTGTCCTCCTCGGCGTAGTGCGGCCGGATCGTCAGGCGGCCGCGGGCCGCCGGCGAGAACTCCGGCGTGCGGCCGAGCGCCCGCGCGAACGACTCGAAGACCGTCATCGCGACGGCGTAGGTCATCTGCTGGGCAAACCGCGGATCGGCCGTGGAGGCCGGGAGCCCCTGGTGGCGCAGCACCTCGGGACTGTCGAGATCGATGGGCGCGTAGATCTCGTGCCGCGTCTCGTTCTCGTCGTGGACGCGGAACAGCGCGCCGACCGGACCCGGCTCGACCGGCTCGTAGGGCACGCGCGCGATCGTGAGCGGCGCATCGTGCATCGACGCGCCCGGGTCCTGTGTGTAGACGCGGAGCGGCCGGGACACCGGATCGCCGGGCCGCCGGCGGTAGGGGCGGGCGAGGACGTCGGCCGTGATGCCATCGCCCAGGGTGTAGGCAGGACGCGCCGCCATCTACGCGCGACCTCCGAGCAGCGGCTGGTGGCGCAGCGCCGCC
Source organism: uncultured Acidobacteriota bacterium (assembly GCA_963807405.1). GTDB lineage: Bacteria > Acidobacteriota > Vicinamibacteria > Vicinamibacterales > UBA2999 > CADEFD01. The sequence goes on along the minus strand of CAWEBU010000009.1, from coordinate 400,189 downwards.
GGCAGCCGCATCAGCCCCGGCGTCTGCGGGTTGCCGAGCGCCGCCACGGCCTCCGCCACCGCCTCGGTGAACGCCTCGTTGGTGTCACGCCGCCCCACCGCCTCGGCGAGCGCGGCCGTGGCCACGCGCGTGAAGTTGCCCGAGCCGTCCGACTCGTAGGCGTACTGGTTGTCGCGGCAGGCGGCGATGTGCACGACGCCGTCCACCGACGTGACGCTGGCGGCCCGGGTGGTGGCGGCCGGCAGGCGGCTGCGGAACGCGCGATGCGCCTGCTCGAGCCACGGACTGAGCGGCAGGAACCGGCGGCGCTGTCGCGACGACGTCGGGTCCGGCTCGCGCGGCGCGAAGCGCGAGTTGGTGCCGGAGTGGCAGCAGTCCATGAACAGGGTCAGCCGCGCCCCCGCCGGGAGCTGCCGGTAGACGTCGGCCAGGTCGTCGTCGAGCACGAGCGCGCCGGTCTCGTAGTCCACCGGCACGAACGCTTCGTCGAAGCCGTCCTGCTCGTCGCCGTCGAGGTCGGACGCCTGCGTGCCGTGGCCGGCGTACTGGAACACCAGTTCGTCGCCGGGACGGGCGGACGCGACGAGAGCGGTGAGGGCGTCGAGGATGCGGCTGCGCGTGGCCTCCCGATCGAGGAGCGTCGACACCGCGAAGCCGAGGTCCACGAGCGCCGTCTTCCACGACCCGGCGTCGGCCACGCAGCCCGAGAGCGGACTGGTCGGGTAGTGATCGATGCCGATGCACAGCGCCCGGCGTCGCGAGCGCCCCGGAGCGGCGTCGATCCCGTCGCCGGCCTCGTCGGCGCCGTCCCTCAACGCCTGGGACGGTCCCGGCGTCGGTCCCACGCCCAGTTGGCGCCGTCGTTCGTCGGCCATCTCACACGCCTGGTCGGGCGGGAAGTCGACGGTGGGCACGGCGCCGGCCACGATCGTGGCCACGGTCCGCATGGTGGCGGCGTCGCTGTCGAAGCAGGCGTGCCGGAGGGCCCGTGTCGCCGGGTTCGGTGTGTGGCCGCGAGCCTCCGCCAGTTCCAGCCGGGCGCCGCCGCCGTTGAAGAGCGCCCACAGGGCGGCGTCGGCGCGCAGCGTCTGCTCGAGGCCGAGGATCGGCGTCTTGCGTTTCGGCTCGAGCGCGCGTGACACCAGATAGAGGAGGGACTTGCCGTAGACCGGGGCGCCGAGGAACTCGATGAGGTCGTCGCCGCGCTCGGCGTCCTCCGTCATCGTGCACATGGTGAGGGCGCCCACGCCCGGCGAGCGCTGGAAGAACGGCAGGACGTTGGCCGCGAACACGTCATTGCGCACGGCCGGAGCGAGCAGCGACAGCGAGTCGGCGCTCAGGCCCTCTTCCATCAATGCGGGCACGAAGTGGGAGAGGAAGATGGCGCCCACGCTGTGACCGACCAGATGGAGGGACAGCGGCTTGCCGGCCGGCATCGAACCGGCCAGCGCCTTGAGCAGCCTCGCGAAGAGGTGGGCGCCGCCGGGATGCCCCTCGCCGGTGTCGGGGTTCGAGGCGAGGCGGGCGCTCTCCTTCATGTCGCCCCAGGCCCAGCCCGCCGCCAGGCTCGCCATCTGCTCGAAGGCGACATCGCGGGCGTCCGCGAGCACGCCGCGGCGGCGGAGCCGCTGCAGCACGATCTCGAACGCGCCCGTCTCCCACGCGAAGAACACGGGATAGACGCCCTGGCCCAGCCACCACGGCGTGGCGGCGCGCGCATAGGCGAGCGCGCCGCTCTCGTTCACGAGACCGCCGTGGGCGTGCAGCATCAGCCGCGGCTCCTCGACGGTGGCGGCGAAGTCGCGGTAGCCGTCGATGATGTTCTCGAGCGCGCCGGGCCGCATCCGGAAGTGGCCGCTCTGCGAGAGCCGGCCGCGCGTGAGGTTGATGACGTGCGGCCGCAGCAACGCCCACTCGTCCACTTCGCGCGTGACCGCTCCGGCGCTCGACACGTAGTCCGTCTGGTCGAACCGGTCGGCCGCCAGGCGTGACTCCGGCACGGTGCAGTCCTCGACCTCCCCGCTCCAGGGCCGCGCCACCTCGACGCCGAGCGCGGACGTGCCCGGGAACGGCACGCGCGCGCGAGCCGCACCCCGGCGTCTTGCCGGCCTGGCTGCCGGCGCGGCGGCCAGGGCCGCGAGCGACGCGGCGATCTCGGCCACCAGCACGGCCTTGTCGACGCCGGAGCCGGGACACGTCTTGGTGGTGCCGAGCTCGCGGTGGAAGTGGAGATCGTCGGCGCCGAGCGCGAAGGCCCCGAGCAGCCGCGCCACCACCTCGATCACGGCCGCGCGCTGCGCGCCGTCGAGGACGTCGGCACCGAGATCGAAGTCGCCGATCATCTCGATCATGAACGGGCCGGCGGCCGCCGAGCCGTTGTCGCCGGCGTTGCTGCACGGCGGGGCGTTCCAGTTGCGCCCCGTCCAGCAGCTGCCCGCCGGGTCGATCGTGAGGTGCTGCGCGATGTCGCTCCAGCCGAGCCCCTGGTGGTAGCGGCGCATGGCCTCGATCGTGCTGTGGCCCCGGAAGCCGCTGTGGCGCGGCCTCCAGGTGTGATGGAGGTGCACCGACGTGATGCGGCGGGTGGGTGTGGCGGCGGCCAGCAAGTCCGCGAACTGGGCGACCGTGAGACGCTGAATCGGCGGCACCATGAGGGCTCCTGCGTCCTGGAAAAGCGGTTGTCCCCTGTTGGACGGACTGCGGACCGGGCTTTCGGCGACTTAACACACCACCGCAATCCAGGCGCACACGGTAACCTGAACGGATGACCTCGAATGTCTCCGGACGTGTCACGGCCTTCTTCCTGTTCGATGTCGCCGAGGCCGCCGATCTCGACGCCGTGCGCACCCTGCTCGGCGGTGCCGGCCAGAGCGCACGCTTTGCCGCCCGCTCGCCCGTGCCCGCCTACGTGCGGTATGCGAAGCCGCCCGTCCAGGTGGAGGCCGAGGTGTTCGGCGGCCCGCCGATCGAGGGGTGGACCGGGCGCGTCAAGATCTACGACTATGGCGTCGTCTCGCTGGCGCTGTCGCGGCCGTTCGAGGGCACGTGGTCCGAGCTCATCGCGCTGTCACAGGAGATCATGAGCGGCGCGCCCCTCGATACGGCGGCCGAGGCCTCGTGCCGGGCCGCGGCGACGCGGCTACGGTCGGCGCTCCACGAACCCCGAGACACGTTCCTGTCCGAGGACTACTTCGTCTTTGCTGTCACGTCGATCGACGGGCTGCCGACGGCCGAGCGCGTGCTCGAGGTGCACGGCGACCACATCACGCGGCTGGTGCGCGGCGAGACCGAGGCGCTGAGCGCCCAGGAACGCGACGACGTGCTGCGGCACCGGCTCTCGTACTTCGCGTCGGACCTGGTCGTGCCGTCGTGGAACGGCGCCTTCGTCTACGACAACGAGGCCGGGATCACCGGCGCGCTCGAGATCCTCGAGTTCGCCAACTCGCAGCTCCTGCAGTTCCGCTACTACGACCAGCGCCTCGACCTCGAGTTGCAGAAAATCTTCGCGACTCTGCAGACGACCAAATGGTACGAGCCGTGGATCGGCCGCCGCTACAACGCCGCCACGCGCGCACTGCACGGCGTGTTCATCGACGTCAACGAGCTGACCGACCGCACCGAGAACGCCCTCAAGCTCGTCGGCGACGTCTACGCGGCCCGGCTGCTCGGGCTGTCGACCGCGCGTCTCGGCCTCGATGTCTGGAAAGACGCGGTCAAGGACAAGCTCAAGACGCTCGACGACATCTATCGCTTCGCCGTCGATCAGACCACGATGGCCCGCGGCGAGATCCTCGAGGCCGCGATCGTGCTGATCCTGGTGTTCGAGCTGGTGCTGTTCTTCATGGGGATCATGACGTAGCCGGACCGGCCGGCCGGCAGCCCCTACAGCACCTTGCTCAGGAACTCCCGCGTGCGGTTCTGGCGCGGCTGGTCGAACAGCTCGGCCGGCGTGCCCGCCTCGACGAGCCGCCCCTCATCGAGGAACCAGACACGATCGGCGACCCGACGCGCGAAGCCCATTTCGTGCGTGACGACCGCCATCGTCATCCCTTCGTCCGCCAGCAGCTGCATCACGGCCAGCACCTCGCCCACCATCTCGGGGTCGAGCGATGACGTCGGCTCGTCGAACAGCATGATGCGCGGCTGCATGGCCAGCGCGCGGGCGATCGCGACCCGCTGCTGCTGCCCCCCGGAGAGCTGGTTCGGGTAGACGTCGCGCTTCTCCAGCACGCCCACCTTGGCGAGCAGCGCTTCGGCGCGCTCGCGGGCCTGCGCCGCGCTCAGCCGGCGCAACAGCCCCGGCGCCAGCGTGATGTTCTCGAGCACCGTCTTGTGCGGGAACAGGTTGAAGCGCTGGAAGACCATGCCGATCTCGCGCCGGACGAGGTCGAGATCGGTGCCGCGGCCGTGGACCTCGACCCCATGCACGGTGACGCAGCCGGAGGTCGGCTCCTCCAGCCCGTTCATGCAGCGCAGCAGCGTGCTCTTGCCGGACCCCGAGGGGCCGATGACGCACACCACCTCGCCCTCGGCGACCGCGCCCGTCACCTCCCGCAGCACCTCGAGGCGGCCGAAGCGCTTGCTCAGGCGCTCAACGTGTATCGCCGCGTCCATACCGTGCTTCCAGGTGCCGCACGCCCCAGGCCAGGCCCAGCGTCAGCATCCAGTACATGACCGAGATGGTGAGATACGGCTCCCAGTAGCGGGAGTAGGCGCCGGCCACGGTGCGCGCGGCGTAGGCGAGTTCGCCCAGCCCGACCGCCGAGACGAGCGACGAGTCCTTGAGCAGGGCGATGGCGTTGTTGCCGAGCGGCGGCAGCATGCGGCGGAACGCCTGCGGCAGCACCACGTGATACATCGCCTGGGCGGACGACAGGCCGAGGGACCGCGCCGCTTCGCTCTGGCCGCGATCGATCGACTGGATGCCGGCGCGGAAGATCTCGGAGATGTAGGCGCCGGAGTTGAGCGTGAGCGCCACGATGCCGGTGATGACCGCGCCGTAGTTCTGGCGCAGGTCGCGCGCGGTGTCGCCCGAGATGAGCCAGCCATCGGCCGGGTTGAGGAAGAGCGGCACGACGGCGAAGTGCATCAGCAGGATCTGGACGAAGAGCGGCGTGCCGCGGAAGAAGCTGACGTAGACGGTGGCCGGCCAGCGCAGCAGGAACCGGCAGGCCGCCTTGGCCACGCCGCGGCGGGCATCGGCCAGGCGCGCCAGGCCCAGCAGCAAGCCGAGCAGCGTGCCCTGGAGGATGCAGACCACGGTGACGCCGACCGTCATCTTCAGGCCGCTCCAGAAGAGCGGCTCGTACTCGCGGATGATGTCGGCGCGGAACCAGCCGAACCAGAGGATGGGTTCGTCCATGCGGGGCCGGCGAAGCTACTGCGCGGGCAGCACGGGGGGGTCGGCCTTGAACCAGGTGCGGTAGATCTTCGCGTAGGTGCCGTCGGCGATGATGGCGGCCAGGCCCTTGTTGAGCGTGTCTCGCAGGGCCGCGTTGCCCTGCTTGACGGCGATCCCGAAGTACTCCTTCGGCAGCGACGGATCGCTGATCGTCTTGAGCCCCTTGTGCTCCTGGACACGGTAGGCGATGACGCCGTTGTCGCCGATGGCGGCATTCACGCCGCCGTTGACGAGCTCGGAGATGATGAGCGGCGTGGTATCGAAGCGGCGGATGTTGCCGCTGGTCTTGCCGAACGCGCGCGAGGCCATGTCGTCGGCGGTGCTGCCGGTGACGACCGCCACCTTCTGCCCCGCCAGATCCTGCAGCGTCCGGGCGGTGCTGGCCGCGGGCACGGCAATCAGCTGGCGGGCCTCGAAGTAGGGCCTCGTGAAGTCGTACGACTGCTTGCGGCGCTCGTTGATGGTGACGCCCGAGACGATGAGATCGATATCGCCGTTGTTGAGCGAGGCGAAGATGCCGACGAATGGCGTATTGACGACGCGCACCTCGATACCGCTGCGCTGCGCCACCGCCTGGATGATGTCGACGTCGAAGCCCACGATCTGCCTCTGCGGGTTCTCGTAGGCGAAGGGCGGATAGGTGGCGCTCGAACCCACGACCAGCGGACGCGCCTGGCCCGGCGCTGCCCACGGGGCCACGAGGGCCAGGGCCGCTACCGCCAGCGCCGAGGCGACGAGACGGCGCGCGAACGCCATCACTACATGTTTCCTTCGTCGGCCGACGGACCGTAGGTGGACGGTACCGGCACGTCGTTGAGGCGCAGGTAGACGCCGAGCTGGGCGCGGTGGTGAATCATGTGATTCATCACGAACGTACGCAGCACCGCGATCTTCGGCATCGTGAAATAGACCTGCTCGCCCGTCCGCAGCGTCCACGGCTTCATCATCTCGGCATCGCCGGCGGCGGCCAGTACCGGCCGCGCGGCGGCGACCACGGCGTCGAGCTTGGCGAGGAGGTCCGCCGACGAAGTGGGAACGAACGGCACGTACTGCATCTTGCCGAAATCGAGCTCGTCGGCCTCGAGCGTGGCGTTGACCCAGCTGCCGAGCTCGGCGAGGTGCCCGGACAGGCGGCCGAGATTCATCGACTTGGCGTGGGGCGCGTAGTCCCACTTGCCCTCAGGCACGCGCTCGAGCGTCTTGCGCAAGGTGGCGAACTCGTGATCGAACTCGGGCAGCAGGCTCTGGGCGATCGGCATCGGTGGACTCCTGGTGGGCACGGCCGGGGCCGCAGTGGCCGGCCCCCCAAGAATAGATCGCGCGCCGCCTAGAACACGCGGCGTTGCAGGCGATCGACGGTGAACTTCGCCGTGGCGGCGATCGCCATCACGGTCATCACCCCGGCCTGCACGGGATCGGTCACCACGAGGTCCGCCGCTTCGGGCACGCTGCCGGCCATGTTGAGGCTGACGACGAGCAGGCCCTGGGCCCGCACCTCGCGCACGGCGTGCTCGATCTCGCCGCCCATGATCGACCCGGCCAGGACGAGGGCCTTGGCGCGCGGCAGCCGGGCCACGGCGCGCACGGCATCGGCCAGCTGCTGCTCGCCGACGAGCGGAATCGTGTCCACCGAGATGCGCTCGCCGCGGATGTTGTGGCGGTCGGCCTCCGAAATGGCGCCGATGGCCACCTGCCCGACCTGCGCGCCGCCTCCCATGATGATCACGCGCTTGCCGTAGATCATCTGCAGCGTGCCCACGGCCTCCACTTCCCGCACGATCGGCAGGGCCTGCATCTCGGTCACGAGCTGCGCGGGATCGGTGGTCAGGTCCACTTCGAAATACACCCGCGAGCCCTCGTCACCGACGGCGGCGATCTCGACCGAGGCGATGTCGCCGTTGAAGCGCGCGATCACGCCGGTGAGCTGGAAGAGCACGCCCGGACCGGAGTCCGCGTGCACCATGAGTCCAACGCGCTGAGCCATCCCACAATCCTCGCCCCGGAGAGTACTTCAGATGAGCCGTGACGGCGGCGCCGAAGCCGCTGACGCCAGGCGAGCAGATCCGGCGTGTGTCCAGGGCGTCGACGGCTCGGTGCAGGCGGCGGTCGTGCGCGCGTCGGCGGCGCGCGCCTCCGCCTCCGGGATTCCGGCGGCGATCGCGGCATCGGCCCAGGCCGTGCTGCTGGCCCGCACGAACGCGCGACCCGGCTCGGAGACCATCCAGTCCATGGCGTCTGCGCGCTCGACCGCCGGCGTGCCGGACAGATGCTCGGCAAGGCCCATCAGAGCCATGTCCCAGCCGTCAACCGTCGCGCACGGTATCATCGGAGGCCGATTGCCGCGCCCCTGCGGGCGAAGGAGTTCCGACGATGACGCGCTCGCTTTCCATGCTCGCCCTGGCGGGCGTCCTCACGCTCTCACTGGCGCTCCAGGCGCGGCAGGCGCCGGCGCCGCCGTGCGACCCGGGCAATGGCGGCCTCACGCTGCCCTCGGGCTTCTGCGCCCAGGTCATCGCCGACAACCTCGGGGCGGCGCGCAATCTGGCGGTGGCCGCGAACGGCGACCTCTACATCGCGGTGCGCACCGGCACGCGCGTCCCGGGCCAGCCCGTGCCGCCCGGCTTCCTCCTCGGCCTGCGCGACACGACCGGGGACGGCCGGATGGACCGCGTGGAGCGCTTCGGCACCACCGGCGCCACCGGCATCGTCCTGCGCAACGGCTACCTCTACTACGCCACCCCCACCTCGGTGGAGCGCTTCAAGATGACCCCGGGCGAGCTCGTGCCGGCGGGCCCGGCCGAGGTCGTGGTGGGCGGCTTCCCCGATCAGCGCGGCCATCGCGACAAGGATCTGGCGTTCGACGATCAAGGCAATCTGTTCGTGACCGTCGGCCTGCCCTCGAACGCATGCGCCGAGCCGGACCGCCAGCCCGGCGCCAAGGGCCTCGATCCGTGCCCGCAGCTCGAGACCGCCGGCGGCGTCTGGAAGTTCAAGGCCGACGAGGTCGGCCAGACCTACACGACCGCCGCGCGCTACGCGACCGGGCTGCGCCAGGGCGTGGCTCTCGCCTGGCACAAGGGCCAGCTGTTCCTGTCGATGAACAGCCGCGACTCCCTCGACACGCTGTATCCGGATCTGTTCACCCCGGAGGAGAACCAGAACCGGCCGCTCGAGCCGCTGCTCGAGATCAAGGCGGGCTCGGTCTTCGGCTGGCCCTACTGCTTCCACGACGGCAAGACCAACCAGATGATCCTGGCGCCCGAGTACGGCGGCGACGGCAAGACGATCGGCCGCTGCGCGAAGTTCGAGCAGCCGATCGCCGGCTTCCCCGCGCATTCGGCGCCGGTCGACCTGCAGTTCTTCGATCACCCGGGGCTGCCGGCGAAGTATCGCGACGGCGCCTTCGTCGTGATGCACGGCTCGTGGAACCGCGCACCGGCGCCGATGGAGGGGTACAACGTGCTCTACCAGCCGTTCGCCAACGGCAAGCCGAGCGGCAACTACGAGATCTTCGCGGACGGGTTTGCCGGCAAGGTCATCATGTCGCCGAGCGACGCGGCGTCGCGCGCCAACGGCATCGCCATCGGCCCGAAGGGCGAGCTCTACATCACCGAGAGCGTCAAGGGAAAGACCTGGCGCGTGACGTATCGGGGCAAGTAGAGCGAGGGGCTCCAAACACAGCAGTTGCGCTGGCGTGGGGTTCGATCGTCGGCTCCGATGAGTCGCGTCGGTCACTCGCGCCTCTCGGCGACGTGTCCTGCCGTCCAAGGCGTTTCTGGGGACCCCCATCCCCTACCCTGCGTGTCGCCCGCACTCCCGGCGCGAGTGTCTGTTCCTTGTGCGACGACGACTCATAGTCGCTCGCCGACCGAACCCCACGCCAACGCAACTGCTCTGCGGAGGCAGCAGGCATCAGCGCAGCGCCCGTAGCGGATGTTCGGTCTCCAATCCGCCGTTCGTCGCGCGCACGTCGGAGGCCTGTCGATGCGGGCCGTCCGGAGCAGGCCGCGCACGCGTGAGACGGCCAACGATGAGGCGGCGCCGAAGTCCGGCTGGGGTGTTCTGGTCCACCGCGACGTCAGGCTCAGGTCGCGCTGAGTTTGCCGGGGCCCCGGCCTTCCGGCCGACGTTCGCCCCCGAAATCGTTGGCCGGCCTGCGTAGGGCCGGCACGCAGCGGCTGGCCTCCGACGGGCGTGCGACGCTCCAGCGACCTTCAGCCGTCGGCGGGTTCGTCCTTCGCCGCCTTCTCCGCGTCCTTCACCGCGCGGCTCTGCCGCAGGTAGTGCGGGCTGAACTGCAGGCCGTAGGGCGAGGTCATCTTGTGCTCGGCCTTCTCCTTGAAGAAGGCGGAGATCGAGGCCGAGAACGCCTTCTGCTCGCTGGCCGTGCCGTCCACGAGATTGACCTCCTCGCGCGGCACGAAGGCCACCTGGCCGATCGGCAGCGTGTGGCTGAGGCTCATGCCTTCACCCGGCTGCAGCACGTAGCGGAACTCGGTCTGGTGGGCGAACCAGTCGGTTTCCACGCGCACGATGAGCATCGGCGCCACCGGCCGCTCGATCATGTTGAAGATCGGCGTGTAGACCGAGTCCCACCCCGGCGGCGTCTGGAAGTTGGTGGCGCCGCACAGCGAGATGGCGCCGGGCGGCGTCCCGAGGTCCTCGGGCACGATGAACGCCTTGGCCATGTTCACCGCGTTCTGATCGGTGAGAATCGGCTTCTTGAACTCGACCGCTTCGCTGATGGCCCCGATGCCACCGACCGGAAGCTGGAAGGCCACGGTGAAGGCCTTGTCCCACTTGCCGCCCGCCAGCGCCAGGAAATAGCTGACGAGGTATCGGCCCTCGCCCTCGTAGGCGATGTGCGCGGCCTCGTTCGGTTCGAGCGGCGGGAAGACGAGGAAGCCGAGCGCGCTGCCGGCTTCGAGCACCGGACAGTGCCGTGCGTGCTGCGGCAGCAAGGGGCGCTGCCCTTCGCGACGCGGCCGTTGGCCAACGCCCGGGCGGCCGGAATTGGAGAAGATGCGGACGTCCATGGGTAGTGTCGTCAGTGTCTCACGGTGCACGGCACACCCAGGAAACGTCCGAGGCGGGCCGCCTGACGAGCGAGCGCTTTCGCCTCGGATGCCGCCAGCGGCGCATAGGTCTTCAGCGTGATCTGCGCGGCGGTGGCCGAGACCTCGCGACGCCAGCTGCCGGCCACGCGGCCGTGCAGCAGGATCTGATGGGGATACTCGGCCGTGGTCAACACGCCGAAGTTGCGGGCGCGTTCCGGATCGAGGGACGCCCCGCGGTGCCGGTAGGCGATGAGGCACTCGTCGTAGTTCGGCAGCAGAAAGTGCGCCCCGGTCACGCGATCGGCGGCGGGAGGCTCGGGCAGCACCGCGTCCTCGCACTCGGCGAGCGTCACCGCCTGGCGGCTGTCGGCCACGGTCAAGCCGGACCACCACGCGAAGTCGTGAATGGTGGCCGGTCCGTGGCTGCGGAAGTAGCGCGTGGCGAGGGCCGCGAGGGCCTCGTCACGGCTGAGGGGCGCCTGGGCCGGCACCCGCTCGTCCACCAACGCATAGGTGAACTGCGCGCCCCGTCGCGGACCGCTGCAGATGACGCCCGCGAGTTCGACATCCATGACGATGTGCGCCAGGCGCTGGCCGGCGGCCGCGATCTTCGCCCGGCTCAGCGCCGCCGCCAGCTCCGGCCGCGTCAGGTGCCGCTGGCCCTCGAGCGCCCGTTCGATGGCGGTGCGCGCACGGGTGAGGGTGCGGGCATCGAGCTCGAGGCGGGCGTCGGAACTCTGCATGAGCGCCTTCACACGCGGCCCGGTCAGCGCCAGCATCCAGCGCAGGTCACGCGGCGTCACGAAGTGCCAGGTCGGTCGCAGCACGTGCGTGCGGATGATCGCACCCTCGGCGAGGGCGCGATCGACCTCGGCGAGCGTCAGTCCTCGAGCCCGCAGCGCCAGCGCCCAGGCGGCACCCGGATAGTCCTGCGCCTGAACCGCGCCCAGCCAGGCCACGACCTCACGCGCGGTCGAGTGCGGAGAGGCCGTGAGGGCCTGGTGGCGAAGTCGTGTGGCGAGCAGGCCCGGCATGTGGCCATCGTAACCGCCACACGCCAGACCGGCTGCCGCAGGTCGCCATTCGCCCGGGGACGCTTCGAGCGTTCCGGGATCATCAGGCCGCGCTACGGCACGACGAGCGTCACCTGATTCGACAGGGCGCTGGTGCCGGCCGCGTTCGAGGCCGTCATCCGCAGGTAGTAGGTGCCGCTGGCCACACCCGTGAACGACACGGAGGTGCCACTGAGCGGCACGGTCGCGACCGGGGCGCCGCCTGGCGTCACCGACGCGAACAGGGTGTAGCCGGTGGGTGCGCCACCGCCCCCCGCCGACCACGACAGCGACACCATTCCGCCGGACACCATCGGGGTGTTGAGCACCGGCGCGGCTGGCGCGGCGGCCCCGGCCACCGTCAGGGTCACTTCGTTCGACGAGTTCGCGCTGCTCCCGCCGGCGTTCCGCGCGAACACCCGCACGTAGTAGGTGCCGGGCGGAACACTGCTGACCGTGACGTTCGTGGCCGACGCGGGCAGCGGCATCACCAGCGCCGCCGTCGTGAAGCCCGGCGTGAAGCCCACGGCCAGGACGAACTCGGCCACCGGGCCGCCCGACACCGGGGCCATCCACGTGAAGGTGGCGGTCGCGCCGACGACCGACACCGCGAGCCCTGACGGCGACCCCGGCGGAGCGGCGACGGCAGGCACGGTGACGGACACGACGTTCGATTCAGGGCCGCCCCCGGACGCATTGGACGCCACCACGCTCAGGAAGTAGGCGCCGTTCGGCGCGCCGACCGAGAAGCTGGTCACGTTGCCGACAGGCAGTGACGCCACCACCGGACCGCCGCTCGCGATGCGCGCAAGAATCGTGTAGCTCGTGGGCACCCCGCCGGCCGCGGGTGCGGCCCAGGACATCAGGACGGTATTCCCGCTGGCCTGGGCGGTGAAGGCTGTTGGCGCGCCGGGGGCGCCAACGGAGCCGCCCGCCAGTACCACCCTGGCCGCGTTGACGTTGATGAGTGGATGCGCCGCGCCGCCGGCGGTGCGGGTGTCGGGGATGCTCGCCCCGGTGGACTGCAGGGCGGCAAGCACCTGCGCGACGCCTGCGCCAGGCACCGCCTGCTTCAGGATCGCCCAGGCGCCTGCCACATGGGGCGTGGCCATCGACGTGCCGCTCTTGCTGCCGTAGGTGCTGCCGGGGATCGACGACGCGATGTCACTCCCTGGTCCGTACAGCGACAGGAACGACGCGTTGTTGCTGAAGCTCGACACGGCGCCCGCGTCGGTGATGGACCCCACGCTGACGGCCGTCGAGATGCAGCCCGGGGCTGCCATCGAGTCGCGGTAGCCGTCATTGCCGGACGCCGCGACGACGGCGATGCCCAGGGACCGCAGGTTGTCGATCGCCAGCTTGCGCCCGGTGGCGGTGTTGGCGGCGTCGCACGTGGCCTGATCGAAGTAGCGCCCGCCTCCGAGACTCATGTTCACCGCCGCAATCCTGCCGGTGTTGCCCGCTCCGGCGAGCACCGCCACCCGCTGCAGGGCCAGCACCTGGTCGGAGACGTAGGACAGGGCGCAGGGCGGTGTGCCGCAGGTCGAGACGTCGTCGAAACGCGTGAAGGCCTGCATGGCAACCAGCTCCGCGCCGCGCCCCACGCCACTGGAGCCGCCCGGGCCGTTGACGCCCACGGCGATGCCGGCGACATGCGTGCCGTGCTCGCAACCGGAGCCGGCCGAACACGGCTCGCCGCTGCCTGCGGCCGTCGAGGCAAAGCCGCCGTCCGGGCAGGTGGAGGTGCCACTTCCAGCGCCCCCGGCGTTCACGTAACACGCTTCCGACACGACCTTGCCGGTCAGAAATGGATGCGACCTCTGGATGCCGGTGTCGATGACCGCCACGCGCCAGCCGGTGCCGGTGAAGCCGGCCGTCCACGCCGCCGGCGCATTGGTGATCGGCACACTCGACACGAGGTCTGCCCGGTCCAGCCCGTTCAGCTCGACGCTGCGGACGCCGGGCAGCATGGACAGGGCGGCGAGCGATTGGCGGTCGACGCGCGCGGTGAAGAGCGGCAGCACATCGAGCTGGCGGCCCACGACGACACCGGCGGCGGCCGCGCGCGCCATCACGTCGACGGCCACGCGGGCAATCGCGAGGCGCTGGTCGGCCACTGCCGAGGTCTCGAGGAAGCCTTCCGGCACGAACGCGGCGTCGACGCCCACGATCACGTTGACGGCACCGCGCTCGTCGGCGGCGGCCTGCACGGACGGGGGAACGGGAATGCGAACCTGCGACCGGGGCGCCGCCGGCACGAGTGCCAGGACGAGGAGAGCAGCAGAAAGAGCGACAGCATGTCTCATCGGGCGTGCCTCACTTTGGGGGGTTACGATCGGTCCTCTATGTAAAGGCGCCATCGGACCGAAAAAGGGGCCATGCCCGGCCCGAACTCACCCACCGCGGTATTCTAGAGGGTCGCCCATGACCTCGAATGCCTCATCGACGCCCCGCGTCCGCTTCGCGCCCTCCCCCACGGGCTACCTGCATGTGGGCGGCGCCCGCACGGCCCTCTTCAACTGGCTGTTCGCCCGCCGGATGGGCGGCGTGTTCGTGCTGCGGATCGAGGACACCGATGTGGAGCGGTCGTCCACCGACATGGTGACCGGCATCCTCGACGGCCTCAGCTGGCTGGGTCTCGACTGGGACGAAGGTCCCGGGGTGGGCGGACCGCATGCGCCCTACTTCCAGAGCGAGCGCGTCGCCCGCTACCGCGAAGCGGCCCGGGAGCTCGTGGCCGGCGGGCACGCCTACTACGACTTCGGCGGGCCCACCAGGCGGGGCGACGCCAGCGCGGAGGACGACGGCACCTACGAGCGGCGCTACGACCGGGAACGCTGCCTGGCCGTGCCGCCGGACGAGGTCACGCGCCGCCTGGCGGCCGGGGAAGCCCACGCCATCCGCTTCCTCGTGCCGGCCGGCGACACGGTGTTCGCGGACCTCGTGCACGGCGAGGTGCGCTTCGACAACGCGCACATCGAGGACTTCGTGGTGCTGCGCTCGGACGGCTATCCCACCTATCACCTGTCGGTGGTCGTGGACGACATCGACATGGCGATCACCCATGTCGTGCGCGGCGACGACCACATCTCGAACACGCCGAAGCAGGTGCTCCTCTACGGCGCGTTCGCCAAGACGGCGCCGCACTTCGCGCACGTGCCGCTCATCATGGGCGCTGACAAGAAGCGCCTCAGCAAACGCCACGGCGCCACCTCGGTCATGGAGTACGAGCGCCAGGGCTACGTCCCCGAGGCGATGGTCAACTTCCTGGCGCTGCTCGGCTGGTCGCCTGGCAACGACGACGAGCTGATGCGTCTCGACGACCTGGTGCAGCGCTTCTCGATCGAGGGCATCAGCACCGGCAACGCCGTCTTCAACACCGACAAACTGGACTGGTTCAACCACCAGTACCTGATGCAGCGATCGGACGACGACCTGATCGCCCTCCTCACGCCGTGGCTGCAGCGGGCGGATCTGTGGCAGGACGACCTGGCCGGCGAGCGTCGCGCCTGGTTCGTCCAGGTGCTGGCGCTGCTGCGCCCGCGGGCGAAGCGGCTCGGGGACTACGTGGAGGGCGCGCGGCCGTTCCTGGCGGCGCCCGGCGCCTACGACCCGGAGGGCGCGGCCAAGCACCTGTCGGCACCGGACCTCCCGGCCCACCTCACGGCCTTGCGCGACGTCTATGCCGGCCTGGAGCCGTTCACCGAAGCCGCCCTCGAGGCGGCGCTCCGCGCGGTGGCGCAGGAACGCGGGATCAAGGCCGGCGCCCTCATCCATGCCACCCGCCTGGCGATGACCGGCCGCACGGTGAGCCCCGGGCTGTTCGAGATGCTCACGCTGCTCGGCCGTCAGTCCGTTGTCACACGGCTGGAACAAGTCACCCGTTCCCTGTGACTGGTGGGTCATTGCTCTGGCCCTGGCTGGAATTTGTCACACCAGGCGGCACGACGCCCCTCGGGACCTGGCGTCTTTCCACGCAGGAACACGGCGAACTGCACCCTTCGACGCCCCGGCACCGGTTGGCCCGTCAATTGCTGGCAGCTTAGGCATGATGAGCACGCTCCGCATCGCCGCCACTCTCGGCGTCATCGCGTTGGGGGTGGCTCTTGCCTCGACGACCCTGTCCGCCCAGGTGGCGCTGGAACTTCGCGGTTCGGCATTGCGCGCGGTGTCCGCCCTGACGGAACCCGGCGGCCTGCTGATCCTGGGCACCATCCTGGCCGGACTTTCGCACGTCGTCGCGCGCAGACGGTCATCCAGCTAGTAGCAAACCGGCTCCCCCCGGTGTGCGGCGAGCGCCGCGTCGGTCACGACGCGGCGTTTCGTTTTTCATAGCGGCTGCCGTGACGGCGTCTGCGCGCGGGTCAGGCCAGTTCCGGCGTCGCCGCATGCTCGGCCCGGCCGCGCAGCGGCAGCTCCGGCAGGAGCAGGTTCAGCAGGATCGACACCGCCATCACGAGCGCCGCCAGGAAGAACACCCGCTGCATGCCGGCCGCCAGGCTGGCGCGCACGCTGGCCTGCACGGCCGGTGAAATCTCGGGCCGGGGGCCGCCGTGCGCCACGATGCCGTGCTCGCCGTTCATCAGCAACGGGTTGTCCACCACGAGGCGCACCTCCCGCGAGGTGTCGGCCGGGAGGGCCACCGCCAGCCGATCGTGATACATGCCCAGAAGGATGGTGCCGAAGACCGCCACCCCGATGGTGCTGCCGATCGACCGGAAGAACTGGCTGGTGGCCGTGGCCGCACCGAGCTGGGCGCGCGGGGCGGCATTCTGCACGACCAGGGCGTAGACGGGCTGCGCCGCGCCGAACCCGAATCCAGCCACCGCGAGACGCCAGATGATGTCGTTTTCGGTGGCCTCCGCACCGAGCCGCGCCAGCAGCGCCATGCCGGTGGTGGCCAGGATGGCGCCCGCCACCGCCAGCGCCTTGTAGCGCCCGGTCCGCGACACGATCTGTCCGGACGCCACGCTGGCGGAGATCATCGCGAAGATCATCGGCACGAACAACATCCCCGAGCCCGCCGCGGACATGCCCAGCACCCCCTGCAGGTAGAGGGGCAGGTAGACGAACATCCCGAGCATCGAGGTGCCGAGCACGAAGACGCCGCAGGAGGCGATGGCGATGGAGCGGATGCCGAACAGCGACGGCGGCATGAGCGGCTCGACGGCCGTCAACTCGGCCCAGATGAAGACGACGAACGAGACGATGGCTCCCGCCAGCAGCGCCACCACCGTGGGATCGGTCCACCCGTCTGCCGTCACCCGGCTGAGCGCCAGCAGCAGCGGCACGATCCAGCCGCTGAGCGAGACGAGGCCGAGCCAGTCGATACGGCGGCTGCTTTCGTGCGGCGGCACGTAGGGGAACGTGCGATACAGCACCACGGCAGCGATGATGCCGAGCGGCGCGTTGACGTAGAACGCCCAGCGCCACGAGAAGTGGTCGGTGATGAAGCCGCCGGCGATCGGACCGATCACCGAGGCCAGGCCGAACACGCCGCCGAACAGCCCCTGGTAGCGTCCGCGTTCGGCCGGCGCGAACAGGTCGCCGATGATGGTGAAGGTCAGCCCCATCACCGCGCCGCCGCCCACGCCCTGGATGCCGCGGAAGGCGATCAGCTGGTTCATGCCGTCGAGCGGCAGCGGCACATTCCCGGCCGCCCCGCACAGCCACGACGACAGCACGAAGATGATGAGACCGGTCAGGTAGAGCCACTTGCGGCCGTAGAGGTCCGAGAGCTTGGCGAACACCGGCACCGCGATGGTGGAGGTCAGCAGGTAGGAGGTCGTGACCCACGGATAGCGATCGAAGCCATCGAGGCTGGCCACGATGCGCGGCAGGGCGGTACCGACGATGGTCTGGTCCATCGCCGCCAGGAACAGCGTGAGCATCAGGCCGAGGACGGTGGCAAGGCGCTGACGGGCGTCGAGGTGGGCGTAGCTCGTGATCCCGGGCGCAACGGCGGCGCGGGCGGAAGGGTCGGCGGACATCAGGGCGTCTAGCGATGATACTTCCCGGTCCCCGGAGGCCCGGGCGGCGGCCGGGACCGGGGTGTTGCCCCAGACCGCCCGGGTCGCTATAATCAGTGATTCCGGTGACCTCCCGCGTCGCGCGTGGGATCGGTCGCGCGGCCTCCTGCTGGGACGTCGTTCAACGGTAGGACACCTGCCTCTGGAGCAGGTTATCGGGGTTCGAATCCCTGCGTCCCAGCCAACTTCACTCGCTCCGCTCGCTCGTTGGCTGCTCCGCAGCGCCTCAGGCACATCGCGACGCGCTGGCGCGTCGCGAATGGGCACGAATCCCTGCGTCCCAGCCAACCGCTCATTCCCGGCAAACTCTAGAACTCGGGACCCGCCTCGGTGGGCTCCGCCAGGCTGGCTGGTCCCGTCAGATTGGAGCGGCCCCCGACTCGGGGGGCTACTCAATGCGGGAGGGCGTCAGGGGCCGTGCTACTCTGCGCCGCGCGAAGGGAGAGTCGCAGTGCCGGCTTTCCTCCGCCCACGGAGGCCTGACCATGACCCGCATCGCAGTCTCGCTGGCCCTCGCGGCACTCGTCGCTGGCGCCGGGCCGGCCCTGGCGCAGGCGCCGTCGGCCGACGAAGCCGCCATCCTGGGCGTGATCGACCAGTTCATGCACGCGGTGACATCGGGCGACGCCGCCGCGATGGCGCGCATCAGGCTGGAGGGCACCACGACGACCATCGAACGTCCTGACCCGGCGGGCGGCACCGTGGTACAGCGCCGGCCGTTCCCCACGGGCACGCCTGCCGCCGCGAGTGCGGCGCCGTCATCGGCGCCGGCCAGCGCCGTTCGCGAGCGCTACTGGGACCCGGTCGTCCACGTGCGTGGCAGCCTTGCCGTGGTGTGGACGCCGTACGAGTTCTGGCGCGACGGCAAGACCAGCCACTGCGGCGTCGACGTGTTCGAGCTGACGAAGCGGGCCGGCGCCTGGAAGATCGGCAACGTGATGTACACGGTCGAGCCCGACGCCTGCCCGGCAATGCGACCGAAGGATACGGGCCGGGTCCGTCCGGCGCCGTGACGTTGGTCCCGGATGTGACTGGCGGGTGAGCACACATGCGGCGACGACTTCCAAAAACGGGCGATCTGGCGAGGCCGAAAATCCATAGAGCCACGGCGTCGGTGGAGAACTCCAAGTGCAAGGAGTTCCCGCCGCCGTCAACCACTCGCCTGATACCGGCTATCGTCTGCTCATCGAGCGCGCCAGGCTGTTCACGCGGCCGTCACAATTCAGTTGCGAAGGTCGTCCCAGATACCCAGCCAGGCGCCCGTTTCGGGCCAATTCTCGAACGTCCCCCGGACTCCGCCTGGCAGCGCGACCTCCAGTTACCGCGCGTCGGCTTGCCGGCGCGCCGGGCGGCTCGCATGCGACAGATAGCACACTAGTCGTGCTATAGTGCTAGCTGTGATTCGCTCGCTGGGCGACGGCGCGACCCGGGACATCTGGAACGGCGTCAACAGCAAGGCGGCGCGACGAATTCCCTTGGAGCTCTGGCCGGCGGTGCGCCGGAAGCTCGACCAGATCGACGCCGTGATGCGCCTCGACGACTTGAAGATCCCGCCCGGCAATCGCCTCCACGCGCTCGCGGGGGACCTGGCCGGGTATCACGCCATCCGGGTCAACGACCAATATCGAGTGATCTTCCGGTTCGACGGCACCGATGCCCACGACGTCCGCTGCACCGACTACCACTGAGGTCCAGACCATGCTGCCCACAAGTCGCCCGCCGACGCACCCCGGAGAGATGCTCCTGAAGGAGTTTCTCGAGCCGCTCGGCGTGTCGCAGGTCGAGGCCGCCGCACGGATGAGCATCCCGTTCCAACGACTCAACGCCATCGTCAAGGGGCGGCGCGCGGTGAGCGCCGACACGGCACTGCTGCTCGAAGCGCTGACGCGCTGGGACGCCGAGATCTGGCTGCGGCTCCAGGCCAAGTGGGACCTGTGGCATGCGGTGCAGGCGCGAGGGCCCCGCCCGAAGGTGCGGGCGCTGCCGCGGAGCGCGTAGCTCGCCCTGCCCCGGGAATGCGACCGACACCCAGCGAATCCCTGCGTCCCAGCCATGGGCTGACGCTACAGCGACGCGATCAGATTCGCGATCGCCACGGGATCGGCCGGTTTCACCAGGTGGTAGTTGAAACCGGATTCCTTCGAACGGCGGCGGTCCTCCGCTTGCCCCCAGCCCGTGAGCGCCACCAGCACGACGTCCTTGCCCCAGGGCTGGTGCCGGATCCATTGGGCGGTGAGGTGGCCGTCGAGCACTGGCATGCCCAGGTCGAGGAACACCAGGTCGGGACGGTAGTCGCCGGCGGTCCGCATCGCCTCCACGCCATCGTGCGCCAGTCGCGTGTCGTGGCCGTCGAGCGTCAGCACCGTAGCCAGCAGCTCGGCGGCGTCGGCATTGTCGTCCACGACCAGAATCCGGCGGCGCGCCCCGCGGCCGTGGATCCCACCCTCGATCGGCTCCGGGACGATCTCGGCCTGAGCCACCGCCGGGATCCGGACCACGAACTCGCAGCCCTGCCCGGGGCCGGCGCTGTGCGCATCGACGCGGCCGCCGTGCATCTCGACGATCCGCTTCACCAGGAAAAGGCCGATGCCGAGGCCGCCCCGGGCGTGCCCGGCGGCGCCGTCGGCCTGCTGGAACATGTCGAAGATGCGCGGCAGGCTCTCGGGGGGGATGCCCATGCCGTCGTCGCGCACGCGCACCACGGCCTCGGCACCGTCGCGCTCGACGGCGATGGCAATCGCCTGCGCCGGGGCGCTGTACTTCGCGCTGTTGTTCAGCAGGTTGGCGAACACCTGCGCCAGCCGGGTACGATCGCCGTGCACCACGACCGGGCGTGACGGCAGCGTCACCTCGAGCCGCTGCGCTCCGGCGGTCAGCAACGGCGCGCTCGTCTCGACGGCATCCTGCACGGCGTCGGCCAGGCTCATCGGCGCGCAGCGCAGCTCGGTCTTGCCGGTCGAGATGCGCGCGACGTCGAGCAGGTCGTCGACCAATCGGACCATCTGTGCGACTTGGCGTTCGATGACCTCGCGCGCCTTCCGAGCCGGCGCGCCCTGGCCGCCCGTGGCGCGCAGGATGTGCAGCCCGGAGGTGATCGGCGCCAGCGGATTGCGCAGTTCGTGCGCGAGCGTGGCCAGGAACTCGTCCTTGCGCCGATCCGCCTCGCGCAGCGCGTCCACGGCGCGGCGCCGCTCGGTGATGTCGATGCCGAGTCCGTACAGCATCCGAGGCGTCCCGTCGTCGCTGTAGACGGCCTTGCCGCGCCCCTCCATCCAACGCCACTCGCCCGACGCATGCCGAAAACGGAACTCGGTCCGGTAGTCGCTCTTCGACTGCACGGCCGCCTCGACGGCCTGCGTCACCGCCGCCCCGTCGTCAGGGTGCACGACGGCGAGGAAGCCGCCTTCCGAGCCGTCGAAGCCGCCCGGCGGCAAGCCGACAATCGTTTCGAGCTCGCGGCTCCACCACACCACGCCGGTGACCAGGTCGCGCGACCAGGCGCCCATGCGGCCGGCGCCCATGGCCAGGGCCAGCACGTCGCGGCTCTCGAGCAGGGCAGCGGCGGCACGCGCACTTTCCACCGCGAACAGCGTGCGCTCGGCGATCTGCTCGAGCAGCTGCGCCTCGTGCGCGGCCCAGTCGCGCGGCGCGCCGTCAGCCATCACGAGGATGGCGGCCAGTCGCCCGGAGCGCAGCAGCGGCACGCACACCATCGCCACGATGGCCATGCGTTCGTAGGTGCGGGCCACCTCCGGCACCGCCGCGAGCGGATGGCGGCGCACGTCGTCGATGGCCACTACACGCCCCGCCGTCAGCTCGGCGACGAGCGGCTCGCCGAAGGCCGAGAACGGGTAGCGGCCGGCCACCGTTGGCACGTTTCTGGCGTAGCCGCGGGTGATCAGGACGGTGCCGGCATCGAGGTCCACTTCGCCATAGGCGCACCGGCTGACGCCGAAATAGGCGCCGACATGGTTCAGGGTCTCGGCCATGACGTCGCTCGGGTCGGGCAGCCCGCGGGTGGCGTCGTGGATGGCCACGAGCAGGCGGTGCTCTTCTTCGTTGCGCAGCCGCTGCCGCTCCGCCGCCTTCCGAAGCGTGATGTCGCGCGCCACCATCGACGCGCCGATGAGGGCGCCGTGGCGGTCGTGGACGGGCGACACCGTGAGGCTGACGTCGCGCGGTTCGCCGTCTCTGGTAAGGCGCACGGTGTCGAAGCGGTCGATCCGCCCGCCGGCGCGGATCCGGTCCAGAATGTGCCGTTCCTCGGCCGCTCGTTCGGGCGGCACCAACATGGCCACCTCACGCCCGACCGCTTCGTGGGCCCGGTAGCCGAGCAGCTGTTCCGCGCCGTGGTTCCACGAGGTGATCGTGCCGTCCAGCGTGGTGCTGATGATCGAGTCGCCGGTCGAGGCCACGATGGCCGCGAGCAGGCCGTGCGCTTCGACCTTCTGCTCGAGCGCGAGGTTGGCGGCCGCCAGGGCGCGCTGCCCGGCTTCGAGCCGGCGCCGACCGCGCCGCCCGGCTTCGCCGAGCACGGCCACCGACGCACACGAAAGCAGGTAGACCACCACCGACGGCAGCTCCGTCATGAGGGGGCGGCCGAAGACCAGCGTCCGGCCCGGAATGAACAGCGCGTCGGCGGCCAGGAAGCCGCCGACGGCGGTGAACATGGCTGGCCGGAAGCCCCCGTGCCACGCCGAGTACGCTACGGCCGAAAACATCGTGGCCAGCGGGAACGCGCTGCCCATCAGCGGGGTGAGCAGGGCCCGCACCAGGATCGCCGCCGCGATCGTGCCCAGCGCCATTCCGTAGGTTGACAGGGTGGACGAATCGCGGATCGCCATGATCACAGGTGCGCTGCGGGCCGGCTCATCATTCTCCTGTGCCGCGAGCACACCTGTCCAGCGCCGGTGCGGCGGCTGGCCGCCACACTCGCTCCCCTGCTCGACATGCGCCGTCGCTGCAGCGTTCCTCAAGGTCTTCCTCGATTCAGGCGGCAGCATCACGACCGAGGAGCTTGTGGCCTTCTCCTGCAATGGGCGCGGGATCTGGCCGAGCTGTGGCCGGCGGCGCATGGCCGAACGCGCCGCGCATCTCGTCGACAACGTGCTCGCCGACGTTCCAGCGTCACCTGGGTGCCTCAGCGCATCCACGCGCTGGCTTTTTCCGCAGCCTGCGGCTAGTCTCGCCAGCAACCACCGTAACGCGGATCGCCCTCGCCTCGCTCGCCGGGCCGTGGACCGACAGCTCCGGCAACAGTGGCACTTTCGTGCTGAACGGCAACGCCGGCGGCCCGGCGCGACCGGCGCCGACCGTGTCAGGCACTCTGCTGGCCCCGGGTAGCGTGCCCGCGGTGGCCATTGCCAACGGGGCGGTCACACAATCGAAGCTCGCCGATGGCGCCGTCTCCGCCCAACAGCTTGCGCCCAGCGCCCAGCCGGCCGGCGCCGCCTACACCGCTAGCCTCACCAACACGGTCTTCGATCCCATACCCGTCGGCACGACTGTCGGTCTTACGCTCACGTTGAACGCGCCTGCCGCCGGCCATGTCATCGTCAACACGTCCTACTATGTCCGTTTCGAGTCCGCGGCGGTCGATGTCGACTGCCGTATCACGCAAACCGCGACGCTGGAAGGATTGCGGTTTCGCATTCAAGGCACCAATGCCGGCGATGCCGATCGGACGCCAGTCGCTGGCACGCGCGGGTTCCAGGTCGCCGCGGGACCACAGACGTTCAATCTCGTCTGCCGGGCAGACAGCGGAACTGCCTCCATTTTCGACGGAGTGCTGACGGCTATCTACGTTCCGCAACTCTACTGATGGTGCCCTTGCCGGCGCGGTTGCCGTTCATCGGGGCCGAGTGGGAGGAGCGGACGGGCGAGCGTACCGCGCTGTAGCAGCAGCCGGAGCGGAGCTGGGACCCGCGCATGGCACGATAGGAAAAACGCTGCTCGACGGGCCGATCCAGGTGGGAGCACCACTACGGAGGGCTTGCCGTGGACGGCCGCTGTCAACGAACAGTACCGCCCTCTGCTGGTCAGAACTCGCCGAGCCGCAGCGGATGTAGGGATTACGCCGCAGTTACGATCCAGCTGCGAACTTCGTCCCAGCGCGTTCCAAGCCTCATTTCTTGCGAGGGTCGGGCCGCCCGTCGCGCGTGTCCGATCTCCGTCGAACCCGCGTTCACAACGTGGCGCGGCTCCCGACTCATGCTCGACGGGACTTGGCGCGCGGCTCACCGGCCGTCGTCCGCACGCGGTCCCGTATCCAGGCATGCACCGGATCCGCGTGCATGCGCGGGTGCCAGAGCATCGACACGGTGACCGACGGCAACGCGAACGGTAGGCGCACCGTGCGCATGCCCTCGCGGAGTCCCGCGGTATGGCGCTCCGGCACCGTCGCCACGAGATCCGAACCACGGGCGAGGGCGATCGCTGCGGCGAATCCACTCACGCTCGTCATCACCTCCCGCTCGAGCCCCAGCGCCGCCAGCGCCTCGTCCACCCACCCATGATCGACGGTCTGACGCGATACACCCACGTGCATCGCGCGGGCATACGCCGCGGGCGTGATCCGCGCCTTGTGCAGCGCGTGCCCGGAGCGGACGACGGCTACCAGCCGGTCGGTGAACAGAGGCAGTTGCAGCAGCTCGGGGCTCGTCGCTTGATCGACGACGCCGGTCTCGAGATCGACGCTGCCGTCGCGCAGTCCGACGGCGTCCCTCGTCTGCCGCGCAATGAAGCGCAATCGGATTCCGGGCGCATCCGCCATGACGCAGCGGACCAGTGCGGGGCCGAACGTCTCGACGAACCCCTCGCTGGTTCGCAGTGTAAACGCGCGGACGACGCAGCGCAGATCTGGTGCCCGCGTCGGCAGCAGCACCGACTGCGCCTCCTGGATCAGCTGCTCGACGCGATCGCGCATGGCCGTCGCGCGCGGCGTCGGCACCAGTCCGCGGCCCGCCTTCACGAGGATCGGGTCGCCCACCGTGTCGCGCACGCGAGCCAGCGCCCGGCTCATCGCCGACGGACTCAGATGCAGGCGCTCGCGCCGCCCTCACGACGCTGTGCTCGCTCAACACCGCGTGCAGCACGAAGAGCTGGTTCAGGTCGGGGTTCGGCATGCGGTCACCATGGCATGTGACGACGACAGGCGTCAAACGCACGTCTCGAGTGCAAACGTTGCGTCTTCCGCCTTGGCTGACCGGCCGCTACGCTCGCTCCATGTCGACGCACGCCGCCGCCACGCACGCCGGACATCGAGGAGACGCCAGGTCGACAGCATCCACTGCCTGTTGCGCAGTCGCGGCCGAATACGTCATCCGTACACGGATCGTCGCGGCCGTCGCCGTGCCCCCTCACCCGCCGGGGTTCGCCCCGTCCTTCAGCTCGCTGAGGTCCGGGTCATGAAAGGCGCAGGCATTCTCGATTGGGCGGCTGCCCGTAGCGACAAATGGCGGCGCCAGATCGGCGGCCTGGAGACGATGCTGGCGCCGATCGACGCGCCACTCATCGAGGCGCTCTCGCTCGATGCACCCGCCCGCATCGCCGACGTCGGCTGCGGCGGTGGCGCCACGTCGATCGCCGCGCTTCGGTTGGCGCCCGCTGGCAGTATCGTCCACGGGTTCGACCTGTCCCCGGCGCTGATCGAGATCGCGCGTCGGCGGGCCGGCGCGCACCAGGTATCGCTGGCGTTCGAAGTGGCCGACATGGGCACGACGCCGCCACCGGAACGCCCGTACGATCGGCTGATCTCGCGAATGGGCGTGATGTTTTTCGCCGACCCGTTCTCGGCGTTCGTGAACTTGCGCCGCTGGCTCACGCCGGGCGGCCGGTTCGCCTTCGCGGTCTGGGGGCCGCTCGACGACAACCTGTGGATGACCGCCACCCGCGCCGCGGTCGCCGAGGCGACGGCGCTTGCGCCGGTCGATCCGGCGGCGCCAGGTCCGTTCCGATACGCAGACGTCACGGCCTTGCCGGCGTTGCTCGAGCAGGCCGGGTTCGTGGGCATCGACGTCGTTGACTGGCGCCAGTCGCTTCCGCATCGGGCATCACCCGACGGCAGCTGCCGCCGCACGATTCGCGCTCACCGCTTTCTCACAGTTCTCCGAGCAGCTGGCGCAGGCAGGCGGCGACGCCTCCGACGAGCCTGGCACGCACTGACGGCGGCCTTCGAGCGATACGAGCGCGCCGGCGGCGTGCGGGTACCGGCGCGGGTGCACATCGTCAGCGGCCGCGCGGCCGCGTCGAGCGGCGGCCCGCGATGAGCCCGGCGGTTGAGTTCGCCGTGCGCGCCGTGCTGATTGGTGCCGGCGCCACGCTCGTCATCGATCTCTGGGCGGTGCTGCTCAGGCGGGTCGGGGTGTCGTCCCTTCAGATGACGCTCCTCGGACGCTGGATCGGCCACCTGCCCGACGGCATCTGGGTCCACACGAACGTCGCGGCCGCAGCGCCGGTGTGGAGAGAGCGTTGGATCGGCTGGGGTGCGCACTACGCGATCGGCATCACCTTCGCGGCACTGCTGCTTCGAGTAGAGGGGCTGGACTGGGCGCGCACGCCGTCACTGTTCCCGGCACTGCGTTTCGGGGTCGTGACCGTGGTGGCACCGTGGTTCGTCCTGCAACCAGCGATGGGCGCGGGGTTCGCGTCCACCAGAACACCGCGGCCAGTATTCAACGCCGTGAAGAGCCTGATCACCCACGCGATCTTCGGGCTCGGCCTGTATCTTGCCGCCAGTCTCTCGGCGCTGATCCGGGCGTACTGAACGTCGCCGGACGTGACGTCGTCTCGCTGTGAGGCTGCCGGTGAGGTCGAAGTTGTGCTCGGTCTGCCGCAGGAACCACAGAACGAACACCAGCCAGTCGATCGCGGACGACAGCGCGGCGCACTGGGCGAGGACCGGCCAGCCCGCCACGGCGGCGCCACGCTGGCTGCCAGCGACGGCAGCGGCCGCGCCGATGACCACGCCCACGGGAATGGCCGCGACGGCTCGACGCGGAGAACTCCGCTGCTATACTCCGCGGCATCATGCCGAAGATTGCGTCGCTGGCCGCCCTGCTCGTCCTTCTGGCTCTACCGCGCGTCGTCCACGCCCAGGCCACTTCCGTGTTCATCGAAGACCTGACCTGGGTCGAGGTGGATGCGGCGCTCAAGGCCGGCAAGACCACCGCGCTCATCTACACCGGTGGCGCGGAACAGAACGGCCCCCATCTGGCGTTTGGCAAGCACAACGCCGTGGCGCGCTATCTCTCGGAACGTATTGCGAAGGAGCTCGGCAATGCGCTGGTCTATCCGGTGCTGCCGTACACCCCCGCGGGCGACCCCTCGAAGAAGGAAGGCCAGTTCGCGTTCCCGGGAACCAGCGGCATCACCGACGAGACCTACGGCATGGTTCTGCGGGATCTCGTGCTGAGCGCCGCGACTGCCGGCTTCCGGGACATCATCCTGATTGGTGACCATGGCGGCGGCCAGGATGTGCTGAAGCAGACTGCCGCCACGCTCGATGCCAGGCTGAAAGCCTCCGGCGCGCGGGTGTTCTACTGCGACGATCTGTACTTCAAGTCCCGCGACGAGTTTTCCCAGTACCTGAAGGACCACAAGGTGACCGGGGAAGGCCATGCGGGCGTGGAGGACACGTCGGCGATCCTGTACGTGAAGCCCGAATGGGTCCGCAAGGACAAGATCGCGGCGAAGGATCCCGCGAAGGGCGTCGAGGGCGACCCGCGAAACGGCACGGCGGAGCTGGGCAAGGTGCAACAGGATCTGAAGGTCAAGGTGGCGGTGGCCCAGATCCGGGCCCAGGTCGCCAGCCACCACGGCAAATAGCACGACGCCCGCCGCAGCACGCGGGGGTCGCAGTGGCCCTTCTCCCTGAGCACCTTGGCTACGGCCTGCAGGTCGGCCGGACCAGGACTGCGACGTTCGCTGTCGAGCGTCATAAAGCGCTGAACGGGCGTCGACGATGACTCCTTCGGCCGCGACGGGCCGTGTCTCGTCTACGCGCCGGGCGCCGTGGGCCGCTCGCGGAGGATCATCCAGTTCACGCCAAACCTGTCCCTGAGCTGGGCGAATCGCGTCGCGAAGAACGTCTCCTGCATCGGCATGAAGATGGTGCCGCCCTCCGAGAGCGCCGAAAAGATGCGCTCGGCCTCGGCATCGCTTTCGACATTCAGCGACAGATACGCGCTGCGCATCGGCTGGGCGTTCGGGATGTCAGCGCCAATCAGCTCGCTACCGCCGATGGAGACGCGCGCGTGCAGGATCGCATCCTTCCACTCCGGCTTGGCCTGGCTCTGACCCGGCGCCTGCCCGTGCGTCATCATCATCCCGATCTGCCCGCCCAGATGCTGCTCGTAGAAACGAAACGCTTCTGCGCACGTGCCGGCGAAGTTCACATACGTGAGCATCTTCATCAGTGCTGATCTCCGGTAGCAGGGTGAACACTCCCGCCGCGCCAGCACGACAGTGCCCCGCGCTGGAGTGCTCGGAAGCCTCGCGCCTTCAAGGCTATCTCAGGCGTCGACCCGCGAGATGGCATTCGTCGGGCTCGAGCGCTTCAGGCTCCTGACCGGCGTCTTGGAGATGCTGGGCGGGGCCGCTGATGCTCCCGGCGGCGGCTCTGCTCCTGGTGAACGTCTACATCCTGGTCCGCGCGAGATAGACGGGCGCTGGCGACGCGCCAGCCCGTCGGACTCACCCACCTTCGCGCTGGCGACCTGCCCGCGCGGGAAGACTCCAGTCACAATGTCACCGTTTCAGCTTTAGAATCGAGGCGTTCAGCAGTCAGTCGGAGACAAGATGACACGTCCTCATAACGCAAGCGCGCTTGTCGCAACGGCAACGCTCCTCTTGACCACGATCGTCGTCGGCGCGTCACAACAAGCGTCCCCGGCCCCTCCGGCTGGGACTCCAGCGACGATTCCGGCATCGGTTGTCGCTGCCGCGGAGAAGATCGCCAACGATCCGCAAGTCATGGCGCTGCTCAAGGAGCAGAGCACGGATGCGGCCGCCAAGGCGCGATGGAATCAGTTCCTGGAACTGGTGCGCATCCCCTCGCCGCCGCGCCAGGAACATCTTGAAGGCGGCCGAGATTCATCGCCGGCTGGTGAGCGAGTGGGGATTCTCTCCAGAGGAAGTGATGACGCGCGCGGACGGGGTCATCGCCGCCAGCGACACCAACATCGTCGATGGTCTTCCGGTCTACAACGCGTGCGTGGTGATCAAGGGGTCGTACGCGGGCCGCGCTGACGCGCAACAGTACATGGGCCAGTTTCCCAAGGTGCTCGTCGAAGGGCACATCGACGTCGTCAACCCCGAAGAACTGCCGAAGTCGGGTGACCCGTCCATCCGCATCAAGCTCCAGCCGTACGCACAGCCGGTGGTCGCCACGCCCGAGGAGCTGGCCGCGATCCCCGACGAACTGTCGTTCGATGCGCGAGGCCGGGTCGTCGAGAACGACAACTACGCCACGGCCAGTAAGGTCTTCGCCAACGCCAAGGACGCCGAAGCCGGCGGCGGCGTGCGCATCTACGTGCCCGGCTACGGCGACATGATGCCGAGCACGTCCAACGCGTTCGTCCTCGCGGCCGCGATGAAGAAGCACAACATCAAGCCGGTCTACGACATCTGGATCTGCGGCACCGCCGGTGAAGAGGGCAAGGGCAACCTGGCCGGCGTCAAGCAGCTCTACGGCTTCGATCAGAAGGCCGGCACCGGCTCCAATCCCCTCAACATCGTCGCCAACTTCGGCCTCGAGGGCGGCGGCATCGTCAACTTCGTCGGCAGCTACCGTTTCGAGATGAAGTTCAAGGCGCCGTTCGCGCGCCCGAACGGTCCAAGCGCGCCGGCGGCCATGGCCGCGGCGATCGCGAAGATCGCCGAGGTCAAGACGCCGACGGACCTGCAGGACGGCGCGCCGAAAACCACCTACACCGTCGGCCGCGCCAGTTGCGAGCCGCCGCCGGCGCCGGGCATGGGCGTGCCGAGCTGCTCGCTCGAAGTGGACATGCGCTCGACGCGCAAGGAAACGCTCGAGGACATCCGCAGTGCCATCGAGCCCACGTTCCAGGCCGGCGTGTCCGCCGAGAACGCGAGGCATGGGCGCAAGGACGGCAGCGATGAAGGCATCAGCCTCGAGCTGATGTGGTTCGGTTTGCGGCCGGCCTTCGTGGCGGAGAGCGTCGACAACGTCGCGGTCCACGCGGGACTTCAGTCGGGCATCCAGCTGGGCGCGATCAGCTCACCGATGGTCGGCACCGGATCGGGCAGCCTGAACGACAACGTCCCGGCGCACACCGGCGTCCCGACCTATCAGTTCAGCCTGGCGTCGTCGGCCGCCGGCGCGGGCGGACATGCGTTCTGGGAGTGGGGCACGCGCGGCGCGCCCGCCACCGAAGTGGCCCGCATGCATCGCGTCCTCACCGCGGCGTTGATCGTGTCGGGGTTCCACGCGGCGGATGGCACCGTCGTGCCACCATCCGTCGGCCCGATTGGCAAGCGGACGCGAGAAGTCGTCCGATGACTCTGGAGCAGCCGATCATGAAGCGCCTGATTTATACGCTCGCATTCGTCGTCGCCGCGGCCGGCACGCCCGCCTTCGCCCAGCAGTCCGGAGGGGTGCGCGTCGAGTTCCAGGGCCCTGGCGGCCACAGTTTCGGCGCCTATGGACGCGTCAGTGCCCTGCATGCCGCCGCCCGCACCGTCATCCTGATTCAGAAGGCATTGCCCGCCGGCAGCTACCAGATCACGAACCTGACCGGTGGCAACTCGGTCAATGCCATCGCGTCGGACGGCCTCATCGAACTGAAGTTGACCGCCGGCAAGTGCCACAGCGTACGAGGCGCTCGTGACCGCGGTGACGAAGGCCGCGGCTGAAGGCGCCGCAGCAGAGAATGCGTTTCGCGGCGTGAAGACTGGCGACCTGACCAGCGGCGCCCCGGCCACGGTCAGGTCCAGCGTCACACAGTTCTGAACTCGGCCGCGGAGCGGCAGGTCGCGGTCATCCCTTCGTTGTGCACGGTCGACGGTCAGCCTGGCCAACGTCGCACCCCAGAGCATGCCCCTCGGACGACGTCGCCGCTCCCTACTTCTTGCCGTGGGGGACCAGCAGCGCCGGCAGCCTGTCACAGGCCTGACTCCAGGCGGCCTGGGCGGGCGCTTCGAATTTCCCGTGGCAGTGCTTTTCCAGCCAACGAGCCGCCTCCTCCGGCGTTTGGTGCACGTGGGCGACATGCGAGTCGGCACGGCCGGTGATGGAGACGATGCTGGTCAGAATGGCCCCCGACTTCAGCAGGCAGACTTCGACGTCGGTGATGTGTCCTTCGCCCTCGGTATCGTCCACCTGGTTCTCGCCCAGGGTCCAACCGTCCTGCCGCACCTGCGGCTGGCCATCCACGAGCAGATGCGAGGTCGGCGCCCCGAGGGCCGACGTCAGTTGCGCCACCAGCGCGGCGGGAAGCGGCCCGAGCGATTGCCGGCTGGGCTGGGGTTTGGGCGTCATGCGCGCGAGTATATGCTCCGCAGCAGTTGCTGACCTTGGATTCGGATGCGCCCCCACCGCGCGCTCGCATGCTCCGGTCGCACCGCGGCCGGCAGCAGGGTGCGCTCCGAGGGCCGCATACTGCTCGACGTCCAGACGGAGTCTTCTCGCTGATCCGGCCTATGGCGCACGACCAGCAGCACGATCACCGCTCGGAACGAGGCAACGCGCGACGACTCGCCATCACGCTGGGCCTCGTGCTCGTCTACATGGGCGTGGAGATCGTCGGCGGGCTTCTCGCCGGTTCGCTGGCGCTGCTCGCCGATGCCGGTCACATGCTGTCAGACGCCGGCGCCCTTGGTCTGACGCTCTTCGCCATGCGGTTCGCGCGCCGTCCGGCGACGGCCCAGCGGACGTATGGGTCGCATCGCGCGGAGATCCTGGCCGCTCTGGCCAACGGCGCCACGCTCGTGGCCGTTGCCGGCTACATCTTCGCTGAGGCGTTCGAACGCTTCAGGACGCCGCCTGATGTCCAAGGCGACCTGGTGGTCGTTATCGCGTCTGGCGGATTGCTCGTGAACATCGCCGGCCTATGGATCCTGCGCGCCGGCCACCACGACAACCTGAACATGCGCGGTGCCTGGCTGCATGTGCTGACGGACGCGCTCGGAAGCTTCCAGGCACTGGTTGCCGGCGCACTGATCTGGGCATTCCACTGGTATTGGATCGACCCGCTCGCCTCGGTGCTCATCGGACTGCTCGTGATCTACTCCTCGTGGTCGCTCATCAGGCAGTCGGTTGCGGTCCTGATGGAGGGGGCTCCTGGTCACGTGAACGTGGACGAAGTGCGATCGTCACTGCTCGAGCTGCCGCATGTCGTGAACGTCCATGATCTCCACGTGTGGACCATCACGAGCGGATTCGTCGCGTTGTCCGCGCACGTCACCTGTCCCGGTGCCCACAATCACTACTCGGTGCTCCGCGCTGCGCAGGGAATGCTCGCCGCACGGTTCGGCATCCGGCACACGACCATTCAGATCGACCGCGATCCCTTCTGCAACAGTGCGGAGCATCCCGGCGCGCTCTCAGCCGAGGAGTGATGAGCCGGCATGATCGCCGCCACCTCCGAGGACCAGACACTTCAGGCGCCAGATCGTCCTGTGGAGTGTGGCCGAGCCTGCCCGCACGCTCTTCCCAACGCCTACGTCGATGCAGCCGCCATCGCGCGCGCTTCGATGAAGATGTACTTGATGTCGGGATGCGCGCTGCGGATGCGTTGCTCGACTCGCGTGATGGTCGCGCTGTGTTCCTGTGCTGAGAGACGGGGGGCGAACTCCACGTCCATCGTCAGTAGCACGGTCCGCGGTCCGAAGTACATGGTCAGGGCCTTGTGGACGCGCGTCACGTGCTCGTCTGCCTCGACCAGGGCGCGGATGCGCTCGAGCGTCGCCGCGCTCGCACCTTCACCCACCAGGAGACCCTTGCTTTCGTTGCCGAGCACCACCGCCACGCCCATCAGGATGAGGCCGATGACGACCGACGCGCCGCCGTCGAAGTAAGGATTGTCGAAGTAGTGACCCAGGTAGATGCCGGTGAAGCCGACGACGAGTCCCAGCAACGCGGCGGCATCTTCCAACAGCACGACGAACGTCGTCGGGTTCTTGCTGGACCGGATCGCCCGCCACGTGCTCTCGCTGCCCTTCTCCGCGCGAAACGATCGGACGGCAATCGCCAGGACGATGCCCTCGAAGATCACCGCGACACCCAGGACGACGTAGTTCCAGGTGGGGTCCATGAGCGGCCGCGGGTGCATCAGGTGCCGGATGCCCTCGTACATCGAGACGCCGCCGCCCACGCCAAAGATCAGGAAGGCGACCACCAGCGCCCAGAAATACAGCTCCTTGCCATGGCCGAACGGGTGCAACGAGTCGGCCGGTCGCTTGCTCCGGCGGATGCCGAACAGCAGCAGGCCGCCGTTGCTGGTGTCGACCAGCGAGTGGATGCCTTCCGTGAGCATCGCGGAGCTTCCGGTGAACGCCGCGGCCGTGAACTTGGCCACGGCAATCGCCAGGTTTCCGAAGATTGCGGCGTAAACAGCAGTGGTTGATTCGGCAGCCATACTGACCGCGAGTGTATCCCGCGCATCCCCTGGCGGCCTGGACACCCTCATCCGCCGGTTGCGGCCCAAGTATTCTCAGGATCGTCGCGCGCTAGCCTGCCGCCGACATCGGCACCGGCGGAACGTCGTGTCGCACGCAGTTCCGACCGCTCCTCTTGCCGGCATACATCGCCGCGTCGGCATGCTTGAGCAGGGTGGAGGCATCGCGCCCGTCCAGTGGCGCCAGCGCGTAGCCGATGGTCACGCCCACCCGACACGACTGGTGGGCGGCCACCACCGGCTCGCGAACGCTGCGTTGCAGCTTGCGGGCCAGCGCCACGGCTCCGTCTTCTCCGGCCAGCCCAGGCGCGACCACGACGAACTCATCGCCGCCGAACCGCACGATCACGTCTTCCGGGCGCAGCAGCGCCTCCAGGCGGCGGCCCACTGCCACGAGCACCTCATCGCCGGCGGCGTGACCGAGTCGATCGTTGACGGCCTTGAAACCGTCCAGATCGAGGAGAAAGATCGCCGTCAGGTGCCGGGGGCCGGAGAGTGGCAGTATCCGTTCCAGCGCATCGTGCAGCCCACGCCGGTTGCGCAGGCCGGTCAGGGCGTCGGTGTCGGCCAGTGAACGCAGGGCTGCGTGTTCCGCCTGCACGCGCCTGGCGGCGGCTCGGATGTCTTCGGTCCGCACACCGAGGATCAGCATCCACAGCGTCATCTCGAAGACGGACCCGAGCTGGAAGGCATGCTGCGTCCAGCCGTTCACGGGCAGCAGGCCGCGCAGCAGCGCGGCCATCGTGAGCGTGCCGATGGCGTACATGCCCCATCCCGCCAGCATGTAGACGCCGATGCGCTCACCGCTGAGGCTGCGGGTGCAGGCCGCCGGAATCGCCAGCAGCATCAGCACCGTGCCGAGCACGGTGGCAGCAACCTGCGCCACGCGATAGCTGACGAGGTCGGCGGAGAACGCGACGCCGACCAGGATCGCGATCGCCGCGCCCGCCCGCAACATCAGCGAGGTCCATGGGCGAATCTCGCGCACTCGCAGTGCCAGGTCGATGAACAGGAACCCCCCCACCAGGCTCCCGAACAGCACCGACAACGGGGCGACGCGCGTTGTCAGCCACGCGTTGTCGCCCCACAGGTGCTGCGGGCCCAGTCCGAAGTAGGCCACGAAGAACAGCGCGGTCCCCGCCAGGGTGAGTCCGTAGTAGAAGAACATCGGGTCACGCAGGCTCACCCACTGCATGAGGCTGTAGATGAGCAGACACAGGGCCGCGCCGGCCATCAGGCCCTGCAGCACCTGGGTGCGCGCCTCCACTTCGTGGAGCCGGGCCGGCGTCGAGATCGAGAGCGGCACGGCCATGGTGCTGGTCGTCTGGATTCGCAGCAGCAGTTCGTAGGCCTGACCGGGCTCCAGATCGAGCATGGCGGCATGGGCGCTGCTCGGCCAGGGCCGCTCGGAGAACGGCAGGTGCCGGCCCAGCGTCAGGTGCCGCACCGCCGCCGGGGGCCCGACCACGAACAGATCGATGCGGTCGATCGACGCGTAGTCCAGCGACAGCGCCCAGCGCCCCGGGGCGCCAGCGGCGACGACGACCGGGACGCGCAGCCACATGGCATCGCGCCTGACGCCGAGATTGGCGTACGGGGTGCGGGGCGCGACGAAGTCGTCGCGGTGAGCCAGCGCCTGTTCGAGCGACAGGCCTCGGCCTGCGTCGTCGAGGACGGTGACGGCCGGCCAGGCGTCGATCGTGTCGGTGCCGGCATCGAGCACGAGCGACGACGGCGCGGCTCCCACCGGCCGGGCCGCGAGGAGCAGCAGACAGGCCGCAGCCGAAACGAAGGCGCGTGAGAAGGGCAAGGTCACACTGGCGGCGTGGTCAGACAATCGGCCTCGGACGGCAAGGCTTGAACGTCTGGTCCGACCAGCGGCCTAGTGCGGTTCCGTCTCCTCGACCACCGGCTCGAGCCGCAGCAACATGCCGTCGGTGTCCTGATTGCCGCGAGAGCGGCCCTCGGTCAGGACGTACAGGCACTCGTCGGGCCCCTGGCGGATGTCGCGGAAGCGCACGTCCAGCTCCCGCAACATCGAGTCGACCTGCCGGGCCATGCCGAGACTGAACCGCAACTGCACGATGCGCTTCGTGCCGGCACCGGCAACGATCAGGCTGCCGGTCAGGCGCGGGAACTTGGTGCCGGTGTAGAACAGCATGTTCGACGGATTGATCTGCGGATTCCAGTGGAAGACCGGCATGTCCATCCCAGGTCGCCACCACGGCTGCTCCGAGACCAGGGTGCCCGTGTAGTTCCGGCCGAGCGACACGACGGGCCAGCCGTAGTTGTGCCCGGGGATCAGCAGATTCAGCTCGTCACCACCGGCCGCGCCGAACTCGGAGGCCCAGAACTCCCCGGTTTGCGGGTGGAACGCCAGACCATACGCGTTGCGATGGCCGTAGGTGAAGATCTCGCCCTTCGCCTTCGGGTCGTTGACGAACGGGTTGTCGGGCGGGATGGAGCCGTCGTCACGCAGTCGCAGCACCTTGCCGGTATGGTGGGCCAGGCTCTGCGCTTCCATGCGCGCGGGCGACTTGTCGTCTCTCGTGTTGCCGTCGCGGTCGCCGACGCTGACGTAGAGCAGCCCGTCGGGCCCGAAGATCATCCGACCGCCGTAGGTCCCCAGCGGGCTGCCCCAGGCCTCGGCCACCAGGATGTCGCGGCTCTCGGTCAGCGCGCCCTTGTCGAAGCGCGCGCGCACGACCGCCAGGGTCGTTCCCTTCGGCCCTTCCTTCGAATAGGAGAGGTAAAGGAGACGGTTGGTCGCGAAGTCGGGGTGCAGAACGATGTCGTGCATGCCTCCGAGCGAGAGATTGTGGACCGCCGGCACCCCGGCAACCGGCGCCGGATCGAGCACGCCGTCCGTGACCATCCGCAGACGTCCGGGCCGTTCGACCAGAAGAATGGTGTGGCCGTCGGGGAGAAAGACCATGCCCGTTGGATGGGCCAGGCCACTCGCCAAGGGCACGACGCGAACGGCGATGCCGTTCTCGCTCCTGGAGACAACCGGCTTGTCGACCGGGACGCCGGTCAGCGGCACCGGGGGCGAGATGACCGGCTGAGCCATCGCGGCCTGGGGAACAGCGGCCGACAGCGCCACCGCGATCGCGATACCGTGCAGACGAGTCATGGCTTCTCCACCGTTGTATTCACGCAGTCTACACATCCGCAGGCGCTGACTCATCGCGAGTTGTCTCGGGGCGACGGGGGGCCACCTGCCGGGCGGCGCGCAGGATCAATGTCGAGGCCAAGCCGCTCTCCACTTCGTTGATGGCTGGGTCTGAACAGGTATGACGCGCCGACGCGTCCGAACCGGCCCGTATCGGGCGTATCCTAGGCACTCTGGGAGGCTCATGTGTCACAGCCAATTCGTATCGTGATCGCCGCCGTGCTGACGCTCGGGCCCGCGCTGCCGGCGGCGGCGCAGCACGTCGTCGGCACGACCGGCCCGGCACCCGCCCCGGTGGTTCTCGACATCACGGGGCTCTTCCAGGAGAAGTACGTCAGCGTCGGCGACGACTTGTTCATCGCCGGTCAGCCCACCGAGAAGGCCCTGCGAGACTTGAAGGCGCAGGGCGTCACCACGGTGGTGAATCTGCGCATGCCGGCTGAGATGGCGCGCATCGGCTTCGACGAGGCGGCGTTGCTCCAGGAACTCGGCATCACCTATGTCTACATCCCCGTCGGCGGCACGCCCGGGAATCCGTATGCCCCGGCCGCTCTCGACCGGTTCTCGGCCATCATGGCGTCGGCCCGCGGCAAGGTGCTCTTGCACTGCACCATCGCCTGGCGCGCCAGCCACCTGTGGGGGGCCTACCTGATTCGCGAGCGCAAGATGCCGGTGGCGGACGCCTTGGTGCACGCGCGCGCCATCAACCTGCGCGCGGACGCGCCGTTCGGGATGCAGCACCCGATCGAGGGCTTCCTCGACCGCACATTGCCCGAGATGCCCCGCCCCAAACCGCCGCCGCGGTAGCCGCGCCCTGACACCTAGCTCGGCGACTGCCCCGCCTGCAGTGCACGATTCTCCTCGGCGAGCTTGTGCGTCGTGTCGCTGAGCCCCCGCGAGGCCGCACGCAGCTCGATCTCCGTCATCACCGCATCGGCGATCATGCGCAGGAGCTCCCGCTCGCGCGCGCTGATCGTGCGGGGTTTCGTGTCGATGACACACAAGGTGCCGATGGCGTGGCCAGTGCTCGTCCGTAACGGCGCCCCTGCGTAGAAGCGGATGCCGCAACGCTGGAGGAAGGGGTTGTCGGCAAATCGGGGATCCGCCTGGGTGTCATCCACCACCAGCACCTCGCCTTCGGCCACGACGTGCCCGCACATCGAAGTGCTCCGGTCGCTCTGACCGGCGGCGGCCAGATCCGCAGGCAGCCCGAACTGCGACTTCCAGTGCTGGCGGTCCTCGTCCACGAGCGACATCAGCGAGATGGGAGCGCCGAAGATGTGCGCGAGTTCGCGGGTGACACGGTCGAACGCCTCTTCGGCGGAGGTCTCGAGCAACCCGAGGCTCACGAGCTCCGCCAACCGCTGCTGCTCGTTGGCGGGAATGGCGGCCGGCAGCCATTGCCCCGGTGCGCCCTGGACGCGGCCCGCGAGGCTGTCGACGACCATGCCCAGTGACGTGACGATCTCGTCGGCCATCGCGGGAGGCAACTTCGCACGGAGTTTCTGCGGTTCGGCCTGGGCACTGAAGACGCCGACGATGGTCCGCAGGTCCGGGAAGCGACGACGCAGTCGCCTGCTCGTGGAGACCGCGTGCGGCAAGGCGGCCGGCGGCACGGCGCATACGCAGGCCAGCTCGGCGCCAACGCTCTGAATGGCGTCGAGCCGCTCGCCCAGGTGCATCGCGGAGGACATCATCGCGCTCGAGATACCTCGGCGGGTCAGGAGATGTCCCAGCATCCGGGCCGCCATCTCATCGGCATCATCGTTGGCAGGAACGAGGACCACGCGGACCGCGGGTGGCGTCGGCACGACGCCCCCGCTCTCCTCGTCGCGTTCGAACAGGTGGTCGACGAGCGCCTCGACGTGTCCCAGCATCTGGCGCTTGCGGCCTTCGTCGAGCGCGCCACGGTGCCGGTCCTGCTCCAGCAGGATCAGCGCCGGCATCAGCACTTCGTCGTACGTTCGCGCCAGGCCGCGCTCGAGTCGCAGCGCTTCGGCCAGCTCGTCCGTTTCCTCGACATCGGCAGCGAGCAGCCGCTGATAGAACCGTGCCTCAGCGGGCAGCGCGCTCTCCGTGCCGAGCATGATCGAGAGAAACTGCAACTGCGGAAAGTGGCGCCCCATCACGACGAGGCAGACCGTCAGGGGCGTGGACAGCAGCAGCCCGATCGGGCCCCAGATGGACGTCCAGAAGATGGCGGCCATCATGATGGCGACGGGCGAGATGCCGGTCGACGCGCCATACAGCCACGGCTCGAGCACGTTGTTGCTGAAGAGCTCGATCGCCAGGAACAGTCCGAGCGCCATGGCCACGGTGGTCCACCCGGGGTCGACGGCAAACGCCACCGCCAGCGGCAGAACCATGGCCAGCAGCGGGCCGATGAACGGCACGAAGCGGAGCACCGCGGCCAGCGCTCCCCACAAGATAGGGTTGGGCACGCCGATGAAGTACAGGCCCGTCCCGATGAGAATCCCGGTGCTCGCGTTGACGAGGAGCTGCATCGTCAGGAACCGGCTCACCCTCCTCGCCGCGTCGTCGAGGGCATCGGTCGTGACGTAGATGTGAGCGGCGCCGACCAGCCCGAAGAGACGGTCACGGAGGTCTTCACGCTGAATCAGCATGAAGATGACCAGCACGACGACGACGCCCGTCGTGGCGATTGGCCCCAGCACCGAGACCGCCGCGTCACGCAGGAGCTCGAGCGACGACGGCGGAGCGGTCCTGACCTCCACGGGCATGACGGCGGGTTCTGCACTTCCGGTCTCGGCCGTTTCTTTGGCGGAGAGATCTTCGCGGAGATGCTTGAACATCTCGACGGTTTCAGTCACGAAGCCGCTGCCGGGCCCCTGGAATCCTTGAATCTTGCCGCGGATGTTCGTCTCGTAGCGCGGAAGCGCCGTGGCGAGGTCGATGAGCTGCACCGAGGCCAGCCACGCCGCGGCCCCGATGGTGGCAAAGCTGGCCGTGGCGACGACAAGGACGGCTGGAATGCGCGCGAGTCCCCACCGGCGAAGCCGCAGGACCATCGGCGCGAGGACGAACGTCAGAAGCAGCGCGAGCGCGAACGGAACAAGGATGTCGCGCGCGAAATACAGGCCGGCGATGATGATCGCGGCCGAGGCGAGCGCGTACAGGCTACCGGGCGGGCCTGAAGTGGCAGGGACCTGCCGACTTATGGAATCGCCACGGATTGCGTCGTCGGCCACGTCGGCCGCTGTGCATATCCCACGCCAGCCGTGCAGGACCGGCGCAGAGGACCTCAGCAGGGACCAGCTCGACCTTCTATACTTCGACAGAACCTTGACGTGGCCCGGCGGCAGCTGTTCGTCACCGCGAAAACGTCACGCCGGGGTTCGACAGACTGGTATGCAGACGGTGTTTCGAGCGCTCGCTTCAGGTGTCGCCATCGTCATGATGGCGTTGGCAAGCGCCTGCGAGAACGATCGACCATCTCCTCCGGCTCAACCACTGACCCCGGTAGCGATCACGTGGCGCGAGGTCGGCGCCTGGTCCGGGGGGCTCAGCCGTCAGACCGAGTCGTTCGAGGTGTCGACGGTCCCGATGCGCCTGCGCTGGCGGACCCTCAACGAAGCCGCCCCCGGAGCCGGACACCTGACCGTGACGCTGCACAGCGCTGTGTCTGGCCGCTGGCTCCAGACGATCGTGGACGCGCAGGGAGTGGCCGCGGCCACGGTGAACGTCGCCGACGAGCCGCGCTGGTGTCACTTCGTGATCGAGGCGGCCGGCGTCGAGTGGCAGATGACGCTGGAGCAAGCCTACGCCAGCGATTCGCCTTGACATCGGGCCTCGCGCAGCGTGCCGACGACCCGCTCGCGACTCGGCCGCCAGGACGGGCCGAAGGCCTGGGCAGGGCTGTGACGCCCCCACCAGCCATGCCGGCGGAATCGTGCGTAGAATAGCGGGGTCGTGACGGATTGCCGCGAGCCCGCAGGGCGTACGGCACGGCCGTCGCACGGAGGTACCGATCATGGCCCCCGACTCTGAAATGCGCAGCCGTTTTGCCGGGCTCGACGTCCCGCTCGACCGGGATGTCTTCATGCGGACCTTGATCCGCGAGCTCGCCGGCACCCTGGAGGACGTCGTCGGCCTCAGCGAAGCCTCCGGCTTCGTCAGCGTCGTCGGCCAGAACATGGGCAACCAGATCAACCGGGATTTCAAGGCGGCCCTGGACACCTCGCGCCTCGATCGCGAGCAGGT
The DNA here is from genome assembly GCA_963807405.1 of uncultured Acidobacteriota bacterium. GTDB lineage: Bacteria > Acidobacteriota > Vicinamibacteria > Vicinamibacterales > UBA2999 > CADEFD01. The sequence goes on along the minus strand of CAWEBU010000009.1, from coordinate 359,622 downwards.
GGCCGCCGCACTGGTGGAGCTCAAGCGGCGCATCCACGGCGACTTCTACGTCATCGAGCAGAACGACGACAAGATCGTGCTGGGCAACCGGGCCTGCCCGTTTGGCGACAAGGTGGTGGGGCGGCCGGCCATGTGCATGATGACGTCCAACGTGTTCGGCTCGATCGCGGCGTCGAATCTCGGCTACGCGAAGGTGGATCTGCAGGAGACGATCGCGGCGGGCGCCCCGGGCTGCCGCGTGGTCGTTCACCTGCGGGCCACTCCCGAAGCCGAGGCCAGCGCGGGACGCGAGTACTTCGAGGGCGAGGGCAGTGAAGCCTGACGAGTTCCTGGCGCTCGCCAGCGCCTTGCCGGAACCGATGCTGCTCGTGCGCGGGGAGGGCGAGATTCTGGCCGCCAACCGGCCAGCCGCCGACATGCTGGGGGCCGTGCCGGCCGCGCTGCCGGGCCGCCAGCTCGCGGAACTGGTGCGCGCCCCGGCCGACGATCTGCACCGCTACCTGCGTGCCTGTGCGAAGACCCGCCAGATGCTGCCGGGCACGATCCAGTTGCTCGCCGACGGCGAAGGCGGCCCGCGGCGGGGATGCGAGGGCGCGGTGGTCCATCCCCGCTCCCCGCAGGCCCCGGCCGTGATTCTCCTGCGCCTCAAGGTCCGCGGGGCTGCCAGCCAGCGATTCACCGTCCTGAACGAGAAGATCGACGGGCTGGCGCGCGAGATCCGAGAGCGCCGGCTGGCCGAACGCGCCCTGAGGCAAAGCGAGGACCACTTCCGGTCGCTCAGCGCGCAGTCGCCGGTGGGGATCTTCCGAGCCGCTGTCGACGGGAGCTGCACCTACACCAACACGCGGTGTCAGCAGATCGGAGGATTCGCGGCCGAGGAGGCGCTGGGTGCCGGCTGGGCCCAGGCCGTCCACGCCGACGATCGCGCCTCGGTGCTGGCAGCGTGGATGGCCCATACCGCCGGGCTCGAGACGTTCGACTCCGAGTGCCGCTTCATCACCCCGGACGGCACCGTCCGCTGGGTGCACCTCAGGGCCGCGCCCATCATGTCCGCGGACAACGAGGTGCTGGGCCACGTGGGGACGGTCGAGGACATCACGGCCCGGCGTCGGAGCGAGGCCCTGCTCGCCGGCCAGAAGCGGGTGCTCGAACTGATCGTCCAGGACCAGCCGCTCGGGCACGTGCTCGACGAGTTGACACAGACCATCCTGGACCAGTCTCCGAGCGGCGTCATTCCCAGCGTGCTGCTGCTCGACCGCGACGGCGTCCATCTCCGGCACGGGGCCGGTGCGGCCCTCCCCGAGGCGTACCGCCAGGCGATCGACGGCGTCGCCATCGGACCGGCAGTGGGCTCGTGCGGCACGGCGGCGTATCGCAAGGAGCCCGTGGTGGTCACGGACATCGCCACCGATCCGCTGTGGGAGAACTACCGCGAGCTGGCCCTGTCGCACGGCCTGCACGCCTGCTGGTCCACGCCGATCCTGTCCGCGGCGGGCCAGGTGCTGGGCACCTTCGCGATGTATTACCCCAACCCGGCATCGCCCGGGCCCGACGACCAGGAGCTGATCGCTCTCGTCACCCGCACCGCGGCCATCGCCATCGAGCGGAAGCGCGCCGAGGAGGACCTGCGGGATCAACAGAAGTGGCTGGAGACGGTGCTGAATCTGATGCCGGTCCCCATGTTGCTGGTCGAGCCGGGCACCGCTCGCGTGACGTTCGCCAACCGCGCGGCCGACGAGATGGCGGGCGGCGACTTCCCGAAGGGCACGCCGGCCGCCGGGTATCACACCGTCTACGCCTGCACGGATGTGGATGGGACACCCCTGACCAACGAGCAGATGCCGGGCGTCCGCGTGGCCCGCGGCGAGCGCCTCGACGGTCTGCAGATGAACTGGGAGACGCCGGCCGGCAATCGCGCGCTGATCCTGTTCGGCGACACGATTCCACCCATTCATGGGCATGCGGCCTCGGGCGTCGTGATGTTCCAGGACATCTCGCCGCTCAAGGTGATCGAGGCCGACCTGCAGCGGGCCAACCGCCTGAAGGATGAGTTCCTGGCCACGGTCTCGCACGAACTGCGCACGCCGCTCAACGCCGTGCTCGGGTGGGCGCGGATGCTCAGGACCGGCCAGCTGGACGAGGCCACGTCCGAGCGCGCGCTCCAGACGATCGAGCGCAACGCCAAGTCGCAGGCGCAGCTCATCGAAGATCTGCTCGACGTGTCCCGCATCATCTCGGGCAAGCTCCGCCTCGACATCCAGGTGATGGAGCCGGTCTCGCCCATCGAGACGGCGATCGACGCGCTCAGACCGGCGGCCGAGGCGAAGAACATCGAGCTGCAGGTGACGCTCGATCCGCAGGCCCGGCCGGTGGCCGCGCGATCCGGACCGTCTCCAGCAGGTGGTGTGGAACCTGCTGTCGAATGCCATCAAGTTCACGCCGGCCGGCGGCAACGTCCGCATCGGCCTGCAGCGCGTCGACGCGCAGGTCCAGATCACGGTGAGCGACAACGGCAAGGGCATTCGGCCCGAGTTCCTGCCCTACGTCTTCGATCGCTTCAGCCAGGCCGATGGTTCCATCACCCGCAGCAAGGGCGGTCTGGGGCTCGGGCTGGCGATCGTGCGGCACCTGGTCGAACTGCATGGCGGCACGGTGCACGTCACCAGTGCGGGTGAAGGCCTGGGCACGACCTTCGCGGTGCGGCTGCCCGTGGCGGCCGTACGCGACACGGCGATCATCGCGGATGACTTCGGCCGGCCGCCGCTCGCGCCCGCCGCGGAGCCGTCGTTCACCTGTCCGCCGGCCCTGATGGCGCTGCGGGTGCTGGTGGTCGACGACGAGCCCGACGCCCGCGAGCTGCTGGCGACGGTGCTTGGGCGGTGCCAGGCCGACGTGATCGGCGTCGGGTCGGCGGCCGAGGCCATGGATCTCCTGTCGCGGCTGACGCCCGACCTCATCATCAGCGACATCGAGATGCCGGACGAAGACGGCTACAGGTTGATTGAGCAGGTGCGTGCGCTCGACGCGGAACGCGGACGGCAGATTCCCGCCATCGCCCTCACCGCGCACGCCAGAATCGAAGACCGGCTGCGCGCGCTGTCCGCCGGGTTCGACACCCACATCGCCAAGCCGGTGGAGCCGACCGAACTGGTGACCGTGATCGCCAGTCTGGCCGAGCGCCGGCTGAAGCCGGCCGCCGCGTTCTCCGAGCGCGCGGTGGCGGGCTCGCCGTCCGCCGTCCAGCCGGGGTACACTGCTCCAGACTGACGCCCGGGCCGCACGGCGCCGGTCACCCTGCACATTCGGCGTCGCCCGCGCGGCGAGGCCTTCTTCCCAGCCACACCCCTGTTGGCCCTTCGAAGCCTGATGGCTCGTGAGCCGAGGACTGTCTTTCTTGCTGTTCAGCCGTGATTCCTGGTTCTCCAATCCCCGCGGCGACCTGCTCGCGGCTCTGGTCGTCGCGCTCGCGCTCATCCCTGAAGCGATTGCCTTCTCCATCATTGCTGGCGTCGATCCGAAGGTCGGCCTCTACGCCTCGTTCGCCATCGCCACCGTCACCGCCTTCACCGGCGGTCGCCCGGGCATGATCTCGGCCGCGACCGGCGCGATGGCCCTGCTCATGGTCACGCTCGTGAAGGAGCACGGCCTGCAGTACCTGCTGGCGGCCACACTGCTCACCGGCCTGCTCCAGATCCTGGCCGGCGCCTTCAGGCTCGGCGGGCTCATGCGGTTCGTCTCGCGGTCGGTGGTCACCGGCTTCGTGAACGCGCTGGCCATTCTCATCCTGCTGGCCCAGTTGCCGGAGCTCACGAGCGCCAGCTGGGTCGTCTACGCCATGGTTGCCGGTGGCCTCGCCATCATCTACCTGTTCCCCTACGTGAACCGGACGATTCCCTCGCCGCTGGTCTGCATCGTCGGGCTGACCGCCCTCAGCATGCTGGCCGGACTCGACGTGCGGACGGTCGGGGACATGGGCGCGCTGCCAGACAGCCTGCCGATGTTCCTGCTGCCGCAGGTGCCCCTCACGCTCGAGACGCTGTGGATCGTCCTGCCCTACGCCGTGCCGCTCGCGGTCGTCGGCCTGCTCGAATCGCTGATGACGGCCACCATCGTGGACGACCTGACCGACTCGCCCAGCGACAAGACCCGCGAGTGCACCGGGCAGGGCATCGCCAACATCGTCAGCGGCCTGCTCGGCGGGATGGCTGGCTGCGCGATGATCGGCCAGTCGGTCATCAACGTGAAGTCCGGCGGGCGCGACACGCCTGTCGACCCTTGCGGCCGGGCTGTTCCTGCTGCTCATGGTCGTGTTCCTCGGATCGTGGGTGGCACGCATTCCGATGGCGGCGCTGGTGGCCGTGATGATCATGGTCGGCCTCGGCACGTTCAACTGGAGCTCGATCGCCAACCTGCGGACGCACCCGAAGAGTTCGAGCGTGGTGATGATCAGCACGGTGGTGGTCGTCGTGCTGACGCACGACCTCGCTCGAGGCGTGCTGGTCGGCGTGCTGCTGAGCGCCCTGTTCTTCGCCCGCAAGGTCGGCGACATTCTCTATGTCGGCAGCGAACAGACCGACGAGGGCCGTGGCCGCCGCTTCGAGGTGATCGGCCAGGTGTTCTTCACGTCAGCCGACCAGTTCGTCTCGAAGTTCACGTTCACGGACGCCCTGGAGCGGGTCGTCATCGACGTCTCGCGGGCGCACTTCTGGGACATCACCGCCATCAGCTCGCTCGACAAGGTGGTGCTGAAGTTCCGGCGCGAAGGCACCGATGTCGAAGTGGTCGGCTTGAATGCCGCCAGCGCCACGATGGTGGATCGGTTCGCCGTGCACGACAAACCGGATGCCGTGCTGCGGCTGATGGGCCATTAGGAACGAGGAACCACCGTGACCAACGATCAAGTGATGGCGTGCATCGACGCCTCGCCGTTCGCGCCGTCGGTGTGCGACCACGCGAGCTGGGCGGCCCACCGCCTCGCCGCCCCCCTCACCCTGCTGCATGCCATCTCCCATCAGCATGCGCAGGGCGAGTCGCGCGATCTCAGCGGCAGCATCGGCCTCGGGTCGCAGGAGCAGCTGCTCGACACGCTGGCCGAACAGGACCGGCAGGCAGCCAAGCTGGCCATGGAGCGGGGACGCGCGCTGCTCCAGTCCGCGCAGGCGAGGATCGACGGCACCCAGCTCGCCGTCACCGCGCGACAGGTCCACGGTCCGCTGGCCGACCGGCTGGCCGAGATGGAACCGACGATTCGGCTGGTCATCATGGGCCGGCGCGGCGAGACCGCCGATGTCGCCACCGACCATCTCGCGTCCAACGTCGACGAGGTCGTGCGCGCCCTCCATCGCCCGGTTCTGGTCGTGCCGAAGGCCTTTCGCGAGCCGCGAAGCTTCATGCTGGCCTTCGACGACGGGCCGAGCACCCGGAAGGTCGTGGACGTGCTGATGCGTGGCCCCCTGTTCCGCGGGATGCAGGCCCACGTCGTCTCGGTGGCGGCGCCGGGGAGCCCGCTGCGCGCGGCACATGCCTGGGCGTGTGCGCAGCTGGAGACGGCGGGCTTCAACACCACCGGCGGCGTGTTCGACGGCGACCCGACGACCGTGCTCACCGCGTATCAGCACGACCACCACGTCGATCTCGCCGTCATCGGCGCCTACGGACACTCGCGCATCCGCCGCTGGCTCGTCGGCAGCACGACCACCGCGCTGCTGCGCCAGCTGGATGGCCCCTTGCTGGTCCTCCGCTAGCGTGCCGTCGTCGAGCCGCGCGTGCATCGACGTCGGACCTGCGCCCGGAGACGCAGCCGGCTACAACTGCCAGAGGCCGTGGTCGTTGCCGCCCTGGAGATAGATGGCGAAGGTGCCGTGGCCGGGAATCTTCATCGGCGGGTGGGCCAGCGTGCCGCCGCCCTGGACCACCGTCGCCACCGCCGCGTCGATGTCGTCGACCAGCCAGTAGGGCCGCACGACCGGCATCTCGGTGTCGCTCATCGGCGCACGGACGCCCACGAGTCCGCCGCCCGCCATGGGCGCGGTTCGCGCGTGGCCCAGCCCCGCGTCAGGCTCGCCGAACCGCACGAGGTGCACCGACGCGAGGGCGGCGCACACGGCATCCACGTCGTTGGTCACGATCTCCAGATACTGAACCTTCATGGCGGCGCTACCTCGGGGTTGACGTTCACATGCGAGCGGGACGCGCTCAGCCCCGGCGCGCGGCCTCGATGGCGGCGATGTCGATCTTCTGCATCGGCATCATCGCCTCGAAGGCGCGCCTGGCCTCGGCGCCACCAGCCGCCAGGGCGTCGGTCAGCGTCCGCGGGGTGATCTGCCAGGAGAGCCCCCACCGGTCCTTGCACCACCCGCACTGGCTTGCCTGGCCGCCGTTGCCGACGATCGCATTCCAATAGCGATCCGTCTCTTCCTGGTCGTCGGTCGCGATGACGAAGGAGAACGCTTCACTCTGTTTGAAGTTGTCGCCGCCGTTCAGACCGAGACAGGGAATGCCGGCCACGGTGAACTGCACGGTCAGGACGTCGCCCGCCTTGCCCCCCGGATAGTCCCCAGGCGCCGTGTGTACCGCGGTCACTTCGCTGTTCGGGAAGGTGGCGGCATAGAACGTCGCGGCGTCAAGCGCGTCCTTGTCGAACCAGAGGCAGATCGTGTTCTTCGGTGTCATGGGATGCCTTCGTCGTGTCGTCACTCAGCACGCGGCGTCACCTTACCGCATCGGGCGGGCCTGCGTCTCTATCGGCCGGGCGGCCGCGCCGCTGCCGCTGCTCGAAGGCACGCGCTGCCCGCGGCCCGATCGTCTTGCGCTGTCCCGCCGCCTTCTCGCCGGGGTTCTTGCCATGCGGGGAGGCGTGCTCGATCTCGGAGTTCAGCTCGGCGCCGATGATGACCACCAGGCCGCTGAGATACAGCCACAGCATCAGCACCATCACGCCACCGATGGTTCCGTAGGTGGCGTTGTAGGAGCCGAAGTTGACCACGTAGTACCTGAACGCGTACGAGCCGAGCAGCCACAGCAGGGTGGCCAGGACGGAGCCGGGGGTCAGCCAGATCAGGTCCTGCTCGACGTCGGGAGCGAAATAGTAGATGAGGGCGAACGCCGTGGCGATCAACGCGAAACTGAGGGGCCACTGAAGGAGAGTCCAGGTCCACTCGAACGCCGCTCCCAGCCCGAAGAGGCCGGCCGCCCAGCGACCCAGCTCGGGCCCGGACAGGACGAGCGCCGTGGCCACCAGGATGAAGGCCGCGACACCGAGGGTGAGGCCGATAGCCAGCAGGCGCTGCTTCCACCACGGACGGGCATCCTCGACGTCGTAGGCACGGTTCAGCGCGTCGATCAGCCCGACCATCGCCGCTGAGCTGCTCCAGACGGCGGCTGCCACGCCGAACGTCAGGACGCCGGTGCTGTCCACCTGGCTCAGTTTGACGAGTTGCTCCCGGATGATCTCCACGACGGCCTCCGGCGCGATGCCGGCGAGCAGCCCGACGAGGCGCTCGATGAGAGCGCCGTCCGAGAACAGGCTGGCGAGAGAGACGAGGAAGAGCAGGGCCGGGAACAGCGCCAGGAAAAAGTAGTAGGCGAGCTGGGCGGCCAGCCCCAGGCCGTCGTCGTCGCGGGTCTCCGTCGCGGTCCGTTTGAGCAGCTCCCGCCAGCCGATGGGCGTATGGAAGTAGCCGAGCATCCCCACAGCAAAGCAACTTGGGGACCACGGAGTTTCTGCCTCCGTGGGTGTCCAGATACTCAATGTGAGGAATCGGTTCCACCTTCGGCACCGATGCGTGGGTGCCGCGGGCCCCGGATTGGCCCGTGCGGGTGGCCCGCATCCTGCATCAGACCTCAGGCTGTATCGCCCATGTCGCACTCCCCGACCCGCCCTCGTCGTCTCCCCCTCGACCCTCTCTTCCGACGCCTATGAGCACACCCGAGGCCGAGACCCTGTTCGTCGGATCGAGCGAGCTGGCGTCGATGATGCGTCAGTTCGACTGGCAGGGCACGGCCGTCGGGCCGGCCGCGCAGTGGCCGCAGAGCATCCGGGCGATCGTCCGCATGATGCTCACCTCGCGCTACGCCATGTGGATGGGCTGGGGCCCGGACCTGACCTTCTTCTACAACGATGCCTACGCCCGGATGACCCTGGGCGCCAAGCACCCGTGGGCGCTCGGCCGGCCGGCGCGCGAGGTGTGGGCGGAGATCTGGCCGGTCATCGGGCCGCGGATCGAGCACGTACTGGCCACCGGCGAGGCCACCTGGGATGAAGGCCTGCGGCTGTTCCTCGAGCGCAGCGGCTTCACGGAAGAGACCTACCACACGTTCTCCTACAGCCCGCTGCACCAGGACGACGGCCGGATTGCCGGCATGTTCTGCGTGGTCACGGAGGACACGGACCGGGCGATCGACGCCCGCCGCTTGAGCCTGCTGCGGGAGCTCGGCAGCGCGCTGGCAGCGAGTCAGACGACCGAAGGCATGTGGCAGGCCGTGGAGCGCTCGCTCGGGCGGGAGGCCCGCGACTTCCCGTTCACGCTCACGTACCTGGTGGAGCCGGACGACACGACGCTGACGCTCGCGGCCGCCAGCAATCTGCTGGCCGGCGATCCCATCGCGCGTGGCACGGTGGACCTCGACGACCCGGTCTGGCCGGTCCGCGCCGCCCTCGACACCGGAGCCGCGCCGATCGTCATCGACCTGCCGTCCACGTTCGACTGGCCGCGCGGCCCCTGGCAGGAGCCGCCGACCCGGGCCATCGTCGTGCCGATTCCCCAGCAGGGGCACGCCCGCTCCGCGGGGGTGTTCATCGCGGGCTTGAACCCCTTCCGTCCCCTCGACAACGGCTTCACGAGCTTCATCTCGCTGTACGTCGGGCAGCTCGCCGCCGGCCTGGCCAACGCCCAGGCCTACATCGCCGAACGGCGGCGGGCCGAGGCGCTCGCGGAGATCGACCGCGCCAAGACGACGTTCTTCTCGAACGTCAGCCACGAGCTGCGTACGCCGCTGACCCTGATGCTGGGGCCGGTGGCCGACGCGACCGTCTCCGTTGGCCAGTCGCTCACCGGCGAGTCGCTCGATCTCGTCTACCGCAACGGTCTACGGTTGCGGAAGCTCGTGAACGCGCTACTCGACTTCTCGCGCATCGAAGCCGGGCGCATGGAGGCTCGTTACGAGCCCGTGAACCTGAGCACCTACACTGCCGAACTCGCGAGTGCCTTCGAGTCGGCCATCGAGCGTGGCGGGCTGCGCTACGTCATCGACTGCCCGCCCGGTCTGTCGCCCGCCTATGTCGACCGCGACATGTGGGAGAAGATCGTGCTCAACCTGGTGTCGAACGCCGTCAAGTCCACCACCGAGGGCGAGATTGCCGTGACGGTGACGAGAAGCGGACGGGACGCTCAGCCTGCAGGTGCGGGATACCGGCACCGGCATTCCGGCGCACGAGTTGCCCCGGCTGTTCGAGCGCTTCCACCGTGTGGAGGGCGCCCGCGGGCGCACGCAGGAGGGCACCGGCATCGGCCTGGCGCTGGTCCAGGAACTGGTGCGGCTGCACGGCGGCTCGATCGAGGTCGAAAGCGCGGTCGGGCGCGGCAGCACATTCACCGTGTCACTCCCTGTGGGCTCCGCCCACCTGCCGGCCGAACGGATTGTCGCGCCGAGCGAGCCCGCCCCCCTTGGCGTCGACCTCGACCCGTTCCTGGTCGAAGTCGAACGCTGGATGCCCGACCCACTGCTGGGCGCGGGAGCAGCGACGGAGACGGCCCCGACACCGGCGACCGCCACCGAGCCGGCGCGCATCCTGCTCGTGGACGACAACGCCGACATGCGGTCGTACCTCGGCGCGCTGCTCGGCCGCCGGTGGCAGGTGGAGCTGACCGGCGACGGCCGCGAGGCGCTGCGGCGGATCGAGTCGGCCCCGCCCGACCTCGTGATCACCGACGTGATGATGCCCTACCTCGATGGCTTCGGACTCCTGCGTGCGCTGCGGGAGAACGCCGCCACCCGCCACATTCCCGTGCTGATGCTGTCGGCCCGCGCCGGCGAGGAGTCGCGCATCGAGGGCTATCAAGCGGGCGCCGACGACTACATGGTCAAGCCGTTCGCGGCGCGCGAGCTCATGGCCCGCGTCGAATCACAGCTCCTGCGCGCGCGCCTGCGCCGGGTCGAGGACGAGCATCGCCGCCGCCTCGCCAGCATCTTCGCCAACGCGCCGGTGGCGATCGCCGTGCTGCGCGGGCCGGACCACGTGTTCGAGCTCGCCAACCCCGCCTATCTCGAGCTGGTCGCGCATCGCGACATCGTCGGCCGCTCTGTCGGCGACGCCCTGCCAGAGGTCGTGGCCCAGGGCATCGTCGACCTCCTGGACAAGGTCTACTCGACCGGAGAGCCGTTCGTCGGTCTGGCCTACCGGGGCCACCTGAAGCGCCGATCCACGGGCGAACTCGAGGAATGTTTCTTCGACTTCGTCTATCAGCCCACCAGGGACGCCGACGGCCGGGTGGACGGCATCACGATCGTCGCCTTCGAGGTGACGGCACTGGCCAACGCCCGCCAGGCCGCCGAGGACGCCAGCCGCGCCAAGGACGAGTTCCTGGCCATGCTCGGACACGAGCTGCGCAATCCGCTCGCGCCGATCCTCACGGCCTTGCAGCTGCTGCGTCTGCGCGGGGTGCAGGGCGGCGAACGGGAGCGGACCATCATCGAGCGGCAGGTCCGTCATCTGGTGGCCCTCGTCGACGACCTCCTCGATGTCTCGCGCATCACCCGCGGCAAGGTACGGCTCACCCGCCGTCCGACGGAGCTGAGCGAGGTCGTGGCCAAGGCGATCGAGCTGGCGAGCCCTCTGCTCGAGCAGCACCGGCACGGCCTCGAACTCGACGTGCCCAAGCACGGCCTCGGCGTCCTGGCCGACGCCGACCGGCTGTCACAGGTGGTCGGGAACCTCGTGACCAACGCCGCCAAATACACGCCCGCCGGCGGCAGCATCCGCGTGTCGGCGGTGGTCGAGGGCCACCAGGTCGTGCTGCGCGTGCGTGACACCGGCATCGGCATCGATCCCGAGATGCTGCCGCGCATCTTCGACCTGTTCACGCAGGACCGCCAGGCCATCGATCGCGCCCAGGGCGGCCTCGGCCTCGGACTGGCCATCGTCCGCAACCTCGTCGAGCTCCATGGCGGCTCGGTGAGCGCGCACAGCGCGGGCCGCGATCTTGGCAGTGAGTTCGCGGTCCGCCTCGCCCACGTCGAGGTGGCCGGCGGCTCGCCAGGCCCGGACGGCACGAGACGGGACGCCGAGTCGCCGACGCTCGGCCTGCGCGTGCTCGTCGTCGACGACAACACCGATGCCGCCATGATGCTGGCCGATGCCCTGGCCGAGAGCGGCTACCAGACATCGACGGCCGCCGACGGTCCGGCGGCGCTGGCCATCGCGGCGGCGTTCCGGCCGCATGTGGCGCTGCTCGACATCGGGTTGCCGGTCATGGACGGGTTCGAACTGGCGCGGCAGTTCCGCGCCACCGCCGACCTGCGGTCGACGAGGCTGGTGGCGGTGACCGGCTACGGGCAGGAGCGCGACCGGCTGGCCTCGGCGGCCGCCGGCTTCGATGCGCACCTCGTCAAGCCCATCGACCTCGACCGGGTCGTCGATCTCGTGGGACAGCTGGCCGGCGGAGACGTCAGCCAGACGCAGGGCTAGCGCCGCGCCGCGCCGGTGACGCGGACGGTTTCGTCCAGGAGCAGCTGACCGCGCGCGTCCCGCACGCCGTCCAGGGCCGCCGTCCGCGGTGAGGTGGCCAGCGCGGTCATCACCGCCAGTCCGAGCAGGAGGCCGACGCCCGCCGCCGCATAGGGCCGCGCCGTCAGCCACCGGAAGTCGTGCAGGCGGCGGGCGAGCGCGACCACGGCGGCCGCCTGCAGCGGCCACACCACCGGCAGATAGGCCACGCCCAGGCGCACGTAGCCGTAGAAGAGCACGGTCGACGCCACCAGCGTCACGAGCGGGATCGCAAAAGCGACCGTCGCTGGTGGATCGCGTCGGCGCAGCCAGATCCCGCCGGCCAGGAGCAGGGTCACGTGAAGGGGCGCCAGCCACAGGTGATCCGGTTCGAACAGATCGACGCGTCGGCGGGTGCCGTCGACGCCGGCCGGCCAGTCGTGCGCACCGTAGCCCAGGCCGAAGGCGCCGGCCGTGAGGCGCACCTTCCGGGCGACGAGCGCGGCGGCATCGCCCGGGTGCGACAGCCACCAGCCGAGACCGAGCTGATAGCCCTGCACGTAGAGGCGGTGCACGGCGCCGACCGACAGGTCGAGGTCGCCGCGATCGAGCAGCGCTTCCTCCTCGGCCGTCTCGGGTACGAGCAGGGGGTGGTCGCTGTTGGGCCCGCCATCGGCATAGGCGTGGTTGGCCATCGCGAAGCTGAAGGCGCCGTAACTCGTGATCGGCGCAAAGCGCTGCAGCGGCGCGGCCAGACGGCTGGCGTTCGTGCGGTTGAAGGCGTCGATGCTGCGCCAGTGCGCCACCGTGGCCGGCGTGAGCGCCACGACCACACCCGCGATGAACGCGGCGGCGACGAGCCACGGGCGTGAGACGGATCGCTGCGCCCACAGCAGGTAGCCGCCAAGCAGCGCGAGACCGAGCTGGAACTCGGCGCGGACGAGCGCGGTGCCTCCCGCCAGCAGTCCGATCGCCACCCACCAGACGACGCCACGACGATCCACCACGCCATCGTCGCCGCCGGGCGCGCGGCCCCGCACCACCACGGCCGTCACGAGCAGCGTCAGCAGCAAGCCGTACAACGGCTCGGCATTCGGCACCGTGCCCTGCACCATGTGGCCGAAGTGCAGGACCGACGCCAGCCCCACGAGCGCCGCCGCGCCGCGGCCCGCCACGAGCAGCGTCAGGAGCGTCGAGGCACCGCAGGCGAGCCCGCTCACGACGGCGACCCACGCCTTGACGGTGGCCGGATCCGCGGGCCGGCCGTTGACCGGATCGAAGCCGCTGATGGCGTAGATCCCCGCCAGCACGACGCCCCATCCAGGCGGGTGAAACGGCACGCCGTTGTCGAAGGGGAGCCCGGCGATCAGCGCGGAGGCCAGGCCGGTGAACGCGCGCACGTCGCCGAGGTAGAACACCGAGCCGATGCTGTCGCGCTCGGCCCAGATCACCGGGAACAGCAGGCGGGCAACGATGGCGCTGGCGGTCACCACCGCGACGAAGGCCCAGTCGCGGGCCGCCGGCGCTCGGGCCACGGCCGCGCCGGTCGAGGGCGGCGGCGCCGCGCTCCCCTGTCCGGCATGACCACGAGCTGGTCGGCGGCGACGTGACATGGCGGACTGGACTCCCGGTTTGGCGTTGCCGCGCGCGCGACTGGCCGACGGGTCTAGGGCGCGATCAAGGCGCGGAACTCCGGCACGTCCTTGAGGGGCGCGAACAGCGGATCGGCCGCCGCCTGCGCCTTCCACTGCTTCGGCTGCCGGCGGATGGCCGCGGCCAGCTGCTCGATGGCCCGGGCCGGCTGACCGGCCTGCGCGTAGCGTTGCGCCAGCGCGTACATCGCGGCCTCGCTGCGCGGGTTGATGGCGAGCGCCCGCTGCATCTCGGCGATCGCCTCGGCATGCCGCCCGGCGGCGGACAGTTCCGCCGCCTGCGTCGTCAGCCGCGCCGGCACGCCGAGCGTCATCTCCATCAGGCGGCGCAGTTCCTTGAACGGCTGCTCGTGGTCGTCGACGCGGACGTCGACCACGCGCTCCACCGTCGAATCGGAGCCGCTCGGAATGGGCCGCACCACCAGCAGGCCGGCCGACTGCATGCCGCGCGTGTCGCCGCCGGCGCGCTGGCCGGCGTCGAGCGCGTCCATCAGGCGTTCCGCCATCGAGCCCGTGCCGTTCTGGTAGGCGGCGGCCATGGCCGTCACGACCTCCTCACTTGCCAGGGTGTTGCCCTGCACCGAGAAGTTCGCGCCCGTGACGTGTCCGGCGTAGCCGCCCAGGTGCACGAGATCCTTGGGGTCATGGTTGCGGTCGATCACGTGCTTGCCGGTGTAGACGGCCGACCGCCCGCGCGCGTCGATCACCGCGACCTGGCGGCGGTCGCGCCCCGGATCCTCGTCGGTGATGCGCTTGACCACCTCGGCTGGCGACAGACCCTCTTCGAGCAGCGCGATGGCCTTGGGCCCGTAGCGGCGGTTGGCCGAGGCCTGCGTGGCCACCGCGCCAACACCGGCCTTGGCGTACGGCACGGCGGCGCCCGCCGAGAACGCGCGCGACTGCACGCCGACGCCGAACTCACCCGTCGCCGGGTCGACGGCGATGATCGAGAACGTCCCGAACCACGGATCGGGCCCCTCGGGCGATGGAACCACAGGTTGGTCGTGCGCCAGGAGCGAGGCTCCGGCGAGCAGAACGGCAACCAGCACGCGCGTCATGAGGCGCAAGTGTAGGTCAGGCCCGCCAGGGTGTCACGTCGTGCGCGACGAACCTGACCGGCGCCTCGCGTTGGTGCTGGCACCGTCGCGACAGCTGCAATCAGCCGGCGGCTTCCGACTTGCACGCGAGACAGAGGAACGACTGGGGTCGTGCCCGCAGGCGGGCTTCGGCGATCTCCTCTCCGCACCGGCGACACGAGCCATAAGTGCCCGCATCGAGTGCGGCCAATGCCTGCTCGACCTGTGCCAGCTCGATCTCATGGTCCCGCGCCAGCGCCTGGCGCACCGACGTCGCCTCCATGGCGCCGACGCGCGTGAGGCGGCCGATGGCGTTGTCGGGCGAGACGGGGTCGGCCGCGCCCTCCATCTGCGTCAGCGTCGCCCGGATTTCCTGGTCGCGCGCGGTGAGAAGCGCGCGCATCTCGGCAAGAAAAGTCTGCTCCATCCCTGCCATTGAACCACGGTCTGGCGGGACGGCGCTCAGCGCGCCTCGAAAGCGTCCTGCAGCGTGCGCGTGGTGCGGGTGAGTGGCCGACGACGCTCCAGCGCCCCCTCGACTCCGTGGTTTCTGGCCGCGCCCTTGCAGCCGGCCTTGTCAAAGCCCGCTACACAGGTGTGGTGGGGACAATTTTGGGTAGCGGACTACCCAGGAGGTGTAAGTTCATGCGTATCTCTCTCAAGCCGGTAGCCGCCCTGCTCCTTCCCGTATTCCTCGTGGCCTCGCCGGCCTTTGCCAGGCAGGGCCAGGTGGTCGACGCCGCCGCGCTGAGCCAGGCCATCGCCGAGCGGGCCGCCACCGAGGACGCTCAGCGCGCTCAGGTGCAGCGGGTGCTCGATCGCGAAGAGGTCCAGCATCTGGCGTCCCAGATGGGCCTCAACCTCGCTGACGCGCGCACGGCGGTCGGCACGGTGTCGGGTACGCAGCTGGCCGATCTCGCCGCCCGCGCCAGCGCCGCCGAAGTGGCCCTGGCCGGTGGCGCCCAGACCGTCGTCATCTCGCTGACCACCCTGCTGCTCGTCATCATCATCGTGCTCCTCATCGCCAAGTAGCCGCCGCATGAGGCGGGCTACCCGCGGCGCCGCCTGGCTGGCGGCGGTGCTGCTCTTCGGCTCGACACACCACGGGTGGGCGTCCACCCGCGACGGCCCGGGTGTGCGCGCCGACGATCGCGGCCGGCTGCTCGACGTGCCGTTCCTCCCGCAGTCGGAGGACCTGTGCGGCGGCGCGGCCGCCGCGATGGTGCTGCGCTACTGGGGCGCGAGCAACGTCTATCCGGACGACTTCGCGCCACTGGTCGATCGCTCACGCGCCGGCATCGCCGCCAACGTGCTCACCGCCGACATCGAGCGGCGCGGCTGGCGGGCGCTGCCGTTCCAGGCGAGCGCCGGCGACGGCATCGCCATGGTGCGCGATCACGTCGATGCGGGCCGGCCGGTCGTGGCCCTGATCGCCGTCGGACCTGACCGCTACCACTACGTCGTGGTAGTGGCGGCCGCCGGCGGCGGCATCGTCGTGCACGACCCCGCGCGAGCGCCCTACCGCGTGCTGTCGCCGCAGGAGTTCGATGCGGCATGGGCGGCGAGCGGACGCTGGGCGCTGCTCATCCTGCCGGCCTCGACGTCGGCAGCGGCGCCTGCGTCGGGCCACGTGCGTGCACCGGTGACGGGTGACGTGCTCCCGAGTCCCGTCGCCACGACGATGGCCGGCACCGAGCACGCGCCCGACATCGCCTGCACCTCGCTCGTCAACGAGATGGTGGTGCGGGCGAAGGCCGGCGAACTGGCCGGCGCCGCGACCGGCCTCGAGACAGCCACGGCCCTGTGCCCGGCGGCCGCGTCAGCCTGGCGCGAGCTGGCCGGCGTGCGCTTTCTGCAGGCACGATGGGGCGAGGCGGTCACGACGGCTACGCGCGCCACGGCGCTGGCGCCGGACGATGCGGGCGGCTGGGACCTGCTGGCCACGAGTCAGTTCCTCGACGGCCGCGTCGACGACGCCCTGACGTCGTGGAATCGGACCGGCCGGCCGCTGGTGGACCTCGTACGCGTCCACGGCGCGCGCCGCACGCGCCATCCCGTAGTGGCCGACGTCGTCGGCCTGCCTCCACGCTCGCTTCTCACGCCGGAGGCCTTCGGTCTGGCCGCGCGCCGCCTGCGCGCGCTGCCGGCCGCGGCCCTCACGCAGCTGCGCTACCAGCCCACGCCCGGCGGGCGTGCCGAACTCGACGCCACCGTCATCGAACGGCCGGTGCTGCCGCGCGGCCTCGTCCCCGTCACCGCGGTCATCGCGCGCATGGCCATCCATCGTGAGGCCACACTCGACGTCAGCTCGCCGACCGGCGGCGGCGAGCTGTGGTCGGCGGGGTGGCGCTGGTGGGAGGATCGGCCCCGCGTCACCTTCGCCGTGGCCGTGCCTGCCGTGGGCGGCCTGCCCGGCGTGGCCACCGTCGAAGCCCTGTGGGAACGCGCCACCTATGGCGTGGCCAGTGGCAGCAGCACGGCGGGCGTCACGCGGCAGGAGCGGCGGCGAGCCGCGTTCCACCTGACGGACTGGGCCACGAGCCGCTGGCGGTGGCGCACCGGTGTCGCGCTCGACCGCTGGGACGACACGGCGTTCGGCTCCGTCGAGGCCGGGCTCGACATGCGGCTGGCCGACGACCTGCTGGCGGTGAGCGGGGATTTGGCGGGGTGGTCGCCCCCGGCCGGCGGCCGCGGCTTCGCACGGACGTCGGTGTCGCTCTCGGCGCGCACGCGGACACCGGCGGACGGGCGTGTCTGGCAGGCGGAGGCCGGCGCCTTCCACGTCACGAGCGGCGCCCCCTACGACCTGTGGTCGGGCGCTGGCCTCGGACGTGCCCGCGCCCCGCTGCTGCGCGCGCACCCCTTGCTGGACGGCGGCGTGGTGGCCGGCGCGGTCTTCGGCCGCGCTCTCGTGCACGGCACCCTCGAGTATCAGCACCCGGTGTCGACGCTGGCCGGCGGGGCGGTGCGCGTGGCCGTCTTCGCCGACGCCGCCCGGGCCTGGCATCGCGCCACGGCCGGCCGGGCCTGGCAGACCGACGCCGGCCTCGGCCTCCGCGTCGCCCTGCCGCCCGGCGCCGGCTCGCTTCGTCTCGACTTCGCGCGGGGACTGCGCGACGGCCAGCAGGCCCTGTCGGCGGGCTGGAGTTCGTCGTGGCCGGGCCGGTGAGGCGCTTGGCGTCAGCGGTACCACCCTTGCAGCCTTACCTGCCGGGGTCAGCGTCGCGCTGCGATACGCCGTCGTCGTCCTCGGGTTTGGTAACGCGATGCACACGGTGGGTATGGGGACGTTCCAGTTCGGCGGCATCCGCCGGCAACCCCTGGACCACACCGCAATGAAGGTCTCCCATGGATGAGCCGCTCCCCTCCGCCGAGCGAGCCTCAGAACTGACCGCGCGCTACCTGCGCACGGGTGGCGCCGCCATTGCCCTCGGGGCGGTGCTGGTGCTGATCGGGACGGCACTCGACATCGACACGGCGCGCAGCTTCATTCCGGGCTGGCGGGTCACCGTCCCTACGACCGCGCTGTGCTTCCTGTTCCTCGGCACGGCCCTGGCGGTGTCATCCGCCGCGCGGCGGCGCCTGGCGATGGCTGCCGGCGTCGCGCTTGCCGTGGCCGCTGGCGCGCTGGCTGCCGCCACCCTGCACGAGTACGCCACCGGCACCCGGTCGGGCCTGGAAACGTGGGGCGGGCTGTGGAGCTTCGACGAGCGGCCGGCGGCCGGCCGCATGTCGCCGATGACGTCGCTGGTCGTGGCGGCGCTGGCCATCGCTGTCGGCGCCGCGATGCTGTCGGGACGGCGCGCGGTGACGGTCGCCCGCCTGGCGGCCGGCGCGGCCCTGTTTGCTTCGTGGCTCGCCGTTCTGGCGCTTTCGGTGGACGTCGAGCGTCTCGCCGACGTCCCGCGCTTCCCCGGCATGGGCGCCCTCACGGTCGCCTTCTCGGTGCTGACCGGGGCACTGGTGCTCGGCCGCACCACCCTCCCGCATCCTCATGCACCTGGCACCACCAGCCACCTTGGCTGGCCGATCTGGAGCGGGCTGGGGGCCTTCATCGCCCCGCCGCTGATGAACCGCACCTATGCCGCGCTTCTCCGCACCGGCGACGTCGAGCCGCAACTGCTCACGGCCGCGGTCGCCTTCACCTTCTCGATGGCTCTGGCGGTGGCGGTGTGGCGCTTCGCCTCGCGGTTGGCCCGCGCGCAGCGGGCCCGCGAGCAGATGCTGCTCGAACTCGAGGAGCGCGTCGAGGAGCGGACCCATGCGCTCACGATGTCGAATCTCGAGTTGCGCCGCCATCAGGAGACGCTGAGAACGGCAGACGCACGGAAAGACGAGTTCCTGGCCACGCTGGCGCACGAACTGCGCAATCCGCTGGCGCCGATTCGCACCGCCGCGCACATCGTGGGCAGCGAGCGGGGCACACGCGACGACCAGCAGCGCGCCGGCCGCATCATCGAGCGCCAGGTGGCCGTGATGCGCCGCCTGATCGACGACCTGCTCGACGTGAGCCGGATCACCGCCGGCAAGCTCCAGATCCGGCCCACTCGCCTGGCGCTCGCCGAGGTGATCGACCTGGCGGTGGCCACGATCCGGCCCATTTGCGACGAGGCCGGGCACGAGCTCACCATCATCGTGCCCGAGACGCCCATCTACGTCGAAGCCGACAGCGCCCGGCTGGCGCAGGCGTTCGGCAACCTGCTGCACAACGCCTGCAAGTTCACCGCGCCCGGCGGCCACGTCACCCTGAGCGCCACGCTGGCCGACAACGGCATGGCGGAGGTGACGGTGCGCGACGACGGCGTCGGCATCGACCGCGAGTTCCTGCCGCGGTTGTTCGAGAAGTTCTCGCAGTTCGGGCCGCATGTCGGCCGCGCCCAGGCCGGGTTGGGACTGGGGCTGTCGCTCGTGCAGGGCATCGTGACGCAGCATGGCGGCTCGGTGACGGCGGCCAGCGAGGGGCCGGGGAAAGGCAGTGCCTTCGTCGTGCGCCTCCCGACCGCGGAGGCGCCCGCGCCGGTCGTAGCGTCCGCCACACCCGCGGTATCCGAACATTCGCGGCGCACCGTAGTCGTGGTCGACGACAACCAGGACAACACGGCCGCACTGGTGTCGGTGCTGACGCTCGAGGGCCACGAGGCACATGGTGCACACGACGGCCCGACCGCGCTGGCGCTGGCCGAGCAGGTGCAGCCGGACGTGATGCTCGTGGATCTCGGCATGCCGGACATGGACGGCTTCGAGGTGTGCCGCCGGATTCGGGCGACGCCACGAGGGCCGTCGATGTTGCTCATCGCGCAGACCGGCTTCGGCCAGGCCAAGGACGTGGCCCGCGCCCGTCAGGTCGGCTTCGACTGGCACGTCACCAAACCCGTCGATATCGATCACCTCCGGCAACTGCTGCGGCGATCGCCACCGACGGCCCTGCCGGTCACCCGGTCGGGCTGACGTCGTCGCGCGCTGACCGGTCCTTCAGCTGACCACGGGCGCGGGCACGCCGCGGCCATGAAGCCGGACACTACGACGGGCCCACGCATGGGAACGAGGGACTCGCGATCGTCTGCCGGGATCACGGCTTGCCGGTCATCGCGGGCCCCACCACCGGGCTACGCCGCATCGCGGTCGGCGGCGGCCGGCGCGCGGTGCAGGAGGCCGAGTCGTTGCGCCGACGCTCGAGCGCGTTCGAGCAGCGTGGCCGCGTCGTCGCCGTGCGCAGGGAACACCGCGAGCCCCACGAGGGGCGCGTCGCCGTCGGCCGCCAGCATGGCGTGGATGCGCTCGGCCAGCCGCTCGCCGTTCCCGGGATGGCCGAGGTTCGCCACGACGACCACCAGCTCGTGGCCCACGCGGTGCAGCCCGTCGCCCGGCCGGAGTCGAGGCTGCAGCCAGGCGTACGCGGCCTCGAACACGTCCTTCTCCGCGTGCGTCCGCGCCCACCCCGACAGATCGGCGGAGCACACCGCGACGCGCACGCCGGAGCCGTGCGCTTCGTCGACCGCACCCTGGATCGCCCTCAGCACGGGCGCGTCGTCAGCTGGGGCTGCTGCCGATGGGGAGACGTCATTCGCCGACGCGTCGTCCGCCATCGGCGACGCAGCAAGGGTCACGAGCTCATCGAAGGCGTTGGAGAGGATTGTCACGCGGCACCTGCGGCTGCCAAGGAGCAAGGCGCGTGCCTGCTTGCAGCGTCGATCGAAGGAGACCGGAGGCGGCTTCCCTACCCAACAAGGGTAGGGGCCGTCTCACCCTGCGGTGGCACGACGGATGCACTTCGCGGGACGTGCAGCACCTCTTCGAGCGCGGCCAGCCGCCCCCGGCTCCGGTCCGGGCGAGCCGCTGGCATCGACCGAAGACGCGGCTGATCGCGGCCATCGCGATCATCCTCGTCGTGCTGGCCGTGGCGGTCATCCGCTGGACGCGCCTCCTCGATGACCAGCTGCGTGCCGAGCTGGAAGCCTGGTTGTCCGACCGCCTCGCCAGCGACGTGCGCGTCGAGCAGGTGACGGTCACGCTGCTGCCGCGGGTCCACGTCGAGGCCCGCGGCGTGACGCTGCGGATCCGCGACCGTCCCGACCTGCCGCCGTTCGTCACCATTGGCAGCTGGTCGGGAACCGCCCGGCTCAGCCGCCTCGGCATCCGCCACTTCGATGAGGTGCGGCTGGCGTCGGTCGCCATCACCATTCCGCCGCGCCGCCTCGCCGATATCCGTTCGGGCAGCAGGCAGCCGAAGGATCCGTCGCGTCCACGAGGGCGGCCGCCCCGCATCGAGATCGATCGCCTGGTGGCCGATCGCGTCGCGCTGATGGTGATGCCGCGATCGGCCGACCGCGCCCCGCACCAATGGGACATCCGTGACCTGCGCATGGAGCCCTTCAGCTTCGACCGCGAGAGCCCCTTCTCGGCCACCGTCGACACCCCGCTCCCCTCCGACCGCGCCCACGCCACCGGCACCGCCGGCCCCTGGCCGCGCGGCGACTTCGACCAGCTCCCGCTGCAGGGTGAGTACGTGCTGGAGGGGAAGCTCGATGACGTGCCAGGTCTGCGCGGGTCGATTGCCGTCCGCGGACGTGCCCTCGGCACCCTCGATCGCCTGGCCACCACCGGGACGGCGCATTCCCCGGACGCCGGCTTCGTGAGCGCGGAGACCTCCGCCATGCCGCTCGAGGTGGCCTACGAGGCCCTCTTCGACGCCACCAACAGCGATGTCCAGCTCACCCGGCTCGACGCGCGTGCGGGCCAGGCGGTGGTGTCGGCGATGGGGAGCGTCGTGCGCGCCACAGGGGCCGCCGGACGGCACGTGTCGCTGCATGTCACGTCGCCGCCCGACTCCAGCGCCGCCGATGTCCTGCGCCTCATCGTCGATGGCACCCGGCCGCCGGTGGAGGGCGCGATGGCGGTCGACGCGCTCGTCGAGCTCTCGCCAGGCGAACGCGACGTCCTCGACCGGCTGAGCGTCGAGGGCACGTTCGACCTGCGCCACGCGCGCTTTCTCAATCCGCGCGTCCAGGCCGTGCTGGACGAGATGTCGCAGCGCGGGCAGGGCTGGCCGGACCGGCCGGCACCGGCCGCGGCGCACCTGCGCGGCACGATGCGGCTCAGCGGGCGGGAACTCGCGCTGTCGCGCGTCAATCTCGCCGTGCCCGGCGCCTCCATTGCGGGCGCGGGCCGCTACTCGCTGGTGGCACAGAGCATCGACTTCCGCGGCGTCACGCGGCTCGACGCCTCGCTCTCCGAGACGCAGCGCGGCTGGAAGCGCTGGGCGCTGAAGCCGTTCGACCGGCTGGTGGCCAAGGGCGGAGCCGGCACGCGCATCGTGATCGATGTCCGCGGCACGCGGGCGTCGCCGGTCGTGGACGTGGATCTCGGAGCCTCGTTGCGAGGCAAGCGCGACTGAGGCAGAGGGCAGCTCGGACTACGGGCGGCACGCGTCGCCCGTACAAAACGACGGGCGCGGAAGCCCCCACCTCCGCGCCCGCCGCCTCAGGCTGAATTACGCCTGATTTATGGAAGTGACCGCCAGATGCGTGAGCGTGTGGTTGGCCGCCTTCTCTTGATCCAGGATCTTGGTGAGGATGTCGTGCGCCTCGTCGTGCCCGAGCGCCTTGGCCCATTCGCGCAAGGTGCCGTAGCGCGCGATCTCGTAGTGTTCGATGGCCTGGCAGCAGCCGATGGTGGCCGCGTGCTTGGCCTGCTTGCCGGTCGCCTCCCCCATGACGCCTTCGCATTCCTTGATCAGGCCTTCGATGGCGTCGCACTTCTCGCCTTCGGCCTTCTCTCCGATCGACTTGAACACGCGGTCCAGCATCGTGATGTGGGTCTTGGTCTCGGCCAAGTGGTCCTTGAGGGCGTCCTTGAGTTCCTTCGACGACACGCCAGAGATGACCTTCGGCAGCGCCTTGGTCAGGGCGTGCTCGGCGAAGTAGACGTCCTGCAGAGTGTGATGGAACGCGTCTTCCAGAGTTTTCATTGAAGTCTCCCGACTGTGCTGCTGCTTAGAACCGAATCGTCACGCCGAGCGTGCCGCGCCAGAAGTCGAACCCCGTGAGATCGAGGTCGATGTCGCCGCTGCTGTCCGAATCCCGCATCGAGCGGAAGTAGCGGACGTCTCCACGGATGCCGACGCGCTCACCGACCTGCGCGATGATGCCGCCCCCGGCATTCACGCCGAAGCTGTTCTCGTCCAGGTCGAAGAAGTTGCCGACGCTGGTGGCCTTGAGGCGGATGATGCCGGCGCCGAGCGCCGCGTATGGCCGGAAGGCCAGCCCGCTGCCGGGCGCCGCCAGCACCAGGTTGCCCATCACCGTCGAGACGTTGCTGTCGTCGATGATGCCGTTGTCGTCATCGAAGAAGTTCGGCGTGATCGCCGCATCGATCTCGAAGCCGAGGGAACCGGCGCCGATGAAGGTGGAGCTGAGGCCGTAGGTGACCTTCTCTTCAGGTGCGCTGCCGCCGAAGGTCACGCCCAGGAACGGCGTCAGCAGCCAGTCGGCTCGCGCCTCGTCGATGGGGGCCGCGGTCAGCACGGCGGTGAGGGCACACACGGCAAGCAGTTGGGATCTCATCACTTCTCCTGGAGCGAGAGTGGAAGCGCTCGTCCACATCTGGCGAATCCGCGCCATAGTCGCGGTAGAGAGCGGGGGTCTGGCGCCTCTCCACCAGCTCCGACTTCAAGTCGTGTGCCAATTCCCCTCGCGTTCCGGTGGAACGCCCCTTGCTATCACGTCGCGCTGACGACTCATTGAGGGAGGTGCCCGATGCGATGGCTGGTTCCAATCGGTATTTTTCTAATCGTGGCTGGCGCCGGTGGCGCCGTGGCCGCCTACAGGGTGTCGGCGTCAGACGACAGCACGGTCGCCACCCGCGACGCGGGCGACGGGGTGCCGGCCCAGCGAGGGAACAGCAGCGGGACCGCCGGCTTGCTGCTCGCCCCACTCTCGGGCCTGGCGCTCGCTTTCGGGGTCGGCTGCGTCGGCGTCGGGATGGGTCGCTGGAATCGTCCCGTTCCGTCCGGCGAGCGCACCGCCAACCCGTGGAACGAGCAGCCGGCCGAGAAGGGCAAACCGCCGACCGGGCTCGTCTAGCTTCGCCCGCACCGCCGCCGGCATGGTGCCGGCCTCGCTTCACGCACACGGAATGGAGAGGTCATGAAGGCACTGGGAGCACTGTTGGTCGTCGCTGGAGTCCTGGCACTCATCTACGGCGGCATCTCGTGGACGCGCGAGGACACGGTGATCGACGCCGGTCCGATCGAAGTCACCGCCGACAAGACCGAGTCGCTGGCACTGCCGCCTCTGGCCGGCATCGCGATGCTCATTGGCGGGGTCGTGCTGCTGGCGAAGAAGTAAGCGCCGGCCTGGACACCGCCCCCGGGCGGTGTCTCGGACGCTACCTACATTGGGGAAGCCGGCTGCTCAGTTCAGGTTCCGCCACCGGCCAAACCACGCGGCATGCCCGTTGCAGCGTGGGTTCACAGGACGCTGGGCCGCACACACGCGGCCGGCGCGCGAGGAGACGACAATGGCGCAAGCACTGAGACGCACCCCGGTGGACCCGATGCGCGATAGCGATCGCTACGACGAGCTGAAGCGCATGCTCGAGGACCGGCGCCAGGTGCTGCAGAGTGAGATGGACGGACGCCGGCGCGGCGTGCTGGCCGAGATCGCGTCGCGACCGCACGACGTCCAGGATTTCGGTGAGGTGGCCGACACAGACATGCAGGACGACATCCAGTTCGCCCTGCTCGAGATGAAGGCCGAGACCCTCAACCGCATCGCCGAGGCGCTGACGCGGCTCGAGCAGGGCCGCTACGGCTGGTGCCACGCCTGCGGTCAGGAGATCTCGGAGGCGCGTCTGCGCGCGCTGCCGTTCGCCGTGCGCTGCAAGAGCTGCGAGGCCGCGCGCGAAAGCGACTTCCTGCGCGCCCAGCTGCAGGCGCGCCGGGTCGCGCCACTGTTCGAAGTCGGCGGCTGACGACAGGCGGCGTCCGCGCGGCGGGCACGATCGGATCCCTGGCAGGGACACGGCCCGCAGCCCGTCTCGCGGTATCGTGGCCTTATCCGTTTCCCAGGAGGTTCCCGTGCCCTATCTGAGCAAGTTCATCCATTCCCTCTCGGCGGGCGGGCTGGTGCTCGCCGCACTGGCCTCGCCGGCAGCGGCCGCTGATGCCGCGTCGGAGACCGAGCGCCTCCACAAGTCGATCGAGGTGCTCCAGGAACTCGTCCGCACTCCGGACGATGCCATCCCGGAGCACATCCTCGCCCGCGCGGAAGCCATCGTCGTCATCCCCACCCTCATCAAGGGCGGCTTCGTGGTCGGCGCCGAGCACGGCAAGGGCGTCGTGAGCGTGCGCAACCGGACTACCGGCACCTGGAGCCTGCCGGCGTTCGTGGCGATGACCGGCGGCAGCGTCGGCTGGCAGATCGGCGTCCAGTCAACCGACCTGGTGCTGCTCGTGATGAACGCGGACGGCGTCGATGACCTCCTGCGTTCGGAGTTCAAGCTGGGCGCCGATGCGTCGGTGGCCGCCGGGCCGGTCGGCCGCTCCGCGCAGGCCGCGACCGACATCACCATGTCCGCCAAGATCCTCGCCTACTCGCGCGCCAAGGGGCTGTTTGCGGGCGTCACGCTCCAGGGGTCGTCGCTCAGGGACGACGAGGACGCCAACGGCGACTTCTACGGCACCGAGCAGGCGTCGCGAGCGGTGTTCGCGATGCCGGCAACGCTGGCCCCCGAGGCCGCCACGGCGTGGCTGAACGCGCTGACCACCATCGCGCCGTTCTCGCGGAGCGTGCGATGAGCGTCCCCATTCAGCCGGACATCCCGGAAGAGCCCTTCGTGCCGCAGGATTCGCCGCCGCCGATCGTCCCGCCGGACCATCCGGACGCGCCCGATGCCGAGCGGCCGCCCACGATTGACCCCGAACCCACGGGGGCACCGATGGGCGATCCGATCGATCCAACGCCGGTGAGGACCGCGCCCAGGTCGTGATGGCGGCAGTGCGCTTCGCGTTCGTC
This sequence comes from uncultured Acidobacteriota bacterium, assembly GCA_963807405.1. Classification (GTDB taxonomy): domain Bacteria; phylum Acidobacteriota; class Vicinamibacteria; order Vicinamibacterales; family UBA2999; genus CADEFD01. Next base: position 333,677 of record CAWEBU010000009.1, on the reverse strand, counting down.
CTGGGCTACGGGACGATCGTGGCGCTCTTCCTGGCCTGCGGGCTCTATCTCGTGGGGCTGGCGGCCATCGATCTCTGGCTCGGCATGATGTCGGCCGAGAGCCTGGCCGTGCGTTTCTCCGGAGTCCTGCGGGGCATCGGCTATCTCACGATTGCAGTGGCGTCGCTGGAGTTGGGACAGACGGTGCTCGAGGAAGAGGTGTTGCGGACCACGCACGTCAGCGGGCCGACGCGGGCGCGGCACTTCCTGTCGCGCTTCCTGGTCGTCACGGTGGTGGCGCTGTCCGTCGAGGCGTTGATCGCGGTCTTCCACTTCGCCACCGAGGAGCCAGAACACCTGCCCTATGCGGCGGCGATTGCCGCCGCCGCGGCGCTGCTGCTGGCGGCGTGGGGCGTGTTCGTCAAGCTGAACATCGCCGCCGAGCAGATGGAGCCCGAGGCGATGGAGGCGACCAAGCGTGAGGACGCGAAAGTGCAGGAGAAGGCGGACGCCGACCACGCCGAGGGGATGGATCCAGGTCGGGATTCACGGTAACGGGCAGAACAGGAGGAGCGTATGAAGTACGGAGTGGCGTGGTTGCTGGGGGTGCCGGGCTCGCTCATCGCGCTGTGGTTCGTGGCCAACCAGGTGGGTTGCGGTTTCTGAAGTCGCGCGTCAGGCTACCCACCGCGCTGGGAGTGGTGGGTAGCAGATTTCCTGAAATGTGTATGGCGAGTTCCATCTGAGCGGTACACGACAACGGGCCGGGCCACGGACATCGTCCATGATCCCGGCCCGCAGTTGTGAGGCGCCAGGGCGGGCGCGCTGCCCGGCGCGACCCGCCCCGTGCCTCACACCGGATTGCGGCCCTGGATGATGCGGATGAGGATCACCGCAATCGCGAGGACCAGCAGGATGTGGATGAAGCCACCCATCGTGTACGAGCTCACCATCCCCAGCAGCCACAGGATAATCAGCACAATCAGAATCGTGTTCAGCATCGGTTCCCTCCGAATAAAAGCATTCAAAACCCGCGGATATCGGCGATCTCCGTCCGCAGTCCGTCATGGACTGGCGGGCGGCGGAACGAAGCGCGGAAACGTATGAGCTGTCCCTGTGACGTGGCTCGACGGTCCTCAGAGCAGAGTTCGTGCCAGCCACGGACCGGGTCTGACACTTGCAGGTAGGAAGCCGACTACCCAATCAAGGGATGTCACGGTCCAGCCGCACTAAGATGGTCCTGATGATGCTCACCAGACACCGCACCCCTGGCGAACACGCCCTGGCTGCTCACCTCGTCGAGAGGTCTCCGCGATGAACGGGCGCCTGGCGGTCGTCGACGACGACCGCGCCTTCACCGACTACCTGGCCACCTGGCTCGGCTCGCGCGGCCTCACGGTCGACGTGTTCCACAGCGGGGCCTCCTTCGTCGACAGCCTGCGCTCGGGTGCCGCCCCCGACGTCGTCCTGCTCGACGTGCTGATGCCTGACCTGAACGGGCTCGATACGCTGCGCGCCATCCGCCAGCTCAACTCCGCCACGCAGGTCATCATGCTGTCCGGCCGGCAGGCCCCGGCCACCGTCATCGAAGCCGTGCGCCTCGGTGCCGCCGACTACGTGCTCAAGCCCGACGATCCGGATGGCGTCGGCGAGGCCGCTCTCGAGGCGGCCATCAATCACGCCCTCGAGCGCGAGGCGCTGGCTTCGGAAGTGGCCCGCCTGGGCGCGCAGTGGACCGAGGACCCGGACGGCTCCCAGCCGTGCTGGAGCGCCGGCCTGGCCATGCAGCGCGTCATGACGATGGTCGAGCGCGTGGCCGATAGCGATGTCGGGGTGCTGCTGCGCGGCGAGAGCGGCGTCGGCAAGGAGGTGATCGCGCGCGAGCTGCACCGCCGCTCGCTGCGTCGCACCAAGCCGTATGTGAAGGTCAACTGCGCCGCCCTGCCCGCCGACCTGCTGGAGAGCGAGCTGTTCGGCCACGAGCGCGGCGCCTTCACGGGCGCCGGCTCGACGCGCGTGGGCCGCTTCGAGTTCGCCCAGCACGGCACCGTCATGCTCGACGAGATCGGCGAGATGCCGGCCAGTCTGCAGGCGAAGATCCTGCACGTGCTGCAGGATCGTTCGTTCACGCGGCTCGGCAGCAACCGCACGATCGACGTCGACGTGCGCGTCATCTCGGCGACCAACCGGGATCTCGAAGCCATGATGCGCGCCGGGACGTTCCGCGAGGATCTCTACTACCGGCTGCAGGTCATCGAGCTGCGCATCCCGCCGCTGCGCGAACGGCAGGAGGAGATCGCGCCGCTCGTCGAGTTCTTCCTGGCGAAGTACGCCAAGGTCTACCGCCGGCCGGCCATCCGGCCGACGCCGACGCTGCTGCAGGCGCTCCGGCAGTATGCGTGGCCGGGCAACATCCGCGAGCTGGAAAACATGATGAAGCGCCTGGTGGTGCTGCAGGAGGAGCCGCTCATCCTGTCGGAGCTGGATCGCCTGCGCGCCACCAGTGGTCCGGAGGCCGCGGCCGCCAGAGCCGCGATCCAGGCGGCATCACCGGCGGGCGCCGCGCTCGCCCCGCCCTCTGATGGCGCCGGGCCGCCGGTGGCAGCCGTGCCGCTCGCCGTGACCGAGGCAGCGGTCCCGACGCCGCCCAGCCAGCCCGCTGAGTCACTGGCGCCGCCCGCCACGGCTCCGTCGCCGTGGCCCGGCAGCCAACCGGCACCGGTGGCCGTCGAGGCCCCGCCGGCCGCCCCGGGCGAGGTCCTGGGTCTTCACGCCGTGGCCAAGGCCGCGGCGCTCAAGGCGGAGCGGCAAGCCATCACCGAAGCGCTCGCCCTCTTCAGGTGGAACCGCCGCAAGGTCGCCGAGCACCTGGACGTCAGCTACAAGACGCTGCTGACCAAAATGAAGGAGTGCGGCATCTCGGAGTCAGGGGCCGGCTCGTAGGGGGCGCCGCCTGGCACCTCGTGCGAGCGCGTCGCGTGCGGCGGCACGGTTCGTGCGGCAGCTTTCTCCATGACCGACCTCGATCGCGTGCTCGACTCGCTCCTCCACGACCTGCGCAGTCCGCTCGGGGTCGCCGGCGGCTACCTGCGGCTGCTGAAGGAGGGCCGGCTGTCGAGTGCCGAGGACACGGAGCGCGCCATCGTGAAGGCGCAGGAGGCGCTCCGCACGATGACCACCCTGTGCGCGGACGCCTCCGAATGGCTCGCGGTCGACACAGCTGGGGAGCCGGCTACCCTCCCCGTCGCCACATTCGCGGCCGAGATTCGGAGCGAAGGCGTGCGGTCGGGAGTCACGATCGAGGCGATCGGCACCCTGGACGGCACGCTGACCTTGCAACTGGACAGCACACGCGTCGCACGGGCGGTGACGTCGCTGCTGGCGGTGGTGACGCGCAGCGCCTCAGGCCAGTGCACGGCCCGCCGCGACGGCGGGGTGCTGCGCGTGTCGGCCCTGGTGGAGCAGCGGCAGGGACCGGGCGGCGGCGGCAGCTTCGACCCGTGGGAGTTTCCGGGCCTGGGTCCCGCACTCGCCTGCCGCGTCATCGTGCGGGCCGGTGGCCGTTGCCTGCGCGGACCGGAAGCGGCGGCCGTCGTGCACGTCGAGTTCGATCTCGACGCCGACGACATGGAGGGCAGGCCGCGGTGACGCGGCCCGCGCAGCTGGTGCGGCCCGGCGGTGAGCCCGAGACGGCGGCGGCGCGGCCATGAAGGCGCGCCTTCTCCAACTCACGGATGTCCTCCGGCACAGCTACTGGTTCGTGCCTGCGCTGATGACACTCGGGGCGGTGCTCCTGGCGGGCGGCACCATCGCGCTGGACGCCCGCGTCGGTCCCACGTGGATCGACGCCGTGCCGTGGCTCTATGCCACCCATCCCGGGGGCGCCCGCCTGCTGCTGTCGGCCATCGGCGGCTCGATGATCACGGTCGCCGGCACGGTGTTCTCGGTGACGATCGCCGCGGTGGTCTACGCCTCGGGCCAGTACGGCCCGCGACTGCTCAGCAACTTCATGAGCGACCGCGGCAACCAGGTCACCCTCGGCACCTTCATCGCCACCTACATCTACTGTCTGCTCGTGCTGCGCACGATTCGCTCGGCCGACGAGTCCGGCAGTGGCGTCGACTTCGTGCCGAACGTGGCGTTGCTGGGCGGGGTGGTGCTGGCGCTGTGCTCGATCGCGGTGCTGATCTACTTCATCCACCACGTGCCGAGCAGGATTCACATCAACAGCGTCATCGAGGACGTCGGCCGTAAGCTGCTGACGGCCATCGAGCACCGCTTCCCGCGCTTCATCGGCTCGGCGCCCGGCGCGACCGACGGCGACTCACCGTCGGTCCCGGCGGCCTTCGCGCGTGGCGCGACGGAAGCGCCGCCGCCGCTCGGCCACGCCGACGCGACCGACACCGGCTACATCCAGTTGCTCGACGACGCCGCCATCATGGCAACGGCCCGTGAACATGACCTGGTGCTCCGCCTGCTCTACCAGCCCGGGGACTTCGTCCGCACCGGGCGCCGACTGGTCGAGGCGTGGCCCGCCGAGCGCTGCGACGAGGACACCGCGCGCCTGCTCAGCGAGGCGTGGGCGATCGGCGCGAGACGCTCGGCCGTGCAGGACCTGCGGTTCCTGCTCGACGAACTGGTCGAGATCGCGGCCAGGGCCCTGTCGCCCGGAGTCAACGATCCGTTCACGGCCATCACCTGTCTCGACTGGCTGGGGGCCGCGGCCTCGAGCCTGGCCGGCCGGGACCTCCCCTCGCACCTGCGCACGGACGAGGACGGCGCGCTGCGGGTGATTGCGCATCCGGTCACCTTCGAGTCGCTCGTCGATCGCGGCTTCGGGGCTCTGATCCAGTACTGCGCCGGCGACATGGTGGCGTCGCTCGCCTACCTGCGGACGATCGGCGAGATCTCGCTCGACTGCGAGGCGCCGGCGCGGCGGTCCCACCTGACGCTCTGCGTCGACCGGCTCGAGGAGCTGGCCGCCACGACACTCGAGGGATTCAACCTGGTGCAGGTGCGCGCGCGGGCGGACGAGGTGCGCCGCCTCCTGGCGGAACCGGCCTACGCGCGGCAGTTGCGGGACAGCCCGGCGTGGCTCGGCGGCACGGCCTGAGCAGGGAGCCATGATGGATGCGGACACCGGACGAATCTGGGACACCGTAAATGGCATGGTCAACGGCCTGCTGGCCATGCTGCCCCTCATCGGAGCAGGGTTGCTGGTCTTTCTGTTGTTCTGGGTACTGGCAGCGGTGCTGCGGCGGGCGGTGCAGAACGTCGCCAGTCGGCGACTCGAGTTCCCGGACGCCGCGACCGCGTTTGGACGTCTGACCTACGTCGCCATCCTGCTGCTGGGGGTGCTCGTGGCCATCACGGTGGCCTTCCCTACGATGACCCCGGCCCGGCTGTTCTCGGGACTCGGCATCGGCGGCGTGGCCATCGGGTTCGCGTTCAAGGACATCTTCCAGAATCTGCTGGCCGGCATCCTGATCCTCGTCCGTCAGCCCTTCCGTGTCGGCGACGAGATCACGACCGGCAGCTTCACGGGGGTCGTCGAGTCGATCCAGACGCGGGCCACCTTCATCCGCACCTACGACGGCCAGCGGGTCATCGTGCCGAACAGCAACATCTACACGGAGCCGGTCGTGGTCATCACCGCCTACGACCTGCTGCGCAGCCAGTACGACGTCGGGATTGGCTACGGCGACGACCTATCCAAAGCCCGCACCGTGGCTAGAGACGCGGTGGCCAGCGTGGAAGGCGTGCTGGCCGACCCGGCGCCCGACGTGCTCGTGTGGGATCTCGCCGGCTCGTCACAGAACCTGCGCGTCCGCTGGTGGACGCAGCCCCAGCGCGCCACCGTGGTGCAGGTGCGGGACCGCGTGCTGCAGGCCGTGGCGGAAGCCCTGGCCGGCGCCGGTATCGACCTCCCCTTCCCGACCCAGGTCGTGCTGTTCCACGACCAGACCGAGGACATCGATGGCGATCGCAGCCGCCAGCGCGAGGGTTGGCCAGCGGGAGATGCGCCGCCTGCACCACGCCGGGTGAGACGCGTCGAGGTCGTGAAGGCCGGGAGCGACGACGCACCGGATACGTAGCACTGCCGGCCGCCGTCAGCGGGGATCGTTGGCCCGATCGCGTCCGTCACGTGCCGCGAGCGCCAGATCGGCGCGCAGTGCAGCGACCTGAGCTTCGAGCCGGGCAATGGCTTTGGCACCCGCCACTTCCGCTTCGTCCGAGTCGGCATCGCGCCCGATGAAGTAGGTGGCCAGGGCGGCCGTCACGTAGCCGAACACGGCAAAGGCGTAGAGCGCGAGGATGACGCACAGCACGCGTCCCTCTGGACTCTGCGGCCAGTAGGCGGACCCCATGGTGGTCATGATCATGGCCGTCCACCACAGCGCGTCGCCGTAGGTGCGCAGGCCATCGGCGTAGTCGTTCTCGAAGGCGAACATGCCGGCGGCGCCGCCCAGCGTCACGAGCAGCGTGGTGGCCGCGACGTAGCCGAATCCGCGGCGGCTCATGGTGGCGCCGAGGGCGCGCATGCCGCGGTTGAGGGAGCCGACGACGCGGACGAGCCGCAGGCCCCGGGCGGCACGGGTGGCCCGCAGGAAGCGCACGACCCGCACCACGCGGAAGACGCGCAGGGCCGGCAGAATCAGGGACAGCGCCGTCAGCCAGTTGCGCCTGAAGTAGTCGCCCTTGCGGGGCGCCAGCACCAGCTCGACGACGAAGTCGACGATGAAGACGATCCAGATCGCCGTGCTGAGGACGTCGAGGATGGGGTTCTGCCGCCACGCCGACTCCCACAACAGCTCCACGCCGAGCAGGACCAGCCAGGCGAAGCCCAGCACGAGCATCGGCACCTCGAGCCACCGCTCGAGCTGCTCGAGGAGCTCGCGACGTTCACGTTCGACCGCGGTGAGATCGTCGACCGGCGGCGTCGCCATCGGCGTCACCGTCCGGTGCCGGCGCCCCTCATGGCCTGACCGTCATGCCGCTGACGAGATCGCGCACACCGGGGATCCCCCGCACCAGCGTCTCGATCTGCGTCCGGTCCGCGGCGGTGAGCACTTCGCCGGTCAGCGTGACCACGCCATTGGCCACCCGGAAGTCCACGCGCTGGCCCTGGAGCACAGGCGTCATGGCCTGCAGCGTCTCGAAGCGTTGACGGATCCCACCGTCCATGTCATCGGCCATCTGCTCGTCGCGGCCCGCGACCACCAGCTCGTTGGCGATCCTGGCGTGGGTGCCGACGGCCGTCGTCACCGCATCCACGGCGCGGGTCCGGGTCTCGGCCGAGCTCGTCGTTCCAGACAGCCGCACGATGCGGGCATCGGCGTCGTAGTGGGCCTTGACCTCCTCGGCAACGCCGAGGCTGGCGAGGGCCCCGTCGGCCATGACCTGCACGTCCGGCCCGCGGTCACACGCCGCGCCGAGAAGCAATCCGCCCAGCGTCAGTCCAAGCAGGTAAATGCGCATGTCGCAGCCTCCAGTGGCGAAAGAACGTCCCGCCATCTGGCTGCAAGACGGGTGCCGCGCGGGAGGCGCCTGGCCGCACGCCTCGGAAACCCGCTGGGTAGTCGAGTGCCTGATCTGGACCGGTCACCGCCCCGATGTGGCCAGGCCACGACGGGGACGCGACGTCAGCGTCCTACCGGCACCAGCTTGCGAATCTCCGCCACGAGATCATCGGGGTCGCACGGCTTGATGACGATGCTGTCGAAACCGGCGGCGCGCGCATCCGACAACTGGGTCCGCGAGTGCCCGGTGGCGGCGATGAGCGGGATGTGCCGGGTGGCGGCGTCGGCACGCAGGGCCTGCGCCACTTCGGTGCCGGACAATCCGGGCATCTGCAGGTCCATCACCACGATGTCCGGCAGGAGCGTGCGCGCCATCTCGAGCCCGCTCCGGCCGTCGCTGGCCGTCCGTACCTCGAACCCGGAGGCGCTCAGGAACATCTCCCACACCTCGAGCGCGTCCACGAAGTCGTCGACGAGGAGGACCATCATGCCGCCCACGCTTCGGCCGGCCAGCGCAGCACGAACGCCGTGCCCTGCCCTTCGACGGATTCCACGGTCACCGCGCCGCCCATGGCCTCCATGCACTCGCGTACGATCGACAGCCCGAGGCCGAGGCCCTGCGAGCCGAGCTCGTCATCGCGGTGCGCGTGCACCCGCACGAACTGCTCGAAGATGAGCGAGAACTGGGCGGCCGGGATCCCGATCCCGTTGTCCTCGATGCGCAGCTGCGGTTCCTCGGCTGTCGTGTCCATGACAACTTTCACGTGGCGGGCGTCCTTGGCGGGATCGCTGTACTTCACGGCGTTGGCGAGCAGATTGATGAGCACCAGCTCGACGCGTCCGGCATCCGCCGACAGCACCGGCAGGTCGTCGGCGATCTCGAACGACACCCCCCGCACGTCCGCCAGATCGTCGAGCTGCTCCGCCACGTCGCGACTGAGGGCGCTCAGGTCGACGGTCTGATCGTTGAGCACGTTGTCAGCGCGGCGGGTCAGCCGCGCCAGCCGCTCGAGCTTGCCGGCCACCTCGCCCATGCGGACGACGTTGCGCTCGAGAGTGTCAACGAGCTTGGACCGCCCGGGTCCGTCGTCGGTCGTGTGGAGCAGCCGCGTCAGCACCTGCAGGACGCCGAGCGGCTGCCGAATCTCGTGACTCACGAGGCGCCCGAAACTGAGCAGCTGGCCGTGCTGGCGCTCGATGGTGTCGGCATAGCGGGCGATGAACGCGTCCACCGTGCGGCGCTGCAGTTCACGCACCGCCTGCTGGGCGCGCGAGAGCGCCAGTATCGCCGCCGTCGCGTCCGCCCGTTCGCCGAGCTGCGCCGCTTCGCGGGCGAAGAACGACTCGATGATCTCGCCGAGGAACTGGTACTCGCGCAGCAGCTGGTGCACCGAGGCACGCTGGTCGAAGCGCAGCACCCCGAGCTCGGTGGCCTTGGCCATCACGGCGGTGTTGGCCACGATCTCGCCCTCGAACGGCCTCCGCAGGTAGTCCGCGATCTCGCGCAGCAGTTCGGGAATGTGATCGAGCAGCTGATGCGTCGGAAACACATCCCGCCGGTCGACCTCGAGCAGCGCGTCGAGGCGCTCGAGCCACGCTTGCGCCAGGGCCGTGTGCTCGGCGGCGAGGCGCGTGGCGAAGTGATTGATCGTGGCCTCGAAGTGGCGTGGACTCATCGGGCTGGCGGCCTGCAGGGACGGCATATGATAATCGGCGATGGGTGACCGGCGTGCCTGGCATGAGGCGGCGGCCACCGGTACGCCGGCCCGTCCAGGCGATGTGCGGGGGCCGGGCCATCTCGAGGAGCTCGGCATGCGCGCGGAAGAACTGAGCACGGCAGTGGCTTCATGGTGGCGATGGTCGCTGCTGGCCGGCGTGCTGTTGCTCGGCACGCTGGGCGTCGTCGCCGCATCTCAGTATAGCGAGTTCAGCCGGGCCACCGCCGATATCCAGAGCTCCGAGGACGTGATCTCGGCGGCCGACCGGCTCCTCTCGGTGATGGTCGAGGCCGAGAACGGCTACCGCGGCTACCTCTTGACTGGCAACCCGGTGTTCCTCGAGCCGTACCGGGGTGTCGACCAGCGCGCCCGGGAGGCCGTGGTTACGCTGACAGGTCTCCTGGCCAACGACGTTCGCCGCCTCGACGACCTCACCAGGTTGTCGTCGCTGGTGGATGCACGCCTTGCCGGCATGGCCTCCAGCCTTGCCCTCTACGACCGGGGCGCCCGGGAGGCGGCGGTGGAACCGCTGCGCGATGTCAGCGGCAAGCGCACGATGGACGGCATCCGCCTGCTCGGCGCCCAACTCAAGTCGGCCGAGCGCATGCTCAGCGCCAACCGCTCCCTGCAGGCGGCGTCGGCGGCCCGCGCCGCTCGTGGCTTCGGCATCTCGGCTGGCGTAGTCGCGTTGCTCCTCGCCTTCCTCGGCTGGTCGATCAGCCGCACCATGGAGCAGCGCCGGGTCGAACTGGCCTCGGCCACCATCGCCCGTCTCGAGGCCGAACGTGACGTCACCCGGAGTGCCGCCGAGCTGGCCCAGAGCGAGAGTTTCAACCGCAGCCTGCTCGATAGTTCGGCTGACGTCATCACCGTGCTGACGGCCAGCGGCGAGGTGAGCCTTCTCAACCAGGCGAGCCTGCGCCTGCTGAGCGGGCCGGACGGCCGGGACTGGGTGGGGACGCCGTTCCCGGCGTTGTGGCCGGCGCATGGCGAGGCCGCGACGACCGCGGTGCAGCAGGCGGTCGACGGCGGCCAGGGCCGGTTCGCGGCCAGCCACGCCGATTCGGACGGGCACAGCCACTGGTGGGACGTCATCGTCACGTCCGTCAAGGACGCCGACGGCCGGGTGACGCGGTTCATCGCGACCGCGCGCGACGTCACGCAGCAGCGGCGGGCCGACGACGAACGGCAGGCCTTGCTGGCGAGCGAACGGGCGGCGCGGTCCGAGGCCGAACGATTGGCGCGCATCAAGGACGACTTCGTGGCCACGCTCTCGCACGAGCTGCGCACGCCGCTCAACGCCATCCTCGGCTGGGTCGGGGTGCTGCGCCAGGATCAGAGTGAGGAAACCCTGGCCAAGGCGCTCGAGGTCATCGATCGCAACTCGCGCCGCCAGTCGCAGATGGTCGACGACCTGCTGGACCTGGGCCGCATCCTGTCTGGCAAGATGCGGATCGAGGTGCAGCGCCTCGATCTGGCCACCGTGATCGAAGAAGCGATCCTCTCGGTCCAGCCCTCGGCCGACGCCAAGGGCGTGCGGCTGGTGACGATGCTCGGTTCGGCGGCCGTCGTGCGCGGCGATCCGGGACGTCTGCTGCAGGTGGTGTGGAACCTGCTGAGCAACGCCATCAAGTTCACGCCGCGCGGCGGCCAGGTGCAGGTGACCGTGCACAAGGTGCACAGCCAGGTGCACCTCCAGGTGAGCGACACCGGGATCGGCATGGCGCCGGAGCTCGTCGGCCAGATCTTCGACCGCTTCCGCCAGGCCGACGCCTCCACGACGCGACGGCACGGCGGCCTCGGCCTCGGGCTGTCGATCGCCAGAAGTCTGCTCGAACTGCACGGCGGCACGGTCGACGCGGCCAGCGATGGCGAGCACCGGGGCTCGACCTTCACCGTGCGCCTCCCGATCGCCCTGACCTCCACGCAGCCCGACTCGCGGACGCGGCCGGCGGCGGCGGCGCAGCCGGCCGGCGCTTCCCTCGACGGGCTGCGCGTGCTGGTCCTCGACGACGAGGAAGACGCGCGCGAGATCGTCACGCGCCTGCTCCAGGATGCCGGCGCCACCGTCACGGCGGTCGCCTCGGCGACGGCCGCCACGCGACTGCTCGATGACGGCTTCATGCCCGATGTCGTCGTGAGCGACATCGGCATGCCCGACCAGGATGGCTACGACTTCATCCGCGGGCTGCGCCACATGCCGGAGCCGCTCAGCTCGGTGCCGGCGGCCGCCCTGACGGCGCTCGCGCGACTCGAAGACCGGAAACGTGCGCTGCTGTCCGGTTTCCAGTCACACCTGGCAAAACCGGTGGACCCGGCCGAACTCGTGGCGATGGTGGCGAGCCTCGCACGCCGCACCGGGCGACGCTGACACGACCGCGACGCCGCAGCCGCCGCGATGGCGCCTTGACTTGCCCAGGGCCGGGCGCTACGGTGCGCCATGCCTGACACCACCCTCAGCCGCCGCCAACTGCTCGCCAGCGCCGGCGTCGGCGCCGCCGCCCTCATCCTCGACCGCGCCGACGCCACGGCACAGCCGGCGGCGGGCCGCGCCACGGTGTTCACCAACACCACCGTCGTCACCGTGGACGAAGTGCGGCATGGGGTGGCCCTGGCGGTGGTCGGCACCCAAATCGCGGCCATCGGCCCCACCGACGAGGTCCTGAAGGCGCATCCGCAGGCCGAGGTCTACGACGGACGCGGCAAGGCGCTCCTGCCAGGCCTCATCAACTGCCACGCGCACCTGGCGCAGACGCTGGCCCGCGGCTTCAACGAGGACTTCGGCTTCCCGAACAGCTACAAGCTGGCCGTCTCGCCGACCAGCCTGATCTCGCGCGAGGAAGCCACGTTGATGGCTGTCGTCGGCGCCCTCGAGGCCATCCGGACCGGCAGCACGACGGTGGTCGAGAACGTGTCGGGCACCGCCGCCACGGCCTCGTCCCTCGCCAGGACCGGACTGCGCTGGGTGTTTGCCGAGTCGGCCACCGACCGCGAGGGCGGCTCGCCGATGTCGCCCGAGATTCTGGCCCGCGGCGAGGCGCCGCGCTTCTCGCCGAAGATGCGCGACGAGGGCCTGGCCCGCATCAGCGACCTGCACGGCGCCTGGCACGGCAAGGAGAACGGCAGGATCAGCGTGTTCCCGGCCGCCGGCCTGGCCGAGAACTCCTCGCCCGAGCTGCTGCGCGCCGTCAAGGCCTTCGCCGAGAAACACGACCTCAACTACACGATTCATCTCTCGCAGAGCCGCGCCGAGGTGGACTACGTCCGCAAGCACCATGGCGTCAGCCCGGTCGGGTTCCTGGCCCGGCACGACTTCCTGTCGTCCCGCCTGTTCGCCGCCCATTGCCGCTACGTCGACGACGCCGACATCGCCTTGCTGGCGAAGTCGGGCACGATCGTGTCGCATCAGGCGGCGATGGCCGCCAATCGCGGCGTCATCCCGCCGATTCCCGCCCTGCGGGCGGCCGGCGTGCCGATTGCCATGGGCACCGACAACAACACCACCGACCTCTTCGAGGTGCTGCGCGTGGCCCTGCTGACCGAGCGTATCCGGCGCGACGACGCCTTCCCGGGCGTGCAGCCGCAGCCCGAGGACATCCTGGCCGATGCCACCCTCGGCAGCGCCCGGGCCGTCCGGCAGAGCGCGACGATCGGCTCGCTCGAGGTCGGCAAGAAGGCCGATCTGCTGGTGCTCGACACGCAGCGCGTCCACCTCGTGCCGGCCGTGCGCATCGTGTCGGCGTGGATTCACAACGGCCAGCCGAACGACATCGAGTCGGTGATGATCGACGGCCAGTTCGTGATGCGCGACCGGAAGATCACGACCGTGGACGAAGCGGCGATCATCGCCGAAGCCGACAAGGTCGGCCGGCGCGTGTGGGACGCCGTGCAGAAGGCCGGCCCGATCACCATTCCGCGGCTGCCGCGGCCGCGCTGATGCCTCATCTCATGGCTCGCGTCACGCTCGCCGCCACGCTTGCGGTGGCCTCGCTGGCCCTGCTCGGCGCCCAGGACGTCCCGCCGTTCCAGGACGACTTCCCCGCCGAGGAGTTCGCCGCCCGGCGCGGCCGCGTGCTGGACGCCATCGGCGCCCAGGCCCTCGCCATCGTGCCGGGGGCCGCCGGCGTCGACGGGTTCAAGGTGTTCCGGCAGTCGAACGAGTTCTACTACCTGACCGGGCTGGAGACGCCGCACGCCTACCTCGTGCTCGACGGACGGACGCGCCGCACGACGCTCTATCTGTCGCATCGCAACGAGGCGCTCGAGCGCGGCACCGGCCGGATGTGGTCGGCCGAGGATGCCGAGGCGGTCGTGCGCCTCACCGGCGTCGACGCCGTCGCGCCGGTGGAGGTGCTGAGCCGCCAGACCTTCAACGCCACCATGCTGCGCGCGCCCCGGCCGCGGCTCTACGTGCCGTTCAGTCCGGCCGAAGGTGAAGCCCAGAGCCGCGACGAGCTGCTGGCGTATCAGGCCGGGGTGGCCGGCGATCCGTGGGACGGACGGCCGTCGCGCGAGGCCCACTTCCTCGGCCTGCTGGCGGCGCGCTATCCCGCCCTCGAGCGGCACGATCTCACGCCGATTCTCGACACGTTGCGCATGACCAAGAGCGAGCGCGAGATCTCGCTCATCCGTAAGGCCTCGGTCCTGGCCGGTCTCGGGCTGCTCGAAGCGATGAAGAGCACCCGCCCGGGCATCCGCGAGTACGAGGCCGCGGCGGCGGCGCGCTTCACCTTCCTGGCCAACGGGGCGCGCTTCGAGGGCTACAACCCGATCGCCGGCGGCGGCACCAATGCCTGGATGGGCCACTACTCGCGCAACCTCGATGTGCTGAAGAGCGGGGACATGGTGCTCATGGACTACGCACCGGATCTCCGCTACTACACGAGCGACGTGACGCGCATGTGGCCGGTGAGCGGCACCCACACGCCGGCGCAGCGCACGCTCGCCACCGTCATCCTCGAGTACCGCACCGCCTTCTTCAGGCACATCAAGGCCGGAGTCACCCCGGAAGAGGTGCTCGTGCGTGCCCGGCAGGACATGGAGCCCGTGCTCGCGAAGACGGCCTTCGCGAAGGAGACGCACCGCAAGGCCGCCGAGGAGATGCTGACCTTCCGCGGTCACCTCCAGCATCCGGTGGGCATGACGGTGCACGACGTCGGCGCCATCTGGGGACGGCCGTTCCACGAGGGCCAGGTCTTCACCGTCGACCCGATGATGTGGATCCCCGACGAGAAGCTCTACGTGCGGATGGAGGACACCATCCTCGTCACGAAGGACGGCATCGAGAACTTCACCGGCTTTCTGGCCAGCACGCCGGACGAGATCGAGGCCGCGATGAAGCAGGACGGCATCCTGTCCCGCGTGGCGCGCCTGCCCTGAGCGGGCGCCGCCGACGGCACGGTCACCGCCGTCAGCGCGCCGCTTCGGCGAAGGTCGATTCCATCAGCACGAAGTGGTTCGGGTCGAGCACCACGCGGTCAGGCCGCTGGGCGGCCGGAATCCGGAGTTCGTGGGAGGCCTCGGAGAGCTGCACGGTGGTGATGGTCGGCGTCGGGTTGCCTGCCGCGTAGATCGCCACCTGCAGCGGCATGGCGAAGGTGCGCGCCGGATCGCGCTGGGTCACGCGGACGACCACGGCCTTGTCGTCGGCACGGTAGCTCCAGTCGCCGTCCAGCCGCACCAGTCCGCCGCGCAGCAGCCACTGGTCGAAGAACACGCGCAGGTCGCGGCCAGAGGCGCGCTCCATCTCGCCGCGGAAGTCGGCGGTGGTCGCGTGGCCGTCCTGGTGCGCCCGGTAGTAGCTGCGGATGCCGGCCCAGAACGCCTCGTCGCCCATGATGCCGCGCAGCATGTGCAGGACCCAGGCGCCCTTCTGGTAGATCTGGCCGGTCGTGACCTGCGACATGTCGTCGAGGTTGTCGTGCACGATGCGGTAGTCGGGGCGCTCCTTGTCGAAGTCGAGGATGCGCTGGCGGCTGGCCGCCAGCCCGCTCAGGAACTCATCGCGGCCGTACTGGTGCTCGATGAAGAGCAACGTGAAATAGGTGGCGAACCCCTCGCTCAGCCACACGTCGTCCCAGTCGTTCTCGGTCACGGCGTTGCCGAACCACTGGTGCGCGATCTCGTGGATGACGACGTTGCGCCAGCGCACGTTGCGATCGCCGACCACCGAGCCCTCGCTGTAGAAGATGGCGCTGGCGGCTTCCATGCCGCCGCTCACGCTGTTGGACTGCACGTTGGCGAGCTTCTCGTACGAGAACGGCCCGACGCGGTCCGAGTAGTAGGCCAGCGCGTCCTTCGTGGGCACGGCGAAATCGTGGAAGCCGGCCTCGCGGTCCTGCGTGTAGACCCAGGTCTGGATGGCCTTGCCGTCGAACGTGTCCACCTGCTCCACGGCGAAGCGCGCCACGCCGAGCACGTAGAGCCACGGCGCGATCGGCACCGACTGGCGCCAGTGCGTGCGGCGGCGTGCCGCCGGCAGATCGGTTTCCTCGACCAGCAGGCCGTTCGACACCACCTGGTAGTGGGCCGGCGCCGTCACGACCATCTCGGACGTCGCCTTGTCGTATGGGTGGTCGATGGTCGGCAGCCAGTGGCGGGCCTTGTTCGGCCAGTTGTCGCTGAAGAAGGTGCGATCGCCGTGCTTGTTCCTCGCGATCTTGAGACCCGAGGCCGGCTGGCCCGCGTAGGCGATCTGCAGCCGCAGCCGCTGGCCCTTGTCGAAGCGCCGCGGCAGGGTGACGGTGAGCGCGTTGTCGCGATGCACGAAAGGGAGGTCGTCGCCGGCGCTCGTGACCGCACTGACGGTCATGCCGGTGCCGCTGCTGCCGGTCTGATTCACGAGATCGAAGCGCAGCGTGGTCTCGCCGTCGCCGGCAAAGAGCACCTCGACATCGGTCGTGCCGGAGAGACGGTCGTCCCGATCCTGCAACTCGAGGGCGAAGCGGTAGTGGACGACGTCGACCCGCGGATTCTTCGGGTAGGTGTCGGCGCGAAGGTCGACGGGTCCGCACAGGACGACCAGGAGCATGGCGAGCAGCTGAACGAGGGACCGCATGGCCGACAGCCTATCGCATGCCTGCCCGCGCTGCGACGGATGGCAGGAAGAGGTCGGCGCGGCGCTGGCGCGACGAGGCGAGACGGACCCGTCAGGGCGCGCCCGCGCTTGCGTCGCCCGCGCGACCCGCGCATGCTGAGGGCCATGCCGCGCGACACCACTCGTTCCACCGATCGCCCGGGTCTTTCGCGTCGCTCAGTGCTCTCGGCGGGCGTTGGCCTGGCCGCCACGGGTGCGGCCGCGCTGGGCTTCCGCCCCGAGCCCGCGACGGCCGGGCAGCCGGCCGCGCCGTCTTCAGCTCCGGCCCCGACGGCCGGCCGCGACTACTTCCCGCCCGCCGAGAGCGCCGGCGGCTGGCGAACAGGCGATGCCCGCTCGCTCGACATGCATCCGGATCGCCTGCAGCAGGCGGTGCGCTATCACGACGACAGCCCGGTGACGACCAGCCGCGGCGGCGCGCTGGTGGTCGTGCACCAGGGCCACGTCGTGGCCGAAAGCTACGTGACCGGGACGGGCGGAGGCCCCAGTCAGTGGACGGCGCGCACCTGCAACGACATGAAGTCCTCGACCAAGTCGGTGTTCGGCACCGCCGTCGGCGTGTTCCTCGACGAGCATCGCGACCGCGTCACGCTCGACACCCTGCTCGTGGGCGACGAACCGGAGGGATCGCTCGTGCCGCGGATCTGGTCGCAGCCGATCACCGATCCGCGCAAGTGCCGCATCAAGGTCAAGCACGCGCTGTCGATGACGTCGGGGCACGAGTCGCGTGAGCCGTGGCTGGCGCCGAGTGCGCGGCAGTTGTCCCCCGGCTACCGCGGCCCTTTTCAGATGTACGAGTACTGTTTCGGCTGGTGGCAGTTCGCCGGCGTGCCGGCACAGCACACCCTGAAGTTCGAACCCGGCACTGACTTCAACTACAGCAACTTCGGCCTGGAGCTGATGGCGCTCGCCATGCGCGACATCTCCGGTCAGGAGGTGGGCCCGTACCTCTACGACCGCGTGCTCGGGGCGATCGGCATGCCGAGCGGCCTCGGCGATCACCAGTACCGGAAGATGCCGTATGCCGACGACCGCGAGCTGAACTTCAGCGACGAAGCGGGCTGGGGCCGTGGTGGCAGCCGCGGCTGCAACGCCTACGGCGCCGACGAAAGCGCCAGTGCCATCGGCTACAACTCGATCGTCGGCAGCACCTTCCGGTGCACGGCACGCGACTTCGCCCGGCTGGCCTATCTGTGGCTGCGAGCCGGCCGCTGGGACGGCCGCCAGCTGGTGCCAGCCGACTGGCTGCAGGTGGCCACGCGCCGCTTCGTCCGGGACGACGGCCGGACGCCCAACAACTACGGCTACACGTTCTGGACGTCGGACGGCGAAGCCGGCCTGCCGGCCGACCTCTTCATGTCACGCGGGCACAACCTGAACCACGCCTTCGTCGTGCCCAGCCTCGATCTCGTCGTCGTGCGTCAGGGCAACGACAACCGGCGCGATGTCAACGGCGAGCCGTTCGCCACCGGCCTCATCCGGCGGATTGTCGCCGCGGTCGGCGCCTGACGGCCCCCCGGACAGGACGGCCGCCGCTGGCCCTATGATGGCGGTATGCGACTCCTGCCTGCGCTCGTCGTCGCCTGCGCCCTGACCGCGGCCTGCTCGCCCACGCCCCCCGCGGCCGATACGTCGCCCGCCACCACGCCCACGGCCACGACGCCGGACGTGCAGACGCGCGACGTCAGCTACACCCACGAGGGCACGCCGCTCCAGGGCCTGCTCGCGTGGGACGCCAACCAGACCGGTCTCCGGCCAGGCGTGCTGGTCGTGCACGAGTGGTGGGGACACGACGAGCACGCCCGCCGTCAGGCACGGCGGCTCGCCGAGGCCGGCTACGTCGCGCTGGCGCTCGACATGTACGGCGACGGCAAGCATGCCGAGCACCCCGACGACGCCCAGAAGTTCGCCGCCGAAGCCACCAAAGACCCCGCGGTGGTCAAGGCCCGCTTCGATGCCGCCCGCGCGCTGCTGGCGGCCGACAGCCACGTCGACAAGAACGCCATCGCGGCCATCGGCTACTGCTTCGGGGGCGGCGTCGTGCTCAACATGGCCCGCGCCGGCGCCGATCTCGACGCCGTGGTCAGCTTCCACGGCTCTCTCGAACCGGCCCTGACGGCCACGCCCGGCGCCATCACGGCGCGAGTGCTGGTGCTGACCGGCGGTGCCGACGACTTCGCGCCACCCGCCGCCGTCGATGCGTTCCGGCAGGAGATGGAGACGGCCAAGGCCAACTACCGCGTGGTCGTCTACCCGGGCGTGAAGCACAGCTTCACGAATCCGGCCGCGGAATCGCACGGCATGCCGCAACTCGGCTACGACGCCGAGGCCGATCGCCAGAGCTGGGACGAGATGCTCGCGCTCTTCAGGGACGTCTTCCCGCGCTGAGCGCCGGCTACTACTTCTTCTTTGCCTTCCTGGCCTTCGTCTTGACCGTCGTCCTGGCCCGGTTCACGGCCGCCGCGGACGTCTTGGCCGTGGCCTTCTTCTTTCGCCTGAATCGCGCCTGCGAGAGCACGCTGGCCGCAGCGGACATCGCGGGTTTCGACGCGGCTCCGTCCTGCAGCATCGCGCCCGCCACCGATGCGACCCGGCGGGTGGTCGCGCGCTTGGGCGACTTGCGCTGCGACAGCGCGCTGGCGGCCACCTTGCGGCCTCGCGTCGAGGTCTTGGGATTGCGAAGCGCCTTGCCAGCCTTGCTGGCCGCCGACTTCCGTGTGCCTTTGATCCCCATCGTCCGCGCCTCCCAGCGCGATGTCCCGCCGAGCGACGGAGAGTCTAGCAGAGAGTTGCGCGCGTGGCGGGCACGTCCGCCGTCGCCTCGGCGCGGGCGTCGGCGATCCTACACGCGCGGTTCAGCGGCCATCGCCCGCCACGCCGGGATCAGGCCAACGCCCAGCGCCACGAGGCCGCCGATCCACGTGAGGCGCGACATCCCGCCCGGGATGGGCGCGTGCAGGATGAGCGTGCCGCCGCCGACGATGAGCGCGAAGACGCTCGCCGTCGCCAGCGCCGTGGCCGCCAGCGCCCGCCAGAAGCGGTGGCGGTTGGGCGCCCCGTCGAGGCCGCAGCGCCGTGCCACCACGCCCCAGAACCCGGGCGGGTGCGCGGCGCGGAAGAACGCGTCGAGGCGTGCGGGGTCGACCGGCGCGGTCAGCGAGCGACGCGGCAATCGAGGCGCTGGTGGCGATGGCCGTCATCAGGATCAGGCGTAGCGCGTCGTCGGCATCGGCCGGCAGCGCGTAGAGCAGCCACGGCGCCACCACCATCGAGAGCGCCATCGGCACCAGCTCGCCCCAGGCGTTCTGCCGGTGCCACACCCAGCGCAGCAGCTGCGGCACGCCGAGGCCGGCGCCGAAGAGCAGGCTGGTCTTCCACGCCGTCTGGATGCTGCCCAGCTGCGTCATGATGGCCATCGCGATGGTCAGGATCACGAGGTTGGAGCCGCGCGCGATCCAGATGACGCGACGCGGATTGGCGGCGCGGCCGCGCAGCCGCTGGCAGTAGAGCCGTTCGTAGAAGTCACGCGTCCAGTAGCTGGCGCCCCAGTTGAGGTGCGTGTCGACGGTCGATGACAGCGCCGCCAGCAGGCCGACCAGCATCATGCCGAGCGCACCAGCCGGCAGGTGCTCGGCGATGCCGGTCACGAACACCGTCTCGCGCGCGGCGGTGGCGGCCTCGCCAGCGACCGGGCCGTCGGTGGGGTAGACGACCATCAGGCCGACCACGATCGGCAGCCACAGCAAGGTGCGCAGGACGCTCTGCGCGTAGGTGAAGACCACGGCCGCGGTCTGCGCCTCGCGGTCGCTGCGGCACGCCATCGATCGCTGCGCCAGGTAGCCCGTGCCGTCGCTGTTCATCTGGGCGAACCACTGGATGCCGAGCAGCCCGAGCGCGGTGGCCGCCAGCTCGCCGGCTCCCTCGATGGGATTGAAGCTGAGAATCGAGGCCATGCGCTCGGGACCGTAGATCGCGGACAGGCGGATCGGGATCTGATCGAGCCCGCCGATGTCGCTGACGATGGCCCAGGCGTAGAGGCCGGTGGCGAAGAGCGCCATGGTCACCTGCACGACGTCGGTGTTGATGACGCTGCGCAGCCCGCCGGTCGCCGAGTAGAGGGTGGTGAAGGCCACGATCATGACGATCGAAAACAGGTTCGACGCCGACCGGACCCACACCTCGGGGTCGTCCGCGGCCACGGCGGTGAGCGGCTTCCCCACCAGCTCCACCAGCGCGACGAGCGGCGCCATCACCGGCTCGCCGAGCCAGAGGTGCCACGGCAGGAAGGGCTCGGTGATGCGCGTGGCGGCCAGCAGCACGAAGGCCAGCACCACGCAGTTGAAGAAGGTGCCGAAATAGAGGGCCTTGATGTAGCGCAGCACCTCGGCGCCGCCGCCCGAGTAGCGGCGTTCGCACAACTCCGCGTCGGTCAGCACGCCCGAGCGCCGCCAGGCCGGCGCCAGCAGGAAGCCCATCAACAGGAAGGCGATGGAGTAGACCCAGAAGCGCCACAGCGCGAAGACGCCGGCGGTCGCCACCATGCCGGTGACGACGAGCGGCGTATCGGCCGCATACTGCGTGGCCGTCATCGACAGGCCGGCCTTCCAGCCGGGCATCCTCCGGCCGGCCAGGAAATACTCCTCGGGGCCTTTGGCCGCGTCGGCGCGGGCGACGAGACCGGCTCGTACGGCGTAGATGACGAACGCCGCGACGATGGCGAGATCGATCATGAACCGTCAGCGGACCCGAGCACCACGCCGCGCACTTCACCGAAGCCGATGGTGACGGCGCCATCGCGCGCGCCCACGCGCGCGGATGATCACCTCGTCGCCGTCCTCGAGGAACGTGCGCGTCTCGCCCGATGCCAGCGTGATCGGCAGCTTGCCGCCCTGCGTGATCTCGAGCAGGCTGCCGAAGCCGTCCGGCGTGGGCGCCGAGATGGTGCCCGACCCGAGCAGATCGCCCGGCCGCAGGTTGCAGCCGTTGCTGGCGTGGTGCGTGACGAGCTGCGCCACCGTCCAGTAGAGGTGACGCGCGTTGCCGAGCGACAGCCGGTGCGCCGGCAGGCCCTGCGCCTTGCAGGCACGGCGTGAGCAGCAGCACCTCGAGTTCGATGTCGAA
Source organism: uncultured Acidobacteriota bacterium (assembly GCA_963807405.1). Taxonomy (GTDB): domain Bacteria; phylum Acidobacteriota; class Vicinamibacteria; order Vicinamibacterales; family UBA2999; genus CADEFD01. The sequence continues at coordinate 312,243 of CAWEBU010000009.1, read as the reverse complement.
GGCCCCGGTCTGCTGATCGCGCCGCGTCGATGCAGATAGGGCAGCGGCGCCGGATCGCCGTCCGGGCGCGCCGCCTGCGCCATGCGGAACGGCGCGAGCGCTTCGGGCGTCACGATCCACGGCGAGATCGAGGTGGCGAAGTTCTTGGCCAGGAACGGTCCGAGCGGCTGGTACTCCCAGGCCTGGAGGTCACGCGCCGACCAGTCGTTCAGCAGGCAGAAGCCGGCCACATGGCTGCCGGCGTCGGCGATCGGGATCGGTGGCACCGAGCTCGTTGCCGGGCCCGATCCAGACGCCCAGTTCGAGCTCGAAGTCGAGACGGCGGGCACGGCCCGAACGGTCGGGCTCGCTGTCGTGCGGGCCCTTGCGCTGGCCGCTCGGGCGGCGCACCGGCGTGCCCGGACGGCCGGATCGACGAGCTGCGGCCGTGATAGCCGATCGGCACGTACTTGTAGTTGGGCAGCAGCGGCTGGTCGGGACGGAACTGCCGGCCGACGTTGAGCGCGTGGTGGATGCCGGCGTAGAAATCGGTGTAGTCGCCGATGTCGGCCGGCAGGTGCAGGCGGCACTCGCGCGCGGGATGGAGGAGCGGTTCGAGGGCCGCCCGCTCCGGGGCGCCCTCGGCCAGCAGCGCGAAGAGCCGGGCTCGCAGGGCCTGCCGCGCCTCGACGCCGGCCGCCATGAACGCGTTCAGCCGCGGCCGCGCCGCCAGTTCGGCCGCCGCCCCCGCCGCCCCCGGGAACAGCCCAGCGCGATGGGCCGCCGCCAGGTCGAGGACCCGGTCGCCGATCGCGACGCCGCCACGCGGCGACGTCTCGGGATGCGGCGTGAAGACGCCGAGCGGCAGGTTCTGCAGCGGAAAGTCGGCGTGGCCGTTGGCCGAAGCCACCCAGCTCGTGCGTGCCGGATCGTGCGTGTGATCGAGTGGCGTCATGGTGGTCGGTGCCGGAACCTAGGGCGTCGTGGGATCGAAGTGCTTCTTGAGCTGGCGGCCGTAGCGGGCGTAGTTGTCCTGGCGCACGTCGGCCTGCGCCGCGTAGGCCGTCACCTTCTGCGGGAAGCGCGTCTCGAACATGAAGGCCATGGTGCCCTCGAGCTTCTTCGGCGCCAACGGGACGTTGCTGGCCGTCTCGAAGGCATCGGCGTCGGGTCCGTGCGGCAGCATCGAGTTGTGGAGCGAGAACCCGCCCGGCACGAAGCCCTGCGGCTTGGCGTCATACTGGCCGTAGACGAGGCCCATGAACTCGCTCATGACGTTCATGTGGTACCACGGCGGGCGGAACGTGTTCTCGGCCACCAGCCAGCGGTCGGGGAAGATCACGAAGTCGACGTTGGCGGTGCCCGGCGTTTCCGAGGGCGACGTCAGCACGGTGAAGATCGACGGGTCGGCGTGATCGTAGAGCACCGGCCCCACTGGCGCGTAGCGTCGCAGGTCGTACTTGTAGGGCGCGTAGTTGCCGTGCCACGCCACCACGTCGAGCGGCGAGTGATCGAGCGTCGACGCCCACAGCACGCCGCCCGACTTGACGAACATCCGCGAGGTCACGTCGCGGTCCTCGTAGGCGGCCACCGGCGTGAGGAAGTCCCGCGGATTGGCCAGGCAGTTGGCGCCAATCGGCCCGCGGTCGGGCAGCGTGAAGGCGCCGCCGTAGTTCTCGCAGAGGTAGCCACGGGCCGGGCCATTCCGCAGCTCGACGCGCATCTTCACGCCGCGCGGGATGACGGCGACTTCGCCCGGCTCGATGTCGATGATGCCGAATTCGGTGGCCAGCCGCAGCTCGCCCGACTGCGGCACGAACAGCAGCTCGCCGTCCGCGTTGTAGAAGTACTCGTCCTCCATCGAACGCGTCACGAGATAGAGGTGGGCGCCCATGCCGGCTTGGGTGCCGGCATCGCCGGCGGTCGTGATGGTGCGCACGCCCTCGACGAACGACGTCGGCGCCTCGGGCAGCGGCAGCGGACTCCAGCGCATCGGCGCGATCGGCACGTCCACTTCGTGGCACGGCGCCGTGCGCCAGAGGCCGAGGTCGGCCTTCTGGAACTCACCGAAGTGGGCCACCGTCGGCCGGATCCGGTACAGCCACGAGCGCTCGTTGGTGGCGCGCGGCGCCGTGAACGGCGAGCCGCTCAACTGCTCGGCGTAGAGGCCGTAGGCGCACTTCTGCGGCGAGTTGCGGCCGATCGGCAGGGCGCCTGGCAGCGCCTCGGTCTCGAAGCCGTTGCCGAAGCCCGACATGTAGCCGGCCGCAAGCGTCGGCTGGCCCGCGCGGGCGGCGTCGCCCGGGGCCGGAAGGGTCTTGCCTGGGGTCATGTCGCGCTCTCCTCGGTGGCCGGCACGTCCACGTAAATGTCGCCGGCCTCGATTCTCACCGGAAACGTCTGCACGCTACGCGCCGTCACGCTGCCATCGGAGGCGCCGGTGCGGATGTCGAAGAGCGCGTGATGCATCGGGCACTCGACGTGTCCCTGCACCACGCAGCCATGTGAGAGCAGTGCGCCCATGTGCGGGCACGAGTTGCTCGTCGCGTAGATCCCGTCGGCCAGGACGTAGAGCGCCACCGGCCGGCCGCCGCAGCGCACGCCCAGCATCTCACGGCCGTCCAGATCGGCACGTGAGGCGGCGCGCTCCCACGCCATCAGGCGTCCTTGAGGACGCCGCGCTGGATCTGGTCGGCCTCGATCGATTCGAACAGCGCCTTGAAGTTGCCCTCGCCGAAGCCGTCATCGCCCTTGCGCTGGATGAACTCGAAGAAGATCGGGCCGATTGCCGTCTTGCTGAAACGCTGCAGCAGCACCTTCGTGAAGCCGCCCTCCACCACGCCCTCCCCGTCGATGAGGATGCCGTCCCGCTCGAGCCGGGCCAGGTCTTCGCCGTGGCGCGGCAGCCGCGAATCGATGCGCGAGTAGTAGAGGGGGTTCGGCGCCGGCATGAACTCGAGGTCGCGTTCCATCAGCGCCTCGATCGAGGTGTAGAGATCCTCGGCGGCGAGCGCCACGTGCTGGATGCCTTCGCCCTTGTACTCGTGCAGGTACTCGGCAATCTGGCCGTGCTCGCCGGCATCCTCGTTGATGGGAATGCGGATCTTGCCGTCCGGACTGGTCATGGCGCGCGAGTGCAGCCCGGTCAGCTTGCCCGCGATGTCGAAATAGCGGATCTGCCGGAAGTTGAACAGCCGCTCGTAGTAGGCGGCCCACTCGTCGAGGCGGCCCTTCTGCACGTTGTGGGTGAGGTGGTCGATGTACCAGAGGCCGAGCCCCTTCGGCGCGGGATCCTTCTCGCCCAGCCACTCGAAGTCCACCTCGTAGATCGAGCCCTTGGCGCCGTAGCGGTCCACGAGATAGATGTGCAGGCCGCCGATCCCTTCGATGGTGGGGATCTGGAGTTCGCCCGGACCGGTGGCGCGCTCGGCGGGCTTGGCGCCCAGCCGCAGGGCGCGGTCGTAGGCATACTGCGCGTCCACCACGCGGAAGGCCATCGCCGGCGCCGACGGCCCGTGTTTGTCGGCAAAGCGCGCGGCGAACGAGCCGGGCTCGGCGTTGAGGATGAGGTTGATGCCGCCCTGTCGGTACAGGGTCACCTGCTTCGAGCGGTGCCTGGCCACGGGCACGAAGCCCATCTGCGTGAACAGGCGGTCGAGTTCGGCCGGGTTCGGGTGGCAGAACTCCACGAACTCGAACCCGTCGGTGCCCATCGGGTTGGCATCGCTCAGGACCGGCGGCGGCGCGTCGTGTGGAAACGGACCCATCGTTGTTCTCCGTCTAGCGGGAAACGAGCGCGTCGATCTCGTCGACGGGCTCCTGGAACGAGCACGACCCGAAGCTCACCAGATGGCGGGCCCGGGTGTCGCGCAGCATCGAAAGGGAAAAAGAGTCGTTGCCCCAGCGCACGGCGTCGTCGTCGAAGGCGAGTGCGGCGCCGTCGGAGTGCTGCAGGAGCGCTTCGGCATCGGCCACCGGGCGGCCGGCCTGGAGCGCCGCCACCGCCAGCAGCACGTTCAGATACCCATACATCGGCGCCCGCGCGGCCTTCGGTTCGTAGGTCAGGCGATAACGTCCGCGCACGGCATGGTGCAGGCCGGCCGTGGCCTTGAACACCACTTTGTGCCGCACCGTGGCAGCGAGGAAGGCGGCCAGCGCCTGCGGGGACGGAAAGGCCTCCGCGGTCACGCCACCGGTCCGCACCTTGGCGCGCAACCCCCGCGCGGCCACCCGCTCCAGCCAGCGATCGGCGTCGGGCTCGGGCGCCACTTCCACGTAGATGTCGATGCCCACGCCGAACTCGGAGGCCAGCCAGTCGATGCCGTCGAGCACGCCGGGCTTCGACTCCACGGTGTCGACGCGGGCGTGGTGACGGGCAAAGGCGTTGTTGAAGTTGGCGACGGCCGAGCAGTCGCCATCGACGCCGTCCCGGATGATGGCGCTCAGGCGCCACTCGGGGCGCGGGTCCGGCAGTGCTGCCAGCGCGTCGGCCAGCTCGGGGAGCCGGGCGGCAGGCACGACGAAGCGACCGAGCATCCAGGCGTTGGGACCCCCCAGCGCGTCCTGATATTCGGTCACGGCGTCGGACATGGCGAGTCCGGCCGGCGGGAACAGCCCCGCGTAGTCGACCACCCCGGCGAGCAGCGTGGTGGCACTGGCACACGGCATACCCCTACTGTGGCAGCGCCAGTTTCATCTGTCCAATCGGAACCGCGTGACGCGGGGCGGGCGGGCGCCGGTGGAAGCACGGGAGGCGTCGCCGCGGGGGCGGGAACAAGCTGTAGACGGTCTACGTCTGAGGGCTGTAGAACGTCTACAGCCATGGCCAGACCACCTGACGACACCCGCCTGGACCTGCTCCAGGGCACGCTCGACATGCTGATCCTGCGCACCCTGCAGTGGGGCGCCCGCCACGGGCACGGCATCGGCCAGATGATCCGCACGCAGTCCGACGAGGTGCTGCGGGTGGAAACCGGCTCGCTCTACCCCGCCCTGCACCGCCTCGAGAAGCGCGGCTGGCTGAAGTCCAAGTGGGGCCTCAGCGAAGCCAATCAGCGCGCCAAGTACTACGAGCTCACGGCCGCCGGCAAGGCCCAGCTCGTACGCGAACACGACCGCTGGACGCTGCTGGTTGGCGCCATCGGCCGCATCATGCAGCCGGCCAATGCGAAGGAGTAGCCATGCGCCCCGACGAGCGAGAGTTCGACGACGAGATCCGCGGCCACATCGCGCTGGCGATCAAGGAGCGCATCGACCGCGGCGAGGATCCCGAAGCGGCGCGGCGGGCCGCCCTCGCCGAGTTCGGCTACGTCCCGGCCGTGCGTGAGTCGGTGCGGCAGGTCTGGTACAGCCGGTGGTTCGACGCCGCCAGCGACTTCGTGCGCGACATGCGGGTGGGCCTGCGTGCGCTCAAGGCCGCCCCCGGGCTGTCGCTCGCCGTCATCGTCACGCTCGCCCTCGGCATCGGGGCGAATGTGGCCATCTTCAGCGTGGTGCGCGGCGTGCTGCTGACGCCGCTCGTCAACCGCGACGAAGACCGGCTCGTCTACATCCGCCAGAGCGCGCCGGCCCTCGGGGCCGAGAACATGACCTTCTCGGTGCCGGAGATCGACGACCTCAAGGCGGCCGTGACCTCGATCGCCAGCTTCGGCGACTTCTCCACCATCGACTTCACGATGATCGGCATCGGCGAGGCCCGCGTCGTGCACGCCGGCGTCGTCAGCGGCACCTTCTTCGACGTGATGGGCCTGCGGCCCACGCTCGGGCGCCTGCTGTCCCCGGCCGACGACGGACCCGCCGCGGCCGGCGCGGTCGTGCTCACGCACCGCTTCTGGAGTACTGCGCTGGCCAGCGATCCCACCGTGATCGGCAGGACCATCCGGCTCGACACCCGCACCGCCACGGTCGTCGGCGTGCTGGAGCCGTCGGTGCCGTACCCGGTCGACACCGAGATCATCGCCAACATCGTGACCAGCCCTCACCATCTCGATGCGCTGATGGTCACCGGCCGGACGCACCGGATGACGGAGCTCTTCGGCCGCCTGGCCCCGGGCGCCACCCTCGAAGGGGCGCGCGCCGAGCTGGCCGCGGCCTACGCGGCGCTCAAGGCCGCGCATCCCGAGGCCTATGCCGGACGCGCCGACGCCGCCATCACCGTGCGGACGCTGCGCGACCAGATCGCCACGCCGGCGCGCACGATCCTGCTCCTGCTGCTGGCGATCTCCGCCGTCGTCTTCATCGTGGCCTGCTCGAACGTGGCCAACCTGATCCTGGCCCGCTCGCTCCGCCGCGAAGGCGAGCTGGCCGTGCGCGCGGCGCTCGGGGCCAGCCGCGGCGCACTGCGGCGCACGCTGCTCGCGGAAAGCACGGTCCTCTGTGGCGCCGGCGCGGTGCTCGGGGTGCTGCTCGCCGGTCCGCTCGTCACCGCCCTCGGCCGCTTCGCGGCCCGCTACTCCGTGCGCGCGCTCGACGTCAGCATGGACGCCAGCCTGCTGTGGCTGGGTGTGGCGCTGGCGATGGCCGCCGCCGTGCTGCTGGCGTGGATTCCGCGTCTGCCGGCGTCGGAAGGCTCGACCGGCGGCACGCTGGTGCCCGCCGGAGGACTGCGGATCACCCCCGCCACGACGCGGCGGCTGAAGCTCTTTGCCACCGCTCAGGTCGCCTTCTCATTCGTGCTGCTCGTGGCGGCCGGCATGCTGCTGGCGGCACTCGTCTCGCTCCAGGCCACCACCCCGGTCGCCAACCTGCGGCAGGTCGTGGCGCTCGACGTCCCATTGCCCATCGAGTCGTTCGGACCGAAGACCGTGATCTTCGTGGACGAGGCGATGCGCCGTCTGTCGGTGCTGCCGGGCGTCACCCGCGTGGCCGCCGGCAACGTCGTCCCGTGGCGCGATGTCGGCAAGTTCGGACCGTTCTCGTTCGCCGCCGAGGGCTACAACCCGGCCGGCGACGAGGCGGCGCCGATGGCGCACATGCGCAACGTCACGCCCGGCTACTTCGACACGCTCGGCCTGCCGCTCGTGGCCGGCCGCGACTTCACCGACGACGACCGCCGCCAGGCGACACCGGTGGCCGTCGTCAGCCAGTCGATCGCCACGCGCCTCTTCCCGGACGGCAACGCCATCAATCGCCAGATCTGGTGGACCGATCCCGTGCTCGGCGCCACGAAGCGGCAGGTCGTCGGCGTGGTGACCGATCTGAACGACGAAAGCGTGGTGCCGCGAGCGTCGCTCATCATCTACCAGCCAGTGCGGCAGATGCCGTTCGCCGGACGGCTCTTCGTGCAGGCAGCGGCGGGCGCCGATCCCTACGCGCTCGTGCCGGCCATCACCCGGGTGATCCACGAGATCTCCGCCGAGCAGCCGGTGGAACGAGCGGCGACACTCGAAGACGTGCGGGCCGCCCTGCTCATGCCGGACCGGGTGAACGCCTTCATCGTGGCCGGGTTCTCGGCGGTGGCGCTCGCCATCGCCATCGTGGGGGTGGCGGGCGTGCTCGCCTTCTCGGTCAGCGCGCGCACCCGCGAATTCGGCGTGCGGCTGGCCGTGGGCTCGACGCCCTACGGCCTGCTGGCCGCCGTGCTGCGCGAGGGCATCGGCATCGTGGCGGTGGGCATCGTGACCGGCGTGGGCCTGGGGTACGCGTTGGCCGCCCTGGGCGCCAGTTTCGTCCCGGAACTCCAGCTGCCGGGTCTGACACCGCTCGCTGGCGCGGCGGCCGTGCTCACCGTGGCCGCCGTGACCGCGGCCCTGCTGCCGGCGCGGCGGGCATCGCGCGTGGACGTGCTCAGCGCCCTCAAGACCGACTAGCGGCGCGGTGGGACGCCCACGCCTCGCGGGTCACGGACCCTCGGGACCCGCGCGCCGGACCGAGCGCTGCACCCACGGCCACTCGGCCCGCTCGATGTCCCGGGCCCGTTGCCACACGTAGCTCCAGGCCGGCGGTGCCTCGCGGTTCTGGATGAAGCGCTTCAGGCGTCGCTCCACGGCCGCCAGATACGCGGTGCCGCGGGCATCGCGCGCCTCGGAGATGCCGCGGTTGTAGGCACGGACCGCCAGCCGCAGATCGTGGTGGGCTTCATCGAGCAGGAGCGACAGCCAGATGGCCGCGAACCGCGTGCCCAGCCACGGATTCAGATACTCCTCGTCGGTGAAGGACGCGTCGACCGCACCGAGCTCGTGCAGCTGACGCATCCGCACGCGCGCGTACTCGGAGGCCATGCCCAGACCCATGTCGACCGTGCCGTCGCTGTTGACGAAGCTGGCGCGATGGTCGAGCCACGACTCCGACATCACGATCGCCGCCAGCATGTCGGACACGACCTTCGGCGGCAGGTTGTTGCGTGGACCGAGGCGGTAGAACCCCGCCCAGTAGGCCACCATCTCGCGGTACGCCACGGTGCGGATCGGTTGCGGCACGTCGTCCCAGTCGGCGACGGTCATCGCGTCCCACCGTGCGGGATCGGTGAGCACCTCGTGGTAGTGCGCCAGCATGCGATCGAGCGCGGCCGCCCGCAGCGTGGGCTCGACGTTGTTCCAGTCGGCCAGGTGCATGCGGCGCCACAGCGACGGACTGCTCCGGATCTCGTCCGGGGTGGTCGTCCACACGGCGCGGAAGCCGCCGGCGGCCACCGTGACCTGCACCGGTGCATCGTCCACGAACAGGCTGCGGATGTCGGGCGGCGTCACCGAGAGCAGCTCGCGGCGCATGAAGTCATCGTGCCAGGCGAGCCCCTGTACAGCGGCCGTGGAGACGCACATGAACGCCATCAGAGCCGCGAGGTGTCGCCGTGTCATATGGCCCAGGCCACACGGGCCTGGTCGACACGATCATAAGCCCGTCACGAGGCGTTGCGTCCGGGTCCCCAACCCCCTATTCTGGCCACGTGATGCCAGACACCTGTCCTCGGCCGACCTCGCTCGCCCGTCGTCTCGTCCTGACGGCGCTCGCTCTCTGTGCAGTCGTGGGCACGACCGTGATCACGCCGGCCGCCCAGGCGCCCGACGCGGACCGCACCTTCCGCACCGCACAGCACGACTTCCGGCTCGAAGTCGTGGCCATGCTGCAGCACCCGCACTCGATGGCCTTCACGCCCGAGGGCGACATGCTCATCACCGAGCGGCCCGGACGTCTGCGCCTCGTGCGCAAGGGCCAGCTGCTGCCGACGCCGGTGGCCGGGCTGCCGGAGGTGCTCTTCCTCGGCAACGGCGCCACCGCACAGGACGGCCGCGAGCAGGCCGGCCTGCGTGACGTGCTGCTGCACCCGGACTTCGCCGCCAACCGGCTGCTCTACCTGAGCTACGTGAAGCCGGGTCCGAACGGCTACGGCACTCTCGCGGTGGCGCGCGGCCGCTTCGAGAACGACCGCCTGGCGAACGTGCAGGAGATCTTCCACGCGGCGGCGCCCGGCAACGGCAGCAACCGCAGTTCGATGTGGGGCGGTCGCATCGCCTTCGACAAGAACGGCTACCTCTTCATCACGCTGGGCGACCGGCAGTGGCCGGCGGTGCCGGACCTGAACCGGCATCCGGCGCAGGACCTGCTCACCCACAACGGCAAGACCGTGCGCCTGCACGACGACGGCCGGGTGCCGAAGGACAACCCGTTCGTGGGCACGCCGCATGCCCTGCCCGAGATCTGGACGCTCGGCCATCGCAACGCGCAGGGCATGGCCTTCCACCCCACCACCGGCGATCTCTGGCAGAACGAGCATGGCCCGCAGGGCGGCGACGAGCTGAACCTCATCGTGCCCGGCATGAACTACGGCTGGCCGGTGATTGGCTACGGCGTGAACTACACGAGCGGCCGCGCCATCCACGAGGGCACGCACAAGGCGGGCTTCACGCCGCCGGCCCACGTGTGGGTGCCGTCGATCGGCGTCTCGGGGATGATCTTCTACACCGGCGATCGCTTCAGCGGCTGGAAGGGCGACATGCTCGTGGGCGGCATGAGCGGGCAGCGGCTCGTGCGCCTCACGCTCCAGGGTCATCAGGTGGTCGCCGACGAGGTCCTGATCCAGGGCATGGGCCGCATGCGCGATGTGCAGCAGGGACCGGACGGCGCCATCTACGTCGCCCTCGACGCCAACGTGCGCGGCGAGGACGGGGAGGCGACGCCGGTCTACCGCCTGGTGCCCGTCGAGCGCGCGAAGACGTCAGCACGCCGCTGACAGCGGGCGATCCCGCCTGGAGATCACAGGGGCTCATGCACGTCCGTCCCGACTCGATTCAGGGACACAGAACGAACGGAGGGACTACATGGCGACGACGTTCTACAAAGGGTTCGTGGCCGTCTGGCGTCCGGGTTCGGGCTTCCAGAAGTGGGTGACCGGACTGGACCGCGACCAGTTCAAGACCCTCGACGAGGCCCACTTCCAGCTGGGCAAGCGGCTCACCAGCGTAGACGTCTATGAGTGGGGCGGCGATTCCATCACCGGCGTGTGGCGCAATGGCAGCGGCGCCCAGGTACCTGGCACTACGCCATGAGTGCGACGGCGCTCAAGTCCAAGAGCAGCGCACACGTGAAGGCGGGCCGGCGAATCGTCGGCATCGATCGCTACGACGATGAGCTCATGGCGGTGTGGCGCCCGGGCTCGGGCAATCAGCGCTTCGCCACCGGCGTCTCCTGGAGCGCGTTCGTCGTGCTCGACAAGAAGCACCTCGCGGAGGGACTGCGCCTGACCCACCTCGTGAAGATCGGCAGCGGCTACACGGCGGTCTGGCGTCCCGGGACCGGCGCGCAGTGGGTCCACACCGGCATCACCGCGACCCAGCTCAAGGTGCTCGATTCCTCCTACTTCAGCTCGGGTCTGCGGCTGGTCTCGCTCGACATCAGCAACAACAAGTTCCTCGGCGTCTGGCGCCCGGGCACGGGCGCGCAGCGGGTCGACTGGGGCATGGACATCGACGAGTTCAAGGCCAAGGACAAGGCCCACTTCAAGAAAGGGCTGCGTCTGCACGTTCTGCGGGCGAAGCGTTTCAAGAAGTAGCCGCACCGCCGGCACGGATAACATAGACGGATGGTGTTCGATTGCCAGCATCGGGCCCGCCTCGGCACCGAGGAGTGCCTGACCGGTTGTCCGACCGCAGCCGCCGTGGGCGGCTTTCGTTTCGAGCGCGTGAAGCGTCCGAGCGACGTGCCGGCCGCCGACCCTCAGCTCGTGGACGTGGCGCTGCTCGACATGCACCACGGCTGGCCGAACCTCGGCCACGAAGCCCTGGTGGACGTCGTCCAGAGCGCCGTGTGCGACATGCGCGACGCGCTGGTGCCGGCGGGCCTGAGCGTCCGCGTCATCTCCTACGATGTGCGTCGCGGCCAGGCGCTGCCCGAGCATCGCCACGGCCGGCATGCGCTTTACCTGGGAACGGGCGGTCCCGGTCACCTCGATCCGCGCCTCAACGACGGACGCGACGGCTCTCAGGGCGTCGTCGAGAATCCGGCGTGGGAAGCGCCGCTGTTCGCGCTGTTCGATGCCATCCGTGACGATCCGCAGGCGTCCCTGATCGCCGTGTGCCACAGCTTCGGCGTGATGTGCCGCTGGCTGGGCGTGGCCGAGCCGGTGCTGCGAGGCCCGGAGCGCGGCGGCAAGAGCGTGGGCGTGCGTCAGAACCGTCTGCTGGCGGCGGGCCGGACCCACCCCTGGTTCTCCCGCTTCGCCGCCGAGCTGCGCGACGGCGAGCGCTTCCCCGTGCTCGACAACCGGTTGTACGACCTGGTACCCACGGGCACGACTCACCCCGACGTGCAGTTGCTGGCCGTCGACTGCGACGACCACGGCGTCGCCACCGACGCGGTGACGATGGTGGAGGCGGCCGACCCGGCCGCCGACGGCGTGCCGCGCATGCTGGGCGTCAATCACCACCCCGAGATCGTCAACCGGCAGCGCCAGAAGGCTCTGCTCGAGAAGAAGCGCGCGCGCGGCGACGTGAACGAGAAGTGGTTCAACGAGCGGTGGGCAGCGCTGACCGAGGCGGTGGAGGACGAGGCCGACGACCGCCTGCTGCACCTCACCTCGCACTACACGCTGATGGGCCCGATTCGCGCCGCGCTCTCGCGCGAGGTCCGCCGCCGAGTCGAGGCGGTGGAAGCGCTGACGCAACGGTAGGAGCCGTCTCACTAACTAGCCAGCTGCTACTCGGGCTCGCCCTGAAGAAGTCATCCGGCATCGCCTGTTGAAGACGCCACGTAATGGCGATCGGCCTGCTGCCTCTGTGCGAGACGTAGCTGCCGGACCAAGGCATGTGTACGCGGCAGTCTGCCCGTTCTCATGCTTCCGGTGGCGCACGAAGAGGAGCACATGGCTCGCTTGGCTTCGGTGATTGATGTAGCGACGACCCGTGGCCGCTCGACCGTGTTTGAGACTGCGACTCCCAGTGGAAGAGGTCCGGCGTTACGTCGTAGTCGCGATACATGGTTGAGGGCGAGTAATGCCCCTCTGTCTTTTCGAGCGTGATGAAGAACAGGTCTGTGTTCGTCTCGCGGTCAAAACAGACGCCTTCCCGAATGGCGGCTTGAACCTCTAGGTGGCTCGCGCTGCGGACCAGCTCAAGCGTGACTCCCCGCGCAGTTCATTGGAGGCGGCTCAAGTTCGGTCTGGGCCGATTCACGGACGCATGGAAGCCTGGCCTAGGTGCTCATGCGATTACTCACGCCCCTGCCGGTTTTGCCCTCGCATCGTATTGCGTCGGTTCCGCATCAGCACGAACGTTTGCAGGATCCCTGAAGCCGATGCAGCCCGGGCTCACTGGCGAATTGAAAGACTCCGATACAGGTGAAATGCCGTGGGCTCACGTTCTGACACGCGACCTCATTGGCAGTGACCATAAACGGAAAATGCTTTCCCAGTCCCGTTGTCTTGACTCTATGAAACGCGGCGATCGCCGCGTCAGCGTTGAACGAAGCAATGTCGTAGCCCGCGCCATCCCCCCGCGTATCGGCAATCCATTCGATCTCCGAGCCAACTCCGGACGCTGCGCTTCGTCAAACAGGCGCCTATGCTCGAACTCCATCACCCACTCTTCGCCAAGTCGGCCAAGACGGCGATTCTCAGCATCCCGTTTCGCGAAGTCCAGCTTCACAAAACGCGCAGACACTGCCACCGCCGGAATCCCGCGCCGACTGAACTCCGACGCCATGAACTCGGCGTGCGCCACGCTGACGCAGAAGCCCAGCGCCCGCATCTCCCTGGGATCGGCGAGCTTCTGCTTGAGCGCCGCGACAACCAGGTCGACTCGCCGCTGGTCGCCCGTGTAGATCCGTTCGAGGGCCGACTGAACGTAGCCGCCCCGTGACCACTCGACCTGGGACAGGTCGACGCCGTCGCTGATTCCAAAGTATTGAAACGGGCACAGGAGTCCCCGCTCGAGTGCGTCCCACAGTCGCAACTCGACGGCGATGCGATTGTCGAACCACCTCAGCACGCTCGTGCCGTCGGTTCGTTCGGGGGTCGCCGTCAAGCCCAGCAGCACCTTGGGCTTGAGATGGTCGAGCAGGCGCTCATAAGTCGTCGCAGCGGCGCGATGAAATTCGTCTACGACGACCACGTCGTAGGCATCAGCCTTGATGTCATCGAGGGAGATCTGAGCGAGCGACTGCACGGACGCGAACACATGCGGTCATCCGTGGGCTTCTGCCCATCAACGAGTAGCTGGCCGAACTGGTGGTCCCTGAGGACGGCCCGGTAGGCGGCCAGACTCTGAGCAAGGATCTCTCGGCGATGCGCCACGAACAGCAGGCTCGCGTTCGGCATGGTCCGTCGAAGCTGCTGGTAGTCAAGGTCGCCACCAGCGTCTTTCCGGTGCCGGTAGCCGCGACCACGAGGTTGTGAAAGCGGCCGTGCCGCTCTCGTTCAACCGTCAGCGCCTGCAGCATCTCCCGCTGGAACGGGTAGGGGTGCAAGTCAAAATGGAGGATTGGCGCCCCCCCATCCTGCGGCTTGACTTGGACGGCGCGGTCAACCTCTCGGCGTCTCTGGCCGAGTCGTAGACCCCTAGTCGGGGTCGGCCCGTCGCCGATTGAAGCCCGCCGATTTTGGGTCGATTTGGCTGGACGCCTCGCCGCCGAACATTCCGCTCGACGCTTCGAGCATCGCACTGTGCGTGAGGTCTGCCGACGACAAGCTCGACTGCCGTCGCGTAGTCCAATCGTGTCCGGGAGCCATCGCTTTCGCATGGACTCGTCCGGGTGTCGTAAGAGACCTTGACGTGGGCGCCGATCTCCCGCTGCCAGTCGAGTGCTCTGCGCTCGGTAGAGCCGGTGTAGTCAGTCGATCACGCGGAGTTCTCGACCGGCCTCCAACACCTCGAGCGCGGGCCGGACGACGCGAAGCCCATTCCAGCGGATCAGACGTCACGAGGAGGTCGACGCGTGGCAAAGAACTCACGTTCAACGCTCCGACGAACGTCGTCCCGCGCGTTCCCAAGGCCGGCGGGGCGGCCGTGAAGAGCGCGGCCAAGGGCGGCCTGGTCGAGTCGACCAGCCGGCCGCACGTCCGTGAGGACCGAGAGCGGCCGATAGCGCGCTCGAGTCCGTGAGCCCGGGCGCGCGCGAGCGCCTCGAAGGCGGTTCACGAACGGCCTTGCACTGGCGACCTCGAAGCTGGCCGCCCGGGCAGCCGACAAGACGGCTGTCACCCACGCCCAGGCGGCAGAAGCGCGTGACGCGGGCGCTCGTCACGGCCGGCGCGGTCTGCCGGCGTGCGCAGTGGCCGCAGCCCGTGTGGCGGCGTGTCTCGTAAGCCCGGGCGCCAATCGCAGCGTCACTCACGCACCTCTGAGAATGGAGAACCACGACCGAGGCCGCTTCAAGCCGCGGAGCCGCTGGATCGACCGCTGCCACCCTCCGGCCATCAGCCACTGCGCTGATCGATGGCCGGCAGCGTCGAGGTCGTGTCGACGGCGCGGAACATCGCGCGCGCGGACTCGCGCCCGAATCGTCGCTGGCTGAAGCGCACGAGCGGCGCCCCGAGACGGATCACGATGTGGTCGGGGCGCGAGAAGGCCAGGATGTCGTAGTGGACGAGATCGGTTCGCGGGTCCCACTCGATGAGGAACCGCTCTTCGCCTTGCGCCACGTGACCGGGCAGCGTGCCGTAGGCGAAGCCGAAGCGTCGCAGTGGCGCCATCTCATCCACGGTGTAGACGATCCGGCAGGCACCCAGCCACCACAGTCCAGCGGCCCATCCGCCCACCGCCACGATCGTGCCTTCGGCAATCGGCGCGTCGGCCGGCCACGCCTCCACCCAGCCGAGCTGGAACTGCTGCCAGCGCTCGAGCGCGGCCCGTGCCGTCTGGAACACCGCTTCGCCCGTGCCCAGCTCGATGCGCGTGCGATCCACCAGGTAGCCGACCGGCGGCGTGGCGGCGGTGGCGCCGACGGCGGCGTAGCTGAACGGGCGGTCGGTCTGCGTCGCGAGGAACGCGCGCAGCCTCACGGCCGAGGGCTTGCGCAGGGAAACCGTGGGCATGTCCGTTTGGAATACTATCCGTTGAAGCCTGCCGTATGGCGCGGGCAGCGAGGCAGGAGGTGCCCGTGTCGCTCGACCAGACGATCTCCAGCACGTCGACGCTCCCCGTGGTGCTCCTGACGGGCGCCTCCGGGTATGTCGGCGGGCGGCTGCTGCCGCTGCTCGAACAGCAGCCAGTGCAGGTGCGCTGCCTGGCGCGCTCGCCCAACGCGCTGCGCGGCCACACCGCGGCATCGACGACGGTGGTGGGAGGGGACGTGCTCGATCCGGCCTCCCTCGCACCGGCACTGGCCGGCGTGCACACCGCCTACTACCTGGTTCACCTGATGTCCGGCCAGGGCGACTTCGAGGAGCAGGATCGGGCGGCCGCGACACACTTTGCCAACGCCGCCAAACAGGCCGGCGTGCAGCGGATCATCTACCTGGGCGGCCTCGGCGACGACGCCGACCCGGAGTTGTCGGCCCATCTCCGGAGCCGCCACGAGGTGGGGGAGATCCTGCGTGGCTCCGGCATCGAGACCATCGAGTTCCGTGCCGGGATGGTGATCGGCGCCGGCAGCCTGTCCTACCGGCTGATGCAGTCGCTCACCGATCGCCTGCCGGTGATGCTCTGTCCGAACTGGCTCACGACCCCGACGCAGGCAATCTTCGTGGACGACGTGGTGGCCTATCTGCTGGCCGCTCGCACCCTGCCGGCCGGCGAGAGCCGCCGTTTCGAGGTGGGCGGGCCGGACGTGGTCACCTACGCCGGCCTGATTCGCCAGTACGCACGCCAGCGGGGCCTGCGCCGCGTGCTGATCTTCGTGCCGGTGCTGACGCCGTACCTGTCCGGCCTGTGGCTGGCCCTCGTCACGCCGGCCACCGCCGAGGTGGGCCGCCATCTGATTGAAGGCTTGAAGAATGCGACGGTCGTGCGGGACACGTCCGCGCTCGAGGTGTTCCCGATCCGGCCCATGGGCGTGGCCGAATCGATCAGGCGCGCCATCGCCGACACGCCCGAGTAGTGAGGCCGAGCGCGCGCTGACAGCCCCTCAGGCCACCAGCGCGTCGAATTTGGCGGCGCAGATGAAGTCGTTCTCCGACAGCCCGCCGATCTCGTGCGTCGTGTAGGTGATGGCGCAGTAGCCCCAGCCGAACGCCACATCCGGGTGGTGCCCCTGCTTGTCGCCATGCCAGGCGGCCAGATTCGCCATCTGCACCGCCTTGGCAAACCCCTTGAACTCGAAGCGGCGCGACAGCGAATGCGCGTCCGCGTCCAGCCGCCAGTCGGCGTGCAGGTCGCCCATCATTCCGGTCACGGCCTCGCGGTCGAGCGGTGGCGTGCCGCCCTGGCAGGGCTGGCACGTGCGGTCGCGCAGGTCGCAGACGCTCATGACGTCGCCACCGGGTCCGACTCCTTGGCCGGGTACTTCGGGGCGTGCAGACCGAGCGAACGCGCGGTGCTGATGTCGGCCAGCAGGTCGCGGTCGGCCGCGGCGAACAGGTCGTCGAGGTTGTCGATGACGAAGTAGAGCGGCTGGTGGATGTCGATGCGGTAGGGCGTGCGCAGGATGTCGATGACGTCGAACGGACGCAGTTCCGGGCCGTTCTCGCTGACCGACCACGACAGTTCCGTCGGCGACGACGCCAGGCCGGAACCGAGGGCCTTGATCACGCCGTTCTCACGCGTCAGGCCGAACTCGATCGAGAACCAGTAGAGGCGGATGAGCCAGGCGTAGTCTTCCTTGGCGCAGCGCAGACCGGTCTGGCCGATGGCGTGGCCGAACCCCGCGAAGCGCGGGTCCGAGAGCAGCGGCGTGTGGCCGAAGATCTCGTGGAAGATGTCCGGCTCTTCGATGTAGTTGAAGTCCTTGCGCGAGCGGATGAACGAGGCGGCCGGGAACTTCTTGTCGGCGAGCATGCCGAAGAAGCGCTTGAAGTTGATGAGCGCCGGCACCGGCACTACTTCCCAGCCGGTGCGCGCACGCAGCTTCTCCGAGACGTCCGGACACTGCGGCACGCGGTCGCGCGGCAGGTCGAGGTAGGCGAGGCCATCGAGGTAGGGCTTCGCGGAGTACTTCTGCACGTTCGGGAGCTGCTGGGCGCACAGGTCGTGCCAGACCAGATCTTCTTCGGCGGTGTACTCGATGTAGCCGCGCTCGTCGGGAATCTTGGCCTCGTAGGAGGTGGTGCCAGGCATGGAGCTGCTCCTTTGAAGGGGGAAAGGCCAATGATCGCCAATCCGCGCCGGAATTGCTTGGCGTTTACTGCCAACAGGGAGCCATTTAGGCAATACGGTTTCTCTTTTAGGCGTATCTGAGGTAATTTTTTCCCATGCAGCCCCCCGACGAGTCCGACAAGCGCCTGCTCGCCTTGCTCCAGCGCGATTCCCGGCTGAGCACGCAGGAGCTGGCCAGCCAGGCGGGCCTGTCGGCCTCGCCGGCGTGGCGGCGCGTGCGACGGCTCGAGCAGGACGGCTTCATCCGCCACTACGTCGCGATGCTCGACCCGCGGCTGCTCGGTCTGCATGCGGTGGCCTACGTGCACGTCTCGCTCCTCGACCACGCGGAAGCCACCATCAGCCGCTTCGATGCGTTCGTGCAGGCCGAAGAGCAGGTCGTGGAGTGCGCCTCGATCACCGGGTCGAACGACTACGTGCTCAAGGTCTACGCGCGCGACCCCGAGCACCTGGAGTTCTTCATCATGCGGCGGCTGCTGGCGCTCGGCGTGGTCCGGTCGTCCACCACCAACTTCGTGCTGCGGCAGACGAAGTACACGACCGCGCTGCCGCTCGAGTGACAGTCGTCAGAACGTGGCCAGGGCGTTCACCGGGAAGCCGGTGCCCCCGGTGACCGGCACCGGCGCCACCGTGAGCATGAACTGCCAGCGCTTCTGCGCGGCCGCCAGCGCACCGAGCGCTTCGAGATCCTGATTGTCGAGGATGTTGAGGCCGAGCGCCGTGATGGCGAGCGTGTGCACCGGCAGGTTCTGGCCTTCGACGAGCGACGGCACGACATCGAGCGCGGCATCGCTGCCGATGAGCGCCACGCCGCGCGCCTTCAGCCACTCGCCCACCGAGGCGTGCAGCCCGGCCGCGTTCTGCCCCACGTTCCACGCGCCCTTCTCGGCTCGGCGCGCCCAGCGGCCCGTGCGCACGAGCAGCGCATCCCCGGGGCCCACCTTGACGCCGGCGCGCTTCTCCCAGGCTTCGAGATCCTCGACGAAGATCGGCGTGCCGGGTTCGAGGTAGGGCACGCCCTTCAACCGCGGGATGTCCATCAGGATGCCGCGCGTCACGTAGCCGTTGCGGAAGCTCTGGATGCCGAGCCTGGCGCAGCCGCTCTCGGTGTTGACCTCGGCGCGCGCGTAGCCGTTGTAGGTCTGGTCCTTGTAGAGGATGTGGCAGAGCGCGTCGAGATGGCTGTGCGCGTAGCCGTGATACGAGACGCGGTAGGTGTCGGTGGTGAAACCGCGATTCATCGTGTGCTCGAACGGACTGCCGACGTCGGCGTCCTTGGCGGTGATCGGCGAGTGCGCGAGCCCGACCGCTTCGCCGGCCCGCACGAGCGCGGCGGCCTGCTTCCGCTTGGCGGGCGTGATCAGGTTGAGGGTGCCGAGCTCGTCGGCTTCGCCCCAGCGACCCCAGTTCTTGACCTTGTGGAAGTAGGCGTCGTAGTCGGTTGCGGTCACGGGGTAGCGGGCGGCAGCCGCGCCCGGCGAGAGGATCGTCGCCGCGGGAGCGGCGGGTGCCTGCGTTGTCCGCGGCGCCTGAGCCCCGGTGGACGGCTGTACGGTCAGGCTGGCGATTCCGGCCACGGCGACGGCAACGAACGGGGGCATGCGCATGCGGCCCAGTGTAAGAGACACGGCTCAGAGAGACCCGCCGGAGCGGAACCATCTGCTGATGTTCAACGCCTCGCTCGAATGGCTGACCAGGGGCGCGGTCGGCGAGCAGAAGACGGGCGCCGTGCGACTCGGCGACTGAGGCGTCCACTGGCCGTGATCCGCCGGTTCGCGCGGGCCGTGGTGGCGGGCAGCCGGCGGCCGGGGTTGACGGGCTGTTGAAGGTTGGCCGGAACGGGACGAGCAGGGCCCGGCTGCGCGCGGACATGAGCCGCCACGACCGTCCCTCCCCTATCCCGCTCCTGCGCCCGTGTAGAGCAACGATGGTGCCAAGGCACGCGTCGTGGATCTCCGCAGCAACCCCTGGCGATGGCGTGCAGCCCCCGCACACCGAGCGACAGCCGCGGGCACTCGGCGGAACAAAGACTGTCTGCCGGCTGACTTCGCGGTCCGGGGGACCGACGATCGGGGCCTGGAGTGGGCGCCGCCCCGGTCAGTGCCGTAAGATCGCAAGGATATGCTCAGAGCAGGAATCGTCGGTCTCCCCAACGTCGGCAAGTCCACCCTCTTCAATGCCGTCACGCGCACCCGGGGAGCCCAGGCCGCCAACTACCCCTTCTGCACCATCGACCCCAACGTCGGCATCGTGACCGTGCCCGATGCCCGGCTGGCCGTGCTGCAGAAGATCGCCAAGACCAACGTGGTCATCCCGGCCGCCATCGAGTTCGTGGACATCGCCGGCCTCGTCAAGGGCGCCAGCACCGGGGAAGGCCTCGGCAACAAGTTCCTGACCCACATCCGCGAGGTCGACGCCATCGTCCAGGTGGTGCGCTGCTTCGAGGACGACGACGTGCTGCACGTGTCGGGCTCGGTCGACCCGGTGCGCGACATCGAGGTCATCAACACCGAGCTGATGCTGGCCGATCTCGAGTCGGTCACCAGGAAGCGCGAGCGCGTCAGCAAGGACGCCAAGCGCGGCGACAAGGGCGCCATGGCCGAAGACGCGGTGCTGGCCAAGCTGATTGCGTCCCTCGAAGCCGGCCGCCCGGCCCTCACGGTGGACCTGACCACGGAGGAACGGGCCGTCGCCAGACAGTTCTTCCTCCTGAGCGACAAGCCGACGATCTTCGCCTGCAACGTCAAGGACTCGGATCTCGCCACGGCCGACGCCAATCCCTACGTGCTCAAGGTGCGGGAGTACGTCAAGACGCACCTGTCGTGCGAGGCAGTGGTCATCAGCGCGCAGATCGAAAGCGAGCTCGTCGACCTCTCGCCCGAGGAGGCCGATGCGTTCCTGCAGGAGATGGGCGTGTCTGAGAGCGGCATGGGCTCGCTCATCCGCTCGACCTATCACCTGCTCGGCCTGCAGACCTACTTCACGGCCGGCGAGAAGGAAGTGCGGGCCTGGACCATCCACGTGGGCGACACGGCGCCCAAGGCGGCCGGCGTCATCCACACGGACTTCGAGCGCGGCTTCATCAAGGCGGAGACGGTCGCCTACGACGCCCTGGTGGCCTGCGGCTCGGTGGCGGCTGCCCGCGAGAAGGGGCTCTACCGGATGGAAGGCAAGGAGTACGTCGTGAAGGACGGCGACGTGCTGCTCTTCAAGTTCAACGTGTAGGGGCCGCCGCCCCGCGCTACACTCGCCGCCTACCGGTACACGGAGGGCGCGATGAGTGTGATCCTGTCGGCTCGGTTCCTGACCGTCGTTCTCGCAGTGGCCTGGGCCAGCGGCGCCGCCGCCGGCCAGCCCGCCGCCCCGTCCCCGTCCCTCGATTTCGAGGAGTTCCGGACCCGCGTGCAGCCGATCTTCACGGCCAAGCGCGCGGGACTGATGACCTGCCTCACCTGCCATGGCGGCAAGGTAGGGACGCGGCTGCGCCTGCAGCCGCTGGCCGACGGCGTCACCACATGGAGCGCCGAGGACGCACGCAAGAACTTCGACTCGGCGCGGAGCCTCGTGAAAACCGGGCTGCCGCTCGAGAGCCGGCTCCTCACGCATCCACTGGACCGCGCGGCCGGCGGCGACTCGTTCCACGGCGGCGGCAAGCACTGGCTGACGCAGACCGATCCCGAGTGGCAGGCGCTGGCGGCCTGGGTGCGCGGGTCGAGGACCACCGCGGCCACCGTCGCCACGGCCGTGCCGCCCGGCCGCGCCGTGCGCATCATCCAGACCAATGCGGCCGGGGACGGCGCGCACCTCATCGATCCCACGACCAACCTCGTCACGCAGGTGCTGACGGGCGTCGAGATCCCGCACGGCGTCACCACGTCGCCCGACGGCGCGCGGATGTACCTGTCGAACGAAGTGCGGCACACGCTCGATGTCGTGGCGATGCCGTCGCTCGCCATCACGGCACGCATCCCGCTCAGCGGCCGGCCCAACAACGTGGCCGTCTCGAAGGATGGCGCCAAGGTCTATGTGGGCATCCGGGAGGAGCCAGGCGCGCTCGATGTCATCGACACGGTGAGCCTGAAGAACGTCAAGACCGTGCCGGTGAAGGGACCAGTCCACAACGTCTACGTGACGCCGGATGGCCGCTGGGCGGTGGCCGGCTCGATTCCCGAGAAGACCATCAGCATCGTCGACACCGCCACCGACACGCTGGCACGCACCATTCCGCTCTCTGCCGGGATCCGCCCGATGGCCTTCACGACCAAGGCCGATGGCTCGACCGACCGCATCATCGTGCAGCTCTCGGACTTCCACGGCTTCGCCGCCGTGGACTTCGCCTCGGGCAAGGAGACGGCGCGCGTCGAGCATCCGGCCATCGCGGGCGAGCATCCGCACACCGATGGTCTGCAGGGCGCGCCCGCGCACGGCCTGGCCGTGTCCCCGGATGGCACGCGCCTGTGGTCGACCAGCAAGGTCTACGGCTACGCCTACGTGCACAGCCTCCCGGATCTGAAGGAAGTGGGCCGCGTGTTCGTCGGCCAGCATCCCGAGTGGGTCACCTTCACGCCCGATGGCCGCTTCGTCTACATCGCCGCCGCCGGCGACAACGCCGTGTTCGTCGTCGACACGGCCACCCTCAAGGAAGTGGCGCGCGTGCCGGTCGGCAACGTGCCCAAGCGCAACGCCACGGCGATCCTGCGCGTGCCGTAGGCATGGCCCAGGGCCAGGTCCCTGCCCAGCAGTCCCAGACCTTTCGCTCAGGGCGTGGCGCGTGAGAATGTCAGCGTCTGGATCTGCGGCGTGGGCGTCGGCGCGAGCAGAAGGTCGCCGTGCACGCGCCCGGTGGCGCACGTCCACGTGAACTCGCCCGACAGGGCGCCAGTGGCCGTAATCGGCGCGCTGGTGTCGCAAACGCCGACCTCGGCCTTGAGCGCGGCGATGTCACGGGCCCGGTGCTCCGCATCGCGGTCCATGAGCAGGTTCATGGCCAGGAGGTCGCCCGTGACCGTGACAGACCCCGTTACAAATGCGCGGACGGCGGCGGCATACCCGGCGGCGAGCGCCGACGACACCGGCGTCGGACGCGCCTTCAGGTCACCCGCGTGCAGCATCGCCACCGCGGCGTCCCACACGGGCGAGCGCGGCCCTGAGTAGGTGCGGTTGGCGAAGGCGAAGATCCCCACGCCGTAGTCGGGCAGCACCAGCACGTGCGAGCCGTAGCCGGGATAGCCGCCGCCATGGCTGAGCGTCAGACCGAGTTCGCAGTCGGTCGCGGCGGTGAAGCCCATCGCGTAGGCGGCGGCTTCACGGCAGGCGTCGGCGCCGCTGGCACCCGGCCGCGTCCGCACCGACGCGAAATTGGCGCCCTGCGCCAGTTCACGCACGCTGGCGCGCTTGACCGGTCCGTTGTCGGCGCCGTCGCGCGGCGGCCATGCCTGCAGCAGGAACGCCACCCACTTCGCGTAGTCGTTGGCGGTGGTCTCGATGCCGCCCATCGCTCCGAAGACACCGTGCGCCATCGTCGGCTCGAGCTTCCACTGGGCGTCCTCCCAGCGATAGCCGAGCGCGCGTGACGCCACCGGCGAGGCGGTGACGTCGTAGCCGGTCGCCGTCATCCCGAGCGGCGTGAAGAGCGCGCGCTGCACGACGTCCTTGTAGGGCGCACCCGACACGTTCGCGATGATGCGCCCGAGCAGCGCGTAGCCGAGGTTCGAGTACTCCATCGCCGTGGCCGGCGGGCGCGTGAACGGCACGCCCTGCTGCAGCAGCCGCGTGAAGTCGTCCTCGGGCAGCGGCGACTGCCGGTCGCCCCAGGGATCGTCGGTGACGAAGCCGGCGGTGTGGGTGAGCAGCTCGCGGACGCGAATCTTCGGCGAGTCGTCGGTCGGGTACTTGAGGGCCTTCAGCTCAGGCACGTAGGTCTCGGCCGGGGCATCGAGCGCCAGCTTGCCCTCATCGCGCAGCCTCAGGATCGAGAGCGCCGTGAACGCCTTGGTCATCGAGGCGATGCGGAAGCGCGTGTCGGCCGTGACCGGCCGCTTCGCCTCGAGGTCCTGCACGCCGGCCCCCTTCACGTGCACCAGCTGGCCGTCCTTCACGATGCCCCACACCATGCCCGGGATGTGCGCATCGAGACGGTAGCGCTCCATGGCGCGGTCGATTCCGGCCACGGTGGCCGGCGTCTGGGCACGGAGCACCGGCGGTGACACGACGATGACGGCGGCGGCGCAGACGGCCGGCGCGATGCGGAGCAGGGACGTGGCGGTCATGCGATGCACTCCGGGGACGGGGACGGCGTGCAGTGTAGTCCGGGGCGACACCCGCCGCCATTCGGGCCGGCACGGAGCCTGCTAATGTAGGGCGGCACTGGACTGTCCCGGAGACCTCCCCCATGATCGGTCGCCTGTCGCTCGTCGCCTCGTCCGCCCTCCTTCTCGCTGCCTGTGGCGGCAGCGCACCGCCCCCCGCCGCCCCTCCAACGGCCGAGACCGCCGATCTCGTGGTCATCAACGGCAGGGTCCACGTGGCCGACGAAGCCGCCACGATTGCCGAGGCCGTGGCGGTCAAGGGCTCGACCATCATGAAGGTGGGCACCACCGCCGAGGTCCAGGCGCTGGCGGGACCGGCTACGCAGGTCATCGACGCGCGCGGCGCCACGGTGGCGCCCGGCTTCAACGACTCCCACGTGCACTTCATCTCCGGCGGCCTGTCGCTCGGCGATGTCGACCTCGCCGGGTTGACGACGCTGAGCGCCGTGCAGGACAGGATTCGCGGGTACGTGGCCGGCAAGCCCGGCGACGACTGGATCAAGGGACGCGGCTGGCTCTACGCGCCGTTCACCAACGCCAGCCCCACCAAGGCGCAGCTCGATGCGGTCACCGGCAATCGCCCGGCCGCGATGACCTGCTACGACGGCCACAGCGTGTGGGTCAACTCGAAGGCGCTCGAGCTGGCGGGCATCACCAGGGCGACCAAGGATCCGGTCAACGGCCAGATCGTGCGGGACGCGCGCACCGGCGAGCCCACCGGCCATCTCAAGGAGTCGGCGATGGACCTGCTGGCAGACGTGCTGCCGCCGTCACCGACGAGGACCGTCGTGCCGGCCTCGGCGCCGCCGTCGCTCATGCCAACAGCCTTGGTCTCACGAGCGTCCAGAACGCCGGCGGCAGCGTGGCCGAGATGGCCCTCTACGAGGGAGCCCGGCGATCCGGCGCCCTGACGGTGCGCACCTACCTCGCGACCACCGCGGAGGCGGGCATCACCGACGCCGACGTGGACGCCATGGACGCAGCGTGGAAGCAGTACGGGGACAACCCGACCGTGCGCACCGGCATCGTGAAGATGTTCGCCGACGGCGTCATCGAGAGCAAGACCGCCGCGATGCTGGCCCCCTACGTCGGCACGACCAGCGCCGGCACGCCGAACATGACGGCGGCCGAGATGAACCGCATCGTTGCCCTGTTCGACCAACGCGGCTGGCAGGTGCAGATCCACGCCATCGGCGACCGCGCCATCCGCATGGCCCTCGACGCCTTCGAGGCCGCGGCGAAGGCCAATCCGGCGCCGGCACGCGGACGCCGCCATCGGCTCGAGCACATCGAGGCGATTGCTCCCGCGGACGTCGCGCGCTTCGGCGCCCTCGGCATCATCGCCTCGCAGCAGCCGATTCACGCGGCCCTGGGCGACGTCAACCAGGCCGTGCCCAGCGGGCCATGGCCGGATGCCATCGGGCCGGAACGCACCTCGCGCGCCTGGATGTGGAAGAGCATTCACGAGGCCGGTGGACGCCTCGCCTTCGGCAGCGACTGGCCGGTGGCGTCGCTCGACCCCGGACAGGGCCTGTGGCTGGCGTCCACGCGCGTCAAGGCGGAGAAGGCGGCCGACCAGCGCCTGTCGATCGACGAGGTGATCGCCGGCTACACGCGCTGGGCCGCCTACGCGTCGTTCGACGAGCAGCGCAAGGGCACGCTGGCGCCGGGCATGCTCGCCGACATCGTCGTGCTCGCGGGCGACATCACCGCGGCGCCCATCTCAGGGCCGGGCGGCGTGACCGTGGCGACCACGATCTTCGACGGCAAGGTCGTCTACGAGCGGAAGTAGGGCTGACCGGGGCGAATCACCTGCACCTGTAACGGGTCGGCTGCGGACATCGATGGCTCCTGCTTACGAAGGGCGGCGAGCCCACCGCTTCCCCGCCCAGGCCGTGGCCCACAGGCCGGCCCACAACATCACGATGGTCGCCGCGACGTAGCTGAGGAAGGTGCCGAGGCCCGGCAACTCGGGACGCGCCGCGACCGGGACGTCGTTGACCGCGGTCCACTCCACGCCGACGTCGGGCGCCGAGGGCGATCGCCAGATGGGGATGCGCTTGCCGGGCGCAAAGACATCCTGCGGTGATCCGTCCGGCGCGATCTGGTCGCCCACCATCATGCCGGTCACTCGGGTGACCTCGGTCGAGCCATCGAGGTGGCCGTCGATGAAGGGGTAGCCCTCGTTCAGCTGCGCCTCGTCCATCACGAACTCGACCTGCTGGTAGGTATCGCCCCACCACCAGAACACGCCGGCGATGATGGCGCCCTTCAGCGGCCGCGAGGCGAAGGCGAGGGTGGCCACGAACACCAGCACCTGCGGCGAGAAGCGCGCCCCCCAGCGGACGCCTTCGGTGGACGCCGGCGGCGGCGCCGCAGCGCCGGGCGCCGGCCCGGCGGTCATGGCGCCTGCGCTTCCGCGATCGCGCGCACCAGGCGCGAGGTGGTCACGATCTGGCCGGTATGGCGCGAGGCGTGCTCGGCCGCATGGAACAGCAGGCCGAAGACGGTCGAGGGCAACTGCGCACGGCCGACCGCGCGGGCGTCGCCGAGCGTGCTCTCGGGCGTGGCCGCGAGTTGCGCCAGCGCACGCTCGACGGTGTGCTGCCACGCGGCGAGCAGGGCGTCGGCCGGCGGGCGCTCCGTCGCGATCGTGCGTTCGCGGCCGAGCGCGGCCTTCTGCGTCTCGTCGAGCCTGTTGCCTCGTGCGTAGGTGAGCAGCCGATCGGTGCTGCCGGTGAGGTGCGCCACGTGGAAGCCGAGCGGCGCGGCGCCCGGCGGCGCCGTCCAGACCTGTGCGTCGCTCAGTCCCGCCATGGCGGCTTCGACATCCTCGCGAGCCATCACGAGGGCGTGCGCCACCGGTTGCAAGAGGGACGGAATCCCCGGCAGAGGACCGCGCAGCCACGGTTCGGGTAGAGAGGTCGACATCGCTGGCGCGCATTGTGACACGAGCAGACGTGCGGCCTGTGCTATAAGCGACGGGACTCTTGAGCCCTGCCCCTATGTGGACCCACAACTACGAACCGCTCGGCGGCAGCCTCGCGCTGTCGGCACCCGTCGCCGCCCTCCCGATCATCGCGCTCTTCCTGATGCTCGGCGTCTGGCGGGCCCCGGCCTGGAAGGCGGCGCTGAGCGCCCTCCTCACGGCCTTCGTCGTCGCCATCCTGATCTACGGGATGCCGGCCGGCCTGGCCCTGATCTCGACGTTCTACGGTGCGGCGTACGGAGTCTTCCCGATCGCCTGGATCGTCTTCTCCTCGATCATGCTTTACCGGCTGGCGGTGGAGACCGGCAAGTTCGAAGTGATCAAGGACTCGGTCGGCACCCTCACCGACGACCGCCGCCTGCAGGCGATGTTCATCGCCTTCTCGTTCGGCGCGTTCATCGAGGGCGCGGCCGGCTTCGGCGCACCGGTGGCCGTCTCGGGCGCCATGCTGGCCGGGCTCGGCTTCAACCCGTTCTACGCGGCCGGCATCTGCCTGCTCGCCAACACCGCCCCGGTGGCGTTCGGCTCGATCGGCATCCCGGTCACGACCCTGGCCGCCGTCACCGGGCTGCCCGTGATGGCGCTCTCGGCGATGGTGGGGCGCATGTGCGCGCTCATCTCGATCATCATCCCCGGCTATCTCATCGTGGTGATGGCCGGCTGGGCGCGCGCCGTCGAGGTGCTGCCCGCCATCATCGCCTGCGGCGTGTCGTTTGCCGCCATGCAGTTCTACGTGTCGAACTACATGGGCCCCGAGCTCACCGACATCCTGAGCTCACTCACCTGCATCATCGTGATGGTGGCGGTGCTCAAGCTGTGGAAGCCGAAGACGATCATGCGGCTCGAAGGCGACCAGCCCGTCAGCCTCACGCTCAGCAAGCACAGCGGCGGCGAGATCTTCATGGCGTGGATGCCGTACCTGCTGCTGGTCGTGTTCGTGCTGATCTGGGGTGAACCCGACATCAAGGCCCAGATCGATCGGTTCTCGCACAGCATCATGCCGGGGTTCCTGCCCCAGGCACCCACCGGCCTCAACGGCGTGCTGGTCCCCGGCCTGCACAACATGATCACGCGCGTGCCGCCCGTCTCCGCGTCGCCGGCGCCCTACGCCGCCGTCTTCACGTTCAACTGGCTGAGCGCGTCCGGCACGGCCTGCTTCCTGGCCACGCTCGTGGCGGCCGCCGTGCTGCGGGTCTCGCCCCGCCGGGTCGTGGGCCTCTACGCCGCCACCTTCGACCAGCTCAAATACGCGATGCTGACCATCGCCTCGATGCTGGGCCTGGCCTACCTGATGAACTACTCGGGGATGACGTCCACGCTGGGCCTGGCGCTCGCCACGACCGGCGTGCTGTTTCCGTTCTTCAGCGCCGTCGTCGGCTGGCTGGGCGTGTTCCTGACCGGCAGCGACACCTCGGCCAACGCGCTCTTCGGCAACCTCCAGGTGGTGACCGCCAACGCCCTGGGCCTGAACCCGGTGCTCACCGCCTCGGTCAACTCGGCCGCCGGCGTGATGGGCAAGATGATCTCGGTGCAGAGCATCGCGGTGGCCGTGGCGGCCACCGGCATGACCTCGGCCGACGAGAGCCGGCTGTTCCGCTTCACCATCAAGCACAGCGTGCTGCTGATGGTGGTGATGGGCATCGTGTCGATGCTCTACGCCTACGTCTTCCCTGGCTGGGTGCCGGTGGTGCCGCCGAAGTAGCCTGGCGCGCCAGGAACGACGCGACGGCCTGGTTGAACGGCCCACTCGCGTCGAGATTCACGAGGTGCCCGGCGCGAAGTCCGTGGCGACCGTGGCCCCGCAGGTCGTATCGCACCACGCGACACCGGCCGGCCGTGGCCGGTTCATGGCCTGGCATCGCGCGCGTCGTAGATCCAGGCTGATGCTCCGGGTGGTGCGCCCTCGCCGTAGCCTCCCGTGATCAACACGCGTCCGCCGGGCAGGACCGTGGCCGCGGAGAACTGACCGGCCAGCCGTACCTCGCCCTCGACGAGTCGGCTGTCACCAGAGGTGGGGCTGTACTCTTCGACCTGCGTCGCACCGCCCGCCAGCAGCACGGTTCCGCCCGGCAGCAGGACCGTCGTGCCCTTGTGCTTGTAGCGGCCCAGCCGCATCGGCGCTTTCGGAGCGAACCGGCTGGTTGCGGGATCGAACATCTCGACGCTGGAGTAGATGCCCCGGCTGTCGCGTTCGTCCGTGCCACCAGAGACGAGCACTCGACCGTCTTCGAGCACGAGCGCGTCGTGCTTGTGTCGACGGACGCCCATCGCCGCAGTAGCCTCGAAGCGCCCCCTGCCAGGATCGAAGATCTCCGCGCTGCGAGAGATGACGATGTTGGCGCCGCGGCCGCGATGCCCGCCGGCGACCAGGACGCGGCCATCCCGCAGGCGCACGGCCACATGACTTTCACGCGGCTCGTCCATGGAACCGGTCGCCGTGAACTGCCCGTTCGCGGGATCGTAAATCTCCGCACTGGCCAGGAACGTCCATCCTGTTCCGACGCCGCCAATCATGAGCACGCGGCCATCATCGAGGACGACGGCCTCGTGTCCGGCCCGGGCGACGGTCATCGTGCCGGTCGAGCGGAACGCGCGCGTGGCCGGATCGTAGCGTTCGGCGCTGTCCACGTAGCGCCCATCGCCCGTCATGCCTCCGGCGATGAGGACCGTGCCATCTGCCAGCCGCGTGGCGGAATGGCTCTGGCGCGACACCCGTGGTTGGCCGGTCGTCGTGAAGCGCTCCTCACCGGGCTCGAACACCTCCGCGCCCGCCACCTGGCCTTCGGATGCGCCGAAACCGCCCACGATCAGCACACTGCCGTTCGAGAGCGCGGTCGCCGTGTGAGCGGCGCGCGCCGTGCTCATGGCCTCGATCAGCCGGACACGACCGGCCGCCACTGGCGGCGGCTCGGGCTCTGTTGGCGTCACACCGAGTCCGACGCCGAGGACTGCCGCAATCACGGCCGTGATTCCAGGATGCGCGCTCGTCATGTTCACTCCGATTGACCCTTGGACCTCAGTGTCAGTGCCCGTAGCTGATGACACGGGTGATCTGCCACGCGCCATCCCGGTGTCTCCACAGGTGCACGAACCGTGGCGTGCCGCCCAACTGATCGGGTGTCCCGCTCTTCACCACCCAAAAGCGAGCGGGGTCCGCGGCATTCAGGCCTCCATGGCTGTCCTTCGAAGAGCGTCACACGTCAGCGCGCGACCTCGGGACGGTGCGATGCGCCGTTGATCGTGGCTCAGAGATATCGCCTGACTTGCGCCAGGTAGCGTTCGTAGTGTGTCCCGAACTTCTGTGAAAGATAGGCCTCCTCAGGCAACACCGCGATGACGTGCACGACCATCAAGGCCGGCACGGCGAAGAGCGAGATCCAGAGGTTGTCGAGGGCCAGACCCAGGCCCAGTTGCACGAGGGTGATTCCCAGGTACATCGGATTCCGGGTGTAGCGGTAGGGGCCCATCACGATCAGTGAGGGCGATGGCTTCCACGGCACGGGACTCTGGCCTGTGCGGGCGAACAGACCGCGCGCCGACGCGGCGAAGCCCACGCCTGCAGCCAGCAGCAGCAGGGCCCCAATCACACGGACGGGCCGACCTCCCGGGACCGGTGCGGGCATCATCCAATATCCACACGCCACGCCCAGAAGGGTCGCGACGAGGAAGACGAGCGGCGGCGGAACCCGGACCTTCGCGCCCTGCTCGCTGACTTCTGTGTCAGCCATGCGACTCCTCCTTCGGACTACGCGATTATCCGCCAGCTGGCTCCGTACCGCTGCGCCGCAGGAGCCGGTCGAAGCCGCCGTGGAGGACGAGGGGTTTCGGCAGCCATCCGAGGCCCGTCGGCGATGCCGAGCGGCGGTGCCCACGTCGCTCTCGAAGACTGACGTGCGAGCTGCCGGAGGACGACGCGCGACGGATGCCCGCGCCCGCTTCTCAGCTGCAACGCCACGTTAGACAGCGCCACGCGGATGCCGCCCCGAACAGGTCAGCGACACTGCCGTGACCAGCTACCCGCCCTTGGGGGCCGGCCCCGACATGATAGTCAGCGTCTTCCAACGCCCTTCGACGCGCCGTAACACTTGAGTGGCGCGGCCGTCCTCCTGCTGGGCCGCGCCGCCGGTGGCGGGGCGGATCACCTCGCGGTAGCGGTAGTGAACGATCGCGTCCTCACCGACGATCCGGATGGCCACTGGCTCGATCGCGTGGCTCACCCAGTCGGTCCTGGGCGAGGAACTCCTCGGTCCCACGGCGTTCGGCGGCGAGATCCAGAGGAGCCGTCCGGCTCATGCTCCAGCCGAGGAACTGCGGATGGAAAGAGTCCATGAAACGCTCGATGTCTTCCGCCCGGAGCGCTTCCCACGACCGCTCGACGGCACTCCAGACTGCCCGCTCGGCGGGCGACCAGCTCTGAGCTTCAGCATAGCTGGGGGTGAGACCAAGGGCTCCAGAGAGTGAGAATGTGAGCAGGACGGCAGGTCGCATGGAAAAGAGATGGTAAATAGTGCGCTTCTAACGCAGCGGCGTTCAGCCGCGAGCCGCGCGGGGTGGGCGCTTCGTCTTGGCCGGCTGCTGGGCGCGGCTCGTCGGCTGCAACGCCTTGTTAGCCGGGCGCGCTCGTGACCCTTGCCAACGACGCAACGATCGAACGCTCTCGTTCGACCCCTGCCCGGAGAGCAGCGCGTCGACCGATACGTCTTCGTCGATCGCGGGCCAGTGAATGTTGATGCCGGGGCCGATCAGCTCCCACCGCCGACGCTCGCTCGGCGTTGCCGCGGCGAGCCGCGGGTACCACGTGAGAGGAACCGACACGACGCGACCGTCGCGCAGACCGACCACGAGGGCATCGCTGGTGACCTTCACCTCGATGGCTACGGGTGTGTCAGTTGCCGAAGTACTCATGCCAGGCCCTCCGAACGCGTCTTCGTGCTCGCGCACCAACGTGGCCACCTTCGCGAGTTCTGTCTTCGTGAACCCGTGGTTGTACTCAACACGAACAGGTGCCAACCAGAACTTTGCGGCCTTACGATCGCGCGCGACGTGCACGTGCACGGGTTCTCCACGGTCGCTTGAGAAGAAGAACAGCCGATACGGGCCGCTCTGGAGAACCGTGGGACTCGCCTAGCGATTGTGCCAGCTTTGCCGATAACACGCCACGTTCAGCTCCGGCTGACACCGTCCACTTGTGACGTCCCGGCCGGCCTAGTTCTTTTATCCCGCGCGGCCGGTCGGCATAGCGCTAGCCTGAGGGGCCGGACCAGATGGGCACGACTACACCTCTGGGACAGGAGAGGAGCCGCCGATGTCACTGCTAGACGACGCCGTCCGTGCACAGCTGGTGCGCCTGCTGGACTGGGAGGACGCGCATGTCGGCCTCGAAGCGTCCCTCGCCGGTCTGCCTCCAGCGGCCAGAGGCTCACAAGCTCCTGGCTTCGAGCACTCGCCCTGGCAGCTGCTGGAGCACCTGCGCATTGCGCAGGCCGACATCCTCGCCTTCTGCCTTGACGAGAACTACGCCCACGATCTGAAGTGGCCGGACGGTTACTGGCCCGCCACGCCGGCGCCGCCCGATGCGGCCGCGTGGGACGCCAGTCTTACGGCCTGCCAGCAGTCGCGCCAGCGGCTGCAGCAGCTGACGCGTGAAGTGGACGACCTGACCGCCAGCGTGCCCACGGGCGAGCCGAACCAGACCTACCTGCGGGCCATCCTGCTGGCCGCCGATCATGTCGCCTATCACGTGGGCCAGATCGTGGCGGTCCGTCGGGCGCTCGGCGTCTGGCGCTAGACGGCCGCACGGACTTCCCGGCCGTGAGCCAGCCGTCGGCGGGGCGCCCGCAGTGGCGGTCCAGCCGGCGCCGAAGTACGGCACCATAGGCCGGTCTCTGGAGGTCGTATGCGTTCCACCCGTCTTGCTCTCGCCGTCGTCGTCGCCATCGCCGGCACCTGGGCCGTCACCGGCCGCGCGCAGTCGCCGAATCCGTTCGGGCAGCCCTCGGCCGACACGCCGCAGCCGGCCGCGGAGATCAAGGCCGTGCCGGGATCGCGCGCGCAGGGCTGGCTGGCGCAGGGGCGCTCAGAGGTGGTGGCGCGCCACGGCATGGTCGCGACGAGCGATCCGCTGGCGGCGCAGGCCGGGCTCGACATCCTGCGCCAGGGCGGCAACGCGATCGACGCGGCGGTGGCCACCGGCGCGGTGCTCGACGTCACCTCGCAGAACGACACCGGCATCGGCGGCGACCTGTTCGCGCTGGTCTGGGT
Organism: uncultured Acidobacteriota bacterium; assembly: GCA_963807405.1. Taxonomy (GTDB): domain Bacteria; phylum Acidobacteriota; class Vicinamibacteria; order Vicinamibacterales; family UBA2999; genus CADEFD01. Next base: position 279,025 of record CAWEBU010000009.1, on the reverse strand, counting down.
GGCGAACGAGAAGAAGCTCTACGCGCTGAACTCCGGCGGCTGGGCGCCGGCCGGCTGGACGCCGGAGTTCTTCGCCAGACGCTCGGCGAGAAGGCGGTGCCGGGCAGCGGCGTGAACGCCGCGACGGTGCCCGGCGCGATCTCCGGCTACGACGCGCTGCTCACGCGCTTCGGCACGATGACCTTCAAGGAGACGTTCGAGCGCGCCGCCCGCATCGCCGACGAAGGCTGGGGCACTGGCCGAACGCCGGCACGCCGATCTGCGCAGCGCGACCAAGCGGCCTGCGCGCCGATGCCGACTCGCGCGCCAGCGTTCCTCGACGGCGGCAGACGCGCCGCCGCTCTACAGCATCATCCGCAATCCCGGGCTGGCCAAGGCGCTGCGGCTGATCCAGGCGCAGGGCGCGACGCCTTCTATCGCGGCGAAATCGCCGACGCCATCGTCGCCAAGGTGCAGGCCGGCGGCGGCGTGATGAGCACGGCCGATCTCGGCCGAGTTCCAGTCGGAGTGGGTCGAGCCGATCTCGACCAACTACCACGGCTACGACGTCTTCGAGCTGCCGCCGCCCGGCCAGGGCTTTGCGGCGCTCGAGATGCTGAACATCCTCGAAGTCTGCGTGCCGAAGCTCGGCGTCAGCCTCGCCGCGCTCGGTCCGTCGGATCCGCAGTACTGGCACCTGATGGTCGAGGCCAAGAAGCTGGCCTACTCCGACCTGCTGGCCACGAACGGCGACCCGAAGTTCGCCACCGTGCCGGTCGAGCAGCTGCTCTCGAAGGCCCACGCGGCGACGCTGTGCGGCAGGATCAATCCGGCGAAGGCCGCGCACGCCGGCGTGCGCCGGCGGCACCGACGGCGGCACCATCTACCTGACCACCGCCGATCGCTGGGGCAACATGGTGTCGCTGGTCCACAGCGTGTTCAGCGTCTACGGCAGCCGCGCCACCGTTCGCGCCCTACGGCTTCGTGCTGCACAACCGCGGCTCGCGCCTTCTCGCTCGACCCGAAGAGCCCCAACGTCGTCGCGCCGCGCAAGCGGCCGTTCCACACCATCATCGCCGGCTTCGTGATGAAGGACGGCCAGCCGCTGATGGCGTTCGGCAACATGGGCGGCAGCGTGCAGCCCGAGACCCACGCCCAGCACATGGTCAACCTGATCGACCTCGGCATGAACGTGCAGATGACGACCGACGCCGCCCGCTTCACCCACAACCAGACCAGCCAACGTGCTGTCGCTCGAGCACAACCTGTTCGCGCTGGTCGGCGAGGCGCTCGAGGCGCAAGGGCCACGAGGTGCGCGCCGTCGACGGCGGCGCCGTCGGCGGCTATCAGGGCATCCTGTTCACGCGCGACCCGCGGCTGCCCGAGCCGATCTTCGATCGCGCGCAGCGTCACCGACGATCTGCCGGTCAACGGCGTCTATCGCGCCGGCTCGGACCATCGCAAGGACGGACAGGCCGTCGGCTGGTAGACGAGCGCGGGCGCCACGATCACCAGAGGGCCGGCGCCAGGAAGGCCTCGAAGTCGCTGCAGGCGAGATCCGGCGGCTCCTCCAGCGTGGCGAAATGGGCGGCGCTGAAGGTGGTGGTGATGGCCACGACCGGCATGCCGGCGGCGCGCGCGGCGGTGATCCCCATCGGCGCGTCCTCGAAGACCAGGCACTGGTCCGGCGGCACGGCCAACTGGCGGCTGGCCTCGATGAAGACGTCCGGCGCCGGCTTGCCGCGCCCCACCTGATCGCCGCGGACGATGGCCGGAAAGGCCTCGCCGAGGCCCACTTCGCCGAGCGTGTGGGTCACGTTCAGCGCCGGCGCCGAGGTCGCGAGCGCCACGGCGATCTGCTCGCTGGCCAGGTGATCGAGCAGGGTCGTCAGGCCCGGCACGAGCGTCAGGCGTCCGCGGGACAGCTCACGGTACAGCCCTTCCTTCTCGTGCTCGTAGACCAGCCATTCGTCGCGGCCCATCTGGCGGCGGAACAGCTCCGGGAAGATCTCGCTGTTCCGGCGGCCGTCGAGCCGGGCGCGGTCGGCCTCGGTCAGCGCCGGCAGGCCGTGGCGGGCCGCGAACACCGCGAAGGCTTCCGCGTGCAGGGACATGTTGTCGACGACAGTGCCGTCGAGATCGAAGATGACGGCGCGCGGACGCGTGGCGATGGGCACACTCCATTGTGTCCGATCGGGCGCCATGAACCGCTGCCTCCCTACTTCTGGCGCGGTGTCAGGCCGGGCAGGAAGCTGGCATGGGCCACGCGCAGCGAGGTCAGGTCCGCAGGCTGAATCTTGAACTGGTTGGCCACGCGGTGGATCTCGGCTTCCTCGGCCATCGAGATGGCGGCGTCCGTGGACGCCACGCGGAACAGGCAGCGCACCAGCGCCAGCTTCTCGTCGTAGCTGGCGGCGTCCGCGAACTCCTGCGCCACCTGGAAGTCCGCGGTGCCGCCGAACATCGCGTTGCTCGACTTGGCCAGGCCCACGACCACCATCGCCTGATCGGCGGTGAGCTTCCCTTCCTCGGCCACGATCGTCTCCATGGCGCGGGTCTCATCGGGCGTGATGTGCCGATCGGCGTGCGCCACCCGCCCGAGCACATAGGCGAAGCGCGCCAGATAGCGGGCGCGTTCCGGCTCCAGGTGTTCGAGGGTCTCGACGAGGTCGCGCAGGGGCGCGGGCTCGGCCGCCGACGACGACGCGTCGCCGAGGCCGAGCCACGAGCGGATGGCGTTCAGCGGCATGTCTACGGCTCGATGGTGGCGGTCTTGATGTAGTCCATCTTCGGGAACGACTTGATGAGGTAGGCGTTCCCTTCGTTGGCCACCCGCGCCTGCGGCGGACCGCCGCCCCGCGGAGCGCCTTCGCCGTAGCCGGTGTAGATCTTGTCCACCACCTCGATGCCGCTCACCACCTCGCCGAACGGCGCAAAGCCCATGCTGTCGAGGTTGGTGTTGTTGCGGAAGTTGATGAACACCTGTGTCGTGCGGGTGTCGGGCGAGGCGCCCATGGCGAAGGTGACGAAGCCCTTGCGGTTGCTCTGCACGACCTTGTCGGCCGGGATGCGGGCCGGCTGCCACACGCGGGTGATGGCCGGGTTGGCGTGCAGCCCGAACTGCACCATGAAGTTGGGCACCGCCCGGAAGAACCGCGCCTCGTCGTAGAAGCCGTGCTTGACCAGGTTGTAGAAGCGGTCGGCGCCGTTCGGCGCCCAGGCGCGGGTGACCTTGACCACGAACTCGCCGATGCTGGTGTCGAACTTCACGTTGTAGGTCTCGGGCGCCGTCTCCTTGAAGTTGCCGGGCACCATCAGGGACTTGCGCACCGCCGCCTGCTCGGCGCCGATCGCGACCGGCATCGTCACCGCTGCCGCCAGCACCGCCGCGGCCATCACTCGCATTGCACCACTCATCGTCATCTGCCTCCGTGTTCCTACGTTACTCATGAACGCCCCGCGCGTCAGCCGTCGTGCTTGGCGATGAACGCCTCGGCCTGCTCGACCAGGTCGCGATTGCCCACGTAGACCGGCGTGCGCTCGTGCAGCGACGTGGCCGCCACGTCGAGCACCGGTCCGCGGCCGGTCGAGCCGTAGCCGCCGGCCTGTTCGATCAGGTAGGCCATCGGCACCGCCTCGTAGAGCAGCCGCAGCTTGCCCTGGGGCTTGCCGGGATCCTTGGTGTCGGCCGGATAGTAGAAGACGCCGCCGCCGAGCAGCGTGCGGTGCACGTCGGCCACCATCGAGCCGATGTAGCGCAGGCCCAGCGCGCGCGTGTTGCCCTCTTCGCCCTGCAGCCAGCGGGTGTAGCGGCGGACGCCTTCGGACCAGTACTTCTCGTTGCCCTGGTTGACGCTGTAGTACTTCGGCCGGTCGGGGATGCGGATGTTCGGATGCGTCAGCAGGAACTCGCCGATGCTCGGGTCCAGCGTGAAGCCGTTGACGCCGTTACCGGTCGTGTAGACGAGCATCGTGCTCGAGCCGTACACGAGGTAACCGCCAGCCACGATCTCCCGTCCGGTGCGCAGGACGTCCTCTTCGGTGCCGGGGCCGGACGCGGTGCGGCGGCGGAAGATGGTGAAGATGGTGCCGACCGCCACGTTGTAGTCGATGTTGCTCGACCCATCGAGCGGGTCGAAGACCAGCACGTAATCTCCCAGCGGATACTGCGAGGGGATCGGGATGATGTCCTTCTCCTCCTCCGACGCCATGCAGCACAGCCGGCCGGTGTGGTCGGTGAGCTGGTAGATGATGCGCTGCGCGTAGAGGTCCAGCTTCTGGACGTCCTCGCCCTGCACGTTCTCCTGTCCTGCCGAGCCCAGCAGGTCGGTCAGCCCGCCGCGCTGCGTGCGGCTGGCGATGAGCTTGGCCGCCAGCGCCAGGTCGTAGAGCAGGCTGGTCAGCGACCCGGACGAATCCGGGAAGCGCGCCTGCTCCATCAGGATGTGCCGTTCGATGGTGACGACGCCTGAGTCAGGCAGCTTGGGCGATGCAGTTGACATGAGTTGACCTGTGACTGTGGACGATGCGCCTCAGCGCACCAGACGGGTGACATGCGCGGCCACGGCCAGCCAGCGGCCGTCATGCTTGCGCCAGACGTCGGTATAGCGGCCGCTGCCGGGACGGCCGTCGCTCGTCTGGTAGACCGTACGGGCGTGGATGATGGCGGTGTCGCCGAGGATCCGGATCTCCACGTCGTCCGCCTTCAGGCTGGTGAGATTGGACGGCCGCGCGACCTGCGCCAGGAAGCCCTGCCGGTCCAGCATCGTGCCGTCCGGATTGGTGTTGCGGAAGTCGGCCGCGAGGATCTGTTCGAAGCGCGCCACGTCCGACATCAGGACCGCGCGGACGTAGTCGTCGTTCAGCCGGGCGAGCTCGGCGCGGTCGTCGGCCTGCGCCGCCGTCACGGGAAAGCTGGCCGCCAGGGCGACGACAACGGCGAGGAGGAGGCGGTAGCGCACGGGGCCGCTCACGCTCAGTACTTCCACCACGGGGTGGTCATGCCCTCGGGCTTGTGGCGGGCCACGTGCACGGCCATCTGCGTCAGCCGCTCGGCCGTGGACTCCGGCCCCTGCCAGCAGTGACCCTTGCCATCGCCGTAGAGGAAGAAGCCTTCGTAGTGCGGGTTCTCGGTGGTCTTCATCCAGGCGTCGAGCTCTTTGGTCGAGTTGTTGAGGAAGAAGTTGTCCATCGTACCCGTATAGACGTGGATCTTGTCGACCAGCTTCGGCCCCACCGTGGACCAGTGGCGCTTCAGGTACTCCAGCAGGTCGTAGTTGTCGCGCCAGTAGCCGGCCACCTGCGTGTTGATGACACCGGTCTGCTTGTCGAACAGCGGCTCGAAATAGCCGTCCTTGCCGAGCGGCCCGAACACGGCCGACCAGATGTCGAGCTGCTGGCCGGAACGGCCTTTCGTGCCGTTGACGAGCTCCATGTGGTTGCGCTGCTCGGAGGTCAGCCGCACCTGGCCGTCCAGTTCGCGCGTGTTGATGATCGGCACGGTGCGCCAGTCGATGGTGCGGTGGTAGGCGTTGTCGTCCTGGTAGACGTTGATGCCCTCGACGTCGGTGAAGGTGACCGAGTCCGGGCAGTACGACCACACGCCGCCGTAGAAGTCCGGGTAGAAGATCTGGTGCGCCAGCGAGATCCAGCCGCCGGTCGAGCCGCCGTCGGTCAGCCGCGCCCACGGCTCGCCGATCACGCGGAAGCGGCGTTCCACCTCCGGTATCAGCTCCTGCATCATGGCGTCGCCGTAGGGGCCGACGTTGACCGAGTTCACGCCGTAGCTGTCGTCGAAGTACGGCGCTGGATGCTGCAGGGTGACGACCACCATGCGCGGGAAGTCGTCGCGCATCCAGGCGCGGTGGAGCTCGCTGCCTTCCTCGAAGCCGAGCGGCGCCCCGAGCGAGAAGTGGCCCTGCCGGTAGAGGATCGGGTACTTGACCGTCGACGTCTCGTAGTCGCGCGGCAGGAGCACGGTGGCGCCGAGATAGATGGGGCGGCCCCAGAACTTCGTCAGCAGCGGGCTCTGGATCTTGAAGCGCTTCACGAAGGCGGTGTCGGCCGGGACCTCGACGGGGCCGATCACCTGGTCGGTCGACAGGCGGATGCGCTCGGTGGTGGCATCGATGCGCACCGTCTGCGGGACGCTGTAGAGGTTGCCAGGCGAGGTGTTCCAGTGCTGTCCTTCCCACTGGTCGTCGTGCATCCACACGGTGTGGCCGTCGGCGCGCTTGAACTCGGAGTAGAGGTTGACGAACGCCTGCACCACGTAGTCGCCCGGCGGCAGGTTCTTGAGGCTGGCCACCGGCGTGCCGAGGTCGGTGGCATCGATGATGGCGGCCTGGCCTGGTGCCAGCTTCTCGACATCGCGGCCGAAGAACGGCGTGCCGGTGCGGCCGATCTGCAGCCGCGGCTCGCGGTCGCCGCTTTTCGCGACGATGAAGTAGACGCGGCCGGTGACCGGCTCGCTGCGCACCGAGGCCGGCACCGTGATCTCGACGCGCACGCCGCGTTCGAAGGGCGAGCGCTGCGGGGCGGCCGGGCGGGACGTCTGGGCGGCGAGACCGGCGCCGAGCGCCACCAGTGCGGCGAACGAGGCGGCGGTGCGCACGGCGGCGGCTGGCATCATCACGCCGTCATCGTGCTCGACCCCGGCGTGGCCGTCAACCCGGCATGCGTCAGGCCGGTTGCCCGCCGCCGGCCGTGGTGGCAGAATCCCGGCCATGACGCGCCGACCCGCCGTGCTCACTGCCATGCTCGTCCTGGCCACCGGCCTGCTCACGGCGCAGTCACGGCCGTTGCCGTCGGCCGGCAGCGGCACCATCATCGTGGGGTCCTATTCGGGGCACCTCACCGCCGTGGACGAGGCCACCGGCACCTTCACCAAGATTCCCCTCACGACCGGCCCGCCATCGGCCGTGCGCCTGTCCCCCGACCGCTCCCGCTTCTACGTGCAGAGCGCCAACTACGAGCGCTTCGAGATCGTGGATGCGCGGACCAGGAAGACCCTCGACACCTTCACGCTCAGCAGCGGCCAGCGCCACATCCGGGCGCTGGCCTACGAAGTCGATCCGCAGCACAAGACGATGACGGTGGTGGCGCGGCCCGCCACCAGGCACATCGATCGCTGGGAGATCGAGCCACCGGTGTTCCTGGTCTACGACCTGGCCGCCCACGCCATCACGCGCACCGTGCCGTGGACGATCGATCCGGAGCCGGCGCACTTCTCGGCGACGCTGCGCTTCTCGCCAGACGGCCGGCTGCTCTACGTGTTCGGCAGCCAGATCACGGTGTTCGACACCGCCACGATGGCCACGGTGGATTCGTGGGACCTGTCGGTGCCGCAGGATCCGTCGATGGGACGCTTCGATCCGGGCCCGTGGGACGACTCGGCCGACCCCGGGGGCACCGTCACCAGCCTGTTCACGTCGCAGGACCCGTTGATGAAGCGCAAGCTGCTCGTGGTCGGCCAGATCGATCTGGCCGCCAGGACCATCGACACCTTCACGCTCGGGCCGGCGCCGGAGGCGGGCAACCTCAGCTTCACCATGTCGCCGGACCGCCGGCATGCGGTGGTGCTCAAGGCCGAGATCGGCCGCCACGAGCTGTGGAGCATCGACATGGCCGCCCGCGCCGTGACCAACCGGGTCGACGTGCCGACGCGCACGCGCATGCAGATGCGCACGAGTTCGACCGGGCTGCTCTACCTCTACGAAGCGGGCCGGACGATCGAGATCTACTCGGCCGACGCGAAGACGCGGCTGCGCACCATCGAACTCGACTCCGACATGATGTACGCCACGTTCGTCATCATGCCGGCGGTGCGCTGACAGGCGGCTGAGCCGTCAGCGGTAGGCGCCGTCCCACGGTCCCGGCTTGACGGTGGCCGAACGCCGGTCCTCGTCGACCTTCGGCCGGTTCAGCGTGAAGGTCGTCTCCGGCGTGACGACGGCGTAGTCCATGTAGCCCATGCGGGCCAGCGGCCGCATGGCGGCCGTGTCCACGAGGCCGTCCTTCACCACACGCGCATCGACGAAGATGGCCACCACCTGCCCGAAGACCACCGTCGGCCCCGGGGCGCCCTCCACGCCCGGGAGCGCCACCGTCTTCCACAGCCGGCATTCGAGGGCTGCCGGGCTGGCCGCCACGCGCGGCGGCGCGACGACGAGCGACGGCGCGGCCGCCAGGCCCGTCAGGGTGTACTCGCTCGTCTCGCTCACCACCGCCGCCGAGCTCAGGTTCATCGCGTCCACCAGGTCGTGGCTGGCGATCGAGCAGGTGAACTCGCCCGTGGCCTCGATGTTCCGCAGGCTGTCCTTGTGCCCCGTCGACGAGAACATCACCATCGGCGGCACGTCCGACACGGCGTTGAAGTAGCTGTAGGGCGCCAGGTTGACGACGCCGGTCGGGCCGAGCGAGCTGATCCAGCCGATCGGGCGCGGCGCCACCAGCGCCTTGAACGGATCGTGCGTGAGACCGTGCTTCAGGTGCTCGCGGCGTTCGGCGGTGGCGTAGTGCATCCCGTCTGGAAGTCTACAACCGGCACGGCCAGTGAGTGATAATCCCCCGTCATGAAGTTCCTGCCTCTGTGTGCCGCCCTCGTCGCCGGCCTCCTCTTCCCGATTGCCGCCAGCGCGCAGAGCGCCAACGCGGCGGTGGCGCCCGGCTCCCCCACCGCCGAGCAGCTGCCGATCTACGAGATCGATCCCACCTGGCCGCCGACGCTGCCGAACGACTGGATCCTGGGCGACATCCGCGGGCTGTTCGTGGACGACCGCGATCACCTGTGGGTGATTCACATGCCGTCGAGCCTGACGCCGCAGGAGATCGGGGCGGCGGTCAAGCCGCCGATCGCCGACTGCTGCTTCCCGGCGCCGCCGGTGCTCGAACTGGATCCGGAGGGCAAGGTGCTGAAGTCCTGGGGCGGGCCCGGTGAGGGCTACACCTGGTTCGATCAGGAGCACGGCATCTACATCGACCACAACGGGTTCGTGTGGACGGGCACGAGCAACGGCATGCACGTCATGAAATTCACGCAGGACGGCAAGCACGTGCTGACGATCGGCGAGCCGGGCGTCAACAAGGGCAGCAACGATCCCGACCACCTGGGCGGCCCGGCCAACTTCTACGTCGAGCCGAAGACCAACGAGATCTTCATCGCCGACGGCTACATCAACAAGCGCGTCGTGGTCTACGACGCCGCCACTGGCAAGTACAAGCGACACTGGGGCGCTTACGGCAAGGTGCCCGTCGATACCGAGAAGTACCAGTATCCGGTGCAGGTCGCCACCCCGCCGCAGCAGTACTCGACGCTGCACGGCCTGGTCGGCACCAAGGACGGCTTGATCTACGTCTCGGATCGCCGCGGCAACCGCATCCAGGTGTTCCGGCAGAACGGCGACTACCTGATGGAGAAGTTCGTGCGGCCGGAAACCGGTGGCTCGGGCAGCGGCTTCAGCCTGCAGGTGTCGCGCGATCCCGGTCAGAGCATCCTTTACCTGATGGACGGCACGAATCAGCGCGTGTGGATGCTGCGCCGCAAGGACCTGGCGATCCTCGACCGCTTCGGCAAGCCGGGGCGTCAGGCCGGCGAGTTCATCCGCGCCCACATGATCGCCATCGACTCGAAGAACCGCATGTACACCGGCGAAGCCGGCAACGGCCGGCGCATGCAGCGGTGGATCCTCAAGGGCACCCGGCCCGCCGCCAGCGTGACGCCGCCCCCCCAGTAGTCGTCGAAGTCAACCAAGGAGCCGCCATGTCATCGTCTCGACTCTCGTTCGCCGCCGTGAGCACGTGCGCCGCCGTCCTGCTGACGGGGTGCGGACAGCCCGCACCGCCGGCTCCGGCCACGCCAGCGCCCAGCACCACCGCCGGCAATCCGATCAGCGGCGAGGGCATGCCGAACCCGGCGCCCACCGTCACCCGGAACTGGGGCCAGCTCCCGGCCGGCAGAACCTGGGGCACGACGGCCGGCGTCGACATCGATCCGAAGGACGGCCACGTGTGGGCGTACGAACGTTGCGGCGCCGGCGCGAGCGGCGGCGCCGGCGGCGGTCCCGTGGATTGCGAAACCAACGCGGTCGACCCGGTGTTCAAGTTCGACCGCACGACCGGCGCCGTGCTCGCCAACTTCGGCAAGGGCGTGATGGTGACGCCCCATGGCATCTCCGTGGACAACGACGGCAACGTCTGGATCGCCGACTTCGCCGGCAACAAGGCCGGCACCAAGGGCCACCAGGTCCACAAGTTCAGCCCCACGGGCGAGAAGCTGCTGAGCCTGGGGGTGGCCGGCAAGGCCGGCAACGCCGATGGTGAGTTCAACCAGCCGAACGATGTCGTGGTCGGACCCGACGGCAGCATCTACGTATCCGACGGGCACGACGGCCAGGGCATGACCACCGCCGCGGCCGTGGCCGAGGGGCTCGCGCGCGGCGCCACGGCGCGCATCAGCAAGTTCTCCCCGGACGGCAAGTTCCTCAAGTCGTGGGGCAAGCTGGGCGTGCGCCACGGCGAGTTCCGCACGCCGCATGCGATCGTGTTCGACTCCAAGGGTCGCCTGTGGGTGGCCGATCGCGGCAACCACCGTCTCGAGATCTTCGACCAGGAAGGCAACTACCTCGAGTCGCGCTACGCCTACGGCCGCATCAGCGGTCTCTTCATCAAGGACGACACCGTCTACGCCATCGACTCGGAGTCCGGGCCCTACAACCACGTCAACTGGCGCAACGGCGTGCGCATCGGTCCGCTCGACGAGGACCGCATCACGGCCTTCATCCCGCCCTTCGAGCGCGACGACCGCGTTTACCAGGGCACCGCGGGTGAAGGCGTGGCAGTGGACGGCGACGGCAACGTCTACGCGGCGGAGGGTCCGAACTCGCTGACCCAGGCCGGCGGCGCGTTCACCAAGTACTCGAAGTAGCGGCGCGCTCGAACGTCAGGCGCCGGCGTGCGGGCGCGCGGCCGCTGGATACACGATCGCCGTCAGGGCCGGCGAGGCGTGGACGAGCGCCGCGGTATAGGCGTGTTGCGGCGACTGCAGCAGATCGCCGACGCGCCCCTCCTCCACGATCCGCCCCTGGTGCATGACCAGCAGGCGCTGGCAGAACGATCGCGCCAGTCCGAGATCGTGGGTGACGTAGAGATAGGCGGTGCCGTAGCGGCGGCCCACCTCGCGCATCACGTCGAGGAGATCCCGCCGGCGGGACACGTCGAGGAGCGACGTCGGTTCGTCGGCCACGATCAGCCGGGGCCGCAGCACCAGCGCCCGGGCCAGCGCCACCCGCTGACGCTCGCCGCCCGACAGCGTGTGCGGAAAGCGGTCGAGGAACCGCGCCGGGGCGAGGCCCACGGCGTCGAGCGCTTCGTCGGCCGGCGGCCCCCGACGTCCCGTGAATCCGCGCCGGCTCGGCCACGATCGAGCGCACGCGCAGGTGCGGCGGCAGGGCGTCGTAGGGATCCTGCTGGATCAGGTGCACGAGGCGGCCGAGCGCGAGGCGGTCGGCCGTGGTGCGGCGGACGGGGCGCGGCCATCGAGTAGGATGCGGCCGCGGTCGGGCTGCTCGAGTCCCACGATCAGCCGGGCCAGCGTGGACTTGCCGGCGCCGCTCGCGCCGACGAGACCGAGCGACTCGCCGGGCCGCAGCGTGAACGACACGCCGTCGACGGCGGGCACGGCCGCGGTGCCGCGACGGGCGCCGAACGTCTTGCCCACCTCGCTCACGACGACGAGCGGCTCGCCCGCGGTGGCCCACACCGGGTCCGGATCGCCGGCGGGTGGCGACACGTCGTGGCGCGGCACCGCGGCGAACGCGAACACGGTGACGGTGACCGCCAGGCCGGGCGGCACGATCGACCACAGCCCGGCGCTCGTCAGGTAGGCGTTGTGCGCGTGCGCGTAGAAGAGCATCGTGCCCCAGCTCTTGGCGGTGGGATCGCCGAAGCCGAGGAAGCTCAGGGACGTTTCGAGCGTGATGGCGGCGTTGACCGCGCGCACGAACTCGGGAACCACGAGCGGGAAGCCGAGCCCGGGCCTACCGGCTTGCGCTTGCGCTTCTCTACCGTACGACGGTATAACCTGTCACGGTAGACCATCGTGCCCGACTATCCCCGCCGCCGCCTGCCGCAGCAGCACCTGCCGCTCACCGTGCCGGTGTTCCAGATCCTGCTGTCGTTGAGCGACCGCGACCTGCACGGCTACGCCATCATCCAGGACATCCGCCAGCGCACCGCCGGCGAGGTGGCGCTGACGGCGAGCACGCTCTACGCCGCCATCAAGCGCCTGCTCGATAGCGGGCTCATCGACGAGCTCGAGGACCGGCCGGACGAGGACGATCCCCGCCGGCGCTACTACCAGATCCTGCCGGCCGGCCTCGACGTGGCCCGGCTCGAAGCCGCCAGGCTCGAGCGCGCCGTCAAGATGGCCCGGCAGAAGCGGCTGATGCCCAGGAAGAGCTGACGCGCCATGACCTCGCGCCTCTACCGGCTGGCCTTGCGGGTGTTGCCGGTCGAGGTGCGCGAGCGGCACGCCGCGGCGATGGCCGCCGTGTTCGACGATCTGGTGCGCGACGCCCGACGGCGCGGCGGGCGGCGGGCGGTGGCGGCCGCGGTGTTCGCGGAACTGGCCGCCCTGGCGCGTTTCGCGGTCTCGGCCTGGCGCGGCCGGCCGGCGCCGCGCCAGTCTCGACGACGGCGCGCTGGCTGCCCTGCCGGTGGAAAGGAACACGCCGATGATCGCATCGCTCGTGCAGGACCTCCGCTATGCGGCACGCTGGCTGCGGCGCTCGCCCGGCTTCACGCTCGTCTGCCTGACCACCATCGCCCTGGCCGTCGGCGCCAACACCGCCATCTTCGGCGTCGTGCACGGGGTGATCCTGAAGGCGCTGCCGTTCGCCGATCCCGAGCGCGTCGTGATGCTCGGGCACCGCACGCTGGCCGGCGGGATGAACGGCGAGACGTCGTTCGACGGCACGACGCCCGGCAACCTCCACGACTGGATGCGCGGCGCCACCGGGTTCGAGGCGATCGCGGGCTTCGCCCCCACCGCCCGCATCATCACGACGGAAGTGAGCGCCGAGCAGATCCGCGGCGGCCTGTGCGTGGGACCGGTCTTCGAGGTGCTCGGCCGGCAGGCCGCCGAGGGCCGCACGCTGCGGGCGACGGACGACGACCCGGGCGCGCCGCCGGTCGTCCTGCTCAGCGCGCGGCTGGCCCGACGGCTGTTCCCGGGCGGTAGCGCCGTCGATCGCCCGCTCACCATCAACGGCACGCCGCACACCGTGGTCGGCGTCATGGCGGACGACTTCGCCTTCCTCGACCACGACTACGAGTACTGGGTGCCGGCGCGCTTCGACGCCGCCTTCCGCGCCAACCGCGACCAGTACTTCCTGGCCGGCCTGGCGCGCCTCAAGCCCGGCGTGTCCCGCGAGCAGGCCGCCGTGCAGCTCAACACGGTGATGGACGCCATCCGCCGCGACTGGCCGCAGTACACGCAGAACGCCGTCGCCGCCGTGGTGCCGGCGAAGGACGTGCTGCTCGACGGCGTCGAGCGGCGCCTGGTCGTGCTCATGGGCGCGGCCATCTTCGTGCTGCTCGTCGCCTGCGCCAACCTCGGCAACCTGCTGCTGGCGCGCGCGTCCACGAGGCGGCGCGAGATGGCACTGCGCCACGCGCTCGGCGCCGGCCACGGCCGCCTGGTGCGGCAGATGCTCGTCGAAAGCGTGCTGCTGGCGACGCTTGGCGGCCTCCTGGGGCTGGCCGTGGGCGCGGCCCTGCTGCGCGTGCTGCTCGCCAACCTGCCGGAAGACCTGCCCCGCCTGAGCGGCGTCGAGCCTCGACGGGCCGGTGCTGCTCTTCACGGCCGGCATCTCGCTGACGGCGGGACTCCTGTTCGGCGTCGTGCCGGCCCTGCAGGTGGCGGGCGCCTCGCCGATGCGCGACCTGCGCGACGGCACGAGGGCGACCGGGCGGGGCAGCTATCTCCGCAGCGGCCTCGTGATGTCGGAGCTGGCGCTGGCGCTGATGCTGCTGACGGCTGCCGGCCTGTTCGGCCGCAGCTTCGCCGCGCTGCTGCAGGTGCCGCCGGGATTCGCCACCGAGCGCCTGCTGACGTTCACGGCGGCGCTCCCGACCACGCGCTATACCACCGGGCTCGAGCGCACCGCCTTCTTCGAGCGCGCCGCCAGCGAGATCGAGCGGCTGCCGGGCGTCACCACCGTGACCTTCACCACGACGCTTCCGGTGGCCGGACGTGGCAGCGGCGCCTGGTTCAACATCGTCGACCGCCCCCTGCCGGCCGACCAGACGCCGCCGGCCATCCCGAGGCGTCTCGTGCGCGCCAACTACTTCGACGCCATCGGCATTCCGGTCGTCGCCGGCCGCGGCTTCACCGATCGCGATGGCCGCGATGGCCCGACCGTGGTCGTCATCTCCGCCTCGGTCGCCAATCGCTTCTTTCCCGACCGCAATCCGCTGGGACTCGCGGATCTACATGGGCGCTCCAGACAACCGCGTGGTGCCGGAGTCCGAGATCGTCGGCGTCGTGGCCGACGTGAAGCAGCGCGGACTCGACGAGGAGCGGCCGGAAGCCGTCTACGTGCCGCATGCGGTCGAGCCGACGATGCCGAGCTTCACCTTCGCCGTGCGTACCTCGAGCGACCCTGCCGGCCTGGCCGCAGCCGTCGGCGACGTCCTGCGCCGCCTCGATCCGGGCGTGCCGGTGCTGCGGCTGCAGACGATGGACGACATCCTCGGCCGCGCCACCGCGCCGGCGCGCGCGTCGACCATCCTGCGTCGGCCTGTTCGCGGCGGTGGCCCTCACGCTGGCGCTCATCGGCGTGTTCGGCGTGCTCTCTTACACCGTCGCGCAACAGACGACCGAGTTCGGGATTCGCATGGCGCTCGGCGCCAGCGCCGGCACGGTGCTGCTGCAGGTGCTCGGGCGCAGCATGCGCCCGGTGCTCGGCGGCGTGCTCGTGGGCCTGGCCGGCGCGCTGATGCTGGCGCAGTTCCTGCGCACGCTGCTCTTCGGCGTGACGCCAGCCGACCCGCTGACGCTCTCGGCGGTCGTCGCCGTGCTGCTCGTGACGGCCACGCTGGCCGCCTACGTGCCGGCGCGCCGGGCCACCCGCGTCGACCCGGTGGAGGCGCTGCGCCAGCAGTAGACGCGGCGCTGCCGGACGGCGCTCAGGGGTGATCGACGCGGACGGAGGGCGCCTGCACGAGGTGCTGGTCGAGCGAGGGCGACGGCACCCTGGGCTCTTCGAGCAGATGGGCGCGCGGGTGCTCGAAGTCGGGCGGCGGCAGGTGCAGGGCGATGCCGGGCACCAGCGTGTTCACCAGCGTGAAGACGACGAGGGCGCCGAACAGCGTCGGCGACAGGTCGAACCGGTCGCGCAGGATCTCGGCGATGACGATCGTGAAGACGAGCGTCGGCACGACCGCCGTGCCGATGCGGACGCCGACCCGCCACGGCTCACCGAGGCTCACCCTGCGGTGCGCGGCGACGCGCATGATGCGCAGCGGCACGACCGCCAGCAGCAGGCCGAGCGCCAGCGTCAGCGCGTCGACGGAGAAGTGCTCCGCCTTCAGGTGCAGGCCGGACTTGAAGAAGTAGAACGGAATGAAGAACGAGGCGAAGAGCTCGACGCCGGTCATCAACCGGGCGGAGCTGAGGCGGGGAATCTCCTGGCGCAGGCGCACGGCGGTCAGGCCGACGACGAACGCCCCGACCAGGTAGTAGACGCCGAGTTCGCGCGTGACGAAGGCGCACAGCAGCGCCACCAGGACCAGGAAGGTGAACTCGGCGCCGGGCGCGAACGGCGCAATCACCCGGTCGAACAACCGGAAGACCGGCGGCAGCACCAGCACGAGGGCGACCAGGGCCGCCGCCGATCCGATGAGCTTGACGGCGTCGGCGCTCTGGACGACCACGAACAGCGTCAGCAGCGCCACCAGCTCGGCGGCAATCGCATTCGACTTCACCCAGTAGCGCTCGTCCTTCGACAGGCCCAGGGTGGGCAGCGAGTCGAGAATGAAGCCGGTCGACGGCGTGAAGAGCGCCAGCGCGAACAGCAGGGCGACCCGGATCTGCAGGTCGAACACGAGCACGACCACCGCCGCCCCGCCGAGCAGCAGCAGCAGCTGCAGGCCGACGTGGTGCAGCAGCATCCGCTGGCCGCGCCGCAGTTCGTGCAGGTCCACTTCCAGGCCGGCGAACAGGAACATCGACACGATGCCGAGCGTGCCGAAGAGCTCGATCGTGGCGTCGCCGTCGAAGGCGTGGAAGCCGATGCCGAGCACGCCACCCAGGGCCAGCGCCGTGATGGCGCTCGGCAGCCGGAACCGCTGCAGCGCCCGGGGCACGATGAAGAGGCCGACGACGAGCAGGACGTAGGTCAGTTCGGGGGAGAGTTGACTCAGAATCACGATGCCCTATGACTGTACTTCGGCCGCGCCCTACTGGGCGGGCGGCTTGTTGTACTTCGCCATCATCTCCTGCATCATCTGCTGCGGCGTCTTGCCGGCCTTGATCATCTCCTGCACCATTCCGGTCGACGGCGGCACGATGTGGTTGGCGCGCAGGTAGCCCACCACGTTGCCGTAGATTTCGTTGTTGTGGACGGTCGTGTGAAGGAACGCCTGCACCATCTGCGGCGACGCCAGGATCTTCTGGTCGTCGAGCGCGGCAAACGCGCCGTCGCAGTAGGCGAACGAGGCGGCGAGCGCGGCGACGATCTCGGCCTTGGCCTCCAGCCGGTCGGTCTTCGCCTTCGGCATCGGGTTCGTCTCGCCCTTGAGAATCGCGCAGTCCACGTAGTTGCGCTCGGTGGCGTGGTTGATCCACTGCCCGAATGTCATCTGCTCGGGGGCCAGCTTGAAGCCGAACTTGTCCGCCGGCATGACGTCGGCCGCGCCCTGGAGGAACAAGCGCACCGGGGTGTAGTAGCGCTGGATGTTGACGGTGGTGAGCGGTCCCTGGGCGAAGGCGGGCACGGCGACGGCGAGAGCAAGCAAGCACGCGGCGAATCTCACGGTGGCACCTCACCGCGAATGCTAGCACCGGGCGCGGCGAGGGCCCTGCGGCCGGCCCGGCCGGGCGCCCTCCGCCGACGGACTGGGCAGTTTCTTCCCGGATCTCGGTAGTCCGCGTGCGACACTCGTTGCCGCGACCAGTCCCGGGCCACACCCGGCACCCGGCCCCGGTGGGGACGGTTGGCGACTTCCTTGCTTAGTAAAGCTGGCAGGCGCACACGTTGGGCGCGCCGAAGGAGACGAGATGCGTGCTAGTGCCTGGATTGTGACGGCTGCGGTTGTCGGCGGTGTCGGTTGCGGCTCCCCGGCCTCGACGCCGGCCCCGGCGGCCACGCCGACCCTGAGCGCGGCGCCGGTGGGCGAAACCGACCTCGTGCCGGCGGGCAGCGGTGTCGCTTCCCCGGCACCCGATGCCGCCGCACCCGCCGCACCCGCCGCTGGCGTCCCGGCGGCCGCACCTGGACGGGACGTGCCCATCAGCACCCCTCCCCCGACGGCGCCGGTTCCGCCCGTGACCTCAGTGGCCCCGGCGCCGACGCCCGAACGCGCCGCGCCGCCGGTGCCGGTCTACCGCGAAGTCACGGTGCCCTCGGGCACCCGGCTGTCGGTGGAGCTGCGCACGGCGCTCGCCTCGAACACGAGCGGCATCGAGGATCGCGTGCAGGGCGTCCTCGCGCGCGCCCTGGTCGTCGACGGCGAGGAAGTGGTGCCGGCCGGCGCGCGGTTGAGCGGCGTCGTCACCGATGCCCGCGAGTCCGCCCGCGTCAAGGGCCGGGCCCGCCTGGCGCTGCGCTTCACGTCCCTCACGGTGGACGACACGCAGACCGCCATCGGCACCGCCACCATCGCGCGTGAGGCCGCGGGCACGAAGAAGGAAGATGCGGCCAAGATCGGCATCGGCGCAGGCGCCGGCGCCATCGTGGGCGCGATCGCCGGCGGCAAGAAGGGCGCGGCCGTCGGCGGCGCCGTGGGCGCGGGGGCGGGCACCGGCGTCGTGCTCGGCACGCGTGGCGACGAGGTGCAGCTGCCCGTGGGCTCGACCGTGACGACCACACTCACGCGAGAGCTGGTCGTGCGCGTCCGGCAGCCCTGAAGCCAGCGGCCGTGGGCCGCGTCATCCCAGGAACTCGTGCAGCAGGGCGTGGAAGTGATGCACGCCCTGCTCGTGCGTCGGCGCGTAGCGGCCGCGGTCGTAGATCCGAGAATGCAGGTTGCGGTAGACGATCTCGCAGATCGTCCGGTCCTCCTCTTGCACCCGGTCGCTGAAGGCGATACGCCGGGCCCAGTCCTCGCTCTCCGGATCGACGCTGGCCTCGAGCGCGAACCACTCGAAGACGACGGTCGTGCGATCGACGCCGCGCGGCACGACCAGGTTCGTCTGGAGCTGACCGAAGTAGATGTTGAGCATCATGTTCGGGAACAGCCAGTAGTACCTGCGCCGCGTCGTGGGCGCCATCGGGCTGGTAGAGCCGGCCGGCCTCGGCGGCCGCGGCACCGCGGAGCGGCGCGTGCTGGATCGAGAAGTAGCGCCGCGGCTCGACGCGGTAACGCTTGTCATCCAGCTCCTTGTGCAGCGTCGGGTGCACGAGCGGGATGTGATAGCCCTCGAGGTAGTTGTCGACGTAGACCTTCCAGTTGCACGCCACCTCGTACTCGCGGCGCTCGATACAGCGCAGGCTGACAGCCGGATCGAACTGCACACGCTCCGGGATGTCCTCGAGGAAATGCGAGAGCGGCGGCGCCTTCGGTCGAGGTTGCCGAACACCAGCGGCCCCCACACCTCCACCTGCACCGGCACGAGGTGCATGTCGTCGGCGGCGAAGTTGCGGGCGTCCTCCATGTCAGGCGTCTTGAGCAGCGAGCCGTCGAGCCGATAGGTCCAGCCGTGGTACTTGCACTGCAGCGTGTGCCGCAGGCCGCAGCCGGTGGCGACCGGACCGGCGCGGTGCAGGCAGACGTTGTGGAAGGCGCGCAGCACCGGGCCGTCGCGCAGCACCACGATCGACTCGCCGCCGAGCTCGGCGGTGAAGTACTGGCCGTTGTCGACGACGTCGGCCGCGTGTCCCACGAGTTGCCACGTGCGGCCGAAGACACGCTCCTGCTCGAGCGCCAGCACGACGGGATCGGTGTAGAGACGCGCCGGGATCGTCGAAGCGCGGTCGATGCTCAGGTCGAATGGGAACGGGCGGGCCACGGCCGGAGTATAGCCGCGGGGACGGCTGGTGCAACGGGCCGGCCCGCCCGAAGTCACCTGCCCCTGAGAGCAGCTGCGTTGACGTGGCGTCCGGTCGTCGGCTCCGATGAGTCGCGTCGGACACTCGCGCCTCCCGGCGACGTGTCCTGCCGTCCAAAGCGCTTATGGGGACCCCCATCCCCTATCGTGCGTGTCGCCCGCACTCCCGGCGCGAGTGTCGGATCTCCGCGCGACGACGACTCATAGTCGCTCGCCGACCAGACACCACGCCAACGCAACTGCTCTGCGGGGGTGGCACGCGGCCCAGTGCGTCACGCGCGCGGCGTTCAGCCGGACCAGGTGCGACATGAGCGGGTATGCGCCGCGCCGAGGCTTGGCCGCCTCCCACATAAGGCGGCCAGGACTACGCTACGGCGCTGGGGCCAATGCCCGTTAGATCGACGGGGTGGCGGTCGCGAATCGCTGAGCTCGTTGGACTTGTTCGGGATGGCCAGGACGGGCACAATGCCAACCGCAGCAGGGTGCGGTTCGCTTGGGCCGAGGCGACGGCCCTGTCGGTCCCAGGGGATGACGCCTTCCGCATATACAAAGTTGGGCCGACAACCGAACGCTCGGACGCCGCCGAGAGCGATGCCTTCGAGGCTCTGGTTGCGGGCGCCTGGGAACGAGTCGTAGGATCGGGTCGTGGCAATCGAGTGAGCTTCCCGCTCGAGCACTTCGGCTCGATCCGAAGGGGCGAGCGACTCCGGCCTCGCCGGGCGACTGCTCGAAGCGCTCTTGACGAACTCACGCCCGATCGGAACACACTCGATCTGCGCCGCAGGAACGCGAACGTACGGGTTGGCGGCACCCTGTCGGCTACCGGGAGGTGCTGCTATTCGGCTCGATCCGGCCGCTGCTCTTCGACCTCGCTAACGCTCCGCGTCATAGTCGACCCAGACGATGCCCTCGCTGCGCGTGACGAGTCAGCGCCGTCGTCGCCGAAGCGTTCAAGCGAAATCGACCTACGCAGGCTACTGGCCGTCAAGAAGAGCGGCCGCTAGTGTCGACGCGGTAGCGGCGTTCTAGCCAGTGCAGCTGCGCCGATGGCTCGCGTCACCCAGACACGAGCACCATGGGCCAGGTGCTCGGCAACGTCCAACGGTACAGCGCGCTTGAGCGGCTCATCGAGGCTGGCGCGATCGAAACAGTCTATCCGCGGGTCACACGCAGCGACTTCGAGCGAAGTCCAGATATGAAGCTCGCTCAGTACCTGCCACGGCGTCGGCAGAGTTGTCCTGCGAGTACATTGCGTACGCACCTTCGTGCCGACGACCCCGACATGCTGAAGGCTGTCGAGTCGTTCTTCGGCCCCCAATAGACGGAGCTGCCTAACCACCGAATGCAGCCGACGCGCCGCGTGACATCCCGCGCCGCCGCGGCTGAACCGCGGTTCGTTAGCCAGACCAGAATGAACACTGCGGCGCCGAAGCGACTCACTTGTGCCGTCATGACCTAACGCTCCCTGAAGTGATCCGAATCGGCTATTCCCACGGCTTGGTCGAAAGCACCGCTCTTAGCATCAACACGGTGTGGTCTGCTCTCAAGTCCACATGGCCAAAGCCTGGAAAGGTCTACAAGAATAGTCATGGCAAGCTCCCGGGCCGGGCTTCCGGACGTGCGTGAACGGGCGCAGGATAGAAGAGATGAAGCTCGACGAGCTTGAAGTGGAGGCGTCGCGTCTTGGTCCGCAGGGTCGGGCCCGGCTTGCCGGCCGACTGATCCAGAGCCTTGGCGAACTGTCGCCGGAAGAGAGCACGCGCATCGGGGCCGAAGACGCTGAGCGCCGAGCGGCCGCGCTCGACGCGGGCACGCTCGCGGCACGATCCGTCGTCGCCTTTGCCACTGCTTTCCGGACGTCCTGAACTGCACTCGGACAATTCGCTCATGAGCGACGATCGCTGGACGCCTGTCACGTTCGACAACTGTAATCTCGTTGTCGGTCCCTTCTATCACGGCACTGCAGCCAATCTGGCGATTGGTGATCGCTTGTCATCAGGCTATCCCTCGAACTACGAAGAAGCACGAGTGCTCAGCCACATCTACTTTTCTGCCATGTTAGAGCCTGCGGTTTGGGGAGCCGAGCTTGCGATGGCGTTCGCGCGCTCAGAAGAGCGTGGTCGCATTTACGTTGTCGAGCCAACGGGACCTTTTGAGGACGATCCGAATCTCACGAACAAACGATTCCCAGGCAACCCGACGCGGTCCTATCGTACGCGCGAGGCGCTCAAGATCATCGGCACAATCGAGGACTGGCAGGGGCACTCGGACGACGCGATTCGCAACATGATGGACGCTCTACAAGAACTCAAGCGGCGCGGCCTTGCGATCATCGAGGACTAGCCGCGTGAGCTCTCGGCGGAGCGCGACTGATCTGGCGTCGTTATCCTGGGGCAAGTAGCTAGGGAGCATTCGAATGTGGACTTCGCGTCGAAACGTCATTATCGGCGCGCGGGTCACGATATGGATGGCGGTGAAAGCGGGGATTACGCGAGCCCAGGAACTGCTCGCCGCGACAGGCCAGGAAACCTTCGGGCCTTCTATCCGGTGAGGGGCCCGCGCGACCCCGATCGCGACCTCACGCACTATCCCGGCCGCAACGGCAAGGCGCTGGGCCAGGCGATCGAACTCAGCGGTAAGGTGACGGACCGGACAGGCAACCGATCCCCGGCGCCGAGATCCTGATCTGGCAAGCTGCGGCCGGCTGTTACATCAACCCGGTGGACACCAATCCCGCCGATCGATCCGAATTTCCTCGGGGTGGTCTTGACGACGCTGCCACTGCTCACGTGGGCCGGCGACGCAGCCTCTCGTTCGTGCGTCGGGGAGCTCTCGAACGATCAGCGGTCGATCAGATGATCGTTCCAGTGCCGAGCGGCGGCTCAGAGACCCGAACGACCTTCGAAGTCCAGCAACGCCTTCGGCTTCGTGACCGGGAGGCTCAGTCTAGTAGCCCTTGGCCAGTCCCGTCAGGCGCGGGTCCGACTGGCCGTACCAGCGGCCGTTCCGCCGCTCGATGACGGCGCCGATGCTGCCGTCGTCCTTGTGCGAGAAGAACCGCACTTCGTGCCCGAGGCGCCGCAGCTCGGCGATGTCGGCCGCGGCGAAGCCACCCTCTTCGAGCCGCAGCGCGTCCGGCAGGTGCTGATGGTGCAGGCGCGGGGCCTGCATCTGGCCCGAGGCGCCGAGGCCGTAGTCGAGACGATTCGAGATGGCCTGGAACACGGTGGTGATGATGAAGGGGCCGCCGCTGGCACCGGTCACCATCAGCGGCCGGGCCTCGCCGTCGAGCACGATGGTCGGCGTCATGGCCGACAGCATCCGCTTGCCGGGAGCGATGGCATTGGCCTCGCCTTGCACGAGGCCGTACATGTTGGGTGTCCCCGGCCGGGCGGCGAAGTCGTCCATCTCGTTGTTGAGCAGGAAGCCGGCGCCGGCCACGGTCACCGCGGACCCGTACCAGCCGTTGATGGTGGTGGTCAAGGCCACGGCGTTGCCGGCGCTGTCGGTCACCGAGAAGTGGGTCGTCTGGCGGCTCTCGGCCGGAGCCGGTCGGCCCTGCACGTCGGACGACGAGGTGGCGCGCTCGGTCGAGATGGTGCGGCGCAGCGCGTCGCTGAACGCCGGCGCGAGCAGTGCCGCCTGGTCGAACGGCACGACGTCCGGATCGGCGATGACCTCGTTGCGCACGGCAAACGCACGTCGCATGCTCTCCGCCATCAGGTGCACCGAGCGGGCGCTGTGCCAGCCGAGACCGGTCAGGTCGTAGGGCATCAGCTGCTGGGCGATGAGGGCCAGGGTGATTCCGCCCGAGGAGGGCGGCGGCATCGAGACGATCTCGTGACCGCGATAGCGGAAGGCGATGGGCGCGCGCCACTTCGGTTGGTAGGCTTCGAGGTCAGCGGCCGTGATGATGCCCTGGCCGCGCCGTATCTCCGCCAGCAGGAGCGCGGCCGTCTCCCCCTTGTAGAAGCCGTCACGGCCGGCCTCGGCGATGCGCTCGAGGGTGCGGCCGAGTGCGGGGTTGCGGAGTTGCGCGCCGCTCGCGAGCGGCTGCCCGCCGGGCGTATAGAGCGCGGCGGAGGCCGGGAAGCGCCGCAGGCGTTCGGCTTCGGCCGCGATCACGCCCGCTCCGTAGTCATCGACGGCGAAGCCCTCATGCGCCAGGCGGGTGGCCGGCGCGATGAGGGTGGCCCACGGCTGCGAGCCGAAGCGGCGATGCGCTTCCCACAAGCCCGCGACGCTGGCGGGCACGCCGGAGGCCAGATGTCCGGTCACCGGCCGGTCGCCGGTCTCGCCTTTGGCATCGAGATACATGTCCCGGGTCGCGGCCGCCGGCGCTGTCTCCCGGAAGTCGAGTGCGTGGCTCTCGCCGGCCATGTGCGCCACCATGAAGCCGCCGCCGCCGATGTTGCCGGCGCTCGGCAGTACGACCGCGAGCGCGAACGCGGTGGCCACGGCAGCATCGATGGCGTTGCCGCCGTCGCGCAGTACGGCCACGCCGATCTCGGTGGCCAGCGCCTGATCGCTGACGACCATGCCGTGTTCGCCCTCGGCGGCGGGCCTGGTCAGCGGAAACGGCCAGCCCTCCGGCACGTTCGGGACGACCGGCGCGTCGGCGCGAGCCGCGGTGGCCGGCGGCGTGGTGGTGGCGGGCGGCGTGGAATTGCAGCCGGCAAGAGTGACGAGGGCGAGGACGACGAGCGCGTAGCGATGACGAGTCACGCTGGTGAGAATACCGCGACCGTGAGCGAGACGCGTGGCCGTCGCTCATACTTCTGCGTGCCCCTGATAGCAGTTGTGTCGACGTGGCGTCCGGTCGTCGGCTCCGATGAGTCGCGTCGGTCACTCGCGCCTTCCGGCGACCCGTCCTGCCGTCCACAGCGCTTATGGGGACCCCCATCCCCTCTGGTGCGTGTCGCCCGCACTCCCGGCGCGAGTGTCGGACCTCCGCGCGACGACGACTCATAGTCGCTCGCCGACCGGACACCACGCCAACGCAACTGCGCTACGGGCGCCGGACCAGCTACGACATGAGCGGGTGTGCGCCGCTCCGAGACTTGTCGCTCTCCCCTTAAGGCGGTCGCGACTACGTTATGGCGCTGGCGCCAATCTCCCGTCTGTAGACGAGACACCGCCGCGAGTCACTGAGCCCGTTGGGCTTGTTCGGGATGCCAAGGACGGGCACAATGCCCAGCGCAGTGGAGTCACGGTCCCTTGAACCGAGGCGACAGACCGGTCGGTGCCTGGGAATGGTCCCTTCCGCCTATATAAAGTTAGGCGGACAACGGAACGCAGAGCGGGAGCGACAGGGCCCGGAGGTCCGCCGCGCGTCGTCCTTCACGGCGAGACACGACTGGAAGAGCTCGAATTCGTGTGCTGCTTCTGCGGAGGCTCAATCGACTCCTCCAGCGTCGACCCGTGCGCGGTCGGCCTCGTAGGCAACTGGAAACCTCCAGGTCGACGAACAGGTAGAGCTGCAGTTCTTCTGTCACGTGACGTGTTTCAGGAACGCGGTCGGCTTCGAAAGTCCCGGTCGAAGTCGAAGAGATTTGACCGACGTTCTCGAGAGCGCTCGGGTGCCGCCCGAGTTCAAAGCGACTGCCACGCCGACCAGTTGGCATTGAAGATTCCTCGGGGGTGCTGATACCGCAGCGACCGATTGCAGCGGACGCCCGTTGCGCTGTCGCGCGCAGGAGCATTGACGCCGACGCTGATCAGCCAACTGCGAGCGTCGAACTCATGCGGCACGGCCGTCGTAGTCTCCTCGGAGCGCGTGCGCGCTAGTCGAAGGTCGCGTTCACTGCGCTCTCGCACGGCTGACATGGCGTACGCGCGGCCTGCAGTCGACCATGGCCGTGGCGATCAGGCGTCTCACCTGCGCAGGTATCGCGGCCGACATGCGTCGCGGCGTCCTGTCGACGATGCGCTGCGGGAGCCAGTCCGCGACCGCCACGGCTGAGGTTCGAGATGTTCGCGCGAACAGGCGTCTGATCATGCGCACCTCGTGTCCGGGTACCGACACGTCGCGTGACGCATCTGGCGCGCGGCTGTCTGGCGTCGTTGCGTCAATCAACGAGAGCGACTGAGAATGGACCGAATACACGTTTCAACGGTGCCGTACGAGTCGCAGACTTGCGCGAGCATGGGAGCCCTTGTGAGTCCGGTGAGTCAACAGCGATGTCTTCGGGGCTGAACCGTCAGATTGCAGCCGAAGGAGCCTCACTCACGAGTAGCATCCAATTGACCGACCTGAGAGTGACCGGATCCTGCAATGCCGCCCGAAGACTCCGCGTACAGCCACTGGGCGATCTGGAGCAGTCGGCTCCCGGAAACTACCGGAACTGGATTCCGCACGAATCGGGTGCCCTGGCGTCGTCCGCTCGGCTTCTCGAGGACAAGATTTCGGATGAAACCAAACGGCCCGTCCGATGACATTCGGTCGGCGGCTCGACCATCAAGGGGCTCGTGAGGCCAGGGCTTAGCGCGCCCCCGGGTGCACTGGATTCAAGAACGCATGCAACCGGTGCAGCGGACGGTCCGCTGCGCTGCCCGCCGCTGCATCGGAGCGTTAGGCCGACACAATCAACAGCAACGTGACAAGCATCGAGATCAAGCGCATGGCCGTCGCAGTCGCGCTCGGAGCGACGGTGGCGGCGCTGGTCGACGTCGTGGTTCATGCGCTCCTCGCACGGCAGCAGGCGGACCGCGGCCTTGCGAGCGGGCTCATGCTCGTAGCGATCATGGGGCGCCTTACTTGGGCAGGTCTCGCGGCCGTCACGTGGTTCGCGGCGCCAATCCTGTCGAGATGGCTGAACGGGGGCGAGTCCGACGCGCGCGCGCGGTTCGGCTTCCGAGACTGTTCGCGCTTACAGGGCGTCTCATGATTGCCATCCCCGTGCTCTGGGTCCTCGGCACGTGGGTGACCTTCGCCGTGAAGACCTCTCTTGTGGGTAGTTGGTCCACCGAGGGCACCGTCTTCGTTGCCGCGACTCCTATTTCAACCTGATGCGCGCCTACGGGCCCTGGCTTGTCGGCGGCATGGTAGTGCTGGTAGTGAGCAGGCGAATCAACACTGGAACCACAGCGGCCTAACCTCGGCTTGCTGCCGACAGCGGCCCGCGCGATCTGAGGCCGCCGCGGCTGAAGCCGCAACGTTAGGTTGCATTCGCTGATGCAGCAATCACTGCGGGGGGCGGTGGTCACAGAGTTGCGATACGAGGCGAATGGATGAGAGACGCCCCCACATCGCTCCCAGCGTTGAACGCAGTGCTCGCCGTCGCTCGCACCTACGGGGCCGCTGCCTGTGCGTTGCTCTGGTGTGCAATAGCCGTGCTGGCCTCCACTGGCCGTTCGCGGGTCGGGCTCATCGAGACTCTGTTTCTCCTTGCGCCTCTCGTGCACGTTCCACTCGGTTTCAGAGTCGTGCGGCACCTGATCGGGGACTACTCCCCGCTCGGGCACGTGGCGCGCTCAGTGCTGCCGCTTGCAGCGATCTCGGTGGGGGCGTCGTTCTGGCCGGCTCCAGGGGCCCTCGCGGGAGGTCTCGCACTTGCCTGGCCCCTGGTGTGCGGGTTGGCGGCGCTGGACGGATTCTGGCGACTCGCTCGACGTGCACATCGATCCGTCGAGAGCGCACTCCTGGCGGCGGCTTTCTTTTACTTGTGCGTGGGCGGCGTGTGGTTGGTTCTGTCGCGGTCGGGGGTTACGCCCATGAACCTGTCCAAGCAGATCGTCTTGCTGGCCGCTGTTCACTTTCACTTCACGGGTTTTGCCCTCCCGGTCTTCGCCGCAGCGACTTTCCGCACGTCGCGGATCTCTGGCCCGGCGCACGCGAGACTCGGCCGCTTCGTGTTCGTGTTCATAGGCGCCGGTATCATTTGCGGTCCGCTCTTTCTGGCTGCCGGCAACCTCCTGATGGTCCCGCTCTTGAAGATTGCTGGCGCGCTGCTCCTCACCTTCGCGTCGTTGGGCCTGATTGCAGTCCTCATCCCCGTCTTGCCGACCGTGAGATCGCATGCAGCGAGAGCGCTGCTTGGAGCCGCCGCGATTTCGCTGGTCGTGGGGATGATGCTGGTGGGCGTGTATACGGTCGGCGAGTTTATGGGTCGGTCCTGGTTACTCATCCCCGAAATGGCGCGGTTCCACGGGAACGTGAACGCTCTGGGATTCGCTCTATGCGGGCTCTTCGGCTGGACGCTCGGCTTGGAGCGTGTAGAGAGGTAGGAATGTGAGCCTCCAAGCACTGTCCGCTGCACTCTCTCGGCTTACATAGTCAGGCTGAGGTCGGCGAGCACACCGTGCCGTCGTCGAAGGACTGATGACCAACGCGCTTGCCTTTCTGAGTCATCGAGCCAGAACCCAGAGGGCCATTGTCGTTGAGAGCTGGCGGGCGAGTACCCTGTGGCCTCGCCGACCATCCACCTCCACGGGTGGTCCTTCTTCGCCTGGTACCTTCTGCTTCCCCTCCAGGCAGGTCTGGTCTCCGCACGTCGACTCCAACTCCACCGGGCACTCGGCTATGGCAGCATCGCGCTCGCCACCGTCATGACCTTCACCGGTCTGGTGGTCATCGGGGTCCAGAGTGGCGGCATCCTGGGAATCCTGCTCCCGAACCTCATAATCGTGAGCGCCATCCTCCTGGAGTGGCGACGCGGAGAAGGCGTCCATCCGGTCTATCGCTGGGGTCTTCCCCTGTCCGTACTCGCGGAAGCCGGCGTGATTGCCGCTACGCCGACCGCCTCAGGGCAGGCACTCACCACGGCCCTGGCGTGGCTCGGCACTAGGCTCGCGCCGCTGTACTAGGAGCCCGCAGGGCGTTCTGACACGCGCTTGCTGCTGGCGGGGGACAGCAGTTGCGTTGGCGTGGTGTCCGGTCGGCGAGCGACTATGAGTCGTCGTCGCGCGGAAGATCCGACACTCGCGCCGGGAGTGCGGGCGACACGCACCAGAGGGGATGGGGGTCCCCATAAGCGCTGTGGACGGCAAGACAAGTCGCCGGGAGGCGCGAGTGTCCGACGCGACTCATCGGAGCCGACGACCGGACGCCGCGTCAAGGCAACTGCGGCGGCACCGACCGCTGACGGTCGCGCCCGCCGGGCGTCGTGGCCGTATACTCCGCGCATGTCACTCCCGCAATCGTGGATCCGCGTCGCTGGCGCGGTGTTGCTCGGCTCCGTGACCCTGGTGGCGCAGCGCGGTGCGCCCGCCGGCGAGTGGCCGACCTACGGCGGCGACCTCGGCCACACACGCTACGCGCCGCTCGACCAGATCACGGCTGCCAACTTCAGTCAGCTCGAGGTGGCGTGGCGCTTCAAGACGGACCACCTCGGCCCGCGTCCCGAGTTCAATCTTCAGTCGACGCCGCTCGTGGTCAAGGGCCGGCTCTACTCGACCGGCGGCTCACGCCGCGCCGTCGTGGCGCTCGATGCCGCCACTGGCGTGCAGCAGTGGACCTACGCCCTCGAGGAAGGCGCGCGCGGCGCCGCCGCCCCGCGTCAGCTCTCGGGACGCGGCCTCTCCTACTGGACCGACGGCACGGAGGAGCGGATCCTCTACGTGACCCCCGGCTACCGCCTGATCGCACTGAATGCGGCCACCGGCGTGCCGATCGAGAGCTTCGGCAGCGGCGGGATCGTCGATCTGAAGCAGAACTTCGATCAGGACCTGGACCTCACGCACGCCGCCGTCGGCCTGCACGCCACGCCGATCGTGGCGAAGAACGTCGTCATCGTGGGCGCCGCCTTCGAGACCGGCGCCAATCCGAAGAGCAAGGTCAACGTGAAGGGCTACGTGCGCGGGTTCGACGTGCGCACCGGCAAGCGTCTGTGGATCTTCCGCACCATTCCCAGCCCGGGCGAGTTCGGCAACAACACCTGGCGGCAGGATTCCTGGGCCTACACCGGCAACACCGGCGTGTGGGCGCAGATCTCGGTGGACGAGGAGGCCGGCCTCGCCTACCTGCCGGTGGAGATGCCGACCCACGACTACTACGGCGGCCAGCGGCCCGGCGACAACCTGTTCAGCGAGAGCCTGGTGGCGGTGGACCTCGCGACCGGCAAGCGCCGCTGGCACTTCCAGTTCGTGCACCACGGCATGTGGGACATGGACATCCCGTGCGCGCCGATTCTCGCCGACGTCGTCATCGACGGCCGGCCGCGGAAGATCGTGGCCCAGCCCACCAAGCAGGCCTTCCTCTACGTGTTCGATCGGCTGACCGGCGAGCCGATCTGGCCGATCGTCGAACAGCCGGTGCCCAAGGGCGACGTGCCCGGGCGAGTGGTATTCGCCGACGCAGCCGATGCCGTCCAAACCGCCGGCCTACGATCGGCAGGGCTTCTCCACTGCCGACCTCCTCGACTTCACCCCCGAGCTGCGCCGCGAAGGCGAAGCCGCGATCGCGCGCTACCGCATCGGCCCGATGTTCACGCCGCCGGTCGTAAGCAAGGCCGAGGGGCCGATCGCCACGCTGACGCTCGGCGCGCAGGGCGCCGCCACCAACTGGCCGGGCGGATCGTTCGATCCCGAGACCGGCATCCTCTACGTGGCGTCCGAGAGCGCGCTGCGCCCGCTCGGGCTCGTGCCGCCGCCGCCCGGCGCCTCCGATCTGCCCTATCACCAGGGCACGGTGCTGAGCGGCGCCCGCCGGGCCGGCGGCGCGGGCTCGGCCACCGCGCGGCGGCGCCGGCGCGCCCGGCTCCGGCGACCTGAGCGTGCAGGGGCTGCCGCTCGTGAAGCCCCCGTATAGCCGCATCAGCGCCATCGATCTGACCAAGGGCGAGATCCGCTGGCAGGTGCCGCACGGCGCCACCTCCGACCTCGTGCGCAACCATCCGGCGCTCAAGGGCCTGGACCTCCCGCCCACCGGACGGCCTGGCAACAACGTCGGCACGCTCGTGACGAAGACGCTCGTCATCGCCGGCGAAGGCAACTTCGGCCCGACGCCGTCAGGCACGCGCGGCGCCATGCTGCGCGCCTACGACAAGGCCAGCGGTACGGAAGTGGCCGCGCTGCAGATGCCGGCGCCGCAGACGGGCTCGCCGATGACCTACCTGCTCGGCGGGCGGCAATACCTGGTCGTCGCCATCAGCGGCCCCGGCTACAGCGGCGAGCTGCTGGCGTTGCGCGCGCCTACTGCTCCCTGAGCGCCACCATCGGGTCGACCCGCGTCGTGCGCAGCGCCGGCACCAGGCTGGCAACCACGCCGGCCACCAGCAGCCCGGCGGCCGCCGCGGCGAACGCCGGCGCGTCGAACGGGCCGATGCCGTAGAGCACACCGCCCAGTGACCGGGCGAGCACGAGCGAACCGGCGAGCCCCAGGGCGCCGCCGACGGCCACGAGCATCACGCTCTGGCGGACCACCAGCCCGACCGTCTCGGACACGGTCGAGCCGAGGGCGAGGCGGAGGCCGATCTCCTTGGTGCGTTCGCTGACCGAGTACGACAGCACGCCGTAGATGCCCAGGGCGGCGAGCAGCAGCGCCGCCAACGCGAACAGCGCCAGCAGCGTGGTGCTGAGGCGCGGCAGGAACACGGCGCGGGCCAGGATCTGATCCACGGTGCTCAGCTCGTAGATCGGCTGCTGCGGATCGACCTCCCAGATGACGCGCTGAATGGTGCCGGCAAACGCGCCGGGATCACCGCTGGTTCTCGCCACCAGCGCCATGCCGGCCGACGGACTCTGGCGCATCGGCAGATAGACCTGCTTCTTCGGCTCGCTCTCGAGGCCCTGATTGCGCACGTCGCCGACCACGCCGACGACCTCGCTCTTGCCGTGCGGATTCTGGATGGTCTGTCCGATCGGGCTGCGATCCGGGAAGTAGCGGCGCGCCATGGTCTGGTTGATGACGCTCGTGCGCGGCCCGGTCTCGATGTCCCGCTCGTCGAGGAAGCGGCCGTCGAGGAGCGCGATCTTCATCGTCT
Source organism: uncultured Acidobacteriota bacterium (assembly GCA_963807405.1). Lineage (GTDB taxonomy): Bacteria > Acidobacteriota > Vicinamibacteria > Vicinamibacterales > UBA2999 > CADEFD01. The sequence continues at coordinate 247,858 of CAWEBU010000009.1, read as the reverse complement.
GGAAGTAGCCGGGGGCCACGATGCGGACATCGGCCAGCGGATCCTCGGAGGGCGGCGGCGGCTGGCCGGCCACGGTGAACGGCAGCGCGCCGGCCGCGCCGACGTTGTGGAGCGGCATGGCCGACACGGCCGAGGCCGCCGTCACGCCCGGCGCCTGGCGCAGGCGATCGACGACGTCCTCGTAGAAGCGCGCCACGGCCGGCCGCTGGTTGTACTTGGTGGTGGGCAGCAGCACGCGGGCCGCCACGAGGTTCGAGGCATCGAAGCCCGGGCTCACCTGCAGCAGCTTCTGAAAGCTGCGCGTCATCAGCCCGGCGCCCACGAGCAGCACGAGCGCCAGCGCCACTTCCACGACCACGAGGCCGGAGAGGAGCTTGCGGGCGTAGGGGCTGCCCGTGGATCCGGACGACTCGTGCATCTGGTTCTTGAGGTCGCCGGCCGCGCGCAGCGCCGGCAGCACCCCGAAGGCCAGGGCCACGCCCAGCGAGGCCACCAGGGCGAACAGCAGCACGCCGCCGTCGAGCTGAATCTGCTCCATGCGCGGCAGCTCGCCGGCCGGCAGCGTGGCGAGCAGCCGCAGGCCGCCGAAGGCCGCGGCCAGGCCGAGCAGGCCGCCACCAGCCGCCAGCAGCAGGCTTTCGGCCATGATCGGCCGCGCCACTTCCCAGCGTCCGGCGCCGAGCGCCCCGCGCACGGCGACCTCGCGGCGCCGGCTCGAGGCGCGGGCCAGCAGCAGGTTGGCCATGTTGGCGCACACGATGAGCAGCAGGAAGGCCACCGCGCCCATCAGCACCATGAGGGCCGGCCGCGACTGCGCCACCAGTTGCTCGTGCGCGGCCACGACGCGCCCGCCCCAGCCGGCGTTGCTGTCGGCGTGGGCATCGGCGATCCGCCGCGCCAGCACGGAGATCTCGTCCTGCGCCTGCGCCATGGTGGCGCCGTCGGCCAGGCGGCCGACCACCGTCAGCGATCGCGCGCGCCGGGAGGCGCCGTGCAGGTCCTTGGGATCGAAGGCCAGCGGCGTCCACGCCTCGACCGTGGTGCTGGTCGGGAACTCGAACACCGGCGGCATCACGCCGACCACGGTGAAGGGCACGGCATCGAGCTGGATGGTCTTGCCGATGGCGGCCGGGCTGGCGCCCAGCTCGCGCGTCCAGAAGCCGTGGCTGACGACCACCACCCGGTCGGCGCCGACCACGGCTTCGTCGGGCACGAAGGTGCGGCCGACGATCGCCTGCGCCCGCAGCACGGTGAACAGGTCCGGCGTGGCGCGCACGCCGGAGACGTTGCGCGGGTCGCCGCTGCCGGCGAAGGAGAAGTCCACCTGGCGGTAGGCCGCGACCGACTGCAGCGTTCGCGCCTCGCGCTGCCAGTCCTCGAAGGTCGGCACCGACACCCGCTCCTGATTCCCTTCGGGATTCAGCTCCCACAGCACGGCAATCTGTTCCGGCGCCTCGTAGGGCAGCGGGTTCAGCACCACGGCCTTGATCACGCTGAAGATGGCAGTCGTCGCGCCGATGCCGAGCGCCAGGGTGAAGAGCGACACCAGGAGGAACGTGGGCTGGCGGCTGAGGCCGCGAGCAGCGTACTTGAAGGCGGAAAGCCAGTCGGCCATGCGGGGCATTCTAGTGCGGAGCTGTCGCAAGCGGGCGTCCGTTCGCGGCGGCCGGGAGGAGTAGGCTGTCGGCATGGCCTACCCCGTCACCGTCGCCGTCGAGCCGGCGCTCGTGGAGCGCAACCGCCTGACCACGGCTTTCCGCGCCATCCTGGCGATTCCCCACGTCTTCCTGGTGGGCGGCGCCGGCATCGGCCTGGCCTCCCGCTCCGACGGCCAGACGTCGGCGGGCGCCGAGGGCGGCCTGATCGGCGCGCTGGTCGTGCTGCTCGCGGTCGTGAGCTGGTTCACGCTCGTCTTCGCCGCCACGCACATCGCCGGCATCCGGCAGCTCACGCGGTTCTACATGCGGTGGCGGGTGCGCGCCCTCGCCTACCTGATGCTCCTCGAGGACGCCTATCCGCCGTTCGGAGACGGCCCGTATCCCGCCGCCGTGGAGATCGTCGACCCGCCCGGTCCGCGCAATCGCCTGACGGTTTTCTTCCGCCTCCTGCTCGCCATTCCGCACCTGGTCGTGCTCGGGCTGTTGATGCTGGCCTGGGGTCTCGTCACGGTGGTGGCGTGGTTCAGCATCCTCTTCACGGGCCGCTACCCACAGTCCCTCTACGACTTCTCGGTCGGCGCCCTGCGCTGGCGCCTGCGCGTGGATGCCTACCTGCTGCTGCTCGTGGACGAGTACCCGCCGTTCTCGTTGACGTAGTCCGGGCTCCGTCGGGGCTGAAGTGTTCGGCATCGTCCCTGACTCCCGCGCCAACATCTCGGCAGACGACGGTTCCCGATGCCGCCCGCTCCCAGGAACTCGACAATCTCGTAGCGGCCAAGCACGACGCCGGGCCCCAGCCGCGGGGTGAACGGCCGCGCGCCGACGTCGGCGAGGTTCGCGAGTCGCGACCGCCGCCGTCTCCATGAAGCTGCCCGCGTCGGCATCAACGGCGAGGAGCGACGCGACATCGGAGCGCAACGCATGGTCGGCGCCGCAGACGCCGGACAGGAAGGCATCGCGCTGGCCGGGCGGCAGGTCGAGCGCGGCCTGGAACAGGTCCTTCTTGCGTCGCCAGAACGCCGGATCGGCGCTATCCATACCTGGTCCAGTCGGCTCAGTATACGGCGAAGTGCCGGGCCGCCAGCGGCAGCCTGTCCCCATTCCTCGGCCGTTTACGCGTACAGGCTCAATTGGGTGTCGGTCGGTTGCACCGGACGCCTGCGGGGTGTCGCCAAGGGGGGCTCCATGTACACAATAGGCTGGCTGAATGTCACGACCGGGCTGGTCGTGGCCGGAATCGTGAGCGCAAGCGTCGCGTCACTGGCCGAGGACCGCGTCAGCGGCCTCATCACGAGCACCTATGTGATCGTCGAGGATACGGAACTGACCGGAGACGTCACCTGTGACGTCACAGGCGCTCCGTGCTTCTCGTTTGGGGCGCCCGGCGTCGCGCTGCGGCTCAACGGATACTCCATCACCGGCAAGGCCGACCCGGTCACCGGGTGCGGGGGCGCCGTCACCCCGGGGGAGTTCGGCATCACGACCGGCGGACGGTCGCATGTGTCGATCCAAGGGCCGGGCATCGTCCAACGGTTCCGCAATTCAGGGGTCGCGGTCGCCGCCTCGACGGACGCCCGTGTGCAGGGCATCACGTCGTCCACCAACTGCGCGGCCGGCATCATCGTGCTGGCCACGTCGTTCGACACCATCGTCGAAAACAATGTGGCGGTCCGCAACGGCTCAACGGCGCCAGGTTTCGCCTGCGGCGGCATATGAATCATCGGCCACAACAGCCGGGTCCCGACCGGCTGTTCGACGGCGTCCCGATCGGCTGCTTCCCGGATCTCTACGGCGCCCTGGCCGGCAACATGCCGGATCAGGTGATAACCCTCTGATTCATGTCATGAGTCGCCAACCGCAGACCTCCGGGCTCGCCGCGCTGGTCGCGGCTCTGCTCGTGCCCAGTTGATGACTGCTGCCGCAAGTCCTGGCAGGACTTGGCGTCGTGTCGGTGGCCAGTGCCGGCTGCCTGCTGTGGCTGCAGCGCCTCCAGCCGCTGCTCGCGGCGGTCGCGGTGTCGGCATTGGTCTATCAGGCGTGGCTGGTCTGGCGCCGGCCGGCAGTGCAGCGCACATCGACGATGCTGTTCATCCTGTGGGGCAGCCTCGGATCCAGTTCGTTGGTCGCGCTGGTATGGCTCGGAGCATGGCTTCGTTATCGATGAGACGCTGGCGGCACGTCACGTTGACGGTTGGCCTGGTGCTGGCCGCGGGCGCTGCCTGCGCGCGCCCCGACGTCTCGTCGAGACCGGAGGGCGTGCGGCGGGTCCTGGCGCACGTCCGTGGCATCACCTGACCCACGTGCGCGGCCGCCATGGAAGTGGCGCTGCGACGACGCCTGGACGGCGTTGCCCGCATCTCGATCAGCCAGGCTGCCCAGACGGCGGAGGTGGAGTTCGTGGCCGCCCCCCACACCTTCTCTGCGGCGGCATTCCGCCAGGCGGTCGGCGAAGCCGATGTCGAGGTGCTGTCCTTCGAGGCCGATGTCTGCGGCGCCGTCGTAGAGGACCAGGAGCGGCGATGGCTCACGGCGAACGCGAACCGGTTTCTCCTGGCCGATGGTGAGTGGGCCGCCACGGCACTCGTCTGCGTGACCGGGCGCCTGGTCGCCGAGTCGGATCAGGCGCCCCTGGTGATCGAGAGCGTCCGGACTCTCCGTTGACGATGTCGACCTCGCGGCTCGAAGCCGTCGTCTCGGACGTTCTGCGCCAACACTCTCGGCAGACGACAGTTCCCATTCAGTCCGGGCTAAAATCGAAGGCTCACAAGGAGTCTGCCGATGATGGTTCGGATCGGCGCCCGCCACGCGGGCGCCTGGCTGTTGGCGGTGGTGGCGGGCGGGTTGACGCTGCCCGATGTCACGCTGGCCCAGGCGGTCACCGCCGCGACGCCGGCCGCACTCACGAGCGCCGACTACGCCCGGGCCGAGCGCTTCCTGGCGACCACCGTGAACCCGCTGGTCGTCGGCGGCACGGTCAACGCCACCTGGCTGCCGGACGATCGCTTCACCTATCGCAGTCAGCTGGGCGGCGGCGCCAGCGAGTTCCTGCTCGTCGACCCCGTGAAGAAGACGCGCACGCCGGCCTTCGATCACGCCGCCCTGGCCGCCGCGCTGGCCACCGCCTCGAGCACGACCGTCGACGCGAAGAAGCTGCCCTTCACGACCATCGAGCTGTCGGACGACGGCACCTCCGTCACCTTCGACGTGGGCGACAAGCGCTACACCTGTGACGTCAAGGGCACGGCCTGCACGCCGGCCAGCAAAGACGCCCTCGCGGTGGCCTCGCCGGACGGCGCCCGCGCCGTCTTCATCCGGGACTGGAATCTGTGGGTGCGGGACATCGCCTCCGGCGTCGAGCGTCCGCTGACCACTGACGGGGTGACGCACTTCGGCTACGCCACCGACAACGCCGGCTGGCGCCAGAGCAAGCGGCCGGTGGTGCTGTGGTCGCCCGACTCGAAGAAGGTCGCCACCTTCCAGCAGGACGAGCGCACGGTTGGCGAGATGTATCTGGTCGAGACCAGGGCCGGGCATCCGGTGCTCAAGGCCTGGAAGTACCCGCTGCCGGGCGATGAGACCGTGGCGATGCTGCACCGCGTCGTCGTCGACACCGACAGCGGCGACGTCGTCCGCTTCAAGATGGCGCCGGACTACCACCGCGCCATGCTCGGTGACGACTTCTCGGTCAGCGACCTGTCGTGGAGTCCCGACGCGGCCCAGCTGGCCTTCGTCTCGACCGCCCGCGACCACAAGACGGCCACGGTGCGCGTGGCCGACACCGCCACGGGCGACGTGCGGACCGTGTTCGAGGAATCCGAGAAAACGCACTTCGAGTCGCCGGCCGGCTGGAAGGTGCTGTGGGCCACGAGCGAGATCCTGTGGAACTCGCAGCGCGACGACTGGAGCCACCTCTATCTCTACGATCTGGTGACCGGCCGGCTGAAGCATCAGGTGACGTCGGGCCCTGGCCCCGTCACGGCCCTCCTCCACGTGGACGAGAAAGCGCGCACGGTGCTGTTCGAGGCCAACGGCCGCGAGAGCGGCCAGGATCCGTATTTCAGCCACGTCTACCGCATCGGGCTCGACGGCAAGGGCTACCGCCTCCTGACGGCCGGCGACACCCATCACGGCGTGCAGGTCTCACCCACTGGCACCTACATGATCGTCAACGCCTCGACCCCGGACCAGGCCCCCGAAGTGGTGCTGCGTGACGCCGCCGGCGCGCTCGTGATGCCGCTCGAGAAGGGCGACATCTCGAAGCTCGTGGCGGCTGGCTGGCAGCCGCCGCAGCGCTTCACGGTGAAGGCCCGCGACGGCAAGACCGACCTCTACGGCCTGATGTTCCGGCCCACCACCTTCGACCCCGCGAAGAAGTACCCGATCATCAACTACGCCTATCCCGGCCCGCAGAGCGGCAGCGTGGGAACGCGCGCCTTCGTCGCCGCGCGCGGCGACCACCAGGCGCTGGCCGAGCTCGGCTTCGTCGTCGTGATGCTCGACGGCATGGGCACGCCGGGGCGTTCGAAGTCGTTCCACGACACCTACTACGGCGCCATGGGCCGCGACAACACGCTGCCCGACCAGGTGGCCGGCATGAAGGAGCTGGCCGCCCGCCACCCGTGGATCGACCTCGATCGCGCCGCCATGTGGGGCCACTCGGGCGGCGGCTTCATCACCGCCGACGCCATGTTCCGCTATCCCGACTTCTTCAAGGTCGGCATCTCGGAATCCGGCAATCACGATCAGCGCGTCTACGAGGACGACTGGGGCGAGCGCTACCAGGGGCTGCTGCACCGGCTCGGCGGCAACCATCAGGGCGGCGACGAGCCGCGTGACAGCTACGAGGCCGAAGCCAACCAGACGCTGGCGAAGAACCTCAAGGGCAAGCTGCTGCTGATGCACGGCATGATGGACGACAACGTGCCGCCGCAGAACACCTACCTGGTGATGGACGCGCTCATCAAGGCCAACAAGGACTTCGACCTGATCCTGTTCCCGCACCAGCGGCACGGCTTCGGCGTGGATGGCCCGTACGCGATGCGCCGGCGATGGGACTACTTCGTCACGCACCTGCTCGGCGCCGAGCCGCCGAAGGAGTACAAGAATCTCGCCGCCGCCGAAGGCCCCAGGTGCGCCATGACCAGCAGGGCGGCGGGATGACGAACACGACGGCAGACCCGGCGAGCGGGCGCCCGACACGAGGGCGCGGCCTCGCCGTGATGGCCGTGTTCGGTGTGGCGCTGCTGACGCTCACGGCGCTCGGCCTCTACTGGCTGCTGCCGCGGAGCGGCCTCACGCCGGCCGCCCACGACTGGACCGCCGAGTGGCAGACGGCCCCGCCGGTGGTCACGACGCTGCCCGGCGGGCTGCTCGAGACGGCCACCATCCGGATGGCCGAGGACTTCTACAAGTCGGACGCCAGGACGTGGTGGGGCATCTATCTCGGCAACACCGTGTCGCACGTCCAGGTGGCGGCCACCTACCGCTACGGCGTGCCGCTGGCCGACGCCAGCTGGCAGATCGTGACGCGCGGTCAGATCACCGTGGTGGTAGCGCCGGAGCTGCGCCCCAGCCTGCCGGTGGCCGTCGACACCTCGACGTGGCGCGAGCGCACGGCGAACGGCTGGGCCCGCTTCGACAAGCAGGAGCAGCTCGAGGCGCTGCGACAGGGCATCTCGGCGGACCTCGAGGCGCGCGCTCGTGACGAGCGCCGTGTGGCGCTGGCGCGCGAAGCGTCGAGACGGACGATCGGCGAGTTCGTCGAGGCGTGGGTACTCCGCCAGAGCGGCGAGGAACTCGACCCGTTCGATGCCATCAAGGTCTACTTCGATGGCGAGATGGACGCCACCGAGCGCGCCGCGTTGCAGACGCTCCGCTCGCTCGACGTGCGCTGAGCCGCGCGGCCCTTCGTCATGTCCACCATCGACGACGACATCGATCGCCTGTATCAGGGTCCGCTCGAGGCGTTCACCGACCAGCGCAACGCACTGGCCAAGGCCGCGAAGCGGCCGGACGTGAAGACGCTGGCCAAGCCGAGCGTGCCGGCATGGGCGGTCAACCAGCTCTACTGGCACGAGCGCAAGGTAATCGACCGGCTCGTGGCGGCGTCCGAAGCACTGCTCGTCGAGCACCGGCGCCGCCTGGCCGGTGAAGCAGCGGAGATCGGCGACGCCGAGCAGGCCCATCGCGAGGCCCTCCGCGACGCCGTGGCCGCGGCCCGCGAGCGGCTGACGGCCGGCGGACAGGCCACCGCGCCCGCGACGCTCGAAGCGGTGCGCCGGACACTGCAGGCCCTGCCCTCGCCCGAGGCCAGCGGCCGGCTGGTGCGGCCGCTCGCGCCGCAAGGGCTCGAGGCGCTGGCCGGACTGGTCATGAAGGCGCGGCCCGGTCCGATCCCCGCGCCGAAACCACCGCCCGGCCGGACCGTGACGCCCCTGGCGGTGGCGCCTCGTGCGGCCACAGCCGACGACGCGGCCGCGCGCAAGCGTCAGGCGCGTGCCGCCGAGAAGGCGGCCCGGGAGCGCGCGGTTCGCCGGGGCGCCGCCGAGAAAGCCCTGGCGGCTGCTCGCGACGCCCTCGCTCACGCCGACGAAGCCGTCGAGGTGGCCGAACGCGACCTGGCCGCACGGCAGGCCGACCGCGTGGCCGCCCGTGACGCGCTCAAGCGGGCGCAGCGGCTGGTGGAAGAGCTGTCATTCGGACGCTGACTCAACGAACTGTTCCACATCCATCCCCCGTATTCGTGGCGTAATGAACTGAGATGAACAGCGAAGCACAACCGCCGATGGCCTGCATGGAAGTGTGGGGCGGCTCCCAGCTCGCAGACCACGGCGCGACCTTCAGCGGCCTCGATGCCTGGGTCTACAGCCGCCCCTACGGCCAGGCGTCGCGCGGCGGCGATGTCGTGTATGCCTCCAGTTGCGCCACCGGCCGCATCACGCGGCTGATGGTGGCTGACGTCGCCGGGCACGGCGAGACCGTGGCGGCGACCGCCGCCGACCTCCGGCTGCTGATGCGCCGCTTCGTCAACACCCTCGACCAGACTGAACTGGTGGGCCATCTGAACCGGCAGTTCGCGGCGCTGTCCGCACAGGCGGTGTTTGCCACCGCCATCGTCGCCACCTTTTTCGCGCCCACGCGCCGGCTCGTGCTGTGCAACGCGGGACATCCGCGCCCGATCCTCTATCGCGCCAGCACCGGCGAATGGGATTTTCTTGGCGCCGGCGACGCTCCCGCGACGCCGGGTCCGCGTAATCTGCCGCTCGGAATTCTCGACATCGCCGACTACGACTCGTCGGACATCGAACTGCAGGAGGGCGACTGCCTGCTGGCCTACACCGATGCGCTCATCGAGTCGCAGGACGCGGATGGCGAGATCTTCGGCGAGGACGGCGTCCTGCGCCTGCTCCGCCTGCTCGGCGACGTCGAACCGTCGCGGCTGATTCGGACGCTGCTCACCGAGATCGAGGATCGCTATTCCGACAATCTGTCGCAGGACGATCTGACCGTGCTCGTCGCGCGGTGCACGGCGCAACCGCTGGAGTTCAGCCTGGGCGACCGGCTCGGGGCGCTGGGGCGGATCCTTCGAACCGCACTCGGGAGCTGGCGGTCGGGCGCCGAGCGGGCGCCGCTGCCCGACCTGACGCTCGCCAACATCGGCGGCGCAGTTGTGCCGGCTCTGTCCAAACGCTGGCGTCGGCCGGCCGACGACGGCGCCCACACCCCCGACTGAGTGGTGTCGATCCGCCGCGTCACCTCACGCTGACAGGGCGTTCGTGGCGGGAGACGCTGCCGTGGCCGGTGCTGGCTCGGCCGCCGGCGCCACTTCCACGAGCGCATCGTAGAAGGTGGCCGCGTTCCCCATGTCGGCCAGCCGCTGCGACGTCACCTGGTTGGCATTCGTGCCGTCGGGCGACAACTTGCGCCACCAGAGCGACACCGCCACGACACAGCCCGGCCGCGCCTTCTCGGTGACGCGCGCCCGGGCGCCGAAGGCACCACGGTCGTTGAAGATGCGCAGCCAGGCGCCCTCGGTGATGCCGCGCGGCGTGGCGTCGTCGGGATGGATGTCGAGGTGCGGCTCCTTCTCGCTGTCGAGGAAGAGCGGCAGGTTGGCGAACGACGAGTTGAGCAGGTGCCGCTGCGGCGGCGAGATGATGGCGAGCGGGTAGGTCCGGGCCCGGTCGGGCGCGCTCTGCACGGACTCCACCGGCGGCGTGAAGGTGGGCAGCGGATCGAGCCCCATCGCCTTGGCCGTCTCGCTGTAGAACTCGCACTTGCCGGACGGCGTCGGAAAGCCGCCCTCGGCAAACGGAGCGTAGATCTCGGGCACATCGAGCCGCTGCCAGCCCTTCTCCAGCAGGCCTTCGTAGGTGATGCCGGCCATGCGCGGCGCGCTCGTCTGCAGCGTCTGGCGGATGAGGGACTCGTCCGACTCGAACAGCGCCGGCTCGGTCAGGCCCATCGCTTTCGCGATCCGGCGGAACACCTCGGTGTTGGGCGCCGCTTCGCCGACCGGCGCAATGGCTGGCTGGTTGAGCATCACGTAGAGGTGCCCGTACGACTTGTGGATGTCGAGGCACTCGAGCTGCGTCGTGGCCGGCAGGAAGATGTCGGCGTAGTCGGCCGTGTCGGTGAAGAACACGTCGTGCACGACGGTGAAGAGATCGGTGCGTGAGAAGCCGCGCACGACCTTCTCGGAGTCCGGAGCGACGGTGACGGGATTGGAGTTGTAGACGAACAGCGCCTTGATGGGCGGCTCGGCCTCGAGCAGGGCATCGCCGATTGAACTCGTGTTGATGGTGCGCGGCCGGCGGCCGTTCAGGAGATCCGGCCGCTCGAGGGCCGTCGTGTTCATGCCGTAGAAGTCGCCGGTGCTGAGCAGCACGCCGCCGGCTGCCTCGCGCCAGGCCCCGGTCAGCGCCGGCAGGCAGGTGATGGCGCGCACGGCCGCGCCGCCGCCCTTGTGCCGCTGCAGGCCGTAGTTCACGCGGATGGCCGTCGGCGAGGTGGTGGCGTACTCGCGCGCCAGCCGCACGATCGTCTCGGCGGGAATGCCGCAGATGTCGGCGGCTCGCTCTGGCGGGTACTCCTGCACGCGCTCACGCAGCGCGTCGAAGCCCACGGTGTAGCGGGCCACGTAGTCCGCGTCGTGGAGGCCGTCGTTGATGATGACGTGCATCATCGCGAGCGCCAGCGCCGCATCGCTACCCGGACGCACCGCGATGTGCTCGCTGCCCTTCTCGGCCGTCAGGCTGCGATAGGGGTCGATGACGACGATCTTCGCGCCCCGCCGCTTCGCCTCCTGCACGCGCACCCAGTAGTGCAGGTTCGAGGTGATCGGATTGGAACCCCAGATGATGATCAGGCGCGAGTCCTCGACGCGCTCCGGATCCATGCCGACGCTGCCACCGAGCGACAGCTTGATGCCCGACCTTGCCGGCCGACGAACACAGCGTGCGGTCGAGCAGCGACGCCCCGAGATGGTTGAAGAAGCGGCGGTCCATGCCGGCGAAGTTGAGCAGCCCCATCGTGCCGGCGTAGCTGTAGGGACAGATGCCCTCGGGCCCGTCGGGCGAGTTGATGATGGCGGTGAACTTCTCCGCGATGGTGGCGAGCGCCTCGTCCCAGGTGATGCGTTCCCAGGAGCCGTTGCCCGGGCCCTTGCCGCCGACGCGGCGATGCGGATGCACGACGCGGTCGGCCGCGTAGGTGCGGTCGAGGTAGCGTGACACCTTGGTGCACAGCGCGCCATCGGTCCACGGGTGGTCCTTGGCGCCGGCCACCTTGATGGCGACGCCGTTCTCCACGGTGGTCTCGAGCGCGCAGGTGTCGGGGCAGTCGTGCGGACAGGCACCCTTGACGACGCGTGTGGACGACACGGGCTCGATCATCCGACGAGCATAACAGGCGGGCACGGCAATGGCTCGCATCGCGTCGCGGCCGGGGTGGACACGGGGACGAGCTGGCGGACCATGCGAACCGAGCGAACCGGGGTAGACTGCCCGCCATGAGTATCGTCGGACGAGTCGAAAGCCTGTGGCGCTACCCGGTGAAGAGCATGCGCGGTGAAGAGCTGCAGGAGGCCTTCGCGGGATTCGCGGGCGTCTACGGCGATCGCGTTTACGCGTTCCGCAGTTCGGCCGCGCCCAAGGGGTTTCCGTATCTGACCGCGCGCGAACAGGGACGGATGCTTCAGTGCGGCGCCACCTACCGGCAGGGCGCGCGCATGTCCATGCCGCCGAATCTGGCGGAGGCCGAGGCCATCGCGCCCGGCGCCACCCCGTTGTATGCCGAGCCAGCCGACCTGATGGTCGATGTCGAGACGCCGGGAGGCGAGACGCTGGCCATCGACGACCCGCGGCTGATTGGCGTGCTGAGCGAAGGCATGCGCGACGACCTCAGCCTGTCGCTGCTGCGGTCCGATCGGGCGTTGACCGACTGTCGTCCGCTGTCGCTGTTCTCGATCCAGACGACGCGGCAGCTCAGCCAGGAAGTGGGCGCCGAGCTGGACAAGCGGCGGTTCCGCGCCAACCTCTACGTCGATCTCGCGAACGACGACGCCTTCGGCGAGAACGCCTGGGTCGGCCGGCGGCTGCGCATCGGCCAGACAAGCGCCGAGATCGTCGTCATGGACCGCGACCCCCGCTGCAAGATGATCACGCTGGATCCGGACACGGCGGAGCCCAACCCGGAAGTCATGCGGCGCGTGGCGAAAGAGCACGACGGCACGGCGGGTGTCTACGCGGCGGTGCTGGTCGAGGGCGCGATTCGCCCCGGTGATGCCATCGCCCTCGTCGACTAGGGTGAACTCGTCGTCTGTTGAACCCTCCTCCGACACGCCGGACGCGCGAGGGGCCGGCCACCCTGGCGTCAGCTCGAGGTGGGCGTGGCTGCCACCAGCTCGACGGTCTTCTCGACCAGGCGCTCGAAGGCGTCGAGTGTCACGGCGAGGTCCGCCTCCGGGGTGTCCTCTTCCTTGCAGTGCGACAGGCCGTTGGGGGAGACGGCGAACATCATCACCGACGGCATGACGCGGCTCATCTCCACGGCATCGTGGAGCGGTCCCGAGGGCAGGCGCGGCGCGTAGCCGGTCACCTCCTGCACGGCCTCGGCGCACAACTCGACCAGCCGCTCATCGAACCGGCAGGGGTCGATGCGCCACACGTGCCGCCATTCCACCGTGACGCCGTTGGCCTCGGCGGCGCGCGCCGCCGCCTGCTGGGCGTCAGCCAGCGCCTTTTGCAGGATGTCCGCGTCGAAGGCCCGCTGATCGAGGCTGATCTCGCATACGCCGGGCACCGCCGTCACGATCCCCGGCTCGACCGTCACCGTGCCCACCGTGCACACCATGCCGATGGCCGAGGTCGAGTACTTGCGCGCGATCTCGCGGCAGGCGAGCGCGGTCTCGGCGGCGGCCAGGAAGGCATCGCGGCGCATGGCGATCGGCGTCGACCCCGAGTGCGCCGCCTGGCCCACGAAGCGCAGCACGTGGCGCTCAACGCCGTAGGTGCCGATGACGGCGCCGGTGGGCCGGCCCATGGCGGCGAGGACGGGCCCCTGCTCGATGTGCAGTTCGAGGTAGGCCCGCGGCTGGCGGCGGTCGAGCGCGCGGCGTGCCTCGGGCATCAGGTCCACGTCGACGCCGTTCTCGGTCAGCGCGTCCACCAGGCGCACGCCCTGGCGATCGACCAGCCCGCGCACGCTTTCCGGCACCAGGCTGCCGCTGGCTCCCGAGGAACCCAGCAGGCTGCGCGCGAAGCGGGCGCCTTCCTCATCGGCGAAGTCGACGACGGCCAGCGTCACCGGCGGCGTGGTGCCCTTGCGGCGCCGCAGCGCCTCGACGCCGGCCAGCAGCCCGAGCGGGCCGTCCAGCCAGCCGCCGCTCGGCACCGAGTCGAGGTGGCCGCCAATCACGACGGTGTCCGGGCGCTCACCCGGCAGGGTGATCCAGCGGTTGCCGGCGGCGTCCGGTTCGGCGCGCAGTCCCTCTTTGGACAGCAGGTCGTCGAGCCAGCTTCGCGCGTCGCGCCAGCCCGGGCCCCACGCCACGCGCTGGGCGCCGCCGCGCATGTCGCTGGTCCGCACGGCCAGGCTCCGAAGGTCGGCAATCACATCCTGTGCGCTCACGTCGTGTCCTCGCGTTCATCATATGCGGGGCGCCATGCCCCCCGGGCGGATCGCGAGCGGCACGGGAGCACCCTTGATGCCAGAATGGGCCCCGATGTCGCATGCATCGCGCGATCGCCGGGGCGTCACCGGACTCCTCTTCCTGCTCTTCGCCATCACCTATCTCGATCGCGTCTGCATCTCGGTGGCCGGTCCGTGGATTCAGGAGGACCTCGGCATCGATCCCATCGGCTGGGGCTGGGTCACCGGCGTGTTCACCCTGGCCTACTGCCTGTTCGAGATCCCGACCGGCACCATGGGCGACCGGCTGGGCCCGCGGCGGGTGCTCACCCGCATCGTCACCTGGTGGTCGGCCTTCACGGTGCTGACCGGCGCCGTCACCGGCTACTACCAGCTGCTGGTGGTGCGCTTCCTGTTCGGCGCCGGCGAGGCCGGGGCGTTCCCCAACGCGTCGATCGTGGTGGCGCGGTGGTTCCCGCCGGCCCGGCGCGCCACGATGTCGGGCGTCATCCTGATGGCCAGCCAGGTGGGCGGCGCCGTGGCGCCGCTGCTCGTGCTGCCGATCCAGATGCGCTACGGCTGGCGGATGTCGTTCTACGTGTTCGGCGCCGTCGGCGTCGTGTGGGCCGCCGTCTGGTACGCCTGGTTCCGCGATTCGCCGAGCGAGATGCGCGGCAGGGCACCGGAGGCCGAGGACGGCACCGCGCCGCCGGCCCACGGCGCCCGCTTTCCGTGGCGGCAGGCCTACGCCTCGAGCACGGTGTGGGCCATTCTCGGCGCGGCCTTCTGCTACATCTACGTCTACAACTTCTTCCAGACCTGGTTTCACACCTTCCTCGTCAAGGGACGCGGCGTGAGCGAGGGCGGCCTCGTGTTGTCGGCCCTGCCGTTCCTGGTGGCCGTCGTGGCCAATCTCGCCGGCGGCGCCGTGAGCGACCTGGCGGTCCGCCGCTTCGGCGCGAAGGCCGGACGGCGGATGGTCGGAGCCACTGCCCTGCTGCTGGCGGCCGGCTTCACCGGCCTGACCATGGCCACGCCCGACCCGACGCTGACGGTGGTGTTCCTGGCCCTCGCCTACGGCGCCATCACCTTCCAGCAGTCCGGCGTGTTCGGCGTGTGCCTGGACGTGGGCGGCGCGCACGCCGGGGCCATGGTGGGCCTGATGAACACGGTGGCGCAGGTCGGCGGGTTCATCGGCTCGGTGCTCTACGGCTACATCGTCGAGCGCACGGGCAGCTACGACGCGCCGTTCGTCCCGATGGTCGCCGTGCTGCTGGTGGGCGCGCTGTGCTGGCTCAAGGTCGACGCCAGCCGCCCGGTGGCCGAGGCCAGGGCCTGAGCGGCCGGCCTGACCGTCCGCACACTGGAGGTCCCATGCGGCGAGTGCACTATGGCGGCGCGATGAGCCTGGACGGATTCATCGCCGGACCGAACGGTGAGTTCGACTGGATCGTGATGGATCCGGACATGGACTTCGCCGAGATGATGGCGCCGTTCGACACCTTCCTCATCGGCCGCAAGACGTTCGAAGCCATGCGACGCATGGGCAACGACGCTCCGCCCTCGCCCGGGATTACCAACATCCTCTGTTCGCGCACGCTGCGGCAGAGCGACTTCCCGCAGCTCACGGTGAGTCCTGACGCCGAGCGCGTCGTCGCTGACCTGCGCACGCAGCCGGGCAAGGACATCGCGGTCTTCGGCGGCGGCGAGCTGTTCCGCAGCCTGCTGGCGGCCGGACTGGTCGACGCCATCGGCGTCTCGGTGATCCCGGTTCTGCTCGGCGGCGGAGTGCCGTTCCTGCCTCCGCCCGCACACCGGGCGACACTGAAGCTGCGCAAGCAGCGCCTCTACGAGAAGACAGGCGTGGTGGGCCTGTGGTACGACATCGAGCCCAGGTGAGCCCACGAATCCTTCACGAGGTTTCGAGCAGCGTCTCCACGTGGGCCGCCGTCGCCAGCGCGAGCCCCTCGATGTTGTAGCCGCCTTCGAGCAGCGACACCAGTCGCCCGCCACAGCAGGAGTCGGCGAACTCCTGGGCTTTGCGGGTCATGCGGCGGAAGGCATCGTCGGTGACGTCGAAGCAGCCGAGCAGATCGTCCTGCCGGCTGTCGAAGCCGGCGCTCACGATGACGAAGTCGGGGTCGAAGGCGGCCACCGCCGGCTCGAGCCGCGTGTCCCATGCCCGCAGCATGTCGATGTCCTTCGAGCCGCAGTCGAGATGCACGTTGATGTTGGTGCCTCGCCCGTCTCCCTCACCCACGAGCGACGGGTCACCCGTTTTCGGATACGCCGCCCAATCGTGCGTCGAGTAGAAGAGCACGGAGGGGTCGCTGAAGAAGGCATTCTGCGTGGCGTTTCCGTGGTGGTAGTCCCAGTCGATGATGAGGACCTTCTGGAATCCGTGCGCCTGTTGTGCGTAGCGCGCCGCGATGGCGGCGTTGTTGTAGTAGCAGAATCCTTCCTCGGCGCCGGTGTTGTTGGCGTGGTGCCCCGGCGGACGCACGGCGCAGAAGGCGTTGCGCACGTCGCCGCGGGCGACCGCGTCGACGGCACCGAGGGCGCCGGCGACCGCCAGTTCGGCGATCGGTCCCGTCACGGGAATCTGCCGGATCGCCGCCACATGTGCGGCCGCATGATGCGCCTCGATGGATGGCCGCGGATCGCCAAGGGCGGTGACCGGCTGCATGTCGTCGACGAGACCGCGGGAGTTCAGGACCTCCATGATCCGCACGAGGCGCTCGGCGACCTCGGGTCGCGGTGCCCCGCTCCTCGACGGCGGAACCACGTGGGCGAGGGAACGCGCGTCGTAGACGAAGCCCGTGCCGGTGGCGCGGGCGGCCCGGGAAGTCCCTTGAGCGCATCCCTGCAGTGGGAGGAGGCCAGCCAGCCCGAGGCCCGCCGCGGCTTGCGACGCTCCGACGACGAACTCCCTGCGCGTGGTCATGACCGTCTCCTCTCCCTGATGTCGGCACGGTGCTCCTTGCCAGGCGACGTCCCAGACCGTCGTTGTGCCGCCACGACGACGACCGCGGTTGACGCTGGAGCGACCACGTAAAGACTAGCGCGAGTTGACAAACCCCTCAGGGTCCGCCTGGACCGCACCGCTGGGGCGCGTGCTCGGAAGCGACCGCCTTCCTCGAAGCGCCTCGTGCCCATGGCAGACCCATAAATCTCGTGCCTATGGCAGACCCATAAATATGGTAACCTGTAGACCCATATGGCGATCAAGACGACGGTCGAGCTGCCAGACGAGTTGTTCGTCGCCGCAAAGCGACAGGCCGCCAGCCAGCGCACCACACTGCGAACGCTCGTCGAGCGCGGCCTGCGGTCGGAACTGCGCGGCGCGCGGCCGGCGAAGGCGCCCGCCAAGATCAAGTGGGTGACCGTTGACGGCGGTCTGCCGGAGGGGCTGGACGTGGCCGATCGCGCCGCGATGATCGAGCGCCTCGCTCGGCGGTAGGTCGCGGCGATGATCGCGATCGACACCAACCTGCTGGTCTACGCCCACCGCGAGCGGACACCGCAGCACAAGCGGGCCCGCAGCGCCATCGAGCGAGCGGCGGCCGCCCCTCGCGGCTGGGGCATGTCGGCGGCGGTGCTGCCGGAGTTCTGGTCGGTCGTCACGCATCCTTCGGCCGAGGGACGCCCGTCCACGCCCGCGCAGGCCGCGGCGTTCGTGCGCGCGCTGACCGACGCGGGCGCAGCAATCTGGCTCCCCGGCCCGGGCTTCGGCGAGCGACTGCTGCAAACGGCGTCCGCCCTCGCGGTGAGTGGTCCACGGATCTTCGATCTGCAGATCGCCCTGGCCGCGTTCGAGGGAGGGGCCACCGAGCTCTGGACGCACGATGCCGCGTTCATCACCGTGCCGGGCCTCCCCGTGTTCGACCCGTTGGTCCGCACGGTCCGTTCCGTATAGTCACGCACACCCTTGGCCGTCACCCCCGGCACCCGACTCGGCGTCTACGAAGTCCTCGCGGCTATCCGGCGCCGGCGGCATGGGTCAGGTGTTCCGTGCGCGCGACACCAAGCTCGATCGCGACGTGGCGATCAAGATTCTTCCCGAGGCGTTCGCGCATGATGCCGATCGCCTGGCACGGTTCGCGCGCGAAGCCAAGGTCCTCGTGTCGCTGAAGCATCCGCATATCGCGGCCATCGGCCTGCCAACTATTCGCGCGATCCCTCACTTTTCGCTTGACGCAGTTTCTGAAGGCACCCGCGCTGCGATTGGCGAGCACTCGTAGGTCGCCACCTGCCGAGCGCTGCAGTCGCGCTGAAGGCGCGAACGCGGGCTGCTTCATGCGCGATGGTGGATCGCGTCGCGATCGCCTCGCAGGCGTCAATCTCCGACGGCAAAAACTGCCACGCTACGATGGGAAATGCTCTCCGCATCTCCCGCCGATTCGCTCGCTCAGCCACGCCTCGCCACACGCGCTCGTGCTCGCGCGTCGAGCGGACACCGACGACCTCGGCGAGACGATTGCGGCACTGGCCGCACGCCTCCACGCCGCCACCTACGAACTGCTCGTGCTGCTGCGCGAGTTCGACGCAGCGCGTCGGGCTGGAACAACGGCTTCCTGTCGTGCGCCCATTGGCTGCACTGGCGAACCGGCATCGATCTCGGCGCCGCGCGCGAGAAGGTGCGCGTCGCCAAGGCGCTGCCAGCCCTGCCGCGGATCAGCGCGGCCATGCAGCACGGGCAGGTCTCCTACGCCAAGGTGCGGGCGCTCACGCGCGTGGCCACCGCCGACAACGAGGCGGCGCTCCTCGACCTGGCGCTGGCCGGCAACTGCGCGCACGTCGAACGCTGTCGTGCGGGCGTGGCGACGCGTGGACCGCGTGCAGGCGGCGCAAGAGACTGAGACGCGGCATCTGCAGCGTCAGCTCTCCACCTGGGTGGACGACGACGGCATGGTGGTGATCCGTGGACGGCTCACGCCCGAGATGGGCGCCGTGGTGCAGCGCGCGCTCGAGGCCGCGGCCGACCGGTTGTTCCGCGAAGGCGGCCGGTGCGCCGAGCGGTGACGCGATGGCCGAGGAGGTGACGCCTGCGCAACGTCGGGCCGATGCCTTGGCGTTGCTCGCCGAGTCCGCCCTGGCGGCCCACTTCGATGGCGGCACCGCGGGTGACCGCTACCAGGTCGTGCTCCATGTGACGGCCGACGACGCGGCCGCTACGCGGGTCGACACGTCCACCCCGATTGCCAGTCCTGCTGCGCTGGATGGCGCCCTCGAAGTGGACCACGGCGCGCTGTACGTTTCGATGGAAACGTCGCAGCGGCTGTCGTGCGACGCGTCGCTGGTGCACATGCGCCACGACGCCGACGGCGCGGTGCTGGATGTGGGCCGCAAGACGCGCACGATTCCGCCATCGATCCGCCGCGCCCTGGCCGCGCGCGACACCAGTTGCCGCTTTCCGGGCTGCACCTCTCGCAGATGCGACGCGCACCACCTGACACACTGGGCTGACGGCGGCGCGACGAGCCTCGATAACCTCGTGCTACTGTGCCGGCGCCATCATCGCGCCGTCCACGAAGGCGGGTTCGGCGTCATGCGTAGGCTCGACGGCGTGCTCACGTTCCTCCGTCCAGACGGCGCGCCCCTTCAGGTAGCTCCCGCCGCCCCGCCATGCCTGCCAGCGCTTCATGACGTCACGGCCCACGTCATCGGGAAGCCTCCCACGTGGGACGGCACACGCTTCGACCTGCCGTGGGCGATCGACGTGCTCTATCGCGGCTCGGTCGTCCCGGAGAATCTCGATCAGAAAAACGAGGAGGGCTGTGGGAGCTGTGGAAACCGTTCTGTGATTTCCAAGGAGCTTGTGGGCGCGTTGCCCGCCTGAATGAGCCGGGCAAGGCGTCCACAGCTGCGGGCACGTGACGCCTTCGCGGTGCGGCACTTGGCCTCGCTCCACGATCGAAGTCAAAGAAGGCCGTAGACGCGGAGTGCCTGGATGATGGCCTCGGTCATGTAGCCGACGGCAAGCACCAGGACCACGGGCTGCCAGATCGGCGCCCTGCCGCCGCGCGGGCGGACGCCGGGCCGATCGGACACCCGCGGCGTTTGCCGTGCGAGCCGCGTTCGGCAGTGCACCCGGATACGCTCGGCCCGCGCCGCATCAAGTTTGGCCGGCGGCAGTGCGGCCAGTCGCGTCAGCGGTTCGGACATGGCGTCATCCCTCCCGGCGCGCGAGCGCCAACCGCACCATCGCGCTCGAGCGCGGTCGACAGGGCTTCGCGCGCCCGGTGCAGCCGCTGGCGCAATGCGGCCGGCGTGATGCCGCAGACGTCCGCGGCATCCGAGTGGTCCAGCCCGGCCACGGCCACGAGCAGCAACACCTCACGCGAGGCCACCGGCAGCGCCGCCAGCGCCCGCTCGATGCGGCGGTCGAGCTCGTTGGCCGCGGCGACGTCGAACGGCGAGGAGCGCTCCGGACTGAACGGCCAGAGCGCGATCAGGCTCGCGGCTGCCGAGTCCTCGAGCAGTCGGGAGCGGCAATAGCTGATGTACAGGTGTCGCGCCACGGTGAACAGCCAGGGCCCGAGCCTGGTGTCGGGCTGCAGCCGCCGCGCGTGCTTCACGAGCCGCAGCCAGGTCTCCTCGAGCAGGTCCTCGGCTACGTCGCGGCGGCGCGACAGGCGCACCAGGAACGTGAAGAGGCGGGGGTTGAACGCCGCGTAGACGTCGTCGAACGCATCGGCGTCTCCTTGCCGAAGCCGCTCGACGAGCGCCAGCTCCAGGTCGCGCTCCATGCCGGTACTAACGCCGGAGAGCCGCCCCTGTGACAGGTGTCACGACGACCGGTGCCGGGCGTTGTACCCGGGCAGATTCGACAGTCGCTTGCGAGGTGCCCATGGAGATGCTCCGACACGCCAGTCTGTTCGCGCTGCTCTCACTCGTGCTGTGCCTGGTGCCACTGGTCATGGCCGTCGTCTACGTGACGCGTCCGACCGAGCGGCACCTGGCGCTGATGCGTCCGCTGTCACTGGCAGGCCTCTTCGCCGCCCTGGCCGGCGGTGTGCTCGGCTTCATCAACGTACTCCGCTTCGCCTGGACGCGGGAGCTGACGGCCGACACCTACCGCGTGATGACGATCGGCGCGGCCGAGTCGCTCGTGACGTTGCTGGTCGGCTTCGCGGCGCTGACGGTGGCCTGGCTGCTCGTCGCGGCAGGCATGGGGCGGCGGATCGAGGGGCTGTGACTGGACCGCCTCCCGGTGCCGCTGATCCGACCGCCGTCCATAAGTGACTACCTCACGGTATCGTTGTGACTACATGAGGAGGCGTCAGCCATGGACACGGTCGGCGTTCGCGAGCTCAAGAGCGGCCTGAGCCGCTACCTGAAACGTGTGCGGTCCGGCGCCCGGATAACGGTGACCGAGCGTGGTCGGGCGATTGCGACGCTCGGACCGGTTGACCTCCCGGCCGACGTGGAGTGGGCCGATGCCCTGGTTGTTTCGGGTAAAGCGCAGTGGTCCGGCGGCAAGCCGGCCGGCTCCAAACACCCGGCGCCAACAGGCAAGGGCCGTTCGGTGTCCGAGGCCGTACTCGAGGACCGCCGGTGACCCTGTACCTCGACACGGGCAGCCTGGTGAAGCTCTACGTGGCTGAGGCCGGAAGCGACGTCGTCCGCCAACTGGTGGAACAGGCCGACATCGTGGCGACGGCGGCCATCGCTTACCCGGAGGCACGCGCGGCGTTGGCCCGACGTAGACGCGAAGGAGCCTTCGACCGCGGGCCTTTGCGGCCGCCAAGCGGGCGCTCGACGAGGACTGGCCGAGATACCTCGCCGTTGACGTGACGAACGCGCTGTGCCGCGATGCGGGTGATCTGGCCGAACGCCACGGCCTGCGCGGCTACGACAGCGTGCACCTGGCGGCTTACCTCGAGGTGGTCCGCGCCGCCGGCAAGGGGACGGTGCGGTTCTCCTGCTTCGACGACCGACTGACGGCGGCGGCTCGGTCTGCCGCACGGACGGCCAAGTCACAGCGGAGACAGGCACGCCAGGCGTGAACGTCTCGGCTGCGGCGTCAAGCGCGCACCGGCGACGGCCGCACTATCGTTTGCCGACATCGAACGAGAGGCCTTGAGCCACGCGAAACTGCTCCGATCCCTCCCGGCCAAAGGACTTGAACCACCGGACGTCGGTTCTCAGGTCCAGCTTCTCGTTCAGAGGCATCTTCACCCCGCCTCCAGCGTTCACGGTCATGGCCACGCGAGGCCGTGTGCCGATCGGAGGGCCGGCGTTGGCTGAGAACACGGGCGCGCCGTATTGCGCCAGCCCAACGCCCGCGGCGACATACGGCGCCGCCTGACCGACGCGCGGAACGAACCACAGGAGACTGGCGTGTGAGCTCAACGCGTGAATGCGACCCTCGCCACGACGATACGCGACGTCGGTCTCGACACTGAGCGTCGATGTGACAGGGAACGTGACGGCGGCGCCGACGGGAGATGCCGCGTCCGAACCGATCGCCACGTAGGGCGTGACTTCGACGGCTGTGGAGACCTGCGCCCCCGCTGGCGCGGCCTCAAGCGCGAATGCGACGAGTGCGACGGCGGCAGCTCCATGAGCTTGCATGACCCCTCCTCGCGGCCGCTTGATCGCGGCCACCGGGCAGTTAGACGGCCAACGGCGCATGACGGCCGTTCGCTCTGCCCCGGGATTCCTGGAAGGAGCCTGGCCCCGAGGACGCCTCGGGCTCAGGTGCCGCAGAAGGTCCGGTACGGGCGGCCGCCGGGCTCGCCGGCGCGCGTGAACTCGGCCGGCAGGCGCGTGTCGTCAAATGGATTCGCCAGCGCCGCCAGCAGCCGCTCGAGCAAGCCGAGGTCGCCCGCGTCGGTGGCGGCCGTGAGCGCCGCTTCCACCAGGTGATTGCGCGGAATCACTGCCGGATTGCGCTGCTGCATGAGCGCCGCGGCCTCCGCCGGCGCCAGCGCCTGTCGCTCGAGCCGGGCTCTGCCAGCGCTCCCGCCATGCCACTCCTGGAACCGTGGCATCCCCGTGGCCGAGGGCGGCGGCGCCCTCGGGTGACGCCGAGCGTACGAAACGTGTTCGTGAAGTCCGCGCCGGCGCCGCGCATCCACGCCAGCAGCGCCTCGACGAGCGCGCGATCCTCCGGCTCCTCGGTGGTCAGGCCCAGCTTGGCCCGCATCCCGGCCAGCCAGTGGTGCTCGAACCGGGACACGAAGCGTTCGAGGGCGGCGGTGGCCAGCTCGATGGCGCGGGTCCGATCGGCGTCGAAGAGCGGCAGCATCGCTTCGGCCAGACGGGCCAGGTTCCACTGCGCGATCGGGGGCTGGTTGCCGTAGGCATAGCGGCCGGCGGCGTCGATCGAGCTGAACACCGTCTCCGGATCGTAGACGTCCATGAAGGCGCAGGGGCCGTAGTCGAGCGTCTCGCCGGAGAGCGCCATGTTGTCGGTGTTCATCACGCCGTGGATGAAACCCACCAGCTGCCACTGCGCGATGAGCCGCGCCTGCCGTTCGACGATCGCCTCGAACAGGGCCAGGTGGGGCGTGGCGGCGTCGGCTACCTCCGGGAAGTGCCGCTGCACGGTGTAGGCCGCCAGGGCCGGCAGCGCCGCCGGGTCGCGGCTGACGGCCGCCCACTCGAACGTGCCCACCCGCAGGTGGCTGGCCGCGATGCGCGTGAGCACCGCCCCCGGCAAGGGGCGCTCGCGGTAGACCGGCTCCCCCGTCGACACGACGGCGAGACTGCGCGAGGTGGGGATGCCGAGCCCGTGCATCGCTTCGCTGATGAGGAGCTCGCGCAGCATCGGCCCGAGCGCGGCCCGGCCATCGCCGCGCCGGGAGTACGGCGTCTGTCCAGCGCCCTTGAGCTGCACGTCCACCCGTGTGCCGGCGGGCGTCGTCTGCTCGCCGAGCAGGATGGCGCGGCCGTCGCCGAGTACCGTGAAGTGGCCGAACTGGTGGCCGGCGTAGGCCTGCGCCAGCGGCCGGGCGTCCTCGGGCAGGTGGTTGCCGGCGAAGATGGCAGCGCCCGCGGGGCCCTCGAGGCTCGCGGCGTCGAGGCCGATGGCGGCCGCCAGCGCCGGGTTGAAGACGACGTAGTGCGGGTCGCGGACCGGCGTCGGCGCGGCCGCCGCGTGGAACAGCGCCGGCAGCGTCGCGTAGGTGTGGTCGAGACGCCAGCCGCTCATCTCTGCATGATGGCACGGGAACGGCCGGCACCCGGCTGGCCGCGGCCGCGTCCTACAATCACCACCATGGAGTCACCGGCGCGCGCTCACGGCATCGTTCTCTTCGACGGCACGTGCGCCTTCTGCGAGCGGTCGGTGACCTTCATCGCCACCAGGGATCCGGGCGGCTACTTCCGGTTCGGTGCCTCGCAGAACGCCGCCGCGCACGCGCTCCTGGCGCAGTTCGGCGAGACGCGGGCGTCCACGCGAAGCATCATCCTCATCGAGGACGGGCAGCTCTTCCGCAAGTCGACGGCCGTCCTCAGGATCGCCAGACGGCTGCCGCGTCCGTGGTCGCTGGCGGCGGTGGCCCTGCTCGTGCCGCGGCCACTGCGCGATGCCGCCTACGACGTCGTGGCCGCCATCCGGCACCAGCTGGCCGGCGAGTCCAACGCCTGCCAGGTGCCGCCGGCGGCCATCCGCGAGCGCCTCATCCAGTAGCGGCGGGGCGTCGGGGTGCGGGGCCGCGTCAGGGGCGCGGCGCCACCATGATGGCCTTGAGCGACTCGACCTTGCCATCGAGCGGCGTGGTGCCGGCCGGATACTCGTTCATCTCGAGGAAGTAGGCGATGAGCGACGCGATCTGCGCGCGCTCGAGGCTGCCGGGGTTGTCCATCGGCATCTCGGCCATCGCCGCGTCGATGCCGGTCAGCGGGCGCTGGCCGTAGGCGCGCACGAACTCCGCGCCCTTGAACTTCGCCGGCTGGTGGCAGCTCGCGCACACCTCTTCGTAGAGCTTCTTGCCTTCGGCGGCCTGGACCGCCGTGTAGACGCCGTCGTTGGTGGTCGTGCCCTGGGAGCGCGCCGCCAGCAGCCCGGCCGCCGACGTCAGAGTGATCACTCCCGCCAGGAGAATCGCTGTTCGTGCCATACCTCCATCCTAACCCGCGTCCCGGCCATTCATTCCCGCCGGGTCGGCGGGCGGCCGCAGGCGGGCGCCGGCAGAATCCGGCGGCAGCGTCCGGAACCAGCATAAAATCGTCGTTTTGCCGGAGCGGCAGCTCCGTTCGAGAGCGGTCACACGATGTCTGAGATGTGGTTACTGGCGTTCGGCGCCGCCGTCGCCGGGCTGGTACAGGGGATTTCGGGTTTCGCGTTCGCGATGGTGGCGATGGCGATCTGGGTCTGGGGCGTGAACCCGCAGCTGGCGGCCGTGATGGCCGTGTTCGGCGGCCTCACCGGACAGGTCATCTCCGTGATCCGGGTGCGGCGGGGCTGGCACATCTCGCTGCTGTGGCCGTTCCTCCTCGGAAGTGCCATCGGGATTCCGATTGGCACGCGCATCCTGCCGCTCCTCGATCCCAACCGCTTCAAGCTGGTGCTGGGCGGATTGCTGGTCGTGTGCTGCTCGGCGATGCTCGCCACGCCGAAACTGCCGCCGGTCACGCGTGGCGGCCGCTGGGCGGATGCCGTGGTCGGCCTGCTCGGCGGCGTCATGGCGCCGCTCAGCGGCTTCAGCGGCCTGGCGCCGGCCCTCTGGTGCACGCTGCGCGGCTACACGAAGGACGCGCACCGCGCGGTGCTGCAGAACTTCAACCTGATCGTGCTGGCGGCCACCTTCACCTCGCTCGTCGTCTCGGGACGGGCGCGCGCCGAGCATCTGCCGCACATGGCGGTGGTTGCCGGCTCGCTGGTGGTCCCGGCCGTCTACGGTTCGCACATCTACACGGGTCTGAGCCCGGCGGCGTTCCGCAACGGCGTCCTGTGGCTGCTGGTCTTCGCCGGCGTCACGATGCTGGTGGCGGCACTCCGGGTCATGGTGTTCTAAGGGGGCGGGCCGCCGGAGCGGACCGCCACGCCGGGTCGCCGTCCGGCCCACTCACGTGCAGAAGGGTTGCCGTCATGCCAGCGCCGTCTCCGCCGCCAGCCGTCACCTCCCCGAGCGCCGCAATCCGTCCGGTCGGCAAGCTGATGGCCGCCAACCGGTCGGAGATCGCCGTCCGCATCTTCCGCGCCGGCACCGAGCTCGGCCTGCGCACGGTGGCGGTCTACGCGCAGGAGGATCGCTTCTGCATCCACCGCTACAAGGCCGACGAGGCCTACCAGGTCGGGCACGGCAAGGGCCCGGTGGCCGCCTACCTGGACATCGAGCAGCATCGTCGGGGTGGCGCAGCGACAAGGAGCGTCGACGCCATCCACCCGGGCTACGGCTTCCTGTCCGAGAACGCCGCCTTCGCCCGCGCCTGTCGAAGCGGCCGGCATCATCTTCGTCGGCCCGCGCCCCGAGCTGCTCGACATGATGGGCGACAAGACGGCCGCCCGCGCCCTGGCCACGCGGATCGGCGTGCCGACGCTGCCCGGCACCGAGGAACCGGTCACAGACCGTGAGGCGGCCATGAAGATGGCGGCCCGATCGGCTTTCCCCTCATCATCAAGGCGGCCTTCGGCGGCGGCGGGCGCGGCATGCGCGTCGTGCAGCAAGGCCGCCGAGCTCGGTCCGCTGCTCGACGAGGCGCAGGGCGAGGCCGACCGGGCCTTCGGCAACCCGGCCGTGTTCCTCGAGAAGTACATCCCGCGCGCCAAGCACATCGAGGTGCAGATCCTCGGCGATCGGCACGGCAACGTCATCCACCTCCACGAGCGCGACTGCTCGGTGCAGCGCCGCCACCAGAAGGTGATCGAGGTGGCGCCCAGCTTCGGCCTGCCCGAGACGGTGGTCGGCGAGCTGTGCGACGCCGCCGCGCGCATGGCGCGCGAGATGCGCTACGACAACGCCGGCACGGTCGAGTTCCTCTACGATCTCGACCGCCACGAGTGGTTCTTCATCGAGATGAACCCGCGCATCCAGGTGGAGCACACGGTGACCGAGGTCATCACCGGCCTCGATCTGGTGCGCGCGCAGATCCTCATCGCGCAGGGCCATGCCCTGCACTCGCCGGAAGTCGGCATGCCGCGCCAGGAGGAGGTGCCGCGCAACGGCTACGCCATCCAGTGCCGGATCACGACCGAGGATCCGGAGAACAAGTTCATCCCCGACTACGGCCGCATGCTGGCCTATCGCTCGCCGGGCGGCTTCGGCGTCCGCCTCGACGGCGGCATGGGCTACGCCGGCGCCGTCATCACGCCCTTCTACGACTCGATGCTCGTGAAGCTGCATGGCCAGCGGGCAGACCTACGACATCGCCCTGAACCGCAGCCATCGCGGGCTGTCGCGAGTTCCGCATCCGCGGCGTCAAGACGAACATCCCGTTCCTCGAGAACGTCATCGCGCATCCGCTCTTCCGCAGCGGTCAGGCGACGACGACGCTCATCGACACGTCGCCAGAGCTGTTCCGCTTCACGCCGCGGCGCGACCGCGCGACGAAGCTGCTGAATTTCCTGGGCAACGTGATCGTCAACGGCAACCCGCACGCCAAGGGCTACCGCCCGCCCAGCCGCGCTGCCCCCGGCGACGCCGCCGGCCCACGACGATCGCCTGACGGCGCCACCGGGCACCCGCCAGCGGCTGCTCGAACTCGGGCCGAAGCGCTTCGCCGAGTGGACGGCCGCAGCAGAAGCGCCTGCTCGTGACCGACACCACGTTTCGCGACGCGCACCAGTCGCTGATGGCCACCCGCGTGCGCACGTTACGACATGCTGGCCTGCGCCGACACGGTGGCGCACCGGCTGCCGGGGCTGTTCTCGCTCGAGATGTGGGGCGGGGCCACCTTCGACACGGCGATGCGTTTCCTCAACGAAGATCCGTGGGACCGCCTGCGCACGCTGCGCGCCCGCGTGCCGAACATCTGCTTCCAGATGCTGTTCCGCGGCGCCAACGCCGTCGGCTACACGAACTACCCCGACGACGTCGTGGCCGGGTTCGTGCAGCACGCGGCCGCGAGCGGCATGGACATCTTCCGCATCTTCGACTCGCTCAACTACCTGCCCAACCTGCGGGTGGCCATGGAGGCCGTGCAGGACACGCATGCGGTGTGTGAAGCGGCGCTCTGCTACACCGGCGACATCCTCGACGACCGGCGTGACAAGTTCTCCCTGAAGTACTACGTGCGGCTGGCGAAAGAGCTGCGAGCGCATGGGCGCGCACATCCTCGCCATCAAGGACATGGCGGGACTGTGCCGGCCGTATGCCGCCCAGAAGCTGGTCAAGGCGCTCAAGGAGGAAGTGGGCGTGCCGATCCACTTCCACACCCACGACACGAGCGGCATCAACGTCGGCGTCGATCCTGCGGGCCGCCGATGCCGGCGTCGACGTGGTGGATCTCGCCTCGCGTCGATGAGCGGCAGCACCTCGCAGCCGAATCTCAACTCGATCGTCGCCGCCCTGCGCACACGCCGCGCGACACCGGGCTCGACCTCGACACGCTCGAGCGAGTTCTCCGACTACTGGGAGCCACGTGCGCGAATACTACGCGCCGTTCGACACCGCGCCGCAGAGCCGGCAGCGCCGAGGTCTACCTGCACGAGATGCCCGGCGGGCAGTACACCAACCTGCAAGCGAGCAGGCCGCCGCGATGGGCGTGGCCAGCCGCTGGCCGGAGATTGCCCGCACCTACGCCGAGGTCAACCAGCTCTTCGGCGACATCGTCAAGGTGACGCCGTCGTCGAAGGTGGTCGGCGACATGGCGCTCTTCCTGTTCACCAAGGGCATCAAGCCGGCCGACGTCGTCAACCTCGAGCCGGGCTCGATGCCGTTTCCCGAGAGCGTGATCGACATGCTCGATGGGCGGCCTGGGCTGGCCCGAGGGCGGCTGGCCCGAGGGCGTGTCGCGGGTGGTGCTCGGCGAGACGCGTCATGGCGAGGCCCGGGCCCGCTACGCCGCGGCGATGGCCGACCCGCTCGCCGCCTCCACGCGGCCGGGGTCGATCGAGTCACTGCAGGCCGACGTGGCCGCGGCGCTCAAGCGGGCGCCGAGCGACGACGAGCTCTATTCGCACCTGATGTATCCGCAGGTGCATCGCCGACTTCGTGAAGCACCGCCGTGAGTTCGGCGATGTCAGCGTGCTGCCGACGCCGGCCTTCTTCTACGGGCTGACGCCGGGCGAAGAGATCTCAGGTGGAGATCGAGGACGGCAAGATGCTGATCATCCGCCTCGTGGCCGTCGGCGCGCCCGACAAGGACGGCCGCCGCACCGTCAGCTACGAGCTCAACGGCATGGCGCGCGACACCTACATCGCGGACAAGAGCGTGGCGCCGAAAGCCAAGGCGCGCCCGAAGGCCGATCTGGCCGACGCCACCCAGGTCGCGGCGCCGATTCCGGGCCTGATCGCCACGCTGACCGCGTCGGTCGGCGCCAAGGTGTCCAAGGGCGACCAGCTGCTGATGATGGAGGCGATGAAGATGCAGACCACCGTCTACGCGCCACTCGACGGCGTGATCGCGGAACTGCACGTGGCCCTCGGCGACACGGTGGAAGCCAAGGACCTGCTCGTGAAGCTGCGCCCGGCCGGCTGAGGGCGTCAGTCTTCGTCGGGCAGCGCCTGGCTCTGCCGCCAGTCCGGGGGGGCGTTCTTCAGCCGCACGCCCATGCCGCCGGTGCTGATCATCACGAAGGCCGGCGGGACGCGCCGGGAACGTATGACGCGCCCCTCGAGCTGCATCGGCTCGGCGCCGGGCACCGGCACCTGCACGCGCACGGTAGAACCGGGGGGCAGCACGGAATTGGTAGCGATGTAGATCCCGCCGCCTGAAACGTCGGTAATGAGACCCATTTTGTCAGGTCGCTCGGCGCCGAATCGAATCGACAGCCGGGTCTTCTTCCGCTGACGTTCCCGCTTTTCCATGGGCCTCTGGTTCTGCCGCCGCGCCACCCGGCCGCGGGTCACGAGCTCAGTACCCCTCTGTAAAGCACGATTCATGCCCGCCGCCGAGGACGGGCGAACGCTGCGGAGACGAGGCCCGAGGGTGGCTGAGGTTGCCGAAACGAGCACCTTCGCCGCGCGTCAAGGCTGCCATTTCGGCGACGAGAGTCTGGGCGCGGCCAGACTGTGGGCCATCCGCGCGGGCGAGCGTCTATCGGCTGCCCACCGGCCCGAGATAGCGATCGAGCCAGTCGAGCACCTCTTTGAACACCGCCTGCGGACGCGGCGGGATATGACCGCCTTCGAGCACGGCGTGGCGCTTGTGGTCGGCCGGCGTGCCCAGCGCGTTGAAGAGCGGCACCTGCGCGGTCTCGTAGGGAAGGTCGAAGTCCTCGCGGCCGTTGACCATCAGCACCGGCTGCGTGACGCGCGGCGCGAAGTTGACCGGGTCGGCTTCGGCGGGGATGTTCCAGGTCTCGAATCCCCCCGACAGCAACACGCCGGTGCGCAGGCGAGGCTCGACGGCCAGGAACACCGGGCCGAGCTGCGCGCCCAGGCTCATGCCGTAGAACCCGATCTTCGAGGCGTCGAGGTCGGACCTCGAGGCGATGTAGTCGATGGCTCGCCGCAGGTCCTGACCGCGATTGATGCTGATCTCGCGCACGAAGGCCGCGCCGGTCGAGCGGCGGCGGCGCTCGAAGGTCTGCTGGTAGATCGGAAACGCGACGGCCCGTCCGGACTGGACCAGGAACCGCACCGACTCGGTGTAGGCGTCGCGGCTCGACGAGGAGCGCACGGCGTCGGAGCCCGGGAAATACACCAGCGTCTGATACGGAGGCCGGCCGCTTTTCGGCAGCAGCAGCATCGTCGTGACACGCTCGCTGCCGTAGGCAGCCGTGTACGACACGCGCTCCACTACCCAGTCGGCCTGATCCTCGTCGCGCTCGTCGACCCGGCCCCCGAGGGGGCGGGCATCGTAGTCGTAGAGGCGCTTGTAGGCCTCGAAGACGGCATCGCCGACGGCGACGAGGGACTTCGGGTCGCGCTCGAGCGTGGCGACCGGCGCAGTCAACGTGGCATCGATGGGCGAGCGCTGCAGGATGCAGCGAAAGCCGAAGCCGGCGTTGCGCGTGAATGGCGTCCGGGCGTCCTCGTCATGAAAGCCATAGGACGCCTCGAACCACGCGCCGCCCAGCGTGAAGCGCAGGCCCGCGGTGTTCTCGTTCCACACCCATTCCTTGACGTTGCCGGCCATGTCGACGGTGCCGTAGGGCCCGAAGCTGCCAGACGCGCCGACCGGCAGCGCGGCTCGGCCGCCGAAATTGCTCACCTGCAGCGCACCCGAGAAGATGCCGTGCATGCCGGCCGCACGCTGCCAATGGTAGATGGAGGGCAGGGACTTCCTGGCGAAGGCGGCGTAGGCGGCGGCCTCATACCAGCTCACCCCGCTGACCGGGTGGTCGCCCATACCCGCGGGGAACGTGCCCACTTCCCAGGTTGACGGCCCCGGCCGTCCCGTGGCGTCACGCATCAGCGCCATCGCATCGTCCCACGAGAGGGTCGCACCCGCGTGCTCGAAGGGCTCGGTCCAGAACTCCCGCCGTTCGTAACCACCGGCGTCCACGAACGCCTTGAACTGCCGATTGGTCACCTCGGTGACGTCGATGAAGAACTCGGGCAGCGCCACCTCAGTGGCCATGGCTGGATTCTCGACCTCGCCCGCCGGTACGTGCACCATCCCGGCGGGCCCGGTACCGGTGGGGGTCAGCGCGATGTCGAACGGGAACGGATTCGGGATCACCTCGCGCGTGTCGTGTCCGGCCAGCGTGAACCGCCAGCGCATCTGGCCGAGCGGCACCGTGGCGACGAGCGGGGTCCGGCCGAGCAGCGTCCAGTCGTCGTCCCCGGCCAGCGACCGGATGGCGACCTCGACGCCTTCGGGCTCGGTCGTGATCGGCACCTCCTGGGTGGCACCGGTCCACGCGGCCTGGAGCTGCGGATCCTCCGGCGAAGCGGCCAGGGCTTCCTGGGCCAGGCGGTAGGCGGCCACCGGCTCACCCGCTGAGGCCAGACGGCTGATCTCGGGGATGGCCTCCTCGCGCACCCACCGCTGACGCGCATCGCGCGCACGCAGCCACAGCACCCCGCTCCCGACGAGCGCCAGCATGACGACGGCCGCGGCGACGATCGCCATGCGCGGCAGGCGCGGCTGCGGCGCGATCGCACGTTCCGCGTCGGCCAGCGCCTCGACGAGCGCCTGGTGCATCTCGCGGCCCGACGCGAAGCGGACCGCCGGATCCTTGGCCAGCGCGCGTGACACGATCGCGGCCACCGCCGGCGGCGTGCCCGGCTTCGCCGCTGCCAGCCCCGGCGGCTCGGCGTGCATCGTCGCGTCCATGAGCGCCCACGCCGAGGCGCCGGCGAACGCGGGCGTGCCCGTGAGCATGTAGTAGAGGACGGCTCCGAGCGCGAACACGTCCGACGCCGGTCCGGCCGGCTGGCCGGCCACCTGCTCGGGAGCCATGTAGCCCGGTGTGCCGATCGTCTGCCCCGTGGCCGCGAGCGTGCCGGCCAGCGTCGGCAAGCGGGTGGCTTCCGTAGGCAGCAACCGGTGGCGCGCGATCCCGAAATCGAGGACCTTCACGCGGCCGGCGTTCGTGACCATCACGTTCGCGGGCTTGATGTCGCGATGGACGATGCCCTGCGCGTGGGCGGCCGCCAGGGCATCCGCGATGTCGATCGCGTGCCGCAGAACTGATGTCAGCGGCAGGCCGCCGGGCGGGACCGCCCGGTCCAGCGACACGCCCACGACATGCTCCATCACGATGAACGCCACGTCGCCCTGCTGCTGGACGCCGTGGACCGTCACGATGTGCGGATGATTGAGCGCCGAGGCGGCGCGTGCCTCGTGCAGCAGCCGGGCCCGGGTGTCGTCTCCCGCGACCTCGAGCATCTTGATGGCCACCGTGCGTTGCAGCTCGGTGTCGCGGGCGCGATACACCGTGCCCATGCCGCCCTGGCCGAGGCGCTCTTCGATGACGTAGTGAAGGACGGTGCTTCCGATCATGACGGCTCGGCTACCGCTGCCTGGGACCGGAGTTGTCGAGGTCGGCGGCAATCAGCCAGCGGCCATCGGCACCCGTGCGCAGCGCCAGCACGAACCGGCCGCCCGGACCCGTCGTGTCCGGATAGCGGAAGCCGCCCACGACGTAGCCCACCGTCTCCGCGGTGGAGAACGCATAGGCCGTCAGTTGCAACGCACCGCCTGGCTTGGTCAGATTCTTCGCGATGGCGGCGCGGCCGCGCGCGACCTGGCGGCCGCTCTGCACGGCGAAGCCGTCCTCGGTGAAGAGCGCTGCCATGGCGGCACCGTCACCGGCGCGCCAGGCCCGCTCGTAGTCACGCAGCACGCGGTCGAGCTCCGGCGGCAGCGTCACGGACGCCGGTGCGGCCTCGACGGCAGGCACGGCGGTCGACTGTGCCGCCACGGGCCTCGGCATCAACAGGCTGGCCACGGCGACGAGGACGGCCAGCGTCCTCATCATCATGCCCGTGCAGGCGACGGCGACGAGATGGTGATCGCGAAGCCGCTGGGATCCACCGCGTCGAAGGCACGCGTCTTCCAGTCGGTGTCGTAGGGCGCCTTGGCCAGCGTCGCGCCGGCGGCCTGAGCGGCCGAGGCCAAAGCGTCGATGTCGTCGCTGGTCTCGATGTAGAGCCGCATGCCGATGCCCTTGTGCCGGTCGGCGCCCTTCTTGCCGTCGTCCTGGCTCAGCCCGAGCTGGACGTTGCCGGCCTTGAGCATCACGCCCTGCAGGACGCCGTTCTCTTCGAAGCGGTCGGTCACTTCGAAGCCGAGCGCTGTGTAGAAGTCCAGGCTGGCCTGCACGGAGTTCGCCGTGAGGCTCGGCATGAACGCCTTGCCGTTGAGCTTCTGGGTAGCCATGCCCGCAGTCTACCCGACGGCGAAAGCGAGGGGGCGGCGCGCTGGGCCGACCAGCGGCTGCAGCGGATGCGGCCGCGCGCCAGACGGTCAGGCGCGGTCGACCAGCACGCCGGGGTTGAGGCGCCAGCCGGGATCGAGCCAGCGCTTGGCCGCCCGCATCGCGTCCAGCGTAGCCGCGTCGTACTGCACCGGCAGGAAGTGCTTCTTGATGCGGCCGATGCCGTGCTCGGCCGATACCGCGCCGCCGCGTGCCACGATCGCCTGGGCGAACTCGGCGTAAATCGCTTTGGCGCGCGCCAGCTCGCCGGCATCCCGCGGCAGGATGTTCACGTGGAAGTGGTTGTTGCCGGCGTGGCCGAAGACAGCATGGTCGAGACCGGCGGCGGTCAGGCGCGTGGTGTAGAGGTCGTGGACCCAGCGCAGGTCGTGGTCCTCGACCGCCATGTCGGTCGCGATCTTGTGCAGCGTGGGGTGCTGCTGACGGCGCTGTGCGATGGTGGCGTTGATGCGCTCGGGCACGGCGTGGCGGAAGACCCGGATGTCGTGCAGCGTCTGGTCATCCAGGCCGGCCAGGCCGGCGGCTTCCTCGCCTCCGGCTTCCGCCACCAGCGCCAGCACGCGGGCCACCGTGGCCTCGAGGCCAGCTTCGTCGTCGTAGCCGAACTCGGAGAACACCGAGCAGCTGCCGGGCGGCGCGTTGGCCAGCACCCGCGTGACCTCGGGCTTGCCACTCTCGCGCGCCAGTTCGTGAGAGCGCGCGTCCAGGAACTCGATGGCGGTCGTGCGCAGCGTCTTGTCAGCGCGCAGCGCCGCGACCAGCGTGAATGCCTGGGCCGGGGTGGCGAAGCACTGCAGGAGCGCCAGCCGCTGCTCACCGGCCGGCATCAGGCGGAACGCGACCTCGCTGACGACGCCGAGCGTGCCCTCGCTGCCGATGAAGAGGTCGAGGACGTCGCCGCCGGGCACGAAGCCGTAGCCGATCGAGTTCTTCGTGCGCGGCTTGGGAATCGCCGGCAGGTGCACGGTGCGCCGCTCGTCGGCCTCGTGGAGCGTGAGGGCGCCACCGTCGGCGCGGTCGACCTCGCGGGTGAGCTCGAGGGTGCGGCCGGAGGCGAGTTCCACCGTCAGCCCTACCACCCAGTCGCGCGTGGCACCGAAGCGGTAGGCGCGCGAGCCGGCGGCATTGGTCGCCACCATGCCGCCAATCGAGGCGCCGGCCTCGGTGGGATCGAGCGGCAGCGTCCAGCCCGGGGCCCGAGCCGCCAGCAGCGCGTGCAGTGCGCTCAACGTGGTGCCGCCGAGCGCTCGTACCGTCGGCGGATCAGAGGTGAGGTCCAGCGCCACGATGCCGTGGAGACGCGCCACCGACACGAGATGCGTGGCCGGATCAGGGACGGCGCCGCCGGTCAGGCCGGTGCGCGCGCCGCTCACGGTGACGTCGTGCCCATGGTCGGCGTGCCAGCGCATCACCTCGCGCAACTCCGCCAGCGTGCCGGGCTCGGCCACCGACGCTACCCCCTCGGCCGTCATCCTCGACTCGTCGCGCAGGAGGTCGGCGACCTCGGCCGGCACCGGCGCCAGCCGCACGCACGGCGGCATGGCCGCGATCGGTCCGGTGAGGTCGCGCGCTTCGAGGTCGTGAGCCACTAGTAGAGAATACGTGTCCGCACGTTCATCGGCAGGGCCGAGATGCGCGTGTGCACCTCGTCGGAGACCTCGCGGTTGACGTCCATCACGAGATAGCCGATGTCGCGGGTGGTGACGAGCTGCTGCGCCTCGATGTTGGCGCCGACCTCCGAGACGATGTTGTTGACGGCCGCCAGCACACCGGGCACGTTCTGGTGGATGTTGAGGATGCGGTGCGTGTCCGGCATCGAGGGCGGATTCACCTGCGGGAAGTTCACCGCCCCCTCGGTGGAGCCACGATCGATGAACTCGCTGAGGGCGTGCGCCACCTCCAGACCGATGCTGCGCTGCGCCTCTTCGGTGTTGCCGCCGACGTGCGGCGTGAGGATCACATTCGGCAGGCCGGCGAAGCCGACGTCGAACTCCGCCACGGTCGGCGTCGGCTCGGCGGGAAAGACGTCCAGCGCCGCGCCACCCAGATGGCCGTCGGCGAGGGCGGTCCGAAGCGCCTCGCCCTCCACCACCTTGCCGCGTGACAGGTTCAGCAGGTAGCTGCCCTGGCGCATGCGCGTGACCTGGGCGCCGCCGATCATGCCGAGCGTCCGCGGCGTCTCCGGCACGTGGAGCGAGACGAAGTCCGAGGCTTCGAGCAGTTCGTCCAGCGACGCCACCGGGCGCGCCAGACCGAGCGGCAGCCGCTTCACGATGTCGTGGAACAGGACCCGCATGCCGAAGGCCTCGGCGAGCAGGCCGACCTGCTGGCCGATGTGCCCATAGCCGACGATGCCGACGGTGCGGCCGCGCACCTCGTGGGCGCCGGCGAGCGACTTGTCCCAGCGCCGCTGGTGCAGCGCCGCGCTCTTGTCGCCGAGGCGGCGGGCGAGGGCGATCATGGCGCCGAGGGTGAGCTCGGCCACGCTGCGGGTGGAGGCATGCGGGGCGTTGAAGACGGGAATGCCGCGGCAGGCGGCCTCGGCAATCGCGACCTGGTCGGTGCCAACCGAGAAGCAGCCGATGGCCAGCATCCGCCCGGCAGCGTCGAGATCCTCCTCGCGCACCTTGGTCCGCGATCGCACGCCGAGGATATGCGAGGCGGCCATCACCTGACGCAATTCGTCGCCTTCGATCGCGCGCGGGATGACCTCGACGGAGTAGCCGAGCTCCGAGAGCGCGGCGGCAGCGGCGGGGTGGACGTTCTCGAGCAGGGTGATGCGCAGGCGGTCACGAGGAAACGAAGTATCGGCCATGTCCTGAGAAGGATCTTAGTCCGACTCACCGGCGGAGAACGCCGCGGCGAGTTGCCTGCGATGAGGCAGCGCTAGAATCCTACGTGGAGTGACCTCATGAGATTGCTTGCCGTGTTGAGTGGATGCGTCGTGCTGCCGATCGCTGCCTGCTCGGCTCCGCCAGTCGACCCGACGCAGCCGCCGGCCGCGGTCGAGGTGCGCTACGTGGACCTGACGCACGACCTGAGCAACGAGTCGGTGTTCTGGCCCACCGGCGAGACGTTCGAGCTCAAGTCGGTGGCCGGCGGCGTGACCGAGCACGGCTACTATTACGCCTCGAACGACTTCTCGGGCAACGAGCACGGCGGCACGCATCTGGACGCGCCGGTGCACTTCGCCGAGGGCAAGTGGACCACCGACCAGATTCCGCTGGACCGGTTGATTGGCAGCGCCGTCGTCGTGGACGTGTCGGCAGCCAGCGCGGAGAATGCCGACTACCAGGTGACGGTGGCCGATTTCACCGGCTGGGAAGCCACGCACGGCGCCATCGAGCCGGACACGATCGTGCTGGTTCGCACGGACTTCGCAAAGCGCTGGCCTGATGCCCGGAGCTACCTGGGCACGGACGAGAAGGGCGCCGACGCGGTGGCCAGGCTGCACTTCCCCGGGCTGCACCCCGACGCGGCGCGCTGGCTGGTCGAGAAGCGCGTGAAGGCGGTGGGCCTCGACACGGCGAGCATCGACTACGGGCAGTCGGCGCTCTTCGAGTCGCACCGCATCCTCTACCAACGCAACATCCCGGCCTTCGAGAACCTGACGGCGCTCGATGCGCTGCCGGTGCGCGGGGCGACGGTCTACGCGCTGCCGATGAAGATCAAGGGCGGGAGTGGCGGCCCGCTACGGGCGATTGCGGTGGTTCCAGCTTCCGCGGCCGGGCGATAGGGCGGGCCGATCGGCGTCTGGCGGCGGCTCCGGGCGTCGATGTGGCTATACTGCGGCCCTGGTCCACCCTCGCTCCAAGGAGCAATCCATGGCCGTAGTGCGCGAGCGTCCCTACAACCAGTTCAACTTCCTCGTCGATCTCGGCACCGGTAGCACCGACACCGCCGAGGCTGGCTTCCAGGAAGTCAGCGGCATCGGCATGGACGTGGCCGTGGCCGAGTATCGCAACGGCAACGCGAAAGAGAACGCCGTCTCGAAGATCACGGGGCTGACCAGGTATCCCAACGTCACCCTCAGGCGCGGCATCATCGGCTCGCTCGGCCTGTATCAGTGGCTGAACCAGATCCGCGACGGCGACCAGGCCGCCCTGCGCACGGTGGTGATCCACCTGCAGAGTGAGGACCACACGCAGGTCGTGCAGAGCTGGAAGCTGATCCGGGCGCGCATCGTGAAGCATGTCAGCGGGCCGTTGAACGGCACAGGCACCGACGTCGCGATGGAAGAGATGGTGCTCGCCTACGAGCGCCTCGAGCTGGAGTAGGCCGGTCCGCGCCCAGCGTCACCTGACGAAGACCATTCCATGGCCGTCCAGCGCGACCAGCCCTACACGGGCGCCAACTTCCTGGTGTCGTTCGACGGACACGACGGGCGCGACCTGGCCGCCGGGTTCGCCGAGGTGGTGTTTCCGCTGTTCCTCCGGGATCCCGGACATCGCCAGACCGTCGCTGCCGATCGCGCCGTCTCAGGGACTTCCGCCGACGCGAAGGTCGAGCCTCGGCTGGTGCTGCGGCGCGGCGTCACCGGCCGCCTCGACCTCTATCGCTGGTGGGAGCAGACCCGGAGCACGCCCACGCCGAAGACGCGCACGGTGACGATCGAACTGCTGGCCGAGGACCATGCCGCGGTCGTGCTGACGTGGCGTTTCCTGCAGGCCTACCCCGTGAGCCTCGGCTACTCGCCGCTCAACGCGATGGGCGGCGGCATCCTCATCGAGACAGTCGAGCTGGCCTTCGACGGCGTGGAGATGGCGTGACGGACCCGCGTCCGCAGCATCGGCGCTCGCCGCGCCGTCGGCCGCCACCTACGCCAGGCGCTTGCTCGATCGCAGCGTCGCCAGCGTGATCAGCACCACCCCGCAGGCGAATAGCGCCGCCATCTGCGGCCACAGCACCTCCACGCCCACGCCCTTGAGGAAGATGCCGCGCACGATGACCAGGAAGTAGCGCAGCGGAATGGCGTAGGTCACGTACTGAATCCACTCGGGCATGTTCTCGATCGGGAACGTGAACCCCGAGAGGTAGATCATCGGCGTCAGGAAGAAGAAGGTGGCCGTCATCGACGCCTGCTGCTGTGTCTGCGAGATGGTGCTCACGAACAGGCCCAGGCCGAGCGTGCTCAGCAGGTACATCAGGCTGCAGGCGAACAGCAGCGGGAAGCTGCCGAGGAACGGCACCTCGAACCAGTAGATCGACACCAGCGTCACGAGCACCACGTCGAACATGCCAATCAGCGCGTAGGGCAGGAGCTTGCCCACGATCAGCTCCCAGCGCGCCAGCGGCGTGACGTTCAGCTGTTCGAGGGTGCCGACCTCGCGCTCGCGCACGATCGCCATCGCCGAGAGGTTGGTCGTGACGACGAGCAGCAGCAGCGCCACGATGCCCGGCACCATGAAATCGCGGCTCTCGAGCTGCGGGTTGAACCACACCCGGATGTCGACGTCGAGCGGCGGCGGCCGTGCCCCGCCCGGCAACCGCGCCGCCGATTGCTCGGCCGAGTAGGCCGCCACGACACTGCGGGCGTAGCCGAGCGCCACGCCCGTCGAGTTCGAGTCGGTGCCGTCGGCGATCACCTGCACGTTGGTCGGGCGGCCAGCGGCCACGCGTGTGCCGAGGCCGGCCGGGATGGTCAGCGCCATCCACGCCGTGCCGTGTTCCAGATGCCGCTCGACGGCACCGCTGCCGCTCACGACATCGACGAGGGTGAAGTTGGACGACGCCGCGAAGCGCTCGACGAGCTGCCGGCTCTCGGCGGAGCGATCGTCGTCCACCACCAGCAGCGGGATGTCCTGCACATCGGTCGTGGCGGCGTAGCCGAGCAGCACCAGCTGGATGATCGGCGCCATGATCACGATGCCGAAGAGGCGCGGGTCGGCCCTGAGCTCGATCAGCTCCTTGGTCACGAGATGCCCGACCCGCGCCAGTCCGGCCATCATGACGTCACCGCCACTCCCGCCGCAGGCGCAGGGCCGACAGCCCGAGCGTGGCGGCGGCGAAGATCGCGAGCGCCCCGAGCGGCTGCCACACGATGGCGATGTCCGCCCCCTTCAGCACCACGGCTCGCAGCGCGGCGATGAAGTAGCGCGCCGGCACGACGTAGGTGACGGCCTGGATGGCCGCTGGCATGCTCGTAATCGGGAAGATGAAGCCCGAGAGGATGAAGGTCGGCAGGAACGACGACAGCAGCGCCAGCTGGAACGCCACCTGCTGATTGCTCGACACGGTGGAGATGAGCAGCCCCTGGCCCTGCGCGCCGACGAGGAACACGGCGATGACCAGGCTGAGCAGCGCCCACGAGCCGTTCTGCGGCAGGCCGAACAGCGCCATCGACACCAGGATGATGAGCACCGCCGACACGAACGCGATGACCGAGTAAGGCACGGTCTTGCCGAGCACGAAGGCGAGCGGGCTGACCGGCGCCATCCGGATCTGCTCCATGGTGCCGCGCTCCTTCTCGCGCACGACGGCCAGGGCGGTGGAGATGACAGCGGTGATCATCGAGATGTAGGCGATGAGCCCGGGCACGAGGAACAGCGTGCTGCGCAGCTGCGGGTTGTACCAGACGCGCGGCTCGAACCCGACGAGCGCGCGCGGCGGGGTGCCGGGCGCGCCGGCCAGCGCGGCCACCATCTCGGCCCCGGCCTGCGCCACGATCGCGCCGGCATAGCCCACCACGGCAGCCGCCGTGTTGGCATTGTCGCCGTTGACGATGACCTGCACGCGAACCGGGGTCCGGCGGGCCAGATCGCGGCTGTAGTTGGCCGGGATGACGAGGGCCGCACGCGCGTCGTTCCTGTCGATCAGGTCCTCGAGGCCGGCGCCGCCGTAGACCGCGCCGGCATGGGTGAAGTAGCCGGAGTTGGTGAACGCCGACACGAGGGCACGGCTGGCGGCGCTGCCGTCTCTGTCGTCGACGGCCAGGCGGATGTTGCGGATGTCGAAGTTGAGGGCGTAGCCGTAGAGCAGGAGGAACACTGCCGGCACGAACACCAGGATGAGCAGCGTGCGGCGATCCCGCCGGATCTGCCGCAGCTCCTTGATCACCATGGCGCGGGTCGTGCCGATCATGCGGCCTGCCCCCCGGACGCAGTCTGCTCGCGGCGTTCGACGACATCGAGGAACACGTCCTCGAGCGACGGCGTCACCGGACGCACCGCCGTGACGACGATGCCCTGCCCTTCAAGCGCCGCCCGGATCCCGGCGGGCGTCACCCCGGCGCGCCGCACGACGGCGTGTACCGCGGTGCCGAAGATGCTGGTCTTCTCGATGTCGGGCAGCCGTTCGAGCGCCGCCATCGCCTCGACCGGCCGCGCCGCCTGCACTTCCAGGATCGGGCGGTCGGCGAAGACGCTCTTCAGCTCGGGGGCCGAGCCGAGGGCCACGAGCTGCCCGCGATGGAGGATGGCCAGGCGGTGGCAGTGCTCGGCTTCGTCGAGATAGTGCGTCGTCACGAGCACCGTCACGCCGGAGCTGGCCAGGGTGCCGATGAGGTCCCAGAACTGACGCCGGCTCACCGGGTCGACGCCGCCGGTGGGCTCGTCCAGGAACACGATCGGCGGCTCGTGGAGCACGGCGCAGCCGAGCGCCAGGCGCTGGCGCCAGCCGCCGGAGAGCGCCCGGGTGACCGTGTTCTCGCGCCCGCGCAGGCCGGCCATCTCGAGCACGAACTCGCGCCGCTCGTCGAAGTGCCGTCCCTTCAGCCCATACACGCCGCCGAAGAAGCGGATGTTCTGGTCCACCGTGAGGGCCTCGTAGAGCGAGAACTTCTGCGACATGTAGCCGATGTGCCGCTTCACGCCCTCCGGGTCGCGGCCCACGTCGACACCGCCGACGAGCGCGGTGCCGCTCGTCGGCTGCAGCAACCCGCACATCATGCGGATAGCGGTGCTCTTCCCGGCCCCGTTGGCGCCGAGGAAGCCGAACACTTCGCCGCGGCGCACCTGGAACGACACGTCGTTGACGGCGGTGAAGTCGCCGAACTTGCGGGTGAGGTGCTGCACGTCGATGGCCGGGGCCGCGCCCGTCATCGGCCCAGCACGCGCATGAGGCGCGCCTCGTTCAGGCGGATGTCGGCCAGCACGCGGGTGCGATCGAGTTCGGCCTGCATCTCGGCCAGCTGCGCGTCGAGCACGTCGAGGGTCGTGACGACGCCGGCCTCGAAGCGGTCGTCGACGACCCGCCGCGCCTCCTGCGCGCTGGCCACGGCCAGCCGCGCCGGCACCAGCGCAGCCCTGCTGGTGGCCAGCTCCACGAGCTGCTTGCGGACCTCGGCCTGGATCTGCGACTCGACCTC
Organism: uncultured Acidobacteriota bacterium; assembly: GCA_963807405.1. Classification (GTDB taxonomy): domain Bacteria; phylum Acidobacteriota; class Vicinamibacteria; order Vicinamibacterales; family UBA2999; genus CADEFD01. Next base: position 205,824 of record CAWEBU010000009.1, on the reverse strand, counting down.
GTTCTTGCGCTCGCGCAGCACGGCCTGGTTGGCGAGGGCCTCGGCACGATTGGCCCTGGCGCGTCCTGAATCCCAGAACTGCCAGTTCACATTGAGCGAGAGGTCGAACGAGTCCTGCCACGACGCCTGACGGGGAAAGATGCGTGGGTTCGGACTTGCGAAGTCGTAGCCGGAGGCGAAGTTCACCATCGGCCGGCGCGACGTCGCGATGGCGTCGAGGCTCGCGGTGATGCCGTCGGACCGCTGGGCGAGGGCGGCCAGTTCGGGACGGGCGCTCATCGCTTCGTCGACCAGGGCGGCGGCATCCGGCGCGAGATTGCTGCCGCCGTCGAGCGTCTCCACGGCATCGATCGCCGTCGCCGCCGGCAGTCCCAGCAGACGGGCGAGGTCGATGGTCACGAGGTCGACACGGCCGCGGGCCTCGACGAGCAGGAGCTCGCTCCGGGCGCGCTGGGCCTCGCTCCGCGACACGTCGTTCGGCGGCAGCAGGCCGGCCTCGACGCGGGCGCGCACGTCGGCCAGCGAGCGGTCGGCCGTAGCGAGTGCCTGCTCGAGCACGCGCACGGTGTCGCGGGCCGTGACGAGGGCCCAGTAGGCGCGGGCCACTTCGAGCGTGAGATCGAGGCGGGCGGCGGCGAGGTCCGAGCCGGTGGCCGTGGCCTCGGCCCGGGCGGCGCGCTCGAGCGCGTCGGTGCGGCCGGCGGTGTAGACCGGCCACAGCAGCTCCAGCCGCGAGCGGTAGTTGTCGGGGATGTCGGGATAGATGACGCGCAGGCGGCCGTCCGGCTGCGGCACGCCGAACTCCTGGACGTGGTTGGTGCGCGTGTAGCCGGCCGAGGCCGTCAGCGTCGGGTCGTCGGAGCGGCGCCGCACCTCGATCGCCGCCTCGGCGGCCTGCTGGCGGGCCCGGCCTTCGGCCAGGCGATGACTGCCCTCGACCGCCCGGGCCACCGCCTCGTCGAGCGTGACGCGGACGGCGGCGGGCTGCGCGCCGGCGTGGCCGGCAGTCAGGAGAAGAACGACGGCGGCCGTGATGTGAGGTCTCATGAGGCTGTCCCGGCCGGGGCCGCAGCGTCGAGCGCCGCCAGCCTGGCGATGAACACGTCTTCGAGCGACGGCGTGATGAGGCGGCCGTCGAAGGGCGGGAGGCCGGCGCGTGCGGTGAGGCGTGCCAGCTGCTGCCGGGCGTCCGGCTCGGACGTCGCGTCCTCGAGCCAGACGTGAAGGCGTTCGCCGAACACCTCCACGTGCTGGTGGCCGGCGGCGCGGATGCGGTCGCGCACCTGGCGCACGTCGGGCGGAAAGGCCTCGATCCACAGCCCGGGCAGCGACGTGCGCAGCCGTCCCGGGGAGTCGAGGGCCAGCAGCGTGCCGTTGTGGATGAGTGCCACCTTGCTGCAGCGCTCGGCCTCGTCGAGGTAGGGCGTCGTCATCAGGATGGTGATGCCGCTGTCGAGGAAGTGCGACAGCAGCTTCCAGAACTCGCGCCGCGACACCGGGTCGACGCCGGTCGTCGGCTCGTCGAGCAGCACCAGCTCTGGCTGGTGGACGAGCGTGCAGGCAAGCGCGAGCTTCTGCTTCATGCCGCCCGAGAGCTTGTCGGCCAGGCGGTCGCGGAAGCGCGTGAGCTGGGTCATGTCCAGCAGGTGATTGCGCCGCTCGCGGTAGTCCGACACGCCGTGGATCTCGGCGAAGAACGCGATGTTCTCGTCGATCGTCAGGTCGCCGTAGAGGCTGAAGCGCTGCGAGAGGTAGCCGACCTTGTGGGTGATGGCGCGGTGGTCGCGTGCCGGGTCGAGGCCGAGCACCCGCACTTCCCCGCCATCGGCGTGCAGCAGGCCGCAGATGAGCCGGATGGCGGTGGTCTTGCCGGCGCCGTCGGGTCCGATCAGCCCGAACATCTCGCCGCGCGGTGTCTCGAATGACAGGCCGGCCAGTGCCTGGGTGGCGCCGTAGCGCTTGCTGACGTTCGTGAGCTGGATGGCCGGCGTCATGGCGTGCCGGTCGACGTCCCGGCGGTGGGTGCGAGCGCCAGCTCCGCGTCCACCGGCATGCCCTGCTTCAGCACGCCGGCGCTGTTGTCGACGGTGATGCGGATGCGGTAGACGAGCTTGGCCCGCTCTTCGGCCGTCTGCACGTTGCGCGGCGTGAACTCGGCCTTGGGGGAGATGTAGGTGACGGTGCCAGGGATGCCGGCACCGCCGGCATCGGTGAAGATGGTGGCCGCCTGGCCCAGCGTGATCCGCGGAATGGCGGGTTCGGGCACGTAGACGTCGGCCCACGCGTGATCGAGGTCGGTGATGACGACGGCCGGCGCACGAGGCGCGATCATCTCGCCCACCTCGGTGAGCTTCTCGGTGACGATGCCGCCGACCGGCGCCGTCAGGCGGGCGTCGTCGAGCTGGTTCTCGAGAGTGGCGATGGCGGCGGCCGTCGTGGCGAGGCGGGCGCGGGCGACGTCCACTTCTTCGCGCCGGGCCCCGGCGCTCACGCGGGTGACGGCGGCCTCGGCCGCCACGACGCGGCGCTCGGCGGCTTCAACACGGGCCGCGGCCACCTCATGACGGGTGGCGGCGTCGTCACGCTGCTTCTGCGAGCCCGACTTGCGCGCGAGCAGCAGGTCGAAACGCGCCAGGTCGGCGGCAGCGGCCGCGACTTCCGCTGTGGCGGCCGGCACCTCGGCTCTGGCGGCCTCGGCCTGCGCTTCGGCCTGACGCACGTCCTCGACGCGCGCGGCCGCCTGCACCAGGCGCAGCTGCGCTTCGGCCGCCGCCTGCTCGGTCCGGGCCCGCGCGATGGCGAGCGTGACGTCGGTGGCATCGAGCGTGAGGATCGGCGCGCCGGCCTCGATGCGGTCGCCTTCCTTCACGCTGAGCGTCAGCACGCGTCCACCCATCTCCGGCGCGAGGCGCACTTCGGTGGCCTCGACGTGTCCCGAAACGCGCAGCTGGTTGGGGTCGGCCGCCGGGGCGCACCCCGTGATCAGGAGCAGCACGGCCGCGGCATGAAGCGATCGGGTGTGAGTCATCGGGCAGGGTCCTTGGCGAGCATGCGGAGGGCGGTCTGCTGGACGTGGGCGACGAGGGCATCGCGCTCCACCTCTACGAACAGGGGCAGATGGGCGCGGCCCGGTTCGGCGGCGGCGCGTTCGCGGATCGCGTTGATCATCAGGGGGCCCATGATCGACATGTAGGCCATCAGCGGATGGACCACGCGGAACGCACCGGCCGTCACGCCGGCATCGAGGATGGCAGCGAAGGCCGCCAGCACGGTCCGAATCTCCGCCAGGGTCTCGGCGTCGAGATGCGGCGCCCCGGCGGCCATCTCACGCATCATGATCGGCGGGAACCACGGCCGTTCGTCGCGCATGGTGGCGACGGTGGCGACGAAGTGCTCGACCTTCCGCTCGGGTGTGTCATGCCCGGCGGCAATCGCGCTCACGGCCGCGCCCACGGCGCGCAGCATGTCGCCGACGACCGCACGGTAGAGACCGACCTTGCTCCGGAAGTGGTAGTAGAGCATCGCCTTGTTCACCCCGGAATGGCGGGCGATGTCGTCCACGCCGGCGCCATCGAAGCCGTGGCGCGCGAAGGCCGTGGCCGCGGCGGCGAAGATGAGGTCGCGCGTGGCGGGCTGATCAGCGGCGCGGCCGGCAGCGGGGACGGGGCCCGGGCGGCGGGGACGGGCCGAGGAATCGGCACTCTTCCGGGCGGGACGCCTGGTGACGGGGCGCGCGGGGCGGTCGGCGGCGGAGTCAGGTGGCGGCATGAGGATCTAACTAACCAGTCGGTTAAACCGAATGGTTAATTACCGCGGAGTCGGAGTCAAGGGCGAAATGCGCCCCGGAGGTCGTACCGGCGCGACCCGACGCCGCGTCACAATGGGCATATGCAGGTAGCGATCGCGGGCGGCAGCGGCTTTCTGGGAGGCGCCCTCAGTGGCGCGCTCGCGCACGCCGGTCACCGCGTGTCGGTGCTGACCAGGCGACGGCGGCCGGACCACCCGAGCGACATCGAGTGGACGCCGAACGGCCACTCCGGCCCGTGGGCGCAGGCCCTGTCCGGGATGGATGCCATCATCAATCTCGCCGGCGCCGGGATCGCCGACAAGCGCTGGACGACGGAGCGCAAGCAGCTGCTCGTCTCGAGCCGGGTCGAAGCCACGACCAGCCTGGTGGCGGCGCTGCGGGAGCTGGCCGCCCCGCCGCCAGTCTTCGTGAGCGCATCAGGCATTGGCTACTACGGCCCGACCGGCGACGCGCGCATCACCGAGGACGCGCCGGCCGGCGACGACTTCGTCGCGCACATGGCGGCAGCGTGGGAGGGCGCGGCCCAGCCCGCCTCCGCGCACGCACGGCTGGTGCTGCTGCGCACGGGACTGGTCATGGGCGACGGCGGCGCGCTGGCCGCGCTGAAGCCACTCTTCAAGCTCGGCGTCGGCGGACGGCTCGGATCCGGCACCCAGTGGATGCCGTGGATTGGCCTCGACGACTGGGTGGGCCTGACCACCCGGCTCCTCACCGACGACAACGCTCGCGGCCCCTACAACCTGTGCGCGCCCACGCCGGTCACGAACGACGAGTTCACGAGCGCGCTCGGCAGCGCGCTCGGACGGCCCACGATCCTCCCGGCACCCGGGTTCGCGCTCCGGATCGCACTTGGCGAGTTCGCGGAGACGCTCCTGACGGGGCAGCGCGCCGTGCCGGCCAAGGCGCTGGCGCTCGGCTACACCTTCCGCCACCCGACGATCGAAGAGGCGCTGCGAGCCGTGGTCGAACGTTCGTGAGCGAGCCATCACGGCGGCGCGCCTCTCGGGCCGCGCCCGGGAACGGGGCGGACGACTCACCGTCTAACGGAAGGACGCCCTAAGAGGAGGGGACGCCATGACCCAGACGACCTACCGCGAGCCCGACGCTTCCCTCGTCACGACCACGAACATCACCTACGCCCTGCACGCGATCGGCCTGGCGCTCGGCGCCTTCGGCGCCGCCAGCGTCGTTGGCTCGTTCGTGTTCGGCTGGCCCTCGATCATCGCGGTGGTCATCAACTACGTGAAGCGCCGCGATGCCGCCGGCACCTGGCTCGAGTCGCACTTCACGTGGCAGATTCGCACCTTCTGGTGGGCCATGCTGTGGACACTGGTCGTCGGCGCCGTCGGCGGGCTGCTCGCCATCGTGCTCGTGGGCTTTGCGATCTGGGCGGTCGGCTTCTTCGTGCTCGGCCTGTGGGCCATCTACCGCATCGCCCGCGGCTGGCTGGCGCTCAACGACCGCCGCGCCATCGCCTGACGGCGTACGGGCCGGGGCGATATCACGGCGGCAGCCGTACGGAGACGCCTACGGCGTGCCGCCGGCGTGCTTGGCCAGCACGCCACGCCACGCGGCGCTCGGCTCCGGTGAGCCGCCGAGCCGCTCAGTGACGATCTGCCCGGTGCGATACGCGATGCCGTAGAAGCGCTCGTTGGCGTCGCGGTCCTGGCGGATGGTGCTGCCATTGAGGGAGACGCCCGCGAACAATCCGCGCGTGCGCGAGTAGCTCAGGATCTGCGCGCGCAGCTGGATGTCGGTGGCGGCCTGCGCATCGCGCCCCACCGGCCCGGCGGCCACTGACGCGGCGGCGCCGATCTTGAACTGGTTCTTGAGCAGCTGCTCGAGGCCACGCCGGTTCTGCACCACGAGGACGAGATCGGTGGCCTGCGCGCCGACCTGGAAGCCGATGCTGCCACCGGTGATGGTGAGGAACGCCGGCGATGACCAGGCGCCGCTCGTCGTGTCGCGCACGCTGATGACGCCATGTCCCCGCGACCCGGCCACGACGAAGCCGGCCTTCACGAGCGACGGGAAAACCGCGATGGCCTCGGCTTTCTCGAGGATGTTGCGCGGCACGGAGGAGTCGCCGGCGCTCATGATCTCATCGAGGACAGCGATCGCCTCCGTGATGCGATCGGACTCCTTCACCCCTTCCTGCGCGAACGGCTGCGCCACGAGGACGGCGGCGACGAACACGACGGTGAGGGCGAGAGGTTGTGGTCTCATGTCCCCGAGTCTAGTGCAGTAACGGCCGAGCCGGCCGGCTGCCCGCCAGAGCGGATGCCGGCCCCCTCCCTGCGATTCGACCGCCCGGCGTCAGAGAATCGCCGGAGCGCCGGCCCGGAAATCCGCGCCGAGAATCGGCACCGAATTGGCGCCCAGCCAGTCATCGAGCACCCGGGCATAGACGGCCCGGAAGTCCGTCTCGTAGCGCACGTCGGCGCCGCTCGTCTCGAGCTCGGGGTTCGACGGATCGTTCCGGAGGCGCGCCGCGGTGCCGTGGAGCCCGCCGCGCACCAGCCCGCCGAGCGCCATCATCACGCCGGCCGCGCCGTGATCGGTGCCCTGACTGCCGTTCTCGCTCACGCGCCGGCCGAACTCCGAGAAGATCAGAATCAGCGACGAGTCGAGCAGCCCCTGGTTGCGGAGGTCGTTGTAGAACGCGCCGAGACCGTTGTTCGCCGTGGTCATGAGCGTGTTGTAGGCGCCGTTCACCGGGTTCTGGCTGGCGTGCGTGTCGAAGCCGCCGGTCGAGACCCAGAACACCTTGGTGCCGATCTGCCGGTACATGGCGCCCGCCACTGCCTGCAGTGCCTGGCCGAAGCCGCTGTTCGGATAGGTCACCGAGGGCCGATAGGTCGCCACCGTGGCGACACGGTCGAGGGTGCCGAGCGCGGCCTGCGCGGTGGAGTTCACGAACGACAGGTGCGGCCGGTCGGCGGGCAGATGCGACGAGATGCGGGTCGCGGTCGCCCGCTCGTAGCCGGCTTCGGCGCCGGCGTTGGGACTGGCGAAGGCGTAGGTGGCGGGGTTGGTGATCGCCGGTACGCCGACGAGCCGCGCCTGCAGCGGTCGCGGCGTCTCCCGCGTGGTGTTCCAGCCGACCAGCGGATCGATCGGCGAGGGCAGCGTGTCGAGGTAGCGTCCCAGCCAGCCGGTCCCCTGCGGGTTGCCCGGGTTGGCGGTGCCGTAGATGTCGAAGCCCTGGAAGTGCGAGCGGCTCGAGTTCTGATACCCGGTGCGCTGGATGATGGCGAGCCGGCCGCCGTCGAAGATCTGCTTGAAGTTCGTGAGCGCGGGATGGAGGCCGAGCACCGAGCCGTTCCGGTCCGTGCCCACCTGCAACACCTGCCCGGCCGGCACCGCGATGGTCGGCCGGCGCGCGTAGTAGTCGGCGTCGCCGTAGGGCACGAGCGTGCTCAGCGCGTCGTTGCCGCCGTTCAGATAGACGACCACGAGATTGCGCCCGCCGCCGCCCTGCGCCAGTGCCAGGTCGGTCAGAATCCCGGGCGCCGCGAAACCGAAGGTGAAGGCACTGACCCCGCCGCGGACGAACTGCCTGCGCGTGACCTGCATGGCTGGCTCCTAGTTGAACTGGTATTCCGCCGAGCCCACGATCAGGCGGCCGAGACCGGCCGCCTTACTGGCCAGCTGGGCATCGGTGACGGGCCAGGTCACGCCCTGGCGCAGGTAGTCGAGGAGCGCCGCCCGCGTCGGATCCGACAACGGCGACGGCGTGAAGCGCGCCAGATGCGAGTCCAGCAGGGCCTCCGGCGCGCTGCGCGCCGCGGCCGACGCCTGTTGCAGGTTGAAGCGCTGGTTGGCCATGAGTGTCGCCGAGAAGTTCATGCGCGACAGCATCGAGGCCGTCGAGATCCAGTCCGGGCCGAGCGCCCAGCCGTTGACGTCGGGCGGCTCGTAGAGCTGCTGGCCCATGTTCACGAGCGGCGTCATCGCCGCATCGACCGACAGGCCGCTCCACCCGGTTTCCTTGATCGCCCGGACCACGTACTCCACCGGCCATGCGTAGCGCGCGAAAGCGTTGTCCGGTTCGAAGAACGCCGCCGACCGGAACAGCGGGATGAGCATCGCCCGGATGCTCGTCTCGTTGGCCAGGTAGGCCTCCTGCATGGTGGCGATGAGGTCGTCGGGCGGCGCCGCGAACTCGCTGACGAAGAAGGCGTAGAAGCGGCGGGCCAGCCGTTCGGCGGTGGCCGGGCGCCGGGCCAGGGCCCGCACGAGGTCGAGGCCGTCCTGCTGGCCGTCGGTGGCCGGGCGCGCCGGGATGGTCGACGAGCCGTCGGGCATCACCGCGAAGGTGAACGTCTTGGCGGCCGGATCGTGCTGGGCGGCGTTGTAGAAGTACTCGTAGTAGCTGGTCGTGGCCGACGAGCGGTCGCCAGCCAGCCGCAGGTTCCAGCCGGTGAAGACGCGGGCGGCGGCGTAGACATCCTGCTCGGTGTAGTGGCCGACGCCGGTCGTGAAGAGCTCCATCAGCTCGCGGCCGAAGTTCTCCTGCGGACGGGCGCGCACGTTGAGCCGCCCGTCGAGCCAGACGAGCATCGCCGGGTCCTTCGCCACCGCGATCAGCAGCTCGTCGAAGCGGCCGCTGGCCATGTCGCGGAGGAGCTGTATCTGCCCGGGACGGCCGCCGGCGACCTCGCTGGCCTTGCCGTCCATCATCTTGGTGGCGTGCTCGGCCCCGAAGGTGCCGGCCACCTTGCTGTAGGCCGTGGCGAAGTGGTTGTGCCAGAAGAGCGTGAGCTTCTCCTGCAGCGGCCGGCCGGTGTGCAGCATCCGGAAGAGCCACCGCTGGCGTGCGTCGTTGATGACGGTGTTCGGCTGGAACTGGCCGCGGGTGGTGATGCCGGCGTAGGCCGGATCGTTGATCTTTCCGTCGATGTCGTCGGGGACGCGGTCGTAGTTCAGGAGGTAGCCGATGACGGCCACCATCGGGACGCGGGCGAACTGCCCCAGTTCGGCCGAACTCGCCCCGAACCCCATACGGCGCAGCACGTGCTCAAGCATGCGGACGCTCCCCCGACGCAACGAACCGGCCCCGGCGGCCGGTCACGAAATCACAGTCGTCTTCGACCGGCAGCCGGTCACACCATCACACTCGTCGTCGAAACGAGACGAGCCGAACGTCGCACTGCAAGCGAGTTAGACCAGCGTGATGCCTGGAAGTTACCTGCCGCCCGCGCCCTGGTTGGCCGCCGGCGGGCCGCCCAGGCTGATGATGTTCGCCATCAGGCGGTAGGCGCCGTCGGTGCCGGCCGGCAGCTGACGCCACAGGCCGATGCCAAGATAGAGCCAGCGGCCCTGGCCGACCTTGGCCTCGACGAGGCCGCCACGCTTCGCGCCCTTGTTGAACGGGAACGGCTCGTCGAACTCGAGGAGGTCGGTGTAGGCGGGGTCGCCCGGGTCGAAGAAGTAGGTGCCGCGTTCCTGACGCCAGTTCTTCCAGTCGCTGTCGGTGATCGTATTGGGCGTCGTGAACACCGGGTGCCCGGGCACCAGCACCTTGACCGGGGAGCTTTCGTCGGTGACGCGCCGGCTGCTCACCTTGCCGGGGAACGGCCCGTACTGCGCCTGGTTGAACTCGAACTTGTTGTAGTGCACGACCACCGTGCCGCCGGCCGTGGCGTAGTCGAGCAGGCGCTGGTTGTAGGCGCGCAGGCTGGCGCGCCGTTCGTAGGCGCGGACGCCCGTCATGATGACGTCGTAGCGGCTGAGGTCGCCCCAGGCGAGCTGGTCGTCGCTCACGAGCTCGACGCGGGCTCCGAGCTGCTCGAGGGCCTCCGGCACTTCGTCGCCGACCCCCATGACGTAGCCGACGGTGACGTTCGGCCGGACCCGGACGTCGAGCACGCTGACCATGACTTCGGGCGCGTGCAGGACGTGCCGGCGCGTCGTGTGCGGGTATTCGACCACCTGGTAGCCGCGGTCGTAGGTCACGCCGCCTTCGCGCGCCGAAGCCTTCACCGTCAGCCGCGAGCTGCCCTGCGCCAGCTGGGCGGCCAGCGCGGATGCCGCCGGCGGGGTCAGCGTGAAGCGCACGGTGACGGCCTCGTCCTCGCGCGAGAACGTGACGTCCGCGGTGACGGGCGCGACGCGCCAGCCGGCCGGCGCCTGCAGCGCCACCGCGGCCGTGGCCTGTCCCTTCGACTGGTTGACGACGGTGACGCGCACGTCGCGCGCCGTCGTTCCGGCGCCGGCGGCCGGCACGATGACGATCTCGGGCGAGGCGCTGACGGCGAACTTCGGCACCACGTGCAGCTCGGCCCGCTTCTCGCCGCTGAAGATGTTGCCCTCCGAGCGCGAGATGACCGGCAGCGGCATGGTCACGGCTTCCCCGCCGATCGTGAGCGCCACGGTGGCGACGAACGGCGTCGGCCGGAACGGCAGGCCGGGCGCCACGTCGGGGTCGAGGTCGAAGCGGGCGGCGTCGGCGGCGTACTTGAAGTGGGCGGCCGTGAGGCGCGCGTCGGGTGGCACGGTGGCCGTCATGCGGCAGTTACGCGGCGTGGTCCGCAGCAGGGGGGCGGCGGCGCAGTCGCCCTTCACGGCGGCGAAACCGGCGAGGCTGCCGGCCATGGTGACCGGCTCGCCGCTGCGGTTGGCGGCGATGATCAGCACCTGCACGGCCTGGCCGCCGATCACCAGGTTGTCATCGGCCACCGCATCGAGCCGGACGTCGGCGGCGAGCACGAGCGCCTGCTGGAACTGCGTTTCCTTGAGCGCCAGGCGGGTGTCGATCTCGTAGGCGCCGGCCTCGGGGAGCTTCATGGCCGCGAGCGAACCGCGCAGCGTGCGCACGGCCTTGAGCCCGGTGGCCAGTGGCGCCACCGCCGACTTGCCGGCGAACGCCGCCGTCCGCGCATCGGCCGCGCTCGTGGCGATCGCCGAGAGGGCGCCCGTGAGCGCCGCCGGCGCCGACGGACCCGCGTAGGCCGCGAGGCTCGCGAGCGAGGTGTCGATGCCGTCGAACATCTCTGGGTCGGCACGGTTGACGCCGCCCGCGAGCACCGTGTCGCGCAGGCGGTAGCCACGCGGGCCGCCCGGGCCGAAGCCCTCGGAGACGCCGGGCAGCGGCAGCAGCTGCGACATGCCCTGGCACTTGTGCATGCTGCGCGCTTCGCCGGCCAGTTCGTTGCAGGTGCGGCCGAGCACCGGGTCGTAGACGTCGCCGCCGGTGAAGCTGAGCAGCGTCGACGCGCCTTCGCCCTGCAGCGTCTGCCCCTGGCCGCGCGGGCCGCCGAAGCCGGCCGTGTAATAGAACTTCTTCGGTTGCCAGGGCCGCAGGCCGGCCGCGATCTGCTCGGGGAAGGCGCTGGGATCGGCCGCCGCCCGGAAGGCCTGCGCGGTGAGCAGCGACGAGGTCTGGTGGTGCTGGCCGCCGCCCTCGCCATCGAACACGAAGCCGACGATGACGTCCGGGCGGATGGTGCGGATCATGCGCACGAAGTCGCCGAGGATCACCTGGCCGCCCCACAGCTCGAGCGTCTCCTCGACGCTGAACGAATAGCCGAAGTCGACCGCGCGCGTGAAGTACTGCTCGGCGCCGTCGAAGCGGTGGACCGCCAGCAGCTCCTCGGTGCGCAGCACCGCCAGCGCCTCGAAGATCTCGGGGCCGATCTCGTTCTGCCCGCCCTCGCCGCGGGTCGCGGTGACGAGCGACGTGCGGAAGCCCTTGGTGTGCCCGTAATAGGCGAGCAGCGCGTTGTTCTCGTCGTCGGGGTGGGCGGTCGTCATCATGACGTTGCCCACGGTGTCGAGCTTGCGCAGCAGCAGTTCGAGGGCCGGGCGGCCGGCCATCGTCGCGACCGGCTGCAGCCGTTGTTGCCCGCGGATGTCATCGAACGACGTGCAGAGAGCGAGCAGGACAACGGCGGGTACGAACAGCAATCGGCGCATGGGGGCTGACATCCTCGACCTGCAAGCGTAGCCGAGTCGCGGCGCGAGCGGAAGGCCGCGTATGGCTGCTAGAACCGCACGACGGCCGTCAGCGAGGCGGCACGGCCCGGCGCGGCGACGGCGCGCACGTCCTGGCTGGCGAAGTAATCGGCCTCGAGGGCGTTGCGGATGAGGGCGCGGAGTTCGAGATGCCGGCCAACCGTGGCCCCGCCGCTCAGATCGAGCAGCGTGTAGCCCGGCACCAGGCGCTCGGTCGGCCCCGGCCGGTCGTCCTCGGCAAACCAGGCGACGCGTGCCTGCGCGAAGGCGCGGTTGCCCATGGCGCGTCGCACCTGCACGGAACCGGTCTCGGTGGCGATGCCGTCGAGGGCGGTGTCGCCGTCGAGCGCACGGCCACGCGCCACCTGTGCCGCCGCCTCGATCGACAGGCGCCACGGCAGGTCGAGCTGCGTCTCGAGTTCCACCCCGCGCACCCGGGCCCGGCCGCGATTGCGGAACAGGAAGTCATCGACGGTGACCTGGTAGCGTTCGACCAGGTCCGAAATCCGGTAGTGGTAGCCGTAGAGGGCGGCGCGCAGCCGGCGCGCGGTGTAGCGCACGCCGGCGTCGAACTGCAGGCTGCGCTCCGGGTCGAGGTCCGGGTTGCCGGTGATGAACCCGCGCCCCGAGGGCCCGCGGAAATAGCGGTCCGAGAGCACCGGATCGCGGAAGCCGCGGGCGGCCTGGGCGGTCAGCGTGAAGCCGCGATAGCTGCCGGCCGTGACCGCCACGTAGCCGGAGGCGGCGCCGTTGCCGGTCTCACGATCGCCGAAGAAGCCACCCCGGTTGGTGGTCGTGATGTAGTCCGCGCGCGCCCCGCCAGCCAGCGTCACCGTCGGCAGCACGGTGGCTTCGAGGCTGGAGTAGACGGCGCTGTCCACGCGCCGGGCCGAGTCGATGGCGACGTTCTCGGTGGTGGTGGCGTCGCCGCCGGGCGTGTAGCGCTCGAAGATGTCGAGGGCGCGCAGTCCGGCGCGGCCGTTGACGTCGAGCCCCAGCTCCCAGCGGGCCTGGCCGAAGGCGCGGTGGCCGTAACCGCGGAACTGGAAGTCGTGGGCGCTGATCTCGGCCCGATCGACGCTGCGGGGCGTGGTGGGGGTGGCGAAACGATCCTGGTCGGTCACCTGCGAGTAGCGCCCGTAGAAGGCGTTCAGGCCGAGCTCGTCGAAGGGACCCACATCCGGCTTGTCGTATTCGGCCGTCAGCCGGTGCGAGTTCTCCTCGGGATAGAAGAACCGCACGGTGCGCGAGTTGTCGCGCGGCCGCTCGATGTCGCGGCCGAAGTCGCCCTGGTAGCCGACCGACAGGAAGCCGGCAGCCACCGTCTGGGTCACCTTGGCCAGCACGCCGCCGTCGCGGTAGCCGGAGTTGAAGACGGTGCCGTCCGGGCCGTCCCAGTCGTCCACGTCACGCCCGTGGACGGCCAGGAGCAGGCTGCCGGTGGCGAAGCCCTTCGAGACGTCGGCACCCAGCCGGCGCTCCGGGACACCAGTGCCGGCGGTGCCCGAGACGCGGGCGGCCCACGGCGAACTCGGCGCCACCTTCCGCGTGGTCACCGCGATGACGCCGCCAAAGGCGTCGGACCCGTAGGCCACCGAGCCGGGGCCGCGCGCCACTTCCACGCCTTCGAGCAGGTCGGGGTCGAGGAAGGTCGCGCTGGCGCCGGCACGGCGTTCCGAGTTGACGCGCGCGCCGTCGATGAGGATGAGGGTGCGGCCGCCGGAGAGCCCGCGCACGGCCGGCACCGCCGCCTGCCCTTCGCTGACCTGGTTGACGCCGGCGACGTTCTCCAGCGCCTGCACGAGGTTCGACGGCAGACGCGTCTGGATCTCGCCCTGCGAGAGGCTGGCGGTGGCCGCCGAGGGCGTGGCTTCGATGTCGGGCGCCGCGCCCGAGACCATGATCCGCTCGCTGACGAGGGCCTCGACCACCAGCTCGAGCGGCGCCGCCGGGTCGAGGCGCTCGACGAGGATCGGCTTCATGAACAGCCCGCCCGGCGTCACCACGAGCACCTCGAACGGCACCGGGGGATCGGGCGTCCAGGTGAAGCGTCCGTCGGCATCGGTCATCGTGGTGCCGGGACGGCCGAGGATGCTGATTTCGGCGCCGGCGACCGGTGTCCCGGTCACGGTGACGACGCGGCCGGTGAGGGCGAACGCGGACGACGCGGAGAGGACGCAGGCCGCAACCAGCGGCAGGACGACACGGAACAATCGGGTCACAGAGATTCAGGATAGAGCGCCGCGCCCACTCCTGCCAGCGTCAAGAGCGTCGGACCGGGCGGCGGCGACGAAGGAGGCCACGCGAGTGGCCCCCTTCGCCCGGGTGGATGCTAGAACACGAACTTGAAGCCGAGCTGCAGCTGGCGCTGCTCGTAGCCGCCGGTCGGGATGAGCTGGTCACCGCTGGTCGGCACGGTGCCGATCGGCAGCCCGGTGAGGCGATCGACCGGAATCGCGGTGCCGGTGACGCTCGACCACTGCACCGTGTTGAAGAGGTTCTTGACCTCGGCGATGACTTCAACGCGGCGCGGACCGCCGATCGCCAGCTGGCGCGACAGCCGCAGGTCGACGTTGTAGCGCGCCGGCAGGTTGAGCGAGTTGCGGCTGATGCCGGCCGGGCGGTCGCTGTTGACGCCGTCGTTGTTGATCTCGCCGGGATTGGCGCGCAGGCCAATCGGAATGCCGTTGGCGAACTGCATCGCCACGCCGACGATGGTGCCGTTGACGAGACCGCGGGTGAGGGCGTTGCCGCCGTCGATGGTCGGCCGCGCCACGATGCTGCCGGCGAAGGTGTGCCGCTGGTCGAGCACGTTCGGGCCCTTGTCGAAGTCCAGGCTCTCGGGGTTGGTCCGGCCGGCGTCCCCGGTGACCGACAGCAGGCTGGTGATGGGCGCGTTGTCCTCGGCCTTGCCGAGCGTGTAGGCGAAGTCGAACTGCAGGCCGAAGATGTTGCGGCCGGTGAGCTGCGCCGTGAGGTTCTTGTAGGTCGACTCGCCGAGCGACTCGATCTGATTGATGACGTTGTAGCGCGGGTCGAGGCGCGTCGCGGCGTTGACCGCCGTGCTGTAGACGGGCCGGCCGTCGGCCAGGCGGCCGATCGGGTTGATGACGTTGATGTTGCTGATGACCGGCAGGTTGTAGCCGCGCGAGTAGGAGACGCCGACCGAGGCCGCGAACTGGTCGCTCAACTGGCGCTCGAGCTGCACGTTGTTCTGCCAGTTGGAGGCCACCTCGAAGTCACGCGACACGGTGGTGAGCGTGTTCGGCACGGCGCCGAGACCGCCGCTCGCGATGACCGCCGGGAAGGCCGGGGCGCCGGCGGTGGCCGGCTGGAAGCTGACCGCCGCGCGGGCGTTGGTGCCGTTGTTGATGAGCGACTGCTCGTAGCTGGCGAGCAGCGCCTGGTCGTACATCAGGCCGGTGTTGGCGCGCAGGACGGTGCGGCGGTCGCTGCCCACGGTCCACACCACGCCGAGGCGAGGCGCGATGTTGTTCTTGTCGACCACGAAGTCGCGCGACGTCTCGAACGGCGCCGTGCCATTCGGCGCCGGCACGTCGTAGACGTCGTAGCGGATGCCGTAGAGCACCTTCAGCGAATCGCTGAGGCGCCAGTCGTCCTGCACGAACATGCCGTAGAGGTTCGACGAGAAGTCGAGGTCGGGCTCGCCGAAGTACTGCGTGAACGTGTTGTAGCCGAAGCGGTTGGTGCCGCTGGCGGCGGCCTGGTAGGCGGCCACGGTCGGGAACGTGTAGAGCTGGAAGGGCGTGCTCGTGCGGCTGTCGGCCACGTGCTGGATGTCGATGCCGGCCTTGAGCGAGTGGTCGCCGCGCAGCCAGGTCAGGCTGTTGTTGACCTGTGCCACGTCCTGCGTGAAGCCGAAGCCGGCGTCGGTCAGGCTGGCCATCGGGCCGCCGAAGTTGGCGACGTTGGCGATGTTGATGGCCGGGCCGGTGCCGGCCTGCGAACCGGGCGCGCGGCTCTGCGCGCGGGTGGCGTACTGCACGCGCAGTTCGTTGAGCAGGGTCGGCCGGATGGTCGAGACGAGCTGGGCGGCGGTCGAGTGCTGGCGGTCGCTGAAGTCGGTGGCGCGCTGCACCGAGCCGATGCCGCCGCCGACGTTGTTGTTGATGAAGTTGTCGAAGAAGATGTAGCGCACCGACACGCGGTTGCTGCCATTCAGCTGGTGATCGATCTTGCCGATGGCGAACTCGGTGTTGAGACCGCGCGGCATGTACTGCGGCTCACTGAGGCCGAGCGCCGCCTGGTTCGCCGGCGTGATGGTGATGACGGCGCCGCCCGAGAGATCGCGCTCGGTGTGCTCGTAGCCGCCGAAGAAGTGCGTCCTGTTCCTGACGATCGGGCCGCCGATGTCGAACGTGTAGACGTTGACCTCGGTCGGCGGTTTGGTGCTGTCGTTGCGCACGCCCTGGGTGAAGAACGGGAAGGCCGCCATCGACTTGCGCTGCAGGCGGTAGCTGCCCTGACCCTTGTAGGTGTTGGTGCCCGACGGCGTGATGGCGTTGTAGATGAGGCCCATGGTCTGGCCGAACTCCGGCGCGTAGCCGGTCGTCACGACCTTGACCTCGCGGATCATGACTTCCGACATCGGCATCTGGCGGAGGCCGGCGCGGTCCTTCTGGGTGTTGTTGCTGCCGTCGATCTGGTAGTTGATGCGCATGAGCGCGCCGTTCGAGGTCAGGCGCGGCACGCCGAATTCCTGGTTCTCGAAGCCGACGACCCCGGGCTGCAGCAGCGCGAAGTTGTAGGGGTTGCGCGACGTCAGCGGCAGCGTCTTGATCTCCGCTTCGGTCAGGGTGCGGCCCTGTTCGATCTTGCCGAGGTCGACCAGCGGCGCGTCGGCCGTGACCGAAATCGTCTCGGTGAGGGCGCCAACGCCAAGCTTCAGGCTGATGACGGCCGTCTGGCCGGCCGAGATGCTGACGCCACTCTGCTCGAACTTCTTGAAGCCCTGTAATTCGGCGGCCACCGTGTACTTGCCGAGCGAGAGCAGCGGCGCACGGTAGAGGCCGCTCTCGTTGGTCACGACCACGCGCGTCTCGCCGGTATCGAGGTTGGTGACGGTGACGGTCACGCCCGGCAGCACGCCGCCGGATTCGTCGGTGACGACGCCTTCAATCGACCCGTTGATGGCCGTCGACTGCGCGGACGCGGGCAGCGCTGCGGCGAGAGCGAGAAGGACGGCGAAGAGAGTACGGCGCATGGGGTTAGTGCCTCCAAAGCAACAAGGTGCAAAGAGGAAGTATACCCCTCGGAAGTGGCCCCTCGGGACCCGTCCGGCCGCGCGACGCAGGCCGCCGGAGCGTGTCGCGGGGGCGGAATCCGGGCCGAAACGGAAACGGCGCTGCCCGTCAGTGCACGACGAGGACGGCTTGCGATGAGGCCGGTCCAGCGGTCGACCCGTTCACGGCCACGACGCGCACGTAATAGGTGCCCGGCCGCACGCCGGTCGCGGTGAAGCTGCGGCCCACGACGGGAATCTGGAAGGTGCTGGCCCCCGAACTGTGGCCGGCCACGACGACGTAGGAGGTGGGCGTGGCTCCAGCGGACGGCGCGGCCCACGACAGGCTGACGACGCCGGGTGAGGGCGCGGAACCCCACAGGCTGGCGGGCGCCGCCGGCGCCGTCACCCCGACGGCGATCGCGACCTGGGCCGTGGGGACGCTCACGCCGGATGCGTTGATGGCGACGACGCGGGCGTAGTAGACGCCGGCCGGCACGCCCGGCACGACGAGCGCGGTGCCGCCGACCGGGATCGACCCGAGGTTGGAGGCGCCGGGCGCCGTGCCGACGATGACCTGGAAGCTGGTGGCGGCCCCGCCAGAAGTGGCCGCGTTCCAGCGGATGGTCACCGTCGAGCCCACGACCGACGCCAGCGTGCCGGTCGGGGTGCCGGGGGCGCCGCCGGTCGGCGGGGGCGGCGGTGGCGGCGGCGGCGGTGGCGGCGCGTCGCCGCTCGGGTAGACCGCGGCCATGCCGGCGCGATCGTCGGCGCCGAGCGGCGCGGACGCCGAGCGGCTGAAACAGGCCGACGAGATCGACGGATACATGATCGCCGGCCGCGCGGCAGCGTGACCGAAGCCGATGGCATGGCCGATCTCGTGCACCAGCATCTCTTCGTAGCAGCCGGTCGTGAAGCCCGAGAACTTCGACGGGGGATTGTCGGTGACGATCATCCCCTTGACGATCTTCCAGTAGGTCACGCCGTTGACCACACGCTGGTCGACACTCGAGTAGTAGGCGCCGCCGATGGCGAGCGTGGAGCTGGCATCGGAGATCTCGCCGCACGGATCGCCGTAGGTGACCGACAGGCGGCTGTCGTTCTCGGTGTTCGAGAAGCAGCGCGCGGTGCGCTGGACGCCGTTCTGCAGCGGCAGCGAGCCGGCCGCCCGCCACAGGGCCGCGGCGTTCCACAGCTGCGTCAGTCCGCCGCCGGCGAACTGCGGATGACCGCCGGATTGCGAGTCGACGTAGACGGGGGTCGCCGTGTCCGCCTGGTGCCAGCGGGCCGGCGTCGACGACAACAGCGTGTAGGAGGCACGGTCGCCGCCGTCGGCGCTGCCCGGCGTGCCGGCCGGGAGCGTCGGCTCAACCACCGCGTCGTCGGCACGCACGCGCGTGCCGGCGAGCGAGGCCAGCGCGTCGAGGTCGAGGCTCGAGCGGTAGTCGCGGGCGACCACGGCCTCCGGGTCGTTGCCGCGCACATCGCGGGCCGCCGAGGTCGCCGGATCGGCTGAGCCGGTGAGCACCCACTTGCCCTGCTCCAGTCCCGCGACCGACAACGTGTTGTCACGCGGCCGCACGTCGAGGAAGACCAGCACGTCCTCGCCGATCTCGAAGCGCGCCTGGCCGCCGACGACGAACGCCGTGTCGGCCACGATACCGCCCAGCTGCTTGACGACGACGCGCGGCGGCGGCTGCGTGAAGCCCCAGGACTTGACGACCTCGATCGTGACGAACGTGTAGATCGTGCCGGCCGCGTCGTCCCAGCGCGCGCTGGTCGCCACCACCCGGCCCTGCACGGCCGCGGCGCTCGATCGCGCCAGCGTGTCGTCGGACACCGCGCGCAGAGAGGCCTGGGCCGCGACGGGCAGAGCGGCCATCACGAGTCCGATGGCGGCGCTGACCAGGAAGAGCCGGTCCCGATTCCACATGCCCTCGTGGAACTGCAAGCGAGGTACCGGTGACGCGCGCTATGGATTTCGTGGCAAATTCCGGCAAAGCAGGCGATGCGGTGCACCCACGGCCGAGTCGCGCGTGTTCAACCCTTGGACAATGCGGATCAGATCCGAGTACGACACGCGTGCGTCGCCGAACAGATGGACGCAGACGCACGTGTCGTTGAAGAGAGAGGTCGGCGGTGTCGATGATGCTAGCGACGGGCGCGTCGCTCATCGCGCAGCCGACGTTCGCCGTCGCGACGCTCCACGCCGGTCGGCGATCCGGAGTCGAGCACGCGGCGATCCCAGCCCGTGCGGCGATCACGTGGACGCCCGCGACGCTCGTGTTTCATAGCGATCGCAGCGCCTTCCGCGTCGTGCGACAGCGCGCGCCCGAGACGCACTGCGCGCCGCCGCGGCTCGGTCACTTCGAGCAGCGCATCGTGCACGGCCTGGGCCCGCGCATCGGCCGGCGCCATGGCGAAGTGCTCGCGCAGCAACGCCGCGGCGGCCAGCACGGCTTGCCGTTGCCAGGCCTCGAGCGGAGTGCCCTTGACGTTACGCATGACACCGCTCGAGTCGAGCGGACCCGCGCCGGCACGCCGCGACCTCACACCGGTGTCCGGTGCGACGCCGTGGCGCGTGAGCCCGCGATGGACGCGTGCCTACGGTAATCGGCAGCCGTCGCGAAAGGTTGAATGCGGCTGCTGGCGGTCGTGCCGACCTCACGCCCGCGACGGACTCCACGAATGGAAGGTCAGCAGGACGTGTGCTCACGACCGGTCTTCCTGCACGCGGCTGAAGCCGAACGCCTCATCCTCGGACTCCGCGTCGTCGGCCACCGCGCGCAGCAGGATGCGGCTGGCCAGCCACGCCAGCGCCGGATCGCGGTCGGTGCCGAAGGCGAACAGCTGATGCGGATACTGCCGGTGCGGACCGATGAGCGGAAAGCGATCCGGCCCGGCCACGATCGGCGAGGACCAGCCGAACTCCGGTCTCAGGCCGACGATGGCCGGGAACCGCTTCAGGCACTCGTACATCAACTGCCCGGTGCGCTGCACGTGGGCGGCCGCGCGCTGCTTGTCCGTGAGCATGGGGCCGTCGCCGCCGCTCAGCAGCAGGCGCCCGTCCGGGGTGGCAGTCATCGCCACGCTGGCGGCGGCGTCATAGAGCACGACGGATTTCAGCCCGACGGCCCGGCGCATCGCATTCGGCATCGGCGCGGTCAGCACGTGATGGCGCTCGAAGCCGCGCACGTGTCGATCGAGCGTGGGGGCCAGCGCCCCTGGCGCGTCGGTGCAGATGACGACGCGCGGCGTGACGATGGCGCGGGCGCCGATATGCACCGTGGCATCGACGCGCGTGAACGTGATGCGGGTGACCGGGCACTTCTCGAAGACGCGGACGCGCGCCCCCGACAGCCGCGTGATGGCTCCCGTGACGATGCGCGACGGCTGCGTCAGGCCCGCGCCGGAAAGACGGATGGCGGCGGCCGCTTCGGCGGTCGTCAGGCGCGCGAACGGGGCGCCACTGATGGTGGCGGCGGTGAGACCGGCGGCGGTGCGTGCCGTCACGTCGCGATCCCAGCCCTTGACGCCGGGGTCGGCCAGGGCCAGCAGCGTGCGCGTGTCGCCGGCGCCCGCGATCTTCTCCTTCGCCAGGCCCTTGGCCAGCGTTCCAGCGGCGCCGGTTGCCGTCGACATCAACGTGCGCGCGAGGCGGCGGCCGTGACTGGCTTCGAGGGCACGGAAGTCGGAGGTGACGAGCAGGCCGGTCATGCCGGTCGCCGCGCGGCTGTGGCCGGTGCCGACGCGTCCGGCCTCGAGCAGCACCACGTCGTGACCCGCGCGCTTCAGGGCGGTGGCGGTGAAGATCCCGGTGAGGCCGGCGCCCACCACGACGACGTCCGCCGTGTCGACGGCCGGCGTGGTCGGAAAGGGTTTGACCTTGGCGGGCGTGATGACGGCCCAGGGGGCCACGCCGTAGCGGGTGCGCGTCATGCGGTGGCCACGTCGCGAACGGCGTACTCGAACACCGTCAGATAGCCCGCGATGTTGTCCCCGGTGCCGGGCGGCGACAGGCGCAGCCAGCCGGGCGGCGCGCTCGTCCGCACGCGGGTGCGAAGCAGGGCGTGGGCGAGGTCATGCCCGGCGGGCGCCAGGCGCACGTCGATGTCGTCGCCGAAGAGACGGATGGCCAGACGGCGGCCGACGAAGACCGCCGGCGCCCCCATGAACGACCCCAGGCGCAGGCCGCGCCGGGTGTCGACGAAGGCCTGCAGGATCGCCACGAGCGAGCGGGACGAACGGGGCACGGGGCGGGATTGTAATGGATCGCCCGGCAAATCGCCCCTCGACGTGTCGCGGCCCCCCAGCCCGGCGGCGCGACGCAGCGGCCGCCGGCTCCCGCCGTCAGCTCTTGCCGGTCTCGCGCGCGAGCAGCGCCGCCTTGCGTTCGCTGCCCCAGCGGTATCCGCCGGTGCCGCCCGCACGAGGCACCACCCGGTGACACGGCACGACGAGCGCCACCGGATTGGTGGCGCAGGCGCGGGCGACGGCGCGCGCGGCCTGCGGCCGGCCGATGGCGGCCGCCACCTCGGCATACGAACGCGTCTGGCCGGCCGGGATTGCCTGCAGCGCCTTCCACACACGCCACTGAAAGGCGGTGCCGCGCACGTCGAGCGGCACGTCGGGGGTGGTGGCCGGACGCGCCCCCACGGCCCTGGCAATGGCCCGGGCCCAGCCGGCTGGCAGGGTGCCGGTGCGGATCGTGGCGCCGGGGAACTCGGCGCGCAGGTCAGCGGCCAGCAGGTCGTCGGAGGCGCCCAGCTTCACGGCACACACGCCAGCGGCGGTGGCGGCCACCAGCATCCGGCCGAACGCCGACGCCTGCAGCGTGTAGGTGATGACGGCGCCCGGGGCGCCCTTCCGATACGCCGAGGGCGACAGGCCGGTGCCGGTGGGCTTGCCGGCCGACACCCGGCTCGGCGATCCGTAGCCGGCCTCGTAGGTGGCCGAGGTGACGTCGTGGCCGCGGCGGAGCGCCGCGCGGAAGTGCTCGGCGCGACAGGCGGCCTGGAACTGACGCGGCGAGACGCCGGTGTGCGCGGTGAAGGCGCGCTGCAGGTGCGAGGGGCTGAGGTCGACGCGCGCGGCGAGGTCGACCAGCGACACCGTGTCGACGGCGTGAGCGCGCAGATAGCCGGCCGTGTCGGCCACCGCCCGCGCCGCCGCCGAGACCGGACGCGCGCCGGCGGGGGCGCAGCGGCGGCAGGCGCGAAAGCCGGCCCGCTCGGCGTCGGCCGCCGCCGGGAAGAACGTGACGTGCTGGCGGTGCGGACGGCGGCTCGGGCACGACGGCCGGCAGAAGACGCCGGTGGTGGCGACGGCGTAGACGAAGCGGCCGTCGGCGTCGCGGTCGCGCGTCAGCACGGCGGTCCAGCGGTGGTCGGCGCGTGGAGCGGTCATCGGGTCGGGGAGCGTGTCGGCGAGCATCATGGCACGAGCGTAGCGGGCCGGCGGGCGCGGCGCGATCCGCCACATGCGGGCGAAGTGTCCCCGCTCTGTCGACGAGGCCGCGCGGGCTGCCAGAAGAGCGCTTGTGTTGACCGCACCTCAGCATTAGCATGGGCTCCGGTTGCGCCTGTCCGGGCCCCCGCTTGCAACCTGAGGAATCCGCCGATGAAGCTCTCCTTTTCGTTCCGTGCCGCATCCCTGTTCATGCTCGGCCTCGCGCTGGCGTTCGGCAACGGCGGGGTGCGAGCGGCCGGCACGATCACCGGGGTCGTCTTCGAGGACTTCAACGGCAACGGCGTCCGCGACACGGCCACCACCGTGCCGAACAGCAGCGGCGCTGGCGCCACGACGCAGGCAGTGGATCGAGGCTGGGCCGGCCTCACCATCTCGGCCTACGACAGCGACGGCGTGCTGCGGGGCACGGCCATCAGCGGGGCTGGCGGCGTCTACTCGCTCGTCGCCACCGGCACCGGCCCCTACCGCGTGGAGTTCACCAACCTGCCGGCCGGCTACCGCCCCTCGGCGCAGGCTCCGGGCGCGACCGGCAATGGCACGACGGTGCAGTTCGTGTCGGACGGCGACACCGCGGACGTCAATCTCGGCATCCTCGATGGCGCCAGCTACTGCCAGAACAACCCGACCCTGGTCACCAGCTGCTACGTCTTCGGCGACCAGACCACCGGGGACTTCAGCACCAGCCCGGTGCTGGTCGACTTTCCGTACGCCGCCGGCGCCAACAGCGGCGTCGAGGCCGACTACTTCGTGCCCGGCACACACACGCTGATGGTGCCCGCCAATCAGATCGGCTCCGTCTACGGCCTCGGCTACGCGCGCGGCGCGACCAGCCTCTATGCCGGCGCGTTCATGAAGAAGCACGCCGGCTTCGGGCCGTCCGGCACGGGCGCCATCTACGCCGTGAACGCGGCCGGCGCGGCGGTGCTGTTCGCGGATCTGAACGCCATCTTCGGCGCCAACACGGCCGGCGCCAATCCCCACGACACCACCAACTACCTGCGGGACAACGACAACGTCGCCTGGGACGCGGTTGGCAAGGTGGCCCTCGGCGGCGTGGAGGTCTCCCCCGACGGCGCCACCGTCTACGCCATCAACCTGCAGGACCGGCGCCTGTATGCCCTGCCGACCACGGGACCGCTCACGGCCGCCACGGTGCGCCGGGTCTCGATCCCGCTGAACGCCCCGGGCGCCACCGGCGTCGGCGGCGCCGACCTGCGGCCGTTCGCGGTCGAGTGGTATCGCGGCCGGCTCTACGTGGGCATCGTCAACTCGGCCGAGAGCACCGGGCTGTCCAGCGATCTCATCGCCTACGTCTACGCCGTCGACCCGGCCACGCTGACGTTCGATGCCTCGCCGGCGTTCCAGTTCTCGCTGCAGTATCCGCGCGGGTCGATTCAGACCTTCAACGGCGTCGGTCCCGGCGAGTGGATGGCCTGGCGCACGACCTTCGCGACGCAGTCGCCGAGCGGCGTCGGCACCTATCCGCAGCCGATGCTGTCTGGCCTGTCGTTCGATGCCGACGGCAACCTGGTGCTCGGCCTGCGCGATCGCGCCGGCGACCAGTTCGGGTTCTTCGCGCAGAGTGAACCGGGGAGCTCCGCGCTGTGGGAAGGGGTGGGTGGCGGCGAGACGCTGCTGGCGGCCATCAACACGCCCGGCGATCTCACGAGTGGCTGGACGCTCGAGTCCAACGCCCAGGCCGGGCTCTTCGGCCCCACCGCCGGCGCCAACAACGGCGAGGGCCCGGGCACGGCGGGCGGCTTCGGCGAGTTCTTCTTCGCCGACCGCTTTGCGGGATTCCACAACGAGACGACGGCGGGCGCCACGCTGCAGGTGCCGGGCTTCCCCAACGTGGTCTCGTCGGGCATCAACCCGGGTCTCACGCTGCGCACCGGCGGCTTCATGTGGTTCGACCGGATGACCGGGGCCAAGTCCAAGGGCTACAACCTCTACTCCGCCGGCTTCGCCGACCCCACGGAGGGTGCCTTCAGCAAGGCCAACGGCCTCGGTGACGTGGTGGCGATCTGCCAGGCGGCTCCGATCGAAGTCGGCAACCGCATCTGGGACGACGTGGACGGCGACGGCGTGCAGGATGCCGGCGAGGCCGGCCTCGACGGCGTCGTCGTGCAGCTCATCGCGCCCGATGGCGTGACGGTCATCGGCAGCGCCACCACCGCCAACGGCGGTCAGTACTACTTCTCGTCCGCCGCCGGGAGCTCGACCGGCAACACGGTCTACAACATCGCCGCGCTGACCCCGAACACGGCCGGCTTCCGCATCCGCGTCGCCAGCGGGCAGGCCGCGCTCGGCGGCCGGTTCCTGACCGTGGCCAACGCCGATGGCTCCGCCAACGGCGACAGCCGCGACTCGGACGGCGTGACGGCCGGCGCCAACGCCGACGTGACGTTCACGACCGGCGCGGCCGGTGCCAACGACCACACGCTGGACGTCGGCTACACGACGTTCGAGACGCCGCTCGTGTCGCTCGGCAACTACGTGTGGATCGACACCAACAACGACGGCGTCGTGTCACCGGGCGAGTTGGGCCGCGACGGCGTGACGGTGCGGCTGTTCGAGGCCACCGGGACGGTGCTGCTCGGCACGCAGGTCACCGCCGGCGGCGGCTTCTACCTCTTCACCGGCCTGATGCCCGGGACCTACGTCGTCGAAGCGGTGACGCCGACCGGCTTCACGAGCAGCACTGGCGGTGGGACCGAGCCGGCCTCCGACCCCGACAACGACCTCGACAACGACGACAACGGCACCACGTTCGGCGCGCTGGTGCGCAGCCTGCCGGTGACGCTGACGGTGGGCGGCGAGCCAATCAACGACGGCGACAGCGATCCGAACTCCAACCTGACGGTGGACTTCGGCTTCGTGCCCATCGAGGGCGGTCCGCCGCCGCCCGGCATCGAGGTCGGCGGCGCTGACATCTGCCTGCTGCAGGCGGTGCCGGCCACGGTCACGCCCGGCGGCCTGTTGACCACCACCTACACGGCGGTCAATCGCGGTCCCAACCCGGCCACCGACGTGATGATCGACGGCATGATTCCGGCCAATACCACCTTCGTCTCGGCCACGCCGAGTGCCGGCGGCACCTGCACGGTCACGGCCGGCGTCCTCGACTGCGTGTGGCCGGGCGAGACGCCGGTCGGCCCCGCCGGCAACCGCACCGTCACGCTCGTGCTGCAGGCGGATCCCTCGGTCACGCCCGGGCAGACGATCTGGCTCTGGTTCATGGCCGGGTCGACGACACTCGAGCCGTATCCGTTCAACAACGTCCTCGACGCCAACGTGTTCGTGACCGGCGGTCCGGTGACACCGGTGGACCTGGTCATCACCGGCACGGCGCAGTCGGGCGGCCTGACCGGCCCGGCGGTGGCCACCATCGCCGGGCAGCCGGCCACGGTGCGCTTCTCGGTGGCCAACAACGGCTCGGCGCCGGCGCGCGGGTTCTACGCCATCCTGCTCGATGACGCGACGGCCGTGCGCTTCACGGGCGTGTCGTACTCGCAGGGACAGGTCGCGGCCAGCAATCCCACGGCCGGCGCCTGGGACACCGGGTTCATCGCGCCCGGCACCACTGCCACGCTCGACATCACCATGGTGGCCGTGACCGGCACCGCCGCCAAGCTGGTGGCGGTACGGCTGACGGGGTCGCCGGCCGATCCGGACGCGGCCAACGACACGGCCGAAGTGGCGCTCGACGCGGTCGGCCCGGCGAGCGGACGGTTCGTGGCGGTCGGCAACGTCGACGGCATCGCCGGCGGCGAGCTGCTCACGGGCAGCGGCCGCGGCGAGTCGGCGCAGGTGCAGATCGTGAGTGGCACCGGCGCGCCGCTGTGGAGCTTCTACGCCTTCGACCGCGCGTTCCTCGGCGGCGTGCGGGTGGCGGCGTGCGACGTCAACGCCGACGGGATCGACGAGCTGGTGGCGGCACAGGGCCCGGGCGGCGGCCGCGTGCGGGTGCTCGGCCTGGCCGGTACGGTCGTGACCGAGCTGGCGGCGTTCGACGCCTACGAGACGAGCTTCACTGGCGGCGTCAACGTGGCGTGTGCCGACCTCGATGGCGATGGCCGCGCCGAAGTCGTGGTCGGACCGGACGGCGGTCGGGCCCCCGACGTGAAGGTGTTCTCGGTGGGCGTGACGGCGGTCGTCACCGCGCAGTTCCAGGCCTACGAGCCGGCCTTCACCGGTGGCGTGCGCGTCAGCGCCGCCCGCTTCGCGGGCTCGGCGCTGGTCGGCGCGTTCAACATCGCGACGGCGTCGGGGCCGGGCCGCGCGACGGAGCTCCGGCTGTGGCAGCAGACTGGCGCCTCGGCGGCGCAGGCGCTGGCGGTGCCGTTCTTCGGGACGACGGGAGGGGCGCGCGTCGCCCTCGGCGACATCAACGGCGATGGCGGCCTCGACGTGGCGATCGTGCCCGATGGGGCCACCCCGGTGCTCGTGCAGGCCTACGCCCTCACGACCGGCGCGCTGCTGCTCGATGCGCCTACCGGCACCGGCGGCTACACCGGCATCAACGTCGCCATCGGCCGCCTCACCGGCGGGCCGGGTGCGCCTGAGCTGGTCGTGGGCAGCGGTCCCAGCATGGTGCCGACGGTGCGGACCTTCGTCTTCACGCCGGGCCCGTCGCAGCGGCTGTCCCTGACGGTGCTCGAACAGCCGTAGGCGCGAAGCCGCGGGTCATCGCCGTGCGAGCGGCGCGGCCCGCGGTCGTCCCTCCCGGCTCGCGGGGGTCCGCGCGATGGGGCTGCCGCTAGAATCGTCGGGTGTCGCACTACCTGCGCTTCTTCGCCTGGATCGCCGGGCTGGCCGTCCTGGCCGCCATCGTGGTCGCCATCGGCGCCCGCGTCATGGTGGGCCGCAGCCTGCCCGCCCTCGATGGGCCGGTCACGCTCACTGGCCTCGGCGCGCCGGTGACCGTCACCCGCGACGGTCTCGGCATCCCGACCATCACCGCCGGCTCGCGGGCCGACCTGGCCCGCGCGGTGGGCTTCCTGCACGGACAGGAACGCTTCTTCCAGATGGATCTGCAGCGGCGGCAGCCGGCGGGCGAACTGGCGGCCCTGGTCGGGGCGGCCGCGCTCCCGGCCGACCGCGCCCAGCGGGGACACCGCTTCCGCGCCACCGCCGCGCGAGCGCTGGCGCTGGCGCCGGCCGCCTACCGCGCCGACCTCGAGGCCTATGCCGCCGGCGTGAACGCCGGCCTGGCGGCGCTCGAGGCCGCGCCGTTCGAGTATCTGGCGCTGCGCGTCACGCCCGAGCCCTGGCGGCCGGAGGACTCGATGCTCACGCTGATCGCGATGTCGGTGACGCTGCAGGGCGCGCAGTGGGAGTACCAGTACACGCTCGGCACGCTCGCCGGGATGCTGCCGGCGCCGATGTTCGAGTTCCTGGCCGGACGCGCCACCGACTGGGAGAGTCCAATCATCGGCCTGCCGCAACCGGTGCCGCCGGTGCCGGACGCCGAGGTGTTCGAGATTCGCACTCGCCGGGCATGCTGCGCGCCGGGCGCCCTGGGTCCGGCGCTGGACCAGACCGCGCACCGCGGCAGCGACCCGGCGATGCCGGTGGCGGACGCGCCCGGGTTCCTGCCGTGGTGGGCGCGCCTGCCGCGCGGCGAGGAAGCCACCCTCGGCAGCAACAGCTGGGCGGTGTCGGGCGCGCGCTCGACGACCGGCAGCGCCATCGTCGCCAATGACATGCACCTGCGGCTCGTGGTGCCGAACATCTGGTATCGCGCCACCTATGTCCTGCCGGACGATTGGCGGCCGGGCGCGACGCGCACGCTGTCCGGGGTGACGCTGCCGGGCGGTCCGCAGATGGCCGTCGGCACCAACGGCGACATCGCCTGGGGCTTCACCAACTCCGTGGGCGACTGGTCGGACCTCGTCGTCATCGAGCCGGTGCCCGGCGATGCCTCGATGTACCAGACACCGGATGGGCCGCGCGCGTTCGAGGTCTTCACGGAGTCACTGGACGTGCAGGGCGCCGCGCCGGTGCCGCTCGACGTGCGCTGGACAATCTGGGGCCCGGTCGTGGCGCGCGACCATCGCGACCGCCCGCTGGCGCTGCGCTGGGTGGCGCACGACGCGGCCGTGCTCGCCACCGATCCGGCGCG
The DNA here is from genome assembly GCA_963807405.1 of uncultured Acidobacteriota bacterium. GTDB lineage: Bacteria > Acidobacteriota > Vicinamibacteria > Vicinamibacterales > UBA2999 > CADEFD01. Next base: position 177,225 of record CAWEBU010000009.1, on the reverse strand, counting down.
CATCGCCGAGGCGCGCGACGTGGACGAAGCGATGACACTCGCCGTGGGCGCGTCCCTGGCGGCCCAGAACCTGGTGGTCGGCGATCGCGACGGGCGCATCGCGTGGACGATCTACGGCGCCATCCCGCGACGGGTCGGCTTCGTGGGCGACGTGCCGACGTCGTGGGCCGACGGCGCGCATCGCTGGGACGGCTACCTGGACTTCGATCGGCATCCGCGCGTGGTCGATCCGCCTGACGGCCGCTTGTGGACGGCCAACGCGCGGGTGGTCGATGGCGAGATGCTGGCGGCGATTGGCGACGGCGGCTACAGCGACGGCATCCGCGCGTGGATGATCCACGACCGCCTGAAGGGCCTCGAGCGGGCCGATGAGCGGGCGCTGTTCGACGTGCAGCTCGACAACCGCTCGCTGTTCCTCGACCGCTGGCGCGACGTCTTCCTGGAAGCGCTGCCGCCCGCCGCCGACGACACTCCGGCCCGCGCCGAGGCACGGCGCCTGGTCGCCACGGCGTGGACCGGCCATGCCTCGACCGACTCGGCGGCCTATCGCCTGGTGCGCACCTTCCGCCTCACCGTGTCGCGCATGGCCATGGAAGCGCTGGCCGCGCCGATCACGGCGGCCGTGCCGGCCTTCGACTACACGACCATCCGCCGTCTCGAAGGGCCGCTGTGGCGGCTGGTGAGCGAACGGCCGCGGCATCTCCTCGATCCCGCCTATCCCAGCTGGGATGCCTTCCTGCTGGCCGCCATCGACCGCACGCTCGAGCCGCTGGCCGGCAACGGCGGCCTGGCGGCCCGCACCTGGGGCGAGATCAACGTGGCGGCCATCAGCCATCCGCTTTCTGCGGCGGCGCCGCTGCTCGGCCGCTGGCTCGACATGCCGAGCCAGCCGCTGGCGGGCGATGTCTACACGCCGCGCGTGCTCACGCCGCGCTCGGGCGCCTCACAGCGCTTCGTGGCCTCGCCGGGTCACGACGACACCGCCATCCTGCACATGCCGGGCGGACAGAGCGGCCATCCGCTGTCGCCGCACTACGGTGACCAGCAGGCGGCATGGATCGCCGGCGAGCCGTTGCCGCTCCTGCCGGGACCGGTGCTGCACACCCTGACACTCACCCCCTAGGCGACCGCCAAGGGGCCGCCGGGCCTCGTGGTAGGCTGCGACTGCCCTCCTCCGCGGACGTTTCATGTATCCGATCCAGTTGACCCTGCTCGGTGCCGAGGCGGTCGTCATGGCCGTGCTCGTGCTCGGGCTGTTCCGCAGCCGCACGGTGCTGGGTCTGTCGCCGCTCTACATCGTCATCGGCGGGTTCCAGTACCTCGAAGCGTCGCTCAGCCTGCGGGTGGAGGTGGCGCCGGGCTGGGAAGTCTACCCGGCGTCGATGGTGATGTTCACGGCCACGCTCCTGGCCGTGCTCCTCGTCTACATCAAGGAAGACACGCGCGAGGCACGCAAGCTCGTCTACGGTCTGGTGCTCGCCAATGCCTGCCTGTCGATCATCGCGATGATCGTCAGCCAGCACGTCCAGATTCCCGGCAGCGCCGTGCCGGCGGGCCTGACGACCGGAACGCTCCGCAACAGCGCCTGGGTGGCGCTCGTGGGCACGGCGCTCCTGCCGGTCGACGTCATCGGCATCATCCTCATCTACGAGTTCGCGGGCCGCTACGTGCGGTCCACGTTCGGCCGCGCCGCGCTGGCGCTGCTCGCGATCGTGGCGGTCGACAACTTCCTGTTCACGCTGTCGGTGCAGTGGGGCCGCCCCGAACTGCCGCGGCTGATGCTGGCGGGCCTGGTCGGCAAGTCGGCGGCGGCACTGCTGTATGCCGCGACGCTGGCGCTCTACCTGCGCTACTTCGAGCCGGCGACCGCCACCGTGGGTAGCGGCGATGTCTCCGACGTGTTCCAGAAGCTGACCTACCGTCAGCTCTACGAGCACGCCCGCACGCGCATGACGCGCGACGCGCTGACCGGCCTCTACAACCGCGGCTACTTCGACGAGGCGCTGCCGCGGGCGCTGGCGAACGCCAGCCGCTACCAGCATCCGCTGAGCGTGCTGCTCGTCGATACCGATCGCTTCAAGGAGATCAACGACACGCACAGTCACCTGGTGGGTGATCGGGTGCTCAAGCTGGTGGCCGAGCTGCTGGCCGAGCATGCCCGCGCCGCCGACACGGTGTGCCGCTACGGCGGCGACGAGTTCGTGGTCATTCTCTCGAGCGCCGATGCCGAAAGCGCCGCCGCGTTCGCCGAGCGCTTCCGGCGCCGGCTGCGCGATCGCGCCCAGGTGGCGCTGCCGGACGGCGTGGTGCACATCACCGCCACGGTCGGCGTCGCCACGTTCCTCGAGGACGCCGAGGCGCAGACGGCCGAGGATCTGCTGCGTCTGGCCGACCATCGTCTCTACATGGGCAAGCGCGCCGGGCGCGACCAGGTGGTGTGGCGCGATGCGCCCGCCACGCCGTGAGCGCCGCCGGTGACGGGGTCGGACCTCGTCTACCACGCGGCGACCGTGACAGACCCCGTTTACAAACGGTGACCGTGACAGACCCCGTTACAATTGCCGGTCAGAAGGAGCGTGTGATGCGCCGTCCCGTCCCTGTCGCCCTGGTTGCTCTCGTGCTGCTCGGTCCGCCCGGGGTTCGGGCGCAGGCGCCCGCCGATGCCGGCTACCGCACGCCGCCGCCGGTCATCGTCGACATCCTCGACGCGCCGCCGCCGCCGGACGTCTATCTCAGCCCGTCGCGCGACGTGGTGGCCGTGCTCGAGCGCGCGCCGATGCCGTCGATCGCCGAGCTGGCGCGGCCGATGCTGCGTCTGGCCGGCGTGCGCATCGACCCGCGGAACAACGCCCGCCATCGCAGCCGGACGGCGCGGGCGCTGTCGCTCAAGTCCGTGGCCGACGGCAGCGCGCGGGCGGTGACGCTGCCCGCCTCGCCGGCGCTCACCTGGCTGGGCTTCTCGGCCGACGGCGCGCGCTTCGCGTTCACGCATACGGGCGACGCCGCCATCGAGCTCTGGATCGGCGAGTCCGCGACCGGACGCGCGCATGCCGTGAGCGGCCTGGCCGTGAACGGCGTCTTCGGGACGCCCTGCACGTGGCTGGGCGACGGCGGTGAGCTGCTCTGCCAGGCGGTGCCGCCGGGCCGCGGCGGCCCGCCCGCGGCGGCGCTGGCGCCGGCCGGTCCCAACGTCCAGGAACACCGCGGCGGCGTGGCGCCGGTGCGCACCTATCAGGACCTGCTGACGTCGGCCCACGACGAAGCGCTCTTCGCCTATCACGGCACCAGCCAGCTGGTCGTCGTCGACCTGACGACCGGCCAGCAGCGGCCGCTCGGCCGGCCGGGTCTGTACTCGCAGGCGCAGCCGTCGCCGGACGGCCGCTACGTGCTCGTCACGACCCTGGTCGCGCCGTTCTCGCGCCTCGTCCCGTTCACGAACTTCGCGCACGGCGTCGCCATCTGGGATCGCTCTGGCGCGGTGGCGAAGACGATCGCCACGCTGCCGGTGGCCGACGACGTGCCGAACGGCGGCGTGCCGGACGGTCCGCGGGCGGCCCGCTGGCAGGCGTCCGCACCTGCCACCCTCACCTGGGCCGAGGCGCTCGACGGGGGGGATCCGAAGGTGACCGCCAGCCACCGCGACCGGGTGGTCACGCTGACGGCGCCGTTCTCGGCGGCACCCGCCGAGCTGACCCGCACGGAGTTCCGTTTCGGCGGACTGCAGTGGACCACCGCCGGCGTCACGCTCGTGACCGAGAACCACCGCCCGACCCGTGCCACGCGCACCTGGGTCATCGACCGTCCGGGCGTCGCGCCGCGCAAGCTGTGGGACAGAAGCGCCGAGGATGCCTACAGCCACCCCGGCACGCCGGTGCGCCGGAGCGGCGCCTCGGGCCTCGACATCATCCCGCAGACCGGCTCGACGATCTTCCTGGCCGGGGCCGGCGCGTCGCCGCAGGGTGAGAAGCCGTTCCTCGACGCGCTCGACCTCACGACGCTGCAGTCAACGCGCAAGTACCAGATGACCGAAGGCTACGAACCGATCGTCGGCCTGCTGGCGGACGACGGGTCGCGGGTGCTGACCCGCTTCGAGACCAAGGCCACGCCGCCGGCCACGCTGGCGCGCTCGACGGCGGACGGCCGCCGCATCACGCTGACCACCTCGCTCGACCCGGCGCCGTCGATCTCGTCGGCGCAGAAGCAGCTCATCACCTACGCCCGCGCCGACGGCGTGCAGCTCTCGGCCACGCTCTACACCCCGGCCGGCTGGACGCCCGAGAAGGGCCGCCTGCCGCTGCTCCTGTGGGCCTATCCGCGCGAGTTCGTCGATCCCGACGCGGCCGGCCAGGTCACGGGATCGCCGCAGCGCTTCACCTCGGTGAGCGGCGCCTCGCACCTGCTGCTGCTGACGCAGGGCTACGCCATCCTCGACGATCCGTCGATGCCGATCGTCGGCGCCGGCGAGACCGCCAACGACACCTACGTCGAGCAGCTGGTGGCCAGTGCGAAAGCCGCCGTCGACAAGGTGGTGGGCATGGGCGTCGCCGATCCGGCGCGCCTCATCGTGGGCGGCCACAGCTACGGCGCCTTCATGACGGCCAACCTGCTGGCACACTCGGATCTCTTCCGTGCCGGCATCGCGCGCAGCGGCGCCTACAACCGCACGCTGACGCCGTTCGGCTTCCAGAACGAGCAGCGGACGTTCTGGGAGGTGCCGCGGATCTACGCCGCGATGTCGCCCTTCAACCACGCGCACCTGATCAAGGAGCCGGTGCTGCTCATCCACGGCGAAGCCGACGACAACAGCGGCACCTTCCCGGTCCAGTCGGAGCGCTTCTACGTGGCCCTCAAGGGACACGGCACCACCGTGCGCTACGTGACGCTGCCGCACGAGGCCCATGGCTACGCGGCGCGCGAGTCGGTGCTGCACACCGTGGCCGAGATGCTGGACTGGGCCAACGAGTGGACCAAGCCGGGCGCGACGTCGAGCGCGCAGCCGCAGAAGTAGGATGGCCGCCGCCAGGCCGCGCGTGCGCGGCACTCCGCCGCAGGCCCGGGGCGCGTGACCGAGACGATCGTGATCCGTCGCGCCGGCGTGGCCGACGCCGCCGCGGTGGCAGAGCTGGCCGCCAGGACGTTCGAGGAGACGTTCGCCGCCGACAACCGGCCCGAGGACATGGCCGTGCACCTGGCGACGGCCTACGGCGTGGCGCAGCAGACGGCGGAGATCGAGAACCCCGGCTACGTCACGCTGCTGGCGGTCGTCGACGGCACCCTCGCCGCCTTCGCCCAGGTGCGCCGCCAGGAGGCGCCGCCGTGCGTCAGCGGCGCGGCCCCGATCGAGATCCACCGCTTCTACGTGGATCGGCCGTGGCACGGCCGCGGCCTCGCGGCCCGCCTGATGGACGCGTGCCTGGCCGAGGTTCGGGCGTTTGGCGCCGACGTCGTGTGGCTGAGCGTGTGGGAACGCAATCCCCGCGCCCACGCCTTCTACGCCAAGCGCGGCTTCGTGCGGGCGGGCACGGCCGACTTCTGGGTCGGTCCCGACCGCCAGACCGACTACATCCTGGTCCGCACGCCCGGCTGAGCGGCGGGCGACCCGGCCCGCGCGTGTCACAATCGCGCCATGCCGCGTCCCTTCCGCATGTACTCCGATCTGGCGGAATGGTGGCCGCTGCTCTCGCCGGCGTCCGAGTACGAGGAGGAGGCGGCCGAACTGCTGCCGGAGCTGCTCGGGACGTCCGATCGGCCGCCGGAGACGCTGCTCGAACTGGGTGCCGGCGGCGGCAGCCTGGCCTGGCATCTGAAGGCGCATCTGCGCCTCACGCTCTCGGACCTGTCGCCGGAGATGGTCGCCGTCAGCCGGTCCGTCAATCCCGAGTGCGAGCACGTCGTCGGCGACATGCGCAGCCTCGACCTCGGCCGCACCTTCGATGTCGTGCTCATCCACGACGCGATCATGTACGCCACGACGCCCGATGAGGCACGCGCCGCGCTGGCGACGGCGGCGCGGCACTGCCGGCCGGGCGGCGCGGTGATGGTGATTCCCGACAGCGTGGCCGAGACGCTCGAGCCCGACACCCACACCGGCGGCAGCGACGCGCCCGACGGCCGCGGCCTGCGCTACATCGAGTGGTCGTGGGACCCGGATCCGGCCGACGACACCTTCGAGACCGTCTACGCTTTCGTGCTGCGGCGCGCCGACGGCACCATCGAGGTCACCCACGAGGTGCACAAGAACGGCATCTTCCCGCGTGCTTCGTGGCTGGCCTGGCTGGCCGAGGCCGGCATCGAGGCCACGGGGCGGCGCGATCCGTGGGGCCGGGACGTGTTCGTGGGCCGCAAGCGCTCGGCCTGACGAGCGGCGCGTGACTCAGCGCGGCAGGGCGGCGCGAACCGCCGTGCTGACGGCGCCGGGCGACTCCTCGTGCGGCCAGTGACCGGCATCGTCGAGGCGCGTCGTGCGCGCGTGCGGAAACGCCTGCTCCCAGCGCTCGAGCACGTAGGGCGGAAACGCCGAGTCGCGCGTGCCCCACACGAGATGCAGCGGCACGGCGTCGAGGCGCTGACGCCGCTCCCACAACCGCGCGAAGAAGGCGCTCGACCCGAGGAGCGCCTGGGCCAGCGCGAACAGCACCCGCTCGCGCGAGTCCGCATCCGGGAACACCGAAAGATACTGCCGGTGAATGGCCGGCGTGAGCCGCCGCCGATCGGCGTAGGCCGACGGCATGATGAGGCGCTGCGAGGCGTTGAGGCGGCGATACATCCAGCGGCCGAGAGCGCCGCCGGCCATCCGCGCCTTGCGGCGCATCGCCGGGTCGTCGTCGAACGGCCACATCCACGAGTTGACGACCACCAGGCTGGCGAGGCGCTCCGGATGGTCGAGCGCCCAGTCGAGCGCGATCGGCCCGCCGAAGTCGTGCACCACCAGCGTCAGCGGGCCGGACGGGCAGACGCCGTCGATGAAGGTGCGGAAGCGGGCGGCATGGTCCTCGGGCCGGTAGCCCGCCTCCGGCGGGCGGTCGGAGAGCCCGAAGCCGAGGTGGTCGAGGGCGATGACGCGGGCGCGGCCGTCCAGGTCCGCGATGACGTGCCGCCACTCGTAGCTCCAGGTCGGCGTGCCGTGCACGAAAACCACCGGCGGCCCGTCGCCTTCGTCCACGTAGCGCAGGCAGGCGCCCCCGAGGTCGAAACTGCGGGCGGGATACGGCCACGACGCACGATCGAGCCATGACGGCGGCATGCCCATAGTGAAGCATGGTTGACCATGGCTCGCGCGTCGGCGTGTGCAGGGCGGCGGCGCTGACCGATTGGCCACCACCGGTCCGGCGCCACTCCGGCTCAAGCACGGCGGCGAACGGCCGATTGGTCGCCTGTCACCCCACTAGCCCGTTGCCGTGTCTTCCATGATCACCCCGCTCTCGTTGTCGCATTCCCCGGTTCGCCAGCGCGCCGACGCGTTGCACGCGCTGTGCGAGCGGCTGCTCGACCTGCTCTCGGAACATTCGCCGGATGATGCCCTGCTCGATGTCGGCACCTTCCGCGCTGAGCTGACCGCCCGGCGCGAAGCGCTGCGCTACCAGGAAGACCCCGACGAGGTCTCGCACCTGACCGCCGCGATTGCCACGGCGTGCAGCGGCTTCCTCGATCGCGTCCGCACCTATCAGCACGACCGTGAGGACGAGCTCGCCGAGCTGGTCCACGTGCTCCGTGAAGCCATCGAGGCGGTGCGCGGCGAGTCGATGCGATTCGAGACAGACCTCCTCCACTCGACGACCGCGATGAAACGGATGGTCGAGATCGAGGACATCAGAGAGCTGAAGCGCGCGCTCGCCCGCGAGGTCGAGTCCATTCGCACGGCCGTGGCCACCCGGCAGGAGAACGAAGCGAAGCACTACGAGATGCTGACCTCGCGCGTGCAGTCGCTCGAGCAGTCGCTGGTGAAGGCGCGCGCCGAAGCCGCCACCGACGCGCTGACGCAGCTGCCCAATCGCGGCGCCTTCGATGTCGCCCTGGCCGAGTGGATGGCGCGCGCGGCCGGCGACGGCCGCGTGTTCACGCTCGGCGTGGTCGACCTCGACGACTTCAAGCGCATCAACGACACCCACGGCCATCCGGTGGGCGATCGGGTGCTCATGACCATGGGCCAGTTGCTGCGGGCGGCCGCCGCCGACGGCGAGTTCGTGGCGCGGGTCGGCGGGGAGGAATTCGCGCTGCTGCTGACCACCGCGTCGGCCGGCCAGGCCCGCCAGCGCCTGACGGCACTGATCGACCAGTTGCCGCCGGCCTTCGAGTACGCCGAGCTCGGCGAGCGCCGCGCCCTGTCGTTCGCCTTCAGCGCCGGCGTCACCGCGTGGACGCCGGGCGACACGCCCGAGGCCATCGTCAAGCGGGCCGACGAAGCGCTGTACTACGCCAAGCGCGGCGGCAAGAAGCGCGTCGAGATGCAGCCCCGCTCGCGCCTGCGCGGCCTCCTCGGCTGACGGCGCACGGCCGCGGGCCGGCGATGCGTGGTGGACGGCGCGGCCGGGGCTAGACCGCGCCGGGGTCGTAGCCCCACGCCCGCAGGATCGCCGCCTGGTCGACGTCGCTCGTCGCCTTCTTGAAGCGTGCCCCCGAGCGGCCCTTCACCCGGCGCTCGCACTCGGCCCACGTGGCGTGCCGCATCGGCTGCCCGTCGACCACGCTCAGGTACGAATAGGCCGGGCCCTTCGAGCGGCCGGCGGCGCCGGCGGTCGGCTTGCTGCGGGCCGGGACGCTCGTGTCGTCCGGGATGTCGAGCACCGGAATACCGTAGTCCGCGAGCGGGCCGTCGAAGAGCGGGGCACGGCCCTGCACGGCGAAGGCGTCGGCGATCTCGTCCACGCGCTCGTTGCCGGGGATGCCGGTGTGGCCGCGCACGTAGTGCCAGGTGATCGACCGCGGCGGGCGATCCGCCACCAGGCCCGACAGCGCCTCCCACAGGTCGCGGTTCAACACCTCGCCACCGGTGGACGTCTTCCAGCCGCGGCGGCGCCAGTTGTGCACCCACTGCTCGATGCCCTGAATCACGTAGGTCGAGTCGGTGTAGATGGACAGCCGGCCTTCCACGCCGGCCAGGCGCGTCAGGGCCTGGATGGCGCCGGTCAGCTCCATCTTGTTGTTGGTGGTGAGCGGGGCGCCGCCGCCGAGTTCGGTGACGTGCCCGGCCGGCGTGACGATGACCACGCCCCAGCCGCCCGGGCCGGGGTTGCGCTTGGCGGCGCCGTCGGTGAAAACCACAATCGGATGTTCGGACACGGGTCTCGCTTCGCGGGCCTCAGACGAGCACGTCGCGCGCGGCCAGCACGTGCTGGATGGCCTGCGCCGGGCGTGTCGGCCAGCGCGGTGAGATGGCCCATCTTGCGGCCGGGCGCGGATCGGCCTTGCCGTAGAGGTGCAGCTTGACGTCGGGCACGGCCAGCGCGGCGTCCCAGTTGCGGCTCGCCCTTCGCCCACACGTCGCCGAGCAGGTTGGCCATGGCGGCCGGGCGCAGCAGCGTCGGTGGCGCCGAGCGGCAGGCCGCAGATGGCGCGCACCTGCTGCTCGAACTGGCTGGTGACGCAGGCGTCGAAGGTCAGGTGGCCGGAGTTGTGCGGCCGCGGGGCGAGCTCGTTGACGAGCATGCGGCCGTCGGTCGGTCAGGAAGAACTCGACGCACAGCACGCCGACGAGGTCCAGTTCGTCCAGGATGGCCCGCGTGACGGCGATCGGCCTCGGTCGACCGCGGCCGCCGGCATGCGGGCCGGCGCCACCGAGACGTCGAGAATGTGGTCGCGGTGGCGCGTTCTCGATCGCGCCGTAGTGCGCGAACGCGCCGTCGAGGCCGCGGGCGGCCACCACCGAGAACTCGCGCGCGAAGTCGACGAACGCTTCTCGAGCACCGCCGCCTGGTGGCCGACGAGCGCCCACACGCGGCTCGATCGTCGAGCGGCGACGTCAGGCGATGCTGGCCCTTGCCGTCGTAGCCGAAGCCGGCGGTCTTGAGGATGGCCGGCAGTGCCGATGCGGCCGCACCGCCGTCGTCAGCTCGTCGAGCGACGCCACCGACGCGAACGGCGTGACGGGAAAGCCCTTGAGCGGCCAGGAACGCCTTCTCGCGCGCGCGGTGCTGCGTGACGTGCAGCGCGTGGCCGCTCGGGCCGCACCGGCGCGATCTCGGCGGCGGCGTCGGCGGCGGCGGTCGAGACGTTCTCGAACTCGAAGGTGATGACGTCGACGCCGCGGGCGAACGCGCGGATGGCGTCGAGGTCGTCGTAGGCGGCGTCGATCTCGAGGTCGGCCACCTGGCCGGTGGGCGTGTCGATGGCCGGGCGAGAGCGTGTGGACGCGGTAGCCCATGCGGCGCGCCGCGATGGCGAACATGCGGCCGAGCTGGCCGCTGCCGAGCACGCCGAGCGTGGCGCCGGGCAGGATGATCCGGTTCACGGCAGCGCGTCTTCGCGCACGGCCGTCGGTCTGCGCGTCGCGGAAGGCGTGCAGCCTGGCGCGCAGCTCGGGCCGCGGGTGGCGAGGATGGCCGACGGCCAGCAGTCCGGCGTTGCGTGGCGCCGGCCTTGCCGATGGCCAGCGTGGCCACCGGCACGCCGCCCGGCATCTGCACGATCGAGAGCAGCGAGTCGAGGCCCTGCAGGGCCGCGCTCTGCACCGGCACGCCGAGCACCGGCAGCACGGTGTGGGCGGCGACCATGCCCGGCAGGTGGGCGGCGCCGCCGGCGCCGGCGATGATCACCTCGAGGCCGCGCGCCTCGGCGCCCTCGGCGAACTCGGCCATCCACTTCGGCGTGCGGTGCGCCGACACGATGTGCTTCTCGTAGGGCACGCCGCAGCTCGTCGAGCGCCGCCGCGGCATGCGACATCGTGTCCCAGTCGGACTTCGAACCCATGATGACGGCGACGAGGGGTGAAGGCATGGCGGTTGCGTGCTCGGAGGAAAGCCAGAGTTTACCAAACCACAAGCATAGAATGGCCGCGTGCTACCTCCGGCAAGACCAAATCGGGAGAACAGAATGCGCATCACCTGGCTCACGTCGTCGATTGTCGTCCTCGTCTGGATTCTGCTCGGGCCTCGGGACGTGACCGCCCAGCCGCTGGGGACGTTTCGCTGGCAGCTTCAGCCGTTCTGCAACGTGTTGGCGTTGAGTGTGGTTCAGAACGGCGCCAACTACACGCTGGACGGCGTCGACGACCTCTGCGGCGGGGCCACGCGGGGTGCCGTCGTCGGACTGGGATTTCCGAAGCCCGACGGGACGATCGGATTCGGACTGACCATCGTGACCGGGCCCGGGGCAGAGCCGGTGCACGTGACAGCCTCACTCTCTCTGTCGACCGTCAGCGGCACCTGGGTGGACAACGCTGGAAACGCCGGCGCCTTCGTCTTCAACCCGGCAATTGCTCCGGGCTCGCCGCGCCCGCTGGCCCGACCCGTGTTCGTCGCTGGATTGTCTGCCGGGGGCAGTACGGTGGCCAACGTGGCGTCGCCGCTGGCGGCAACCGACGCCGCCAACCGATTGTACGTCGACGCCGCCGTGCTGTCCGGTCCGCGAGAGGGGTGGATCAACGTGAATAGCGGCGCCACGATTCGGTCAACGTCGCCCAACCTCGCAGGCACCACGGTGCAGCGTCCGGCGGGCAACCCGACGGGAGTCTACTGCCTCAGGTTCCCCACGGGCCATGGCTTCCAGAGCGAGGCGGCCGTGGGCTCGGTACAGCAGCAGTTCGGGGGCGACGGCGTCGTCTCGTTCATCACCGTGACGCGGACCATCGGAAACGCGTGCAACCTGGTTGGCTTCGACATCTCCGTGCAGACCTACAGCAGCACCGGCGTGCCGGCCGATCGTGCCTTCATGGTGGTCGTGCCGAGATAAGGGGCCGCGCTACACTGGCCGCATGAGTAGGTCGATTCTCAAGGTGGTGACGGCCCTGCTGGCCGTGGCACTCGGCTCGTCGACGGCCGTCCGCGCGCAGGGCCCGCCCCGGCTCGCCGTCCCGTATACCGAGTTCACCCTGCCCAACGGCCTGCACGTCATCCTGCACCGCGATGCCAGCGTGCCGATCGTGACGGTCAACGTGTGGTACCACGTCGGCTCGGGCAGCGAGAAGCCGGGCCGCACCGGCTTCGCGCATCTGTTCGAGCACCTGATGTTCGAGGGCTCGAAGCACGTGCCCGAGGGGTCGTTCGACACCTGGCTCGAAGGGGCCGGCGCCAACAACAACGGCTCCACCTCCGTCGACCGCACCAACTACTACATCGACGGCCCGTCGAACGCGCTCGAGCTGATGCTCTTCCTCGAGTCGGATCGCATGGCCTACCTGCTCGACACGATGACCCCGGAGCGCGTGGACGGGCAGCGCGACGTGGTCAAGAACGAGCGCCGCCAGAGCATCGAGAACCGGCCCTACGGCATCCCGGAGCTCGAACTGGACAGCCTGCTGTTCCCGAAGGGCCATCCCTACAGCTGGTCGACCATCGGCTCGATGGAAGACCTCTCGGCGGCCAGTCACGAGGACGTGCAGGAGTTCTTCCGCACCTACTACGCGCCGAACAACGCCAGCCTGGTCATCGGCGGCGACATCGACATCGCAACCACGACAGCGCTGGTCGAGAAGTGGTTCGGCGAAGTGCCGCGCGGCAAGGCGGTGCCGCCGGTGGCGCCGCCGGCCGCCATGCTGACCGAGGTGACGCGCCGCACGATGACGGACCAGGTGCAGCTGCCGCGCCTGTACCTCGGCTGGCTCACGCCGGCCACCTACCGGCCGGGCGACGCGGCGCTCGACATCGTGGCGTCGCTGCTGGCCGGCGGCAAGAACTCGCGGCTCTACAAGCGCCTCGTCTACGACCTGCAGATCGCGCAGGACGTCTCGGCCTACCAGCAGTCGCAGGCCCTCGGCAGCGCCTTCTTCGTGGTGGCCACGGCCCGCCCCGGCAAGAGCCTGGACGACATCCAGAAGGTCATCGACGAGGAGATCGACCGGCTGGCCGCGTCGCCGGCCGAGCCGCGCGAGCTCGAGCGCGTGCGCAACCAGATCGAGGCCACCTTCCTGCGCCGCGCCGAGCGCGTCGGCGGGATGTACGGCAAGGCCGACCAGTTGAACGCGTATTACACGTTCACCGGCACGCCCGACTACTTCGAGGAAGACCTGGCGCGCTACCGCGCGCTCGACGCGACCGACATCTCGTCGGCGGTCGGCACGTTCCTGCCGCGCGACCGGCGCGTGGAGCTCATCGTGATGCCGGAGAACAAGCAGTGATGACTCGCCTGCGTGCGTTGCCCCTGCGGTCGCGGTTGGCCCGGACCCTGGTGGCCCTGTCGATTCTCGTCGCCGCGCCGCTCTCGGCGCAGCAGGCGCCCGACCGATCGCAGCCACCGGCGCCGGGACCGACCCCGGCCCTGACCCTGCCGGCGGCGCAGAAGGTCACGCTGACCAACGGCCTGCGCGTGTGGCTGCTCGAACAGCACGAGGTGCCGCTCGTGCAGGCCAACCTGGTGGTGCTGTCCGGCGCCAGTGCCGACGTGCCCGGGCAGTTCGGCGCCGCCAGCATGACGGCGGCGATGCTCGACGAAGGCGCCGCCGGCAAGGCCGCGCTGGTGCTGGCCGACGAAGTGGAGTTCCTGGGCGCGCAGCTCTCGACCGCCGCCTCGTTCGACGCCTCGACCGTGCGGCTGTCGACCCCGGCCGCCAGGCTCGGCGAGGCGCTCGGCCTGATGGCCGCCGTGGCGCTGACACCCGACTTCCCCGCCGACGAGCTCGACCGCCTGCGCACCGAGCGCCTGACCAGCCTGCTGCAGGCACGCGACGATCCGGCGTCGCTCGTCAGCCTGGCGTTCCCGCGCCTGCTCTACGGGCCCGAGCACCGCTACGGCACGAGCGCCAACGGCACCGAGACGTCGCTCAAGGCGCTCGGCGTCGCCGAGTTGCGCACCTTCTACCGCAGCCACTACCGGCCCGACAACGCCGTGCTGATCGTGGTCGGCGACACGACGATGACCGCCCTCAGGCCGCTCGTCGAGGCCCGCTTCGGCGCCTGGACGGCCGACCGGACCTGCCGCCCCGCCGTTCCCGGTGCGCGCCTCGCCGCAGCCGGGCAAGCGCCAGATCTACCTGGTCGACAAGCCGGGGGCCGCGCAGTCGCAGATCCGCATCGGCCTCGTCGGCGTGCCGCGCTCGACCGCCGACTACATCGCGCTCGACGTGCTCAACACGGTGCTCGGCGGCTCGTTCACCTCGCGGCTCAACACCAACCTGCGCGAGGTGCACGGCTACTCCTACGGCGCCGGCTCGCGCTTCGACATGCGCCGGGCGGCCGGGCCGTTCTTCGCCACCGCCGGCGTGCAGACCGACAAGACCGCCGAGGCGCTCAAGGAGTTCTTCGTCGAGCTGAACGCCATCCTCACGCCGGTGCCGGCCGACGAACTGGCGCGCTTCAAAAGCTACGCGGCGCTCAGCTTCGCCGGCGAGTTCGAGACCAGCAGCCAGCTGGCCGGCAAGCTCGAGGAGATTGCGGTCTACGGGCTGGACGACGACGTCTACTCGAAGTACGTGGGCGCGGTGCAGGCGGTGACGGCGGCCGATCTGACGCGGGTCGCCAAGCAGTACCTGCTGCTCGATCGCATGGCCGTCGTCATCGTCGGCGATCGCGCCGCGATCGAGGCGCCGATCCGCGCCACCGGGCTCGGCCCGGTGACCGTCGTGCCGATCGCGGACGTGATGAAGTAGGTCGTCCCGCTCAGGCCGACAGCGCGAACCGCCGCCGATAGGCCATCGGCGACGTTCCCACGCGCTGGCGGAAGTGGTGCCGCAGCGTCTCGGCCGTCACGAAGCCCGAGAGCTCCGCCACGCGGTCGATCGACACGCCGGAGGTTTCGAGCAGCCGCTGTGCGGCGAGCACGCGCTGATGCGTGAGCCACTGATGCGGCGTGGTGCCGGCCTGCGCTTCGAAGCGACGGGCCAGCGTGCGGAGCGACATCCGCCCCTTGCGCGCCAGCGCCTCGACCGTGAGCGGCTCGTCGAGCCTGGCGCCCGCCCATTCCATCAGCGGGGCGAGCGAGCCCTCCACCGGGGCCATCGCCGTGGCGACGAACTGCGACTGCCCGCCCTCGCGATGCGGCGCCACCACCATGCGGCGCGCCACCTTGTTGGCGATGTCGGAGCCGTAGTCCTGACGCACGATGTGAAGGCCGAGGTCGATGCCGGCGGCGCTGCCGGCGGCGGTGAAGACGCGCCCGGATTCCACGTAGAGCACCGCCGGCTCGACGCGGATGGCCGGGTAGCGCCGGGCCAGGCGGTCGGCGTGCAGCCAGTGGGTAGTGGCGCGGCGCCCGTCGAGCAGCCCCGCGGCGGCGAGCACGAACGCGCCCGAACAGATCGACAGCAGCCGGGCGCCGCGCTTGTGGGCGGCGCGCACCGCGTCGAGCATCGCCGCTGGCGGCGTCTCGTCGAGACGCGGCCAGTTGGGGATGACGATCGTGCCGGCCCTGGCCAGCATGCGCACGGAATGCGTGGGCAGGATGCGGACACCGCCGGTGGCCGTGCAGTGGCGGCGGATCGAAGCTCACCGTCGCCATGTCGTACCACGGCACGCCCAGCTCGGGCCGGCGCAGGCCGAACACCTCGGCCACGATTCCGAGCTCGAACAGCGCCACGCCGTCCGCAGATGAGCACGGCGACGAGGCGATTGGCGGGCCCGGGAGCGCGTCGCGGGGTCATGGCAGAATCTTAACGCAGTCTGGCATTTCTGCCACTCGACGTCGCGGCCGGCCGCGCGCGCATCATCCGCTCACCATGGCAGACCTCCGCTACCCCGTCGGTCCGTTCGTTGCTCCCGCCTCCTTCAGCGCCGCCGACCGGGCGGCCGCTGTCACGACCCTCGCCGAGCTCCCCGCGCGCATGGCGTCAGCCTGCGCCGGCCTCTCCGACGCGCAACTCGACACCCGCTACCGGCCCGAGGGCTGGACGGTGCGCCAGGTGGTGCATCACACGGCCGACAGCCACATCAACGCCTACCTGCGCACCAAGTTCGCCCTCGGCGAGGACCAGCCGACCATCAAGCCGTATCCGGAGCAGATCTGGGCGGAGATGGCCGACTCCCGCACCGCCGCCGGTGGCGCTGTCGCTGTCGCTGCTCGAGGCCCTGCACGGCCGCTGGGTGCTGCTGCTGCGCGCGCTCGACCCGGCACAGTTCGCCCGCACGCTGCTCCACCCCGAACGTGGCTCGATGACGCTCGACGACGTGCTGGCGATCTACGAGTGGCACTCGCGCCACCACGTGGCGCACATCACGGCGCTGCGCGGCCGCGAAGGCTGGTAGCGACCCGCGCGCCGCGCGCGCGATCTTTGTCGGCGAATTCCTGACGCGTGACGCTAGAATCTGGCGCCATGGCGCGCCGGCGGCAGGACTGTCGTGACTCCGCGGGGTGCTGCGGGCGATGAGCGTGCTCGTCGAGTCGTGCCTCGACTCGCTGGACGCCGCCCTCGCGGCGGTGGCCGGCGGGGCACGCCGGCTCGAGCTGTGCGGGCACCTCGAGGTCGGCGGCACGACCCCCAATCCCGCGCTGGTCGCCCGCGTCGTCGCCGCGGTGGCGGTGCCGGTCTTCACCATGGTGCGGCCGCGCGGCGGCGGCTTCGTCTACGGCGAGGGCGAGGTGGACGCCATGGTCGCAGGCATCCTGGCCATGCGGGTGGCCGGGGCGCACGGACTCGTGTTCGGCGCGCTCAGACCCGACCGCACGATCGACGAGCCGACCATGCGGCGCCTGCTCTCGCACGCCCGCCCGCTGCCCGTCACCTGCCACAAGGCGTTCGACGAGACGCCCGACAAGGCGGACGCGCTGGCCACGCTCGTCGCGCTCGGCGTCGATCGCGTGCTCACGTCGGGCGGGGCGCCGACCGCCGTCGAGGGCACCGCCACGCTGGCTCGCCTCGTGGCGCAGGGCGGCGAGGCCATCACCATCGTGGCCGCCGGCAAGGTGCGCCGCGAGATCGTGGCCGCGCTCGTCCGCGACACCGGCGTGCGCGAGGTCCACGCCCGCACCATCCGGGAACGCGAACCGGCCACCGCCGAGATGCGCGAGCGGTGGCAGCGCGAGGTGGCGCAACTGGTGGCGGCGGCGCAGTCCGGCGCCGGCCAGCAGGGAGCCACGCTCCGGCCACCGCCCTAGCGGAACAAGCTGCGCGCCACGAACAGCACATTGGCGGGCCGCTCGGCCAGCCGGCGCATGTACCAGGGAAACCAGTAGCTGCCGTAGGCGATGAGCACGCGCAGGTTCTTCCGCTCGCTGGCCAGCCGCCGCTGCTCGCCGCGCTGGATCCCGTAGAGCATGTGCACCTCGTAGTCGGTCGGGGCGATGGCGAGGCCGTCGCCGTGCCGCTCGAGCGCGTTGATGATGGCCGGGTCGTGGGTGCCGAAGACCGCCCGGAAGCCGTTGGCGCGCGCCTCGGGCGTCATCATCCCCTTGGCGACGGCCACGTAGTTGGCGTCCACGTCCGCCTTGGCGGGGAACGCCACCGTTGGCGGCTCGGCGTAGGCGCCCTTCACCAGGCGGACGCCGATCCCCTCGCGGATCATCCGGGCGGTGTCGTCGCCGGTCCGCCGCAGATAGGCCTGCAGGGCCACGCCGATCCGCGGCACGTCCCGGCGCAGCCGGCTGACGGTGTCGAGCGTCACGTCCACGTAGGACGACTGCTCCATGTCGACCCAGAAGTAGCTGCCGGCCTCGACCGCCCGCCGGCCAATCGCCAGGGCGCTCTGATACGCGGCCTCGCGATCGACGTCGAGTCCGAGCTGCGTCAGCTTGATCGACGGCTCGCAGGCCAGCCCGCGCGCCCGCGCGAGATCGATCACCTCGAGATAGTGATCGCGCACGCCCGCCGCTTCCTGCAGGTCGGTGACGTTCTCGCCGAGGCGCGTGAAGACCGCCCCCACGCCGAGCTGGGCCTGGGTCTCGGCGGCGGCCACCATGTCCTCGGGCGTCTCGCCCGGCATGAACGTCGATACGGCGCGGCGCACGAACGGCGCCCTGGTGCCGTTCTCGCGCAGCCAGCGGCTGTCGGAGGCGGCGAGAAGCAGCGTGCGGGCCAGTCCCATGGCGTCCACGATACGATGACTGCCGTGATCGACGCGACTCCGGGGCGGCGCAAACCGCGGCGACAGCCGTGATGCCGCACGTGGTCGTGGTCGGTGCCGGCGCCGCCGGCCTGATGGCGGCGCTCGCGGCACGCGAGGCCGGCGCGCGGGTGACGCTGGTCGAGAAGACCGCCGATGGCGGCCGCAAGATCCTGATCAGCGGCGGCGGACGCTGCAACGTCCTGCCCGCGGAGCCATCGCCCGAACGCTTCGTCAGCGAGGCCACGCCGGTGCTGGTGCGACGGCTGCTCGGCGCCTGGCCGCTCGGCGAGCAGGGGCGCTACTTCGAGGACGTGCTCGGCGTGCCGCTGGCACTCGAGGCCGAGAGCGGCAAGTACTTCCCGGCCTCGAACCGCGCCCGCGATGTCCGGGATGCGCTGGTAGCGCACGCCGTGGCCGGCGGCGTCGAGCGCCGCTTCGGCGTGACCGTCGAGGCCATCGAGCCGGCCACGGGCGGCTGGCGCCTGGCCCTCGGCACCGGCGAGCTGCTGGCGGATCGCGTGATCGTCGCCACCGGCGGGCTGTCGGTGCCGGCCACCGGCAGCACCGGCTTCGGGTTCGACCTGGCGCGGGCCGTCGGCCACACGGTGCACCCGACCTACGCCGCCCTGACGCCGCTCCTGGCGTCGCCGCATCCGCAGGCCGCGCTGTCCGGCATCTCGCTCGACGTGGCCATCGACGCCCGCTCGGCGCGCGAACAGGCGCGCTCGCGCGGCGGCTTCCTCATCACGCATCGCGGCTACAGCGGACCGGCCGTGCTCGATGTCTCGCACGTCGCCGTGCGGAGCGTGGAGAGCGGTGGGACGCGGGCCGTGGTGCCCGTGTCGTGGACGTCGCTCGACCATGCCGCGTGGACGGCCCTGCTGCGAGACGCCCGTGGACTCGCCGTGAACGTGGTCGCACAGCGCCTGCCGCAGCGTCTGGCCGAGGCGCTTGTCGATGCCGCCGGCGTCCCGCGTGAGCGGACCTGCGTGCAACTGCGGCGCGAGGAACGGGCCCGGCTCGTGACCGCCCTCACCGCCTTCGAGTTGCCGTGGACCGGCCACGAGGGCTACCGGCCGGCCGAGGTCACCGGCGGCGGCGTGGCCCTCGACGAAGTGGCGCGGGGCACGCTCGAGAGCCGGCGCGCCCCGGGCCTGTTCTTCTGCGGCGAAGTGCTGGATGCCTTCGGACCGATCGGCGGGCACAACTTCCAGTGGGCGTGGTCCACCGGACGCACCGCCGGGTTCGGCGCCGCCGCCATCGCCGGCGCCTGACGGCGTGGCTGGTCGCCGACGTATAGTTGGCGGTTGCGGGCCATTGCCGGCCAGCGCGCCTGCGCGGCCGTCGACGCTGCCCTTCCGGCCGCTCGACGGCAGCGGCGAACCTTCGGCCCGTCGGGCTTCGTCTTCGAAGACACGGACCAGGCGAAACAGCCGAGCCTTCATTGATCTTCGCTTTTGTTTCGTATAGCCTTCGTGGCTTCCAGGAGCTGGCGTGAGCGACCCCATCGACGACCTGTCCGCCCTTCGCATCGAGCGCGCGCCGCTCGCGCCCGCCGGCCGGCGCTGGGGCCGCTGGGTGGCGCTGCTCGTCGTGCTCGCGGCCGTCGGCTGGGGCGCCTGGTGGTGGACCAACCGCGTGGTGCCGCTCGAAGTGGAAGTGGCGCAGGTGAGCCAGCGCGAAGCGGGCACCCAGGCCGCGGTGCTGAACGCCTCGGGCTACGTCACGGCACGGCGGCGGGCCACGGTCTCCTCGAAGGTCACTGGCAAGGTCGTCGAGGTCAACGTCGAGGAAGGCATGGCCGTGCGCGAGGGCCAGGTGCTGGCCCGTCTCGACGACTCGACCATGCGCGCCGCGCTCGAGCTGTCGCGGGCGCAGCTGGCCGCGGCCAGGCAGGCGGTGCCGGAAGTGGAAGTGCGGCTCGACGAGGCGCGGCTCGTGCAGGCGCGCCGTGAGCGCCTGGCGAACGACGGCCTGGTCACGGCCGCCGAGCTCGACACGGCCAACGCCGAGGTCAACTCGCTCATCGCCCGCATCGCCTCCATGCGCGAGCAGACGACCGTCGCCGAACGGCAGGTCGCGCTGCAGCAGACCGCCTTGAACGACATGGTGATCCGCGCCCCCTTCTCGGGCGTGGCCATCTCCAAGGACGCGCAGCCCGGCGAGATGGTGTCACCGGTGTCGGCCGGCGGCGGCTTCACCCGCACCGGCATCTGCACCATCGTCGACATGAACTCGCTCGAGATCGAGGTCGACGTCAACGAGAGCTACATCAATCGCGTGTCCGACGGGCAGCCGGTCAGCGCCGTGCTCGATGCCTATCCCGATTTCGAGATCGCCGCCCAGGTGATCACGACGGTGCCGGCCGCCGATCGTCAGAAGGCCACGGTGCTCGTGCGCATCGGTTTCGCCAAACTCGACCCGCGCATCCTGCCCGACATGGGCGTCAAGGTGACGTTCCTGCGGGAACGAGCGGAGGACGCCGCCCCGGCCACCCGCCCGACGGCGCTCGTCCCGAAGAGCGCCGTGCGCACCAGCGGCGACGTGAGCTACGTGTTCGTCGTCAAGCAGGACACCGTGGAACGCCGGGCGGTGCAGACCGGCGGCACCGACGGCGACCGGCTGGAAGTGACGGCCGGACTCTCGAGCGGCGAGCGCGTCGTCGTGGCGCCGCCCGACACCCTGGCTGAAGGCACGCCCATCATCGTCAAGTGAGGAGCACGGCAGCATGAGCGCACTGGTCGAAGTGAACGGCGTCCACAAGTACTTCACGCGCGGGAGCGAGCGCATCGACGTCCTGCAGGGCGTGAACCTCCAGATCCCGCAGGGGGATTTCGTGGCCCTGATGGGCCCCTCCGGCTCAGGCAAGACGACGCTGCTCAACCTGCTGGGCGGCCTCGACACACCGTCGGGCGGATCGGTGACGGTGGCCGGCACCAACATCGGCGCGCTCAGCGGCGGCCAGCTCTCGCAGTGGCGGGCGCACCACATCGGCTTCGTCTTCCAGCTCTACAACCTGCTGCCGGTGCTGACGGCCGAGCGCAACGTCGACCTGCCGCTGCTGCTCACCAGCCTCTCGAAGGCGGAACGCAAGAAGCGGGTCGGCATCGCCCTCAACGTGGTGGGCCTGGCCGACCGCGCCAAGCACTACCCGCGTCAGCTCTCCGGCGGCCAGGAACAGCGCGTCGGCATCGCCCGCGCGATCGTCACCGACCCGACGCTGCTGCTGGCCGACGAGCCGACCGGCGATCTCGACCGCAAGTCGGGCGACGAGATCCTCGACCTGCTGTCGGCCCTCAACGAGAAGCAGGGCAAGACCATCGTCATGGTCACGCACGACCCGCGCGCCGCCTTGCGCGCCAAGCGCACGCTGCACCTCGACAAAGGGGTGCTGCTCGGGGAGGCCGCATGAAGTATCTGCCGCTCCTGTGGAGCAGTCTGTGGCGGAAGAAGGTGCGCACCATCTTCACGCTGCTGTCCATCTTCATAGCGTTCCTGCTGTTCGGCCTGCTGATGACCATCCGCACGGCCTTCAGCTTCGGCGTCGACATCGCCGGGCTCGACCGCCTCGTGCTCATCCACAAGGTCAGCCTCATCCAGCCGCTGCCAGTGAGCTACCAGGAGCGCCTCAGCGCCACCGAGGGCGTGGAGCTGGCCACGCACAACACGTGGTTCGGCGGCGTCTACCAGGACCCTTCGAACTTCTTCGCGCAGATCGCCGTCGACCCCGAGCCGTTTCTCACGCTCTACCCCGAGTACCGCCTGCCGCCCGAGCAGTTCGCCGCCTGGCAGGCCGATCGTCAGGGCGTCATCGTGGGCGCCGATCTGGCCACGCGGTTCGACTGGAAGGTCGGCGACCGGATTCCGATCCTCGGCACCATCTGGCAGCCGAAGCAGGGCCAGATCTGGGAGTTCAACATCGCCGGCATCTACGACGGCGAGCCCGGGATCGACAAGACGCAGTTCTTCTTCCGCTACGACTACCTCGACGAGAACCGGCGCGGCGGCGCCGGCCTGGTCGGCTGGTACATCGTGAAGATCGCCGATCCGTCACAGGCGCAGGCCATGGGCGCGAAGTTCGACGACATGTTCGCCAACTCGACGGCCGAGACCAAGACCACGACCGAGAAGGGCTTCGTCGAGGGCTTCGCCAAGCAGGTCGGCGACATCGGCGCGATCATGATCGCCATCCTGGTGGCGGTGCTCTTCACGATGCTGCTGGTGGCCGCCAACACCATGGCGCAGTCGGTGCGCGAACGGACCAGCGAGGTGGGCGTGCTGAAGACGCTCGGCTTCACCAACATCTCGATCCTCGCCATGGTGCTCGGTGAGTCGCTGCTCCTGGCCGTGATCGGCGGCGGCGCCGGTCTGGCCACCGCCTGGCTCATCGTGCAGCGCGGCGATCCCACCGGCGGGCTGCTGCCGATCTTCGTGCTGCCGGCCGCCAACGTCGCGGCGGGCGCCGCCCTCATCATCGCGCTGGGCCTGGTGGCGGGCGCGCTGCCGGCCGCCACCGCCATGAACCTCAAGATCACCGACGCCCTTCGCCGGAGCTGACATGCTGCAATGGATTGGCCAGACGGTCGCAGTCACGGCACTCAACCTGCGCACGATTCCGCAACGCCTGAGTTCGTCGGGCGTTGCCATCATCGGCATCGCCGGCGTCGTCGTGGTGCTGGTGTCGGTGCTGTCGATCGCCGCCGGCTTCACCGCGGCGATGCAGGACTCGGGCTCGCCGTCGCGCGCGCTCGTGATGCGCAGCGGCGCCGACAGCGAGATGACGAGCGGCCTGAGCGGGCCGGAGGTGGACCTCATCCGCCAGGCGCCGGGCCTGCGCCGTGACGGCCAGACGGCGCTCGCCTCCGGGCAGCTCTACGTGATCATCGACCTGCCGAAGCTCTCGACCGGCACCGCCGCCAACGTGCCGATGCGCGGCATCGACCCGCAGACGCTGGCGGTGCGCGACGAGACGTCGATGGTGGAAGGCCGCATGCTGCAGTTCGGCACCAACGAGGTGGTGGTCGGCCGCGGCGCCAGTGCCCAGTTCGCCGGCCTGACGCTCGGCAGCACCATCAAGTCGGGACAGAACTCGTGGCAGGTGGTGGGCATCTTCGAGGCCGAGGGCGGCGTGGCCGAAACCGAGATCTGGTGCGATGCGCGCGTGCTGCAGGGCGTCTACCGGCGCGGCAACAGCTTCCAGTCGGTGCTGGCGCGGCTCGATTCGTCCGACAGCTTCGACACCTTCCGTGACTGGCTGACGGCCAACCCGCAGCTGAACGTCCAGGTGCGGCGCGAAACCGAGTACTACGCGCAGCAGTCGCGCGCGCTGAGCAGCCTCATCCGGGGCGTCGGCTTCGGCATCGCGGCGCTGATGGGGATCGGCGCGGTGTTCGGCGCCATCCTGACGATGTACACGGCGGTGTCGACGCGCTCGCGCGAGATCGCCACCCTGCGCGCGCTCGGCTTCAATGCCAGCTCGGTCGTGGTGTCGGTGCTGGTCGAGTCGCTGGCGCTGGCGTCGATCGGCGGCGCCATCGGCGGCCTGATCGCCTACCTGGCGTTCAACGGCTACCAGACGTCGACCATGAACTTCCAGACCTTCAGCCAGGTGGCCTTCGCGTTCCAGGTCACGCCGCAACTGCTGGTGCTGGGGCTCATCTACGCCCTGCTGATGGGGCTCGTCGGCGGTATCTTCCCGGCCGTCCGGGCCGCCCGGCTGCCAATCCCGCTGGCGCTGCGCCAGTTGTAGTTCGGCGCCGGCGCGCTGAGCAGGGTGGCAGGATATTGACGCCAGCTGGCATTTCTGCCACTCGACGGCGGGGCTGATCGCGGCGACACTGCCGATGCGCATGGCGACCCGCGACCTCATCGACCTCGTCGCACTCGGGGCGCTGTGGGGGGCCGCGTTCCTGTTCATGCGGGTCGCCGCGCCAGCCTTCGGACCGGTGCCGCTCATCGCCGTGCGGGTGGTGATCGCCGCCGTCATCCTGCTGCCGCTGCTCCTCCGCCAGAACGGACTCGCTCAGGCTCGTGCCGCGGCCGGGCCGCTGATCCTGGTCGGCGCGATCAACACGGCGATTCCGTTCACGCTGCTCGCCTACGCCGCGCTGACGCTGCCGGCAGGGTTGTCGTCGGTGCTGAACGCAGCCGTGCCGCTCTTCGGGGCCCTCATCGGCTTCTTGTGGCTCCGCCAGCGCCCGGGGCGGCTGCGGCTCGTCGGGCTGGCCGTGGGCTTCGCCGGCGTGCTCGTGCTCGCGTGGCCGCGGCTGGCGAGCGGGAGAGACTGGCGGGCGGTGGTGGCGGCCCTGCTGGCGACGGTGCTCTACGGACTCTCGGCCCACGTGACGCAGCGCTCGCTCTCGCAGGTGCGGCCGATGATCGTGGCGGCGGGCAGCCAGATGGCGGCGGCCGCGCTGCTCGTGCCGCTGGCGGTGCTGGCCTGGCCCGACGTCGCGCCCTCGGCCAGCGCCTGGGGCTACGCCGTGACACTCGGCGTGGCGTGCACGGCGGTGGTGTACGTGCTGTACTTCAGGCTGCATCGCCCGCGCGGGACCCTCGACGGCGATGACCGTCACCTACCTCATCCCCGTGTTCGGCGTGACCTGGGGCGCCGTGTTGCTCGACGAACGCCTGCCCGCCAGCGCGCTGGTCGGAGCGCTGCTGGTCCTGGCCGGGGTCGCACTGGCCACCTGGACGCCGGCCTCGTCCTGCCGTGCTCCGGTAGACTGGCGGAACGCCCCGTCCGGGACCCGCGTTCGCCGCCCGGGCGTCCAACCGCGTATCGGCGGCGCGAGGCGCGCCTCTCCCGGAGACAGCATGGACACCTACTACCACCCGCCAGATCTGGCGAAGTTCGGCGACATCGGCAAGGACGCGCCAGAGCTGTGGAAGAAGTTCTCGGAGTGGTACGGCGCGGTGTTCGCGGAAGGCGCGCTGAGCGAGCGCGAGAAGGCCCTGATCGCCCTGGCGGTGTCGCACGCGGTGCAGTGTCCCTACTGCATCGATGCCTACACCTCGGGGTCGCTCGAGAAGGGCGCCACGCCGGCGCAGATGACCGAAGCGGTGCACGTGGCGGCGGCGATCCGCGGCGGCGCCTCGCTCGTGCACGGCGTGCAGATGCGCAACCATCTCGACAAGATCTCGATGTAGCGCGCCGACGCGCTGACCGCCCATGGCCCTGCCGACCCTCCTCAACTCGCGCTCGCCGCTGGCCGCGCCGGCCGCGCAACGGGCGCGGCTCGCGGAGCTCCCGCTGGCGCACGAGTTCGCGGATGCAGGTGGCCAGGGCCGGCCACGCGCCGCTCACCGCCTCCGGCATCGACGTGCTGCAGGTGAACCTCGGCAAGCGCTGCAACCAGGCCTGCCACCACTGCCACGTCGACGCCGGGCCGGATCGCCGCGAGGTGATGCCCGACGACGTCGTGGACGCCTGCCTCGACGTCCTGGCGCGGTCGGCGATTCCGACGCTCGACATCACCGGCGGCGCCCCGGAGCTGCATCCGCGCTTCCGAGGACCTGGTCACGAGGGCCCGCCAGCTCGGGCGCCATGTGATCGATCGCTGCAACCTGACCATCACGACGCTGCCCAACTACCGGCACCTGCCGCAGTTCCTGGCCGGCCACCGGGTCGAGGTGGTGGCGTCGCTGCCGTCCTACGCGGCGTCGATGACCGACCGCCAGCGCGGCGACGGCGTGTTCGAGCAGTCGATCGCCGCGCTGCGCGAGTTCAACGCGCTCGGCTACGGCGCCGAGGGCAGCGGCCTGGTGCTCAACCTGGTCACCAACCCGGTCGGCGCCTTCCTGCCGGCGGCGCAGGCGACGCTCGAACGCGACTGGAGCGTGAGCTGCAGCGCCAGTACGGGATCGTGTTCAACCAGCTCTACACGATCACCAACATGCCGATCAGCCGCTACCTCGAGTGGCTCGAGCACTCCGGCAACCTGCACGCCTACATGGGCAAGCTGGTGCAGGCGTTCAACCCGGCGACGGTGGCCGGCGTGATGTGCCGCTCGACGCTCAGCGTGGGCTGGGACGGCCGGCTGTTCGACTGCGACTTCAACCAGATGCTCGATCTGCCGCTCGTGCCGGCGGCGCCGCAGACGATCATGGCGCTGGCGGACGCGGCGGCCTTCGCGCGGACGGCGTCACGCGCCATCGTCACCGGACCGCACTGCTTCGGCTGCACGGCCGGCGCCGGCAGCAGTTGCGGCGGCGCCACCGCCTCGTAGCGTCTAGTCGCTCGCGGCGAGCACTGGCGGCCAGGGGCCGCTCTCGCGGTACCAGCGGCTGTCGGCTTGATGGAGCACCGCCGCCGGCACGTCGATGGCATCGAGCGCCGGCGCGATGAAGTCGCCCTGCGCTTCGTCGCAGCCCATCTCCCGCAGCAGGCGCAGCGCCTCGGACGACTCGACGCCTTCGGCCACCGCCTTCATGCCGAGCGCATGCGCGAGATCGACGACCAGCCGGACGATGCTGCGGCTCTCGCTCGAAGTCGCGCAGCCGGCGACGAAGGTGCGGTCGATCTTGATCTCGCTGAACGGCAGGCGGTGCAGCTGCACGAGCGACGAGTAGCCGGTGCCGAAATCGTCGATGGCGAGATGGAAGCCCTTGACGCGCAGCCGCGTCAGCACGTCCATCATCTGCACGGCGTCCCGCATGGCCGCCGTCTCGGTCAGCTCGAGCGTGAGGCGCGAGGTGTCGAGCCCGGCGCCGCGGCACTGCGCCTCGAGCTGATCGGCGAGACGCGGCTCGTGCAGGTTGCGGGCCGAGACGTTGATGGCCAGACTCAGGCGGCAGCCGAGCTCGTCCCAGGCGCGCAACTGGCCGCAGGCCGTCGCGCCGATCCACTGCGTCATGCGGTCGATGCAGGTCGAGGACTCGGCGAACGGGATGAACTCGAGCGGCGCGATGACCCCGCGCAGCGGATGCCGCCAGCGCACCAGGGCTTCGGCGCCGGCCACGCGCGCACCACGCAGGTCGATCTTGGGCTGGTAGAGCAGGTAGAACTCCTCGCGGTTCATCGCCGCCGAGAAGTTGGCGATCGTCAACCACGGGTCTTCCATGCGGTTGGCCTTGAGCACGTCGGCCAGGTCGGCCGTGCTGAAGGGCTTGCTGATCGCCGCCGTCACGTTCAGGCCGCGGGCCGTGCCGACGCGGCGGGCGGCGTTGACGACGCTGTCGCCGACGCCGCTGATGAGGATGATGTTGGCGGCGCACTGGTCCGACGCCAGCTGCGACAGCAGCTGCAGCCCGTCGACGATCGGCATCTGCAGGTCCATCGCGATGTGCGTGGGCGCCCAGCTCCGCACTTTGTCGAGGAAGTCGTCGGCATTCTCGACCGCCAGCGCCTGGTAGCCGACGCTCGTCGCTACCCGCGCGATGATGGCGCCGATCGATGGCTCGTCATCGATGATGAGAAGGCGGTGACCTGTCATGGCTGGTTCGGGGGCGCCGGAAGGTGGGGGACCCGCCCGGGCGTGCTCAGTTCAGCATAGCCTCTTCAACCCTTTCGCGATCGCGCGGTCTAAGGCAGGTGGACGCGCAGCGCATCGCTCCCCCGCGAACGCGCGCCAGTTGAGGAGGCGACATGCACGTACGGCGAGGATTGAGGACGCTGGGTCTGGCACTGATGCTCGCGGGGGTCGCCTCGGCGGCGTTCGCCCAGCACCGGCCGGTTTCGGCACTGAACTGGGCCTTTGGCGGCACCGTGCACACGGTGGCGCGGGCCGGGCGGGTGGCGTTCGTCGGCGGACGCTTCAACGCCGTGGCCTCCCGCCACAACCTGACCGGCGGCTTCGCCCTGGTGTCGCCCGCCACCAGCCAGCGGGCGCTGCGGGCCGTGCGGGTGCACGGCAACGTCAACGCCATCGTGCCCGACGGCAGCGGCGGCTGGTTCGTCGGCGGCAACTTCACCGTCGTGGGCCAGGAGCGGCAGCCGCAGATTGCCCACATCCTCGCCAATGGGCGCCTCGATGCCGCCTGGACGGGCCGCGTGAACGGCCGGGTCACCTCGCTTGCCGTCGTCGACGCCACGCTCTACGTGGGCGGGGAATTCACGGCGGCTGGCAGCGGCGCTGGCGCCGCGATGGCGTCCGAGCGCCAGAACTTCGCCGCCTTCTCGACCGCCGACGGCGCATTGCTGGCGGGCGCCTCCGCCGGTGTCGACGGCGTCGTCGCCACGCTCGCGGTGGCCGGCACGACGCTCTACGCCGGGGGCGATTTCACGTCCTTCCTCGGCCAGTCGCGCGCGCGGCTGGCGGCCTACGACTCCGCGACCGGCACCGTGACGGCGTGGGATCCGTCGGCGGACGCCATGGTGCGGGCAATCGAGCCGGCGGCCGGTGGCTCCGTCTACGTGGGCGGCGGGTTCGCCAACGCCGGGGGCGCCGCGCGCGCGTTCCTCGCCGAGATCGACGCGGCGGGCCTCGCCACGGCGTGGAACCCCGGCGCCAACGCGGCGGTGAGCGCGCTGGCGCTCTCCGGCGAGGTCGTCTATGCGGGCGGCCACTTCACGCAACTGGGTGGCGCCGCCCGCAATCACGCCGGCGCCGTGCACGCCGCGACCGGCGTCGCGCAGGCCTGGGATCCGAACGTCGACGACACGGTGCTGGCGCTGTCGGTCCGCGGCGGCACCGTCTATCTGGGCGGCGAGTTCCTGAACGCCGGTGGCAAGGTGCGCCTGCACGCGGCGGCGGTGGACGCGGCGACGGGCATTGTCGGGCCGTGGCATCCGGCCACCAACGACCCCGTCCGTGTGGTCGTGGCCGGGCCCGCGCGCGTGGCCCTCGGCGGGTCCTTCGAAGCGCTTGGCGGCCACCTGCGCCGCAACCTCGCGGCCATCGATCTCGAGACCGGGCGTCTGCTGCCCTGGCGGCCGCGGCCGGATGGCGCCGTGCTGGCGCTGGCCGTGGCGCGCGACCGCCGGCTCTACGTGGGCGGAGTGTTCACCGCCATCAACGGCCAGTCGCGCAATCGCCTGGCCGCCTTCGACCTCCCCACCCACGCGCTGGCCTCGTGGAATCCCGGCGCGGATGCGATGGTGCGCGCGCTGGCGGCCTTCACCGACACGACCGGCGATACGACCGTCTACGCCGGCGGCGACTTCACGATGGCGGGCGGTCAGGCCCGCAGTCGACTGGCGGCGATTGCCGGCGCCAGCGGGCTGGCGGTACCCGGCTTCGCGCCCGGCGCCACCAGCGATCCGGTGCTGGCGCTCGACGTGAACGCCACGCACGTCTACGCCGGCGGCCAGTTCGCCATGCTCGGCGGCGCGGCGCTGCCCTATCTGGGCCGGGTCGACCGGACGACGGGCGCCGCCGACGCGTCCTGGGCGCCGGCCCCGGACGACGTGGTGCGGGCCGTCAACCTGGGCGGCGGCACCGTGTATGCGGGCGGCGTGTTCTCGACGATCGCCGGCGTGGCGCGCGCCAACGTCGCGGCCCTCAGCGCGGCGGCGCCGGCCACCGCCACCGCCTGGCAGCCGAATCCCGACCGCGCCGTGAACGCCATCGATCGCGACGGGCCCTTCGTGTTCCTCGGCGGCGCCTTCCGCACCGTGGACGGACAGTTGCGGCCGCGCCTGGCGTCGGTGCTTGCGGCGGCCACCGGCAGCGGGCCCTACCTGCTGCCGTGGCGGCCGAAGTGGTACGGCGTCGTGCACGCCCTCGACGCGCGGCTCGAAGGCCTGCTCGTGGGCGGTGAGGCGCTGCCGGATCTCGACGATCAGGAGTTCGATCCGGTGGGCCGCGTGGCCTTCTACCCGAAGGCCGGCGTGCCCGGACGTCCCGGCCCTCCCACCGACCTGCACACGTTCACCGACGGCGACGTCATCGGCATCGAGTGGGGCCCGCCCCTGAACGGCGCCGATCCACGCGGCTACCTGCTCGAAGCCGGCACTTCGCCGGGCGGGAGCGAGCTGGCGCGCGGGCGGCCGATTGGGCCCGAGACGTTCTACGAGGTGGCGGGCGTGCCGCCCGGCACCTACTACCTGCGCGTGCGGGCGGTGTCGGCGGGCGGCATCGGCCCGGCGTCGGACGAAGTGGAGCTGGTCGTGGGTCCGACGGGCTGCGCGGCCCGACCCGAACCGCCGACCGACCTCGACGCGGTGGTCAATGGCGGCATCGTGACCCTCACCTGGACCGAGAGCGTGACGCCGGGCGTGAGCGGCTACCGCATCGTCGGCAATCCGTTCGGCAGCGGCGCGTCGTTCTCGACGCTGGTGCCGGCGGGCACGACCACCTTCTCGGCGCCGGCGCCACGGGGCGTGTTCGTGGTGCGCGTGCGTGCGGTGAGTGCCTGCGGCGCGAGCGCGGCCTCGAACGACGTCGTGCTCGGCGTGGGCGACGCCGAGCTGCCGCCGGGTGCTCCCGAGGACTTCACGGCCGTCGTGAACGGCAGCGCCGTGACCTTCTCGTGGGCCGCACCGGTCACGGGCGGAGTGGCGGGCGGCTACATCCTCGAGGCCGGTAGCGGTCCGGGGCTGAGCGACATCGCCCGCGTGCCCGTGAACGGCACCACGCTGACGGCCCCGCACGTGCCGGCCGGCACCTACTTCGTGCGCGTGCGCGGGCTGAACAACACCGGCCTCGGCGACGCCTCGGAAGAACTGCAGGTCGTCGTGCCGTAGACCGCGCGCCCACGGCTGCCACGAAGCGTGCCCGGCACGCTGGCCACTGCCTCGCCGTCCCCGTCAGGTGTTCGCACCTGGCGGGGACGTTGTCGTTTCACGGGGCGTGGTGGTCTTGCAGGTCGACCGGTGTTCCAGGGGAGGCGCAGGTTTGCGCTCCTCCCGCCGACTCGATGGCCTGCGTGGTACGGGCACCGCCCATCGGCACCGCACCTCACTGGCCAGGCGCGAGGCGGGCCAGCAGGTCGCGCACCGTTCTGGTCTCCCGATGATCGGCGCCGAGCGACGGCTCGAGGTGCTGCAGGGCCTGAGTCAGCGCGGCGCGGGCGGCGTCGGCGCGACCGGCCGCCTGCTGCGTCTGCCCCATCGTGAGGTAAGCGCGGCCGAGGATGCTCGACGGCGAGCCGGGCTCGGCCCGGGCGACCTCGAGCGCCAGCCCGCGCTCGGCGTCCGGTAGCGCGTCCTCGACACGGCCCTGCGAGAGCGCCAGCTGCGCCCGCCGCAACAACCCACGAGCCAGCAGCTCCCGGCCCTGGGAACTGCCCTCGGCGATGGACACGGCCCGGTCAGCAGCGTGGCGGGCCGCGCCGAGATCGCCGCGCGACTGGGCCAGCAGCGCCTGTTCGGACGCCAGCGCCGAGAACGCGGCGTGACCGGGCGGCAAGCGCGCCTGCTGCGTGCGCGCGAACTCATCGAGCAGCGCTCCGGCGTGCACGAGGTCGCCGCTCTCGCGATAGGCCGTGGCCCGGAGGAGCATCGACTGCACCACCACCACGCTGTCGCCGAGGCGCGCGGCGTCGGCGGCGGCCGTGTTCGGCGATCGTCAGCGCCTCGTCGGCCCGCCCAAGTTCGAGCACGGGGCGCGCCAGATTGGTCAGCAACATCGGCGAGACGCTGGTGCCAGCGGCATCGGCGCTGGCAATCTCGACCGCGCGCCGGAACAAGCCGCTCGGCCTCGCGCGGCTGACCCAGCATGTAGCGCGTCAGTCCCCAGTTGTTGAGCAGCGTGCCGGCCATCTCGGTGCGGTCTCGACCCATGGCGGTGAGCCGCGCGAAGGCAGACTCGAAGACTGTGGCGGCCTCGGCGTTGCGACCGGCGGCCCGGTAGCCTTCGGCCAGATGGGTGGCGACGCTGAGCTTGGCCAGCTCCGACCCCAGGCCCGACGCCTGAAGCAGTGCCTCGGCCCTCACGGCGTGCGCGATGTCGGCCGCGGCGTCGCCCGCTTCGCGCGCCACTTCGCTCGCGCACTGTTCACAGAACACGCGGTCGAGCACGAAGGGACGGTCCGTCGGCATGCTGGCCAAGCCCGTCCCGCACCAGCGTCCGCGCGCGAGGCAAGGTCGTCGCCGCGCGCCAGGGCACTCGCCAGCGCACACGCCGCCTTGGCCCGCGTCGAGGCGCTCGCCGCCGGCAGGCTCAACGACAGCTCGTAGGCCCGCGTGAGAGCACGCGGCGGGCGTTGTCGTCCTCGTCCTGCGACCAGTACTGGCGGCCGATCGAGATCATCGACTCGACCGTCGTCTCGTCGGGCGGCTGGACCGGATGCCGGTTGAGGAGCTCCTCGGCCCGCGCCAGCAGGGTGCCGGCCGTGAACGACTGGCCAAGCGGGGCGGCATCCGAGAGCAGGAAGGCGTTCATGTCGTTGACCGCTTCGGCGCGCGAGAGCTGGCGCAGCGCGAAGTCGCGTTCGGCCTCGGCCCGCTGCCACTGCATCCCGGTCGCCGTGGCGCCGACAATCGCGGCCAGCGCGGCGGCGCTGCCAAGGGCGGTGGCGAGGCGGTTGCGCCGCACGAAGCGGCCGAGCCGGTAGACCGGGGCCTGTGTGCGCACCGACACCGGTTCGTGCGCCAGGAACCGGCGCAGGTCGTCGGCCAGCGCGGCCACCGAGGGATAGCGCGCCGCGGGATCGGGCGCCATCGCTCTGGCGACGATGAGATCCAGGTCCCGCGCGAGCGGCCGGGCCACGTGGCCGTCGGCCGCCGGCTGGTCCGGACGCCGGCCCGTCAGCAGCACGTGGGTCAGCCCGCCCAGGGCGTAGACGTCGGCGGCCGTCGTGATCTCGCCGCCCGCCACCTGCTCGGGCGCCGCGAACTCGGGCGTGAACCCGCGGCTGCCGCCCTGCGCCTCCACGCCCTCGTGGCTCAGCCACGAGCCGATGCCGAAGTCGAGCAGCTTGACGCGGCCCTCCGCATCGACCAGGACGTTCGACGGCTTGAGGTCGCGGTGCAGCACGAGATGCGCGTGCGCGTGGGCCACCGCGTCGGCCACCTGAAGCAGCAGACCGAGTCTGGCGCGCAGGTCGAGCTGCTGCGCGGCGGCGAACGTGTCGATGCGCGTGCCGTCGACGTAGTCGAGCACGAGGTAGGGCTGGCCGGCCTCGGTCACGCCGGCATCGAGCAGCCGCGCGATGTTCGGATGCGAGAGGCGCGCCAGCAGCGTGCCCTCGAGCGTGAAGGTACGCTCGGTGTGGCGCTCGAGGACGGCCAGCCGCAGCAGCTTGACCGCCACCGCCCCCTCGTAGCGGCCGTCGCTGCGGTGCGCCTTCCAGACCACGCCCATGCCGCCGGCGCCGAGCATCCTGTCGAGCGTGTAGGCGCCCACGGTCGAGCCGGTCAGGTCGGGCTCGACCGCGCCGAGGGCCGGCTGCTCGAGGAACGTCGATCCCTCGAGCTCGTCGTGCGCGGCGAGCAGACGCGTCAGGACGGTCGCGGTCGCCGGGTCGCTCGCGCGGACCTCGTCCACGAAGCGCCGGCGCTCGCCGGCCTCGAGGTCGAGCGCCCGGTCGAAGAGCGGGCTCACCACGCGCCAGGCGGCCGGATCGAGCTGTCTCATGGGTCTCCCGGAAACGATCGGAACGGTGAGCCAGAAGCCGCCAGCGCCGGGTTACGGGCTTTCGAGTTCCTCGCGCAGCAGCACGCGGGCCTTGGCCCAGTCGCGCTGGATGGTGCGCTCCGACACGCCACGCATGGCCGCGATCTCGGCAAACGTGAGGCCACAGAAGAACTTCAGGTCCACCAGCTGCGCCAGGGCCGGATCGAGCCGCTCGAGCTCGTCGAGCCCGGCGCCGATGCGTTCCACCTCGGTCGTGCCCTCGGCCGGCGCCGCCACGCCGTCCTCGAGCGTCGTGAAGGTCAGCTCGCCGCCGCGCTTCTGCGCGTAGCGCCGCCGCACGTAGTCCACGACCAGGCCGCGCATGGCGCGCGACGCATAGGCGAAGAAGTGGCGCTCGTCGGGGAACGCCAGCGACTCCCGCTTGGCGATCTCCATGTAGGCCTCGTGCAGCAGGGTGGTCGTGCCGAGCGTCAGGTGGCGGCCGGCCCGGTGCACGTGCGACTCGGCCAGGCGGTGGAGTTCCGCGTAGAGGGCCTCGAAGAGCGCCGTCTTGGCCGCGCCGCCGCTGGCCTCGGCGGCGGCGACGAGCGCGCTCAACGGCGCATCGGAACTGACCGGATCCATGCCTTTGCGGATGGTACCACCCACGACCGCGGATGGCGGCTCGAGAGTTGGCGGGTTTTCCGGCGGCGCTGCGATCTGTCAGGTGCGGCGCATTTCCGCCGACTCCGGAGGTTTCCATGACCCGCGCGCTCCCCGTATTCCTCGCCCTGGCCGCCATCGTGGCCCTTGCCGAACGCGCGCAGGCCCAGCCGCTCGGGACGTTCCGCTGGCAGCTGCAGCCGTTCTGCAATGTCGTCACGGTGAGCATCACGCAGAACGGCAGCCTCTACACCGCGGATGGCTTCGACGACCAGTGCGGCGCCCCGCAGCGAGCCCCGCTCGTCGGCCTCGGCACACCGAATCCCGACGGCTCGATCGGTTTCGGCTTCAACGTGGTGACCGCGCCCGGCGGGCGCGGCGTGCAGATCGACGCCCGCATCTCGATGGCGGGCTTGAGCGGCCCCTGGACCGACAGCGCCGGCAACAGCGGCACCTTCGCCTTCAACGCCTCTACCGGCGGCAGTCCGCGGCCAGCACCGGCCACGGGCGCGACCATCCCTGGCACCTTCTCGCTCCTGACCGACGGCGGCTTCCTGGCCGGCGGGACGTTCGGGACGGGCACCATTCCGGCATCGAACACCGGCACCCGCATGATGTGGCATCCGAACAAGGCCGCCTTCAGGGCCGGGCGCGTCACGATTCCTGTATGGGACGACGTCAACATCGGCCTCTATAGCGCCGCCTTCGGCTTGAACACACTGGCCTCGGGGGCCTACAGCATCGCCGCCGGTCAGGAGGCAGCGGCCACGGGAATGTCGAGTTCCGCCTTCGGCGAGAACGCGCAGGCCACCGCGGCACAAGCCTCGGCCTTCGGGCGCAACACGCGGGCGACCTCCGCGCAGAGTGCGGCGTTCGGGTCGGGCACGACGGCATCGGGGCTGACCAGCGTCGCGTTCAACACGGGCACGACGGCGCTTGGCGACTACAGCCTGGCCTCGGGCTACCTGTCCTCCGCCACCGGCATGGCCAGCGCCGTCTTTGGCTCCGAATCGATCGCGGCCGGCCACTCCAGCATCGCGGCCGGGTATCGGGCCTTCACCAACGGCGCCTATTCAACGGCCCTCGGCCTGAACGTGAACGCCGGCGGCGGCGGCAGCGTGGTGCTCGGCTCCTATGCCACGGCACAGGCGGCCGCCTACGGCACGTTCATCTTCTCCGACCAGTCCAGCGCCAATCCGTTCACCGGCTTCGCGCCGAATGAGTTCCTGGTGCGGGCGGCCGGCGGCGTTGGCTTCTACACCAACGCGGCCACCACCACCGGGGTCGAGATGGCGGCCAACGGCAGTTCCTGGGCGGCGCTGTCCGACGTCAACGCCAAGGAGAACTTCCGCGACGTGTCAGGCGAAGACGTGCTGGCCAAGATCGCCAAGATGTCCATTCAAGAATGGAACTACAAGGCGCAGGACGCGTCGCTGCGGCACATGGGACCGACCGCGCAGGAGTTCCGCGCGGCATTCGGGCTGGGCGACTTCCCCCTGCGCATCAACACCATCGACGCCGACGGCGTGGCGCTGGCCGCGGTGAAGGCGCTCGAAGCGCGCACGCGCGCGCTGAACGAGACGCTCACGCGCGAGAACGACGAGTTGCGCGCTCGGCTGACGCGGCTCGAAGCCCTGCTCGAGAAGCGGTGAGGCACCACATGACCCGTCGTTGTCTGCCCTGCCGCGCTCGCCGTCTGCATGATGACCCTCGCCACCTGGCCGGTCGAGGCGCAGCCGCTCGGCACTTTCACCTGGCAGTTGCAGCCGTTCTGCAACGTCGTCACTGTCAACGTGACGCAGCAAGGCGCCGTCTACACCATGGACGGCTACGACGATCAGTGCGGCACGTCACGCCGCGCGCCGCTGGTCGGCCTCGGCACCCCGAATCCAGATGGCACCATCGGTCTCGGTTGGAACATCATCACGACGCCTGGTGGACGCGGCATGCAGGTCGATGCGCGCATCACGCTCCCCTCGGCCAGCGGCTCGTGGAGCGACAGCGCCGGCAATACTGGCACGCTCGCCCTCGGCGCCAGCACCGGGGGGCATGGCGCGACCGCTGCCGACAACTGCGGGGTGGGTTCCCGAGCACGTTCGCGCTGCTCGCCGACGGCGGCTTCCTGGCGCGCGGCACGATGGACACCGGCACCATTCCCGCGTCCGGGCCCGGCGCCCGTTTGATGTGGCACCCGGCCAAGGCCGCGTTTCGCGTAGGCAACGTCACTGGCGACCAGTGGGACGACGTCAACGTCGGCACGCGAAGCATCGCGATGGGCTGGAACACGGTAGCAAGCGGGGGCTTGAGTACGGCCCTCGGTTCGGGCACCACGGCCAGCGGTGGCAACAGCACCGCGCTCGGTACCGATACGATCGCCAACGGCGGCAACAGCACCGCCATGGGCCGCGCCACGACAGCCAGCGGCGGAAGCAGCACGGCGATGGGCTTCGGCAGCACTGCCGGCGGCCCCAGCAGCACCGCGATGGGCGAGGGCACAACGGCCAGCGGCAGCACCAGCACGGCCATGGGGGCCCGCACCACGGCCAGCGGTGTCAACAGCACCGCGATGGGAAACCTGACCACGGCCAGCGGCGAGGCCAGTACGGCCATCGGCTCGGTCACGACGGCCAGCGGCCGTTACAGCAACGCGATGGGATTCCAGACGACGGTCACCGGCGACAACAGCACGGCGATCGGGACGTCGCTGTCGGCGGCGGGCGGCGCCAGTCTGGTGGTTGGCGTGCGTGCCGCCACGACGCCGACGGGTAACGGCTCGTTCGTCTACGGCGATCAATCCACGGGCCAGAGCGGGTCCGTCGTGACCGCCAACACGGCCAATCAGTTTCTCGTGCGCGCCTCCGGCGGCGTGACCTTCTACACCAACAACACGCTCACGGCCGGGGCGAAGCTCGACCCGGGCGGCAGCGGCTGGTCGATCGTTTCGGACGTCCGCCTGAAGGAGCATTTCCGGAACGTGGCCGACGACGACGTGCTGGGCGCGATTGCCCGTATGCCGGTGCGCACGTGGAGCTACAAGGCGCAGGACGCGTCGATCCGGCACATTGGGCCAACGGCACAAGACTTCCACGCTGCGTTCGGCCTGGGTGAGAGCGACGTGCGGATCAACACCATCGACGCCGATGGCGTGGCCCTGGCCGCCGTGAAGGCGCTCGAAGCGCGCACGCGCGATCTGCAGGACGGCGACGCCGCCCTGCGCGATCGGGTGGCGACGCTGGCCCGCGAACACGACGCGCTGCGCACCAATCTGGCACGTGTCAACGCGAGCTTGCGGCGCGACAACGACGACCTGCGCGCCAGACTCGCGCGTCTCGAATCTCTGCTCGACAAGCGCTGAGGTGCCATCATGCCCCGTCGAATCCTTTCTGCCGCGATCGTCGCCGGCGTCGTCGCCCTCACTGCCGTCCTGGCAGAGGCGCAGCCGCTCGGCACCTTCACCTGGCGGCTGGAGCCGTTCTGCAATCTGGTCACCGTCAACGTCACGCAGAGCGGCGCGGTCTACACCATGGACGGCTACGACGACCTGTGCGGCGGGTCGGAGCGGGCGCCGCTGGTCGGCCTGGCCACGCCGAATCCCGACGGCACGATTGGTATCGGCTGGAACGTCGTGGTCGGCGGTGCCGGGCTGCACGTGGGCGGCCGGATCACCCTGTCAGGGCTCACCGGACCGTGGAACGACAGCGCCGGGAACTCAGGTCACTTCATCTTCGGCACGACGACGGCCGGCAGTCCGCGGCCGGCCCCATCGGGTGGCTCGACGATTCCGGCTGCGTTCTCGCTGCTGACCGACGGCGGGTTCGTCGCCCGCGGCACGGCCACCGCCGGCATTCCAGCGGCGGGCGCGGGTCGACGCATGATGTGGTACCCGGGCAAGGGGGCCTTTCGGGCCGGCTGGGTCGACGGCACGCAGTGGGACGACGTGACCGTCGGCGTCGGCAGCACCGCAACGGGCAGCAACACGACGGCCAGCGGCATCGGCAGCACGGCCATGGGCGTCAGCACGACCGCCAGCGGCAACACCAGCACGGCGCTGGGCTTCGGCACGATCGCCAGCGCCGTCTACAGCACGGCGATGGGATACGGCACGAGGGCGAGCGGCGAGGGAAGCACGGCGATGGGCTTCAATACCACGGCCAACGGCCCCAGCAGCACGGCCATGGGCGCCAACACGTCAGCCGGCTCCTACAGCACGGCGGTCGGCAATGGCACCACGGCGAGCGGTTCCTACAGCACGGCCATGGGCCGTGGCACGACGGCTGGGGGTATCTCCAGCACGGCGGCGGGCTACTTCACGACAGCCTTCGGCAACTACAGCACCGCTTTTGGCAACACCAACGTCGCCGGAGGGAGTGGCAGCCTGGTGGCCGGCACTTCCAGCGCAGCCATGGGCGTCGATGCGATCGCGCTGGGCGTGCGCGTGAATGCCACCGGGACTGGCAGCGTGGCCCTCGGATCGGATGTCACGGCCGCCACGACCGGCACGTTCATGTACGGCGACCGGTCCACGCTGAACGACCTCACGACCGCCGGCTCGAACGAGTTCCTGGTGCGGGCCGCCGGCGGCACGGTGTTCTACAGCAATGCCGCGATGACGACCGGCGTCGTGCTCCTCTCCGGCACGTCGGGGTGGCAACCGGTCGGCGTCTCCGACGAGCACCGAAAGACGGATTTCCGCGACCTCGACGGCGAGCTGGTGCTCGGCAAGCTGGCAGCGATGCCGGTGCGTGAGTGGCGCTACACCACCCAGGACGCCGGCATCCGGCACGTGGGCCCGACCGCGCAGGATTTCCGTGCCGCCTTCGGCCTGGGCGAGAGCGACGTGCGCATCGGCAGCGTCGATGCCGACGGCATCGCGCTCGCCGGCGTCAAGGCTCTCGAAGCGCGCACGCGTGTGCTCATCGCGGTCAGCGGTGACCTCGCGCGGGAGAACGCCGCGCTGAAAGCACACCTCGCGCGTCAGGACGAACAGATTCGCCTCCTTCTGGCGCGACTCGACTCTCTGCTCGATACGCGCTGAGGCCCTCGTGCATCCCCGACTCGGTGACGGAGAACGTCATCCAGCAGGGGGCGTCTCCACCGTGGACGGCTTCGACGATCGATGTGGCGCGCCGCAGCGCGCGCCGCTGATCGGGCTTACGGTGATGAGCTACCTCGAGACGATCCCGGCGCGACTGCGCGTGACGAAGTGTTCCAGCCGCACCTGTCAGTAACCGACCGGAGGCTATACTGGAACCTCCTGCACTTCAGGCAGGGGGATTCCACTACATGCGCCACACTGTCTTCGCCGCTGTTCTCGCCCTCGCTGTCGCCGTTCCCGTCTCGGCCGACGTCACCATCAAGCAGACCACCTCGGGCAAGGGCCTCGGGATGTCGGGCACCACGACCGGCACCACCTATATCAAGGGTGCGAAGATGCGCACCGACATGGTGACGGGCGATACCGTCCGGTCCACCGTGTTCGACCTCGATACGCAGAAGATGTACTCCTTCGATTCGAAGAAGAAGGAAGCGGACGTCTACGACCTCGGTACCTTGCAGGCCGATTTGGCCAAGAACGCCGATGTTGCCGGCATCACGGCCACCATCACTCCCAATCGACAGACCAAGTCCATCGGCGGCCAGAAGGCCACCGGCTACGACATGGCGGTGTCGGTGCCCACCACCATGGCCGGCGGCGACATGTCGATGACGGTCAAGCTCACTGGTCCGGTGTGGATCGTCAAGGGCGCGCCGGGAAGCGCCGACTGGGCGAACTTCTACAAGCAGGCGGCCACCAAGGGCTTCATCTTCGGTGACCCGCGCGCCGCCAAGGGCAGCCCCGGCCAGACCAAGGCGATGGTCGAGATGTACCGCAAGATGGCCGAGCTCGGCGGCATCGCCTACGAGACCGAGACCAGCATCACGCTCGAAGGCGATGGGCCGATGGCCAGCCTGATGGCCAAGATGGGCAGCGTGAGCTCGACCACGACGGTCACCGACGTGAATGTCGACGCGCTGGCCGACGCCCTGTTCGCGGTGCCGGCTGGCTACAAGCTCAAGGAGCGCAAGTAATCCTCAAAGCGCTCACGACCTCCCCGCACGTCGTCGCCGTCGAACTGCGGCCGCCCAGGGCCGAGCTCGCCGCGTCGGCCGGCATCGACGCCTGGATCGACACCTACCACGCGATCCGGGGCCTGGTGCGTCGCGACGTGCGCGTGATGGTGACCGACAGCGCCGTCGGCGCGCAGGAAGAGAACAACCTGCGCCACCTGGTGGCCAACCTCGGCCCCGATGTCCCCCGCACGAGCGTGGTGCCGTTCCTCACCACCAAGCACTCGATCGACTTCTGCCTCGGCTACGCCGATCAGGTCGTGCAGCACGACTTTCCCGCCCTCGTGGTGCTCGGCGGCGACAAGCACGTCGGGCGCGCGCGTGCGGTCGAGCACGCCTGGCAGCTGCGGCAGCTGATTCGGGCGCGCCATCCCGGGCTGCCGCTCGGCGGCTGGGCCAACCCCGCTGGCGACCCGGCGCGGCAGGTGGCGTTCGTGGGCGCCGGCGACTTCACCGCCGACTTCTACCTGACGCAGATCGTGTCCCACCACCGCCTGGGCGATGTCGAGGGCTTCCTTCGTGAGGCCGATCGTCAGGGCGTGACGGCGCCAGGGATGTTCGGCGTCTTCTACTACCGCAGCGCCAAGACCTCCACGCTCGAGACGCTCGGGCAGTTCCTGCCGGTGCCGGTGGCGGAACTGGCGGCCGAGTTCGCCAGCGGCGCCACGCCGGTCGAGGTGTGCGCGCGTTCGATCCGCGCCCTCATGGCCGTGGGCGTGCGCCACTTCTACGTGAGCAACCTGCCGCTCGTGCGCACGGCCAGCGTGCTGAACGCGATTCTCGACCAGGCCGGCCTCTCGACCGCCAACCGCTAGCTGCTCGTCGTTCGTGGTACCCTTGCCCGATTGTCAACCGGCGCGCAGCAGCCGCGGGCGTCCGCCCAGCCGCTAGCCGCTAGCCCCTAGCCGCTGAGAAGTCATGGGTATCTTCCTCGACTCGCTTCCGATGTCCGGCATCGTGCGCATCCGCGACATGATGTACACGATTCAGAACCCTTTCCGGCTCGATCAGGGCGACGTCAGCTTCGACGCCCCGGACTCGGTCAAGCAGGGCATGGCGAAAGCCATCGAGAACAACCACACGCACTACCTGCCGACGCTGGGCGTGCCGCGGTTCCGTCAGCTCATCGCCGAGAAGATGCGCACCAAGAACGGCATCCCGGTCGGCAGCGACGACGAGATCATCGTCAGCAACGGCGGCACGCACGGCATCTACGTGGCCCTGCACGCGGTGCTCGAGCCGGGCGACGAGGTGATCTGCCCGGACCCGCTGTGGCCGCCGTCACTGGCCATCATCCAGTCGGCGCACGCGGTGCCCGTCCAGGTGCCGCTGCACGAGGAAATGGGCTTCCGCTGGGATCTCGACGAACTCGAGAAGGCCATCACGCCGAAGACCAGGGCCATCTACATCAACTCGCCCACCAATCCGAGCGGCGGCGCCTTCACCCGCGCCGACCTCGAACGGATCGCCGAGATCGCCAAGGCGCGCGACCTGTGGGTGTTCTCGGACGAAGCCTACGAGGACGTCCTGTTCACCGGTGAGCACGTGAGCATCGCCTCGCTGCCGGGGATGTACGAGCGCACGATCCCGATCTACACGATGAGCAAGAGCTACGCGGTCACCGGCGTCCGCATCGGCTACATCGCCATCCAGAACAAGGAGATCCGGTCGCGCGCCGCCAAGGTGACGCTCTACACCGCCAGCAACGTGTGCTCGATCGCGCAGTACGGCGGCATCGGCGCGCTCGAAGGGCCGCAGGACTGCATCGCCGAGTTCAAGACCGAACTCAAGATCCGCCGGGATCTGTTCTACAAGGGGCTGGCCGACGTGGCCGGCCACGTGTTCTCCGGCAAGCCGCCGGAGGGTGCTTTCTACGCCTTCGTGAAGATCAACCGCGACTGGGCCCGGGACAAGGGTCTGGACAAGGGCGAGTCGTTGTCGTGGACGGTGGCCGAGCACATCATCAAGCACGGCCGCGTCGGCTGCGTCCCGGGGCTGGACTTCGGCCCGGCCAGCGAAGGCTACCTCCGCTTCTGCACCTGCCGCGATCGCAAGGAACTGACGGGCGCACTCGAGTCGATGCGCACGGTGTTCGCCTCCTAGACAGTGATCGCGGTACCACCGGCGGCGAGCGCGGCGGCCCCCCGGCCGCGGCGCCCGCGGCATCGGGCAGACGGATCCTGTTCGTGGATCTGGCTCGCGCGGTCGCCGTGCTGCTGATGGTCCAGGGTCACACCATCGACTCGCTGCTCGACCCTCAGTACCGCACCAGCCTGCAGTACAACGCCTGGCTCTACATGCGGGGCCTGACGTCCTGCACCTTCCTCTTCCTGTCGGGTGCCGCCTTCAGCCTGACGGCGCTGCGCCACTGGGAAGACCAGGGACACTTCTCACGCCGCTCGTTCAAGCGCGTGCGCCGCCTGACGTTCTTCCTGGCGCTCGGCTACTTCGTGAAGTTCCCGATGGGGCGCTTCATCGACCTGCCGTACGCCAACGACGAGCGCTGGCGCTCCTTCCTCACCGTCGACGTGCTGCAGAACGTGGCCATGACCCTGCTGGCGCTGCAGTTCCTGATCGGTCTTTCGAAGACACCGCGGCGCTTCGCCTGGCTGTGCGGCCTGCTGGCGACGGCGATCGTGTTCACCTCGCCGATCGTCAACGGCGTGCCGTGGACCGACTACGTGCCGCTCACGCTGGCGTCGTACCTGTATTTCGATACGGGATCGCTCTTTCCCCTCTTTCCGTGGGCCGGCTTCACGCTCCTCGGCGCCGTGTTCGGCGTGACGGCAGCGCCGTGGGCCACCCGCGAGCACCTGCCGCTGCTGGCCCGTGGCCTGTTCGTAGGCGGTGCCGTGCTGGCGGTGGGCGCCGGGTTGATGGGCAGCGCCGACTGGCTCGACTACGGCGCCATCGACTGGTGGCGCTCCCACCCGTTCTCGTTCCTGCAGCGCTTCGGCTCCGTGAGCATCCTGCTGGCGATCCTCGCCGCCATCTCGCACTACGTCACGCGCCTGACCCCGCCGCTCCAGGGGCTGGCCGAGGAGTCGCTGCTCGTCTATGCCGTGCACGTGGCCCTGCTCTACGGCTCGCACTGGACGACCGGCCTCGGCCCGATGCTCGGACCCCAGCCGCCGCGCGTCGTGCTGCTGTGGGCGGTCGTCATGCTCGTGGCGATGACGACCCTGGCGCTCGCCTGGAACAACATCGAGCGCATGCACCCGCAACTGGCGGCCGTGTGCCGGGCGACGGCCGTCGTGGCGCTCATCTTCCCGTTCCTCTGACCCGCCGGCGGCGGTTTCTCCGCTTCTGCCCCTGAAGGCGGTCTCCAGGACCGCCCGAGGCCGTCTGGCGGCCCGTGATGGGGAGACATCCGGATGGACGCAGGCAGGGACTCTC
Organism: uncultured Acidobacteriota bacterium; assembly: GCA_963807405.1. GTDB lineage: Bacteria > Acidobacteriota > Vicinamibacteria > Vicinamibacterales > UBA2999 > CADEFD01. The sequence continues at coordinate 133,496 of CAWEBU010000009.1, read as the reverse complement.
TGGCTCGTGGCGGCGCTGACCGGCATCACGCCCTGACGACCGTGACGGCCGTCCGCGGCACTTCGTGTAGGCTTCCCGGATGCCGGCCGCCTCCGAGCGCCCCACCGCCACCTACACTCTCCGCCCGGCGACCAGCGCTGACAGCGACCTCCTGGTCTCCTTCACGCTCAGCGAGGCGCTCGATTCCGAACGCCGCACCTTGATCCGGGCCGAGGTCGAACGGGGTGTCGCCGGCGCGTTCGCGACGCCGCCGCGCGCCCGCTACTGGGTGGCCGAGGCGGACGGCCGGGTCGTGGCGAGCGTTTCAGTCGTCACCGAGTGGAGCAACTTCCGTGGCGGCGACTACTGGTGGATTCAGAGCCTGTATGTCGTGCCCGCCCATCGCGGCACGGGGCTCGTGGACGTCATCCTGCAGCATGTCGTCGAGGTCGCGCGGGCGGCCGGCGCGCTCGACCTCCGGCTCTACGGCTACAACACCAACGCCCGGGCCCTGCGCGCCTACCAGCGTTTCGGCTTTCGCGACGCGCCGTATCTCATCCTGACCAAGTCGCTCGTCGCCGAATAGACCCTCATTTGTAACGAGGGTCTGTCACGGTCACGAGTTGTAACGGGGTCTGTCACGGTCACGAACTGACATCGTTCTCGCGGTCGTGACCGTGACAGACCCCGTTACAACTCGTGACCGTGACAGACCCCGTTACAACTAACAAGGCTACTTGGCCTGGACCGAGAGACTGATCTTCACCTCGTCGCCCACCAGGAAGCCACCGGCTTCGAGCGCTGCATTCCAGTTCAGGCCGTAGTCCTTGCGGTTGATCGCCAGTTCGCCCTCGAAGGCGATGCGCTCGCTGCCCCACGGGTCGAGCGCGCTGCCGAGAAAGGTCATCGGAATCACGACCGGCTTGGTGACGCCGTGCATGCTCAGGTTGCCAGCCACCACGAAGCGGTCGTCGCCGGAGGCGGTGATGGCGGTGCTCTCGAAGTCGATGGTCGGGAAGGTCTCGACCGCGAAGAAGTCGTCCGAGCGCAGGTGAGCGTCCCGATCCGGCGTGTTGGTGTCGATGCTGGCGGCTTGAATCACCAGACGGACGGATGACTTCGTCGGATCCTCTGCATCGAACTCGATGGTGCCGTCGAAGTCGGCGAAGCGTCCGCGCACCTTGGAGAGGAGGTGGCGCACCTGGAAGGCGGCCTCCGAGTGGGTCTTGTCGATGGCGTAGGTGCGGACCCCGGTGGTGGCGGTGGCGGTGGCGGTGGCGGTCATGCTGGTCTCCAGTTTAGCGATGTAAGAGTTTCGACAATAAGCGTTATAACAGCTAATGAGATGCAGGTCGGGCAGACGGCGTTTCAAGGGGCAGCTAGGCGCGGGCGCGCAGCTCGGCTAGCGTCGAGGCGAGGTCGCGCAGCCGCTGGCGCGAGATGCCGTTCAGGTGCGTCTTGAGGTAGGCGCGCAACGCCCCGTCGAGGCTGTTCACGAGGGTCAGGCCCTTCGGCGTGATGTGGGTACGCACCATGCGGCGATCCTCGTCGGATCGCTGGCGGGCGATGAGCTTCATGTCAGACATGCGGTCGAGGAGGCGGGTCACGTCCGGCACCTCCGTCACGAGGCGGGCGCCCACTTCATTGCGGCACAGGCCAGCCGGGCCCGCCCCGCGCAGGATGCGCAGCACGTTGTACTGCGTGGGCGTGAGACCGTGCGGCTTGAGAAGCTGGGCGAAGGTCCGGTCGAGCAGCGCCGCCGTGCGGGCGATGCTGACGTGGACCTCTTCCTCGATCAGCTCGTAGGGCTGGGCCTGTTTCAGCTCGACGTGCAGCGGCGTGGCCATGACGGCATCTTACTTGTCATAACACCCAATGTCAATCCACCGGGCTACGGCGCGAAGCTGGCCAGCTGGTTCACCGTCCTGGCGTCGAGCCTGGTGAGCACCCGCAGCAGGAGCGACACCGCGCCGTCGAAGTCGGAGCGCTGGATGAGGCCGGTGTGCCCGTGCAGGTAGCGCGTCGGCACGGTCATGTTCACGGACGGCCGTCCCGAGTCGTAGCGCTGGATCTCGGCGCCGTCCTCGCCGTAGCCCGTGAGGACGTTCGGCTGGAGCGGAATCGAGGCTTCCTGCGCCACCTCGAAGAAGAAGTCGCGCAGCTTGCGGTTCGGGATCATCGAGCTGTCGAGCAGGAAGATGCCGGGCCCGCCGCCGAGGCGCTCCTGCGCCTGGGTCGGGCCGATGGCCGGATAGTCGGCCGACACCCCGGCCTCGATCGAGATCCCGAGGTCCGGCCGCGCCTTGTCGACCGCCGTCTGGGCGCCGCGCAGCCCAATCTCTTCCTGCGTGGTCGCCACCCACACGATCTGCGCCGGCACCTGCAGGCCTTCGGCGCGAATGCGTCGGGCGGCGGCGATCATCACGCCGAGGCCGACGCGGTCGTCCCAGGCCTTGCCGGCATAGCGGCCGTTCGGCATCACCAGGAAGTCGCTCTTCGGCGCGATGCCGTCGCCGGGCCGGATGCCCATGCGCTCGACCTCCTCGCGCGAAGCGGCGCCGACATCGAGGAACGTGTCGTCGAGCGACCACACCACGCCGCGCTGCGCCGCCGGCAGCACGTGCGTCGTGCGCAGGCCGCTGACCGCCACCACGGGACCGCCGCGGCCGAGGATGGTCCAGCGCTGATCGGGCAGCGCCTGCTCGAGGATGCCGCCGAGGGTCTTGACGCGGATGAAGCCGTCGGCCGTGATGTGCTGCACCATCAGGCCCACTTCGTCCATGTGCGCGGTGACCATGATGCGCGGCCCGGCGGCGCCGCCGGGCAGCGTCGCCAGCACCGACCCGAGGCCGTCGTACTCGATCGTGGCGCCGAGGGCGGTGTACTCGGCGACCACGATCCGCCGCACGTCCTCCTCGAACGCCGACGGCCCGGGCGCCTCCGACAGCGCCTTGAGCAGTTGGGCGGTGGCGTCGAGCGGCGGCGTGGCACCAGCGGCCGGTGGCTGCACGCCAGCCGCGAGCGCCGGCAGCGGGCCGGGCAGCGTGCCCGCCACGGCGCCGGTAGCGACACTGGCCAGGAAGGTGCGGCGCGAAGGCGACGAACGTCTCATGGTCTCTCCTGTGCGGTTATTTCAGATGGCGGCCGCCGTCCACGCGGACGGTCTCGCCGGTGACGAAATCGCTGTCGCAGAAGAACAGGACGGTGCGGGCGATCTCGGCTTCGCCGCCCCAGCGGCCGAGGGGCGTCGCACGCTCCACGGCCGCCACTTCCTCGTCTGACATCCCCGGCGGCGCCACGATCGGACCAGGCGCCACGGCGTTGACGAGGATGCGGTCGGCTGCAAGTTCGAGCGCCAGCGCCTCGGTGAGCGCCTTCACCCCGGCCTTGGCGACGTAATACGGCACGTAGCCGGGATAGCGGGGCCGGCCGCTGGCGGCGACCCAGTCCGAGAAGTTGATGATGCGCCCACCGCCGACCGCGCGCATGTGCGGCACGGCGGCGTGGCTGACGAGGAAGGCGGCCCGCAGGTCGACGGCGATCTGCCGGTCCCACTGCTCGGGGTCGAGGTCGTCGAACGGCACGGCCCCGTAGAGCGAGGCCATGTTGACGACGATGTCGAGGCGGCCGAAGGTGGCCGCCACCTCGCTGACGGTGGCGCGGCAGGCGGCGGCGTCCGCCAGGTCGGCCTGCACCGTATGCGCCCGGCGGCCCCGCGCCCGCACGGCGGCGGCCGCCCGGGCGGCTGCATCTTCCGAGCTGCGATAGACCAGCGCCACGTCGACGCCCCGATCCGCGAGTGCCACCGCGATGGCCTCGCCCATGCGGGCGCCGCCGGTGATGAGCGCCGCTCGTTGGTTCATGCCCACGTCGTCCTCCTCCGGCCGGGCCGGTCCTGGCATGGTAGCCGCTCGCGGTATCCTCGGGAACGTCATGCTGAGCGGCCCGACCAGAGCGACGACCGCGTGTGCCAGCCTGCTGCTGGTGCTGGCGCTGACGGCCACGGCGCCGGCGGGCGCCGTCGACAGCCATCTCGACGCCGACGCCATCGACCGTGCCATCGTCTTCGCCCGGACGGCCACGCGCGACGATCGGCGCGCCTTCCACGACGCCTACCTGCGCACACCCGGCGACGCCGTCCGCCGCATCTCGCTCGTCTCCGAGTACCGCCGTGTCGTGCTGCTCGTGGAAGAGAAGATGCGGCTGCTCGATCGCAACTACGGCGTGCGGCAGATGACCGAGGCCCTGACGCCGTGGCGCGGCCTGCTGGAGGTCATCGTCGAGCTGCAGTTCCATCCGCAGAACACCTACGTCGGCGTGCCGCTCATCGACGTGCTGCTCGTGCCGCTCGACGACGCCGGGCGGCCCCTGCCGCTCGTGGCGGAGGCCACCGACCGACGGCCGCGGTTCGGCTTGTTCTGGGATTCCGCCGCCGATGGACGCGCCGTGGTGGCCCTTCCCCCCGCCCTCGGTGCCGGTCATCACCGGCAGCGAACCGCTGACCGGCGGCTGGGTACACGCCCGCTTCGACGCCACGCCGCTCGGCCGCGGCCGCTTTGACGTCGTCGTGAAGGACGGCGCCACCACCCTGGGCGCGGGCGAGTTCGACCTCGGCGCCGCGCGGTAGCCGGGCGCTCAGGCCGGCCTCCACGACCGCCTCCGGCTGGTCGTCGATGCCCAAGTAGGCGACAATCCTCTGTCTTGGCCCGCCGGCGTCCCCTGTCGCCATCGCAGTTCCTCGCGTTCAGCTTCCTCGCGATCGGCGCCCTCGGCGGCGTGTTGCTGTCGCTGCCGCTGGCGCACGCGCCGGGCCAGCCCCTCTCGGTGCTCGACGCCTTCTTCACGTCGGTGTCGGCGGTGTGCGTCACCGGCCTCATCGTGGCCGACACGCCGAACGCGCTCTCGGGATTCGGCCAGGCGGTGGTGCTGCTGCTCATCCAGGCCGGCGGGCTCGGCTACATGACGCTCAGCACGGTCTTCGCCGCCGCGCTCGGCCGCACCACCACCCTGCAGGAACGGATGACGCTGCAGGAAGCCCTCAACGTGCAGGACATGAACGGGCTGGTCCGCTTCGCGGGCACCGTGCTGAAGCTGACGCTGGCGTTCGAGCTGGCCGGGGCCCTGATCCTGGCGCTCTACTGGTGGCCCACGCTCGGCCTGGCGCCGGCCGTCTGGCACGGCCTGTTCCATGCCGTGTCGGCCTTCAACAACGCCGGCTTCGCCTTGTGGAGCGACAACCTGATGTCGTGGCGGGGCGACGTCGTGGTCAACCTCGTCATCACGTTCCTCATCATCGCCGGCGGCCTCGGCTTCTTCGTCTGGACGGAGCTGCTGACGCGGCGCACGCGGGCGGTGCGTCTCTCGGTGCACACCCGGCTCGTGGTCACCGCCACGGTGGCGCTGCTGGCCGGCGGGACGCTGCTGCTCCTGGCGCTCGAGTGGCACAACCCGAGGACCCTGGCCGCGTTGCCGTTCGGGGAGAAGCTGCTGGCCGCCTGGTTCCAGTCGGTCACCACACGCACGGCCGGCTTCAACACGCTCGACATCGGCGCCATGACGGTGCCGTCGCTGTTCGTGATGATGGCCCTGATGTTCATCGGCGCCTCGCCCGGCAGCACCGGCGGCGGCGTCAAGACCTCGACCTTCTCGATCACGCTGGCGGCGCTGTGGGCCACGGTGCGCGGCGCCGACGACACGGTGCTCTTCCGCCGCCGCCTGGCGCCCGAACTGGTGGCCAAGGCGTTCTTCCTCTCGCTGATTGCCTTCGTCGTGATGAACGCCGTGGCCTGGCTGCTGCTGATCACCGAGGGCCGCGACCTCCTGCGCACGCTCTTCGAGACGACGTCGGCCTTCGGCACCGTCGGACTGTCGATGGGCGAACAGGGCGCGCCGGTCAGCCTGGCCGCCTACTTCTCCCCGGCCGGCAAGCTGCTCGTCATGCTGATGATGTACATCGGCCGGCTCGGCCCGCTCACCCTGGCCATCGCCGTGGCGCGACGGAGCGCGGCGCAGGCCCGGATCCGGTATCCGGAAGGCAAGATTCTCGTCGGGTAGCACACATGGCCAAACGAACCTTCGCGGTGATCGGCCTCGGGCGCTTCGGCGCCGCGATGGCCACGACCCTGTCGCAGCTCGGACACGAGGTGATCGGCATCGACGGCAGCGACGACCGGGTGACGGCCCTGGCCGACCAGGTGTCGCAGACGGTCAAGCTCGACGCCACCGACGAGCGCTCGCTGCGCGCGGCGGGCATCCAGGACGTCGACGTGGCCGTCGTCTCGATCGGCGAGAACATCGAGGCCAGCCTGCTCGTCGTCACGCTGGTCAGGGAGCTCGGCATCGAGAACATCGTCGCCAAGGCCGTCACTCCCCTGCACGGGCGCATCCTCGAGAAGCTGGGCGTGACGCGGGTCGTCTTCCCCGAGCGCGAGATGGCGATGCGCGTGGCCCACAGCCTGGTGATTCCGAACGTGCTGGACTACATCGAGCTGTCGGGCGACTTCTCGATCGTGGAGGTGCCGGCGCCCGCCGAGTTCTTCGGTAAGACGCTGCGCGATATCGGGTTACGGGCCCGCTTCGGGCTGACCACCATCGCCATCAAGCGGGCCGCGGGGAGTGGCGCCAGCGCCGCCACCATCGTGTCCCCCGGCCCTGACGACATCGTGCAGGCGGGCGACATCCTGGCGCTGCTCGGGACCAACGAGCGGCTGGGCGCGATCGACAAGATGCTGCGGCCCGGCAAGTCGTAGGCGCGCGCCGGGCCATGGCCCACCGACGTGAACTCTCGAGCCTCGTGCCGGCGTCAAGGGGGAGTAGGTTAATGCTGCCGGGGACGTCGCGCTGTGATGCCGGCAAAGGAGAGAGCCATGCGAAGAGTGATGATGAAGGCCGCCGCGGCGGCAGCCCTGGTGCTCACGACGGGTGCCTGGGCGAATGCGCAGACCATCCGCCTGACGGCGGTGCTTTCGGGGGCGGGCGAGACGCCGGCACCGGTCGTGACCGGCGCCACCGGCACGGCCGAGGTGTTCGTCAACCTGGCCACCCAGACGGTGACCTACACGATCGAAGTCTTCAACCTGCCGAGTGGAGCGACGGGTGGCCACTTCCACGTCGGCGGTGTCGGCGTGGGCGGCCCGGTCGTCGTCGACCTTGCTCCGCCGGCCAACGTGTCGAACGACTTCACGCTGTCCGGCACGGTGGCCCCCTCGGCCCTGCGCGCGCGAGCCGAGCAGGGCATCCGCACCTTCGAGGACTTCATCCAGTCGCTCATCGGCGGCCAGGTCTACGTCAACATCCATAGCGCGGTGAACCCGGGCGGGGAAACCCGCGGCCAGCTCACCGTCACGCCCTGAGTCTTCGCACCGGAGCGGTCGTGACCCGCGGTTTCGTGGGTCACGGCTCGCCTCTCTGCGCCACCGCGAGCGGCGTGTCGTTGGATATACTCGACGGCGAATGAAGCTCTCAGTGGTCATGCCCTGCTACAACGAGCGGGTCACGATTCGCCAGATTGTCGAGCAGGTCCAGGCCGTCGATCTGGGGCCGGTCGCGCTCGAACTCCTCATCGTCGACGACGGCTCGACCGATGGGACGCGCGACATCCTGGCCGAGCTCGATGGCCAGGGCGGCGTGCGGGTGCTGCTCCAACCCGTCAACCAGGGCAAGGGCGCCGCTGTCGCCCGCGGGTTTCGCGACGCCACCGGCGATCTCGTCCTCATCCAGGACGCCGACCTCGAGTACGACCCGCGCGAGTATCCGATGCTGCTGCAGCCGATTCTCGAGGGCAAGGCCGACGTCGTCTACGGGTCGCGTTTTCTCGGCGCGCGCGGCGGTCACCGCGTGCTGTATTTCTGGCATTCGATCGGCAACAAGCTGCTGACGCTGCTGTCGAACGCGATTACCGACCTCAACCTCACCGACATGGAGACCTGCTACAAGGTCTTCGTCCGCGACGTCGCCCAGCGGCTCGACCTCCAGTCGCGCGACTTCGGCATCGAGCCCGAGATCACCTGCAAGGTCGCCCGCCTGCGCGCCCGCGTCTTCGAGGTGCCGATTTCCTACAACGGCCGTACCTACGAGGAAGGCAAGAAGATCGGCCTCAAGGACGCGTTCAAGGCCGTCTACACCCTGCTGCGATTCGCCCGCTGGTCGCCGCCCGCCGGCGGCGCCCGCTGAGGGGTCCGCATCGTCCCTCCGTCACGGCCGATCTCTTCGCCAGCGTGGGTGCGTAACGGCCTGACCGTCGCCGGCTACGCGGCGGTGAGCGCCTGGATCACATGGCCGCTGGTCACGCGACTGGACACCTCGCTGCCGGGCGACTTCGGCGACCCGGTGTTCGTGTCGTGGGTGATGGCGTGGGTCGCTGAGCACCTGACGGCCGTGCTGCGCGGCGACCTCGCGGCCTGGGGCGCGATGTGGAACGCGCCCATCTTCGCCCCGGAAACCTCGACCCTCGCCTACTCCGAGCACTTCCTCGCGCAGAGCGTGCAGGCGCTGCCGGTGTGGTGGATGACCCACAACCCGCTGGTCGCCTACAACCTCGTGTTCCTGACGACGACCACCCTCACCGCGGTAGCGGCGCATGGCCTGGCCGTGCGCCTGTCCGGCTGGCAGCTTGCCGGCATCGTCGCCGGGCTGACGTGCGCATGGAACGACTATCAGACGTTCTGGTCGATCGTTCACCTGCACACGCTGTCGATCCACTGGTGGATCTTCGGACTGTGGGGTCTCGACGTCTTCATCGGCAGCGGCTCACGGCGGGCGCTGGCGGGCGCCACCGCCGCGCTCATCGCGCTGCACTTCTCGTCCAACTACCTGATGGCGTTCTGCGCGCCGTTCACCGCGGCGTTCGCGGTGTGGTCCCTGGCGCGACATGGCCGCCTGGCGGACGTGAAGGCGTGGGCCGGGGTGGTCGGTGCCGGCGTCGTGTCGGTGCTGGCCGTGCTGCCCGTAGTGCTGCGCTACCTGTCGGCGCGGGACGCGCTGGCCTTCTCCCGCTCACTCGAGGAGACGAGCGCCAACTCGGCCACGCTGGCCGCCTACGCCGACGGCCTGCCGTGGCTGGCGCCGCTCGTCGCCCTCGCGCTCGTCGGCGCCGTTGCGCCGCCGTCGTCGCGCACGCAGCTCTCGCGGCTGGCCCGCTGGAGCCTGTTCGCCCTCGCCACGGCGGCCATCGTGCTCTCGCTCGGTCCCGTCATCCGCGTCGACGGGCAGGCCTACCCGGGTCCATTCGTGCTGCTGCGCGCGGTGCCCGGCTTCGAGAGCCTGCGCGTGCCGCACCGGTTCGCGGCGATTGCGGTGTCGTTGCTGGCGCTGCTGGCCGGGGGCGGAGCCGCCTGGCTGGCGCGCTGGCGCGCCGGCCTCGTCGTGGCGGTGCTGATGGTGGCGGCAGTCACACGCACCGCCTGGCAGCCGCCATTTTCTCTCGACGTCGTGCTCAGTTCGCTGCCGCTGGCGGCGCCACCCGCCTACCTCCGGCCGGCCGCGACGATGCCGCCGATCTATCAGTTCGTCGCCATCGCGCCGCCTGACGCGGTGCTCGCGGAGTTCCCCTTCGGCGACATGGGCTACGAAATCCGGTTCACCTACTTCACCGCACTCCACCATCGACGCACGGTCAATGGCTACAGCGGCGTGCTGCCGCCCAGCTACATCGCGCGCCGTGCACTGCTCGAGAGGCCGCTCGGCGATCCGGACGCCTCGTGGGCCGCGCTCCGACCGGCCACCCACGTCGTCGTCCACACCGCCGCCTGGTCCGACGACACCGGCCAGCGAATCCGGCTGTGGCTCGAGTCGCGCGGCGCGCGCGTGATGGCGGAGGTGGACGGGGCGGGGCTCTATCTGCTGCCGCCGCGCTGAGGGTTGGGCGGCGGCAGGACTCGGGGCTGGGGGCTGAACGGCTCAGCCGCACCAGGGAGTGGAGACCGCGCTTGCGGCGGTGTACATAAACAAGCGGCCGATGAGCGTGAGCTCACCGGCCGTCTGTATTCGTCGCTGGAACTAGCCGCTAGCCGCTGTGCTCGCGTGAGCCAGCGTTCAGCGTTCGCTTACGCGAGCACCTTGATGACGACGCGGCGGTTCTGCGAGCGGTTGGCGCGGGTCCGGTTGTCCTGCACCGGCTTCTCCTCACCGAAGCTGATGGCGTTCATCTTGTGCAGCGGCACGTTGTGCTGCTCGTAGAGATAACGCTTCACGGCTTCGGCGCGCTGGAGGCCGAGGCGCTCGTTGTAGGCCGCCTCACCCGTGTTGTCGGTGTGGCCTTCGATCTCGACCCAGATGGCCGAGGTCTGCGACTTCACCTGCGCCACCATCTGGTCGAGGGCCGCCTTGGCTTCATCCGACAGCGTCGAGACGCCGCTGCGGAACTTGGCCTGGTCGTCGGTCAGCACGGTTTCGAAGATGAGCTTCTTGACCGACGTCTCGACGGCTTCGGCGCGGGCCGAGGCCTGCTTGCCGACTTCCATGGCCTGGTTGCCGGTGGTCTGCGCCGCCGCGGCGTTCTTGTCAGCCGCCTGAGCGGCCTGACCGGCTTCCTGCGCCTTGGCGTCGACCTCGGTGATCTTGCCCTCGGCGGTCCGCACGCGTTCCTGCGTCTCTTCGAGCGAGCGGCCGAGCGTGGTCACCTTGTCGTTGACCTGACCGACTTCGGTCCGCACGAATTTCTTGGTGGCACAGGCGGGAGCCACGGCGAGAGTCACGGCAAAGCAGCTGACGACGAGAATAGATTTGTTCATTTGGGTCCTCCTGAGACGCCTTCGTCCGGGCGGGGGTTTCCAGGTCCGCCGGGTCCGTCATTCACTCCTGCCGCCCGTGCCGGCCACGTAGCCGCCACGCGCGCGAACCGTCAGGTTCTTGTTGGTGGTGCGAATCTCAATCGGGTGCCATCCGGCTCCCGAGCCAGGCTCGAACGCGATCAAATACTGCTGACGCAGCTCGCGAACCACTTGCCTGGCCACCTTGCTCGTGTCCTTGGGCGTGCTGGCATAGAACAGCTCGCCTCCGGTCCACGCCGCAAGCTCTCGAATCGTGCCGACCGACGCCGGTGGCAGGACCTGCGGCCGTCCGTTCTCATCGGGGTTGTCGATGGGAAGCACGACCGCAATCACGTAGACGGGCACGTCGATCTCGCTCGCGATGCCCGAAACTTCCGCCGGACTCAGCCGGCTGGCGGTATCGATGCCGTCGGTCAGCACGATGATCGCGCGGCGGGTGTTGGACCGCTCGTGGATCTTCCGTGCCGTATCGGCGATGGCATCGTGCAGCGAAGTGGCCCCGAACGGATCGACCTCCCCCAGCGCACCTTGCAGGGCACGCGTATCGACCGTGAACGGGGCCACCTCGTGCAGCCGGCTGTCAAAAGCAAACAGCGCGGCTTCGTCGCGGCCGTGCTCCAACCAGGAGAGCACATGGTGGGCCGCAAACCTGGCAGCGAGCGAGCGGGACGCCACGTCCATGCTGCCGCTGACATCGAACAGAATCGCCACGCTCACCGGCGCGGCCTCGGTGCGGAAGTCGGTAATCCGCCGCGACACGCCGCGATCGAACACCTCGAAATCGGACGCCGTCAGATCTGCGACCGCCCGTCCGCGACGATCGCGAACGGTGGCACTGACGGTGACGAGGTCGACGCCAGACCGGAACACTCCGGAGGTCGGGTCCTCGGTTGCCGGCGCCGCGGTCGTCTGACCGTAGGCCGGAGCCGTCAGCAGGGCGACGAGGGAGGCCATCACAACCCGCTGCATGCCTGAATACATAACAACCCCTGTGCCAGTACCGTTAAGTGTTGACAATAAACAACTTAGCATGATTCAGGCCTGGTTGGCAGGGGTTTGGAACCCCCTCGTATCAGGTAAGACTTACACTGGGTGGGTAAATCTGGTAATTGACGAGCTGGGCTGCGATGGCCGACCTGCACACTTCGACACGGGACGGCGGGCCGCGCCCCCACCGAGCCGACTGCTAATATCGCCCTCGCCATGACCACCGCCTCCGCTTCGATCCGCGCCGCCCGCCGCGTGCACCGCTTCACCTACGCCATCCGCCAGGTCGTCGCCGAGGCGAAGAAGGTGGAAGCCACCGGCATGGCGGTGCGCTACCTGAACATCGGCGATCCGATCGCGTTCGGCTTCGCGACCCCGCCGCATCTCATCGAGGCGGCGGCCAAGGCCATGCGCGACGGCCACAACGGGTATACCGCCTCGGCCGGGATCGTGTCGGCCCGCGAAGCGGCAGCCGCGGATTTCAGCCGGCGCGGGGTGGAGATCTCGCCTGACCGCGTGCTCATCACCTCGGGCACGTCCGAGGGCATCGAGCTGGCCCTCACGGCCATCGTCGACGAGGGCGAGGATGTGCTGGTCCCATCGCCCACCTATCCACTGTATACCGCCGTGCTCGCCAAGATCGGCGCCAACCCGGTCTACTACCGCACCGATCCGGGCCGCGGATGGCTGCCCGATCTGGAGCATCTGGCGGCGGTGACGACGGCCAGGACGCGGGCGCTCGTGCTCATCGATCCGAACAACCCGACCGGCGCCATCTATCCCGAAGCGGTGCGGCGTGAGCTCATCGCGTTCGCCGTCGAGCGCGGACTGGTGATCCTCGCCGATGAGGTCTACGGCGATCTCGGCTTCGACGACGCGGTGCCGCCGATGGCGGCGCTGGCGCCCGATGCGCCGATCATCTCCTACTCGTCCCTGTCGAAGGCGTACCTGGCGCCCGGCTGGCGGGCCGGCTGGATGGCGGTGGGCGCGTCGCCGATGCTCGACGAGGCGCTGGCCGCGATCAAGAAGCTGGCCGACGGCCGCCTGTGCAGCCCGGGCCCGATGCAGCACGCGGTGACGGCGGCCCTGACCGGCGACCGCTCGCACCAGGTGGCGTTCCGCCGCGAGCTGAAGGTGCGCGCCGAGCTGACGGTGGCGCGCTTCAACGCGATGCCCGGCATGAACGTGGTGGCGCCGCAGGCCGCCTTCTACGCCATGCCGCAGGTGGCGCTGCCGCCGGGCAAGACCGACGAGGACTTCGTGCTCGGCCTGCTGCGCGCCAAGGGCATCCTGTGCGTGCACGGCTCGGGCTTCGGCCTGCCGGCGGATGGCGGTTACTTCCGCGTGGTCTTCCTGGCCTCGCCGGCGGACCTGGCGTCGATCTACGACGACGTGGCCGACTACGCGCGGGAGTTCACGCAGGCCTGATCCCCGTGCCCAGACCCTTCCGTGGGCGAGGCGGGCAGACGCTCGCCGCGTGTCTCGGCTACATCGCGCTCACCGTCGCGATGACGTGGCCGATCGCGCGCGGCATCGAACACGACGTTCCAGCCGACCTCGGCGACGCCCTCCTGGTGATGGGAGTGCTGGCCTGGGTCAGCGAGGGCCTGGTTGGAATCTCCCAGGGTCAGATGGCGTTCGCCGATCTGTGGAACGCCAACTTCTTCCATCCCACGCCGCTTGCACTCACCTTCAGTGAGCACTTCATCCCGCAGGCCGTGCAGGGCCTGCCCCTGTATCTGGCGACCGGTAACATCGTGCTCGCCTACAACGCCGTGCTGCTGGCCACCTTCGTGCTGTCAGGCCTGGGTACGTTCCTGCTGGTGCGTGAGTTGACGGGCAGCGCACGAGCCGCGTTCGTGGCGGGGTTGTTCTACGCGTTCTTTCCCTACCGGCTCGGCAACTTCGCGCACCTCCACACGCTGTCCTCGCAGTGGATGCCGTTCGTGCTCTTCGGCTTCCGGCGCTACTTCGACACCGGCGCACGCGCCGCCCTGGCGGGCGCGACGCTCGCCTTCGTCGTGCAGGGGCTGTCGACGGGCTACTACCTGTTCTTCTTCGCACCCGTGCTCGTCGGGTACGTGCTCTGGGAAATGGCCGGCCGAGGCGAGCTCATGCGGTGGCGGCGCTGGGCGGAGATCGCGCTGGCGGGCGTGGCCTCGGCGCTGCTCACGCTGCCGTTCCTGCTGCCCTACGCACGGGCGCAGGCGATGTTCGGTCATTCCCGGCCCATCGACGAGCTCACGACCTACTCGGCCGATCTCCTCACCTACGCGCATGCCCCGCCGCAACTGTATTTCTGGGGTCCGATCCTGCACCGGTTCGGGCAGCCGGAGGGCGGCATCTTCACCGGACTGGTCCCGGTCGCGGCCGCGACGGCGGCGGTCGTCATCTGGTTGCTGAAGCTGGGCACGGCGCGCCGCGTTCACGAACCGCGAACAGCGCGCGATCGGCTCTCCGCGGCCGCGATGTTCGGCGTGGCGGTGCTGCTGGGCCTCTCGGCGCTCATCGCCGTGACGGGCGGTGTGTCGTGGGATGTGGCAGGCGTGCCGCTGCGGGCGACCAGCGCACGGCGGCCCCTCGAGTACGCCGCCGTCCTGCTCGTGGTGGCCGCGTGGCTGTCGACGCCGCTGCGCGACACGATGAGGCGGCACGCCGCGGACCTCACCCCGTGGCTCGTCACCGCCCTGGCCTTCTCCGTCCTGATGTCGCTCGGACCCCGCCCGCTCGTCGGCGGACGCCCGCTCGTCGACGTGGACGTCTACGAGTTCTTCTACACCTACGTGCCGGGATACTCGGGTCTGCGGGTGCCGGCGCGCTTCGGCATGATCGCCGGCTGTCTGCTCGCGGTGCTCGGCGGCTATGCCCTGGCGTCCCTTGCCCGCTGGCGCAGAGCTGGCTCGCTCGCGCTGACCGTCGTCGGCGGTCTCTTCCTCGCTGAGTCGTACGCCGTGCCGATGGCGGTCAACCTGAACTGGGACACGGGCCCGCGCTACGCCACACCGTGGGGCGGCGGTGCACCGCCTCAACGACGGGCCGCTCGCCTACCGGCACCTGCTGGCCATGCCGGCCGACAGCGTGGTCCTGGAGCTGCCCTTCGGGGACCAGGCGTGGGACCTGCGCTACGTCTACTATGCGGGGCTGCACGGCAAGCGCATCGTGAACGGCTACAGCGGCTATTTTCCGGACGGCTATCTCGCCCGCGCGGCGCGTCTCTCGACCCTGTGGGCGGACCCGCAGGCGGCCTGGACCGCCGTCGCGACTTCCGGCGCCACCCACGTGCTGGTCCACGAGCGGGCCTTCCACGCCCCGGAAGGTGCGGCCGTGTCGGTGTGGCTCGACACCATGGGCGCCCGGCGCACGGCGGAGTTCGACGACGGCGACGTGCTGTTCGCGCTGCCGCCGCCCTGAGCCGGCCGGGCGGCGCGCCGCACGACCCACGGCATGCTAGGCTCTCGCCGATCCGGCGATCTCGCGGATTCGAATGGAGGCTCCCGATGGCTCGCATACGTATTCCGTCGTCGACACTCGGAGTGTTTCTGGCTGGGCTCGCTGCGGCGGTCGCGCTCGTGGCCGGGCTTTCGGGCCAGACGCCAGCGGTGGCCATCGACGGCGACGACATCGGCGGCATCGTCAGCGGGCCCAAGGGGCCCGAGGCCGGCGTCTGGGTGATCGCGGAAACGCGCGACCTCGGCGTGCGCTACATCAAGAGCGTCGTGACCGACGACCACGGGCGCTACGTCATCCCGGATCTGCCGGCCGCCCGCTACGAGGTCTGGGTGCGCGGCTACGGCCTGGTCGACAGCGCCAAGGCCAGCAGCCGTCCCGGCCAGCACGTGAACATCACCGCCGTACCCGCGCCGACGCCGGCCGCCGCCGCCGCAGTACTACCCGGCGATCTACTGGTACTCGATGCTGACGATTCCCGCCGCCAGTGAGTTCGGCACGCATCCAGGAATCGGCAAGAACGTCACGCAGACGGCGTGGCTCGACGGCATGAAGAGCAACGGCTGCGTCGGCTGTCACCAGCTCGGACAGAAGTCGACGCGCACGATCCCGGCCGCGTTCGGCACCTTCAGTTCGGGCGCCGACGCCTGGCGACGGCGCGTGCAGTCCGGCCAGTCGGGCCAGATGATGCTCAACCAGCTGAACGGCGCTCGGCGGCGCGCCGTTCGAGCTCTTCGGCGACTGGACCGATCGCATCGCCAAGGGCGAACTGCCGTTTGCCACGCCGCCGCGTCCGCAGGGCGTCGAGCGCAACGTCGTCGTCACGCTGCGCGAGTGGATGGACGAGACAGCACTACCTGCACGATCTGATCGCCAGCGATCGCCGCAACCCGACGGTCAACGCGCTACGGGCCGCTCTACGGCTCGCCCGAGTACAGCTCGGACGACCTGCCGATCCTCGATCCGGTGAAGAACACGGCCACCGTCTTCGAGGCGCCGGTGCGCGACGCCGACATGCCGCTCAGCCTCGGACCGGGTCATGCGGCCGGCCTGACCGCTGACCATGCCCTCGCGCCTACTGGGGCGAGGAGCGCGATCTGGGACACCCGCGTCAACAACCACAACTCGATGTTCGACGGGCAAGGACGGCTGTGGCTGGCCGCGACCGTGCGCGGCCCCGACAATCCCGGCGTTCTGCCGCGAAGGCTCGGATCACCCGTCGGCGAAGCTGTTCCCGCTCGAGCGCGCGATCGCGTCACCTCGCGATGCTCGATCCGAAGACGAGGCAAGTACACCTTCGTCGACACCTGCTTCGGCACGCACCATCTGCAGTTCGGCTACGACGCCAACGACACGCTGTGGACGAGCGGCGGCGGGCCGGTCGTCGGCTGGCTCAACACGAAGAAGTTCGACGAGACCGGCGACGCCGCGACGCTCGCAGGGCTGGACGGCCGCTCGTCCTCGACACCAACGGCAACGGCCGGCGCGACGACTACGTCGAGCCGAACCAGCCGGTCGATCCGGCGAAGGACAAGCGCGTCAACGCCGGCTTCTACGCCGTGATGCCGAGCCCGGTCGACGGCTCGATCTGGGGCTCGTTCCGCGGCCGCACCGAGCGGCGTGGTGCGCCTCGTCCCGGGCGCGAATCCGCCGGCGACCGCGCTGGCCGAGATCTACAACGTGCCGCCGCCCGGCTTCGGCGTGCGCGGCGCCGACATCGACACGCAAGGGCGTGGTCTGGGTGTCGCTCGCCAGCGGCCACCTCGGCAGCTTCGACCGCCGCAAGTGCAAGGCGCCGCTGAACGGCCCGAAGGCCACCGGCGACCACTGCCCCGAAGGCTGGACGTTCCATCAGTATCCCGGCCCGGGCTTCCGCGGCCTCGGCGAGAACAGCGCCGAGTCGAGCTACTACACGTGGGTCGACCAGCACAACACCTTCGGCCTCGGCGAGGACGTGCCGATGTCGACCGGCAACCTGAACGACGGCCTCGTCGCGCTCAAGGACGGCAAGATGGTGGTGCTGCGCGTGCCCTACCCGATGGGCTTCTACGCCAAGGGCTTCGACGGCCGCATCGACGATCCGAAGGCCGGCTGGAAGGGCCGCGGGCTGTGGGCCGCCAACGGCGATCGCACGCCCTGGCTGATCGAGGGCGGCAAGGGCAGCGCGGCCGCTGGCCGCGCACTTCCAGCTGCGGCCGGATCCGCTGGCCAAGTAACGGCGTCGCGGTGGCTGTCCGGGCCGGCGTGGCGCCGACATCCTATACTTGTCGGCATGTCGCGCCCGGATCCGCTCAATTTCCTGAACGCTGAACTCGACGCCCTCAAGGCGCAGGGCCTCTACCGCACGCTGCGCGTGCTCGAGGGCGAAGCGCTCTCGCACGCCACCTACGACCATCGGTCGGTCGTCAACCTGTCGTCCAACAACTACCTCGGTCTGACCACGCACCCGAAGCTGCGCCAGGCGGCGCTCGATGCCGTGCGGGAGTTCGGTGTCGGCTCGGGCGCGGTGCGTACCATCTCCGGCACGATGGCCATGCACGTCGAGCTCGAACGCCGCCTGGCGGCGTTCAAGAACGTCGAGGCGGTGGTCGTCTTCCAGAGCGGCTTCGCGGCCAACGCCGGCACCGTGTCGGCGGTGCTGTCGAAGGACGACGTCATCATCAGCGACAGCCTCAACCACGCCAGCATCATCGACGGCTGCCGCCTCAGCAAGGCGCCGATCAAGGTGTTCCCGCACAAGGACACCGACGCCGCGCGCGCCATCCTGAAGGACCTGCCGGCCGCCCAGCGCAAGCTGCTCATCACCGACGGCGTCTTCTCGATGGACGGCGATCTCGGCCCGCTGCCGGCGCTCTGCGATCTCGCCGATGAGTTCGGCTGCATCATGATGGTCGACGACGCGCACGCCAGCGGCGTCTTCGGGCGCCAGGGCCGCGGCACCGTCGATCACTTCGGCTGCCACGGCCGGGTCGACATCCAGGTCGGCACGCTGTCGAAAGCGATTGGCGTGCTCGGCGGCTACGTGGCCGGCACGCGCGCCCTCATCGACTTCCTGCACCATCGCGCCCGGCCGTTCCTGTTCTCGACCTCGCACCCGCCCGCCGTGACGGCCGCCTGCATCGCCGCCCTGGACGTGCTCGAAAGCGAGCCGCAGTGGATGGAGCAGCTGTGGGACAACACGCGCTTCTTCAAGGCGGGCCTGACCGCCCTCGGCTTCAACACCGGCGTGAGCGAGAGCCCGATCACGCCGGTCATCGTCGGCGAAGCGTCGCTGGCCGCCACCATGTCCGACAAGCTGTTCGCCAAGGGCGTGTTCGCCCAGAGCATCGGCTTTCCGACCGTGGCCAAGGATCAGGCGCGGCTGCGCACGATCGTGTCGGCCACCCACACGCGCGAAGACCTGCAGTTCGCCCTCGACCGGATGGCCGACGTGGGCCGGGAACTCGGCGTCATCTAGAACTCGGAGTCGAAAATCGGAGCGCCCTGACCCGCGAGGCCCGGCGCGCATGAAGGGCGGCTGACGCTTCGCGACGTCTCGAAATACCGCGCGGCCGTGGCGGCATCCGGGAGTCGCTGGAGCGTGCGCCGATCCACGTCGTAGACGTGCAGATGGACGCCGTACTCGTGCATCGTGGCCACCTTGTAGATGCCCGTGATGACGGCGTCCGGGCCAATCGTCGACTCCGGCATCACGACATCGCCAGCGACCGTGATGTCCCGGTCAGTACAACTGCAGCATCCCGGAGACGTCCCAGTCGGTCTCGAAGACCGTGCCGGGGCCGCGATAGGGACACACCCCGTCCAGCAGCAGCGTGCTGTAGGGCGGTAACGCCGGCACATCGCTGCGCAACTGCGCGATGAGCCTCTGCTGCTCCACCGACGCCTCGCCCCAGAAGCTCGCGACCGTACCGGTCAGGAGCGAACCCGAGACGCCGAGCGCCGCGACGCCGAGGGCGAACGCGACCGCGCGCAGCCGGGTCGGCAGACGGGACACGAGCGCGCCCCAGGCGCCGATAGCGGCCAGCGCCAGGCCGATGGCGCTCGCGATGGCCGAGCGATTGCTCATGCCGGTGGCCGAGAAGTAGACCTGGGACGTGACGAGAAACGTCGAGTAACCAGCCGCGAACAGCAGCAGGCCGGCGGCACCCGTGGTCCGCCAGGTGGCTCTCGTGATGGCCGCGACCGGCGACGTACGCGCCGCGTTGAGCAGTCCCCCGACGATGCACACGCCAAGGAATCCCGTCAGCGGCAGACTGACCCGGTCGGGATACTGTCGCAGGACCGCCGCCACCTTGGCCGGCAGATACCATCCCAGGTCGACGAAGTTCGTGACCACTGCGCTCGACGACATCCACAGCAGATACGGGCCGTAGGCGTCGGGGCCGAAGCCGACCCGGCTCGACACGGCCGACTTGTAGACGAACGCGACACCCATCACCGCCACGGTGGCGGCCAACGAGCGGAGGGTGGCCCGACGCTGACCGGCGGTGGCCGGACGGTGGCGCATCGACCATTCCTCGAGCACGGGATTGAGGAAGAACAACGGCGCGATGACCTCATACGCCAGCACGCTCGCTGCCAGCGCCGCGACGCTGATGCCCCGCCAGGCAGCTCCCCCGCCGGCGGCCATCCGCGCCCGCAGCGCCGCATACAGGCTGACGAAGTAGAGACACACGCTGAGGTTGCGCCTGGAACGTCGAGTACCACAGCCGGTCGGTGGCGTAGTGCGGCAGCAACTCGAAGACGATCGGCCAGGCGAGGCTGAGCACGCGAGGAACGCCGAGCCTCCGCAGGCAGAGGTAGAAGAGGAGGGCCGTCAGCGCCATCACCCCGTGGTTGACCACGTGATAGCCGAGCGCCTGGATGCCGAACACCCGGTACAGCGCCGCGAAGTAGAGCGACAGCACCGGGCGCTCCGGACTCGCGTCGTGCATGACAGCGAACATCTCGCCCAGCGACTGGTGGGGGGCGTTCGCGAAGGCGCCCAGGAACGCCCAGTCGTCGCTGTAGAAGCCGAGCCTTCCGATGTACGGAAACGCCGACGCGACCACGATTGCCGTGAGAATCAGGCCGTCGACGAGCAGCTGCCGCCAGTCGTGGGCGATCGCGTCCGAATGGTCGCTGTGCGTCACGATGGGCTGACCGGTCCGCTGGGCCGGCTCATAGGCGGGCACATGATAGCACCCGGTGCCCGGGAACCCGGCGTGACCCAGGGCCGTAGTACCCGGCGATGCAGCCTTTGTCGCGCGCGCGGCAGTTCTTCTCAGCCTACACGCAGGATCTGACGAGCGACGAGCTCGGCAAGGTCTTCACGCGCGACGCGCCAGAGGCGTACCGGTTCTTCACCCGCGGCCTCGACAGCCGGGCGTTCCGGGCGCTGCCTCGCCACACGCGGATCATCAGGTGGACGCAGGCGTTCTTCACGGCCTTCACCATGCGCCTGACGCCGGCGCGGCGGTGCATCTACGGAGTGGCGCTGCTCTCCGCCGCATTCGGCGTGATGTCGCTGTTCCGCGGCATCGGGATCTTCGGCGTGCCGATCGTCATCCCGCCCTTCTTCTTCCGCATCGGCGTGCCGACCCTGGCCTTCCAGCCCGGTACCAACTGGCTCATCTTCGCGTTCGCGCTGATGAACCTGATCGTCCTGCTCGAGGTCTTCGACCGGCTGTCGCTCAAGCGCGATCTCGAGGTGGCGCGCGAGATCCAGCTGGCGATGCTGCCCGATGGCACCTGGTCCGGTCCGGGCGTCGAGGCGTGCGGCCTCACCCGTCCGGCCAACACCGTCGGCGGCGATTTCTACGACATCCTGCCGCGGCCGGACGGCCGCGTGATCGTCGCCCTCGGCGACGTCGCCGGCAAGGCCAGCCCGGCGGCGCTGCTGATGGCGCTCTTCCTCGCCATGCTGCGGACGCTGGTCGATGAAGAACTGACGCCGACCGAGCTGGTCCGCCGGCTCAACATCCAGGTCTCGAAGCACGCCCCGCCGTCGCGCTTCATCACCCTGTTCCTCGGGCTGTTCGATCCGCGCACCGGCGAGCTCGAGTTCGTGAACGCCGGCCAGACACCGCCGCTGCTGCTGCGGGCGGACGGCACGATGGAACGGCTCTCCTCGGGCGGCGTGGCGCTGGCGATGTTCGAGGGCTCCGAGTACGAGTCGGGCTTCGCGCGGCTCGATCCCGGCGACGCCCTGATCATGTACAGCGACGGCATCACCGAGGCGGAATCGCCGGCCGAGATCATGTTCGATGAGGCCGGCCTCGAGGCCGCCGTGCGCGCGACCCCGGGCGTGTCGGCCGCCGTGCTGAGCCGGGCCGTCTTCCGCGCCGTGGACGACCACCGCCACGGCGAACGTCTCGCCGACGATCTCACCGTGCTCGTGCTGAGCCGGCCGATCGTGCCGCCCGTCCCTCCGCTCGTCCCCGATTCCGGGAACCTGTAGCGCCGCCTGGCATTCTGACGTTTAATCGTGCGATGGGCCGGGCTTTCCTGCTGGCGGCCGTGTTGACGGCGTGGGCACTGCCCGCAAACGCGCGGCAATCAGACGCGACAGACTCCGAAGAGCTCCTGCTGATGCGCACGATGCAGCGCATCGAGATGGCGCTCGTCGCGAGTGACCGGGACGCGTGGCTGTCGCTCGTGTCGGTCAACGCCGATGCGGCCGCGGCCGGCGACTTCTTCGATGCGGCGGTGCCGCGCGGCGTGACCCGGGCGGTCGTGCACGAACGCGATCGCCAGCCCCTCGACGGCGCGCTTCCCGGCGATGGCTATCAGCTGATCGTCGAGGTGTTCGTCGAAGCGGGCGCGCGCGGTCAGCTCTCCACCTGGCGGCTCGACGTGCGCCGGCCGGCCGGCGCCACCGCCGAGGCGACGGGTCTCGACTCGCCGTGGCGGATCGCGGCGCACGACCGCCTGTCGCATCTCGACGTGCTGCATCGTCTCGAGCTCGACCGGGAGCGGATGTTCCAGGCGCGCGACTTCCTGCTGACCTCGGTCGACTTCGAGCTCCGTCTGCTGAACGGCGCGGTGTTCGTCGCCGACACCGAGGAGGGCATCACCGCCCTCGTGCTGCTCGGCGATGGCCTGATGACGTTCCAGCCCACACCCAAGACCGAACGCGGGCAGGTCCGGCTCTTTGCCGGCGACGACAAGGTCGAGAGCCGCTTCGAGGCCGCGTTCGTGCGCCTGAACCCCTTCGACTTCGAGCAGGCGCTGGCGGCCGGGACCTTGACGAGCGCGCCCGCCGACGGACGGCTCATCGCGAAGGCCCGCGAGATCTTCGACCAGGAGGTCGCGCGCTCGTTCAGCCTCGACCTGAGCGACATGAGCCGCGACACCTGGTCGATTCTGCCGCAGTCGGGCGACGTGCTGGCCGAGGTGCGGACGCGGCGCTGGCGCACGCTCACCTACGTGCGGTCGAGTGCCGAGGCCGAGGACGTCACCTTCTTCACCCGCGAGCGCCAGAAGAACATCGCCATCTACGCGTCGCCGGAGAAGCTGGCCAGTCGCGGCGTCTTCTACAACGAGGACGATCTGGCGGAGTTCGACATCCTCGATCACGAGATCGACATCGAGGTGTTCCCCGATCGCCAGTGGATCTCCGGCACCTCCCGCCTCAAATTGCGTGTCAAGGCCTTCATGGTGGCGGCGCTCAACCTGAAGCTGGCGGACAACCTCACCGTGTCGTCGGTGTCGAGCCGCGACCTGGGCCACCTGCTGTTCCTGAAGGTGCGCAACCAGAACTCCATCGTCATCAACCTGCCGACCGCCCTGCCGCGCGATTACGAGCTCACGCTGACCATCCGCTATCAGGGCCTGCTCGATCGGCAGACCATCGACGCGGAGTCGGTGCAATCGAGCCGCGCGCCGTCTCGCGATGCAGAAATCCCGACCGTGCTGGCCGAGCCCAACTGGCTGCTCAGCAACCGCGCCATGTGGTATCCGCAGTCGACGGTCACGGACTTCGCCACCGCCACCCTGCGCGTCGTGGTCCCGACGGAGTATCTGGTGGCGGCCACCGGCGTCGCCGAGAGGAGCGAGCCGGAAGCGCTGCCGGCGGTGTCCGGCATGCCGGACCGCCACCTGCTCACGTTCCGCACCGGGCATCCCGTGCGCTACCTGGGGGTCGTGATCAGCCGTATGAAGCAGGTCGACGCGGCCACCGTGGCCCTCGACATCGTGGTGCCGCCAGCGCCGCCGCCGCGGAAGTCCGTCACCATGGCGGAGCTCCTCGCGCCGCCCAAGCCGCCGCCGGTCGGTGGCCGCAACACCGTCGACCTCGTGGTGATGGGCAACCGGCGGCAGGAAGGGCGCGCCCGCGACGCGCTGGACACGGCGGCGGACATCCTGCGCTTCTACGCCGGTTTCATGGGCGATGCGCCGTATCCGTCCTTCACCCTCGCCATGCTCGAGAGCGACCTGCCGGGCGGACACAGCCCGGCCTACTTCGCCGTGATCAACAATCCGCTGCCCACCACGCCGCTCGTGTGGCGCAACGACCCGGCCGCCTTCAACGACTTCCCCGAGTTCTTCCTGGCGCACGAGATCGCGCACCAGTGGTGGGGCCAGGCGGTGGGCTGGAAGAACTACCACGAGCAGTGGATCAGCGAGGGCTTCTCGCAGTACTTCGCCACCCTCTACGCCCGCGAGCGCCATGGCGACAACGTCTACCGCTCGGCCTTGCGCAACCTGCGGCGGTGGTCGATGGAGCATTCCGATCAGGGCCCGATTTCGCTCGGCTACCGGCTCGGGCACGTCAAGGGCGAGTCGCGTGTCTTCCGCGCGCTCGTCTACAACAAGGGCGCGGCGGTCCTGAACATGCTGCGCCGTCTGGTCGGCGACGAGGCCTTCCAGCAGGGTCTCAAGGCGTTCTACGCGGACCATCGCTACGAGAAGGCGGGCACCGACGACCTGCGGCTGGCCATGGAGCAGGCCAGCGGCCGGCCGCTCGAACGCTACTTCGAGCGCTGGGTACTCGATTCGTCGCTGCCGCACGTGCGCTTGACGACGACCATCACGGCGGACGCCGTCGAGATCGGCTACCAGCAGTACGGCGAGATCTTCGACGTGCCGGTCACGATCACCCTGCGCTATGCCGACGGCTCGAGCGAAGACGCGGTGGTGGCGTTCACGGAGGCGTCAGGCACCGCGGTCGTGCCCACCCGCGGACGGGTGCGCGGCATCGACGTCAACAAGGACGACGCCGCGCTCGGCACCTTCGACCGCCGGTAGCGGCGCCGGCGTCACCTCCTCGACGAGAAGAGTCGTAGCCGACGCGGCCCGGCAGCAACTGCCCCATGAAGCGCGACAGCGGGCTCTCGCTGCGAACCTGCACCAGCTTGGCCGCACGAAGCCGAAGCCGCTGTCGCTCGATCCGGACTGGGCGAACACGGAGAGCCCCGCGCTCAAGCCTTGCGAGCGGATCGCTTCGGCCATCCGCCGCGCGCGAGTTCCCGGCCGCCGCACGGCGAGCGAACACTGCCGGCTTCGCCAGTTTCGTCCTGCGGGCGAAAGCCATAAAGCTCTCGAGGGCAGAAGCCATAAACGTAGAGAGGCCACGACTAAGCGGGTCCGCCGGCCGGGGACCGCCTCCGGGCCCCACCGTCGGCTCCATCTTGTTGACCCAGTACAACTTCCAGTCCGAGGTCGGGACCGGAACCAGGCCGGGCGCGTGATATGATTCGGGCGCCATGGAACAGGTGACGCTTACGATCGACGGTGCCCAGGTGACGGTGCCCAAGGGAACCTCGGTGCTTCAGGCCGCCATCTCGGCGGGCATCCAGGTCCCGTATTACTGCTACCACCCGGGGCTGGGCATCGACGCGTCGTGCCGCGTCTGTCTCGTGAAGATCGAGAAGATGCCGAAGCTGCAGACGTCGTGCTCGACGCCGGCCGCCGAAGGCATGGTCGTGCACACGACGGACGCCGAAAGCACGGACGCGCGCGCCGGCGTCTTCGAGTTCCTGCTCATCAACCATCCGCTCGACTGCCCGGTATGCGACAAGGGCGGCGAGTGCCCGCTGCAGGACTTCTCCTACTCGTTCGGCAACGTGCAGAGCCGCATGGACTTCCCGCGGCGGACCTTCGACGGCGAGGGCGTCAAGGCCGACGTCGACTTCGGCCCGACGCTGATGCTGAACCGCAACCGCTGCATCATGTGCACGCGCTGCGCCCGCTTCATGAGCGAGGTCGACGGCGACGCCCAGATCGGGATCATCAACCGCGGCAACGGCAGCGAGATCGGCACCTTCAACGAACAGGGCGTGCATTCGCTGCTGTCGGGCAACCTGATGGACGTGTGCCCGGTCGGCGCGATCACGACCAAGCAGTACCGCTTCCGCTCGCGTCCGTGGGACAACCCGAACGCCATCGACACCATCTGCACCGGCTGCTCGAAGGGCTGCGCGACCACGTCGTGGCTGCGCGCCAAGCCCGAGTGGGCCAAGGGCTCGCAGCTCGTGCGCGTCACGCCGCGCTTCAATCCCGCCGTGAACGGCTACTGGATGTGCGACATCGGCCGCTTCCACTACGGCTGGGTCGAGGGCGACCAGCGGCTGCGCAAGCCGCTCGTCCGGACCAAGGACGGCGCGCAGCAGCCGGTCATCTGGAAGGACGCCCTCACCAAGGTGCGCGACCTGCTGAACGTCGCCGGCCGGCGCGATCCGGCCTCGGTGCGCTTCCTCGTCTCGGCGCACGCCAGTCTCGAGGAGCTGTTCCTCGTGAAGCGGATCGCCACCGAGGTCAAGGGCGAGTCCGGCCCGAATCACGTCGCGGTGAGCTGGCGCCGCTCGGCCAAGTCGCAGCCGGCTGACACGAAGTTCGTCATTCCGGCCACCGACGCGCCGAACGTCACCGGCGCCCGCGACCTCGGCCTCCACGTGGGCGCGGGCCTCGAGGGCGCCGCGGACCTGTCGGGCCTGCGCGCGGCCGTCGACGGCGGCGAAGTGGAGGTCCTCTACGTCGTCGATCCCGGTCCGGCCGAGTCGCTCGGCGACGTGGCCTGGGTCCTCGAAGCCAAGGCCGCCGGCAAGATCAAGGCGCTCGTCTACCAGGGCGTGGTGACCGGGCCGCTGGCCAGCGCCGCCGAGGTCGTGCTGCCCGGCGCCGCCTGGGTCGAGAAGGACGGGCTGCTTCACGAACGACCAGGGCATGCTGCAGGCGGCCTCGAAAGCCATCGTCACGCCTGGCGAGGCCGTGGAAGACTGGCAGATTCTGACGAGCGTGGCGGCGGCGCTCGGCCTGTCGTTCTCCTACGACTCCTCGGCTGCCGTGCGGATCGATCTGGCGCAGGCCCTGTCCGGTCAGGCCGGCTACGAGACGCTCGGCGTCGACACGTTCAACCGTCCGGTCAGCGCCGAAACGTGGCTGCAGGCCTCGAACCCGTCCGAGCGCTGGAAGTGGGACGTGATGTACCAGGACCTGCCGCCCGTGAAGGGCCACAACGTGCAGATGGAGCACGCGGCGAAGCCGTCGGTCATTCCGCTGCGCCTCGTCACCGAAGAACTGGACCGCGCCTCCGACTAGGTCGCACGCGCGGCCGGACCTTTCGACATGCGACATCCCGCCGCCCGCTGGCTCCGTACTCATCGTTGCCGTCGTGACGGCCGCCGGCTGCTGTTTCTGGGCGGCCACGCTCGAACAGCAGGCCCTCGACCGCCGCCGGGCGATCGCCCTGGCCACCAGCGACGCGCGAGGTCTGCAATCCGCCCTCGCCGACGTCCGGCGGGCGCTGAGCGCGATGGCGTCGCCCGGACAGACGGCGGTCAGCTGGAGCCGTCAGGCCACCGCCTCGATCGAGGTGGCGCGCGGCCGGCTGATCGCCCTGATGGCGGCCGACGGCGGCGCCAGCCTGCGGCCGCACGCCGAGCGGCTCGACAAGCTGGTCGACGCCGAACGGCGGCTGCACGAGAACGCGGCCGGCGGCCGCGCGCTGATGGCCAGCGATGTGGCCTTCGGCGAAGCGCTCCCGCTGGTCGACGAACTCAACCAGCAGATCACCGATGCCGTCGGCACGATGACCGAGACCGCCGATCGCGACCTGGCGGCCGCGCGCGACCTGCAGCTGCTGGCCCTGGCCGGCGCCCTGGGCGTGCTGGGCGTGGCGGCGGTGCTCCTGACGCCGGTGCCGCGGCGGCGCGATGACGAGGTCGCCCCGGCCGTGGGCGAGGAGGCCGCTGAGACGCCCGCCGACGGGCTGCCGCTGTCGGTGCCCAGCCCGCCCGCCGCCGGAGCACCCCCATGGGCCACGCCCACGGCAGCCTCCGCCCCGGTCGCAGCCGCGAAGCCCGTCGCGCCCGGCATCGAGCTGTCGCCGCTGGCCGCTGCCTGTGACGCTCTGGCGCGGCTGGCCGATGGCGACAAGCTGCCCGGCGTCCTCGACACCGTGCGCCCCGCGCTCGGCGCGCGCGGCATCGCCGTGTGGCTGGTGAACGCCGAGAAGACGACGCTGCAGGTGGTGGCGTCCTCCGGCTACGAGCGCCGAGTCGTCGAGCGCTTTCCGATCGTCAGCCTGGCCGACGACAACCCGACGGCCAAGGCCTTCGCGGGCCTGCGCACCATCGCCACGCCGGCGCGCGCCGGCCGGCCAGCCGCCGTGACGCTGCCGATTGGCGGCGCCCGCGGCAGCTCCGGCGTCCTGTCGCTCGAGATGATTGGCGCGCGCGAGGCCGATGCCAACGTGGTGGCCGCGGCTGGCATCGTGGCCTCGCAGCTGGCGACACTGCTCGGGCCGCTCCCGACGGTCGAGGCCGCGGAGCCCGAGCCGCCGGCCGCGCACGTCGAGCACGGCTAGCCGCCGCCCACGCCTCTACGCCGGGCGCCTGACGCCCGTTCGAGCCCGCCGGTTCTGATCCGCGTGTCTACGCCGGGCGGCTGCTGCGCGACGGCCGGCTCGGCCGCCGCGGCTCGAGCGTGGCGGTGACAGTCGTGGGTGTCTTGTCGCGCACGAGGTCGAGCGCGACGGCGCCGTCCTCCTTCACCTGCCCCAGCGCCTCGACGAGCTCCCGTGACGTCTTGACGGCCGTGCCGTTCACGCCGGTGATCACATCGCCCGCTCGCAGACCGGCTTTCGCCGCCGGTGACTCGGGCGTCACCGAGCCCACCAGCAGACCGCCGTCCTTCACGCCGAAGTAGGCGGCGAGCTGGTCGCTCAGGCCCTCGACTTCCACGCCGAGGCGCCCACGCGTGGCCAGCATCGGCACGCCGTCGAAGCGCAAGTCGAAGAACGGCCCGACACGCTCGGGCAAGTCGCGCAGTCCGCGTTCGAGGCCGCGTTCGATCTCGCGCTCGAGGTCCGCTCCGAGCCGTCCGCGCAAGGCGAAGGCATCCCGAGCCTCGGGCGTGACGTCGAGGGTCTGCCGGGCGTTGTCGCGGCGCACGGTCATCTGCACGGCGCGGCCGGCCGGCGTCTCCTGCACCAGGCGGGTGAGCTGACGGGCGCTGCGCACCCGTTCGCCGTCGAACTCGACCACGACGTCCCCGGCCTTCACGCCGCCCTTGTCGGCCGCGCTGCCGGGCTCGACCTCGTCGATCGCGTACGCCGCGGTCCTGGTCGCCGTCGAGGTCGCTGACCATGACGCCGAGCTGGCTGCCGCGTCCGTCGAGTTGCACGACACGCCGGTCACCTGGCGCCACGGAGACCTGTCGTGCGACACGACGGTCGCGCTCCACGCGCCGGGCGTCGTCCCTCACCTGAGTGTCGATCGGCCCGCGCCTCCAGCCCCGCCACGGCGGTCGCGACCCCTGTCGCGAGCAGCACAGCGTACACAGCCATCCCATGCCCCTTCATGTCGTTGCTCCTTGTGAGTGAGCCGCCCGGTGCCGGGCGGCCGGCCGGGTCCAGGTGCTGAACGCCGGCTTCTTGCGGCTATGACGACGGCCACCGGCCGATGGTTGGGCCGTTCGTCCCCGCAGGTTGGCGGCAGACGGGGCCGATATACTGGCCGGTGACTCACATGGACACGAAAGCCGCCATTCTCGAGCGCGCCGAGCGCGAAGGCGTGAAGTTCCTGCGCCTGCAGTTCACCGACATCCTGGGCGTCATCAAGAACGTCGAGGTGCCCGACCGGCAGTTCGCCGACGCGCTCGACGGCCAGGTGCTCTTCGACGGCTCGTCGATCGAAGGCTTCGTGCGCATCGAAGAGTCGGACATGTACCTGAAGCCCGACCTGAACACCTTCCAGGTGCTGCCGTGGCGCGACGCCAGCGGCGCCCGGGTGGGCGGCGTCACCTGCGACATCGCGAACCCCGACGGCACGCCGTTCGAGGGCTGCCCGCGCTCGGCGCTCAAGCGCGCGATCGCCCGCGCCAAGGCCATGGACTTGCGCATGGTGGCCGGGCCGGAGGTCGAGTTCTTCCTGTTCCAGCGCCGCGACGGCAGTCCGACCACGCTCACGCACGACACCGCCGGCTACTTCGATCTGGCGCCGGTCGATCAGGGCGAAGACGTGCGGCGCGAGATCGTGCTGGCGCTCGAGCAGATGGGCTTCCTCGTCGAAGCCGCCCACCACGAGGTGGCGCCCGGTCAGCACGAAGTGGACTTCGGCCACGACGACGTGCTCGCCACCGCCGACAACATCGGCACCTTCCGCTTCATCGTGAAGAACGTCGCGCTCCGAAACGGCCTGCACGCCACCTTCATGCCCAAGCCGATCTCCGGCGTGAACGGCTCGGGCATGCACACGCACCAGACGCTGCTCAAGAACGACCAGAACGCGTTCTTCGACGCCAGCCGCGAGTGGCAGCTCAGTGCGACCGGGCCTGCACTACATCGGCGGGCTGTTGCGCCACGCCCGCGGCTACTGCGCGATCACGAACCCGCTCGTGAACTCGTACAAGCGGCTCGTGCCGGGCCACGAGGCGCCAACCGCGATTGCCTGGTCGGAGAAGAACCGCAGTCCGCTCGTGCGCGTGCCGGCCGCCCGCGGCGACAGCACGCGGGTCGAACTGCGCCTGCCGGATCCGTCGTGCAACCCGTATCTCGCGCTGACGGTGATGCTGCGGGCCGGACTCGACGGCATCGTGCAGGAGACTCGATCCTGGTCCGCCGGTGAACAAGAACATCTCGAAGATGAGTCACCGCGAGCGCCGGCATCTGCGCATCGACGACCTGCCGACCACGCTCAGCGAAGCGCTCGACGAGCTCGAGAAGAGCGACCTGGTCCGCGACGCCCTGGGCGAGCACATCTTCGAGCACTTCCTGGCCGCCAAGCGCGGCGAGTGGGACGACTACACCCGGCACGTCTCGGCCTGGGAGCGCGACCGCTACCTGTCGGTCTACTGATCCGCCGGAGTAAACCTTTTCGGGGCGGGACCCGTCCAAGCCGTTACCTAGACTCTCAAGGTAATGGACCGCCTCCGCATGACACCGCCGGCCAAGTCCCCGAACGCCCTGCTGCACGGGGCGCTCGACGCCCTGATCCTGAAAGTCCTCTGCCGCGGGCCGAACCACGGCTACGCGGTGGCGCGCGCCATCGAGGTCACGACCGGCGACGCCCTGCTGGTCGAAGAAGGGCTCGCTCTACCCCGCCCTCTACCGCCTGGAACGGCGGGCTGGGTGGAGGCGGAGTGGGGTACCTCCGAGCTGGGACGCCGCGCCAAGCTCTACCGCCTGACGCCGGCTGGCCGGGACCAGCTGGCCGCCGAAGTGGAGACGTGGCGGCGCTTCTCCGCCGGCGTCTCCAGGGTGCTCTTCGCGTCATGAGGCGCTCACTGCGCTCGTGGCCGTGGCGGGTGCCCGTCGACGAGGAAGTGGACGAGGAAATCGCCTTCCATCTCGAGATGCGCACCCGTCGAGCTCATCGACGGCGGGATGGATCCGGACCTACGCCCGTCGCACCGCCCTCGCCCGCCTCGGCGACCTCGACCACCTGCGCCGCACGCTCTCCACCCTCGGCAGAAAGCGAGACCGATCGATGTCCCTGACCCGCTGGATCGACGAGTTCCGCCACGACGTGCTGTTCGCGCTGCGCCAGATGCGCGCCACGCCCGCCTTCACGTTCGTGGCGGCGCTGACGCTCGCCCTCGGCATCGGCGCCAACAGCGCCATCTTCGCGCTCGTGGACGCCACGCTGCTGCGTCCGCTGCCGTTCCGCGAACCCGACCAGGTCGTGATGCTGTCGGAGCGCACGCCGCGCCGGCGCGCCGCAGCCGCGTCTCGCCGCTCAATCTCATCGACTGGGACGACCGACAGCCGCATCGCTGACCGCCACCGCCGGTTTCGTGCCGCGGCGTGGGCGGCATGGTGATGCGCGGCGTCGACGGCGCGGCCGAAACCGTGGCGCGGCAGTGGGTGTCGTCGCAGTTCTTCGAAGTCCTCGGGGTGCGGCCGCTCGTCGGACGCATGTTCCAGGCCTGCGGACGACTGGGGTCGACAACGAGGCGGTCGTGCTGACCGAGCCCTACTGGCGAACGCGTTTCGACGCCGATCCGTCGATCGTCGGCACGGATCTGGTGCTCGACGGCGAGCCGTACACGGTCGTCGGCGTCGTGCCGGCCTCGTTCCGCTGGACGGAGAAGACCAGCATCTGGGGCCTGGTGCGCATCCGTCCGGAGCCGCGCCTGCGCACGGCCTACTTCCTGCGCGGGATCGGGCGGCTCGCCGCCGGGCGCCACGCTCGAGGCCGCGCGCGCCGAAACCGCCGCCGTCGCCGCCGAACTCGCGCGCACGCTGCCGGAGAATCGCGGGCGCGGCGTCGAGGTGGCGCCGGTGCGCGAAGGCCATCGTCGGCAGCGACCTGCGCGTGACGTCGATGCTCTTCCTCGGCGTCGTCGGCTTCGTGCTCCTCATCTGCTGCGCCAACGTCGCCAACCTGCTGCTCGCGCGCGCCACGGCCCGCGGGCGCGAGCTGGCCATCCGCTCGGCGCTCGGCGCCGGCCGCGGACGGGTCGTGCGCCAGCTGCTGACCGAGAGTCTCGTGCTCGCGATGGTCGGTGGGCGTGCTCGGTGCCGGCCTCGGCGCCGCGATCCTCGCGGTGGCGCCGGCCATGATTCCAGCCGGACTGCTGCCGGCCGCGGTCACGGTCGCGTTCGATGCCCGCGTCGTCGTGTTCTGCGGGGCGGCGTCGCTGGTCGTCGGCGTGCTGTTCGGCCTGGTCGCCGGCCTGGCAGACCGGCGATCTCGACTGTCGGCGCGGCTCATCGCCACCGACACGCGCACGTCGACCGGCCGCGGCGGCACGCTGCGCGGCGTTGCTGGTCGTGGCCGAGGTCGCGACGGCGGTCGCTGCTGCTGGTGGGCGCGGGACTGCTGTTGCGAACGCTGCTGGCGGTGCAGAACGTCGATCGCGGCTACCGCGCGGACGAGATCCTGACGATGGTGGTCGACCCGCTCAGCTCGCGCTACCCGACCGACGCGTCCCTGCAGCAGTTCTACGATCAGGTGGCCAGCGAAGTCGGTGCGCTGCCAGGCGTGAAGAGCGTGTCCTGGGCCAGCACGCTGCCGCTCGGTCCGTCCTACGGCGGGCAGTCGGCCTTCGCGATCGTGGGCGACGCCCTGCTCGACGACAGCCGCCGGCCGCTCGCCGACCTCCAGGTCGTGAGCCACTCCTACTTCGGCACGCTCGACCTGCCGGTCGTCGAAGGTCGCGCCTTCGACGATCGCGATACCGGCGGCAGTCCGCTCGTCTGCATCGTCAACGAGGCGTTCGTGCGCACGCACCTGCAGGGGCAGCCTGTCATCGGCGCGCGGGTGTCGTTCACGCCGCCCAACAACCCGCAGAAAACGCCGATCGTGCGCCAGATCGTCGGCGTGGCGCGCCAGGTGAAAGGGCGGCCCGACGAGGTCGAGGAGCTGGTGCAGGTCTACGTCCCGATGACGCAGGCGCCGCTCGACGACACGTTCCTGCTCGTGCGTCCGGCCACCGGCAAGGCGGCCGCGCTCGCACCGGCAGTGCGCGCAGCGATCGGACGGGTCGACACCGCGCAGCTCGTGAGCGTGGGCGCGGCCGAGACGCTCGACGACGTGGCGCGGGACGCTACCGCCGCGCATCGCTTCCGCGCCGTGCTCGTCGTGGCCTTCGCCGGCCTGGCGCTGCTGCTCGCCATGGTGGGCGTGTTCGGCATCCTCGCCTACTCGGTGCAACAGCGCATGGCCGACTTCGCCGTCCGGCGCGCGATGGGCGCGACGAGCGGCGACGTGCTGCGGCTCGTGACGGTCGAGCGCCGCGCGGGTGGTCGGGGCCGGCGCGGCGATCGGGCTGGTGCTCGCGACCGCACTGTCACGCGTGCTTGCCACGGTGCTCTACGGCGTCGAGCCGTTCGATCCGGTGACGTTGGGCTGGGCGGCGGTGGTGCTCGCCGTGACGGCCGCGGCTGCGATTGCCGGGCCGGCCTGGCGGGCCACACGGATCGATCCCGCGCTCGTGCTGCGGGCGAAGTGAACGGCCGTCGCGCCTACGGCGCCGCCTTCGTGTAGACGTCTTTGCCGGTCGCGTAGTTCTTCGCCCCACGCAGCGTGTAGCCGTGCTCGACGACGGCCAGCGTCTCGACCCACAGCTCGCCACTCGTCTGATCGAGCGAGAAGATCTCCTTCGTGCTGACGGTCTTGTCGCTGACGGTGCCGGCGGTCTCGGTCACGAGGCGCGGGCCGTCCATGTACCAGATGCCGTTGATGTCGGGATCGCCGCCGGCCAGGAACTTGCCGGGAGCGCCGGCCCGGTAGCGGGTCGTGAACGTGCGATCTTCGTTCGTGCGCACGATCGTGACCTCGGTGGGCGTCTGCTCGACGATCATCGACTTCGACGTGACCGGGTGGTTCTGGACGGCCGATGCGCTTCTCGCCGGGTCCATCGTCCAGCGCCCCGAGAAGGTGGGCGATGTCTGTGCGGCGGTCGACGACGGGAGGACCAGGCTGGCATACACGAGCAGGACGACTGCGTGTCTCATGGCGGCACCCTCTGCCGCCAGTCTAGTCCTGGTCGCAAGGCCGGGCGCCATCGTAAAACTGCCTCCGGCGAGGTACTCCCGGGCCGGCCGCCCCGGTTCCCATAAAGGGGCGCGCGGTCCACGCCGGAGGTCGGAACCTGTCCGTCCAGAGGGACGCCGCCGGCGCCCGGCGACGCCGGGCGCGGCGAGGCCGCGCGTGATCCCCGTGTTTTTCAGCCTTTCCATGGCCGACGTGCCCGCGGCGGGATCCGGCATGCGTCTTGATTGACAGGTCGATGAGCGCGGCGGTCACCAGGGGGCGATCATCAGGCAGGCGCTGGCATCACCGCTCCCCGGCGTAGTTTCACGATCGCCGCGCTCACTGTGCGCCGTCGCGTGGCGCGACGGCAATGACCGACGAAGATGGAGGCTGGCCGTGCGGACTTCTCGCAACATCGTGTGGACCCTGGCGGCAGTGACGCTCGCCGCCGCGCTGACGACCGCGTGCGTCTCGGTCCCGGGCCGGCCGGCGATCCAGCAGGTGCAGTCGCAACCGGGACGCTTCATCGACCGCTCTGTGACCGTGACCGGCCGGGTCACGACGTCGTGGGGCGTGCCGATCGTGGGTCTCAACGTCTACAAGGTCGACGATGGCACCGGCGAGATCACGGTCGTCTCGACCGACCGCCGGGTGCCCGGCCGCGGCGCCGAGGTCGAAGTCAAAGGGAAGGTGCAGGACGTGGCCGTGCTCGGCGGACGAGCCCTCGGCCTGCACCTGAGGCAGCAGCGCATCAGATACCGCTAACGCCATACGATCCAATGGTTTAAGCGGCCGCGACCGGGCGTGGACGGCCGCGGGGTGGCCGCGCCCTTGTGAATTCAGGTACAATCTGCGGTCGTGGAATCGCTCGCACATCCCTCGCCACTCGTCGACCTGGTGAACGCCCTGTTGGGGCCGCTCGGCGTGCACGTGCCGGACTACCTGGTCTTCTCCGCCCTCATCGTCCTGTTGCTGGCGGGCCTCGGCCTCTACATCCGGTCGCGCCTCAGCATCGACCATCCCGGCAAGCTGCAGATCATCCTCGAGGACATCGTCAGCTTCATCGTCGACAACCTCGAGAACATGATGCCGCACAAGGGCAAGAAGTTCCTGCCCCTGGTCGGCACGGTGTTCATCTTCATCCTGGCCGGCAACCTGATGGGCCAGATTCCCGGCCTCGGCGCCCCGACGAGCAATGTCAACGTGCCGTTCGCGCTGGCAATCGTCGTGTGGCTCTACTACCACGTCGAAGGCGTGAAGGCGCAGGGCCTCGGCAACTACCTGCTGCACTTCGCCTTCCCTCCTGGCGTGCCCAAGCTGATGGCGCCGCTGATGCTGCCGATCGAACTCATCAGCCATGCCTCGCGCGTGATGTCGCTGACGCTGCGTCTGTTCGGCAACATCTTCGGCGAGCACCTGGTGGTGCTCATCATCGGCAGCATCGTGCCGTTCCTGGCGCCGTTGCCGATTCAGGCGCTCGGGCTCATCGTGGGACCGCTGCAGGCGTTCATCTTCATGACGCTGACTGCCATCTACCTGGCCTCGGCCACGGCGGTCGACGAGCACCACTAGGTAGGGGCGAGCGGCGAGCATCCGAAGCCGGCCCCGCTCGGCCAGCCAGCACTGATCTGGCCGCTGGTCCCCAGCCGCCAGCCGCTATGCTAGTGCGCCATGAGCCTTGCTCCTGGCGGCGTTCGCTTTTCCACCCTGGTGCTGGTCGGCGCGGTCGGCGCCGCGTGCGCGCTGGCCATCGCGCCGGTGGGGGCGCGACAGCCCAACCGCATCGACGCCGTGTCGCCCCTGGCGCCGGAGCTGGCGGCGTACGGCGCGTTCGCCGTCGGCGTGCGGACGGTGCCGGTCGTGGACAGGAACCGGCCCGACATCCTCAACACCACCGAGGGCGGCCCGACGGCCCGCTACGACCGGCCGCTGATGCTCGAGGTCTGGTACCCGGCGCCGGCCGAGGGCGCCGCCACCAACGGCAGCAAAGGGAGCAACGGCGCTGCCGAGCGGGGCGGGGAGTACCGCACCACGCTGCGCGACGGCGTCACGGCCACCACCCTGCGCGGCCGGGCGAGACGGGACGCGGCGCCGCTGGCGAGCGGGGCCCCGTTCCCGCTCGTCGTCATCTCGCACGGCTACCCGGGCAATCGCTTCCTGATGAGCCACCTGGGCGAGAACCTCGCCAGCAAGGGCTACGTCGCCGTGGCCATCGACCACACCGACAGCACCTACGACAGCCAGCGGGCCTTCGCCAGCACGCTCTACAATCGCGCCCTTGACCAGCTGTTCGTCGTGAACGAGATCGCCCGGCTGACGGCGCCGGGATCCGGCGATGCGCTGGCCGGCCGGGCCGACGTCTCGCGCACGGCCATCCTCGGCTACTCGATGGGCGGCTACGGCGTCGTCAACGCCATCGGCGGCGGCTACGCGGCAGCGGCGGCCCGTTTCCCCGGCGCGCCGCCGAACGCCCTGCTGCTCGAGCGGGCCGCCGCGACGCCGGCCTACCAGCAGTCGCGCGATTCGCGGATCCGGGCGGCCGTCGCCATCGGGCCCTGGGGCATGCAGGCCGGCTACTGGGACGCCGCCGGGCTGGCCGGCATCAGGACGCCGCTGCTCCTCGTGGCCGGCAGCGCCGACGAGGTCTCGGGATACGAGAAGGGGACGCGGGCGATCTTCGACGGCGCGGTGAACAGCGACCGCCACCTGCTGACCTTCGTGAACGCCGGACACAACGCCGCCGCCCCCATTCCCGCACCGGAGGAAGCCGCCGTCTTCTCGGACGCCTCGAAGTCCTTCCCCTTCCTCCACTACGCGGATCCGGTGTGGGACACGACGCGGATGAACAACATCCTGGCGCACTTCGTCACCGCCTACCTCGACCTGCATCTCAAGGACGACGCCGCCAAGCGGGCCTATCTCGACGTCGTGCCGCTAGGCCGGGAGGCCGTCTTCGCGGTCGACCGCGAGGGCGCGCAGACACCGGCGCACACCTACTGGAAGGGCTTCAAGCGCGGCACGGCGGTGGGACTGGAGCTCGAGCATCGTGCGCCTGCGACGGCCGGAGCCGGGCATGAGTAGTGCGGCCAACGTCACGCCCGCGCTGACCACGCTCGCCCACATCCCGATCTTCGCCACGCTCGATGCGGCCGGCCACGAAGCCCTGCTGGCCAGCCTGACGCGTCGCGCGGTAGCCGAGGGCGAGCCGGTGTTCTGGTTCGGCGATGCCGGCGACACGCTGTACGTGATCGACAGCGGACGGGTGGCCGTCACCGCACCAGACGCCGAAGGCAATCACGTGCTGCTCGACACGCTGGGACCCGGCGGCATCTTCGGCGAGCTGTCGCTGTTCGATGGCGGTCCGCGCAGCGCCACCGTGCGGGCGCTGTCGCCGTGCTCGCTGCTGGCCCTCGACCGCGAGGCCTTCCACGGCTTCCTGCGCCAGCGGCCGGATGTCGCCATCGACGTGCTGCAGGTCCTCGGCGCCCGCCAGCGTTCGAGCACCGCCGCGCTGCGCGGCATGCGCAATCCGAACGCTGCCATTGCCGAGGCCACGACGCGCTGGCAGCGCGTGAGCGACGTGGTGGCGTCGGTGGCGGCCAGTCACGCGTTCACGATCGCGCACCTGGGCTGGTTCGGCGGCTGGATCGTGCTCAACACGCTGGCCCGGGGCGGCTGGCTGCCGCCGGTGCTGGCGTTCGACCCGTTCCCGTTCGGGCTGCTCACGCTCATCGTCAGCCTCGAGGCGATCTTCCTGTCGATCTTCGTGCTGGTCAGCCAGAACCGGCAGTCGGAGCGGGACCGCATCCGCACCGACCTCGACTATCAGGTCAACGTCAAGGCGCACGTCGAGATCCTGGGCGTCGTCGGCCGTCTCGATCGGATCGAGCGGGCGCTCACGGCACCGCCGGCGGCGCCGCCGCCCGCGTAGCGACCGGCGCGGCGGGTGACGCGCGCTCGTTACGCCAGGATGCGGATGACCACGGCCGTCTGGTCGTCGGTCTGTTCGGCGTTGCCGCGGAAGGCGGACATGGTCTCGAAGATCCGCGCCACGATCTCGGCGGCCGGCTTGTCGCGATGCTCGCGGGCGATCTCGGCGACCGCGGCCGCGCCCAGCTCGTCGCCGGCCTCGTTCCAGGTCTCGAAGATGCCGTCCGAACAGAGCACGAAGACATCGCCGGCGTTGGCCGGGACGACGATCTCGTCGTAGGTGGTGCTCGCGAATGAGCCGAGCGGCACACCCGGCAGCTCGATCTGCTCGCTGCTCGAGCCGTCGGCCGCGCACCGGATCGGATACGGCAGGCCGGAGTTGGCCAGCGTCACGGTGTGCTGACGGAGATCGAAGACGGCGTAGCAGAGCGTGCAGTAGTACTCCTCGAGCTGCCGCTCGTGGAGGATGCGGTTGATCGAAGTGAGGGTCTCGCCTGGACCGGGCCGGTCCTGGGTTCCGCGCCGCCGCAAACTACGGTTCCGCACGACCTCGCCGGCGAACACGCTGTAGAGCGCGGCCGGCACGCCCTTGCCGGAGACGTCGCCGACGGCCACGATGAGCTGGTTCGGTTCGGGGGCCAGGAACTCGTAGAGATCGCCGCCGAGCTCGCGCGCGGGATCGAACCGCCAGGCGACGTCCACCGACTTCAGGCGCTTCGGCAGTTCGCGCGGCAGGAGCGCCATCTGCACCCGCTGCGCGAATCGCAGCTCCTTCTCCAGACGTTCCTCGTTGGCGCGCAGCGCTTCCCACAGGCGCGCGTTCTCGATGGCAATCGATGCCCGCGACGCCAGCAGCGTCAGCAGCTCGACGTGCCGCCGGGAGAAGGCATTCAGCTCCGGGCTCTCGAGGTCGAACGCGCCGATGCAGCGATCCTTGACGAGCAGCGGCACGACCAGCTCCGACTTCGCGTCGGGCACGGCGTTGATGTAGCGGGGATCCTGCGTGACGTCGGGCGCGAGCACGACCTCCTTGTGCTGCACGGCGTAGCCGAGCAGTCCTTCGCCGATCTTCACCGCTGCCGTTTCGGTGCCGTCGCCGTAGCGGATGGCGACCTTGAACTCGACCATGCCGTTGGCGTCGTTGACGAGCGCGATGCCGAAGGTGCGGTAGTCGATCACGCGCTTGACGAGGTGCGCCATGCGCGTGAGCAGCTCGTCGAGGTCGAGGATGCCGCTCATCTCGCGGCCGACCTCGCTCAGGGTCTCCATCGTGTCGGCGTACTCACGCTCCGACTCGAAGAGGCGGGCGTTGACGATGGCCTGCGCGATCGGCGCGGCAAAGGCGCGCAGCATCGATTCGTCGATCTCGTCGAAGGCGTTGCGATCGTTGCTGAGCAGATTGAGGGCGCCGATGACCGCGCCACGCAGGCGCAGCGGCACGACCAGCGTCGACTCCACGCCCGGCACGACGGCGATGTAGCGCGTATCCGCCGAGACGTCGTTCAGCAGGATCGACCGCTGTTCGCGCACCGCGGCGCCCACGGTGCCCTGACCGAGCTCGAGGCGCAGGTCCCGGACGGAGTCCTCCGGATAGCCTTCGGCGTAGGCGATGCTCAGCGTCTGGCTGGCCTCGTCGAGGAGATAGACGGCGAACATGCTGAACGGCGTGAGCCGGGCGATGAGCTGCGGGATCCGCGCGAGCAGCTGATCGAGATCGAGCATCCCGGTCACTTCCCTGCTCAGGGCGAAGAGCGTGGCCAGGCGGTCTTGATCGTTGGCGCGCGCGGCGGGCGCGTCAGACGGCGCAGGAGCGCCGGGCGACGAATCGGACGTGTTCATTGACGAGGTGTGGGAGGCTTCGCGCCCTCGCCAGTGACGTGACTGGTGACCCAGCCATGGATTCTGGAGAGGCGGTCCTGCTGATGATAGTACTCGCTAATTCCGTGTCCTTCACGGGGATAGAACACGAGGTCCGTGGGCTTGCCGCGATCGGTGAGGCCACGGAAGAGCTCCTGGGCCTGGCCGACCGGCACGCGATCGTCATTGGCGCCGTGCAGGATGAGCGTGGGCGTCGTGACGTTGTCGATGTGCGTCATCGCCGAGCGGTTCAGGTAGAGCGGCAGCGTTTCCTTGTTGGCGATGCCGCCGAAGTAGCCGATGAGCACGTTGGGGATGTCGTTGGTGCCGTACATGCTCCACATGTTGGTGAGCCCGGCGCCGACCATGGCGGCCTTGTAGCGCTGCGTC
This sequence comes from uncultured Acidobacteriota bacterium, assembly GCA_963807405.1. Taxonomy (GTDB): domain Bacteria; phylum Acidobacteriota; class Vicinamibacteria; order Vicinamibacterales; family UBA2999; genus CADEFD01. The sequence goes on along the minus strand of CAWEBU010000009.1, from coordinate 93,238 downwards.
TGCGTGATCGTCCACGCCGTCATGTAGCCGCCGTAGCTCCAGCCGATGTGGGCGAGCTTGTCCTTGTCGGCGATGCCACGCGCAATCAGGGCGTCGACGCCGGTGTCGATGTCCTGGAAGTCGCCGCCGCCCCAGTCCGCGACGTTGCCCTTGAGGAACTTCTCGCCGTAGTTGGTGCTGCCGCGCGGGTTCGGATAGAACACGGCCCAGCCCTGGCTGGCCCAGAACTGGCCGCCTTCGAGCCCGCCGACGCGGTAGTTGTTCACGAACGCGCCGGCCGGACCGCCGTGGGCCACGACGAGCAGCGGGTAGCGCCTGGCGGGATCGTAGGGAGTGGGCTTCAGCAGAATGCCTTCCACCTCGAGGCCGTCCCGGCTCTTCCAGGTGATGACCTCGGTGGCGCCGAGCGCGAACTCGCGGGCCTGAGGATTGGCGTCGCTCACCTTGCGGATCGTGGTGAAGGAGGCATCCGCCACATGGACGTCCGCCGGCGCGAGCGGCGTATCAAGGGTGAGCGCGACCGTGCTGCCGTCGGCGCTGAAGTTGCCGATTTGGAGCGTCCGGTCCCTGGTGAGCTGCGTGGCCTTGCCCGACGCGGTATCGAGCATCCACGCCTCGTTGTAGGCGCGCGTGCCGGCGGTGAAGACGAGGCGCACGCCATCGGCCAGCCAGTGCGGCGCGCCCGGATCGACGGCGAGCGATCCGGTGACGTCCTTCGTCTCTTTCGAGGCGAGGTCGTAGACGAGCACGTGCGACTGCCCGACGGTGCCGCGCGGGGTGCCGTCCCCGATCGGCGGCGCCGTGACCGGTTCGGAGAGATAGGCGAGGCGGCGGCCGTCGGGTGAGAAGCGGGGGTTCGAGTCCGGCCCGAAGTTGGCGCTCACCTTCTCGACAGAGCGAGCCGCGACGTCCGCGATGTAGATGTCGCGCCGGCCGTCGCGCAGGAGCGCCGAGGCGCCGGCCGCGAAGGCCACGTGCGTGCCACCGCTGGCCCACGAGAGCGCACCCTGAATCGTGAAGTCCGTCCCGCTCGTGATCCGCGACGGGGTCCTGGTGGCGAGGTCGATCACCCACAGGTGCACTGGCCGCGCCGGACGTTCGTACTGCCGTTCGTCGTCACGCCGTTCGACGGCGGCCTTCTCGTCCGCCGGCACGGCGTCCATGGTGGTGAACGCGACCTTGGTGCCATCGGGGGACCAGGCGTACGCCGATACGGACTCCGCCGCCTGGGTGAGCGGCCAGGCCTCGCCGCCGCTCGTGCGCATGATCCAGATCTGGCCCTTGGCGTCCTCGCCGTTCTGCTTGCCGCGCGAGGAGACGAAGCTCATGTACTGGCCGTCGGGGGACCACCCGGGCTGCGAGTCGCCGCGCTCGCCGAAGGTGATCTGCCGGCCGGGCGCGCTGCCGTCGGCCGGGGCGCGCCACAGGTGCGTGCGGGCGTCCTTCTTGCCGCCCTCACCGTCCTGCCACTGCCGCACCGTGTAGAGCACGGCCGAGCCATCCGGGGCGATGGTGGGGGCGGCCACGGCCTTGAGTGCCAGGACGTCGTCGATGGAGACGGGCCGCGTCTGGGCGGAGGCCGTTCCAGCCAACGAAACGGCGGCGACGAGACACAGGGTGATGGTGCGCATGGGGTCCTCCCGGCACGCGAGCCGCGCACCCGTGGCGCAGTATAGCCCCGGCCCCGAGGGGCGTGGGATACTACGGGCTCCGTGGACACGCTGGCCCTGCCCCTCGACTACGCGACGATCGCGCGCATCCTGCCCCACCGCTACCCGTTCCTCCTGGTGGACCGCATCACGGAGTTCGAACCGGACACGCGGATCGTGGGCATCAAGAACGTCACGACCACGGAGCGCTACCTGTCGCCGCCGGACAGCCGCGGGTATCAGGCGCTGCCGCCGACCATCCTGACCGAGGCCATTGCCCAGGTGGGCGGCATCCTGATCCTGGCCAAGCCCGAGAACACCGGCCGACTCGTCTACTTCCGCGGCATCGAGCGCGTGCGCTTCTACGACGCCGCCGTGCCCGGCGACTCGATCCAGATCGAAGTCAAGGTCGTGCGCCTGCGCAGCCGCATGGGCGTGCTGACCGGCTACGCCCGGGTCGGCGACCGCCTGCTCGTGCGCGGCACGATGACCTTCGCGCTCGGCCCGAAGGCCGACGGCTCCGAAGGCGCCCCCGAGTAGCGTCCCGGCGGGCGAGGCCAGGTCCCGCTCGCGCGGCCGGCCCTCCCCACGCGGACTGCGGCGCCCCCTTGCCGTTTGACGACTGACGAATGATCCGCCTGCTCCGGACGTCCCACGCGATCGGTCCCCGCTCTCCCGATCAGTTCGGTTGAAGACATGAAGTTCAAGGACGCCCTCAAGGGAGCCGGACGGTGATCAGCTCCACGCATCATGCATTCACCAGACGGCCGCGGCAGTTCCGAGTGGCCGCCGGTGAACGCGGCCGAATGGTGGCGTCCAGCGATGGCCGCAGGCAGTACCGCGAGCCCCGCGCTGTATAGTCGTTGACGGAGGAAGAGATGGCACAGCATCCGGTGACGTGGTTCGAGATTTACGTTCAGGACATGGAGCGGGCGAAGAAGTTCTACGAAGCCGTGCTCGAGACGAAGTTCTCGGTCCTGAACAGTCCCGGGATCGAGATGTGGGCGTTTCCGATGCTCCCGGCCACCCCTGGCTCGTCGGGGGCCCTGGTCAAGATGAAGGGCGTAGCTTCCGGGGGCAACAGCACGCTCGTCTACTTCACGTGCGAGGACTGCGCCGCGGAAGCAAGCCGCGTCGAGAAGGCGGGTGGCCGGCTCCAGAAGGACAAGTTCGCCATCGGCGAGTTCGGCTTCGTGGCGCTCGCCATCGACACCGAAGGCAACATGTTCGGCCTGCACTCCAACAAGTGAAGCGGACCTGGACGATCCTCGGAGTGAAGGACGTCGGGGCGAAGCGGGCGCGCGCGCTGGTGCCGCGGTTCGACGAGGAGCCGCACCGAAACCCCAACACGCAAACGATGGAGTTCTCCGTCCGTGACCTGGACGGCTACTACGTGACCGTCAGCGCTACGTAGCTGCCGCCACCCTGGTAGCCTCGGTGCGCGATCGGTGAGACGGATGCGCGCGGCGGTGGGGCCTGTCGGCCCGTGGACGTCCGGAGCAGGCCGCGCAAGCGTGAGACGTCAAACGACAAGGCGGCGCCGAAGTCCGCGTGGGGTGTTCGATGGCAGGGCGCTTTTCAGCCTCGGCCCGCACCCGGGGCCCCGCGCTTCCGCCGACACTCGCCCCCGCAGGCGTTTGACGGCCTGCGGAGGGCCGGCCGCGGGACGGCAGGCCCCACCGTCGCGCGCCCACGCCGGTGCCGCCAGAATCCCCGCCCGCAACCGGGCTAGCTCTCGCTGACGCCCCGGTAGAGCACGCGGCCGAAGCGCCGGTGCCAGCCGGTGAACTCGGCCTCGGTGGCGCCTTCCCCGAGCGCGGTGCGGACCTGGTGGAGCTTGGCGTCCAGGTCGTCCACGGCCGCCAGGATGAACGCCTCGACGCTCTTCGGCTCGACCGGGGACCCCTTGTCCCGCGCCCCGTGATGCGACACCACCAGGTGCTCGAGCTCGGCACGCAGGTCGTCGGGGAAGCCGCTGATGCCCCGGGCCATCTCGCGCACCATCACCAGGCCGAGCGCGATGTGACCCACCATGTTGCCGTCGCGCGTGTAGCTGATGGCGCCGTTGTCGTAGGCCAGCTCCTGCAGCTTGCCGATGTCGTGGATGATGGCGCCGGCCACCAGCAGGTCCTCGCGGGCGCCGTAGTGGCGCGCCAGCGCCTTGCCGGCCGTGGCCATCGAGAGGATGTGCTCGAGCAGGCCGCCCCGGTAGGCGTGGTGGATGGTCTGGGCGGCCGGCCAGTCGCGCAGCGCCGCGGCATGGTCGGTCAGCAGGCGCCTGAGCAGCACCTGCAGGTGGCGGTCGGTCACCGCGTCCACGAGCCCGGTGAGCTCGGTCCACATGTCGCCGATCGGCCGGGGCGCGCTCGGGATGCAGTCCTCCTCGCGAAACCCCTGCGCGGCATCCTGGTCCGGATTGACGCGGCGGATGGCGCTGGCCACCAGCTGGAGTTCGCCGTTGTGGAGGCTGACGCGGCCTTCGGCGCGGACGAACTGGCCGATTTCAAATTCGTGTTTGAAGCGCTCGACCCCGTCGAACACGCGGCCGGCCACCTGGCCCGACGCGTCCTGCAGCACCAGCGCCAGGTACTCGCCGCTCTTGCCCACCCGCACGTCCTTGCGGGTGCAGAGGAAGAAGCTCCACCCGGTCCGGTCGGGTTCGAGCTGCGAGACGCGGGCGAGGCGGCTGCTCATGCAGGCAGCGTACATCACGTGCGAATCGCCAACGCGCCGGGTTAAAGTATCGGCCATGCGAAGGCCCCTCCGAAGCCACGTCGCGTGCTCTCGAGGATCGGCGCTCGAACCTGCATGGACTCCGCCCGACCGCACCAGCACCCCGACCCCTCCGGCGCCGTCGACCTCGCGCTGAGCGGCGTGGTGGACGATCGCGCAGCGGCCTTCGCACGCCTCTTCGAGGCCGTGCACGAGGGCGTGTACATCGGCCTCGTGCATGCGGCCTCCACGACGACGCTGGCGGCCAACCCGCACCTGAAGCTGGTGCTGGGCTATCCCCCGGAGACGTTCGAACGTGAGGTGCGGCCCTTCGATACCGCCCGCTTCGTCGATCCGCATGCGCGGATCGCGTTCCTCGAACGGCTGGCCAATGCCGGAGCGGTGGCCGACTACCTGGTGCGCCTGCGCCGCGCCGACGGCACGCTGGCCTGGATGGAAGTCACGGCCACTGCCGATCCGCCGGATTCCACCGGCGCCATGCGCATCGAAGCGCTGGTGCGGGACGTCAGCGAGCGCAAGCACCTCGAGGTGCAGTCGCGCGACCTCTACTACCAGCTGCTGCAGACCGAGAAGATGGCGGCGCTGGGCCAGACGATCTCCGGCGTGGCGCACGAGCTGAACAACCCGCTGGCGACCATCCTGTCGTGGGCCGAGCGCCTGTCGGAGCACGCCGCGGACGACGCTCCGATGAAGCGCGGGCTCGAGGTCATCCTGAGCGAGTCGGAGCGGGCCGCCCGCATCGTGCGCAACCTGCTGACCTTCGCGCGCAAGCGCCAGAGCACGCGGGCACTGGTCGACCTCAACGAGATCATCCGCGAGACGCTGAACCTGCGCGCCTACGAGCAGCGCATCACCAACATCTCGGTGATCTCAGCGCTGGCGGCCGGCCTGCCCACCGTGTTCGCCGACGGGCATCAGGTCAAGCAGGTGCTGCTCAACCTGCTGATGAACGCCGAGCAGGCGATGCTCGGCGCCAACGGCCGCGGCACCATCGTCATCCGCACCTGGCACGACAGCGCCAAGCAGATGGTGGTGATGGAAGTGAACGACGACGGCCCGGGCGTGGCGGATGACGTGCGCGGGAAGATCTTCGATCCGTTCTTCACCACCAAGGAAGTCGGCAAGGGCACGGGCCTCGGACTCACGGTCGCCTACGCCATCGTGCAGGAGCACGGCGGCCGTATCCGTCTGGAATCACGCAAGGGCGCCGGCGCCTCGTTCTTCGTGGAGTTCCCGATTTCCCCGACTGGCAAGCCGGCCCCGGTGCGCCGCATGCACGCCGCCCCGCCCGTGCAGGCGCCGGCCACGGCGGCCGCGCCACGCGACGTGTTCAAGGGCGCCCGCGTGCTGGTGGTGGAAGACGAACCGGCGCTCGCCAGCGCGGTGAAAGAGGCGTTCGTGGACGCCGGGTTCGTCGTGGATCGCGCCGGCGACGGCGAGGAAGGCCTCGCCCGTGTCGCCGAGCACCACTACGACCTGATCGTGTGCGATCTGAAGATGCCGCGCGTTGACGGCATCCGGTTCTACAGGGCCATGACGGCGGCCACGCCGGCGCTGGCGCGCCGTGTGATCTTCGTCACGGGTGACGTCGCCGGCACCGATGCCGAGCGCTTCCTCGAGGACAGCGGCTGCCGGTGGCTGTCCAAGCCCTTCCGGCTGGGCGACTTGCTGCGCGCCGCGCGCGAAGCGCTGGCGTAGTCGATGACGATGCCGCGTTCGGCGCGCTCGACAGCGGCCGGCGGCACGACGGTGTCGCTCTCGGGCAGGTCGGCCTTGGCCATGCGCGGCCGGTGCTCGAAGGCCACGACGGCCTGACGCAGCGCTTCGATCGACGCCATCGGCGTGGCATCCGGACCGAGGGCTTCGCGCAGGCGGCGCAGCGCACGGGCGTGGAGCTGCGAGACGCGCGACTCGTTGACGCCGAGTTCGGCGCCGATTTCCTTCATCGTGACTTCGCCGTAGTAATAGAGGGCGATGACGCGACGTTCACGCGGCGGCAGCGAGGCAATCGCGCCGCGCACGCGGGCCTGCACCTCGCGGCGCTCGTAGGCGGCGTCGGGACGTTCGGCTTCGGCCGGCACCAGCACCGCCGGCAGCTGCGACTCGTCGATGTTGTCGGCGCAGGAGAGCGGCGACGTCTGTTCGATGGTGTTGATGCGGACGATCACCTTGCCGAGGCGCTCTTCGTCCGAACCGACCGCGGCGGCCAGGTCGGCCAGCGACGGCTCGTGTCCGAGCGAGAGACGCAGGCGCTCACGCGCGGCCTCCAGCTCGCGGCGCACGCGGCGGACGCCGCGCGGCCAGGCATCCTTGCGGAGGGCGTCGATCATCGCCCCGCGCACGCGGCGCTCGGCGAAGGTCTCGAACTTGATCCCCCGCGACTCTTCGAACCGCTTGGCGGCATCGATGAGCCCGATGACCCCATCCTGTACCAGGTCGCCCAGGTCGATCGAGTGGGGCATGGTGGCGGCGACGCGCCGCGCCAGCGCCTCGACGAACGGAATGCCAGCTTCGACTCGGGGGTTGATCTGCTCGGCGGTGGCGGTCATGAAATCGGGCTCCTGTTGGCCCACCGTGTTTGGTGGACGCCCGCACTACTGCATTGCCGATGCCAGATTCGCGCAACTCTGCGTTGCGCCGCTCTCCGATTCCAAATTTGTTACTAAGTTGTTGATTATTAATGGCTTACGGTTTCGTCTCGCCGTTCTGGGCACTCCAGTGCAATGGCGTACATAGAGCCTCATTCCGCCATGTTCTTGACGGATCAGCGTGTTCTACGCCAAGCCACTGACGGCTAGAGGGCGTCGAAAATTGGTTTGGGGCTGACGAGGATTGACGGTGGGACGACAGGGGGGTTAGAAACCCGACACGTTGCGGATGGCGCGGGCGGCGGCCATCGCTTCCAGAGCCGCGTTCACGACGTGTGAGGCGCGGGCCTGTTGTGCCGGGTCGGCCAGCTTCAGCTCCATCAGCTCGGCATTGGCGAGAATGATTCCGAGCTGATTGCTGAGCTGGTGAAACAGGCCGCGCAGGTCATCGGCGGGCCGCGCCTGTGGGCCTGTCTCCAGGGGGATGGTTGACGGATTCACGTGCTCTCGCCCTTGCGGTCGAACGCGCAACCGCCTACGCCGCGGGGCTGGAACCAGCGCGGGTGCTGCCGTCCGGCTGGCGCCACAGCGTATCCACGAAGATCCGGATGCTGCCGCCCGCCGTGCGGACGTATTCGACTTTACCAGCCGCGATCCAGTTGTAAATGGTTCGCCGGCTGACACCTACGAGCTCGCACGCCTTCATGATGCTGATGGTCTGACGTTCCACAGGTCAGTTCTCCTTCACAGGTTGGTATCGGTTGCTGTGTCGTGGGGATTAGGGCAGGGCTGTGCCAGACCGACCAGATTTCAGTGTTGACGCCGGCTGGATACTACTGTCAGGATATTGACGCTCTGCAGTCTGGCGGTGCCCCGGTGGCCGAACCCAACCATATCCTGATCGTTGACGACGAAGACGGACTGCGGGCCGTCATGGCCGAACGGCTGGCCGACGCTGGCTACCAGGTCACGGAGGCGTCGTCGGGCGAGCAGGCCCTCGAGAAGCTCGAGAACTTCGCCTTCGACGTGCTGGTCTCGGACCTGCGTCTGCCCGGCATCGACGGCCGGGAGGTGCTGGCCGAGGCGCTGCAGCGCTACCCGGGCATCATCGCCATCGTGGTGACGGGGTTCGGCACGGTGAAGGACGCCGTCGACGCCATCAAGCGCGGCGCATCGGACTTCATCAGCAAGCCCTTCCAGTTCGAAGAGCTGGTGCACGTGCTCGAATCTGCACTCGAGCAGCGGCGGCTGCGTACGGAAAATGCGTACCTGCGCCAGCAGCTCGAGCAGCGCGACGGCCTGCCGGGCGTCGTCGGGCGCAGCCGTCCGATGCGCGACCTCTGCCAGATGATCGAGACGGTGGCGCCGAGCGGGGCCACGGTGCTCGTGACCGGCGAGACGGGCACCGGCAAGGAAGTGGTGGCCCGCGCCATTCACCAGACCAGCCCGCGCCGGCAGCAGCGCTTCGTCGCGCTGAACTGCAGCGCCATCCCGGAGAACCTGCTCGAGGCCGAGCTGTTCGGTCACGCCCGCGGCGCCTTCACCGGCGCGGTGGCCACGCGGCAGGGCCGCCTGGAGCAGGCCGACCGCGGCACGTTGTTCCTCGACGAAGTGGGCACGATGAGCAACCCGCTGCAGCAGAAGCTGCTGCGCGTGCTGCAGGAGCGCGAGTTCGAGCGCGTCGGCGAGAACCGCACCATCAAGGTCGACGTGCGCGTGCTGGCCGCCACCAACTCCGACCTGCTGAAGATGGTGGGCGAGGGCACGTTCCGCGAGGACCTCTACTACCGCCTGAACGTGATCCCGCTGACGCTGCCGCCGCTGCGCGATCGCAAGGACGACGTGCCGCTGCTCGTGCAGCACTTCATCCGCAAGGTGACGACGCGGGACCAGCATCCGGTCGACGCCCCGGAGATCGTGGTGTCGCAGGACGCCATGCGTCGCCTGATGGCCTACGCCTGGCCGGGGAACGTGCGGCAGCTCGAGAACGCCGTGGAACGGGCGCTCATCCTGCGCGGCACGCGGCGCCAGATCGACGTGATCGACCTGCCGCCCGAGGTGCAGTCGGTCGCGGTCGAGTCGGCGCCGACGCTCGACCTGCCCGACGACGGGGTGGATCTGCCGACGCTGGTCGCCCGTATCGAGCGCGACCTGATCGGCAAGGCGCTCGCGCGCAGCGGCGGCAATCGCGCCGATGCGGCCCGCATCCTGGGGCTCAAACGCACGACGCTGGTCGAGAAGCTCAAGCGCATTCCGGAGTTCGCCAGCTAGGCACTTGCCCCGGCGCGTCCGCCTGATCCCTAGTAGGATCAAGAGATGCCACCCCGCTACGCGTACTGGACCATCCTCGTTGACGGGGGCCCCACCGCCTTTCGTGCTGCCGAGCCTGACGAACTGCTGCCCACGCTGAAACGCCTCCAGGTCAAGCAGCCTGGCGCCACGATGAAGTGGTTCGAGAAGGGCAAGCTGTGGGAGTCGCGCGAAGAAGCGAAGGACAAGCTGTCGGAAGGCTACACCGTGGGTCCGGATGGCGCGCTCGTCGCGCCGCCGGAAGGCGAGGACCGCCGCACCAAGAGCTGGCGTCCCGGCGGCGAGCACCGCGACCCGCGCGAGAAGTACCTGCTGGCGAAGAAGGCCAAGTGGCAGAAGTTCAAGCAGATGGTGCGCGCGCGTCCGGGCCACGGGCCCAAGGTCGAGGGCGAGGGACCAGCGCCTCTCGATTCTGTCGACGACTCTGTCGTCGACGCGACGGACGACTCGTTCGACGAGCAGGATTCGCCCGAGTTCGACGCGTTCGATCAGCCTGAAGCGTCCGCCGACGACGCGGCCAGCGACGACGCGGCCAGCGACGCGCCGCGCGACGACGCCCCGGCGTCGTCCGACTGGCGAGGACGCCCGGCCGCCGAAGGCCGGCCGCCCGCGCCGAAGCGCGCGTGGAGCGATCGACCCAAGACGTTCGATCGCGGCGGCGACCGGCCGCGCGGACCGAAGCCGGCGTGGCGCGACAAACCGCAGGGCGGGTGGAGCGGCAAGCCGGGTGGCGGCAGCGGCGCCGGCCGGCCGGCGTGGAAGCCGCGGCCCGATGCCCGCGGGCCACGACCCGAATGGCGCGACCGGCCGAAGCCGGGTGGCGACCGTCCCTCCGACGACCGCCCGCGCGGTCCCAAGCCCGAATGGCGCGACCGCCCCAAGACGTTCGATCGCGGCGACGACCGGCCCCGCGCGCCGAGACCGGAATGGCGCGACCGGCCGAATCCTCAGGGTGACCGGCCGAAGCCGGGCGGCGACCGCCCCTTCAGCGACCGCCCGCGCGGTCCCAAGCCCGAGTGGCGCGACCGCCCCAAGACCTTCGATCGCGGCGACGACCGTCCGCGCGCTCCGAGGCCGGAGTGGCGCGACAAACCGAAGCCTCAGGGTGACCGGCCGTTCGGCGACCGCCCACGCGGGCCCAAGCCCGAGTGGCGCGACCGTCCCAAGACGTTCGACCGTGGCGACGATCGGCCCAGGGCGCCGCGACCGGAATGGCGCGACCGGCCGAAACCGGGTGGCGATCGGCCGTTCGGCGACCGGCCGAGGCCGGCCGGTGATCGCCCGTTCGGTGACCGCCCGCGCGGCCCCAAGCCCGAATGGCGCGACCGCCCCAAGACGTTCGACCGCGGCGGCGATCGGCCACAGGGACCCAAGCCCGAGTGGCGCGACCGCCCCAAGACGTTCGACCGCGGCGGTGATCGGCCGCAGGGGCCCAAGCCCGAGTGGCGTGACCGCCCCAAGACGTTCGACCGCGGCGGTGATCGGCCGCAGGGACCCAAGCCCGAGTGGCGCGACCGGCCGAAGCCCTTCGGTAGCGACCGGCCGCGCGGCGACCGTCCACCGGGTGACCGGCCGCGCGGTCCGAACCCAGGTGGAGCCGGCGGCTTCAGCCGCGGCCCGAAGCCGGGCGGCGGGTTCGCGCCCAAGGGCCGCGGACGCTCGGGGCCGCCGAAGAAGCGCGACCGCTAGGACGCGCCGGTCGCGAACTTCGCCAGCGCGCGCACCGCGGCGACGTCCTCGGGGAGGTCCATTTTCGACTCGGCCCGTGCCAGGGCCAGCCGGGCGTGGACCAGCGCCGCGTCCCGCATCGCCGCATCGCCGTGAGCCGCCAGGGCTGCGAGTGACTTCTGGAGGCGCACTGCCACCTCGATGGCGGCGGCGCCGTCGCGCGCGATCGGCGTGAAGGCGTCATCGAACATGTCCCGCATCGACAGTTCCGGCACCTCCACGCGCTCGTAGAGGATGGAGTCGGCCTCGCCGGGCTCCGCCCACTGGACGAACAGCCGCGTCAAGGTACCGATGATGGCGATGGCGGTGCCCGAATCGTTGATGCCCGGTGACAGCGCCTTGTCGGCGATCTCGGCGAGTACGACGAGACCGAAGCGCGGATCGTCGTCGAACAGCCGCTCGCGACCCACCACGAACGCGCCGACGATCGCATCGTCGTCGAGCACGGCCGGCGCTCCGCTGTCGGTGCCCACATAGGCGACCGGACGTGCGGGTGTGGCAAACGCCCCTGGCAGCACTGCCACCGACACCCACCCCTGCGCCTGATCGGCCCAGCGCTGCAAGCGGGCGACATCCACGCGCTGGACGTAGCCCACGCTCGGAGCGTAGACGGCCCGGCCCTGGGGCAGGTGGCGGCGGGCCGGCATGCCGCGCATCGTCGGCGCCACCTTGCGACGTCGGAGCGCCGCGCTCGCGGCATCCTCCACTTTCTCGATCGACGAACCGATCCGGCCCAGGCGTGCGATGCGATCCACCCAGCGCACGAACGTCAGCACGACCAGCGCGAAGACGATGACGGTCAGGCCGAACAGCGCGACACGACCGGCCGGCTCGAAGTACTCGTTCTCCACCGCCGTCAGCGCCACGACGCTGAAGATGAACGCGCCGATGAACGTCGACAGCGCGTTCTGCGAGACGTCGTCGGCGACGACCAGCACGAACGAGCGCGGTGTCGCCGAGCTGCTGGCCGAGGCGTAGGCCGCCACCATCGACGCCACTGTGAAGGTCGCAATGACCAGCATGCTCGAGCCGAGGATGGTGAGCAGGGTCTTGATCGAGTCCGGGTTGATGTCCGGAAACTCCTGGCCGACGATGGTGAAGTCGGCGATCGTCGTCAGGAACACCGCCCCGATCGAGAGCAGGCAGACGGCCAGTGGCCGCACCCACAGACGCTCGCTGAGACGTTTCGACAGGAACCGCAGGCGATCGACCATCGCAGTCATTGCGATTCTTTCCTTTCTCAGACCAGCGCCGTCACGGTCGCCGTTCGGGCCATGAGCATAGCGTGAATCCACACGCGACCGCGTGTCCGCCGCGACGTATCACGAGCGGCGGGGCGCTGACCTTCGTCACTGCCGGCACTTGCACGATTGACGCCGACCAGGCCGGCAACAGCAGCTATCTGCCGGCCCCGACCGTGACGCAGTCGTTCAGTGTCATCGCAGTAGTCCCCGGCGCGCCGACGGCCGCCACGGCCACCGCCGGCGACACCGAGGCGTCGGTGACGTTCTCGGCTCCCAACTTCGGCGGCGGGGCTGCGATCACGGGCTATACCGTCACCTCGAGCCCTGGTGGTCTGACGGGTGCAAGCGCCGGCTCGCCAGTCACCGTCACCGGTCTCACCAACGGCGTCTCCTACACCTTCACGGTGACGGCCACCAACAGTGCCGGGACCGGCTCCGCGTCCGCGGCGTCGAATGCGGTCACGCCCAGGGCTACACAGACCATCACCTTCGCTAACCCAGGCGCGCAGAACTTCGGCACCAGCCCGACCCTGAGCGCCACCTCGGATTCCGGACTGACGCCGACCTTCACCTCGTCCACGCCTCAGCACTGCCACCGATGTGAGCCTCGCGTTATCGGGCACCGCCACTCCGGGAGCCGACTACACCGGTGCGGTCGCGACCGCGACCATTTCCGCCAACATGACCTCGACCACCGTGACGATCGTGCCGGTCCTCGATGAGATCGCCGAAGGCGATGAGACCGTCGTCGTCAGCGTCGTCGCCAGTGCCGGCTACACGGTGGGCGCACCGTCCACCGCCACGGGCACGATCACCAACGTGACATCAGCTCCGAGCGGACCGACGAGCTTCCGCATCACCGGCATGACCGGCAACCAGGTGTCGCTGGCATGGGCGCTCCCGGCCAGCGACGTCACGGCCACCGGTGTGCTGCTCGAAGGCGGGCTGACGCCGGGAGCTGCCGCCGTCATCGGTCAGGTGCGGACCCTCGCTCCGGCGACCACGGTCACGCTGCCCACCGGCTCCTACTACCTGCGGGCCCGGCTCATGACCGCCGCCGGCCTGAGCGCGCCGTCGAACGAGGCGGCTCAGGACTTCACGAACAGCCGTTTGATCGAACGCACGACGCCGCCGCGCTTCACGCGGTCCATCTGCACGAGCTCGTCGAGCGCGGCGCCAATGGAGTCGGTGACCAGCACACCGTGACGCGCCACGCCGGCGCCGAGCGACGCCGGCGAGCCGCGCCACACGAGGATAGCCTTGGCCGTCGACTCGGTGGCCACGTCCAGGCAGTTCTCGGATCGGTCGTCGATCACGGCATCGAGGTGGAGCGCGGCCGCGACCTTGCCGCGAGAGCCCTTCACGACGAAGACGCTCGGATGACGGAAGCCGCGGGCCGCGAGCCATTCCTGGCTCTGCTGCTGCGTCGTGTGACCGGCGGCGGTGGGCCTGGTGGTGATGAAGAGCACGTCCCAGCGGTGCTCGTCGGCGAGCTCCTGGATCCGCGCGACGACGCCAGCCTCCATCTCCGGAAGCGTGGTCCAGAAGTTCTTGATCTTGAGGACGTGCGTCCACAGGCGGTCGAGGTCGGCCGGGCTCAGATCGAGATCGCGCAGGCTCGGCCGCTCGACGACCAGCGTGCCCTTCTGATCGCGCCGGGGCCGGGTGGCGACGGCCGGCTGCAGCTTGCGGAACTTCCTCCGGGCGATGCCGTGCATCGCGCGGGACAGGTCGGCCACCGTGCCGTCGAGATCGATGGCAACGCGCAGACCCATCAGCGGTCAGTGACCGGCGAGCAGGGCGGCGTCGTCCACCGCGTCGTCGGTGGCGCCATAGCGCGGGCCGAAGCTCTCGGGCGCGAGGAAGAAGCGGTCGACGATCTCACGCACGGCGGAGATCGACGGCGCCGCGTTGATCGCGATGCGCAGGTGCGAGCCGCCGTCGAGGCCCTTGGTGTACCAGGTGCAGAGGGCCCGCACCTTGTTCACCACCCAGCGCTCGCGGCTGCGCGCGCGGGGGTCGGGTTCCACCGGCAGCGCCGGCGCATGATGGCGGAAGCCGTCCGCCTCGCGCTGGCCTTCATCGAGCAGCAGCTCGATGTACTCCATCAGGAAGCGGGCGCGCTGGTCGGCGCTCACGAGACGTGCCGGACGGCCGCTCAGCAGGTCGGTGGCCTGGGCGAGAATCCACGGGTTGCGCAACACGCCGCGGCCGACGAAGACGCCGCTCACGCCCTGGCGCAGACGGTCGACGATCTGCTGCGGTTCCACGAGATCGCCCGAGCCGAACACGGGCACCGACACGCGACGCGCCACCTCCGCCACGAAGTCCCAGTCGGCCTGGCCCGTGTAGCTCTGCTTGGCGGTGCGTCCGTGCACGGTGATGGCGGCCGCGCCGGCCTGCTCGACACGCTCGGCGACGTCGGCGGCGTTGGCCTGGGTGTCGTCCCACCCCTTGCGCATCTTGACCGTGACCGGAATCGACACCGCTTTCACCATCGCGTCGACGATGCGGGCGGCGTGCCCGGGGTCCTTCATCAGGCTGCAGCCGGCCTGGTGCCTGGCAATCTTCGGCACCGGGCAGCCCATGTTGATGTCCACGACATCGGCGCCCATGCCCTCGACGACGCGCGCCGCCTCGGCCATCCGCTCCGGTTCTCCGCCGAAGATCTGGATGGCGACCGGCCGCTCTTCCTCGGTGTACTCGGCATACTCGAGCGTGCGGTCGATGCCGCGCACGAGTCCCTCGCTGCTGACCATCTCACTGACGACCAGCCCGCATCCGCCGTGCCGCTTGACGAGCCGGCGGAAGGCCGTATCCGTCATCCCCGCCATCGGCGAGACGACGAGCGGCGAGGCGAGTTCGATCGAGCCGATCTTCATGCGTCCCTCGATTTTAGCCCGGATGGCCGCCGGTGCCGGGCGAAGCCGGGCTCATGATGGCCCCGAGTCGAGGCGCCGTCTCATGTCCCTGTATGCAGTTTCGATGAGCCGCGTGAGCGCCGCGGCGTTCACCTCCCGTCCGGGCCCCAGCTTCACGTGACGCATGAACCGGCCGGTGCCGTCGAGCAGGCCGTCGGGATCGGCCAGTTCGGCCCCGCGGAAGAACCCCACGTTCACGTGCCCGGTGAAGGCGTTCACGTAGCCGAACGCCGCGTCGCCGATGCAGGCGGTGGGGTGGCCGTCGTGGAGCAGCTCCCGCACATCGTCGCCGCAGCCGCGCATGACCTCGAACCAGCGCCGCGCGATGGTCCCGAGGGGACCGGGGCGGCCGTCCATCCAGGCCTCGATGGCCGGGGCGCGTCTTACCGCACCGTCGAACCGGAGGAGCTGGCTCATGGCGACGTGCTTGCGCGAGGCCGCGGCCGCTCGGCAGGCGGCTAGTTGCCGGTCCTGGGCGCGGCCTCGTCCTGAGCCTTGATACCGGCCTCGTAGGCCTTCTTCACTTCGTCGTTCTTCCACTCGATGATGGCCTGCGTGCGCAGCCGCTCCAGGTAGCGGCCGAACTCGGCGCGGCGCTTGGTCTCGAACACCTTCTCCGAGACGTCCTCGCGCGCCTGCTCGAGCGATTTGACGGTGCCGTCGATACGGTCGTCCACCTTGAGGATCTGGTAGCCGCGTGGCGTGCGCAGCACGCGCGTGAACTCGCCCACCTTGAGCGCCTGCAGTTCCTTCTGCAGTTCGGGCGAGATGTCGGCCCAGGGAATCTCGCCGAGCAGGCCGCCGTTGGCCTTCGATGGCGAGTCCGAGGCATCGGCAGCCAGGCGCGGGAACGGCTCGCCGGCCAGCAGCCGCTCGTGCAGCGCGGCCGCCTTCGTTCGGGCCTCCTCGTCGAGACCCACGTTGACGCCCTCAGCGGTGCTCGGCACGGCCACCAGGATCTCGCGCAGCGTGACCTGCGGCGTCGAGGAGAACTCGTCCTGGTGCGCGTCGTAGTAGGCCTTGACCTCCTCGTCGCCGACGCTGATCTTCCCCATCACCTCGGCCTGCTGCACGCGCGACACGAGCATCTGCTTCTCGAGCTGGCGGCGCAGGTCGAGCATCGTCATGCCCTCGCTCTTGAGCGCCTGCTCGAACTGCTCGTCGGTCTCGATCTTGTTTTCCTTGCGGATGTTCTCGATGATGCTCCTGAACTGCTCTTCGCCCATCGCGTAGCCGAGTTCCTTGCCCCGCTGCAGGAGGAGCAACTCGTCGACGGCGTCGACGATGACACCCGGTGTCACGTCGGAGAGCATCCGGGCCAGGGCTTCGTCGTCGCCGCGCAGCCCCTGCACTTCCGGCCGCTGCCGCAAGGCCGCAATCTGCCGCTGCTCGAGGTCCGATTTGGTGATGATCTCGCCGTTCACCTTGACGAGGATCTGCTCGATGATGTCGGCCGCGCCGATCGTCGAGCTCATGGCCGCCGTGAGGGCCAGTCCGAGTGCAAGCGTGAGCAGGTGCGTCATGATGGTCTTCCTAGCTTAACGTAAGGGTCGCGCGTCACTCGTCCGACAGCGCCTCGAGCACCCCGAGCACACGCTCGAGGAGGCCGCCGTCGCTCGCGGCGTCGGTGGGCGCCGCGCGCGTCAGTTCGGCCTTGGAGAATCCCGCCGTGACCTGGCCCGCCGTCGCCCGGGCCGTCCACCAGGCCGCCTTGGATTTGGGGGTCGCCGCCCCCGCCTGCCGCAGGTCCTGCTTGAGGCTGCCCGGCGGAATGAGCTGCAATTCCGGCCGCGCCCGCACCAGGTTGACCAGCCGCGCCAGGTCGACCTTGGTCCGGGCCCTGAACTTATAGACGACGAGCGAGCCTTCCCGGTCGATGGTCTCGAGGCCGACGCGGTCGGCGCCGACCCGGATCCGGCCGTAGAGGGCCAGGTTGATGACGGCGGGCGGCGGGGCCCCGTAGCGGTCGCCGAGCTCGTCGAGCAGGGTCCGGATGTCGTCGTCGCTGCGCGCCGAGGCCATCCGCCGGTAGATCGACAGCCGCTGGTTCATGTCCGCGACGTAGTCGGCGGGCACGCGGAAGTCGACCTTCAGGTTGACCACCGCCCGCGCGTCGTCCTCGAGGTCCTCGCCCTTCAGCTCCTTGATCGTCTCCTCGAGCAGCTTCATGTACATCTCGAAGCCGACGGCGTCGATCTGGCCGCTCTGCTGGCCGCCGAGCAGGTTGCCGGCGCCGCGGATCTCGAGGTCGAGCGCGGCGATGCGGAAGCCGCTGCCGAGATCGCTGAACTCCTTGATCGCCGCCAGACGCTTCTTCGCCACCGACGACAGGCGCCTCCTCCGGCGGAATCAGCAGGTAGGAGTAGGCCGGCCGATCGCTCCGTCCGACGCGGCCCCGCAGCTGGTAGAGCTGCGACAGCCCGTAGCGGTCGGCACGGTTGATGATGATGGTGTTGGCGTTGGGGATGTCGAGGCCGTTCTCGACGATCGTCGTCGAGAGCAGCACGTCGTACTTGTGGGCGACGAAGTCGAGCATCGTCCGCTCGAGCGTGTCCTCGCCCATCTGGCCGTGGCCGACGACGACGCGCGCTTCGGGGACCAGGCGCGTGATGAGATTGGCCATCGAGTAGATCGACTCGATGCGGTTGTGCACGAAGTAGACCTGGCCGCCGCGCGCCAGCTCGCTGCGCAGCGCGCGGGTGATGACGCTGGCGTCGAACTTCACGACGTGCGTCTGGATCGACAGGCGATCCTTGGGCGGCGTCTCGATGACCGACATGTCGCGGATGCCGACGAGCGACATGTTGAGCGTGCGCGGAATCGGCGTGGCGGTGAGCGTCAGGACATCGACCTTCTTGCGCATCTGCTTGATGCGTTCCTTGTGCGCCACGCCGAATCGCTGCTCCTCGTCGACGACGAGCAGCCCGAGATCGCGGAACTCGACGTCCTTCGAGAGCAGCCGGTGGGTGCCGACCAGGATGTCGAGATGGCCGCCGGCGAGCTGTTGCAGGATCGCTGCCTGCTCCTGCTTGCTGCGGAAGCGCGACACCATGTCGACGCGCACCGGAAAGGCCGCGAAGCGGGCCTTGAGCGTCTCGTGGTGCTGGAACGCCAGGATGGTCGTGGGCGCCAGAATCGCCACCTGCTTGCCGTCCATCACGGCCTTGAACGCGGCGCGCAGCGCCACTTCCGTCTTGCCGTAGCCGACGTCGCCGCACAGCAGGCGGTCCATCGGCGTCGACGACTCCATGTCGCGCTTGATGTCGGCCACGGCCGTCGCCTGATCGACCGTGAGGTCCCAGGGAAAGGCCGCCTCGAACTCCTCCTGCCAGTGCGTGTCGGCCGAGAACGCGTGGCCCGGCACCGCCTTGCGGGCGGCGTAGAGCTTCAGCAGCTCTTCGGCCATGTCGCGCATGGCCTTCTTGACGCGCGTCTTGGCCTTGGCCCACGAGGCGCCGCCGAGCCGGTCGAGCGCCGGGCGGCTGCCGCCGGTGTACTTCTGGATGAGGTCGAGCCGTTCGACCGGCACGAACAGCTTGTCCTCGCCGTGGTAGCGCAGCTCGAGGAACTCGTGCGCGCTGTCGCCGACGCCGATCTGCTTGAGGCCGACGAACTCGCCGATGCCGTTGTCGACGTGCACGATGAGATCGCCGACCTTGAGGTCGCGCAGGTCGGAGAGGAAGGCGGCGGTCGCGGACTTCTTGCGCGCCGCGCTGCCGCGCAGGCGGTCGTCTTCGAAGAGATCGGTCTCGGCGTAGACGGTGAGACCGCCGTGCGGGAAGCGGACGCCGTTCGACAGCCCGCCGACCGTCACGAGCACCGCACCCGCGCTCAGCTCGCTCGGACGCGTGGCCGACTCGGCGCGCACGTCGTAGTCCTTGAGCATCTCGAGCGTGCGTTCGGCGCGGCCGGCGGTGTGGGCGACGAAGAGCACGGTGTCGCCAGCGGCCTTGCGCTCACGCAGGTCGGTCACCCAGTCGGCGACGCGGCCGCGGAAGTGCGCGATCGGCTGGGTCGGCACGTGGGTGAGCGACGTGCCCGCGTCATCGACGTCGAGCGCCGACAGGCGGGTGGCCCGTTCGAGCCGCGCCGTCACCTCCGCCTCGCTGATGAAGAGGGCGGCCGGTGGTTTGATCGCTGCCGGCGTGTTGGTGCGCGTCGTGGCCTCGTCGAAACTCGCCTGCACCTGCGTGCGCACGCGTTCGATTGCGGCCTGCACCTCGTCGAGCTCGGAGACGTAGAGGCGGCCCGACTTCTTCGCGGCCAGGTAATCGAAGATGGTCGCGGCGCTCTGCAGGTCGGCCGGAAGGTCGACCGGGTCCGTGGACTCGCGCACCGGGACGATCATGAACTGGTCGAGCGACTCCACCGACCGCTGCGTGTCGGGGTCGAAGCGCCGGATCGACTCGACCATGTCGCCCATGAACTCGATGCGGATGGGCCACAGCTCGTTCGGGGGATAGACGTCGAGGATGCCGCCGCGCAGGCAGAACTCGCCGTGCTGCTCGACCGGATCCTGCCGGTCGTAGCCGCCGTCGGCGAGCAGCGCCGCCAGGCTCTGCGGATCGACGTCGGCATCGACGCGGACCCCGAGCGACCGGGCCACGAGCGCGCCGGGCTCGGGCAGGCGTGGCAGCAGCGCCGGCGCCGAGGCGACGACCACGCGCGCCTGACCGGTCGCGAGTGCGAGCAGGGAGCGGGCTCGCGCCGAGCTCACGCGCATGTGCGGCGCCAGCGCGCGGTAGGGATCGACCTGCAGGGACGGCAGCGGCAGGACGAGGCTGCCGAGGGCGCTGTCGCTCAAGCCCTCGATGGCACCGAGGAAGAACCGGACGTCGCCCACCAGCGCATCGAGTTCGGCGTCGGTCGGCACGACGAGCAACACCGGATCGCCCGGCTGTTCGTGTGAGGCGGCCGCCGCGGCGAGCGCCTTGGCCTGGATGGTCAGGCCGTGCAGGCCGGCGCCACGGGTCGTCAGGCCCTCGGCGGCGACCAGAGCCTTGAAAATCGAACGAAGAGCCAGTGACGAGGACAAACTCCTATTGTCCTACGGCCGACGATTCCGACATCAGGATGTAACGGCCATTGCGTATGACCGGTCCAAGCTCACGGGCTGGTCACGCGGACCAGGTTGGCCGAGTTATTGCTGAGTACGAATTTCCTCGCCGGTGGCCGTCCCGGCCCACGACAAGAACCCGTGCCGCGCCGTTCCTCCATGTCCGTGCCCCATCGTCCCGCCCCGCCGCGGGCAGCCACCATCCTGGCCGCCCTGGGATTGCTCGTGCTGGGGGCGCTCCCGACCGCTGCCCAAACGGTTCCCGGCGCGCCAGCTCAGCTGTCCGTGGACGCGGTTCAGGGCGAGGTCGTCACGCTTCGCTGGAACGCTCCCGTCGGGGCGCCGCCGGACGGCTACGTGCTCGAAGGCGGCCTGGCGCCGAATCAGGTCGCCGGCAGCCTGGCGTTGGGAAGTGATGCGTCAACGGCTCAGGTTACCCTGCCGCCCGGGCGCTATTTCGTCCGGGCCTATGCCGTCGCGGACGGGATGCGCAGTGCCCCGTCGAACGAGATCGAAGTCGAGGTCGGCGGGCTGGAACCGCCTGCCGCGCCCGACGCCGTCACCGGCGTCACCGTGGGTCACGGCCTCGTCCTCGGCTGGAGCCAGCCCGCCGGCGGCGGCGCAGCCGACAGCATCCAGCTCGAGGTGACGGGTCCCTTGAGCGGCACCTTCCCGGTTGCCGCCACCGGGTCATTTCGCGTCGACGACGTGCCGGACGGCACCTACACGGTGCGGCTGCGTGCCAGCAACGCGGCCGGCACCAGTCCGGCCACGGCGCCGCTCACGTTGACGCTGCCGGGTCTCGTTGCCGTGGTCGAGAACGGCCCGGCGTTGCCGCCCGGCGAAGCCGGCCTTCCGGTGCGCTACGAGCACTTCGACGCCGCCCGCATCGAGCAGCTGGCGGCACGCGAGGGCCTCGCCCAGGTGGTGGCCGGCGCGGCAAGTGAGTTCGAGGCGGTGCTGGCGCTCAAGGAATGGGTGGCGGCCCAGTTCGCCCACAGCGAACCCAACCCGTATCCCCCGTGGGACGCGCTCATCATCCTCGACGCCATTCGCGCCGGCCTCACCGGTGGCTACTGCGCGCAGTACTCGCAGGTGATGTTGCAGTCCCTGGCGGCGCTCGGGTTTCCGGCTCGGTATGTCGAAGTGGGACTGGATTCGAATCCCTACGCGCACTACCCGCTCGAGTACTGGTCGAACCAGTTCAACAAGTGGGTGCTGCTCGACGTCGACTACAACCTGCACTTCGAGAGGGCCGGGATTCCGCAGAGCGCGCTGGAAGTCCACGACGCCGCCGTCTCCGGCACGCCGTCGGCGGTCACGGTGGTCGAGGGCACGGTGCGCGCCGGTCACCCGTCACCCTCCGGCTGGCCGCACGGGACCGTCGAGCTCTACTACTACGTGCGCTTCCATCTGAAGGCCGACCACGTCTTCGCCCCGCACGAAGAGCCGTTCGACCGGTGGAGCGACATGGTCGAATGGACGGACGACCGCACGACGCCGTGGGAAGCGAGCACCGTGCCCTCCGAGTTCCCCAAGGTTCGCCCGACGGCGGTCTCGACGGGCGACCGGGCCATCGCCGAGGCGCCGCTCAACCGGCTCTGGGTGACGCCCCGCGTCATGAGCGGCACGGAAGTGTGGCTCGATCTCGCCCACGACATGCCGCACATCGCGGGCGCGGAGTACCGCGTGATCGACCGGGCCGGCACGCCAGGCCCATGGGTGGCGCACGGATCGGCCACGCTGGTATGGCCGGTCGGCGGCGACCAGCGTGCCATTGAGGTCCGTGGCGTGAACCTCAGGGGCATCGCGGGTCCGGCCACCCGCGTGGCGCTGGTCGCGCCGTAGTTCCGCCGGCGCGGTGTCCGGGGCGGCACCCGGCGGCCGCGCCGTGGAGGACCGGTTCTTGCAGCGCCCGCTCTCCGTGCGTTTCAAGAACACCGTTCTGTCAGGCCGCCGCCGTTGGCTCGTCGGCTTGTGTCTCATCCTTTCCGCCCTGACCACCGGCGGACGCGCGCAAGGCCCGGTCGTGCCTGCACTGCTCGGCGCACCCTTTCCCGGAGCACGCGTGCCTCAGGATGTCGTCCAGCGTCCGGACACCCTGCAGTCACGGGCGGTGAGCGTCAACACGACGGCGCTCGCGGCCGACGTGCTGGACATCGAGCTCGTGTCGGGCCGGGTCGTGCGCGCCGAGATCGATCGACGGGAACGGCATCGCGACGGCGCCGAGACGTGGGCCGGGCACATTCCCGGAGAGCCGCTGAGCTCGGTCACGCTGGTGTCGTACGCCGGCGTGCTGCAGGGGTCGGTCCGCACCCTCGACGGCGCGTTCTCGATCGAACCGGCCGCGGGCGGGCCGCTGCATCTCGTCCGGCTCGTCGACGCGACCGCCACCGGCGTCGACCTCGAACCGCTGCTGCCGCCGGTGGAAGCGCCCTCGTTCAGCGCCGACGATCCGCCGATCGCCGGGGACGACGGCAGCACGATCGACGTGCTGGTGTTCTACACGCCGGCGGCCAGGACCGCCGCCGGATCCGACGCGGCCGTGCAGGCGCGAATCGCGCTCGGCGTCTCGGAGACCAACACCGCCTACGCCAACAGCGGCATCCTGCCGCGCCTGCGCCTGGTCGGCGCAGAGCTGACCTCCTACACCGAAAGCGGCAACCTCGGCACCGACCTCGGCCTCTTCCGCAACAGCGGTGACGGCACGATGGAAGACGTGCACGCGCGCCGCGAAGCACTCGGCGCCGACATGATGGCGCTCATCGTCGGCAACACCGCCGGCGGTGCGTGCGGCGTCGGCTACGTCATGACCTCGCTCTCGCCGGGCTTCGCGCCCTCGGCCTTCAGCGTCACCGCCTACCCCTGCATCAGCCCCAACTACTCGTTCGCCCACGAACTCGGCCACAACATGGGCACCGCCCACGCACCGGAAGACGGAGCCGGCCAGCCCTCGCTCTACGCCTACTCCTTCGGCTACAAGGACCCGCAGAGCCGCTTCCGCTCGGTCATGGCCTACGACTGCTCGGGGGGCTGCCCGCGCGTGCTGCACTTCTCGAGCCCGAATGTGACCTATGGCGGCGCCACGACCGGAACGGTCGCCCAGCACGACAACACGCGCTCGATCAACAGCGCCGCGTCGACCGCTGCCAACTGGCGTCAGGCCGTCGGCGGCGGCTCGCCTCCCACCATCACGGCGCTCTCGAACGTGACGATCAACGAGGATGCCGCCACGTCGCCGCTCGCCTTCACGGTCGGCGACGCGGAGACCAGCGCCGACGCGCTCGTGGTGACCGCCACCTCGTCGAACACGACGCTCGTGCCGAACACCGGCGCCGCGCTGGCCCTCGGCGGATCCACCGCCAGTCGCACCCTGGTGGTCACCCCGGTCGCCAACCGCTCGGGCTCGGGCACCATCACCGTGACCGTCAGCGACGGCTCGCAGACGGCCTCCCGCTCCTTCACCCTGACGGTGACGGCGGTCAACGACGCCCCCACCGTGACGCGGTCGCCCGCCTCGGCCACCATCGCCAGCGGCCAGCAGACGCACACCACGGTCACCATCACCGACATCGACACGACGGGCGGCACCCTGACGCTCGCGACGAGTTCCTCGAACACGACCGTGCTGCCGAATGCCAGCGTCGCCGTGGCGACGACGGCCACGACCTCCACCAGCCGCACGTTCGACGTGACGATGACCCCGGCGGCGGGCCAGGCGGGATCCGCGGTGGTGACCCTGACCGCGTCCGACGGCGCGACGCCGGTTGTGACCACCTTCGCGCTCACCGTCACCATTCCCGAGCCACCCGCGATCGGCGCCGTCGGCAGTCAGGTGATGGCCGAGGACGGCTCGCTTGATGTCGCGTTCACCGTCTCGGACGGCGATACGCCGCTCGACGCGCTCGTCCTGTCCGCCACCTCGTCGAACGGCGCGCTGGTCCCGGCGGGCGGGCTGACGTTCGCCGGCGCCGGCGGGAGCCGCACGCTCACGGTGACGCCGGCCGCCAATCAGTCCGGCACCTCCACCCTCACCGTCACGGTGAGCGATGGCCTCGCTTCCGCGCAACGCTCGTTCGGGCTGACCGTGAACGCGGTGGACGATCCGCCGACGCTGGCGGCCGGCGTGCCGTCGGCCATCTCCACCGTCGTCGATACGCCCACGTCGTTCCCGGTCACCGTGAACGACGTCGATACGCCCGGCGCCACCCTCACCCTGACGGCGACCACCACGTCGCCGACGCTGCTGGCCAACGCCGGGCTGGTCGTGGCGCCGGTGTCGTCCACGGCCACCAGCCGCACCTTCAACGTGACCGTCACGCCGCGGACCGGCGCCACCGGCACCGGCGGCCTGGCCCTGCTCGGCGAGGACGCGGTCAGCGCGGTCGGTCGCGCCGTGCAGCTCAGCGTGACGGCCACCCCCGCGGCGCCCGATGCGCCGACCAGCCTGTCGATCGGGGCGACCGGCACGCAGCTCACGCTGACCTGGACGCCGGCCACGACCGGCAGCACGCCTGAGAGTTACTCAGTGCAGGTGGGCACGGCACCGGGCGCCACCACGTTCCCCGTGCAAACGACGACGGGCACATCGCTCAGCATCCCCTTCACGGCCGGGGGCACCTACTTCGCGCGCGTCCGCGCGGTGAACACGTATGGCACGAGCACGGCCTCGCCGGAGGCGTCCGTCACCGTGGCCACGCCCAACCCGAGGCCCGGCGCGCCGGGTGGCCTGGCCGCGTCGTTCTCGGGCCGCACGATCACGCTCGGCTGGACGGCCCCGACCACCGGTGATCCCGTGACCAGCTACTCGCTCGAAGTCGGGTCGGCGCCGGGGCTTGCGAATTTCGTGGTGGTGCCGCTCGGGGCCGCGACGACGTTCAGCGCGCCTGGCGTGGGCGACGGCAGCTACTGGCTGCGCGTGCGCGGCTCGAACGCCGCCGGGTCCGGCCCGCCCTCGGAGGATGTGGCGGTCGTGATGGGCGCGTCCGGCGGCTGTGTCGGCCTGTCCTACGGACCGGTCCTCCAGGCGCCCTCGGTCAGCGGCCGCCAGTTGACGCTCACCTGGGACGCACCGGCCGGTCCGGTAGCGCCGACCGGCTACGTGCTCTTCGCCGGGTCGGCGGCCGGCCGCTCGGATCTGGCGACCATCGATCTGGGCTCCGCCGCCACCACGTTCACGGCCGAGGCGCCCCCCGGGACGTACTTCCTGCGCGTGGCTGGACGGAGCAGCTGCGGCGTGGGCGCGGTGTCGAACGACGCCGTGGCCGCCATCAGCGGCGGTGGCGGCGGCACCGGTGGCGGCGTGGTGCCGGTCGCGCCCGCTGGCCTGTCCGCGACCCTGAGCGGCAATGTGGTGACGCTGTCGTGGTCCGCTCCGGTGACGGGCGCCACGCCGACCAGCTACGTGGTGGACGTCGGCACGACGAGCGGAACCACCAATCTCGGGTCGGTCAACACCGGCGGCACCGCGACCTCGATCAGCGGCACACTGCCGGCGGGCCGCTACTTCATCAGGCTGCGGTCGCGCGCCAACACCCTGGTGAGCCCGCCGTCGAGCGAGATCGTCGTCATCGTGCCGTAGGCCGAACGGCGCCGCGCTAGCTGGCGCCCTTGACGGCCACCGCGACCAGCTCGATGTCGCTGGCGCCGCGGTTGTAGACGGTGTGCGGCGTCGCGCCGTCGATGCGGGCGAAGTCGCCGGGTCCGTTCAACGGGTGCCACGACGCGCCGTCCACCGCCGCCGAGCCCGCGGTCTGCATCACGATGACGACCGGGCCCGCGTGGGGCGAGATCGCGGCCGAGGCGCCGGCCTTGATGGCGAGGCGCTCGGCGCGGTACCACCGGTTCTCGAGTTCCGGGGTCGACGCCGATGCCGTGGCGTCGCTGCCGGCCGTGCGGTTGGCGATGCCGATCAGGCGGAAGAGCGATGCGCCGGTGTTGTTGACGCGGTGGGTGTAGGGCTGCTCCACGTAGGTGGTGACGCTGTTGACCCGGCCCGGGCGGTCGGGCGCGGGAGCCGCCGCAACGGGCGCTGCGGTGCCGCCACCGCTCCACGCGCCGCCCCACTCCTGCGACCGCGTCACCGAGCGGGCGATCGGCACATAAAGAATCGCGGTGTCGTGGGTGTGGAAGAGCGTCTGGTCCCCGGGCGGAATCTGGATGTCGAGGATCCGCATCGACGGCGAGTCGTGCACGACATGATGCCGCGGCTCCTGGTGCACCGGCACCCGGGTCTCGCCGTCCGCCGGTCCGGTGGCCGGCGCCTGCGCGCTGATGGCCACCGCAAGTGCGATCACCCCCGCCATGACGAAGCCTGCTGCACGCATCGCTGCCCTCCCGGTCGCTACGACCGGGCGGAAGGCTACCAGAAACCGCGGATCGCGGGCCATCTCACGGTGCGCGATCTCACGGCCGTCGAGACGCTGCTGCACCAGGGCCGGCTCCATGTGGCCATGGAGCGGCCGGTCGAGGCACGCGCGGCGGCCGCCGAGGCGGAGACGATCGGGCCGGCCGGCGTGAGCGCCGAAGTCTCCGCCCTCCTGGCCGACCAGGACGGCGACGACGCCGCACTGCAGGCGGCGCTCGACCAGGCGGTGACGCAGCCTGGCGTGTCGTGGTGGGTGCCCTACCGTCTGGCAACGCTGCTGAGCACGAGCCAGGACCGCGCCGCGACCGAGCGTCTGGTGGCGTTGCTGAGACAGAGCACGGCGGCCAATCCGAACGTGGACTACGCGTGGACGTTCCTCGGCGAAGCCCTGGCAGCGCTCGGACGCGCCGACGACGCCATCGCGGCCGGAACCAGGGGCGTGGCGCTCATGCCCGCATCGAGCGCGCACCGCCTCGCCCTGGCCCGCACCTACCTGCGCCTCGGCCGCCCCGCGGACGGCTTGAAGGTGGCCGGCATCGGCCGGGCGCTGGCCACGTCGGCGGAGGACCTGACCGAGGCGCGGCGTGTTCTGAGCGCCCTGGCCGCCGCGTCTACACCGGCCGAGACGCCGCCGCTCGTCGTCGATCACCCGGGCGAGTCTCCCGCCGCGCCTGCGACGCCGCTCATCGGGGCCGCGGCCGAGCCGGTCGCGGCGGACGACATCGGCGGGCTCATCAACCAGTGCTACGAGGACCACGCCAACTGCGCGCGCGTGCTGACGCTGGTGGCGCAGGACTGCAAGGCGAGCCGCACCGTCACCAGCACGGCGGCGTGTCGTGAGGCCGGCTACATCGTCGATGCTGGCGTGGGCGTCCCGGCCCGTCCGGCGCTGGCGGCCGACTACTACCTGCTCGGCTGCACCCGGCTGGACGAGCTGTCGTGTGTCCGCCTCGCCACGCTGCGCTCACTCGGCCGCGGCGTGCCGCGCGATGGCGCGGCCGCGCTGGCGGTCCTGGCCCCGTCGTGCGAACGCGGCACGCAGGAGGCGTGTTACCGGCTCGGGCTGCACCTGTCGGTGACCGGTGTGGCAGCGGATCGCCAGCGGGCACGCGAAGTCTTCGAGGCCAGCTGCCAGGCCGGCTTCCCGGAATCGTGCGCCGCGCTGAGGACGCTGCCGCCGGGGCGGTGAGAGCGGTCGCGCTAGCCCTTACGGGCGCGCTGCAGGATGGCGGTCGTGGAATGACCCGGGGCGAGCGGAATGCGCACGACACGCCCGCCGCGCGCCTCCACGACGTCGCGGCCGACAATCGCGTCCGCGGCCCAATCCGCACCCTTGACCAGCACGTCGGGCTGGACGGCGCTGACGATCTCGAGCGGCGTCTCCTCGTCGAACACGACCACCGCATCGACGCTGGCCAGGGCGGCCAGCAGCTCCGCGCGCTCGCCTTCCGGCGTGATCGGCCGGTCGGCGCCCTTCTGCTGGGCGCGCACCGAGCGATCGGAGTTCACCGCCACGATGAGGACATCGCCCTGGGCTTTCGCGTCCGCCAGATAGCGCGTGTGTCCGGGATGCAGCACGTCGAAGACGCCGTTGGTGAAGACGACGACCGTGCCCGCGGCGCGGTGGTCGGCCGCCCAGGCGGCAGCGGCGGCACGGCCGGCCAGCACCACCATCGCTACGTCGTCTCGCCGTCGGTGCCGCGCTTGAAGCCGGATCCCGGCGGCCGGAACGTCACGTCGCCGGTGACCTCCCAGCGGTGTGGCGGCCGGTAGATCCCGACGTCCTTGCGGCGGTCCTTGACGCGGATCGTGTAGAGCTGCCGGTGGTAGTCGTAGGGATAGCCGTCGAGCTTGTGGGCGGCGACGTCGAACTTGTAGGTGCCCTCGACCAGGTCGAGGCGGTCGATGACGAACCGCACCTCGCCCTCGCCGCTGATGCGCTCCGGCTCGAGCTCGTCGATGTTGGTGTTGGTGCCGTAGCAGCAGACGCCGTCGGCGTTGAAGATGCCGAGGCCGAACACGAAGTCGAGGGTCGGCTGGTGGGCGCGGAACTGGATGCGCACGGTGAGCGGATCGCCGCTGTGGAAGACGTGAGCCGGCGTGCCGGCGGCGTCGTCGATGGTGACGGCGGTCACTTCCACTTCGCGCGTGCCCCAGCGGCCCTCGGTGGCCTTGAACATGTCGGTCGGGGCTTCGCCGGTCTCGACCGGGTTGTGCGGCTCGTCGCTCGTGGCCGGCGCCGTGTCCGAGTCGGCCTGGGCGGCGGCCACGCGCACGGCTTCTTCCCTGGCGAGCTGCTGCTCCTCCGCCTTCTCGACATTGACGATGTAGGCGGTGACGACCAGCTTGGGATCGCCCTCGCCGTGCGTCTTGCCCTTGTCGAGCCACAGCGCCTGGTCGCAGAACTTCTCGACCAGATCGAGCGAGTGCGTCACCAGCAGGATCGTGCGGTTCTTGCGGCGGAACTCGGCGAACTTGTCGAGGCACTTGACGGTGAAGCCCTGGTCGCCGACGGCCAGCACTTCGTCGACCAGCAGGACATCGGGATCGACGTGGATCGCGACCGCGAACCCGAGCCGCATGTACATGCCGGACGAGTAGGTCTTGACCGGGGCGTCGATGAAGTCCTTGAGCTCGGCGAACTCGACGATCTCGTCGAAGCGCTTCTGGATCTCACGCTTCGTGAGGCCCAGCATGATGCCGTTGATGAAGACGTTCTCGCGGCCGGAGATCTCGGGATGGAAGCCGGCGCCGAGCTCGATGAGCGCCGAGATGCGGCCGTCCACCGTGACGCTGCCGGTCGTCGGCCGCGTGATGCCGGCCACGCACTTGAGCAGGGTGCTCTTGCCGGAGCCGTTCCTGCCGATGACGCCGTAGGTGCAGCCCTTCGGCACGCTGAAGGACACGCCGCGCAGCGCCTCGAAGGTCTCGTCGGGCTGCAGCTCGCTGACCAGGCTGCCCGACAGCAGCGCCGACTTCAGGGTGGCGAACTGCTTCTTCCGCGCGTACTTGCGGTAGACCTTGGTGACGTTGAGGGCCTCGATGGCGTTGGTCATCGCTGGCTACACTTCTTCCGCGAATGAGTCGCGGAGCCGATCGAACACGAAGTAGCCGGCCAGGAACACCAGGAGCGAACCGGCCCCGAGCGACAGCAGCCACTTCCAGTGGCCGTGCGGGCCGACGTGGAAGAGTACCTCCTGATAGGAAATCATCAGGTGCGTCATGGGATTCAGGTTCATCACCCAGCGGAAGTTCTCCGGCGCCATCTGCATCGAGTAGATGATCGGCGTCGAGAAGAACCACAGCGTCAGCAGGTTGGCCAGGATGTCCTTGATGTCGCGGAAGTGGACGGTCAGTGCCGCCAGCAGGAACGCGATCCCGGTCGTGAAGAAGAACTGCACGAGGACGATGACCGGGAACCACAGCAGCTCGAGGGGATCGAGCGGGCGCTGGTAGTAGATGAGCAGGGCCGCCAGGATCGGCAGGCCGAGCAGGAAGTGCACCAGGTTGGCCAGCACCGAGACGAGCGGCAGCACCTCGGCCGGGAACAGCACCTTCTTGATGAGGTTGCCGCCCGAGATGAGCACGTTGGCCGACTCGGTCAGCGACGAGCTGAACCACGTCCACGGCAGGATGCCGCAGAAGAAGAACAGGCCGTAGGGCTGGATGTCGGCGGGGTGGGCGCCGGGCATGATGACGGTGAACACGAAC
Organism: uncultured Acidobacteriota bacterium; assembly: GCA_963807405.1. Classification (GTDB taxonomy): domain Bacteria; phylum Acidobacteriota; class Vicinamibacteria; order Vicinamibacterales; family UBA2999; genus CADEFD01. The sequence continues at coordinate 62,931 of CAWEBU010000009.1, read as the reverse complement.
GTGTACACCGCCATCAGCAGCAGCGGGTTGATGAACGACCAGAAGAAACCGAGGACGGAGCCGCGGTAGCGCGCCTTGAGGTCGCGCACGACCAGCGTCTGGATCAGGCCGCGGTATCGGGGCAGTGCAAGGAGGTTGGCGAACATGCGGCCTGGCTAGTGTGCCACGGCCCCTAGACGCCGCGTCGAGACTCGGCCTGCAGCTGCTGAAGCGTCTTGAGGAGCGCCAGACGCGCGCGCTCGAAGTCCATCTCGTGCGCGGTCGGGCCCATCATCTCTTCAGCGCGCCGCATGCCGGCTTCCGCGCGCGCCTGATCCAGGCTCTCGGCCCGCTCGGCCACCTGGGCGATCACCGTGACGCGGGCGGGCAGCACTTCGACGAAGCCCACCGACACGGCGAGGAAGTGCCTCGCCGCGCCCATCCGGTACCACATCTGGCCGGTACGGATCGCCGTGAAGAACGGCGTGTGGCCTGGCAGCACGCCGAAATCGCCTTCCACCCCGGGGAGCGACACCTCGTCGACCTCGTGAGCGAACGACTGATCCGGCGTGACGATGTTGAGCGTGAGCGACGTCGGCAGGGCCATGGCTACTGCTTCATCTTGGCGGCGTTCTCGAGGACGTCTTCGATCGTGCCCTGGAGATAGAAGGCCTGCTCGGGCACGCCGTCGTGCTTGCCGTCGCAGATTTCCTTGAAGCCCTTGATCGAATCGGCGATCGAGACGTACTTGCCCTGCAGACCGGTGAACTGCGAGGCCACGAAGAAGGGCTGCGACAGGAACTTCTGGAGCTTGCGGGCGCGCGACACGGCCAGCTTGTCGTCTTCCGACAGCTCGTCGATGCCGAGAATCGCGATGATGTCCTGCAGGTCCTTGTAGCGCTGGAGGATCTGCTTCACCTGGCGGGCCACGTTGTAGTGCTCGTCGCCGATGATGCGCGGGTCGAGAATGCGCGAGCTCGAGGCCAGCGGATCGACGGCCGGGTAGATGCCGAGCTCGGCAATCTGCCGCGACAGGTTGGTGGTGGCGTCGAGGTGGGCGAAGGTGGTCGCCGGCGCCGGGTCGGTGTAGTCGTCGGCCGGGACGTAGATGGCCTGCACCGACGTGATCGAGCCGTTCTTCGTCGAGGTGATGCGCTCCTGGAGCTGACCCATCTCCGACTGCAGCGTCGGCTGGTAGCCGACGGCGGACGGCATGCGGCCGAGCAGCGCCGACACTTCCGAGCCCGCCTGCGTGAAGCGGAAGATGTTGTCGATGAAGAGCAGCACGTCCTTGTTCTCGGCGTCGCGGAAGTACTCAGCGACGGTGAGAGCCGAGAGACCGACGCGCTGACGCGCTCCCGGCGGCTCGGTCATCTGGCCGTAGACGAGGGCGGCGCGCGACTTCGACATGTCCTTCATGTCGATGACGCCCGACTCCTGGAACTCGAGCCAGAGGTCGTTGCCCTCGCGCGTGCGTTCGCCGACGCCGGCGAACACCGACACGCCGCCGTGCTTCATGGCGATGTTGTTGATGAGCTCCATGATGATGACGGTCTTGCCGACGCCGGCACCGCCGAAGAGCCCGATCTTGCCGCCCTGCAGATACGGTTCGAGCAGGTCGATGACCTTGATGCCGGTCTCGAACATCTTGAGTTCGGTCGACTGCTGTTCGAGGGTCGGCGCGGGCCGGTGAATCGGCCAGTGCTCCTTCGCCTCGACCGGACGATCCGGGAAGTCCACCGGCTCGCCCAGCACGTTCAGCACGCGGCCGAGCGTGGCCGGGCCGACCGGCACCGTGATCGGCGCCTTGGTGTCGACGGCGCGCATGCCGCGCTGCATGCCGTCGGTGGGCTTCATGGCCACCGCGCGCACGCGGTTCTCGCCGAGGTGCTGCTGCACCTCGACGACGACGTCCATCGCCTCGGAGGTCGCCGTCTTCTCGGACATCACGCGCACCGCGCTGTAGATGGCCGGCAGGGCGCCCTCGAACTCGACGTCCACCACGGGACCAATGACCTGAATGACTTTGCCGACGTTCTCAGTGTTCATAAGCTCTACCTAGCCGCTAGCCCCTGGTCCCAGGCGCTGTCCTACGTGGCCTGCGCTCCGGCGACGATCTCGATGATCTCGCGCGTGATGGCGGCCTGCCGCACCTTGTTCATGTAAAGCGTGAGCCGGTCCACCATTTCCTTGGCGTTGCGGGTGGCGGCGTCCATGGCCGTCATGCGGGCCGCGTGTTCGGCCGCCGACGACTCGAGCAGTGCCCGGTTGACCTGCACGGCCACGTGGAACGGCAGCAGGGTGTCGAGCAGTTCGCCCGGCGATGGTTCGAAGAGGTAGTCCGCGCCCTGCACGGTCTGCTCGTCGCCGGCCGCGGTCGCGGCGGCGTCCGGGGTGGGCAGCTTCGGAATCGGCAGCAGCCGCTCGATGACGACGCGCTGCGAGATCACGGACCGGAACTCGTTGTAGACCAGGTAGACGGAGCTGATGTCCGGGCCGAGGAACTCCCTGATGCAGGTGTTCGCGATGGCCTGGGCGTGTTCCCACTTGACGTTCTGGAACAGGCCCACTTCCTCGTACTTGACGTCGAAGCCGCGGCGGTTGAAGAAGTCGCGGCCCTTGCGGCCGACCAGCGCCAGCGCCACTTCGCGGCCGGCCTCGGCCGGATGGTCGGCGATGTGCTGGGCGGTGGTCTTGATGACGTTGGTGTTGAAGCTGCCGCACAGCCCGCGGTCGGCGCTGATGACGACCAGCAGCGTGCGGGCCACCAGCGGGTCGTCCTTGAGCAGCGGGTGCGCGCCAGCGTCGACGCGCGTGGCCAGACTGTTGAACACGCGCAGCATCTCGTGCGCGTAGGGCCGGCTGCGCAGGATGCGCTCCTGGGCGCGACGCAGCTTCGACGAGCTGACCATCTTCATGGCCTTCGTGATCTGCTGCGTCGACTTGGTGGCGCGGACGCGGCGCCGGATGTCAATGAGTGAGGGCATCGGTTTCTCGTGGCCTGTCGGGTCCCGGGTCTCGGGACCCGGGGCTCACAACCTACGCGCGGGCTCCCGCGGCCGCGAAGCTCTCCGTGAACTCCTTGAGCGCGGCGTTGAGCTGCGTCTTCAGTTCGTCGTCGAGGGTCTTCTTGGTCTTGATGGTCCCGAGCAGCGAGCCGAAGCGCGTCGTCATGAAGCGCTGCAGTTCCTCTTCGGCGCGCCGCACCTGGTTGACCGGGATGGCGTCGAAGTAGCCGTTGGTGCCGGCGTAGAGCGTCACCACCTGCTGTTCGACCGGCAGCGGCCGGTACTGCGGCTGCTTCAGCAGCTCGACGAGACGGGCGCCGCGGTTGAGCTGACGCTGGGTCGCCTGGTCGAGGTCGCTGCTGCCGAACTGCGCGAACGCCGACAGCTCGCGGTACTGGGCGAGGTCGAGACGCAGGGTGCCGGCCACCTGGCGCATGGCCTTGATCTGGGCCGAGCCGCCGACGCGCGACACCGAGTTGCCGACGTTGATGGCCGGGCGCACGCCCTGGTTGAAGAGGTCGGCCTCGAGGAAGATCTGGCCGTCCGTGATCGAGATGACGTTGGTCGGGATGTAGGCCGAGAGGTCGCCGGCCTGCGTCTCGATGATCGGCAGTGAGGTCAGCGAACCGCCGCCGAGGGCGTCGTTGAGCTTGGCCGCGCGCTCCAGCAGGCGGGAGTGCAGGTAGAAGACGTCGCCGGGGTAGGCCTCGCGACCGGGCGGCCGGCGCAGCAGCAGCGAGATCTCGCGGTAGGAGACGGCGTGCTTCGAAAGGTCGTCGTAGATGAGCAGCGCGTGCTTGCCGTTGTCGCGGAAGTACTCGCCCATCGCGGTGGCCGAGTAGGGGCTGATGTAGAGCATCGGCGCCGGGTCGGCGGCCGCCGCGGCCACCACGATGCAGTAGCGCATCGCGTCGGCTTCCTCGAGCGTGCGGACGACCTGGGCGACGGTCGACTGCTTCTGCCCGATGGCGTTGTAGATGCAGATGACGCCGGTGTCCTTCTGGTTCAGGATGGCGTCGATGGCGACGGCGGTCTTGCCGGTCTGGCGGTCGCCGATGATGAGCTCGCGCTGACCGCGGCCGATCGGGACCATGCCGTCGATGGCCTTGAGGCCGGTCTGCATCGGTTCGCGCACCGACTGGCGATCGACGACACCGGGCGCCAGCTTCTCGATCGGCGCGAACGTCTTGGTCAGGATCGGGCCCTTGCCGTCAATCGGCTGACCGAGGGCGTTGACGACGCGGCCGAGCAGCTCCTCGCCCACCGGCACCGAGATGATGCGGCCGGTGCGCTTGACCGGATCGCCCTCCTTGATGGCCACGTAGTCGCCGAGCAGCACGACGCCGACGCTGTCCTCTTCGAGGTTCAGCGCGATGCCGTACACCCCGTGCTGGAACTCGAGCATCTCACCAGCCATGGCGCGCTCGCAGCCGTGCACGCGCGCGATGCCGTCGCCGAGCGAGATGACCGTGCCCACTTCCGCGACGTCGACGTCGACGGCGAAGCCGCCAATCTGGTCGCGGATGATCTTGGAGATTTCGTCAGCTCTGATGTCCATGCGCTTTTCGCTCGATCAGCGGCTAGCGGCTTGCGGCTAGCGGCTATTGAAGTACTCACCCTACGAATGTCGACTGTCTAATCCTGCAAGCGCCGCCACGATGTTCGTTCTTCCCAGCCGCCAGCCGCTAGTCCCTAGCCGCTGGCGAGCAGCTGCCTGCGAAGTCTCTGCAGCTGCGATCTCACGGTGCCGTCGTAGACGGTGCTGCCCACCTTCGCGAGCACGCCGCCGATGAGTTCCGGATCGACCATCGCGTCGATCACCACGTTCTTGCCGGTCACGGCGCCGAGCTGGGTTTCGATGGCCTGCACCTCTTCGGGTGACAGGGCCACGGCGGACCGGAGCTCGGCGCGCACGACCTTTCGGCGGTCGAGCAGCCGCTCGCGGAACACCGCCAGCAGGTCGTCCATCAGGCCGAGACGATCGCGGTCGGCGAGCAGTTGCAGCAGCCGGACGCCGTTCGCCGCCATGCCGATGCGTTCGGCCACGGCGGTGACGATGGCGCGCTTGCTGCGGGCCGGCACCGACGGCGTCAGCAGCGCCTGGCGTAGCTCGGCGTTCTCGTGCAGCAGGTCGACGAACACCGCGAGGTCACGTTCGGCCTGGCCGGCATCGGCGTCGGCCGGGGTGACGTCGAGCAGCGCCTTGGCGTAGCGGGTGGCGGAGGTGCGGGACGACATCGGTCTAGCGCTCCTTCACCTGGTCGATATAGCGGTTGACGAGGCGCGCGTGGTCGGCGGCCGTCATGTCCGTGGACAGCTTCTGTTCGGCCAGCCGCAGCGCCAGCGTCGCAGCGTGATCGCTCAGCGCGCGCTCGGCCGCCTGGAGGCGGACGTCGATCTCGCGCCGCGCCTGCGTCAGCAGGCGCGCGCGATCGGCTTCTGCCGCGCTGGCGATGCGTGCCTCCTCGGCGACGATCTCTTCAGCGCCCCGCTTCTTGAGGGCGTCCAGCTCGCCGGGCAGCGCCTTCATCTTGCGCTCGACCTCGGTCAGCTGTTCGGTGGCCGTCTGGGTCAAAGCGGCGGCCTCGACCAGATCCTTGCGGATCTGGTTCGAGCGGCCGGCCAGGTATTCCGCCAGCGGCAGGCGCAGGAAGTAGTAGAGCGCGCCCGCCAGCACGGCGAAGTTGGCAATCGGCCAGATGAGACCAGCGAAGTAGCCGTGCTCTTCTTCGTGGCCGGCCTCGGCGGCATGCTCGGGGCTGGCGGCTTCGTGCTCCTGAGCCGCGAGGGGGCCGGAGCCGACGAGCACCGTCAGCGCGAGCGCGAGGATCAGGCGCGCGGCGAGCTTGCGCCTTAATTCACAAGCCCGCAGGGCATACGCAGTCGGGGAGTTGGCGGCAACGGTCATGATGCGGTTACGCGGTACGGCCCAGCACCCGGTTGACGATCTCGCCGGCAAGGTTGTCTGCCTCGCTTTCGAGCGCCGCGCGGGCGGCTGAGGCCTGATCGGTCAGGCGGGATGTGGCATCAGCCAGCGCGGATTCGGCTTCGCGCTTGGTGTCGGCCATGATGGCGGCGCGCTTGTCGAGCGCGGTGCGGCGGGCGTCGTCCATCTGCTGGTAGACCTCCGCACGCGCGGTGGTCAGCGTGTGGTCGAACTGCGCGGTGGCCTCGCCGGCCTTGTGGGCGGCCGAGGACGCCAGCTCACGGGCATCGCGCACCGCGCCGGTCCGCGATTCGATCACATGCAGCACGGGCTTGAAGATCAACGTGTTCAGCACGAACACGCAGAGCAGCAAGAGCGCGATGACCCAAAGGACCGACAGGTCCGGAATCACTGGATGGAGCCTCCCATGGCACCGCACGACATGGCGGGCCAAAACGCTCTTTTATACCATTCCTGTCGGTCCGGCCACAAGCCATGCCGCACATCCAAGTGCCGGTCGGACACGCGGTTCGGGTTTTTCTGGTGAATCACCTAACGCGGAGCGGATGAGCCGAACGCTCCGTGACACGGCCGATGCGGGCGGCCAGCTGACCGGCGGCGGTCAATCGCGCCGCGGCGGTTTCGGCGTCGTCCGCGCCAATCGTCACGAAAAGCCCGCCCGAGGTCTGCGGGTCGAACAGCAGGTCGGCCAGGGCGTCGGCGCCCGGGGAGGCCAGCTGAATCTGGTCGGCGAAGTGGGCCCGGTTGCTGGCCAGCCCGCCGGAGCGGTTGGCCGCGGCCATGGCGGTCACGCCATCGAACAGCGGCAAGCGTGCCGCCTCGAGTTCGATGGTCACCCCGCTGGCGTTGGCCATCTGGACGACGTGACCGGCCAGGCCGAAGCCGGTGACGTCGGTGCAGCCGTGCACCGCCAGGCCGGTGAGCGCCTCGGCGGCCCACTTGTTGAGCATGCGCATCGAGGCGACGGCCTGGTCGACGACCGCGGCGGGCGCGCGGCCGAACTTGATGGCCGTGCCGACGATACCGGTGCCGAGGGGCTTGGTCAGGAAGATCACGTCGCCCGCCCGGGCGCCGGCATTCGTCCACATGTGCGCCGGGTCGACGGCGCCCGTCACGGCGTAGCCGAACTTGATCTCGCGGTCGCGCACGGTGTGGCCGCCGAGCAGGGCCACGCCGGCCTCGCGCAGCACGTCGACGCCGCCCTTGAAGATCTGGCGGATCGTCTCGGCGTCGAGACCCTCTTCCGGGAAACCCGCGATGGCGAGCGCGGTCAACGGGCGTCCGCCCATCGCGTAGACGTCGCTCAGCGAGTTGGCCGCCGCGATCTGTCCGTAGAGATACGGGTCGTCGACGATCGGGGTGAAGAAGTCGACCGTCTGCACCAGCGCCGGCCCCGACTCCCAGGCGTACACACCGGCATCGTCGCCAGTCCTGAAGTCGACAAGGACGCGGGGGTCAGTCTGCGGAGGAATGTCGCTCAGCACGTGAGCGAGCTCGCCGGCGGCGAGTTTGCTCGCTCAACCGGCGCAGCTCACCATCTCGGTGAGCCGCTTCTGTCCGTGGGTCATGCGGCGATCATACCGGGTCTTGGGCGTGCCGCGCGACCGCCGCGCGCACCGCCCGGTTCAGCGAGCGCTGTTCGTCAGGTAGTCGTAGAGGCGCTGCAGCTCGTCCTCGGACGTGAACTTGATGAGCACGCTGCCGCCGCGGCCCTTGCGCACGATCTCGACCGGCGCGCCGATGGCGCGGTAGAGCGCATCCTCCGCCTCGCGGGTGTGCACGTCCTTGGCCGCCACCGCCGCCGGCGGCCTGGCGCCGGAGTCGACGGCACGCTTGACGAGCGACTCGGTCTCGCGCACCGACAGCCCGCGCGCGATCACCTCGCGGGCGATCCGGCGCTGGTCGACCTCGGTGGGCAGCGACACCAGGGCGCGGGCGTGTCCCATCGACAGCGCGCGGCTGGCGACCTCGGCCCGGACTTCGACCGGCAGACGCAGCAGGCGCAAGGTGTTGGCGACGGTCGACCGGTCCTTGCCGACCCGCGTGGCGATGTCGTCGTGCGAGAGGCTGAACTCCTGCGCCAGGCGCTGATACGCGGTGGCCTCTTCGATCGGATTGAGGTTCTCGCGCTGCAGATTCTCGACCAGCGCCCACTCGAGCAGCTGCGCGCGGCTGGTGCCGCTCGTGTCCTTGATGACGACCGGAATCTTCGTCAGGCCGGCGCGCTGGGCCGCCCGCCAGCGCCGCTCGCCGGCGATGATCTGGTACTTCTCGGCGCCGACCTTGCGGACGACGACCGGCTGGATGATCCCGCTGGCGCCGATCGAGGCGGCCAGCTGGTCGAGCGCGGCCTCGTCCATGTGCTGGCGCGGCTGGAATTCGCTCGGCTCGAGCCAGTCGACGTCGAGCTCCAGGGGCGTGCGCGGCGTCGCGGGTGCCGGCACGTCGGGAATGAGGGCGCTCAGGCCTTTGCCGAGGGCGGGACGTTTCTCCATGACAGGCTCCGGGAAGGCGATCAGGCGGCGTTCGGGCGGGTGGTGCGCTCGATGACTTCGCGAACGAGCGCCAGATAGGCTTCGGCGCCGCGCGAGCGCGCGTCGTAGACCACGCCTGGCACGCCGTGGCTGGGCGCTTCGCCCAGGCGCACGTTGCGCGGGATGACGGTGGTGAAGACCTTGTCCTTGAAGAACTCGCGCACGTCGCGCGCCACCTGCTGCCCGAGGTTGGTGCGCTCGTCGTACATCGTGAGCAGCACGCCTTCGATGTCGAGCGTGGGGTTGTAGGCGCCGCGCACGCGCCGCAAGGTGCCGATGAGATCGGCGAGCCCTTCGAGCGCGAAGAACTCGCAGTGCAGCGGAATGAGCACGCTGTCAGCCGCGACCAGGCCGTTCAGCGTGAGCAGGCCGAGCGACGGCGGGCAGTCGATCACGATGTACTCGAAGCGATCGCGCAGGCCGTCGATGAGATCCTTGAGACGGCGCTCGCGATCGGGCATCGAGATGAGCTCGATCTCGGCGCCGGTCAGATCACGTGTCGACGGCACGAGGGCCAGCCGGTCGACGCTGGTCGGGATCACGTACTGCCCGGGCGCGCCCATCGGATCGGTGGTGAGCGCGTGATACACCGTCCGCACGTCGGCGGCGCGCTGCTTGAGCCCGAGCCCGCTCGTGGAGTTGCCCTGCGGGTCGAGATCGACGAGCAGCGTCGGGTGGCCGCCGATCGCGAGACCGGCGGCGAGGTTGATGGCGGTCGTGGTCTTGCCGACGCCGCCCTTCTGGTTGGTGACGGCGATGACACGCACGGTTTGTGTCATATAACCTAAATAGTCCTTACGGGATGGGCTGTTAGCGTAACTTGGCCCGCTGACGGGGTCAAGGCCGGAACTGATGGCCCGCAGAGCCGGTGAGATGTTTCACGTGGAACGGACTCCCACCCGCTGCTTCTGAATCACGACCAGCCGGCTCTGGTGCTCCGGGATCAGGGTGTGGGTGGCTCGCACGCGAAGAGGTGGCGGCGGCGCCAGGGGGGCGGAGCCCGCGGCGAAGTTCAGGAGATAACCGCCGGGTTTGACGAAGGCTTGCAAGCTCATCAGCTTCGAGGTGTCGAGCTTGACGGCGCGGATCGACAGCACGTCGAAATACTCGTGGAGGGCGGGGCGCGCGAGCAGTTCCTCGAACCTGGAGTTCTCGACCTCCGTGGCGGTGAGCTGCAACTGCCTGGCGATCTGGCGCAGGAACACGGACTTCCTGACCTTCACTTCCACCATCGTCAGAGCGAGTTCTGGGCGCGCCAGCTTGATCGGCACGGCCGGAGAGCCGCCGCCCGAGCCGATGTCCATCAGGGAGCGTGCATTGGCTGGAATGTGCCGAGCCGCCGCCACCGGCTCGATGAGCAGGCGATCGACGGCGTCATCGGTGCCGTCGTCATCGAGCTGGAATGCCGTGAGGTTGATCTTGCGATTCCAGCGCGCCAGTTCCAGGAAATACGTCTCGAGGCCGTCGAGCAGTGGACCGGCCACTTCGAGACCGACGTTCCTTGCCCGTCGCGCGATCCGCTCGCGCAGCCGCTTGGCGCTCACCCGCCCGATGTTACCTCGTCCATTCCGGCGATTCTGCGGGAAAGCACGGCGTTGAGCAAGACGGTGGCGGCCGGGGTCATTCCAGGAATCCGGCTGGCCTGGCCGAGGGAGGCCGGACGGGCCGCCTCGAGACGTTCAACCAGCTCCGCCGACAGCCCGGGCAAGCCTCGGTAGACGAAATCCCCTGGAATCCGCTGGAATTCGGCATTCTGCGCCCGGCGGATCTCGGCCTCCTGACGTCGCAGGTAGCCGCCGTACTTGGCCTCGGTCTGCAGCGTGGCCAGGTCGAAGCCTCCCGCTGCCGCGTGCTGGAGCGGGATGCCGCTGGCTGCCAGACCGCGGGCCGTGACGTCCTGCCACTTGAGGGCCTCTCCCGCCGTGACCCTGGCACCCGAGGGCGCCACCACGGTGCGGGTCTCGAGCAGGAGACGGTTGGCCGCGAGGCGGCCTCGGCGGGCCTCGAACGCCTCCCACCGGACGTCGTCCACCAGTCCCACGGCCCGCCCGCGCTCGGTGAGCCGGAGATCGGCGTTGTCGGCGCGGAGATGGAGGCGATGCTCCGCCCGCGACGTGAAGAGGCGATACGGCTCGAGGCAGCCGCGCGTCACGAGGTCGTCCACCATGACGCCGAGATAGCCCTCGTGGCGGCCGATATCCAGCGGCCGATCCCCGCGCACGGCCAGAGCCGCGTTGGCGCCGGCAATCAGCCCTTGGCCAGCCGCCTCTTCGTAGCCCGACGTGCCGTTGATCTGCCCGGCCAGGTACAACCGCGCGAACCGGCGTGTCTCGAGCGTATGGCGAAGCTCCGTGGGCTGGACGAAGTCGTACTCCACGGCGTAGCCAGGGCGCAGGAATCGGGCTGATTCGAGGCCCGGCAAGCTTCCGACGATCTCCCGCTGCACCTGCTCCGGGAGGCTCATCGACATGCCGTTGACGTAGATCTCGTCCACGTGCAGGCCTTCGGGCTCCAGATGAATCAGGTGCCGGTCGCGATCCGGGAATCGCATGACCTTGTCTTCGAATGACGGGCAGTAGCGTGGCCCGATGCCCTGAATCTGGCCGTTGTAGAGCGGTGAGCGCCCGATGTGCTTGCGAACCTCTTCGTGGCTGCGCGCGGAGGAATGCAGTTTCCAGCACACGACGGCGTTTTGCGGCGCCTCGCGCGTGAGAAACGACAGGGGCGTCGCCGGCTCGTCGCCGTGTTCCACGTGGAACAGCCCCGCGTCCACGGCACCATCGAAGTCAATCGACGCCCGCGAGAGCCGTGGCGGCGTTCCCGTCTTGAGCCGGCCCACGGCGAAGTCCAGTTCGCGAAGCTGCTCGCCCAGATGGATGGCGGCAGGTTCGCCCAGCCGACCCGCCGGACGCTGCTCGTCGCCGACGTGAATCACGCCGTTCAGGAAGGTGCCGGTCGTCACCACCACGGCGGCGGCGCTGAATCTCTCGCCAGTCACGAGCTGGACGCCCGACACGCGGCCCGCCGAGAACACCAGGCGCGCGACCTGTCCTTCGGTGATGGCGATCGCCGGTACCGCGGCCAGCTCCGCCGCTACCCAGCGGGCGTACCGCTGCTTGTCCGCCTGCGCGCGGGGCGCCCACACGGCCGGTCCCCGACTCTGATTCAGCACCTTGAACTGGATGCCGGTGGCGTCAATGGCGCGTCCCATCAGACCGCCCAGCGCGTCGATCTCACGGACGAGCTGGCCCTTGGCCGTCCCGCCCACGGCCGGATTGCACGGCATGGTGGCGATGGTGGCGGCGGAGATTGTGAACAGCCCTACCTGACAGCCGAGCGAGGCCGCCGCCCACGCCGCTTCGCAGCCGGCGTGGCCTGCTCCCACGACAATCACATCGAAATCAGTTGAATGCATCGATTGCATGCGTTTCACAAATGTTTAACTACTTGCCGATGCAGAACGTCGCGAAGATCTCGTTCAGCAGAGCCTCTGGCGTGCGCCGGCCGCTGACTTCCTCGAGCGCCAGCAGCGCTCCCCGCAGATCGGAGACCACGAACTCCTCCGGCAACTCGTTGCCGGCTGACGTCATGGCGCCGGCCGCGTGATCCACGCACTCCAGCGCACGGGTCAGCAGCGCGCGATGCCGTTCGTTCGTCACGAGCAGCGACTCAGCGCCGTCCTGCCCGGCGTGGACGGCCGTCGCGATGGCCGCTCCCAGACGCGCCACGCCTTCCCCGGAACGCGCGCTCACCGCCACGGCCTGTGCGACCTCCGCCGTCGGTGCCAGCCCGATCGGCAGATCCGCCTTGTTGGCCACGAGGATCGTGTTCCGGCCGCGCCGCGTCTCCAGCAACTGCCGCTCCGCCTCCGTGAGGGCGCGCGAGCGGTCGAGCACGACGATCACGAGGTCCGCCTCGTCCACGGCGCCGCTGGCGCGCCGCACGCCTTCCGCCTCCACGACGTCGGCACCATCGCGCAGGCCCGCGGTGTCGACGAGCAGCACCAGCGCGCCGTCGATGACGACGCGCTCGCTCACCAGGTCTCGCGTCGTCCCGGGCACCGGCGTCACGATCGCCCGCTCCGTGCCCACGAGCGCATTGAACACGCTCGACTTGCCGACGTTCGGCACCCCCGCGATGACGACGCGCGCGCCGTCGCGCACCATCTGTCCCCGGCCGCCGGTGGCCACGAGCGCCGCGAGCTGCTGCCGCAGCCGGTCGAGCGCGGCCGCGACCTCCCCCGGCGCGATGAAGCGGTAACCCTCGTCCGGAAAGTCGATCGACGCTTCGAGCAGCGTCTCGAGCTGCCGCATCTCGTCCGCAATCGCCTGGAGGCGCGTGGACAGCGAGCCGTCCAGATGCGACGCCGCCGCCCGCACCTGCGCCGGCGACACCGCGTCGACCAGGTCGCGCACCGCCTCGGCCTGCACCAGATCCAGCTTGCCGTGGACGAACGCCCGCAGCGTGAACTCGCCGGCCCGTGCCGGCCGCGCGCCCAGGTGCACGGCGCGCCGCACGATCGACGCCAGGATCACCGGGCTCCCGTGAGCCGAGACCTCGAGCACGTCCTGACCGGTGTAGGACCGCGGCGCGGGGAAGAACGTGACGAGCGCATCGGCGACGAGATCGCCAGCCGTCACCGTTGCCCGGGTGGCCCGTCGCGGCCGCCAGCCGGCGTGGCGCGCCGCCAGCGCGCATCCGATCGACGCGGCGGCGGGACCACTGAGGCGCACCACCCCGACGCCGCCGTGTCCGGCCGGCGTCGCCACGGCCACGATGGTGTCGTCTGTGGAGAACACGGCGCCACGCGCCTCCGCCGGGACCGAGCGTCCCGTGCTTACCGGGTGACCGAGATGATGACCGTCTTCTCGAACGAGTCGCCGATGCTTTCGGTGCCGACCAACGGGATGGCCTCGACCGCGAGGTGCACGATGCGCCGCTCGTAGGGATTGAGCGGCCCCATCTCCTGCGCCAGCCCGGTGTCCTTGGCCTTGCCGGCCAGGAAGATCGCCATCTGGTGCAGCTCGGCGTCCTTGTCGCGGCGGTAGCCGTTGCAGTCGACGACCAGGCGACGCTCGTCGGTGCGGTCGGCGCGGAAAGCGGCGCCGACGATCTGCTGCAGCGCCTGCAGGGCTTCCCCGGAGCGGCGCGTCAGCACCGAGCCGTCGTCACCGCTCAGGTTGATGCGCAGGCCATCGGTCTCTTCCTCGACCGCGGCGGTCAGGTCCAGACCCATCGCGTCGACCACATCCTGCACGAATTCCACGATCGGGTCGGTCGCACTCATCGCTTGACTCCTGCTGCCACGGCCTTCGGTGGGCCGATCATCCAGTTGGTGAAGTACTGCTGGCCAATCGCCCACAGGTTGCTGACGAACCAGTAAAGCACGAGCCCGCTCGGGGCCGGAAGGAACATCGCCGTGAACATCACCGGCATGAACATCATGACCTTCTGCTGCGTCGGGTCGCCGGTGCCCGGCTGGAGGCGCTGCTGCCAGAACATCGTCGCGCCCATCAGGAGCGGCGTGATGTACCACGGGTCGCGCTGCGAGAGGTCGGTGATCCAGCCGGCAAACGGCGCCCCGCGCATCTCGATGGCCTGTGAGAGCAGCGAGTAGAACGCGAACAGCACCGGCATCGTCAGCAGCATCGGCAGACAGCCGCTGGCCGGGTTGGCGCCCTTCGACTTGTAGAGCGCCATCACCTCTTCGTTCATCTTGCCGCGCGCCGGGTCGGTCATCTTCAGGTGCGAGTAGCGCTCCTGGATGGCCTTGAGCTGCGGCTGGATCTCCTGCATCTTCCGCATCGACACGACGCTCTTGTGGCGCAGCGGCGCCATCGCGACGTTGATGAGCAGCGTCAGGACGATGATCGACCAGCCGTAGTTGCCGACGAACCCGTGCACCCATTCGAGGGCGCCCCGGAGCGGCACGGCGAGGAACGCGAAGATGCCGAAGTCGATGACCTTGGTGAACTCGGGGCTGACCGCGCTCAGGGCTTCGAACTGCTTGGGACCGACGAAGAAACGCAGATCGCCGGGCGGCTGGTCGAAGCCCACCGTGAAGGACACGAACTGGCGTGTCTCCTCTTCGTCGCCCGGCGGCGTGTACGGCACGTGCGCGAACTCGACGCGCTGGCTGGCCGGCGCATCGATGGTCGAGGCCACGAAGTAGTGGTCGGTCACGCCGGCGTAGCGGATCCCGCCCTGCTGGACCCCGGCCGAGGAGGCCTTGGCGCCCGTGAAGCGCTCCACCGAGCCGCTCTGGTCGACGAAGCCGGCCGCCGGGTAGATGTAGTTGCCGGAGAGGAAGCCGCCCGAGCCCGCCAGGGCCGCGATCTCCTCGCCGAGCCCGGGGCCCCAGACAATCCGCGGGTTGAGCGTGCTCGTGCCGCGCGTCGCCTCGGCCAGGAAGGTCAGCTCGAAGCCGGTCGGCGGCAGCGTGAAGCGCTTGCGCACCGTGAGGCCGTCGGCGGCCTCGAACACGAAGGTGATGGCCGCGGGCGACGTGGTGGCGTCGATGACCGCCGGCGCGTCGCTCTCGACGGCGAACAGCGCGTCGTTGACCGTCGCGGTGTCAGCCGTCGCGTCGAACAGGAGCGAGAACGGCAGCGGGTGACCGCCGGTGGCGGCCGGCACGAGGTCGACCAGGGCGCCGCTCTCCTCCCGGTAGCCCTTGAGCTCCCAGTGCCTGAGACGGGCGCCACGGTTGGTGAAGACGGCCCGGACGCTGGCGGTCTCGATGACGAACTCGCGCTCGTCGCTGGCGGCGCGAACCGCGGGAGCGGCCGGCGGCGCGACCGCGGCCAATCCCGGCGCCGCGGCGGCGGAGCCGGCGGACGTCTGCGGGATCAGTCCCGGCTGAGGCGGCGCCGTGGCCCCCGGGGCGCCGGTTGGCGGCACCAGCTCCGGCGGCGGAAAGAGCGTCTGGTACGCGAAGAGCACCAGGAACGACAGGCTGATGGCGAGAAGAACTCTACGTTCCATGGATGACTGCTACCGATGAGGTACCGGATCGTGTCCGGACCCGCCTAAGGGATGACACCGCGCCAGGCGTCGCATGCCCAGCCAGGCGCCACGCACCGCGCCATGACGCACGACCGCTTCGGCCATGTAGTCGGCACATCCAGGAACGTATCGACAAGTGCCGGAAAACCAAGGGGAGACGAAATACTTATACCCGCCGATCGCGGCGAGGAGCGCGCGGCTGGTCGGGGGAAGGCTGGGAGCGTCTGCCATGACGAACTGCCACGTCCACGAGCGCGGCGAACTCACGCTGCACGCTCTCGAACGGGGCGTTCAGCAGGTCGCGGCGCGGGATGACGACGATGTCGAGCGGCGCCGCTACCGGCGCGACGCGAAAGACCTCGCGCATGCGCCGCTTCGCCAGATTGCGCTCCACGGCCCCGCCAATCTTCTTGCTGGCCGCGATGCCGAGCCGCGCGCGCTGCCCCGCCGTCGGCAGCACGAAGACGGACATCAGGCGTCCATGGCGTTTCACGCCGCCGTCGAAGACCCCGGTGAATTCGCCGCGACGACGAATCCGTGCGGCTCGGGGGAACGCGGCGGGCATGAAGGACGGTTCGATCAGCCTTCGTCGGACACGGTGAGCCGCTTGCGGCCCTTCGCGCGGCGGCGCTTCAGCACCAGCCGGCCATTTTTGGTTGCCATACGGACAAGGAAGCCATGGGTCTTCGCACGGCGCCGAGTGTTGGGTTGAAAGGTACGCTTCCCTTTGGCCATTTCTGTGTCTCTATCCGAAACCACGAAGTGTAGACGCTGGCAGCCGGCCCTGTCAACGCACCACAGGTAGTGGTGCCTGGCGAAAACAGCGGATTTCCTGAGATATTTTCTTTGTTTCGCCGTCCGACGGAGGGCCGGGCGTATGTTACAGTTTGCCCCCCGGTCAGGTCTCGAGTCGACCGCCACCCAGGCCCCGAAAATCCCCGGTTTTCCACATGCTGTGGAAAACCCTGTGGAAATTAGCTGTCGTCCCACGTGCCGACCCAGAATCCCGCCATATGTCTGTGAACGTCTGGGACCAGGTGCTGGCCAAGGTCGAAGCTAAAGTCAATAGACACAGCTACTTCACCTGGTTCAAGCCGACCGGCTTCGTGGCCGACGACGGCACCACCCTGACGGTCCGGGTTCCCAACCCGCTGTTCAAGGACTGGCTGACGAAACACTACGCGGTCGTCCTGGAAGAGGCCCTCCAGGAGGTTGGCCGCCCGGATGCCGTGCTCGCCTTCAAGGCCTCGGACGCCGACCCCGCGCCCGCCGAAGCCCCGGCCCCGCTCGTCGAGGCCACCATCTCCGACGCCCCGACCGGCGTCGCCCAGGGCCTGAACCCGCGCTACACCTTCGACACGTTCATCGTCGGGCCCTCGAACCAGTTCGCCCACGCCGCCTGCCGGGCCGTCGCCGAGGCGCCGTCGCTGTCCTACAACCCGCTCTTCATCTACGGCGGCGTCGGCCTCGGCAAGACCCACCTGATGCACGCCATCGGGCAGTACGTCGTGCAGCACGGCGCCGGACTGCGGCTCACCTACATCTCGTCCGAGCGCTTCATGAACGAGATGATCAACGCCGTCCGCTACGACCGCATCCTCGAGTTCCGCGAACGCTATCGCTCCGTGGACGTCCTGCTCGTCGACGACATCCAGTTCGTCGCCGGCAAGGAAGGGACGCAGAACGAGTTCTTCCACACGTTCAACGCGCTCTACGACGCGCAGAAGCAGATCATCCTCAGCAGCGACCGGCCGCCGCACGAGATCCCCCGCCTCGAAGAGCGCCTGCGCTCGCGCTTCGAGTGGGGGCTCATCGCCGACGTGCAGCCGCCGAACCTCGAGACCAAGGTCGCGATTCTCAAGAAAAAGGCCGATACCGAGGCGATTCCGCTGCCCGACAACGTGGCGATGTACATCGCCTCGCGCATCAAGTCGAACATCCGCGAGCTCGAGGGGTCGCTCATCCGCCTGCTCGCCTATGCGTCGCTGACCGGCCGCACGATCTCGGTGGAACTGGCGCAGGAAGTGCTCCGCAACGTCATCGATCACGACGATCGGGCGGTCACGCTCGAGCAGATTCAGAAGTACGTCGCCGACTACTACCAGATGAAGACGACCGACCTCAAGTCACGCAACAACGCCAAGTCGGTGGCGATGCCGCGCCAGGTCGCGATGTATCTGTGCAAGATGCTGACGCGTGCCTCGCTGCCCGAGATCGGCAAGCAGTTCGGCGGCAAGCATCATTCGACCGTGATCCATTCCATCCGCAAGGTCGAGGACATGCGCAAGAACGACGGGGATTTCAACAACCTCGTCACCGGGTTCCTCGAAGCGTTTCGCTGAGCATTCCCGCACCCGCGGGCCGCCCGCCCGTGGTTTTCCACACGACCCGCTGTGGATGCGTTGTGGACGCCTGTTGGCCGACGGTCGCAGGTCGCGAACCCACCTTGCAACCGGTCTTCGATCCACAGAAAATTCAACAGGCTAACCACCTGATTTGAAAGGCGTTAGCGCCCCGGATTATTTGGTTTTCCACGTACATTCCTATATACTTTTATCTCTATTCATTACCTCTCTAGCTCCAGATAGAGATCGTTCGGCCAACTGGCTCCTCTCTCGAGGTCATCGCAAAAATGGAACTCGTCGCCCGGAAGGCCGACCTTGTGCGTGAGCTGCAGTTCTTTCAGCAGATTGTCGAGCGCAAGAACACGATTCCCATCCTGGCGAACGTGTTGATTGAAACTGATGGCAACAGCATCCGGCTGCTCGCCACCGATATCGAAGTCACGCTCTCGAGCAGCTGCGAAGCGGCTGTCGAAAATCCGGGAGCGGTGACGCTGCCGGCCAAGAAGCTCTACGAGATCGTCCGCTCGCTGCCGGATGGCGACGTGAAGCTGGTGGCGTCGAAAGACGGCAACCACGTGACCGTGTCAGCCGACCGCTTCGAGTCGAAGATGCCGACGATGCCGGTGGCGGACTTCCCCACGCCGCCGACCTCGGAGATGACGAGCGCCACGGTGCTCGCGTCGGCGTCACTGCGGCAGTTGATTTCGAAGACGCAGTTCGCCATCACCGGCGAGGACACGCGCTACTACCTCAACGGCGCGCTGTTCGTCGTCAAGACCGACAGCATGACGATGGTGGCCACCGACGGGCACCGTCTCGCCCTTGCCTCGGCCACCCGCTCCGGCCCGAAGGGCGAAGAGATCAAGGCCATCCTGCCGCGCAAGACGCTGTCCGAGCTCGCGCGGCTGCTCGCCGACAGCGATCGCGACGTCGACTACGAGCGCGGCGAGAACCACATGTTCTTCCGCATCGGCCCGCGCCTGCTGGTCTCGCGCATGATCGACGGCCAGTTCCCGGCCTACGAGAAGGTGATTCCGAAGGGCAACGACAAGCACATCGAGTTCGAGCGCGACCGCCTGACGAGCGCCGTCAAGCGCGTGGCCATCCTCTCGAACGAGCGCTCGCGGGCCCTCAAGTTCGTGATCGAAAAGGGCAAGGTCGACGTCACGACCAGCAGTCCGGAGTTCGGCGAGGCGCGCGAACCGCTCACCGTCGACTACGACAGCACCGGCATGACCATCTGCTTCAACGCGCAGTACGTGCTCGATTTCCTCAATGTCGCCGACGCCGATGTGGTGGCGCTCGACGTCAAGGACGACGTGAGCCAGGCGGTGCTCTCACCGGTGGCGGCCGATGGCTACAGCTACACCTACGTCATCATGCCGATGCGCGTGTGACCGCCGCGGCCGTCATTCACGTCGTCGAAACGAAGGGTAGATGTCCCAGTCCGATATCCCGTCCGTCACGCCCGAGTCGCCGTCCGCGTCGGAACCGCTGGCAGCCATGAACGGGGAGCAGTCCGAAGACTACGGCGCCGACAAGATCAAGGTCCTCGAGGGGCTCGAGGCGGTGCGCAAGCGCCCGGCCATGTACATCGGGTCGACCGGGCCGGCCGGCCTGCACCACCTGGTGTACGAGATCGTCGACAACTCGATCGACGAGGCCCTCGCCGGGTATTGCTCCGAGATCAACGTCACGATCCACGTCGACGGATCGGTGACGGTCGTCGACAACGGCCGCGGCATCCCGACCGACATGCACGAGAGCGGTCGCTCGGCGGCCGAGGTCGTGCTGACCGTCCTGCACGCCGGCGGCAAGTTCGACAACGACAGCTACAAGGTCTCGGGCGGCCTGCACGGCGTCGGTGTGTCGGTCGTCAACGCGCTGTCGGAACGTCTCGACCTCGAGATCTGGCGTGGTGGGCACGTCTACCAGCAGACCTACGAGCGCGGCGCCCCGCAGACGCCGCTGCAGACGGCTGGCGTCACCGAACGCCGCGGCACCAAGGTCACGTTCAAGCCCGACGTCCAGATCTTCGAGACCACCGACTACAGCTTCGACATCCTGGCGCAGCGCCTGCGTGAGCTGGCCTTCCTGAACGCCGGCATCGTCATCACCCTCGATGATGCCCGGGACGGCAAGGAGCACCGCTTCCACTACGACGGCGGCATCAACTCCTTCGTCCAGCACCTGAACACCAACAAGGGCGTGGTCAACGAGAAGCCCGTCTACATGCGCGGCGAGAAGGACGGCATCGAAGCCGAGATCTCGCTGCAGTGGAACGACGGCTACAACCCGCACGAGTACTCGTTCGCCAACAACATCAACACCCACGAGGGCGGCACCCACCTGTCGGGCTTCCGCGCCGCGCTGACCCGAACGGTCAACTCCTACGCGCAGAAGAACAACCTCGCCAAGGACCTCAAGGACGCCTCGATCAGCGGCGACGACATCCGCGAGGGCATGGTGGCGGTGATCTCGGTCAAGATCCCGCGCCCGCAGTTCGAGGGCCAGACCAAGACCAAGCTCGGCAACACCGAAGTCAAGGGCATCGTCGAGACGATCGTCAACGACAAGCTCGGGCAGTTCCTCGAAGAGAACCCGGCCATCGCGAAGAAAGTCGTGATGAAGGTGGTGGACGCGGCGCACGCCCGCGAGGCGGCGCGCAAGGCGCGCGACCTGGTGCGGCGCAAGGGCGCCTTCGAAGGCGGCTCCCTGCCCGGCAAGCTGGCCGACTGCCAGGAACGCGACCCGGCGCTGAGCGAGATCTACATCGTCGAGGGCGAGTCGGCCGGCGGCTCGGCCAAGCAGGGCCGCGACCGGCGCTTCCAGGCCATCCTGCCCATCAAGGGCAAGATCCTGAACGTCGAGCGCGCCCGCCTCGATCGCATGCTGAGCTCCGACGAGATCAAGATCATGATTGCCGCGCTCGGCTGCGGCATCGGTGTCGAGGACTTCGACATCGAGAAGCTGCGCTACCACCGCATCATCATCATGACCGACGCCGACGTCGACGGCTCGCACATCCGCACGCTGCTGCTGACGTTCTTCTACCGGCAGATGCCGATGCTGGTCGAGCGCGGCCACATCTTCATCGCCCAGCCGCCGCTCTTCCGCGCCAAGCGCGGCCGCTCCGAGACCTACATCAAGGACGAGCGGGAGCTCGAGAACTTCCTGGTGCACCGCTCGGTCGAGTCGCGGATCGTGCGCCTGCCCGACGGCAGCGAGCTCACCGGTCCGGCCCTCGAGAAGGTCCTCCACACCATCGCCAGCTACCATCGGGTGCTGCACGTCGTGAAGCGGCGCGGCCACGCCGCCGACATCGTCGAGCGGCTCCTCGACCACGGCGCCACCGACCCGTCGTTCTTCGAGCGCGAAGCCGAGCTGACGGCGATCGCCGCCGAGCTGACCTCGCCGACCCGCACCGTGACCTGCGTCCGCGACGACGAGCACAACGCGTGGGCGCTCCACGTCGACGACCGCACGTTCGGCTACTCGCGTACCGACACGCTCGGTGCCGCGCTCGTGGCCTCGGCGGAGTACCGCGCCCTGGCCCAGTCCTACCAGGAAATCGGAACGCTGGCGCGCGGCCTGCGCCAGGGCGGCGTGGAAGTGCGTCTGGCGGCCGGCAAGACCGCCGAGCCCGCGGCCGATGAGCCGCTGGATGCCGACGAGGCCGAGCTGCCGATCGAGACGCCGGCCACGGCCGCCGAACTGGCGGAACTGGCGCTGTCGGCGCCGGCCCCCGCCAAGGTGCCCAAGGACAAGGACGGGCCGGTCGTCATCACCTCGCTCGATGCGTTCGTGGAGCACTTCCTGGCGCTCGGCCGCAAGGGCATCGCGGTCAACCGCTACAAGGGTCTCGGCGAGATGAACCCCGACACCCTGTGGCTGACGACGATGAATCCCGACGTGCGCACGCTGCTCCAGGTACGCGCTGAAGACCACACCGAGGCCGACCAGATGTTCACCACCCTGATGGGCGATCAGGTCGAGCCGCGGCGCAAGTTCATCGAAGACAACGCATTGGACGTTCGAAACCTCGATATCTGAGTTTCGAACAGCGGCTAGCGGCTAGCGGCTAGCGGCTCGGACGGCAGAACGTCGGCACCTGCTAGCGCCTGGGATCTCAATGAGCTCTGAAACGCGCGTACCCGTCAACATCGAAGACGAGATGAAGCGCTCGTACCTGGATTACGCGATGAGCGTGATCATCGGGCGGGCGCTGCCGGACGTTCGTGACGGCCTGAAGCCGGCGCACCGGCGGGTCCTGTTCGCGATGCGGCAGATGGGCCTGGCCAGCAACCGCGCCTACCGCAAGTGCGCCAAGATCGTCGGCGAGGTCATCGGCAACTACCACCCGCACGGTGACGCACCCGCCTACGACACGCTGGTCCGTCTCGCGCAGGACTTCAACATGCGCAAGACCCTGGTCGATGGCCAGGGTAACTTCGGCTCGGTCGACGGCGACCGGCCGGCCGCCTACCGTTACACGGAAGCGCGGCTCGAAGCGCTCGCCGAAGCGATGATGGACGACCTCGACAAGGACACGGTCGACTACGTCCCGAACTTCGACGAGACCACCACCGAACCCACCGTCTTCCCGACCGTCTATCCCAACCTGCTCGTCAACGGCTCGACCGGCATCGCCGTCGGCATGGCCACCAACATCCCGCCGCACAACCTGCGCGAGGTGATCGACGGCACCGTGTGGCTGATCGAGCAGACCCTGCTGGCGCCGCCAGACGCGCCCAAGCTGACGGCCGAACAGAAACTCGCGGAACTGGTGCGCCTGATTCCCGGCCCCGACTTCCCCACCGGCGGCACCATCGTGGGACGGCGCGGCATCCAGGAAGCCTACGTGCGCGGCCGTGGCGGCGTCCAGGTGCGCGCCAAGGCCGAGATCGAGCCGATGAAGAAGGGCGATCGACAGCAGATCGTCATCACCGAGATCCCCTACCAGGTCAACAAGAGCACGCTGCTCGAACGCATCGTCGACCTCGTCCGCGAGAAGACCATCGAGGGCATCTCCGACATCCGCGACGAGTCCGACCGCGATGGCATGCGGATCGTGATCGAGCTCAAGCGCAACGAAGTCGGCGAGGTCGTGCTCAACAACCTCTACAAGCACACCCAGCTGCAGCAGACCTTCGGCATCATCATGCTGGCGATCGTCGCCGGCCGCCCGCGCGTGCTGTCGCTGCTCGAGGTGCTGCAGTACTTCGTCGACTTCCGCCGCGACGTCGTGCGCCGGCGCATCGAGTTCGAGCTGCGCAAGGCCGAGGCGCGCGCCCACATCCTCGATGGGCTGCGCATCGCCCTCGACCAGATCGATGCGGTGATCACGCTCATCCGCGCCTCCAAGTCCACGCCCGAGGCCAAGGCCGGCCTGATGGGGAACTTCGGGCTGTCGGACATCCAGGCCCAGGCGATTCTCGACATGCAGCTGCAGCGCCTGACCGGCCTGGAGCGGCAGAAGATCCTGGCCGAGCTGGCCGACCTCATCAGCCTGATCGAGAAGCTGCGGACGATCCTCGGCAGCCAGCGCCTGCTGCTCCAGATCATCGTCGACGAGCTGCGCGCCGCCCAGGAGAAGTTCAGCGATGCGCGCCGCACGCTGATCATCGAGGACGAGAGCGAGTTCAGCATCGAAGACCTGATCGCCGATGAAGACGTGGCGATCACGGTGACCGACACCGGCTACATCAAGCGCACGCCGCTCACCACCTACCGGCAGCAGCGGCGCGGCGGCAAGGGCCGCATCGGCATGCGGACCCGCGAGGAGGACGTGGTCAACCACCTCTTCGTGGCGTCGACCCATTCGTTCCTGATGATCTTCAGCGACCGCGGCCGCGCCTACTGGCTCAAGGTGCACGCGATCCCGGATGTCGGTGCCGACGGCCGTGGCAAGTCGATCGCCAACCTGGTGCAGATGGAAAGCGGCGAGAAGATTGCCTCGATGCTGGCGGTGCGCGAGTTCGACGACACCCGCCACATCGTGATGGGCACGAAGAACGGCACCATCAAGAAGACGGAGCTGTCGGCCTACTCGAACCCCCGCGCCGGCGGCATCATCGCCATGGGCATCGACGACGGCGACGGCGTGATCGCGGTGCAGCTGTCGGACGGCCAGAGCGAGATCTTCATCGGCACGCGCCAGGGCATGGCCATCCGCTTCCCCGAGGACGACGTCCGGCCGATGGGCCGCACCGCTTACGGCGTCCGCGGCATCACGCTGCGTGACGGCGACGCCGTCGTGGCCATGGAGGTCGTGAAGCCGGGCGGCACGCTGCTCACGGTGACCGAGCTCGGCTACGGCAAGCGGACGCCGCTCGACGAGTACCGCGTCCAGAGCCGCGGCGGTGTCGGCCTCAAGAACCTCGAGATCACCGAGAAGAATGGCCGGGTCATCGAGATCGCCCAGGTCAACGAAGACAAGGAGCTCCTGCTCATCACCGAGCAGGGTAAGATCCTGCGCACGCCGACCGAGCACATCCGCACCATCGGCCGCGCCACCCAGGGCGTGCGGCTGATGGATCTCGAAGACGACGACAAGGTGGTGTCGGTCGCGCTGGTGGTCAAGGACGAAGAACTGCTGAAGGACGACGACACGCCACCGCTGCCCGAGCCGCCTCCGACGTCGTAGGAGCGCGCTCCGGCGACGGTCTTCCGGAGGAGGACGAGATGCCGCGCTTCAAGTTTCGGGCGATTCTGTGTTCGGTGGCGGCGGTCATGCCGCTGGCGGTCCTGTCGGTGGCCTGCTCGCGTCCGCCCGAGCAGACCCAGCTCACGCAGTTCTTCCGTGCCGCCCGTGCCCGCGACAACACGACGCTGGCGATGATGTCGGCGGTGGAGCTCGATCCGCGCGAGCAGGGCACGGTCGAGGACTTCGACATCACGAGCGTGAGCCCGGAAACCCGACGTCCGCTCGGACTGAGGGCGCTGCTCGACGCCGAGACGAAAGCGCGCGCCGACGAGGCGGCCTTCGCGAAGCGGAAGCTGGAATATCAGAACGCCAACCTGCCGATGATCGAGCAGGTCGTCAAGCTGGAGCGCGATCCGGCGGCCCGGATGAACAAGGCCCAGCAGGCCGTCAAGACGGCCTGGGACCAGTGGCGCGAGGAGAGCAGCACCTTCACGCGCGCGGTGTCGAACGCGCGGCTCGCGGCGGTCGCCGGCGCCGGCCCGGCCGCGGCCTCCCTCACCCAGCCCGGTCAGCCGGCCTTCGATGCGGCGACGTTCGAGGGCGATCTGGTCACCAAGGAGGTGGCGCTGACGGCCGAGGTCAAGAGCCCGCAGGGCGAGACGTCGACCAGGAACCTCACCGTGACACTGACCCGCGTCGCCGGCACGCAGGCCGGCGTGACCCGCGAAGGCCGCTGGATCATCACCAAGCTCGACGGCATCTGACGACGGCCGGCCGGGCGCTCGGGCGTGGCTCGCCCGGGACCACCGCCGGCCGCCACGACTCGGGGCGCGTCGCGTCGTCCGCTTACGCGGGCTGGAGCTTGGCGAACTTCGCGCGCAGGGTCTTGCGCCCGACGGTCGTGAAGGTCACGACGACCTTCACGTCGTCGTCGAGTTCCTCGACCGACTGCACGGTGCCGACGCCGAACATGGCGTGACGCACGCGGCCGCCCACGCGCAGACCGCCGCGGGGCGACTGGTCCTCGTCCTCCGGCGCGAAGGCGCGTGGAGGCCGCTGCGGCGCGCGGCTGTACGGCGTGGCCGCGTAGCCCCAGCTGCGCGCCGGCGCCCGCATGGTTTCGGCGCGGGACTCCTCGTGGCGCTGCAGGTCGGGCGGGATCTCGTCGAGGAAGCGTGACGGCTCGGTGTTCTGGTACTCGCCGAAGACGCGGCGGCGCATGGCGCTCGTCAGGTAGAGCTCGCGGCGGGCGCGCGTGATGCCGACGTAGCAGAGCCGCCGCTCCTCCTCGAGTTCCGCCTCGTCGTCCTTGGCGCGCGAGTGGGGGAACAGCCCTTCCTCCATGCCGGCGATGATCACCACCGGGAACTCGAGCCCCTTGGCCGAGTGCATCGTCATGAGCAGCGCCTGGGCGGCCTGGCTGCCCTCGGGCTTGTCGACATCCGACAGCAGCGCCAGCCGGTCCACGAAGGAGGCCAGTGAGGGCTCGGCCTCCCCGGCTTCGAACTGCCGCGCCACCGACACCAGCTCCATCAGGTTCTCGATCCGGCCGTCGGCCTCTTCGCTGCGCTCCTCGCGCAGGTCGCGCAGGTAGCCGGAGCGGTCGAGCAGCAGGCCGAGCACCGTCGAGGTCGGTTCGCGCTCGGCGGCCGCCGTCACGCCGAGGAGCATGTCGCGGAAAGCCGCCAGCGGCGCCGCCTGGCGCGACGACACGCCGCCACGGGTCACGGCGGCATCCACCTTCGCCCACAGCGAGTTGGCCGACTCGATCATGTCGAGGCCGGCCAGCAGCGGCGGCGCCGCCAGGTCCGGCGCCGAGGGGTTGACCCGATCGAGGGCGTCCATCACGCCCTTGCCGATGCCGCGTGGCGGCGTGTTGATGACCCGGCGCAGCGCCACGTCGTCGTGCGGATTGAGGATCAGCTTGAGATAGGCGAGCGCGTCCTTGATCTCGCGCCGCTCGTAGAAGCCGGTGCCACCGAGCACCTGGTAGGGGATGCCGGCGGCGCGCAGGCCGTCTTCCACCGCCCGCGACTGGGCGTTGGTGCGGTAGAGAATGGCGGCCGTCGTGGCGTAGTCGGCCTGGACCGCCCGGCGCACCACCTTGACGATGAAGTCGGCTTCGTCGAGCTCGTCGGCGCCGCGGTAGGTGACGATTGGCGCGCCGCCGGCCTGATCGGTCCACAGCACCTTCTCCTTGCGGCCGCGGTTGTGGCTGACCACCGCCGAGGCGGCGTCGAGGATGACCTGCGTCGAGCGGTAGTTCCGCTCGAGCTTGACGGTGACCGCGTCCGGGAAGTCGCGCTCGAAGTCGAGGATGTTCTTGACGTCGGCGCCGCGCCATTTGTAGATCGACTGGTCGGGGTCGCCGACCACGCACAGGTTGCCGTGCACGCTCACGAGCTGCTTCACGAGCAGGTACTGCGGCCGGTTGGTGTCCTGGTACTCGTCGATCATCGCGAAGCGGAAGCGTCGCGCGTAGCGCTCGCGCACGGCCGGCACCGTGTCGAAGAGCTCGACGGTCTTGAGCAGCAGATCGTCGAAGTCGAGCGCGCTCGCTTCCTTCAGCGCGTCGAGGTAGCCCTGGAAGAGCTTGCCGATGTCGCGGTCGCGCAGGTTCCACGCGTCCTTGAACGTCTCGGGGCCCTCCATGCGGTTCTTGGCGTGGCTGATGCGCGACAGCACCATGCGCGGCTGGAAGGTCGAGTCATCCATGCCGTAGTCCTTCACGAGCTGCTTGACGACCGACTGCTGATCGCCGGAGTCGTAGATCGTGAAGTTGCGTGACAGACCGAGGTGCGGCGCTTCGCGGCGCAGCAGCTTGGCGCACAGCGCGTGGAAGGTCGAGATCCACATGCCGCGGCAGTCGCAGTCGAGCAACGCCCCGACCCGGTGCCGCATCTCTTCGGCGGCCTTGTTGGTGAAGGTGACGGCCAGCACCTCATCGAGCGCGGCATGCCGCTCCTGGATGAGGTGCGCGACGCGGTGCGCGATGACGCGCGTCTTGCCCGAGCCGGCGCCGGCGAGGATCAGCAGCGCGCCATCGACGTGCTCGACGGCGGCGCGTTGTTCGGTGTTGAGGGAGGAGAGGAGATCCATGACTCGCGGGCAGGGGCCAGCGGCTCGCGGCGAGGGCTCTCAGCTTCGCTCACTGCGGGGTGAGTCAGAACCGAGGGTCCCTGGCCGCCAGCCGCTGGCCCCTAGCCGCTAGTCTATTCCACCGTCACGCTCTTGGCGAGGTTCCGCGGTTGATCGACGTCGCAGCCGCGGCGGACCGCGATGTGGTACGAGAGCAGCTGCAGCGGCACCGTGATCACGATCGGCGTGAGGAATCGCGACATGGCCGGCACCGCCACGATCGAGTCGGTCGCGCGATCGAGGAGGCGCCACAGCGTGTCGTCGCCGGCGGTCGTGATGGCGATGACAGCGCCGCCACGCGCCTTGGCTTCCTGGATGTTGCCCTGCATCTTCTCGAAGACGTGATCGTGCGGGGCGATCGCCACGACCGGCATCCGCTCGTCGATGAGCGCGATCGGGCCGTGCTTCATCTCGCCGGCGGGATAGCCCTCGGCGTGGATGTAGGAGATCTCCTTGAGCTTCAAGGCGCCCTCGAGGGCAATCGGGTAGTGGATGCCGCGGCCGAGATACAGGAAATCGGTGCGGTTGTAGAACCGCGAGGCGATCTCCTCGATCTGCGGCCCGCACTTGAGCACCTGCTCGATCTGCTGCGGCAGTTGCAGCAGGTCGGCGATGTGGGTCTTGCGCTCGTCGACCGACAGCGTCTTGCGGGCCTGCGCGAGGTGCAGCGCCAGCAGGTAGAGCGCCACCAGCTGCGAGGTGAAGGCCTTGGTGGAGGCCACCCCGATCTCGGGTCCGGCGTGCGTGTAGATGGTGCCGTCGGCCTCGCGGGTGGCCATGCTGCCGACGACGTTGCAGATGGCAAGGCTCCGGGCGCCCTGCCGGCGGGCCTCGCGGAGCGCCGCCAGGGTGTCGGCCGTCTCGCCCGACTGGGTGATGGCGACGGCCAGCGTGCTCGGCCCCGACAGCGGGCGGCGATAGCGGTATTCCGAGCCGTAGTCGACTTCGACCGGGACGCGGGCCAGTTCTTCGATCAGGAACTTGCCGACCAGCGCCGCGTGCCAGGACGTGCCGCAGGCAATCAGCGTGATGCGGTCGATGGACGAGAGCACCTCGTCCGAGAGGCCGGTGTCGTCGGGGAAGATCCGGCCGGTTTCCACCGACACGCGGCCGAGGATGGTGTCGCGCACCGCCGCCGGCTGCTCGAAGATCTCCTTGAGCATGAAGTGCTTGTAGCCGGCCTTCTCCGCCGCGATCGGGTCCCAGGTGACGCGCGTCGGGGTCTTCTCGATGACGGCCCCGTCGAAATCACTGAAGACAGCGCCGGTCTTCGTGACGACGGCCATCTCCTGGTCGCCCAGGAAGACCACGTCGCGCGTGTAGGCGAGAATGGCCGGGATGTCGGAGGCGACGAAGTACTCGTTGTCGCCGAGGCCGACGACGACCGGCGGGCCGTTCCTCACCGCGACGATCTTGAACGGGTCGTCGGCCGAGAGCAGCACGAGCGCGAACAGGCCGCGCAGGCGGGTCATGGCGCGGCGCACGGCGCCGTCGAGACCGTCCTCCTTCCACTCGCGCTCGACCAGGTGCGCGACCACTTCGGTATCCGTCTCGGTGACGAAGGTGTGCCCCTGGGCCTGCAGCTCGCGCTTCAGCTCGAGATAGTTCTCGATGATGCCGTTGTGCACGACGACGATGCGGCCGGTGCAGTCGCGGTGGGGGTGGGCGTTCTCCTCGGTCGGACGGCCGTGCGTCGCCCAGCGGGTGTGCCCGAGGCCGAAGTCACCGGTCAGCGGGTCGCCGGCGAGCACCGTCTCGAGATTGCCGAGCTTGCCGGCGCTGCGCCGGATGCTGAGCACCCCGTCCGAGACGACGGCGATTCCGGCCGAGTCATAGCCGCGGTACTCGAGCTTCCGCAGGCCTTCGATGATGAGCGGCACGACCTGGCGCTGCCCGATGTAACCGATGATTCCGCACATGTGGATGTCCTGCCGTCCGCCTGCTGAGACTACTGCGCCGCCGGGTCGACCTTCGATGCCCGCAAAGCGACCCAGCCAGTCTTGTTGTTCTGCCGGCTGCGGGCGATGCCCAGGGCCCCATCCGGCACGTCTTCGGTGATGGCCGATCCGGCGGCCACGTAGGCCCGGTCGCCGACCCGGACCGGCGCGACCAGGGTGGAGTCGCTGCCGACGAACGCGCCGTCGCCAATCACCGTCCGGTGCTTCTTGCGGCCGTCGTAGTTGCAGGTGATGGTGCCGGCGCCGACGTTGACGCCCGCGCCCACACTGGCATCGCCAAGATAGGACAAATGACCAACTTTAGTCCCTTGTCCCAGCTCCGACTTCTTGATCTCGACGAAGTTACCGACGTGGACGTCCTGGCCGAGCACTGAATCCGGCCTGATTCTGGCAAATGGCCCAAGTCTGGCGCCGTTCCCCACCTGGGCGTGCTCCACCACCGAGTGGTTCAACACGGTGACCCCCTCGCCAAGCGTGGAGTCGGAGATACGGGCGCCGCCGTGGACCTCGCAGCCGGCCCCGATCGCCGTCGCGCCGTCGAGGATCACGCCGGGGTGCAGGATGGTGTCCTGACCGATCCGGACATCGGGCCCGATGTAGGCGGTGGACGGATCGACCATCGTGACGCCCGCCGCCATGTGGGCGCCGTTGATACGGGCGCGCAGGATGCGCGCGACCTCGGCCAGCTCGGCCCGGGTGTTGATGCCGCGAATCTCGTCGGCGTCGGCGAGCGGCACGGCCACGACCGCCCGGCCGTCACGCCGGTGGATGTCGACGAGATCGGGCAGGTAGTACTCGCCCTGGGCGTTGGCCGACTGCAGCCGCGCCAGTGCCGCGAAGAGCGGCGCCAGGTCGAACACGTAGACGCCGCTGTTGATCTCGCGCACCTCGCGCTCGGCCGGGGTGGCGTCGCGGTGCTCGACAATCCGCTCGAGCGCGCCGCCCTCGCCTCGAATCATCCGCCCGTAGCCTGTCGGATCCGGCACCTCCGCCGTGGCCACCACCAGGGCGGCGCGGGCCGTGCGCTGGGCGTCGAGCAGGCGCGTCACGCTGGCGGTGGTCAGGAGCGGGACATCGCCGGACAGCAGCAGCACGCGGCCGGTGGCCTGCTCGAGCAGGGGCTGGGCCTGCAGCAGCGCATGGCCGGTGCCGAGCTGCGGTTCCTGAATCACGCAGCGCACGCCCGCTGGTTCGACGGCCGCGCGCACTGCCTCGGCGCCGTGCCCGACGACGGCGGTGATCGACTGCGGGTCGAGGGATCGCGCCAGCCGCAGCACCCACTCGATGAGCGGGAGGCCGGCGGCCTCGTGCAGGACCTTCGGCGTGGCCGACTTCATCCGGGTGCCCTTGCCGGCGGCCAGCACGACGACGTGCAGGTCCTCGGCGGGCGGGGCACCGGGGTGGCCGGCGGTGGCGGGCTGCTGGTCCTGCATCTCTGGGGTTCTCGGTCCGAACGAACTGGGCCGTCAGGCCTTGGACTTGCGCACGATCTCGTAGACTTCGTTGGCCGACAAGCCAACCGCGGCAGCTACCTCGCGAGCAGCTTCGCGGCCCTTCTTGTCGGTCATTTGACCAATCATGTGCAGCACGACTTCATCGGATGGCCGTTCGCTGGGGTGCCGAGCGATGGGAACACGGGGCACTACGATGGTGAACTCGCCGGCGACGGTGGTCATCTGGGCTGCGACATCTGACGGCGACCCGCGATAGACGGACTCATGGAGCTTGGTGAGCTCTCGGAACACAATAATTTGGTCTAATGCCCTCATTGTCAGTTCGCCCAGCGTCGCCTTCACCCGGTGCGGCGACTCGAAGAACACCGCAGGGACCGTCACGACGGTCTCAGCCAGACCATCGAACCAGCGTTCTCGGTCTTTTCCCCTAGCAGGCGGAAAGCCCAGGAACGTGAAGCCCACGTCGAGCAGTCCGGCGGCCGAGAGGGCCGCCATCACCGCGCTAGGGCCGGGAATGGGCTCGACGCGAATGCCGGCCGCCACGGCGGCTCGCACCAGCTCCGCTCCGGGGTCGGACACCGCGGGAGTGCCGGCATCGGAGACGAGCGCCACCGATTCACCCCCCCGTAAGCGCTGAACGAGGCCGGCTGCCTTCAATCCCTCGTTGTGGGCGTGCAGACTGATGAGTCGCGTCGGAATGCCGAAGTGCCTCAGCAGCTGGCCGGTCCGGCGGGTGTCCTCGGCGGCCACCACGGCCACTTCGCGCAGAACCCTGACCGCGCGAAAGGTGATGTCCTCGAGATTGCCGATTGGCGTAGCGACAACGAACAGCGTCCCAGCCATTGCGGCAGGTTTTTATTGTACCATCTGGAGATGCCCGCTCCCCGAGCGCGCCGACAGAGATCGCGAACACCGTGGCAGAACCCTTCCAGCATTTCGTTGACGACTACCTGTCCTACCTCTACGAAGCGCACCCGACGAGCGCCACGTTGGACGGCATCCATGTGCACGACGATCTGCTCGATGATCTGAGCCGCACCGCGATCGACACCCATTCCGGCGCCCTCGCCGGGTTCGCACGCCGGCTCGACGCCATCCCGTCGGGCCCGCTCAGCCGGGTGGACCAGGTCGAACACCGGATCGTCCGGGCGAACATCGAGTCGCGCCAGTTCGACAGCGACCGGGTCAAATCCTGGGAGCGCGACCCGCATCTCTATGGGCAGACGCTGGCGGCCAGCCTCGCCGCGCAGGCAATCTTCACCTTCGCGCCGGAGACCGACCGGGCCCGCCGCCTGCTCTC
This sequence comes from uncultured Acidobacteriota bacterium, assembly GCA_963807405.1. Classification (GTDB taxonomy): domain Bacteria; phylum Acidobacteriota; class Vicinamibacteria; order Vicinamibacterales; family UBA2999; genus CADEFD01. Next base: position 30,617 of record CAWEBU010000009.1, on the reverse strand, counting down.
GAAGCTGCGGCAGGTGCCGCGCCTCGTCCAGTCGGCCCGCGACAACATCAAGGACCCGCCGGCCATCTTCGTGAAGACCGGCATCGACACCTTCCGCGGTGTCGTCACCTTCATCGACACCGACCTGCCGCGCGCCTTCGCCAGCCTCGACGACATGCACCTGCTGGCCGACCTCGCGGATGCCTCCACCGAGGCGACGACGGCGCTGTCGGCCTATGCGCAGTATCTCGAGACCGAGGTTCGCCCCAAGGCCAAGGCGTCGTTCCGTCTGGGCCAGGAGCGCTTCGAGCGCAAGCTGGAACTCGACGAAGGCCTGTCGGTCCCGAGCAGCCGCCTGCTGACCATCGCCGAGCGCGAGCTGGCCCGCGTGCAGGAGGAGTTCCGCAGCGTCGCCGGCAAGCTCGGATTCAAGGAGCCGATCGAGGCCTGGCAGAAGGCCAAGGCGGCCCACCCGGCGCCGGGCACGCTCATCCAGACCGTGCGCGAGCAGGTCACCGAGCTGCACACCTTCCTCGAACGCAGTGGCGTCGTCGGGATGCCCAACGGCTCCGACCTCTACGTCGCCGCCTCGCCGGAGTTCCTCCGCTGGTCCACGGCCAGCATGTGGATGCCGGGGCCGTTCGAGACGCGCCCGACCCGCTCCACCTACTACCTGACCGACGCGCTGAAATCGTGGCCGGAAGCCCGCCAGCTCGAGCACCTGCGCGATCTGAACCTGCCCACGCTGTGGAGCATCTCGATGCACGAGGTGTTCCCCGGGCACTACCTCCACTTCCAGCACCTGCGCACCATCGAGTCCAAGGTGCGGCGCTCGACGCTGCTCGCGCCCACCTCGTACATCGAAGGCTGGGCGCACTACGCCGAGCAGATGATGGTCGAGGCCGGTTTCGGCCGCGGCGACGCCGTCGTGCAGCTCGGCCAGCTCGCCGAGTCGCTCGTGCGCCTGGCCCGGCTGGTGGTCGGCATCAAGCTGCACGCCGACGACTGGTCGGTCGAGCAGGGCGTGCGTTTCTTCCAGAACGAGGCCTACCTCGAAGAGGCGCACGCGCGGCGCGAGGCCGAACGCGGCACCTTCGATCCGAGCTACGTGGTCTATGCCGCCGGCAAGCTGATGCTGCTCAAGCTGCGGCGCGACTGGCAGGAACAGCAGGGCGGCAAGCCGTCGCTGCGGGCGTTCCACGACGCCTTCCTCAGCCAGGGATCGGCGCCGTTCTGGGCGCTGCGCACGCTGATGCTCGACGCGCACGCCGAAGACGTACTGGAGTAGCCCCCATGCCGCTGTACCAGTACCAGTGCGAGAGTTGCGCTCACCGCTTCGAGGTCATCCAGAAGTTCTCGGATGCCAAGATCTCGGTGTGCCCGGAGTGCGGCGGTCCCGTGCAGAAACTGCTCTCGTCGCCGGCGATTCAGTTCAAGGGCAGCGGCTTCTACCTGACCGACTACGGCCGCGGCACGACCAGCAAGTCCGAGGGCGGCGGCTCGAAGGGCGGCAAGACCGACGCCGCTGGCAAGGGCGGATCCGAGAGCAAGGGCGAGGGCTCGTCAGGTGAGAGCTCGAAGGGCGAGAGCGCCAAGGGCGACAGCTCCAAGAGCGAGAGCAAGAAGAGCGAGAGCTCGTCGAGCCCCGCGCCCACGACCTCGACCGGCTCATCGAGCACGACGTCCGCCCCCGCCAAGAAGGACTAGCGCCCTCCCCGGCGCCCGCGGCGCCTACGGCCGCTCGAAGCCCAGCGTCTTCAGATAGGCCGTGAAGGCCTCGGCCACGTCCGGCCGCTTGAGCGCGAAGTAGGCCGTGGCTTTCAGGAAGCCGAGCTTGTTGCCGGCATCGTGCCGCACGCCGTCCACCTCGAGGGCGTAGAACGGCCGCGTCTTCAGCAGCTCCCGCATCCCGTTGGTGAGCTGGATCTCGCCCGACTTGTCGGACTTGGTGGCCTCGAGGGCCGGGAAGATGTCGGGCGTCAGCAGGTAGCGGCCGATGATGGCCAGGTTCGACGGCGCCTCGCCGCGCGGCGGCTTCTCGACCATGTCGAGGATGCGATGCACGCCCTTGCCGAACTGCGGCGCCGGTTCCACGGCCAGGATGCCGTAGCTCGAGACGTCCGCTTCCGGCACCCGCTCCACCGCGATGACCGGCCCCTGCGCCTTGTCGAAGACGTCGATCATCTGCTTGAGCGCCGGCGGCGTGGCATCGAAGATGTCGTCGCCGAGCACGACGGCGAACGGCTCGTCGCCGACCAGACCGCGGGCCATCAGCACCGCGTGCCCGAGGCCGAGCGGCTGGCCCTGCCGCACCGACGACACGGTGATGAGGCTCGAGACCTTGCGCACCTCGGCGAGCAGCGCGTCCTTGCCCTTGGCCGTGAGATGGGCCTCGAGCTCGCTCGAGACATCGAAGTGGTCCTCGATGACGCTCTTGCCACGGCTCGACACGATGATGATGTCGGTCAGGCCGGACTCGATCGCTTCCTCCACGCCGTACTGGATGATCGGCTTGTCGACGAGCGTGAGCATCTCCTTCGGCTGGACTTTGGTGGCCGGCAGGAAGCGGGTGCCGAGGCCGGCGGCAGGGAACACGGCCTTACGGATGGTCGAGGACATTACGTAATAGGATACACACCAGAGTCTCCGTTCCCATGCTGGATCCCGCCTTTGTCCGCGACAATCCCGAGATAGTGCGTGCTGGCTACGCCAACCGTGGTCTCGATGCGACCGCCGAGCTCGACCGGCTCGCCTCGCTCGAGGCCATACGCCTCCGCCGCATTCCTGAGATCGAGGGCCTGAAGCGCGAGCAGAACGCCGCCGCCGGCGAGGTCGCCAGGGCCAAGCAGCAGGGCCTCGACGCCTCGCACCTCTTCGAGGCCAACAAGGCGCGCGGTGCCAAAGTGAAGGAACTCGACGCCGAGCTCGAGGCCGTCGAGACCGCGCGCACCGAGATCCTGACCACCCTGCCGAACATCCCGCATGCGTCGGTGCCGGTCGGCAAGAGCGCCGCCGACAACGTGGTCGTGCGCACCTGGGGTGAACCCCGCGTGTTCGACTTCGAGCCGCAGGCCCACTGGGACCTGGGCCCGGCGCTTGGCATCGTCGACTTCGAACGGGCCACCAAGATCGCCCGTGCCCGCTTCGCCGTCCTGATGGGCGCCGGGGCGCAGCTCGAACGCGCGCTCATCAACTTCATGCTGCAGTTGCACTCCGGCGAGCACGGCTACACCGAGATCGAGCCGCCGTTCCTCGTCAACAGCGCCAGCATGTACGGCACCGGCCAGCTGCCGAAGTTCGAGACGGACCTGTTCAAGATCGGCGGCGACTGGGACCTCTACCTGATTCCCACCGCCGAGGTGCCGGTCACCAACCTCTATCGTGGCGAGATCCTCGACGGGCGCACCCTGCCCCTCAGGTACACGTCCTACACGCCGTGCTTCCGCAGCGAGGCCGGCTCCTACGGCGCCGATGTGCGCGGCCTCATCCGCCAGCACCAGTTCGACAAGGTCGAGCTCGTGAAGTTCACGACCGCCGAGCAGTCCTACGACGAGCTCGAAGCCCTCACCGCCAACGCGGAGGAGGTGCTGAAGCGGCTCGAGCTGCCCTACCGCACGATGGCGCTGTGCACGGGCGACATGGGCTTCTCCGCCGCCAAGACCTACGACATCGAGGTGTGGCTGCCGAGCCAGAAGGCCTACCGCGAGATCTCGTCGTGCTCGAACTGCGAGTCGTTCCAGGCGCGGCGCGCCAACATCAAGTACCGGCCGAACGGCACCGGCAAGGCCGAGCACGTCCACACGCTGAACGGCTCGGGGCTGGCCGTCGGCCGCACCTTCATCGCAATCCTCGAGAACTACCAGCAGAAGGACGGCTCGATCGAGGTGCCGTCGGCGCTGCGTCCCTTCATGGGCGGCCGCGAGGTCATCGCCAAGGCCTAGAGCACGGCCGCCCGGATCGCCGGCGGCCACCCCGACCCGCGTCCACCCGGGGGCCGGACGCGATTACGGCACGACGACGGTGATGATCGGCGTCGGGGCACTGGTGCCGGCGGCATTGGCCGAGCGCACCTGCAGGACGTAGGTGCCGCGCGGCACGCCGGCGATCGTCAGCGCCGGTCCGGGGACCCGCGACACGAGCGCGAGCTGCCCGGGCTCGCTGCCGCCTTCGACGAGGTAGTCGGCGGGCAGTCCGCCGCTGGCCGGCGGCGTCCACCGGAGTGACACGGTCTGTCCGTCCACGGTCGCGGTCAGCGCCGTGGCCGTCTCCGGCAGGCTGGTCGTGCCGTCCACGACCAGGCGCGCCTCGGGCGTCGCCGGGCTCATGCCCCAGGCGTTCAACGCCCGCACCCGCACCCAGAACACACCCGGGGGCACCACCGCGGCCAACGTGTTCCCGGAAACGTCGAGCGTCGCCAGGTCACGTGCGCCGGGAGCGGAGCCGGCTTCGAGGCGGTAGGACGCCGCGCCGGCCACCGGCGTCCACCACAACCCGGCGGTGCCGCCGGCCGCCAGGGCGTGGATGGCGGCTGGGGCGTCGGGTGCCGTCGCCCTCGGCCCGCTGCACGTGATTCGCGCATCGGCCCAGTCCACCTCGTCGTTGACGTGGCCGTCGCCGCCATCGCTGACGAGCAGTTGCAGTTCGTTGACACCGGTGAGGTCGACGGCCACGTCAATCGGTGCCATCACTCCCGTCACCGGCCCGCTCAGGAAGGCGAGCCGGCCGTCCACGAGCACGCCAGCGACGACGCTGCCGCCGCCCTGCACGTCGTCGTCGATGCCCAGCGTGGCCGCGAACGCCGTGCAGGCACCGTTCACGTGCACCCGCACGTCGCTGGCCGCCAGGACTCCGAGGCCCTTCGCATAGGTGACGCCGCGCAAGGTGATGGGCGGGCCGTCGCCACCAGCGGCATCGCCGTGGCTGCGATCGCGCTCGACCGGTCCGGCGCCGTTGAGCGCCGCGGCCCACGTCAGATCGCTCAGGTAGCTCACGCCGGGGGCGGCACGGAACTGAGCGGTGTCCGTCGTGTCGGCATCGCCAACGACGAGGACGTGGGTCTGCGGCCGGCCGCTCGTCCAGCCGGTGAACGACAGCGAGTGCTGCGGCGAGAGGGTGCCCACGTTCATGTGGCTGCCGACCACCGCCCGGAAGGTGGCCGGGGACCGACGCCGCACCTCGCCGAAGATGACGGGCAGGCCGGGCGGGTCGGAGGCGAGCGTCACGTCGACCAGCCGCGGGTGGACGTCGACGGACGCCGTCGCGGTCCTGCCACCCGTGTCAGTGGCCTTCAATGTGATGACGAGATAGCTGTCGGCGCCGTGCTCTGGCGCCACGACGCTGCCGGAGGCGCCGGTCGCGGCGGTGAGCGGGTGCGTGTGGCACACGCCCTCCGGGCAGTGCCGCACGCTGACGGTCCAGTCGAGGCTGCCAGCCGGCACGGCGCCGTCCTCGTGGTCCGTGGCGCCGCCACTGAAGGCGATGACATCGCCGACGGCGAAGCGGTGGCCCGGGGCGGGGCTGGCGACGACCGGCACCGGCGGCTGGTTCGTCTCTGGCACGGCCACCGTGAACTGCCAGCTCCGCGCCACGGCCAGGACGTTCCCGGCCACGTCCGCCGCGCCCCCCGTGCCGCCGGCAATCGTGATCCGGTAGCGCCGGCCGGCCGACCAGGGCGCGTGCGGCGTGACGACGACCTGCCGCGCCGCGTCGACAGGGCTGATGACCACGGCCACCGGCACGGCGGCGTCGACATCGACGACCGAGACGGTCGCCGGCCCGATCGTCGCCGGATCCATGGCTTCCGAGAACGTCGCCGTCACGACCGCGTCCGGCGCCACCCCGGTCGCGTCGGCCGAGGGACTCGTCGTGACGACGACCGGCGCCGCGTCGTCGCCGCCGCTCCCGACGCACTCGAGCCGGGCGTCGGCCCAATCGGCGTGATCGCCACGCGGGCCATCACCGCCGTCGGTCACCACCAGCCGCAGCTCCTGGCGGCCGGTGACATCGAGCGTGCCGGAGAGCGCCGGCTCGCGGCCACGCACGATCCCCGAGGCGACGACGCGCACGCCATCGAGCCACACCTCGAAGCCGACGCTGCCGGCGCCGCGTGTCTCGTCGTCGATGCCGACGACGGCAGTGAAGGCGGTGCAGCGGCCAGCGAGGGCGAAGCGGATGTCGGACGGCGCCTGCACGCCGAGGCCCTTGGCGTAGGTCTCCCCCGCCAGCGTCAGCGGCCCGCCATCGCCGCCGGCGAGCGCGCCATGGCTGCGGTCGAGCTCCACCGGCCCGGCGCCGTTACTCGCAAATGTCACCTGCGCCACGGCGTCGCTCAGGTAGAGGGTGCGACTCGGCCCGGTGTCCGGCACGTAGCGAACGCGCCGGAGGACCCCGGTCGTCACCGAGAGATAGAGCAGCCCGTCGGCATCGGCCTGCACGTCGACCACGCCGTCGATGCCGGTCGCGAAGCCCCTGATGACGTCCGCGGTGGGGTCCGCTCCCCCGGGGCCGTCGACCGACACGTGGTGCAGCGTGCCGCGCGAGAAGTCACCGAAGAAGTAGGCGTTGCGATGGCTGTCGGGAAACGCGGTGCCGGTGTAGAAGGCGCCGCCGGTGATGGTGGCGCTGCCGGCCGTGTGCGGATAGGCGACGAGCGGCAGGACGACGGCGCCCGGCGTGTAGACCGCCTGGCACTCGGCGAGCGTCTGATACCCCGCCTGCGGCGCCGGCCCTTCCCAACACGGCCAGCCGTGGTTGCCCCCACGCACGACGGCGTTCACTTCTTCCCAGTCGTGGGCGCCGACATCGGCGATGTACGGCTGTCCGGAGGAGGGCCGCAACGTGAGGCGGAACGGATTCCTGAAGCCGTAGGCCCACACCTTCGAGCGCACGGCGTCGGCCTCGCCGTTCCAGAACGGGTTGTCCGGCAGGCCGCGTCCCGCCGTGTCGACGCGCAGCAGCTTGCCGGCCAGCGAATCGAGCTGTTGCGTGCGCAGGGCCCGGGGATCGACCGCGTTGAACGACGCGGCGTCACCGGTCGTGAACCACAGGGCGCCATCGGCACCAAAACGCATGGCGCCGCCGTTGTGCGACGGCGAGTCCGCGGGGATGCCGCTGACGAGCACGACCTCGGTGGCCGGGTCGGCTTCGTCGCCGACGGCCGTCACGCGCGTCACGCGCGCGGTCTTCGGCCCCGAGTAGGTCAGGGGGTCGTCCTCGTGGATGTAGAACAGGTAGACGTAGCCGTTGTGGGCGAAGGCCGGATCGACGGCCAGCCCGAGCAGCCCGCGATCCCAGTAGTCGTTGACGCGCGCGCGGAGGTCGATCAACGCGTCGGGCAGCAACCGGCCATCGCGCACGACGCGCACCACGCCGGCCTTCTCGGCCACCAGGAACCGGCCATCCGGCAGGCTCGTGAAGGCCACCGGCAACGTGAGTCCGCCGACGATCACCTCATCGACGAAACCGCGCAGCACCCCGTGGGCATGCCCGGCCACTGGCGTGGCCGCCAGAAGCGCGACAAGAGTCAGGAATCGCCGGAGGAGCATGCGGGGGCACCATAAGGTAACAGCCTTGGACTCCAATCGCACTTCGAGGCGGAGTTGGCTACACTCTCGCTTGATGCAGGAGAGCATGCGGGTTCTGGTGACGGGGGCCGGGGGCTTCATCGGCAGTCACCTCGTCTCGGCGTTGCAGCGTCGGGGACACTGGGTCCGAGGCGTCGATCTGAAGCACCCGGAGTTCGGCCGGAGCGATGCCGACGAGTTCGTCATCGCCGATCTCCGCCGCCGCGAGGCCTGCGCGGCCGCCACGCGCGGCATCGACGACGTCTACGCGCTGGCCGCCGACATGGGCGGCATGGGCTTCATCTCGGCTCATCACGCGCAGATCCTGCACAACAACGCCCTCATCAACATCCACACGCTCGATGCGGCGCGCGAGAACGGCGTCCGGCGCTATCTGTTCGCCAGTTCCGCCTGTGTCTATCCCGAGGGCCTGCAGGAACGGACCGACGTCGACTCCCCTCAAGGAGAGTGACGCCTACCCCGCGCAGCCGCAGGACGCCTACGGCTGGGAGAAGCTGCTGACCGAGCGGCTGTGCGCGCACTACGCCGCACGACCACGGCCTCGACGTGCGCATCGTGCGCTTCCACAACATCTTCGGCGAGCGCGGCACGTGGCAGGGCGGCCGTGAGAAGGTGCCGGCGGCCCTGTGCCGCAAGGTGGCGCAGGCCAAGCTCACCGGCAACCCGAACGTCGAGATCTGGGGCGACGGCGAACAGACGCGATCGTTCTGCTACGTCGACGACTGCGTCGACGGGCTGCAGCGCCTCATGGCCTCCGGACACCGCGAGCCGCTCAACCTGGGCCAGGACCGCATGATCACGATCAACCAGCTGGCCGACCTCGTGGCCGCCGTCGCCGGCGTGACGATCGTCAAGCGCCACGTGCCCGGGCCGCAGGGCGTGCGCGGGCGCAACTCCGACAACACCCGGCTGCGCGAGGTGCTCGGCTGGGAACCGCAGGTGTCGCTCGAAGCAGGGCCTGGCCAGGACCTACGCCGTGGATCGAGGCTCAGGTGCGCGCGGCTGCCACTCGAGCCAGACGCCGTCGCGACGGCGCGCTAACCGCCTCGCCGCTCAGGCGCGGGCGGCGTCCGCAGTACGCCGCCCACGCCGTCCGGCGCCGACGCCCGTTCGTCGAACCGGGCCAGCACGTGCGCCCGTCCCGCGCTGGCCAGTCGCGCGCGCAGTGCCGGATCATCCCTCAGCGCCAGGACGGCGCGCGTCAGTCCCGCCGCGTCTCCGGCCGGGCACCAGCACCCCGGTGTCGCCGTCGGTGATGGCTTCCGGGATGGCGAAGACCGGCGTCGAGATCGCCGGCAGCCCGAGCGCCATGGCCTCGAGCAGCGCGATCGGCAGTCCGTCGGTGAAGGTGGGCAGGCAGAAGAGGTCGGCCGCGCGCAGCAGCCGCAGCACGTCGCGATGGTCGGCCCCGAGATCGGCGGACGTCAGCAGGCGAAAGGCGGTGCCGAGGCCGTAGCCGTCCACGCGCGCGAGGTCGTCGCGGCTGGTGCCGGAGTTGGACAGCCAGACGAAGCCGATGTCGTCGCGCCTCGCGGCCACGGCGCGGGCGGCTTCGAGAAACGGCCACCGGCCCTTGCGGTCGACGAACTGCCCGACGCAGGCGACGAGAAACGGTTGCGGCGGCAGGGCCAGGCGGGCGCGCACGGCGGAGACGTCCAGCGCCTCCTCACGCGCCGCCTCGATCTCCTCGGGATTGACGCCGGTGTAGGTGACCAGAATGCGCGCCTGGGCCGCCGCCGGAAGGAAACGCGCCAGGCTGGCACGGGCGTCCTGATTGGACGTCAGGATGTGGAAGCCGGCACAGCGCCCCAGCACGCCGAACTTGAGCCGCCACAGGCAGCTCTCGCCACCACGAGTGGCGCGGCAGCGCCGTATGGCAGGTCACGAAGACCGGGGCCTGCCGTGCCAGCCACCACAGTGCCGTCATCGACTGCCACGGCGCCAGATCGAGGTGCAGGACGGCATCGGCCAGGCCGCGGCGCCGCAGGGCCCGCACGAGGGCCATCTCCGATCGCACCTTGGCCCAGTGCCGGGCGATCTTGCGGCCGCACGGTCGGCGCCGCGGCCGCGTCCATCGCCGGAAAGGCCACGGTGTAGGGCATGCCCAGCCGCTCGAGCGTCGCGAGGACCCGCGGATGCGACCCCACCGGCAACAGCACTTCGACGGCCGCATGGCGGGCGGCCTCGCGCATCAGGGCGTAGAAGTAGACCTGCGCGCCGCCCCACTCGACGTAGTTCCAGGCGTAGACGACGCGCCGCCGGGCCGTCGGCCGGCGGTCGGCGGCGGTGCGGTCGTCACGCCTGGGGGCCGTGCGGCCGCCGGGCGCCTCGCAGCAGCCGATCCGCGTAGGTGGCCGCGAGCGGCGGCTCGTCCCGTCGCGGTCGCCCAGGCCGCCCTCGATGTTCCAGCCGAGTCCCCACCGCGCGAGGAACATCGCCAACGCCACCATGCCGTGGAGCGGCGTGGGCGCGCCGTGCCAGTAGGCGTAGAAGCGTCGCCGGAGATTGCTCGGATGCTTCAGGTCGACGAGCAGCGCGTGCGACCAGCGCGCCGGCCGCGCAGCGCCCGCACCGGTCGGGGCACGGTATTCGGCTGGCAGAGAGACCCGCGCCCGGGGGTCGATGACGAGCCGCCAGCCCGCCTTGCGCAGGCGCGGCGTGAACTCGGCATCGCCGAAGTTCGGGAAGCGTCGCGCATCCATCAGCCCGCACTCGCGGAAGGCCTGCGCCCGGCACCAGCACGCAATTGCCGACGATCAGGTCGACCGTCCACGGCCGGTCGGGCACCGTGCGCGAGGTCTGGTGATACCAGTGACGCCAGCCGCCGCGCCACGTGTCCCAGACCGGTGCGGTCTGGAACAGGCGATCGGGCACGTCCCACAGGAACAGCAACGGACCCACGACCGATCGCGGGTAACGCCGCGCGGTGTCGACGAGCACGACCAGGCACTCCCGATCGAACACCTGGTCGTCGTTGGCCATCAGCACGAAGTCGGGGTTGCGGCGTCAAGGCGCGGCGCACGCCGACGTTGGTGCCCTCGGTGAACCACAGCGTGCCGTCGGCCGCGGATGACCTCGACACCGGGATGCCCGGCGGCAATCGCCTCCGCGGTGCCGTCGGTCGAGCCGTCGTCGACGACCACCACGTGCACATCGAGGCCGGTGTGGTCGCAGGCGTCGATGCTGCGCAGGCAGCCCAGGGTGAGGGCCCGCCGATTATGGACGGGCATCACGATCTCGAGGCGCACGAGATCGGCGGCGGCCATCAGTGCCCTTCGGCTGCCCACAGGCGCGCCAGACGATCGGTGTTGGCGGCGTCGTCACTCGACAGACCGACGCCCACGTAGTGCACGCCGGCCAGCGGCTCGAGCGCCGGGCGCAGCAGGCGCCAGCAGTCCACGACCAGCCGGGGGGTGGTGCCGCTGGCAGCAAACAGCCGCCGGATCGATCGAGGAGAACGCCGGGTCCGGAGTGGCAATCACGACCGCGTCGGCCTGCCGCAGGCACTCCTCGGGCGTCTCGCACAGCTCGATCGCTCCCGGCAGCGCCCGCTTCGCCGCCGCCGAGGCGAGCGGGTCGCAGGCGACCACGCGCAGGCCGGCGTCCGACAGGCGCTCGGCCACCCGCAGGCCCTGCGATTCCTCGACCACGTCCGAAAACGGCTTGTAGGCCAGCCCCAGCACGGCCACCGTGGCGCCCGGCGGAAGCGCGTCCACGACCGCCGCTGCGACGGCATCGGCCCGGGCTCGATTGCCGCGATCGGTCGTGGCCGGGAGATCGGCTCGCGTACCCAGCGTGCTGGCGATGTAGACGAGGGCCGCGTTGTCGCGCGGGAAGCACGGGCCGCCGAAGCCGAGGGCGCCGCGCAGGTACTTCCTGCCGATCCGGGAATCGGTGCCGAGCGCCGCCGTGACCACGTCGACGTCGCCGCCCGGCAGGCGCTCGCACAGATCGGCCAGCATGTTGGCGAACGAGATCTTGGTCGTGACGAACGCGTTCAGCGCCACTTTCGTCAGCTCGGCGTTCTCGAGGCTCATGCGCCGGCACGGCGGCTCGCCCTCGAGGGTCCGCGCGTAGAGCGCCTCGAGCGTGGCGCCGCTTCGCTCGTCGAACTCCCCGACCAGCGTGAAGTCCGGCCGCAGGAAGTCGGCGATGACGCTGCCGAGGGCGATGAACTCGGGGCTGTAGCAAACGCCGAAGTCGCGCCCGGCGCGCTTGCCCGATTCGCGCTCCAGAATCGGCAGCAGCACGTGCCGCATCGACCCGGGCAGCACCGTGCTCGTGAGGACGACGAGATGGTAGTCGTGCCGGTCGGCGAGGGCGCGGCCGATGGCGGTGAACGCCTCGGCCACGTACGCGAGGGCGAAGGCGCCGCGGCTGTCGCTCGGCGTCGGGACGATGACGAACGACACCTCGGAGGCGCCGATGGCCTCGGCGTGGCTGGTCGTCGCGCGGATCCGTGCGCGGTGCGCCGCGATGTAGTCGGCGAGATCCGTTTCCTGAACCGGCGCCTGCCCGTCGTTCACGAGCCGCACGACCTCGGCATTCACGTCGACGCCGGTGACGTCGACGCCGCGCGCCGCCAGCGCCGCCGCCATGCTTGCACCCAGCTTGCCCAGACCGACGACAGCAACTCGTGTCACCACGAGCGGACGCAGCTTCCGTTTCGCATCGCCGGCATTTTATGCCATTGCAGCGGGCCTCACGCTTCCGCTACCGTGACGGGCGAGTCAGGCCGGCGGCCGTGCGCGGCTGCTGCGTCAGGCCATGCCCATGCCCCCGTCGTCACTGCCTCTGGTTCAGCGCGTCGAGTTCGTGACGGACCTCTGTCGCCAGCAATCGGTGCTGCACCTCGGCTGCACCAACTTCCCCTACACCGCCGAGGTGCTGCGGTCCGGCACGCTGCTCCACACGCAGCTGCAGCAGGTGGCGGCCCGGGTCGTCGGCTTCGACGCCGATCGCGACGGCCTCGCCGAGCTGGCGCGTCTCGGCGTCGGCGATCTCCACTACGCCGATCTGGAGCGGCTCGACGAGGTCGCCCTCGACGAGACGTTCGACGTCATCGTGGCCGGCGAGATCATCGAGCACCTGTCGAATCCCGGGCTGTTCCTGGCCGGCATCCGCCGCTTCATGACGCCCACCTCACGGCTCGTGGTCACGACGGTCAATGCCTATTGCGGGCTGCGTGTCGCGCTCTACGCCGTGCGCGGCCGCGGCGGCGTCGCGGAGCCGGTGCATCCGGACCACGTCGCCTACTACTCGTACGCCACGCTCGGGCAGCTCCTGCGCCGCCACGGCTTCCACGTCGACGCCCAGTGCTTCTACGACCTCGGCCACGAGCACCGGCCGCACAACCCGTGGTACCACAACGCCACCAATGATCTGCTGGTCAGGCTGTCGAGGCAGCTGGCCGATGGCGTCGTCGCGGTGTGCAGCCTGCCGGCGCCGTCGGCTACGGGTGCTTCTCGACCGTGAAGACGCGGTTGTCCTCCTCGACCCCGACCAGGTGGAAGTACAACGCGGACGCGCCGGCGCTGGCGGCGGCGAACTGGATCATCCCGAACTGGAACCAGGTCGGATGCCAGCGGTCCTTCCTGAACGCGACCAGCTGGCGGCACTGGCGGCCGGCGTCCACGTGCCAGAGCGCCGCCACGTTCTCCAGCTGACTGGGCGCGTCCTCGGCGGTGGTGGCGAAGAACAGATCGTCGCCGATCTGCTGCGAGTAGAAGACGGTGCCGCTCACCTCGCCCATCGGCTGCCGCTCCAGGGTGGCGCGATCGACGCGGTAGAGACGGTTGGCGCGAAACTCGGCATCGGTGCCGTAGTAGAGATGCGTGGCGTCAACCAGCACGCTGACGGCCCGCCACGACTCGTCGCCCTCGCCGATGACCTCGAACGAGCGGCAGCGATCGTGGGATCGCAGCATCCGGCACTCCGAATCGCGGTCGCCGGTCAGGCACAGGATGCCGTCCGACCAGGGATCGACGTAGAGGCCATGGACGTGCTTGATCGACGCCGCCGGGAACGAATACACGACCGTCAGGCGATTGTCGGCCGGCGTGTATTCGTAGACGTGGATCTCCCCGCGCGCCTCGTTCGCCAGGTACTCCCCGAAATAGAGGCGCCCGTGCGGACTCACGGCACAGGCCCCGCGCAGGACCCGGCACGGCCGCCGCAGGCCGGCAGCCGGGAAGAACCGTCCGTCCCGGACGCGGCCGACCGTCTTGTCGAAGGTCACGAACAGATCGCCGCCTGGCAGCGGCACCACGTTCGTGACCATGAAGCGCAGCAGCCGCTGCCCGAGCCGGACCCGGCTCATGAGCGCCTTCCATGCCGGCGCCTCGATGGTGGCGACCGTGGTGAGCGGCGCCGCGAGGCCGGTGGCGTGGAAGAGCGTGTTGCCCCGCGACAGGTAGAACCGCCCGTCCCCGGCCCACTCCACGGCGTAGCCCCGGAGCTCCGGCACCTCCCGCACACCCCAGCTCATGATGTCAGGTCGGCCTTGCGGCACAGGAACGACCCGATCGCCAGGGCGTCCATCTTCGTCCGGCGGTAGCAGTCGATGGCCTCGCCGGGTGTGCAGACGATCGGCTCGTTCTCGTTGAAGCTGGTGTTGAGCAGCACCGGCAATCCGGTCCTGTCCGCGAACGCGGCGATCAGATCGTAGAAGAGCGGGTTGGACGCGCGCGTCACCGACTGCAGGCGCCCGGTGCCGTCGACATGCGTGACGGCGGACAGCCGAGGCTGCCACGCCGCCCGAATCCGGCACACGTGAAGCATGTACGGCGAGGGCGCGCTCTGCTCGAAGATCTCGCCCTGTCGCTCGGCGAGCACCGCGGGCGCGAACGGACGGAACGACTCCCGGTGCTTGATGCGGGCGTTCAGGATGTCCTTCATGCCAGGAAAGCCCGGATGCGCCAGGATCGAGCGGTTGCCGAGCGCCCGCGGACCCCACTCCATGCGCCCCTGAAACCACCCGACCACGCTGCCCGCGGCCAGCTCGTGGCTGACCCGCTCGACCAGGTCGTGTCGTGACAGCGCGTGGAAGGGGACGCCGGCGCGCGCCAGCGCCTCGGCGATCGCGTCGTCATCGTGAGCGTCGCCCAGGAACGCGTCGGTCATCGACCACCGCCGCCCCTCCTTGAGCACGGCGTTGCTGACGAACAGGGCCGCCCCGAGCGCCAGCCCGTCGTCGCCGGCGGCCGGCTGGATGCAGTGCTCCGAGAACGGCGTGTCGACGAGCGCCTTGCCGTTGGCGACGCTGTTCAGCGCGCAGCCACCCGCCATCGCCACCCGGTCCACGGGCACGGCGTCGTGCAGCCGGCGCAGGAGCGCCAGGTAGTGTTCTTCGAACAGCCGCTGCAGCCCGAACGCCAGGTCCCGGTCCCGCTCGGTGATGGCGGCGCCGGGTCTTCGCGGCTCCCCCAGCTCCTCGAGGAACAGGTCGGAATACAACCGGTGCACGACCATCTCGCCGGCCGGCCCGATCTCGAGCCCCTGGTCTTCGCCGGGACTCATGAAGTAATCAGGATTCACGGCGAACCCGGTGTCGGTGGCGCGCACCATGGCATCGAAGGACGTCCGGTAGGCGTCCCGGCCGAGCGGCGCCAGTCCCATCACCTTGCCCTCGTCTCCGTAGTGCGGATAGCCGATGAACTGACAGACCGCCGCGTAGACCGTGCCGAGCGAGTGCGGCACGAACACGCGCCGAAGCGGCGAGATCGTGTCGCCGCGGCATTCGCTCAGGAGGCAGCTGACGAAGTCCCCGGACCCGTCCACGGTGAGCGACGCGCAGTGGTCCCACTCGGACGCGAAGTAGGCGCTGGCCGCGTGCGCGAGATGGTGCTCGACGGCGTGCGTCGTGAACGTCAGCGCGGCCTCGTCGACCCCGCATTCGCCCGCCATCAGCCCTTTCAGATCGTCGAGCGGCTGGCGGCGGCGCCGCATGCGGGCGAAGTTGACGAGGCGGGAGGGGTGTCTCAGCGCGAACTGGATCTTGCGGGCGCGGTTGGCGGCCGGGTCGCGGCCGACGGCCACGACGTCGATGTCGGCGACCGTCAGGCCGGCGTAATCGAGGCAGCGCCGGATCGCGAGCGCCGGGAATCCCGCGAAGTACTTGACCCGGTTGAGCCGTTCTTCGGCGATCGCGACCACCGGCTGGCCGTCGACGATGAGGGCCGCTGCCGCTCCGGCGTGGAACGCGTTGATGCCCAGAATCACGGCCATGGCGGCGATTGTGTCACAGCGATTTTTCGTTCACGGCGTCGAGGTAGACGCTGTCGGCGACGCCGACGAGCACCGGCCACGACACGCTCAGCCGCCGCAGGAACTCGGAACCGTGGACGATGGCGCGGTACCTCGCCGGCAGCAGATCCACGTCGCTCGCTTGAATGCCGAGGCCGAAGTAGCCGTCGCTCGACAGGCGCGTCTCGCCGAAGGCGTGCTCGAACGTCCGCCTCAGCTCCGCCGGCGTCCAGTAGCGGACCTCGAAGCCGACGCCCTCCGTGAACCCGCGCCGCCAGTGCTGGTAGAACTGCCGCACGCCGTAGCGGTTCGGCATCTGGATCTGCACCGTGTGTCCGGGCTTCAGCACGCGGGCGATCTGGGCCAGCGACGTCCTGGTGTGCGCCTTGCTGAAGTGCTGGAAGACGCTATACGAGAACGCCACGTCGAAGGCGTTGTCGGCAAAGGGCAGGCAGCGGGCGTCGCCGACGACGAAGACGGCTTCGACGCCGAGCTGCCGCGCCACTCGCCGGGCGGCCATCACCGCTTCCAGGCTGGGGTCGAGACCCACCGGCCGGTAGCCCTTGCGGCCCGCCGCCATCGACCAGCGGCCCCAGTTGCAGCCGATGTCGAGCAGCCGGCGGCCGTCGCCGTCCGGCAGGCGCAGCGTGGGAATGGGATAGCGCGGCAGGCGGCCCTTGAGCGGCGCATAGAGCTGGCCGGAGGTGCGGACGATCTCGTCCTGGACGAAGGCGTCGACGTCGTGCGGGCTGGCGGCGGGCCGATCCTCCGCCGCCGCGTGCGGAGTGGCGGCGGCCACCGCCCTCAACGTCGCCGTGATGTAGCCGTGCGTCGGCTCGACGTCGTCGACCAGCAGGATCGGACAGCCGTCAACGACCGGATATGAATGGCCGTGCGCACACGACAGCCGTCCATCGCGGAGTGCGAGCGGCGCCGTATCGCGCGGGCAGGCCAGATGAGCGAGCAGCCAGTCGTCCATCGCTCGGCCTAGTCGGGCGACGGCACGGCCACCGGCAGCACCTGTTCCACGGCCGTCCAGGCGGCGTCCACCGACAGGCTCGACATGCACGGGTGACCGGCCACCGGACAGGCGTGGGCGCGGCAACCCTCGCACGGCGTCCGGTGCCGCAGGACGACGTGGCCGGAACCAAGCGGGTCCCACTGCCCGATGTCGGCACGGCCGCTCGTGAGAACGACGCATGGCCGCGCCACCGCCGCCGCCAGATGCGCCACGCCGGAGTCGACGCCGACGTAGGCACGACAGCGTGCGAGCAGCGCCGCGCTCCCGGCCACCGGCCACTGTCCCGCCGCGTCGAGACCGCCGCCCCACTGTGCCACCCAGTCGCTGGCGGCGCCCTCGCCGCGGCCGCTGCCGACGACGACCGGACACCAGCCGTGCGCGAGCAGACGGCGGCCGAGCTCGACGAAACGCGCTTTCGGCCACAGCTTCGCCGGCATCAACGTCTCGGGACCGATGGCCACGAGACGGTCGCGCGGCGCTCCGACGCCGTCGAGCCAGCGATCGACGGCCTCGCGTTCGGCGGCGGCGATGTCGAAGAACGGCGGGGTCAGCCAGCGCGGGTCGGTGGCACTGGTCACGCCGTCGCGGGCCAGGCGATCGAGCTTCCGCGCCGCTTCGTGCGGACGGCCCTCGCCGCACTGGCCGCCGTCGCCGTGCGCGACGGGCGCGGTTGCGGTGAACCCGTAGAAGCGTCGCACGCCCGCCAGTCGATAGAGGGCGAGGTCGCGCCTCATGGCCGAGGCGGCCCGCTCGCTCGGACCGGCGAAGACCGCCGCCCACGGCGCGAGCCGACGCAGGGTGCGCCAGAGGCGGACCAGCTCGCGCGCCAGGCCGACGCCGCGCTCGTGGCGGGCGTAGGGCACGAACTCGTCAATCAGGGACGTGGCCGCAAGGACCGCGCTCGAGGGCACCGCGTGCGGACGCGCTGGCGAGCCGCCGTCGTGCAGCAGCACGAAGCGCGCCTGCGGCCATTCGGCGGCGAGCGCGCGCAGGGCGGGAATCGTGACGATCGTGTCGCCGAGCGAACCGACATGGTGCACCAGAATCGTCATGCGTCTTCCGCTGTTTCAGGCGCGTGCGGCTCTCTGGCGTCGGCCCGGGCGAACTCGGCGCGCATGCTACCATACGCCCCCTCCCGGTCCCCTCCCGCGCGATGCCCGCCCCAGACGACCTCGCGGCGCCAGCCGCGCCCCCACGCAGCGCCGGCTGGCACATCGCCGGCAGCATCGCTGCCTGGGCCTTGCCGCTCCTGACCACCATCGTGGCGATGCCGCTCCTGTGGCGATCGCTCGGCCGCGACGGCTACGGCGTCTACATCCTCGCGGCGGGCTATGCCGGGCTGGCCGGATCGCTCGGTTCGATGCGCGGCGCCGCCCAACGGGTGTCGGCGGGGGCGTCCTCGGGCCACGCGCTCCAGGCCGCTATCGGTGGTGCCTATCTGGCCGCGATCGGCACCGGGGGGGCAGCCCTGGCGGGCGCGATGGCCCTGGCACCGGCGTTTCTGCGCCTGGCGGATATCGACCCGGACGCCTCACCGGCGACCGTCACGGCTTTCCGGCTGGCGGCGGCGAGCGCGCTGAACGTGCATCTCTCGCACGCGGCCCGAGGGGTGCTCATCGGACTCCAGCGCTATGACCTCTACAGCGCGCACATCACCGGAGCCACGGTGGTGAACACCGTGGGCATGGTGGTGCTGGCGGCGGCGGGACAGCAGGCCCCCGGTTTGATGGCGTGGCTCCTCGCCTCCACCCTGTTCAGCGCCGTCGCGGCGGTCGCGCTGGTACGGATGGCGTCCGGCGTCCGGCCGACCCAATCGTGGCCGGATGGCCAGGCCGTGCTGCGCTTCGGCGCCACCATCGTCGCCACCGAGGCGGTCCTCAATCTCTACGTGCTTGCTGAGCGGACGTTGCTGACAAGAGCCATGGGGGTCGGCGCGGTGGCGGAGTACACGATTCCGCTGGGCCTCGCCAGCGCCCTGCAGAACGCCATGGCGGCCGGGGCGGTCGTGCTCCTGCCGCGTGCCGGCGCCGCCTGGGCCCGCGGCGACACGGCCGCCCTGCGCGTCATGTACACCCGCGCCGTCAAAGTCATTCTGCTGGTGGCGGTGGGCGGCTCGGCGGTCATCGCCGGCGGCGCGGAGACGTTCGTCGGCTGGTGGATCGACCCGCAGTTCGGGCGCGTGACGGCCGGCACGGTGGCCGTGCTGCTGGCCGCCTTTGCCGTCAACGCCGCCGCCACGCCGATGTGGCTGCTGGGCGAGGGGGCCGGGCAGCCGCTACGCAACACGGCGTTCAGCGCCGCCCTGGCGGCGATTGGCGTTGGTGCCGCCGTGATGCTGGCGCCGAGCGAGGGAGCCCTCGGGCTCGCCTGGGCACGCGGCCTCGGCATGCTGGCCGTGCCGGTGTTCATCGTGGCCGGCGAGCGTCACCTGTTCGGAGGGGTGCAGCCGGCGATCTGGAAAGCCATCGCGTTCCGGCTCCTGCCCGCCGCCGGCGTCCTCATCGCCGCCGTGATGTTCACCGAGCGCAGCCTGACCGGCCTGTCCCTGCTGGGCGCCAACGCGCTGCTCGGCGCGCTCTTCGCCGCCTGGCTCTGGCGTTCCGGCTACTTCGACCTCGAGGAGCGGCGGGCCGTGGGACGTCTCGTCGGCGTGCGCGTCTAGCGGACGCGAGCCGTGGACGACGACCAGGGGGCGGCAGCCCCAGCCGCGATCCAGCGCGCTTCGTCGGTGAGCACCGCGCGCCAGTCGGTGCGCGCCAGCGGGCCATAGCGACCTTCATAGCGCTCCACGGCGTAGACGTGATTGGCCAGCCAGGCGCGCAGGCCGTGGACGACCCGGCCCAGGGCCGGGGAGTACGGGCTCGAACCGGCGAAGCGCCGCCAGTGATCCCACGACCGCGCCTTGCGGGATCCGGAGGCGCGGCTGCGGCACCTGTAGCGCCCCGGCCAGCACCCGCACGATCTCGTCGAGGCTCACGGGTGGCCCGGCCAGGTTGTAGGTGTCGTGGTCCGGTCGGGCGGCCGTCGCGATGCGCAGGCAGGCGGCGGCCACGTCGTCCACGCCGATGAGGCACTTGCGCGCCTGGCCGTGGCCGAGCCGCACGAAGCGGCCGCCCTGGATGAGTCGCGCCAGCCTGGCGACCGACCCCGGGTCCCCCACGCCCGCCACCGTGGCCGGCCGCACGATCGACAGCGCCAGGCCGGTGCCCACGGCGGCCTGCCGCGCCGCCAGCTCGCCGTCGTGCTTGCTCGTGGCATACGGCCCCTCGGGGCGGCACGGCGTCGTCTCGCGCACCGGGTGATCGTGGGACCCGTAGACCGATACCGAGCTCACGTAGACAAGGCGGCCGACACCGGCGGCCGCCGCGCTCTCGACCACCACCCGCGTGCCCGTCTCGTTCACCTCCGTCCACGCCGAGGGCGGGACGCCCGACGTGCGGTGGGCGAGCCCGGCCGCATGCACCACGAGCGAGATCCCCTGCATGGCGTGGTCGACGGCACGCCGATCGGTGATGTCACCCGCGACGAGCCGCACGCCGTCCATCGGCCGGGGTCGCCGGCACAGGCCTGCCGCATCCAGTCCGTGACTGGCGGCGGCGCGCAGCACGGCCGATCCGATGAAGCCGCTCGCGCCGGTGACGAGCAGGCGTGGCCGGCTGGCGTCCGTCACCGTCGCTCCTCGGCCAGCAACGCCGTGGCGAGGGCGCGATAGCGGGCCAGCGAGGTCGGTCCCGAATAGGCGCGGTCGGCGGCCTGACGGGCGCGAGCGCCCATCGCCGCCAGCTGCTCCGGGCTGGCCGCTGCCGCGCGCACCGCCGCCACGAAGCCCTCGACATCGCCGGGCGGCGTCGACCAGCCCACCGCGTCCTCGCGGATGACCAGGTCGACCTCGGACCCGGGCTCGACCACGCCGAGGATGGGCTTGCCGGCCGCCAGGAAGTTGTAGAGCCGGCTCGGCACCGAGACGCCCCACATGCCGCGGACGAGCGTCACCAGACCGAGATCGCAGGCGTTCAGGAACTGCTGCTGCTCCTGTCGCGGCCGCGGGCCGAGCACCGTGACGTTACGCAGCCCTCGATCGCGGATCGCAGCCTCCAGCCACGGGCGCCTGGCGCCGTCGCCGACGACCAGCAGGTGAAAGCGCGGGTCGGCCGCCAGCCGCGCGGCGCCCGCCAGCAGCGTCTCCAGTTCCTGCGGCCGGCCCAGGTTGCCGGCGTACATCAGGACGAACGCCTGCGTCAGGCCGAGCCCGGCCAGCAGCGCATTGCCGTCGCGGCTGGCCGGACGCACGGCCTCGGCTTCGGCCCAGTTGGGGTAGACGTCGACCTTCGCTTCGACGCCCGGGTAGTGGCCGGCCAGACGCGCCTTCATGTCGCGCCCGACGACCACGATCCGCCTGGCGCCGGCAAAGAGCCAGCGGTTGGCCCGACGCAGCAGGCGCACGAGCGGCGAGTGCTCGGAGACACCGGCCGCGGCCACCAGCAGATCCGGGTAGTGGTCGTGGATGATCGGCACGTAAGTGGCACCGCGCACACGGCACGCCAGGGCGACGAGCGCCGGCAACACCGGCGGGTTGGTGAAGACCAGCACGACATCGCCGGGACCGAGCGTGCGGAGCGCGGCCACGAACGACGAGACCCCGAGGGTGGTCATGTTCGCCAGCCGCCCGAGCACGCGGTTCTTGTCGAACGTGGTGCCCCAGCAGCGGCGAATCTCGACGCCCTGCCAGATCTCGCGTCGAGGGACCCTGGTGCCGCGGGCGGCGTAGGTCGGCTGGCCGCACAGCACGGTGACCGGCGCCGCCGTGGCCAGCTCGCGCGCGATCGCCGACACGTAGTAGCCCGTCGAGGTCAGCTCCGGGTACATCAGTTCCGAGGCCACCACCACCCGCGGTGAGCGGCGCGCCCGACCCGTATCGGCCGTCACCGTCGCCTCACCATCCCCACCGCGAGCGCCACTGTCGCAGCGGTCCCCACGGCCAGCGGGCCGCGCGCGCGCGGTAGTGGTGATTGGCGCCGAGCGACGCCAGGGCGCCCCGAAACGCATGGGCCCTGACGGCCGTCAGCTCCGGCCCGTCGAGCACACCGCTGTTCCCGAGGTCGATGGCCAGGATGGTGTCCGGCAGCAGTGCCGCGGCGTAGGGCGCGCCCGCGCTGTCGAGGCCGTCGATGATCGCCGAGAGACCGCGGTAGACGATCGGCGTGTCGTGACAGAGCACCAGGCCGCCCGCGGGCATCGCGGCACGACAGAACGCGAAATCGCGCACCACGCACTCGTCGGTGTGCTCGCCGTCGATGAAGCAGAGGTGCGGCGAGGGTCGGAGTTCCCCCGGGAGCAGCGTGGACGTGTCGGCCTCGTAGGTGCTCACGCGAGCCGCCCCCTCGACCGACAGCTCGGCTCAGGCGCTCGACCATGCGGCTGGTGCTGTTGCCGTGGTAGTGGAAGTCGACGCCCCGCGCATCGGGTTGCCGGCGCGGTCGCGGGTCGATCGAGTGGATGCGGGAACAGCGCGGGTCGAGCACGTGCGGCTGGAGACTGCCACCCAGGTGGGAGCCGATCTCCAGATAGACATAGGCGCCGGCGCGCTGGCGAATCGCGGCCTGGCAGGCCAGCAACGACCGCCGGTCCCAGGCCGACGACTGCGACTCGATGGCGTCGAAGAGCGACAGGTCGAGCCCGGCGATGCGCGCCTCGAAGGTGTCGAGCATCGACGCGTAGCTTAGCAAGCTTGCCGAGGTGGCGCAGTGACTCACGGCCGCGTGGCCGCGGTCAGGCGGTCGCGATAACGGCCGCGGGGCACGCACAGGACGTAGGCGCCGGCGTCGCCGGGCGCGAACCCGTCGATGGCGGTCAGCCCGCCGTCGGTCTCGTCGATGGCGAAGAACTCGTAGTCGCCGTGGTCGCGCATGAACGCCACGAGATCGTTCGGCCGGTAATTGAATCCGCGGCTGGTCGCCAGCGCCATCTCCACGATCCACAGGGGCGGCCGTCCCTGGGCGAAGAGGCGGTCGCGCGCCACGCAGGCAGGCCAGCTCGGCCCCCTCGATGTCGAGCTTCACGAACGTGACGTCCGTGACGCCGTGTTCGGCCACGTAGGCATCGATGGTCGTCAGCGAGCAGGCCTGGGCCGCCGCGTCCGTGCGCCCGAAGTCGGCGAGCGACGTGTGGCCGTCCGGCGCCCCCGGGAACACGTGCAGCACGCCTGCCCCGGAGGTGTCGCCGAGCGCGGTGCCGGTGGTCTGCACGTGGGCCGCATCAGGCAGCAAGGCCACATTGCGCCGCAATCGTGCGAAGGTCGCCGGCAGCGGCTCGAACGCATGGACGGCGCCGGTGGGTCCGACGAGCGTGGCGCACAGCGTGGTGTACCAGCCGATGTATGCGCCGGCGTCCAGGCAGACGTCTCCGGGACGCAGCAGGCGCGTGACCAGACGCGTGATTCCCGGCTCGTAGGTCCCCTTGAAGTAGATGGGCCGGTCGCCGTGCGCGGTCGGGTCGACGAACAGGCGTCGGCCATCGGCCGTGTCACACAGGACGTCGGTTGGCGGTGACCCGGTGAGCCGCAGGGCCAGCGCCGCCAGGCGGTCCTTGCCGCGCCCGAGCGGCGCGTGCCTGGTCCACAGCCGCGCCCACGGCAGCCAGTTCACGAGCGAGCCGCGTGGTTGAGGAAGACGTAGATGCGACGATCGCTGAGCTGCGGGACCTGCGTGAAGCCGAGCCGCACGATCGCGCGCACCACCTCGTCGTGCGACCGCCCCGGCCGATCGTGGATCTCCATGACGACGACGCGGCAGCGGCGCAGGCGTTGGTGTCCCTCGTTGTCGAACACCTCGTACTCGGCGTGCTCGACGTCGATCTTGCAGATGTCCACCATCGCCTCGCCGAACGTCCGTTCGACGATCTGGTCGAAGGTGAGCCCCGGCACGGAGGTGAGGGCGGCCGTCGCGTTGGCGGACGGGGCGTAGAGATTGTCGGACACGCCGCCCTCGCCGAGCCGCAGGTCGAGCGTGCGGGCCTTTCCGCACAGCCCGGCGTTCACCACGACGATCTCGCCGCGCAGGTTGTGCTCCAGATTGAAGCGCAGGCGCGTGCACGTGCGCGGGTTCAGCTCCACCGCCACCAGGCGCGCGACGCGCACGCCGTGGCGGGCGAGCAGCAACGGGAAGCCGCCGTTGTTGGCGCCGATGTCGAGCACCGTCACGGGGTGCGGGGGCGTCAGGTGTGCCAGGTAGTCGATATACATCGGATGCGTCAGGACCTCGGGGGCACCGCTGGGATCGCCGGCCGCATGGTCGACGACGAACTCGAGGCCGCCCGTCTTGTAGACGGCCAGCGTGTCGCCGCGGAAGAGCAGCCGTTGCAGCAGGAGGTGGATGCGGTTGTCGAACGCGAGGATCTGCCGCACGCCGCGCAGCCTGGTGGCCAGGCTCATGCGCGCGCCGCCCGCGCCGTCTCGTTGACACCCCGCATCGTGGGTGCCGATAATACCGCGCGCGCTCCACGGCGGCCGGCGGGTCTGCAGGCCGGGATGGAGGGCTGGCGCCGGCCGTGCCGGTTACTCGATGACACGACCGGTGCTCGTACTCGGCGGCCACGGCATGCTCGGCCACAAGCTCGTGCAGGTGGCGGCGCAGTCGCTCGACGTCTACGCCACCGTCCGCCGCCCGGTGCCCGGCCTGGCGCCCGTGCTCGGCATCGCCGACGACCACCTGCTGACGGACGTGGACGTGACGGCTGACCTGGAGTCCTTGTTCGAGCGGGTGCGTCCCGGCGTGGTCGTCAACTGCACCGGCGCCCTCAAGCCGCTCGCCGGCGCGCTCGACCCGTGTGAGGCGATCGCGGTCAACGCGCTGGCGCCCCACCGCCTGGCCGCCACCGCCAGGGCCCACGGCGCACGCCTGATCCACCTCAGCACGGACTGCGTGTTCGACGGACGGCGGGGCCACTACGGCGAAGTCGATCCGCCCGATGCCACCGATCTCTACGGACGGTCGAAGGCGCTCGGCGAGGTGGCCGGGGACGGGGCGCTGACGATCCGCACCTCGATGATCGGGCGGCAACTGAGCGGCGCGCGCGGGCTGCTCGAGTGGTTCCTGGCCCACCGCGGCGGCACCGTGCAGGGCTACCGTGCCATGGTCTTCTCGGGCCTCACGACGCTGGCCCTCAGCCGCACGATCGTGGCGCTCGTCACGAGCCATCCCACCCTGGCGGGCCTCGTGCACGTGGGCGGCGAGCCGATCAGCAAGTATGATCTGCTGCGGCTCGTGAACGACGCGTTTCACTCCGGCGTGACCATCGAGCCCGCCGATGGCCCGCCGATCGATCGCTCACTCGATGCCCGGCGATTCACGGCGCTGGCTGGTGCGGCGCCCACCTGGCGCCAGATGCTCGACGAGGCGGCGGCCGACGCCACGCCCTACGATGGCTGGAGGCAGCGTGTTTCTTGACGGCAAGCGGGTACTGGTCACCGGTGGCACCGGCTCACTCGGTCAGCGCGTGGTCGAGCGGTTGCTCGCCGGGGATGCCGGCGATGTCAGCCGCGTCATCGTGCTGTCGCGCGATGAAGCCAAGCAGCACGCGATGCGCCTGCGCTTCCTCGGCCACACGAGCGCGACCGACGATGTGATCTTCGCGCCGATGCGCCAGCGCCTGCAGTTCCGCATCGGCGACGTGCGCGATCTGTCGGCGATGATCGAATGCGTGCGCGATGCGGACATCATCATCCATGCGGCGGCGCTCAAGCAGGTGCCGACCTGCGAGTTCTTCACGCGCGAGGCCGTGCTGACCAACGCCCTCGGCGCCGACACGGTCGTGCGCGCCCTGCAGATCGCCGGCTCGCACGTCGAAGCCGTGGTCGGCATCTCCACCGACAAGGCCTGCAAGCCGGTCAACGTCATGGGACTGACCAAGGCGCTGATGGAACGGCTGCTCATCACCGCCAACCTGTCGATGCCGACGACGCGGTTCGTGTGCGTCCGCTACGGCAACGTCATCGGCTCTCGTGGTTCGGTCATCCCGCTGTTCGAGGATCAGATTGCCCGCGGCGGTCCGGTGACGGTCACCACGCCCGACATGACCCGCTTCCTCGTGACGCTCGACGAGGCCGTGGACGCCGTCTTCGCCGTGCTGGCCGACGGTCGCCCCGGCGAGATTTTCGTGCCGCTGGCCGGCGCCGCGCGCGTCGTCGACATGGTGCAGGCGATGATCGGCACGCGGCCGGTCGAGATCAAGTACATCGGCGTGCGGCCCGGCGAGAAGACACACGAGATCCTCGTCTCCGAGGAAGAATGCCCGCGCACCTCCCGGCGCGACAACTACTACATCGTGGCCCCGATGCTGCCGGAACTGGCCAGCGGACCAGCGGCGCCGGCCGGGCTCAGCGTGGAGTACTCCTCGGCGGACGTGACGCTCACCGGGGCGGCGCTGGCCGCGCTCATCGAGTCGAGCCGCGGCGACCGCGTGGCCAGCTGACCCGATGGCCAGGGTGCTCACGGTTCTCGGCACCAGGCCCGAGATCATCCGCCTCAGCCTGGTCATCCCGGCGCTCGATCGCGTGGCCGACCATCACGTCGTCTACACCGGGCAGAACGCCGACCCGCGCCTGAGCGACGTGTTCTTCGACGAGCTGAACGTCCGGCCGCCCGACTCGCGCCTCCACATCGGCGGCAACCGCTTCGCCGATCAGATGGGCCCGCTCTTCAGCGGCCTGGCCGACATCATCGAGCGCGTGCGGCCGACGCGGCTGGTCATTCTCGGCGACACCAACAGCGGCCTGTCGGCCGTGCTGGCGGCGCGGATGGGCCTGCCGGTGTGCCATCTGGAGGCTGGCAACCGGTCCGATGACGCCCGCTCGCCCGAAGAGGTCAACCGGCGCGTGATCGACCACGTGAGCACGGTGCTCATGCCGTATACGCGCCACAGCGGGCGCCGGCTCGAGGCCGAGGGCATCGCGCCCGAACGCATCCACGTCATCGGCAACCCCATCTTCGACGTGCTGCAGGCGTTCGACGCGCCGATCACGGCCAGTCCGATCGCCAGCCAGCTCGGCGTCGAGGCGGGACGCTTCTGCCTGCTGACGCTGCACCGGGCCGAGACGGTCGACGTGCCGGCACGGCTGGCCTCGGCGATTCTCGCGGCCGCGGCGGCCGCGGCCAGGCGCGACCTGCCGCTGGTGTTCCCGGTGCACCCGCGGACCCGCGATCGGCTGGCCCAGGCCGGCATGCCGGATGCGGTGCCCGGGGTGATCGTGGCGCCGCCGCTCGGCTTCTTCGACTTCGTGTGGCTCGAGCGCCACGCGCGCGCCGTCTTCTCCGACTCCGGCACGGTGCAGGAGGAATGCGCCATCCTCGGCACGCCCAACGTCGTCATGCGGGAGTTCACCGAGCGCCCGGAGACCATCGAGTCCGGCGCCAGCGTGCTGGCCGGCGTCACCGAGGAGGGCGTCGAATCGGCCCTGGCCACGCTGCTGGCGCGAACGTCCACACCGGCCCCTCCGGCCGACTACACGCGGACCGGCGTGGCCGATCGGGTGACGTCACTGGTGCTCGCGGCCGGGGCCGCCCCGCCGTCGTGACCGCTAGTCGTCGGCGAGCGGCTGCAGCACGACCCGGCGCGCGCTCACGGCCTGTTTCCTGACGGCCTGGCGCATCACGCCGGCGCACAGGCCCATGAGGCCGGCCGCGCTCACCAGGATGCCGCCGGTCATCGCGGGCGTCAGCCGCGCGTCGAGTACGGTGAGCGCCACGGCGGCGCGCGCCGCCGATGGCGGTCATCGCGCCGTAGCCGCTGGCGACGGTGGCGTGCGAAAGCCCGGCGCCAGTCAGCCGCTGGTAGAAGTGCTGCTGATGCCCCTGGTGGAGAATCTCGCGCCGCCAGATGCGCCCGAGCAGCGTCACGCCGGCGTCGACCCAGAACGGCGCCAGCACCACGACGGCTGGCAGCATCCAGCGCGCCGGCTCGGGTGTTCCCCACGGCATCGCGGCCAAGGTCGCGCCGAGGAAGGTGGCGCCGACATCGCCCATGAAGGTGCGCGCCGGGTGCCAGTTGAAGAGGAGGAAGCCGGCGCAGGCCCCGGCCATCGCCGCCCCCATCAGCGCCAGGCGCGGCTCGCCGGCCACGAGTCCCATGACCAGCCACGCGACGCCGGCGACGGCCGCATGGAGGCCGGCAATGCCGTCGATCCCGTCCATGAAGTTGAAGGCGTTGATGAACCCGACCAGCCACAGGACGGAGGCCACGCGCCAGATCCACGAGGCCTCCTCCAGTTGTCCGGACGTCAGGAGCGCGGCGGCCACCACGTGGGTGAGGAGCCGCGGCGTGGCCGGCAGGTTCCACAGGTCGTCGAGGAAGCCCACGACCGCGACCAGGCCGAGCGCCGCCCACTGCGTGGCGGTCCACCCGAATGGCAGCACCAGCGCGGCACACCCGAGCGCACACGCGATGCCCACGCCACCCATCCTGGGCACGGGCCGGCGATGCGCGCTTCGCGCGACCGGAATATCGAGCCAGCCAAGCCCCGGTGCCAGCCACGTCACCAGACCGACGAGCACGGCCGCCACCGCCGCGGTCGCCGCCAGCGCGACGGCCGCCTCTCCGAACGTGCTCACGGCGCCATTCTAGCCGCCAGCCAGCTCCACAGCCGCACCATCAGGAGCCCGAGCAGCACCACGACCGCGACCCTCAGCATCGTCGGCAGCAGCAGACCGTACGAACCCTCGAGGTTGACGTTCACGAGGAGCAGCGAGAAGAGCGCCGCGCGCTCACCGGTGGCGCTCGAAGCCGGACCGGTCAAGGCGACGCCGAGCGCCCCGAGCACGAGCCCGAGCAGCGCCATCCCGACGGGGATCGCGAGCGGCCCGCCGTTCCTGAGAAATCCGTCGGGGGCGTCCAGGCGTAGGAGTTGCTGCCGTCGCCGAAGTAGAGCGCCGAGTAGGCGCGGGCGTTGCCGACCATCGGTTTGCCGGGCCACAGCATGCGCGGCACGAGGCCCGTCCAGGTCATCGTCCACAGATCGGCCACGCCGTACTCCGGCTCGAGGGGGCGCAGTTCGGGAGCGCGCGCCACTGCTACCGAGGCGTCGCTCACGATGTTCAGCCGTCGTCCGGCCGCGCCGAGGATGCCCGTGACCCGACCGGACCAGCCGCCGGTGGTGAGCGTCCTCGCCGTGGCCGAGGCCACCGCGACCTGCCGTCTCAGGGACGGCCGGGACACCGCGCCGGTTGTCTCCGCTCCGGTCTCGCCGCCCTTGAGCGTCCTGAACACCGTGCCGTAGGCCATCCCGAGCCCGAGCGCCACGAAGGCGAGCGCCACCACCGCGGTCCCCTGCCGGAGCGTGAGGCGACCCTTGGCGAACCCGAACGCCAGCGCCGCGACCAGATAGGACGCGAGCACCGAGCCGCGGTTGCCGGCAATCGTCATCGCGAAGAGCACGAGCAGCAGCGGGATGGCCAGGGCGACGCGCGAGGGCCTCGCCTGCTGGCGATCGAACCAGCGAAACCAGAACAGGAAGTGGCCGAGCGACAGGAGCACGCCGGTGTAGGTGGCGGCGGCATCGAACGGCCCGGGGGTACGGGCGACGGCGAAGCCGACGATGCCGGCACGAAACGCGGCGTAGGTGGCCAGCCCGCCCAGCGCCCCGAGCACGAGGATCGCGCCGAGCGGGATGGTGCCAGCGGGCGCCGGCGGCAGCAGGCGGACGACGTGTGCGCCGAGGGCGCGCGTGCCGCGCCACCGGCACCCGAGCCCGAGCGCCAGGTAGCCAATCACGGTGTAGAGCAGCGCCAGCGCGCACGCCGCGACGGGATCCGCGATGAGCGCGTCGTAGGGATACCCGACGACGCCGGCGGCGAGCAGGAACGCGCCCACGACATACATGGGCGCGTAGTGCGTCCAGCTCAGGAACACGAACGGGTCGAAGAGGTCGACCGCCGCCGGACGACGGAACGTCCACGCGATCGCCAGCGCCGGCACCGCCACCCACGGCAGCAGCGTCTGCGGGTCGACCGCCTCGACCAGCGGCCGCGAGAGCACGGCGCCGAGCGTCAGGACGGCGAGCGCGACCGTGGCCGCCCGATGCGACAGCGCCGCGCCCGGGGGCCGGCGGAGGTGGCCGTCTGGCAGCATCGTCGTCAGCCCACCACGCGCCCGGCGTCGCGCAGGAGGTCGAGAGTGGCGCGGGCCGTTTCGGCGGTGGGGCTGCACGCCAGACCGTGCGCGCGGGCGGCCCGGCAGCAGGCCTGATAGGTCTCGTCGGGCATCGCGCGCAGCGCGTCGATGGCCGTCTGCCATGCCGCCGCCGTCAACGGCAACGTCCATCCGGCCCGCGCCGCCTGCAGGTCGTACCAAGGCGTGTCGCGGCTCACGAGCACCGGGCGCCCGGCCTCGAGCGCCTCGGCCACGACATAGCCGTAGTTCTCGCCGAGCGACGGCAGCACGAGGGCGTGCGCACGCGCCAGCCATGCCGGCACGGCCTCGGGCAGCGCCTCGCCGTGATAGCGCACGCGTGCCGGGTCCAGCCGCGCCATCAGCGTCTGGCAGCGAGCCCAGTAGCGCTCGTCGTCGACGGGGCCGACGATGTCGAGTTCCACGCCGTCGCCGGCACCGCGTGCCAGTGCCTCGAGGAGGAAGGCGAGATTCTTCTTGGGGGTGATGCGCGACAGATAGAGCAGGCGCACGGAGCCGGGAGCCTTGGGCAGCGGCGGGGCCAGCGCGCGCGGGCGGGCCGGCCCCAGCGTGGGCAGGAGAAGCACCGGCGACGCGTCAGGAAACTCGCGGGCGATATCGGTCCGCTCGAC
>CAWEBU010000008.1:0-21617 GCA_963807405.1 uncultured Acidobacteriota bacterium | reverse complement strand
GGACCTCTACGCCGAGCTCGCCCAGCGTCTGCTCGATGCTTGAGCGGGGGGCCGACCCCACGTCAGCGCGGCGCTGCGCCGCTGACGAGCGGCGCCACCCGCTCGAGGTTGCGCCGGGCGTTGGCATGGCCCGGGTCGATCTCGAGGGCCCGGGCGAAGGCCTGATGGGCGCGTGGCAGGTCGCCCAGCGACGCCAGCGCGATGCCCAGGTTGTTGTAGGCGTTGGCGTCGCGCGGCGCCAGCGCGATGGCGGTGGTGAGCGCCGCGACGGCGTCGTCGAAGCGCCGGGCCTGGATGAGGGCGCTGCCGTAGTTGACGTGGCACTCGGCGGTGTCGGGCGCGATGGCCAGGGCCCGCTCGAACCAGCCGACGGCGGCCGTCGACTTGCCGCGGCGATCGAGGCCGGCGCCGAGGTTGTTCATCGCCCGGGCGTGGAACGGGTTGATGGCGAGGGCGCGCCGTAGAGCGCTCGCGCCTCATCCCAGCGGCCCTGCCGATCGAGCACGGTACCGAGGTTGTACTCGGCGGCGGCGTCGCGCACGGCGGTGGCGCGGCGGAGCACGGCCTCGGCCTCGGCCAGCCGGCCGAGGTCGCCCAGCACGCGGCCGTGTTCGACGAGCGCATGGTGATCGCCGGGCGCCAGTCGCTCGTGCCGTGCCAGGTACTCGAGTGCCTCGGCCGGCCGGCGCGTGGCCTGCAGCATCGCGGCCATCTCCATCAGCACGTTCAGGTCGTCGGGATTGAACGACAGCGCGCGTCGGACCAGGAACTCGCGCCACGCGTGGTTGCTCGCCCGCGCGGCCAGGCCGGCGTACTTGAGCAGCAGGTCGCTGTGGCGCGACGACGCGACGAGCGCGTCCACCGCGGGATTGGCCGGCGGCACGTAGCTGCCGCCGGACGGGCTGGCGCTGGCGCCGGCGACCGATCGACCTGGCGCCTGAGCGCGCGGGCCGCGCCGAACGCGGGGTAGCTGGACACCACCGTGTCCAGGCGGCTCCTGGCGGCGTCGGTATTGCCGCGCTCGATCGCCACGCGTGCGAGCCCGAGCGCCGCATACGCACTCAAGGGGAACGTCTGGCGGGCGGTCACGCCGGCCGGCAGGAAGGCCGGCACCGCCGGTGCCGCGGCCGCTTTCTCGTAGGCCGTCCGCGCCTCGTCGAGCCGGCCCCGCTTGAACTCGGCCTCGGCCAGCCGGTACCACGCGTGACCGGCCTGCGGCGCCAGCTCGACGACCCGCCGCAGCGCGTCCGCGCAGCGCTGTCGCCGTGCTCCTCGAGCAGGAGTGCGCGAAGGTAGGGCCAGGTCGCGTCCGTCGCGGCCAGGGCTTCGGCCATCGCGTAGGCGGCCAGGGCACCGTCTCGCAACTGCCCGGCGTGATAGGCGCGGCCGAGGGCGCCGATGGTGGCGGCGCCCGGGGCCGAGCGGGCTTCGGCGTCCGCCTCCTGCACCGCCGCGCGCACCGGCGCCGGCACGCCGTCGAGCTGCCCGGGCGGCGGGATGCCGGCCGCGAGTGCGCGGCGCGCCATCACCCCGGTGCCGAACCAGACGACGGCCGCGACCGCCACGACGATCGCCGCGGCGCCCGCCCAGCGACGCGCTACCGTGCCGTCCGCCATTCGTTGGTCCAGACCATGAGGCGTGACAGCCGGTCGTAGGGCCAGCTCATGTGCATGCCGCCGGTCACGAGGTCGGGGTGCCCGTCGCCGGTGAGGTCGCCGATGGCGAGCGTGAGCAGGTGCGTGGGCGTGCTGGTCGACGTCGCGGAGCGTGAAGACGCCGCGGCTGGTCGTGCTCGAGCACCACCAGGCTCTGCGCGGACGGATCGGCCCAGTTGTTGTAGGCGCTCACGACGGCGATGTCGAGGTCGCCGTCGCCGTCGAGGTCGGCCGCCTGCGGGCCCGAGGCCCCGGGGATGTCGGCGATCCGGTGGTAGGTGAACGTCGCATCGCCGCTGTTCTCGAGCCACTGCACGCCGTTCCAGCTGCGGCCCGCGGTGGTGGCGTAGTCGAAGGCGTCGCCGTTGCTGTAGACGACGTCGGGATCGCCGTCGGCGTCGAGATCGGCGAGCGAGATCCAGCTCGAGCCGAAGTCCTCGTTGCTGGCGCCGAAGATGCGGCGCGGGGTGAAGTGTCCGCGTCCGTCGTTGACGAAGACGTAGATCTCCTCCCACTCCTGGCTGACGAGCGTGACGATGTCGAGATCGCCGTCGCCGTCGACGTCGACGATCTCGGCGTTGATGGTGCCCGACAGCTCCTGCAGCAGGTGGCTCTCGAAGCGCCAGCCGCCCACGTTCTCGAGCCAGCGCGTCTCGCCCTGGTCGTAGCCGAAGAGCGCCACCGAGAGGTCGAGGTCGCCGTCGCCGTCGAGATCGCCGGCTCGCACGTCGGCCACGCGGGCCACCTTGTCGGCCGCGACGTGCGGCGTGAAGCGGCTGCGCCCGTCGTTCTCGAGCAGCACGACGGCGCCGATCTTCGCGTTGTTGGGGAACAGCACGCCGAGGCTGGCGACCGCCAGGTCGAGGTCGCCGTCGCGCATCGAGGTCGACGGCGTGGACGTGCGCCGGCCCCGGCACCTCGGCCAGGGTGCGTTCGGTGAAGCGGCCGGCGGCGACTGCCGCAGCCACGTGATGCGATTGGTGGCGGCATCGGCGGCGACGATGTCCAGCAGGCCGTCGCCGTCGAGGTCGACGGCCTGCGACGTTGGCGATCATGCGGCCGATCGTTGGCGCCCACGGCCGCGCCGACTGCCCGCCCGCGCAGGACGTCAATCCTGGCCCCGCGCGCCGCGGCCGGCGTGGCGGCGATCGCGTCGGTGACCGACGGCGGCGCCGGGGCGGGGGCGACGACCTCCGCCGACCGTCAGCTCGGCGCGCCGCAGCTGGATGGCGACGGCGAGCGAGGCCGGCGGCGATGGCGGCCACGGCCACGCCGACGGCGAATCTGGACGGCATCGGTCCGTCTCAGGGCGTGACGCGCGCGACCTTGACCACCGTGATCGGCGGCGTCAGCTTCTGCGCTTCGGTGTTGGTCGTGCGGTTGGACGACGACGGCGCCTGCTGGATCTCGCGCACGACGTCCATGCCCGACACCACGCGTCCGAAGGCCGCGAAGCCCTGGCCGTCGGGATTGCGCGGCGCCGCCGAAGTCGAGCGAGGGCTGGTCGTTGATGCAGATGAACCAGCCCGAGGTGGCGCTGTCGGCGGTGTTGCGCGCCATCGACACCGCGCCGTCGACGTGCTTGAGGCCGGTGACGGTCGTGCGTTCGAGCGGGATGCGGCGCGAAGCCAGCCTTGGCCTGGTCGGCATTGACACCGGCCTGGATGACCTCGATCTTGACCTCGCTCTCGGGCTGGTTGTCCATCTTCACCGTGCGGTGGAACGTGCCGCCGTCGTAGTGACCGGCATCCACGTACTTGAGGAAGTTGGCGGTGGTGTTCGGTGCCTTGACCGGGTCGAGCTCGAGGACGATGTCGCCGAGCGTCGTCTGCACGCGCACGCGGACGGTCTTCGGCCCCTGGGCCACGGCGAGGGCGGACGAGGTGAGAACGGCCACGGCCACCACGGCCGTCGTGAAGAGTCGGGTCTGAGTCATGACATCTCTTTCAGGAAAACCAAGGGCGGACACCGAAGTGCCCGCCCTCACAAGCTTTGGATTGCGTCAAGCCGCTAGCGCTAGTACCGGTAAGTGGCCGCGAACTGGAACTGCCGGCCCGGGAACACGGCGGAGCCGCCGGTGTGCTTGCCGAAGTTGGCCGCGCCGAGGATGCCGACCATAGCCGTCGGCCGTCAGGTTCCAGTTGTTGAAGACGTTGAAGGCGTCGGCGCGGAACTCCAGCCGGTCGCCGCCGATCTGGAACGTCCGCGCCAGGGTCACGTCCGTGTAGTTGATGAACGGGGCCCGCTCGGTGTTGCGGGCGCCCGGCCGCGTCACCTGGCAGCCGCGCGGGCTGCACTGGTTGAGCGTCGTGCCCGTCGGATCGCCGGCGTAGCGCAGCGAGTAGGGGGTGCCGCTCTGCGAGTGCTGCACGGCGCTCAGCCGCCAGCCGTCCAGGAGGAGGCCGCTGCCGGGCAGCTTCCCACGTGGCGCTGGCCACGAAGTTGTGCGGCGTGTCGGCGCCGGTGCGGCCGCGGTCGAGTTCGGGGTCGGAGCTGTCCTCCGGCGCGAACCAGTGGTTGAGCCGGTCCTCGGCCTTCGACAGCGTGTACGACACCGTCAGCAGCAGGTCCTGCGACTGATGCCTGCCGGAGACACGCACGCCCTGGTACCACGACCGGCCTTCGTTGGTCAGCACGTCCATGCGCCGGAAGGCGTTGCTGACGACGGGGAAGGGGCGGGTGGCATCGGCCTGGTTGCGGGTGCGGAACACGGTCGTGAGCGGCGCCGCCGCCATCGCCGCATTGAGCGCCCCCTTGTCGATCGAGGCCGGCTGGTTGATGTCGAGGAAGCCGTGCTTCTGGCCGCGGTTGATGTTGGCGGCGATCTCGACGCTGGCGCGGGCGCCGATCTGACGCTGGATGGCGACGTTGCCGGCCCAGGCGAACTCGTTCTCGAGGTCGGGCGAGATCTCCTGGATGTTGCGCGCCGGCAGCACCGCGCCGGGCGGGAAGGCCGACAGCGCGTTCGGGAAGGTCGGGAACAGCGGATCGCTCGGCACGCAGCGAGAGCGTCACCTGGCCGTTGCGGCCGCCGACGCCGCCCTTGACGATGGTGAAGATCGGGTGCTGCTGGGTGAAGCGGCCGAAGCCGCCGCGGATCGCCCACTTCTGGTCGCCGCGCGGATCCCAGGCGAAGCCGACGCGCGGGTCGAAGTTGTTGCCGTCGGTGCCGGCCGGCCAGTCGGGGATGTCCTTGATGAACTCGACGTCGTAGCGCAGGCCGAGATTCAGCGTCAGGTTGCTCGCGTACGCGCCAGTCGTCCTGGAAGAACCCGCTGACGACCGTCGGCCTTCGGGAACATCAGGCGGGCTTCCGGGGTCAGCGCGAACGACTGGTCGAACTGGAACGGGTTGGGCGCCACCGTCGGGATTACCGGCGAAGCGGTAGACGCCGTTCTGGAGCGGCTGGAAGAGCTGCTCGGTGACGTCGTAGGTGATCGACGCGCCGGCCTTGATGGTGTGCTTGCCGAACCACATCGAGACCGTGTTCGACAGGTCGTAGGTGACCTCCGGCAGCACGCCCCAGGTGCCCTGGTCGTTGCCGCCGCTGATCGAGTAGTTGGTGCGGTTGATGCTGACGTCGTCGAGCTTGGCGGCGCGGCGGTCGGTGTAGCGCGAGGTACTGCGCGCGCACTTCGTTGAGCAGCCGCGACGACACGACCGACGTGAACATGCCGTGCACGGTGTCGACGTTGTTGTCCCAGATGAAGCCGGTGCCCGGCAGGCTGAGGCCGCCGGCCTCGTTGTCCTTCTGCCAGCGCACCATGTTGTAGCGCAGGGCCAGCGAGTGCACCGGGTTGAAGCGGTAGTCGAGGCGCAGGTGTCCCTGGTGTTCGTCGGCCGGCGTCGCCACCGAGGGCTCGGCCGAGGCCGGCGACGTGATCGCCACCTCGCTGCGCTCGCGGCGGTACTCGTAGCTGCCGAAGTAGAACGCCTTGTCCTTGATGAGGGCGCCGCCGATGACGCCGCCCAGCTGCTGCTGGTTGTAGGGGACATCGACGCGGGCCAGCGGCGGCCGGGCATCGAGCTCGCCGGGCCGCAGCATCAGGAAGAGCGAGCCGGCCACGCTGTTGGTGCCGCTCTTGGTGATCATGCTGGCGACGCCGGCCGAGTGGCCGCCGAACTCGACCGAGAAGGCGTTGGTGATGAGCTGCACTTCCTTCACGGTCTCGAGCGCGAAGCCGCCCGAGCCCTGCTGCGGCGCGCGCTGCAGGGTGAGCCACTTGGAGTGGTTGTTGGTGCCGTCGACGTAGGTGCCGAAGTTCCACACCTCGCCGCCGCCGACGTTCACGGCGTTGGTGCCCGGACGGCTCTGCACGACGTTGGAGTCGAGCGACAGCAGGCGCATGTAGTTGCGCTGCGCCACCGGCAGCGTCTCGAAGGCCCGCCGGTCGATCGTCGACGAGACCTCGGACGAGGTGACCTGCACGAGCGGCGCCTCGCCGGCCACCGTGATCGTCTCCTGGATGTTCGAGAGCGTCATCGGGATGTTGATGACGGCGCGCTGCCCGGCGTTGAAGGCCAGGTTGTTGCGCAACTGCGTCGCGAAGCCGGCGAGCTCGACCGTCAGCTCGTAGCGGCCCTCGGGCGGCAGGGCGGCGAAGACATAGCGGCCTTCGGCGTCGCTCGTGGCCGTGCGTGTCAGGTTGGTGGCCACGTTGCGGATGGTGACGGAGGCGCCGGGCAGCACTGCCTGCTGGTCGTCGGCGATGACACCCTCGACGCGGAACGTCGGGGTCTGAGCGAGGGCCGTGTGGG
This sequence comes from uncultured Acidobacteriota bacterium, assembly GCA_963807405.1. Classification (GTDB taxonomy): domain Bacteria; phylum Acidobacteriota; class Vicinamibacteria; order Vicinamibacterales; family UBA2999; genus CADEFD01. Next base: position 15,204 of record CAWEBU010000008.1, on the reverse strand, counting down.
GGACGGTGTGAGCGAGGACGAACAAGCCGGCGGCGACCATGGCCGCGCGGGCGGCCAGCTTCCAGGTCATGGCGAACCTCCATGCATACGAGACGGGACGTCGGGGTGGCGTGAGAGTGCCGGGAATCCTAGCACGGCGCGGTCGAGCCGGACCTTGCCGCACGGCGGCTGCGCGCGATACACTATGGGTTCGTCCAGCCGGCTTCGGCGCACGTCGTGCGCACGGCAGGCGGCGGGCCGCACCGCGGCCCGGAACCTGTGCAATGTCAGTCTGCAAACCGCGTCAGGGCCGGAAGGCAGCAGCGCTCAGCAGCTCCTGGGATGTGCTGCAGGACCTCCGGGCTGCGGTGGGGCCCGCACCTCGTTCCAGGGCACTGATTCCCGATGGCCTACCAGGCTCTTGCGCGCAAATGGCGGCCCCAGACGCTCGATGACGTGCTCGGACAGCAGGCCGTCACGCGCACCCTGCGCAACGCACTGAAGAGCAAGCGCATCGCCCAGGCGTTCGTGTTCGCCGGCCCGCGCGGCTGCGGCAAGACCACCACCGCCCGTATCCTGGCGCGCGCCCTCAACTGCGCCCAGGGCCCCACGCCGACGCCGTGCGGCGTGTGCGATGCCTGCATCGAGATCGCGGAGGGCCGCGACATGGATGTGCTCGAGATCGACGCCGCCACCCACACCGGCGTCGACAACGTCCGTGAGGTCATCATCGAGGGGCTGTCGATCGCACCGGCGCGCAACCGCTACAAGGTGTTCCTGATCGACGAAGTCCACATGCTGTCGAACTCGTCGTTCAACGCGCTCCTCAAGTCGATCGAAGAGCCGCCGCCGCACGTCGTCTTCATGATGGCCACGACCGAGCTGCACAAGATCCCCGACACCGTGCTGTCGCGCTCGCAGGTCTACGAGTTCCGCACCATCCCGGCCAAGACGGTCAGCGAGCGGCTGCGGTTCGTGGCCGAGCAGGAGGGCATCACCGTCCCGGACGACGCGCTGCAGCTCCTGGCCCGTGCCGGCGAGGGCAGCATGCGCGATTCGCTGTCGGCCTTCGATCAGGTGCGGGCCTTCTCGGGCGACACGCTCACCCTCGACGACGTCACCTCGGTGCTCGGGCTGGTCGGCCGCGATCTGGTCTTCGACATGCTCGAAGCGATTGCCGCCGAGGACGCCGGCGCCGCCTTCACGCTGGTCGAGCGCGCCATCGAACGCGGCTACGACCTGCGGCTGCTGTGCCGCGAGCTGGCGCGCGCCGCGCGTGACCTGCTCATCGTGTCGGTCGATGCGGCGCGGCTCAAGGACGCCGACGTGGCCGGCGAATCGGAGCGCGAGCGGGTCGCCGCCCTCGGTCCCCGCTTCTCGCGTGAGGACCTGCTGCGCGCCTTCGACGGCTTCACGCGGGCCGAGTACGACGTGCGGCAGTCGGACCACCCGCGTTTCCAGCTCGAGATGGCGCTGCTGCGCCTGATGCACCTGCGCAAGCTGCTGCCGCTCACCGAACTGCTCGAGGGCGGCGGCCGTGGCCTGACCGCGCCGGCGCCGCGCCCGGCGGCGGCCGCGCCCGCCCGCGCCGCCACGCCGGCGGCACGTCCAGGCCTGGCCGCGCCGTCGCCGCGCTCCGCCGCGCCGGTGCCGGCCGCGCGGCCGGCCACCGCGCCAGCCGCCCCCTCCCAGCCGGCACCCGCCCGCGCCGCCGCGGCCCCGTCGTCGCCCGGCGATCCGCTGCCCGAGGGCGCGCGCGAGCAGTACCTGGCCACCGTCAAGGCGGCGAAGGTGTTCTTCTTCAACGCCGTCGTCGCGCAGGCCTATCGCATCGAGGTCACGCCGGCGCTCATCACGTTCACCTTCCTGCCCAAGCAGAAGGTGCCGCGCTCGCAGTGCGAGGAGAACCGCGCCCTGCTCGAGTCGCTCGCCGAGCAGACCTTCGGCCGCGCTATTCTGGTCCGGGTCACCACCGCGGAAGCCGATGCCGCGCCCGCCGATCCTGGCGGCGACGCCCGGGCGGCGGCCACGCCCCCCGTCCCACCATGAAGAGTCCGGTCGCCGGTCCGAGCGGCGACGCCCTGCGGGACGAGGCGATGTCGAATCCGGTCGTGCAGTCGATGCTCGAGATCTTCCCGGTCGACAAAGTGAAGATCGAAGAGATGTGAGGCCGTAGACGTGCAGCCAGGTCCGCTCGACGCACTCATCGAACAATTCCGCAGACTGCCCGGCGTGGGCGCCAAGAGCGCCCAGCGCCTGGCGTTCCACATCCTCAGGACGCCGCGCGAGGACACCGAGCGGCTGTGCGAGGCCATCCGCCACGTCAAGGACAACGTCACCTACTGCTCGGTGTGCCACAACATCACCGACGTCGACCCGTGCCGCTACTGCAGCGACGAGGGCCGCGACCAGCGCCTCATCTGCGTGGTCGAGGAGCCGCAGAACGTCAACGTCATCGAGCGTTCGCGCGGCTTCCGCGGCGTCTATCACGTGCTGATGGGCACCATCTCGCCGCTCCAGGGCGTGGGACCCGACGACCTCAAGATCAAGGGCCTGCTGACGCGCATCGAGGGCGGCACGGTGGACGAGGTCATCCTCGCCACGAGCCCGACCGTGGAAGGGGAGGCGACGGCCATCTACCTGGCGCGCCTGCTGCGGCCGCTCGGCGTGCGCGTGACCCGCATCGCCACCGGCATCCCGGTCGGCAGTGACCTCGAGTACGCCGACGAGCTCACCATGGGCAAGGCGATGGAGGGCCGGCGCGACGTGTCGTAGCCCGGCCGTATCGGGCTAGAATCGTCAGCGTTTCTCCGAGATGCTCCCCATCTCCTACCAGCTCCCTGCCGCCGTCGTGGTCGCGGTGTTCGGCCTCATGGCGTGCGTGGCCGGCTACCGCCTGCTGCGCTATGTCCTGGCGGTGTTCGGTTTCATCATCGGCGGTCTGGCGGCCAGCTCCGTGCTCGGCGCCAGCGAAACGGCCTACATGGTCGGGGCCTTCATCGCCGGTGGCGCCGTGGGCGCCATCATCATGGTGGCGGCGGCCTTCATCGGCGTGGCCCTCGTGGGGGCCGGACTCGGCGCGGCCGCGGCCACGCTCGTCTGGACCCAGCTGCCCGGCGATCCCCATCCCTACGTCGTCGTCCTCGCCGCGGTGGCGGGCGCGTGGCTCGCCACCTGGCTGCAGCGCTACGTCACCATCGTGGCCACGGCGTTTGCCGGCGCCTGGGCGCTGCTCGTGGGCGGACTCGCGCTCGCCGGCGACCAGGCCAGGCTGGCGGCGGCGGCCGCGGGCGACGTCTGGGTGCCCTATCCCCTGCAGCCGGCACCGGGCGAAGCGTGGGTGCCGTGGGCGTGGCTGGGCCTCGGGCTGTTCGGCGTCCTCATGCAGCTCAAGGTCATGGGCGGCGGCCGCGGCCGCGTCGTCAAGGCGAAGAAGGCCTAGCCGCAATCCGCAGAAGGCCTGGCCGCGACTAGCGGCCGGGGGTGACGCTCATCACCCGGCCGAGGCTGCCCTTGTAGCCGGTCATCTCCAGGTAGCCGCGGCCCGTCACGGCCTGCCCGCGGGCCGTGCCCGCCACCTGCACCATCCCTTCCCAGTAGGAGATGCCGGCGCCCGTCGTGGCCAGTTCCTGGACGGCGAGCGGCGTCGAGACCGTGAGCGCGATCTGCTCGCCCGGGATGGCGATCGCCCAGCCCACCGGATAGACGGCCCCGGACGGCGCCGCGAAGGTCACGCCGGTCGGCGTGAGCGTGAAGTCAGCGTTGGTCAGATGGCGGACGGCGCCACGGGCGTCGACCAGCGTGCCGCTCGAACGCGGATCGCGCGAGCCGTCGGCCCGCCGGAGCTGGTAGAGCATCAGCTCGCGGTTGTCGTCGAGCTGCAGCGACAGCCAGTCCCAGCCCTGCTGCTCGGGTTCGAGGAAGCTGGTGCCGAACTCGTGGTCCATCCAGCTGTCGCCGGTGACCTCGAAGCGCTCGCCGTCCACCGTGATGGTGCCGCGCGTCGGCATGCGCGTCATCGAGTAGTAGTGCGAGGCGTTGCCCGGCCGCGCGCCCTTCTGGCTGATGCCGTCGATGCCGTTGACGGCCGGCCCCTTGCCCTCGTCGAGCGTCAGCTGCACGGCAGCCGTCGGGCTCGCGGCCTGGAGGACGTGGCGGCCGGCCTCGTCCAGCCCGGCGCTCCAGTCGTCGTTCCACACGCGGTAGCGATCGACGGCCGCACCGCTCAGCCCCGGGCCGCCGCGGCTCAGGCGCTCGTCGAAGCGGTAGCGTCGGCCGTCCGGGTCCGACACGGCGAGATGCGCCATGTAGATGTCGCGCACGGCCCAGCGCGAGGGATTGACCGGCGCCGGATCGATGCCGACGCGGAAGAACGTCACCTGGTAGCCGAAGCGCCGCCCGCTGGCCGTCGCCACGTTGCCGGTGTAGTACCACCACTCGATCTTGTGCTCCGGGTGGCTGGCATGATCGCGCGGGAACTCGAACCGGTAACCGGCGGCGGCATCCTTCCAGCCCGACTGCGCGACGAGCGGGGCGAGCGTGCCGACCAGTCCGAGCAGCAGGAGGAGTGTCGACACGCGGAGCCCGTGCCTCCGGGCGCCCGTCCGTCCCCATTGCCGCCAGCCGCTGGCCCCGGGCCGCTTACTCCTCATGCTCCACCACCAGTGCCGTGGCCTGTCGGGCCGGCAGGAAACCCGCCAGCGCCGTGGCGGCGATGACGGCCAGAGACACCTGCGCCAGGAACAGCACCGGCACCCGGAACTGGATCGTCCAGCCGAAGCTCTGCACGTTGATGACGTAGACGAGCAGGACCGACAGCGCGAGGCCCATCACCAGGCCGATCAGCATGCTGGTCGTGCCAATCAGAGCCGCCTCGATGACGACGATCCGCTGCACCTGACGTCTGAGCGCGCCGATGAGGCGCAGCATGCGCAGCTCGCGCCGCCGCTCCAGCACCAGCGTCAGCAGCGTACCGGCCACGCCCAGCATGGCCACCACGATGGCGATGATCTCGAGCGCGTAGGTGATGGCGAACGTGCTGTCGAAGATGCGCAGCACCTCCGCGCGCAGTGCCCGGTTGGTGTAGACGAAGGCGCGATGGCCTTCGTCGAGCCCGTCCAGGATCTCCTGCCGCACCTGCTCGGGGTCGGCGCCCTCGCGCAGGTAGACGGCGGCGCTGGTGGCCGGCCGCTCGCCGTAGTAGCGCGCGAACACCGGCCGGTCCATCACGACCACGCCGCGATCGATGGCGTAGTCGTAGTAGACGGCGGCCACGGTGAAGGGCCGGTCGCCGAGCGCGGTGGCGAGCTGCACGGTGTCGCCGGGGGCGGTGCCGTACTTGTTGGCGAACGCCTCGGAGACCAGCACGGCGTCCTGGCCGATGGCGCGGGCGAGCGCGTCGCGGCCGTCGGCCGGGGACTTGAAGAGCAGCGAGCCGTGCGAGCGCACGACCTCGAACTGGCCGGCGCCGAGCACGACCAGGTTGCCCTGGTAGACGAGGTCGATATTTCGGAACGTGTCGACCGCCGCCACGGCGGGGTGGCGGCTGATGGCGTCGACGATGGTGGGCGACAGTGTCTGGCTCGACCCGGTGGTCGGCTGCACGCCCGGGCCGACGAACAGGTCCGCCTGCAGGGTCTGGCCCACCCAGTAGACGACCGTCTCGCGGAAGCTGCCCACCATGATGGCAATCGCCACCGTCATCGCCAGCGCCACCGCCAGCGCGGCGATCGAGATCGACAGGCGCGGGATGGCAGCCGTGAAGTGCGCGTGCGCCAGCCGGCCGGTCACGCCGAGGACGGCGGCGAGCGGCCGTGCCAGCGCCTTGGCCGTCACGAAGATGATGGCCGGCACGAGCAGCGAGGCGCCGATGATGATGGCGAACGCCGAGGCGTAGGCGAAGAGCGGCCGGCCGTTGACCGGACCGAGCTGGGCGAGGCCGACGGCGCCGATCAGGATGAGCACCGGCGCGATGAAGGTGGCCGGCGTCAGACGCCGCCGGGTGGCCAGGCGGTCGCTGCCGCGCATGGCGGCGGTCGGCGGCACGCGGCTGGCTTCGAGCGCCGGCACCATCGCTGCCAGGAGCGACAGCGGCAGCCCGAGCGCGAAGGCGAGCGCCACGTGGGCGACTGACAGGGCCGGCGGCGCCGCCGCGGTGGCGATGTAGAGCGTGCTGACCGTGGCACCGGTCACGCCCACGGCGAGATCGGCGAGCACGCGGCCAAGGCCGATGCCGAGCAGCGTGCCCACGAGCCCCATCAGCGCCGCTTCGCCGAGGAAGAGGCCCAGCACCTGCCGCCTGGTCACGCCGAGCGCGCGCAGCATGCCGACTTCCTCGCGCCGCGCCAGCACGGCGACGGTGGCGGTGTTGTAGACGAGGAACAGCCCGACGACGAGCGCCACCCAGGAGAGCGCGGTCAGGTTGAGGTGGAAGGCGGCCAGCATCTTCTCGACCTGCTGTCCACGCCTGGACGGCTTGGCGGCGGTGAGTCCGGCCGGCAGCCGGCCGTTGATGGCGGACTCGGCCGCTTCGAGCTCGGCGGTGGTCGGCGCCTGCGAGGTATCGAGCGTGCCGGCCTCATGCGCCACCTGGACATCGATGCGGTCGATGCGTCCCAGACGGGCGAAGGCGAGCTGTGCCGCCGCGATGTCCATCAGCACGAAGCTGCCGTCCATCACGCGCGCCGGGCCCTTGTCCTCGAGCAGCGCGCGCACGATGTAGGTGTTGACGCGGTCGCCGGCGAGCAGGCGGATCTCGGAGCCGAGCGAGTAGCCGCGGCGCAGCGCCAGCTTCTCGGTGATGACGATGCTCTGCGGGCTCGTCAGCAGCGCCAGGAACGCCTGCGACGACAGCGCCTGGTCGGCATCGGCCGGGGTGGGATCGCCGGTGGCGTCGCCGCCGGGGGCCGCGTAGGCGGCCAGGGCGTAGTCGCGCAGCGTGCGATCGCGCAGGATGTCGACGCCCAGCACCTTCACGGCCTCGGCGCGGCGCGGGCGGAACAGGCGGCTCTGCTCGCCGGTCACGATCGCCATGTTGCCCTCGATGACGGGCGAGGCCGGCCCGAACTCGCGCAGCCAGCCGAGCGACGGCAGCAGCGTCTCGTCGATGCCGCCGCTGCCGGTGATCTCGATCGAGGCGCGTCCGGACACCGTGTCGAGCGCGGTTTCGAAGCCGCGCACCGAGCTCGCATTGGTGAGCTGGATGGCGATGACGACGGCGATGCCGAGCGCGATGCCGGCCACGGTCGTGACCGTGCGCACCGGCTCGTGCGCCATCCGGCGCACGATGAACTGGTGGAAGAGGCGGCCGTTCATGCCGGATCGAGGCGTCCGTCGCGCATGCGCAGCGTGCGGCTGGCGGCGGCGGCCACCTCCGCCGCGTGGGTGGCCAGCAGCATCGTCACGCCGAGGTCGCGGTTCAACTCGCCGAGCAGCGCCAGCACGGTGGCGCCGTTGGCCGAGTCGAGGTTGCCGGTCGGCTCGTCGGCGATGAGGAGGGCCGGCTCGTGGACGAGCGCCCGCGCGATGGCCGCCCGCTGCGCTTCGCCGCCCGACACCTGCTGCGGGTAGTGCCCGAGGCGGTGGGCGATGCCGACGCGTTCGGCCAGGGCCGCCGCCCGCGCCTCCGCGGCCTTGGACGCCATGCCGGCCAGCAGGCAGGGCAGGGCGATGTTGTCGCCGAGGGTCAGCGTGGGCAGGAGGTTGAAGAACTGAAACACGAAGCCGATGCGGTCGCGGCGCAGGGTCGTCAGGGCGTCGTCGTCCATGGCGGCCACGTCCTTGCCCTCGAAGGTCAGCCGGCCGGCAGTGGGCCGGTCCATCGCCCCGCATAGATGGAGCAGCGTCGACTTGCCGCAGCCGGAGGGGCCGGTGAGGGCTACGAAGTCGCCGCGCTCGAGCGTGAGGGAGACGCCGCGCAGGGCCGAAACAGGGGTCGCACCCTCGGCATAGGTCTTCTCGAGGGCCTCGGCAACGATGAGCGGCATGACTGTAGTCTATGACCCCCGCGCAGGGTCGGACGTCCCCACGCGGTTGCGTCTTGCGGGGCCAGCCGCCTTCGGTTTACGATTGGGTTTCTCTTGCCTCCGCGATCGCGCGCAGGGGTGAGCGTCCTGCCTGTTCCTCGGTAGCTCAACGGCAGAGCATCCGGCTGTTAACCGGAGGGTTGCTGGTTCGAATCCAGCCCGAGGAGCCAACTCGCTTCAGCGAGTTGGCCACCTCGGCCTGTCTTCAGGCATCCGCGCGACCCGCTTCCGCGTGTCGCGACTCGGCACGAAGCCAGCCCGAGGAGCCAATCAGATCAAAACGCTACAGCTCTTTGATGGTGAGCGCCCACGAGATGGCTCATCTGATCGAGCCGACGCACGTCGCCCGGCTCCTGGCGCTGCTCGACAAGCCCTACCCGGCGTGGCGGGAGGCGGGGCGGAGCTGAACGAGCTGTCGCCTGGCGCTGAACGTGTCGGTCGTGCCGTGACGTGATTGCCCTGCCGTGCTGACGGATGGTCGAGGGGCGAGGAATGCGACGAGTCGGCGCCTTCACGCAGACGCTGGACGTGACCGGGGCCCGTCGTTATCGACGGGCCCCGGCAGGGAATCGGCGCTATTGAGGAACGGTGGCGCTCACACACTGACCCTGGTTCTTGTAGGGGCCGGTCGGCGGATTGAAGGTGGACCAGCCGCCCTTCTTGCAGTCGTCAGGATCGGTCGCCGTGCTGTGGACCTCGAAGTCGTAGATGGTCTCGTTGAACTGCACCAGGTCAGACAACACGTTGTACGACGGATTGAACGAACCGATGTTCACGCCGAAGCCGATGGCGACGGCGGCGGGGAAGCTGGCCTGCAGGTCGGCCAACGTGTAGAACGGCGGGCCACCGGCGCCTGCGACCACGCTAGATGAGCCGCAGGTCACGCTCCGCGACGACCACATCTGCCCCTCATCGACATCCCACGACTGCCAGATCCCCGGCGTCACCGTCGTGACGGCCAGGCCGCTCTGGTAGGGCTCGAACACGAACGTTGTGAAGCCCGTCGTTCCGCACAGGTTCACTACCAGCTGGTACGATGGCGCGCCGCCGGCGAAGGCGGCGCTGTTCTGCTTGGTCCAGTAACTCAGGTCGGTCACCGATCTGAGAGGCGTATCGGCGAGGTGCAGGTACTGCGCCTTGGCGGCGGTCGTGCCGTCGGTCGTGAGTTGGAGTGCGCCGGTGCCGCCAGGCGCCGAGGTATCCAGCACGAAGGCCACCGCGCCGCCCGGCCGTGTGTCGGCGGTTACCCAACCGCGCGTGTTCGTGGGCGTGACCACCAAGGTCTCTGCCGTTTGCGCGCGCGGCGTGGCGATTGCGCCGGCAAGCAAGATCGCGATCGACAATCTTTTCATGACCGTCTCCTCAACTGGGGAATGAGGGGGCAGCGTAATAGGCTGCTCGACATCGAGCAGCGCGGGAGCGCGACTTTATTCCATACGGACGGCCCTTGCAAACTTGCTCGGCGCACGGCCAGCGCGGCTAGGGACGCGGCGCCCTACCTGGAGAATCGCCGCCGATGGCAGGGGCTCTGCAATCGAAGGCTGACCTGGCGACGAGGTAGGACGCGTCGTCATTCGCGCCGGCGTCATCGCCGGTGCCACGGCGACCGAGATGACCCGCTTGGAGATTCAGCACGTCTGGGCTATCAGGACGGCGTGTGTCGCCGCCTTAAAAGTGCGATCCGGTCGCATGGGCGAACGTGCCTTGGTGCATTCCGTGCGGCCGATCTAGTACGCGATATCGCCACCCTCCCGGTGCCTTCCGGGCAGTCTGGCTGTGCCTCCTTCTGTGCCCCCCGTGGGTAGGAACTGATGGCAGGAGGTGTGTCCCTGCCACGGTGCTCGGTTCAGCCGATGTAGCCTGAATATGCTTAGGTATGACATCATCAGAGATGCTGGCGTTCGAGGCGCCTGCAACTGTTAACTCGAGGGTTGCTGGTTCGAATCCGCGCGACCCGCTCGCGCGTGTCGCGACTCGGCACGACGAATCCAGCCCGAGGAGCCAAGCCCGTTTCCCCGGATTCCACGGGGATTTCCTCGTCCCGCAATCCGTCGAACGGTAGCGGCAAACCCACAGCGGGAAGGTCTGGCAGAGAAGGCTGGAAACGGCCGATCCCCTACGCCTGCGCGGGGTGGAGGCGGGTCGCCCGCCGGCGGACATATGCCGGCAGCTCCGCCTCGGAACAAGCAGGACCGAAATCCAGAGGCATACTGGAGACAGATAAGGAGGGCATTGCATGACAGGTGTGATCAAGACACTGCGAGCTGACAAAGGCTTCGGTTTCATCAAGGGTTCGGACGGTTCGCAGTATTTCTTTCATCAGAGCGCCATCTACGGCGAGGGTATCGAGATGTTGCGCGAAGGTGACAACGTGGAGTTCGAGCTTGGTCCCGAGGGCCCCAAGGGGCCGCGCGCTGAAAGCGTCAAGCGCACGTCCACCTAGACGTTCGGCGCGCTGCCCCTCCGGCACGCGGCACCTACCCGGTCGGGGACGGCCCCGTAAAGCGCGGATAGGCGTCATCCGACGCGCATCAGGGCAGGTCTGCTAACCGGAGGGCTGCTGGTTCCAATCCAACCCGAGGAGCCAACTCGCTTCAGCGAGTTGGCCACCTCGGTCTGTCTTCAGGCATCCGCGCGACCCGCTTCCGCGGGTCGCGACTCGGCACGAATCCAGCCCTCGGAGGGTCGCAGTCCTTGCGCCCTCGGCCTACGGTGACGTCGGCACGCCGCCGTCTCGCAGGATTCCGACGATGGCCGAGACGATGCGGCGGTCTGCGTCGTGCTCGAGAGCGCCGGCCTTCAGATGCACCAGGTCCCGGTGCTCGGTGAACAACTTGGCCGGGACCGGGGCGAGTGACCTCGCCGCGGCGTCCAACAGTGGAGGATGACGCCGTGCACGCGCTGGTGACGGGAGCCACGGGATACGTCGGTGGGCGGCTGGTGCCTCGCCTGCTGGCCGAGGGGCACCGTGTGCGGTGCATGGTGCGCGACCCCGCGCGCCTCGGTGGCCGCCCCTGGATGGCCGGGGTCGAGATCGTCCGAGGCGACGTGCTGGACGAGCCCACCCTCGCCGCCTCCATGGACGGCGTCGATGTCGCCTACTACCTGATTCACAGTCTGGGCAGCGGCGCCGACTTCCACGCCCGCGATGCGCGGGCGGCACGGGCGTTCGGGGCGGCGGCGCGTGCGGCCGGAGTGAAGCGCATCGTCTACCTCGGGGGACTCGGCGACCCGTCGTCGGAGCTGTCGGAGCACCTGCGCTCGCGCCAGCAGACGGGCGACGTGTTGCGCGAGGCCGGCGTGCCGGTCACCGAGTTCCGCGCCGCGGTGATCGTCGGCGCCGGGTCGCTGTCCTTTGAGATGATCCGCTATCTGACCGAGCGGGTGCCGATCATGATCTGTCCGAGCTGGGTCTACACGCGCATCCAGCCGATCGCCATCCGCAACGTGCTCGACTACCTGGTGGCAGCTCTCGACGTGCCCGCCAGCACGGGTCAGGTCATCGAGATCGGCGGGGCCGACGTCATCACCTACGGCGCGATGATGACCCGCTATGCGAAGGTGCGCGGCCTGCGCCGGATCCTGGTGCCGGTGCCAGTCCTGTCGCCGCGCCTCAGCTCCTACTGGGTGCACCTGGTCACGCCGCTGCCCGCCGCCATCGCGCGGCCGCTCATCGACGGGCTGCGCAACGAGGTGGTCGTGCGCGACCCGGGGGCGCGAGCCCTCTTCCCGGCGATCTCGCCCATGAACTACGACGACGCGGTCGTCCTGGCGCTCGATCGGCTCAACGCGGGCGCGGTCGAAACCGCCTGGACCGACGCGCTGGCCTCCAGCCAGCGGGACGTGCCACCGGTCGTGCTCACCACCCGCGAGGGCCTGGTCATCGAGCATCGTCAGCTCGTGGTCGAAGCCGAGCCGGCCGCGGTGTTCGCGGCGTTCACGACGCTCGGCGGCGCCACCGGATGGCTCTACATGAACTGGGCCTGGCAGTTGCGGGGCCTGCTGGACCGCCTGGCCGGCGGCGTCGGCATGCGCCGCGGCCGCCGTCACCCGCGCGACGTGCGGGTGGGGGACGCGCTCGACTTCTGGCGGGTCGAAGCCGTCGAGCCGGGGACGCTCCTGCGCCTGCGCGCCGAGATGAAGGTGCCGGGGCGGGCGTGGCTGGAGTTCCAGGCCAGGCCGCAGGCGCCGGGCCGGACGCTGCTGTCGCAGACGGCGTTCTTCGCGCCCTACGGGCTCCTGGGCCTCATCTACTGGTACGCGCTGTATCCGATGCACCAGGTGATCTTCAGCGGCATGATCCGCCGCCTGGCGGCGCGCACGGCTGCCTCCGCCGCTCCTCGCCCGTAGCCTCGGGAAAGCGAAACCTTGGCGCCTGCCGGAGCGTCATTCGAGTGTGCCGGCCGCTGCGCCCGCGCCTCCTCGACATGACTGTGACGCACAAGCTCCGCCTCCTTGCCGACGGCGCCAAGTACGACGCTTCCTGCGCCAGCAGCGGCGTCGTCCGCGCCGGCACGCCCGGCGGGCTCGGACACTCCGACGGCACCGGCATCTGCCACAGCTACACGCCGGATGGCCGCTGCGTGTCGCTTCTCAAGATCCTGCTCACCAATTTCTGCATTTACGACTGCCAGTACTGCGTCAACCGCGTCTCGAGCGACGTCGAGCGCGCCCGCTTCACGGTGCAGGAGGTCGTGGACCTCACGCTCGACTTCTACCGCCGCAACTACATCGAGGGGCTGTTCCTCAGCTCGGGCATCATCCAGTCCCCCGATTACACGACCGAGCAGCTGGTTGAAGTCGCCCGGCGCCTGCGCGAGGACCATCGCTTCGGCGGCTACATCCATCTCAAGCTCATCCCGGGCGCCAGCGCCGAGCTGGTCGCCGCCGCGGGCCGCCTCGCCGATCGGGTGAGCGCCAACATCGAGCTGCCGACCGAGCGCGATCTCGAACGGCTGGCGCCCGAGAAGACCCACGCCGCCGTCGAGCAGACGATGACGGTCGTGAGCGTGGAGAGCCAGGCGGCGGAAGAGGACCAGCGGCGGATGAAGACGCCGCCGCCGTTTGCGCCGGCCGGCCAGACAACGCAGATGCTGGTCGGCGCCAGTGCCAGCACCGACGCCCAGATTCTCGACACCGCGTCGCGCCTCTACAAGGCGCACCGGCTGCGGCGCGTCTACTACACGGGGTTCAGCCCCTTCGCGCACGCGCCGGCGGCGCTGCCCATCGAGGCGGTCGATCGCATGCGCGAACATCGCCTCTACCAGGCCGACTGGCTGATGCGCAGCTACGGGTTCGACGCGTCGGAGCTGACCACGGCCGAGGCCCCGCAGTTGAGCCTGTCGGTGAGCCCCAAGCTGGCGTGGGCGCTGCGCCACCCGGAGATGTTCCCGGTGGACGTCAACACCGCGCCCCGCGAGCAGCTGCTGCGCGTGCCGGGCATCGGCGCCCGCACGGTCACGCGGATGCTGCGGATCCGCCGGCACCATCGCCTCACCCTCGGCGACCTGACGGCGCTGCGCGTGCGATGGAGCGAAGCGCGCTACTTCGTGGTGACGGCGGATTCACGGCCGGTGGTGAAGGGCACGGTGGAGGTGTTCGAGACGCCCGTGCAGCAGACGCTCGGATGGTGACGGTCACCGTCTCCGACTACGGAGAATGGCGCGACGCCGCCCGGACGCTCGTCGCACGCGAGCAGCCGCCAGACGACGTCGTCTGGGTCGCGAGCGAAGCGGCGCAGGCGGTGCTGCCTCTGGCGGGAGGTGATCCGCCGCCGGCCCCGGTCAACGCCGCCGGCGGCTCGTCGCCCGCCCGTGCCGCGGCCGCTGCGGTGAGTGGCGGACGTCTGCGTGTGCCGCGGGCGTTCGTGGAGCTGGCCGAAGCGGCGGCGAGTCATCGCAACCCGGCCAGATGGGACGCGCTCTACCGCCTGCTGTGGCGCATCCAGCGCGAAGGGGCGGCGGTGCTCGAGCTGACTTCGGACCCGCTGATCCGGATGGTCAGCGACATGGCCGGCCAGGTGCGGCGCGACGCGCACAAGATGCACGCGTTCGTGCGCTTCACGCCGCTGACGGACGCCGAGGGCGAGCGCTACGTCGCCTGGTATCGGCCCGATCATCTGGTGGTCCGGCGTGCCGCGCCCTTCTTCGCCGAGCGCTTCTCCTCGATGCGCTGGTCGATCCTCACCCCGGATCTCTCGGCGCACTGGGATGGGCACGCGCTGTCGTTCACGAGCGGCGTGCCGACGCCGGTTGCCCACGCCACCGGCGATGTCGAAGAGCTGTGGCGCGTCTACTACGCGTCGGTGTTCAATCCGGCGCGCGCCAACCTGCGCGCGACGCTGCGCGAGATGCCGCTGCGCCGCTGGGCGCAGCTGCCCGAAGCGGCGCTCATTCCGTCGCTGCTGCACAGCGCGCAGGAGACGACCGAGCAGACGCTGCGCGCGCGGGCGCCCGTCACCGCGCGTCCGTTCGTGCCCGATACGACCGAGCTCGAGGCCTTGCGGACGGCGGCGCAGTCCTGCCAGGGCTGCGCTCTGCACGCACGCGCGACCCGGACCGTGTTCGGTGAGGGCGCGCCCGGCGCACGCGTCGTCCTGGTGGGGGAGCAGCCCGGCGATGCCGAGGACGTGCAGGGACGGCCGTTCGTGGGCCCGGCCGGGCAGGTGCTGGATGACGCGCTGCGCGCCGCGGGCATCGACCGCGCGTCCGTGTATCTGACCAATGCCGTGAAGCACTTCTCGTGGGAGCCGCGCGGCAAGCGGCGCATCCACCAGACGCCCCGCATGAGCGAGATGCGCGCGTGCCGGCCGTGGCTCGAAGCGGAGCTGCAGGCCATCCGGCCGGACGTGGTCGTCTGCCTCGGCGCCACCGCCGCCCGCGCGCTGCTCGGGCCGCAGGCACGGGTCGGCGCCTTGCGGGGCAAGGTGATCGAGGGGCAGGCGTGGGCGCCACGCATGGTGGTCACGGTGCACCCGTCGGCGGTCCTGCGCGGCCAAGAGCGGGCGCAGGAGTACTTCCAGCTGCTGGTCGGGGACTTGACGCTGATTCGGCCGGCGGCGATCGCTGGCGATCCGGCGATGGGGTAAGGTGGCGTCGGCCACATGCGCGCGCCGATGAGTGCCCTCCGGCAGCTGGACCGCATCGAGCAGAAGCGGACGTCGCTGCTCGACGCCGTCGCACGACTGGAGCCGTCCCGGCTC
>CAWEBU010000007.1:0-9039 GCA_963807405.1 uncultured Acidobacteriota bacterium | reverse complement strand
CGGGCAAGTGGTCGATCCGCGAGATCATCGAGCACCTCGTCCTGGCGGAGCGGTCGGTGCTGGGCGATCTGTCCGGGCTGCAGGAGCGCCCGCGGTCATTCCGCCACCGCGTGCGCTACCTCATCGTCATGGGGGTGCTGCGCGGTCGCATTCCCGTTCGTGCGCCATCGACGGCCATGCTGCCAACCGGGGAGCGGTCGCTCCCTGAACTCCGCGAGACCTGGGACGAGAGCCACCGCCGCCTGCGCGCCTATGTCAGCGGGCTGGACCGCCGTGGCCTGCGGCGGGCCGTGTTCCGGCACCCGTTCGCCGGCCCGCTGCCGGTGCCCCAGGCGCTGCGCATGCTCGAAGCTCACCTGGCCACGCATACGCGCCAGATCGACCGGTTGCGCGGGCTGATCTAGGCATCGCGCGAGCGGCGGCCAGGTGGCGCGGCGGCTTCTCGTCGACCCGCTAAGCCCGCTCCGGCGCCATGCGATGGCGGCCGAAGAAGCCAGCGAGGGCCTCGGCCACCGCGCTGGGGCGTTGCAGTTGCAGGAGGTGGCCGGCGCCGTCGATCGTGCAGTCTTCCACCCGCGGCAACCAGGACCGCAGCAGGCCGGCGATCTCGACCCACAGCGGTTCGGTGTCGGTGCCGAGCACCGAGAGCACCGGCTGGGTGATGCGCGCCGCCTCGGCCGCGCCGAACGTCCACGCGCCGAGGGCCGGCAGCTCGACGCCGAAGAAGGTGTCGACGTCCTCGAGCGCCATCGTCACGGCACCCGGTACCTGACGCTCCAGCACCGTGCGGCACGCCTCCCAGTCGAGGCCGCTCACCGCGCTCATGAACACCGCCAGGGCCGTTTCGTGCTGACCCGCCGCGTAGGCCTCGAACGCGGGGCCGGCCTTCTGCATGAAGGCCGCGGCACCTGGCACGGAGAGCAGCGACAGCTCGAGCAACGACAGCGTGTGGACGAGGTCGGGCTGCAGGAGGGCCAGCTGCGCCGCCACCGCCGCGCCGCTCGAGTGGCCCGACCACATGGGCGCGCGCCACGCCGAGATGGGCGAGGAGCGCCGCGGCGTCCTCGGCATGATCGGCGATGCCCACCGGCGGCGGGGTGTGCGTGCTGCCCTGCCAGCCCCGCTTGCGGTAGGTGATCAGGCGGCAGGCGTCCGCCAGTGACGCCTCGGAGCGCAGCGGCAGGAAGCCGTCGGCCAGGACCGGGCAGATGCACAGCACCGGCTCGCCCTCTCCCGTCACGTCGTATTCCAGCTCTACGCCGTTCACCCGCGCGCGCTGCAGCGTCGTCAGTGGCATGGTCTGTCCCTCCAGGAAGCGATGGCCCCGTCATCTCGTGAGGCGTGACAATCGCTGTTCCGGTTGGAACAGCGGTCGTTACAATCGACGGGCCGAGCCACCGGCGTCTCGCCGGCGCCTCCGGACGACATGCAGGACGCGACCGCATCGACGACGTTGGACGAGGCGCGCCGGGCCGCCACCGAGGGCCAGTGGCAGCGCGCGTACGAGCTGCTCACCGCGGCGGATGCGACCACGCCCGCTCATCGGGCCGGACCTGCCGCTGCTCGCCGGCGTGGCCTACGCGGCCGGCCAGCTCGACGTCACCATCGAGGCGTGGGAGCGGGCGCACGCGGCCAGCCTGCACACCGGGGATGCGGTGGCGGCGGCGGAGGCCGCCGTGCGCGTGGCCATGCACCTGCTCTTCGACACGGCCCTGCTGGCGCCGGTCCGCGGCTGGCTGACGCGGGCCGAGCGCCTGCTCGACGGCCAGCCCGAGACGCCGGTGCATGCCTGGCTGGCGGCGGTGCGCAGCTACGAACGGCTGTTGTCCGGCGACCTCGCGACCGCCAGTCAGTGGGCGCGCCGGGCGGTCGACGTCGGCAGCCGGCACGATCCGGCCGCCGCCGCCATCGGCCGCATGGGCGAGGCGCGAAGCCTCATCCTGCGGGGCGAGGTCATCGAGGGCCTGGGACTGCTCAACGAGGCGGCCGTGGCGACCGTCTCCGGCGAAATCGACCCGCTGTCGACGGGCGTCGTCTACTGCGAGCTGGTGTGCGCGCTCCAGGGGCTCGGGCAGTACGACCTGGCCGAGCAGTGGACCGACGCCATGGAGCGATGGCACCAGGGCCAACCCGTGGGCAGCCTCCACGGACGGTGCCGCGTTCACCGCGCGGAGATCCTCCGCTTGCGCGGGGACTGTGCGGAGGCCGAGCAGGAGGCCCTGCTCGCCTGCGAGGAACTGCGCCCCTACCTTCGCCGCGAACTCGGCTGGCCGCTGACCGAGCTGGGCCGCATCCGTCTCCGCATGGGCGATGTCCAGGGCGCCGAGGAGGCCTTCCTGGCCGCACATGGTGCGGGATGGGATCCGCAGCCGGGTCTCGCGCTCGTCCATCTGGCGCACGGCGACGTCGCGCGGGCTGTAGCGTCGATCGGCGACGCGCTCGCTCGTCCGTCACTCGTGCCCTCGAAGGAGTGGCCGCCGCATACCGCCCTGCGGCGCGCGCCGCTGCTCGAGGCGCAAGTCGACATCGCGATCGCGGCCGGGGATCCCGAGTCGGCGCGCGTGGCGGCCGACGAGCTGGGGCGGATCGCCGCGGTGTTCCAGAGCAGCGGGATGGCGGCTGCCGCGACGCGCGCCCGCGGGCAGGTGCTGCTCGCCGAAGGGGACGCCTCCGCGGCCCGCCGCGAACTCGAAGCCGCGGCCCAGCAATGGACTGAGATCGGCGCGCCGTATGAGACGGCCATGGCGCGCGTCGACCTCGGCCATGCGATCCGCCTCGAGGGCCACGAGGAACGCGCGCGGCTCGAGTTCCGCGCCGCGGCCGCCATCTTCGAGCGCATCGGGGCGAGAGTGCAGGCTGCCCGCGCCTCCGACGTCCTGCGCGCTACGCCACCAGCGGAGGACGACGCGCCGCCGGTCGCCACTGCCGCGCCGGCGCCTGCCGAGCGGCACCCGTCTGATGACAACGTCTTCCGTTCCGAGGGCGACTACTGGGCGGTGGTCTTCGAAGGACGGGCGGCCCACGTGCGGGATTCCAAGGGGCTGCGCTACCTGTCACGGCTCCTGGCGGCGCCGGGCCGTGAAGTGCACGTCCTCGATCTGGTGGCCCTCGAACGGACCCCCGGCCACGCCCATCCGACGGGCGCGTTCCCGGCGGTGGGCGATGCCGGCGAATTCCTGGATGCGCGGGCCAAGGCGGCCTACCGCCGCCGGTTGACCGAGATCGAGGAGGACATGGCGGCGGCGCTGACGGCCGGCGACACGGCGCGGGCCGCGGCGGCCGAGGACGAACGCGACGTCCTCGTGCGCGAGCTGTCGAGGGCGGTGGGTCTCGGCGGACGCGACCGGCGGGCGGGTTCCGCCGCCGAGCGCGCCAGAAGCGCCGTGACGCGCGCCGTGCGCCATGCGCTGACCCGGCTCCGCGCCCACCACGCCGGCCTGGCCGACCACCTCGACCGCACGGTCCGCACCGGCCTCTGCTGCGTCTACCTCCCGGACCCGCGACTGCCGGTGAACTGGACGTCGGCCAGCCCATCGGGCGCACGCCCGGAACGGCGCGCCCCGCCACGCTGATTGCACGGAGCCTGCGGCTCGGCCGAGCCACCTGTTGCACTCGAGTCCTCGACAGGCTATGGTCCGGACTCAGTGGCCTGGCGCGCGAGACCGGCCCGACCCCTCCGTCGTTCGTCCGTCACCCTCCGACGTCATTGGCTCGCATCTGATTGGGAGGCTCCGCCATGAACCGCGAGATGGGCTCGGAAAACACCAGCGGGGCACAGCCTGCGGTTGAAGCGGCCGGCGTCAACCGGCATGAGCCCTGGGCTGGCCTCCTGGCCAGCGCGGGTCCTCGCGACCACATCGTTCAGCTCTATCAGGACCAGGAGTTCCTCAACCGCGCCGTGTGTCGCTTCGCGGCGGCCGCCCTGGCCAACGGTGAGGGTGTCATCCTCGTGCCGACGGCGGCCCATTGGCAGGCGTTTCGACCGCGCCTCGAGGCCGCAGGCGTCAACATCACCGCCGCGCAGGAGTGCGGGCAGCTGACCGTCATCGATGCGGACCAGCTCCTTCCTCAGTTCATGCGCGACGCCATGCCCGACGCCCCGGTGTTCCTCGGCCTCGCCGCCGACGTGATCGCCACGGCACGCGGCGGCGGCCGCCACCGGAGGGTCCGCTGGTGGGGCGAGATGGTCAATGTCCTGTGGGAGCGCGGAGACGTGGCGGCGAGCATGGAACTCGAGGACCAGTTCGACCGGCTGGCCCACGATCACGAGATCGCCATTTTCTGTTCGTTCGTGATGGACAATTTCAGCGGCGAGGTGCAGACCCGCATGTTGCCGCGACTCGGAGAGAACCACTCGCACCTCATCCCGGTCGAGGACTACGCCAGACTCGAACGGGCGGTGGCGGACGCGCTCCGCGAAACGGTGGGTGCGGACCAGGCTCGCATGCTCGAGGCGCAACTGCTCTCGCGTGCCCCGTCGCCTTTCCAGATGCCTCGCTCCCAGGCGCTGCTGCTGGCCTTGCGCGACACGCTTCCTGCACTGGCCGATTCCGTGCTGACCCGGAGTCGCAGACTGTATCGCGCGTCGATGGACTGAACCGGTGACATCGCAGCTCGGTTCGGATCAGCACTCGTCGGGTGACGTGCCCGCTTCCGTCGGCGCCGATGGGCCCAGCGCCGAGATGGTCGGCATCCTCGACACGGTGGACGTGCCCATCCTGGTCGTCGGCCTCGACTGCACCGTGGTCCGGTTCAATCGGGCGGCGACGGAGGCGCTCGGTCTGGGCCCGGCCGACCTCGGCCGGCGTCTTGGCACCCTGGACGCCGTCGCGGCGGTGACCGACGTCGAGCAGCTCTGCCAGCGGGTGATGACCGACGCGGTGCCGTCCCGCCACGACCTGCGCAGCCAGGACCGGTGGTTCGTCCTTCGACTGGCGCCCTACTCGATTCGCGGTGGCCAGATCGAGGGGGCAGTGCTGACGTTCACCAACGTCACGGCGTTTCGGGCGAGCCTCGAGCAGGCCGTCTACGAACGCGAGTACACCAAGGCGATCCTCAACACCGTGACCACGCCGTTGGTGGTGCTGGACGCGCATCTCCGGGTTCAATCGGGCAATCGGGCGTTCTACTCGATGTTCGGGGTGACCCGCGAGAAGGCGCACGGCGTGGCCCTCAGCGATCTCGGCGGCCACGACTGGAAGGCGCGTGGTCCCTGGGCCTCACTGGCCGCTATCGCATCCGACACGACCGAGGTCGAGTCGTTGGAGTGCGAGGCGACGTTCCCGGCGATCGGCGTCCGCACCGTGCTGCTGGACGCCCGGCGCGTCTCTCGTGCGGGCGATGTCACGATCCTCCTGGCGGTCCTCGACATCACGCAGCGCCGGCAAGGGGAGGAGGCGCTTCGGACCTCGGACCGTCGGAAGGACGAGTTCCTGGCGATGCTGGCGCACGAGTTGCGCAATCCGCTGGCGCCCATTCGCACGGGACTCGAGCTGATTCGTCTGTCCGGCGACTCGCCGGAGTCCGTCCGCACCGTGCGATCGATCATGGAGCGTCAGGTCAGTCACATGGTGCGACTCATCGACGATCTGCTCGATGTCTCGCGGATCACGTCGGGGAAGATCGTGCTGCAGCGCGCGCCGACGCCCCTGGCCGACCTGGTCCAGGGCGCCATCGAGGCACAGCGCGCGGCCATCGAGACGGCGAAGGTCGAGCTGGTGGTCGATCTGCCCCCTCCAGACTGCGTCGTCGACGTCGATCCCACGCGCTTCGTGCAGATTCTGTCCAACGTGCTGCACAACGCGTCGAAGTTCACGCCGGCCCACGGCACCATCCGCTGCACGTCAGCCATGTGCAGCGCGAACGACGTGCCGTCGGTGGCGGTGACGGTCTCGGACACGGGCGTGGGCATGGCAGAGGACGTGATTCCGCGCGTGTTCGAGCTGTTCACGCAAGCGGAGACGCCCACCGAGCGCACCCATGGAGGGCTCGGGATTGGTCTCGCCCTGGCGCAACGGCTGGTGGAGATGCATGGTGGAACCATCACCGGTGAGAGCCGGGGGCCCGGGCTGGGAAGCGCGTTCACCATCACGGTGCCGCTGTGCGCGGTGGGCGTCGAGCCGTTCGCACCCGAGGACGAATTCCCTCGCTGTGCGAGCCGTGTCGTCATCGTCGATGACAACCGCGACGCCGCCCAGACCATGGCCATGCTGGTCGAGAAGCTGGGCGGCTCAGCACGCACGGCGCACGATGCGGCGAGCGGAGTCGACGCCGTGCGGGAGTTCCAGCCAGACATCGTCCTGCTGGACATCGGCATGCCCGGCGTCAACGGCTATGAAGCGTGTCGACTGATCCGGCAGCAGCGTTCAGACGCACGCGTCACACTCGTGGCGGTGACCGGCTGGGGTCAGTCGCAGGACAAGCAGCGCGCGCTCGATTCGGGTTTCGACGCGCATCTCACCAAGCCGGTCGACTCCTCCGTCCTCGAGCGACTCCTCGCCGCCAGCACTCCGCGTCGCCCGAGCTGACGCTCACGCATCCTGGCTGTGCCCTGACGGCCTGGCCGGCGGCGGCGCGACGTCTGTCGGCACGAACGACGCCGGTCCCACGCGCTCGATGTCCAGTTCCGCCTCGCCGGTGATGAGCCTGGCATCGCGGGCGTTCAGCAGCCAGTTCCAGAACAGGCTGAGCATCACGAACACCCGGTTGCGGAAGTTGACGAGGAAGGTGACGTGGACGACCGCCCACACGGCCCACGCCACGAAGCCGCTCAGGTGCACGCGGCCGATCTGCGCGACCGCGCTGGCCTTGCCGATGACCGCCATCGAACCCTTGTCGCGATAGACGAAGGCGGTGCGACCCTCCGGCGTCGATCGCCCCGACACCTCCGCGGCAATGGCCTGGCCCACGAAGTGGCCCATCTGCATCGCGCCCTGCGCCACGCCGGGCACCGGTTGGCCGGTGTCGGCCGAGGTGGCAGCGGCCAGATCCCCGACGACGAACACGTTCGGGATGATCCGGTACGGCCAGATCCGGCGTCACGATGACACGGCCGGCGCGATCCACGGGCACGCCGAGCGTAGCGGCGACCGGGTTGGCCTTCACGCCAGCGGCCCAGAACACATTACGGATCGGGATGAACTCGGCGCCGAGGTAGAGGCCCTCGGCCGTGACGTTGGTCACCTTCGACTGGAGACGCACCTCCACGCCCATGGCTTCAAGGCGACTCTGGGCGCGCTGGCTGAGCTCGGGCGGGAAGGGCGGCAGCACCCGGTCGCCGCCTTCGAAGAGGATGACGCGGGTCATCCGGGTGTCGATGTGCCGGTAGTCCTCCGGGATCGTGCGAGCCGCGATCTCCTGAATCGCTCCCGCCAGCTCGACCCCGGTCGCTCCGGCACCGACGATGCCGAACGTGAGGCTGGCCTCCCGCGCCTCGTCGCTCCCTTCGAACTCGGCCGACTCGAACGCGAGCAGGATGCGCTTGCGCAGCTCGATCGCATCCTCGATGCTCTTGAGGCCCGGGGCGATGGGGGCCCACTCGTCGTGTCCGAAGTAGGCGTGGGTGGCGCCGGCGGCCAGGACCAGATAGTCGTAGGGAAGGCGCCCGCCGGCAAACAGCAGCTGGCGCTGGCCGAGATCGACGCCGGTGACCTCGGCCATGGCCACCTCGCAGTTCTTCTGGTTCCGCAGCACCGTGCGAATCGGCGCGGCGATATGAGCCGGCGAGAGGGCGGCGGTGGCCACCTGATAGAGCAGCGGCTGGAAGACGTGATGGTTGCGCCGGTCGATGACGGTCACATCCACCGGCGCGTCCGCCAGGGCCTTGGCGGCGGCGAGGCCGGCGAAGCCTCCGCCAACGATGACGACGCGCGGTCGAGGTGCCATCCGGAGCTTTCTCGCGGCGTCCGCGGTCACATGTCCGCGTAGCGCCGGGCGTTGGCCAGATCCCGGCGAAGCTCGGCGGACGTGCGCCGCGGACCATAGCCCGGCGTGTCGCGCTGGATACGCCAGCCTTCCTCGAGCGCCCCGGCATCGACCACGTCGTAGCCGAAGTGCTCGATGAGGCGCGTCACCTCCGTCTTGGCGGCCTCGTCGTCGCCGGCGATCGCGAGGGCCCGGCGGTTCGTCGTGTTCTCCGGTTGGGCATGGGTGAGGAGGTCGGAGGCCTGGATGTGATTGAAGGCCTTGACCACCCTGGAGGCCGGCAGATGCGCCTGCAGCAGTTCCGCCGTGGTCGTCGACTCGGCGTCCAGCTCCGGGATCTGTCCGTCGCGCTGCGGATAGTAGTTGTTGGTGTCGATGACGACCTTGCCGGCGAGTGGCGCCACCGGCACCTCGCGGTAGTTCTTCAAGGGCACCGTGACGACCACGAGGTCACCGGCCGCAGCCGCGTCCTCGGGCGTCGCCGCCCGCGCCTTCGGCCCGAGCTCGTCGATGAGACCCGAGAGCGTCTTCGGATCGCGGGAGTTGCTGAGCACCACCTGGTAGCCGTGCTTGACGGCGAGTCGCGCCAGCTGGCTGCCGATGTGGCCGGCCCCGATGAGTCCGAGGGTGGTCATGAATGAAATCTCCTCACGTCTTCACAATGGTGCCGTTCAGTGGACCTGTCAACCACGCCGGCTGTTCAGACGCGGCCTTGG
This sequence comes from uncultured Acidobacteriota bacterium, assembly GCA_963807405.1. Taxonomy (GTDB): domain Bacteria; phylum Acidobacteriota; class Vicinamibacteria; order Vicinamibacterales; family UBA2999; genus CADEFD01. The sequence goes on along the minus strand of CAWEBU010000007.1, from coordinate 400 downwards.
CGACTGGCCGTGGAACTGGTTAATCTGGCAGGGAGTCTCAGCAAGGTATGACGTCGTTCAGCCGCCGCTCGATCCTGACCACCGGCGCCTTCGGCACCGCCGGCGCCCTGTGGACGGGGCTGTCGGAATCCTGGGCCGCCCGCTTCCTGCGTGGCCGCTTTGCCGAGATCGGGCAGGATGTCCCGCCGGCGCCCCACACGCCGGTGCCCGCCTCGTGGGACGACAACGCCGTCACGATGGCCTGGCTCGGCCACGCCACCGTCCTCATCAACTTCTACGGTCTGCGGATCCTGACCGACCCGGTCCTGTTCCCCCGCATCGGCGTCGACGTCGGCATCGGCAGCATCGGGCCGCGGCGCCTCGTGCAGTGCGCGCTGACGCCGGAGACTCTGCCCGAGAT
>CAWEBU010000006.1:0-3726184 GCA_963807405.1 uncultured Acidobacteriota bacterium | reverse complement strand
GCCGTCGCGGGCCACCCACGTGACGCCGTCGAGCAGTCCGAGGGCCCGTGCCAGGCGCAGATACCACCGCTTCTTCCGCGCCTTCTGCGCCAGCGCGCCGAGCGCCAGCTCGCCTTCCGGCGCCACCACGACCGGCACCCGGACCGCACCCGCGCGACGCAGCGCCAGCAGGGTGATGGCACCGGTGGCGAACAGGCTGTTGACGAAGATCACCTGCGGCGCCGCTTCCGCCACGAGGCGCGCGAGCAGCAGCGGGTGTCGTCGCCGGGACGAATAGAAGACGTGCGCGCCGCGATGCGCCGTCCACCGGTCGACCGTGACGTCGGGCAGCGGGTCCGGCTGCCTGGGATCGCGGTCGCGCGCGATGACCCAGAACTCGCAGCTCGACGCCAGGCCTTCCACCATGTAGGTGAGCGCCTGAATCGAGCCGCCCCGGAAGCCGGGCGCGAACGACTGACTGATGGCCAGCACTTTCACGACAGAGATTCGTGGCGCGAAGCCGCTGGCGAAACCACCGGCGACAGGTGCTTCACGGCCGTCATCGTAGCACCGGGCCGACGGCGCCCCAGCCACCGTCCGGCCTCTGGAAGCGCAGGCCGGCGGTCATGACGCCGAGCAGACGGCCGTCGCCGGCGGGCCGCCACGACGGCGAGACGCGCAGTTGCAGGCGGCCGCGCCAGCCACAGCCCGCGAGCGTGCCGCCCAACTCGTGCCAGTTGTGATCGCTCAGCACCACCTGCCAGCGGCCGCCGTCGCAGGCGGCGACGTCCACCGTCTGGGCGAACGGCGTCAGGGATCGCACCTGCAGCGCGAAGCCGGTGGCGTCGTTCGGCACCGGCCACGTGGTCCACTCGCTGCTCCATCTGAAGGGCGTGTCGCCGGGGCGCGGCTCTTCGCCGTGCAGGCCGGTGGCCGTGTAGTCCCGCAGCAGACGCGCGGGCCCCGGCTTCCAGTACTCGTAGCCGAGATGCTCGACGAACGCCACGGCCAGCATCAGCCACAACAGCTGGGTCGTGGCGCGCGACCACCCGGGCAGCGCGCTGGTCGCGGCTGCGAGCATGCCGAGGCTGGCGAAGAACAGCAGCCGCAGCGCGTGCACGTAGAACACTTCCTGCACCAGGCCGTAGCAGGCGATCCCGAGCAGCGATCCGGCGCTCGCGAGCAGCAGGACCGTGCCGGCCCGATCCCGATCGAGCAGGCGGACGCCGCGGAGGGACCGCCGCGCGGCCACCGCGAATATCCCCAGCAACAGCGCCAACCCGACGGCGCCGGTACCGGTGAGCGTCTGCAGGTAGACGTTGTGCGCGCTGGCCGGCTGCACGAGTGGCGGCGACCCGTGGAACCGCCCGTCCGGCTGCTCGAAGTGCTGCCGGTAGAGATAGGCGAACCCTTCGTGACCGCCGCCGAGCAACGGATGGAGCCGCGCCATCTGCAGGCTGACGGGCAGGAATGCCAGGCGATCGCCGTCGCCGATCGACTTGAGGCGCTCGAGATAGGCCGTGGCTCCGAAACTGGCGTCGGCCACGCGCCCCACCGCCAGCCATACCCAGAACCCGCCGGCGACCAGCGACATCACGATCGCGAGCGCCGCCATCGCCCGCCACAGCCGTGCCAGCACCGCCATCCGCGCGCCGTCGCGTGAGAGCAACGTCGGCCCGGCGGCCGCCATGTAGACCACCACGACCACGCCGGCAATCCAGCCGCCGCGTTGTCCGCTGACGACGAGGGCCAGTGACGTGAGCGCCGTGACGGCCGCCAACCACGCCACGCGCCTGGTCGTCGCCGCCGTGCCGGCCAGCAGCACGAGCGCGTAGGGCAGGCTGTAGACCAGGTACTCGGCGAACCAGCCCGGATTGCCGGCCGTGGACTGCAAGGTGCCGGGGCGCGTTTCCACCATCGTCGACCCGCGCCAGGCCTCCATGTTCACGGCGCCGAGGGCCCCGAGCAGGCCCACACCGATGAACGCCAGCGTGCCGGCGGTGATGGCGGCCGGGAAGCGGAGCGCGACGGTGCGGTCCAGCCGCGTCTCGCGCCACACCATGAGCGCCAGCACGAATCCCTGCAGGGTCAGGAAGGCGGAGGTGATCGGGAACTCCCGCCGCGCCTCGCCCAGGCGCATCCACTCCGCCATCCGGCGGGGCCACGCGGTGAGCGGCCACGGATCGGCAGCCGCCCGGTACTCGTGCCACAGGCCACCGAGCGGCAGCGAGCTCAGGCTGAGGAAGGCGGCGGCAACGAACAGCGCCGCCAGCAGCAACAGCGGATTGTCGGCCACGGCGCGCCAGGCGCCCCGCCACGACGGCCGGCGCCGCACGAGGTAAACGATCTGGACTACCGCCGTGAGCGCGACTAGGGTATGGGCGAGTGGCGTGACCGGGTGATGGGCGAAGAACGGGAGCAGGGCCAGCAGCAGCGCGATCGCCCAGCCCGGCTTCCACCACGTCACGACGGCAACGAGAAGCGCGGCGGCCGACAACGGATGGTCACCGGTGAGTACGCGAGGTCACCGGCGAATCTTACTCGTTGATGGCCGGGCCGTGGCCCGACGATCACGAGGAGGTCCGGATGTGGCCCTTCACCCGCCGCACGACGAGCAGCTACTCGTCCAGGCGCAAGAACGAGCGCGACCTCAAGCTCGACTACTTCGCGCATGTGGTCGCCGATTTTCACCGGCTGCCGAAGCCGGTCCGCACCAGCCTGCTGGCGGATCTGCCGGCCAGCCTCGAAGCCCTCCTGCGCACGATGGGCGCGTCCGGACAACTCGATCCGAGCGACGAAGAGCACCTCGACTGGGGTGAGATCGCGACGCTCGAGGACAAGACGCTCGCTCTCGACGACGAGTCCGGCCTGCGGCGGCGCGCCTGGCAGATCCGCTCGCGCTACGCGCGTCTGGCCGGCAAGGAGCGCTATCAGGCCTATCTGAGCAGCGGACCGCCGGACGAGAAGGACCCGCTCGTGACGGCCGATGCGCTGCGGGCCGACCTGCGCCGGCTGCTGGCCGCCACGCACTTCACCTACAGCATGGCCATGGTGCGCGAGAACAACCGCCGCCGCGTGCTCGACACGCTGCTGGCATGGACGCTGGGCCTGTGTGCCCCGTTCCTCGTGGCCTTCGTCTGGCTCACCTACTTCGCTGATGCGCGCCAGGGCGGGCTGCTCGCCGTCGTGCCACTCCTGGGAGTGCTCGGCGCCTACATCAGCATCCAGCGGCGGCTCCAGAACACGGCCGATGGCGGCGATCCGGTGATCGGCGTGCTTGCCCTGCACGAGTTCAACAGCGTGCTGCGCTTCCCGCTGATCGCTGGCGGCGTCTTTGCCGTGGTGCTCTACCTGGTGCTGGCCGGCGAGTTCCTGACGGGTTCGCTCTTCCCGGAGTTCGAGGACGGCGTCCCCAGGAACACCGTGCAGTGGGCGAACCTCTTCATCTGGGCCTTCATCGCCGGCTTCGCGGAGCGGCTGGTGCCCGACACGCTCGACCGCCTCGTGCAGCAGGCGGCGCAGGCCTCCGAGCCGGTGCCGATCGAGGCGGCCGCGCGAGGTGGCGGAACTGCGGCCTCCACGGCCACGCGGGCGCCCGACCAGGCCGCCGCGCAGGCTCGGACGGTCAAGCTCGTGACCGAGTTCCACACCAAGGCCCCGACGCCGCCACCGGTGCCGCCGGCATCGCATGAGGACCACACCGATGGCGCACTTTGACGAGATCACGCTCGACCCTGCGCGCGGACGGCCGCGGATCGGGATCGTCTTCGGCCACGCGCACGTGGGCAACTACCGCCTGTTCCTCTGGGACCGCGCGGGCACGCACGCCACCGAGCTCTGTCGCGGACACAACGTGGACCAGCTGCTCGACAGCTTCGAGATCGACGTCGAGCCGGCCGACCTCGACCAGCGCATCCTGAGTTTCGAGCTGCTCGTGCAGGCGGCCGAGGCCAGGCCGGGCCAGAACTACCAGGTGACGATCACCGTCGGTCAGCAGGACACGGTGTGCAGGGGCGGCGTGGTGCAGGAGAGTGGCGCCTTCACGGATGTGAAAGCGCTCGTGGGCTTCCGGAGGTTGACGACGACATGAACGCGCGCCCGCTCTCGATCCTGATGCTGGTTCTGCTGGCCGCGCGCTCCGAAGCGCAGGCGCCGACGCCGTCCATCTTCACGCTGGGCGACGCCGTGGTCGATCTGGCGGTGCCGGAATCACCGGCCTTCTCGGCCCTCGGCGTCACGCCGGACCAGGTCGCGCGGCCGACCTCGGCGCGCGATCTCGCCACGTCGCTGCTGAACGGCATCGATCGCGCCGGCAACCTCCAGACCGGCGTGGCCGTCGATGCCGCGCCGTTCATGCTGCTGGCCGGATCGACGATGTCGCTGAGGCAGTATCAGGAACCGGGCGAGTACCTGACGCGGTTCCTGGCGCGCTGGCAGGTGTCGTTCGCCTCCACCAAGGGCGGCGGCGCCGGCGATCCCTCCGCCCGCGTGGCGCTCGGCACGCGCGTGACGCTCTTCGATGCCGGCGATCCGCGGATGGACGCCACGCTCCTTGGCTGCCTGGTGCGCGAAGCCGCACGCGTGCTCGACAGCGCGCCCCCGATCTCGCCGATGGCGACCTCCGAAGAGCGTGAGATTGCGCTCGCAGGCCGCGAAGCGCTGGTGCGCGAAGGCGTCGGCCCCTGCCGCGATGCCGCGGCCAGGCGCCGCTGGAACCGCACGGCGTGGACGGCCGGCCTGGCGCCGACGTGGACGAGCGCGGACGGCACGGCCTCGAACCTGGGCTACAGCGGCACCGCGCTGTGGACGTCGGTGGGCTACGGCTTCGAGGACCTGCCGGTGCTCGAAGAGCACGCGATGGTCGCCTTCTACCTGAAACGCCGCGGCCGCGAGATCGCGCCCGACCAGCTCGTGCCCGGCGCCTTCGTGACGCAGGACACCGTCTCCGCCGGCGCGCGCCTGCTGTTCGGCTCGGCGCACTCGCAGTTCAACTTCGAGACGCTGTGGGTGCGCAACACCCGGCTCGACCTCCTGGAGGATCGCTACTGGAACGTCTCGATGGGACTCGAGCAGCGGCTGACCGGCAACATCTGGCTGTCGCTGGCGGTCGGCCGGCAGGTGGCAAGAGCGCCGGTAGCCAGCCAGATGTCGGTCGTGTCCGCCTTCAACTGGGGCCTGGGTGAGAAATGAGACGGGCGCGCTCACGTGAGCGCCCCGATAGCGAAATACTGATACGATACTGATATGACTCGCCGTATCGTGCAGACGGGTTCGTCGCTCGCCGTGACCTTGCCGAAAGAAGTCGTCGACCAGTTCCAGCTCAAGAAAGGGGACGAGGTCGACGTCTCCGTGCATCCGCGCACCGGCGCGATCACCATTCGCACGGCCGTTCGCCACATCGAGGGCGGCAAGGTGACCAAACGGCTCACCGACCGCGCCCGCAAGATCATGGCGCGTTACGACGAGGCCTTCGAAGAGCTGGCGAAGTGACGGTGGAGTATCTCGCGCTGGGCCAGGTGCTGGCCTTGCACGCGAGCCAGATCCGCCGCTACGGCGGCGCGTCCGGCATTCGCGATCGGGGCGCACTCGAGAGCGCGCTGGCACGGCCGGCCGCCACCTTCGACGGCGAAGATCTCTACCCGGAGATCGCCGACAAGGCCGCCGCGTTGATGCACTCGCTCGCCCTGAATCATCCATTCGTGGATGGCAACAAACGCGTGGCGGCCTTTGCCGCGATCGTCTTCGTCGAGTTCAACGGCTACGAGTTCCTGGCCACGCCCGACGAACTGGTGGACACGACGATGGCCCTCGCCCGGGGCGAGATGGCCGTCCAGGCCCTGGCCATCTGGTTCGATCAGCGCCTGCGTCCCGTGCAGTAGCGGCTGACTCTCGCCGTGTGAGCGGGCGCTACTCCTCCTCCAGCGTGCGGAGGAACGCCACCACCGGCCCGGCGTCGAACATCGCCTCGTCGTTGTGGTCCACGCCGGGCAGGACCACCATCTTCTTGTGCGGCGCCGGCGCCGCGTCGAACAGGCGACGGCTCTGGTCAATCGGCACGATGGCATCGCCGTCGCCGGCGATGACGAGCAGCGGACTGCGCACGCCCGCGATCCGCTCGAGCGACGGATAGCGGTCGCGCAGGAGCCAGCCCACCGGGAGCAGCGGATAGTGGACGCGCCCGATGTCGGTCATCGACGTGAACGGCGAGCGCAGCACGAGCGCCGCCGGCGGGTGCGCGGCGGCGAGCTCCACGGCCACGGCGGCGCCGAGCGACTCGCCGAAGTACACCAGGCGGGACGCGCCGCACGTCGGCGCGGCCGAGCAGGTAGGCGCGGGCGGCGCGGCTGTCGGCGGCGAGTCCTGTCTCGGTCGGCGAGCCCTCGTTCCCGCCGTAGCCGCGATAGTCGAACAGAAGCACGCTGATGCCCTGCGCCCGCAGGGCCGAGGCGAGCGGCGCCCGGTAGGCGCGGTTCCCCGCGTTGCCGTTGCAGACGAGCACCGTCATCGAGCCCGCCTGCGCGCTCGGGAAGAACCAGCCGTGCAGCGTGAGGCCGTCCGACGTGGGGAAGGTGACCTGCTCCACCTGCTCGAGGCCGAGCGCGGCCGGTGGCGGCACCTGTCCAGACGGGAAGTACATCAGCCGGCGCTGCAGCGCCCACACGAGCGCCAGCAGCGCGAGGCCAACGACAGCGGCGGTGAATACGAAGGACATGGCTCGCTTCACGATCGCACTCGCGAGGCCGGCGCCCCGCGTCCGCCTTGCGGAAGACCGCGGGCCGGTGCCGGCATGCCTGCTATCGTAGGCGCGTTTCCTCGGCGCTTCCGCTGCTTCCGCGTGCGGCCTCGCGTCGTGGCTCGTGCGTCCAGGCAGGGGACAGGAGATGGATCTGAAGACTCTGCTGCGATGGGCCGCCCTTGCGCTGTGCGCGGGCGCGGCGCTCGGCATTGCGGCGCGCATCGCGATGCGGGTCGTGGCGCTGCAGGCGGAAGTGCCGCCCGGGTTCTCGCTCGGCGGCAGCCTCGAGATCGTCGTCTTCGGCGTCCTGGTTGGCGCGCCGGTGGCGCTCCTCTTCTGGGCCGGCCGGCGCTGGCTGCGGCTGCCGGCGTTCAGCGGCGTGCTCGTCGGACTGCTGCTCTTCGCGGTGCTCGCGGCATGGCCGCCGCCGGCGGCACGCAGCGCTCTTGGCGACACGCCGACACCCCGATGCTGACGGCCGCCGTGTTTGCCGGCGCCTTCGCCGTCTACGGAATCGTCCTCGACGTGTTGTGGCGGTTGAACCGCTTCTTCCCTGCCCAAGGCGCTGTACGAGATTCAAGCTAGCGGGACTGAGCGGGGCGTAGATGTCTGTGTCTACGAGACGGCACAGCGCCGATGCCGAGGCGGTCGCCAGGCGCCTCGCTGTTCCTACCGAGCACACCCGAGACGTCGTCCTGCGCTCACCGGTGCAGACCGTGAGTGGTCCTCTCTGCGCACGGACGCCACACCACGTCGATGGCGTAGGCCAGGTCGAAGCGCGTGCCGTCCCACGGCACCGGCGGATCCATCGCCGGGATCTCGAGGGGCTCGTGGCAGGCAGACGGCGTCTCACGCAGCCGCGAGCCATCCGGCTGCCAGAACTCGAGCGCCCCAGCGTCCCCTGCCGCCACATCGAAGCCGCCTTCGTGCACGGCGCGATGATGACGTCGGCACAGCAGCACGAGGTTGTCGAGACGCGTGGCGCCGCCGTCGGCCCAGTGTTCGATGTGATGGGCGTCGCAACGGCGTGAGGTGCAGCCGGGGAAACGGCAGGTGCGGTCGCGAGCGGCGAGCGCGCGACGAATGGCGGCGGGAATCGTGCGAGTGCGCCGGCTCACGCTCCTGTCGAGCCCGGCGTCGTCGTGTCGCATCGTGACCACCGCGGCGTCGCACGACAGCCGTCGCGACGTTTCCGCGGAAACGCGCTGCGGCGCCGTGATCGAGTTCGAGCGCGCCGCCGGCATCGGGCGAGACGGCGGTGGACGCGGAGACGGTCGGGTCGTCCACGTGCAGCACCACCTGATAGCGATCGCCGGCGGTGCCGCGGTCGAGGTCCGCGGAGAGCGCGGCTTCGGCCAGCAGGGCCAGCGCGTCCGCCCGCCGCTGCCCCGTCGTGACCTCTTCGCTGAGCGAGTTGCCGGTGGGGCTCGATCGCGCGTCCAGGAACAGCCGGTCGGCGGCGGCCTCGAGCGCGCGCAACACGACGGCGCCGGCCTCGGGCGTGAGCCGTCCGCGCAGCACCACCATGCCGTCGTCGTCCACCCACGTCCGGAGCTCGCGCGTGAGGTGCCGTCGCTCGTCCTCGTGCGCCTCCGACGCGCGGTCCACCCGGCGCCACCCACGCACGAACCGCTCGACGTGTGCGGCGGTGGCCGAGAGCGCGACATCCAGCAGCGCGGCCTCGTTCTCCGACGTGGCCACGCGCGTCAGCGCCCGCACCTTGGCGTACGACACCTGGCCGTGCTCCATCGCCCACGCGATGCGCGGCAGCCCGGCCAGCGCCCGCGCCACCCGCACCTTCTCACGCGCGGCGCCGAGGTCGATGCCGGTGCCGCCAGTGCGAGCCAGTGTGCGCACGAGAGGAAGCCGGTGTTCCAACCGAGTCGCTGCGTCGAACTCCCGGAGGAGCATCAGCAATCGGTAGGTGGCCACGTGGATGCCGGCCGCCAGCGACGCGATGGTCTCGCCGAGTGCGTGCGTGTCGGTCGCGGCATCCTCGTGCGCGGGTCGCGTGCGCGCGAGGACCGTGGTGAGCGTTCGCGTTTCCGCGGAAACGCCGGCGGGGTGGTCGACGAGAGAGGTGGCGTGCATGCGCCCATCCTCGCATCGCAGAAATTGCCATTCGAGGATGACGCCAGCGGGCCGATCGGTGCTCGCGACACCAGCGGCGTCGCATCGCGACTCGAACGCCTCGCCTGCGTCTGCGTGGAAGGCGCAGCGCGGTGCTTCCCGAGGCATCGCCGACTGGGGCGCGGTGCGCCTCAGAAACCTGTCAAGCGAGAAGATCGTGCCAGGTCGTTGACGAGTGCGCGACGGCGCTGCCGTGCCGGCTAGCGGCTGTCAGTCAGACTGGCGAACGTAACGCGGGGCCGGATAGGTTGAGCCATACCCGTATGGCATAATCGTATGGCATGAAGAAGACGCTCCATTCGACGAGACGCTCCTCCAGAGGCGCGCAGTGCCTCCGGCGCCAGCACCGACACCGAGACCGTGCGACTGGGACTCGAGGCGCTTGTTCGCCAGGGTGCCTACGAGCGGCTGCGCGCGCTGCGGGGCAGCGAGCCGCGCGCCTCGGACGTCCCGCGTCGTCGAGAGACCGCTGCACGCTCGAAGTCGAAGCCATCGGCGGCCTGATGGTGCTCGTCGACACGTCGGTCTGGATTCGCTTCCTGGCCGGCCGTGCGCCCTACGCGAACCCACTCGCCGACCTGCTCGGCCGCGGCGAGGTCAGCGGCCACGACTTCGTCTATGGCGAGTTGCTGATGGGCGACCCGGCTGGCCGCCGCGCGCTGCTCACGGACTTTGCCGCCATGCATCGAGCGCCGATGGTGCCCCACACGGAAGTCGTGGCCTTCGTGCGACAACGTCGCCTGCATGGGCGTGGCGTCGGTGGGTCGACGCGCACCTGCTCGCGTCGGCGCTGGTCGGACGTCTCGAGTTCTGGACCGCCGACGCGCGTCTGGCCGCCGTGGCCCGCGAGCTTGGCATCGCCTACGACTGACGGCCCGCGGGGCTGGTCTGGTCCCGGGGAAGCCGCGCGCGCAGCAACCGCGCGGACCGGACTATCCTGAAGAGCACCTAGGAGGTGTCGATATGCGAATCCCTGCCCTACTCTCCGTGTTCGTCGCCGCCGCCGCCGTCGTCTCGCTCGGCGCGCAGACGGCGCCTGAGGTCAAGCTCCCGCCCTCGCCGCAAGGGCAGGCGTCGGTGCAGGTCGGCGGCCGGTGGGAGAAGACCGAAACCGGCGGCCAGCGCTATGTCGACGGCAAGTGGATCGTCGTCGACTACGGCCGGCCGCTGCTGCGCGGGCGGGCGAACATCTTCGGCGACGGCGCCAGCTACGGCACGGCGATCAACGACGGCTCGCCCGTGTGGCGGATGGGCGCCAACGACACGACCCTGCTCACGACGCAGGTGCCGCTCGCCATCGGCGGCAAGACGATTCAGCCCGGCGTCTACAACATGTTCGCCGACCTGAAACCCGGCGCGTGGACGCTCGTGCTCAGCACGCAGCCGCGGCAGCCGAAGTTCGATCCGAACGACAAGGTGCGGCTCTCCGGCGCCACCAACTACGACCCGAAGTTCGACGTGCTGCGCGCGCCGATGACCGTGCGCCAGAGCGACACCTCGGTGGAACAGCTCACCATCGGCTTCGTCAATGCCACCGCCGCCGGCGCCACGCTGTCGGTGGCCTGGGACAAGACCGTGGCCACGATCGATCTGCGCGTAGCACCGTGACGCCGCGCCTGCGCCGACGTCTTTCTTGCGCGCTGGCCGCCGCCGCGCTCGCGGGCGGCAGTGTCTCGGCGCGCCAGGTGGCCCTGCCGCCGGCGGTAAAGGCCGCCGCCGAGGCGATCTCCAGTGAACGGCTCGCCTGGGACGTGGCCTTCCTGTCGGCGGATGAGCAACTCGGGCGCAACACCCCGTCGCCGCGGTTCGACGCAGCCGCCGACTACATCGCCGCGCGCCTTGCCCGCGCCGGCCTCGCGCCGGCCGGCGACGACGGCGGCTTCCGTCAGCACTACGAGCTGCACGAGACCCGCGTCGACGTCGAGGGCGCCTCGCTCACCGTGGGCGAGCGGCGCTTCGCGCTCGGCCGCGACGTGGCGCTCGGTTCGTTCGCCACGCCGCTCTCGGGCCCGCTGCCGGTCGTCTACGTGCAGCACGGCTGGGTGATTCCCGGCCGCGGCATCGACCCCTACGCCGGCGTGGACGTCACCGGCAAGCTCGTCGTGGCGCACGGTCCGCGCGTGCTGCCGAAGGGCGTCGAGGTGCCGCAGGTGGGGCGTGTCGCCGTGGGGGCCGAAACGCCGTTCGTCGCGGCGGCCAAACGCGGCGCCGCCGGCGTGCTCTTCATCACGCAAGCGACCGACCTCGTGCGGTGGGACCAGCTGCGCACGGCCAACACCGTGCGCCGCGAGATGTCGCCCGAGGTGCCGTCCGCCTATGCGGCCGTGCCGGTGACGTCGCTGCTGATGGCGCCCCACGTCACCGACGCCGTGTTCGCCGGCGAGACGCTGGATGGCCCGACGGCCCTGGGTCTGGCCGACCGGGGCGAGTTTCCCGCCTCGTTCCAGTTGAAGAAGACCGTCACGCTGCAGGTGGCCGTGGCCGGCCGCACGGTGACGCGGCCGTTCAACGTGGTGGCGCGCCTCGAAGGCAGCGACCCGGCGCTCAAGGCCGAGACGGTCACGATTGCCGCGCACCTCGACGGCGCCGTCGGCACCCGCACCGTGGAGGGCGACGCGATCTACAACGCCGCCGACGACAACGCCTCGGGCAGCGCCGCGCTACTGGCGATTGCCGAGCAGATGGCGAAGGCGCCGCGGCCGAAACGGACGATCGTGTTCCTGTGGGACAGCGGCGAAGAACAGGGACTGTGGGGCACGCGGCGGTTCGTCCACCAGCCGCCGGTGCCGCTCGGCAGCATCGTGGCGCACATCAACATCGACATGATCGGCGCCAGCAGCGTGACCACGCCCGCCGATCCCACCACCAAGCCCGTGACCGAGCGCAACGAGGTCTATGTGCTCGGTCCGAAAGTGCTCAGCGCGAAGGTGGAGACGCTGCTGGCCGCGGTGAACGACTCGTATCTGAAGACGCGCTTCAACCACGCGTCCGACACGGGCGAGAGCGAGTTCTTCTACCCGCGCACCGATGCCAGCCCGTTTCTCGAACGCGGCATCCTGGCCATCGGGTTCACCACCGGCAACCACGCCCGGTATCACCTGCCGTCGGACGAAGCGCGCTTCCTGGATCCGGTGCAGATGCACTACCTGGCGCGCACCATCTTCGCGAGCCTGTGGGCGCTGGCGGACGTCACCGAGCGGCCCGCCATCGACCGGCCGCTGCCGGCGAGCGTGCCGGTCTACAAGCCGCGCTAGCTGGCAAGCGGCGTCGACACGCCGAGCTTGAAGCCGTCCAGGTCGTGGAACTGGAACATCCGCACCCCCCAGGCGCGGTCCGCCGGCTCGTCGATCAGCTTTCCGCCGGCCGCCGTGATCCGCGCCGCCGCCGCGTCCACGTCCGCCGGGGCCGCCACGTTGATCTGCAGATAGAAGCCCTGGCCCTTCTTCCGGTCCCACCCCAGCTTGCCGTCGTCCTGATTGAGCACCAGGCGGCAATCGCCGGCCGCCACCACGGCCGCCACGACCTTCCCCTCGTGCTCGTAGGACTCGGCGACTGCAAACCCGATCGCATCGCGGTAGAAGCGAAGCGAGGCCTGCAGGTCCTTGCAGGTCAGCGAGCCGCCGAGGGAAGTTGCGTTGATCGTGGCAGTGGTGTCGGTCATTGTGCTCTCCGAGGCGCGAGGGAATGTCCAGGGCCGGTCGCTCGGCCCGGACGGGAAATGTAGTCGGCTCAGGCTACGCCCAGAACGCGTCCCAATGGTGGAGGTCGTAGAAATGTTCCCGGCCGGAGACCACCTGGCCGTTCCTGACCTCGAAGACGATGCAGCAGTCGGAGTCGAGGCGCTTGCCGTTCCGCTCGCCGCTGTTGTGGTGGATGGCCACCACCTGGCCGGTGTCGCTCCCGAACACCTGCTTCAAGTCGGCCCGGAAGGTGCCGCTCGTCTCCCCGCCATACCGCCCGAACTGGGCGAACACCGCGTCGCGTCCGAGGTGGTCGCCGGCAATCGGGCTGCGGCCGGGAGTGTGCCACGAGACGTCCACCGCCATCAGTTCGGTCAAGGTCGCGATGTCGGCGGCATTGAAGGCCGCGTAGCCGCGCCGGACGATGTCGGCGTTCTGCTCTGCAGAGGTGCTCATGATTCGCTCTCCTGGGAAGTGGGCGGACAAATCTCACGGTCCCGTCGAGGTATGCGCAACGGCCAGGCCTTTCCCCTCATCGGGGCGACGGCCTGCTCCCGACGCCATGCGCCGTCCGTCCCTAGAACCGCAGGCGCAGGCCGCCGCCAGCCTGGAACCCACCGGCCTTGTTCTTGACGATCGTGTCTCCGAGATCGACCTGCTCGACCTCGGCGCCGCTGTAGCGCGCGAACCCGCCGATGCCGACGACGCGGCTGAAGAACACCGAGAAGTCGGCGCCCACGTGATACCCCCAGGCCGTCGCTTCCGACGTGCTGAAGGGTGCGCCGGTGATCGTCACGCTGTTGCCGCGGGTGAACAACTGCGCGGTCTGCAGGTAGCGGATGTCGTCGATCGTGTCCTGCTTGACCCGGAAGTAGGACGGACCGGCGAAGAGCCGGAACCGCATGTTGTCGGAGGTCGGCACGACGAACACGCCCTGGAGGTGCACCGCGCCTTCCACCTTCTCGATCTCCCCGGACTCGCCGGTGCCGGTGGCGGCGGAGTCGAAGAAGCGGGGGTGCGGGATGGTGGCCGACACGAGCGCCGGGGCCTTGTGGGCCGTGCCCGAGAAACTGATGCCCAGGCCAAAGGCTCTCGTGAGGAGGAAGCCGCCGCCGAAATCGAAGTTGGCACCGGTCGGGAACTCGTAGTCGGCGGTGAAGCGGGCGCGCTCCTGAAACAACGTCTGGTCGAGCACCACGCCGTACAAGCTTCTCTGCCGCGACCGCCACCCCCAGGTTCACGTCGATCCACCCACGCTGACTCGTCTGTGCCGTCGCACCGGTCACCGCTACGAGCCCTACGTTCATCACCACCGCCATCGCTACGAACAGTCGCATCACGTCACCCCGGGGGAATGGTCGAGCCGGCATGATTCCGGCGACCTGCATGACGGTAGCGGGGACGCGTGACAGGTCAGGTCACGCTCGCGACGCTGGTAGACGTGTTCTGGTTCGAGGTGTCGTCCTGTTCGTCGAGCACCATCTCGCAGACGCAGCAGCAGGCGTCGATGACGGCACGTTCATTTCTCGACGCGCGATGATCTACCTGCCGGGCTTCACGTTCCCGATGCGAGAACATGCCCGGCTGGATCCAGTGGGTGACGTACCTGATCCCTCTGCGCTACTTCCTGGTGATCGTCCGCGGAATCGTCCTGAAGGGCGTCGGCATCAGCCGTGCTGTGGCCGCATTGCGTGCTCTGCTGGCGTGCGGCCTGGTGCCGATCGCTCTGGGCGACGTTGAAGTCGAGCAAGCGGTCGGCGACGGCCGGCATTCTCGGCGATTCTGCTACTAATCGTCGGCATCTGGCTGTGACGACACGAGGGCGCCGAAGGGCTGCTGCAAGGGGGCCGGCTCAAGGCTTCTCAGACCCTGGTCAGATACCGCTACGCGATTCAGAAGGAACACGACATTGTCGAGCGTCAAGGGAATGGTATCCGGCTGGCCAAGCCGACGTTGAACGGCGGCCCGATTCGTGCGGAATAGGCGCTTTGCCGAGTCGGGCTGCGTCGACAGGACACCCGTGACAGGTGCAGTCAACTTGCCGGATAGACGAAGTCGAAACTTCATGACTAGCATCGACTCCCACTGTTTAGCCTTGTACCGCTGCCCGAAGGTGAGAAATATGCCCTAGACAACGTTCCATCTACCTCTTCGCGATCCGTAATCCGTGACAGCCCGCACTGACGGCACCGCCTACGGCCTTGAGACCCGGCGCAGCAGAGGATGAACCATGGAACGAACGTTCCCGGTGGCCACAGGATGTGTGATCGCAAGCTTGCCGTCGCTGGCAACACCACTCAGCCGGTCATGCTCAAGGCGGGGTTCATGCAGCGGGTACGCCGTGGCGCGGCGAAAGGCTCCAGACGACGCGCTGGCCCGCGAACTGGGCGCGATGGGGCTGCTCTGAGTCAGCGCGCGCGCCGGTAGTGCATGGCGACCGCACCGCTGCGGAGCGGCTTCGCCGAGACCAGCTCGAGCCGTCGCGTGTCGGGCAGCCCGCTCTCGTACAGGGTCGGGCCGTGGCCGGCGATCCTGGGGTGGACGAGGAACACGTACTCGTCGATCAGATCCAGCCGGTCCAACTCGGTGGCGAGCTTGCCGCTACCCAGGAGCACGCCGGCCGGGGTTGCGTCCTTGAGCTTCTGCACGCTCGTGCGCAGGTCGCCGTCGAGGTGGTGGCTGTTGGTCCACGGGAAGTCCTTTCGCGTGGACGACACCACGTACTTCGGCTTGGCCTCCAGCTTCACCGCCCACTCGCGAATCGCCGGCGGCGCCGGCTCGTCGCCGCGGGCCACCGCCGGCCAGTAGCTTTCCATCATCTCGTAGGTGACGCGGCCCCACAGCATCGCCCCGCCCTCGTCCATGAGGCGGGTGAAGAAGGCGTGCGTCTCGTCAGATGCTGCTGAAGGTCAGGAGGCCCATGCGGTGAGTGTAATGCTCTGGAAGGCGAGTGGTCAGACTGTGGGTCGCTAGCTGCGCCGCAGCACGAATCGGGCCACGTACTCGATGACGCCCGTGACGAGTAGTCCGCCGCCGACGAGTCCAACGATCCACAGCATCGTCTGATGAGCGCCGGCCTGGAGCCGCTCTCGGAGGTCGGCATATCGCTTCTCCAGGTGGCGCCCAGCGACGACGTGGCCCACGAGCAGCAGCACAGGTGGCAGCACGAAGATCGCGTTGTAGACAACCAGCAGCGGCAGCCACTGCGCCGTCGACAACTTGGCCGCGGTCAGCAACGCGATCGCGCCGAAGTACGGCACCGCCGTTGGCAACTCCAGTGCCGTCA
The DNA here is from genome assembly GCA_963807405.1 of uncultured Acidobacteriota bacterium. Classification (GTDB taxonomy): domain Bacteria; phylum Acidobacteriota; class Vicinamibacteria; order Vicinamibacterales; family UBA2999; genus CADEFD01. The sequence goes on along the minus strand of CAWEBU010000006.1, from coordinate 3,710,373 downwards.
CGGTCACGCCCAGGAGCGCAATCGCCGCGAAGGTCGCCGCGTGTGGCTCGGTCCGCGGCGCAGGTGAAGAGGCGGCTGGCGCTCGCACGGCGTAGACCAGCATCGCGAGGCCGATGAGGCTCTGCACGATGAACCCGAGTCGGCCCTCGGCCCAAGGCCGCACACTCGGCAGCACCGCGTCGAGTCCCAGCATCATGGTCGCGCCCAACGCCAGGTAGGTCCCAAAGATGGCGGCGATGTAGGTCACGACGCGAGCCGCGGTGCGGCCCTGACCCAAGAGGTACAACGTGACCGCGATGGCCGACGGGTTGATGCTGTCCACCAGGGCCAGCGCGAGAAGACTGATGAGCACGGGTTCGGTGGCCCAGGACGCAGTCTAGTCGATAGCCGCTCGCAGGCAGCCTCATGGCTTCGTCGCGCTGCGGCGTCTCGCCGGCCCGGCGACTTGAGCCGTCGTCGATCGGAGATCCGACACGTGCACCGGAAGTGCGGGTGACGCCTCTGTAGGGGTTTGGGGCCCCCAGAAATGCTTGGTCATCGGACAAGTCGCCGAGAGGTGCACGTGACCGACGCGGCGAAACGGAGCCGGGACGGCGAGATGCCGTAGCGCGACGGCACGAGACTCGCTACACCGTCGGCCGTGGGCAGCGCTACACTCAGCTCATGCCCGGGGAGGACCGAATGCGTCCAGCCGCGCCGGCCGCCGACATGCGGCTCACGTACGACGACTTCCTGCTGTTCCCAGATGACGGGAAGCGGCACGAGCTCATCGACGGGGTGCACTACGTGACGCCGTCGCCGCGGCTGCGTCATCAGGATCTCGTCGGCCGGCTGCACTTCGAGCTTGTGCTCTATCTACGCGAGCACCCAGAGGCCGGCCGCGTGTTTCTGGCGCCGCTCGACGTCGTGCTCTCGCACTACGACGTCGTCGAGCCCGACCTGCTCTTCATCGCCGGTGATCAGGCCGGCATCATGACCGAGAAGAACATCCAGGGCGCGCCGGCCCTGGTGGTTGAAGTGATGTCGAAGAGCACCCGGAAGCGCGACGCGCAGATCAAGCGGCGGCTGTTCGAACAGGTCGGCGTCCGCGAGTACTGGCTGGTGGACCCGGAACTCGACACCGTGCAGGTGTTACGACCCACGGACGAGGGGCGTCTGACACGGGTCGAGGAACTCACCGCCGAGGACGGCGGCAACCTCACCACGCCCTTGCTGCCGGGGTTCCGTATCGACGTTCGCACGCTCTTCCGCCCGACGCTCTGACCGTTGACTGACCGACTGCCGCCAGTCCGGCGGACGGTCTGCCAGACGACATCGCAAGGACGTCGCGTAGCTCTAGTGGCCCTGGCTTCTGGCCGGGCTCAAACCGTGACCGCCCCCGGCGTCGTCACGGTAGCGGGTGCGAAGCTCGCGATCAACGGCCGCCCCTTGGCGATGGCGTCCCTTCACGGAGGGCAGCGCGAGTGAGGCTTCGTGGCTGGCCTTGCTGTCCCACACCTCGGTGATCCAGATAGCCGTCGAGTCGGTTGGATCGGTCGCGACGATGTAGCTGAGGCAGCCTGGCATGTCGGACACGCCAGCGAGCAGTATCGCGACGAGCTCGTCACGCTTGCCATCCACGGCCGTCATCTTGCCGATCAGTCCGTACATGCCAACTCCTTGGGCGTAGCCGCGTGTGCCGGAGATCGCAGCCACGCCAGCTGCGCCAGCGATCAACAAGTCGCGGCGGGTGAGGTGCATGCGGCAATCATAGGCGCGCCGCGCCCGGCGAGGGTTACGAAGCGTGGAAGCCGCAGCGCGGTGTTCACGAGGTATCGCCGACGCAGTCGCGATGCGCCTCAGAAACCTGTCAAACGAGAAGTTCGTGCCACGTCGATCGCTGCGTGCGCGGCTGCGCTGCCGGGGCCGCTAGCGGCTGTCGGCCAGTCCGGCGAGCGTGTAGCTCGTGCTTCGGCCCCCGGCCGTGCCCCTCACGAGCACGCCGCGTTCGACCAACTGCTGGATGTCCCGCAGCGCGGTATCCGCCGAACTCTTCGTCAACGTCGCCCACTTGGACGTCGTGAGCTTGCCGTCGAAGCCCTCGAGCAACCTGGAGATCACGAGACGCTGGCGATCGTTGAGGGGCACGCCGCGCAGTCGCTCCCAGTAGCGGGCCTTCTCGATCACGCCGGAGAGGGTGCGGTGCGCGTTCTCGATCGCCCGCGTGAGGCAGGCCAGGAACCACTGCATCCAGGCGGTGACGTCCATCGTGCCCTGCTGCGTCCGCTCCAGGATGGCGTAGTAGCCATCACGCTCCTCACGAATCTGCGCGGACATGCTGTAGAAGCGCTGCGGGCTGCCTTCCGATCGCGCCAGCAGCAGGTCGGCAATCGCCCGCGCAATACGGCCGTTGCCGTCGTCGAACGGATGGATCGTCACGAACCACAGGTGCGCTAACGCGGCCTTCAGCACCGGCTCCATGGCGGTGTCGCCGTTGAGCCAGTCGAGGAAGCGCGTCATCTCGGCGTCGAGCCGGTAGGCGGCCGGAGCCTCGAAGTGCACGCGCTCGCGGCCCACGGGTCCGGACACCACCTGCATCGCCGTCGAACGGTCGTCACGCCACGCGCCCACGGCAATGCGCTGCATGCCACTTCTGCCGCTGGGGAAGAGCGACGCGTGCCAGCCGAACAGGCGCTCCGTCGTGAGCGGCCGGTCGTGCCGTTGGGTAGCGTCGAGCATCATCTCCACCACGCCGTCCACGTGTCGGTCGGCCGGCTTCAGCCCACCCACGTCCAAGCCGAGCCGGCGGGCCACCGACGACCGCACCTGATCCGCGTCGAGCCGCTCACCCTCGATCTCGCTACTCTTCAACACGTCGTCTGTGAGGGTGCGCAGCACCGCCTCGTCCCGGGCCTGGAGGCCGAGTGCCTGCATCTGGCCGGCAAGGAGTCCCTGCAGGTGCCTGGCGGCCGAGAGCGGGGTGGCGAGTTCCTTGTCGTTCCAGCGGAAACCGGGCCAGTCCGGAAGGTCGTGGATATAGTCGGTCATTCGCCGCAAATGATGCGGCGAATATAGGCCCTATTCACCGCAACGTCAACATTCACCGACAAAGACGCGGTGATTACCAGCCTGACGCACCGCCCGCTCACCGTGCCGCACCGAGAGACTGGACCTGCCCTGAGCAGCGCCAGCACGTGCATGGCGCAGGCGATGGCGATGCCCGCCAGGAGCTAGAAGGCCCTGCAGCCACCGCCCCATCCGTCGAGACCAGCGCCGGTCGCGATCGGCCGCGAGGCGCGTATCATCTTGGGCGACCTGAACGCGCCCCTTCCATCCCCATCCACGCCCGTACTGAGCACCAATGTCGATCAGCATTCGCCGGATTCAGATTCTGCTTGTCTCGAGTCTTCTCGTGGGCACTGCCGCGCAAGCGACGGCGCAATCGCTGGGCACGTTTCGCTGGCAGCAGCAGCCCTACTGCAACGTCTTGACGCTCAACGTCGTGCAGAGCGGTGCCATCTATCAGCTCGACGGTTTCGACGACCAGTGTGGCGCCCCCACACGCGCCTCGGTCGTGGGCATCGCCTCGCCCAACCCCGATGGCAGCGTTGGCATGGGTTTGACCCTGGTGACGACCCCCGGCGGGACCCCGCTGCACATCGACGTGGCCTTGAGCCTGGCGACGATCAGCGGTACGTGGCGCGACAGCGCGGGTGCCACCGGGCCCTTCGTCTTCACCCCGGGAGCAGGCGCCGGAGGAAGTGCACGTCCGACACCGCGCGCAGCGTTTCCGGGAGGCCTCTCGATTGGAGGCGCGACAATCACCAACCTCGCCACTCCTGTGGCGGCGTCAGACGCTGCCACCAAAGGCTACGTCGATGGCGGAGCCAACCTGGTTGTTCCGGTGGCCAACGGCGGCGCGGCAGTCAACTTCGTGTTTCCCGCGCCCCAGCTGACGCTGGGAAGTTCGACCTTCACCACGCCGAAAGCGGGCCACCTCCTGGTGTCGATGAACGTCACCGGCAATCTCATGTGCACCACGGCATTCCAGTCCTACTGGTGGATCGAGGTGGACGGTAGCCCGATCCGCTCGTCGCTTCGGACCGTCGGCGAGGGCGAAGGCTTCGACGCTGACGGGCTCCTCCCCTTCAGCATCAGCGGTCTGACGGCTGCATCAGTCGCCGCGGGTGTCCACACCGTCAGTGTGCGCGGCGCATGCAGCTCAGGCCCTGGCAGCTTTACGTTCAACAGCACCTTCTCGGGATACGTCACAGTGCTCGATGCCGGCTACGCGTCGCGCGCGATGGATGCAGCGCCCCCGCTCGATGGCGCCGGGCCGCCGTCCGCCACGATGCGGGCATGCACGACCGACGCCGCCACGGGCGTCACGGTGTGCAAGTAAGCGAGCGATTCGCCTGGAGTGGCCTCCTCCCCTGACGAGGCCGCGATCGCGCCGAGGCCAAGCGCCGACGGTTGCGGGTGACGGGCACGCTCGGTGTGTTGCGCGCCGGGCGCTCTGCTCCTCTTCTTCCTGTTGCGCTGGCAGCAGCGCGGCCGCAGACCTGGCCGTCTTCACGCCGCGCGACGGCGACTTCGTCTTCGTCGACAACGAACGCACGGAGCGCCGCGGCCGCCAGAAGCTCGTGCCGGTGGCGGTGGTCGCCGGCGGTCGCCGGGTCGTCTAGCCCGCCATTGGGGCAGCCATGGCGCAGCAGCGAGCCGCGGGAGCCACCCCGCAGGCCAGGCGCGCCGCAGGTTGCATTTGGCCGTGGCGACGCGATAAAAGGCCAGCAGCGCTCCTTGCGCCGGTACCGGATTGCCCTCGACGCCGCCCGGTGAGCGCGCGCCGCGGGACCGGATCTCCTGCACGACCTCGATGGCCGTGGCTCAGGATCTGGCGTGGCGGCCCGGTTGTCGACGCGCGCGGATCGAGTTGAATGCTCCCATGAGTGAACCGCAAGCTGCCGATCTGACCAGGCTGCTCCAGGACGTCCAGGGCGGCGCGCCGGCTGCCCGCGAGGCCCTGTTCGAGGCGGCCTACGCGCAGCTGCGCCGCATCGCGGGAGCCCTGATGCGGCAGGAGCGGCCGGGGCACACGCTGCAGCCGACCGAGCTCGTGCACGACGCGTGGCTGAAGCTGGTGGATCGACACGGGTCGCCTGGTCGGACCGGGCGCACTTCCTGAATATCGCCGGTCGCGCCATGCGCCAGGTGCTCGTCGATCACGCCCGGCGGCGTGGGGCGGCGAAGCGGGCGGATCGCCTGAACCGCGTCACCTTCGACGACGAGGCCGGGCACGGCGTGACCGAAGGCGTCGACGTGCTGGCCCTGCACGAGGCCCTCGAGCGGTTCAGCGCGCTCGACGCCCGGGCCGCGCAGGTGGTCGAGGCCCGAGTCTTCGGCGGCATGAGCGTGGAGGAGGTCGCTCACGTGCTGAAGGTTTCCAGGCGCACGGTGGAACTGGACTGGACCGTGGCCCGGCGGTGGCTCGCCCGCGAGTTGAGGGTCGACGATGGACGCTGAGCGGTTCGGCGCCGTCAAGCGCCTGCTCATCGCCCTCGACGAAACTCCGCCCGGCGAGCGTGCCGCCTATCTCGATCGGGCCTGCGCCGGCGACGCCGCCTTGCGGGCGGAAGTGGAATCGCTCCTCGACGACGGCGTGCCCAGCATCATGCGGACGGGCGGCCTGGTCGCCCGGGTCGCGCCCCTCCTCGACGATGGCGCCGCGGCACTCGGCAGCCGCATCGGCCCGTATCGCCTGACGTCCGTGCTGGGCCAGGGCGGCATGGGCGTGGTCTATCGGGCCGAGCAGACCGAACCCATTCACCGTGAGGTGGCCCTCAAGCTGGTGCGTCCAGGCATGGACTCCGCGCGCGTCATCACGCGCTTCGAGTCGGAGCGCCAGGCGCTGGCACTGATCGATCACCCCGGCATCGCCCGCGTCTTCGAGGCCGGGTCCGCCGATGACGGCCGCCCCTACTTCGTGATGGAGCTGGTACACGGGGAGCCCATCACCGACTTCTGCGTCCGTGAACGCCCCGCCCTGGCCGTCCGGCTGCGCCTGTTCCTCCAGGTGTGCGAGGCGGTGCAGCACGCCCACCAGCGCGGCATCATCCATCGCGACCTGAAGCCGTCCAATGTGCTGCTCACGCACCAGGGCGCCGACCTGGTGCCGAAGATCATCGACTTCGGCATCGCCAAGGCCACCGATCAGGCCGCCGCGGCGATGTTCCCGGGCACGCTCGACGGCCAGATCCTGGGAACGCCGGAGTACATGAGTCCCGAGCAGGCCGGCATCATCGACGCCGGCGTCGATACGCGCACCGACGTCTACGCCCTGGGCGTCATGCTCTACGAGCTGGTGAGCGGTCACCGGCCCTACGAGTTGCCGAAGCGCACGGCGCTCGAACTGGAGCGCGCGCTGCGCACGCCCCCCAGGCCCCCGAGCCAGATCGACCCGGCGGCCACGGGCGGATTCCTCCGGCACCGGGCGCACGACATCGACGCCGTGGCGCTGATGGCGATCGAACGCCAGCCGGACGATCGCTATGCGTCGGTCGAGCAGCTGGCCGACGACGTGCGGCGTGTCACCGAATTGAGGCCGGTGCGCGCCCGCACGCAGACGTGGACCTACCGCAGCCGCCGCTTCGTCGGCCGCAACGTGGCCGCGGTGGCCACCGCGGCGCTCGTCGTCCTGATGCTCGTCGCGAGCGGCGTCGCCATCGTCCGGCAGCGGAATCTGGCCATCGCCTCCGAGGCGAGGGCCGTTCGCGAGGCCGACACCGCGCGCACCGAGGCGGCGAAGGCCTCCGAAGTGGCCCGCTTCCTGACCGAGTTGTTCCGGGAGAGCGATCCGGCGCGCGCCCGCGGCGCCTCGGTGACGGCGCGTGAGCTGCTCGAGCGCGGCGCCGAGCGCGTCTCCACCGAGCTCGGCTCGCAGGACGGCGTGCGCGCCACGCTCATGGACACGATCGGAGTGGTCTATCGCCTGCTGGGCCTGCTCGACGAAGCGGAAGCCCTGACGACGGAGGCGCTGGAGATCCGGCGTCGGACCTACGGCGACGAGCACGCCGACGTGGCCACCAGCCTCGACAACCTCGGCCAGATCGCCCGCGAACGCACCACCTTCGACATCGCCGAGCAGTACCATCGGCGGTCGCTCGCGATGCGTGAGCGACTCCTCGAGCCCGGGCATCCGGACGTGGTGCAGAGCCAGCACAACCTGGCCCTGGCGCTGAAGGAACGCGGCCGCTATGACGACGCCGAGACGCTGGGGCGGGACGCGCTCGCCAGCCGGCGCGCCCGGCTGGGGCCCGGCCACCCGGACGTGCTCAGCACGGCGAGCCTGCTGGCCGACGTCGAGTTCGCGCGTGGGCGGCCCACCGAGGCCGAGCGCCTGCACCGGGACGTGCTCGAGGCGCGCCGCCGGGTGCTGCTGCCGGGTCACCCGGTGCTGGCGGCCAGCATCAGCAAGGTCGCCGATGTCCTGGCCCAGTCGGGCCGGGTCGCGGAGGCCGAGCCCCTCTTCCGCGAGGCGCTCGCGTTGCGGCGCAAGGCCTACGATGCCGGCCACTCCGAAGTGGCGGCTGGCATCAACGACCTGGCGTCCGCGCTGCACGATCTCGGCCGCCTGACCGAGGCCGAGCCGCTTTACCGCGAGGCTCTGGCCATCGATCGCCGGGCCCGCGGCAACCAGCACATGGACGTGGCGATCGATCTGAACAACCTCGGGTCGCTGCTCGAGGACCGCGGCGAGCTGGAGCAGGCCCGGCGCCTGTTCGAGGAGTCGCTGGCGATTCGCGTGGCTCTGCTGGGCGAGCAGCATCCATCGGTGGCGACGGTGCGGAACAACCTGGGGCGTCTCGCCTTCACGCGCGGCGATCTGGCCGCGGCCGAACGGGCCTTGCGGCGAGCCCTCGCCATCCGGGAGGAGTTCGACACCGGGAGTCACCCGCGCCAGGCGACGTCGCTCACGTGGCTGGGTCGCGTCCTCGAAGCGCGCGGCAATCCGTGACGGAGGCCGAACGCAACTACCGGACGGCGCTCGCGATCCATCGCGCGGCCGCGCCGGAGGGCAGCAGCGGGCTGGCCGCCACCATGCTGAGCCTTGGCACGTTGCTGACGCGAAAGGGCGATGCGGCGGGTGCCGAGCCGCTCCTGGTCGAGGCCGTCGAGTGGCGCCGGACGAACCTGCCGGCAGGGCACCTCGCCACCGGTGATGCCGAGGCCGCGCTCGGGGAGTGCCTGTTCCGCCAGTCGCGGCTCGGTGAAGCCGAACCCCTCCTGCGCTCGGCACTCCTGACGGTGCCCGCCCGGCGTGGCGCCCTGCTCTACGACCGCCGCGCCGTGGTCGAGCTGCTGGCGCCGCTCTACCAGCAGTCGGGGCGGCCCGCGGACGCCCGAGCCGTGCTTGCCACCCGGCCGGACCTCGGCTGACCCTTTCCGGCCATTCACCCGTTTTCCGCTCATCGTCAGCCCGCGTTGCGGGTTTTCCGCGCGGCTGCGCATACAGGAGCGACACGCACCTGGCCGCTGGGGCCGGGCGGTGCTCGAGGAGTGCAGCTATGACGCGGTCATCTCTCAGGTTCACGGCATCAGCGGTGTTTTGTGCGGCGTCTCTCGCGTTGTCGCCCCAGCCCGCACAGGCCCAGCGGGTTCTCAACACCATTCTGGATACGGCCCAGGACGCGCGCCAGGCCGCCCGGGACGCCCGGAACACGTCCAGGGACATGCGCGACAACATGCGGAACGGGGTGGCCTCGGTCACCGGCGACCTGCGGGCGATGATCGAAGAGGCCGTTGAGGATGCCAGGAGCATCGTGCAGCAGCGGATGGAGGGGCGCGCCGAGTTCCTGGGAGACAACTGCGATCCGTCGTCGCCGTGCGGCGCGTTCCGCGGTCGGCTCTCTCAGTTCCTCACCAACGTGGGCGCCGTCTCGGGCGCCCTGTCTATGTTCACGGAGTCCGATGTCCACCCGGATCTGGCGCCGATGGCCACCATGGTGGAACGCGCCCCCGGGCGCGTGCTGCTGCCGATCTACAGGGTGTCCGGCAACCTGTTTGAATCGAACCTCGTCCTGAGCCTGGAGAGCGCCGCGGACGATCTCACAACGCTGAAGGCTGCACTGGACAGCGCGCGAGACGGGACCTGCACGGCGGCGATCGAAGATGCCACGCGGGTTCGCGCGGTGGCGTTCAGGCGGCGGGCAGGCGGCCTCGCGTTGCGCGTCGCCGGAAAGGTGCTCGACGCAGTCGGCGAAGTAGAAGTCTCAGGCGAGGCCGCGTTCTGGGGATTCGTCGGCGCCGAAGTGCAGTGGAACGTGCCCGAAGCAGCTCGCCATCTTCTTTGAGTTCGTGGGCGAGGGCCTGCAGAAGGCCGGCGAGAACGCCAACGCGGCGCTGAGCGACTGCCTCGAGGCGCGGGACCAGGACGAGCTGCGGGCGGCGGTAGACGGCATCCGAACCGGACTGAACGTCCTGACGCAGCATCGACCTGTCCGCCGTCTCGGCGCTTTCGAGCCAGGCCAGCGTGGACCACCTCCAGGCCTCGGTCGACGGCCTCGGCTCGAACCTGACGGCCGCGGTCAACACGCGCGCGTCCCAGGAGAGCGTTGACGCACTGGCCGACGCCGTGCGGGAGCTGGGCACGGGCGGACAGCCGGGACCGGGTGGCCAGCCGTCGTTGATGATGCGCCTCGAAGTGGAGGAGCAGCTCAAGACCGGCGGCAAGATCGCGGCGCTGCTCTACATGCCGGCGTCCACCGGCGGACTGCTCGAACTGGTGCGGCACGTTGCCGAGGACACCATCGCCCAGCACCAGGCGCTGAACCTGCCGGTGGGCAACGCCTGGGAGCTGTTCTGGGCTGGCGACGGCGCCATGGCCAACCGTGACTTCCAGACGGCCTACAAGATCTACCGCAAGGCCTACTGGGTGGCGACCGCTGGTCCCGGCCGCAGCGACGACAAGTAGGACCGTTCGGGTGAACGCGTTCATCTTCGCAAGTGCGCCTCAGTCGAAGGCCGGTAAAGCTGTCTGGCCCTCGACTGAGGCGTCGGGCGACGCGATCTCGGGAGGACGCAGCGGTTCTCCAGAACCGTTACCATCGCGCGCCGGGCATCGGAAGCGCGGCCCTGCAAGCTGGTTCGCTCGCTGTTCACCCTTAGGGAATACCGCGCGGAGGGATGGCCGAGTGGTTGATGGCGGCGGTCTTGAAAACCGTCGCGGCGCCCCGCCAGATCCCTCGATTTCCCAATAGATCTGAGCATTTCCGCAAGTTCTACGCGCAATCGACTTGGCTGGCGTGGGCTGAAACCACGCCGTTCTGGCTGGTCGCAGGGACAATTTCAGGGACATCTCCCCCGCAGCGTTGGCGCCGCGCTCGCAGTTCGCGACGGCGTATGATCGCGCCATGGGCGTCACCATCCAGCTCCCCGCGGATATCTCGGCCGCGCTCGGCGCGCGGTGGGACGACGTGCCGCGTCGCTCGCTCGAGGCCATCGCGATCGAAGGCTATCGTACCGGCGCACTCAGCGAAGAACAGGTGCGCCGCGTGCTCGAACTCGACACCCGGTTCGAAGTGCACGCGCTGCTCAAGGCGCATCACGTGCCGCTACGCTACACCGCCGCCGACCTCGACGACGACCTCGACGCGCAGCGCGCACTCGGCATCCTGCCCGGGCGATGATTGTCGTCGCCGACAGCGGTCCTCTCCATTACCTGATTCTTCTCGGCCACGTCGGCCTGCTGCAGCGCTTCTACCGCCGGGTCGCCGTGCCAGACGCGGTGGCCGCCGAGCTCTTGTCGCCTGCTGCGCCGGATGCCGTGCGTGCCTGGGTCGGGTACCCGCCTCCGTGGGTTCGGGTCCTGCCGGTCGCGTCAGAGGCCCTGGCGGCCGTGACGATCGACCTCGACCAAGGCGAGCGCTCGGCGATTGCGCTCGCCGAGATCCTGCACGCAGACCTCCTGCTCATCGACGAGGCCGCCGGCCGCGCCGAAGCCAAGCGCCGGCACTTGCGGGTGACAGGAACGTTGGGCGTGCTGCGAGCCGGGGCTGAACTGGGGTTGGTCGATGTCCCCGATCTGATCGTGCGGCTCCACGCAACCAGCTTCTATGTGGACGAGGCGCTATTGAACACGGTCTTCGAGCCGTGGTTGAAGCCATGACTCTTGGGACACTCGGTCGATCCAAGATCAACGGATAGATCGATAGAATTGCGCGAGCGCCATGGGTCCCAATGTCGTCATCGATCGCGAGGAAGTCGCCGCGTTCTGTCGCCGGCACGCCATTCGGCGGTTGGCAGTGTTCGGGTCTGCCTTGCGGCACGACTTCGGGCCGCACAGCGACATCGATGTGCTTGTGGAGTTCGAGCCGGGCCGGACGCCAGGCTTGGCATTCTTCGCCATGCAAGACGAGTTGAGCGGGATGCTCGGGCGCGTGGTCGACCTGCACACGCCAGCATCGCTGAACCGCCACTTTCGCGAAGAGATCCTGAGCGAGGCGCAGGATCAATATGTCGCGGCATGACCCGTCGCACTAGCCTGCCGGTCGGCACAGCGCAATGGACTTTCAAGACTCCTGACGGCGAGTACGTCCAAACCAATCTGACCTCGCGCGACTCCACCGATGTGGAGACGTTGGTCTCGGCCACCCAACCGTCCGGCACAGGCTTCCTCATGCACGGCCTGAACGCGGCCGGGGAGATCGTGCACACCGAGGTCACGCCCATGTCGCCGACGTGGCCGGCGCCCGCCGACACACTGGGTCGGCTTCTTCTCGTTCAGCGGCATCGGCGATTCATCCGAAGGATTTGTCGTCCGTCGGAATGCGTTCATGGGACAGGGCACGACTTGGGAGTACCGGTCAGCGCCGCACGTCGCCCGCAGTACCTATCCGTTCAACCGTGCGCAGGCGAGGGACGGCACGCTCTATCTACTCGAGGAGTCTCGCGACCCGCTGCCCGGTGGTTCGTGGGGGGCACGGCGTTTGTTGTGGTCCTAGACGGGGCGACGGGTGACGTCCGCGCGCGCGTGCCTCTACCCGCGATGTCGTATTGCTACGGCCAGCGCAGCGCGACCTGGTTCCGTAGGTGCACCCGATTCTCGTCGGGCGGGACGGCGCCGCCTATGTGTCCGTCGCCACGCGGTCCAGGGTGCGTCTTCAACGACATCAGCGGTCCGGCCTCCCGCGAGCGGAACGAACTCTTCATGGTTCGCATCGAGCCGACGGGAAGCAGTCAAGCGATCTCGGTCCGCCATTCGACGGCGTTCTACTGCACGAACTGCGGAAATCCTGGCGGGTGCAGTTCTACGCCGGTACGCCCGTGCCGGATGGGCAAGGAAACGTCCTATTCAGTGGGCTCCAAGAGACGTGGAGCCCTGCAACGGGTTTCGCGACGTACGACGTCGTGACCTATCGCTACGGACCATCCGGCACGGGTGAGACCAGCTTCGACGCGTACACTGGTGCTGCGGGCCGAGATGGCGTCTACGAGTTGTCGGGTGGCCAAGTCGTGGCGCGGGCGCCGCTGACAAGGGCCGTGCGATGGTCGGCCTCACTCACGGGCAACGAGCAGGTGCTGCAGGTGCACGACGACGGCGGCGTGACGCTCTACGACCCGGTGGTAGGGCAAACGTCCACGATCGACGGCACCGGTGCGCGCCAGGCTGCCGAACAGCTTCCGCTTTCGGGGCCGGCGTTTCGGACGGATGTCGGCGAACTCGTCTGATCGACCTTTACGCCGGACTGGATCACCTATCTCGGGGTTGCGAAGGTGGTCACGAGTGATACAACCGACTACACGGTATACCCGACGCAGACGGGCGGCAACGCCGACCAGCGGCGCGGCCGATTCGGAATCTATGTCAAGGGGCACCCGGCTTACTTCATCGGCGGCTGGGCATTCCGCAGCAGCACGCGTCGATTCGCTTCGTGCCGCACGATCAAGATTCGTGGACGCCTACTCTCACGTCTTGGCCAAACGGCCAGGGAACGGATCACTGGGGCAACTACTTCGTCACCTTTGGTGCAAACGACGGCGGGAATGGGGACACGGGCGGCGGTCAATACCTAACGGTTGGTCGAAATCGACCGAGTGATCGAGACTTCCCGCCGAGGTATCTCACGCGAGTTTCGGCCGGCGTCAACGAAGAATCCGACCACTTGATCAACCTCGACGGCCTAGCCAATCACTACATCAGCCAGCATAACGTTGGTCCAACAGCCTTGCCCTATAAGGCCGTTCCCAACAGCAACGGCGACAATACCTACAACTCGAATTCATTTGCCAGAGGTCTGCTGGATGCTGCGCAGCTTCCACAACCTCCGATTACGAACCGCAGCGGTTGGAGCAGTCGATATCCTGGCTGGAGCAAGCCAGTGCCGACCGTGTACCTCGGCCTGGTACCGTGACTGGGAAGGACAAGAAGTGATGGTACGACCGAGTCCCTTGCTGTCAGTCGCCCTCTGTGTCGCAGTCTTGTCGACGGGTTGCGCGAGCTTGAGGACCAATAACAGTGCCGCGTGCGATTGGCTGGAGGTTGCCACGCAGCCAGGATTGATAGCCAGCGGCCAACGCAACCTCAGTCAGGGTCACGTGAGGCCGCATGCCTGCGGCACGGCCGACCTGTTCACGCTGAAGAGGCAGCGGTATGTCCTAGAAATGTGGAATAGCGAAGAGATCTCCCCCCTTCTGTACTTGCGGGTGTCAACGGTGGAGGGCACGCCCCTTCGTTTACAGTCGCCGGAGCTCGAGAGTACGACCGTGGGTGGCATCGGGACCCACTACGAAAAAGGGATGCGATACCACTATGTCTTTAGCGGGCATACGCTCTTCGACGGCCGCCCCCGCGCCGTCATGTTCCCCCATGTCTTGGTTCTCAGCATCGTTGACGACGCCGACCAAGAAGTTGGGAAGGAGTCGTTGACACTTCTCAAGTCGTCGGGACGGTTCTACTTCAATGAGTTCTGAAACACCCGTCGGGTCGTGGGCCCCGTAGCGGCAATCTGCCGCCACCGGCCAGCCCGATGCGACGAACACGACGGTGCCGGAAACCCTTCCAGCCAAGTAGCGCGTCGCGTTAGACAACGCAACGGTTCCCAGAACCGCTGCCATCCGGCGGCGGCCGAAGGTGCCGCATCCTCGCCGAAACCCCGCGCCCGCACCGCCGAGCGCCCCTCCAAGGCACCTTTGCAAGTGCTTCGTAACCAACAACTTCGCAGGATGGTTGTGGACAGGAAAAACCGCTGCGTTCCCGATCGGCCCGTCCAGCAACTCGCCAGCCGCGAAGTGGCTCGGTTCCGGCATGCGACAGGGACAATTTCAGGGACAGTCCGGGCGTCTGGAGGCGTGCCCGTAAGTCGTTGTGCTCTGTTACCCTTAGGGAATACCGCGCGGAGGGATGGCCGAGTGGTTGATGGCGGCGGTCTTGAAAACCGCTGTACGGGAAACCGTATCGGGGGTTCGAATCCCTCTCCCTCCGCCAACTTCACCGACTCTCCTGTCTCCGACCCTGGCCAGGCGCCCCCCGTCTCACCTTCGCCTGAAGCCTCCTCAGCTCGGCAGGATTCCGCCTTCGCGCGATCGATGCGCGCGGTCATCCAGTCGCTGTCGCGCAGAACGCCTCCTCCGGGTCCGGCAGCGCCGCGTCCGCGTCGAATAGCGAGGAGGCCGCAATGGCACAAGACACTGACGCGGCGATGGGGTGGACGAACACGGGTCATCAACGCCCGTCGTGGGCGGTCACGCCTGGTGCCGGACAGGAATCGGTGTGGGACTACCCCCGACCGCCGGCGATCGTGGACGACCCGCGCGAGGTCGTGGTCCGCCTCGGTGCCCTCGAGATTGCCCGATCGCGGCGCGCCGTGCGCGTGCTGGAAACGGCGAGTCCACCGACCTTCTACCTGCCGTGGGCGGATGTGACCCCGGGCGTGCTGGTGCCCGCCGGCGGCGCGTCGTGGTGCGAGTGGAAGGGCGCGGCGAGCTATTGGTCGCTCGCGACGGATGACGCCCGTGTCGAGCAGGTCGCGTGGGCCTACCCGCAGGCGAACACGGCGTTCGCCCGCCTGCGCGACCACGTGGCGTTCTATCCCTCACGCGTCGAGTGCTTCGTAGCCGGCGAACGCGTGCAGCCGCAGCCGGGCCGCTTCTATGGCGGGTGGATCACGCGCGAAGTCGTCGGGCCGTTCAAGGGCGAGCCTGGCACCTCCGGCTGGTGAGGTGAACAGAGCCTACGTTCTGGGCGTGCTCTTGTTCGGCGTCCGCGTTGCTGCCGCGCGCTGCTTGGCGCCTTGGGCCAGTTTGCGCCGGCTCGCTTCGGACAGGGCGCGTCCGCTCACCGCGGGGGTCTTGCGGCTGCGGACCGACGGCGGCACCGGGTCCGGCTCGGTGTCGGCCTCGGCAGCGCGCGCCTTCTCGATCTCTTCCTCGACCCCGCTCAGCTGATTCATCAGGCGGTCGCGTTGCGCCATCAGCTTGCCCAGCGCACGTCCGACGTTGGCGGCCAGTCCGGTCGGGGGGTTCTTGAAGCGGGCTGATTGCTTTCGCGCCATGGGGTTCGCTCTCCTGATGGGGCCCCGCGCGGGGCCACGTTTCGTTGGCCGGAGGCTGAGCAAACGGCGTGCCTGCGATTCCATACGCTGGATGGCATCGCGCATGCAAAATGGACGGGTTCACGCGACCTTCGTCTCCGCCGCTGTGGCGTGCGGCGCCTACAGTCGGCAGTCTTCATCTCAGAAAGGGCAGCTCCATGCGTTTCGTCACAACGGCCGACGGCACGGAACTCTACGTCAAGCAATGGGGCGAGGGACGGCCGGTGGTGCTCATCCACGGCTGGCCGCTGTCCGCGGACACCTTCGACGATCTGGCACTGGCGCTCGCCGGCGCCGGGCTGCGCGCGATCGCCTACGACCGCCGCGGCTTCGGGCGCTCGAGCCAGCCCTGGCAGGGCTACGACTACGACACGCTGGCGGACGACCTCGAGGCGGTGATGCAGGGCACGGACTGTCACGACGCCACGCTGGTGGGCTTCTCGATGGGGGGCGGCGAAGTGGCGCGCTACATGAGCCGCTTCGGCGGCGCCAACGTCTCGCGCGCCGTGCTGCTCGCCTCCGTCGTGCCGTATCTGAGCAAGACCGCCGATCATCCGGAGGGCGTGGAGGCGGAGGTCTTCGCCGGCATGGCCGATGGCATGCGGCGCGATCGGGCCAGCTTCTGGACCACCTTCTTCAAGAACTTCTACGGGATTGGCACCCTGAGCCACCCGGTCAGCGACGAAGTGGCCGAGTGGTCCAGCCGCCTGGCGATGCAGGCCAGCCTGCGGGCGACGCTGGCGTGCGCCGAGGCGTTCGCCACCACGGACTTCCGGCCCGACCTGGCGGCGTTCACGGTGCCGACGCTCATCATCCACGGCACTGGCGACAAGATCGTCCCGATCGAGGCCACGGCCCGCAAGGCCGCGGCCGGCATCGCCGGCAGCGAGCTCATCGAGTACGACGGCGCACCGCACGGCCTGCTGTCCTCGCACAAGGACCGCCTCGCCGCCGACGTCATCGCGTTCATCACCGGCGTACCGCGCCAGACGCACGACTCCGATGCCGAGACGCCGGTCATCCTTCCGGACTTCATGCCGGGCCTGAACAACACGATCACCTAGCCCTGGAGCCGCGCCATCGCGGTGGACACAAAGATGCGTCACCGATACACTTATGTGTATGCCCCGGACAACGCTCGACATAGACGCGACGCTCTTGCGTGAGCTCAAGGGTCAGGCGGCACGGGAAGGCCGCACGCTGCAATCGGTGGTGAACGAGCGGCTGCGGCAGCGCTCGCTGCCGGCACGGACGCCCAGGTTCACGCTCGTACTACCGGTCTGGAAATCCGAGATTCGTCCGGGAGTGGACCTCACGGATCGCGACGCGCTCTTTGACCTGATGGACGGCCGCTAGCAGTGCGCGCGTTCGATACCAATGTGCTCGTCTACGCCACGGTGGCATCGAGTCCGCAGCATGCCGTGGCCCGTCGGCTGCTCGTAGCGGCTGCCGAGGGTGGCAGACCCTGGGCCATTGCCTGGCCATCGATCTACGAGTTCCTGCGCGTGGTCACCCACCCACGGGTCCTGCATCCGCCGATCGCTCCAGACGCCGCCCTCGTTGCGGTTCAGGGGATGCTGGCCTCGCCTTCGCTCATTCTGTTGAGCGAGACCGCGCGCCACCCGGAGGTCATGGCCGGACTGCTGAAGTCATCGCGTGCCACGGGGAACCTCGTGCACGACGCCCACATTGCTGCGCTGTGTCTCGAGCATGGCGTCACCGAACTCGTAACGGGCGACCGCGACTTCAGTCGCTTCGCCGAACTCAAGACCCACAACCCCTTCTAGTCCACAAGCACGGTCCGCTTGTCGTTACTGCGTCATGGGCGCTGGTCGTGCACGATGCGTCCACCCACCATCGTGAGCAGCACGCGGGCATCGCGCAGGCGCGCTGGCGGGCAGGTGACGGGATCTTCCGACAGCAGCACGACGTCCGCGAGCTTGCCCACTTCGATGGCGCCTTTGTCGGCCTCCTCCATCGTCAACCAGGCATTGCCGTTCGTCGCGATGCGCAGCGCCTGTTCCCGCGAGATGGCCTGGTCGGCGCCGAGCACGCCGCCGCTGATCGTGTCGCGCGTCACGAAGTGGTACATCGTCCACAGCGGCGGATAGGGCACGACGGGCGCATCGGTGCCGGACGACACGGGCAGTCCGGCGTCGAGATACAGCTTCACCGGCGTCATGAGCCCGGCCCGTGCCGGTCCCCAGTAATGCACGAGGCTCGGTCCGGCCAGATAGAGATGGTTCTGCAGCGACAGTGCCAGGCCGAGGGCGCGCATGCGCGGCAGATGATCGGGCCGCCCGATGAAGGCGTGCTCGATCGACCACCGCCGCTCGACGATCGAGCGCTGGCGGTTGGCGCGCTCGTAGGTGTCGAGCACGAGGTCGATGGCGGCATCGCCCACCGCGTGGGTGGCCACGCGCCAGCCACGCGCGTTGAGCGCGGTGACCGTCGCCTCGTAGGACTCGCGCGACTGCGTCTGCAGACCGCGGAACGTGCCCTTCTCGCCCCACGGCTCTTCGTAGGGCTCGCGCATCAGCCCGCCCTCGAACCCGCCGTCCACCGCGAGCTTCACGCCGCCCAGGCGCAGCCAGTGATCGCCCTGGCCCTGCGCCAGGCCCGATCCGTCGAGCGTGGCCGCCACGGCCTGCGCCGAGCCGCCCGGCCTGAGCAGCGCGTTCACGCGCATGGTGAGCGTGCCGGCTTTCTGCATCGTCTCGAGCAGACGGTAGTCGTCCACGGAGATGCCGGGCAGCCGGACGGACGTCAGCCCCACGGCGTGGAGGCGGGCGAACTCGGCGGCGCGTGCTTTCATGCGCGCCTCGGGCGCGAGGGCCGGCGGAGGCGGCAGCGTGACGAGCGCCTTGGCCGTGTCCACGAGCTCGCCGTTCAGGCGGCCGTCGGCATAGCGCGTCAGACGGCCACCGGCCGGCTCTGGCGTCTGCTCGTCGATCTTCCAGCGGCGCAGGGCGGCCGAGTTGACGATGAACTCGTGCCCGCCGCGCACGAGCACCACCGGATGCGACGGCGCGAGCCGGTCGAGATCGTCCCTGAGCGGCAGGCGCTGCTCCTGCAACTGCGCTTCATGCCAGTCGCTGTTGGAGACGACGATGCCACCCGCGGGCGTCTCGCGCACCCGCGCGCTGAGGGCGTCGAAGACGTCGGACAGGGAGCGCGCGCGCGACAGGTCCACGCCGGGGCCGCCGCCGGCCGAGTGCAGATGGTTGTCCATCAGCCCGGGCACGAGCGTGGCGCCGCCGAGATCGATGAGCCGGGTGGCGGGACCGGCCAGCGCCCGCACCTGCGCCGAGGTGCCCACGGCGGTGATGCGATCGCCGGTGATGGCCACGGCTTCCGCGGTGGAGAACGCGCGGTCCACCGTGCGCACCGTGCCGTTCACGAGCACCACGTCCGGCGGCGTCGGCTGGGCCTGCCCGCGCACCGCGTCGAACGCCGTTGCGCCCATCGCGACCGCGCCGATCGTCACGGCGACCGTCACCGCGCACACCCAGCCACTGCTTCGCATGCCGGGCATCGTGTGGCCCGGACCGATCGTTGTCAAGACACGTGACCCGCAGCCGTGGCGAGGCCGTCCGCGCGTTGACCACGGACACGGAGAAACAGGAAGATGCAGACATGTCACGACTTGCCGCTCTCGCTGTCGCCATGTCCGTTGTCTCCGCTGCCTGTGGTGGCGATGCGTCCACCGACGCCGCCAGTCCCGCCGCCTCGGCTCAGGCACCCGGCGCCGCCGCACCCGCGACGGTGACCGCGCTCGGCAAGGACGACCGCACGGTGGGCACGGGCGCCGAAGCGCGACCCGGCATGTTGGTGTCGGTGCACTACACGGGCTGGCTCTACGATCCGGCTGCGCCCGACACGCGCGGGAAGAAGTTCGACAGCTCCAAGGATCGCGGCGAGCCGTTCGAGTTCCAGCTCGGCAAGGGCGATGTCATCGCCGGCTGGGACGAAGGCGTCGCCGGCATGAAGGTGGGCGGCACGCGCGTGCTCACGATTCCCTCGGCGATGGGCTACGGCGCCCGTGGCGCCGGCGCCGACATCCCGCCGAACGCCGCGCTCGTCTTCGAAGTCGAGCTGCTCGGCGTCAAGTAGGGCCGTGACGGCCACGCTGGTGACGCCCCGCTGCCGGCACGCCGGCCGCTGCGGCGGATGCCAGTGGCAGCACGTCGCCTACGCCGACCAGCTCGCGCGCAAGCGCGACGACCTGGACGCGCTGCTCCGGCAGCACGTCCGCCATCTGCCCCCCGTCGAACCTGTCGTGGCGATGCCGGTGGCCGACGACGGCATGCCGTGGCATTTCCGCCACAAGGCCGCGTTCGTCTTCGGTCCGAGCGGCCGTGACGGGCGGGGCCTCGTGATGGGTCACTTCGCCGCCGGTGGCCGGGAGATCGTGCCGGTGGAGGAATGCCCGGTGCACGGCGCCCGCGCCAACCGCATCGCCTTCCGTGTGCGCGACGAGCTCATCAAGGCGCGCGTGACGGCCGCCGGCCCGGACCTGTCCGGCGTGCGTCCGTCATCTGATCGTGCGCACGAGCGCCGACGAGCGCGATGCCGTGGCCCTGCTCGTGGTCACCCGCAACGCCGGCGTGCTCAAGAAGCCGGTGCGGGCGCTCCTCGCGAGTGAGGATCGGCCGGACGGCTTCTTCCTCAACATCCACGACGCGCCGTCGCCCTACATGGTGGGGAAAGAGACGATCCGACTCGATGGCCACGCGCACGTGCGCGAACGCAGTCTCGGCCCCACGTTCCTCGTCTCGCCGACGGCGTTCTTCCAGACCAATCCCCAGGCCGCCCACGCGCTCGTCGATCTGGTGCTGGCCGCCATCGACCCCGGCGCCGGCCACGTCCTCGACCTCTACGCCGGCAGCGGTCTCTTCACGCTGCCGCTGGCGGCGCGCGGGCACCGGGTGACGGCGGTGGAGGAGAACGGCCGCGCCATCGCCGACGCCGGCAGGAACCTCGACGTGAACCGCATCGACCCGCGCCGTGTGCGTCTCGTGCACGCCCGCAGCGAACGCGCGCTCGGCGATCTCGAACGGCGGGCGGTGGATGCCGTGGTGCTCGATCCCCCGCGGCAGGGCTGCGCGCCGGCCGTCATCGAGGGCGTGTTCAAGCGCCTGGCGCCGCCACGAGCCGTCTACGTGTCCTGCAATCCGGCCTCGCTGGCTGCCGAGCTGCCCGCCATCGTCGCCGCTGGCTACCGCGTCACGTCCGTGCAGCCGGTGGACATGTTCCCGCACACCCCGCACGTGGAAGCCGTCGCCGTGCTGGACCGAGTGGGGCGTCTCCAGTCATGAGACAAGCTGCCTCGTCCTGAGACAGTCCCCATGGCAGAGATTGCGCCGTTCCGTCCCGCCGCCACGGTGGTCGTGCTGCGCCCGGCCGCCGCCCATCCGTTCGACGTGCTGCTCGTCCGTCGCAGCGACCAGGTGGCGTTCATGGCCGGCGCCCATGTGTTTCCCGGCGGGCGTGTCGATGACACCGACGTCGCGTGGCCGGCGGCCGGCTGCACCGGACTCGACACGCTCGGCCGCTTCCCGGACCTCTCGGCCGAGGACGACGCACGGCACCGCGTGGCCGCGATTCGCGAGCTGATCGAGGAAGCCGGCGTGGTGCTGGCGCGTCGCGACGGCCGCATGGTGGACAGCGCCGCGGCGGCCGACGTGCGCACGTCGCTCTCGCCGCGGACGTCGCTCGTGGCGCACCTGGCCGGCCGCGGTCTCTCCGCCGCGCTCGAGGCCGTGATGCCGTTTGCCAACTGGATCACGCCCGAGATCGAGATCCGCCGCTTCGACGCCCGCTTCCTGCTGGCGCGCATGCCGGACCAGCAGATCGCCACCCACGACAACGCCGAGATGACCGCGCTCGAGTGGCTGGCGCCCGGGGAGGCCATCGCCCGGGCGCTCCGGCGCGAGATCAAGCTGCCGCCGCCGACCTGGTGCACCCTCGAGCGACTGTCGAGCTTCGACGGCATCGACCAGGCGTGGCAGTGGGCCAGCACGACGCCGATCGTGCGCATCCAGCCCGGCTTCCTGCGCCACGGCGACACCACCTCGCTGTTCCTGCCCGGCGACCCCATGTATTCCGGGCCCGAGTGACGCCGAGCCGTTCGAACACACGCGCTTCCTGATGGTCGACGGCACCTGGCAGCCATCACGGCGCTGATCCGCCGGGCGGGTGCGGACGAGCCGGCCGGTCGCGCCACGGCGCCTGCGAGGCTCTCGCGTACACTACGTTCACGATGACCGAGCCGCCGGACACTGTTCCGCCGGTGCCACCTTCCCCGCCTGCCGACGGCCGCGACACCCTTGCCGCCGATGCTTCGTTCGCGGAAGCGCCACCTCCTTTCCCACCGCCCCCGGCGGCGCCGCCCGCGCCCGAGGACGTCGTGCTGCAGCCGTTTCGCTTCACCGGCAGCGGCGGCGAGTACTTCCGCATCTGGATCGTCAACCTGCTGCTCAGCATCCTCACGCTCGGCATCTACTCGGCGTGGGCCAAGGTGCGGCGCCTGCGCTACTTCTACGGCCACACGTCGCTCGACGGCCACACCTTCGGCTACCACGCGCTCCCGATCGCCATCCTCAAGGGCCGGCTCATCGCCTACGCGGTCGTCATCGGCCTGGCGGTGCTGTCGGAGATCGCGCCGCTGGCCGCCAGCGCCCTCTACATGCCGATTGCGGTGCTCGTGCCGATCATCGTCGTGCGCTCGTTCCGCTTCCGCGCCGCCAACTCCTCGTATCGCGGCATCCGCTTCGGCTTCGACGGCCTCGACAGCGACGCCTACGCGGTGTTCCTGATGTGGCCGCTCACCGTGCCGCTCACGCTCGGCCTCAGCTACCCGTACGTCGTCAAGCGTCAGCGCGAGTTCTTCGTCGGCGACAGCCGCTTCGGGCGCGCGATGTTCGGCCTCGAGCTGCCGGCCGGGGAGATCTACCGCATCTACATCCTGGCCGGCCTGGCCCTGCTGCTGTGGTTCGGGATCGCGGCCGGCACCTTCCTCGGCGCGGTCGCCCGCAGGGGCGGCGGGCCGATCGATCCCGAGTCGATGCAGGGCCCGGAGCTGCTGGCCGGCCTGGCCTTGCTCTATGCGGGCATCGGCGTGGCGATCGTGGCGGTGCGGACCGCGTTCGAGAACCTCGTGTGGAACCACACGCTGATCGATGCGCATCGCTTCGAGAGCCGCCTCACGGCCGGGCACATGCTCTGGCTCTACGCCACCAACACGCTGCTCATCGTCGCCACGGCCGGCCTGTTCGTGCCGTGGGCGCGCATCCGCCTGGCGCACTACCGCGCTGAATCGCTGACCGTGCTGGCGCGCGGGCCGCTCGAGAGCGCGGCGCTGGCCGGCGGCCTCGAGGCCGCGGCCACCGGCGCCGAGCTGACCGACGCCCTCGATCTCGACTTCGGCCTATGACGGACGTCGCCGCCGTGTATCACGATGGCCGGACATCGGCCTCCCGCGCCGTGCGGGTGCGCGTGGCCGACGGCCTCGTCCACATCGACGGCGACGGCGTCACGACGGCGTTCCCGATCGCGGCCGTCTCGCTCGAACCGCGGCTCGGGGGCCTGGCGCGGCGGCTCGATCTGCCGGACGGGGCCAGCTGTCAGGTGCCGCCGGATTTCGAACTACCGCTGCCCGCCACGGCCCCGGCGCGCGTCGAGCGCTGGGTCAACGAGGCCGAGATCCGCTGGGCGCCGGCCGTTGTGGCCGCGCTGCTCGTCGTGGCCGGGCTGTGGGCGACCATCGTCTACGGCGTGCCGGCGGCGGCCAGCGTGGTGGCGCGGCGCATCAGTCCGTCGGTGGAGGGCGGAATGGGCGCGCAGGCGCTCGCCACGCTCGATCGCGTGGCGTTGTCGCCGTCGAAGCTGCCGGACGCGCGGCGCGCCCAACTGGCCGCCCGCTTCGATCGGGTGTCGCGTCTGGCCGATCCCGAGGGCGCCGCCACCCTGCTGTTCCGCGCCAGTCCGGCCGTGGGCCCGAACGCGTTCGCGCTGCCCGGGCGCACGATCGTGCTGCTCGACGAGCTGGTGGCCGCCGCGGCCGACGACGACGAGATCGTGGCGGTGCTCGCGCACGAACTCGGGCACGTCCAGGAGCGCCACACCCTGCGGCAGGTGCTGCAGACGTCGGCGGCCGGCGTGCTGGTGGCGGCGGTGCTCGGCGACGTCGTGTCGGTGACGACGTATGCGGTGGCGGCCGTTCCCACCTTCCTCTTGAACGCCCGCTACTCGCGGGCCTTCGAGGTGGAAGCCGACCGCTTCGGATTCATGCTGCTCGACCGGGCGGGCATCGATCGCGCACATCTCGTGCGCTTCCTGACCCGGCTCGAAGAGAAGCACGGCGGCGCCGGCTCGCTGCCCGGGTGGCTGGCCACCCACCCGCGCGCCGAAGAACGCGGCCGCTAGTTGTAACGGGGTCTGTCACGGTCACCGTTTGTAACGGGGTCTGTCACCGTCACAACTGCTCGCGTGAGGGCCGTTGCACCCGCGACCGCGATTGGCGCCGGTACGTATGCCCCGTTGCTCGGTGACCGTGACAGACCCCGTTACAAACGGTGACCGTGACAGACCCCGTTACAACTCAGTTGGTGTTGATGAAGCGGTAGAGCACGCGGATCAGCCGGTAGGCGTCGGGCATGGCATCGCGCTCGAACGCGATCGTGTCGGGTGCCGGGCGCGTCATCTCGCGGAACGCGCTGGCGACTTCGGGGATCGTCACATCCCGGAACTGCATCGAGACCTTGTAGGCGCCGGTGCGCACCGGGGCCGGCTTCTTCGCCGCCGCCACCGCGCTCCGGGCGCCGGCTTCGATGGCGCGGCGCGCCTCGGCCAGCGGCAGCAGCTCCACGGCACGCGTGTTGATGGCGCGCTTGACGACCACGCCCGTGACGCCGGGCGCGATGGCCTTCACCTCGTCGATGGCCGTGTCGTCACCGGTGACGAGGGCGACCGCCACGCCGTACCAGGCGGCCATGGCGGCGTTCATGCCGCCCTCGCCAACGGACACGCCGTTCAGTTGCACATCGCGCACCACACCGGATCCGGTGTGTGCGAAGAGCCCGCGCGGCGCGCCCGCCTTGGCGTGATAGCCGATGAAGAGCACGCTGTCGAACGTCTCGTCGAGGCCTTCCATCATGCCGTGACGCTTGAAGCTGTGGCTGATGAGACGCGCCCGCGGGTCGAGGTCCTCGGGCAGCAGGTTGCGCTGGCTGCCGTGCGAGTCGTTCACCACCACGTCGGTTGCGCCGCCGGCGAACGCACCGCGAATCGCGGCGTTGGCGTCCTCGACCATCAGCTTGCGGCCGCGCCCGTACTCGGCCTGGCCCGCGCTCGTCTGGTCGTCGCCGCTGACGCCGCTGATGCCTTCGAGGTCGACCGAGATGTAGACCTTCTTGCCCGTCTGGGCGTCCGCCTGCACGGCGACGGCGAGGACGAGCGGCAGAACGAGAGTGACGACGCTGCGCATCAGGAGCCTCCGGACGGGACAGTCTACGACGGGGTGTCGCCGGAAGGCTGCAGCGCGGCCGCCACGAAGTCGGCCTCCGGCAAGCCGCCGAGGATCTCGACCGTCTCGTTCACGATCGTCTTCGGCACGCCGGTGATGCGGTAGCGGCGCGAGAGTTCCATGAACTCCTGCGCGTCCACCGCGTCGGCGGTGATGTTCGGATTGGCGTACGCCATCTTGTGAGCCAGGACGACCGCCCTGGGGCAATGCGGTCAAGTGGGGGTCGAGAAGACCTGCACGTGCATCGGCTTGTCGACCGCGGCCAGTGCCGCCACCGTTTCCGGCTCCAGTTCGAGGTTGCCGGTGCCGGCGAGCAGCACGGCCTCGACCAGCGAGACGAACTCGTAGCCGGTGTTGGCGCCGTAGAAGCGGATGCGCGTGTCGGCACCGTCGCCGAGGATGACCAGCGCCGGCGCCTTGTCGACGCCGTACTTGGCGAGGTCCTCGGTGTCGAGCACGAAGTTCTTGTCGACCACGCTGATCTTCTCGTGCAGCGAGGCCACTTCGTCCGCGACCTGGCGGGCAATCAGCCCGCTCTCGCTGCCGCCGATGGTCTGCGTGAACAGCAGCAGGTCGACCGGCTTGCTGATGGGCGCGAGGTGCGCCGTGAGGGTCTGGCGGTCTTGCGGCGAAAGGAGAGGCATGAGGCGATATTACTAGCGGCTAGCGGCCAGGGGCTAGCCGCTAGAACTTGAACAGGTCGTCGAACGCCTTCTTGGCGCTCGAGGCGGATTCCGGGGCGCCGCTCGTCGGTGAGGCGGGGGCGGGCGTGGAGCTGGTTTCGCGCTCCCAGCTCGCCCGGGCGGAGAACAGGCCGCACTCGTTGGCGACGTCCTTGGGCGCCACCCGGGCCGGGATCGTCTCGCTGCACTCGAAGCGGGCGCTCGGGTCGAAGTTCACGCACTGGATGCAGGCGTGCAGCGCCGTCTGGCACTTCTCGCACTTGCTGAGCGCGAGGATCTCGCTGTCCACGGGCGTGCCGCATCGCGCGCACTTCGCCACCGCCCGGTAGCCCATCATGCGAGGGTTCTTGGCGCCTTCCGACGACAGACGCCGCGTGCCGGCCGGGGCGCCCGGCTCACGCTCGGGGCGGCGGTCGCCGCCACCCGGCCCGCCTTCGCGCGGCCGCCGATCGCGGTCGTCGTCCTGGTAGCCGTGCTGCCGGTATTTTCGTTCGGACATGTGCTTGCCTTCAGCGCGCCGTCCTGGCGCGCGTGATTCACCGCGTCGACACGGAGAGGGGCCGGGGAGCGATCGCCATGAGCTGCTCGGCGAGGTCACGCAGCCGGGGAACGTTGTCGAGATTGACGAAGACGACGCTGGCCGTGCGGGCTTTCGGTTCACGCAGCAGGAACGTGGTGCCGCCCATCGCGCCCCCGCTGTGCGCCACTATCTGACGCGCGCCCTGCTGGCTCACCATCCAGCCGAGGCCGTAGCCGGTGGCGGCGCCGTTGTTGAGACGGCCGGAGATGTACATCCGCTCGAGCGTCTCGGGCCGCAGCAGCTTGCCCTGATTGAGCGCGATGTCGAAGCGCGCGATGTCGCTGGCCGTCGAGATGAGGCCGCCGCCGGCCCATTTCGCGCTCAGGTTCACGTACGGCGCGTTCAACCAGGTGAGCGGCGCGCCACCGCGCACGTACTGCCGCGCACGGAAGCGGATGATCTCCTGGGGCCGCTCGAGATAGGTGGAGGTCATGCCGGCCGGTCCGAAGATGGCCGAGCGCAGGAACTCGTCGAACGACCGGCCCGAGGCGGATTCCACGACGCCCTGCAGCAGGTTGTAGCCGTAGGTCGAGTAGAGGTAGCGCTCACCGGGCACGAACAGCAGGGGGTCGTTGCGGAAGATGCCAATCGCGGCGTCCAGGGTGGGAAACGACTCGGCCAGCGAGAACTCGCTGCCCCTGTAGTGGCGGACGCCCGAGGTGTGGGTGAGCAGATGGCGCACGCGGACCTCGCCCAGCGCCTTGCGGGGAAACGACGGCACGTATTTCTGGATCGGATCCTCGAGCGAGACGAGCCCCCTTTCCACGAGCTGCATCACGGCCACGGCCGTGATCGGCTTCGAGATCGACGCGATCCGGAACACCGACTCGGGGCGTACCGGCGTGGCCTGCTCGACGTCCGCGGCGCCGAAGCCCTGGGCCCACACCACCTGATCGCCCTGGACGACCGCGGCCGACAGGCCCGGGACGTGCACGCCGGCCCGCCAGTCGTCGGCAATCCGTGCCAGCACCGCCGGATCGCGATCGCCGAGCAGCCGCGTCAGGGCGGCAGGCTGCGCCGACACGCCGGCCGACAGCGCGAAGCCAGCAAGGCAGAGCGAAACGAAAGGACGAAGGAACTTGCGGTGCATTGCGCCAGGGTGAGAGGTCACCCGGTGGCCAGTCCGGCGCCCGGCCCGTGGCCGACGCCTCACGGCGATTTATGCGCCGCGCGCGTGCAATGTGTCAAGGCCGAAGTGGATGAGCCGGGGGCACGTACCTGTCGTCGGGAGCCCGAAAGGCGGCTATCATCCGCTCGGCGGACGGTCCCTCACGGCCGTCCCGGGAGAGACGTCATGCGTACCTCGGTCCTCGCCCTCGCCCTCCGCTGGCCGCCATGGCCGCGCCCGCACCCGCGCAGGAGAAACGGCCGCTCGGCGTCATCGACATGATCGAGCTGCCGTCGATCCAGGATCCGCAGCTGTCGCCTGATGGCACGGCCATCGCCTTCGTGCTGGATGCCCCCGACTGGAAGGCGAACAAGCGCGTCGGCCACATCTACCGGATCGGTGCCGACGGCAGCGGACAGGTGCAGCTCACCTTCGGCGAGCGCGGCGAGTCCAGCCCGCGCTGGTCGCCAGACGGCCGGCGCCTGGCGTTTCTCGCCCGCCGTGGCGACGACGCCACCAATCAGATCCACGTGCTCGACGTCGACGGCGGCGAAGCGCGACGGGTCACCAGTCACCCGACGGCCCCGGCCGATCTGACGTGGGCGCCAGACAGCCGGCTGCTGTTCTTCACGGCCGCCAACGCGCCGACGGCGGCCGCCAAGGAGAAGAAGCGCCTGCAGGACGATGTCTTCGCGTTCGAGGAGACGAACTTCGAACACGAACACCTGTGGGTGAGCGATCTCGACGGCAAGACCACGCAGATCACGTTCGGCGATTACTCCGTCACCGACTACACGCTGTCGGCCGGCGGCAGCACCGTGGCGATGACGCGCGCGCCGTCGCCGCTGCTCGAGCACATGCGCTTCTCCGAAGTGTGGGTGATGGACGCAAGCGGCGGCGATGCCCGGCGGCTGACGACCAACGAAGTGGTCGAGAGCGAGCCGCTGGTCTCACCGGACGGCAGCCAGGTGCTCTTCACCTCGGACGCCAACGCGCAGTTCGAGCCCTATTTCAACGACAAGCTGTTCATCGCGCCGAAGGCCGGCGGCGCCGCCCGGCTGCTGCTGCCGGAGGCGCCGTTCCAGATCGTGAACGCGCACTGGGCGCCCGACGGCCGGCACATCGTGTTCACGGCCAATCACGGCGTGCACGTCGAGTTGATGCAGATGGAAGTGGCGAGCGGGCGCGTCACCGCCCTCACGAACGGCGACCACAGCGTGGGCGCGTGGCGGATGGATCCGAAGACCGGCACCCACGTGTTCACCCTCAACACCGCGGCCCGGCCCGGCGAGATCTACCTGCTGCCGCCCGGCGGCTCGATGCGCCGCGTCACGCGCGTCTTCGACGACGTCGAGCGCCGGTTCGCCGTGGCCCGGCAGGAGCGCCTCACCTGGAAGGGGCAGGACGGGCAGACGGTCGAAGGCCTCCTCTACTACCCGACGGACTACCGCCCGGGCCAGCGCTACCCGCTGCTCGTCTTCACCCACGGCGGTCCGGCCGCCTCGGACACCTTCGGCTTCTCGCCCGAGGCGCAGGTCTACGCCGGCAAGGGCTATGCGGTCCTGCGGCCCAACTACCGCGGCAGCACCGGCTACGGCGATGCCTTCCTGCGCGAGATGCGGCACGGCTACTTCAAGCAGGCGCATCTGGATGTGCTGGCCGGCGCCGACGCCGTCATCGCCCTGGGCGTGGCCGACCCCGACCGGCTCATCAAGAAGGGATGGAGCGCGGGAGGGCATATGACCAATAAAATCATCACCTTCACGCCCCGCTTCAAGGCCGCCTCGAGCGGCGCCGGCGCCGCCAACTGGATCTCGATGTACGCCCAGAGCGATCACCGTGCGTTCCGGACCCCCTGGTTCGGCGGCACCCCGTGGCAGAAGGACGCTCCGATCGATCTCTTCTGGGAGCATTCACCCCTCCGCCACGTGGCGAGCGTCACGACGCCCACGCTGTTCCTGGTCGGCCAGGACGATCCGCGGGTGCCCATGCCGCAGTCGGTTGAAATGTTCCGGGCTCTCAAGTACAACGGCGTGCCGACGCGGTTGTGGGTGGCGCCGCGCGAGGGTCATGGCTGGTCGGAACTGCGCCACGTGCTGTTTCGTGTGCAGGTCGAACTGGAGTGGTTCGCGCGCTGGCTGTCGGCCGGGGACTACGTGTGGGAGGTGGCGCCGGGCGATCCGCCATCGCCGGCGCGGCCGACGGTGCAATGACCCCGCCGCCGACTGGACAGTGCGATGCAATTACGGATGTCCGACCAATTCGGTTCCTTGTCTAACAGGGACGGTTTCTGGTACAACTCCTTGCGAAAGTTTTCACAAACGGGCGTACACCCGCCCCGGGCACCCGCGCCAGAACCGCGGAATGCCGGGTTTGGTGTGATTGCGTGTAGAGTTTGCCCGCACCCTGCGGGGGAGAAGCAGTCCGGCGACTGCTGAAACGACGGCTCATGTCGCAGATTTTTCCAAAGAGCGCAAACGCCTGGTCGAAGGCCAGCATCGCGTCGGTGCTGGGGCTCGTGGTCGCCATCGGCGCCGCCGTGGGCGGTGTCCAGCGGTCGGACTTCGTGACCGCGGCCAACACCTTCAAGCAGCAGCCGGTGCAGTTCAGTCACCAGCACCACGTCGGCGGCATCGGCATCGACTGCCGCTACTGCCACACGTCGGTCGAGGTGTCGTCGAGCGCCGGCATCCCGCCGACCAAGACCTGCATCAACTGCCACTCGCAGATCTGGTCGACCAGCCCCTACCTCGAGCCGGTGCGGTCGAGCTTCCGTGACGACCAGCCGCTCAAGTGGCTGCGCGTGCACGACACGCCCGACTTCGTCTACTTCAATCACAGCATCCACGTGAAGAAGGGCGTCGGCTGCGAGACGTGCCACGGGCGCGTCGACAAGATGCCGCTCATGAAGCAGCAGAGCTCGCTGCAGATGGAGTGGTGCCTGGACTGTCACCGCAACCCGGAGCAGTTCGTGCGCCCGCGCTCGGAAGTCTTCACGATGGGCTACGTGCCCGCCGTCGATCAGCGCGAGCTCGGACCGCAGCTGGTCGCCGAATACAAGATCCAGAGCCTGACCAACTGCTCGGTGTGCCACCGCTAGGCACCACGACGACGACCCGCACGAGCGACAGGCCCAGAAGAAGACCCGGCCGAAGTCACGCCAATGCCCCGCAGCCGCTGCGCTAGCAGCGACGGCGGGCGGAGGCGGAGGACGGAATCAGAACGATGAGTGCAGAGCAGCTAGACCTCAACGCCATTCGCGCCAAGCTTGCGGGCACCAGTGGCCCGCACTACTGGCGCAGCCTCGAAGCCGTCGCGGAAACCCCGGAATTCAAGGAGTTCCTCCACCGCGAGTTCCCGGCCAACGCGTCCGAGTGGAACGATCCGGTGGGCCGCCGCGGCTTCCTGAAGCTGATGAGTGCGTCGCTCGCCCTGGCGGGCGTCTCGGCCTGCACCGTCCAGCCCGACGAGCTGATCGTGCCCTACGTGCGCCAGCCCGAGGAGCTCATCCCCGGCAAGCCGCTCTTCTTCGCCACCGCCATGTCGCTCGGCGGCGTCGCCACCGGGCTGCTGGTCGAGAGCCATGAAGGCCGGCCGACCAAGATCGAGGGCAACCCGGACCATCCGGCCAGCCAGGGCGGCACCGACCTCTTCGCGCAGGCGTCGATCCTCTCGCTCTACGATCCCGACCGATCGACCACCATCACCGAGCTCGGCCAGGTCCGTCCCTGGAGCAGCTTCGTCGTGGCCATCCGCGGCGCGCTGTCCGCCCAGGCCGGCAGCAAGGGCGCCGGCCTCCGCATCCTCACCGAGACGGTGAACTCGCCGGCCCTCGCCGCGCAGATCCAGCAGATCCTCGCCACCCATCCCGAGGCCAAGTGGGTGCAGTGGGAACCGACCACGCGCGACAACGTCCGCGCCGGCGCCCGCGCCGCCTTCGGGGAGTTCGTCGAGCCGGTCTACGACTTCACCAAGGCCGACGTCGTCCTCTCGCTCGACGCTGACTTCCTGGCCGCCGAGAACGCCTTCGGCGTGAAGTACGCGCGCGCCTTCGCGTCGCGCCGCCGTCTCGACTCGACGCCGGACCGCATGAGCCGCCTCTACGTGGCGGAAGCGACGCCGTCGGTCACCGGCGGCCGCGCCGACCACCGCCTGCCGCTGCGGGCCAGCCAGATCGAGGCCTTCGCACGTGCCGTGGCCGCCCGCCTCGGCGTGAGCGGCGTCTCCGGCAGCGCGCCGGCCGGCAGCGAGGCCTTCGTCGATGCCGTCGCCGCCGACCTCACCGCGCACCGTGGCACCTCGCTCGTCGTTGCCGGTGAGGCGCAGCCGGCCGCCGTGCACGCCCTCGCCCACGCGATCAACGACCTGCTCGGCAACGCCGGCCAGGCCGTCAGCTACCTGCCGACGCCGGAAATCGTGCCGTCGGAGCAGCACGCCGCGATGCGTCAGCTGGTCGTCGACATGGATGCCGGCCGCGTGCAGGCCCTGCTCATCATCGGCGAGTCGAACCCGGTGTTCACCGCGCCGGCCGACTGGAAGTTCGGCGAGGCGCTGCAGAAGGTGGCATGGCGCGCCCACTCCGCCATCTTCCAGGACGAGACCGCGGCCCTGTGCCAGTGGCACGTGCCCTCGACGCACTACCTCGAGATGTGGAGCGACGCCCGTTCGATGGACGGCACCGTCTCGATCGTGCAGCCGCTCATCCAGCCGATGTACGGCGGCCGGTCGCCGCACGAAGTGATCGCCACGCTCAGTGAGCGCGTCGAGCAGAGCGGCTACGACATCGTGCGGGAATACTGGACCGGCTTCGCGGCCGCCGCCCCGCCCGCTGCTGCGCCCGCCCCGGCCGTGGCGGCGTCGGCCGCCGTGCCCGCGGCGGCGCCAGGCGCCGCGACCGCCGGTCAGCCGGCCACCGTTGCCGCCGCGCCGGCGTCGCCGTTCGACAAGCAGTGGCGCAAGTGGCTGCACGATGGCTACATCGGTGGCACCGCGGTGACGCCGCAGACGATGACGCTGGCCGCCGGCTGGAACAGCGCGCCGGGCACCGCCGCTCCCGCCGCGGCGCTCGAAGTGATCTTCAAGCGTGACGCCTCGGTCTACGACGGCCGCTTCGCCAACAACGGCTGGCTGCAGGAACTGCCGAAGCCCGTCACCAAGCTCACCTGGGACAACGCCGCGCTGATCGCGCCGCGCACGGCCGAGAAGCTCGGAGTCGGCAACGGCGACCTGCTGACCCTGACGGTCGAAGGCCGGACGCTCGAGATGCCGGCCTGGATCGACCCCGGCCACGCGCAGGACTCAGTCACCATCGCGCTCGGCTACGGCCGCGAGCGCGCCGGCCGCGTCGGCAACGGCGTCGGCTTCAACAGCTACGCGCTGCGCGGCAGCGCCGCTCCCTGGTTCGCCGGCGCCGAGATCGCCAAGGCCGGCGGCACCTATCAGCTCGTCAGCACCCAGGATCACTGGTCGATCGAGGGGCGCAACCTCGTGCGCTCCGCCACGCTCGAGGACTACAAGGCCAATCCGGCCTTCGCCCACGAGATGGAGCACATGAAGCTCTCCGACGGGCTGACGCTCTACCCCAAGTGGGAGTACTCGGGCTACGCCTGGGGCATGGCGATCGACCTCAACACCTGCACCGGCTGCAACGCCTGCGTCATCGCCTGCCAGTCGGAGAACAACATCCCCGTCGTCGGCAAGGACCAGGTGGCCAACGGCCGCGAGATGCAGTGGCTGCGCATCGACCGCTACTACTCCGGCGACATCGACAATCCCGACACCTACTACCAGCCGATGCCCTGCCAGCAGTGCGAGAACGCGCCCTGCGAGGTCGTGTGTCCGGTGTCGGCGACCGTCCACTCGGCGGAAGGCCTGAACGACATGGTCTACAACCGCTGCGTCGGCACGCGCTACTGCTCGAACAACTGCCCGTAGAAGGTCCGCCGCTTCAACTTCACGCTGTATCAGGACTGGGAAACCCCGTCCCTCAAGATGCAGCGCAACCCCGACGTCACGGTGCGCAGCCGCGGCGTCATGGAGAAGTGCACCTACTGCGTGCAGCGCATCAACTCGGCGCGCATCCAGTCCAAGCGTGAAGACCGCGAGATCCGCGACGGCGAAGTGGTCACGGCCTGCGAGTCGGCCTGCCCGTCGCAGGCCATCACCTTCGGCAACCTGAACGACCCGAGCAGCCGCGTGGCGAAGCTCAAGGCCGACCCGCGCAACTACTCGACTGCTGGCCGAGCTGAACACGCGGCCGCGCACGACCTACCTCGCGGCGGTGCGGAATCCCAACCCCGCGCTGCCGTCGAACCCGACCGTGGGCGGTCACGACACCCACGGCACGGCCTCGACCGAGAGCGAGCACTAATGGCGCAGCACGTCCACTCACAGCAGTCGGCCACCACGCTCGATGCCCCGGTCATCGGGCCGGGGCAGGACTACGAGACGATCACCGTCGCGGTGTCCGAGATCCCGCTCGGCAAGCGCTACCCGGTCGGCTGGATCATCGGCCTGCTGATCGGCCTGACCGGCCTCGGCGCGCTGCAGCTCGCCATCGGCTACCTGGTCGTCAAGGGCGTCTACATCTGGGGTAACAACGTCCCGGTCGGCTGGGCCTTCGACATCATCAACTTCGTCTGGTGGATCGGCATCGGCCACGCCGGCACGCTGATCTCGGCGATCCTGCTGCTGCTTCAAGCAGCAGTGGCGCATGTCGATCAACCGCTTCGCCGAAGCGATGACGATCTTCGCGGTGGCCTGCGCGGCGCTCTTCCCGCTGCTCCACACCGGCCGGCCGTGGCTGGCCGCCTACTGGCTGTTCCCGTATCCCGAACACCATGGGCCTGTGGCCGCAGTTCCGCAGCCCGCTCATCTGGGACGTGTTCGCCGTCTCGACCTACGCCACCGTGTCGATCGTCTTCTGGTTCGTCGGCCTGATTCCCGACCTGGCGACCATGCGCGACCGCGCCACGTCGAAGGTCAAGCAGATGGTCTTCGGCATCCTGTCGCTCGGCTGGCGCGGCTCGGCCCGCCACTGGCACCGCTACGAGGTCGCCAGCCTGATCCTGGCCGGTCTCTCGACGCCGCTGGTGCTCTCGGTGCACAGCGTCGTGAGCTTCGACTTCGCGGTCGTCGGTCATTCCCGGCTGGCACGCCACCATCTTCCCGCCCTACTTCGTCGCCGGCGCCATCTACTCCGGCTTCGGCATGGTGCTGACGCTGGCGATTCCGATCCGCGCCTACTACCGGCTCGAGCACCTGATCACGCTGCGGCACATCGACAACATGGCCAAGGTCATGCTGGCGACCGGCCTGATCGTGGCCTACGGCTACGCGATGGAAGCCTTCTTCGGCTGGTACAGCGCCAACCCCTACGAGCGCTTCATGATCTGGAACCGCATGACCGGTCCCTACGCGTGGAGCTACTGGCTGCTCATCTTCATCAACGTGATCCTGATCCAACGTGCTGTGGCTCGAAGAGCGTCCGCACCAACCTGGTCTACATCTTCGTGCTCTCGCTCATCGTCAACCTCGGCGATGTGGCTCGAGCGCTTCGTCATCATCGTGACCTCGCTGCACCGCGACTTCCTGCCCTCGTCGTGGGACATGTATTCCCCGACGGCCTGGGACTTCATGATGTTCGGCGGCACGATGGGCCTGTTCATCACGCTCTTCTTCCTGTTCATGCGGTTCGTGCCGATGATCGCGATCTTCGAAGTGAAAACGTTGCTGCCTGAAGCCAAGGTGCACGTGCCGCACGGGCACGACGCGCCCGGGCACGGCCACTAGGCGGGACCTTAGTCATGCACGTCAGCAAAGACAAAACGGGGCTTTACGGGCTGATGGCCGAGTTCGACTCGGCTCAGGGCATCGTGGACGCGTCGACCAAGGCGGTGGCGGCCGGCTATTCGAAGATGGAGGCGTACACGCCGTTCCCCATCGAAGAGCTGAACGACATCATCCACAAGAAGCGGACCATCCTGCCGAAGATCGTGCTGGCCATGGCCTTCGCGGGCATGGGCACCGGCTTCGGCCTGCAGGTACTGGGCGTCGGTCATCGAGTATCCGCTCAACATCGGCGGGCGGCCGCTGGCCACCTGGCCGGCCTTCGTCATCCCGTCCTACGAACTGACGATTCTCTTCTCGGCGCTGACCGCCGCCATCGGCATGATCGCGCTGAACGGGCTGCCGCAGCCCTATCACCCGGTGTTCAACGTGGACCGCTTCACGATGGCCTCGTCCGACAAGTTCTTCCTCGTCATCGAGGCCGAAGACACGCACTTCGCCAAGGATCAGACGACCTCGTTCCTGCAGACCATTGGCGCCAAGGGAGTCTACGACGTTGCGGAATAACGGACGTCTCCTCTCCTGTGTCCTCGCCGCCACCGCCCTCGTGGCCGGGTGCCGCCAGGACATGCACGACACCCCGCGCTACGAGGTCTACGAGGCCAATCCTGCCTTTGCGGACGGCCGCGCCTCGCGCAACCTGCCGGCCGGCACGGTGGCCCGCGGCCAGCTTCGCGAGGACGACCACTTCTACACCGGCAAGGTGGACGGCGAGTTCGCCGCCGAGTTCCCGTTCGCGCTCAGCCAGGCGGACCTCGAACGCGGGCGCGAGCGCTACACCGCCTTCTGCACGCCGTGCCACGGCCAGACCGGCGACGGTCAGGGCATGGTCGTGCAGCGCGGCCTGCGCCAGGCGGCCACCTATCACCAGGATCGGCTGCGCGATGCCGCGCCCGGCTACTTCTACGACGTGATCTCGAACGGCTTCGGCGCCATGCAGGGCTACGCCGAACAGGTCCCGCCGCGCGACCGCTGGCTGATTGCCGGCTACGTGCGGGCGCTGCAGCTCAGTCAGAACGCGTCGATCGACGACGTCCCGGCGGCCGACCGCGGCCGTCTCGACGCGGCTCCCGGCACGGCGGCGCAGGCCTCCGGCGCACCGGCGACGAAGACGGAACACTAAAGTGCGGGCGGCTAGGAACCAGCGGCTAGCGGCTAGAGACACACAACATGGCAGTTGAGACGTACAACCCACCCGAGAGCCTCTCGGGTCTGCAATCGAAGGGCCTGATGGCCGCCGCGGCCGGCGCCGTGCTGACCGGCATCGGCTTCTTCCTGTCGGGTCCCGATCGGTTCTACGAAGCCTACCTGGTGGCCTGGGTCTACTGGACGGGCGTCGGGCTCGGCAGCCTGGCGCTGCTGATGCTCAACCACCTGAGCGGCGGCGCCTGGGGCCTCGTGATCCGGCGCATCCTCGAAGCGGCCGCGCGCACGCTGCCGATCATGGCGTTCCTCGGCCTGCCCATCCTGGCCGGCATGGGGCACCTCTACCACTGGTCCCACGAGACCACGGACCCGGTCATCCTCGAGAAGACGGCCTACCTCAACGTGCCGTTCTTCATCGCCCGCTACGTGTTCTACTTCGCCGTCTGGAGCTTCCTGGCGCAGCGCCTGAGCGCCTGGTCGGCCGAACAGGACCGCACCGGCGATCCGGCGCTGGCCGTGAAGATGGAACGCCTGTCCGGCGGCGGGCCTGGTCATCTTCTTCCTGACGGTGACGTTCGCCGTGATCGACTGGACGATGTCGATCAATCCGCACTGGTTCTCGACCATGTGGGGCTTCCTCTACATCGTCGGCCAGGGCCTGTCGGCGCTCGCCTTCGCGATGTTCATGCTGGCCCGGCTGTCGCGCGAACGCCCGATGGACCACGTGATCAACCCGTCGCACTTCCACGATCTGGGCAAGCTGCTGTTCGCCTTCATCATGCTGTGGGCGTACCTGTCGTTCTCGCAGTTCCTGATCATCTACTCGGCCAACACCCAGGAAGAGATTCCGCACTACTTCGTGCGCTCGCAGCACGGCTGGCAGTGGGTCGGCTGGGTGCTGGTGGTGTTCCACTTCGTGCTGCCCTACGTGCTGCTGCTGGCCCGCGACATCAAGCGCGACTGGACGCCGTGTCAGCCGGATCGCGCTGTGGGTCGTGGGCATTCGCCTGGTCGACTACTATTGGCACGTGGCCCCGGAATTCCATCACGAGGGGCTCTCGATCGGCCTCATCGACATCGCCCTGCCGATCGCGCTCGGCGGCATCTTCGTGATGCTGTTCGCGATGCAGTTGAAGGGTCGCCCGCTGCTGCCGCTCCACGACGAGGGGCTGGCCAAGGCGCTCACGCACCACACGCACTGAGGCTTGAACAGGGACTAGCGGCTAGGGGCTAGCGGCTAGCGACGCCAGGAACAGATATGTCGAACGACGCGGATCTCGAATACGGACCCACCCCGGAAGGGGCGGAGTACGAGCACACCGACATCGACCCGAGCATCGGCTACCAGTTCGGTATCTGGCTGGCCGTCTCGATGGTGATCGGCGCCGCCATCGTCTACGGAACCTACGTCTACCTCGAGTACCGGGGCGACGCCCGCGACCAGGCGACCAGCCGCTTCCCGTTGGCGCAGGGTGTCACCGAGAACCCGCCGGCGCCGCGCCTGCAGACGCAGCCGTTCACGGACGTACTCGAACTCAAGACGCACCAGCGCGGGGTGCTCCACGGCTATGGCTGGATCGACAAGGCCAACGGCGTCGTCCACATCCCGATCGAGCGGGCCATGGCGCTGACGCTCGAGCGGGGCCTGCCCGCCCGGGCCAATGGCTCGGCGGCGCCCACCATGGTGGTGCAGGACTCGTCGGCCGGCCGCACCTCGGCTCCCAGGTAACACGGACGATGAAGAAGCTCACCCGGCACCTGCTCGCGTCCACGGCTCTCGCCGTGATGGCCGGCGTGTCGGTGTTCGCGCAGCCCGATGCTCCGGGGCTCAAGCCGGCGGCCGGTCCGCCGTCGAACGCGATGCCCCCGGCTCTGCAGCAGATCCGCTTCGACCAGAAGCTGGACGCCCAGCTGCCCCTCGACGCGGTGTTCAAGGACGAGCACGGCAGCACCGTGCGCCTCGGCGACTACTTCGGGGCCCGCCCCGTGGTGCTCGCCTTCGTGTATTACGAGTGTCCGATGCTCTGCAACCAGGTCCTCAACGGTCTGGTGAGCGGCATCGGGCCGCTCGACGAAACGGTGGGCACCGACTTCGACGTCGTCGCCATCAGCTTCGATGCGCGCGAGACGCCGGTGCAGGCGGCCGCCAAGAAGGCGACCTACACCGACAACTACCGCCGCCCCGGCAGCGAGCGCGGCTGGCACTTCCTCACCGGCGACGAGACCGCCATCAAGCGGGTCACCGATGCCGCCGGGTTCCAGTTCGCCTGGGACGCCGCCACGCAGCAGTTCGCGCACGCCAGCGGCGTGGTCGTCGCGACGCCCGACGGCCGGCTGTCCCGCTACCTCTTCGGCATCGAGTACCCGCCGCGCGACCTCAAGTTCGCGCTGATGGACTCGTCGGCCGGCACGATCGGCTCGGTGGTCGATCAGGTGCTGCTCTACTGCTATCACTACGAACCGGCGACGGGCACCTACAGCCTGGTGGCCATGAACGCCGTCCGCATGGGCGGCGTCGTCACCATGCTGGCGCTCGTCGGGTTCGTCGGGATTTCGCTCAGGCGCGATGGCCGCGCCGGGACCCGTCACCGGACGTCGTGAAAGGCCAGGTGCATGGAATGACTCGAGCTCGGCTGGCCTTACACGATGTCCCGCCCCGCACCGCGGGGCCAAACAACGCTGGACGAGCGTCGCGGAGCCACTCCGGTCCCGCACGTCACTCCGTGGCGGAGCGTCGCTAGACTTATGGGTGGTATTCCGCTGTTTCCAGAGGCCGCATCGTCCTTCGCTTCGGAGGTCGATGCCCTCTATCTGTTCATCCTCGCGGTGTCGGCGTTCTTCACGGTGGCCGTCTCGGCGGCTGTCGTGTTCTTCGCCTTCCGCTACCGTCGACGCCATCCGGACGAGATCGGCGCCCACATCGAAGGGTCGCTGCCCCTCGAGCTGGCGTGGTCGATCATCCCGACCATCATCGCGATGGTCATGTTCGCCTGGGGCGCCAAGCTCTTCTACGAGATGCGGCGGCCACCCGCCGAGGCGCTGCAGGTCTACGCCGTCGGCAAGCAGTGGATGTGGAAGTTCCAGCACGTCGGCGGCCAGCGCGAGATCAACGAGCTGCACGTGCCGGTGGGCCGGCCCGTCAAGGTGCTGGTGACGTCGGAGGACGTGCTGCACGACCTCTACTTCCCGGCCTTCCGCACCAAGATCGACGCGATTCCCGGCCGCTATCAGCCGCTCTGGTTCGAAGCCACCAAGCCCGGCCGGTATCACATCTTCTGCGCGGAGTACTGCGGCACCAAGCACTCGGGCATGATCGGCACCGTCGTCGTGATGGAACCGCCGCAGTACCAGGAGTGGCTGGCCGGCGGCGGCACCGAGGGCACGATGGCCGAGCGCGGCGCCCGGCTCTTCAACGACCTCGCCTGCAACACCTGCCATCTCGACAGCGGCCAGGGCCGCGGCCCCTCGCTCAAGGACATCGTCGGCACGGCCGGTGGAGCTGACCGACGGCCAGACGGCGATCGTCGACGAAGGCTACCTGCGCGAGTCGATCCTCAACTCGCAGGCCAAGGTCGTCGACGGGCTTCACGCCGCTGATGCCGACCTTCCAGGGCCTCGTCAGCGAAGAAGGGCTGGCCGCGCTCATCGAGCACATCAAGTCGCTGTCGCCCCAGGCGGCCGCCGCGCCGCGCGCCCGTCGCCGGCCCCGCCTCAACCAGCACGCCCGGCGCACCGGCGCAGGGCGCGTCAAGGTAAGCCATGGAAACGCTCCGTCTACCCCGCGCAGAACTACCTGTCGAACGG
The DNA here is from genome assembly GCA_963807405.1 of uncultured Acidobacteriota bacterium. Classification (GTDB taxonomy): domain Bacteria; phylum Acidobacteriota; class Vicinamibacteria; order Vicinamibacterales; family UBA2999; genus CADEFD01. The sequence continues at coordinate 3,670,112 of CAWEBU010000006.1, read as the reverse complement.
CCACGGCCTCAAGTCGTGGCTGCTCACGAAGGACCACAAGCGGATCGCGATCCTCTATCTGATCTCGATCTCGATGTTCTTCTTCCTCGGCGGCCTGTTCGCCGTCGGCATCCGGCTCGAGCTGACCACGCCGCAGGGCGACCTCTTCCAGCCGGACACCTACAACAAGTTCTTCACGCTGCACGGCGTGATCATGGTGTTCTTCTTCCTGATCCCGTCGGTGCCCGCCGTGCTCGGCAACTTCCTGATCCCGCCGATGCTCGGGGCCAAGGACCTGGCGTTCCCGCGCATCAACCTGCTCAGCTGGTACATCTACGTGGTCGGCGGCGTCTTCACCCTGGTCGCCATCATCGCTCGGCGGCGTCGACACCGGCTGGACGTTCTACACGCCCTACAGCGCGGCCTCCTCGAGCACCAACGTGGTGCCGACCGCCCTCGGCGTCTTCATCTCGGGCTTCTCGTCGATCCTGACCGGCCTGAACTTCATCGTCACCATCCACCGGATGCGGGCGCCGGGCCTGACCTGGTTCAAGCTGCCGCTGTTCGTGTGGGCGCACTACGCCACCAGCCTCGATCCAGGTGCTCGGCACGCCGGTCATCGCCATCACGATCGTGATGCTGTTCGCCGAGCGCGCCTTCGGCTTCGGCATCTTCGACCCGCAGCGCGGCGGTGACCCGGTGCTCTTCCAGCACCTGTTCTGGTTCTACTCGCACCCGGCCGTCTACATCATGATCCTGCCGGCCCTCGGCGTCATCAGCGAGCTGGTCGTCGACCTTCTCGCGCAAGCGCATCTTCGGCTACAGCTTCGTGGCCTTCTCGTCGCTGGCGATCGCGGTGTTCGGCTTCATCGTGTGGGCGCACCACATGTTCGTCTCCGGCATCACCGTCTACGCGGCGATGGTGTTCTCGTTCCTGAGCTTCTCGGTGGCGATTCCCTCGGCCGTCAAGGTCTTCAACTGGTCGGCCACGCTGCATCGCGGCTCGATCAGCTTCGAGACGCCGATGCTCTACGTCTACGGCTTCTTCGGCCTGTTCCTGATCGGCGGCCTGACCGGCCTGTTCCTGGCCACGCTCGGCGTCGACATCCACCTGCACGACACCTACTTCGTGGTGGCGCACTTCCACTACATCATGGTCGGCGGCGCCATCATGGGCTACCTGGGCGGCCTGCACTTCTGGTGGCCGAAGATGTTCGGCCGGATGTACTCGGAGTTCTGGTCGCGCATCGCCGCCATCCTGGTGTTCGTCGGCTTCAACCTGACGTTCTTCCCGCAGTTCGTGCTCGGCTACCTGGGCATGCCGCGCCGCTACCACATGTATCCGGACGAGTTCCAGGTGCTGAACGTGCTGTCGTCGGCGGGCGCCTCGATGCTCGGCCTCGGCTACCTGATTCCGGTCATCTACTTCGCCTACTCGCTCAAGTACGGCGAGGTGGCCGGCAACAACCCGTGGGGAGCCTCGGGCTCGAGTGGCGCACGCAGTCGCCGCCGCTGACCGAGAACTTCACCGAGGTGCCCACGGACATTCCAGAGGCGTACGAATACACGCCGAAGGTCATTCGGGAGGCCAAGCTTGTCTGACGGCATCGCTCACGCCGAAGGGGCCTCGCCCATGCACGGCCACGGACACGAGCATCACCCCGCGCTGCAGCACCACTTCAGCACGATGGCCCAGCAGCGCGAAGCTGGCGTGCTGGGCATGTGGGTGTTCCTGCTCACCGAAGTGCTGTTCTTCGGCGGCCTGTTCATCGCCTACACCCTCTACCGGATGTGGTACTACGACGCCTTCGCCGCTCGCCAGCAAGTCGATTGAGATCATGCCCGGCCTGATCAACACGGTGGTGCTGATCGGCAGCTCGCTGACGATGGCGCTGTCGGTGCGCGCGGCGCAGACCAACCAGCGCAAGGCCACGGTCAACTGGCTGATCGCCACCATCATCCTGGGCTCGCTGTTCCTCGGCATCAAGGTCTACGAGTACTCGCCGACAAGTTCGAGCACCACCACGTGCCGGGCCCGTCCTTCGAGTTCGCCGTCCGACGCCGAGGCCGCGGGCGCGGAGGCCGCGCACGAGGCGCCGGCCGCCGCGGGCCACGCGGTCCGATGGGCCGCGGACGAGCTGCAGCGCACGACCCAGATCTTCTTCAGCCTCTACTTCATGATGACGGGGCTGCACGCCATCCACATGATCGTCGGCGTCGTGATCCTGTTCGTCATCCGTGGATGGCGCACAAGGGGCGCTTCGATTCGCGAGTACCACGCCCCGGTCGAGATGACCGGGCTCTACTGGCACTTCGTCGACATCGTCTGGATCTTCCTGTTCCCGCTGCTGTACCTCGTCGAACGGCACGACTAGGTAAGAAGCCTCATGTCATCCGTTCACGTCTCACCGCTCAGCACCTACCTCACGATCTTCGGGGCCCTGATGGTCCTGTCGGCGATCACCGTCGGCGCGGCCTTCGTCAACCTGGGTTCGTTCAACCCGGTCGTCGCCCTGGCCATCGCCGGCCTCAAGGCCACCCTGGTCATCCTGTACTTCATGCACGTGAAGTACAGCAGCCGCCTGACCAAGCTGACCGTGGTGCTGAGCCTGTTCTTCGTCGCCATCCTGTTCGCGGAGACGCTGATGGACTACGCGACCCGCGGCTGGCTGAACTACGTCCCGATCAACTGACGGCCGAGCGTGAGCGACCGGGCCGACCCAGGCCGGCCCGTCCTCACCGTCCAGCCCGCACGGCCTGACCATCTCGCCGGTCCGCTCAGCCCCGATGGCGGCTGCGCTCGCGGCGGCCCGCCCGCGCCCGCCACCGCCACCGCACGACCCGCCCCACGCACGGCCCCCATCCGCCCCGACCGCCTGGCCCTCACCCCGCGCCCCGGCCGGATGTGCCACAATTCCCCCGGCCGGCCGCGCCACCAGCGCGCCGTGGAATCACCCTGGGAGCTCGTCCATGAAGCGTTCGCTCGCCGTCCTCGCCCTCGTCGCCCTCGTCTCGTGCTCGTCCGCCCCGCCGGCCCCCGCCGTATCGCCCGAGATGGCCGCCTGGCAGCAGCGCGCCGACGGCATCACCATCGTGCGTGACGACTGGGGCGTGCCGCACGTCACCGGCAAGACCGACGCCGATGCCGTGTTCGGGCTGATGTACGCCCAGGCGGAAGACGACTTCAACCGCGTGGAGACGAACTTCATCAATGCCATGGGCCGCCTGGCCGAGGCCGAGGGCGAGCAGGAGATCTACCGCGACCTGCGGATGAAGCTCTTCATCGACCCGGTGGAACTGAAGGCCGAGTTCGAGAAGGCGCCTGACAGCCTGAAGCAGCTCATGACCGCGTGGGCCGACGGCCTCAACTTCTATCTCGCCACGCCATCCCGAGGTGACGCCGCGCGTCATCACGACGTTCGAACCGTGGATGGCGCTCAGCTTCAGCGAAGGCAGCATCGGCGGCGACATCGAGAGCGTGTCGATCCCGCGCCTCGAAGCGTTCTACGGCAAGAATCCGGCGGCGCTGTCGCGCGTCCAGCCCGACCCGCGCTACATGACCGTGCCGCCCGAGCCGACCGGCTGCAACGGCTGGGCGATCGCGCCGGCCAACACCACCGCCGGCAAGGCGCTGCTGTGGATCAACCCGCACACCTCGTTCTCGTTCCGCGAGGAAGCGCAGATGACGAGCCAGCGAGGGCCTGAACGCCTACGGCGCCCTCACCTGGGGCCAGTTCTTCATCTATCAGGGCTTCAACGAGACGGCCGGCTGGATGCACACCTCGAGCGGCGTCGACAACATCGACGAGTTCCTCGAGACGATCGTCCAGAAGGACGGCAAGGTCTTCTACAAGTACGGCGACGAGGAGCGCGAGGTCGAGGTCAAGACGATGACCGTGCCCTACAAGACGGCGAGCGGCATGGCGAACAAGGAGTTCACCGTCTATCGCACGCACCACGGCCCGATCGTGCGCGAAGCAGGACGGCAAGTGGGTGGCCGTCGCGCTGATGGAGGAGCCGCTCAAGGCGCTGCGGCAGTCCTACGGCCGCACCAAGGCGAAGAACCTGGCCGAGTACAAGCAGGTCATGGAGCTCCACACCAACTCCTCGAACGACACCCTGTTCGCCGACGCCGAGGGCAACATCGCCTACTTCCACTCGAACTTCGTCCCCAAGCGCAATCCGAAGCTCGACTGGAGCAAGCCCGTGGACGGCAGCGTGCCCGCCAACGACTGGCAGGGCGTGCACGCGGTGGACGACAGTCCCAGCGTCGAGAATCCGCCCAACGGCTGGGTCTACAACACCAACGACTGGCCCTTCATGGCCGCCGGCAAGTACAGCAAGAAGCAGAGCGACTTCCCCGCCTACTTCGATCGCAACGGCGAGAACCCGCGCGGCATCCACGCCATCCGCGTGCTCGACAACAAGAAGGACTTCACGCTCGAGGCCCTGATCGCAGCAGGCTTCGATTCCCAGCAGCCGGAGTTCGACGTCCAGATCCCGCTGCTGATCAAGGCGTGGGATCAGGCGCCGGCCTCCAATCCCCTGAAGGCGAAGCTGGCCGAGCCGATCGCGGCCCTGCGCGCGTGGGATCGCCGCTGGGCGGTGGACTCGGTTCCGCAGTCGCTGGCGATCTTCTGGGGCGACGAGCTGTGGTCGAAGAGCGCCGAGGCCGCGCGTGCCGCCGGCATCACCGTCTACCAGCAGATGCGCACCAAGGCCACCAACCAGCAGCGGCTCGAGGCGCTGGCCTTCGCCGTCGACAAGCTGACCGCCGACTTCGGCACCTGGCAGACGCCGTGGGGCGAGATCAACCGCTTCCAGCGCATCTCGCCGGCCATCGTCCATCCCTACACCGACGACAAGCCGAGCACGCCGGTGGGCTTCGCCTCGGCCCGCTGGGGCTCGCTGGCCTCCTTCGGCGCCCGCTCCTACAACGGCAGCAAGCGGATCTACGGCATCGAGCGGCAACAGCTTCGTGGCGGCCGTCGAGTTCGGCAAGGACGGCGTGCGCGCCCGCGCCATCACCGCGGGCGGCCTGAGCAGCGACGTCAACTCGAAGCACTTCAACGACCAGGCCGAGCGCTACGCCACCGGCAACCTGCGCGAGGTCTACTTCTACCCGAAGCAGCTCGAGGGTCACACCGAGCGGACCTACCAGCCGGGGAAGTGATCGGCTGATGTCGGTGTGGCGATGCGCACCGGCGGTGGTGGCCATGGCCGGCGTGGTGCTCACCACGGCCGCGACCAGGCGAGGCTCAGACGGCGCTCGACGAGCGGCAGCAGTACGTGGCGACGCTCGTGACGGGCGAGATCGAGGCCCTGACCGGTCCCGTCATCAGGCACTGCGGAATCTACACGCTCAGCGACGGCTTCGACAGCCCGCCGGCCGCCGGCCGCAAGCAGGTGACGGCGGCCCTGCGCTGCGTGCGCGAGGCACAGCGCCGCGGCCGCGGCGCCTGGGCGGTGTGGCAGGTGCCGGGCGTGGACGCCATCGTGTTCGATGGTCTCGCCGCCAGCGCCGTGAGCGACGTGCACCTGGTGCGCGGCCTGGGCAGCGACGCCCAGGTGGAACTGACGCCCTGTCTCAGGCCCCGCGTGCCGAAGGACGCGTCCATCACGTGCGCCAACCTGGCCCCGCTGGAACCCGGCGATGTCAGGAAGGCGCTGGACCGCCTGAGCCGCGACCTCGAGCAGACGGCCGGTGTGGAGCTGCCAGACGTGGTCTGGCCTGCCGACGCCAGCACCGCGGCCGCGCCAGCCGGCGAGAACGGGGAGCCCGTGCTGGCCCGGGCGGCCGCCAGCGCGCAGCAGACGGTGCACGCGGCCGGCCACCCGTTGTGGCCGCGGTGTCCCCGCCATTTCCTCCACCCGCTGACCTACCGTGATGGCTGGTGGTTCTGCGACCGCGATCGCGCGTTCGTGGCCGAACTCGGCCGGCTCTCGCGCGTGGTGCCCAGGGTGAAGCGGCGGTGAGTGCGCCCGCGAGGGGCGAGCCGTCGCTGCCGCGCCAGTTCGGCCCCATCGACATCTACCTGTTCGACCAGTTACTGCGTGGCCGGATCACCCCCGGCATGCGGGTGCTCGATGCCGGCTGCGGCGGCGGTCGCAACCTCGTCTATCTGCTGCGCGAAGGCTTCGACGTGTGGGCGGTGGACAGCGATCCGGTGGCGGTCGCTGCCGTGCGCGGCCTGGCCGCGGACCTGGCACCGGGCCTGCCGCCCGGCCGGTTCCGCGTCGCACCCGTCGAGCAGCTGCCGTTCCCGGACGCGGCGTTCGATGTCGTCATCAGCAACGCCGTGCTCCACTTCGCGCGCGACCACCGCCAATTCACGGCCATGGTCGAGGACATGTGGCGCGTGCTCGCCGTCGGCGGTCTCCTCTTCGCGCGGCTGGCCTCGTCGATCGGCATGGCCGACCGCATGCGGCCCCTCGGCGAGGGCCGCTATCTCCTGCCCGACGGTTCCGACCGCTACCTGGTCGACGAGAGCCAGCTCGTCGGCCTGACGAGCCGCCTCGGAGGCCGCCTGCTCGACCCCATCAAGACGACCGTCGTGCAGGACCAGCGCTGTATGACCACCTGGGTCATCGCCCGGGCGTGACGGTTCGTCTCCGGCCGGAGGCCACGAGCTGCAGTTCGCCCACGTTCGGGGCTAGAAGAAGTAGGCCAGCACCGCGAGTCCGACGATCAGCAGGCCGAACACCGACTTGGCGACGATCCCGAGCAGCGCGCCGACGACGCCGCCCACCCCGGCCTTGCCGGCCCGGCGGACATCGGGGTTGCGGGCGAACTCGAGGACGAACGCGCCGATCGCCGATCCCACGATGATCCCGGGCACGCCGAGCGGGATGCCGACCAGCATGCCGATGGCGGCCCCGGTCACCCCCCACGTCGACGCTCCGGCCCGGCGCGCGCCGAAGAGCGCGGCCACGTTGTCGGCCAGCGAGCCGATGACCGTCAGCACGAGCATGACCGAGAGCGAGCCCCAGCCGATGCGCAGGAATCCGTCCGCCCAGGCCACCAGCGCCACGCCCGAGAAGATGATGCCGATCGCCGGCACGGCGGGGATCGCGAGCAGGCCGACACCGAGCACCATCACGAGCACGCCGAACACCGTGAGGACCACCTGCACGGCCCCATCATAGCGTCGGCGCCGCGCCGGCTATTCCGCGCGCATGGCGTCCACCGGATCGACGCGCATCGCGCGCCACGCCGGCAGCACGGTGCCGGCGAGCGCCATGGCGGCGGCGGCCAGGGCGGCCGTGGCGTAGGTGGCGCCGTCGGCGGCGCTGACGCCGGCCAGCAGCGCCTGCAGCGAGCGGCTCGTCGCGTAGGCCACCGTCAGGCCGAGCCCGATGCCGAGGACGGCCAGCCAGGCCGCGCGTCGCCACACGAGCAGCAGCACCTGCGTCCCGGTGGCGCCGAGCGCCATGCGGACGCCAATCTCCTGGGTGCGGGCGGCGACCACATACGCGAGCAGGCTGTGGATGCCGACCAGCGCCAGCACCACGGCGACGCCGGCAAACGCCAGCAGCACGGCGACCTGGGTTTCGCGGATCGACGTCTCGCGGTCGACGATGTCGGTCAGCAGGCGCACGTCCGAGACCGGCTGTTCCGGGTCGGCCCGGGCGACGGCCGCCCGCACGGCCGGTACGATCGAGCCGAGCGCCGACGATCCGCGTACCACGAGGTCCCGCGGCACGTAGAACGGCAGCCCGCCATCCGCCACCTGGGGTGAGGGCAGGTAGACCTGCGGCTCGCTCTCGCGTTCGAGCCCGCGCACGCGCACGTCGCCGACGACGCCGACGACCACGCGGTCGTGCAGCGCGGTCGAGAACGCGCGGCCGAGCGGGTCTTCGCCCGGCCAGAAGAGCTCCGCGAACGAGCGGCTGACGACCGCCACGTACTGCGTGTCCTGCCGGTCGGTGTCGGCGACGTCGCGTCCGCGCACGAGGGGCACGCGCATGGCCGCGAAATAGCCCGGCGTGACGAAGCGGACGCTGACCGTACGGGCGTCCTCGGGCACGGTCGTGCCCGGCAGGAGCACGGGCCAGATGCCCCCGCCCATCACGAGCGGCAGATAGCTCGTGTAGGCCGCGTCCTCGACCCCGGGGAGGGCCCGGACCTCATCGAGGACCCGCGTGTAGAACTGCTCACGGGCCGCCACCGGCTCGTACTTCGGCATCGGCAGGGCGGTGCGCACCGTCATCACGCCGGTCGCGTCGAAGCCGGGATCGATCTGCTGCACCTGCCACAGCGCCTTGAGGAAGAGGCTCACCGTCACGAGCAGCACGATCGCCGCCGCCACCTCGCCGACGACGAACAGGCCGCGCAGCCGCTCGGTGCCGCGCGTGCCGAAGATGCGGGCGCCATGGCGCAGATCGCTCCCGTGCGGAGTCCGGGCCACGCGCCAGGCGGGCACCAGGCCGAAGCCGAACCCGGTCGCCAGCGTGGCCACGGCGGCCAGGGCGACCATCCGCAGGTCGGCGGCCGGCACTTCCGTGATCGGCAACGACGTCGGGACCAGGGCGGCCGCCGCCGGCACGACCATCACGGCGGCCAGGCCGCCGAGCGCACCGCCCACGGCGGAGAGGGCCAGGCTTTCGGTCAGCACCTGGCGGGCCAGGCGCCGCGGCCGGGCGCCCACCGCCAGCCGCACCGCCAGTTCTCGCTGCCGCGCGACCGAGCGCGCCAGGAACAGGCTGGCGAGGTTCGCGCAGGCGATGAGCAGCACCGCCGAGGACGCCCCGACGAGCGCGACGAGCATCGCCCGCGCCTGCCGCGTGACCTCTTCGCGCAGTGCGACCACCGTGGCGCCCGTCTTGTCGTTGGCCTCGGGGAAATCGCGCGCCAGCCTGGCCGCCACCGCGTTCAGGTCGGCGCGCGCCTGGGCGATCGTCACCTCCGGACGCAGGCGTCCGATGGCGCGCAGATAGAGGTTGGCGCGATCCTCGAGATCGCCGGGCACGAACCGCAGCGGCAGCCAGAGGTCGACGTCGCGGGCCGGGAACTCGAACCATGGCGGCATCACGCCGACCACGATGTGCGCGCTGCCGCTCAAGGTGAGCGTCGTGCCCAGCACGTCGCGGTTGGCGGCGAAGGTCGAGCGCCACAGGTGGTCGCTCAGCACGACCGGCGGGGTGGCGGTCTGCCGGTCGTCGGCGGCGAACAGGGCGCGGCCGACGGCGGCACTGACGCCCAGAGTCTCGAACAGGCTCGGCGTCACCTGGCCGGCATCCACTCGCACCGGTCCCTCCGCCGTCATCGCGTTCATCGAGACCGTCGTGTAGGCGGCGGTGGACTGGAACGACGTCGATTGCCGCCGCCAGTCCTCGTAGTTGCCGGGCGAGAGCTCCATGCGCGAGTAGCCGCGCGCCGACTGGTCCTGCCAGAGCTTCACGAGCTGGTCCGGCTCCGCGAAAGGCAGCGGCCGCACGAGCACGTGATCGGCCACCGAGAAGGTGGCGGTGGTCGCGCCGACGCCGAGGGCCGTGACGAGGACGATCCCCAGCGCGAAGCCGGGCGCGCGCCAGGCGCTCCGCCACACGTCCCTGAGATCGTGGGCCGTGGCGTCGAGATGTGCGAGTGCCGCGTTGGCGATGACATCGACGACGGCAGCCGCGATGACGGCCAGGCGCGCCAGGCCGCGGGCGCGGGCCAGGTCGGCCACCAGCATCGCGGTCATCTCGTCGCCATGCGCTTCGCGCAGCGACGCCGGAAACAGGTGCAGCAGCATTCGCCAGGCGCGCATGTCAGGTCCTCCTCGGGGCGAGCCCGCAGGTGCTTGCCAGCCGCACGAGCGCCTGCAGCCGCGCCGCTTCGGCCCGCGCCACCGCGCGGCCGAAGTCGGTGATCCGGTAGTAGCGGCGGCGCTCGTCGTCCAGCTCGGCGGCGGGTCTCGTCGCGGTCTCCTCGATGAGGTCCAGCTCGACCATTCTCTGGATCGAGCGGTAGAGGGTGCCGGCGCTGAGCCGCACCTCATCGCCGGTGCGGACGGCGACCTCCTGGATGATCGCGTAGCCGTGGCGATCCTGGTCGGCCACGGCGAGCAGGATGTGGAAGGTGGCCGGTGCCAGCGGCAACAGCGTCTCGGGCGTCAGATCGGCGGGAACGGTCATTGTAGCCCTCGTGAATATAGCCAGTATGGCTACAGACGGAAACCGGCGCACGAGGGTTGCATGACCGCGGCGGCGAGCCGGCGGGGCCGGGCGGTGGGACGCAGGTATCATGCGCGGCGTGGTGCTCGACTGATTCGCGATGTCCCGAGCGCGTCGGCGCTGGCCGCCGCCATCGGCTCACGGCAACGCTCGGCGGTGGAGGTGGTCGAGGAGGCGCTGGCGCGCGTCGAGGCACGCAACGCCGAGCTGAATGCCATCGTCACGCTGAATCCGCGCGCGCTCGACGAGGCCGCGGCGATCGATCGGCGGCTGGCGGCCGGCGAGGCGGTGGGCCTGCTGGCCGGCCTGCCGGTCGGCATCAAGGACATCACGCCGGTGGCCGGCCTGCGCACCACCTACGGCTCGCCCATCTACGCCGATCACGTGCCGGTGGCCGATGCCGTCGTGGTCGAGCGTCTGCGCGGTGCAGGTGCCGTCGTCCTCGGCAAGACCAACACGCCCGAGTTCGCCGCCGGCGCCAACACCTGGAACACGGTGTTCGGCGCCACGCGCAATCCGTGGAACCCGGCGTTGACCTCCGGCGGCTCGACCGGCGGCGGCGCGGCGGCGCTCGCGGCCGGCATGGTGGCGCTGGCGGACGGCACCGACCTCGGCGGATCGCTGCGGATCCCGGCGGCGTTCTGCGGCGTGGTCGGCCTGCGGCCGTCGCCGGGCCTGGTGCCCCAGCACCCCGTGGACTGGGTGTGGGACACGATCTCGGTGGCCGGCCCGATGGGCCGCACGGTGGCTGATGTGGCCCGGATGCTCCAGGTGATCGCCGGGCCCGCGCCGGGCGCGCCGCTCGGCGACGAACTCCGCGGCCGCGACTTCATGGCCGCCGCCGCCGCCGCGCTGCCCTCCGGCGTGCGGGTGGCCTACTGTGCAGACATCGCGGCCATCGGCGTGGACGCCGCGATCGAAGCGGCGTGCCGCGCGGCCACCTTCGGCCTGCGCCACGCCGGGGCCGTCGTCGACGAGATCGCCTTCGACCTCAGTGCGTATCGCGACACCTTCCTCACCCTGCGTGCGGAGTGGTTCCTGGCCGGCATGGCCGGACGCATGGACCGCTTCGACGACTTCGGCATCAACGTGCGCGCCAACGTCGAGGCCGGGCTGGCGCTCGATCCCCGCGCGCTCGGCGCCGCGCATCACGCCCGCGGCCAGCTCTGGCAACGCTTCGCCGAGCTGTTCACGCGCGTCGACTACCTCGTCACGCCGACCACGGCCGTGGCGCCCTTTCCCGTGGAGCAGAACTACCCGCGCGAGGTCGCCGGCAAGGCGATGCGCACCTACGTCGACTGGTTCGCCCCGACGTTCCTGCTCAGCCTCACGGGCCTGCCGATCGCCTCGGTGCCGTGCGGCGTCGATTCGGGCGGCCTGCCGGTGGGCCTGCAGATCGTCGGCCGGCCACGCGGCGAAGAGGCGGTGCTGCGGCTGGCCGCGGCCGTGGAACGCGGCCTGGCGCAGCCGCCGGGCTGATGTCTTCGCGCCGTGGTAGCCTGCCGCCAGTCCGGGAGGTGTCCACGTGCTGACTCGCCGAGAGCTCATGGCCGCGGCGCCGCTCGCCCTGGCGGCCCACCGCGTCCTCGCCCAGCCACCAGGGGACACGGCCGGCCGCGTGCTCGCCGCCGTCGACGACGCGGCGGACCTCGCCCTGCTCCAGGACATGATCCGGATGCGCTCCTACAGCGCCGGCGGCGAGGAGAGCGCGCTGGCGAAAAAGCTGGTCGCCGACATGCAGGGGCTCGGTCTCGACGCGCGCCTGCAGGAAGTCGAGCCCGGGCGCTTCAACGCCATCGGCGTCCTGCCCGGCACCGGCGGTGGCAGGAGCCTGATGCTCAACGGCCACATCGACACCAATCCGGTCGGCATCGGCTGGACGGTCGATCCCTTCTCCGGCCTGGTGCGCGAGGGCTTCGTGCACGGCATCGGCGTGTCGAACATGAAGGCCTCCTGTGCCGCCTTCTTCGGCGCGGCCCGCGCCGTCGTCCACTCCGGCGCCAGATTCCGTGGCGATCTGATCCTGACCTTCGTGGTTGGCGAGCTGCAGGGCGGTGTGGGCACGAAGAAACTGGTGGCCGAGGGACTGCGGGCCGATCACTTCATCGTCGGCGAGCCGACCGACCTCGCGGTGATGACGCTGCACGCGGCCAACGTCGAGTTCGCGGTGCACACGCTCGGGGTGACCCGGCACATGTCGAAGGCGGAGGAGGCGGTGTCGGCCATCGACACGATGTACGTCGTCATCGAGCGCCTGAACCGCATGGCCTTCTCCGGTCCCGCCAGTCCGGACTACGCCAGCGTCCGCCGGCTCAACATCGGCTCGATGCGTGCCGGCCTCGGCCGCGAGTATCACGACTGGCGGACGCCGCAGGTCCCCGATGTGGCGACCATCAAGGTGGCGGTGCGCTACGGCCCCGGCCAGACCGGGGCCGGCGTGCTCGCCGATGTCCAGCGCGAGCTCGACGCCCTCAGCCAGGCCGATCCGCGCGTCCGTGCCGAGATCGCGCCGCCGGCGGCCTCGAACACCAATCGCACCGACCCGTTCGAGATCGCCCGTGATGCGCCGATCGTGCAGGTGGTGCGCGACGCACACCGCCGTGTCCTCGGACGGGATCCCGCCGTCGGCGCCGTCGCGCCCTATCGCTACTACGGCACCGACGCGCCGTTTCTCGCCGCCACGGGTTCACAGGGGGTGGTGTGCGGCGTCGGCGGCAAGTACAACACCATGCCCGACGAGAAGGTCGAGCTGACCGACTTCCACGGCGGCACCCGCATCTACGCGGCGGTGGCCGCCGCCATCTGCGGCTGACCGTCAACGCCGGGCAGTCCCCGCCACCTACGCCTGGCAGTCTACGCGGGGGCTGCGTTGCGATCCGCGGCTGGCAGCCCCGGAAAAAGAAAACCGCCGGCCGGGCGTGAGCCCAGCCGGCGGCGGTCGTTCCTGACGGTGCGCGCGTCCTACCGGAACAGGTAGCGGAGGCCGCCCCAGAACTGGTAGTTGCTGTCGATGTCGCTCGCCCGGCGCAGCATCACGCGGCCTTCGGTCACGAAGAACAGCGTGCGCTGGTCGTCAGCCTTCCACAGCGGCAGCCCGAAGTGCAGGAGCGCCGTCGGCGTGATGAAGTCGCTGTGCGTCACGTCCCACAGGCCGAGGCCGGTGCCGATGTAGGCGCGGTTGCCGAAGCGCTTGTTGATCTCGGCATCGACGAACAGGCTCGAGCGGTCGCTTTCGTCGGTGTTGAACGCGTAGCCGACGGCCGGCGCGAACACCCAGTTGCCCTTGAGCGACTTCTCGATGCCGACCTTGCCGCCGAACAGCGGATCGCAGAAGCCGGGCAGGAACGCCGTGCCGAGACCGGCCGGATCGTTCTCGTCGTACTGCCGGCGCTGCTTGCCGCCGAAGGCCGCCACGAAGGGTCGGATCGACAGCTCGCGCTCTTCGGCCAGCCGCGCCTCTTCGGCGAGACGGGCGACCTCGGCCAGCCGCGCTTCCTCGGCCAGTCGGGCTTCCTCGGCCCTGCGCGCCTCTTCGGCCTTGCGCGCCTCTTCGGCCTTACGGGCCTCTTCGGCCTTGCGGGCTACCTCGGCGAGACGCGCCTCCTCGGCCTTGCGGGCCGCCGCCAGGCGATCTTCCTCGGCCTTCTTGGCCGCGGCCTCGGCGTCGCGCCGCGCCATCTCGCGGCTCGGCTCACGCGAGGCGAGCGAGATGTTGCCGCAGTCCTGCGGGATGACGAAGGTGTAGGTCTCCTTCAGGTCGTCGACCACGAACTCGAAGGCCGGGAACGGCTTGGCGCCCTGCCAGCGGACCAGCCGCAGGATATCGGCGCGCCGGCCGCCGCGCCGCAGCGCCATCCACTGCAGGTTGGTGCCGGGCGCGATCGTGACTTCCCGCACGGCGCCGTCGGCGATCGCCTTCTTCACCTCGGCCTCGAGGTGGGACAGCTCGGCGATCTTGAGAACGGTCGTCAGGTCGCTCTGGGTGCGCGGACGGGCGAACGTCGTCTGCAGACGTCTGGATGGTGCGGATTGCCGTGGTGAACTGGATGGGACCGCCGAGCCGGTTGACGACGTGGACCTTGTCGGTGGAAGCCTGGGCAAACGTCTGCGCGGGCAGACCGAAGGTCACGAACCCCAGCAGGGCGGCGAGACAGACGGCGTGCGCGCGAGTATGGACATGAATCATGACACCTCGCTGTCGAAGGACGGTTGGCAACCGAGCTGGGACGCGGTTACTGAAGCCATTATAGGCACAAGGCGCGACACCAGGACACCAATAGCGTCATGGCAGTGTCATAGGCCGGGCCGCGCCCGCCGGGCGCGGAGGGCCTCTGTCCCGCGGCCCGGCGGGTCAGGCTGGCCAATCAGGGTAGACTGCCGGGCGATACCCGGAGGGCGATGATGATGCGCAGGATGACCTGGCTGTTTGGACTCACGATGGCTGTCGGCCTCACGGCCGGCCCGGCGGCGCAGGCACCGGCGTCGGCTCCCGCCGCGCCGGACGCGGTCCGGGCTCTCGTCTCCAGGCTGGACCTCGAACGCTACAAGGCCACCATCAAGGGCCTGACGCAGTTCGGGGATCGGCGGCAGGGCACCGAGCGCAACCGCAAGGCCGTCGACTGGATCGAGGCGCAGCTCAAGAGCTACGGCTGCCCCACCGAGCGCCTGGTCTACGAGTTCAACCCGCCGCCTCCCGCGGCTGGGGCGTCGACGGCGCCGCGGCCGGCGCCCAACCCCGATGCCCGGGCCGTCGGCGGCGGACGTCCGCGCGGCCAGCGGGCGCGTACCGGCGTCAACACCGACCCGATGCGGCAGCCGGACGAGCGGCTGCGCGCCCTCAACAGCGAACCGGCCACCAACGGCCGGCGCGAACTGGTCTATTGCACCAAAGTCGGCGCCTCGCGCCCGGACGAGATGTACATCATCGGCGCGCACATGGATGGCCACGGCTGGGGCGAAGCCGCCAACGACGACGGCTCCGGCACGGCGCTCGTGATGGAGCTGGCGCGCATCTTCTCGATGCCCGACGTCACGAGCGAACGCACCATCCGCTTCGCGCTGTGGAACAACGAGGAGACGGGGCTGAACGGCGCCCGCGCCTACGTCGAGCAGCGCAAGGCGCTGCAGGGCAAAGAGGACCCGCCGGGATCGGGGAAGTATCCCGAGCCGCGCTGGCTCGGCATGATCCAGCACGACATGATGCTGTTCGACCACGGCATGCCGCGCGCCGACGGCACCGTCAGCCCCGACGCAGCGGCCCGAAGCCGACGTCAACATCGAGTTCCAGAGCAACTCGCGGCGGGCGGCCGAGTCGCAGAAGCTCGCCTGGTTCCTGCACGCCGCCAACGCCGAGTACGCCACCGACTATCCGGCGCAGGTCGGCCCGCACATGACCAACACCGACTCGACGCCGTTCATGGACGAGGTGGCGGCCGTCAGCCTGCGCGAGAACGAACGCGGCGTCCACGTCGGCAGCGGCTGGGATCCGCACTGGCACCAGCCGACCGACCTCTACGCGACCTTCTCGGACGACGACTTCCGGCTCGGCCTGAACGCCGCCCAGACGACCCTCGCGGCCGTGGGTCAGCTGACCGGCGTCAAGATCAAGCCGTAGCGGCGGCGCCCGCCGACGCCGTGGGCGTGACGGTGCGGCCTTACTTGATCGGCAGCGCCTCGCCCGGCAGGGCCGGCGTGTGCGTCGGGCGCCGCCGCGCCTTCGTCGCTTGCTCGAAGGCGTAGCCGAGACCAAGGATCTTGCCCTCGGTGAAGGCCCGGCCCACGAACGAGATGCCCACCGGCAGGCGATCGGTCGTGAAGCCCGCCGGCACGATGAGGTCCGGGAAGCCCGACAGATTCGCCAGGTTGGAGCCGCTGGCCGCCCCGCCCCCCGGCATGTCCGGTGGGGCGCTGATCGTCTCGGGCCGGCGCGACGCGGTCGGGTAGACGATGGCATCGAGGGTGTTCGCCGTGAAGGCGCCGTCGAGAATCGCCGTGACCAGCGCCAGGCCATGCTCGTGCACGGCGCTGTAGCGCGCATCGCTCGTCGCGCCGCTCGCCTGCTCGCGCTTGAAGAGGCTCCAGCGCGGCGCGTTCGGGCCGGCGCCGTCGGGGCGCGGTGACGGCATCTTCTCGGCCAGCTCGATCATCTCGGCCAGGGTCTTGGGATAGCCAGGCTTGAGCGTGGCCAGGTAGTCGCTGAATCTGCACCGGGAACTCGGGATAGCGGACGGCGGTGTAGAACTCGCCCTTGGCATCGAGCAGCCACTTCGGAAAGCGGACATCGACGACGGTGGCGCCGGCCGCGCGCATGGCCGCCAGCGACGCTTCGACCACCCAGTCCACTTCCTGATCCTGCCCGAGGAAGTCGCGGGCGATGCCGATGCGGGCGCCCTCGAGGGCGTCGGCCTTCAGGAACGGGGTGTAGTCGGTGGCCGAGCGCCCCGCGCTCTTCTTCGTGGCGGCATCAGCGGCATCGACGCCGGTCATGACGCCGAGCGCGACCGCGATGTCGGCCACGTTGCGAGCCATCGGGCCGCCGGTGTCGAAGCTGAGCGCCAGCGGGATGATGCCGTCGCGGCTGAGCAGGCCGTGCGTGGGCTTGAGACCGACGATGCCGTTGGCCGTCGACGGGCCGCGGACGGAGCCGCCGGTGTCGGTGCCGAGGCCGAGCAGGGCGTAGCCGGCCGCGATCGCCGCGCCGGTGCCGCCCGACGATCCCGACGGCGAGCGCAGCGGGTCGTGCGGGTTGCGGGTCTGCCCGCCGAGCGAGCTGAAGGCGCCGCCGGAGGCGAACTCCGACATGTTCACCTTGGCCAGGATCACCGCGCCCGCGTCCCGCAGCTTCTTCACGACGAACGCATCGTCCGGCGGCACCGACCCGGCGAGCAGGACCGACCCGCCCGTCGTCGGCAGGTCGAAGGTGTCGAAGTTGTCCTTGAGCACGATCGGGATGCCGTGCAGGAGCGAGCGCTTCCCCGTGGCCTTGCGTTCCGCGTCGAGGGCGCGGGCCTGCGCGAGCGCCTGGGGATTGGGCGTCAGGACGGCATTCAGGACCGGACCGCGGTCGTCGAAGGCGTCCACACGGGCCAGCGCCAGCTGCACCAGACGCTCGCTCGTCACCGTGCCGGCGTCCATCGCGGCGGCGAGCTGCTGAATGGTGGCGGCATCGAAATCAACCGTCTGCGCCCGTGCAGCGGCCGGGACCAGTGACAGTACCAGGGTCAGGGCCCCGGCCAGGCGAGTCGTCATATGGGAATCCTCGAATCGTGAGCACAGGCCCCGCAGTGTGACGCCGGGCGCGGACCCGCTAGCTTAGCCGCTAGCCGCTAGCCGCTAGTGATAGTGCCCGTGCTCGGGCGACCACACCTTGCCGGGGGCCGGGCCGGCCGACACCGACTCGCGGAACATCAGCGCCCCGGCGGCGATGCCGCCGATGATGGCGGCGGCCACGACCACCATCAGCACCTTGCTCGTCCGGTCGGCCGGGCTCTTGCCCTCGCAGCAATGCTTGAACTTCTTGCCGCTGCCGCAGGCGCAGGGGTCGTTACGTCCGACTTTCTCGTCACTGGCCATGGGGCGGCTCGCTTTCCGTCCATCGCCCGCCCTGCTGGGCACCGACAGACCTGCCGATCCTGTCGATTACTGCAGCAAGGGTCAAGCCGGCGCCCGGGCGGCTCGCTCGACCGGTGACGGCCGCCGGGAAACCGGCCTGAACCCGTCGTATGATGCCGGTCATGACGCCTTTCGCCACGTATCGATCGATCTCCGCCGCCCTCGTGTTCGCCGTCGGGCTGTCCGGCTCCCCCGCCTTCGGCCAGAACGCGGCTCCAGCCAAGCCGTTCGAGCCGACGGTGGGCCAGGCCGGCAAGGACGTGGTCTGGGTGCCGACGCCGCAGCCGCTCGTCGAGAAGATGCTCGACCTGGCCAAGATCACGTCCGGCGATCTGCACTACGACCTCGGCTCGGGCGACGGGCGCACGGTGATCACCGCCGCCAAGCGCGGGGCGCGGTCGTTCGGCATCGAGTACAACCCCGACATGGTCGAGCTCTCGCGCAAGAACGCCGCCGACGCGCAGGTGTCCCCCGATCGCGCGACCTTCGTGCAGGGCGACCTCTTCGAGACCGACTTCTCGAAGGCCGATGTCGTCACGCTGTTCCTGCTGCCGTCGATCAACATGAAGCTGCGCGACACGATCCTCGCCATGGAGCCGGGGACGCGCGTCGTGGCCAACACCTTCACCATGGAGGACTGGCAGGCGGACCAGACCGAGACGGTCACCGGCGATTGTGTGAGCTGGTGCACGGCCCTGCTGTGGATCGTGCCGGCGAAGGTGGACGGCAGCTGGCAGGTCGGCGGCGAGACGCTGACGCTGACGCAGAAGTTCCAGGTGCTCGAGGGGACACTCGGCGGCAAGGCGCTCACCGACGCGAAGATGACCGGCAACGAGATTGCCTTCACGGTCGGCGGCGGCCCACAGGTACACGGGCACCGTGAGCGGCAACGTCATGAAGGGCACCATCAGCAGCGGCGGGTCGTTCACGGGCACCCGCCAGTAACCGCGCGGCTGCCGCGCCCGCCGGCTTTCGTGGAGGTTGCCATGGCCCGCCTCGCCCGCTTCGTCGTCGTCGTGGCCGCCGCGGCCGCCCTGGCCACGCTCACCCCGCGCCTCTCCGCGCAGGCCGGGGACTACCCGCACGCGTTCCCGCGCAAGGGCGTCACCCAGCTCCTCGACAACGTGCGGGTGACGGTGTGGGAGGTCAACTGGCGTCATGGCGACACCCAGCCGGTGCATCGCCACAAGTACGACATGGCGGGGGTCTACCTGCGCTACGGGCCGATCACCGTCACGGACCTCGACGGCAAGGAGAACAAGGGCGCCGAGTTCCCGGTGCCGCGGCCCTACTTCCAGGTGAAGGGCATCACGCACCGCGAGGAAGCCCACACCCCGGGGGCGCCCGAGCGGCTGGCGATCATGGTCGATCTCAAGGACGCCGTGACCGACATGATGATGATCGACGACCCGGAGCCGTCGGCCTATCCGCGCGAGGGCGCGAAGAACGTGCTCGACAACCCGCGCGTGCGGATGTGGGACTACACGTTCACGCCGGACGGCCCGGCCGTGAAGCGCGTCTACCGCAACGATGTCGTGGAAGTGGTGGTGACGGGCGGCACGGTCAAGGTGACGGGCGCGGACGGCAAGGCCGAAACCCGGACGCTGGCGCCGAAGCAGGCGCGCTTCATCAATCGCGGTGCGATGCTGATCGAGCAGGGCGTGGCCGGCAGCCCGCGCGTCATCGCCATCGAGCTGAAGTAGACGGCGTCCCTAGAACGTCTTCCGGGCCACCCACTCGCGATAGAGCGAGTCGGTCACCACGTAGGCGCCGTCGTCCTTCATCACGACGTCCTGCTTGATGAGCGCGGTGAGGGCGGCCTGCACGCTCGAGGCGCCGGCCAGGCGATGCCGGGTCCGCACGTCCGCCGACAGCATCTCGCGCCCGTCTTCCAGCACGACCGCGCGCAGGGCCGCGCGCTGGGCCAGCGTGAGGCGCTGCCACGACTCCTCGAACATCGTGTGCTGCTCGTCGAGCAGGCGCGTGAGCGTCGCGTGCAGGTCGTCGAGCGTGGCCACCTTGCGGCCGGCGTCGTGCAGGTCGTCCCAGGTCTCGTGCGCCAGGCGCTGCACGTCGTAGGGCACGTTGCCGGCCAGATCGACGATGGCGGCGCCCAGGTCCGCTTCGGCCTTGATGCCGCTGGCCTTGAAGCGCGCCTCCAGCCAGTGGGCGAAGACGTCGGCATCGATCTTCTGCAGACGCACGACCGGACCGGCCTTGTAGAAGGGCCGCTTGGGGCTGATCATGCGCTCCATCAGCGAGGGCTCCGACCCGGCGAACACGTAGCCGACCTGGCGCTGGTCCTGCACGGCCGCCCGCAGCGCCTGTTCGGCGGTGTCGCCGTCGAAGGCGGTGAGCGCCTGGAACTCGTCGAGGGCGATCGCCAGCCGCTGCTTGCGCTCGGCCGCGATCCGGGCCGGTAGCGCGAAGACCTCGGCGGCGAGGCGTGCGGTATCGCGGGCCGTGCGGACAGCCGGGAAGGCGAGACTGAAGCCGGACTCGCCGTCCGGCGCCGCCTCGAACCGCACCTCGGGACGGACCCCGGTGAGGAGCTCCGACGTCCAGCGGCGCAGCCGGTTCATCGGCGTGTCGGCGGCGACCAGCGCGCGCGCGTAGGACTCGAGGAAGCCGACGTAGGAGCTGGAGGCCGCGACCGTGACCTCGACCGTGAGCACGTTCTCACGCGTCAGGCTGCGAAGGACGTCGCGCACGAGGGAGCTCTTGCCGTAGCGGCGCGGCGAGATGAGGAACACCTTCTGCCCCGACCCGAGGTCGCGGCGCAGGCGGTCGCGTTCGCTCTCGCGGTCGGCGAAGGCGGCCGAGGTGACGATCTCGCCGTAGACGAACGGATTGGTCATGAGCGCCATTACGTCATTATACGTAATGATTACGTGCTTCGACGTAACGGGTGACGGGACGCCGATCTTGTCGATCCGACCGACCGGGCGCCGGTCAGGCTCGAGCCCGGGCGTCGGTCAGGCTCGGGCCCGGCGGCGTCGTCGGTCAGGCTCGGGCCGGAGCGTCGGCGAGCAGGAATCCGGCGGCGCGATCGCCGATCATCAGCGACGCAGCGGCCGGCGGCGCGTTGACGACCACCGGCATCACCGCCGCACCGGCCACCCGCAGGCCGCGCACGCCGTGCACCGCCAGCGTCGCGTCCACGACCGCGGCCGCGTTCGCGGCGGCCCCCATCGCGCACGTGCCCGCCAGCTGCGCCAGGGGCCGCGCCGCCGTGCCGACGAGTGCCTGCAGGTCCGCCAGCGCCACCGCGGCGGCCGTGTCGGCGGTTTCGTCGCCGCGCATCCGCTCGAGCTGCGGACTGGCGACGATGAACCGCGCCAGGCGGATGCCCTGCACGAGTGCCGTCACGTCGGCCGCGGTCGTCAGCGCCGCGAGCGCGACGTCCGGCGCCGTCTCCGGGTCGCGGGAGGCGATCCGCACCGTGCCGCGCGAGGTCGGCTGCACCAGGATGACGTCGACGCCGACAAGCGGGCCACCGGCGGCGCGCGGGTCCAGGTAGTTCATCTGCAGGTCCGGCGGCGAGGCGTTCAGCGAGACGGTGAACATCCCGGCCGAGACGGTCGACTCCGGCAGGTCGAGCGCCGCCCCTCGGGCCTGCCAGCGGAGCGAGATGCCCACGTGATCGTGCAGGTTCCTGCCGACGCCGGCGCGATCCGCGACCACGGGGATGCCGAGCGCGGCGAGGTCGCTGGCCGGTCCGATCCCGGAGAGCATCAGAATCTGGGCGGCGCGCGCCGCCTCGGACGCCAGCAGCACACCGCGGCTGGCCCGCACGATCTCGGGGGTCGTCCCACCGGCCAGCTCCACGCCCACCGCGCGGCCCTGCTCGATGAGGATGCGCGAGACGACGCCGCGCCGCACCGTGAGGCCGGACACGCGCGCTGGCGCGACGAATGCGGCCTCGAAGGTGTGCGGGGCGTCCTCGAGAATCGTCTTCTGGTAGTAACCGGCGAAGCTCTGCGAGCGCGGGCCGTTGAAGTCGTGCCGCGAGTCCTGCTGGAAGCCGCCCGACACCGAGGCCTGCAGGAAGGCGCGGTGCAGCGGGTGGGGATCCCAGCAGTGCGCCACCGACAGCGGTCCGCCCGCTCCCCGATACTCGCTGGCCCCAGCTTCGTAGTCTTCGAGCTGCTTGAACGACGGCAGGACGTCCGCGTAGCCCCAGCCGGGGTTGCCGAGGTCGCGCCAGCTGTCGAAACAGACCTGGTGGCCACGGGCAAAGGGCGGCAGCGTGGCGACCGACACGGGGGCGCTGGCGGCCGGCCCGCGCCATCGTGGACTGTCGTCCACGAGCACGACCCGCAGCCCGGGCGTGCGGGTCAGGCGGTAGACGGCGGCGGCAGCGGCCGGATCGCCGCCGATGACGACCACGTCGGCGCTGGCGGCTTGCGCGCTGGCGGCGCGCGCCAGCACCGGGGTGAACGGCAGGGTCCCCGCGGCGGCCAGGAAGGCGCGGCGGGTCAGTGGTGTCGGCATGCTGCGGCACACGATACCGCGAGCGGCCCGAATACCTCGCAGTCGGCGGGCCAAATCTCGTGACGACCGCCGCCCAGCGAGACCACACGCGCCGCCTGCGCGGCATTCCCGAGTGTCGGGCATTGGCACGGGACGTGCGCATGTCGGACCGAGGAGGGGCTATGACCACCAGGTGGACGATCCGAGGCTGTCGCGCGCTGGCTGTGGCCGGCGTCACGCTCGCTGGAGTCCTGCTCGCCGGGCGCGTCGACGCCCAGTCGCTCGAGGCCGCCACCGGGGCCTATCTGTTCCGCACCTACTGCGCCGCCTGTCACGGCACGAGCGCGCGCGGCGACGGGCCGGTGGCCGGGGAGATGCGGCGCCGTCCGTCCGACCTCACCCAGATCGCCAGGAGCCACAAAGGCGTGTTCCCGACCGAGAAGGTCAGCCAGATGATCGACGGCCGCCAGCCGGTGCGCGGCCACGGCGGGCCGGGCATGCCGGTCTGGGGGGATGTGTTCACCCGGTCGGTCGAGACTGGCGATCCGGTCATCGTCGAGGCCCGGATCAAGGCGCTCGTCACCTATCTCGAAAGCATCCAGGCGCGAACGGCCTTCTGACGGCCGGCGATCGTTGACAGGCCGCGTGCGATCGCGCACGCTCTCGCTCGCGAGGGCCTGCCCGCCACGGGCAGCGCCGCCTCGACCGGAGGCCTTCCATGCGTGTCCTTGGCGTGACCGTCACCATCGCCCTGCTCGTCCTCACCGTGCCCATGCGGGCGCAGACGCCGTCCTGGCAGCTCTCGGCGACCGTCGCGGAAAGCTGCAGCTGCACGATCTCGTGCCCCTGCAACTTCGGCGGCTCGCCCAATCGCATGCCCTGCGAGGGCAACCGCATGATCTCGATCGACCGCGGGCGCTACGGCGATACCGACCTGGCCGGCGTGCAGTTCCTGGTCACGTTCCAGATGGGCACCTGGTCGAAGATCTACGTCAGCGACGCGGTCACGCCGGCCCAGGAGAAGGCCGTCGAGGCGCTGCTGCCGCTCGCCTTCGCCGGCTTCCACAAGGGCATGCTGTCGTTCAGCAAGGTGCCGATCACGATGGAGGTCACCGACGCGCGCGTGCGCTTCTCGACGCCCGAGTCATCGGTCGACATGGAGGTCGTGCGCGGCTACAACGGGCAGGCCATCAAGGTGATGAACCTGCCGGGCGTGGCGCTGCAGGACTACACGCAGTTCAGGAGCGTGTTGCACCAGCACACGAGCGCCACCCACACCTGGAAGCACTCCGGCACCAACGGCTTCGTGTCGACGATGAACGTGGCGAGCAAGCCCTAGCCATACGGGCGTGACGGGTCACGGGCGGGGCGGCCGCCCCTCGAGGACGAGCGTGTTGCCGACGTACTCGGTGATCGACAGGCGGCAGGACGGCGCCTCCCCGACGAACCGCGTGGCGTGCCAGGTGTTCGACGGCACGTAGACGACATCGCCCTCGCTCGCGATGAAGGGCTCCTGCCCTTCGAAGGCGTAGCGGATCCGTCCGGTGAAGACCAGCCACGCTTCGGCGCTCTCGGGATGGAAGTGCCCTTTGTCGGCGGGGTTGAACGGCGGCAGGTTCTTCTCGAAGCCGTAGATGACGAGCATCTCGCTCTTGTCGTCACGCACGAAGCGGCCGCCGGTGTAGGCCGGGTTCCTGGTGCCCTCGGCGTGGATGTTCACGTGCGGGCTGTTGAACTCGTCGTAGCGGCCAGGATTGCGGTTGATGGTCGTCGGCAGCCACGCGGCACCGTCGGGCGGCGCCTGCGCCGGCGGCGTCGCGCTCTCGGCGACGAAGTAAGTCTTCGCGTGCGCCACGTTGAGGACGAAGCGCAGGCTGGGCGTTCCGCCCAGCGTCTCCACGGTGTAGACGGTCTGGCGAGGGATGTTGACGATCGATCCGCGGCTGGCAACGAGCGGCGCCTGACCCTCGATGGTCACGCGGACCTCGCCCTCGAGGACGGCAAACCACTCGCGCGTGTCGGGGTGGAAGCGGGCGCTCTGCCGGCTGCCCGGCGCCGCCGCCTGGTAGTGCGCCATCAGCCGGCCGTCGTCGAAGAGCGCCTCGGTCCAGGTGTCCTGGCCGGCATGCTTCGCCTTCACGTCGGCGATCCGGATCCAGGGCACGAGCCCGGCGCGGTAGCCAGGGGTCGTCGTGGGCTTCGAGGCCCAGACGGCCGTCGGAACCGGCCGCGGGCCCGCGACGGGCGGCGGCACCGGGTTCTGCGCCTGGGAGGAGGACGTCAGCGAGAGGACGAACACGGCCGCCAGGGCGGTGCGCATGCCGCGCATTGTAACGGGGTCTGTCACCGTCACCACTTGTAACGGGGTCTGTCACAGTCACAGACCGTGACAGACCCCGTTACATCTCATGACGGTGACAGACCCCGTTACATCTGGTCGAGCGTGCGGCCACGCGTCTCCGGCCCCAGCCACAACAAGGTGATGCACAGCACGCCCGCGGTCACGATGCAGTAGGCCATGGCCACGCGGAGATCGGTGCCGCCGTCCTGCAGCCGGCCGATCAGGAACGGCGCATACGAACCGATGCCGACACCGGCGTGGTAGGCGAAGCCGGTCCCGACGCCTCGTGCTTCGGTGGGAAAGCGCTCCGAGAGATAGCCCGGCACCATGCCCCAGGCGCCGGCGGCGAAGAAGCCCATCAGCCAGGCGCCGAGCATGAGCACCCACTGGCTCTCGCCGAAGAGATAGAGCGGCACCGAGACCAGCCCGATGGCCATGCCCATGGTGGCCGACCCGCGCCGCCCGCCCCAGCGTTCGGACATCGCGCCGAGCGCCGCCGAGCCGATCAGGCCGCCGGCGTTGAGCAGCAGCAGGAACGACAGCGGCTGCAGCTTCATCGTGGAGAGCAGCGTCGGGTACCAGAAGGTCGTCGACTGGTAGACCGACACGAACGCGCCCATCAGCAACGACGTGTGGAGCGTGACCCAGATGAGATCGCGATCGAAGAGGCGCGCCAGCGAGAGGCGCCGGCGGCCGCCCTCTGCGGCCTGCTTCCGCTGCTGCTCGAGCCAGATCGGGCTCTCCGGCACCGTCCACATCACGGCGAAGACGACGAGCGCCGGGATGACGCCCGCCCACAGCATCACGCGCCAGGCCCATTCCGGCTCGTGGCGGATGAGCGGGTAGCCGAGCTGGTAGACCAGCGACGACAGCAGGAACCCGGCCGAGTAGCCGCCCTGCAGGATGCCGGACGCGATACCGCGCAGGTTCTGCGGCCAGTGCTCGAGGGCCAGCGGCATGCCAGCCGCCCACATGCCGCCCATGCCGATGCCGAACAGGCCGCGGAACGCAAACAGCATCACGTACGACGTGGACGCGCCGCTCAGGACCGCGAACAGGGTGAACCAGGCGATCGAGAACAGGATCGGTCCCTTGCGACCGTAGCGGTCGGCGATGGTGCCGGCGCCGATGCCCCCGACGACGCGGAAGAGCAGCGTGACGGTGCCGAGCAGGCCGGCCAGCGCCTTGTTGACCGAGAAGCTGTCCTGGATGTCGACCAGCACGAAGGTCAGGATCGTGAAGTCGAAGGCGTCGAGCACCCAGGCGAAGAAGGTCGTGAGGAAGGCTTTCCACTGGGCGGCGGAAACCTGGCGGTACCACGGAAGCGTCGGCATGTGCGCGTCATCATAGAATGGGCCGCCGTCCATGACGGCCAAGGAGTGCCTCGATGACCTACGGACATGCGGTGACAGCGGCGGCGTTGCTGGTGGGATTGTCGGCCGTGCCGGCGTCGGCCCAGGCGGTGGCGGGACCCGAGAAGGCGCGGCCGGTAGCGGGCGATCCCGGAATCTCGTCGCTGCAGGTACTGAACGAGGGCCCCTTCCGCGTGCTGCGCGACTACGCCGAGCCCGGCGCCACGCGCCGCATGCACCAGCACGCCGATGCCACCTACCACGTGTTCGTGCTCATCACCGGCCAGCTCCGGCTCACCGTCGACGGGCAGGCCCCGGTCGAGGTCGGCCCCGGCGAAGCGCTCAGCCTCGAAGGGCGGCGCGATGCACACCTTCACCAACACTGGCAAAGTCACAGCCACCATCGTCGAGGTCTTCGGCAAGGCCCCGGCGGCGGCTGGCGACCTGGCCGGCGTCGAAGCCCTGGCGCGGGCGCTTGCGCAACCAGCCCCGCGTCGTTGATGCTTTAGGGGCGCTAGCCGGTAGCGGCTGGTCCCGAGCCCCGAGTCCGTGTTCTTGCTCCCGTCCATCAACCGCTAACCGCTAGCCCCTAGCCCGAGCCCCGAGCCCCCGCACCATGGCCAGTCTGATCGAAGCAATCGACGTCAAGCGCAAGATGTACTTCGAGTTCGAAGGCGCTCCCTACCATTGCATCGACGTCGAGGTGAGCAAGCCGACCGCCCGCGGGGGACAGACCCTCGTGCGTCTCAAGATGCGCCACCTGCTGACGCAGGCCGTGTTCGACAAGACCTTCAAGGCGGCCGAGAAGTTCTCGGAGCCCGATCTCGTGCAGGTGCCGGCCACCTACCAGTACTCGGACGGCGAGGCCTACCACTTCATGGAGGACGCGACCTTCGAGACGCTGTCGCTGACCTCCGACACGCTCGGCGACGACCGGGAACTGCTGACCGACAACCTGGTCGTGAAGGTGCAGAAGTACAACGGCAACCCGATCGCCATCGAGTTCCCGTCGATCGTCGAGATGACCATCGCCCGGACCGAGGAAGGGGCCCGCGGCAACACCGCGAGCGGCAGCGTCACCAAGCCGGCCACGACCGAGAGCGGGCTGGAGATCCAGGTGCCGCTCTTCATCAAGCAGGGCGAGCGCGTGAAGGTGCACACCGAGACGCGGGAGTTCGCCGGCCGCGCCTAGCCAGGTGCCGGCAGCGCCCGGGTCTGGGAGCCGGCGCGTCCTCTGGCGAGTCGCCGCGCGGGCCGGAGGCTGCGACGGAAGTCGCCTGCGCCGTCGCGGACTACCGCGGAAAGTACGCAGCGGTCATCGCCGTGTTAAGTATTCGGATCACGCCAATGATGCTCCGGCAGACCAGGCGGGCGGTGAAGGGCCCGGGGTTGACCACGAATCCTCGTGTCATGCCCAACGGGAAGATCAGCTCGGGCGGAAGCGGAAGGGCGGCGTTGTCGCCGGCGATGGCTCTGAACGCGGGCTCCACGATGGTGCCAGTGGTCAGCGAACACTCCACCAGGTCGTTCCCCGTAGCGCTCGCGGTCACCGTGGCGCTGGCCGTGACGAGCACCCGACCCGCCGCGGGAGCGGTCAGGACGATTTGGCGCACGTTGGTCTGGACGCCCACGACGAGCGTGATGTTCTGCGCGCCCTCGACAGACGCCGCTCGTGGCGCGTCGGCCAGGTCGACCGAGGTGAGGCTGCCGTTCTGGACGCTCAGGCCCGTCACGGCATCGGGCGCGATCTCTCGCGCCGTCACGCTCGCCACCGCGAGGCCGCTCGGCGGCAGGGGCCGCACGGGCAGCCCCGGCGTGGCGCCCGACAACGCGAACGTGCCGGAGTTGCCGGCACTGTCGGTCCACGTGCCGCTGCCGGTTGCCGGGCTGATGAGCGCTGAGACGTGCACGGCGCTGCCACCCGGTGCCAGCACGATGCTGAAGTTCGCGGTGACGTTCCCGGAGGCGTTGAACGACGCGATGCCAAACGCGCCGGCCTTGTTGACGGCGCCGCACTGGTCATCGGTGCCCTGCACCGTGAAGCCGGCCGGTGTATTGACGAGCGTCAGCGAGACGACATTGCAGAAGGGCTGCATCTGCCAGGAGAACGTGCCGAACACCTGCGCGCCCGCCGGCACTGGCGTCAAGAGCAGCAGGCCGAGGATGGTGGTCGTTGCGAGACGAGTGCATGTCATGAAATTCCCCTGAAATCACTGTTTCCCGAGCAGGCGCTCGAGGCGGGCCAGGCGGTCCCTGATCGCGGCGTGGTCGTTGCTGAGCGTGGTTTCGCGCGCACGTGCGCCGTCGAGTGCGGCCTGCAAGCCAGCGTTCTCAGTCTCGAGTGCGGCGAGGCGTTCGGACAGGCGGCGCGTTCTGGCCTCGACGGCCTTGACGCCCGCCAACGCCACACCGTCGGCATCGAGCGTGCCGATGCGCAACGGGTCTTCGCCCAGACCGAACGCGGCGTGGAAGTCCTGGGCGGTGGGCCCGATGTGGCGGATGGCGGCGTCCTGCGCCGTGTAGCTCCACTCGGTGACCGGCAGCGCCGCGATCTTCGCCAACACCTCGTCGCCGTCGAGCGCGCGGAAGCGATGCTTGGTGCGCACGTCCGAGAGGGCGAGCCACTGCGCGCCATCGGGGGCGAGCCGGACACCCAGGGTCGCGGCGGCGTTGCTGTAGAACTCGACGCCGCCGGTGGCGCGTACGAGAAACTGGTTGGGCGCCAAGGTGCGCACCTGCGTGACGATGGAGCGGTCGGCAAAGACGAACGAGCCGTTGCTGGCGGCCACGGAGTTGGTGCCGAGCGCCACGCTGCCGTTGCCGTCGGCCCGCACGTTGGCGCCGAAGGCCAGTGCCACCACCCCTGCCGAGACGGACCCGATGCCCCCCGCAAAGGACGCGTCTCCGCTGGCCGTCGTGGAGTCACCCATCGCCGTGCTGGTGGATCCGCTGGCCGTCGTCAAGGAGCCCATCGCCGTACTGACAAGGCCGCTGGCCGCCGTGGAGAAGCCCATCGCCGTGCCGACAGAGCCGCTGGCCGTCGCACCGGAGCCCATCGCCGTGCTGGCGAGTCCGCTGGCCGTCGTTCGCGTGCCCAGGGCCGTGCTGCGGACTCCGCTGGCCGCCGTGGAGAAGCCCATCGCGGTGCTGAAGTCGCCGCTGGCCGTCGTGCCGTAGCCAAAAGCGGCGCTAGACGGCCCGACATTGACGTCGTCCCACTTCGCACCCGCCGCCACGCCGGCGCGGAACGCCGCCTTCCCTGGGTACCACATCATGCGGATCCCCTCGCCCGTCGCCGGAATGACGCCCACGCCGCTGATGCCGTTCGCCACGAAACCGCCGTCGGCGCGCAGCTGAATCGCGGGGGGCACGGAGGGTCTCGGGAGCGGCCGGGGACTGCCGCCCGAGCCGGCGCCTGGCGTGAGCACGTAGTTGCCGGTGGCCCCTTCGCTGTCGCGCCAGGACCCGTTGAAGGTGCCCGCCGTGATCTTGGCGTCCACGTGGAGCGGGCGTCCCCCGGGCGCGGTGACGACGTTCAGGCCGAAGCCGATGGTGCCGTCGGCGTTCGGGAAGGCCGTGCCGGTGACCGACGCCGCGCCGCCGCTGGCGCCGCACTGGTCGTCGGTGCCCTCCAGGCGATAGACCGCGCCGTTCTGCGTGATAGCCACCGTCACCACGTTGCAGAACGGCTGCAACTGCCAGCGGAAGGTGCCGAGCGGCTGCGCGGCAGCCGCGTTCGCGAGCACGACGCACATCGCGAGCGCGCCGCCAGAAATCCTGCGGTAGTGGATCATGCTAGAACCCTCCAGCCGTCCGCGCCTGTGGCCGTGCGGCCCGGTGGCGCAGGCAGGCGTCACCCTGAAGAGCGGAGTGGTGGCGGAAAACCCGACATCGGTCCGGCGTGTCGGGTCAGCGAGGCACAGGGGTCAGCGCCGCGACCAGCTCGAGGAGGCGTGCGACTTCGGCTTTGAGGCCCGCCAACTCGTCGGCCTGCTGGCGCGCACGTGTGTCAGCGTGCCGCGT
The DNA here is from genome assembly GCA_963807405.1 of uncultured Acidobacteriota bacterium. Lineage (GTDB taxonomy): Bacteria > Acidobacteriota > Vicinamibacteria > Vicinamibacterales > UBA2999 > CADEFD01. The sequence goes on along the minus strand of CAWEBU010000006.1, from coordinate 3,640,175 downwards.
GCGTGCCTCGAGCGCCTTGATGCCCGCGAGCGCCACACCGTCGGCATCAAGGGTGCCGATGCGCAGCGGGTCTTCGCCGAGGCCGAAAGCGGCGTGGAAATCCTGAGCCGTGGGGCCGATGTGACGGATGGCGCCCTGCTGCGCCTTGTAGCTCCACTCGGTCACCGGCATCCGGGCAATGCGGGCCAGGACGTCCTCGCCGTCCAGCTCCTGGAAGCGGTGCTTGGTGCGCACGTCCGAGATGGTGAGCCATTGGCTGCCCCCAGCCGCCAGGCGGACGCCGGTGGTGCTGATGGTGTTGCTGAAGAAGTTGACGCCGCCGCTGGCCCGCACCAGGAACTCGTGGCCAGCCGTGGCGATCAACGAACCGGTGCCGCTGTTGTCGGCGAACACGAACGAGCCGCGGCCAGCCACGGCGCGGGTGCCAAGCGCGACGCCGGCCGTGCCCGTGGTTCGGCTCTCGCTGCCGAAGGCAAGCGACGTCAACCCTTCCGCCGACGAGCTGAAGCCGCCCGCCAGCGACGCCGCTCCCGACGCTGTCGTGGTATTGCCGATGGCGGTGCTGACGAATCCGATGGCTCGGCTGTCCCGGCCGATGGCCGTGCTGGTTTCGCCGCTCGCCACAGTGCGACTGCCCATGGCGGTACTGGCCTGTCCGCTGGCCACCGTGGAGTTACCCATCGCCGTGCTGGCGCCGCCGCTGGCCGTCGTGACATGGCCAAGCGCCGTGTCGGACTCGTCGCTGGCTCGCGTCATCTGGCCGAGCGCAACGCTGTACTCCCCGACGTTGACGTCGTCCCAATCGGCGTTCCGTGCTCGTCCCGCGCGGAAGGCGGCCTTGCCGGGGTACCACATCATTCGGGTGCCGTCTCCAGTGGCGGGGATCGCTCCCTGGCCGATGGTGCCTCCGGCCACGAACCCGCCGTCGGGCCGCAGGACGATCGTCGACGGCACCGCCGAGGGCAGCGGCCGCGCACTTCCGCCGTTGCCGGCGCCGGGCGTCAAGACGAACGTGCCGGCGGCGCCGGCACTGTCCCGCCACGTGCCGCTGAAGGTGCCAAGCGTGATCTCCGCCTCGACGTGGAGCGGCCGCCCGCCCGGGGTCGTCACGATGTTCAGGCCGAAGCCGATGGTGCCGTCGGTGTTGGGGAAGGCCGTGCCGGTGACGGACGCCGCGTCGGCGCCGTTGCCGCACTGATCGTCGGTGCCCTCCAGGCGATAGACGGCGGCGTTCTGGGTGATGGCCACGGTCACCACATTGCAGAACGGCCGCAACTGCCAGCGGAAGGTGCCGAGCGGTTGAGCCGCGGCGTGAACCGAGGCCACGGCGGCAAACAGCGCGACCAGCCGGGCACGCGTTGCTGCGCACGTCGTGCTCGGGATCATGGACAGCCTCCCTTCAGTGCGCACAGTGCGGCCAGCGCGCTCGCGAGCGTCCGTTCGAGAGCGTCGATGCGGCTGTCCTGACGGCGCGAGCGGGCTTCCAGCGCCTTGACGCCGGCCAGCGCCACGCCGTCGGCATCGAGGGTGCCGATGCGCAGTGGATCTTCGCCGAGACCGAACGCCGCGTGGAAGTCCTGCGCCGTGGGGCCGATGTGGCGGATGGCGGCGTCCTGCGCCGTGTAGCTCCACTCGGTGCACCGGCATCGCGGCGAACTTCATCAGCACCTCGTCGCCGTCGAGGTCGCGGAACCGATGCTTGGCGTTGACGTCGGAGAGCGACGTCCACTGCGCGCCATCGGGGGCGAGCCGGACGCCCAGGGTAGCGGCGGCGTTGCTGTAGAACTCGACGCCGCCGGTGGCGCGTACCGAGAAACTGGTTGGGCGCCGAGGTGCGCACCTGCGTGACGATGGAGCGGTCGGCAAAAACGAACGAGCCGGTGGTGGCGGCCACGGAATTGGTGCCGAGCGCCACGCTGGCGTTGCCGTCGGCCCGCACGTTGGCGCCGAAGGCGAGTGAAAACAGCCCCGCCGAGACGGACCCGATGCCCCCCGCCAGGGACGCCTCGCCGCTGGCCGTCGTGGAGTCGCCCATCGCCGTGCTGCGGCTCCCGCTGGCCGTCGTGAAGTAGCCCATCGCGGTGCTCTCGACTCCGTTGCCGTCGTCCCGAAGCCCATCGCCATGCTGGCATAGCCACTGGCCCTCGTCGCGGAGCCCATCGCCGTGCTCTCCGATCCGCTGGCCGTCGTGGAGGCACCCATCGCCGTGCTGATGGGTCCGCTGGCCGTCGTTCCCGTGCCCAGGGCCGTGCTGCGGCTTCCCCTGGCCGCCGTGAAGTGGCCCATCGCGGTGCTCCAGTCGCCGCTGGCCGTCGTGCCGAAGCCGAAAGCGGCGCTAAACGGCCCGACATTGACGTCGTCCCACCTCGCACCCTCCGCAAAGCCGGCGCGGAACGCCGCCTTCCCTGGGTACCACATCATGCGGACGCCGGTGCCCGTCGCCGGAATGACGCCCACGCTGGTAGTGCCGCTCGCCACGAAACCGCCGTCGGCGCGCAGCTGAATCGCGGGGGGCACGGAGGGTCTCGGGAGCGGCCGGGGACTGCCGCCCGAGCCGGCGCCTGGCGTGAGCACGTAGTTGCCGGTGGCCCCTTCGCTGTCGCGCCAGGACCCGTTGAAGGTGCCCGCCGTGATCTTGGCGTCCACGTGGAGCGGGCGTCCCCCGGGCGCGGTGACGACGTTCAGGCCGAAGCCGATGGTGCCGTCGGCGTTTGGGAAGGCCGTGCCGGTGACCGACGCCGCGCCGCCGCTGGCGCCGCACTGGTCGTCGGTGCCCTCCAGGCGATAGACGGCGCCGTTCTGGGTGATGGCCACCGTGACGACGTTACAGAACGGCTGCAACTGCCAGCGGAAGGTGCCGAGCGGTTGGGCGCTGGCCGTGCTTGCGTGCGCCGCCATCAGGGCGACCAGTACCAGAACCAGATCTCGCGTGTTCATGCGCAACTCCCCTCGTCCAGAAGAGCGGAGTTGCGCCACGAAACCCGACACCGCACACAGCGACCGTCCAGAGCGACCAATGACGTACGCCGCCCCTCGAGCGTGCCGTCGGGTCAGTGCCGCCTGGACCTAGCGCGCGGCGCCGTCGATGAAGCGATGCAACAGCAGACGCGCCTTCGCCCAATCGCGTTGCACGGTGCGCTCGGTGACGCCACGCAGGCCCGCGATCTCGGCGAATGTGAAGCCGCAGAAGAACTTGAGGTCGACGAGTTGCGCCAGGGCCGGTTCGAGGTCGGCCAGCTGGTCCAGCGCCGCTCCTACCGCCTCGAGGTGCGTCGCCTCCACCGACCCGCCGTCGCGGTCCTCGTCCAGGGTCGTGAACGTCAGGTCGCCGCCGCGTTTCCTGGCGCGGCGCTGGCGCACGTAGTCGATGACGATGCTCCGCATGGCCCTGGACGCGTAGCCCAGGAACCGATTGCGATCCGGGAACGCCAGGGCCTCGCGGTCCGCGATGTCGACGTAGGCCTCGTGCAGGAGCGTCGTGGCGCCGAGCGTCACGTCGCCGCCGCTGCGGCGCAGATGCGACTCGGCCAGGCGGTGCAACTCGGCATACAGCGCCGCGAACAACGCGTCGCGGGAGGGGCCGTCGCCGGCATCGGCGCGGCTGACGAGACTGGCGAGGGAAGAGGCGTCACGGGTCATGGCGGCCGGCCCGACGGCCGATGCTACCACCGGAACAGCGGGATCCCGCACGGGCTCACCTCACGGTGCGCCGGTGTGCACTCGGCGTCGGCGGGCGCCCACCGTGTCGTGTTCTCGCCTCGGATTCCGGTATACGCTCAGCCCCATTCCACGGGGTCGGCCTATGGACAAGCTACTGTGGCGCGCGCTCAGCCCCCTGCTCGACGACGCGCTCGATCTCTCCCTCGGAGAACGCGCAGAGTTCCTGGCCGCCCTGCGCGCCGGGTCGCCGGACCTGGCCACGGCGCTGGCCTCTCTGCTCGCCGATCACGCCAACCTCGCCGATTCCATGTTTCTCGAGGCGCTGCCGGCAACCGGCGGCGTGCTGCCGGCGCTGGCCGGACAGCGCGTCGGCGCCTACACCCTGGAGCGTCCACTCGGCATGGGCGGGATGGGTGCGGTGTGGCTGGCCCATCGCAGCGACGGGCGGTTCGATGGGGCGGTGGCGCTCAAGTTCATCAACCTGTCGGTGCTCGACACGGCCGCCGAGGCGCGCTTCAGGCGCGAAGGCACCCTGCTGGCGCGGCTATCGCACCCACGCATCGCGCGGCTGCTCGATGCCGGCGTCAGCGAGGCGGGACAGCCATATCTGGTGCTCGAGTACGTGGACGGCGTGCGAATCGACGCCCATGCCGCCGAGCGCCGCCTGCCCACCCGCGAGCGGCTCGGCCTGTTCCTGCAGGTCGCAGACGCCGTGGCGCACGCCCACGCGAACATGGTCGTGCATCGTGACCTGAAACCGTCCAACATCCTCGTGGACCGCGACGGACGCGTCAAACTGCTCGACTTCGGCGTGGCCACCCTGCTCGCCGGCGCACCCGAAGGGACGGCGGCCGACGCGACGAGCCGAGGGTTCACGGCGCGGTTTGCCGCGCCGGAACAGGTGCTCGGCGGACCCGTCACAGCCGCGACGGACGTCTACGCCCTCGGCGTGTTGCTGTATCAACTGTTGACGGGCCACCACCCGACCGCACCGGCCGGTGCGCCCGACGGCGTTGTCGTGAAGAGCCTGGCCGAATTCGAACCGCCACGCGCGAGCGTCGCCGCGCTGGCGCTCGCCACGGGCGGGTCCGAGGGCGCGATGCTGCTGGCCGAGCGTCAGGTCACCTCCGACCGGCTCTCGCGGGTGCTACGCGGCGACGTCGATACGATTCTCGGCAAGGCGTTGGCAAAGGCGCCCACCGACCGCTACCCCACCGTGACGGCGTTCGCAGACGACGTGCGCCGCCATCTGGCCCACGAGCCGGTGCGCGCGCGACCCGACTCGCGGTGGTACCGCGCCCGCAAGTTCGTCGGCCGCCGGCGCCTGGAGACGGCATTGGCGGCCGTCGCGGTGCTGGCGCTCGTCGCCGGCAGCACCGTGGCCCTGTGGCAGGCGCGCGCCGCCACCGCCGAACGCGACTTCGCCCGCCGGCAGCTGGCCCGCTCGCAGGCCGTCAACGAGCTGAACGAGTTCCTGTTGTCGGACGCCGCCCCGGTGGGACAGCCGTTCACCGCGGGCCAGGTGCTGGCGCGGGCCGAACGGATTCTCGAGCGGCAGACCGGCGGGGCGGTGGAGGTGCAGGTGGCCTCACTCGTCACGATCGGTCGCCAGTATGCCAGCCAGGACGAGGACGACGACGCGGTGCGCGTGCTCGAGCACGCCTATGCGCGATCGCGCGCGGTGACCGACCCGTCGTTGCGAGCCACGGCGGCGTGCGCGCTGGCCAGCGCTCTGGCGGCCGCCGGCACTGACCCGCGTCCGCCAGCGCTGCTGCGCGACGCGTTTGCTGAGCTGCCGGTGGGCCAGGCGTTCGCCATGGACCGCGCGTTCTGTCAGCTGCAGGCCGGGGCCGTCGAGCGCAACGGCGCCACGCCCGCGGCGAGTATCGCGCACGTCGAGGCGGCGCGAGCGACCCTGGCGGCGTCCGGCATGCGGTCTCCGCTGGTGGAGTTGCGCGTCGTCATCGATCTCGCCGAGTCGTATCGACGTGCCGGCGACAACAAGGAGGCGCACGCGCAGTTCGCCGCCGCCTGGGAGTTGCTGCGCCAGCAGGGGCGCGACGACACCGAGACGGCCGGAACACTGCTCAACAACTGGGGGCTGGTCAGGCGGGCGCTGCCGCTCGACGCGGAACGTCTGTTTCGACGGGCGGTGCAGATTGGCAGTGCTGACGGCTCAGAGCACAGCGTCTCGCCGATGCTTCTCACCAACCTCGGGTGGACCCTGCTGGACCTGCACCGTTTTCCGGAGGGCCTCGCCGTCGCGACCCGGGCGGCCGCGACCGCTGAAGGCGCCGGCGCCGGGGCCGTCATCTACCAGAATCAGCTGTTGCGCGCCCGGCTGTACCACGGTGCCGGCGACGACGCCCGGGCGTCGGCGGTGCTGGACGAGTTCGAACGTCGCGCCCCGGAACTCGTGCCCACAGGCCACCCGGCATTCACGGTGCTGCTGGAACTCCGGGCATCGATTGCGGCCGCCAGGCGTCAGTTCGCCCAGGCCCGCGCCTATCTGGCGCAGGCGCTCGCCACCGTCGATGAGAGACGGCCCGACCATCGACAGTCATTCCTTGCGCTGTACCGCGTACGGGCGGAGATCGCCCTTCTCGAGGGCCGGCCTGCCGAGGCCGTGACCGACGCGACCCGTGCGCTCACCCTGGCGATCGAGATCGATCCCGGCCTGGGCGCATCCTACGGTCTCGGGCGCACGCGCCTGCTGCTGGCCGAGTCGCAGCTGGCCGACGGCCGCTCTGACGACGCCAGGGCGTCGCTGACGGAAGCGGCGCGGGATCTCGAAGCGTCGGCCGGCGCGGACCACCCCGACGCACGCAGGGCGCGCGAGCTCCTGCGGCGCATGGGTGGTGGCGACCAATCGCGGCTCCCCTCCCGCGACTGAGGCTGCGGGCTCCTGCGCCGGCTGCGCCAGAATAGACGCGATGGAGCGCGCCGACCGCCGTTCTTCGCCTGGAACGCCGCGATCTCGACCGTGGCCGTGGCGGTCATCGGCTACATCCTGGGCCGCGACGCCTCCCCCGGCGGCAGCCTCGACCTGTCGTTCGTGCCGGCGCTGAATGCCACCTGCAATGCGCTGGCGTCGGTGTGCCTGGTCACCGGCTGGGTGGCCATCCGCAGGAAGGCCGTGCAGTTCCACCGGCTGTGCATGGTGACGGCCCTGGCGATGTCGGCGGTGTTCCTGGTGGGCTACCTCGCCTACCACTACGTGCACGGCGACACGAAGTACGCCGGCGATGGCCTCGGCCGCGTGGTCTATCTGACGGTGCTGGCCTCGCACGTGATCCTCTCGATCACGGTCGTGCCCGGCGCGCTCACGGCCTTCTACTTCGCCTTGACGAAGCAGTTCGAGCGGCACCGGCGCTTCAACCGCGTCTTCCTGCCAATCTGGCTCTACGTGTCGGTGACGGGCGTCGCGATCTACTTCATGCTGCGGGGCTGACAGCCCCCGCGAGCCTTCATGCTGCGGGCCTGAGCGCCCCGAGTCCAGGCTCCGGGGGCGGGCCGGTCACTCCGCCGGCATGAACAACACCGGTCGTTCACTGGCCCCGAGCGTGTCGGTCAGGAGATCGGAGAGACCCCAGCGCGAGCGCGTCCGCGGCATGGCCACCGCCACGAGGGTGGCATCCGCCAGCGCCTCCCCGCCTCCGGCGTCGAGGCTGACGCTGGCGACGCAGCCGGCCACCGAGCGCGGCCGTCAGGGCCTCGACGCGTGTCCGCACGGCGGCGTCCGGCTCGACGCCGTCGCCGACGAGCAGGACCTGGGCGAACAGCCCGGGCAGCTCAGCCTGGTCGGCCGCGACGACGAGCACCGGCACCTCGGCGCCGCGCACCACCCGTTCGGCCACCGAGCCGAGCCACCACCGCGAGGGCCCGGGCCGGCCGTGCATCCCGAGCACCACGAGGTCGGACTCGGCTGCTTCCGTCAGCACGACGTCCACCGGAGGGCCCTCCTCCGCGACGACGGCGGTCGGCCAGTCGGTGGCCGCCTTGATGAAGCGGGTCAGCTCGATCGCGACCTCCGCGCTCGCTTCCTGGCGCTCATCGTCCAGCCGCGCGATCTGGGCCGGCGTGAAGTACGGCGGCACTTCGAAGCGTTCCGCGTGCACCACGCGCAGTGTGGCTGTCGTCGCCTTGGCGATGATGCCGGCAAGGCCCACCGCCCGCGCGGACGCCGCGCTGAAATCCACGGCCACGACGACCGCCCGTGGGGGCCAGGCCCGGGCGCGCCCTGTCTCGTCCGTCATCACTCCACCTCGGCGGGACCACCGCCTCAGCCGCGGCCGGCCATCGTGCCGGCGGGCGATGTAGTAGAGCACGGGGATGGCCGTGGCAGAACAGCCCGCGGCCTTCCCCGGCGGCTGCACGCTCGAGCCGGGTCGGGTCGACCGACGCTGGAATCGGCCCGGCGCCGCCGGCAGTACCCGAGCCCCGGGGCGGTGCCGCTGCCAGCCGGCCCGGCCGGGGCGGCAGAAACGACGAAAAAGTGCGCAGTTCCAGCCCGGCAGTACACGGGAGGGCGGCGGTGGCCGGGAGATCCTGATTGTGAGATTCGGTCTCAGGATTGATACAATGGCCCGCGACCAACCATGGTGCCTACCGCCACCCCCGCTGCCCTGCTTCGTTCCCTCGCCGCCGTGCCGCTCACCTCGGTGCCGGTCGGCGCCACGGCGACGCTGCACGAGGTGACCGACGCGGCTTCGCGTCCGGTGCTGCGCTCGCTCGGCCTGAGGGACGCCTGCGTGATGCGTCTCTGCCAGGTCGGCGATCCGTGCATCGTGCAGGTGCGGTCCACCCGCATCGGGCTGTCGAGCGAGATCGCCCGTTGCCTTTACGTCGTGCCGGAAGCGGACGAGCGGTAACACCGCGATGTCCGTGGCACTCGAGCCGCCCGACGTCGCAACACCGGGCGTAGCCGCGCCCGTTCGGCGCATCGCCCTCATCGGCAATCCCAACACCGGCAAGACCACCCTCTTCAACGCGCTGTGCGGCGCCCGCGCCAAGACCTCGAACTTCCCCGGCACCACGACCGCGATGCGTGTCGGCCGCGCCGATGCGCCGGGGGCCCCTGCCCTCGACGTGCTCGATCTCCCGGGTGTCTACGACCTCGAGATCGACGCGCCCGAGTCGCACATCGCCCTGGCGCTGCTCGATGGCCGGCGGGACGCGGCGCCGGATGCGGTCGTCGTCATCGTCGACGCCTGCAATCTGGCGCGTAACCTCGTGCTGGTAGGCCAGCTCCTGGCCCGCGACCTGCGCCTGGTGGTGGCTCTCAACATGGTCGACCTCGCCGAACGTCGCGGGCTGGCCATCAACGTCGTGAACCTCGAAGCGCGGCTCGGCGTGCCGGTCGTGCCGATCGTGGCGCGCACGGGTCGCGGACTGCTGGCGCTGCGGCAGGCGGTGCTCGCGTCGCACGCGCCAGATACCGAGGACGTGCGGCCGGTGCTGACCGAGGCGGGCATCAGCGACTGGGCGAACGCCGTGGCCGACAGCGTCACGAGCGCCACTGAATCCACCGGCGCGCATGACCGCTTCACCGAGCGGATCGATGCCGTGCTCACGCACCCGGTGCTCGGCCTGGCGGCGTTCGTCGCCATCATGGGCACCCTCTTCTGGATCCTGTTCGCGCTGGCCACGGTGCCGATGGACCTCATCGAGGCGACGTTCGCCGAGCTCGGCACGCTCGTCGAACGGGTCCTCCCCGAGGGGCCGGTGCGCGATCTGGTGTCGCAGGGCATCGTCGGCGGCATCGCCGGCACGGTGGTGTTCCTGCCGCAGATCTGCCTGCTGTTCTTCCTCATCACCCTGCTCGAAGACACCGGCTACCTCGCCCGCGCGGCCTTCGTGATGGACCGCTGGCTGTCGCGTTTCGGGCTCCCCGGGCACGCCTTCGTGCCGCTGCTCACCTCGCATGCCTGCGCGCTGCCGGGCATCATGAGCACGCGCCTCATCCCGGATCGGCGCGATCGCCTGGCCACCATCCTGGTGGCGCCGTTCATGAGCTGCTCGGCACGCCTGCCGGTCTACGTGCTCCTGACGACGCTGCTCTTCGCGGGCCGGCCAGCCGCGGCCGGCATGGCGTTTGCGGCCTGCTACCTGCTCGGCGCCCTGGCCGCGCTCGGCACGGCGCGCCTGTTCGGCAGCACGATCCTCAAGGGCCGGGCCAAGCCGATGATCCTCGAGCTGCCGTCCTACAAGACGCCGTCGCTGCGCAACGCCCTGCTCACGGCGCGCGACCAGGGGCTGTCGTTCCTGTCGACCGCCGGCACGGTGATCGTGGCCATCTGCATCGTCATGTGGTGGCTGAGCGCGTATCCGAAAGTGGATCCGCCCGTGCAGGCGCAGCAGATGCGGGTGGCGGCGGCCGCCCCCGGCGCCTCGACCCTCGAAGTCGAGACGCTGCTCAGTGATGCCGACGCGCTCGAGACGCGCGCCGCGCAGGCCGCCAGCTTCGCCGGCCAGATCGGCCATTCCCTCGAACCCGCGTTCGAGCCGCTCGGCTTCGACTGGCAGCTCACCGTGGGCGTGCTCACGAGCTTCCTGGCGCGCGAGGTGTTCGTCTCCACGATGTCGGTGCTGGCGGCCGGGCAGCCGGAAACCGAAGTGGACGAGGGCGTGGTGGCCAAGATCCGCGGCATGACGCGCGACGACGGCCGCCCCGTGTTCACGCCCGCGACCGCCGCCTCCGCCCTCGTGTTCTTCGTGCTGGCCATGCAGTGCCTGCCGACGCTCACCGTCACGCGGAAGGAAACCGGCGGCCTCAAGTACGCCGCCCTGCAGCTCTTCTACATGTCCGGCCTGGCCTATGTCGCGGCCTTCCTGCTCTACCAGGGCCTGCGCACGGCCGGGGTGGCCTGAGGTCCAATGATGCCGTTCGGTGTGCAGGACGTGATCGTCGCGCTGGCCGCCCTCGGGGCCGCCGTCGTCGCGGTCCGTCGTGTCATCGGCTTCGCCACCGCCGAGACGTCGCCGAAGTGCGCCAGCTGTGAGTCCGGCGGCTGTGCCCCGTCGCCGGCCCCGCGCAGCCACGCCACCGAGCCCGCTCACCCGCTCGTCTTCATCCGCCCGCCGCAGCGCTGACCGCCGTTCAGCACGCACTGGCTGGTGGCACGGAGGGAACTGCCAATGAGCTCGTGCCGACGCACCCGGTCGTCCGTTCCGCTCGATCTCGTGGTTCTCGCCGCCGTGCTGGCCCTCTTCGCCGCAGCGGGCGTCCGTGCGCAAGACGGCGAACCCGATCCCCATGCGACAGCAGCCACCCTGCTGATGTCGATACCGCTCGTGGGCGAGGGCTACACCATCGCGCCTGTCGTCCGCACGCCGGACAACTATCACGTGTTCACCATCGCGTCGGACTTCGGCACGTTCGAGGCCGAAGGCCTGGCGCAGGTCGAGGTGCGTCTGCAGGAGATCGCCGCCCTCAGGCGCCTCGACGAGCTGTCGAAGGCCGGCGTCTTCGCGCGTTCGGCTGGTGAGTCGCTGCTCAAGGTGGGCACCGGCGTCGTCGATGCCGTCACCGATCCGATGGCCACCGCCAAGGGCATCGGCGGCGGTGTGAAGCGCTTTGGCGTGAATCTCGGACGGCGCACCAGGCGGGCCGTCGAGCGCCTGACCGACGACGCCCCGGCCAGCGACCGGGACGACGATGCGGGCGTCGGTCGCGCGGCAGCCGGCGCGGCCAAGAGCCTGATCGGCATCAACGGCGCCCGGCGACGGTGGGCGCGGCGTGTCGGCGCCGACCCGTACACGACCAATCCGGTGCTGAAGGGCGCGCTCGAGCAGGTGGCGGCGATCGATGTCGCCGGCGGCGCGGCCACTTCGTTCGTCGTGCCGATTCCGTCAGTGGTCGGCACGACGGCACAGGTAGGCGATCTCGTGTGGGGCACCGACCCGGAGGAGCTCCGCAAGCTGAACGAGGCACGCGCCCGGGAGATCCACGCGTCGAGCGATGGCGCGCGCGCCTTCTTCCGGAACCGCGCCTTCACGCTCACGATGCAGACACGCCTGGTCGCCGCGCTGGCCGCCGTTGGAGTGCCCGGCCTCGGCGACTATCTGGCCTCGGCCGCGGAGGCCACCGATCAGCGTGAGGCGCTCTTCTTCGTCGAGAGCGCCGAGATGCTGCGGCAGGAGCACGAGGTGTCGCCGGTGGTCTCGGCGCTCACGGATTCCCGCGCGCTCGTCGCCCGGCGCTCGAGCGGCGAGGCCATCGCGCTGCTGCCACTCGACTGGATTCGCGCCGCCGAGTCGACGACCGCGGAGTTCGTGGAGCTGGCGAGGCGCGCCCGCGAGGAGCTGGGCGCCACGTCGCTCCGGCTGAAGGTCAGCGGGACGGTGACGGCGGCCGCCACGTCCGCGCTCGCCGGAGCCGGCTGGCAGCGGTAGCGGCCTCGACCGGCGCCGGGGCGGTCAGACCGGTTCGGAGTCGCTCAGCGCCGGCATCGCCGGCCGGCCGGCCGCCGCCTCGTCCGTGGCTCTCGTGCCGGCCAGCCGCTGCATCTTGCGGCCGAGCCACACGCCGTTGACCGCCGCGAGCGCCGCCAGGCCGACCGCCACCGTCGAGATGCCGGCGACGCCGGCCCCGAGCGCGGCCAGTGGCGCGTAGGCCCAGGCGCCGATCTGATCGCCGGCGCGGTAGATCGACCGTGTCGATGAAGGTCTTGGCCTTGTAGCGGTCCGCCCGCGGCACCACCGTGAACAGCACTTCCCGCGCCGGCCGCGCCACCGCGAAGTTGCCGGCCCGGCGCAGCACCTGGAAGGTCATCAGCACCGCGATTGTCGGCGCCAGACCCAGCACGCCGAAGCCGGCGACGCTCAGCACCGGCAGGAAGGCGAGGGCGGCCGCCACGCCCCAGCGCTTCACCGCCCGGCCGGTGGCGAAGGTCTGCGTCGCCAGCGTCAGCACGTTGACCGCCAGATCGATGTTGGCGAAGAAGCGGGTGCGCGCGGCGCGGTCGCTGAGCGTCGCGTCGACGATCGCGGCCTGCTGGAAGTAGAGGAACGTCGTCAGCACGGTGAAGAACAGCATGTTCAGCGTGACGTTCAGCAGATAGGGATCGGTGAAGGCCCGGCGCATGCCGTCCCACACCGCGCCACCGATGGCCTCTTCCGGCTGGACGGCCGCGGCGCCGCCGTCCTCCGCCGCCGTGGCGGTGCGCGGCGCTTTGAAGAGCGCGCGCGCCGCCAGGCTCGCCACTTCGAGGAGCAGCGCCGAGACCAGCAGCAGGTTGGCGGCGCCGAGCACGCCTACGAGCTGGCTGGTCAGCGCCGCACCGGCGATGCCGCCGATGGTGCCGCCGGCGCCGATGAAGCCGAAGAGCCGCTTGCTCTGTCCCGGGGCGAACACGTCCGCCATCACCGACCAGAAGATCGAGACGACGAACATGTTGAAGATCGACGTCCAGATGAAGAACCCGCGGCCGATCCACACCTGCTGCGCCGCCGGGCCCCAGGTGAGCAGGGCGAAGAAGGCCACCAGGTTCAGCGCGAAGAACCGGTAGCCCCACGACACGAAGCGCGCCCGCGGCATGCGCGCCACGAGATAGGCAAACGGCGGGTTGGCCAGCAGCATCCCGGTCAGCGACCCGGTGAACAGCCACGGCAGGTTCTCGACGCCGCCCGCCACGCCCATGTCGTCGCGGATGGGCCGGATGACGTAGTAGGCCGACAGCACCGCGAAGAAGAACAGCCACGCCCAGGCCACCGCGGCCAGCTCCCCCGGACGCACGTCCACGAGGCGCTGGAGCCACGGGGCCCGCACGGGGCCGTCGCCGTTCGTCATCGCGTGGGACGGGCTACGCGCCGGGCAGCGCGTCCACGAAATCGGCCATGCGCTTGCGCATCGCCGCGTCCGGCATCCGCCCGACGCCGCCGCCGATGTTGTCGGCCATGTTCTTGGCCTGGCTGGTGGCCGGCGTCGCCACCGTGATGGCCGGGTGGCTGACCACGAACTTGAGGAAGAACTGCGCCCAGGTGCTGGCGTCGATTTCCTTGGCGAAGTCCGGCAGCGGGCGGTTGCCGACCCGCTTGAAGAGGCGCGTGCGGCCGAACGGCGCATAGGCGAAGACGCCCATCTTCCGTTCCTGCGCCAGCGGCAGGATGGTGGCCTCCGCGTGACGGTTGTCGATCGCGTAGTCGACGCCGATGAAGTCGAGCGGCTCCTTGCGCATCGTCGTCACGAGATCGTCGGTACTGGCCCTCGAAGGTCGTCGTCAGGCCGATGTAGCGGACGCGGCCCTGCTTCTTGTAGTCCTGCAGGATCGGGATCTGCACGCCGACATCGCCCATGTTGTGCACCTGGATGAGGTCGATCTTCGCCTTCTTGATGCGGGCGAACGAGGTCTCCACCTGCTTGCGCGCCGCCGCCGGATCGGCACTGCTGCCGCCACGCCCGGCGACGTTCAGCTTGGTCGCCCAGAAGATCTTGTCGGCGAGTCCCAGTTCGTTGACGATCTGGCCCGCGGCTTCTTCCGACGCGCCGTAGCCGGGAGCCGTGTCGAACACGGTCGCGCCGCCGTCGACGAGCGCCTTGAAGACCTCGCGCAGCGCGCTGAGGTCTTCGCTGCGCGCCACCGCCGCGAAGGTGGCCGAGCTGCCGAGACCGATGACGGGCAGACGTTCGCCGCTCGACGGAATGGCCTTGGTGTTCATCTTGCCCTGCGCCAGCAGCACGCGCGGGTCGAAGGTCAGGGTGGCGCCCGCGCCCATCGTCAGGGCGAGCCAGTCTCGGCGGGTGAGTGTCGTCACGGCAGTTCCTCCAGCGATCGAGCGAGGTCCGACGCGGTCGTCCGCGCCCGGCTCGCCATCGGCATTGTCCAGGGGCGACGGCCGCGCCGCCACCCATCCCATCCTATCGAACACGGCCCTGCCCGCGGCGGGCCGCCCGCCTACCGTTGCGTGGCCACGGCGTCGCCGGCCACGGAGCCGACGACCTCGCCGCTACGCACGTTCTCGTAGCGCTTCCCGAGCAGGTAGGCGATCGGGAACCAGCATGCCGACATGACGATGCCGGCGATGGCCAGTCCGGCCACGCCAAACGGCAGCACCGCGGCGCTCAGCCACGCCGAGGTGACGTCGCCGAAGCGGTAGACCACCGTGTCGATGACGTTCTTCGCCTTGTACTTGCTCTCCTGATCGACCACCGTGAAGAGCATCTCGCGGCTGGGCTTGGCGACGGCATACTCCGCGAAGCGGCGCACCACCTGGATCGACCCGAGGACGAGCAGCACCGGCGAGAACGCCACCGCCAGGAACGCGAACACCATGATGGCGGGATTCAACAGCAGGCCGGCGGTCACGCCGAACCGTTCGATGAGCCGGCCGGTGCCGAAGAGCTGCAGGAACACGGTGGACCCGTTCACCGCCAGGTCGATCATCGCGTAGGCCCGGGTGCGGGCTTCGCGGCTCTCGAACGCCTTCGTGATCAGGTCGCCGAGCTGGAAGTAGATGATGGTCGAGATCGTGGTCATCAGCAGGATGAACAGCCCGATCATCAGCAGGTACGGCGAGCGAACCAGCAGCGTGAACCCTTCGAATGGATTGCCCGCCAGCGTGCGGTCGAGCGACGTGCGCTGCACCTCGGCTCCGCTCGTGCCGAGGCGGCGCCGTTCGCGCTCGAGCACGCGCACCAGCCAGGCCGTGCCCACGAACCCGGCCGCCGAGATGAGCAGCAACGTGCTCGTGCCGACCGAATCCACGAGCAGCGCGGCCAGCGCCGGACCGCCGATCGTGCCCACCGTGCCGCCCGCCGCGATGAAGCCGAACAGCCGTTTGGCCTGCGTGCGCGAGAAGGTGTCGGCCATCAGGCTCCAGAACACCGAGATGATGAGCACGTTGAACGTGCTCACCCACACGAAGAAGAGCGCCGCCACCCAGCGGTCCTGCTGCTGCCCGACGCTCTCGAACAGGGCGTAGAACGCCAGCATGGTCAGGGCGATGAAGCCGTAGACCCAGGGCAGGAAGGTGGCCAGCCGGATCCGCGAGGCGAGGAACGCGTAGGCCGGCGCCAGCACGAAGCTGGCGGCGAAGGTGCCGGTGTAGAGCTCCTGCAGGCTGCCGACGCCGTAGACCGTGCCCATGGCATCGCGCACCGGCCGCACGATGAAGTAGCTGCCCATCAGCATCGCGAAGTAGGCGAACGACACGACGACGGCGCGGACCTCCTCGGCTTCGACCTTGGCGACGGTCTTCAGCAGGCGGGCGAACGGCGACACCTCGGCGTGGGTCATGGCGGTTGCGATCTGGCGGGCGGCTACGGGTGGATGGCGTGGGAATTCGTGGTCATGGCAGAGCTGCGCGTCCGCGCGGGTCTCGCACTGGGATTACGACTGTAACCGGCTGGCGCTTACTGCGGGCGACGCCCGTCCCCGCGGGAGCCGCGACCGTCCCACGTCGTGTGCCGAGCCCCTCAGCGCAGCCACGCCCGCAGGGCGGCCTTGTCGATCGTGTCGATGAGCGCCCGGTTGGCCGCGCATCCATGCGGACCGGGTTCGCGGGCGTCGCGGTTGTAGGGATTGGCGCTGTCGAAGCAGCGCGCGATGCCGGTGATGAGGATGACCTGGGGCACCGAGCGGGGCAGCGCCGGGTTGAAGTAGGCGTAGTTGGGCCTGACGAGCGGCACGCAGCCGGCCGCCGGCGCCGCCCGGAACCGCGCCCGCAGGCCCTGCCCCTGTGTCACGTAGCAGGACGGCTCGGTGCGCTCGGCGGGCGTCAGGGCGGCCAGCCACGACGTGACCTCCTCGAGGGCGCGCTCGGCCTCCGCCACGCTCGTGCTCGAATCACCGGCCGGACTCAGCGCGGAGACGATGGACGCCTCCTCGGCGGCGAGGGCGGCTTCGATCGAGGCGACGAAGGCGGGCGGATCGGGCATGGACGCCGCGGCCTCGGCCGCTTCCTTCAGGCGGCGCGCCCGGCGAGCCGGATCCCGCACCATCGCCAGCTGCGCCGCGTACTTCTCGCGACTCTCGCGATACCGGGCGACGCTGCCGGCCCGCTCCATCCGGACGATCTCGAGCGCGGCGTCGAGCGCGAGCGGCGTGAACAGGGCGTCGGGATCGCGGGCCACGATGAGCGCGTCGCCGTAGCGCGGCAATCCTGCGACCTCGCCTTTCCGGGCCGGCAGCGGAAACGCGTCATGGTCGACGGCGCCCCACTCCTCGACGCGGTCGGGCCTGAAGATGGCCTTGGCGATCGTGTTGACCACGAAGTCCTGCAGGGCGGTCTCCCCCGTGTCCTCGCGGATGGTCTTGCCGTTGCGCACGTATTCGAAAATCGGAAAGGCGCCGAACGAGAGACCCCCCGACATCGGCAGCGTGCGCGGCCCCGGATGTCCGGGCGCGTGGGCCGGGGTCTTCCATGAGCTGAGGTGCGCCCACGTCTCCACGCTGTAACCGACGGGCGTGGCCACGCCGACGGCGCGCGTCGTGATGGCGTTCAGTGCCAGCAACTCGGCTTCGAAGGCCTTCACCTGCGCAGCGGTGACGCCAGCGTCCGCGCGGGCACTGGGGACGGCTGTCAGCCCCTTCCACGGCTTCCAGACGCCGGGGGCGCTGGGCAGGAGCGTCGTCTGTGCCCAGGCGGGAGTTGAGGCGAGCGCGGCGAGACCCGCACCGATCGCGAGGGGCCGGAGGAGACGGGCGGCGGCGCCGTTGAGCATGCCGCTGATTGTAGGACGCGGCCGCAAGATGCCTTATCTTCTGTGTGGCCTGCGGACACCGCCGGCACGAGGGAGGCATCTGATGACACTCACGACCTGGGCCGGACTGGCCATGGCATTGGCACTCACGCCGATCACGCTGGCGGCGCAACCGCCGGCCGGACAGCCCGCCGCGCCGCCCGCACCGCCACTGACGCTGACGACAACAGCCTTTCCCGACGGCGGCGTCATTCCCGTGAAGTACTCGCAGGCCGGCGAGCAGGTGTCGCCCGCGCTCACCTGGACCAACGTGCCGGCCGGCACGCGCAGCTTCGTGCTGCACATGCGCGATCCCGACGTGGCGCGCAACAAGACCACCGAAGATCAGGTGCACTGGCTGGTGTGGGGCATCCCGGGCACGGCCACCGGGATGGCGGAGGGCCAGCCCAAGGGGCCGACGCTGCCCGACGGCAGCCGGCAGATCAGTGCCAGCGGCGAGGTCTATCGCGGCCCCGGCGCCGGGGCGAACGGACCGCTGCACCACTACACGTTCGAGTTGTTCGCGCTCGACACCACGATTGACGTGCCGGCCGGTGCCGATGCGTGGGCGACGCGCACCGCCGTCTACGACGCCATGCAGGGGCACATCGTGGGCAAGGCCGTCTACGTGGGGCTGTTCCGGCGGCCGCGCACGCCGTAGCAGGCCGGCCGGCCCGGCGCCGCGGCCGGCGCCAGCGGTGGCGCCGGCGCTACTTCCCGTTCAGCTCGTCGTAGATCGCCTGCACGGCGGCGGTGAGCCGGGTCGACCCGTAGCCGGGATACTTGCTCATCCAGGCCGTGTCGGCGGCCGCCTGCTCGACGGTCTTGCCGGCCTTGTGGGCCGCAGCGGTGTGGGCGTTCAGGTCGGTCAGGAACTGCTGGAACACGGCGACGTCCTTCCAGCCGGCGACCGGCCGGTGGCCGCCGATCACCGTGTCGACGTTCTTCACGCCGTCGAGCAGCTTCTTCAGCGTGGCTGGCCAGGCGCGGCCGCTGCCGCCGTTGGTCCGGTCGATGAACGGCGCGTCCATCCACGGGAACATGTCGCCGGCCTGCATGGTGCGGAGCGACGTGTAGACGACGAACGTGTCGCCGTCCGTGTGCCCGGCGCCGAAGTGGTAGAGATCGATCTGATCCTTGCCGGCGCCGAGCGTCAGCTTGTCCTTGTAGGTGCGTGTCGGCAGGAACTTCGCCTGGTCGCCCTTGAAGGCGTCCATCCTCGCCATGTTCGCCTTGGTGTTCTCGTGCACCACGCTCTCGACGGCGGCGCCGAAGAACGCGTTGCTGCCGGTGTGATCGCCGTGGCTGTGCGTGTTGATGACGGTGACGACCGGCTTGTCGGTGACGGTGCGGATGCGGGCCAGGATGGTCGGGCCCCAGCCGGCCAGCTTGGTGTCGACGACGACCACGCCGCGCTCGGTGAGGAAGACGCCGGTGTTGCCGCCGCTGAACGCCTCGCGCGGCGTCGTGTTCGACCCGGTGATGACGTAGAGGTTGTCCTTGACCTTCTCGATCCTGGTGGCGTCGAGCGCCGCCGCCGCCGGCCCGGCCGGCGCCTGCATGGCCGAGAGCGCAATCGTGAGACTGCCCGCGAGGGTGACGGTGCCGAGGACCAGGATGCGTGTCATGGGCGCATTCTACTCACAGGCGCTGGCGGCCGCGCTCGCGCTGGCCTGCGGTGGGGGTCGAGTGGGCGCCGACATTTTGTCTGAGAAACGGCGACAAAGTGGGCGCTTCAGAGTAGCCCGCCGGCCCTCTCCATGTTCCCTAAGTCTCTGAAATGGAGTAACTTTCAGCGGTCGGCCGCAGCGACGAGCAGGCCGGAGTGCTTCTTGCTTCAGTGCACTCGCTCCGGAACCTTCGGCGGCTGGCCGTCACAGGTGTGGGGGCGGGCACGGCGGACTTCCTGCCTGATGGCGGAGGTCGCGTCGTCACGCTTTGTGACTGAAGGGCGAGGCCTCGCCCGGACGGCATCCGTCGGAGGGACTGACATCGCCATGTTTTCCAGTGCAACGCTCGCGATCGACCTGCAGAAGACCGCCGAAACCATCGAAGAAGCCATCCGCCAGCAGGTACGCGAGCTTCGCCGCCGCGGCGTCGTCGTCGGTCTGTCGGGCGGGATCGACAGCTCGGTCGTGACCTGCCTCGCCGTGCGCGCCCTCGGCGCCGAGCGCGTGCAGGTGCTCCTGATGCCGGAGCGCGACGTCGTCCTCGGACTCCCTGACCCTCGGCCGTCTGCTCTCGTCGCAGCTCGGCGTGCCGACGCTCGTCGAAGACATCGCGCCCACGCTCGAAGCGGCCGGCTGCTACGCCCGCCAGGACGAAGCCATCCGCACGATGTTCCCGGACTACGGCGAGGGGTGGAAGAACAAGATCACCCTGCCGTCGATCCTCGACAGCGACCGCCTGAACTTCTCGGAGCTGATCGTCGAGTCGCCGAGCGGCGAGCGCCAGAGCGTCGCGCATGACCCCGAAGGCCTACCTGCAGATCGTCGCGGCGACCAACTTCAAGCAGCGCGTGCGCAAGATGATGGAGTACTACCACGCCGACCGGCTGAACTACGTCGTGGCCGGCACGCCCAACCGGCTCGAGTACGACCAGGGCTTCTTCGTGAAGCACGGCGACGGCGCCGCCGACATCAAGCCGATCGCGCACCTCTACAAGACGCAGGTCTACGCGCTGGCCGAGCACCTCGGCGTGCCCGACGAGATCCGCAAGCGGCCGCCGACCACCGACACCTTCTCGCTGCCGCAGACGCAGGAGGAGTTCTACTTCGCGCTGCCCTACGACAAGATGGACCTGTGCCTCTACGGGCTGAACCACGGGGTGCCGGCCGCCGAGGTCGCCGCCGCCGTCGGGCTGACGGCCGAGCAGGTCGAGCGCGTCTACCGGACATCGACCAGAAGCGCCGCACGACCGCGCTACCTGCATGCGCGCCCGCGCCTCGTCGAGCCCGTGCCCGAGGTGCACGCCTGACATGTGCGGCATCGCCGGCGTCGTCGATGCGGCGGCGCCCGGCGGCGCCGGCGATCGGGCTCGACGAGCTGGCGGTCATGGCCGGTGCGCTGCGCCACCGCGGCCCCGACGAGTTCGGCGCTCTATCGCGATCGACCGACGCCGGACTCGCGCACGCGCGGCTGTCGATCATCGATCTGGCGATCGGGCCAGCAGCCGCTCGCCAACGAGCGCGAGACGCTGTGGATCGTCTTCAACGGCGAGATCTTCAACTACGTCGAGCTGCGCGACGAGCTGGTCGCGCGCGGCCACCGCTTCCGCACGCGCAGCGACACCGAAGTCATCGTCCACGCCTACGAGGAGTGGGGCGCGGCGGCCTTCGAGCGCTTCAACGGCCAGTGGGCGATCGCGCTGTGGGACAGCGAGCAACGCGCAGCTGGTGCTGGCCCGCGATCCGTTCGGCGTGCGGCCGCTCTACGTCTGCGAGCACGGCGGCCGGCTCTACTTCGCCAGCGAGGTGAAGGCGATCTTCGCCGGCGACTCCGACGCTGCCCCGCCGGCTCGACCCGCGTCGGCCTCGACGAGACGTTCACGTTCTGGAGCGCCGGTGCCGCCGCAGACCGTCTTCGCGGCGTCGAGGAGCTGGAGCCCGGGTCCGTCCGAGTCTACGACCGCCGGCGGCGTACGCCGGCACCGCGCCTATCAGCCGGCGTTTCCGGGTCGACGGGCGCCGCGCCGTTCACGGGCTCGCTCGACGACGCCGTGGACGCCGTGCGGGCGGCGCTCGAGCGACGCCACCAGCCTGCGGATGCTGCGCGCCGACGTGCCGGTCGGCAGCTATCTGTCCGGCGGCCTCGACAGCTCGCTCATCGCGGCGCTCGGCCTGCGCGCCAAGGGCGCGAAGCTTCCGCACCTTCTCGCTGCGCTTCGACGACGCCGAGTACGACGAGACGTCCTTCCAGCGGCTGATGGCCGAGCGTCTCGGCAGCGACCACCACGAGGTGCTGGTGTCGCGCGGCGACATCGCGCGCGTCTTCCCCGAGGTCATCCGCCACACCGAGCGGCCGATCCTGCGCACGGCGCCGGCGCCGCTCTATCCTGCTGTCGAAACTGGTGCGCGACGCCGGCATCAAGGTCGTGCTGACCGGCGAAGGCGCCGACGAGATGTTCGCCGGCTACGATCTCTTCCGCGAAGCCAAGGTCCGGCGCTTCTGGGCGCGCGCAGCCGGCGTCCGACGCGACGGCCGCGCGCTGCTCGAGCGGCTCTATCCGTACCTGGAGCGCTCGCCGGTGGCGCAGCGGGCGATGGCGCGGCAGTTCTTCGGCCGCGGCCTCGAGCGCTGCGCGCGAGCCCGGCTTCGGCCACGATCCGCGCTGGAGCGGCACGAGCGCCCTCAAGCGGCTGTTCTCGCGCCGACCTGCGCGAGCGCCTCGGCGGGCGTCGATGCGCGCGCGGCGCTGCTGGCGGCGCTGCCGCCGGACTTCGGCGGTGGACGCCGCTCGCGCAGGACCAGTATCCTCGAGATCCACACGCTGCTGTCCGGCTACCTGCTGTCGTCGCAGGGCGATCGCATGCTGATGGCGCACTCGGTCGAGGGGCGCTTCCCGTTCCTCGACCGGCGCGTGGCCGCGCTGGCCGAGTCCCTGCCGCCGCGCTACAAGCTGCGCGTGCTCGACGAGAAGCACGTGCTGAAGCGCGCCGCCGCGGACCTGGTGCCGGCCGAGATCCTGCAGCGGCCCAAGCAGCCCTATCGCGCGCCCGACGCGCTGTCGTTCGCCGGCGCCGGAGGCCCAGGAGTGGATCGCCGAGCGTGGCGAGCCCCGCGCGCGGTCGCGGATGCCGGCGTGCTTCGATCCCGGGCGCCGTCGGCACAGCTGCTCGCCAAGTGCCTGGCGCGCGCCGCCAGCGGCCAGTTCTCGAACGCCGACAACATGGCGCGTCGTCGGCGTGCTGTCGACGCAGCTGGTCCACCATCACTTCATCGCGCCAGCGGCCGGCGGCGGCCCCTGCGACGTGCCGCACGGTCGTCGACCGGGTGTCGGCCGCGCTCGGCTCCGTCGCGCCGTCGCCGTAGATGCCGGCCAGCCGCTGCGGCGACCGGCGACTGACGTCCGGCTCCCGGTGACGTGACCATGCTGCTGCACCAACTGCTCGACGCGTCAGCCGCCGCCCACCCCGATGAGCTGGTGCTCATCGAGCGGCGACCGGCGCGTCAGCTACGCCGACCTCGACCGGCTGACGACCGCTACGCCCACCTGTTCCGACAGCTGCGGCCTCGCCGCCGGCGACCGTGTGGTGGTGGCGCTCGACAACGGTGCCGACATGGTGGCCGCCTACCTCGGTGCCATGAGCGCCGGTGGGGTGGCCGTGCCCCTGCCACACGGACCACGCAGCGATCGCCTGGCCGTGGCCATTGCCGACTGCCGCCGGCGATCGTCGTCGTCGATGAGGCGACGGCCCGTGCGCACGGACCGGGCGGCATGTTCGACGGCGTGGCGCATCTGTTCGTCGCTGGCGGCACAGGCGGCGTTGCCGCCGCCGTTCGTCAGCCTCGGCGACGCGGTGTCGCGCGCGGCGGACGGTCCGATTGAGAGCGCCGGCCACGACACGGACCTGGCCGCCATCATCTACACGTCGGGCTAGCACGGGCGAGCCGCGCGGCGTGATGCTCTCGCACGGCAATCTGGTGGCCAACGCACGGTCGATCGTCCACTACCTGCGGCTGACCGCTGCCGACCGCGTCATGTGCGTGCTGCCGTTCAACTACGTCTACGGCCTGTCGCTGCTGCACACGCATCTGGCGGTCGGCGGCTCGATCGTGATCGAGAACCGCGTCGCGTTCCCCAATCGTCGTGCTCGACGGCATGGCCGAGCACGCGGTCACCGGATTCGCCGGCGTGCCGTCCACCTTCGCGCTGATGCTGCACCGGTCGAAGCCTCGACGAGGTCGCGCTGCCGCACCTGCGCTACGTGACGCAGGCCGGGGGCGCCATGCCGCCGGCCAAGATCGACGAGTGGCTGCGGCGCGGTCCGACGGCCGACTTCTTCGTGATGTACGGCGCCACCGAAGCCTCGGCGCGACTGACCTACCTGGCCGCCGGAGCACTTCGCCGCGAAGCGAGGATCGATCGGCCGGCCAATCCCGGACGTCGAGATCCGCGTGTTCGACGACGACGGGCGCGTCGTGCTCCCCGGGCGAGGTCGGCGAGCTGGTGGCCCGCGGGCCCAACATCTCGCGCGGCTACTGGAACCGGCCTGACGAGACCGCGCAGCGGTTCAGCGTCGACGGCTACCGCACCGGCGACCTCGGCTACGCGGACGACGACGGCTTCCTGTTCCTGGTCGGCCGCCAGCACGACATGATCAAGGTGGGCGCCAACCGGGTCGGCACCGCGCGAGATCGAAGACGTGCTGCACGAGCATCCCGCGGTGCACGAGGCCGCCGTGGTGGCCGCCCAGCACGACCTGCTGGGCGAAGTGCCGATCGCGTTCGTGGCGCTGCGCGCGACCGTGGCCGATGTCGAGATGACGCTGCGCGGGTTCGCGGCGTCGCGACTGGCGTCCTACAAGGTGCCGGCCCGGGTGGTCGTCCTGGCCGAGCTGCCGAAGCTGCCCGGCGCCGGCAAACTGGACCGATCGGCGCTGCGCCGGCTGGTGGCGGCCGGGCTCGAGACTCCGTGATGGCCGTGCGCACGACACACCCGCGCGAGTGTCCGGGCGCTGGACAGGTCTGAACCATGCAGCGCGGCTTCCCCCTGCCCCTGCTGACCCGGCTTCGCTGCTCGAACGACGGCGGTGTGCTCCGTGCCGCGGCCGAGGGCCCCGACCGGTTCCTCGCTGACGGCACGGTGCACTGCGAGTCGTGCGGTCGAGCGTTCCCGGTGCGGCAGGGCGTGCTGTCGCTGCTCGATGAGGCCCGCCTCCACGCGGAGAGCGCCGTCGAGATGCAGGTACGCGATGTGCGGAGCCGGGCTCTCGCCGAGGGGGAGCGGCGCGAATGGCGTTCGCACTTCGCCGACGCCACCGAGGTCGAGCCGACACTCACGGCCGTCGGCGCCGAGGCGGGCATGACGGTGTGCGAACTCGGCTGTGGCCCGGGACGCTACACGACCGCCCTGGCCGCCCGGGCGGCGGCGGTGGTCGCGGTCGACGTCTCACGCATCGGCCTGCTGGTCTTGCGGGACAAGCTCGAGGCCGAGGCGCAGGTCGCGCTCGTGCACGCCGATGTGGCCGCGCCATACGGCGCGCCCCAGGCCTTCGATCGCGTGCTGTCGACGCTGCACAGCAACCTGGCGGATGGCGCGCACCGGGCGCGCACCCTGCGCCTGATGGCCGACTCCCTCACCGACCAGGGCCGGGTGGTCGTGAGCATGCACCACTACTCGACGCGCGACCTGGTCGAGCGAACGCCCCGCGGCGGCCGCTATCCAGACAGCGGCATCTACCGCTATCACATGACCCCGCGCGAATCCGGCGTGGAGCTGGCGCCGTGGTTCTCGAGCGTGCGCCATCAGTTCATCGCCGCCCGTGTGCCGGGCCTGCGCAGCGTGCGCCTCGCCCGCGCCGTGGCCGGGCTGCCGATCCTGCGGCGGACGTTCAGCAGCCTGTTGCTGGCGCTGGCCGAGCGGCCGATTCGTCACGACGGAGCCGCCGGATGACGCGCCCGCTCGTCAGCGTCGTCATCCCCGCCTACAATCGCGCGGCCCGCCTGCCGGCTGCCATCGACTCGGCGCTTCGCCAGGACGTGACCGACCTCGAGATCGTGGTCGTGGACGATGGCTCCACTGACGACACACGCAGCGTCGCGGCGGCCTACGGCACCAGGGTGCGCTACGTGCACCAGGTCAACGGCGGCGTCGGCGCCGCCCGCAACTCGGGCATCCGTCACGCCACCGGCAGCTTCATCGCGTTCCTCGATTCCGACGATCGCTGGCGCGACGACAAACTGTCGATGCAGCTGGCCCTGTTCGATGCCGCGCCGTCCGTCGGGCTGGTCTTCAGCGACTTCGTGATCGAGACCGCGGACGGTGGCGTGCGGCCAGACGGCGCCAGTGCGTGGGCCGGCCGTCCGCTCGACTTTCCCGCCATGGCTCCCCTCACGCTGCAACGGCCGGCCGCGGCGTCGTGGTCGAGCGAGACGGTCCAGTGCTGGGCCGGGCCGATGTATCGCCAGTTGCTCGACGAACTGCCGATTCTGACGTCGTCGGTCGTGGTGCGCCGCGCGGCGCTCGACGACAGCACGTGGTACACGGAGCGGGTCGCCCTCTTCGAGGACTGGGAGTTCTTCGCGCGTGTCGCCCGGGGCGCCGATGTCGGCTATCTCGCGGCGCCGACCACGGTGAACGTCGGTCATCGCGATCCCGGACGCGTGTCGAAGTGCAGCAATCTCGAGCGAGCCGTGTCGTACCAGACGCTGCTCGAACGCGTCTGGCTGCGCGACGAGGGCTTGAGCGGCGAGCATCGCACCGCCGCCGAGACCGCGCATGGGCATGCGCTGCTCGCGGTGGCGCGCGAGGCGCTGCTGGCGGGCGATCCGGCGCGGGCCGGCGTGGCGATCGAGGCCTGGCGGCGCGCCGACCATCGCGACCGGCGCGGCTGGGCCCGCATCTACGCCGTGTGCGCCGCCCTGCCCGGTGGCCGGTGGCTGCTGCGGAGTATCCTGAAAGGTCGGACGGGACTGCGGCTGCTGACGGGCGGGACAGGAAGCTTCCATGATTCAGTCAATCCCGCAGCTTGAACGGTGTCGGGACGACTGGCAGACGCTGGCCGCCGCCCGGCGCTCGCCGCTGCTGGATCACGACTGGTTCCTGTCGTGCGCCGAGGCCTTTCACGCCGGATCCGATCTGCGGATACTGACGGTCGGCCAGACCGGTGGCGGGCTGGCCGGGATTGCGCCGCTCGTCCACGAGCGGCTGCCCGCCGGCGCGCGCGTCACCCATCTCGGCGTGTCACGCCTGTATGAGCCCTGTGACTGGCTGTGCGCCTCTCCCGACGCAGCGTCGGCGCTGGTCGATCAAGGGCTGGCCCTGGGGCGGCCGCTCGTGCTCCAGCGTCTGCCGGAACGCTCGCTGGTGATCGACGCCCTGCGGACGCGACCCTGGCATCAGGCGATGACCGTCGCACGGGCGACGGCGACCGCGCTCGCAGTGCCGACGACCGGGCGGTGGGACGTCTACTACGACAGCCTCTCGAGTCACATCACCTCCAACCTCCAGCGACTGCGTCGGAAGGCCGAACGGGCACTTGGACCCATGACCGTGGAACGGGTCGTGCCGGCGCCGCACCAGGTGGACACGCTGCTCGAGTCGTTCATCGCCATCGAGGGCTCGGGCTGGAAGGGACGGCGCGGATCCGACCTCGGCAATCGCATCGACCTGCGCCGGTTCTTCCGCGGCTACGGTCATCGCGCCGCCGCCGCCGGGCGCCTGCACGTGGCGTGGCTGTCGTTCGGCGACCATCCGGCCGCCGCTGAGCTCTCGATCGATGCCTACGATCGGATCTGGCAGCTGAAGATCGGCTATCACGAAGCGCTGAAGGCGTACTATCCGGGGCTGCAACTCACCGGCTCATCGATCGAGTGGGCCTTCGAGCAGGGGCGTGAGGCCTACGAGTTCCTTGGCAGCGCGGCATCGTGGGAAGAGCGCTGGCGACCGGAAGAGCGGCGCTTCCAGACGGTCGCGGCCTACCCACTCACGGCGCCTGGACTGGCAGGCGCGTGTCGGGACGCCATCGGCATGATCTGGCGTCGTCTGCCGCTGCCCCAGGGGGTGTCATGACGGACGATTCTCCACGGTCCGCTCGCGGCCCGGCGTCGCGGCTGTCGCGTGGCCGGCTGTTGCAGGTCGGCCTCGCCGTGACCGTCGTGGTGGCGGCGGGCAGTGTCGTGGCGGGGGCGCCTGTCGATCGCCTCGCCAACCAGTGGCCAGGGATCGACAAGGTGCTGCACACCACGGCGTTCCTGGTGCTGTTCGCCGGCGCCTGGTGGGCCGCCCGATACCTGCGGCGGCCGGTCAGCCCGCTGGCGCTGGCAGTGGTCCTGGCGCTGGTGGCAGCGGCCGACGAAGTGGCGCAAGGGTTCCAGCCGGCCCGCGACCCCGACCCGTTCGATCTGCTGGGGAGCCTGGCGGGCATCGCCCTGGGGTGGGCGGCGGTCGAGCGCCAGCGCTGGCGCATCGGCGCGGCCGTGGCCGCCCTGGCGGGCCTGTTCCTCGCCGCCGGCGTCACCGTGCACACCTACTTCGAGCGGCGACACCTCGCCACGGCGCTGCGCTACGAGCGCGCCGGCGACTTCGTCAACGCGCGTCGCGAGTACCGCCTCGCGCTCGCCGACGGCGTCCGCTCGCCGGGTCTCTTCAACGAGCTGGCATGGGTCGAGATCGAGTCGGGCATCGGCAACGCCGACGAGGCTGTGGCGTTCGCCGAGCAGGCGATGGCCCTCGACCCCGACGAGCCGGACATCCTGGACAGCTACGGCTGGGCGCTGCACCACGCCGGCCGCAGTGCCGAGGCGCTGCCGTTCCTCGAGCGTGCCTACCAGGGCAAGCCCGACATGTTCTGCATCCACTATCACCTGGGCGAGGTCTATCTGGCCCTGGGCGACACCACCAGGGCCGTCTCGCACCTGCGTCAGCAGGTCACCCGGCGCGATACCCGTGAGGCGGCGCGTGCGGAGCGCACCTTGTCGCGTCTGGCCCGGCCCGACTGACCGGCCCGTGAAGCCGCGGAACGGTGCTGGCGGGGCGAGAACGTCGCGAGGGGCCTCCACGTTCAAGGCGGCCTGACATGCATGACGTCGAGGCATGGCGACGGGAATGGCGCGAAGCCGGTAACTGCCTGCCATATGATTGGTGGCTGGTTTCGAGCGGAGCCGGGGCCGGACGACAGCGCCTCGATGCTGGCGAACCTGACCGCACCTGACGCGCTTCGGCCAGGGTCCCGCGCGCGGAGTGACGAGCGTGGTGGCGCCAGCCGCGGCAGGGACTCGCTGGTCGTGAGGAATGCGGATGATGATCGCGGCAATCGGAGGCGGTACCAGGAATGCCACGGCCGCGGTCGCGGGCGAGGGCAAGGTGGCAGGCATCTGCGCCCAGGAGCGCGCCACCCGCGTGCGCGGCGCCGGCGTGACCGCCACCGGCTTCCCGGATGCCGCCCTCGACCTGATGCTCGAGCGGCTCGGGCGATCGCGCGCGGATCTGAGCCGCTACATTCTCGTGGACGGCGACGGACCGGCGCCCGCGGCGACGACGGTCGAACGACTCGATCACCACCGCGCCCACGCGTGCACGGCCTACCTGACGTCGCCCTCGACCGCGGCCGCGATCGTGGTCTGCGACCACGACGGGCCGGAAGTGAGCGTGTGGGTCGGCGAGGGCGCCACCGTGCGTCCGATCGAGTGGCCGTGGCGTGGTCCCGGCTTCGTGCGCGTCTTCTCGCGCTGCTCGGCAGCACTCGGGTTCACGCCGTCGCCGGCGGATCAGCAAGCCGAGGCGCTCGCGCGCCTGATGCCCGACAGTCGCGATGCCGCCGTCGATCGCCTGTTGCAGCGCGAGCCGGATGCGCTGGTCGTGAATCCCGGCCTCGAGCGGTTCGTCGAGGACCGCCTCGACGGCCGTGCCGGCGCCGGCAGCCTGGCCCGTGCGGCACTGGCCGCGGCGCTCCAGGCGCGGCTGGCCGACCTGCTGGTCGAGTTCCTCGGTGACGTACGCAAGGCCGTCGGCCAGGCCGATCTGTGTCTCGGCGGCAGCCTCTTCTATCACTCGTCCATCAACACGCGTGTCAGGCAGTCGGGGCTGTTCTCCCGCGTGTTCGTCCCGGTCGATCCCGGGAATGGCGGCCTGGCGGCCGGGGCGGCCCTGCAGGCGCTCGGCAGCGCGCCGGCGCGCTTGTCGCCCTTCCTCGGGCCGTCCTATTCGGCTGAAGAAACCAAGCAGGTGCTCGACAGCTGCAAGCTGCAATACGACTGGCAGTCGGAGGAAGACGCCGTGCAGGTGGCTGTCAAGGCGCTGCGCACAGGGCTGCTGGTGGGGTGGTTCGACGGTCCGATGGAGTGGGGGCCGCGCGCCCTGGGAGCCCGCTGCATCCTCGCCAACCCGACCGCACCGTACGTGCTCGACAATCTGAATCGCTTCCTCAAGCGTCGCGCGCCGTGGCGTGGATACGCCATCAGCGGTACTGAGGAAGCGCTGGCCGAGCACTTCGACGGGCCCGGCCCGGCGCCGTTCATGGAGTGCGACTATCGGCCGCGCGATCCCGCCAGGTTCCGCGAGGCCCTGCCGGCACCATCCGCGGCCATCCGCGTCCACACCGTCGCTGCCGACTACGAACTGCCGCGCTTCAGACGCCTGCTCGACGCGTTCGGGACCGCGACCGGCCTGCCGTTCGTGATCAACACGTCGTTCAACGGTTTCCACGAACCGATCGTCTGCAATCCGCGCGATGCCGTGCGGGTGTTCTACGGCACCGGCCTCGACGTCCTGGTCATCAACCAGTTCGTCCTTCGCAAGTAGGCAGTGGCGCGGTCGTGTCCCTTCCTGGTCTCCATGTCCTGATCGTCAACGGCAGCCTCCACGGCGGTGGTGCCGAGCACGTGATCTCGACGCTGGCGCGGCACCTGCGCGCCTTGCGCCACACGGTGACGATTGGGGTGGCGCACGCCGGTGGCGAGGTGATGCGCGAGCTCGAGGCCGACGGATTCGACATCGTGTCCTTCGGCGGGAGCTGGCGATCGGCCCCGGCAGCCCTGGCGCGTGCCGTCGATGAGCGCGGTATCCAGATCCTGCATTCGCACGACCTTCGCTCGCTCATCGATGCCGGCCGGTGTCGCCTGCGCCGCCGCACGTGCGCGCACGTGCACACCTTCCACTTCGGCAACTACCCGTCCGTGTCATGGAAACACTGGGTGATGGAGGCGGCGGCGGCGCGAGTGCCCGATCGGCTCGTCGCCGTCGGCGACGCGCAGCGCCGCACGGTCGTGAACACGCTGCGCCTGCCAGAGGCCCGCATTCACACGATCTGGAACGGCGTCGATCACGAGGGGGGGGCTCCAGATCCGGCTCCTCCGCCTGCCGACGGCCGGCTGTGCATCGGGAGCGTCTGCGCGTTCTTCGAGCAGAAGGGATTGCCCACCCTGCTCGCGGCGGCAAGCCAGCTGCGGGAGCGCGGCCTTCGCTTCCGCCTGGTGCTGGTGGGCGAGGGCCCGCTGCGGGCCGAGCTGGAGGCACTGGTGCGCAGCCTTGACCTGTCGGACTGCGTCGAGTTCACCGGCTGGCGGCCGGACGCGGCCCGCACGCTCATGCCGACATTCGACATCTTCGTGCAGAGCTCCTACTGGGAGGCGATGTCGGTCGTGGTGCTCGAAGCCATGGCTGCCCGCCGGCCGATCGTGGCGACAGCGGTGGGCGAGAACGCGGCCGTGCTGAGCCCGGACATGGCGGGCATCGTCGTGCCGCCAAGGGATGCCACGGCCCTGGCGGACGGATTGGCACGGGTGCTCACGGACGTAACGCTCCGGGCCCGCCTTGCCGATAACGCGTATGCCACGTATATGAAATGTTTCACGGCTCGGACGATGGCCGACCGTTATGAGACGACTTACCGCGAATGTCTTGCGGTGCGCCGGCCGGAGCGGCCGTAGCGATCCAGTCCGCCCCGACGGGGCGGTAGTCGAACGATGAGCGACCACTACATCCTCGGCATCTCAGCCTTCTACCACGACAGCGCCGCCGCTCTGCTGCGGAACGGCGAGATCGTCGCCGCCGCGCAGGAGGAGCGCTTCACGCGCAAGAAGGGCGACGCCGCCTTCCCGCGCCGCGCCGTCGAGTTACTGCCTGCGCGAGGGCGGCATCGGCGTCGACGACCTGACGGCCGTCGGCTTCTACGACAAGCCGCTGCTCAAGTTCGAGCGCATCCTCGAGACCTACCTCGCGGTCGCGCCGCGCGGCTTCCGGTCGTTCCTGATGGCCGGCCCGCTGTGGCTCAAGGAGAAGCTCTACATCGACCGGCGAGCTGCACGCAGGAGCTGCGGCTACCGAGCGGCCAGATCTTCTACGCCGAGCACCACGAGTCGCACGCCGCCAGCGCCTTCTACCCGTCGCCGTTCGAGGAGGCCGCCGTCCTGACGATGGACGGCGTCGGCGAGTGGGCGACGGCGTCGATCGGCGTCGGCAGCGGCAACGACTTCGAGATCCTCGACGAGCTGCACTGGCCCGACTCGCTCGGCCTGCTCTACTCGGCCTTCACCTACTACACCGGCTTCAAGGTCAACTCCGGCGAGTACAAGGTGATGGGCCTGGCGCCGTACGGCGAGCCGCAAGTACGTCGACCTGATCTTCAAGCGAGCTGCTCGACCTCAGCGAGGACGGCTCGTTCCGGCTCGATCAGAAGTACTTCGACTACCTGACCGGGCTGACGATGACGAACGGCGCGTTCAGCACGCTCTTCGGCGGCCCGCCGCGCCAGCCGGAGAGCCGCAGCTGACGCAGCGCGAGATGGACCTCGCGCGCTCCGTGCAGGTCGTGTGCGAGGAGATCATGCTGCGCATGGCGCGCACCGCGCACCAGCGCGACCGGCTCCGAGAACCTGTGCCTCGCCGGCGGCGTGGCGCTCAACTGCGTCGGCAACGGCCGCCTGCTGCGCGAGGGGCCGTTCGAGAACCTCTGGATCCAGCCGGCGGCCGGCGATGCCGGCGGCGCGCTGGGCGTCGCCCAGCTCATCTGCCACCGCGAGCACGAGCAGCCGCGCGTCGTCGTGCCCGGCAAGGACACGCATGCAGGGCTCGTACCTCGGACCGGCCTTCTCGCCGGAGGAGATCGAGAGCTACCTGAAGTCGGTCGGCGCCAGCTACCAGCGCGTCGAGGACCGCGCGAGCACTTCGAGACGCGTCGGCCGGGCACCTCGCCGACGAGAAGATCATCGGCTGGTTCGACGGCCGCATGGAGTTCGGTCCGCGGTCGCTCGGCGCCCGCAGCATCCTCGGCGACCCGCGCAGCCCGAAGATGCAGGCCGACATGAACCTCAAGATCAAGTTCCGCGAGAGCTTCCGGCCGTTCGCGCCGACGCGTGCTGCGCGAGCGCGTCGGCCGACTACTTCGAACTCGACGCCGACTCGCCCTACATGCTGCTGGTGGCGCCGGTCCGCAAGGAGCGCTGCATCCCGCTGACCGACGAGCAGCACAAGCTGTGGGGCATCGACAAGCTCAACGTCCCGCGCTCGGACCTGCCGGCCATCACGCACATCGACTACTCGGCGCGCGTGCAGACGGTGAGCCGCGGACGTCAACCGGCCGCTACTACGAGCTGCTCGAGCGCGTTCGAGACGCACGACCGGCTGCGCGGTGCTGGTCAACACGTCTTTCAACGTCCGCGGCGAGCCGATCGTGTGCACGCCGGAGGACGCCTACCGCTGCTTCATGCGCACCCACATCGACGTCCTGGTGCTCGGGCCCTTCGTGCTCGAAAAGGGCGCGCAACCTGAATGGAAGGAGTCCCTGGCATGGCAGCAGGAGTTCCAGCTCGACTGACGGCGGCGCAGGGGCGCCGCTTCGGGCTGACCGTGGGGAGCGCGTTCCTCGTGTTCGCGGCCATCGCGTGGTGGCGCGGGCATCCCACGACGACCACCGTGCTCGGCTCCCTCGGCGGGGGGCTGGCGCTGGCCGGGCTGGTGATTCCGACGCTGCTCGGCCCGGTCGAGCGCGCCTGGATGCAGCTGGCCCATCTCATCTCGAAGGTCACGACCCCGATCGTCATGGGGGTGATGTATCTGCTGGTGCTGACGCCGGTCGGCCTGCTGCCGCCGGGCGTTCGGCGGCAATCCGATGGTGCACGAGCCGGTCGGCGGCACCTACTGGCAGTCGCGGCCGCCGGGCCGGCGCGCGGGCAATCTGAGTCGGCAGTTCTAGGAGGACGTGATGAGCTTGATGGGCGAGCTGTGGGCATTCATGCGGGAGCGGAAGAAGTGGTGGCTGCTGCCCGTCATCATCGTCATGGTCGTGGTCGGCACGCTGCTGGTGTTCGCCCAGGGCTCGGCGCTGGCGCCGTTCATCTACACCATCTTCTGAGTTCCACCACGATCCTGCGCTCATGAGATACCTGCTCGCCGTCCTCGTCGTGCTGTCCGGTGGCCTGCTCGCCGCCCTCCTGTTCCAGCAGGTGGTGGTGGAGGGCAGCCTCGGCCCAGCCGCCATGGTGGCGACCGCCGTCCTCAGCTCCGTCTTCCTGGCGCTGCTGGCGACGCTGCTGCTGGCGCGCACACGCCACCGGGCGCTGGTGGCCAACGTGTGGCTCGCCGCCGTCTCGGTGGCGATCTCGTATTTCGTGATCGATCTGGCGGCTGGTTACGTCCTCATCCGGCCGCTGTCGCCGCCCCTCGTGCCGGACACGGCCCGTCATCACAAGCTGATACCGGATTCCTACGCCGAGTTCCGGCAACGGGACTTCTCCTACATCCAGCGGGTGAACGCACACGGACTGCGCGGCGCGGAGATCACGACGGCCAAGGCGCCGGGGACCTACCGCGTCGTGATGCTCGGCGACTCCTTCACGATGGGCAAGGGCGTCTCCGACGATGAGACCTTCTCGGTGGTTCTCCAGAAGAGCCTGGCGGAGAGCGGCGCGTCGTGCGGGACGACCGTCGAGGTCGTGAACGGCGGCGTCGACAGCTACGCACCGGTCCTCGAGCTCATCCAGCTGAAGAGCGACATCCTGCCGCTCGAGCCCGACATGGTGATCGTCAACCTGGACGTCAGCGATCTGGTGCAGGAAGCGGCCTATCGCACGCAGGCCGAGCGCGGGCCCGACGGCGAGATCGTAGCCGTGCCGCAGCACGCCGAGCCCGATACGCTGATGGAGAAGGCGCGTGTCTGGACCGAGCGCCACCTGTTCCTGACCCGCGTGGCGCTGTTCTATGCCAACCGGGCACTCGGTTACCGCGAGCTGACGGTGCGTGACGTCGTCACCCGCGCCGACGCCGAGATCGTCGCGCACACCCTCGCCGGCGACGTCGATCGCACGAAGCAGTGGCACGACATCTTCGAGAGCATCAGCGGCATCAAGAAGACGGCCGAGTCCCGTGGCATCGCGTTCGCGCTGGCGGTCTATCCGTGGGCGCACCAGATCAGCGACAGCGAATGGATGCCGGGACGCTATGCCTTCATGGCGCAGGACGCGGTGCCGTCGCAGGCGAGCTATCGCACCATCCGCGAGTTGTCGGCGGCCCAGGACATCCCGCTGGCCGACATGTTCCCGGTCTTCCAGGCGAGCCTCGGGCCGGAGCCGCTGTACTTCGCCTACGACATGCACTGGACCGCGGCCGGCCATCGCGTCATGGCACGGGGCCTCCAGGACTACCTGGTGCAGCGCCTGGGCCCCACATGGTGTCCATGACCGCCCTGGCTGCCCCTTCCACGCGCCCGGCGAAGGGCGACCGGCGCCGCATCCATGTGATGCAGCTGACGAACGGCCTCGGCATCGGCGGGGCCGAGATCGTCATTCGTGATCTGGCGCGGACCGTCGACCGCGAACGCTTCCATCTGAGCATCTGCTGTCTGAAGACCCTCGGGCCAGTCGGCCGCGGGCTGCTCGACGAGGGCGTCGACATCTACACCCTTCCCGGCGCCGACGCCGATCGCCCCGACTACTTCACCTCCGTGAAGCTGCGGCGCGTCATCCGCGAACGCCAGGTCGACATCGTGCACAGCCACACGACGCACGCGCTGCTCGACGGCGGGCTGTGCCGCACGGTGAGCCGCGGCATCCGCATGATGCACACGTTCCATTTCGGCAACTACCCGCACAAGCCGACAGGCGATCTGTGGATCGAGCGCGTCGGCTGCCGCCTCGCCGATCGCCTCGTCGCCGTCGGCGAGGCACAGCGCGAGCAGATCATGGCAACGTTCGGGCTGTCGCGTGATGCGGTCGACGTGGTCCGCAACGGCGTGCGGCTTCCGGCGGCCGGCGAAGGCGATCCCGGGTTCCGCGGGCGCATCGGCGCCGAGGGCAAGATCGTGGTCGGCACCATCGCCACGCTGATTCCACAGAAGGGCCTGCCCGACCTGCTGCAAGTGGCGCGACGGGTGCGCGACCAGCGTGACGACGTCCATTTCGTGGTCGTGGGCGAGGGTGTCCTGCGGCCCGAGCTCGAGCGCCTGCGGACGGAGTTGCGGCTCGAGGACACGGTGTCGTTCACGGGCTGGATGACCAACGCCGCGTCGCTGGCCCTGCCGACCTTCGACATCTATCTCCAGCCGTCGCTGTGGGAGGCGATGTCCATCTCGATCCTCGAGGCGATGGCCGCCAGCAAGCCGGTCGTCACGACCAGCGTCGGCGAGGCGCCACATCTCATCGACCACCAGACCGACGGCTTTCTCTACCCGGTGCACGACGTGCCGGGAATGGCGGCGGCCGTGCTGACGCTCGCTGCCGACGGCGAGGTGCGCCGGTCGGTCGGAGCCGCCGCCGCCCGCACGGTGGCGGATCACTACACGGTGGCGCATACGGCCCGCGCCTACGAACAGACTTATCGGCGGCTTCTTCCCGCCGTCACCCTGCCGGTCGCCGATGCCGCCCACTGATTCCAATGCGATACGGGCCGAGGCCCACTGGCCGCCGGCGGTGATCGCGGGCGCGTTCCAGACCGGGGTGCTCGGCGTGCGCTCGCTGCACCGCCGTGGCGTGCGGGCGATCTGTTTCGACTCCAACCCGCGCCAGATCGGATTCCGGTCGGTCTACGGCCCGGCTCGCCTGTGCCCGAGTCCGGACGCTGAACCCGACGCCTGGCTGCGTTTCATGATCGAGCTGGCGGGCACGCTGCCGGCGCGGCCGGTCCTCATCTCGAGCTCCGACCAGTTCGTGTCGGCCATCGCCCGGCATGCCGAGGCGCTGGCGGAGTACTACGTGCTCAGTCCAGGCTGCGGGCTGCAGGGACTGCTGGCCGACAAACAGACCCAGTACGACCTCTCGGCCGCGCACGGCATGCCGATGCCGCGCACGCAATACGTGCAGGGGGAAGACGAGGTGCGCCGGTTCGGCGCCGACGCGCAGTTCCCGTGCCTGGTGAAACCCACGCATTTCCGGCAGTGGCAGAAGTTTCCGGGCGGGCACCCGCTGGCCTACGAGAAGGTGGCCATCGTCCGCGATGCCGCCCACCTGCTCGAGACGTGGCGCCTGGCGGCGGCCGTCAACCCGCGCGTGATCCTGCAGGAGATCATCGAGGGCCCCGACACCAACAAGCGCGTCTACCTGGCCTGCTACAACGCGCGCAGCGAACGGATCGCTCACGCGATGTTCCGGGAGCTGCGCTGCGATCCCGTCGGCTTCGGCCCGGCCAGCATCTCCGAGCCGGTGGACGACGAAGGGACCGATCGCGTGTGCGACGAGTTCCTGCGCCGCATCGGCTACGTCGGGATCTGCGAGATCGAGATGAAGTGGGACGACCGGGACGGCAAGGTCAAGCTCATCGAGGCGAATCCGCGCCTGTCGGGGGGTGGTGACGCGGCGCCGTATGCCGGCGTCGACCTCTGCTGGCTGCACTATCTGGACCTCATCGGCCAGCCGGTCGCCCCGGTGGCTCCCCGCCGCGACGACTTCCGGCACGTGGTGGTGCGTGCCGACGGCAAGGCCCTGCCGGCCTACTGGCGCGCCGGGCTGATCTCGTGGAAGGACGTCCGCCAGTCGTACCGATGGCCACTCGCGTTCTTCGACCTCGATCGCCGCGACTGGCGCTACTCGGCCGAGACGCTCTACGTCGCCGGCCGTCTGTTCCTGACGGAAGTGTTTCGCGGGAGCCGCTCGTGAGCCGCGCCACCGTCACGCCGGGGACCGTCGGCGAGCATGCGTCGATCGTCCTCGCGAACGGCCATCTGTCGGCCGTCATCCTGCCGGGATTGGGCGGACGCGTCTGGACGCTCGACGATCGCCGCCGCGCGCGCCAGTGGATCTGGCATCGCCCGGGGGTGCCGCTCGTCGCCTGCGCGCCGGGCGCCGACTACGACACGGTGTGGGCCGGCGGCTGGGAAGAGCTGTTCCCCAACGACGCGGCCGGCACCTTCGAGGGCCGCGCCCTGCCCGATCACGGGGAATGGTGGACCATGGCGTGGGAGGCTCGCCACGTCATCGACCCGGCCGGGGCGCGCCTGACGCTCACCACGACGTCGCAGATCGTCAAGGCCGAGTGCAGCAAGACGTTCACGCTGGCGCACGATGCCGCGACCCTCGCGGTCACCTACCGCATCCGCAGCCTCGAGGATGCGCCGTTCCACTTCCTGTTCAAGCAGCACCTGCCGGTGCGCGTCGACCCGGCCTGCCGCCTCGCCCTGCCCGGGGGGCGGATGGAGGCGGTCGATCCGGCCTTCGGCACGATGCTGCCGGGAGGCGGGCCGTATGCGTGGCCCCTCGCCACCGCGCCCGACGGCCGCGCCGTGGACATGCGTGTCGTGCCGCCGGCCGAAAGCCGGTCGCGCGAGTTCCTCTACCTGTCCGACCTGCCGGCGTCCTGGTGCGGTGTCGACGACCTGGAGCGCGGCGCCTCCTTGCGGATGGAGGTCGACGGCCGCGCGTTCCCATACGCCTGGCTGTTCCTGTCGTACGGCGGCTGGCGCGACGTCAACACCGCGGTGCTCGAGCCGTGCACCAACATGCCCAAGGAACTGCCGGCGGCGGTCCGCCTCGGCCAGTCCGCGTCACTGGCGCCCGGCGAGGAGTTCGTCACGACGGTCACGGTACGCCTGTCCGGCCTGGAAGACGCCACGACATGACTCGCGTGCTCGGCGTCATCCCCGCGCGCATGGGGTCGTCCCGCTTCCCAGGCAAGCCCCTGGCGCCGCTGCTCGGCCGGCCGATGATCGAGCACGTCTACCGCGGCGTTGCCGCCTGTGCCCTGCTCGACGAGGTCGTCGTGGCGACCTGCGACGACGCGATCGCCGCCGCGGCGGCCTCGTTCGGCGCGCGCGCGGTGATGACGGCCGCGAGCCATGAGCGTGCCAGCGACCGCGTGGCCGAGGTCAGCGCACACGATCCCGCCGAGATCATCGTGATGGTGCAGGGTGACGAGCCCATGGTCAGCCCCGACATGGTGGCCGACGTCATCGCCGCGTTGCAGGGAGATGCGACAGTAGGGTGCGTGAACCTGGCGGCCCCGCTCGTCCTCGAATCCGACTTCCGCGACCCGAACACGATCAAGCTCGTGACCCGGGGCGACGGCGACGCGTTGTACTTCTCCCGTCAGGCGATTCCACACGCCCCGGGTTCGCGGCCGTCGGGAGCCCGGAAGCAGGTGTGCGTCATCGGCTTCCGCCGCGAGGCCCTGCGCCGCTTCGCCGCCTGGTCCCCCGGGCCTCTGGAGATCGCCGAGTCGGTCGACATGCTGCGGTTCCTGGAGCATGGCGCCGCCGTCCGCATCGTCACCACGGCCGCGGTGACCCAGGCCGTCGACACGCCCGAGGACCTGGCCCGGGTGGCGGCGCTCATGTCGTCACGGGAGGCAGGCCCATGACCGTCCCTGACGTCCCGCGCACGGTGCTCGTCACCGCCAGTCGTGCCTGCGCCGAGATCGAACGCTACGAGCGCGCCGTCGGCGATGCTGGCTGCCGCGTGATCGCCCGGCCGTCGCGGCAGAGCTGGAGTGAGGACGAACTCCTGCCGCTCGTCGCCGAGGCGGACGCCATCGTGTGCGGTGACGATCGCCTGACGGCGCGGGTGCTGGCCTCGGCCCCTCGCCTCAAGGTCATCGTGAAGTGGGGCACCGGCCTCGACGCCATCGACCGCGAGGCCGCGGCGCGGCACGGCATCGAGGTCTGCAACACGCCAGGCGCCTTCAGCGAGCCGGTCGCCGACACCGTCCTCGGCTACGTGCTGCTGTTCGCCCGCGGGCTCAATCGCATGGCTGACGACATGCGGGCTGGCGGGTGGACGCACCTGCCGCTGCGCGCCCTCCACGACTGCACGCTCGGCATCATCGGCTTCGGTGACATCGGCTCCGCGGTGGCCCGCCGGGCGCAGGCGTGCCGGATGCGGGTGCTGGCCTGCGACCTCCGGACGGTCGATGAGAGCGCGGCCTCGGCTCTCGGGGTCGAGCCGGCGACGTTCGACCGGGTGCTCGCTGACAGCGACTTCGTCACCCTGCACGCCGACCTGCGCGCCGACAATCGTCACCTCATCGGCGCGGCGGAACTGGCGCGCATGCGCCCCTCCGCGGTCCTCATCAACACCGCCCGCGGACCGCTGGTGGACGAGGCGGCGCTCGTCGCCGCCCTGACTGCCGGCCGGCTCGCCGGCGCGGCCCTCGACGTGTTCGAAGACGAGCCGCTGGCCGCGTCGAGCCCGTTGCGGCGGCTGCCCAACGTCTATCTGGCGCCGCACAACTCGAACTCGAGCCCGGCCGCGGCCGAGCGGGTCCACGTCAACACCATTCACCACCTGACCCGAACGCTGACGGGTGTCTCGTCATGAATACCAGCTCCACTCCAGAAACCACCGTCGTCATCCGGGCGTTCAACGAAGAGCGTTGGCTGCCCGAGGTCTTCGAGGCCCTGGCCCGCCAGCACTACCGCGATTTCGAGGTCCTGCTCGTCGACTCCGGATCCATCGACCGCACCCGCGACATCGCGGCCGCCAACGGCGCCCGGATCGTGCGCCTGCGCTCCGAGGACTTCACCTTCGGCCATTCGCTCAACGTCGGCATCAGGGCCGCGCGCGGCTCGCTCATGGCGATCCTGTCGGCGCACGCGATTCCGTCCGACGAGCACTGGCTCGAGAAGCTGGTGGCGCCGCTGCGCCGGGACGGCGTGGCGATGGTCTACGGCGGCCAGCGCGGCCATGCCATCTCCAAGTTCGCCGAGGCGCGTGACTTCGAGCGGATGTTTCCCTCCGAGCCGCGCGTCAACATGGACCCCGACGATCCGTTCGCCAACAACGCGAACTCGGCCGTGCGCCGTGACCTGTGGGAACGGCACCCGTTCGACGAGGGATTGCCCGGCCTCGAGGACATGGAGTGGGCCAAGCACTGGATCGAGCAGGGCCACACGGTGATGTACGAGCCCGAGGCCTGCATCATCCACGTCCACACCGAGACGTGGGCGCAGGTGCGGCGCCGCTACCACCGCGAGGGCATGGCGGCGCGCTGGGTCGGCACGCGCATCCTGCGGCACGTCCCGGCGGAGATCGCACGCGAGCTGAACTGGGGCGCGCGCGACCTGGTACTGGCGGCGCGGGCCGGACGCCTGTGGACACTGGGCAGCGAGATCCTGCGCTTTCGCTACGAGAAGCTGCTCGGCTCGGTGCAGGGCATCGTCGACAGCCGCGGTCTCACCAACCCGGCGCGGCGGGCCGAGATGTTCTTCCAGACCGGGTTTCCCGCCGTCGTCGTCCGCGGGTCGCATCGCGCCCGGCTCGAAGAGCGGACGATCCCGAGCCTGAAGCCCGGCGAGGTCCTGGTCCGGGTGTCGTTTGCCGGCATCTGCGGCACCGACATCGAGATTCTCGAAGGCAGCCTCGGCTACTACAAGACCGGCATGGCCGACTATCCGATCGTACCGGGTCACGAGTCGTCCGGCACCATTGCCGCCGTCGGCCCGCGCGTCACCGACTTCAACGAAGGCGATCGGGTGGTGGTCGAGTGCATCCAGGG
Organism: uncultured Acidobacteriota bacterium; assembly: GCA_963807405.1. Classification (GTDB taxonomy): domain Bacteria; phylum Acidobacteriota; class Vicinamibacteria; order Vicinamibacterales; family UBA2999; genus CADEFD01. The sequence continues at coordinate 3,599,260 of CAWEBU010000006.1, read as the reverse complement.
CTGCGGCGAGTGCGCGGCCTGTCTGCGCGACGAGGCGATCCGCTGCAAGGATCGCCGGGAAGTCGGCGTCATCGGTCAGGACGGCGCGTTTGCCGCCTACCTGGTGACGCGCGCGCGCTATCTGCACAAGGTGCCGGACGGCGTCACCCAGGCCCAGGCGGCGCTGGCCGAACCGCTGGCGGTCGTCATCAAGGGGTTGCGCCGTCTCGGGTCCAGGCCGACCGGCGACGAGCGGCGCCGCTGCGCCGTCGTCGGCGCCGGCACCATCGGCCAGCTGGCCGCCCGCGTGCTGGCGCTGCGCGGCCATGCCGTCACCGTGTTCGACCGCGAGCGCGCGCGTCTGGGGTTCCTGAACGGCGCGTTCGCCACCGCCGAATCGCTCGATGGCATCAGCGAGTTCGACTGGATCGTCGAGGCCACCGGCGACCAGGGCGTGCTCTCGACGGTGCTGGGACGCTCCGCCACCGGCGCCACGCTGCTCCTCATGGGGCTGCCGTACGCCAGCCAGCACTTCAGCTTCGAGTCGGTGGTGGCGTTCGACCGGTCGGTCATCGGCACCGTCGGCAGCTGCGGCGCCGACTTCGACGAGGCGCTGCGCACCGTGCCGCTCATCGACACCGTGCCGTTCCTGCAGGCGCGGTTGCCGCTGACGGAGTTCGAGAAGGCGTGGGATCTGGTGCGGTCACGTTCGGTGCTGAAGGTGATGCTCCAGCCCGACCCGGGATCGGTGTAGCCATGGGCATCAGCGCCGGACTCAAGAACCTCTACGACCGGACGCCGGTCGGCGTGCAGAACCTGCTGCTGACGGCCTACAGCGCCAAACTCGACCGGCAGCGCTATCGTGGACGCTTCGCCGAGTTCCGGACGCTGCTGCAGCAGATGGAATCCGCCAGCGCCGGCGAGGTGGCCGCCTACCAGGAAGCGCAACTGCAGCGCATGGTCGAGCACGCCTACCGGACGGTGCCGTACTACACGCGCCTCTTCGACGAGCGTCGGCTGAAGCCGGCAGACATCCGGACGGCCGCCGACCTGCCGAAGCTGCCGGTGCTGACCAAGGCGATTCTCAAGGCCAACTTCGACGACCTGTGGTCGCGCGCCTTCGAGCGCACGGCGTTGCTCGACGGCCATACCAGCGGCACGACCGGCACGCCGATGGAAGTGCTCTACGACAGCGGCATGATGGCCATGACCTATGCGGCGCTGGATCGCCAGTACCGGTGGGCCGGCTGCCGCATGGAGCGCTTCGGCGACCGGGTCGCGGTGCTGCGCGGCAACATCATCGTGCCGCTGGCGCAGCGCCGGCCGCCGTTCTGGCGCGTGAACTGGTACCACAACCAGCTGCTGCTCTCGAACTTCCACATGTCGCCGGAGAACCTGCCGGCCTACTTCGAGCAGATGCGCCGCTTCAAGCCGACCGTGCTCGACGGCTACCCGTCGTCGGTCTATGTGTTCGCGAAGGTGCTGCTCAATCGCGGCGAGCGCCTGCCCCTGCAGGCCGTGCTGACCTCCTCGGAGACGCTGTTCGATTTCCAGCGCGAGGCGATGGAAGAGGCGTTCCAGTGCCGTGTCTACGACTACTACGGGGCGGCCGAGCGGGTGGTGTTCTCCGGCGAGTGCGGGCAGCGGGAAGGCCACCACGTGTTTCCCGAGTACGGCATCACCGAGATTGTCGACGACGCATGGATGCCGGTGTCCGACGGCACCGAGGGGACCATGGTGGGCACGTCGATCCAGAACTACGGGATGCCGCTGCTGCGCTATGTCACGAGCGACCGCACGGCGCTCACCGGCCAGCCCTGCTCGTGCGGCCGGCCGCTGCCGCTGATGCAGGACGTGACGACCAAGGCCGAAGACCTGCTCCGGTTGAAGGACGGCCGCCTCATCTCGCCGTCGGTCCTGACACACCCGTTCAAGCCGCTCAACCAGATCGATGGCTCGCAGCTCGTGCAGACCGCGCTGGACCGCCTGGTCGTGCGCCTGATCCCGCGTCCGGACTTCACGCCCGCGCTGAGCGAGCGCCTGGTGAGCGATCTCAAGGCGCGGCTCGGCCAGGACATGCAGATCGAGATCGAGATGGTGACGGAGCTGCCGCGCACCAAGGCGGGCAAGTTCAAGTGGGTGATCAGCGACGTGGGACTGGGACTGTAGCGTCGTGGGCCGGCTGAAGATCCTCGATCTGCGGGACACCCATGAGATCGGTGGACCCGGCAAGACCATCCTCGAGTCGTTCCGGGCGATCGACCAGGAGCGCTTCAGCCTGCACCTGGGAGTGTTCCGGTCGCTGCAGGAACGGGAGGACACGCCGTTCCTGGCGGCCGCCCGCGCCATCGGCATGCCGATTCACGAGGTGCGCGGCGGCAGCCCCTACGATCCGCGGCAGATCCGCCAGCTGACCCGTCTCGTCCGCGACGGCGGCTTCGACATCGTGCACGCGCATGAGGCCGTGTCGGATGTGCTGACCTACGTGATGTCGTTCCTCCACCGCGTGCCGATCGTCAGCACCGCGCACGGCTGGATCGCCAACTCCCGCAAGGGCCACGTGATGGTCGCGCTCGACAAGAAGGTGTTGTCGCGTTTCGATCGCGTGATCGCCGTGTCGCACAAGATGCGGCGCGATCTGCTGGCGGCCGGCGTGCCCGACGACAAGGTCACACTCCTCCACAACGCCATCGTGCTCGAGAACTACCAGCGGACCACCGGGGCCGGTGCCCTCGAGGCGCTGATCGGGCATCGCCCTCCCGGACCGGTGATGGTCAGCATCGGCCGGCTCAGCGTCGAGAAGGGCCACGCCGATCTCATCGCCGCGCTGGCGATGGTGGCGGCTCAGGGCCAGCACATCACCACGGTGCTGGCCGGCGACGGGCCCGCCCGAGCCGACCTCGAGGCGTCGATCCGCGCCGCCGGCCTGCAGGACTGGGTGCATCTCCCCGGCTACATCGACCGGCCGGCACGCCTGCTCCAGGATGCCGACCTGATGGTGTTGCCGTCCCATACCGAGGGACTGCCGAACGCGGCGCTCGAAGCGCTGGCCATGGACGTGCCGGTGCTCGCCACGGCCGTGGGCGGCACGCCCGAGGTGATCACCGATGGCGAGACGGGCCGGCTCGTCCCGGCCCGCGATCCGGCGGCCCTGGCGGCCGGCATTCTCGATTTCCTCGCCCAGCCGGCGCGGTGGCGGGACTGGGCCCGGCGCGGGCGCCAGACCGTGACCGACCAATTCGACTTCAAGGCGCGGACCCGGAAACTCGAGGGTCTGTACGTGGAGATCATGAGCACACGAGGTCAGCGATGAAGGTACTGTGGCTTTCGCAGAACCTGCCCTTCCCCCCCAAGACCGGCGTCCTGCAGCGCAACTACAACCTGATCCGCGAGTGCAGCCGCTTCGCGGAGGTGCATCTCGTCGCCATCGTCAAGCAGGACATCCTGCCGAACTTCGACGAGGCGCGCGCGACCACGGAACTGCTGAAGCTGTGCCGCACGGTGTCGGCCGTGCATCTGCCGATCGAAGGGTCGCGAGCGGTGTTCCTGTGGACGGTGCTCAGGAGCCTGGCGACCACGCGCCCGTTCACGGCGAACTGGACCGAGGCCGCCTCGCTGCGCGACGCCATCGTGGCGGCCGCTGCGCGCGGGCCCTACGACATGGTGTTCTTCGATGCCATCAGCCTGGCCCCGTACCGTGAGCTGCTGGCCCAGTGGCCCACTGCCCTCAACCACCACAACATCGAGTCGCACCTGCTCGAACGGCGTATCGCTTACGAGACCAACGGCCTGAAGCGCTTCTACCTGCGCCAGGAGAGCCGCAAGCTGCACGACTACGAGGCGGCGGTGGCCGGCAGCTTCGAGACCAACTTCGTCGTCTCGTCCCTCGACGGGCAGCGCCTGCGCGAGATCTGCCCCGCCGCTTCGACGCACGTGCTCGCCAACGGCGTCGACATCGACTACTTCAAGCGCCAGACGCCGCTGTCGGCGGCCGAGCCGGGCCATCTCATCATGGTCAGCGGCATGAACTGGTTTCCCAATCGTGACGCCGTGATGCTCATGGCCGAGACGGTGTGGCCGGTGCTCACGAAGTCGCTGCCCGAGGCCAAGCTGACCATCGTCGGGGCCAGCCCTCCGCAGGCGATTCTCGATCTCGCGGCCCGTGATCCCCGGGTCACCGTGACCGGGTTCGTCGACGACGTCCGCCCCTACATGGAGCGCGCACAGGTCTATCTGTGCCCGATGCGCGACGGCGGCGGCACCCGGCTCAAGATCCTCGATGCCTTGTCGATGGGCGTGCCGATCGTGGCGACCGGGATGGCGCTGGAGGGCATCGACGTGACGCCCGGCACCGATGTCCTGGTGGCCGACGAACCGGCCGAGTTCGTCGACCAGATCGGCCGCCTCGTGCGCGACGCGTCGTTGCGGGCTCAGCTGAGCGACAACGGCCGGCGTTTCGTCGAGCAGCACTTCGCGTGGCCCGTGATTCGCGAGCACATGGAAACGGCCTTCGCGGCGGCGGCCGAGACGAGGCGGCGTCGTGGCTGACACCCGCTCCGTGCTCCTCCACGCCGTCGGCGACATCGCCTTCGGGGATCATCCGCTGTGCGCCGGCTTCGGCGTGCACAGCCAGGCGCGGCGGCAGCCGCCCGGCTTCATGTTCGAGCACGTGCGCGAGACCCTGGCGGCGGCCGACCTCCGCTTCGGCAACCTGGAGTGCACCGTCTCGGAGCGCGGCCTCGTGCCGAACGCCTACCACTCGGTGCAGATGCGCGGGCAGCCGGCCTACGTCGAGGGGCTGGTGGCCACCGACTTCCACGTGCTGAACGTCGCCAACAACCACTCGCTCCAGCACGGTCCGGCGCCGTTCGAGGACACGGTCAGGATGCTGCGCGAGGCACGGATCGACGTCTGCGGCCTGCGAGGGCCCGGACAGACGAGCGCGTCCGTGCAGCGCGTGGTCAACGGACTGCGCCTGACCTTCCTCGGCTACTCGCTGCGTCCGCGCCAGTACTTCACCGAGGAGCCCCTCTACGCCGAGGGCCGTGAGGACGGCATCCTGGCCGACGTCGCCGCCGCGCGCGCCGGGTGCGACGTCCTGATTGTGTCGCTGCACTGGGGCGACGAGTTCATCGAACGGCCGTCGCCAGCGGAGGTCCACCTGGCGCGGCGGATCGTGGACGCCGGCGCCGACCTCATCATCGGCCATCATCCGCACGTGCTCCGGGGCGTCGAGCGCCACGGCCGCGGCTGGATCGTCTACAGCCTCGGCAACTTCGTCTGCGACATGCTCTGGGACGAGCGCCTGCGGGAGACGGCCATCTGCGAGTGCCGGCTGAGCGCCGCCGGCGTCGAGGACGTCCGGCTGATCGGCGGGCGAATCAACGACCGCTGTCAGCCCGAGCTGCTCCAGGGGGAGGCCGCGGCCCGCCTGCAGGCGCGGCTGGCGGGCTACGGCCGGGATCTGGCCGGACATGAGGCCGGATCCGCCGCCGAGGCCTCGGGCCGTTATGAGATTGACGCCGAAACGGCGCTCAGTATTCAGAGAGCCCGCTCCCACCGATACTTCTTGAAGAACGCCTATCGCTTCCCACCACGGATTCTGGTGGCGCAATTGGCAACCTTCGTCCGGAACCGGCTGGCGGAGCGGGGGTGGCTGGGGGGGCGTATTGATGAGGCTCCAAAATAGTCCGCGATGAGGGAGACTTAGTTCGCGGATTCCGGCATCAATGGTCTGTATCAGGCACCGAGTTCGACCTCGACTCACCGCCAGGCTCTTGCTAAATTGTTTGTTAACAAGTAGTTGCGAGGCAGAGCACGCAGCCGGCCAAATGCGGTGCCCTCCTTGCAGCAGTGCTCGAAGATACCGGCATAGACCAGACTTCGGCGGTCCATCCCAGCTGACACCATGCTCAACTCCATGACGCCCGTCATCGCCGCACTCCTGCTGTTCCTGGTCGCCGCTCCGCCGGTCGGAGCGGCGGAACAGACCGCTGCCGATCAGCCGCCGTCCCCGCCGGCCGCCGTGCGGACAGTCGACTACGTCATCGGGCCCGAGGACATCCTCGGCATCGTGTTCTGGCGGGAGCCCGACATGAGCGGCGACGTCACGGTCCGCCCCGACGGCCGCATCACCATCCCGGTGATCGGCGAGATTCAGGCCAGCGGCCGCCGGCCTGAACAGCTCCAGGAGGAGATCACCGAGGCGGCCGGCAAGTACATCTCGGGCGCCAACGTGGTGGTGATCGTGCGCACCATCAACAGCCGCAAGGTGTTCGTGACCGGGCGCGTCACGACGCCCGGAACCTATCCGATCATGGGTGCCCTCAGCGTCATGCAGGGGATCGCGCTGGCAGGGGGTCTGACCGAGTTCGCCAACCCCAAGAAAATCACCATCCTCCGAACCGAGAACGGACAGTCCCGGACCATGTCCTTCAACTACCAGGACGTCTCGCGCGGCAAGAATCTGGACCAGAACATCCAGCTCCGGCCCGGCGACACGATCGTGGTTCCGTAGGACGGGGCGACGATCGTGAATGCTCTCCACGCCACCGGGCTCGCCCTCCTGCTCGTTGCAGGCCTCGCCGGCGATGCCTGGGCCCAGCTCGTCGAAGGGCCGGTCGGCGCCATCGGCGGGCTGTTCGGCGGCCACCACTCCGTCGATCCGAACCGCGACTCGCAGTCACTCGAGACGACCTTCGACCTGAGCGGCGGCTACGACCGCGATCCGAACCTGTTCATCCTCACCCCCGACGAGTCGGGGACCGACCTGACGCGCTGGTACGCGGGCACGGCCGGTGCGACGGCGCGGTATCGCGTCGGGTCCCTCAAGCGCAACCTCGACGCCTCGGGCCGGGCCTACATGAACTACCGCTCCAACGCCGGAGGCAGCCTGGTGGGCGGCGACGCGAACCTCAACGGAATCGCGCGCTTCGGCGCCCGCAGGCTCAATGTGCTGACGACGGAGCTGCAGTCCTCCTACGAGCCGGGTTGGGTGTTCGGCGCCTTCGGCCCATCGGTGACCGGTCCTGCCGACCCCGGCATCGGCATCGCACCGCCGACCGGCGTCTTCGAGCAGCGCTGGCTGATCCTCTCGGGCAACCTGGCCTACCAGCATCATTGGAACACCGCGCAGAACACGACGCTGACCTACAACAACCGCCGCCTGCGTCCGATCGAGGGCGCCGGTCTCGAAAGCGACATGCAGCTGGGCAACCTGATACACAGCTGGGTGATGTCGCCTCGCTTCAGCCTGTTCGGAAGCTACCAGTACGACCGCAACGTGCAGCGCGACGAGGACGCGGACATTCCGGCCGTGGAGTACCAGACGGCCAGTGGTGGCATCCGCTACGAGAAGCGGCTCTCGCCGATCCGGCGCTACAGCATCGCGCTGAGCGGAGGGGTCACCGCTCTGGTCGACTCCCCCGCGACCCAGGACGTCGAGACGTCGTTTCCGGTCGCCACCGCGGCGCTCGAGTACGTGCCGTCGCGCCGGTTCAGCCTGTCGGGTGAATACACGCGCGGCGTCGTGGTGCTGGCGGGGGTGAGCGCCGTGCCGGCGCTCAATCACAACGTCGAGCTGACGCTCAACGGCACGCCGACCAACAGGCTGCGCTATTCCGTCTACACCAGCCTGTCGCGGGCTCAGTTCGTCACCCCGGACACCGCCCGGGAGAGCTCGACCGACATCGCCGGCGGCCGCGTGGAGTTGCGCTACGCTGTGAAGAACTGGCTGGCGGTGTTCACGAGCTACGGCTTCTACAACCACCGCATCGACGACCCGATGCTGGTCGCCACGGGTTTTCCGTCCCGCTACGACCGGCACTCCGTGCGCGTCGGGCTGACGCTCTGGGCTCCTCTCTACGGCACCTTCTAGGAACCAACCATGCTGCCGACGAAGCAACTGACTCCCGGGGACATCATCGCGATCGTGCGGCGCCGCATCTGGCTGGTCACGATTCCACCGGCCGTGCTGCTGTTCGGCGCGCTGCTCTACTCGTCGACGATTCCCAACCTCTACCAGTCGGAGATGCTCATCGCGATCATCCCGCAGCGGGTGCCGGACTCCATCGTGCGCACGACGGTGACGCAGCGGGCCGACGAACGGATGGACGAGATTGCCACGCTGGTCTCGAGCCGTACCAACCTCGAGCAGATGATCACCGAGCTGAACCTCTACGAGAACGAACTCGAGAGCTACACCATGAGCGAAGTGGTCGCCATGATGCGGCTCGCGCTCGAAGTCGGCCTCGAGCCCCAGCGCCGCGGCCCGCGGGGGCCGGAGCCGCCGCACGCGTTCCACATCCGCTACACCTACTCGGATCCGGCGATGGCGGCCAGGGTCACGCAGCAGATCGGAGCGGTGTTCGTCGAGGAGAACGCCAGAGGGCGCGGCGCGCTGGCCGAGGCCACCAACTCCTTCCTCGAGGACGAACTGGCCGAGGCGCGCCTGCGGCTCGAGGAGCAGGAGAACCGCCTCGAGGTATTCCGCGAACGCCACGGCAACGAACTGCCGTCGCAGGCCGAGTCCAACATGGAAGTGGCGCGCGGCCTGCAGCTCCAGGTGCAGTCGCTCGTCGAGTCGATCGCCCGCGATCGCGATCGCAAGTTGATGCTCGAGCGCCTCTACCGTGAAGCGCAGTCGGACCAGCCGCTGTCGAGCTCCGCCAACCAGCCCGTGGCCCCGGGGGCTACGCCGGCCGCCGGCACGACGCTGCAGCAGCAGCTGCGCACCGAGGAGTCCGCCCTGGCCACCCTCGAGGCGCGCTACACGGCCGACCACCCCGATGTCCGCCGCAGCAAGGCGCGCATTGCCGACCTCGAAGCGCGCATCGCGGCGCAACCGGCGCAGCCGGCGGGAGGGCCCGCCGTCGCCCGCGTGGTGCCGATCGATCCCATTGAGCAGCAGCGGATTGAGAGCCTGCGGCAGATGTTCGCCGAGATCGAGAGCCTCGATCGTCAGACCGCCTTCAAGGAAAGCGAAGAGCGGCGGATTCGCGCCGAGATCGACAAGTACCAGGCGCGGGTGCAGGCCGTGCCCGGAATCGAGTCCGACTGGGTGAAGTTGAGCCGCGACTACGAGACCATCCAGGATTCCTACAAAGAGCTGCTCCGCAAGGCCGAAGCGGCCAAGGTCGCCGTGAATCTCGAAGAACGCCAGATCGGCGAGCAGTTCCGCATCCTCGATGAGGCCCAGGTGCCGGTCAAGCCGGTGATGTCGATCCGCGCCGGCATCAACGCCGGCGGTCTGGTGCTCGGGCTGCTGCTCGGCCTCGGCATGGCCGCCTTCCTCGAGTTCCGCGATCAGAGTTTCCGCAGCGCCCAGGACATCCTGACCGTCCTGTCGTTGCCCGTGCTGGCCGCCGTGCCGAAGATCATCGATGCCGCAGAGCAGGTGCGGAAGCGCAACCGGCGCCTTGCCTACTCGGCGCTCGGGGTCGTGAGCCTCGCCGGTGCCGGCTATCTCACCTGGACGATGAGGCTGTGGGAGAGCGTGATCTGATGGAGGCCGTGTCGTGAGCCGCATAGACGAAGCCATTCGGCGCGCCAAGGGGATCGAGGCGCCCGCGGAGGACGCCCAGGCACCGGCCCGCGCGTCGTTCGAGCCGGCGTGGGTGGTCGCCGACCAGCTGGAAGAGACCGTGCTGCCGCCGACCACGATGCTGGCCGATCCTCCCGCCGGCGTGCCGGGAGTGCTCGACCACGCCGCCCGCGGTCTCAGCATCTCGTCGGCCTGGCGTGATCGCCTGGCCACGGGCCCATCCGCCGACCCCGGACTGGTCGAGCAGTTCCGGCGTCTGGCCGGCACGCTGCACCACGCGCGCCAGGCGCACGGGCTGCGCAGCGTGATGGTCACGAGTGCCGGTCCGAGCGACGGCAAGACCCTGACGTCGATCAACCTGGCCCTCGTGCTCGCCGAGTCGTACCGCTACCGCGTGCTGCTCGTGGACGCCGACCTGCGCCGTCCCTCGATCACGGGCGTGGTCGAGATGGCCGACGGCAGCGGCCTGAGCGACGCGCTGCGGTCGCCGACTCCCCAGAAGCTGGCCCTGGCGCAGCTGGCGCCGCGCCTGACGCTGCTGCCGGCGGGCCGCCCCACCATGAACTCCATCGAGGCGCTGGTGTCGCCGCGCATGCAGCAGATTCTCGATGAGGCGATGGCCAAGTACGACTGGGTCATCCTCGACGCGCCGCCGGTCGGGCCGACCGCCGACGCGCGCCTGCTCAGCCAGATGGCCGGCGGCACGCTGTTCGTGGTGCGAGCGGGCAAGTCGCAGTACCCGGAAGTGACTCACGCCATCGAGGTGGTCGGACGTGATCAGATCATCGGCGTCGTGCTGAACGACGTCGACACGACGCCGTCGGACGGCTACTACTACGCGGCCGATCCCGAGGACGCCAAGGGCTGATCCCGGTTCGCACGGCCGCCGGGCCGGTCACGACCTGAGGCGCGGCGCGCCGGGCGCCCCGGCAGGAGGTGCGCCGCCCGGCCGCTGTTTCGGATCCGGCCGCCCGCCGCGGGGAGAACACGCAGTCAGGCCACGGGGCCGCTGCCGACGATTGAGCGACGCTCTGTAACCCAGGACACAGAAGAGACATGACTACTCTGACCACGGAAATCAAGGACTTCATCGCCACCAACTTCCTGTTCGGCCAGCCCGCCGACGCGCTCACCGAGGACCGGTCGTTCCTCGAGAGCGGCATCATCGACTCGACGGGCATGCTCGAACTGGTGTCGTTCGTCGAGCAGAAATACGGCATCACCGTGAAGGACAGCGAGTTGCTGCCCGAGAACCTGGATTCGCTGCGCAACATCAGCCAGTTCGTCGAGCGCAAGCGCGAGGGCGCTGCCGTCAAGGCCGAGGGTTAGCGGCGTGCCGGTTCCGCCGTTCTTCCGGACGTAGGCCGATGGACATCATTCGTTGCGACACCTCTCACGACGCCGCGTGGAACCGGTTCGTGCAGGCGTGTCCTCGCGCCTCGTTCTACCACCGCGCGGAGTGGCGCGCGGTCATCGAGCAGAGCTTCGGGCACCGCTCGGCGTATCTCGCCGCCGTCGACGACGGCCGGATCGCCGGCGTCTTTCCGCTCGTCCAGCTGAAGAGCCTGCTCTTCGGCAACGTGGCGTGCTCGATGCCGTTCGTCAACTATGGCGGTCCGGCCGGCGAGTCGGATGCCGTCGAGCAGCTGCTGCTCGAGGAGGGCGCCCGCGTGGCCGCCGAGTGGGGCGTGGCCTATCTCGAGATGCGCAGCCAGCGGCACCTGGGCGAGGCCTACCCGTGCTCCGACCACAAGGTCAGCATGACCATCGCCCTCGACGCCAACCCGGACACGCTGTGGAACGCCTTCAAGACCGGGCAGCGCAGCGAGATCCGCCGCGCCTACAAGAACGGCTTCACGGCGCGCTTCGGACCGGAGCTGGTCGACGACTTCTACGCCATTCTCTCCGAGAGCTGGCGTGAACTCGGCACCCCGATCTACCGCAGCGCCTATCTCAAGCGCGTGCTCTCCACCTTCGCCGACGCGACCAGGCTGTGCGTCGTCTATGACGCTGCCGGCCGGCCGGCCGCGGGTGCGTTCGACGGCATCCACAACGGCACCGTCGAGGGGATGTGGCTCGGCATGCGCAGCGAGTACCGCAAGCAGCTCGTCGGCTACGTCCTCTACTGGGAGCTCATCAAGCACGCGTGCGAGCAGGGGCATCAGCGCTTCCATCTGGGCCGATCGTCGAAGGATTCGGGCGGCGAGGCCTTCAAGAAGAAGTGGAACGCCGAGACGATTCAGCTCTACTGGCAGTACGTCCTCCGCACCCGGCAGGACATCCCGTCGCTGAACCCGTCGAATCCCAAGTACCGGCTGGCCATCCAGGCCTGGCAGAAGATGCCGTTGCCGCTGACCCAGTTCATCGGGCCGTTCATCGCAAGGAGCATCCCCTGACCCGGTTGCGCTATCTGGCACCGGCCGGCGCACCAATCCGGCTGGGCGATCTCGTGTCGTGGTCGGGCCGCGCCCTGTCGTCGCAGAGCGGCGAGCGCGCGCTGCTCGACGATGTACGGGAGCGCTTCGGCGTGCGGCACGCGGCGCTGGTGTCCACGGGCCGCGCCGGACTGACGCTGCTGCTGCGTGCCATGCGGCGCCTGGCCCCGGCCGGGCGGAACGAGGTGGTGCTGCCGTCGTACACCTGCTACTCGGTCGCCGCCTCGGTCTTGAAGGCCGGCCTGCGTCCGAGGATTGTCGACATCGAGCCCGAGACGCTGGACTTCGCTCCCGGCGAGCTGGCCACGACCGACTTCTCGAAGGCCCTGGCCGTCATCGGCACGAATCTCTACGGCCTGCCGTCGGACATGCCGGCCCTCGTACGCCTGGCCCGCCAGCATGGTGTCTACGTCATCGACGACGCTGCCCAGGCGATGGGCGCGACGATCGACCAGCGGCCGTCCGGCACCTGGGGCGACGCCGGCCTCTACTCCCTGGACAAGGGCAAGAACGTCTCGGCGATCGACGGCGGCCTGGTCGTGACCGACTCGGATGCCATCGCCGCCGCCATGACGGCGGAGATGGCCGGACTCGCGACGCCCGGCGCCGCCACCTCGATGGTGCACGTCGTCAAGGCGCTGGCGTACTTCGCCCTGCTGCGGCCGTGGCTCTACGGCATCCCGACCCGGCTGCCGCAGCTCGGCCTCGGCCGCACCGTGTTCACCACCGACTTCCCGCTCGAACGCGCCGACCCGGCGCTGGCCGCTCTCGGGCAGGTCATGCTGCGGCGGCTCGATGAGTTCACCGCCGCACGGCGGGCCAACGCCGCGGCGCTCCTGGCCGCCTTGTCGCGGTCCGGCGGCCCGGCCGCCATCACACCACGAGCGGGCTCGACGCCGGCCTATCTGCGGCTGCCGATTCTCTGCGCGGACGCCGCGCAGCGCCGATCGGCCCTGGCCGCGCTGCTCGCCGACGGCATCGGCGCGACGGCGTCGTACCCGGCCAGCCTGGTCGATGTTCCGGAGCTGCGAGCCCACCTCGTCAACCCCGAGGCGCGGGCCACCGGCGGTCGCGACGTGGCCCGGCGCATCGTGACATTGCCCACCCATCCCTTCGTGACGCCGGCCGACGTGGCGCGGGCGGCCGATGCCATCGAGAGAGGAACGAGCACCGCATGTGCGGCATAGCCGGACTCGTCTACCGCGACCCGGCCCGTCCCTGCCTGGACGAGACGGTCACGGCCATGCGCGACGTGATGTCGTACCGGGGACCGGACGATGCCGGGACCTTCCTCGACGGTCCGGTCGGCCTCGGCCACCGGCGCCTGAGCATCATCGACCTCGGCGGCGGCCACCAGCCGATGTCCGATGCCCGCGGCGCCACTGGATCGTCTTCAACGGCGAGATCTACAACTACCGGGAGCTGCGCGAGGAGCTCGATCGCCGCCGGCGCACGTTCCGCACGCACAGCGACACCGAGGTCATCCTCCAGCTCTACGCGGAGCGCGGCGAACGCTGCGTCGAGGCGCTGAACGGGATGTTCGCCTTCGCGATCTGGGATTCGGCGCGCCGCACGCTGTTCCTTGCCCGCGATCGCATGGGCGTGAAGCCGCTCTACTACGCTGACACGCCCGAGGCGTTCGTCTTCGCCTCCGAGATCAAGTCGCTCTTCGAGAGCGGCCAGGTGACGGCGCGCTGCCGCGAGGAGGCCCTCGGCCGAGTACCTGCTGTTCCGCCAGGTGGCCGGACCGGAGACGCTGTTTGCCGGCGTCCACAGCCTGCCGCCCGGCTGCACGATGACCGTGCGCGATGGTCGCGTGTCGATCTGCCCGCTACTGGTCGCCGCGCCCGTCGGCCGAGCCGCTGAATCTCACCCCGGCCGCCGCCGTCGAGCAGTTCGCCGCCCTCTTCGAAGATTCGGTCAAGCTGCGCCTCATCAGCGACGTGCCGGTCGGCACCTTCTGCAGCGGCGGTGTCGACTCCAGTCTGGTCACCGCCGTGGCGGCCGGCCTGAAGCGCGACGCCGTCAACACCTTCTCCATCGGCTTCAGCGAGTCGGACTACGACGAGAGCCGCTGGGCCGTGGCCGTGTCGGAGCAGTACAAGACCATCCACCATCAGCTCGCGGTCGGCAACGTCGAGTTCTCGGAGCTGTTCCCACGCATGGTGTGGCACAACGACGAGCCGCTCGACTTCGCCAACTCCGTGCACATCTACGGACTCAGCCGGCTGACCAGGCAGTTCGTGACCGTGGTGCTCACGGGCGAGGGTTCCGACGAGCTGTTCGGCGGCTACCCCCGCTACCGGATTCCCGGCCTCGCCCGCTACGCGAGTGCCATCCCGGGGCCGCTGCGCCGGCTGGCGGCGAGCGTGACGGGCGATTCCCGCCTGGTCAAGCTGGATCGCTTCGCCGCGCTCGGCCAGGAAGAGGCGCTGCTCTACAACTCCAGCTATCTGCGTCCGGAGGTCGCGCGCCAGCTCGCACCGAAGCTGGAAGCGAACCTGACCTTCAGACGCGAGTGCCTGGCCGCGGGCGCCGCGCTCGGCCTCGACAGCGTGGGGCGGGCCTCGCTGCTCGACGAAGAGACCTTCCTGGTCGGCATCCTGCACCGGCAGGACAAGATGAGCATGGCCGCGAGCATCGAATCGCGGGTGCCGTTCATGGACTACCGCATCGTCGAGTTCGCCAACCGCCTGCCGACCAGCCACAAGGTCGCCAAGGGCTCCAGCAAGGCGATCGTGAAGGCGTTCGCCCGGACCAAGCTGCCGGCCGACATCGTCGACCGGCGCAAGTCGGGTTTCGGGGTGCCGCTGGCGGCCTGGCTGCGCTCGTCCGACGGTCTCGGCGCGCTGGTGCAGCGGCTGCCGGAGAGCGCCGGCGCCAGTGTCTTCGATCCGGCCGTGCTCAGGCGCGTCATCGCCGAACATCGCTCCGGCGCGCGCGACCACGCGGAGCTGCTGTGGACGGCGCTGAACCTGGCGACGTGGCGCGAGGCGTTCCGGGTGTGACGGTCCTCTCGCCGCGGGAGCGCGTGACGTACGCCATCCGAGTGGCGATCGCGAGTGTCCTGCACGCCTCCGGGATTCTCGGCCTGATGCGCCGGGTGGTGTTGCGGCACAAGGCCGTCGTGCTGATGTACCACCGCGTGCTGACGCCGGAACAGAGCCGGCAGACGGCCTCGCAGCCGGGTCTCGTCGTCGAGGACGACACGTTCGAACGGCATCTGGCCGTCATCAAGCGCCATTTCGCCGTGCTGTCGCTGGACCAGTTCGCCGATCACCTCGCGCGCCGCGTCCCGTTCGCGGGGCCGTCCTGTCTCATCACCTTCGATGACGGCTGGATCGACAATCTGGAGAATGCCCTGCCGGCGATGCGGCAGCACGGCGTGCCGGCCGTGATCTTCCTGCCCGTGCACTTCATCGGCGGGCGTCGCCTCTTCACGAGGGAAGCGTTGACCCACCTGCTCGTGAAGGCAGTCGAAGTGTCACGGCAGACGCCGTCGCGGCGTGAGACCTTCCGGACGCTGCTGACGCCGCTCGGTCTCGCGTCGATTCTCGAGACGCCGGACGCCACCCCCCTCGGCAGTGTTCAAGAGGCCCTGCGCGCGCATCGCTACGCCAGCGGCCCCGAATTCGAAGCCCTCGTGACGGCCTTGTGCGGCGAGCTGGAGGTCGAGGAGACCGGGCTGTCGTCGCTCGATGCCTTCATCGACTGGCCGCAGGTCAGCGAGATGGCCGGCCACGGCATGACGTTCGGCGGCCACGGCGCCGACCATCGCGTCCTGACACAGGTGCCGTCCGAGGTCGTGGAGCACGAGGTGACGACCTCGAAGACCGTGCTCGACCAGCGTCTCGCGGCGCCGGTCCGCTCGTTCGCCTACCCCGGCGGGGGCTGGAATCCGGCCATTGCCCGCACCGTTCAGGCCGGCGGCTACGAGCTCGCCTTCACCATCGATCCGGGCCACGTCTCGTGCGACGATGACCCCTTCACGCTGCGCCGGATGACGATGCACGACGACATGACGCGGTCGACACCGATGTTCATGGCGCGGCTGGTAGGGTTGTTCTGATGTCGCTTCCTGGCCGAACCTTCTGGACGGGCATTGCCTGCGGAGTGGTCCTCGTGCTGCTCGGGCGCTGGATCATCAACGAATCCGCGTTCCCCGATCGCCTGGTCGGGCCGCTGCTGCTCACCGACTCGACCGCCTCGGCCGACGCCATCGTCGTCCTGGGGGGTGGTGTCACCGGCGGCTGCGTGCCCAATCTGAACAGCATGCGGCGGACGGTGCGGGCGGCCCGGCTGCTCCGGGACGGGCGAGCGCCGTGGCTCGTGATCACCGGCGGCTTGGCGGGAGGTTCCTGTCCGGTAGCTGACGGCATGAGCGAGTTCGCGCGTGAGCTGGGCGTGCCGGCCGACCGCATCGTGGTCGAGCGGGAGTCCCGCAGCACGTGGGAGAACGGCGCGCGGACGACGCCGCTCCTGCGGGAGCTGGGCGTCCACCGCATCCTGCTCGTGACCGACCGGCTGCACATGCGCCGAGCGGCCGGCGTGTTCGCCCGCCACGGGTTCGTGGTGGAGCGGTCGGCCGTGCCCGTCTACGAAGGCCATGCCGACAACGTCTCGATGCTCGAAGCCGGCGTGCGTGAGGCGGCGGCTCTGGCCTACTATCGCCTGCGCCAGTGGACGACGTCCACGCCCGATGCCACGGTGCCGCGCGATCCCCACGTCCGTACGCCCATGACCGACGCCCAGCACGCCTCCCTGCAGCCTCCCACCGCGTCCACCCAGGCGCCGATCGTGCTCCTGGGTGCGTGGTACGCCGCCAACTGGCCGCTGACCGACCTGGCGGGCGTGACGATGCTCAATCGCGGCGTGGCCGGCGAGCAGTCGCACGAGCTGCTCGAGCGCTTCGACCGTGACGTGGTCGCGGCGCACCCGCGGGCGGTGGTGTTGTGGGGCTTCATCAACGACATCTTCCGGGCGAGCGACGCCGAGATGGCCGCGGCGCAGGCCCGCATCCGCGACAGCTTCACCGAGATGATCCGGCGCGCGCGCGCCGCCGGCATCGAGCCGGTGCTCGCCACCGAAGTGACCATCCGGCCGCGCAAGACCGTCGTCGACACCGTGATGTCGGCGGTCGGCTGGGTGCTCGGCAAGCGCTCGAACCAGGACCGGGTCAACGAGCTCGTCACCGAGCTCAATCAGTGGCTCCGCGAGACCGGCCAGCGCGAGCGGCTGCTGGTCCTGGACCTGCAGCGCGTCCTGGCCGACGGCGACGGGCCCCGGAAGTGGAGCTACGCGGTGCCCGACGGCAGCCACATCTCGCCAGCCGGCTACGACGCCCTCAC
The DNA here is from genome assembly GCA_963807405.1 of uncultured Acidobacteriota bacterium. Classification (GTDB taxonomy): domain Bacteria; phylum Acidobacteriota; class Vicinamibacteria; order Vicinamibacterales; family UBA2999; genus CADEFD01. The sequence continues at coordinate 3,581,957 of CAWEBU010000006.1, read as the reverse complement.
CGCCTACGCGCGGCCGCTGCTCCTGAAGCAGTTCGGCCTCGCCGACGGTGGCCCGGGGGCCGGCCGTGAGTGACGCCCTGAGGGAAGTCCCGCTGTTCTTCAAGGGCAGCGGCGACTACTCGCTGTTCGGCGTCTACCACGCGCCGGTGGCCGTCGATCCCGCCAAGCCGGTGTTCGTGTTCTGTCATCCCCTCGGCGAGGAGAAGCTGTGGGCCCACCGCGTGTTCGTCTCCTACGCGCGTGAGCTGGCGGCCGCCGCCTATCCGGTCCTGCGCTTCGATCTCGCCGGCAATGGCGACAGTGGCGGCAGCTTCAGCGACCTGTCGGTGGCGCAGGTGTGCGACGACATCGCGCTGGCGATGGACGAAGCGCGTCGTCTCAGCGGGGCCTCGACCGTCAGCCTGCTGGGCCTGCGGCTCGGCGCCACCTTTGCCAGCCTGGTCGCCGAACGCGTGGCCAGCCTCCGGCACCTCGTGCTGTGGGCGCCCGTCCTCGAGGGCGACAAGTACCTGCAGGAGCTGTTGCGGATCAACGTGATGACGCAGATGGCCACCTACAAGCAGGTGCGTCAGGAGCGTCCCGAACTCGTGGCCGAGATGCAGCAGGGCCGCACCGTGAACGTCGATGGCTACGAGATGGGATGGCCGCTCTATTCGAGCGTGTCGCCGCTCACGCTCGGCACCCAGCCCGCGGCCTTCACGGGCCCGTGTCTCGTCGTGCAGATCGACAGACAGCCGCGTCCGGCGCCCGACCTCCAGCGCCTCGCCAGCGCCTACCCGGCGGCCTCTTTCCTGTTCGCCCAGGAAGAGCCGTTCTGGAAGGAGATCGCGCGCTTCTACCAGGCGGCGCCCGGCCTCTTCAGCACCACGTCCGAATGGCTGGCCACCACATGACAGGTGCGCCGCGATGAACGCCGCAGGCCGGACGTCTGGATCCCACCACGGCTCGCCGTCGGCGCGCATCGTCACGTCGTTCGACGGAACCGGGCTGAACGAGCAGTCGTGGAACGATCTGGCGGCCTGTGGCCCCAGCTCCGTCTTTCAGACCTATCAGTGGGCGCGGAGCTGGTGGACGGCCTATGGCGACCGCTACGAGCCGCTGTTCGTCGTGGCCGCCGAGGCTGGCCACACCAGCGGTCTGGCCGCCCTGGTGGTGGACAGCTCGACGATGGGCCGGGTGGTGCGGTTCCTCGGTGACGGCCGCGCCGACTATTGCGATCTGCTGGCCGCCGACAACCCCGGCTGCGTCGCGGCGATCGTCCGGGCGGTGCGGGACTACGGGCACTGGGACGTGCTCGACCTCGGCAACGTGCCGGCCGCCTCTCCGACCGCCGAGCTCATCGTGGCCGCCGCGAAGGATCTGGGGCTGCAGCTGCTCGCCGAGGAGCAGTTCGTCTGCCCGACGCTCATCATTCGCGGCCACGAGGCGGAGGCGCGGCAGATCGCCAGCAAGCCATCGCTGCGACGGCGCCGTCAGTACTTCCAGCGCCGCGGCAGTCTGGTGTGCCGCGACCTGACGTCCGCCGCCGACGTCGAGCCGTGCCTCGCGCCCTTCTTCGCGCAGCACATCGCGCGCTGGCACGGCACCACGACGCCCAGCCTGTTCCATGAAGCGGCCACCCAGTTGTTCTACCGGGACCTGACGGCCCGCCTCGACGGCACCGGGTGGCTGCTCTTCTCCCTCGTCGAGCTCGACGGTCACCCGATCGCCACTCACTACGGCTTCGACTTCAACGACGTGCAGATCTGGTACAAGCCGGCGTTCGACCCGGAGTTCGCCGCCGGCTCGCCGGGGGTGGTGCTCGTGCAGCACCTGATCCAGCGGGCCGTGGCAACGAACCGGCGCGAGTTCGACTTCACGATCGGGGACGAACTCTTCAAGTGGCGCTTCACCAACCATGTGCGGAACACGGTCCGCCTGCGGCTGTTCAACGATCCGGCCCGCTACGTCTACGAGCGCTCGAAGCGGGGCGTGATGACGGCGGTGAAGCGGGCGACGGCGCGAATGAGGCAGATGTGATGGCCGGCGCGTGGATAGAGGGGCTCTTCTGGGTGGCGGTGGCCGGGGTCGTCTACCCTTACGCCGGCTATCCGCTGGCGCTCTCGCTGCTGGGCCGGCTGACGCGCCGTCCGCCCGCCGGTGCCCCGGCTGAGCTGCCGCGTCTCTCGATGATCGTGCCGGTCCACAACGAAGCGGCCCGGATCGTGCAGAAGAGGGAGAACACGCTCGCCCTGGACTACCCGGCTGACCGCCTCGAAGTGATCTTCGTGTCGGACGGCTCGACCGACGCCACCGTCGACCTCCTCAGATCCGGCGCCGACGCCCGCACCACGCTCGTGGAGCTGGTCGATCGCGGCGGCAAGGCGCGGGCCCTCAACGCCGGACTGGCGCGTGCCAGCGGCGACATCGTGGTCTTCACCGATGCCTCGATCATCCTGGAACCCGCGTCCCTGCGTGCCCTGGTGCAACCCTTTTCCGATTCCGGGGTCGGATGCGTCTCTGGCGAGGATCGCATCGCCGATGGCGGTGGCGAAGGACTCTACGGACGCTACGAGCTGATGCTGCGCCGCCTCGAGTCGGACGTGCACTCGATCGTCGGCGCCAGCGGCTCGTTCTACGCCCAGCGGCGCGCCCTGTGCGGCGAGTTCCCCGAAGGACTGGCCCCCGACTTCCTCTCCGTGCTCCGCACCGTCGAACAGGGCTTCCGGGCCGTCAGCGAGCCGGCCGCCGTCGGGTTCATGTCGAGCGTGAAGGATCCGCGGCAGGAGTTCGAGCGCAAGGTGCGGACGCTGCTGCGCGGCATGACGGCCCTGTTCGCGCACAAGGGCCTCCTCAATCCCGTCCGGCATGGGCGGTTCGCCTTCGCGCTGTGGTCGCACAAGATCCTGCGCTGGACCGTGCCATTCTTCCTCGTGCTGGCTCTGGTGGCGCCGCTGGCGCTTCTCGACCGGCCGTTCTACGCCGTGGCGGCCGCCGTGCAGGTACTGTTCTACCTGTGCGCTCTCGGCGCCCTCGCCGAGTGGGCGCACCTGCACCACACGCTGCCCGGCCGGATAGCGCTCTACTTCTCGTCGGTCAACGCCGCGATTCTCGCCGCCTGGGTCCAGTACCTGGTCGGGCGTCCGGAAGGAACTGTGGACGCCATCGCAACGCTAGGCGATCGCGACGACTGAGGTTCACATGGGCTATCTGTTCCTGCTGCTCTACTTCTTCATGGACTACCTCCGGCCCGGCTACTACCTGCCGGCGATCGAGGTCATCCATCTCAACGCGCTCGTGCCGTTGACGATCATCGTCGCGACGCTGACGCTCAAGACGCCGGTCTCGAACGCCGAGTCGCTGCGCGAGGTCAACACCCGGCTGGTCGGCGGGTTCCTCGCCGTCATCTTCGTCTCGCTCCTGTTCGCCACCGTCACCGAACGCGCCTACAAGGTCTTCGAGATGGTGCTCGGCTACGTGCTCATCTACTGGGCGCTGACCCGGCAGATCGGCGACGTCGACCGGCTGAAGGGCATCTTCAAGGCGCTCATCCTGGTCCACGTCACGGTCGCCCTGCTCAATCCCGTGATGTTCACCGACCCCGAAGGTCGCCACGGCATCACCTCGGGCGCCTTCATCGGCGACGGCAACGACTACGCGCTGTCCGTCAACCTGTGCATCCCCTTCTGTCTGTTCCTCCTGCAACAGTCGAAGAAGAAGATCGTCAAGCTGGCCTGGCTCAGCATGCTGCTGCTGCTCGTCGTCGCCATCGTCGCCACCAAGTCGCGCGGCGGCACGGTGGCGCTGGCGGCCATGGGCCTGCACTACTGGCTGAAGAGCGAGCGGAAGGTGATGACCGCGGGGGTGTTCGCCGCCGTGGTCCTGATGATTCTCGTCGTCGCGCCGCCGTCCTACTTCGAGCGCATGGGCACCATCACCGACACCGAAGAAAGCTCGGCCCAGGGCCGGATCGTGGCCTGGACCGAGGGCGTCAAGATGGCCGTCCGCAATCCGATCCTCGGAGCCGGCGTCGGCCACTTCGGCGTGGCCTTCGGGGCGGCCCAGGGCGGCCGGTGGATGACGGCGCACTCCATCTACTTCCTGGTCCTCGGGGAGCTCGGGCTGCCCGGCATCACCCTGTTGCTGGCGATCATCTTCGTCAATCTCTCGGTCAACCGGCGGTTGATGCGCCGGGCCGAGTCGTTACCGCCGGAGGAGGCGTTTCGCGCCAAGAGTGTGCTCATGTGCACCAGCGCCTCGCTGATTGCGTTCGCCTCCGGAGGCGCCTTCCTGAGCGCCGCCTACTACCCGCATCTCTACATCCTGTGCGGACTGCTGGCGGCCGGCCGGCACATCGTGCGCGTGCAGCTCGAAACTCATGCCACCGCGCGGACGGCCCCACATGGCGAGCTCGTCCCGGCGCTGGCGACGCCGCCGGTGCGGGCCGGCCACGTCTCGCCCGAGTGGCGGCCGCGGCCGGTGCTCGGCGCCAGCCGGGCCATGACGCACAGAGGCTGAACCCGCCCGAGCGAACGACGAAGGAGTGCAAGAGTTGAGAATTGGTGATCGCGTGAAGAATGCCGTCAAGGCGTGGAGCAACGTCCACCGCCAGGGAGCGGCGCCGAACATCGTCCTGTTCGCGACGGCCCGTGGTGGATCGACGTGGGTCATGGAGATCCTGGCCTCGCAGCCGGGGATGAAGTTCTACGACGAGCCGTTCAACATCCGTCGTGACAACGTCATGCAGACGGGTCTCTTCCCGAACTGGGAGAGCCTCATGCCCGACACCGGCGACGCTGACGCCGCAGTGGCCTACCTGAACGGCCTGGTGTCCGGTGCCTACGGCTTCATGAACCCGCCGCCGTTCCGCCCGCATCATCGGCTGTTCACCAACCGCGTGGTGTTCAAGATCCACGCCATGGAGCACCTCATCGGCCGCATCGAGCGGGAGTGCCGGGCCCAGATCGTCCACCTGCTGCGCCACCCGATTCCGACGACGCTGTCGCGCACCGCGCTGCCGCGGCTCGAGTTGTTCCTGTCGTCCCGCTTCCACGACGAGTTCCTCGGCGCCGGACCCCACCTGACGGAGATCAAGCGTCTCGGCCGCGACGGCACCCACCTGCAGAAGGGCGTCGTGGCGTGGTGTTACCAGAACGTCATGCCGCTGCGGCAGCCGGGCGCCGACTGGTTGACCGTCACCTATGAAGAGCTGGTGCTGAACCCGGCGCGGTCCTGCGACCTGTTCATCGATCGACTCCAGTTCACCGAGCGCCAGGCCATGCTCGAGGCCTTCGGCAAGGCGGCCGTCAACATCGGCATGTCCTCGGCGGACACGCTGGCCGCGATGGCCAAGGCCGACGAACGGGCCCGCGCCAACGGCCTCGTGAATCGCTGGTATGCGAAGACCTCCGCCGCCGACCGGGCGTCGGTGACGGCGATCATGGAGCTGTTCGGACTCGACGTCTATCGCGGCGACGAGATCCTGGCCAACCCCCGCTACCTGCACTTCGACGACACGGCGTCGTTCCTGGCCCGGCCGGCCGACGCGGCCGTCCCGGCGTGACCACCATCGGCTTCTTCACGCTGGCGGCTGCCGGCCCACTCGTGTTCCCGTCATGACTCACAGTCACCTCCGTCTCCTCGAGAACGAATCCATCCACGTGCTCCGCGAGGTCGCGGCCCAGTTCGAGCGGCCGGCGCTGCTCTTCTCGGGCGGCAAGGACTCGATCGTCGTGGCCTGGCTGGCGCGCAAGGCGTTCTCGCCGGCGCGCGTGCCGTTTCCGCTGCTCCACATCGACACCGGCCACAACTTCGCGGAGACGCTGGCGTTTCGTGACCGCTTCGTGGCGGACCTCGGCTGCACGCTGCTCGTGCGCCTGGTGCAGGACTCGATCGATCGAGGGCGGGTCAAGGAAGAGGCGGGGCCGACGGCCAGCCGCAACGCCCTCCAGACGGTCACGCTGCTCGACGCCATCAAGGAGCTCGGTCTCGACTGCGCCATCGGCGGCGCCCGGCGAGACGAGGAGAAGGCACGAGCCAAGGAGCGCGTCTTCTCGCACCGTGACTATCTCGGGCAGTGGGATCCGAAGAACCAGCGCCCGGAGCTGTGGAACCTCTTCAACGGGCGCAAGGCGCCGGGCGAGCACTTCCGGGTGTTCCCGCTCTCGAACTGGACCGAGCTCGACGTCTGGCAGTACATCGCCTCGGAGAACATTCCGCTGCCGGAGCTCTACTTCGCGCATCGGCGCGACGGTCGTCGATGCGCGACGGCATGCTGCTCGGCCACACGCCGTTCATCCAGCTGCTGCCGGGCGAAGTGATCGAGGAACGAACGGTCCGGTTCCGCACCGTCGGCGACGCCACCTGCACCGGCGCCGTCGAGTCGACCGCCTCTCACGTCGCCGACATCATCCGGGAGATCGCCGCCGCCCGCATCACCGAGCGTGGCGGGCGCAGCGACGACCGGCGATCGGACACCGCGATGGAAGACCGCAAGCGCCAGGGCTACTTCTGATGAGCACGCCGGCAGACTACACGGACATGGACCTCCTCCGCTTCACCACCGCCGGCAGCGTCGACGACGGCAAGAGCACGCTCATCGGGCGGCTGCTCTACGACACCAAGTCGATCTTCGAGGATCAGATGGCGCAGCATCGAGGGCGCCAGTCACGAGCTGGGAGAGACCCGGGTCAACCTGGCGCTGCTGACCGACGGCCTGCGTGCCGAGCGCGAGCAGAAGATCACGATCGACGTCGCCTACCGCTACTTCGCGACACCGCGTCGCAAGTTCATCATCGCCGACACGCCCGGGCACATCCAGTACACGCGCAACATGGTGACCGGCGCCTCGACGGCGGACCTGGCCATCATCCTGGTCGATGCCGCCAAGGGCGTACTCACGCAGTCGCGCCGCCACGCCTTCATCACGTCCCTGCTCGGCATCCCGCACATCGTCGTCGCGGTGAACAAGATGGACCTGGTCGACTACGACCAGGCGGTGTACGACGCCATCGTCAAGGAGTTCAACGAGTTCGCCGCCAAGCTGACGGTGCAGGCCATCAGCTTCGTCCCGCTGTCGGCGCTCGAAGGCGACAACGTCGTCACGTCCTCGACCCGGATGCCGTGGTACCAGGGCGGACCGCTGCTGCACCGGCTGGAAACGGTCAACGTCGGGGCGCGGACCAACGCCATCGACTTCCGGTTCCCGGTGCAGTACGTGATTCGGCCCAACCAGAGCTTCCGCGGCTACGCCGGGACCATCGCGTCGGGCTCCGTCACGTCCCGGCGAACGAGATCGTCGTGCTGCCGTCCGGCTTCTCGACGCGCATCAAGAGCATCGAGACCTTCGACGGCCAGCTGCAGGAGGCGTCGGTGGGCGATGCCGTCGTCATCACGACCACCGACGAACTCGACATCTCGCGCGGCGACATGATCGTGCGGCCGCGCAACCTGCCGACGAGCGCCGAGCGCTTCGAGGCCTACGTGTGCTGGATGCACAACGAGCCGGCCGAGATCGACCGCCCCTATGTGCTGATGCACACGACGCGGCAGACCCAGGCGCGCATCACGCGCATCGACTATCGCGTCGATGTCGACACGCTGCATCGCGACCCGGCCAGTTCGCTCGGACTGAACGACATCGGGCGCGTCGAGATCACGGCGGGCATCCCCTGTTCTTCGACTCCTATCGCGTCAACTCCGCCACCGGCAGCTTCGTGCTGATTGACCCGCACACCAACGTCACGGTCGCCGCCGGGATGATCCGCGGCGTGCCGCGGGAGGTGGCGCGACCCAGGAACGAAACCGGTGTGTCGAGCGACGTCGTGTGGCAGGGCTGGAACATCCCGCGCGAGGAGCGGGAGACACAGCACGGCCACCCGGGAGGCATCGTCTGGCTGACCGGCCTGTCCGGCGCCGGCAAGTCGACGATTGCCCGCGACGTCGAGCGGCGCCTGTTCGAGCGCGGCTGCCGCACGATGCTCCTCGACGGCGACAACCTGCGTCATGGCCTGTGCGGCGACCTCGGGTTCTCACCCGAGGATCGCGCCGAGAACATCCGGCGGGCCGGGGAAGTCGCCCGCCTGTTCTTCGAGCAGGGCTGCCTGGTGCTGTGCGCCTTCGTCTCGCCCTACCGCAGTGACCGCCAGCGCGTGCGTCGCCTGGTGCCGGGAGGCCGCTTCCTGGAGGTGGCCGTGACCGCCTCGGCCGACACCCTCAAGACCCGCGACCCGAAGGGGCTGTACCGGAAGGCCGGTGCCGGCCAGATCGTCGATTTCACCGGCATGTCGGCGCCCTACGAGCGACCCGAGGCGGCCGAACTCACGCTGAATACGGATGAGCTCACGGCGACGGCAGCGGCGGACCGCGTGATGGAGGCTCTCGAGGCCCTCGGCCTGTTGCGGTCCTGAGTCCGGCCAGGGGCGCCGACGACAGAAACGTCAGTCCCCGCTCTACCTCGTGGCCCGCGGACCGAAAGGCCCGGGGCGGGCGGCTGCAAAGGGGCATATACTCGACCCGGCACAACTCCTGCAGAGCAGAGGCGTGGCTGACGTTTCGCTGGCTCCCTCTCATCGGACATAGGCCGAGATTTCGACTCTGGAGGTTAGTACTCATGATTGGGAAGCGTGTAATTTTTTCCGCCGGGATAGTGTTCTTGTTCTCCTTGCCCGCAAACGCACAGACGACTCTGTACGTCAACGGCGCCACCGGCAACGACAGCGTTCCCCGTGCCAGCAACAGCGCAGCCACTCCCTGGCGCACCATCGGCCGTGCCGCCTGGGGCAGTACCAATCGCAGCGCCCCGAACTCCGGTGAGGCCGCGCGCGCGGGCGACACCGTCACCGTCGCTGGCGGCACCTATGCGTTCACGGGCACGGTCAACGACCGCTTCAGTCCGGTCTACGCGACGGCCAACAGCGGTTCGGCCGGTAACTACATCACGTTCGCCTGCGTCGGCGATTGCGTGCTGACCGCGCCGAGCGCCAACAGCCCGGTCATCGGGTCGAGCGAACGCAACTACGTCAAGTGGTTCGCCGACGTGAACGCCGGCAACTCCTGGGTCATCAACTCCTGCGGCCTGATGAACGGCTGCCCCACGAGCAACGTCGTGAACACCACGGCCGATACCGGCCCGGTCGTGTGCCACGCCAACACCGGTTGCTGGGTGGAAGGCACGGTCATCGACGGCGGAGCGCCGATCGACTTCCGTGACAACTACAACGCCTTCCGCATCGAGAACTGCACCTCGTGCGTGCTGCGCAACAACACCGCGGCGAACTTCCGGGGCAACAACCACAATCAGTCGATCTTCACGCTCTACGGCGCGCGCGACGTGGTCATCGAGCACAACGTCGGCATCAACGCCGGCGCTGGCGTGTACTTCAAGGACACGGACAACAGCAACCGGCAGGAGAACAACGTCGTCCGTTACAACCGGTTCGACCGGATGGGCGAAGTGTTCGCGTTCTCGGTGACGTCCGAGGGTCCCAATCGTCTCTACCAGAACATCGGCATGAACAGCGCCCTGGGCATCTCGATCGTCGGTGGCGGTCTGTCGGGTGACTGGATCTTCAACAACACGTTCTATCGCATGTCGACCGCCGCGGTCAGCGTGAGCCAGGCCGGCAGCGGCGGCCGCTTCTGGAACAACATCTGCCTCGAGTGCACCGGTATCATCACCGCCGGCATGGGGCGGATGGTGCGCGAAGGCGTGCTCGACTTCGAGCACAACGTCTACTCCGGCTACAGTCAGTTCTACGCCGGCACCGACGGCAACTTCAACTTCACCGGCTTCAAGGGCGCCAACGGCGATCATGAGCAGGCGGCACCGGCGTCGGTCGACTCCAATCCGCGCTTCGTGAACGCCGCCGGTGGGGATTTCCGGCTCTGCACCGGCGCCGGCGCGCCGGCGGCCAGCTGCACGGTGGCGTCGCCGGCCCTCAGCCGCGGCGTCGACATCTACGACCTCGACGGCGACGGCAGCACCTCGGATACGATCTCTGCCGGTGCGCTCGTCAGGAACAACGAGTTCATCGGGCTGGCAACGGCTGTCCCCTCGGCGCCGCGGAACTTCCGCGTCGGCACTCCCTAGACGACTCGTGGTCGTGCCGGCGGTCACGGACCGTCCGGCCGCCGCGCCACCACTCTTGCGGCGGTTGTGCCCCCGGCCCTGAGGCCGCGGGGCGGATCGCCGCCGTTCAGCGACACTTTCGCTTCGCAGCCAGCCTGTCGCGCTCCGGGCCGCCCCCCCCAGAATGCACATCGATCACCTGGCCATCGCCGTGCGCGACGTGGAGAAGGCGGCCGACCGCCTGTGCACGTTGTTCGGCTACGCCCGCGCCACGTCCAAAGTCGCCAACACGCGGCAGGACGTCAACGTCCTCTTCCTGCACAAGCCCGGCTCGCTCGACCTCAAGCTGATTGAGCCTGGCAGCGACGCTTCGCCGCTCCGTGAGTTCGTGAGCAAGGGCGGCGGCCTGCACCACGTCTGCTTCAAAGTGCACGACGTGTCCGAGGCGTGCGCCGAGCTGACCGGCCGTGGCGCCCGCCTGCTCACCAGCCCGCAGCCGGGTGAGGCCTTCGACGACGGGCTCATTGCGTTCCTTTACGCCGGCCTCGGGCTGAACGTCGAGGTGATCGACACAGTTGGCCGCCGCGCCCGACTGACCGATACTCCTTAAGGTGAACGCCCCGGCTCCCGTTACCTTCCTGAACCGCCAAGGCCAGCGCCTGTTCGGGATCCTGCACACGCCCGCCGGCCAGCGCCCGGGCGATCTCGTCATGCTGCTGCTGTCGCCCGGCGTGAAGATGCGCGTCGGGCCCCAGCGGCTGTATCTCGAACTCACCGAGACGCTGCTCCAGCTCGGCATCAGCGTCCTGCGCTTCGATTTCCACGGACTGGGAGATTCCGAAGGCACGCTCGGCGAGGACCAGCTGCGCGACGTCTACAACCACATCGAGGTCGGTCGCTACGTCGACGACACGGTCGACGCGATGGACTGGATGCAGCAGGCCTACGGCTCGCGCCGGTTCCTCCTGTCGGGCTTGTGCGGCGGCGCCATCACCGGTCTCTTGACCGGCGAGCGCGACCCACGCGTGGCCGGCCTGATCGGACTGGGCATCACCCCGGTGCTGGCCGCCCGCTCGGCCGACACGTCCCGCTACATGACCGTCGGCCAGCTCGAGGCGTCGCAGCAGATGTATCTCAGACGCCTGCTGAAGCCCGAGGCATGGCTGCGCCTGCTGACGTTCAAGGCCGACTACAAGCTCATCCGGAAGATGGTGGCGCACTGGCTGCGCCGCCGCGTGGCGACGCCGGCGCCAGCCGCCGCGCCAGCGCCGCCGCCGTCCGAGGACGACAACGCCAACCCGCTGTTCCCGCCGGCGTTCTTCAAGATGCTCTCCACCCGCCGTCCGATGCTGCTCGTGTTCGGCGGCACCGATCGGCTCCACTTCGAGTACCAGGAGAAGTTCGTCTCCCGGCACGGCGAAAGGCTGGCGGCCATGCCGGCCCTGGTCGACGTCATGGTCATCGAGGGCGCCAATCACGTGTTGTCCCTGCGTGAGTGGCAGCAGCAGCTGTTCGACACGTCTACGGCCTGGGTGCGGCGGCACTTCGGACCGGACTGCGCCTGAGCCGCATGGCCACCGCCGTTCCTCCCGCCGCGCCGGCGCCGGGTTCGCCCGCGTCCTTCATCGTCCGCAACGTCACGTCCAGCTGGGCCGTGCTGGTCGTCAACACGCTCATCTCGTTCCTGCTGGCGCCGATCGTCGTCACCAGCCTCGGCAGCGTGTACTACGGCATCTGGTCGCTCCTGATGCAGTTCACGGGCTACCTGTGGCTGTTCGACTTCGGCGTCCGCGAGTCGGTCATCAAGTACGTCGCCCAGTACGAGGCCTCCGGCGAGCGCGACAAGCTCGAGGTCACGGTCCGCACCGCGATCTCCGTCTACTCGGCCGTGACCCTGGCCGCCCTCCTCGCCGTGACGGGCATGGTGGCGGCCCTGCCCTACGTCTTCAACATCCCGGCCGAGGCCCAGTCGACGGCCCGCATCGCGGCCTTCGTCACCGGCACGACCGTCGCCCAGAGCTTCCTGACGAACGTGTTCGTCGGCGTGCTGATGGGGCTGCAGCGCATCTACCTCGTGTCGCGGATGGGCATCCTGTTCTCTCTCGCCCGTGCCGTCGGCACCTACCTGCTGCTGACCAACGGCCAAGGCCTGGTCGGGCTGTCGTTACTGCATCTCGCGCTCAGTCTGGCCAACGCCGGGCTGGTCGTGCACTATTGCCGTCTCTACCTGCCCGGCCTGCCGCTGCTGCCGCGGCGGCCCGAGCGGGTCGAGGTGCTCAAGCTCTACAACTACGGCAAGTACGTGCTGCTCGCCAACATCGGCGACAAGATCGTCTTCGCCACCGATGCTCTGGTCATCGGCGCCTTCCTGCCGATCGCGGCGCTCACCCCCTACGCGATTGCCGGTACCCTCATCCAGAACATGCGCCAGGTCGTGATGGCGATGGCGCAGATCTTCAACCCGCTGACCAGCAGCCTGCGCGCCGAGCGCGGCACCCAGATGGTGCAGCCGGTGCTGCAATCGGGCGCCCGGGCCGCGATGACGATCGGCGTGCCCATCTGCATCGGCTTCATCATCCTCGGCGAGCGGTTCGTCTCGCTCTGGATCGGTGAGGAGCACGCGCTGACCGCCGGGCGCGTCATGACGGTGCTGTCGGTCGGCTACATCGTCGGCCTGCCCTACTACACCATCTCGGGCGTGCTCTACGGCCTCGGCGAGCATCGCGTCGTCGCCCTCCTGCGCCTGGTCGAAGGCGCCATCAACCTGACCGTGAGCGTCGTCCTCATCAACATCGTCGGGCTGGTCGGCGTGGCGTTCGGCACGGCGGTTCCTCACATCCTGATCGTCGGCTGGGTCCTGCCGCGCGCCCTGCCGAAGCTGTTCCCGATGAACCTCCGCGACTACTACGTGGCGGTCTACGCCCGCACCCTGGTGGCGGCGCTGCCATTCGTCGCCGCGACCTGGTTCATCTCGGCGGTCGTGCGCCCGGCCACGATGACGAGCTTCCTGGCCTGGGGCTTCGCCAGCCTGGCGGCCTACGCCGTGCCGGTGTGGTTCATCTCGATGAACGACGAAGAACGGAGCCACCTCCGCCGCCTGGCCGGAGGGCGCGGCCGGGCCCGGACGAGCGGCGAGGCCGCCGCCCGCGAGAACGCGGTGCCGGCCGTGAGCCGCGCCGCCGGCAAGGAAGGTGCGGAGTGATGACGCCATCCTCGCCGGTCCGTGTCCTCTACTGTGAGAGCAACACCGACGGGACCATCGGCGGGTCTCACTACTGCCTGCTGGGGCTGGTCGAGCATCTCGATCGGGCGGCCTACACCCCGACGGTGGTGTTCTACGAGGAGCACGCGCTCGTGCCGCGCTTCACGGCGGTGGCCGAGACGCTGGTGCTGCCGCCGCGCAACCCGGTGATGTGGGGCGCCGCCGGGCCGCGCGCCTGGTGGTCGATGCCGGCCGCCTTGCTGCGCCGCGCCGTCAACAGCCTGAAGTTCATGACACGCATCGTGGGGCGGGCGGTCTTCCTGAAGAAGCACGGCATCGCGCTCCTGCACCAGAACAATTCCCTGAAGCGCCATCACGACTGGATGTTCGCGGCCGTGCTCGTCGGCGTGCCGTACGTGGTCCACGAGCGCGGCGTCAACCGGCACTACTCCCGGCTCGACCGCTACTTCGGCCGGCGCGCCTCCCTCGTCATCCCCGTCTCGCAGTGCATCAGGGACTTCATGGTCAACGGCGGCGTCTCGCCGGACAACGTCCAGGTGCTCTACGACGGTCTCGATCCCTCGCGCGTCAAGCCCGCGCGGACAGCGGACGCCCTGCGGCAGGAGTATGGCCTGCGGCCCGAGCAGCCGGCGGTGGGCATCATCGGCAACATCCGCGCCTGGAAGGGGCAGGAGACCGTGGTACGGGCGCTCATCGACGTGCTCGAGGCGCGGCCCGACGTGGTGTGCTTCTTCGTCGGCGCCACCACGACCGGCGATCAGGCGTATCGCGACGGATTGCAGCGCCTCATCGACGAGGCCGGCATCGGCGACAGCGTCCGCTTCACGGGTTATCAACCGGACCCGGCCAGCTTCGTCAACCTGATGTCGATTGTGCTTCACGCGTCGATCGAGCCCGAACCCTTCGGCATGGTGGTGCTCGAGGCGATGGCGCAGCGCAAGCCGGTCGTCGGCTCCCGCGCCGGGGGTGTCGTCGAGATGGTCGTGGAGGGCGAAACGGGATTCACCTTCCCCCCGGGCGACGCCGGGGCCCTGGCCAGCCATCTCCTGACGCTGCTCGGCGATCCGGAACGCGCCGCCCGCATGGGCGAGGCCGGCTACCAGCGTCTGCTCGAGTCGTTCAGCGTCCGCCAGTACATGGACGCCGTCCACACCGGCTATCGCGCCATCATCGCCCGCCGCCCCGTCCCCGGCAACCTCAGTGGCGCCGGCTCTGGCCCCGAGGCCCCGGCCGGGCCGACATCGCGCTCGTAGGCGGCCGTGGCGGCCCACCGGCCGTTCTGGCGAGCGTCCGGCTCCGCGAAGGCGCCGGCCCGCTTCAGGCGCGCGCTTTCAACGCCTGATAGTCGATCTTGTCGGTCGACGTCCGCGGCAGGGCATCGAGCACCGTGAACGTATCGGGAATCATGTACGGCGGCAGGTTCTTCGACGCGAGTACGTCTTGAGCGCGATGATCGAGAGCCGGGTGCCGGTGCGCGCAGCTCACCGACGGCCACGATCTTGCACGCCGGCCTCCGGGTGCGCCACCGCGATCACCGCGGCCTCGCGGACATCCGGGTGCTTGAGCAGCCCGACCTCGATCTCGCCGAGCTCGACGCGGTAGCCGCGCCGCTTGACCATCCGGTCGCGGCGGCTCAGGTAGCGGTACTGTCCGCCGGCGTCCTCGGTGACGATGTCGCCGGTGCGATACCACCTGCGTGCCGTCGGCCGTCCGTGAAGAACGCCCTGGCGTTCTGCTCCGGCAGATTCCAGTAGCCGTGCATCACGTTGGGCCCGTGCGACGACGAGTTCGCCCTCCGTGCCCTGGCGGCACCGTCTGCGCCGTCCTCGTCCACGACCCGTCCGACGTTCGGCACGCACATGCGCGCCGATCGGGAAGGTCGGCATCGCCTGCCACGAGTCGTCCGCCGGCACTTCGTAGTAGGTGCAGACGTTGGTTTCGGTCGGCCCATAGAGATTGACGAAACGCGGGTGCGGCCAGAAGGCTTGCAGCGTGCGGAAGCGCGGGATCGGGAACACTTCGCCGGCGAAGAACACGACCCGCAGCTGCGAGTAGTCGTAGCGATCGAGCTTGCCGTAGTCGGCGAGCAGGCTGAGGATCGACGGCGTCGAGTACCAGAACGTGATGCCTTCGCTCGGCGATGACCGGCGCCAGGGCAGACCGGATCCTTGCCGAGCGCTTCGCCGATCAGGACCAGCCGCGCGCCGTGCTTGAGCGGCACGTAGATGTCGAGAATCGACAGGTCGAAGTGGAACGGCGCGTGCGACGAGAAGCGTGTCGGTCGAGCTCCGGGCCGAAGGTGTCGCGACACCCAGTCGACGAAGCTGAGCGGCGTTGCGGTGCGACAGCACGACGCCCTTGGGTTGTCCGGTCGAGCCAGACGTGTAGAGGATGTAGGCGATGTCATCCAGCTGCGACCGCCGGCGAGGGCACGGCCGGTGCCGGGTCGTCGGCGTCGAGCGCGTCGAGCAGACCGCTTGATCGGCACGCCCGCGGCCGCCGGGTCGATGGCGAACATCCGCGGCGACGCGCCGAGCGCCGTCAGTTCCGCCGTGAGCGCCCCCGCCAGGCCCTGTTCCGTGATGACCGCCTTCACGGCGCAGTCGTTCATGATGTAGGCGCCGCGTGGCGCCGGCGACTCGGCGTCGACCGGGACGTAGGCGGCGCCCGCTTTCATGATCCCGAACAGCGCCACCACCGAGTCGAGCGACTTGTGGAGCCGGAACGCGACACGGTCGCCGGGCCGCACGCCGCGTGCCACAGGCGGTCGCGCAGCCGGTCCGACAACGTCGACAGCTCGCGAAAGTCAGACTGCCACCGCCGGGAACGCACACGGCGACCTTGTCTGGGAACCGGTCGGCCGAATGCTCCAGAAGGTCGGTCAGGACCGGTTGTCGCGTTCATCTCCGGTCTCAGCTGGCGCGGCCGGCGGTCTTCGACTCGATCAGCCCGGCGATGCTCGTCCACGGTCGACAGGTTGCCGGCGTCGAGGTCGCTCGCCTCGAGCTCGATCTTGAAGTGCTCCTCGAGGAACGTCACGAGCTTCAGCGTCGACAGCGAATCGAGGATGCCGCTCTCCTTGAGTTCGGTGTCGTCCGTGAGGTTCTTGGGGATCCTCGCCCGGCAGGAAGTTCTCGAGAACGAACTGCTTCACGACGGCACGTGTGTTGTCCATGAACAGGCTCTCCAATGCGGGAATCAGCGTAGTGATGAGGTCGCGGAAGTGGGGGACGGCAGGCCCGGCGACAGCAGTGCCGTGAGCTTCTCGTAGAGGGCGTCGGCGATGCATGCGGTGGCCGGCGGCGTTCGGGTGATCGTCCCACGGCGCCACGCGCAGCGCCGGCCGTTCGGTCACCGGGTAGACAGTCGAACAGGTCGAGGACCTTCACGCCGGCCTGCTCGATGTCGGCGCGCATCGGCACGGCCGCCGGCACCTCGTCGACGACGACGTTCAGGGCCAGGACGAGCGGCGGTGACACCTTGCGCCCGCGTCAGCTCGGCGAACCGCTGGAACGACGTCCGCAGCACGTCGTCGGCGGCCCGCTCGCGCCCGCGACCGCGCCTCGCCATAGGGCATGCGGGCGGGCACGCCGACGGCGCGCGACCGCACGCCGTAGCGCCGCGTAGGGCACCGGAACCCCCGACGTGGCCTGACCTCCAGCAGACCCGCGTCGTCGAGGATCCGCCGGATCGCCGGCACCGGCACCGGGATCTCCGGATTGAAGACCTTGAGGATGCATCCCCTCGGTCATCTCGCGGTTGTCGTCGTAGTGCGTGGCGATGACGATGTCGGGCGAGAACGCGAAGACGCGGTCCTCGAGGATGCGCCACCTGCTGCGGCAGCGAGTAGCCGTCGACACCGAAGTTGAGGATCTCGAAGCGACGACCGGTGGCCGCCCGAGCTCGCGGTTGAGACGGTCTTCGACCAGGCTGCTCGAAGACGTCCGTCATCGGCGACGTTGTTGCCCATCACGTGCGACGGGCCCGAGGAGGGCGATGCGCACGGTGCCCGGCGGCTTCTCCTTCGCGTAGTCCTGATCGCGCATGCCCCAGCGATTGGTGTGAAGGACTGGCCGTTCCAGGTCGTGTGCGTCGACGGCACGAGATCGCGCAGCATCAGGTCCTGCCGCTCGCCGAGCAGGCCGAGCTGGTCGAGTGTCTGCCACGAGGCGTCGAGCTTGCGGCCGTCGGCCGCGACCGGCGTATCGAGCTGGGCCGCGCACGTCGAGCTGCTCGTAGTAGCCGCGGTGCTGCAGCGTCAGGTCGCGGGCATTGAGCCCGGTCAGCTGGGTGGAGCGGACGGCGGCTGTCACCATCTCCGGCATCCCGGTCTGCACCGGCGGTGCCGCCAGGACGGCCAGCGCCAGGAGCGGCGCCACGGTGCGTGTCCGGATGCCGCTCGGGGTGCCGAGCCAGCCGGCCTGGCGGCCGCTGGCTTTCCAGTCGACGCCGCCGAGCCCGAACGCGGTCAGGAAGATACCCGTGAACAGGACGACACCGCGGCCGTCGACGGTGGCGGCGGCGCCGAGCATCCACAGCCACAGGTTGACGGAGTCGACGCTCCACAGCGACCACAGCGTGTAGAACGTCGTGAACGTCAGCGCCGTCTTGCAGCCCGCGCGTCGGGTTGAAGCCCTGCTGGCCGGCGATCCGGCGCGGCTTGCCGGGCGGAGTGCAGCTCGCTCAGTCCGCCGTAGACGACGAACCCGCCGAGCACGGTCCAGAACAGCGCGTCCTGCGCGCGTCAGCGGGAAATCCGCCGCGCAGCCAGAACCACTGGTAGGAGTGCAGCAGCCAGGTGACGACGAAGACGCATGACCGTCGAGATGACGAGCGCCGTCGCCGGGCCGCGACTGCTTGACCCGGAAGTAGATGGGATAGAAGACCGTCTTCATCATGAAGTCGGTCCAGTAGATGTTGATGCGGCGCCAGAGCTCGGTGAAGCTGTGCGCCAGGTAGTACAGCTTGTGCGTCTCCGGCAGGCGGAATCCGAACAGGTGCAGCAGGCCGACGATCAGATGGAACTGGCCCGACACGCGCAGGTAGAGCAGGAAGGTGGACGAGCATGAACTGCGATCGAGATCGCCGAGCGTCGCCACCGACTCCGGGTCGCTCACGAGGTTGTGGTAGACGTACGCGATACAGCACCAGGTGCACGAGCCCGCGCGCGACCCAGAGCAGCCCGAGATCGTAGATGCCGCGCGCGTCCTTGTCGAAGTAGGTGCGGCGGAAGGTCTGGTAGTCGACCACCGGAAACAGCGGGAACGCCAGATTCGGCAGCATGAAGAAGTAGGTCGAGCGACCACCACGACCGTTGCGCCGGCGGGTCGCCTCTTGCTGCGACATGACGTAGAGCACGAGCCGGAACATGAACATCGAGCCGAGGATCGGCCAGATCGGCGGCCGACCACGGCGATGGCGCGAAGCCGGCGCGCGACACGCGCCAGAGCCACGCGCCAGCACGATCAGCAGCCGACGCGCAGGCACGGACGAGACGTCGGCAGGTTCGCCAGTCCGATCAGCACCGAGCCCGAGCCAAGCAGCCACAGGGCGTCGCTCGACGAGAAGACGAGGAACGCGGCGCCCATCGACAACGCGTGAAGAAGGGCAGACGCCACGCGAGCGGCAGCAGGGCGTGCACCGCGAAGCCGGCGATGGCGACCAGGAACGTCACCTGGAGAAATCCGGAGTCTCTCGATGCTCGTAGAGATAGACGACGACGCCACCAGCGCGAGCTGGAGCATGCCGACAGCCACGCCGACAGCGGCAGCGTGCCGTCGCGTGGTCCGTCCAGCGGTTGCGGCGTCCGGGCCGCCCGCGGCGCTCACAGACCCAGGCCCCGGGCGATGATGTTCCGCTGGATCTCGGAGGTGCCCGAATAGAGCGTGCTGCTCGACGGCGTCGCGCAGGTCGCGCTCGACCTGCTGCTCGGTCATGTAGCCGTAGCCGCCGAAGATCTGCACCGCGTCGAGGCACGACTTCACGTAGCACTCCGAGACGTAGAGCTTGGCGATGGCGGCCTCGGTCGTGGCATCGACGCCCTGGTCCTTGAGTACGCCGATGCGGTAGACGAGCGGACGGCAGGTGTCGAGCCGCACCTTCATGTCGACCAGCCGGTTGGCGACCGACTGGAACTTGCCGATCGGCTTGCCGAACTGCTTGCGCGAGCGGGCGTGCGCGAGGCACTCCTCGAGCTGCCGCTCGCATCACGCCGAGACAGCTGGCGAGGATGCAGCCGCGCTCCCACTCCATCGAGCACTCGAAGACGGCGACGCCGCGACCCTCGCGCCCCAGACGCTGCGACACGGGAACGCGGCAGTTGTCGAAGATGACCTCGGCCATCGGCGACGTCCGCAGGCCCATCTTCTCGAGGTGGCGGCTGACGGTGAGGCCGGGGGTGTCGCGTTCGACGATGAAGCCGGTGATGCCCATCGGGCCGAGTGCGGGGTTGATCGTGGCGTAGGCGACGAACAGGTCAGCGACCGGGGCGTTCGAGACGAACGTCTTCGTGCCGTTCAGCACGTAGAAATCGCCGTCCCGCGTGGCCCGCGTGCGCATCGAGAAGATGTCCGAGCCGGCATCGGGCTCGGAGGCGGCGTTGGCGCCGATCAGCGTGCCGTCACAGAGCGGCGGCAGGTAGGTCTGGCTGCTGCTCGGCGTGTGCCGTAGAGCAGGATCGGAATCGAGTTGGTCCACAGGTGCGCGTTCAGCGAGAAGAGCAGGCCCTGATCGCGCGTACCCTCGGCCGAGGCCTTCCATCACGGCCAGCAGGTCGGTCAGGCCGAGGCCGAGACCGCCGTACTCCTGGGGAATCGGCATGCCCAGGACGCCGAAGTCGGCGCATCTCCGCCAGGCATCCCGATCGAAGTGCGACTCGCGATCCCGCGCGATCATGTCTCCGCTCAGCGATTCGCGCGCGAACGCCATGGCCGCCTTCTGCAGCTTCACTTGTTCTTCAGTCAGTTCGATCACGCTCACCGCTCCCTAACTCCGATCAGTTCCGCCCGCCACGGGCCGCCCGGCTCCCGCCGCGAGCACGGCCGAGATGGTGCCGAACTCGAAGTCGCTGAGCAGGCGGCGCAAGCGTCGCTCCGTCTGGTCGAGATTCCGGTAGTGGCGGAACCTGGACAACGCACTGGCGTTCAGGCGCGGCTGCTCCGGATCGACTTCCCACGGGTGCAGATAGAAGATGGCGGGCTGACCCTCCCGCTCGTTCAGGCGGGTGATGCCCATGCTGGTCCAGCGGTACGGGAGCAGCCGGAAGTAGCCACCGCCCCCCATCGGCAGGTTGGTGCCGAAGTGCCGCACGGTCGACCCGGGCAGCTCCCACAGGCTGCCGCCCGGCCGCTCGATCTTGTGGATGTGTCTGGTCCAGGCCGCGATGCCGTAGCGGTCGTGGCGGATGGGATAGATGCTCGAATCCCAGGCATAGCCCTCGTCGACGAGCACGTCGAGCGCCCACAGCGAGCGGTTGACGACCGAGTAGCTGGGCGCCCGGTAGCCGTTGACGGCCACCCCCGACGCGTCCTCGATCGCCCGCTTGGCGAGGCGCAGATCGGCGGCGAACGACTCGGGCGTCTTCTGGTAGACGAGGCCGTGGTCGTAGCTGTGCGACGCCAGTTCGTGGCCGGCGGCGTGGATCCGGCGCACCAGTGCGGGGTAGCGCTCGGCCACCCAGCCCAGGACGAAGAAGGTGGCGGAGACGTCGGCCTCGCCGAGGATCTCGAGCAGGCGGTCGGTATTGCGGCAGACCCGGCTCTCGAGCGAGGGCCAGGTGTCAGGCGACACGATGTCGGCGAAGGCAGAGACGTGGAAGTAGTCCTCCACGTCGATGGTCATGGCGTTGAGCATGCGCGGCATCACGACCCTCCGCGCACCAGGACCGTCTTGACCGTCTCGAGCACGATGTACAGGTCGAAGGCGAACGACAGGTGCTTGATGTAGAAGAGGTCGTACTGCAGCTTCTCCTGCGAGTCATCGACCGAGGCCCCGTAGCGATGGCGCACCTGGGCCCAGCCGGTCAGGCCGGGCCGGATGACGTGGCGCTGCCCGTAGTAGGGCACCTTGCGAGTCAGCTCGGAGATGAACTCCGGCCGCTCCGGTCGTGGCCCGACGAAGCTCATGTCGCCACGCAGCACGTTCCACAGCTGCGGCAGCTCGTCGAGGCGCGTCCGGCGCAGGAAGCGTCCGACCTTGGTGACGCGCGGGTCACTCTCATTCGACCACACCGCACCGCTGGCCGCCTCGGCATCGACGCGCATCGAGCGGAACTTGTGGATCGTGAAGGTCGCGCCGTTCTTGCCGACGCGAACCTGGCTGTAGATGGCCGGTCCGGTCGAGCCGATGCGCAGCGCCAGCCACGTGAAAAGCATGAGCGGCCAGGCCAGCAGGAGGCCCAGGAGGGCGAACACGATGTCGGACAGCCGCTTGATCGACTCCATCCGGTCGCTCGTGTGGAAGCCGTCCGAGAAGATCATCCAGCTCGGCCGGAGGTTCTCCACGGCGATCTTGCCGGTGTATTGCTCGTACACCGAGGCCAGATGGTCGAAGCGCACGCCGTCGTTCAGCTTCATGGCGAGCAGGTCTTCCATGTTGAGCTTGCCGCGGGCGTCGGCGAGGCTGACGACGACGCGGTCGACGTTCCGGCCGCGCACGATTTCCGGGATCTCCTTGACGGTGCCGATCACCGGCGGGGTGACCCCCGGGGGCCCGATGTCGGTGCCCACTCGTCCCGGATCGCTGTCCACGAAGCCGACGATCTCGACACCGAGTTCGCTGCGCCGCGCCGACAGCTCCACCGCCAGGGTGATGGCCGCCACGCCGGTGCCGACGATCAGCAGGCGCTCGGTCGGCTGGCCGCGCAGCAGGATCCACTCGAAGGCGATGCGCCACCCGACGACCAGCGCGATGATGAGCACCGTGGCCACCGCGAACACGCCGCGGCCGAGCATGAGGTCGGGCACCCAGTAGTAGAGGATGGCCAGGATCACCGATCCGGCGCCGAGCGACCGGAGCAGCCCGATCAGCATCTCGCGGTGGTCCGACAGCGTGCGCAGGTCGTACAGGTCGCCGTAGTGCAGGCACAGTTGCAGCACGCCGGCCACGACGACGGCCCGCAGCACCCAGTGCAGGTATCCATCGACGCCATCGGGCAGGCCGAGGCGGATGACGGCCGCCAGCACGACAGCCAGGACGATCAGCGCGTGCTCGACGAGCACGAGCGCCGTGCCCCGCGGGCTAGTGATGACGCGGTACATGGGTCAGGAAAAGAAGGAAAAGCGCCGCTTCGGCTGCTGCGTCACGGTCGTGAACAGGTCACGCCTGGCAGGCTCGCTCTCGGCCGGGGGCAGGGCCCGGGTTGCCTTGGTCTGCCACGTCCCGCCGTGTCCCTCGACGACTGGCTCGGGCACTTCGTCACGCGGCCCGAGGTCGAAGTCGCGGCAGACGTCTTCGATGACCGAACTCGGAATCGGCTTCAGCTGCGCCGCGAATCCGTTGATGAGCGCGTTGTCGCAGATCACGTTGATGGTGCGGGGAATCCCGGCGGAACCCTGGTGCACGGCCAGCACCGCATCGCGGGTGAAGATCTCCGAAGGCGCGCCCCCGGCAATCCGCAGCCGTCCCGAGATGTAGGCCGCCGTCCCGGCCAGCGAGAGCGGCGCCAGCTCGCAGCGCAGCGCGACGCGCTGCTTCAACTGCCTGAGCGACGTCTCGTTGAGGCGATCGGCCAGTTCGGGCTGCCCGCACAACACGATGTTCAGCAGCTTGGTGGTGGTCGTCTCGATGTTGCCGAGCAGCCGGATCTCCTCCAGCAGGTCGTGCGGCATGCTCTGCGCTTCGTCGACGATGAGCCCGGTGAGGCCGCCGGCCGCGGCGCGTGCCTCGACGTTCTCCTGCAACTCCGCCAGGAACGTCGCCTTCGAGCTCGCGGCCTTCGCGCTCAGGCCATACTCCCGGGCCAGGAACTCGTAGAACTCCTGATGGCCGAGCGTCGGGTTGTTGATGAGCACGTAGCGGCTCGGGGTGTCCTCGATGCTGGCGAGGGCCGTCCGGACGAGCGTCGTCTTGCCGGTGCCGGCCTCGCCCACGATGACCGTGAGGCCCTTGGAGGTCGCCAGGGCGTAGCGCAGGTTGCTCAGCGCCTCCCGCTGGCGGGGCGTGAGGAAGAGAAAGCGCGGGTTCGGCGTCAGGTCGAACGGCGCCTCACGAAGTCCGTAGTAGGCGCCAAACAGAGGTTGCTTGGCCCACGCCGCCTGCTCGTCGGACTGGTCGAGGCCAAGCGTCGCCGGGTCGGCTATCTGGTCGCTCATCATCAATTCCCAAGGCACGGCGTAGTCCCCGGTGCAAGGGCGGCGCCGAATAACGACAAACTCCATTTATCACACATAAGTCGTTATCAGACAATCAGATACGTAGTGAAGGCAGAGTGCCGGTCAAGGGTCGCTGACGGGGCCTGGGCCAAATAAGTGCGGTCGTCCAGACGACAAATGTCACCTAGAGAGGCGACTAATGCCGGCCTGGTCCGTCACCCCGTCATCCCCGCCCAGATATACTGCCCATTCGGATTCAGGTTCTCCTGTGTCGTTCAGCACACCCACTCGCCTTGCGACTGTCGTGTTGCTTATCGGCTTGTCCGGCCTCGCCCTTGCGGGCTGGACTGTCCGGTCGGATGGGATGACGCTCCAGGAGCAGGACGAGGTTCCGCTGCCCGAGTTCACCGTCCGTGGGGGCGAACGCCTGGCGTGGCAACATGCCGGCGACGGCCCGGACGGCCTGGCCGGGCCCACCTTCCGGCTCTATGTCGATGGCGTGCCGACGCCGATGCTCGACGTTCGCTGCACGGTCCCCCCCGGCAGCCGGATGCTGGAGTGTGGAGCCGCCCTGCCCACGCTTGCTCCCGGGGTCTACACCCTGGCGGTGTCAGGACTGGGGCGCGGCCGTGCCGACCTCGAGGGGCCTGCGTCCAATGCCATCCTGGTGCGCGTCGAGGGCGAGGTGGACGACGAACCGCGCGACCCCTCGGTGGTGGGCGACCAGTTCGACACGATTATCCTCGAAGCACGACTCGACGATCCGACCGACCTGGCCGCCCTGCCGGACGGCCGCGTGCTCGTGGCCGAGCGATCGGGCCGGGTCAGGGTGTTCGGCGCCGGCCGCCAGGGACGGCTGTCGCTGGCCTTGCGTGACGTGGCGACCGGCGATGGCCGTGGGCTGCTGGCGCTGGCCGCGGACCGCGACTTTCGCACCTCGCGCGCGGTGTTCGTCCTGTACTCGACCGACGGCGGCCTTCGGCTTTCACGCTTCCGCATGGCGGAGGACGACCTGGTCGACGGGATGGTCGTCTTCGACGGCCTGCCAGCCTCGGCCGATCATCCGCGGGTCGCGCTGCGCATGGGACCGGACCGGCGCCTCTACGTGGCGCTCGACGACGCCGGGGCGCCCGAGCGCGCCGCCGACGTCGGCGACTACGCGGGCAAGGTCCTGCGGTTGAACGTCGATGGCAGCACGCCCGACGACCAGCCGGCGGGTTCACCGGTGCTGCTGGCGGGGCTGCATCGCCCGATCGGACTCGCCTGGCTCGATGAACCACGGTCGCTGTGGGTGGCGGATACAGCACTCGATGACACGCCGCTGCTGCACTACGCACCGCAGGGCGCGTCCGTGCTGCGGGGCGTGCCGGTACGCCGGGCGCTGCCGCTGGCGGAAGCCCCGATGGCACTGGCGTCGGCCGAAGGTGACCTGACGCCGACCTCGGCCGCCGGTCTCTACGTCGCCGACAATCCGGGAGCCCGTGGAGTGTTGCGCCTGCCGGTGTCGGCCGACGGCCACATCGGCCGGCCGTCGTGGGTGCGGCGCGACAACTCGAGCGACGTCATCCGCGCCCTCGTCGTGGGCCCGGATGGCGCCGTCTACGCCTGCACGGCCACCGCGCTCCTCCGCCTGACCCACCGTGAGCGCTGACCCGATGCGGTAGTCTGTGGGGCCATGTCCCGACCGATACAGGACCTTCGCATCACCGGCGTCCGGCCGCTGATCTCTCCGGCGATTCTGATCGAAGAGATCCCCATCAGCGACGCCGCGAGCGACCTGGTGGCGGGGACCAGGCAGGCCATCGCACAGGCGATCGACGGCACCGACCCCCGCCTCGTGGTCATCGTCGGGCCGTGCTCGATTCACGATCCCGGCGCGGCCCTCGACTATGCCGGTCAGCTGAAGCTGCTGGCCGATCGCCACCACGACGAGCTGATCGTCGTGCTGCGCTGCTACTTCGAGAAGCCGCGCACCACCGTCGGTTGGAAGGGCCTCATCAACGACCCCGATCTCGACGGCAGCTTCCACGTGAACAAGGGACTGCGCACGGCACGCAAGCTGTTGCTCGACGTGAACGAGCTGGGCCTGCCGACCGCCTCGGAGTTCCTCGACACGCAGATCCCGCAGTACATCGACGATCTGACGTCCTGGGCAGCCATCGGCGCCCGCACGACCGAGAGTCAGGTGCACCGCGAGCTCGCGTCAGGCCTGTCGATGCCGGTGGGCTTCAAGAACAGCACCGACGGCAACGTCCAGCCGGCCATCGATGCGGTCTGTGTCGCGGCGTCGGAACACTGGTTCCCCGGGGTCACCAAGCAGGGCGTGTCGGCGGTGTTCCACACCGCGGGCAATCCCACCTGTCATGTGATCCTGCGCGGCGGCTCGCGCAGTGGTCCGAACTACCACGCACCGCACGTCGGTGAGGTCACCTCACGGCTGGCCGACTGCCGGCGGCGGCCGACGCTCATGGTCGACTGCTCTCATGGCAACAGCCTCAAGGACCATCGTCGACAGGGTGAGGTGGCAGCGGCGGTGTCGGCACAGGTGGCGGACGGCTCACAGGCCGTCTTCGGTGTGATGATCGAGAGCCATCTGGTCGAAGGCCGTCAGGACTACGTCCGCGGCGACGCGCGCTACGGTCAGAGCATCACCGATTCGTGCCTGTCGCTCGAGCAGACCGAACCGCTGCTCGCCGATCTCGCCGCCGCGCAGCGCCGCCGGACGCCCGCCCGCCGCTCTCCGCGGTGACGATCTGGCGGCGGCGCGTGAAACTACGCCCGGTTCCCGATGACTCTGGTCGTGCCGGGCCTAGACTTTCACGCTCCTGCGACCCACCCTGGACAGCGCCGCTAAGACGTTGCAGGAACGAGAGTTAGCGGCTGGTATCGCGCTCTTCGAGCGGTGGCGCTGAACTTGCTCAAGGGAAGGCCACGAAGGCTTCCTTGAGGAGTGAGAGCGTGATGAACCGTCAGAAATCTGCGGCGATGGCCTTGATGATCATGGTGGGCGTGCTCGCGGCACCGGCCGCGGCACTGGCCTGCCGTCTGAATGCGGGCGACCGCGTGTGGAACGACGCCAATCGCAATGGCGTCCAGGATCCCGGCGAGAGCGGCATCAACGGCGTGCGGGTGACCATCTCGCCCGGCTACTACACGGACCGTCTCGATCCGAACAGCTACGTCGATTCGGTGACGACGCATACGGGACCGCAGGACTTCGGCGACGGGTTCTTCATGTTCTACCCGATTCACTGCGACGTGACCTACTCGATCGCGGTCGACCTGAGCACGGTGCCCGCCGGGATGATCGCGTCCGCCGTCGGCGCCGGCGCCGACCGCACCGTCGACAGCGATGACCCGCAGGGAACCGAAGTGCTGCTCCCCGTCACCGGCTTCGACTACGGCGACACCACCATCGACTTCGGCTTCTTCGCGCCGGCGCCGTCGGCCGGCGTCGGGACGCCCAGGTTCTGGAAGCACAACCCCGAACTCTGGCCGGTCGACTCGCTCACCATCGGCAACGTGCAGTACCTCGAAGAACCAGGTGCTCCACCTGCTGCGCAAGGCGCATGGCGAGAAGACCATCACCATGTTCCGGCAGCTCGTGGCGGCCAAGCTGAACATCCTGAGCGGTGCCGATGGCAGCTGCATCGCCGACGACGTGACGGCCGGCGACCAGTGGATGATGACCTACAGCCGCTCCAGGAAGGGCGTGCAGCACAAGAGCGCGGCGTGGCGTAACGGCCGGCCGATTGCGCAGCAGCTCAGGGCCTACAACCGCGGGCAGCTGTGCGCGCCGGCGGTGCAGTGAGGTAGGAACGCGTGGCCCGGGGGCGTCGTCGGACCGCGTGGTCGGACGGCACCTCGGGCGTCGCCTCAGCGCGGGACCGTCGACCTGGTTCGACGGGGCGCTGGCGCCCCGCGCGTTCACGGCGCGGACCCGGACGTAATACGTGCCTGACGGGACGGCGGTCGTGAACGTCGTGACGTGGCCGACGTCGACGACGCCGAGATTGCTCAACCCCGGCCCACTGCCGGCCTCGATCACATAGCTCGTGACGGGGCCGCCGCTGTTCGGCGCGCTCCAGCGCAGGTTCACGACGTTTCCGCCGCCGGTGGCTGACAGGTTCCTGGGCGACCCGGGAGCGCCCCGGCCGGTCACCACCACCTCGTTCGACGCGCCGGAGATGCCTCGCGCGTTGACGCCACGCACGCGGACGTAGAACGTACCGGGCGGAACATCCACGACGTAGGACGTGGCGGTGCCGACGTTGATGCTGCCGATGTCCGCGGCGCCGCTGGTGGAACCGGCCTCGATGACGTAGGCGGCCGGCATCTCTTCGGGCGAACCCGACGGCGGCGTCCACGACAGCTGCACGTGGGTGCCCTGCCAGTTCGCGTTGAGGCTCGAAGGTCCGAGTGGAAGATAGCCGCCGCCGATTTCGAAGGCGATCTCGGGCGAGGCCGGTCCGACACCCATGAGATTGGCCGCCTGGAGCCGCGCATAGTAGACGCCGGGTGCCAGGTCACTGCTGACGCTTTCGGTCTGGCCGACCGCGTGCCCGCTCAGGAGGTTGGCGGCGCCGGGCGCGGTGCCGACCGACAGCAGGTAGTTGGAGGGCATGCCGCCGGACCCCGGGGCGAACCAGTTCAGGGTGGCGCGCGGACCATCGACATCGGCTCGGAAGGCACTCGGAACGCCGGGCGGCGCCGACAGGTCGATGATCGCGTGACCGGTGGACGGCCCCATGAGGCCCTGCGCCGTATAAGCGCGCACCGAGATGTAGTAGACGCCACCCGCCGGCAGGGGCAACTGGGCGCTGGTGGCCAGCCCGGTGTCGATCATCGCCAGCGGCACGCCGGGCGAGGTACCTACGAACACTTCGTAGCCGGCCGTCAGCCCGTCTTCGTTGGCCTGCCAGGTCGCCGTGACCCGCATCTGCGCCGCCGCCGGCAGCGGTGCCGCGAACACGAGCGCAAGGATGAGCAACCGACTCGGGGTGGTCCATCCGGCTATCCGGCGAAGCGAGGCGCAGACGGCGGCCCGGAGTCCCTGCGGCTTTGGCATTGGCTGTCGGAGCCAGCACTCTACAATAATCGCGCCAGCTCAGACAGGCCCCTGGGACTCCCGGAATCAGGTGCAGGAGACGACCCAGGCTGACGCCGACTGCCACTCCGCGTCTGCCGTCGGGTTCCGTGGCCGTGTAAGTCCTTCCGCCGGGTTGTCTGTTTTCGAGACGGTCACCACGCGAGTCCAGCCGTCCGGACCGACCGCCTCCCGGGCGAGCCGAGACGTCCTTTCCTAGGACGCGGGCACCAGGCAGGCGGCGTTCTCGACGACGGTCACCGTGCCGCTGACGCTGGTCGTCGAGCCCGGCAGGCTGTCGTAGGGGCCGTTGTTGGCCGCCAGCACGTCGGCCGCCGCCGTGCCGAGGGCTTGCGAACCGCGCTCGAGCGCCACCATCGAGCCGGCCCCCTGCTGGAGGCTGATGCCGCCGCCGGTGCCGTTGTCGATCGGGATCCAGTGGAAGGTGTTGGGCGAGATGTTCGCGCACAGGCTGGCCGCCGGCGCCTGGATGCTGCGCACGACAAGACCCAGCGGTCCGTTGGAGCCGCTGACGCTCATCATGTCCACGTGGTTGAGCGTCAACGTCACGTCGACCTCCGGTGACGACGCGCCGTCCGCGGCCTCGACCAGCACGGCCGGCTGCAGGCCGTAGTGCTCGATGAAGTTGTCCGCGATGAGCAGGCGGGCGCGGGCCGCGGATCCCGGGCTGCTGCCGAGCGTGGCCAGCACGCTGTTCGCCGTCGACGGCGCCGCGGCACTGCCCGTGCCCACGATGTTGCTGGAGAAGGTGCCTTTGAGCAGCGACAGCGCAGAGGCGCCGCCCGCCACCTGTCCCACCGTGGCCGCCGGGCCCGAAAGGTCGAAGAAGTTGTTGCCGGTGATGACGGCCGAGATCGTGGCATCGTCGCCGTTGGTGGCGACCACGCCGCGCTCGCCCTGCCCGCTGCGTCCGATGCTGTTGCCGGTGACGCTGAGCGTCAGATTGGCACTGCCGAGGGCGGTGGCGTCGATGCCGGCCTCCCGGTTGCCGCGCACCACGCAGTTCGACACCGCCACAGTGCCCGTCGCCGTGCCCTCGAGCAGCACGTGGACGCCATCGCCGCCAATCGTCGAGCTGTTCAGCTCGACCTTGCAGTCGGCCGGGTTGGCCGTGGTGCGCTCGATCCTGAGGTTCATCGAACCCGACTGACCGTAGAGCGCCACATTGTGCTCGGTGCCAGTGCCTCCGGCGATCGTCGTGTTGCGGATGGTGGCCGTGCCCTGCAGGCCGTTGATGCCGCCAGGATGGGGCAGGCCGAAGACGACCCCGCCTTCGAAGACGCCGGCCGCCGAGCCCGAGTTGTTGATGCTGCTGTCCTCGAGCAGGAAGTCGCCGGCGACGTTGCGGCCGACGATCGCCGAATTGCCGAACGACTGCATCAGGAGCCGCTTGAAGGTCGGGTTGCGGGTGCCGTTCAGATAGATGCCGACGCCCTCCGTCACCAGGCCATCGGCGCCGCCCTTGCCGGTCACCCCACCGCCGGAGTTCGCGGTGCCGTTGCCCTCGATCGTGAGCCCGCCGTTCGACGGCCCGATGCCCGTGTTGTCGAGGATGATGCCGGCACCCGTGCCGCCCGCCGACGAGATGCTGCGGAAGGTGAGACCGGCGGCGCCGATCTCCGTGTTGGACACGTTCAGCGCGGTGGCCGTCGTGGCCGCGAGTGTGTTCACGATGCTGGCGTTGTTCTGTGTCGCCGTGACGGTGCCACCGCCGGTCGCCGTGAACGCCTGGTTGGTGCCGGTCGTCAGCGCGAGTCCGCCGCTGAACGCGATCGTCGCGCCGGTATTCGCGTGGAGCAGCAGCCCCAGGGAGCTGTCGGTGATTGCGCCAGAGAACGAGACGGTGCCGGCGGTGCGGTTCTGCACCGACACCGACCGGCCGGCGGTCGTCGTGATCGCCGCGCCGATGGCGATCGTTCCGGTGCCGCCCGCGATCGTCACGCCGCCACCCGACCCGACGCCGGAGATCGCGCCGCCGTCCATGGTGAAGGTGCCGGCCATGTTCGTCAGGCTGAGGCCGCTGGCCCCGCCGGTGACGGACACGGCCGTCAGCGTCTCGGTGCCCGAGAGTCCAGTCCCGGTGATCGACGTGCCGGCGCCCGCGTTGACGTTGAAGGCCCGCAGCAGGACCCCGTCGGCGAGCGTGATCGTGCCTTGCAGGGTCGGCGCCGCGGCGGCGGCGATCGTCAGGCCGCGGAGGACGAAGGACTCGGCGGCGCCCTGCAGGCGCTGATTGGCTTTGAGCGCGGTCGCCCCGGTTGGCGAGCCGGGATGCACGTAGATCGTCTGCCCGATCTGCGCGGCCGTGGCGGCCGCGGACATCGTATTGAAGGGCGACTGCGATCGACCGCTGCCGCCGGCGCCGGCCGCGGCGTCCACGTACCAGACCACACCGCTCATCTCGATCGTGACAACGGCCGAATCGGTGACGCCGTTGCCGTCAGTGAGCGTGTAGATGAAAGTGTCCGACGGGCCGGCGAAGCCGGCGGCCGGAGTGTAGAGGAAGCTGCCGGTGGCGGCCATCGTCACCTGGCCGCCGCCGCTCGAGGCGATGCTCGCCGGGCCCGCCGCGAGCGTGCCGGGACCGCGGTCGTTCGACAGCACCGTGCCGGTCATGACCACCGCCGGCGTCGAGGGCGTGCCCGCCCCGACGCTGTACTGTGTGTTGCCGACGCCGCCGTCGTAGGTCTCGTTCTCCGCATTCGGGGCGACGGCAAGCGAGTAGGCGGCCGAGCCGGTGCACGCGTGGCTGCTGGTGGCCGTGACGGTGAAGGCGAAGCTGCCGGTGGTCGTCGGAGAGCCCGTCACGGCGCCACTCGTGGCGAGCGTGAGGCCCGGCGGCAGCGCACCCGATGTGACGGCGAAGCTGTGTCCGCTGCCGCCCGTTGCCGTGATCGTCTGGCTGTAGGGCGCGTTGTAGGTTGCCGCCGGCAAGGCGCCAGCGTCCGGCTGCACGGTGACGACCGTGCAGGTGTCGAGGGTCAGGGTGAAAGTCTGCGTCGCGGCGGCACCCACGCCGTTGGTCGCCTGGAGCGCCACCGCATATGCGCCCGTGGCGGCGTTGGACGTGCCGGCTATCGTCGCGGTGCCGTTGCCGTTCGCGGTGAAGGTGATGCCCGATGGCAGCGTGCCGCTCGTGAGGCTGAGCGTGGCGTTCGGGAACGCCGACGTCGTCACCGTGAAGCTCGAGGGTGTGTCGAGGGCGAACACGGTGGCGTTGGCGCTCGTGAAGGCCGGCGCGCTGTTCACGGTGAGGGTGAAGTGCTGGGTGGCCGGCGCGCCGACGCCGTTGGTGGCGGTCAGCGTGAGCGGGAACGCGCCGCCAGTGGCGGCGCCAGGCGTGCCGCTCAACGTCGCCGTGCCGTTGCCGTGGTCGGCGAACGTGACGCCCGCGGGCAAGGTGCCCGACAGGCTGATGGCTGGCGCCGGGCCGCCCTCGGCGCGGACGAGGAAACTGCCGGCGGAGCCGGCGACGAAGGTCGTGACCGTGGCACTCGTGAAGGCGGGCGGCCCGCTGACGACCAGCGTGAAGCTCTGGACCGCTGTCGTCTCTGGACCGTTCGTCGCCGTGATGGTCAGCGGGTAGGTACCGGGCGGGCCGCTGGTGGTTCCGGCCAGCTGACCGGTGCCGTTGGCGTTGGCCGTGAAGGTCACCCCGGCCGGCAGTGCTCCGGCAATCGACAGGCTCGGCGCTGGCACTCCGGTGGCCGTCACGGTGAACGTCCCGGGCGCACTGGGAGCGAAGGTGGTCGTCGCGGCGCTCGTGAAGGCCGGCGCCAGCCGGACCGTGATGGTGAGACTCTGCGTGCCGTTCGGCTGCGTGCCGTTCGACGCGCTGAAGTCGACGGAGTAGGTCCCGGCACTGCCAGGCTGGGCCGTCCCGGCGATCGTCGCGGTGCCGTTGCCGTTGTCCGTGTAGACCAGACCGTTGGGCATCCCGCCGTGCCGCTGAATCGTCGTGACTGGCGGGTTGGCCACGGTCGTCAGCGTGAACGTGCCGGCCACGCCGACGGCGAAGGACACGCTGCTCGGCGAGCTGAACACGGGTCCGTCACGGACCGTCAGCGTGAAGTTCTGGGTGGCCGAATCCACGCCGCTCGTGGCGGTCAGCGTCAGGGGAAACTGCCCGGTCGTGCCGGCGCCGGGTGTGCCCGACAGCGTCGCCGTCCCGTCGCCGTTGTCGGCGAACGAGATTCCGGCGGGCAACGTGCCCGCGCGCGACATCGCCGGCAGCGGCGCTCCAGTCGCCGTGATTGTGAACGTGTTGCTGACGCCGAGCGCAAACGAGACGGCGGCGGCACTCGTGATGGCAGGCAACTGACCCACGGTGAGCACGAACGCCTGCTGGACCGGCGCCGAACGGCCGTTGCTCGCGGTGAAGGTCAGCGGGAACGCCCCGGCGGTGCCGGTCGGCGCCGTCCCGGCGAGCGTCGCCGTGCCGTTGCCGTGGTCGGTGAAGGTGATGCCGGCCGGCAACGTGCCGGTCTGGGTGATGGCGGTGACCGGCGGGGCGCCTGTGGCGCTCACCGTGAAGGACGCGGAGGTTCCGGCGCCAAACCTGGCGGTGGTGGCGCTCGAGAACCGGATGCCGAAGGCGGCGGGCGCGGCCACGAGGGCGCCGGCGCTCTGGAACTCCGTGCTGAGCGGATAGCTGGCGGTGGTGGCGCCGGTGGCGCCGTCGTACACCGTCAGCGTCGGCGTGATCCCGGGTCCGGGCACGGTCAGGATCTCGACGCGGCCGTCGCCGGTCAGATCGGTGGCGGCGATACGCACGCCGCCGGCGAAGCCTGCCGGAAAGGGCGTGAACGACCTGACGACGGCGAGCGTGGCGACGTTGAAGACCAGCACCGGGCCATTGCCGGCACCGGGCGCGACGATCGCTTCGGCCCGGCCGTCGTTCGTCACGTCCCCTGCGGCCACGAACACGCCACTGACCGCGCCGAACGGCGCGCCCGTGGCCGTGACCGTGCCCGTCGCGCCGCTGACGATCGCGACGACGCCACCGGCCGCCTGGCCGACGATGATGTCGGCCTGGCCATCGCCATCGACGTCGCCGGTCGCCACGCGCACGCCGCCGCTGTAGCCCGCCCCGAACGGCGCGATTGACAGAATCGGCGTGTAGTTCACGCCATTGAAGGCCGAGACGGTGCCGCCGGCGGACGCCTGCCCTGTGACGATGTCGTCGCGCCCGTCGCCATTCACGTCACCGACGGCCAGCGAGATGCCGCCAGCGAAGGCAGTCCCGAACGGATAGCCACCGCCGAGGTTCGCGAGACTGCGGCCATCCAGCAGCTGCACGAAACCGCCGCCCGGCCCCATGCCCGCCGCGATGTCGGGGATGCCATCGCCCGTCAGGTCGCCCGCTGCGATGCTGGTGCCCCCGGCGAACGAACCGAACGCCAGTCCGGCACCGAGGGACGCGCCGTTGGCGCCGCTGAGCACGTGGGTGGCAATCGCTCCAGAGCTCGGACTGATGAAGATGTCCGGAATCGTGTCGCCCTCGAGGAGCGCGCCGGCGGGCGCCTCTGCTTCCTTCGGCGAATCACTCCCTGCAGCGAGAGGACCGATCTGGGCGGCGGGTGCGACGGCTCCGAGCATCACGGTCACGAGACACGCGAAGGCGAGCGGACGAACTGGACTGAGCGTCGGCAACAAGCATCTCCATGTCACGCACGAACCTGCGACTCGCGACACGCCGGCGAGGTCGTTCGACCGCCACGACGCACCTGCGCACCAGCAGCCTTACGGGAGCGGACCCCCGGCGACGCGAGTCGGGCCGACCAGCGTACCAGTGCTCCCTGACTGGAGACCGGACTCGGCGGTCGGGCCGGTGTCTTCATTGAAGCGCCAGTAGGCGGCGAGCCCGGCTTCGAGCCCGCTCAGCTCCGTGGTCATGGCGCCCTGGATCTCGCTGACGCTGCGGGCGACGCGCCACAGGCGGATGTCGTCGAGGCCGCCGTCGAACTGGCGCCACACCGGGCCGCTGCGGCCGATCTGGATCGGGTCCGCCAGGTTCTCCATGGCGACATAGCCGGGGTCGGTGAAGCGGTGGAGCGGCACCGCCACGCCGTCGACATACATCGTGAGGCCCTGGGCGGCGGTGGCGCCGCCACGGCCGTCGTAGGTGACCGCGAGGTGATGCCAGCCGCCGATCAGGTAGTTGAAGTTGCCGGTCGTGAAGGCATAGGCGCCGGCGTTGGCACTCTGATCGCGGAGGTCGACGCGGATGCCGCCGCTGACGATGTGCAGCTTGTATTCCTGGTTGCTCGTCTCGCCCCATTTGCCGAGGAGCTGATGGCGGCCCATGGCGTCGGGCCGGAACCACAGTTCGAGGGTGAGCGGGCCGTCGGCGCTGGCGCTGCCGAAGCTGAGGCCGGGTGCGTCGGCCACGGTCACGTAGTCGTCGACGCCGTCGAACTCGAGGAAGTGCGGCGTGGTGGCGACCGGCGTGTTGCGGACGGTGACGAACACGGTGGCGGTGCCGACGTTGTCGCGCGCATCACGCGCTTCGACGGTGATGGTGTGCGGGCCGTCGGCCACCGTGCGGGTGTCCCAGGCGGTGGAGAACGGCGCGCTCGTCTGCAGCGGCCCGACGTCCACACCATCGACGCGCATCTGCACGCTGGTGACGCCGATGTCGTCGGTGGCGGTGGCGGCAATCGTGACGGTGCCAGCGACGGTCCCGCCGGTCGGCTGCGTGATGGCCACCGTGGGCGGCTGCGAGTCGGGCGACGGCATCAGCGTACGGAAGGTGCCAGCCGCGCTGGTCGTCACGTTCCCGGCAGCGTCGGCGACCTGCACCGTGAAGTCGTAGAGCGTGTCGGGGGTGAGGCCGGTGAGCGTCACGCTGTGCGAGGTGGCAAGCGTGCTGCTGACAACGTCAGGGCAGGGGCAGGCCGCCACGCTCGTGTAAGAGACGGTCGCGGTTGTCGGCTCGTTCGTCTGGAGCGACACCACGGTCTGTGTCGCGGTGATGCCGCTCGTCGTCGGGCCGGTGATGGCCGGCGGCGTCGTGTCGGGCGTCACCGTGCCAAGCGGACCGCCGAGCGTCCACGCCGCGCCGTTCAGCAGAGTCGCGACGCTGCCGCCCGACACCGCGTCCGCGGCCGTGGAGTCGGCGCCTTCGTTGAAGCGCCAGTAGGCGGCCAGCCCGGCTTCGAGCCCGCTCAGCTCCGTGTTCATGGCGCCCTGGATCTCGCTGACGCTGCGGGCGACGCGCCACAGGCGGATGTCGTCGAGGCCGCCGTCGAACTGGCGCCACACCGGGCCGCTGCGGCCGATCTGGATCGGATCCGCCAGGTTCTCCATGGCGACATAGCCGGGGTCGGTGGCGCGGTGGAGCGGCACCGACACGCCGTCGACGTACATCGTGATTCCCTGGGCGGCGGTGGCGCCACCACGGCCGTCGTAGGTGACCGCGAGGTGATGCCAGCTGCCGATCAGGTGGTTGAAGTTGCCGGTGGTGAAGGCATAGGCGCCGGCCTGCGCGCTCTGATCTCGCAAGTCGACGCGGATGCCGCCGCTGACGATGTGCAGCTTGTATTCCTGGTTGCTCGTCTCGCCCCACTTGCCGAGGAGCTGATGGCGGCCCATCGCGTCGGGCCGGAACCACAGTTCCAGGGTGAGCGGGCCGTCGGCGCTGGCGCTGCCGAAGCTGAGGCCGGGTGCGTCGGCCACGGTCACGTAGTCGTCGACGCCGTCGAACTCGAGGAAATGCGGCGAGGTGGCGACCGGCGCGTTGCGGACGGTGACGAACACGGTGGCGGTGCCGACGTTGTCGCGCGCATCACGCGCTTCGACGGTGATGGTGTGCGGGCCGTCGGCCACCGTGCGGGTATCCCAGGCGGTGGAGAAGGGCGCGCTCGTCTGCAGCGGCCCGACGTCCACACCATCGACGCGCATCTGCACGCTGGTGACGCCGACGTCGTCGGTGGCGGTGGCGGCAATCGTGACGGTGCCAGCGACGGTCCCGCCGGTCGGCTGCGTGATGGCCACCGTGGGCGGCTGCGAGTCGGGCGACGGCATCAGCGTGCGGAAGGTGCCAGCCGCGCTGATCGTCACGTTCCCGGCAGCGTCGGTGGCCTCCACGGCGTACTGGTAGAGCGTGTCGGGGGCGAGGCCTGACAGCGTCATGGAGTGCGTCGTCGCGAGGGTGGCGCTGCTGACCGTGGTGCAGGGACAGGCGGTGCCGGTGGTGTAGGCGACGACCGCCGTGGTCGGCTCGTTGGTCTGGAAGCCGACGACGACCTGCGTCGCCGTGAGGCCACTCGTGCCGAGCCCGAGGATGTCGGGCGGCGTCGTGTCGGCCTCGGTGCCGGCGAGCGGCCCGCCGGGCATCCACA
Organism: uncultured Acidobacteriota bacterium; assembly: GCA_963807405.1. Classification (GTDB taxonomy): domain Bacteria; phylum Acidobacteriota; class Vicinamibacteria; order Vicinamibacterales; family UBA2999; genus CADEFD01. Next base: position 3,544,927 of record CAWEBU010000006.1, on the reverse strand, counting down.
GCGTGCCGTTGAGCAGGGTGGCGAAGCCGCCCCCGGAGACGGCATCGGACGCGGTCGGGCCGGTGCCCTCATCGAAGCGCCAGTAGGCGGCGAGCCCGGCTTCGAGCCCGCTCAGCTCCGTGGCCATGGCGCCCTGGATCTCGCTGACGCTGCGGGCGACGCGCCACAGGCGGATGTCGTCGAGGCCGCCGTCGAACTGGCGCCACACCGGGCCGCTGCGGCCGATCTGGATCGGATCCGCCAGGTTCTCCATCGCGACATAGCCGGAGTCGGTGAAGCGGTAGAGCGGCACCGCCACGCCGTCGACATACATCGTGAGGCCCTGGGCGGCGGTGGCGCCGCCACGGCCGTCGTAGGTGACCGCGAGGTGATGCCAGCCGCCGATCAGGTGGTTGAAGTTGCCGGTCGTGAAGGCATAGGCGCCGGCGTTGGCGCTCTGATCGCGCAAGTCGACGCGGATGCCGCCGCTGACGATGTGCAGCTTGTATTCCTGGTTGGCTCGTCTCGCCCCACTTGCCGAGGAGCTGATGGCGGCCCATCGCGTCGGGCCGGAACCAGAGTTCCAGGGTGAGCGGGCCGTCGGCGGTGGCGCTGCCGAAGCTGAGCCCGGGCGCATCGGCCACGGTCACGTAGTCATCCCCGCCGTCGAACTCGAGGAAGTGCGCGCTGCCGCCCGAGACGGGGTGGTTCCGGACGGTCACCGTGACCGTCGACGTGTAGAGCGTGTTCGAGGAATCGCGCGCTTCGACGGTGATCGTGTGCGGCCCGTCAGCGACGGTCGTGGAATCCCACGTGAGCGAGTACGGCGCGGCCGTGAGAATCGGCCCGAGCGACGCGCCATCGAGCAGGAACTCGACCGACGACGGCGTGAAGTTGGCGGGCGACGCTTCGATCTGCACGGCCCCGGCGACGAAGCCGGCCGCCGGCTGCACGAAGGCCACCGACGGCGAGCCGGTCGGAAGGGGTGTCGTGACGCAGGGCGGCAGCGTTTCCGGCACCGAGGTCTGGTACTCCAGGTTGTCGACGGCCACGCCGCCGTCCTGATTGCCGGCCCGGAGACCCGTGAAGCGCACCGACGTCAGATTCACGAACGTATTGGGCAGCACGAAGTGCTCGAAGTCGTCCAGGCCTCCTTGCCCGTCGTGGATGCCGTCGAGGGTGAAGCTGTGCGTGACGACCCCGCCACCCAGCTGATAGCCGGTCACGGTCAGGATCTCGGCATTCGGATGCGAGACGGAGGCTGGCGAATAGAACTCCGCGGCGTCGAGAGAATGCAGCGAGAACGTGCCGTCCCCGACCCGCTCCATGAGGATGGGGAGGCCGCGCACCGACTCGTAGCCGATGTAGCTCGTGCCGTTCGACGAGAAGTCGGTCAGGAAGTCGCCGCCGATGAGGTGAAAGTGGCCCGACGAAAAGCGAAAGCCGGTGGTGTCGGCGCACACCACGGTGCCGAGGATCGTCGCGTCGCGCGGCATCACCTCATTGAAGGTGAGCACCTGGGCCTCGGCGCCGGCGGCGGCCGAGAGCAGGGCGCCCGCGAGAACGATCAAGCGTAGTTTGGAAAACACGGCAGCTGGCCTCGCAAGGTTCGCGCCATCGCTGAAACGCCACAAACAGGGAAATAGCATCGATTTGTCTGGCCCGGGCCGACCTTCTGTTTGCCGATCGGAAGATCGTCGCCCGTTCGACCCCGACAGGCGAGTCCACCACCGGCCTGCGGCCGCGCCGTGCGACCGCTTCCAGGCGTCTCGGTTCCCGCGTCCGTCGCGGCGGGTCGCGACCCGCCGATGTCAGCAAACGCGCGGCGGACGTCGAGCGTCATCACAGGCCCACGCCTCCCGTGCACTCCGGCGAAGCTGCGGGCCGTTGTGCGTCGCCAGGGGGGCCAGATACCGAGGTAGGATGCCGAGCATCATGAAGCAATCATCAACGGCTATCCGTCTCCCGGTCTTCGTCGGCCTCCTCCTCGGCGTTGTCCTCCTTGGGAACGCCAGTCCGGCGATTGCACAGAACACCACCTGCACGGTCACTGGCGAATACGCCATGGCGGCCACTCTGCTGAATGCGCCCGGACCCGGTCCGGCCACCGGCACCCTGGTGTTCACGCCCCCCGGCACCTGCACGGCAGGTGCGGTCGGTTCAGTGACACTGGCTCTCAACATCACGACCGCATTCGGCGTCGTCCCCTACGCGGCGACGCTGCCCTACACCGTGCAGAACACGGTCGTCACGATCGGTGGCGGCCTGCTGATCGGGTCGACCAGTGGCACGGTGGGCGACGTCGCCTCGACGGTGCAGCTCACGGGCGGCGGCGGCCTGCTGCTCGCCGGTTCGCTGGCGCGCCGCACCATCGACGCGCTCGGCCCTCCCGGCCCCCAGGGCCCGGCGGGTCCCGACGGTGCGACTGGCCCGGCCGGTCCCGCCGGCCCCACCGGACCGACCGGTGCCACGGGTGCGACCGGTCCCACTGGCGCGACCGGCGCCACCGGTCCTGCTGGCCCTGCCGCCTCGGGCCGTCTCCTTCTGGCTGGCAGCTCGGGCGCGAACATCTCCTCGATCGACCCGGTCCTCTACACGAGCTCGGGCTCCCAGGAGCTGAGTGCCAATCCGGCTCGCGTGGCGATCCCGGTGCCGGCCGGCACGTTGTCCTCGCTCCGCGTGACGACCGACGAGGCGACCTTCACCGGATCGACCGTGACCGTCACGGCTGTCGTCAACGGCGCGACGACCGGCATCACGTGCTCGATCACCGAAGCGGCCAGCGCGTGTGCGGACCTGATCAACTCCGTGGCGGTCAGCGCCGGCGACACGGTAGCCGTGCAGCTGGTCCAGACCGGTGCGTCGGTGCCGACCCGCGTCGTCTTCTCCCTGCTGCTGCAGCTGCCGTAGGCACGGCGCACGTGCGGCAGACGTAGGAACGAAGGCGCCAGACGAACGAAGGGGCCGTGTATCGCTACACGGCCCCTTGCTATTTGAACCCGCCGACCGAGAGGGTGGCCGACGTCGCTACCGGACGATGACCTCGTTCGACGGGAGGCCCGGGCCCCGCGCGCCGACGGCCCTGACACGCACGTAGTAGGTGCCCGCCGGAATCGGCGTGGAGAACGTGGTGGCGGTGCCGACTTCGGCGCGCGCCAGGTTCGACAGGCCCGGAGCCGTGCCGGCCTCAATCAGGTAGCCGGTGGGCGCCGGTCCCGTCGGCGCGTTCCAGCGGAGGTTCACGATTCCGTTGACGCGGGAGTGCACGAGCGTCGTCGGGGCGTTCGGCGCGCCGGGCGGGACCAGGACGAGGTCCGGCGTCGGATTGGAATCGCCGTAGGCGTTCGCGGCGCGGACGCGCACGTAGTAGGTGCCGGATGGAATCGGCGCGCTGAAGGTGGTCGTGTTGCCGAGGTTCACGCTCGCGACGTCGGCCATGCCCTGGGCGGTGCCCGCCTCGAGGACATACTGCGTCGGGATGTCCTCGACCGGCGTGCCGTCACCGGTGGCGACGGTCCACGAGAGCACGGCGGTGGTGCCCGACCACCGGACCGAGAGGCCCCGCGGTGAGGCCAGCGTCCGGCCGACCCTGAACTGCGCCAGGTTCGAGTAGGGGCTCGCGCCTGTGCCGTTGGCGGCACGCACGCGGGCGAAGTAGCTGCCCTTGGGGAGGTCGGCACTCACGGAAAGCGCCGTGCCCACGGAGTAGCCGCTGACGAGCATCGTGGAGGTGCCCGACACGCCGACGTCGAGCAGGTAACGGTCGGGCGCCGCGCCGGAGGCCGGTGCCCGCCACGAGAAGGTGACGCGCGCGCCGCTGACCGTGGTCGTCATCGAAGTGGGAGCCATCGGTGCGCCCGTGGGAGTGGGCGTCGGACTGACGGTGACCCTCGCGATGGAATCGATCATCTGACCGCTCGCGGCCGTCGCCAGCAGGCGGAAGGTGGTGGAGGCCGATACCGGCACCGACATGGTGCCGTTCAGCGCCACGGCCCCGCCGTTGATCTCGGCACGGATGGCGTTGCCGGTCTGCCAGGTGAGAACGGCCGTCGTGCCTTGCAGCGTCGCGGTGAGCTGCGCCGTGGGTGCGCCCGTGGGCGGCGGCGGTGGCGGGGACGGCGGGGCCACGGTGACCGTGGCACTGCGCGTCGCGGTGCCGCCCGCCGAGTTGGTCGCCAGGAGCGTGAAGGTCGTGGTCGTCGACACCGGCACCGTCGTCGAGCCACTCAGCCCGACCGCGACGCCGTTGATCGAGGCGCTGACGGCGTTGGTCGTCGACCAGGTAATCGCCGCGTTCGAGCCCTGAAGGGTCGCAGTGATCTGCGCGGTGGGGGCGGCCGGGCCGGCCACGGTCACGGTCGCGCTGCGCGTGGCGGTCACGCCGCTGGCGTTGGTCGCGACGAGCGTGAAGGTCGTGGTGGCGGTCACGGGCACCGAGGCGGAACCGCTGAGCGCCACGGCCTGGCCGTTGATGAGCGCGGTGGTGGCATTGGTCGTCGACCAGGTGAGCAGCGCGTTGGTGCCCTGCAGCGTCGCGGTGAGCTGCGCCGTGGGCGCGGCCGGCGGCGTCACCGTCACGGTGGCACTGCGCGTCGCGGTCGCGCCGCTGCCGCTCGTGGCCACGAGCGTGAACGTGGTCGTCGACGTCACGGGCACCGTCGTCGTTCCGCTCAGCCCGGCGGCCACGCCGTTGATGGTGGCGCTGACAGCGTTGGTGGTCGACCAGGTGACGACCGCAGAACTACCTTGCAGCGTCGCCGTCAGGGTGGCTGTGGGAGCCCCGCCGCCCGTGCCGAACGTCACCTCGTTGGAGGGTGGGCCCACCTGCGCCGACGAGTTGTATGCCCGCACCGCCATGAAGTAGGTCGAGCCCTGGTTGATCGACAGCTGCGCCGACGTCTGATTGCCTGCGTCGTAGCTCCACTGGTAGCTGCCCGACGAGGTGCCGTAATAGACCATGTAGCCGGTGGTCATCGAGTCGGTGTTGCGATCCCAGGCAGCGGTGACCGTCGTGGTCTGCGCGAACGCGCTGGACGACGACAGCAAAGCCACGATCAGGGCAGCCAGGGATACGCGAGCAGGCCGAGCCAAACGCGCGATGCGGACGAGAACAGAAGCAAGCACAGAAGTCCCCACAGGTTTCACCACAGCCCCTGTAGCCAGGGGCGTTAGAACACGGAACGGGATTGACGACGGATGCCCAAGGGGAGGTGGGCAGAACAGGTCAGGGGTGACCCGGGTGGCCGTGCTCCAAGAATCGAGCCAGGTTGTGCGCGGCTCGCTGTCGAGGAACGTCGGCTTCATGCCGACCCCCTAGTGCGAGAAGTGCGCCAGCCATGGCGAGGCGATCGATCGATCTCGCTAACTCACTCCAGCGAATTGATTTATGCGAGCGAGTGGCAGGCGGCTGCGAACCGGATCGGCCTCGCAGCGCGCGTCTGAAATTTCAAGATTGGTAGAGGCCGCCGAATTCCGTGCGAGCTCGATCGGCGGGGCTCCAGAAGGTGGAACGGATCTTGGCCGCCCTCTTTTTCACTGTCGGTCTGCAATTGATACACAGCGACTGGCACGCGCATCTCGGAACGTGCGCCGCGGTCGCGATCGCGACTCGCACCGCGCGAGAACGTCGGCGCGCGTGTCGATGGCTCGGTCGCAGAGACGGCTCCGTCACGCGTGTTGTCAGGGCTGCATCCGCTCCCGCATTCGTGCGCGAGGTTGCGCGGCACGAGCCGTCGTTGTCCGATCTGACGCGCGGCGCGCGGGTCGTGCGCGATCGGATCTTCGCGGGCGTCGCGGAGGCTGACGAACGTGCGGTGTGGGGGGAACGCCGTGCGTCTCGAGCGGCGACGTGGCTCGCGGCGCGCGCGCGGGCAGCTACTGGCCGCCGGTGAGGAGGTTCGCCAGCTCGGCGACGCCCTGCTGGAAGAGTTGCATGATCTGACTGCTGGACCGGAAGTCCTGCAGGATGGCGGCGCGCCGGCTGGTGCGCAGGTCGCCGATGACGTAGGCCAGCGTCGACGCCATCACCGTGCCTTCCTCGGTGCGGGTGGCCTGGAAGCGCCGGCGATGCGCCTGGAGCACGGGCTCGAAGGCCGCGTCGTGCCAGCGCTCCACGCCAGGCTCGAGCTGCAGGAAGGCCTCGAGCGCGGCCGTGTAGGCGGCACTCGGCTTGCGCTGCCAGAACGTCACGTCGGCGCCGAACTCCGCGACCCGCATCGGCAGATAGACGGTGGCGCCGGGAGGGACGCGGCGGGTGAGTGCGGGATTGAAGCGCTGCACCTCACGCGCGGTCAGGCTGGTGCGGCGGGTGATCTCGCCCATCGGGATCGCCCGCGTGTTGCGCATCGCGAAGACGCGCTCCTGCGGCACGTCGTCCCGCAGTCGGCGCACGGTGTGCGCGTTGCCGAATACCATCTCGGCGTAGCGGAACGAGCGGATGCCGTAGGTGCGGTACAGGTCGCGGTAGCCCATCAGGTCGATGGCGCGCAGATCGCGCGCGAACTGCGAGCCGCGGAAGTACTGCTCGGGGATGGTGGTGCCGCCGAGACGCTCGCCGTTGATGAGGGCGCGGCCGACGTTCACGCCGCCCGAGTGGTGCTCCGACAGGGCCGGGATGAAACTCCCGTACATGGTGCCGAGAATCGAGAGATAGGCGGCGCAGTAGGGGGCCTGGGTGGTCTGGTTGAAGGCTTCGATCACGGCCGGCGACAACCGGTTCAGCGTCTCCCAGTTGCGCTTCAGGAACTGGCACAGCCCGAGCGCGTTGGCGCTCGAGCGCGCCGTCCCGTTCAACCCCGACTCGACGACGGCCTGCGCCAGGCCGATCTCGGCCGGGACGCCAAACCGCTCGTAGATGAGGCTCCACTCGGACAGAAACGGCGCGTAGCGGGCAATGTTGGGCAGCAGGAACAGGCCCCGCGTCGGGTTGTGGAGCACCGGGCCGGTCGTCGGCGTGAGCAGCTCCACCGTGAGATCGCGGCGATCGTCGAGCGTCCTGGGCCACACCGCGCCATTCAGCGTGGCCGCCAGCTTGGAGTCGGTCCACACGACGCCGCGCGTCCAGTCGCCGGTGGCTGGAAACGATGCCAGCAGTCGCCCGTCGACCTCGCTGCCAAAGGCAATGCGGCCGTCGGGGATGGTGAAGATGTGCTGCCAGAAGCGGTAGGCCGGACGGAACAACTCCAGGACGGCGAGGTCGCTCTCGAGCCGCGCTTCGACGAGCTTCTCCGGTTCGGCACCCGCGCGCTGGCTGAGCAGCGCGATGAGGACGAGGACGACCGCCGGACGGTGACGCGGATGAATCATGGAGAGGGTTACCCGCCCCCAATCTATCGGATCGACGCTGTCGGTCAAGCAGAAGCGCACGGCGGCCGTGATTAAATGGGTCCGCATGTCCTCGCGCCTTCCGGCCGCACTGCTGGCGCTCGCCGCCGCATCGTGCGCGGCGCAGCCGCCTTCCATCGCCATCGACCGGTTGCACGAGTGCAGGATCGAGGAAGGGCCCGCCGGTGCCTACTGCGGCACTCTCGCCGTGCCGGAGGATCGCGCCAGCGGGAAGGGGCGCCAGATCGCCCTCAAGATCGTGGTGGCGCCGGCGCTGCGCCGCGACGCCGCGGCCGATCCGCTGTTCGTGCTGGAAGGCGGGCCCGGCGCCGGTGCGGCGACCCTGGCCAGCTCGCGGCTGCCGATGTTCCGCCGTTTCCGCACCGATCGCGATCTCGTCTTCGTCGATCAGCGCGGCACCGGCGAGTCCAATCGCCTCGGTTGCGATCCGCCGCTCGAGGAACTGGATGAGGTGGCGATCGACGACGATCGCACGACCGCGCGCCTGCGTGCCTGCCTGGCCACGCTGGACGCCGATCCGCGCTTCTACACGACGCCGATCGCGATGGACGACCTCGATGACGTCCGCCAGTTCCTCGGCTACGAGCGGATCAACCTGTGGGGCGGCTCGTACGGCACCAGGGCGGCGCTCGTCTACCTGCGCCAGCACGAAGACCGCGTGCGCAGCGTGGTGCTCGACGGCGTGGCGCCGCAGGACATGCGCCTGCCCCTGCACACCGCCCGTGACGCCCAGCGGGCCCTCGATCGGCTGATGGCCGATTGCGCGGCCGACGCCGCCTGTGCCGCCGCCTTCCCGGCCCTGGCGGCCGACACCCGAGCGCTGTTCGCACGACTCGAGTCCGACCCGCCGATCGTCACCGGCCTGCACCCGCGGACCGGGCTGCCGATCGAGCTGCCGCTCAGCCGGCGCGACGTGGCTCTGGTGGTGTTCCGCGCCCTCTACATTCCGGAAGTGGCCTCGCTCCTCCCGCGCGTCCTGACGCAGGCGGCCGCCGGCAACTACCAGGGGCTGCTGGCGCTCGCGTTCTCGTCGCCGCCGGAGGGCGACCAGCGCGATCTGGCCATCGGCATGCACCTGTCGGTCGTCTGCGCGGAGGATCTCCCGCGCATCTCGGCCGCAGACCGCGTCGAGGCCGATGCCGGCGGCTTCCTGGGCGCCGCGATGTTCGACGCGCAGTACGCCGCCTGCGCCTTCTGGCCGCGCGGCGACGTGCCCGAGGGCTACCACGCGCCGGTGTCGTCGGACCGTCCCGTGCTGATCCTCTCGGGTGCCGACGATCCGGTGACGCCGCCGACCTGGGGCGACCACGTGGCCCCCGGGTTGCCGAATTCGGTCCATATCGTGGTGCCGGGCGCCGGGCACATCACGCTCGGTCGCGGCTGCGTGCCAACCATCGTCGCGGCCTTCCTGCGCACGGCCAGCGTCGCAGGGCTCGACGGGTCGTGCACGGAGGCGCTCACGCGTCCCCCCTTCTTCGTGACCCCCACCGGGCCGGCCGCCCCGCCCCCCGCCCCCTCGGCCCGCCCGCCCGCGCCATGATCGCCCTGCGCGGCCTCGAGAAGCGTTTCGGCGACGTGCTGGCGGTGCGTGGCGTGGACCTGACCGCGCAGGACGGCACGGTGACCGGCCTGCTGGGGCCGAACGGCGCCGGCAAGACGACCACCCTGCGCATGCTGTCGGGGCTGATGCGGCCGGACGCCGGATCGATCCGCGTGGACGGGGTGGACGTCGTGGCCGACCCGGTCGCCGCCCAGCGCGTGATGGGCCAGCTGCCGGACTCCCGCGGACTCTACCCACGGCTGACGGCGCGCGAGCACATCGAGTATTTCGCCCGCCTGCACGGACTGTCGCGGCGCGTCATCCGGGAACGCACCGCGGGCCTCCTGACGCGGCTCGGGCTCGATCCGATCGCCGACCGGCGCGTGGCCGGGTTCTCGCAGGGCGAGCGCACCAAGGTGGCCCTGGCCCGCGCCCTCGTGCACCAGCCCCGCAACGTCGTGCTCGACGAGCCCACCAACGGGCTGGACGTCATGAGCACGCGTGCCATGCGCGAGCTGATCCGCGGGCTGCGCAACGACGGCTGCTGTGTCGTGTTCTCGAGCCACATCATGCAGGAGGTGTCGGCGCTCTGCGATCGCATCGTCGTCATCGCCGACGGCCGGGTCGTCGCCGAGGGCACGGCCGACGAGCTGCGTGCCCGGACCGGGCGCGACAGCCTCGAAGACGCGTTCGTGATGCTGGCCGGCCTCGACCACGGAGCGCCGGCATGAGGTGGGCGCGAGTGCTGGTGGCCGTCACCGCCAAGGAGCTGCTCGATGGCGTCCGCGATCGGCGATCGCTGGCGACGCTCGTCTTCTCGTCGCTCCTGACGCCCCTCCTCCTCGGCGTGCTGCTGACCGCCACCGCCGGCAGCGCGCGCGGCGCCGAGGAGCTGCGGCTGCCGGTGGTCGGCGCGGAGCATGCGCCGGCGCTCGTCCAGTGGCTCGGCCAGCAGACCGGCGTGCAGATCGTGCCGGGGCCGGCCGACCCGGAACAGGCCGTGCTCGATCGGGCCGAGGACATCGTGCTCATCATCGACACCGACTTCATGGCGCGGATGGCTCGCGCGCAGACAGCCGAGGTGAAGCTCGTCACCGAGAGCACGCGCGATGCGGCGCGGCCGAAGGTGGCGCGCGTGCGGGCGCTGATCGGCGGCTACGCCGGGCAGCTCGCCAGCCTGCGCCTGATCGCGCGTGGGGTGGCGCCGGGCATCGCCTCGCCGATCGGCATCGAGGACGTCGAGGTGTCGAGCAGTCAGGCTCGCCTGGCGACGCTGCTGTCGATCCTGCCGCTCCTGCTGGTCATCGCCGGGCTGGTCGGGAGCATGCCGATTGCCATCGATTCCACGGCCGGCGAGCGCGAACGCGGCTCGCTCGAGCCGCTGCTCCTCAATCCCGTGCCACGCGGCGTCCTGGCGGCGGGGAAGTGGCTGGCCGCCTCGGCGCTCGGCTGCGCGTCGGTCGTCTTCTCGATGATCATCACCGTCAACGTGCTGCAGGGCATCCCGTGGCACGACCTCGGCGTCCGTTTCCGGGTGACCGACGGCGATCTGTTCAGCCTGCTCATCCTGATTCTGCCGCTGACGCTGTTCCTGGCCGCGCTGGTGCTCTTCGCCGCCACCTTCGCGCGCAGCTTCAAGGAAGCGCAGGGCTACCTGGGCATGCTGATGCTGCTGCCGATGCTGCCCGGCCTGCTGGCGACGATCTATCCGATGTCGCGGCGGCCGTGGCTGGCGCCGGTACCGGTGCTGGGGCAATACGCGCTGGCCGCGGACGCGCTCGGCGGACAGCCGCCGGGTCCGTGGCTGTTCCTGGTGTCCGGCGTGGTCACGCTCGGCGGCGCCGTCGTGCTGGTCGCCCTCACGGCTCGCGCCATGTCGCGCGAGCGGATCGTGTTCGGCCGCTAGCGATGTCCGGGGCCGCCCGCAAGTGGATCGTGGTGGTGGCGCTGCTGTCCGTGTCGGCCGCCATGGTCTACGGCACGTGGCTGGCCGTGGACGACCTGCGCGCCAAGCCGATGGCGGCGCGGGTGACGATCATCGAGGGCGGGGATGTGCCGGCGCTCGAGGTCGTCAACACCAGTGACTTCGCCTGGCTGAACGTGGCGGTCACCGTCAACGGCACGTTCACGGCCGGCACCGTCATCGACGGGCCGATCGATTCGGGGGCGGTGCTGGAGCTTCCCCTCTCCACGTTCGTCGACGACGGCGGCCGCACCCTGCTGCAGGCGCAAGAGCCCGTGCGTGAGGTGGCGGGGACGGCGACGCGGGTGTCGCGCTTCCCGACCTTCAACGTCAACCGCCCGACGTCGGGCCGCTGGCCGCTCGAGTAGGCGTACAAAACGAAAGGGCCGGCGGAGTCCGCCGGCCCTTCGAAGTTGTCCGCGAGGTCGCGATCTAGCCGCGCGCCATCGAGCTCACGGGTGCCTTCTTCGGGAAGATCTCCTTGAAGCTCACGAGGAACTTGTCCATCTCCTCGTCGCGGCCGACCGACACCCGCAGGTGGTTCAGCATCGGCGGGAACGGACGGCCGACCAGCACGCCCTTCTCACGGAATGCCTCGATGGTCGGCTGCACGGTCTTGTCGTGCAGGCTCACCATGAAGAAGTTGGTCTGCGACGGGATGACCGGGTAGCCCCAGGCCTCGAGTTCGCGGGTGGTCTTGTTGCGCAGGTCGGTGATCTTCTTCTTGACCTCGGCCTGGCCGGCCGTGTCCTTGAGCGACGCCACGGCGCCGTGCTTGGCCAGCACGTTGACGCTGTTCATCGAGTAGGGACGCATGCGGCGGATGATCTCGGCGGGCGCCACCGCGTAGCCGACGCGCATGGCCGCCAGGGCGGCGATCTTCGAGAAGGTGCGCGCGACGACGACCGGACGGCCTTCGAGGACGTAGGGCATCGAGGTGGCGTAGGCCGGATCCTCGACGAAGTGGTGGTAGGCCTCGTCGATGAGAATCGGCATGTCCTTCGGCAGGCCCTCGATGATCTGCTTCACTTCCTTCGAGGGGACGACGACGCCGGTCGGGTTGTTGGGGTTGCAGAGATAGAAGAAGCCGACGTCGCGGGCGTTGCGGTTGGCGGCCTCGATCATCGCCGGGATGTTCTGGCTGTAGTCCTTGAGGAGCGGCACCTTGATGGCGTCGGCCTTGATGTTGGTGGCGTGCTGGTAGACCGAACCGTAGGACGGGTCGGCGCCGACGACCATCTTGCCGCCCTCGAGGAACGTCGTGCCCATGACCTGCAGCACTTCGCCGGAGCCGGCCGTGAGCAGGATGTTCTCGGGCTTCACGCCGTGGTGCGCGGCGATCTCCTGGATGACGTTGCCGTCCGGGTAGCCGTAGCGGTTGGCGTACTTCCAGGCGCCGTTCATCGCCTTCATGACGTTCTCGGGCGGGCCCCAGTTGTTCTCGTTGCTGGCCAGCTTCGCGAAGGCGTCGTACTCGGCCTCGCCGCCCCGGAACTGCGCCGTCTGCCCCTGCGCGAAGATCGAACTCGGCTTCAGACCGAGGGCGCCGACGGCCGCCGCCACACCACCGAAGAACCGACGACGAGAGAACGGATGCCTGACGTCCATGCGAAGCCCTCCAAAGAGAAATACCGGTAGAACCCACCGAAATGTATCCGATCTTCGGCCCTCGTGCGCGGGTTTCGCCGTCACGTGCGGTCATTTCGTGCACCCTCACGGCGGCGTCCGGGGCCGGCCGCGGCTGGCTGCTGTAGAATCTCGCGCGCACCGAAGCAGACAGGAGCCAGGGCCATGAAGCGTCGCGATTTCATCACTTCGTCAGTCGCCGGGACGGTGGGAGCCGGCCTGACGCCGCGCCTGTCGGGTGCCGGCATGGCCGGCGGCCAGGCGCCGGCCGGCGCCACCCGCAGGATTCTCATCGCCGGCGGCGGCTTCGGCACCGCGTTCATCCGCTACATGGCCGAGCTGACCGGCAAGCCGCGCCCCAAGCTGCTCTATCTGCCCACCGCCTCGGCCGACTCGCCGCAGGGCATCATCAGCTGGTACCGCGCCTGCTCGCCGCTGAACGTCGAGGCCTCGCACCAGGTGAGCTTCATCGCCAGCACCCAGCAGGCGCGCGGCTGGGACGAAGTGCTGCTGTCGGTGGACGGCATCGTCTGCTCGGGCGGCAACACGCTCAACCAGCAGGTCATCTGGAAGGCACACGGCATCGACGCCATCCTGCAGCCAGGCGTGGGACCGCGGCATCGTGCTCGGCGGCGCCAGCGCCGGCTCGCTGTGCTGGTTCGAGGAGGGCACCACCGACTCGCGGCCGAAGGAACTCTCCACCGTGCAGTGCCTCGGCTTCCTGAAGGGCAGCCACTGCCCGCACTACGACGCCGAACCCGGCCGCCGACCCCTGTACCACAAGCTCATCGGGTCGGGGCAGATGAAGCCCGGCTACGCGTGCGACAACGACGCCGGGATCTACTTCGAAGACAACACGGTCAAGCGCGTGGTGGCCACCCGCGCCGACGCGGACGTCTTCCACGTCAGTCGTCGTCGACGGCAAGGTCGTGGAGAAGCCGCTGCCGGCCGACCGGATCGTGTAGCGCCACAGCCGCCGCTGGCTGGGGACACGGCGCGGGCCAACCAGACCCTCGGCTACCTCGAGAGTCGCCGCGACACGGCGGGGATGACGCGCAGAACGACCAGCGTCAGCAGCGTCACGCCGCCCGCCACCATGGTCTGGGCGAGCCCGACGGCGATGCCAATCGCCGCCGTCATGAGCAGCGCCGCCGCGGTGGTCAGGCCGTGCACGCCATCGTGGCCGCGGATGATGGTGCCGGCGCCGAGGAAGCTGACGCCGGTGACCACGGCCACGATGATGCGGATGGGGTCGGGACTGATCCTGCCGGGGGCGCCATCCTGGTACTGAGTCAGAGTCACCTCGCCCAACGCGACCAGCAGCGCCGCCGCTCCCGCAACCAGCATGTGGGTCCGCAGCCCGGCGGGTTTCTCGGCGGTCTCGCGCTCGAACCCCACGACGGCGCCCAGGCCCATCGCCACCGCGACGTTGATCAGGACCTGGAGTTCCATCGCCGTGAATCTTTGCAACGTGGGTGCCACGCCTGGCTGGCGCGATCCCTGCAGCACCCGCTGACAACGGGCGGCGCAGGCGTCCGGGTGGCCGTTGCCTTACCCAGCCTGTGACCCGCACGGGAGGTGTGCGCATGAATCCCACCGAGCAAACCCGGTCCCGCCGTCGATCGAAGGCCCCCGGCGCGCCGCCGGCCCGTACCGGTCCGGGCGATCCGCATCAAGGCCCGATTCAGACCGAAACAGGTGAGCCTGGTCCGCCCGTCATCGACCTCGACAAGGCCGTTCCCGTCGCCGAGGCGCGCGAGGAAGAGATCCGGGCGACGACCGAAGGCGGGCACGGCGCGGTGGACGACCCGGACGACCGCTGATGCTGCGCAGCCGTCGCGCCGGCGCGGGCGTCGTCGAAATGCGGCCGGAGCGCGGCGTCGCGCGGCAATCTGAACACCGGCCGCCGCCGTAGTCCCACTGTGCGCCCGCTTTCGGGCGCCAGGAGGACAGCATGTTTCGATTCATGACCCGCGCGATGCTTGCGTGCGCGTTCACCGTGGCCACCGTGCCACTGGCCGCCGCGCAGACGTGGACGGGCCCCTACCTCGGCGGCACCATCGGCGCCGTCCTGCACAAGGACGACGCGTCCGAGACGGTCACCTTCGACACCAACCTCGATGGCACGTTCACCGACACGGTGCGGACCGTGTCGGGCGCCGATGCCTTCTCTCCCGGATTCTGCGGCGGCCTCGCCAACGGCTCGACGCCGGGCGCCGGCTGCATCGAGGACGAAACCGGCATCGAGGGCGGCGGCCGCATCGGCTACGACTGGCAGAGCGGCCGGTTCGTCGTCGGCGCGCTGGTCGACGTCACGGCGAGCAACGCCGTCGACGGGGCGACGGCCTTCAGCACGACGCCGGCGTTCTACGCGTTCTCACGCGAGCTGAAGGCCCTCGGCGGCCTGCGAGGCCGGATCGGCGTCGGCAACGAGCGCCTGCTCGTCTACGGCACCGGCGGCGGCGCCTGGGGACGTGTCGAGCACCTCTTCACGAGCAGCAACGGCGCCAACACCTTCGTGCCTGGCAAGGACGAGGTGCGCACCGAGAACGCCTGGGGCTTCCAGGCCGGTGGCGGGCTCGAAGTGCGTCTGGCGCAGCACTGGAGCCTGAACGGGGAGTACCTCTACACCAACCTCGACGACGAGGAAGACGGCACCGTGCGGTCGCAGGGGCCGGTCGGCGCCACCAATCCCTTCATCCTGGTGAATCCCGGCGGCACCGACCTGCGCCGCGACGACCGGTTCGACGTGCACGCCGTGCGCGTCGGGCTCAGCTACCGCTTCTGAACGGCTCGTCGCTCGCTCCGGTCCTGCGTGACCGGGGCGGGCGGCGTCGTCTCACAGCTCCGCGTCCTTCGTTTCCTTGCTCAACGCCAGGCCCGCCAGCGAGATCATCGCGGCCCCCGCCAGGTACCATCCCACCGCCTGCAGGCCGTAGCGTGAGGCCAGCCACTGCGCCGCGTAGGGGGCCAGCGAGGCCCCGAAGATGCCGGCGAAGTTGTAGGTGAGCGAGCTGCCGGTGTAGCGCACCGTGGCCGGGAAGAGCTCCGCCAGCACGGTGCCGATCGGCCCGTAGGCGAAGCCGACGAACAGGAATCCGATCGCCATCGCCGCCATCGTGCCGATGGTGCCGGCGTTGAAGAGCGGCGCCATCACCAGCGCGTAGCCCGCCATCCCGACATTGACCCACATCAGCATGCGGCGCCGTCCGCCTTCGGCGATCTTGCGCCGACCACGGCACGCCGATGGCGAAGAAGACGACGCCGAACAGCTGGATGAACAGGAACTGCTCGCGGGTGTAGCCGAGCGCGGTCGTGCCCCACGACAGCGCGAAGACCGTCGTCAGGTAGAAGTCGACGAACACCGAGGTGGCGATGATCGTGCCGAGGATGAGCGAGCGTCGGTGCGAGCTGAACACCGTGAACATCGGCACCTTCACGCGCTCGTGCAGATCGAGCACCTTCTGGAAGGCCGGCGTTTCGGTCAGCGTCAGCCGGACGTAGAGCCCGACCCCGACGAGCACGGCGCTGGCGAGGAACGGAATGCGCCAGCCCCAGGCGAAGAACTGCTCGTCGGTGAGCAGGCGCGAGATGACCAGGAAGATGCCGCCCGAGAAGAAGAATCCGATCGGGGCGCCGAGCTGCGGGAACATCCCGTACCAGGCCCGCTTGCCCGGCGGCGCGTTCTCGGTGGCGAGCAGGATCGCCCCGCCCCATTCGCCGCCGAGGCCGAGGCCCTGCCCGAAGCGGCAGAGCGCCAGCAGGATCGGCGCCGCGATGCCGATGGTGGCGTAGGTCGGCACGAGGCCGATGGCCACCGTCGAGATGCCCATCGTGAGCAGGGCGGCCACCAGCGTGTTCTTCCGGCCGACGCGGTCGCCGAAGTGGCCGAACACGCGCCGAGCCGATCGGACGGGCGAGAAAGGCAATCGCGAAGGTGGCGAGCGACGCCAGGGTGCCGGTGGCCGGATCGGCGGTCGGGAAGAACAGGGCCGGGAAGACCAGCACGGCAGCCGTGGCGTAGATGTAGAAGTCGAAGAACTCGATGGCCGTGCCCATCAGGCTGGCCGTCAGGATCTGCCGCGGCGAGTTGGCCGGGCGCGGGTGTCGGTCAGACATGCGGGGTCCAGGTCTCCAGAGTGGCGATGACGTCGCCGTGCCGGGGTGCGGCGGTGAGCCTGCTCACCAGGTCGTCGAGCGTGAGCCAGGTGTCGGAGGCGAGGCGATGCGATTCGGCGGCCGTCCAGTTGTAGCGGTAGGGCCCGAGGGCGTCGAGGCGAGCGGCCACAGGCCCGGACGGCATCGAGCGCCTGCGGCAGGAACTCGAACGACACCGAGCGCACCGGCTGCGACAAGCCGGCGAGCGCCGTCGCTTCACCGCCCTCGATGTCGAGCTTCACGAACGCGGGCAGGCCGTACTCGGCGATCAGCGCGTCGAGCGTGGTGGTCGCGACATCGACCGTCTCGTTCCACTCGACGCCGGCGAAGCCTGGCTCGGCGCGTCGTTGGTCGCGCCATTCGTCGGCGAGCGTGCTCACGGTGGGGGTCCGTTCGCTGACCGCCAGGCGGGCCCGGCCGATCCGGTCGGACACGGCGGCCCGCACGATCCGCACGCGGCGATCGCCGCCCACCACCGCCTCCAGCGTCGCGGCAACGGCCGGCTGCGGTTCCACCGCCACCACCTGACAGCCGAGGGCCGCGAAGGCGCGCGTGCGGTTGCCGACGTGGGCGCCGACGTCGAACACCAGGGCGCCTTCGGCGACGAACCGTCCATAGAGGGCGCGCAGCGAACGCTGCCGGCGCGGAATCAGGTGATAGATCGCCAGCGATCGCGCCAGGCCGATCGCACGATCGAAACGGCTCATCGGGCAGGGGCGCGCGAAAGGCTCGGCACGAGGCCACTATAATCGCAGTGACTGATGGTGCACGAGCCTTCCGCGTCGCCGACGGCGACCGACGAACCTGACGCCGCGGCGTGGGCGCTCGTGCGGACGCTGGCGCGCGAGGCGGCCGCCGTCGCCGCGGCCGGTGAGCTGGCCGCGTTCACGCTGTCGGCCGACGACACCCTGTCACGCGTCCCGGAGGGCGATGCGCGCACGGTCGTGTGGTGGCGTCCGGGCCACGGCTGGGAGCTGCCGGCGGCCACCAATGGCCGCGACGACGCGGGCCGGGCGCTCGTCGACCTCTACCTGCCGGTGTGCAGCGCCACGGCCGAGGCGCCGATCACGCTCGGCCACATGGGCCAGAGCCTCGACGGCTTCATCGCCACCCAGTCGGGCGATTCGCGCTACGTCACCGGCGACGAGAACCTGCGCCACATGCACCGGCTGCGCGCGCTGTGCGACGCGGTCGTCGTCGGCGCCGGCACGGTGGCCGCCGACGATCCACAGCTGACCACCCGGCAGGTGACGGGCCCGAGTCCCCTGCGCGTCGTCATCGACCCGATGGCGCGCCTCGCCAGCGGCTATCACGTCTTCCAGGACGGCGCGGCGCCGACGCTCTACGTCTACGTGAAGCGCTATGTGAGCGGCAGCGCGCCGACGGCCGGCCAGGCGGAAGTGCTGGGCGTGGGCGAGGGCCCGCAGGGGCCGAATCTGGTCGAGATCATCGCGCACCTGCGGCAGCGCGGCTGTGCCCGCATCTTCATCGAAGGCGGCGGCGTCACCGTGTCGGCCTTCCTCGAGGCGGCGCTGCTCGATCGCGTGCAGGTCACGGTGGCGCCGATGTTCATCGGCAGCGGGCGGCCCGGGTTCCGGCTGCCGGCCACCCCGCGCCTGAGCGACTGCGCCCGCCCCGGCTATCGGGTGTTCCGCATGGGCGGCGACATGCTCTTCGACTGCGATCTGCACACCACGGCCGAAGCGCACGACGAGCGTCTCCTGCGCGTGCTCTGATCCGCGAGCCCGGTCTCCACGCTCAGCGTGGCCAGGTCGCGACCAGGTCGAGGTGGCCGACGCGGATCCGCGACACCCCGGCATCGACGTGGCCGAGCCGGCGGGCGAGCCACGCCTCGACGGCGGCGGCCTCGCCCGGGGAGACCTCGCGTGCCGCGCCCGCCCAGCCCTCGAGGAGCTCACGCTGCAGCGCGTCTGACGACGCCTCGAGCACCCAGTCGCTGGTCGCGGTGTGCACCCCGAAGCCCTCGTCGCGGAAGCAGTCGGCGCCGATGCGCGCCGCGTCCGGGCCGAGCGCCGGCCCGAAGCCCTTGTCGGTGCGCTGGTGACGGTTCACGAGATCGCGGACGAGGCGATCCTCGGGATCGACCGGTTCGCATTCGAGCCGGCCGTCGTAGCTGAGCGTGCACAGCACGTGCGCCGCGACCTCGCGGCAGCGCGCCGCCAGCGCCCGCAGCCAGGCCTCCGAGACGAGGTCGAGCAGCGCCGCCGCCGTCACGAGCGCCGTGCCCTCGAGCGGCAGGGTCGACAGCTCCCGCAAGTCGGCCTGGCGCACGTCGAACGAGGCCCCGGCGCCTTGCACGGCGGGTTCGAGCAGCCGCTGCGCATGGGCGAGCAGTGCCTCATCGTGGTCGACGAGCGTCCAGTGTCCGACCGCCGCCAGTCGCGGCAGCAGATAGCGGACGTTGCTGCCGCTGCCGGCCGCCAGATCCACGGCGCGCAGGCCGCTTCGTCCGGCGAGGCGCTCGGCAAGACGGGCCGTCAAGGCGTCGGCACGGGCGGCGTGATCGGCCGGCTCGCGCAGGGCCAGCCAGTCAGCGCTGAAGGGTGTCATGGTCTCTGAACCTCGTGAGCGCCGCCGCCATCGCGCGAGCGGAGTCGGACCAGCGCGGGAGTCGCTCGCGCCGCGCCCGTGCGCCGGCGGCCAGCCGCAGGCGGAGGTCCCAGTCGGGCGACAACAGCAGGCCGAGCGCGTAGGTCCAGCCGCTGACGTTGTCCGGCTCGAGCAGGATGCCCGAGTCGGCGCCGACCAGTTCGGGAATCGCCCCGGTGTAGGTGCTGACGACCGGCAGGCCACGCGCCACTGCCTCAGCCACGGCCATGCCGTAGCCCTCGAACCTGGTCGGCAGCACGAACACGTCGGCGGCGTGGTAGGCCGCATCGAGACTGGCCTCGGCCAGCTCTCCACTGAAGGTCACGCGGTCGGCGAGCCCGCTCGCGCGCACCTGCTCGACGATGGCGGCGGCGGTCCGCGGCTGCAGCCGGTGGCTGCCGACGCAGTTCAGGTGCCAGGACAGGTGCTTGAGGTGCGTGAGCGCCCCGAGGAGCACGTCGTAGCCCTTGCGCTCGACGAGCGAGGCCACGCACAGCATCTCCACCGTCTCCTGCCCGTGGCTGGCCCGGCCGACGGCGAGGGGCGCCGGCGTCGTGCCCGGAACCACCACCGCGATGTCGTCGCGGCCGATGCCATAGGGCGTCAGGGCCGCCGCGGTCGCCTCGCTCGTGACGACGACGCCGCGGGTGCAGCGGAGCGCGCGCGTCTCGAGCGCGGCGAAGTCGCGGGCGACCGGCGGCGCGAGCCCGTTCTCGAGGGCCAGCGGATGGTGCACGAGGGCCACGAGCCGCAGGCGTGCCGCTTCGCGCTCGGCCTCTCCGGCCATCACGCCGAAGGCGAGGCCGTCGGCGAGAACGAGCGTGCCCGTGTCGAGCGCCGCCAGCTCCGCCACGGCATGCGCCCGCGCGTAGGCCGTGGGGAAGGGAAAGCTGCCATCGAGCCGCCGGATGTCCACCGTCCAGCCGAGCGCGCTCAGGCCGGCCACGATCTCGCGGTCGTAGCCGTAGCCGCCCGTGCGCGCCTCGAGGTCCCCTGGGACGACGAGGGTCACCGCGGTCCGGTGACCGCTCGTGTCGTCGGTCATGCCCGGCAAGCCTAGGTGAGCCGTCCTTCGTAGGCGCCCCACGCCACGTGCGACTCGCCGAGCGTGACCTTCATCGCCTCGAGGCCGGCGGCGCCCGGTCCGAGCTCGCCCGCCCGTGCCGCCGCCGCGATGCGGTCGAAGATCGTCCGGGCGAGGAACTCGGTGGTGGTGTTCTTGCCGGCGAACTCCGGCACCTCATCCAGGTTCTGGTAGTTGAAGGCGCCGAGCGTGGCCTTCAGCACGTCGCAGGCGCGGCCGATGTCGACCACGATGCCGTCGGCATCGAGCTCGGCGCGGCGGAACTCGACGTCCACGACGAAGGTGGCGCCGTGCAGCTTCTGCGCCGGACCGAAGACCTCGCCGCGGAAGCTGTGGGCAATCATGAAATGGTCACGGACGGACACGCTGTACATCGGGTTCTCGCAGGCAGGCGGCGTCAGGCCGCGGATGGATCGCTCGGAGCATAGCGCACCCTGTGACACAGGGTGCCGCCCTCGTCGCTGGCCACGGTGGCCATCGTCCGCGGCAGGACGTCGAAGTCCGATTCGTCCGTGATGAGCGTATCGAGGGCCGCGTCGGTCAGCAGGGACAGGGCCACGGCGAGCCGTCGCGTGGTGGTCCAGCGGGCGCGCCGGTGGGCCGGCAGGTGGCCGACCTGCGACGACTGCAGCGTGAGGCGCTGGGCATGGAAGGCTTTGCCGAGCGCGGCATGCACCGAGCGGTCGCCGTACCAGCTCAGTTCGACCACCCGCGCCTCGAACCCGGCGACTCCGAGTGCCGTGTCGAGCCCCTCGGACGAGCCGCTCGCGTGGACGACCACGTCGCGATCGCGGGCAGCGGCATCGGCCGGCGAGTAGCGCACGCCCAGCGCCTGGGCGGTCGCCCGGCGGGCGTCGGCCACGTCCACGAGCTCGACGTCGCACCCCGGCATGCGCGCCGCCAGCCAGGCCACCAGGCACCCCACGGTGCCGGCCCCGACGACGGTGACCCGATCGCCGGCCGCGATGCCGGCATCCCAGACGCCGTTCAGGGCGGTCTCCATGTTGGCGGCCAGCACGGCCCGCGGCGCCGGCACGCCGTCCGGCACGACGAGCACGGCGGTGGCCGGGACGACGTAGCGGGTCTGGTGCGGATAGAGCGCGAACACGACCTTGTCGCGCAGCGCGGCGGGGCCGTGCGCCACCCGTCCGACGCTCGAATACCCGTACTTGAGCGGCCCCGGAAAGTCGCCGGTCTGAAACGGCGCCCGCATCCGCTGATATTCTTCCGGCGGGACGCGTCCATGAAACACGGTCGACTCGGTGCCGCGGCTGATGCCGCTATAGAGCGTGTCCACGACGACGTCGTCGGGGCCGGGGGCGGGCAGCGCCTCGTCACGCAGTTCCCCGCGGCCGGGCGCCACCGTCCAGAACGCACGCGCTGTCTCGCTCATCGTCCTCAGCATAGCGCCGCCCGGACGCCCCGATGAACACGACTCGCCCCGTGATCCACTGGGCCAACGCCGTCACCGCGCTGCGGCTCGTGCTGGCTCTGTCGCTGTGGTACCTGGGACCGGACAGCGGCTGGTTGCTGGTCGGGGTGGCCACCACGGCCGCCCTGCTCGACGTCGTCGACGGCCCGATTGCGCGGCGTGCGGCCCGCACGTCCGCCTTCGGGGCGCGCTTCGACATGGAAACCGATGCCTTCCTGATCCTCACGCTGGCGGTGATGGTCTGGCGGAGCGGTCAGACCGGCCCCTGGGTGGTGGCGTCGGGCCTGCTGCGCTACCTCTTCATCGCGGCTGGCTGGGGCCTGCCGTGGCTGCGGGCCGACCTGCCGCCGCGCGTGCGCCGCCAGGCGGTGTGCGTGATGCAGGTCGTGGCGCTCATCGTCGCGCTGCCGCCGGTCGTGCCGTCGACGGTGGCGGCGCCGATGGCAGCGGCGGCGCTCGCCGTCCTGACCTGGTCGTTCGCCGCCGACGTGGCATGGCTGGCGCGCGCCAGGCGCCAACGCACCACGCCGTCCTAGACGGTGGTGAGCTGGTGGCCCAGCTTGTCCTTCTTGGTCTTGAGGTAGCGGCGGTTGGCGTCCGAGGGGACGACCTCGAGCGGCACGCGCTCGCTGATGACGAGCGCTTCGCCGGTCACGCCTTCGAGCTTGCGCGGGTTGTTGCTCATCAGGCGCAGGGACTTGACGCCCAGCAACTGGAACATGTGCACGGCCGACGCGTAGTCGCGCTGATCCGCTTCGAAGCCGAGCTGCTCGTTGGCTTCGACGGTGTCGCTGCCGCGGTCCTGGAGCGCGTAGGCGCGGATCTTGTTGGCGAGGCCGATCCCCCGCCCTTCCTGGTGCAGGTAGAGCACGACGCCGCGGCCTTCCGCCGCGACCCGCCGGAGCGCCAGATCGAGCTGCTGTCCGCAGTCGCAACGCGACGAGTGGAAGATGTCGCCGGTGACGCAGGACGAATGCACGCGCGCCAGCACGTTGTGGCCGTCGCCGATCTCGCCGCGCACGAGGGCCACATGCGTCGCCCCGTCGAGACGGCTCTCGAAGATGTGGATCGCGAACTCGCCATGCTCGGTCGGCAGTTCCGCGGAGGCCACCCGCTTCACCGGAGGGTCGCCGCGCAAGGCGGATAAGATGGCGGCGAACAGGTTGCGGATCAAGGGTTCTCGCGTGCCGACACTAGAAAAGCTGAGACGACTGGCCGCCGTTCTGGCAGGAATTGTACTGCTGAACCAGTCACTGACGTTCTACAACGTCTGGCCGACGCCGAAGGTGACATGGCGCGGCGATCTGTCGATCGAACTGGCCGTCGTGCTGCTGGGAGTGCTGGTGGCGGCCAGCCGTCCCCGCCTGCTCGCGGCCCTGCCGCGCCTGGCGGCCCTGATCTGGGTGCCGCTCGTGGCCGGGCGCTACCTCGACGTCTCCGCGCCGGCGCTCTACGGCCGTCCCGTCAACCTGTACTGGGACGCGCGTCACCTGGCGGCAGTGGCGTCGATGATGACGGACGCGGCGACCGGCGCCATGCTCGTCCTGGTGGCTGTCGCCCTGCTCGCGGGGCTCGCCGGGGTCTACCTCCTGGCGCGCTGGGCGTTCGCGCAGGTGGCCGCCGCCGCGGTCCGGCCGTCCTGGCGCCGTGCGCTTCTGGCCGGCTGCGTCGTGGTGCTGACCGTATACGGTGTCGAGCGCGGTGGAGGCGCCGGTCTGCCCGGGGTGGCCTTCGCGCCCCCGGTCTCGGCCACCTACTGGCATCAGGGGCGACTGCTGGCGGCCCAGCTCACCTCGTCCGGTCCTGGACTGGCGGCCCCGGTCCCCACCGCCAGCGATCTGTCGCGAGTGGGCGGCGCCGACGTCATGCTGGTGTTCGTCGAGTCGCTCGGCGCCACCACCTACGACCGTCGCGATCTCGCCGCGCCGCTCGAGGATGTCCGCGCGCGCTTCGCCGAGGACGTGGCGCAGTCGGGTCGCCAGGTGGTGTCCGCGTTCGTCGGCTCGCCGACCTTCGGCGGCTCGTCGTGGCTGGCCCACGTCAGCCTGATGTCGGGCGTCGAGACGCGCGACGAGGACACCAACGCCACGCTCATGGCGCAGGAGCGCGACACCCTGGTGACGACCTTCGCGCGCGCCGGCTACCGGACGGTGGCGCTCATGCCCGGACTGCGCCACGAGTGGCCCGAGGGCGCCTACTACGGCTTCGACCACATCTACGACACGGCCGCGCTCGACTACCGCGGTCCGCGCTTCGGCTGGTGGACGGTGCCCGACCAGTTCGCGCTGGCGCGCCTCGACGTGCTCGAACGGGCAGCGGCGTCGACGGCGCCGCGCTTCGTCTTCTTTCCGACCACCAGCACTCACGCGCCGTTCGGTCCCACCGCCCCCTACCAGCCAGACTGGACGCGGCTCGTCACCGACGATCCATACGAGGCGGAGGCGGCCACGCGCGCGCAGGCCCGGGTGCCCGACTACCTGGACCTCGCGCCGAGCTATGGCCGCGCCGTCGGCTACGCCTATACGACGCTCGGCGGCTATCTGGCCCGGCACGCCGACCGCAATCTGGTGCTGGTCATCCTGGGGGACCACCAGCCGGCCGCCGCCGTGGCCGGTGAAGGGGCGTCGTGGGACGTGCCGATGCACGTCGTGGCCAGCCAGCCGGCGTTGCTGGACCGCCTGCGCGCGGAGGGGTTCCGTGACGGCATGACGCCGCCGCGCACGGCACTCGGGCCCATGCACGCGATGCTGCCGGTGCTGCTCGAGGCCTTCGGCGATCCGGCGGCGGGCCGCGCCGCGCGATAGGCGGCGTGCCCGCTTCTGGTGGAGAATGCGCGCATGGCGGAACTGACCATCCGCGCGGCCACGGCCGCCGACTTCGACGCCTGGCTGCCGCTGTGGCGCGGCTATCAGGCCTTCTACAAGACCGACATCCCTCACGCC
The DNA here is from genome assembly GCA_963807405.1 of uncultured Acidobacteriota bacterium. GTDB lineage: Bacteria > Acidobacteriota > Vicinamibacteria > Vicinamibacterales > UBA2999 > CADEFD01. The sequence continues at coordinate 3,520,249 of CAWEBU010000006.1, read as the reverse complement.
ACCACCCTCACGACGTGGCAGCGGCTGCTCGCCCCGGACGAGCCGATGCACGTGGCGCTGGCCGTCCGCGACGAGGCCGTCGTGGGCCTGGTCCACTACATCGAGCACCGGTCCTGTTGGACCTCCGGTAACTACATGTATTTACAGGACCTTTTCGTCGTGCCGGAGGGGCGCGGCGCAGGCGTGGGCCGGCGCCTCATCGATCACGTCTACGGCCGAGGCGTCCGAGCGCGGCTGCTCGCGGGTGTGGTGGCTCACCCACGAATCCAACACCGATGCCATGGTGCTCTACGACCGCGTGGCGTCGAAGAGCGGGTTCGTCCAGTACCGCAAGCTGCTCTGACGCTAAACTAGGCCCCATGTTTCGCAACTGGACCCTTGCACCGACCGTGCTCGCCGCCGCCATGCTGGCCGGCTGCTCCCAGCCGATCACGGTCGACACCATCCAGATCGGCCGCTCGCTCAATGCCGATCAGAGTGTGGCCAGCCAGACGACGACCTTCGGCCCCGGCGAGACCATCTACGTCTCGGCGCTCAACAACGCGCGCGGCGAAGGCACGATCTCGGTGCGCTGGTACATGGGGCAGCAGCTGCTCAGCGAGCGCGAGAAGCAGGTGAAGTTCCAGGGCGCGGGCGCCACCGAGTTCAACATCTCGAGCGCCAGCGGCTTCCCCGAGGGCGCCTACCGCGTGGAAGTGCTCCTCGACGGCACGCTCGTCGGCACGCGCAACTTCGACGTCCGCAAGTAGCCGCCGTCTTCCAGCGATCGGAGCCTCGTGGCCCAGTTCATCGAAACGCTGACCACCTGGCTCTTCCAGTACGTCGTCGTCTGGATGCTGCTCGGCGCCGGCCTCTTCTTCACCATCCGCCTCCGCTTCGTGCAGTTCCGGCGCATCCCGGAAGCCTTCCGCGCCATGCTGGCGGGGCAGACCGAAGCCTCCGGCGGCGTGCTCTCGCCCTTCCAGTCGTTCATGACGGCCATCGGGGCCACCATCGGCACCGGCAACATCGCCGGCGTGGCCACCGCGATCATCTCGGGGGGGCCGGGCGCGCTGTTCTGGATCTGGGTCTACGGCCTGGTCGCCACCGCCATCAAGTTCAGCGAAGCCGTGCTCGGCGTGAAGTACCGCAAGACCGTGGGCGACTCGGTCGAGGCCGGCCCGATGCACTACCTGCGCGATGGCTATGGCTCGCCGGGACTGGCCAAGGCGTTTGCCCTGATTGCCGGCATCGGCGCCCTCACGACCACGCCCTTCACTCAGCCCAACTCGATCGCCCTGGTGTTCGACAGCGTGTTCGGCGTGCCGACGTGGCTGGCCGGCCTCATCATCGCGGTGCTGGTGTGGGCGGTCATCATCGGCGGCATCAAGTCGATCGGCCGGGTGGCCGAGAAGCTGTCACCGCTCAAGGTGGGCCTCTACCTCGTTGGCGGCCTGACCGTCATCGTGACGTTCGCCCACCGCCTGCCCTACGTGCTGTCGCTCGTGTTCAGCGAAGCGCTGACGACGCAGTCGGTCATGGGCTTCGGCTGGTTCGTGGCGATGCGCTACGGCATTGCCCGCGGCGTCTACGCCAACGAGGCCGGCTACGGCACCGCGGCCCTCGCCTACGGCACCGCCAAGTCGGACCGGCCGTCGCAGCAGGGCCTGCAGGCGGTGATGGAAGTGTTCATCGTCTCCTTCGTCACCGGCTCGATCAGCGCCCTCACCATTCTCGTCAGCGGCGTGGCCGAGGTGTCGATTGTGGCGGCGCAGGCCGGGCAACCGTACGTCACGAGCACGGCGGCCGTGGCCGAGGCCTTCAATGCCGCGGTGCCGGTGCTGGGCGGCTGGGTGGTGGCGTTCTGCGCGTTCCTGTTCGGCTACACCACGCTCATCGGGTGGTCGTTCTACGGCGAGCAGTGTCTCGAGTACATCTTCGGCCGGCGCATCACGATGCCCTACCGCTGGGTCTACTGCCTGCTGATTCCGTTCGGCGCGTCGATCCGGCCCGAAGTGGTGTGGGCGTGGGGCGACCTGATGAACGTGCTGCAGGTGTTTCCGAACATGGTCGGCCTGATCGGCCTGAGTGGCGTGGCGGCGCTCTACGCCAGGAAGGGCGCCTGAGGTGAGCGGCACGATCTACAAGCTGGTTCCCTCGGCCGCCTGGCGGCAGGCCGAGCAGCAGGGCCACTTCACCGGCTCGCCGGTCGATCTGGCCGATGGCTACATCCACTGCTCGACCGCCGCCCAGGTAGCCGAGACAGCGGCCAGACACTTCGCGGGCGTTGCCGATCTGCTGCTCGTCGAGATCGCCAGCGACGACGTGACGGCGATGCTGCGGTGGGAGCCGTCGCGGGGCGGCGCGCTCTTCCCGCACCTCTACGGCGAGCTGCCGCTCGACGTCGTACGGTCGGTGACGCCGCTGCCGCTCGGCGTCGACGGCCATCATGTGTGGCCGGCGCTGGCCGGCTGATGCCACCCGGAGGACCGCCATGTCGACCACGACCCGAGTGACTGCTGGCTTCGCCCTTGCCGCCGCGCTGCTGCTGGCGGTGCCGCTCCAGGCGCAGACCGCGACCGCCGAGGCCGAGGTCCGCCGCGTGATCGCCGACTACAACGCGGCCTACGAGAAGAACGACCTCGAGGCCTACTTCAAGGCTTTCGCGCCGGACGTCACCCAGTGGTTCCCGTCCGGCCGCGTCGATCTGCCCTCCTACCGCAAGTCGTGGACGGCCTCGGTCGCCGCCGGCAACGTCAACCAGAAGGTCGAGGTGCGCGACCTGCAGGTGCAGGTCAGTCCCGCCGGCGACGCCGCCGTGGCCACCTACCTCCTGCGCGTGACGTTCAAGACGGCCAAGGGCGTCGTGACGACCGAAGACAATCAGGAGACCGACGTGCTCTTCAAGCGCGACGGCGCCTGGGTCATCGTGCACGTCAACTACGCAACGGCGAAGAATCAGCCGGCCCGTTAGGCGCATCACCACGCCGTGTGGTATTCCTGTGACGTTCGTTTCGACCGGAGGCCCGACTTTGACAGTGATTGATGTCGCGACCGCCCGTCGGCTGAAGACCGTCGTCTGCGTACTTCTCGCGCTCACCGCGAGCGCATGCGCCACGTCCAGGCCATCGGGTAGTCCGCAACCCGCACCCGCTTCTCCCGCCGCGGCCGGCGGCGCCCAGAGTGCCGCAACGCCCGCCGCGCCGGCTCGCAAGACCGCCACCTCGAAGGACGGCACGAAGATCGCCTACGACACGACGGGCAAGGGTCCGTACCTCGTGATGCTCCACGGCGGCGGCCAGGCTGCCCGCTCGTGGGCCGACCGCGACTACGTGACGAAGCTGAAGGACAAGTTCACGCTCATCACGCCCGACCAGCGCGGCAGCGGCGGCAGCGACAAGCCCGACACGCTCGAAGGCTACGCGCTCGACCACCTGCTCGAGGACGTGCTGGCGGTGGCCGATGCCGCCGGCGCCGAACGCTTCCACGTGTGGGGGTTCGGCCATGGGGCGACGATCGCCCGGTATCTGGCCGCCCGCAGCGACCGCGTCATCTCGGCGGTGCTGGTGGCGAGCGAGTTCGGGCCGGCCCTGTCCGGGACGGTGAAGGATGCCGTGACCGGCATGCGCGCCAAGTGGCTGCCGCTCGTCGAGGCGAAGACGGCGGGCACGCTGAAGGTGGACTCGCTGTCGCTCAGCGATCGCACCGCCTGGGACAACGGCGTGGCGGTGTCGGCGATGAGCCTGGGCGCCATGCTGGACTATCCGCCGCTCGAACCGGCCGAGATCAAGGTGCCCACGCTGTGGCTGGTCGGCGCGGCCGACACCTCGGCGATGGAAAACGCCAAGAGCTACGACGGGAAGCTGGCGGGCACCAAGGTCACCTTCAAGCCGCTGAGCGGCGCCAGCTACACGGACAGCTTCGCCAAGAGCGATGTGCCGCTGGCCGAAGCACTGCCGTTTCTCACCGCGCAGACCACCACGACCCAGTAGTCCCGACGCGCGTCCATCGACGCCGGCGGCCGCGCCGCCCGGCGTCCGGTGACCTCAGACGCGCGGTTCGATCAGCCGGTCCGCGCCGGTGTGCATGTCCTGCTCGAGCAACGCGAGCAGGGCCTTGGCCACCGGGCCCGGCGTGCCATCCCCGATCGGCTGTCCATCCCACTCGACGATCGGCGCCACCTTGATCGAGCTGCCAATCAGCAGCATCTCGCGCGCGGCCCGCGCCTGGTCGACCGGGATCTCGCACACCTCGACACCGGTGATGACGCCCTGCTCGACCAGGGCCGGCGCCAGCGCCAGCAGCCGCTGCGAGGTGCAGCCGGCCAGGATGTGGTCGAAGGTCGGGTGGCGCAGCACGCCGTCGCCGGTGACGAAGGCCACGTTCATGTTCGAGCTCTCGCCGACGTGGCCGTTGGCGTCGATGAAGACGCCGTTGTCGAGCCCCTTCTCCTTGGCCTCCATCTGCATCAGCACGTTCGGCAGGTAGTTGGTGGTCTTGGTGATGGCGTAGAGCGACGGCTTGATCGGATAGGTCGTCGTCATCACCTTGAGGCCGCTGGTGTACCAGTGCTCGGGGTAGACGAGGCCGGCAAAGACCATCACGAAGAAGCCGGGCGCCGCGCCCTTGGCCGGCGTGAGTTCGAGGCTGCCCGGTCCCGACGACAGCCAGTAGCGGATGGCGCCGTCGCTGTGGCCGGCGCGGGCGGCCGTCTCGATGATGATCGCCTTCATGCGCTCGCGCGTGGCCGGCAGGGTGAGCTTCGCCCGCCCGGCCGAGCCGATGAACCGATCGAGGTGCGCGTCGAGGTCGTAGATCTTGCCGTCGACCAGGCTCGCGGTGTCGAACACCCCGTGGCCGCGGTGCACGATGTGATCGTCGAACGGCAGCACCATCAGCGCCGGGTCGGTCACGATGCCGCCGAGCTGACTCGAATAGAAGGCCCAGAAGTTGACGCGCTGGTTCATGCGCAGCGTGCGCAGGGCCGCGATCACGTCCTCGGACGTGAGAATCGGAAGGAAGTCGGCAGACATGGCCGAAACTCTAGCACGCCGATGGCCGGGCCCGCGGCACGAGCGACGCTACGCTGCGGGTAGCGCGTCCTGCACGGACGAATAGCGCTGCATCGCGACCGAGACGAAGGTCACGCTGAACGACACGGTCGCGGCGGTGGCCGCTTTGTCGGGCGCCGGGCTGGCGGGCGGTGGCCCGTCGGGCCCGCCGCGGCGGCGGCCGCCAGCGCGCGCGAGCGCGGCGGTCAGTTCGTCCTTGCTGATGCTGCCGTCGTCGTCGCGGTCGACGCGGTCGAACGCCCGTCCGAGCTTGCGCTCGAGACGCCGCAGGCCGCGTGTCTCCCCGTGGTTGCCCTCGCCATCGCCCTCGATCCGGCGGCGGGCGCCGGCGTTCCGGAGCAGCGTGATGGCACCCTCGGTGAACTCGGCTTCGGTGAGCGCGCCGTCCTCATCGGCATCGAGCGCCCGAAAGAGCGCCTCGGCGCGGCGTTCCGCGCGTGAGGCCGGCGGCGCTGGCGGCGTTGCCGGCGCGTCGGGCGCGGCTCCGGCGGTGGCGGTGGCGTCGGTGCCAGGCGCGACCGGCCCGGCGGTGGCCTTCGGCGAGAGCGTCAGGCGATCCGTGGTCGTGGCTGCCGAGGCGCCGGTAGCCGGCGACCCAGCCAGCGACACTGCGGGCGACACCGTCATCTTCAGCGTGAGGGCGGAGAACGAGTAGGACTGGAAGCTGTCAATCGTCACGCCACTACCTCGCGTCGGCTGCTGGATTGCGATCCGGCGTGGTAATCGGCCGTCGCGTGCTTCCGCTTGACCCCGCTTCGGCGGGATGGTCAGAATGCGCCGTATGTCCATGCGTCGAGGCGCCTCGTTGCTCGCGGCCGCGGGCCTGCTGATGTCGACCCTCACGCTGGGCGCCGGTGGCCCGCCGGCCGATCGTGGCTACGACGCGGCGGCCGCGGCCCGCTATCTCGACCAGCGCATGGACCTGTGGTGGCAGAAGGCCAAGCCGCTCAAGACGGTGGGCGGCGAGACCAAGTGCCTGTCGTGTCACACGGCGATCCCCTACGCGCTGGCGCGCCCGGCGCTCGGCCGAACGCTCGGGACCACGGCACCGACCGCCCATGAGACCGCGATCCTCGACGCGGTGCGCACCCGCCTCAGTCACCTCGACGAGCAGCAGCCGTTCTACGACCACACGGACGCGAAGAAGGTCGAATCGCGTGGCGTCGAGGCCGTGGTCAACGCCTTCCTGCTGGCGAGCCACGACGTCGAGACGGGCGTCACGACGCCCGATGCCATGACCACGAAGGCGTTCGCGCGTCTGTGGCAGGTGCAGCGTGCCGACGGCGCCTGGGACTGGCTCGACTTCGCGCTCGAGCCGTACGAGACGACCGACGCGGTGTACCACGGCGCGACGCTCGCCGCGATGGCGGCCGGATCGCCATCGGGACGGCAGGCAAGCGCGGACGCGGCCGGCACGGCCGGAACGGCGAAGCTGCGCGCGTATCTGCAGACCAATCTCGCGTCGCAGCGCCTGTTCAACCGCACCTGGGCGCTGTTGGCGTCCTCCCGCTTGACCGGCCTGCTGAGCACCGCCGACGTCGATGCCATCGGGGCCGCGCTCGAGGGCGCGCAGCGCGCCGATGGCGGCTGGTCGCTGGCCGGTCTCGGCGACTGGCACTGGAGCAAGACGGCGGCGCCCTATGTCTCGCCGGGTCAGACCGACGCGGCGCGGCTCGCCGCCTCCGATGGCTACGCCACCGGACTGGTCGTCTACGCGCTGAAGCAGGCCGGCCGCGGCGATCGCCCGGCCGTGCACAAGGGCCTGCAGTGGCTGCGCGCCAACCAGCAGCCCGAGCGCGCCGGCGATCCGGCGTGGGCGCCGTGGCGCGCCCATTCCATGAACTTCGACCGCGAGCACGGCGGCGAGAAGGGCGAGCCGTGGCGGCGAATGTTCATGTCCGACCTGGCGACGGCGTTCGCGGTGCTGGCGTTGCAGTAGGCGTCCGCGATACGGCGTGCGCCGACGTGCCGCCTCCCGCGTGCGGGCCCGGCCCGATGCTTGACCGGTAGCGGGCGCGCGGATGACGATGCCGTCGTGCGCCTCCTCGTCGTGGAAGACGATCGCAGCATCGCCGATTTCCTCGCCACCGGTCTCCGGCAGGAAGGGTTCGCCGTGGACGTCTCCGCCGACGGTGTCGACGGGCTGGCCAAGGCGCGCGCCGGCGGCTACGACGCGGCCATCGTCGACGTCATGCTGCCGAAGCTCGATGGCCTGAGCCTGGTCGCGGCGCTCCGGCGCGCCAGCGTCACGACGCCGGTGCTCTTCCTGAGCGCCCGCCACACGGTCGATGACCGCGTGAAGGGCCTGCAGACGGGCGGCGACGACTACCTGACGAAGCCGTTCGCGTTCCAGGAACTGGTGGCGCGCGTGCAGGCGCTGACCCGGCGCGGCCAGCCGGCGCTCGAGGCTGCCGAGCTGTCGGTGGCCGACCTGCGCCTCGACCGGCTGACGCGGCGCGCCAGCCGGGCCGGCACGCCGATCGAGCTGCGGCCGCGCGAGTTCGCGCTGCTCGAGCTGCTGATGCGCCATCCCGGCCGGGTGGTGTCGAAGACGATGATCGTCTCGCACGTCTGGGACTACAGCTTCGATACCGGCACCAACGTCGTCGACGTGCTGGTGCACCGGCTGCGCGAGAAGATCGACAAGGAGTTCGAGCCGAAGCTCCTGCAGACCGTGCGCGGTGTGGGCTATGTCCTCAAGGCCGAATAGCCGCCTGGCCCGGGCGTTCCCGCTGCGCATCGCGCTGTGGTACGCCGTGCTGTTCGTCGTGAGCGCCACCGCCGTGGCGGCCGTGACCTACGTCCTGCTGGCGCGCGCGCTGGCCAGCCAGGACCACGTGGTGCTCGAGTCGATGCTCGGCCGCTACGTGTCGGAGTTCGAGCGCAGCGGTCTCGGCGGGCTTCAGACGCTGATCGAGGCCGATGCCGGCGAGGGCCGCCACGAGCGGCTGCTCGTGCGCGTGGTCGGCCGCCAGGCCCAGGTCGTCTACTTCGCCGAGCCGCCGGGCTGGGAGCGCTTCGACCTGTCGCGGCTCGACGACCCGCGGGTGTGGCAAGCGGGCTGGGCGACGCTCGATCATCCGCCCGATGGCTCGGTGCTCGAGGTGGGCACGGCGCTCCTGCCGGGCGTCGTCGTCCAGGTGGGGCGCAGCTCGCATGTGCGTGACGAGCTGCTCGGCCACTTCCGCGCCCGTGCCCTCCAGCTGCTGGTGCTGGTGGTGCTCGTGGGTGTGGGCGGCGGCGCGCTGCTGACCCACCTGGCACTGGCGCCGCTGCGGGCGCTCGAAAGCACGGTCCGTACGATCCTGCGCACCGGCCGCTTCGATGCGCGCGTGGCCGTCGGCGATTCGAGCGATCCGCCCGACGAGCTGGGCCGGCTCGTCAACGACATGCTCGGCCGCATCCAGCGCCTGGTCGGCGGCATGCGCGGCGCCCTCGACAACGTCGCGCACGACCTGCGGACGCCGCTGACGCGCTTCCGTGCCGTCGGGGAGTCGGCGCTGCTCTCGGGCGATGCCGCCGCGATGCGCGAGGGGCTGTCGCGGGCGCTCGAGGAGGCCGAGCGTGTCAACGCGACGCTGACCGCGCTCATGGACATCTCGGAAGCACAGACCGGGACCATGGCGCTCGACCGCGGCGTCGTCGACGCCCACGCGGTCGTCGCCGAGGCGATCGACCTCTATGCCGATGAAGCCGACGACAAGGGCGTGGCGCTGGCCGCGACCACGACCGGCGCGGTGGCCGTCGCCGGCGATCGGACGCGCCTGCGGCAGGTGCTGGCCAACCTCATCGAGAACGCCGTGAAGTTCACCGACGCCGGCGGCCGCGTCGACATCTCGGTGACCGAGGCAGAGGGCGAGGTCACGATCGCCGTGCGCGACAGCGGCCCTGGCATCGCCGCCTCGGACCTGCCGCTCGTGTGGGATCGCCTCTACCGCGGCGACGCCAGCCGCTCGACGCGCGGCCTCGGCCTGGGGCTGTCGCTCGTCAAGGCGATCGTCGAGGCGCACGGGGGGCGTGTGGCCGTGACCTCGACGCCGGGGAGCGGCAGCACGTTCTCCCTGGTGCTCCCGGCCGCGCACCTGTCACCGGTGTAATGCGGCCGTCAGCCGCCCGCAAGGCGCGTCACCGTCCAAACAGATAACGGCGCACGACGCCGATGGAGGTGACGACGTAATGACCACTCTCAACCACGAACGACGGCCACGGATGCCGCTGGCGCGCCGCGCCGCCCTCGGACTGGCGGCTCTTGGCCTCACGGCCGGCGTCAGCGGTCTCGGCTACACGCTGACCGCGTCGACCCCGGCCGCGACCGTCATGGCCGCCCCGGCCGATCCGGCGATTCCGGGGCGCTCCACGGCGTCCTACAGCGCGGTCGTCGACCGCGTGGCGCCGTCGGTCGTGACGGTGCGCACCGAGACGCGGCCCCAGGCCAGCCGCACGGCCATGTCGCCCTTCCCGGAGTTCTTCGGCCGCGACGGCCGCGAGGCTCCGTCGCGGAGCCGCGCCGGGCTCGGCTCGGGCGTGGTCATCCGCGAGGACGGCCTCGTGCTGACCAACCACCACGTGATCGACGACGCCTCACGCATCCGTATCGAGTTCGCGGACGGGCGCAGTCTGCCTGCCACCCTCGTCGGCAGCGACGCGCCGAGCGACCTCGCCGTGCTGCGGGTCGAGGCGTCCGGGCTGACGGCGCTGCCGTTTGGTGACTCCGACGAGACCAAGGTCGGCGATGTCGTGCTGGCGTTCGGCAATCCGCTCGGCGTGGGCCAGACGGTGACGATGGGCATCGTCAGCGCGAAGGGACGCGCGACCGGTGTCGGTGACGGCTCCTATGAGGACTTCCTGCAGACGGATGCGCCGATCAACCAGGGCAACTCGGGTGGCGCGCTCGTCAACCTGCAGGGGGAACTGGTCGGCATCAACGCCCAGATCATGTCGCCGTCGGGCGGCAACATCGGCATCGGCTTCGCGATTCCGTCGGCCATGGCCCGGACCGTGGCCGAGCAGCTCACGCGCGACGGCGTGGTGCGCCGCGCCCGGCTCGGCGTGACCGTGCAGGGGCTGACGCCCGACCTGGCCGCCAGCCTGCAGATGCCCGACCAGCACGGCGCGCTCGTGAGCGATGTCGAGGCCGGTGGTCCGGCCGCGGCGGCCGGCGTGCAGCAGGGTGACGTGCTGGTGGAGGTGGCGGGGCGGCCGGTGCAGGACGCCAACGCCATGCGCAATCAGATTGCCGGCACCCTCCCCGGGACGACCGTCCCCATCGTCGTCCGGCGCAACGGAAAGACCGAGACGCTGTCCGTGCGCCTGGCCGAACGGGAGCGCCCGGTGTCCGAGTCGCCGGCGGCCGAAGTAGACGCGCGCAGCGATTCGGGTGTGGGCCTCTCTGTGACACCACTCACGCCGCAACTGGCGCGCCAGCTCGAGCTGCCGGACGAGACGACCGGCCTCCTCGTCGCGGGCGTCGATCCGAATGGCGTGGCGGCGGCTGCCGGCATGCGCGAAGGCGACCTCATCCGCACCGTGAACGGCGAGCCCGTGAACTCGGTGTCGGCGCTGCGCGCGGCCCTCAAGGCGCGGTCGGATCGGCCGGCGCTCCTGCTCGTCCGCCGGGCCGGCAGTGACGCGTTCGTGGCGCTGTCACGCGCGGAGTCGTAGCTGGCGATGCCCGGTCGCGCTGTATCAGGCGTGGCCGGGCGTCGAGCCGCCGGCCTGCTCCCAGTTACTCCCGACGCGCCTCGCCGTTTGTCATGCGCACGCGTGCGAGCAGCGGATAGTGGTCGGACCCCATCCGGTCGTCGAGCCTGGTGGCCACGACGGTCCATTCCGCCGGCGGGCGTGCAAACAAGTGATCCAGGCGGAAGATCCGGCCGAAGGTGGGGCGGCGGTCGGCGTGGGCCGCGTCCGTCATGCTGCCGGCCATTGTCAGGTAGGTGCGATCGGCGTGCCCGAACCAGGTGTTGAAGTCGCCGCCGACGATGAGCGATCCCGGACCCAGCGCGTCGAGCAGCCCTCGTGCCTGGCGCTGGCGCGTCAAGCTGGCAAACACCCACAGTCCGCGCGCCGTCACCGTGCTCTCGAGGTGCACCGAGGCCACCTTCACCGACCACGCCGTGCCATCGACGCGCGCCCCCGAGACCGTGGCGGCCACGGCCACGCGGCGCTGGCGGGCGAACGGCAGTTCGATGGCCTCCAGGTCCGAGAGCGTCTCGGTCGAGAGGATGGCATTGCCGCGGTCCTCGGCGACCGTGGCCAGCGCGCCGTTCCGCATCGAGGGGACGTAGAAGATCGACAGCCCGAGCGTGTCCGCCGCCTGTATGACGTCGCCGCGGAACGCGCCCGGGGCGGACGACCCGAGAGCGCGGGCCGACCGTCCGCCGACCGGCACCTGCGCCGGCACCAGCGGGCTGGCGCGAAACGCCTCCTGCAGCAGGAGGACGAAGTGCGTGACCGGCACGCCGCCGGTGAGCGCGCCGGATCGCAGCCGCCGCACCATCTCCTCGATGTCCCCTCCGCCCACGTGGACGTTCCACGACACGATCGCCAGGGCCGGATTGGCGCCGGCGGGGTCAACGGCCGCGGAGGCGACGCGAGGCGTGGCGACGATCACGGGTGGCCCGGTGCCGCGGCACCACCGGTCGTGAAGATTGGCCTCGCGGTGGCCGTCGGCGCGCCGCGTGGTCATGACCTGGGCCACCGGCACGCCCGCCGGATCAACCGGGGTGAGGCAGGCGGCCGGCGGTGTCTCGGGCGAGACGACCGTCATCGGCGCCAGCGCCGACGCGCACGCGGACAGCAGGGTCAGGGCAGCGGCCATCGCGGCGGCGCCGATTGGTCCGCGCCAGCCGATCACGGCGTGAGCCTCCCGGTGCGAAGCCGCCTCGCCGGCAGGCGTTCACCTGTCACTGATGTCATAGACGCCACGGACCGTGGACAGGTGCCGGTCCGTCCAACCGGGTGGGGACGCCAGCCGGGGGCCGGCGTCCGCACAATGGAGGGACCATGACACGCCATCTCACACGTGCTCTCGCGATTCTGGCAGTCGCGAGCGTCGGGCTCGCCAGCAGCGCCTCGGCGCAGCCGGCCGAGGAGATCCGCGACGCCCTGCTGCGGCTGCCGTATTACGGCGTCTTCGACGCCATCAGCGTCGGCTACGAGAAAGGCACCGTGACGCTGGAGGGCTACGCCTACCATCCGTCGCTCAAGACCGACGCCGTGCGCGCCGTCAAGCGCGTGGCGGGCGTGGACGAGGTGGTGGACAACATGAAGGTGCTGCCGGCCTCGATGAACGACGACGACCTGCGGTGGCGCACCTTCTACGCCATCTACACGAACTCCTTCCTGTCGCGCTATGCGCCGGGGGGCGGGATGCTCTGGGGCCATCCCGCCAACCTGCGCTGGGAGCTGGCGATGGGCCGGCAACCGCTCGGGAACTATCCCATCCACATCATCGTGGACGGCGGCCGCATCCGTCTCATCGGGGTCGTCGACACCACCGCCGACAAGACCATGGCCGAAATGGCGGCACGCGGCGTGTCGGGGTCGTTCGGCGTGGAGAACGAACTGACCGTCATGCCGTCGCGCTAGCTGGACAGTCGCCTCGCCGCTTCGCGATCGATCATCCAGCGCACGTCGGTGCCGGTGATGCGCTGGGCCGGGAACTGGTCTGGAGCCGGCGGCCCTTCGAGGACGGCGGCGAGGGCTGGCGCCTTGGCGGCGCCCTCCACCAGCCAGATCGTGTGCCGCGCCGCATTCAACACTGGCGGCGTGAGCGTGATGCGCCAGCCATGCTTCGCGTCCACGTGCTCGGCCACGACCGGGCGTTCGGTTTCCCGTCCGGCCGAGCGGCCCGGGAAGAGCGACGCGGTATGGCCGTCGTCGCCGAGGCCCATCAGGGCGAGGTCGAGCGGCTCGGGCTGGCCGTGTCCGGCGTCGCCGAGCGCCGTCAGCAGCGTCGCCGCGTAGTCACTGGCAGCGGTGGGCGGATCGATCTCTCCCTTCATGCGGTGGATCTGCGCGGCGGGCACCGGCACGTGGTCGAGCAATGTGCGGCGGGCCATCCCGTAGTTGCTGTCGGCGTGGTCGGGCGGCACCGCCCGCTCGTCGCCCCAGAACACGTGCACGCGGGGCCAGTCGATACGGCCGCGCCAGGCGCCGGCGAGGCGCTCGTGCAGACCCACTGGCGTCGAGCCGCCCGAGAGCGCGACCGTGAATCGTCCGCGGGCGGCGATGCTCGCCGCCGCCACCTCGACGACCGCCGTCGCGGCCGCGTCCAGCATCGCTTCAACGTCGTCGAAGATCTCGATGTGTCCGCTCATGATCTACGCGTCGCTCCATTCCTGCTCGGGGTTGTGCCAGGTGGTGCCATGGTTCACGAGGCGGTTGGATTCCTCCGGGCCCCAGGTGCCGCGTTCGTAGAGGTGGAGCGGCGTGCACGGCCCGAGCACCGGTTCCACGATGCGCCAGGCCTCCTGCACGCTGTCCTCGCGGGCGAACAGCGTCTGGTCGCCGCGCATGGCATCGCCGAGCAGGCGTTCGTAGGGGGCCTTCTGGTCATGCTGCTCGTGATAGGTCATGAGGTCCACGTCCTCGCCGACCATCTTGTCGCCGGACGTCTTGGCGCGGGCGCCGAGCGACAGGATGACCTGCGGACTGAGGCGGAAACGGAAGTGGTTCGGGCGCGCGGCGACGCAGTCCTCGAACAGCGTGACCGGCGGACGCTTCAGCTCCACCAGCACTTCGGTGGCCGTGACGGCCAGGTGCTTGCCGGTGCGGATGTAGAACGGCACGCCCGCCCAGCGCCATGAGTCGATGTGCAGGCGGATGGCGGCGAAGGTCTCGACCTGCGAGTCCCTGGCCACGCCGTCCTCGTCGCGGTAGCCCACGAACTGGCCGCGCACCACGTCGTCCGGCGTGAGCGGCCGCATCGAGCGGAACGCCTGCGCCTTCTCGTCGCGCACGGCCTCGTTGCCGCGTCCGCCCGGCGCCTCCATGGCCAGCAGGCTCACGACCTGCAGCAGGTGGTTCTGCACGACGTCGCGAATCGCGCCGGCTTCCTCGTAGAACTTACCGCGGCCCTGCACGCCGAACGCCTCGGCCATCGTGATCTGCACGCGGTCGACGTAGTTGCGGTTCCAGATCGGCTCGAGGAAGGAATTGGCGAAGCGGTAGTAGAGCAGGTTCTGCACCGCCTCCTTTCCCAGGTAGTGGTCGATGCGGAAGATCGACGACTCCGAAAAGTGCTGGTGCAGCGTCTCGTTGAGTCTGGCGGCGGAGGCCACGTCGCGGCCGAAGGGCTTCTCGACGATGACACGCGCGTTCTCGACCACGCCGGCACGCGCGAGTCCCGCGGCCACCGCGCCGAACAGGCTCGGCGGGATCGCGAAGTAGAAGGCCGGGCGCGAGGCGCCGGCCAGTGCCTTCTTCAGCATGTCGAACGTGCTGTCGTCCTCGTAGTTGCCGCCGAGGTACTGCAGGAGCGCCGACAGCTTCTCGAAGGCCGCGGCATCGAAGTCCCCGTGTTCTTCGATGCTGGCTCGGGCGCGCTCCCGCAACTCGTCGATGCTCGAGCCGGCCCGTGCCATCCCGAGGATGGGCGCGTCGAGCTGGCCGCGGCGGATCATGGCGTGGAGTGCCGGGAAGATCTGCTTGTAGGCCAGGTCGCCGGTGATGCCGAAGATGACGAGCGCGTCGGACGCGTGCGGGCCGCTCACTTCGTGCCTCCGTCCTTCGTCTCGTGGTGCCCGCCGAACTGATAGCGGAGCGCCGACAGCACCTGATGCGCGAAGTCGCCCTCGCCACGCGACGTGAAGCGGTCGTAGAGCGCGGCGCTCAGCACCGGCACCGGCACCGATTCGTCGATCGCCGCGGCGACCGTCCAACGCCCTTCCCCCGAGTCCGATACGTGCCCGGAGAAGCCCGCCAGATCCGGGCTCTCGACGAGCGCGGTGGCGCTCAGGTCCAGCAGCCATGACGTCACGACGCTGCCGCGCCGCCATACCTCGGTGATGGCGGCGAGGTCGAAGTCGTACTGGTAGTGCTCCGGATGCGTGAGCGGCGCCGTCTCGGCGTTCTTCTGGCGGGCGGCCGTCCCCACATCGGCGTGCCGCAGCACGTTCAGGCCCTCGGCGTAGGCGGCCATGAGGCCGTACTCGATGCCGTTGTGCACCATCTTGACGAAGTGGCCGGCGCCGGAGGGGCCGCAGTGCAGGTAGCCGCGCTCGGCCGTGGTCGGCGCGCCGTCACGGCCTGGCGTGCGCGGGATGGACCCCTCGCCGGGGGCCAGCGTCGTGAAGATCGGATCGAGCCGCGCCACCGCGGCCGCGTCGCCGCCGATCATCAGGCAGTAACCGCGCTCGAGGCCCCACACGCCGCCGCTCGTGCCGACGTCCACGTAGTGGATGCCGAGGGCCTTCAGCGTGGCGGCACGGCGGATGTCGTCCGTGTAGCGCGAGTTGCCGCCGTCGATGAGGATGTCGTCGCGCTGGAGCAGGGCCCCAAGCGCCTCCACCTCCGCGTCGACGAACGCGGCCGGCACCATGAGCCAGACGGCGCGGGGCGGGCGCAGGGCCTGGACGAAGGCGGCCAGCGACGAAGTGGCCACGGCGCCTTCGGTCGCCATCGCCGCCACCGCCTCCGGTGCGACGTCGAACACGACGCACTCGTGTCCGGCGGCCATCAGGCGGCGCACCATGTTCCCGCCCATGCGGCCGAGTCCGATCATTCCAAGCTGCATCACGCCTCCACGCGGGGACCGTCACTCACCCGGCTCGGCAGCGACCGGCGACCCCTGTCTCGCAGTATGACGCCGGACGGCGGCGCGGAAATACAATGGACGTTCCGCCGGCGCCCGTCGCCCTTTTCCGGAGTTCCCCAATGCGTTCAGTTCTCGCCCCGTCGTGCCTGGCGTTCGTGCTCGCCGCCGCGCCCGCGTTCGCCCAGACGCCGCCGCCGGCCACCGCCAAGCCCTTCCAGGCCGGCCAGCCGCTCAAGACCACGCCCAACGTCAAGATCTACGGCAGCTTCCGCTTCAGCGAGAGCCTGTCCTACGACGCCGAGCGCGACCTCTACGTCTCGGTCAACGCCGGCATGTCGCAGGAGATGGCACCGAACGACGGCTACGTCTCGCTCATCAACCCCGACGGCACCGCGCACACGCTGAAGTGGATCGGCGTGGACCGCAACGGCCTCACCCTCAACCATCCGCTCGGCAGCTACATCGCCAACGGCCGGCTCTACGTGGCTGACATCGACACCGTGCGCTGGTTCGACATGAAGACCGGAGCGCCCATGGGGCAGGTGCAGGTGCCCGGCGTCCTCCGCTTCAACGATCTGGAAGTGGCCACGGACGGCACTATTTACGCCACGCAGACCGGCACGCCGCAGGATGCCACGACCTGGAAGGTCTACAAGGTGACGCCGCAGGGGCAGTCATCCGTGCTCATCGAAGGGGCGCCGCTCAGCATGCCCAACGGGATCGCCTTCGACCTGAAGGGCAACCTGGTGGTCGTGAACATCGGCAGCAACGCCGTGCAGACTTTCACGCCCGACGGCAAGCTCCTGACCACCGAGGAGGCCGTGGACGCCGGCAACGACGGCATCGTGGTGACGGCCGACGGCACCAAGTACGTGTCGAGCGTGCGTCAGGGCACCGTGTCGCGCATCCGGCCCGGCCAGAAGGCCGAGATCGTGGCCTCCGGCATCCCGAGCGCGGCCTCGATGACCTACGACTCCAAGCGCCACCGCCTGGTGATCCCGATGAACGACTGGAACGCGATTGCGATCGTCGAGCTGAAGTGATTTGTAACGGGGTCTGTCACGGTCACGGCTTGTAACGGGGTCTGTCACCGTCACCAACCTCGGCAGATTTTTCAACGTCGTGACGGTGACAGACCCCGTTACAAGCGTTAACCGTGACAGACCCCGTTACAAACTCGAGGAACGATGACGGACAAGGTCCACCCGCCGCTCGACGAGGCCACCCGGCACCTGCTGCGCCACACGGTGGCCACGCTGGCCTACCGCGCCGGCAAGGTGCTGCGCGACGTGCCCGACGGCTTCGCCGAGGTGCGTGCGGCGCCGGAGAGCCGGACGGCGCTCGAGATCCTGTCGCACATGGTGGACCTGATGGGGTGGGGCGCGGGGCTGGCGCGCGGCGACTACCGCTGGACCCCGGTCGGCATGACGGATTGGACAGCGGCGGTAGACGGCTTCTTCGACGGGCTGACCGCCTTCGACATGGCACTGGCGGACCCGGCGGCGACGTCGTATCCGGCTGGCGTGATCTTCCAGGGCCCGGTCGCGGACGCCCTCACGCACGTGGGCCAGCTGGCGTTGCTGCGCGGGATGGCGGGCCAGCCAGTCCAGCCCGAGAGCTACGCGCGCGCCACCATCGAGCCCGGACGCGTGGGCCGCGAGCAGGCGCCGCCGGGGCGGGAGTTCGACGGCGACGCGAGCAAGCCCAAGCGCTGAGCTCACCCGCGCTCGGCCGCCCTCATTGGCGCGTCCTCCGGGATCCAGATCGCAGGCCTGACTGCGCATTGGTCACTGCCGCAACGCAGGAACTGCGATATCGATGTCGGGCACCGCCCGCATCCTGGTCGTCACCGCTGGCACGAAACTCTCAGGGGTGACAGGCGTGGCGCTGAACCCACCGCCCCCGCCGAAGCTTCTGGAACAGGTAAGACAAGCGCTGCGGCGCCGGCACTACAGCCGCCGCACCGAAGAAGCCTACGTTTCGTGGATTCGCCGCTACATCCTGTTTCACGGCCTGACCCACCCGTCCAATCTGTCGGACGCCGATGTCACGGCTTTCCTGACGCACCTGGCCGTGCGCGAGCATGTCAGTGCGTCCACTCAGAACCAGGCGCTGGGCGCGCTGCTGTTCCTCTACCGACAGGTCATCGGGAGGGACGTCGGCAGCCTGGGAGACGTGAACAGGGCCCGGACCCCCGAACGTCTGCCCGTGGTACTCGGTCGCGACGAAGTGCGCGCCGTGCTGAGTGAGCTCGGAGGCACGTTCCGGCTGATTGGGCTGCTGCTGTATGGCAGCGGCCTTCGGCTGGCTGAATGCCTCGAGCTGCGCGTCAAAGATCTCGATCCCGAGCGCCGCCAGATCATCGTACGGCGGGGAAAGGGTGACAAGGACCGCGCCGTGCCCTTGCCCGAATCCGTCCGGACAATCCTGCCCGACCATCTGCGGCAAGTGCGACGGACGTTCGAAACCGACCAGCAGCGCGACGTCGGCGGTGTCGTGCTGCCTGGCGGCCTGGCGCGAAAATACCCAAATGCGCCCCGAGCCTGGGCCTGGCAGTTCGTGTTTCCGGCCGGCCGCGTGTGCCGAGACCCCCGGTGGGGAGGTCCGACGCGGTTCCACCTTCACGAATCGGCCATGCAACGCGAGGTCGCCAGCGCCGTGCGGCGCGCCGGCATCACGAAACGGGTCACGTGCCACACCTTCAGGCACTCGTTCGCCACCCACCTTCTGGAGGATGGCTACGACATCCGAACCGTGCAGGAACTGCTCGGCCACCGAGACGTGAGCACGACCATGATCTACACGCACGTCCTGCGGCGTGGCGCCTCAGGCGTGCGGAGCCCAGCTGATGCGTTGTGACGGCTAGACCGGGCTGAACCGTGGAGCCGGTGACGCTGCGGAACGAACTGTAATCTTGACGAGCTTCGCAGGAAAGTGTCTGAGGATCTCTGGCCCCAGAGGCGGTGCTATCCTCTTGGCCCGGATGGCGATGACAACCCGGAGTCAGACTTCGGGCTCCCGGCGTTAGGCTGGCAGATACTGCAGTAGTGACAACAAGGTTTGCAGCCGAATATTAGTTAGGCCGCAGAACCGCGCAGACATTTCTTTCGATCTCACGCGCGAAGCTTGGCGTCGATTCGATCGGGGCGTGGTGCGTTCACCACCGAGGCGCGCACGGGCATGGGCGGTGGCTCCGGCGGCGTGAAGTACGTGGGCGTTCGCCAGGGCGAGGTTGGGTCGCGTCCAACCGGCCATGCGTCACGCCCTCACATCCGGGCGGGGGTCGTGGCGGGCCTTTCGAGTGCACGGCGACCGATGGGGCGTGTCGCCAGGCCTCGGCCGAACTCTGAACGGACGGGATGATCATTGACAAAAGTCCGGCGACATCCTTTACACCTTACTTGCCGGGCTTGGTTCCGAATCGTGACGTGCGCTCGTCGATCTTTCCAAGCAGCTTGCGGCGTGCACGATATTCCAAGCCCGTCATCGACCTCCTCGAGGCGACGTCCTGTCCGCTCAGGGCGTGACTGAGGCAGGGCTGCCGGCGCGCGCCGAGACGGAACGTGCCGGCGGTACTGACGCGTCGACCTCCAGGTGCGCCGAGTATCGGCGCGCGAGGCGCTCGGGAAACGGCACGGCCGAGGGATACCAGCGTCGTTCGGGGTGTCCCCGTTGAGCGCCTCGTGCGGCCGCTCGTCGTTTAGCGCTGACGACACGCGTCGAAGCGCCGCTGTTGCGCCCGCAGCGTGGCGGCGGCGGGCCGAGTCGTCTCACGCTTGAGTTCCCGATGCATGCGTTCTGCGTGCCGATCTCCAGCGGGCTCCCGCGTGATGCGTTGATGCACGATGCCCAGTTGCATCCACCAGACGTTGAGGCCCGTCTGCCCATGGATGCCCGTCGACGCGAACGGTGGGCCGTTGTCGGTGCGAACAGCGTCGGCATGCCGACCGCGCGAAACAGCGCCCGCCAACGCGCTTCACGTCGCGGGTCATGACCGTCGCAAGCCGTGGCAGGTCAGCACGGCGCGGCTGAAGTGGTCGGTGATGGTCAGCGGGAAGCAGTAGTAGCCATCGTCGGTCCGGAACTGGCCCTTGAAGTCGGCGGGCCAGACCTCATTCGGGCGCTGGGTGACCAGCGGTGCCACGCCGGGATGCGCCCATTTGCGACGTCGCCGATTCTTGTGCAACAAGTGGTGCCGGTCGAGGATCGCGTTGATCGTGCTGCGCGCCGGCCACGCCTCCGCCGGGAACCGCGTCTGCAACACCTGCAGGAGCTCTTCGCCGCCCACACCCGTACTCGCGCCGAGCCAGCAGAATCCGCCCGACCAGGGCGCCGTTCGTCGCATGGCCACACGTGATCGGCGCGCGACTCCTATTGACCAGGCCGCCGGACCCGCTGGTCGTCGTAGCGTGCCGCCCATTTGGCCGGTCGGCCGCGTGATGCCGTAGCGTTCACACAGCTCCGTCATCGACCAGTGGCCGCTCGCGAGGTCCTGCACAAACGTGAGCCGTTCCTTGCGGACATTCGTCTCCATCCAGGGCATCCTCCTGGTGTAAACGATGCGCCCGGCTGATGCCGTCGTTAGGCGATTCTACCCGGTCTGTACGCCTCGTGCGGCCTAACACCACACCCATACGGCAGCCGGCGGCGCTGGCGTGTGGCAGAATCCTGGCACCGAGCGCCGCGGCTGATGCGGCATCGTTAGACCGACAAAGGGGGAGTGATGGCTCAATCGTTGTGCACGCGACGAGTCTCCGCAATCGGTCTGGTACTGGCAGGTCTGGCCGCTGTCACGACAGTCGCCGTGGCTCAGGTGGTGGAACCAGCTAAGAGCAAACAAACGATCCGACTCGAGGCGACCCCCGATGCCCGGATGCGGCTGACGCTCGAGGGACCGGAGACGTGGACCATCGAGGCGAAGACATTCGATGTTCGTGCGGGGCCAGACGGCGTCCGCTTGGTCGCACAGCCGCTGACGGTGCAGATTCAGACAACGCGTACCAAGAGCATTGCGAAAGAATTCGAGATGCTCATCAAGGCCGATGGCTCGTTGGGGTTCAACATCCGAGACTCCAGGCAGATCAAGTAGCGGTCTGAGTTCAAGAGCGAACTGCAACACTGATTAGTTGGCATTGAAGCATTCCTCGGGGGTGCGATACCCCAATCGCTTGCGTGGCCGCGTGTTGAGCCGTCGCGCCAGGGCATCGCAGCCGCGTTGCGTGAGCCCTGCGAGACTCGTGCGCTTGGGCAGGTACTGCCGGAGCAGGCCGTTGAGGTTCTCGTTACTGCCGCGCTCCCACGCGTGGTACGGCGTCGCGAAGTAGAACCGAATCGCCGTCGTACGCTCCACCGCGCGATAGTCGTGGAACTCGGTGCCGTTGTCGACGGTGGCCGTCGTGAACTTGTCCGGGGCCCGCCGAATCAATCGCCGCAGGCGCCGCGTCATGCCCCGACTGGTCCGGTTCCGCAGCTTGCCGAGCATGGTGAAGCCGGTCTTGCGTTCGACGAGCGTGGCCACGCAGTCCGGTGCGCCGGTGCCGACGAGCGTGTCGCCCTCCCAATGCCCGAGGGTGGTGCGGCCCTCAACGATCGCCGGGCGCTCCGCGATCATCCGCTTGCCGGCCAGGCGGCCGCGGCTATCGTAGGTACCGTGGCGCTTGCGGCACTGCTTGGTGGCGCAGCGCAGATCGCGGAAGAGTTGTCCGCCGCGGGCCTTGTCGGCCCAGATGTGGGTGTAGATCGTCTCGTGGCTGATGGTCCAGGCCCCGTCGCGTCGGAGCCGTCCGGCGATCTGTTCGGGGCTCCACTGCTTCCGCAACTGCCGATGCACGTAGCGCCACTGCTGCGGGGTGAAGTGCGTGGAGCGCCGGGACCGCGATCGGCGACCGCGCGTGCGCTCCGAGGCGGTGAACGGGCGATAGCAGCCGTCGGCCCGCGTGGCGTTGCGGCGAATCTCGCGCGTGATCGAACTGCGGTGCCGTCCGAGGATCGTGGCGGTCTGCGACGGGGTGAATCCCCACTGGCGCAGCGTGGAGATCAGGTATCGTTCGGGCGAGGTGATCTGGCGATAGTGCATCGAGGACTCCTTCGACTTGGCGGTTGCAGGAGCCGTCGAGTATCCCAGATCGCCTCGCTCAATCTGGGCTTGAAGTGTTGCACTTAGTATCTGAATTCGCGCGGCCTAACCTCCCAATGCAGCCGACGCGCCGTCTGTCGCGTGTCGGCGCGCGGCTGATTCGGCATCGTTGATATGGCTGTCTTCTGTCAACGGGCAGACTTCTCCCGCCTCATCGTTCGTGAGTTCCGTTCTCAGCCCGCTCTTTCCGGGCTCTTCGTTCTTCAGGTCCGTCTGGTCGGCGGCACCGCGTTCTAGCGACGGTTGACGCTGCTGATATCCGCGGGTTGGGTACCGCCCAGACTGTGGTTCGTCGCGGAGCTGCCTCGCCCTAGGCACGGACGTATCGATGGTGCTGATGTCCATAACGACGTCGAGGGTTCTCCACCTGGCCCGCGATGCCGCCGACCTGACGGACCTGATCGCCGCGTGCGCTACGCGGGCGGCGGCGGCACCTCCCGGGCGATCGCCCAGATGAAGCCGGTGAGCTCACGCGCGACCGCGGTCGCGACCTTGGGCTTCGCCTTGCCGCGCGCCACCAGCTTGCGAAAGCGTGACGTCAGTCGGAGCTGCGCCTTCCACGCGATGTCGCAGACGGGCTTCGGCAGCGCCTCTTGTCGATACAGCATCTGCCGGCCGATGCGCGGCACGCCTTGATACGCCCACGCCGCTTCGGCGAGCAACCGCCGCGCGTGCGGATTGCCGGCCTTGGTGATCCCGCCGCGGCGGACGCTGGGCCCGCTCGAGTACTCCGACGGCACGAGGCCGAGAAACGCCATCAGCTGCCGCGGATGATCGAAGCGTCGGATGTCGCCGACTTCGGCGACGAGGCCGACCGCCGTCACGAACGAGACGCCACGCAGCGCCTGCAGCGCGTCGACGACCGGCGCCCAGCGCCAGGCGGGCGTGTGCTGCCGGAGCTGGTCGGTGAGACGCTCGACGCGGCGTTCGGTCTCGTCGATCGTGTCGCGATACTCCTGCAACGCGATGTGCTGGGCGCCAGCGGGAAGCTGAGATCGGCCAGCCACCGTCGATACGGCTGCGTCCATCCGGCGCGTCCCGGATAGCGGCGGCCCTGTCGCAGCAGGAACGCCTTCAAGCGATGCTTCGCTTGCGTGCTGCAGGCCGACGGCATCTTCGCGCGCGCGCACCAGATCGCGCAGCGCTTCATCGTCGGCCGTCGGAATGTAGATCGCCGTGAGCTCGCCGGCGCGATGCAACCGCGCGAGGGCGTCGCCGTCGCGCCGGTCGGTCTTGATCCGATCGCCGCTGCGCTTCGGCATGCTCGACGGATTGACGACGACGCAGTCCTCGCCCTGCGCCGTCAGGTACCGATGAATCCCAAACCCGCACGGGCCCGGCTTCGTACACGAAGCGCAACCGCCGGGTCGGCGCGCGCAGCGCCTTGACGCACCTTCGCCAGCGCCTCGAGATCGCCGGCGATCCCGCCGTAGTGCCGGACCTCGCCGTCTCGCCCCTCCTCCGCGAGCGAGATGTCGATCGATTCCTTGTGGACATCCATCCCCACGAACATGCTACGTTTCGCCATGGCCTGCCTCCGTTGTATGTGGCTCTGCGCGTCACCCTCATCGGCTTCGCGCAACCCACGATCTACTACGTGAGGCAGGTCTCTGTTCGACCCGACAGCCATACTGTCTAGACGCCACGGAGACATCGTGACAGTGAAGCGTCATGGACAACGTCGGCATCGTCGTGGAAGACCTCGATGCCGCCATAGAATTCTTCATCGAACTCGGACTTACCCTCGAAGGCCGCAGGCCCATCGAAGGCGAATGGGCAGGCCGCGTCACCGGAGTGCGCGGGCAACGGGTCGAAATTGCCATGATGCACACCCCCGACGGCCATGGCCGCATCGAACTGTCGCGCTTCGACGCCCCTGCCATCGCCTCCGATCACCGCGCCGCCCCCGTGAACTCGTTGGGATACCTGCGCGTCATGTTCGCCGTCGAGAACATCGACGACACCGTGGCCCGGCTCGGCAAGCTTGGTGCGAAGGTGGTCGATGAAGTCGTCAACTACGAGGACATCTACCGGCTCTGCTACATCCGAGGACCCGAGGGAATTCTCATCGGGCTCGCCCAACAGCTGGGGCAGCAGGCGTCCCGCGAGAATCCCGTGGAAAGTACGCCTTGAGAACTCATGCGCCGGCGTGTGACCGTTGACAACCGGTTGCAGCGGACTATCCGCTGCGCGGCCCGCGGCTGAACCGCGCTCGTCAGGCCGTCAACCGAACATCCGAGAGCAGAATCATGAGCACGGTATTCGTCAATATTGGACTTAGCCTCGATGGCTACATGGCGCCGGAAGGGATGACCATGAGCAAGCCCGAGTACAAGAACTGGGGCGCCAAGTGGGGTGCGTTGATGGCCTGGATCTTCAATCAACAGTACTTCCGCGAGAAGCTCAAGTTCGGCCCCGGGGGAGAGACCGGTCCGGTCAACGACATGGTTCGCCAGACCTTCGAGCGCACCGGTGCCAACATCATGGGTAAGCGCATGTTCGACCAGGGCGAGGTCAGTTGGCCAGAGGAGGCTCCGTTTCACACGTCGGTATACGTTCTTACCCACGAGAAACGAGACCCGTGGGTGCGCCCTGGCGGAACGACGTTTCACTTCATCAATGAAGGTCCTGAGCGTGCGCTGGCGCTGGCTCGGGAGGCTGCTGGTAGTCGTGACATTCGCATCTCAGGAGGCGCCGATGTGATCCAGCAGTATCTGAACCTCGGTGTTGTTGATGAGCTGGAAATTGCCTTGGTGCCCGTGTTCTTCGGCGGCGGGCGGCGACTCTTCGAAAACCTGAGCGAGCCCGGGCCGCAGTTTCGCATCGACAAAGTTCTCGATGGGTCAGCCGCCACACACTTGCGATATGTGCGTCAGTGAAGGCGGCCTGACAACCGGTTGCTCGACAAGTACTTCGCGGGCGAACCAGACGCCAGGACGCTTCAGCTACCCGGGCAGACCTCAGCCTGACCAGTTGGTGCCACGCGACGTCCACCCGGCGGCTACTTCAGGCAGCACTTCTTGAACTTCTCGCCGCTGCCGCACGGACACGGCGAATTCCGGCCGAACGTCTTGCGGCCCTGCGCCAGTTCGCGCTGCACAGCGGCCACGCGCGTCCGCAGGTCCTGGTTGAAGACACGCTCGAGCGCGCCGTACAGCACCGGATGCTTCTGCTTCATGATGCCGGGCCGCTGGAAGAAGTACTCCGAGGTCACTGCGAAGAACTCGGCCTCGTTGGTCAGCGCATAGCGGTTGATGTCGGACTTCCCGGCCTCGATGTCGGCCATCTTGCGCCGCATCAGATCGATCCACGGTTCCACTGCGCCCCGCTCGAGTCCCACCTCGGGCACGCCGTCGACCACGCCGTCGCTCTTGTCGACCAGATGCGCGAACTCGTGAATGCCCACATTGCGCTTGTCGGTGGCGTTGCGGAACCCGTTGATGAGATCAGGCTTCGACAGGATCATCAGCCGGTTGAGACTGCCCGTGCCGACCACGCCCAGGATGTCGTGGCCGCGTGCGTCCCCGAACTGGAATTCGCCGTCGAACCGGTTCGGGTAGACGAGCACCTCGGTGATCTGGTCCCACTCCCACTCGGGAAACCCGAAGATCGGGATGATGGCGCTGGCCCCGGCCAGCACGCGGGTGGTCGTGTCTAGTGGCATCTTGATGCCGGTCACCTGCTTCTCGCCGAGGAAGACCTGGAGTTGGCGGCGGAACCGCCGCTGGTCCGCTGGCTCGAGAGCCCGGTAGAAGACGACCTCCTGCTGCAGGACCGCCTCCCATTCGGAAGGGAACGGCCGACGTAGAATCGCGCGGCGCCGCCGCACCTTCGCCGTCTGCCAGGCGTAGAGGCCGATGGCAGGGACCAACACGAGCGCCGTACCGATCACCCAGCCCGGGCGGAGCGCCACGGCGAGCGTCGCTGTCACGACGAGTGCCATCGCCGCAAACACGAGCGCCCAGATGCGGGTGCGGCGCTCCCAGGCCGTGTACAGGCCCCTCGGGCGATCCGGCGAGTCGGTGTCAGGAGAGGTCGAGACGATGTCGCCAGTGTCGGTCAATCGAAGCTCCAGGCCGTAATCTTAGGCCACCTGCAGTCCGGCGCTGAGATCGTCGTGGGTGGATCCACAAGCGGTTGCGGCCAACGGGCGCTGCTGCCATCATGGGCCCGCCGCGGCTGAACGCTGACGTGACCCGTCTCAGCATCCGAGCCGGCGTGTTCAGCGTCTGTGGAGGAGCCCATGCGTCTTGTCACACTCGTCATGGTGGGTCTGGTGAGCGGCATCGTGGTCGATCATCGAGCGACGGCGGCTGGGCTCGCTGCGCCACCCGCTTCGGCCGGCACGTCTGAGGATCGAGACATGGAGAAGCTGTTGCAGGAGTTCGCGGACGCGTGGAACCGCCACGACGTGGACGCCCTGATGTCGATGATGACGCCGGATGGCGTCTTCGAGGCGTCTGGCGGCAACGCGGTCGATGGCGAGCGGCACGAGGGTCACCAGGCGGTGCGCGCGGCTTACGAGGCCGTGTTCGCTCTGTATCCGGATGCGCACTGGGGTGGGGCGCGCCACTTCGTGGCCGGCGACCGCGGCGTGTCGGAATGGACCTTCACCGGGACGCTGAAGGACGGCAAGCGCGTCGAGGTGACGGGCTGCGATGTGTTCACGTTCCGGAACGGCAAGATTGCGGTCAAGAACTCGTTCCGAAAGAATCGCCCTCCGATTGGCTGAGCGTGCGGCCAGAGGAATCCGTTCGCGCCTGGAGCCTCTGCCGTGAAGAAGATGAAGGCGTACGCCAGCTTCGACGAATACCTGAAGGACCAGACACGCAGCAACCAGGCGATCATCCGTGCGCTGCGGCGGTTCGTGAAGCGTGCCGAGCCGGGGCTGACTGAAGCGGTGAAGTGGGGTAACGGCTGCTGGGTGGACGACCGCAGGCCTGTGGCCTACCTCTACGCGGAAGCAGACGGTGTCCAGTTCGGCTTCTTCCGAGGCGCCGCTCTGAGGGACCCGAAGCGACTCCTGCAAGGCAAAGGGGCGTACGTCCGGCACACCAAAGTCAGGCAGCCGTCAGACATCGACGAGCGCACCTTCGGAGCGCTGCTGCGACAGGCCGCAAGACGTCCCACGACGTGACGGCCGCTCCGAGCCGAAGAGGGACGCGAACTCGAGCCGGCCACAGGGCCCCGTTATAATGTCGCGACCGTGCCGGGTTCACCTTCAGATCTGTCCGAGTCTCGCCGCCCCATGGCTGGACGGGCGCCGGGCTGCCGCACGGCGCCGTGTTCTCGCGCGGTGATTCTGTTCTCCTGAAGTAGTCGCGGCTGGGTGCCGCTCGAGCGGAGGCACGGGTGGAGCGAGTGTTCTTCGACGGTTGGGTGGGGCTGGCCCGGACGCTGATTGTCGGGGTGCTTGCCTACGTCTTTCTGGTCATGGCGCTGCGGGGCTCGGGCAAGCGCACGCTCTCGAAGATGAACGCCTTCGACCTGATCGTGACGGTCGCCCTCGGCTCGACCCTGGCGACCGTGCTGCTCAGCAAGGACGTGGCCCTGGCGGAGGGCGCGCTCGCGTTCCTCCTCCTGATCGGCTTGCAGTTTGCCGTCACGTGGTCGAGCGTCCGCGTCTCGTGGATTCGGCGCCTGGTCACCGGCGAGCCCCAGATGCTGCTTCGACGAGGCGCGGTCCTGCCGGCGGCCTTACGCCGTGCCCGGGTCACGGAGGACGAGGTGCGTGCCGCCGTCCGAGCGGCGGGCGTGAGCGATCTGGAAACCGTGGAGGCCGTTGTTC
Source organism: uncultured Acidobacteriota bacterium (assembly GCA_963807405.1). Classification (GTDB taxonomy): domain Bacteria; phylum Acidobacteriota; class Vicinamibacteria; order Vicinamibacterales; family UBA2999; genus CADEFD01. Next base: position 3,492,515 of record CAWEBU010000006.1, on the reverse strand, counting down.
TCGAAACGGATGGGTCGTTCAGCGTGGTTCGTGACGGGGGCGTGACCGGGGCGTCCAGCCTGGCCGATGTCCGATCTCCGGCAGCGGGTGAGACCGAAAACGGCCACCAGGGGGCGCCCTGATCCCGGCGTGCAGTCAAGGGTGCCCGGTGGCCTCCTGATCCGCCCCCCATCGCAGCGGCGTCGTTGGCCCGGCGTACCGAAAGAAGGAGACGCAGCGCGCGCAGGTCGCCTGCTAGCGCGACACGTGCAACGGGAACGGCGTGCGCGCGACGAACGCGTTCACGGCGGCCAGCAGCCCCGTGCTCTTGTCGCGCACGACGAACACTGACTCCTCCCGCTGGCCGGGGTTCAGATCGTGATGGTCGATCAGGACCAGGTCCGGCCCGTAGGAGGGAATCACGCGGCCATCGAGCGTGAAGTACTCGGCCTGCGCCACCGCGTCCAGCTCGCCGCGTGCGAACTGCTCGTAGAGCTCGGGGAAGGTGGCGGTCTCCACGATCTCCACGCCGGGGGGTGTCCGGCGCAGCAAGTCGCGGTGGGCGGCCATGCCGGTCACCGCGCCCACCTTGCGGCCGACGAAGTCCGCGATGGTGCGATAGCGCGCCTGCTCGGAGGCACGGATGCGCAGCGCCCGCTGCTCGTAGAGGAAGGGCGCCGAGAAGGTGCCGCCGGCGCTGACGCGGTCCGGGAAGCTGGCGAGGTTGGTCGCCACGACGTCCACCTCGTCCTTGCCGGCCAGCTCCCACGACTTGTCGAACGGCACCACGTGCCACTCCGCGCGCAGCTGCAGGTCGGCGGCCAGGCGCTCAGCGTAGCGGAGCATCCATTCCTCGGGATCGAGCGGATCGGTGACCGAGGTGCCGGTGACGGCGATCTTCACGACACCGGGTTCGAGGGTGGCGATGGCCGGGGGGGCGGGGGCGGTCGAGCAGCCCGTCAGCACGGCGAGCACCGGCGCCAGGAGCGAGCGGAGGGGTCGCATCACGGTGGTAGCATAGCGCCGCCATGGCCGAGACGCGCCGGTTGATCGCCGAGAAACAGGCTCGCTGCTGGCATCCCGTGGCCTACGGGCACGAGGTGACGGACAAACCCGTGGGCGCCACGCTGCTCGGCGAGGCGGTGGTCGTGTGGCGCACGGGCGACGGGCGCCCGCACGCCATGCGCGACCTGTGCATCCACCGCGGCACCGCGCTCTCGCTCGGCTGGGTGGCCGACGACTGCCTCGTCTGTCCCTATCATGCGTGGCACTACGACGCCTCGGGCGCCTGCGTGCGCATCCCGCAATCGGCCGCCACCACCATTCCTGTCAAGGCGCGCACACCGGTCTATCAGTGCCAGGAGCGCTACGGCCTCGTCTGGGTGTGCCTGGCTGACAACGAGCCGCTCTACGCGCTGCCGGAGGTGCCGGAGTTCGAGTCCGGCGCCTGGAAGATCGTGAACACGGGGCCCTTCGCGTGGCAGAGCGATGCCTCGCGGCAGGTCGAGAACTTCACGGACTTCGGACACTTCCCGTGGGTGCACCCGGGCCTGCTCGGCGATCCCGAGCGGCCGATCGTGCCCGACTACAAGGTGGAGACGCAGGGGCACGTCCTGCACTACACGGTCGTGCGGCCGGAAGCGCCCAACAGCGACGACTTCAAGGTGTTCGCCAATGCCGACACCGTGAAGCCCGAACGGCGCAGCCGCTACGAGCTGCACCTGCCCTACACCATCGTCCTGCGACTGGGCTGGGGCGGCGACAAGGGCATGGTCTACTTCTTCGCCTCGCAGCCGGAGACGGCCGAGCGCTGCCGCGGCTACTGCATCATCGGCCGCAACTACGACTTCGACGATCCGGATTCCACCCTGCAGGAGTTCGAGCGCGTGATCTTCGGGCAGGATCAGCGCATCGTCGAATCCCAGCGCCCCGAGCAGGTGCCGTTCGACCTGGCCGACGAGCTGCACCTGCGCTTCGATGCCGTGGCCGTGGCCTACCGCCGCGCCATGCGCGCCGAGGGCCTGACGGAGAGCGCGAGCGCGCGGGTCGTGGCCGATCGCGACTGAGCCGAGGAAGGCGTCCGCGGGTTCGCCCGTGGCGTCCGTCAGTCGAGAAACGTCGTCCGAATCGTCCGCGTGAGCGCGGCCATGGCGGCGGCGAGCGCGCGGCGACGGCGCACCACGGCCCGGTCGGGGCTCGACGCGCCGGCCATGGCGTCGGCGACCCGTTCGGCCAACGGCAGCGACACGCCGCGCCTGGGCTCCATGCCGGCCAGCAGCGTCTTCACCCGCCCCACCTGTTTCCGGGCCTGGGCGACACGGGTCAGCGCGTCAGCCACGGGGACGGTGCCCCGGGCGGTCTCCTGCAACAGGCGGCACTCGAAGGTCCGGCAGCACTGCGGCCGGTCGGCGTAGACGCTGCAGCGCGTGTGCCGCAGCCCCGCGCACGGCAGTGCCAGCAGCTCGACATCGGCGTCGTCGGTGTCGACGTTCAGCCCGAGCACCTCGAGGCGGTCCGCTTCGCGCGGACCGCGCAGCTCGACGTCGCCAAAGAGCGTGCCGTCGCAGCACAGGCCGCAGCGCGTGCACAGCGTGCCGGTCAGCGTCGCGTCAGGCGCTCTGGTCATGGCGGCATCAGCGCAGCAGGCGCGCGGCCAACCACGTGCGCTGCACGGCGGTGGCCAGCAGCAGAGTGGCCCACAGCCACGCCAGTCCTTCGAGGTACCCGGGCAGCAGCACCCACAGCACGTAGATCGTGCTCGTCTCGCCGGCCTCGGCGATCCCGCGCGTGAACTGGAACGTGCGGTTGGTGCCGCTCACCGAGCGGCCGCTCACCCGTGCGGCATCCGACAGCGCGAGCGTGGTCGTGATGACCAGCACGTAGCCGGCCATGACGGCCAGCCACGCCAGCCACAGCGCCGGTGCCGCCACGGCGAAGCCCACGACCATGGCGGCGTAGGCGGTCATGTCGAGACTGATGTCGAGATAGCCGCCGAACGCGCTTTCGCGGTGGCCCTGCCGCGCCACGGCGCCGTCCAGACCGTCCCCGATCCGGCTCACGAGCCACAGCGTCAGGCCGAAGCCGGGCCGGCCGGAGGCGACGAGTGCCGCCGCCACCAGCGCGAGTGCGCAGCCGAGAATCGTGATGTGATTGGGCGACACGCCCCGCCGCACCAGCGGGGCAGCGACACGGTTCAGCAGCGGCGCCAGGCGTTGCCGGAACGGCTCATCGAACATGGTGGGCTACCCGGGACTCGACACGATCACGATGCAGTCACCCACAACCCTGGCAGATGTCGTCGGCTTCCTGGGGTTGCCGCTGGCCCTGGCGATCTACAGCTGGCGCGTCAGCCGCCGCGACGAGGCCTTCCTCGTGGCCGACCGCTCCGTCGGCCTGGCGCCACTCGTGGCCACGCTCGTCATGACCGAGTTCAACACCAGCACGCTGCTGGCCTTCTCGGCCCTTGGATACTCCGCCGGCCCGATGGCGCTGGCCCTGCCGTTCGTGTTCCTCGTCGGCCTCGGATTCTATACCGTCACCGTGTCGCGGGCCTGGAAGCGCTTCAACCGCCTGTCGGTGGCCGAGCTCTTCGCCGAGCGCTACTCGCCGCGGCTCGGCCGCTTCGTCTCGCTGATGCTGCTCGTGGCGATGACCGGCTTCTCGGCCACCTACGTCAAGTCGCTCGGCCTGATTGCGCATCCGCTCGCGCCGCAGCTTCCCGGGCCGCTTGTCTCGGCCGTTCTGGCAGGCGTCGTGCTCGCCGTGGTGCTGCCCGGCGGCCTGATCTCGGTCGTGCGCAGCGACGTGGCCGGCTTTGCCGTGACCGCGCTCGTGCTGCCGGCGCTGCTCGTGCTGGGAGCGGCACGCAGCGCGCCGCTCGGCGGGCTGGCCGCGGCCTTTCCGGCCGACCAGCTCGTGGTGGCGCCGATCGCGCAGTGGAACCATCCGGCACTGCCGTTCTGGTTCGTCTCGTCCCTCGTCGTGCTGACCTGCTTCACCTACATCGCGGCGCCGTGGTACGGCCAGAAGATCTTCGCCGCCAAGGACACGCGCACCGCCTTCGCCGCCGTGGCCATTGCCGCCGTGCTCGTGTTCGTCCTCTACGGCGTGGTCGTGCTGGCCGCCGCGCACCTGCGCGTGGTGCATCCGGGGCTGGCCGATCCACAGCTCGCCGTGCCGACCATGATGCTCGAGTGGTTGCCGCCAGTCGTGCGCGGTGCCGGCCTGGCGGTGCTCTTCACGGCGGCGCTCACCACGCTGGCCGGGGTGTGGACGGCGATGGCGGCGATGGTGGCGGCGGACTTCGGCTGGGCGGGGGCGCGGGCCACCTCGGTGCAGCGGCGGCTGCTGGCCGGCTTCGCCGTCACGAGCTGGCTGGGGGCCGTGTTCCTCGTGGACGACATCCTGAATCGCCTGATCCTGGCCAACGTGCCGGTGGCCGGGCTGGCCTTCGCGCTGCTGGCCGGCTTCCATTGGCCGCGGGCCACGACAGCGGCGGCGTGGGCCAGCGCCGTCGTCGGCATCGGCTGGGGTAGCGGCGCCTTCGTCGTGCTCGGCGATGCTGGCGGCTACACCTGGACGTGGGCCATCTACGGCGTGCCGCTCATCTTCGCCACCGGCATCGCGGTGTCCCTGGCGTGGCCGGCGACGGGGAAGTTGCCCGCCGGTCCGTCAAGCGGTGGCGTCTGAGTTCGTGAAGCGCGGAGCGCAGTCACGGCTCCAGCGCTGGCGCCGAGGTCGCGTCGCCGCGGGCGCGATCCAGCAGGTCAGTCACGCCACGCAACTCCGCGCCCGCGTCCAGGTAATGGTGGTCCATCGTGGCCACGCGCAGCAGCCCGACGATGTCGGTCCATTGCCGCTCGGAAGTCTCCCCGCCACGGCGAAACCACGTCAGCTTGGCCAGCAGGGAATCCTCGGCCGAGCACACCGGGACGGCGAAGCCGTCGTCGAGGCGAGCCCAGCCCGCGCGCGACAGCGAGGCCTGGTCGGCATCGCCATGCGCGATGAACACATCCACCTTCACCATGGTGGCGAGGTGAATCACGCCGAACGAACCATGACGCTCAATGGCGTCTGCGATGCGTCGCGCGGGCGCGTAATAGCCATCCGCCAGAGCGTTCAGTAGCTGTGGCGTGTGGTGGACAGCCAGCTCCGCTACGATGTCCGCATCGATGCTCGCGCGAGGCACTCCGTGAAACGAGCTCGCGATCGATCCCGCGACGAAGTGACGAACGCTCAGGGTCGTCAGCGCCTGCAAGACCGGGCGCAGCGCCGCGCTGAGGTCGCTCGGCGTCACGGACGTGTCTCGGCCAGCGCTGCCCTCACTTCGTCCGCCAGCGCCGCGCCGTAGCATCGCGCTACGAACTGCAGACCGACCTCGGTGTCCGATGCGCCCGGCGAACGGCGGGCGATGGCGTCGCGCGTGAGCCTGATCACCGATTGGCTCAGGGACAACGCCAGAGCGAGACGCCGCTCGGGCGTAGCCGCCCGCAGGAGGTCCAGGTGCACCGCCGCCGTCTGGGCGTCGGTGTCGCTGAGGCCCGTTCGCATGACCTCATCTTAGTGGCTCGCGGGACGCCTTCACCACTGACATCCAGCGAAGTGTCCGTCGCCCGGCCGGCGTGCCTTTCTCACCGGCCCGCCGGTCGCGCATCGACCGCGCGCGAGGCCTGCTGCGTGAACGGCAGCATCCGGTGCAGGTAGCGATCGCGATGCCGCAGCTCGTGGCCGAACACGATCGTCCAGTGCACCAGGATGAGCGCCACGAGCAGCCAGGCGGTGATCTTGTGGGTCCACTGCGCCGCCAGGGCGAGCGTCTCATTGGCGCCGATGACGTTCGGCAGGTGCCAGGTGTTGAAGAAGTGGACGCCGAAGTCGCCCGCCATCACGAACACGAAGCCGCTCAGCGGCATCACCAGCAGACAGACGTAGAGCGCGCGCTCCAGCACGTGGATCAGCCGCTTCTCGCGCCGGCTCAGGTTCGGTGCCCAGTTGGGCAGCGGCGTCAGCCAGCGCCAGGCCAGCCGCACGGCCACCACCGCGAAGAGCACGAGGCCGACCGACTTGTGCCAGTTGTAGAGCGTGCCCTGGGAGTAGCCGAGCACGGTCTCGTCGGCGGGCGTGCGCAGCATCAGCACGGCCACGACAATCTGGTTGAGCACGAGCACGGCGCCGGCCCAGTGCAGCAGCTTCGTCATCCAGCCGTAGCGCGCAGCGGTGTTCCTCATGGCAGCTCGCCTCCGATCACGTCCTCCGCATCCTTCATGACGTCGACCCACGCCGCGCCGGCGAGCGCCGCCAGGCGCTCCGGACAGATGCGCACGGCCGCGTTGGTGGCGCCGGCCGCTGGCAGCACTTCGTCGAAGGCCTTGAGCGAGACGTCGCAGTAGACGCGCAGCGGGCGCAGCAGTCCGAGCGGACTGACGCCGCCCACCGGATGTCCGGTTTCCGCTTCCACCTCAGACGCGTCGAGCATGCGCGGCTTGCTGCGGAACGCGGCCTTGAACTTCTGGTTGTCGAGCCGCGCGTCGCCGCGCGTCACGAGCAGCACCACGTCGACGCCCACCCGAAGCGAGAGCGTCTTGGCGATGCGGCCGGGCTCGACGCCGTGCGCTGCCGCCGCCAGTGGCACCGTGGCCGTGCTGGAGGCGAGCTCGAGCACGGCGATCTCCGGTGCGTGCTCGGCCAGGAACGCCTTGACGGAGTGCAGGCTCATGCGCGCCTCGCTCTGCTACGGCCGCCGCGGCGGCACCGGCCAGCCTTCGGCCGTGCCCTCGGCCGACACCGTCGTCGTGACGCGGAACAGTTCCGCCTCGGCGGCCGGAATCACGTACGAGAAGCCCACCGACGACGAGCTGGCCACCGTGCTCCATTCGCCGGTGACGCGGTTGAAGCGATCCACGGCGTACTTGTACTGCTTGGGCGTGTACCACGGCGCGATGCCGAGCCACTTCGATTGCAGTTTGACGACCACGGTCTGGGCGTCCCGGTAGTCGCGGTTCGTCACCATGGCGTAGTCGCGGTCCTCGTCGTCCCGGAACATCCCGAGCACGACGCCGGCGCCGCGCTCTTCGGGGATGGTCTGCACCCAGTGCTCCTTGGGCAGGCTGCGCGTGCCGGCGGGGAGGGGCGCCGTGTGGAAGACGTCCACCGAGGCGAGGCCAGCCAGGGCGCGGCCGAGCGGCGCGATCTCGCGGTTGATGGCCGCCACGTCAGCGCCCACCGGCGTGAGTGCGCCGGTCTTCGTGAACACCATGTCGGTGTGGAACCACTCGATGCCGCTCACCCCATACGCGAGCGACGTGTAGACGCTCTGGCGCAGCCGCTGCCCGTTGTCCGGCAGCCGGCTCATGTCGCCCCATTCAACGCCGGGGTTGGCCGAGGCCTCGAAGCACGCCGCCAGCGGCACGCCGGCGCGCACGGCGGCCTCGCGGAACTGCTCGAGCTTCTCGAAGTAGCGGTCGCTGCCCCACCACCACTGGTAGTAGTCGAAGCTGAGAAGTGGCGGCTGTGCCTCGCGCATGTAGGCACGCAGGAACTCGCCGGTGGTCGAAAGCATGTTGACGAACGGCACCTGACGCGGTGCGGCCTGCTCGAACTGCCGGAACTGCCGGCCGATGCCGGCGAACACCGCCTCCGGAAACGGCTCGTCGCCCAGGTGATAGCCCCACACGGCGCTGTTCGACGCCAGACGCGCGGCCACCGCTGGGTCCTTCGTCGTCGACCATCGCCTTCACGCCGAGGCGCGTGACGGTGGCGAGTTCGTCCTCCGATGCGTTGACCACGGTGAACCCGGCGTCGGCCATGGCCTTGCACGCGGGCGTCGGCGCCGTCGATCGCCGGGGCGCGCCAGCCGTAGATCCAGAAGTCGCGCGGCGCCCCGGTGGCGGTCGCCGGCGCCTGGGCTGACAGGGTGGGCGTCAGCGACCACGCGGCGGCAATGAGGAACAGGGCACTGGCTCGTCGCCCGATCGTCGTCCGGCTCGTCATCGCGCCATCATACGCGCCCAGGTCGAGTTCGGCCGTTCAGGGCCGAAGCGGCCGCAGTCGCCGCAGGAAGTAGCGATCGCCTTCCGCGGTGGAGAAGCGGGACGGCACGGTCGTGACCTCGGTCTGCCAGCCGCCGTTCCACTTGAGGATGTCGCCCGTCGCCTCGTAGATCCCGACCCAGGTCCGGCCCTTGTACGGCCCGGCCGTCATTTGAAAGGTGAGCCGGCCGAACGGCTGGCCCGGCTCGAGCGTGATCTCCGACTCGCCCACGGTGGCGCCGCCCAGCTGCACGACGCAGTGGCTGCCCTCGATGATGTGCAGGTCGGACCGGTCTTCACCCGTCTGCTGACGCCCGTCAGACTCGGTGGCCAGGGAATACCAGGTGCCCTGGAACTTCTCCAGGTCGCGCTCGGCTTGCGTCCCGGCACAGGCGGTGAGGGCCAGCAGCGACAGCAGGAGCAGGATGCGACTGCCAATGAAGGTGCCCATACGGGGCACTATACTGCGCCGCATGCTCAGGCTATCTGTCCCCAAGGTGTGGTCGAGTGCCCTGCTGCTGTTCTTCGGCGCGGCGACCGCCGCCACGGCCCAGACCGCCGTCCCCGAGCCGCCAGGGGGCTGGCCCGTCGTGACCGTGCACGGCGAGACGTGGAACCAGCAGACGCTGCTGCTGCGCAACCTCGGCGGGCGCGACGATCAGACCACGGCCTTCCCGCCCCACCGCATCGTCGGCAACATCTACTACGTGGGCACCGCCAGTCTGGCGAGCTTCCTCATCGCGACACCACAGGGCCACATCCTCATCAACAGCTCGTACGAGCGGAACGTGCCGGTGATTCAGAAGTCGGTGGAGGCGCTCGGCTTCAAGTTCTCGGATATCAAGGTCCTGCTCGGCAGCCACGCCCACGGCGACCACATGGAAGGTGACGCGGCCGTGAAGGCGCTGACCGGCGCGCAGGTGGTGGCGATGGCCGAGGACGTGCCGGCGCTCGAGCGGATGCGCCCCGGCGGCAAGCCGCATCCGATCGACCGCGTGATCCATGACGGCGACACGGTGATGCTCGGCGGCACGACCCTCGTCGCGCACCTGACGCCGGGACACTCGCGGGGCTGCACGACCTGGACGCTCAAGGCGACAGAAGGCGGCCGGACGCTCGACGTGGTCATCGTCGGCAGCCTCGGCGTCAACCCCGGGTTTCAACTGGTGAAGAACGCCGACGTGCCGGGGATCGCCGACGAGTTCCGGCGCGCCTTCAAGACCTCGCGGGCCCTGCCGTGCGACGTGCCACTCGCCTCGCACCCGGCGATGTATCGCATGGCGCAGAAGGTGGCGCGTCTCGAGAAGGGCGGTGTCAATCCGTTCATCGACCCGGCCGGCTACGTCGCCGAACTCGATCTCACCGAGGCGATGTTCCGGGCGGTGCTGGCGGCGCAGGAGAAGGCGGCGCGGAAGTGAGTCGATGAGGCGAACTGCGGGCGACGGCGAGGGTGGCGCACCACGGGAGGCGAGCGCTTGCCGGCCATGCCGGCTCACGGATTGCCAGGCGGACGCGACTGACGTAGGCTCAGCACGGAGATCACTCGTCGTGCGATCCGTGCTGCCTGACGTGTTACGCAAGGTCCTGCGCCCAATGGCGCTGGCAGCCGCGCTCTCGTCCGTTTCCGTGACCGCCCTGGCGCAGCAGGTGCTCGTGAGTCAGGGCGAGTTGCGGCTCTACGATCTCGACACGGGACAGTTCGCGTGGAGCCGCCCCGATCCGCTCGCCTTGTGGACGGGCGCCGTCATCACCGCCGATGGGCGCTACGCGCAAACGAAGCGCCGTCTGTTCGAACGCACGGGCGTCCGCGAGTACTGGCTCGTGGACCCGGAACTCGACCTTGTGCAGGTGTTCCGGCCCTCGCCGGACGGCAAGCTCACGCGCGTGGCGGAGCTGACGGCCGAAGTCGGCGATGCGCTTGCAACGCCCCTTCTATCCGGCTGCAGCATCGACCTCCGCGAGCTGTTCCGCGCCCGGTGAGCCGGCGGGTAGAATGGCCGGGTGACACCGGACGCTGAGCCCGACGTTGCCAGCCGCCTGCGGGCGGCTTTCGAGCTCTACGCTCTCGGGCTCGCGTTGATGCGTCAGAACCTGCGCCGCCAGTTCGCCGACGACAACGACGACCAGATTCGGAAGCGATTGCTCGACTGGCGGCTCCGGCGCCCAGACGCGCCGTTCGGCGACGGCCAGGGGCGGGTCGTGCCATTTCCGCGGACGCGCTCGTGACAGCCCCCGACCTGGCGCTGCCCCGGCTCATCACCGATCTGGACGTCTTGGGCGTTCGTTGGGCGCTGGTCGGTGGGCTTGCCGTGTCAGCGCGGAGCGAACCCCGAACGACGAGGGACGTCGATATCGTGGTGGCCGTGTCGGATGATGCTGGCGCGGAGCGTGTCGTGCTCGCCTTGCGCCGGCGCGGGTATCGCGACGCCGGAGTGATGTTGGAGCACGAGGTGACCGGCCGGCTGGCCACGATGCGGATGGTGGCGCCGCATCCCCGCGATGATGGCACCGTGGTCGACCTCATCTTCGCGTCGACCGGCATCGAGCAGGAGATCGTGGCGACCGCCTCGCCGATCGAGGTGCTACCGGAAGTGATCGTCCACGTGGCCTCGTTACCGCATCTGCTGGCGATGAAGGTGCTCGCCGGCCGCATGCAGGATGCCGCAGATTTCGCGGCCCTGTTTCGCCGTGCCTCCGATCGTGATTTGGCTCAGGCCAGGGCCGCCCTTGCCCTGGTCACCGAGCGCCGAACGAACCGTCAGAAAGACCTTGCTCTCGAGTTCGAACGGCTCTGTGCCGCAGCCAGGCGGGAGCCGTAGCCCAAGGATGGAGTGCCCCATGCCATCGCCACCCGATCGCCGTCGCTTCATGGGCACGATGTCCCTCGCCGGGCTCGGTAGCCTCACCGCGCGTCCAGTGGCCGCACACGCGATGACGCCAGTGCCGGCGCAGCCGCAGGGCGAGGGCGCCGACGTGCGCAGCGGCGTCACGCGCGCGTTGGCCCGCTACGTCGTCGAGGCCCGGCCTGCCGACGTACCCGCAGCCGTCAGGAAGGAAGCGCGGCGCACGCTGCTCAACTGGATGGGCTGCGCCGTGGGCGGATCACGCCACGAGCATCAGCTCGCACGTCTTCGACTTCGACGACACCCATCTCAAGACCGTCATCCATCCGGCCGGGCCTGTCGTGTCGGGGCTGCTGGCACTCGCGGAGCACCGGCCGATGTCGGGCGCCGACTTCCTGCACGCCGTCGTCCTCGGCGTGGAAGTGGAATGCCGCATCGGCAACGCGGTGTATCCCGCGCACTACGACCGCGGTTGGCACATCACCGGCACGGCCGGCGTGTTCGGCGCGGCCGCCGCCTGTGGCAAGGCGCTCGGCCTCACCGAGCAGCAGATGGTGTGGGCGCTCGGGCTCGCCGCCACGCAGCCGGTAGGGCTGCGCGAGATGTTCGGCTCGATGACCAAGCCCTTCCATCCGGGCCGCGCCGCGCAGAACGGCCTCACGGCGGCCCTCCTGGCCGCGCGTAACTTCACCAGCACCGAGGTGGGGCTCGAGGGGAAGAGCGGCTGGGCCAACGTCCTCAGCACCGCGCGCAACTACGACGAGATCACCGGCAATCTCGGCGGACGCTACGAGATCGCCCTCAATACCTACAAGCCGTTTGCCTGCGGCATCGTCATCCACCCGGCGATCGACGCCTGCATCCAGCTGCGCAACCAGCACACGCTCACTGCCGCCGACATCGAGCGCGTCGATCTGAGCGTGCATCCGCTGGTGCTCGAACTCACCGGCAAGAAGACCCCGCAGACCGGCCTCGAAACCAAGTTCAGCGTCTACTTCGCGGCGGCGCTGGCCGTCGTGAAGGGCTCGGCCGGCATGCGCGACTTCAGCGACGCCAATGCGAAGGATCCTGTGATCGTGGGCCTGCGCGATCGCGTCGTCGCCACCATCGATCCGGCGGTGAAGGAGGAGCAGGTGCGTGCCCGCATCACCCTCAAGGACGGCCGCGTCGTCAGTCACTTCGTGGAGCACGCCGTGGGCAGTCTCGAGCGTCCGATGAGCGACGCGGACCTCGAGGCCAAGGCCCTCGACCTGATGAAGGACGTCCTGCCCGACCAGCAGGCGCGGGCGCTCCTGGACCTGTGCTGGAACGTGGAGGGTCTGCCGGGCGCCGCCGCGCTGGCAGCGGCGGCGGTGCCGTCCGCCTGAGTGGAGACCCGCCGCCGAGCCCCGTCGCTGTGGCGCGGCAGAACGCCTAGCGTCCCACGGCTTTGCGCTCCTCGGGCGTGACGCTCGGCCCGCTGCCGGCAAACGACGGCCCGATGTCGAAGAAGAGCCGCACCCCCTGGGCGTAGCGATCCTTGAAATCGCGCGTCCCGTTGATGCCCACCGGCAGCCCGAACTCCTTACCGGCGTCGATGATCTTCCTCAGGCCCGCTTCGGTCAGCGCCGGATCGTGGCCGTAGGAGAGGCTCAGATCACCGCCGCCGGCCCACAGCACGGCCTTGATGTTGGCGGCCTTGAGGGTGCGGGCGATGTCGCGCACGTTCTCGACGCCGAGCTTGTTCTCGATGATGAGCAGGATCAGCATGTCGGCGCCGGGCCTGAGGCCCCACACGTCCGACCGCAGTTCGTACTCGCGGCTCGCCATGCCCCAGTAGCGCGCGGCAATGATGTTGCTGGCGCCGCGCACGCCCTCGGGCTCCATGTTCGGGGCGCCGGCCGGTTGCGGATAGCGCACGGCCTTGATGGCGTTCAGCGCCTGCTCGGCCGTTTCGATGTGCGGGAACATCAGGCCCGCCACGCCGGTGTCGAGGATCTGCTTCACCATCCACTGGTTGTGGTGGATCTCGCGGCCGTTGGGCGGAATGCGGACGATGACCGGCTTGGTGGCGCTCACGCCCTCCCGCGCGATGGCCGCCGGATCCAGCAGCGAGCGCAGGAACAGGCTCAGGCCGGCCACGTCGAGCGGGTCGTGTTCCAGGTCGTAGATGATGAAGTCGAAGTTCTTGTTGTTCTGCAGCGTCACGGCGGCGTGGTAGTCGTTGCCCACGCCGATGTAGTTCGCCCAGATCGAGAAGGCCGGCTTGCCCTGCTCGAGGAGCGCAATGACCGGGTTGGCGCGCGGCGGCGGCGTGGACGCCGGCGTCGGTATCGGCGCCTGGGCCGTCACCAGGGCCACGGCGGCCGCCACAACCGTGGCGGCCATTGCCGAGGCGATGAGTTTGCGCATGGACATGTCCTTTCGAGCGGATGCCGCGGGAGCGACCGCGGCCCGGGGCCGATTCTACGGCACGCCACGGAAACGCTCTGAGTATGTCTGGCGGCGGAAGGTAGACTCCAATCGAGAGCCAGACTCATGAACACACCAGCCTTCCTGCTCGCCGCCCTCTCGCTTGGCCTCGCTGCCGTGTGGGCTCAGCCCGGCACGACCGCCGCTCCGGCCACGCCCACGGCCTCGCAGCGTATCGCCCTGGTCACCGGCTCGACCGACGGGCTGGGACGCGAGGTGGCACGCCGTCTCGCCGCCGAGGGCGCGCACGTCCTCATCCACGGCCGCAATGTCGAGCGCGGCCAGGAGGTGGTCGACGAGATCGCCGCCAGCGGCAAGGGTTCAGCCCGCTTCTATCGGGCCGACTTCGCGTCGCTCGCCGAAGTGCGCCGCCTGGCCGACGAGATCGGCCGCGACTACAGCCGGCTCGATCTGCTGGTGAACAACGCTGGCATCATCGCGCGCGAGCGCGCGCTCAGCCACGACGGCGTCGAGATGACCTTCGCGGTGAACTATCTGTCCGGCTACCTGCTCACCTACCGGCTGCTGCCGCTCATCGAGAAGGGGCGATCGCCGCGCATCGTCAACGTGTCGTCCCTGGCGGCGGCGCCGATCGACTTCGCGGACGTGATGCTCGAGCGCGGCTACTCATCGGGCCGCGCCTACGGACAGAGCAAGCTCGCGCAGGTGATGTTCACGATCGATCTGGCGCAGGAACAGAAGGGGAAGGGCATCGTGGTGCAGGCGCTGCATCCGGCGACCTACATGAACACCACCATGGTCACGTCATCGGGGACCACACCCCGGAGCACCGTGGAGGAGGGCGCTGCGGCCGTGATGAGCGTCATCGCGACGGACGCACCGAGCGGCAGCTACTTCGTGGGCCAGAAGCGGGGGACGCCGCACCGGCAAGCGGCAGACGCCGACGCCAGGCGCCAACTGCGCGAGGTGAGCCGGAAACTGACGGGCATGCCGTAGGGCCGAACGCCCCGCCCGGAGCGGTCGAAGGGCGCGAGCGGATTCTTCCTCCATTTCGCATACGCCATTGAGAGCCGGTCCGCCGGCAACGCCATGCGGGTGCCGGTGGCCGATGTCATGCGCGTCGGGGGCGGCAAGGTCGTGGAGCACTGGGGCGTCACGGCGCGACGTGCAGCGGCGATGCCTTGCGCCCGCCGCGGGGCGTCGTGGCGTCGCCGGTGCCCACGCCTAGCAGTAGCGAAGCGGTGGCGAGACCGCGCGTCACGAGCTGACGGGCACCGTCGCGCAGGATGTCGCTCTGTTCCACGACCTCCATGTTCCGCTCCATGTCCTCGGCATCCCAGCCGCGGCTGTGAGCGATGAACGGGAACTGCGGGAAGTGGAACCCGATCTCCGAGAAGAAGGTGAGGAGCTGGCCGGCCACGCCCTGGATGTTGTCCTGGCCGCCGGTGATGATGAAGGTCGCCACCTTGTTGCGGATGAGCACCTTGTCGTTGATCGTGATCTGATTCTGGATGCAGTTCATCCGCTCGGCCATCTTGTAGAAGAGGCTGCTGGCGTTGCCCCAGCGGATCGGCGTGGCCACGACCACGACATCGGCCCAGAAGACCAGCGCCTCGTAGACCTGCTGCATCTCGTCAGCCGCGTCTGCCTGCGTGATGGTGCACGGCCACGTGCACGAGTGCGCGCTCTTCGAGTAGTAGCCTTCGCAGTTCCGGAACCGGAGGTCGTTCAGCTTCAGCAGCCGCGTCTCGGCGCCGAGGGCCGAGGAGGCGTGCTCGAGCGCCACACCGAGCAGCCGCTCCGACGTGGAGTAGCGCGGCGCCTCGCGGTTCATCACCGTGGTCGAGATGCCCGCGACGCGCAGCGGCCCGGGTTCGCGCACGATTGGCCGCTCGAGCGGATGGCTGGCCGGCGCGCTGACCACGGCGCCGCGGCCTGACGCCACGTCGACCAGCACGCGGCCGTCGCGCACCTCCACGTCGTAGGCGTCGACGCCGGCCGGCCGTCCGATTGCCTGGCCCGTCACGCGGTCGTACTTCCAGTTGTGCCAGGGACACACGAGGCACCCGTCAACGAGGTCACCCTGGTCGAGGGGGCCGCCCTTGTGTGCGCACGTGGCCGCGAGCGCGGCGAAGGTGCCGTTCTCGTACGAGAGGGCGAGGGCCACCCCGCCGACCTCAACGCGCTGCACCCGCTGCTGGCTCAGTGCTGCGACGGCGCCTGCGTCCACCCATGTGTGCTCTGCCAAGACCGGACTCCTCGCACGGCGGCCGGTGCGACGCGGGGAGTCGCGGCGCGCGCGGCGAGCGTGGTCGCGTCAGGATAGCGGAGGAGTAGCGCCGCCTGGCCGTCGGAATATCCGGGCTGAGCCACCACCCGGACGATCAGTGCACCACGCGATGCGGCACCAAATCCTGGACGGCGGCGTAAATGGCGTCCGGCGAGGCGTGTGCCAGCGCCTCGACCGTGTCCGGATGGGCGGCCGGCGCCGTGGCCGCCCGGCACACGGCCTTGCGCAGCACGCGCTTGTCCCGCTCGGCCGCCAGCCACCCGGTGGTCACGAACCCGATCCAGAAGAAGGCCACCGCGGCGGGCATGGCCCGCGTCTCGATCCAGACCGACGGCGCCGAGGCGTCCACGATCATCCAGGCCATGGCCGCCGCGGTGGCGGCCGCCACCGCGGCGCCTCGCGCCACGTGGCTCAGCTCGCTCTGCTCCCGCACCCGCACCCTGCGCTGATGGGGCAGACTGAGCGAGCCCTGGAAGGCCGGTCGCTTGGCCGACCAGGCGCTGACAGCCCCTCCCGCCCCGCCGAGACAGGCCACCCACACCCACAGGCTGGCTGTCAGATCCATGAGACGGTGTCCTCAACGGCTGAGCCGGAACCCGAGCGCGCGGCGTCGAAACTCATTGCTGCCATCGATAGGAATAACGCCGGACCGGCCCGTTTCGTACGCGCACGCCCCGGCAAAACGCTTGCGCCCACTGCACGGCCAAGGCAGAATCTCGTGGCGCGATCTTTCCAGCACGAAGGCGAGCCAGAATGGAACGGCACCCCTCCAGCGCATCGCCCGTCGGCCCGCTCTCGAATCCGCCATCGGCAGAGCTGCTACGGCGGGCTCGCGTGGGCGACGAGGGCGCGCTCGACCAGCTATTCGCCCGCTACGTCCCGCGCCTTCACCGCTGGGCGCACCGCCGGGTGCCCGTCTGGGCACGCAATGCGGCCGACACGGCCGACTACGTGCAGGAGACGGTCCTGCACACGCTGCGGCACCTTGGCACCTTCGAGCCGCAGCGCGAGGGCGCGCTCCTCGGCTACCTCCGCCGTTCGCTCGTCAACCGGATGCGCGACCAGTTCCGCCACGCGGCGCGCCACCCGGCCCCGCTCGAACTCGACGAGCGCTTCGAGGACGGCGCCGCCTCGCCTCTCGATCAGGCGATCGGCACGCAGGATCGCGCCCGCTATCAGGCGGCGTTGAAGGGCCTGCGCAGCGCCGACCGCAAGGCCATCGTGGCCAGCATCGAGCTCGGCTACACCTACGAGCAGATCGCGCTCGTGCTCGGCAAGCCGTCCGCCGAAGCGGCCCGCGTGGCCGTCCGCCGGGCGCTCGTGCGGCTGGGCGAAGAGATGTCGCGTGCCAGCTGAACACAGTCGAGCGCCGGACGCTCTGGCCGGCGCGCTTGCCGACGGCGTGGCCATCGACTGGCCGGCAGTCGAGGCGGCGGCGGGCGCCGCCGATCGCGACCTCGTACGCCAGTTGCGCATCGTGGCCGGGCTGCGCGAGCCGGCCGCGGCCGCGCTGGCGGCCCGGCGGTCGTGGCTGCGGCAGATCGTCGTGGCGTCCTTCGGCGTCGGCGTGGTCATCGCCGCCACCAAGGTCGTGCTGGCCCTGCCTGGTGCGCTCGGCGTGCTGGCCGCCGGCACCGGAGCGTCCGCCGCCTTCCCGTTCGCCCTCAACCTGACGATCTTCGGCGCCGGCGGCCTGCTGATGGTGGGCGGCGGCGGACGCGACCGGCGGTTGGCGCTGCTCGGCGGCGTCTACCTGACCATCGCCGCCGCCTTCGCCGAGCCGTTCGCGCTGCCGGCCGCCGGGCCTGGTGGCGTCCTCACCGGATTCCTGTCGTGGTGCCGGCCGGAGGCCTTCTTCGCGCTGGGCGCGTGGCTGTTCGCCTGGGCCTTTCCGATCGCGCCGATCGACCGGCGCGCGCGGTGGACGGCCAAGCTCCTCATCGGGGTGGCGTTCGGGACCGCGTGGCTGCTCTTTCTGACGGGCTTCCTCCGCGCGCAGCAGGCGTGGGCGATCGACAACGCGACCGCGCTCGCCGTGCTGGACGCCTTCAACCGCAAGTCGCCGCAGTCGATGTACTGGCCGGTCCTGTTCGCCACGATGGTGCCGGTCATCCCGTTCCTGCTGGCCAAGGCCCGACAGGAGACGTTCGAGCGGCGGGCCAAGGTCACGTGGTTCGTCGGCGCCCTCGCCCTGGGCCTGGCGCCGATGCTTGCCGCGGCGATTGCCACGCCCTTCGTGCCCCTCCTGCGCGACGCCGCCGTGAAGCAGTGGATGGGCGTGGCTATCTACCTCGCCCTCGGCTCGATCGTGCCGATGACGGCCTACGCGGTGGCGGTGACCCGCGTCATGGATCTGCAGTTCGTCATCCATGCCGCCCTGCAGTACGCGCTGGCCCGGTTCGCGATTCGGGCCGCCATCCTCGGGCCGCTCACCTACCTGGCGGTTGACGTCTTCATCAACCGCGGGCTCACCTTCCTCCAGTATCTCGACACCCGGCACCCCGCGGGCGTGCTGGCCCTCTCCGGCGTCGGGCTGCTGGCGCTGACCTTCCGCCCGCAGCTCGTCGCTGCCGTCGACCGCTGGTTCCTGCGCGAGCCGCTCGATTCGCCACAGGCGCTGGCGCGGCTCGAACATCGCTTCCGCGGCTGCGAACACCTGCGCGAGCTGAGCGGCGCCCTCAGCGAAGAGCTGGCGCGGGCGCTGCACGCCGAGCGCGTCGGCGTGCTGCTGCTGGCCGAGCACGGCGGTTCGCTCGTGGCTCTCGACGATTCGATGCCGCCCATCCCCCGGCAGTCCGTGCTGCTCGATCTGCTGCACTCGACGCGCAGCGAGATCCATTTCGATGCCCGCTCGGCGGTCGCCCGCCTGCTCCCCGAGGCGGATCAGGAGTGGCTGTGCGAGACCGGCGCCCAGCTCCTGTCGCCGCTCGTCGGCTCCTCCGGCTCGCTGCTCGGGGTGGTCGCGATCGGCCACGGCGCCAACCGCCTCCCGTACACCGCGGGGCACGTGGCGCTCGTGACGGCGATGTGCGGCCACGCCGCGATGCAGCTCGAGAACCGGTGGCTGCGTCAGGCCAACGACGACTCCAGCCGCCGTGCGGCGCCCGGCGGCGGCGTGGCCTGGCAGGACGAGCCGGCGGCCTGCTGCCCGAACTGCTCGGAGACCTGGAGCCCGGAGACGCGGCGCTGCCGCTGCGGCGCGGCGCCACTGCCGGCCGTGCTGCCGCTCTTCGTCAACGCCAAGTTCCGCCTCCAGCGCTTCCTCGGCGCCGGCGGCGCCGGGGTCGTCTATCTCGCCACCGACCTGGCGCTCGACCGGAAGGTCGCCATCAAGACCCTGCCGCCGATGCGCCGGGAGTTGGCCACGCGCCTGCGTGGTGAAGCGCGCGCCATGGCGGCGGTGCGCCACCCGAACCTGGCCACCATCTACGGCACCGAGGAGTGGCGGGACACGCCGATGCTCGTCGTGGAGTATCTCGAGGGCGGCACCCTGCTGGACCTGCTGGCGCGCGGCCCGCTCCCGGTGGGCGAGGCGCTCGACCTCGGCATCATGCTGGCCGACGTGCTCGACCGGATCCATGGTTCGGGCGTGCTGCACCGCGACATCAAGCCCAGCAACATCGGCTACACCGCCGACGGCGTGCCCAAGCTGCTCGATTTCGGCCTGGCGGCCATGCTCGACCGCACGCAGGAGGCCGACCCGGCCGCTGCCGCGATGCCGCTCGATCCGGACGTCCTGGCGGCCCGGTTCGCCGGCGTGAAGGCGGGTGCCACGCTGACCGTCACCCACCAGATCGTCGGGACCCCGCTGTATCTGTCGCCCGAGGCGCTGGCTGGCGCCATGCCGCGGGAGTCCTTCGACCTGTGGAGCCTGAGCATGGTGCTCTACGAGGCGATTGCCGGACGTCATCCCCTGACCGGCCGCTCCGTCACGGACGTGGTGGACGCCCTCCAGCACACGACGGTGCCGGACGTCCGGGCGGCGCGGCCCGACTGCCCGGCCGCGGTGGCCGCGTTCCTGAACGATGCCCTGTCGCGGACGGCCGCCCGGCGCCCGGCGACCGCCCACGACCTGCGGACGGCCCTGCGCGGCCTGCGCGCTCCTCTCCAGCTGGCCCGCTAACCGCCGTCAGGTTCGGGGCCTGTACCAGATCGGCCTGTTCGGCGTTCTCACCTGTAACGGCTTGTTCGTGCCGAGGTGACTGAATGCCCGTTGAACAAATCGACTCCATCCTGAACGACTGCCTGCTGGCGGCCGGCCAGGGCATCGGCGCCGTGAAATCCGTGGATTTCGACGTCGTGGTCTGGTGGCGCAGCCGCTACAAGCGGTTCTTCCTGCACGCCATGACGGCGCACGGGAACTCCTGGACGGCCGACCGGCACCGCGTCACGGCCGTGGGCCGCTATCTCGGCCAGCGAGCGCTGCACCACGCCGGCGACTCGCCCTCGATCGACATGCAGGCCGCGACTCTCGCGTCGCACGACGTCGAGACCGGCTGCCAGATGAACGCCGTCCGCGACGGACTCAGTCCCACGCGGCAGACCCCCACCGCTTGACGTTCGCACACACGGAGGACTCGATGAACAGCGATATGACCCGCCCTGATTCCCGGTTCGTGCCAGCCGGCATGCCCGTCCGCTCCTGCGAGGAGGCGCCCGCCCGCTCGACCGACGAACTGGCGGCCCATGAGCAGGCCGTCGATGCCATTCTCGACGACTGCTGCCTCAGCATCGGGCAGGGCGTCGGCCTGCGGGCCACGCTCGATTTCGACGCCGTGGTCTACTTCCGCAACACCTTCCGCCCCAAGTTCCTGGCGGCGATGCGCCAGTTCGGGAATCGCTGGCTCGACGATCGCGCGGTCGTCACCGCGGTGGGCTGGATGCTCGGTGAGCGCGCGGTGCGCTACGCCAATGGCGCCCCGTCCATCGACCTGGACGCCATGAGGAAGGCGTCGGCCGATGTCCAGCGCTACTGCCAGTTGCACGCCGCGCGGCGCAACCGGACGAGCGACCACGGATCGTCGGAGGCCTCGACGGCGCGGATCGCGGGGTACTGGTGCACGTGGGATCCCGAACCCTAGAGACCGGCGGCGGCCGTCGCGGACGGCGCGCACGCACGTTACCGGCCTGGCGGGGTGCCTCTCGACGAGAGGCGCCCCGTCCGTGTTGTCATCTGCGGCCGATCACTCCGGGAACCTGCCAGTGAGCAAGCGCGAGAATCGACAGGGCGAGTCGCTGCGCCAGCAGGTGGCGGGCACGGCGCACGATCTGAACAACCTGCTGATGCTGGTCAACGGGTGTGCGGAACTGGCGCTGCTCGATGACACCCTGTCGCCGCGCACCCGGCAGCTCATGATCGACATCCTCGACACCGGGGAGCGCGCCAAGTCCCTCACGCGGCAGATCCTGGCCCTCGGCACGCCGATGGTCGCGTGCGCGGCGGTGGTGGATGTGGCGGCGTTGCTGAACTCCTCCGTCGCACTGCTCGACCGCATGGTCGGCGATGACGTCACGCTGAATCTCCAGGTGACGACGGCGCCGCTGTGGGTGCTGGGCGAGGCCAGTCAGCTCGAGCAGGTGATCGTCAACCTGACCCTCAACGCCCGCGATGCCATGCCGAGCGGCGGCACGCTGGTCATCTCGGCCGGCGTCGTGGTCCCTCCCGGTGCCGCCGTCGCGGAGGCCGGGCGTGCGCCGGAGGCCGGGCGGGTGGCGCGACTCACCGTCGCCGACACCGGCACCGGCATCGATCCGGCGGTGCGCGAGCGCATGTACGAGCCGTACGTCACGACCAAGGACCGCGACAAGGGGTCCGGCCTCGGTCTCGCCGTCGTGCGCGGCATCGTGGACGAACTGGGCGGCTCGATCGACGTCGCGACGGCGAGGGGCAACGGCACCACGTTCGCCATCGACCTGCCCCTGGCGGCCGTCACGAGCCTGCAGAGCTGAGACGCGCCGGGCGCGCCCGTCGCGCCCACGCGCCCCCTAGCGCTCGTTCCCGTCTCCCGGCTCTTCCTCGCCGAACCCGCCTGCTTCGATCTCGCCTGCCTCGAACTCGCCCACTTCGAGCGGCATGGTGCCCGACTTCTCGTCGAGGAGCACTGGAATCCCCATGAAGAGCCCGGCCTGACGTGCCTGCTGCTCGACGCGTTCGCGGTTGCGGTGCTCGTAGAGCTGCACGGCTTCGCCGGTCGTCTTGAGCATGGCGCGGTATCGCACCACCCGCGTGTCGAACGGCGTGCGGACGGTGATGACACTGCGGTCCGACAGGCGGAACGCGCGGTTCTGCCACCGGTGAATCAGGCGCGTCCAGGTCTCGCCGCTCCGCGTGGAGCGGTCGAGCCTGGTGCAGTGGGCGAAGGTCAGGAAGCCGAGGCCGAAGTAGGTCAAGGGCACGCCGATCACGAGAGCCACCAGGCTGACCTGCCAGTCCTGGACCAGGCGTCCCTGGACGATGCTCGTGACGAGCACCGCCAGGGCCGGCAGGCCGAAGAACAGGCACAAGCCGGCCGGCGCCAGCCGGATCAGGCCGACGCGATTCACGATCAGCAGGTCGTCACGCGTGCGTTCCACAATCCTCTCCTCACGTCCGTTCCTCGAACACGCGGGCCAGTGCGACGATGACCTGCACGGCCTTCTCCATGTCCTGCACCGACACCCACTCCAGGCGGGAGTGGAAGTTCTGTTCGCCGGCGAACAGGTTCGGCGTTGGCAGCCCCATGAAGGACAGGCGCGAGCCGTCGGTGCCGCCGCGGATGGCCCGCTCGCGCACGGCCAGCCCGACCCGGCCGATCGCCTCCCGCGCCCGCTCGACCACGAGCGGATGCCGGTCGAGCACCTCGCGCATGTTGCGATACTGCTCCTCGACCAGCACGGCGACCGACGCGCCGGGCACCTCCGCCACCACCTCGTCGGCCAGCGTGCGCAGCCAGGTGGCCATCTCCGCCAGGCGCGCCGTCTCGAAGTCGCGCACGATGAGCTTCACGATCGTGCGGTCCACGCCGGCCTGCATGGCGTAGGGGTGGACGAAGCCTTCGCGCCCGGCCGTCGTCTCCGGCGACAGGCGATCGGGCGGCAGCCGGTCGATGAAGCGGGCGGCCAGCTTGATGGCATTGACCATCTGGCCCCTGGCGTAGCCCGGGTGGGTGTTGAAGCCGCGGAAGGTGACGGTCACGGCATCGGCGGAGAAGCTCTCGAACTCCAGCTCGCCGCGCTGGCCGCCGTCCATCGTGTAGGCGTAGCGGGCGCCGAAGCGCGCCACGTCGAAGTGCTCGGTGCCGCAGCCGACCTCCTCGTCTGGCGTGAAGGCGATCCGGACGGTGCCGTGCGGGATCTCCGGGTGGGCCATCAGGTAGGCCGCCGCCGACATGATCTCCGCCACGCCGCTCTTGTTGTCGGCGCCGAGCAGGGTCGTGCCGGACGCGGTCACGATGTCATGGCCGAGGCACTCGCCGAGGTACGGCGAGTCGGCCACGCGCAGCACGGCCTCCGGATCGTCGGGCAGCACCAGATCGCGGCCGTCGTACGCGCGGTGCACGATCGGCTCGACGCCCGCGCCGCTCATCTCCGGCGAGGTGTCGACGTGCGCGATGAAGCCGATGACCGGCACGCCGGCCTTGGCCGAGGTGGCCGGAATGGTCGCCATCACGTAGCCGTGCGCGTCGACCGCCGCATCCGCGATGCCCAGGGCGTGGAGCTCGGCAACGAGGTCGGTGAGCAGCGTCGAGCTGCCCGGGCGTGCTCGGCGAGGTGGTGGCGCCCTCGCGTGACTGGGTGTCGTAGCGGACGTAGCGCAGGAAGCGGTCGAGCACGGAGCTGGCCATGGCGGCCCCATGATGCCACCGACATCCCCGATGTATGCTCAGCCCGCGTGTCACCGGTCTCGGTCACCCATTCGGCGGTCGTCTACCGTGCGCTCAAGGCGTGCGGGATCCGCGTGCTCTCGGCGTTGCCGGAAACGTGGCTCGTGCACCTCATCCGTCTGGCCGAGGACGACCCGGAGATGACGCTGGTGCGGCTGGCGAAGGAAGAAGAGGGCGTCGGCATCTCGGCCGGCGCGCACCTGGCCGGCGTGCAGTCGGCCATGCTGATGCAGAACCACGGCTTCCTGGCGGCGGTCAACGGCATCGTCTCGTGCGCGCAGCTCTACCGGATTCCGCTGCTCATGCTCATCAGCCACCGCGGCACCTTCGGCGAGCGCGATCCGTGGCAGACCGAGGGCGGCGCCGTCACCGAGCGACCTGCTGAAGACGCTGCGGATCCCCTATCTCGCGCTCGACGATCCGGCCCAGGTCGAGCGGCGCATCGCGCAGGCCCAGACGCTGGCCCACAGCTCGAACAAGCCGGTGGCGCTGCTGCTCGGCCGCGACCTGATGTGGGAGGAGCCGTCGTGAGCGCCGCGCCAGCCGCCGGCATGACCCGCCTCGACGCGCTCACGGCGATTCACGGGCGCCTCGGTGAGGCCGCCGTCGTCACCATCATGGGGGCGGTCGCCGCCGAGTTGCAGTCGCTCGGGCACCAGCCGAACTTCTTCTACCTGCAGCACGCCATGGGCCTGGCCTCGTCGCTCGGCCTGGGAGTCGCGCTGGCGCAGCCGGCGCGCCAGGTCATCGTGTTCGACGGCGACGGCTCGCTGCTCATGAACCTCGGCGCGCTCACCACGCTGGCCCGCTACCGGCCGGCCAACCTGCTGCACATCGTGTTCGACAACGAAAGCCTGCTGTCGGTGGGCGGCTTCCCGACGGCGACGTCCACCGGCAGTGACCTGGCGGCCATGGCCGCCGCGGCCGGCATCCCGCGCACCGCCACCGTCCACACGGTCGACGCCTTCGTGACGGCGTTCGACGACGCGCTGGCATCGAAGACGCTGACGACGCTGGTCGCCAAGGTGCAGGCCGTGGGCCCCGCCGGCTACGTGACCGGCCTGTCGTTGCTCGAGAACCGCTTCCAGTTCCAGCGCTATCTCACCGGGAGGCTTCTGCCATGACACGGATTCGCGCCGCTCTCACGCTGCTGCCGCTGCTCGCCGCGGCCGGTGGATGCGCCGGAGGGGACGGACCCGCCGCGACCGCGCCGCACGCCTACGAACTCGGTACCATCGGCGGCTTCGCCGAGCTCGTCAACTCGGGCGTCAAGACGCTGGCCCTGAGCGAGGTGCTGCCGCCGGCCGACATGGACGCCCTGCTGCCGGAGGCCGAGAAGGTGGCGACCCGCAACGGCGTGAAGATCTACCGTGAGAGCAGCTTGCTCGTGACCGATCTCTTTCCCGCGGACGTCGCCACTGGCAAGGACGTGCTGCTCATCTACCAGGGCGCCACGCTCGACGACTACCTCGCGCTCAAGGCCGAGGCGCAGGCGCTCGAGACGGCCGGCCAGTACACCGGGGCGGCGCGCCAGGCCATCGCCCGCCGCTTCGGTCGTCTGCTCAGCTATCCCACCTGGCGCATCAACGAGCTGCTGGCCGAGAACACCGCCTTCCGCGCCATGCGCGACTTCGGCGTGCGCGCCAGCAACCTCTTCCTCTACTACCGCGATCTGGAACGGGCCACCGCGTTCTACCGCGACACGCTCGGCCTCGAAGTGGTGGCCGACTACGGCATGGCGCGGATCGTACGGCTGGCGGAGGACTCGTACCTGGTCCTGGTGGACGCCACCCAGGGCATGCACTCGGCCGACGAGCCCAAGTCGGTGGCGCTCGCCCTGCTCACCGACCGCCTCGACGACTGGCAGACCTACCTGGCGTCGAAGGGCATCGCCCCGAGCCGTCCGTTCGCCGCCCGCCCCGGCAGCGCGCACGATGGCTTCGTCGTCAAGGATCCCGAGGGCTACCTGCTCGAGTTCGAGTGGTTCAACCAGCATCCCGAGAACGAGCGCTTGGTGCCGCTCCTCACCCCTACCCGCCCTGTCCGCGCACCGAAGAGCACGCTGCCCGAGGGCCTCGGCTTCCGGGCCACCATCACCTGGCTCTACTACAAGGATCTGCCGCCGATGCAGATCTTCTACGAAGAGGTGCTCGGGCTGAAGCAGGTCGTCGATCAGGGCTGGGCGAAGATCTACCAGGGCTCGAAGACCGGCTACGTCGGCCTGGTGGACGAGCGTCGCGGCATGAACAAGTGGACGGAGAAGAAGGCCGTCAACGTCTCGTTCCTCATCGACGACCTCGACGGCTGGTTCACCGCCGTGAAGGACGGCGCCCTGTTCCCGCTCCGCGGCACCGCCGTGTCCGACGACGCGGAGGGCCGCTACCGCGCCTTCGTCGGCTTCGACCCCGAGGGCTACTACATGGAGTTCGACCGCTTCCTGCCGCATCCGCTCAACGCGACGCTGATGCCGTACCTGGCCGCCCCGGCGGCGCCGTAGTTCCGGAACGGAGTCATCCGCCGTGTCGACCATCCTCCAGCAACTCGCCACCGAGCTCGCCGCCGGCCGCGTGCGTGTCGTCGATCTCACGCAGCCGCTCGGCCCGGACACCCCGGTCATCGGCCTGCCGCCGATGTTCGCCGCCTCACCCGGCGTCACGATCGAGCCCATCTCGCGCTACGACGACAAGGGCCCCGCCTGGTACTGGAACACGCTGACCTTCGGCGAGCACACCGGCACGCACTTCGATGCGCCGGTGCACTGGGTGACCGGGAAGGACCTGCCAGGCAACGCCTGCGACACGATTCCGGCGCGCCAGTTCGTCGGGCCCGCCTGCGTCATCGACCTCACGGCCGAGGTCGAGGCGAACCCTGATTTCCTGCTCACCACCGAGCGGATCGAGGCGTGGGAAGGCGAGCACGGGCGCATTCCGGCCGGCGCGTGGGTGCTGCTCCGCACCGGCTGGAGCCGCCGCATCGGAGCGGCATTCGTCAACGTCGCGGCCGATGGTCCGCACAGCCCCGGCCTCGACGCCGACGCCTCGACCCTGCTCGCCCGCGATCGCGACGTGCTCGGCGTGGGCGTGGAGACGATCGGCACCGACGCGGGACAGGCCGGCACCTTCGACCCGCCGTTCCCCAATCACATGATCATGCACGGGTCCGGGAAGTTCGGCCTGGCCAGCCTCTGCAATCTGGATCAGCTGCCGCCTACTGGCGCCCTCGTGATCGCGGCGCCGCTCAAGATCGAACGCGGCAGCGGCAGCCCGCTGCGCGTGCTGGCGCTCACGATGTAAGGCGCCGGAGTCGGCCCCCGCAACGCGTGCGGCCCGCTGCCACTCACGGCGCGATGCGGAAGGCCACCACGTAGTCGCCGGTGCCCCAGGCGCCGCCGCCGCCGACGGCCACGGCCACGAACTGCGCGCCCGAGGCCAGCCGATAGCTCATCGGCGTCGCCTTCGCGCTCTGCGGCAGTTCCCCCTGCCACAGCTCGCGCCCGGTCTCGACGTCGTAGGCGTGGAGGCGGCGGTCGAGGGCCGCCCCGATGAACACGATCCCGCCGGCGGTGACGATCGGGCCGCCCAGATTCGGCGAGCCCCACTCCGGCTTCGTGGCGTCGGCGCCATCGAGGCCGCTCCCGGCCAGCGAGCCGAGCGGCGCCTCCCACTTCCGGGCGCCGGTCCGCAGATCGATGGCGACCAGGGTCCCGAAGGGGGGCGGCGTGCACGGCAGGCCGGACGGCGCCAGCAGCAGCCGGCGCCGCATCACGTACGGCGTGCCCCGCATCATGTTGTATTCGTAGTCGTCGCCCATCCGCTGTTCCTGCGCGCGCGTCGCGCTCAGGTCGAACCCCTCGCGCGGGATGAGCTGGACCATCGCCGCCAGCCGGTTCACGGGCACGATGGCGAGGTGGCGCACCGGGTCGATGGCCACGCCACCCCAATGGGCGCCGCCGATGTTCGAGGGCATGGCCAGCGTGCCCCGCGGGCTGGGCGGCGTGAAGATGCCTTCGTTGCGCAAGGGCGCGATCGGCGGCGCGACAGGCGGCCCGGTCGGCGTCCGTGATGCCCCACACGTCGTCGACCGTGAAGCGGTGCGGACTGAGCGGCGGCGTGAGGGCCGTGAAGGGCTGCGTCGGGGCCGTCTCCTCGTTCGGGATGTCGCTCTTCGGCACCGGACGTTCCTCGACCGGAAACACCGGCCGGCCGGTGTCGCGCTCGAGCACGAACAGCATCCCGGTCTTGGTGGCCTGCACCACGGCGGGCACGGCCTGGCCGTCGCGGGTCACCGTGGCGAGCGCCGGCGGCGAGGCGTTGTCGTAGTCCCAGAGGTCGTGGTGCACGGTCTGGAAGGCCCAGACGAGTTCGCCCGTCGACGCGCGCAGCGCCACGATCGAGTTGGCGTAGCGGTTGTCACCCAGGCGGAGCACGCCGTAGTAGTCGGGCGCGGCGCTGCCGGTCGGCACGAACACGAGATCGCGCTCGGGATCCGCCACCAGGCCGGACCACGCGTTGGCGCCGCCGGTCTTGTGGGCGAGGGCGCCGCGCCACTCGCCGTAGGCCGGGTCATCCGGATCCTGCGGAATCGGATGCCATGTCCATCGCAAGCGGCCGGTCCTGGCATCGAAGCCGCGCACCTCGCCGCTGGCCCCGTCCGGCCGGCTGTTGTCGCCGATCGAGGATCCGGCGACGACGACGCCGTTGACGACGGCGGGCGGCGAGGTCATCGAGTAGGCCTGCCGCTCGAAGGGCTTCAGCCGCAAGCCGGTCAGGAGATTGACGATGCCGTTGTCGCCGAAGTCGCGGCAGGGCCGTCCGTGCGCGGCATCGATCGCGATCAGCTGCGACTGGGCGGTGGCGACGAAGATCCGCCGCCGGCACGCGGCCTCGGCCGGGGCCTTCTCGTCGAGCCAGGTCGCCACGCCGCGGCTGGCGAAGTCGCCGTAGGTGACGTCGCGGTCGATCTCGGGATCGAAGACCCACCGTTCCTGTCCCGTGGCCGGGTCGAGGGCGATCACGCGCCCGAGCGGCGTGCCGACGTACATCGTGCCGTCGACGACGAGCGGCGTGGTCTCGAAGGCCGTGGGCTTGCTGGTGGCAAAGCGCGGACCTGCTTCACCCGTGCGGTAGGTCCACGCCACGCGCAGCCGCCCGACGTTCTCACGGGTGATCTCCGACGCGGGCAGGTAGCGCGTGCCGTGCGGATCACGGCCGGCCGAGCCCCACGGCACTTCCTGCGCCTGTACGGCCGCCAGCAACAGAGCGATTGGCACGAGAACGGTGGCGAGCGTACGCACGGGAAGCTCCCTGGCTGCACCGCGACATGCGGCACCTCGGCATTATGCGCCCGCCGCGTATCCATGGCGCTCGGGGGGCGACGCCGAGCCGCACTACTAGCCACACCCATGCCACCGCGACCAGAGCGTCGACAACGACGAACGCCCCGTGGGGACGCCCGGCGTCCTCGTGCG
This sequence comes from uncultured Acidobacteriota bacterium, assembly GCA_963807405.1. Lineage (GTDB taxonomy): Bacteria > Acidobacteriota > Vicinamibacteria > Vicinamibacterales > UBA2999 > CADEFD01. Next base: position 3,463,635 of record CAWEBU010000006.1, on the reverse strand, counting down.
CGCCGTTCGTCTCGGCGCGCGCGCTGCCCGACGGTCTGACGGCCCAGGAGCGGGAGATCGTCGCGGCCATCGCCGCCGGCGACAGCAACAACGACATCGCCAGCCACCTGGGTATCAGTCTCCACACGCAACGGGCTGGGCGTGGGACTGGCGCTGGCCAGGCGTCTCATCGAGGTGCACGACGGCACCGTCACCGCTCACAGCGAGGGCCCCGGCCGCGGCTCCGAGTTCGTGGTGACACTGCCGACGGCTACCCCTCGTTCCGCATCCGATTGCGCTCGATCTCCACATCGTGGATGAGCGCCTGCAGCTTCTCGGCGGCCTTCGAGAGGTCGGAGAACGGCCCGCTCAGACGCTCGGACTGCTCGGTGAAGCCGGCGGCCGACAGGTCTTCCTGGATCCGGATGGTCTTCTCGATCGAGCCCACGACGTTCTTATGGGTGTCGGAGAGCGCCGTCAGTTGCGCGTCGAGCAGCTCGACGGGTTTCGGGGCTTCCGGCTGCACGTCTTCGGCCATGGTGAGAGTCCCTTGAAGAGGCCGCCGCTCGTGACGGACTGCCATCATAGCGCGGCCGAACGCCGTGAGGCTGGCCAGCGGCCGGCCGGCGGGACCGGCGCTCCGATGGCGTCAGTCGAGCAGCGCGCGCTCCGCCGCCAGCGCCGCCAGCACCGCATCGACGTCGGCGTCGTCGTTGTAGGCATGGAACGACACGCGGAGGCCGTGGCCGCGCGCCGAGGCGATGACGCCGTGCCCGGCCAGGCGCGCCGCCAGCGCCTGCGCGTCCCGGGCCTGCACCACCACCAGGGCGCCGCGGCGGGCCGGATCGGCCGGCGTCACGACGTTCAGGCCCAGGGCGGCCGCCCCGGAGCGCATGCGCTCGACCACGCGCGCGATCTGCGCGCCCGCAGCCTCGAGGCCCAGTCCGTTCAGCAACTCGAGTCCCGCCACCGCGCCGTAGACCGACGGCACGGGCGGTGAGCCGGTCTCGAAGCGTCTCGCGCTGCTGGCCCAGTCGAGCGGGGTGAGGGCGAACGCGAACGGATTGACGCGTCCGAACCAGCCGGTGACCAGCGGCTCGAGGCGTTCGATGAGCGCCCGCCGCACGTAGAGCAGGGCGACCCCCGGCGGACCCAGCAGGTACTTGAGCGTGCCCGTGACGAGCACATCGACGCCCAGCGCGTGCACGTCGAGCGGGGCCGTGCCGGTGTGCTGGTAGTCGTCGAGCACCACGAGCCCGCCGGCGTCGTGCGTCCGGGCGATGAGGCGCGGGATGTCGAGCCGGTAGCCGTTCCGGAAGCACACGTGCGCGACCGGCACGACCGCCGTGCGCTCGCCGAGGTAGCGGCCGAAGCTCTCGACCGGCGGCAGCAGCCCGCCCGGCCCCAGGTCGGCGTGAGGCGCGTCGGCACCGTCGCCCACCCACACGATCTCGGCGCCGCGCCGGGCCTGCGCCTGCCACAGGTGCGCCATGGTGGGGAACTCGACGCCGCTCAGCACCACCTGCCGCCGCGGGCCATCGAACGGCAGCGCGGTGGCGATGGCGGCCGCCGCCGTCGTGGCATTCGGCATCACCGCGATCTCGTCCACGTCGGCGCCGATGGTGGCGGCGAAGACGGCCCGCAGGCGCTCCAGTTCGCCCACCCATTGGTCCCAGGGAGAGCCGCCGGCGTGCCACGACTCGGTGAAGGCGCCCATCGCGGCCTCCACGTCGGTCGAGAGCGCGCCTTGCGAGCAGCTGTTGACGTAGACGCGACGGCCGAGGATGGGGAAGCGGGACCGGAACTGCGCGAGGGCGGTGAGGGCCACGCGTGTGTATCGCCTGCCCGCCGGCGCGTGTCAAGGGCCGCCGGGGTACACTCACGCCCGCATGTCCAGCCCGGCGCGGCCCGATGCCCCCGACGAACACGGTCTCGCACGGCAACTGTCGGCCACCCAGCAGGCCACGATGGCGCTCGGCGGCGCCATCGGCACCGGCCTGTTCCTGGCCAGCGGCCTCTCGGTCAACGTGGCCGGTCCGGCCATCCTGCTCTCGTACCTGATCGTCGCGGGCGTCTCGCTGCTGCTGACGCGCGCCCTCACCGACATGGCGGTGGCCCATCCCACGGCCGGCGCCTTCGGCGTCTGGGCCGGCATCTACGTGTCGCCGTTTGCGGGGTATGCCGTGCGCGTCAGCTACTGGCTGATGCAGGTGATCGCCACCGGCGGCCAGCTCGTGGCCTCCTCGATCTACATGGCCTACTGGTTCCCCCAGGTGCCCGGCGCGGTGTGGGTGCTGGCGTTCGCGGTGGCGCTCCTCTACGTCAACTCGCGCGCCGTCGGCCGGCTCGGGACGATCGAGTACTGGCTGGTGATGATCAAGGTGGTGGCGGTGCTGGTCTTCATCGTGCTGGCGGTGCTGGTGCTCGCCGGCGCCACCGGCGCGCCGGCGGCCGGCCTGCGCCACCTCACGGCCCATGGCGGCTTCATGCCCTTCGGGCTCACGGGCGTGTGGCTCGGCTGCTGTTTCGTCATCTACTCGTTCATCGGCGTCGAGATCGTGGCCGTCACGTCCGGCGAGGCCGCCGATCCCGCGCGCACCATTCCCGTGGCCATGCGTCGCATGGTGCTCGGGTTGTCCGCCATCTACGTCGTGACGATCACGCTGCTCGTGGCGCTGACACCGTGGAACGAACTCGGCGTCGGCGAGAGTCCGTTCGTGCGCGTGCTCGGCACTCTCGGCATTCCCGGCGCGGCAGGCGTGATGAACTTCGTGGTGCTGAGCGCGGCGCTGTCGAGCTCGAACGCCAACCTGTATCTCATCGCGCGGACGCTGTTCTCGCTGGCGCGGGCCGGCTTCGTCCCGCCGGCGCTCGGCGCCGTGACACGGGCCGGCGCCCCCGTGAATGCGCTGCTCGTCTCGGGCCTCGGCCTTGGCGCGGCCGTGCTGGTGCGGGCGCTGTGGCCTGACTCCGCCTACGTGTGGTTCTTCGGCGTGGCGCTCTTCGGGGCCCTGTTCGTGTGGCTGATGATCTTCGTCACCCACATCGCCTTCTGCCGGGCCAGGCGGACCCTCGGGTTGCCGGCCTCGACGCCGGTCGCATCGTGGCTCGGCGCCGCGGCCATCGCAGCCGTGCTGCTCTCGACGTGGTGGGTGCCGGGCCTCGAGTCCACGCTCGTGGCCGGCGGTCCGTGGCTGGCGCTGCTCGGGCTGGGCTATCGGCTGTCGGCCCCGACGCTCAGCGCCTAGGGCGGCCCTTGGCCGGCGTCGCGCCGATCCCCCGCGCCGTGACGCGCCGCGCCTTCATGTCGTAGACATCGCCCGCCTGCAGCACGTCGTAGGGCTTCTGCCACGGCTGGTAGACGGTGGTGCTGTCGTGCACGGTGACCTTCCAGCGGCCGATGACCTCGAAGCGATCGCCGGTCACGACGATCGCCGTGTCTTCCGACAGGCCGATGCCCAGGTAGTGGGGATACTTGCTGATGACCGGCATCAGGTCGTCCCAGCGGTTGCGCGTGTTGATGTGCTGGTCGATGGCCGAGCGGCGCAGGAACGCGAAGCCGCGCTGGTGGTTGGGCTCGGCCGTCATCACCACGTCGGCCGAGGACGTGTCGCCGCGCACGAGATACTCGCCCTGGATCGTGGCGCCGGCCGACGTGCCGCCGATGACACCGCCGCGGTCGAGCACCTTGCGAAGCTCGGTGACGGTGCGGGTGTTCATGTACGAGTCGACCATGTTCCACTGGCGGCCGCCGTCGAACCACACGGCATCGGCATCGGCGAGCGGCGCCACGAAGGCCGCGGTGTCGGCCACCTTCGGGTCCGCGGTGTGCAGCATCACCACGTTCGTGAGTCCCCGCCGCTTCCACGCGGCCACGACCGAAGCGCTGGCGTAGGTCTTGAGCGACCCGTCGTCGTTCCGGTTGCCGCCGTTGGTCGGGACGATCACGAACTTCTTCGCCGGGCCGCCGGCCAGCTCGATGAACCGCTTCGCCACCCCGTACTCGTCGCTCATGTTGCCGCCCACGATGAGCAGCGTGCCGCGGGCCGGTCCGTACTCCGGCGCGGCGGCGAGCGCGGGCGGGGAGGTCTGGGGGGCGAGGGCGTGCGGGATCCGGGTCGTGATCGTGAGGACGGCGAGGGAGACGAGCGCGGCCGCCAGTAGTCGTCGCATCGGCAGATCTTACGCGAGTGACGCGTCCCGATGGGTCGTCGTCGCGAACTCTCCCGGCAGCGCCACTTCGAGCAGGCGCAGATCGGCGGAGGCGTCCGACAGCGCCGTGCGCAGGTGAGGCGGAATGACGAAGGCGTCGCCTTCGCCGATGGCGTGCACGCCCTGGCCGTCGGCGTGCAGCGTGACCGAGCCCTGCAGCACGAAGGTGAACAGGATGTCCGAGGCGTGGCTGGTGACCTGACCGCTGACGGCGCCTGACGGACGCGCCACCTGCACCGATGCCACGCCGCTGGTGGCGGCCGTGATGCCGGTCTCGCGTCCCTCGAAGCCGGGGATCCGCCACGGCGTCCACGCCGCGGCCGCCGCCTCGCTGCGGCAGAAGGTCGTGCCGGCGAACGGGCGGTCCGCACGCACCGTGGCCGTCGGCAACGTCATCTCGTGATCGACCGTGGTGACGTGCTCGGCCGGCACGCCGATCTCGATGACCTGCAGGTTCTCGGACGACTCCAGGACGCGGTGCCGGATCTCGGGTGGCTGGATGACGCAGTCGTCGGCCGCCAGCACGAACGGCGGGCCCTGGTCCTCGTAGACGAGGCGGACCCAGCCCGTGTAGCAGTAGATGAGCTGGAAGCCCACCGTGTGGTAGTGCACCATGTCGGGGACCGGCCCGGCATCGGGAATGCGGATGTGCGACGCGATGATGCTGCCGCCGAGGCGTCCGGGAATCAGGTCGCGATAGCGCATGCCGGCGCGGCCGACCACCCACGGCGCGCCGTCGACGAGACGCCGCACCATGAACGCGTGATCGGTCGGCGGTGTCGTGAGCGCTGGCAGGGCCGCGGCGAACTCGACGCGGGTGCCGCCTGGGGCCGTCAGGGTGCGGGCGCTTTTTGTCCCGTCCGCCGGAGCGTCCACCAGCAGGCGAAGTCCCCCCGGTGGCGCCGTGGTCTGCCGATCGAGCCGCAGGCGGAGTCCGTGGCCCGACAGGGTGGCAACCGCCGGATCATCAGCCGGGAAGATGGTGTCGAGGCGAAAACCGAGCCCGGTGAAGAACGCCAGGTCGGCCGGGAGGTCGCGGGTCGGCAGCACCACGTCGGCGGCGCGGATGGCCGCCATCCGCACGTCGGAATCGCTCATGATCGCCGCTGACACTACCACCGATTCCGGCGCGCCTGATGGCCGGGAAGGGTAGGTTTGCCCCCGCGAGACTGATGGTAGACTGACCCTCCGCTCCAGTGAAAACTGCTCGATTTGCACGGCCCGTCCGGCTCAGACAGTTGCCGCGCACCTGCTGGTGGCGCGCGGCGGCGATTGCCTGCGTGGTCGTGCTCTGTGGCGCGCTCCTCAACGTCAGGGTGAGCGGGCCGACGGCGGAAGCCGCGGAGAGTTCGGTCGAGTCGCTCGGAGAGCAGGCGCTCACCGTGGGGGCGCCCTCGGCGCTCGAGTGTCCGCCCCCGGCCGCTCCCCACCGCTGGACGCACGGCTCGGGCGAGCGCCTGATCGAGAATCCGGACCTCGATGTGCCGAGCGAGCCGCCCGAAGTCGTCTGACCCCGCCGTTGCCGTCGTCAGCCGCCTGCGGGCGGACACAAGCGTCGCCGTCCTCGCAGGACGTGTCATGCGACGACCCCTGCGATACCTAGATGAGTGAGGCGCCACGAACGGCGTGCCTCTCGGGCCCCGGGCCCCGGTTCCATCCACTAGACCCTGGTGAGCGTGTCTGATGACCAAGCTGTACAAGTTCGACTTGAGCAATCTGCGCGGCGATGTCTTTGGCGGCGTGACCGCGGCCGTCGTGGCGCTGCCGCTGGCGCTCGCCTTCGGCGTGCAGAGCGGCCTCGGCGCCGCCGCCGGCATCTACGGCGCCATGGCGATCGGCTTCTTCGCCTCCTATCTCGGCGGCACGCCGGCCCAGGTCAGCGGTCCCACCGGCCCGATGACGGTCGTGAGCGCGGCCGTGGCGGCCAGCGTGGCGGCAGCGGCGGCCGGCACGGGCGACGAGTTCGCGGCCGTCACGATGACGTTCCTGCTCGCCGGCGTGCTGCAGGTCGCGCTCGGGTTGATGCGGGTCGGCAAGTACATCCGCTACGTGCCCTACCCGGTCATCTCGGGCTTCATGACCGGCATCGGCACGATCATCATCCTGCTGCAGATCTTCCCGATGCTCGGGCAGCGTTCGCCGGGCGCCGTGCTCGACGTGGTGCTCACGATCGGCACGGCACTGGGCGCCGTCAATTGGGCGGCGCTCGGCCTGGCCGTCCTGACCTACGCCCTCATCGTCCTCACGCCGAAGCTCACGAAGGCCGTGCCGTCCACGCTGGTGGCGCTGCTGGCGATGACGGTGGCGTCGATCGCACTCGGCTTGGACGTGCCCCGTATCGGCAGCATTCCTGAGGGCCTGCCGGCACTGCGTCTCGATGGCCTGTTCGGCATCGACGCGCACTTGTGGAGCAGCATCATCAGCGATGCCCTGGCGCTGGCGGCCCTTGGCGCCATCGACTCGCTGCTGACCTCGCTCGTGGCCGACAGCCTGACCCGCACGCGCCACGACAGTGAACAGGAGCTCATCGGACAGGGCATCGGCAACATGGTGACGGCCGCCATCGGCGGCATTCCCGGCGCTGGCGCCACCATGCGGACGGTCGTCAACATCAAGGCCGGCGGGCGCACCCGCCTGAGCGGCATGGTGCACGGACTGGTGCTGCTCGGCGTGCTGCTCGGCCTCGGCCGCTACGCCGCCTTCGTGCCGCTGTCGGTGCTGGCCGGCATCCTCATCTCGGTGGGTCTCAGCATCATGGACGTGCGCGGACTGAAACAGCTGCGCCACGTGCCGCGAGCCGATGCCGTCGTGCTGGCGATGGTGCTCGTCGTCACCGTGTTCTTCGATCTCATCCAGGCGGTGGCGCTCGGTGTCGCCCTGTCCTCGATGCTGTTCATGAAGCGCATGGGCGATGAGGGCGCCCTGCGCACCAAGGTCGCCTCTTTCGACGAGTTCATCGGCGAGCCGGCGCATCCGGAAGAAGCGGCGCTGTTCGGCCGGCTGGCGCAGAAGGTGATGGTCAAGCATCTGCATGGCCCGCTGCACTTCGGCTTCACGAGCTCCCTCCAGGACCTGGCGGCGAAGCTGCGCTTCACGCCCTACGTGGTCATCCGCATGGTCGACGTCCCCTTTGTCGACCAGAGCGGCCTCAACGCCTTGACGGAGCTCGTGGTCGATCTCGAGGCGCGCGGCACGGCCGTCTTCATCACCGAACTCCAGGAACAGCCCAAGCAGGTGCTGGCCGGTGCCGGTCTGGCCCCGGGCCGCCTGCCGAAGGGTCAGGTCCTCGACGAGTTCCCGGACGTGCTCACGCACATCTCCGCGCGCGAAAACGCCGCCGCCTGAGGTCATCATCATGAAGCACACGCCCCTCACGCCGACCGAGCGCGACCGCGATCTGCGCGACACACTGCTGGCTCGCAACCGGGAATGGAGCGAGCAGATGCACGAGGAGAATCCGGGCCTCTTCACCGAGCTCGCCAAGCACCAGCAGCCGTTCTGCGTCTGGATCGGCTGCAGTGACAGCCGCGTGCCGCCGGACGTCATCACCGGCACCATGCCGGGCGACATGTTCATCCATCGCAACGTCGCCAACATGGTCGTGCACACGGACATGAACGTGATGAGCGTGGTCGACTACGGCGTGAGCGTGCTCGGCATCAACAACATCATCGTGTGCGGCCACTACGGCTGCGGCGGCGTGAAAGCCGCGCTCGGCCCGGAGCTGGGCGGCCTGGCGGGCACCTGGGTGCGGCACATCCGTGATGTCATCCGTCTCCATCGGGCCGAGCTCGATGAGATCACCGACGACACCGCGCGTGCCGACCGGCTGGTCGAGTTGAACGTGATGGAGCAGGTCTTCGACCTGAGCCGCACGGTGGTGGTGCGCGATGCCTGGACCTCCGGCCGTCCCGTCAAACTGCACGGCTGGGTCTACCGCCTGGCCGACGGTCTGATTCACGACCTCGGCATGACCCTCGACCGTCCGATCGACGACACCGCCCGCGTGTCGGCCGAGGATGCCCTGCGGCGTCAATTGAACGGCGGCCCGCCCTCCGGCAAGGCGCCGGTGGTGGCGGGCGAAGGCCGGGCCGCAGCCACGCCCTAGTTGGCCGGGCAACCGGCCGGGCAGCCGCCGCCGCGCGCGCTGGCCGGCCGTGCCGCGACGGTACCCTTGTTGCTGTTGCCCCTTCTGCCGGCGCCCACGAGTCCGGCAGGAGCACCCGATGACAGCAAATGGTCATGCCGTGACCCTGATGGCGCTGGTGTGCCTCGGATGGAGCGCGGGCTGTTCGAGCGCGTCTCTATCGAGGCTGACCCGGCCGCCGACGCCCCACGAGGCCTACGCCAACGCCCTGCGCGACGCCGGTCTCGATGCCACCGCCCTCGGGCGCGACTGGTTCAGCGCTGCCGCCCGGCCCCTGGAGCAGCCGCTGCAGGTGGCCCTGCCACTCCTCGAAGCGGGCTACTTCGCGCCCGACGAGGCATCGGCGGTGGCCTATCGGTTCTCGTCGCTCCGGGGCCGCCGGCTCGAGATCGCCGTGTCCTTCGAGTCGCTCGAACCGGGCCGACTGTTCGTGGATCTGTTCCGGGTGGCGACGGACGTCCCACGGCACGTGGTGTCGGTCACCATGGAGCAGCCGACGCTGTCATTCGACGTCGATGAGGACGGCGACTACCTGCTGCGGGTCCAGCCCGAGCTGCTGCGCGGCGGCCGCTTCGACCTGGCGATCCGGACGCTGGCCTCGCTCCCGTTTCCGGTGTCCGGCCGCGCCGGCCGCCAGGTGCAGAGCGGCTACGGCGTGGAGCGCGACGCTGGCGCCCGGCGCCATGAGGGCGTGGACATCTTCGCGCCGGCCGGCACGCCGGTGGTGGCCGTGGTGCGGGGCATCGCCGAGCCGAGCACGAACACGCTGGGTGGCAATGTCGTGTGGCTGCGCGACGCCAGCCGCCGCCGCACCTACTACTACGCGCACCTCAGCGACTGGGCGATCGAGCGTGCCACGGCCGTCGGGCCAGGCCAGGTGCTGGGCTTCGTCGGCAACACCGGCAACGCGCGCACGACCGCCCCGCATCTCCACTTCGGCGTCTACGACCGGACGCCCATCGATCCCTCACCCTTCCTGGCCGCCGACCAGACGTTGCCGTCCCCGCCTGCCATCGACCCGCCACTCGGCGCACTCGCACGGGTACGCACCGAGCAGGCGGCCCTGTCGCGCGGGTCGAGCGGCAAGTCCCCGGTCGCGGCCTCGCTGCCGCGGGCCACGCTGGTGACGGTGGCCGGCGCGGCCGGCCGGATGGTGCGGGTGATCACGCCCGATGGAGCCGTGGGCTACCTGCCGCGTGCCGCACTTGCCGACGCGTCGTCGCCTTTGTCGCGACGGTCGCTCGACGCCGGCGCCACGATCCTCGAGAAGCCGACCGCGTCCGCGCCGGCGATCCGGAGGCTGGACGCGCCAGAGCAGGTGGACGTGCTGGGGCGTTTCGGCGGCTATGAGCTGGTGCGCGGCCCGATGTCCAGCGGGTGGGTCGTCCGCGCCGGTCTCAGAGAGTAACCGAGCCGTCGCGAGCCCGCTGTCCCGTGCGCCCTCCCGTGGCGCGCGCGAGTCCGATCGGCCCGGGAAGGACCGTCCTGCACTACACTGCGCCGGTTGCCGCGGCGTGGGGCGGCGGCCAATCACTGTTCATGGCGGATGAGATCTGGCGCTGGGACGCCACACGGATGGCGCAGGCGATTGCCCGGCGGGAGATCTCGTCGCGCGACGCCGTGGAGGCGTGCCTGGCGCGGCTGGCCGAGGTCAACCCGACGCTGAATGCGGTGACGGTCGATCTCGCCAGCCAGGCGCGCCAGGCCGCCGACCGTGCCGATGCCGCGGTGGCGCGCGGCGACCGGCTCGGGCCGCTGCACGGTGTCCCCGTGACCGTGAAGGAGAACGTCGACCAGGCGGGCTGCGCCACCACCAACGGCATCGTCGCCTGTCGCGATCAGTTCGTCACCACCGACAGTCCGATCGTGGCCAACTGGCAGGCGGCCGGTGCCGTCATCCTCGGCCGCACCAACACGCCGGGCTTCAGCTTCCGTCTCGATACCGACAACGACCTGCGCGGACGGACCGTCAATCCATGGTCGGAGGCGCACACCCCGGGCGGCTCGAGCGGCGGCGCCGCCGCCTCGGTGGCCGCCGGCATCACGCCGCTGTCACACGGCAACGACATCGCCGGCTCGATCCGCTACCCGGCCTACGCCTGCGGGCTGGCCGGGCTGCGGCCCTCCTTTGGCCGCGTGCCGGCGTTCAACCCGAGCGCCCCAGCGGAACGATCGCTGTCGTCGCAGATTGCTGTCGGTGCAGGGGCCGCTCGCCCGCAGCGTGCGGGACCTCCGGCTCGGGCTGGCCGCCATGGCCGCGCGCGACGTGCGCGATCCGTGGTGGGTGAACGCGCCCCTCGAAGGGCCGCCGCTGCCGTCGCCGCTCCGCGTGGCGGTCGTGAGCGAGCCGGCGGCACTCGGCGGCGAGCGCCTGCACCCGTCAGTGGAGGCGGCGCTGCAGCGGGCCGCCGGGTGGCTGGCCGAGGCCGGCTACGAGGTGGTGGACACGCCCACGCCGGGCTTCACGCGCGCGATGGAACTGTGGTTCGCCATGCAGATGCCGGAGATCCGCGAGTTCATGTGGCCGGCCATCGAGCGCCACGGGGATGCCGGCATCCGGCGCGCCATGGGCTTGATGCTCGAGGCCCACCCGGCCGACTCCGGCAGTCCTTACATGCGGGCCCTGGCCGAACGGGCTCGGGTCGTGCGCGACTGGCAGCAGTTCCTCGAACGCGTGCCGCTGGTGCTCGCCCCCGTGTGCACGCAGCCGGTCTACCGGCGCGGGTTCGACCTCGAGAGCGTGGAGCGCACGGCGGCCTTCTGGCGCGAGTGCGTCACGCTCACGGCCGTGCCGGTGCTGGGCGTGCCGGCCCTGGCCGTGCCCACCGGCCTGGCCGACGGCCTGCCGATGGGCGTCACGCTCATCGCAAGGCGCTTCCGCGAGGATCTGTGCCTGGCGGCTGGCGAAGCCATCGAGGCGCGGTCGGGCATGGCCGCGCACCTGCCCGTGGCTCCCGTCGGCTAGGACTACTCGGTGCGCAGCGCTTTCATGGGCGCCACGGCGGCGGCGCGCAGGGCCGGGACCGCCGCGGCCACGAGCGCGGCGACGGCCAGCGCGCCGGCCGCGACCGACAGCGCCACCGGATCCCAGAACGTCACGCCGTAGAGCTGCGCCGACAGCAGGTAGCCGGCGCCGACCGCCAGAGGCAGGCCGAGCGCCAGGCCGATCGCCACTCGACTGAACGCGCTGCCGAGCACGAGGCGCATCACGCGGCCACGATCGGCGCCGAGCGCCATCCGCAGACCGATCTCGCCGGTGCGCCGCGCCACCGAGTAGGCCGTCACGCCGTAGAGGCCGATGGCTGCCAGCACCAGGGCCACGGCGCCGAAGAGCCCGGCCAGACTCGCCACCGCGCGTGGCTGATCGAAGGAGCGCTCGACCTGCTCATTCAGGGTGCGCACGCTCAGCACCGTCAGGTTCGGATCGGCTTCAGACAGCACCCGTGCGACCTGCGGTTCGAGGGTGCCGGTCGGCGCATCGGTGACGAGCAGGATGCCGCCGACGTAGTGCGACGCGGTCTCGACCCGCCGCATGAGGGGGTTGGCGTAGTCCACCGTCTGCGCCAGCGGCGCGAAGAACATCGGCCGCATCGGCCGATCGAACTGGAAGCCGGCGAAGCGCGCATCGCGCACCACGCCCACGATGCGGTAGGTATTGGCGTTCTCCGGCAGGTTGATACCGAAATGCTGATCGATCGGGTTCTCGTCGCTCGCGAAGAACCGCTTCACGAAGGCTTCGTTGACGACCGCGACGTGCTCGGTCGTGGCGCTGTCGGCGGGGCTGAAGTAACGGCCCCGCACGAGCGGCACGCCCAGGTCCTGCAGGTAGTTGGCGCTCACGCGGTCCCACGACGAGCTGGTCTGCTCGCCGGGCTCCACGAGCGGCTTGCCGGCGATGACCACGCCCTCGCCCCAGTTGTCGGTGAGCGGGTTGTAGAGGGCGAGGCTGGCGCTCCGGACGCCGGGCAGCGCGGTCAGCCGCTCCTCGACGTCGCGGTAGAGGGCGCTCAGGCGCTCGCCGGTGAAGGAGGGCGACGGCCGGCCCACCGAGACCAGCACGCGTCCTTCCTTTTCGAAGGCGAAGTCCTGACCCTGCAGGTTGCCGAGGCTGCGGCCGAGCATGGTGGAGCCGGCCACGAGCACCACCGACAGCGTGGCCTGAACGACCAGCAGCGTCGTTCTGGCGAACGACGAGCGATCGCCGGCCGTGCGGCCGGCGCCGCGCAGCGCTTCCATCGGGTCGGTGCGGGTGGCGAGCCAGGCCGGCGCGGTGCCGAAGAGCAGTCCCGTCAGCAGCGCCAGGCCGGCCGCGAAGCCGAGCACGAGCGGGGAGGGCGTGACGTCGATCGGCAGCATCGGCGCGCCGGCGAAGGCGAGCGAGAGCAGCAGGCGCGCGGCTGCCATCGCCACCAGCAGACCGGCCAGGGCGCCCCCGACCGCGAGCAGCACGCTCTCGACCATCGCCTCGGTCACGATCTGACGCCGTGAGGCGCCCATCGCCAGCCGCACTGCCGTCTGGCCGCGCCGCGCCACGGCGCGCGCCAGCAGCAGGTTGGCGACGTTGGCGCAGGCGATGAGGAGCACGAGGCCACACACACCCAGCAGGATCTGCAGGCTGCGGCCGTACTGCTCCTTCATCACGCCCACGCCGGCGCCGGCCGGCACCACGGCGATCACCTGCTGCGGCAGCACACGCTCGACGGTGCCCATCCACGCCGGCGGGTAGCCGGCCTCGTGCTGCATCCACTGGCGGAGAAGGCCGGTCAGCCGCGCGTCCATCCCGTCGATGGCGGCGCCCGGGCGCAGCCGGCCGATGACGCGCAGCCACGCCGGGATCGGCTGGCGCAGAAGGGAGGTGTCGGCGCCGCTGATGAGCGGTTCCTGCTGCAGCGGCACCCACAGATCGGGCGGTGTGGCCTTCAGGGTCTCGCCGTAGAAGCCTGGCGGACCGATGCCGGCCACCGTGAAGGCCTGGCCCTCCACGACGAGCGTGGCGCCGACAACCGCCGGGTCGCCCGCGTAGACGCCCTGCCACGCGTGGTAGGCGAGCACCAGCACTGGCGCCGACGCCGGCGCGTCGTCGGCCGCGCTGAACACCCGTCCGGCGAACGCGTTGATGCCGAGCGTCTCGAAGTAGTTGCCGGTGACGTAGGTGGAGCGCAGCGGCCGCGGCGCTTCATTCGAGCCCTGCCGGCGGACGCTCATCCGGCCGCCGCCGGCCTGGAACGCCGTCAGCGACGCGAACTCCGGCGTCTCGGCCTCGAGGCGCTCGAACAGCGCGAACGAGAACATGCCCCAGCGGTCCTGCGGGCCGCCCTGCACGCAGCAGTTGTCGCCGTCCCCGATCCGGTAGAGCTGGGCCGGATCGCCCACCGGGAGCGACTTCAGCATGACGGCGTGAATCAGCGTGAAAATGGCCGTCGTGCCGCCGATCCCGAGCGCCAGCGTCAGGACGGCCGTGGCCGTGAAGACGCGGGCCGAGCGGAACTTGCGGAGGGCGTAGACGAGGTCGCGGGCCAGGGTAGTCACCTGGCGTTAGACGGGCGGGCGGGCGGATTTGTTGTGCCGACGCCGGGCGGGTGGCGACGAACGGGCGCAGGGCGGGATGCGTCCGCCCCGCGCCCGAATGAAGGGCTACTGCTTGCGGTAGGTGCTCACCGGCGGGAGCCGGGAGCCGGTGCCGGCGGCCGGTGCCGGCTCGCCCACGACGTTCATCGTGATCGAGCCGATGCCGTCGATCGAGGCCGTCATCTTCTCGCCCGGCTTGAGGAAGCGCTCGGCGCCGCGATAGGCCTGGCCCATGCCGGTGCCGCCGGAGGTGCCGTTGTTGACGACGTCGCCGGGATAGAGCGTGATGATCGACGACCCGTACTCGATGAGCTCGTAGATCGAATGGATCATGTCGGAGGCGCCGGCTTCCTGCATGACCTTGCCGTCCACCGTCAGCGTCTGGCGCAGGCGCTTCATCGGATCGCCGTAGAACTCCTTCGGCACGATCCACGGACCCATCGGCGCGAAGGTGTCGTGGCCCTTGCCGACCAGCCAGTCGGAGCCGGGGCGGGAATCGGGCGGCCGGCCGCCGCGGTCCGAGACGTCGACCGTGACCATGTAGCCGAAGATGTGCTCGGCGGCCTTGTCGGCCGACACGTACTTGGCGGTGCGGCCCATGACGATGCCGAGTTCCACTTCCCAGTCGACGCGGTCGCGGCCGTAGGGGATGATCACGTTGTCGCCGTCGCCGACGACGGCGCCGCGCGTCGGCTTGATGAACAGATACGGCACGCCGCGCTTGGCGCGCCGCTCCGCTTCCGCCTTCTTCTGCTCTTCGGACGTGCCCGATTCTCCGACGTGCGTGTAGAAGTTGACGGCGGCGTTCAGCATCTTGCCCGGCATGAGCGGCGCCAGGATGTCGACGCTCTTGACGTCATGGACGTAGGCCGGCCGCTGCGCACCGGTCAGGCGATTGCCCTGCACGAGCGCGTTGACGATCTCGTAGACACGAGTCTTCATGCCGTATTCGTAGCGGCCGATGAGCGCGACCATGTCGGCCGGCATCGGCACGGCGGGATACGACGGGTCGCGTTCCAACGCACGATTGGCGGCCATCAGGTCGATGACGAGCGCGTCCTTCAGCACGATGCCGATGCGCGGCTCGCCGGCGATCTCGAAGGTGCCGAGCTTGAACGGCTCGGCGCTGCTGATGGCGGGGTTTCCCTGCGCCGCTGCCGGCGCCGGACCAAGAAGGACGGTCAACGCCGTCAGGACCGCGATGATTCTCATGGACACTCCTCCGAATGTGGTCCTTTGTAGCAGGCCCCGGCCGCCGCCACGGTAAAACAATGTCTTGGAGATGTCTGCAACTTGTCTCGGCGGGCGCCCGCCGCCCGGCCTAGACAACTCAAAGACAAACCTTAGACATGGTTTGACACCGTGGGCGACGGCGAACGGCTACGCTGCCGCCATCAACGGACTACGTCACGAAAGAGGTCCACATGGTCGCTCTGTCACGGCTCCTGATCCTTGTCCTCGCTGCGTCGCTGGTCACGGTGCCGCCGGCGCTGGCGCAGCAGCGCGGCTCAATCTCCGGCCGGGTGCTCGATCCCGATGGCCTGGTGCTGCCCGGTGCCACTGTCGTCGTCACCAATGCCGGGACCGGCTTCACGCGTGAGGTCATCACGGCGGCCACCGGGGCGTATTCGGTGCCGAACCTCGAACCAGGCACCTATGACGTGGCGGTCACCATGGCCGGCTTCGGCCAGGCCGCCCGCACCGGCATGGTGCTGGCCCCGGGCGCCTCCGTCACGCTCGAAGTTGAAACTGACGGTGGCCGGCGTGCAGGAGAACCTGGTCGTCACCGGCGAGGCGCCACTGGTGGAGCGCACGAGCAACCAGATCGGCGGCAGCCTGTCGCGGCGGGAGATCGAGGAAGTGCCCTCCAACTTCCGCAACTTCACCGGCCTCACCCAGCTCATTCCGGGCATGACGCCGAATCCGGCCCAATCCACCTTTGAAGGCGGCCAGGTGGTGGCCAACGGATCGCCGTCGCAGCAGAACGTCTACCTGCTCGACGGCATGTACAACAACGACGACCGGCTCGGCGGCAGCCAGGGCACACAGGTGCGCGTGGTGCTCGACAACATCGAGGAGTACCAGGTGCTGGCCAACCAGTACAGCTCCGAGTACGGCGGCGGCGCCGGCGCCATCATCAACATGGTGACCCGCGGCGGCACCAACCAGGTCCACGGGCGCGCCTACTCGTACTTCCGCGACGAGGTCCTCAACGCCCGCGACAAGTTCCTGGCCGACGGCGTCGACAAGCCGCCGGTGCGCACGTTGCAGGCCGGCTTCGGCCTCGGCGGCCCGATCGTCCAGAACCGTGCCCACTACTACTTCACCTACGAGCGCGACAACGAAGACCTTGCCGGGCAGAAGCGGTTCCCGGCGGCGGCGGCGCCCCTGGCCGTGGATCAGATCGGCTACTTCACGGTGCGGGCCAACAACTTCTTCGCGCGCAGCGATGTTCAGCTGAACGACCGCAACTTCATCAACGTCCGCTGGCTGCTCGAAACCGCCAACTCGAAAGGTGAGGGCTTCAACTCGAACAACGAGACCCCCGACGCCAGGGTCTGGGAGGCCGACTGGGATCACATGATCGCCGGCACCTACACCAGCGTGCTCAGCGACCGGCTGTCGAGCGTGACCCGGTTCGGCCGCATCGGCGAGGAGTTGACGACCGCGGCGCAGGGCTTCTTCAACGACAGCGGTGAGGCGGTGGGCTTCGACGGCCGCGATCCGTTCTCCATCGGCCAGCGCAACGTGCACCCCAGCTACATCACCGGCACCGGCGGCAGCGGGCCGACCACCGTGATCCGCAGCTACGTGGTCGACCAGGCCTTCAGCTACTTCGTCCCGAACCTATTCGGCGGCGAGCACACCCTCAAGGCCGGCGGCGGTTACAGCTGGAACCACATGGACCCGCGTTCGACCTTCGACTCGGGCACCTTCCAGTTCCGCGGCGACGCTCCCTACAACCCGGCCGACCCGTCGACGCATCCGTTCCAGTTCGATGTCACGGTCGGCCCGCAGGACGACTACGGCTACGCCGTCGTCTCCAAGGACCAGCGCCGCTACCTCTTCCTGGAGGACAAGTGGGCCCTCACCAACCGGGTGACCCTCAACCTGGGTCTGCGCTGGGACAACCACAAGCAGACGCCCAACCACGACAACGCCTTCGCGCCGCGCGCCGGCTTCGCCTGGGACGTCCTCGGCACCGGGCGCACGGTCGTCCGCGGCGGCGTCGGCAAGTTCTATGCTTACGTGCCGGTGGTTCACGACCTGACGCTGCAGCAGAGCGGGGTCACAACCCTCTACCCGAACATCTCGATCAACGCGTCGCATCCGCTGGCGTCGGTGATCCTGGTGCCGGACGTGATTGCCGACACCGCCGGCAATACGGGTGTCGCCCGGCTTTCGCCGGCGGCCCAGGCGGCCCTCAACGCCCTGCGCGATCAGGTCGTCGCCGGCACCGCCTTCAACCGCAACCCGCGCATCGACAGCGCGGACCGCAAGATGCCGCACACCTGGTCGTGGAGCACCGGCGTCAGCCAGCAGCTGTTCGGCAACCTCGCGATATCGGCCGACTACGTCGCCAACGCGTCGCGCGATCAGCTCGGCGTGCTGGACATCAACGAGCCGGTCAACGGCGTGCGCCCGGGCGTCGCTGCCTTCGACCCGAGCGGAACGCTGATTCCCGCCGAAGCCCGCGGCGTCAACTTCCTGCGCGTCCTGCAGTCGCAGACCAACTCCGCCTTCGACGGCGATTACAAGTCGCTCCAGATGTCGGTCGTGCGCCGCCTCGCCAACCGGTGGAGCGGTCGTCTCGCCTACACGCTGCAGCACAGCAACTACGTGGGCGTCGGCAATCCGGATGCCCGGCGCGTGTGGCTCGACAACGATATCCGGGCCGACTACGGCGAGTTCGTGGCCAACCGCACGCACGTGTTCGCCGGCAGCGCCAGCGTCAACCCCTGGCGCAGTCTGACGCTCGCCACCGTCGTCAGCGCCATCAGCGGCTCGCCGATCAACGAGACCGTCGGCCGCGACGTCAACGGCGACCTCGACAACAACGACCGCCCGACTCGCGGCATCGACGACCTGATCCGCCCGATTCTGTCGGACCTCGACTCGCAGGGACGGGCGGTGCCCTTCGGCATCCGGGGGCCGGGGTCGTTCACCGTCGACCTCTCGCTCCGCTATCAGCAGCCGATGCCCGGCCGGCTCGAGAGCCTCGACTTCTACTTCGACGTCTTCAACGTCTTCAACCGCCTCAATCCGGTGGCGCCAACCGGCAACCGCTCGTCGTCGGTCTTCAACGTCTCCACCTCGGCCAACTTCCCGCTGCAGAGCCAGCTCGGGATTCGGCTGCGCTTCTGAGGGCGCCATGCGGACACTCAGTCTCACCGCTCTGATCGGGGTGGCGCTGCTCGCCGGCGCCACGCCCGCCATGGCCCAGATGGAGCTCGGTGTCATGAAGGGGCGCGTCGTGGACGAGGCCGGCCAGCCGATCGAGGGTGTCACGATCCGGCTCGTCAACCTCGATCGCGGCCGCGAGGTCACGGTGGAGACCGGCAAGGACGGGCGCTTCTACCGCCGCGGCCTCCAGGCGGTCGAGTACGAGATGACGGTCGAGAAGGCCGGTTATCAGCCGATCAGCGACACGATCAAGCTGGTGGCCGGCACCGACCGCAACTTCGACTTCAAGCTGGCCAAGGCAGCGGCCGGCGGATCGAAAGAGTTCGAGGCCGGCGTCGCCGCCTTCGGCAGTGGCAACTTCGCGCTGGCCGCCACCGAGTTCGAGAAGGCGATCGCGCAGTCGCCGGCGGTGCCGGCGCTGCACGTCAACCTCGCGTTGGCCTACCTGCGCCTGAACCGTGGCGCCGACGCGGTGGCGAGCCTCGAGAAGGCGGCGGCACTCGCGCCCGCCGACGCAGCCATCCAGTATCAGCTCGGCAGCGCCTACGTGGACATGCAGGCCTACGACAAGGCGGTGGCGGCGCTCGAGAAGGGCCTGGCGGGCGGGCCGGATCTGGCCTCGGACCCACTGGCGGCCGAGGCGACGTCGACGCTCGGCGCCGTCTACTTCGCCCAGGGCAAGCCCGCCGAGGCCGAGGCCCGGTTCCAGCGCGTGCTCGCCGCCAGGCCGGGCGCCGCCGGAGCCACGCTGGGCATGGCCAAGATCCACTTCAGCAGGGGCGAGGTGGAGAAGGCGCTGGCGCTCTTCGATCAGGTGGTCGCCAATCATCCGGGCACAGCGGAGGCCAGGCAGGCCGAGACGTTTATCAAGGAACTGCGCAAGGGTTCGTTTCAGGGGGAATCATGGTGATGAAGCACATCGGCGCCGCCAGCGCGGCATTCTCGCTCCTGCTCGCTACCGGTCTGCTCGCACAGAAAGGCGGCGGCGACGAGACCGGCCCCTACGACGTGGTGGCCGGCTGGCCGCAGAACTACTGCGGCGACGGGTTCGTCATCGGCTCGACCGGCGGCATCTGGGCCGAGAGTCCCGACCGCGTCTATATCTTCAATCGCGGCTGTCTGCCGGCCATCAAGGATGACCGCGGCCCGGCGCAGAACTTCATCCCGGCACGCAACACCTCCGGCTTCGACTTGTCGCAGAAGGATCCGGCGCGGCACCCCCGCTGGGACCACGTGTTCAACGTGGTCGACGGCAGCGGCAAGCTCATCGAGTCGTGGGATCAGCACAACAAGATGTTCGTGCGCCCGCACCGGGTGCTCGTCAACCCCTACGACAGCGAGCGCCACGTGTGGCTGGTCGATGACGGCGCCCACGCCATCTACAAGTTCAGCCGCGACGGCAAGAAGCTCGTGATGACGGTGGGCACGCCGATGCAGCCGGGCGACGACGGCACCCACTTCAACCGGCCCACCGACGTGGCCTGGCTGCCCGACGGCACGTTCTTCGTCAGCGACGGCTACGTCAACACGCGCGTGGCCAAGTTCGACAAGGACGGCAAGTTCCTGCTCGACTGGGGCGAGAAGGGCAACGAGCCCAACGAGACGCGGCCCAACTACATGAACACCGTGCACGCCATCGCCATCGACAAGAACCGCCGCATCTACATCAGCGACCGCGCCAACTCCCGCATCCAGGTGTTCGACGAGAACGGCAAGTTCCTCGACGCGTGGCCCAACATCCGCCGGCCCTACTCCGTGATGCTGACCCAGGACCAGCACCTGTGGGTGGCCGACGGGACCACGCAGAAGTTCCTGAAGTTCGACCTCAACGGGAAGCTCCTCTTCTCGTGGGGCACCTTCGGCGCCTTCCCCGGCGGTTTCTGGGGCGTGCACCAGTTCCACACCGACAGCGAGGGCAACCTCTACACCGCCGACGTCCACGTCGGCCGGCCGCAGAAGTTCCGGCCGAAGAAGGGCGCCAACCCCGCCCACCTCATCGGGTCCTACATGCGCGGCACCAACTGACTGGCGGCTAGGGGCGACTACGGGCTTGGGGCTGGCGGCACGCGGCTGGAGACGCCACGGAACCGCCGTCCTCGAGTTGCCTCACGCGGGTGCGTGAGTGGAGACCCGTCATGCGCATGCCACCTCGAGCGCGCGTCGTGCTCGTGCTCCTGTCGCTCACCGCTGCCGGCTGCGCCGTGCCGCCGGCCTCCGAGGTGACGCCGGCGGCCACGGCCGCCGCGGCGCCACATAGCGGGCAGGAACGCGGCGGCCAGGAGGAGTTCGGGCCCTACGAGCCCGTGCCCAACTGGCCGCAGCCGCTGCCTGACGGCGCCGACGGCGTCACCCACGCCGGCTGGACGTGGGGCTCGGTGGGTGCCATCTACGCCGAGTCGCCCGACCGCATCTGGATCGCGCAGCGCGGCGAGCTGCCGCTGCCGGCGGACGCCGCACCGTGGACGCCCTACGCGCTGCTCGACCCGCCTCGCGGCAGCGCCACCGGCAATGACGACGGCCTCGGCGCCACCTGCGCACCGGTGCCGAAGCGCGGCTGGGAGCGCCGCTACCACCACGTGATCGTCGTCGTCGACCGCGACGGCCAGCTGGTGCAGCAGTGGCCCGAGCACGACGCGCTCTTCGACATGACGTGCGGCCGCGGTCCGCACAAGATCAAGATGAGCCCCTACGACCCCGAGAAGCATGTCTGGGTCTTCGACGACCAGCTCCACGTCGTCTACAAGTTCACCTACGACGGCAAGCTGGTGATGACGCTCGGCACCCGGGGGCAGCGCGGCCGAGAGGGCGGCAAGCTGTTCGACCGTCCGACCGACATCGCCTGGCTGCCCGACGGCACGTTCTTCATCAGCGACGGCTACGGCGGCACGCGGGTGGCCAAGTTCGACAAGGACGGGAAGTTCCTGATGGACTGGGGCGGGCCACCGAAGGACCCGAAGGACCCCGGGCCCAACGAGTGGAACACCGTGCACAGCATCGCCATCAGCAACGACCGGCGCGTGTTCGTGGTCGACCGCGGTCATCGCCGCATCCAGGTGTTCGACGAGCACGGCACCTTCCTCGACATGTGGCCCACGGGCGTGCGCTCCTCGCCCTACGCGCACTTCATCTCGACCGACCAGTTCCTCTGGGTGGCCGACGGCGGCACGATGCGGATGCTGAAGTACGACCTGGACGGCAACTACCTCTATGGGTGGGGCGGTCCCGGCGGCCAGCCGGGCCAGTTCAACGGTCCGCACTCGCTCACGGTCGACCAGGACGGCAACCTCTACACGGCCGAAGTGTTCGGCGGCCGCGTCCAGAAGTTCCGGCCCAAGCCTGGCGCCGATCCGGCCAAGGTCATGGGACAGGAGCCGCGGCCGGCAGCGGCCGGCAGCTAGGCGTCCCAGCACGCCTCCGCCTTGACACCCCGGGGCGGCGGGCGTAACGTCCCCATTCACACGAAGGCCAACCGCCATGCGGCCCGCCCGTCGCTCCTGGCTTCCTCATCCGCTGGTTCTCGCCATCATCGCGACCATCGGCGCCGCGGCGCTGGTGTTGTATCTCCAGCATCGCGCCATCACGGCGCTGCACTCGCAGACCGAAGTCATCGTGCGGCAACTCTCGGAGCAGGCGGCCGACGACGTGGCCCGTGCGCTCCGCCACACCCTCGACGGCCCGATCTTCGACACGCTCGCGGCCGTCAACCATCCCGACCTGCGGGCCGGCCGCATGGACCTCGTGGCCCGCACCTTCGCCGAGGGCCTCGAGGCCTATCCGCACGTCGAGCGCTTCTTTGCCTGGCGGGTGCAGCCCACGGTCCGTCCCGCCGACGTGATGTTCCACAGCCGCAGCGGCGGCCTCATTCGCGACGCCGCCATGGGCCGGGAGGTGCTCGACCTGGCGGCCCGCCACTCCGGGGCGCAGCAAATCTACATCGCCGCCGAGGGTGTGGGCCACGGCAGCCGTCAGATGTTCCTGCGCCTGTTCTGGACCGATGCCCGCCGCGTCGAGTACTTCGCCGTGCTCGGATTCGTCATCGATCCGACCAGTCTGCCGCAGCAGCTCTTTGCCGGCAGCCATGGCGCCGCCCTCGAGGCGCTGGTGGCGCGGCGAGGCAGCGAGCTGCCGCTGCAGCTGCGCGTGGCCGACGACGACGGCCGCGTCGTGTTCGGCACGCTGCCGCAACACGTCAAAGGCGTGCGCATCCCGTTTCCGATGCTGTTCTATCCCATTGACGACATCAGGAGCCGGCTGGCCGCCGAAGTCGCACCGCGGCCGTGGACGATCGAGGTGGGGGGGCCGGCGCTCGATGGCGCCCTGGCCAGTGGCGGCTACGGCTACGGACCCACCGCGCTGTCGCTCCTGCTGATGCTGGTGGCTCTCGGGCTGGTGCTGCAGGCCCACCGCCGCTCCGCCGAGCTCGCGCGCATGCAGACCGACTTCGTGGCCCACGTGTCACACCAGCTCAAGACGCCGCTGTCGCTGCTCAGCGCCGCCACCGAGACGCTGCAGATGGACCGCATCCGCTCGCCGGAGCGGCTGGCCGAGTACCTGGACACCATCCGCGCCGAAGCGCAGCGCCTGTCGGCGCTCGTGCAGCGGGTGCTCGAGTTCTCGCGCGTGGAACAGCAGCGCAACTACGAGTTCGAGCAGGTCGATCTGGGCGCGCTGGTGCGCGAGACGGTCGATGCCTTCGCCCACGGGCTGGCCAGCCGCCACGTCGTCTTCGATGTGCGCGTGAGCAGCCCCGGTCCGTTCGTGCTCGCGGACCCGGCCGCGCTCGAACAGGTGATCGCCAACCTGCTCGACAACGCCGTCAAGTACTCGAGCGACGACCAGGCGGTGACCGTCACCGTGCGCGCCGAACGCCTGTGGGCCATCGTCGAGGTCGCCGACCGCGGTGTGGGCATTGCCGCCGCCGATCACGAGCGCATCTTCGAGCGCTTCTACCGCGTGCCGGGCGCCGGTCACCGCCAGGGCTTCGGCCTCGGCCTGCCGATCGTGCGCGAACTCCTGCGCGCGCAGGGCGGCAGCGTGGCCGTGTCGAGTTCGCCCGGTGCCGGCAGCACGTTCCGTGTGATGCTGCGCAGTGTCGCCGGGCCGATCGCCGGGGACGCTGCGCCCGCCCGACAGCCGGAGGCCGTGTGATGAACGCCGAGACGACCAGCCGTACCGACGACGCCAAGCACGTCCTGGTGGTCGAGGACGAGCCGCAGATGCGCTCGATGCTGACCGACAACCTGGAGTTCGAAGGCTACCGTGTCACGGCGGTGACCTCCGGCGAGGAGGCGCTGCAGGCCGTAGCCGGGCGCCACTACGCGCTGCTGCTCCTCGACGTGATGCTGCCGGGGATGAGCGGGTTCGACGTCTGTCAGCAGCTGCGGGCGCGCGCCCTGCACATGCCGATCGTCGTGCTGACCGCCCGTGGACACGAACAGGACCGCATCCGCGGCCTCGATCTGGGGGCCGATGACTACGTCACCAAGCCGTTCAGCGTGCGGGAGCTGCTGGCGAGGGTGCGCGCGCTCGTGCGGCGCGACGACTGGCACACGCCGGAGAGCGGGGAGTTCACGCTCGGCGATGTCGTGGTCAAGGTGGGCCAGCGGCTGGTGCTCAGGAAGGGACGTCGCGTGCCGCTGTCGGCTCGCGAGTTCGAGTTGCTGCGCTACCTGTTCGCGCATCGCAACGAGATCGTCACCCGCGAGCAGCTGCTGCGCGACGTCTGGGGCTACAGCCACCTGTCGGTCACGCGGACCGTCGACAACTATGTGGCCAAGCTGCGCACGCATATCGAGCCGCGGCCGCACGATCCCCGCTACCTCATCACGGTCCACGGCAGCGGCTACCAGTTGCTGGCCTGAGCCGGGGAGTCCGTCGTGCCGGACACGCAGGACCTGCAGCAGTTGATGGCCGAGTACGGCCAGGTTGACGTGGCGGCCGAGCCACTGCGGGCCAGGGAGCTCCTGACGCGTGCGACCGGCGTCGTCGACCGGGCGGCGACTCCGCTCAAGTGGGCCGGCCTGCGGAGCCTGTTCGCCGACCTCGTGGAGCGCGACGATCCGGCGGCGGCGATTGCCGGTTACCGGGACGCGCTGTCGGTCTGGCACCCGGTCGAGCAGCGCGCGTTCTGGAGCCACTGCCACATGCAGCTCGGATGCCTGCTCTCGGCGCACCCTCCCGGCACCGCCGACGGGGAAGCAGCACTCGTGCATCTGGAGCAGGCCGTCGACGACCATCCCTGGGTGGCCCGTCTGCTCGCCACGCTGATCGGCTTCCGGCCGGCCGGCGATCCCGCGGAGAACTGGCAGCGCCGGCGCAAGTATCTCGAGCTGGCGCTCGCGCAGACCGATCCGGCGGTCGAACTCGACAGATGGGCGGCGGTCAGCAACGAGCTGGCCATCTCATTCCAGGACGAGCCCGCCGGCGACTACGCGGCGGCACTGACGAAACGCATCGCCCTCCATCACGCCGTGCTGGAGGCGCTGCGGGCGGCCGGCGCCGACGTCGTGCCGACCTGTCTTCACCTCGCCACTGCCTATCTCGACCGGCCCGACGGCGATCCGGCGTCGAATGGCCAGGCGGCGGAGTGCTACATCGATGAAGGGCTGGCGGCGTGCGGTCCCGGGACCAACAGCGCCGTGCGGATCGAGCTGCTGCTGCTCAGGGGGCGCTGCCTCACCTTCAAGCGGGCCAGCGGCGACCGCGACGCGCTGCGCTCGACGCTCGAGGTGTTCGGTCAGGCGCGCGAGCTGGCGGCGTCACGCCCGGAGCCCGAGCTGCGGGCCAGTGTCGAGAAGCTGTGCGCGCTGGCCTGGCTCGAGCTGCTGCGGCTCGGCGAGCGGCAGCACCGCGAGCCGTTCCTCGACTGCTGCCGGGCCGCACTGCGGCTCTTCAGCAGCCCGACTGCCGCGCCGGAACGCCGCAAGGTGCTTCAGATCCAGGCCGATGGGCTGCTGGAGCTGGGTGAGGTGGCGGCGGCGGCGGAGTGCTGTGAGCAGGCCGTGGCGCTGGCGGAGCGTCGCCTGGCCGAGGCCGCGACCCTCACCGGCCGTCTCGAGCGCATCTGGGAACTGCGGGATTCAGCCGCGCTGCTCGCCTGGTGCCGCGCCACCGGCGACGACCTGACCGCAGCGGTCGACGCGCTGGACCGTGGCAAGGTGCTGCTCTGGGACCGCACCGACCGTGGGCCGGCGTCGCGCCTGGTGGCAGCGCTGATTCCACCCGGCGGCGCCCTCGTGATGCCGGTCTTCGCCCGCGGCGACGGCATGGCCATCGTGGCGACCCGCGCGGACGGCGGGGCGCGCCTCACGCGTGTCGACCTGCCCGGGTTCGGCAAGCCACGCGTGCTCGAGCTGCAGCGCGGCGCCTCGCCGGCCCGACTCGGGGGCTGGCTCGAGGCCTACTATCTGCGCGGCTCGGCGCCAGAGCGCTTCCACGAGGCGCTCCGGTCGATTGGCCAGGTGCTGTACGAGGAGTTCTGGACGCCCGTGCTCGCTGCCTTGTCCCCTCTCGGCGTGGGCGCAGGCAGCGAGCTGGTGCTGTTTCCGCACGGCGGCAGCGCCGTCCTGCCGATGCAGGCCGCCTGGACGATGGAGGGCGGACGTCAGCAGTGGCTGACCGAGCGGCATGCCGTGCGCTACGCCCCGTCGATTGCCACGCTGGCGCGCGGCGTGGCCGCGACGCCCGCGATGGAGCTGACCATCGTGGCCGCCAATCCGGATGGCGACCTGGTCTTCGATGCCTTCGAAGTGGCTTCGATCCGTGCCGTGCATCCAGACGCCCGTGTGCTCGTCGGCCCCGAGGCCACGCCCGCGCGTGTCCTGGCCGCCCTCAACGCCAGCACCCACGTCCACATCGCGAGCCACGCCGACTTCAACGTCGAGGACCCCTTCGCCTCGCGAATCCGGCTGGCCGGCGGGGACGTGACGGTGCTCGAGATGCAGCAGCACGTGGCCGCCGGACGGCCACGCTTCATCGCGCTCTCCGCCTGCGAGACCGCGGTCACGCGCGTCACGTCCCTCGCCGACGAGTTCCTGGGATTTCCGGCCGCGCTGCTCGAGGCCGGCGTCGGCACCGTGCTGGCGACCCAGTGGCCGGTGCACGACGAGTCGGCGGCCATGCTGATGGCCGGCTTCTACCGGGCCTCGGCCGCGGCCCCGCGCACGGCGGACGGCGTGCCGCCCACGCCGGCCCAGGCGCTGCGCGAGGCCCAGAACTGGCTGCGGACGCTGACGGTGGCCGGCCTGTCGGTGCTGCTGTGGGACATGCGCGAGGCACCCGGCGCCGCGGGCGCGGCGGCGGAGGGCCTGCGGGAACGGCTGCACGGGCGCGACCAAGCCGAGTGCCCGTTCGCCCATCCGTTCTACTGGGCCGGGTTCTGCGTCCTCGGCGGCACCTGAGAGGAGGCGCCGGGGTGTCAGCGGCCGATGGTCGCCGCCAGCAGCACCACGAACTTCGCCGTGCGCATCATCTGCGGGATGTCGCCCCACTCGTCGGCGAACCCGCGCTGGCCGCCGCGGTTGCCGCCGATGCCGATCGCGACCGACCCGTGGCCGAGGGGCACGTTGAGGTTGGCGGAGCCGGCATTGCCAAGCTGCGCGGTGTAGCCCAGATGGGTCGCGATGGCCTCCGCCGTCGTCACGAGCGCCGACTCGCGGAGCCCGGGAATCTGGCCGCCGGGCGTCGTCTGGAACGGCTGCATCTCGAACTGGATGGTCGTCTCGGCGGTCACGCCGGCGAGGATGCGGCGCACCTCGGCTTCCACTTCCTCCACGCGCTGGCCGTCCAGGGAGCGCACGTCGAGCGAGAACCAGCCGCTCTCGGGCTTGTGGTTGTAGACCGCCCCGCTCTGCAGCATCGCCACGTTGACGACGACGCGATCGGCCTGGTGGCGTTCGGGATGGGGCAGCTGCAGGATGCGGTCCACCGCCCGGCCGATGCCCTGGTTCACGTTCGGCACGCCCCCGTTCAGCGAGTGTCCGCCCGGCCCGCTCGCCACCACCTTCCACCAGTGAATCGTGATGGCGCCGTAGGTCACGCTGTGCCCATCGCCGAGCACGTCCACGAAGGCCAGCGCCCGGTCCTTCCACTGCTCGTAGAGGGCCTTCATCCCGACCAGCCCCGTCTCCTCCTGCGCCACGGCGGCGAAGACGAGGTCGTGTTCGGGGACGAGACCAGCCTCGAGCAGTGCGTCGGCCGCGGCCACGAGCGCCGCCGTGGTCGTCGAGGTATTGGTGCCGGGGCCGACCACGCGATCGCCCTCGATGCGCGGCGTCGCCGTGGTGGCCCGCTGATGTGCCGCCACGGTGGCGAGATCGTCGAGCGTCGAGACGAACACGAGCGCCTGGCCCGAGCGCCCCCGGATCCGGCCAGTGACATTGGGCGCCGCGTCCACCGTCACGTCGGCAAGCCCGATGCGGCGCATCTCGGCGGCCACCGCCTCGGCGCGTTCGCGCTCCTGGCCCGAGGGCGACACGATGCCACCGATGGTGGCCAGCCAGCGGGCAGTGTCGTCGCGGCGCGCGTCCACGGCGGCCAGCGCCGCCGCGACCTGCGGGTCGGCGAGCGCTGATGCCAGTGGCCGTTGCGCGGCCACGTCACGAGACGGCAGCAGCACGACGAACGCGAGGAGGGCGATGACGCGGAGTCGGGGCATGCGGGAATTCTACCGGCGGCTGGTGGGCCGACGAGGGCACGACCCGCGTGGCCGCCGCTCGTGGCCCTGGGGGCCGGTCGCGTGTCCCGGGGCTCGGGAGGTCACGCCGAGGCCGTGGACAGCACTTCGCTCACGGCTCGCAGCAGCGAGGGCGAGGTGAACGGCTTCGACAGGAAGCCCACGACCTGCGGGCCGAGGCTCCGCATGGTCGTCTCGTTGCTGGCGATGCCGCTCATCGCCACCACCCGCACGCCGGGGTTGGCGCGCACGAGGTCGCGCACGAACTGGTCCCCGCCGAGCACCGGCATCATCACGTCGGTGACGACCAGCGCAATCTGCGCCTGGTGTCGTCCGTATTCGGCCAGCCCCGCCATCCCGTTGGCCGCGACCAGCACGCGGTAACCCGCCGCGGTCAGCACCTGCTGGATGATGGCCAGGATCTCGGGCTCGTCGTCGACGACCAGAATCGTCTCGCCCTCGCCGCGTGGACGTGGCGGTTCCACGACCGATGCGGCGGCCGCCACCGCGCCCTTCTGCGCCGGGAGATAGACGCGGAAGCGCGTGCCGTGACCGGGCTCGCTGCGGACGCGGATGTGGCCCCCGGCACTCCGGACGATTGCCAGCGAGGTCGACAACCCGAGCCCGGTGCCCTTGCCCGGCTCCTTGGTGGTGAAGAACGGATCGAAGATCCGGTCGAGCTCGCTCGCCGGAATGCCGATCCCGGTGTCGTCTACCTGCAGCACGACGTAGGTGCCGGCCGTCACGCCCGGGAGCAGCGGCTCGCCCGGAGCCGGCAGCGTCACCGTCTCGGCGGCGATTGTCAGACGGCCGCCGCCGGGCATGGCGTCGCGCGCGTTCACGCACAGGTTGACCAGCACCTGATGGAACTGCGTGGCGTCGCCGCGAATGACCGGCAGGGACGGCTGGACGGTGGTGACGACCCCGATGTTCTTCGGCAGCGTGTCCCGTGCGATGCGCGCCACGTCGTCCACGAGCGGCTTGACCGGTACGTCGCCACGGTTGCCTTCCTGCCCGCGTGTGAACGACAGCACCTGTCCCACCATCCGGGCGCCACGCTGGGCGCTGTCGGTGATCTGCTGCAGCAGGTCCCGGGAGTCGTCGTCGTCGGCACGCTCGTGCAGGATCTCGCTGGCCAGCATGATCGGCGTCAGCACGTTGTTGAGGTCGTGGGCGATGCCGCCGGCCAGCGTGCCGATGCTCTCGAGGCGCTGCGCCCGGTAGAACTGCTGCTCCATCTGCCGGCGCTCGGTCATGTCGGTGTCGATGGCCAGGATGCTGAGCGGCGCACCCTGGCCGTCACGGACCAGCGACCACCGGCTCTGCGTGACGACGCGGTGGCCATCCCTGGCCACCGGCTGGAGTTCCCCCAGCCATGAGCCGTTCGCTTCGACGGCATCGAAGGCGGCGTCGACGGCCGCGCGATTGCCCTGGTAGAGCACGTCGGCCACCTCACGGCCCAGGACCTCGTCGGCCCGCCAGCCATAGAGCCGCTCGGCGCTGCGGTTCCAGTAGGTCAGCTGGTGGTCGGCGTCGCTGACGAGGATGGCGTCCTGAGCCTCGTCGAGCAACGAGGCCTGCTCGACCAGCCGCTGGTTGACGCGCCGCTGACGCGTCAGCAGCACGATGCCGGCGGTGCAGACGAGGCCGATAACCAGGCTGACGAGCGTGACCACGAGATAGTAGGTCGAGGCCCGGGCGTGACTCGGCGCCAGGGCCGCCTCCTCCGAGGTGCCCACCGTGGCGATCACCGGGTAGTCGGCCAGCCGCCGGAAACTGAACACCCGCCGGTGGCCGTCCAGCCCGCCCGGGCCGATGAAGCGGCCGATCTGCTGGTCGGCGAAGTCCGTCATGATCTGCGAGGACGAGATGTTCTCGCCGAAGGAGCTCGTGGTGCCGCGGCGCCGCGCCAGGGTGATGCCGTTGTCGAGCACCAGGGACATGAGGTCCATGTCGCCGAGCGCGGCGTTCTCGAAGAGGGACGTGAGATAGCTCGGCTGCATCGAGATGACGACGATGCCGCCGAACGATCCGTCGGGCTTGTCGACGCGCCGTGACAGGGTGATGATCCAGCGGGCGCTGGCGCGGCCGAACACCGGCTCGCCCACCATCAGGTCCCGGCTCGCGCTCTGCTGGTGCCGGACGAACGGCGGCCGATCCGCGCTGTTGCGGACCGAGGGGTTGATCAGGGACTCCACCGGAGATCCGTGCTCGTCGAGCACGGCGATGAGCGTGATGCCGGGGTCGTCGTCGAAAGCCGGCGCCACCAGTTCCCCCAACGGCACGCGGGGTGGCGCGTGCTCGTGCTGGTGTCGCATGAGCAGCAGGAAGCGGTCGAGATTGCGGATGCGCTGAGTGGTCTGGACCTCGAGCGCCAGCACCAGGTTGGAGTTCTTGACGAACTCGCCTTCGAGCGCTTCCGCGCGGTCGGCGCCCACCCGCTCGAACGCCGCCAGCCAGATGCCGACGATGAGGAGCGCACCGAACACGGCCAACGCGAAGCCATTGTTCGGCACGGATCGAGGACGGCGTCGGGACGGATGAGGCGGGTGCGATAGTTCAATAGTCATCGAAACGGATGGCGACGGGTTGCAGGGGTCGCCCGTGTCAGCCCGCAGCCTAGCAGCATTGGCTGCCGCCGTGCGTATCCGCGAGCCACTCCCGGCATCCATCGCAGCCCCTCGGTATAATCGACAATTCCGGTCTTTCTTCCAGGAGTTCCCCGTGAGCGAGCAAGACGAAGACTTCGCCTCGATGTTCGAAGCCTCGGCCAGGACGGCGAAGCGCTTCGATCGCGGCCAGATGGTGGAGGGCACCATCGTGGCACTCGGGCCCAAGGTGGCGCTGGTGGCCATCGGCGGCAAGAGCGAGGCCGAGATCGACCTGGCGGAACTGAAGGACCAGGACGGCGACGTGGAAGTCTCGGTCGGCGATCGCCTGCAGGCGATGGTCGTGTCGACCGCCGGCGGCATCCAGCTCTCGCGCAAGGGCGTGCGCAACGCCGCCACCCAGCGTGAACTCGAGGACGCGTTCCAGGCCGGCCTCGCCGTGGAGGGCCGCGTCGAGAAGGCGGTCAAGGGCGGCTACGAAGTGCGCATCGCCCGCGAGCGGGCCTTCTGCCCGTTTTCGCAGATCGACATCGTGCGCACGGCTGACCCGGCCGTCCACGAGGGCAAGGTCTACGCCTTCCGCATCATCGAGTACAAGGACGGCGGCAAGAACCTCGTCGTGTCACGCCGCCAGCAGCTCGAAGAGGAGCAGCGCGTCAACGCGGACGCCGTGCGCGGGTCGATCGTGGCCGGCGCCGTGCTGCCGGGCCGCGTGACCTCGGTGCTCGACTTCGGCGCCTTCGTCGACCTGGGCGGCGGCATCCAGGGCCTGCTGCACGTGTCGGAGATGGGGTGGTCGCGCGTCTCGGCCAACGAAGTGGCGGCGCCCGGCGATGCCATCACCGTCAAGGTGCTGCGCGTGGACGAAGCCACCGGCAAGATCGCCCTCGGCATCAAGCAGCTCCAGAACGACCCCTGGGTGCAGGTGGCGGAGGGATACGCCGTGGGCCAGGTGCGCACCGGCAAGGTGACGCGGGTGGCCGAGTTCGGCGCCTTCGTCGAACTCGAGCCGGGCATCGAAGCGCTGGCGCACGTCTCGACGTTCCCGCCCACGGGGCGCACCGGCGGCTGGGCGAAGACGGTCGCCCCCGGCACGACCGGCGTGTTCGAGATCCTGAGCATCGACCCGGCGCAGAAGCGCATCGGCGTCGCGATGGTGGAGGAAGGCTCGGCGCGCGCGGCCGGCGCCACCGCGGCTCAGAGCGGCATCGTCCCGGGAGCGATCGTCACGGGCAAGGTCGACAAGCACGAGAAGTTCGGCGTGTTCGTGTTCCTGGCGCCCGGCAAGACCGGCCTGATTCCGTTCTCGGAGACCGGCGTCGACCGCGACGAGGACCTGCTGAAGACGTTCCCGCCCGGCAGCGACGTCGAGGTCGTGGTGCTCGAGGTCGATGCGGTCGGCCGCCGTATTCGTCTGAGCCGCAAGGCCGTGGCCGAGCAGCGTGAGCGGGCCGAGCTGCACGACTACGCGGCACGAACCGAGTCCACGCCCTCGGCCTCACTCGGCTCGCTGGCCGACAAGCTGCGCGGCGCCCTGGGCGGGCGCTGATCCGGGGATCGGTGGCTTACTTCGCGCCGCCGACCTTCATCGCGAGCGTGGCCACCGTCTTGTCCCACGCCACCGACAGGGTGGCGCTCGTGGCGCGTGACGTTCACGAAGCCGATCGTGAGCTGCTCGACCGAGGTGTCGGTCTGCCGCACCGTCATCGGCGCCCGTGCCACGTCGAACTTGCTGTCGTAGTTGTAGGCGCCGTACAGCTTGACCTTCTCGTTCGGGTCGTACTTCTCCTGCCGGGTCTGCGTGCTGAGCACGAAGGTCCAGGCGCCAGGCTCGAGGTTCGCGAACACGTTGTAGACACCCGCCGGCACGGTGGTGGTCCCGATCGTGAGCGGCGTCTCGGTCGTGAGCACCGTGGTGTCGTTGGCGCCCACGCGCCAGATGGTGGCATCGCCGTTGACGAACTTCCCGTAGTCGGCGCCGCTGCCGAAGATGTCCGTGCGGCCGCGCAGCAGCGGACGGCTGTAGTCGACGACGATCCACTTGCCGTCCACGTAGCGCTGACCGCCGGTGGAGGTCTTCTCCCAGCGCCCGCCGACCTGCACGGCCGCCTTGCCGACCGGCGAGGCCGGCAGCTTCACCGCCGGCGCCGTCTGCGCGAATGAGGCGGCGCCGAACGCGGCCACGAGAACCAGGGTGGGAATCAGACGGGGAAAACGCATGGCAGGCTCCTTGGGCTAGCGGGGAATCGTCAGGCCGTCGGCCTTGTGCTCGGCGATGAGGCGCGCCAGCAGGCCGGAGGTCCTGATCTCCTGCGCGAACGCCGTCAGATAGGCGGCCGCCGCCGCCCGTTCCTTGCGCACGCCCATCGACTGCTGCACGGCGGTGAAGCGCCCGGTGACCAGCCGCGTGCCGGGCAGACGCTGCACGTCCTCCCGCAGGCGGGGCGTGAGCCCGGCCAGCGCGTCGTAGTTGCCGCGCGCGAACAGGGTCGCCGCGCCGGCGATGCCATCGGCCTCGATGATCTCGGCCCGGCGCAGCGTCCGCTGCAGATACAGGGTGTAGGCGGCGCGGGCGGTCGAGACAACGCGGACGCTTTCGTGGTCGACGTCGGCGATCGAGCGGATCGTCGAATGCTCCGGCACGAGATACGTGGCTTCGATCTCGACGTAGGCGGGCGTGAAGGCGATGAGGTCGGCCCTGGCCGGCTCGGCGCCAATGAACGCCACGTCCCAGGCCTCGCTCCTGGCGGCGTCAGCGACCAGGCCCGCGTTGTCGTAGCCGACGAACTCCACGGTGGCGCCGGCCCGGCGTGCCAGCTCGCGCGCCAGGTCGGGGGCCACGCCGGTGTGGTCGGGCGCCCGCGCCGACACGAGCAGGAAGTTGCTGTAGTTGAGGGCCGCGCGCAGGCGGCCGTTCGGGGCCAGCTCGGCCTTGACGGTGTCGGACATGGGTGTCATGGCCTGTGACGCCGCTCCCTGCGCGGCGGGCGGGCCGGTGGCCGTCAGCACGGCCGCGCCCACCACGGCCGTGACCGTCAGGAGGCGCCACTGCTCGCGCGTGGTCCGCGCCCCGGGTGTCAACGAAAACCAGTTCGATGAAGACATCTCGCGTCCGCCTGTTCCAGACGGATGATACGTCTTCCGGACTCGTGCGCGCCGACCCGCCGTGCTGGCGGCTGTCGCCGGTCGATTTCGATCCATCTACAGAGGCCCCTGGAGGACCCTGCCATGGTACGAACAGCACTTGTCACCGCTCAGATCCTCGCGTTGTCCGCCGCCCTCGCGGCGCAGGCCCCGACCGCAGCGCAGCCCCCCGCCCCGCACGATCACGCCGGCCCGGCCCGGCAATTGGGCACCGTGCACTTCGCCACCTCGTGCGCCCCATCCACGCGCGCCGACTTCGATCGCGGGATCGCGCTGCTGCACTCGTTCTGGTTCTCCGCCGCCGTCGAGGCGTTCGACGCCGTGCTCACCGCCGATCCGTCGTGCGCAATGGCTCACTGGGGCATCGCGATGAGCTGGTGGAGCAACCCGTTCGGCGGCTTCCGCTCGCCGCGCGCGCTCGAAGCCGGCGCCGCCGCCGTGGCCGCCGCCCGGGCCGCCGGCAGCGCCACGCCGCGGGAGCGGGCCTACGTGATGGCGGTCGGGCAGTTGTACGACGACACCGCCCGGCGCGACCAGCGCACCCGGGTCGTGGCCTACGAGAAGGCGATGGCCGAGCTCGTGGCTGCCCATCCCGATGACGTCGAAGCGCGCATCTTCTACGCCCTGGCCCTCGGCCAGACGGCGTTGCCCACCGACAAGACCTACGCCAACCAGCTCGAGGCCGCGGCCATTCTCGAGGAGGAGTTCGCCCGTCAGCCCGAGCACCCCGGCCTGGCGCACTACATCATCCACAGCTTCGACGTGCCGCCCCTGGCCTCGCGCGGCCTGCGCGCGGCGCGCCGCTACGCGGCCATTGCGCCCGACGCCCCGCACGCGCTCCACATGCCGTCGCACACCTTCACGCGGCTCGGCCTGTGGGAGGACTCGATCGCCACCAACCTCGCCTCGGCGGCGGCCGCCCGGCGCGATGCCGGCGCCGCCTCGGAGGAACTGCACGCCCTCGACTACCAGGCCTACGCCTATCTGCAGACCGCCCAGGACGCCGCCGCCCGCCGCACCATCGATCTGGTGGCGCCGCTCGCCTCGCGCATTCCCAATGCCGGCGCCGGCAGCGCGGCACCGCCCTCGGCCGGCTACTACGCCGTGGCCGCCATTCCCGCGCGCTGTGCGCTCGAGCGCGCGGCGTGGGAGGAGGCGGCCGCACTCGTGCCGGCGACGACGGCGTTCGGATGGGTCGATGCCGTGACCCACTTCGCACGCGCGCTCGGCGCGGCGCGACTCGGCCGCGTCGATGCCGCGCGCCAGGACGTGGCGCGGCTGGCCGCGCTCGCCGATACCGTCCGGGCCACCAAGGACGCCTACTGGACCGAACAGGTCGAGATCCAGCGGTTGGGCGCCGAGGCCTGGGTCACGCTGGCCGCCGGCGACGCGCCGGCCGCGCTCCGGATGATGCGCGAAGCCGCGGACCGCGAAGACGCCACCGAGAAGGCCGCCCTCACGCCCGGCCCCGTCAAGCCGGCGCGCGAGCTCCTCGGCGAGATGCTGCTCCAGTTGAAGCAGCCGCAGGAGGCGCGGACGGCCTTCGAGACCACGCTGAAGAAGGAACCGAACCGTTTTCGGGCCGTCTACGGCGCCGCCCGGGCGGCGCAGGCCGCCGGGGACCTCGCCGCGGCCCGCCGCTACTACGGGCAACTGGTGACGATTGCCGCCAAGGCCGACCAGCCGGAACGCGTGGAACTGCGGGAGGCCCGCACGGCCACGCGGTGAGGCCCCCGCCGGACGCGCGCGGCTATTTCTCGACTGGCGGGTGCAGCCCGGCGCTCGGCGAGACGTAGGCGCCGGTGCGGATCTGACGCGTCATCGTGGCCAGGCTGAGCGCCGCCTGCTCGATCTGCGTGAAGAGATCGCGGTCTTCATCGAGATCGGCATGGCTCGTGGCGTACGGCTTGTACCACCCGATGCCGGTGTCGAGGGCCGCCGCCGGACCAGCCTGCACCAGGCCGATGTCGGTCAGCCAGTCGACCAGCATGCGCCGCAGGTTCTCCGGACCGGCGGAGTCGCCGTGCGCCACCACGGCGAACGCCCGCCCGGCCAGATGCTTCGGATAGCCCCAGCCTGCCAGCTCCAGCTCTTTGGCGCGCTGCGGATTCTTGCCGCCGGTCGTCGTCGGATCGGCATTGCCGCCGTCGGCGCACACCAGGCGGTCGATCATCAGCTTGAGGCTGGCCGGTGCCTGGTACCAGTGCACCGGACACAGCAGGAAGACGCCATGCGCCGCCACCCAGCGCGGATAGAGCTCGGCCATCCAGTCGTTGGTCTGCCCGAGGGCATGATTCGGGTAGCACGAGCACGGCCAGTTGCAGAGCGGCATGGACGTGGACACGCACGCCTTGCACGGGTGGATCACCTTGAACGGCTCGTCGGCGAGCGACGACATGTCGAGCATGTCCACTTCGTGTCCCGGCAGGGCCTCGATCGTCTCCCGCGCCCGCTCGGCCAGCCGGTGCGTCTTGGAGATCTCGCCCGGACAGGTGTGCTGGCTGCGCGTCGAGCCGTTCACGATGAGGATACGCGTCGGCGCGTCGCCGTCCTTCTGGCGCACCTCCGCCTTGGCGACCGCGGCCCGGGTGGCCAGCCATTCGAGGGCGAGCTCGTGCGACGGATCGGCGAACTCCGGTCCGGCCGGCCTCGTCCGCGGGGACTTGCGGTAGTCGTTGTAGCCGTCCCACGCCTTGTCGAGCACCTGCTCGAGGGCCGGCCCCACGGATTCGAAGACCGGATCGTAGAAGCGCGCCATGAAGCGCTCGCGGAACTGCGCTTTCGAGAGCGGCTCGAACTCGGCGTCGCGTCGAACGTCGGCCATCGTTGAATCCCCCATCACCGGCCATCGTAGTGCGCGGCAGCGCGTCTGCAGCATCTCGTTTGCCGCAACCACGCCGGCCACCCGCTCGGGGCCGGTGTAGCATGTGGCCTCCAGCCGATGTCAGTGACGCCTCCGCCCGCTACCGTGCGCGCCGCCGTGGTGCAGGCCGCCGCCGTGCCCTTCGACAGCGATGCCTGCGTGGAGAAGGCGGTGACGCTCATCGGCGACGCCGCCGCCCTGGGGGCCAAGGTGGTCGTCTTTCCGGAAGCCTTCATCGGCGGCTACCCGAAGGGCCTCAGCTACGGGCTCGTCATCGGGGCGCGCGATGCCGCCGGGCGCGACGAGTTCCGCCGCTATCTGGACTGCGCCATCACGGTGCCCGGGCCGCACACCGAGCGCCTGGGCCAGGCGGCGGCCGCGCACGGCTGCTACGTCGTGATGGGCATCATCGAGCGCGAGGGCGGCACCTGCTACTGCACGGTCGTGTTCTTCGGCCCCGACGGCGCGCTGCTCGGCAAGCACCGCAAGCTCATGCCGACGGCGCTCGAGCGGATGATCTGGGGCTTCGGCGATGGCTCGACCCTGACCGCCGTCGACAGCCCGTACGGCCGCATCGGCGCCGTCATCTGCTGGGAGAACTACATGCCGATGCTGCGCATGGCGATGTATGCCAAGCAGGTGGCCCTCTACTGCGCGCCGACGGCCGACGACCGCGAGTCGTGGCTGCCCTCGATGCGCCACATCGCGCTCGAAGGCCGCTGCTTCGTGCTCACCGCCTGTCAGGTGCTGCGCAAGGACGCCTTTCCCGCTGACGTCCGCGTGTCGCTCGGCGACGCGCCCGATGCCGTGCTGATGCGGGGCGGCAGCGCCATCATCGGCCCGCTCGGCCAGGTGCTGGCCGGACCGCACTTCGGCGACGAGACGATCCTGACCGCCGATCTCGACCTGCATGACATCGGCCGCGGCAAGTTCGACTTCGACGTCGTCGGGCACTACGCCCGGCCCGACGTCTTCCAGCTCACGGTCAACGAGGCGCCGACGGCGCCGGTGACGGTCAGGACCGACCCGCCGCGGTAGGCGTTCGGACCGCCAGCGGAGCCGTGAACGGACCGTGGGTGCCCGCCGTATCATTCCGACATGCCACGCCGTCTCCGCTATCAGGTGGCCGTCAGTCTCGACGGCTTCATCGCCGGTCCACTCGGCGACTACGACTGGATCGTCATGGATCCCGCCATCGACTTCGCCGCCTTGTTCCAGGACTTCGACACCGCGGTCATGGGCCGCAAGACCTATGACGCCGTGGCCGCCGGCGGTCAGATGTCGATGATGAGCGGCATGGAGACGGTGGTCTTCTCGCGCACGTTGCCGCCGGCGGACGGCCCGGGTGTGCGCGTCGTGGCCGACGATCCGGCCACCGTCGTTGGCACGCTCAAGGCGCGGCCCGGCAAGGACATCTGGCTCTACGGCGGCGGCGAGCTGTTCCGCACCCTGCTCACGGCCGGGCTCGTCGATACGGTGGAAGTGGCGGTGATGCCGGTGCTGCTCGGCGCGGGCGTGCCCGTGCTGCCGCCCGGCACCACGACCACGCTGGAACTGGCCGACCACAGGGTGCTGCCGGCCAGCGGCATCGTGGCGCTGGCGTATGCCGTGCCCGGCGGCGTCGGCCCGGCGCCGAGCATCACCTACGTGAAGGACTGAGCGGCGCCGGCGTGCCGTCTATCGCGTGACCCACACCCGGATCACGACGCCGTTGTTCTTGCCGGGCGTGATGTTGTAGTCCATCGACACCGGCAGATTCGCGGTGAACGCATCGCGCAGCAGATCGAGCATCGCGCGGCGGGCCGGCTGATTGCTGTCGTTGCGGAGCTGGAAGCCGAACGCCTTCCCCGGCTGGTTCTGCAGCGTGACCACCACCTCGACGTCGATCTGATCCACGGGCGGGCCGTATTTGGTGCCCACGTCGTGCACGCGCAGCACCGCGATCCGCCCCGACGTGTTGCGCAGCTCCGCGTGCGCGGGTGTCGGCCGGGCAACGAGGCACAGCGCGAGAAGGACGAGCGCGAGGTGGCGGGTCATGGCGGTCTCCTGGGTCACGGTCAGTTGGCGGCCGGCATCACGCGGATGAGCCGGCCAGAACGAAAGCCCGTGCGCTCGTAGTCGAGCACCACCGGCCGGTCGCGGCGCCACGCGTCGCGCAGCGCGTCGAACATTCCGCCGTGAGCCGGGCGATTGGCGTCGGCGCGCAGGGTGAAGCCGAAGGACATGCCGGGCGCCCCGTCGATCTGGACGATCGCCTCGGCGTCGAGCTGGTCGCCTGGGGGGCCGAAGCCGGTGCCCACGTCGTGCGCCCGCAGCAGGGTGATGCGGCCGCTGACGCTGATGACGCTGCCAATCGGATCGCCCGTCAACACCTCGAAGGCGCCGCGGCCGAAAGTAGCGGCGCGCACGAGGCCGGTCGTGGGATGCACTTCGAGATCGTGAACGTCGGCGGCCGGGTGCAGGCCGTCGTTGTAGGCGCTCCACTTCCACGTCCGGCCCTGATCGCCCGAGCGGCCCTGGTAGACGCCTTGCGTCGTGGCCACCAGCAGCGTGAACGGACGCAGGCGATCGACGGCCACCGCGTTGACGAGGGCCGTCGCCGGCAGGTCGGCGGTGAGGTCCGAGGCGGCGAACACCAGACTGCTGCCGCTCGTGCGGGTCAGGCGCACGACACGCGTGACGCCCGACCGGAACGCGGCGTAGACGACGCCGGCGTCGATCGGATCGGGCTCCAGGTCAGTGGAGGCCGCGGCCACCGGCAGGCCGAACACGCGCACCCACGTCGCGCCGTCGATCGACGCGAAGATCCGGCCGCCGCGCGTGCCGGTGTACGACACGCCGGTCCGGCCGACCGCCACCGACCGCGCGGCATCGTTGTCCGGCGGCGTGAACACCTGCGTCCACGGCAGGCCCTGCCAGACGCCGGTGCAGGTCGCGAGCAGCCGGGTCGGTGTGACCGGATCGAAGGCCAGCTTCGAGAGCGGCGCCGACATGTACTCGCCGCTCGCCAGCAGGCAGCCCTGCGGGAGGTTGGCGCCGATGCCCGTCCAGGTGCCGCCGCTGTTGGTCGAGCGCACCAGCTGGTGGATGGCCTGTCCGGCCTCGTACCAGTGCGCGCCGTTGTGGGGGGCGATCTCGACGACGCCGGAGTCTCCGCCGGTCACGTAGCGCCACACCGTGTCGCCGCTGACGCTCTTGCTGGTGCCGTTGTCCTGCGTGCCGCCGATGACGAGCGCCGGGTCGGCGGCCGAATCCGCCAGGTCGTAGAACTCGACGTTGGCGATGCCGCGGCCCAGGAAGGTCCACGTGCCGCTGGCGCCGCGCTCGGCCCGGTAGATGCCGCCGTCGTTGCCCGAGTAGATGACTCCCGACGTGGCCGGGTCGTGCGCGAAGCCGTGGTGATCGACGTGTGGCTGCGGCGACGGCCTGGCAAACGTCTGGCCGCCATCGGTGGACACCCAGAACTGCGTCCCGGTGGCGTAGACGAGATTCGGATCGACCGGGTCGGCGGCGATGAGGCTCCACAGCCCGGGGCCAGTCAGTGCGTCCGGCTGCCAGGCCGGCTCCCACGCCGGCTCACGGATGCCGCCCACCTCACACGTCACCGACGTCGTGCGGAAGAGACGCCACGACGCGCCCTTCTTGAAGCTGGCGTAGGTGCGGCCGGTAGTCTGGGCCACGCGAATCGCGGCGTCGGCGTCCACCGCCGGCAGCGCCGCCCCTGGACAGCCCTTGAGTTGCCGCCAGGAGGCACCGGCATCGGCCGTCAGGTAGACGCCGGCCGGGTTGCCGCCGAAGGCCTGCATGCCGGCCACCAGTTCACTCGGCGTGCCGCGGCGCATGAAGAGCGACGTGTTGCAGCCGCGCAGGGTGTTCACCCAGGTGACGCCGCCATCGAGCGAGCGCTGCACCCCGCCGTCGCCGTCGCGGCAGCCGGAAAGGTAGACGGTCTCGGCGGTGCGCGGTGAGACGATCATCGCGCCGCCGTCGAGGGCCAGGGGGCGCAGGTCGCCGGCGAACGTCTGCGCCCAGTCGTCGCCGCCGTTGTCGGACCGGTAGACGCCGAGGTTGGTCGCCAGGAAGACGCGTGAGGGCTGCGTGGGCGCCACGGCGAGGCCGGCCACGGTCAGGGTGGGCAGGGCATCCGACACCGGCGTCCACGACCCGCCGGCGTCCTGGGTGCGCCACACGCCCGAGCCGCGGGCACCCACATAGATGATCTGCGGGTTGGCCGGGTCGACCGCGATGCTCGTGACGCGCCCGACGGAGTTGCGGTTGGGGCCATCGCCCGACGTGATGAGCGTGGGCCCCAGGGCCCGCCATCGGCCGATGTCGGCGGCCTGCAGGGCGCCGGCACCGATGCCGAGCAGCAGACCTGCCACCGTCACGGACCGGGTGCGTGCTGACGCCATCAGGGTCACTCCTGTTCCGGTAGCGGCGGAACCGGCCGGCACCCCTCGCCCAATACCGATTCGAGCCCTTCGAAGAGCAGGTGGAGCTCGAGCAGCGCTGGGACGCGTCAGGGCACGGCGGTCGGCACCGGCGCCTGGCGGCCGAGCCAGGCCGCCGCGATCTCGTAGGAGCGCAGCCGGGCCGCGTGGTCGTAGACGTGGGAGCTGACAATCACCTCGTTGGCGCCGGTCTGCGCGACGAACTCGTCGAGCTGGGCGTGCACGGTGTCGGCGTCGCCCACGAACGACACGCGGGCGCGATGCCGGGGATCGACCGGCTCGCCCGGGTCGCGCATCCACTCGCGCGACGGGGGCGGCAACTGCATGGGTCGCCCGGCGCGCAGTGCCGCCACGCTCTCGCGTCCGGACGAGGCGAGCAACTGCGCCTCGTCGGTCGTGGCGGCGGCCACGACGTTCACGCCCAGCATCACGTAGGGCGCCTGCAGTTGTGCCGAGGGCTGGAAGCGCTCGCGGTAGACCCGCATCGCGTCGAACAGCAGCGCCGGCGCGAAGTGCGAGGCGAACGCGTAGGGCAGCCCGAGAATGGCGGCCACCTGGGCCCCGAACGTGCTCGAGCCGAGAATCCAGATCGGCACCCGCAACCCGGCGCCAGGTGTGGCCACCACCGCCTGACCCGGCTCGGCCTCGTCGAGCAGCGCCATCACTTCCACGACATCGTTCGGAAAGGCGTCCGGATCGCTCTGCAGCGTGCGGCGCAGCGCCCGCGCCGCCGCCGGGTCGGTGCCGGGGGCACGTCCGAGCCCGAGATCCACGCGCCCCGGGTAGAGCGACGCCAGCGTGCCGAACTGCTCGGCCACCTGGAGCGGCGCGTGGTTCGGCAGCATGATCCCGCCCGCCCCGATGCGGATGGTCGAGGTGCCATCGCCGACGTGGGCGAGCAGCACGGCGGTGGCGGCACTGGCGATGCCGGGCATGTTGTGGTGCTCGGCCAGCCAGAAGCGCGTGTAGCCAAGCTTCTCGGCGTGACGGGCCAGCTCACGGGTGCGCCGGAACGCATCGGCAGTGGTGCCGCCTTGAAGGACGGGTGACAGGTCGAGGACCGAGAGCGGGACCGGCATCACCCCTACGATACCTGCACGGGCGCCGCGGTTTCGTCCGCGCCGCCGGGCCGCCTGCGCCGCCGGCGCCGCGCTCGCCTGCCTACGACGCTCGCGCCGCCCGCTCGCCTTCCTCGACGTCCACCCGCGACAGCAGCCAGCCGCCGGCCACGAAGAACACGATCATGCCGAGCACGGCCGCGCGTGAGGATCCGGTGAGCCAGCCGCTCAGCGTGAACACCAGCGGGCCGAGCACGGTGGCGAAACGCTCCACGACGGCGTAGAAGCCGAAGTACTCGGAGGTCTTGGCCGGCGGAACCAACCGGGCGAAGAGCGAGCGGCTGAGGGCCTGCGCGCCCCCCTGCACCGTGGCGACGAGCGCCGCCAGCATGAAGAAGTGGGTGGCGTTGGTCATGAAGTAGCCGAGCGTGGCCGCCACCGTGTAGACGCCCAATGCGAGGAAGATGGCGCGCTTGGTGCCCATCTTCGGGCCGAGGCTGCCGAAGATGAAGGCGAATGGCACGCCGAGGAACTGCACCATCGCGAAGGCCGCGATCTGCTGCGTCTGGCCGACGCCCACCTCCGCGCCGTAGATGCCGGCGAAGCGGATGATGGTCTGGATGCCGTCCTGGTAGACCAGCATCGCGAGCAGCGCCAGGAACGCCTGCTTGTACTGCCGGATCTCACGGTAGGTGTGGCCGAGCCGCGACAGCGCCGCCGTGAGCGGCGAGGGGCCCGGCGACCCCGACGCGGGGCCGAGTCGCGGCGGCTCTGGCACGTGGCGGAGCAGCGGCAGCATGAAGCACAGCCACCACACGCCGACGCTGGCGAACGACAGCTTGGTGGCCGCCACCGTGCTCGGCAGGCCGAACGTGGCCGGGCTCAGGATCCAGGCCAGGTTCAGCACCAGCAGCACGCCGCCGCCGAGATAGCCGAGGGCGTAGCCCGCCGACGACACGCGGTCCGTCTCCTCCGCCTTCGCCACGCTCGGCAGCAGCGAGTCGTAGAACACGAGCGAGCCCGACACCCCCAGGTTGCCGAGGATGAAGATGACCGCCGCCCATCGCCAGCCGCCCTCGGTGATGGTCGTCAGCAGGAGGGTGGTCAGGATGCCGAGGCCGGCAAACAGCACCAGCAGGTGCTTGCGGCGGCCCGTGACGTCGCCGTAGGCGCCGAGCACCGGCGACACGACCGCGACGAGCGCCATCGCCACGGTCGTGATGATGCCGAAGCGCGTCGTGGCCTCGGCGCCGGTCATGCCGGCGGCGGCATAGCTGGCAAAGAACGCCGGGAACACCGCCGTCACCACGGTGGTGAAGTAGGCGGAGTTGCCGCAGTCGTACCACGCCCACGCCCGCTGCTCTGGTGTGACGAGGCCCACGCGGGCGAGAAGTCGGGCCAGCACGCCACGAGAGCATAGCGCACCGGCCGTGTCACGCCACCCGCGCTGCCGGCACGGCGGGATCGGCCGCCGGCGGCGGCTGACGGGCCACGTCACCGAGGACATCGAAGTCGACGTTGGCGCCGGTCAGAATGGCCACGCACGGGCCGCCGGGGGCACGGCCGCGCGCCCACACGTCGAGCCCGGCGACGCCGAGTGCGCCCGCCGGCTCGACGATGCCGCGCGTATCGCT
The DNA here is from genome assembly GCA_963807405.1 of uncultured Acidobacteriota bacterium. Lineage (GTDB taxonomy): Bacteria > Acidobacteriota > Vicinamibacteria > Vicinamibacterales > UBA2999 > CADEFD01. The sequence continues at coordinate 3,419,893 of CAWEBU010000006.1, read as the reverse complement.
GAAGACACGGCGCATCGCCTGGCAGATCTGGTCACGGGTGACGCGGATCACCTCATCGACAGTGATCTGGGCGATGGGGAACGTGTGGCGACCGACCTGGCGGACGGCCACGCCGTCGGCGAAGGTGTCGAGATCCTCGACCGGCACGGGAGCGCCGGCGGCCAGGGCGCGGAACATGGCATCCGATCGCACCGGCTCCACGCCGATGACACGCACGCCGGGCCGCACGGCCTTGAGGTAGGCGCCGACACCGGCCACGAGGCCGCCGCCGCCCACCGGCACGAACACCGCGTCGAGCGGGCCGGCGTGCTGCTGGAGGATCTCGGCCGCCACGGTGGCCTGTCCTTCGATGACGCGTCGATCGTCGAAGGCATGGACCAAGGCGAGGCCGCGGACGCTGGCCAGTTCCCGAGCGGCTTCGTCGGCCTCCGAGAAGCGCTCGCCCACGAGTACGATCTTCCGCCCCGAGCGCGTGCACGGCCGCTACCTTGATGGCCGGCGCCGTGCGCGGCATGACGATGGTGGCCGGCACGCCGAAGTGCCGCGCCGCCGCGGCCACCCCCTGCGCGTGATTGCCGGCGCTGGCCGCCACCACGCCGCGCCCGCGGACGGCGGCCGGCAGGTGCGCCATGCAGTGGAAGGCGCCGCGGATCTTGAAGCTGAAACACGACTGCTGGTCTTCGCGCTTGAGCCACACCGGGCGCTCAACTGCGGCTGAGAGTCCTGGCGCCAGCACGAGGTCGGTGCGACGGGCGAGCTCGTAGACGCGGCTGGCGTCGACGGCCGCCACGAATGACGCCCGCGCCTCGGCGGTAGTGGCCGGATCCGCCGGCGGCGCGGGATCCGGCACCTGGCCGGGGCTTGAGACAGCGGGTTGTGAGCGATGACTGTGCACGGGACCTCCGTCCGGAGGCGCCGTCCGCGCTGGAGGAGGGCTCGAAACACGAAAGCCCCGTCCTCCTTCGAGGTACGGGGCCTGGTGGCTGAAGCTGACTGTGGACCTAGCCGGGCCGTACCTCGGAGTTGCGCGCCATAATGGCGATGCAAATCGAAATGATGCCGGCGATCGAGCGAGCGGCGACGAGGCGTGCGGGGGCCTGAGCGTGGCCGGTCCGATTCAGCATCGTCGTCATCTCGGGTCCCTATCAGAGGGTATCGGCCGTAGCGCTGTCAAGAGCAGGTCGGGTCGCGCGCAGGGGAGGCCGAGGGGCGTCGATATACTCGATCCGCCCGCTCATGCCGTCCCAGCCTGCCCGCCGCACTCGCCTTCTCCAGTCTGCCGCGGCGGGCGCCGTGGTCTGCAGTGCGGTCGTGGCGCTGGCCGGGGCGCAGCGTGACAGCCGCGGCCGGTGGATGGGCGTGCTCGACGAGCACCCGGCCATCGCCTGGGCCACCGCGTCCACCTCCGACCCCATCGCCGCCCTCAACCGCCGGCTCGAATCCGGCGACGCCACCCTGGCCTTCGATGCCGACGGCAGCGGCTATCTGCGCTCCGTGCTGGCCGCGCTCGACGTGCCCGCCGCCTCCCAGATGCTGGTGCTGTCGCGCACCGGCGTGCAGCGCACGGTGACCAGTCCCGCCAATCCGCGCGCGCTCTACTACAACGAGCAGGTGGCGGTGGGCTTCATCCGCCGCGCGCCGTTCCTCGAGCTGGTCGCCCACGATGCCGACCAGGGCGCCGTGTTCTACACCATCGACCAGCGCGCCAGCGATCGGCCGGCGTTCTCGCGGCAGAGCGGCTGCGTGAGCTGCCACGTGGCGTCGGCCACGCTCGAGGTGCCCGGCTTCATGACGCGCAGCCTGGCGGCCGGCGCCGATGGCACCCTGAAGCTGCGGCTCGGCAACCAGGAACTGATCGATCACCGGACGCCGTTCGAGCGCCGCTGGGGCGGCTGGTTCGTCACCGGCAGACACGGCCGGTCCACCCATCTCGGCAACACGGTGATCGCGGCCGGCGACGTGCGCCAGTCGCTCGTGCCCGCTGGTGCCCTGCACGCCGCCTCGCTCGACGGCGCCGTCGATCTCACCGGCTATGCCGCCGCCACCAGCGATGTCGTGGCACTGGCGGTGTTCGATCACCAGACGCGCGCGCTCAACCTGATGACGCGCCTCGGCTGGGAGGCGCGCGTGGCCGCCCACGAGGGCCTGACACCGCTCGAGACACCGGCCGTCACGGCAACGCTCGCCGAGCTCGTGGACTACCTGCTCTTCGTCGGCGAGGCGCCGATGCCGGGCGGCCTCGCCGGCACCGCGGACTTCGCGGCGTGGTTCTCCGGGCGCGGACCGAAGGACGGACAGGGCCGTACGCTGCACGCGCTCGACCTCACGACGCGGCTCATGCGCTATCCGCTCAGCTACACGGTCGGCAGTCCGGCCTTCGAGGCGCTGCCCGACGATCTACGCGCCGCCGTCTACCGTGGCCTGGCCCGCGTGCTGGCCGGCGGCGATCCGTCGGCCCGCTACGCCCATCTCACGGCGCCCGACCGCCGCGCGATCGTCGAGATCCTCGCGGGCACGATGCCGGAGGCGCGGCCGTTCCTGGAGCCATCGCGCCAGGGCGCGCTCGACCTAGCGGTCCTGGCGAAGGGTGGCGTCCCCTGAGAACGTCTTGAGGCGCATGCGGCTGGCGCCGCCGCCATTCAATGACCCCTGCACGTTCCGGCGGCCCTTCACCCGCGACACCGTCAGCGGCGCATCGCTCTCGAGGTCGCCGCTGAAGGTGTTGAAGGTCAGCTCGCCGCTGGCGGACGCCGGCAGCCTGAGCTCGATGTCGCCACTGAAGGTGTTGACGTCCAACTCCTGGCCGTCGGGCCAGGTCGCCGCCTCGACGACGACGCGGCCGCTGAAGGTATCGAGATCGGCCCGGCCCTCCACCTGGCGCACGGTGACGGGGGCACTGAAGGACTTCACGTCGAGCCGGGTGCGCGCCGGCACCAGAATCTCGATGTCGGTCTCGACCACGTTCTCGTTGCGCCGTCGGCCGCCGTGCTCGTTGGCGTCGATGGTGATGGTGTCGTCGCTCGTCTTGATGTCGAAGCGGATGTCGCGCAGCATGTCGGCTTCGGCCCGCCGCACCGCGCGGATGACGACCTCGCCGGTCTCGGTACCGCGAATCTCGACCCGGCCCGAGAACGTCTTGAGGCGGAGCGTGCCGCCGGGACTGAAGGGGATCGTGCGGTCGACACGCTCCTCGACCTGTTGAGCCAGGGCCGGGGCAACGGCAAGACCGGTCAGCAGCACGGCAGTGGCGAGTCGGGTCGCGAGCATCGGGAACACCTCCGCCAGCGGTAGACGATCCCGGCCGCGAAAGAGTTGCCTTTGATAGGCTGGCGGCACGCCACGGACCGGGACGAGGGCCGGGACCGGGCGCGAATCCGAACGGAGGGGGCATGGCTGAGCGAGTAGCGGTGATCACGGGCGCCAGCGGCGGCATCGGGGCGGCCGTGGCCGCACGGCTGGCCGGCGACGGCCTGGCCGTGGCCCTGGTGGCGCGGCGGGCCGAGGCCCTGGCGGTGGTGGCAGGGCGCTGCGGCGCTGCCGTGCTCCCGGTGGTGGGCGACATGACCCGGCGGGCCGATGCGGAGCGGGTGGTCGAGGAGACGCTGGCCCGCTTCGGCCACATCGACGTGTGGATCAACAACGTCGGCCGCGGCATCACGCGGCCGGCCACGGAGCTCAGTGACGACGACATCGACGAGATGATGCGGGTCAACGTCAAGTCGGCGCTCTACGGCATGCAGGCGGTGTTGCCGCATTTCAAGGCCGAGGGACGCGGCCACATCATCAACATCTCGTCGGTGCTCGGCCGCCTGCCGATGGCGTCCTTCCGTTCGGCCTACAACGGCGCCAAGCACTTCCTCAACGCGCTCACGGCCAACGTGCGTGAGGATCTGGCGGCGGAGTATCCAGGGATCGCCGTGTCGCTCGTCTCGCCCGGCGTCGTGCGCACCGAGTTCGGGGTGAACGCCGTGCACGGCGGTCCCGACTCGCGCACGCTCCCCAACTCACAGAGCGCCGACGAGGTGGCCGATGTCATCGCCGGGGTGGTCGCGTCCCGTCTGCCGGATGTCTACACGCGCTCCGGCGTCAAGCAGCGGGTGCTCGACTACCTGAACGAGCTCACTGCCGATCCGGCGTCTGGCGCCTGACCCGGTACCCGGCGGACGCGCCGGGACTACCAGGCGCGCGCCCGCGCCTGGATGAACGCGTAGAAGAAGACGCTGTTCGGATCGCGGCCGACCCGGGCCAGTTCCTCGCGCATGCCGTCGACGACATCGGGCGAGACCTGGCCGGCCTCGAGCAGCGCCGGCGCGCCGGAGAGCAGCACGCTCGGTCCAGAACGCGAGGAACTCGGCGCGCTCGCCCGGCGCGCGGTTGTCGAGGTGGAAGGTCTTCACTTCGGTCTGCACGTCGCGGAAGCCGACCGACTGCAGCAGGTTGCCGAGCTTGGCGCCCGACGAACGGGTCGCCGCCGAGCGCCAGCTGGTGGTCGTTGTACGCCATCCAGAAGCGCAGCGTGTTGGGGCTGTAGGGATCGAGAGAACAGGGTGGCGTTCAGGACCTCGTTGCACACGACCGGGGCGCCCGGGCATCAGCACGCGCCGCACTTCGCCGAGCACGCGCGCCGGGTCGGCCACGTGCTCGAGCACCCAGCACAGGAAGGCGCAGTCGAAACGCTCGGCCTCGAACTCGAGCTGCGGTGGCATCGCCCTTGACGATGTCGTAGCGTCCGGTGGCCCACGGCACCGTGGCCAGGAAGCGCCGCGCCTCGGCGATCTGCTCGTCGTTGCGCTCGACGCCGGTCACGTGCAGGTCGGGGAAATGGCGCAGCAGGATCTCGGTCTGCGCGCCGACGCCGGCGCCGACCTCGATCATCCGGCGACGTCGCCGGAAGGGCAGCCGATCGTGCACCGGCGGCTCGAGGAACCGCGCCTGGCGGTGCAGGCGCTCCCGCTCCGACGTCGCTGTAGCCGTGCAGGTAGCCGGTCGGCGTCACAACGGGAGTGTAGCGCAGGCGTCGTGACGGTCCGTCCGCGGCGACGGTCGCGGGGCGCCGGCTAGCTGTCGCGCAGCGCCACCATCGGGTCGACGCTGGTCGACCCGCGCGCCGGCAGGTAGCAGGCGACGATCGAGGCGGCGAGCAGCAGGGCACCCGCCGTCACGAAGACGAGCGGATCGCGGGCGGCCACCCCGTAGAGCTGGCTCTGCAGGAAGCGGGTGAGCAGCACGGCGCTGACCAGCCCCAGCGCCACGCCGGCGACGGCCGTGCGCACGCCCTGCCTGAGCACCATCTGCACGATGGTCTGGCGGTCGGCGCCGAGCGCCTGACGGATGCCGAACTCCCGCACGCGCTGACTCACGCCGTAGGCCACGACGCCGTAGATGCCGATCCCAGAGAGCAGCACGGCCACGGCGCCGAAGAGCCCCAGGAGCAGCGTGGGGGCGCGCCTGGTCGCCAGCGATCGACCGATCCATTGGTCCATGGTCCGCACGTCGGCCATCGGCTGGCCGGGGTCGATCGTCTGCACGGCCGCGCGCACCTGTGCCACGAGCGTCTGCGGGTCGAGCGTGGACTTGACGACCAGCGCCATGGCCGGCCGCGGCGCCTGCGCGACCGGGTAGTAGATGCGTTCCTTGGTGACCGGCTCGCTGAGATCGATGCTGTTGATGGTGCCCACCACCCCCACGACCGTGAAGGGCGGCGTGTCCGGACCGCCGCGACGGATCTGCTGGCCGATCGGATCCTTGTCGCGGAAGTACCGGCTGACGAGGTACTCGTCGATGATGACCACCGGCGGGCTGTCGGGGCCGTCGCTCTCGCTGAAGGTGCGGCCCTTGACGAGTGGAATCTGCATCGCCCGGAAGTAGTCGCCGCCGACGATCTCCTGTCGTCCGTGGGGCATGGCTTCGTTCGGCGCCGGCGTGTAACCGACGATGCTGTAGGAGCCGGATCCGACCATGCCGTTGAAGGGGACGTTGCTCGTGAGCCCGGCGGCGACAACGCCTGGAATCCGGCTCGTGCCATCTACCAGGCGGCGCCAGAACGTCGCTCGCGCCGTGGCATCGGGATAGGAAGTGGCCGGGAGGGCGAGCTGCGCGGTGAGCACATGGTCCGGGGCGAAGCCGGGGTCGACCTGCTGGAGACGCGCGTAGCTACGGCCGAGCAGGCCGGCGCCCACGAGCAGCATCACTGCCAGGGCCACTTCCGCCACCACCAGGCCGGCGCGCGTTCTGCCGGTGCCGCGCGATGCCGATCCCCGGGCGCTGTCGTCGCGCAGCACCTGGTTCAGGTTGGCCCCGCGCGTGGCCAGCGCCGGAACCAGACCGAAGATCAGGCCGGTAAGGACGGCGATTCCCAGTGCGAAGCCCAGCATGGGCCAGTTGAGCGCGACCTCCGGCGTGTACGGCAACCGCTGGGAGATGAGGGCTACCAGTCCCTGCACGCCGGCCAGACCCAGGCCAAGCCCGAGTGTGGCGCCGAGCAGCGCCAGGACCAGGCCTTCGGTCAGCATCTGCTTCACCAGGTGTCCGCGCCCGGCGCCGATGGCGGTGCGAATCGCCACCTCGCGATGCCGGCCCGTGGCGCGCATCAGCAGCAGGTTGGCCACGTTGACGCAGGCGATGAGCAGGACCAGCAGCACGCCGGCCTGGAGGACGAGAAGCGGTGCGCGGACGTCGCCGACCATCTGCTCGCGGATGGGGACCGAGTAGCCGGTGAAGCCGCTGCTCTCGGCGAAGCCGCGGAAGCGCGGCAGGCGGTCGAGGTTGCGGGCGATGATGGCCTTCATCTGGGCATCGAGCTGCTCGCGTGAGGCTCCGGGCGCCAGGCGGGCGATCATGGTGCTGAACTCGTTGCCGCGACCTTCGTCGCTCATCTGTTCCGGCGTGAACGAGAACGGCACCAGAAGGGCGATGTCGCGGGCCGGCAGTTCGAGATCGGCCGGCAGCACACCGACCACGCGGTGGGCCACGCCGTCGAGCCGCACGTCCTTGCCGATGACGTCTGGATCGGCGGCGAAACGGGCGTTCCACAGGCCGTAGGTCAGGATGGCGAAGTGGTCGGCATCGACGACGGCGTCGGCGTCGGTGAAGGCCCGGCCCAGGAGGGGCGTCCGGCCGAGCGTGGAGAAGAACGAGGGCGTGACCCGCAGCATCCGGACCTGCTCGGGCGAGCCGCCCTCGGCCAGGCTCACGCTGCGCTGCGTGAAGATCGTCGCGTCCTCGATGGCCGGCGCCTGAGTCCGGCGATCCAGATAGTCCGGGATTGACACGCTGGCCTGCGGCAGGCCGCCGAGCGGATAGCTGTTCCAGACGACGACCAGCCGGTCCTCGTTGGCGTAGGGCAGGGGCCGCAGCAGCACCTGGTAGAGCAGGCTGAAGATGGCGGTGTTGGCGCCGATCCCGATGGCCAGCGTGAGGACGGCCACCAGTGTGAAGAGCGGCTGCCGACGCAGACCGCGGAGGGCGTAGCGCAGGTCTCGCATGCGCGGTTGGACGGGTGCGTCGCCCGGAAGGTTGCCGCCTCCACGGGCTGATCCCCTGCCGGCGCGGCCGCGCTACCAGACGGCGGGCGCGTTGAGGATGACCGACATGCCGTGCGGCAGGTGCACGCCGGCATTGCCGAAGCCGACGCTGGCATAGGCAGGCGACCATCTCGAAGGCGTAGTCGAAGCTCACGCCGCGGAGTCTGGCAGGAGACCGCGAGTAGAATCCGGCCGTGCCCACCACCTCCTTCTGGATCACGTCCGTCCTGGCCCTCACGAGTGCCGGGGTCGTGCTGAGCGCGCAGGCGCCGGCCCCGCCGGCCGACCCGAATCGCCGCTTCCTGACAATCGAGCGCTTCACGCTCGAGAGCGGGGTGGTGTTGCCCGGCGCGAAGGTGGCCTATGCGACGTTCGGCACGTTGAACGCCGCCAAGGACAACGCCGTGCTCGTCGCGTCGTATTACGGGGCCGATTACCACGGCTACGATTTCCTGATCGGCCCCGGCAAGGCGCTCGATCCGGCCCGCCACTACATCGTGGCCACTGAGATGTTCGGCAACGGCTACTCGTCCTCCCCGAGCAACACGCCGCCGCCGATGTCCGGGCCGGACTTTCCCGCCATCGCGATCCGCGACAACGTGGAGGCCTCGCGCCGCGTGCTCGAACATCTCGGCGTCACGCACGTGCGCGCCGTTCTCGGCTTCTCGATGGGCGCCGAGCAGGCCTTCCAGTGGGCCGTCTCGCATCCGACCTTCATGGACGCCATCGTGCCGTGGTGCGGCACGGCGAAGACCTATCCGCACGGCGTCGTGCGGCTCGAGAGCGCCATCCGCGCTCTCACCGCCGATCCGGCCTTCAACGGCGGCCGCTACACGTCACCGCCGAAAGCGGGGATGGCGGCCTGGTCCACCCACTGGGCGGCGTGGGTGTGGTCGCAGGAGTGGTGGCGGCGGGAGCTCTTCAAGCCGCAGTCGGCCACCGTGGAAGAGGCGCTGGCCGCGCGCATCGCGAGGGACTCGGTGCGCGATCCGAACAACCTGATCCTGCACGCCCGCACCTGGCAGCAGCACGACATCGGCGACACGCCCGGCTTCGGCGGTGACCACGAGAAGGCGCTGGCGTCGATCCGCGCGCGCGTGCTCTACATGCCGTGCCAGACCGATCTCTACTTCCCGATCGGCGATGCCGAGTACGAGCGGCAGTTCCTGAAGGACGTCTCGTTCGTGCCGATCCCGTCGCTGTGGGGCCACTCGGCCGGTGGCGGCGGCAATCCCGCCGACGCGCAGTTCATCAACGAGCAGATCGGCCGCTTCCTGGCGCGCTGATTCCGGATCCGCGCGACGCGTGAGCGCCGCGCCGCGATCCGCGGCTGGGGCCGTGCGCCCCTAGCTGCCGCCGGCCTTGCGCGGCGTGGTCGACCGCGGCACGAAGCCGCGCGAGGTCGTGGTGCGCCACGGCTGCTGCGTCTGATGCTTCGGGGCACGGGGCGCGGCGGTGGCTTCGGCGCCCTCGGCCGGCATCTCGATGGCGGCGGCGATCTCGGCCTTGACCTTGCGGGCGGCGGCGTCGAGCGCCTCGTCCTTGGGCAGGCAGCACTGCTTGTACTTGCGGCCCGAGCCGCAGGGGCAGGGCTCATTACGCCCCGGTCGGGCAGATTGTGGAGCGTCCATCCCGTCAGTGTACGTGATCGGCCCGGCGCCGGTCACTCGCCCGTGCCGGTGAGGCGCGGCCGATGCCCGGTGCGACGCGTGTCTGCGCCCGTCGTATGATGCGCGCGTGCGCACCCTTGCGGCTCCCATCCTGACGCTGACCATCGCGGTCGCGGCCCTCTCTCCTCTGACCGCCCAGGCGCCACCGCCGTTCGGCGTCGAGGAGACGTCGATCGCCGACATCCAGGCGGCCTTCGCGGCCGGCCGCGTGACCTGCCGCGGCCTGGTCGAGCGCTACCTGCGCCGCATCGAGGCCTACGACAAGAACGGGCCGGCGGTGAACGCGATCGTCACCGTGAACCCGCGCGCGCTCGCCGAGGCGGACGCGCTCGATGCGCGCTTCAAGGCCAGCGGTCCCGTCGGGCCGCTGCACTGCATCCCGACCATCGTGAAGGACAACTTCGAGACGGCGGGCATGCAGAGCTCGAACGGCTCGCTCACCTTCGAAGGCTACGTGCCCGCCACCGACGCCTTCCAGGTGACGCGCATCAAGGCGGCCGGCGCGATCGTCCTCGCAAAGTCGAATCTGGCCGAGTGGGCGTTCACGCCGAACGAGACGCTCAGCTCGATCCTGCCCGGCTACACCAAGAACCCCTACGCGCTCGACCGCGTCACCGCCGGCAGCAGCGGCGGCACGGCGGCGGCGGTGGCGGCCAGCTTCGGCGCCGTCGGCCTGGGCAGCGATACCGGCAACTCGATTCGCGGGCCGTCGTCGCATCAGGCGCTGGTCGGCATCCGCTCCACCATGGGGCTCACGAGCCGCGCCGGCGTCTTCCCGCTCAACCTGCTGGCCGACATCGCCGGACCGATGGGGCGCACCGTGGCGGACGTGGCCGCCGTGTTCCAGGTGATCGTGGGCGAGGACCCGAACGATGCGGTCACGGCGGCCGCCCGCGGCCGCACGATCCCGAACTACAGCGCCGGCCTCACCCGCGAGGCGCTGGTGTTCAGGCGCATCGGCATCCTGCGCCCGGCCTACGAGCGCGACTCGACGGATCCCGAGGTCGTGCAGGTGTTCATGCGCGCGGTCGAGGACCTGAAGCGCGCCGGCGCCACCGTCGTCGACCCGGCCGCGATCGACGGGCTGGAGGCGATTCGCCGGCCGCCGGGGATGGCCTCGTGCCAGGGCTTCAAGCACGACCTCAACCAGTTCCTCGCGGCGCGCCAGGGCCGCGTGCCGGTCGAAGATCTGGCGGCCGTGGTAGAGGGCGGCAAGTTCCATCCCACCGTGCAGCGGCGGCTCGAACAGGCCGAGCAGGGCCCGGCGCTCGGGCCCGACACGGCCGAGTGCAAGGCCGAAGCCGCCTATCGAGACCAGGTGCGCGCCGCCGTGCTGAAGACGATGGACGCGCTCGAGCTCGACGCGTGGGTCTATCCCACCTGGAGCAACCCGCCACGGCTCATCGGCGACCTCAACACCCCGGGCGGCGACAACAGCCAGTTCTTCTCGCCGACGACCGGCTGGCCCTCGGTGCAGGTGCCGATGGGCTACACGCGCGGCGGCCTGCTGCCGGCCGGCCTGACCTTCTTCGGGCGGGCGTGGAGCGAGGCCGAGCTTCTCGCCTACGCCTACGCCTACGAACAGGCGACGACCCACCGCCGTCCGCCGCCCACGACGCCGCCGCTGCGCTGAGCCATCCGCACGAGCGGCAGGCCGCGCGCCTGCGCGTACGGCCGTGATCGTATGCCGCTACAATTTGCGCGTGTCCGCCGTGCGCGCCGCCACTGCCACTCTTCTGCTCTTCGCCATCGCCTGCGCGCCCTCGGCGCCGCCACAGGCCGACTGGCCCGTCAACGGCGGCCCCGGCAACGCCCGCTACTCGCCGCTGGTCCAGATCACGCGTCAGAACGTCCGCCAGCTGCAGGTGGCCTGGACCTACGAGAGCGGCGACCACTTCACCGCCTCCGAGATGCAGAGCAACCCGGTCGTCGTCGACGGCGTCCTCTACGTCACGACGCCGACGCTGCAGGTCGTGGCCGTCAACGCGGTGACCGGGCGGGAGCTGTGGAGGTACGACCCGAGCGGCGGCACCGCGGCGCGGACGCGCTTTCGCCACCGCGGCGTGGCCGTGCACGCCGACCGGGTCCTCGTCACCTGGCGCAACGTCCTCATCGCGCTCGACAAGAAGACGGGGCAGCCGATTCCGTCGTTCGGCGTCGACGGCCGCGTCGATCTCCGCGCTGGCCTCGGCAAGCCGGTCGAGAGCGTGTCGGTCAGCGCCAGCACTCCCGGCGTGGTCTTCGAGGACCTCTACATCCTGCCCGCCAGCGTGCCCGAGACCCTGCCGGGCACACCCGGGCACATCCGCGCCTTCGACTGGAAGACGGGGCAGCAGCGCTGGATCTTCCACACCATCCCGCAGCCCGGCGAGTTCGGCTACGACACCTGGCCGGCCGACGCCTACAAGCTGGCCGGCGGCGCCAACGCCTGGGCCGGCGTGACGCTCGACCCGGCGCTCGGGCTGGTGTTTGCCGCCACCGGCTCGGCGTCGTTCGACTTCTACGGGACCACCCGCAAGGGCGACAACCTCTTCTCGGACACCGTGCTCGCGCTCGACGCCCGCACCGGCAGGCGTGTCTGGCACTTCCAGGGCGTGAAGCACGACCTCTGGGACTGGGACTTCCCCTCGCCGCCGACGCTCGTGACGGTGACGAGAAACGGCCAGGAGGTCGAGGCCGTGGCCCAGACGACCAAGTACGGCGACACCTTCGTGCTCGATCGCCGCACCGGCGAGTCGCTGTTCCCGATCGAGGAGCGCGCGGTGCCGCCGTCCACGGTGGACGGCGAGTTCGCCTCGCCCACCCAGCCGCGGCCGCTGAAGCCCGAGCCATTCGCACGCCAGGGACTGACCGAAGACATGCTGACGACCCGCACGCCCGAGGCGCATGCCGACGTGCTGGCGCGCTTCCGGCAGATGAAGTCCGGCATGTTCGAGCCGCCGTCGTTCGCCGGCACGATCGTCTTCCCGGGGTTCGATGGCGGTGCCGAGTGGGGTGGCTCGGCCTTCGATCCGGACAGCGGACTGCTCTACGTCAACTCGAACGAGATGCCGTGGATCGTCAAGCTCATCGCCAACAACGACACCTCGCTCTACAACTCCAAGTGCGCCACCTGTCATCGTGAGGATCGCACGGGCAGCCCGGCCGCCCCGTCGCTCGTCGGCATCGGCGCGAAGCTGTCGCGCGACGAGATCATGACCGTGGTGCGCCAGGGCTCGGGCCGCATGCCGGGCTTCCCCGACATGGGCGCCCGCAACATCGGCGACGTCGCGGATTTCCTCATCACCGGCAAGGACAAGGGCGCCGACCCCGCGCTCCTGAAGGATCCGGCCCGGCTCAAGTACCGCAGCGACGGCGAGTCGATCTTTCTCGACCCGGACGGCTACCCGGCGGTGACGCCGCCGTGGGGCACGCTGAACGCCATCGACCTCAACAGCGGCGACATGCGGTGGCGCATTCCGCTCGGCGAGGTGCCGGAGCTGGCCGCCGCGGGCCTGACCAACACCGGCAGCGACAACTACGGCGGCCCGGTCGTGACGGCCGGCGGCCTGCTCTTCATCGCCGCCACCAACTTCGATCGGAAGTTCCGCGCCTTCGACAAGGTGACCGGCGAGCTGCTGTGGGAGACGACGCTGCCGGCGGCCGGCAACGCCACGCCCTCCACCTACATGGTCGACGGCCGGCAGTACATCGTGATCGTGTGCGGTGGCGGCAAGAACGGCGCGCCGTCTGGCAGCAGCATCGTGGCCTTCGCGCTGCCGCCGCGCTGACCGCGCCTCAGCCGTCGCGCCGGGCGATGGCGATGAGCGCCTCCATGGCGAGGCCATCGATCCGCTCGTCGCGCAGCCGGTCGATCACGGCGTGCTTGACGCGCGTGCGCGCGCCAGGCGCCAGGGACTCGAACACGCCGCGGTTGCTCGTGCCCATGATGACGGGCCAGAACGCCTCGGGCGAGGCGAGCGGCATGTGCCATGGCTCGCGCGTGATCGCCGGGGCGGGCAGGCCGGCTTCGGCGTAGAGGCGCGTCAGCGCCTGCGGCTCGGCGAGGCGTGCCGCCGGGCTGATGTGCTCGAGGCTCGGGTCTTCGCGCTCCACGGCCTCCCAGAAATACCGCTCGCCGGGATCGAGCACCACCGCGCCCCAGACAGTGGTGGCGAGCTGGCCGCCCGGCGCGAGCCATCCCCACGCGCGCCGCAGCATGCCGGCCATGTCATCGAGGAAGAAGAGCCCGAACACGGAGATCACCGCGTCGAAGCTGGCTGCGTCGCAGGACAGGGTGGCGACGTCACCGATGTCGAAGCGCGCCTGCGTCAGGCCCTGCCGTGTCGCGTGGGCGCGCGCGATGTCGATGAGCGCCGGCGTGAGATCCACGCCCACGACCGACCCGCCGGACCCGACCGCGCGCGCCGCCGGCAACGCGGAGGCACCGCTGCCGCAGCAGAGGTCGAGTACGCATGCCCCGGGGGACAGGGCCAGCCGGTCGACCGTCTTGCGGCCGAAATGGTGCCAGAACGGCAGGGCGTCGAAGGTGTCGGCGGCGCGGGTGTAGGTGCCGACGATCGGGTCGGGCTCGGCAGTCATGTTCGAAGCGATCTTATCCCCGCGTACGGTAAGCTGCCGCCGCCCCTCCCTCCGACGTCGAGGTGGTAATGCAGATCCACAACCGCGTCGTCGCCCGCTTCGCCGACGGCCGCATCGTCAAGGGCACGACACAGGACTTCTCTGTAGGACGGGACTTCTTCCACGTGATTCCGCCGGAACCGGGGGCGGCACCGGTGCGCATCGGCATGCCTGCGCTCAAGGCGGTCTTCTTCGTGAAGGACCACGCCGGCAACAAGGACTACCAGGAGAAGAAGGCCTTCGACCGGCAGGTTCCGGGCCGCAAGCTGCAGGTCATCTTCAAGGATGGCGAGACGATTGTCGGCTCGACCACCGGCTACGACGGCGCCCGGCCGGGCTTCTTCCTGACGCCGGCCGACCCGCAGTCGAACAACGACCGCATCTTCGTCGTGGCCCGCGCCGTGCGGGCCGTGGCGTTCATTCAGTAACCGGGGCCTTCACGGCCAGCAGGCCGGTGTAGATCGCCATGCCGACCACGGCGTGGACGCCGTGGCGATCCAGCTCCTCGATCTCGGCCTCGGTCGTGATGCCACCGGCCGCCGTCACCTGACGGGTGGTGGCCCGCGCCACCTCGAGGATGGCGCCCATGTCGGTGCCCTGCATCAGCCCCTCGCGGTCGACGTGCGTGTAGAGGAACTCGTCGCAGTAGGGCTCGAGCGCGCGCACCGCGTCCACGGGCGTGATCGGCAGCGAGGTCTTCCAGCCGTGGATGACGACCTGGCCGGCCTTGCTGTCGACCGCGCCGATGACGCGCTTGTTGCCGACGGCCCGCGCCAGTTCCTGCGCAAACGGCAGATTGAGGCACTGAGCGCCGCGATCGCCCGCCCGCCCGCCGCGGTAGAGCGAGGAGCCGACGATGACGTGCGTGGCGCCGGCATCGATCAGCTCGAGGGCCCGCACCGCCGAGCGCACGCCGCCGCCCACGCGGCAGGGCAGCCGGGCCGCGACGTAGCGCACGAGGGCGTCGTTGTTGCCCAGCGCCATCGCGGCGTCGAGGTCGATGAGCTGCACCGCCTTGAACCCCCGGAATTTCTCGATCCAGCCGTCGACATCGGTCGACTCGAGCGCCAGCTTCTCACCCTGCACGAGCTGCACGATGCGCCCGGCCTTCAGATCAATCGACGGAATCAGCAACCCACGTACCCCATGAACTCACGTTCTCTCAAACCCTCGAGCCCCGAGCCCCGCCCGACTACCACAGCCCGACTTTGCCGGACACCGATTGGATGAGCTTCCCCGGATCGAAGCCCACGCCCTTCCGGAACACCATCTCCACTTTACGCACGTCGGCGATGTCGCGCGAGGGGTCACCGGCGATGACGACGAGGTCGGCCTGGCGGCCGGGCGCCAGCGTGCCGATGCGTCCCTCGGCGCCGAGGTAGCGGGCGCCGTTCCTGGTGCCGATCGCGATCGCTTCGAGCGGCGTGAAGCCGGCCTCGACCAGCAGCTCGAGCTGGCGGTGATTCGCAAAGCCCGGCACCACCCCGCCGCCGCCGGTGGGATCGGTGCCGGCCACCAGCAGGCCGCCGGCGCGCACGAACTCCCGCTCGAGGGCCATCGCCTTCGGGAAGAGCCGCGGGTAGATCGACTGGGCGTTGGCCTCGACGCGCGCCCGGTTCTGCAGGTACTGGTCGCGCAGTTGAGGCACGAGGACGTCGAGGCCGGGCGGCATCGGCCGGCCGGGCGTGTTGAGCTCGAAGACGGTCAGCGTCGAGGTGATCGCGACCTTCTTCTCGACCAGCGTGCGCACGAGCGTCTGGAACGCCACGCCGCGTGGATCGAGGTCGGCGATGGCCTGCTGGCCGCGGCCCTGGCCGGGGCAGACGTCCGGCTGTTTGCCGGCGACGAAGTCGGTGGCGGCCAGGAAGCCGTGCTCGAGATTGTCGATGCCGAGGGCGGCCGCCTCGGCGTAGGTCACGGAGCACAGGTGCCCGGTGACCTTCAGCCCGCGCGCGTGCGCCTCGCGGATCGCCGTGCCGAGGGCCGCCCGCGACACCTGCATGTAGGCCTTGACGGAGGTGGCGCCCTCGTCGGCCCAGTAGGCCACGTGCCGGCGCGACCGTTCCTCGGACGGCAGCGCCGTCATCTGCACGAACTGATTGGGCCCGTTGACGTACGGCATCGTGGCGTCGATGGCCGGGCCGGCCGCCTCGCCGGCCTCCACGCGCTGCTTCAGCGTGATGTCCATGAAGCCGTTCATGTTGCCGCCGGTGCGCATGGTGGTGACGCCGCCGGCGAGATACAGCCGCACGAAGCTCTGGCCGAGCTGCCCGTACACGCCGGGTCCGGTCGGGTAGTAGAGATGCTCGTGCAGCATCACCAGGCCGGGCATCACGCTCTTGCCGGCCAGGTCGATCACGTGGGCGCCGGCCGGGGCCGGCGTGGCGGCCGCGGGGCCGATCGCCGCGATCAGGCCGTCGCGCAGCACGACCGTCTGCCCGTCGCGGGCCGGCGCGCCGGTGCCGTCGATGACGCGCGCGTTCGTCAGCGCCACGACCGCGGCATCCACGGCGACGAACTCGCGGATGGCATCGCCAATCGGCGCACGCTGCGCCAGGGGCCGCGCCGTCAGCGCGGCACAGGCGAGGAACAAGGCCGCGGCGGCCGGGCGGTACGAGAGGCGCACGTCAGTCGTGCCGGTGTTCGGACGGGAGACCGAAGCGCGCGATCGTCTCGCCCTCGAAGTCCACTTCGATGACCACGGCCGGCTCGTCGCCCATCACCCAGGCGTCGTGGCCCGGTTCGATGGCCAGCGCGGCTGGCGCCTCGTACTCCTGCACGCAGCCGTCGGGGAAGTGCACGTGGACCTTGCCGCGCGCCAGGAAGCCGACGTGCGCGTGCATGCAGACGTCGGTGCCGGTGATCGGCTTCATGTGCGTGGCCCAGCGGAAGCCCGCGGGGTAGATGGCGCGCTTGATGCGCCCGCTGCCCGTGCGAACGATGTCGAGCTGCACGCCACCCACCGTGCGTGAATCCGCACCGGGCATCGGAGCCGTCAGGGAGTCGTGTGTGCTCATCGCATCCTCCACAGGGATTCTAGCAAGCACTCACCGCGCACCGACCTCGAATACGTAGAGCGCGTGGCCGGTCGACGGATGGTTGATCTCGGGGGCCAGGGTGCGCGGCACGAGGCGCGGGCTGCCGCCGCCGAGCCCGGTGGTCACCGCCACGTACTGCTTCCCGTTGGCGGTGAAGGTCACGGGGAAGCCCTGCACCGAGGTGCCGAGGCGGGTCTTCCACAGCTCCTTGCCGGTCCTGACGTCGTAGGCGTGGAAGTAGCGGTCGAGGTCGCCGATGAAGACCAGCCCGCCGCCGGTCGACAGCGCGGCGGTGAGGAAGGGCGCGCGCTGCTCGAGGCTCCACTTCTCTTCGAGCGTCCTGACGTCGTAGGCGGCCAGCTTGCCGATGTTGCCGTCGCTGCCCGGCATCTCGTAGAAGCGCCGCGCCGCCGCGGTGCCGCCCTGACCCGCCACCTGATCGACCTTGCGCGGCACGATCTCCATGCACGACTGCGCGAGCGGGATGATGAGCGCCTGCGTGCCGGGATGATAGGTCATGGCCTGCCAGTTGTGGCCGCCCTCGGTGGACGGGCACGACAGGATCCACTGATCGACCTTCTGCTCGAGGATGTCCCCGCGATAGGTGGCCCGCCCCGTCTTCCGGTCGACGCTGGTGTAGACGTTCTGGAAGATCGTCTCGGTGAGGTCGATGAGCGCGCCGGTCCTGCGGTCGAGCTTCCACAGGATGCCCGACTTGCCGATCGTGAAGAGTGCCTTCTGACTCCCGATGTCGACCGAGACCCGCTCGAAGACCTCATCGAGGTCGAGCGTTTCGGCCGGCAGGTGCTGGAAGCGCCACACCAGCTCGCCGGTGGCGGGGTTGAGGGCCACCGTCGAGGCGGTGTGCTGGGCCGCGTCGAAGACCCGCGTGCCGCGGCTCACCGGCATCCACGGCTTGGCCTGCGCGGTGCCCCAGAAGGTGAGGTCGACGTCCGGATCGTAGCTGCCGGCAATCCACGTCTCGCCGCCCTGCCGCATGATGTCCGGCAGGTTGTTCCACGTCTCGCCGCCGGGCTCGCCGCCGTGGGCCACGGTGTGGAACTTCCACGCCAGCGCGCCGGTGTCGGC
The DNA here is from genome assembly GCA_963807405.1 of uncultured Acidobacteriota bacterium. GTDB lineage: Bacteria > Acidobacteriota > Vicinamibacteria > Vicinamibacterales > UBA2999 > CADEFD01. Next base: position 3,401,953 of record CAWEBU010000006.1, on the reverse strand, counting down.
GTCGTAGGCGCTGATGAAGCAGCGTTCCGCGCGGTAGCGGTCGCAGCCCTGCAGGCCCTGGATGACCTTGCCCTTGACCACGATCGGGCCGCTCGTGTTGGAGAAGCCCTTGCTGGCGTCCGCAATCACCGTATCCCACACCTTCGTGCCGGTGCGGGCATCGAGCGCCACGAGATGCGCGTCGGTGGTGGCGAGGTAGATCCTGTCCTTGTAGATGGCGAGGTTGCGCATCGAGCCGAAGCCGATGGCGCGGTTCGGGCCCACCTGGTTGGCCCAGATGAGCTCGCCGGTGGCGCCGTCGAGGGCCTGCACCTCGTTCATCGTGTTGGTGAGGTAGACGATGCCGTCGTGCACGAGGGGCATCTGCTGGTTCGAGCCGCCCTCGTTCATGTTCCACACCCACGCCAGGCGCAGCGCGCCGACGTTGGCCGGCGTGATCTCGTCGAGCGGGCTGTGGCTCCAGGCCTGGTAGTTGCGGCGCGCCATCAGCCAGTCGCCAGCGGGCGGCGTCTTGAGCATCTCGTCGGTCACGGTCGTGAAGCGCGGCACCTCGCCGGTCACGTAGAGGCCGCGCGCCGGCGGTGCGGCGGGGGGGCGCGGCGCGGCCGCGACGGCGCCTCCGCCGGGAGCCGCCGTCAGGGCGGTGGTGGGCGCGATGCCGGAGGCGACGCTGCCGATCGGCACGGCGGTCGTGGCCGTGTAGGCGGTGGCCCCGGCCTCGGCGCCGTTGGCGCGGAGGATGAAGGCCGTGATGCTCATGTACTCCTCGGCGGCGAGCGTGGCGCCGCCTGGCGGCATCGAGGTGCGGATGTAATCGTAGAGCTCCTGCGTGGAGCGTGTCCGCCACACGTTCATGAAGCTGGCGCCCGCCAGCGGCGAGGCTTCGTTGCGGCCGCCGAGGTCGGCCAGGTGGCAGGAGGCACAGCGCGCCTGGTAGGCATCGCGGCCGGCGACCGCCTGCGCGGCCGTGATCACCGGGGCGGCGCCCTGCGCCGTGGTGGTGCCGGAGGGACCGGTCGTGCCGCCAACGACGAGACCGAGGGCGAGCGTGGCCGTGGCCACGGCGCCGTGTCGATACGATACGCGCGTCATCAGCGTCGTCCCTTCGGGGCCATCAGCCAGCCCCACAGATTGCCGTCAGGCGCCTTCTCGCTCTGCACCTGCACGTAGAGCAGGCCCTTTCCGAAGGCCGCGACCTGCTCGCGGGTGAGCGTCACCGTGCCCTTGAACGTGCCGGTCGTGCCGCCGTTCGAGTCGAACTGGCCGACCAGTGGGCCGCGCAGCCCGCGCTGCGGGCTCTCGTAGACGCGGACCGACGTGGCCGCGGTGCGGAGTCCCCGGTAGGTGCCCTCGACAGTGAGCGTCGTGGCGGCGAGGGTGGCCGTGGCCTCACCGAGTCCGGCGATGGTTTCCTGCATCGCGAGGTCGGTGGGCACGGGCGACAGCCGCGCCTTGAGCGGCCCAGGCGCCGCCTGCACGATCGCAAGCGCCAGGCTGAGGAGCACCACGTGGATCGGCATGGCAGGGGATTGTAATAGCGGCGACGCCCGATTGAACCCGGCGTCTGCGGGTGGGACGTCGGCGGTATCGCAACGGGAGTCAGCGTCCGATGACGTGACAGGAGCCGCCGTGGCCGACCAGACGGGCGTCCGCCCGTGCGTCCTGCGTCGATGCGCGGGCCCTGGAGACTGCCGCCCGCCAGGGAGGCCGAGAAACACAATCGCCGCGTCGCTGCTGCGCGGCGTCCGGCGGTCGCCGCGGAATGCGGTTCGCCGGCCGGCCTCCGCCTATTCGAGCACGATGTCGCCCAGGCGGCCCCACGTCTGGATCTTGTGGGCGGCTACTTTGATCAGACAGACCTCAGGATCTTCCGGGCCATTCTCGAACCAGCGTTCAAGCGACTGATGCCACAGCTGCTTCTTCAGGCTGCCGTCAGTGACCACCGACCCAGTTCCCCAGACCGAGATGAAGCTGGGGCCGTCATTGTCGGCAAACGTCAAGTGAACGCGATCGTCCTGAGCCAGCTCCGTGACCTTCGTCGAACTCGACCGCGCAAAGAACCAGTTGTCGCCGTCGTACTCCACTTCGCCGTTGTTGGACATCGGGCGAGTGTTGATGCCGTGTTCTCCCACCGTCTGCATCATGCAGAAATCGATCTTGGCCATCGCCTCGGCGACAGCAGCGAACTCTTTCGTCTTCTTCATGGCAGTGTCCACCCTGAGGCTTGCTGAACGTCCCACTGCCTGCGTACTGACCAAGCCGAGGGGCGCGGTCCGGCGGCGCCGGATCAGCGGGCTCCACACGCGTCGCGTGGGCTGAACTCCGATGTTAGGCCGCGGCCCCAGTGGGCGCAACTCAGCCGCGAGAGACGGCGGCGACAGCTCTTCCCTACGCGTCGCCGGGCTTTGGCAGGTTTCCTGCAAGCCATGCCTCTGGAGGTGGTCAGATGGGAATCATTGGTTGGATCGTGTTCGGCTTGATCGTGGGCATGCTGGCGAAACTCGTGATGCCGGGGAAGGATCCCGGCGGCATCATCGTCACTTCGCTGATTGGTATCGCCGGCGCGCTGCTCGGCGGCTTCATCGGCCGGGCGCTGGGACTGTACGGCGCGGATGACTCGGCCGGCTTCGTGATGGCGTTCATCGGTGCTGTGTTGCTGCTTGCGGGCTATCGGATGATGGTTGGCCAGCGCACGCGCACAGCGTAAGGCGGCGGGACGGGATGGCGATGGGAAGACGACTGCTCTTTCTGAGTCGTCGTCTGCCCCTATCGGGCCCAGGGCGGCAGTCTCTCGCCGCCGTGGCCAGCACGCTCGCCCCGCCGAGTTCGGCACCTGCCGCCAGTGCGGCGGCAGGTACCATCGTCCCTTGGCGCTGAACCCGCCCCAGGGCTGTCCTAGTCGACGGCGAAGTAGGTCAGCCCGCCAATCCTGATCGACAGGTTGCTGAGGGCATACGGCCCGCCGGTGAAGTTCGCCTGCGTGTCTCCGAAGATGAGATTGAAGCCGTAGCCGGCACGCGGCGCGCCGGTGCCTACGTACGCCGGGGCCGGCGCCATGTTCGGGCTCAGGATGACGACGTTGGACGGAATGTCCGCCAGTGTGGCCGCCACGCCGTTGCAGTGCAGATACTGGTTCACGCGAGTAGCCGGCCCCGTGTTGCACAGCCAGTCGAGCGACCCGGTCTGGTCGTACTCGAAGACCTTCCACTCCTGGCGCGTGGCGAAGGTCGTGTTGCGATAGTCGTTCTCCGACGCGATGATGGCGTAGTCGGTGCCGTTGGTGACCCAGATGTTCAGGTACGACACGATGCCGGCCTGGCCCGACAGCTTCAGCCAGTCGACGGTCTCAATCGTGTTCACGACGGTGTTGTCGAAGAAGCTGGTCCCGTAGCCGACCTTCTGTCCGCCGCGCGGGGTCACGGCGCTGAAGCCGTCGCCGGCGGCGTTCTCGGTGATGTTCATGTCCGAGTCCCACGGAGCGAGCGATCGTCCCGTTGGTGTTGCGGATGTAGAACGGCACGAAGTTCGGCTGTGCCAGCACGATTGCGCAGTCGGCATCGAACTCGTAGCCTGCCTGCGACGGCACCGGATCTCCAGGCACGGCGTCGCCATGTCCGAGGTGCGCGGGCAATGCGTTCCGGTTGACGCTGATCTCGTGGAACGTGCCGGTGCCGGAGGCGTGGCAGACATCGACCTTGCGGGTCTGCGCATCGGCGGGCGCCGACCAGAAACTTGCACATGCGAGGGCGAGCACGATGACCTGTCGATTCATGAGCGGCATCCTTCAACTGTCGGGAGAATGTTCCGGGACGTCACCGCGGCGAAGCGCGAGCAAGGCATGGACGACCGCCAGCCGGCGCGTGCGCGTGTGAGGTCAGACGACTGGAGCGAGTACGGGGTACGAGACCCCACGGGCTTCGGGCATGCAGCAACGGGCGCCACGGGACGCCGTCACCGAGCCTGAAGCGACACCGTCATGTTCCTTGCCTCCTGGAGGGGGCTGGAGCCACGGGTCGACCGGCTGGACGCGGCATCATGCTTCGCTGTCACGTGCCTGCGCAAGCGCTATTGCTCTGGCTCGAACTCTCGAGGTCGGTGTCGGCCCCGAGGTGCGGCAGCCCCGCAGTCGCGACTTCCTTGGTGCCTGCGCGTTCCCCTCGACCCGAGACGGGCCGGGCACGAGGAGGCTGCGCCGCGGCCCTGGCCGGGTGGTAGGATGCCCGGCTGGCGGCCGCGCTGTTCGCGGCGTACACCCTACGGAGGTATCCAATGGTTGCCCTCTCGTCGCTCTGGCTGCCGGTTCTCGTGTCGGCGCTGCTCGTGTTCGTGGCCAGCTCGGTCATCCACATGGTGCTCGGCTACCACAACAGCGATTACAAGAAACTGCCGCGTGAAGACGACATCGCCGCGGCGCTGCGGCCGATCGCCATCCCGCCCGGCGACTACTTCCTGCCGTGGGCGGGCGGCGCCGCCGGCATGAAGGACCCGGCGTTCCAGGAGAAGTGGAAGAAGGGTCCGGTGGCGTCGATGACGGTGATGCCGCCGGGAGCGAATTTCATGGGCGCCCAGTTGGTGCAGTGGTTCGTGTACGCCGCTGTCGTCGCCTTCTTCGCCGGCTACGTGGCGACGCGGACCATTCCACCGGGCGGCGACTATCTCACGGTGTTCCGCGTCGTCGGCACGACGACCTTCATGGGCTACGTGCTGGGCCTGTGGCAGATGACCATCTGGTATCAGCGCTCGGTCGCGACCACGCTGAAGTCGACCTTCGATGGCCTGCTCTACGCCTGCCTGACCGGTGGCGCGTTCGGCTGGCTGTGGCCGGGCGTTTAAATGTAACGGGGTCTGTCACGGTCATCGGATGTCTCCGGGTCTGTCACCGTCTGTGACCGTGACAGACCCGATTACAATCCGGCGGACGTGACCGACATCAGGAAAGCAGGACCGCATGTGCGATGAGAACTTCGAACACGACCTCGAGAACTACGCCCGGATGCCGCACCTGACGCGCCGCCAGCTCGGCGCCATCTCGCTCGGCGCCGGCATGATGTTCGCCCTGCCGCGCGCCGTCGATGCGCAGGCGGTCAAGGAGCAGGACGTCACCATCAAGACGCCGGACGGCGAGTGCGACGCCTACTTCGTGCATCCGGCGAGCGGCGCGAGTGCGGCCGTGCTCGTGTGGCCGGACATCCTGGGCCTGCGGCCGGCCTTCCGGCAGATGGGCAAGCGCCTGGCCGAGTCGGGCTATGCGGTGCTCACCGTGAATCCGTTCTACCGCAAGGCCAAGTCACCGGTCGTGCCGGCGGGCGCCAGCTTCGCCGATCAGAAGACGCGCGACATCGTGATGCCCCTCGCGCAGTCGCTGAGCGCCACGACGCACGTGACCGACGCCCGGGCCTTCGTGGCGTGGCTCGACGGACAGGCGGCGGTCGACAAGGGCAGGAAGATCGGCACGACCGGCTACTGCATGGGCGGGCCGATCGTCATGCGCACGGCGGCGGCGGTGCCGGAGCGGATCGGTGCCGGCGCCTCGTTCCACGGCGGCGGTCTGGTGACGAAGGATCCGAACAGCCCGCACCTGCTGGTGCCGCAGATGAAGGCGTCGTTCCTGTTCGCGGTGGCCCAGAACGACGACGAGCGCGATCCGACGGCCAAGGACGTGCTGCGGGAGACCTACGCCAAGGCGAAGCTGCCCGCCGAGATCGAAGTCTACGCGGCCCAGCACGGCTGGTGCCCGCCCGACTCCGCCGTCTACGACGAGAAGCTGGCCGAACGCGCCTGGGCGCGTCTGCTGGTGCTCTTCAAGACCGCCCTGGCATAGTTCGCAGAATCTGCGCTGCGCTGAGTGCAGGATCTGCGCTGGGGCCCGGTCCCCGTTCGGGGCCGAGCCAGACTACAGGCGGACCGAGATGCCGCGGGCGTCGAGGAACTGCTTCAGGTCCGCCACGCCGTGCGTGTTGAAGTGAAAGATCGACGCGGCGAGCGCGGCGTCGGCGTGGCCGGCCGTGAAGACATCCGCGAAGTGCTCGAATGAGCCGGCGCCGCCAGACGCGATGACCGGGATCGCGACCGCGTCGGACACCGCCGCCGTCAGCGGGCAGTCGAAGCCGGCCTTGGTGCCGTCCCTGTCCATCGACGTCAGCAGGATCTCCCCCGCGCCGCAGGCGGCGGCGTGACGCGCCCACTCCACGACCTCGCGCGCGGCCGAGGCGCTGCCGCTGCGGGTGTAGGCCGTCCAGCGGTCGCCGTCTCGCTTGGCGTCGATGGCGACCACGACCGCCTGGCTGCCGTAGCGATCGGCCAGGCGCGTGATGATCGACGGGTTGGCCAGCGCCGCCGAGTTCAGGCTGACCTTGTCGGCACCGGCGTCGATGGCGGCCGCCGCGTCGTCCTCGTTGCGGATGCCGCCGCCCACGCACAGCGGCAGGAACAGCTCGCGCGCCACCGACTGAATCGTGTGCGCCCGCGCCTGCCGGCCCTCGAGCGTGGCCGTGACGTCGAGGATCACGACCTCGTCGATGCCCTCGAGGTCGTAGCGCCGCGCCAGTTCGGCCGGATCGCCGGCGGCGCGCAGTCCCTCGAACCGCACGCCTTTCACGACCTGGCCGTCGCGCACGTCCAGACAGGCGATGATTCGCTTGGCCAGCATCAGCGCACTCCCACCAGCCAGTTGCGCAGCACCTGCAGGCCCACGGGGCCGGACTTCTCCGGATGGAACTGCACGCCCGACACCAGGCCTTCTTCGACCGCCGCCGTGAACTCGATGCCGTAGCTGCTCGTGGCGACGGTGCCGCGCGCCAGCGGCGCGGCATACGAGTGCGTGAAGTAGACGTGCGAGCCGTCGGCGACGCCGGCAAAGAGCTTCGACCAGCGCGGCAGCGCCAGCGTGTTCCAGCCGACGTGCGGCACCTTCTGGCGGACACCCGTCGTCGGCTCGACGTCCGGCAGCCGATCGCACATCCCCTGGCACACGCCGAAGCCGGGCACGTCCGGCGCTTCGGTGCTGCCCATGAACAGCCACTGCAGGCCGACGCAGATGCCGAGGAGCGGCCGTCCCGCCTCGAGCCGTTCGAGAATCGCGTGCCGCCACGGCTGGTCGAGCGACCGCGTGGACGAGAAGTGACCGACGCCCGGCACGATCACCCCGTCGGCGCGCGCGAGATCGGCCGGACCGGCCGGCGTATAGACGTTGGCGCCCACCGCGCCGAGCGCCTTGCGCACCGAGGTGAGGTTGCCGGCGCCGTAGTCGACGAGCGCGATCACAGCAGGCCCTTGGTGCTCGGCAGCATCCTGGCCATCCGCGCATCCTTCGCACAGGCCACGCGCAGCGCCCGCGCGAACGCCTTGAAGCAGGCTTCGATCTTGTGGTGGTTCGAGCGGCCGTGCATCACCTTCACATGGACGTTGGCACGGGCGGCCGAGGCGAAGCCCTCGAAGAAGTCGGTCACCAGCTCGGTCTGCAGATCGCCGACCAGACGTACGCGCACCTTGGTGTCGACGACCGTGTGCGGTCGGCCGCCGAGGTCGATGGCCACGACGGCCAGCGTCTCGTCCATCGGCATCACGAAGTAGCCGGCGCGGTTGATGCCCTTGCGATCGCCGAGCGCCTTGTCCACCGCCTGACCGAGCGCAATGCCGATGTCTTCCACCGTGTGATGCTGATCGACGTCCAGATCGCCGGTGGCCGTGACCGCCAGGTCGAAGGCGCCGTGGCGGGCCACGAGATCCAGCATGTGATCGAGAAAGCGCACGCCGGTGTGGTTGTCGAAGCGGCCGCGGCCTTCGAGCGTGAGCGCCACCTTGACGTGCGTCTCGGCGGTCTTGCGGTCGATCAGGCCTTTGCGCACAACGCCTCCAGCGCGGCGATGGCCGTCTTGGTGTGGTCGACCGGGCCGACGGTGATGCGGAAGCACCCCGCGCAGCCGTGTTCCTTGCTGCGGTCGCGCACCAGCACGCCGCGTGGCGCGCAGGCCCGCCACCAGCTCCTGGCACTGCTCGCCGGCGTTCACGAGCACGAAGTTGGTCTCGCTCGTCCAGTGGGGGAGCCCCAGCCGCGTCAGGGCCTCGTAGAGCAGCGCCTTCGAGGTGCGGGCCTCGGCCACCGAGGCCGGCATGAACTGCGTGTCGGCCACCGCCGCCCGCAGTGCCGCCACCGCGACCGAGTTCAGGTTGAAGAGCGGCATGACGTAGCGAATCGGCGCCAGCAGCGCCGGCGAGGCCACGACCAGGCCGACGCGGATACCGGCCAGGCCGTAGGCCTTCGACATCGTGCGCCCGACCATGACGTTGGGGAACTCGCCGGTGAGCGACAGGAAGTTGACGCCCTGGAAGTCGTGATACGCCTCGTCGATGAACACGAGGGCGTGTGGCGCCGCCGCGATGACGGCGCGGATGTCGGCCTCGCTCACCGGACGGCCGCTCGGATTGTGCGGCGTGTTGATGAAGACGAGGCGGGTGTTCGGCGAGATCGCCGCCAGCACCTTGGCCAGGGGAAACGCGAAGTCGGCCTCGGCCGGAATCGAGATCGTGCGGGCCCCAAGGGCCTTGGCGTTGATGATGTAGGGCTCGAAGGCCGGGAGAACGATGATCTGCTCGGGCTGGCCGCTCGGCGCCACCGGCAAGGCCCCGAGCTCGACCAGTGCGTCGGGCGCGCGCGGTGTGAGGTAGCCGATGGCGGTGAGCAGCAGCCCTTCGTCGAGGCCGTTGGTCAGCACCAGCCAGTCCGGATCGGCGCCGATGTGGCTGGCCGTCTCGCGCACCGCCGCCTCGTAGTCGGGATAGGTGGAGACGTCCTCGGCGGAGACGCCGCGAATCGCCTCGAGCACCTTGGGCGAGCAGCCGGCCGTGTTCTCGTTGAGGTGCAGGCGCAGGCCCGGGCCCAGGTTGGGCATTCCTTGAATGATGCTCATCGCGTTCTCGTCCTTCCGGTCTTCATCCGTACTTCGATCGACCGCGCATGGCCTTCGAGGCCCTCGGCGCGGGCCAGCGTCGTCGCCGTGCCGCCAATCGCCGTCAGACCTGCCTTGGTCAGGCGTTGCACCGACACCAGCTTCACGAAGTCCGCCGTGTGCAGGCCGCCGCGGACGCGCCCCACGCCGGCGGTCGGCAGCGTGTGATTCGAGCCGATGGCGTAGTCGCCGGCCACCTGGGCCGTCCATGGCCCGACGAAGATGGCGCCGGCATTCCTGATGCGCCCGGCCCGCGCTTCCGTGTCCACCACCAGGTGCTCGGAGGCCGCCTCGTTGGCCAGCGCCACGGCCTCGTCCATCGACTTCGTGATGATGATGCCGCCGTGGTTCCACAGCGACGCCGCGGCCGGCCCGGCCTCCGGCAGCTGCCGTGCGACCTCTTCGGCCACCTCGTGCGCCAGCGCGACCTTCGAGGTGATGAAGACGGCGCGGGCGTCGGCATCGTGCTCGGCCTGCGCGATGAGATCGGCGGCGATCCACTCGGCCGGTCCGCTGTCGGCCACGATCAGGATCTCGGTCGGCCCGGCGTAGAAATCAATCGGGCAGTCCTGCGCGACCAGCGACTTGGCGGCCGACACCCAGCGATTGCCGGGCCCGACGATCTTGCTCACCTTCGGCACCGTCCTGGTGCCGTAGGCCATCGCCGCCACGGCGTGCGCGCCGCCCAGCCGGAACACGCGATCGACGCCGGCCTCGATGGCCGCCGCCATGACCGCCGGATCCACCGACGGGCTGCACACGATCACTTCGGGGACGCCGGCCACCCGCGCCGGAATCGCCGTCATGAGCAGCGACGAGGGCAGCGGATAGCGCCCGCCGGGCACGTAGCAGCCCACGCGTTCGAGCGGAATCACGCGCTGCTCCACGCTCACACCACGCATCGGCGAGATGCGCCATTCCTTGGGCCGCTGTGCGGCCGCCACCGCCCGAATGGCCTGCGCGGCCTGCTTCAACGCCGCCCGCACGGCGGCCGGCGCCTTCTTCGCGCCTGCCTCGATCTGCCGGCGCGGCACCTCGAGGGCGCCGCTCCAGCCGTCGAGGGCACGCGCGTATTCCTTGAGCGCGGCGTCGCCCTCGGTCCGCACCCGCGCCACGATGGTCGCAGCCTTCTTCTCGGTGGCCGCGTCGCGGATTGCCGTTGGCGTCAGCAGCGCGTCGACTTCGGCGCGATTGGTTGCCTGGACGATCTTGATCATTTCACCCTGTGTGTCGTGGACGGCTACTTGTAACGGGGTCTGTCACCGTCACCAGTTGTAACGAGGTCTGTCACGGTCACCGCATTGTCGTCGGCCACGTGTTGTGACGGTGACAGACCCCATTACAAACGGTGACGGTGACAGACCCCGTTACAAGTCGGCTAGATGACGATCTTGTTGAGCGGGTACTCGACGATGCCTTGGCCGCCGGCGGCCTTGAGCTTCGGGATGAGGACGCGCACCGCCTTCTCTTCGATGATGGTGTTCACCGCGACCCAGTCCGGATCGGACAGCGCCGACACGGTTGGCCGCTGCAGGGCGGGGAGTTGTGCGATCACCTGGTCGAGGTCGCTGCGCTTGACGTTGAGCATCAGGCCGACACGGCTCTGCGCCTCGATGGCGGCCTTGAGCAGCAGCGCGATGGTCTCGAGCTTCTCGCGCTTCCAGCCATCGCCCATCGCCTTCGGATTGGCCACCAGCTGCGTGTTGCTTTCCATCAGCGTGTCGACGATGCGCAGGCGGTTGGCGCGCAGCGTCGAGCCCGTTTCGGTGGCCTCGACGATGGCATCGGCCAGCACTGGCGGCTTCACTTCGGTGGCGCCCCACGAGAACTCGACGTCCACGGAGGTCTGCTTGGCCGCGAACCACGCCTTGGTCACGCGCACCAGTTCGGTGGCGATGCGCTTGCCCTGCAGATCCTCGGCGCGCTGCACCGGTGAGTCCTCGGGCACGGCCAGCACCCACTTCACCTTGCCGAAGCTCTGCTTGGAATAGACGAGGTCGCACACCGGCACGAGCGGCGCTTCTTCGGGATGGCCGATGGCGTGCTCCTCGATCCAGTCCATGCCGGTGAGGCCGGCGTCGAGCACGCCGTCGCTCACGTAGCGGGCCATCTCCTGCGCCCGGATGAGCATGCACGTCGATCTCGTCATCGTCAATCGACGGGAAGTAGGAGCGCGTGCTGACGTGGATGTCGAAGCCGGCGCGCTTGAACAGGGCCACGGTGGCGTCCTGCAGTGAGCCCTTCGGTATTCCCAGCTTGAGCGTGCTCATCGCGCCGCCTCCGTCCATTCGGTCTCGATGGTGTTGAAACAGGTACGGGCGCCGGTGTGGCAGACGTTGCCGTCGCCTTCACGGGCGGCCTTCACGAGCACCGTGTCGTCATCGCAGTCGATCAGGATCTGCCGTACGGCCAGACGGTTGCCCGAGGTCTCGCCCTTGGTCCACAGCGTGTTCCGGGTGCGGCTGTAGAACGTCACGTAGCCGATCCGGCGCGTGATGTCCCACGCCTCGTCGTTCATGAAGCCCACCATCAGCACTTCGCCGCTCTCGTGGTCCTGCACCACCGCGGGGACGAGACCGTCCAGTTTCGTGAAATCGAGAGTCATCGACTGTTCCTTCGCTTCGGGTGGTTCATCAGGGGAAACCGTCCGGCCCGCGGGGACCACACAACAAAAAAACCCCGCCGGATTCCGGCGGGGCTGCTCAGGTTCGAGAGTGAACGCTGACGTCGTGTGGTGGCTACACGTGCAGTCCGGCCGGCCCGAAGGCGGCATGGTGATGGACATGATGCACGTGGTGGAGCGCGAACACGACGCTCATAGCCTAGCTGAAAGGACCACGGGCTGGCAAGCGCGGCCGGCGGCCCACGGCCGCCATCACGCCGCTACAACACCACCATCACGACCTGGTTCGACGGCGCGCTGGTACCGGCGCCGTTGCTGGCCGTGAGGCGCAGGTAGTAGGTACCGGGCGGCACGCCCGGGAACGACACGCTGGTGCCGCCGAGCGGCACCGTGGCGATTGGTGTGCCGCCGGGAGTGGCGGTGGCGATGAGCGTGTAGGACGTGGCCGCCGCCCCGGCGCCGGTGCTCCACGATAGATTCACCGTGCGGCCGACGACCGACGGCGCATGCAGCGTCGGCACGCCCGGCGCGGCCGCGCCGGCCACGGTGAGCGTGACTTCGTTACTCGGCGCGCTCGAACCGCCCGGGCCCTGCGCCACGACGCGCATGTAGTAGACCCCAGGCGGGATGCCGCCAACGGAGACGCCGGTCGCGCCCGTGACGGGCAGCGACGCGAATGGGGTCGCGAATCCCGGTGACGCCGCCGCCAGCAGCAAGTAGTTCGAGATGGCGCCGCCGCCGACAGGTGCCGCCCAGGCGAAGGTGGCGCTGGTGCCGCTGGCACTTACGGTCAGGTTCGAGGGGTTGGCCGGCGGCGCCAGCGCCGCCGGCACCGTCAGGGTGACGCCGGGCGATTCGCCCCCCGCTCCAACGGCGTTGGTGGCGACCACGCTCAAGTGGTAGACCCCGTTCGGCACCGGAGCGGAAATCGACGTCGAGGCGCCCACCGGCACCGCCTGCGCGATGGCGCCGCCGGCACTGCCGCGCACGAAGACGGTGTAGCCCGTCGGAGGGCCGCCCGAGCCCGGCGCCGGCGGTGCCCACGCCAGCGACACCGTGTTGCCACTCGCGGTGGCCGAGAAGTTCGTCGGCGCGCCGGGGGTCGAGAAGGTTCCGCCTGCGAGCGCCAGGCGGGCAGCGTTGACGTTGATGAACGGATACTGACGGCCCGTCCGCGTGTCGGTGATCGGTGTGCCGGTGCCGCGCAGGGCGGCCAGGACGGACGACACGGAGGCACCCGGTACGGCCTGCTTCAGAATGGCCCACGCGCCGGCTACGTGCGGCGCCGCCATCGAGGTGCCGGTCTTCACGTCGTAGAAGCCGAAGTAGCTCGCGGCGTTGATGTCCGTGCCCGGCGCCAGCAGCGACAAGAAGGACGCCTCATTGCTGGAGTTGTTCACGCTGAACGGGGCGGACTTCGTCGTGTTGCCCACGCTGATGGCCGACGAGATGCAGGCCGGCGCCCCCATCGCGTTGGTGAAGCCGTTGTTGCCGGAGGCGATCACGGTGGCGATCCCGATCGAGCGCAGGTTGTCGATGGCGGCCTTGACCGAGGCGCTGTTCTGGTCGCACTGCGCCTGGGTTTCGACCCGACCGCCGGCCAGGCTCATGTTCACCGAGGCGATGCGGTTGGCGTTGCCAGGGCCGGCCAGCGCGAACACGCGCTCCAGGGCCCGTGTCTGGTCGACCGAGTTCGACAGGATGCCGCCGGACTGCGAGTTGTAGTGGAACACCTTCATCGGAATGAGCCACGCCCCCTGCGCCACGCCCGGTCCGATCCCCGTGCCACGGACGCCCACGGCGATGCTGGCCACGTGCGTGCCATGGTCGCAGCCGTCGACCGCCGGGTTGCAGTTCAAGCCGCTGCCGGGGGCCGTCGTCTGAAGAGCGCCTCCGGGACAGATGGAGGTGCCGGTGCTCGAGTAGCAGCCCTCCGAGACCATCGCTCCAGCGAGCATCGAATGGTTGTAGTCGGTGCCGGAGTCGAGCACCGCCACGGTCCAGCCCCGGCCATCGAAGCCGGCAGCCACGGCGGCCGGTGTGTTGGTGGCCGGGACGCTCGCGTGAGTGGCCAGCGCCGACATCGTGACCTCCTCGATGCTCACGACGCCCGGCATCGACTGCAGGCGATCGAGCGCCGCCGGAGTCACGGTGGCCGGGAAGTAGGGGATGAACTCGAAGGCCGGCTCGATCGCCACGCCGGCCGCCGCGGCCCCGGCTCTCACGGCGCTGACCGAGGCCCGCATCGCGTCCCTCTGCGCGGCGGCCGCCGACACCCCGTCGAGCTGTCCTTCGGGGACGAACGTCGTGTTTACGCCGACGACGACGCGCACGGACTCGCCGGCAGCCGCGCGGGCCAGCACGCCCGGCGTGACCGTGCTCCGCGACTGTGTGGCTGGCGTCGCGCTGCCAAGGGCAAGGGCCAGGAGGCCGACGATGAACGAGATGGCGCGCATTGACATGGAGGGCCTGTGGAAGAAGGGACGACGGTGCTGTCAATCCCTTGATCCCTAATGCGCAGAAACAGGAGTCGAGGGGACACGCCGGCTCGGAGCGCCGGATCAGCGCGTCCCGGAGGCTACGGCACGACGAGAACCACCTGATTGGACGGCGCGCTGGTGCCGGCCGGGTTGCTGGCGGTCAGGCGCAGGTAGTAGGTGCCCGGCGGGACGCCGGGCAGGGTCACCCCCGTGCCGGTGACGGGCACGGTGGCAATCGGCGCGCCACCGGGCGCGACCGACGCGAGGAGGGTGTAGCCGGTGGGCGCCCCGCCCCCGCCCGCACTCCACGACAGGCTCACCGTCCGGCCGCTCACCGACGGCGTGTTGAGCACCGGCGCGGCGGGCGCGGCGGCGCCGGCCACCGTCAGCATCACCTCGTTCGACGGGCCGCTGGCACCCCCGGCGTTGGTGGCGAGCACGCGCGCGTAGTAGGTGCCGGGCGGGATGCCGCCGATGGCCACGCTGCGCGGCGTGGCGGGTAGCGGCATCGAGGCAATCGGGGAGGGGATCCCCGGTGAGGTGCCGGCGATGAGCGTGTACCCCGAGGGCGCTCCGCCCGCGGCCGGCGCATTCCAGGTGAAGGTGGCGCTCGCGCCGCTCACGGCCACGCCGAGGTTGGTCGGATTGCCGGGCGGCGGCGCCACTGCCGGCACGGTGAGCGTCACGCCAGCGGACTCCGGGCCCGCGCCGACGGCATTCGCGGCGCTGACGCTCACGTGATAGACGCCGTTCGGTACGGCCGCCGCGATCGACGTCGACCCAGCCCATCGGCACCGTCTGCACGATCGGCCCGCCGGCCGCGGCCCTCACGTGCACGGTGTAGCTGGTGGCCGCGCTTCCCGACCCCGCCGACCACGAGAGCGAGACCGTGTTGCCGCTCGCCGTCGCCGAGAAGTTCGCTGGTGCGCCGGGCGTGGAGTAGGTGCCGGCGGCCAGGGCCACCCGGGCGGCGTTGACGTTGATGAACGGGTACTGGCGGCCGGTGCGGGTGTCGGCGATCGCCGTGCCGGTGCCGCGCAGGGCGGCCAGCACCGACGACACCGAGGCGCTCGGCACCGCCTGCTTCAGGATCGCCCAGGCCCCGGCCACGTGCGGCGCCGCCATCGAGGTGCCCGACTTCACGTCGTAGAGGCCGAAGTGGCTGGCGGCGTCGATCTCCCCGCCGGGGGCCAGCAGCGACAGGAACGGCGCTTCGTTGCTGAAGCTCGAGACCGTGATCGGGCGCGAACTTCGACGTCGATCCGACGCTGACAGCCGACGAGATGCAAGCCGGCCGCGAGATGGCGTTCGTGTAGCCGTTGTTGCCTGAGGCCACGATGGTGGCGATACCGATCGAGCGCAGGTTGTCGATGGCGGCCTTGACCGCCGCGTTGTCGACATCGCATTGCGCCTGGCTGGCGACCTGGCCGCCGCCCAGGCTCATGTTCACCGCCGCGAACTGGTTGGCGTTGCCGGGGCCAGCCAGGGCCAGCACGCGCTCGAGGGCGCGCGTGTAGTCGACGGAGTTCGTGACGATACCGCCCGCCTGGGAGGAGTAGTTGAACACCTGCATCGGCACCAGCCACGCCCCGGGCGCCATCCCAGGGCCGAAGGAGTTGCCTTCTGAGCCGACGGCGATGCTGGCTACGTGGGTGCCGTGGTCGCACCCGTCAATCGACGAGCTGCACGCCTGGCCGCTGCCTGACGCTGTCGTCTGCGCGACGCCACCCGGACACAGGGACGCGCCGCTGCTCGAGTAGCAGGCCTCCGAGAGCACGGAGCCGGCCAGCATCGAGTGCGTGTAGTCGCTGCCCGAGTCGAGCACCGCCACCGCCCAGCCGCTGCCGTTGAAGCCGGCCGCCACCGCGGCCGGGGTGTTCGTGGCCGGCACGCTCACGTAGGTCGAGGGCGCTTCCGTCGTCACCTCCTGGATGCTCACGATGCCGGGCGTCTTGCGCAGTTGCTCGAACGATGCGCGTGTGACGGTGGCCGGGAAGTAGGGGATGAACTCGAAGGCCGGTTCCAGGGTCACGCCGGCCGCCGCGGCCTCCGCCCTGACGGCGTTGACGGAGGCGCGCATCGCGGCCCGCTGCGCGCCGATGGCCAGCATGCCGTCGAGCTGACCCTCGGGCACGAAGGTGGCATCCACGCCGATGATGACGCGCACGGCCTCTCCGTTCGTGATTCTGGCCGTGACGTTCGGCGCGATCTGGACCCGCGACTGGGAGGTTGGCGTGGCGCCGCCGAGGGCGATGGCGAGGGCGACGCATCCGGTGAGAAGGGCGAAGTGGCGAAGTGACATGTGTGGGTCCAGGGCTGAGGAATGGGTCATCGGGTGACTGGCCTCGGTGATACAAACGCAAGCGGCGAGGGGGAGGGCTCACCGGACCCACTCGAGTGCACGCCGTCCGGGTCGTCCGTCCGCCAGCTCGCCGCCGGCGGGTGTAGGATGTGCGGCACCGATGCGCGTCTCTGGCCCCGCCCCGTCCGGATGCCTCTGTCACGACGGCTCCCGCCGGCAGGTGCTGCGCGGAGCGGCCGCCGTCGCCCTCGGCTGGCTGATGCCTCGAGTGGGCATGGCCCAGGACGGCCGCGCCACCCGGCCGGTGGCCGGCGACCTGCTGGTGAAGGTCGGCGACACGACCGCCACGCCGCTCACGCCGGCCGACATCAACGACGGTCCGGCCCCTGTGCTTGCCTGGCCGATGTCGCCGGCCGACCGGTCGTGCGCAGCGGCTCACGGCTCAACCGCGTCGTGATCGTGCGCCTGGACGCCACGACGCTCGGCGAGAAGACCCGCGCCCGAGCCGCCGAGGGCATCGTGGCGTATTCGGCCATCTGCACCCACACCGGCTGCGAGGTCGGCGCCTTCCTGCCCGAGGAGCAGGCGCTCTACTGCGAGTGTCACCAGTCGCGCTTCGACCCGCGTGACGAGGCCAAGGTCACCGATGGCCCGGCGCCGCGCAACCTGCCGGCGCTGCCGCTTTCGGTCGTCGACGGCCGCCTCGTCGTGGCGGGCCCGTTCAGCACCCGCCCGGGATTCGAACAAGGCTAGCCCGCAACATCGCGCGCGGCCGCGGCCGCGCCATTGGAGGGACGGCATGCGCGTGACGAGGTTCGTGCTCGCGGCAACAGGCACCGCAGTGGTGGCGCTTGGCGCCCTCGTCGCCGCCCAGCGGCCCGCCCCGCCGCCCCCACCGGCGCCGCCGTTGCCGATGCCGGCCATCCTCGAGGCGTATCCGCCGGTCACGGCCCAACGGCTCGCCCGGCCTGCCGACGACGAGTGGCTGATGATCCGCCGCACCTACGACGGCTGGGGCTACAGCCCGCTCGACCAGATCACGCCCGCCAACGTCGCCCGCCTGCAGCCGGTGTGGATCGCCTCGACCGGCGCCACCAACGGCCACGAAGCCGCGGCGCTCGTGAACGGCGGCGTGATGTTCGTCTCGACCCCCGGCAATCAGGTGATCGCGCTCGAGGCAAAGTCCGGCCGGGTGCTGTGGCGCTACCGCCGGCCGATTCCCGAGGACGCGGTGGTCATGCACCCGACCTCGCGCGGCGTGGCGCTCTTCGGCGACAAGGTCTACCTGCCGGCCAACGAGGGCGTGCTGGTGGCGCTCGATGCGCGCACCGGGAAGGAAGTGTGGACGGCGGACGTCGGCGGCAACCAGAGCGGCTACTACATGACGCTGGCGCCGCTCGTGGCCGAGGGGGTCGTGATGATCGGCGCCTCGGGCGGCGAGTTCGGCATCCGCGGCTTCGTCGCCGCCTACGACGTCGAGACCGGCAAGCAGGCGTGGAAGACCTACATGGTGCCGGCGCCCGGCGAGCCGGGCAGCGAGACGTGGCCCAAGGGCGATCAGTGGAAGACCGGCGGCGCGCCGGTGTGGGTCACGGGCAATTACGATCCCGACACCCGTCTGGCCTACTGGGGCACCGGCAACGGCGGCCCGTGGATGGGCGACCAGCGCCCGGGTGACAACCTCTACACCGCGTCCACCGTGGCCGTCGATGTGCGCTCCGGCGAGATCCGCGGCCACTTCCAGTACCACCCGAACGACTCGTGGGACTGGGACGAGGTGTCGCCGCCGCTGCTCATCGACTACCAGCGCGGTGGCCGCACGGTGAAAGGGCTCGTCAACGTCGCGAGGAACGGCTACCTGTGGTTCCTCGAGCGCGGCGCCGGTCCGATCGGCTTCGTGCAGGGCATGCCCTACGTGAAGCAGACGGTGTTCAAGAGCCTCGATCCGACGACCGGCCGCCCGGATGTCGATCCCGACCGCAAGCCCGGTACCGGCAAGAAGGCCGACAACATCTGTCCCTCGCACTGGGGTGGCAAGAACTGGCCGCCGATCGCCTTCAGCCCGAAGACGCGGATGATCTACATCCCGGCCAACGACAACCTGTGCGACTGGCTGACCGGGACCGAGGTCGAGTACGAAGCCGGCGAGCGCTTCATCGGCGCCACGAGCGGAATGCAGATCACGCCCGGCGCCGACCACATCGGCGAGGTACAGGCCTGGAACGTGGACACGGGCCAGCGCGTGTGGACGCACCCCTACCCGACCTCGGCCACCTGGGGTTCGATGCTGGCGACCGCCGGCGGCCTGGTGTTCTCCGGCGGCACCAACGACCGCAAGCTGCACGCGTTTGACGCCGCCACCGGCACGCTGCTGTGGGAGTTCCCGACCAACTCGGGCATTCTCGCCCCGCCGACGTCGTTCTCACTCGACGGAAAGCAGTACATCGCCGTGCAGTCGGGCTGGGGCATCGACTCGCGCGGCATGCAGAGCCGCCTCAACACGATCACCCGCGGCGGCTATCCGGAGGTGCCCGAGGGCGGCGCCATCTGGGTTTTTGCGCTGCCGTGATTCGGTGGCCGACCGAGGCGCTGCCTCGCCGGTGGGTTGTGGCACACTGGGGATATGCGTAATCGAGCGATTGCCGTGGCCCTGGCCGCCGTGGCCGCGACCGGATTCGGGCTTGCCGCGCAGGCACAGAAACCCGCCGCGTCCGCGTCCCGCGTGGCCGTCTACAAATCACCCACTTGAGGGTGCTGCACTGCCTGGATTCAACATCTCCGGGCGGCAGGCTTCCAGGTGGAAGCCCACGACGTAACCGACGCCAGACTGAATGCCGTGGCGACCGAAGGCGGTGTCACGAACGAGCTGCGCTCGTGCCACACGGCCAAGGTCGATGGCTACACGGTGGAGGGCCACGTGCCCGCCGCCGACATCCAGAAGATGCTCAAGGAGCGCCCGAAGATTGCCGGCCTCGCCGTGCCCGGCATGCCGATGGGTTCTCCCGGAATGGAGCAGGGCGGCATGAAGGACCCCTACGACACGGTGGCCTTCACGAAGACCGGCGCCAAGAGCGTCTACGCCCGCCACCGCTGAGGCGCCGCTCGCGCCCTCACCCCAGGCTGGGTCGTGCCGCGCGCACGGCCCAGCGCAATTTGGCGGACGACGCCCGCCGGTTCGCCCGCGTCTCCTCGATCGTCGAGCGGATGACCTCTCGGGCGACGGCGCTGTAGAGCCCGGCCCGCTGGCCCGCCTGGAACGCCTTCTTCACGCGGCGATCTTCGCCTGAATGGAACGTGAGGATGGCCACCCGCCCGCCCGCGGTCAGGCAGCGCGGCAGCACCTCGAGCAGGCGATCGAGGGCGGCGAACTCGTCGTTCACCGCGATCCTGAGCGCCTGCAGCGTGCGCCGCACCGACGCCTTGACCGCGGCGCGCGGCAGCGCCGGTTGCGCCGCCGTCAGCCCGCTCCGGATGGTCCGTTCCAGCGCGTGGGTGGTCGTCGTCGGCTCACGCAGCAGCAGGTTCGCGATCAGGCGGGCGTGCGGTTCGTCGGCGTTGGCCTCGAGCAGGGCCGTCAGCGCGGCCTCGTCCAGCCGGGCGAGCAGCGCGGCGGCCGTCTCGCCGCGCGACGGATCCATCCGCATGTCGAGCGGCCCGACGCCCTTGTAGCTGAAGCCGCGGCCGGGGCTGTCGTGCTGCATGGACGACACGCCGAGATCCACGAGCACTGCATTGGCCCCGCCGATGTCTTCCTCGGCGAGCACCCGCGGCAGGTCGGCGAAGTTGGCGTGGCGGGCCACGAAGCGGTCGGTCCCGTAGCCCGCCGCCGCCAGTCGCGCCGCGGTGCGAGGCAACTCCAGGCCATCCCGATCGAGACCCACCAGGCGTCCCCGCGGGCTGATGCGGGTGAGCAGCGCCTCGGCATGGCCGCCGCCGCCGAGCGTGGCGTCGACCACGACGTCGCCCGGCCCCGGCTGCAGGCAGCCGAGCACCTCGCGCAGCATGATCGGGCGATGCGGGCTCCCGGGGACGTCCGCGAGCACGTCGATCGACGGCCGTGGGCGCCCGAGGCGCGGCGGGGGGAAGCGCTGCCGCCGATTCCTGCCCCGCGGCGGCGCCGGCGTCATGCGGTCATCCTACACGACGGCCATGAAACCGCTCGTCAGTGATGGGCGGCGATGGCGGCCGCGTCGACGCGGTCGCCGAGCAACCGCGTGAGGGCGCTGCGCACGGCCACGTGATCCGGCACCGCGTAGCGGGCGTGCGCCGCACCGGTGCCGACGGCCACCGTGACGGCGTCGTCCGGCAGCGACCGGAACATGTCCTCGTCGGTGCGGTCGTCGCCGAAGGCGACCACGATCGCATCCCCGGTGCCCACCTCACTCAGGTGGTGGCCGACCGCGGCCTTGCTCACGCCGCGTAGCCGCACCTCCACCACCCGGTTGCCCTCGAGGACCTCGAACGGCTGGTTGCTCAGCGCGTCGCCGAGCAGCATCCGCAGCTCGTGGGCCTGACGGGCGCCGAACTCGCGGTTGGCACGACGATAGTGCCAGGCGATCGACGCGCTCTTGGTCTCGACGAACGCGCCCGGCGTCGAGGCCGTGAACTGCGCCAGGATCGGCGTGATACGCGCCATCCAATTGGGGTCGAGCTGCGCCGTCGGCTGCCAGGCATCGGCGCCGCGGGGACGCCACCAGAAGCCGTGCTCGGCCCACAGCCCGAGCGGCAGATCGCCCAGCCAGGCTTCGAGCGTGTCGCGCGGCCGTCCGCTGACGATGTCGATGGCCACGTTCGGCTGCGCGCCGAGCGCCTGCAGCAGAGTGCGCAGCGCGGGATCGGGCGCGGCCAGGCCCGGGGAGTTGGCAAACGGCACCAGCGTGCCGTCGTAGTCGAGCAGCAGCCGCAGCGGCCGGCCGACCGCCCGCTCGAGGACGCTGGCGAGCGACGGACCGGGTGGCACGGCGGCGCGCTGGGACACCGGCGGGCGGACGGCTTCGAGACGCTTGATGAAGAGGCGTGCCCAGCGGTGGATGTCGTGCTCGACGACGCGGTCACGGAGCTTCGCCATCCGTGCCCGGCGCTCGGCCACCGGCATCGAGAGCGCCTTGCGGATGGCGGTCGCCACCCCTTCGACGTCATACGGATTGACCGTGATGGCCCCTTCGAGCTCGGCCGCCGAGCCGGCGAACTCGCTCAACACGAGCACCCCGTCCTCGTCGACGCGCGAGGCGGCGTACTCCTTGGACACGAGGTTCATGCCGTCGCGCAGCGGCGTCACGACCATGACGTCGGCGGCGCGATAGAGCGCCACCAGTTCGTCCTGCGAGACCGACTGGTGCATGTAGTGCACCGGGGTCGAGCGCAGCGTGCCGTACTTGCCGTTCAGCCGGCCGACCGTCTCTTCGACCTGCGTCTTGAAGCGCTGGTAGGAGTCCACTTCTCCGCGCGACGGTACCGCCACCTGGATGTAACGCAGTTCGTCGCGCAGCGCCGGCTCCCGCTCGAGCAGCGTCTCGACCGACCGCAGGCGGCGGGGGATGCCCTTGGTGTAGTCGAGCCGATCGACGCCCAGCAGGATGCGGCGGCCACCGGCCTGGCGCCGGATCTCCTCCGCGGCGGCAGCCACCGCGGGCTCGGCGGCCCGGGCCGCGAAGCCCGCCGTGTCGATGCCCATCGGGAACACGCCCAGGTGGACCTCCCGCTCGTCGACCCGCACCCGGTCGATGTCGGTCTCGACGCCCTCGACATGGAGCAACGACGCCACGAAGTGCCGGAGGTAGGAGAACGTGTGGAATCCGAGCAGGTCGGCGCCGAGCAGGCCGTGCAGGATCTCGCTCCGCCACGGCAGCGTGCGGAATACCTCGGACGACGGGAAGGGGATGTGCAGGAAGAACCCGATGCGGGCGTGCGGCAGGCGGGCCCGCAACAGCGCCGGCAGGAGCATGAGCTGGTAGTCGTGCACCCAGATGGTGTCCCCGTCCCGGTAGTGGGAAGCCACCACCTCGGCG
The DNA here is from genome assembly GCA_963807405.1 of uncultured Acidobacteriota bacterium. Classification (GTDB taxonomy): domain Bacteria; phylum Acidobacteriota; class Vicinamibacteria; order Vicinamibacterales; family UBA2999; genus CADEFD01. The sequence continues at coordinate 3,379,592 of CAWEBU010000006.1, read as the reverse complement.
AACAGCTCGTTGGCCTGACGGTAGGCCTCCCAGCCGGTCGGATGGACGGGCACGCGATCGATCAGGTAGTGGTGGAGGGGCCACAGGACGCGGTTGGCGAAGCCGAGATGTTGGCGTTGCGTGGCGGCGTGCGGGAAGTGGACGGGTACGATGCGGCGGGCGGCCAGTTCGCGATCGAGTGCACTGCGGTGGGCGGGATCGGCGTCGGGAAGCGTCCCGGGCCAGCCAATCCACAAACCCTCGGTGTCGTTGTGCCACGGCCCGAGTCCGGTGGCCAGGCCACCGCTCGACGGCCGCAAGTCCAGTTCCCCCTCGCGCACCTCGGCCGTGACCGGCAGTCGGTTCGACACGATGAGGAGGCGTTCACTTGTCATATGTCACGATCCTATCATATAGTTTGAGTTCAAACTAATCATGACGCCCATGCCCTCCCCCGCGAAGACCCGCGCCGCACCCCCGCCGACCCTGCCCGGCGTGCTGGCGTTCATGCAGGTGCTGTGGGCCGTGACGCATCGGCTCGAGCAGACGTCGAAGCGGATGAACTCGCGCCTCGGAGTGACCGGGCCGCAACGCCTCGTGCTGCGGGTCGTGGGCCTCTATCCGGGGGTGTCGGCCGGCGGCCTCGCGGCCATTCTACACGTCCATCCAAGCACGCTGACCGGCGTGCTGCGGCGGCTCCAGGCCCAGCGCATGCTGGTCCGCGAGGGCGACCCGAGCGACGGCCGTCGCGCCTTGCTGCGGCTCAGCCCGGCCGGCGTCCGCGCCAACGCCAGCCGCACCGGCACCGTGGAGCTGGCGGTCGAGCGCGCCCTGGCCGCCTGCGACGGCTCCGAGATGGCGGCGGCGATCGCCGTCCTGGAGCGAGTCGCCACGCAGCTCGAACACCACGATCACCCCCTCGACCCGGCGCCAACCACCCCCCCGAAAGGACCGCATGCTACAGGAATGGACTGACCTCGCGCCGGTGTGGGCGTGGCGCACCGCGTCGACGCTCGCCATCGTGGCGGCGGCGTGGATCGCCGGCCGGCTGCTGGCGATGGTGCTGACGGCGCGCGTCCAGCCTGGCGCCACTCGTGTGACCGAGTCCTGGCTCGGCGCCGTGCGGCTCACCTTGCGCAGCCGCCTTCCGCTGTGGGCGGTCCTCATCGGCCTGTGGGTGGCATCGGGCCACTGGCCGCTCACGCCCGAGGCGCGTCTCTTCCTCTCGCGCGCGCTGTTCGTCGTCGGTGCCGCGTCGCTCACGCTGGCCGTGGCGCAGCTCGTGACCGGCGTCATCGACACCTATGGCACGCGCGTCGCCACCGTGCTGCCGGTCACGAGCCTCACCCGCAACATCGCGCGGGCGACGGTGGTCGTGCTCGGTGGCCTGATGATCCTGAACGGCGTCGGGATCTCGATCACGCCGATGCTGACCGCCCTCGGCGTCGGCGGTCTGGCCGTGGCGCTGGCCCTGCAGGAGCCGCTCTCGAACTTCTTCGCCGGCTTCTTCCTGTCGATCGCCGGTCAGTTGCGGGTCGGCGACTACGTCACGCTCGACGGCGGCCATGGCGGCTACATCAGCGACTTCTCCTGGCGTTCGACCCGGATCCGGATGCTCGCCAACAACCTGATCGTGGTGCCGAACGCCTACCTGGCCAAGGCTGTGGTCGTGAACTACCACCTGCCGAGCACCGACCTGGCCGTGCTCGTCGAGGTGGGCGTGGACTACGCCAGCGACCTCCCGCACGTCGAGCGCGTGGTCGTCGACGTCGGCCGCGAGGTGATGAAGGACGTGCCGGGCGGCGTGCCGGACTTCGAGCCGTTCATACGCTTCCACACGTTCGCGGACTCCAGCGTGAATTTCACGACCATCCTCCGCGCCGACGAGTATGTCGGCCAGTACCTCGTCAAGCACGAGTTCGTGAAGCGCCTGCACGCGCGCTTCGCCGCGGAGGGCATCGTGATTCCGTTCCCGATCCGCACCGTGCACCACGTGCCGCCGGCCGGCCTGCCGCCGGCGGGCGCTGCCGCGCCGACCGCCGGATAGCCACTCGACCGGCCTCGACGTATCATTCACGAGTCAACAGGAGGCAGCATGAAGACGCAGCAACCGGTACTCGTCGCGATTGATTTCTCTGAGGGCGCCGACGAGGCGTTGCGGCAGGCCCACGCCGAAGCGCTTCGCCGGAAGACGGGTCTCGTCGTGTGCCACGTCCTGCCCGAGTCCTTCCGCGTGCGCGTGCTGTTTCCGCACCAGGCTGGCGTCGACCTGCCCGAGCAGGCGGCGCTGGAGAACCAGGCGCGCGAGGTCATGACCGCCCGCGTCGCCGAGATCCTGGGTGAGGCCAGCACCGTGCCGGTCACCTTCGAAGTCGATGCCGGCAGCCCACATGCCGGGATCCTCGACGTCGCCGATCGGGTGCACTCGGGCCTCATCGTCACCGGCCCCGGCGCCACCGCCGGACGCGTGGCGCGCGCCGCCCACTTCCCGGTCCTCGTGGCGCGTCCCTCGCCGGCGCGCGGACCGGTGCTCGGCGCGACCGACTTCTCCACGGCGGCGCTGCCGGCGCTGCACGCGGCGGCCGAACTGGCCGCCGCCGCCACCGACCCCCTGCTCGTGCTCCACTGTCTCGACGTCGAGCCGACGGCGGCGATGGTGGCGACGAGCGCGGGCGGCATGGTCCCGATGCCCTTCATGCCTGAGGCGATGGTGCAGGAGATGACCGCCCAGGCCACCGAGCGCCTGGACGAAGCGCTGGCGTCGTACGGAATGCCCGGACGCGTGCTGGTCATCCTCGCCCCGGCCGGTCGTGGCATCGTCGATACCGCCGCCGCCGAGCAGGCCCGCCGCGTCGTGGTGGGCACGCACGGCCGTGGCGGGTTCGCGCGCCTGCTGATGGGCAGTGTCGCCGAGTACGTCGCCTCGCACGCCCCGTGCTCCGTGCTCGTCGTGCCGCTCATTCCGGAGCCGGCCGCCGACAGCGTCCCGGCCGACGAGGCCACCGTGCCGCTCGGGCTCGACGCCGCCGTCCAGTCCTGACCGCGCACGCCGGGGCCGGCCTCGAATCAGTGCCCCACAGGGAAAGTCCGGGCGATCGGTCCGGCGGAGAAGAGCTCGATGCAGGACGACGCCGCGACCGACCACGCCCGGGACCGTAAGATCCTCGGCCCGCTGGGCATGAAGATGCGTCTCATCGGCGTCAGCGGGGCCGTCCTCCTCGTCGGCGCCGTGCTGGCGCCGGCCAGTGAGAACCTCGTGCCCTCGCGCACGGAAGAGCGCGCCAATCCGCTGCTCGAGGAGCAGGTCGCCGCCACGGCGCCGCCCCCCGCCCCGTTCAGCGGCGTGCAGGCGGCCGCGGACGCGCCGCGCGCCCACGTCGTACAGATCCTGCCGGAGCGGCCGCCGGTCCTCGAGAGCATCACCTCCGATGTGCCGTATCAGGCGCCGTTCGCCCTCGTCGGCGCCGGCGTCGTCGTCAGCGATGCCTACGTGCTCACCCATGCCGCGGCCCTCGATGGCCGCGTCACGGCGCGACTCGTGATGGCCAACGGACGGACCGCCGACGCCCAGGTGGCCGCCCACGATCCGTCCAGCGGCCTCGTGCTGCTGCGCACCAGTGGCGGCCTCGCGCCGCCGGCCGTGCTGGCGAGCGCACCGCCGCCGGCGGGCGCGCTCGCGGTGGCCGTGGGCCACGCCGCGGGACGGCCGATTGCCCTGCCCGTCTTCGTGACCATCGTCAATGGCGACGTGATCGTCGTCACGCCGGCCGGTCCGGGCGGCGCCCCGGGGCTGCCGCTCTTCACGGTGGACGGCTCCCTCGTGGGCGTGCTCGGGCCCGACGGTTCCGGGGAGGTCGTGCGCGCCGCCGGGCCGGTCGACCGGCTGATCGCCCGCGCCGCCAGCGGTGAGGTCACGCGCTCGTTCGGCCTCGCGGTGCAGCGGATCGACGGCGCGCTCAGCGCGGCCTTCGCCGGGCCCGGCGTGCTCGTGTCCGACGTCGTGCCGCTCGGGCCCGCCGCCCTGGCGGGCGTCGCGCCGGGCGATGTCCTGACCGGCGTGGGCGACACCGCGGTCACCACGATCGAAGGCGCCCGCGATGCCCTGGCGGCGGCCGCCGCTGCCGCCTCGCCGGACGCCATGCTGCACCTGGTGCGCCGCGGCCGGACACGTGACGTCGCGGTGACCGCCGTGTCGAGCTTCGCCACCGCGCACCTGGCCCGCCTCGATCCCCGGCGCGACTCCGGGATCGCGGCCTCCGTCGTCCTGCCCCCGCAACTCCTGGCCTCCGCCGGGTTGCCCAGCCGGGCGCAGCTGCTCTCGCTGAACGGGGTCGTCGCGACCACGCGTGCCCAGGCGGAGCGGGCTCTCGCCGGCCGGCGTGCCGCCGACGTTCTGCACGTGCGCGACGAGCGCGGCGCCTACTTCGTCGCGGTCGAGACGGCGCGATGAACGAGATCCTCTCGGTGGGTCTCATCCTGATGGCGGCCCTCGTCGCCGGACATCTGGCGCAGGTCATCCGCATCCCGGAAGTCACCGGCTACCTGCTCGTCGGCGTCGCCATCGGTCCGGCCTCGCTCGACTTCATCTCGCACGGCAATCTGGCCGCCCTCGGATTCCTGAGTGACGTGGCGCTCGGGCTCATCCTGTTCAACATCGGAGCGATCTTCGAGGCGTCGAATTTCCGGCGCGTCGGTCCCGGCGTGATTCGGGTGACGCTGTGGGAAGCGTCGCTGGCGTTCGTGCTGGTGGCCGCGGTGCTGCTGCTGGCCGGCCTGTCGCTGCCGTTGGCGCTGCTGCTCGCCGTCGTCGCGATGGAAACCGCCCCGGCCACGACGCTCATGGTGCTCAACGAGTACGACGCCAAGGGCCCGATGACCGACCGCCTGCTGGCGCTGGTGGCGTTGAACAACATGTACGTGCTGATGACGTTCGGCGTCGTGTCGGCCGGCCTCACGCTGTTCGAGCCGTCGGGGCTCGGCTGGGCCGTCACCGGCTACCGGGCGCTGCACGGACTGCTGTGGACGACGCTCGGCTCGATCGCGCTCGGCGCCCTGCTCGGGCTGGCGATGGACTTCTGGGCCACCCGCGCCAAGGAGTCGGGCGAGGCGATGATCCTCTCGATCGGCGCCGTGCTCATCGCCGTCGGGGCGTCACGCGCCCTGGGGCTGTCGCCGCTCTTCGCCACCCTGGCCCTGGGTGCCACGGTCGCCAATGCCTCGGCTCACGGCGATCGCCTGCTGCGCGCGCTGGGCCGGGCCGACCCGCCGCTCTACGCGGCGTTCTTCGTGCTCGCCGGAGCGGAGCTCGTGCCGTCGTCGGTGCTCGGACTGGGCCTGACCGGCGTCGTCTACACGGTGGCGCGCGCCGTCGGCAAGATCGGCGGGGCCCGGATCGGGCTGCGCGGCGAGGACGTGTCGCCGCTCGTCCGCTCGCAGCTCGGCTACTGCCTCGTCTCGTCGTCGTCGCTGGCCGTCGGCCTCACGCTGCAGATCCGGTCGGCGTTCCCCGCCTACGGCGCCACCGTGACCGGCATCGTGCTGGCGGCGGTCGTCATCTTCGAGGTGGTGGGACCCCTGCTCACGCGCCGGGCGCTGTTCCTGACCGGCGAGGCAAAGACGCTGCCGCACCCCCTCGGACAGTCGGGCAGTGTCGAGCCCGCCTAGCCGCCGGCGGCTGGCGGTGCGACCGGCGCTGGCGCCGCATGGTGTCAGCCTGTAGCATCCATCACAGGAGGCCTGCCGTATGTTTCAGTCCAGCACGCTCCTGGCGTCACTGCGCCAGACGTGGAGCCAGCTCGAGGCGATCGTTCCGGACCTGGCCCTGGCCCTCGTCCTGCTGGTGGCCGGGTGGCTGCTCGCGCGCTTCCTGCGGCGGCTGTGCGTGCGGGTGCTGCGGTGGATGCGCGTGGATGCGCTGGCCGAGCGCGCGGGGTTCGAGGATTTCCTGGTCCGCGGCGGCGTCGACGCCACCGCGATCACGCTGATCGCCGGGGCCGTCTATTGGACAGTGCTGCTCGGCGTCTTCCTGGCGCTGCTCGACGCGCTCGGTCTGCGGGCCGCCCACCTGCTGCTCGAACGGATGGCCACCTTCCTCCCGAACCTGCTGGTGGCGGTCGGCATCCTGGTGTTCGGCTCGCTGCTGGCGCGCATCGCCGGCGGCCTCATCTACAGCTATCTGAGCAACGTCGGCGCACCCGCCGCCGGTCCGGTCAGCATCCTCGCCCGCTACGCCGTGTTCGCCTTCGTGGTGTTCATGGCCGCCGAGCAGCTGGCCATCCGCAGCGAGGTGCTGGTCTCGGGCTTCCAGATCGCGTTCGCGGCGGTGTGTCTGGCGGCGGCGCTGGCCTTCGGCCTCGGCGGCCGCGACTGGGCCGCCCAGGTCATCGAGCGTTACACTCGGAAGTGAGCGCATGATCATCGACTGCCACACCCACGTCAATTACTACGAGAACGAGGCCACCGACGCGCTGCCGCTGACTCTCGATCGGCTGCTGACGGCGATGCGCCGCAATCGCGTCGACATGTCGCTCGTGCTGACCTCCTACAAGGTCACGCCGGCGCGGCCGTCGACGCGGGCCGTCGTGGCCGCCACCGCGCACCTGCCGAACGTGCAGGTGGTGGCCGGGCTGTCGTGGACCACCTTCTCGCCGGCCGATGTCGACGAGCTCAGGCAGCTGCTCGAAGAGAAGGCCATTCGCGCCCTCAAGATCTACCCGGGCTACGAGTACTTCTACCCGGCCGACGAGCGGCTGGCGCCGGCCTACGAGCTGGCCGAAGCCTACGACGTGCCGGTGATGATCCACTCGGGCGACACCTATGCGCCGCGCGGCAAGGTCAAGTACTCACATCCCCTGCACGTCGATGACGTGGCCGTCGAGTTCCCGCGGGTCAAGTTCCTGATCTGCCATCTCGGCAACCCGTGGTTCCGCGACTGCATGGAAGTGATCTACAAGAACGACAACGTCTACGCGGACATCTCCGGCCTGGTGCTCGGCAACTTCTCGGACCGCTTCGAGGCCTACATGCGCCAGCAGTTCAAGGAGATGGTGTCGTGGGGCATCAACCCCGCCAAGCTGCTCTACGGCACCGACTGGCCGATCTCCTCGATGGAGTCGTACCTGCAGTTCATGGACGAACTGCCGCTGCCGCCCGGCGACAAGGAGATGATGCTGCACAAGAACGCCACGCAGCTCTTCAAGCTGGACGTGGCGCCGCCGGTGAGCGGCCTGCGGGCCATGCTGAGCCGCTTCTAGCGGCCCTCAGATCGGCTCGCTCGTCTCGCCGCCGTCGCTCGAATAGCGCACCGTGTAGAGGTCGCTCCGGCAATCTTCCCAGTTCCTGACCGTGCCCTTGTGGCGCTGCCGGTTCAGCATCTCGAGGTCGACGTCGGCGAAGACCACCGTCTCGATGTTCGGCTGGCACTCCGAGGCCACGCCGTCGCGGCTGAAGTAGAAGTCCGACGGCGCCAGGATGCCCGACTGCGCGTAGTGGATGTCGGCGTGCTCCACTTCGGGCAGGTTGCCGACGCAGCCGGACAGCACCACGAACAGCGGGTTCTCCACGCAGCGGGCCTGCGCGCAGTAGCGCACCCGCAGGTAGTCGTTACGCTCGTCGGTGTTGAACGGCACGAACAGGATGCGCGCGCCCTGCGAGAAGGCAATCCGCGCCAGTTCGGGGAACTGGACGTCGTAGCCGGTGAGCACGGCAATTCTTCCGCGGTCGGTGTCGAACGTCTGCAGCGCGCTGCCCGGTTGCACGCCCCACCACTTGCGCTCGTGCGGCGTGATGTGGAGCTTGCGCTGGCGCTCGATCGAGCCGTCGCGACGGAACAGGTAGGCGGTGTTGTAGAGACGGTCGTTCTCGAGTTCGAACTGGCTGCCGCCGACGATGTTGAGGTGGTACTTCAGCGCCAGGCCGCGGAAGAGATCCGAGTACTTGGGCGTGAGGTCGGCCAGCATCCGGGCCGAGCGGCCGGGCCGATCGGCGCGGATGGTCGACAGCAGCTGGGTGGTGAACAGCTCCGGGAAGAGCAGGAAGTCGGCCCGGTAGTCGGAGGCGACGTCGACGAAGAACTCGCACTGACGGGCGAAATCGTCGAAGCCGGCAATCCGCCGCATCTGATACTGCACGGCCGAGAGCCGCACCGGGCTCGATCGCCGCAGCGTCTGCCGCGTGTTGGGCGAGGTGTAGTCCAGGTTCGTCCACTCCAGGTAGGTGGCATAGCCGAGTGATGCCGTGTCACTCGGGAAGTAGCCCGGGATCAGGCCCTTCAGCACGAAGCCGTTCGACAGCTGCGGCGTCAGCACCGGGTCCACGAACTCCTTGTCGATGACGCGCTGCACGTATTCGCGGGCGGTCATCTCGTCGGCGTGCGGGCCGTAGCCGGGCATGCGGCCGCCGATGATGATGCCGCGCAGGTTGTGGTCACGGGCCAGCTGGCGGCGCGCGTCGTAGAGACGCCGTGACAGCTTCATGCCGCGGAACTCGGGATCGACCATGATCTCGATGCCGTAGAGCATGTCGCCGTGCGGATCGTGCGTGCGGATGTAGCCGTTGTCGGTGATGAGCTTCCAGTCGTGCCAGTCCGAGTGCCCGGACGAATCGACGATCAGGCTGCTGGCCGAGGCCACCAGTCGGCCCTCGAGGTCGAGCACGACCTGACCCTCCGGAAACACCCGCAGCTGGCTTTCGATCTGCTCGCGGTTCCACGCCCCCATGCCAGGGAAGCAGCGCAGTTGCAGCGCGATCAGGGCATCGAAGTCGTCGAGCGACATCGGACGCAGACGGAGGGTCTTGCCGGGGACTGGCGGCGTCGAATCCATGCCACATCCTACCCGCAACCGCCCCGGCGTCCCTGGTTCGCCCCGCTCCGGGCCGCGACGCGGCGCGGGGTCAGAGCCCGGCCGCGGCCGCCGTCAGCTTCGTCACCATCTCCGTGTAGAGCGTGAACTCGCTCTGCTGGTCGGCGGTCGGCCGGCCCACCCAGCGCCCGGTGGCCGCCAGCAGGCTGGTGAGGCGTGAGCTGAGTTCCCGCGCCTGACGCTTGACGTCGGCGTCGATCGTCGTGCCCTTCTGCAGCTTGTCGCCGATCGGCGCGAACTGGCGGATGAGCGCCGCCACCTGCATCTGGAAGTCGCTCCAGATCTTCTTCTCGGCCGCCGTCTGGTCGATGCGCGGATCGTCCTTGACTGTGACCTTCTGCTCGCTCGTCGTTCCGCCGGCCGCCAGGCGCACGGTGTAGATACCGGGCACCACGTAGGGGCCGGGCACGCCACTGCCAGCGGAGCCGTCGTCGTCCTCGTCGAAGGGCGCCCGCCCCGGCAGCTCCGCGTGGCGCAGGTTCCAGACCACCCGGTTGACGCCCCTGGCGCCAGTGGCGGCCAGCGTCTGCAGGAGCGTGCCGGCGGCGTCGTGCACGGTCAGCGCCGGCGGCGTGGACGCCGCGGGCAGCCAGTAGTCGATGATGGCGCCGTTCGGCGGATTCTGGCCGCGGAACGTCATGTCGCCGGCATGGGCCTTGAGGTTGGTGTAGCGGATCTGTTCGGCCGGTTCGATCGGGAACAGCCGCGCGGCGGTGGCGGGTGCCGCGGCGAGCCCCTGAATGGCGGCCAGCGAATCGAGAATCCAGATGCCGCGCGCGTGGGTGGCCAGGACGAGGTCGTTGTCGCGCGCCTGGATCGTCGAGGTCGTTGAACGGCATCGTCGGCATGTTGTTCTTGAGCTCCACCCAGTGGCGGCCGCCGTCCACCGTGAGGAAGAGGCCGATCTCGGTGCCGAGATAGAGCACGCTCGGGCTCCGCGGGTCCTCGCGGATCGTGCGCGCCACGCGATCGGCGGGCAGGTCGCCGGCGATCGACACGAACGTCCTGCCGAAGTCGGTGCTGCGGAACACGTAGTTGGCGAAGTCGTTGCTGCGGTGGTTGTCGACCGTCACGTAGAGCGTGCCGTCGGCGTGCCGGGAGGCTTCGATGCCCGAGAACCACGAGCTGGCGGGCAGGCCGGGGAAGCGCGACTGCCGGCGCTCTCGAACGTCCGCCCGTCATCCATCGAGATGCGGAACTGGCCGTCGTCGGTGCCGACGTAGAGCACGCCCTTCCGGCGCGGGGACTCCGCGAGCGCCGTCGTGCCGGGGTAGTAGGGCACGCCGTCGTCGATCGAGAGCGTGTCCTCGCCGGGCATCTTGCCCATGAGCGGCAGGGTGGCGCGGTCGACGCCGCTCGTCATGTCGCCCAGGTCCTCCCAGGTGATGCCGCGGTCGCGCGAGCGGAACAGGTGTCTGGCGCCGGCGTAGATCGTCGACGGATCGTGCGGCGAGATGAGCGACCGGCGCATCCCAGTTGGCCGGATGCATGGCGTTGCCGAGCACCGTGTCGGGCAGGTTGCGGCCCCAGGTCTCCCAGTTGCGGCGGCCGCCGATGGCGCCCGTCGCGTCGCCCGGGCGGATGTCCTGCACCTGCCAGGTGCGCGTGTCGTTGCGCTGCAGGCCGAGGAACTGCGACGAGGAGAAGATGAAGCGCGGGTTCTGCGGATCGGGCACGACGTAGAAGCCGTCGCCGCCGCACAGCCGCGACCAGTGCTCGTTGAGGATGCCGCTCGAGGTCCAGCTGGCGCTCGGCCCGACCCAGCAGCCGTTGTCCTGCAGGCCGCCATAGACGTTGTAGGGATGGGCGTTGTCGACGGCCACCCGGTAGAACTGCGCCAGCGGCAGCGACGGTCACGTAGAGGAACTTCACGCCGCGGTCGTAGCTGATGCCGATGCCGCCGTCGTCGAGCTTGACGACGTGACGGGAGTCCCTCGGATCGACCCACACGAAGCGGTCATCGCCGTGCGTCGTGGTGCGCGGCGCCGTGAACGTCTTGCCGCCGTCGTCGGAGAACGAGTAGGCGTTCAGCATGTAGATGCGCTGGTCGTCGTTCGGATCGATGGTGGGCTGGCTGGCGTACATCGGCCGCGGATTCCAGTCGGACATGAACGTCCACGTCCGCGCCGCGGTCCTCGCTCCGGTAGAGCCCGGCCTTGCGCTGGATGTAGGCGGTGGAGGCGTTGTAGCGCGCGCCCTGCTCGATGCTGACGTAGACGACGTTGCGGGTCCTTGCGGTAGACGGCGATGCCGATGCGCCCGTATTCGCCCTCGGGCAGGCCGTTGCCGGTGAGCTTGGCCCACGTCGCGCCGGCATCGGTGCTCTTCCACAGGGCGCTGCCGGGCCCGCCGCCGTTGAAGCCGAAGGCGCTGCGCCGGCGCTGGTAGCTGGCGGCGTAGAGGATGGCCGGGTCGCGCCAGTCCATGGCTACGTCGGTCACGCCGGTGTCGTCGTCGACGTGCAGGGTGCGCGTCCAGGTGGTGCCGCCGTCGCGCGTGACATAGAGGCCGCGCTCGCCGCCCGGCCCCCAGACCGAGCCCTGGGCCGCCACGTAGGCGATGTCGGGACTGGTCGGATGGAGCACGATGCGGCCGATGTGGCGGCTCGTCTTCAATCCCACGTTGGTCCACGTCTTGCCGGCGTCGCTCGACTTGTAGACGCCGTCGCCCCAGCTCACGCTCTGACGGTTCGCCCGTTCGCCGGTGCCGACCCACAGGATGTCGGGGTCGGGCTGGAAGACGGCGATGTCGCCCACCGAGTGGACCGCCTCACGTTCGAACACCGGCGTCCACGTGACGCCGTTGTCCGTCGTGCGGAAGACCCCGCCGGTCGAGGAGGCGACATACATCGTGTAGGGGTCCGACTCGACGACGTCCATGTCGACCACGCGGCCCGACATCGTGGCCGGGCCGATGTTGCGCAGCCGCAGGCCGGCCAGGTCGGACGACTGCAGGGCGGCCGGCTGGCGCGCCTGCAGGGGCACGGCCGTCAGCAGGGCCAGGGCGAGGGCGGCGTAGAGGTGTCGTGGCGTCATTGGCGGGTTCACTCCGAAACGCCTCCATTATGGGCGTATAGTGGCCGTTGGGGAGGATCGGCATGAAGTCGAGTGTGTGGGCCATCGGCGTGGTACTTCTCCTCCCTGGCGCGGTCGCTTCGGCGCAGTCGCTCGGCACGGTGGCGGCGGAGGAAGCCGCGCGGCGCAAGGCCATCGCGCAGCCGGCGCGCGTCCTCGAGAACGACGACCTGCGGGTCGACTATCCCGTGACCACGCCGACGGACCTGCCGGCCTGGCCCGACGATGCCGTGGACGACCCGTCGCCGCGCCGAGTGCTCGTCGAGCCGGCGGCGCTCCAGGGCGGTCCGCTGCCGGGCATCCCCGTGCTGGCCGTGGCCGGTGGCGAGGTCTTCCTCGAGGTGACGGTCGATCGGCAGGGTGAGGTCGAGGCCGTCAAGGCGCTCCGTGACACGCCGCCGTTCACCGGGGAACTGGCGGCGGCCGTCGCCGGCTGGCGGTTCGCGCCCGCCGAGGACGTGGCGGCGCCGCTGCCCGGCCGGCCGGTCGACGAGCGGACCCGCCGCAGCACCGTCTCGAAGGTGCTGGTCGTCGGCCTGTTCCGGCCGCCGGCTCTGTTCGCCAGAACGCTTGGGACGCCGCCGGTCGACGCCGGCACGCCGTCGACCGATGCACCGGCGTTGCTCGGCGCCGCCGCCATGCCGCTGTATCCCCCGAACTCGCTGTTCGACGGGATGGTGCTGGTGGAACTGCGGCTCGGTGTGGACGGCGCCGTGATGCGCCGGCGGCTGGTGCGCTCGTCGGCCGGCTTCGACGGTCCGACGCTCACGGCCGTGGACGCCCTGTCATTTCGCCCGGCCCGGATCGCCGGCGCCGCCGTGCCGTCGGTCGTCTACGTGCTGGCCGCGTTCCGGCAGCCCGTCACGCCGTAGCTCGCGGCCGCGACGCGCGCTCGCGCCTGACCGCTCAGCGCTGCGGCATCGGCTTGCGCGGCAGCTTGTCCGGCCAGTTGGCGGCCTGCCAGGCAAACACCGCCGCCACCGCCCCTTGCTGTTCGACGTCGGCCTTCTGCACGCGATCGAAGGTGTCCATGTTCGAGTGGTGGGAGCGCGAGTTGTACTCGAGGCGCTCCTGGATGAACTGGAAGCCCGGCAGCCCCACCTGGTCGAACGCCGCGTGGTCGGTCGAACCGACGCTGCGCGGGCTGGCCATCTTCCAGCCGAGATCCTCGAGCGGCTCGCCCCACTTTTCGAGGATCGGCAGGGCGCCCTTGTTGGCCTGACCCCACACGCCGCGGATCCGGCCGGTGCCGTTGTCGAGATTGAAATAGGCGGCCACGCTGGCGTGCTCGGCCTTCGGGCGCCTCGCCTCGGCGTCCCAGTAGTGGGCGGCCACGTAGGCGCGTGAGCCGAGCAGGCCCTGCTCCTCGCCGCCCCAGAGGGCGACGCGGATCGTGCGCCGTGGCCGCAGCTTCAGCGCCTGGATGGCACGCACGGCCTCCATCATCGCGGCGGAGCCGGTGGCGTTGTCGGTGGCGCCGGTGGCATAGGGCACGCCGTCCAGGTGCGCGCCCATGATCACGACCTCGTGGGCGAGATCAGTGCCGGGAATCTCGGCGATGGTGTTGATGCCGTTCGGCTGCGCGCCCTCGGCATGGAACGCCGTCTTGATCTCGACTTCCATCCGCACCGGGATGCCGCGCGCGAGGAGCCGCACCAGGCGGTTGTAGTGTTCGACGGCCAGGGTGGCCGACGGCACCTGCGCCGGTGCCTTCGGATCGCGGCTGCCGCCGCTCGTCGGGAAGATGGTGCCGCCGTCGGTCCGCTGCGTCTGCCAGTTCAGGTCGCTGCCGCCGGCGAAGGTGTCGCCGTCGCTGCCGCGCTCGAGCAGCACCCCGACGCCCTCGTCGCGCAGGAACGTCTGCACCGTCAGCGCGAACTGCTGCCGTGCCCGCGCCGCCTCGGCCGCGCCGGCCGGCGGCGGCGCCGGGGCCGCCGCTTCCACCGGGGTCGCGGCTTCGCTCCACGACGCGCCATCATCCATGCGCAGGATGACCGGCCCCTCGAGCATCCGCACCGCGCGCACGGGCTGCATGATCACGATCTTGCCGCGCAGTGTCCCGCGGTAGGCCGCCAGGTCGGCGGCGGTCGCCGCCGTCACGTGCACCACCTCGCTCGCCACCAGTCCGGCGGTCGAGGGCGAGAAGTTCCGGGGCGCGCCGATGAGCACGGCCGGCTGCGGTGCGGTCAGCGTGGCGCTGAAGCGCTCGATCGTCCAGCCCTGACCGTAGGCCCAGCGTTCCTGGTGCACGTTGGTCAGGCCCCACGCCGTGAACTGCTTCATGGCCCAGTCGCTGGCCTGCGCGAACGCCGGCGTGCCGGTGACACGCGGCCCGTAGACCTCCGACAGCCACCACACGTGATCGTAGGCCTGGGAGCGTATCGTCGCCTCGGCGCGGAGACGGGCGATGACCGCCGGGTCGAGCGGCGACGGCGTTTGCGCCGAGAGGGAGAGGGTGACGAGCAGGAGGGCGACGAGTGCGGAGGCAGAGACGCGGAGCATGCGTGGATCTTACAGCGCCGGCTCTCGACGCTCCCTCAGCGGCGCCGGCGCGGCGGGGGGGCGGCGCGATCGGCGCGAACCACCGGGGCCGCCGGCTGCTCGCGGCCAATCATGACTTCCGTGGACTTGATGATGGCGAGCGCCTCGTCGCCGCGCCGCAGGGCCAGCTCGTTCAGGGCGTCACGCGTGATGACGGCGGTCAGGCGCTGGTCGCCGATGCGCAGCCGCACCTGCGCCAGCAGTCCGTCGTGACGCACTTCGTCCACCACGCCGCGGAGCTGGTTGCGTCCGCTCAGGGCGACGAGGACACCCCGGGGGGCGGACGGCGGGTTGCCCCGGGGGCGCGCCGGCGTCGCCCCTCCGCCCGGCCCCGGCGATTGCGCCAGCAGCCGATCCACTTCAGCCAGCGGGACGCGATGGTGACCGCCCCCGGTGCGCACGGTGCGCACGCTGCCCTTGTAGATCCACTGCTTGAAGGCCGAGTAGCTCACGCCGAGCCGGTCGGCCGCCTCCCGCACCGACAGCATGGTGGCGCTCACCGCCGGGGTCCGACGAAACGCCTGAAGTCGTGACGCATATCGGTGTGAATCATACTATTCTGAACGTCCCAATGCGACGTCTCCTGCCGGCCGCGGTCCTCTGCACGCTGACCCTGCTCGCTGCGCCCGCGGCGGCGCCGGCGCAGCCGCCCCCGCTCATCGTGTCGGTGGCGGCCAGCCTGAGCGACGTCATGAGCGACCTGGCGCGCCGCCATGAACGCGCCACCGGCCAGGCCGTGCGCCTCAACGTCGGCGGCTCGAACTTCGTCGCCCGGCAGATCGTGGCCGGGGCTCCGGCCGATGTCTTCCTGAGCGCCGACGAGGCGCAGATGGACGTGGTCGAACGCGCCGGGCGCCTGGCGCCGGGCTCGCGCGTGGACCTGCTGACCAACCGGCTGGTCGTGGTCGGCCGGCCTCGGGGCGCCCTGGCCGCCGGCAATCCGGCCACGCTGGCCTCGGCGCGTGTCGGCCGCATCGCGCTCGGCAATCCGGAATCGGTGCCGGCCGGCATCTACGCGCGTCGCTGGCTCGAGGGACGCGGCGTCTGGACGGCGGTCAGCCCCAAGGTGGTGCCGACGCTGTCGGTGCGCGCGGCGCTGGCGGCGGTCAAGGCGGGTCGGGTCGATGCGGCGGTTGTCTACGCCACCGACGCCAGCACCGAGCCCGCCGTGCCGGTCATCTTCGAAGTGGCGGCGGGTGACGCGCCGCCGATCGTCTACCCGGCGGCCGTCATCGATGGCCCCAACCGCGCCGCCGCCGCCCGTTTCCTCGCCTACCTGCGGGGGGCCGAGGCTCGCACGGTGTTTGTCGCCGCGGGATTCGGCGTGGTCGCCCGGCCGTGAACCAGAGCGCGCTCGGCATCACTCTCTTCACCAGCCTGACGGCCGCCGCCGCGCTGGTGCTGGCCCTGCCGGCCGCCATCGCGCTGGGCTGGGCGCTGGCGCGGCTGTCGTTCCGCGGCAAGTCACTGGTCGAGACGGCCGTGTCGCTGCCGCTGGTCCTGCCGCCGGTGGCGATCGGCCTCGTCATGCTGCAACTGCTCGGGCGCGACCGCGCCCTCGGCCAGCTGCTCGACCGCGCCGGGATCGAGTTCGTCTTCACCTGGAAGGCGGTGGTGCTGGCGATGGCGGTCATGAGCCTGCCGCTGATGGTGCTGACCATCCGCGCCGGCTTCGAACAGGTGGACCGCCGCCTGGAAGGCATGGCGGCCACGCTCGGCGCCCATCCCCTCCGCGTCTTCCTGACCATCACCTTGCCGCTGGCGCGTCGCAGCGTCATCGCCGGAGCGCTGCTCGGCTTCGCCCGCGCGCTCGGCGAGTTCGGTGCCACCATCGTGGTGGCGGGCGGGATTCCGGGCCAGACCCAGACCCTGGCCGTCGCCATCTTCAACCTGAGCGAGGCCGGCCGTGAGGGCGACGCCAACCGCCTCATGCTGGTGTCGATCGCGGTGGCCTTCGTGGTGGTGGCCGCGGCCAACTCGATGCTGCGGCGGGAGCGCCGCCGATGATCGCGCTCGAGTTCGACGTGCGCGTCGCCCAGGACGAGTTCTCCCTCGAGCTGCGCGACAAGGCCGACGTCCAGGTGCTCGGCCTGATCGGCCCGTCGGGGGCCGGCAAGACGACCTTGCTCGAGGCGCTGGCGGGTCTGCGGCCCGCCCGCGGCTTCATCCGCGTCGGCACGCGGACGCTGCTCGACAGCGCGGCCGGCATCGACCTGCCGCCGCGGGCGCGACGGGTCGGCTATGTCCCGCAGGACGCGCTCCTCTTCCCGCACCTGACCGTGCGCGGCAATCTCCAGTACGGCGCCGGCGATCCCTCGCGGGTGGAGCAGGTGGCCGAGATGCTCGAGATCGCGGCGCTGCTCGACCGCGCCGCGTCCGGACTGTCCGGCGGCGAGCGGCAGCGCGTGGCGCTGGGGCGGGCGCTGGCGGCCGCGCCCGACCTGCTGCTCCTGGACGAGCCCCTGGCGGCGCTCGACCCGGCGCGCCGCGAGCGCATCCTGCCCTACGTGCTGCGGGCCCGGCACGCCCTCGGCGTGGCGATGGTGTGGGTCACGCACGACCTCGACGAGCTGACGCATGCGGCGGACCGGGCGCTGGTCGTCGATCGCGGACGCGCCGTCTACGTCGGAGGGGTCGCCGGGGCGCTGGCGATGGCCGGCCGCCGCGGCTCACTCTGAGCGCGCGCCGACGGTGTCGCTCACGGGACGAGCCTGCGGCGCCGCTACTGGCAGGCGCACGGTGAACCTGGCGCCGCCGCCTTCGCCGCCGCTTTCGGCCACCACCGTGCCGCCGTGCAGTTCGACCAGCGCGCGCACGATCGACAGGCCGAGGCCCAACCCGCTGAACTCGCGCGACACGCTGCCGTCGGCCTGCCGGAAGCGGTCGAACACGTAGGGCAGGAACGAGGGCCGGATGCCGATGCCGCTGTCGCTCACCTTCAGCGTCAGCCAGTGCCCGTCGCCGCGTGCCACGACGTCCACGGCGCCGGTCGCGGTGAACTTCACGGCGTTGCCGACCAGGTTGTAGACGATCTGCCGCAGGCGATCCGGGTCGGCCATGATGCGCGGCAGGTGGGGCTCGAGATCGCAGGTCAGGCGCAGGCCCTTCGACTCGGCGGCGTGACGGAAGGTCTCGGTCGTGTCGCCGACGACGGTGGCGACGTCCACCTCCTGCGGGTGGAGGCGGAACTTGCCCGACACCGCCCGCGACACGTCCACGAGGTCGTTGGTCAACTGCGCCTGGGCGAGCGCCGTGCGGTGGACGGCGTCGATCGCCTCGCGCTGCCGCTCCGGCGACAACCGGCCCGAGCGCAGCAGCTCGGTCCAGCCGAGCAGCGCGTTCAGCGGCGTGCGCAGCTCGTGCGACAGGGTGGCGACGAACTCGTCCTTCAGGCGATTGGCCGTGTGCGCCTCACGGTAGAGCCGCGCGTGCTCGACGACCATCGCCGCACGCCGTCCCACTTCCTGGGCCAGCGTCAGATCGCGCTCCTCGAACGGCGGCCGATCCTTGCCACGCATCCACGCGAACGCCCCCTGCGTGGTGCCGTGCAGCGTCAGCGGCACGACCACCGCCGAGACCACGCCGAGCAGCCGTGCGCTGTCCATCTGCCACTGCGCCGCGCCGAGTGCCCGCAATACGCCGTCGTCCACGCGGCGCATGAGCGAGGGGCCGCCGATGTCGGCCAGGGTGCGCGGCGACGTCGCGCCGGGCGCATGCACCGACGGCCAGCCCTGCAGCCAGACCTCCGCCGCTGTGTCGCGATGCCGCGAACCGAGCCGCGTCAGCCGGCCCTCGGCGTCGACCACGTCGAGCACCGACCAGTCGGCCATCGCCGGCACCGCCAGCCCGGCCACCCGGCGCAGCGTCTCGTCGTAGTCGAGGGAACTGCTCAGCAGGCGCGACGCCTCGGCCAGGAACCGCTGTTCTTCGACGCTGCGGCGCTGCTCGGACACGTCGTTGAAGACGCCGAGCGCCCCGCGCGCCTCGCCGTTCTCGTCGAGCAGCGGCACGGCGTGCGCCTCCATCGCCACCACCCGTCCGTCGGCGCGCACGATGGCGACCTCGGCATCCACCACCGGCTGCTTCGTGCGGGCGGCGGTCTGCAGGGGCAGCTCGTGCCGAGCGAGCGGCGTGCCGTCGAAGCGGGTGACGCGATACGGCGGCGCCCCGCCGGGCGGCGAGTCGACCGAGGCGTTGGCGGCGGCCGACACGCCGAGGCGGAGCGCCAGGGTGCGGTTCACGGCGATGTGGCGGCAGTCCGGATCGTCGGATCGCGCCAGCCCCACCGGCGAGACGTCGAACAGCGCGTTCAGCTCCTCGGCCCGGCGCTCGGCGTCGCGCGCGTGCCGCTCGGCGATCGCCCGCGCCGCGGCCAGCTCTTCGGCGCGCCTGCGTTCCGCCTCCGCCTGCTCCTCGGCCCTGGCGCGGGCCGCCTGCAGGTGGCCCGACAGGATGCTGATCCCGACGCCGCTCACGGCGAAGAGCGCCATGCGCACCCACTCGAGCGTTTCCCAGCGGCTGTGGGTCGTCTCGATCAGCACCACCTCGGCGGCGAGCACGCCGAGCAGCGTCGCCAGCAGTCCGGCACTCTGGCCGCCGAGCATCGCCGCCAGCAGCACCGGCGGCGTGAAGAGCAGGAAGGGCGCGCGATCGAGGTCGAGGAGGCGCCCGAGGGCCAGGAAGACGGCCGTCTCGAGCAGGACGAGCAGCGCGGTCAGGGCGTACCGCGCCGGCTGACTCATCCCGTCACCGCGAATCCCGCTGACGCGCCCACCCACGCCAGGCCTTTGTTGTGCGCAACGCCCATCATCTTCCCGCGGCCCATGCGGATGAGCGGCAGCACCGCCCGCAGCCGGTCGGTCCACACGTACATGATCCGCACTTCAGCCTGCGTGGCGCCGTGCGGCGTGTCGATGACCGGCTCGAAGCGCACGCGCTCCTGCAGCAGGTAGAGGTGCCGCTCGCTGGCCGGGATGGCCGCCAGGTCGGCGGCCGTCGGCGCGAAGACGATGCCGCCGCCGGCAAAGGAGAAGAGCGGTTTGAGCACCAGTTCCTCCGGATCGGCCGGCAGTGCGTCCACGCGGTCGAGTCGCCACGTCCGCGGCACCGAGGGGTGGGTCAGCCACGGAATCGCCGACTTGCTCAGGCGGAAGTACCACGCCGGATGACCTATCCACTCTACGTCGAGGTCGTCCCGGTAGTCGAAGGCCATCGGATGGCCGGAGCGGTCGAGTTCGTCCGGGATCACCCGGTTGAAGATGCGCCGGATGGGCGTCTCGCGCCCGTCGTGCTGTCGCCAGAGGGTGCGGCCCCGCACGATGACATCCCGCGGATCCACCGTGGCGATGTCCCACAGCTTCTCGGTCAGCGCGAAGTCCGGGCGCGTCTTCTGCCCTTGCGGGTCGATCTCGACGAGCGCGACCTCCGCCGGGTCGTGCGGCCCGATCAGCACGTCGCGGATCAGCGCCAGGTAGGCGTCGTCGTCGAGGCCACCGAGATGGGCGGCGCACTCGTCCGGCAGCGCATGAATCTCGCGATGCACCGTGGCCAGGGTGTGCTGGAAGGCGTAGAGGGAGGGAAACGCCTGCAGTTCCACCAGCCGGGGCACCAGCCGCCCGTCCGCCTCGCGCACCAGGCCGAAGTCCACCTGCACGCAGGTCGGCTGGGGCTCCTGGCCGGGCCCGAGGTAGCGCGCCGGCACCAGGGCCTCGGCGGCGGCGCGGGCCTCGTCGTTGGCGAGGAACGAGGTGACGAGATCGACGCCGGTCGCGGCCATCTCGTCGAGCAGCGCCGCCGGGAAGAAGCACGGCGTCTCCGAGACCGTGAAGCTGAGCGGGACGCCGGCCAGGCCGGTCATCCGGGTGAGCAGTGCGTCGTGGCGCTCAGGCGTCCACTCGCGGTTGAAGCGCGCGCGCAGCGCTGGAATCATAGGAACTCGGGTCAGGCCGGGACGAGGAAGACGCCGCGTTCCATCAAGGGGATGTCGTCGACCCAGATGTCGAACTCGGTGCCCACCACGTCGATGTGGGTCGACGAGTGCCAGTCGGCGCCGGTGTGGGCGCCGTAGGGATTGCCGAACGCGAGGTGGATGCCGGGGAACTTCTCGTCCTGGAGAATGTTGCCGATGAGGTGTGTCAGCTCGATGTTGGTGCCGATGGCGAACTCGCCGACGCGGTCGGAGTTGGCATCGGTGTGGGTGTATTGCCAGAAGGCGTCCCGCAGCTCCTGGTTGGCGCTCGAGGCCGCCACCAGCCGGTTCTTCTCGATCTCGAGCGTCAGCGGGTAGTCGGTGAGCATGCCGAACCGCTCGCACAGGAAATCGCCGACCACGCCGTCGACGACCATGGTGCCGTTGACCTCCCCGGGCGTCGTGAAGATCTCGCCGCCGGGCAGGTTGCCCCACTTGTCGGGACTGATGAGCCCGCTCGTCTTCAGCCACCGGTAGTCGGGATTGAGCGCGACGGTGAAGTTGCTGCCGGCTGGCGTGGTGGCCCGCACCTCCCGCGCCGGGCGCACCAGCTCGATCACCTTCTGGCTCAGGCGATCGACCTTCAGGTAGTCGGCGCGCATGCCCTCGCGCATGATCTGCGGCGTGATGTTCACCATGTGCGCGTGGCGCATGCGCCGGCGGTTCACGATGCTCGTGAGCTGCATGCGCGCGGCCAGTTCGTTCGGCTGCACCCGCACGGCGAAGATGGAGACCTGACTCGTCTCCATGTCGGCGGCGATGGCGGCCGGCAGCCCGGTCAGCGGCCGCGGCGCTTCTTCCTCGAGGACGAACGCGCGGAAGGGCGCGCCCACCTCCTCGATCTCCCGCACCAGGCTGGCCGCGATCTCTTCGCAGGCACGGTCGGTCACCACGGTCACGCGCTCGTAGGGCTGGATGTTCAGGCATACGCGCACGGCGTTGCGGGCGCCGGGCGTCAGCTCGGGGTCAAAGGTCGTCGTCACGGGCCAATTATTCACCACAGGGGCACCGGGGCGCGGGTTCCGCGCAACTGCGCGCCCTCCAGGCTGTGTCCGCGCACGACGGCGTGCACGGTCTCGCCCTCGACGTCGAGCGTCAGCTCGCCGCCGCGCAGCCGCCCGCTGACCGGGGTGGTCCGTCCGTCGCTCGTGAGCGAGCCCGACACCACCTGGAACTGCTGGCGCAGCGTGAGCTCGCCGCGAGTGGTCGTCCAGCGGCCGTCGACTCGCGCCGGCACGTAGTAGAGCAGCGCCGTGCACCAGCTGGCGCAGCCCTCGACGAGTTCTTCCTTCACGTCGGCCGCCCAGTCGGGGATCGAGAACGTGTTCAGCACGAGCCGCGTGCCGGGCGCCAGCTCCAGGAACCGCTCGCGCAGCTGTTCGAGGTTCGCCGGCAGCAGGAACAGCGCCATCACGGTGGCCCTGGAGATGTCGGCCGTGAACATGTCGCCTTCGATGAAGGTGGCGCGCCCGGCGACGCCGGCCTCGTCGGCCAGGCGGGTGGCCAGCGTCACCATGTCGGCGTTGAACTCGACGCCGATCGCCCGCGCCCCGCGCTTCGCCGCGGCGATGACGGTGCGGCCATCGCCGGAGCCGAGATCGATCACGAGGTCGTCCGGGGTGACGGCGGCCATGTCGAGCATCCGCTCGACCAGCGCCGGCGGCGTCGGCACCCACACCACGTCCTTGCCGGCCTGGCCGACCTCGGGCAGGTAGGGCCCCGGCGCCGTCTGGGCGGCGGCCCCCACGGACCAGGCGAGCATCGAGAGGACGACGGCCAGCCTGGTCATCGGGACAGGGACAGCGCGGCGCGATAGCGGTCGCTGGGAATGGCCTCGCCGGCGGTGGGCAGGGGGTCGAGACGCTCGAGCGTCAGGCGCACACCGGCGGCGGACGCGGTGGGGCCCTCCGCCCCGCTCGTGTGCAGGGCCACCGTCTCTGGAGGCCCGCCGGGGGGCCGGACCCGGATGGTCACCGTGGCATCGCCGGCCCACACGCAGTCGGCGTCAGCCGGGCAGCGCGAATCGCCGGTGACGTCGAGGAAGGTCACGTCGGCGACCCCATCCACTGTGACGGTCTCGCCGATGGCCAGCGTGACGCGCGTGTCGGACTGTGCCGCGGCGGCCTCGGTCCCGGGCAACTCGGTGGCCGACGGTGCCGTGGCACAGCCGGCGGCGAGCGCGACAAGCGCCAGCGCGCAAGCGCGGCCCCAGCCCGTCTCGCCGCCGCGCGACAGGCTCACGTGTGTCTCGTGCGCGCGGTGTATAGACACGGGATGGCGATTCTACTCGCGCTTCCGGTGCCGATTCCACTGGTGCCGACAGCCCGCTAATGCTGAGTTCGCAGGTCCGCCGGAGGGCCCGGACGATTGGTCTGGAGAACGTGCCAAAGCGTCATCTCGCTGACAGTCTCCACCGTGCGATCCCCGCTACCGTCAGCCTCTGGGTGCTCGGCAGGGGGGGAGGGTCACATGCCGCATTCGCCTGTGGTGTTGTTGGTGGCGGCGGACCAGGACTGGGTCGCGATGAGCTTCCTCGCGCTTCGGTTGTTGGCCGAGGTCCTCGACGTGCTGTAAGGCACCCGATACGAGTGCGGTCATGAATTCATCGTCCTATCAGCGAGTGTTCCATCGAGTCCATGCCGAGTACAAGGAGATGCCCGCCGTCCGCCTGACGCCAGCGCAGGTGCAGCGTGAAAGCGCCCGCGGCCGCCAGGCGCGTGAAAGGCGAACAGCCGCTGGGTGGGTCGTGAATCGTGAGAGGAGGAACGCCTCGATAGATTCCGAGCCTGCCGCCGCCATCGACCGGACCAAGCCCCAGACTTCCGCAACCGTGTGTCGGAGAGTTCTGGAGCCTCTATTTGGAACCGCCTCCTGGCTGCTCCGGAGGCCGACTCAGCGGCTTCGCCCTAAGCTGCGCACGGTGCCCATGCGGCCCGCCAGGCGATCCACCGACAGTGGCGAGCCGATCACGGAGATCGTCTTTCCGAATGGCGGTGTCGCCTCGATCACGACCGTGCTGAGCGATGGCGCCATGGTCGAGGTGTCGACGCTCGGGGCGTTGCCCTCGTGAGCGGCCGAGCGGCCCATCAACGACTGGCCGCGGCTCGGGCCGCTCGGTTTCGTGCCGACATCCCGGAGAGCTGGCCACACAAGAGGTAACGGCGAACTGGTGCCGCGGATGTTCGGGCCGGCTGCACCGCGGGGACTCGGAAAGCCCCCGCGGTGCGTCGTGCATAGCGCGTGGTGGCTACTTGTCCACGGTGGTGGCGTAGACGTAGACGTCGTCGTTCGACCCCCGGGGAATCGACAGCCGCTCGGTCATGCCCCGCGGCATCTCCATGAGCACTCCGTCGAGGGCGAGGGTATCGCCCTTGTCGACCGACACCTCGATGGTCGAAGCGGGCAGCACGAACACGCGTCCATCGTCCGCGTTGATGAAGAAGCCGCCGTCCTTGGCGACGCTTTCCACCGTCACGCCGCTCAGATCCACCTGCCGGCCCACTCTGGCCTGGTTGCGGTCGCTCAGGGCCGACGGCGTGGTCAGCGCGCCGGTCGAACTCCCGCTGGCGGCCTTGGCGTTGCCGTTGCCATTGCCATTCCTGCCATTGCCGTCGTCCTCGGAGCCCTTGGCAGCGGTGATGAGCAGCGCGGTGTTGTTGGTGCCGCCGATGACCCGCTCGGCCACCAGCATCGGCTTCCGCTGGTATTGGACTTCCAAATCACCGCCGAGTCCGAGCCAGCCCCACTCGCGCTCGACGTCGGTCTGCACGAACGTCTTGACGGTGCCCTCGACCGTGATGCGGTCGTCGGCCTGGACCAGCGCGCCGAGCCCGGTCGGCACGTAGACGAGGATCTCCCCTTCGAGGTCGCCCCAGTTCGGTTCGTCGATCGTGAACAGACGCGGACCGAAGACGTCCTGGATCACCGCGTCGACCCTGACCTTCTGGCCGACGTACTTCTGGGCGTTGTCCTCCAGTTCGTCCACCGCCACCTTCTGCGCCTTGCTCGCCGCATTCACCATCGGCGCGCTGGAACGGGGGTCGTTGACACCGCCGCTGGTGTTGTCCGTCCCCGACGACTGGCGCGACTTCAGCCACGCCTGCCATTCACCGGCCGTGCCGGCGTCTTCCTTCCATTCGGCGCGCATGGCCGACTCGTTGAAGACGTGCAGGGTCCCCTGGCTCATGTCGGAGTTCGGCGCACCCTCCGAGAGCACGATGGATTTCGTGCGCCCGGCGATCTCCTTGGCCTGCGCCTCCGGATAGATGAACTGGTGACCGTAGACCGACCCGGGATAGAACCACGACGCCAGCGCGGGCGGCGAGCCGGCGTCGGTCGCCTTGAAGCGCAACACGTTGTCACCCTTCGGTTCCAGGCGCTTGACGGGCACCGCCTGGGTCGTCGTCAGCAGCTTGTTCCCGTCTTCGCTGAGAATCTGCACGGTATGGCGATTCGATCGCATATCGGCCAGACGGAAGACGTAGCTGCCTGGCTGGAGCGTCGTTCCCGGCACCATCACGGGCTCGCTGAACTCGAGAATGGTGCGCTCATTCCAGGTGGACTGTGCGGATGCGGGCGAAACGGAGGCGAGCGCCGTCAGAACGGCCACCGCCATGCCCCGCTGGAGGATTTCTCGCGTCATGTGTCAGCCTCCTTTGCTGCACTGCGGGTTGGGTGAATGCGAGTCGCTCGTGTGGACGCGATCGCTTGCCAAGGTGGCTCCGAGCCCGCGCCGCACCGCTCGGCTTGCCGGGCTGGGGCCAACCTCATGGTGTTTTTTGCAAGAACCGAACCACCTTCATCGGCGGCCGATTTTCCGGGTTTTTGGGGTGCGTGGCGAGTTCGCAAGGCTCGCGCGGAGACCGGGCCCAATGTGGGTAACAAGCGCGCCATGATGTGACCGCAGCGCCACCACGGCGATCCGGCGCTGACGCCGGCATCGCAGGGCCTCGAGGTCCGGACCTTGCGGCGTTCTGCTAGTCGAGTCCGGTCCGCGTCTCGTCCACCATGAACTGCACCACCTGCCGCAGATCGTTGCCCGAGCGTTCGAACACCTCGAGCTGCCGATCGGCACCGGTGCCGTGCTCCATGATCCAGCGGACGTGCTCGATCTCCTGGCGGCTGCCGAGCTCGTCGACGGCCTCGTCGACCATCTGCAGGTACTCCTCGAGCAGCTGACGTTCCGGCACTTCGGTCTCGCGTCCGAAGTCGATGAGTGAGCCCTGGATGCCGTAGCGCGACGCGCGCCACTTGTTCTCCATGATGAGGGCCCGGCTGTACGGACGCCACGCCTGGTTCTTCTCGAGCAGCTTCCACAGCGTGTAGACCGTGGCCTGGATGAGCGCCGCGATGCCCAGCGTCTCGTTCACCCGCATCGGCAGGTCGCAGATGCGCACTTCGATGGTCGGGAAGAACGGATGCGGCCGCACGTCCCACCAGATCTTCTTGGCGTTGTCGATGCAGTTGGTGCGGATGAGCAGGTTGACGAAGGCTTCGTAGTCGGCCCAGCAGGTGAACGTGTCCGGGATGTTGGTCCGCGGGAACTTGTCGAACACCTTGCAGCGGTAGGACTTGAGGCCGGTCTTCATGCCCAGCCAGAACGGCGAGTTGGTCGAGAGCGCCAGCAGGTGGGGCAGGAAGTAGCGCACCTGGTTCATCAGGTGGATGGCCGTCTCCCGGTCCTCGACGCCGACATGGACGTGCAGCCCGAAGATGAGGTTCGAGCGCGCCACGAGCTGCATGTCCTCGACCACCTGCGTGTAGCGCTCGTCGGGTGAGATGTCCTGCACACGCCAGTCCGCGAAGGGATGGGTGGCACCGGCCACGAGCGCCAGGCCGTGCTTTTCCGCCAGGCCCACCATGTGCCGCCTGAGGTCCACCAGGTCTTCGCGCGCCTCGGCCATGTTGCGGCACACGCCGGTGCCGACCTCGACCACCGCCTGGTGCATCTCGGACTTGACCTTCTCCTTCATGACCAGCCGGCCCATCGCCATCAGTTCGGTCTGGATGTGCGAGCGGAGGTCGAAGGTCTCGGGGTCGATCGTCTGGTACTCCTCCTCGATCCCGATCGAGAAGGACGGACGGTTCATCGGCGGCCCTCGAGCATCGCCGACCAGCGGTATTCGGGTGACGCCGGCGGCTCCTGCGCCTTGCGCACGGCGAAGGACGCCACGGCGTCGACGATCCACTCGAAGTTGTCGGCGCCGACGGAATGCGGGTCGGCGTCGGGGGCCGGGTTCATGAAGTCGATGGCATACGGCACGCCGTCTTCCACCGCGAACTCGACCGTGTTGAGGTCGTAGCCGAGGGCCCGGCACAGCGTCAGCGAGTCGGCCTCCACGCGCTCGATGAGCGCCGGCGGATAGGCCGGCGGCTCCTTCAGGTAGCGTTCGTGGAACGGCCGCCGCGGGTCGTAGGGCATCACGTGCACCTGTTCCTGACCGACGACGTAGCAGCGGAAGTACTCCGTGAAGTTGACCGCCTTCTGCAGCGTCATGCACAGCGCCCGCGTCTGGTCGTAGCTCTGGAAGAACTCCTCGCGCGATTTCACCTGGAAGACGTCCCGCCAGCCGCCGCCGTCGAACGGCTTGAGGAACGCCGGGAACCCGATGTACTCGAACACCTCGTCCCAGTTGAGCGGGAACATCAGGTTCCGCATCGAGCGGTCGGTCGTGCCCGCCGGATGCTCCTTGTGCGGCAGCACCACCGTGCGCGGCACGGCCACGCCGAGGCGCGCCGCCAGGGCGTAGTTGAAGAACTTGTCGTCGGCGCTCGACCAGAAGGGGTTGCTGATGACGTAGGCGCCTTCGAGGGCCGCGATCTTCAGCCACGCCCGGTAGAACGGGATGTCATGCGAGATGCGGTCGACGATGACGGCGTAGGGACACGGCCCCTCCATCTTCACGCCGCCGATCCGGACGAACTCGGCGCTGACCCCGGGGACGCGCATGGCGTTGATGCGCTCGACGAGCGCGCCTGGGAAGACGTTTTCCATGCCGAACAGGACGCCGATAGTGGCCATGGTTGGATGCTCCGGGGGTTCAGCTTAGCCGATTCTCCCGCTCGCCAGCGCACGGACCCGCAGGTCCGGGACGACGCGCGACGGGATCCGATCGGCCAGGCGGGCCGATATACTGATCGTCAGGAGATCAGCGTTCTGTCCGTGACTGCCACTGCCGTGTCCTCACCGCACCTCGTCCGGCACGCCGCCTTCTC
The DNA here is from genome assembly GCA_963807405.1 of uncultured Acidobacteriota bacterium. GTDB lineage: Bacteria > Acidobacteriota > Vicinamibacteria > Vicinamibacterales > UBA2999 > CADEFD01. The sequence continues at coordinate 3,351,954 of CAWEBU010000006.1, read as the reverse complement.
CTCGCGGTTCCTGGACCGTCCACGCGATCTGGTCGTCTACCTGCCGCCCGGCTACGACGACGAGCCTGGCCGCCGCTATCCCGTGCTCTACATGCACGACGGCCAGAACCTGTTCGACGGCGACACGGCCTACGTGCGTGGCCAGTACTGGCGGCTCGGGGAGATGGCCGACATGCTGATCGCCGAGGGCCGCGTCGAGCCGCTGGTCATCGTCGGCGTCTACAACACCGGTCATGGCCGGGTGCACGAATACACGCCGACCCGGGACGCCCGCCTCGGCGGCGGGCTGGCCAAGGCCTACGGCCGCCTGCTGGTCGAGGAGCTGAAGCCGTTCATCGATGCGCGCTACCGGACCGAGCCCGGGCGCGAGCGGACCGGCCTCGGCGGCTCCTCGCTCGGCGGCCTGGTGTCGATGTATCTCGGGCTCCGGCACATGGACGTGTTCGGCCGCCTGGCCGTGATGTCGCCGTCGGTGTGGTGGGGCAAGCGCGCCATCCTGCGCGTCGTGGCCAAGGCCTCGGCCAGGCCGGCCACGCGGATCTGGCTCGACATGGGCACGGCCGAGAGCCGGCACGGGCTCGCCGATGCGCGCCGCCTGCGCGACGCCCTCGTGAAGGCAGGCTGGCGGGAAGACGTCAACCTCGCCTACTCCGAGCCGCAAGGCGCCACGCATTCCGAAGCGGCGTGGGCGCATCGCGTGGGCGACGTGCTGCAGTTCCTGTACCCCGGCGACTTCGGCGAGTTCCATCTCTGACCAAGCTGTCCCCACACCTGTTCCGGTTCCACGCGTGCCTGGCGCTGACCTGTCTGCTGACAGCCGTACCCGCCGTCACGGCGGCCCGGCAACCCGGCGGCGACGATCACGCCATCGACGGCCCGCCGGCGCCGGTGCCCCCGGCCACCATCACGCGGGATGCCAGCGGCCAGGCCACCGTGCGCGCCATCAAGCTGCTGGCGCCGCTCGTCGTCGACGGCACGCTCGACGAGGACGTCTACTCGCAGAACGAGCCGTTCGGCGACCTGGTGCAGGTCGTGCCGCGCACCGGCGAGCCGGCCACCGAGCGCACCGACGTGTGGCTGATGTTCGACGACCGCAACGTCTACGTCGGCGTCAAGGTGTTCGACTCGATGCCGCCCGACCGCTGGGTGGCCAACGAGTACCGGCGCGACAGCGCGCCGCTGCGCCAGAACGACCACGTCGGCGTCGGCTTCGACACCTTCTACGACCGTCGCAGCGGGTTCATGTTCTACGCCAGCCCGCTCGGCGCCTTCTCGGACTACTCGGTCATCGACGAGGGATCGCCCAACAGCGACTGGAACCCCGTCTGGAACGTGCGCACGGGGCGCTTCGACGGCGGCTGGACGATGGAGATGATCATCCCGTTCAAGTCGCTCCGCTACCACGGCGGCCAGAACCAGACCTGGGGTTTCCAGGTGCGGCGCTCCATTCGCCGCAAGAACGAGTGGGCCTACCTGACGGCGCTGCCGGCCTCGATGGCTGGGCCGCTGGGGCTGAACCGGGTGTCGCTCTACGGCAGCCTGACCGGCATCGACGTGCCGGCAGCGCGCCCCACCACCGAGATCAAGCCGTATGCGTTCGGCCGGGCGGCCACCGATCGTCTTCGCACGCCGCCGGTCTCGAACAAGGTCGACGCGCAGCTCGGGCTCGACGTGAAGTACGGCATCACGCCGGACCTGGTGGCCGACCTCACCTACAACACCGACTTCGCGCAGGTCGAGGTGGACGAGCAGCAGGTCAACCTCACCCGGTTCAGCCTGTTCTTCCCCGAGAAGCGCGACTTCTTCCTCGAGGGCCGCGGCATCTTCGAGTTCGGCCGTGGCGGCGCCAGCGGGGGTGGCGGCGGCGGTGGCGGTGGCGGCGGGCTCGCCAGCTCCTTCGGGGGGCCGACCTCCACGCCGCAGCTCTTCTACAGCCGCCGGATCGGGCTCAACCGTGGCCGCGTCGTGCCGATTCAGCTCGGCGCGCGGGTGACCGGCAAGGTGGGGAAGTTCGGCGTCGGCGTGCTCAACATCCAGGGCGACGACGACACCGTCTCGGCCACGCCGTCCACCAACTTCACGGTGCTGCGGGTGAAGCGCGACCTGCTCAAGAACGGCGCCATCGGCGCCATGTTCACCAACCGCTCGCAGTCGAACGTGGCCGACGGCGGGAACCAGGCCTTCGGGGTCGACGCCGCGTTCGGGTTCTTCCAGAACCTCACCGTCGGCGCCTACTACGCGCGCACCGAGACCGAGGGCCTGACCGAGGACACCGACAGCTATCAGGGGCGCATCGACTACTTCGCCGATCGCTACGGGGCCAAGGTCGAGTACCCTGAAGGTGGGCGACAACTTCAACCCCGAGATCGGCTTCGTGCAGCGGGACAACTTCCGCCGCTCGTTCGCCTCGCTGCGCTTCAGTCCGCGGCCGGCCAACCTGAAGGGCGTGCGCAAACTCACCTACCAGGCCGAACTCGAGTACCTCGAGAACGGCGCCGGCACCCTCGAGACCCGGGTCCAGGTCGGGAAGGCGGGCATCGAGTTCGAGAACAGCGACGCGTTCAACCTCGAACTGACCCGCGACTACGAGTTCCTCCCGCGGCCGTTCGCCGTCACCGGCGTGACCATCCCGGCCGGCGGCTACGTCTTCAGCGACGTCCAGGCCAGCTACTCCCTGGGCGCGCAGCGGCGGGTGGCCGGGACCATCGGCACCCAGCTCGGCCAGTTCTGGAACGGCACCATCCGGAGTCTCAGCTATACGGCGGCTCGGGTCTCGCTGCAGAAGCAGTTCTCGGTCGAGCCCACCGTGCAATACACCAAGGTCGAGCTGCCGCAGGGCAGCTTCGCCACCACGCTCCTGCGGACGCGGGCCGACTACGCCTTCTCGCCGCGCATGTTCGCGAGCGCCCTGCTGCAGTACAGCTCCACCGACCGGAACTTCAGCACCAACGTCCGCTACCGGTGGGAGTACAAGCTGGGGAGCGAGTTCTTCGTCGTCTACACCGACGAGCGCGACACGCTCGGGCGCGGCTATCCAACCCTCAAGAACCGCGCCTTCGTCGTCAAAGTGACCCGCTTCTTCCGGGTCTGACCCAGCCCGGCCGTGACCAGCGGCAGGGTGCCGGTCGGGATCTTCACGCCTCTTTCCGTGGTCTGAGCGATCGCGGACCTGTCGACCGGCGGGCGCCCGCCGTTATGATGCAAGTGTCGCCCCCTCGGCACAGCGGAGACTTCGGATGCAGTCGGACGACCCAGGCCGGGAATGGCTCAGGACGACGTTGTACAGCATTGGCGATGCGGTCATCACGACCGGCGTCGATGGCTGTATTCGCGAGATGAACCCGGGCGCCGAGGAGCTGACCGGCTGGTCCGAAGGCGAAGCGGCCGGCCGCCCCTTCGCCGACGTCTTCGTCGCCCTCGACGAAGGCTCGCGCCAGCGCCTCGGTGATCCCGTCACGGCCATCCTCCGCGACGGCGTCGCCAGGGTCGCCGACTCTCACGCGCTGCTCGTGGCTCGCGACGGCCGGCAGCATCCGATCGCCGACTCCGGCGCGCCCATCCGTGACGGCGGCGGCAGGCTCATCGGCACCGTGATCGTGTTCCGCGACCAGACGCGGGAGCGCACGCAGCTGCGGGCGCTCGAGGAGAGCGAGCGCCGCCACCGCGATCTGTTCGAGGCCAACCCGCAGGCGATGTGGATCTACGACGAGGACACGCTGGCCTTCCTCGACGTCAACGCCGCCGCCATCGCCCGCTACCGCTACACGCGCGCCGAGTTCCTCGCGATGACGCTGGCCGACATCCGGCCGCCGGAGGACGTTGCTGCGATGCGGGCCGACGCCGCCGGCGTCCCGGTCGGCTTCGAGGGTGGGCGTCGCTGGCGCCATCGCCATCAGGACGGCACCATCGCGACCGTCGAGATCTCGTCACACCCGGTGCCGTGGCCCGGGCGGCGGGCCCGGGTGGTGCTCGTCCACGACGTCACCTCCCAGGCCGCGCTCGAGGCGCGCCTGCAGTGGCAGGCGCAGATGCTGACGCGCCTGGCCTCGCGCGAGCCCCTGCAGGCCCTGCTCGCCGAGCTGGCGACGTTCGTCTGCTCGACCTGCCCGGGCGTGATGTCGAGCGTGATGATGGTCGATGCCGATGGCCGGGCGCTGCGTCCAATCGCCTCGCACGGCGTGCCGGACGAGGTGCAGGCCGCCGCCACGCCGACGCCGGTCGAAGAGATGGCTGGTGTCTGTGGCACCGCCGCCGCGCGGCGTGCGGTGTTCGTCGCCGAGAATCTCGCCGCGCACCCGGCCTTCGCGCCTTACCGCGAGCTGGTGCGGCGCCACGATCTCAGGGCCGCCTGGTCGTACCCGTTCTTCGACACACAGGGCCGGCTGCTCGGCACCGTCGCGATGTACGTGCGCGAGTCGAGACCGCCGACTGCCGCCGAGACCGAGACGGCCGAGTTCGCCGCGGCGCTGGCCGGGGTCATGACCGAGCGCTCGCGCAATCTCGAGGCACTGCACGTCCGGGAGGCGCAGCTGCGTCTCATCTTCGAGAACGAGCCGGAGTGCGTGAAGGTGCTGGAGCCCGACGGTCTCCTGCTGGATATGAACCCGACCGGACTGCGCCTGATCGAGGCGGACTCCCTCGAGCAGGTGCGCGGCTCCCGCGTCTGCGACCTCGTGACCCCGGAGTACCGCCATCGCTTCGAGGCGCTGACGCGCGCCGTCGCGCGCGGCGGCGACGGGATGCTCGAGTTCGAGCTGGTCGGCCTCAAGGGCACCCGGCGCTGGCTCGAGACCCACGCGGCGCCGATGCGCGACGGCCAGGGCCGCATCACGGCCGTGCTCGCCATCACGCGAGACGTCACCGAGCGCAAGGCGCTGTCCGCCCAGCTGCTGCAGTCGCAGAAGCTGGAGTCGGTGGGGCGGCTGGCCGGTGGTGTCGCCCACGACTTCAACAACATGCTCGGGGTCATCCAGGGCCAGACCGAGCTGGCGCTGAACGACCTGCCGCCCGACAGCCCGGTGGTGGCCGGACTCGAGGAGGTGCTGCGCGCGGCCCAGCGCTCCGCCGTCCTGACCAGACAGCTGCTCGCCTTCGCGCGCCGGGAGCCCTCGGCGCCGCGCACCGTGGACCTCAATGTCCGCATCGACGAGCTGGTTGGCATGCTCACGCGCCTCATCGGTGAAGGCGTCGCCGTGTCATGGCAGCCGGCGGCCAGCGTGTGGCCCGTCAAGATCGACCCGGGACAGCTCGATCAGGTCATCACCAACCTCGTCGTCAACGCCCGCGACGCGATGAAGAGCGCCGGCACGCTCACCGTCTCCACCGCCAACGTCATGCGGGCGGGCCAGGACGGCGGGCCGGCCGCCGGCCACGTCCTGCTGACCGTCTCCGATACCGGTGTCGGCATGGACGGCGAGACGCTGGCGCGCATCTTCGAGCCGTTCTTCACCACCAAGCCGGTCGGTGAGGGCACCGGCCTGGGGCTCTCGACCGTCTATGGCATCGTGCGGCAGCACGGGGGCTGGGTGGAGGTGGACAGCACGCTCGGCCGGGGCGCGACGTTCCGGGTGTTCCTGCCCCGCAGCGCGGCGCCGGCGCCACCCGCGGCGGCGTCGCCCGCGGAGGCGGCCGCGACGAGCGGCGGCCGGGAAGCCATCCTCGTGGTGGAGGACGAGCCGTCGCTGCTCAGCCTGCTCAGCCGCGTACTGCGCCGCGAAGGCTACACCGTGCTCGAGGCGGAGTCGCCCGCCGTCGCCGAGACGCTGGTGCGCGCTCACGACGGCCCCCTGCATCTCCTGCTGACCGACATGGTGATGCCGGGCCTGACGGGCCGCGAACTGTGGCGCCGCGTCAAGCCGCTGCGGCCGGAGCTGCGCTGCGTCCTGATGTCCGGCTATTCGCGCGAGGTCATCGACGCCACCGGGGATCTCGACGTTCCGATCCTGCGCAAGCCCTTTCCGATGGCCCAGCTCTTCGAAACCGTTCGCGGCGCGCTCGACGGTGGTCCCGGTGCCGGCGAGCCGGCGCGCCGGGCGGCGGCCGCGGACTAGCCGGCTATGGTCTAATGCGGGGCATGAAACCCGTCGGCGTCCTCCGGATTCTGCTCGCTGTGTTGCTCGCCTGCGCGCCGCTCGCCGGCAGCGCCGGGCAGCCGCCGCGCGACCCGAAAGCCACGCGGCAGGCCGACCTGGTGGAACTCGTCACGCTGGAGCCGGGCTTCGAGCTCGACATCCGCTACGCCGGCACCAACAACTTCCTCGGCAAGCCGGTGTATCCCGAGGCGCGCGCGTTCCTGCAGCGTCCGGCGGCGCTGGCGCTGGTGGCGGCCCACAAGGCTCTGGCACCGCACGGCTACGGGCTGCTGATTCACGACGGCTACCGGCCGTGGACCATCACCAAGCTGTTCTGGGACATGACGGCCGGCACGCCGATGCAGGAGTTCGTGGCCGATCCGAAGTCGGGCTCGAAGCACAACCGCGGCTGCGCGGTCGACCTCACGATGTACGATCTCGCGACCGGGCGGGTGGTGCAGATGCCGGGCGACTACGACGAGGCCTCGCTCAGGTCGTATCCGGACTACCAGGGCGGCCCGCCTGAGGCGCGCGCCAGGCGCGACCTGCTGCGCCGGGAGATGGAGCGCCAGGGCTTCACGGTCGAGCCCAACGAGTGGTGGCACTTCAACTACAAGGACTGGCCGAGCTACCCGATTCTCGACATCTCGTTCGAGCAGGCAGCGAAGCGCTGAGACACGGAGTCTCCCTACCTGGCGATTGAACTCCAGTTCTTCGTCAGATGCTCCGCCGTGCGCCAGGCGAGCGCCTGCGCGGTGAGCGTCGGGTTGTGGGCGCCGCTCGTGCCCATCACCGAGGCACCGAATACGCCCAGGTTCGGCACTTCGTGCGAGAAGCCGAAGCGGTCGACGACGTTGCTCTCCGGGTCGTCGCCCATGCGCGTGCCGCCGTAGGCGTGCGTGTTGACGCCCATCGTGCCGAGTGGGCCGCGCACGATGTCGATGGCGCCGGCGGCGCGGAACCACAGCTCCATCTTGTCCTGGATGAAGTCGGCGATCCTCCGCTCGTTGTCCTTGTAGTCGGCAGTGATGCGGCACACGGGGAAGCCGAGTGGGTCCTTCACGACCGGATCGAGGTCCAGATAGTTGTCTTCGTAGGGCAGCGTCGTCTTCTGGAGGTAGGCCGTGTTGACGCGGTCGGCGTTCTCCTTCACGAACGCCTTCCACTGCCGGCCCCATGCGGGTGTGCGCCCGAAGGTGTTCATGTTGGCCGCGCCGATCGGACGCCGGTCCGAATACACCCACAGGTTGCCGCCGCCGATGAAGTCGACGTCGGCGTGATCGAAGTTGTCGTCGGCCCAGTTGTCGACCGCCACCCCCTGGGCCGGCAGGCCGTACCAGGTGTTGAGATTGAACGGGAAGAGCGCCGTGACGGAGGCGCCGGTGGCGTGTGAGAAGTAGTGCCGGCCGACCTGGCCGTGACGGTTCGACAGCCCGGTCGGGAAACGCCTTCGACGTCGACAGCTGCAGCAGCCGCGAGTTCTCGTAGGTGTAGGCCGCCAGCAGCACCACCCGGGCCGGCTGGAAGAACTCCTCGCGCCCGCTCACGTAGGTGCACGCCGGTGGCGCGGCCGTTGTCGTCGCACTCGATCTTCGTGACGTGCGCTTCGGTGACCACCGTCGAGACGCCCGGTCTTCTGCGCGCGCGGAATCGTGGTGACGTTGGGGCTGTTCTTGGCGTCCACGTGACAGCCGCCGCGGTTGCAGAAGCCGTGGTACATGCACGGCAGGCGCCCCTGGTAGCGTTCGGAGTTGATGGCGGCCGGGCCGGGGAACGGATGCCAGCCCAGGGCCCTGGCGGCGCCGGTCATGCGGTCGAGATAGCCACGTGCTGCGCAGCGGCGGCATCGGGTAGGCGCGCTCGCGCGGCGCCTCGAAGATGTTGCCGCGGCGATCGATCGTGCCGCGGATGTTGCCGGCCTGTCCGGAGACGCCGATCTCGTGCTCGACGCGGTCGTAGTAGGGCTCCAGTTCGTCGTAGCCGAACGGCCAGTCCTCCACCGTGGAGCCGGCCGGGATGCGCGCCCGCCCGTAGCGCCGGACCGTCTCGCTCACGGTCCTGAAATCGAAGGGCGACAGACGCCAGCTCTGCGCCCAGTAGTGCAGCGGCGGTGCCGCCGACGCCGTTCATCATCACGTGGCCGGCCGCCCGCGTGGTCGGCGCCTGCGCGTTCACGCGGTGGGTGGGCACCTCGCGATTGCACTTCTGGACGGCCATCGGCCAGTCGCGGACGTTGTTGCGGATCTCGTCGGGCGCGAAGTCCTTGTTCGTGAGCCAGGTGCCGGCTTCGAGGCCGATGATGTCGAGTCCGGCCTCGGCCAGCGGCAGCACGGCCACGCCGCCGGCGGCGCCGAGGCCGATGACGACGACATCGGTGCCGGGCAGTCTAGTCGGCATCGCGATCCCTCCCGGCCGGCTTCTGGTCCACGACCGCCTTGTTGAACATCGGATTGGCGTAGGCGGACGCCCGCACGCGCGTGGGCGGCGAGAGCAGCTTCTGCTCGGCGGGCGTGACGGTCGTGCGCACGCCCGGGTAGCCGAGCAGGTCCCAGCCGGCGAAGCCCTCGTTGCCGCCGTAGTGCGGATCGCCGAAGGTGCCCTGCATGACGTGGCCGCGGATGAGCGCGAACAGCTGCGCCGAGCTGCCAGCGAAGCCGACATTGGCGCCGGTGGCGGTGCCGCTCTCGACATCGATGAGGAGCGAGATCTGGTTGGTCTCGCTGAGCTGCAGGAAGGGCGCGCCGCGGGTCTGCCGGGCGTAGCGCTCCAGCGCGTTCAGTCCCACGCGGTAGGCCTCACGCTGGTCGGTCAGGGCGCCGGCCAGCGCGCGATCGATGTAGCGCACGGCCATCGCTTCACGCGGCGCCCGGACCGTGCTCGTCCGAGGGCACCATCAGCTCGGCGATGCGATCGAGCAGGTCCGCCTCGTGCGCGGTGAGGGCCCGCAGCGGCTCGCGCGCCGGCTTCGGCCGCGTGGGCGCGCGCTGTTCGAGCGTGGCCGCGTCGGCAGGCGAGGCGTGGCTGGTCATCGCGCCGGCTGCCGCCGCGGCGGCCGTGCCCGCGAGCTTCAGCAGATCGCGTCGAGAGGGAGTCGGGTCGGCCATGACGTTCCTCGTGCGCAGCGTGCGTGTGGGGCGTGCCCGTATCAGGACAGAGCGCGCGAGCGGCCGGGCGCCGGCGGCTGGCGTTCGTAGGTGGCCACGAGTTCGCCCTGGCCCACGATGTGTCCGGCCATCGCCTCGACCAGTTGCGCCTTGTTCAAGCCGGCCGGCAGATCGGCGACGTCCAGCGCGTAGACCGTGAAGTGGTAGTGATGCACTGTGCCCGGCGGCGGGGCCGGGCCGCGGTAGATCGGCCGGCGGAATCCCGAGACGCCGTGCACCGCGCCCGCGATCGGGGCCGGCATCGGCGCGCCCGGGTCGATGGGCAGATTGGCCGGCACGCCACGGGCGGCGGCGGGGATGTTGTAGACGACCCAGTGCACGAAGGGCTGCGGCATCGGCACGTCGGGATCGTCGCAGACGAGGGCGTACGACCGGGTCGTGGCCGGCGCGCCGCGTCCAGGCGACGGCGGGCGACGTGTTCTCGCCGTCGGCGGTGTGCTGCTTCGGGATGGGCTGCCCGGCCGTGAGGGTCGGGCTCGTGACCGTGAGCGGGACCGGCGCCGGCTGTGCCATCGCCGCGGTGGCCGAAACGGCCAGGGCCGCGAGCGCGGGCCGAATCAGGATGCGCATGGCGCGCAGTATACGCGCGCCCGCGCATTTGTAACGGGGTCTGTCACGGTCGCCGAATGTAACGGGGTCTGTCACCGTCACGACCATCACTGCTGGCTCGCGTCACTTGGTGACCGTGACAGACCCCGTTACAACTCGCGACCGTGACAGACCCCGTTACAACTGCCTGGCCAGCTACAAATGCCGTTTCGCCAGCGCCTGCACCATCTGCACCATCGACATCAGGCCCATGCCCTTGCCCATCGAGATGTTCTGACGGAACAGCTTCTCGACGATCTCCGGATCGACCTTCGCGATGTCGGCTGGCGGCAGGCCCGACAGCGCCTTGTCGAGCACGGCGGCCAGCGCCTTGGCCGACACTCCGGACGGGTTTTCGACCGCGAAGTGCAGCTTGAGCGTGCCGTCGGTGTTCGGCACGGCCCAGGCATAGGCTTCCGACTCGCAGTGCTTCACCAGATGCGCCGGCGGGAACGGCCGCGTGGCCACCTCGGGCGGCACCTCCTTGAACCTGCGCGCGAAGTCGATGAGGAGCTGCGTGCGTTCGTGGATGTCGGTCACGCCGGCGAACACATCGAGCAGCGTCTGCAGACGTTCCGGATACTCGGGCATCGGTGGTTGCGTTCCTACTTCTCGATCGGCACGCCGACGAGGTTGCCCCACTCCGTCCAGCTGCCGTCGTAGTTGCGCACCTTCTCGTAGCCGAGCAGATAGGTCAGCGCGAACCAGGTGTGGCTGCTGCGCTCGCCGATGCGGCAGTAGGCCACGATCTCCTTGCTGCCGTCGAGCTGATTCTGCTCGGCGTAGAGCGCGGTCAGTTCCGCGGCCGTCTTGAAGGTGCCGTCCTCGGCGTTGATGGCGCGCGCCCACGGCACGCTCTTCGCGCCCGGGATGTGTCCTCCGCGAATGGCGCCCTCGTTCGGATACTCAGGCATGTGCATGCGGGCGCCGGTGAACTCCTCGGGACTGCGGACGTCCACGAACTGGCCGCCGGCCTTCTGGAACTGAATCACCTCATCGCGATGGATGCGGTGCCGCACGTCGTCGCGCGCCGGCGCCTCGTAGGAGGTCTTCTCGTAGGTGGGCGTGTCGGTGGACCACTCGCGGCCCTCCTTCTGCCACTTGAGACGGCCGCCGTCCATCACGTGCGCTTTGGTGTGGCCGAAGAGCTGGAACACCCAGAAGGCGTAGCAGGCCCACCAGTTGTTCTTGTCGCCGTAGAAGACGACCGTGGTCTCGGGGGTCACGCCGATCTTCGACATCAGCGCTGCGAATCCGTCGCGCTCGATGTAGTCGCGGCGGAGCTGATCGTTCAGGTCGCTCGTCCAGTCGACGTGCACCGCACCGGGCACGTGACCGGTGGCGTAGAGCAGCGTGTCTTCGTTCGACTCGATGATGCGGACATTGGGGTCGTTCGTGTGCGCGGCGACCCATTCGGTGGACACGAGGCGGTCGGGGTGACGATAGCCGCGGTCAGCGATAGCAGTCATTGGGGCGCTCCAGGTGATGCGGGGAAGCACCCAATCTATCACGCGGGTGCGGGGCTCACTGCGGTGGCCCGGCAAGCGCGATGCGGAGCAGCCGAAACTCCGGTCGCGCGCCGGGAAGCTCCAGGTGATACGAGCCGTCGAGCCGCGGAACCGCGCCACGCCGGGCCGTGAAATCCACCACGCGCACGCTCACCCCGTTGCGAATCACCTCGCCGGTGAGCTCAACCGTGTCGCCCACGACTCGCCCGGCGAGTGGAATCGTCCCGATGAATGTCATGTTCATCGAGCCCGCGACGGTCTGGCCGTGCTGGACCAGTGACAGCGACAGTTCCCGTACGGGGTCGATGAAATACGGCCGGTTGGCGAAGACCTCCTCGAACCATCCGGTCCACCTGCCAGTGAAGGGCTCGACCAGCTGTTCGGGCTCGAGCCGGCCAGACGACAGTGTGGCCGTCGACACTCTGGGGCCGACCGCATCGCGGATGTTTGCCGGCATGTACTCGATCATCGAGACGTCGCCCTCGAGCTCCCCCGTGACAGACAGCCTCAGCACGAGTGACTCGACGACCGTATAGCCCAGTTCATACTGCGCCACCGTGTCGCCGCCGGTCAGAACCAGCCGGCCGTCGGCATCGAGCGTGCCCGCCAGGTCGACTGCCGCGCCAAGCAGGCCTACGACGCCCGGCCCGCCTCGCGCGAGCTGCAGTCTGAAGTTCGACAGGCCACCGACATCTGAGCAGGCGCGCCGATATCCGCCTGAACAGGTGACGGTGCGGTAGTTCCCGCTCCAGGTGCCCACATAGGCAGCGAGCGGATCGGTCAGCGTCGCCACGAGCCCGGGTGAGGGCGAGAGTGGTGTGGACGACGCCGCGGGTTGACCGCCGCAGGCCGGAAACACGGCGAGGGCGCCGACGAGAAGAATGGGGAGTCGCATCTCGCGCTCCCCAGTCTTATAGCACCGTCCCACCCTGCGGTGGGCGGCCGAGCTCAGCGGTCCGGGCTCGACTTGCTCGTCGTCGTGGCCGCCGTGCCCTTGATCGCCGCTGCCCGCTCCAGCATCCGTGGATGCTGCACGCCCACGGCCAGCGCCTTCTCGATCTCGCGCGTTGCGTCGGCCCGGCGGCCGTTCTTGTAGAGTGCCCAGGCGTAGGCTTCGCGCGTGTAGACGTCGCCCCGCCGCGCGATCTCCTTCTCCGCCAGCTTCAGCGCTTCGGCGGGCTTCTTGCCGGCACCCGCCCAGTAGGCGATGAGCTCGCGGTTGGCGTTGTCGTCGCCCTGCATCTCGGCGCGGGCGCCCTGCTCGAACTGGGTGTAGCTCTTCGCGGCTTCGGCGGTCATGCCGGCGCGCGCCTGCGCCTCGGCCAGCTCGTAGAGGTTCTCCGGATGCGGCGCCACTTCGTAGCGCTGACGCTGCAGAATCGCCGCGTCGCGATGACGCTGCTGCGCCGTGCGCACGTCGGCCAGCGTGCCGAGCGCGTAGTGGTAGTCGGGAAAGAGCGCCAGTGCCTGCTCGGCCGCCTGTTCCGCGGCCGCCGGCTGCTTGCGCATCAGCTCCAGATGCGCGATCTGGGTCATCACCCAGGCGCGATCTTCGGATTCCTGGAACGGCATGCGGTTGACCGCCGAGCGCATCAGGTCGATGGCGCCTTCGATGTCACCGAAGAGCTCGCGCAGGTAAGCCGCGCGCGTCAGCGCCGGGATGTTGCCGGGGCGGAGATCGAGCATCCACTGCGCGGACGTCTCGGCCTCGTCGTAGCGGCCGAGCTCGATGTTGGCATCGGTCAGCATGCCGTAGACCATCAGGTCGTCCGGCACACGCGCGTTCAGCGCGGTGGCGAGGTCGTGCGCGGCGGCGAACTGGTGCTGGCCGAGCTGAGCCCACGCCCGCACCTTGAGCGCCTCGAAGTCGTCGGGCGCGAGTGCCAGCGCCGCGCGCACCGAGGCCTCCGCCTGCTGGTAGAACACGGGGTCGGCCGTCTCCCGCGCCCGCTGTGTCAGGGCCATCGCCAGGTCGACGTGCGCCTGGGGATGCTTCGGGTTGGCCGTGATGGCCGCCTTCGCCATCTCGATTTTGCGTTGGGCCGGCGTCTCGGCGCCGGCAAGGAAGGCATTGGGCCGCAGCGGCTGGGCGCCGAGCGTCAACGCGCTCCCCGCCATCATGACCGCCGCCGCGAAAGTCAGGGTGAGATGTCGCATTTCAAATCTCCAGTCAGGTTGGGGCCAGGCCCCCGGGCGATTTCTGCCAGCCCGTGTTGGCAGATGCTTCCAAGGGGCCTGACCCCAGCGAGCAATCGTTACAGTCCCGGAGGGCACACGCCCGTGCAACCCGTCTCGCCCGGATCGACGTGGCGGCTGTTGCGACCGTCGTGGGCAGGCGGCACGTAGGGGAAGGTCGTCTGCTTCGGCTTGTCGTTGACGTTGACGCCGTCGCCGATGCGCGTGCCGTAGGTGGTGGGGTTGACGAGGATGCCGGCCACCACGCGCGCGGCGATGTCGGTCACGTCGTCGTCAGGACGGCGGCCATTCGGGTAGCCGGCCGCGTCGTTGTTGCCGGTGTCGCCGTCGAGCAGCGTCAGCAGGCCGAGGCGCTGCTGCTGGGCGGGCGCGGTGGCCGGGATCCCGGTGTTGACGCGCAGCAGGTCGGCGATCGGGCCGCGCGGCGTGCCGGCGGGAACCGTCGGACCGGTGTAGAGGACGAGCGGCGCCAGGTCGAGGCGGTCGCCCGGGGCCACCGGGATGCCGATCGACGCGAAGATGTCGGCCAGCAGCGGCCGGATCAGGAAGCGGCCGAACTGGCTGTCGTTGATCGGGTCGTCCATGCTGAAGCGGTCCTTCGAGCCGGTGCCGATGAGGAGCTCGTTGACGAGCGGGTTGCCCATGCGCTGCACCTGCCGCCACGGTCCCTGCGCCAGGTTGCCGTTGCCTTCACGCGGGCGGCGGCGCACGGTGATCTGCTGGCGCGAGGTGGTGCCGTAGGTGCCGAGCACGGCGGCCGATTCGCTGTCCGTGTGCGTGCGGAAGTCGCGCGTCAGGAACTGGATCGGGATCTCGATCGCGATGGTGTTGACGTTGAAGCCCGAGACGTCATCCGGCGCCACGTTGACCATGTTGTTCTCGTCGTTGGCCTGGGAGAGCACGCCGCCGCCGGCCTCGGGCCGGAAGTTGAGCGAGTCGAAGGCCGCGCCGAGGTCGATGTAGAACGGGTCGTCGGTGGTGCCGGCGAAGGTGCGGATGCCGTTGCCGAGGGTGTAGATGCCCTGGTCGTACAGCGCCTGGTAGTTGGGCATCGTGCGCGGGCCCACGTTCGAGGGCACGGCGTAGAGCTGGCGGCCGCCGGACAGGTCGTAGGTGCGGCCGTCACGGATGGCGGTCACGGTGTAGGTCTGGCGCAGGCCGAGACCTTCCGAACCGGGGCCGTCGAGGGCGGTGATCTGGGGGATGCCGAGCAGGCCGCCAACGAAGCCCGTGAAGACGCCGGGGTTGCGCTGCTGGGTCTGGAAGCGGAACTGCACGGTGACGTCTTCCACGGCGTCGTGGTTGTTGTCGACCTTCATCTCGTAGAGGATTTCCGGGTCGAACGGGAAGTAGTTGGGCCCGTTGGACGGTTCGAGCAGGGGATCGACCGAGAGGACCATGGTCAGCTTGGTCGGGTCGTCGTAGCTGACGAACGAGTACCAGTCGGTGATGTCGGCAGCGCGGTCGAGGGCCGTGATCGGGGCCTCGCGGTGATTGGCGGTGAAGACGGCCAGCGGGGCCGCCACCACGGCCGCGGCGAGCGCGGCCTTGTAAAGCGTACGTTTCATGTCAGGGTGCCTCCGAACCAGTCCTACGGCCCCCGCCCGACATCGGATTGCCGCCCGGGCGATCCCCGGGCGCCACAGGTCGTCTCCGATCTGGCCGCGTGCCCTAACCGATTGCGGCCGTTGAGGTTAGGTTCACACGGCAGTTCGTCCGTGCTCCGGAGGCGCGAGCGGTGAGGTGAGGACAGCCCGGCGCTGGCCCGGATTCGCCGGGCGTGCCTCCCGTGTACAGTGTTGGGCTGCCATGAGTCGTTCGTTGTGTCTGGTCCTGTCCGCCGTGTGCCTCTCAGCCACGTCCACCCCCGCCGCCGCGCAATCCAGTAAAGAGCGCCCGTTCATCCACGCCGCCAGGGTCGACGTCGGACCGCGCATCGACGGCGTGCTCGACGACGCGGTATGGCAGGCGGCCACGCCGGTCGACGGCTTCACGCAGCAGGAGCCGAGCCTCGGCCAGCCGGCCAGTGAGCGCACCGAGGTGCGCATCGTGTTCGACGAGCGCACCATCTACATCGCCGTGCACGCCTATCAGGCCGGCGGCGTCGGGTCTGCCGGCGCCGGGCCGGGGGCCGATCCTCACGCCGGGCACACCGGCACGGTCGTGGCCACCGAGATGCGTCGCGACTCCGACCGGCTGTTCGATGAGGACAACTTCCAGGTCATCCTCGACACCTTCAAGGACTCGCGCAACGGCTACATGTTCGTGACGACGCCGCTCGGCGCCAAGCTCGAACAGCAGATCTTCGACGAAGGCGAGGGCGGCGGTCGCGGCACCACCTCGAACATCAACCGCAACTGGGAAGGCGTGTGGGACGCGGCGGCGCAGGTCACGGACGACGGCTGGACGGCCGAGATGGCCATTCCCACCAACACCCTGCGCTTCCGGCCCACCGACGAGCAGACCTGGGGCATCAACTTCCTCCGCCACATCCGCCGCAAGAACGAGCTCGTCTACTGGGCGCCGATCCCGCGCGCCTACACGCTCACCCGCGTCAGCCTGGCCGGCGAGTTGCGTGGCCTGCAGAATCTGAGCCTCGGCTGGGACCTCAAGCTGAAGCCGTTCGTGGTGGCCGGTCCGCGCCGGCGCGACCTGAGCGCCACCAGCACGACCACGTCGTGGGCGAAGGACGTCGGCCTCGACGCGCGCTACGGGGTCACGCCCAGCCTCAACCTCGACCTCACCCTCAACACCGACTTCGCCCAGGTGGAAGTGGACGAGCAGCAGGTCAACCTGACCCGCTTCGGCTTGTTCTTCCCGGAGAAGCGCGACTTCTTCCTCGAGAACTCGAATGCCTTCGCGATGGGCACGGGCGGCGCCTTCACGACCACGCCGGTGCAGACGGATCTCTTCTTCAGCCGTCGGATCGGCCTCTCAGACACCGGCCAGCCGGTGCCGATCCTGGCTGGCGCGCGGCTCACCGGCAAGGTGGGCAGCAACAACCTGGCCGTGCTCGACGTGCAGACCGACAGCGCCTTCGGCAAGCCGGGCGACAACTTCTTCGTGAGCCGTTACAGCCGCGACGTCTTCCGCCGCTCGCGCATCGGCGCGCTGTTCGTCAACAAGGAGTCGGTCGACGGCAGCGCCCATTTCAACCGCACGATGGGGCTCGACGGCAACTTCTCCCTGGGTAACAACCTCCAGGTCAACTCCTACGTGGCCAAGACGGCGACCTCGGACGAGGTCTGCCAGGCGCGCGGCCAGGCTTCGTGCGGCGGCAACGACATGGCCTTCTACGGCCGGATCGCCTACCGCGATCCGAAGTGGAACCTGTGGCTCAACTACCTCGACGTGCAGGAGAACTTCAACGCCGAGGCCGGCTTCGTGCAGCGCACCGGCATCCGCACGACCAAGGCCTACTTCGGCCCGACACCGCGCCCCAAGCGCGGCAGCATCAAGATGATGGAGCCGATGTACGTGCTCACCTACACCACCGATCAGGGCAACCGGCTGGTGAACCGCCTGCACCACCTGATGTGGGGCATCACGCTGCGCAACGACTCCTTCATCAACGCCATCTACCAGAAGCACATGGACGTGCTCGACCTGCCGTTCAACATCCGTCCCGGTGTGCGCATCCCGGTCGGCAGCTACACGATGGACGAGTGGCGCCTCACCTACAACACGAGCCCCGGCAAGAAGTTCTTCCAGCGCGTCACCTGGCAGCCGGACGAGTTCTACGGCGGCACCCGCCGGGCGATCTCCTACGCCGTGGGCGCTCGCGCCACCAGCCGCCTGTCGAGCGAGCTGCAGTACAGCCGCAACGACGTGAAGATGCCGTGGGGCGACTTCCTGGTGAACCTGACCACGGTGCGCGTCGACTACACGTTCTCACCGCGCATGACCATCCGCAGCCTGACTCAGTACAACACCGGCACGCACGAAATCTCGAACAACGTCCGCTTCAACCTGATCCACCGCCCGGGCAGCGATCTCTTCGTCGTCTACAACGACCTGCGGCAGACCGGCCTGCCGGCCGACGTGTTCGCCCAGAAGGACCGCCAGCTCGTGGTCAAGCTCAACTACCTGCTTCAGAAGTAGCCGCACCTGTCACGGGGTCTGTCACGGTCACCACTTGCGCGGGCGGCGCCGTCGTGCCGCGGCCGCCGCGCCCGCGCCGTGATAGGGTGAGGCCCGTTCGACGACCGAGGTGGCGATATGACCCAGCTCCCGAAGTGGTATCTGCCGGTAGCCGTGCTCGCCCTGCTGTGGAATCTCATCGGCTGCGCGGCGTATCTGAGTGACGTCATGCTGACGCCCGAGGCCGTCGCGCAGATGACGCCGGCGGAGCAGGCGCTCTACAACTCGCGGCCCGGGTGGGCTGTCTCGGCCACGGCGGTCGCGGTGTGGGGCGGGGCCCTCGGCTGCGTCGGCCTCCTGATGCGCCGGCGATGGGCGACGCCGCTGCTGATGGCCTCATTGGCCGGACTGGTCGTGCAGGACGTGGCTTTCTTCCTGATGTCGGACGCGGTGGCCGTCGCGGGCGCCAGCGCCTACGTCCTGCAGGGGTTCGTGCTCGCCATCGGGATTGCGCTCGTGCTCCTGGCGCGCAAGGCCTCGACGCGAGGCTGGCTGCACTAGCGCCGGCGCCGTCACCGATTACACTGACGCATGGCTACGCAGCGCCCGCCTCAGGATCCTGAGCACAACCCACGCGTGAAGGCTGTCTTCGACGACATGCGGACCACGCGCAAGACCGATTTCATCAACAGCTTCTGGGGCACGCTGGCCTTCGACCCCGACCTGCTCGAACGCACCTGGCAGGAAGTGAAGCAGGTGATGGCCGTGCCGTCGCTGCTCGACCCGGTGACCAAGGAGATGATCTTCATCGCGGTGTCGGTGGCCAATGCCTGCACCTTCTGCGTGCATTCCCACACCGCGGCCGCCCGCGCCAAGGGCATGACCGACGCGCAGTATGCCGAGCTGCTCTCGATCATCGCGGTGGCGGGCAAGACCAACCAGCTGGCGACGGCGCTGCAAGTACCGGTGGACTCCGTGTTCAACGTGGACGCGGACCCGCGGTAGCTCGTGGGGGCGGGGCTCGCGGTAACGCCCGGCCAGGCGTAAGATCGGCTGGCCATGCGATTCCAGGTCAGCCACGCCATCGACATCCTCGAACGCACGCCCGCCACCTTCCGGGCCTTCCTCGGCGGCCTGCCGGAGACGTGGACCGCGCCCAACGAAGGGCCCGATACGTTCAGTGCCTTCGACAACGTCGGGCACCTCATTCACGGGGAACGCACGGACTGGATTCCCCGCGCCCGCATCATCCTGGCGCAGGGGGCGTCGCGGACGTTCGAGCCCTACGACCGCTTTGCCCAGGCGAGCGAAAGCCAGGGCAAGACGCTCGAGGTGCTGCTCGAGGAGTTCGCGGATCTGCGTGCCGAGAACCTCGTCGCGCTCCGCACCTGGCAGCTCACCGACGAGCAGCTCGCGCTCACCGGTGAGCATCCCGCGCTCGGCACCGTGACGCTCGAGCAGCTTCTCGCCACCTGGGTCGCGCACGATCTCGGACATCTGGCGCAGACCGCGCGCGTGCTCGCCAAGCAGTATCGCGACGCCGTCGGGCCGTGGCGCGCCTATCTGCCCGTGTTGGACCGCTGAGCGACGATGCTTGCCGTGATGCCGATCCACCGGAGCGCCAACGGCCGATGACTTCCGTCCTGCTCATCACCGGTGCCAGTCGAGGCATCGGCGCCGTCACCGCCACGCTCGCCGCCGCTCGCGGCTACCACGTGGGCGTGAACTACCGCACCAACCGCGCCGCTGCCGAGGGCGTGGTGTCGAAGATCCGTGCGGCGGGCGGCACGGCCACGGCCATCGCCGGCGATGTCGCCGTCGAGGACGACGTGCTGACGATGTTCGCCGAGTGCGAGCGGGCGCTCGGTTCCATCACCGCCCTCGTGAACAACGCCGGCGTCGTCGACCTGAAGGCACGCGTGGATGAGATGTCCGCCGCCCGCCTGCAGCGCATGTTCGCCGTCAACGTCGTCGGGACCATCCTGTGCGCGCGCGAAGCGGTGCGCCGCATGTCCACGAAGCACGGCGGCCGCGGCGGTGCGATCGTCAACGTGTCGTCGGTGGCCTCGCGAATCGGCTCGCCCGGCGAGTACGTGGACTATGCCGCCGCCAAGGGCGCCGTGGACGTCTTCACCATCGGCCTCTCGAAGGAAGTTGCGACCGAAGGCATCCGCGTCAACGCCGTCAGGCCGGGCATCGTCCGCACGGAGATTCACGCCAGTGGCGGCCAGCCCGATCGCCTCGAGCGGATCGCGCCGCTCGTGCCGATGCTGCGCCCCGGCGAGCCGGAGGAAGTCGCCGGCGCCATCCTGTGGCTGCTCTCCGCCGAGGCGTCATACACGACCGGCGCGCTCCTCGACATCGCCGGCGGCCGCTAGGCGATTTGTAACCGGGTCTGTCACGGTCACGAATTGTAACGGGGTCTGTCACGGTCACGGCGTGACCGTGACAGACCCCGGTTACACTCGTGACCGTGACAGACCCGGTTACATCTCACTCGGAGCGCAGCGCCTGCGCGACGTCGACCCGGGCCGCGCGCGACGCCGGGATGAGCGAAGCGGCCACGGCGGCCAGCGCCAGCACGGCCGCCGCTGCCGCCGTGGCGCCGGCGCCCGGCAGCCGCACCTCGGTCAGGAAGCCGCCCACCACCCGCGTCAGCAGGAAGCCACCCAGCACTCCGACGACGATGCCGCCGGCGGCGATCACCGCGCCCTCGTTCAGGATGCCGGTCAGCAGGTGCCGCGGTGCCGAACCAATCGCCAGGCGGATGCCGAACTCGCGCGTCCGCGCGCTGACCGAGAAGGCCAGCACGCCGGCCACGCCGACCACCGCGATGAGCAGCGCCACCCCCGAGAAGCCGCCGAAGACGAACGCGTTCAGGCGCGTCGGCGCCAGTACCTCGGCCCGGATGTCGTCGAGGGTGGCGGCGCGCTCGACCGGCTGCTCGGCCGACAGGCTCTGCACGATCCTGGTGATCGGCGTGACCAGCGTGTAGGGATCGGTCTTCGCGTGCACGAACAGCCGCCCGCCGTGCATCTCCTGCTCGAACGGATGGTAGACGGTCATCGTCGGTTCCGGCACCACGTTGACGTCGTCGAGGTCGGCGGCCACGCCCACGATGCGGCGGCCGGTCTTGGCGACGCCGATGAACTCGAACACCGGGTCGGTCCACGTGAGCACGCGGTTGACCGCGTCCTGGCCAGGGAACATGCGGCGGGCCAGGCTCTCGCTGACGATGACGACCTTCTCGCCGTCGCGCCGATCGTCGTCATTGAAGTCGCGGCCGGCCACGACCGGCACGCCGAGCGACTCGAAGAAGCCCGGCGACACGGTGCGGAACTGCGCGCGCGGATCCTCTTCGCCGTTCGCCTTGGCGTAGCCCTCGACGGTGAAGTGGGCGGCGAAGAAGCCCGGATCGCGCCACGGCACGACGGTGCCGAGCGAGACCCGCTCCACCTCGGGCAGCTCGCCCACGCGGCGCAGCACCTCGCGGTAGAAGGCGTTCACCTCGTCGGGCTCGCGTGTGAAGGAGCCGACCGGCACGTTGACGGCCAGTACGTTGCCACCACGGATGCCGGTGCGGGTGCCCTGCAGTTCGATGAGGGTCGTGAGCAGCATGCCAGCGCCGGCGAGCAGCACGAACGAGGCGGCAATCTGGGCCACGGCGAAGAGCCGCAGGCGGCGGTTGGTCCCCGGAGTGATGCGGATGTTGCCGGCCGAGAGTCCGGGCCCGGTGGCGGCATCGGCCGAGGGCAGCCGCGGCACGAAGGCCAGGGCCACGGCGGCGACGACGGCCAGCAGCGCGCCCACCCACAGCAACGTCGCGTCCACCGTGACTTCGGTGGCCCGGATCGAGAAGCGCGAGGCATAGCGCGCCAGCACGCTCACCATCGGCCGGGCGGCCAGCACGCCGAGCGCCGCGCCGGACACGCAGAGGACGAGACTCTCGGCGAGCAGCGTCCGCCGCAACGCTCCGCTACTGGCGCCGAGCGCCGCCCGCACCGCCAGCTCGCCTTCACGGCGCACCGAGCGGGCCAGGATCAGGTTGGCGACGTTCGAACAGGCCACGACGAAGACCAGTGCCGAGGCGGCCAGCAGCACGAGCAGGATGGTGCGCGCCGGTGAGACGATCTGATCGCGCAGCGTCACCGCGTCGATGGCGAAGTTGGCGCTGGCGGGATACGCCTCGGCGTGTTCGGCACGGATGGCGCCGTGCGCGGCCTGCAGATCGGCTTTCGCCGACGCCACCGTGGCGCCCGGGGCGAGGCGGCCGAACAGTTCGGTCATGCGGTGCACCCGCCCCTCGACCATGGTGGCATCGAGGTGGTGCGGGCTGGTCACCACGTTGGCGATGATCTCGGTTTCGGTCGGATAGGGCACCGAGGGCTCGAGCACGCCCACCACCGTGGCCGTGCGATCGCTCAGGCGGATGGTCGTGCCGACGACGTCCGGATTCGACTGGAAGGCGGTGGTCCAGAAGCGGTGCGTGAGCACGGCGGCGCCGGCCGCGCCCGGACCATCGTCGGCCGGACCGAGCAGCCGCCCGAGCACCGGGCGCAGGCCCATCACCTCGAAGTACGAACCGCCGACGACGCCGGCCCGTACCACCCGCGGCTCGCCGAGGCCGACCATCGTGAACTCGATGGTCGAGAAGTCGCCGAACGCCGACAGCGTGGTGACCCGTCCCTCGAGGTCGCGCAGCTCCGGCACCGAGAAGTTGGCGTTCTCGACGCCGGCACCGCGCGCGCTCTGTCTGATGTAGATGAGGCTGTCCTGATCGCGGTTGACCAGCGGCCTGAGCAGCACGCCGCGCACCACGCTGAAGATGGCGGCGTTGGCGCCGATGCCGAGCGCCAGCGTGAGGACGACCGTGATGGTCAGCCCCTTGGCGCGAACCAGGGACCGGACGGCGTGACGGAGATCGGTCAGGAAGCTCATGGTTGGGCTCTCGGCGACACCAGGCTCGGGACGGAGACTGTGCCATATCGTCGAACGGGCCGTCGAGATTTCGACAACGCGGCGTCCGCCTGCAACTTTTTTCTGGGATCGCCCGTCAAAGTCTACATAGGTAGAGAACGACGCCGCCCTGGCGGCGCGCCCGGAGGACTGGATATGCGACTCACCGATGCCACCGTGCTCGTACTGCGGGCTCTCATGGCGGGCCACCATCACGGCTTCGACATCATGGCCGCCACGGGCCTGCCGAGCGGCACCGTGTATCCAATCCTCCGGCGTCTCGACGCCGGCGGCGTGGTCCGTTCCCGCTGGGAGCAGGACGGGGTCGCCCGGCGCGAACAGCGGCCACCGCGCCGCTACTACGAGCTCACGGCCGGCGGGGCGCGGGTGGCCCGCGAGGCCTTCGCGGGGGCTGGCCGTGCGGCGCCCGCCCTGCGGACACGCCCGGTGGAAGGCTGATATGGGCGTCAACTCGCGCGATCTGGTCCGGGCTTCACGCCTGGTGGCCTGGGCGGCGTGGCTTGTGCCGGCCGCCCTGCGTGACGAATGGAGGGCTGAGTGGCGGGGGGAACTGTCGGCCTGGGAGGGGGACGGCCGCAGCGGCCTCGTGCGCCACGCGGCCGGCGCCTTCGCTGACGCGGCGTGGCTCAGGCAGCGGCAGTTCGTCGATCTCACTCTGGTAGACGACCTGCGCCACGCCTGGCGGTGGCTCCACGACCACGTCGGCTTCGCAGCCATCGCCATCGGGGTGTTGGCCACCGGCATGGCCGCCTCGATCACGGCCTTCAGTGTCGTGTCGCAGTTGCTGCTGCGGCCGCTGCCGTATCCCGAGCCCGAGCGTCTGGTCACCGTGTGGGAGCGGCAGAGCCAGGCTCCGGGTCGGCAGGATGTGTCGCCCGGCAACTTCTTCGACTGGCGCGAGCGATCGACCGCCTTCGAGTTCCTGGCGGCCGCCGAGCCTTTCGGCCAGGACTATCTCGACGGCGATCGTCCCGAGGTGTGGCCGACCGCCAACGTCACGGCGGGCTTCTTCGAGAGCTTCGGCGTGGCCCCGCGTCTGGGACGGTGGTTCACCGCCGACGAGTATTCGGCCGGCCGCAACAAGGTCGTCGTCCTGAGCGCCGGCGTGTGGCGATCGCGGTTTGCTTCCGACCCGACCGTGGTCGGGCGCCGCATCCGGCTCGACGGCGAGCCGTGGGAAGTGGTGGGCGTGATGCCCGACGACTTCCTGCCGCACCTGCTCGAGAGCCGCCCCGGCTACATCCTGGCGTGGGCGCCCAAGGTGGTCCAGGAGTTCGAACCGCGCATCCGCGGCAATGGCTACTGGGCCGCGGTGGGACGGCTCAAGCCCGGCGTGTCGTTGACCGCGGCGCGCGCCGACATGGACCGCATCGCGGCCCAGATCGAAACCGAGCAGCCGCGAACCAACCGTGGCAGTCGCGTGGACCTCGTGCCGATCCGCGAGCACCTGGTGGGCGATGTCCGCCCGGCGGTGGGCCTGTTCGTGGCCGCCGTGGCGGTGGTGCTGCTCATCGCCTGCGTCAACGTGACCAACCTGCTCCTGGCGCGCGGCTCGACGCGGACCCATGAACTGGCCGTGCGCAGCGCGCTCGGCGCGTCCCGGTGGCGCCTCATCGGCCAGCTCCTCGTCGAGAGCACGTTGCTCTCGGCCCTGGCCGCCGCGGTGGCCTTCGCCCTGGCCGCCGGCGCCACGCGGGCGCTGGCCGGCACTCGGGCCGGGGGACGTGCTGTGGCTGGAGACACTGCAGGTGGACTGGCGGGCCGCCATGTTCGCCGCGGCGCTGAGCCTGGTCGTGGCGTTGTTGGCCGGCGTCGTGCCGGCGCTGCGCCTGAGCCTCGTCGGCCGGGCCGGCGCCACCAGGACCAGCACCAGCGAACGTAGCCAGCGTCGTCTCCGCGCCACGCTCGTTGCCGCGGAAGTGGCGCTGGCCCTCGTGCTCGTGTCCGGAGCGTCGCTGCTGCTGCGCAGCTTCGTCAACCTGGTGAACGTCGATACCGGGTTCGCCCGCTCCGGCGTGGCGGTGCTACAGGTGTTCGCCTGGGATCGCAATCCGGGTCCGGACCGCCTGCGCGGCTTCTTCGATGCGGCGACCGCCAAGCTGGCGGAGCTGCCGGGCGTGGAGGGCGCCGGCGCCGTCTCGGCAATGCCGTTTGTCGAGGCCAACTTCGATCTGCGCGGAGGCTTCGCCATCGTCGGCGATCCGCCGCCGGCCGAGGGGGCCGAGCTGCGCAGCTCCTTCAACGTGGCCACGCCGGGCTACTTCGCCGCGATGGGCATCAAGGTGGTGCGCGGGCGCGGCCTCGAGACCTTCGACGGACCGGACAGCCCGCCGGTGGCGGTGGTCTCCGAGGCCTTTGCCGACCGCTACTTCCGCGGCCGCGACCCCGTCGGCCGGCGCCTGTCGTACACCGTGCAGGGGCGGGCGGCGGAAGCGGAGATCGTCGGCGTGACCGCCGCGCAGCGGCATCAGCGGCTCGACGAGGCGCCGCGGCCAGAGATCTTCCGGCCGTTCGCCCAGACGCCCAGCGGGTCGATGACGCTCGTGGCCAGGACGCACGGTGATGCGCGATCGCTGCTCGAGTCGGCCAAGCACGCCGTGTGGGCCGTCGATCCCCTGCAGACGTTTTACAGCGCGGGGACGATCGACGAGATGGTCGGCCGCACGGTGGCCACCCGCCGCTTCGCGTTGCTGGTCCTGGCCGCCTTCGGCGCGCTGGCGATCGTGCTCGCGGCGGCGGGTCTCTATGGGGTGCTTACCGCCATTGCCGCGCAGCAGCGCCGTGAGATCGGCGTGCGGCTGGCGCTCGGGGCGCGGTGGCTCGATGTCATCCGCCTGATGCTGGGCCGCGGCCTGGCCATGGTGCTCGTAGGCGTGCTGGCCGGCACGGCGGGCGCGTTCGGCACGGGTCGGCTGCTGGCGTCGTTCCTCTACGGGGTGGCGCCCTCGGATCCGTGGGCCATCGGCGGCGCTGCGGCCTTGATGATGGCCGTGGCGCTGCCGGCCTGCCTGCTGCCGGCCAACCGCGCCGCCAGGACCGACCCGGTCGAGGTGTTGCGGCCCGACTGACGCCGGGAGGCGTTTGGGGCCCCCCGGCGTCTGCCGACGTGTGGTTGATCCGGCCGAGTCCGGCCGGCGAGTGCTACGGCCGCACGCGCGAGAACACTTCGTAGTGGACCCGTGGCACCAGCGTGCCGAGCGGGTTGACCGGGTTGGACCAGTCGGCCGGCGATGGCCAGCGGCCGATCCGCAAGCCAACCGTGATCGTGCCGACGGCATTCGAGCCGACGAAGCTCTCGTTGACGTCCACCTGGAGCATCCCGGTCAGCCATGGTGCCAACTGCCGCGACACCCGCACGGCGCCGCCGGCGGTGTTGCTCGAGCCCGGCGCGTGCCGGTTGAGCAGGGCGAGGTTGGCGTCGAGCCACCAGGTGCCCGGCACGAGATCGACCTGCACGTTGGCGCCGAGCGTGTCCACGGAATGGACGACGCTCTCGGTGATGGTGACCGTCTGCACGCCGGCCACCGGTGGGCCTACGGTCTCGAGCGCGCCCACGACATCGCGGCTCTTCAGGCCCTTCGACCCGAAGAGGCCGAAGCGGACGGTCGAGAGCAACCGGTCGACGCTGATCGTCGCTTCGCTGAGCGCGCCGGGTTCGGCTTCGCTGCCGAGCGCCGCGCCCTTCGCGCTGGCGCCGAGGCCGGCCTGCCAGGTGCCGCGCCGGTAGAGCAGCGTGGCGTGGAGCTGGCCCTCGTGCCGGCCCGGGTACCACAGGTACTCGCCTTCGGTCTGGATGCCGAACGTGCGCGCCGGCCCGAACGACTTCAGCAGCCGGCCGGCGGCGTTCACGGTGTAGTTGCCCGTGCGCGCCGTGCCCCACGTCGGCCCGACCTGACTCTCGAGCGACGTGAAGAGTGGCGGCGCGCACTCATACGCTTCTGGCACCGTGGCGGTCAGCGCCACGACCTTGTTCGGCGCCGCCGGATCGTTGGTGGCGAAGGTGATGGTGGCGGCCTTGGCCCCGGCACTGGCGGCCTCGAAGCGAATCGGCACTTCGATGTTGGCCCCGGGCGCCACGCTGAGCGGCAGCGCCAGCACCGACGGCACCTGGAACTCCGGCGAGGACGAGGTGACGTTCGAGACGAGCAGCGGACAACTGCCGCGGTTGTCGATCGTGACCCTCAGATCGCGGAAGCCCGTTGGTCCGGAGCAGACCTGGCCGAAGTTGCCGCTGTCGGCCACCATGGTGACGGCGGTGGCCTGTCCCACCGTGGCCGATCCCGGCACCACCAGCGACGGCACGCTGGGATCGTTGCTGGTGATGGTGAAGTTGGTGGTGCGCGTGCCCGTCGCGGTGGGCGAGAAGGCCACCTCGATCGGGAAGCAGAAGTCGTGGCTGACCGTGACCGGGAAGCCGCCGGACGGTGTCGTGACGACGAACTCCGGATTCGACGAGGCCACGCCGCTGACGACCAGGTTGCCGGGGCTCGTGTTGCAGACGTTGAGCGTGGCCGTCTGGCGTGTGCCGACACAGGCCGGCAGGAAGGCGGGCGGCGACGGCACCTGGATCTCCGACATCGCCACCTTCTTGAAGGTCAGCCGCCAGGCGCCGCGCCCGCGCGTGCCGAGATACAGGTTGATGTCACCGCCCGGTGGATCGTGGTCGAAGTGCGCGTAGTAGGGCCGCGGGATGTGCGGCGTGCCCGAGACGCCGGGCGTGGACGGGTCGGTCACGAGCTGCCAGCGCGTGCCGCCATTGGTGCTGATGAAGACACCGGAGTCGGTGGCGCCGGCCACGACGATGTCCGGATCCGATGGGTCGAAGGCCACCAGTGTGGGCTGCGGGTAGCCAGTGCGGCGGGCGAACGCACGCGGACCGCTGAGCGTGTCGTACTTGAAGGCGCCGTTGCCGGTCATGTGCGCGTCGAGGGCGGGGAGCGCGTTCCACACCGCGCCGCCGTTGGAGGTCAGGAACATCCGCGTCGGCTGGCCGCCACCGACCCGCGAGGCGATGATCCGCTGCGGGTTGTTGGGGTCGACGCCGAACACGCCAACGGTACCGCCGCCCGGAGGGGCTGGCACCGTCTGCCACGCCCCCGCCGCTCCGGCGCCGGCGTGGCGCATCAACGGTCCGCCGACATCACCATCGCAGCCGCCGGCTTTCGCGAAGAACGTCGGCGTGCCGCCAGCGGTGGCGATCTGAAGGCCGCAGGCGTTGCCCGGCGGCGAGGTGCCGACGGCGGTCCACGCCGGCAGGCCCGCGCCGACGGCGCCGATGTCGAGCGTGACGAACACGCCCGAGGTGGTGGCGACGACGTAGTCGTCGGCGCCGAACGTCTGGAGGCCCGCGAGCTGCTGGAAGCTCTTCAGGTTGCCAGGCGGGTAGTTGCCAAGCTCCGGCGAGGCGCCGGTGAGGCCCGGACCGCTCAGGAACATGCGCGTGGCCCGGCCGCCGCCGCCGAAGCAGCACACCGTGGTCACCCCGCGCGCGGCGTCCCCGGCGACATCGAAGCCGTCGCAGCAGCGTTCGTTGGTCCACGTGACGGCGGCGGCGCCGGCGTTGACGGCGCCGAAAGAACCGTTGTCCTGGTTGCCGAAGTAGAGGTGCTCGGTGGCGGCGCCCGGACGCGACACGCCCGCGAAGGCGTAGTTCCACAGGCCGTGTGGCGTCACGGTGGGCTGTGTCCAGACCGGCGTGTGGCAGGCCGGGCTCGCCCCGAGCGTGTTGCGGTAGACGCCGCCGTCGGAGGCGAAGAGCACCGGACAGGCGTCCGACGCCGTGTTCGGCGCGAACGCGATGTCTCCCGAGTCGTCGTGGGCGCCGACGGTGCGGGTGAACGGCCCCGCCCAGGCGGGTGAGGCGTTGCAGCGGGCGGCGCCGCCCTGTGCGGGGGCTGCCGGTGTCGTGCAGGTGCCGCGATGCAGCCGCACGTCGCCGAACCACAGGTCGTAGGTGTTGCCAGCGCGCTGGTTGGTGGCGATGAACGGGATGCGGCCCTGCGCCGAGGGGTTGGCGTAGGCGGCCGGCCATGATTGCCCGCCGTCGTCGCTCTCGAAGATCGACGTGCCGACCACGGCGAAGAGCACGTAGCTCTCGTCGGGCGAGACCGCCAGCGAGCACTGACCGCTCTGCAGCGGGATCGCCGCCGCCGTCGTCCACGTGGTGCCGCCGTTGGTCGAGCGCAGGTGTCCATCGTCGCCGCACACGTCGATGATGCCGCCGTTGTGCACGATGACGTCGATGACGTCATTGGCCGTGTCACCCGGCGTCGGGTCGAGGAACGTCCACGTGGCCCCGGCGTTGGTCGACATCGCCAATCCGCAGTTGGTGCCGACGAACACGCGGTTGCTGTTGGCTGGATCGATGGCGATGCCGAACGCCGCCGGTTCCGTGCGTCGGGTGTCGCTGTCGCAGAAGCCGGCCGGCGGCACGGCGGTGGCAGGATGCGTCCAGGTCACGCCGGCGTCGGTGCTGACGTTGATGCCGGACTGACTCGTGACGCGGCCGTCGTAGAACGAGGTGGCGAAGAGCCGATTCGAGTTGGTCGGATCGACTTCGACGTCCCACGCCACCGTCGGCACGTGGCCGTCGAGATGGACCCAGTTGACGCCGTTGTCGTTGCTGCGCCACAAGCCGCCGAACTCGCTCGCCGCATAGAGCCGCCCGGGCGTGGCGGCGTCGACACCGATGCCGTTCACGCGGCCGCCGGTCGCGCCGTCGGGGTCGGTGTTATTGGAGCGATCGGGGCTGATATCACGCACCACGACCGACAGTTGTCCCTCGGCGACGCCCGCCATCAGGCTCAGCGTCACCGTCAGCGTCCAGATTGTGCCGCGGGTCATGGCTGCCGCCGTGGCTGCGCAGGAGGCGGGGGCTCGACCAGATCGGCGGGACAGACGAGCGCCCGCACCGTGACCGGCCGGGACGCGATGCGGCCTCCGGCGGCAGTGACCGCCATCCGCCACGTGTAGTTCACGCCGGGTTCCAGGTTCTCGACGACGGCGTCCATCTCGGACGTGTCGGGAGCGGCCGCGGCGGTCCGGGCGGCGGTGACCTCGATCAGGCGGATCTGGAAGGCACGGCGCGGCGGCTGCTGTTGCTGCTGCGCGGCGGTTCCCTGAACGACCGCGGCCACCGGCCGCTCCGGCGCCGCCGCGCCGATCGGCAGCGCCACGAACAGTCCGCGCTCGAAGCCGTTCTTGAAGACGGTGGCTTCGAGCTGCTGGGTGGCGGCCGACAGACTCGCCACGCCAGCGCCGAGCGCTGCGGCCGGCGCCCGCCACGTGAGGCGTGCGTTCGACATCCGCAGCTGCGTCTCGCTGCAGAACACCTCGATCTCCAGCACGAGCCCCGGCTCGACGCGGGCGGCCGCCTGAGCCCCTGCCGCCGGCTGGGCCGCTGCCGCCGGCGCGTGTCCGCCGGCCAGGAGCAACACCGCGAGCCATGCCAGGACCGCCGGCATCACCCGTCGGGTGCGCCTCGTGGCGAGTGTCAGCATCGCATTCTCATGATTGCCGCCAGTGTCCCTCTCGTGAGAGTAGACCCCGGATGGCAGGTGGTCAACGCACATACCTGTCTCCTTTCCGCACCAAGCGCCTCGGGGGGGAGACCGTGGGCTCTCAAGGGCATGGACGGCCCGAGACCGGCGATTCGACGCCGCCGTGGTCGGCGCTACGTGGCGGGCTTGGTCAACGCGCCGTCGCCGGTCAGCACGCGCCGGAGGTAGTCGATCTGCCCGAGGTGGTAGTTGAGATGCCCGTAGAGGTGCATGACGAACTGCCGGTTGGTGAGCGGCTCGCCGAGCACGTCCTCCGGAAAGCGATCGCTCCAGCGTCCGTCGGGCATCCGCGCCAGCACGCCGGGGACGAGCACGGCCAGCTCGGTCAGTTCGGCCATCACCGCCGAGCGTGAGACGTCCTTCGCCGCGAACTCATGCGCACGGTTGCGCACGTACGGCACGCCGCCCAGCTGCCGGCCGATGAACTCCCGCAGGTTGCCGCTCAGGTGGAGCATCAGGTTGCCGGCGGAGTTGGTGGCCCCGGGCAGCACCTGCCACAAGCGGGGCGCGTCGAGAGCCTCGAGCTGCCGCACGAGGCGCGCCAGGTCGCGCGTGAAGAGGGCGGAGAACTCGTGGCTGGTGGTGGACATGGCTGCTCGCTGAGATGACGGCCGCCGCGGTCACCGTGCGTCCTTCCGGCGCCTGCGGCGTCTGCACCTGGAAGAGCAGGAAGTATACGGTGCCGGCTGCGTCCATCGCGACAGGCGGTCGTCTTCAGGAGTGAGGCTCGCGAGCGAACGCGGGCCGTCACCACAACTGACCGACCAGAACGGGGATGCCCCATGCGTAGATCACTCCTGACCGCCGCCGCCATCGCGACCTGCCTCGACCTGACAATTGCCGCTCGTGCCACGCAAGACCCGCTCGTCGTCAGCCCGGACGCCTATCGCCTCGAGTTCGAGAACGCGTGGGTGAAGGTGGTGCGGGTCGTCTATGGCCCGCGGGCCATCATCGCGCCACACCTTCACACCGCGTGGGCGTCCGCCTACGTCTATCTGAACGACGGCGGACCGATCCTGTTCAAGCACGAAGGCCTGCCGTACGCCGGCGTCACCCGGCCGGCCACGAAGGCCGGCAGCTTCCGCGTCTACAAGGGCATCGAGGAGATCCACTCGGTCGAGAACCCGACCGCCACGCCGAGCGAGTTCCTGCGGGTGGAGTTCAAGACCGAGCCACTCGACGACGCGTCGCTGAAGGGGAAGTTCTTTCGCGACGACACGGACCGGGAGGGCACGGCGGAGCGCCTGCAGTTCGAGAACGCCCAGGTGCGCATCGCGCGCATCCGCGTGGCGCCAGGCGAGGCCGTGGACCTCACCACCGCCGGCGGCCAGCCGGCGCTGCTGCTGGCACTGGTGCCGAGCGGCGTCGTCCAGGCAGGAGCGATCCGCCGGCTGGAGCCCGGCGGGAGCGCGTGGCTCGAGGGGGGCGCGGAGGGGCGGCTCCGGCCACTCGGACATGCGGCCGAAGTGCTGCGCTTCGACTTCAAGACCCGGCCCGCCGAGGGGCGGTGACCACGGGGGCTGCTGTCGCCCTGCCGATCGGCTACCATCCGCAGCGATGCGCTCGCTGCTGACGCTGACCGGACTCGTGACCGTGCTGGTGGCTGCCGTGGCACAGCCCCGGGCGCAGCCGGCGGTCACCGCCACTGACTGGCGGCACCACGGCGGCGATGCCGGCAGCACGAAGTACGCGCCCCTCGACGAGATCTCGGCCGCCAACGTCGGCACGCTGC
Source organism: uncultured Acidobacteriota bacterium (assembly GCA_963807405.1). GTDB lineage: Bacteria > Acidobacteriota > Vicinamibacteria > Vicinamibacterales > UBA2999 > CADEFD01. The sequence continues at coordinate 3,320,079 of CAWEBU010000006.1, read as the reverse complement.
AGATTGCATGGCGGCGGCCGGGCGTGGAGCCAGCGGTGCAGGCGGCACACCCCGACCTCGTCGTGCCGCGGAACTACCGCAGCACGCCGCTCAAGGCCGGCGGGCTGCTCTACGCGTCGAATGCGCTCGGCCTGGCGGCGGCGTTCGACCCGGCGTCCGGGGCCACGGTGTGGGCTCAGGCCGTCGAGGCCGAGGATCTCGGCGGGGCCGGCGCCAGCCGCAACCTCGCCTACTGGCCGGGCCCGGCCGGGGCGCGCATCTTCAACGTGCGCGGCCGCTACCTGTACGCCCTCGACGCACTGCACCGGCCGGCCGGTCGGCGGCTTCGGCGAGAGCGGACGCGTCGATCTCGATCACCGGGCTCGGCGCGAAGACCACGTCCTTCCGGTGGAGCGCGCCCGGGCCGATCGTCGTCCGCGACGTGGTCGTCATCGGCGGCCAGGGCTGGACCGATTCCGGCACCCAGGTCGATCTGCCGCCCGGAGACATCCGCGCCTACGACGTGCGCACGGGCGCCCTGCGCTGGACGTTCCATGTCGTGCCGCGGCCCGGCGAGCCCGGCATCGAGTCGTGGGAGCAGCGGTCGTGGCGCGACACCGGCAGCGCGAAGGCCTGGAGCCTGATGAGCGCCGATGACGAGCTCGGCTATCTCTACGTGCCGCTCAGCAGCGCCGCCAACGAGTGGTACGGCGGCCAGCGGCCCGGCGCCAATCTCTACTCCGACAGCCTCGTCTGCCTCGACGCCAGGACCGGCGAGTTGAAGTGGCACTACCAGATGGTCCACCACGACATCTGGGACTACGACAACCCCACCGCGCCGATCCTGGCCGACATCACCGTGAATGGCCGCCGCATCAAGGCGGTGGTGCAGGTCACGAAGCAGGCGTTCGCGTTCGTCTTCGATCGCGTGAGCGGCACGCCCGTGTGGCCGATTGAAGAGCGTCCGGTGCCGAACGTCCACGGTGCCCGGCGAGTGGACCTCGCCCACGCAGCCGTTTCCCACGAAGCCGGCGCCGTTCGACCGCCAGGGGCTCACCGATGACGACCTCATCGACTTCACGCCCGAGCTGAAAGAGGAAGCGCGCGCCATCGTCAAGCAGTGGACGATCGGCCCGATGTTCACGCCGCCCACGCTCGAAGGCACCGCGCCTGGTGAGAAGAAGGGCACCATGTACCTGCCGGGCTGGGTGGGCGGTGCCAACTGGGGCGGAGCGGCCGTCGATCCCGAGAGCGGCATGCTCTACGTGCCGTCCGTCACCTTCCCGTGGCTCGGCGCGCTGGTGAAGGGACCGGGACGCTTCACCTACACGCAGACGAGGAAGCGGCTCGACCGCGAGCCCGGTCCCGGCCCGCGTGGCCTGCCCATCACCAAGCCGCCCTACGGCCGCATCACCGCCATCGACCTCAACACCGGCGACCATCGCTGGATGGTGCCGAACGGCGATGGCCCGCGCGATCATCCGGCCCTGAAGGACCTGGACCTGCCGCCGCTCGGTCAGATGGGGCGGGCGGCGCCGCTCGTCACGACGTCGCTCCTGTTCGTGACCGAAGGGAGCGCGGTCGGCCTCAGCATTCCGCCCGGCGGCGGTGGCCCGCGGATGCGGGCCTTCGACAAGCGGACCGGGGCGGTCGTGGCCGAGATTCGCCTTGCCGGCCGGTGCCACCGGCGCGCCCATGACCTACCTGCACGAGGGCCGCCAGTACATCGTGGTGGCAGTGGCCGACGAGGATCATGCGCCCGAGCTCGTGGCGCTCGCCCTCCCGGCTGTGCGACCCTGAGTGATGCGCTGCCATCACGCCGTCGTCCTCGTGCTCGCCTGCCTGGCCGGCGGCGTGGGCTGCGAGACCAGGCGGCTGCCCACGGGGCCCTCGGACCTGGCGACTGGCATCATCGTCTACGAGGACGCCAACTATCTCGGCCGCTCGGCGCACATCACCGAGAACATCCGCGACCTGCGGGATGTGCGCGGCCCCTGCGAGCACTACGAGTCCGACGGCAGCGGCGGCCGCTACATCTACGACTGGAACGACTGCATTTCCTCGGTCCGCGTGGCCCCCGGATGGGAGGCCACGCTCTACCGCGACGACAACTATCGCGACGACGCACTCGAGACGACGAGCGACGTGCCGAACCTGCAGCTCATCACCCAGCACGACTGTCCGCGAGACGGCCTGAACGACTGCGTGACGTCCATCCGCGTGCGCCGCCAGTGACCCCAGGGCTCTGCTAGACTCCGCGCCACGGAGATTCCATGAGCATCCTGCTGCCGCGTCTGGTTCTTCCCCGCCTGCTGTCGGCCGTCCTGCTTGCCGCGACCCTGGCGGGCTGTCAGGCGGCAGCGCCCGCGGCCGCCCCGGCCGCGTCCGATCAGCGCACCGAGATCCTGTGGGATCGCTACGGAGTACCGCACATCTTCGCGCCCGATCACGCCAGCCTGTTCCAGGCCTACGGCTACGCGCAGATGGAGGCGCATGCCGAACTGCTCGTCCGGCTCTACGCCCAGGCGCGCGGCCGCGGCGCCGAGTTCTACGGCGAGGAGTTCCTCGATTCGGACCGCTGGGTGCGCACCAACGGCCTGCCCGAGACGGCGCGGCAGTGGGCGAAGGGGCAGAGCGCCGAGTTCGCCCCGCTCATCGAGTCGTTCGCCCGTGGACTGAACCAGTGGGCTGACGCGCATCGCGGCGAGCTGAGCGCCGCCGCCCAGCGCGTGCTGCCGCTGTCCGCCGAGGACGTCTACGCCCATGGCCTGCGCGTCATCCACTACGACTGGGTGGTCAGCCCGCGGCGGCTCGAAGGCCGGCTCGCCCGCTGGGAAGATGAGGTCCACGGGTCCAACGAATGGGCTATCGCCCCCGCCCGCTCGGCCAGCGGCCACGCCATGCTGATGAGCAACTCGCACCTCCAGTGGGGCGACATTCATACCTACTTCGAGGTCCAGCTCACCGCACCCGGTGTCACCTCCTACGGCGCCGTGTGGGTGGGATTTCCGGTGCTGCGCCAGTGCTTCACCGAGTTCCTTGGCTGGACGCAGACCACCAACAACCCGGCGGAATCCGACCTCTACGGCCTGGTCGAGAAAGACGGCGGCTACGTGCTCGACGGCAAGGTGATGCCGTTCGACACGCGCACCGAGACGCTCAAGGTGCGGCAGGCGGACGGCACCACGCGCGAGGTGGCCTTGACGGTGCGGCGCAGCGTGCACGGCCCGGTCGTGGCCGAGCGGCGCGGCATGCCGATCGCGATGCGGGTCGTGGGCCTGGATCGCCCGAAGCTGTTCGAGCAGTTCTGGCGCATGGGCCTCGCGCAGAATTTCGGCGAGTGGGAGACCGCCATGCGCATGCAGCAGCTGCCGCTCTTCAACACCGCCTACGCCGACAAGGACGGCCGCATCGCCTACGTCTACAACGCGACGCTGCCCGTGCACCCGACCGGTGACTATCGTTTCTGGCAGGGCGTAGTGCCGGGCGACCGCTCGGATCTCATCGCCACCGCGATCCACCCCTACGATGCGATCCCGAAAGTCGTCGATCCGCCGGAGGGCTGGGTGCAGAACTCGAACGACATGCCGTGGACGTCCACCTATCCGATGCTCCTCGACTCGACGAAGTTCGCCGCCGGGTTCGCGGCTCCCCAGGGGATCACGCAGCGCGCGCAGCGCGGCATCCGCATCCTGAGCACGGCGCCGCCGAAGATGTCGTTCGAGGACGTGAAACGGGGCAAGCTCTCGACCCGCGTCGAAACCGCGGATCAGTTCGTGGACGATCTCGTCGCCACTGCGAAGGCGCGTGGCACCGCGCGGGCGAAGAAGGCGGCCGAGGTCCTGGCGGCGTGGGATCGCCAGGCCGAGGTCGACAGCGACGGCATGCTGCTCTTCTACAAGTTCATGACAGCGGCCGGGCCGAGCTTCCAGGAGATCGGCGGCTTCAAGGTGCCCACCGACGACCGCCGTCCGCTCGACACGCCGCGCGGCTTCAAGGATCCGGTCAAGGCCATGACGCTGCTCGACACCGTCGCCGCCGAGGTCGAGAAGGAATACGGGACGCTGGCCGTGAAGTGGGGCGACGTCCTGCGCTTCCGCCGCGGCAACGCCGACGTGCCCGGCAACGGCGCCCCATCGCCGCTCGGCGCCATCCGGACGATCGGCGTCAGTCCCTTCAAGGACGGCAAGGTCGAAGCGGTGTCGGGCGACACCTTCTTCGCCGTGATCGAGTTCTCGACGCCGCAGCGGGGCGAGGTGCTGCTCAACTACGGCAACTGGTCCAAGGCCGGCTCGAAGCACATCGAGGATCAGCTGCCGCTGGCGTCGCGCAAGGAGATGCGGCCGATGTGGCGTGCGAAGAGCGACATCGAGGCCAACCTCGAGAGCCGCAAGGTGTTCGACCGCTGAACGACGAACCAGCTAACACGAGTCCTTCATCGAACGGTAGGCTGGCGAGGGCGGGCAAGCGCCCAGATGTCTGTCCGATGGGGGAGGACGTCCCATGAAGAATCTCTTCGATCCGTCGCTGGTGGCGGAGATGACGGAGCGACTCACCGGAAGGTCCCATGATTATCGTTGCAGGCCGAATCTTCGTTCGATCGGGGTCCCGCGATCGATTCCTCGCGCTGTCAGCCGACGCGATGTCGCAGGCGAGGCAGACGCCGACGTGCCGAGACTTCGTCGTCGCGGCGGATCCGCTGGAGCCGAATCGGGTGAACGTATACGAAGAGTGGGAATCGCGCGACGCCCTGTCCGCATTTCGTGAGTCAGGCCCGGGCGAGGATCTGTCTGCTCTCATCGAGCGAGCGGAAGTGGCCGAACACGAGGTCGCTCGCGTCGCTGTGACCAACAAGGACATGTCATGAAGACACTGATCGCGGAATTCATCAGCCTTGACGGTGTCGTCCAGGCGCCCGGGGGGCCGGCCGAGGACACGGACGGCGGCTTCGAACACGGCGGCTGGTCGATGAAGTACTTCGACCCGATCGTCATGGGTGGCACGTTCTCGGAGATCGCCGAGAACAGCGACGCGCTCCTGCAGGGACGCCGCACCTATCAGACCTCGGCCGCCGCGTGGCCAGATCGCTCGGGAGACCCGTTCACGGACTGGATCAACCGCACCCAGAAGTACGTGGTGTCCAATACGCTCACGGACGAGGACATCACCTGGAATCCCACCACGATCATCCGTGGCGACGATCTCATCAAGGCGGTATCCGACCTGCGTGCGAGGCCCGGCGGCTACATCTACGTCTACGGCAGCGCGATGTTGGTCCGGGCGCTGCTCGACGCCGATCTCGTCGATGAGTTGTTGCTCACCATCGAGCCGATCGTCCTCGGCGGCGGTAAGACGATCTTCGCGACCAACGGCACGGCGATGCCGTTCACGCTCGAGTCAACGGTCAAGGCCAGCAGCGGCGCCCAGGTCTGCCGATACGCGCGTGCGCGCTAGTCGCGCTTCACAGAGCGCGTATCAGCAGGAGGCGATGTGGGCGCAGTACACGCGACGATGAACGTCAGCATCGATGGATGCTGTGACCACACGCAGGTGCTGGCGGACGATGAGTTCCACGCCCGGATGGCGGACCTCTTCGGTCATGCCAGGGCCCTTCTCTTCGGCAGGGCTACCTACGAGCTTCTCCGTGGCTACTGGCCCGCCGTGGCGGCGAGTGGGGCAGGAAGTGCCGGCGAGATGCGCCTGGCGCACGTCCTCGACCAGCTGCCCAAGTATGTCGTGTCGAGTCGCCCGCTGGCTCCGGGGTGGAACGCGTCGCGCATCGACGCAACCGCGGCTGCGGTCCGAGCAGTGCGAAAGGCAGTCGACGGCACCGTGCTGCTGGTCGCCAGTCCGACGCTGGCGCGGTCCATGCTTCGATGGAGGCTCGTCGAGGAGTATCACGTTGCGGTCAGCCCGATGGTGGCGGGGCATGGCCCGTACTTCCTGGCCGGCCTGGAGCACACTGTGACGCCGTCGCTGCTGGACATCGACCGGCTCGCGTCCGGCGTCGTCATCTGTCGATACGGCATTCGGAACGACGATGCGGCCTGACCCGACGCCCGAACGACCTGGTCACCCGCCGGCGCCGCGCGCCTCGACCCGAAGCGCCGCCTACTTCTGGCTGTGCCTGTCGACGTCGATCGTCACCGTCGCCGGTTTCTCCATCACCTATTTCTGGCCGCTGCTCCGCGGTCAGTATGCGCCGGTGTCCCCGGCGGTGCACATCCACGGCTGGACCTTCTTCCTCTGGTACGGCCTGCTCCCGCTGCAGGCCGGGCTCATCTCCCTCCGCCGCGTCCGCCTCCACCGGATGCTGGGGACAGCCAGCGTCCTGCTCGCGCTGGCGATGACGGGCACGGGGTTGGTCGTGGTCGGCGTCCAGATGGAGCTGGCACGCCGGCCCGACGGGTCTCCGTTCTGGCAGTTCCTCGGCCCGTCCATCTTCGTGACGCTGCTGCTGTTCTGCGTCTTCTACGCGATGGCGCTTCGGTTCCGGCGCCGTGCGGAGGTCCACAAGCGGCTCATGCTGCTCGCCAGCACCGGTGCCCTCGGTGCCGCGGGCTTCAGGGTGGCCGGAGCCGTGATCGGGTTTGGCGCGGCGGCAGGGGTCATCGGCATACTCGCGCCGAATCTCATTGTGCTGGCGGCGATCCTGGTCGATTTGAGGCGAGGGGTCGGCCTGCATCCTGTCTTCCGGTGGGGCCTCCCCGTGTCGATCGCGCTTGAAGGCGGCATGCTGCTTCTGACTCCGACGCCGCTCGGTGACGCGGTATCGGCCGCGCTGGCGGGAATCGGGCGCCTGGCCGCAGGTCTCTACTGACCTGTCCTGCTGCTAGCATGGAGCGTCGCTAGACCATGAATGCTTTCGATACCGCCGCCGTGCTGCTGGCCGTGGCCGCCGTCTCCGGCTACTTCAACCATCGGATCCTGAAGCTGCCGGCCACCACCGGCACCCTGGCGGTCGCGCTCGTCAGCTCGCTGCTGCTGGTGATCGTCGACCAGGTGGTGCCGGTCTGGGGGCTGCGCACGCAGGTGGCCACGTTCCTGACCGAGATCGACTTCAACCAGGCGCTGATGCACGGCATGCTGAGCTTCCTGCTCTTCGCCGGCGCCCTGCACGTCAATCTCGACGACCTGTTCGACCACAAGTGGACCATCGGCAGCCTGGCGACCGTTGGCGTGCTGATCTCGACCGGTGCGGTCGGCGTGCTGATGTACTGGGTGTTCGGCCTGTTCGGCATCGACATCCCGTTCATGCTCTGCATCGTCTTCGGCTCGATCGTGTCCCCGACCGATCCCATCGCCGTGATGGGGCTGTTGAAGGAGCTGAAGGCACCCGCCAGCCTCGAAGCGCAGATCGCCGGGGAGTCGCTCTTCAACGACGGCGTCGCGGTGGTGCTGTTCTTCGCGCTGGTCTCGGCGGCCGGCTTCCACGGCATGGGCGACGGGCTCGAGATCACGATCGACGCCGCCGGCCTGACGACCTTCTTCCTCCAGGAGGTGCTCGGGGGCGCCGTCCTCGGTCTGAGTCTGGGCTGGGTCGGTTTCCATGCGCTCAAGAGCCTGGACGACCATGCGCTCGAGCTGCTCATCACGCTGGCGCTCGTGATGTTCACGTATTCGCTGTCGTTCTGGGTGCACGTGTCCGGCCCCATCGCCGTCGTGGTCGAGGGGCTGCTCATCGGCAACCATGGGCGGCGCTTCGCGATGAGCGACACGACCCGGGAACACGTCGATGCGTTCTGGCAGATGCTCGACGAGATTCTGAACGCGGTGCTCTTCCTGCTGATCGGCATCGAGGTGTTCGCCCTGCCGGACGGCATCACGCCGATGGCGGTGGGACTGCTGGCCGTGCCGGTGACGCTGCTGGCGCGGTTCGTATCGGTGTCGCTGCCGATCGCGGCGATGAGCGCGGGCCGCGAACAGCGGCGAGGCCTGGTACCGGTGCTCACCTGGAGCGGTTTGCGGGGCGGCATCTCGGTGGCGATGGTGCTGTCGCTGCCGCCGTTTCCCGGGCGCGAGTACCTGCTCGCCGCCACCTACGCCGTGGTCGTGTTCTCGATCCTGGTGCAGGGCCTCACCGTGCGACGGGTGCTGATGCACTACGGCATCGGCCAAGGCGCGCCGGGCTAGTGGCGGGCGGCGTCACCGCCGCTGCAATCGGATCTCGAGGATGGTCTTGAGCATCGCCAGGTCCTTGGTGTTGGCCCGGCGAATCGCCACGCGCATGAGCGGCGCCAGCAGTCGCCACAACCCGGTCGGCGTGCCGCGATTGCGCAGGCTCATCGCCGTGCGCCCGTCCGCGGTCGTCTGCCACGTGTAGGTGGTCTCCATCGGGAACGGGCCGGTGGCGCTGCGCATCACGAAGCGCTTGTCGGCGATGTGCTCCACGACCTCGTAGGTGTAGGCGAGCCGGCGACCCAGGAAGCGCGCCACGAAGGCGATCCGTGAGCCGATTGCCAGCGGCGGCTCGGTCTTCCACTCGACCGACCTGATGTTCAGGTACCACAGCGGCACGCGCTCGGGATCGACGGCGAAGGCCGCCACGTCGTGCGCCGGCCGCGCGATCGTCGTCGTGGTGGTCACGTCGACCGTCATGCGCCCTATTGGACGGCATCTGTGCGCGGTCGCGCTGCGGTTCGTCCCATCCTTCTGCGGCTCGGCCCAGGCAAGCATCCCGTCTGCCGTGGCGGCTGCACCGCGTCCGGTGGGGCGCGGACCCGGCGCTCAGCCAGCCACGCCGGCACTCCGCAACGCCGCCAGCAAGGCGGCGGGCTCGTCGGTGCCGATGCGAAAGCGCGTGCCGTTGGCCAGTTGCAGTTCCACGGCGTCGAGTCCCCAGACGTTCCACAGCCGGCCGTGGCGGATCACCCGCATGCCGAAGCCGTGCATCGGCGAGTTGCGGACGGCACGGGCCGAGCGGATGTCCGGCAGCAGAAAGCGTTCGTGGAGCCAGCCGGAGGGCCCGAACGTGCAGGTCACCGAGGTGTCGTCGATCGACGTGGTGAGGGTGCCGAAGAGGCTGCCGGCCACGAGCAGGATCAGGCACATCAGACCGAAGACCAGGACCGACTCCGCCCGGAGCGCGATCACGGCCGCCAGGACGAGGCTCACGGCCAGCAGCTTGAACCCGGTCTGCGTATGCTGATAGTGCACGAGCGAACGCTCCCGCGCTCCCGGACTGCGCCCCCGCCTAGCGGGCTGCCGTGCCCTTGTCCCCGGGCCACAGATAGCGCCCGAACCAGTCCCAGTTCTGCTGCATGGCGGCGCGGTTGGCCTTCGGCTTGTCGAGGCCGTGGCCGAAGCCGCGGAAGATCATGAGCTCGGTCGGCACCTTCTGGTCCTGCAGACCCTGGTAGAGCTCGAAGGCATTCGGGATCGGCACGCGCGGATCCTTGTCGCCGTGCTGGATGAGCGTCGGCGCCCTGGCGCTCTTGATGTAGGTCATCGGCGAGGTGTCGGCGTAGACCTTCGGATCGTCCCACGGCGTGGCCTTGAGGTACTGCCGCGTGAACGGGTGGATGTCGGTGTTGACGTAGTAGGTGACCCAGTTCGAGATGCCGGCGCCCACCGACAGCGCCTTGAAGCGGTCGGCGTGCTTCGTGGCGAGGAAGGCCGAGATGTAGCCGCCCTGGCTCCAGCCCATCGAGCCGACGCGGTCCTTGTCCACGAGACCCTGCGCCACCAGGTGGTCGATGCCAGAGAGCACGTCCCACGCATCGCCGATGCCGAGGTTGCGCACGTTGAGCGAACGGAACGCCTCGCCGTAGCCGGCGCTGCCGCGGTAGTTCGGCTCGAGCACGAGCGCGCCCCTCGTCAGCCAGCCGTCGATCGGATAGAAGCTGGCACTGCCGTAGGGCAGCGGGCGCGAGACGCCGGTCGGCCCGCCGTGGATGACCACCAGCAGCGGATAGCGACGTCCCGCCTGGAAGTCGGCCGGCTTGTGGAGCACGCCCTCGACCTCGGCCCCGTCCTGGCTCTTCCAGCGCACGACCTCGCGGCCGTGCTGCGGCCAGGCCGCCACCTGGGCGCCGAGGTCGCTCAGCTTCGTCGCCGTCAGCGTGAGGGCGAGCGGCGCGCTGTAGACATCCGGGAACTCGCGAGGCCCGCTGGCCACGAACGCCGTGTGCGTGCCGGCCGGGGTGACGGCGAACGACTGCCCGATCCAGTCCTCGCGCACGCGGTGCATCGACACCTGCCGGCTGGCCGGATCGAGACGATAGAGATACGACCAGGTGCGCTGCGAGGCGCTGAAGAGGATGCCGGCGTCCGTCCACGCCACGAGCGACGGATTCTCGTCGAAGCGCGCCGTGAGCGCGTCCGGGGTGCCGCCCGCGGCGTTCACCACGGCCAGGGCGCCGTTGGCGAAGAAGTAGAACGGCTGAGCCATCGCCGACTGGAAGGCGATCCGGCGGCCATCCGGCGACCACTTCGGGTTGCTGTCCGGCCCGTCCTGCGTGACGAGCGCCGTGACCGCGCCGCCGGCCACGTCGACGACGGAGATGTCGGCGCTGCCGCTCATGCCGGCATCGCTGCTCACCCGGTGATCGAAGGCGATCCGCGTGCCATCCGGCGACCAGTCGAAGCCGCCCACCACGAACGCGCCGGCGGTCAGCGGACGCGAGGCCTTCGAGGCCACCTCCAGCAGGTGCAGCTGTGCCATGCGCGCGTCGCGATCCTCGTGCGTGTAGTCACCGTACTTCTCGCTGCGCTCCTTCATGGCCGCCGTGACCGGATCGGTCATCGTGTAGGCGATGACGGCGCCATCCGGTGACCACGCGAACGCCGTCACGCCGTCTTCGCCACTCGTCAGCGGCTCGGCCTCACCCCCGTCGAGCGAGAGGCGATAGAGCTGCCGCTTGTCGCTGCGGTCCGAGATGAAAGCGAGCCACTTGCCATCGGGCGAGAAAGCCGGCTGCAGGCTCGACTTCTTGCCCGTCGTCAGCTGGCGGCCGCTACCGGCCACGCCCGCCTCGGCCAGCCAGATCTCGGTCTCGTAGGCGTTGTCGTCCCAGTTGGTTTCGCGTACGGCGTAGGCCACCCGCCGTCCGTCCGACGAGATGGCCGGCGTGCCGCTCGTGCGCCTGAGGGCGATGAGGTCGTCGATGCTGTCCGCGCCTCCGCGCCAGCCTGGCGTTGCCGCGATCTGGGGCTGCGCGGCTGAGCTGGACGCCGCGAGGCAGGCGATGAGGGTGAGGCAGATGGCGCGCATGCCGCCCATCCTAGCGCCGTTCCGGCCGCCGAGAGGCCGCTACTCCGTGCCAATCGGCGCCAGCGCAGCCGCCGCGACTAGAATGGCCGCCATGCGTATCCCGAGCGTCTCCCGCCGTCAGTTCATTCAGAGTTCCTCCGTCGCCGCGACGGCCCTGGCCGCCGGCGCCTGCGGCACCTCGCCCGCGGCGCCGCCGGCAGCCACGACGGGGGCGGCCGCCCCACCGGTGCCCGCGTCGATTGCGGCGCTCACGCCGTATCCCGGCACCGCCACGCCGATCGCCGAGTCGGAGCGGCTGGCGCGCATCGAGAAGGCGCGCCGGCTGATGACCGAGCACGGCATGTCGGCCATCGTGCTGGAGCACGGCACGAGCATGCAGTACTTCGCGGGCGTCAGATGGGGGCTCAGCGAACGCCCCTTCCTGCTCGTGATTCCGCGCCAGGGCGAGCTGGCCTACGTGGCGCCGGCCTTCGAGGAGCAGCGCGCGCGGGAGATCACCACCTTCACCGACGACGTGCGGGTCTGGCAGGAGGACGAGGACTGGGGCGCGCTCGTCGGCGGCATCCTGAAGGATCGCGGCGTGACCGGCGGCAAGGTCGGCGTGGAGGAGCGCGTGCGCTTCTTCATCGCTGAAGGCATTCGCGCCGGATCACCGGCCGGCGTGGAGCTGACGCTGGCCACGCCCGTGACGGCCGGCTGCCGGATGTTCAAGTCGCCGGCCGAGATCGCGCTCATGCAGCGTGCCAACGACATCACCATCGAGGCCTATCGGGCCTCGTTCGCCGCGCTCAGTGAAGGCATGACGCAGTTCGACTTCGGCAGGAACGTGCGGGCGGCCTTCGACGCGCTCGGCGCCCCTGGGGGCTCGGCCGGCGTCCAGTTCGGCGAGTACACGGCGTTCCCGCACGGCAGCATCCAGCCGCAGCAGCTCAAGGACGGCGACGTGGTGCTCGTGGACGGCGGCTGCAACCTCGAGGGCTATCAGTCGGACATCACGCGCACGGTCGTCTTCGGCACGGCGTCCCAGCGCCAGATCGATGTCTGGAACCTGGAGAAGAAGGCCCAGGCGGCTGCCTTCGCGGCCGCCAACGTGGGCGCCACCTGCGAGTCCGTCGACGCGGCGGCCCGCAAGGTGATTGCCGACGCCGGGTTCGGTCCCGACTACAAGGTGCCCGGGCTGCCGCATCGGACGGGACACGGCATCGGCATGGACGGGCACGAGTGGACCAACTTCGTCCGCGGCAACAAGACGGCACTCGCGCCGGGCATGTGCTTCAGCAACGAGCCGATGATCGCCATCTACGGCGAGTTCGGCATCCGCCTGGAGGACTGCCTCTACATCACCGAGGCCGGCCCGAAGTACTTCACCGAGCCGAGTCCGGCCATCGACAAGCCGTTCGCCACCTAGGCGACGGCCGCGCGCGTAGTGGTGGCGGTAGCGGGCGCGTCGCGGGACGCGCCCCTACTGCCGCAGCTTGAGGCCCGCCGGCAGCGCCACGTCGGCGTCGGTCGCGCTCGGCGTGATCTGCAGCGTCTCGTTGGTGGTCGTGAGCACCGTGCTGCGGCCGGGCGCGGCAGCGGCGGGCGCAGGGGCGTCGTTGTTGCGGCGCCGCATGCGGCCGAGGCCGCCGAGCAGTCCGCCCAGGCCAGGAGCCGGTTCGGCCTTCTGCTCCGTCTCGCTGCCGGGCGGCGCGGCGACCATGAAGATCATCTCGGTGAGGAGCGGCGTGCCGTCGAGCTTCTTGCCCTCTTCGGCCAGCCTGGCCATGGCGTCCTTCATCTGCGGATACATGGCCAGGGCCTGCGTCATGTTCGGCATGGCCTGCGCCACCATCGGTCCGTAGATGGCCTGTGCGTAGCGGACGCGGAAGTCGTTGAGCTCCTGCAGGGCCGGCACCTGCGGCGTCATCCACAGGTGCGTCTCGAGCACGAAGCCGCCCGCTTCCTCGAGCGTCTTGCCCTTCTCGCGCACGGTGACCGTGGCGATCGACTCCTTGGTGTCGAGGCCGGCCACCTGCTTGGCGCCGGGACCCTCGGTGATGACGAAGTCCACTTCGTATTCCTTCGTGGGTTCGTCGCTCTGCGGCTTCTCGGCCTCCCGCGTCTTCGCGGCGGCGGCGTCCTTCTCGGCCTTGGCCATCGCCTCTTCCATCTGCTTGCGCATCTCGGCGAAGGTCACGACCCGGTAGGACTTGTCCTTGAAATTGAGGGAGTAGACCTTCTCTTCGCCGAGGTCGATGATTTCGCCGGTGTCGCCGGTGGTGGAGAAGAGGCGGTTGCCCTTCAGGGAGATCGTGCTCGTGATGCCGTCGCGGGCGCCGCGGCCGCCGAAGATGTTCACCACGCGTCCGAGCGCTCCCTCGAACTTGATTTGCGTGCGTTCCTGGGTCTTGACGTCAGCCTGCGCGAGCGCCGGCGAGAGCAGGGCGCAAGCCGCAAGCAGGATGGCGGAGGGGTGAATGGACATGAGGCAAGTCTAGCAGCGAGGGAAGCCCGCGGCGGCCCTCACGGGCGCGCTTGCCGTCGTGCGAGGTGACCAGTTCTGTGGACGGGGACGGGCACGCCCTGGCGCGCCCGTCCCCCTCCAGCGGGTCTAGCTCGCGATCCGCGCCAGGTCGGCCTTGGCTTCGGCCCGGGCCCGGCTGACCTCCGCCGAGGCGTCCAGCTCCGGGCGCGAAGTCTCGATCGCGAGGGCGAGCGGCATCCGCTCGGTCAGCACCCGGTGCTTGAGCAGGACGAACGGGATCTCGGTGTTGCGAGCCGCATAGGCCACCGTCATCAGCTCACGGGCGTTGTGGAAGCCATTGGCCGCCACCTCGACGTCGGATCCGGCGTTGAGCAGGCGCTTCATGTGGCGCTGCACCGGGATGGCCGAGGCCGGCAGGACGCGCTCGAGCCGCGGTGCGGGGGTCGTCGTCGGCGCTTTGTCGGCCAGCCGCGCGGCAGCCACCGGGGGCGCAGCGACCGGCTCGGGAGCCGAGGCCACCGGGCGATTGGCGTTGATCTGAGGTCCGACAGTGAGGCCGAGCGCGAAGGCGCCGACCATTCCGAGTATGACGGCTGATGTTCTGGCGAACATGTGCCACCTCCTGTGAACTGCAGTGCAAATTACATGACAGCCGGAATCAGGCCTGAAAATGTCGATTTGCACAATCTGGCTCTCCAGATCGGCAAACCCTACCGTGTAGCCTTTGCACGGTCCCCGCCCGGCCGTGGCTCCGTCCGCCGCCCAGCCCGGCCGTGAACGGCTGTGCGCCAGTCACCCCGTTCATCCCACTCGTGGGCGCGATGCTACCCTTCGCGCCATGCGTAGACGTCACGTGCTGCAAGCCGGCGCCGCAGCGCTTGTCGGCGGGCTGCTGCCGGGCGGACAGGGAGAGGCCGCCGGCCAGGCGAAACCGAAGCGGCTCCTGTTCCTTGGCGGCACCGGTTTCGTGGGACCGCACCTCGTGCACGCCGCGCTCGCGCGCGGTCATCAGGTGGCGATGCTCAACCGCGGCCGCCGCCTCCCCAGTCAGCACGCCGACGACTACGCGCGGGTCGAGGCGCTGCGCGGCGACCGCTCCGCGCCCGACGCCTACGCGGCGCTGAAGGGCCGCTCGTGGGACGTCGTCATCGACACGGCCAACAGCGTGCCGTGGACGCGCGAGGCCGTCGCCGCGCTCGGTCACGCCACCGGCCGCTACGTCTACGTCTCGTCCACCGGCGCCTTCTGGCCGTATCGCACCGTGGACATCGCCGAAGACGGTCCGGTCGTGCTCGAAGACTCGCCGCCGCAGACGCCCCCCAGCTTCGGCGTGATGAAGGCGCAGAGTGAGCGCGCCGTCCGCACCGCGTTGCCGGGGCGCGAGCTGGTCATCCGGCCCGGCTACATCGTCGGGCCCGGCGACCCCTCCGACCGCTTCACCTACTGGCCGGTCCGGCTGGCCCGCGGCGGCGACGTGCTCGTGCCCGGCCGGAGAACCGACCGCGTGCAGTACATCGACGTCCGCGATCTGGCCGCCTGGATGGTGCGGCTGATGGAGGCGGAGGCCACCGGCACCTTCAACGCCGTCGGACCGGCCGCGCCCCAGACCCTGGCGCAGTTCATCGAAGGGCTGGCGCCGCTGGCGCCGGCCGGCACCGGCTATACCTGGATCGAGGACTACGCGTGGCTGACGGCCTACCCGCTGCGCACGCCGTCGGCGGGCGATCCGGGCGGCCTCATCGAGGCGATCCCGTGGGTGATGGCGGCTGGCGACGAACTCGGCCACATGCGCATCAGCAACGGCAAGGCGATGGCGTCAGGACTCACGTTGCGGCCGCTGCTGACGACGGCCCGCGACACGCTCGCCTGGCGTCAGTCGGACGCCGTGCCCGAGGCGTTGCGCGCGCGGCCGCGCTACGTGCTCACGGCTGATCAGGAACGGGCGGTGCTGACCGCGTGGAGGGCGAAGGGCGCTCGCGGGCAGGCGCGCGCGGCCGTGCACGTGCGTCCCGAAAACGGACATCCCTGAGCCATTCGCCCCTTGGCCAATCACCGCCTAACCCCTTATCTAGTGAATGGTTAGGCGCGGTTGAGCAGTCTGGCAGGCATCCTGCAATTCGGTCCGCCAGCCATGGACCGCCTGCTTCAAGATCTCCGCCACGCCGCCCGGGTACTCGCTCAAGACGCCCGGCTTCACCTTCATCGTCATCTTCACGCTGGCCGTCGGCATCGGCGCCAACACGGCGATGTTCAGCATCGTCAACGGCGTGCTGCTGCAGGGGCTGCCGTTCGCCGACGCCGAGCGCCTCGTCGACCTGAACGAGGTCGAGCGTGCGCAGCGCGACCGCGGCGCCATCGCCCCGGCCACCTTCGCCGACTGGCGCCGCCTGTCGACCACCATCGAGACGATGGCCGTCTATCAGCGCAGGACCTTCAACGTGGCGCTGTCGACTGGAGAGCCGGAGCGGCTGCCGGGCGCGGTGACCTCGTCCACCTTCTTCGACGTGCTCGGCGTGGCGCCGGTGCTCGGGCGCCAGTTCACGCGCGACGACGCCGAGCCCGGGAGGGGTCAGAACGTCGTCCTGAGCTACGGCTTCTGGCAGCGGCGCTTCGCCGGCTCGCCCGACGCCATCAACCAGACGGTGCGCTTGAATGGCACGCCCTACACCGTCGTCGGTGTGATGCCGGTGACGGTCAACTTCCCGCAGGAGGCGGAGTTCTGGCTCCCGGCCGCCTACGACCTGCCGGCGTTCGGGAACGCCGATCCGCGCGAGGTGCGCGGGGCGCACTACCTGCGCGCCATCGGCCGGATGAAGCCGGGCGAGACGCTGGCCAGCGTCAACGCCGAGTTGTCGACCATCTCCGATCAACTGGGCAAGGCCTACCCGGACGACTCGTCGAACTTCATCGGGGTGGCGCGGTCGCTGCAGGAGCAGCTCGTGGGAGCCGCGCGCACGCCGTTGCTCGTCCTGCTCGGCGCGGTCGGCTGCGTGCTGCTGATCGTGGTGGCCAACGTGGCCAACCTCCTCATGGCCCGGGCCACGGTGCGGGCCCGCGAGCTGGCCATCCGCGCCGCGATCGGGGCCGATCGCGCCATGCTCATGCGCCAGCTCCTGACCGAGAGCGTGCTGCTGGCGGTGGTCGGCGGCGGCGTCGGTGTGATTCTCGCGTTCTGGGGCGTGGACCTCATCCTGGCCCTCGATCCCGGCGATGTGCCACGGGTCGCGCCGATTGCCGTCGACGGCGCGGCCCTCGCCTTCGCCCTCGGCCTGTCGCTCGTGACCGGCGTGCTCTTCGGCGCCGTGCCGGCCTGGCAGGCCTCGCGGCCCGAGTTGCAGCAGGCCCTCAACGAGAGCGCCCGCGGTTCCACCGCCGACGGTCACCGGCAGTACGTGCGCTCCGGCCTGGTGCTGGCGGAAGTGGCCCTGTCGCTCGTCCTGCTGGTTGGTGCCGGGCTGCTCTTCCGCAGTCTCATGACGCTGCTCGACACGCCGCTCGGCTTCACGACCGACCGCGTCCTCACCATGCAGATGGCGCCGACGGGCGACAGCTACCGGACGCCCGGGCAGCTCATCGGCTATTGGGAACGGGTGCTCGAGCGCGCCGCGGCGGTGCCAGGGGTCGAAGCCGCGACGCTGACGACCGGCTTGCCGATGACCGGCGGCCGCACGCTCATCGCCTTCAACGTCGAAGGACGCCCGCAGGTCCCGCGCAGCCAGCAGCCATTGGCTTTCTGGGTGGACGTCTCGCCCGGCTACTTCCAGATGATGGGCATCCCGGTGCTGCGCGGCCGCGAGTTCGAGCGCCAGGACGCGGTCGAGGATCCCACCGCGATCGTCATCAACGAAGCGATGGCGCGCCGCGAGTTCAGCGAACGGGATCCGATCGGCCAGCGCTTCACCTTCGGCCCGGACGATGAGGGCGTGCCCCGCGCGGCCACGATCGTGGGCGTGGTGGCGAACGTGCGGCAGTATCGCGCCGATCAGGAGCCGGTGCCGATGGCCTTCGGCGTCCACACCAACTCGCCGCAGTCCACCCAGACGCTCGTGGTGCGCACGGCCGGCGCTCCGATGACGGTCGCCGCCTCGCTCAAGGCGACGCTGCAGGCGCTCGATGCGTCGCTGCCGATCTCGCAGCCCCGCACGCTCGACGCCGTCGTCGGCGCGTCGCTGACACAGCGTCGCTTCAACATGACGCTGCTGGCGGTCTTCGCCGCCATCGCGCTGGTGCTCGCCATGGCCGGGATCTACGGCACGGTGTCGTACGCCGTGGCGCAGCGGAACTCCGAGATCGGCATCCGCGTCGCGCTCGGCGCCACCAGTGGCGAGATCCTGCAGCTCGTGCTCGTCGATGCTCTCAAGCCGGTCGCGGCCGGACTGGCCCTCGGGCTGGTGGCGGCACTGGGCCTGGCCCGGGCGCTCGACCGCCTGGTCTACGGGGTGAGCATGACCGACCCGCTGACCTTCGCGACGTTGCCGCTGGTACTCGCGCTGGTGGCGTTCCTGGCCAGCCTGCT
The DNA here is from genome assembly GCA_963807405.1 of uncultured Acidobacteriota bacterium. Taxonomy (GTDB): domain Bacteria; phylum Acidobacteriota; class Vicinamibacteria; order Vicinamibacterales; family UBA2999; genus CADEFD01. Next base: position 3,301,905 of record CAWEBU010000006.1, on the reverse strand, counting down.
GCCGGCGCTGCGGGCGACGCGCGTCGATCCGCTCGACGCCCTGCGCATGGACTGACGCGGCCGCTCGTCCCGGGCCAGCGGATCCGCGTCCGGTGGCCGTGCGCGGCGGTCGGCGGCCCGTGCGCGTCGGCCCCTGCGCGCCGGCCGGTCGTCGACACTTCGGCGCTGTGGTAGAGTCCGCCTGTTTTCGCGGTCGTCCCACGGAGGCGTGTCGATGAGGAGCTGGTTCACGCGGCAGCGGGTCCGGATGCTGCTGGCCGCCGGGGTGGGCGCACTCGTGCCGGCGCTGGCGACGGCCCAGGACCCGCCCCCGGTGCTCGAGCAGCCGCTGGCGGCGGCCGAGCCGGCGGATCTCGCCGAGGGCAAGCGTCTCTACAACGCGCAGTGTGCGCTGTGTCACGGCATCGACGGCGGCGGCGGCTACGGGCCGTCGCTGCTCACGCCCACCTTCGCCCGCGCCGCCGACGACGAGGGCCTGTTCAGGCTCGTCCGTGTCGGCATCCCGGGCGTCATGCCTGGCTTCGGCGACGCCAACGGACCGCACCGCAGCTGGCAGCTGGCGGCCTTCGTGCGCTCGATGACGCGCGCGGGTGGCGCCATGCCCGCCGGCGATCCCGCCAGCGGCCGCGCCGTCTACCAGGCGCGCGGTTGCGCCACCTGTCATGTCCTCGACGGCCAGGGGCGCGCGTTCGGTCCGGATCTCACATCCATCGGCCTGCAGCGCGGGCCGGCGTATCTCAGGCAGGCGATCGTCGAGCCAGCCGCCCGCGTGCCCGACGGCCACGTCGTCGTCACCGCCCGGCCGAAGACGGGCGCGGCGATCCGTGGTGTCCGCGTCAGCGAAGATGCCTTCTGGGTGCACGTGCGCGACACCGGCGGCCGGTTGCACGCGCTGCGTGTCGCCGATCTCGCGGAGCTTACGCGTGAGGCCGGTGCCAGCCTGATGCCGGCCTACGGCACCTTGCCGGCACGCGATCTGGACGACCTGGTGGCCTATCTGGCCAGTCTGCGGGGGCGGCGATGAGACGACTGGCGATAGTGATGGCGGCGGTGGCGGTCTCGGGCGCGGTGCTCGCCGGGCAGGTGCCGTATCAGCGGATCGTCGATGCCGCGAAGACGCCCGGCGACTGGCTCACCTACAACGGCGGTTACTTCGGGCATCGCCACTCGACGCTCGACCAGATCACGACGGCGAATGTGGCCGGCCTCGTGCCGACGTGGATCTATCAGGTCGCCGGCAATGGCCAGATGGAGACCTCGGCCATCGTGGCCGACGGCATGATGTACGTGACCGAGCCGCCCACCACCGTCACGGCGATCGACCCGAAGAACGGCCGGCCGCTCTGGAGCTACGTGCGGCCGATGCCGTCGAACCTGCGCCTGATCGGCTTCCCGGCCACCAATCGCGGCGTTGCCATCCTCGACGACAAGGTCTTCGTGGGCTCGCTCGACGGTGTCCTCATCGCGCTCGACGCGCAGACCGGCGCCGTGCGCTGGGAAGTGCCGGTGGCTGACAACGACACCGGCCACTCGATCACGATGGCGCCCCTGGCCGTGAAGGACAAAGTGATTGTCGGCATCAGCGGCGGCGAGGCCGGCATCCGCGGCTTCGTCGATGCCTACGACGCGAAGACGGGCAAGCTCGCCTGGCGCACCTACACGGTGCCGGCGGCGGGGGAGCCGGGTGTCGAGACGTGGGCCGGCGAGAGCTGGAAGAACGGCGCCGGTGCCACCTGGCTCACCGGGTCGTTCGATCCGGCGCTCAACCTGCTCTACTGGGGCACCGGCAATCCCGGACCGGACTGGAACGGCGACGTCCGCAAGGGCGACAACCTCTACACGTCGTCGGTCGTGGCCCTCGATGCCGACACCGGCAAGATGAAGTGGTACTTCCAGTACACGCCGCACGACGTGCACGACTGGGATGCCAACCAGATCCAGGTGCTGGCGGATCTCACGATCGACGGCCGGCCGCGCCAGACGCTCATCACCGCCAACCGCAACGCCTTCTACTACGTGCTCGACCGCGTCACCGGCGAGTTCCTGCATGCCGCGCCGTATGCCAAGCAGACGTGGGCCAAGGGCATCGACGCCAAGGGCCGGCCGCGCGTGGTCGAGGGCACCGAGCCGACCTACGAGGGCAACCTCGTCTATCCGAGCCTGCAGGGCTCGACCAACTGGCCGAGCCCGTCCTTCAGCCCGCAGACGGGCCTCTTCTACGTGCCGGTGCGCGAGATGGGCTCCTACTACTACAAGACCGACGTCGAGTACGAAGCGGGGCAGCCGTTCACCGGCGGCGGCGAGCGTCGGCTCGCCGACGAGGCGTGGGGCGCGGTCCGTGCGCTCGATGCCAGGACCGGCGCGCACGTGTGGGACTTCCGCCTGCCGTCGCCGTCGTGGTCGGGCGTGATGTCCACCGCCGGCGGGCTCGTGTTCTCGGGTTCGAACGAAGGCAACTTCTACGCGCTGGACGCGAAGAGCGGGGCGCCGCTGTGGCAGTTCCAGGTCGGCGGCATCGTGCGCTCGAATCCGACCACGTTCCTGGTGGACGGCCGCCAGCACGTGTCGGTGGCGGCGGGCCGCGCCGTCTTCATGTTCGCGCTGCCCGCGCGCTGACGGCGTGACGGCGCGCTACCGGGCCCGGTAGCCGGGGCCGCGCAGGGCCCGTCCCGGCCGGGCCGCCGTGATGCGGCCCTCGTCCACCACCAGCTGGCCGTTCACCATGACATAGCGCACGCCCTCGGCATACTGCCGGGGCTCGGCGAAGGTGGATTCGATCGCGGATGGTGGCCGGGTCGAACACCACCAGGTCGGCGGCCGCGCCGGGACGCACGACGCCGCGGTCCCACAGACGCATGCGCTGCGCCGGCAGCGACGTCATCTTGCGGACGGCCTCTTCGAGCGTGAGCAGTGATTCGTCGCGGACGTAGGTGCCGAGGATGCGCGCCGCCGAGCCCCAGGCCCGCGGATGCACGCCGGCCGTGGGCGGCCCGCTGTCCGGTGCCATGCCGCCAGAGTCGGTCCCGAGCATCACGAGCGGATTGGCCAGCGCCGCCCGCATGTCCGTCTCGTTGATGAAGAACATGATGCCGCTGCCGGTCGTGTCGTCGTCGGCGATGAGGTCGAACAGCACGTCGAGCGGGTCCTTGCTCTCGGCCTTGCCGATGTCGAAGAGGGTGCGGCCCTGGTACTTCTTCAGCCCGGCCTTGCCCACCGACGACACCAGGATACCGGGCGCCCCGCCCGAGCCGAGGTACTGGTTCTCCCAGGCGGTCGAGGGCTCGAGGATCTCGGCCTTGATCTTCGCCCGCGTGGCCGGGTCGGTGAGGCGGGCGACCATCGCCGTGCGTCCGCCTTCGCGCGCCCACACGGGCAGACTCGCGTCGAGCGGATTGCTGCCGGCCGTGTAGGGATAGAGATCGGCGGCCACGTCGAGTCCGTCACGCCGTGCCTGCTCGAAGCGCTGCAGCACCGACGGCATCCGTCCCCAGTTCTGCGTATAGGCCGTCTTCAGGTGGTGGACGATGGCCGGGACGCCGGCCTCGCGCGCGATGCGGAACACTTCGTCCAGACTTCCGTCGATGGCATCGGCCTCGGAGCGCTGGTGCGAGATGTAGCTGCCCCCGTAGCGGCCGGCCACGCGCGCCAGCGCGACCAGCTCCTCGGTGCGGGCGAAACGATCGGGCACGTATTGCAGCGAGGAGGAGACACCGAACGCGCCGGCCTCCATGGCGGCGGCCACCTGCGCCTCCATCGTCGCCAGTTCCGACGGCGTCGCGGCACGGTCGTCGCGACCGATGACGCTGTCGCGTACGCCGCCGGCGCTGATGAAGGTGCCGAGGTTGATGGTGGCCGGCCGCGCGTCGAGCACGGCGAGATAGCCCGCGAGATCGTTCCAGGCCGGCACGCCTTCACGGTCGAACATCGCCGCGAAGGGGTGGAGCTGCCGGGCCCGAGGATGGGCGGCGCTGCTGAAGCTCGCTTCCCCCGTGAGCTCCGTCGTGATGCCCTGCATGATCTTGCTGCCGACGCGGCTGTCGCGCAGCACCCAGTACTCCGACTGGCCGAGCATGTCGATGAAGCCGGGCGCCACGACCAGGCCCCGGGCGTCGAGACGGCGGGTCGCCGTGGACGCCTCGCCGGCGCCGAGCGCGCGGATCCGCCCGCCCGCCACGCAGACATCGGCCGCGAACCACGGCGCGCCCGTGCCATCCACGACCCGGGCGCCCGCGATGAGCAGGTCGCACGCCGGCGCCTGAGCCGCCGGCCCGGCGACGAGACCGGCGGCCACGACGACCGCCAGCAGGCTCGTGATCGGCTTCATGTGATCGACCCCGGCCGCACCGGCCTACTTCTTCGGCACGGCCTCCATCAGGATCTCCAGCGCCTTGCTCAGCGTGGGCCGCATCTCGCGCTGACCCTTGTAGTTGCCGAGGCGCACGACGACGAGATCGTGCGACGGGATGATCCACACGATCTGCCCGCCGGCCCCGTTCATCGAGTAGGCCTCCTTGGGAATCGGCCACGCGCCGTCGCCATTGATCCAGAACAGGCCGCCGTAGATCGGCCGTTCGTCGGCCACCCAGGCCGGTGCCAGCGTGCTCACGAAGGTGGTGAAGCCTTCCGGCAGGATGCGCTCGCCCTTGGGCGTGACGCCGTCGTTCAGATACAGATTGCCGAGGCGGGCCCAGTCGCGGCCCGACATGAACTCGTAGCCCTGGGTGAGGAAGTTGCCGAACGGGTCGGTCTCCATGACCATCGTGCGGACGCCGATCTTGTCCCACAGCTGACGCTGCGGGTACGACAGGTAGTCGAGCCCGAGCTTCTCGATGCCGAGCCGGTTCAGGTAGTTCGTGAGGACCGGATCCGTGTTGCGATAGCGGCCAACGGTGTTGGGCGGCCACTGCGCCGGCCGGGTCGCGGCGTACTTGTAGGAATCCACGCCGCCCGTATAGAGGTAGAGGTGGTCGGGGTAGGTGCCGTTCGGATCGTAGTCGGGGTCGGCCGGCGCCTTGATGCGGATGCCGCTCGACATCCGCAGGATGTCCTGGATACGGATCTGCTTGCGCGAGTCCCCCTCCGCCTGCCATTCCGGAATCGGCGCCGGCTGGTCCAGCGTGTAGACGCCCTTCTCGATGAGCGTGCCCATGATCGTCGCCGAGACGCTCTTGCCCATCGACCAGCTCTCGAGCGGCGTCGTCATCGTGATGCCGTCGCCGTAACGCTCGCCGAGGAGGCGGCCCTTGTAGCTCACGACGAACGCCGTCGTCTCGGCCTCGGGCGAGGCGAAGGCGGCGTCCACCGCTGCCTTGATCCGCGCCTCGTCGATGCCGGCGGGGAGCGGCGTCGTCGGCAGCCGGTCGCCGATCGGCCAGTCCTGCGATCCGGCGGCCGGCAGGTTCGGCTTCACGGCCGTCGGCTTGAAGTTCAGCGTGTCCGATCCCTCGGGATAGGTGACGCAGCCCTGGCTGCCCGTGAAGACCGCGGTCCGCACGACCCCGTTCGGCAGGGTGATGCTGACCGTCTTCTTCGTCATGTCCACGACCGGCTTGCCGACCTTGGCGCGGTGCTCGTAGGGGCCGGTGAAGTAGCCGACGTGTTCGGCGGCGAACTCGGGCGTGTAGCCGGTGAGGAACACCGCGGAACAGACGGTCTTCACGTAGCCGGCGGTGTGGTGGGACAGCGCGTCGCCCGGAGGCGGTTCGTAAGGCGTATCGAGCTCGAGCGATTTCGCGCGGGCAATCAGCTTCTCGCGTGCCGCCTCTGCCGCATCGACGGGGGCCGCGGCCGGGGCAGGCGCGGGCGCGTCTCCCTGGCAGGCGGTCAGAACCGCCGTGGCGAGGATGAGCACGGCGAGGCCCGCGGGCCGGCTGGTCGACGTTCGGATCGTCATGTCTGCTCCCTGGAAAATTCCGGGGCAGTCTACACGATGTGCCCGGCCCTCGCTTGACCGCGGCCGGCGAGTGGCACTACAACCGTGACAGATGCGTGCATTCCTCGTGTTTTCCTTCGTGTTCGTCGTGGCGGCGGCGCTGGCCGGGTCTATGCGCGCGTCCGAGGTCACGACCGTCCGGGGCGAGGTCGTCGACCTGGCGTGCTCGGTGAGCCGGGGTGCCAGCGGGACAGGCGAGAGCCACGCCGTCTGTGCCATGACCTGCGCCCGCAATGGCGATCCGATGGCCGTGCTGACCGCCGATGCCGTGTATGTCATCGAGGGCAGCTACACGGCCGACAAGAACGCCAAGCTGCTCGACTTCGTAGCCCGCAAGGTCGAGGCCAAGGGCACCATCACCGAGCGCGACGGCACGATCTACATCAACGTCGCCGCGATGACCGTGCAGAAGGACGAGTAGTCGGCCCGCGCCGGCGACCGTCTCGGGATACCATGGCGGCGTCACGCGCGTCCGTCGCCAGCGTCAGCAGTCCGCAAGGATCGGCATGCCGCGCCCAGAGGTTCCAGGCATGCATCGCACGGCCATCGAAGGGAAAGACCACCTCGCACAGCGCCTGCACGGCCGCACCGCCGTGGTCACCGGCGCCTCGCGCGGTCTCGGCCTCGGCATCGTGAAGGCACTGGCGGCGGCTGGCGCCGAAGTGTGGGCGGTGGCCGAGAATGCCGACGAGCTCGAGCGCGCTTGCGCCACCGTCGCCGGGGCGGCCCCCCTGCATCCCGTGGTGGCCGACCTCAGGCGCAAGCCGGATGCGGTGCGGGTGGTGGCCGCCGTGCAGCAACTGCGCCCGGAGCTGTCCGTGCTCGTGAACAATGCGGCCATTCAGCCGCTGAAGTCGCTCTCCGATACCGACGACAGCACGTGGGACGCGGCGCTGGCGGTCAATCTCACCGCGCCATTCCTGTTGACGCGCCTCGCCCTGCCACTCATGAAGGTCTCCGGAGGCTCGATCCTCAACGTCTCGGCGACGGCCGGCGTCGAAGGGTTCGCCTGCGAGGCCGCCTACTGCGCGACGAAGTTCGGCCTCGAAGGGTTCACGCGGGCCGCCGCCCTCGAACTCGCGCCGCTCGGCATCGCCGTCAACAGCATCACCCCCGGCACCAAGATCAAGCCGACCGGCGTCGAGCAGGTGATCTTCGACGCGCTGCCGGCCGAGGAGCAGGCCCAATACCGCGACCCGGCCACCTTCGCCCCGGCGATTGAAGCGCTGGCGCTGCTCCGCGGTTGGCCGTCCGGCCTGCGCTTCGATCTGGCGCGACTCACCGACGACATCACCCGCCTCGGCTTCGAGGCGGCCAGCGCCGGCATCGGCTCGCTCTCCGAGGTCCGCGTCAGCGACTTCGCTCAACACGCGCGCGTCTGACGTCGTCAGCGATTTCGCTCAACACGCTCGCGCCTGACGTCGACAGCGATTTCGCTCAACACGCTCGCGTCTGACGCGCGGCCGGTCGCGGAACCAATCGCGACCCCTGGTGTCCAACTCGATACAACCGACGACATTCGGGCCCGAACCGTCGTCCTTCGTTCGCGCGTGCGCCGGAGTGTCCCATGGGGATGCTCTGTCAGCCTCCACGGGCAGTCGCGCGCAGGAGGATGCTCATGGCCCGCGATCTGTTCGGAGACATCACCCATCCCGGCACCGGCGTCGGCGCCCGGTCCCGCCTCACCGTCCCGCTCTCGCTGGCCGCCCACACGGTAGCGGTCGTCGCCGTGGTGGTGGCGCCGCTACTGGCGGTCGAAGCGCTGCCCGCACTGCGCTCGCGCGTGGAGTACTCGATCATCACACCGATGCTGCCACCCGAGCCGCCGCGTCCACGCATCGCGCGGCCGGCGCAGGCGCCGATGACGGCTCCAGATGCCGCGCCGCTCGTCACGCCGGATCGCATCACCGAGGAACCCGCCTGGCAGAGCGATCCGATCGCCACCGCCGACGACGGCGCCGGCATCATCATCGGCCTCGGACGTGGGGCCGAGGTCCTGGCCCCGCCGCCTCCGCCTCCTCCGCCGGTGCCGAAACCCACCCGGACGGTGCGTGCGGACGGCCGCATCACACAGCCGACGAAGATTCACGATGCCGTGCCCCTCTATCCAGCGATCGCCCAGTCGGCACGCGTGTCTGGCGTCGTCATCATCCAGGCGACGATCGGCGTGGACGGAGCCGTCGTGGACGCGGTGGTGCTGCGTTCGGTGCCCCTGCTCGATCAGGCGGCGCTCACGGCCGTGCGGCAGTGGCGCTACGCGCCCACGCGCCTGAACGGCGAGGCCGTGGCCGTCGTGATGACGGTGACCGTCAACTTCGAGCTGCGGTGAACACCATGACCACCATGGACTACGCCAACCCCCGGCATGCCCCGGTGCGCACGGCGCGCCGATTGACCGCCACTGCCGACATGAACATCACGCCCATGATCGACGTGCTGCTCGTGCTGCTGGTCATCTTCATGGCCGCACTGCCGCTGTCGCAGACTGGCCTCGACGCCACCGTGCCGGCCGAGACGGAGCGTCCCTCGGCCACCCGCCCACCCGGTCAGATCGTCGTCGAGTACTCGGCGGCGCGACGACTCTCGATCAACCGCCAGGACGTGACCCTCGGACAACTGCGCCACCGGCTGCGCGCGATCTTCGCGGAGCGGCGTGACAAGACGCTCTACATCATGGGCGACGGCGTGCTGCGCTACGGCGAGGTGGTGGCGGTGATCGATGCGGCGAAGGGTGCCGGTGTCGACAAGGTCGGCATCGTCACACCGCTCATGCGCGGGCTGCCGTGACGGCGGCCGTGCCCCGCCCGAGCGGAATGCCGCGCGCGGCGAGGGCGACTCGCACCTGCAGACCGGTGGCCTCGGCGTCATCGCCGGCGTCGAGGCGCAGCCAGTCGTCCGGCGGCCGCACGCGCGCCAGTTGTTCGCGCACGACGTCCGAGGTGGCGTCCGACGCGTCGTCACGCCGGGCGGCGACGCGGCTGAGCAGCGTGGCCTCCGGCGCGTCCAGCCAGATCGGCGCGAACGGGACGCCCGCCCGGTGGGCCAGCGCCGCCAGGGCCTCGCGCTCACCGGCATCGGCATACACGCCGTCCACCACCACGGCGTGGCCGGTGGCCAGCGCCGCCGCGGCCAGCTCGCCGAGCCGCGCGTAGACGCGCCCGCCGGCTCCCGGGTCGTAGGCGGAGGCCGGCAGACGTTCGTGCTCGGACACGCCGTGGAGGTCCTTGCGGATGAGGTCGGTACGCAGGTGCAGCGCGCCGGGCGCCGCACCAAGGGCGGGGGCGAGCGCCGCGGCCTGCGTCGACTTGCCGGAGCCCGACAGGCCCGCGATCGCGACGAGCACCGGCGGATGGGGTTCGAGCAGCGTGCGACCCAGAGCCAGGTAGCCGCGCGCGGTCTCGACAAGGCGCGTCCGTGGCGACTCGGCCTCGGCCAGCCCGGCGGCCGTGGCACTCGTCTTGGCTCGCACGGCCGCGCGGCAGGCCTGGAAGAGCGGCAGCAGCGTCAGCCCGTCGAGGTCGCCCGTCGCCCGCACGTACTCGTTCATGACCAGGTTCGCATGGCGCGGCAGGTTGCGGCGCCACAGGTCCATCAGCAGGAAGGCGAGGTCGTACCAGACGTCGATGCAGGTGAGATCGTCATTGAATTCGACGGCGTCGAAGGGGGTCGGACGACCGTCGATCATCACCAGGTTGCGCAGGTGCAGGTCGCCGTGGCACTGGCGCGTTGCGCCGCGGCCCGTGCGGGCGTCGAGTCGCGCGGCCAGCCGCGCGCTCAGCGTCCGCAGCCGGGCCGTCAGCGCGCGGTGGACGTCGGTGTCCAGCATCGCATCGCCGAAACCCTCGAACGCCTCCGCGTTGCCGTCGATCACCCAGCGGATGCCGGCGGCGCCGCCGCGTCCGCGGCAGGCGGGCGCCGACGCGTGCATGTCCGCCACCACGCGTCCGAGTGTCCGCATGACGGGCAGGTCGAGGGCGTTTCGTTCGGCCAGCCGGTCCAGCAGGGCGTCGCCGTCGAAGCGCTCCATCTCCAGCAGCCACTCGACGGCGGGACCGTCGCCGTCGAGGACGAGCCCGCCGTCCGGTTGCCGCGTGAGTGGCACGACCCGGCGGTACAACTCCGGCGCGACGCGGGCGTTGATGGCCAGCTCGGCCTGGCAGTACTGCCGGCGGCGCTCGACGGTGGAGAAGTCCAGGTAGTCGTAGCGCACGGCCCGCTTGAGTTTGAAAGCGCGGTCGCCGGCCAGGAACACCGCCGCGCTGTGCGTGTCGATCCGTTCGACAGCCGGGCACGCCGGGCCGTAGGTGGCGGGGCGTGACAGGGCGTCGAGAACCTCACGCTGGTCGTCGATGACCATCCCCACTCCGCTGCAAGCCTCGCGCCGTTGCCGCCCCGCTCGCTGGCGGGCGTGGTCGGGAGAGGTGCGACAGCGGCTGGCGCGCGGGAGTAACAGAGTGAGCGGGGGAATTCACACCCCCGCCCGAGGCGCCAGCGCCGAGCCTACTTCTCCCAGGGCAACCCTGGCCGGCCGAAGTGGCCGTAGTTGGTGGTGGTGCGGTAGATCGGCCGCAGCATGTCGAAGATGTCGACGATGGCACGTGGCCGGAAGTCGAAGTTGTTCTTCACGAACTCGGCCGCCGCGGCCTCGTCGCCGGTACCGAAGGTGTCGACCTTGACGGAGACCGGCTGCGCCATGCCGATGGCGTAGCCCACCTGAATCTCGGCCTTCTTCGCCAGGCCCTTCGCCACGATCTGGCGGGCGACGTGACGGCAGAAGTAGGCGCTGCTGCGGTCGACCTTCGAGGGGTCCTTGCCGCTGAACGCGCCGCCGCCGTGACGGCCCCAGCCGCCGTAGGTGTCGACGATGATCTTACGGCCCGTGACGCCGGCATCAGCCGAGGGGCCGCCGTGCGTGAAGCTGCCGGTGGGATTCACGTAGAGCGTCGCCGCCGCGTTCCACCATGAGCCGAGCGCGCGCGGGCCGAGATCCTCGCGGATGTACTCGGTGATCTTCTTCTGGTCGGCGGCCGGCGTGTGCTGCGTCGACACCACCACGCAGCTCACGCCCTTCGGGGTGTTGCCTTCGTAGTCCACCGACACCTGCGACTTGCTGTCGGGCCGGAGGAAGTCCACCTTGCCGGCCTTGCGATCGACCGCCAGTTCGTGCGTCAGGCGGTGGGCCAGCAGGATCGGCAGCGGCATCATCTCGGGGGATTCGTCGGTGGCGTAGCCGAACATGATGCCCTGGTCGCCGGCGCCCTGATCGCCGCTCTGGCTGGTCGTCGCCGTCACGCCCTGCGAAATCTCGTTCGACTGCTTCGTGATGAGCGAGATCACCTTGAGCGTCGTATCGCAGAAGGGCTCGGCCTGGTCCGTGTAGCCGATTTCCTTGACCGCCTGCCGCACGACCTGCTCGTAATCGAAGGTCGCATTGGTCGTGATCTCGCCGGCCAGCACCACGTGGTCGCTCTTGACCAGGGTCTCGCAGGCAACACGGCTCTTCGGGTCCTGCGCGAAGCACGCGTCCAGGATCGAGTCGGAAATGTAGTCGCACACCTTGTCGGGGTGGCCTTCGGACACCGACTCGGACGTAAACGTGAACTTCGCCATAACGCTCCTTGTTACTGCGGGCAACAAAAAAGCCCGCCGACCGTTGGGTCGCGGGCTTCACCGCGACTTAGATAGGGGCCAGCCGGTGACGGTCTTCTGTCTCCGGGGCGCGGCCCATCAAGTCGGGAAATCGCCGCGCCTAATGACTCTCCAGTATCGCTGGGAGGCTTCTGGAGTGTCAACCAACGGTTGCGTCGAGTGGCGAACAGGGGGACGGCGCGAAGCGCGTGCCGGCCCGCGCGGGGTCCGAACCCGTGCTCAGAAGCGGATGGCGAGACCCGCCGTGCCCCGCCAGAACGAGAAATCGCCGAGCACTTCCTCGAGGACGACGTCATCGACGTCGGAGATGGCGCGGAAGTAGCGCACGTCGCCAGTCAGCGACAGCCGCCCCCTGCCGAGCCGCACCCCGCCGCCGGCGTTGACGCCGAAGCCGTTCTCGGTCGCATCGAACAGCTCGCCGAACGATCCGATCTGGCTGCGCATCAGCCCCGCGCCGCCCGACAGGTACGGCCGCAGGCCGCTGCCGCGGCCGCCGAGCACCAGATTGCCCATCACGGTGGTCACGCTGTTGTCGCCGAACACGTCGAGTTGCAGGTCCTTCGGCTCGAAGAAGCTCGGAATGAAGCCCAGGTCCACTTCGAGGCCGAACCCGCTCGCGCCGAGCCACGTCAGCGAGGCGCCGAGATTCGTGCGCCGGTCGACGGTACTGCCGGCGAAGTTCACACCGGCGTAAGGGGTGAGGAACACGTCGGCGCGGGCGTCGGCGGGCCACAGGACCGCCAGCGCCAGCGCCGTCGCGGAGAGGAGCCTGGTCATCCTACTTCTGATGATCGGCGATGTACTGCAGCGCGAACTTCTCGAGACCCGGGTTCGAGAGCCCGATGGCCTTGGCTTCCTGCGTCGCCTTCTCGATCGAATACTTGTCCTGCAGCACCCGCTTGGCGAGCCACACGGCACCCACGCGGTTGGCCGACGCACAGTGGATGAAGACCGGCTGATTCGCCTTGTCGGCGATGGTCGCGAGGAAGGTGTCGATGACCTTCGGGTCGGGGCTGGCCCCGCTGAACGGAATGTGCACGTAGTTCAGGCGCAGCTCCTTCGCCTTGGCCTGGTTCTGCTCGATGTTGGCGCCGGGTTCGCTCGCCATCCGCAGGTTGATGACGGTCTTGAATCCGTCCTTCTTCAAGGCATCGAGGGCCGAGACCTCGGCAGCGCCGCCGCAGGCGACGGTGGCGTCGACGCGGGTGAAGTTGCTGACGCCGGGGAACTCCTGCTTGGTCTGCGCCGCGAGCGGCGCCGCGAGGGCGAGACAGATGATGGCGATGGTCGAGCGCATGGCGGGACTCCTTGTGGGGTAGACGTCGATTCTACGCCACAGCCGGGGTGCATCCGGCCCGCCCGACGATGACTATTCCTTCCCGACCGTGACCGTCACCGGCTGGCGCATGCGCACGCTGACCGTGGAACCGGCGGGGATGGTGACGACGTTGCGATCCCCGGCCATGACCGCCGCCGTGCCGCCGCTGGCGCCGACGCCGGCGCCGATGGCCGCGCCCTTGCCGCCGCCGAGGATGGCGCCGAGGATGGCGCCGCCGACCGCCGCACCGCCGATCTTGGCCGCGCTCTCCCTGCCGGGCGACGACCCCTCACGCGTGATGGCGTCCGTGCGGAGCGCGAGCCGGTCGCCGTCGGCCAGCACGACCGTGTGGAAACGGATGCCGAGACGGGCGCGTTCGCGCACCTTGCCGCCGCGCTCCACCTCGGTGACCGTGCCCTGGGCCAGGGAGCCGGCCGGAATCGCCACGCGGCCGTTGACCCGCACGTCGCGGGTCACGCGCGCTTCCACCCGATCCTCGACCTTGGCGCGGTCGCTCGACACGGTGGTCTCGAGCTGCAGGCCGATGACCGCGTCCGCCGGCACCACGAGCTCGACGAACTCAGGAGCCGGCGGCGCGACCGGTTCGGGCTCTGGCAACGCGCGTTCCGGGGCCTCCGCCTCGACCGGAGGACGCGCCTCCCACATGGTGCTGCCGCTGGAGGCGACGGTGGGAGCAGGGGCTGGGACCGGGGCCGCCACCGGCGGCGCTTCCCGCACCACGGGAGGACGGGCGGCCGCGCGACGGGGTGCCGGAGCGGGCGGCGGGGGGGAGGTGCGGCGGGGAGCCGGGGCGGTAGCGCGAGCGGGCGGCGCCGGACGGGCCGGCGATGCTGCCGCCGCTGCTGGCGCCGGGCTCGGGGTGGCCGGTTCGGCAACAGGGGCAACGACGCCTTCGGACGCGGTGACGGTCGGTGCGGGCGCCGGCTCGGGCGCGACTGCCGTGATGGCTGGAGGGGTGGCGTCCGGCCGGTTGGCCAGATAGCCGCCCAAGGCGGCCGCGCCGAGGCACCCGACGATCAGCCCGCCGAATACCAGCTTGTTGATGTGCATTTCCAACTCCTGTCGTACGCGAAGCAAGGCGCGTACCCGTCACGCGTCGCGGTTTACATGGGGTTGAGGCGCTCCATCTCGGGATTCTAGCCGGAGTCGTGTCCTGTCGAGCGGACCGTGTCCTCGTTTCAGCAGGTCGCCGGCCACGGCGACGGCCCTCGTGTATTCTCCTCGCGGGTCGTCGTGTCTCGGTCTTCGTTCCGGATTGTCGTCTCCCCCTCGGCCGACGCGCGTGGCGAGGCCGCGCGGGGTTTCGTCGTGGAGCACGCCCTGGCCGGCGTGCTCGTGGTCGGAGCGTCGAGGGCGGCGGCCGATGAACTGGCCCTCGACGTCGCCCGGGCACGCGGGGCCCTGGCCGGCGTAATCCGCATGTCGTTTGGCGAGCTGGCCACGCGGCTCGCGCTGCCAGAACTGGCCGAGCAGCTCAAGGTGCCCGGAAGCGCCCTCGGCGTCGAGGCGATGGTGGCCCGCGCCTCCTTCGACGCCCGCGAAGAGGGCGACCTCGCCTACTTCGAGCCCGTGGCCGACCTCCCCGGGTTCCCGCGTGCGGCCACCCGCACGCTCAGCGAGCTGCAACTCGCCGATGTTTCGCTGGCGGCGCTGACCGCCGTGGACCGCGTGGGCGCGGACCTGGCGGCGCTGGCGCGACGGGTGGCCGAGCAGGCCGCCCGGGCCGGGGCCGTGAGTCGCGCGGACGTGGTGGCGACGGCCGCCGCGCGCCTCCTGGCAACGCCGGAGGTGCTGCCGGCGCGCCATGTCGTGTTGCTCGACGTGCCCGTCGTCTCGGCCTCCGAGCGGCGCCTGCTGGCCGCACTGGTCGCGACGGCATCGCACTGCCTGGCCGTCGTGCCGGCCGGCGACGCCCCGACCCTGGCGGCGTGCCGTGCCGAGGGCGGGATCGTGAGGGCAGAGCCCGCGCCACCCGCGGAATCGCTCGCAGACGGGCCGAGTCCGACCGCCCGCTTGCGGCTCCAGCAGTGGCTGTTCTCTCCCGATGCGCCGCCGGTCGGGGTGCTCGACGACACCGTGCAGATCTTCTCGGCGCCGGGCGAAGGGCGGGAGGCGGTGGAGATTGCCCGCCGGGTGCTGCGCGAGGCCGACGCCGGCGTGCCGTTCGACGACATGGCCGTCCTGCTGCGCGCCCCTCACACCTATCTGGGGCTGCTCGAGCACGCCTTCGCCAGAGCCGGCGTTCCCGCGTGGTTCGAGCGCGGGACGCGGCGCCCCGATCCGGCCGGCCGCGCGTTCCTCGCCCTGCTCGCCTGCGCCGACGAGGGCCTGTCGGCGCGGCGCTTCGCCGAGTACCTGTCTCTCGGGCAGGTGCCGTCGCAGCCAACGGCGAGAGGCGTCCCCACCGGCCCTCACGAACCCGTCCCCGCGGGCACCGATGCCGTCGATGCGCTCGTGCCACCCGATGAGCGGGTCGAGGATCCCGCGCCCGTCGAGGAAGCGCCGTCCGCCAGCGAGCGCGATGGATCGCGCGTCGTGGCCGGCACCCTGCGCGCGCCCTGGCGGTGGGAGGAACTGCTCGTCGAGGCCTATGTCATCGAGGGCTTCGAGCGCTGGCAGCGGCGTCTGCCCGGCCTGCGCAACGAGTACGACCGTCGCTTGCGCGAGCTCGCCGACGAGGACGGCGACTCGCCCCGCCTGCGCGCGCTCGAGCGCGACCGCGAGCAGCTCGGGCACCTCGAGTCGTTCGCGCTGCCCATCGTGGCGGCGCTCGACACGTGGGGCGCGGCGCGTTCCTGGGCCGAATGGATCCGCGAGTTCACCGCGCTGGTGCCGCAGGTGCTGCGCCAGCCCGCTCGCGTCACTCGGGTGCTGGCCGAGATGGCGCCCCTCGGGAGCGTGGGGCCCGTGTCACTCCGCGAGGTGCGTGACGTGCTCACGCCTCGCCTGCTGACGCTCACGCACGAGCCACCCCGACGGCGTCACGGCCGCGTCTTCGTCGGCACCCCGCAGAGCGCGCGTGGCCGTTCGTTCACGGTCGTCTTCGTGCCGGGGATGGCCGAACGCATCTTCCCGCAGCGGCTCCGCGAAGACGCGCTCCTGCTCGATGCCCGCCGTGCCGCGCTCGATGCCGGCCTGCCGGTGGCCGACGACCGCGCCGCCGACGAACGGCTGCAGCTGCGGCTGGCCGTCGGCGCCGCGACGGCACGCGTGCATCTGTCGTTTCCGCGCATCGACCTGGCCGAGTCGCGTCCCCGGGTGCCGTCCTTCTACGTCCTCGACGTGGTGCGCGCGACGACCGGTGCCATCCCGCGCTATCTCGCGCTGGCCGACGAGGCCTCGGCCCGCGGCGGCGCCTGGCTCGACTGGCCGGCGCCCCGCGATCCGCGCGTGGCCATCGATGACATGGAGCACGACCTCGCGGTGCTGCTCCCCCTGCTCCGGGCACCGGCCAGCGAGCGTGATCGTCACGAGGGTCGCGGCCGCTATCTGCTCGAGTTGAACGCGTCCCTGCGCCGCTCGGTGATCGAGCGGTGGGGACGCTGGCAGGATCGCTGGTCGACCGCCGACGGCCTGACGCGCGTGCAGCCCCTCACCGCCGCCGCGCTGGCGGCCCAGCGCCTGACCGCCCGCCCGTATTCGCTGACGGCCCTGCAGCGCTTTGCCACCTGCCCGTACCAGTTCCAGCTCGCCGCCATCTACCAGCTGGCGCCGCTCGAAGCGCCGGCGCCACTCCAGCGGCTCGATCCGCTGACGCGCGGCAGCCTGTTCCACGAGATCCAGACGGTGTTCTTCCGTTCGCTGGTCAAGAACGGCATGCTGCCGCTCGCGCCCGGCCACACCGGCGGCGCCCGCGGGCAGCTCGAGTGGGCCATCACGGCCGTGACGACCAAGGCCTACGACGATCTCGCGCCGGCCATCGATCGCGTGTGGCACGACGAGATCGCCGGCCTGCGCCGTGACCTCTACCTGTGGTTCGACGAGATGGTGGTGGCCGATGCCCGCCACTGGGTGCCCGAGCGGTTCGAGCTGGCGTTCGGCCTGCCGCTCGACGCCGCGCGCGACGCGGCATCCGTGCGCGAACCGGTCTCGGTCGGCGAGGCCGGATTCCGGCTGCGCGGATCGATCGACCTCGTCGAGCGTCGCGTCAGCGACCGCGTGCTGCGCGTGACCGATCACAAGACCGGCAAGAACCGCACGACGCCGGCGACCATCGTCGAGGGCGGCCGCATCCTGCAGCCGGTGCTCTACGCGGCGGCGCTCGAGGCGATGGCGGGCGAGCCGGTGGTCGAAGGCCGCCTCTCCTACTGCACGACGGCTGGGCAGTTCAGCGTGCGGACGATTGCGCTCGACGATCACATCCGCCGGCGCGGGCTCGAAGTGCTCGAGATCGTGGACCGCGCCATCGAGCACGGCACGCTGGCCGCCAAGCCGGGTGTCCTCGGCCCACACCCGGCGTGCAGCTACTGTGACTTCCGCGCCGTGTGCGGGCCGGAAGAGCCGCGTCGCACCGCCCGCAAGCCGGCACTGCCCGACCTCGATGCCCTGCGGAGGATGCCGTGACGGCGCCGATTGCCGATGCGGGCGATCGCGCGCTGATTGCCGACGCGCTCGACACGACCCTGGTCGTCGAGGCCGCCGCCGGCACCGGCAAGACGACCGAGCTCGTGAAGCGCATCGTGCGCCTGGTCGAGACCGGCCGCGCCACCATCGACCAGATCGTGGCGGTGACCTTCTCCGAGAAGGCCGCCGGTGAGCTCAAGCTGCGCCTGCGCGAGCAGCTCGAGCACGCGCGCGGCAACGCGGCCGGCAGAGAGGCAACGCGGCTGGACGACGCCGTGCAGCACTTCGAGGAAGCGCATGTCAGCACCATCCACGGTTTCTGCGCCGACCTGCTCCGCGAACGTCCGGTGGAAGCGCGCATCGACCCGTCGTTTTCGGTGCTCACCGAGGGCCAGGCGGCGCGTCTGTTCGACGAGGCCTTCGCCGACTGGCTGCAGCGGGAGCTGGACCGGCCGCGCGAAGGCGTGCGCCGGTCGCTGCGGCGCGTGACCGCCCGTCGCTTCGGCGCGGACGAGGACGAGGACGCCCCGATTGCGCGGCTGAAACGGGCCGGCCGCGACCTGCTCGAGTGGCGCGACCACCCGGCCCCGTGGCTGCGGCCGGACGGATTCAATCGTGACGCCGACATCGACCACCTGCTCGATGCCCTGGCCGCCTTCGCGGATGCCACCGCCGACCCGATCAGCCGGAGCGACCTGCTGGTCAGAGCGATTGCGCCGCTGCGCCGCGCCTGGGAGGAGATCCGGCCACTGCGCGCCCGGGCGTTGCCGGACTACGACGGCTGGGAAGCCGCCTTGTGCGAGCTGGCGGCGCAGGAGCGGAACTTGCGCGGCGGGCGGCGGGCCTCCGGGCAGTTCTCCCGCAAGGTGGCCAACGCCGACGTCATCGCCATGCGCGAGGCGCTCGTGGACGCGCTCGTCGCCTTCCGTGAGGCCGCCGACGCCAGCCTCGCGGCCCTCGTGCACGAGGCGCTCGGCGACGCGGTCGAGCTGTACGGCGACCGCAAGCGGCGGGCCGGCGCCGTGGACTTCCTCGACCTGCTCCTCCAGGCGCGTAACCTCGTCCGCGACGACGCCGAGGTGCGGCGCGACTTCCAGCGCCGCTTCCGCTACCTGCTGGTGGACGAGTTCCAGGACACCGACCCGCTGCAGGCCGAGCTGCTGATGCTGCTGGCCTCGGACGAGGCCACCGATGCCGCCACGGCGGCGATGGATCTGCGGGTGCGTCCCGGGGCCCTGTTCGTCGTCGGCGACCCGAAGCAGTCGATCTACCGCTTCCGCCGCGCCGATGTCGGCGTCTATCGCGACATCTGCGAGCGTCTGGTGAGCGAGGGCGCGAGACGGGTGCGTCTCAGGACCAGCTTCCGCAGCGTGCCGGCCATCCAGCGCGCGGTCAACGCGGCCTTCAGCACGCACATGACGGGCGACCGGCCGTCGCTTCAGGCCGACTACGTGGAGCTGCAGCCGGCACGCGCCGACGTGACCACCCAGCCGGCCGTCGTCGCCCTGCCGGTGCCGCGCCCGCTGAGCGACCGCGGCAACGTCACGCAAGGGGCGATCGCCGCCTCGCTGCCGGCGGCGGTGGGGGAGTTCGTGCGCTGGCTGGTGCGCGACAGCGGCTACACCGTGCCCGACGAGCACGCGCGTGGGGCGGACAGAGCGGCGGCCCGCCGCCCAATCCGCGCCGGCGATGTCTGTCTGCTCTTCCGCCGCTTCCTCGATTTCCAGACCGATGTGACCCGCGACTACGTCGAGGAGCTCGAGGCGCGCGGGCTGACGCACCTGCTCGTGGGCGGCAAGGCCTTCCACGAACGCGAGGAAGTCGACGCCTTGCGGACGGCGCTCACGGCGATCGAGTGGCCCGACGACGCGCTGAGCGTGTTCGCCACGCTGCGCGGCCCCTTCTTCGCCGTGGCGGAAGAGGAGCTGCTGGCCTGGCATGCCCTCGGCCACGGCTTCCGGCCGTTCCACATTCCAGCGGACGTGCCGCCGGCGCTGGCGGCGGTGGCCGAGGCCCTGGCGACGCTGGCCGAGCTGCACCGCCTGCGCAACGCCCGGCCGGTGGCCGAGACCATCGGCCGCCTGCTCGAGGCCACGCGCGCCCATGCCGCCTTCGCGCTGTGGCGCGGCGGGGAGCAGGTGCTGGCCAACGTGCTGCAGATCGCCGAGATGGCCCGCCGCTACGAAGCCGAGGGCGGGCTGTCGTTCCGCGGCTTCGTCGATGAGTTGCGCGAGGCCGCCGATCGCGCGCCGGCGCCGGAAGCGCCGATCCTCGAGGAGGGCACCGACGGCGTCCGCCTGATGACCGTGCACAAGGCCAAGGGCCTCGAGTTTCCGGTCGTCATCCTGGCCGACATCGGATGCCGGCTGAGCCGCGACGACGCGCAGCGCTACCTCGATACGTCGCGCGGGCTGGCCGCCATCAAGCTGGCCGGCTGGACGCCGCTCGATCTGCGCCTGCACAACGCCCTCGAAGCGTCGCGCGACAAAGCGGAGGGCGTGCGTCTGGCCTACGTGGCGGCCACCCGCGCCAAGGATCTGCTGGTCGTGCCGGCCATCGGCGACGGCCCCGAGGACAAGCACTGGGTGCAGCCGCTGTCGGTGGCGCTCTATGGCGGGGAGGCGGTCGACCGCGGCCGGGGTGCCGGCCTTCACCGGCAAGGACACGCACCTCGATCGGCCGCCCTCGAACATGCCGACGCTGCACACGATGCGTCCCGGCGCCTTCGCGCACGTCGACGCGACGACCGGCGAGCCCTACACCGTCGCCTGGTGGGATCCGTCGGTGCTCGATCGTCGCGGCGAGGAGCGCCGCGGGCTGCGGCACGAGCACCTCATCCACAAGGACGCGCCGGCGCACATCGTGGCCGCGGACCGCGCCGAATACGACCAGTGGCGGGCCTGGCGGACCTCGGTGCTGGCGCGGGGCGCCGTCTCCCGCCGGCGGGCGATGACGGCGACCGAGTGGGCGGAGGCGAGCCTCGAAGGCGTGGTCAGCACCCCTCCTGAGATCGCCGGCCGCGCCGCGCGCATCAGTGTCGTCGATGCCGACCGTGCCGCCGCCGCCGACTCGGAGCGTGGCGGCGCCGGGCGTCCCTCGGGCCGCCGCTTCGGCACGCTGCTCCACGCGCTGCTCGCGCACGTGCCGCTCGATGCCTCGATCGAGCAGATCGCGCGCATGGCCGCCGTGCAGGCGCGGATGCTGAACGCCTCCGACGGCGAACGCGCGGCCGCCGCCGAGGCGGCCGAACGCGCGCTGGCGCACGACGTCTTCGCCAGGGCGCGCACCGCGGTGGCCGCCGGGCGTGCCTGCCAGCGCGAGATGCCGCTCGCCGCCATGACCGGCGACGTCCTCGTGGACGGCCAGGCCGATCTCGGCCTTCGATGACGGCGCGTCGTGGCTGGTCGTGGACTTCAAGACCGACGTCGCCATCGCCGGCGCCGAGCCGGCCTACCGCCTGCAGGTGGCGCTCTACGCCGAGGCCGTGAGCCGTGCCTACGGGCGGCCGGTGGAGGCGCTGCTGCTCAGGGTGTGAGGGCTCCACGTGGCAGGCGGCCGTGTACACTGCCGCGCATGCCGGCGCCGCTCAGCGTGACCGACCTCGCCGTGCGGCGCGCCATCCTCGACACTCTCGCCGCTGGTGGCGTGCCGACGAGACTCGGCGTCATGCGGTCGCTCGGCTGCGAGTACGCCGATGTGTCGGCGAGCTATGCCACCCTGGCCGCGGGCCACGTCATCGTGCTCGACCCGGACAGCGGCGAGGTGTGGATGGCGATGCCGTTTTCTGCGCGCCCCACCGAGGTGCCGGTGGTGGTCGACGGTCGCACGCTGTGGGCCAACTGCGTGTGGGACGCGTTCGGGATCGCGGCCGCGCTCGACGCGGACGTGTCGTTCGTCTCACCGTGTCCGGCCTCGGGCCGCCCGGTAGCAGCGAGGGTGAGCCGCGGCGTGGCGTTCGCGCCTCCCGGCGCCGTGGCCCACGTCGCCGTGCCGGCGGCGCACTGGTGGGACGACATCGGCTACACGTGAAAGACGATCCGGCTCTTCCGGTCGGAAGAGGAGCTCGGGCAGTGGACGGCGGCGCACGGCCTCGGCCTGGACGGCATGCTGCCAGTGCCGCAGCTGGCGGCGCTCGGCCGCCGCTGGTATCGCGGTCGTCTGGCGCCGGACTGGCGCCCGCGCACGCGCGACGAGTCGCAGGCCCTGCTCACGGCCGTGGGCCTCACCGGTCCGTTCTGGACCCTGCCGGGCTGACGGCGGCGTGGCCCGGCCGGCGACGGGCGCCTCGGCCGCGACTAGTGGCTCTTCCCGGGCACCGCGCAGCGGGAACCGGCCGACGCGCCGAGTTCGTCGATCCAGGCCTTCACCAGCGTGAGTGCCTCGCGGTCGGCGATCACCGTGCCGATCGGCGGCATCTGGCTGGACGGCCGCCGCGACGTGGTGCGCCGCAGGAGGGCGCTCAGCGCCGGCTGGCCGGGAGCGACGATGCGCGACGTGCCCTCCGGGGCGTCCGGCACCTGCCAGTGGCCGGCGCGGTCGACGGTCGTGGCCACGGCGTCGGCTCCGCACCGTCCCGACTCGTCGAGCGAGTACTTCAGGAACAGGCCGAGCGAGGCAATCGTGCTGTGGCGATTGTGGCAGCTGCCGCAGTTGGTCGACAGGTAGCCGAGCACCGCGCGCTCGAGCGGCGTGCGACCGGCCACGCGGGGTGCCGCCGCCGCGAAACGGGCCGGCAGGCCCGCCAGGCGGTTCTCGCCGAGGAGCGTGCCGAAGGTGACCATGTCCGCCGTCACCGGTTCGGCGTGCGGCGCCAGCGGATCGCGATCGTCCGACAGTTGCAGCGCGCTGAAGCCGAGCACCTCGGTGCGTCCCGAATCGTGGCAGGCACGGCACTCGTCGTGCGACGGGATGCTGTGCCACTTGCCCGGCGCGATCTCCGCCGCCCTGGCCAGACCCGCGGGCCCGACGAGCGCCGCGTCCCGCTGGTCGGCCGTCCACGCGTAGGACGCCACGTCCCACCGATCGGCGGTCACCTTGCGCAGCACGCGGGTCTCGACGCGCCGTCCTTCGAAGGCGAACTCCTTCCAGAACGTCGTGCCCACCGGGAAGTCCCAGCGATCGACGTCGCCCGCGTCGATCGCGGCACCGTCGGGCAGGCGGACCCAGCGCCGCTTCGCCGCCCCATCGCTCCACAGTGCGTACTGCGGTGCGAAGGGGCGGTTGCGCGGGTCGACCGCGAGTGTTGCCGGATCGGCGTAGAGGCCGGTCTGGGACAACAGGGCGGGCGGGGCCTCCGGCACCGTCGCGCCTCGCGCTGCGTCTTCAGCGCGGATGACGATGGCACACGCCCAGGCACTCGCCGCCGCCACGAGCAGCCCGCGCGTGAGAGTGGTCATCACCGCGCGGACTCCTCGGGCGGGTCGATCGGCTGCGGCACGCGGTTCTTCACCGGCGCGAGCGACTGCAGGTAGGCCCACAGCGCCTTGATCTCCTCGTCCACGAGCGCCCCCACCACCGGGTACGGCATCGGCGGCAGCAACGCGCGACCCTTGCCCTGGCGCTTGCCGGTGCGCATGGTCGCGATGAACTGTTCCTCGGTCCAGTCGCCGAGTCCCGTTTCCTTGTCCGGCGTCAGGTTGGCGGTGAAGCTCACGCCCCACGGGCCGGCCCACGCCGTGTTGGTCGCGGCCACCGTGGCGATCCACGGACCGGGCGGCAGGGCCGGGGCCGGCGGCATCTTCATCGCCTCCGGGTGGCCGGTGAGCGCGAGCGTCATGTCGGGCTCGGGCCCCTGCGGGCCCAGCTTCCAGGGCGTGTGGCAGTCGTGGCAGCCCATCGTCTTGACGAGGTAGGCGCCAAGCTCAACCGCGGTGCGGCCCTTCTTCGCGGCGTCGGAGCGCTGCTCCGGCACCTCGGCAGTAGCGATGAGCGTGGTCAGAGCGACGGTTGTCGCCACGAGCAGGGCGGATGCGGTCTTGTGAGTCATCGATGTCCTCCGTGTTTGATTGCAGTGACGGAAGGATCACCCTGAAGTTCGCTTTCGAGATGCTAACGATTCGCTACAAGAATCCTAAGCAGCCACACGGCTACCTTAAGAAGACCCTAAGCAGCTACAATGCGCCGCTGAACGCATGATCGACGCTCCTCTCGCCCTGTTTCTCCAGCAGGGCCTCGCCATCAACATCGGGACCAGGAACGCCCAGCTCGAGCCGAACGCCGCCTACGCGCCGGCCGTCCACGTGGAGGCCGACGGCGGCCACCTCGTCGTCTACGTGCCGGTGGTCGGCGCCGCTGCCGTGCTGGCGGATCTCGAGGCCAACGGCCAGGCGGCGCTGGTCTTTGCCCGCCCACAGGACGATCGCGCCTGCCAGGTGAAGGGCGAGTTCGTCTCGGTGCGCGAGGCCACGAGCGAGGACCAGCCGCTCGTCGAGGCGCAGTGGAGCGGCTTCATGCGGCAGATGGAGATCATCGGCTCGCCCGGCGAGTCGACGCGGACGTGGATCATCTGGCCGGCGGTGGCGATCCGGCTGCGCGTCACGGCGCTCTTCTCGCAGACACCCGGACCCGACGCGGGAGCGCCCCTGCCATGAGCCTCGGGCTGGAGACGCTCACCTCGTGCTTCCAGGGTCTGATTCCCGCCACCCTCTACACGTGCGCGGCCGACGGCACGCCGAACGCCGCCTACCTCAGTCACGTCGAGTACGTCGACGCGACCCACGTGGCGCTCTCGTTCCAGTTCTTCAACAAGAGCCGGCGCAACGTGGCGGAGAATCCGCAGGCCCTGGTGCGCGTCGTCGACCCGGATACGCAGCAGGGCTGGGAACTGCGCCTGCGCTTCACGCGTTCCGAAACGTCGGGGCCGCTGTTCGACCGGATGGCGCACCGCATCGAAGCCATCGCCTCCTACTGCGGAATGAAGGGCATCTTCAAGCTGCTCGCCGCCGACGTCTACGAAGTGCAGTCGGTGCGGAAGGTGCCCGAACAACCCGGCCACGACGCGCCGGCGGCCGGCCGCCAGGCTCCCGACGCCGTCTTCACGATGGCCGCGCTGCAGGATCTCTCGGAGCGCGTCAACAAGGCCGACGGGCTGGAAGCCCTCGTCGACGCCATCCTCCAGGGCCTTGCCGACACCTTCGGCTTCACGCACTCGATGTTCCTGCTGCCCGGTGAGCAGCCGCGCACGCTCATCACGATGGCGACCCACGGCTATCCCGAAGACGGCGCCGGCGCCGAGGTGCGCTACGGCGAGGGCATCTCCGGCATGGTGGCCGAAGCGATGAAGCCGATCCGCATCGCCGGCCTGATGCGCGGCATGCTCTACGCCTACGCCGCCAAGTACCGCGCCGAGGAGCAGGGCTGGTGTTCGCCCGAGCGCCGCATCTCGCTGCCCGGGCTGGCCAACCCCGAAAGCCAGCTCGGCGTGCCGCTCCTGGTGCGCGGCGAGCTCGTCGGCGTGCTGTGCATCGAGAGCGAGGTGCGCTACCGTTTCCACGAACAGGACCGCGCCACCATCGAGCTGCTCGGCTCCTACCTGGCGATCGCCGTGCAGAACGCCGTGCTGCGCGAAGCGAGCGGCCAGGTGGCGGTGGCCGAGCCGCCGGCGGCGCCGCCACCCCTGCCGGTGTCGAAAGCCCCGCTCGACATCGCCTACTACCGGGCCGACGATGTCGTGCTGGTCGACGGCGAGTACCTGATTCGCGGTCTGCCGGCCCGGGTGCTCTGGAAGCTGCTTTCGATCCACGCCGCTGCCGGCCGCACCGAGTTCACCAACCGCGAGCTGCGGCTCGACAAGACGCTGCAACTGCCCGAATACAAGGACAACCTCGAGACGCGGTTGCTGCTGCTGCGGCGGCGTCTGGAACAGAAGTGCCCGGCGATCCGGATCGCGCCGCGTGGCCGCGGCCGATTCGCGCTGTCACTGCAGGCCGCCGTGGCGCTCGCCGAGCGACCCTAGACGCCGGCGGCGTCCGTCCGGGCGTCGCCGTCTTCGCGCGTCGCTAGCGTTCCCGGGCCGAGATCCACTGCGGCACCGGCGGCATCGTCGTGGCGAGCAGTTGCGTCAGCAGCCTGGCTGGATCGGTGCCGGCCGACACGATCGCCCGCGTTTCCGGCTTGATGAAGCCTTCCGCCCAGGCGTGGTCGAGGAACTGCAGCAGGCCGTCGTAGAAGCCGTCCACGTTGAGGAGCCCGCACGGCTTGCGGTGGAGGCCGAGCTGGGTCCACGTGATGGCCTCGAACACTTCTTCGAGCGTGCCGACGCCGCCCGGCAGCGCCACGAACGCGTCCGAGAGGTCCGCCATCAGGGCCTTGCGTTCGTGCATCGAGTCCACGACGTGCAGGCGCGTGACGCCGGTGTGTCCGATCTCGCGGGCCATCAGCGTGTGGGGGATGACGCCTACGACCTCGCCGCCGGCTGCCAGTACGGCGTCGGCCACCACCCCCATCAGGCCGACGTTACCGCCGCCGTAGACCAGCGTGTGTCCGCCGTCGGTCAGGGCGCGGGCAAGGGCGATGGCCCCTTCGGCATAGGTCGGGCGCAGGCCCGGAGTGGAGGCGCAGAACACACAGATGCGGGCCATCGGCCGTCAGAATAGCAGGTGCGGTGGTGCCGCCGGTCCTGTCCGCCTGTCCGCCGCGGCACCGGCGGATGGCGCGTCCGCGGTCAGCCGACGAACTTGTAGCCGAGACCGTGCACCGTCAGGATGAGCTGCGGCACCTTCGGGTTCGCCTCGAGCTTCTGGCGCAGCCAGGCCACGTGGACATCGACCGTGCGCGTCGATGGCGTGTGCTCGTAGCCCCACACTTCCTGCAGCAGCTCGTCGCGCGAGATGGTCGCCCCCCGATGCTCGAGGAAGTAGCGCAGGAGGTGGAACTCCTTGGCGGAGAGATCGAGCGGCAGCCCGCCCCTGACGACCTCCGCCTTGCGGGTGTCGACCGTCACGTCGCCGAACTCGAAGCGCGTGGCACCGGCGGTGCCGGCGGGCGGCGCCTGGCCGTTGCCGGCGCGGCGCAGCAGCGCCTCGACGCGCGCCAGCAGCTCCATCGCCTCGAACGGCTTGACCAGGTAGTCGTCGGCGCCGAGCTTGAGGCCGACCACCTTGTCCACGAGCTGGCCGCGCGCCGTCAGCATCAGGATCGGCGTCGTGTTGCCGCGCTGGCGCAACGTGCGGCAGACGTCGAAGCCATCGCGCTTCGGCAGCATCACGTCGAGCACGACGAGGTCGAAGGTGCCGGTCAGCGCCCGCGTCAGGCCGAGTTCGCCGTCGCCCGCCGTCTCGACCTCGTAGCCCTCAGCGGCGAGGCGATCGGTCAGCGTGAGCTGCAGGCCGGGCTCGTCCTCCACCAGCAGCAGGCGTCCTTCCGCCATCAGGACGTCGCCGTCTGAGGCGCCGCGGCGGCTGCCGCCGACGTCGCCGGCGCGTCCGGCGCAGCCGGCAGGCAGATGGTGAAGGTGCTGCCGTGCGCCGGCGAGCTGACCAGCTCGACGCGGCCGCCGTGCGCCTCGGCGATGCGGCGCACGAGACTCAGGCCGAGCCCGCTGCCCTTGACCTGGTTGGCGATGGCGGCCTTGCCGCGGAAGAACGGCTCGAAGACGAGACGCTGCTCCTCGGCGTCGAGGCCGCCGCCGTGGTCCTCGACCGCGATGCGGACCTCGCGTCGTGGGGTCCGGGTGGTCGAGACGGTCACCCGCACCCAGCGATCCTCGCCGGCGTACTTGATGGCGTTGCCGATCAGGTTCTGCACGGCCGACTGCAGGGCGCCGGCATCGCCCACGAGCGCCGGCACGTCCGGCGCCAGCTCCACCTGCACGTCGACGGCCGCCTGGGCGGCGTCTGCCTCCGACATCCGGACGGCGTCGCGCACGACGCTCTCGGCTGACACCGGCGCCATCGGCAGCGGCCGGCCCGAGCCGAGGCCGGCCAGCTGCAGCACCCGCTCGACGGTCTCGCCGAGCCGGCGCGCCTCCGTCTGGATGGTCACGCCGTAGCGCTTCACCCGCGTCGGGTCGGCGACGACGCCGTCGGCGAGGTTGCCGGCGGCCGAATTGATGACCGCCACCGGCGTCCGCAGTTCATGTGACACGGCGGCCACGAACTCCATCTGGCGGCGGGCCAGGGCCTGGGCGCGGCGGGCCGACACGGCGATGAGGGCGACGACGACACCGAGCAGCGCCAGCACGCCGCCGCTCAGGCCGAGATTGCGGCGCCGCGAGGCCGCCACGGCGGCCTCGAGGGAACCCGCTTCGTGCTTCACGCGGAGTGTCCAGTGCCCGTGCGCGCGCGAGGTCGAGCGCGTGCGCACGCTGCGCTGGCCGTCGCGCTCGCGCACCTCGACGACGCTCACGACGCGATCCGTCTCCTCGGCGTCGAGGCCCTCCGGCGACGGCGACGGCGGCGGTGGCGGTGGCGGTGGCGGTGGCGGCCCGCCCGGCCGGATCGCGGCCGTCGGCGTCCAGTCGCGTGACGAACATCATCGGGCCGATGCGCGGCTGCATGAGCGGCATCGTGAGGTCGGGATCGTCGGCCGTGTCGGCGGCGGCGCCCGGTGCCGACTCGAAGAGCACGCGTCCGTCGCGCGTGGTGACGACGGCCACGCGGTACTCGGACGACTCCGGGAAGTGCTCGGCGGCCAGCGCCGGCAGACGCTCGCGCGCCATCACCTCCACGTTCAAGCCGACGATGGTGAAGCCGCGCATGGCGACATCGGTCGTGAAGCGGTCGGGCCGTGCATCGGTGCCGCGCGCCGTCTGGACGCGGACGATCGGCATGACCAGCGTGCGCTCGTCGCCGAGGGCGCCGGCCGAGGCGAAGATATCGCGCGGGTTGGAATGGACGGCCAGTGCCCGGCGCTTCGGCTCGGCGAGCAGCTGCGTGCGCACGGCGCTCAGTGACGCCGGCCACGCGGCGGCCTCGAAGCTGCGCTCCTCGGGGCGCCATTCGTGCAGCCGCAGCCGCGCCTCTGGCGTGGTGGCCGTGTCGTCGATGTCGACGAACCAGACGCCCGCCACGAGCGCGCCGGCACCGCTCTCGATCACGCTGTCGTAGCGCAGGGCGTAGGCGTCCCAGTCGCGCCGCTCGACCATGGCGCCGTCCAGCTGCAGGCTGCCGCCGAGTCGCGAGACCTCGGTGTTGACGGCGCCCGTGAACTGCGCGCTGGCGGCGCGCAGTGTCCGCTCCCGGCGTTCGCGGCTGGCGGCGGCCAGCTGATTGGCCCAGTCGTACTGCAGCCAGGCCAGCGCCGGCAGCAGCAGCGCTACCGTGGCGGCCAGCCACGTCGTGCCACGGAAGCGCGGGATGCGCATCATGGGGCGGAGTGTAGCACGCGAAAAACGCCTGAAATATCAGGGGATTTGCTATTTAACATTCTTGACAAACCCTTTGCCGATCCTTGACGTCGACTCGCTCCGCGACGCCGTCACAATGGTCATCGCCGGTCGCAGTGGGCGGGGCGGACAGACGTCAGTTCAAGGTTCGGCAGGGCGCACGACGCGACTTCCAAGGAGACAGCGATGAAAGCGTGGATGGCAATGTCAGCAGCGATGCTGGTCGGCGTGGGTGGCCCGGGCACCGATCGGGTGGTACCGCTTCCCGTATACGCCGCCGAGCAAGCGGCCGAACAGGCGACGGCGGTGCTGGCCGAGATGCGGCGGGCGCTCGGCGGCGCCAAGGTCGAGCAGGTGAAGGGCCTGACGCTCGAAGGGCCGTTCCGCCGTGAGATGGGGCAGCGGCAGATCGAGGGCACGATGGTGCTCACGCTCCAGGGCCCGGACCGGATGCACAAGAGCGAAGAGAACGAGTTCCCCGGCGGCATGTCGGTGGAGCGCATCCAGGCACTGGCCGGGGAGTCGGCGTGGACGGACGTGCAGAACCGCGGTGGTGGCGGCGGCATGCAGATCATGCTGCGCGACGGCCCGCCCGGAGCGGACGCCGATCCGGCCGCTGCCGAGAAGCGCCGGGCGCTGATGCTGCGCAGCGAGATGCAGCGCTGGATGCTCGCGCTGCTGGCCTCGCCGGCCGGGGAGGTCACCTTCGCGGGTGTCGCTGAATCGCCAGACGGTAAGGCCGACACGCTCGAGATGAAGGATGCGCGCGGGCAGGCGGTGCGCCTCTTCGTCGATCAGGCGACGCACCTGCCCCTGATGCTCGCGT
The DNA here is from genome assembly GCA_963807405.1 of uncultured Acidobacteriota bacterium. GTDB lineage: Bacteria > Acidobacteriota > Vicinamibacteria > Vicinamibacterales > UBA2999 > CADEFD01. The sequence goes on along the minus strand of CAWEBU010000006.1, from coordinate 3,272,273 downwards.
ATCAGGAGGTGCGGCCGCGCATCATGATGGGCGGTCCGGGTGGCCGCGGACCCGGTGGTGGTCGCGGTGGCGGCGGCGGTGGCCGCGGCCCGGGCGGCGCACCGGGTGCGGGCGCCGGGGCGGGTGCGCCTGGCGGCGGTGAGCGGCCGAGCCCCGAGGAGATGCGCGCGCGCATGGAGGCCATGCCGCCGCCGGCACCGAGCGCCGTGCAGATGCGTTTCGACGACTACGCGAGCGTGGACGGCGTGAAGCTGCCCAGGCGCGTCAGCCTGTCGGTCGACGGCACGCCCACCGAAGAGTGGACGATCGAGAAGATCAAGGTGAATCCGTCGATCAAGGCGGATCTCTTCGAGAAGAAGTAGTCGTCCGCATCCAGCGGCAACAGTCGTTACCTACGTGAGGCCCGTCATGCGTCGCCTGTGTTCGTTCGTCGTTCTCCTGGCCGCCGTCCTCGTGACGGCGGCGCCAGCCCTGGCCGAGCAGGGCGGCACCGCGTCGCTTCGCGTCACCGTGCTCGACGAGACCGCCGCCGTGCTGCCTGGAGCGACGGTGCTGCTCGTGGGCGATGACGGCGTCGAGCGCGGGCTGCAGGTGGACCAGACGGGCGTCGCGGCGGCGGCGGAACTCACGCCGGGCGAATACACGCTCGGCGCCGACTATCCGGGCTTCCAGCCGTTTGCCGGGACGCTGACACTCAAGCGTGGCGCCAACCAGACCACCATCACGCTCCAGGTGGCCATCAGCGAGGACGTGACCGTCGCCGAGACGGATGCCTCCGATCGGCGCGACAACGGCTTCACGCAGACGCTGTCGCCAGAGGAGATCGACGCGCTCTCGGACGATCCCGACGAGATGGCCGATCAGCTGGCGGAGATGGCCGGCCCGGGCGCCCAGATCTTCGTGGACGGCTTCCGCGGCGGCCGGCTGCCGCCCAAGGACCAGATTCAGCAGATCCGCTTCCGGAGGAACTCCTACGCGGCCGAGTACCACGACGCCGGCATGGTGCGTGTGGAAGTCATCACCAAGCCCGGGATGGGCGCCTGGCGCAGCCGTGTCAGCTTCGGCTTCCGTGACTCCTCGCTGAACGCGCGCAACGCCTTTGCCAGCGCCGCGCCGCTCGAGCAGGTCAAGCGGGTGCAGGTGAGCAGCCAGGGGCCGATCGTGAAGGGCAAGACCAGCATCACGTTCTCGGCCGAAGGCAACGCCTCCTACGACGCCCAGACGATCGTAGCGGCCACGCCCACCGGCGACGTGCGCGACCAGGTGCGCCGTCCGAACGACGTCATGAACGTCAACGTGCGCGTCGAGCAGGCGCTCGGTGCCGGCAACGCCCTGCGGGCCGAGTATCAGCGCCGCACGCAGGACCGCAGCAACCTGGGCGTCGGCAACTTCGACCTCCTCGACCGCTCCTACGCCAGTGACTCGACGACCGACACGCTGCGCCTGCGCAACACCCGGCTGTTCGGCAAGAAGGTGTTCAGCGAGCTGAAGTTCGAGTTCGTGCAGACTTCCTCGGAGAACACCTCGTTCTCGGCCAGCCCGACCCTGCGCGTGCTCGATGCCTTCACGAGCGGCGGGGCCGGGCAGTCCGGCGTGCGTGAGGGCCAGCAGTTCATCGTCGACCAGAGCGTGGACTTCGCCGTGCGCAAGCACGCGCTCCGCGCCGGGCTGCTGTTCGAAGCCGGGCAGTGGGACAGCACCCAGCAGACCAACGCCAACGGCACCTACACGTTCTCGAGCCTGGCCGACTTCGAGGCCGGACTCGCGCGCACCTTCGCGCGCCGGGTCGGCGATCCGCTCGTGAGCTACTCGCAGTATCAGCTCGGCTGGTACCTGCAGGACGACTTCCGCCTGTCGAAGAACGTCCAGGCGAGCGTGGGCCTGCGCCAGGAGATCCAGACGAATCTCGGCGACACGTTCAACCTGGCGCCGCGCGCCGCCGTCACGTGGACCGTGAAGAAGACCAATGTTCGCGCCGGCTACGGCATCTTCTACGACTGGTTCGAGAGCGCCACCTACGAGCAGACCGTGCGGGTGGACGGAGTGAAGCAGATCGACGAGATCATCCTCAACCCGACCTATCCCGTCACGGCGACCTCGGGCGGCACCCGTCTGCCGGCCAGCCGCATCCAGACGGCGGGCGAACTGACGCAGCCGACCATTCACCAGGCCTCGGTCGGATTCGACAAGAACCTCAAGGAGTGGATGGGCGTGCGGGCCGACTACATGTGGACGCGCGGCTACCACGTGCTGCGGTCGACCAACATCAACGCGCCGGTCGACGGCGTGCGGCCGGACCCGACCATCGGCAACATCTCCGAGATCAGCTCGACCGGCCGCAGCGCCTCGGATCGGCTGTCGGTCGGAGTGAACCTCCGCGTGCCGGCGCGCCGCATCTTCGGCAACGTGATGTATCAGCTCGGCTCGATGCGCAACAACGCCGACAGCGCCCTCAGCCTGCCTGCCGATTCGACCCGGCCCGACGCCGACTGGGGTCCGGCCATGCAGGACATCCGGCACCGGCTGTTCGTGATGGGCAACCTGCCGTTGCCCTACGGCCTGCGCGCGGGGCTCAACATGCAGGTCTCGTCGGCGCGCCCCTACAACATCACGACCGGCCTCGACGCCAACGGCGACACCGTGTTCAACGACCGGCCGGCCGGCGTCTCACGCAACGCCGGCCGTGGCGCGGCGCAGATGACGGTCGACCTGCGCCTCACGAAGTCGTTCAACCTGGGCGGCCTCCTCCCCGGAGGCGAAGGCGTGCCGATGGGCGGTCCGCCCCCCGGCGGCGCGGCGGCGGCGATGCAGCCCGGTTCGGGTATGGGCGGCGGTGGCGGCGATGGTCCGCGCATGGTGATCATGGAAGGATCGAACAGCCGCTACCGCGCGGACCTCTACGTGAACTTCCAGAACCTGTTCAACCAGACGAATCTGAACGCGTTCACGGGCAATCAGCTCTCGCCGTTCTTCGGCACCGCCACCTCCGCCGGGCCGGCCCGGCGGGTGGAAGTGGGGGCGACGATTTCCTTCTAGGGGCTGGCGGCCAGGGGCTAGGGGATCGCGCAGTCGACGTCGTACAGTTCCTGGCGTGAGCGATCGCCCCATCGACGTCCTCATCATCGGCGCCGGCATCGTCGGTTGCACGATCGCCTTCGAGCTGGCCGCCACCGGGCGCCGGGTGCGGCTCCTCGACCCGCGGCCGCCGGGCGAGGGCGCCACCCGCGCGTCGGCGGGGGTGCTGGCGCCCTACGTCGAGGGCCACGACCGGCAGCCCCTGCGCGCGCTCGGGCAGCGGTCGATCGGGATCTACGAGGCGTTCGTCGAGCGCGTGCGGCAGCAGTCGGGACGGCCGGTCGAGTTCCGGCACGCCGGCACCGTCGAAGCGGCCGTCAACGACGCCGACATCGCGCGTCTCGCCCGGTCGCGCGCCACGGCTGAAGCCGAAGGCATCGCCTGCCGCTGGCTCGAGTCCGGGCCCGCCCACGAGATGGAGCCGGCGCTCGGCCCTCACGTCGTCGGGGCCCTCCACATTCCTTTCCATGCCGCGGTCGACGCGCAGGCGCTGACCGCCGCCGCCCTGCACGGTGCCCGCACGCGTGGCGCCGACGTGGTGCCCGCCAGGGTCACGCAGCTGGCGCGTGACGGGGCGGCACTGGCGGTGCACACCGATGGGGGCGTCGAGCGGGCGCCACAGGTCGTGCTGGCCACCGGGGCCTGGTCCGCCGGGCTCGCGCCGCCCGGCGCCGATCCCGCTCCGGTGCGGCCGGTCCGCGGCCAGATCCTGCACCTGGCAGCCCCGCCAGCGACGCTCGGTCATATCCTGTGGGGCACCGATGTCTATCTCGTGCCGTGGACGAGCGGCACCATCTTCGTCGGGGCGACCTCCGAGGATGTCGGGTTCGACGAACGCGCCACCGCCGGTGGCGTGGCGGCACTGCTCGAGCGCGCTGTCGCCCTCGTGCCCTCGCTCGCCGAGGCAACCTTCCTCGAGGCCCGCTACGGCCTGCGCCCCGGCTCGCCCGACGACCTGCCGTTCGTGGGCCCCTCGGCCGTGCTCCCGGGGCTCGTCTACGCCTGCGGACACTACCGGAACGGCGCGCTGCTGGCGCCACTCACGGCCGGGCTCGTGGCCCGCGTCATCGACGGCGACCTCTCCGATCCGGCGCTGGACGGGCTGGCGCCGTCGCGTGCCGGTCGGTTGTAGACTGAGCCAGTTCGCGCCGTCCATGCCCACCATGCGCTCCAGCGAGTCGATTGCGGCCCGGCAGGCGGTTCTGCCGGGCAGGCTGCGGACCGGCCAGACCGTTGTCGCTGCCGAGGCGCGGGCACGATGAAGCTGAAGGGCCACTACTCGTCGCGAGAGGTCGCGGCCGAGACGGGCCTGACCGCGCGTCAGCTGCAGTGGTGGGACGAGCGCGGCATCTTCGCGTCGTCGGTGCCGACGCACAAGACCGCCGCCGGCGGCTACACCGAGCGCCGCTACACGCCGATCGAGCTCATCGAGCTGAAGGTGCTGGCCGACCTCAGGCGGCGGGGGCTGTCGGTGGCGCGCATCCGCCGGCTGCTCACGGCCCTGCGTACGCGCTTCAAGGTGCGCCTCTTCGATGCGGTGGAGGACGGCGGCCCCGTCACGCTGTTCGTCGATGGTCACGACATCTACGCGCGGACGACGGCCGGCGAGTACTTCAACCTGCTCGACAACCCGCGGCAACCGCTGCTCGTGCTGGGCACCGAACCGGCGCTGCGGCGCCTGACCGCGCGCGAGCAGAGCGCCCGGCAGAAAGGCGCGCGTCCACAGGCACGCCGCCCTCGCGCGTCGGCGGCTGCGCGCACGTGACGCTCGCGACCCCGCCCGCGCGGCGCGCCTCGCTCGTCGACTGGATGCTCGCCGTGGCCGTCGTGGTCACGACCGCGGTCGTCTCGACGTGGCCGCTGGCGACCAGCCCGTGGCTCATCCCGGCGCATCAGGACCCGCTGTTCTCGTCGTGGCGCCTCTATCAGACGGCGCGCAATCTCTCGAGCAGCGCGTGGTCGCTCTTCGACGGCAACATCTTCTACCCGGCGGCCGACGTCACGCTCTACTCGGATCCGATCGCCTTGCCGGCCATCGCCAGTGTCCCGCTCGTGCTGGCCGGCGTGCCGGCGACGGTGATGTACTCCGTGCTGTTCTGGATCTGCGCGCTGACGGCCGGACTGGCGATGTTCGCCTGCGCCCGCGCGCTCAGCGGCAGCCGCTGGGGCGCGCTCGTGGCCGCCGCGATGTTCATCGGCGCCCCGCTGCGGCTCGAGCACGTCATGCACCTGGAGATGCTGTCGTCGGCCTTCCTGCCGCTCGCCGTGCTGGCCACGGCGCGCATCTTCGAGGGGCGCCGGTGGGCACCGTGGATGCTCGGCGCCGTCGTGGCCGGCCAGTTCCTGAGCGGCATCTACGCCGGTGTGTTCCTGGTGACGGTGTGGCCGGTGCTGGCCGGCGTCGAGTGGTTGCGGCGCCGGGGCGCGGTGCCGCGGGCGGCCGTGCTTCGTACCGTGGCGGCGCTGACCGTGGCCGGGCTCGTGGTGGGGCTCTATGCGTGGCCGTTCCGGGAAGCGCGTCAGGTGGTGGGCGATCGCGGCACCGACGAGATCGCGTCCTACGGCGCCACCCTCGCGAGCTACACGAAGGCGCCGGCCTCGAGCCGCGTGTGGGGCTGGACGTGGGACCCCGCGGCGGCGGAGAAGCGGCTGTCACCGGGGCTCGTCGGCCCGACGCTGGCGCTGGCCGCGCTCGTGACCCCGGCGGCGCCGTGGGTCGGTGCGCTGGCCGTCACCACGGTCGTGAGCGTCGAGGCGTCGCGCGGCCTGCAGGGGGTCACCTATCCGTGGCTCCACCGCTTCGCCCCGCCCTACCGGGGCCTGCGCGTGCCGGCCCGCTTCGCCATGGTGGCGCTCGCCATGCTGGCGCTGCTGTCGTCGATCGGCTGCGCGGTGCTGGCACGACGCTTCGGCCAGCGGCGAGGCGCGTGGTGGCTGGCGGCGCTCGTCGTCGCGCTCGTCGTGGGGGAGTCGGCCAGCGCGGTGCCGGTGCGGCGCTTGCCGTCGACGCCGCCGCCTGTCTACAGGCTGCTCGGCACCTTGCCGCCCACTGTCCTGCTGCACCTGCCGCTGCCGCAGGCCGACGCGCTGCCCGGCGCCGACCCCAACTTCGCCTACTTCGCCGAACATCACCAGCACCGGCTCGTGAACGGCTACAGCGGCTTCTACCCGCCGCGCTACCTGCACCTGCTGCACGAGACGCTTGCGTTTCCCGACGACCGCAGCCTGGCGGCGATCCGCGACATGGGCGCCCGCTACATCCTGGTGCACGAGCAGTACTACCCGACGCGGGAGGACTTCGCCTCGGTGCTCGAAGGACTCGAGCAGCGCTCGGATGTCGAAGCCGTGGCGGCCTCGACCGACGACGGCGGCGCCGTGTGGATCTACCGGCTGCGCGACCCGTAGGGACTACTTCTTCAGGCGGATCGGAAACGCCGTCTCGAGTTCGTCGCTCGGGCGGGGAATCACGTGCACGCCCACGAGCTCGCCGACGCGGCGGGCGGCCGCGGCACCGGCATCGGTGGCGGCCTTCACCGAGCCCACGTCGCCGCGCACGATCGCGGTGACGAGTCCGGCATCGACCTTCTGCCAGCCGACGAACACGACGTTGGCCGTCTTCAGCATCGCGTCAGCGGCCTCGACCATGCCGACGAAGCCCCTGGTCTCGACCATGCCGAGCGCGTCGCCCCCGTTGCCCGTATCGCTCACAACCGTTCCCTTCTGTCGTGCGGTCACGGCGCCGTCCGCTTCCCGCTACTGAATCCGGCCGCGAGCCTCGATCGGCAGGGCGCCGATGATCTCGGGACCGTCGACGAGCCAGGCGCTGTCGACCAGATTGGAGACGACGCACGCATGGTTCGGGACGACGCGCACACGGTCGCCCGGCCGAAGCGGCCCGGCACCGGGTGTCACGCGGACCGTCGCATGTTCCTCCGAGAGTCGTTCGACAAGCAAGTGCGGATCCGGCGTCTGGCCGGGGCCTGCCACCAGCTCGCGCAGCACGGCACCGTGTCCCGGCGCGGGGCTGAAGCCGCGCGCGCCATCGGCGGCGAGGGTCTTGCTGCCGGAGTCGAGCACCAGGCGATCTGGCGCCGGCGCACTGACGACCGTGGCGAGCACCGTCAGCGCGACGTCGTCGAACCCGGCGGCCCCGAGGCCGGTCATCGTCCGGTCGAAGTAGACGTAGTTGCCGGGACGGAACTCGGTGAAGGTGCCGCCGGCGGCGGCCAGTGAGTAGCGCGCCGGAGGCGTGGCGCCGGCGCTCACCTCGTCGATGGCAACGCCGCTCGCGCGCGCCTCGCCGGTCAGGAGCGCCATCGCCGCCCGTTCGCCCTCGGCCATGGCGCGGAGTTCGTCCTCGGAGTGGGCGTGATACGTGTGCCCGGCATGACTGAGGATGCCGGCCAGGCGCAGGCCCGGCAGCGCCGCCACCTCGCGCAGGAACGGCACGGCGGTGGCTGGGTCCGGCGCGATGCCGCAGCGGTGGAAGCCGACGTCCACCTTGACGAGCACCTCGGCGCGGGCACCGGCGGCCGTCATCGCCGCCGACCAGCCGCGCGCCACGTCGAGGTCGTCGACCACGAACGACACGCGGGTCGTCCGCTGCAGCGCCAGCACCCGGCCCGCGTTGACCGGGTGCAGCGGATACGGCAGGCGGATGTCGGCGATGCCGGCGGCGGCGAACACCTCGGCTTCGCCCAGCTTGGCGCAGCAGATGCCGATGGCGCCGGCCTCGATCTGACGCCGGGCGACGAGCGGGCTCTTGTGGGTCTTGGCGTGCGGGCGCAGGGCGACACCGGCCGCGGCGGCGGCGGCCTGCATCCGCTGGATGTTCACGGCCAGGCGCGGACGTTCGATGAGGACGGCGGGCGTCGGCAGTTCGGCGAAAGTCACCGCGCCATGATACGCGCCGGGCTCGCTCGCGGGTGCCTGAGGTAACCTTGGGAGTCCGGTCGGCCGTTTCGCCGTGCCGAGCAATACGACATGGCGCTCACCCTGACGCCGGCCACGGGCCCGGTGCTCAACCAGATCCTGCGCGACACCTATCCCATCTGGGGCAGCGGGCTGTCGTTCAGCGCCTATTGCAGCTACGAGACCGCTCAGCGCCGTACCGCCTGGGGCGCGCATCACACCGAACGGGTCGCGCTCATCGAAGGCTCGCGCGTGCTCGCCAGCGCCAGACGCCTCGATCTGACCGCCCGCGTCGACGGACGGATCCGGCGCGTGCTCGGCATCGGTGCCGTCTTCACGCCGCGCCAGCTGCGCGGGCGGGGCGCTGCCTCCGCCCTCATCGCGCACCTCGTCGATGCCGCCAACACCGACGGCTACGAGTTCGCGCTGCTCTTCTCCGACATCGGCCCCTCGCTCTACGAGCGGCTCGACTTCGTGCCGGTGCCGCTCGAAGCCGCCACCGTGCGCGTGCGCCGCTTCGACGGCGCGCCGGCGATGCTCGTGCGCGGCGGCGACGAACGCGACCTGGCGCACATCACCGAGCTCAGTGCCACCCGGGCCGCCAAGGCGCGCTTTGCCCTCGACCGCAGCGAGGACTACATCCGGCATGCCATCGCCCGACGTCGCCTGCTGGCGGGGCTCGGGCCGGCCGGGCTGCGCCAGACCGAGTTCCTGGTCGCCGAAGAGGGACACATGGCGGTGGCCTATCTCGTGTGCAGCGTGCACAACGGCACCTGGACGATCGAGGAAGCCGGGGATCGCGATCCCGCCGGCGCCCGGCTGGGCGCCATGCTGCAGGTGATGCTGGCGCGTGAGCCGTCCCGCGAGGCCCCGCCGATCACCGGCCTGTGGCCGCACGACCTGACGCCGCCGCAATTCGAGTCGGTGGAGCGTCGCCAGTCGAGCGAGGTGATGATGTTCCGGCCGCTGCGCGATCGCACGCTGCCGATGCCGCCGATTGCCGCCTCGGATGTCGTCTTCTGGCACGGCGACCTGTTCTGAGCGGCGCCGGCCGCTGTCAGCCGGTCCGTGCCCGCTACCGCTGCTGCAGCCGCAGGTCCTGTGACTTCGCCTCGCCACCCGCGAGCGTGAGCCGCGCGCTCTGGCTGCGCAGCCGGGCGAGGAACTCCGGATCGGTGGCCTCACCATCTTCGAGGCCCTGCACCGCGATGACGCGGTAGCCATCGTGGGCCGGCAGGCCGACGATCTCGAACCGTCCGGAGGTGTCGGGACGCGCGGTGCGGATGAAGCGCGACTGATAGGCCCACTGGCGCTCGTCGTCGGGGAACACCAGGACGGTCGCGTCGAGCACGGCATTGCCACGGTCATCGCGCACCGAGCCGGAGAACGTGGTGGCCGACTGGGTGAGGACGACCCGCACCCCGGACACCTGCGTGCCCGGCTCGAGGGCCAGCGGCTGGTCGGTGATGTCTTCCTGATCGCGCAGGATGGCCGCGAGGTGCCAGCCCGGCGGCGGCGTCACGCGCAGGTAGCCCGGCTCCGAGAGCCCGGTCAGCTCGAACGAGAAGTCGCCGTTGACGCTGCCGCGATTGCGGAAGGTGGTCGCGGCTCCGGGTTGCGACGGCGTGAAGCTGACGCGGACCTGCGACGCCCGCAGGCCCATCGCGCCGCTGTCGGTCTGCACGACGCCGCGCACGCTGGCCGGCGGCGCCAGCGCGATCGCCACGCCCGAGAGATCGACGCCGCTCACCATGACCGGCGTGCGTCCCGTGGGTTGGTCGCCGCCCTGCCGGCCCCGTCCACCGACGCTCAGCATGTAGCGGCCGGGTGCCAGACCGCGGATCTCGAAGGTGCCGTCGGCACTCACGGGCGCGCCGCGCGGCTGGCTCATGGCTTGTCGCACCATGTCGTCCGGCAGAGCCATCACCAGACCGGCCAGTTCGAGGCCCGACATCCCGACGACCCGCCCGCTGACCGTGGCCAGCGGCATCAGCGAGAGGCCGAACCCGATGCCGCTCACTTCCTGGCCGAGCCCGACCGTCACCCGCTGCGCATCGGCGGCATTGGTCGTGCCGGGGAAGTAGGTGGGCGCGTAGCCGGTCGTGGCGGCCTCGTCGTCGGCACCGCCGCGCTGCCGGAACATGGCCCGGTCCTCGTTGAGCGTGGCCGAGACGACGTAGTCGCCCGGCGGCAGGCCGAAGACCCGGAAGGTGCCCTGGTCGTCCGTGCGATCGCTCTGGCCGGCCGGCAGCAGCCGCCGCGCTCCGGCCGCGTAGCCATAGCGGAGCACGCGCACCTGGGCGCCGGTGAGCGGCTCGCCGAACTCGTCGGCCACGCGTCCGGTGATGACGCCACCGCGCGGCAGGCCGACGACGAGCTTCTCGAGGCTCTGTCCGGCCGCCAGGTCCACCGGCGTGCCCGGTTCGCCCGGCCGGCGCTGCCCGTATTGCAGGCTGACGAAGCCGCCCTTGGTGGCGACGATCGTGTAGCGGCCGCCGCTGAGGGCGGCGATCTCGAAGCGTCCCTGCTCGTCGGTGAGTGTCGTGCGCGTGTCCCCGGCACCGGGTGCCGAGGCCCGGACCTGCGCGCGCCGGATGGGGGCGCCGGTGTCGGCGGCGACGACCACGCCCCGCAGCACCGCCGTGCCCTTCGCGGGCTCCTCTCCCGGCCGCAGCATCCGTGGCGGCGTGCGAGTGCCCGCGGGCTGCGCGGCGAGCGGCGCCGGAACAAGGGCCGCGACAGCCAGCGCCAGGACGAAGTGCAGGGCGGCGGATGGTGAGGGGCGCATCTGCTCAAGTCTACGAGTGCGCACATCCGGCGTTTACGCTGTCTCGCGCCTTCGTTTCACTGGCGCAGCCGGAGATCCAGCGCCTTCGTCTCACCGGCAGCCAACGCCAGGCTCTCGGCCCGGTCGCGCACACTCGACAGGAATTCCGGGTCGTAGGCCTGCATGCCCTCCAGACCCTGGAGCGCGATCGCGCGATATCCGGCATACGCGGGCAGGCCGCGCAGTTCGAAGCGGCCCGCGGTGTCGGGCCGGGCGATCTTGATGAAGCGGCTCTGGAACGTCCACTTCGTGTCGTCGGCGGGGAAGACGATGACCGTCGCGTCGAGCACGGCATTGCCGCGATCGTCCCGCACCACGCCCGACACGCTCGAGGCGGTCTGCGTCATCAGGATCCTGACCCCTTGCACGTCGACACCGGCCGCGAGCGTGATCGGCGTATCGGTGACGTCCTCTCCACTCGCCTCCACGGACTGCACGTACCACCCCGGTGCCCCGGACACGCGGATCAGCGTTGGTCCCGACGCGCCGCGGATCGAGAAGGTGAAGTCGTCGTGCGTGCGCGGCGGGATGGGGAAGAACGATCGCGACATCGGGTCGAGGGACATCGGCCGGACGTGGACCTCGCCGGCAGCGAGGCCGGCGGGCGGTCCGCCCTCGAACTCGATCCGGCCGGCGAGCGTGCCAGGCTTCTGCAGGGCGATGACGACGTTGTCGAGGTCGAGGCCGGCCGCCACGACCGACACGCTGCCGGCGAGCCCATCGGGGTCAGAGCCGCGCGGCTGCACGCGCAGGGTGTAGCGGCCGGGCGGCACCGCATTCACGACGAACGTGCCGTCGCGCTGCACCATGCTGCCCGGCAGCATGCCTCCCATGCCCATGGCCTCGTCCGGCATCAGCATCACGAAGCTGCCGTCGGCGTTGCCAGCTGTGCCGCCGATGACCCGGCCGCTGATGCGCGCGACCCGGGTGGGCGTCATGCCGAAGGTGATGCCCGATACCTCCTGGCCCGCGCCCACGCTGATGCGCTGGGCGTCGCTCAGGCTGGGCGTGCCAGGGTAGTAGGTGGGCGCAAAGCCCTGCTCCACGCCCGACATGAGGCGCTGATTGGGCATCGTCATCACGCCGGTGTCGTTGCGCACGGTGGCCGACACGACGTAGTCGCCAGGCATCAGGCCGTAGATGCGGAAGGCGCCCTGGTCGTCGGTAGTGTCGCCGCCGCCGGCCGGCAGCATGCGCCGTCCGCCAGGCATGAACTGGCTGCGAAGTACCTGAACGCGCGCCTCGGCCAGCGGCTCGCCGGCGTCATCGACGACGCGTCCCGTGACGACGCCGCCGCGCGGCAGTCCAATCGCGAGTTTCTCGACCACCTGCCCTGGTGCGAGTTCGACCTGCGTGCCCCCTTCGTTCGGCCGCCGCTGCCCGTAACCGAGCGTCACGAAGCCCGCCTTCGAGGCGGTCAGCGAGTAGCGGCCGCCGACGAGCTCGCGGATCTCGAAGCGGCCCTGGTCGTCGGTGGCTGCCACGGCGTTGTCCGGCGGATCAGCCGACATCGCGCGCACGAGGGCGCGCCGCACCGGCGTGCCCGTGTCGCTGGCGACGACGGTGCCTCGCAGGACAGCGGTGCCGGCGGGTGCCGGTGCGCCGGTGACGGTGCCGCGCGGTCCCGTGACCTGCAATGCTGCCACGGGCGTCGATCCGAGGGGCGACTGCCCCAGAACCACCAACACGACGAGAGCTACAGTCAGGACTGCTCGACGCATGACGACCGCCTCCGAGGGGGCGCGGGCCGCGATTCTACTTCGACGTCCGCCGGCCGCGCACGGCCGTCAGGGCCGCGGCCGAGGCACCGCGGTCAGCGCCAGTTCGTGCAGGCCACCCTCGTCGATGCGCAGAGGCGTGGCCAGCGGCCGCAGGGCCTGCAGCATCTCGGGCCGGACCAGCACGGCCCGTGCCGCGCCGTCGACGGCCACCGCCAGATAGCGGGCCCCCGCCGGCATGCCGCGCACGTCGAAGCGTCCCGCTTCGTCGACCTCCGAGGTGCCGATGACGCGGGAGCCGCGTGCCCACCGCGTGTCGTCGTCGGCAAAGACGACCACCGCCGGCCGCCGCCGTCCCCCGGTGCGCTGCCAGGCGACGACGCCGCGCACGCGAGCGGTGCGGTTGGTCATCGTGATGTCGAGCACGACATCGCCGCGGCTGAAGTCGATCGGCTCATCGGTGACGTCGCGACCGCCGGTCGTGACCGACTGGAGCCACCAGGTGGTGAGCGGCCTGGTGGCAGGCGTGACTTCCTGCAGCGTGCGCACGTTGATCCCCGGCGCTTCAGACCCCGGAATCATGCGCGCCTCGACGGCCCGTACCTGCTGGGTGCCGAACACGCCCTCGAGACGGAACGAGCCATCGGAGTAGGTGCGCACCGGGCGCGGCACCGGCGCGCCGCCGTCGTCGGCGGTCGTCAGCGACACCATGACCGGCACCCCGACCGGCTCGCCGGCCTCATTCCTGACGCGACCGCGCACGACCACCCCGGCCCGCATCGGAAGCGCCACGCCGTCGAGATCGCTGCCGTTCACGACGACGTCCGCCGCACCCCAGTACTCGATGCCGCCCTGCTGGAAATGGCGGGCCGTCACGCGGTAGGTGCCGGGGGCGAGGCGCGGAATCTCGAAGCTGCCGTCGCTGGCCGGGCGGGCGCCGCGCGTGACGTAGCCGTCGAGCCGCTCGGGTGCCACCAGTCCGACGCCGAGGTTGATGGCGCGCCCGGACGTCTCCGGCGGCAACTGCACGACGCCGCGGACGGTTGAGAGCGGCACCATCTCGAGTCCGAAGGAGATGCCGGCGACCTCGCGGCCCGGCTCGACGCGCACCGATCGCGCGTTCGAGAGGTTGGCGGTGCCCGGGTAGTAGGTGGCGGCGTAGCCCTGCCGCGGCGGTCCTTCGTCTCCGGACGCATCGGCGACGAAGCGATTGGGGCGCGCCCCCACGAGGTAGTCGCCCGGCGCCAGGCCCCACACCCGGAACGCGCCGGTGTCATCGGTGGTCGGCGTGATCGGCGAGGAGGTCGTGCGTACGCCGCCGCCGCTGTGCCCCGGTTCGCGCCGCAGCACGTCGATCTCGACGCCCACCGCCGGCTCGCCGAACTCGTCGAGGACGCGCCCGGCCACGACGCCACCGCGATAGAGCGCGATGCGGACGCCCTGGATCTGCTGCCCGTCGGCGAGGGTCTGCCACTGCGCCTCCTCGGGCTCGCCGTTCCAGAGATTGTCGTAGTCGAAGTAGCCGACCCGCGACGCCGTGATCTGCACGCGTCCGCCGGGCACGCCGGTGAACGCGAAGCGGCCGTTGGCGTCGGCGGTCGTAGCCTCCACGCGCGACGCCTCGCGGTCCGGCTCCTCGATGACGAGCGAGACGGCGGCTCGCCTGAGAGGTGCGCCGGTGGCGCCATCGACGACGCTGCCGCGGATGACGGCGGTGCCACGGCGGGGGCCGCTCGCCTCGCGTGCGGGCTGCCGCCCGGTCGCCTCGCGCGCGGGCGGCCGCCCAGCCGCGGCGAGCGGCAGCGCGATGAGGAGTAGCGCCGGGATGATGAGACGCATGGCGGCCGTGCTCGGGAGTGTAAGACGTCCCCGCTCCAGGTTAGACACCGCTCCGGGAACTCTGGTTCTTCCCTTCGGGCTGAACGCCGGCACCGGGCCGGACGTTCTGGCCGCCGCCACGATCGCGATTCCGGACTACGTGGAATGCCGCAGGATCTCACGCGCCGCGTTGGCGCCCGATCCGCCGGTGAGCCCGAGTCCTGGATGGGTGCCGGCACTGCACAGCCACAGCCCGGTCACGGGCGTGCGGTACTGGCTCCAGCCGAGCAGCGGCCGCATCGTGAACAGCTGGTCGAGCGCCAGCTCGCCGTGGTGGATGTGGCCGCCGGCCATGCCCCACTCGCGCGCCAGATCGGCCGGCGTCAGGACCTCGGCCTCGACGATCAGGCTGCGGATGCCCGGCATGTAGCGGTCGAGCGTCGTCAGCACGGCGTCGAGGAACGGGCCGCGCGCCGTGTCCCACGTGCCCTCGCGCAGCGTGTGCGGCGCGTACTGCACGTAGAGCGACATCACGTGGGCGCCGGGCGGGGCCAGCGACGGATCGGCCACGGTCGGAATCAGCGCCTCGAGCCACGGCGCGGTCGAGAAGGCGCCGTATTTGACGTGGTCGAAGGCGCGCTCCATGGCATCCACATCCGGCGCCATGCGGATGCGCGTGGCCAGCTGCTCGCGGTCCGCGCCCGGCACGACCGGCAGCGCCGAGAGCGCGAGGTTCACCTTCGCGAGCGTGCCGGCGGTGCGGTAGTGGCTGGCGCGCCAGCGCAGCTCGGCCGGCAGCGCCATCGGATCGCACATCCCGTAGGTGGTCTTCGGATCGATCGCCGAGACGACGGTCGTGCCGTCGACGTCGCGGCCGTCGGCCAGGTGCACGCCGCGCACGGTGCCGTCGTCACTGAGAATCGCCTCCACCGGCACGCCGAGCTCGAACGACACACCGGCGGCCTCGGCGGCGCGACGAAGAGCGGCCGCCAACGCGCCTGGACCGCCGCGCGGCCACACGAGCCGGGGGTCGCCCGCGGCGGCGTTGGCGGCGTGGAGCAGGAACAGCAGGCCGCTGCCGGCCGACCACGGCCCGAGCATGGCGCCGAAGACGCCATCGGCGGCCAGCGCCGCCGCCAGCACCGGCGTCTCGACGTGTTCCTGCACGAGATCGGCGACCGGCATCGGGCCCCAGCGGAGCAGACGGTAGCCGTCGGCCGGTCCGAGTGCCCGGAACTGCCGCGCCGTCCTGAGGAGCCGCCACAGCTCACGCGTCGCCGGCGCGTCGATGGAGGGCGGCGTGTGCGGCAGGATCGAGGCGACGACCTGTCCGAGCTGCTTCCGCGACGCCATGAAGGCCGGCCAGCCCGCGGCATCTGTCGTGCTGACGGATTCGAGGGCGTGGGCCGTCTTCGCCACGTCGTGCCACAGGGTGAGGGCGCGTCCGCGGCCGTCGAGCGCCGTCAGCCACGCCTCGCGCGGCACGAACTCGAGCCCGTGCGCCGCCAGTTGCAGATCGTGCGCGATGTCGGTGCGCAGCGGCCCGACGTCATGCGCGGCTGCCGGCACGCGGAAGCCGGGCGTGATCTCGCGCGTCACGGCGGCGCCGCCGACGTCGGCGCGCTGCTCGACGACGACCACCTGGCGGCCGGCGCGCGCCAGCAGGGTGGCGCAGACGAGCCCGTTCACGCCGCCGCCGACGACCACCGTGGCCCCGGACCGGCTCATCGCTTCTGGTCCTTGAGGATCTTCGCGGCCGCGTTCTTGCCCGGCGCGCCCATGATGCCGCCGCCGGGATGAGTGGCCGACCCGCACATGTAGAGCTTCTCGATCGGCGTCGCGTACTGCGCCCAGCCGGGCACCGGCCGCAGGAAGAACAGCTGCTCGAGCGACAGCTCGCCCTGGAAGATGTTGCCCTCGCTCAGGCCGAACGTCCGCTCGATGTCGAGCGGCGTGAGCACCTGGCGGTGCCGGATGATGTTGCGGATGTTCGGGGCGTGGACGGCAATCGCGTCGATGACGGCATCGCCGAAGGCCTCGCGGCGGGCGTCGTCCCACACGTCGCCGGCCTTGAGATGGTAGGGCGCGTACTGCACGAAGCACGACATCACGTGCTTGCCCGGCGGCGCGAGTGACGCATCGCTGAGCGTGGGAATGACGATGTCGATGTAGGGCCGGCTGGAGAAGGCGCCGTGCTTGGCCTCGTCGTAGGCGCGCTCCATGTAGTCCACGCTCGGCGAGATCGAGACCGCGCCGCGCAGGTGCTCCCCCGCGCCCGGCCGGCAGGTGAAGTCGGGCAGCGCATCGAGCGCCAGGTTCACCTTGGCCGACGAGCCGCGGTACTTGTAGCGGCGGACGCCGTCCATGAACTCGCCGGGCAGCTCCTTCGCGTCCAGGAAGCGCTCGAACGTCAGCCGCGGGTCGACGCTGCTCACGACGAGGTCGGCCGCGATCTCGTCGCCGTTCTCGAGCGCGACACCGGTCGCGCGGCCGTTGCGCGTCAGGATGCGCGCCACCGGAGCCTCGGTGCGGATCTCGGCGCCGAGGCGGCGGGCCGCGCCGGCAATCGCGTTCGACACCGTGCCGGTGCCGCCGCGCGACAGGCCCCACGAGCGGAAGGCGCCGTCGATCTCGCCCATGTAGTGGTGCAGCAGCACGTAGGCGGTGCCGGGCGAGCGCACGCCGAGGAAGGTGCCGATGATGCCCGAGGCGCTCATCGTCGCCTTGAGCGCGTCGGTCTCGAACCACTGATCCAGGAAGTCGACCGCGCTCATGGTGAGCAGCTGCACCTGGTTGACCTTGTCGTGGTAGCGCATGCCGCGGAAGCGCTTGCCCACCGACAGCAGGTCGAGGAGGCCGCGCGGGTCGAGCGACAGCGGATCCGGCGGCGTCATGCTGAGGATGGGCTTGGCGAAGCGGCCCATCTCCACCATCGCCATGCCGTAGTCGTCGTAGGCGTCGGCGTCCTTCGCACTGTGACGGGCGATCTCGCGGCGGGTGGTGGAGTGGTCGTTCACGCGCCACAGGTAGTCGCCGTTCAGCATCGGCGTGAACGTGCCGTCGAGCGGCAGCAGCTCGAGCCCGTGGGCTGGCAGGTCGAGGTCGCGGATGATCTCGGGCCGCAGCAGCGACACCACGTAGCTGCAGACGGAGAACTTGTAGCCGGGGAAGACCTCCTCGGTGACGGCGGCGCCGCCGAGGACGTGGCGCCGCTCGAGCACGAGCGTGCGCCGTCCGGCCTTCGCCAGGTAGGCGGCGCAGGTCAGTCCGTTGTGGCCGCCGCCGATGACGATGGCGTCGTAGCGCATCGCGGCCAAGTATAGGCCTGTGGCGTCATGCGACGTCACGTCCCCGGCCGCGCGGCGTCCTTCAGCGCCCTTGACCTCCGACACCCACGCATTGGCCGCGCCGCCCTGGCCGGCGCAGAGCGGGCGCGGTGCACCGAGAGTATCCAGGCGGGCTCACCTATAATCGGCCGGTGCCGGTCGGCTCCGCCTTTCACGCGCGCACGCTGCCCCTGGCCGGCAGCCTCAGCTTCCGCGACTGGGCCGGTTTCTACGCGGTGAGCGCCTTCGAGGCGCATCACGAGCACGAGTACAACGCGATCCGGAACGGCTGCGGCCTCATCGACATCTCGCCGCTCTTCAAGTACCACCTGCACGGGCCGGATGCCGGCCGCCTCGTGGACCGCGTCATCACGCGTGATGCCTCGAAGATGGCCGTCGGGCAGGTCTACTACACGCCGTGGTGCGACGACGACGGCAAGATGATCGACGACGGCACGGTGACGCGCCTGGCCGACACCCGCTTCCGGTGGACGGCGGCCGACCCCAACCTGCGCTGGCTGCTCGAACACGCGCGCGGCCTGAACGCCACGGTCGAGGACGTGAGCGAGCGCGTGGCCGCCCTGGCGCTGCAGGGGCCGGCCTCGGCGCGCCTGCTGGCCGCGGTGAGCGATGTGCCGATGCGCGACCTGAAGGTACTTCCGCGCCGCCGCCGGCACCATCGCCGGCGTGCCGGTCGAGGTCACGCGCACGGGCTACACGGGCGATCTCGGCTACGAGGTGTGGATGCCGTGGGACCAGGCACTGGCTGTCTGGGACGCCCTCGTCGAGGTCGGTCGCGGCTACGTGCTCCGTCCGGCCGGCATGCTCGCCCTGGACGTGGCGCGGGTCGAGGCCGGACTGCTGCTGACCGACGTCGACTTCATGAGCAGCCGCAAGGCCAGCATCGGCGCCCAGATGTACTCGCCGTACGAGCTCGGGCTGGGCCGGCTCGTGAGCCTGACCAAGGCGTCGCCGTTCGTGGGGAAGGCCGCGCTGGCGCGCGAGCAGGCGGCCGGCCATCGCCGCCAGGTCGTCGGGCTCGAAGTCCGCTGGCGCGACGTGGAGGCAATCTATCAGGCCGTGGGCTTGCCGCCCGCCGTGCCCGCGGCCGCCTCACGCGTGGCGGTGCCGGTCTACAAGGGCCGGCAGCAGGTGGGGAAGGCGACGTCGACCGCGTGGTCACCCACGCTCAAGAAGCTCATCGCGCTGGCCACCATCGAGCGTCCGCATTTCGAGAACGGCAGCGAGCTGCAGATGGAGATTACGGTCGAGGCCACGCGCTACACCGCGCTCGCGACGGTGGTGCCGACGCCGTTCCTCAATCTCGACCGCCGCACGGCTGCGCCCGATTTGTAGCCGGGGCTGTCACCGTCCCGGCTAGGCCTTCCGAGTTTGTAAAGGGGTCTGTCACCGTCACAGTCTGGCGTGGCAGGATCTGCGACGAGACAAGCTGTGACGGTGACAGACCCCTTTTACAACCTGTGACGGTGACAGACCCCTTTACAAACTGTGACCGTGACAGACCCCGTTACAAATCACCCGCGCGCCAGCCGGGCGGCGCGGAACGACTGGATGCCCTTGGCGAGGTACCACGCCAGCAGCACGACGGTGGCGATCTGCGCCCACACGGCCGCCCGGGCCAGATCGAGCGTGCCGCCGACGATGCCCGGGACGAGGCGCGCGGCGGTGCCGCCGATGCCCAGGAGCGCCACCACCATCGCGGCGTGCATGGCGTGGCGGCGTGCCGGTTCGTTGCGGCCGACCCAGGCCAGGACGATCAGCACGATGCCGAAGAAGGCCGGGATGAGCGCCGTCACACTCGTGCGGCCGGTTGCCAGGTAGCTCACCACGCCCAGCACCGCCAGGGCGATTCCCACCAGTCGCGTTGTCTGCGTCATATCGCGTTGAATCTCCGCGAACATTGTATCCGGCACCTCACCGGCCCGGCGGCCGGACCCGCCACACGAGCCGGAAGGCGCGGAGAAGCCCGGTGCTAGACTCTGGCGCATGAAAGTCGCTCTCGTGCAGCAGCACGCCTCCCGCGACAAGGCGGCCAACGTGCAGCGCGGACTGGACGCCGTCGATCGAGCCGTCGCCGCCGGCGCTCAGGTCGTCTGCTTTGCCGAACTGGCCTTCGAGTGGTTCCACCCGCAGCGCCCGGCCGATGCCAACGTCCGCCAGCTCTCGGAGACGCTCGACGGACCGCTCGTGACGGCATTCCAGGCCAAGGCCAGGGAACACGGGGTCGTCGTCCTGCCCAATTTCTTCGAGCGCGACGGCCTCGAGACCTACGATTGCTCGCCGGTCATCGACGCCAACGGCGTCGTGCTGGGACGGACCCGGATGGTGCACATCACCGACTACGCCTGCTTCCACGAGCAGGGCTACTACACGCCGGGCGACACCGGGGCGCCGGTCTACCACACGAGGTTCGGCAAGATCGGCGTGGCCATCTGTTACGACCGGCACTTCCCTGAATACATGCGGGCGCTGGCGCTCGCCGGCGCCGACCTGGTCGTCGTGCCGCAGGCGGGCACGGTGGGCGAGTGGACCGACGGCATGTATCAGGCCGAGATGCGGGTGGCGGCGCTGCAGAACGGCTACCACGTGGCGCTCTGCAACCGCGTCGGCAAGGAGGACCTGCTGGAGTTCTCCGGCGAGTCGTTCGTGTGCGGCCCCTTCGGCGAGATGATCGCCCAGGCTCCCCTGAGCGAAGATCACCTGCTGCTGGCCGATATCGACCTGGCCGCCAACAACGCCGCACCGGCGCGCAAGCTGTTCCTGCGCCACCGCCGGCCCGAACTCTACGCCGCCTGGATGACCCGCGCGTGAGGACCGCCGCGGCGGCGCCGGCGCTGCGCCGGGCCCTCGGCCGCTGGGACCTGACGGCGATCGGCGTCAACCAGGTGATCGGCGCCGCGATCTTCCTGCTGCCGGCCGACGTCGCGCGGCTGGTCGGCAGCTGGGGCCCGCTGATGTTCCTCGGGGTCGGGCTGACGTCGCTGCTGGTGGCGCTGTGCTTCGCCGAGGTCGGCAGCCGCTTCGACACCACCGGCGGCCCGATCGGCCCGACGCGGGCCGCCTTCGGCCGCTTCGCGGCCTTCGAAGTGGGCTGGATGCTGTGGTTCAGCCGCGTGTCGAGCGGCGCCTCGGTCATCAACGGCATGGCGGTGGCGCTCGGCTACTACTGGCCGGTCGTCGCGAGCGGCCCGCCGCGCTCGCTCCTGATCCTGACGGTGCTGGGCGTGCTCACGTGGGTCAACGTACGCGGCATCAAGCAGTCATCGCTGCTCGTCAACGTGTTCACGATAGGCAAGCTGCTGCCGCTGGCGGCCTTCGCGCTCATCGGCGTGTTCTTCGCCGACCTCACGCGCGTGCTGCCGGCCGAGCCGCTCTCCGGCACCAACTTCGGTGCCGCGGCGCTGCTGCTCATCTTCGCCTACGGCGGCTACGAGGTGACCGGCGTGCCGGCCGGCGAAGCGTCGAACCCGAAGCGGGACGTGCCGTTTGCCTTCATCGCCACGATCCTCATCGTGTCGGCCGTGATGACGCTGACGGCGGCGGTCGCCGCCGGCCTGCTGCCCGACGTGGGCGCCACCAGGACGCCGGTCGCCGATGCCTCGGCGATTGTCATGGGCGTGTTCGGCGGGCTGCTCGTGAGCGTCGGCTCGGTCGTGTCGATGACCGGCAACAACATGGGTCAGCTGATCTCGGGATCGCGCACGGTCTACGCGCTGGCCGAGAACGGCGACCTGCCGCCCGTGTTCGCCAAGGTGCATCCCGAGTACCGGACGCCCTACGTGGCCATCTGGTTCACGTCGATCGTGCTGGTGGTGCTGGCGCTGACCGGCTCGTTCGTGTTCATGGCGGCGGTCAGTGCGGTGGCCCGCCTGGTGGTCTATCTCTCGGCCTGCGGCGCGACCCTGCGCCTGCGCCGCGCCGACATGGCCGACCGCGTGGCGCCGGCGCAGTTCACGGTGCCGTTCGGCCCGGTGATTCCAGTGCTCGCCATCCTGATCTCACTCAGCATCCTGGCCGGCGCCACCGTGCAGCAGTTGCTGGCAGGCGTGGCCGCGCTGGCCCTGGGCGGGGTGCTGTTCGCGATCGCGACGCGCGGCGAGCAGCCGGCCGCGTGACGGCGCGGCGCCCCGGCGTCCACGCACCGCTACTTCCCGAGCACCGCCACCCGCAGGGTATCGAGCAGCAGCTCGTCGCGCGCCTCGGCGCGGTCGCGCGGTGAGCGGCCCCAGGTCTCGTCGAGGGTGGTCACGCGCCTGACCACGCACTGCACGTCGCACAGACCGCCGCCGCTCAGCTGCAGGGCGCCGGTCGAGCGGGCCTCGAGTTCGACCAGCCACTTGTCGAACAGCCGCGCGACCTCCTCGTTGCCGTCGGCGGCCACGTTCCAGGCGAGCAGCTGGTTCATCGCCGCCACGACCCGCGGGTCGACCGGCACCGAGCGCTTGCTGAGCTCGAAGGCGAAGAGCGTCGTCTGGGTGCCGGTGAAGGGCGAGTTCGGCACCGAGCCGGGCTTCACCGTGGCCCCGGGCTGCGCATGCGCCTTCACGTCCTCGAGCAGCGGCACCAGCGCCCGCGCGGCTTCCTTCCGCTCGGCGACGGTGGCGCCGATGACGATCTGGGGCGCCGTGTTCTGGGCAGCGACGGTGACAGCGAGCGCGGCCGCGACGGCGGCAGTGGTCAGGGCGCGGATGAATCTGGACGGGCGCATCGAACCCTCCTGGTGTCGTCCCACTACACCACCGCCGCTACCCGGGCCGCAAGCGCCAGAATGGCGACCGGCCTCACTCCGGGCGCCGCCGGCGCGCGCCGGTCTGCTCCGCGACCAGTGGGTCGCGGTCCAGCGTCTGTCGCATCGCCACGATCGGCTCGTTGAGGAAGCTGACGAGCGGCGCCAGGGCCTTGAAGGTGGCGAGCAGCTGCGGGTAGAAGTCCGGCCGGGCGGCGAAGGCCGGCGCCTCCTCGCGCGCGCCCAGGAACTGCTTGTGGCGCAGGATGCCGGCGGCCGGATGGGCGGCATCGAAGCCGCGCGGCATGCGCGCGGCGGTCGTGCCCTGGAGCGTGCCGAGCAGCGTCGTGAACGGCCTGGCGCCGGTCAGCCGTGCGAGTCTGCGGTGATGCTCGGCGATGTGCGTGCGCACGGCGTGCAGCATGGCGGCGTCGGGCGCGTAGAGGCCGCCGCCCATCCACACCGACTCGGTCGACACCTCGAAGTAGAGCCCGGCGCCCTGCATCCGGCCCAGGGCGCGGTGCGGGAAGACGGCGGCCACGTTGGTCTTGAGCGGCGCCTTGTCGGCGCTGAAGCGGGTGTCGCGCCAGGGACGGAACATCGAGATCTTCGGACTGGCGACGACGTCCGGGGCCACCTTGGCGAAGTCGCGGGCCAGCTGTTCCACGATCGCGACCATGGGCGCGTGCACGTGGGCGTCGTAGTCCTCCCGGTGCGCGTGGAACCACTCGCGGCGGTTGTTGCGCTTGAGCGCACGCAGGAACGTCAGGGTCTTCGGCGTGAATCCAGGGGCCAGAGCGGGCATACCCGGCCATCGTAGCAGCCCCAGGAAGCGGTGCCGGTCGCGCGGCCGAAGCCAACGCCCCGGAACGGCGCTGCCGAAACGTTCCACGGGGGCGTCGCCTCCTGCCCATTCCTACCTACCCGACGAGCACGCCTTCAGCGCGCGGCCAGCATTGGCTTTTTCCCAAGGCGTCCGCGTGATGGTCCGGCGAGCAGATCTCGAGCGGGCGGTGCCGCTCCTGGACGAGTTGTCACGTCAGTGACCCCTACGTGGCGTCGTGAAAGATGATCCCGAGCGTGTGACGCAGGCCGCTGCGCAGGCGGCTCACGCCGTGCCGCAGGTTGACCCGGTAGGTGCCCCGCGTCCCTGCCACCGGTCGATGGTGCACGGCGAAGACGACGGCGTCGCCGCGGCCAAGCGGCACCACCTCGGCGCGCGACTGCATCCGTGGGCGCTGCTCGGTCAGCACGAACTCGCCACCCGTGAAGTCCCGTCCGGGCTCGGAGAGCAGCACGGCCACCTGCAGCGGGAAGACGAGCGCGCCGTAAAGGTCCTGGTGCAGGGCGTTGTAGTCGCCCTCGCGGTAGCGGAGCAACAGCGGCGTTGGCCGGACTTGTCCGGCGGCGTGACACTGGGCGAGGTAGTCGGCGTGCAAGGCAGGATACGTGGCCTCGACGCCGAGGCGCGCCTGCCAGGCCGCGGCCACTGGCGCCAGGCGCGGATACAGCGTTTCCCGCAGCGTCGCCACGAGTGGCGGCAGAGGATAGGCGAAGTACTGATACTCGCCCAGGCCGAAGCCATGCCGCGCCATCACGATGCGGCTGCGGAAGAAGGCGGCCTCGTCGTACCACGCCGCCACCTGGTTGCACTCCGTCGAATCGAGGAGGCCCGGCAGCATGGCCCACCCGTGCCGGTCGAGGTGGGCATGGACGTCGGTCCAGACGTAGGCGTCGAGGCGCGTCGGCGCGGATGCGGTGGCCATGCGCCAACTATCCGCGGACCGCGCCCCCCGCGCATTCCGCCTCGTGCGCTCGAACTCGTCGCCGGAAACGACTACCTGATCGGGCACTCGGCGTCGAGGAACTGCACCGACGAAACGTCCATCACGGGCACAGGAGCTGGCGTGGGCAGGTTCGACCGGCTCGGGTCGCGCCCCGGCTGACCGACGACGACGCGCGCCCCGCCGATGCGCGTGCCCAGCATCGGCTCCGACAAGTCCGACTTGCGCACGATGCCGACCACCGCCACCCAGTGGCCGTTGTGTTTCTTCACTTCGTCCATGACCGCCTTCGGCGCCGCCACCCGGAAGCTGCGTCCGCCGACGTCGGGGCCCAGTTGCACGCCCTCCTCTTCGGTGCGCGCGGTCGCCGCGAAGACGCGGCCCTTGAGGCAGCCGCGGGCGCTCACCTCGACCGAGTCGTTCGGCACCTTCTTGGTGCCGGGCTCCTGCGCCGCCAGCGTGGATGGGCTGAGCAGAACGAGGAGCGAGAACAGCGGAACACTCCAGGCGGACAGGCGCGTAGCAGGCATCGCGGAACCTCAGTGGCTCATTGCGTAGAGCACCACGTTGATGCCGAACGCGTAGCCGTCGATGGAAAAGGTCTGGAAGTAATCGGGGTCATCGCCCTCGCGCTCCCAGGAATCGCCGTAGTCGGTGTTGTGGGTAGCCAGCATCACGACGCGCTCGTGCTTGTCGATGAAGGCGCGCGCGTGTGGCACGCGGCTGTCGATGCCCCACTCGGAGGTGTCGCCGCCGGTGCCGGCCCAGAAGTTGATCGACGGGATCTGCTTGACGTCCTGCACGGGGAACTGCATGCGGAACAGGGGATGGTCCCGATCCAGGTCGCGCAGGGGGAACTCCGCGGCCGGCAGCACGCGGCGCATCTGCTGCTCGAAGTTGGCCCACGCGGCCTCGCCCCAGAAGTCGTCGGCCCAGAGGAAGCCGCCCTTGGCCAGGTAGTCGCGCAGGGCCACCACCTCGGCCTCGTCGAGGGACAGGCCGCCGGGCTCGGTCATCATCACGAACGGGCACCGGAAGAGCGACGGGTCGGTCAGCGTCAGCACGAAGTGCCGCGGTTCGCGCTCGCCGTCGCGGCTGATCTGCACCTTGGTCAGCTCGGACAGGCGAATCGAGAGGTTGACGTCGGCGCGCGGGTAGTCCACCCCCCAGCTGCCGCCGCGGCGGAAGCGTCCGCTCTGGAACGCGATGCGGCAGAAGTTGAAGCGGCCGTCGAAACTCGACTCGGTTGGAATCGGGTAGCGGTTCGAGACGCCGAGGCGCCGCTGCCGGGCGAGTGTGTCCGGTCCGGCGAGCAGGAGGAGTCCAGCCACTGCGACCGCCGTTGCCGGGCGCAGGAGCCGCCAGTAGGAGGCCATCGGCATCACGTCCCGTCACTCTACGATCAAGTGGGCGCGGCGTATACTGGCCGCTTCACCGCATGCAGCCGCCCGCCTCCGCCGCCTCCGCCGCCCTGCTCGTCGATCTCCGCGTCCTGCTGGGCGACCGCGTCTCCACGGCCGCCGCGGTCCGCGAGCACCACAGCCACGGCGAGTCGTGGCACGCCTCCGCCGCCCCCGACGCGGTGGTGTTTCCTGAAACCACGGCCGAGGTGAGCTCGATCGTCAAGGCGTGCGCCGCCCACGGGACGCCGGTCATCCCGTTCGGTATCGGCAGCTCACTCGAAGGCCACGTCAACGCCATCCACGGCGGCATCTCGATCGACCTGACCCGCATGACGAAGGTCCTGCGGCTCAGCCCCGAGGACATGGACGTCACGGTCGAGGCGGGGCTGACCCACAAGAAACTCAATCAGCACCTGAAGAACACCGGCCTGATGTTCATGGTCGACCCCGGGGCCGATGCCACCATCGGCGGCATGACCGCGACGCGCGCCTCCGGCACCGCCGCCGTGCGCTACGGCACGATGCGCGAGACCGTGCTCGGCCTGACCGTGGTACTGGCCGACGGGCGCATCATCACCACCGGCGGACGGGCGCGCAAGTCGTCGTCCGGCTACGACCTGACGCGCCTCTTCGTGGGCTCGGAGGGGACGCTCGGCGTCATCACCGAAGTGACACTGCGGCTCTACGGGCGTCCCGAAGCCATCTCCACCGCCGTGTGCGGCTTCACGACCATGGAGGGCGCGGCCCGCACCGTCATCGAGACGATCCAGCTCGGCGTGCCGGTGGCCCGCATCGAGATCATCGACGAGGCGCAGCTGGCCATCGTCAACCGCTTCTCGAAGACATCACTGCCCGAAGTGCCGACCCTGCTCTTCGAGTTCCACGGGCCGAGCGCGGTCGACGTCGAGGAGCACGCGCGGCTGGTCCGCGAAGTCGCCGACGAACACGGCGCCACCGGCTTCCAGTGGACGGCGTCGCCCGAGGAGCGCGCCAAGCTGTGGGAGGCCCGCCACAACGTGCTCTACGCCACGATCGCCTCGCGCCCGGGCTGCAAGGCCTGGACGAGCGACATCTGCGTGCCGATTGCGCACCTCGCCGAGTGCATCGTCGAGACGCAGCAGGACCTGGCGGCCTCGCAGCTCGTGGCGCCGCTCGTCGGCCATGCCGGCGACGGCAACTTCCACCTGATCTTCATGCTCGATCCGAATGATGCGGACGAGCTGGAGCGCGTGGCCGCTGCCAACCATCGCCTGGTCGAACGCGCCCTGAAATTCGGCGGCACCTGCTCGGGCGAGCACGGCGTCGGCGTCGGCAAGCTGAAGTACCTCGAGCGCGAGCATGGGGCCGAGGCGCTCGACCTGATGCGGGCGATCAAGCGCGCCGTCGACCCGGCCAACCTGATGAACCCCGGCAAGCTCGTGCCCGGCGTGTAGGACCGGCGGTCAGCGCCCGCCGCGCCGGACGGCCGGGCTTGCGAAGTAGGCGCGCAGGCTGTCTTCCGTGGCCAGCCGCACGTTGGTCTCGTGCGCCGCGTTCGGCGTGACCGCGGCCTGCCACCGCAGCCCGGCGGCGGCCGCCGTGGCCGCCAGCACCGCGCGCAGCTTCTCGTAGGCGCCACCCATGCCGCCCCCTTCCAGGGCACCGACGCTCAGGTAGAAGAAGCTGTCGAGGCCGCGGGCCGACGTCAGGGAGCGCGACAGCTCGCCGGCCACCACGTCCTCGTCGCGCCAGATGGCAGGGCTGTGCGCGAATCGCCCGTCGAAGAAGGCCGGCGCGGCGGTCAGCGAATACGACACGAAGATGGCGCCGAGCGAGTGGCCCACCAGCAGGCGCGGCCGGGTGGTCCGGTACTCGCGCTCGATGCGCGGCGCCAGCTCGTCGCGCAGGAAGCGCAGGAAGCGGTCGGCACCGCCGGTGAACGGCCGGCCATCGCGCTGCCGGAACGACAGCGACGGCGGCAGGAAATCCCGCGCCCGCCCGCCGCGCTGCATATTCGGGATGCCGACCACGATGAGCTCCGGCGCCTGGCCGCGGGCGGCCAACTGCGCCGCGCCCGCCGCCGTGTCGGCGTCGAGCGGGGGACCGTCGAGCACGTAGATCACGGGATAGCGCCGCTCGGGCCGGGCGTCATAGCTGGCCGGCAGGCGTACCGAGAACTCGCGCGTCTCGCCCAGGGCCGCCGAGGGCAGGCGCCCGGCGATCGGCGGCTTCGCCTCGGCGACGATCGGCGCCTGGGCCCCGGCGACGGCGCCCAGGCCGAGCGTGGCGGCCACAACCAGGAGGACGCGGAGGAACACTCGGTCTATCATCCACTCGATGCCCGCGGTTGAACACTACCTGGCCGCACTGGGCATCCCGTGCGAGCGGCACGAGCATCCGCCGGTGGCCACCGTGGCCGAGGCCGAGCAGGTCCTGGGGCGGCATCGACGCGCTTCACGCCAGGAATCTCTTCCTCCGCAGCCAGAAGGGCACCCGGCATTTCCTAATCGTGCTGGGCCACGAGGTGCACTGGATCTGACAGTCACCAGAGGCGATGCTGGTCCTTGATGCTGGTATACTGGACCAGCATGGGGGCCACCCAGAAAATCACGATCGAGGTGCCAACCGCTCTGCTCGACGAGGCCAAGGCGGCCACTGGCGAGGGGGTGACGGCCACCGTTCGTGCCGGTCTCCGGCTGATTGCCTCCCGGCGGGCGCAGCGCCGGCTGCTCGAACTCGGCGGCACCCTCGAGATCCCGTACGACCTCGACACGCTGCGGGAGGACCGGTGAGCGCCGTCGCCCTGGACTCCAGCTCGTTCATCGGACACCTGAACGGGCGGCGCGGCGACGACATCCTGGCGGTCAAGGCCGCCCTCGATGCCGGCACGGCGGTACTCCCGCCGCTGGTCGTGGCCGAGGTGCTGTCATTGCCCGGCATCTCGGACGAGGTACACCGTCTGGTGGGCATCGTGCCCCAGCTCGAGATCCTGGCGGAGTACTGGGAGCGGGCCGGACACCTGCGCGCCCAGGTCATCGCGTCCGGGCGCCGCGCCCGCACGGCGGACGTGCTGATCGCCCAGTCCTGCATCGATCACGACGTCGCTCTCATCACCGCCGATACCGACTTTCGCCACTTCGTTCCGCACGGCCTGCGCCTGGCCATTTGAGGGCTCTCGCCCACGGCGCGCGAACGCACAACCATGGCCAAGCGCAAACCTGAACCCTCCCTGTTCGACGTTCCCACCGACGATGCCTCCCCGACACCGCCACCGCCCCCCGGCGGCTCCGGGGGCAGCTCCGGCGCGGGGTCCGGCGGCGACGGCAACGTCGCCCTGCACGACGCGGCGCAGAGCCGCTACCTGAACTACGCGCTCTCGGTCATCACCTCGCGGGCGCTGCCCGACGTGCGCGATGGCTTGAAGCCGGTGCAGCGCCGCATCCTGTTCACGATGTGGCAGCAGAACCTCACCGCCGACGTCAAGCACCGCAAGTGCGCCAAGGTCGTTGGCGACGTGATGGGCAACTACCATCCGCATGGCGACTCGGCGCTCTACGAGACGCTGGTCCGCATGGCGCAGTCGTTCTCGCTCCGTTACCCGCTCATCGACGGCTCCGGCAACTTCGGCTCGCTCGACGGCGACGGCGCGGCGGCGATGCGCTACACCGAGTGCCGCCTGGCCCGTATCTCCGACGAGGTGCTCGAGGAGATCGATCAGGAGACGGTGCCGTTCCGGCCCAACTACGACGGCACCAAGACCGAGCCGGTGGTGCTGCCCTCGCGCATTCCGAACCTGCTCGTCAACGGCGCCACCGGCATCGCCGTCGGCATGGCCACCAACATCCCGCCCCACAACCTGACCGAGGTGTGCCAGGCGCTCATCAAACTGCTCGACAATCCCGATCTGTCGGTGGCGCAGCTGTGCCGCTGGGTCAAGGGGCCGGACTTCCCGACCGGCGGCCAGATCCTGAACTCGCCGGACGAGATGCAGGAGATCTATCGCACCGGCAGCGGCGGCGTCCGCTTGCGGGCCACCTGGGAGGCCGGTCCGGTCGGCCGCACCGAGAAGACCATCTTCATCACCAGCGTTCCCTACATGGTGGACAAGTCGGTGCTGGTCGAACGCATCGGCGACGTGGTGCTCGAGCGCAAGCTGCCCTCGCTCGTCGACGTGAAGGACCTGTCGACCGACGACGTGCGCATCGCTCTCGAGCTCAAGAAGGACGCCGACGAGAAGATGGTGATGGCGTACCTCTTCAAGCACACGCCGCTGCAGACCAACTTCGCCGTCAACCTGACCTGCCTCGTGCCCACCGAGAACGCCGAGGCCGGTCGGCCCGAGCGTCTCGACCTGAAGCAGATGCTGTGGCACTTCCTGCATTTCCGGCTCGACGTCGTCACCGGCCGGCTGGAGCACGAGCTCGGACAGCTCGGCAAGCGCATCCACATCCTCGAGGGCTTCGCCAAGGTCTTCGATGCCCTCGACGAGATCATCGCGATCATCAGGAAGTCCGACGGCAAGACGGACGCGGCGGCCAAGATCATCGCGCGCTTCGTGCTCGACGCCCTGCAGACCGACGCCATCCTCGAGCTGAAGCTCTATCGCCTGGCCCGTCTCGAGATCCTGGTCATCCAGAACGAGCTGGCGGAGAAGCGGGCGCGCACCCGGGAGATCGATGCCTTGCTGGCCGACGATGCCGCCCGCTGGAAGCTCGTGCGCTCCGAACTCGAGGCGGTGCGGGAGAAGTACGGCGACAAGCGCCGCACGACCATCGAGCAGGCCGACGAGACGGAATACGCCCCCGACGCCTTCATCGTCGCCGAGGACAACGTCGTCATCGTGTCGCGCGACGGGTGGGTCAAGCGGCAGAAAGAGGTCAAGGACCTCGCCACGACCCGCCTGCGCGAGGGCGACGCGGTGCTGGCCGCGGTGGCCGGCAGCACGCGGTCGACGGTCGTCTTCTTCACCAACTTCGGCGTGGCCTACACCGCGCGCCTCATCGACGTGCCGGCCTCCACCGGCTACGGAGAACCGGTGCAGCGGCTCTTCAGGTTCAAGGACAACGAGCGCGTGGTGGCGGCCTTCAGTCTCGACCCCCGCGCCATCGGCGACATCGGCCGGGCCAGCCCCGGCGCCGGCGACGAGCAGGCGACGATGGCCGACGCCGACGTGCCGGTGCCGCCCGTGCACGCGCTGGCGGTGTCGAGCGACGGCTACAGCCTGCGCTTCTCGCTGGCCAACGTGGCGGAGCCGAGCACGCGCAGCGGGCGCCGCTACGCCCGGCCGGGCGACGGCGCCGAGATCGTCGGCGTCAGCGTCGTCAGCGGCGACGAAACCATCATCGCGGTGACGCGCGAGGCGCGGGCCATGCTGTGCCCCGCCAGCGAGGTGAACTTCCTGGCCGGCCCGGGCAAGGGCGTCATCCTGCTGAAGGTGGCCGACGACGACCGTCTGCTGGGCTTCCTGGCCTCGCGCGGCGATCGCGACCTGCTCACCGTGGAGACATCGCGCGGCGCCGAGCAGAACGTCAGCACGGCGAAGTACGAGGTCACCGGCCGTGGCGGAAAGGGCCGCGAGCTCATGCAGCGCGGCCAGTTCACGCGCATCCTCACCGCGCCGGCCGTGCTACAAGGGTGGAGTGAGGAAGAGTAGCGCCCGCGGCCGCGTCCGTCTCGTCGCGGCGCTCACGGCGGCACTGTGCGCCGTCGTGGGGAGCCGCCTGTGGGCGGACGTCGCGGCGTCCCCGAGCTGGCGGATCGCCAACGGGATCACCGCCGCCGCCGTCCGCGGCGACGTCATCTATGCCGGCGGCGCTTTCACGCAGCTCTACTCCCCGTCGACCAGTGAGGAGCAGTTCTACGACTTCGTGACCGGGCAGGTGCGCACCGACTGCGCGCGCTCGACCGGCGCGCAGCGGCCGCTCAACGGTTTCCCGGACAACCGCGGCGGCCTGCTCGTGCCGCTCGCGGCCGGCGACGAGTTCGCCGACGTGAACGGGGCGTTCGTGCCGCCCGCCGGCACCACCATCGTGCGCATCGCCGACACCTGCCTGTGGGATCGGCAGTTCGCCGCGCCGGCGATCGACCCGCAGGTGCCGGGCGATTTCACGATCGGCACCCCCGCCCAGGCCGGCAACCTCGTGGTGGCGACCAACGCGGTCATCGGGCCGGACCTCCTGACCCTGCGGGCACAGGCCGCGGCCTTCGATGCCACCTCCGGCGCGCGGCTCGCCTACCAGTTCTATCAGGGCAAGTCGGAGGTCGGCGTGCTCGGTGCCACCGCCACCCGCATCATCGTGCGCGTGCGCGGCTCGTCGCTCGGCAGCTACACCCTCGGCGCGCTCGACCCGGCCACCCTGGCGCTCACGGAGACCTCCATCACGCTGGCCGACGAGACCCTCGGCGTGCGCTCGTGGGTGCGCGGCAACGTGCTCTTCCGCCTGCGCCCGGCGCCGAGCAACACGCTCGAGGCGTACGACCTGACGACCCTGCAGGCGCTGAGCGGCTGGACGCCGCCGGTCGTCCCCGCGCTCACCGACATCGAGGTCGCCGGTGACCGTGTGTTCCTGGCCGCGCGCGTCGTCAATGGCCAGACGGTGCCGCCCCCGGCCGCCCTCAACGCCGCGACCGGAGCGCTCGACAGCGCCTGGACACCGCCGACGCTCACGCGCCGGGTGCCCGATCCCACCGGCGTGCCCTATGCGCCGACCTTGACGACGCTCGCCACCGACGGCGTCCGCCTCTACTTCTCCGGCGACTTCGAACGTGTCGGCGGCGCCGATCGCGACGGCGTCGCCGCGCTCAACGTGGCATCGGCCGCCCTCGACGCCTGGGATCCGGCGCCGTTCCTCATCAGCCCGCTCGAGACGACGACGACGGCGCTGCTGGCCACACGCCCGACCGGTACCAACCGGGTCACCCGGCGCTACCTGGCGGCCATCGATCGCACGACCGGACTCGCGACCGCCTGGAATCCCAACGATGCCGGCCGCGTGCTGCTGCATCAGCCGACGCCGGTGGCCGCGGTGGCCGTGGACGCCGCGTTCGTCTACTTCGCCAGCGCCACGACCGGCGAGGTGCTGCGGGCGGAGCTCGGCAGCGGCGACGTCGATCCGACATGGCGCGTGGTCGTGACGCGTGCCGATCAGTCGCCCGGGGTCGTGACGTCGATGGTCACGAGCGACGGCGTGGTCTACCTCGGCGGCGACTTCGCCCGCATCGAAGGTGCCGCGATCCCGGCCACCGCCCGCCGGGCGGTCGCGGCCGTGGGCAGCGATGGCCGGCTCAGTCCGTGGGCGCCGGCCCTCGACGGACCGGGCGGCGTCATCCTGCGAGCGCTGCTGGCCCAGGGGCGGACCATCTATCTCGGCGGCGACTTCTCGTCGGTGAACTCACAGTTCCGCCTCGGTTTCGCGGCGGTGGACAGCGTGACCGGTGTGCTCTCGCAACCGGAGATGTTCGTGCTGGGCGAGACGAGCATCTACGGTCTGGCGACCGACGGCGCCCAGACGTTCGTGGCCGGCGTGTCGTTCGGCGCGCCGCTCGTGGGCGCGGTCCATCCCGCGGACTCGGTGCTCACGCCCTTCAGCCCGACCGGCAACGTGGTGCCGACCAGTGCGGCCTATGTGGCCGGGCGTCTCTACGCCGGGCTCGAGTACGACCCCGAGGCCGCCGCGCCGACCGCCCGCGAGACGCGCTGGGGGCGCGTGGTGGCCGACGATCAGGGGCTGGTGCACTTCCTGGACGACGGCTCGCTCGACTACTACCCGGCCTTGCCTGGAAATCCGCCGGGCGCGCCCACGCTCGATGCCACCTCGCTCGACAACACCGTGTTCGCCTCGTGGGCGCCGGCCGCCAGCGGCGGCGCGGCGACCAGCTACACGCTGTTCGCGGGCTCCGCTCCGGGAGCGACCGACCTGGCCGCCATTCCCGTGCGCGGTGCGACCACTTTCACGGCCAGTGCGCCGACCGGCCTCTACTACCTGACGGTAGTGGCGAGAAACGGCTACGGCGCCAGCGCGCCCTCGAACGAAGTGGCCGTGCAACTCGGCTGTCTCGCGCCGCCGCCGGCGCCCGCCACCCTGTCGTTCCTGACGGCCGGATCGTCGGTGGCGCTCCGCTGGGCAGCGGCGCTCTCGGCCTCCTCGTATTCGCTCGAGGTCGGCCAGACGCCGGGTTCGGCCAACCTCGGCATGATTCCGGTCGGCAACGTCACCTCCTTTGCCACGGCCGCGCCGCTCGGTACCTACTACGTGCGCGTGCGGGCCGCGAATCGGTGCGGCACGAGCGGACCCTCGAGCGACGTGGCCATCACGCTCGACGGCACGACGCGGATCCCGGAGACGCCCACGGGGCTGACCGCCAGCGTCAGCGGCCGCACCGTCTCGCTGCGCTGGTCGCCCGCGATGACGGGCGGCCTGCCCGCGTCCTTCCAGGTCGAGGCGGGACTGACGCCGGGGGCCGTGATTGCCGTGTTCCCCACGGCCGCGGCATCGCTCGTCGTGCCGAACGCGCCGAGCGGCACCTTCTACCTGCGTGTCCGAGCCGTCAACGCCCAGGGCGCGAGCGCGCCGACCGCCGACCTCGCCGTCACCGTGCCGTAGTCGGGTCGGTGACGGCAGGTGGGCTGTCGTCGTGAACGGGGTGATGAGCCAGATCGGGCGACTGACGGCCCCGTACATGACAATGGCCAGCCGGAGCGGCCGGCTGGCCATCGCCTCTTGCCTCGCGACCGCGCGGTCAGCGCTTGTCGACGTTCAGTTCTGCCAGCTTGGCCGCCACGTCCTGACCGGCGCTGGCGACCTTCACGGTCTTGTCGATGTGCAGGATCTTCCCGTCCACCCCGATGTAATAGGTCCAGCGCGACGCCCGCCCGGACGAGCCAAGCACACCGTAGGCCTTGGCCGTGTCGGTCGAGGGGTCGGCGAGGATGGGATAGTCGGCCTCGACGTGCTGGGCGAACTTCGCATTCTCTTCAGCCGTGTCGACGCTGACGGCGAAGTACGCCACCTGGAACGCCCGAATCGCGTCGCCGCTCTCACGGAGCGACTTGCACTCGATCGTTCAACCACCGGTGAAGGCTTTGGGGAACCACGCCAGAACCACCGCGCTCTTGCCTTTGTACTCGGCCAGCGTGTGCGTTTTGCCGTCGGATCCCGGAAGCGAGAAGTTGGGTGCCAGATCGCCGACTTTGAGTTCCACGGTGTTCTGTGCGCGACCCAGGGCCGCGGTCGCCAGACTGAACGCCACGGTGAGCCCGAATCTCAGCCAGGTGCTTACGCGCATGTATCCTCCGGCGCCCATCGTATCAGGCCAGGCCCGCGGCCGCATGTTCCGGCCTCTGACAGCCATATGATGGGATCGTGAGGGTGAAAGTCCCGGGCCGGCTCGCCTGGGCGGTCGCGGCGCTCGTCGCGTTCGCCGCCCTGGCGGTCGTTCTCGTGCACACACCGCCGGTGGCGCGGTGGGGCCGGGACTGGCTCGTCGGGCTGGTGGCCGACCGGTGGCAGCTCGATCTCGAGGCCAGCCGCCTGGATTTCAACCTGCTCTCCCGCCACGTCTCACTCGCGGACGTGCGGCTGTCGGCCCCCGGCCATGCCGATACGCCGTTCCTGACCGCCCGCCGTCTCGAGGCCGACCTGCCCTGGGCCGTCTACCTCGGCACGGTGCGTCTGTCGATGCTCGAGGCCGAGGACGCCCGCGTGCTCCTCGTGCGCGAGGGCGGCACGATCGTGAACCTGCCGCCCTCCTCGGGCGATCCGCCGCCGGAAGTGCCGCGCAATCTCGACCTGCGCGGCCTGCGCGTGCGCAACCTCGCGGTCGACTACGTCGATCGGACCGGCGATGTCGAGGTGGCGGTCGTCGGGCTCACGGCGTCGCTCGAGGAACGCGACATCCGCGTCTTCTCCGGCGCCAGCGGCACGCTGGCGGCTGAACGGGTGCGGGTCCGGATGGGCGACCGCGAGACGTCCAGCGCCGCGGTCGAGGGGCGCATGGCGTTCGACGGGAGCAACGTCTCGATCCAGGCGCTGACCGTGCCATTCCCCGAAGGCCGCGTGGTGGTCGATGGCCGGGTCAACCGTGCGCTCGACGACATGCGCTTCGCGCTCACGCTGGCCGGCTCGCTCGACTACGAGGCCGTGGCGGCGTGGACGCCGCCGCCGGTGCCGGTCTCCGGCAGCGGCAGCTTCGAGGGCACCTTCGAAGGGCCGCTCAGCGGCTACGAGCTGCGCGCTGATTTCACCTCGCCCGGCCTGCGCATCGGGGACGCGGAGAATCTACCGCTGGCCGGCACCTTGTCGGTGACGTCGCCGCGCGCCCTCATCGCGCCCTTCACCATCACCGCGCCCGCCTCGTCGTCGTCGGCGCGGCAGGGGACGATCGAGGGCCGCTTCACCTACCAGTTCGGCGTCGGGCAGAGCACGCTCGAGGCATCGTGGCGCGATCTCGACCTCGATGTCGCCCTGGCCGCCTACCAACAGGAGCCGGTCGTATTCGCCGCCTGGCAGCGCGGCTCGGTGACCCTGACCCGCGCCAATTCACAGGCGCCGATGGCCATGCGCGCCAGGGGCGTCAGCGCGCCGCTCGTTCGCGCCGACCGGGTCGCGGTCGATGGCACCTGGGAGGCGTCGCTCGCGCGCGAGCGCTGGTCCGCTCGTTACGACCATACGTTGCTCGATGCCGCTCGCGCCTACGGCACGTTGACGTGGCCGGCGACGTCCGGCCCGCGAGGCGCCGCGTTGGCGGGGCCGCTCACCCTCGAGGTGAGCGACGTCGGCACCGTCGTCGCCGCCGCGCGGCGCTCGGGCATCGGGCTGTCCGAATCGCTCACCGGCGTGACCGGTCCGGCGCACGGATCGCTCACGGTGAGCGGCACCACCTCGCGGATGGTCATCAGCGGGCTGGTCGACTCGGATGCGCTCGTGCTGCCGGGCGGCGCCCCGGCGACGGCGCTGGCCGACATCGTCTACGACGGGGACTCACTCGGCGCGACGCGCTTCGAACTCGGCACGCCAGGCGCACGGATGACCGGCGAGGCGTCGATGGAGATGACGTCGGGACGCCTGGACGGCGCCTTCACCGCCGACGTCGACGACCTGCAGCGGTTCACCGCGCCGTGGGCGTCGCTCCCGGGCCTCACCGGCACCGCCCACATGGCCGGCACGCTCGGCGGCACGACCGACGTCCCCGACATCCCGTTCACCGTGCTGTCGACGCCCATCGACGTCGATGGCCAGCACCTCGGCGTCATCACGGCCGACGCACGTCTGCTCGGGACGGTCGTGGAGCTGGCGCCGCTGACCGTCGCCCAGGACCCCGGGCAGCTGCGGGCGTCCGGCACCGTGGACTACGTGAGCGGCGCCTACGACCTCACCGTGTCCGGCCAGCAGCTGCAGTGGCGCAATCCCGTGGCGGAGGCGCCGGTGAGCGCGCTCACCATGGACGTCGAGTTCGCCGGCGCCGGCACGTTCGACACGCCGGGTGGGCAAGGCGT
Organism: uncultured Acidobacteriota bacterium; assembly: GCA_963807405.1. Taxonomy (GTDB): domain Bacteria; phylum Acidobacteriota; class Vicinamibacteria; order Vicinamibacterales; family UBA2999; genus CADEFD01. The sequence continues at coordinate 3,235,191 of CAWEBU010000006.1, read as the reverse complement.
CATCAGCGCCACGCCGGTTGGCGGTTCGATCGGCGACTTCATCGGCGATGCCGACCTGCGCGGGCAGTTCATCGAGGGTCGCCTGCAGGCCACGGCATTCCTGCCCCGCATGCGCACGTGGGTGCAGGCCGACATCGAGCCGCGCGCGCCGTACGCCACGCGTGGGGTCGTGGTCGTCAACGCACTCGACATCCAGCCGTTGGCCCTGGCCGTGGGCGCCCTGACCGACGCCGTGTCCGGCACCGTCGGTCTCAGCGCGTCGTTCGAGGGGGCGCTCGGCGAGCCGGCCACGCTGCAGGCCTTCGTGAACCTGCAGGAGGTCGCGCTGTCGGTCGGCGGACTGCCGGTGCGGCTGGAGCGGCCGACGCGTCTCACCGTGCGCACCGACGATCTCACCGTCGACGACCTGGCGCTCGCCGTCGGCAACAGCGTGGTGACGGCGACCGGCCGCGTCGGTGACACGCTGGCGAATCCGCTGCGCGCGGCCTTCACCGGCGAGCTGTCGGATGTCGCCGCGCTCGGCCGCTCGTTCGGCGTGGCACCAGACCTGGACGTGAGCGGCCGGCTGAAGGCGACCTGGGAGAGCCGTGGCAGCCTCGCCCAGGCGCAGTCGACGGCCACCCTGTCGGAGGCGTCGATCGCCGTCGAGGGCTACCCCCCGGTCGAAGCGCTGCAAGCCACGGCGGCCTTCGACGGATCGACGCTGACGATCGACACGCTGTCGGCGACGTGGCAGGGCGGCGCCATCGAGGGCCGCGCCAGCCTGCCGCGTCCGTTGTTCGAGGCGGCAGCCGGCACCAGCACGGCGGCTTCACCGGCTGGACGCGTCGAGATGACGATGAAAGGGCTGACGCAGGACGCCCTGGCGCCGTGGCTGCCGGCCGAGACCATCGCGCAGATGGAGGCGCGCGTGTCGGCGACGCTCGATCTCGAGGTCACCGCTCTGGCGCCGGACGGACTCCGTGGCACGCTGGTGCTCGACGAGGCGACGCTCACCGGCGCCGGCGTGCCGGTCACGCAGGCCAGGCCCGCGAGGATCTCGATTGCAGACGGCGTGCTGTCGTTCGACGACGTGACCTTCAACGTCGGCGAGCCGGTCGTCATCGCGGGCACCGTGGCGTTCGCCGGCACGCCCGCCCTGGACGTCACGTTGAGCGGTGCCCCTGGCCTCCGACCGTTCTCGGTGCTGGCGCCCGGCGTGGCGCTCGACGGCGTAGCCAGCGTCGACCTGCGGGTCACGGGCACGCCGTCGGCGCCGCTCGTCAACGGCCGCGTCGACCTCGACGGCGGCGAAGTGGCCATGCGCGAGCCGCGCGTCCTGGCCTCGGACATCAGCGGGCCGATCCTCTTCTCGGGCGATCGCGTGTCACTCGGCAACATCACGGGCTCCCTGAACGGCGGCGACTTCGAGGCCGGCGGGTCAGCGAGGGTGCTCGGCGTCGAGACCGCCACCGGCGAGTTCAGCCTGCAGGTGCGGGGGGCGGCCGTCGAGTACCCGGACAACGTCGACAGCGAGATCGACGCGCTGCTGCTCTTCGCCCCCGGCGCGGTGCCGACCCTCAAGGGCGACGTGCGCGTGCTGCGCGGCGCCTACCGGGCCACGATCAGCCTGCCGGCGCTCGTCGCCTTCAACTCCAGGCGGGTGACATCGGTCAGCCAGCCCGGGTATCTCGACCGCCTGCGCCTCGACCTGTCGATCTCGACCGAGGACGACATCGTCATCGACAACAACTACGGCCGCTTCGAGGCCGGGGCCAACGTCCGGCTGCAGGGCACGGTCGAGCGGCCGGCGATGACCGGCCGGGCGGAACTCCGCGAAGGCGGCGAGGTATTCATCCTCGGCGGGCTCTACCGGCTGAATGCCAGCGCCATCTCGTTCAGCAACCCCAACGCCATCGAGCCGGATCTGAACATCTCGATGGTGACGCGGTCCAATGGCGCCGAGCAGACGCTGACGTTGAGCGGCACGCTCGACCGCATCCAGACGAGCGTGGTGTCGAGCGATCCGAGCGCCGACTCCAGCCTCGCCTCGCTGCTGCTCGGCGGCGATACGAGCCTCGGCGGTGACAACGTGCTGCGCCTGCTGTCCGGTGAGCTGCTCGGCGTCACCGGCCGCGCCATCGGGCTCGACAGCCTGCGCGTCGAGCGCGGGTTCTACAGCAACGACGTCCGCCAGGATCCGGGGCTGATCGCCGAGAACATCGACCCCACCACCCGTCTCACGCTGTCGAAGCAGGTCAGCGAAGACGTCGAGGTGGTGCTGTCGCAGGGTCTCGGGCAGGGCGCGCTCTCGGGCTACGTCACCTACCGCCCTTTGCGCGGCGTCGAGCTGCGCGCCACCTCGCTCGACAACACGGACCGCCTGTTCTCGGTGCGCCATGACATCTCGTTCGGCGGCGGCGCCGCGGCGGCGACGGCACCGCGTGAGCAGGTCGAGGTCTCGCAGGTGACCTTCGTGGGCGCCCCGGCCACCGACGAGCCTGCCCTGCGGCAGCGCCTGCAGCTCGACCGCGGCGACCAGTTCGACTTCATCCGCTGGCGCGACGATGTCGAGCGGCTGAGCACCTGGTACCGCGAGGGCGGTTTCCTGGAAGCGCGGGTGCGCGCCTCGCGCACCGACGAGCCCGGCCAGCCGGTTGCCCTGACCTATCACATCGAGCGCGGACCGGCGACCACGCTGCGGGTGGAGGGCATGGATCTGCCAGCCCGCCTGCGACGCCAGATCGAGGAGACGTGGTCGAACGCCGTGTTCGACCGCTTCCTGCTCGACGAGATCGAGGGCGTGCTGAAGCTCGAACTCGTGCGCCAGGACATCGTGAATGCCGAGGTGGAAGCGGTCGTCGAATCCGAGGCTCCGACCAAGGTGATCCGGGCCACCGTGCGCGCGGGCCAGGCCGCCGAGACGCGCCGCATCGTCTACGAGGGGGCGGACGCGCTGACCCCGGAGCAGCTCGATGACGAGGTCGCGGCGCGCGGCCTCAGCGACTACGGCTGGGTCGACCCGGCCTCGATCGCCACCGCCCTGCGCGCGCGCTATCTGGCGGAGGGCTACCGCGCCTCCCGGGTCACGGCGGCCGCGCCGGTGGTCGTGGGCGCGCAGGCCGTGCTCACCGTCACCATCGACGAGGGACCCGCCACGACGGTCACCACCGCGACGCTCACCGACGGTGAGATGCCGCTGGACGAGACGACCCGCCCGCTCGTCGGGGAGCTCGAGGGCAAGCCGTACCGGCAGAGCGCGGTCGACGCCGTCGTGCGGCAGATCGAGAGCCGTTACCAGCTGGCCGGCTACAACCACGTGCGGGTCACGCCGTCGGTCGCCATTCCGCCCGACAGCACGGTCGCCACGCTGACCTTCGACGTCGATGCCGGCGCCCGGCAGCGGCTGGTCGACATCGAGGTCTCGGGCACGCAGCGCACGCGCCCGCAGTCGGTCGTGACGGCCCTCGACCTCGACACCGGCGAGCCCGTGAACTTCACCCAGTGGGCCCAGGCGCGCAAGCGCGTCTTCGACACCAACGTGTTCCGCCAGGTGGACGTCCTGCCCGAAGTCCTGCCGGAGCCGACCGCCGACGGCAGCGAGGCCGTGCGGGCGCGCGTGACGGTGACCGAGTGGCCGGTGTGGCGCCTGCGCTACGGTCTGCAGCTCGACGACCGCAGCGAGGGCGGCCAGGGCGAGGACACGTCCGAGCGGCGGCGGCGCGACCTCGGCGTCGTGGCCAACCTCCAGAACCGCAACGTCTTCGGCCGCGCCTTCACCTTCGGGCTCTACGGCCAGGCGGCGCGCCGCCTGCAGTCGGGCAACGCGTATGTGACGTTCCCGACGCTGTTCGGGCGCGCTCTCCAGACCAACGTGTTCCTGTCGTCGTCGCGCCAGGACGTCCCGACCGACGACACCGAGGAGTTCTTCCTGCGGCGGACGCGCCGGCAGGTGTCGATCGAGCAGCGCGTGCGCCGTGGCCGGGCGCTCGAGATTGCCTACGGCTACCGGCTCAAGCGCGAGATCATCGACTCGCTCGCGCCGGACGATCCGTTCTTCCTGGCGCCGCTGACCGGCCGCTTCACGGCGGCGGCCTTCCTCGACCAGCGCGACGATCCGTTCAATGCGGTGCGCGGCTGGTTCTCCTCGTTCAGCATCGAGCGCGTGAGCGAGTTCGAGTCGAACGAGGACGCCATCAAGGTGCAAGGCTCGTTCTTCCACTACCGGGCGCTCGGGCCCCTGGTGCTGGCCTCGGCCGCGCGGCTCGGCGGCTCGTTCCTCAGCCCGCTGTCGTTCAGTGAGCGGTTCTACGTCGGCGGCGCCGACACGGTGCGTGGCTACGCCGAGGGCCTGCTCGGCCCGAAGACGTTCACCGGTTCGGCGCAGGGCGGGAATGCCCTGCTCGTCCTCAACCAGGAGGTCCGGCTGCCCATCTACAAGTGGATCCGCGGCGTGACGTTCGTCGACGGCGGCAACGTGTTCGATGGGAACTCGGCCCTGACGCTGACGGGGCTCGAGATCGGCTACGGCGTCGGCTTGCGGCTGCACACGCCGTTCTCCATCCTGCGCATCGACGTGGCCCTGCCGGCTCGCGGGCCGCTGCTCGGCGGGAGCGACGGCGCCCGCGGCGAACGCAAGCCGCGTTGGTACTTCGGCCTGGGGCACATCTTCTAAGCAGAGGGGGAGCCGGCGTCCGGATGGACGGGCGGGCGGGGCAGTGCGGAGGCGGGCGAGGGACGAAAGGCGCAGAAGCGCCGCCGGGACGACGCGGACATATTCCGCGGGCCGGCGGCGTTCTGCCACGGTGCGCGGCGGGGGGAGAGTCCCGGCGCCACCGCATGTCTAGGGGCTCAGCCGCGCAGGGCGTTGAGCGCCAGCTGCACCTGACGCCGTTCGGGTGCGTCAGGAGCCAGCTTGAGGAACGACTGGAAGTGCTCGGCCATCTGCGAGAAGCGCTTCGCGCGCTGGTGCGCGACGCCGGCGTTGTAGTGGGCGTAGGCGAACTCAGGCATCAGCTGGGCGGCGCGGTCCAGCACCTGCGAGGCCTCGTCGAAATCGCCACGCTTGATGAGCACCAGCCCGAGTTGATAGAAGGCGAAGCCGGACTCGCCGCTGATGTCACGGGCGCGCCGGCCCTCGTTCAGGGCTTCGTCCATCGCGTTGTCGAGCATCGCGATCGACGACTGGCCGATGGCGTTCCAGGTCTGGTCGCTGTTGCCGGCCAGCCGGGTGAACTCGGCGCGGGCGTCGTTGTCGCGGTTCAATTTGAGCAGCGCCTGCCCGGCCAGATAGGCGGCCACCGGGTCGTCGTTGCCGGCCCCGCGCTCCGTGTTGACCCGCTGCACCGCCTCTTCGTAGGCGCCGCGTTCATACAGCTTCTGCGCCGGCTCCTGGGCCGCGAGGAGCGGAGCCGTGACCAGGACGGTGAGCGACGACACGGCGAGAAGTTGTTTCAGCATGAGAAGGTCTCCTGCAATCGTGGTGCCACGCGAGAGAGTGACCGCGCGGTTGCATCACGCGTCAGTCCTTCGATTATGAGACGCCGGCGCCTGTTCGGTGGTCCCTCGATTTGTACACAATGACCCCCGGAGGTTCCAATGCGGGAAGCAGACCGCCTGGCCGACCTGGTCGACGCCGTGCTCGACGGCGACCCCTGGCACGGCTCGAATGTCGTGAGCTTGCTGGAGGGTCTCGCGCCGCGCGATGCCGCCGCGCACGTCGTGCCTGGAGCGCACTCGATCTGGGAACTCGTGGTGCACATGACCGGATGGACGCGCGAGGTGCTGGCGCGCCTCGGCGGCGCCGCGGCCGGCGAACCCGCGGCCGGCGACTGGCCAGCCGTGCACGACGTCACGGCGGAGGCATGGGCCGGCGCGCGGGCCGCCCTCGTCGAGAGTCATCGCGCGCTGGCCGCGGCGATTCGCGCGGCGTCCGATCCGCTGCTCGACACGCCGGTCGTCGACCATCGTGACCCGGCCACGGGCACCGGCCTGTCGCGCTACCTGACGCTGCACGGCCTCGTGCATCACACGACCTACCATGCCGGGCAGATCGCGCTGCTGCGTCGTGCGCTGTCGGCTCGCGGGTCGTAGGCGTCCGCGAGCGCGCGGGCCGGCGAAGTGGCCGCGGCGGCCGTCCTCGAGGGGGAGCGTTCGCGTTGGCGGTCAGGGAGACGGGCCAGCGGCGGAGCCGGCCGCGTCTCCCGACCGCTGTTCCGCTACCGCCAGCGCCGGCGATCCGGACTGGCTCCCGGGCCGCCCCGCGGTCCGGGCGGGTTCTCCCAGTTCGTTCCCGGTCCACCCACCGGTCCGGGCGGGTTGCCGTCGCGGTCGCGATAGGGCCGCAGCCGGAACGGACTCGCGCCCGGTCCGCCGGCGGGTCCGGGCGGGTTCGCCCAGTTCGTCCCCGGGCCGCCGGCCCGGCCGGGCGGGTTGCTGCGGAAGCCGGGTCGCACCCTGAGCGCGCCGTGCGCGCGGTGGACCGGGGACGGACGCTGCCAGTTCGTGCCGGCGCCGCCGCGCGGACCAGGCGGATTGTTCGGGCGCCGCGGCTGTGCGTCGGCCGCAGCGGCGCCGCACAGCAACAGGGCCAACGCCCCGAGCGTCAGCCTGCGAAATCGGGCGTAGGTGGTCGGTCGTGTCATGGGGTTCTCCGTGCCTGTCGGCAGAAAACATCGCATCTACGGCCTTAGACCGCCAACCGGCCGCCGGGTTGAAGCGGCCCGAATGCGGTCGCATGGCCGGACCAGGGCTGCTATACTCCCGGGGAGCAGTACGCACAGGGGCATGCCGGGGCGGCACACAGGCGCCGGATGTTCACCAGCAGCCGCCCACCGGGCGGCTTGCGTCCAGTCCGCGCGGACCTTCGGTCGTCACCGCGCGCTGGCCGTGTGGAGCTGCTGGCGCCACGCACGGGACCGCGTGCACGGCGCACTCAATCTATTTCAGCTCGAGTGTCGTCACCTTCTCCGGCCGTTTCCCGCGGTGAGTCCGCGCGTGACCGACGCGCGACCTGGGCCCTCGCCCTCGTCGTGGCGGCGGCGTTCGTGGTACCGCTGTCGATTCGCGCCGTCAACCGCGCCGTGGTCGGTGAGCCACCGGGCCTCGGCTACCTGCCGTCGCTCGAACTGAGCCGCGAGCACCGGCCGTTCAACCCGGTACCGATCGCCAATCTGCGTTACGGGTCGCCGGCCTGGGTCTTCATCGGCGATTCGATGATGGGGACGCGCATCGATCCGATCTACCTCGGCGAGATCTCCTCCACCCACGACGAGCTCGTCTCCTTCCTGGACCACCCCGCCACCGGACCGGCCTGGTGGTACCTCGCGTTCAAGAATCATCTCGTGGCCTCCGGGGTCACGCCGCGCGCCGTCTTCGTCTTCTTCCGTGACACCAACCTCACCGACACGCTGTTCCGGCTCGAGAGCCTCTACGGCAACGCGCTGGACGACGTGGCGCACGAGACGGAACCGGAACTCGACGCGCTGGTCGCGGCGCGGCGCCGCGGGATCTGGTCGCGGGTCCACACGGCCGCCCTGCGCGCCTACGAGACGGATGTCGCTGCCGGCTGGCTCGAACCGGCGCTGCGCCGGTGGTTCGTCAACTGGCGCTTTCCCGATCCGAGCGAACGCCGGCGGTTCGATCGTGCGCTCAACGAGCGCTTCGACCTGGCCAATCTGCGCGGCGACGTCGCCGCTGACATGTCGGCGGCCAACGAGGCGGCCGACTTCCAGCGCGACCTGCCGACTTCGGTCCTGCCGTCGATGATGGCGCTGGCCCGCGAGCACGGCATCCAGCTGTGCTTCGTGCGCGTGCAGCGGCGCCCCGATGGCACCATCCCGCCAGAGCAGTCGCCCAACCTGGTGCGCTACGTGGGCGAACTCGAAGCCTGGCTGACCGCGCGCGGCGCCGTCTTCCACGACGACTGGGGCGATTCCGAGCAGCCCGAGGCGATCTATGCCGACGGCGATCACGTGCGCGACCGCCGCCTCTACACGGCGCTCTTCCGTCGACGGCTGGATCCGCTCTTCCGATGATCTTCCACAGCCTCGACTTCGCGGCGTTCTTCCTCGTGCTCGTCACGATCTACTGGCGGTTGCCGCACCGCGCGCAGAACGTGCTGCTCCTCCTGGCGAGCTACGTGTTCTACGGCTGGATCCACCCGTGGTTCGTCCTCATCATGCTGGCGTCCACGACCGTCGACTACTGGGCGGCGCAGCGCATGGAGGACGACCCGGCGCGCCGGCGCGCCTATCTCGCGGCCAGCCTGGTCGTGAACCTCGGCATGCTCGGGGCCTTCAAGTACTTCAACTTCTTCGTCGAGAACGTCCGCGACGTGCTGGCCACGCTCGGCCTCACGGTCACGCCGCCGCTGCTCGAGATCGCCCTGCCGGCGGGCATCTCGTTCTACACCTTCCAGGCGCTCAGCTACACCGTCGACGTCTACAAGGGCGAGATGCACGCCCGGCGCAACCCGGTGGACTTCGCGCTCTTCGTCGCCTTCTTTCCGCATCTGGTCGCCGGGCCGATCATGCGCGCCCGCAACCTGCTGGTGCAGGTGGAGCGCGAGCGCAGCTGGAGTGCCACGCGGGCGCGCAGCGGCGCCGTGCTCGTGGTGTGGGGGCTGTTCAAGAAGCTGGTCATCGCCGACAACGTCGGCGTCATCGCCAACCGCGTGTTCTCACAGCAGGACCCGGCGTTCGAAGTGCTGTGGGCCGGCGTCTTCGCCTTCGGCATGCAGATCTACGCCGACTTCTCCGCCTACTCGGACATCGCCCGCGGCGTGGCGCGGTGGTTCGGCTTCGAGCTGGTCCTCAATTTCAACCACCCGTACATCGCGCACAGCCCCGCGGATTTCTGGCGGCGCTGGCACATCTCGCTCTCGACCTGGTTCCGCGACTACGTCTACATCCCGCTCGGCGGCAATCGCGGCCCGGCCGTGGTGGCCGCCTGCACCCTCATCGCGACCTTCCTCGTCTCTGGGTTCTGGCACGGCGCCAGCTGGAATTACGTCATCTGGGGCTTCTATCATGGGGTGCTCGTGTGGAGCACGCGCACCATCGGCCGGGCGTGGTCGCTGCCCGAGCACTGGCCGGGGCCGCTCGCGCTCGTGCAGGTCGCGCTGACCTGGGTGGCGATGATGGGCGGCTGGCTGTTCTTCCGCGAAACCAATGCTGACTTCCTCGGCCACTTCCTCCGCCTGTCGCCGGCCACGACGATGGAAGGCGAGGCGGCGATCGGTCTGCACTTCTTCATGCTGGCCGCGACCTGGTCGCTGCCCCTCTTCATCCACGACCTCTGGGCCCTGGCTCGCGAGCGCCAGCTGGCGCCGGTGGTGTGGACTGAATCCCGTGTCACCGGTCTCCGCCTGGCAAGCGTGCAGGCGGCCGGTGTCGGTGTGCTCGCGTCCCTGACGCTCGTGCTGCGCAGCACGACGTCCCTCGACTTCATCTACTTCGCTTTCTGAGGAAACCGAAACTAAAGGAACGACTCATGTCAGACGAACGACTCAAGATTGCCGTATTCATCGATTTCGACAACGTCGAGATCGGCGTGAAGAACACGCTCGGACTCAACTTCGACATCGGCGCCGTGCTCGAAGCGATCAAGGAACGCGGCGAGATCATCACCAAGGTGGCCTTCGGCGACTGGAAGCGCGGCGACTACGGCCGCGCCATGTCGAACCATGCCGTGCGCCTCGTGCAGCGCGTCATGACCCCCGGCGGCGACAAGAACGGGGCCGACATCAACCTGGCACTCGATGCCCTGGAGATGGCCTTCACGCACGATCACATCAACGCCTTCGTGATCGTCGGCGGCGACAGTGACTTCATCACGCTGGTCGAGAAGCTCAAGCAGTACGACAAGAAGGTCTTTGTCGTCGGCGGCCGGCAGTTCACCAGCCAGGTCATGCAGAAGAACTGCACCGAGTTCATCGCCTACGAGAACGTGGCGGGACGCGGCGGCACGCGCGTGGCTCCCGACCGCTCGCGAGCGGCGTCGAGCGGCGTCGGCGTAGGTCAGGCCATGAACATCGACGGGGTGGTGCCGCTCGTGCGCCGCGCCCTCAAGGTGCTGGCCGATCGCGAGGTGACGCCGCAGCTCGGCCTGCTGAAGAGCACGCTGCTGCAGCTCGACTCGTCGTTCTCGGAACGTGACTACGGCGTGAGCAGCTTCCGCGACTTCGCCGAGAAGCTGGCCGAGAAGGGCATCGTCCTGCTGAAGCACACCGGCCGGAGCACGCTCGTCGAGTTGAGCGAAGCCGGCGCGGCGATGGCCGAGACGGCCCCGCCCCCGGCGGAGCTCGTCGCGGCCACCGCCCCGGTCCTGATGCCCGACGGCACGCTTGCCCCGGCGCCGGCGCTGGTCGCCGTCCCGGCCCACCGCGGGCCGCGTGAGATCGATCCGGCCACGGCCGCGGCCATCCTGGAAGGCGTGGAACTGGTCCGCCAGCTCCTGGCCGATCCGCCGCAGCCGCCCCGCTGGCCGATGTACCTGCGCCAGATCAAGCAGTTCATCCGCGCCAGCTACCCCGACTTCGACGATCGCAAGTACGGGTCGATCGTCGACCTGATGCGCGCCTGCCAGAAGGAAGGCCTGATCAAGCTCGAACGCGATCGCCAGGGCGGCCTGCGCGTGTTCGGTGCCGGCGGTTCCGCGGCGATGGCCTCGGGGCCCAACGCGATGCCGGATGCCGAGGCGGAGACGGAGTCGGAGCCGGCTCCGGCGCCGTCGTCGGCCAATGTCTACCGTCCGAAGAGCGTCACCTTCGGCTGGGTGGTGGGCGATGACGGAGAAGTGGCCGGCGAGGCCGACGACAGCGGCGAGTCGCAGGAGAACGACGACGCGACGCCGGTGCAGATTGCGCCGATCGTGCCCGACGAGACCGAGCCGGAGGACGACCAGTCGAAGTTCTTCAGGCCCGGGAGCGCGAAGGAGCCGATCAGCGCGGGGCCCGTGGCCCGCGGCGTCAAGCGCGGCCCGCGCCGCACCATGAGCGCGGAAGACGCGGCCGACCGTCCGAAGCGTGCCCGCAAGACGCCGGCTGGTGGCGGCGCCCGTCGCGCTCCAGTGCGTCGCAAGAAGACCTAGTAGTGCCTGGTCTCCGGGACGGCCTGGCCGTCCCGGAGCCGGTGACCTGGCCGGCTTCCGCTCACCATCGCTGGAAGTCGGTCTCCACGTAGCCGGCCTCGCGGCTCCACTGCACGCGTCGCGGGGGCAGGGTGTCGGGTCGGCCCGGCCGGTGGAAGTAGATCATGATCTCGGAGTAGCGGTGCTGCAGGGGGCCGGCCACGGTGCGGGCGATGGCCGCCGCTTCATCGAGGTGCGTCGTTTCGATCTGCAGCACCATCACGTGCTGCGCCGCGAAGTGCTCGGTGATTGTCCAGCGGTCCCATGGTCCGGCCGTGCGCCGGACAGCGGGCAGTGCGGTGGTCTCGGCCGGCTCCTTCGGCGCCTCGGATGCGTGCCTCGCGTTGAGGAGCAGCCACCCGCCGGCCGCGGCGGTCACGAAGATTCCCGACGCGGCGACGAGCCGAAGCCGGCCCATGGCGCCACGATAGGGGCGACGCCCGGCCAGCGCAAGGCCAATCAATCGCGCGAACTGGTTCTATACTGCTCGCGTCTGAGTTTCCGCCCGGGCCCCGAGCGCCGGGCCCCGGGTCCCGCCCAGTGTCCTACACCGCCAAAGACATCCAGGTGCTCGAAGGTCTCGAGCCCGTCCGCAAACGCCCCGGCATGTACATCGGTAGCGTCGGGGCAGCCGGCCTGCACCACCTCGTCTGGGAGATTCTCGACAACTCCATCGACGAGGCCATGAACGGCCACGCCTCGGCCATCGCCGTGACGCTGCACGAGGACGGCTCCTCGGTCACCATCGCCGACGACGGACGCGGCATCCCGGTCGACGTCCACCCCAAGACGAAGCAGAGCGCGCTCGAAGTCATCTTCACCGTGCTCCATGCCGGCGGCAAGTTCGAGCAAGGCAACTACAAGACGGCCGGCGGTCTGCACGGCGTCGGCGCCAGCGTCGTCAACGCCCTGTCGCGCGAGCTCGTCGCCACGGTGCGCCGCGACGGCTACCAGTACGAGATGCACTTCCGGCAGGGCAAGCCGGAGGGCGGCCTCAAGAAGGTCGGAGCAGCGCGCGGCAGCGGCACCACCGTGCTCTTCCGGCCCGACCCGACGATCTTCCCGAAGGTCGAGTTCGACCCGCAGATCATCCGCGAGCGGCTGGAAGTGGCCAGCTTCCTCCACAAGGGCGTCAAGGTCAGCTTCGACGACCAGACGACCGGCGCGAAACACACCTTCCAGCACGACGACGGGCTGGTCGACTACCTGAAGAAGGTGCTCGTCGAGCGGTCGAGCCGGCCGGTGCACGAGGCGCCGTTCTCGCTGGCCAGGGACAACGGCACCCGGCTCGAGCTGGTGCTGCAGTGGACCGAGTCCACCGACGAGCACCTGCGGAGCTACGTCAACGGCATTCCCACCGCCTCGGGCGGCACGCACGAGAACGGCCTGCGCGCCGGCCTCGGCAAGGCCGTGCGCAACTTCATCGACACCCACGACCTCTCGCCCAAGGGCGTCACGCTCACCGCCGAGGACATCCGCGAGGGCATGACCGGGGTGCTGTCGATCTTCATCGCCGAGCCGCAGTTCCAGGGGCAGACCAAGGACCGCCTGAACAACTCCGAGGTGGCCAGCGTCGTTGACGGCTTCGTGCGCCCGGCCCTCGAGCACTGGCTCAACAACAACATCTCGATCGCCGAAGGCATCGTGGCGCGCATCATCCTGGCGGCCCGTGCCCGCGAGGCCAGCCGCGCCGCGCAGGCCGATGTCGTCCGCAAGGGGCCGACCTCGGGCCGGGCGACGCTGCCCGGCAAGCTGGCCGACTGCACGCAGCCCGGGTCGACCAACAGCGAGCTGTTCGTGGTGGAAGGCGATTCGGCCGGCGGCTCCGCCAAGCAGGGACGCGATCGCGCCCGCCAGGCGATCCTGCCGCTGCGCGGCAAGGTGCTGAACACCGAAGGCGTATCGACCGCGAAGGTGCTCGAGAACAAGGAGCTCTCGGACCTGGTCACCGCCCTCGGCTGCGGCATGGGCAAGTCGTTCGACCTGTCGCGGATGCGCTACGGCAAGGTGATCCTGCTGGCCGACGCCGATTCCGACGGCCACCACATCTCCACGCTGCTGCTGACCTTCCTGTTCCGGCACCTGCCGCAGCTCATCACCGCCGGGCGCGTCTATCTGGCCCAGCCGCCGCTCTACCGGATCGACATCGGCAAGGAGACGTTCTGGGCGCTCGACGATGCCCACAAGGAGCTGATCCTCCGGCAGAAGACCGGCCGTGCCACGCCCGAGATCACCCGTTTCAAGGGCCTCGGCGAGATGATGCCGAAGGTGTTATGGGAGACGACCCTGAATCCCCGCACCCGCCGTCTGCTGCGGGTCGACATCGCGGATCAGCTGGTGACGGACCGGGTGATGAACGAACTGATGGGCAAGGATGCCTCCGCCCGCTTCCGGTTCATCATGGAACGGGCCGAAGACGCCCAGGAACTCGACGTGTGAGGTTCCGCGCCCGCACGCTACACTTCCTGGTCCTCTGATGGCCGGCCCGGCGTTACCCAGGAAGTTCGATCGCTCTCTCGTCGAAGGCCCTCTCGCCCCCGCGGTGTGGAAGCTGGCCTGGCCGACCATGCTGCAGAACCTGGTGGCCGGTCTGCAGGGAGTCGTCGACCACGCGCTGGTCGGCAACATGCTCGGCTACGAGGCCAACGCCGGCATCGGCGTGGCCTGGCAGATCTTCCTGGTCGTCATCGTGTTCATGGCCTCGCTCTTCACCGGGCAGGCGGTGCTGGTCGCCCGCTTCGCCGGCGCCGGCGACCACGACAAGGTCAACACCGTCGTCTACCAGGCCTTCATCACGGCCGTCGGGATGTTCGCCATCCTGGCGCCGATCGGCTACTTCGCCACGCCGTTCCTGCTGACGCTGGTCAACGCGGCGCCGGAAGTGCGGGCGCAGGCGCTGCCGTTCCTGCGCATCAACTTCGTCTTCAGCATCGGCATGCTGCTGTTCTTCATGCTGTCGGCGGCCTTGCGCGCGGCCGGCGACGCCCGGACGCCGCTGCGTCTCGGCGTCACGATGACGGTGCTGAACCTGGTGTTCAACCTGGCGCTGATTCCGAGGTTCGGCACCGCCGGCTCGGCCATGGGTACCGCGATGGCCGCCGCGCTCGTCGAGCGGCTACGCCCTGTGGCTGCTCTTCGGCGGCAAGCTGGTCGTGCGCTTCAGTCGTGAGCTGTGCACGAGACCGGACTGGACGGTCATTCGCGCGCTGTTCAAGTTCGGGCTCCCCACCGGCGTGCAGGGCATCGCGATGAACGTCGCCGGCGTCATGCTGCTCAGGTTCATCGGCAGCCTGGAACATAGCGCCGCCGCCCAGGCCGCTTACACCATTGGCTACACCGAGCTGTTCTCGATGATCACGTGGACGTCGGTCGGTCTGATGGGCGCCGCGGCGACCATCGCCGGACAGAACCTCGGGGCCGGCCAGCCGGACCGTGCCCTGCACGGCGTCTACACCGCCGCCAAGATCGGCCTCGGGGTGGCCGCCGTCGTCGGCGCGATGTTCGTGCTCATCCCGATCCCGCTGCTCGGGATCTTCGGCGCCACCGAGGGCACGGTGGCCGATATCGGCCGCCAGCTGCTGCGCTACCTCGCGGTCTCCGGCTTCTTCATCAGCGCCGCGCTCACCTTCACCGGCGGCCTGCAGGGCACTGGCGACACCAGGAGCCCGCTCTACATCACCCTGGTCTCGCAGATCGTCATTCCGATCGGGCTGTGCACGGTGCTCCAGTCCCTCCGTCCGCTGCAGGCCAGCGACATCTGGATCGCCATCCTGCTCGGGCACTTCACGCGCTGCACGCTCTCGTTCCTGCGGTTCCGCCAGGGCAAGTGGCGCCAGATCAAGGTCGAGATCGCGCCGGCCAGGCCGGCCGCCGGCGTCCTCGTGCACCGCGCCGGTGCCGCCGCGCTCGTGACCGGCCGGCCGGGCACGCGGCCCGACCGGACTACAATCAATCAGCTGCCGCCCCGGTCGCCGTGTGTGCGCACGAGCGGCGATCATCGAGAGGCCTTCGAGATGTCCGCCAATTTTTCAGGTATCCGCTCCGTCATCCCGCCCACCAACGAGCCGATCAAGTCGTATGCCCCGGGCTCGCCGGAGAAGGCCTCGCTCAAGGCCCGCCTCGCGGAGATGGCCGGCGAGAAGATCGACATCCCGCTCATCATCGGCGGGCGCGAGATCCGCACCGGCGATCTCGGCAAGGCGGTGATGCCGCACAAGCACGGCCACGTACTGGCGACCTATCATCAGGCCCGCCCGAAGGACGTCACCGCCGCCATCGCGGCCGCCCGGGCGGCCAAGGCGGAGTGGGCGAGCTGGCCGTGGGAGGATCGCGCCGCGGTCTTCCTCAAGGCGGCCGACCTGCTCGCTACGACCTGGCGCGACACGCTCAATGCCGCCACCATGCTCAACCAGTCGAAGACCGTCTACCAGGCGGAGATCGACGCCGCCTGCGAGCTGGTCGACTTCTGGCGCTTCAACGTCGCTTTCGCCGCCGACATCATGCGCGAACAGCCGGTCGTCGACGACGGCGACGTGGAACCAGACGGACTACCGGCCGCTCGAGGGATTCGTCTACGCCGTCTCGCCGTTCAACTTCACCGCCATCGGCGGCAACCTGACCACCACGCCGGCGCTGATGGGCAACACCGTGCTGTGGAAGCCGGCCGGCACGGCCATGCTCGGCGCCTACTACACGATGAAGCTGCTCGAGGCGGCCGGCCTGCCGCCGGGCGTCATCAACTTCGTGCCCGGCGACCCGGTGATGGTGAGCCAGCACGCGCTGGGCTCGCCCGACCTCGGCGGCATCCACTTCACCGGCAGCACCGGCGTCTTCCAGGGCATGTGGGAGCACGTCGGCACGAACATCCACGACTACACGTCCTATCCGCGCCTGGTCGGTGAGACCGGCGGCAAGGACTTCATCATGGTGCACGCCTCGGCGGACCCGCAGGAAGTCGCGGTCGCGATGGTGCGCGGCGCCTTCGAGTACCAGGGCCAGAAGTGCTCGGCCGCCAGCCGCGTCTACGTGCCGAAGTCGCTGTGGCGCGCAGGTGCGCGACCGCGCGGTGGCCATGATGCGCGAGATCAAGATGGGCGACCCGCGCGACTTCCGCAACTTCATGGGCGCGGTGATCGACAAGAAGGCGTTCACGAAGATCGGCGGCTACATCGAACACGCCAGGCGCAACGCCAAGGTGGTCGCAGGGCGGCGGCAGCGACGGCGAGGTCGGCTACTTCATCGAGCCGACGCTCGTGCAGACCGACAACCCCGGCTACCGCCTGATGTGCGAGGAGATCTTCGGGCCGGTGCTGACCGCGCATCGCCTACCCCGACGCGAAGTTCGCCGAGATGCTGCAGGTGGTCGACGAGACCTCGCCCTACGCGCTGACCGGCGCGATCTTCGCCCGCGACCGGGCCGCCGTCCGGCAGGCGTCGGCCGCGCTTCGCAACGCCGCCGGTAACTTCTACATCAACGACAAGCCGACCGGCGCCGTCGTCGGACAGCAGCCGTTCGGCGGCGCGCGCGGCTCGGGCACCAACGACAAGGCGGGCTCGAAGCTGAACCTGCTGCGCTGGGTCAGCGCGCGGTCGATCAAGGAGACCTACAACCCGCCGCGCGAGTTCACCTACCCGTTCATGGGCGAGGAGTAGCTCATTCGGCCCTGAGCGCGCTCAGGGGATCCGTGCGGCCGGCGCGCGCGGCCGGTACCAGGGCCGCGAGCGCGCCGGCGCCGAGCAGCACCGCGCCGGCGATGGCCAGGCTGGCCGCGTCGGTGGACGACGACGCCGTAGACGAAGCGGCTCACCGTCGAGCCGAGCGCCACGGCCGCGGCCAGACCGGCGGCGACGCCGACGGCCACGGGCACCAGGCCGCTGCGCGACGACGTCCGACAGGATGCGGCGCGGCGACGCGCCGAGGGCCAGGCGCACGCCGAACTCGGTCGCGCCGCCGCATCACCGAGTACGACACGACGCTGTAGACGCCCACCGCGCCGATGAGCGAGCGCCAGCGCGCCCAGCACCGACAGGAAGAAGCGCAGCCGCAGCGGCTCGGCGACGGCGGCCGGCGACCATCGCGTCGAGCGTGCGTGACGTCGGCGATGGCGACGCGGTTGTCGAGATCGTGGATGGCCGCCCGGACGGCGGCGACGCGGCGGCGGTGCGCCGGCCCCCTTCACGACCAGTACCGGCCCCTCCGGCGCCTCCGACTGCGCCATCGGCACGTAGAGCACGATCGGGTTGTCGCCGGTCATGCGGGTCATGCGCGTCTCCTCGGTGACGCCGACGATGCGTGACCCAGCGTCGGCTCGTCGCTGAACCGGTGGCGCACGCGGCGTCCGATCGGATCGCGGTCCGGCCACATCTCGCCGCGAACGACGGCGCTGACGATGCCCGACCGGCAGCGTCGCCGGCGCCGTCGGTGGCGCTGAAGGTCCGGCCCTGCACGACGCGTGATGCCCATCGCGCGGAAGTAGCCGGGCGAGACGATCCGATAGAGCGCATTCGGCTCGCGGCCGTCGCGCAGGTCGGGGCGGTCCTCGATCGTCATCGTGCCCTGCCAGCCGCCGTCGCGCAGCGGCAGCGCGGGTGATGAAGCCGGCCGCCTGCGACGCCCGGCACGCCCGCCAGGCGTTCGCTGAGCCCGCTCGAAGAACGCGGCGCGCTCGGGCGCGGCCATGATGCGTGTCGGCGCGACGAGGTTCATGGCCGCGACGTCGGCGGTGATCGAAGCCGGTGTCGATCGCATAGAGCCGCGCCACCGACCGCGTGAACATCGTGGCGCCGGCCACGAGCAGCACGGCCAGCGCCACCTGCGCCGCCACGAGCGCGCCGTGCACGCGGCGGGGCCCAGCGCCGACGCCGCCGCCGGCCGAACGCTCGCGGCCCGGGGCCAGCAGGCGCCCGCTCGAGCACCGCGCGCACCGGCGCCAGCGCCACGACCACGCCGAGGCCAGCAGCGACAGGCCCACCGCGATCGCGAACAGCGTCCAGTCCACGGCCAGCGTCTCTTCGAGTCCCTCGGCCAGCGGCAGGCGGGCGACCAGCGCGTGGAAGCCGGCGACCGCCAGCCCGGCGCCGAACGCTCCGGCCAGCAGCGACAGCACCGTGCGACTCGGTGACGATCTGCCGCACCAGGCGGCCGCGGCCGGCGCCGAGCGCGGTGCGCAGCGCCAGTTCCTCGGCGCGGTCGGTCGTGCGTGCCAGCACCAGCGCCGTCGACGTTGGCGCAGGCGATGGCCAGGACCAGCAGCACGGCCACCTGCAGCAGCAGCACGGCCGGGCGGATCGCGCCGCGGGTGTAGTCGCGCAGCGATCGTCACCGCCGGCGCCCTTGGTCTTGTCCCACGCCTCGGGGTAGGTGAAGCGCTCGCCGAGCGCGCGCGCGATCGCCTGGATGTCGGCGTCCAGTTCACCGCGGCTCAGGCCGGGACGCTCGCGCCCGACGAGCACCAGCCAGCCGTTGCCCTCGTAGGACGAGCTCGAGGGATCGAGCATCAGTGGACGCCAGATGCGGAAGGTCGGCGACGGGAAGTAGAACCCGCGCGGCATCACGCCGACGACCTCCACCGGCGCGCCGTCGATCTCGATGCGCCGTCCGACGACGTTCGGATCCGCGCCGAGTTCCTGTTGCCAGAAGCCGTAGCTCACGACCGTGATCGGCGCGGCGCCGGGACGGTCGTCGCCGCGACGGAAGGTGCGGCCCACGAGCGGCGTGGCGCCGAGGACATCGAAGAGTTCGGCCGAGCCCACCGTCGCCACCACCGTCGAACTCTGGTCGTTGACGCGCAGCGTGTAGCCCTCGTTCGAGTAGGCCGCCAGGCCGGAGAAGGCGCGCTGCCGCTCCTTCACGAAATCGAACTCCACGCCACGCCAGTTGTAGTCGCTCCAGAAGACCTGCAGGCGCGCTTCGTCGGTGACCGGCAACGGCCGCACGAGCAGCCCCATCGCCACGCTCGACAGCGCCACCGTGGCGCCGATGCCGAGGGCCAGCGTGCCGATGCCGAGCGCCGTGAAGGCCGGGCGGCGCCGCGAGCTGTCGCAGGGCCACCCGGACATCGCCCATCAGGTCGACGACGCCGCCAATCCCCCAGCTGTCGCGGGCCCGCTGCTCTTCGCGGTCCAGCACGCCGAAGCGCCGGCGCGCCTCGGCGGCCGCGGCCGCGGGCGTCCAGCCCTGGTCCACGAGCTGGCGCGCTTCCATCTCGAGATGGAAGCCCATCTCTTCGCTGAGTTCGCGGTGCATCCCGTCACGGGTCACGAGCGCGCGCAGCCGGAAGGTGAGATTCGTGAGGAACGACATGCCGGTACCCCGCAGATGAACGGCCGCCTCAGGCGGTCGCCTCGATGATCCTGGCCACCCCGCTCGCCAGCCGCGTCCAATGGCCGATTTCCGCGTCGAGCTGGGTGCGGCCGGCCGGTGTCAGCGCGTAGTAGCGTGCCCGGCGGCCGTGTTCGGTTTCCTGCCACGACGACGACAGCCAGCCCTCGCGCGTCAGGCGGTGGAGCGACGCGTAGAGCGAGCCCTGCTGCACCGACAGCGTGTCGCCGGACATCAACTGGATGCGCTGCGTGATGCCCCAGCCATGCATCGGTTCGAGCGACACGACCTTCAGGATGAGCAGGTCCACGGTGCCCTTGATGATTCCGGAATCGACGCCCATGCTTCCTCTATTCCTCGGAAAACAGCACTTCTCTCGCTAACCGACAGTAGTAGACGAGAGGGCCCGGCAAAAGGTTGTCGCGACGCGTCCGGGGGCGGGCAGGGCGTGCGCGATTGCCTGCCGGGCACGGCCTGTGTGACAGTGGCGCCGTGTCCACTCCCCGTCACCGCCGCCGTGCCTTTCTCGTCCAGCCCGCTCTGGCGGTGCTGGCCGCCCGGGCCGCCCTGGCGGCTCCTCCGGCCCCGGCCGTGGAGGCCGCGCAGGCCGCTGGCCGCCCGCGCCGCCGGCTGGCCAGGCCGGGTCCGATGCTGCCACCCTCGCAGGCCGTCATCACCAGCGTGCGCGGCAAGCCGGGGGACCCCGACGAGCTGTCGGTGCTGTGGACGTTCGTGGTCAACGGCGACCCCGCCCAGGTGGGCGTCGCCGCCGGCGACGAGCACATCGCCGGGGGCCTCATCACCCTCCACAAGGAGTTCGTGCTCAACGTGCCGACGGCGTCGATGATTCACGGTTTCGATGTCATCGACTTCAGCTCCAGCGCCCCCGGCGACAAGTTCGCGAAGTCGGGCCTCACGCGGGGCCAGGCCACGGCCGTCAATGCTCCCACCGTGAACGAGGCGCCGATCCAGCTCGAGTGCCGGCTGCTGCACACCCTGCGAGTGCCCCCGATGCGGACGGTCCACATCGCGGAAGTGGTGGCCACGACGGTGCACGAGGGCATCTGCGATCCGGATGGCCGGCTGCGGCCGGACGCCGCGGCGTTCTTCGGGATGGCCGCCGGCTGCGGCGAGTTCTTCACGCTGGGCCAGCGCGTCGGGCACATCGGCCAGAGCGTCGGGCGGCGGGACATCCGCTATTGATGTCGAGCGGCGCGATGCGGCCCTCCGCCGAGCTCCTCTCCACGGCCCGCCGCTGGCTGCTCGTCGTGCTGGTGCTCGGCATCTGCGGCATGGGCGCGGAACTGGTGCTCCTCGTCCACTACGAGGCCATCGACCAGCTGATTCCGCTCGCCCTCGGTGCGGCGGGCCTGGCCGTTCTCGCCTGGGTCACGGTGGCGCCGGGACGGGCGTCCCTGGCGGCGACCAAAGCCGTGATGGCGGGGTTCGTCGTCTCGGGGGGCGTCGGGGTCTGGCTGCACTTCCAGGCCAACGCCGAGTTCCAGCGCGACATCGATCCCGCGCTTGCCGGCCTCGACCTCGTCTGGAAAGTGCTCCAGGCCAAGGCGCCACCGGCGCTGGCA
Organism: uncultured Acidobacteriota bacterium; assembly: GCA_963807405.1. Taxonomy (GTDB): domain Bacteria; phylum Acidobacteriota; class Vicinamibacteria; order Vicinamibacterales; family UBA2999; genus CADEFD01. Next base: position 3,214,179 of record CAWEBU010000006.1, on the reverse strand, counting down.
CCGGGCCTGATGGTACAACTGGGACTGCTCGGCTGGTTGTACGCCGTCCTGCGGACGGCACCGCGTCAGCCCGACGCGCTACCCTGAACCTGAAGGAGCCGGCTCATGTCACGACCCTCACTCGTCGCTCTCGTCCTCGCCTCGGCCCTCGCCCTCGGCGCCCTGCCCGCGCTCGCGCAGGTCGGCAAGTCGCAGGGCGTCGTCGACGCCAACACCGTGCCCGAAGCCACGCTGGCGGGCCTGCCGCATATGACGGCCAAGCTCGCCAGCGCCATCGTGGCGGCGCGGCCGTTCGACAGTCCGCTGAAGCTTCACGAAGTGCTGATGGTCAACGGGCTGACCGCCACCCAGGCCGAGGCCTTCTACCGCAAGGCGTTCGTCCACATCAACCTCAACACCGCCACCGCCGCGGAGATCCTGCTCATTCCGGGCGCCGGCAAGCGGATGGCGCACGAGTTCGACGAATACCGTCCGTGGAAGGCGTGGGCGCAGTTCGACAAGGAGATCGGGAAGTATGTCGACGCCCAGGAGGTGGCGCGCCTGGCGCAGTACGCGTTCATCCCGCTCAACCTGAACACCGCCACCGACGCCGAGATCCTGACGATTCCCGGCGTCGGCGACCGCATGCTGCGCGAGTTCAAGGAATACCGGCCGTGGAAGACGACCGCGCAGTTCGATCGCGAAATCGGCAAGTACGTCGACGCGAAAGAAGTACGCCGGCTCGCCCGCTACGTCGCCATCCCGTGAACCTCATCGATTCTCCCCGCCCGGTCTTCTCTCCGGAGGCCGTGCGCGACCTGCTGCGCAGGCACTTCGGGGTCGAGGGCGAGACGTCGCCGCTCGACAGCGAGCGCGATCAGAACTCCCACGTCCGGTCGGCGGGCGGCCAGTTCACCTTCAAGATCGTGAACGCCGCCGAGCCGGACAGCGCGATGGCGTTCCAGACGGCGCTGCTGAGGCACCTGGCCGTCTGCGCGCCGGACCTGCCGGTGCCGCGCGTGGTGGCCACGCTCGACGGCGCCGACCTCGCCTATGAGACCGGAGCGGGCGGTGAGCGCCACGCCCTGCGACTGGTCAGCTGGCTGCCCGGGACGCCGCTGGCCGTCGCGGGCCGGACGGAGGCGACCCTCGTCGACCTCGGGCGCGCGCTCGGCACGCTCGACGCCGCGCTTCACAGCTTCGGTCACCCTGGAGCGTTCCGCCAGTTCGACTGGCACATCGAGCAGACCCTGCGCTCGCGTGCCCGGCTCGCCGCCGTCGGCGACGCCGAACGGCGCCGGCTGGTGGCGTCGCACCTCGACGCCTTCGAAGCACGCGTCGTCCCGGCCCTCGTGCACCTGCGCCATTCCGTCATCCACAACGACGCCAACGACTGGAACGTGCTCGTCGACGAGACGTCCGGCCTGGTGACCGGCCTCATCGACATCGGCGATGCGGTGTTCGCGCCGACGGTCGCCGACGTGGCCGTGGCCGCCGCCTACGCCATGCTGGGCCAGGACGATCCGGCCGCTGCCTGCCTGGCCGTGGTGTCCGGCTACCACGGTGTCCTGCCGTTGACCGCCGCCGAGCGCGCCCTGCTGCCGGCGCTCATCGCCGCCCGGCTCTCGATCAGCGTCACCATCTCGGCCGCGCGGCAGTCGACCTCGAACGACCCCTACCTCTTCGTCAGCGAGGCACCGGCCTGGGACCTGCTCGCCTGGCTGGCGTCACCGGCCGGCCACGATCTCGGTGCCGCCGTCGAGGACGCGTGCGGAGCGGCCGGAACGGCCACGCTGCCGCCCCGGGTCGACGGCGCGACCCTCACCGAGGCGCGCCGGCGCCTGCTCGGCAGCAACCTCAGTCTCAGCTACCACACGCCACTCCACATCGTGTCCGGCGAGGACGTCTGGCTGACCGACGCGGACGGCCGGCGCTATCTCGACTGCTTCAACAACGTCGCCCACGTCGGCCATTGCCACCCGCGCGTCGTGCAGGCGCTCTCGGAGCAGGCGGCCCGGCTGAACACCAACACGCGTTACCTGCACGAGAACGTGATCGCTTACGCGGAACGGCTCCGCCTCACGCTGCCGGCTGGCCTCGACACGTTCTTCTTCTGCAACTCCGGCAGCGAGGCCAACGACCTCGCCCTCAGGCTGGCGCGCACCGCCACCGGCCGTCACGGCGTGGCCGTGCTCGACTGGGCCTACCACGGCCACACCCAGTCCCTCATCGAGATCAGTCCCTACAAGTACAAGGGTCGGGGCGGGCGTGGCCGCGCCGCCTTCGTCACCGAGCTGCCCCTGCCCGAGGCGTATCGTGCGCCGGACGACTGGGGTCCGTTCGAGCTGGGCGCGCGCTTCGCGGCCGAGGCCCGGCGCCACCTCGGCGCCGTCGCGCCCGACGATCGGCCGGCGGCGTTCATCGCCGAGACCATTCCGAGCGTGGGCGGCCAGGTGTTCCTGCCCGACGGCTATCTGGCCGAGGTCTACGCCGCGGTGCGGGCCATGGGCGGCCTGTGCATCGCCGACGAAGTGCAGGTCGGCTTCGGGCGCGTCGGCACCCACATGTGGGCCTTCGAGGAACACGGCGTGGTGCCGGACATCGTGACGATGGGGAAGCCGGCCGGGGCCGGCCACCCGCTCGGCATCCTGGCGACGACGCGTGCGGTGGCCGACCGCTTCGCGAACGGGATGGAGTACTTCAACACGTTCGGCGGCAACCCCGTCTCGTGCGCGGTCGGGCTGGCCGTGCTCGACGTGCTCGACGGCGAGCGGCTGCTCGAGAACGCCCGGCTCCAGGGCGACTACCTGCTCGGCCGCTTCCGCGCGCTGGCCGATCGCTACCCGGCCATCGGCGACGTGCGCGGGCGTGGATTGTTCTTCGGGATCGAGTTCGTGACCGACCGGCGCTTCAAGGCGCACGACGGCGCGACGGCGTCAGCGGTCGTGAGGGAGGCCCTGGGCCGTGGCGTGCTCATGGGCACCGAAGGACCTCACGAGAACGTCATCAAGCTGCGGCCGCCGATGACGTTCACCCGCGGCCACGCCGACCACCTGGTCGAGGTCCTGGAACAGTCCCTCGCGGTGGTGACGGGTGCCGGCCGCGCGGCGAGCCCGGCCTAGAACCGCCACAGCCGGGTGACCTTCACGACGAAGGTCCGGTTCACCAGGTCTGGGAAAGCCCACGCGGTTGAGGGTGTCGCGCCCGTCGCTGTAGACGACGAACAGGTTGCTGCCCGGCTGGTATTCCCAGCGATAACGCAGGCTGGCGCTGAGCGTGCTCGCCGTCGAGTTGTACTGCGCCAGTCCGCTCACGGCCATCAGCGGCGACAGCATCAGGTTGATGCGGCTGGTGAAGAGGGTGGTCGTGGCCGTCCCGGTCGACAGGTCGAGCCGGTTCAGCGTGACGCCCGGCTCGATCGAGAAGCGCGGTGACACTTCGACCAGGCCGCGATACCCGACCTCGGTGTTGCGGCCGTTGTAGAACGAGCCGCTGCCGAGCGTGACGGTGCCGGACAGGCGGCGCTGGGGCCCGAACTGGTAGGCCGTGCGGAAGTCGCCGAAGCGGTACTCCCCGGCTGGGATGACGAGACCAGGCACGATCGGGAAGCTCTGCCGCAGCAGCTCGAAGTTGCGCGAGGCATCGATCGTCCACTGGTCGTTGTTGTGGAGCTCGAGGCGATAGGTGCCCTTGATCTCGCGCGTCTCGAGCACACCGCTGTTGTCGGTGATGTGATCGAACTCCGTTTCGAAGCTGTGCTTCCTGACGACGCGGCTGGTCCGGGTGCGCGGGCTGAAGCGCAGCTGGCCGTAGTTGCGGCGGAAGGCGCGGCGCTGCAGGAAGCCGACTTGGGGGTCGAAGTTGCGGCCGACCATCAGATGCTCGTAGCGGACGCCGTAACGATCGCCGGAGTAGTCGAACTCACTGCCGTAGCTGGTGCGGTCGCCGAGCGAGGCCGTGTCGTGGCCGGTCCTGCTGGCGGTCCAGAATGCCTGTGCGATGACATTCTGGAAGAACGCCATGTTGGCGTCGAGGCCGACGACGCCGCTGGTCTGGCCGCCTGACGGCGCCCTGAAGGTGCCGATGACGCCGACATTGCTCCGCCGCAGCACGTCACGCCGCAACCGCAGCACCGAGAAATTTGTCGTCGGCGACGCGCTGGCCGTGGCCCTGGCGGCCGACTCGGTCTGCATGTTCAGCATGCCGAGGCTGTACTTGCCGGCGCGTCCGCTGACGCGGCCGCCGCCGATGATCGGCACCGCGACGCCGTTGTTGAGACCGATGCGCCGGCTGTAGAACACGACGGGCGCCCGCGCGCTGATCGCCGCCGAAGGAGAAGAGGCCTTGTCCTTCCAGGAAGAAGTCGCGCTTCTCCGGGAAGAACAGGCTGAAGCGCGTGAGGTTCACCTGCTGCTGGTCTTCCTCCACCTGCGCGAAGTCGGTGCGGTAGGTGAAGTCGGCGACGAGACTACGCGTCAGGGCGTACTTGACGTCGCCGCCGGCGTTGGCCGCCGGATCGTTGGTGAAGGGCGGCGTCGCCGCGCGGTTGGTCGTCATCGAACCGATGGCGTACGGCTTGACCTCGAGATTGGCCGAGCGTCCCGGCGTTTCGACGCCGACCAGCGTCGCGAAGATGTCGAACCTGTACATGGCGCGAAAGCCCGCCGCCGCCGGAATCGGAGAGATTGACGCCGCCTCGTTCTTCCAGCGCACGATCCGCCGCAGGTTGAATCCCCAGATTTGCGGCCCGCTGTTCTTGAAGCGCAGCGACCGGAACGGAATCGCCATCTCCATCGACCACCCGTCGGCGCAGAATCTTCGAGCGTGTGAACCAGACCGTGTTCCAGTCGTTGTTGTTGTTGCGCTCGTCGAAGACTTCCTGGTCGCGCAGCGCGCCGAGCGCGTTGGTCTGGAAGAAGTAGCCGCTCCTGCGGGTGAAGAGCGGGTCGATCGACACGGTCACGTTGTCGTTCTGGAAGATGTTGCAGCTGTCGCGTCTCAGCTCGTTCGCCACGCGCTTCTCGGGCGCCGAGTCGTACGCGCGCACCGAGACGTAGAAGTTGCGGTCGTCGAAGAAGAGCCAGGCCGCGGTCCGCTCGGTTGCCGGCTGTCCCTCCCGCGGCTCCATCTGCACGAAGTGGGTGATGGCCTTGGTCTCGCGGTAGACGGCCTCGTCGAGGTCGCCGTCCACGGTCAGTGGTGCGGCCAGCCGCGTGGCCCGCAACGTCACCCGGCCGCGCGCATCTTCGGAGTAGACCTCAGGGGCGATCGGTGCCGGCGCGGCGCTGGGGGGCAGCTCGAGGGACGGCGCCGGCGACGCGGCGCCGGATGGTGGGTCCAGAGACTGTGCCGCGGCCGCCACTGCCAGCAACAGCACCGCCGCACCTGCGGCGGTGATCCGAGCAGTGCGGGCGATGGCGATCCGGAAGGGCACGCGACTCGACGTGCCTACCAGCGGAACAGCTTCGTCAGCTTGACCACGACAGAGCGGTTCTGCATCTCGGGAATCCAGTTGGGGCGCAGCTCGGTCGAGCGGCCGTCGCTGTAGACGACGAACACCTCGCTGCCCAACTGGTACTCCCAGCGGAAGCGCACGTTGGTGGAGAGCGACTGAAACCGTGACTGATACTGCACGAGCGCCGCCACGAACATCCGCGGGGTCACGGTGTAGGTCAGCCGCGAGCTCACGAGGTTCGAGTTGCCGTTGCCATAGGGGCCTTCGACGCGGTTGTACGAGAGCGTCGGCTCGAGGTAGAACTGCGGCGTGAACTCGACGCGTCCACGCCACGTCGCCTCGCTCAGCGTGCCGTCATAGAATCCGCCGCGCGTCAACGTGATGCCGCCGCTGACGCGACGCTGCAAGCCCATGAAGTAGGACACCTTGCCCTGGTTGAAGCGGTAGCTGCCCACCGGGACGGTCACGCCGCGCGCCACCTCGAACGGAGTGACGATGCCCTCGAAGGCCTGGGTCACCTCGGCGTTGAAGAAGTCGCCGTTGTTCATCTCGACGTTGAAGGCGCCCTGATACTCCTCGGTCTCGACCAGGCTGGTGAGGGCGCCGGTGATGCGGTCGGCGCTCACGCGGTAGCTCAGCTTCCGCACCCCGGGCAGGCGCGTCGGACGCGGGCTGAAGCGCAGCTCGGCATTGTTGCGCCGGAATCTCTCGCGGCGGAGAAAGCCCACCTCCGGGTTGAATCCGTCGCCGAGATAGAGATGCTCGTAGCTGACGCCGTAGCGGTCGGCGTTCCAGTCGAAACGGCCGCGGTAGCTCTGGCCGCGATAGGCGCCGTCCGTCGGCGACTTGGCCGCCGTGTCGGTCCCCGACCAGTAGGCGTTGACGAAGAAGTCGCTCCGGAAGCTGAATGCGGCATCGACGCCCGCCGCGTAGTTCGAGCCGAAGCTGCCAGTGGGGTTGCGGCTCGTGGCCACCATCCCGATGCGACTCCGGCTGAGCACGTTGCGGTTGACGCGCAGCACCGAGAAGTTGGTCATCGGGATGCCGGCCGTCTGATCGTCGTTGGTCTCGATCGAGAGCGCCCCCACCTGCCACGGACCGGCGCGGCCGAGCACGCGGCCGCCGGCGAGGATCGGGACCGCGCCAGAGTCGCCAAGGCCGATGCGCCGGCTGTAGAACAGAATCGGCGTCAGGCCGCCGCCCCCGCCACCCCCGCCGCCGCCCCCGCCACCGCCGCCACCGCCGCCCCCCCACCACCGCCGCCACCACCACCGCCACCGCCCCCACCCACGCCGCCGAAGGCGAACGCATCCTGGCCTTCGAGGAAGAAGTCGCGTTTCTCCGGGAAGAACAGCGAGAAGCGGGTCAGGTTCACCTGGGCGTCATCGTCTTCGACCTGGGCGAAGTCGGTGTTGTAGGTGAAGTCGGCGACGAACTGCTGGGTCACGCCCCACTTGGCGTCGAGACCGAAATCGGCATTGCCCTGGTTGTTGAAGGCCGGGGTGGCTGTGCGGTTGGTGAGGACCGAGCCCAGCGCGTACGGCTTGAGGTCGAGATTGATCGACTTGCGCGGCGGCTCCAAGCCGACGAGCGAGGCCGAGTCCGACAGCTTGTTGAGTCCCCGGCGGCCCCACGAGCGCGGCACCGGCATCAGGTACGACACCTCGTTCTTCCAGCGCACCATCCGGCGCACGTTGACGCTCCAGACATCGCCGCCCTCCCGGAAGCGAATCGACCTGAAGGGCACCCGCATCTCGACCGTCCATCCGCCGTCGAAGTCCTGCGCCTTGGTCTGCCAGAGGCCGTTCCAGTTGGAACTCGGCTGCTCGTTGATGGTCGACCAGTCGAACATGCCGCCGAGGCGGTTGGCCGAGAATCCGAAGCCGTTCCGGTGGTCGTTGAAGGTATCGAACACGACCGCGATGTGGTCGTTGTTGTACATGTTGAACGAGTCGCGCCGCATCTCACTGGCCACGCGCCTGGTCGGCTCGGACTCGTAGACCTTGGCGCCGACGTAGATGTTCGCGTCGTCGTAGAAGATCCACACGTCGGTCTTCTCGGTCGCCGGCGCCCCTTCGTTCGGTTCCTGCTGCACGAAGTCGGTGAGCGGCGCGACCGTGGCATACACCGCCTCGGTCAGCGCGCCATCGAGTGCGAAGTCGCCCGAGATGCGGACGGCGCGTACCGTGGCCTTGCCGGACGCCTCACGCGTCATCACCACCGTCGGCTCGGACGGCGTGCCGGGCGCGGCGGGTCCGGCAGTAGCCGCGCGCGCCGGCCCGTTCGCCAACTGCGCGTGAACCGGGGCCGCCCAGAGCACGAGGAGGGCGAGCACCGCGGCACAGGGCACCGGGAAGCGAAGGGTCATGAGAGACACGGTGATGGGAAGCCTTCATTGGACCACACGACGGCGGAGTCCGGCCACTGGCGGCAGGTAACGATTTGTCTTATCTGCAGCGGCGATGACATCCAGAGACGATCGGCGGCGAAGGTGCCCGCAAAGGAAAACGGCCGGATGCCACCAGGGCATCCGGCCGTTCGGGGGGAACCAGGCGGCAGGCTAGTGAACCTGCGGTTCGCGCTGCGAGCGCGCGGCCCTCCAGTCGTCCGCGAGAATCGACCACAGGTGCTGGTCGTAGAGCTGGCCGTTCCGCAGGAACGACTGCCGCAGGACGGCTTCGCGCACCGCGCCGCTCTTGGCCAGGGCGCCGTTGCCGCGGCCGTTCAGGACCGCGGCCCGCGCCTCGAGACGGCGGACGCCGATGCAGTCGATGGCGAATTCGACGACCATCGGCGCCGCTTCGGCGAAGATGCCCGTGCCCCAGTAGGCGGAGCCGAGCACGAAGCCCCATTCCGCGGTGTCGAAGGTCGAATCGAGCTGGCGCACCTGGAAGATGCCGACCGCGGTGTCGAGGCCGGCGGGGACGACCGCGAAGCAGGCGTAGCGCCCGGCGGCCTGTTCCGACGCCGCCCACGCGATGAAGCGGCGGAAGCCCTCGGCCGTGCTGGGAGGCGGCGAGACGAAGCGCGCCACTTCCTCGGTGGTCAGGAGCTGGAAGAGCGAATCGGCGTCTTCCGGCCGAAGTGCCCTCAGGGTCACGAGACCGGCTGACAGCACCGGCAGCTGCTGCTGCCAGTTGGTCGATGTCGTGTCGTGCGCTGCCGGGTACTCCATGGCGGGGAGCGTCGAATGCAGCGCCTCAGAAAACGGCATCTTCTCCATCACAGACCTCCACCGAGAAGCGTGCCGAGGGGGGCCGAGGTCGCCGGGCTGGTTGACGCCGGAACCGCGAATTCAGGGTTGTTCTCGAGATCCCAGAGCACCGGGTCGAAGGCCTGGACCTCAGTCGTCTCGTCGCCGTAGAGGAACCCGTCGGTGCCGGAGCTGCCCCACGTGCCGTCGGGGTCCGTGCTCTCACCCCACACGATGTTGAGGCCCCACACGATGTTGTTGCCCCACACCACGTTCAGGCCTTCCGCCAGGCCCCACACGATGTTGAGGCCGGCCGCGCCGGTGTTGTTGCCCCACACCTTGCTGCCGCAGTTGGCGCCACCGCAGTCGAGGCCCCACACGATGTTCTCGCTGCCGAGGCCCCACACGATGTTGAGACCCCAGACGATGTTGCTGCCGTTGACCTCGCCCCACACGATGTTGTCGTCGAGGCCCCACACGATGTTCGAGCCGAGGCCGACGGTGTTGGCCAGCCCCCACACGATGTTCGAACCCCAGGTGACGTTGCCGCACGAGCCGACGCAGTTCTCACCCCAGACGATGTTCTCGCCCCAGACGATGTTCTCGCCCCAGACGATGTTGGAGGCCCAGGCATTGGCGCCCGGGGTGATGACGCCGCCCGTGACGAGGCGATTGCCCCACACGATGCGCTTGCTCCAGTTGGCTGCCAGCGGATAGCGGCTGCCCGGCCTGGCGTCCTTGAAATACTTGGCCAGGGTGACGGCGCCGCGGGCGTTCAGGAAGCCGGCGCCCTGGGTCAGCACGTCGACGCCGGTCTTGGCCTCGGCCGTGTACTGCAGCATCGCCTTGACCAGGTTCGGCGTCAGCGCCGGGTTGGCTTCCAGCATGAGCGCCACGGTGCCGGCGACGGCGGGCGCCGCCATGCTGGTGCCGCTCAGCGTGAGGTAGGGCTTGGAGGCCGTCGGCCGGAGACCGGCCAGCAGGTACTGCGGCTTCTCCAGGTACATCTTGCTGTTGGGACTCGCAAGCGAGGTGATGGCCGTGCCGGGCGCCACCAGGTCGGGCTTGGCGAGGAAGTCGTGGGCGGTCGGCCCGCGCGAGCTGTAGACCGCCACCTCATCGTCGCGCCGGTTGAGGTTGCCCTTGCCGTCGGCCGCCCCCACCGTGAGCACCCAGGGGGCGTTGCCCGGCGCCGTGATGGCGCCGTACTGCGGCTGGCCGGCGGCGTTCTTGCCGATGTTTCCGGCAGCCGCCACCACGACGATGCCGGCGTCCACCGCGCGCTTGGTGGCCAGCGTCAGCGGGTCAGTGGTGTAGGACTCGAAGACGCCGGCGCCGAGCGACATGTTGACGACGCGGATGTTGTAGGCGACACGGTTGGCCACCACCCAGTCGAGTGCGGCGATGATCTGGCTGATGCGCCCCTTGCCGTCGCGGTCGAGGGCCTTGAGGGCCACGAGCGAGGCCTTGGGCGCCACGCCCGTGCGGACCCCGTAGCTGTCGTAGCCGTTGCCGCCGATGATGCCGGCCACGTGCGTGCCGTGACCCCAGTCGTCATAGGCCGTCGTGGCGGTGCCGACGAAGTCGACGAACTTGGTGACGCGCTGGATCGTCGTGCCGGTCTTGCGCAGGTCCTCGTGCGCCGGCGTGACGCCGGAATCGATGACCGCGATGCCGATGCCGAAGCCGGTCAAGCCCAGCTGGTGGTGCACCGTCCTGGCGCCGATGGTCGCCGAGGTGCGGCCCACGAGCGCCTCGACCGGGCGGTCGTAGTGCACGCGCTTGACGGCGCCACTACGCGCCAGGCGCCGCAGCATCCGCTTGTTCATGCGGGTCGTGCGGCCGCGCATGCTGCCGAGGCGCTTGCCCTGGCGGCCGCCTTCCTGCCGGATGAGCGTGTCGGCGTGGCGTTCGTCGCTGAACTCGACGATGACGGGAATCTCCGAGTCGTCTCCCTCGACGTCCTGGAGCAGCGTGTCGAACTTGACCTCGTCCGAGCGGACGGGACGTTGGCGGCGCTGCGCGGCAGCGTCGCTGGCGAAGAACCCGACCGCCAGAGTGGCGGCCAGGGCGTAAACCGGCAGGCGCCTGAGCAACGGGCTCGGCGTACCGGAGCGTGCGGGGGACGAAGCAGTCATGCCACCCTTATTCGCAAGGCGGCTGCCAGCTCAAACGGGGTGGAACGCGGGCCCGTCGCAAGCGTGTTTAGCGGCCTGATTCGGAGCGCGTGCAGCATAAATTCCTCGAGTTGCACGCCGTCGAACCTCCGCCCGGATCATCGGTCTGTGTGCGCCGTTACTGCACAGGCGAGGGGCAATCGAGCCTGGGAGTCAGGGCTAACTCCTTCTACGGCCATCACTTGACTGGCATTTGTGCCGTTGCGGCACACGCTGCTCAGAATCTGCACACGCCAGATGGCGAAAACGTTACGGGTTCTGCCACCCCGCGGTGGCCACGAGGTGCCCGGCGGCCTTCGTGGTCAACGTGGCCGGCGCGCCGCCGGTGTGCAGGAACACCACCGAGTCCGTGGGCGAGAACTCGCCGGCACGCACGTGTCCGATCAGTGCAGCGAGCGCTTTCGCGGTGTAGGTCGGATCGAGGACGAGCGCTTCGGTCCGCGCCGCCAGGAGCATGGCTTCGAGCCCGGCCGGGGTGGGCAGGCCGTAGCCCTCGCCGATGAAGTGCTGGTCGGTGAAGAAACGGACCTCGGCGGGCACCGGGCCCAGCCCGAGCAGCGTGGCCGCTTCGCCGGCCACCCGGCGGGCGCGTGCGATCTTCTCAGGTTCGCCGCCGCTCACCGCCACGCCGTGCAGCTCGTAGCTGGCGCCGAGCAGGTGCGCGCCGAGCGTCAGGCCGGCCTGCGTCCCGCGTGAACCGCTGGCGAAGTAGAGCCGCCGCGGTTCGATGTCGAGGGCCGACAGCTGGGCTGCCAGCTCGGCGCTGGCGCCGACGTAGCCGAGCGCGCCGACGCCGCTCGAGCCGCCGACCGGAATCACATACGGCCGGCCGCCGCGCTCGGTGAGAGACACCGCCACCTGCCGCACGACCACCTCGTCGTCGCCCACCGCGAGCATCGGATCGACCGCTGCCACCATGTGGACGCGGGCACCGAACAGATGATCGAGGAGCAGGTTGCCTTCGAGCGGCGCCGGGTCGTCGGCGGACGTGAGGACCAGATCGACGTCGAGACCGCATCGCCGGGCGGCCGCGGCCGTCATGCGCGCGTGGTTCGACTGCGCGGCGCCGGTCGTGATGACCGACGTGGCGCCCCTGGCGAGGGCATCGCCGAGCAGGAAGTCGAGCTTGCGTGCCTTGTTGCCGCCAAGACCGAGGCCGGTGAGGTCGTCGCGCTTGATGAGGATGCGCGGACACCGCGCCGGCCCGCCGAGGGCTTCGCGCAGGCGCGGCGCGTCTTCGAGCGGCGTCGGCAGGGCCGCCAGACGCTGTCTCGGAACCGCTGCGAGACGATGGACGAGATCGCGGATGGCCACGGAGGGTCGACGCCCGCCGATTATGCCACCGGCGGCCCGCCTGGCGCAGCAGCGGGCGGCCGGCCCGGCGCAGCAGCCACTGCCGTCACGAACGCGGCAGGCCGCGGCCGAGACCGGCTGCCGCGATGAGGGCGCCAAGGTCCGCGGGCGGGGGAGCTTCGAGCGTGATGACTCGCCCCGACGCCGGCAGGCGCAGCTGGATGCGCCAGGCATGCAGCGCCTGCCGGGCGAAGCCCCGTGCGTGGCGGTCGAGCGTGGGCGAAGGCAGCCGGCGGCGTGGCGCCTGTCCGTAGGTCGGGTCACCCACGAGCGGCCATCCGCGATCGGCGAGATGCACGCGAATCTGATGCGTGCGGCCGGTGCCCAGACGGCACGACACGAGACTCAGCCCGGCCCGCTCGCCGGTCGAATGCGCCAGCACGGCATAGGAGGTGAGCGACGGGGCGCCGGAATGCCGTACCACCATGCGCCGGCGGTCCAGCGGATCGCGCCCGAGGAGACCGTCGAGGGCGCCGCGGCGCGGTGAGGGGCGGCCCCAGACGACGGCGAGATAGTCCTTCACGACGTCATCGCGGTCGCGTTGTAGCGCCGACTGCACCGCGCCCGACTTGGCGACGATCATCAGGCCGGACGTGTCCTTGTCGAGCCGTTGGACGAGGCGCGGCTCCCACCGCGGGGGTCCGGTCTCGCCTCCCGCACGCCCGAGCAGCGCGTTGATCACCGTGCCCGAGCGGCGCGCCGAGGTCGGATGCGACACCATGCCGGCAGCTTTGTTGACGACGAGCAGCTCGTCGTCTTCGTAGACGACGTCGAGCGGCAGCGCCTCGGCGGCGGCGGGAACCGGCGGCGGCGCGGCCGCCGCGTCGACCGCGACCAGATCGCCCGAGGTGAGACGCTGGGCCGGCCGACGGGCCGGCGCGCCGTTCACCAGGACGCGGCCGGCCGCGACCAGCCGTTGGATGCGGGAGCGCGACAGTCCGAACGCGTTCGGCAGGTGGCGCAGCACCGCCTGGTCGAGGCGCTGCGCGATGTCACCCCGATCGGCGACGAAGGTCACGCCCCGCGGCGGCTTCGCGCTAGTCGCGATACGAGATGAGCTCCACGTCGAAGACCAGCATGCCCGAGGGAACGCCAGCCTGGCCCTTGTAGGCGAGCTTCTCCGGGATCCAGAAACGCGTCTTCTCGCCGATGACCATGAGCTGCACGCCTTCGGTCCAGCCCGGGATGACGTCCCCGAGTCCGAAGGTCGCCGGCTGGCCACGCATGACGGAGCTGTCGAACAGCTTGCCGTCGGTCTGCCAGCCTGAGTAGTGCACCGTCACCCGGCTGCTCCTGGTGGGATGTCCGGTGCCGGTCCCGGCCTTGATCACCTTGTAGATGAGGCCCGACGCCGTGCGTTTGGCATCGGCGGGCGGTGCGGCCACATCCGGCGGCGGGGTGGTGGGCGCCGGGGTGAACTCCAGCAGCTCGATGTCGAACACGAGCATGCCGGCGGGACGTCCGGCCTGCCCCTTGTAGGCGAGCGCTTCGGGGATCCACAGCCGGCGCTTCTCGCCGGCGGTCATGAGCTGCACGCCCTCACCCCAACCCTGGATGACGCGGTCGAGCGGGAAGGTGCTCGGCTCCTTGCGGGCGTAGGAGCTGTCGAACATCTTGCCGTCGGTCGTCCAGCCCGTGTAGTGGACGGTCACCATGTCGGTCGCCCCCGGCTTCTCGGTGCCCTTGCCGGGCGTCAGGACCTTGGTGACGAGGCCGGAGGGCAGCGGCGGGGCGTCCTTGGGAGGCGCGGCCACGTCGGGTGGCGCCGGGATCGGCGTCGGGGCCGCCGGCTTCTGGAAGGCGGCGGCCAGCGGCAGCAGCGCCGGAACGAGCAGAACAGAGAAGAGGGTGACGAGCGTGAGTCGCATGCGCTCTATCGTGGACCACGCCCGGCCGCCGCGCAACCGAACAACCGCGACGCTTTCACTGTCAAGAAAACGACGCCTCTGAAGGCTGCTTGACGATTGTGTTGACGCTGATCCAGCCGAAGATCGAAAAACCCCTGTATTTCTTAAAGAAATTGCCAGAACTGAGTTGGCCCGACAATTGATATCAGCACCGGCGTGACCAAGCCCAGCTCCCAGCGCCGGCCAGTCCTGCTCGTTGGCACTGCGCAGGCGCCCACCATGGCCCGCCGCGACGCCCTCGCGGAAGCGGGTTTCACCGTACGGCCGGCTGGCGGTTTCCTCGAAGCGCGCCAGGTGTTGACGGAACTGGAGCCGCAGGCCATCGTCACCGACGTCCATCTCGGCGACTACAACGGCCTGCACCTGGTGGCGATCGCGCAGGTCGAGCACCCGCGCACGGCGTGTCTCGTCACCGGCCCGCGTGACCCCTCGCTCCAGGCGGAGGCCTACCATCTCGGTGCACGCTATCTCGTCGAGCCGGTCACGCTCGACCGTCTCACGGCGGCGCTGACCGAGGTCATCGCCATGCCGCGTCCGCAGCGCCGGTGGCCGCGCCGGCGTCCGGCGCGCGAGGTGGCATCCGTCGTCGCCGGCGTCAAGGCGCGGATCGTCGACGTCAGCTACGGCGGTGCCGCGATCGAGTTCTTCGGCACCGACATTCCTGCCGACACGCTCGAGCTGGTGGTGCCCGGCACCGGGCTGACCGTCCCCGTCGAGCGGGTCTGGACGCGCCGCCCCGGCACGACGCAGCCGGTCGCATGCGGCCTGGCCCTGCGTCGCGACAGTGCGGTCGATGCCCGCTGGCGATCGTTTGTCGACGGCCTCGACCTGCTGCCTGGCACCCTGCCCGCTCCTGGCAGCAACGGGCTGCCCGCCTAGGCGCGTTCGGCTCGAAGTCTCCGGACAGAGGCCCACAAGTCTTGCTGCAGCTTGCCATCCTCCGGCATTGCTGAAAGAATGCCGCGCCCGCGCTTGGCCGCGCGTTTGCACAAGTCGTTCTCGCCAACCTCCATGAGCATGACTTCAGACATTCTCGTCGTCAGCGTCGATGCGGCCGTACTGTCGGGCCGCGTCACAGCGCTTCGCCGTTCCGGCTTCTCGGCCCGTGCCAGTGCCAGTTTTCCGGACGCCCGTCGTACGCTCGAGGACGGTCCACCCCCTGAAGTGCTCGTCACGGACGTGCGCCTGGGCGCCTACAACGGCCTGCATCTCGTGGCCGTGGCCCGCGTCGAGTTCCCACGCACTGTCGCCATCGTCATCGGCGGTCAGGACCACGTGCTCGAAGTGGAGGCGGCCGGCCTCGGGGCGCGCTACCTGCTGGCGCCGGTGACACCGCGAGAGCTCGAGCTGACGATCGGGGAGTTGCTCGCCGTGCCGCGACCGAAGCGGCGCTGGCCGCGCAAGCGGCTCGAGGCCGAAGTCACGGCGCTCGTCGGCGGCCTGCCCGGACGGCTGCTCGACGTCAGCTACGGCGGGGTCTGTCTCGAGGTGTTCGGCACGGCGCCGCCGGGGGACACCGTGCAGGTCGTGATCCCGGAACTGGGCATCGACGTCAGCGGGCAGCGCGTGTGGGCGCATCGCGCCGAACCCCAGCTGCCGGTCAGCTGCGGGGTGGCGTTCTCGGCGCCCCAGGATGCGCGCTGGCAGTCGTACGTGGACGCGGTCGGCGGGGCCTGAACCGCCGCCTCGCCGCTTCACGCGGCGTCCGGCTTCGGGCGAACTACTCCGGTCCGCGGCCGGGCGCCATGCGGAAGCGCTGGAACGGCATGTGGCAGCCGTACTTGCGCAGGAAGTTCAGGAAGCGCTTGTAATCCTGCGGCTCCATGTTGAACAGCTGCACGAGCGCCTTGTAGTTGCCACGGGTCTGTTCGAGCCCCACGCGCACCAGGTGCCGCACGTCTTCGCGCGTCAGGTCGCGCGCCATGAACGGCTCGTAGGCCACGTCCCAGAACGACTCGCCCTTGAGCAGCATGCGGTCGAGGAGCGCCGGTGCCGCGGCCGGCGATGCCAGCTTGACGCTGGCGCTGTCGACCACCTGTGACCCGACCCGCACTTCGAGGGGCAGATCTTCAGGGCCGATGGAGCCGCCGGGACACCGGCACGTCAGGCGCTCGGCGATGTTGCGCAACTCGCGCACGTTGCCCGGCCAGTCGTAGGCTTCGAGCGCGGCCGTCGCCTCGAGCGAGCACCGCGCCTGCGACACTCCGTGCTCGGCGGCGAAGACGCCCAGGAAATGATCGAGCAGCGGCGAGACGTCGTCCTTGCGCTCGCGCAGCGGCGGAATCGTGATGTGGATGACGTTCAGGCGGTAGTAGAGATCCTCGCGGAACTCGCCGGCCTGGATCCGTTCGGGCAGGCGCCGGTTGGTGGCCGCAATCACCCGCACGTTGGCGTTGCCGCGGTTGCGCTCGTCGCCGACGCGCTGGATCTCGCCGGTCTCGAGGAAGCGCAGCAGCAGCGCCTGCATGCGCAGCGACATCTCGCCGACTTCGTCCATGAACACGGTGCCGCTGCTGGCCGCCTCGAACAGCCCGCGCTTGTCGCGATAGGCGTCGGTGAAGCTGCCACGCGCATGGCCGAACAGCTCTGATTCGAGCAGCGTGTCCGGCATCGCCGCGCAGTTGATCGTCATGAGCGGCGCATGGCGGCGCCGGCTGCGCTGGTGGATCAGGTGGGCCACCACTTCCTTGCCCACGCCGCTGGCACCGGTGATGAGCACCTTGGCGTCGGACCGGGACGCGTACTCGATCTCCTGCTGGACGACCTTCAGCGCCGGGCTGCGACCGATCAGTGCGTGCGTGCGTGGGACCGGGCTCGGAAGGGGAGTTTCGGAGAGCTGCATTTGTCGGTCCAGGCGGACGCCACCGCTGTCCCGGACAGAATATCAACCGTCAGCGGGAAAAGGACAACAATCGGGCGACATTGGTACCGCGAGCACCAGAATAAATGCAGTAACGAGCGATTCGGGCGGTCTACCGGAACTCCTTGAAGGACACCTGGCACTCGTGCGTCCGCAGGAAGTTGAGGAACCGCTTGTAGTCGCCGGGCGCCATGTTGAACAGGCGGACGACGATCCGGTAGTTGCCGCGGGCCTCCTGCAGGCCCTTGCGCACCAGATCGCGCAGGTTGCCCCGTGTGATCTCGCGCTGCATGTAGAGCGGATACACGAGCGTCCAGAACGGTTCTCCGGTATCGACGAGCTTCTGGTAGAGCTCGTCCGACACCGTCCGCCGCCGCTCGCGTCGTGGGCGGTAGACGCCGAACGGCAGCAGCCGGATCTCGGGCGGCAGGTCGTCGGGCTGCGCAGTCTCGCGCTGACAGGTGACGACCAGACGCTCGACGAGATTCTGCAGTTCGCGGACGTTGCCGGGCCACGAGTACTTCGTCAGGGCGTCCATCGTCTCGGGCGACAGCGTCCGCACCGCGTAGTGGCCGTTCGCACTGCTGCGCTGCAGGAAGCGCTGCACCAGGTCGGGGATGTCGGTCCGG
Organism: uncultured Acidobacteriota bacterium; assembly: GCA_963807405.1. GTDB lineage: Bacteria > Acidobacteriota > Vicinamibacteria > Vicinamibacterales > UBA2999 > CADEFD01. The sequence goes on along the minus strand of CAWEBU010000006.1, from coordinate 3,196,626 downwards.
CGCTCCCGCAGCGGCGGCACCAGCAGGTGGATGACGTTCAACCGGTAGAACAGATCCTCGCGGAAGGCCTGCTGCGCGATCAGCTCGCGCAGGTTGCGGTTGGTGGCGGCGACGACGCGGATGTTCACCGTGGCCCGCGCGCGGTCGGCGCCGACCTTCTGCAGCTCCCCGGTTTCGAGGAAGCGGAGCAGCAGGCCCTGCATGCGCAACGTCATCTCGCCGACTTCGTCGAGGAAGAGCGTGCCGCCGTCGGCCATCTCGAGCTTGCCCTGCTTGTCGCGGTAGGCGCCGGTGAAGCTGCCCTTCACGTGGCCGAAGAGTTCCGACTCGAGCAGCGTCTCGGGCAGGCCGGCGCAATTGACGGCCACGAAGGGGCGGGCCGCCCGCGAGCTGTGCGCGTGGACGGCGCGCGCCACGAGTTCCTTGCCGACGCCGCTCTCGCCGGTGATGAGCACCTTGGCGTCGGAGCGGGCCGTACGCTCGATGTCCGCGCGCAGGTCGGAAACGGCGGGGCTTTCCCCGATGAGTTGGCAGTCGGCGGCTGCAACCGGCATGTTGGTCGTCCTCACGAGTGCCCGTCCCCTCCCGAGCGCCAGCGCTCCGGATCCTGAAGAGGAGATGACCTGCGCCAGCAGGAAGATTGTCGGGCCGCGGACGCCTACAGCAACATGCGTTCCCGCTCCCGGACCCCTCTTCCGCTGAGGAAGGAGTGAGATTTCCCGGGCAGTCGCGGGGTGCGGCACCGCGCCCCGCCCTCGACTTTCCCCCTCGGGTCGAGGACTTGAGTTGGCCCGACACGAACAATAGTCAGCCTGCGTCGGTATTTTAGTGCCAGTCCGCCTTGGCTAGCGGCGCCCGGTGCAGTCGGGTGCCTGGCTGCGGACGCTCAGATCCCGAGGCTGCCGAGCAGCCCCCTGGCGCCGCTGACGCGGGCATCGCCCTCCCCGAACCGCTTCGCCAGCACCGCGATTGCCGGGCGCAGATGTGCGGCAGCCTCAATCGGCCGCTCGAGGTCCGCCAGGACCGTTGCCAGTTCGACCTCGGCCATGGCGCGCTGCCAGTGGCTCGCCGGCAGGCGCGCCGTCCGCCTGGCGGCCTCGCGGGCGAGCGGTTCAGCCCGTTCCGGATGCCCCAGGTGACGGTAGAGGCTCGACAGGGCTGACAGCGCGTAGACGGCGTACTTCGGATCCTGCTGCGGGACGGCTCGCAGGTCGGCGACTGCCGCGACCAGCAGCGGCTCGGCGTCGGCCGGCTGATCCCCCGCCGCGAGCACCTGCCCGAGCAGGGCCCGGCTGAGCGCCGTCTCGAAGTGCCCGGCCGGGAGCACCTGCAGACGCGTGGCCAGCGCGCGGCGGGTCAGGACCTCGGCCTCGGCCAGTTCGCGCGTCGCCAGCAGCGTGCGCGCCAGGTTGTGCTGGGCTCGCGCCACCGCCTGATGCCGGGCCCCGTAGTGGCGCAGCCGGATGGCGAGCGATTCCCGATACAGGCGCTCGGCCTCGTTCAAGCGCCGCAAGTCTTCGAGCACCGAGGCGAGGTTGTTGACCTGCACCGCGTAGTCGACGTGATCGCGCCCGAGGCGGCCCGCCAGGCTTTTGACAGCGGCGCGGTAGAGCGGTTCGGCGCCGGCCAGGTCGCCCTGGTCGTGCAGGAGTGAGGTCAGGTCGCTGCGCGTGTTGACCGTGTCGGGGTGGTCGTCGCCGTAGACGCGCTGGCGGATAGTGAGCGCCTCACGCAGCAGGGGCTCGGCTCTGGCGAGTTCGCCCTGCTGGCTGAACACCCGCCCGAGATGCCCGACGACGAGGGCCAGCGACGGGTGCGAGTTGCCCACGGTCTGCCGGCGGATCTCGATCGCCTCCTGGAGCAGGGGGACGGCTTCGGCCAGTCGCGCCTGCTGGCGCAGCACGTCGCCGAGGTTGTTGAGTCCGGCGGCCACGGCGTCCGCGGCCGGTCCCTCGTGCTGCCGCCACAGCGCCAGCGACTCGCGCAGCATCGGTTCCGCTTCGGAGAAGCGGCCCCGCTCGCTGAGCGTGAGACCGACGTTGTTGAGGGACAGCGCCACCGACGTGGGCGGTGCGCCCAGCCGCCGCTTGGCGGCGAGCGCCTCGCGATGCATCGACTCGGCTTCGTCGAAGCGCGCCAGCTCGCGATAGGCCTCGCCCACTTCGTCCATCGACGCCACGGTGTCGAGGTCGTCGGGACCGAGCGTCGCGCGGCGCAGCTCGAGCGCGCGCCGGGAGAGTGTCAGGGCGCGCTGGTAGGCCCCCTGGGCGCTGTAGGCGGTGCCCATGGTGGCGAGCAGGCGCGCCTGGACCACCGGCTGTCCCGCCAGGTCGGCGTCGATGCGTTCGGCGCCACGATCCAGGAGCTGGCGGGCGGTGACCGGGTCGCTCGTCCCGGTCACGTCCGGATTCGAGACCTCGAAGAGGTCCGTGAGGAAGCGTGACACCTGGAGTGCCGTGTCGCGTTCACGCGCCGCGCGCTCGCTCTCGTCGGCCAGCCTCGCCGCCTGCACGGAGAACAGCACCGCCGCCGCGCTCACGGCCAGCGCCGCCGTGGCGGCGGCCGCCGTCGCCCAGCCATGCCGCGCGACGAACCGGCCCATGACATAGCGCCAGGTCTGAGGACGGGCCGAGACCGGCCGCCGGTCGAGGGCGGAGCGCAGGTCGGCGGCCATCGCTTCGACCGACGCGTAGCGGCTCCCCGGCTCCTTGTCGAGCGCCTTCGCCACGATGGCGTCGAGGTCGCCGGCCAGGCTGGCGGCCAGCATTCGCGGCGTCGACTGCCGCTGCCCGGCTCGCACTTCCGGCGTCGGCCCGTCGCCGTCACGATCGCCGACCGCCAGGCTCGGCCGCCGTGGCTCGACGTGACAGACGACCCGTTCCACCTCCTCACTCGTCATGGTGCGGAAGCGCAGCGGGCGGGTGCCGGTGAGCAGCTCGTGCAGCAGGATGCCCAGCGCATAGACATCCGCGGACGTCGTGACCGGGTCGCCGCGCACGACCTCGGGGCTGGCGTAGTACGGCGTCATCATCCGGTGCGGTGCCGGGCCGGTCTCGGTGTAGCCCTCCAGGGCGAGGCGGGCGATCCCGAAGTCGAGCAGCTTCGGCACGCCCTCGGCGGTCACCAGGATGTTGCTCGGCTTGATGTCGCGGTGGACGATCAGGCTGCGGTGGGCGTGGCTGACCGCATCGCAGACGTCGAGGAACAGGCGCAGCCGGTCCGGGACGTCGAGGCGCGCCTCGTCGCAGTGCCGATCGATCGGCACGCCCTCGACGTGTTCCATCACGAGATAGGGCAGGCCGTCGGCGGTGGTGCCGCCGTCGAGCAGCCGGGCGATGTTCGGGTGCTCGAGCCAGGCAAGGATCTGGCGTTCGGTGCGGAACTGACGCACGCGTTCGGGGTCGAGCAGCCCGCGGGCGACCTTGATGGCGACCTGCTGCAGGAACTCGTCGTCGTCGCGTTCGGCGAGATAGACGGCGCCCATCCCGCCTTCGCCGACCATCCTGATGATCTTGTAGGGCCCGAAATGGTCGAGTGCCGGTCGCGGTGTGGCGGCGGCTTCCACCATCGCCTGGCGCACGACGGCATCGAGCGGCTCGCCGGACTGTTCGGCGGCGTCGGCCTCGAGCAGGCCGTGCACGAGGGCCGCCAGAGCGGCGTCAGCGGCCGCGCCGTCGATGTAGGCCGCCCGCGCCTCCTCGGGCAGGGCCAAGGCCGCTTCGAACAGCTCCTGCGCCGCGGCCCATCGCTCCGGTGTCATCGACGCTCCCTGGCGCCGCCCCTCACTCGCTGGGAGCGTCGCCCCTGGTGGTGAGCTCGTGGCGCAGCCAGGCCTTGGCCATGCGCAGCTCGCGGTCGACCGTGGCGGCCGACACGCCGACGGCTTCGGCCGTCTCGTCGTAGCTCAGTCCACCGAAGAAGTGCAGTTCGACGATGCTCGCCTTGCGCGCGTCGAATGCGGCCAGCCGCTCCAGCACGTCGTGCAGATCGAGGACGTCGAGCGAAGGGGCGGCCACGAACGCCGCCACGTCCTCGAGTTCGACCTTGACGGCGCCGCCGCCGCGCTTCTGGCGCCGCCGGCTCCTGGCGTGATCGACCAGCACGCGCCGCATCGTGCGGGCGGCCACGGCCATGAAATGCGCCTTGTCCTGCCAGGACACATCTGCGTCGATGAGACGCAGATAGGCTTCGTGCACCAGCGCCCGTGTCTGCAGCGTGTGGTCGCTGCGCTCCGACCTGAGGGCGCCGCGCGCGATACGGGCCAGCTCGTCGTAGACGAGCGGCAGGAGGCGGTCGAGTGCTGTCGCCTCGCCACCCCGCCACGCATGGAGCAGGATCGTCGCGCTTGGTTCCACGGAGCCGGACCCCTTGGCCGGGTCCGGGGATCTTACTGCAAACCCCCTAGCCCTCGACGAGCAGAAAGGCGGGGTCCTCGATGTAGTCCTTGATCTTGACCAGGAACTGCACGGCCTCGCGGCCGTCGACCAGCCGGTGGTCGTAGCTGAGGGCCAGGTACATCATCGGCCGGATGACGACCTCGCCCTTCACGGCCACCGGGCGATCGGCGATCTTGTGCAAGCCGAGGATGCCGACCTGGGGCGGGTTGAGGATCGGCGTGCTCATCATCGAGCCGAAGACGCCGCCGTTCGTGATGGTGAAGGTGCCGCCCTTGAGGTCGTCGAGCGTGAGCGTGCCGTTGCCCGCCCGCGCGGCGAAGTCGCGGATGCCGGATTCGACGCCGGCAAAGGACATCCGGTCCGCGTCGCGCAGCACGGGCACCACGAGGCCGCCCTCCGCGCCGACCGCGACGCCGATGTCGTGGTAGCTCTTGTAGACGACCTCGTCGCCCTGAATCTCGGCATTCAGCGCCGGGAACGCCTTGAGCGCACCGACCGCCGCCTTGACGAAGAACGACGCGATGCCGAGGCCGACGCCGTGCTGCTTCTGGAACTGCTCCTTGCGGCGTTCGCGCAGCGCCATCACCGCCGTCATGTCGACCTCGTTGAAGGTCGTCAGCATGGCCGCGGTGCGCTGGGCTTCGACGAGGCGACGGGCGATGGTGGCGCGGCGCTTGGTCATGCGCACGCGCTCTTCGCTGCGCGCGCCCGGCACGGCGGCCACCGGCGCCGGCCGTGGCGCGGTGGGCGCGGGCGGGGCGGCGGGTTTGGCGGCGGCAGGAGCCGGCGCACCCGCGCCGGCCACGAACTGCCGCACGTCCTGCTTGGTCACGCGCGGCCCGGCCGCCGGGATGGCCGCCAGGCTGACGGCGTGCTCCCGTGCGACGTTCCTGGCCGCGGGCGTGGCCCGCTTGGCGTCGTTCGCCGCCGCCGGCGCCGACGACTCGGCTGGCGCGGCGGGTGCCGGCGCGGATGGCGCGGCCGGTGCGGCGGCCTTGGAGGCGTCGAGCACCGCCAGGACCTCGCCGACTTTCACGTCGGCGCCCTCACCGTGCTTGATGCTCGTGAGCAGCCCGGCCCGGTCGGCGCTGACCTCGAGATCGATCTTCTCGGTCTCGAGTTCGACCAGCGCTTCGCCGAGCGCCACCTGGTCGCCTTCCTTCTTCAGCCAGCGCGCCACGCGCGCTTCCACCACCGATTCGCCCAGTTCCGGAACAACGATATTGACCACGGTTTCCTCTAGCCGCTAGCCGCCAGTCCCTGGCCGCTGCGTCGTCAGACTTGCTTCGCCACGACGCGGTTGGCGTCGGGCACATCGGCCTTGGACTCGAATGCCTGGGCGACGATCGCCCGCTGGTTCGCCTGGTGCCACGCCGCCGAGCCCTCCGACGGGCTCGAGTTGCGCACGCGACCGATGTAGCGCAGCGGCCAGCGGCCGTCGATGAGCCGCTCGAGTTCGGGGCGCACCGAGTCCCAGCCGCCCATGTTCTCCGGCTCTTCCTGCACCCAGCACACGTCGCGCATGTTCTCGTAGCGCTCGAAGAGCCCGCGGATGGCCTCGGCCGGGAAGGGATAGAGCTGCTCGACGCGGGCAATCGCCACGGCGCCGTTGGCGCTCCGCGCGTCGTTCGAGACGAGGTCCACGTAGACCTTGCCGCTGCACAGCACCAGGCGCTTCACCTTGGCCGGCGTCCTGGCGAACATCTCATCGTCGATGACGAGCTGGAAGCGCCCGCCCTCCAGCTCGCGCGCCGGCGAGGCCACCATCGGGTGGCGCAGCAGGCTCTTCGGCGTGAGGATGATGAGCGGCAGCGGATCGGTCTCGAGCAGCAGCGCCTGCCGGCGCAGCACGTGGAAGTACTGCGCGGCCGTCGTGCAGTTGACGATGCGGACGTTGAGATCGGCCGCCAGCTGCAGGAAACGTTCGACGCGCGCGCTCGAGTGGTCCGGGCCCTGGCCTTCGTAGCCGTGCGGCAGCAGCAGCACGAGCGACGGCGCCATGCCCCACTTGGCGCGGCCCGACATCAGGTACTCGTCGAGGATGGTCTGCGCGCCGTTGATGAAGTCGCCGTACTGCGCCTCCCACAGCACCAGCCGCTTCGGCTCCTGCAGGTTGTAGCCGAGCTCGAATCCGAGTACGGCCAGCTCCGAGAGCGCGCTGTTGTGGATCTCGAAGGCGGCCCGGGCCTGCGGCAGCGCCTGCAGGGGCACGTGCTTGTCGCCCGTCACGGCATCGTGCAGCACGGCATGGCGGTGGCTGAAGGTGCCGCGCTCGACGTCCTCCCCGGTGAGGCGGACGGCGATACCGTCGGCGAGTACCGACGCCAGCGCCAGTTCTTCGGCCGCGGCCCAGTCGATCGTGGCCTCGTCCGGAGTGCCGAGCATCGAGCGTCGGCGTTCGCGCCCGCGTTCGAGCTTCTTGTGGACCGTGAACCCCGCCGGCACGCTCGCCAGCGCGTCGTTGAGCGCCGTCAGCCGTTCGAGCGGCACCGCGGTCTGCGCGCGGGCGGCGGCGCCGCCTGGCGGCACCACCGGTATTTCGGGGAAGTAGTGCTCTTCCGGCTTGAGCGCCGCGTAGGCCCCCTCGAGCGCGGCGGCATGCCGGGCCATCAGCTCGTCGGGCACCGTGGCGGCGACCGCGCCGGAGGCCACCAGCGCCTCGGCGTACTGCTGGCGCACGGTGGGATGGTCCGACACCCGCTTGTAGAGCTGCGGCTGCGTGAACGCCGGCTCGTCGCCTTCGTTGTGGCCGTGGCGCCGGTAGCCGACGAGGTCGATCAGGAAGTCGAGCTGGAAGCGTTGCCGGTAGGCCCACGACAGCCGCGCCGCCTCGATGCACGCCACCGGGTCGTCGGCGTTCACGTGGACGATCGGGATCTTGAACCCGCGCGCCAGCCCGCTGGCGTAGCTGGTCGAGAACGACTCGTGCGGATCGGCCGTGAACCCCAGCTGGTTGTTCGCGATGATGTGGATCGTGCCGCCGACGTTCCAGCCGGTCAGGCGCGAGAGATTGAGCGTCTCGGCCACGATGCCCTGGCCCGGGAAGGCCGAGTCGCCGTGGATCAGGATGCCGAGCACTTCCTGCGGCTTGAGCACGGGCGCGCCGGGCGCGTCCACCGCCGTGCCGGCCGCGCGCGCCATGCCGACGAGCAGCGGATCGACGGCCTCGAGGTGGCTCGGGTTCGGCGGCATCGAGATGACGAGCGTCTGCGGGCGATCGGGCTGCTCGACGCGTGCGCCGGCGTGGTACTTCACATCGCCCATCCAGCCGAGGTCGGCGTGGCCGCCGCGCGCGAGCAGCGGGTCCTTGAACTCGGCCAGGATCTGCGAGTACGGCTTGCGCATGACGTGCGCCAGCACGTTGAGACGGCCGCGGTGGGCCATCGCAATGAGCACGTGCCTGACGCCGGACGCGGCGGCGTCGGCGATGATCTCGTCGAGCACCGGGATCATCAGGTCCAGGCCTTCGATCGAGAAGCGCGTCTTGCCCGGGAAGGTGCGCTGGAGGAAGCGTTCGAACACCTCGACCTGCGTGATGCGGTCGAGCAGCTCGCGGCCGTCGATCGGATCGGTGGGCGGGCGGTAGCGGCGCGCCTCGACCGAGTTCCTCAGCCAGGCCCGCTCGTCAGGCACGAAGACCTGGGCGAAGTCGTGACCGCTCGTGCCGCAATAGACCTCGCGCAGCCGCTCGATGGCCTCGTAGGCACTGGCGGCGCCGGCGGCCACCGGGCCGCCGATGATGGTCGCGGGCAGCGCCTTGAGGGCATCGGTCGTCAGGCTGTGCGCGTGCGGGTGGAGCGAGGGATCGCCAACCGGCGGGTGGAAGCCGACCGGGTCGAGCGTGGCGGCGAGATGGCCGTAGCGGCGGATCGACTCGGCCAGCGTGACGGCGGCGATGGCCGCGTTCACGTCGCCGGCCGGGGCGGCCTCGGCTGCCGGGTTGCTCGTTGGTGGCGGCGCGTTCCAGATTTCGAACGCCGCCCGCGTCGTCTCGTCCACGGAGGCCGGGTCACGCTGGTAGCGCTCGAACAGCTCGAGCACGTAGCCGGCGTTGGCTCCGCTAATCTCGTCCCACGGATTCATATCTCGACTATTGTATCGGCACTGGCTACTTCTTCCAGAGGCGACTCCGCGATGACTTCCCGACCCACCTACGACGACGCCAACCTCATCCTGCGGCTCTACGAAATGCGCCGGGAACAGCGGATGCGGGAAGCCCGGGCCTGGTTCACCGCCGGTTTCCGCCCGAAGAGCGTGGGAAGACCTGGCCACGCTGGCGCCGCCTGGCAGCGCCGAGAACGCCTCCTATCGCATGGTCATCACCTACTGGGACATGGTGGCGTCGTTCGTCGTGACGGGCGTGCTCAACAAGGAGCTGTTCTTCCAGAGCGGCCGCGAGTTGCTGCTCGTCTTCGAGCGGCTGCGCGTCGTGCTGCCGGCCATCCGCGAGTCCTACAGCGATCCCTCGTACATGAGCAATCTCGAGCGGGTCGGACTCGACTACGCGAGCTTCATGCAGGCCCAGAATCCCGACGCCTACAAGGCGTTCGTCAAGCGAATCAACGGGTGACCCGGCTCGTCGCGGTCGACGTCGACGGCACGTTGCTCGATGGGCGGGGGCGGATTCCCGCCGAGAATCTCGAGGCCCTCGCTGAGGTCGCCCGCCGCGGCGTGCACATCGCGGTGGTCACCGGGCGCAGCTATCCGTTCGCGCTGCAGGCCGTCGAGGCGCTGCCCGATCCGCTGACCCTCGTCGTCTACAACGGCGCCGTGGCGCGGGTCCGCCGCGGCCGGACCCTGGCCGTGCGCCACCTCGACCGTACCGTGGCGCGCCGCCTGCTCGAAGCCACCCGGCCGTGGCGCACCTCGACCTTGATGCAGTTCGACCGCGAGGGCATCGGGCAGACCATGGTGGATCGGCTGTCCTGGGACCAGCCGAACCGGCGCGGCTACTACGCGCGCATCCGGCACCTCGTGCATCAGGTGCCCGACCTCGAGACGGCCCTCGACACGGACGCGCCGGTGCAGGTCGCCTTCAACGGCCCGGCGCTCGAGATGGACGCGCTCGTCGGGGCGCTGGGGGGCCTCGACACCGGCGGCGCGGTCGCCGTGTCGGTCACGGCTTATCCGGCGCGGGACTTCACGCTGGTCGATGTCAACGCCGCCGGCGCCACCAAGGGACAGGCACTGGCGGACATCGCCCGGCACCTCGGTGTCGAGCGGAGCGAGGTGTTCGCGATCGGCGACAACCACAACGACATCGACATGCTGCAGTGGGCGGGCACGGGGATCGTGATGGGCAACGCCGAGCCGGCCCTGCTCGGCCTCGGCCTGCCGATCACGGCGCCGAACGACGAGGCCGGGCTGGCCAAGGCGCTGCGGCAGCACGTGCTGGGAACGGTTAGCTAGCGCTTTCGACCGGATGGGCGCTAGAACCCGGTGCCGAAGCGCACGTGGGCGCGCCACTGGCCGTTGCCGCGGCCGACGTCCACGAAGGCGTTGACGGCCATCAGATTGGCGAACCAGCCGAGGCCGGCGCCGCGATCGAATCGGGCGTCGCCCAGCCGGCTTCCGGCGTCGTAGACCGTGCCCCAGTCGACGAACGCCCGCACCCCGTGTCGGACGATGTCGAGCGGCGAGCCGAACGCCCGCGCCAGGGTCAGCGATCCGCCGGCGGCGTTGTCGCCGACGCGGTAGCCGCGGCGGTACCCGCGCGTCGCCAGTCCGCCGCCGATCATCGTCTGTTCGTAGCGGGGCAGGGCGCCGTCGGTCGACGTCAGGAAGCCGCGCACGGTGAACGCCGCCGCGAAGGGCAGGCCCACGGCCACCGAAGCGTCGAGGCGCGAGCGGCGTCGGACTCCGCCCACCACGTCGAGTCGATCGATGGCGGCGCGGCCCCACACGGCGTTGCGCGGGAAGGCCGGGTCGAGGCGGGTGTCGACCATGAGATCCGCCGTCACGCGGGTGACGTCGTCGCTGCTGCCGGCAAAGCGCACGCGGTCGCGGGCCGCTTCGAGGCCGACGCGCGCGCTGGCCGTGAGCGCGCGTTCGAGGCGGCCGAAGACGCGGCGGCGCTCCTCGACGACGTCGAAAGCGGGGTGCTCCGTGCGCGCGATGTCGGCGCCGGCCTGGAGGCGGGTGACGATCGCGCTGTCGATCGACCGCGTGCCCTCGATGCCGATCCGCCGTTCTCCGCCCCAGGTGGCCGGGAACGCCAGCTGGCTGCGGCCGCCGAACGCGCCATCGAGCGCGGCCCGCACGCCGTAGGTGATCCCGTACCCCTCGTCGTAGCGGAGCACCGGCATCAACATGCCCTCGCTGGACAGGCGCGACGCCCAACCCGGCGTCAGGTTCCCGGCCGACACGCCGGGCCGCTCCTCGACCTCGATGAGGACCATGAAGTCGTCCGGGACGTCGAGCGAGCGTTCGAGCCGGCGCACGGTGACGGACGCGAAGCGTCCGCTGGCCTCGACCCGGGCCCGCGCCGCCTCGAGCACGGCATCGCTGGCCGGCTGTCCCACGGCGAGGCCGGACACGGCCACGATCTCGTCGCCCGGCGTCGAGTGGTTGCCGTGGACGCGGATCTCGACGATCGGCGCCTCGATGGCCGTCTGCGCGCCGGCCCCGGCGGCGGTGAGGAGCGCGAGGGCCGTCAACACGACGGTCGGCGCGGTCATTTCACGCGCACCGTCACGCCGGCCTGGCGGTAGTCGCTGTAGCTCACGTCGTAGGCGGCGGCGGTCCGGCCGAGCGCGGTGGCCAGCCGGACGCGGGCGGCAATCGCCTGCGGCAGCCAGATGCCCGGGAAGGCCTCGTGCATGCGCATCGACGCCGTCACGTCGTCGATGTGCACGAGTGTCCGGCCTGGCATGAAGCCCCAGTCTACGTTGTCGAAGACATAGCGCACGATCTGCTTTTCGTCGCGCAGCACCCACAGGGTGACCCGCGACGTCTTGTTCATCTGCTGCTCGATGCGGTCCTCGGCGTCGCGCTCGCGGCGGCGCTCGCGCTCCCGGTCGCGCTCGCGCCGGCTGGCGGTCGTGCCGGAGGCGTCCGGCCCGGCCGGCGTCTTGTCGTCGTCCTGGAACAGACGCGCGGGGTGGTACTCGATGCGGAGCACCTCCCGGCCGTCGAGCGTTTCACGTCCAGCCAGGGCGTAACGGCCGGGGTCGAACCTGAACTCGAGGAAGTAGGCGGCCGAAACGAACGACGGCTCGGCCTGCTGATTCAGCAGGTCGCCCGCCGGGTCGGCGGACCTGGGCGCCGCCGCCACGCCCCGTTCGGCGTCGCGCCTGGCCTTGCGTTCATCGCGCGCCCGCATCCGGCGCAGATACCGCGCCTCGTAGCGGCGGCGCTCCTCCTCGGCGATGGTGACGCCGTTGGCAGCGAGCGGGCTGCGGATGAAGAAGCCGTCTTTCACGAACCACTGGTAGTCGTGGACCGCACCGTAGAGCCGCAGGCCATCGGGGCCGGTCACTGCCAGCTTCTGCCGTTCGGTGAGGATGTACTGCTGGAGCTTCTTCCAGTTGTCGTCACGCCGCGCGACGACCTCCTCCATCAGGAGGTCGAGATCGGTGGCTGGCCGCGGGGGAGGTTGAGCCGCGGCCAGTGCCGGAAGGGCCGCCAGCAGACAGGTCACGATCCACAAAGGCACGGGGCAGACTCCAGGCAACACTCGACCGGCGTTGCCCCGTTTTAGACGGCGGCGCCGCCGTCGCGGTTCGCTCATCGGCTCGCGTCACCGCACTGTGATAGAACCCTGACGGCCCGGACCCATCAGTGACGGCCGGCGCCCGGGAGCATCCATGCGCATTGCGATCGTCGGAGCGGGAGCCGTCGGCGGCTACTTCGGGGCCCGGCTGGCTCACGCCGGCCAGGAGGTGGCCATCATCGCGCGCGGTGCGCACCTGGCCGCCATCCGGCAGGCCGGCCTGCAGGTGAAGAGCCCCGCGCTCGGGGATTTCGTCGTGCGGGTCGCCGCCGAGGACGACGCGGCGGCGGTCGGCCCGGTGGACCTGGTGGTGTTCGCCGTGAAGACCTACGACACGGCCTCGGCCGTGCCGCTCGTCGCGCCGCTGCTCGGGCCTGACACGGCGGTACTCACGCTGCAGAACGGCGTCGACTCAGCCGATCGGCTGGCCGCGGCCGTCGGTGAAGCGCGCGTGCTCGGCGGCACCACCTACGTCGCCACGGCGGTCACCGCCCCGGGCGTCATCACCCAGACGGGCACCCACCGGTCGGTCATCTTCGGGGAGGCGTTCGGCGAGCGGCGGTCGATCTCGCCGCGCGTGGCCGCGATTGCCGATGTGATGCGGCCGGCCGACATTCAGGTCACCGCCGTGCCGGACGCCCGCGTGCCGATCTGGGACAAGTTCGTCTATCTGGCTCCCTTTGCCGGTTTCACCGGGGGCGCCCGCCTTCCGATCGGGCCCCTGTGGGCCCGGCCGCACGTGCGTGAGATGTTCTACGCGGCGGCGCGCGAGGTGGCGGCGATCGCGGCCGCCGAGGGGGTCGCGATCTCCCCCGATCGGTTCGACACGCTGGCGGACTACATGGACGGCATTCCAGCGACGACCCGGTCGTCACTGCTCATCGACCTGGCGCAGGGCCGGCGCATCGAGGTCGAGGCCCTGCACGGCGAAGCGATTCGCCGCGCCCGCGCGCACGGCCTGTCGACGCCGATCCTCTCGACCCTCTACGCGCTGCTGGCGCCCTGGCAGGACGGCGAGCCTGACGGCCGCTAGATGAAGTCGGGCAGCGGCTCGTCGGCGGTTTCGATGAGCAGCCGATGGATCTTCGCGCCGTGCGCGTACTCGACGAGCGCCACCTCGGTGGGAATCCGGAAGATGCCGCGCCAGAAGCCGAGGGTGTGGTGGCGCCGCGGTTCGACGGCTGGTTGAACGGCGGCGTGGGCCCACGCTGCCAGCGGCACCGGGCCGCGAGGACGACGCGGAGAGGGCGCCGGCGGCACTGGTGCCGGGTCGTTGGCGACGGCGGCGACGCACGAGGCCGCGGCGGTCTCGGCCGGCGGCGGCGCTGGCGCCGCCTCGACGGCCGGCGTGGCCTGACGCCCGCGAGCTTTCGTGACGGCCCTCTTGACGCGTGGCCGGCGCACCGCCCCTGACTGGTCGGTGGCGCCATCCGAGGCGATGGCGATGGCCACCTCGAGGGCTTCGGCGGCAGTGCGGCCAGCTCCCCTGGATGCTCTCTTCCTCGCCGGCGTCGCGGCTTCGGTTGCGGTGCTGCGCGCCACCACCGGCTCGAGCGGTGCCGGTGCCACGACAGGTTGGGCCGCCACCACCGACATCGCGTGCAGTGCGGCCTGGGCGCGCAGCGCCAGTCGCATCGCCCGCGCCGGATTCCCGCCGACCAGCGGGTACTCGGCGACCGGCTCGCAATCGGCCTCGATGCCGGCGCGCCGGCGCGCCTCGGCGATCGCCAATCCCACGCCCTCCGAAGGCCGTTCGGGCCGTTGTGCCCGCCGCCGCTCCTTGCGTGCATTGGTCGGCGCGGCCCGCAGGATCGGCCGGCCCAGGCGCGCGAAGAGCGCGGGCATGCCGGCCTTCGCGGGATCGTAGATGCCCCACTCGTCGGTGGTGGCGGTGGCTTTCGCGGCCGGACGCTTGGATGACATATGAACCACTACCCGTGCCCTCGCACAGCAATCCGTGTGCCCTGTCACGACGAGGCGGGAAGCCGCGTGATTCACGCGATCATCGGCGCGCCAGGCCCGGCGCACGGGCGAATTTGGTGCAGGGCCTTACAGAATGGGGATGCGCGACCGCTCGCGCCGGCCCCTGAACCGATGCAGTCACGAGCAGATCGCGATGCGGCGCGCGTTATCCGAGCGTGGCACACCCATTGCCTCTGGCTGCCGGTATGGTGGTGTCGTTTCTTGGCACGAAGGGCGGAACCGGCACGACGACGCTGGCGGTGAACTGCGCCGCGGAGCTGCGTCGGGTGTCGGGCCTTCCGACCGTCGTCGTCGATCTGAAGGCCGGGACCGGCGATGTCGGTCTGTTCCTCGGTGTGCGCTCGAAGTTCACGCTGCTCGACCTGCTCGATCAGCTGACGTGGCTCGACGTGCCGTCGCTGCCGGGCCTGCTCGCCCGCCACGATTGCGGCATCGACGTGCTGCCCGGCGCCGCCGACTACGGCCGGCCCGGGGCGACGGATGCCGCCGACGTCGAGCACGCGATCGACACGCTCCGCCGTGTCTACGACTACGTGGTCGTCGATGCCGGCAGCGCGCTCAGTCCCTGTTCGGCGGCAGCGCTGCACGTGTCGGACGAAGTGCACCTGGTGGCCAATCCCGATCTGCCGTGCCTGCGCAACCTGCAGCGCCTGCGCGACCTCGTGCGCCTCGCCGGCGTGTCCGAGGATCGCGTGCGCTACGTCCTCAACCGCACGTCCGACGTCGAGGTGGTGCCGCTGCGCGAGATCGAGGAAGCGCTCGGCCGCCACATCGACCACCGCTTCACGAGCGACTACCGCACGGTGGCATCGGCGCTCAACGCCGGCGTGCCGGTGTCGACGCTGCGTCCGGGCGCGCTGCGCGACGAGCTCGACACCTTCGCACGCGCTCTCGTGTCCCGCGCCGTGACGGTGCCCTGACGGGCCGTGCGGCGCGGCCGCCGGTCACGGCTTGACGTAGTCGACGGTGACCCTGGTCGTGATGCCGCCGCGCGCCGTGAAGTCGCCGACGACCGTCATCCGCCGCGGCTGGCACGCGCTCACCAGGTCGTCGAGGATGCGGTTGGTCGCCGCCTCGTAGAAGATGCCCTGATTGCGGAAGTCGAGCAGGTAGTACTTCAGGGCCTTGAGCTCGAGGCAGGTGGCGTCCGGGACGTAGCGGATCGTGATCGTGCCGAAATCGGGCAGGCCGGTCTTGGGGCACATCGACGTGAACTCGGGGCACGCGATCGCGACTTCGAAGTCGCGCCCGGGGCGCGGATTGGCGAAGGTCTCGATCGTCGGCGCGCTTGACATGACCGCGATCTTAGCATTCGCTTGGACGTGCGTTCGGTGCGCTGCGCCGCGCTCCGTTGACACGTCCTGGCGTGCGCGCTAGGATTACGCGTTTTTCAAAGCTTTTCCGTCACTCCGCCTCCGCGCGCGGACGTGCGGGCGATGCCGGACGGCGCGCGGATCAAACTAGGGGGACACGATGGCTGAGGCGCGCAGGATGGGCAAGTCGGAGCTCTTCTCGCATTTCTCCGAGAAGTTCGAGTTGAAGCGGACGCAGGTGCGTGAGCTGTTCGACGAGTTGACCGCGCTCGGCGAGAAGGAACTCAAGCGCTCGGGGGAGTTCGTGGTCCCGGGCATGGTGAAGCTCGTCGTGCAGAAGCGGAAGGCTCGCATGGGCCGCAATCCGGCCACCGGCGAGCCGATCACGATCCCGGCCAAGACGGTCGTCAAGGCCCGGATCGTCAAGCAGCTCAAGGATGCCGTACTTCCCCGGTAAGTAGCGGCACGCCCCGCCCCCTGGCGCGACGGCGGGAACACCCGTTCCCGTCGTCGTCACGCACTCCATCGCTCGCCCGCCCTCGACTCCCGCGCCCTCAATTCCCGCCGCGGATCTTCCTCGCCAGATCCTTGATCTCCAGCCGGTCGAGCTTGAACTTGAGCGTGCTGAGCGGAATGCCGAGGAACTTGGCCGTCTGCGTCACGTTCCAGCGGCTGCGCTCCAGCGCGCGGATGATGTAGTTGCGCTCGAAGGTCGAGAGCGCCCGCTCCAGCAAATTGGCGGTGCTGCCGCGATCGATGTCGGCCACCTGCAGTTCGAACGGCAGGTCGCCATCGGTGATCCAGTCGTGGTCGCAGGTCGCCACCAGACGCTCGACCAGATTCTCCAGCTCGCGGATGTTGCCCGGCCACCAGTAGTGCTGCAGCATCTGCAGGGTCGAGGTCGAGATGCCCTGCACGTTCTTGCGAAAGCGCGTGTTGTAGCGCGTCAGGAAGAACCGCACGAGATCGGCCAGATCCTCGGCGCGCTCGCGCAGCGGCGGCACGCGGATGGGGATGACGCGGATGCGGTAGTAGAGGTCCTCGCGGAACGCGCCCGACTTCACCGCCCGTTCGAGGTCGACGTTGGTGGCCGAGACGAGGCGGAACTGCACCTTGAGCGGCTTGCCGCCGCCGACCCGTTCGATCTCGCCTTCCTGGATCGCGCGCAGCAGCTTGGCCTGCAGATCGACCTTCAGTTCGCCGATCTCGTCGAGGAAGAGCGTGCCGCCGTGGGCCAGCTCGAACTTGCCGATCTGCTGCCGCACGGCGCCGGTGAAGGCGCCCTTCTCGTGTCCGAAGAGCGTGCTCTCGACGAGTTCGCGGGGGATGGCGGCCAGGTTGACCGCGATGAACGGCCCCTCGGGATTCTCCGAGTGCCGGTGGATCATCCGCGCCACGAGTTCCTTGCCGGTGCCGCTCTCGCCCTGGATGAGCACGGTCGTCGAGAGCGTCGCCACCTTGTGCACGCTCTCCAGCACTTCGCGAATCGCCGCGCTCGGCCCCGAGACGAACTCGCGGTCGCCGCTCTGATCCTTGACCTCGTCGGACAGGGCCATCACCTTGCGGTTCAGATCCTGGCGTTCGGACGCGTGCGCGACGATCGACTGCACGGCCTCGGGCGAGGCCGATTTGGCCAGGAAGTGGTAGGCGCCGAGCTTGACGGCGGCCACCGCCGCGTCGACGTCCGGTTCGTCGGCGATCATCACGAACTCGGCCAGCGGGTAGTTCTCGCGGACGATGCGCAGGAAGTCGAAGCCGCTCACGCCGGGCAGGGTGCGGTCGGCCAGCACGACGTCCACGCCGTCCTTGCCGATCAGGCTGAGCCCGGCCTCGGCCGACCCGGCGCGCAGCACGCGGTTGTCGCGCCGCAGGATCTGGGCGATCCGCTCGCGGCTCGTCTCGTCCGAGTCGACGACCATCACGGTCTTGCGTGCGGGGGGCATCTTCGGGAATCGGCCGCCGCCAGTATAGGACGCCTCGTGCGCAGCCGGCCCGGCGAGTCATACTTGGCGGGGAGCGACAACGATGGCCGGGACGTGGATCGTGGCAGCGGCGGCGGCGGTCGTCGCATTGGCGAGCTGGATGGTGGCGCGGCGCGCGGCCCGGCAGGTCCGCGACGTGACGGCGATGTACTGGCAGCTCAAGTTCGAGCACGGCGAGCTGAAGGCGCGCGTCGACAAGGCGATGCCCGATCCTGGCGCGCCGCCGCGCACCTCGCCGGGCACGCAGTTCGTGCCGTTGACCAGCGTCAAGCGATGACACGCATGACGTGGTGAGATGCCAGGCGCCGCCGGTTGACGGCCCGGGCGGTTACAAGCGACATTGGGGAGTTGTCCGGGCCTGCGGGTACCGGCCCGGAATACCGGGCCGCCGCGACGCCCGGCGCGGAAGGAGAGACGCGTGGCGAGCGAATACGACGTGGTAGTGGTGGGCGCCGGGACCGGCGGTTATGTGGCGGCCATCCGCGCCGCGCAGCTCGGCCTGAAGGTGGCGGTGGTGGAGCGCCAGAAATCGCTCGGCGGCACCTGCCTCATCTGGGGCTGCATTCCCACCAAGGCCCTGCTGGAGCACGCGCACGCGCTCAAGGTGGCGCAGTCGGCGAAGGAATGGGGCCTGACCGGCATCGACGGCGGCAAGGTCGGCATCGACATGCCGGCCGTGCACGCGCGCAAGGACAAGATGATCACCGGCCTGACCGGCGGCATCGAGTCGCTGTTCAAGAAGCACAAGATCGACTGGATCAAGGGCTCGGCGCGGATCACCGATCCGAAGAACGTCGAGGTGACGCTCCACGACGGCGGCACCGCCAAGGTCACCGCCACCAAACAGCTCGTCATCGCCACCGGCTCGGCGCCGCGCTCGATTCCCGGCATCGAGGTCGACGGCACGCGCATCATCTTCAGCGACCACGCCATCCATCTGCCGCACGTCCCGAAGTCGATCGCCATCATGGGCAGCGGCGCGGTGGGCGTCGAGTTCGCGTCGATCTTCCGGAGCTACGGCAGCGAGGTCACGATCATCGAGCTGCTGCCGAAGCTGGTGCCGGCCGAGGACGAGGCGGTGTCGACCGAGCTCGAGCGCACCTTCAAGAAGCGCGGCATCAAGTCGTTGACCGGCACCAGGGTGACGAGCGCCAAGGCCACGGACGACGGCGTCGACATCACCATGGACCGCGGCGGCCCTTCGACCGGCTCAGGGCAGGGCCCTTCGACGGGCTCAGGGCAGGCGAAGAGCGAGTCGCTGCGCGTCGAGATGCTGCTCGTGGCGACCGGCCGCGGGCCGGTCACCGACGGACTGGGCGTCGAGACCATCGGCGTGACGCTGGATCGCGGCTACGTCGTCGTCGATCCGCTGTTCGCGACCAACGTGCCGGGCGTGTCGGCGATTGGCGATGTCATCACGATGGGCGGCCCGCACTACCAGCTGGCCCACGTCTCGTCGATGGAAGGCATCCTGCTGGCCGAGAAGATCGCCGGCCATGAGGTGGCGCCCATCAACTACGATCACGTGCCGCGCTGCACCTACACCGAGCCCGAGATCGGCAGCGTGGGTCTCACCGAGGCCCAGGCCAAGGAGGCCGGCCACGATGTCCGCGTCGGCAGCTTCCCGTTCCGCGCCCTGGCGCGCGCCCGCATGGCGGGGGAGACGGACGGCTTCGTGAAGATCGTCGCCGAGAAGAAGTACGACGAGGTGCTCGGCGTCCACATCATCGGCCCGCGCGCCACCGAGCTCATCGCCGAAGCCGTGCTGGCCCTGCGACTCGAGTGCACGGTGGAGGAGCTCGTGAAGACCATTCACGCCCACCCGACGATGTCGGAAGCCATGGGTGAAGCGTCCCACGCCGCGCACGGGGCGGCGATTCACATCTGACGATCCCGAGCCCCCAGCCCCGGGCGGCGACGCCAGGCTGGTTGCGAGCGTCGACCATCGAGGAACTGTCCATGTCCACTCCAGTTGTGATGCCCCAGATGGGCGAGTCGATTGCCGAGGGCACGATCGTCCGGTGGATCAAGAAGGTCGGCGACAGCGTCGACCGCGACGAGCCGCTGTTCGAGATCTCGACCGACAAGGTGGACGCGGAGATCCCGTCGCCGACGGCCGGCGTGCTGCTCGAGATCACCGTCAAGGAAGGCGAGACGGTGCCCATCCACAGCGTCGTGGCGACGATCGGCGCCGCCGGGTCGAAGCCCGCCGACGCGACGGCCACGGCGGTCGCGCCCGCAGCCGAGCCGTCGCTGCCCGCAGCCGCCGTCGGGCAGCCTGAAGCGCCGCAGCCCGTGACGCCACCGGCCGCGACAGCGCCCGCCGCCGCGGCCACGCCGGCCGCCGCTCCCGGCGACGGCGACGGCCGCGGACAGCGGTCCTCGCCGCTCGTGCGCCGCATCGCCAAGGAACACGGCGTGGACATCGGCCACATCAGCGGCTCGGGCGCCGGCGGCCGCGTGACCAAGCACGACATCCTCGAGTTCATCGAGAAGGGCCCCGCCACTCCCGCGGCGCCGGTGGCCGCGGCCGCGCCGCCCGCCGCTGCCGGGCCGGCCTCGCCCGCGGCGGCAACGATGCGGCTGGCCGGCGACCGCGTCGAGCCGATGTCGGTGATGCGCAAGAAGATCGCCGAGCACATGGTGCTCAGCAAGCACACCTCGCCGCACGTCTACTCGGTGTTCGAGGTCAACTACGGCCGCGTCGACCAGATCCGCAAGGCCAAGAAGAACGACTACGAGCGCCAGGGCGCGAAGCTCACCTTCACGTCGTTCATCGCCAAGGCGACGGTCGACTGCCTGCGCCGTCACCCGGTGCTCAACGCCTCGATCGACGGCGACAACGTCATCTATCGCGGCTCGGTCAACCTCGGCATCGCCGTGGCGCTCGACAACGGCCTGATCGTGCCGGTCGTCAAGGGCGCCGACGAGAAGAACCTGCTCGGCCTGTCGCGTGCCATCCAGGACGTGGCCGACCGCGCGCGGGTCAAGAAGCTGAACCCCGACGAGGTGCAGGGCGGCACGTTCACGATCACCAACCCCGGCGAACTTCGGCGCCCAGTTCGGGCTACCGGTCATCAACCAGCCGCAGGCCGCGATCCTGTGCGTGGGCACAATCGAGAAGCGGCCGGTCGTCATCGACGACATGATCGGCATCCGGATGATGGGCTACCTCACGCTCGGCTTCGACCATCGCCTCGTCGACGGCGCCGTGGCGGACCAGTTCCTGGCGGATCTGAAGAAGTCGATCGAGAACTTCGACGCCGGCCAGGTGTAGGGACAGGGCCGGCGGCTGGCGGGCCGGCACCGGCGGCCGCCGGCTGGACGACTGGACGGGCCACGACATGCCTGATCGCGAACTGGCCGTGCGGCGCCTCGGGACCGTGTCCTACGGCGAGGCGCTGGCGCTGCAGCGTGCGCTCGTCGAGGAGCGCAAGCGCAACGAGATCCCCGATACGCTGCTGCTGCTCCAGCATCCGCATGTGCTCACGCTCGGCGTCAAGGGCGACGGGGGGCGCGGCCACATCCTGGCCTCCGCCGAACGTCTGGCGGCCCTCGGCATCGAGGTCGCCGAGACCGGCCGCGGCGGCGACGTGACCTATCACGGGCCCGGCCAGCTCGTGGCCTATCCGATCATCGATCTCGACCCCGACCGCCGCGACGTCCACCGCTACGTGCGCGACCTCGAAGAGGTGATGATCCGGGTCTGCGCGTCGTGGGGCGTCACGGCCGGACGCCTGGCCGGCAAGAGCGGCACCTGGGTCGGCGTCGCCGGCGAGGTGGAGGGGCCGGCTGGCGCCAGGCCACCCGAGAAGATCGGCGCCCTCGGCGTTCGAATTTCGAGATGGGTCACCAGTCACGGCATCGCCTTGAATGTCTGGACCGACCTTGAGTTTTTTCGCCTGATCGTGCCATGCGGGATCGCGGAATATGGCGTAACTTCGCTCGAACGTGAGATTGGCGTGCAGATCCCGATGGATCAAGTCGAGGCACGCTTCGTGCAATCCTTTGGCGATGTGTTCGACCGACGGCCGGCGTCGATCGATGCATCGCCATCATGACAAACGACCGCCTTCACTGCACCGAGTCCACCCGCATCGCGGGCTGGTTGAGCGCGCTCGTGACCACCGCCACGTTCGCGTTCCTCCACCACGCCTACGACCGCCTGCCGCTGCTGGTGCCGGTCCGCTTCGACGACGGGAACCCGAGTCAGTTCGCCTTCAAGTCGGTCGAGCTCGTCTACCTGCCGTTCGCCCTGCAGGTGGTGCTGAGCCTTGTCTTCATGGCCATCGTGGCGCTGCTCCTCCGGCGCAGCACCCGCCAGGACGACACTGGACTGGCTGCCACCTCGACCCAGCACGCCGCCGAGGCGATCGCCCTGCTCGCCATGGTCTGGATTGCCTTCCAGGCGATCAACGCCTGGCGGCTGGCGATGCTCTACCGGCGCACCTTCGACGCCAACCAGGAGATCTTCGTCGTCGGGCTCATCACCGCCCTCACCGCCAGCGTCGTCATCGTGGCGCGCGCCGCGATGAAGGTGCAGGAGAGCGAGACCGGCCTCGGCCGGGCCGGTCAGCTCACGGCGCCGGTGCTCGACCGGGGCCGGCCGCTCGCGGTGGCGGCCCTGGCGATTGTGCTGGGGACCGGCATCGCCGCCCCCCTCTACGTGCTGGCGTCGGTCTGGGGCGGCCTCAGGCCCATCTAGCGGCCGCGCACCGCCTGCCAGCCCCCCAGCCCGCGGCGTTCCTGCGCCGCCCCACCCTCGTCGTCCCAGGCGCCAGCCATGGGAATAGAACCCCGGCACGGGGGTTCTAGTGGGTAGACACACAGACGAGGTAAACGTGAACCGCATCCCAAGCGACGCCGCATTGATCGAACGCCTGCAGGCCGGGGACGATTCTGCCGTGGCCGACCTGGCCAGAATCTACGGCGCCAGAATGTTCCAGCTGGCACTGCGTTACACCCGCAACAAGGAAGACGCCGAGGAAGTCGTGCAGGACGTGCTGCTGAAGGTGCGCGACAAGATCGACGCCTTCCGCGGCGATGCCGCCCTGTCTTCCTGGATCTACCGCATCACCTTCAACACCGCGATGTCGCGCCTGCGTTCGACCCGGTCGGCGCGCTACTACGAGGTGTCCGACGAGCTCTCCACGCCGAACGAGGACGGCACGCCGCGGGTCATCGAGCCGGCCGACTGGTCGGGACTCGGCGACGATGCCGTGCACCGCGCCGAGATGCGCGACGCCCTCCGCGCGGCGGTGGCCGAACTGCCGCCCATCTACCGGGCGCCGGTCATCCTCCGCGATCTGCGCGGGCTGTCGACCGAAGAGGCCAGCCGGCAGCTCAACGTGAAGGACCAGACGCTGAAGTCGCGCCTGCATCGCGGCCGCCTCATCCTGCGTGAGCGGCTCGTGGACTTCTCCGACGGCCTGTCGATGCATCACGCCGCGACGGCGTAAGCGTCACTCGGAGCGGCCGGCCAGCGCCGATTCGAGGCGCACGCGGTCGCGCGGGGACAGCAGCGGCCAGACTGGTTGCAGCCCTCCGTCGTGGACTCTCGACGGGAGCGCCACGCCGCGTCCGCGTCTGCCGCCGTCGGCCGGCGGCACGAGGAACACGCTCACCCACCCGGGTGCCCGAGCAACGAACAGCCGGGCCACCCGCGAGGCGGCCGCGGCCAGGGCCAGCGGTCCTGGTGGCCACAGATAGGGCAGCGCGCGATCGAGGCGGGCGACGGCTTCGGCCGGCAACACGTCAGCGGCCCGCGAGCCGCCGATCGACGCGCCTTCCCACGGCACGAACAACGTCCCCGGAGGACGTCCGACCACGACGAGCGAGATGTCCGAAGGAGCAGTGCCCGTCTCGAGGGTGGCGAGCGCCAGCGCGGCACCGCGCAGCGCCTCGGGCGCCGATCCGGCGATGCGGCGGCGATCGTCGTCCCGTTCACGCACCATGGTCTCGACCAGGTCGGCCTGAGCGGCCCCGGCGCAGACGATGAGGGCCCGCGGATTCAACTCGCGGACACGCGACACCAGGGCCAGGCCGGCGTCGCCGCGCCACTCGCCGTCACTGCCGTGGCGATCGGCCACGACGACGAGACGGGCGCCGACGACCGCGTCCATGCCGCCGGTGCCCTCGAGCCGGGTCGTCGAGCCGGCAATCGCCCCGGCCTGCTGGATGTCGAGGGCCAGGCCGCGCGCGACGTCCGCGGAAGGGTCCACGAGCACGACCCGTGTGGCGAGGCTCGCGGCCGCCAGTTCACGGGCGGTGGCGGCGCCAATCGGACCGGCACCGACGACGGCGAGGATGGACACGGGGACTATTCTAAGAGCAGCGGCTAGGGACTGGCGGCTAGCGGCTAGGAAGTACAGGCACAGAGATGGCAGTGGCGTTCGTGACGGGCGGGACGCGGGGGATCGGGCTCGCGGTGGTGAAGGCACTCGTGGGCCGGGGCGACAGCGTGGTGCTGACCGGGACGAGCGACGACTCGGTGCTGCGGGCCGAGAAGGCAGTGTCGCTCCCGGCCGGTGACGCCACGCGCGTCATGGGCGTCGTGTGCGACGTACGCGACGGCGGGTCGGTGCGCCGGGCCATCGACGCCGCCGTGCAGCGCTTCGGCGGCCTCGACATCCTGGTCAACAACGCCGGCGTCGGCACCGGCGGCCCCGTCGAGTCGCTCGACGTGGCCGAGTGGAGCCGCCTCGTCGACACCAACCTGACCGGCGTGTTCCACTGCAGCCAGGCCGCCATTCCGCACCTCAAGGCGCGCGGCGCCGGCTGGATCGTCAACATCAGCAGCCTCGCCGGCAAGAACGCCTTCGCCGGCGGTGCCGCCTACTGCGCCACCAAGGCCGGCCTCGATGCCTTCAGCGAGGCGCTCATGCAGGAGGTCCGCCACGACGGCATTCGCGTGGCGCATATCTGCCCCGGCTCGGTCGCGACCGGCTTCAACAACCGTGAGCCCGAGGCGGGCGCCGACTGGAAGCTTCACGCCGAGGACGTCGCCGCCGTCGTGCTCCATCTGTTGTCGCATCCGGCGCGCAGCCTGCCGAGCCGGGTCGAGATCCGCCCGGCCCAGCCGCCCAGGAAGTAGCCGCCATGGTCATCGAATCCGCCTGCGCTCCGCCCTTCCTGAAGAACGGCTTCGTCGTCAGCTGCGAACGCTCCCGCCAGGCCATCTACATCGATCCGGGCGATGAAGTGCAGGAACTGCTGGCCTATGTCGAGCGCGAGTCGCTCGAGGTCACCGGCATCCTGCTCACCCACGCGCATGTCGACCACGTCTCGGGCGTGGCGGCCGCCAAGCGCGCGCTCGGCGCGCCGATCTGGCTGCACGCGGATGACCGGCTCCTCTACGCCCACGCGGTCGAGCAGGGCGCGATGTTCGGCTACGCGCTCGAGGCGCCGCCGCCACCGGACCGCTGGTACGAGCTGCCGGGACCGATCGGCTTCGGCGACTACGACGTGTTCGTGCACCACACACCCGGCCACTGCCCGGGCAACGTCTGCCTGCAGGTGGGGAAGCGCGGCACGGTCGGGATGGATCTCTTCGTCGGCGATACGCTCTTTGCCGGGTCCATCGGCCGCACCGATCTCCCCGGCGGCGACTACCAGACGCTGCTGACGGCCATCACCGAGGTGCTGCTGCCGTTCGGCGACGACGCGCGCGTCCGCCCTGGACATGGGCCGGACACGACCATCGGTCGCGAGCGGCAGAGCAATCCCTTCCTGCTCGAATGGCAGCGGCTGAATCCGGCCTAGCTGACCGCTTCCCGTACCGCGAACTCCATCCGCCCGACCCGCAGGGCATCGCCGCTCTGCAGCATCAGCCGCGTCACGCGCTCGCCATTCACGAAGGTCCCGTTGGTGCTCTCGAGGTCCTCGACGAGCAGGCCATCGGTCTGCAGGGTGAGCCGGCAGTGCAGCCGCGACACGAGCGGCGCATCGACGACGAAGTCGGCACGGGGGGCGCGCCCCACGGTCTTGATGCTGCCCGGCAGCAGGCGGAACAGGAGCGGTGCGGGCGAGTCGGGCGTTGATTCGAGCAGCCACATATCGGAGGGTGATTCTACCAGCGGTCGTGCCGCCGGCCGGAATGGCGGTGCCGCTCGTGCTGAAAAGGCCTGGCCGCCATTGTGGCCGGGGGACTGGCGCCACGCTGGCGACCAGCCGAGATGGGGCGGAATTGCGGCCGCGGCCGCGTTCCTGCTATCGTCGCCATTCCCCAATGCCGACGGCGCACATGGACGCGGTCCCGTCCCACTTCTCGAGGGGCGCCCAACGAATTCTGATCGTCGAGGACGATCCGTCGATCTGTCAGGTGCTGCAGGACAACCTGGCGTTCGAGGGGTTCATGGTCGAGAGCGTGGGCGACGGCCGCGAGGTGCTCTCGAAGGTCGGCGAGTTCCTGCCACATCTCATCCTGCTCGACCTGTCCCTTCCGAGCGAGGACGGCTTCGACGTGTGCCGGGCCCTGACCCAGCTCCTCGATCCGCCATCGATCATCATGCTGACCGCACGCACCCAACAGGAAGACAAGGTGCGCGGGCTTCGTCTCGGTGCCGACGACTACGTCACCAAGCCCTTCAAGATTGACGAGCTGCTGGCGCGTATCGACGCAGTGCTGCGCCGCGCCCATCCGCCGGTGGAGCAGTTGCAGCTCTCGCCCGACACCGTCGTCGACTTCCGCCGCTTCCGCCTCGTGCGTCGCGGTGCCGAAGTCGAGCTGACCGACCGCGAGTTCGACCTGCTGCGGTGCTTCGCCGACCGCGTCGGCAGGACCGTGACCCGAGCGGAACTGCTGCGGGTCGTCTGGGGCTACAAGGACATGCCGCTCACCCGTCTGGTCGACAACACGATCGTCCGACTGCGTCGGAAGATCGAGGCCGACCCGCACCAGCCGCGCATCATCCGCACCGTGCAGGGCGAGGGTTACTGCTTCAGGCCCGATCCGCTGAGCGCCCACCGCCGGCAGGATGACCCGGACCGTCGTGCCCTCCCCGAGCGTGCTGGCGATCTCGACGCGTCCGCCGTGGTCGAGCACGATCTGGTTGACGATGGCCAGCCCGAGCCCGCTGCCGCCGCCGCGGGCCTGACGGCCGCGGAAGAACTTCTCGGTGACCCTGGGCAGGTCGTCGTCGTGGATCCCGCTGCCCCTGTCCGCGACGTCGATGATGACCAGGTCGCCCTCGGTGCGGCCGCGCACCGTGATCGCCCGACTCGCCGCGCTGGCCGAGTACTTGATGGCGTTGTCGAGCAGGTTGTCGAGCACGAGCAGCAGCGACGTGCGGTCGGCGTGCACGGCGATCGGCTCGTGCGCCGACCTCGATCGGTGAGGGTGAAGTCGAGCTGCGCCAGCCGCGATCGAACCGTGCCGGACGCTTCCTCGAGCAGCTCGGCCAGGTCGAGCGTCGCCGGCGGTGTAGAAGTTGTCCGACGCGGTCGACGCCGTGCAAACGACAGCAGGTTGTCGATGAGGTGCGTCATGCGTGACACCTCGGTCGAGAGCAGCGCGCCGTACTCCGGGATCTTCTCCGGACCCTTGTAGCGTCCGGTCACGAGCGTGTCGGCCACCAGCTGCATCAGCGACAGCGGAGTCTTCAGCTCGTGGGTCACCGTGGAGACGAACTCCGATTGCATCGCGATGAGCTCGGAGGTCACCGACAGGGCCCGGGCGATGACCACCACGCTGACGAGGGAGGCCACGGCAGCCAGCCCCATCAGGGCGAACATGCGCTGTCCGCGCAACGCACCCGGCTCGGTGGGCGGCGGTGTGACCGCGGCCGTCCACTGCTCCGGCTCGTGCTCGGCAGGGAGGAACTGGGTCAGACGGCCGTCGAAGAACCTCAGGGGGAACGCTGGCGTGTGCGTCGTGCCGGCGTCACGGCGGCGCCGGCGGTACGATCGCGATGGCCGACGTACGTCAGTCGCCTTCGCCGCCGATCCGGGCGACCTGGCGCCGTAGGTCGTTGAAGTACCTCCGCCTGACCCATGGCAGATTCACCGTGTAGCCGATCAGGCCGAAGAGACGGCCGCCGCCAGCGATGTCGTCGTAGAGCAGATGTACCACGACCTGGTAGGGGACTCCGGCAATCGTCCACTCATAGGCGGCGAACCGTTTGCGATGCGTCGGGTCGCGCCGGATCTGCTCGATGAAGGGAGTGATGGCCGTGTTGTCGCGTCAGCGTCGCTACCGGATACCGCGGCGGGGTGCTCGTGGTGCCCTGCCACGGCGGTGGCCGATTGACCCGATTGAAGACGTAAGTCGTACCCTGGGCGGGACCGAGACGACTCCACACGAAGAACGACTCTGGGATACGGGAACCGGGCGAAGGCCCGGGCGAACAACGTCGACAGGCCGGCCGCACCCCCGCCGAGCAGCTGCTCCTGGTTGATCGGCACCAGCACCGAGAGCTGCACCCCCTTCATGTCGCGATCGAGGGCCGTCATCAGAAGAGCCAGTTTCTCGCTGGCGCGGCGGTCGGCGAGCTGCGCTTCGCTACGGTCCCACTCGACGGTCGCCCGGTAGCCGAGCCAGAGGAGCGCCGCCGTCGCCAGACACAAGGCGGCACCGATGGCGAGCACCAACGGCGCGCGGGCGAGCCAGCCGACGATGGTGGTGCGGCGCCGCGCGGGAGGCGAGGGCCGGAGCGGCATCGCGGGCCCAATCGTAGGTGGCGCGCCACCTGGCGCGCAAGGCCGAGCGGGTATACTCGGCGACGATGCTGCCGATGCATGCGGGTCTCCTCGCTCCCGCTCGTCGTCGCTGCGCCGCTGGCTGGCGGCGCTGGCTGCATGCAGCCCGCCAGCGGCCTCGACGCCGGTTCCGGTGGAGCGTGACCATCGCCACCGGGTCGCCGACCGGCGTCTACTACCCGCTGGGCACGTCGCTGGCGACGCATCTACAGCGCCCGCGTGCCCGGCGTCAGCGCCAGGGCCATCCAGACCGGCGCCTCGCCGGCCAACGTGCAGGCGCTCGCAGGCCGGCACCGCCGACATCGCGCTTCGCGCTCGGCGACACCGCCTACATCGCCTACACCGAGGGCACGCGCGCTCGACGCCGCGCCTCACCGCCGGCTGCGCAGCATCGCCGTGCTCTACACCAACGCGTCGCACTTCTTCGTCGCGCCCGAGCAGCCGCATCCGCAGCCTCCGCGACCTGGCCGGCGCCCGGCGTGGCGTTACGGCGTGGCGACGGTGGTCGGCGGCCGCTCGCGCACGCTCGACCTGCTGCTGCAGGCCCACGGCGTCGATCCGCGCGTCGGTCGACGTGCGGCCGGCCACGTTCGACGACATCATCGTCGGGCTTGCGCGACGGCACGCATCGACGTCGGCGTGATCTCCGCCGGCTACCCGGTGCCGGCCATCGAAGCGGCCGCCCGGACCGGCCTGCGCTTCCTCGACGTCGACCCGCTCGCGGTCGAACGGGTGCGCGAGGAGTATCCGTTCTTCCTGCCGCTGACGATTCCGCCCGACACCTACGCCGCGCAGACGGCGCCGATCGAGACCGTGGGCGTGGACAACGTGCTGCTGTGCCGGGAGGACCTCGACGAAGAGCTCGTCTACCGGCTGACCAAGACGTTCTTCGAGGCCTTGCCCGACCTGGCCGCAACGCATCCATCTGCCGGCCTCATCGACGCCGACCTCGCGCCGGCCACCGCGATTCCCGCTGCACGGCGGCGCCGCGCGCTACTACCGCGAACGCGAACTGCTCGCTCTACTGAACGGCCGTCCGGCCGGTGGTACAATTCATTACACCGGCGCCAGGCGGGGCCCGGCCACGCCTGTGCCATCATCGCCGGCCAGGCCAGCCGCCGCGCGTCGCGTCATGACCCGGCGGTCGTTCGTTCCGGCCTCCGCGTTTCGGGAGTCGTCACCATGTCGATCGTTCCGCTCGCCCCCCGCTCATGTCCCATCTCGCCCGCCGCCGCTCGGGGCCGCCGTGGCGATCTGCCTGCTCGCCGCGCCGGCGGCCGCGCAGCTGGTCGGCGCCAACCTCGGCGGCGTCGTCACCGATCAGAGTGGCGGCGCACTGCCCGGTGTCACAGTGACGGTCACCAATCGCGGCACGGCTTCCAGCACGTCGCTGGTCACCGAGGCCGACGGCAGGTACCGCGTCGTGGCGATGCAGCCGGGCGTGTATGACGTTGCCGCCGACCTGACCGGCTTCACCCCAGCGAGCGCCAGATCACCCTGACCGTCGGCGCCGACGCCACGCTCGACCTGGAGCTGGGCGTCGGCACGCTGTCGGAAACGGTGATGGTCAGCGGCAGCGCGGCGCTGGTGGAAGTGACGCGCTCGCAGCCGTCGTCGGCGGTGGTCGGCGACCAGATCGCCGCGCTGCCGGTGCTCGAGCGCAACTTCCTGTCGCTGGCGCAGCTGCTGCCCGGGGCGGCCCCCGATCAGCGGCCCAACCGCTTCAGCATCACCAAGTTCGGCGGCGCCGCCGACCAGCGCAACTCCTTCACCACGATCATCGACGGTGGCGACATCGACGACGTGATCCAGGGCAATCCGACCATCAACCTGTCGCAGGACGCGGTGCAGGAATTCAAGGTCTTCCGCAACCAGTTCGACGCGCAGTACGGCAACGCGCTCACGGCGGTGGTGGCGGTGGTGTCGAAGTCGGGCACCAACCAGTTCCACGGCTCCGGCTACTACTTCGGCCGCGACGACGCGCTCAACGCCAAGAACGTGTTCGCGCGCGCAAAAGCCCGAGTACCAGCAGGGCCGCGTCGGCGGCATCGGTGGGCGGGCCGCTGCTGCGCAACCGGACGTTCTTCTTCACCAGCTACGAGTACAACGACGTCGAACGACGTGCGCATCATCGCGCTTCCGGCGAGCAACCCGTTCGCCGCCGCCGAGAACGGCACCTTCCCGTCGGGCCGCACCAACCACCTCTTCAACACCAAGGTGGACCACCGCTTCAACGACCGGCATCTCGGTGTTCGCGCGCTATGCCTTCGACGACCAGTTCATCCTGCGCAACAGCAACCCGACGTCGGACTCGCGTCAGGGCGACGACTTCAGCACCACCCACAGCGTGGTGGCCGAGGGCACGTCGATCCTGTCGGACCGGCTGGTGAACAGCCTGCGCGTGCACTTCCTCACCCAGAACGTGGGCACGCTCACCCACAGCACCGCCGCCGGCGTGACCCGGCCGTCGATCGGCACCGGTCCGGCCCCCACCTGGCCGCAGGCCTTCCCACGCAAGAAGACCACCGTGGGCGAGACGATCTACTACACGACGGCGCGCCACGACATCAAGATGGGCGCCGACTACTCTTACTCGACCGGTAGCTACGAGTCGCACGCCAACGAAACCGGCCAGTTCACCTTCACCACCGACCTGCCGTTCGACCTGAACAACCGGGCCACCTGGCCCATCTGCGCTGGTCATGCAGACGCCCGGCCGCTACTCCTTCGCGTCGAGTCAGATCGCGCTCTACGCCCAGGACAACTGGCGGATCGCCGACCGCGTCCGGTTGAACCTGGGCCTGCGCTACGACTACGACAGCGACCTGCGCCACGAGAAGTTCTACCGGGATCTGCTGGCCAACCCGGCCTACGCAGGCATCGAGAACTTCGTGAACAGCGATCGCGGTAACGACACCAACAACCTGCAGCCGCGCGTCGGCGCGCACCTGGGACGTGTTCGGGTCGTCCCGGCTGGTGGCCCGCGCCGGCTACGGGATGTACGTGACGCGCAACCGCCCCTATTTCCAGATGGTGACGCAAGACGGCACGCTCAGCAGCGCCGTGCGCATCGAGGATCCGGCGCGGCTGAGCCGCTACCCCGACATCAGCGCCATCCTCGGGCGGCAGTCGCTCAGCGAGTTCGTGTCGACGGGGGCCCGGTCGGTGCTGCCTGCTCGCGACGACTACGTGCTGCCCTACCAGCACAACTTCACGCTGGGTGCCGGCTGGCAGCTGACACCCAGTGTCGTCGCTCGACATCGACCTGGTGCGCGGCGAAGGCCGCAAGCAGCTCGGTTCGATGGACCGCAACCTGCCGGCCAGTGGCGCCATCAGCGCCGCCAATCCGCGTCCGGTGAGCCGTTTCACCGTGGTCAAGTCGATCGAGAACTTCACCGAGAGCCAATACGACGCGCTGGAGATGCAGTTCCGGACGCGGGTGCGCGGCACCGACAGCCTCCAGGTGTCGTACACGCTGTCGCGCACGTATCTCGATCGGCGTGACCCACTTCGCCACGTTCCAGGGCACGCAGCGCACTCCGCAGGAGGAGGGCTACAACGGCCAGGACACGCGTCACAACCTGTCGGTCGCGGCGTCCACCTCGCTGCCGTGGGGCTTCGAGGTGAGCGGCATCCTCAAGGCGCTGAGCGGCGCGCCCTACAACGTGCAGGCCGGCTTCGATCTCGACGGCGACGGCCAGACCCAGGGCGACCGGCCGCCGGGACTGCCGATCACCGTGGGCCGCGATGATGTCGAGGCGTCGCTGGCGATCATCAACGACCTGCGGGCCAGCCGCAGACTGGCCCCGATCAGCGCCGACCTGCTGAAGCTGGAGCCCTACGTGTCGATCGACGGGCGCATCACCAAGGCCTTCTCGATGCCCGGCGGCAACTCGCTGCAGCTCTTCGCCGAGGGCTACAACCTGACCAACGTGGTCAACCTGTCCTCCACGCCCAACGGCAACATCAACTCCACGTCGTTCCTGGTCCGCAACAACGCCGCCGATGCCCGGCAGGTCCAGTTCGGCGCGCGCTTCGTGTTCTGACGCCGGGCGGTCCGCCGCACGGGCGCCGTGGGCGAGCGCAAGTCCAGGGTGGACGGGCGAGTCCGTGGAGCACGTCTACCCGGAGGGCGGGCTGCGCGCCGCCCGCCCGATACCAGCAGGGAGTGGATTCATGAGCAGTTCGAAACGCGGTTGGATGGCGCTGACGCTCGGCGTCGCCGCCCTGGTGGTGACAACCGCGGCCTGCGGCACCAGCGATGCCGGGAGTGCGGCTGCCTCGGCCGGCCCGGCACGCAACGAGATCCTGTGGGACAGCTACGGCGTGCCGCACGTCTACGGCACCGACTGCCGCCGCGGTCTTCTACGGCTATGGCTACGCCCAGGCTCAGAGTCACGCCGACGAGATTCTGCGGCTCTACGGTGAGTCGCGCGGGCGCGGCGCCGAGTACTGGGGCGAAGGTACGAACCATCGCCCGTCTGGATGCTCAAGAACGATGTGCCGGCGCGATCCAAGCGCTGGTACGACGCTCAGGAGCCGGCCTTCAAGGCCAACCTCGATGCTTTCGCCAGGGCATGAACGACTACGCCGCCGCCCATCCGGACGCCATCGAGCCGGACGTGCGCGTCGTGCTGCCGGTGACCGGCGTCGACGTCGTGGCGCATGCGCATCGCCTGATGAACTTCATCTACGTGGCCTCGCCCAACGTGGGCGGGGAGGGCGACGCGCCCGCCGTCGAGATCGCCGACCCGGCAGACGACCCTGGCTATGTCGGCGAAGACGGCTCGAACACGTGGGCGGTGTCCGGGCGCCGAAGACGGCCAGCGGCAAGACGATGCTGCTGCAGAACCCTCACCTCGGGTGGGACGTGAACTACTTCACCTACTACGAAGCCCACCTCGTGGCACCGGACTTCGAGGTCTACGGCGCTACCCAGATCGGCCTGCCGGTCATCCGCTTCGCGTTCAACCAGCAGATGGGCATCTCGAACACGGTCAACGGCATGATGGGTTCGACCACCTACGAGCTCACGCTCAAGGACGGCGGCTACGTGTACGACGGCGCGGTCCGGCCCTTCGAGGTCGCAGTCCACCTCGCTACAAGGTGCGCCAAGCCCGACGGCTCGGTCGTGGAGAAGGCACTCGAGATTCAGAGTACACGGTGCACGGACCGGTGTTCACCGCGCAAGATGGCGTGACCTTCGCGCTCCGAGTGGCTGGCCTCGATCGGCCCGGCATGCTGCACCAGTACTTCGACATGGTGACGGCGAAGAACTACGAGGCGTTCACTGCCGCCATGAAGCGCCTGCAGGTGCCGACCTTCAACATCAGCTACGCCGACAGAGACGGCAACGTCGAATACATCTTCAACGGCATCGCGCCGAAGCGGAACTCCGGCGACGTCGCGTTCTGGCGGGGCCTGGTGCCCGGCGATTCGTCCGACTACCTGTGGACCGACGTGCATCCATACGAGGACCTGCCGCGCGTCACCAATCCCGGCGCCGGATTCGTCCAGAACTCCAACGACCCGCCCTGGTTCCCGTCGTGGCCGACCGACGATCAAGGCCGGCGACTACCCGCCCTACTTCGCACCGAGGCGCCGGAGTCATGCGCGCCCAGAACTCACTCCGGATGATGGCCGATAGCGGACAAGCTCACGTTCGAGAAGTTCAGGGAGCTGAAGCTGTCGACGCGGTCGCTGCTGGCCGACCGCACCCTGCCCGATCTGCTCGCAGCGGCCAGCCGCGGCAACGACGACGCCGACATGCGGGCGGCCGTGGCGCTCCTCACCGAGTGGGATCACGTCTACTCGAAGGAGAACCGGGCGGGCCTGCTCTTCGAGGAGTGGGCCAGGCTCTTTGCCGGTCCAACGCTTTGCGGCAACGGCCAACTACAGAGTGCCGTTCGAT
This sequence comes from uncultured Acidobacteriota bacterium, assembly GCA_963807405.1. GTDB lineage: Bacteria > Acidobacteriota > Vicinamibacteria > Vicinamibacterales > UBA2999 > CADEFD01. The sequence continues at coordinate 3,162,634 of CAWEBU010000006.1, read as the reverse complement.
CGTCGCGAGCGACCTCGTCGCCGACCGGGATCAAGGACCCGGCGGCAGCGGTCAAGATGCTGCGCCAGGCGATCGTCGACGACGCAGCCAGAAGTACGGGGCTCTCGACCGTGTGTTCGGTGAGGTCTCCCGCTTCAAGCTCGGCGACGTGGACGTGCCTGGCGACGGCCATGTCGGCGGCCTGGGACCGTTCCGCGTCATCACCTGGGGTCCGCTCGATGCCGAGGGCAAGCGCTACCCGCAGCCACGGCGAAACCTGGATCGGAATGGTCGAGTTCACGACGCCGGTGAAGGCCTACGGACTCATGAGCTACGGCAATTCCCGCCAGCGTGGCACCAGGCACCGCGGCGACCAGCTCGAGCATCTGTCGAAGCACGAGTTCCGCGAACTGTGGCTCGACCGTGCGCAAGATCGAGGCCCACACCGCGGAGAGAACGGAGCTGAAGCCATGAAGACGCCCCTGACCCTGGCCCTCGCGACCGGCGCGATCGCCGTCGCGCTGGCGGCCGACGACGCCCCGCCCTTCGTATCGGTGCAGGCCGACCTGTTCGCGGTTCCCAACTCCTATTCGAACGCCTGGGGCGACTACGACAACGACGGCGATCTCGACCTGGCCGTCTCGCTCGGCACCGGCGAAGTCCGCCTCTACCGCAACGACAAGGGCGTGCTCGTCAGCGTCGGCGCCGCGGTCGGCATGCCGCAGGCGGGCAGCCACGAGCTGCGCGGCCTGAGTTGGGGCGACTACGACGGCGACGGCGACATCGACCTGCTCGGCGGTTCGACCCCGACCGACAAGCTCACCAAGGTGCTGCGCAACGACGGCGGCCAGCGTTCACCGACGTCGCCGCCGAGATCGGCCTCACCATCCCCGGGCGCTCGGCCCGTCAGACCAACTGGGTCGACTACGACAACGACGGCGACCTCGACGTCTACTCGGCCGACCGCGCCGGCGACAACAAGCTGTTCCGCAACGACGGCGGCAGGTTCACGCGCGTCTTCGACGGTGCCGGACCCACCGACCCTCGCCCGACCGTCGGCGCCTGCTGGCTCGACATCGACAACGACGGCGACCTCGACCTCTTCCTGGCCAATCAGTCCGGGCGTCGCCGACGCCCTGTGGCGCAACGACGGCACGGCCTTCGTCGACGTCGCCGTCGAGGCCGGCGTGGCCGGACCGGCACGCACCAAGGCGGAGGGCGGCGTCGGCTGCGCGGTCGGCGACTACGACAACGACGGCCGTCTCGACATCTTCGTGCCCAACTACGGTCACAACCAGCTCTATCGCAACAACGGCAACGGCACCTTCACCGACGTGGCCGCGGCGGTCGGGCTCGGCGGTCGAGAACCACGCCGTCGGATCGGACTGGGGCGACTACGACAACGACGGCGATCTCGACCTGTCGGTCATCTCGTACGTCGGCGACCCCGGCGCGCAGACGCCGCTCAACGCGCTGTTCCGCAACGACGGCGCCAAGGGCTTCGTCAACGTGCTGACCAAGGACAGCCCGCTCAACGAGGCCGACCACGCCTCGCAGTTCGTCGACTACGACAACGACGGCGGCATCGACCTCTCGGTCACCGACGGCTACGGACCGGCCGGCGGCCATTTCCTGTTCCGCAACACGCTGCCCGATGCCGCGAAGCGCCGCAGCCTGAGCGTGCTGGTGCTCGACGCCAAGGGCCACCAGACGCGCTTCGGCGCCGAGGTGCGGCTGTTCGATCGCGCGGACCGTGTCCTCGCCACGCGCCAGGTCGTGACCGGCGGCGGCTACAACTCGCAGCGCGCCGCGCCGGTCCACTTCGGTCTGGCGTCGACGGACCCGGTGCGCGTCGAGGTCACCTTCATGAGCAGCAGCGGCCGGAAGACGCAGAGCGTCGCCGCCGTCAGCCCCGCCGCCCACTACGGAAAGAACCTGACCGTCCGTCAGGCGAACTGAAGCAGCTGGAGGATCGCGTGAACACCCGTCCCCCCTCGACCACGCCTGTTGCCCTTCTCGGCGCCGTTCTGACGGTGCTGCTGCTCCTGCCAGCCGCCCTCTCGGCGCAGACCGCTGAACTGCGCGGCGCCATCACCGACTCCACCGGCAGCGCCCTGCCGGGCGTGACGGTGGCCATCGTCAACACGGCCACCGGCGTCGAGCGGGTGGTGGTCACCGACGACCAGGGCGGCTTCCGTGTCCCGGCCCTGCAGCCCGGGCCCTACACGATCGAGTCGAGCCTTTCGGGTTTCGGCACCGACACGACGCGGGTGGTGCTCACGGTCGGCCAGGTCGCCGACCTCAAGCTGTCGCTGTCGCTCGGCACCATCCAGGAGAGCGTGCAGGTGGTGGGCCGCGCGGCGGTCGAGATCGAGACCACCAAGTCGGACCTGTCCGCCGTCGTCAACCAGGAGCAGCTGTCGGAACTGCCGGTGCTCAACCGCGGCTTCGTCGGCCTGGCCCAGCTGCTGCCGGGCGGCGGTCCGGCCCGGAGCGCGGACGGGCGTTTCGGCATCTCGACCGCGTTCGGCGGCACCAACGTCCGCAGCATGTACTCGATGCAGATCGACGGCGGCATCATGGACCATCCAATCTACGGCTTCGCCATCGTCAACGTCAGCCAGGATGCCGTGCAGGAGTTCCGGGTGCTGCGCAATCAGTTCGACGCCGAGTACTCGCGGGCCGGCACCGCCGTCGTCAACGTGGTGACGCGCTCCGGCACCAACAACCTGTCGCCGGCCGCCTGTCCTACTTCGGACGCGACGACGCCCTCAACGCGAAGAACGCCTTCGCACGCACCAAGCCGGAATTCGACTCGGCGCGCTTCAGCGCCGCCGTCGGCGGGCCGCTCGTGCGCAACAAGGCGTTCGTGTTCGGCACCTTCGAGTACAACCGGCAGAACTCGGTGCAGGATCATCGCCCTGCCGGCCGCCAACCCGTTCTCCAGTCAGTTCAACGGCGTCTACGACAACGGCACACGCGCCAAGCTGGGCCAGGCCAAGGTCGACTACACCGCCAACACGCGCCACGGCTTCAGCGTGCGCTACCTCTACGACAACGACGACATCGTCGAGAGCTACGAGCTGGCCGAGAACACCGCGCTCGACTTCTCGGACGTCTCGGCCAACTGGAACTGGACGCTCGGCGCTTCGATGCTGAACAGCATGGTGGTCCAGTTCATGGACCAGGACACGCAGCGCTTCCAGAAAACCACCGACACCCAGGTCATCCGGCCCTCGTTCTCGTCGGGCCGGTCTCCCAACCTGCCGCAGGGCTTCCCGCGCAAGCGCTACACGCTCAACGACACGTTCTTCTGGTCGACGGGCCGCCACTCGACCAAGTTCGGCGTTCCGCATGGCGCACGAGGACCTCGACTACCTGGCCGACTACTACGGCGCCGGCGTCTGGCAGTTCAACACCGATCGGCCGTTCTCGGCAGCCGATCGCACGACATGGCCGATCCGCTTCATCGTCGGCAGCGGTCCTGCCACCAGGAACTACCGCAACACCGAGTGGGGCTTCTTCGCCCAGGACGACGTCCGCGTCGGCAACCTCACGCTGAATCTCGGCCTGCGCTACGACTTCGACAGCAACCTGCGCAGCCCTGACCTGATCGCCGACCTGCTCGGCAACCCGCAGTTCGCCGGCCTCGAGAACCTGGTCACCGCCGATCGTGGCAACGACCTGAACAACATCCAGCCGCGCTTCGGCTTCGCCTGGGACTCGCGCGGCGATGGCCGCACGGTGCTGCGCGGCGGCCTCGGGCTCTACTCCGGGCGCAACCGCCCGTGGTTCAACATCCGCGGCGATGTCGTGAGCAACCAGTTCACGGCCGAGATCACCGACCCGAATCTGCTGCAGTCCTACCCGAACCAGACGGCGGCGCTCGGCGGCCGCACCCTCGAGGACTACATCCGCACGGCCGGCGGACGCGCCCTCTACCTGCCCGGCGACAACCTCAACCTGCCCTACGTGGTCAGCGCCACCCTCGGCATCGCCAAGATGCTCCCCGGCGAGACGTCGCTCGAGATCGATCTGATCCACCAGGAGCAGAAGGACCTGCAGACCGGCCGCGACGCCAACCTGCCGGCCAAGGGGCCCCTGGCCACCAACCCGCGGCCCTACCCGCAGTTCTCGTCGGTGACGGTCATCAACTCGCTGACCAACTCCGACTACGACGCCCTGCAGGCGCAGCTGCGGAAGCGCTTCAAGGGCACCACCTGGCAGGTGTCCTACACCTACGCCAAGGCGATCTCGGACAACACCAACGACAACGCCAGCACCAACACCGATCCGTGGAACACGTTCGGCAACGACGACCGCGGGCTCGACGAGAACGATCGCCGCCAGGCGCTGTCGGTCTCGGCGATTGCGCCGCTGCCGTGGGGCATCCAGCTGTCCACCATCGTGTCGCTGCGGAACGGCAATCCGTGGGACGTCACCGCCGGCGTCGATCTCGACCGCGACGGCAACAACCAGGACCGGCCGGCCGGCCTTCAGAAGAACTCCGGCGGCCGGGCCAGCGAGGCCAATCTGGCCATCATCAATGCCTTCCGGCAGTCGCGGAACCTGGCGCCGATCACGATGGACCAGCTGAGCCGCACCTCGGCCGACAAGGTGGTCGACATGCGCGCCACCAAGCAGTTCCGGGTCGGCGCACGGGCCAGCTTCGAGATGTTCCTCGAGGCCTACAACCTGCTCAACGCCGTGAACTTCGAGAACCCGAGCGGCGCCATCACCTCCGGCAGCTTCACGACCTACACGACCGCCCGCGACGCGCGGCAGATTCAGTGGGGGGCCAGGATCCAGTTCTGAGCGCTCGCGCCGGCCACGCTCCCTGACGGGGAGCGTGCGTCATCGCAAAAAATGGGAGCGAGTCGCCGGAGTGCCGCGGCGATGTTTACATTGCCGAAACCTCGGCGATACGTGGTGGAAACTCGTGCGACGTACACGTAAGGGATGTGCAACATCCTGCGTGTGTCGGGTCCGAGCGCGTCGCATCGCCCGCTTTCTGGGGCGCTGCTCACGATCGGGCTGATGCTGTGGTCCGGGGGCGTTGGCGTCGCGGAGGCGACACCCAATGAGGCCTTGATGCGCCTCCTGCAGGTGCTGCGCGACCGCGGCTCCATCACGGCGCAGGAGTACGACGCCATCCGCCTGGTCGCCGATGCGGACGAGACACCGTCCGGCACCCCGGCGCCTCCGGTCCCCGCGAAGGACACCGCCCAGGACGCCGCCATCGCCGACCTGCAGGCGGCCACCGCGGGCACCCCGGCGCCGGTCGTGCGCCGCGCGCTGGCGGGCAAGTGGTACGAGCGCATGGGCATCCGTGGCTACTCGCAGCTGCGCTACTCGGAAGTCGGTTCGCAGTCCGGTCCCGCGCTGGAGGTGCCGGCCGACCGCTCCGTCAACGCCAACGAGACCTTCGTGCTGCGCCGCGGCCGTGTCGTCATCAGCGGCGATGTCGCCGATCACCTGTCGCTCTACGCGCAGACGGATTTCAACGGCTCGCCGGGCGGCGGCGACTTCGCGCTCCAGATGCGCGACCTCTACGGCGACGTGTGGCTCGACAAGGCCAAGACCTACCGCGTGCGCGTGGGGCAGTCGAAGGTGCCGTTCGGCTGGGTCAACATGCAGTCGAGTTCGAACCGCGCGCCGATGGAGCGTCCAGACGCCCTCAACACCGCCGTCGAGGGCGAACGCGATCTCGGCGCCGCCCTGATGTGGGAGAACGCCACCGCCAAGCAGCGCTTCCGCGATCTCGGCAATGCGCGACTCAAGGGATCGGGCGACTACGGCGTGCTGTCGGCCGGCTTCTACTCGGGGCAGGGATTGAACCGTTCGGACCAGAACGGGCACCCGCACGTCTTCGCGCGGGCGTCCTATCCGTTCAAGACCAGCGGCGGGCAATACTACGAACTCGGCGTGCAGGCCTACCGTGGCCGCTTCGTCGTGCCCACCGCCGCCGTGACGACCGGCGGCGCCACGTTCACGCCCACCCAGGACGCCGGCGGCACCGTCGACGAGCGGGTGGCGGTCTCGGCGATCGTGTATCCGCAGCCATTCGGCATCGAGGCCGAGTGGAACGTCGGGCGGGGGCCGCAGCTGGCCACCGATTACCGCAGCGTCGGCCGCGGGACGCTGCACGGCGGCTACGTCCAGGTGAACTACGCCGCGAAGAGCCGTCTCGGCACCTGGTTCCCATATGCCCGCTGGCAGTACTACGACGGCGCCCGCAAGTTCGCGCGCAACGCCCCGCTCGACGAGGTCAACGAAGTGGACATCGGTGTCGAGTTCACGCGCTGGGCCGAGGTGGAGCTGATGGGGATGTACACCCGTACGATCCGCCGGACCAGGACCAGCACCTTCCCCTATGACCTGACCCGGAACGCCAATCGCGTCGGCATCCAGGTGCAGTGGAATTACTAGCGGCTAGCGGCTAGCGGCTCAGCGGCTGGCGGCCAGGCGCCAGGGTCGAGGTACCACCGCTGGAGATTAGAATGCCGGGATGAGCGTCGCCTCGCATCTCGGCATCAAGACCGGGGAGTATGACCGGCAGATCCTGACCTTCATCCCGCACTACGACGAGATTCTGGAGTCGGCGGCGGACGCGCTCGTGGCCCTCGATCGCCCGGCCCGCGTGTTGCTCGACCTGGGGACCGGGTCCGGTGCGCTGGCGGCCCGCTGCCTGAAGCGCCTCCCCGGTGCGCGCGTCGTCGGCATCGACGGCGACCGCGCCATGCTGGCGATGGCGGAGAAGCGGCTGGGGAAGAAGCTCACGCCGCTCGTCGGCAACTTCGAGACCACCGCCGTTCCCGCGCTGCGATGTCGTCTCGGCGTCCTTCTCGCTCCACCACGTGGCGAAGCCGGCGGCCAAGGCGCGCGTTTTCGCGCGGGCCTTCGCGGCCCTGCGGCCGGGGGGCATGCTGGTGGACGCCGACTGCACCCTTGCCGCCGACGCGAAGCTGCGCGCCCGCGACCACGAGACCTGGCGCCGGCACCTGGCCGTCGCGCACGGGCCGGCCGGCGCCCGCAAGTTCCTGCGTGCCTGGGAGGCAGAAGATACCTACTTCCCGCTGGAGCTGGAGACGGCGCTGCTCCGGAAGGCGGGCTTCGATGTGGATGTCGTGTGGCGCAAGGGCTCGCTGTCGGTCATCGCCGCCGTGAAGCCTCGCCGCCGCCAGACCCGCCGCGGTCCGGCCCCCGCCCGCCGGACCGTCTGACCTACAATCGCCCGGCGTGTCCAACTTCTGGCAGACGTTCGACGATACCGCGACGCGTTTTGCCAACAACATCGCCATCGAAGTACAGCGCGCGTCGGGCCTCGAACGGGTCACCTATCGCGATCTGAGGCTGTGGGCGGAAGGCATCGCCGGGTGGCTCGACACGCACGGCATCGGCCACGGGGATCGGTGCGCCATCCTCGCCGACAACGACGCGCGCTGGTGCGCCGTCTACCTGGGCATCCTCCGGCTCGGCGCCATCGCCGTGCCGCTCGACACGAACTACTCGTCGTCGCAGGTGGCGACGATCATGGAAGCTTCGGGCGCGCGGCTGCTCGTGGCCGGCCCGCGCCTGCTGCCGGTGGCCGAAGGCGCACGCCTCGCCGTCCCGCTCGTGCGCATGTATCGGGCCGAGGGCGACGCCCGACCTTCCGTGGACGAGATGATCGAGCGTGGGGCGGCAGCCGGGTCGCTGCCGCCCGCCAGCGCCACCGCCAGCGATCCGGCCGTCATCCTCTACACGTCCGGCACCACTTCCGATCCCAAGGGCGTGGTGCTGACGCACGGCAACCTGGCCGGCGAACGCGACTCGGCCTTCGCCGCCGTGCACGTCAGCGAGCAGGATGCCGTGCTCGGCGTGCTGCCGCTCTTCCATTCGCTCGCCCAGATGGCGAACCTGCTGCTGCCGTTCGCGGTGGGTGCCCGGGTGGTCTACCTCGAGACGCTGAACACCTCCGACCTGGTCCGCGCGCTCGGTGAGCGGCGCATCACGGTCTTCGCCTGCGTGCCGCAGTTCTTCTACCTGATCCACGAGCGCGTGATGGGCGAGGTGGCCAAGGGCAGCTGGCTCAAGCGACGTTTGTTCCGGACGCTGCTGGCGGCCAATGTCCGCGCTCGCGGCCTCGGATTCAATCTCGGTCCGACGCTGTTCGGGCGCGTGCACAAGGTGCTCGGCGGCCACATGCGGCTGCTCATCACCGGCGGATCGAAGTTCGATCCGGCAGTTGGCAGGGATCTCTACGCGCTCGGCTTCACCATCCAGCAGGCCTACGGGCTGACCGAGACGTCGGGCGCGGCCACCCTGAACCGGCCGGAGGAAGCCCACATCGACACGGTCGGCCGGGTCCTGCCCGGCAACGAGCTCAAGATCCTGCCGCCGGAAGGCGAGGCCGAAGACGGCGAGATCGCCATCCGCGGCCCGATCGTGATGCAGGGCTACTACAACCGGCCCGATGCCAACGCCGAGGTGTTTCGCGACGGCTGGTTCCTGACCGGTGACCTCGGCCACCTCGACGCGGCGGGGCGGCTCACGATCACCGGCCGCAAGAAGGAGATCATCGTCCTCGCGTCCGGCAAGAACATCTACCCGGAAGAGATCGAGAAGCAGTACCGCACCTCGACCGTCATCAAGGAAATCTGCGTGATGGGCGTGCGGCGTCCAGACGAGCCGACGACCGAGCGGCTGCACGCGGTGATCGTGCTCGACGATGACGTGCTCAAGGCCCGGAAGACCGCCAATGCCGGCGACCTGCTGCGCTTCGAGATGGAGAGCGCCGGGGCGGCGCTGCCGGCATACAAGCGGGTGCTCGGCTACGACGTCTGGTTCGAGCCGCTGCCGCGCACGACCACCGGCAAGCTGAAGCGCTTCCAGATCGAGCGCCTGCTCCACGAGCGCGCCGCGGTGCGGGAGGCCGAAGCGACCCGCCCGCTCGCCGGCGCCGACCTCGAGTGGCTCGACGATCCGCACGTCGCGGAAGCTGCCGCGCTGGTCGGCCGCCGGAGCAAGGGCAACGCCACGCTGCGGCCGGACGCGAACCTCGAGCTCGATCTCGGTCTCGACAGCCTGGAGCGGGTCGAGCTGCTCACGGAACTGGAGCAGCGCTTCGGCGTCAAGGTGCCAGACGCCGACGGCCACGGGATCACGACCGTGCGGCGGCTCGTCGAGGCCGTGCGCCCGGCCGACGGCGTGGCCGCAGGCGCCGTGGACGAAGCGTGGCCCACCTTGCTGTCCGACATCCCGCCCGCGACTGATCCGGTGCTCGGCCGCCTTCTCGAGCCGCGTCCGGTGACGACGCGGCTGCTGTGGCTGGTGGCCCGCGTCGCCGGCCGCCTGCTGACGCGCGTGCGGGTCGAGGGCCTGGATGCCCTGCCGGCGGCCGGACCGTACCTCCTGTGCCCGAATCATCAGGGCTACTTCGACCCGCTGCTGCTGTGCAGCGTGCTGCCGTACCGGGTCTTCCGCGAGATGTTCGTCGTCGGCGCGGCCGAGTACTTCCAGACGCCCGTCATGCAGTGGCTGGCCCGGCTGGTCAACCTGGTGCCGGTCGATCAGGACCAGGCGCTCGTCTCGGCCATGAAGGCCGGGGCCTTCGGCCTGGCGCACGGCCGCGTGCTGCTGCTCTTTCCCGAGGGCGAGCGCTCCATCGACGGCGCCGTGAAGCGCTTCAAGAAGGGCGCACCGATCCTCGCGGCGCACGCCGGTGTGCCGATGGTGCCGGTGGCGCTCAAGGGCCTCTGGGAGATGTGGCCGCGGACGAGACCGATCTCGTGGCGCTACGTGGGATTCTGGCGCCGCCACTACGTGCGCATTGCCATCGGAACGCCGGTGTCGGTGGCGGCGGATGAGCCCTACGACGAGGCGGCGGCACGCCTGCGCGACGCGGTGGACGCGCTCTGGCAGCGGCAGTGATCCAGGCTAGGTTGCGCTCTTGCGCACGAGGTCGCCGTTCTGGTCGACCGGCCGGCGGGCGCCGTCCACGATGCTCGTGCGCACGACCGTGACCACGCTCTCGGCGATCGGCCACGGCGCGGCATTCGCCACCGCCCAGAAGGTCACCCGCGCGATGGCCGAGGTCTTGCCCTTCGCCCACGGCCTGTCCATCGCGAACTCCGGATAGACGAACAGGTTGTCGCGTGCCATCGCGTCCACGAGCGGGGTGAATGTGAAGCGCGGCACGATGTAGAGCAGGTGCTCGTCGTCGCGGTCGATGCGCTCGTCGGCGAACTGCGCGCCTCGCCGGGCGACGTCCATGATCGAGGCCACCAGCGTGTACCACGACACCTCACCGCCGGCGTTCAGGTGCCGCGCGCGGACCTCGATCCCGTACGGGTGAATCGGCGGATCCGGCGCCACGCCGTGGCGCCGCCGCCGCGTGCCGCGATGGATGGCAATCCGCGCCACCGGCACCTTGACCGTCTTCTTCTCGCCGTCAGCCTGACGCATCACGTGGAAGTCCATGACCAGGTCGTCGGCCTCGGGGTGCGGCAGCGCGAAGTGCACCAGCTTGTCGGCGAGGCGGGCCGGCTGGCTGAACTCCACGTCGAAACTGCTCACGCCCTGCAGCAGGTCGCGCTTGGCCAGGTAGTGCCAGAGAGTCTCGATGTACCACTCGGCGCTGACGCTGCGGGCGGAGTTGAGCATGCCCGGCGTGATCGGCTTGTGGCGGGTGTCGAGCGCGGCGGTAATGGCGCGGCCGGCGGCGTCAACCGCTCGGCGCACATCGGCCGCTCGCAATGGCTTCATCGGGTCAAGTCCTCGTGGGCCCGGGGGCTATTTCGCGGCGGCCGCGAGCGTTGTCGTGAGCCACCTGGCGATGGCGCTGGTAGCGGAGGAGCTGACTTCCCGGCCGCCGAGCGAGGCGTACTCGCTGACTTCGCCGGTCGTGGCCGGCACGAGCAGGTGGTTCACGCCCGGCACCGTGACGACCTCCTCGGCAACCTGGCGCCTGCGGGCGCGCGCCAGCTCGGCCAGCCGCTCGGCGTGGTGCGGCGGCACCTGCGTATCGAGTTCGCCCTGCACGATGAGAAGCGGCTGCCGCACGTCCTTCATCAGCTTCGCCGGGTCGAAGGCCAGATAGCTGGCGAACCACGGCGTGTCGGCCTGCGCCCGCAGCTCGGGCGGGACGTCGTCCCACGTGCCGTTGCCGGTCGCCGCCAGATTGATGCGGGTCTGCAGATCGGCCTTGGCCTTCTTCTCCGCCGCCTCGACCTTCATGACGCCGAGCAGGTGCTGCTGCTGCTCGAGCACCAGCGCGCCGCCGGTGTCCGAGGCGCCCGCCACCATCACGAGCGCCGCCACGTTCTTCTCCCGCGCCGCCAGCTGCATGGCGACCCACGCCCCTTCGCTATGCCCGAGGACGGCGATGCGCCGCCGATCGACGTCGTCACGGCGCTCCTTGCGCAGGTAGTTCACGACGGCCCGGGCATCCTCCGCGTAGTCGAGCAGGGTGGCCGTTTCGGCGCGCCCGCCGCTCTGGCCGACGCCGCGCTTGTCGTAGCGGACGACGACGAACCCGGCCGCGACGAGATCCCGCGCCACCTGCCCGAGCACCGGAATCCCGGCGATCGTGCCGTCACGATCGGCCGGTCCCGAGCCGCCGATCAGCACGACGGCTGGCAGCCGCCCCTTCGCCGAGGGCGCCCTGGTCACCGTCGCCGCGATGTTGAAGCCATTCCCCGGCACCATCACCGTCTCGTCACCTTCGATCGAGAACGCCGACATGCGCGAGGCGGCGGACGCGACGTCGTCACGGGCGATCTCGAGCGTCTGTGCGGGCACGCTCAGGCGCACGAACGCACCGCTCGGCTCGATCCACAGGCTCGCCGTCACCTCGCCGTTCGGGTTGCGGAAGGTCAGCGAGAACCTGCGCACCGCGAAGGCCCGCTGCGGGGTCTCGATCTGCTCATCGGCCACGGCCGTCACGGCGATCGGAATCTCGGCCTGCGGCGCGATATACGCCAGTATCTCGGTGCCGACCTCCGCCTCCACGAGCCGCGCCCCGAGGGCCGCGTAGCTGCCGAAGAAGACATTGGAGAGCACGATCGTGTCGGCCGACACGTCGTCGACCTTCTCGGTCGTCTCGTCGCCCTCTTTCAGGATGTTCGTGGCCTTGCCGTCGGCGAACGAAGTCTGGAGGCCCACCTCGCGGTCCTGGATGGTGCCCTCGAGTGACAGCGACTGGGGCCGCCAGTCGGCGTCGTAGCGCACCTCCACCTGCCGCACGTTGGTTGCGATGGGCGGATTCACCCGTGACGACCCGCGCAGCACCCAGCCGTCCCCCTGGCGGGACACGGCTACTTCTTCGCGTCCAACCGGGCGGCCCGTCAGGAAGATGACGTACGACTCGGCCCCGACGAGCGCGGCCCGCTCCGCGGGCGACGGGGCAGGCGGCGCCACCTGCGCGGATACGGTGACCGCAAGTGACACGGCCGATGCGACAACCGCCAGGTGGCGGGTACAATCCCTGATCGTGGACAGCACTCGAGGCTCCACGCCAAGGGTAGCACCGTTGCCTGAACCAGCTGATCACGACCTCCTCGATTCCGGCGCCGCGCTCGTCGTGCACGCCGATCGCGGTCTCGTGCGCGTGGCCGGCGCCGAACGCGCCAGCTGGCTGCAGGGCCTGCTCACGAACGACATCGAAGCGCTCGCGCCCGGACAGGGCTGTTATGCCGCCTGGCTGACGCCGCAGGGCCGCATGATCACCGATGCCGTGGTGGCCGCCGAGGACGAAGCGATCACGCTCGACGTGCCGGCGGCGCTCAGCGAGAGCGTCGTGCGCCAACTGGACGGCGCCATCTTCGCGGAAGATGTCAACGTCAGCGACGAAACAGGCCAGTGGCGCACGATCGGCGTGCACGGCGCCACCGCGGCCCAGGTCGTGGCCCGCGCGGTCGTCGGCTCCCTCCCCGCCAACTCGGCACTCACCGCCGAGCGCCTGGAGGCGTGGCCCGAGTTCGCGCACGCGCCGGTCGGTCCGCTCCGCAGCCTGGTTCGGAGTTCCCCCTACGGCGTGCCGGGCTTCACGCTGCGCGTGCCGGAAGGGCAGGAGGACCTGTGGCTCTCGCGCTTGCGGCTCTCCGGCGCCGTCCTGACCGCGGCGGCCGACCTCGAGTTCGCCCGCATCGAGTCGGGACGTCCGCAGTTCCTGCTCGACATGGACGCCGACACGATCCCGCTCGAAGCCGGCATCGAAGCCCGCGCCATCTCGTTCTCCAAGGGCTGCTACGTCGGCCAGGAAGTGATCGTCCGGGTCGTGCACCGCGGCGGCGGCCGCGTGGCGCGCCGGCTGGTCGGACTCACCATCGCCGGCACCTGCGTGCCGGTGGCCCGCGCGGCCGTCAAGGCCGAGCGGGGCGAGGTCGGGCGCGTGACGAGCGCGGCGTGGTCGCCGCGGCTCCGCAAGGCCGTGGCGCTCGCCTACGTGCACCGCGACTTCACGCCGGCGGGAACGCTGCTGCAGGTGGCCTGCGAGGGCAGCGAGACGCCAGCCGAAGTCGGGGCATTCCCCCTGGCCTGACAGCGGGACCACATCGGTCCGCCGAAGGAGGTTGGTCATGTCGTCGTCCATCCGGGCCGCACGTGCGGTCGTCGCCATCGCACTCGGCGCCGCGTTCGTGGCTTCGCCCGCCAGCCCCGACGCGCGTCAGGCCGCCCCGTTCTCGATCGAGCGAATACTGAGCGCGCCGTTCACGAGCGAACTGGTCGCCTCGCCATCCGGCGCGCGTGTCGCGTGGGTGTTCGACGACCGTGGCGCGCGCAACATCTGGGTAGCCGAGGGGCCGGAGTTCGCCCGTCGCCGGGTGACGAGCTACATCGGCGACGACGGCCAGGAGATCACGCGCCTCGGCTTCACCGGCGACGGTGCGACCCTGGTCTACGTGCGCGGCGGCGCGGCCAACCGTGCCGGCGAGGCGCCCAATCCCACCAGCGCCGCGGCTGGCGCTGACCAGGCCGTATGGGCCGTCGCCGCCGGCGGCGGCGTCCCGCGCAAGCTCGGTGCCGGTGGGGCGCCGGCCCTGGCGCCGCGGGGCGACCTCGTGGCGTTCGTGCAGCGCGGCCAGATCTGGACGGCCGGCGTGGGCGGCACCCAGCCGGCCGTGCAGGCGGCCAGGACGCGCGGCAGCGCGCGGTCGTTGGCCTGGTCTCCCGATGGCACCCGGCTCGCGTTTTCGAGCGGGCGCGGCTCGCACGCCTTCGTCGGGGTGTTCACCGTGGCCACCGGCGCGCTGGTGTGGCTGCAGCCGTCGCTCGACACCGACGACCACCCGGCGTGGTCGCGTGACGGCACGCGCGTGGCCTTCATCCGGCGGCCACCGGCCGGCGATCGGCTGATCTTCCATCCCGAGCGTGAGGGGCCGCCGTGGTCGATCGTCGTGGCTGATGCGGCCAGCGGCGAGGGCCGCGAGGTATGGCGCGCCGCACCCGGGCGAGGCAGTGTTTTCCAGCCGGTCGAGTTCGGCGCGCAGCTGGCATGGACCGCCGACGACCGTCTCGTGTTCCCGTGGGAACGCGAAGGCTGGAAGCACCTCTACTCGCTGCCGGTGGCGTCAGGCGGCACGGCCACGCTTCTCACGCCCGGCGCGTTCGAGGTGGACGACGTCAGCTATGCCCCGGACGGCCGCAGCGCGGTCGTCAGTTCCAATCAGGGAGACATCGACCGGCGCCACCTGTGGCGTGTCGCAACCAACGGCGGCACGCCCCCCGTGCCCCTCACGCCTGGTCGCGGCCTCGAGTGGAATCCGGCGATGCTGGCCGACGGCGTGTCGGTGGCCTTCGTGAAGGCCGATGCCCGGCGCCCCGGCCAGCCCGCGCTGCTCGCGGGCGACGGCACTCAGCGTGGCTTCGGCCCCGACGCCGTGCCGCCGACGTTTCCCGCTGCCGATCTGGTCGAACCCGAGGCCGTCCAGATCACGGCCGCCGACGGCATGGCCATTCCGGCGCAGCTCTTCCAGCCGGCGACGCCGCTCGCCGCCGGCGAGAAGCGGCCGGCGCTCATCTTCTTCCACGGCGGATCGCGCCGCCAGATGCTGCTCGGCTGGAACTACCGCAGCTACTACCACAACGCCTACGCCTTCAATCAGTTCATGGCCGCCAAGGGCTATGTGGTGCTGTCGGTGAACTATCGCAGCGGCATCGGCTACGGACTGGAGTTCCGCGAAGCGCTCGACTACGGGGCCGCCGGCGCCAGCGAGTACAACGACGTGGTGGGCGCCGGTCTGTTCCTGCGGGCGCGGCCTGATGTCGATCCCGCCCGCATCGGACTGTGGGGCGGTTCGTACGGCGGCTACCTGACCGCGATGGGCCTGGCCCGCGCCTCGCACCTGTTCGCCGCCGGCGTGGACGTACACGGCGTGCACGACTGGAACAACGCCATTCGCCACTTCATGCCGGACTACCGGCCGGAGCAGCGTCCCGAGGTGGCGCGGCGGGCGTTCCTGGCGTCGCCCATGGCATTCATCGACGGCTGGCGGTCGCCGGTACTCCTCATCCACGGCGACGACGATCGAAATGTGCCGTTCACCGAGTCCATCGAGCTGGTCGAGGCCCTGCGGGCACGATCTGTGCAAGTAGAACAGCTGGTGCTGCCCGATGAAGTTCACGGGTTTCTCTTGCACCGCAGTTGGCAGCGAGCGTACAGCGCCGCCGCCGGATTTCTAGACCGTCACCTCGCCCCGCGCCGCACTCCCAGCCAGGGCCCCTGACAGGGCACTGCTGGCGTTGCAGCGGGGTCACCTTTGGGGGACATCGCGTCCCTTGGGAGAACAACGTGAATCTACGACTGACGACCTCGATTGCTGCCCTGGCCATGGCCGTATCCAGTGTGGCCATTGCCCAGGAACAGGCCACCGTGCTGAAGCGTGACGGCAGCCGCGTATCGGGCCGTTTCGAAGCATGGAACCGCGACACCAACACCCTCTATCTCCGGCCCTCGCTGGGCGACCAGCGCATCATCCCGGTCGGCGAAGTGGCCGTGCTCGAAGTGGCCGGCAACGCCGAGAATCTGCCGGCCAACGAACTCGAGGCCGCCAAGGGCGGTGACTACGTCCTGGTGATGCGAAATGGCGACATCCTGCGCGGCCGCCTGCTGAATATCGAAGGCGGACAGGGGTCGGGCAAGGAGAACGAGCCGCGCTCCCTGTCGTTCAAGCCCAACGACGCCGCTGAGAAGCGCACACCCTTTTCTGACGTGCGGCGGTTGTACTTCGGGAACTTCCCGTCCTCCGCTGCCGGCTCCACGGCCGCGAGCAAGGAGGAGGCGGCACCGGAAGCGATGCCGCCCGGTTCGGTGCGCGTGGCCGCCAACGCTGGCTGGGTGAACACCGGCTTCACGGTCACCAAGAACGACCGCGTGCAGTTCACCACGACCGGCGAGGTGCAGTTGTCGAACGACGCCGAAGACAAGGCCAGTTCGGCCGGCTCGCTTCGCGGCCGCCGCGCCGACAACGCACCGGCTCCGAACCTGCTGGCCGGCGCGCTGATCGGCCGCATCGGCAACGGCGCGCCCTTCGCCATCGGCAACCAGACGGCCTATCTGCCAATGGCGGAGCAGGGCCAGCTGTTCCTGGCCGTGAACGACGACCAGGTCGGCGACAACCAGGGCGCCTTCGTGGTCACCCTGCGCATCACGCGCGGCCGACGCTAAGACGCGCCATCGTGCACATCGTCGTGGTAGCGGCTGTCATCGAACGTGACGGCCGCTACCTGCTCACGCTGCGTCCGCCCGGCACCCATCTGGCGGGTCACTGGGAGTTTCCCGGGGGCAAGTGCGACCTGCACGAGAGCCATATCGAAGCCCTGCGTCGTGAGCTGCACGAGGAGCTCGATGTCGTGGCCGAGGTCGGTGCGCTCGTTCATGCCGTCACCCACGCCTACCCCGAACGCACCGTGGAACTTCACTTCTACAGCTGCCGCTACGAGGGTGAAGCCAGGCCGATGCTCGGCCAGGACATGCGCTGGGTGCCGCGCGCCGAACTGAGCGCGCTGCCCTTTCCCGACGCCGACCGCGATCTCATCCGCCTGCTGACCGCCTGATCTCGCCCCGCCCGCCACGCGCCACCCGGCAAGGGCGTTCCCGTCCCACCCGCGAGCCGTTCGCCGCTTGCCCTGCGCACTACCCCATAGAACCTCCGCAACACGCGCCGCGATGACCGCCGCGCCGCGGGGGCTGGGGAGCATGCCATGGCGCACGCAGCCACCACGCACGTCCGGATCAACCGCAGCCTGCTCGCGCAGGTCGAACGGCGAACCCTGCTCTGGCTGGCGCATCGCCTGCCGGCACGCATCCACTCCGATCACCTGACCGCGCTGGCCGTCGTCGGCACCGCCATCGCCTCGCTGTCGTTCGCGCTGGCCCGCCTCTTCCCGGTGGCGCTCGTGGGCGTCGTGGCCGGGCTGGCCCTGAACTGGTTCGGCGACAGCCTCGACGGCACCGTGGCGCGCGTGCGCAAGCAGGAGCGGCCGCGCTACGGCTTCTATGTGGACCACGTCCTCGACGTCGTCGGTGCGACGATGCTGATGGGTGGCATGGCGGTGTCGGGCCTGATGACGCCGCTCGTGGCGCTCGGTGTGCTCGTGGCCTACCTGCTGGTGTCGGCGGAGGTGTTCCTGTCGACCGCCGTGGGCGGGGAGTTCCGCATGTCCTTCGTGCGCATCGGACCGACCGAACTGCGCCTTGGCATCGCCGCGCTGGCAGTGGCCCTCATCCGGTGGCCGACGGCGCACGTGCCCGGGCTGGGACGAGTGCTGGTGATGGACGTGGCCGGCCTGGTGGCGATCGCCGGCCTGCTGACGGCGCTCGGCGTCTCGGCCATCCTGATGGGCCGCCATCTCTACGTGGCCGAACCTCGCCGCAGATGACGGGGCAGCCTTCCGGACCGCCACCAAGGTAGCGGCGGGCGCTAGAATCACCGGCATGACGTCCAGCGCCAGGGGCGACGACGGGGCGCCGGCCGGCTCTCCGTCCGGACAAGCATCGCGGCTGCTGGCGAAAGCGGCGGGGGGCGACGAGCAGGCGGCTTCCCGGCTGCTGCCGCTCGTCTACGATGAGCTGCGACGGCTGGCGGGCGGCTACCTGCGGCGCGAGCGGCCCGGACAGACACTGCAGGCCACGGCGCTCGTGCACGAGGCCTACGTGCGGCTCGTCAAGCCCGGGACCCGGCCGTGGACGGGCCGCACGCACTTTCTCGCCATCGCCGCCGTGTCGATGCGCCAGGTGCTGGTGGACCGCGCGCGCCGCCGTCACGCTGCCAAGCGCGGCGGTGCCTGTCAGCGCATCACGCTCGACGACGGCGCGCTGGCGACGGCCGCGCCCGACGCCGGCGTGGATCTCGTGACGCTCGACCGCGCGCTCACGGAGCTGGCCGCGCTCGACCCGCAGCAGGCGCGCATCGTCGAGCTGCGCTACTTCGGCGGCCTGACCGTCGACGAGACCGCCGAAGTGGTGAACCTGTCAGCGGCCACCGTGAAGCGCCACTGGACGCTGGCCCGCGCGTTCCTCAAGAAGGCGCTGGCCGGCCCGGAATGACATGACGGCCGAACGCTGGCAGCAGATCGGCGAGCTCTTCGCGCGCGCGCTGGCCGAGCCGGACGCGCAGCGTGAGGCATGGCTGGCCGCCGCGGACGTGCCCGACGACGTACGTCGTGAGGCGGCCGCGCTGCTGGCGGCGCACGCGAGCGACGCGTCGTTCCTGGAGGAGCCACCGGTGGCGGCGATCGCCGGCGACCCGGCCACCGCCAGCGATCCGACGCTGGTGGCGGGAGCGATGGTGGGACCGTATCGCCTCATCCGCGAGCTGGGACGCGGCGGCATGGGGGTGGTCTTCGAGGCCGAGGACACCCGCCTGCATCGGCGCGTGGCGCTCAAGGCGGTGTGGTCCGGCGGACACGACGCCGGCGAGCAGCGGCTGCGGCAGGAAGCCCGGGCCGCCGCCGCGCTCGTACATCCGAACATCGCCACCATCTACGCCCTCGACGACATCGGCGGCCGGGCCTACCTCAGCAGCGAGTATCTCGAGGGCGAGACGCTGCGCGAGGTGCTGCGGCGCGGCCCCCTCGGCCGCGACGAGACGCTGACCATCGCGCAGGCGCTGGCGTCGGCCCTCGACACCGCGCACGCCAGCGGCATCGTCCATCGCGACCTCAAGCCCGAGAACGTGCTGCGCCTGGCCGATGGCCGCGTGAAGATCCTGGACTTCGGCATTGCCCGGCTGCAGGGGGACGCGCGGCGTCTGCAGTCGGCCACTCGCCTCACGCTGCAGGGACTGGTGGCCGGAACGCCCGGCTATATGGCACCGGAGCAGTTGCTCGGGGAAGACGTGGACGGGCGGACGGACCAGTTCGCGCTGGGAGCGCTGCTGGCCGAGATGGCGTCGGGAACCAACCCGTTCGACGGCGGCACGCTGGCGGCGTCGATCGCGCTCGTGATGCGGTCCGATGGCCTGCCGGGGCCGCTCGATGGCGCGCTCGTGGCGCCCGACATCGCCGCCATCGCCAGCCGTTGCACGCGGCACCGGCGCGAGGATCGCTATCCGGCGACCGCCGATCTGATGGCCGCGCTCGCGGCCTGCCGGCGCACTCCCGGGGCGTCGCTGCCGGCCCTGTCCGCGTTGTCCGACGCCGCACGGGCCGGAGCGGCGCTGTCGCTTGATCCCGTCACCGGCCGGCGTCCGGCGATCTGGTGGTGGCGCTTCCACCAGGCCGCGGCGGCGGCCGTCTACTGGCTGATGGTGGTGCCGGCGTGGCTGGTCCACCGGGACCTGGCGTCCGGCCTGGCGTGGTTCCTCGGTTGCCTGGGGGCCACCATCGTGGCCGCCAACGTGCGCCTGCACCTGCGGTTCTCGGCGGCGGTGCTGCCGCACGAGCTGCCGACGCAGCGCGCCCGCACCCGCGGCTGGGTGGCGCTTGCCGATTGGGCCCTCATCCTCCTCTGGGCCTGGGCCGGTGCCCTGCTGATGGACACGAGCCGCGAGTGGTCGGTGGTGTTCTTCGCCTTCGCGATTGGCGCCGCGCTCGCGGTGGCCCTGATCGAGCCGGCCACCACCAGGGCGGCGTTCGCGGCGAGGAACGACGGCGGCGCCTGGCGATCGGGACCGTCACGGATGCGGTCCGCGCAGTGATTCCACTGCGGGCGGTCGGCAGCGCAGAGGCGGCCCCGACGGGCCGGCGCGAACGCCTGCCGGCCTGGCCATCGGCCTCGGCGAGCGCATGCCCGCTCCGGCTACGCCATCGACGTCGGCCGTGCTCGAGACGCTCGCGCAGCATGCCGCGCTCTCCGGACGTCGAGGACGACCCTGGACTCTCCCGCTGGTCGCGAACAGGCCCGTCCATCGTCTGCATGGGCGATACGCTGACCCACCTCGAGACACCCGACCAGGTCGACAGCCTGTGTGAAGCGGTGAGCCGGGCGCTCGCCGCCGGCGGCACCTTCGTCGCCACATTTCGCGATTACAGCGCGCCCGCAACCGGCGACCGGCGGTTCATCCCCGTGCGCAGCGACGCGGACCGTATCCTGACGTGCTTCCTCGAAGCGTCGGATTCCCACATGACGGTCCACGACCTTCTCTACGAGCGACGCGCCGACGGGTGGCAGTTCAACGTCAGCAGCTATCGCAAGCTGCGCCTGGTGCCGGCGCAGGTCGAGCAAGCGCTCAGTGCGCGTGGCTTGAAGGTGCGCGTAGAGCCGGCACCGCGTGGGATGGTCCGCATCGTGGCGGTTCGGTGAACCGTCGAGTCGCTCATCGAGGCGCTTAGCTGCTCGACCGGTGAACGCATTCTGCTACGATGCGGCCGCTAGCAGCGACGCGTTCCGGCCGAAAGCGGGGCTAAGGGTCGCCTTGCCTGCGCCTTCGGAGCCTGACATGACACCTGTGACGACACACGGAACGTTGCTCGTAGCACTACTCGGGCTGGCCCACTGGGGGGCGGGGAAGCGGCGGCGCAGACAATCGGCACCTTCCAGTGGCAGACGCAGCCGTACTGCAATGTCCTGACGCTGACGATCATCCAACAGGGAGCTGTGTATCGGCTCGTCGGGGCCGACAACCTGTGCGGGGCCGGGTCCGCGCCGGCGACCGGCACGGCTGTCGTCACCGGCGCGGGAGTCGCCTTTGGCGTCGCCGTAGCGCTGCCGTCGGGTCGCACCGCGCACCTCAGTGCCACGGTCAGCCTGGCCGGCCTCTCTGGTACGTGGACCGATGCCGACGCCAACAGCGGGGCCTTCGTGTTCGGCCCCGGCAGCGGCGCCGGCGCATCGCGTCCGGCCCCCGCAGCCGCCGCGGCCATCACCAGCGCGCAGTTGTCGTCGACGATCTTCGCTGGCACGGGCAGCGCCACCACCATCTCGCGGAGCGACCACAGTCACGACGATCGCTACTACACCGAGGCCGAGACCGATGCGCGGATTGCCGCCGCCACCGAAGTCGTGACGGGTCCTGGCTTCTCCGTGCCGGCTGTGCTGGCGCCCCAGGGCGATTTCGCATTAATCAACGAAGCGGTGACGACATCGGTGCCTGGCCGTCTCCTCGTCACCAAGTCTGCCCTCGTTACCCAGAGCTGCACGTCGGGTGGACGGTTCTACTACCTGACCGTCGATGGTGTGCCGCTACGCTCCAGCGCGGTTTACCGGCCGGACGGAACTCATTCAACGGCCAGCTGACCGGCGTTACCGCTACGGTGGTCGTGGCTGGCCAGCACACGCTCGGCGTCGCCGGCGAATGTTTTGCGCGGGCAAACTACACCGTTGGCAACTCCACGTCGCTGGTCACGACGTCCAGTGTGGTCGTGCTTCCGTAGCAGCCGGGCCGGCCGTCAGCGGCATGGCGCCGCCCGTTTCACCGGCGGATCGGTCCACGGAAACGACCGGCAGAACTTCGCCATCGGACACGCGGGGCACTTCGGCTTGCGCGCGGTGCAGGTCATGGCGCCGAAGTCCATCAGCGCCTGGTTGAAGTCGAAGGCGCGGGCGCGCGGCACGAGCACGGCCGACACGGTCCACAGCAGCTTCGTCATGGCATGGGCCTTGGCGTCGCCCTGGCCGATGAACACGCGGTAGAGCACGCGCGCGACGTTGGTGTCGAGGATGGCGGCGCGTTGCCGGAAGGCGAAGCTGAGAATCGCGCCCACGGTGTACTCGCCGAGGCCCTTGAACGAGAGCAGCGTCTCGCGATCCGATGGCAGCTGGCCGCCGTAGGTGGCGACTGCTTCACGCGCGATCGAGTGCAGCCGCGTCGGGCGGATGTTGTAGCCGAGGGGCCGCCAGGTGGCGGCCACCTCCGCGTCGGGCGCTTCGGCCAGCGCGGCGAGCGACGGGTACTTGCCGAGCCACTCGTGGTACTTGGGCAGCACGCGGTCGACCTGCGTCTGCTGCAGCATCACCTCGCTGACCAGGATGTGGTACGGGTCGGCGGTGGTCCGCCACGGCAGGTCGCGGCCGTGCCGGTCGTACCAACGCAGCAACACGCGACGGAAGCGGGCACGCTCGACGGGGACGGGCAGCGTAGGTTTTCGGGCGCGGGTTCCCCGCGGGCGGGCCATAATTCGGTGAGTGAACCTGAAAATCTACACGAAGACCGGTGACGACGGTACCACGAGTCTGTTCGACGGCACGCGCGTGTCGAAAGCGCACCCGCGGGTCGTCGCCTACGGAGCGGTGGACGAGCTGAACGCGCACCTCGGTCTGGCCATCGCCACCGGCCTTCCGCCCGCGCTGGCGGAGCAGGTCACGCACCTCCAGCGCGACCTCTTCGCGGTCGGCGCCCGCCTCGCCGATCCCCGCCACAAGATTGCCGCGCGCGTGGAGAAGGCCTCGATCGACGACGGCGACGTGGCCCGGCTGGAGTCGTGGATCGACGCGCTCGAAGAGACGCTGCCGCCGCTCCGCCACTTCATCCTCGCCGGTGGATCGCCAGGCGGCGCGGCGCTCCACGTCGCCCGCACCGTCTGCCGGCGCGCCGAGGCGGAGGCGCTGGCCGTCGGCGACGGCGAGGTCGAGCCGATCGTCCTCGTGTATCTCAACCGCCTGTCCGATCTGCTGTTCGTGATGGCCCGCGCGGCCAACCAGACGGCCGGCGTGCCCGAGCAGATCTGGTGAACCGCGACGCGGCGCTCGACGCGGCCTACGCGCACTGCCAGGCGCTGGCCGCCTCGCACTACGAGAACTTCCCGGTGGCGTCGTGGCTGGTGCCGCTGGCGCTCCGTCCGCACGTGGCCGCCGTCTACGCCTTCGCCCGCACGGCCGACGACTTCGCCGACGAGGACGGCTACACCCAACGCGAGCGTCTGCGCCTGCTCGACGACTGGCTGGAGCGTCTCCATGCCGCGGTCGGGGCGGCGCGCGGTGAGGATGTCCTGCCGAGCGGCGGTGCGCACGTCGCCGCCGGGGCCTCGGATCGGTCGCGCGACCTGATCTTCCTGGCGCTCGGCCACACCATCCGGGAACGCGCGCTGCCGATCGGGCTCTTCGAGGCGCTGCTCTCCGCCTTCCGGCAGGACGTGACGGTCACCCGCTACGCCACCTGGGCGGAGGTGGACGACTACTGCCGCCGCTCGGCCAACCCGGTCGGCCGGCTGGTGCTCCGCCTCTTCGGCCACGACGACGCCCGGCTCGATGCCTGGTCGGACGCCATCTGCACCGCTCTGCAGCTCACGAACTTCTGGCAGGACTTCGCCGTCGACTGGCGACGCGGCCGTCTGTACGTGCCGGAGGAGCAGTGGTCGGCCGCCGGCGCCAGCCCGGACCAGCTCGGGCCGGCGATGACCACGACGCCGCGTCAATGGCAGGCGGCCATCGCCGCCGCGGCGGCCCGCACGCAGCGACTCTTCGGCCAGGGCCGGCCCCTGCTCGGGCAGGTGCGAGGACGCCTGCGCTGGGAACTCGAGGCCACCTGGCACGGCGGCCGCCGCGTGCTCGAACTGCTCGAGCAGGGGCGCTTCGATCCGGTGGCGCACCGCCCGTCGCTCGGCATCGGCGATGGCCTGGTGATAGGGTGGAGGATGCTGTCGCCGTGAGCCGCGATACCTCCTTCTACTACTCGTTCCTGGTGCTGCCCGACGCGCAGCGCGATGCCATCGTCACGGTGTGGGACGCCTGCCGTGCCATCGACGACGCCGTCGACGAAGCCCCCGACCAGGCCCAGGCCGAGCGGCAGCTCGGCTTCTGGCGCGAGGAGATCGCGCGCGTCTTCGAGGGCGGCGAGACGCAGTCGTCCCAGGGCCAGGCCCTGGCGCCGGTGGCCCGCAGGTTCGATCTGCCGCGGCGGTCGTTCGAGGACCTCATCGACGGCGTGCAGATGGACCTCGGCCACCGCCGCTATGAGACGTTCGACGAGCTGCGCGAGTACTGCTGGCGCGTGGCCTCCACCGTCGGCCTCATCTGCCTGAACATCTTCGGCTGCCGCCACCCCGGTGGGCGCGACTACGCCATGAACCTCGGCCTCGCGCTGCAGCTGACCAACATCACGCGCGACGTCAAGACCGACCTCGATCACGGCCGCGTCTACCTGCCGCAGGACGAGTTGCGCCGCTTCGGCTGCTCCGAAGCGGATCTCGCGGCCGGGGTCGTCACGCCGGCGATCCGGGCCCTGCTCGAGCACCAGCTGGCCCGCGCCCGCATGTTCTACGAACGTGCGGCCGCCGCCATGCCGGCGGGCGAGGCGCGGCACCTCGTGGCGGCCGAGATCATGAGCGCCATCTACTTCGCCATCCTCCGGCGGATCGAGGCGCGTGGCTACGACGTGTTCAGCGAGGTGGTGCGGGTGCCGCGGCCGGAGCGGGCGTGGATTGCCGCCTCCACCTGGATGCGGACGCTGATGCGGGCCGGGGTCGAGGCGCTGTCGCCGGCGCGAACGCCGTGACGCCGCCTGATGTCGGTCGTCATCGGCGCCGGCTGCGCCGGGCTGAGTGCCGCCACGGCGCTGGCCGAGTCCGGCGTCCGCGTCCTGGTGCTGGAGGCGCGGCCGATCGGCGGCGGGCGGACGTTCGCCACCGAAGACCGCGTCACCGGCGACTGGGTGGACAACGGCCAGCACGTGCTCTTCGGCTGCTACCACGACACGCTCGCCTACCTGTCGCGGATTGGCAGCCGCCGCCGCCTCGCCGTGCAGTCGTCGCTCGCCGTGCCGATGGTGGATGAGGCCGGCCGCGCGAGCGAGCTGCGCTGTCCCGCCCTGCCGTCGCCCTTCCAGCTGGCGGCCGGCGTGCTCGCCTGGGACGCACTGTCGTGGCGGGAACGGCTGGCGGTGGCCGGTCTCGGACGTGCGCTGGCCCCGAATGCGGCGCCGCCACCGCCCGACGAGACGGTGCGCCAGTGGCTCACGAGGCACGGGCAGGGGTCCCGGCTCTGCGATTTGCTGTGGGAGCCGCTGGCGGTGGCGGCCCTCAATCAGCCGATCGACCAGGCCACGGCCACCACCTTCGTCGAGGTCGTGCGGCGGATGCTCGGGCCGGGACCAGACGACGCCGCGCTCGTCATCCCGTCCCAGTCGCTCTCGCACGTGCTGGTCGATCCGGCCGTCGCCTTCATCGAGGCGCACGGCGGGGAAGTGCGGCTGGGCGCGCCGGCCGCGCCTCACGATCGGCAACCGGCGGCGTCACCGGCGTCGCGGTGCGCGGCGAGGCGATCGCGGCACCGGTCGTCGTGTCGTCGGTGCCCTGGCACGCGCTGGCCGGTCTCTTCGACGCCGTGCCGGAAGGGCTGGCGGCGGTCGTGGCGCGAGCCTCGGCCATGCACAGCGCGCCGATCGTCACGGCCAATCTGTGGTTCGACCGGCCGGTGCTCGAGGCGCCCTTCATCGGCCTGCCCGGACGCGCCTTCCAGTGGGCCTTCGACAAGCGGCGCGTGTCGCCGGGCCACGGCACCCACGTCTCGCTCGTGTGCAGCGGCGCGACCGGGATCGTCGGCCTCGACAACGACGCGATCGTCGCCCGCGCCCACCAGGAACTGCGCGACGCCATCCCGGCCGTCGGCCGCGCCCGGCTCCTGCGCGCCACCGCGATCCGCGAACGTCGCGCCACCTTCTCGCTGGCTGCCGGTGAGCCGGCCCGGCCGTCCACCGTCACCGCCCTGCCGGGCTTCTTCATGGCCGGCGATTGGATCGACACCAGCTTGCCAGCCACCATCGAAAGCGCCGTCGTCAGCGGCCACCGCGCGGCGCGTGCGGCCATCGGGCGGGGTCACGCATGACATCGCACTCGTCCGAGACCCGCCACCCTGTCCCGAGCCCCGAGCCCCGTCCCCCGGGTCCGGCCAGAGTGCTCCTGGCGCACTACCAGGAGGTCGCGCTCAAGGGGCAGAACCGGCCGTGGTTCCTGCGCCACCTGGCGCGCAACGTGCGCGACGCGCTCGCCGGGCTGGATGTCGGCGACGTCAAGCTGCCGATGGGGCGGCTGGAAGTGCCGATCGGCGACACGGCCGACGTGGCGGCGGTGTGCGCGCGCATCAAGACCGTGTTCGGTCTCGCCAACTACTCGGTGGCGCACCGCGTGGCGGCCACCGTCGAGGCCATCACCGAGGGCGTCATGCGCGATCTGCCGCGGACGCGCGTCGTGCCCAGCTTTCGCGTCGAGGTGCGGCGCGCGCACAAGCAGTTCCCCGTGCACTCGCCCGAGCTCGAACGCCACATAGGCGCCCGCATCGTCGCCGAGACCGGCTGGAAGGTCGATCTCTCGCATCCCGCCTTCACCATCTGGGTCGAGATCGTGCCGCGGGCCGCCTACTACCACTTCGGCAAGGAGCCAGGCGCCGGCGGACTGCCGACCGGCACTGGCGGGCGCGTGGTGGTGCTGCTCTCGGGCGGCATCGACTCACCGGTGGCCGCCTGGCGGATGATGCAGCGCGGCTGTCACGCCACCTTCGTGCACTTCCACGGGCATCCGTTCACATCGCACGCCTCGATCGACAAGGCGCGCGAGCTGGTGCGGGTGCTGGCGCCGTATCAGCTCGGCGCCCACCTGATGCTGATCCCGTTCGGCGAACTGCAGCGTCAGGTCACGGTGAGCGTGCCGGGGCCGCTGCGGGTCGTCGTCTACCGCCGCATGATGCTGCGCATCGCGGCGGCGCTGGCCAGGAAGGTGCACGCCCAGGCCCTCGTGACCGGCGATGCCGTGGGCCAGGTGGCCTCGCAGACGCTCGACAATCTGGCCGTCATCGGCGCGGCCACCGACCGGCTCACCATCCGTCCGCTCGTCGGCATGGCCAAGCAGGAGATCATGGCGGACGCCCGGCGCCTCGGCACCTTCCCGATCTCCATCCTGCCCGACGAGGACTGCTGCACGCTCTTCACGCCGCGGCACCCGGCGACCCGGGCCAAGCTCGCCGAGATCGCACGGGCCGAGGCCGATCTGCCGCTCGACCAGATGGTCGAGGCCGCGGCCGCCGATCCGCGCATCGAGCGGGTCGACTGGCCGGTGCTAGAATCGTCTGCCAGGCCGTGATGTCTCGCTGCGCGTCGTCGAGGCCGCACGCCACGATTTCAGTGTCTTCTTCGCCCCGCTCCGCGGGGCGGGACATCTTCAAGACGTTCCCCGATTGAAGATGTCGCATCCGGGACCCACGCACATGGTGTTCAACTCCGTCGCCGATCTCACCGCCGCGCTCGCGGCCGTCGCCACCATCAGCAACGACCAGCTGCATATCACCGGCAAGCCGACGGCCGATCTCGTGGACCGCCTCGCGCACACCGCCGCGCTCGGCGGGACGCCGGAGATCAAGGGCACGGCGCGCTGGGTCATCCTGCAGCTGGCGGCCGATGCCGGCGTGCGCTTCGGCTCCATCCACGATCTCTACATGGCGATGGGCAAGGGGGAGGCACGCGGCTTCACCGTGCCCGCCATCAACGTGCGCATGATGGCCTACGACACCGGCCGCGCCGTGCTGCGCGCCGCCATGGGCCTCGACGCCGGAGCCTTCATCCTCGAGATCGCGCGCTCGGAGATCGGCTACACCGAGCAGCGCCCGCACGAGTACGCCGCCGTCATGGCCGCCGCCGCGCTCCGCGAGGGCTTCCGCGGGCCGCTCTTCCTGCAGGGCGACCACGTGCAGGTGGCGCTCAAGAAGTACGCCTCGCCCGATCGCGACAAGGAGCTGGCGACCCTGCGCGCCCTCATCAAGGAGGAGATCGCGGCCGGCTTCTACAACATCGACATCGACACTTCGACGCTCGTCGACCTCGACCAGCCGACGCTCGAGGAGCAGCAGGCGGTGAACTGCGAGCTGGCGGCCGACTTCGCGGCCTTCATCCGCCGCCACGAGCCGGAAGGCGTCACCGTGTCGGTGGGCGGTGAGATCGGGGAAGTGGGCGGCAAGAACTCCGACATCCACGAGCTGCACGCCTACATGCAGGGCTTCAATGCCGCGCTCGCGAAGAAGGGCAAGGACCTGGTCGGCATCAGCAAGATCAGCGTGCAGACCGGCACCGCGCACGGCGGCTTCGTCGGGCCCGACGGCAAGGTCCGCATGGACGTGAAGATCGATCTGGTGGCGCTCGAGGAGCTGTCGCGCGCGGCCCGTGAGAAGTACGGCCTCGGCGGCGCCGTGCAGCACGGCGCCTCGACGCTCAACGCCGAGGCCTTCGAGGCGTTTCCGCGCGCCGGCGCCTGCGAGATCCACCTGGCCACCAACTTCCAGAACATGGTCTACGACCACCCGGCGTTTCCGGCCGCGCTCAAGGCCGAGATGTATGCCTGGGTGAACGAGAACGCGCTCGAAGAGAAGAAGCCGGCCGACACCGACGAGCAGTTCCTCTACAAGGCCCGCAAGAAGGCGATCGGCCCGTTCAAGGCCACGGTCTGGAACCTGCCGGCCGACGTCCGGAAGGCCATCGGCGCGTCGCTCGAGGAGCAGTTCACGTTCCTGATGGGCAAGCTCAAGATCGAGGGCACCGCGGCGACCGTGACCAGGTACCTGGGGACGGTCGGCCCGCTGCTGTCACTCGACGCGTCGAAACTGGCGGCGGCGGGGACCATCACGCTCGAAGAGCGCAAGGCCGAAGGCCTCTCCGACTAGACCGCTTGCTCCTCGATTGACCCGCACCGCACGGACCGGCTGCGCCGGCCACGACCGCTGGTGGACGTTCGCGCTGGCCGTCGCCGGCCTCGCCGCGGTGGCCTGGGGCGCGGCCGATCTGTGGCGGCCCGGCTACTCGCCCGACGAGGAGTTCACGCTCTTCGCCGTGCGCGGCATCGAGGCGCATGGCCTGCCGCTCCTGCCCTCGGGGCTGCTCTACGACCGCGGTCTCGGCTACTCCTACGCGGCCTGGCTGACCGGGCTCGCTGGCGGCCAGACGCTGCCGATCTTCCGCCTCGTCAGCCTCGCGTCGGCTGCGCTGGCGCTGTGGGTCGTCGTCCGCGAACTGCGGCGCGTCGCGGCCACGCCGGCCGTGGCCCTCGCCGTCGTGGCGGCCGCGGCCTCGGTGCCGTTCTGGGTCTCGGCGACGACCGCCCGCTTCTACGCGCCGTTCCTTCTCTGCTACCTCGTGGTGCTCGCGCTGCTGGCGAGGCCCACGCTCACGACCCGGGGCGCGCTCGCGCTGGCGCTGGCGGCGTTCGGCGCCCGCTGGACCCACGAACTGGCCTTCACGCTCGCCGCGGTGCCGCTCGTGGCAGGCGCGGTGGCCGGTCCCGTGCGGCGGAGTGAGTGGATTCGCCGTGCCGCCTGGCTGGTGGCCGGTCTCGTGGCCGGTCAGCTCGCCATCTTCGCCGTCCATGCGCTGGCGCCGCCCACCAATGGCGATGTCATGGTGCGGCGCTTCTTCCTGTGGCAGGTCCTCAACCTGTTCGAGCGTCCGCCGCTCGATCTGCCGCGCCTGCTGCCGGTGGCGGCGCTGGCGGGCGTCGTCGTGGCGAGCGCGATCGCATTCGTGCGCGGGCGGCAGGAGCCATGGTCGGGCGCCACCATCCTGGCAGGAGGTGTCGCAGCGAGCCTGGGCCAGCTCGGTCTCGGCCCGGCGCTTGCCGTCTTCGCGCTGCCGCTGCTGACGCCGCGAGTGGGGCAGGCGATTGGCGGCACCAGCGTCGCCGTGCTGGTGGCCGCGGTCGTGTTCTGGATGACGGCGTGCCTGGCCGCCGGCCTGGACGCTGCCACCGCGTGGACGCGCGTCCTGGAGACGGCGTTCGTCTACCCGCTCGACATGTTCGTCCACCTCACCGGCCGGTTCCCGGTGCTGACCGCCCTCACCGCCACCTCCCTCCTCATCCGAGCCGCCGGCGGCGGCGGGACATGGCGGCCGACCGAGCGTGCCCTGCACGCGCTCTGGATCGGCTGGGTGCTGTGGTTCGGCGTCATCGAGTCGGGCATCACCGTCCGCTATCTGCTCCTGCCCGTGACCTTCATGGTGCTGGCGCTGGCGATCGACGCCAGTGCCATCGCCGCCGCACGCCCCGGTCGCGCGCGCCAGCTGGTGGCTGCGCTCGGTGTCGTCGGCCTCGGGCTCGTGACGTGGGAATCGTGGCGGCGCGGCGCGGACGGCCCGCCGTGGACGGCCGAGCGGCCGACGCTCGAGGTGTCGGCGGTGGCCGATCTGATCGAGCCCGACGACCTGGTGACCGGCACCGACGAACTGGCCTGCCTGCTGGCCGCCGGCCGCATCGATGCCTGGCTCGTGCTCGACGAGTTCTTCCGCGAGCGCTTCGTCGTGATGCGCCAGGGCCAGCCGACCGGTACCTACACCGGGGCGCCCGCGGCGTCGTCGCTCATGCCGCTCGTCGAGCGCGCCGAGCGGGAAGGCCGCCGGTTGCTCGTCGTCGAAGTCGCCCGGGACGTGCCTGGCTTCGGCTCCTCGGCGATGCTCGTGCCGCGGCAACTGGCGCGCGAGAACCTGCGCGGCGAGGTGATCACGCCGCCCGGTCCGGTGCGCGTCATGCGCGTCGTGCGGGCGCTCGAAGACACCGTCGCGCGACGCTGACGTCCGCCGCGCCGGCGTGCTAGCATCCGCCTCCACGAAGTCGGAGGCCCCATGACGCGATTCCTGACGGCGATCTCCCTGTGCGGCGTGTTCGTCCTGTCGGCGTTGGCGCTCGAGGCGCAGAATCCGGCGCCGCAGCCCCCGGCGAGGCCGGCCCCATCGGCTGATCCCTACGCCGGTAACGCCGCCCCCGGCGCCAGCGAGTTCCCGCTGGCGGCGCCGGCCGGCACCGACAGCCGCGCCCGCGAGACGGCGCCCGCGGGCGCCGCCAACACCGGCCGCTTCGATCCGGCCACCTGGAAGTACGGCACGGCGTTCGATCCGCCGGCCGGCGCCAAGCTGTGGAATCCGGTCAAGGTCAAGATGCTGGCCGGCGGCAAGGTGACCGGCGGCACCCTCTTCGGCTCGACCGACCCCAGCGTCTACTGTGCGATGGCGAATGCCGGCTACGACTTCGTGTGGACCGAGATGCAGCACGACCAGCGCGACTGGCAGGCGGCGGCGCGGATGTGGCGCACCTGCCCGCACGCCAGGGCCGTGCCCGGCGTGCGCGTCGCCTACACCGACGAGCGTGAGATCCAGCACGCGCTCGATGCCGGCGCGCTGGTGCTCGTCGTGCCCACGGTGGACACGGCGGAGGAGGCGCAGGAGGTCGTGGACTGGGCCTACTTCCCGCCGCTCGGCCGACGCAGCAACGGCGGTGGTCAGGCCTTCGACGCGGCCATGTGGGGCGGCGTTCCGGGCGGCTACCGCGCCACGGCCAACGACAACCTGGTGCTGATCGTCATGATCGAGACGCTGGAGGGCGTGAAGAACGCCGAGGCCATCGCCCGCGTGCCGGGCGTCACGGCGGTGTTCGCCGCGAGCGGCGATCTCGCCAACTTCACCGGCTACCGGCAGGGGCAGCCGGACTACGAACGCGTCATCAACGTCGTGCACGACGCCGCGCTGGCCGCCGGTGTGCGGCTGTGCGGACCGCTGGCATGGCGCGATCGGCCGGACTTCACGTGCTTCCAGGCCGGCAGCGAAACGGCCGCCATCGCCCGTGGGGCCGCCGCTGAGCTCGGCCCGCTCGCCAACACGCAGGGCAAGCCGGACGTCGGGCCGTTCGCCGTCAAGCCGAAGTAGCCGACAGGTAGTCGCGCAGGGAGTCCTTGGTGCTCGGGAACGCCAGCTCGTCCCACGGGATGTCGCTGACGGCGAAGCTGCGGATCTCCGAGCTCTCGTCGTCGATGGCGAGGACGCCGCCCGTCCACGTGGCGCGGTAGACGATGATCACGGCCGTCGTGCCCGGGTAGGAGTAGATCCCGACCAGCCCGTCGAGGTGGATGTCGATGCCGGCCTCTTCGCGCGCCTCGCGCATGGCCGCGGTGCGGACCTCTTCACCGCGATCGACGTAGCCACCCGGGAACACCCAGCGCCCATGGCCCGGCTCGATGGCGCGCCGGGCGAGCACGATGCCGCCGTCGGGCATCCGGATGATGGTACCGACGGCCAGCTTGGGGTCGAGATAGAAGACGAAGCCGCACGTCCCGCCGGTGCACACGAGCCGCATCGGCTCGCCGGTCTTGAGCACCCGCGGCTCGAGCGCCGCGCCACACACCGGACAGAAGCGAAAGGGGCTCACGTCACTTCCTGCGCCGCGGCGTGGGGGTCTCCAGAGCCGTGACGCGCCGTTCGAGCCGTTCGTGCCGGTGCTCCAGTGACTCGGATACGGCTCGTCGCGCCGAGATTGCCCTCGAGAGCGAGCCGGATCTCGTCGCGCAGCAGGAACTCGGCGACGACATCGAAATGCCGCCGTGTTCGTTCCTCGGAGTCGAGCTTTCTGAACTCAGCCTTCACGTCGTCATCGATCATCGCACGCCCCGCCTCCGGGCAAAGCCCGGCCGTGCAACGGCGGTGCCGCTAGGGCCGGGCCGCGGCCGCCGCCTCCTTGCCGCGCGTCAGGTAGATGTCGCGCGCTTCCTTGAACTGGCCGAGCACGTGCGCCTTCTCCTGGTCGCTGCGCCAGCCCGGGTCCTTCTCGGCCATGGCGGTGAGCTTGTCGATCCAGCGCACGAAGTAGTCGGCCGAGGCGGCGCTTCTGATCGGCTGTCCGCCGACCGTCACGAAGATCGGATTGGTGACCGCCATCGGCCGCGAGTTCTCGACCGGGAACGTCCGCGGTGCACCGATCGCCCGCAGCGAATACCAGCCGCTCGCCTTGATGTCGAGCGGCAGCTCGAAGCTGGCCGCGCGCTTGTCGCCGGTGAGCGGAATCGTGTGGATCACCTTGCCGCCCGACACCAGCTCGAAGCGTTCGAGACCGGCGAGGGAGTGCAGGCTGCCCGTGAAGGTCACGCGTCCGCCGCCGGCCGGCAGGGCCACCTCTTCGCCCATGGTGGCGTCGTTGGCCGTGAACTCGAGCAGCGGGCCGTTGGTGACGAAGCCCTTGCCGGCGAGCATGGTCTTCATCCAGTTGTCCCAGGTGAGCGGCTGGTCGCCGAGCAGGAAGTAGCCGCGCGACACGCCGACGAGCTCGACCCGGTGCAGGCTCGAGATCGAGTCCTCGCCGCCGGTGACCGGCACGCGGAAGCCGTTGTTCAGCGTGTGATACCAGACGGTGAGCACGGCATCGCCGGCGCTCTGCGACCACAGCTCGTGGTAGCTGAGGCTGCCGAGCGCGACGTCGACCGGGAAGCCCTTGGCGGTGCCGAGCGATGCCCTCGAGCGGATCGCCGTCACCGTTGTAGGGATGGACGTAGGCGCCGATGCCGCCCTGCTCCTTCGCGTAGCGGAAGATGTCGGTGTTCGACGGGTAGAGGCTGGCGATGCCGGTGCCCTCGTAGCCGGTCACGAACGGCGAGACCAGGTTGTTCTTCAGGTTGAACAGCGAGATGTGGCCGTAGAACGGCGGGCGGTACTCCTGGCCGACGTGCATCACGTAGTCGCCCTTCGAGAGCGGATGCAGCGACTGCCCGGGCGTGTAGTGCTGGTAGTCGAGGATGCGGTTGTCCTTGTTGGCGATCTGCAGGCTGGTCATGCCCATGTCCTCGGCCTTGGCCATCAGGATCATGTTCTCGGGCGTGTTGTGCAGGTTGCCGGCGTAGTTCATGTGGACGTGGTTGCTGCCCGACCGCCAGCCGCGGGCCGCGAAGTCGACCATCCGCTTCAGCCGCACGGTGACGTTGTTGGTGGAACCGGCCTTGACGTCGACGGTCGCCTTCGCGACCTCGTACTCGAAGCCCTTGGTGACCTCGATCGTGAACGAGCCGACCGGCGCCTGCGTGACGTAGTGCCCGGGGGTGTGGAACAGATGGCGGTTGAGCGTGGCCAGCCGCTCGTAGGAGTCGGGCGGCGTGTACGGCTTGCCGTCGGCGGCCGTGTGGTAGACGCGCGCCGGCGTCTCCTCGCCGGTCAGGTCGTCGACGATGCGCACGGCGAGGGTGCCCATCGGCCGCGTGTGACGGCGCTCCGTGATCCGCACCAGGTGCTGCTCGCCGCCCCACGACTTCATGCAGCTTGAGCTGCGGCACGCCTTCCTCGTTCGAGATGTAGGCGATCCACTCGCCGTCGGGCGACCAGCGCGGCAGGAAGTGGTCGTGCTCGCCGAAGGTCATCTTGTAGGGTTCGCCGCCCACCGTCGGCAGCACGAAGAGCTCGGTGTACTGCCCGCCGAGGTGCGAGGCGTAGACCATCCGCTTGCCGTCGGGCGACCACTGCGGACGCGTGCGGTAGAGCGTCTCTTCCTTGTGGATCAGCGTGGCGCCCGGCGTGCCCATGACGTTGGGTTCGACCGGGACCCGCCAGATGCCGCCCGATCCGAGCGGGATGCCGCGGTTCGACACCAGCAGCAGCTCGCGCCCGTCGGGCGACCACGACGGCGAGATGTGCACATCGACGTCGCCGAAGTAGAGACGGTCGCGGCCGAACGTATGGTCGGTCGTGATCTGGACGCTCTTTCCGGCCTTGCCGTCGGCGATGTCCATCACGTAGACGTTGAAGTAGCCGTTGGGCGCCGTGGAGACGTAGGCCAGGCGGCGGCCGTCCGGCGACCACGCCGGCTCGTGGTTCACGTGCGGCCCGGTCGTCAGGTCCACCGATGGCGCCGGTGGCGATGTTGAGCAGGCGCAGGTTGATGCTCTTGGCGTCGTCGTCGGCCGTGTAGGCCAGCCACTTGCCGTCGGGCGAGTACTCCGGCATCGACAGGTACTCGCGCGGCGAGTAGACGAGTTCCTTGGCCACCGTGCCGCCCACCTCCACCGTCCAGATCGAGCCGTCCATCGCGAAGGCAATCTGCTTGCCGTCGGGCGACCACGACGGCCACCACGGCGTGCTGCTCGCCGCCGGCGCGAAGTAGTAGTTGTGCATGTAGTTGCCGCCCGTCTTGGCGTTCGGGTAGACCTGGGCGGCGGCGCGCTCGACGGCGGCGGCAGACAGCAGAGCGACGGCGAGGCCGAACGTACGCACGAGTGTCTTCACGGGCATCCTCCGAAAACAGCTGGTCGAACCGGCCGTGAGTCTACACCGGAGCACCCCGGCGGACGTCTCGGCTCGTCACGAGTC
This sequence comes from uncultured Acidobacteriota bacterium, assembly GCA_963807405.1. Lineage (GTDB taxonomy): Bacteria > Acidobacteriota > Vicinamibacteria > Vicinamibacterales > UBA2999 > CADEFD01. Next base: position 3,127,211 of record CAWEBU010000006.1, on the reverse strand, counting down.
CGGGTGGACAGACACCGGGCGACTCTGCTGTACTGGGCCGCATGTCCATCCTGAAGGTCTCGCGCATGGGGCACCCGGTGCTGCGCCAGAAGGCCCGGCCGGTGGAGCGCTCCGAGATCAAGGACCCGCGCTTCCAGAAGTTCATCGACGACATGATCGACACCATGCACGAGTACACCGGAGTCGGCCTGGCGGGCCCCCAGGTGCACGAGGGCCTGCGCATCTTCGTGGCGATGCTCGATGGCGGCGATGAGGCGGAGGCCAGCGTTCTCATCAACCCGGTCATCACGCCCGCCGACGCGACGGTCGTCGAAGGGTGGGAGGGCTGCCTGAGCATCCCGGAGATTCGTGGGCGCGTGCCACGGGCCCACAAGATCGTCGTCAAGGCGCTCGACCGCCACGGACGGACGCTCGAGATCGAAGCCGAGGACTTTCCGGCGCGCGTCATCCAGCACGAAACCGACCATCTCGACGGTGTGCTCTTCCTCGACCGCATGGAGTCGCTGGCCACGCTCGCCTACCTCGACGAGTACTCGCGCTTCCACGCCCGCGGCGACGACGAGTGACGCCCGCCAGCGCGGCGAAGGGTTCGACGGCGCGACGCCTCCTGCTGCTGCTGGTGGTGGTGGCGGGCGCCGCCGTGGCGTTGTGGCGTAGCCTGCCCGACACGCCGGGGCTGCCCTACGAAGGGGCGATCGCGCGCCCGCTGTGGACGGCCGACGGGCCGGCGGTGCTCATCGACGACGCCCACTGGAACGCCGGCACCGGCAGCGGCCGGCTGCGCGCCCTCGCCGGCCTGCTGGCCGCCGATGGCTACACCGTGCTCCCCGACGGCAACGCGGCCCGCGCCGAGATGCTCGTGGACGCCAGCATCGCCGTCGTGGCCAACCCGCTCGGCGTGCTCGGGGCCGTGCGGCGCGTGGCCCACCGTGCCGGCCTCGGCGGCCTCACGTTCTTCGACGACGACGGCCTGCTGACCCAGGAGATCGAGACCACGCTGCAGTGGATCGACAACGGCGGGTCGCTGCTGCTGGCGGCCGACGAGGCGCCCTTTGCCCGTGGCAGCGCAGGCCCTGGCGGCGCGCCTGGGCGTCGGCATGCGTGGCCGGCTCGTGCTCGACGTCGGGCACTCCGAGGGCCGCGATCCCGTCGCACCTGATTTTCTCCCGCGAGAATGGCCTGCTCGGCGTCCACCCGGTCGTCGATGGCTTCCCGGACGCCCCGCCCGTGAACCGGGTGGTGACCTTCGGCGGCCAGGCCCTCGAGCCGCCGCCGGGCGCGCGGTGCTGCTGGGCTTCAGCTCCTCGGCGGCCGAGGTGAGGCGCGGCGGGAGAACCGCCGACCTCCGGTGAACCGGTGGGCGGCCTGGCTCTGGCCGTCGCGCTCGAGCGCGGCCGCGGCCGTGTGGTGGTGCTCGGCGACACGCAGTTGCTGGCGTCGGAGGCGGGGCCGGGCGGCGTCTCGACAGGCCTCGGCTGGGACGACTCGAACAACGAGCGATTCATCCGCTACGCCATGCGCTGGCTGTCGAGGCGCGACGACCGGCCCGGGTCCCGCCCGGCGCGCTAGAATGGCCAGTCCCATGCCTTCGCTGGCCCTCGCCACCGACGCGCCCCGGGTCACGCTGCGCAGCGCGCCCGGCCGTGCCCTACGACGGCGCCATTGCCGCCGCCCGCACCTGCTATTCGCCGCGGGTCATCGACACCGCACGAGATCACCGACAAGCAGCGCGACTCGATCGGGCCGCTGACCTTCGTGGGCGGCCATCACACGGTGTTCCAGCACGCCCACTTCGAGTTCGGGCTCGAGAACATCTCGCGCCAGTTCGTGTGGAGCGTGCTGCACGCCTACCCGTTCTACAACTCCGAGCAGTCGAGCCAGCGCTACGTCAAGCTCAAGGAGCCGCGGGCGTTCGTGCCGCCGATCGAGGGCGAGGCGCTGCGCGTCTACGAGCAGTCGGTGCTGCAGGCGTGGGACTACTACGCCGAGCTCTCGGCGCTGCTCAAGGACGACGCCTGGGCCATCCTGAAGGAGCTGCGCTACCTGCGCGCCTCGAACAATCGCCGAGCGGCACAAGGCGGTCGAGCGCGAGGCCGAGAAGAAGGCCATCGAGACCGCCCGCTACGTCATTCCGATTGCCGCCTTCACGTCGATGGTGCACACCGTGTCGGGACTGGTGCTGCATCGCCTGCATCGCATGCTGAGCGCCGGCGACACGCCGTGGGAAGCCCGGCTCGTCATCGGCGGGATGGTGGACCTCGTCAAGGCCGTCGATCCGTTCTTCTTCGAGAAGGTCGGCCTCGAGACGCTGGCGAGCGACGACCTGCCCGAGGCTTCGTTTCCACGGCGCCCGTGCCGGCGGCGATGCCTTCGCCGCCGCCTTCGACGCCCGCCTCGGTGGGCGGGTCTCGCGCCTGCGCGACTGGTCATCGGACGCCGAGGCCGTGGTGGGCGACGCCGTGCGCGCGACCTTCGGCCTCGATGCCGGCGACATCGACGACGACGAGGCCATCGATCGGGTCATGAACCCGGCCCGCAACCGCTACCGCGTCGACATGCTGAACGTGTCGCACCACTCGCCGATGATGCGGGCGCTGCACCACGTGTCGTACGTGTTCGAGAAGAAGCTCAGCCACAGCGGCGACTCGCAGGATCAGCGCCACCGCATGGTGCCGGCGTCGCGTCCGCTGATGACGTTCGCCGACACCATCGCGCCGGACGTGGTGACGCCGCGCCTGCTCACGCAGAACCCGCGCGCCCTGGCCGTCTACGAGCGCGCGATTGCCGAGGCCTGGACCGCCAAGAACCGCCTGCTCGCCCTCGGCGTGCCGCTCGAGTACGCCCTCTACCTCCTGCCCAACGCCAAGGCGCTCCGCCTCGTGGAGTCGGGCAGCCTGCTGGCGCTGCAGCACAAGTGGACGCTGCGCACGTGCTTCAACGCGCAGGAGGAGATCTACCTCGCCTCGATGGACGAGATCGCCCAGGTGCGCGACGTGCACCCGCGGCTCGGCCGCACCTCGGGCCGCCGTGCGTGCTGCGCAACAAGGTCGTCTCGCCCCGTTGCACCGAAGGCACGCACTTCTGCGGCGTGCCGGTGTGGAACACCTTCCCGCACGCCGTTCGCCGCCTGTAGGCCTGGCGATCCGCGCGTGCCCTGGCTCGCGCACCTCTACACGGCCTCGGGAGCGGCGCTGGCGCTGGCGGCGGTGCTGGCGCTCGACGCCGGCGACCTGCGCGCCGCCTTCCTGTGGCTGGTGCCTCGCCACCGTCATCGATGCCACCGACGGCGTGCTGGCGCGCGCGCTGCAGCGTCAAGACGCGCCTGCCGTGGTTCGACGGCGCCACGCTCGACAACCTCGTCGACTACCTGACCTACGTCTTCGTGCCGGCGCTGGTCGTGGTGAAGAGCGGGCTGGTGCCGGCGGCGCTGGCGGTGCCGATCGCGGCCGGCGATGCTGATCTGCGAGCGGCTACGGCTTCAGCCGCGGCGACGCCAAAGTGGTCGACGACCGACCACTTCTTCACCGGCTTTCCGTCGTACTGGAACATCGTCTGCGTCTATCTCGTCGTGTGGCGGCTTGTCGCCGGCCGTCAACGCCGTCATCCTGACGCTGCTCGTGGCGCTGGTGTTCGTCCCGCTGCGCTACGTCTATCCGTCGCGCACGACGACGCTGGCGCGCCGGCCACGCTGGCGCTGGGCGCGATGTGGGCGGTGTGCTCACCGTGGTCATCTGGCGCCTGCCGGCGGTCGACGGGCCGTGGCATGGCTGCTCGCGCTGGTCTTTCCGGTCTACTACCTGGTGCTGTCGCGCAGGCTGAGCGTCGACGAGCGCCGGTCGCGCTGACGGCGCTCCTGACCCTTGCCGCCGCCGGCCCGTTTCCACTAGACCGATTGGTCTAATCGGTGTATGGTTCCCCCGAGTAGACCGTTCGGTCTATTTTCTTTCTGGGCGAAATTGCCAATCAAGGAGCGACCATCATGCGAGTAGCCAAAGACGACGTCGACGTGAGGATGGAGATTCCCGGGGCCGTGGTCCGTCAGCGCATGGATTTCGGCGACGCCAGCGGCTTCGGCAAGATCAGCGGCGAATACTTCACGCTCGCGGCCGGCGTCGACACGACGCCGCTGTTCGTCGGCCTGAAGGGCAATCACTGCCACTGCCCGCACTGGGGCTTCGTGGTGCGGGGGACCATCACGACCACGGATGCCACGGGCGTGGAGGAGACCGTGCACGCCGACGATCTCTTCTACTGGCCTCCCGGCCACAACGTGAAGGTCATCGAAGACGCCGAGATCGTCATGTTCAGCCCTCAGCACGAACACAGCGTGGTCATCGATCATATGATCGAGATGGTCAAGACGTAGGTGCATCCACGCCACCAAGCAACGCCTCCTCGCGGCCGGTTGGGCCATGCTCCTCGAGCGTGGCTACAACGATCTCGGCATCCAGGCGCTGCTGACGGCCACCGGCACGCCGAAGGGGTCCTTCTACCACCACTTCAAGGACAAGCAGGACTTCGCCCTGCAGGTCGTCGACGAGTACATGCGGCAGGTGCACGCGGGCCTGGGCGCGTGTCTCGGCGACGACCGTCGGACCTCCGCTCGACCGCGTGCGCCACTTCTTCGAGTCGACGGAGGAGAGCTACCGCAAGGAGGGCTACCGGGGCTGCCTGCTCGGCGCGTCTGGGGCAGGAACTGTCGGGCGTCAGCCCGGTGTTCCGGCATCGGATCGAGGCCTGCCTCGACGAGATCGCCGACCAGATTGCCGTCTGCCTCGAAGCGGCGCGCACGCGCGGCGACATCCCCGAGGGCGCCGAACCGCGACGGATGGCCAACCTGCTCGTCGACTGCTGGGAGGGCGCCGCGCTGCGCAGCCGGCTGCGGGAGGATCCGTCGCCGCTCAACGCGATGCTCGATTTCTATTTCGCGTCTACCGCCGTGTCCAAAGGCGGCGGCGCCTCGAGCGGCTGACCGGCCCGCTGGCGGCCGGCGGCTCCATCCCCGGCGGATGCGAATCGGCGGGCCCGCGCCGTCACGGGAACAGCGACCGGTGGAACAGGCCCACGATGCCCGCGCCCAGCCACGACCGGGATCACGTGCCACTTCCACCGCACGAGCCCGACCAGCGTCACCGCGCTCACCGCCACGCCGAGCCAGTTGACCCGCCCGGCCACCGGCACGAGCACGTGGAGACCGAACCAGACGGCGAGATTGAGCATCACGCCGACCACGGCCGCGGTGATGGCCGAGAGCGCGGCGGTGAGCCTGGTCGTTGCCGCGCAGCCGCTCGATGTGCGGCGCGCCGAGAAAGATCCAGAGGAAGCACGGCACGAACGTGGTCCAGGTCGTGATGAAGGCGCCGAGCGTGGCGGCGACGAGCGGCGACGAGCGGCGCCGGGATGACTGCCAGCCGCCGAGGAAGCCGACGAACTGCAGCACCATGATGAGCGGGCCGGGCGTCGTCTCGGCGAGGCCAGTCCGTCGAGCATCTGCGGGCGCGCTGAGCCAGCCGTAACTGCTCCACCGCCTGCTGCGAGACGTACGGCAGCACCGCGTAGGCGCCGCCGAAGGTCACCATCGCCGCCTTGCTGAAGAACACGCCCTCGCTGGAAGAAGCGTGTGGTCCCAGCCGAGCCACGCGGCCAGCGCGAGCAACCGGCAGCCACCAGAGCGCGAGGCAGATCGGCGACGACCTTCAGCGCCCGCGCGGCCAGCGATGGCCGCAGGTGGCCCGCTGGCGGCCGCGACGCGTCGTCGACATCGCCAGTGGGCGTGCCTGGCGCCGTGCGCCGCGCGAACGCAAACCTGGCCGGGCATAGCCGGCCGCCCGATGAAGCCCGATCAGCCCGCGCCGCAGCGACGATGAGCGGAAAGGGCAGCTTGCGAAGAAGAAATGCCGACGAACGCGAGTGCCGCGAGCGTCCACATCACCGCGTTCTCCAGCGCTCGTGCGGCCGATGCGCAGCACCGCGGCGGCCACGATGGCGAGCACGGCCGGTTTCAACCCGTGAAAAATCGCGCCATCCACGGGACACTGTCCCGAACGGCAGCGTAGACCCAGCTCAGCGCCCACAGAATGCAGCGCCGAGGGCAGCACGAACAGCGTGCCGGCCACGATGCCGCCGCGCGGTGCGGTGCAGCAGCCAGCCGACGTAGGTGGCGAGCTGCTGCGCTTCCGGACCGGGCAGCAGCATGCAGTAATTCAGCGCGTGCAGAAACCGCGCCTCGCTGATCCAGCGCCGCCGCTCCACCAGTTCCTCGTGCATGATGGCGATCTGCCCGGTCGGTCCGCCGAAGCTGATGAAGCCGAGCTTCAGCCAGAAGCGGAAGGCTTCGGCGAACGTCGGCGCCACGGGCGCCATCGGCGTGGAGGCCATGAGCCGCTCAGCCGGCGTGGCCAGCAACGGACTGCCGCACGTAGTCGGCAAACCGCGTGGGGGGGACGCCGAAGGTGTCGAACATGGGTGCCGGCAGCGCGGCACCGCCGGTCGCCTGCCCGATGATCAGTCCGAGCAGCGAGGCGAGCGGTGGATTGAAGGGGCCGGCCGCGGCCCGTACGATCTCAGCAGCGCCACCGGCGCCCGCTGCACCCGGAACGCCCGGCCCGTGACCTGCTCGGCGATGCGGATGGCGTCGGCGGCCGACAGCGGTTCCGGGCCCGCCAGCGGCAGATCGCAATTGCGCGCCGCCGGGTGCGTGAGCGCGGCAACGGCGAACGCGGCGACATCGTCCACCGCGATGTAGCCGACCGGCGTCGTGCCGGCGCCGACGACGCGGGCGCGGCCGCCCGCCAGATCCCAGCCGGCCGGCGCGCCGGCGTGAACCTCCATGAACGCCGTGGGCTGCAGCACGGTCCACGTCATGCCGCTGCCGCGCACCGCCTGCTCCACTTCGCGCTTGTAGCGCACGAAGGGGTTGTTGTCGGGAACGCCCCGCTCGATGGACGTGTAGATGAAGCGGCTGACGCCGGCGCGGGCGGCGGCCTCCACCAGGGCCCGCGACCCGAGCCGGTCGACCGTCTCGAGCGAATCGCCCCGCGCCCGCGACATCATGGCGTTGGCGGTGGTCACGACGGCATCGACGCCGCGGCAGGCCTGAGCCAGGCTGTCCGGATCCTTCAAGTCGCCCACGGCGGTCTCGCAACCGAGCGCACGGACGCTGGCGGCGCGCGCCGATTCGGCCCGGATGAGCGCGCGCACGTCGTGCCCGGCGGCCCGTGCGCGAGAGCAGATGGCCGAGCCGAGCAGACCCGTGGCGCCGACGACGAGCAGCCTGAGCACGGGGGATTGTGGCATGGGACGCGCGCCGCACGCGCGCGACACGGCGACGAGGGCAGTCGAGGTGCGCTAGGATTGAACTCATGGCTGCCGAACCCGCGTCCGTCGTCATCTACGGCAAGGACACCTGACCCTACACGCTCGCCGCCCGTGAGGCGTACGAAGCGCGCGGTCCGGTCACCTACGTCAACGTCCGGAGGGATGCCGACGGTCTGGCGCGCATGCTCGAGCATTCCGCCGGCAAGCGGCAGGTGCCCGTGATCGTGGCCGACGGCGTGGTGACGATCGGCCACGGCGGCACCTGAGGCGTCTAGCCGGCCGCCAGTCTGGCGGCCACACCGCGCGCGAGTCCGTCCCTTGAAGGTCGTCAGCCTCCACGCCGCGAACCCGGGTCCGATGACCGGATCGGGGAACTGGACCTACCTGGTCCCCGGCGACCACCCGCTGCTCGTCGATGCCGGCGTCGGTCACGCCCGCCATCTCGACGCGCTCTTCCGCCTCGTGCCCAGCGGGCCGGACCGCGTCGTCGTCACGCACGCCCATCCCGACCACGCCGGCGGCGCTCCGGCGCTGGCGCGACGCGCGCCGGCGGCGCGCTTCCTCAAGTTGCCGTGGCCCGCGTGTGACGGCGACATTGCCGTTCCGTGGCAGGCGCTCGTCGACGGCCAGGAGATCGAGACGGGGGACGGACCGCTTTGCGTGGTGCACACGCCCGGGCACTCGCCCGACCACGTGATCCTCTGGCATGCGGCATCGCGGACAGCGTTCACCGGCGACCTGATCGTGGCCGGCCGCACGGTCGTCATCCCGGCCTCGCGCGGCGGCGTGCTCGCCGACTACCTGCAGTCGTTGCGACGCCTGGCCGCTCTCGATCCGGTGTGCGCCCGGCCGGCGCACGGCCCCGTCATCGACGATCCGCTGGCCGTCGTCGCGAGCTACCTGGCTCACCGTCGCGAGCGCGAGCAGCAGGTACTCGAGGCGCTGTCGGCCGGCGCCGCGACGATCCCTGCGATCGTGGCCGGCATCTACGGTGGTCTGGATCCGGCGCTCCTCGCCATGGCCGAAGAGAGCGTGCTCGCGCATCTCGTGATGCTCGAAGGCGAGGCGCGGGTCGTGCGCGCTGGCGCGGGCTGGCGCCTTCCGGCCTGAGCGGTTCGCCGCGCGGGCAGTGTTAGAGTGAGGACGCGCGCCGGTCACCCGGACGCGGAGAATGCCATGGACAAGATCGTCGACTTCATCAACGTCAACCGCGACCAGTTCGTCGAGCAGCTCAAGGGCTTCCTGGCCATCCCCAGCATCTCGGCGTTGCCCGAGCACAGCGCCGACGTGCGTCGCTGCGCCGAGTGGACGGCCGCCGAACTGACGCGCATCGGCATGGCCGGGGCGCGCCTCGTCGACACACCGGGCCACCCGGTCGTCTACGCCGAATGGCTGGGCGCCGCCGGCGCGCCGACCATCCTCTTCTACGGGCACTACGACGTGCAGCCGGTCGACCCCGTCGAGCTGTGGACGTCGCCGCCCTTCGAAGCGACCGTCCGCGACGGCGAGCTCTACGCGCGCGGCGCCGTCGACGACAAGGGCCAGGTCTTCATGCACATGAAGGCGATCGAGGCGCACCTGTCGCAGACGGGCAGCCTGCCGGTCAACATCAAGGTCGTGCTCGAAGGCGAAGAGGAAGTCGGCAGCGCCAACCTCGACAACTTCATCCGCGCCAACAAGGACCTGCTCGAGGCCGACGTCGTCGTCATCAGCGACTCGCCGATGTTCGACCGCGACGTGCCGTCGATTTGCTACGGGCTGCGCGGCCTTGCCTACTTCCAGATCGACGTGCGCGGCAGCAAGTCCGACCTGCACTCGGGATCCTTCGGCGGCGCCCTCGTCAATCCCGCCATGGCCCTGATGCAGGCGCTGGCGCAGATGAAGGACAAGAGCGGCCACATCAAGATCGCCGGTTTCTACGACGACGTGGTGCCGCTGCGTGACGAGGAACGCGCGGAGTTCGCCAAGCTGCCGTTCAACGAGAAGCGCTACCGGATGGACCTGGGAGCGCCGAAGCTGTTCGGCGAGACGGGCTACACGACGCTCGAGCGCGTCTGGGCACGCCCGACCTTCGAGGTCAACGGCCTGCTCTCGGGCTTCACCGGCGACGGCGCCAAGACGGTGCTGCCGGCGGTGGCGATGGCCAAGGTCAGCATGCGTCTCGTGCCCAACCAGGAGCCGGCGAAGATCGGCGATCTCTTCGAGGCGCACCTCAAGAAGGTGATGTCGAAGGCCGTGAACTACTCGCTCATCCGCATGCACGGCGGCAAGCCGTGGATGACGTCGTTCGACAACCAGTACGTGCAGGCGGCGGGCCGGGCGATCGAACGCGGCTTCGGCAAGACGCCCGTCTTCAACCGCGAAGGCGGATCGATTCCGGTGGTCGCCACGTTCCAGGAGGAGCTCGGCCTGCCGTGCGTGCTGTTCGGGGTCGGCCTGCCCGACGAGAACGCCCACGCGCCGGACGAGAAGATCGATCTCGGCAACTTCCACAACGGCGTGATCGCGTCGGCGGCGCTCTACGAGGAGATCGGCCGCCTGCGGTGACATGGACGGCCTGCTGGCTCCGCTGCGCCAGTTCTACGGCCCGCTGACTCCGCCGCCGGGCGACCTCTTCGCGTTCTTCGTGTGGGACGTCGTCTCGGCGCGGACCCTGCCGGCGAGGCGGGACATCGCCTGGCAGGCGCTGAAGCGGATTCCCGCGCTGACGCCCGATGCCGTGTTCCGCACCTCGAAGGGCGACCTGTCCGCCGCCCTGCGCGCTGTCGGCGGCGTCGAGCAGCGCATCGACGCCCTCAAGGCCGGCAGCGGCCACTTCAAGCGGCACCCGGACCTGGCGCGGCGGGTGCGCGGCCCGCTGCCAGGGGCCGTGCGTGCGCTGGCCGATGTGCCGCACCTCTCCGAGCCGGCCAGGCTCCACGCCCTGCTGTTCGTCGGCGGCCACGCCCTGGCTGCGGCTGACGATGGCGTCGCGCGGGTGGTGGCGCGGCTCGACGGCTTCGCAGGGGAACCGCGGACGCGGCTACGGCGCCGGGCGCGGCGCCGTCTGCTTGCCGCCTGCGGCGGCGACTTCGAGCGTCTCACCGAGGCAGTGGTCGCCCTGGCGCACCACGCCGATCATGCCTGCGTCGAGCACGGGCCGCATTGCCGGGTCTGCCCCCTGGCTGCAGGCTGCCGGCATGCGCGGAGCCTGGCCTGAAGCAGGCGGGCGAACCGCGCCTGGACGATCTCGCGCCGCGGGCGGCGGCTACGGCTGGTAGATCACCGCCCGGCTCAGGTCACACGACGCCGGCAATCCCGCCTGGTCCGGCGGGACATCCCCGAGGTAGCAGCCGGGGATGAAATAGAGAGGCTTGCGCGCTGGAGGGGCTGGTGCGCCCGCCGGAGCGGCTGCGCCCGCCGGAGCCGCTGCGCCGGCCTCGGGTGGAGCCGGCGGCCGCGACCGTGGATCGCGCTCGAGTTCATCGGCGTAGACAAGGGCACGGCCGGCCTCGATGCGCACCGAGAGGGTGAAGGGCTTGAACCCGCGCTCGCGAACCTCGATCTGGTGGACGCCGGTCGCCATCGTGATCTCGTCTCCCAGTTCGTCGAGGGTGCCCACGAAGGCGCCGTCCACGAACAGCGGACCGGTGGGACGGGGCGAGAGGTCGAGACGCAGGGTGCCGGTAGCCGCCGGGACCGCCGCCGGCTCTACCGCCTCCGGGATCGCCGCCGTCCGCGACGTCGTGACGACCGCCGGCACCGCCCATCCATACGAGCCGTAGACGGGAACCACATAGACGGCGTGTGGCCTGGCGTAGGCCCGGTGCCCGCCACCGCCCTGGCGGTGCGAGGACCTCGGCGTCGTGGTCGCAGGTGCGGCGGGTGCGCGCGTTTCAGTCGCCGGTCCCAGGCCGAGCGGGGCCAGTGGCAGACCAATCGGTGACAGCGGCAGGCCGATCGGGGGAAGTGCCCCTGGCGTGCCGACGGAGTCGCGGGCCGACTGCGCGCCGGCCAGACTCGGCAACAGGACGAGAAGCGCGACCAACGGACCTCGCATCAGCACCTGTCGTCAATATAGCAAAGGCGACGACCGCCACGGATGGACCATCCCGTTGGCCGCGGCTTCCCCATGGCGATACGATGAGGTCACCCTGAACGCCTCTTCCCGGCCCGTCATGGCCGGCGGCGCCGATCACCCCGAGGAGAAGACGAGAGATGGCTGGCACGTCGACGAAGGAAACCCTGGGATTCCAGGCCGAGGTCTCGCAGCTCCTGCACCTGATGATTCATTCCCTCTACGGGAACAAGGAGATCTTCCTGCGCGAGCTCGTCTCGAACGCCTCCGACGCCGCCGACAAGCTGCGCTTCGAGGCGATGAGCGACGACGCACTGCTCGAGCACGACCCCGAGCCCCGGATCCGGGTCAGCTACGACACCGCCGCCCGCACGATCACCGTGTCGGACAACGGCATCGGCATGTCGCGGCAGGACGTGGTCGACAACATCGGCACCATCGCCAAGTCGGGGACGCGTGAGTTCCTTGCGCAGTTGACGGCTGACCGCGCCAAGGACGCCCACCTCATCGGGCAGTTCGGCGTCGGCTTCTATGCGGCGTTCATCGTGGCCGACCGCGTCACGCTGGTCACGCGCCGCGCTGGTCTCACGCCCGAGCACGGCGTCAGATGGGAGAGCACGGGGGAAGGCAGCTACACGGTGGAGACCGTCGAGAAGGCGTCGCGCGGCACCGACGTCATCCTGCACCTGCGGCCCGAGGAGGACGAGCTGCTGTCGGGGATCCGCCTGCGGGACATCCTGCGCCGGTATTCGGACCACATCGCCGTCCCCATCCTGATGAAGAAGGAGCACTGGGACAGCGAGGCCGGAAAGCAGGTGGTGACCGACGAGGACGAGCAGATCAACCGCGCGTCGGCGCTGTGGGCGCGCCCCAAGAGCGACATCACCGAGGAGCAGTATCACGAGCTCTACCGGCACGTGGCGCACGATGCCGACGCGCCGCTCGCCTACACGCACGCCAGGGTCGAGGGCCGTCAGGAGTTCACCCTGCTCCTCTACGTGCCGTCGCGGGCGCCGTTCGATCTGTGGGACCGCGATCACCGGCGCGGCGTGAAGCTCTACGTGCGCCGGGTCTTCATCATGGACGACGCGCAGCAATTGCTGCCGGCCTACCTGCGCTTCGTACGCGGCGTGGTCGACTCGAACGACCTGCCGCTCAACGTGTCACGCGAGATCCTGCAGCAGTCCAAGGACGTCCAGGGCATCCGGACGGCCGCCATCAAGCGCGTGCTGACGCTGCTCGAGGAGCTGGCGGAGAAGGAGCCGGCCAAGTTCCAGACCTTCTGGACGACGTTCGGACGCGTGCTCAAGGAAGGCATCCCGGAAGATCACGCCAACCACGATCGGCTGGCCAGACTCCTGCGCTTCTCCACGACGCACAATCCGGACGAGGCGCAGACCGCGACGCTCGCCGACTACGTGTCCCGCATGAAGGATGGCCAGAAGGACATCTACTACATCACCGCCGATGGCTACGGCGCGGCCACCAACAGCCCGCACCTCGAGATCTTCCGGAAGCTCGGCATCGAAGTGCTGCTCCTGCACGAGCGCATCGACGAGTGGGTGGTGTCGTCGCTCCACGAGTTCGACGGCAAGCCGCTGCAGTCGGCGGCGGCGAAGGAGCTCGACCTCAGCGCCATCGGCGGCGAGGCCCCCACACAGGAAGAAGGCGCGCCGTCGGGCGAACACGCCCCGCTACTCGAGCGCATGCAGACGGCGCTCGGCGAGCGCGCCAGTGCGGTGCGGGTGACCAATCGACTGACGGACTCGCCAGCGTGCCTCGTCAGCAGCGAGGGCGGTCTCAGCACCAACCTCGAGCGGCTGCTGAAGGCGGCCGGGCAGCCGGTGCCGGCCACCAAGCCGATTCTGGAGGTGAACCCGGCGCATCCGGTCGTGCGGCGGCTGGCCGCCGAGGACGACCCGGTGAAGTTCAGCAACTGGAGCCAGATCCTGTTCGATCAGGCCACGCTGGCCGAAGGCGGGCTGATTCAGGACCCGGCGGCGTTCGTCAAGCGGCTGAACGAGCTGATGCTGACCTTGGCCGGAGCCCCGGACTCGCGTCCGGTATCCGCGAGCGAGTGAGCCGCCATGGGCGGGCGGCCGTCCCCGCTCAGTCGGTGCTGCGCTTGTCGCCGATGAAGTCGCGTCCGCGTGCCGTTTCGGCCAGGTTCTTCGCGCCCCCGACGAACGGCACGAAGTCGAGCACGGTGTCGGCGGCGCCGCCCCACAGGCCCTTGCGGCGAACGGCCCCGCGGAGCGCAAAGAGGGCGATGGCGCCGCCCAGCCACGGCACGCTGCGGAGCAGGCGGCGGGTGAGACGGCGGCTTCCGTATTGAGACACCTGTCGAGCGATTCCCATATTTCCCGGAGGGTTGCAAGAGCCGTTCCCGGGACGCTCCCGCAGGAGCGTCACCCGGCGCAAGATGGGCGTGAGCGCCCTGCCTGGTACCCGGCTTGCAGCCCTTCATCGCGGCCGCGCCTGCGGCCTGGGAGGCATCCGTGACACCACACCAATTCGCCGCCGCCGCCTGCGGCGCGGCGTTCGTCCTCGCTGCGATGAGCAGCCCGTTGGCGCGCACCGGCGACGCAGTGAAGCTCTCAGGCTGCCTGGTACAGGGGCACGACGACGACGGCTACCTCCTGATCAATGGCCCACGGGTGCCGGCGGGCGGCGCGTCACCGTCCACCACGGCCAGTCCCGGTGCGATCGGCACCACGGGAGTGGTGGCGAACATCTTCTACTGGCTGGAGAAGGATGGGGAGCTGGCGCCACACATTGGGCATCGGGTGGAAGTCGAGGGCGACGTCAAAGGCGACCTTCGCGACGGCGAAATCAAGATCGATCGTAAGGATCAGTGGACCGAGATCGAGGTCAAGTCCGACGGCCGGAAGATGAAGGCCCGGGTGCCGAACACCTCGATCGTCGCCGGGCCCGATGCCGACCGCACGGTCAACGTCCTGGTGCGTCGCGTCGACGTCAGCAAGGTACGGATGCTGGACGCCGCCTGCCGCTGAGCGGCGCCTCGTCGGACTGCGCTCACCAACGGGCTGACGGCACCGCGGGCGCCTGGCCCGGCGCCGTCTCAGAAGCTCGCGCCGACGTACTCCCACATCTGGTGGTGCCAGTAGGGCCAGTCGTGCCCGCCCTCCGGACCCCAGTCGTCCAGGCGATGCTGGATGCCGCGGCCGGACAGCACCGCCGACATCCGGTAGGTCGGACCGCTCTTCTCCCACGGGCCGCTGCCAGTGGCCAGCCGGATCTCGCAGCGGCGGTACTGCTCCAGGTACCACGGGTCCTGCTGGCCGCTCATGTAGTCCACGGGATTGTTGAAGTAGAAGTTGTCGTCGTACATCCCGTCCATGAAATCCCCCATGTCGTAGAGGCCGGAGAGCGCGTAGCAGCGCCTGACACGGTCGGGATGCTTGAACAGGGTGTTGGCCGCGTGGTACGCGCCGAGCGAGGCGCCGAAGGTCGCCATGGCGATGCCCGGTGTGCGGCACTGGTGCTCGATGAAGGGGAACACCTCGTGGCTGAGGTAGGCGTCGTATTGCGCCTGCATCCAGCTGCGGTGGAAGGGGTGTGCGCCCTTGTTGTAGAACGACTCGCCGGTCACGCCGTTGACCGAGAAGATCCTGATCCGTCCCTGCTCCAGGTAGGGCGTCAGGGTGCGAATCATGCCCTGCCCTTCCTGCTCCCACTCGTCGCCGCCACTCGTGGGAAAGGCCAGGAGCGGCATGCCGAAGTGTCCATAGACCACGACGCCCATGTCGCGACTGAGGCGGGGCGAGTACCAGCGGTGATAGTCACGATGCATAGGCCTGCGAGGATACCGCAGACCATGCCGTGGCATGGCTCTGAACGTCGACGGGCGGGCCGCCAGGCCCGGTCTAGTTGAGCGAAGCAACGCGGCGCCGCAGTGACTTGACGTGGTCCCAGACCTGGGTGGTCTCGTCGCGCGCGTCGTCGCCCTTGTCGGTCAGTGTGAGCAGGCGGAGGTATTCCTCGAGATCGCGAAGGGCCGCCGAGTAGTCGTGGAGATGGTAGGAGATCAGGCCGCGGTCGCGCAGTTCGGGTAGCGACGACGGCGTGAGCGTCAGCAACGCGTCGGTCACGGTATGGGCCTGGGGGAAGGAGCGGTTCTGCACGTAGAGCCGCTTCAGGTTGACCAGCATCCGGACGAAGACCTGCCGTCGCGAGGCGCGGACGAGCAGTTCGGGCCGGAAGGGCACGGGGGACTCATCCCTGGCCAGCAGCGCGCTGCAGTCCTGCTCGGTCAGGATCGCGCCGTTGTCGAAGGCATCGACGATCAGCCCGGGGCCCTGGCCGGCGCTGTCACGGATGCGCACGAGGAAGTGTCCCGGGAAGTTGATGCCCTCGGCCCGCAGGCCCGCGCGCCTGGCCACCTCCATGTAGACAATCGCCATGGTGACGGGGATGCCGGTGCGGCGTTCGATCACCTGATTCAGGCAGCTGTTGCGGACATCGCCGTACTCCTCGCGGTTGCCGCGGAAGCCGAGCGTCTCGTAGAGGCAGCGGTTGATGGCCTCGACACGTGCGTGCAGCGGTCCTTCCACGCCGGCGTGCGACGCCACCTCCTCGAGTGCCTGCTCGCCGATCGCGTCGAGCTCGGCCAGGTAGTGGCTGGCCGCGAGCGCCGGGTACTCGACGCTCGCCACGACCAGGGCTCCCGGCGCGAACGTCGCCCCGGGCCCGGCATCGGCTTCCTCGAGCGCCCGGGCGATGGCGGCTCCGCTCGGCAGCATCTAGTCGTCCGTCCTCGTCATGTCTACGGCCTGTTCCTCACAGAAGGCAGCTCGCGATCCGGCACTAGAGTTCCCGCCGCGGGTGGGCGCACAGCCGCTCGAGCGTGGCGACATCGAGGGCGTGCAGGCCGGCCACGACGAGCTCGGCGTGACTGGTCAGGGCGTCGGCCGGATAGGTGGTGCTGACCGCGACCGTGCGCAGCCCGGCTGCCGTCGCGGATTCGAGGCCCCACCGCGAGTCCTCGATGGCCACCGTGCGGGCCGACGCCAGCGGGCGGCCGCTGTGCTGCCGGAGGCGGGCCAGGGCCTCGAGGTAGGGATCCGGTGCCGGCTTCGACGCCGGCGTCTGGTCGGCCCCGACCACCGTGACGAAGTGGCGGCGCAGATCCGCCTTCTCCAGCACGTGGTCGATCTCGGCGGTCAGTGCGCCCGAGGCGACCGCCAGCGGCACCATGCCGGCCACCGTGGTGATGAACTCGGCGGCGCCGGGAAAGAGCATCTCCCCGGCGGCGGCCAGCGCCTCGTAGCGGCGCCCCTTGTCGGCCACCACCGCTTCGAGCTCGGCCGGGTGCACCTCCTGCCCCTCGTCGGCGGCCAGCTGGCGGAAGACGCCGAAGTCGTCGAAGCCGAGATAGCGGGCGTAGTAGGCCTCGTCGGTCAGCTGCAGGGACGTCGCCGCGAGAGCCTGCTGGAAGGCCACGAGGTGCAGGCGCTCGCTGTTGGCGATGACGCCGTCGAAGTCGAAGATGATGGCCTCGAGAGCGCTCATCGGCCCGGGGCCAGCGCTTCGGCGGCGCGTAGACGCTCGCCGGCGCGGATGGGGATCTTCAAGCGGTTCTCGGCCGGGGGATACGGGCAGTCGTACTCGGCGTTGTAGTAGCAGTACGGGTGATAGGCGGTGTTGAAGTCCATGATGTAGACACCGCTCGCCTGTGGATCGATGTCCATGTAGCGGCCGGCCTGGTAGGTCTCGGTGCCGCTCGTCAGATCGCTGAAGGGCACGAACAGCCGTGACACCTCCTGACCGGCTTCGGCGAAAGCCGTGAGCTTGAGCGCCTGGCCGCGCAGCGTGAACTCCAGGTGTCCGACCCGCTCCATGTCCCGCTGCTTGCCGGTCGAGGTCGGCATGACGCAGCCGCGTCCGCTCCTCGAGCAGGCGCAGGGTGGCCGGCGTGGCGTAGTCGGGGTCGATGTCGAAATAGCTGATCGGCAGGTAGGTGGCCTGGTCCGCCGGCCGCACCGGTGACTCGCTGCCACCGCTGCGGAAGAACTCGTCCTTCCGGGTGCGCTCCTCGGCGACCCGGCGCACGTAGGACACCTCCGGCGGCTCCTGCGTGCAGGCGGACGCCACTGCCAGCGCCATCGCGAGTGCGGCGGCGCGCCATGTCAAGAGGCGGGACACGCCTCTCAGTGTGCCACACCCGCCCGCGGCGTCCCCCTCAGGCAAACGGGTAGCCGCCGCGGGCCACGGCCGCGTCGGCGATGATCCGCCGGCGGGAGACGAGATTGGCCGGCGTCAACTTGAGGAGCCGCCTGAGCGCCGCCAGATGCGTGCGCAGCGTGTCGCCCTCGCCGAGCGCCGCCAGCGCCCCGCGCGCGGCCAGCTCGACGCGCCCGGCCGCCTCATGCGTGACCACGGTCGCGGTGGCCACGTGGAGATCGGCGTCGGGCGATCCGGCGGCGGCGAGTGCCCGCAGCACGGCGCTCTCGGCGGCGTAGGCGTCGATGACGATGTCGGCCACCGAGGACAGCACTTCCTGCTCGTGCTGCAGCGCGTCGCCGAACTGCTGCATGGCGGCGCCGGCCACGAACAGGGCCACCTTCTTGAAGGCGGCCACGGCCCGCCGCTCGGCGGCGAGCGGCCCGTCGTCGCCGTCGGGCACCGCCGCCGGCGCCATGATCTCTTCCTGGATCGTCGCGGCCGCCTTGGTGAGCGGCAGGTCGCCCTTCACCGACTTCTTGATCAGCATGCCCGGGATGAGCAGGCGGTTGATCTCGTTGGTGCCTTCGAAGATCCGGTTGACGCGAGCATCGCGGTAGCGGCGCTCCATCGGGTAGTCGGCGACGAAGCCGTTGCCGCCGAGAATCTGCACGCTCTCGTCGATGATGTAGTCGGCGACCTCGCTGCCGTAGACCTTGGCAATCGACGCCTCGACGGCGTACTCCTCGAGCGCCGCCAGCAACCCGGCCGGGGTGTTGCCGCTCGCCGTCAGGGCCTCGTCGATGAGGCCGGCGGTGCGGTAGATGAGGCTCTCGAGCGCGTACTCCCGCGCCGTCATCTCGCCGAGCTTGTGGCGGATGGCGCCGAAGGTGGCAATCGCCGCCCCGAACTGCTTGCGCGACGCAGCATAGGTGGCGGCGTCGGCCAGGGCGGCCTTGGCGCCGCCGGAGGTCATGGCGCCGAGCTTGAAACGCCCGAAGTTGAGCACGTTGAAGGCCACCTTGTGGCCCTTGCCGACCTCGCCGAGGACGGCCTCGGCCGGGACCTTCACGTCCTGCAGCAGGACCGGCGTGGTGGACGAGCCGTGCAGGCCCATCTTGTGCTCCTCCTGGCCGGAGGACACGCCGGGCCAGGCGCGTTCGACGAGGAAGGCGGTGAAGTGCTCGCCGTCGACCTTGGCGAAGACGACGAAGAGGTCGGCGAAGCCGCCGTTGGTGATCCACATCTTCTCGCCGGAGAGCAGGTAGCTGCCGTCCGGCTGGGTCGTCGCCCTGGCGCGGGCGCCGAGCGCATCCGAACCCGAGCCGGTCTCGCTCAGGCAATAGGCCCCGGCGACGTCGCCGGTGATGAGCCCGGGCAGGTAGTGCTCCTTCTGCGCCTCTGTGCCGAACATGAAGATCGGCAGGATGGTCAGGTTGGCCTGGGCGCCGAAGGTCGCGGCGAACGAGGCGTTGGTCGCCAGCTGCTCGCTGACGAGGAGCGTCGCGACCTTGTCGAGGTCGACGCCGCCGTAGGCCTCCGGCACGTTGGTGCCGAGCAGGCCGAGCGCGCCGCACTTCTGGAGCAGCGTGCGGTTGAGCGCCCAGTCCTTCTGTTCCAGCCGTTCGATCGCGGGCAGCACGTCGCCGGCCATGAACTCACGGGCGGTCTGTTCGATGAGGCGATGCTCGTCGGAGATGCGCTCGCGGGTCATCATCGTCGCGGGGTCGGTGTCGGCGATGAGCCATTCGCCGCCGCGCGCGATGTGTGCCGTCTGTGTCATGACAGGTCCCCCTGAGTCAGCCGCTCGAAGATGCCCGCTGCGCCCATGCCGCCGCCGACGCACATGGTGACGAGCCCGTAGCGTGCCTGGCGCCGCTCCATCTCGTAGAGCAGCGAGGTGGTCATCCGGGCCCCCGTGCAGCCGAGCGGGTGGCCGAGCGCGATGGCGCCGCCGTTGACGTTGAGGCGGTCGTCGGCGATGGCCAGCTCGGCCTGGCAGGCCAGCACCTGCGCGGCGAAGGCTTCGTTGAACTCCACGAGGTCGATGTCGTCGAGCGTCAGTCCGGCCTGCGCCAGCGCCTTGCGCACGGCGGGCACCGGTCCCAGTCCGAAGAGCTCCGGCGCCACTCCGGCCGTGGCGTAGGTGACGAACCGGGCGAGCGGCGCCAGGCCGTGGTCGCGGGCGTAGGCGGCGGAGACGACGACGACGGCGGCGGCGCCGTCGCTCGTCTGCGACGAGTTCCCGGCGGTGACGCTGCCGGCGACGTGGAAGGCCGGCCTGAGCGCCGCCAGGGCTTCCGCGGAGGTGCCGCGGCGCGGCCCCTCGTCCACCGAGAACACGGCCTCGCTCGTCACCGGGGCGCCGCCCCCGGTGGCGTCGACACGGCGGGTGGTCACGGCGACGATCTCGTCGGCGAACCGGCCGGCGTCGATCGCGGCCAGGGCGCGCTCGTGCGAGCGCAGCGCGAAGGCATCCTGCGCTTCGCGCGAGATGCCCGACTGGCGCGCGTGGTTCTCGGCGACCAGTCCGGTCGTGAGATAGACGTCCGGATAGTCGTCGACGAGGCCGGGATTCGGCGCCACCTTATGGCCGCCCATCGGCACGAGACTCATCGACTCGGTGCCGCCGGCCACGATCGCCGTCGCCTCACCGACGCGGATGCGATCGGCGGCGCTGGCAATGGCTTGCAGCCCCGAGGCGCAGAAGCGGTTGATGGTCACCGCCGAAGCCGTCACCGGCAGGCCGGCGCGCAGGCTGGCGATCCGCGCGACGTTCAGGCCCTGTTCGGCTTCCGGCATCGCGCAGCCCAGGATGACGTCGTCGATATCGGCGGCTGGGACGTGGCCGGCGCGGCTGAGCGCCTCGCGCACGACCAGCGCGGCCAGTTCGTCGGGCCGCGTGAAGCGCAGCGCCCCGCGGGGCGCCTTGCCCACCGCGGTGCGGACGGCGGACACGATGACGGCATCCATCATGGTCAGGCCTCCCAGTCGGCCAGCAAGCCCTCGACAGCGTCGCCGACGAGGGTCGCGCGGCCTTCGAACAGGTGGTTGGCGTGCTCGATCATCACGAGCTCGCGCGGCTCGGCGAGCGTCCCGTAGAAGCGGCGCACCTCCGCCGCCGGGATGAGCTCGTCCTCTTCGCCGTGGACGATGAAGGTGGGCTTGGCGGCGGCGGCGAGTGGCGAGTAGTCGTAACGGTCGACCGCCGGGCGCCACCGCGAGCACGAGCGAGATGCGCGGATCGGCCGCACCGACCGAGGCGGCGATCCACGAGCCGAACGACATCCCGACTGCCCAGATCGGCAGGCCGGGAAACCGCTCCTCGGCGACGGTGATGGCGGCCCGGAAGTCGTCCTGTCTCGCCGGGGCCGGCGTCGAACGAGCCGGCGCTCAGGCCGACGCCCCGGAAGTTGAAGCGCAGCGCGGCGACGCCGGCGCGCGTGAGGCCCTTGGCGGTCTGATAGAGCGCCTTGGTGTGCATGGTGCCGCCATGCAGCGGGTGGGGATGGCCGCAGACCGCCACCGCCCGGGCCGGTCCGGTCGGGCAGATCGAGGCGGGCTTCGAGCGGGCCGGACGGGCCGGCAATCTCTCTAAGGAACTCTGTGGGCACGTGCGGTTCTCCGATGGGGGTGGCGGCAGGGCGGTGACGGCCGCGGGCGCCGCGTCCGGCGCCTCCGCCAGCAGACCGGCGACGGCCTCGGCGAAGAGGCGCGGCTTCATGACGCTGCCGTTGTGACCGGTGTCGGCCAGGGTGACGACGCGGGCGGCGGGCAGCCAGGCGCGATACTTCAGGGTGTCGGCCGGCGGCACGACGGTCTCGAGCGCGGCTTCGCCGGTGACGATGAGGGCCGGCACGTCGAGCGGCCGGTCGAGCGAGAACGCGGCGTCCGCCAGCCAGTGCAGCCGCCGCACCATGCGCGCCGACGACGCCGGCGCGGCGGCGATCGTCAGACCGTGGCCCAGCACGAACTGCCAGCGGCGGCGGCTGTCGGGCAGCGCCGCCTTGAGCTCCGGGATAGACGCGCAGCGGCGCGCCGATCCAGAAGACGCGGCGCCATGCAGACGCGGCGTCTTCAGATAGCGCTCGGTGCGTTCCGGCAGTCGCCACGCCGGCGGCGGCGCGGACACCAGGACGAGCGCCGACGACCGCACCGGGGTGGCGGGCCGCGTACTCGGCGGCGATGAGCCCGCCGTAGGACACGCCGACGAGCACCGGTCGCTCGACGGCCGTGGTGCGCACGACCTCGCCGAGCTGCGTCAGGTAGTTCTCGAAGCCCGCCGCTTCGGACCACGCGAAGTCGCTCGTCGGCTCATCGGCCAGCGAGAAGGTCATGACCCGGCCGAGCGCGGCGAGGGCCTCGACGGTGGGCAGGCCCCATTCGTAGCGGCCCTGGATGCCGGGCACGATGACGATCGGGCGGCCGTGTCCGCGCTCGATGATTCGTGGCATCGATCAGTTCCTGAGCGGCTTGCCCGTCGTGAGCGTGTGCTGGATGCGGGCCAGCGTCTTCGGCTCACCGAGCAGGGCGCAGAAAAGCCTCGCGCTCGAGATCGAGCAGGTGCTGTTCGCTGACGGTGGTCGCGTGGGGCACGGCGCCGCCGGCAAACACGGTGGCGAGCGTCTAGCCGATGGTGCGGTCGTGATCGGTGGCCCGTCCGGCCCGCCACGCCAGGTGGACGCCGAGTTTCGAGTGCTGCGCGCCAGCGATTCGCCGCCGACCGGAATGGCCAGCCGGGGCAGCGGCGCCCTGTAGCCTTCGGCCACGCGTTGCAGCGCCTGCGCCTTGGCGTCGGCGATCAGACGCTCCCGGTTCATCGACCAGGTGTCGAGCGGCGACAGGTAGCCGAGGCGCACCGCGTCCGGCGCGCTCGCGGAGACCTTGGCCAGGGCGACCGTTTCGAAGGCCTGCTGCACGAACGGCAGCGGGTCGGTGTCGGAGGACGGCAGCCGCGACATGGCGCGGGCCACCATCTCCTTGGTGCCGCCACCGGCCGGAATCAGCCCGACGCCGACCTCGACGAGACCCATGAACGTGTCGCCGGCGGCGTGCACGCGGTCGGCATGCAGCGCGACTTCGCAGCCGCCGCCGAGCGCCAGGCCGGCCGGCGCCACGACCACCGGCACCGGGCTGTAGCGCAGCGCCATCACCGCCTGCTGGAACCCGCGCACCATGAGGTCGAGCTCGTCCCAGTTGCCCTCCTGCGCCTCGAGCAGCACCAGCATCAGGTTGGCCCCGGCCGAGAAGTTGGGGGCCTCATTGCCGACGACGAGCGCCCGGTGGTCCTTCGTGGCCTCGCGCACGCCGGCGTGGAGCATGGCGATGGTGTCGCCGCCGATCGCGTTCATCTTCGAATGGAACTGCACCGCCAGCACGCCGTCCCCGAGGTCCACCAGGCTGGCGCCGGCGTTCTTCTTGACGACCCTCGACTGGCGGACGGCCTCGGTCAGGATGAGCAGGCCCGGCCGCGCTGGCGCCGCGGTCTCGCGCAGCCTGTTGCGTCCATCCGCCAGGGCGTCGGCGATGAGGGGCGGCACGCCGGTCACGCCGGCCGCCGTCGCCGCGTCCATGACCTCCCGCAGTCCGATGGCGTCGAGCGTCTCGAACGGGCCCAGCTGCCAGCCGAAGCCCCAGCGCATCACCCGGTCGACGTCGTCGAGGGAATGCGCGATGTCGGGCGCCACGCGCGCCGCGTAGACCAGCGTCGGGGCCAGGGTGTCGCGCAGGAACCGGCCGACCCGATCGTGCGCCGAGGAACAGCGTGCGGATGCGGGTGGCGACGTCGTCGATGGCCATGGCCGCCGCAATCGACGGGAACTCCGGCTTGCGCTGCGGCTGGTAGTCGAGAGTGCCGGAATCGAGCGTGAACACCGCCGATGCGCCCGCCGCGTCCTTGCGGCGCTCGTAGAAGCCGCGGCCGGCTTTCTCCCCGAGCGCCCCGCGCTCGAGCAGGCCGGTCAGCAGGGGCGGCTGCCGGAACCACTGCGCGATCGGCCTCGCCGGCGAGGCGCTCCTCGAGGTTGGACATCACGTGCGCCAGCACGTCGAGGCCGGCGATGTCCATGGTGCGGAAGGTGGCGCGAGGCCGGCCGGCCGATGGCGACGCCGGTCATCGCGTCGACCTCGTCGATCGAGTAGCGGCCCTCGTCCACCGCCCGCAGCATCGTCGCCACGCCATGCAGGGCGAGGTGGTTGCCGATGAAGTTGGGCGTGTCCTTCGCGACGACCACGCCCTTGCCGAGCACTCGATCGGCGAAGGCGGCGATCGCGTCCACCACGGCCGGGTCGGTGTCCGGCGTCGGCACGACCTCGAGCAGCGGCAGGTAGCGCGGCGGATTGAAGAAGTGGGTGCCCAGCCAGCGGCGGCGCCGTTCGAGCGGCCAGCCCTCGGCGATGGCGCCGACGGGAATGCCCGAGGTGTTGGTGCTGAGGACCGCGGTGCTCGCCGAGACGGCGGCGACGCGTGCCAGCAATTCCCGCTTGATGTCGATCCGCTCGATGACGGCTTCGAGAATCCAGTCGGCCGAGCTCAACAGGGCCAGGTCGTCATCGAAGCTGCCGGTGCGAACCAGCCGCCAGGTGTCGGGGGTGAACTGCGGATCGGGCTTGAGGGTGCGGGCGCGCTGCAGTCCGGCGGCCGCGGCCTCGCGCGTCACGTCGAGCAGCACCACCGGCAGGCCCGCGTTGGCCAGGTGCAACGCGATCTGCGCTCCCATGGTGCCCGCGCCGAGCACGCCCACGTTCGTGAATGTCATGCCGTGCCTCCGACGGCGGGCGAGCGGTCGCCGTGCTCCCGGTCATCGCGACGTTGGCGGTCGCACGCGCCGTGCAGGAACAGATCGATCACCGTGTCGGCGTCGTGCTCGAGTGCATAGCGGCGCCGGCTCAGTATCCAGTTGGTGGCCATCTCGTCGAGCGCCCCGAAGAGAATCTTGGCGGCCGCGGTGGCGCTCACGTCGCGGCGGAAGAGCCCGTCCGCCTGTCCGGCCTCGATGGCCTCGCGGATGAGCCCGAGATACTCGCGCAGGAAGCTGGACGAAAAACGTTCCATGAACTTGGTCGTCTGCCGCAGTTCCACCTGGAAGACGATGGCCAGATCGCGGTCGCGGCCGAGGCGTTCGAGGTGCAGCCGGGCCAGGCGGCTCAGGCGCTCGCGCGGATCGGCCACGCCGTCGAGGGCCGCCCGCCCGTGGGCGATGGCCTCCTGCATCGTGCGTTCGAAGACCGAGACGAGCAGGTCATCCTTGCTGCGGAAGTAGAGATACACGGTGCCGGCGGCGACGCCGGCGGCCTTGGCCACGTCCGCCACCTGGGCATTGAAGAAGCCGCGCTGCGCGAACACACGGGTGGCGGCGCGCATGATCGCGTCGCGCTTGTCGCCAGCGGCCAGCCGGGCCTCGCCGCCGCGTCGCGTTGATGAGGGGACAGCAGTGCGTTTCATGAATGAACGTTCATTCATTATTTGACCGGCTGGAGGCCACGTCAACCCTCGGCTGCCACCCGTCGCAAAACGCGCCTTCCGGCGACGCCATCGTGCTCGAGAGCGTGGAAGGCGTCGGAATCGCCGGCGTCCACCGGGCCGGGGTTCTATAATCCCCGCTCATGCCCCCTCCAATGCAGGTCACCGCTCGACGTCCGAGCCGGCCGGCCTGGCTCCTCATCATCGCCGCGTGCACGCTGACGGCGATCGCCGGCTGCGGCGGCCCCGCCGGCCCGGCCACGGGGCAGCGCGACCGGCTGATCTTCGCCGCCGCGGCCGATGCGACGACGCTCGACCCGCACAACACCACTGACACCGAGTCCGACCAGGTGATCATGATGGTCTACGAGCCGCTGCTCGCCTTCGACGACACGATGAAGATCGTGCCGCGGCTGGCCGAGCGCTACAACGTCGAGCCCGACGGGGTCACGTGGACGTTCCACCTCCGCGACGGCGTCACCTTCCACGACGGCGCCCCTCTCGACGCCGAGGCGGTCCGCGCCAACTTCGCGCGCGTGCTCGACCCGGTGGCCAATCACAAGCGGCTGTCGCTCTTCTCGATGATCGACCGGGTGGAGGTCGTCGACCCGCTGACCGTCCGCATCATCACGAAGTACCCGTTCGGGGCCTTCGAGCCGACCATCGCGCACGTCTCGGCGGCCATCGTCAGCCCCCGCGTGGCGGCCACGCACGGCAAGGCGTTCGGCAGTGCCGCCGACGCCGTCTCGGGCACCGGACCGTACCGGGTGGCGGACTGGAAGAAGGACCGCGAGATCGTCCTCGAACGCTACGACGGCTACTGGGGAACCAAGGGCGCCACCCGGCAGATCGTCTACCGGCCGATTCCCGAAGCGGCGGCGCGCGTCCTGGCGCTCGAAAGCGGCGATGTCGATGTCATCAGCCGCATCCCCGCCACCGACATCCCGCGTCTCGATGCCCGCGACGACATCACCGTGCACAGGCTGCCGGGCGTCGGTGCCCAGCAGTTCCGCTTCAACGTGTCGAAGAAGCCGTTCTCGGACCGGCGCGTCCGTCAGGCCATCTCGTACGCCATAGACCGCGAGTCCATCGTCACCAACCTGGTGTCCAGCTTCGCCCGTCCGTCGACGAGCGCGCTCACGTCGATCATGCGCGGCTACACCAACCTCGGGGAGATTCCCTACGATCCCGACCGCGCCCGGCAGCTCCTGGCCGCCGCCGGCTACCCGAACGGCTTCAAGACCAGGATCGCCACGACGCCCCGTTATCCGATGGGTGTGGAGCTGGCCGAAGCCGTGGCCGCGGACTTGAAGAAGGTCGGCATCGAGGCCACGATCGAGGTGTTCGACTGGGCCACCATGGTGCAGTTCTGGGCCGGCCTTCCGCCCGAGAAGAACCCGCAGGAGATCTTCATCATGGGAGCCGGGGCCTCGCACCGCCGATGCCGACTGGGGCCTGCGGCCGATCTTCCAGACGGCGGCCACCAACGAGAACAACTACGGCTACTACTCGAACGAGGAGTTCGACCGCGTGATCGAGGCGGCCATGCGCGAGACCGACGCCGCCAGGCGCCAGCAGCTCTACACGCGCGCCCAGCAGATCGTCTACCTCGAGGACCCGGGCGCCGTGTGGCTCTTCGACACGCTCTACAGCGTGGCCGCGCGCGCCGATGTCGAGAATCTCAGGCCGCAGGCGCTCGGCGTGGTCACCTTCGAACGGGCGACCGTCGGCGGCTCCTGACGGCCGATGCGGCACGCTCTCCGCCTGTCCGGCACCGCGCTCGCCCGGCTCCTGCCCGTCCTGGCGGCGATCTCGGTGCTGGTGTTCTCGATCGTCCACATGATTCCGGGCGATCCGGCGGTGATTGCCGCCGGCCTCGAGGCCTCGCCGGCGACGGTCGACGCCATCCGCCGCGATCCTCGGGCTCGACCAGCCGCTCGGAGTGCAGTACACGCGTTTCGTCACGCGCGCCCTGGTCGGCGACTTCGGCGTGTCGGTCCGCACCGGCACGCCGGTGGGCCGCGAGATCCTCGACCGCCTGCCGCACACCGTGATTCTCGCCGCCGGCGGCGTCGCCCTCGCCGTGCTGCTCGGGCTGGTGGTGGGCGCGGCCGCGGCATTGTCGGGGCGGGTCTTCGTCGATCGCCTGCTGACGGCCGCCAGCCTGGTGGCGGCCTCGACGCCGTCGTACTGGCTGGCGCTCATGCTGATGTTGCTGTTCTCGGTCGCGCTCGGCTGGCTGCCCGCCATCGGCGTGGGAACACCGGCGCACTACGTGCTGCCGTGCCTGGCCCTCGGCCTCCAGTCGGCCGGCGCCGTGGCGCGCATGACGCGGGCATCCGTGCGTGACGTGCTCACGCAGGACTTCCTGAGGGCCGCCCGGGCCAAGGGCGTGTCGTACCGGCGCGTCGTCATCGCCCACGGCCTGCGCAATGCACTCCTGCCGGTGCTGAGCCTGGTCGGCCTGCGCGTTGGCGGGCTGCTGGCCGGCACCGTGCTGGTCGAGAGCGTCTTCGCCGTGCCCGGAGTGGGGCGCATGATGGCCGACGCGGTGGTCGCGCGCGACTTCCCCATGGTGCAGGGCGGTGTGCTGGTCGTGGCCACGATGGTCGTCGCCGTCAACGGCCTCACCGATGTGCTGGCCGGTCTGCTCGACCCCCGGGTCCGCGCGTGAGCGTCATGTGGACGCGCCTCCGTCGCGACACCCTGGCACTCGGCGCGCTGACCGTGCTGGCCCTGGTGGCGACGGCGGCGCTGTTCGGTCCGTGGCTCACCCCCTACGACCCGCTGGCCGTGGACCTGTCGGCGAACTACCAGCCGAGCTCGCCCGCGCATCCGCTCGGCACCGACCACCTCGGGCGTGACACCCTCAGCCGTCTCATCGCCGGCGCGCGCGTGTCGCTCGGAATCGCGCTCGCGGCGACCGCGTGCGGCCTGGTGGCCGGCGGCGCGATCGGCCTGCTGGCGGCCTGGCGGCGGGGCCTGCTCGAACGTGTCCTGCTGCAGTTCGTCGACATCCTGCTGGCGCTGCCCGAACTGCTGCTGGCGATCACGGCCATCACGATTCTGGGCCGCGGCACCATCTCCACCGTGGTGGCCGTCGCCGTCTACGCCGTGCCGAGCTTCGCCCGCATCGTGCGGGCGGCGGCGCAGCCGCTCGTGCGCGGCGAGTTCGTGGCGGCGGCGCGTGCCGCCGGCGCGTCTGACCTGCGCGTGATGATCGTGCACGTCCTGCCGGGCTGCTGGTCGCCGATCCTCGCCCACCTGACCGTGATGCTCGGCAGTGCCATCCTGCTGGCCTCCGGGCTGTCGTTCCTCGGCCTTGGCGTGCAGCCACCGGCGGCCGAGTGGGGCGCGATGCTGTCACGCGGCCGCGAACTGCTACGCACCGCGCCCCTCGGCGCCATCGCGCCCGGCGTGGCGATCACCGCCACCGTGCTCGGCTTCTCGGTGCTCGGCGACGGGCTGCGCGACGCCGCGGGCGGGCGGCGGCGCTAGCCGCGCCGCAGCGGCCGGTACACGACGGCGACGCCGCGGCGGCCGGTACACGCGACACGCCGGCGACGGCGTCAGCGCACGGCCCGATCGACGATCGCCTTGAACTTCTGCCGCACGCCGTCGGGATTGGGCGGCGTGCTCTGCGTCATCAGCACGATGACCGTCTGCTTCACCGGGTCGTTCCAGAAGATCGTGCCGGCGGTGCCGTCCCAGCCGTACTCGCCCACGCTGGCGGTGCCGCCGGCGGCGTCCATCAGGACGTTCACGTTGGCCAGCCCCCAGCCCATGCGGCCGCCGCGCGCCTTCAGCACGTCGTCGGACAAGCCGTTGGCGGTGATGCGCGCGGCCGTCTCCGCCGTCAGCAGCCGCGTGCCGCCGAGCGTGCCGCCATCGAGCAGCATCTGACCGAACCGCAGGAAGTCGGGCACGCTCGAGACCAGTCCCACCGCGCCCTCGAGCAGCGCCGCGCGTTCGGTGAACGGGACCGGCTCCATCTCCACCGGCACGAGACCGCCGCCGGGAGCCGGGCCGTAGACGGTCGCGAGCCGCGCCCGGCGTTCGCCCTCGACATGGAACACGGTGTCGCTCATGCCGAGCGGCTGGAAGATCCGCCGCGTCAGGAAGCGGTCGAAGGGCTCGCCCGACCAGATCTCGACCAGCCGCCCCAGCACGGTCGTCGCTTCGCTGTAGCGGAACCGCGTGTGCGGGTCCTCCATCAGCGGCGCCGCCGCGATCTTGCGAACGAACTCGGGCAGCGTGTCGGCGCGCGAGCGGACGCCGAGCGTGCGGTAGAGATCCGACGTCCGGTGGCTGAGCCCGGAGGTGTGGAGCAGCAGATCCTCGACGGTGATGGCCCGCACCGGCGCCCGCGGCGTCGCCCCCGGCGCCTCGACCACGCGGACGGCGGCGAACTCCGGCAGGTACTTCGCCACCGGATCGTCGAGGCGGAAGCGGCCCTCGTCGTGCAGCATCATCACCGCCACGGCGGTGACCGCCTTGGTCATCGAGTAGATGCGGAAGAGGGAGCGCTCCGTCATCGGCGCCTTGGACGCCAGGTCCTGCACGCCGACGGCCTCGAGATAGCCCGTCTGGCCGCGCCGGGCGATGGCGGCCACGGCGCCGGCCATCCTGCCCTCGGCCACGAACTGCCGGAGCAGCGCCGTGGCCTCGTCGAGGACCTCGGGTGCGAGGCCGATCGAGGCTGGCGGCGCGGATCGCAGCGGCTGTTGACCGGCGGGCACGGCAGATCCAAGGGCCAGCGCGAGGAGGACGACAGCGGGGCGTTTCACGCTGGCAATTCTATCCGTCGCGGCCCTCGGCGCGGTGCCACACCTGGTCGAAGAGCCGCAGCGCGTGCTCGCCGAGGATGCCGCGGACGTCTTCCTCGGTGAGGCCGCGCGCCAGCATCCGCTCGGCCAGGGCCTCGACGTGCGCGTAGTCGCTGAAGCCGTCGAGCGCGCGCTTCGCCGACCGCTGATCGGCCGTGACGTGCCGGCCGTAGGCCTCGGCGATGTTCGGCCAGGCGGCATCTCCCCAGGGATCGGCCTCGTGGCGGGGGTAGGTCCCGAGTGACATGTCGGTCGAGAAGGCGAGCGGCTTCGTGCCGCCGACCAGCGTGGCGGCGTAGAGCACCATGTCGATGTACTCGTCGGCTGTCGGCCAGTGCGTGGTGTCCGGCCGCATCACGAGAGGGCCCCAGGCCACCAGCCCGATCAGGCCGCCTTTCTCCGCGCAGGCCCGCATCTGCTCGTCGTCGATGTTGCGCGGATTCGGGGCCAGCCGGCTCGGATTCGAGTGGCTGAAGATCACGGGATCGCGGCTGGCATCGATGATCTCGAGCGTCGATCGCTTCGCCACGTGCGTGCAGTCGATGACGATGCCCAGGCGGTTGCACTCCTCGACCACCCTCCGGCCGAACCGCGTCACGCCGCCATCGCCGGTGTCGAGCAGGCCGCCGCAGATCTGGTTGGTGCGGTTGTAGGCCGGAATCAGCACCCGCAATCCAAGGCGATGCATCGCCTCGAGCCGGTGCAGCTTGTGCCCGATGAAGTCGCCGCCCTGCGAGAAGAGCACGAAGGCGGCTCGCTCGGCCTCCCGCGCCTGGCGGACCGCCGCCACCGACGTCGCCACCTGGAGGTTCGAGTGCGTGCGGGCCACGAGATGCCAGTACATCAGGCGCTCGACGGCCTCGTCGAAGGTGTCGTGCGGCTCGAAGGCTGTCACGCCGTAAGCCGTGATGCCGTGACGATGCGCGAGGTCGAAGTGGGCATCGGGCCAGGCCTGCATGCACAGGTCGACCACCAGGAACCGGCAGCGGGTGTCCAGCACGCTGTGCACGCCGCCGTTGTCGCGATCGGGAGTCACCGTCATCGTCACGTCCATTTCGTCAGGATACGCTCACGGTCGAAGGCGCGGACAGCCACCACGCCCAGGGCCGCGGCAATCAACAGGAGCACCAGCGCGGCTGCCACCAGGTCTGCGGTGTCGAGCGACAGCCGGCCGTTCAGTTGCGCGACGAACGCGGCCAGGATGGGGACCACCACGATGACCCCGGCCTGTTGTGCCGAGCGGGCATCCTTCGCGCGCGTCGAGACGATGGCGCCCAGGGTGAGGGCGACCAGCGCCGCCGCCGGCGCCACGAGCGTGATGAGCGCCAGTGAACGGGCGCCGGTCAGGCTCGCGACGACCCCGGGCAGCGCCGTGGCCGACACCAGGACGAGGAACAGGCCGTAGCCGGCGAGCAGCGAGGCCATCGCGACGGCGAAGGCGGTTCCCGTCTTGGCCATCAGGAGCTCGGCGGTCGTCGCCGGTGTGGCCAGGAGCGGTTCGAGGGTGCGGGCCTGCTTCTCGCCGATGACCGACGTGGTCACGAGCGTCATGGCTCCGATGACGGGAACGAGCGCCATCAGCGGCAGGAACTGGTGAAAGATCAGCATCTGCACCCGCGCCTCGACCGAGAGCTCCGGTGTGGCCGGCAGCGGGAACTGCTGTGCGAGGCGCGCCAGGTCCTCGGCGGCGCCGAGCCCTTCGCCGGACCACGCCGGCACCCCCACCGCGACGATGACCGGCATCAGCACCGCCGTCACGAGCATGGCCAGCGGGCCGATGAGCACGCCCTTCGAGCGCCGCGAGCTCCGCCATCTCCTTGGCTATCAGCGCGGCGATCCGCGGCCGCGACCACGCCATCACCGCTCACCCGTGAGCGAGAGATAGACGTCTTCGAGGGTGGCGTGACCCGGCCGCACCCCGAGCCCGGCGGCGGTGTCGAGGGCCAGCAGGCGTGTCTTCACGACGCCGATCCGGTCGGCGAGTGCCTCGGCCTCGGCCAGGTTGTGGGTGCAGACGACGGCGGCCGCCCCCTCGCGGACGAGCTCAATCACGATGCCCCGGACGTCCCTGGCGGCCGCCGGATCGAGACCGGAGGTCGGTTCATCGAGCAGCAGCACGGCCGGCGCGTGCAGGATGGCGCGGGCGAGCGCGACTCGCTGACGCAGGCCCTTCGAGAGCACCGCCGCGATGTCGTGGGCGCGGTCGGCGAGACCCAGCCGCGCCAGCACGTCGCGGACGCGGGCCGCCGGGTCGGCCACCTCGTAGAGGCGCGCGTAGGTGAGGAGGTTGGTCCAGACGGTGAGGCGATCCCACAGGCCCGGCGTCTCGGTGAGGAGTCCGACGCGGGCGCCGAGGACCTCGCGCGGGCCGCGGTCGAGCGGCACGCCGGCCACCGAGCCGGTGCCCGACGTGGGCGTCAGCAGTCCGGCCAGCATGCGCAGCGTGGTCGTCTTGCCGGCGCCGTTCGGCCCGAGCAGTGCCACGATCTCACCGCGCGCCACGGTGAGCGTCAGGTCCTCGACGGCGACGCGGTCATCGAAGCGGCGCGTCAGGCGCCGCACGTCGATGGCGGTCGTGGCGGCGGCATCGGCCATCACGCGTGCTGACGGGTCGCGGTCAGCGGCCCTCGAAGGCACGGATGGCCGTGAAGAACGTCTCGGCCATCCGCTGGTAGCCGGCCGCGGTCGGGTGCAGGCCGTCAGTGCCGATGAGCGTATTCACGTCGGCGGCCATGGCCGCATTGAGGTCGACGAGGACCGCGCCTTCGGCTGTGGCGCCGGCGCGAATCAGGCCATTGAACGTCTGCACGAGCGACGGGTTGAGCGAGTTGCGTCCTCCGAGGCGTCCCGGCGGCAGCGTCGCGACGAAGACGATGGCGCCGCGGCCACGCGCGAACCGGATCATGGTCCGCAGGGACAGCGCCGCCGCCTCGACGGTGTCGAGTTGCGGCACGGCCTGGATGTCGTTGGCGCCCGACAGCAGCAGCACGACCTGCGCGTTGGTGGCGGCCATGACGGTGGGCAGGCGGTTGACGCCGTCGACCGCCCACTCCCGCGACGAACCAGCGTTGGTGACCACGAACTGCGAGGCCTGCGTGAAGTAGCGTGCGCGCAGCAGGGCCAGCAGCTTGGTCGGGTACGACTCGGCGGGCACGAGGATCTGGCGGAACAGCGGCGAGCCGTCAACGCCGGTGACGGCGGCGAGCGGAGCCGTGATCTCCCCCGCCGTCATGCTGTCGCCGAAGGCCAGGAAGGTGGTGCGTCCGAGCGGCGGCGGCGCGACGTTCACGTTGAAGGTGCAGCTGGCAATCGCGCCGAGGGAATCGCTGGCCTGGCAGACGATCCGCGTGGTGCCAACGGGATACGGGTTGCCCGACGGCACGCAGGTGACCGTCGCCGGTGCCACGCCGCCGCTCGTCGTGGCGGCCGGCAGCTGGATGGGCACCGCGGCGCCGGTGGGCGACTGGCGGAGGACGTCGGCCGGACACTGCACCGCGAAGGACGGCACGGACGGTGCCGTGGGAACCGGCGGCGGCTCGTCGCCGCCGCACGCGGCCGCCACGACGGCCACCAGCGACACGGCCAGCAGGCGGTGCCACGAACGCCGCGCTTGCGCCCAGACCATTGGCCAGCTCATGAAGAAACCGATCATACCGGGGGCCGCGCTGGCGGACCAGTGCCGGGGCTGGTCCGCTGCCTGCCGTCCTCGGTGTCAACCGTCAGCGCGGATCGAACTCGAAACAGCCCGGCGTCACGAGCAGGCGGTCCGGCGACGGGAAGCTGAGGCTGTTGGGGGCGGCCAGGCCGGCGGCCCGGAACTGCACCGTCCGCACCTTCTCCCCGAGGTCGTCGAAGACGTAGGTGAAGGGCACCACGAACGACACCCACAGCCGTCCGGCCGGGTCGAGGGCCGCCGTCCGCACGGTCGGTGAGACGAGCGGCACCTCGGTGCCGTCGATGGCACGGCGCGGCCAGGTGGTGGGAATCGCCGCGATGACGGCGTCGAGTTCCTGGCCCTGAATGCGGCGGTGGAAGAGCAGCTGGCCGCGGGCATCGAACCGCGAGAAGGCCGGTTCACCGGCCAGGAACACGAACCAGTAGCCGCCGGCGGCGTCCTTGAGCGGGATGCCGGCATTGAGCGCCAGGTGCAGCTCCCGGTCCTGCTCGTGTCCGGTCGAGCGCAGCCGTCCGATCGTGCGCACCGGCGTGCCGGCGAGGCCGTACTCCGTCATCAGGCCGCCGGTCTCCGGCTGGCTGATGAGCACCGAGCGGCCGGTGAACTGCAGGGTGCCGACGCCGCTGAGCGACAGACTGCCGAGGGTCACCCGCGGCGTGGCGCGTCCGGGCAGTTGGAATCCGCCCGCGCGCTGGCCGCTCCTCGTGAAGATCTGCACGCGCTCGCGGCCGTTCGGCGCGTCAGCCACGACGAACGTCCCGTCCGGGACGGCATCGAAGGCCGTCGGCTCGATGACGCGCCCGTCTTCGCCGCCGATGGCGACCAGCCGGCGGCTCGCCGACCGGTCCGCGGGCACGCTGTAGACGGCGTGGCCGCGCCGGTCGAAGACGAGCTCGTCACCGGAGGCCAGGCGCTCGTAGCCGAGCGGCTCCCGGAAGCCGCCGACGATCTCGACCGGCAGCGCCCGCACCGACTGCAGGGTCTCGACGCGGCCAGGGGAGGGCGTGGAGGCGGCCGCCGCCTGCCATCGCGGCGCTGGCGGCGCCGCCACGAGCGTGAGCGCGCCGCCGAGCAGCACCAGCACACCCGCCGCCGCGCGCACGCGCGTCACGGTAGGCCTAGTAGGCCGCCAGCGATCGGATCGCCGCCAGGACGTCGGAGGTCTGCGGCAGGATCTCTTCCTCGAGTTCCGGGTAGTAGGCCACCGGGCAGTCCATCGCCGCCACGCGCTTGACCGGCGCGTCGAGTTCGTCGAACAGCTCGTCGCTGATGCGGGCGGCGATCTCGGCGCCGAAGCCGCAGGTGAGCTGATCCTCGTGCGCCACGATGACGCGGTTGGTCTGCTTGACGAGCGCGGCGATGCCGTCCCAGTCGTAGGGCATGATCGTCCGCAGGTCGAACACGGCGGCGCTGATGCCGTCCTTCTCCGCCTGCTGCGCCGCCAGCACCGACCGCTGCACGAGCGCGCCCCAGGTGATGATGACGAGGTCGGTGCCGTCGCGCTTCACGGCGCCCTTGCCGAACGGCACCATGTAGTTCGCACCCGGATACGCGCCCTTGTTGTAGGTCTGGCGGTAGAGGTGCTTGTGCTCGAGGTACATCACCGGGTCGTCGCAGCGGATGGCGGTGCGCAGCAGCCCGGCGGCGTCGACGGCGTTCGACGGGAAGGCGATGCGGATGCCGGGACAATGCGCGAAGATGCTGACGCCCGACTGGCTGTGGTACGGGGCGCCGCCGCGCAGGTAGCCGCCGATCGGCACCCGGATGACCATCGGGCAGGTCGTGTTGTTGCCCGAGCGGTAGCGCATCATCGACATCTCGTCCTTGATCTGCATCATGGCGGGCCAGATGTAGTCGAAGAACTGGATCTCGACGACCGGCTTCAGTCCGCGCGTCGCCATGCCCACGGCGCGCCCGACGATGTTGGCCTCGGCCAGCGGCGAGTTGAAGACGCGGTCGGAGCCGTAGGTGCGCTGCAGGCCGTGCGTGACCTTGAACACCCCGCCCTTGCCCTGCACCTTGGCCAATGCGGTCTCGTGGCTGGCATCGGCGACGTCCTCACCGAAGACGACGATGCGGGAGTTGGACGCCATCTCGTCCTTCATCGTGCGGTTGATGGCGGCCACCATGGTGTCGGGCCGGCCCTCGGGTTCTTCCGCGGTCTCGAAGGCGGCCGAGGTCGGGTCGACGTCCGGCGAGTAGACCCACAGGCCGGCCGTGTCGGGCGACGGCTTGGGCGAGGCGATCGCCTCATCGGTGGCGCGGGCGATCTCCTTGTCCACGTCGGCGGCCATCTCGGAGAGGTCGGCCTCGGTGGCAAAGCCCTCCGCGAGCAGGTAGGCGCGCATGCGCACGAGGGGATCGCGGGCGGCCTCCTCCTCGCGTTCCTCGGGCGTCTTGTAGAGCCGTTCGTCGTCCGACAGCGAGTGCGAGTAGGGACGCGTGACGGTGGCGTGGACGAGCGCCGGCTTGCGTTCGCGGCGGATCCACTGCACCGCTTCGTCGAGCGTGCGGTAGCTGTCGAGATAGTCCGTGCCGTCGCAGCGCAGCACCTTCAGGTTCGGGAAGGTCTCCACCAGGTGCGAGATGCTGCCGCCGGGCGTCTGTACGGCCACCGGCACCGAAATCGCGTAGCCGTTGTCCTCGACCAGATAGAGCACCGGCGCCGGCTGCGTGCAGGCCGTGTTCAGCGATTCCCAGAACTCGCCTTCGCTGGTGGCGCCGTCGCCAATCGAGACGTAGGTGACTTCGTCGTCGTAGTGGGGCCGCGCCTCGTCGGCGGTGTCGTTGAGGCGGCCGTAGATCGTCCCGGCCTCGGCGCAACCCACGGCCTGCAGGCACTGCGTGCCGGTCGGGCTGCCCTGCGACGGGATGTTCAGGGCGCGATGGCCCCAGTGGGACGGCATCTGCCGGCCGCCGGAGTTCGGATCGTCCTTGGCGCCCACGGCGCCCTGCAGCATCTCGAGCGGCGTCATGCCGAGGGCCAGGCACAGGGCGCGGTCGCGGTAGTACGGATAGAACCAGTCGTAGGCGGGCTTGAGGTGGGCGGCCGCCGCCACGAGCACGGCCTCGTGGCCCGCGCCGCTGATCTGGAAGAAGATCAGGCTCTGGTTCTTGAGCTGGATCTCCTTGTCGTCGAGGCGCCGCGAGAGCAGCATCCACCGGTAGGCGGCTACGAGCTCGTCGCGCGTTGGTGTCGTGCCTGGCGCCTGGGCGGTCCCGGCCGAGCGGCGCACCGCGGTCTCGCTGTTCTTGGCGAGCGTCGAACCCTTCATGCGGCTTCCTTCCCGTGGGCGACGATCGCCCGCGTGCGCGGCCCATCCCGCAGCGTCAGCAACGTCGAATTATACCACCCGAGGGTGGATGTTATAATCCGCCCGCCCGCGCATGCAATGCATGCCGGAGCCACATTTCGCGCGCGGCCACCGGCCGCCGCACCACGAGGAACCCGATGTCGACACGCCCTGTTCGCCTGCATCGCTGGGATGAGATCGCACTCGAAAAAGTGACCGAGATGGTCTCGCGCAAGGTCGTCACCGGCGAGCGCGGGATGATCGGCCAGATCTACCTGAAGCGGGGAGCCATCGTGCCCATGCACTCGCACGAAAGCGAGCAGCTCACCTACGTGCTGCAGGGGGCGCTGAAGTTCCTCATCCACGGTGAGGAGATCACCGTGCGGGAGGGCGAAGTGCTGCACATCCCGTCGTGGGTGCCGCATCAGGCCGAGGCACTCGAAGACACCTTCGAGATGGACGTCTTCAGCCCCATCCGCCAGGACTGGCTCGACGGCACCGACACCTACTTCAACGACACGCCGACGCCCAGCCCGAGCCGGTAGCCGGCCCGGCGCCAGCGGCCGCGCGCTAGTGGACGTGCTTCTTCCACTCCTTCGTCCAGTTGGCCGGTGGAGCGGACGGCCCGCGCCGGCCGCCGTCGTAGACGTCGAACTTCGAGCGCGCGCTGCCGAGGCGCCACTTCAGCCAGCGGTACTTCAGCTCATCGAGCGGCCCGCGGCGTCCCTTGAGATAGAGGTAGCCGACGACCAGGCCGCCGAGGTGCGCGACGTGCGCCACGCCGTCGCCCGACGCGCCGACCGACGACAGGAAAGCAATCGCGCCGAGGATCATCACCGCGTAGCGCGCCGGCACCGGGAAGAGGTAGAGCACCACCGTGCGGTGGGGGAACAACAGCCCGTAGGCGAGCAGCAGGCCGTAGATGGCGCCTGACGCGCCGATGACGATCGTGCCGTAGAGCGCGCTGGCGAAGGGCAGCGGCGTCAGTGACCAGGCGATGGTCACGAGGGCGGCGCCGATCCCGGTCACGAAGTAGTAGCGGACGAAGAAGCGCGTGCCCCACGTCCGCTCGAGGTCGGTCCCGAACATCCAGAGCGCCAGCATGTTGAACAGCAGATGGCCGATGCCGCCGTGGAGGAACATGTAGGTCAGCGGCTGCCAGAGGGCGAAGTCGCCGACCACGGCCGCCGGCCTCATCCCGAGTCGCAGGGTCAGCACCGGCACGATCAGGGTCAGCAGGAACGCGCCGACGTTCAGGGCGATGAGGGTCTTGATCGCCTGGCTGAGCGGACCGGGGCCGAAGGCGTATCCGACGGTGCTGTAGCGCGCCATCTCCGGATTATAGGGGCGAGCTAGGACGGTTCGACCGGCAGGGGCGGCGGGTGGGGGTCGTGGCGCCGTTCCGGCAGTCGCGCCGCCAGCACCGCGGCGGCCAGCGGCATCACCGAGACGGCGAGCAGGGCCGTCGGCAGGCCGGCCCGGTCGGCCATCCAGCCGATCACCGGCACCATCACGCTGCCCATGCCCCAGGCGAATCCCATCATCAGCGAGGACACGGTGGCCGCGCCGACCGGCGCCAGCATGTGGGCGTAGGTCACATTGACCGGCAAGGTCGACTGCAGCAGCAATCCGCCGATCGACACGGCGGCGGTGAGCCACCAGCCGGTCAGCTGCGAGGCGGCCATCATGAACGGCACGGCCGAGACGAGCGAGACCAGGATCACGCGACGGGGGCCGAAGCGGTCGGCCAGCGGTCCGCCGGCGAAGCCGCCGATGCCCGACACCAGCAGATAGCAGGTCACGGCGATGCTGGCGTTGGCGATGGACATCCCCTGCGCGGTGAGGATGACCGGCAGGAAGACCGAGAAACCGGCCGCCGTCAGCGTCCGCAGCACGACCGAGAAGTAGAGCAGCGTGAGGGGCCGCGCGTACGGCTTGAGGGCCGACAGGCCGCCGCCGCCGGCATACGACGGCTGGACGATGGGCGGCACCCGCCGCAGCAGGAACCACAGGGCGGCCAGCCCGGGCAGCGCGAGGATCGGCGACCACTGCAGGCCGAGGCGCTCCAGCGTGGGCGCGAAGAAGAGCGGCGCCATCGCCATGCCGATCGACCCGCCGGTGATGTGCACCGACATCGCGAAGCCCTTGTTGGCGCCTGCCGCGCGGTAGACGGCGGCGGCTGCCGGCGGATGGAAGGCCGCGCCTCCCAGCCCGCCGAGCACCAGCAGGGCGCCGAGCCAGATCGGACTCGGTGCCAGGCCGACGAAGCTCAGCACGACCACCGCCAGGATCGGGCCGGCCATCAGCAGCAGATGCGGGCGCCAGCGATCGGCCAGCGCACCGAAGACGAGCTGCGACATCGACGAGGCGAACTGGAAGCACATCGCGAGCGCGCCGACGGCGGCCAGCGACAGCCCGAAGTGCGGAATGAGCAGCGGCAGGAGCGGCGTGTAGATGTTGGTGTAGGCGTCGACGATGAAGTGCGTCGAGGCGAGCGAGACGACTGTCGGGGGCAGACCCGCCACCGTCCGCGTGGCGGCAGGCAGACGCTCGCTCACGGCGTCTGCGGGCGTCACGGCTTCGGCACCATCCTGGCTAGTCTACACGGCGCTCCGAGCCACCGTGGGCGGGCTATCATCGCCGGACATGCGTCACTGCCGAAGGGCGCTCCTCATCGTCGTCCTGGTCCTGGCCGCCGCCCCCGCCAGCGCTCAATCCTCCGCCTGTACGCCGCTCGGGCAGGCGACCTTCGTCCGCGACACGCTGCAGGAGATCTACTTCTGGTACCGCGCCCTGCCGGATGCCGACCCGGCGCGCTTCCCGTCCCCGGAGGCCTACCTCGATGCCGCGCGCTTCCGCCCGCTCGACGCCTCGTTCAGCTACATCACGTCGCGGGCCGCCGACGAGGCCTTCTACTCCGAGAGCCAGTTCATCGGCCTCGGCCTGTCGACGGCGGTCGTCGATGGCGAGCTGCGCGTGCTCCAGGTCTTCGCCGACAGTCCGGCGGCCGAGGCCGGTCTCGACCGCGGCTCCCGCCTCGACGCGATCGACGGGCGCAGTGTGGACCGCCTCATCACCGACGGCCAGCTCGACGGGGCGTGGGGACCCGCCGAGCCCGGCCTCGCCGTGACAGTGACGTTCGTGACGCGCGACGGCGAGACGCGCGTGGCGACCGCGCGCAAGCGGGCCGTCACCATCCCCACGGTGTCGCTGGTACGTGTCTTCGAGGTGGCAGGCCGCCGCGTTGGCTATCTCTTCTTCCGCAACTTCGTCCGGCCCTCGGTCGCCGCCCTCGACGCGGCGTTCGCGGCGCTCGAACGCGAGGGCGTCGACGAACTGGTCCTCGATCTGCGCTACAACGGCGGCGGCCTGGTGGAGGTGGCACGCTACCTGGCCAGTCTCATCGGCGGGCCATCGCTCCGCGATCAGGTGTTCGCTGAGTCGCGCCACAACGACCGCAACCGGCGGCTCAACCAGACGCTGCGTTTCGGAGGCGCGTCCTCGGCGCTTCGCCTCGACCGCCTGGTCGTGATTGCCTCGCGCGCCTCGGCCTCGGCCAGCGAGCTGCTCATCAACGGGCTGACGCCCTTTCTCCCGGTCGTCGTCGTGGGCGATCGCACCTACGGCAAGCCGGTCGGTCAGTACGGGCTGCCGTTCTGCGACAAGGTCCTCGCCCCGGTCGCCTTCTCGATGGTGAATGCGCGCGGTGAGGGCGACTACTTCGACGGCCTGCCGGTGGATTGCGCCGCCCGCGACGACATCAGCCACGAGCTCGGCGATGCCGCGGAGGCGTCGCTCAGCGCGGCCCTCGAGGTCGTGGCGACTGGCCGCTGCACGCCGCCGCCGGCGACCCGGCTCGGAGTGCGCCGTGCGGCGGGCGAAGCGGCGCGCCCGCTTGGCTGGAACGCGTTGCTGAACGCCCACTGACGCGCGTGGCGCCCGCCTAGCGGCGGCGCAGGCGTCGCAGGCGTGCGAGCGCCCCGTCCCGCACCTCCTCGAACTCGCGGATGCCGAGCAGCTGCGCGCTCAGGCCCAGCACCACGACGCCGGCGGCGATCGCACCGCCGAGCCGCAGGCCCTGGGCGACCAGCGATCCCCCCGGGAGGATCGAGCCGAGCCACTGCTCGATCCACCACGACGTCGCGGCCATGGCCGCGGCGGCGGCGAGCACCTTGCCGAAGGTCACCGCCACCTGGTCGAGCGCCAGGCCGCCGAGGCGGCGGCGCAACAGGATCGCCAGCGTGGCGGCATTGAAGAGGGCGGCGATGGAGGCGCTGAGCGCCAGGCCCCGGTAGCCGAAGATCGGCGCGGTCGTCACGCTGAGGAACGCGTTCAGCAGCACGGCCGCCACGCCGACGGCGGCTGGCGTGCGGCTGCTGCCGAGGGCGTAGAACGCCGGCGACAGGATCTTGACGACCGAATAGCCGACGAGTCCCACGGCGTAGAGCTGCACGGCGGCGGCGGTGGACGCCGTGTCCGCGGCGCCGAAGCTGCCACGCTCGAACAGGAGGCGTACGATCGGCACGGCCAGCACGATGAGGCCCAGCGTCGCCGGCACGTTGAGCGTCAGCATCAGGGCGACCGCCGAGCCGAGCGTGGAGCGCATGCGCGGCATCTCGTCGGCCGCGGCCAGACGCGCCAGCGCCGGCGTCGTGGCGGTGGCGATCGAGACGCCGAAGAGGCCGATCGGCAGATACATCACGCGGAACGCGTAGCCGAGCCACGACACGGCGCCGGTGCCCTCGCCGGTGGCGACCACCGTGTTGACGAAGACGTTCAGTTGCGTTGCCGCCAGGCCGACGATGCCGGGCCCCATCAGCACGAGCATCCGCCGCAAGCCGGGATCCGCGAAGTCGAGGCGCGGTGTCCAGCGGTAGCCGTGGGCGCGCAGCGTCGGCCACTGGAGCATCACCTGGCCGAGGCCGCCAACGAGCGTGCCGATCGCCATCGCCAGGATCGGCTGGATGCCGACCTGCATCGCCACCGGCACCAGCCCGACACCGACGACGATCGAGGCCACGTTGAACATGGCCGGAGAGAGGGCCGGGATGAAGAAGACGTTCAGCGAATTCAGCATCCCCATACAGGCCGCGGCCACGGCAATCAGGATGAGGAAGGGCGCCATCACGCGGGTCAGCGTGACCGTCAGCTCGAACTTGCCGGGGACGGTCGCGTAGTCGCCGGCCAGCCATCCGACCAGGACCGGCGCGAACACGATCGCCGCCGCCACGAACAGGCCGGTGGCGAGCATCAGCGCGTTCATGACGGAGTTGCCGAGTTCCCAGGCGCGCGCCTTGCCGTCGCGGGCCAGCGTGCGGCTGAAGGTGGGGACGAGGGCGGCGCTCATCGCGCCCTCGGCGAACAGGTCGCGCACGAGGCTCGGCACCCGGAACGCGACGAGGAAGGCGTCCATGGCGTCGCTGGCGCCGAACCAGTAGGCCAGCACCTGCTCGCGCATCAGCCCGAGGACCCGGCTGGTCATGGTGGCCGCACCCACGACGCCGGCCGACCGCGCGAGTCCGGACGATGATGTCGCGGTAGAGCGGCCGGAGCCGCCGGAGCCCTCGTCCGGCCCACTTCCGCCAGGAATCGACTCCGCAGCTGACATGGAAACCGCTGGAAGCGTAGCACGCCCTTCCAGCGGCCGGATTCGGACACCGTCCGGGACCGGACGCCAAAAAAATCGGGCTCCGATGGTGAGTCGGAGCCCGAGGAGGATGGTGAGAGGCTGACTAGGCCTTTCAGGAGCTATAGACGGAGCTGCGGGCGAATTGGTTTGACCGCCTACGAAAGGCGTGCCCGCACCAGCTCGTTGACCCGCTTGCCGTCGACGGTCTTGCCGGCCAGCGTGGCCATCACGGCTTTCATCACCTTGCCCATGTCCTTGGCCGAGGCGGCGCCGGTGGCCGCCACGGCGGCATCGACGGCGGCCGCCAGCTCGCCGTCGGTGGCGGCCGGCGGCAGATAGTGCTCGAGCACGGCAATCTCGGCCCGTTCCTTGTCCGCCAGCTCCTGGCGGCCGGCGGCCTCGAACTGCTCGATGGAGTCGCGCCGCTGCTTCACGAGCGCGCCGACGACCTGCAGTTCTTCCGCCGGTTCGAGTTCGCGGCCCTTCTCGATGTTCTTGTTGGTGAGCGCGGTCTTGAGCATTCGCAGGGCCGTCAGCGTGGTGGCGTCCCTGGCCT
The DNA here is from genome assembly GCA_963807405.1 of uncultured Acidobacteriota bacterium. GTDB lineage: Bacteria > Acidobacteriota > Vicinamibacteria > Vicinamibacterales > UBA2999 > CADEFD01. Next base: position 3,084,212 of record CAWEBU010000006.1, on the reverse strand, counting down.
TCATCGCGCGGGCGATGTCGGTGCCGAGTGTGTCCGTGAGCGACATGTGATCTCCCGATTCCTGTCAGAACGCCGTGTCAGTGGTCGACCGCGCCGTCGCCCAGCGTGAAATGCCAGTCGCCGGTCGTGTCGTAGAAGCCGCGCGGGGCTCGTGGGTCCTGCAGTTTCACCGCCAGGCTGGCCGCCGAGCGCACGCCGAAGTAGCCGCTGCGCTTGAGCACGCGCCGGAATCCGGCGTGCAGCGCGTGGCAGCGGATCTTGTCGGAATCGGCGACCCGCGCCTCGCGGTCGACCCAGCGCAGCAGCGTCTCGAGCGCGTGGTCGTCGCCCGGCACGGCCAGGAAATCCACCACGTGCGTCACGCGCCCGCGCGGTTCGTGGGCGTGGCGGTAGACGACGTAGCCGGCGGCCGCGCCCTGGCGGCGCAGCACGGCAATCGCGTAGCGCGCGTGCGGCGGTTCGGCGAACCGCCAGTTCACATAGGCGGCGTCGCGGCGGACCGCCAGCGCCAGGGCGGCGGCGGCCTGCGTCCACAGCTGGTCAGCGCTCGCATCGAGGCGGCGCACGACCTCGACCGATTCGCCGAGCGGACGCTGGCGGGCGACGACCTTGACGATCGGCAGGGTCACGGCCGACACCAGACGGTTGACCGGCTGCGGCCAGTCGGGCCGGCGCAAGGCGCGGCGGCTGAGCGGCTTCACGAGGCACGGCAGTGTGACCGCCGCCGGAACCCGCATGCGGTCGAGCAGGGCGCGGGTCGCGCCGCTCAGGCCCGCGGTCAGCGTGATCTCGTGATCGCGCTGCGTCGCACGCAGGAGCAGTTCGTGGAGGCCCTGCTGTCCGCGCTCGGGCGCCACGACCGGGTCGACCAGCCACGCACCGCGGCGTTCGGCGCCGGCCACGGACACGCTGACGGGCCGCGGCACCAGGGCTCCGACGATCGCGGTCCCTTCGCGCACCACCCATGGGGCCTCGGCGGCGGGCGCGGCCGGGTTCTGCCGCCGCTCCCACTGCCAGGTGAGCTTCATGCGTTCGACGGCTTCCGGGCCGAGCGCGCGGCGGTAGAGGACCTCCAGCGCTCGGCGGTCATCCGAGCGGTAGCGATCGAGGCCGGACATGTGGGGGGCGGCTATCCCTGAGGGGGCGGACGCACACCGGGCTGGCCCGGTGGCTGCTGGATGACGCCTGGCGTCGGCGATCCGATGACGCCGAAAGCCGGCTGCGACGGCGGCTGGGCCTGGGGTTGCACGGGAACGAACAGGCCCTGGCCGCCCTGCGGCTGCATCGGCTGGCCGAAGGGATTCTGGGGCATCGGCTGCGCGAACGGGTTGTTCGGCGGCTGCCCGAACGTGTTCGTCGTGCCGGGCTGCCCGAAGGCGTTGGCGAACGGGTTGACCGGGGGCATCTCGGCCGCCGGCTCCGGCTCTCCGACGTCGTAATCCGCCGTGTCCGGCGGCTCGACGGCTGGCGGGGCGCCGAAGGCCCGCGGCATCGCGCGGCCACCGGCGCTGGCTGCCGGGGACGCGCCCGCCGCCGGCGGCGTGCTGGTGGCCAGCACCATGATGCGGTCGTAGGCCGAACGGCCGCTGCCCGGCACCGAGCGTGCGGCGGCCACATAGCCGGCCGCGCCGCGCAGCACGATATCGAGGGCCTTGGCTTCGGGCACGCCTTCGAGGCTGAGGGTGAGCGGGGCACCGGTCACGCGGTCGCCGCCGACCACCCGCGTGCCGCCGACGCGAGCCCATTCGGCCAGCACCTGCCGCACCGGCACGTTCGTGGCCTGCAGGGTCACGAGCCCGTCGCGAATGTCGAGGCTGAGCTGCTGCGCCGAGGCGGGCAGCGCGGCGAACAATGCCAGCACCGTAACGGCCGCGCGAATCATGAAACCAGTATACGCCCCTCGGCGGGCGTCAACGTGCGCGGAAGTCGTCGACCACCAGGCGGATGATCTCATCCAGCCCGACCTTGGGCTCGTAGCCCACCAAAGCGGCGATTTTCGACAGATCCGGGACCCGGCGCGGCATGTCCTCGAAGCCGGAATCGTAGGCCTCTTCGTAGGGAATCGTGACGATCTCCGAACTCGAGCCGGTGGCCGCCTTCACCCGCTCGGCCAGGCCGCGGATGCTCACTTCCTCCACGTTGCCGATGTTGAAGACCTGCCCGATGGCCTGTGGCTCGCCCATGAGGGCGACCATGGCGCGCACCACGTCGCCGACGTAGGTGAAGCTGCGCCGCTGAGTGCCGTCGCCGAAGACCGTGATTGGCTCATCGGCGAGCGCCTGGCGGACGAAGTTCGGCAACACCATGCCGTAGCGGCCAATCTGCCGCGGGCCGACGGTGTTGAACAGGCGCACCACGATCGCCGGCAGCCCGCGCTCCTTGTGATAGGCCAGCGCGTGGAACTCGTCGAGCATCTTGCTGCAGGCGTAGGCCCAGCGATGGCGTGTCGTCGCACCGAGCACCAGGTCGGCGTCCTCCCGGAACGGCACGCTGGTGCTCTTCCCGTAGACCTCCGACGTCGAGGCGAGGAGCACCATCTTGTTGTGCCGGCTCGCGTGCCGCAGCACGACCTCGGTGCCATGGACGTTGCACTCGATGGTGTGCACCGGGCGTTCCACGATGAGCTTCACACCGACGGCCGCGGCGAGATGGAAGACGACGTCGGCGGCGTCGACCAGTTCGCCGGTCAGGTCCTCGTTGAAGACGGTGTCGATCGTGTAGCCGAAGTTCGCGTGCGGCGTCAGGTGCGACAGGTTGTCGAGGGAGCCCGTCGACAGGTCGTCGACGACGTGGACGTGGTGGCCAGCCGACAGCAGGGCCTCGGAGAGATGGGAGCCGATGAAGCCGGCGCCTCCCGTGATCAGGACCCGCATCGGACTCATTTCGAAAACGCCGCAACAGCGGCGATTACCTCGGCCTGGGCGGCGGCCGGGAGTGACGGATACAGCGGCAGCGACACGACCTCGGCCGTGACGCGGTCGGCCACGGGACACATGGCCGGGGACCATGCGGCCGCTGCCGGCTGACGTGGAATGGGCACCGGATAGTGAATCAGGGTCTCGATGCCGGCGGCGCGCAGGTGCGCCTGGAAGCGGGCGCGCTCCGGCGCGAGCACCGGGAACAGATGGTAGACGTGCCCGGCGTCGAACTCCGGCGGCACCTGGATCACCGCGGTCGACAGGCTGGCGCGGTAGGTTCCGGCGAGCTGGCGGCGGGCGGTGGTGGCGTCCGGAAGTCGCGGCAGGCGCACCCGCAGGACGGCGGCCTGCAGTTCGTCGAGCCGGCTGTTCACGCCGAGCTCATCGTGGTGATAGCGCGTGCTCTGGCCGCCGTTGCGCAGGCGCCTGATGCGTTCGGCCAGGGCCACGTCGTCGGTCGTCACGGCGCCCCCGTCCCCGAGCGCGCCGAGGTTCTTGGTGGGATAGAAGCTGTAGGCGGCGGCCGCCGAGCGGCGGCCGAGCGGGGTCCCGCGAAAAGTCGCCAGGTGCGCCTGACAGGCGTCCTCGACGACGACCAGGTTGTGACGGGTTGCCACGGCGTGGATGCCGTCGAGATCCGCCGGCTGCCCGTAGAGGTGCACCGGCAGGATGGCCCGGGTCCGGGGCGTGACGGCGGCCGCCGCCGCCGCCGGGTCGAGCGTCAGCCGGGCGGGGTCGACGTCGGCAAAGACCGGCGTCGCGCCGGCCATGTCGATGGCGAGCGCCGAGTAGGCGGCCGAGAGCGGCGACGTGATGACCTCGTCCCCCGGTCCGATGCCGAGGGCCGTGAGGGCCAGCGCGATGGCATCGGTGCCGGTGTTGACGCCGGCCGCGGCGCGCGCGCCCATGGCCTCGGCGAACTCGGTTTCGAAAGCGGTGACCTCCGGGCCGAGCACGAACCAGCCGGAGTCGAGCACCCGCGCCATGGCGGCTTCGACCTCGGCGCGCTCGTCGCCGAGGTGCAGCTGGTTGAACGGCACGCGCAGCCGCTCGGCGCTCATGCCGCGGGCTCCGTGCCGACGTAGTCGTGATAGTGCTGCCGGTAGTAGTCGAGCGTCGCGGCCAGACCGTCACGCAGGCCGATGCGCGGGGCCCAGCCGGTGCGGTCGCGGAAGCGGCTGGAATCCGCGTAGAAGCTGCCGATGTCGATCGCCTTCTTCTCGGGCGGCCAGTCCACGAAGCGGCAGGTGCCGCGGCCGCTCAGCTCGACGAGCAGGCGCACCAGGTCCGCATGAGTCGTCGGTTCGTCGCCGCCGACGTTGAACACCTCGCCGTTGACGGCATCGGTGGCGCCGGCCCGCAGGAAGGCGTCGACGGCGTCGTCCACGTGCACGAAGTCGCGAATCTGCGAGCCATCGCCGAAGACCTGGATCTCGCCGCCGTCCAGCGCCAGCCGCAGGAACCAGCCGATGAAGCCCTGGCGGTTGTGGCGGATCAGCTGCCGCGGCCCGTAGACGTTGGTCAGCCGCAGCGAACACGCCCGCAGGCCGAAGACGTTGTTGTAGACGAGGTGGTAGTACTCGCCAGCCACCTTGTTGATGCCGTTGACGTCGGTCGGCCGCACCAGGTGGTCTTCGGTCACCGGCAGGGTGACGGGGCGGCCGTAGACCTGCCGCGTGCCGGCGAAGACGACCTTGGTGCCCGGATTGTGATGGCGGCACGCCTCGAGCAACGTCAGCTGCGCCCGGCAGTTGACCTCGAGGTCGGTGTGCGGGTCGCGCATGCTGTCGATGTGACTGACCTGGCCGGCGAGGTTGAAGATCACGTCGTGGCCGCGCACCAGGTAGTTCATCGTGTTGGCCTGGCGGATGTCGGCCACGTTGAGCCGGACGCGATCCTTCACCGGCTCGATGTTGACGAGGTTGCCGCCGGAGTCCGGGATCAGCGAGTCGACGATCAGCACCTCGGCGCCGAGATGCGCGAGGCGGATGGCGAGATTGCTGCCGATGAACCCGAGGCCACCAGTGATCATCACGCGGCGGCCCTCGTAGTGGCCCTCGAGGTCGATCATCGCGTTTCCCGCGCCGACCCCGGGGGGGCGGCCGCGAGCGCGCGCCGGTGCTGGCGGCGCACGACCAGCGCCCACCACAGCTTCAGCACGTCCACGCCGGTCCGCGCCACGCGCCGGAAGTTGAAGAACTGCGAGGTGCCATGGGTGCGATGGTAGTGGTGCACCGGTACTTCCGCCACGCGGAACCCGGCGTCCTTGAACTTCTTCATCATCTCCAGGCAGATGACGCCGCTGCTCTTCTCGAGTCGCACGGTATCGAAGATGCGGCGCCGCATCAGGCGGAAGTCGCAGTCGACGTCGCGCACCGTGAGTCCGAACAGCGTCTTCACGGTGTGATGGTAGACGCGGCCGATGACGATGCGGTGCAGCGGATCGGAGCGGCTGATCTTCCAGCCGTTGACCCAGTCCACATCGTCGGTCATCGCCTGCCACAGCTCCGCGATCTCGGCCGGGTCGTACTGGGCGTCTCCGTCCGTGTAGAAGACGAGATCCATCCGCGCCGCCGCGAAGCCGCTGCGCAGGGCGGCGCCGTAGCCGCGATTCACCACGTGGTCGACGACGCGCAGGTGGGCCGGGTAGAGCCGCTGCAGCTCGGCCAGGATGTCGGCGGTCTCGTCCTTGCTCCCGTCGTTGACGACGATCACTTCGTATTCGGCCGTGAGGCTCTCGGCCACCTGCAGCGCGCGGATCACGAGACTGCCGATCGTGCCGCTGTCGTTGTAGGCAGGGAAGAAGATGCTGAGACTGGCCGGGGCCGTTGACGCGGTCATGTTCTCGAACCGGTCGAATTGTAGCGCGCGCCCTCGTTGCGGCGGGGCCCGAACCAGCGCCGCAGCAGCAGCCGCCACGGCGTGAAGATCGACTCGCGGATGACCCCGCCCGAGATCTTCGAGGCGCCGACACGACGCTCGACGAAGATGATCGGCACTTCGGACACACGGCAACCGGCCTCGATGGCCAGGAACAGCGTCTCGACCTGGAACGAGTAGCCGTCGGAGGTGATGTCGTCGAGCGGCAGCCTGGTCAGGGTCTCGCGGCGCCAGCAGCGGAAACCCGCCGTGCAGTCACGGATGTGCATGCCGGTCACGGTGCGCACGTACCAGTTGGCGAACGTGCTCAAGATCAGCCGTCGCAGCGGCCAGTTCACGACGCTGACGCCCTGCAGATAGCGTGAGCCGATGACGACGTCGCTCGTCGCGGCGGCCCGCACCAGGTCGGGGACGTACTTCGGATCGTGCGAAAGGTCGGCGTCCATCTGGAAGACGAGGTCGACGTCGGTGGTCAGCGCGGCACGCAGACCGTCGAGGTACGAGCGCCCGAGGCCGCGCTTGCCGGTGCGGTGCATGACCGAGAGGCGGCCGCCGCTCGCCTCCGCCAGTTGGTCGGCGAGCGCGCCGGTGCCGTCGGGCGAGCCGTCGTCGATGACCAGCACGCGGACGTTCGGCTGCGCCAGCAGCAGCCCGGCGATCGCAGGCAGGTTCTCCCGCTCGTTGTAGGTCGGCAACAGCACGAGTGCCGTGAGCAGCGCGCCGGGAGCCGTCGTCTCAGCCATGCGATACGAGGCGATCGATCACGCCGTCCCAGGTGATGGCCGCGGCACGCGCCCGGCCGGCGTCTCCGAGCGAGGCCGCGCGTGCCCGCGACGCATGCAGCGCCGCGACGGCGCCGCCGAGCGCCTCCGGATCCGGCGCCGCGACCGAACCGGTCACGCCGTCGTCGACGAACTCGAGCGTGCCGCCGGAATCCGTGGCCGTCACGACCGGCTTGGCGGCCAGGAACGCCTCGAGCGTGACCAGGCCGTAGTCTTCGTCGAATGGCACGTAGATCACGGCCAGGGCATCGCGGTAGAGGGCCGGCAGCGCGTCGTCGCCGACGGCCCCGAGAAACGTGACGCGCGCGGCCACGCCGGCTTCTTCGGCGGCGCGCTCGACCAGCCGGCGCTGGCTGCCCTCGCCGACGACGACCAGGCGCAGCGGCTCCGGCCAGTGCGCCACCGATCGGACGGCCAGGTCGACACGCTTGTTCTGCTCGAGCCGGGCCACCGACAGCACGTAGTCGCCATACGGGCCGGGCGTGAGCTGGCGGGCGAGCAGCGGCGGGTGGTAGAGCGGGGTCGAGTCGAGGCCGTTGTAGCGCGCCAGCCGCGCCGTCACCGTCTGCGAGATGGTGTAGCGGCCGGCGCACTCGCCGAGCGCGCGTTCGTCGATCTGCATCAGCCGATCGCGCAGCGCGACGTCGAGTTCCTCGTGCGCGAAGTCGGAGTAGGGCGTGGCCGCCAGCTCGTAGGCGGCCCGGTGCTGGTGCACCAGCCAGCACACCTTGCGCGGATGGCGCGCGAGGTAGGTCGGAAACTTGGTGGCGATGACGAGGTCGACCGGCCGGCCGTTGCTCTCACTGAGATCCAGCAGGCCCCAGGCGGCCGCATGCGGCAACAGTTCGTCCTTGGGATACCACTTGAAGGGCACCGAGACGCGGTCGGTCTCGAAGCCGCGCTGACGCAGTTCGTCGACGAGCTGCTGCACGAGCAACTCGGCCCCACCACGGACGAACGGAACCTGAGTTTCGCAGACGAGAACTGTGCGAACGGCCATCGCTTGTGCAAAAATGAAACCGTTAATCGTAGCACGCGCCTGAATGGCGAAACAAAGGCGATGCCCCTTGTGGCTGCGCCGGTTGACACCGCCACGCCAACAGTCGGGCGAACAGAATACGTAAGCCCAATATCCACGACAAGTTACCGTTGACACTAGGGTCCCGGTCCAATACGATTCCGGTGGATTTTTCTGGACCAAAGTGGACTCAAAGAACCTGCGAGGGAGTGCGCCGGCCAAGATCGACGACAAGGGCCGGCTCAAGATCCCGAACTCCTTCCGCGCCGTGATCCAGGGGGAGCACGGCCGTGAAGTTTTCGTCACCAGCCTGACCGGCGAGTCGGTACTCGTCTACCCGATGCCGGTCTGGCTTGAAATCGAACGCAAGCTGGCTCTGGCGCCCTCCACGCACCCGGCCCGGCGCAAGTTTCTCGACCGCGTCAGCTATTTCGGGCAGGTCGCCGAGATCGACGTCCAGGGGCGGCTGCTCATTCAGCCCCGTCTTCGCGAGTCCGCTCTCATGAGCGGCGAAGTCGATGTGCTCGCGAAGTACGACTACCTCGAAGTGTGGAACCACGAACGGCTCCACGCCAAGATCCTGCGCGAGCCGTTCACGGACGACGACGCGCGCGCCCTGGCCGAACTCGGCGTCTAGCAGCAGCGGGGCCCAACCGGTGTCGGACGTCAACCAGCCGCAGCATCTGCCGGTGATGGTGAACGAAGCCACGCGGCTGCTGCAGCCCGAGAGCGGTGGCACGTTCGTGGACTGCACGCTCGGGCTGGGCGGCCACACGCGGGCCCTGCTCGAACTGGGTGCCGACCTGGTCGTCGGCATCGATCGTGATCCCACGGCGCTCGCCGCCGCCTCCCGCACGCTCGAACCCTACGGGTCCCGCGTGCGGCTCGTGCACGCCGACTACCGCGATCTCGACGCGGTGCTCGAGCAGCAGGCGCTCGGATCGGTGCAGGGTGTGCTGGCCGATCTCGGCGTGTCGTCGATGCAGTTCGATGCGCCCGGCCGCGGCTTCTCCTTTCGCCGCGACGAGCCGCTCGACATGCGGATGGACCAGAGCCGCGGAGAGACGGCCGCCGAGCGGCTGGCCTTCGTGAGCGAAACGGACCTCGCCGACGTCATCTACCGCTTCGGCGAGGAGCGCAAGTCGCGTCGCGTGGCGCGGGCCATCGTGATGGCGCGCGAACGCGAGGCGATCACGACGACCGGCCAGCTGGCCGCCATCGTGCGCCGCGCCGTCGCGGCGCCGGGCTGGCAGCGGATCGATCCGGCGACCCGGACGTTCCAGGCGCTGCGGATCTGGGTGAACGGCGAGCTCGACCGGCTCGATGAGTTCATCCGCCGCGCCGCCGTCCGGCTGGCCGCCGGGGGGCGGCTGGTCGTCATCAGCTTCCACTCCCTCGAGGACCGCATCGTGAAGCACACGCTGCGCGCCCTCGATCGCGGAGAGGGGGTCGTCCGGGTCCTCACCGGGCGGCCGCTCGTGGCGTCGGAGGACGAGATCGCGATGAATCCCCGCGCGCGCAGCGCCAAACTGCGCGCCGCGGAACGTCTGGCCTGAGCCGGCCAAGGGGGAGGACGACGTGGAGCACACGGGAACCTTCGAGTATTCGATTCGCAAGGACGTCCGGAACAACCCGATCGTGCGCGAGGTCGACGAGCGCCGGCAGCGCGAGCTGTGGAGTTCGCTCGGCATCGGCGCCGTGCTCGTGCTGGTCGTGATGTTCGATGCCTGGCAGCATTTCGAGCACATCCGGCACGGCTACGCCATCGACGGCCTGCAGAAGGAGCTGGCGGCCGAAGACGACGTGCGCCGTCACCTGCGTCTCGAGATCGAGACGCTGCGGGCGCCGCAGCGCATCGAGCGCATCGCCCTGTCACGGCTGGGCATGATCGCCCCGAAGTCGGGTGACGCGATCGTGCTCGAGCGGGTGCTGCCGGTGGAGCCGCCGGCCCGCTCGGTGGTCGCCTCGCGCTGATTGGTGGAACGTATCGATGGCTGACGACCGACCCAACGCCTGGCGCCGAACGATTCGGCAGCGCGCGCTCCTCGCGGGCGTCCTGCTGGCCGTGTGGGCGGCGGTCATCGAGGCCCGGCTGGTGCATCTGCAGGTGGCCCGGCACGCCGATCTGGTGGCCCGCGCCGACCGCCAGCAGAAGCGCACCATCGATGCCCCCGCCAAGCGCGGCGAGATCCGCGACCGCAACAATCGCGTCCTCGCCTTCAGCGTCGACGTCGACACCATCTACGCCGTGCCCTCGGAGATCGCCGATCCGACGACCGCCGCCCGGGCGCTGTGCCGCGCGCTCGACGACTGCACGCCCGCCGATCGCGCCGATCTGGAGCAGCGTCTCGGCCGGCGTTCGCAGTTCACCTACGTGCAGCGGTTCGCGTCGCAGGCCTCCTACGAGCGCGTCAAGGCGCTCGACCTCGAAGGCATCGGCTTCATGAAGGAGAGCCGCCGCTTCTACCCGAACAAGGAGCTCGCCAGCCAGGTGCTCGGGTATGTCGGTACGGACAACGTCGGGCTGGGCGGACTCGAGTCCGCCTACAACAAGACCATCCTCGGCCACTCCGGCACCGTGCTCGTGCAGACCGACGCCCGCCGCCGCGCCTTCAGCCGGATCGAGCGGGCGCCGACGTCCGGGGCGACCCTCGAGCTGACCATCGACGAGTACCTGCAGCACATCGTCGAGCGCGAGCTGGCGGCCGGCGTCAAGGAGCACAAGGCCGACGGCGGCACCGCCATCGTGATGGATCCGGTGACCGGCGAGATCCTGGCGATGGCCAGCTACCCGACCTTCAATCCGAACCTCTTCCGTGAGGCGTCGCCGCAGGCCCGCAAGAACCGTGCGGTCACCGACCTCTACGAGCCCGGGTCGACCTTCAAGCTGGTCACCGCGTCGGCCGCTCTCGAGGAGGGCGTCATCACGCCCAGCGATCCGGTCGATGTCAGCGAGGGGCTCATCCGCCTGCGGGGACGGACCGTACGCGACGACCATAGATACGGCGTCCTGTCGTTCGGCGACGTGATCGTCAAGTCGAGCAACGTCGGCGCCATCAAGGTCGGCCTCAAGCTCGGTGCCGACCGTCTCGGCGCCTATGTCACCCGCTTCGGCTTCGGCCGGCCGAGCTCGAACGAGTTCCCCGGCGAGAGCCCGGGCATCGTGTGGAACCCGTCGAAGCTGAACGACTCGGCACTGGCGTCGGTGTCGATGGGCTACCAGGTCGGCGTGACCCCGCTGCAGATGGTGGCGGCGACGGCCGCCGTGGCCAACGGCGGACGCCTGATGAAGCCGCGCATCGTGCGCGCCATCATCCGTGACGGCGTCCGCACGCCCACCGAGCCGGTCGAAGTCCGCCGCGCCATCAGCGCCCGCACGGCCAGCGAGCTGACGACCATCATGGAAGACGTCGTCTCGCGGGGCACCGGGCGCAACTTCACCCAGCTCGAGGGGTTCAGCGTGGCCGGCAAGACCGGGACCGCCCAGAAGCTGGTGAACGGGGCCTACTCGCACTCCGAGTACAACGTCTCGTTCACGGCCTTCGTGCCGTCGCGCAAGCCGATGTTCGCCATCACGGTGGTCGTCGACACGCCGCGCAACGGCTTCTACTACGGAGGCTCGGTGGCCGGGCCGATCTTCAAGCAGATCGCCGAGGCCTCCCTGCGGCACCTCGGGGTGCCGCCCACCGTGTTCCCGGCGCCGCCGGTGCTCGTCGACCGCAAGGCGCAGGCGCAGGCCGCCGCGCCGGGCACACCGGTCATCGTGACGGTGGACGATGCCGGCGGGCGCGCCATGCCGGACCTCGTCGGCCTGAGCGCCCGCGAGGCGCTGCGGCGGATGGCCCGTCTCGGCGTGGCGGTGCGGATGCAGGGTGTCGGGCTCGTCGTCGCGCAGTATCCGGAAGCCGGCGAGAGCGTGTCCGTGGGCGGCGCCTCGACGATCATGCTCGACCGCGATCCCCAGCGCATCGCGCGCGCCACCGCCGGAGGCACGCCGTGAGGGTGGCCGGGATGATCGCCGCGCTCGGAGATCTCGTCGTCTCGACGACCGGCGAGGGCGACGGCCGGCGAGAGCTGGCCGGCGTGGCCTACGACTCGCGGCGCGTCGCGCCCGGCATGGCCTTCGTGGCGCTGCGCGGTCTCAAGGCGGACGGCCTGTCGTTCGTCCCCGAGGCGATGCAGCGCGGTGCCGCCGTGATTGTCAGCGAGTCGCCGCGGCCGGACGGCATCGACATCCCGTGGGTGGCGGTGCGAGACGGCCGGCTGGCCCTGGCGCTGGCCGGCGCCGAGGCTCACGGTCACCCCAGCCGCGAGATCCCGGTCGTCGGCGTGACGGGCACCAACGGCAAGACGACGGTCACCTATCTCCTGGCCGCGGTGCTGGACGCCGCCGGATTGACGCCGGGTGTGCTCGGCACCGTGCTCTACCGGATCGGCAGTCAGGCGCGCGAAGCCGCGCGGACGACGCCGGAGGCCTCGGACGTCCAGGCCCTGCTGCGCGAGATGGTCGCGACCGGCGACCGCGCCTGCGTGATGGAAGTGTCGTCGCACGCGCTGGCCCTGCGCCGGGTGGACAGCGTGCGCTTCGCGGCCGGCGTCTTCACCAACCTGACGCGCGATCACCTCGACTTCCACGCCGACATGGAGTCGTACTTCGCCGCCAAGCGCCGGCTGTTCGAGATGCTCGGGCCCGACGCGCCCGGCATCATCAACGCCGACGACCCGCGCGCGGCCGCCCTGACTGCCGCCTGTTCGCGGGTCATCACCTACGGCATCCAGAAGCCGGCCGACGTCCGTCCCGAAAACCTGGTCATGGACCTCGCCGGCGTGCGCTTCACGGCCACCACGCCGGCCGGTCCCCTCGAGATTCGTTCCGCCATGGTCGGCCGGCCGAACGTCTACAACCTGCTGGCCGCCATCGCCACGGCGAGCGCCCTCGGCCTCCCGCGGGAGGCGATCGCGGGCGGGCTCGCCCGCCAGACCGGCGTCCCTGGCCGCTTCGAGATCGTGTCGACCGCCGGCGACGGCGTGACCGTGGTGGTCGACTACGCCCATACCGACGACGCGTTGCGCAACCTGATCGAGACGGCGCGGCCCCTGGCCGCCGGCCGCGTCATCACCGTGTTCGGCTGCGGCGGCGATCGCGATCGCACCAAGCGGCCGCTGATGGGCATGGTGGCGGCGCGTCTCAGCGACGTCGTCGTCATCACGTCCGACAACCCGCGGAGCGAGGATCCGGCGGCGATCATCGACGAGATCCGGCGCGGCATTCCGGCCGGCGAAGCCGCCTCGGACCGCACGCCCGAAGTCACCGCCGTCGTCGATCGCGCCGCCGCCATCGAGAAGGCCGTGACGATGGCCCGGCCGGGCGATGTCGTGCTGGTGGCCGGCAAGGGCCACGAGAAGACCCAGCACATCGGCGACCGCGTGCTCGCCTTCGACGACGCCGATGTCTCGCGCGCCGCGTTGGCCCGCCGTCATGCCAAGGCGGCCCGATGATGCAGCTCGCCCACGACACCTACGCCGCCTCGGATCTGGCTGCCGCCGTCGGCGGCCGTCTGCTCGCCGGCGCGCCGACGCACCGGCTGGGCCGCGTCTCGATCGACTCGCGCTCGCTGGTGCCGGGCGATCTGTTCTTCGCCATCGCCGCCGAACGTGACGGGCACGACTTCGTCCCGGCGGCCCTGGCCCGGGGCGCCGCCGGCGTCGTCGTGCAGCGCGCCGCCAGTGTCGAGGCCGGCGATCGCGAGGCCGTCGTGATCGAGGTCGCCGATACGCTGCTGGCGCTGCAGGCTCTGGGGCGGGCCGTGCGCCGCGCCTCCGCGGCGCGCCTCATCGCGATCACGGGCAGCGCCGGCAAGACCTCGACCAAGGACGCCATCGCGGCCGTCGTCGGCGCGAAGTATCGCGTGGTCAAGAACCGCGGCAACCTGAACAATCACCTCGGGCTGCCGATGTCGCTCGTCGAGCTGCGGTCGTGCCCGGAAGTGGCGGTCATGGAACTCGGCATGAACCACGCGGGCGAGATTCGCGTGCTGGTCGGCCTGGCCGAGCCCGACATCCGTGTCTGGACCAACGTCGGCGACGCCCACATCGGCTACTTCGGCTCCCGCGAGGCGATCGCCGACGCCAAGGCCGAGATTCTCGAACAGGCATCCGAGTCCAGCGTCCTCGTCTGCAACGCCGACGATCCGCTGGTGATGGCGCGGGCGGCCGCCTTCCGTGGGCGCATGGTCACGTTCGGGATCGGTGAGAGCGCCCAGGTGCGGGCGGTGGCGATCGACGACCGCGGCGTCGGCGGCACCTCGGCCACCGTCAGGACGCCGGCCGGCGACCTGACGCTGACGTCGGCCCTGCCCGGTCACGGCCATCTCCTGAACGCGCTGGCCGCCACCGCGGTGGCGCTCGAACTGGGCATCGACCGCGGCACGATCGCCCGTGAACTGGCGGCGCTCACGCCGGCCGACCACCGCGGGGTGCTCCTCAGCGCGCCCTCGGGGGCGACCATCCTCGACGACAGCTACAACTCCAGCCCCGCGGCCCTGTTGCGGGCGCTCGACGTGCTCGGCGCCAGCCGGCCGACTGGCCGCCGCGTGGCGGTACTCGGCGAGATGCTCGAACTGGGGGCGCAGGCGGTGGCGCTCCACGAGGCATGCGGACGGCACGCCGTGGCCGCCGGCGTGCAGCGCCTCGTGACGGTGGGTGGCGATCCGGCGCGACGGCTGGGCGAGGCCGCCATCGCCGCCGGCCTGGCGGCGCGTGACGTGAGCTGCGTCGCCAGCAGCGACGAGGCCGCCGACCTGGTGGCCGCGCAGGTCGGGTCCGGCGATCTCGTGCTGGTGAAGGGCTCGCGCGGCACCAGGACCGACGTCGTCGTCGCGCGGCTCATGACGGGAGGGGCGTGATGCTGTATCACCTCCTGTTCCCGCTCGCGCCGCAGTTCGGCGTGTTGAACGTCACCCGCTACATCACGTTCCGGACGGCCATCGCCAGCATCTCGGCCCTCGTCATCTCGCTCGTGCTGGGACCGTGGCTCATCCGCCGGCTGCGCGACTTCCAGATCGGCCAGGTCATCCGCCAGGAGGGACCGCAGTCGCACCGCGCCAAGGCCGGGACGCCGACGATGGGCGGCCTGCTCATCCTGACGGCGGCCCTGGTGCCGACGCTGCTGTGGGCGGATCTGACCAACGTCTTCATCTGGATCGCCGTGCTCGCCACCGCCGCCTTCGGGGCCATCGGCTTCCTCGACGACTATCTGAAGATCACCCGCCGCTCGTCGGGTGGCCTGGCCGCCCGCTACAAGATGGGCCTGCAGCTGCTGGTTGCCGGCCTGGTCGGGTTGACGCTGCTCTACCTGTCGCGCGACAACCAGTACACGACCCGCCTCATCTTCCCGTTCTTCAAGCAGCTCATTCCCGATCTCGGCTGGGGCTACGTGCCGTTCTCGATGCTGCTGCTGACCGGCGCCTCGAACGCCGTCAATCTGACCGACGGCCTCGACGGGCTCGCCATCAGCACCTTCGCGGTGGCCGCCGCCTGCTTCACGGCCCTCGCCTACGTCACCGGCCACGCCGTGTTCGCCGACTACCTGCTGCTCGTGCGGATTCCGGCGACGGCGGAACTCACCGTGTTCTGCGGAGCGCTGGTGGGCGCCGCCCTCGGCTTCCTCTGGTACAACTGCTATCCCGCCGAGATCTTCATGGGCGACGTCGGCTCGCTGGCGCTCGGCGGCGCGCTCGGCACGGTCGCCATCCTCATCAAGCAGGAGCTCCTGCTCGGCATCGTCGGCGGCGTCTTCGTGATGGAAGCGGTGTCGGTCATCCTGCAGGTGGGCTCGTTCAAGCTCACCGGCAAGCGCATCTTCCGGATGGCGCCGCTGCATCACCACTTCGAGCTCCTCGGCTGGAGCGAGCCGAAGGTCATCACCCGGTTCCTGATCCTGGCGATCCTGTTCGCCCTGCTCAGCCTGACCACGCTGAAGCTCAGATGATGACGGCCACCACTCCTCACGGGCCTCGCGGGCAGGCGTTCTCGGTGGCGGGTCAGCGCGTCGTCGTGGTGGGCGCGGCGCGCAGCGGCCTCGCCGCCGCCGAGCTGCTCGTCGGGCGCGGCGCCGTCGTGACGCTGAGCGATCGGGCGGCGTCGATCGCGGACGGCCCGCGGCTGCAGGCTCTCGGCGTGGCGCTCGACCTCGGCGGCCACGACGCGGCGCAGTTCATTGGCGCCGACCTCATCGTCACCAGTCCCGGTGTGCCGCCGGAGCTGCCGGCGCTCGGCGCCGCGCGGGCGGCCGGCGTGCCGGTCATCGGCGAGCTCGAGCTGGCCTCACGGTGGCTGGCCGGCAAGGTGGTCGCCATCACCGGCACCAAGGGCAAGTCGACGACGACCAGCCTGGTCGGCCGGATGCTCCAGGCGTCCGGACGGCGCGTGCTCGTCGGCGGCAACATCGGCGTGCCGCTCAGTGCGCACGTCGACCAGTCCACGCCGGACACGCTGCACGTCGTCGAGGCCAGCAGCTTCCAGCTCGAGGCCACGGACACGTTCCACCCGGCCATTGCCGCTCTGCTGAACCTGTCTGCCGATCACCTCGACCGCCATCCCGACGAGGCGGCCTACGCGGCGGCGAAGGCGCGGATCTTCGCCGAGCAGACCGCCGACGACTGGCGGGTCGTCAACGCCGACCGTCCCGAGACCATCGCCCTGGCCCGCGGCACGGCGGCCCGCGAGCTGCGCTATTCCTCCGAGCGCACGCTGGAAGCCGGCGTGTCGGTGCGCGACGGCGTGGTGTGGCATCACGCCGCCAGCGGCGACGTGGCGCTCGCGCCGCTCTCGGCCGTGCGCCTGCCCGGGCGCCACATGACGTCGAACGTCGTCGCCGCGTGCGCGATCGGCACGCTGGCGGGCGCCACGCCGGCCGGTATCACGGCCGCCCTCGAGGCGTTCACCGGCCTCGAGCACGTGCTCGAGTTCGTGGCCGAGATCGACGGCGTGCGCTACGTGAACGACTCCAAGGCCACCAACGTCGATGCCGCCGGCCGCGCCATCGAGAGCTTCGACGACGTCGTCGTCATCGTCGGCGGCAAGTACAAGGGCGGCCGGTTCGAGGACCTGATCGGTCCGCTGGCCGGCCGGGGACGAGCGGTCGTCGCCATCGGCGAGGCGCGGCCGCTCGTGCAGGCGGCGCTGTCGACGGTCCTGCCGGTGGTCGAGGCCGGGTCGATGGCCGACGCGGTCGGGCTGGCGCGCCAACTCGCCCGGCCCGGCGGCGTGGTGCTGCTGGCGCCGGCGTGCTCGAGTTTCGACATGTTTCCCGATTACGCGGCGCGCGGCCGCGCGTTCAAGGAGGAGGTGCGGAAGGCTGGGGCCCGGGGCTCGGGTCCCGCGGCGGAGGAGGGTAGAGGCGAGAGGTGAGCAGTCATCAGCCGGGTGGTGGCGATTGGGAGCTGGCCGCTGGGAGCGCAGGCCGTCTTGGCCTGCGAGGCTGGTGTCCCGGTCCCCCACCTGGCTGATGACTGCTGACCGCTCGCGACCCATTCGGTTCGTCGAGCGGCCGGACGCCGAGTTCGCGTCCGGACGTTTGTTTCGGTTCGAGCCCCCCGGCACTTTAGGGGGATTCCCTGAGGGCATTTGCCCTCGCGGGTGGAGAGTATGGCGCGGAAGCTTCAAACGGACAAGTGGCTCTTCCTGGCGACCCTGGCGCTCGTTTGTGTCAGTGTGGTCATGGTCTACAGCGCCTCGGCGGTGATGGCCATGGAGCGCAACGGGAATCCCTACCACTACGTCACGCGACAGGCGATGTGGGCGCTGCTCGGTCTGGCGGTGCTCTCGATCGTGATGCGGATCGACTACCGCACCTACCGCAACGAACAGCTCATCTGGGGCGGTCTGGGCATCGTCGGCCTGATGCTGGTCGCGGTTCTCTTCTCGCGCCCGATCAACGGGTCGCATCGCTGGTTCGGCTTCGGCGGCTTCGGCATCCAGCCCTCGGAGCTGGCCAAGGTGGCTGCCATCTTCTTCACGGCCTACACGCTCGACAAGCGCATGCACCGCATCGACGACGTCAAGTACGTGCTGCCGCCGATCGCCCTCATCGTCGGCGGATTCGCCGCGCTGATCCTGGTCGAGCCGGACTTCGGTACCTCGGTGGCGCTGTGCCTCGTCGTCGCCGCCATGGTGATGGCCGCGGGCCTGAGCTACCGCTACATCTTCGGGCTGGCGGCACTGCTGATCCCCATCGCCGGCCTGGTGCTCGTGTCGGCGCCCTATCGCGTGCGCCGGCTGATGGCCTTCCTCAATCCGGAGGCCGACCCGCTCGGCGACGGCTTCCACCTGCTGCAGTCGCTCATCGCCGTCGGCAGTGGGGGCTGGCTCGGACGCGGCCTGATGGGCGGCCTGCAGAAGCTGTTCTTCCTGCCGGAACCGCATACCGATTTCATCTTCGCCGTGATCGCCGAGGAACTCGGCTTCATGGGCGGCACGCTCGTCGTGGCGTGCTTCGCGGTCATCGCCTGGCGTGGACTGCGGGCCACGGTCTCGGCCCCCGACAGGTTCGGGTCGCTGCTGGCGCTCGGCATCACCATGATGGTCGTGGCGCAGGCGATGGTGAACGTGAGCGTCGTGCTCGGCCTGCTGCCGACCAAGGGCATCCCGCTGCCGCTCGTCAGCAGCGGCGGCTCGTCCCTGCTCGTGAGCCTGGCTGCCATCGGCGTGCTGCTGAACATCTCGCAGCATGCGGTCAGCGACGGATCCGTTCTGGAGCCGGGAGCCGCGTGACGCGTGCGTATCCTCTTCGCGGGCGGCGGCACCGGGGGCCATCTGTATCCCGGTATCGCCGTGGCCGACGAGCTGCTTCGTCGCGACCCGGCGACCGTGGTGTCCTTCGTGGGCACGGCGCGGGGGCTGGAGAGCCGGGCCGTGCCGGCGCGCGGGCTGCCGCTGGATCTCATCCGCAGTGCCGGGCTGAAGGGCAAGTCGCTCGCGGGCGCTGGCCCGCGGGCTGGCGCTCCTGCCGCTGTCGGCGCTCGACGCCTGGCGCGTGCTGTCGTCACGGCGTCCGGACGTCGTGGTTGGCGTCGGTGGCTACAGCTCGGGCCCGGTGCTGCTGCTGGCCGCCCTGCGCGGGCTGCCGACCTTGCTGATGGAACAGAACAGCGCGCCGGGCTTCACCAATCGGCGGCTGGCGCCATGGGTGCGGGCGGCCGCTCTCAGCTACGACGAGACCCTGCGCTACTTCCCGGGCAAGGGCGTGGTCACCGGCAATCCCGTACGCCGCGAGTTCCTGCAGGCGCTGGAGGCCGGCGATGACGCCGCAAGCGCCGATCGTGAGGTGCAGGTGCTGATCGTCGGCGGATCCCAGGGCGCCCGCGCGCTCAACGACGCCATGATCGCGGCCGCGCCGCGGCTGGCCGCGCACCGCCTCGTCGTCACCCACCAGACCGGTGAACGCGATCTGGCGCGAGTGCGCGCGGGCTACGCGGCGGCCGGGATGGCGGCCACGGTCGAGGCGTTCTTCCACGACATGAACACCCGGATGCGCGACGCCGACCTCGTCGTGGCGCGCGCCGGCGCGTCCACGCTGGCCGAACTGACCGTGCTCGGCCGCCCGGCGGTGCTGGTGCCCCTGCCGACGGCCGCCGACGACCACCAGCGCAAGAACGCGCGCGTGCTGGAGGCCGCCGGAGCCGCCGAGGCGATCGAGGAACGGGACCTGACCGGCGAGCGTCTCGCCGCGACGCTGACCGCCCTGGCCGGCGACCCCGAACGGCGCCGGGCCATGGCCAGCCGCGCCCGCGCGCTCGGCCGGCCGGACGCCGCGGCCCGCGTCGCCGACTGCATCGTCGCGCTGGCGGAGGGGCACTGACATGGTGCTCGGACGAACCCGCCGCGTGCACTTCGTCGGCGTCGGCGGCATCGGCATGAGCGGCATCGCGGAGCTGCTCGTCAATCTCGGCTACGCCGTGTCGGGCTCCGACCAGGCGGCGTCGGCCGCCCTCGATCGCCTGGCTGCCATGGGCGTGGCGACGTCGGTGGGGCATGCCGAGGCGCACGTCGGCCCCGCCGATGTCGTCGTCTACTCCTCGGCCGTCCAGGCCGACAACCCCGAGCTGCTCGCCGCGCGGCGGCGCGGTATCCCGGTCGTCCCGCGGGCCGAGATGCTGGCCGAGCTGATGCGCCTGCGCATCGGCATCGCCGTCGCCGGCGCCCACGGCAAGACGTCCACCACCTCGATGATCGCCCTCGTGCTCGAGCGCGCTGGGCTCGATCCGACCGCCGTCATCGGCGGACGGCTGCGCGCCTTCGGCAGCAACGCCCGTCTCGGCCACGGCCAGCACATCGTGGTCGAGGCCGACGAGAGCGATCGCTCGTTCCTCAAGCTCTCGCCGACGCTCGCCGTCATCACCAATCTCGACCGCGAGCACATGGAGGCCTACGGCGGCTTCGAGGATCTGCAGCAGGCGTTCGTCGAGTTCGCCAACAAGGTGCCGTTCTACGGCGCCGTCGTCGCCTGCGCCGACGATCACGAGCTGGCGCGCATCCTGCCGCGCCTGGTCCGGCGCGCCACGACCTACGGCATCGACGCGCCCGAGGTGACGGTCGGCGCGACCGAGGTCGTCCTGGCAGGCTTCGGCAGCACGTGCACGGTCATCCATCGCGACCCCTACGATCCGGGCGCGCCGGCGCTGCCGCTCGGGCGGCTGCACCTGCAGGTGCCGGGACGCCACTCGGTGCTCAACGCCCTGGCGGCCGTGGCGGTCGGCCTCGAACTCGGCGTGCCCTACGACGTCATCGCCAGCGCGCTCAAGGAGTTCACCGGCGCGGAGCGCCGCTTCGAGGTGCGCGGCGTCGTCCACGGCATCACGGTCGTGGACGACTACGGGCATCACCCGACCGAGATCGCCGCGGTGCTCGGCGCCGCCCGTGCCGCGGCGCCCTCGCGCGTGGTGGTGGCGTTCCAGCCGCACCGCTACACGCGCACGGCGCAGCTGCTGCCTGACTTCGCGGCCGCACTCGCCACGGCCGACGAGGTCGTGCTGACCGACATCTACGCGGCCAGCGAGGCGCCGATTCCCGGCGTGACCGTCGAGGCGCTGGCCGCGGCGGTCAACCGCCGCCGCGCCCACCCGGTCGTGGTGGTCAAGCCGCTCGATCGCGTGGCGGCTGCCGTGGCCGATCTGGCGCGCCCGGGCGACCTCGTCATCACCTTCGGCGCCGGGTCGATCGGCAGCGTCCCCGGGGCCATCGTGCGCGAACTCGAGCGCCGCCATGCAGCGGAGGCGCGCCCGTGAAACTCGGACTGCCGGCTCCCGCCGACAAGCGGTTCCGTCGCGCGCAGGTGCGCCCGACCGGCCGTCGCGGCCTGCCGTGGCGCCGTCTCAAGCTGACGGTCAAGTGGGTCGTGATGCTGCTCGTGGTCGGCCTGGCCGGCTGGCACGCCGTCACGCTCGTGACCGAGTCGCCGACCTTCCAGGTGGCGCACATCGCCGTGCACGGCACCGACCGGCTGTCACGCGGGGAAGCGATGGCCCTGGTCGGCGATCTGCGCGGCCAGAACATCCTGACCATCAGCCTCGACGAGTGGCGGCAGCGCCTGTTGACGTCGTCCTGGGTGGAGGACGTGGTCGTGCGTCGCGTGCTGCCGAACACGCTCGACATCGTCGTGCGGGAGCGCACGCCGATGGGCGTCGCCCGGATCGGCCGCGACCTCTATCTCGTGGATCAGTACGGCACCGTCATCGACCAGTTCGGCCCCAGCTACGCCGACCTCGACCTGCCCGTCATCGACGGGCTCGCCCAGCCGCCGAGCGAGGGCGCGCCGGTGCTGGACGGGGCCCGCACGGCCCTGGCCGCGCGCCTGCTGGCCGATGTCGCCGAGCACCAGCCGATCGCCGACCGGCTGTCTCAGATCGATGTCCGCGACCAGCGCGACGCGGTCGTCCTGCTCGATGGCGACACCGTGATGCTCAGGCTGGGCGACCGCGACTTCGCGGCGCGGCTGCAGGACTACCTGGACGTGGCCACCGCGCTCAAGGATCGGATGTCGGCGATCGACACGGTGGATCTGCGGTTCGGTGAACGGATGTACGTGCGCCCCGGACGTGACGACCACGCCGCGGCGCTGCCAGCATCGCGCGATGCAGGTCGGGCGGGAGGACAGTAGTGGCACGAAGCGAGCGGTACATCGTCGGTCTCGACATCGGCACCTCGAAGGTGTGCACCGTGGTCGGTGAGGTGGCCGATGACGGCAGCCTCGACGTCATCGGCATCGGAGTGGCCGATTCGAAGGGTCTCAAGCGCGGGGTGGTCGTCAACCTCGAAGCGGCCGTCGACTCGATCAAGCGGTCGGTCGAGCAGGCGGAGCTGACGGCCGGCGTCGAGATCGACGCGGCCCACCTGGCGGTGAACGGGCCCCACATCAAGGGGTTCAACAGCCGCGGCGTGGTGGCGGTGGCGGGCAAGAATCGCGAGATCACCCGCGAGGACGTGCGCCGCGCGCTCGACGCCGCGCGCGCCGTATCGCTGCCGGCCGGCCGCGAGGTGCTGCACGTGCTTCCGCAGGACTTCGTCGTCGACGACCAGGACGGGATCGGCGCGCCGGTCGGCATGACCGGCACCCGGCTCGAGGTCAACGTCCACATCGTGACCGGCGCCACCACCTCCACCCAGAACCTCGTGGCCTGCGTGAACCGGGCCGGCATCGAGGTCAAGGAGATGGTCATCGGGCAGCTGGCCGCGGCCGAAGCCGTGCTGACCCCGGACGAGCGGGAACTGGGGGTGGCGCTGCTCGACATCGGCGGCGGCACCGCCGATCTCGCCATCTTCGAGCGCGGCGCCCTGTGGCACACGGCGGTCATCGGCGTCGGCGGCGACCATTTCACCAACGACATCGCCGTCGGCCTGCGCACGCCGATTCCAGACGCCGAGAAGGTCAAGCGCCGCTCGGGCTGCGCGCTCTCCGGCATGGTCGACGAGGACGAGACGATCGAAGTGGCGAGCGTGGGCGGCCGGCGGCCGCGCGTGATGGCACGCCGCATCCTGTCGGACATCCTGCAGCCGCGCGCCGAAGAGCTGTTCCACCTCGCGTGGGACGAGATCAGCAAGGCCGGCTACGAGAAGTCGCTCAACTCCGGCCTCGTGCTCACCGGCGGTGGCGCCGTGCTCGACGGCCTGTCCGAGATCGCCGAGCAGATCTTCGATCTGCCGATGCGTCGCGGTGTGCCGGCCGGCGTCGGCGGCCTGGCCGATCACCTGAGCAATCCCGCATGTGCGTCGGCGCTGGGCCTCGTGCTCTACGCCCATCGCCATCGCCAACACGACAACGGAGGCACCGGTGGCGGCGCCTTCACCCGCATGGTCAGCCGGCTGCGAACCGTATTCAAGGAGTTCTTCTGATGGACGGATGGTTGAAACCCCAGGCCCCTGAGGCCGACGTGCAGAACGCGCTTCGCCTCACGCTCGACGAGGAGCTTCGCAGCGGGGCGCGCATCAAGGTGGTGGGCGTCGGCGGCGGCGGTGGCAACGCCGTGTCGCGCATGGTGCAGGCAGGACTCTCGGGTGTCGAGTTCATGGTCGCCAACACCGATGCCCAGGCTCTGCGCTCCAATCCCGCACCGGTGAAGATCCAGATCGGCAGCAAGCTCACCAAGGGCCTCGGCGCCGGCGCCGATCCCAATGTGGGCCGTCAGGCCGCGCTCGAGGACACCGACGCGCTCATCTCGGCGCTGAGTGGCGCCGACATGGTGTTCGTGACGACCGGCCTCGGCGGCGGCACCGGCACCGGCGCCGCCCCGGTCATCGCCAGCCTGGCCACCGAGCTGGGAGCGCTGACGATTGCCGTCGTCACCAAGCCGTTCAAGTTCGAGGGCAAGAAGCGCCTGCTGCAGGCGGCGCATGGCCTCGAGGCGCTGCGCGACTCGGTCGACACGGTGATCACGATCCCGAACGAGCGGCTGCTCACGGTCATCGACCGTCAGACCTCGATGATCGACGCCTTCGTCACCGCCGATGACGTCCTGCGACAGGCCATCCAGGGCATCTCGGACCTCATCCTGGTGCCCGGCATCATCAACCTCGACTTCGCGGACGTGAAGACCATCATGTCGGGCATGGGCGTGGCGATGATGGGCACGGCCATGGGCGACGGCCCGACCCGGGCCATCGACGCCGCCAACCGCGCCGTGTCGAGCCCGCTGCTCGAGGACGCCAACGTGAACGGCGCCCGCGGCGTGATCGTCAACGTGACCGGTGGCCCCGACATGTCGCTCATGGAAGTGAACGACGCGCTGTCGATCATCCAGGAGGCGGCGCACGAGGATGCCAACATCATCTTCGGCGCGGTCGTCGACCCCAATCTCAACGGCAAGGTGAAGATCACCGTGATCGCCACCGGGTTCGAACTGGCGCGCAGCGGCCGCGCCATCCCGGCCGCGCCCACGTCGACCCCGGTCGACCTGTCGAACTACTCGGCGCACCTGCGCGCCGGCGCGGGCGCCAACGCCATCAACGCCGCGCCGCCCCCGCGCGCCAACATCGCCCGGCGGCCCTCGATCGAGATGCCGATGCAGGGACGGGCCGTGGTCGGCGGCGAGCCGCTGGCCGACGCCTACCTCGAACCGGGAGAAGTGGACCTCAACGGGGAACTGGACGTGCCGGCGTTTCTGCGCCGCCAGAACGAGTAACGTCCGCGCAGCCGCTTCCGGCCCAACGGACCAGCTGGGCCGGGGGTAGTACACTACGAGCGGGGACGGAACTGTCCCCGCCCATGCCCCAAATCGATCAAAGCGCCGCCGCCCGGCAGACCCTCTCCCGTGAAGTCGGCTACGTGCACAAGCCGCACGTGGACCGGATGCGGGTGGGTCTTGCGTTCCCCAACACGTATTTCGTCGGGATGTCGAACCTCGGCTTCCAGACGGTCTACCGCCTCTTCAACCAGCATCCGGACACCGTGTGCGAGCGCGTGTTCCTGCCGCCCAAGCAGGAGCTGCAGGCGATGGTCGCCCGCGACGCCCGGCTCGTGACGATCGAGTCGCAGACGCCGCTGAACGATCTCGACGTGCTGGCGTTCTCGGTCTCCTTCGAGTGGGACTACACGAACGTCCTGACGATGCTGCGTCTGGCCGGCCTGCCGCTGCGCGCCGCCGACCGCAACCATCGCCATCCGCTGGTCGTCATCGGCGGCGCCGTGACCTTCGTGAACCCGGAGCCGCTGGCGCTCTTCGCCGATGTCATTGCCGCCGGTGAGGGCGAAGTGCTGGTGCCGTCACTGCTCGAGGCGGTGGCCGAGGCCACCTCGCGCGACGACCTGCTGGAGCGGCTCGCGACCCGGCGCGGCTTCTACATCCCGTCGTTCTACGACGTGACGTATCAGGACGACGGCACGATCGACGCCTTCGTGCCAAAGGCCGGCACCGGCGCCCCGCCGGTCGTGAAGAAAGCCGCCCTCAAGACCACCGAGGCGGTCGACCCGCCCTGCACCTCCATCTTCACGCCCGATACGGAGTTCGGCTCACGCTTCCTGATCGAGGTCGTGCGCGGTTGCGCCAACCTGTGCCGGTTCTGCTGGGCAGGCTACAACTACCTGCCGGTGCGGGCGTTTCCCACCGAACGCATCCTGGAACTGGCCGCGGCGGCCCGGGAGCACGCCAACCGCGTGGGCCTGGTGTCGATTGCCCTCTGCGACCATCCCGACATCGAGCTCATCCTGACGCGCCTGTCCGAGATGGGCTACTCGATCAGCCCGGCCTCGCTGCGCCTGGACGACCTCACGCCGGCCATCGTCGGGCTGCTGCGGAAGAGCGGCGAGCGCACGCTGACGATCGCCCCCGAGACCGGTTCCGACCGCCTGCGCCGGGTCATCAACAAGACGGTGACCAACGACGAGATCCTGGAGAAGGCCGAGCTCATCTTCTCGAGCGGCTTCGAGAACCTGAAGCTCTACTACATGATCGGGCTGCCGACCGAGACCGACGACGATCTCGTGGCCATGCGCGATCAGACGGTGCAGCTGCGCGACATCATGATGAAGTACGCGGTGGGCCGCGGGCACGCCGGCCGCATCATCGGCAGCGTCAACCCGCTCGTGCCCAAGCCGGGCACCAGCTACCAGTGGCTGCCGATGACCGACACCAAGGAGATCGAGCGCAAGATGAAGCGTCTGCACGCGCTCGTCGACGGGCTCGAGCACGTCTACTTCTCCATCAAGAGCGAGCGCCACTCCTACTACCAGGCGCTGATGTCGCTCGGCGATCGTCGCGTGGCGCCGGCCATCGAGGCCGCCGAGCGCAACGGCGGACAGTGGCGGGCGGCAGTGCAGGAATCGGGCGTCGATGCCGAGTTCTACATCTACCGCGACCGCTCGAACGACAAAGTCCTGCCGTGGGACATCATCGACGGCGGCATGAAGGACAACTTCTTCAAGAACGAGTTCGCCAAGGGGCTGCGCGAGGAATGGACGCTGCCGCCGAAGCGGCAGCAGGAGAACGCGCGGCTCCTGCCGATGCTCTCGTAGCGCCTGGCGCGGCCAGCCGGGAGGCTTCGTGGGCGGCTACCAGGGGGCCGGTGCCTCATCCGGCGGATCGCTGGCGGGCTCGGCCGCCGCCTCGGCCTCGAACTTCGCGTAGGCGCTCAGCACGAGATCGCGGATCTGATCCTGCGCCTTCGTCTCGGTCAGTGGCCGGAGCAGCGCGTAGCTGCGCCGCTCGCCGTTCACGGAGTACTGACGCGCCGGGAACGTGACGTTGCGGCCGGAGCCGTTGCGGCGCTCCCAGACCGCGAAGCCGAGGAGCTTCAGGCCGGCCAGCGGGCCCTCGGCGAAGTGAAGTTCGGCGTCGGCCAGCTTGCCGACCGGGCTGCCCTTGTCGTTTGGCGTGATCTTGACCAGCATGGGTGTGCTCCTGCCGCGATGTCGGGATGAGCGGTGCGGCTGCCCGACACCACTTCAACCCGCATGCCGGGCGCCGCACGCCGCCATTTGCTCGATAATCCTCACGACACACTCGTGCCGGCCCGACACTCCGCGGCGCCAACGCCAACCGTGGTTGTCCCGGCCTCGTTCTCCGGATGCCCTCCTCATGCCCCTGCCGACGCCGTCTGCCGATTTCTACTGGACCGATGAACCCTGGGGCGCGATGCTGCGCTGCCGGGCCCTCGCTGCGCTGACGCAACACGGGTTCACGTCGCGGCAACTGGGGTTGCGCCCGGGCGAAGGGGGCGGCGGGGCGTGGACGCAGGCCGCCGCCTCGGTCGGCTGCGCCGTGCCCCGCATCGCGCGCATCCGCCAGATACACGGGGCCGTCGTGCGCGTCGTGACGGCTGAGCCCGCCGGCGCGTCCATGCCCGACGCCGACGCCGCCGTGACGCGCGAGGCCGGGACTGCGGTGGCCGTGGTGGCGGCCGACTGCGTGCCGATCCTGCTCGCCGACCCGGCGACCGGCGCCGTCGGCGCGGTGCACGCCGGCTGGCGTGGCACCGCCGCCAACGTCGTGGGCGCCACCGTGCACACGCTCACCCGTGAGTGGGGCGTCGACCCGGCCGCGCTCGTCGCCGCGATCGGGCCGAGCATCGGCGCCTGCTGCTACACCGTGGGGCCGGAACTGGTCACCGCCTTCGAACAGGCCGGTCATTCCCGTGACAGACGCGACCGCTGGTTCCACCGTCACGGCGAGCGGCTGGTGCTCGACCTGTGGGCGGCCAACCGGGACCTGCTCGAGGCGGCCGGCGTGGCAGCGGCGAACATCCACGTGGCGGGTCTCTGCACGAGAACCCACGCGGATGTCTTCGAGTCGTTCCGCGCCGATGGCGAGCGGGCAGGACGGATGGCCGCGATCATCGTCGCGGCGGAGCGCCGCTAGACGGGCGGCAGAACGGCCTCCGGCGAATCCGCCGGATCAGGCGGGCGGCGGTTCGGCGGGCGCGTCGTCGGGCTTGGGCGGCGCGATCCAGTAGAGGATGCGCACGCAGCTCTCGCACTGGATGATGGCGTCGCCCGCCCGCAACTGGTTGTAGAGGTGCGGCCGCAGGCGCACGCGGCAGGCCTCGCACAGCCCGTCGACGACGCGCGCCATGCCGAGGCCCTTGCGCCCCTTGGCCACCGTTTCATAGGTGGTCAGCAGACGCGGTTCCACGGTCCTGGCGAGCTCGGCGCGCTGGGCCTGCAGGCCGGCCAGCTCGCTGGTCACGGCAACGGACTCGGCCTCGATGGCGCTCTTCTCGGCGGCGACCCGCTTCTTCTCGCCGGCGAGCGTGGCTTCGGCGGCCTTGACCGTGGCCGTCAGCTCGTCGCCCTCGAGCATCCGGCCGAGCTCGAGTTCCTCGACGCGCTGCACTTCGGCCGAGAAGGTGGCGATCTCGTGCTGCAGGGCGTGGAACTGCTTGTTGTCCTTCGCCTGCATCAGCTGCTCTTTGTACTTCGAGACGCGCTGCTCGGCGACGGCCGCTTCCTTCTCGAGCACGCGCCGGGCCGCCGCCGACTCGGCCAGGGCCGCCTTCGCCTTCTCGAGGGCCTCGGTGGCACCGGCGAGCGTGGCATCCAGGGCCGCCAGCCTGACGGGCGCGTCGGCAAGCCGGCGTCTGGCGGCCTCCGCCCGCGTATCCAGATCCTGCAGGGCGATAAGGGCGGTCAGTGCGGGCAGCATCGGCGTCAAGCATATCCCAGAGGCTCGCCGGGAACGGGCGCCGCGCGGGTCGCGCCAGCGGACGACTGAGCCTGGTTGCCGCACAGCTTGTACAATCCGGCTGCCGGGAGGTCTCGCCGCGCCGGCCTTCACCACTGGCGGCTCCCGGCTGGAGACCCGTGCCTACCGAAACCCTGATGCCCGGCGCCACGCCGCTCCCGGTGTGGCGGCAAATCTACTTCGGCGCCGACGGCGCACTCGATCCGGGCTGTCGCCCTTCAGTCGAGGCCAGCGCCCGTATCATCGACGCGGTGGTCACCGCCGGCGCGCCCGTCTACGGCGTCAATACCGGCTTCGGCAAGCTGGCCTCGGTGCGCATCGAAGCCGATGACCTGACAGCGCTCCAGCGGAACATCGTGCTGTCGCACTGCGTGGGCGTCGGCGAACCCCTGCCGGTGCCGGTGACCCGGCTCATGATGGCGCTCAAGCTCGCCAGCCTCGCTCGCGGCGCCTCCGGGGTGCGCTGGTCCACGCTCGAGGCGCTCGGGCAGTGTCTGACCCGGGGACTGGTGCCGGTGGTGCCGGCCCAGGGGTCGGTCGGCGCGTCGGGCGATCTGGCGCCCCTGGCGCACATGGCGGCGGCGCTCATCGGAGTCGGGGAGTTCACCGTGCGCGGCGTCCGAACGGCAGCGGCGACGGCGCTGGCCGAGGCCGGGATCACGCCCCTCGTGCTCGGGCCCAAGGAAGGCCTGGCGCTCCTGAACGGCACGCAGGCCTCGACCGCTCTGGCGCTGGCCGGGCTCTTCGACGCCGAGCGTGTCTTCCAGGCCGCGCTCGTCACCGGCGCGCTCACGACCGATGCGGCCAAGGGGTCCGACGGCCCGTTCGACGCACGCATCCAGGCGCTGCGCGGGCAGCCGGGTCAGATCGATGCGGCAGCCGCCCTCGCCGCCCTCATGAAGGACAGCGCGATCCGCAAGTCGCACCTGGTCGGCGACAAGCGGGTGCAGGATCCGTACTGCCTGCGCTGTCAGCCGCAGGTCATGGGGGCCTGTCTCGACCTGATGCGACAGGCCGCCGTCACGCTCGGCATCGAGGCCAACGGCGTGTCCGACAACCCGCTGGTCTTCACCGAGACGGGTGAAGTGATCTCCGGCGGCAACTTCCACGCCGAGCCGGTCGCCTTCGCGGCCGACATGCTCGCGCTCGCGCTGTGCGAGATCGGCTCGATCGCCGAGCGCCGCATCGCCATGATCGTCGACCCGGCGCTGTCGGGACTGCCGGCGTTCCTCACGCCGGCGCCGGGCTTGAACTCCGGGCTGATGATGGCGCAGGTGACGGCCGCCGCCCTCGTCTCCGAGAACAAGCAGCGCGCCTATCCGGCCAGCGTCGATTCGATTCCGACCTCGGCCAATCAGGAAGACCATGTCTCGATGGCCACGCACGGCGCCCGCCGCCTGCTCGGCATGGCCGCCAACGCCGCTGGCGTCATCGGCATCGAGCTCATCGCGGCGGCGCAGGGCTGCGGGTTCCACGCTCCGCTCCACTCGAGCGCCCGGCTCGAACGGGCGGTGGCGCTGCTGCGCACCGGCGTGCCCCCGCTCGCCGGCGACCGCTATCTCGCCGACGACATCCGGTTCGCGACCACGCTCGTGACCTCGGGCCAGCTGGCGGACGCGGCCGGCGCGAGCGACCTGCCGGGAATCGAGATCGCCGATCGAGGACGCGGATGACCACGGCCGACTGGCTCACGGTGGTGCCCGGAGCAGCGCCGCTCGTCGTCAGCCTGCCGCACACCGGCACCGTCCTGCCGCCCGAGGTCGAGTCACGGCTGGTGTCGTCGTGGCTGGCCCGCAAGGACGCCGACTGGTGGGTCGACCGGCTCTACGCCTTCGCGACCAGCCTTGGTGCCACGGTCGTCCATACGGCGCTGTCGCGCACCGTCATCGACGTGAACCGCGATCCGGGCGGCGTCTCGCTCTATCCGGGACAGGTCACGACCGCGCTCTGTCCGACCGAGACGTTCGACGGCGAGCCTCTCTACGACGCCGGCGGCGGTCCGGACGAGCGTGACATCGACGAGCGGCGCCGCCACTACTTCGCGCCCTACCACGAGGCGCTCGCGGCACAGCTGGCGCGCCTCAGGGCGCGGCATCGGCGGGTCGTTCTCTACGACTGCCACTCGATCCGATCGCTGATCCCGCGCCTCTTCACGGGCGAGCTGCCCCACCTCAACCTCGGCACCAACGACGGCGAGAGCTGCGAGCCGTCGCTCACGCGCTCGCTGGAGGCTGCGTGTCAGGTGTCGGGACAGTCGTGGGTGACCAATGGCCGCTTCAAGGGCGGCTACATCACCCGCCACCACGGACGGCCGGCCGCCGGCGTGCACGCCGTGCAGATGGAGCTGGCCTGCCGCGGCTACATGGACGAACCGGCGGTCGTCAACGACACGACCTGGCCAGCGCCCTACAGTGAGACGCGGGCCGCCGGCATGCGCGCCACGCTCGGCGACGTGCTCGAACGGGCGCTGGCGTGGGCCGTCGACGGTCCCACTGCCGATTCACCTCTGACAGGTGCCTCATGACCCGAGTGATTCGCGCCCCGCGCGGCACCGTACGCACGGCGAAGAGCTGGCTGACGGAAGCGCCGCTCCGCATGCTGATGAACAATCTCGATCCCGACGTGGCCGAACGCCCCGAGGATCTGGTGGTCTACGGCGGCATCGGCAAGGCCGCCCGCAACTGGCCGTCGTTCGACCGCATCGTCGAGGCGCTGACCGCGCTCGAAGACGACGAGACGCTGCTCGTGCAGTCGGGCAAGCCGGTCGGCGTGTTCCGCACCCATCGCGACGCGCCCCGTGTGCTCATCGCCAATTCCAACCTGGTGCCGCATTGGGCCACCTGGGAGCACTTCCACGCGCTCGATCGCCAGGGCCTGATGATGTACGGCCAGATGACTGCCGGCTCGTGGATCTACATCGGCAGCCAGGGCATCGTGCAGGGCACCTTCGAGACTTTCGCCGAGATGGGGCGCCAGCACTACGGCGGCGACCTGGCCGGCCGCTGGATTCTCACCGCCGGTCTCGGCGGCATGGGCGGCGCGCAGCCGCTGGCGGCCACCATGGCCGGGGCCTCGTGCCTGGCGGTGGAGTGCCAGCAGAGCCGCATCGACATGCGGCTGCGCACCGGCTACATCGATGCCCAGGCGGCAACGCTGGACGAGGCGCTGGCGATGATCGACGAGAGTTGCCGTGCGAAGCGCGCCCGCTCGATCGCGCTTCTCGGCAACGCGGCGGACGTCTTCCCCGAGATTCACCGGCGCGGCGTGCGTCCTGACGCCGTCACCGACCAGACCTCGGCCCACGATCCCGTCAACGGCTACCTGCCGCAGGGGTGGACGGTGGAGCAGTGGGTGGACCGGCGCGTCGGCGACCCGGTGGCCACGGCCGCCGCCGCCAAGCGCTCGATGGCGGTGCAGGTCGAGGCGATGCTCGCCTTCAAGGACGCCGGCGTGCCGACCTTCGACTACGGCAACAACATCCGGCAGATGGCGAAAGAGGTGGGCGTCGCCCGCGCCTTCGAGTTCCCCGGCTTCGTGCCGGCCTACATCCGTCCGCTCTTCTGCCGTGGCGTCGGCCCGTTCCGGTGGGTCGCCCTGTCGGGTGATCCCGAGGACATCTACAGGACCGACGAGGTGGTCAAAGCGCTCATGCCCGACGACCACCAGCTGCACCGCTGGCTCGACATGGCACGCGAGCGCATCCAGTTCCAGGGGCTGCCGGCGCGCATCTGCTGGGTCGGCCTCGGCGATCGCCATCGGCTCGGTCTCGCGTTCAACGAGCTGGTGCGCAGCGGGGCGGTGGCGGCGCCGATCGTCATCGGACGCGATCATCTGGACTCGGGATCGGTCGCCTCGCCGAACCGCGAGACCGAGGCCATGCAGGACGGATCGGATGCCGTCTCCGACTGGCCGCTGCTGAACGCGCTCCTCAACTGCGCGTCAGGCGCGACCTGGGTGTCGCTGCATCACGGCGGCGGTGTCGGGATGGGCTTCTCGCAGCACGCCGGCGTCGTCGTCGTGTGCGACGGCACGGCGGAGGCCGACGCCCGGATCGGCCGCGTCCTGTGGAACGATCCGGCTACCGGCGTGATGCGCCATGCCGATGCCGGCTACGGCGACGCGATCGCCTGCGCCCGCGAGCATCGTCTCAACCTGCCGATGATCGACTGACATGGAGAGCCAGCGCCTGCACGCCGCCGATGCGCTCCTGCCGACGGGCTGGGCGCACGACGTGCTGATCGAGTGGGACGCCGCGGGCTCGCTGACCGCCGTCAGTCCTGGCGTGCCCGCCGGCCACGCCTCCGGAGCGGCACGCGCCGCCGGCCCGGTCATCCCCGGCATGCCGAACCTGCATTCGCATGCCTTCCAGCGGGCCTTCGCCGGGCTCGCCGAGGTGCGCGGCGCCAGTGACGACACGTTCTGGAGCTGGCGCGAGCGGATGTACCGCGTGGCCAACACGGTGACGCCAGAGGCGCTCGCGGCGATCGCGACCTGGCTCTTCGTCGAGATGCTCGAAGGGGGCTACACCTCGGTGTGCGAGTTCCACTACCTGCACAACGATCTCGACGGACGTCCCTACGCCGACGACGCGACGATGGCCGCCGCCGTCGCCGAGGCCGCCTCCCGCACCGGCATCGGGCTCACCATGCTGCCGGTTCTCTACCAGCAGGGCGGATTCGGCGGCCTGCCGCCGGGCGCCGAGCAGCGGCGGTTCATCCGCTCCACCGACGCGCTGCTGCGGCTCCTCGGCACCGTGCGCGAACAGTTGACGCCCACCGGCGGGCGGGTGGGGCTGGCCCTGCATTCGCTGCGCGCGGTGACGCCCGAGGCGATGCGCGAGGTCCTGGCCGGCATGGCGGCCCTCGACCCGGACGCGCCGATTCACGTGCACGTGGCCGAGCAGCGGCGCGAGGTCGACGATTGCCTGACGTGGGGCGGCCAGCGGCCGCTCGAGTGGCTGCTCAATCACGCGCCGGTCGACGGCCGCTGGTGCCTCGTGCACGCCACGAATCTGCGAGCCGATGAGACGTGGCGCGCGGCCAGAACCGGCGCGGTGGCTGGTCTGTGTCCCACGACCGAAGCCAACCTGGGCGACGGCATCTTCGACCTGCCGGCGTGGACGTCCGTCGCGACCGGGGCGCGCGGACGCTGGGGCATCGGCTCCGACAGCCACATCACCGTCGATTCCGCCGAGGAACTCCGCCTGCTCGAGTACTCGCAGCGCCTCGTCACGCGGCGCCGCAATGTCGGCGCGACGCCGGACCAGCCGCACGTCGCCACGGCGCTCTCCCTGGCCGCCGTGGCGGGCGGGGCGGCGGCCGCGGGACGCCCGGTGGGTGGTCTTGCCGTGGGCCACCGCGCCGACTTCGTGGTGCTTGCCACCACCGATCCGATGCTCGCCGGCCTGGCCGCGCCGGACGTGCTCGACGCCCACGTGTTCGCCGGCCGCGGCAGCCGGGCGGTCGACTCGGTGGTCGTGGGCGGGCGCGCTGTCGTCGACGGTGGGCGGCACCCGCTGCGGGCGAGCGCCGCCGCGGCGTTCGGCGCCGTGCGCACGTCACTCGCCGCACACCGCTGAGCCGTGCCGCGCCCGCCGCGCTACGAGTCGTCGTCGCGCCGGTGCTCCCGGTCGCCGTGCGCGTGCGCCGGCATCCACTCCTCGAGGTCGACGCCAAGTGCGTCGGCCACCCGGTTGATGTAGTTGAAGTAGCTGACGACCTGCACCGCATCCGAGATGGCGCGGTCGTCGAACCCGGCCGCGCGCAGGCTGGCCACGTCGTCTCGCGTCATGGCGCCGGGCGTCCTGGTCAAGCGGACGGCGAAGTGGCACAGGGCGCGATCGGCATCGGAGAGCGGCGCCTGCGTCCAGTCCGTCTTGATGGCGTCGACCAGCGAAGCGTCATCGACCTCGGCACGGAGGTCGTGGGCGTGTGCCTCCACTCAATAGTGACAGTCGTTGGCCTTCGAGACGACCACGGCGAGCAGCTCGCGCTGGGCGCGGGTGAGCGGCGAGGCGCCGCGCATCAGCGTCGAGTAGAGGGCCAGCGATTGCTTGAGGGCCAGCGGGTTCGCGCTCTGCACCTTGACGATCTGCCAGACGCGGCCAGCTCGCGCCATCGCCGCGTCGTACTCGGCCCGCAGCAGGCCGGTGGCCGCGCTGACGGCCGCCAGGTCGATCCACGCCATCTTCCCTCCCAAGGCACCGCATGAGCGGGCCGCCGCCGTACGCGCACGACCGTACGCGGACGGTCGTCGTGCGCCATTCTACGGTGTGCCGGGCCGCCCGGGCCGCCACCCGCGAACCGCGCGAAGCCGCCCCGAGGGCCATGGGGCCCGTCGCCGCTGTATTGTCGACAACGACTGGCTCGCCCCTCGCCGCCCGCATGGCGGCGACGGCAGGACCGGGAGGGGACACGAGGATGACCAATCGAACGAACCTGATTGTCGGCGTCTCAGCGCTGCTGTGGGCGCTTGGCGTGGCGTCTGCCGAGGCGCAGTCCCTCGGCAGCTTCACCTGGCAGTTGCAGCCGTTCTGCAACAAGGTAGCGGTGACCGTGACCCAGAACGGCGGGACCTACACCGTCGATGGATATGACGACCAGTGTGGGGGAGTGCAACGCGCGCCGCTCGTCGGGGTGGCCACGCCCAACCCTGATGGCTCGATCGGCCTGGGGCTGGCAATCGTGACGGCGCCAGGCGGACGCCCCGTGCACGTGGACGCCCGTATCGCTCTCGCGAGCCTTGGAGGGCCGTGGTTCGACAGCGCCGGCAACAGCGGCGCGTTCGTGTTCAATGGCAACGCCGCCGGCGCCGCGCGCCCCGCACCCACGGTGCCCGGCACGGTACTGGCGGTGGGCAGCGTCCCGGGAACGGCCATCGCCAACGGGGCCATCGGCACTGCCCAGATCGCGACCAGCGCCGTCTCGAGTGCTCAGACATCCAACGAGCCCGGCATCTCCCACGCGTTCAACGCCGGCGCTGTGAACCTGCCGGCGACGGCCACAACCGTGGCCAGCACCGCGATGCGTGTTCCGGCCAACGGTTTCGTCAAGATCGAAGTCTCCGGCAACTGGTGGAACGGTGGCGCGGGTGCCGATATCGCGGAGTGTCAGCTCATGAAGGGCGCCTTGGCTTCGTTTGACTTCGCGGAACCTTACTTCTCGCTCAGTGACCGCAACGCGGCCAGCGAGGGCAACACGGTGTTCTCAGCCCATCGAATCGTGCCCGTGGCCGTGGCCGACAATCCCGTACTCATCACGCTCGGGCAGCCCTTCCGCCTCGTGTGCGAAGAGGTGAGCGGTGCCGTCCGCATCGCTAATGTCCACATCTCGGCCACCTACTACGCATCGTCGTACGAGCCGCTCGGGATCGGCTTGCCGCTGGATTCCCCCACCGCAGTAGTTCCGGCGGGCGCGTTCTCGCATTCAACGCCAGCGTCGTGAAACTGTGGGGCCGAGCGCGTCCGTCGCCAGCACGGCGATGCGTGTGCCGGCCGATGGTTCGAAGTTTCGGGGCATTGGAACAACGGCACCGCGGGTGCGGACAGCGCGCTCTGTCAGCCTCAGAAGGGGGCCGTCACGGCGATCGACTTCTCGGACGCCTTCATTCGACCCCCAGCGCTGGTCCCGGATTTTTCGCGGGTCAGCTCGTCTGGCTGGTCTGCCGGCCGGGAACGCCGCCCCGCTCGACACAAGGCTTGACAGACGCCGCGCGTCATCTTACGGTGTGCCGGGCGCCCGCGCGGCGTCATCGCTTCGAACGCGAAAGGGTGGGTATGCGCCTCGTCCTGACGGTCGTTGTCATCGGGGTCCTGCTGGGCACCAGCCCGCAGGCCCAGCGGCCGGCGACGGCCGAGGCCCCCACAGTGGCTGCCACTCTGGCGCCCTCCCATGGGCCCGCCGCCCTGCCTGCCGACGGGCAGCAGGCGCTCGTCGCCCGCTACTGCGCCACCTGCCACAGCGACCGCGCCAAGGCCGGCGGACTCACGCTGGCGGGCTTCGATCCGGCGCGGCACGCCGAGAACGGCGAGCTGACCGAGAAGATCATCAAGCGGCTGCGCGCCGGCATGATGCCGCCGGCCGGCGCCGCCCGTCCCGACAAGGCCTCGATGGCGGCGATGGTGACGGCGCTCGAAACGGCGATGGATGCCGCCGCGGCCGCCGCGCCGAAGCCCGGCTGGCGCCCGTTCCAGCGGCTCAATCGTGCCGAGTACGCCGCGGCCGTCCGCGATCTGCTCGGGCTCGACGTCGACGTCAGCGCCTACCTGCCGGCCGACACCATCAGCGCCGGCTTCGACAACGTCGCCGACGTCCAGAACTTCTCGCCGCAGCTGATGCAGGGCTACCTGCGCGCGGCCAGCCAGATCAGCCGTCTGGCGATCGGCGATCGCCAGGCCAGCGCCACTTCCGCCACCTTCAAGATCGAACACAGCCGCTCGCAGATGGTGCACGCCGCCGGTACGCCGATCGGCACGCGGGGCGGGCTGTCGGTCGTGCACGTGTTCCCGGCCGATGGCGACTACGTGATCAAGGCCGAGATGGTCTACGCCGCGCTCGGCGGCCTGTTCGGCCGCACGCCGCTCCTGGCCATGGGCTTCACCGAGCAGGTCGACGTGTCGGTGAACGGCGAGCGGGTGGCGCTGCTCGACGTCAGTCCGGCCATGACCGAGACCGATTTCGGCCAGAACAAGGGCCAGAACGGCATGGAGCTGCGGACGCCGCCGATTCACATCAAGGCCGGCCCGCAGCGCGTGTCGGCGGCGTTCCTCCAGCGCCTCGACGGCCCGGTCGACGATCTGCTGGCGCCGATCGAGAACACCGCCGAGGGCGGCGACGGCTACGGCACGACCACCCTGCCGCACATGCGCGACATGACGATTGTCGGTCCCATCAACGTGACCGGCGTCTCGGACACGGTGAGCCGCAGCCGTGTCTTCTCCTGCCGGCCGACCACCGTGCTCGAGGAAGAGCCGTGCGCGGCGCGCATCGTCCGCGATCTGACGGCGCGTGCCTATCGCGGCAAGGG
Organism: uncultured Acidobacteriota bacterium; assembly: GCA_963807405.1. Taxonomy (GTDB): domain Bacteria; phylum Acidobacteriota; class Vicinamibacteria; order Vicinamibacterales; family UBA2999; genus CADEFD01. Next base: position 3,046,921 of record CAWEBU010000006.1, on the reverse strand, counting down.
CGCGGCGCAGGGCAGTGCCGACGCGATGCGCTTCTATCTCGAAGGCCGGCGCAACGGCAACTTCGAGGAGGGCATCCGGATGGCGCTGCAGTCCGTCCTGGTCAGCCCGCTGTTCGTATTCCGTCTCGAACAGGCGCCGGCCGCCACTGCCGCCCATACCCCGTACCGGATCGCCGATCTCGACCTCGCCTCGCGGCTGTCCTTCTTCCTCTGGGGCACCGGACCGGACGCCCAGCTCGTCTCGGCGGCCCGCGACGGCCAGCTCCGTACCCCCGCCGAACTCGAGAAGCAGGTGCGGCGGATGCTGCGGGACGCGCGCTCAGAGGCGCTCGCCACGCGCTTCGCCAGCCAGTGGCTGCGCCTGCAGGACCTGGACACGCTGCGCCCGGAGTTCACCGAGTACCCGCTCTTCGATGAGTCGCTGCGCGACGCCATGCGGCGCGAGACCGAGCTGTTCTTCGACAGCATCGTGCGCGAGGACCGCAGCGTCATGGACCTGCTGACGGCGGACTACTCCTTCGTGAATGAACGGCTGGCCCGCCACTACGGCCTCGACCACGTCAATGGCTCGCGCTTCACGCGGGTGACGCTGCCGGACTACCGGCGTGGTCTGCTCGGCCAGGCCAGCATCCTGACGCTGACCTCGGTGGCCAACCGCACCTCACCGGTCCTGCGAGGGAAGTGGGTGATGGAGGTGCTGCTCGGCACGCCGCCGCCGCCAGCCCCGCCCGACGTCCCGGCGCTCGACGAGTCGGTCACCGCCTCGGCCGAGGGCAAGCGTCTGACGACGCGGCAGCGGATGGAAGAGCATCGCAAGAGCCCGAGCTGCACCTCGTGTCACCGCGTCATCGACCCGCTCGGTCTCGCCCTCGACAACTTCGACGTCACCGGCGCCTGGCGGACCAGGGAGAACCAGGTGGTGGTCGATTCGGTGGGCGACCTCTACGACGGCACCCGCATGGACGGCCCGGCCGGGTTGCAGGCGGCCCTCGTCGCGCATGCCGACATGGTGCTGCGCAGCTTCACCGAGAACCTCATGACCTACGCTCTGGGCCGGCGGGTCGAGTACCTCCGACATGCCGGCGGTCCGGGCCATCGTCAACGGCGCCGCCAGCGCCGACCACCGCTTCTCCGCCTACGTCCTCGGTGTCGTCACGAGCCAGGCGTTTCGCATGAGTGCGTCCGAAGGAACGCCGGCCGCCACGTCGGTCGCCGGGGCGAGATAGCCGCGCAGGTGTCGGGGCGGGCCATCAGGTCCGTCAGGGAGCCGCTCACATCATGATCAACACGGGCAAACATCTACCCCGCCGCACGATGCTCAAGGGACTGGGCCTGTCGCTGGCGCTGCCGTTTCTCGACGCCATGACCCCGGCGGCCCGTGCGGCCAGCCAGGCCGCCGCCGCAGGTGGACGGAAGGTGCGTCTCGTCGCCATCGAGATGGTGCACGGCTCGGCCGGCAGCACGCCCTACGGCCTCACCCAGCACCTGTGGGCCCCGGCCGCTTCGGGACGGGCCTTCGACCTCGGGCCGTCCAGCATGAAGCCGCTCGAGCCGTTCCGCGATCACCTCACCATCGTCAGCAACACCGACGTGCGGAATGCGGAAGCGTTCACCCTGCCGGAGATCGGCGGCGACCACTTCCGCTCGAGTGCCGTCTTCCTCACGCAGATGCACCCGAAGCAGACCCAGGGCTCGGATGTGATGGTCGGCACCTCGCTCGACCAGCTCTACGCCGCCCGCTTCGGCCAGGAGACCCCGATTCCGTCGCTGCAGCTGTGCATCGAGAACGTCGATCAGGCCGGCGGCTGTTCCTACGGCTACTCGTGCACCTACACCGATTCGATCAGCTGGTCGTCGCCCACGCAGCCGCTGCCGATGGTCCGCGATCCGCGCGTCGTCTTCGACTCGCTGTTCGGGGTCGGCGCCACGCCCGGCGAGCGCCGCCAGCGCCGGGTCGAGGATCGCAGCCTGCTCGACTGGCTCGCCACGTCCGTCGAGCAGCTCAAGCGGGACCTGGGCGCCGGGGACCGTGCCCGGCTCGACGACTACCTGAGCGAGATGCGCGAGGTCGAGCGCCGCATCCAGCGCGTCGAGGCCTACAACAGCAGCGGCGAGGCCCGCGACCTGCCGGGCGCGCCGATCGGCGTGCCCGACTCGTTCTCCGAGCACGTCAAGCTGATGTTCGATCTGCAGGCGCTGGCCTTCGCCTCGGACGTCACGCGGGTGTTCTCGTTCAAGCTCGGGCGCGACGCCTCGAACCGCACCTATCCCGAGAGCGGCTTCAACGGCGCGTTCCACTCGACCTCGCATCACGGCCAGCGCGAGAACACGGTCAAGGAGTTCGCGCGCCTGAACCACTACCACGTGAGCATGGTGCCGTACCTGCTGGAGAAGCTGAAGAACACGCCCGACGGCGATGGCACGCTGCTCGACAACTCGCTCGTCGTCTACGGATCGCCGATGGGCGATTCGCACGTGCACAACCACAAGCGCTGCCCGCTCTTCCTGGCCGGGCATGCCGGCGGCCGCCTGCCCGGCGGCATCCACGTCGCCACGCCGGACGGCACGCCGATGGCCAATGCGATGCTGTCGGTGATGCACGCGCTCGGCTTCGACGACATGACGAGCTTCGGCGACAGCACGGCCGCGCTCGACCTGACGGGAACGGCCGCGGCCACGGCGGCAGCGGCCCGCGGATGACGGCGATGGGGCCGGCCTTCCTGCGCGTGGTTCGTGCCGCGGCGATCCTCGTGATTGCGGCGACGGTCATCACGACCGCCGCCGCTCCCGACACTCCCGTGGCCGATGCCGCCGCCCGCGGCGATTCGGCCGCAGTCTCGGCGCTGCTCACGAAGGGCGCTGACGTCAACGCGGGCCAGGGCGATGGCATGACGGCCCTCCACTGGGCGGCCATGCGCGGCGACGTGGCCCTGGCCAGGCTGTTGCTGCAGGCGGGCGCCAGCCCGAAGGCGGCCACGCGCGTCGGCGCCTACACCCCGCTGCTGCTGGCGGCCAAGGCCGGCTACGGCGACGTGGTCGCCGCGCTGCTGGCGAGCGGTGCAGACGCCGGCGTGAAGACCGACAACGGCACGACGGCGCTGATGTTCGCCGCCGCCTCCGGCGACGTGGCGTCGGTCGAGCAGCTCATCGCGCAACGGGTGGAACTCGACGCCCGCGAGTCGACCCGCGGGCTGACCGCCGCCATGTTCGCCGCCGCCGCCAACCGTGCGGCGGTCATCGGGGTTCTGGCCAGGCACGGGGCGGATCTCGCGGCCGCCTCGACACCGCTCGACCTGCGCGTGCTGGACCGCAGCCGGTTCGCCGGCGTGCTGTTCGGCAATCCGGCGCCCCCGAAGACGCCGGGAGGCGAAGCGGGATCGGTCGAAGGCGGCGGCCGCAACGGCATGAACCGTCCGGGGGCGAACGTCACCCGCGTGCCGGGCGTCGATCGCGACTTCTCGGGCAACGAGCTGGTCAACACGCAGGGCGGCCTGACGCCGCTGCTCTTCGCCGCGCGGCAGGGGCACGTCGAGACCGCGCTGGCGCTCCTCGACGCCGGCGTCGGCGTGAACCAGGTCAAGACCGGCGACCTGACGAGCCCGCTCCTGCTGGCCGCCATCAACGGCCATTTCGATCTGATCAAGGTGCTCGTCGAGCGCGGCGCCGATCCCAACCTCGCCGCCCTGGACGGCGTGACGCCGCTCTACGCCGTGCTGAACCTGCAATGGGCCGCGCGGGCGGGCCGGCCCCGCTTGCAGGCCTACCGCGACCAGGCCCTGACCTACCTCGACGTCATGACCCTGCTGCTCGATCGTGGCGCCGATCCGAACGCGCGTCTCACGACCCGGGTGTGGTACTCAGGCGGGCTGTCCGGCGTGGACGAGATCGGCTCCACGGCCTTCTGGCGCGCCGCCTACGCCAGCGATCTCGACGCCATGCGGCTGCTCATCCGGCGCGGCGCCGATCCGAACATCCCGACGGTGAAGGGCGTCGGCCGGCCGCCGACCGACGACGGCCAGCGCGACTTCACCGACGTGTCGGGCCGCCCGGTCGTTCCGACTGGCGGGCCCGGCGTGCCGCCGCTCGTCGCCGCGTCCGGGGTCGGCTACGGCGAGGGGTTCGCCGCCAACACGCATCACTACGCCCCGACCGGCATGATGGCGGCCGTGCGCTACCTGGTCGAAGAACTCGGCGCCGATGTCAACGCCAGCGACCACGAGGGCAATACGCCCATGCACAATGCCGCCGCGCGCGGCGACGTCGAGATGATCCGCTACCTGGTCGCCAAGGGCGCCGACCCCAGGAGCGTGAACCGCGAGGGCAAGACCACCGCCGACATGGCCAACGGCCCGGTGCAGCGCATCCAGCCGTGGCCCGAAGCCCTGGCCCTGCTCGAGCAGCTCGGCGCCATCAACAACCACCGCTGCGTGTCGTGCTAGCGCTCAACGGCTGATCCGGCACACCGTCCCCATCTCGTCGCCGTTCGCCCTCCGGAGGTCCCCATGCGCCGTCTGCTGCCGACCGCGGTCGCTCTGCTCCTGCTGCCCGGTGCGCTCGCCGCGCAGCCCCACTCGCTGGTCGCACTCAGCCACAGCGATCACACGGCCTACGACATCGATCCGGCGAGCGGCCGGATTCTCCACAAGTTCACCGCGGTCAACCAGCCGCACGAAGGCGTCGCCTCGCCCGACGGGCGTACCTACTACGTGGCCGTCCCCAACGGGCCGCACGTGGTGGTGCTCGACGGCGCGACGTTCGCCGAGCGGACCGTGATCGACTCGCCCTACTTCCGCTCGACGAAGAACAAGGGCTCGGCCTCGCCGCATGGCATCGCCGTCACCGACGACGGCAAGAAGGTCTACGTCGGTCTCGAGAACGCCGACATCCCCGGCATCGTCGTCATCGACACGGCCACCAACCGGGTGGTCAGGAAGATCGATGTGGTGCTGCAGGGCGGCCACTTCCTGGCCATCCAGCCCGGCACCGGCAAGCTCTACTACCCGATGCGCGAAGACCACCGCGTGCTGGTTGTCGACACGGCCACCGACCGCATCGTCAAGGTCATTCCGATTCCGGGCGGGCCGGTGGGGGTGGGCTTCGCGCCGAACGGCGAGGTCTGGATCCACAACGACGGCGACGGCACCGTGCACGTCATCGACTCGGCGACGGACGAAGTCGTGAAGGTGCTGTCGGATCTCGGCAAGGGTGCCGGGCGCATGGCCGTCTCCGCCGACGGCCGCTGGGCCGCCTCGACTCACGGCGGTAGCCAGGACGTGGCCCTCATCGATGCGCGCACCAAGCAGGTGACGGCGACCATACCGCTCGGCCGCGGCCCGGGCTTTCCGGTGTTCTCGCCGGATGGCTCGAAGCTCTACGTGATGAACTCCGGCGGCGGCGACGTGGCCGTCATCGACACCGCCGAGAAGCGCGTCGTCGCCAGGCACAAAGTGGGCGTCAACCCGTTCGGTGGGGGACTGCGCCTGGCCGCGCGCTCGCCCGGTCGCTGACCGGCGCGAACGCTTGCACGACATTCGCGGACGGCCTGGTGGTCCGCTGTTTACATAGGTCAGAGTTTGGATTAATCTCCGCGCCATAGGCTCGGCTTTTGTTCCGTCCCCCACAGTTCTCGTTGGATTGCGTTGCCTTTGCAATGGAGGTTGTCATGCTGCGACGGATACTCGTGCTCGGAGGACTCGGACTTTGCCTGGCACTCGGTGCGCTTCCCGCGGTCGCGCAAACGGGCGAGGGCAACCTGCGCGGCTACGTCAGGGACGAATCCGCTGCCATCCTGCCAGGTGTCAGCGTGACGGCGACCAGCCCGGAGCTGCTGGTGCCGGTGTCCACGGTCACTGACGGCGCCGGTCTCTACCGGTTGAACAACCTGCCGCCCGGCACCTACGTGATCACCGCCGAGCTCCCCGGCTTCTCGGTCGTGCGGCGCGAGGGCATCCTCGTCAGGGCCGGTGCGACCTTCACCATCGACTTCGACCTGCAGCTCGGCACGGTGCAGGAAACGATCACCGTGACCGGTGAGTCGCCGATGATCGAGTCGAGCAAGCCGACCACGTCGATCACCCTCGACCGCGATCTCATCCGCGCCGCGCCGATCTCGTCACGCCGGGTGTTCAGCGACGCGCTCGACCTGGCTCCGGGCATCTCGTCGCGCAACGTCGACGACGGCGTCGGGCGTCGCTCCTACTACTTCAAGGGCGCCGTCATCTTCTCCCACGTCTTCACGCTCGAAGGCGCGCCGGCCGGCTCGTTCCTCGATTCCTCGGCTCACTCGATTGGCTTCGGCGGCGACACGGTGCAGGACACCGAGCTCAAGCTGAGCGGCGTCGACGCCGCGTCGCCCACCGGCACCGGGGTCGTGATGAACATCCTGGCGCCGCGCGGCGGCAACCAGTTCAAGGGGTCGGCCATCTACGACTACCAGAACGTCGACTGGAACAGCGACAACACCAAGGGCGGCAGCGCTCCGGGCGGCCAGCCGACCGCGCAGTCGGTGAATCAGTTCGACCTGTCGCTGGGCGGCCCGATCGTCCAGAACCGGGTATGGTTCTTCGGCGCCTTCCGCCGTGCCGATCTCGCCAACGGCATCAGCCGGTCGGCCTTCAACACCGACAACATCAACAGCCTCGTGCCGAACTTCACGCCGTTCGACAACTTCATGAAGAGCAACCAGCCCTTCCTGAAGATCACCGCGCAGGCCAGCACCCGCCACGAGGTGTCGGCGTTCTATCAGAACGACCGCTCGAAGTACTCGAGCAACCGCGAACTCGACAACAAGCCCTATCTCTTCAACTCGACCGGCGGCGGCCTGGCTCACGCCAGGGTCAGCTCGGTGTGGTCCAACCAGTTCACGTCGTCGTTCTCGGTCAGCTACAACGACAAGCGCGGCAACGACGCCAACACCTACGACGGCGTCGACCTGAACGGACCGCAGATCCAGATCCACAAGGACGCGTTCACCACCGGCGTCCTGCAGACCGGCGACGGCGCACTCGCCCGGCTCAACACGCCGGAGTCGATCGCGCTGTCGGACGCGCACATCTGGCTCATCCGCGGCGACCTCACCTACTACAAGCAGGGCTGGGGCGGCGGCCACGAGTTCCGTGCCGGCATCTGGGCCGCGCCGTCGATGGTGCGTGAGACGACCACCCAGTACGTCAACGACGGACTGGTGCTGCAGGAAGAGCGCTTCAACGACGTCAACAACCCGGCGGCCGGCACCACGCCGTTCCACCTGCGCTACCGCTCGCCGACCGTCGTGCCGACCATCAGCGAGCACGACCGTGACATCGCGCTCTACGCGCAGGACTCGTGGACGCCCACCGAGCGGCTGACCGCCAACGTCGGCCTGCGCGTGGACTTCATCAAGCGCCGCGACGAGATCCTGAACATCGTCCGCCAGAAGAGCACCGCCGTGCAGCCGCGCGTCGGCGTCTCCTATCTGCTGACGCGCGATGCCCGCAACGTCGTGCGTGCCAGCTACGGCCGGCTCTACGAGCAGGTCAACGGCCGTGACTACATCGTGACCTTCGGGCAGACCGGCGGCGTCGACACGACCGACGTCTACATCGACAAGTCCGGGAACCGGACGTCGGTCTTCACGCCAGCCACGCGCAGCATCAACCCGGATCTGCTGTTCGACAAGAACCTGCACCAGCCCTACCTCGACGAGTTCTCGGTCGGCTACAACCGCCAGTTTCCCGGGCAAATCAGCGTCGGCGTCGCCGCCACCCAGCGCCGTTTCAAGGACAACTTCGCCGAGGTCGACATCAACGGCATCTATCCGTCCGGTCCCGGCCAGCCCTTCGGCGGCTTCGGCCGGGTCGACCCGAACCAGGGCACGCATCACCCAGGAGACCAACAACACCTGGACCGGCGTCGTGGTCAACGCCGTCGAGATGACCTTCGCGAAGAACATGTCGCACAACTTCCAGGTCATCGCCAGCGCCACGCGCCAGTGGCAGTACCTGACCGGCACCTGGAACCCGACCGATCCCGCGCGCTTCGTCCAGCCCGATGCGTTTGCCAACAACCGCGACCTGTCGCAGCAGCTGTTCGGTAACGGCGACGAGAACACGCTCAACGGCGGTGGCCGCGAGTCAGGGCGCAGCCTACCGGCCGTTCTCGATCCGCATCGGCGGGCAGTGGCTGGCACCGTGGGGCATCAGCGTGGGCGGCAGCTACGTCATCCAGGCTGGTGGCTACGTCGGCCCGTTGCTGGACCGTCTGGCGGCCAACGACCCGCAGCTGGCGCAATATGGACCGGCCACGGTGCGGCTCGCCAACGGGACGTCTCAGCCCAATCCGCTGGCGACGCGCCTGCGCTTCGTCGGGCCGACCCGAGGTGACGGGCAGACGCGCAATGACGACACCAGATACCTGCAGCTGAAGATCGGCCGCATCTTCCGCTTCGGCACGCAGTCGTTCGAGCCGGCGCTGAACATCTTCAACGTGTTCAACACCGGCGCCAACACCCAGTGGAACATCGGTGCGAACCAGACCTACAGTCCGAACTACCTGGCGCGGTTCAACCGTCACCCGCCGCGGGCGCTGCAGCTCTCGATGGCCTACAAGTTCTAAGACCCGGGAACCGCGGAACCGGGGCCCGGATCCCGGGGAACAACGGCGGGCACGGCGCGACTACAGCTACCGGCGCCGGGGGTGAAGCCACTCTCGGCGCCGGTCGCACGTACGGCTGCTTGTCACGGCGAGACGGTTCGTGATGCAGTGTCCGGCGTGAGTGCAGCGCGAGTGCCACGAACTCAGTCGTCCCGGGCGGCGTCGTCGGTTCCGCCGCCAACGCCGAGGCGGTTCTGGCCCGTGGCCGTGGCGCTGGTGGGAGTCATCGCCGTCGGGGCGGGTCTCTGGTGGATGCGTTCGGCGCCGGCCGTGCCGCCGTGGCCGTCGCATCCGAACGTGCTTCTCGTGACCCTCGACACGACCCGGTCCGACCGGCTGGGCAGCTACGGCTACGCCGCCGCGTCCACGCCCCACCTCGATCGGCTGGCCGCGGGCGGGGTTCGGTTCACGCAGGCCCTGTCACCTGCGCCGCTCACGCTGCCGGCCCACGCCAGCCTGTTCTCCGGCCGCAATCCCTACCGCCACGGCGTGCGCAACAACGGCCACTTCGTCCTCGCCGCCGACGTGCCCACGCTGGCCGAGCGGTTCTCGGCGGCCGGCTACGACACGGCGGCCTTCGTCAGCTCGTTCGTGCTCGACCGCCAGTTCGGGCTGGCCCGCGGCTTCGCGCACTACGACGACGCGCTCGACCCGCCACGCGGCCTCGCCGGCTCCCTCGAGGTCGAGCGTCGCGGCGACCGCACGGTGGCGGCGGCCGCGGCGTGGCTGACCGCTCGCGGCGCCGCGCCCGTCCGCCCCTACTTCGTCTGGGTCCACCTCTACGACGCGCACGACCCGTACACGCCGCCGCGTCCCTTCGCCGACCGCTTCGCGGACCGCCTCTACGACGGCGAGATCGCGTTCCAGGACGCGCTCGTCGGCGACCTGCTGGCCACCGCCGGCCGTGGCAGCCAGGCGCCGCCGCTCGTGGTGGTGGCCGGCCGACCACGGTGAGAGCCTCGGCGAGCACGGCGAGAGCACCCACGGTCTGTTCGTCTACGAGAGCGCCGTGCGCGTGCCGCTGCATCCTGTCGTGGCCGGGGGTGCTGCCCGCGCGCGTCGTCGAGCCCCTGGTCGGACTCGTCGACGTGGCGCCCACACTGACCGAGCTGGCCGGCCTCCCGGGTTTCGACGACCTGGACGGCCGCAGCCTGGTGCCGGTCCTCAGCGACGGCGGTACCCAGGAGCCGGCCGCGACTGCCGTCTACGCCGAGACGTTCTTCCCGCAGTTCTTCATGGGATGGTCGCCGCTCAGGTCGGTGCGCGAGGGCCACTGGAAGTTCATCGAGGCCCCTGAACCCGAGCTCTACGATCTGGCCACGGATCCCGGCCGAGCGCACCAATCTCTACGCGCGCGAACCGGCCACCGCCCGGGCCCTCCGCCGGTCACTGGCGGCGTTGTCGCGCGAGGGCGGGGAGCGCGCGACCGAAACACCGATCAGTGCCGAGGCGCGGCAGCGGCTGTCGTCGCTCGGCTACGTCAGCGCGCCGGTGCCGTCCGCCCCGGACGCCGCCGCACCGGATCCGAAGCGGATGGTGCCGCTCTTCGAGCGCCTGCTCGATGCCAACCGCGCCTTGTCGCGTGGGGCGCCGGACGAAGCGGCAGGCCTCGCCCGCGCCGTCCTTGCCGCGGATGCCGGCAATGCGTTCGCCAGCCTGGTGCTCGGCCGGGCGCTGCTCGCCTCGGGTCAGCACCGGGCGGCCATCGCAGCGCTCACTGCCTACCTCGAGCGCGTGCCCGGCAGCGCCGATGCGCATCACTGGATCGCGCTGGCGCACCTGCGGCCCGGCGACCGCGGCCGCGCCCTGGCCGAGGAGGACGCCGCGCTGGCGATCGATGCGCGGCACGGCGCCGCCATCGCCTTGCGCGCCGGCCTGCTGTTCTCGTCCGGGCGGGAGCAGGAGGGCCTCGAGGCCCTGCGCGCCGCCGTCGCCGCCAACCCGGCCAACCCATCGCTGCGCGTCGACCTGGCGGATCTGCTGGCCGACGCCGGACGATCCGCCGAAGCCGAACCCGAGTACCGCCGTGCGCTGGACGAGCGTCCCGGAGACCCGCGCGCGCGGCTCGGCCTCGGGCTGCTGCTCGCGGGCAGCGACCGTCCGGAGCGAGGCGCTGGCGGAGTTCAGCCGCCTGCTCGACGCCGACCCGGGCCAGGACGAAGCCCGCCTGGAGCGCGCGCGTGGTGCTCGAACGGCTGGGACGTGGCGCCGAGGCGCGGGCCGAGTACGAGCGGCTGCGCACGTCGGCGAGCCGGCCCGATCTCCGGCAGGAGGCCACGCGCCGGCTGTCGGGACGACGCTGAGCAGCGGCGCCGGCCCGGGCCAGCGCCGCCGCCCGTCAGGACCTCACGGCAGGCGCGTGACGACCTGGCCGGCGTTGTGGCGCCGCAGCATCTCGTTGAAGGCCGCCACGTCCTTGTCGACGGTGCTGCGCAACTGGGTCGAGCTGCGTCTGCAGCCGCTCGCCGAGCAGCTTGGCGACCTCCATGTGCTGATCGGTCGGCTTGAAGTCGCTGCCGGACACGCCGTTGGCCAGGTAGTTGAACCGCGACAGCAGCTTGGCCGCGTAGCGGACGCCGTCCTGGCCGCCGGTGATGCGCAGGTCGTAGAGATTCATCTCCAGTTCGCTCAGCGCGTCGTGCACCCGGGTCGCCATCTGCTTCACCTCGCTGTCCGAAGCCGTGCGCTGGATGCTCTGGACCTGCGCGCGCATGAACTCGAGCTGGTTGACGGCGTCGACACCGGAGTTGAGTCCGTCGCGCAGGCTCGTCAGCACGGTGGTCTGGGCGGTGATGTCCGCGTCGGTACCGCCCGAGTGCGGGTCCTTGAGCACGGTCAGCGGCTGCGTGTAGTCGCGGCCGCCAATGGTGAGCTTCACCGTGTAGGCACCAGGCGGCGCCAGCACGGCGATCTGCGGATTGCCGGCCGCCGCCGGCCGCGTGTCGTCCTCCCCGCGCGGCAGCTCGTGGCCGTACATCGGGTCGGTCCGGAAAGCCAGCGTCCTGGTCGGCGTGTAGCGCAGATCCCAGGCCACGCGGTTCAACCCCGCCTGGCCGCCGACCGGGAACGTGCGCACCACCTCGTTGCGCGCGTTCGAGATCGTCACCGTGCCGCCGGCCGCCACGGCGGCCTTGAGGTAGTAGTTGAGGGTCGCGCCGTACTGCGGGTTCTCGCCCACGGTGGGATCGTCGTAGGGCGTCGACGGAGCCGTGATGCCACGGAAGCGGTAGGCGGCGCGCGGCGCGAACAGGTGGCCGTCGGCGGCCAGCACCTCGGCGGTCATCGCCCGCAGCGGCGTCGAGGTCATCGAGGATGTAGAAGCCGCGGCCGTAGGTGGAGATCACCAGGTCGTGGAAGTGCTCCTGCACGACGATGCCGGATACCGGCGCGTGCGGCAGGTCGTTCTGCAGTGACTGCCACGTGTCGCCGGCGTCGAAGGTCACGTAGATGGCGTTCTCGGTGCCGAGATACAGCATGCCGCGGCGCACCGGGTCCTCGTGGATCACCTTGGCGTAGCTCAGCATGCTCTTCGGGATGCCGTTGACGATGAGCTTCCAGGTGGCGCCGTAGTCGGTCGTGCGATAGACCCACGGATCGCGATTGTTCACCTGGTGGCCGTCGACCGTGAGATAGGCGGTGCCGGCGTCGAAGCGCGACGGCGCGATGCTGCGCACCGAGCCCCACGGGAGGCAGCCCGGGCAGGTTCTTCGTGACGTTGGTCCAGGTCTTGCCGTTGTCGCGGGTCAACTGCACCAGGCCGTCGTTGGTGCCGGCCCAGATGAGGCCGCGCTCCCGCGGCGACTCGGCGATGCCGTAGACGACGCCGGCGTACTCGACGCCGATGTTGTCCGGGGTGAGACCGCCGGAGCTGCCCATCCGCGAGCGGTCGTTCAGCGTCAGGTCCGGACTGATGACCTCCCAGCTCTGCCCGCCGTTGGTCGTGCGGTGCACGTGCTGGCTGCCGACGTAGATGGTGTTGCTGTCGTGCGGCGAGATCTGGAGCGGCGCATCCCACACGAAGCGGTAGCGCAGGCCGTCGGCCGGGCCGTTCGACTGGTCCGGCCACACCTCGATGTTGCGGAACTGGCGCCGGTCTCTCTTCGTACCGCACGACGATGCCGCCGACCATGCCCGACCCGGAGGCCGTCGACCAGACGATGTTGGAGTCCTTGGGATCCGGCGTCGCCCAGCCGCTTTCGCCGCCGCCGACCGCGTGCCACATCGCGCGCGGGATGCCGGGGTCGCCGCCGAAGCCGCCGAGCAGACGGCTGTTGCTCGGGCCGCGATAGGTGGGCTCGTCCTGCTTGTTGCCGAGCACGTTGTAGGGAATCTCGTTGTCGACGGTGACGTGGTAGATCTGCGCGTTCTTCAGGCGCTGGCGATACCAGGACTTGCCGCGGTTCACGCGTGATCGACAGGCCCTGATCGTGGGCGACGATCTGGCGGTCGGCGTTGGTCGGATCGATCCAGATGTCGTGGTGGTCGCCGCCGGGCGCCATCTCGGCGCCGCCGGCGCCGCGCGGCAGCACGTTGATGGTCTTGCCGCCATCGATCGACTTCGGCGAACGACGCGGTCAGGAAGTAGGCCTCGTCCGGGTCGTCCGGGCGCCACCGCCATGCGCGAGTAGTAGTGGGCGCGGCCCATCGCGTTGTGGTCGTAGCTCACGACCTTCCAGGTGTCGCCGCCGTCGTCCGAGCGCCACAGCTGGCCGCGTTCGGTCTCCTGGTCCTTCCACGGCACGCCGTCGCCGGTCTCGATGAGCGCGAACACGCGCTCGCGGGTTCGAGGCCGAGATCGCCACCGCCACCTTGCCGACGGTCTTGGTCGGCAGACCGCGCCCCTGCAGCCGCGTCCATGTGACGCCGCCGTCGCGCGAGGTGAAGAGCCCGCTGCCGGGCCCGCCGCTATCGCGGCCCCAGGTGTGGATCTCGAGCGTCCACATGCCGGCGAACAGCACGCGCGGGTTCGTCGGATCCATGGCGATGTCCGAACAGCCGCTGTTCTCGTCGGTGAAGAGCGTCTTGGTCCACGTGTGCCCGCCATCGGTGGTACGGAAGACGCCGCGCTCCGGCTGCGGCCCGTAGGCGTGGCCGAGCGCGCACGCCAGCACGATGTCCGGATCCTTCGGATGGACGACCAGGCGCGGGATGCGCCCGGTCTGCTCGAGCCCCATCAACGTCCACGTCTTGCCCGCATCCATCGACTTGTAGATGCCCTGGCCGAGCGAGATGTGGCTGCGGATCTTGCCTTCGCCGGTGCCGGCCCAGACGATGTTGGGGTCCGACGGGGCCACGGCCAGCGACCCGATCGACTGCACCGGCTGGCCGTCGAAGATCGGCGCCCAGTTGGTGCCGCCATCGGTCGTCTTCCAGATGCCGCCCGACGCCGCGCCCACGTAGTAGATGTGCGGGTCGCCGGCGATACCGGCGGCGGAGCGGAAGCGGTTGCCCTCGGGGCCGATCGTGCGCCAGTGCAGGCGGCCGTAGTGTTCGGGACTGGGGCCGGGGCGGGACTGCGCCGCCGGTGTCAGCATCGTCAGACACGCCAGCAGCAGGGCCAGCAGGGACGTCCGTATCGCAGCCATCGCTCCTCCTCGCAGGGAAACCGCCCGAGTTCTACTTCGGAGGCATGGGCGCACGCAAGCCCGATCGAGTGCCGGCCCGGTCAGTGGGTGAGGGTGTACAGCACGGCGTTGACGCCGACGGCGTAGCCTTCGGGCGAGAACTGCAGGAAGTAGTCGTGGTCTTCGCCCTCCCGCTCCCAGGCGTCACCGATGTCGGTGTTGTGGGTCATGAGGACCATGATGCGGTCGTGGGCGTCGGTGATCATGCGGAAGTTCGCCGCCGGGCTGTCGGACCCACGTTCGGACGTGCCGCCGCCACTCCGGCGCCAGTAGTTGATGCTCGTGATCTGCGGCAGCGTCGTCACCGTGAACATCGCCGTGCGGATCGGGTGCGCCGCCGGCACGTCCTTGATCTGATACTCCGGCAACGCCCGGCGGATCTCGCTGGTCCAGTGCTCCCAGGCGCGCGTGCCCCAGAAATCGTCCACCCACAGGAAGCCACCCTTGAGCAGATAGGTGCGCAGGTTGGCGGCTTCCTCGTCGGTGAAGCCCGCCGTGCCGACGTCGGAGGCCATCGCGAACGGGCATTCGAACAACGCGTCGTCCGTGAGGCGCACGACCCAGTAGTTGGGCTCGCCCTCGTCGTTCATGCTGACGCGGGTCTTGGTCAGCTCCTTCACGCGCGTCAGCAGGTTGATGGCGGCATACGGATAGTCGGTGGCCCATCCCATGCCGTTGGCCTCGCGCCGGACGCTGCCGTACATGATCTTGCAGTGCGTGAAGCCGCCGTCCTGCGTGCCGGGCGGCTTGAAGCGCGGCGGCACCCAGGGGCCTTCCGGCAGCCGGCCCCACTGGGCGGAGACCGTCACGCCAACCACGCACAGCAGGAGCGCGGTCACGAGGCGGCGACGCCGGTTGGAGCGAGCGCCGACGCGCGACGGTGCCCTTCGCCAACCGGACATGCGCGCATCATAGCGCCCGCGCCGCGGCGGCGAAAGCACTGACGGCGCGGCAGCGCCTTGCGCGACGCCTCGCATCGGTTCCACAATGATCATGATCGAGTACGCCCCGGCCCCGCGCTCGCCCAGGTGCCAGCGGCCAGGCACGGTGGGCTCGCCTTGCGGAGTTGGATGCCCATCAGCTATACCGTCGACAATCAGCAGCGCGTCTTGACCTTCACGCTTTCAGGCACGGTGACCGGCGTGGAGCTGATCGCGGCGCTGACGGAGGCGGCGCGGCAGGCCGGCCCGGGTCGCTGCCGCGTGCTCTCCGACCACCGCGCGCTGACAGCGGCGGCCACGACGGGCGACGTCGAGGACGTGGTGACCGGTCTCACCGCACATCGCGAGATGCTCGCTGGGTCCCGCTGCGCCGTCGTCGTCGGCCGGCCGGCGTCCTACGGCATGATGCGCATGTTCAGCACGCTGGCCGAGCGCATCCCGCTGGGCGTCGAGGTCTTCGAGGACATGGACGCCGCCCGCCGCTGGCTCGACATGGCGCCGGATACCGCGCCGTAGCCACTCCCGGCCGGGAGCCGCCGCGGCGGCGCGAAGGGTGGTGGGCCCACCTGGATTTGAACCAGGGACCGACCGGTTATGAGCCGGCTGCTCTAACCGCTGAGCTATGGGCCCGCATGGGCGGGGCTCGGGTTCCGGGTCGCGGGACTCGAGGACGAACGGTCTGACCTAATCTTATGGCGTCGGCGCCGGGATGGGGCGCGCTACATCCACCGGGCCTTGCGGAAGCGGAAGACGAGGTAGAGGTCGATCGCCACCATGACGCCGAGCGCGGTGGGGTAGCCCCACATCCACTCGAGTTCCGGCATGTGCGTGAAGTTCATCCCGTAGATGCCGGCCACCATCGTCGGCACCGCCACGAGCGCCGCATAGGCCGCCAGGCGCTTGGTGACCTCGCTCTCGGAGATGGTGATGAGCGAGAGGTTGAGGGAGGCGGCCGTCGTCACCATGTCGCGCAGGTTGTCGATCGACTGCTTGAGGCGCACCAGGTGGTCGTAGACGTCGCGGAAGTAGTCGGGCAGGCCGGCGCAGATCGGCGGCACGCGCCCGCCGTGCAGCTTGCTGGTCACTTCGAGCAGCGGCCCGATGGCGTGGCCGAGCACGAGCAGCTTCCGCTTCAAGGTGTAGAGTGCTTCGATCTGCGCCCGCGACGTATCGCTGGCGAAGATCCGCTCCTCGATGGTCTCGATCTCCTCGGTGATGCGATCGAGCACCGGGAAGTAGCGGTCGACCACCGCGTCCATCAGCGCGTAGAGGACGTAGGCCGGTCCGTGACGCAGCAGCTCCGGCTCCTGCTCGCAGCGCCGGCGCACCTCGGTGAAGCCGTGCAGCCCATCGCGGCGCACCGAGATGATGTACTGCGGCCCGACGAAGACGGCGACTTCGCCGGTCTGCAGGTCCTCTCCCGGCCACTCCACCATCTGCAGCACGACGAAGAGCGACGCGCCGTACTCCTCGAGCTTCGGGCGCTGGTGGCCGTGCGTGGCGTCCTCGACGGCCAGCTCGTGCAGACCGAACACGTCCTGCAGCGTCTCCAGTTCGGCCGCCTCGGGATCCTTCAGGGCGATCCAGACGAAGCACCCGGGGCGTTTGAGGTAGCTCGCGACCTCCGAGACGGCGATGTCGGCGAGTCGCTGGCCCTCTTCGTAGACGACGCAGTTGAGGACCACGCCGGCTACTCGCCCCAGGCGCCGGCGGCCGCGGGCGCCCCGAGCGCGATGATGTCGTTGAGGAGACCGGCCGCGGTCACGGCCGGCCCGGCCCCGGGGCCGCTCACGACCAGCGGCTCATCGCGGTAGCGGTCCGAGGTGAACGTGATGAGGTTGCGGGCGCCTCCCGCCGAGCCGAGCGGACTGGTGGCGGGCACGGCGACCAGCCGCGCGGAGGCCCGCGTGCGCGTGGCACTCACCACGTAGCGCAGCACGTTGCCGCGCGCCGCCGCGGTGGCGACCCGGCGCGTCCAGTCGGCATCGAGTTCCGGCAGCCGCGTGAGGAAGACGGGGAGCGGCAGCCGCTGGTAGGCCGGCGGCACGAGGTTCTCGGGCACCGGCCCGGCTCCCCGGTAGCCGAGCAGGCGGGCGAGGATGAGGCCCTTGCGCGCGGCATCCTGCCCCGAGAGGTCGTCGCGCGGATCCGGTTCGGCATAGCCGCGAGCGACGGCGTCCTGCACCGCTTCCGAGAACGGCCGGCCGCCGCACACCTCCGACAGCACGAACATGAGGGTGCCGCTCACGCAGCCGTCCACGCGCCGCACCCGATCGCCGGTTTCGACGAGCTTCTTGTGCGTGTCGATGACCGGCAGGCCGGCGCCGACCGTGGCCTCGAAGCGCACCGTGCGGCCGGCGGCGGCCGCCGCTTCCAGCAGGCGCGTATGCGAGTCCCACGCGCCGGCCAGCGGCCGCTTGTTGGCCAGCACGATGTCGAAGCCCCGTTCGATGGCGGCCAGCAGCAGCGGGCCGGTTTCGTCGCTCGTGACATCGACCAGCACCGGACGCGACACGGCGTGGCTCGACATGAAGGCGAGCGCGTCGAGGGCGCCGGCCGACTTGCCGCCGATGGCGGTCAGCAGCGCGCCGCCGTCCTTCTTCTCCGCCAGCGAACGCAGCCGGGACTCGCTCAGCCCCCGCGCGTCGAAGACGTAGCCCGAGCGATCGAGCAGGCCCACGATCCGCACGCGGTGGCGCGCCGGTGAGGTCGCGATGAGCGTCGCCAGCGCGCGTCCGACACGGCCGAAGCCGAGCAGCACGACGTCGGTCGACGGCCGCAGCGGCGGACCGCCGCCGCCGATCTTCGAGAGCTGGAAGGCGCTGTGGACCTTGCGCGCGGCCATGGCGGCGTCGGCGCCCGGCACGACGAAGGAGATGTTGCGCTCCGAGGAGCCCTGCGCGATGGCGACGACGTTGATGGCGCTCGTCTCGAGCGCGGTGAAGACGCGGGCGGCGATGCCCGGCGTGCCGGCCATCCCCTCGCCGACGACCGCCACCACCGCCATGTCGAGCCGGGCCGAGACGCCGTCGATGAGGCCGCCAGCGATCTCGTCGCGGAAGGCGCGGCGCAGGCTGGTCACCGCGCGCTCCGCCTCCGCTTCCGGCAGCGTGAACCCGATCGAGCTCTCGGAGGACCCCTGGAAGATCGTCGACACCGACAGCCGCTCGGCGTCGACCGCCGCGAAGGTGCGGGCGGCGATGCCGTGGACGCCGACCATGCCCTTGCCGGCCACCGTCACGACCGCCTGTCCGGGCAGGACCGCCACGGCCTTCACCGGGTAGGCCGTGGACACGTGGCGTCCGGCCACGATCGTGCCCGGGCGCGTCGGCTCCAGGAACGAGCGGACCTCGAGCACCACCTTCGTTCCCGAGATCGGGATGAGTGCGCGCGGGTGCAGCACCTTGGCGCCGTAGTGGGCGACCTCGGCGGCTTCCCGGTGGTGGAGCTGCGGGATGAGGCGCGTGTCCGGCACGAGCTTCGGGTCCGAGGTGAGGATGCCGGGGACGTCCTTCCACAACGTCACCATGGGCGACTTCAGCGCGCGCCCGAGCAGCGTGGCGGTGAGATCGGACCCGCCGCGGCCGAGCGTCGCCACGCCGCCATCCGGTGCGCGGCCGATGAAGCCGGGCACGATCGGCACCGTGCGCGCGCCGAGCAGCGGCAGCAGCGTCTTGCGGGCCGCCGCGGCCGACTCGGCGATGAGCGGACTGGCGCCGCCGAACTGGCCGTCGGTCGTCACGATGTCGACGGCATCCACCAGCTGGGCGCGCCGTCCGGCCCGGCTCACGGCCGCGGTCAGCAACATCGCCGCCAGGCGTTCACCGCGAGCCACCAGCAGGTCGCGCGTGCGCGGCGCCAGGTGGCCAAGGATGCCGACGGCGGTGCAGATGTCGGCGTACTCGCCGATCGCGGCCTCGATCACGGCGAGCGCCGCCCGGCGGGCGGGCCCGCGCGGCAGCAGCGCTTCCGCCGCCCGCTGGTGGCGCTGCCACAGCGTGACGGCGATGGCGGCCGATTCGCGTGCCCGTCCTGCCACCGCGTGGTCGGCTCCCTGCAGCAGCAGGTCGGTGATGCCGGCCAGGGCCGAGGCCACGACGACGAGCGGGCCGTCGTGCGCGGCGATGCGATCGGCCGCGGCACCGACCGCTGCCGCGTCGGCCAGCGACGCGCCGCCGAACTTCCACACGTGCGGTGGCGGCAGGCGTTTCGCGACGCGTTTGGGAGCAGGCTTGCGCGTTCGTCCGGTTGACGTGGGGCGTGTGGGCATGGGGGCGACCGAGGGTCCACTATCCTACCGCGTGGTCGCGCGGCGCCGGTTGCGTTATCACGGCCGACGCCGTATCGTCGCCTCCGATGAATCGCATCGCAGGCGTCCCGAGACGCGGACTGGTGGCGCTTGTGGTGGCGATCGCCGCATGGGTGGCGGCGGCGCCAGTGGCCGGTCAGGCCGGTGGCGCGGTCGAGCGTGACGTGGCGGTGCCGATGCGCGACGGCGTCCTGCTGCGCGCCGATGTCTGGCGTCCAGCGGCCGAGGGCCGCCATCCGACCCTCGTCTACCGAACGCCCTACGGCAAGACCGGCACCTCCGACGGCGCGCTCGTCGCGGCCGCCGTGGCCCGTGGCTATGCCGTCGTGGTGCAGGACGTGCGCGGGCTCCATGCGTCGGCCGGCGACTACGTCGCCTATCAGCACGAGGGCCGCGACGGCTACGACACGATCGAGTGGGCCGCCGCGCAGTCGTGGTCGAACGGGCGGGTCGGCACCTTCGGCCTGTCGTATCCGGGAGCGGTGCAGTGGCTGGCGGCCATGGAATCGCCGCCGCACCTGGTGGCGATGGTGCCGGCCATGACGTTCGCCTCGCCGGCGCACTTCTGGTACGCGGGCGGGGTGTGGGACGGCTCGTGGCTGCTGTGGACGTGGCAGAACATCGCGCCGGACCTGCGCCGCCGCAGCGGGGCGCCAGGGCATCAGACGGTCAAGGCGGCCGTCGACGCCTGGCCGACCGCGGGCGTCGCGGCGCAGCGCTTCCTGCCGCGCCTCGACCTGCCCGCCTTCAAGGGCGTGGCCGAGTGGTACTACGAGTGGATGCGGCACGGCCCCTACGACCCGTGGTGGGAGTGGGCGGACCTGGCCGGCAAGTACGGCCGGGTGTCGGCCGCGGTGCTCAACATCAGCGGCTGGCACGACGAGATGTACGGGCCGATCGGCGCCGTGACGAACTTCTCGGAGCTGGTGAAGGCGCGCGGCGGCGACGCCGGCTCGGCGCGCACCCAGGTCGTCATCGGGCCGTGGACGCACGGCAGCGACTGGGCCGATCCGCGCGTCGGCACGCGTGACATGGGCGCGCAGTCGGTCCTCGACTACGACACCCTCGTGCTCGACTGGATGGACCGCTGGCTGCGCGAGCGTGACAACGGCGTCGACCGCCTGCCGCCGGTACGGACCTACGTGATGGGCGCCAACGAGTGGCGGACGAGTCGCGCCTGGCCGCCGGCCGCCGAGCGGCGCCCGCTGTATCTGAGTGGGGCAGCCAGCGCGGGTCGAGCCCCCGGGGCGCTGGTGTGGTCGGCGCCCGCGGCGGCCGCCACCTCGACGTGGGAGTCGGATTCCGCGCGTCCCGTGCGTGACCCGCACGAGGGCGCGTTCGGCGCGCTCGACTTCCGCGCCCTGTCGCAGGAGGCCGGCGCGGTCACCTTCGAGACGGCCCCACTCAGCGAGGATCTCGAGGTGCTCGGCCCGATCGAGGGCATCCTTCACATCTCGGTCGACGCGCCGGACACCGATCTGTGGCTCAAGATGCTCGACGTCGCCCCGGACGGCACGGCCTACAACGTGATGAGCGCTGGCCTGGACGTCGTGCGCGCCAGCTACCGGCATCGCACCGCCCGGCGCGAACTGCTGGAGCCGGGAACCGTCTACCGGGTGGACTTCCCGACGCTCATGACCGGCAACCGCTTCCGGCGCGGGCACCGCATCCGCGTGGCGGTGATGGCGTCATTCGCGCCGAACATGTCGTGGAACCTGCACACCGGGGATCTGGAGTTCGTGTCGGCCGCGACGGCGAAGGCCCGGCTCACCGTGCATGCGGGCGGGAGGTATCCGTCGCGTCTCGTGTTGCCCGTGGTCAGGCCGGGACCTGACGCTGCGCCTCGCCGCTAGGTGAGCAGGAACATCAGCATCACGGCCGCGAGAATGAACAGCAGGCCGGCCGGGATCCACAGCAGCGTCAAGTCTTCCATGGCCTGAAAGTGTACCCGAAATGGAAAGGGCCGGCACGCGTCAGCGCACCGGCCCTCCGTCATGTCCTGGCCAAGCTAGGAGCTCCGAGCTCCGAGCCCCGAGATCCGAGTTCGGAGTTCGGAGCCCCGGTGGGGTTACGGGACGACCAGCGTCACCTCGGCCGACGGCGTGCTGGTGCCGGCAGCGTTGGTGGCCGTCAGCCGCAGGTAGTAGACGCCCGATGGCACGAGCGGCAGCGACACGCCGGCCCCGGCCAGCGGCACCGTGGCCACCAGTGGTCCGTCCGGCGTGAGACGCGCCAGGAGCGTGTAGCTCGAGGGGGTCCCGCCGGCGCCCGGCGACCAGCTCAGGGTCACGTCGTGGCCCTGCACCGCGGGCGCGTGGAGTACCGGCGGTGCGGGCCTCGTGGCACCCGCCACCGTGAACGTCACCTCGTTGCTACGAGGGCTCGCTCCGCCGGCGTTGTGCGCGGTGACGCGCGCGTAGTAGGTCCCGGGCGGCACGTCCGCGAACGCGGTACCCGTCGCGCCGCGGACGGGAACGACCGCCAGTGGCGCCGTGAAGCCCGCCGACGAACCCGCCTCGAAGGTGTGGGAGTCGGGGGCGCCGCCGCCCGGCGGCACCGTCCACGAGAACGACACCGTGCTGCCTGTCACGGCCACGGTGAGCAGCGGGCTGGACGGCGCCTGCGAGGCCTGCGGCACCGCGATGGTCACCGGCGCGGACTCGGGCCCGGCTCCCAGCGTGCTCGTCGCCTGCACGCTCAGGATGTAGGTGCCGTTGGGGACGACGGCGGAGAACGACGTCGCGAGACCCAGCGGCAACGAGGCCACGACCGGTCCGCCGGGGCTGAACCGGGCCAGCAGGGTGTAGCCAGCCGGTGCGCTGCCGGAGGGCGCACTCCACGACACGCTCAGCGTGTTGCCGCTCGCGGTCGCCCGGACGTTCACCGGCGCGCCCGGCACCGACGGGGCCGGGTCCACCGACACCAGCCGCACCGCCCGCGCGATGAGATGCATCCGCGTCGTCGGCGGGATGTTGTCGGTCGGGTCGTCGTCGTAGAGGCAGTGCGCGTAGTAGGTCGCGTCGTAGGCGATGGCGGACGTGCCGCCGGCCGCCAGCGACAACGACGGCGTGTGGGCATTCCACAGCCCGCCGTCACAGTGCGGCGGATAGGCCACCGGCCAGGCGCGATAGAGCGCGTTGCGATCCTCGAGCAGGCGGTGCTGCCAGCCGGCAGCCGATCCGCAACTGGCGTCACACCAGGCGAGACCGGGGCCGCCCCGATCCCAGTCGGCATAGGCGATCACTGGTCGCCCCTGCTGGTCGAGCTCGAGATCGGGCTCCTGGCCGTTGAAGGCTCCCAGGCCGAGGTCCACGGCCGACCAGCTGCCCGCCTCCAGGCACCGGTCGTCGCAGGTGAGGTAGAAGAGGCGCTTGCCCTGGCTGTTCAGCATCGCTTCCTGGTAGAACGCCACGCGCGGGCGGCCGTGGACGTCCACTTCGATGTCGGCGCTCGGCTCGGCGCCGCCGCCGCGCGGCATCAGCGCGACCTTCTGCCAGTTGGCGCTCACGTCGCACCCGGCCTCGCATGCGAAGTAGGCGAGGCTGGGCGACCCGCTGCCGATCGGGAAGAACTCCGCGCTGACGATGCGCGGCCGGCCGTCGGCCGTCACGGCGAGCGCGGGGTGGTAGACCCGCTCCTGGCTGTTGGCGGTAGTGGTCGTGACGAGCGTCTCCTGCCACTGGGCGGCGTCGTCGCACTGCGTGTCGCAGGCCAGGTAGAAGAGGCCGGCGTGGCTGGGCGACACCCGGTAGTTCTCGTCGCGGTAGACGAAGCGCGGCCGCCCCTGGCCGTCCAGCTCGAAGGCGTGCTGCGCGAGTTCGTCGTCGTTCTCGAGCGTGATGGCGGAGGTCCAGCCGCTGGCGACGTTCGTGAACGACCATCCGGCCGGTTCCGTGCAGCCGGTGTCGCACGCCGCGTAGTAGTAGTCCTTGCCGCCGGCGAAGACCGTCGAGTCGGTGGTGATGAGGAGGCGCGGCGCCCCCACGGGCGTGAGCTCCAGTTCCACCTCTCGCACCCGCTCGCCGAAACCGACGCCTTCCCAGGAACCCGCCTGCCCGCACTGGCTGGCGCAATACTGGTAGACCGCGTAGGTGGGCCGCTGACCGTCGACGCGTTCGTAGTAGTAGAACGCCACGTGCGTGCCCCCCGCGGCATCGACTTGGACGCTGGCGTTGCTGGTCTTCCAGCTTGGATCGACGAAGAACGCCAGGCCGGTCTGGGCGCTGACGGGGGCGGGGGCGGCGGCCGATGCGAGAGTCAGCATGGCCAGCGCCAGGATACGGGCGGAAGTCGTCATGGTCGGGTCCTCGAAGTGCCGGACGGACACGAAGTCCGTCCGATGCCTACGTGGAGATACGGGGGCCCATGCCGGCGCGAACCCTATCCGTGCCCTAACGACTTCCTATTTGTTTCTTACCGACCACCGCGCAGTTTCTCACCGGCCGCCGCCAAAAGAGAAAGGGCCGGCGCGCGTAAGCGCTGCCGGCCCCCCATACGTTCGCTAGCTGAGCCGCTAGCCGCTAGGTCCGGCCTTCGAGAAACGCCCGCAGCTTGCGGCTGCGCGACGGGTGGCGCAGCTTGCGCAGCGCCTTGGCCTCGATCTGGCGGATGCGCTCGCGGGTGACGGCGAAGTTCTGCCCGACTTCCTCGAGCGTGTGCTCCGAGCCCTCGCCGACGCCGAAGCGCAGCTTGATCACGCGCTCCTCGCGCGGGGTCAGCGTCTTCAGCACCGATTCGGTCTGCTCGCGCAGGTTCAGGTTGATGACCGCGTCGGAGGGCGACACGGCGCTGCGGTCCTCGATGAAGTCGCCGAGGTGCGAGTCTTCCTCTTCGCCGATCGGCGTCTCGAGGGAGATCGGCTCCTGCGCGATCTTGAGCACCTTGCGCACCTTCGAGACCGGGATGTCCATCCGCCGCGCGATCTCTTCGGAGGTCGGCTCGCGGCCGAGCTCCTGCACGAGCGCGCGCGAGGTGCGGATGAGCTTGTTGATGGTCTCGATCATGTGGACCGGGATGCGGATCGTGCGCGCCTGGTCGGCGATGGCGCGCGTGATCGCCTGACGGATCCACCACGTGGCGTAGGTCGAGAACTTGTAGCCGCGGCGGTACTCGAACTTGTCGACCGCCTTCATCAGGCCGATGTTGCCTTCCTGGATCAGGTCGAGGAACTGCAGGCCGCGGTTGGTGTACTTCTTGGCGATCGAGACCACCAGACGGAGGTTGGCTTCGACCAGCTCCTTCTTCGCCTGCTCGGCCTGCGCCTCGCCGCGCATGATGACCTCGAGCGTGTGGCGCAGGTTCTCGGGGCTCTCTTCGAGCCCGTCGCTCATGCGCTTCACCTCGACCTTGAGGTCCCTCTCGCGCTTGAGGAGGTTCTTCTTCTCCTCTTCCTTCAGCTTCGGCGTCCGCTTGGTGACGATCTTCGGGTTGAGCGTCCTGCGCACGTAGTCCAGCTCGCGCTGGACCTTCTGCACGGCCTCGACCGCGTCCTTGACTTCCTCGATCATCCGCCGCTTCACCGCTTCGGTGAACTCGATCTTGCGGATGAGGCGCGACACCTCGACGTGGGCGCGCATGTGCTTCCAGCTGGCGCGGCGGTACTTCTTCTTGTCCTTCTTCAGGACCGTGTCGAGCTTCTCGCGCAGCTTCTCTTCGTTGGTGCGCGCCTTGCGGACGGCCTCGACCTGCTTCAGGAACTGCTGCGCCCGCTGCTCGATGCGGTCGTCGGTGATCTCCTCGTCATTGAAGATCACGAGCTCGCGGACCGTGCGTTCGCCGGCCTTGAGCTGGTCGCCCATGCGGATGACGGCCTTGATGATGGCCGGCATGCGCGAGATCGACTTGATGACCGACAGCTTGCCGCGCTCGATGCGCTTGGCAATCGCCACCTCGCCCTCGCGGGTGAGCAGCGGCACCGTGCCCATCTCGCGCAGATACATGCGGACGGGATCGTTGGTCTTGTCGAGGGCGCCCGGAGTGAGGTCGAGCTCCATGCCCTCTTCGGTCGTGGCAGGCCCCTCGCCGCGCTCCATCGTGTCGCGCTCGCGGTAGCCCTTTTCGGTATCGACCAGGTCGATGCCGGCGTTGCCGAAGACGGTGAACAGCTCGTCCAGTTCTTCGGGGTTGGACGTCAGCTCCGCGGGAAGGACGTCGTTCACCTCGTCGTACAGGAGATATCCCTTCTCCTTGCCGATGAGGATGAGCTGGCGTACTTCTTCGAAGCGTTCTTCGAGGGAAGACAAGGGCGTTACCTCCGAGGAGTAATGCGGGCGGCCCTTAGCGGTGTGGAGCGATCGTGTGCGGGACAATTCTTCATTGTAACGCCGGGGGCCGTTATGTTTCGCCAAGTTGACGCCTCATCGCGATCTTTTTCACGTACAGTTCCGTAACCAGAGGGGAGCTCGGGTCGCGGGCTTCCAGGGCGGCGATTTCGCGTTCGAGCGCCGCTACTTCGCGCTTCGTTCGCTCCCGCCTGAGAGCGTCCACGCAGGACTTCAATTCCGTGACCGGTGACTGCCGTTCGGCACCAGCCTGAGCCAGCATCCGCGCTTCCCTGTCTGTTAGACGCTCCATGAGGGCATTTGGCAGCACGAGCGGATCTCCCCACGCCAGCTCGGCTGCCTTGGTCAGCACCTGCTCAGACGCAAGCCCTTCCAAGTCAGCCTCTTGCAGCGATCCGAGCACTTTGGCGGCCTCTTCAGGGGTGTGCAGAATTGCCCACAGCAGGCCGCGTTCGGTTTCCGTGAGGTGCGTGGCCGTCGAGATCATGCGCAGCGGCAAGGTGGTCTTGCGCGCCGCGGCCGCCTTGCGGATCTCGACCCGTACCACTTCCTCGGTCACCCGCGCCTTGTGGGCCAGGCGGTCGGCGAACTGGTCGCGCGTGGCCGGATCGGGGATGCGGGCCGCCACCGCGAGCATCTGCTGCAGGAACTCGCGGCGGCCCTCGTCACGGGTGAGCTTGTGGGCCGACGCGGCGCGGTCGAGCAGGAACTCGAGGTACGGCTGCGATCGCCGCAGCTCGTTGACGTAGGCGTCGCGTCCCTGCGTCTGCATGTAGGTGTCCGGGTCGTCGCCGCCCGGCAACCGCACCACGTTGACGTCGAAGCCGGCCTCGACGAGCAGCTCGCTCGACCGTTCGGCGGCATTCTGCCCGGCCGTATCCGGATCGAAGTTGATGATGACCTTGGGCGCGAAGCGCCGCAGGATCTGCGCCTGCTGCGTCGTGAGGGCCGTGCCGCAGGTGGCCACCACCGGCAGCCCGCCGGCCTGGTAGAGCTGCGCGAAGTCGAAGTAGCCCTCGACCACGATGGCGAAGCCCGCCTTGCGGAGGTCGCCCTTCGAGAGGTGCAGGCCGTAGAGCGTGCGGCTCTTCGTGTAGATCGGCG
Source organism: uncultured Acidobacteriota bacterium (assembly GCA_963807405.1). Taxonomy (GTDB): domain Bacteria; phylum Acidobacteriota; class Vicinamibacteria; order Vicinamibacterales; family UBA2999; genus CADEFD01. The sequence goes on along the minus strand of CAWEBU010000006.1, from coordinate 3,020,031 downwards.
TCTCGGGCGAGTTCAGGTACTTGGGCACCTGGTCCGGCTCGAGGGCGCGGCCGCCGAAAGCCACGATCGAGCCGCTGTCGCGCGAGATCGGCACCATCAGGCGGTTGCGGAACCGGTCGACGACCGTGCCGTCATCGCGCACGCTGACGAGGCCGCTCTGGCGGATCAGGCCCTCGGCGAAGCCGAGCGCGCGCAGACGCTTGTGCAGGCCGTCGCGCGACGGCGGCGCCCACCCGAGCTTCAGCGCCGTCACCGTCTCGGCGGTGAGTCCGCGGTCGCGCTGCAGGTAGTCGCGGTGGCGGGTGCCGGCGGGGGAGGCCAGCTGCTCGGCGAAGTAGGCGGCGGCCACGTCGTGCATCTTGAGCAGCGCTTCGCGCTCGGCGGCGCTCTCCGTCTGGCCGCTGCCGGCTTCCAGTTCGGGGATCGGGACACCGAACTTGCCCGCCACGTGCTTCACGGTGTCCTGGAAGCCGAGTTTTTCCTGCAGCTCGACGAACTTGAAGACGTCGCCGCCGACGTTGCAGCCGAAGCAGTGGAAAAAGCCCTTGTCGCGGTTGACGGTGAACGACGGCGACTTCTCGGAGTGGAACGGGCACAGGCCCTTGTAGCTGGCGCCGGCCTTGCGCAGCGACACGTAGTCCTGGATCACCGCGACGATGTCGGCGACGGCGCGCACCTCGTCGATGAAGGATTGGGGAAACTTGGGCATCGCTCGGCGGACGTCGGGCGCCGTGAACCGGTCTACTGTACTGCGCCAGGGCGGCGGCTGCCGCCAGGACTGCTATACTCCGCTCTCCCCCGCTCAGTGTGTAGTCCGCTCGGCAAGACCTCCCCCGTCTGGCCCGTGGCGCATCGCGCCCGGAGGTGACCGGTGACGTACTGGATCGAGTTCAAGAACACCATCCTTCCCTGGATGCTGGCTGGTGGGGTCGTGACGTTCCTCATCCACGAGCATCGACAGACCACCGACGCGCTGCTCGGCGCCAACGCTCGTCTGGCCGCCGCCGTCGAGCAGCAGGGCAAGGTGCTCGACGGCGTGCGCCAGCTGCTGGCGACCCAGGGGTATACCGTGCCCCCTCCCGGCGCTCCGCAGTAGTCCGCGGCCTGCGTGAGCACGTCCGGGTCACTTCGCGGATCGCGTTGCGGATGTTCGACGTGGCCGACATCTGGGCCACGCGTACGGGCGAGACCGTACGCCTCGTGTCGGCCAACGACCACGTGCACAGCCGCCGGTCCGCGCACTATGCCGGCCAGGCGATCGACCTCCACAGCTCGGCCAACGGCCGGCTGGCGCGGATGCTGCGCGACCTCGGCTACCTCGTGTTGTGGAACGTGCCGGGGCACTTCGGCCACGTGCACGTCGAGTGGACCGGCTCGCCGGCGCTGCCCGCTATCGCCCTTCGAACGCCGTCAGGACGGCCACGGCGTTGAGACCGATGTCGTCCACCGCGTAGCCGCCTTCCATCACGAACAGCGTCGGGCGGCCGATGCCGGCGATTCGCGCGCCGATGCGCGGGAAGTCGCCGCGGGTGAGCCGGAAGTGCGAGATCGGGTCGTGCTCGTAGGTGTCGACGCCGAGCGAGACCACCAGCGCGTCCGGCCGCCAGGCACCGATGCCGGCGCAGGCCTCGTCGAGCGCCTCGCCGTAAGCCGCCCATGCCGTGCCGAGGGGCAGCGGATAGTTGCGCGTGGCCCCGTCGCCGGCGCCGTGGCCGCGCTCGTCGGCGTAGCCGAGGAAATACGGATAGGCGTGGCGCGGGTCGGCGTGCAGCGAGACGAACAGCACATCGGCCCGCTCGGCGAAGATCTGCTGCGTGCCGTTGCCGTGGTGGTAGTCGACATCGAGGATCGCCACGCGCGCGCAGCCGTGGTCGCGCAGGTACTGCGCGGCGATCGCCGCGTTGTTGAGATAGCAATAGCCGCCCATGGCGGCCGCCGCCGCGTGATGGCCCGGCGGACGGCACAGCGCGAAGGCGCTGGGCTCGCCGTCCACGAGCGCCCGGGCACCGGTGAGCGCGACGTCGGCGCCCGCCTGCACCGCGTTCCAGGTGCCGGCGGTGATCGGCACGCCGGCGTCCGACGAGTAGTAGCCGAGGCGCCCGTCGATGTGCTGCGGCACGCGGTCGTAGCGCACGCTCGGCACCGGCCACACGAGTGGCAGCGCGTCGTTGGTGCGGCCGAGCGCCGTCCAGTCGGTCCACGCCGCGCCGAGGAAGTCCACGAACCCCGCGTCGTGCACACGGGTGAGCGGCTCGAGGCCGAAGGCGGTGGGCTCGACCACCTCGCCGAGCCCCGTCTCGCGCACGCGCGCCAGGATCATCTCGGCGCGGCGCGGCATCTCGAAGCACGGCTTCAGGGTGCCGCCGATCAGTTCGGCGCTGCCGTGATGCTGCTGGTGACGAGCGGAGTAGACGGTGCGCATGGCTACCAGTCGATCGGCCGGTAGTCCTTCAAGAACTGCCCCCACACGTGGGTGCCGCTGTTGATGCCGGCGATGATCGGATCGACGATGCGGGCGGCGCCGTCGACGATGTCGAGCGGCGGATGGAAGCCGTGCTCGCTGGTCTTGCGGATCGCCAGGTGCGCCGGGTCCTCGTCGGTCACCCAGCCGGTGTCGACGCTGTTCATGTGGATGCCGTCGGCGTGGTAGTCGGCGGCCGACGTGCGCGTCATCATGTTGAGCGCGGCCTTGGCCATGTTGGTGTGCGGATGGCGCGTGGTCTTGAACTTCCGGTAGAACTGGCCCTCGACCGCCGACACGTTGACGATGTGCTTGTCGCGTCCGGGCGCGCGCAGCATGAGCGGCTTCAGCCGCCCGTTGAGGAGGAACGGCGCCACCGCGTTGACCAGCTGCACCTCGAGCAGTTCCACCGCCGAGACCTCGTCGAGCCGGAGGCGCCAGGAGTTGCGTTCGCGCAGATCGACCTGCTGCAGGTCCTGGTCGAGCCGGCCTTCGGGAAAGAAATCCCCGCCGGCCTCGCGGTCGTCGGGCAGGAGGTGGACCTGCGACAACGCGGCCGCATGCGTCACCCCGGCCATGGCCAGCGCCTGCCGGGCCTCCAGGGCCGGGGCCCCGGTGGCCAGCATCTGCGCCCCGCGCAGTCCCTCGTAGGCGCCGAGGACGCGTCGCGCGGCCGCCGGCAGCGCGGCCAGCGCCTGCGCCTCGCCGGCCATCATGTGCTCGTAGAACGCGGGCGGCCGCCGCACGGTCTGGCAGGCGTTGTTGACGATGAAGTCGAGGCGTGAGCGGGTCGCCAGCAGGTGGCGGCAGAAGCCCTCGACGCTCGGCGTGTGCCGCAGGTCGAGGCCGAAGATCTCCAGCCGGTCGCCCCAGGCATCGAAGTCCGGCTCGGCCGCGTAGCGGGCCGCCGAGTCGCGCGGAAACCGCGTCGTCACGATCAGGTGGGCGCCGGCGCGCAGCAGCTTGAGGCCCGCCTGATAGCCGATCTTCACCCGGCCGCCGGTCAGCAGCGCGACGCGTCCGCTGAGGTCGGCGAGCTCGGTCCGCTTCTGCAGGTTGAAGGCGGCACACGGCGGGCACAACTGGTCGTAGAAGTGGTGGACCTTCGAGAAATCCTGCTTGCAGATGTAGCAGTTGCGCGGCTCGAGGACGTCCCGGAACTCGGCATCGCCCTCGACCTCGTGCTGCACGAAGCCGGGTGGCGCGAAGACGTTGGGGGTCATGACCACCGGCTTGGTCCGCAGCTGCCGGATCCCGGTTTCGTTCAGGACCCGCGCATCGCGCTCGGCGGCCTCGGTGTCGCGTTTGCGGATGATGGCCCGGGTCAGCAGCCGGCGGCCCAGCACGTCCGGGCAGAAGACATCGCCGGCCGCGCGGATGAAGCGCTGCCGCTCGTCATCGGACAGCTCGGCCAGCAGGCCGCGGTTGGCGGCCACGGCCTCGAGCAGGTCGAGCCCGTCGCGGAGGCGGCGGTTCGGGCCCTCGTCGTTGTCCGGCGAGGCTGGCGGTGTGCGCGGTGGGGAGGAAGGGTCTGAAGGTGTCATGGGCGGTGTTGCCGGCGTTCGCGCGCGGCGAACGGCCTGCCGTCGATTATCGCAGGCCTTGCGCCGGGAGCCGGTCAAGTATCGCCGGCGGCCGCCGATTGAGGGCTGGTGCGCGCCCCGTCCTTCACCGACCTGCTCGACGAGGCGCTCGGCCGGCCATCGCCCGCGTCCCCAGGCCCGCGGGCATGGGCGCTGCACGGCGCGCCGCGCCAGGCCACGCCGTTCCTGTTCGCCCGCCCGCTGACCGCCGCGACCCCGCGCTGGACGGCCGGCCTCGACCCACGGCCGCGGCGGGCCCACCAGCTGAGCGGGGCGGAGCGCTGGGCGCTCGACCGCCTGCTCGACCTGGGCGCCGCCCTGGCGCCGGACTTCTCGGTCGACGAACTGCGCCGGGCCTACCGGCTCCTGGCGCACCGCTACCATCCGGATCGGCACGCTGCCAGCGATGCCGTCACGCAGGCCTCGATGGCCGGGCGTTTTTCCGAGGTCAGCACGGCCTACCGCTGCCTGCGCGCCGTGGTCGAGCCGCGCCACTAGGCGCGGGCCCGCGGCAGCCTGGCGGTCAGTCCTTCAGTTCCACCACCGTCGCGCCGCCGCCTCCCTGATTGGGCGGTGCCGGCGTGGCCTTCAGCACGAGTGGATGGTCCTTCAAGTAGGTTTCGAGGCCGCGCCGCAGGCTGCCCGTGCCGTGGCCGTGGACGATGCGGATCTCGCGCACGTCGGTCACGAGCGCGTCGTCGAGGAACTTGGCGACCCGGTCGATCGCCTGGTCCACCGTGCAGCCGATCACGTTCAGCTCGCTCGACAGGCCGTCGCGCGGTTGCAGGTCGACGCGCACGCGGACCGGCGCGGCCTTGGCGGCGGCCGTAGCCGCCGGCGCGGCGGCCACCACCCGCAGGTCGGCCACTTTGGCGCGCATCCGCTTGCCGCGCACGTCGACTTCGGCGTTCCTGCCGTCGAGCGCAACCACAACGCCTTCGAGGCCGAGGCCGCCGACGGCCACCCGGGCGCCGAGCGTCACCGGCCGCGCCGGCTCGGCCGGTGTGGCCGGCCCCGCCGCCGGCTGACGAAGCCCCGCGATGATGCGGTCGACGGCGGCCGAGGCATCGGCACGCACGGCGCCAGCCTCGCCGGTCGAGATGGCGGCGTGCCGGGCGCGGACCGACGCCTGCTCGATGAGCGTCTCCGACTTCTCCTTGAGCTCGGCGATGACGGCGTCGATGTCCCGGCGCGCCTGGCGCAGGCGATCGTCGAGCTTCTCGTTGACGCGCTTGGCGAGGCGGCCCTCGCGCTCCGCGACCGCACTTTCGCGCTGGCGCAGGGCGTGGTTCTGGTCGGCCAGGGCCGTCCGCTCGCGCTCGAGCTTGCGACGTTCGCCGTCCAGGGCGCGGGCTTGCGCGTCGACGCGTTCGAGGTGGGCGTCGAGGCGCTTCTTGTCGTCGGAGAGGTGGTTGCGGGCGGCCGCGACGACCGCGGCGGGCAGGCCCAGCCGTCGCGAGATCTCGATCGCCAGGCTGCGTCCGGGCGCGCCGTAGATCAGCCGGTAGCTGGGGGCGAACGTGTGCGGGTCGAAGGCGAAGGCCGCCGTGGTCACGCCGTCGGTGGCGGTGCCCCAGGACTTCAGCGCGTCGTAGTGCGTCGTGGCGAAGACCAGGGCGCCGCGCTCCTTGAAGTGCGCGATGATCGCCGTGGCCAGCGCGCCGCCTTCGGCCGGGTCGGTGCCGGTGCCCACTTCGTCGAGCAGCACGAGCGCCGGCAGCTGCAGCGCCCGGTCCATGCCGGCGATGTTGGTGATGTGCGCCGAGAAGGTGCTCAGGCTCGCCGAGATCGACTGCTCGTCGCCGATGTCGGCAAAGAGCGACCGGAACACCGGGAGCGTCGAGCCGGCCGCCGCCGGCACGTGCAGGCCCGCCTGCGCCATGAGCGCCAGCAGTCCGGTCGTCTTGAGCGCCACGGTCTTGCCGCCGGTATTGGGGCCGGTGATGAGCAGGACGCGCGAGGGCGGCGTCAGCAGGACGTCGACCGGCACCGGCGTCGTCGCGTTGCGTTCGGCGGCGTCGTCGAGGCGGGCGATGACCGCCTGTTGCAGCAACGGATGCCTGGCTTCCCGCAGTTCCAGGTGGCCGCTCGTCGACAGCCGCGGCTCGACGCCGTTCATCAGGTGGGCGAGCCGGGCGCGCGCCTGCAGCAGGTCGAGCTCCTCGGCCACCGCCAGGCTGACGCGGAAGTCCCCCGGCCGCTGACGGAAGCGGTCGGTCAGCTCGAGCAGGATGCGGAAGATCTCCTCCGCTTCTTCCTCTTCCGCCGCCACGATGTCGTTGTTGATCTCGACCGTGGCCATCGGCTCGAGGAACAGGCTGGCGCCCGAGGTCGAGGTGCCGTGCACGATGCCGGGGACCGAGGACCGGTGCTCGGCCCGCACCATCAGCACGTAGCGGCCGTGGCGGTTCGTGACGACCTGTTCCTGCAGGTACTTGGCCGTGTCGCGGCCCTTCACGTACTGGTCGAGCGTGGTGCGCAGCTTCGTGCGCTGGCGACGCAGGCGCTCGCGGATCGAGGTCAGGCGCGGACTGGCCTCGTCGAGCACCTCGCCGTTCACGTCGACGGCGCGGCGGACGGCCGCCACCTCGTCAGTGAATGGCGCCAGGCGGGAGACGAGTGCCTGCAGGATGGGGAAGGCACCGGGAGTGCGCGACACCGCCGCCTGCGCGTCGGCGATCGAGGCGACGAAGTCGGCCAGGATCCGGAGCTGCAGCGCTTCGAGGGGCCGGCCCTCGAAGGCCAGACCCTGCAGCGCGTCGCCGAGCCCGGCCCCGGCCCGCAACGGGAACACCGAGTGCTGCTCGACGTAGCGCACCGTCTCGGAGGTCGCCGCGAGCGCCCGCTCGACGGTCTCGCGGTCGGTGGCCGGCGTCTCGGTCAGCATCCTGGCCCGGCCCACCGGCGTGAGGGCGAAGCTGGCCAGCGCTTCGACGATGCGGTCGAACTCGAGGGCGCGGAGGAGGGCGGGGGTCATGGCTGAGGGCTGGCTGGGGGCTAGCGGTTAGTGGCTACTGGGATCACGCGGCTGCACCGCGAATCAGTCACGCCGCGCGGGTGTCGACGTTGCTCGTAGTGTGACACCGGCCGGGTCCAGCCCGCCAGCCGCCGATCGCCAGCCGCCAGCCGCTAGCCATGATTGATGAGCGAGGCCATGCAGCCGGCACCGAACCCGTTGTCGATGTTGACGACGGCCACGCCGTTGGCGCACGTGTTGAGCATCCCGAGCAGGGCCGCCAGGCCGCCGAAGCTGGCGCCGTAGCCGATGCTGGTCGGCACGGCGATGACCGGCACGCTGACCAGGCCGGCGATCACGCTCGGCAGGGCGCCTTCCATCCCGGCGACGACGATGATGACCCGCGCCGAAGCCAGCCGGTCGCGTTCCGCGAGCACCCGGTGGATGCCGGCGACCCCCACGTCGTAGATGCGCTGGACGTCGTTGCCCATCAGGTCGGCGGTGACGGCCGCCTCTTCCGCTACCGGCAGGTCCGAGGTGCCGGCCGATGCCACCGCGACCACGCCGGCGGCGCGGGGCAGGGGGCGCTTGAGGGTGATGGCCCGGGCCAGCTCGTGGTACTCCGTGCCCGGCACCCTGGTGCGGACCGCCTCCCAGGCCTCGGCCGAGGCCCGGGTCACGAGCAGGGGAGCGTCGCGCTCGGCAATCCGGGCGGAAATCTCGGCGATCTGGGCCGGGGTCTTGCCCAGGCCCAGCACGACCTCGGGAAATCCCTGACGGACGGCCCGGTGATGGTCCACCCTGGCAAAGCCCAGGTCCTCGTAGGGCTGCTGACGAAGCTCCGCCAGCAGGCGATTCTCCGCCGCGCCGGCCTCCAGCGTGCCCGCGCGGACGCCCTCCAGGAGGGCCCGGATCTCACCTGGTGTCATGACTGTATGCGCCTGCGTTTCATTGACTTGAGGGAAGGGTCCAATATAATCGGAATTTGTTTCACGCTTCGCTCCGACAGCCAGACCTATGACGCTTCCCGAGTCTCTCATTCTCGCGTCCTACTTCTTCGTTCTCGTGATCCTGGCCGTGTACGGGTGGCACCGTTACTACCTGGTGTACCTCTACATGAAGCACAAGGATGAGGTGCCGCAGCCCCTGGCGCACTTCGACGACCTGCCGGTCGTCACCATCCAGCTGCCCATCTACAACGAGATGTACGTGGTGGACCGGCTCGTGGACTCGGTCTGCGCCATCGAGTACCCGCGCGAGAAGCTCGAGATCCAGGTGCTCGACGACTCGACCGACGAGACGTGCGCCATTGCCGCTGCCGCCGTGCGCCGTCACGCCGCCGAAGGCATCGACATCAAGTACATCCACCGCACCGATCGCTCGGGCTACAAGGCCGGAGCGCTCGAAGCCGCCATGAATGTGGCCCGCGGCACCTACATCGCGATCTTCGACGCGGACTTCATCCCCAAGCCCGACTTCCTGATGGCGCACCGTGCACCACTTCACCGACCCCAAGGTGGCGATGGTGCAGACGCGGTGGGGCCACCTGAACGAGGACTACTCGCTGCTCACGAAGATCCAGGCCATCCTGCTCGACGCCCACTTCGTGCTCGAGCACGGCGCCCGCAACCGCGGCGGCTGCTTCTTCAACTTCAACGGCACGGCCGGCATCTGGCGGCGTGAGGCCATCATCGACGGCGGCGGCTGGCAGCACGACACGCTGACCGAGGACCTCGACCTCAGCTACCGGACGCAGCTCCGCGGCTGGCAGTTCGTGTTCCTGCCGGGCCATGTCGCGCCGGCTGAGCTGCCGGTCGAGATGAACGCCTTCAAGAGCCAGCAGCACCGCTGGGCGAAGGGCTCCATCCAGACCTTCCTGAAGCTGATGCCCCGCATCCTCCAGTCGGACCAGCCGCTCAAGGTCAAGGCGGAAGCCTTCTTCCACCTCTCCGCGAACTTCAACTACCCGCTCATGTGCGTGCTGTCGGTGCTGATGGCGCCGTCGATGATCATCCGCTACAACATGGGCTGGTACGAGATGCTGCTCATCGACATCCCGCTGTTCCTGGCGGCGACGGCCTCGGTGGCCAACTTCTACATGGTCTGCCAGCGCGAGCTCTACCCGCAGACGTGGACCGAGCGCCTGCGCTACCTGCCGATCCTGATGTCGATCGGCATCGGCCTCGCGGTCAACAACACCAAGGCCGTGCTCGAGGCGATCTTCCACAAGCCGAGCGAGTTCAAGCGCACGCCCAAGTACCGCATCGAAGCCGGCGGCGGCGAGTGGATGGGCAAGAAGTACCGCCAGGCCGTGGCCATCCAGCCGATCATCGAGCTCGGCCTCGGGCTCTACTTCACGGGCACGCTGTTCTACGCGCTGGCCAACGGCATCTACGGCACGGTGCCGTTCCTGATGCTGTTCCAGGTCGGCTTCCTCTACACCGGCCTGCTCTCGATCGTGCAGCAGCTCGGCGGCGACTTCGACTTCAAGCCGGTGGCCAGCAAGCAGGTCTAGCCGGGGCCAGGCCCCAAGCATGAGAGGGCCTGACGACACGCTCGAGAGCGCGCGCCTGCTGGTGCGGCGCTTCACCGCCGACGATCTCGACGTCTTCGCGCGCCTGCTCGGCGATCCGGTGGTCACCGCGTACCTCGGCGGCGCCAAGGATCGCGCCGGCGCCGAAGCCACGCTCCGCACGCGGGCCCTCGACTACTACGACCGGCATCCGGGCCTCGGCATGTGGGCGACGGTCGAGCGCGCGAGCGGGCAGGTGGTCGGGTTCCACGTCCTCAACCACATCCTCGGCGAGTCCGAGATCCAGGTCGGGTACGCCCTTGACCGGGACGCCTGGGGCAAGGGCTACGCCACCGAGATGGCCGTCCGGCTGCTGCGCTACGGGTTCGACGACCTCGCCTTGCCGCAGATCTGCGCCATCACCGACCTCGACAACGTGGCCTCGCAACGGGTGCTGGAGAAGGCCGGTCTGGTGCGACGGGGCGAGCGATCGTTCTCCCACCCCGCGCTGGTCGAGGAGGGCCCGATGGCCTGGTTCGAAGCGCACCTCGCGACCTGGCGTTTGTAACGGGGTCTGTCACGGTCACCAGTCCGACGCTGGTGACCGTGACAGACCCCGTTACAAATGCCCGCAACAACGGCTATCGTGACGCCGTGCTGACCCGCGTCGCCGCTCTCGTCCTCGCCCTGAGTGCCGTCTCCGTCGTCGGGGACGGGGCCCTCCACGCCCGTCAGACGCCGCCGCCGGCGTTCGACGTCCTCATCACCGGCGGCCGCGTCGTGGACGGCACGGGCGCCGCGTGGTTCCGCGCCGACGTCGGCGTGCGGGGCGATCGCATCGCGGCCATCGGCGACCTGCAGGCGGCGCGCGCCACCCGGCGCATCGACGCCACCGGCCTCGTGGTGGCGCCGGGCTTCATCGACCCGCACGTCCACGCCCGTGAGCGGCTGTTCGACCTGCCAACCGCGGAAGGCTACCTCCTGCAGGGGCTGACGACCGTGGTCGACGGCAACGACGGCAGCTCGCCGTTGCCCCTCGGACCGTGGCTCGACAAGCTGCAGGCAGCCACCATGTCGCCCAACGTCGCGCTCTTCGTCGGCCACGGCACCGTGCGCGAGGCGGTGATGGGCGCGGCGAACCGCAAGGCGACCGCCGCCGAGATCGAGAAGATGCGAGCCCTGGTGGCCGCGGCCATGACGGACGGCGCGCACGGGCTCTCGACCGGCCTGGCCTACGTGCCGGGCGCCTACGCGCCAACCGCGGAGCTGGTGGCCCTGGCCGAGACGGCGCGCCAGCACGGCGGCATCTACATCTCGCACATGCGCGACGAAGGCGGCGGCGTCCTCGACTCGGTGCGCGAGACCATCGCGATTGGCGAGGGCGCGCGGATCCCCGTGCAGATCAGCCACCACAAGGTGGGCGGCCGCCGGCAGTTCGGCCTCAGCGTGCAGTCGCTCGAGCTGATTGCGGCGGCGCGTGCGCGCGGCGTCGATGTCACGTTCGACCAGTACCCCTACACCGCGTCGCAGACCGGCCTGTCGATCATGTTCCCGCGCTGGGCGCTGGCCGACGACAAGCTGAACGAGCGCCTGGCGAGCGCCGGACAGCGCCGCGAGGTCAAGACCGGCATGCTGGCGTTCATCGACGAGCGCTTCGGCGACGATCCGTCACGCATTCAACTGGTGTCGTGCGGCCACGACCCGTCCCTCGCCGGCAAGACGATCGCCGACCTCCTGAAGGCGGCCAACCAGCCGCTCACCCAGTCGGCCACCGCCGATGCCGTGATCGAACTGCAGCTCAAGGGCGGATGCAGCGCGATTCTCCACGCCTACGACGAGCCCGACGTCGAGCGGTTCCTGCAGTCGCCGTTCGGCATGATCGGCTCCGATGGCAGCCTGACCACCCCCGGCGACGGCTCCCCGCATCCACGCGCCTTCGGCACCTATCCGCGTGTGCTCGGCCGCTACGTGCGCGAGCGCAAGGTGCTGACGCTCGAGGACGCCGTCCGCAAGATGACGTCGTTCCCGGCGGCGCGGCTCGGCCTGACGGATCGCGGCGCGCTCAAGCACGGACTGGTCGCCGACATCACCGTCTTCGACGCCGACACGATCGCCGACCAGGCCACGTTCAGCGACCCGCATCATTACTCCGTGGGTGTGCGCTACGTGCTGGTGAACGGGCAGGTCACGATCGAGCACGGCGCGCACACCGGCGTCCGCGCCGGACGCGTGCTGCGCGGGCCAGCCACCGCCAGCCGCTGAGGCTGCCTGGCTGCGGCCGGGCCCGGGCCTGGTCCGAGATGCCAGCCCTCGGACCGGCTGCTACTTCCGCAGGGACTGCCCGGGCGTGACCGTCTGACTCGGCGGCGGCGGTTCCGAGCGTTCCACCCACGCCACCAGGCGGTCGAAGGCCTCCTGCACGGTGGGCAGATACGACGGCCCTTCGCTCATCGCCCTGGCGACGTCCGGATCGAGTCCCATGCGTGATGCGACGTACATGAACGACTGGACGCCGTCGTCGTCGCCCGACATGTGCCACACGCCGTCGACGAGATAGAGGCGATGCCGGTCGGCCGGCGTCACGCGGGCGCGGTAGGCCTTCAGCTCGGCGATGACGAAGTCGTCCCACGTGCCGGCCACCTCGATGGTCGGCACCTGCACGGTCCCGGTCGAGTTGGCACTCGCGCCGGCGGGCCGCGCCGCGGCGGCGGCAGCTCGCACCGCGCCAGACGCCGTGTACGGCCACAGCCGGCGCGCGGCCACCGGAGTGCCGATGGCCGCAGCGAATGCCGTCACCCGGGGATCGGTGTCGGGCACGCCGGGATGCAGCTTCGGATCGATCCCGGGCCAGAGTTCGGCCAGCCGGGCCTGGCGCGCCGCTCGCGTCGGCAGATCGCCGTTGGCGCCGGCGACGATGATGATGCCGGCGTACGGCGTCCCGACGGTCTCCGCGGCGGCGCGTGCGATGCCGCCGCCCATCGAGAGCCCGAGCAGGTAGCGGCGGGCAGGCGCCCGTCCGAGCCGGCGCGTGATTTCCGCAGACGCCAGGCCGGCGAACTGATTCGTCAGGGCCAGGCCGCCAGCCGCGTCGATGGCGCCGTCCCGGTCGACGCTGGCGTAGGCAAACCGCGTCGCCACGGCATGCCGTCCGATGACGTCATCGAGCGCCGACTCATCGGTGCCGATGACCTTGCCGGTGGGATCGTAGTTGTCGCCGCCGGAGCCGCCGTGCGCGCCGATGACGAGCGATCCGTTCCATCCGCTGGCCGGATAGCGGAGCACGAACCGCTTTGGCACCGCCGCGCCGGCCACCGTGAGGGGCACCGTGCCCTTCACCTGCACCACCTCGCCCGCGCGGGTCTCGGTGGCGGCGCTGAATGGCGCCGGCGCTGGTGTCTGGGCGTGACCGTGGACGGCGGTCAACGGCATGGCCGCGATGGCGGCGACGAGGAGCGGAGCGGGAAGAGCCAGACGTGGATGCATGGTCAGAACGTCGCAATCGGATTGACGGGGGAGCCCGAGCCGCCCGGCGCCGGCAGCGCCGCCACGGTCAGCATGAATAGCCAGCGCTTCAAGCGCGCCGCCACGCGCGCCACCTCTTCGAGGTCGGCGACGTCGATCATCGGCATCCCGAGCGAGTTGATCGAGAGCATGTGGATCGGGCGCGGGAAGCCTTCGATGTTCGAGGGCTGCACGTCCTGCACGGCATCGCTGCTGATGAGGGCCACGTCACGCGCCTTGAACCACGGCATCACCGAGACGTGGAAGCCGGCGGCCTCACGCGCCGCCGGCCACGGCCCCTTCTCGGCGCGGCGGGCGAAGCGGCCCGTGCGCAGGAACAGCGCGTCGCCACTGCCGATGCGCACGCCCGAGTACTTCTCCCACGCTTCCAGGTCCGAAGCGTAGATCGGCGTCCCCGGCTCGAGATACGGCACGCCGCGCATCAGCGGGATGTCCACGAGGATGCCGCGCGTGACCAGGCCATCCTTGAAGCCGAGGATGCTGTTCTTCATGCAGCCTGGGCCTTCGCCGAAGCCCTCCCGGGTGGGCGTCGCCTGGTGATGCTTCGCGGTCTCCCAGCCGTTGTAGGTCTTGCCCTCGAAGATGTAGTGACAGAGCGAGTCCATGTGGGTCGTCGTCGTCGCGTGGTAGGTCGACGAGATGACGTCCATGGCGGCGCCCTGCAGCATCTTGCCGTCGCGCATCAGGAACTCGATCTTGAACGGCGTCGGGTTGTCGGCGAGCACTTCCTTGTCGAGGGTGTGCGCCATCGAGACCGAGAGCCCCTCACGCACGAGCGCCGCCGCCTCTTTCCGTTTGGCGGGGGTGATCAGGTTGAAGGTGCCGATCTCGTCGGTGGCGCCCCAGCGCCCCCAGTTCGAGATGTCCTTCATCATCTGCACCACCTCGGCCCGCGTCGGGTTGCGTGGCGGCGCGGACGCCGGCGACTGGGCGTGGACGACGAGGCCGGGCACCGGGACGGAGCCTGCCAGCCCGAGCAGACCCGGCACCGCCACCAGCGCCGCCACCGCACGTAGCACCAGGAATCGCTTGTGTCGCATGGTGTCCTCCCGCCCGCGCGGAGGATAGCACTAGCCGCGGGCCCCTAGCCGCTAGCCGCTAGCCGCTAGTAACATCGCCCGATGGCTGATCAGAAGGCGCAGGCAGGACTCGAGGACATCGTCGCCACCGAGTCGAGCATCTGCTTCATCGACGGTGACCGCGGCGTGCTGTCGTACCGCGGCTACGACATCCACGATCTGGCGCGCTTCGCCACCTTCGAGGACGTCTGCCATCTCCTGTGGCACGGGCGGCTGCCGCAGCGGCACGAACTCGGCGACCTGCAGTCGCAGCTGGCGGCGGCGCGGCCGTTGCCCGAGCCCATCATCCGCCTGATGAAGATGCTGCCGCCGGGCGACGGCATGGATGCGCTGCGCACGCTCACCTCGGCGCTCGCGCACTACGACGCCGACGCGCACGACAACTCGCCGCGCGCCTCCTACCGCAAGGCGGTGCGGCTGACCGGGCAGATGGCCAGCCTGGTCGCCACCTGGGGCCGGATGCAGGCCGGTGGCGGGCCGATCGCGCCCGACCCGGCGATGGGCCACGCCGCCAACTTCCTCTACATGCTGCTCGGCGAGCGGCCAGACCCGGTGGCCGTGCGGGCCATGGACGTCGCGCTCGTGCTGCACGCCGACCATGAGCTGAACGCCTCCACCTTCGCCGCCCGCGTCGCGGCGGCCACGCTGACCGACATCCACTCGGCCGTCGTCGCCGGAGTGGGCACGCTCAAGGGACCGCTCCACGGCGGCGCCAACGCCGAGGTCATGAAGATGCTGCTCGAGCTGGGCGAGGACGCGCCGCCCGATCGCATCGATGCCTTCGTGCGCGGCAAGCTGGCGCGCAAGGAGAAGATCTCCGGCTTCGGCCATCGCGTCTACACCACCGAGGATCCGCGCGCCACGCACCTCCGGCAGATGTCGCACGACCTCGGCAAGCGGGCCGGCAACCTCAAGTGGTTCGCGATGTCGGAGCGCATCGAGTCGATCGTGAAGAGCGAGAAGAAGCTCAATGCGAACGTCGATTTCTACTCGGCCTCGACCTACTACACGATGGGCATCGCCATCGACCTCTACACGCCGATCTTCGCCGTCAGCCGCATCGCCGGCTGGTCGGCCCACGTCCTGGAGCAGCTGGCGAACAATCGCCTGATCCGGCCGCGCGCCGACTACACCGGTCCGTCGTATCCGCAGCCCTGGGTGCCGCTGGAGCAGCGATGAGCCGGGCGGGCACGCTCCTGGCGGCGGCGTGCGCGCTGACCCTGGCCGGCGCCGGCAGCCAGCACCTCGCGGCGCAGCCGCGCGCCGAGTCCCGCGAGGTGCGGCAGCTCGTGACCTTTCGCTTCCTGCCCGGCCAGACGCGAGCGGCCCTCGACCTCTACCGGGCGAGCCTCGTCCCGATCTACCGGGCGGTCGGCGAGATGCGCACCGTCCGCATGTTCGGCGAAGTGGAGAGCCCCGAGCCGCTCGACCTGATGGTGGTCACGCACTACGCGGACATGGCCGCCATGGACCGCGCCAACCGGGCGCTGCGTGCGCTGCCGCCCGACGGGCCCTCCATCGGTCAGCTCTACCAGCAGGTGTCCGACCTGAGCATGGGTCACCACGACCAGTTCGTCGAGGTCATCTCCACGCCGAACGTCGCGCCGGCGCCGGATGGCGCGCTCGAGGTGCTGGAGTTCGTGCGTCTCCGGGCCGGGGCCAGCGGCATGTTCGAACGCCAGATGCTCGACGTCGTGCATCCGTGGGAGCAGGAACAGCCGCTGCGCGACGTCATCGTGCGGTCCGAGACCGCGCGGTTCCTCGTCTCCGACGGCTGGGACTACCTGCGCACCTACGCGGTGCGCGACCTGGCCGCCTGGCAGGCCTACACCACTGCCCGCGCCCGCCACCCCGCGGCGTCCACCGCGCAGAACATGGTCGAGCAACGCAAGACACTGATCCTCCGTGAGATCGCGGACCTGCGGGTCCGCTGACCAGCGGCACCGGCCCGGCCGGCCACGACACCCCATGCACGAGCTCTTCCACGATTTTCCCGCCGACCTGTTCGCCCTGATGATCGCCCTTCCGGTGGCCATGGCCGCCGCGGCCATCACCCTCGGCTGGAAGGCCCGCGCGGCAGCCCTGCACCGGCGGCGCATGGGGGAGGAGGACGGGAAGGGCCCGGGCGAGGACGCACTGGCCGCCGGTATCACCGTGGCGGTGGTCCCGCTGGCGTTTGCGCTGCTCATGCTGTGGGCGCGGTTCGGGTGACGCGTCCGGGCGGGGCCGGCCCCCGCCGATGACGGGGGAGCGCTCCGTGAGGGATAATGAGGGGTTGTTGAAGCAGAGTTTCGTCCGCAATTTCGCCATCGTCGCGCACATCGATCATGGCAAGTCGACGCTGGCCGATCGATTCCTCGAGTTCACGGGCGCCCTCCAGGCCCGCGAGATGGAAGCGCAGGTCCTCGACAGCATGGACCTCGAGCGCGAGCGCGGCATCACCATCAAGGCCCATCCGGTACGCCTGAACTACACGGCGCCGGACGGCCAGAAGTACGTCCTCAACCTCATCGACACCCCGGGGCACGTCGACTTCGGCTACGAGGTGACGCGGTCGCTGGCCGCCTGTGAGGGCGCGCTGCTGCTCGTCGACGCCTCGCAGGGCGTCGAGGCCCAGACGCTGGCCAACGCCTACCTGGCCGTGGACGGCGGTCTCGAGGTGATTCCGGTCATCAACAAGATCGACCTGCCGAGCGCCCAGGTCGACGAGGCGCGACGCCAGATCAGCGAGATCATCGGACTCGACGGCGACGGTGCCATCCCGTGCAGCGCCAAAGAGGGCCGAGGCGTCGGCGAGATCCTCGAAGCCGTCGTGGCGCGGGTGCCGGCCCCGGTCGGCGATCCCGAGGCGCCGCTGAAGGCCCTGATCTTCGACTCGTGGTACGACGCCTACCGCGGCGTGATCGTCGTCGTGCGCATCCTCGAGGGCACGCTGCGCCCCAAGATGAAGGTGCGCTTCATGGCCGCCGGACAGGACTACGAGGTGGAGCAGCTCGGCGTGTTCACGCCCAAGCCGCTCGAGATGGCCGAGATCGGCGTCGGCGAGGTGGGCTTCATCAACTGCGGCATCAAGCGCATCGCCGATGCCCAGATCGGCGACACGGTCACCGAGACCGCCCGGCCGACCGCCGAGGCCTTCCCCGGCTTCAAACCGCTCAAGCCGATGGTGTTCGCCGGGCTCTATCCGGTCGAGAGCCACGCCTACGCCGAGCTGCGCGAAGCGCTCGAGAAACTGCGGCTGAACGACTCGGCGTTCTTCTTCGAACCGGAGACCTCGGCCGCGCTCGGCTTCGGGTTCCGCTGCGGCTTCCTCGGCCTGCTGCACATGGAGATCGTGCAGGAACGTCTCGAACGCGAGTTCGACATGGACCTCATCACGACCGCTCCGGGCGTGCTCTACCGGGTCACGACGACCGATGGCGTGGTGCAGGAGATAGACAGTCCGGCCAAGCTGCCGGACGCCGGCAGCATCCAGGCGCTCGAGGAGCCGGTCATCACCGCGATGATCCTGACGCCGGGCGAGTATGTCGGCGGCATCCTGCAGCTGTGCCAGGACAAGCGCGGCGTGCAGAAGGCGCTCGAGTACAAAGCCGCCAACCGCGTGCTCATCACCTACGAGATGCCGTTCAACGAGGTCGTGCTCGACTTCTACGACCGGCTGAAGACGATATCGCGCGGCTACGCCTCGCTCGACTACCACGTCACGGGTTACTGGACCTCGCCGCTGGTCAAGCTCGACATCCTGGTGAACGGGGAGTCGGTCGACGCCCTGTCGATGATCGTCCACCGTGACCGGGCCTACGACCGGGGCAAGCAGCTGGTGGCCAAGATGCGCGAGCTGATTCCCCGCCAGATGTTCGAAGTGGCGATCCAGGCCGCCATCGGCGCCCGGATCATCGCCCGCGAGTCGGTCAAGGCCATCCGCAAGAACGTGCTCGCCAAGTGCTACGGCGGCGACATCTCGCGCAAGCGCAAGCTGCTCGAGAAGCAGAAGGAAGGCAAGAAGCGCATGAAGCGCGTCGGCACCGTCGACATCCCGCAGGAAGCGTTCCTGGCCGTGTTGAAGCTGACCGGAGACTAGCCGTGACCACCGAGGCGTTCGCCAAGTCCACCGTGCGCGAGTACTTCGAGTCGATCGTCGTGGCGGTGATCCTCGCCCTCTTCATCCGCACGTTCGTCGTGCAGGCCTTCAAGATCCCGACCGGCTCGATGGAACC
Organism: uncultured Acidobacteriota bacterium; assembly: GCA_963807405.1. Taxonomy (GTDB): domain Bacteria; phylum Acidobacteriota; class Vicinamibacteria; order Vicinamibacterales; family UBA2999; genus CADEFD01. The sequence continues at coordinate 3,001,701 of CAWEBU010000006.1, read as the reverse complement.
GAACCTGCTGGTGGGCGACCACCTGATCGTCAACAAGTTCGTGTTCGCGCCGAGTGCGACCGCTCTCGAGCGCATGCTGCTGCCGATGCGTCCGGTCGTCCGCGGCGACGTCGTGGTGTTCAAGTTTCCGGAAGATCCCGAGCGCGACTTCATCAAGCGCATCATGGGACTGCCGGGCGAGACGATCGAGGTCAGGGGCACGCAGGTGCTCGTCGATGGCAGCGCCATCGCGCAGCCGTTCGCCCACTTCCTGCTGCCGCACGACCCGAACGCGCCGGCCGTGGCCGGCGATCCGCGCGAGCACTTCGGGCCCTACACCGTGCCGGCTGATCACTATTTCGCGATGGGCGACAATCGCGACAATTCCGAGGACAGCCGCTACTGGGGTGCCCTGCCGGCTCACTACGTGAAGGGCCGTGCACTGATGATCTACTGGTCGATCGACGACGGCGGCGGCTCCGGGGCGGCGCGGCTGCTCGGCGGCACCCGCTGGGCCCGCCTGCTGCATCAGATCCACTGAGCCAGGCGTCCTCCGGCCCGGTTACAGGTCCGGCCCGTCCGTGCCGATATGCTCCGTGGGAACCCCCAGGGACCAGGCAGGCAGACATGTCGACGATCATCAAGCTGCTCATGACGGTACTCGTGCTGAACGCGTGCTTCCAGGGGGGACGCTCCGCGTGGAGCTTCTACGAGTTCCAGGACCAGGTGCAGCAGGCCGTGCTGTTCAGCACCCGGCAGACGGCCGACCAGCTGAAGGCCCGCGTCGCCGCCATCGCCGACGAGATGCAGAAGGAACTCGAGCCGGAGACCTTCACCGTGGCGTATCAGGGCACGCAGGCCCGCATCAACGCCGGTTACACCGACGCGGTGCCGCTCCTGCCAGGCGGGTTCCATTACAAGTGGCGGCACGCGCTCGCCATCGACATGCTGCGGATGTCCTACTGACCAGCGCCGGACGCCTGCCCCGGACATCCTGAACGACCGTCATTCAGCGACGCGTCGCTAGTCCTGCAGGGACGACATCGCCGCGTGAGCGGCCCGCGCCGCCTTGTCGAGCGTGCGCGTCAGTTGCCGCGTCGTCTCGCGCACGAAGGTCTCGTCCGGCAGGCCCTCGATGTTGGCCCGCACGTTCGAGGCGGCGCCGTCGGCCGCGGCCTTGAGCAGGCCGATGGCCACGAACACATCGCTCGTGGCGACGCGCGCCCCGGCCGCCGCCACCTGGCGCGTCTGCTCCAGCGCCTCGGAGCACAGCCGCGCGATCTCGAGCGGGACGCGCGTGGCCTCCCGCGTGGTTGCGGCGATCGCCAGACGGCGCGCCTCGGTCTGCTCCGTCGTCGCCTGCGGCCGGCGAATCGCGGCCATCAGGGCCAGGACAGCGGTGGCGTCGTCATCGGCGAGCGCCGCGAGCGTCGTGCGCTGGGCCGTGAGCTCGCGGGCGGCCACCTCGAGACGCGCGCGCTCGTCCGGCGTGCCGTGTCTCGTCCGCGGCAGGGACGCCACCATGGCTCCCACCGACGCGCCGAGCGCGCCGGCCAGCGCTGCCGCCGCGCCGCCACCAGGCGCCGGCGTCGGGGCGGCGATGCGATCGAGCACGTCGGCCAGGGGCAGCGAGGTCAATGGCGTCATGGGTGCAGGGGTCCGAGGCGTCCGGCCACCAGCCGTCCGCGCTTCACGACGCCGGCCACGACCGGCGATCCGATGCGCGCCAGGTCGGCCAGGGTGCCGTCGACGAGCACGCAGTCGAGCAGCTTGCCGTGCTCGAGGCTGCCGATGTCGTGCGAGCGGCGCAAGGCCGCGGCGCCGTTCACCGTGGCCGCCACCAGGGCTTCCTCGAGCGTCAGGCCCATGCCGAAGCACGCCAGCGCGATGGCGAACGGCATCGATGGCGAGAAGCCGCCGCCGGGATTCATGTCCGTCGCCAGCGCCACCGGGACGCCACGCTCGATGAGCATGCGCGCCGGGGCGTAGCGCCCGAGCTTCAGGAAGAAGGCCGCCGTCGGCAGGAGGGTGGCCACCACCCCGGCCTCGGCCAGCGCCCGGGCGCCGGCCTCGTCCACGTGGATGAGATGGTCCGCCGACACGGCGCCGACGGCCGCCGCCGTCATGGCGCCGCCGCTCAGCCCGAGCTCGTCGGCATGGATGCGCGGCCGCAGTCCCAGCGGCTTGCCGGCGTCGAGGATGGCGCGCGACTCCTCCGGCGTGAAGACGCCGTGCTCGCAGAAGACGTCGTTCCACTCCGCGAGACCTTCCCGCGCCACCGCCGGCAGCATCTCGTCGATGACCAGGCGCACGTAGTCCTCGCGCCGGGACCGGTACTCGACCGGGATCTCGTGGGCGCCCATGAAGGTGGGCGACAGGTCCATGGGTTGGCGCGCGGCGAGGGCGCGGATCGCCCGCAGCATCTTGAGCTCGCTGGCCGTGTCGAGTCCGTAACCGCTCTTCACCTCGCAGGTGGTCGTGCCCTGAGCCAGGGCGTCGGCCAGGCGCGGGAGCGCGCCGTTCACGAGGTCGGTTTCCGAGGCGGCGCGCGTCGCCGTGACCGTGCTGACGATGCCGCCGCCGGCGGCCGCGATCTCGGCGTAGCTGGCGCCGGCCAGGCGGGCGGTCAGCTCCGCCCGCCGATCGCCGGCATACACGACGTGCGTATGCGAATCCACGAAACCGGGGACGACGCTCATGCCACGCCCGTCGATGACGACGGCGTCCTGCTCGAGGGTGACGGACCGCGCCACCTCATCGGCCGGGCCGACCGCGACGATGCGGCCGTGCCACGCCGCGATCGAGGCGTGAGCGATGGCCGCGATGTCTCCCTGGGCGCGGCCGGCACGGGGGCCAGGCCCGCGGCAGGTGGCGACGAGATCGGCGGCGTCGATGAGAACGTCGGCGCGCGTCATGGCGCCGCCGTGAGGTGCCGGTGGGTCCGATCCGGCGTTCCGCCCCCGGCCGGGCGGGCCTGGACGCCGGTGTCGCCTGGGACCGCCCGCAGCATCGGCACTAGCCGTTCTGTGAGCGGGCGGGCGGATTCTCGGCCGCCGCGGCCGCTGGCGCCGTGCCGTCGGCCGGGCGCGGACGCATCAGCCGGATCTTGTCGTCCCGGTCCCTCTGGTCCTGCTCGCGCACGAAGTCGAGTGTGTTCTTGAGCGCGTTGATGATGGCCTCGACCGAGGTCTCGGTGTCGCGCCGGCGCGTGCGCAGCGCGTCGATCTCGCGCTGCAGCTCCTCGAAGCGGGCCTGCGCCTTCTGCACGAGCAGGTCGGCGCGCGCTTCGGCGTCGCGGACCACGCGCTGGCCGTCGAGTTCGGCGGCATCCCGCATGTCGTCGGCCAGCCGCTGCGCGCTGACGAGCGTGTTCTTGAGGCTCTTCTCTTCCAGGCGGTGCCCGGCGAGCAGGTCCTCGAGCCGCGTCACCTCCTGACGCAGCCGGTCGGTCTCGCGGATGGCCCCCTCGTAGTCGTCTGCGACTTCCGCCAGCAGCGCATCGACTTCACCCCGGTCGTAGCCGCGCATGGCGGTCTTGAACTTCTGCTGACGGAGGTCGAGCGGCGTTAGGTTCATGATTCCTGCTCTCCGCGGCCGCCCGCGCGCACGTCAGCGCCGGGTGCCGAAAATGGCGCTGCCGACCCTGACGATTGTCGCGCCCTCCTCGATGGCCACTTCGAAGTCGTGGCTCATTCCCATCGACAGTTCCGCCAGCCGCGCCGCCGCTACGCCCGAGGCGGCCAGCTCATCGCGGAGCGCCACCAGGCGCCGGAACCACCCCCGCGCCTCGTCGGGGTCGTCGACGGCTGGCGGCAGCACCATCAGCCCCGTCAGCTCTACCGCCTGCAGCCCGTCCGCGGCGGCGAAGATGGCTGGCACGTCGTCGGGCGCGGCGCCGAACTTCGTCGCTTCGCCCGCCAGGTCGACCTGCACCAGTGCCCGCGGCCGCCGCCCGGCCGCGGCCGCCCCTTCGTCCAGCTTTCTCAGCAGGTCCACGCTATGGACGGCGTGGATCCAGTCGAAGGCCTCGGCGGCCTTCCGTGCCTTGTTCGACTGCAGGTGGCCAATGACGTGCCACCGGATCCTAGTGTCGGCCGTCGCGGCAATTTTCTGCAGGCCTTCCTGCACCTTGTTTTCGCCGAAGTCGAGCTGGCCGGCGGCGACGGCGGCCAGGACGTGCTCGGCCGGATAGGTCTTCGAGACGGCGACCAGCCGGACCGAGGCGGCGTCACGTCCGGCGCGCCCGGCGGCGGCCGCGATCCGCTGGCGGACCTCGGCCAGGCGGTCCGCGATGGTGGTCTCGAGGTCGCTCACCGGACGGGTGGCTTGAGCTGCGCCAGCATGGCCTTCGCCTGCGCGGCGAACTGCCCCGACGGCGCCATCTTCAGGTAGGCCTCGAAGCTCGTGACGGCCTCCGGCACCTTGCCCTCGTTGAGCAGCGCCATGCCGAGCTGGAAGCGCGAGTCGGCGTGGTTCGGATCGGCTGCCACCGCCTCCTCGAACTTCACCTTGGCGTCGCCGATCTTACCGGCGTTCCACAGGATGATGCCCTGGTTGTAGATGGCGTCGGCGCTGCCTCCGGGAGCCGAGGCGGCGGCCCGGGCGCCCACCGTGGCCGCCTCGTCGAACCGCTTCTGCGTGTTGTAGAGCGTGGCCAGCGCGTTCAGCGTCTCGGCATGATCGGCCTTCTGTTCGAGGGCCTTCTTCCAGTTCTCCTCGGCCTGCTTCTCGTCCTTCTTCTCGAGGTAGGCGTAGCCGATGTTGTAGTAGCACTCCGGGCAGTCGGGCTGCGCCGCCAGCGCCTCCTGGAACTTCGCGATGGCGGTGTCGAAGTCCTTGGCGCGGCTGGCCACGACGCCGGCGTCGAAGGCGACCTTGAGCGCTGCCAGCTTCGGATCGGTCCCCGGCGGCACCGGGGACAGCGTGATCGTGACGTCGCTCGAGTTGCCGACGCGGATGTTGATGTCGGCGTAGCCGGAGCCGAGCTTGTCGGCGGTGGCGATGATGCGGTAGCCGCCCGATTGCAGTCCGAGCTGGACGAACTCGCCACGCCGGTCGGTCTTGGTGGACAGCTTGCGGCTGATGCCTTCCATGAACTCGATGCTGACGGCGGCATTGGCGACTGGCTTGCCGTCGGCGTCGACGACCTTGCCCTTCACGAGGCCAGTCTGCGCGGCAACGGGGGCGGCCAGGGCCAGCACGACGGCAACCGTGTAGAACGAGGTGATCAGGCGATGGACCATGGCGGGAGCCGCTCCTGCCAGCCAGTGTAGCGCGAAGACGGGGCGGCAGCCGGACGCCGCTCCGGCCGGGCCCCTTCACGGTGCCGATACGCTCGCCGTTGCGGTCCGTGACCGCCACGACTTGTCGGTCAGGCGCCATCGTCTGCGGCGTGTGCGACGCACGATTGCTCGCCATGTCGCGTGATGGCCGCCGCCCGAACCCGCTGAACCAACCCGGCCGCAGCGGTCTGACACTTGCATCCGTTTCGAAGTCGCCGGAGCAGGGACTGGTCCGGAGCGAGCCGGCAGCCAGTCCCGCTTGCCCATGAGCACCGACACCGAGAAGCGGCGGCTACGAGTCACCGGGCTCGACGTGCACGTCACGAGCGTCATCGCGCTCGGGGTGATCACGGTTGCGCACTCGTTGTATGTCCTCGTGACGGCACCGCCGCCATCCGAGTGGATCATCTTCGCAGTGCTGGGCCTCGTCGCCGGCGCCTACGCGGTGAAGATTCCCGGCGTCAACGCCCTCGTCTCCGCCTCCGACACCTTCTTCATCGCCTCGGTCATGCTGTTCGGTCCCGCGCCGGCGGTGCTGGCGCTCGCCCTCGACGGCGCCTGGCTGGCCCGGCGCCGGAGCTACGAAACGACCAAGCTCCTGTTCAATGCCACGGCGCCCTCGGTGTCGCTGATGGCGGCGAGCCTCGTGTTCGCGTTCCTCATCGGTCAGCCGTCCGTCTACGGCCCGGAGCTGCCGATCACAGGGGTCATCCTGCCCCTCGTGGCCCTGACGGCCGTCTACTTCGCGTTGAACTCCGGCCTGGCCGCGGCGGCGATCGCGCTCGAGTCAGGCGTGGGATTCGTCACGGTGTGGCGCCGCCTGACGGCCGCTCGGCGCGAACTACATCGCGGCGGCGTCGGCCGCCTTCTGCCTCGTCATCGTGATGCGCACCGCCGGCGCCTGCTGGCGACCTCGGCGGTGCTGCCGCTGGTCGTCATGTTCCATGTGACGCTGCGCTCGGTGCTGGGACGGCTCGGAGACGCCCAGCTGCACGTGGAGCGGGTGGATCGCCTCTACCTCTCGACCATCGAGACGCTGGCCACCGCCATCGAGGCCAAGGACGGCGTCACCCACGACCACATCCGGCGCGTGCAGCGATTCGCCGTCGGCCTCGCCAAGGCGCTGGACATCACGGACGACGAGACCATCAAGGCGATCAAGGCGGCCGCTCTGCTGCACGATACCGGCAAGCTGGCGGTGCCGGAGCACATCCTCAACAAGCCCGGCAAGCTGACCGCTGCCGAGTTCGAGCAGATGAAGCTGCATGTCGATGTCGGCGCCGACATCCTGTCGTCGATCGACTTCCCCTATCCCGTCGTGCCGATCGTGCGCGCGCACCACGAGAGCTGGGATGGCAGCGGCTACCCGCGGGGCCTCGCCGGCGAGCAGATCCCGATCGGGGCGCGCATTCTGTCGGTCGTCGACTGCTACGACGCCCTGACGTCCGATCGGCCCTATCGGCCCGCCCTGACCGACGAGCAGGCGCTGGCCATCATCATCGAGCGGCGCGGCACGATGTACGACCCGCGCGTCGTCGACATGTTCCTGACGGTCTGTCCGCAGATCAGCGCCGTCGCCATGGAGCCGGTACCGCACCAGGAGGCGCTCACCCGGATCGGCCGGGCGATGATCGCGCCGCCACCTCCGGCGGCGCCGCCGACGCGAGACGTGGACGCCGATGCGCCAGAGGATTTCCTGGCCATCGTCAGCCTGTCACGGGTGATGGGCGGCGACGCCACACTGCAGGACGCGGCGGCCCTCGCCACCACGCACCTGTCCCGGCTCCTGCCCGACACCACCTGCGTCTTCTACGTGCGTGAGACGGCGACCGAGCGGGTGGTGGCCAGATACGCTTCCGGGGCCCATGCGGCGACGCTGCTCGGGACCTCGATGGCGGTGGGCGAGCGGCTGACGGGATGGGTCGCCGCCTGCCGGCAGACGATCGCCAACTCGGATGCCGCGCTCGATCTCTTCGACCGTGGTGTCAAACTCGGCAGCGCGCTCAGCACGCCGCTCGTCGACGGCGACCGCGTCGTCGGGGTGCTGACCGTGTACGCCGCCGCCGCGCAGGCCTTCACCGGCAATCAGAGCCGGCTGGTGGAGATGATGGCGCCCCATCTGGGACGGGTCGTCAGCCTGGCCCTGCGCGGCGAATCGCAGCGGGCCGGCGAAAGCGCGGCCGTGCGTGCCGGCAGCGGCGTGTTCCGGGACTTCCGCGTCGTGTCGAAGTAGCGCCGATCAGGCGAAGAACTTCCGCACCAGCTCGAGGTCGTAGGTCACGGGCGCCGGCGGCAACGAGGCCAGGAAGCGGCGGCCGTAGCCCATCGACCGGATCCTCGGATCGAGGATCGCCAGCACGCCGCGATCGGTGCGGTGGCGGATGAGGCGGCCGAGGCCCTGCTGCAGCGAGAGGATCGCCAGCGGCACCTGGTAGGCGTCGAAGGCGCTGGCGCCGGTGGCCGTGAGCGCGTCGATGCGCGCCGCCACGATCGGGTCACCGGGCGAGGCGAACGGCAGCTTGTCGATGATGACGGCGCTCAGCTGATCGCCCTGCACGTCGACGCCCTGCCAGAACGACGAGGTGGCGAACAGCACCGCGTGCGGCGTGCGGCGGAACTCGGCCAGCAGGCTCCAGCGTGGCGCCGTGCCCTGCACGAGCACGGGATACTCGAGCTCCGGCGCGAGCCGCTGCACGACGGCCCGCATCGTCGCGTAGCTCGTGAACAGGACGAAGGCCCGGCCGCGCGAACAGCGCAGGATCTGGCCGGCTTCCCACGCCACCGCTTCGGCGTAGCTCTCCTCGCGCGGCAGCGGCATCCGGCGTGGCAGGTAGAGCAGCGTCTGCCGGCTGTAGTCGAACTCCGACGGCACCGAGAGCTCGTCGGCATCGCTCAGCCCGAGCCGTTCCTTGACGTAGTCGAAGCGGCCTTCGACGGTGAGGGTGGCCGACGTGATGACGGTGGCGCGGCGATCGCCGGTCACCAGGTCGCGCACGATTCGCGAGACGTCGATCGGGGCAGCCCGCAGCTGCACCGCGCGGCCCTTCATCTCGAGGAAGTAGACGTAGGCCGGATCGGCGCAGGCGAGGAGAAAGCGCAGGTCGCCGGCCAGCTCGCCGGCCCGTCTCGCGACCGCGATCAGGTCGTCGCTCGCCGCCGGCCCGTCGCTGCCGGCCTCGCGGGGGCGTCCGGCAGCCGCCAGCGCGCAGGTGGCCTGCAGGCCATCGAGCGCGCCGGCCAGGTCGAGCCCCGTCTGCAGGTGATCGGCGAACCACGCCTGGGCCACCCGCAGCCGCTCGTCGCCGCGGCTCATGCGGGCCAGGGCGAGGCCGCTGAAGAAGGCGCGGGCATGGTCGACGACGCGCATCACCTCGCGCGCCGCCTCGTGCGCCGAGGTCGCGCCAGCCACGCGCAGGGCCGCCTCGGCGTCCCGCCCGAGGTCGTCGACGCGCAGGTTGCTCACGCCGCGGCCGAAGTACTGCGTGGCGACGTCTTCGAGCTGGTGCGCTTCGTCGATGACCAGCTGCGGACACGCCGGGATGACCTCGCCATAGGCGCTTTCCCGCACGGCGGCGTCGGCGCACAGCAGGTGGTGGTTGACGATGACGACGTCGCTCTCGGCGGCGCGCTGGCGCATGCGGGTCACGAAGCACTCGGAGTGCCGCGGACAGTCGGAGCCCAGACAGGTGTCGGCGGTGGCCGAGACCTCGTGCCACAACCCGAGATCCTCGGGCAGCTCGACCAGCTCGGCGCGATCACCGGTGCCGGTCAAAGGCGCCCACTGCTCGATGACCGGCAGGAAGATCGCGTCCCCGGACGCGACGTGCCGTCCCCGCACTGCCTGGCGCGAGCGATACTCCTCGAACCGGTGCAGGCACAGGTAGTTGGCCCGGCCCTTCATGCAGGTGGCGGTGAACGGGATGCCGAGGGCATCGCGAATCGCCGGCACGTCCTTCTCGAAGATCTGCTCCTGCAGGTTCTTCGTGCCGGTCGACACGAGCACACGGCGGCCGCTGAGCACGGCCGGCACCAGGTAGGCCATCGTCTTGCCGGTCCCGGTCCCGGCTTCGGCCATCAGCACGCCGCCCTCGTCGATGGCGCGGGCCACCGCGTGCGCCATCCGCCGCTGACCGTCGCGCGGTTCGAACTGCGGCAGCGCGCGTGCCAGCGGCCCGTCGTCGGCGAAGGCGCGCGCTACCGCGGCTGTGAGGCCGACGGCTTCCGGTACAGCGGGAACTTCTGACACAGCCCTTCGACCTCGGCCTTCACCGCCGCCGCCGTCGCCTCGTCGTCGGGCGCCGCCAGCACCCGGGCGATGAGGCCGGCCACGACGCGCATCTCGCTCGTGCCGAAGCCCCGCGTGGTCACGGCCGGGGTGCCGAGGCGCACGCCGCTCGCCACCATCGGCGGGTTGGTGTCGAACGGGATGGCGTTCTTGTTCACCGTGATGGCGGCGCGGCCGAGCGCGGCTTCGGCCACCTTGCCGGTGAGGCCCTTGGAGAACACGTCGAGCAGGACCACGTGGGTGTCGGTGCCGCCGCTCACGACGCGGAAGCCGGCGCTCACCAGTTCCGCGGCCAGCGTCCGCGCGTTCTCGATCACCCGTGTCTGATACGCCCCGAACACGGGTTCCGCCGCCTGCCGGAAGCACACGGCCTTGGCGGCGATGATGTGCATCAGGGGACCGCCTTGCACGCCCGGGAACAGCGCGCGGTCGATGTCCTTGGCATGGGCCTGCCGGCACAGGATGAGGCCGCCGCGCGGCCCGCGCAGCGTCTTGTGCGTGGTGGTCGTGACGAAATCGGCGTGCGGCACCGGGCTCGGGTGGCGCCCCGCGGCGACCAGCCCGGCGATGTGCGCCATGTCGACCATCAGCAGCGCGCCGCAACTGCGGGCGATGACGCCCATGCGCTCGAAATCGATGGTGCGCGGATACGCGCTGGCGCCGGCGATGACCAGCTTCGGCGAGTGCTCGGTGGCCAGGCGCGCCACCTCGTCGTAGTCGATGCGCTCGTCGGTCTGGCTGACCCCGTAGGGCACGATGTTGAAGTACTTGCCGGAGAAGTTGAGCGGGTGGCCGTGCGTGAGGTGGCCGCCGTGCGCCAGGTTCATGCCGAGGATGGTGTCGCCCGGCTTGAGCGTGGCCAGCAGCACGGCCATGTTGGCCTGCGCGCCCGAGTGTGGCTGCACGTTGGCGTGTTCCGCGCCGAACAGCGCCTTGGCACGTTCGATGGCGAGCGACTCGACGACGTCCACGTGCTCGCAGCCGCCGTAGTAGCGCTTGCCCGGGTAGCCTTCGGCGTACTTGTTGGTGAGCACCGAGCCGGCCGCCTCGAGGACGGCCACGCTGACGAAGTTCTCGGAGGCGATGAGCTCGAGGCCGCTTTCCTGGCGGATCTCTTCCCGCGTGATGGCCGCCGCCACTTCAGGATCAGCACTCGCGAGGTCGCGGTGGAAGAGCAGTCGTTCGACGGTGTCGCTCATGGAATCAGGTCGCACTGAGAAGGACGGGCCCTAGGGGGACGTCGTCGGGTGGCTGCGGTCGTCGAGCTGGCCGATCTTGCGTACTCGCTGCTGGTGCCGGCCGCCGGCGAACGGCGTATCGAGGAAGGCGGCGACGATCCCTTCGGCATCGGTGACCGGGGTGCGCCGGCTGCCGAGCGCCAGCACGTTGAGGTCGTTGTGCTCGCGCGCGATGGCGGCGCCTTCAGCATCCGCGATCGAGGCGGCACGGATGCCCCGCACCTTGTTGGCGGCAATCGCCATCCCCACGCCGCTGCCGCACACCAGGATGCCGCGGTCGGCACGGCCGCTGGCGACCGCGTCGGCCACCTGCGCCGCGTAGTCCGGATAGTCGACCGAGAGGGTGGAGGAGGTGCCGACGTCGTGCCAGCCGACGCCTCGCGCATCCAGCGTGCGCTTGAGCGCTTCCTTCAACTCGAAGCCAGCGTGGTCGGCGCCGAGCGCGACGAACATGCGGGGATTGTACACTACGGGGATGGCCGCTGTTTCGATCTCGCCGCGTGGGGAAGTCCGTCTGCGCCACGGCCATCCCTGGATCTATCGTTCTGACGTCGATGCCGCGGGCGCGGAGGGCGGCTCGGTCGTCACCGTGCGCGGGGCGCGCGACCGCGTCCTCGGGCAGGCCTTCTTCAGCGATCGCTCGCAGATCGCCGTGCGGATGCTGACCCGCGACGACCGGCCGGTGGACGATGCGTTCTGGCGCGCCCGCCTCGAAGCGGCGTTGCAGTTCCGCGCCTCCCTTCACATCGACGCCACGGCCTTCCGGCTCGTGCATGGCGAGGCCGACCTGCTGCCGTCGATCGTCGTCGATCGCTACGGCGACGTGCTGGTCGTGCAGACGCTCTCGCAAGGCTCCGATCGCCTGCTGCCAACGCTGACCCGGCTGCTCGTCGAGCTCACGGGCGCCACCGGTGTCGTCGAGCGCAACGACCCGCGGGTGCGCCAGCTCGAAGGCCTCGAACAGCGCGTCTCGGTCGTGCACGGCGAGGTGCCGGAACGGGTCACGGTCCGCGAGGGCGCGATCGAGTACGACGTCGACGTGCGGGCCGGCCAGAAGACCGGCCTGTTCCTCGACCAGCGCGAGAACCACGCCGCCGCAGCCGGCTACGCGCGCGGCCGGCTGCTCGATGCCTTCAGCTACCACGGCGGCTTCGCGCTGGCGCTGTCGGGGTCGTGTTCGAGCGTCGAGGCACTCGACGTGTCGGCCGATGCCGTGGCGACCATCCACGCGAATGCCGTGCGCAACCGTCTGCCGCACGTCCAGGCCCGCGAGGCCAATGCCTTCGACGAACTGCGCCGGCTCGAGAAGGCCGGCGCGCGCTACGAGACGATCGTGCTGGACCCGCCCGCGTTCGCCAAGAACAAGGCATCGGTCGAGAAGGCGCTCTCGGGCTACAAGGACATCAACCTGCGCGCCCTGCGGCTGCTCGAACCCGGCGGCACCCTCGTGACGTGCTCCTGCTCGCACCACGTCGACGAGGCGACGTTCGCCGAGGTGGTGCACGCGGCGGCCAGCGACGCCGGCTCCCTGGTGTCGATTGTCGAACAGCGCACCCAGGCGCGCGACCACCCGGTGCTGCTCGGGGTGCCCGAGACCCGCTACCTGAAGTGCCTGATTCTTCGAAAACTGGCCTGATACCGGGGGGCGGGCGTCCCAGGCGCCGCCGGTCGACGCGGACTGACCGTCCGTTCAATGCCGGCCCGTGGTGCCATCCGGGCCAGGAATCCCGCTGGATTCCGGAGTTACAAGCGGTTACGATGAGCGTCCGTACTTCTGGCGTCTCACGTCTTGGAGGATCCGCAATGACCCACGGTCACTTCTGCGGCCCGCTTGCGGGCGCGATTGCGATTTCAGCGTTTCTGGCCACGCCGTCGCTTGCGCAGACCGCTGCGGCCGCTCCGACCTTCACCAAGGACATCGCGCCGATCTTCCAGGCCAAGTGTGAGTCCTGTCACCGCCCGGACTCGATCGCCCCGATGTCACTCGTGACCTACGAGCAGTCGCGGCCCTGGGCGCGCTCGATTCGCGACCGGGTGCAGACGCGGCAGATGCCGCCCTGGCACATCGACAAGTCGCTCGGCATCCAGGCCTTCGAGAACGACCGCTCCCTGTCAGACGCCGAGATCGACACGGTGGTGAAGTGGGTGGCGGCCGGCGCCCCGAAGGGCGACATGAAGGACATGCCGAAGCCGATCGAATGGCCGGTCACCGACGGCTGGAACTTCGAGAAGCTCTACGGCAAGCCCGACCTCGTCATCACGTCGCCCGCCTACACGCAGAAGGGCGACGCGATGGACGCCTGGTACAAGCCCGTCGTGGCCACCGGGTTGACCGAGGACCGCTGGGTGCGCGCCATCGAGATGCGTCCCGGCACGGTCAAGGGCCGCAAGATCACCCACCACGCGCTGGCGCGCCTGCAGCAGAACGACGGCGACACCGGCGCCTCGATCGTGCCGGGTGGCGACGATCCGGGTCCGGGGCTGTTCATGGAATGGGCCGTCGGCAAGCAGGGCGAGATCATGCGCGAGAACTCGGGCAAGCTCATGAAGCCCGGCTCGAGAATCGTGTGGGACATCCACTATCACGCCGTCGGTGAGGACATCACCGACAACGTCGAGCTGGGCATCTACTTCTACCCGAAGGGCGAGGAGCCGAAGTTCCGCCAGACGCTGGCGCTGTTCAGCGGCATCACCGGCGGCAATCGCGCCCTCGACATCGCGCCGAACTCCCTCAGCGTCACCCAGGGCTTCCACGTGATGAAGAAGGCCGGGCGCGTCGAGAACTTCCAGCCGCACATGCACCTGCGAGGCAAGGCCATGTCGATGGAGGCCATCCTGCCGACCGGACAGACGCAGATGCTGAGCCAGGTCAGCGACTACAGCTTCAACTGGCACACCAACTACGTCTACGCCGACGACGCGGCGCCGCTCCTGCCGAAGGGCACGGTGATCCGGATCACCTCGTGGCACGACAACACGGCGGCCAACAAGAACAACCCGGATCCGAACCAGTGGGTGGGTTGGGGCGACCGCACGGTCGACGAGATGGCCCATGCCTGGGTGAACATCACCTACATGGACGACGCCGACTTCAAGGCCGAAGTGGACAAGCGCAAGGCGAAGACGGCGACCACGATGGAGCGTCAGCAGCAGTAGGCCGCGGGGCGGCAGCTCTGCAGGATGCAACGATCAGGCGGGGGTGCTGTCGAAGGGCGGCACCCCCGTTTTTCTTTGTGATGGAGTGGACGGCATGACACGTTTCTTCTCTCTGCGCACGCTGGCGCCCCTGGCGGTGGTGGCGGCCGTGGCGGCTGTGACCTTGGCGAATCCGGAAGGCCGGCAACTGCCGCTGCCTGCCATCAAGGACAGCGGCGAAGCCATCTACCCGGCGTTCGAGGGCTGGTACCAGAACGCCGACGGCACCTACAACCTCCTGCTCGGCTACTACAACCGCAACTACAAGCAGACGCTGAACATTCCGGTCGGGCCGAACAACCGGGTCGAGCCCGGTGGCCCCGATCTCGGCCAGCCGACCCACTTCACGCCGCGCCGGGGCTGGGGCGTGTTCGCCATCACGGTGCCCAAGGACTTCGCCCGCGACAAGCGCTACACCTGGACGATCGTGGCCAACGGCAAGACCGCGGCCGTGCCGGTCGGGCTGATCCCCGACTACCAGATCGAGCCGTTCAAGGACGCGGCGGCGGGCAATACGCCGCCGGTCCTGAAGTTCACGCCCACGGGCAAGACGTTCACCGGCCCGCCGATCGAAACCGCGCACACCCTCAGCGGTTCCGTCGGGCAGCCGGTGACGCTCGAGGTCACCACCACCGACGACCTGCACACCGAGGAGGGCGAGAACCCGGCGACGGCGAGCCGCACGCCCCGGCTCGCGCAGTCCTGGCACCTGCATCGCGGTCCGTCCGGCGGCGAGGTGACGTTCAGCGAGCAGCGGCCGAAGATCGGTGACGACGGCACGTCGACGACCACGGCGACCTTCTCGGTGGCCGGCGACTACGTCCTGCGCGCGCAGGCCAACGACAGCTCAGGGGAGGGCGGCGGCGGCTTCCAGTGCTGCTGGACCAACGCTTACGTGAAGGTGACGATCAAGTGAACGTCTGATCGGAACCGGCGCCCGGCGCGCGCCGCGGACACCTCTCTCTTCGACCAGCCGGTCGGCTCACGCCGACCGGCTTTTTGTTTCGGGCGCCCGCTCCTCCAACACGCTGGATCGGCAGCTCGACTCGATGCCTGGCCGGAATGTCTCGAAGTCGTTGAATGTATTGATTTGCCTTGAAAGACTGTAGTTTTGCCCCAATGTGTCATTGACTGTCTCTACTTGTCGACGCTACTCTCGCTACCGCTGGCGCCTCAGGGCGCTGCTGGGACGCTCGGGTGTGCGTCTGGGAGGTTGGGGGCATGGTGAGCAGAACGAATCTGGCGCTGGCGTTGTGTCTGGCGCTCGCGGGGACGGGATGGTGGTCCTCGTCGGCCTACGCACAGAGCGCCATCAGTGGCGTCGTCAAGGATGAGACCGGCGCCGTGATGCCCGGTGTCTCGGTGGAGGCCGCGAGCGACGCGCTCATCGAGAAGGTGCGTGCCACGGTCAGCGACGAGAACGGCGCCTACCGCATGATCGACCTGCGGCCCGGCAAGTACCTCCTCACGTTCACCCTGCAGGGCTTCAACGTCATCAAGCGCGAACTCGACCTGCCGTCGAATTTCGTCGCCACCATCAACGCCGACCTGGCCGTGGGCACGCTGCAGGAATCGGTGACCGTGTCCGGTCAGTCGCCGCTCGTCGACGTGCAGAGCAACGTCAAGCAGCAGGTGCTGTCGCGTGACGTGCTCGACGCCGTGCCCACCGCCCGCACCATCCAGGGGCTGGGACAGCTCATCCCCGGCGTCACCTTCAACCAGCCCGACGTGGGTGGTTCGCGCGCCATGCAGCAGGTCTACTTCTTCGTGCGTGGCACCGGCTCGGCGCAGACCGTCGTGCTCGTCGACGGCCTGATGACCAACGGACTCATGGGCGACGGCGCGGTCAATGCCTACCACAACGAAGCAATGACGCAGGAAGCCGTCTACATGACCTCTGGCGGCAACGCCGAGACCATGACCGGCGGCGTGACCCTGAACCTCGTGCCGAAGGACGGCGGCAACCGCTACTCCGGCGGCTTCAAGTACGCCAAGAGCCCGGCCGCCTGGCAGGGCGACAATCTGAGCGACGAGCTCAAGGCGTTCAACGTCCGCGCCGTCGACAAGGTCGACAACTTCTACGAAGCGAACCTCGAACTCGGCGGTCCGCTCGTGCGCGACAAGCTGTGGTTCTTCGGCGCCTATCGCAAGGCGCGCTACGACAAGCCGATCGCCAACACCTTCCAACTGCCGGCCAATGTCCCGCCGCCGCAGGGCTTCGCCCAGTGCCTGTCGGGCGCGGCGAACTGCGAGCAGGGCATCTCGCCCGAGAAGATGGACAATCCGGTTCTGCGCCTGACGTGGCAGGCCTCGCAGCGCAACAAGTTCGCGGTCTACTACGACCGTGCGCTGCGCCTGCGCGCCGGTGCCATGTCGAACGCCACCGACCCGGCCACCGCATCGGTCGTGTGGAACACGCCGATCTTCGCGACCGGTTCGGCCAAGTGGACGTCCACCCTCTCGTCGAGCCTGCTGTTCGAGGGCGGCTTCTCGTTCAACCGCGAACGCTACGACAACCTCTACCAGCCCGGCATCTTCGCCGAGCGCGGCACGCCCGAGTGGTATCGCAACGTCCGCAAGAACGATCAGAGCACCGGCTTCCTGTGGAATGCCTCGTCGGCCCAGCTCGGCAACTACCCGGACCGCTACACGGTGTCGACCGCGATTTCGCGCGTCACCGGGTCCCACACGGCCAAGCTCGGCGTGCTCTACGGCTGGGGCCCCTTCCGGCGCTACAACAACGCCAACGGCGACCTCTATCAGACCTACAACAACGGCGTGCCGCTGCAGGTCACGGTCCTCAACACGCCGCTCGAGGTGCAGGAGAACATGGACGGCCAGTTCGCCGTCTACGTGCAGGACTCGTGGCGCCTGAACAACGTCACCGTCAACTACGGCCTTCGCTACGACCGCGTGGCGCAGAGCGTGGCGGGCCAGGACGCGCAGATCGGCCGCTTCGCGAACTCGCCGGCCTACGGCGACATCGAGGTCCCCACCTGGACCGACTTCTCCCCGCGCGCCTCGATCGTGTGGGACATCTTCGGCAACGGCAAGACGGCCATCCGCACCGGCTACAACCGGTTCATGACGGCGCAGACGGTGGGCCTCGCGCAGCTCTACAGTCCGACCGCCCTGACCACGGCCAACATCGCCTGGCAGGACCTGAACGGCGATGACATCGCCCAGGGCGAACGCGGCTGCGTGTATCTCACGCCCGGCTGCGAGATCAATCTGGCACAGCTGCCGGCCAACTTCGGCATCCGTGCCCTGGCCACCCCGGACCCGGACATCCAGCGTCCCGGGCAGCACGCCTTCAACCTCGGCGTGACGCAGGAGCTGTTCAACCGCATCACGCTGACCGGCGAGTGGTACCACAACCGCTTCTTCGACATCACCGAGCGCAACAACGTGCTGCGCAACTTCGACAGCTACACTCGCGTCGACGTGGTGAGTCCCCTCGACGGCACGGTCATCCCGGCCTACAACGTGAAGCCGCAGTTTCTGTCGGCCGTGCAGAACGTGGACGTGCACGACCCCGACATCAAGCGGGTCTACAACGGCTTCGAGCTCGGCTTCAACGCCCGGTTGCCGCGCGGCGCCCGCCTCTTCGGCGGCTTCAACCTCGAGCGGACGCTGGCCGACACCTGCAGCGCCGGCACCGACCCGAACTTCACCGTCAACTGCAACCAGTGGGACAACAACATCCCGTGGCAGACGCAGTTCAAGCTCTCGGCGGTCTACCCGCTGCCGTTCTGGGGCATCACCGCGAGCGGCTCTTTCCGCAGCCTCTTCGGCTACACCATCGGCACGGCCGCGATTCCCTACGGCGTCTTCACCTTCGGCACCGGGCTGACGCAGCCACAGGGTCAGGGCACGTTCTGGCAGGTGTCGCGCACGACGCGCTACGCGGCCAATTGCGCCGCGCCCTGCCGGCCGGGCGAACTCGTGATTCCCGGTCTGACCACGGCCACCCTCAACGTGCCCCTGCGGGCGCCTGAGACGGAGTACATGCCGCGGATCAACCAGCTCGATGTCTCGCTGAGCAAGACGTTCGTGGTCCGGGCCGTGCGCGTGCTGCCCAAGGTCGATGTCTTCAACCTGACCAACTCCGACCGCTGGTCGAGCGTGACCACGGCGCAGTTCGGCGCGGCGACCTATCTGCAGCCGGCGACCATCCTGCAGGGGCGGCTCATCCGGCTCGCCATCGAGACGAGCTGGTAGTCGGACCGGGGCTCGGGCTCGGTGATCTCGGGGACCGGGGTTCGGGTCTCGGGGTTGATTGGAGGGGCGGCCTCTCGGGGCCGCCCTTTTCCTTTTGCGACGGCCGCCACACCGATCGGGCCCTTCCGGCCTCGTCCAATTGCCCGGGCGCTATACTCGACCGATGACGCGCGCCCACCGCGTGCCGTGGCCGATCCTGGTGGCGCTGGCGCTGGCCGCGTTCGCCAGCCCCGCCGCCGCTCAGACCGGGGTCACGGATCCGGCCGGGCGGCCGGTGGCGGCGATCGAGGCGTCCGCGCCAGCCACGGTGCTCCTGTTCACGGCCGTCGAGTGCCCGATTTCCGATCGCTACGCGCCGGCCGTCCGCCGCCTGGCCGGACGCTACGCCGCCGCCGGCATTCGCTTCTGGCTCGTCTACCCGAATGCGGGCGAATCCGCCGCGGCCGCCCAGGCGCACGCCGAGGCGTTTTCCTACGGCCTGCCCGTGGCGCTCGACACCGCCCGCACCCTCGCTGATCGTGCCAGTGCGACCGTGACGCCCGAGGCTGCCGTGTTCGACCGCGCCGGCCGGCTCCGCTACCACGGCCGCATCGACGATCGATATCTGGACTTCGGCGTCGATCGCCCGGAGCCCACCATTCACGATCTCGACGAGGCGCTCGCGGCGGTGCTGGCCGGACGGCCGGTGGCCGCGCCGGTGACCCGCGCGATCGGCTGCGCGATCGTGCGCTCGCGGCCATGACGGCTCGTTCGCTCGGCCGCGGCCTGGTGCTCGCCGCCGTCGCCGTGGTCGCCTGCGGCGGCCGGCCAGTGGCTGCCCAGACGCCTGCCGTCACCTTCAATCAGGACATCGCGCCCATCCTGCACTCGCGCTGCGCGCAGTGTCACCGGCCCGGCGGCGCCGGCCCGTTCAACCTGCTGACCTTCGACGACGCCGCCAGGCGCGCGCCGCAACTGGCGGCGGTCACGGCCAGTGGCTTCATGCCGCCATGGAAGGACGACGGAGAGGGCGGCGAGTTCGTGGGGCAGCCCCGCCTGACGTCCGACGAGATCGCCCTGCTCGCGCGCTGGGCCGCGGACCCGCGCCAGGGGCCAGGAGGCCCCCCCGCGACGCCGTCATGGCCCGACGGCTGGCACCTCGGGCCGCCCGACCTCATCGTGACGCTGCCGGCGGGCTACAGCGTGCCCGCCGAGGCGAGCGATGTGTTCCGCATCTTCGCGGTGCCGCTCGAGGTGACGGGCACGCGCTACGTTCGAGGGATCGAGTTCCATCCAGGAAACGCCCGCGTCGTCCATCATGCGAACCTGCGCATCGACCGCACGCGCGCCACGCGGCGGCTCGATGAGGAGGACCCGGCGCCGGGCTACGACGGCCTCATGGCTCGCACGGCCGAGTACCCCGACGGCCACTTCCTCGGCTGGACGCCGGGCCAGATTGCGCCGCTCGTCGATGCCGATCTCGCCTGGCGGCTCGATCCGGGCACCGACCTCGTCGTGCAGCTGCACCTGCAGCCGAGCGGCAAGGTCGAGCCGGTGCAGCCGGTGATCGGCTTCTACTTCGGCGACCGGCCGGCCACGCGCACGCCGTCGATCGTGCGCCTCGGCTCGCAGGGCATCGACATTCCGCCCGGCGACGACCGCTACGTGGTGGAGGACCGGTATCAGCTGCCGGTGGATGCGACGCTGCTCGCCGTCCAGCCGCACGCGCATTACCGCGCCGTGGACGTCAGCGGCACGGCGTCGTTTCCCGACGGCACCGTCCGGCCGCTCATCCACATCGGCCAGTGGGACTTCCGCTGGCAGCACGTCTACCGCTACGCCGAGCCGATCCGGCTGCCCAGGGGGACGACGCTCTCGATGCGTTACGTCTACGACAACTCGGCGGACAATCCGCGCAATCCGCAGCGGCCGCCGGCGCGCGTCCGCTGGGGCCAGAAGTCGTTCGACGAGATGGGCGATCTGTGGTTCCAGCTGGCGACGTCGAGTGACGAGGATCGCGCGCGGCTGGGGACCGAGGTGCAGGCGAAGATGTCGGCCGAGGACTTCATCGGCCTCGAGACGATGCTCGCGTCGAGTCCCGACGACACCGCGCTCCACGATGACGCCGCCGTGCTCGCCCTGCTGCTCGGCCGGCCGGCGGTCGCGGTCTCGCACTTCCGCGCCACCGCCGAGCGTCGTCCGAACGAGGCGGCCGCGCACTACAACCTGGCCACGGCCCTGACCCAGGCCGGCCTCTTCGACGACGCCATCGCCGGCTACGAACGGGCCCTGGCCCTGAATCCCCGCTACGCGGTGGCGCTCAGCAACCTCGGCGACGCGCTGATGGCGGCGGGCCGGCCGGACGAGGCCATCGTCCGCTACGAAGCCGCCATCGCCGCCGATCCGCGTCTGCCGGAGGCCCGCAACAACCTGGGTGCGGCGTTGTGGCGCAAGGGCGAGCTGCCGCGCGCCGAACGCGAACTGCGCGAGGCCCTGCGCCTGCGACCCGGCTACGCCGAGGCCTACTTCAATCTCGGTCACACGGCACTGCGCGATGGGCGCCTCGACCAGGCGGCCGGATTCTTCCGCCAGGCAGCGGCCCTCAAGGGCGACTGGCCGGTGGCGCTCACGACCGCCGCCTGGGTGCTGGCCACCGCCGGCGACCCCGCCGTCAGGGCGCCCGCCCAGGCTGTCGTCTTCGCCGAGCGGGCCGCCCGGCTCACCGCGCGGCGGGACGCGCGCACGCTCGATGTGCTGGCCGTGGCGCTGGCGTCGGCCGGGCGGTTCGACGAGGCCGTGACCACCGCCCGTCAGGCGCACGCCCTGGCGGAGCCGGCGCTTGCCAGGGAGATCGCCCAGCGCCTGGCGATGTTCGAACGCCGCGAAGCCTACGTCGAGCGGCGCTGAGGGACGGCTGGCCGGTCCTTGCGTCACCCGGTCCAGGGGGATACCCTCGCGGCATGCGCCGCGCCATTGCCTCCGCCGCCGTTCTGCTCGCCCTCCTCCAACTCGACGCCCCGCGGCTGGCCGGCCAGGCCCCGGGCCTGCGCGGCTTCCCGTCGGCGAGTCTTGCCGACCAGCGTGCGCTCGAGGAGAAGTTCCGCGCCGTACCGGATCCGGCCCGCCTGCGCGAATACATGGAGGCGATGTCGGCCGAGCCTCACGTGGCCGGCCGGCCCGGCTCGCGCAAGGTCGCGGAGTACGCGCTCGCGAAGTTCAAGTCGTTCGGCCTGAACGCCGTGATCGAGGAGCACGAGGCCTACATGCCGTGGCCGACCGAGCGCCGGCTCGAGATGGTCGCGCCGACCGGCCGCGCCATGCTCATCCAGGAGCCGCCGGTGCCGGGCGACCCCGACTCGACCGACGTCGACCTGACGCCGACCTTCAACGCCTACTCGGCCGACGGCGACGTGACCGGCGAGGTGGTCTACGTGAACTACGGCGT
This sequence comes from uncultured Acidobacteriota bacterium, assembly GCA_963807405.1. Classification (GTDB taxonomy): domain Bacteria; phylum Acidobacteriota; class Vicinamibacteria; order Vicinamibacterales; family UBA2999; genus CADEFD01. The sequence goes on along the minus strand of CAWEBU010000006.1, from coordinate 2,980,077 downwards.
GCCGGCCGACTACGAGCAGCTCGAGAAGCTCGGTGTCAGCGTGAAGGGAAAGATCGTGCTGGCGCGCTACGGCGGCAGCTGGCGCGGCATCAAGCCCAAGGTCGCTTACGAACACGGCGCCATCGGCTGTCTCATCTACTCGGATCCGAAGGACGACGGCTTCTTCCAGGGCGCGACCTACCCGGACGGCCCGTATCGTCCCGAGTTCGGCGTGCAGCGCGGCAGCGTGATGGACATGCCGGTCCACACCGGTGATCCGCTCACGCCCGGCTGGGGCGCCACGCCTGGCGGCAAGAAGCTGCCGGTCAGCGAGGCGAGGACCATCCTCAAGATCCCGGTGATGCCGATCGCATGGGGCGACGCGCTGCCCATCTTCCAGGCCATGCGCGGCCCGGTGGCGCCCGAGTCGTGGCGCGGCAGCCTGCCCGACCACCTATCGTCTCGGCGCCGGACCGGCCACCGTGCGTCTCCGGCTGCAGCACGAGTGGAAGTCACGGCCGCTCTACAACGTCGTCGTGCGCATCCCCGGCGCGACCTTCCCCGACGAGTGGGTGATGTTCGGCAACCACCACGACGCGTGGGTGAACGGCGCCGACGATCCGATCAGCGGGGCCGTCTCGCTGATGGAAGTCGGGCGCGGGCTCGGCGAGTTGCTGAAGGGCGGATGGCGGCCGAAGCGCACCATCGTGCTGGCGCTGTGGGACGGCGAGGAGTGGGGGCTGCTCGGCTCGACCGAGTGGGCCGAGGCGCATCGCGACGAGCTGAACAGCAAGGGCGTCGTCTACATCAACACCGACGGCACGGGCAAAGGCTGGCTGAACGCCGGCGGCTCGCATTCCCTGCAGCAGTTCGTCACCGAAGTGGCGCGCGACATCAACGACCCGACGGACCGGCAAGCCGGTGCTCGACGTGGCGCGGCAGAAAGCCATCGACGGCTCTGCCCGAGGCCGAGCGCGCCGAGGCCGAGAAGGATCCCGGCATCCGCATCGCGCCGCTCGGTTCCGGCTCCGACTTCACGCCGTTCCTGCAGCATCTGACCGTGGCGTCACTGAACCTCGGCTTCGGCGGCGAGAGCCCCGGCGGCGTCTACCACTCCGTCTACGACTCCTTCGCCTGGTACACGCGCTTCTCCGACGGCGACTTCAGCTACGGACGCACGCTGGCCCAGCTCACGGGCACGGCGGTGCTGCGCCTCTCGGAAGCCGCGGTGCTGCCGTTCCGCTTCTCCGACATGAGCGACACGCTGGCGCGCTACGTCGCCGAGGTGCAGAAGCTGCACGCCGACAAGAAGGACGCGCCGGCCATCGACTTCGCGCCGCTGACGGCGGCCGTGGCGGCCCTGTCGAAGGCCTCGCTGGGCTTCGAGAAGGCGCACGCGGGCGATTCCCGCGGCGAGCGCGCAGGCGCTGCAGACGCAGGAAGAGGCGCTCAAGATCGTCAATCAGCTGGTCTTCTCGTCGGAGCGCCGGCTCGGCGACGAGAGCGGGCTGCCGCGCCGCGACTGGTTCCGCCATCAGATCTACGCTCCCGGCTTCTACACCGGCTACGGCGTCAAGACGCTGCCGCAGATTCGCGAGGGCCTGGAAGAAGGGCAGTGGGACGAAGCGCGACAGGGCGTGACCAAGGTGACGGCCGCGATCACCGCGCTGTCGGCGCAGGTGGACCGCGCCGCGGCCGGCCTCTCACGCGTCGGCAAGTAGCGTCGGCGCGTGGCCTGCACCCGCACCTGCCGGCGACGCGGTCATGGCGCCGGCCGGAAGTGCCGGGTCATCCAGCGGGCGGCGAAGTCGGCCAGCTCGCGGGCGTCGAGCAGCTCGCTGGCGGCGCCACCCACCTGTCCGCGCGCGACGTCGTGGGTGGCCAGGTACTCGGCCAGGATCAGCGAGAAGTAGTCCTCGCCTGGCCAGTCGACGATGCCGAGGTTGTCGTCGAGGCACTCGACGACGCGAATCTCGGGCCCGTGGGCGCCGAGCACCCGCCGGTAGCGGCGCACCCGCTGCTTGTCGGCGACGTGCGCCAGGTACTCGGCGTAGTGGATGAGCGTGACCGTGTTGGTATCGGCTCCCAGCCGCAGGACCGATCCGCCGGCCTCGACCAGGCGTGCGAGTGGCGAGTCCGGGCCGTAGTAGTCGTCCCACGGCACCTCGCTCACGAACTCGGCGGCGCGCCGGCCGCGCGCGCCGAAGCGGCCCTCCGGATGGTTCGACACGAGCGTGCCGGGCGTGGTGCGGAACACCTCGGCCAGCATGCCGACGTCGCTCTCGGCGGGCGTGACCAGCGGATCGAACGGAACCGCATCGGCCAGCAGGACCGGCCGGTCCTCTTCGGGCAGATCGTTGGCCCAGTGCCAGTCATCCGCCGCGCCGAGCACCATCAGCCACGTGCCGTCGGCGCCGACCGCGTCGTCGATGGCGGTGATGACGCCGGCGGCGTCACCCTCCACCGCGCCGATTCTTCTGAGTGACGCATGCACCATCAGCACGGCGCCACGGACCTCGCCGAGCCCGAGCAAGGCCCAGGTCAGCTGGGCTGGCGTCAACGGCGCGGCCATGGCCGGATTCTGCCACTTCGGGCGGCCATGTGACGCGCGCTCGCTCTGGTATAGTCCTGAGCGAAGGTCCGCCAGGGGTTGAGACCGTACCCTCGGAACCTGAACCGGTTCACACCGGCGTAGGGAGAGCGGCAGATGAGCACACCAGAAATTCCGCCGTCGGGCGATTACGCCGACGCGTTCCCCAACAGCTTCCGCGTGTTCGACGAATCCGCGGCGGCCACCGCCTCCGGGCCGGTGCCGGTGCGCGTGCCCATGCGCGAGGTACGGCTTTCGGGAGACGAGCCGCCGCTGCGCCTCTACGACACGAGCGGACCGCGCGTCGACGATGTGCGCGCCGGGCTGCCCAGGCTGCGTGAGCCATGGGTGGCCGCGCGTCGCGGTCAGGCCTCGCCGACGCAACTGCACTACGCGCGCAAGGGCGAGATCACGCCGGAGATGGCGTTCGTCGCCGCTCGCGAGGGCCTGCCGGCCGAATTCGTCCGCGACGAGGTGGCGCGCGGGCGCGCCATCATTCCGGCCAACGTCAACCATCCCGAACTCGAGCCGATGATCATCGGCCGCAATTTCCTCGTCAAGATCAACGCCAACATCGGCAACTCCGCCGTGTCGTCGTCGATCGAAGAGGAAGTCGAGAAGCTGCGGTGGGCGACCTTGTGGGGCGCCGATACGGTCATGGACCTGTCGACCGGGAAGAACATCCACGAGACGCGCGAGTGGATCCTGCGCAACTCGCCGGTGCCGATCGGCACGGTGCCGATCTACCAGGCGCTCGAGAAGGTCGGCGGCCGTCCGGAAGACCTGACGTGGGAGGTCTACCGCGACACGCTGGTCGAACAGGCCGAGCAGGGCGTCGACTACTTCACGGTGCACGCCGGCGTGCTGCTGCGCTACATCCCGCTCACCGCCAACCGCATGACCGGGATCGTGTCGCGCGGCGGGTCGATCATGGCCAAGTGGTGCCTGGCGCACCACCAGGAGAGCTTCCTCTACACGCGTTTCCGCGAGATCTGCGAGATCATGCGCGCCTACGACGTCAGCTTCTCGCTGGGCGACGGGCTGCGGCCGGGCTCGATCGCCGACGCCAACGACGAGGCGCAGTTCGCCGAGCTCAAGACGCAGGGCGAACTCACGAAGATCGCCTGGGAGTACGACGTCCAGGTGATGAACGAGGGCCCCGGGCACGTCCCCATGCATCTCATCAAGGAGAACATGGAGAAGCAGCTCGAGTGGTGCGACGAGGCGCCGTTCTACACCCTCGGACCGCTGACGACCGACGTCGCGCCCGGCTACGACCACATCACCTCCGCGATCGGCGCGGCGATGATCGGCTGGTACGGCACGGCGATGCTCTGTTATGTCACGCCCAAGGAGCACCTCGGTCTGCCGAACAAGGACGACGTGAAGACCGGCGTCATCGCCTACAAGATTGCCGCTCATGCGGCCGATCTGGCCAAGGGCCACCCGCGCGCCCGGGTCTGGGACGACGCGCTCAGCAAGGCCCGCTTCGAGTTCCGCTGGGAGGACCAGTTCAATCTGGCGATGGACCCGGTGACCGCGCGCGCCTATCACGACGCGACACTGCCGGCACAGGGCGCCAAGGTGGCCCATTTCTGCTCGATGTGCGGCCCGAAGTTCTGCAGCATGGAGATCACGCAGCAACTGCGCCGCGAAGCCGCGCAGGGCATGGCCGACAAGAGCGATGAGTTCCGCAAGCTGGGCGAGATCTACGTCGCGTCCCGGGCCTAGCGGCCCGCTATACTTCCTGGGTGCCCCGCGTTCGCGTGGGCTCGTAGCGGCCGGCCCGACGCCGGCCGAGGAGGGTCACTCGTGAAGATGCCTGGAATTACGGTTGGATTGCTGCTGTTCGGGGCCGCGGTTGCCTCGGCGCAGAGCGCGCCCCCGCCCGCAACGCAGATCGCCGGGGCCGTGCTGGCCGCGCCGGAGGACCGTCGTGCCGGGGCCAAGGTTCTTGGCTGGGACGCGGCCGGGAAGTTCGTGACGCTCCGCGAAGGCACCAACGATCAGGTGTGCATCGCCGACGATCCCAAGCTCGACGGGTTCAACGTGTCCTGCTACCACAAGGATCTGGACGCGTTCATGGCCCGTGGCCGCGAGCTCACCTCGCAGGGCGTGACCGAGGACAAGCAGCGCGACTCGACGCGTTGGAAGGAAGTGGACGACAAGAAGCTCGTCATCCCCGACGGCAAGCTGCTGGCGGTGATGACCGGCAAGTCGTTCGACGCGGCGACCGGTCAGGTCGAGGATGGCTACACTCGCTGGGTGATCTACGTGCCCTACGCCACCGGCGCCACGACCGGGCTCGCCCTCAAGCCGGCGCCCGGCCTGCCGTGGCTGATGGACCCTGGTACCGCCGGGGCCCACATCATGATCAGCCCGGCCCGGCCCAAGTAACCGGTCCACCCTCGTCGAGCGGATCTTCGTCGGCGAGCACCGTCGACAATGCGACCCAGCGGCCTGTTCGGGCATTCCCCGGACAGGCCGTTGCTGTCTCCGCGCTCATCTCGGTGGCGGCACGATCTGCAGCAGCGTGGGGAAGCGCTCCGGCGTCGCGCCCCGCGTTGGATTCGGATAGCCGGCAGAGCCGCTGAACGTGTAGTCCTTGACCGTGACCCCCGGCGGGAACGCCATCGTCTCTTCCCGGAAGCGGCCCATCTCGAAGACGTGCGTCGGCGGCACCTCGAACACCTCGTTGCCCCGCTCCCTCAGCACGTTGCGGTAGTAGAGGACCATCTCGGCGAACGGGACCGTCGACCCGAAGATGTAGTACTTCTGGCCGCGCCCGGCGTCGTAGGACTGCAGGTAGACGGCCGACGGATAGACCGGGAAGCCGAGCTCGGCCTCCGACGGACGGCCATCACTCTGCGTCGCGGCCGCGGTCGCGACGGTGACGCCAGCCGTCGGCGCGGGCGCCTGTGCGGCGGGCGAGACCGCGGCCATGCAGGTGGCGGCGGCCGCCAGGATGGGGAGACGGCGCGGGTGACGGGCCATGCCCGTATTATAGAGCCCGACCCATGGCCCATCCGCTCGAGACCGTCGTCGCCGCGCACGAATCCTGGCTGCACGAGATCATCGACGCCCTCGTGTCGATTGAGTCACCCACCGATGACAAGGCGGCCGTGGACCGCTGCGGCGCGGAGTTCCGGCGCTACGCGGCGTCGATCGGCATGCGCGTCCGGGTCGAAGCGCGGCCCACCGCCGGCGATCACAGCGTGGTCGAGATCGGCGCAGGGCGGCCGCGCATCCTCCTGGTCGGCCATGTCGACACCGTGTGGCCGCACGGTCAGATCGCGCGCATGCCACTCGTCCGCCAGGACGGCAAGCTCTCGGGACCCGGCACGCTCGACATGAAGGTCGGCGTCGCCATGGGGTTGCTGGCGACACGGGCGGTCTTCGAAAGCGCGGCCCCGGCGAGCGGCACCGTCGCCATGCTCGTCACCTCGGACGAGGAGACGGGCAGCGACACGTCGCGCGAGCTCATCGAAGCCGAGGCCCTGGCGAGTGACGCGGTGCTCGTCCTCGAGCCGGCGCTGGCCGGTGGCCCCCTCAAGACGAGCCGCAAGGGCATCGGCCAGTACCACCTCGTGGCGACCGGCGTGTCGGCGCACGCCGGGGTCGACCCCGGCAAGGGCGTCAGCGCCATTCGCGAGCTGGCCCGCCAGATCCTCGCCGTCGAGGCGCTCCATGATCTGGCGCGCGGGGTGTCGGTGAACGTCGGCGTCGTGGCCGGCGGCACGCGGCCCAACGTCGTGGCCGAGGAGGCGCACGCCATCGTCGACGTGCGGGCGCCGTCACTGGCCGAGGCGGCGCATGTCGACCAGGCGATACGTGCGCTTCGCCCGATCCTCGCCGGCGCGCGCCTGTCGGTGACCGGCGGCTTCGAGCGGCCGCCGATGGAGCGGTCGAAGGGGGTCGCCGCGCTCTACGCCCACGCTCAGGCCGCGGCGGCGCTGCTCGGTCAGACGGTGGCCGAGGGCGGCACCGGCGGCGGCTCGGACGGCAACTTCACGGCGGCGCTCGGCGTGCCGACGCTCGATGGCCTCGGCGCCGTCGGCGACGGGGCCCATGCCATCCACGAGCACGTCGAGCTCGCCGCGCTCCTGCCGCGCACGGCGCTGCTCGCCGCGCTCATCGCCCGGCTGCTGTCGCCCGAGGGGGCGCTGCCTTCGCGCTGACGCCGTAGCGCGCCTTGATCAGCCCGACGATCCGCGCCACCTCGCCGGTGTACGACGCCGGCGCGCGCTTGTTCACGAACAGCCGTTCGTAGCCCTCGACGAGGTGCGGGTACTCGGCCGCCAGCACGCGCAGGAAGTGGCGGCGGGCGCCGCCGTCGAGGTGCAGCACCATCGCGCCGATCGACGACGCGCCGTGGGCGGCGGCGGCCTTGATCGTGGCTTCGAGGAGCGCCGGCCTGGTCGTGATGCCGGGCACGAGCGGGGCCATCAGCACCCCGCAGTGCAGGCCGGCATCGACCAGCGTCCGCACCGCACGCAGCCGCTGCAGCGGCGACGCCGTGCCGGGCTCGAGGCGCCGCCACGCCTCCTCGTCGAGTGACGGCACGCTCACGTAGACGCGGCACGAGACCTTCGCCGAGAGCTCGCGCAGCAGGTCGACGTCACGCACGACCAGCGGTCCTTTCGTGACGATGCCGAGCGGCGCCGGTGCGTTGCGGAAGGCCTCCAGGCAGCCGCGGGTGAGACCGTAGTAGCCCTCGATCGGTTGATAGGGATCGGTCGCCGTGCCGAGGGCCACCTGTTCCCGGGGGCGGGCGCCGGAGGCGAGTTCGCGCTCGAGCACCTCGACGATGTTGGTCTTGGCGAAGATCACGGACGCGAAGTCGTCCCCTTCGCCGAGTTCGAGCTGATGCTGATAGCGGCGCGCGAAGCAGTAGTGACACCCGTGCGTGCAGCCCCGGTAGGGATTGAGCGTCCAGCGGAAGGGCATGCCCTCGACGCGGTTGAGGGCCGACCGGCAGCGCACCTCCTGGTAGGTGGCGTTGTCGCCGCGCCTGACCGCGTCGGGCAGGGCCGCCAGGCCGCCGGCTTTCAGGAGCCGGGCGACGTCGCGGGTCGTCGGTGGCGGAGCGAAGCCGAAGAGGTCGCGCGTCGGCCGGGCGGACATGGCCCGACTATTTCGCTTTTTGTTCGCCCAGTCAAGGCCGGCCACCGGAGGGCCGGCGTCGGGATCAGGTCGCTTCGTGGCGCGCCTCGCGGCGCCAGTAGTCGACCAGATCGGCGAGCGTCGTCGCCAGCGGGTAGGCCGGCTGCCAGCCGGTGTCGGCCGTGAGGCGCGACCGATCGCCGAGCACGACCGGCGTATCGGCCGGCCGCATGCGCGCTGGATCCTGCGCCACCGTGACCGGCACGCGGATGTGGGCGCGCAGCCCGTCGAGCACGGTCTGCATCGAGACAGCCGCGCCCGAGCACACGTTGTAGCAGGTGCCGGGGCGTCCCGCGGCCATCAGCGCCTGGTAGGCGCGCACCGTGTCGCGCACGTCACTCAGGTCGCGCTCGGCCTCGAGGTTGCCGACCATCATCGTCGGCGGCGCCAGGCCGGCCTCGATGCGGGCCAGCTGCCGCGCGAAGGCGGGGGCCGCGAAGTCGGGCGATTGCAGCGGGCCGATGTGGTTGAACGACCTCGTGACCACGACCGGGATGCCGTGGTCGCGCCAGGCCCGCAACGCGACCATCTCCTGGGCCAGCTTGCTCGTGCCGTAGGGCGTGTTGGGCCCGAGCGGCGCTGCTTCGGTCAGGGCGAGCGTGGACGGCTGGTAGATCGTCGCCGACCCGGTTACCAGCACGCGCGGCTTCAAGCCGGCCAGCTGCAGGCCGTCGAACAGATTCAGCGTGCCGATGACGTTGCCGGCCAGCGTGGCTTCGGCCTGCGCCCACGAGCCCGCCACGTGCGGGACGCCCGCCAGATGGTAGATGGCCGCCGGCGCCACGGCCGCCAGTGCGGCTGCCACCGCTTCGCGATCGAGCAGTTCCACCGCCGACCACGACACGCCGTCGATCGCGGGATGCCCGGTGCCCGGACGGTGCCAGGCCACCGCCGGCCCGTCGGCCGTCACGAGTGACAGCAGATGGCGGCCAGCGAAGCCGGCGGCGCCGGTGACGAGCGTCCGACCGCTCATCGCCCGGCCCCGCTGCCGCCGAAGTTGCCGAAGAAGTTGGAGAAGGTGCCGACGCCGGCCAGCGTGAACCCGAGGTTGAAGCGGCGATCCTTCGGCAGCAGGTTGGAGCCGCCGAAGTTGCCGAAGTTGTATTCCTGGTACTCGACCACGATGCCGCAGCACTGCGCGTTGTAGGCCGCCACCACGCCCTGGCGGATGACCGTCTGGCGCTGAATGTCCCAGGCGATCTGGTAGTCGCCGCTCACCCGGCCGTCGAGCAGGTTGACCCGCGAGTTGGCGTTGAGGGCGTTGGTTGGATAGAAGGCCGAGAGACTCCGGCTCCACGACACGGCGACGTTGGTCGTGGGCGTGGCGAAGTTGCCGCCGGTCGAGACCGACAACATCTTCTTCGTCGGGTAGTCGTACCTCCACCCGCAGCGTCGCGGCCAGCATCTGCGACGCCTGGGAGCGCACGTTGAGGGCCACCGGCGAGTAGTTGCTCGGCGGCCGCACCGTCCCCGAGTCGGCGTAGCTCGAGCTGTAGGTCGGGTCGAAGGCACTCGCCTCCTGGTTCGAATAGTAGGTCTGCGTCACGCTCGCCGTCAGCAGCTCCCGCGGCGCGCTGGTGGCCGAGGACGACGCCCCGGGGGTCTTCGACGCCTTGCGCACGAGCACGCGGTTGGTCAGGCCGTAGGTCATGCGCGTGACGCCGCCGATGACGCGGTCGTAGGAGCTCCCGAGCAGCAGCACGCGGTCCTGGCCCTCGATCGACGTGACGCGCTGCAGGGAGAAGGCCGGCTCGATGACGTGCTTCAGGCGGTCGGCGAGGAAGTTGTTCGGCGTGTAGACACGGCTGAACACCGGGCCGGTGAGGTCGGTCCTGAACTCGGCGTAGTTGCGGGTGTACGGGTCCTCGACGCGACGGTTGGTCGCGAGGTCCTTGCTGGCGCTGTAGGTGGTCGAGCGATAGGAGAGATTGAGCGTGGCGTTCAGGAACGGCAGGTTGCTGACCGGTGCCCGCAAGGTCGGCGTCAGGTCGAACTTGCTGAGGCTGTCGTCGATCTCCTGGGCGCCGTTCTTCTGCAGGTAGAGGACGCGCGTGGCTTCCGACTGCAGGGCGAAGAACACCGGCAGGCGCCAGATGCGACGGCTCGAGACCGACGCCGTCAGGCTGGGCAGCGACCCCGAGACAATCGACTGTTCGGCGTTGAAGAAGTTCTCGGTGCGCGAGGCCGTCAGCGAGGTGTTGACGAAGCTCCACGAGCCCGACACGTTGCCGGTGGCCGAGCTCGTCCCCTGGGTGGCGTTGTAGAGGTCGCGGCTGTAGAACTGGTTGAGGGTGAGCTGCGACGAGTAGTCGATGCGGGCGCGGCCGGTGAGGCGGAAGGGCAGACTCTGGTTGACCGAGCCGTTGACGAGGACGCTCTGCGACTCCGGGATCTCCACGCCGCTGACGGTCGCCGCTTTCTGGTTCAGGCGATAGGCCTTGATGCTCCCGTTCGAGGCGGCCGAGCGGACCCAGCGGTACTCGGAGCCGTAGCCCTGGCCGGTCTGCGTGAACCAGTCGTGCATCACCGTCAGGTCCTGGCTGCGCGAGATGGCCCAGAAGAAGGCGTTGCTCACCGACGACCCCTGGTAGGTGGAGCGGCCGTAGGTGGGGAGCAGGAAACCGGTCGAGCGGCCGTCCTCCTGGATCGGGTAGTAGAGGATCGGCAGGTAGAAGACCGGCACGTCTTTCACGTGCATCACGGCATTGCGGAGGATGGCGTAGTCGCCGACGTTGATGCTGAACGAGCCGGCCGTCATCTCCCATCGCGGCGTCGGCTGGACGCAGGTCGTGAAGCCGCCCTTGGTCACCTTGTAGCGGTCGTCACCGGTTTTCTCGACGAGAGTGCCGTAGAAGTAGACGTCGGGCTCGAGGCCGCCGAACATGCTCTTGTCGGCGCGGTCGCCGATGGACGCCATGCCCGACGCGTCGAAGAACGTGCCGGTGCCGGTCCGGGTGTTGAACAGCACGCGCTCGGCCGCGATGCGCGCGGTGGGAGTCTCGTAGAGCACGTTGCCGGTGGCTTCGAGGATGTTGGTGTCGGTGTGGATGTCCACCGTGCCGGCGTAGAACTTCTGCCCCTTGACCTCGGCGTTCTCGAGTTCTACCTGGCCGGTCAGGCGCCAATGGTGTTCGTCGATCTGCTCCATGCGGAACTGCTTGCTGCTGTAGCCCGGGATCTGCGCCCACGCTCCGGCCGGCAGGGAGAGCAGAAGGGGCAGCAGGACCACGAGGAGGCGGCTCAGGCGGGGCGTCATGCGGAGGTCGCCGGCCAGGGCAGCCGGTGCACGGGCTGAGGCGAATGGTCGAAGAATATCATGCGGGTTCGTAGCCGATCTCGACGAGCGCCGCCCGCAGCGGACCGACCAGGTAGATCGAGCCGGCCAGCACGACCGGCGGCGCGAGCGTGGTGGCGTGCGTGAAGGCGGCCATGGCCTCCGTCACGACGTCGATCGAGGTGCCGGGGCGCGCGTGACGGGCCACTTCGTCCGCCAGGGCCTGCGGGTGCATGGCGCGCGGCGTGTCCGCCCGAGTCGCGACGACGCGCCCGACGTGGGGCAGCAGCGGACCGAGCACTCCGGCGATGTCCTTGTCGGCCATCACCGACGTGACGAGCGTGACGGGCGGAAGCTCGGCCATCGCAAGATACGACGCCAGGGCACGGGCGCCGGCCGGATTGTGCGCCGCATCGATCAGCACCCGCCGTCCGGTCGCCGGGTGGTGGAGCCACTCGAGGCGGGCCGGCCACTGGACCCGGGCCAGCCCCGCCTCGACGTGCGACGACTCGAGCCGGAGGCCGGTGGCCGCCGCGAAGGTCTCGAGCAGCCGGACGGCGACCAGGGCGTTGGCGGCTTGATGGCGGCCGGCGAGCGCGATCCGCACGGGACCGTAGCGGCCCGCCGGGGTGGTCGCCGAGAAACGCGCGTGGCCGGCGATCATCTCCGCGTTCACGATCGCACCGTCGCCCACCCGCGTCACGGCCGCGCCGGCTTTCCGGGCCACCTCGTCGATGGCGTGCCAGGCCTCGACCGGCACGTCGCCGACGACCAGCGGCACGCCGGCCTTGGCGATGCCGGCCTTCTCGGTGGCGATCGCGGTCAGGGTCGAGCCGAGGTGCCGCTCGTGGTCGAAGTCGATGCTCGTGATGGCGCCGGCCACTGGCGTGATCACATTGGTGGCGTCGTAGCGTCCCCCGAGGCCGACCTCGACGACGGCCACGTCCACACCGGCCTCCGCGAAGAGCAGGAAGGCGGCGGCTGTCGAGACCTCGAAATAGGTCGGCACCGCCGCCAGCGCGCCGCTCTCGACCAGCCGGTCCACGACGGCGAAGACCCGGTCGAGTGCCTCGGCGAGGCGTCCGGACTCGACGTCGCGGCCAGCGAGCGCGATCCGCTCTTCGACGCGGAACAGGTGAGGCGAGGTGTAGCGTCCGGTGCTGAGGCCGGCTTCACGCAGGGCGCGCTCGGCCATCGCGGTGACCGAGCCCTTGCCGTTGGTGCCGGCGACGTGGAGGGCCGGCCACGCCAGGTGCGGATCGCCCAGGCCCTGGAGCAGGACCCGCATCGCATTCAGACCGAGCTTGATGCCGAACTGCTCGAGGGCGAAGAGCCGCTCGACGGAGGTCATCGCGGCGGGACCCCGGTCAGCGGGCGACGGCCGGGGCGGCGGGAGCCATGAAGCGCAGCAGGCGGGCGAGCGTGGCCTTCAGCTCCCGCCGGTCCACGACCAGGTCGAGCATGCCGCGTTCGAGCAGGAACTCGCTGCGCTGGAAGCCCGCCGGCAGCTTCTGCCGGATGGTCTGCTCGATGATGCGGGGCCCGGCGAAGCCGATGAGCGCCTTCGGCTCGGCGACGATGAAGTCTCCGAGCATGGCGAAGCTGGCCGTGACGCCGCCGGTCGTCGGGTCGGTCAGCAGCGAGATGAAGGGCAGGCCGGCGCGGTCGAGGCGGGCGAGCGCCGCCGAGACCTTGGCCATCTGCATGAGCGACAGGGCGCCCTCCATCATGCGGGCGCCGCCGGAGCACGAGACGATGATGACGCCCATCCGCTCGGCGAGGGCGTGCTCGATGGCGCGCACGAGCTTCTCGCCCATCACGACACCCATGCTGCCGCCGATGAAGCCGTATTCCATGGCGGCCACGATCGCCGGCACGCCGTCGATGGCGCCGCTGCCGACCAGCAGGGCGTCCTTCATCCCGGTGGACTGACGGCTGGCAATCAGACGCGCGGCGTAGGGCTTGGTGTCGGTGAAGGAAAGCGGGTCGTTCGAGGCGAGCGCGGCGTCGTGTTCCACCCACTGCTCGTCGTCGAACAGGGTCTTGAGGCGTTCGGCGGCCGTCGAGCCGGAAGTGGTGGGCGCACTTCGGGCAGACACTGAGCGTGTCGGCCAGATCCTTCTGGTAGATCGTGGCCTCGCATCCGGGGCACTTCACCCACAGGCCCTCGGGGACCCTGCTCGGGGCCGTCGAGGCCGCGATGGGCTTGCGCGCCTTCTTGAACCAGGCCATGCGTCAGTCTACCAGTCCGGACGGCCGTCGCGGCCGGCTACGGGCGGGTCCGGGGCACGTAGTAGCGGGTGCCGTGGGTCAGGGTCTGAATCTGCTTCACCAGGTCGTCCAGCGCCTCGTCGTCGTGCTCGGGATCGAACTGCGAGGTCTCGACGACCAGGAGCGGCGTGGTCGTGTAGTGGAAGAAGTAGTGCTGGTAGGCCTCGTTCAGCTCCTTGAGGTACTCCGCGTCGGGCCGGAGCGTCTCGTCTTCCGTCTCGTGGTCGCGAGCGGCGGCGCGGGCCAGCAGCACGTCGGTCGGCGTCTGCAGGTAGACCACCAGATCGGGCAGCGGCACGTCCCGGGCGAGCAGATCGAACAGGCGCTGGTAGATGAAGAGCTCGTTGTCGTCGAGGTTCAGGAACGCGAAGATCTTGTCCTTGTCGAAGACGTAGTCGACGACGGTCGTCTGCTGGAAGAGATCCACCTGGCGCAGCGACGACAGCTGGCGGTGCCGGTTCAGGAGGAAGAACAACTGGGCCTGCAGCGCGGCGCCCGGCCGGTCGGCGTAGAAGTCGGCGAGGAAGGGATTCTCGGCGCGTTCGAGCACCGCCGTCCCCTCGAGTTTGGCGGCCAGGCGTTCGGCCAGCTGTGTCTTGCCGGACCCGATCGGACCGTCGATGGCGAGATGGCGGAAGGCCAAGCGGGGCGAGTATAGCAGCCCATTCGGCGGCCGGTGCCCGCGGGCCGCATGGTATCGTGGGGGCCACTTCCGGAGATCCGATACCCGTGAGAATCGATCGCCTCGACGTCCGCCTGCTTCGCCTTCCGCTGGCGCATTTCTTCGAAACCAGCTTCGGCCGTTCCTACGACCGCACCTTCCTCCTCATCCGCCTCGAAGGCGAGGGCCAGGTGGGCTGGGGCGAGGCCGTGGCCGAGGCGCACCCCTATTACAGCTCCGAAACGACCGAGACCGCCTGGCACATCATCACCGAGTTCCTGGCGCAGCGGGTCGTCGGCAAGACCTTCGAGCACCCGCGCGAGATCTTCCCGGCCATGGCGCGCGTGCGCGGTCACAACATGGCCAAGGCCGGCATCGAGATGGCCGCCTGGGACCTCTACGCGCGGGCCCTCGGCAAGCCGCTGTCGGCCGTGCTCGGCGGCAGCCGCGACCGGATTGCCTCGGGTGTGTCGATTGGCATCCAGGATTCGCTCGACCAGCTGGTGGCCAAGGTCGAGAAGGAACTGGCCGCCGGCTACCGGCGCATCAAGATCAAGATCAAGCCCGGCTGGGACGTGAACGCCGTCGAAGCCATACGGGCGAAGTTCCCGGACATCCTGCTGATGGTCGATGCCAATGCCGCCTATTCGGTGGAGGATGGCGCCCATCTGGCCAGGCTGGACGCTTTCAAGCTCATGATGATCGAGCAGCCGCTCGAGTACGACGACGTCATGGATCACGTCCAGCTCCAGAAGGAGATTGCGACGCCCATCTGCCTCGACGAGTCGATTCACACCGTGCGCATCGCCCGTGATGCCATCGAAGCCAAGGCCTGCAAGATCATCAACGTCAAGCCGGGACGTGTCGGCGGCCATGGCGAGTCGATTCGGCTCCACGACCTGTGCCAGGCGCACGGCATTCCGGTGTGGCATGGCGGAATGCTCGAGTCGGGCATCGGCCGTGCGCACAACATCCACCTGGCCAGCCTGCCGAACTTCACCCTGCCAGGCGACATCGCCGCCAGCAAGCGCTACTACGTGCCGGATCTCATCGAGCCCGGCATCGAGGTATCGGCCGACGGCACGATTCCCGTGCCGACTGGACCGGGCATCGGCGTGAACATCGTCGAGGAACGGGTGCAGGCAGCCACGCTGCGCCAGCTCTCGCTCGATGCCAGCTCCGTGAAGGGGCACTGACGCGCGATGCGCAGCGCCCGGCCCGCCGGAATGATGCCCGCGCCAGCGACGTGGTGGTCGTCGCGCCGGATCGGGCCGCGCGAGATCGCCACCGTCGTGTTCGTGGTGGCTGCCGCGGCGTGCGCCTCGACGCCGTCGCCGGCGCTCGTGGCGGCCGCGCCGCCGCCGCCGACCTTCGACCAGAAGATGGCGGCCATCCTCCATCTCGAAGACCGCCGCACGCTGACCGACGCGTCGCTGCCGGCTGAGGCCGGCAACCTCGCGACGCTCCTGACCGACAGCGAAGGCCGCCTGCGGCGCCGGGCCGCGCTGGCGATCGGCCGCGCCGGGCTGGCGGAGGGCATCCCGCCCCTCACCGCCGCCCTCGCCAAGGACCGCGAGCCCGAGGTCAGGACGATGGCCGCGCTGGGCCTCGGTCTCATCGGCGACCCATCCGCGTCCTCGGCGTTGCTACCGGCCCTCGGGGACCCCGACCCGCGCGTGCAGGGCCGGGCCGCCCAGGCTCTCGGTCTCATCGGCCATCGGGAGGCGGCCGGCTCGATTGCCGGCATGGCGGCCGCGCATGTCGCCGCTGGCGTCCTCGCCGGCGTGGCCAGCGACGACGAGACCTATCCCCTGGGCCCGCGCGTCGAAGCCGTGCGGCTCGGCGTCTACGCGCTGGCCCGCCTCGAAGCGCTCGACGAGCTGCGCGCCGTCGTGATCGGTCCCGACGGATTGCCGGTGAGCAACTGGTGGCCGCTGGCCTACGCGATGCAGCGGATCGCGAAGCCGGCGGCAGCGCCGACGCTGCGGACGTGGCTGACGCGCGGGGGACCCACGACGCGCGCGTTTGCCGCCCGCGGCCTGGGTGTGCTCAAGGATGCCGAGTCGCGTGCCGCTCTCGAAGCGCTGGCCAAGGACGAGCAGCAGGCACCCGGCGTGCGCGTGCAGGCGCTGCGTGCGCTGGGCGCCATCGGCGACAGCGCCTCGGCGCCGGTGCTCGCGGCGCTCATCGACAAGGCGTCCCCCCGGATGCTGCGCATCGAAGCCGTGACCGCCCTCGGAGCGGTGGCCGAGCCGGCGGACGCCGACGTGCTGCTCGACTATCTGGAGCACGAGTGGACGCCGATGCGTTCGGCGGCCCAGGCCGCACTCGCCAAGGCCGATCCCGAGACGTTCATGCGGGTGCTCTCCGGGCTGGACGTCGACGAGGAATGGGGCGTGCGCGCGTCGCTCGCGACGACGCTCGGCGCGGTCGGCCGGGAGGTGGCGGCGCCGCGTCTCAGCCAGCTCGTCGTCGATGACGATCCGAAAGTGCGGGCGGCCGCGCTCACCGCGCTGGCCGCCCTCGGCGTGCCCGGCATCGACAAGCATCTCCTGAGCGGCCTGGAGCACGAGGCTCTCGGTGTGCGGCTGGCGGCGGCGCGTGCGCTCGGCACGGCCAAACCCGCGGGGGCCGCTGACGCGCTGCAACGCGCCTACGAGCGTTCGGCCGCCGACACGACCTATGTGGTGCGGGCAGCCATCCTCGCTGCGCTCGTGCAGGTCGACCCGGCGGTGGCGACGCCGTTGCTGCGCGCGGCTCTCGGCGACAAGGACTGGGCGATTCGCGTCAGGGCGGCGGCCCTGCTTCGCGAACTCGACCCGGCGGCGGCCGCCACTCCGGAACGTCCCGCCCCTCCGCCCGTCGAGCCCGCGCTCGACGAGACGGCCGCGATGGTTGCGCCGGCCTTCTCTCCGCAGGCCTACCTGCAGACGACGCGCGGCGAGATCCGCATCGAGCTGGCGGTGCTCGATGCGCCGCGGACCGTCGCCAACTTCATCGCCCTGGCCGGCCGCGGCTATTTCGACGGCCTGGCCTGGCATCGCGTCGTGCCGGACTTCGTGGCGCAGACGGGCGATCCGCGTGGCGACGGCGAGGGCGGTCCGGGCTACGCCATCCGCGACGAGCTCAACGAGCGGCAGTACGTGCGCGGCACCGTCGGCATGGCCCTCGACTGGGCGGACACCGGCGGCAGCCAGTTCTTCATCACGCACTCGCCGCAGCCGCACCTCGATACGCGCTACACCGTGTTCGGGCACGTGGTGGCCGGCATGGACGTCGTCGATCGGCTCGAAGCGTGGGACCGCGTCGAGTCGGTGCGCGTCTGGGACGGCGCGCGCTGGATCGGCGGAACCCGCTAGCGTCGAGCGCACGCCGTGCGCGTCGTGCGACGCGGACCCGCCACCGGCAATCACCGTACAAGAAAAAGGGGGCACCCGGTGCCCCCTGGATATTGCAGTCGCGAAGAACGCGACTTACCGCTTCTTGGCGGTCTTCTTGGCGGCCTTCTTAGCGGCCTTCTTTGCCTTCTTTGCCATGGTTATCCCCCCCTTCAAGGTGGATTTGCGAAACTGTTTGGTGCTGAGGAGAGACGGAGCAGTTCGTGATGAACCGCCCCGAAGGCCATCGACGGCCTACTTCTTCTTCGCGGTCTTCTTGGCCGCCTTCTTGGCCGCCTTCTTTGCCTTCTTCGCCATTGATCCTCCTAAGGGACCTGACTCCGCCAGATGGCGGCCACTCACTTCGTTACTACCGGTGGCCTGAGTAGGTATCCCTCATACCAGATGTAGATTATGGATGAGAAAAACGCGATGTCAAGCACAAATCACAAGCGCGTGTCAAAAGGATCCTCCTTCGACGACCTCTTGCCCCACGCCTGAACGTGCGTTGGTTGTCAAATCGCGGCGCCGCCGCGCCTCGCGATCAGTACGCGCTCGTGCGCAGCGTCTGCCGTGCGGCGTGACGCTCGATCGCGAGAGCGATCAGGCGATCGATGAGCGCACCGTAGGCGACACCACTCGCGTCCCACAGCTTCGCGAACATGCTGATCGTCGTGAAACCGGGAATGGTGTTGATCTCGTTCAGCGCGATCGCGCCGGTCTCGCGTGACAGCAGGAAGTCGACGCGCGACATGCCGGCGCCGTCGATGGCGCGGAAGGCTTCGAGCGAGAGGAACTGGATGCGCTTGACGGTCGCGGCGTCGAGCTCGGCCGGGATCACGGTCTGCGAGGCGGTGTCGAGGTACTTCGCTTCGTAGTCGTAGAACTCGCGCGACGGGATGATCTCGCCGGGGACCGACGCCTCCGGCTCATCGTTGCCGAGCACGGCGCACTCGATCTCGCGCGCATCGGGGACCGCGGCCTCGACGACGGCCTTGCGGTCGAACTCGAAGGCGGTGGCGAGGGCGGCCGCCAGGTCGTCGGCCGTCTTGACCTTCGAGATGCCGACGCTCGAGCCGAGGTTGGCCGGCTTGACGAAGAGGGGCAGGCCGAGCGCCAGCAGCCGCGCCGACGCCGCCCGGGCATCGCGCGACCACTCGAAGCTGGTCAGCACTTCGTAGGCGGTCTGGGGCAGGCCGCGCGCCGCGAACAGCGCCTTCATCGCCGCCTTGTCCATGCCTGCCGCCGAGGCCAGCACGCCTGAGCCCACGTAGGGCACGGCGCCGAGCTCGAGCAGTCCCTGGATCGTGCCGTCTTCACCGAACGGTCCGTGCAGGACGGGGAAGACCACATCCAGTCCCAGACCCGTCACGACTGCCCGGTCGGGCTCGTTGTCGCCGCCGTCGTCGAGCGGCCGTCGCTCGATCGTGACGAGCGCGTCCTCGCTCGGGTGCGACACGAACAGCGTGTCGCGGCCGGCGCGCGGCGCTCGCGCCGCCTGCAGGCGCTGCTGCTCGATGACGTCGGCTGCCGACAGCTGCGGTCGGCGCCTTGTCCGCCAGCACCCAGCGGCCGTCCTTCTCGATGCGGATGGGAATGGCTTCGTAGCGCTTGCGGTCGAGGTGCTTGAAGATGGCGGCTGCCGAGGCGACCGACACCTCGTGTTCACCTGAGCGACCACCGTAGATGACGCCGACCCGCAGTTTCTTCACGCATGGATAATAGCAAGCGACCGCCCATGTCCTTCAGCTTCTCCGTCACCCACACCGACGGCGCCGCGCGTGCGGGCGTCATCGCCACCGCTCACGGCGTCATCGAGACGCCGATGTTCATGCCGGTCGGCACGCAGGGCGCGGTCAAGGCCATGACCGTCCAGATGCTCGAGGCTGCCGGCGCCGCCATCATCCTGGGGAACACCTACCATCTCTGGTTGCGTCCCGGTGCCGCCCTGATCGCCCGGCGCGGCGGCCTGCATCGCTTCAACGGCTGGAGCCGCCCCATCCTGACCGACAGCGGCGGCTACCAGGTGTTCAGCCTGGCGGAGCGGCGCAAGCTGGACGAGCAGGGCGTCGAATTCCGTTCACATCTGGACGGCAGCCTCCACATGCTGACGCCCGAGCGCGCCGTCGACATCCAGGCGTGCCTCGGTTCCGACATCGCGATGGTGCTCGACGAGTGCCCGCCGCATCCGTCTTCCCGCGACGCCATCGCGGCCTCGCTGGCCCTCACGACGCGCTGGGCACGGCGCTGCCAGGCGCGGCTCGAGGAACTGCGCGCCGGCGCCACCGTCGACGGTCTGGCGCCGACGCACCCCGGTCAGGTCCAGTTCGGCATCGTCCAGGGCGGCGTCTACGCCGATCTGCGGCTCGAGAGCGCCGGCGCGCTGGCGGAACTCGACTTCGCCGGCTATGCCATCGGCGGTCTGAGCGTGGGGGAGCCGAACGAGCTGATGTACGAGGTGGTCGGCGGCGTCGGGCCGCGCCTGCCAGCGGACAAACCGCGCTACCTCATGGGCGTCGGCACGCCGGCGGACATCGTGGAAGCCGTGGATCGCGGCATCGACCTGTTCGATTGCGTGATGCCGACCCGCAACGCGCGCAACGGGCAGCTGTTCACGAATGACGGCCCGCTCAACATCAAGAATGCCCGCTTCGCCGAGGACGATCTGCCGCCCGACCCGGAGTGCTCGTGCTACACCTGCAGCCACTTCTCGCGGGCCTACCTGCGGCACCTCTACATGGCCGGCGAGATGACCGGCAGCATCCTGAACACCGTCCACAACGTCTCGTTCTACCTTGACACCATGCGGCGGATTCGTCAGGCTATCTCGCTTGGAACGTTCGCCGCGTTCAAGTCCGAGTTCCTGCGGCGACTGAGTCTCAGAGCCTTCGCCTCATGAACGCCCTCTATTCGTTCCACCCCGATCTCGTCATCGCCATGTCGGCGCCGCCCGGACAGGGCACGAGCCCGCTCGTGCAGTTCATCCCGTTCGTGCTGGTGCTCGGCATCTTCTACTTCGTCATCCTCCTGCCCATGAAGCGGCGCCAGAAGAAGGTGGATACCTTCCTCGGCGGCCTCAAGGTCGGCGACAAGGTGGTGACGACGGGCGGGCTGTTCGGCACGGTAGCCCGTCTGGAGGAGCAGTCAGTGCATCTCCAGGTGGCGGCGAACGTGCGCGTCGAAGTGGCCCGCACCGCGGTCGCCGGCTACCAGGGCCAACCGCCGGTGGCCGCCGACGGCAACAGCTAGGGTCCGCCACCGACGAGGCGGCAGGCCGCGCCTCTTGCTCCGGCCCCGAATGCCGTCCGCGCACCCGCGTTCCCCATATATAGTTGTCGCCCGGAAGCTGGTGGTCCGGGAGCGGTCCGCACGCGCGGAGACCGGGGCACCGATTAGGTTATTCAACAGAAACAACCGCGCCAGGCTGACTGCGACTCGACTCAGCCACATCGCAGCGCGCATAATGGATAATTCACCTCCGGCCGGAGCCGGGGGCCAGGCCTGAACGTGCGTCATGCGGGCCGGGCGGCTGTCATTTCGCGGCACCTCGCGGATGAACGGCGCGCAAGACGGGCGACTACTCAACCATGTCGAAGAACCTGCGCTGGAAACTGCTGACGATCGTCACGGTCGTCGGCCTCGCGATCTGGGCGTTCACGCCCCCCACCGAAAAAGTTCGCCTCGGGCTCGACCTCAAGGGCGGCGTGCACCTCGTCATGCGGGTGCAGACCGACGACGCGCTGCGCGTCGAGACCGAGGCCGCTGCCGACCGCCTGCGCGAGACGCTGCGCACCCAGGCCCTCGGCGTGACCGACGTGGTGGTCGCCAACCCCTCGGAGTTCCGGGTCAGTGGCGTCCCGACGGCCCAGGACGCCCAGTTCCGTCAGGCCCTGGTCGACATCGACCTGAGCTATGACCGCTCGCAGTCGGGCGCCGACTACACGTTCCGCCTCAAGCCGAACGTGGTCAACCAGCTGCGCGACGAGACGGTCAGCCAGGCGCTGCAGACGATCGAACGGCGCGTCAACGAACTCGGCGTCGCCGAGCCGGTGGTCGCCCGTCACAGCGCCTCCGACCAGATCCTGGTGCAGCTGCCGGGCGTCTCGGACGTCAACCGCGCCAAGGAAATCATCCGCTCGACGGCGCTCCTCGAGTTGAAGCTGGTCGAGCAGGGGCCGTTCCCCGACGAGGCCTCGGCGCGGCAGGCGTTCGCCAACAACCTGCCGCCCAACCTGGAGATCGTCCCCGGACCGAGCGAAGTCGCGCCGGGCGGGACGCCGAGCACGGTCTACTACGCGCTGCGCCGGGTGGCCGCGGTGACCGGCCGCGACCTGCGCAACGCGCGGCCCAGCCTCGATGAGAACAACCGGCCGGCGGTGAGCTTCTCGCTCAACAACGAAGGTGCCACCAAGATGGGCAACTTCACGCAGGCCAACATCAACCGCCAGCTCGCCATCGTGCTCGACAACCGCGTCTACTCGGCGCCGGTCATCCAGTCGCGGATCGACGGCGAGGGCCGCATCAGCGGCAACTTCACGCAGCAGGAGGCCGGCGACCTCGGGCTGGTCCTGCGCTCCGGTGCGCTGCCCGCCTCGCTGACCTATCTCGAAGAACGCACGGTGGGCCCGTCGCTCGGTGCTGAATCGGTGCGCGCCGGCATCTACGCCTCGGCCGGCGGCCTGACCTTCGTGCTGCTCTTCATGCTCGTCTACTACAAGCTGGCCGGCTTCAACGCCTTCGTCTCGATCACCATCAACCTCGTGCTGCTGCTCGGCCTGATGGCTTACGCCGGCGCGGTCATGACCCTGCCCGGCGTGGCCGGCTTCATCCTGACGATCGGCATGGGCGTCGACTCCAACGTCCTCATCTTCGAGCGCATCAAGGAAGAGCTGAAGGCCGGCAAGGGGCCCCGGGCGGCCGTGGCGGCCGGCTTCGACCGCGTCTTCTGGACCATCGTCGATACGCACGTCGCCTCGCTCATCGCGGCGGCCTTCCTGTTCCAGTTCGGCACCGGCCCGATTCGCGGCTTCGCCACCACGCTGACGATCGGTCTCCTGTCGAACGTGTTCACGGCGGTGTTCGTCTCGCGCGCCATGTTCGAAATGTTCCTCGCGCGGCGCGACCAGCCGGCCACCCTGAGCATCTAACGCCATGCGTATCTTCGACAATCCGGACTACGACTTCATCCGCTGGCGCTGGCATGCGCTGGTCGCCTCGGCCCTGGTGGTCCTGGCCGGCGTGGTCTTCATGATCACGCAGGGCGGCCTGCCGCTCGGCATCGACTTCACCGGCGGCACGATCGTCGTCGCCAAGTTCGAGCAGCCGACCTCGGCCGACAGCGTCCGCCAGGCGCTGACCGCGGTGCCCGGCGAGAAGGTCATCCAGAGCTACGGCGACGCGGCGGACAACGCCGTGCTCATCCGCATGCCGCAGCTGGCCCAGGAAGAAGGCACCAGCCTCGAGCAGGACGCCCGCGCCGTCGTCGGGGCGCTCAGGTCGGCGGGCCTGCCCGAGTTCGAGATCCTGTCCCAGGAGATCGTCGGTCCAGTCGTCGGCCGTGAACTGCAGCTGAAGGGCATCTACGCCACGCTGGCCTCGATTGTCGGCATTGCCATCTACATCGCGTTCCGGTTCCGTCCGGCCTTCGCCGTCGGCGCCATCGCGGCCACGCTGCACGACGTCCTCATCACGGTGGTGTTCCTGGCTTTCTTCGGCTACGACCTGTCGCTGAACATCGTGGCGGCGCTGCTGACGATCACCGGCTACTCCGTGAACGACACCATCGTCATCTTCGACCGCGTGCGCGAGAACATGCGCTCGATGCGGCGTGACCCGCTCGAGAAGATCGTCAACACGGCCGTCAATCAGACGCTCAGCCGCACCATCATCACCGCCGGCACGACCTTCCTGTCGGTCATGGCCCTGTTCGTGTTCGGCGGCGAAGTGCTGCACGGCTTCGCCTTCACGATGCTCGTGGGCATCGTGAGCGGCACCTATTCGACGGTGTTCATCGCGGCAGCCATCGCCATCATCCTGGGCAACCGTCAGGGTGCGGGCGCGGTCGCGACCGAGCGGTGGGACGGTGAAGGTCAAGGCCGCGACGGCACGTCGATCGTAGTGCGGATGGCCGCGTGAATCTGCTGATCGCCGCCCTGCTCGGCGTCGTCCAGGGACTGACCGAGTTCCTGCCGGTTTCCTCGACCGCCCATCTGCTGATGGCGGAGCGGTTTCTCGGCTTCGAGGACCCGGGCGGCGTGTTCACCGTGCTCATCCAGCTCGGCTCGATTCTCGCCATCGTCTGGCTGTATCGGGAGAAGGTCTGGTCGGTCATCACCGGCCTGCCGCACAGCCCGGCGGCTCGCCGCTTCGCCCTCCTCGTGCTGACGGCCGTCGTGCCGGCACTGGTTGCCGGCGCGTTGTTCTCCAGCTACGTCAAGCAGGTCCTGTATTACAGCCCTCTGGTGATCGGCACCGCGCTCGTGGCGGGCGGCGTCATGATCCTCGTGGTGGAGCGGGTGCGACCGGCCGCGACCGTCCACGACATCGACTCGATGCCCCTCGGACGGGCCTTCGGCGTCGGCTGCTGCCAGGTGCTGGCGCTCATCCCCGGCGTGTCCCGCTCCGGCGCGACGATCGTCGGCGGCCTGGCCCTCGGCCTCGAGCGCACGACGGCGGCTGAGTTCTCCTTCTTCCTCTCGATGCCGACGATGTCGGCGGCCTTCGCGCACGACCTCCTCGAGGTGCGCCACGTGCTGTCGACCGACCGCGCCCTCGAGATCGCCGTCGGCTTCGTCATGTCGTTCCTGGCCGCGCTCGTCGTCGTCAAGCCCTTCGTGCGCTTCATCGGCCGCTCCGGCTTCACGCCGTTCGCGTGGTACCGGATCGCGGCGGGGGCGGCGCTCCTCGCGGCCGTGGGAGCCGGCTGGCTGTGACGGGCTGGCTGCGGCGTCGCTTCATCACCGGGTTCTTCGTCACCGTGCCGCTCGTCGTCAGCGTCGCGGCGCTCGTCTGGGCCTTCCGCTTCATCGACGACTTCGCGACGCCGGTGGCGGCGCGGATCATCGGCCGCAGCATCCCCGGTCTGGGCGTGGCCATCATGGGCGCCTTCGTGCTCGGCGTCGGCGCCGTCGCCACCAACGTGCTCGGCAAGCGTCTGCTGCAGCGGGCCGAGGCGTGGCTGCTGCGCGTCCCGGTCTTCAAGACCGTCTACGCGCCCGTCCGGCAGCTGCTGGCGGCGTTCTCGCCGGACAACGACGCCGGCTTCAAGCGGGTCGTCATGGTCGACGACCCCTCGCGCGGCATGATTCTCGGCTTCCTGACCCGCGAGTTCACGATCGATCAAGGCAGGGGCAGAGAGGCCTTCGTGGCCGTCTACGTCCCGACCAATCACCTCTACCTGGGAGACATCGTGGCCTTTCCCAGCAGCCGCGTGCACTACCCGGACCTGTCCGTCGAGGACGGGATCCGCATCTTTTTGACTGGCGGCATGGCCCTGCCCTCGCAACTTCGCAGCGGCCCCGGGCCGGAGCGAGTGTAGGATCGTCCGCTGCAACAGCAAGACCCCGAGGAGCCGAGAGCACACGTTATGACGAGCGCGATGCGAATCATGAGACACGGACGATGGCAGGCTGCCGTAGCGGCCCTGGCGCTGATGGCAACGATGGCTGGCCCGCTGGCCGCGGTGGCGGCGGCCGCTGGCGCCGGACAGGACGCGGCAGCCGGGGTGGAACAGGCGCCCGAGCATCGCCCCGGCGGCGAGGTCAACATCCAGCTGCCCGACCTCGACACCGGCGACTTCCTGGGCATGACCGGCCACAACATCCTGCTCACGGGACTCGTGGTGTGCGTGCTCGGTCTGCTCTTCGGCGCCTGGACCTACAGGGAGGTCAAGAACCTGCCGGTGCACCAGTCGATGGCCGAGGTGTCGGCGCTCATCTACGAAACGTGCAAGGCCTACCTGATCCAGCAGGGCAAGTTCCTGCTGATCCTCGAGCTGTTCATCGGCACCGTGATGGTGGCCTACTTCTGGCTGATCGGTCTCGAGGCCTACAAGATCGCCATCGTGCTGCTGTTCAGCCTGATCGGTATCGGCGGCAGCTACGGCGTGGCCTGGTATGGCATCCGTATCAACACCCTGGCCAACTCGCGCACTGCGTTTGCCAGCCTGCGCGGCCAGGCGTTCGCGGTGTGCGACATCCCGCTGCGCTCGGGCATGAGCGTGGGCATGATGCTCATCTCGGTCGAGCTGCTGTTCATGCTCGCCATCCTGCTCTTCATCCCGGGCGAGTACGCCGGTGTCTGCTTCCTGGGCTTCGCCATCGGCGAGTCGCTCGGCGCGGCGGCCCTGCGTATCGCCGGCGGCATCTTCACCAAGATCGCCGACATCGGCAGCGACCTGATGAAGGTCGTCTTCAAGATCAAGGAAGACGACGCCCGTAACCCCGGCGTCATCGCCGACTGCACCGGTGACAACGCCGGCGACTCGGTGGGCCCGACGGCCGACGGCTTCGAGACCTACGGCGTCACCGGCGTGGCCCTCATCTCCTTCATCATGCTGGCGGTCAACGATCCCGGCCGTGCAGGTGCAGCTCCTGGTCTGGATCTTCATGATGCGCGTCATGATGGTGCTGGCTTCGGCCGGCTCATACCTGGTCAACAACGCCATCCAGAAGGCGAAATACGCCGGCCACGCCAAGATGGACTTCGAGGCGCCGCTGACCTGGCTGGTCTGGATCACCTCGATCGTCTCGGTCATCCTGACCTACGTGCTGTCGGCGATGCTGATTCCGAGCCTCGGCGGCAACACGTCGCTGTGGTGGCAGCTCTCGACGGTCATCACCTGCGGCACGCTGGCCGGCGCCATCATCCCCGAGTTCGTCAAGGTGTTCACCTCGGTGCACTCCAGGCACGTGCGCGAGGTCGTGACCTCGTCGCGGGAGGGCGGGGCCTCGCTCAACATCCTGTCGGGCCTCGTGGCCGGCAACTTCAGCGCCTACTGGCTGGGCCTCACCATCATGGGCCTGATGGGCATCGCCTACTACGTCTCGATGATGGGCCTCGGGGAGCTGATGCTGGCGCCGGCCGTGTTCGCGTTCGGCCTCGTGGCCTTCGGCTTCCTCGGGATGGGCCCGGTGACGATCGCGGTGGACTCCTACGGCCCGGTCACCGACAACGCGCAGTCGATCTACGAGCTGTCGCTCATCGAGACCATCCCGGGCATCGAGAAGGAACTCGAGAAGAACCACGGCTTCAGGGTCAACTTCACGGTGGCCAAGGAACTGCTCGAGGAGAACGACGGCGCCGGCAATACCTTCAAGGCCACCGCCAAGCCGGTGCTCATCGGTACCGCCGTCGTCGGCGCCACGACGATGATCTTCGCGATCATCATGGCGCTCACCCAGGGTCTGGCCGACCAGTCGGCGATTGCCAAGCTGTCGATCCTGCACCCGCCCTTCCTGCTCGGTCTCATCACCGGCGGCGCCGTGATCTACTGGTTCACCGGCGCCTCGATGCAGGCCGTCACGACCGGCGCCTACCGCGCCGTGGAGTTCATCAAGGCCAACATCAACCTCGAGAGCGCCGAGAAGGCGTCGGTCGAGGACAGCAAGAAGGTGGTGGAGATCTGCACGATCTACGCGCAGAAGGGGATGTTCAACATCTTCCTCGGCATCTTCTTCTCGACCCTGGCGTTTGCCTTCGTCGAGCCCTTCTTCTTCATCGGCTACCTCATCTCGATCGCGCTCTTCGGCCTGTATCAGGCCATCTTCATGGCCAATGCCGGTGGCGCCTGGGACAATGCCAAGAAGATCGTCGAGACCGAGCTGAAGATGAAGGGGACCCCCCTGCACGATGCCTCGATCGTCGGCGACACGGTCGGCGACCCCTTCAAGGACACGTCGTCGGTGGCCTTGAACCCCGTCATCAAGTTCACGACGCTCTTCGGCCTGCTCGCCGTCGAGCTCGGCGTCTACCTGGCGGCCGACTCGGGCACCGGCCTGACGCAGACGCTGGCAGCGCTGTTCTTCGTGGTCAGCATGTACTTCGTCTACCGCTCGTTCTACGGCATGCGGATCGAGGGCTAGCGCCGCCGCGAGGCGCTGGAGCCGGTACCGCGAGCCGCCCGGTCCGGGTGAGCGGCAACGCCGCTGCTCCAGTTCTCCAGATGTCTCGGAAGAATTAACCTGGGATGGCCGTGTTCCCGATTGACGGGGCATCGGGGCACGGCTAGAATTCCCCGGGTTTCGATGCTTTCCCGCCGGTTCGGGGTGGCTCGCGAAAGACCGGTCGTCGGGCGAGCCGCCAGTCGTTGGTGCCACTTTCCCGGAATCGGTGTCAAAGCAGGGTACGGTGAAATCACACGGTGGTCTGCCAGCCACCCCGGCCAGGCAGCTCGTCGTTGACACGCAAAAATTCTCACCGCTATAATCGGCCGCCTTGCGGCAGCCGGGTTCGCTAGGTCAGGAGGAACAGACACGTGCCACGCGATCTGTTTGGTGATGTGGTCGACCCATCGATCAAGATGGGCAACAAATCGGGATACACCGTCGCATTGACGATGCTGGCGGAAGTCGCTCTGGTTGCGGGAATCGTCATCGTCCCGCTGATGGCGGCCGATATTCTCCCGACGCCCCCGTCGATGATGGCGTTCGTCGCGGCGCCGCCGCCGCCCCCGCCGCCGCCGCCCCCGCCGCCGCCGCCGCAGGCGGCCGCGCCGCCTCCCGAGGTTGAAGTCAACCCGACGGCGGCTCCCGTGGAGGCTCCGACGGAAATCAAGCCCGAGACGGGCATCGAGGCCGGGTTCGAAGGTCAGGTCGGCGGTGTCGAAGGCGGTCTCGCCGGTGGCATCGTTGGCGGCATCACGGGCGGCATTCCAGAGCCGCCGCCCCCCCCGCCGCCGCCCCCGACGCAGCCCGTGCGAGTCGGTGGCAACATCAAGCCGCCGCAGAAGGTCAAGCACGTCAACCCTGTCTATCCTCCGATCGCGCAGTCGGCGCGCGTTCAGGGCATCGTCATCATCGAGGCCACGATTGGTCCCAACGGTGCGGTGCAGGATGCGAAGACCCTGCGCTCGATTCCGCTGCTGGATCAGGCGGCACTCGACGCAGTCCGTCAGTGGCAGTTCACGCCGACCTTGCTGAACGGCGTGCCAGTGCCGGTCATCATGACAGTTACGGTTCAATTCACGCTGCAGTAAGTCAATGGCATTTGGTGATGACCCGAGTCAGGGTCCTTTCCGGAGGAATACGATGAACGTTCGGAAGATTGGTCAGATTGCAGCGGTTGCCGTTGGCGCACTGCTCCTCAGCTCGCCTGCCTTCGCGCAGGAGGGTGCCGGCATCGATTTCATCGAGATGTTCGAGCAGATGGGCGCGGTGGCGCTCGCCATCGCCGTCGTGCTGTTCATCATGTCGTTCTGGTCGGTGGGTATCGCGATTGAGCGCATCTACACCTTCAGCCAGGCGAAGAAGCAGTCGAAGATGTTCGCACCGCTCGTGGCGAAGCACCTCAAGGACGGCCGGCTGAAGGAAGCCATCGCGCTGTCGTCCAACAAGGACTACCGCTACAGCCACCTGGCCAAGGTCGTGCTCGCCGGCCTGCAGGAATACCAGTTCCAGCAGGACAGCGCCGGCGGCGCCGCCCTCAACCGCGACGACCTTCTCGACACGGTTCGCCGCTCGATTCAGCGCGCCACCGCGCTGACCTCGAACGACCTGAAGAAGGGCGTCTCGAGCCTGGCGACCATCGGCGCCACGGCTCCGTTCGTCGGTCTGCTCGGCACGGTCGTCGGCGTCATCAACGCCTTCGTCGGCATCGCGTCGACGGGCTCGGGCGGCATCGGCGCCGTCTCGGCCGGTATCGCCGAGGCGCTGGTTGAAACGGCACTCGGTCTGTTCGTGGCCATCCCGGCGGTGTGGTTCTACAACTACCTGACCGGCCGCCTCGAGTACTTCAACGTCGAGATGGACAACTCGTCGTCGGAACTGCTCGACTACTTCATCCGCAAGACCGCGAACTAGTTCGACCCAGCGGCTACTAGCCAGGAGAGTGCACCATGTCAATGGATGTCGGCGGCGCCAAAGGCGGCGTCAAGTCGGACATCAACGTGACGCCGCTCGTGGACGTCATGCTCGTGCTGTTGATCATCATGATGATCATCGCCCCGCTGCTGCAGAAGGGCGTTGACGTCAAGCTGCCAACGGCCCTCAACAGCTCCGACAAGCCGGAAACGCAGGACCAGACGGTGGTCGGCGTCACGCCGGACGGCCGGTTCTGGGTGAACGGCGTGCAGGTGCCTGATGCGGACGTCCGCGGTCGCGTGGACGACATCCTCGAGGGCAAGAAGGAGCGCATCATCCTCATCAAGGCCGATGAAGACGCGCCCTACAGCCGGGTCATGGAGATTATGGACTCACTGCGCCAGGCTGGTATCGAGGACATGGGGCTGATCACCGAGCGCAGAGCGCCGGCGGGAGGTAACTGATGTCATCTCGTAATCACATGGGGGCGGACACGATCGTTACCGCCAAGAAGCTCGAGGCCAACGGCGACATGAACATCACGCCGATGATCGACGTGCTGCTCGTGCTGCTGGTCATCTTCATGGCCGCCCTGCCGCTGTCGCAGAAGGGCATCGACGTCAACCTGCCCGCTGAGACGAAGACCAAGGATCAGAAGACGCTCGATATCTCCCAGATCGTGCTGGAGTATACGAACGACAGGAAGATCTCGGTCAACAAGCAGGACACCACCCTCGGCGATCTCGGCGAGATGCTTCGCAAGATCTACGAGGAACGCAAGGACAAGACGATGTTCATCGCCGGCGACGGCGGGCTTCGTTATGGCGATATCGTCGACGTGATTGACGCGGCCAAGGGGGCCGGCGTCGAGAAGGTCGGCATCATCACCGAAGGCATGCGGAAGGCGGCCCAGGCCGGCGCCAACTAGCGCCGTCCGGTTCGCCACGGGTTCGAGTCGGGCCGTCCTCTCTGGGGACGGCCCGATTGCTTTTTGGGAGAGGTCTCCATGAGCGCTGCGCTGCGTCCCTGTCTGCTCGGTGTGCCCTGGGACCGCTCCTCCTCGTTCGAGCGTGGCGCGGCCGAGGCGCCGCCGCTCATCCGGCGGGCGCTGTGGTCGCCATCGACCAACACCGCCTCGGAACTGGGCATCGCCATCGAGGCGGCGGCCGTCCTGGACGCCGGGGACCTCGCACTCGACGACGATGCCGCGGCGGCCCGCGCCGCCATCGAAGCCGCCACGGCTGCCATCCTCGCCGAGCAGGCGCTTCCGGTCGTCCTGGGCGGCGATCACAGCATCACCTACCCGGTTCTCCGCGCCTTCCGCCACCGGCCCGTGGCGGCCATCCTGCACATCGACGCCCACGGCGACCTCTACGACGAGTTCCCTCTGCCGGAGCCAGGCCAGGCCCGCGGGCTGGGTGATCTCTACTCGCACGCCTGCCCGTTCGCCCGCATCATGGAGGACGGGTTGACTGCCCGGCTGGTCCAGGTGGGGGTGCGAACGATGACCCGTCACCTGTTGACCCAGGCGGGCCGGTTCGGCGTCGAGGTCTATGGGATGGACCGTTGGCGCGACGCGCCGGTAGAGGCCATTCAGGGACCTCTCTACGTCTCCCTGGACCTCGATGGGCTGGACCCGGCATTCGCGCCAGGCGTGTCCCATCCCGAACCTGGCGGGCTCAGCACGCGTGACGTCGTCGACCTCCTGCACCGCATCCGCGCCCCGATTGCTGGTATCGACGTGGTCGAGTACAACCCTCGCTCCGACCACCGCGATCTCACGGCGCGGGTGGCGGCCAAGCTGGTCAAGGAAGCGGTCGCGGTGGCCATCAGGAACGCCCGGGGGTAGCAAGCGGGAGGCGCAGGGGAGCCAAACGGCAAACGGCCGGGCCCGCGCGTCACGCAGGCCCGGCCGCGGCGAGAACCGAGGCCCGGGACGCTTCAGTCCCGGGCCCGGCTGCTTCAGAACTGGTAGCGCAGCATCACCTGGAAGCGATAGACGTCGCTCAGGAACGTCGTGTTCTCGAGCGAGTTCGTCATCAGCTCGTTGCTGATGGTACGCAGGCGATACTGCATCCGTCCCTGCGCGTCCGCCGGACCGCCCTGGGCTGCCGTCGGCACGATCAGGGGTTGCCTGTTGACCAGCCGCTGACCCACGCCCCAGTTACTGTTCAGCAGGTTGCCGAAGTTGAGGACATCGGCCCGCACCTGCAATGAATGCCGGCGGCCGCGGATGTTCGTGAAGATGTCCTGGGCGATGCTCAGGTCCATCCGGTGCACGAGCGGCAGCAGCACGCCACCGCGCTCGGCGTACTGGCCGCGGCGCTTGCTCAGGTAACTGTCCTGGGAGATGTAAGCGTCCCAGGCCGCGGCCTGAGCCGCCGCCGTGTAGGTGCGGCCGCCGGCGGTGAAGGTCTGGAAATTCATCTCCGACTGGTCGCGGTGCACGTAGAGCAGGTCGTTCTGCGTGCCGCCATCGCCGTTGATGTCGCCGGAGAAGGTGTAGTTGTCCACGCCGACGTTGCGCACCTCGTGAAAGACCGACAGCGTCGACCGGCCGAACGAGAAGAAGTTCTTCCCGACAGTGCCGGTGAAGAAGAAGCGATGGCCGGCCCGCCCAGTCGGGGAGAAGGCCACGCCCGGGTTGTTCGGGTCGCCGGCATGCTGGTTGTTGTTCCAGGAGCCGAAGGCGATGTTGCCGGGGTCGACGGTGTTCTTGGACTGGCCGTAGCTGTAGGCCACCTTGACGAAGTTACTGCCGAAGCGGCGGTCGATCGACGACGCCAGGTTCCATGACGAGCCCACATCCTGATTCTTCAGCACCACGGCATTGGCCACCGCGGCGTTGATGCGGTTCGAAGTCGTCCAGCGCGGACGGGCGTCGGGCCCCGCGAACGCGGTGTTGGCCGGCGCGAGGTTGGCATTGATGTAGTAGACGCCGTTGACGTCCTTGTTGTAGATGAACTCGGTGGTGTTGGTGAAGCCGAGGGGCAGGCGCTGGTCGACGGCGAGGTTGGTCCGCCAGATCTGGGGGAACTTGAAGTCGGGGTTGGTCAGCGCCAGCTCGTAGCTGCTCGCCGGCGCGCCGGTCACGTTGGTGGGCTTGTAGGTGTTGGGATTCGGGTTGAAGGGCCGCGCCGTCGTGTTGTCGAGCTGCTCGAAGCCCGTGAGCACCCCGGTATTGCCGATCTGGTTGGAGATCCACACGTAGGCCGGCCGGCCGGTGAAGATGCCGGTGCCGCCACGAACCTGCGTGTTGCGGTTCTCGTCGACCGCCCAGTTGAAGCCCGCTCGCGGCGACCACAGGATGTTGGGGTCCGGCAGCTTTCCGGTCTGGTACTGCACCGGCTGGCCGTTCTCGTCGATGAACGTCAGGGCATCGGCCACCGCGTTGGTGTAGCCGGTTTCTCCGAACTTGGGCACGTCGAAGCGCAGGCCCGCCGAGATCGTCACGCTGTTGCTGGGTCGCCACTCGTCCTGGATGTAGGCGCCGCCGTAGAGCACTTCGAGTGGCTGCACGGGCTTGTCCTGCCCCGGGATGTTGTTCCAGCGCACCTGGAAGCGCCGCAGGCTGACCGGCGACGTGGTGCGGTTGGGGTTGGCGAGATAGCCGTTGACGTCGGTGTAGAAGTCCTCGAGCGAGTTGTAGACGTAGGCGCTCTGCGAGCCGGGGAAGAAGACGTTCTCCGACTCATAGCGCTCGAGCGTCGCGCCGAGCGTCACGGTGTGACGGTCGATGAACTTCATGAAGTTGTTCTGCACCTGGAACGTCTTGTAGCGCAGCTCGTTGTTCGGCGTGAAGGGCTCGGAGCCGAACGACGTGTAGGTCGTGGCGTTGTCGAGGATGTCGACCAGCGGGAACAACGTATCGAGGGCTCCGCGGCTTTCGTCCTGCGACGTGTAGCCGATGATGAAGGCATTGGCCATCGAGCCGCCAATCGTGCTGTTCCATTCGCCGACCACCGAGCGGATGTTCTCGAGGATCGTGTAGTTGGTCCCCGAGAAGTTCAGGGCCTGCGTCGTGCCCTGGCGGTTGCCCCAGCCGAGCGAGGACGAGTTCGAGGCCCGTACGTCGGTCTCCGAGTCGAGGTGGATGTAGCGCGCCGTGAGCTTGTTCGAGCTGTTGAGGTTGTAATCGGTCTTGAACAGGTAGCGCTTGCCGGGGGTCTTGAACGGGTAGTCCTGGAACTCGCCGGCCTTGTACTGCAGGCGGCTGTCGAGGAACGCCGCCAGCCCGTTGAGGTCGGAGGCAAGAACGCGCGTCGTGTTGCCAACGGGCGCCGCGCCGCCGGGATTCGCTTCGAAGGTCGTGCCCGGCTGTTTGAGGGTCTCGGTATCGGCGTTGCCGAAGAAGAACAGCCGGTTCTTGAGGATCGGACCGCCCAGATAGCCACCGGTGTTGGCGAACTCGAACTGGCCGGGGTTGAAGGGCAGCCCCTTGGCCTCGGTGCCGACCATGTCCTCGTTGCGGAACTGGCGGTAGAGCGAGCCGGTGAACCGGTTGGTGCCGCTGCGCGTGACCGAGTTCACGCCGGCGCCGACGAAGTTGCCCTGGCGCACGTCGAAGGGGGCGACGTTGACCTGAATCTGCTCGACGGCCCACGGGGAGATGGGCGCCACGCCCGTGCGCTCGCCCGGGGCGCCACTGCTGCCCAGGCCGAATGAGTTGTTGAAGGACGAGCCGTCAATCGTGATGTTGTTCAAGCGCCCGTCCTGGCCGGCGAAGGTCGAGCCGCTCGCCTGGGGCGTCAGGCGCGTGAAGTTCTCGAGCCGGTTGCTGACGTTCGGCAGGTTGGCGATCTGTTCGAGCACCACCGTGGTGGCGGCCCCGGTACGGGTCGAGCTGAACACCTCCGAGGTGGAGGCGGTGACGGTGACCGTCTCGGTGACGGCGATCGCTCGCACCGTCACGGGCAGGTCGGTCGCCACGCCGAGGTTGACGACCACGTCGTCCTTTGTGAAGGGCTCGAACGCCGTGCCGGTGCCCTGGTAGGCCACCGTGACCGAGTAGGGCCCGCCGACGCGCATGCCGGGCACGAGGAACCGGCCGTCGCTGCGCGTCGTGGCCTCGTAGGTCGAGCCAGACGGCACGTGGATGGCGATGACGTTGGCACCCGCGACCGCTGCGCCACCCTGATCGACGACGAGGCCGGCGAGCGAGCCGGTGGTCACGCCCTGCGCACCGGCTCCAGCCGGCACGAACGCGAGCAGGGCGGCCAGTGCGATCAGGCACCGGGACGAGTTAACAACGAGCTTCATATGAGGTCTCCATTTGGACGCGTCTATAGCCGTTCTACTTTACCAAAACGGCTGTGTCGCCCCCGTAACAGCCGTGCTCCTGAATGCCCCCGCACAAACGAAAGGGCCGCTCGCCGGCAGAGGCGAAACGGCCCTTCGTAGGATGGCTGGCTGGCCCGGTGCCCGGGCGGAGCCGTCTAGCTCGTCGCGGTGGTCTTCGCCTTCCGCATCTCTTCCGCCCGGTCGCGCAGCTGGTCAGCCTCGCGAATGAGCTGCTGCTGCCTGGCCGGATCCTTGATCAGGTTGGCCTCCAGGCGGAGAAGCAGGTTCTTGTAGGCAATCGCCTCCATGTAGTCGTCCTTGATTTCGATCGCCTTGTCGACCTCCTCGAGGCCCTTGAGCACCATCTCGAGCTTCTCGGAGTCCTTCAGGCGGAAATCGCGGTAGGCCTTGTCCCAGTAGTAGGTCGCCACCGTGTAGTGGGCTTCCGCGTTGTTCGGCTCGATGGCCACGCGCTGACCCAGCGCGTCGATCGTCTTCGGGAAGTCGCCCTGGCGGTTGTAGTAGCCGGCCAGCTGCATGTAGACAGCGGGATCGCTCGGCCGGGCTTCCTTGGCCTTGAGGAACGTCTGCTCGGCCAGCTCGTACTCGCCTGAGTTCTCGTAGATCTGGGCCAGCTGGAAGTAGTTCGCCGGGTCGGCCGGGTCGAGCTCGATCATCTGGATGACGATCGGCTCGGCCATCGTCGGGTCGTTGAGCTTGTCGGGCCCGTAGGCGCTCACCAGGAATTCGAGCGACCGCCGCTTCCACAGCGGGTCGTCGATCTTCTCGCCGGCCAGCTTGTAGTTCTCGATGGCCTTGGCGAGCAGCGCGTCGTTCTCGGGCTCGCCGATGCGGGTCGGCCGGTAGAGATTGTCGAGCGAGTTGGCGAGGAAGAAGTGGCTGTATGCGTTCTCAGGATTCAGCTCGATTGCTTCTTCGTATTTCGCCGCGGCGGCGCGCCAGTCGCTGGCGGCGTAGAGCTTGTTGGCGTCCTTGAACGCCTTCTGGGCGCGGACTGCGTTGACCTGGCCGCACCCAGCGACCATGACGCCGAGTCCAACCGCCAGGGCCAGACCCGTGATCGAAGACCGAAGCTTCATCGTTTCCCCCTCAAAACCTTGACTGCGTCGAGACCCCGACGGAACGCTCGCCCACGGGTTCGTCTGACAGGCACTTTACTGCGCCGCAGGGCGGGAAGTATAGCCAGTTCCCCCAGCCCTCGCAAGGCGGCTGCTATGATGACGATTGCTGACGTTTCGCTCTCTCCCTTAGACACCGAAACCGGCCGGTTGGCTCAATGATCCGCTTCGAGGATCTCCTCGGGAAGGTTAGTACGTACAGCCCCGAGGGCGACCTCGAGCTGTTGCGGAAGGCGTACGTCTTCTCGGCGCTCGCCCACAAGGGCCAGGTTCGCCATTCTGGAGAGCCGTATCTCATTCATCCGATTGAGGTTGCGGCGATCCTCGCGGATCAGAGGCTGGACGTCGTGTGCGTGGCGTCCGGCCTGCTCCACGATGTAATCGAAGACACCCTGACCACCGTCGAGCGCATCAACGAGCTTTTCGGGCCGGATATCGCCCATATCGTTGAGGGGCTCACCAAAATCAGCGCCATTCCCTTCTCGTCGAGCGAACAGCGTCAGGCGGAGAACTTCCGCAAGATGCTGCTGGCGATGGTCGACGACATTCGCGTGATCTTCGTCAAGCTGGCGGATCGGCTGCACAACATGCGGACGCTCCAGTTCATGCCGGAGGAAAAACGGCCCCGGGTGGCGCAGGAAACGCTGGACATCTACGCGCCGATCGCCAACCGCCTCGGCATGAACAAGATGAAGAACGAGCTCGAACAGCTCGCGTTCATGCACCTCGAGCCGCAGGCCTACGAGTCGCTGCGAGCCCGCGTCGATGCGAAGCGGGCGGCGACCGAAGGGGTCATGGACGAGTTGACGGCCGCGATCCGCGCCAAGCTGGCGGCCGCCGACGTGCCGATCGTGGCGGTGGACGGCCGCGTGAAGCGTCTGTACAGCATCTGGCTCAAGCTGCGCCGCCAGAAGATCGAGCTCGACCAGGTCTACGACTTCGTGGCCATCCGGATCGTGACGCCCTCGGTGAAGGACTGCTATGCCGCCCTTGGCATCATCCATCAGGCGTGGTCGCCCGTCCCGGGCCGGATCAAGGACTTCATCGCCATGCCGCGGCCGAATGGCTACCAGTCGCTGCACACCTCCGTCATTTCCGACCGTGGCGTGGCGTTCGAGGTCCAGATCCGCACCGAGGAGATGCATCACCACGCCGAAGACGGCATCGCCGCCCATTGGAAGTACAAGGAGGGGCGTGTCGGCGCGGCCCGGGACGAACAGTATTTCCAGTGGATGCGGCAGCTGCTCGAGACGCACCAGGAGGTGCGCGACTCGCAGGAGTTCCTCAACCACCTGAAGATCGACCTCTATCGGGAGGAGGTCTACACCTTCACGCCGGCCGGTCAGGTCAAGGTGCTGCCGGACGGTGCCACGCCGATCGACTTCGCCTATGCCGTGCACACCGACGTCGGCCACCGCTGCGTCGGCGCGCGCGTGAACGGCCGCATGGTGCCGCTCCGCACCCGCTTGAAGAACGGCGACATCATCGAAATCGTGACGTCGGCCAGCCATTCGCCGAGCCGCGACTGGCTGAGCGTGGTGAAGACGTCGCGCGCCCGCAGCAAGATCCGCCAGTTCATCCAGACCGAAGAGAACGTCCGCGCCATCGACGTCGGACGGAAATTGCTCGAGAAGGACGCCAGGCGTTTCGACGTGCCGAAGGCGTCACTCGAGGCTGCCGGTCTCGCGCCCGCGCTGGCCGCCCTCGGCTTCAGCAAGGTCGACGAGCTGCTGGCGCAGGTCGGATTCGGCAAGGTCGCGGCACGGCAGGTCCTCGACGCGCTGGTCCCCGAGGGGCAGCTGAAGGAGCGGGCGCCGGACCATCCGGTGGTGTCGGCCGTGAAGCGCGTGCTGCGGCCGGGCGCGGCCGCCGCCGATCGCATCACCGTCAGCGGTGCCGACGATCTGATGGTGACGCGCGCCCGCTGCTGCAACCCGATTCGCGGCGAGAAGATCGTCGGCTACGTGACCCGTGGCAAGGGAGTGTCGGTGCACGCCGCGTCCTGCCCGAACGTGCTGAACCTGATGTACGACCCGCAGCGACGGATTGACGTCGAATGGGACAAGGGCAACGACGTGGCGCCCTACACGGTGCGGTTGACGATGCAGGTCGAGGACCGGAAGGGCATGCTGGCGGCCCTCAGCGCGAGCATCGCCGACATCAACACCAACATCCTGACGCTCGAGGCGACGACGCGCGAGGAGACCAACGCGCGCATCGACGTCACCGTCGAGATCAAGGACATGAAGCACCTCGAGAAGGTGATCAAGTCGCTGCGCAACGTCGACGGCGTGCTGGATATCGAGCGCGCGAAGGCACGCTAGGGCGCGCGCCCCGGCGCGGCTCAGTCGAGAACGGCGATGGCGTCGATCTCCACGCGCACGTCGCGGGGGAGACGGGCCACCTGCACGGTCGCGCGGGCGGGATACGGCTCGGCGAAATAGGTGGCGTAGATCTCGTTGACCACGGCGAAGTCGCTCATGTCGGCGAGATAGATGGTGGTCTTGGCGACCTTCGAGAAGTCGGCTCCGGCCGCCGTCAGCAGGCCGCGCATGTTCTCGAGCACCTGGACGGTCTGCTCACGGATGCCGCCCTCGACGATGGTGCCGTCGGCCCGCAGCGGAATCTGTCCCGACAGAAACACCAGCTGCCCGACGGTCAGGGCCGCCGAGTAAGGACCGATGGCGGGGGCACCGCCCGAGGCGGTCGTCGCACGTCGCATGCGTTACGCGGCCTTGACGATCTTCTTCGAGCGAATGCACCGGGTGCAGACGCGCATGCGCTTGGTCGCGCCATTCACCACGGCGCGCACAGTCTGCAGGTTCGGTTCGAAGCGGCGCGGGCCAACATTATGAGCGTGGGAGACGGTTCGTCCGACCACCGGGCCCTTGTCGCAGATTTCACAGCGTCTCGCCATGAGAGGAACACCTTCCAAGACGTCACGGTCTCGTTTCAGTCGAGCGTGACAAACCCCGATACTACCACGCCCGCCCGGCTGGCAGCCAGGCGGAGCGTGTGACTCGAGCCTCCTGTCGTCGGGCGGGACGGTAGGGATCGCGCGTCGTTCGCGCCCGAGCCCGCTGCTCGACTCTTCCGAGGGGCGGGGAAGAGCAAGGGGCAGGGGCTCCCGAGCCTATGTAATTCCGGCCACATTCTGGCGTCCGGATGTCGTCCGCCGGCGTCAGGCCGTCACTTCAACCGGACACCATCAGTCGAGAACCCAAATCTCCTGCCCGGCGTCTAATGCTGTGAACGCTGTTCGGACGACCTGGAAACGAATCGGCTAGATGGCTGTAAGTAGCTCCAAAGAAACATCTTACAAGCCAACAAATCCCTGACATAACCGCTGGGAACACAGAGCGCACGGGGAAATGCCAGGTTTACATACCGGACAATCGTCATGTTTTCATGTAGAAGTCACCACGCAAACTCAATCGGACACACCGGCTAGCACGGTACACCGATTGCACAGTGACAGGGTTATTGCGACGTCCCCTCGGGGTAGACGATAGGGAAGGAGCGGCAAGTGATCATGGCCAAGGCAACGAAGAAGAATGTGGCAACCACCGCAGTGCTCGACAAGAGCAACCGTTACGACGAGTTGAAGACGATGCTCGACGAGCGGCGGCGCGTGATTCTGCAGGAAGTCCAGGGCCGGATCCGCGGCGTTCGCGCCGAAGGTGCCGACCGCCCGCACGAAAGCCCGGACCCAGGTGAGACCGCCGAGGTCGACATCCAGGAAGACATCGAGTTCGCGCTCATCCAGATGAAGGCCGAGACGCTGAACAAGATCAACGAGGCGCTGGCGCGTCTCGACGAGGGCCGCTACGGTCACTGCTACGAATGCGGCGACGAGATCGCCGAGGCTCGCCTGCGTGCCCTCCCGTTCGCCGTCCGCTGCAAGGATTGTGAAGAAGAGCGTGAAGTGGCGATTCAGCGCGAGCGTACAATGTCGCGGCGCGGTTCGTCGGGCTTCTTCGACCTGCAGCGCTAGCCCAGGCCTTTCAAAAGCGCAGGCTCCGCAAATGATGTGGAGCCTGCGTCCCGCAAAAAGCCCGGGCTCTCGGGCAGTTCCACCATTTTTCGATTTCCGGAGGGATCGCCGATGAGCGATCACGACAAGCCGTTCGACGCGGACGAGCCGTCGGCCGAGCAGCCGTTTCACGTACCGGCTGAACTGCCGGTGCTCCCGCTGCGCGACACGGTCCTGTTCCCGAACTCGTTCATGCCGCTCGCCGTGGCTCGCGAAAGCTCCGTCCGGCTGATCGACGAGGCGGTGAGCGCGGGCCGCATGATCGCCGTCTTCACGCAGCGCGAGGCCTCGGAAGAGGATCCGCGGCAGGACGATCTCCACACCATCGGCACTGCGAGCCACATCCACAAGATGTTCAAGCTGCCCGACGGCAGCCTGCGCATCATCGTCCAGGGCCTCGCCCGGGTTCACCTCGACGGCCTGATCGCCAGCCGCCCCTACCTGCTGGCCAATGTCAGCGAGGCGCCGGAACAGCTCGGCGATGTCGACCGGCTCGAAATCGACGCCCTGCAGCGCAACATCAAGGCGAACTTCCAGCAGATCGTGTCGCTGTCGCCGCTCATGTCCGACGATCTGCAGACCCTGGCCTCGAACATCGCCGAGCCGGGCCGCGCCGCGGACTTCATCGCCTCGAGCCTCGGCAGCCTGCCGACCGCCACCAAGCAGGAGGTCCTCGAGACCATCGACGTCAGGGCCCGGCTCGATCACCTGAACCGCCTGCTCATCAAGGAACTCGAGGTTCTCGAGCTCGGCTCCAAGATCCAGTCCCAGGTGCAATCGGAAGTCGGCAAGAACCAGCGCGACTACTTCCTGCGTGAGCAGCTCAAGGCGATTCAGCGCGAGTTGGGTGAAGGCGACGACCAGTCGAAGGAAGTCGACGAGCTGCGCGACAAGATCGAGGCGGCGGGCCTGCCGGACACGGTCAAGAAGGAAGCCCTTCGGGAACTCGACCGGTTGTCGAAGATGCCGCCCGCTGCCGCCGAGTACACGGTTTCCCGTACCTACCTCGACTGGATCGTGGCGCTGCCGTGGACCAAGCGCACCGAAGAGATCATCGACCTGCCGAAGACGCGCGCCGTGCTCGACGTGGAGCACGCCGGTCTCGACCGCGCGAAGGAACGCATCCTCGAGTACCTCGCGGTCCGCAAGCTCAATCCCGGCGTGAAAGGTCCGATCCTCTGCTTCGTCGGGCCGCCAGGCGTGGGCAAGACCTCGCTCGCCCGCTCCATCGCGCAGTCGCTCGGGCGCAAGTTCGTCCGCGTCTCGCTCGGCGGCATGCGGGACGAAGCCGAGATTCGCGGCCACCGCCGCACCTATATCGGCGCCTTGCCGGGACAGATCATCCAGGGCCTGCGGCGCGCCGAGTCGCGCAATCCGGTCTTCATCCTCGACGAGATCGACAAGCTCGGATCCGACTTCCGTGGCGACCCGGCATCGGCCCTGCTCGAAGTGCTGGATCCCGAACAGAACACGACCTTCCGCGACCACTACCTCGACGTCCCGTTCGATCTCTCCGAGGTGCTGTTCATCACCACCGCCAACGTCCTCGATCCGGTGCCGCATGCCCTGCGGGACCGCATGGAGGTGCTGGAGCTGCCCGGCTACACCGAGGAGGAGAAGCTGGCCATCGCCCGCGAGCACCTGGTCGGCAAGCAGGTGCCCAACCACGGGCTGACGGCGAAACAGCTCACGTTCCCCGATGCCGGCCTGCGGACCATCATCCGTGGCTACACGCGCGAGGCCGGGGTGCGCAACCTCGAGCGCGAGATCGGCGCCATCTGCCGCAAGGTGGCGCGTCGGCGCGCCGACGGCCAGACCGTGCGCGTGAAGGTCACCCCGCAGGCAGTGCATGGCTTCCTCGGCGCGCCGAAGTTCCTCGACGAGGAACTGGCCGACCGCACGAAGCGTCCCGGGGTGGCGATCGGACTGGCATGGACGCCCGTCGGCGGCGACGTGCTGTTCATCGAGGCGTCGCGCATGACCGGGAGCGCCTCACTGACGCTGACCGGCCAGCTCGGCGACGTCATGAAGGAGTCGGCGCGGGCCGCGCTCTCCTGGGTGCGCGCGCATGCCTCGCAGTGGAACATCGATCCGGACTTCTTCAAGGGTTCCGAGATCCATCTCCACGTGCCGTCGGGCGCCATTCCGAAGGACGGACCATCGGCCGGCGTCACCATGGCCACGGCGCTGGTGTCGGAGCTCACGCGCCGTCCGGTGCGCGGCGACGTGGCGATGACGGGCGAGATCACGCTCTCCGGCAAGGTGCTGCCGGTCGGCGGCGTCAAGGAGAAGGTGCTGGCGGCCAAGCGCCTCGGCATTCGCGAGATCATCCTGCCGCGACAGAACGAGAAGAATGTGAAGGAAGACCTCGACGATCAGCTGCGAGCGGGGCTGACCTTGCACCTCGTGAGCAACATCGACGAAGTGCTGCTGCTGGCGCTCGTCCCGGTCCGCGGACCGGTCGCCAAGAAGGCCGGGCGCCGCGCCCAGGCCGCCATGCAGTAGGCTCGACGCGCCGGACCGGTGCACGCACGATGCGAGTCGTCTATTCGCCCCGGTACCACCTCGACCTGGGGCCGCACGTGTTCCCGACGGTGAAGTACCGGCTGGTCGCGGCCGCCGTCGAACGGGGCGGTCTCGTCCCGCAGGGCTTCGTCGAGCCGGCGCCGGCCACGTGGGAGGACCTGGCGCTCGTCCACACGCCCGGCTATCTCGAGGCCCTTCGTACCGACACGCTTCCGGCGGACGCCGTGAGCCGCCTCGAGATTCCCGGCTCGCCCGCCATCGTCGAAGGCTTCCGGCTGATGACGGGAGGCACGCTCAGCGCGACCGCGCTGGCACTCGACGGGGTCGACCGAACGGCGGTCCACATCGGCGGCGGCTTCCACCACGCGTTTGCCGGCCACGGCGAAGGCTTCTGCGTGTTCAACGACGTGGCGGTCGCCATCCGGCGCGCGTTCGCCGACCGCCAGGCCGGGTCGGCTGCCGTGCTCGACCTCGACGTGCACCAGGGCAACGGCACGGCGTCGATCTTCCACGGCGAGCGCCGTGTCTTCACGGCCTCGATTCACGAGGCCGATACCTATCCCTACGTGAAGCCGCCGAGCACGCTGGACGTCGGCCTGGCTCGTGGCACGAGCGACGAGGTCTACCTCGCGCACCTCGACGAGGTGCTGGAGCGGCTGCTCGAACACCTCCCGGATGTCGTCTTCTACCTGGCCGGCGCCGACCCCTACATGGACGACCAGCTGGGACGGTTGCAGCTGTCGATCGACGGGCTGCGCCGCCGTGACCGCCGCGTCTTCGCGGCCCTTCGAT
The DNA here is from genome assembly GCA_963807405.1 of uncultured Acidobacteriota bacterium. Classification (GTDB taxonomy): domain Bacteria; phylum Acidobacteriota; class Vicinamibacteria; order Vicinamibacterales; family UBA2999; genus CADEFD01. The sequence continues at coordinate 2,936,975 of CAWEBU010000006.1, read as the reverse complement.
CGGCAGGCGTCCCGGTGGTCGTGGTACTGGCGGGCGGCTACGCCCGTCAGGTGGAGGACACCGTGGCCATCCATCTGGCCACCATCACGGAAGCGGCGGCCTGAACGTCCGGGCAGCCGGGGTCAGCCGAGCAGGGCGAGCCCGACGACGGTCTTCATGTCCACGATCTCTCCGGCCGCGATCATGCGCCGCACTTCGGCCAGGTCGAACTCCGCCGGCTCGATTACCTCGTCGTCGTCCGGGCGCACCGTGGACCCGGGCGGCGGTGGCGTCAGCGCCGCGCAGCGGAAGAACCGCATCGCCTCGTCGCAGAAGCCGGGAGTCGGGAAGAACTCGCCCAGATCGTCGAGCGTGCCCGGCACGAGTCCGACCTCCTCCTCGCACTCGCGGGCGGCGGCGAGCCGGGGATCCTCGCCGGGCTTCAGGCTGCCAGCCGGCAGTTCCCAGATGAAGCGGTCGAGCACGTAGCGATACTGCCGGATCAGGATGAGGCGGCCGGGCGCCGGCATCGGCAGCAGGACCACCGAGCCCGGATGCCGTACCACCTCCATGGTGGCGCGATGTCCCGATGGCAGCGTGACGGTGTCGACGGCGAGCGAGAAGATACGCCCGCGATACACCTCGCGGTGCTCATGCACCGTCGTCGGCTTGGTCACCGGGCGGCTCCACGAAAATGCCCGCCCGTTTCTCGACGGGCGTGATCTCCTGCAGCACCGTCATCAAGTCGTCTGGCAACGGCGCCTCGAAGGTGAGCCGCTCGCCCGTCGTCGGATGGGTGAAGGCGAGGCGCTCGGCGTGCAGGAAGGGGCGGGTGAGGCGCAGGACCGCGCGCACGTCGTTGGCGACCCGTTTGTGGACGCCGCCGTAGAGGGCGTCGCCGACGATCGGATGGCCGATGGCGCTCAGGTGCACGCGGATCTGGTGAGTGCGGCCGGTGGCGATGGCCACCCGGATCAGCGTGAGGCCCGGCAACGCCTTGGCCCACGTCACCCGGGTGACGGCGGCGCGGGATCGGCGGGCCCGCGTCGACACCTTCTCGCGATGGACCGGATCGCGGCCGATCGGGAGGTCGATGCGCTTGCGGTTGTGCACCGTGCCCCACACGAGCGCCACGTACTCCTTCTCGACCTCGCGGTCGTGGAACTGCCGGGCCAGCTCCTGATGCGCGACGTCGTTCTTGGCGACGACCATCACGCCGGAGGTGCCCTTGTCGAGCCGGTGCACGATGCCGGGCCGGGTCTCGCCACCGATGCCGCTCAGATCCCGGACATGGTGCAGCAGGGCATGCACGAGCGTGCCGGTGGCATGTCCAGCGCCCGGGTGCACGACCAGACCGGCGGGCTTGTCGACCACGACGACATCGGCGTCGTCGTGGAGGATCGGCAACGGCAGGTCCTCGGCTTCGAGGGTCGATGCCACCGGCGGCGGCACCTCGACGGTGACGGTGTCGCCGGGCCGGAGCACGGTGTTGGCCTTGGGCGACGGTACGCGGGTCAACGAGACCCGGCCGTCGTCGATCAGCCGCTGGACCTGCGCGCGCGAGTGGTTGGGCAGCTCGCCGGCGACGTACTTGTCGAGGCGCAGGCCGGCGTGCTCGGGACCGGTCTCGAAGGTGTAGGGCGTCATGACGTGCGCTGCCAGCGTACGTCGCGCGCCCCGGCGCCGTCTAGCGCCGAACGGGTTGGATGGTCACGAAGAAGCTCGAGTCCCCCGAGAACGTGACCACGGTCGTGTTCGAGTTCGTCGAGATGGACGTCACCGAAGCACCGGGCGTGGTCGGCGTGACCGATGGAATGGCCGTCGGTATGGAGATGAGGCCGGTGTGGTTGATGGTGTACGTGGAACCGGACTTGGTCACGGTCATGCCCGGCGTGCCGAAGGCGACCGCGCCTGCCGCGGTGACGATGCCGCCGATTGGCATGAAGAGGGTCGCCGCCTGGTTGTTCACCAGGACGACGCCGTTGGTCGGCGTGATCGAGCTGAAATTGTCCTGGGAGAAGACCGCCTGCACGTAGAAACGGTCGCGGGCAGGAAACGGCGGTGTGACCGGCACCACCGCCTGGCCGGCGCCGTCGAGGACGCCGATACTCAGGACCTGGACGTCGGTACCCACCGCCAGGTTGACCCCCGCGTACGAGAACCCGCTGTTGGTCGTGCTGCCGATGAGGGCATACTGCACGCCGCCCATCCCCGACAAGGTGACACTCGTCGCGCCGCCCGCGGCAACCACGTAGCTGGCCGGCGTGGCCGATTGAGCGTGCGCGGCCGTGGTGATGACCGCTACCCCGAGACAGGCAAGGACGATTCGCTTCATGTGCCGCTCCCAACGCCGGGAGATAGCCCCGGACGTCAGTGGTACATGCGACAGCCCGGGAAAGGAGGGGCCAACGACCCCCGCACGAACGCCTCGAGCTAGAACGAGCCCCGCTTCCGGACGCGGGCGGGGGCGGCGGCGACCGGGGCGCTGTCGCGCCGTGCCAGCCAGGCCAGCATCACCACGCTGAGCGGGACGAGGACGAGCGAGATGAGCTGCGAGGTGGAGAACATGGCCACGGCGCCACGGTCATCACCGCGGAAGAACTCGATGATGAACCGCGAGATGCCATACAGCAGGACGAACTGCCAGAAGGTCCGGCCCGGATACGCCCTGCCGCGCCGCTCGAGCACCAGCACGGCCACCAGGATGACGAGGCCGGCCAGCGATTCGTAGATCTGCGTCGGGTGCAGCGGCACGTTGAGCGGGGTGCCGACGTTGAGCGCCGCGGCCGGGTCGGTGAAGGTGATGGCCCACGCCACCTGGGTCGGCTTCCCGTAGCAGCAGCCGGCCGCGAGACAGCCGAGGCGGCCCACCATGTAGCCGAGCGCGATGCCCGGGGCGAACAGGTCGCCCGATTGCCACAGCGGCAGCTTGTGCTTGCGGAGCAGGTAGATGCAGGTGACGGAGGCCGCGATCAGGCCGCCGTAGAACACGCCGCCCGAGCGCAGCAGGGAGAAGAACTCCTCGCGGCTGCTCGTGAAGTGGCCGAAGTCGACGATGAAGAGCAGGCCCTTGGCACCGACCAGCGCCGCGATGATGACCCAGATGCCGAGGTCCAGCACCCGGTTGCCGTCGAAGCCGGCCGCCGTGGCCCGCCGCACGGCCATCCACAAGCCGAGCAGGTAGGCGGCGGCGAGCAGCACGCCGTAGGTGTAGATCGTGACCGGGCCGGCCTCAAGCAGGATTGGGTGCACGTCGATATCCCAGGACGTCGAGGGCGACGTCGAGCAGCAGAAACACCGCGCCGACGGAGATGGCGGCGTCGGCGACATTGAACGCCCAGAAGTGCCAGTCGTGCCAGTAGACGTCGACGAAGTCGAGGACGTAGCCGGCCGTGGCGCGGTCGATGAGATTGCCGATGGCGCCGCCGAGCACGCCGGCCAGTCCGATCCGCGCCACGCGCTGGTCTTCCGGCAGGCTGGCGGCGTACCACGCGACTCCGGCGAGCGCCGTGGCGGCCACCGCCATCAGGACAACCGTCTTGAACGGAAAATCGACGCCGTTCAGCATGCCGAACGCGGCGCCGGTGTTGTGGACGCGTGTGAAGCTGAGCCAGCCGGCGACGACGTCGACGCTCTCGTGCAGCTCGAGACGCCCGCGGACGAGCGCCTTGGTCCACTGGTCGAGCACGACCACCACCACCGCGATGACGAGTTCGAGTCGGCGCATGGACGAACTACAGACTGACCGCTTCGGCCAGTGCCTCGACGCAGCGCGGACACAGGCCCTCACGGCCGGCGTCGGCTGAGACGTCGGGAACGACCCGCCAGCAGCGTTCGCACTTGGTGCCCTCGGCACGCGTGACGACGACGCCTGGCATTTCGTCGGCGCCGGACGACGTCGCGAGGCGAACGGCGGACACGCCGAAGAGCGTGGGCAGCGAGGCCTGGTAGTGTTCCAGCAGCTCGGCCACTGCGCCCGCGGTCTGCAGTTCGACCGCCGCCGAGAGGTTGCCGGCGATGGTCTTGTCCTGCCGCTTCTGTTCGAGCGCCACGTTCACGACGTCGCGGACGGCGCCCAGGCGTGCCCAGCGATCCACCAACTCGCGATCGAGATGACTCTCGAGGTCCCGCGGGAAGAGCGCCATGTGCACCGACGTTTCGCGCGCGCCGGGCAGGCCGCGCCACAGCTCGTCCATCGTGACCGAGAGGATCGGGGCCAGCAGCCGCGCCAGCCCGTCGACCACGGTGAACATCGCCGTCTGACCGGAGCGCCGGGCCGCCGAGGTCGCACCGAAGGTGTACATCCGATCCTTGGTCACGTCGACGTAGAACGCGCTCACGTCCACCGTGATGAACTGGTTGGCCAGCTGGAACACGGTGGGGTAGTCGTAGTCCTCGTAGGCGTGGACGATCCGGCCCGCCACGTCGGCGTACTTCGCCAGCACCCACCGATCGACCTCCTCCATCTGCGCCGGCGGCACCATGTCGTCGGCCGGGTCGAAGTCGTAGAGGTTGGCCACCAGGACGCGCAACACGTTGCGGATCTTCCGGTAGGCCTCGATCGTGCGGGTCAGGATCTCCTTGCCGATGCGGATGTCCTCGCGGTAGTCGACCATCGAGGCCCACAACCGCAGCACTTCGGCACCGCTCTGCTTGATGACGTCCTGCGGCGCCACGCTGTTGCCGAGCGACTTGGACATCTTGCGTCCGTCCTCGGCCATCACGAAGCCGTGCGTCAGCACCTGATTGAAGGGCGCGCGTCCCCGGGTGCCGATGCCGACCAGCAGAGAGCTGTGGAACCAGCCGCGGTGCTGATCGCTGCCCTCGAGGTAGAGGTCGGCGGGCCAGCGATGGTTCTCCCGGAACGGCAGCACCGCCTCGTGGCTCGACCCCGAGTCGAACCACACGTCGAGGATGTTGGCTTCGCGCTCGAATGACCTACCGCCGCACGACGGGCAGGCGAGACCTTCGGGCACGAACTCCTCGAGCGGACGTTCGTACCAGGCATCGGCGCCGTAGGTGTCGAACACCGAGGCCGCGCGATCGACCAGCTCCTTCGTCAGCACGGCCTGCCCGCACGCGGTGCAGTCCATGGCGGGAATCGGCACACCCCAGGCACGCTGGCGCGAGATGCACCAGTCGGGCCGGTTGGCGATCATGCCCTCGATGCGGGCGCGGCCCCAGCTCGGGATCCAGCGGGTGTCGGCGATCGACTTGAGCGCCTTCTGGCGCAGGTCCTGGGCCTCCATGGCGATGAACCACTGCGCCGTGGCCAGGAAGATGACCGGGTGGTGGCAGCGCCAGCAGTGCGGGTACGAGTGGTGGAAGTCCTCGCGGTGCCACAGCCGGCCGGCCGCGGCGAGCGCCGCTTCGACGTTGGGGTTGGCCTTCCACACCTGCTGGCCGGCGAACTGCTCGACCGTCTCGTTGTAGTGGCCGCCGGCATCGAGTGGGGCGTAGATCTCGAGCCCGTACTTCACGCCCGTGTGGTAGTCGTCGGCGCCATGACCGGGCGCCGTGTGCACGGCGCCGGTGCCGGCATCGAGCGTCACGTAGTCGCCGACGACGGCCAGTGAGTCGCGGTCGTAGAGCGGGTGACGGAACACCAGGCGCTCCAGCACCGACCCGGGGAAGGTCGCCAGCAGCGTGTCGAACGATCGCCCGGTCTTGGCGGCCACCGCCGCCGCCAGGTCCCTGGCCACGATGACCGCGGTGCCATCGACGTCGTAGGCGCCGTACTCGAAGTCCGGGTGGAACGCGACCGCGAGGTTGGACGGGATGGTCCACGGCGTCGTCGTCCAGATGAGCACCGACACCGGGCGCCCGGCCAGCGCCGGTACTCGGGCGGCCGCCTCGGCCAGGCTCCCGGCACTGAGCGGGAACTCGACCGTGATCGAGGGCGAGACGTGCGGCTCGTATTCGACTTCCGCCTCGGCGAGGGCCGTGCGGCAGTGGGTACACCAGTGCACGGGCTTCTTGCCCTTGTAGACCATGTCCTGGTCCACGAAGGCGCCGAGAGCCCGGACGATGGCGGCCTGATACCGCGGCGCCATCGTGAGGTAGGGGTCGTCCCACTGGCCGAGGATGCCGAGCCGCTTGAAGCCTTCGCGCTGGATGCCGACATACTTCTCGGCATATTTGCGGCACTCGCGGCGGAAATCGGCCACCGACATGGCGCGCTTCTTCGGCCCGAGCTCGCGGTCGACCTTGAGCTCGATCGGCAGGCCATGGCAATCCCAGCCGGGCAGGTAGGGCGCGTCGAAGCCGAGCATGTTGTGCGACTTGACGACGAAGTCCTTGAGGATCTTGTTGAGCGCCGTGCCGATGTGAATCTCGCCGTTGGCGTACGGCGGCCCGTCATGCAGGAGGTAGGTCGGCGCGCCTTTGCGGGCGGCGCGGATCTGGCCGTAGAGGTCCATGGCGTCCCAACGGGCCACCGTCTCGGGCTCGGCTGTCTGCAGGTTGGCCTTCATCGAGAAGGCCGTGCGCGGCAGATTGCACGTGTCTTTCCACTCGGGCATAGAGTCCGCCCATTGTACGTCGGGAGCCGCCACCACCGTCCCCGACGGCCGTCGTTCAGGGGGTAAAGTGGAGGAATGGTGCACGAGACCACGCTCGACAATGGCCTGACCCTGCTGGTGCGGGAGCTGCACACGGCACCGCTGGCCTCGGTGTGGTGCTGGTACAAGGTGGGATCGCGCGATGAGGGACCTGGCGTGACCGGCGTGTCCCACTGGGTCGAGCACATGAACTTCAAGGGGACCACCAACATCCCCCGCGATCAGGTGAAGGGCATCATCGAGCAGTTCGGCGGCAGCTGGAACGGCTACACCTGGATCGACCAGACGACCTACCTCGAGACGGCCGCGGCCTCGGCCCTCGATCGCATGCTCTTCATCGAGGCGGAGCGCATGGCGAACTGCCTGTATGCGCTCGACGACTGTGAGTCCGAGCGCACGGTCATCATCTCGGAGCTGCAGGGCGGAGAGAACGATCCGGAACAGCGGCTGGACGCCGAGATCACGGCCACCGCCCTCAAGGCGCACCCCTATCGGCATCCCACCATCGGCTGGCTGTCCGATCTCAACACGATGACCCGCGCCGACCTCTACGGCCACTACCGCCGCTACTACGTGCCGAACAACGCCACGCTGGTCGTCGTCGGAGACGTCGAGACGGCTGACGTCGTGCGCCGCGTGCAGGCCCAGTTCGGCGCCATCGCGCCCGGCACGCCGGCGCGCCGAATGACGACCGTCGAGCCGCCGCAGGGCGGGGAGCGGCGCGTGCACCTGCGCAAGCCCGGGACGACGGCCTACTGGCGCGCGGTCTTCCATGCGCCGGCGTTCTCCGATCCGGATTTCTTCCCGCTCCTCGCGCTCGACGCCATCCTCACCGGGGCGTCGGGCCTCAACATCTGGTCCGGCGGCAACGTCCCCACGCCGCAGCGCAGCGCGCGCCTCTACCGTGGCCTGGTGAACACCGGCCTGGCCTCATCGGTCGGCGGCTTCCTGGCCCCCACCGCTGAGCCTTTCCTCTACTCGGTGGCCGCCACCGTCGCCCACGGCCAGCCAGTGGCCGACGTGGAACGCGCCGTCCTCGGCGAGTTCGCCCGCGCCGCCGCCGAGGGCCCGCGGCCGCAGGAAGTGAGCCGCGTATTGGCGCAGCTCAAGGCCCGCTTCGTCTTCGATGCTGGCAGCGTGACCGATCTGGCGCATCAGCTCGGCTATTTCGCGACGATCGCCAGCTGGCGGGATTGGGAGACGGTCGGTGACCGGCTGTCCGCCGTCACCCCCGAGGCGATCCACGCAGTGGCCCGGCGCTACCTCACCGAGGACAATCGCACCATCGGGATCTTCGAACCGACCGTGGGCGAAAGCGAGGTCCGCTGATGGCCCTGGCCGTCGTCCGTCGCGTGTTGCCAGGTGGCCTGACGGTGTTGACCGCGCGCAATCGCCTGATCCCCTCGGTGTCAGTGGCCATCGGCGTGCGGGCGGGTGCCTCTTCCGATCCGGTCGAGGCCCCGGGCACGGCCGCCCTCACCGCCCGGGTGCTCGACAAAGGCACCACCCCGTTCGACGCCGACGCCATTGCCGACGCACTCGAGGGTCGGGGCGCCTCGCTGTCGGTGGGCGCTGGCCGCCAGCAGATCGTGGTGGGCGCGACCTGCCTCATCGAGGATCTCGAGACCGTGCTCGCGGTGTCCCGTGCCGTCGTGCGTCAACCGACGTTCCCGGACGGCGAAGTCGCGACCCGGCGCCGCGAGCTCGTCACCGGTATCCAGGAGGCCGCCGACGACCCGGGCGCCGTGGCCGTCGATGCCCTTCACGAAGCGCTCTATCCAGGCGGCCACCCGCTCGGCCGGCCGGTTCGCGGCACTCAAGGCTCCGTCGAAGGCCTGACGGGCGCTGATCTGACGGCCTACCACCGCCGTTATTTCGTCCCGGGCGCGACGACGGTCGTGGCCGTCGGCGACCTGGAAGCGGAGGTGCTCGCGGACCGCATCAGCCGCGAGTTCGCCGACTGGACCGGTCAGGCGCCGGCCATCGCGGTTGCCCCGCCGCCGCCCGCCCGTTCGGACCGTACGCTCATCGTCAAGGCGATGCCCGACAAATCGCAGGCTGACGTCGCCTACGGCGGGGTCGGACTGGCGAGGCACGATCCCGATTACTATGCCGCGCTCGTCATGAACAACGCACTCGGTCAGTACGCCCTCGGCGGCCGGCTCGGCGACAGCATTCGCGAGCGGCAGGGCATGGCCTACTACGTCTACAGCAGCCTGGACGCCGGACTCGACGCCGGGCCGCTCATGGTCAGGGCCGGGGTGTCGAGCGAGAACGTCGAACGCACGGTGGCGTCGATCGACGCCGAGCTCACCGCCGTGCTGACCCAGGGGTTCACGCAAGCCGAGGTCGATGACGCCCGGCGTTACCTCATCGGGTCGCTGCCGCGCCAGCTGGAGACCAATGCCGGCATCGCCGGCTTCCTGCTCTCGACCGAGGTCTACGGCCTCGGCATCGACCACGACGTCGCCCTCCCGATGCGGATTGCCGAGGTCGGCTACGACGACGTGGCGCGGGTCGCCGCCCGGCTCCTCGATCCGGGCCGCGCCGTCGTCGTGGTGGCCGGTCCGTGGCGGGGGTCCGCGTCATGACGTCCGAGGCCTCGACCGTCCGCGCTGTCTTCTTCGACGTGGACTTCACCCTGATCCACCCGGGCCCCGGTTCCACGGTGCCGGCTACGCGGCGACCTGCGCCGAGTACGGCATCACCGTCGATGCCGATCGCTTCGAGGCGGCCGTGACCTATGCGTTGCCGATGCTCGACGATCTCGAGGATCCGCTCTACAACCACGCCCTCTTCATCAACTACACGGCCTCGATCATCGAGCAGATGGGGGGGCGCGGCGCCGGGGTCACGCGCGCGGCTGCCGAGATCTACGAGTCGTGGGCCGCCAATCACCACTTCGACCTCTATGACGACGTGCGCGACGTGATTCCGGCCCTGGCGGCCAGGGGACTCGAACTGGGGGTCATCTCCAACTCGCACCGGTCGCTCGAGGCCTTCACCGCTCATTTCGAGCTCGATCGCTACGTCCGCACGCACGTCTCGGCGCATCCCAACCGCTACATGAAGCCGCACCGGAGCATCTTCGAGGAAGCACTGGCGTCGGCCGGCGTCACGGCAGATGGGGCGGTGATGGTCGGCGACAGCCTCAAGGCCGACGTCCATGGGGCGCTCGGCGCCGGGCTGCGCGCCGTCTGGCTGCGCCGCTCGGGCGACGACTCCACCGCGCGTCCCGATCACGTGCCTCTCATCCGCCGGTTGAGCGAACTGCCGCCCATCCTCTTCCCGCAGCCGGTCGCGCGCTAGCGGCGCCGGGGCGGAGTCCGGCCGGCGGACTTCCCGTCGCCCACCCCGACTCGCTACACTCATGCTCCCATGCCCGAGCTGCGCTTCAGAGATCTGCACACTGCCGACGAGTTCCGCCAGGTGATGGCGCTCGAACAGGAGGTGTGGGGGTTCACCGATCTGAACGACATGGTGACCGTGCCGGTGTTCACGATCACGGTGAAGCGCGGAGCCATCCTGATCGGTGCCTACGACGAGACCGATCGCATGGTCGGCTTCGTCTACTCCATCGTCGGCATGAAGCCGCCCCGGCAGGTGCTGCAGTGGTCGCACATGCTGGGCGTGCTGGCCGAGTATCGCAACAGCGGCCTCGGCCGCGCCCTCAAGCTGGCGCAGCGCGAGCGGGCCCTGGCGCAGGGCTACGAGCTCGTCGAATGGACCTACGACCCGTTGCAGGCCATGAACGCGCACCTCAATTTCACGAAGCTCGGGGTGGTGGCCGAGGAGTACCACCGCAACGTCTACGGGGAGTCGACCAGCGTGCTGCACAAGGGCACGCCCACCGACCGCCTGGTGGCGCAGTGGTGGATCGCCGAGCCGCATGTGGAACGGCGGGTGGCGCCCGCTGGCGTCATCGCCATCAGGACGGACGAACTGAGTGACGCCGCGCCCATCAACGTGACGCAGCCGGTGCAGGCGTGGTTGGCCAACTCCGAGGTCTTCCTGGCGCGCGACGAGCGGCGGCTGACGCTCGAGATCCCGATGGGGTTCACCGACATGCAGCGCGAGGCGCCCGCGCTCGCACTCGAGTGGCGGATGCAGACGCGGGACGTCTTCGAAGAGTACTTCCGGCGCGGCTACCGGGTCGTCGATTTCCACCTCGACCGCCCACGGCGCCGCGGCCGCTACCTGCTGGCGACGCGAGAGGCCTGACGGCGGAGCGTCAGCCGGGCGGCCAGGCCAGCGCGCGCCCGCCGAGCACGTGCAGGTGCAGGTGGAACACGGTCTGTCCGGCGTCGGCGTTGCAGTTGAAGACGGTGCGGAAGCCACGCGCCGCGTAGCCCCGCTCGGCGGCGATGGCGGCCGCCCGCCGCACCATCACGCCGACCAGCCGGTCGTGTTCCTCCTCGAGGTCGTTGACGGTGGCGACATGGGTGCGCGGCACCACCAGGAAGTGCATGGGCGCCTGCGGATTGATGTCCTCGAAGGCGAGGACGTCGTCGTCTTCGAAGATCTTCCTGGCCGGAATCTCGCCGCTGACGATGCGGCAGAACAGACAGCTCATGAGGCCGAGTATAGGCAGACCTGCGGATGGGTGACAAACCGTCACCGTGGGACGCGATCGAGAGTCACGCCAGGTGGGGCAGGAGCTCGTCAACCGGTAGTTGTCTCCGGGTCTGTCACCGGAGACATCTCGTGATGGTGACAGACCCCGTTACAAATGAGCCACGGCGACGCGGGGGATGCCCTGCAGATCGTGGCGGATCGTCAGCTCGCCCGCCAGGCCCGCCTTGGTGAGGGCGGCGGTGACGGCCTCGGCCTGCCCCATCCCGATCTCCATCACCAGCACCCCGCCCGGGCGCAGCGCGGTGGTGGCCGCCTGCGCGATCGCGCGGATGTCCCGCAGGCCGTCGTCGCCGCCGAAGAGCGCCGTCGGCGGCTCGTAGTCGCGCACTTCGGGCGCCAGCGCCGCGCCATCGGCCTCGCGTACGTAGGGCGGGTTGGCGACGATGACATCGAACACCCCCGCCACGCCGGTGAGGTACGACGTCTCCACGAACGTGATGCGCGGGAGCACGCCGTGGGCGGCGGCGTTGCCGCGGGCGATCGTCAGCGCCTCGGCGGAGACGTCGGAGGCAACGACCGTGGCCGACGGCAGTTCGACGGCCAGTGTCACGGCCAAACAGCCGCTGCCGGTGCCGATGTCGGCCAGCCGCGGCGTGCGCCGTCCCATGGCCGCCGCCTTCGCCTCGTCGATGATCAGTTCGGTCTCGGGCCGCGGGATGAGCACGCCCGGGCCCACCAGGAACTCACGGCCGTAGAACTCCTGCGTGCCACGGATGTAGGCCATGGGCTCGCGCTTCACCCGCCGGGCGATCCGGGCGTCGAAGGCGGCCCGGAATGCACCCAGGCCACGGGCGGCGATCGTCTGGTCCTCGACCGCCCGCTCGTCGTCGTCACGCCGGGTCAGCCAGGTGGCGCGATCCCAGCCGAGGGCGTCACGAGCCAGCAGCTCGGCATCGAGCGTGGCCTCGGCGCGCGGGATGCCGGCGGCTTCGAGCCGCCGCCTGGCGCCGTCGGCGAGATCGCGCAGCCGCATTGCGGGCGCTACTTCTTCGCCGGTTCCGGGGCGGATGCCGTGCCCGAGGCGGTCGCTTCCTTGAGCCGCTCGGCCTGGAAGTGGGTGATGACGGCGTCGAGGACTTCCGCCAGGTCGCCGTTCAGCACGCTCGTCAGCTGGTGGGTCGTGAAGTTCACGCGATGGTCGGTCAGGCGGCTCTGCGGGAAGTTGTAGGTGCGGATCTTCTCGCTGCGTTCGCCGGTGCCGACCTGGCCGCGCCGCTCCTTCGCCTGCGCGTCCTGCTGCTTCTGCAGCTCGATCTCGTAGAGGCGCGCCCGCAGCACCTTCATGGCCTTCGCCCGGTTCTTGATCTGCGACTTCTCGTCCTGCTGGGAGACCACCAGCCCGCTCGGAATGTGCGTGATGCGAATCGCCGAGTAGGTCGTGTTGACGCTCTGTCCGCCGGGACCGCTCGAGCAGAACGTGTCGACGCGCAGGTCCTTGGCTTCGATGTGGACGTCGACTTCTTCAGCTTCCGGCAACACCGCGACGGTGGCGGTGGAGGTGTGGATGCGCCCGCTGGCTTCGGTGTCCGGCACGCGCTGCACGCGATGCACGCCGCTCTCGAACTTGAGCCGGCTGTAGACCTTCTGGCCCTCGATGTTGACGATCACCTCGCGGATGCCGTTCCCGATCTCGCTGAGCGACATCACGTCCATCTTCCAGCGCTGCTTCTCCACGTAGCGGCTGTACATGCGGAAGAGATCGGCGGCGAACAGCGCCGCTTCCTCGCCGCCGGTCCCGGCACGAATCTCGACGATGACGTTCTTCTCGTCGTTCGGATCCTTCGGCAGCAGCAGGATCTTGATCTCGGCCAGGAGGGCGTCGCGGCGGGCGTCGAGGCCCGCGATCTCCTCGGCTGCCATCGCGGCCATCTCGGCATCGCCGCTGGCGGCCAGCTCCTGGGCGTCGACCCGCTGCGCTTCGATCTGCCGATACTGCCGATAGGCGAGCACCAGCGGTTCGATCTCCGCCAGCGCCTTGGCCTGTTTGCGGTACTCGTTGGCGTCGCTCTGGACGTCCTGCGAGGCCATGGCGGCCGCGATCGCCTCGTACCGTCCTTCCACGCTGGCCAGCTTGTCGAACATCTCGCCCTACCTCGACGCCGCGCCGCTGCCGCCGGAGACCGGCGGCAGGAACGCGACTTCATCGCCGTCGGAGACCGCCGCGGTCATCCGTGCATAGTCCAGATTCACCGCGCACGACATCGAGCGCGCGTATGCTTCGGCCGCCGGGTGCAGCGCGACCAGCGCCGCCCAGACGTCGGCCACCGTGCTGTGCGACGGCACGTCGAGCGCCAGTTCGCCCGTCCCGACGAGCTCCCTGAGCCGCGCGAAGAGCTTCACGTTCACCCGCACGCGATTGCCAGCGCCGTCTGCCGCGCCGCCTCGTCGTGGGCGTCGGCCGTCGCGCCCTCGATCCAGACTTCGCCGCCCTCGAAGTGTTCGTGCTTCCAGATTGGCACGATCTGCTTGATGCGTTCGATGGCGTAGCGGCACGCCGCGAAGGCATCGGCACGGTGGGGCGTCGCGGCCGCGATGACGACGCTGGCCTCGCCGATCTCCATCCGGCCGGTGCGGTGGTGGATGGCCATCCGGGCGCCGGCCCAGCGCGCTTCGGCCTCGCCGATGATGATGCCGAGGGCCCTCTCGGCCAGCGGGCCGTAGGCTTCGTAGTCGAGCCACAACACCTTGCGGCCGACGTTGTGGTCGCGGACGAGCCCCACGAAGGTGGCGATGGCGCCCGATCCCGGGCCCTCGACGGCACGAATCACGGCCTCGACCGACAACGGCGCGCTGGTGATGGCGGTGACGGACGTCATGACTGGCAGCCTGAAAGTATAGCGGAGGGCCCACCGGCGCCCGGTCGAGTTGTCCTGCCCGTCACGGCCGTCGCGTGGCCCACTGGTGATCGAGCGGCCGGTGACCCGCTCCGAGCGGGACGCCGGCGCGCATCGCCTCGCCGACGAAGGCCTGGGCCGCCCGCGCCGCCGCCTCGACGCCGTCGCCCAGTGCCAGCCGCGCCGCGATCGCCGCCGCGAAGGTGCAGCCCGTGCCGTGGGTGTGGACACCGGCCACGCGAGGCGCCGTGATGGGCACGACGCGGTCGCCGTCGACCAGCAGGTCCACGATGTCGCTGCGGTCCAGATGTCCGCCCTTCACGATCACGGCGCCGGCGCCCATCGCCTGGATGGCGCGCCCGGCCGCCGTCGCCTCGTCGACCGACCGGATGCGCAGCCCGGTCAGGACCTCGGCTTCGGGGACGTTCGGGGTCACCACCCGGGCCAGCGGCACGAGGGCGCGACGGACGGCGTCGACGGCGTCGGGGGCGAGCAGGTGGTCGCCGCTCTTGGCCACCATCACCGGGTCGACGACGAGGTTGGGCAGACGGTGGAGACGCAGCGCGGACGCCACCGCCTCGACGATGGCCCGGGTGGCAAGCATGCCGGTCTTGACGGCGTCGCAGCCGAGGTCGCTCACGACGGCCTCGATCTGGGCCGCCACCACCTCCGGCGGCACGACGTGGACCGCAGTCACCGCCACGGTGTTCTGGGCCGTCAGCGCGGTGATGGCCGAGGTGCCGTAGACGCCCAGCGCGGCGAAGGTCTTGAGGTCGGCCTGGATGCCGGCGCCACCCCCCGAGTCGCTCCCGGCGATTGTCAGTGCTGTTCGCATGTTGGTAACATTCCGCGCATGTCGAATCCCCGTGCCGTCGCGCCCGTCACCGCAGCCCGTCCGGATGTCCGTCTGGCTGGCGCTGGTATCGCCGCCGGCGCTGTCCTCTTCGCCACCGCACTCACCGGCGCCGCCTCGCAAGTCAGCGTCACGGTGCCCGGCACGGTCATCCCCTTCACGCTCCAGCCGGCGGCCGTGCTGCTGGCCGGCGCCGTGCTCGGGGCCCGCCGCGGCGCGGCCAGCCAGGCGCTGTATCTCCTCGCCGGTCTCGTCGGCGCGTCGATGTTCGCATGGTCACCGGTGCTGCTGCCGGGTGCCGCGCGTCTGATGGGCCCGACCGGCGGCTTCCTGATGGCCTTCCCGGCGGCGGCCTTCGTCACCGGCCTGCTGTGCGATCGCGGCTTCGCGCGCCGTCCGCTCGGCGCCGCCCTGGCGATGATGGCCGGCGCGTCCGTGCTGTATCTCGGCGGCGTGGCGTGGGCGATGGCCACGCTGCCGGCGGCGTCGCTGGTGGCGTTCCTGCCGTATGCGGCCTCGGACCTCGTCAAGGTCCTGCTGGTGGCCCCGGCCGTACCGGCGCTGCGCCGCGCGTTGGCCCGCTAGGCTCGCGCCCCGCCGGCTCCGCCGCCGTGTCCTGACGGCCGAAGATCAGGAAGTACTGGAAGGGCAGGAACGTCTCGCGCCGCCGCAGCACCAGGCCGGCGCGGGCCGCTGCCCCCTCCACCTCCTCCGGCGGCACGCGATCTTCCGCGTCGGGTCCGGGCCCCGCGCCTCCGGGCTTGAAATCCACGATGCCGATGAGGCCGCCCGGCTTGATCGCCTGGCCAAGGTTGGCCAGCAGCGTCACGCGATCCTCGATCTCGTGGAGCACGTCCACCAGGAGAACGGCGTCGAGGGTCCCGACGGGCAACCCGGGGTCGCTGCCGCGGCCGAGCACGGGCGTCACGTTGGCCAGCCCCTCGCGACGCACGCGCCGTGTCGTCGCCGCCAGCATCTCCTGCTGGACGTCCTGCGCGTAGACCCGGCCGTTCGGGCCGACCCGCCGCGCCAGCCGCACGGTGAACCAGCCGCTGCCGGCGCCCACGTCGGCGACGACCGATGCGTCCGCCACGCCCAGCGCATCGAGGATCTGGTGCGGCCGCTGCCACTCGTCGCGATCGGGCGCCTCGAGCAGGCCCAGATTCTGCGGCGGGAAGAGACGGCCGTGCTGGCTGGCCGAGGGTTGCGGCTTCTGCGCTGACACCGTCAGGCAGGAGGTCAGGACGGCGAACAAGGCGGCACTCACCCGCGCGGCAGCCATGCCCCTATTGTCGCCCGACGGCCTATAATTCGCGCATGAGTTCAGCGTTCTTCGATTCGATGGTGTCGCTCATCGTCAGGACCTCCACCGACCTGCCGCCCGATGTCCGCGCCGCCATGCGGGTGGCCACGGACCGCGAGGAAGAGCCGCGCGCCACGCAGGCCCTGAACATCATCGGCCAGAACATCGATCTTGCGGCGGCCGGCGAGGGCGCGATCTGCCAGGACACCGGCATGCCGACCTTCGAAGTGAAGACGCCGGTCGGCGTCAATCAGATCGAACTGAAGGCGCAGATCAAGGCCGCCATCGCCGAAGCCACCAGGCGCGGCAAGCTGCGGCCGAACTCGGTCGACTCGCTGACGGGTGAGAATTCCGGCGACAACCTCGGTCCCGGTACGCCGATCCTGCACTTCGAGCAGTGGGAGCGCGACGAGATCGAGGTCAAGCTGATTCTCAAGGGCGGCGGCTGCGAGAACATGAACATCCAGTACGCCTTGCCCGTCGAGCTGCCGCAGCTCGGCCGCGCCGATCGCACGCTCGAGGGCGTGCGCAAGTGCATCCTGCACGCCGTGTGGCAGGCGCAGGGGAAGGGCTGCGCGCCGGGCGCGCTCGGCGTGGGTATCGGCGGCGATCGCACGTCCGGCTACGTGCTCGCCAAAGAGCAGTTGTTCCGCACGCTCGACGACGTCAATCCCGACGAGCGCCTGGCGGCGCTCGAGGCCGAGATCATGAGCACGGTGAACCGGCTCGGCGTCGGCACCATGGGTTTCGGCGGCAAGACGTCGCTCATCGGCTGCAAGGTGGGAGTGGCCAACCGGTTGCCGGCGAGCTTCTTCGTCTCGGTGGCCTACGACTGCTGGGCGTTCCGGCGCCTCGGCGTCGTCCTCGACCCCGTGACTGGCGAGATCCGGCGCTGGCTGTATCGCGATCCGGCGGTTCCGGCGCTGGCGATGCTGGACCAGGCCGGCTTCCGCCGCACCGGCCGCGAGATCGCGCTCACGACGCCGCTCGACGAAGCAACCGTGCGCGGCCTGAAGGTCGGCGACGTGGTCATGGTGAGCGGACGCTCCTACACGGGACGCGACGCCGTGCACCATCACCTGATGTCGCACGAGCCGCCGGTGGATCTGCGCGGCAGCCTCCTCTACCACTGTGGCCCGGTGGTCAAGAAGCTCGACGACGGGTCGTGGACGATCACCGCCGCCGGGCCGACGACGAGCATCCGCGAGGAGCCCTATCAGGCCGACATCATCGGCCGCTACGGCATCCGGGCCGTGATGGGCAAGGGCGGCATGGGAGCCAGGACGCTGGCAGGCCTCAAGCAGCACGGCGCCGTCTACCTCAATGCGATTGGCGGCGCGGCGCAGTTCTACGCCCGCTGCATCGAGCGGGTGGAAGGCGTCTCGTTGCAGGAGTTCGGCACGCCGGAGGCGATGTGGCACCTCCAGCTCAAGGACTTCCCGGCGGTCGTCACGATGGACGCCCACGGCAACAGCCTGCACAAGGACATCGAGCAGGCGTCGGCCCAGCAGCTGGCCGAGCTGGCCAGTCCTGCCCGGTAGCTCGCCACCGGCCTTTTCTGGCGGCTCTAAAGCCTTTCCTGTCAGATGTTTGCATGCTGTTTCCAGCGCCGCCGTCAGGTGCTACACTGGGGACATCATGCACACTGACACCGCCACCCCTCTCGCTACGCCCGTGCCCGTCGCGACGCCCGGCATCATTCATGTCAGCGAGGCTGCGGCCGGCAAGATTCAGGAACTCCTCGCCGAGGAAGGCAAGGCCGACAGCGGTCTGCGCGTGTTCGTCCAGGGCGGCGGCTGCTCGGGCTTCCAGTACGGCCTGATGATCGAAGAGGTCGGCGCCGGCGTCGGCGACCAGCTGTTCGAGTCGAACGGCGTGAAGCTGTTCGTGGATCCGGTCAGCCTCAGCTACCTGAAGGGTGCCGAGGTCGACTTCGTCGACACCATCACGGGCGGCGGGTTCACCATCAAGAACCCGAATGCGAGTTCCACCTGCGGCTGCGGGTCGTCGTTCAGCGCCTAGACCCGTTCGCGTCTTGCGGACGCGCCGCCTCCGGGCGTCGCGTCCGTCCTCCATCGTCCCCGTTCCCGCTGTCCCCATGGCGATGAGTGCCCTGCCCGATCTCGATCAACTGCGACCCGCCGGCACCAAGCGGTCGGGCAAGCGTGATCAGATCGTCAACACGTTCCTCAAGCAGGAGGGACACCTCAGCGCCGACGATCTCGTCGACATCATCAAGCGCGACGATCAGCGGATCAGCCGCGCCACCGTCTACCGCACCCTGCAGTGGATGGTCACCGCCGGCATCGCGCGCAAGGTCGACTTCGGCGAAGGCCGCTTCCGCTTCGAGCACTCGTACCGCCATCCGCGGCACTATCACCTCATCTGCAAGACCTGCAACCGCTCCTTCGAGTTCCTGAGCTCGGACATCGAGGCGCTGGTCGAGGAAGTGGCCGTCGCCCGCAACTTCACGGCGCGTCAGAGCGTGGTGCAGATTTACGGAACCTGTGAGGCCTGCCAGGCCGGCCGCGTCACCCAGCCCGACGGCGGCAACACCGAGCTGCTGTTCGCGCGCGATGCCATGCGCATCGCCATCGCCACCGAACGCAGCGGCCGCGAGTTCTACACCCGCGCCGCGAAACTCGTGAAGAACGCCCGCGGCCGTCACGTGTTCGAGAAGCTGGCCGAAGAGGAGGTCGACCACCTCCAGCGGCTCGAAGCCCGCTACCGCGCGCTGCTCGAACGCGATCCT
This sequence comes from uncultured Acidobacteriota bacterium, assembly GCA_963807405.1. Classification (GTDB taxonomy): domain Bacteria; phylum Acidobacteriota; class Vicinamibacteria; order Vicinamibacterales; family UBA2999; genus CADEFD01. The sequence continues at coordinate 2,918,059 of CAWEBU010000006.1, read as the reverse complement.
GAATTGGAATCGCGGCCGACGTTCCTGTTCTTCAAGGGCGCCGCCAACGGCCTGTTCGCCGAGGGCACCGAGCAGCTGAGCAAGCCCGGCGTCGATGAGGCGGAAGCGTTGCGGATCGGCATCCGGTGCGAGCGCGGTTCGCACAAGTTCTTCAAGCGCTACGGCGAGCGCTTCGAGGATTCCGAAGGCAAGCAGATCTTCCTCGAGTTCGCCGATGAAGAGCGCGAACACCTCGAGCTGCTGATTCGTGAATACCGCGCGCTCATCACGCGACGCCACGCCGGGACGAAAGCCAAGCGGGCGGCCGCCGCCGCGCGGCCGACGGCGTCACGGAAGCTCCGTCCGGCCACGTGATCGACCTGCACATGCACACGACCGCGTCGGACGGTCGGTGCAGTCCCCAGGAACTCGTGGCCCGCGTGCACGCGGCCGGCGTCACCACCTTCGCCATCACCGACCACGACACCGTCGCCGCCCTGTCAGAAGCCCGGCCGACGGCGGCCGCGCTCGGCCTGACGCTCGTGCCGGGCATCGAGATCACCGCCGTCTGGGATGCCCGCGACGTGCATGTCCTGGGTTACTGGTGCGCCGAGGACGACCCGAGCCTGCTGGCGTTCCTCGCCGAGCAGCGCGGCCGCCGGGTCGAGCGCGTCGAACACATCGCGCACGCGCTGGCCCGGGCCGGCGCGCCGGTCGATGTCACGCCGCTGCTCGACGACGCGGCGGCCCGTCCCGGCGCCGCCGTGGGGCGGCCCAATCTGGCACGAGCCCTCGTCGAGGCCGGCCATGCCAGCTCGATGCAGGATGCCTTCGACCGGCTGCTCGGCGTGGGTTGTCCGGCCTATGTGCCGCGTCACGGCGTCACGCCCGAGGACGTCTGCGCGATCGTGCACGCCGCCGGTGGCCTGGCCTCGCTCGCGCACCCCGGCGTCACCAGGCGTGACGACATGCTCGAGCGCTGGGTGAGGGGCGGCCTGGACGCCCTCGAAGCGTTTCATTCCGACCACGACGCTGAAGAGCAGACCCGCTACCTCGAGGCCGCCGCCGCTCTTGGCGTCGCCGTGAGCGGCGGTTCCGACTTCCACGGCGACGATCCGTCCTCCAGCCGGGCCGCCCGACGACCCATCGGCGGCGTGACCGTGCCCGCGGACTACTGGGAGCGGCTGCGGATGGCCCACGCCGCACGATCCCGATGAGCGAAGCCGCGCTCGTCGAGTTCGTCGGAGTCGTGAAGCACTACCAGGCGCTGCGGCCGCTGCGCCTGGCTGACTTGCGCGTCGCGCCGGCCGCCATCGTGTCCGTGCAGGGACTCGACGCGCTGGCGGCCGAGGTGCTCGTAAACCTCATGACGGCGGCCATGCGCCCGGACGAGGGCGACGTCCGGCTGTTCGGCCAGTCGACCGGAGACATCGCGGACTACGAAGCCTGGCTGGCGATGCTCGACGGACTCGGGCTCGTCACCGAGCGTGCCGTGCTGCTCGAGCAGTGCACGGTGGCGCAGAATCTGGCGCTGCCGATCACGCTCGAGATCGAGCCGATTCGCGCCGACGTCCGTCCCCGGGTCGAGGCCCTCGCAGATGAGGTCGGCATTCCGCGCTCGGCGCTCGAGCTCAGCGTGCGCGAGGCTCCTCCCGAGGTGGTGCAGCGCGTGCGCCTGGGCCGGGCCCTGGCGCTCGACCCGCGCCTGGTGATCGCCGAGCATCCCTCGGCGACCCTGCCGCGGTCGGACGTCGAGACCTTCGCCCGCGATCTGGCGCGCGTGGCCGCGGGCAGGGGCGCCGCCCTGCTGGCGATCAGCGCCGATCGGGAGTTCACCAGGGCGCTGGGCGGCACCCAGTTGACCCTCGATGCGAGAACCGGTGTCCTCGCCAGGCCGGGGCTCCTGGCACGGCTGGGACTGGGATAATGAACGGCATGACCATCCATGGCGCGATCGCACGGCTCGAGCCGTCACTCGGATTCGGCTTCATTCGCGACGACCGGCACGGTGACTGGTTCTTCGTCGAGGCGGGCGTCCGGACGGGCGGTATGGCCCGCCTCTGGACCGGCATGCGCGTAGGCTTCACGCCCGAGCGCACGGCCAGTGGACCGCGGGCCACCGACATCCATCACGAGTCCGCGGAGTGAGCGCGCGACTGCTGCTCTTCGACATCGACGGAACGCTCGTGCTGACGGGCGGTGCCGGCCAGCGCGCGATGGCCGGCGCCTTCGAGGAGCTGTTCGGGGTAGCGGACGCCTTTGCCGACGTCTCGATGGCCGGGCGGACGGACCGCTGGCTGGTGGAATCCGCGTTCGCGCGCCACGGCATCGACGCCAACCCGGAGAGCCTCGACCGCTTCCGGGCGCGCTATGTCGCGCTCCTCGACACTTCGATTGCCGAAACCGGGCAGGGCCGGCGCGGCGTCCTGCCGGGCGTGGTCGACGTGCTGGCACGGCTGCAGACGCTGGAGCGGACCCACCTGGCGCTCCTCACCGGCAACTACGCCGACGGCGCGCGCATCAAGCTCGAGCACTTCGGTCTCTGGGATCGCTTCGCCTGGGGCGCCTTCGGGGACGATCACGCGGAGCGCGATGACCTGGCGCGCGCTGCCATGGCCGACGCGTCGACGCGCGGCATCACGCTCGCGGACGCGGGTCACGCCGTCGTCGTCGGCGACACGCCGTTCGACATCGCCTGCGCACGTGCGGCCGGTGCGCGCGTGGTTGCCGTCGCCACCGGCGGCCACAGTCTCGAAGAGCTGCGCGCACACGACCCGGACCTCGTGCTCGGCGATCTGCGCGACGTCGAGACGCTCGTCTCGTTCATCCACAGCGCCTGAACAGCCGCCGCCGTCACGGGCGGCGCCACGGTATGATCGTCGATGGAAGCGAACGGGGCCCGGTGGCCCTCCCGGTCTTCAAAACCGGTCGCTGCGCTCTTTGAGGGCAGGCTGGGTTCGACTCCCAGGCGCTTCCGCCAACCGCTCCGCGGTTGGCCTCGAAGCGCCTGGGAGTCAGGCACGGCGGCATCGCCCTGCGGGCTCGCCTCGCCGGGCACGACTCCCACCTGGGCGCCTTCGGCCTGCGGCCTCGGCTCGGGGAGCATCGACCGACGTCTCCGTACGGTCGGCCTTGTCGGCCCAGGTCCGCGGGCTCTCGTCACGAGGGCGCCTCCCACCTGGGCGCCTTCGGCCTGCGGCCTCGGCTCGCGGAGCATCGACCGACGTCTCCGCTTCCACGGCCACGCCGCGTGGGCACACGTCGGGCGCGACGGGACGCCCGTGTCTGGTTGCGGTGATGCTGTTGGGAGGGGAGTTGCCACGGCCTCGCGGACGGAGGCCGGGCAAGGAGTGCGAATCGCGAGCCGTCAGTTCTCGATCAGCCGCACGTCCGCGGCGCGCGGGCCCTTCTGCGACTCTTCGGTGACGAACTCCACGCGCTGACCCTCGCGCAGCAGTTCGAAGACGGCGCCGCGCACGGCGCTGCGATGGAAGAAGTGCTCTAATCCAGCCTCATCGCGGATGAATCCAAAGCCCTTGTCGATCAAGAGCCGAGCGATTGTTCCCTGCTGCATGTCGGTGCCCTCCGAATTGAACGCGGGCTCGCGTCACCCGTTATTGTCCAACGCGGGGCCCGGCGATACCAGCCGGATCATCGTGCCGATCGGCCACTCCCGGCGGGTCGTGGCGCTGACCCGAAGGTTCGGGCAGTGTAGGCACGGCTTCCCGGCAAGTCAAGGCCGGCGCGCGACCAGTCATGGGAGGATGGTCCCGTGATACGTGCCATCGTGCTCGCGGCAGGGGAGTCCCGGCGCATGGGGCAGCCGAAGGCCGGACTGCGGGTCCACCCCGCCGGCCAGTCCTTCGCGGCGGCCGCCGTGGCGGGCCTGAGAGAGGCCGGACTCGGCGAGGTCGTCGTCGTGGCGGGGGCGCATCCCGATCGCCGTCCGCGCCGCCGTGGAGGGACTGGCGGGCGTCCGGCTGCTCGTGCACGAAGGCTGGGCCGAGGGACAGCTGTCATCGCTCCGCGCCGGCCTCGACGCCGTCGACGCTCCGGACGTCGAAGCGCTCATCGTGACGCTCGTGGACTGTCCCCTCGTCCGCCCGGTCACGGTGACCCGTCTGATCGACACCTGGCGAGCCACGCGGGCCCCCATCGTGCGCCCGGCGCTCGGCGATCGCCACGGGCATCCCGTGGTCTTCGATCGGGTCACCTTCGACGACCTGCGAACCGCGCCCCTCGACGTGGGAGCCAAGGCCGTCATCGCCCGCTGGCGCGCGGCCATCGTCAACGTGCCGGTCGACGATCCCGGCGTCCTGGCCGATATCGACACCCCCGAAGACTACGAGGCCTTCCTGCGCGGCCGGGCCCGGTGATGACGGCCCGCGACGGCGTGGCCGGCATGCCGGCGGGTCTCTTCCACGTCGGCCACATCCGCCGGCGGTAGCCGTGCATGGAGGAGTCCGCCGCACAGAGGTCGGGCGCCGCGCGGGTCGAGCCAGCGCGACGCCCGGATGGCTCGCCGATGACGCTAGAACTTCAGCTGCACACCGAAGCGGACGACGCGCGGATTGAGGATGCCGCTCACCTGGTTGTAGGCGGCGGTGCCGAAGTTGACGGACCGGACGCCAAGCACCGGGTTGGCGTTCATGGCGTTGAAGAGATCGACCTGCAACTGCAGGCGCCGGCCAGCCGCCGACCTCGAACCACTTCGCCAGGCTGAGATCGAGCTGATTGATGCGGTCGAGGTACTCGATGCCACCGGCGACGAGCGGGAGCGTGAGGGACGCCTCGGTCATGCCGGGAATCACCAAGTCCCCGGGCCTGCACGGGCCGAGGCAGTCGGCGGCGTAGCGTGTCGTCCGCGTGATGAGCCACGCGGGTGCCGACCGGGCTGCCGATGTCACCGTAGCCGGGACCGGCAATCTTGGTCTGCGGCGCCGTGCCGAGTAGCCACCGAGCGCGCGGCCGGCGATGCTCTGGAACGAAAGACTGGCCTGGACGCCGTAGCCGACGGGATAGGTCCCGGCGAACTTGAACTGCTTCAGCCACGGAATGCCGTTCTGGCTGTCGTCGCAGAAGCGCAGGGCAGTTGGGGTCGTCCGGTTCGTCACAGGTGGCGCGCATCGTCCGTTCCATCGTGAAGCCGCCGAACAGCGTGCCGCCCCGTGGCAGCCGGGCGTTGAAGGTCAGGTCGCCGCCGTTGTAGGTCTGCTTGCGGTCGGAGGAGGCGTTGGTGTCGAAATCCTGGACCCGGCTGAGCTGCGCCGCCGTCGCCACCGTGTAGGCCGTGAACACGCTGCCGTCGAGCGGGCTCACGACGTCCACCGCGCGGTAGTCGGCCGGCGTGCGCAGGAGGTTGTCCGAGACCGGCAGGTCGTAGAACTGCCGGCGGTAGTAGGTAGCCGAGACCGACACGCGAGGCAGCACTTCATGCTGGATGCCGGCGGTGTACTCGAGGTTGTAGGTGCGCTGGAAGTCGGGATCGACGTTCGCCAGTGACCGCGTGCCGAAGTTGGCCGGCAGCCCGGCGAAGTTGATCTCGCACCCGGTCGTCAGGTAGGCGCAGCCACGCTCGCCCTGGGCGATGTCGTCGCCGTTGCTGTCGGTCCATGGCAGGCTGAAGGAGGTCAGGGCCAGCGGGTTGTACTTGGTGGCGAACTGCGTCGTGCGCGATTCGTTGTAGCGGTTGAACCCGGCCTTGAGCGCCGTCTTGCCGGTTCCGAACACGTCGTAGACCACTCCGAACCGGGGCGCGAAGTCCTTCCACGTGGGCATCTGGATGGCCGCCACCTCGCGGGCCGGCACGAAGCGGCCGTGACCCGACGATTGCTCCGCCACTTCGTGGGCCAGGTATTCCCACCGCAGGCCGGTGTTGATGGTGAAGCGGTTGAGCGCCCACGAGTCCTGGATGAAGACACCGACATCGGCCTTCAGCTTCTCCTGGTAGCGCAGCGGCGTGTTGTAGACCGTGACGGAGATCGGATTGGTGAACGGGGCGGTCGTGCCGGCGTAGACCTGCTGCAGGTCGGCGTTGGTCTCGCGCGTGTTCACGTACGGACCCCAGTTGTGCTGCACGCCGGCCTTCACGTTGTGGGCGCCGGTGATGTAGCTGAGCGAGCCCGACATGTTGAAGCGGTCCGGATAGCGTCCGCCCCAGTTGGCCAGGCCGTTGGTCAGCGCCGTGAAGTTCTGGTCGCGCCGGCTGGCGTTGGCGTACCACTCGGGCGAGAACGGCGTCTTGTTCACGCCGGCCTGGTTGGTGATGACGTACTCCTCGTAGTTGAACGAGTAGCCAGCCTCGGCCAGCAGCTTGTTGCTGAGCGTGCCGGTGTACTTCGCCGCCGCCGAGTTGTAGCGGGGCGACGTCCAGATCTGCGACGCCGTGGCCGGATCGTCGCCGGCGTTCATGCCGTGGCCACGGGACTTGTCGATCTCGTCGTAGTAGACCGAGAACTTGTGCTTCGAGGTGGCCTGCCAGGTGAGGCGGAGCAGGACGCTCTTGATCTTCTGATCGTCGATGCCCGTCTCGCAGTCGAGGGCGCCGCTGCGGCACCCGACGACGGCGTTGCGATACGCCGTCCCCGACGGCGGCTCGAAGGTGTCCGCCACCGGCGCATTCACCGACCACATGCGGCCCGACGTGAAGAACCACAGCCGGTCCTTCTTGATCGGGCCCCCGACGGCCAGGTTGAAGTCGTAGATGCGGTCGATCCCGGGACCGTTCCGCAGCCCGCGCGCGGTGATGTCGTCGGTCAGGTTGTCGCTCTGGAACTGCTTGTCCGTCCAGGACCCGAAGAAGGACCCACTGAAGCGGTTGCCGCCATCCCTCGGCACGATGTTCATGCGCACGCCGCCCGGCGACACATCGGCGCCGGCGCCGCTGGTCTGGTACGACATCTCTTCCATCATGGCCTGGTTGAAGTACTGCTGGACGGCGCCGTCGCCGTCGAGGCCGTTGACCATGAGGCCGTCGACCGTGACGATGTTGTTGGCCGACGTCAGACCGCGCGTCGACATGTAGGTCTGCTGCATGGCGCGCGAGCCGCCGACGTCGGGCACGTTCAGCGACACGCCGCTGACGAGCTGCGCCAGGGCCTGGATCGACCGTCCGGTCGGCACCTGCTCGAGGATCTCGGACGTCATGACCTCGACTTTGGCGTTGCTGGAGACGTCGACGACGGGCGAGGTGCCGGTGACGGTGATGGCCTCCTCGATGGCGCCCACCTCGAGATTGGCGTTCAGCGTGCCGACGAAGTCGACGCGCAGTTCCACCTTCTCCTGTCGCACCTGCTTGAAGCCGGGCAGGGAGAAGGTGACCGTGTAGACCCCGGGCCTGAGGTCGACGATGCGGTACTGGCCGCGCGAATCGGTCACGTCGGCCTTGCTGCCCTCGATGAGCGCCGGACTCGTGGCCTCCACCGTGACCCCAGGCAGGACCGCGCCGCTCGTGTCTCTCACGATGCCGGTGAAGGAACTCTGTGCGGCCGCGAGGGCGGGCAGGCCCAGCGCCAGCAGGCCAGTCGTGAACCACGTCGACAGACGTCTCGCCATAGCGTTCTCTCCTGAAAGCGCCGCGATCGTGCCGTCAATCCGGCACGTGACGGCCGTCCCTGCGCGGCTGGGCAGCAGATGGCGCCCCTGCCGCGTCCCCCAGCCGTTGTCTCTAGAGGCCCCAGGCTGCAATCGGCGGCAACGGTTTATCACGAAATGTAAAAAGATGCCAGCGGATGTAGGAAAGGCAGGCGAGGCCTGGGCGCGGTGGCTGCACGCGGGGTGGGGGTCGAACGGGAGAGGAGGGGAGACGGACTATCGAGCTGGAGGCAGGCACACGGGTCCCCTGCCGACGCGTTCGGAAGGCGCCGGAGAGGCGATCCACGGGCGGCCGCGTTGCCGCCCGTGACCCGGGTCAATCGAGGGGAGGGCGGACTACTGTCCGGCTTGGGGGAGGGCGGCCGTTTCACGCCCGGCGGCGAGCTCCCGTTCGGCGCGCAGCCAGTCGGCGCGCGGATCGGTGGCCGGCCCGCGACGTTCGAGCGACAGGAAGTAGGCGCGCAGGCGGATATCCTCCTCGGTCACGGCCGCCGCCGTCACGCTGGCGGGCGCGTCCGGCGCCGGGCGGGTGGCGCGGCGCGGGGCCGCCGTGCGGGGTGGCTTCGGGGCCTCGGCGCGGCGCGGCTTGGCCGCCGCGGGACTCGGGGTGGGAACGGCGGGAGTGACGGTGCGCGTGGTCTTTCGTGTGGCCATGACTCGATGTGTCCTCGTGGCGGGCGCGTTTCTGCAGCCCGCTCTCAGCGTGACGTGGGCGTATCGCTCGGGGGAATTCCTCTGCTCAGCCCGGGTTGCGGCTTACGTAGCGGTCGATTGCCGCAGCGGCCTGCCGGCCGTCGGCGATCGCCCAGACGATCAGGGACTGCCCGCGTTGGAGATCGCCGGCCGCGAAGACCCCGGCGACGCTCGTCTGCCAGGCAGCGTCTCGCCATACAGTACCCCGATCCGTCATCCGGACGCCGAGATCGGTCAGCAGACGGTGCTTTTCCGGCCCCGTGAAACCCATGGCGAGCAGGACCAGGTCGGCGGGCAGCTCGAAGTCGGAGGCCGGGACGGCGTCGAAGCCAGGGCGACCGCCGCCGGCGGCGGGGACCACGTGATGGCCGTGCAGCCGGGCGACCCGACCGTCGTCGCCGGCCGAGAAGTGGGTCGTGGCCACGGCGTAGTGCCGCTCGCCGCCCTCCTCGTGGGCCGACGAGGAACGGAAGACCTGCGGCCACAGCGGCCACGGATTGTCGGCGGCGCGAGTGGCCGGCGGTGACGGCAGGAGCTCGAGCTGCGTGACCGAGCGCGCTCCCTGGCGATGGGCCGTGCCGAGGCAGTCGGCGCCAGTATCACCGCCGCCGATGATGACGACATGGCGATCCCGGGCCGAGAGCGCGGTCGCGGCCGGCTCAGCCGCGGTGGCGCGGTTCTGAGCGGTGAGGTACTCCATGGCGAAATGGACGCCCGCCAGCTGACGGCCGGGCACGCCCAGATCGCGTGGCTGGCCGGCGCCGGCCGCGAGCAGCACGGCGTCGAAGTCGCGCTGGAGTTCCGCCGCCGGAACGTCCACGCCGACTTCGATACCCGCCCGGAAGATGATGCCTTCGGCTTCCAGGAGCTCGAGCCGGCGATCCAGCACGCGCTTCTCCAGCTTGAACTCCGGAATGCCGTAGCGCAGGAGGCCGCCGATGCGGTCGGCCTTCTCGAACACCGTCACGAGATGGCCGGCGCGGTTCAGTTCGGCCGCTGCCGCGAGACCGGCCGGCCCGGAGCCGATGACCGCCACCTTCTTCCAGGTCCGGGTGACCGGCGGCTCGGGGACGATCCACCCCTCGTCGAAGGCCCGGTCGACGATCGCCAGTTCGATCGACTTGATGGTGACCGCGTCGCGATTGAGCGCCAGGACGCAGGCACCTTCACAGGGCGCCGGGCACAACAGGCCGGTGAACTCCGGGAAGTTGTTGGTGGCATGGAGGCGATCGATCGCCGCGCGCCAGGCGCCGCGGTGGACCAGGTCGTTCCACTCGGGGATCTGGTTGCCGAGCGGGCAGCCCTGATGGCAGAACGGCACGCCGCAGTCCATGCAGCGCGCGCTCTGCCGCGTCAGTTCATCGGCAGAATAGGCCAGCTGAACGTGCTTGTAGTCGCCGAGGCGCTCGGCGACCGGGCGCGTCGGCGCCTTGACGCGCGCGAACTCGATGAAGCCGGTGGCTTTGCCCATCTCAGGCCCCCACCAGGTGGTCGGCCGCTGCCGGGGCCGGGGACCGCCGGTCGTGGGGCGCGCGGAGACGCTTCAGCTCGCGCGGCGTCACGACGACGAAGCGGCTGAGCGCTCCCGGCCAGTCGGCGAGCACGCGCGCGCCCAGGGCGCTGCCGGTCAGCAGCACGTGACGCGCGATGAGCTCGTGCACGAGGGCGATGTCGTCGTCCTCGACGAGCGGGTCCAGATCCACCATGCCCGGATTGCAGCGCCGCGCGAACCGCTGCTCGTCGTCGAGCACGAACGCGAGGCCGCCACTCATGCCGGCGCCGAAGTTGCGTCCCGTGGCGCCGAGCACCACCACGCGGCCGCCGGTCATGTACTCGCAGGCGTGGTCGCCCACGCCCTCGACGACGGCGAGGGCGCCGCTGTTGCGCACGGCGAAGCGCTCGCCGGCCACGCCGCGCACGTAGGCATCGCCGCCGGTGGCGCCGTAGAGGGCGACGTTGCCGATGATGACGTTGTCCTCCGCCGTGAACCGCGCGGCGCTCGGCGGCCGTACCACCAGGCGCCCGCCGGAGAGACCCTTGCCGACGAAGTCGTTGGCCTCACCCTCGAGCGCCAGCGTGATGCCCCGTGGCAGGAAGGCGCCGAAGCTCTGGCCGGCGGACCCGGTGAGCGCGACGCGGATCGTGTCGTCCGGCAGGCCGGCGCCGCCGAAGCGCTTCGTGACTTCGTAGCCGAGCAGGGTGCCGGTCGTGCGGTCGGTGTTCCTGACCGTCACGGCGATCTCGACCGGCGATCGATGGTCGAGGGCCGGCAGGGCCTCGGCGATCAGCCGGCGATCGAGCACGCGGCCGAGGCCGGCGTCCTGCGTCACCATGCGGCGCCGCGCCGCGGCGGCCGGCAGGTCCGGCTGATGGAGCAGCGGCGCCAGGTCGAGGCCCCGTGCCTTCCAGTGGTCGACGGCGGGCTCGATGTCGAGGCAGTCGGCGCGGCCGATCATCTCGTCGAGCGAGCGGAAGCCGAGGGCGGCCATGTACCTCACGGACCTCGTCGGCCAGGAAACGGAAGAACGTCTCGACGACTTCGGGGGTCCCGGTGAACGACTGGCGCAGTTCCGGATCCTGGGTGGCGATCCCCACGGGACAGGTGTTCAGATGGCAGACGCGCATCATCACGCAGCCCATCACGACGAGCGGCGCGGTCGCGAAGCCGAATTCCTCGGCGCCGAGCAGGGCCGCCACGATGACGTCACGGCCGGTCTTCATCTGGCCGTCGACCTGCACGACGATGCGATCGCGCAGGCCGTTCAGGCGCAGGACCTGCTGCGTTTCGGCCAGGCCCAGTTCCCATGGCACGCCGGCGTGCTTGAGACTGGTCAGCGGCGAGGCGCCGGTGCCGCCGTCGTGGCCGGAGATGAGGACCACGTCCGCATGCGCCTTCGACACGCCGGCGGCCACCGTCCCCACGCCGGATTCGGCGACCAGCTTCACGTGCACGCGAGCTTCCGGGTTGGCGTTCTTCAGGTCGAAGATGAGCTGCGCCAGATCCTCGATCGAGTAGATGTCGTGATGCGGGGGCGGCGAGATGAGACCGACGCCGGGCGTCGAGTGCCGCACCTTGGCAATCCACGGATAGACCTTGTGCCCCGGCAGCTGGCCGCCCTCGCCCGGCTTGGCGCCCTGGGCCATCTTGATCTGGAGGTCGTCGGCGTTGACCAGGTACTCGCTGGTCACGCCGAACCGGCCCGACGCCACCTGCTTGATGGCGCTCTTGCGCGAGTCGCCGCTGGCGTCCGCCACGTAGCGGGCCGGGTCTTCACCCCCCTCGCCCGAGTTGGACCTGCCGCCCAGCCGGTTCATGGCGATCGCCAGCGTCTCGTGCGCCTCCTGGCTGATCGATCCGAACGACATCGCGCCCGAGGAGAAACGGCGCAGGATGGCGTCTGCCGACTCCACCTCGGCCAGCGGCACGGCCGGGCCGGCCGGCTTCAGCCGGAGCAGGCCGCGCAAGGTGGCGCGCCGCTCGCTCTGGTCGTCGACGAGTCGCGTGTAGTCCTTGTAGATCTCGTAGCGCTTCGACCGCGTGGCATGCTGCAGCCGGAACACCGTGTCGGGGTTGAAGAGGTGGAACTCACCGTCGCGCCGCCACTGGTACTCGCCGCCGTTCTCCAGCTCGGCGGTCGACGGCCGGCGCCCGGTGAAGGCCCGGGCGTGCCGCCGGCGCACTTCTTCGGCCAGCGTCTCGAGGCCGATGCCGCCGATCCGCGACGGCGTGGACGTGAAGTAGGCGTCGACGAGCGCCGCGTCGAGTCCGACCGCCTCGAAGATCTGCGCGCCGCAGTAGCTCTGCAGCGTCGAGATCCCCATCTTCGACATCACCTTGAGGACGCCCTTGTTGAGGGCTCGCACGTAGCCGCTCACCGCCTGCTCGTGGGTCACCCCGCCGAGCAGCCCCTGCCGGATGGTGTCGTGCAGGGTCTCGAACGCCAGGTAGGGATTGACGGCGCCGGCCCCGTAGCCCAGGAGCAGCGCCACGTGGTGCACCTCGCGGGCATCGCCGCTCTCGACGAGCAGGCCGCAGCGGGTGCGCGCGCCTTCACGCACCAGATGATGGTGCACGCCGGCCGTGGCGAGCAGGCTCGGAATCGGGGCGTGCGTCGCATCGACGCCGCGGTCCGACAGGATGATGATGCCGTAGCCGGCCGCCACGGCGTGGCTGGCCTTGCGGCACAACTCGGCCATGGCCCGCTCGAGGCCGGCCCCGCCCTGGGCCGGATCGTAGAGGAGGGGCAGGGTGGTCGAACGGAACGGCGATCCCGTCGGCAGGTGGCGGATCCGGGCGACCTGGTCGTTGTGGAGGATCGGATACTCGATGGCGATCTGGCGGCAGGCGTCCGGCGCCGGTTCGAGCAGATTGCCTTCCGGGCCGATGGTCGAGGCCATCGTCGTGATGATCTCCTCGCGGATGGCGTCGAGCGGCGGATTGGTCACCTGGGCGAAGAGCTGCGAGAAGTAGTCGTAGAGGAGGCGCGGCCGATCCGACAGGACCGCCAGGGCCGCGTCGCTGCCCATCGAGCCCAGCGGCTCCTCGCCGTTCGAGGCCATCGGCGCCAGCAGCAGGCGCAGGTCCTCCTGCGTGTAGCCGAAGGCCTGCTGCCGCTGGAACACGGTCTGGTGGTCCGGCCGCTCGGCACGCGCCGCCGGCAGGTCCTCGATGTTCACGCTGTGCTGCCGCAGCCACGCGCCATAGGGGTGGGCGGCGGCGAGCTCCCGCTTGACCTCCTCGTCGTTGACGATGGTGCCGCGGGCGGTGTCCACGAGCAGCATGCGGCCGGGACGCAGCCGGTCCTTGCGCACGATCCGCTCGGGTGCGATGTCGAGCACGCCGACTTCCGACGCCATGATGATCAGGTCGTCGCTGGTCACGAGATAGCGCGACGGGCGCAGGCCGTTTCTATCGAGCATGGCGCCGATGAGCGTGCCGTCGGTGAACGCGATTGAGGCCGGACCATCCCACGGCTCCATCAGCGACGAGTGGTACTCGTAGAAAGCGCGGACGTCCGGGTCCATCTCCGGGTTGCCGCTCCACGGCTCGGGAATCATCATCAGCAGCGCGTGCGGCAGCGAACGGCCCGACATGACCAGGAACTCGAGGACGTTGTCGAAGGTGGCGGTGTCGCTGCCGCCGGGGCGGATGACCGGCAGCACCTTGCGCAGGTCGTCGCCGAGGACGCTCGAGGTGAGCACGCCTTCACGGGCTTTCATCCAGTTGATGTTGCCGCGCAGGGTGTTGATCTCGCCGTTGTGGGCGACCATCCGGTAGGGGTGGGCCAGCGGCCACGACGGAAACGTGTTGGTCGAGAAACGCTGGTGCACGAGCGCCAGCGCCGAGACCAGGCGTGAGTCCGACAGATCCGGATACATCGCTTCGATCTGCGAGGCCGTCAGCATGCCCTTGTAGGTCAGCGTCCTCGACGACAGGCTGACGATGTAGAACGCCTGGCGGGCCGGCGCCGGGATGTCGAGCCCTGCCAGCTCGGCCTCGACCCGCTTGCGCACGACGAACAACGCGCGCTCGAAGCGCACCGGATCGTCCCGGTCGGCGGCGGCGAGGAAGACCTGCTCGAACACCGGCGCCACCTCCGCCGCGGCCCGTCCGATCCGCTCGAGGCGCGTTGGCACCACGCGCCAGCCGAGAACGGGCCGGCCTTCCTCGGCGGCGATGCGCTCGATGAGCCCGCGCAGGGCGGCCCGGGCGGCGGCGTCGGAGGGCAGGAACACCAGGCCGGCGCCGTAGCGGCCGGCGGACGGCAGGGCGAAGGGTGTGACCGCCCGCAGGAACGCGTCGGGCATCTGGACGAGAATGCCGGCCCCGTCGCCGGTGTCCGGGTCGGACCCGCAGGCCCCCCGATGCTCGAGGTTGATCAGCAGATCGAGCGCCTGGCGCACGATGGCGTGCGACCCGTGACCCTTGATGTGCGCAACGAAGCCGACGCCGCAGGCGTCGTGTTCATCGCTGCTTCGATACAGTCCCTGGTCGCCCGGTCCCTCGCGCATGGCCACTCTCCCTCGGAAGCGCCATTAGAGGAAATTCAGACCGATAAGAAAAGAAACTTGTTTCTATCGGACCGATGCCTTTGTGGCATTGATGGCGGATACGGCGAGCGCCGTCGGAGCCCGGCGCCACCGGCGGTGCCACGCCCGTTGCTGGTTCGCGTGTCGCGGCGTGCCGTTCAGTGAGCGCGATGCCGCGCGCCGGATGCTACAATCGTCGAGAATCAAGGTTCGGTCGTCTGGTGCCCGCCGGACGCCGCAGGCGCCACTCCCCCCAGTCCGAGACGGACGTTCGAGTTCATGACACCCAGGTTGCTCCGCTCGCTGTGCTGGACGCTGGCGCTGGCCGTGCAGTGCCCGGCTGGCGCATCGGCGCAGGTGCCGCCCCGCGACGACCCGCCCAAGACGACCGCGCCGGAACGCGATCCCACCGAGCCGCTGTCGGACCTCCGCCGTCCCTACGCTGCCCTGTTCGGCGGAGCGGCCGTGGAGTCGGAAGACACGACCGGCCTGCGTCTGAACGCTTCGCTGTTCGAGGCGTGGGACGAGAATCTGCTCGCCGAGTTCACCTCGCCCAACATCACGAGCGCCCTGGCGCTCAGCGGTGCCTATACCAACGTCCTCGGCGGGCTCGACTACTCGCGGCGCACGTCCCGCCTGCAGGTGGTGGCCGGCGCCAGCGCCAATGCGCGCTACTACTCCAGCATCAACGAATTCGCCGCCAACAACTACCGTGGCGCGCTGGGGGTCGCCTTTCGTCCCTCCAATCTGACAACGCTGGCCGTGAACCAGTCGGTGTCCTATGCCCCGGTGTTCCTGTTCGGTCTCTTTGCCGACGCGTTGCCGACGCCGCTCGGTGGCGCCGCCGGCGTGGACTCGGCCTACGCCGTGAACGACGACCGCGCCGTCACGAGCGACAGCAGTCTGGAACTCGAACGGCTGCTCACCCAGCGCTCCGTCCTCGCGGTGAAGGGCAGCTACATGCGCAGCCACTTCACCGTCGTGACACCACGCGGCACCGATTTCACCACCGTTGCCGCCAGTGGCGACTATCGCTACCGCCTGACCGAGATCAGTGACCTGCGGCTCGGCTATGCCTACCGTCAGGCCACCTTCCAGGGCACCGAGCCGTTCGGCTTCCGGCCCCAGCAGCCAGCCGAGCACAACATTCACATCGGGGTCGCGTTTCATCCCGAGTTGTCCGACCAGCGCCGTACCGTCTTCACCTTCGATGGCGGCACGTCGCTCGTCAATTCCGCCCTGTCCACCGACGTGTTCCAGTCCAGACGCCAGCTTCGCCTGGTCGGGGACGCCGCCATCGCGCACCAGATGGGGGAGACGTGGCTGGTCGTCGGGGCCCTCAGCCGCGGCACCGGGTTCGTGCAGGGCCTGGCGGCGCCCGTCTTCACCGACTCCGTGTCGCTGACCACGACCGGCTTCTTCAATCGCCGCACGGACTTCCTGGCCTCGGCGGGGTACTCGAACGGCGAGCCGTCACTCGTCGGCTCGGTCGTCAACTTCTCGACGACCACGGTCAATGCCCGGGTCAGGGTGGCGTTGACGGCGCGCTGGGCGGTCGTCTCCGAGTACTTCTTCTACCACTACGACTTCAGCAAGGTTCTGCCGCTGGCGGTCGGGCTCGATCCGAGGTTCAAGCGCAACACGTTCCGCGCCGGCCTCACGCTCTGGCTCCCCATCAATCGCTGACATGTGCGGGATCGCCGGAATCGTCGGGCGCGTGACGGACACGCATCGTGCGGCGCTCGACCGCATGAATCACGCCATGGCCCACCGCGGACCCGACGGCACGGGCGTGTGGATCAGTGCGCCCGACGCCGATGGCTTCGGCTGCCTGCTCGGGCATCGGCGGCTCGCGATCCTGGATCTGTCGAGCGCCGCCGACCAGCCGATGGAGGACACGAGTGCGGGCCGCCGGCACGTCCTCGTGTTCAACGGCGAGATCTACAACTTCAAGGACCTGCGACGCGAACTCGAGCAGGCGGGCGAGACCTTCCATTCGAGCGGCGACACCGCGGTCATGCTCCGGATGCTGGCGCGCTCCGGGCCCGACGCCGTGAGCCGGCTGCGCGGCATGTTCGCCTTCGCGCTGTGGGACGACCAGGCCCGGCGGCTGGTGCTGGCACGCGACCCGCTCGGCATCAAGCCGCTCTACGTGTGCCGCAATCCGGATCCCCACGGCGACTGGTCGATCGCGTTCGCGTCGGAGGTCCGCGCCATTCTCGCGTCCGGACTGCTGGCCCGCCCGCGGCTCGATCGCCGGGCCGTGGCGTCGGTCATCTGGAACGGCTTCGTGGCCGGACCCGCGACCGCGGTCGAGGGAGTGGAGAGCCTGTTTCCCGGTGAGCTGTGGGTGCGCGAGAGCGACTCGGCGCCGGTGCGCCGGCGCTACTGGACCATTCCCCGGGCCGGGGACGGGACCGCCATCGACGAGCGCGAGCTGAAGGCGGTGGTGCACGACAGCGTGGCGCGGCACCTCATTTCCGATGTCCCGCTCGGCGTCTTCCTGTCAGGCGGCGTCGACTCGAGCGCCGTCGCGGCGCTGGCGCAGCGCGCCAACGGGGCGCCCGTGCACACCTTCACCCTGGCCTTCGACGAGGCCGAGTACAACGAGGGCGAGTTCGCGCGGTCGGTGGCGCAGGCGATCGGCACCGAGCACCGCGAGATCCGGCTGACCGAATCCTCCTTCGCCGGCGCGCTCGAAACCGCCATCGACACGCTCGATCAGCCGACCTTCGACGGCCTCAATTCGTACTACATCTCGCGCGCGGTGCGCGACGCCGGCCTGACCGTGGCCATGGTGGGCACCGGCGGCGACGAGTTGTTCGGCGGCTATCCGACGTACAAGGCACTGCCGTCGCTGCAGTCCTGGGCGCGGCGCACGCGGAAGGTGCCCGACAGCTGGCGGCGGCTCGCCGCCCAGCTGGCCAGCCGGGCGATCGCGGGGAGCGGCCGCGGCACGCCCCCGCAGACGCGCTGGGCCAAGCTGCCGGACATGGCTGCCGCGGGCCAGGACCTGACCGCCCTCTACCAGCTGGCCTACGCCCTGTTCCTGCCGTCGTTCCAGCGCGAGTTACTGGATGGCGACGCCAGCGCGGCGATGACGAGCGGCCTGACTGCCGAACTGGCAGACAGCCTGGAGGCAGAGACCGCGCATCGGACGCCGCTGTCCGCGGTCGCGGCGCTGGAGCAGCGGCTGTTCCTCGGCGAGCGCCTGCTGCGCGACACCGATGCCGCCAGCATGGCCGTGTCCCTCGAGACACGCCTGCCGCTCGTCGACAGCGTCGTCGTCGACGCCGTCAATCGGCTGCCGGACGGTCTGCGCTTCGAGCCCCTGGGCCGCAAGCAGGTGCTCCGCCGGATCGGCCTCGAGGGGCTCGACCCGGCGCTCTTCGAGCGGCCCAAGCGCGGCTTCGTGCTGCCGTTCGACCGGTGGATCAAGCGGTCGCTCGGCCGGGCCATGGACGAGACCATGCGCGACCACCGCCTGGCGCGCGATGCCGGCCTCGACGGCGCGGCGGTGGAGCGGGTGTGGACGGCCTATCAACAGGGAGCGCCGGGGTTGTACTGGTCGCGGGTCTGGGTGCTCTACGTGCTCATCCGCTGGTGCCATCGCCACGGGGTGCTGGCATGAGCGCTCGACGCTACTGCCTGATCACGCCGTGCCGCGACGAGGCCGTTTACGCCCGCCGCACGCTCGACAGCATCGCGGCGCAGACGCTGCCGCCGGCGCGCTGGATCATCGTCGACGACGGGTCGAGCGACGACACCGCCGCCATCGCGGACGAGTACGCGGCGCGTCTGCCTTACATCCAGGTGGTCCGCCGCGGCAACCGTGGCCACCGCAAGGTCGGTGCGGGCGTGATCGAGGCGTTCAATGTCGGCTACGCCGCCATCGACCCGCTGGACTTCGACTACGTCTGCAAGATGGACCTCGACCTCGAACTGCCGCCGGGTTATTTCGAGGGGCTGGTGGAGCGGATGGAGGCGGAACCGCGCCTCGGCACCACCTCCGGCAAGCCCTGGTTCGTGCACCCGCGCAGCGGGGCGCTGGTGCCGGAAGTGTGTGGCGACGAGATGTCGGTCGGCATGACCAAGTTCTACCGGCGCACCTGCTTCACCGAGATCGGCGGCTTCGTCCAGCAGGTGATGTGGGACGGCATCGACTGCCATCGGGCGCGCATGCTGGGCTGGATCTGCGAGAGCCGCAACGAACCGGCGCTGCGCTTCGTGCATCTGCGGCCACAGGGCGCCAGTCAGAAGGGCATCTGGACGGGCCGGACGCGGGCGGGGTTCGGCCAGTACTTCATGGGCACGGCCCCCCTCTATTACCTGGCCAGCGCCGCGTTCCGCGCCTTCGAGCACCCGGCGCTCATCGGCAGCGCCGCCATGCTGTGGGGCTACGCGCGCAGCGCCGTCCTGCGCCTGCCGCGCTACGACGACGCCGCCTTCCGCCGCTTCCTGCGGCGCTATCAGTATGCCTGCCTGTGGCGGGGTAAGGCGGCGGCGACGGCCGCCCTCAACGAACAACAGCGCGCGGTCTGGGAGGCCACGCACGGTGCGGTGGCCCGACCGCTGGAGGCACGGCGTGGGGAGTGAGCGGTCCGAGTTGCTCGGCCTCGAGTTCGAACGCACGGCGATGGGGTCGGTCGTGGCGCGCTGTCTCGAGTGGAGTCGCGGCCCCCGCACCAGCCACATCGTCGTCACCGCCAACGCGTCGCATCTGTGCATGATGCGACGCGACGCCGAACTGCGCCATGCCTGCCAGGCGGCCGACATGGCCGTCGCCGACGGCATGTCGGTCGTGTGGGCACTCAAGCTGCTCGGGCGCCCGGTGACCGAGCGGGTCGCCGGCATCGACCTCATGGTCCAATTGCTGGCGGCCGGCAGTGCCGAGGGACGCCGCGTCTACTTTCTCGGGGCCAGGCAAGAGGTGCTGGAGGCGGTGGTCGCGCACTGCCAGCGGCACTACCCGGGACTCGTGGTGGCCGGCGCGCGCAACGGCTACTTCACCCCCGCCGAACACGACGCCGTGGTCGAGGAGATTCGCGCCAGCGACCCGGACTTCCTGTTCGTCGGCATGCCGACGCCGTTCAAGGACGTCTTCTGTCAGCGGCATCGCGAGCGCCTGCAGGTGCCGCTCATCATCGGCGTGGGCGGCAGCTTCGACGTACTGGCCGGCGTCGTCACCCGGGCTCCGCGGGCGGTGCAGTCGCTCGGGCTCGAGTGGGCCTGGCGGCTGGCCATGGAGCCGCGCAAGCTGTGGAAGCGCTACCTCACGACCAACAGCGAGTTCATCTGGCTGGTCGTGCGTGAGCTGATGCGGGGGCGGTCATGAGCGCGCGCCGCATCCTCGTGTTCATGGGCACCCGGCCGGAGGCGATCAAGCTGGCGCCGGTCGTGTCGGCCCTCCGCCAGAGCGACGACTTCACCTGCACGGTCGTCGCCACCGGCCAGCACCAGGAGATGTTCCGGCAGGTCACCGACCAGTTCGGCATCGCCGTCGATGCGCATCTCGACGTGATGCGGCCGAACCAGACACTCGCCGGCCTGACGGCGCGGTTGATGACCGCGGTCGATGACTGGCTCGGTTCGGCGGCGCCCGACCTGGCCCTGGTCCAGGGCGACACGACGACCGTGCTGGTGTCGGCGCTCGCGTGTTTCTATCGCCGCATCCCGATCGGCCACGTCGAAGCCGGCTTGCGCACCGGCAACATCTGGTCGCCGTTTCCGGAAGAGGCCAACCGGCGGCTCGCCACGCCGCTCGTCTCCCTCCATTTCGCCCCCACCGACTCGGCGCGCCAGGCGCTGCTCGCCGAGCAGGTGCCGGACGCCGCGATCTCGGTCACCGGAAACACCGTCATCGACGCCTTGTTCATGGAAACGGCGGTCCAGGAGCGCGATGCCGCCGTGCGCGCCGCGATCGATCGCGATCTGACCGGTCTGCTCGGTTCAGGCTGGGCCGCCGGTCCCTTCGTGCTGGTCACCGGGCACCGCCGGGAGAACTTCGGCGCCGGCTTCGACGAGATCTGCGGCGGCATCGCCCGGCTGGCCAGCGCCTTCCCCGACCACCGCTTCGTCTATCCCGTGCATCTGAACCCCAACGTCCGCGAACACGTGTCGCGACTGCTCGATGCCCTTCCCAACGTGCAGCTGATCCCGCCGCAGGGCTACCGGCATTTCGTCGCCCTGCTGGCGCGCTGCCGCCTCGTGCTCACCGATTCCGGTGGCGTGCAGGAGGAAGCCCCGTCGCTCGGGAAACCCGTGCTCGTGATGCGCGACACGACCGAGCGGCCGGAAGGCGTCACGGCCGGCACGGCGCGGCTCATCGGCGCCCGGGCCGACGCCATCGTCGAGCACGCCAGCCGCCTGCTGACCGACGAGGCCGCCTACGCGGCCATGGCTTCAGCGAGGAATCCCTACGGCGACGGCCACGCCGCCGCCCGCATCCTCGATCACATCCGCCGCCACTTCGCCACCTCCGGCTCCTAGCGCTCCGGCCGCCCAGCGGGCGAAGTACAGGTTGTAGAGGGCAGCGGCCTGCCACGTGATGGCCAGTTCGTTGGTCGACCAGCTGTCGTTGTCGGTGTAGCGGCCGTCGATCGGCGTCGCGGCGTCGCGCGGCATCGCCGGGTCGCCCCAGTAGCCCCACGTCGGCCGCGGACGTCCGAGCGGCCGCGAGCCGTCGTTGGGTTCGGGAGTCTCGTTGGGACCGCCGGCGACGGCGCCGGGGAAGAGGAACGGCGTCGCCCGCATCGTCGCCAGCCAGTGGTGGAAGGCATGCGTGCGTCCCCGGCTGACGCCGGGCAGTCCCGACACGTAGGCGAACTGGTAGGAGTTGCGGCCCAACACGTAGTCGAGATTCGCCAGCGCCTGCTGGCAATACGGCGACGCCGGTTGCGCGTCGGTCAGGCACTGCTTGACCGTGAAGGCGCCGGCACGTTCGAACGCCACCGCCGTCGACCCCCAGATGTAGCGCCCGGCCCAGCCGAACGGGTGGGCACGGCTGTCGGTGACCGCCTCGTCCGCCAGCGCCAGCAGCCGCGCCCGGATGGCCGCCTGGCGCCGCGGATCGCCGGCCGGCGCGCGCAGGTAGAGCAGGGAGGCGTAGGCGTTGAAGCGATATGGACTCGGGTCGCCTTCGATGTCGTCGAACACCGCCTCGAAGGCGTCACGAAACCGTGCCTCACCAGTGAGCGTGAGCATGCCGGCGGCCGCGAACATGCGCGTTGCCCGGCCGGCCCGGCGGTCGTCGTGCTGGCGGTAGGCGGCGCAGGTGGGGCCGTCCGAGTGCTCGCCGGGCCGCTGCTCCAGGTAGCGCCAGCCGCGCCGCGCCGCATCGCCGAGCGTGGTGGCGAAGGCCGGGTCCACCGTCGAGAAGACGTGAGCCGCGTAGGCCAGAATGCCGACGGCGCGGGCGGTGGCGATGGTGCCCGGCTCGCCGTGGACGTAGGGACGGCGCGTGTCGGGCGCGTTGCTGCCGTAGGCGTCGTAGTGTTCGAGGCAGGTGCTGTTGCGCACGCCGCCGTCGGGCGTGGCGACCGACAGCAGCCACTCCAGTTCCCATCGTCCTTCGTCGAGGAGATCGGGCACGCCGTTGCCCGACTCCGGGATGTTCGTGTCGTCGTCACGCGGCGCGAAGTCGCTGTAGGCCTCGAGCAGCCAGAAGAGCGACGAGACCGCGGTCATGTTGTAGAGCGAGTAGTCCCCGGCGTCGTGCCAGCCGCGACGCACGCCGGCCGGGGCCAGCGCCGCATCGGTCGGATGCCACCAGGGCCCTTCGCTGAACCGCGGCTCGATGGCCGTGAACGCCCGCTGGAAGTAGAACACGCGCTGCGCGGCACGAATGGCCGGCGCGTGCACCTCGATGTCGATCGAGAACGGGTGGCTCGTCAGGCCGTTGTCGGCGAGCAGGCGATACCGGCCGCGAGCCACGACCGGGCTGAAGTCTCCGATCCACACGTCACGAATGGGGCCGAGCAGTCCCGTCGGCAGCATCCGCGCTGGCGGACCGCCCTGCCACACCGTGCGCCCGCTGGCATCGTCGACGAGCCTGAACCCCTCGAACCGCGTGGGTGACGTGAACGCCTTCGGCCCAGCCGGTGCGTAGCCGATCTGCGAGGCCGCCAGGTGGCTGAACGGGACGAGCGATGGTCCGGCGGCGGCCCGCGCTCGCGTGGTCGGCACGCTCAGCAGCGACACCACCCGGCTCCGCATCGCCGGCCAGCCGAGCATCAGGACCGCCAGCGCCGCAGCCGTCACGATGGCGGCCGCAGCGACACGTCGCCGACGGATTCCCGACCCCTGTCGCACCACGCGCGTACAATATCGTGTCGACCCGGCGGATTCGCGTCTGCCAGCGGCAGCACCGGCGGGCAATCCTTTCCGCGTCCTCTCATTTCGTCACGTGGTGCGCGTCTTGCACAGCGAGGCTGGACATGTCCGAAAGAGGTTCACGCGTGCGACCGGTCAGTCTGCTGCTCGTTTTCTCTGTCGTGTTGGTGGCGCCGGCCGCTGCACAAGTCGACACCTCGATCGTGCCGTTCGAAGGACGCACCACGTGGGCTCCCGGTGTGCAAGGGGGCATTCCGGACAGGCCGACCGTGTGCGCCACGCTCGAGGCGTCGAGGTTCGGCAACGGCACGGCCGAGGCCTCGGCGGCGATTCAGAGCGTCATCGCGTCGTGTCCGGCTGGGCAGACGGTGCGCCTCTCGGCCGGCCGGTTCCTGCTCAACAACCACCTGCTGATCAACAAGGGCATCACGCTGCGCGGCGCGGGGGCCGGGCAGACCGTGCTGCAGAAGACCAACGGCGCCAAGCGCTTCGCGGACCGTGCCGTGGACGCCCAGCCGATCATCGTCGTCGGTCCGAACCGCTGGCCGAAGATCGATTCGACCACCTCGGCGGCGCTGGCCGCCGATGCCGTCAAGGGCTCGATGTCGGTGGTCGTCAGTGATGCCCGCGGATTCCGCAGGGGCCAGTTCGTCCTGCTCGACGAGGACGACTACAACACCGCCGCCTGGATGCCGGTGCCGCGCCGGCTCAACACCAACGCCAACTCAGCCATCTGGGCCTCGGATCGCATCGTCTTCCAGCGCCACAATCCGTCCGAGGCCTACATCGACGATCCCTTCCCCGCCTCGCTGACCTGGTTCAGCCGGGCCGGGCGCCCCTTGAACGAGATCAAGGAAATCACCGATGTCGATGGCGAGACCATCACGTTCTCGACGCCGGTGCACGCGACCTACACGCGCCATCGCCAGGCCCAGCTCACCCGCTACACCGGCGAGCACGTGCACGTGCGGGACGTCGGCATCGAAGACCTGACCGTGACCGGCGGCAGCGACGGCAACATCCGCTTCGAGGCGGCCGCCTACTCGTGGATGAAGGACGTCGAGAACACGCTGTGGCTCGGTGAGGGCGTTGGTGTCAACCACTCCTTCCGCGTCGAGATTCGTGATTCGACGATCCATGACGGCGCCTGGCCGCAGCCCGGCGGCGCCGGCTACGGCATCAGCTTCGCCTGGGGCAGCTCCGAGGTGCTGGTCGAGAACAACGCCGTGCTCAACGTGAACAAGGTGATCGTCGTGCGCTCGAGCGGTGCCGCGTCGGTGGTCGGCTACAACTACATGGACAACGGCTACATCTTCACCATGCCCGAGTGGATGGAGGTCGGCCTGAACGGCAGCCACATGGTGGGCGGCCACCACGTGCTCTTCGAGGGCAACGAGTCGTTCAACTACGACTCGGACAA
This sequence comes from uncultured Acidobacteriota bacterium, assembly GCA_963807405.1. Classification (GTDB taxonomy): domain Bacteria; phylum Acidobacteriota; class Vicinamibacteria; order Vicinamibacterales; family UBA2999; genus CADEFD01. The sequence continues at coordinate 2,894,013 of CAWEBU010000006.1, read as the reverse complement.
CACGCACGGCAACGCCATCGCCATGACCGTCTTCCGCAACCACCTGGTGGGCCGTCGCCGGTCCTTCACCGGCATGTCGAACGCGCGCGGCGCCGGCCTCATGTTCGGGTCGTGGTGGCACACCTTCATCGGCAACGTGATCGGGGAACCGGGCCGGATGGACGGCTGGATCTACGAAGATCCGGGTGACGGCTCGCTCGGGCACTCGACCAGCCAGTGGGGCTCGGCGCCCGCGATCTGGAAGCTCGGCTACGACCCGACGCACTGGGAGCAGGCGGCCGATCCGAAGGTGCGATCCACGACCGTCCGCGACGGCAACTTCGACTACCTCACCGGCACCGTGCGCTGGGACCGCGACGAGCGCGCGCTCCCGCCATCGCTGTATCTGACGTCCAAGCCGGCGTTCTTCGGCGACCACCCGTGGCCGTGGGTGGATCCGACCGGCACCGTCAAGACGGGCGTGCTGCCGGCCAAGCTGCGCCCGGGAATCGGCGCGCCGATTGCGGAACCGCCAGCGCCCCGCAACCTCAGGATCGGCGGCTAGGGCTCCGTCCGCGCCCGCAGCCGCCGCGACACGGCCAGCCACCAGTGCGGCCGCGTCTGCGGGTCGTGCAGCCAGGTGAGCAGTGTCGCGGCGACCGGCCTCGGACTGAGCGAGGCCGCGATCGCCACCGTCATCGCCAGCAGGCGCCGCTGCGGCGGCCACTTCGACTTCCAGCGCGCCGCGAGGTAGCGGGGCAGCAGGTGGCGGCGGCGCCCGCCGACCAGCCGCTTCGAGGCGGGATCGGACAGCAACAGGAACAGGCGGTAGCCGAGGTAGTCGGCGTCGTGCTCGCCGAGGTCGGCGCGGGTGGCGAAGCCGTGCCTGGCCGCGAACTCACGCGTGACGTCCAGTTCGTTGCGGATGTACTCGATCTTCTTGCGGAAGCCTTCGGCCAGCCCGCCCGGAGTCACGACACACGTTGGAGTCGTTGCTCTCGTGCCGGCGATACGAGCCGAGCACCTCGTCGACGCGCTGCACGGCGCCGGCGAAGGCCACAGCGCGTACCAGGTAGCCATCGGCCGCGTTGCGTACTTTCTCGGCGGGCAAGGGCATGATGTCGCCGAGCGCCTCGCGCAGGAACGCCAGGCCGCTCGTGACGTTGACACCGAACGAGCCCGTCTGCAGCAGCAGTTCGCGCACGTCGCCGTGCGAGAGGTTCGACGGCGGATCCGGATAGATGCCGACGCGGAGGCCGCTGCTGTCGATGATGTGCAGCGGATACTGTGCCAGCACGGTGCCCGGCTGCCACACCTTCAGCAGCGTCTCGACCACGTTCGGCGCCAGCATGTCGTCGGCGTCGAGGAAGAGCACGATATCGCCGCTGGCGGCGGCGAAGCCGGCGTTCATGGCGGCGCCCTGGCCGCGGTTGGGCGTGAAGATCGCCTGGACCCGCGAACCATACCGTTCGATGACGGCGCGCGAATCGTCGGTCGAGCCGTCGTCGACCACGACGACCTGGCCGGCGGTGGTCTGCGCCAGCGCGCTCTCGATGGCGAGGCCGACGAACTTCCCGTAGTTGAAGTTGTTGATCAGGATACTCGCGGACCGTGGACGCACTGGAGAGAGTGGCGCCGCGCCGGAGGGCTGAGCCTCGGACATCATGCGCAGTCTATCTCACGCGATTGCGCGACGGTTCGTGGCGCCACGGTCGCTCTCAGGCGGGGCCGAACCGCTTCTTCAGCGAGAGGAAGGGCAGCTCGACACCGTGATAGCTGCCGAGGGCGATGGCGTAGGAGACAGCCACGCCGAACCCCACCATCAGCAAGGAGTTGAGGGTGTGGGCCGGTGTCAGGGTCTCGAAGTAGGCCGGCACCGCGAAGCGATGCATCGCGTAGGCGACGATGCCGTGGAAGACGTAGAGCCCGTAGCTGTAGCGGCCGAGATTTCGCAGCCACGGCAGGGTCAAGGCGGCCCTGAACCAGCCGAGACCGGCGTGGTAGGTCGCCCCGTGGATCATGGCCCCGAAGAAGATGGCCAGGGCGAAGGTCCGCAGGGGGAGCACCAGCGCGGCGCCGAGGTGCAGCAGGAAGTACCAGGCGGACAGCGCGACGACCAGGCCGCCGGCCAGCCAGGCGAGTTGCATGGCGCGGCGGGAGGCCAGCGGTACCTCGTCGCGCGCCGCCAGCGCGAACCACGCGCCGGCGCACAGCGCGTCGACCTTGCACGGCGTGAGCACCGCGGCGTAGAGGGCGTCCGGTGCCACGAGCGCGAAGCCGATGCGCAGCGCCAGGGCCATCATCCCGAGCCCGAGGCAGATACGCATCGCCAGGCGCGTGGAGGTGGCCCAGATGAGGAAGGGCCACACCAGATAGAAGTGTTCCTCGACCGCCAGCGACCAGAAGTGGCTGAGATAGGGGATGGAGAAGGTGGTCTCGGGCGCCAGGTAGACGTTGGTCAGGTACAGCCACAGCCACCCGCGCAGTTCGCGCAGCTGCAGCAGTTCCGGGTCGATGGCGGCCAGCACGCCGGCCGGGACCAGCACCGTGACGAGCAGCAGCACCCCGTAGTAGAGAGGAAAGATCCGCAGTGCGCGGCGGGCGAAGAAGTTCGAGAAGTAGCCGGACGTCCCCTTGGCGTCGACGAGGATGCCGGTGATGAGGAAGCCCGACAGGACGAAGAACAGGTCGACGCCCCACAGGCCGTAGTTCGTGAGCGTGACGGCGGCCCGCTCCAGCACGTTGGTGGGCACGACCTGGTTGTTGACGAAATGCAGAGCCATCACCATCGCGATGGCGATGCCGCGGATTCCGTCGAGCGCGGGCACGTGGCCGCGCCGACCCGGCACGATGACGCCGCCGGTGCTCACCGCGTCGAGCGCGCCGGCTGCTCCGTGCGGGGCAGCCGCCGCCCGCCGGAGCCCGGAGGTGGAGCCACGGTGAGGCCGGGCTGCAGGCCGTCAGTCGGAGAGACGTCTACCAGCCACCCGGTCGGTACGGCCAGCTTGCCGCCCAGGGTGACAACCGTAGCCATCAGGATCTTGAGGTCGAGCAGCAGGCCGAAGTGCTGCACGTAGAGCAGGTCGTATTCGATCCACTGGTGGAAGTCGCCGTCCTGGCGATCGTGACGGCAGACCTGCCACAGGCCGGTGATGCCCGGCCGCACCGACAGGCGGCCGTTGCGCCACGGCACGCACACCTGGTTCTCGCGGAACGGCGACGGACGCGGCCCGACCAGGCTCATGTCGCCGAGCAGGACATTGAACAGCTGCGGCAGCTCATCGACATTGCTGGCCCGCAGCAGCCGCCCGAAGGTGGTGATGCGCGGATCGGACGCGATCTTGAAGTGCGGGCCGTCGATCGGGCTCTGTTCCTTCAGCTTGCGCTGCAGTTCATTGGCCCCGACGCGCATCGTCCGGAACTTGACGCAGCCGAACATCCGGCCGTCGACGCCCTCACGCTCGTGCTTGAAGAAGACGGGGCCGCGGGAGTCCAGCCACACCAGTATCGCGATCAGGGCCAGCAGCGGCGACAGCACGATCAACGCGAGGGCGGCCAGCGTCGCATCGGCGCCGCGTTTGACGTACGGGTAGATGCGCATCGGACGCGCGTGCATCGTGCTGGACAGCATCGGACCGGTGGTGTCGAACGCCTGTCGTGTCAGGCGCGCCGCGAACGTCGGCGCCGTCTCGCTGGCGCCGGCCTCCGCCGAGACCGGTGCGCCGTCCACGCCGCACACCCGATCGCGCAGGACCACGCCTTCCGGCACGCGGGCGCCGGCGCCGAGCGACACATGAGCGAGGATGGCGTCGGCGTCGACCTGGGTGCCGGCGCCGAGCAGCGCGGGGCCGACGACGGTGGCCCGCGGCCCGATGCGGACACCCGGCTGCACGATGATCGGCCCGATCAGGCGGGCGCTCGGATCGATCTGGTGGCCGTCGCCCACGAACGCGATGTTGGTGCGATCACCCTCGGCGTCGCCGAGGCACGTCTGCACCACCGAATGTTCGACCGCCGCCAGCATCCCCTGCTCGCACGACAGATCGAACGCCCCGGACTGCATGACCACGTCGCGACTCGGCACGCCGAGTGACACCAGCACCTGGCGCAGCTCCAGCAGTGACGCCGGCATCTGCGCCAACGGCAGGATGCCACTGGACACCGGAACGACGCTGGCGGCGACGCCGGCGAGGAACGGCCAGGTGGCCGGCTTGAAATAGCGGTGCACGCTGCGCACGTGGCCGTCGGCGTCGACGATCACGCTCTCACGCGTGCCGGCCAGGTCGGCGGCGTAGCCAACGAGATGGCGCGCGATCTGCTGATGCTCCGCCGCCTCCGCCACCATCGCGCCGAGCTGCGCGACGTTCACGGGCAGGCAGCGCGGATCGACGAACAGCAGCAGGTCCGACGGCTCGGCACTCGCCAGGGCACGGCTGAGGGCCGACGCCGAGGTGACGATGTTGACGCCCGGACAGGCCTCCCGCAAAGAGTCGACATACTGCGCGTCGACATCGGCGGGCGCGACGATGGTCGGTGCGTCGGTGGGCATGCGACGCAGCTGCTCGAGCAGCTGCGTGACGAGCAGCCCGCGACCCATGGGAGCCCGGAGCAACGACACACGACGCGCACCTTGACCCAGATAGGTCGGAGTGGCGTCGAGAAGCACCGGCCAGACTTGCATTTAACTGTTCGATTCTAGGAGAAACACACCGGCCGCCGGGCTCGGGGGTAGCCCTGAGGTTCGGTGGGGACTCAGCACGTGAGCCAGTTCCATGATACCGCCATCCGCGCCACTGATCGATGGGCCCGGCTGGACAATCCAAGGTAGCGATCGGCAGAAACTCGGGCGGCTTGAATGGGGCGATCGGGGCGACGCGAAGAAATCAATGCCTGCCCAGAATTTCGCGGTCAGCGTCCCCCGTTGGCCGATCGTCGCCGGTTCCCGTTCGTGCCGTTGACCCTGTCGTCGTCGCCCACCGGCAGCCCGAGCACGGCGGCGAGGCGCCGCCGGGGCGTGCCCCCGACGATCGTGCGATAGGCGCGCCGGTCGCTCCCGACGACGCCGTCGTCGGCGACGATCGACCGATCCACCGAGGCGTTGCTCTGAATGCGGGCGCGGCGCCACACCGACGAACGGGACACCAGGGCGCGAGCCCCGATCGTCACGTCCAGTCCAATCGAGGTCGGCCCGATGATGACCGCTCCGGGCTCGATGGTGGTGCCGGCGCTCACGATGATCGGACCCACCATCGTGACGTCTTCTCCGACCACCGCATCGCGGTGGATGAAGGCCTCGCCGCGCAGTTCGAAGCCCACGGGGGGCAGGCCGCCGGTCGAGAGCCGGTGCGTCGCGAACTCGTTCACGGCCAGATAGGTCTCGCCATCGAGGACGCGCGGCATCGCGCCATCCGCCAGGAACGTGGTGATGTGTTCGCCGGCTCGCACCAGGCTCGGGATGAGGTGCTCCTTGATGTCGACGAACCCCTGGCGGGCGATGGGATCGAGCGCGCGCCGGTCCAGGACGTAGATGCCGGCCGGCACCTGGAGTGGCGACTGGCCAATGCCGCGCGGTTCGTGGTGCACCACGATCGTCATCGCCGCGCCCGACGCCGCGTGGGCGTCGAGCAGGTCGTCGAGGTCGACGTTGGGGATGGCGGCGCCGTCGGTCACGACGAACGTCTGGCTGTCGCTGAACATCGAGGCGTCGAGGATGCAGCCGGCGGCCCCGCGCGGCATCTGGTCCTCGAGATACGTCAGGTCCAGATCGCCAGAGGAATGGCGCATCACCCGCGCCTGCAGTGCCCGGCTGTTCCGGTTGCCGCAGATGACCGCGTCCTGCATCCCCACCGACTGCAGCCAGGTCAGGCTGTAGGCAATCAACGGCCGATGCGTCACCGGCACCAGCGGCCGGGGCGACAGGCGATCGAACGCCGGGTTCGCGCCGGGGAACGTTCCAGCCAGCACGATGCCGGAGGTGAGGACGCGCGACTTTTCACCTGCCATGTGATCCCTCAGCCGACCGAGATACTGGCCAGCACCTTGTGCCGGCCGATGACCTCGACTGTCTTATCGACCGCTGCGCCCGTCGCCTGTCCCAGGCGCACGACGACGACGGCGCCGTCGGCGGCCTGCAGCAGGGGAATCATCGCGGGGTTGTCCCCCAGCGAATCACATGCCAGCAGCCGCAGCGCGTCGGGGGCCGCCTGCGACAGCCGTGTCAGAAGCTGTGGCACGTCCTTGAAGGTGGCCGCGCGGGCGAAGACGCATTCGACCGGCACCTGGCCGTCACGGTTGCCCACCTCTGCCAGGGCACGGGCCACCGTCTCGGCATCGGATCCGCCGGTCATGTCGACGACCGCGAGCGCCGTCCACGGCCGCCCCTGGAGGGTGAACCACAGACGTTGCCACTCGGTTTTGTTGTCGGCCGGGTTCTGTGTCGGGTGCTGTTGCATCATGTCTGGTCGCGGCCGAGCGGGCTCGGCGTCCTACGCCTGGAGAATCTGGGTGCTTGATCTGCGGGGCCGACCTTCGCCCGGCCACACGCCGGCCGCCACCGCGCCCTGACCAGCGATGGCCATGGCCAGTCCGACCAGGAAGATCGTGGGCGCTTCCGTGAACCCGATGTCGGCCCACAGGTGCACCGCATAGGAGAGCAGGCAGCCGATCGCGGCCGCCGCCCCGATGGCGTAATCGGCAGTCACCGCCCGTTTGTGTGCCTGGGCCGCCAGCAGCAAGGCCACGACGACCGTCGAGAAGATGCCCGTGAACCCGACGGCGCCGGTGAAGGACCACAAACCGACGAGCGAGTTGTGCGGCAGGTAGTTGTATTCCTTGAACTCGGTCAGGGCATCGCCTTCCACCGCCATGGCGAACGGATGGCCGAAGCCGGTGCCGAGCACCGGATTGCTCATGAACGTGTAGACGAGATTGAAATTCTCGACGTCGCGGAACAGCGTCGAGCGGTCCAGGCTGCCGTCGGTGCGCTCCGCCTGGACGAGGTTGCGGACGAAGCCGACCGGCGCGAAGACGCGGGAGGGCGACGACCAGCCCACCACCACGTAGGCCAGCAGGAGCGGCGACAGCATGACGGCGCCGCGGGCGACGCGCCGGGTGAAGCGGCTGGCGGGATTCATCAGCACGAACGTCGTCAGCACCAGCGCCGCCTGCACCCATCCGATCCGGCGGTCGTTGGCGATCATTCCGGCGACGATGAGCGGCGCCAGCAGCAGGAACGTCACGATCTGGCGCCGGCTGGGCGCATGGAAGAGCGGTCCGAGCAGCACCGCCGCCGCGCAGGCGAACAGCAGCGAGTCGCCGTGGTTGGTGGCGTACTCGAGCTCGCGCATCACGCCCCACTGGTCGGGGAAGGCCGGTGGCAGGACGGCGCGTACCCACATCGCCATCACCGCCTTGATGCCCGCGGCGGCCACGATGAGCGTGCCGAGCCAGCGGTAGTCGTGGCTGCCACGCAGGCTGACGCTGAACAGGTAGGCCACGGCGAGGAGCTGCAGGTAGGCCTGCACCTGGATCTTGGCCATCTGGAGGTCGCCGCTGCGCAGCGCCCCGAACAGCACGGCGCCGGCGATCGTCGCGAGTGCCACGCCGATGCTCCACAGGAGCGGGGCCGCTGGCAGCAGGCTGCCGGCCGTGTCGCGCTGGCGGCCGGTCAGGAGGCGATAGCTCCGCACGACGAGCAGCAGACCGACCACGGCGAAGACACCGCTGAACTTCAGCGCCTCGATGCCGACGACGTGGTTCAGGTTGTGGAAGAGCATGCCGCCGACGACGTTGAGCGGCGAGGCCCAGTGCCCGTCGGCGTCGCCCGGGCGGTCGACGGCCAGGGCCACGAACATCACGACGCCGAGCGTCACGCGCAGCGGCGCCCGCCACATCAGCCACAGCACCCCACCGAGCAGCACCGGCGCCACCGACGCCAGCAGATGGCCATTGCTGAGCAGCACGGCCGCGACGGTGGCCACACCCAAGGCAGTGACCACGGCCAGCGGGGCCAGGCCTCCGGTGCCGCCGGCGCTCGGCAGGCGCGGTGCGACGAGGGTGGACGAGTGACTCACAACGTTGGAATCCGCAGGGCAATCGGCGCGCGCACCAGGCGTTCCGCCTGCCAGGCTTCGAGCACGCGGCCCCCTGCCAGGTCGGCGACGATGGCGTAGGCGAACGCGAGCAGCAGGCTGGCGACCAGACCCGCCAGCACCATGGCCACGATGTTCGGCGCAATCGGCGCCCGCGGCACCTGCGGCGGCCGGACGACGGCGTACTGATATTTGAAGCCGGCCTGCGCCGACGCCAGCTCCGCACGCGCGGCACTGGCGCGTGCCCGCACCGCCGCCAGTTCCGCCATCTGATCCGTGAGGCGCAAGGCGATCGGGTCCGGACCGCCTTCAGCGGGCCGGTACGTCTCCACCGCTCCGTAAGACTGGGACGTCAGCCGTGACTGCTCGGCGCGGGCGGTGGCAGTCGTGATGGTGGTGCTGAGAGCGTCGTACTCGCCTTCGAGCCGACGCGCCTCCGCCCTCGCAGCCGTGAGCTCCGGGGGCTCGCTCCCCAGCCGCGCCACGGTCTGGCGCAGGGAGCCCACCGTGGGATGGTCGTTGGTGTAGATGGTCAGGGCGGCGGAGAGCCTGGCCTGGGCTTCGGACAACTGCTGCGTGCGCAGGCCGTCGAGGCGCGCCACTTCCTGTTGCCGCGCGTCGAGTTCGGAGCGCAGCCGCGCCAGACGGACGGTCATCTCGGCCGGGGGACCGGCCACGATGGGCACGCTGCGCACCGTCCGCGGCCGGCTCACTGTCGCCGCCGGCGCCGGCAGTTCTCCGAGCGTCGCCGCCACCTGCGCTTCGACGGTCCCGGCCGACTTGTCGAGAATCGAAATCGAATCGGTGATCGCCGAGATTTCCGTGACGCGGCGGAACTCCAGGTAGCGCTGCATCGCCTGGTCGACGATCTTCTGGCCCATCACCGGGTCGGGCCACTTCAGCACGAAGCTGATCGTGCCCTCGTCGCCGGTGCCGACCTGCAGGCGCGCCTCGAGCAGACCGACCATCGCATCGACGCGCTGGTTCTCGGTGGGCGTCTGGGCGAGCATCTCCATGGCCCGATCCTTGAGGCGCAGAAGCTGAGGGCGGGTGCGCGCCCACTCCGCGATGAGGTCGGTGCCGTGCATGATGGCGAGCAGGTTCTCGCGGCTGTGCACGACTTCCTGGGCCCCAACCGTCGGCAGATTGCCGTCACGGGCGAGCGTCCGGCCGGGGTTCACGAGCGACGACACGAGGCTGCTGCGTTGCACGAGCAGCCGGCCGTCGATCTGGTAGGTTCGCGGCCACACCATCGCCACGCCGACGACCGCCGCCGTCGTCAGCAGCAGCGTCAGCAGGGCGCCCAGGCGATGCCGGCCGAGCGCGCGGCCGATGAACCGCACGTAGTCCACGAGCAGGCTGACGTCGACGAGCGGTTCGCCGTCATCGATGACCGGGGGCACCCGCGATGGCGGGGCGGCCGGTTCCGCCGTGGCGCCCGCGCCGCTGGCCATCCGGGTCGTGTGGCGTTCGTACAACTCTCGCTCGTCAAGGGTCGGTCGCGTCATGTGATTGAACCGCCTCCACGCGCGGCTGGCCTCTTCAGGCGGAGGAGCCGCGGGGGTCTGGCTGCTCGAGAGTTCCGGTCGATCGAACGATGCGCCGGGAGGAATATTCGTCATGGGTGCCCTGGAAGTGTCCGGTTGACGCTCCCGGGGACATCGACGAGCCGTGACCTGCCTGACGGCTGTCGAACTGGCCCACGGTAGGTATCTTCCATGTTAGCCCAGGATTCCCGGGCCAACGGGGCGAGTTTCGCCGTCGCTTCCGCCGCTGCCGCCACAAAACGATATCGATTTGCGCGTGGTCTCCGACAATCGCGCATCGGACACCGCCCCCGGCAGGCCGGGACGGGCCAGTTTGCTATCCTGAGGGAACGTCCTGCCCGTTGGGCCGCTCCGCGCGCTGCGCCTGGAGGGCCGGGAGCAGGTGGTTCGCCTGGAGGCCGTCGATTCGAGGCGCCCCGCGCGGGATGCACGACTCGTTCTGATTTCACAGGCGGCCGATGAAGATTCTCCTGATCTCGCCCTGGCTTCCGTATCCCCTGAACTGGGGGTTCGCCAAGCGGGTCTTTCACGTGCTCGACGTGCTCGGCCGACGACACGACGTCACGCTCGTCGCGTTCAGCCACGGCGATGACGACGCGGACGTCAAGGTGCTCGAAGCGCACTGCGCCGCCGTGCACACCGTGCCGGCGCCGACCTTCGCGCTGGGCAAGCGCGTCGCGCAGCTGACCTCGCTGCTCTCTCCGAAGTCGTTCCAGCGCCGCCTGATCCACTCGCCGCTGATGCAGCAGAAGCTGGACGAGCTGACTGCCGGCGAGCCCTTCGACATCATCCACCTGGAAACCAGCCAGATGGAGTGCTACCGCTTCGACCCGCGCTCGGTGCTGGTGCTCGACGAGCACAACATCGAGTACGAGCTCTATTACCGCATGTACCAGAGCGAGGGGACGGCGATCCGCCGGTGGTTCAACTGGCTCGAGTACTACAAGTTCAAGCGCGAAGAGACGGCCAGCTGGCGGGCCTCGCATGGCTGCGTGCTGACGTCGCAGCGGGAGGCGTCCCTGCTCGGCGAGATCGTGCCGGCGGTGCCGACCGCGGTCGTGCCCAACGCCGTCGACACCGATTACTTCGCCCCGTCGTCGATCGCGGTCGAGCCCGACACCATCGTGCTGACCGGCCTCATGAAGTACCGGCCCAATGTCGACGGCGCGCTGTTCTTCGTCAACGAGATCTTCCCGCGGATCCTTCGACAGCGTCCCGGGGCCACCTTCTACATCGTCGGCGGCGAGGCCCCGCCGGAAGTCACGCGGCTCGCTGCACAGAACGTCATCGTGACCGGGTCGGTCGAGGATGTCCGTCCCTACGTCCACAAGGCGGCCGTGTTCGCCGTGCCCCTGCGCATGGGCAGCGGCACCAGGCTGAAGGTGCTGGAAGGGCTGTCGATGGGCAAGCCGATGGTCTCCACCGCGCTCGGCTGCGAGGGCATCGAGCTCGTGCATGGCCAGCACCTGCTCATCGCCGACGGCGCCGAGGCCTTCGCCGCGGCCGTCCTCGACCTGCTGTCCCGGCCGGACCTGGCGCAACGGCTGTCGGACGAGGGCCGGGCCCTGATGCTGCGACAGTACCGGTGGGAGCACGCGGTCGACGCGCTCGAAGCGTTCTATCGCCAGCTCCTGCCAGCGGCCAATGGGACCGGAGCGGCGGGACGGGCCTGACCGGCGACCGGCCCGGACCGCTTATACTTCTATGATGCCGATGTCGCTTTCCCGGTGCATTCGCCGCAACGGGCGTGGAATCGCACTGATCCTGCTCGTCGCCTCGCCGCTCGCGGCCTGCGCGACCACCTCGCGCGCGCCGTTCGTGTGGGCCGACGAATGGCGGTCGCCCGACGCGGCCGACCCCGACGGCGAGTACGTCGTGGGGGTCGGGGACGCGCTCAACGTGCAGGTGTGGGAGAACGAGAAGCTGTCGGCGCGCGTCCGCGTCCGCAGCGATGGCCAGGTCTCGTTGCCGTTCCTGAACGACGTGCCGGCGGCTGGGCTGACGCCCGTGCGGCTGGCGCGCGACCTCGAGGAGCGCCTCAGGCAGTTCATCGTCACGCCGCAGGTCACCGTGGCCGTCGACGAGGCACGGCCGCTCAGCGTCTCGGTGCTCGGTCAGGTCGGCGAACCGGGCCTGCACAGTCTCGCGCCCGGCTCCGGCGTGGCGCAGGCGCTGGCCGCCGCCGGCGGCCTGAAGGACTTCGCCAAGAGGGACCGCATCTTCGTGGTGCGCACCACAGGAATGTTGCCGACGCGGATCAGGATGACGTGGGAAGCCGTCTCGGCCGGACTGGGCACGGCCGGCCGGCTGCGGCTGCGCTCCGGAGACGTCGTCGTCGTCGAGTAGCGGGATGCGGGACCTGATCCTCCGCTCGGTCCTGTTCGCCATGATCCTGATTCCTTTCCTGGCGGCGCGCGACCCCCATCCGAGGCGCGCGCTCAAGAAGGCCGTGGCGTGGTTCGTGGCCTTCAACGTCTTCTACATGCTGGCGCTCCGCTTCCTCTATCCGGTCCTGTCGTGAGCGTTGCCACGACGGCGCGCCGGTAGCCTCCGCCAGTGTCCGCACCTACTGTCATAGCGCCAGGTCCGGACGAGAACGAGCGGGCCAACGCCAGCCACATCGTCGGCCGGGGCATGCTGGCCCTGGTCTTCTCGCAGCTCATCACCACGCCGGTGTCGATGGTGGTGCAGGCGCTCATCGCCCGCCGCCTCGGTGCCGGTCCGTTCGGCGCCATCTACTTCGCCACCGCCGCCCTCGGCGTCTGGTACCTGTTCGTCGAGTGGGGCGGGCACGCGCAGGTGGCGGCGGAAGTGGCGCGCGATCGCCGCGCCGGCGCGCGGCTGTTCGCCTCCGGCATGGTGTTGCGGGTGGTGTTCGCCGCCGTCGTGCTGGTCGTGATTCCGCCGTTCGGACGCTGGATGGGCTACGACGACGACGTGCGCCTGGCCCTGTCGCTCGTCAGCATGAAGCTGGCGTTGCAGGGGCTCGGGGCGCTCTGCCTGGCGGTCGTGCGCGGCTTCGAGCGCGTCCACTGGCAGGCCCGGTCCACCGTTTTCGGCAACCTGACCGAGGCGGCCCTGGTCGTCGTGGCGCTGGCCCGGGGCGGTGGCCTGAGCGAGGTGCTCGTCGCCCAGGTCGTGGCCGCGGCCATCACGCTGGCGCTCCAGGTCGGCATGGTGGTGCGCCTGAAACTCGGGGCGTGGCGTCCGGACTGGGTGACCGCGCGCGCCATCCTGCAGGGCGGTTTCAGCTTCCTGATCCTCGACCTCGTGGTGCGGTTGCAGCCCTACATCGATGCCGCGTTCCTCGATCGGCTGGCGCCGGCTGAAGCCCTCGGCTGGCACAGTGCCGCCAGCCGCATCGCCGGTGTGCTGGTGTTTCCGGCGCTGACCCTGAACTACGCGCTCTACCCGACACTGGCCCGTCTGTGGATCAGCGACCGGCCGACCTACACGAGCCTCGTGCGGCTGGGTCTGCGGACCGTGGCCATCATCGGGATCCTGGCCGGTGCCGGCACGGCGCTCTTCGCGCCGCAGGTCGTCGGCTGGATCTACGGCGCCAGCTTCGCGCCGGCGGCGGCCAGCCTGAGCGTGATGTCGGTGTTCATCGTGCTCGTCTACGGCAGCATCGTGCTCGGCCCGTCGATTGCCGCGGCCGGGCGCCAGTGGCAGTGGTGCGGCGCGCAGAGCCTGTGTCTCCTGGTGAGCGTGGCTCTGGACCCGATCCTGATTCCGTGGGCGCAATCGCGATTCGGCAACGGCAGCCTCGGCGTGAGCATCGCGATCGGCGTCGCCGAGATCGCCATGGTCACGTCCGGGCTGCTGATCGTGCCGCGCGGGGTGGTCAACCGCGCGCTCGGCCGCACGCTCGTCCGGTGCCTGGTGGCGGCGGCGGCGGGTGCCTTCGCCGGCTGGCTGCTCCTGGCGTGGCCGTGGCTGGCGATGCCGGCGTCCGTGGCCACCTACATCGCGGTGCTCTGGCTGCAGCGCGAGTTCGATCCGGAGCTGCTGCTGCTGGCGCCGCCGTGGCTCGTCAGGTTGCTGCGCCCCCTGACACGGCGGGCCGTGGCGGACGTCACGCCGTGAGGGTCCGGAGCGCTTCGGACGATCGAACTGGCTGGCCGGCGGGCGCCCGTCGCGCGCCGTGCCTTCTGGACGCTCGTCGACGCACAATGGGGCTGTCGTCGTGGTGAGCGGCTCACCGCCCCCGGCCCGAACCGCCGTGCCCAGGTGTGTGTTCGTCGAAGAGTGGTGGCTGGACGCGGCATCGGCCGGCGCCTGGGGTGCGGTGTCTGTCGAGAGCGACGGGCATCGCCAGGGGTGGCTGCCCTTTGGCACCGCGCGCGCGATGGGGTTCTCGCGCTGTGGCACGCCGCCGCTGACGCGCCTGCTCTTTCCCGTTCTCGACCTGTCGGTCCCGAAGGACGAGACGCTGCAGCGGGCCCGTTTCCAGATCGAGACCGATCTCATCGACCGGCTGCCGCCGGCCGCCTCCTACGAGTTCATCCTGCCGCCGCACCAGGGCAACGCCCTCTCGTGGCAGGCCAGGGGCTTCGACGCGCGCGTGCAGCACACGTTCGTCTTCGACCCCGGAGAAGCGTCCAGCGTCCTGTGGGGGCGGCTGCGCAACAAGACGCGCAACGTGATCCGCCGCGCCACCGACAGTCTCGACGTCCGCCCCCTGAGCGTGGACGAGTTCATCCGCGAGTACGGCGCCAATCTGAACGGGGCCGTCGATGCCGGGCATCTCGCTGCCGCTCGCCGGATCGTCGACGCCGCGACGGCGCGCGGGCAGGGGCAGGCAGTAGGCGCGGTGGACGGCGACGGGCGCGTCCACGCCGCGGTCGTCTTCGTCTGGGATGCCACGGACTACTACTACTACCTGTCGACGCGCGACCGGGAGCACGCCGCCCTCGGCGCGGTCAGCCTGCTCGTGTGGCGCGGCATCGAGGAGGCAATGACGCGCCAGCTGCGCTTCGACTTCGACGGCGTCTCGTCCGTCAGCCGCCTGCGCTTCCTGCAGTCCTTCGGGGGCCGACTGGCCAGCCGCATCGTCGTCAGTCGCGGCAGTGCCGCCTTCGAAGCACGCATGCTGCTGCGCCGGATCCGGCGGCGGCTGACCGTCCGCGGGCCCACGGAGCGCTTCTACTGATCCGGTCAGGCGCGGGCGGCCGTAGCGACGCCACGGCGCCCGGCGCATGACACCGGGGCGTGGGTTCCGTATCATCGGAGTCACGGCCATGTCGACCATGCCCCGCATGTCCCATGTATACGGCCTCGGCCGTCTCGCCGTGTACGTCGCCGTGCCGCTGATGGCCGCGTGGAACGCCTACATCTGCCTGCGCCTGCGTCCCGACCTGCCGACCGTCGTCATCAATCTCGCGTTCTGGTTCGTTCCCATCCTCGTGCCCTTCGCCCTCACCGGGCACTGGTGGCGCAGCGTGTCGATCGGCACGACGGTCACCTTCCTGTTCCAGCGCCTGCACTGGCTCAAGTGGCGCTACCTGGAACAGACGTGGACCGCCGCGGACTTCCGCCTGCTGGTCGATCCCGCCAACTGGATCGTGCTGCGGCAGTACCCGCAGGCCCTGCTGTTCGTGGTGCTTGGCTTCGCCGTGCTCGGCGCGGCATGGCTGTTCGCGGCGCCGGGCCGCCGTGCCGGCGCCACCGCGCGCGGCTTGTCGGCGGTGCTCGGCCTGATGCTGGCGGTCAGCGTCGTTCACTGGCGTCATGCCCATCCGTTCGATCCGTTCGGCTTCAGCACCTACGGGCACTTCGCCAGCCTGGCCTACTCGGCGTCGACTCTGGTCTACAACCCGCCCGTCATCGAAGGCACGAGCGACGAGTTCCTCGCCCGCGCGCGGGCGCTGCCGCCGGCGTCATCGCGTCCGCCGGCGCGGCCGCCGGATATCGTCATCTGGCTGCAGGAATCGACCATGGATCTGGCGCTGCTCGACGTGCCTGGTCTGCCGTCGCTCGCCATGTACGCGCCCGATCGGGCGCGCCGCGCCGGCGGGCTGCTGCGGGTGCATACCTGGGGCGGCAACACCTGGCTGAGCGAGTTCGCCTTGCTGGCCGGACTGGCGAGTGCCGACTTCGGCGATTCGAGCAATGGCGTCTACTACACGGTGACGCCCAAGCTCCGCTACAGCCTGCCGCGCCTGCTCAAGCGGTCGGGCTACCGCGCGATTGCCCTCTCGGGCTCTCCCAAGGGCCTCTACAACATGGAGACGGCGCAGCGCGACCTCGGCTTCGACGAGGTGCTGAATCCCCTCGATTTCCCGCAGTGGAACAACAAGTCGCTCGCCGATCACCTGATCAGCGACAGCGAACTGGGCGCCTACGCGCTGGAGGTCCTGGCGCGTCCGCGCGACCATCCGATCCTGCTGTTCGTGCTCTCGATCATGCAGCACGGACCGTACAACGCGAACCAGCCAGTCGCCCGGACTCTCGACCAGAGTCGCCTCGGCCGCGCCATGGCCGGACGCCTCTCGGACTTCAGCGACCGCATGGTGGCGACCGACCGCGCGACCCGTGACTTCGGCGCCACCCTCATGTCCAGTGAACAGCCGGTGGTGTTTGCCTACTTCGGGGACCACCAGCCCAATCTCGGGGGGACGGTGCCCTTCGTGCCGGGGCTGGTGGAGCCGCACCTGCTGACGTCGTACGCGGTCACGAGCAACTTCGACGCCGGCGTCACCGACCCGATGCCCGCGCTGCTCGACATCGTGTTCCTCGGCGGCGTCATCCTGCAGCACGCCGCCACGCCGCTCGATGCCCTCTTCGGCGCCAACCGCGCCATGCGCCTGCTGTGCCACGGCCGGCTCGCCGATTGTCCCGATGCCGGGCTCGTGCGCAGCTACCGCGCGCACCTCTACGACGACCTCGACGCCGCCGAGCCACGCGTCCGGCCAGCGGCCGCGACGCCCTAGCGGCGGACTTCCACCTCGTTGGAGGGCGCGCTGCGGCCGCGCGTGTTCACGGCGCGGACGCGCACGAAATAGGTGCCCGGCGGCACGGCGGTGCTGAAACTCGTGGCCGGCCCGACAGTGACGGTGGCCACGTCACTCGAACCCGGCGCGCTGCCTGCCTCGATGACGTAGCCGCTGGCGGCGGACGGGTCGCCGTCCGGCGCCCTCCAGGTCAGCGTCACGCTCCCGCCGGTGCCGGTCGCGGTCAGCCCGTGGGCCGGTCCGGGAGCGCCGCGCCCGTGGAGGACGATCTCATTCGAGGGCGTCGAGACGCCGCCCACGCCCACGCCGCGGACGCGCGCGTAGTGCGTGCCTGGGCGGGACATCGACCACGAAGGAAGTGGTGTTGCCGACGCTGAAGCTGCCGAGGTTCGCGGCCCCGGGAGCCGAGCCGGCCTCGACGATGAAGTAGTTCGGCACCTCGTCGCCCCACGCGTCGGTCGGGCGCGACCACGTGAGGTGCGCGTAGGTGCCCGCCCACTCGGCCCTCAGTTCCACCGGGCGCGACGGGCGCGGCGGCGGCGCGATCTCGAAGCGCACTTCGCTCGACACGTCGCCGAGGCCGACCAGGTTGGCGCCGCGGACCCGCGCGAAGTAGACGCCTGGCGGCACGCGGCGGCCGATGGCCAGCACGTTGCCGACCGGCAGATCGTGCACGAGATTGGCGGCGCCGGGACCTGTCCCGACCGACACGCGGTAGTCGAGCGGCGCGCCACCGGTGGCCGGGGGTGACCAGCTCAACACCGCCGACGAGCCGAAGGCGAACGCGGAGGGATGCCCCGGCGGGCCGGGCGCCGCGGCCAGGTCGATGACCGAGGTCTCCGACGCCGGACCGACCACTCCGAAGACCGAGTAGGCGCGCACCGTCATGTAGTAGGTCGCGCCGACCGGCAGGGTCAGGACGGTGCTGGTCGCCGGGCCGGTGTCGATGACGGTCCCGGTCTCGTCGGGCGAGGTGCCGAGAAACACCCGGTAGCCCGCGGTCAGGATGTCGGTGTTGCGATCCCACGAGGTCGGGACCCGCACCTGCGCGAAGACCGTGGAGAAGGAGAGGCTCACGAGCACCAGGCTCGCGCCAAGCGTGCGCACGCTGGCACGAAGTGAAGCGTGCGGCCATTGCCAGCGCGCGGAGTCGGCAGACATCGCCGCGTGCTCAGCAAAAGAAGGACCAGCGTAAACAGCCGCAATTGCTAGAAGAATCTGGACTAGCAGTTCGCGACGTGTAGGAATTTCGACACCGTCGTGCAGGACGGTCAGTCGGCCCCGCCGTCCGGACGACCACCTGGCGACGGCCCCGGATCAGGCGTCCGTCGCCGGATACGGTGTCACCGCGGCCTGGTCTTCCTCTCCCGTGCGGATGCGGTAGATCTTCTCGATGGGCAGGACCATCACCTTGCCGTCCCCCACTTCGCCCGTGCGGGCGGCGCCGAGAATCGCCTGCACGGTGGGCTCGACGAAGTGGTTCGAGACGCCGATCTCGAGCCGCACCTTCTCGGCCAGCGCCATCTTGACGGTGGTGCCGCGATAGTTCTCCACGTGCTCCATCTCGCCGCCGTGTCCCTGCACGCGGCTGATGGTCAGGCCGCGCACCTCGTTGTGGAACAAGGCCTCGAGGACGTCACTCAACTGCTCGGGGCGCACGATGGCGACGATGAGCTTCATGCCCGGCCTCCACCTGATGCGGCCAGGGCTGCGGGCAGCCGCGCCGCCGACGGCTCACGCGATGAGATCAGGATGGCACCGTCGCCGGCCGTGTAGGCTTCCTCACCGTGCTCGGTGACGTCGAGGCCGACACCCTCGATGCGGCCGGGGATGCGCAGCGGCATCACCAGCGCCAGCGCCTTCAGGATGGCGAAGGTGGCCAGGCCGCTGTAGAGCGCGACGGCCGCCACGCTGGCCAGTTGGGTGACCAGTTGCTGCGGATGTCCCGCAATCCAGCCGGCCGCCCCGCCGCTCCAGGCCGGGTCGGCGAAGACCCCGGCGAGCAGCGCGCCGGTGGCGCCGCCGAGACCGTGTGCCGCCACGACGTCGAGCGAATCATCGAGCGAGGTGCGCGCCCGGTAGATGAGCGCGAAGTAGGTCGGCACGGCGCTGAGCGCGCCGAGCACGAGGGCCGATGCGGGGGCGATGTAGCCGGCGGCCGGCGTCACCGCCACCAGCCCGACGACGATGGCCGTGGCGGCGCCCACCGCGGTGACGCGCCCGACGCGCACGAGGTCGATGACCGTCCACGCCGCCAGCGCCGCCGCGGGCGCCAGCAGCGTATTCACGAAGGCCAGCACGGCCACGTCGTTGGCCGCCAGCGCGCTGCCGGCGTTGAAGCCGAACCATCCGAACCAGAGCAGCCCGGTGCCGAGGAGGGTGAAGGGCACGTTATGGGGAAGCATCGCCCGCCGCCCGTAGTCCCGCCGCGCGCCCACGACCCGCGCGGCCACCAGGGCCGCGGCCGCCGCGTTGACGTGGACGACGGCGCCGCCGGCGAAATCGAGCGCGCCGGCGGTCGAGAGGAAGCCGCCGCCCCACACCCAGTGTGCGACCGGGGCGTAGACGAGCAGCACCCAGCCGGCGATGAAGGCCAGATAGGCGCTGAACTTGAGGCGCTCGACGACGGCGCCGGAGATGATCGCCGCGGCGATGACCGCGAACGTGCCCTGGTAGGCCATGAACAGGAGGTGCGGAATGCTGCCCTGCGGTTCCAGGCCGACGCCACGCAGCCCGGCGTGGGTGAGCGCGCCGACGAACGCCCCGCCGGGGGCGAAGGCCAGCGAGTAGCCGACGAGGGCCCAGATCACGACCACCGGTCCGATGGCCGCAAAGCTCATCATCATGGTGTTGAGCGCGTTCTTCGAGCGCACCATCCCGCCGTAGAAGAAACCGAGCGCCGGCGTCATCAGCAGCACGAGCGCCGTCGACAGCAGCATCCAGACGACATCCGCATGAACCATGACGACATTGAATCGACTTGCCTGGCCTCATGTCCAATACGAGTTAATTGTCGATTGCATCCGCCGGTGGCAACGAGCGTGTGACGGCGCCCCCGGGGCGCGGATCCTGGTGTTGAAATCCATCCGGGCGCGCCATAATCCGCCAGGTGACCGGGCACGGTTCGCCGGCCCGTGACTGGAGGGATTCCATGAAGACCACTCCGATGGCGCTCGTGAGCGGCGCCGTGCTGGCGATCGCACTGGCGGCCCTGCCCGAGGCGCGGCAATCCGCCCCGCCGCCGGCCACGCCTCCCGCGCCCGTGGATGCGCGGGTGGCGGCCCTCAAGACGGCGCTCGACGCCGACGTGTCGTCGGCGGCGATGTTCGACCTCGGCCAGCAGATGAACGACATGCTCTTCAGCTTCGGGGAGATCGGATTCCAGGAGTTCGAGACGCAGAAGTACCTCGGCGGCCTGCTGCGCGAGAACGGCTTCGCGGTCGAGGACGGGGTGGCCGGTATCCCGACCGCCTGGGTGGCGACCTGGGGCAGCGGCCGGCCGGTCATCGCGTTCGGCTCGGACATCGACGGCATTCCGCAGGGCAACCAGAAACCCGGCGTGGCCTACCACGACCCGATGATCGAGGGGGCGCCGGGGCATGGCGAAGGGCACAACTCGGGCACGCCGCTCAACATCGTGGCGGCGCTGGCCGTCAAGCGCATCATGGAGCGCGAGAAGCTGCCCGGCACCTTGATGATCTGGCCCGGCGTGGCCGAGGAACTGCTGGCCACCAAGGCCTACTACGTCCGTGCCGGCCTGTTCGAGGACGTCGACGTCGTGCTCTACAACCACGTCGGCGCCAACCTCGGCACGAGCTGGGGCGACAGCGGCGGCAGCGGCCTGGTCTCGGTCGAGTACCTCTTCGAAGGCGAGACCGCGCACAGCGCCGGCGCGCCGTGGCGCGGACGCAGTGCCCTCGATGCGGTCGAACTCATGAACGTCGGCTGGAACTACCGGCGTGAGCACCTGCGCCTCTCGCAGCGCACCCACTACGTCGTCACCAACGGCGGCGACCAGCCCAACGTCGTGCCACGCAATGCCGGCGTCTGGTATTACTTCCGCGAGACCGACGAGCCGTCGATCCGGAACATGTGGGACATCGGCGACAAGATGGCCCAGGGGGCCGCGCTCATGACCAACACCACGTTCACGTCGCGCGTGCTCGGCAGCGCCTGGCCGCGCCACACCAATCGCGCCGTGGCCGAGGCGATGCACGCCAACATCCAGCGGGTCGGCCTGCCGCAGTGGAGCGAGGCCGACCTGACGCTCGCCCGGGCGACCCAGCGCGTGATGAAGGTGCCCGAGATCGGTCTCGCCACCGGCGCCGTCGCTCCGCTGCGCGGCCGCGAGCACATCCCGGACGAGGAGAAGTTCGGCGGCCCCTCGGATGACGTCGGCGACATCACCTGGAACGTCCCCACGGTGGTGCTGAGCTATCCGGCGAATTTCCAGGCCGGGCCGGGACACAACTGGGCCAACGCCATCCCGATGGCGACGCCGATCGCCCACAAGGGCGTCAACACCGGCGCCCGCGTCGCCGCGCTGACGGCGCTCGACCTCGTCATGCGGCCGGACCTGGTCACGGCCGCACGCGCCTACTTCGAGAACGTGCAGCTCAAGCAGCGCACTTACACGCCGTTCATCCGGCCGACCGACCAGCCGGCCATCTGGATGAACAAGGCAACCATGGACCGCTACCGGCCGGAGATGACGAAGTACTACTTCGACCGGGCGAAGTACAAGACCTACATGGACCAGATGAAGGCGCAGTTCGGGATCAGCTATCCGACGGTGCGGCCGGGCGCCTCGCAGTAGCCGCCGGGCCTTGGCCTGGACGTTGCAGTAGCGTCATGCACTCGGATGCTGCCCCCTCGCGCCGCCACAGGCGGCCCGGCCGTCGTGTGCCGTGGCCGCCGGTTTCAGGACCCCAAGTCGGCGCCCACTCCTGTCAGCAGCCCGTCCTGGCGACAGAAATGGACTCGTGTGTGCCATTTCTTGACAGTTGCCGCCGTCTGTCTCCTGCCGTTGCCCGCCGCCGCCTCTGACCGGCCTTCGGATCCGCGACCGGCCGAGCGCGGTCTGCCGACGGTGACCGTGGTGCCCCCGGGCCAGCTGGAGTCACCGCAGTTGTTCGCCGTCTCGGTGGCCGGCCGGCGGCTCTATGTGAGCACGCTGTCCGGGCTCGTCGCCTACGACGGCGCCAATTGGGAAGCCGTGGCGTCACCGCGCGCCCTCTACGCCGTGCATGCGGCGACCAACGGGCGCGTGCTGGCGGGCGGTCCAGACACCCTGGTCGAACTCGCCCTGCAGCCTGATGGCCAGCGCCACCTCGTCTCCCTCGTCGAGCGCCTGCCGCCGCCGGATCGCGCCATCGGCGACGTGCGCTCGATTCACGCCCTCGGCGACACGTTCTTCGCGGTGACCGACCGCGCCCTGGTTCACATCACCGGCGCCGAAGTGCGCATCGTCGAGCGTTGGCGCTCGGATCCCCGCCGTCGCGGGTTCACGAGCCACGGCGTGCTCTACGTGGTGTCGCAGGGGCGCGTCCGCGCCTTCACCTCGTCGGCAGCGCCAGTGACCGATACCCTGACCGCGCACGACCCGGCCGATGGGCTCGTGACGTTCGTCGTCGACCATCCGGTGGCGGGGAAGGTCGTCGGCCTGGAACACCGCGGCATCTTCGCGGTGCGCGACGGGCGGTGGAGATCCGTGGGCCATGGCGCGGACGCCCAGTTGACGGACGTCGTCACCGACGCGCTGGTGCTCCGGAACGGCGCGCTCGCGCTCGGCAGCGACGCGGCCGGGGTCGTCCTGCTGTCACCCGATCTGAGATTCGATCGCACGCTCGGCCGCAAGGAGGGCCTGCCGTCGGGACGCGTCGAGAGCCTGGTCGAGGACGCCGAGGGCGGCCTCTGGGTGGTTGGTCCGGCCCAGCTCGCGCGCATCGATTTCGACGCTCCGCTGACCCTCTTCGACTCCCGCCTCGGGCTCGAAGGCACGATCAACGGCGTCAAGCGCCTGCATGGCCGCCTGCACGTCCTGACGACGTCAGGACTCTTCGTCCTCGACACCGCCAGGGGCGGTGGCAGGGTCGCCGCAGTACCCGGCGTGACCGCCCGGGCGTGGGACGCGGCCGACGCCGGCGACCGGCTGCTCGTGGCCACCGACGCCGGCGTCTATGAGACGCGACCCGGTGGCGCGCGGCTGGTCCCCGGCACGGCACGCCTGTCGGCCCACGTGCTGGCGTCGCCGGTCGGCCGTCCCGACACCATGCTCGTCGGGTCGCGGACCGGGCTGTCCGTGCTCGAGCGGCGGCGTGACGGCTGGCGGCTGCTCCGCCATGAGAGCGGCGCTCCGCGCTATGTGCAGACGATCGTCACCCGCGCGGACGGCACCGTGTTTCTCGGCACCGCCTTCGACGGCGTGGTCCGTCTCGATCTCGACCACCCGGAGGCGCCGGCTCGCACGCTGGCGACCGGGGAGACCCACCTGCGGGACGTCGCCGGGACGCTTCACGTGCTCAACGCCGACGACGGCACGCTGTCGGTGCTCGACGAGCAACGCGGCACGCTGGCGCCGGCGGCTCTGCACGGCGTCCCGCTCGGCGAACGGGTGGTGCGATTCGCCTACGACCGCCGCGGCGCCTTGTGGGCGGCCGGCCGCGGCGCCGACCTGCTCGAGCCCGGCACCACCGCCATGCGTGCGATTCTCGGCCGCGAGATCAGCGTCGAGGCGATCGAAGTGGAGCGGGACGGCGTGGCGTGGCTCGGGAGCCACGTCGGCCTGTGGCGCTACACCGGCTCGACGACCTCGTCGTCGACGCCGCGCCCGTCGCCCTCGCTCGAGCGGGTGTTCGTGAACGGCGCACCGGTGGCCCGCAGCGCCAGTGGCGGCACTCCGCTCCAGCTGGCGTTCGGCTTCGAGCGTCTGCGGCTGGAGTTCACGCCGAACACGTTCGCCGCCGACGCCGTGACGTCGTTCCGCCTCGAACCGCTCGAGGCGGACTGGAGCCCGGCGCGCCGCGGGCTCGCGGCTGAGTACACGGCACTGCACGAGGGCGCCTACCGCCTGCACATGCGGTCGGGCAGCGGGTCCGACCGTGCCGAGAGCGTGTGGGCGTTCACCGTCCACCCGCCGTGGTACCGCACGCCGCTCGTCTATGCCCTCGAGGTCGTGGCCGTGGCCGGCCTGCTGCTCCTCGTGAGTCAGGTGCGCACGCGCAGCCTGCGCCGGCGCGCGCACGAGCTGGAGCGGGCGGTGCGTGACAAGACCGCCGCGCTGCAGGAGGCGAACCGCCGCCTCGCCGAGCTGGCGTGGAGTGACGAGTTGACGGCGCTCTACAACCGGCGCCACTTCGAAGACGCTCTGGCCCAGGAGTGGGCGCGGGCCTATCGTGCGCGCAGTGCGCTGGCGCTCGTGATGGTCGACATCGACCACTTCAAGTCCCTGAACGACACCCTCGGGCACGTGGCCGGCGATCGCGCACTTCGAGCCGTGGCCGACGTCATCAAGGCGTGCGCCCGGCGCACCGGCGACGTGGCCGCGCGCTACGGCGGCGAGGAGTTCGTCGTGCTGCTCCCTGGCGGGCGCCCCGAGCACGTGCATGCGCTCGCCGAGGAAATCCGCCAGGCGGTGGAGACGCTCGAGCTGCCGCATCCGGGGCGCACGCCGCACTTCGTGACCGTCAGCGTGGGTGTGGCGGCGGTGCTCGCGCCCGAGAGCCTGCAGCCGACCATCGTCGATGCCGCCGACCGCGCCCTGTATCGCGCCAAGGCCGCCGGCCGCAACGCCGTGGCGGCCTGACGCCGGCGGCCGGCGCGTTTCACGAACCGCCTTCAGCGCGACAGGGTCGTGCCCGCCAGGCGGCGCATGGCCCGCAGGCCGTCCTCGCCCACATCCAGGCTGTGGGCGTTGACGTAGAGCCGGATGTGCTGGTCGCACACGTCGTCCGACATCTCCTGCGAGTGGCGGCGCACGTAGGCGCGGCTGGCCTCGGGGTGCGCGAAGGCATGGGCCACCGAGGCCCGGATGGCCGTTTCGGCGGCCGCGGCCAGCGTGGCGTCCAGATCGAGCCGGGCGCAGATTCCGGCCAGCGGCACCGGCAGCGCGGTCTCCCGCTCCCACCAGTCGCCGAGGTCGATGACCCGCACCAGCCCGTGATCCGCGAACGTGAAGCGGCTCTCGTGGATGATCAGGCCGGCGTCGACGTCGCCGCGCGCGACGGCGCCAAGGATCTGGTCGTAGCGCAGCTCCACGACGTCCCCGAGCGCCGGCGCCGCCAGACGCAGCAGCTGGAAGGCCGTGGTCTCGCGTCCGGGGATGGCGATGCGCCCTGCCGCCGCGTCGGTGAGCGTGCGCGGTTCGCGCGCGACGACGAGCGGACCCACGCCGTGTCCGAGCGCCGCGCCGCTGCGCAGCAGGCGATAGCGATCGCCGACGGCCGCGAAGGCGCCGACGCTCACCTTGGTGAGCTCGAAGGCGCCGTCGTGGGCCCGCCGGTTCAGCTCCTCGATGTCGAGCAGCACCGGCTCCACCGTGAACGGCGCCTCCACGAGCCCATGGACGAGGGCATGGAAGGCGAAGGTGTCGTTCGGACACGGCGAGAAGCCGAAGCTCAGCCTGCGCATCGGGCGATCTCCCTGACGAGCGGCGCCGTGATGGCGCGCACCGCGGCGAACGCCTCGTCGAAACGCCACAGCGTCCGGTCGGTGTCCTCGACGGCGTTCGACACCACCCGCACTTCGATGGCCGGCACGCCGGCCAGGGCCGCCGCCCGCAGCACCGCGAAGCCTTCCATCGCCTCGACGACGCAGCCCTCGGTCCGCCCGACGCGGCCACTGGTCCCGATGGCGAGCCGGACGGCCTCCGGCACGGCACGACAGGCCGCCGACACGAGCGCGGGTGGCGCGGCAATGCGCGACGGCGCGAACCGCTCCGGCACGCCCAGATCGCAGTAGACGGCCTCGATGCCGACGACCACCGCTGGCGTCACGAGGCCTGAGGCGCGGCGCGCGCCGGCGATGCCGACATGCAGCACGACGCCCGGTCGATCGCCGGCGAGCGTGGCCGCGCAGGCAGCGGCGGCGTCCACTGGACCGACGCCGCAGCAGAGCGTCCGCCAGCCGTCGGCCGGCGCCAGTTCATGCGGGGTGGCGGCCACCACGAGGACGTGCGAGAGGCCATCGGAGCGGGGCACGGCGGACACTGGCTGTCAGTGTATGCGTAACGCCCAGCCCCACGGGCGGGGGGACGGCTACTGCGCCTGGAGCACGACCGGAGCCGGCATCGGCGCCGGTTCACGGCCCATGTCGCGGACGAACTGGTAGTGCGACCGGATGGCGCTCGCGAGCGTGAGATTCTCCCGGCACTCGATCCCGTGCTCGCGGCACACGTCCTTCACGATGTGGGCCAGCGCCGGGTAGTGGACGTGAGCGATGCGCGGGAACAGGTGATGTTCACGCTGATAGTTCAGGCCGCCGAGGAGCAGCGTGACCAGGCGGTTCCCGGTGGCGAAGTTGGCGGTGGTGGCGATCTGGTGCACCACCCACTCGGGCCGCGGTTCGCCGTGCGCCGGGTGCTCCACGATGTCCACCGAGTGCGCCAGCTGGAACACGACGCTGAAGATGAGGCCCATCGTCATCGAGACGAGGAGGTAGCAGCTGGCGACGGCGCCGAACCCGTGACGGGTCAGGGGAATCACGAACGCCACGGTGAGGAAGAAGACCTTGCCGCCGAGGAGCCACCGCATGTCGGCGCCGCGCGGATAGCCGGCGCTCAGGCCGTCGTTCTTGCCGAAGAACAGCCGCTGCAGGTCGCTGTAGAGATAGCGCAGGTGCACGCAGGTGTAGAGCAGCCACAGGTAGACGTGCTGGTAGCGGTGCCACCAGAACCACTGATGGTCCACGCTCAACCGCGCCATCGGCCCGAGGTTGATGTCGGCGTCCTCGTGCGGGATGTTCGTGTACACGTGGTGGTTGTGGTTGTGCTTGTCTTTCCAGAAGTACGAGCTGGCGCCGATCAGGTCGAGCGTGAACCCGGCCAGGCGGTTCACGAACGGACTCCGTGAAAAGGTGCCGTGATTGCCGTCGTGCTGGACGTTGAAGCCGATGCCGACGAGGGCCAGGCCGAGCAGGAGGGCCGCGCCGATGGCGCCGCCGGTCGTCGTCACCTGGAACACCAGCACGACATAGGCCCAGACGGAAGCGCCGATGAGGGCGGCCGCCTTGGCGTACATCGCCGGGCTGTCCACGGTGGCGCGCGAACCCACGAACGACTGGGCGCGTCTGTCGAGGGCGATCTTGAGAACGGCGGGGGAGGCGAACTCCGGGCGTGTGCGCTGCAGAATAGGCCGAACTCTATCACGGGCGGCAGGGACAGTCGTGTCCCACTTGAGACACCCCCGCCGGGTCCGGCCGGTAAGGGATGGACAGGACGGTCCATTCCGTGGGGCGCCCCCAGGGCCGCCGCGACTACAATCCCTACGGTGCCGCCGGCGAACGTGCGCTCTTGCACGTGCTTGCCTGGTGGCCGAAACCCGGGAGCCGCTCGCATGTCGTTGCAGAAACAGGACCGCCGCGCACTGATTGCCGGACTCGGGATGGCCGCCACCGCGGCCACCATCGGGGCCCGCGGGACCCGGGCGCAGGGCGCCGTGTCGCCCTTCACCCCGGCCCGCCACGAGCAGGATGCCTGGATGCCGGCGATGCCGGGCCGCCATCGCGTCGTCCTCGATGTCGTCACGCCGGCCGGCGTGCCCGACGGCATCCGCTTCGCGGGCAACCTGTTCAACGGCAACAAGACCGGCTACGGCGTCGAGGAAGCGGAGATGGCCCTCATCGTGGTGCTCCGGCACTCGGCCACCGCCTATGGCTTCTCGAACGCCATCTGGTCGAAGTACGGCAAGACCCTCGATGCCAAGGCCACGCCGCCGCCGACCGCCAACCCCTACGATTCGGGCGAGCGGACGCAGCTCTCCGGACTGGCCAAGCGCGGTGTCCAGTTCATGATCTGCGGCTCGGCGAGCCGTGGCATCGCCGGGCGGATTGCCGGTCCGGACGGCGACGCCGATGCCGTCCTCAAAGAGATCTCGTCGGACCTCATCCCGAGCGCGCGCATCGTGTCGGCCGGCGTCGTCGGCGTGACGCATGCGCAGGAGTACGGCTTCACGCTGCTCTATGTCGGATAGGAGAATCATCATGCGCGCACTGCTCACACTCGGCGTGGTTGCGGCCGTCTCGACGGCCGTTCCCCTGGCGGCCCAGACGGCTGGCGACGCCGCCCTCATCACCGAGGCCGTCCAGGTGCTGCCCGAGGATCTGCGCGCTGGCGCCACCGTCGTGACCTACGATCCGGCGACCGGCGCCCGGCGTGTCGTCCGCCAGGGCACCAACTTCGTGGAGTGCCAGCCGCGCGATCCGGCTGACGGCTTCGTGCGCTGCTACCACAAGCTGTTCGGGCCGCGTCGCGACCTGGAGAAGAAGCTGCAGGCCGAGAAGAAGAGCGACGACGGAGGTCAGCCAGGCCGTGGCTGCCGCGATCAAGGCCGGCACCGTGCCGCCGACGCCGCCCGGCGTGATGTCCTACCGCCACTACGACAAGCGCGACCGCATCCAGAACCTGTGGGTGATGTCACTGCCCAACGCGACGCCGGAATCGGTCGGCGTGTCGACGGCCAGTCAGCGCAGCGAGGCGCTCGAGGGCCGCGGTCTGCCGTGGATGATGCTGCCGGGCACGCCGGGTGCCCACATCATGATCCCGATCAATCCGAAGCCCGCCAAGTCCGCCATCAGCGACGAGGCCGCCGACCCGGTCACGCAGGCCACGCTGCCGCTGCCGCAGGATCTGCGTGCCGGCGCCACGGTCTACACCTACGACGCCAGCGGCGAGCGCAAGATCCTGCGCCCGGGCACCAACCAGCTCGAGTGCATGCCGCGCGGCGCCGACGACTTCACGTGGTGCTACAACACGGTCTCGGCGGCGCGCCGCGATCTCTCCGCCCGGCTCCGGGCGCAGAAGAAGACCGATGCCGAGATGCAGGCGGCGATGGCCGAGGCCACCAAGGCCGGCACCATCACGCCGACGCCGTTCGGCACCATGTCGTACCGGATGTACAGCAAGCCCGACCGCATCCAGCTGCTGTGGGTGCTGTCGGTGCCCGGCGCCACGCCTGACTCGATCGGCGTGACGACGGCGAGCGCACGTGAAGATGCACTGGAACTGCGGGGCACGCCGTGGCTGATGCTGCCCGGGACGCCGGGCGCGCACATCATGATCCCGATCAACAAGTAGGGGCGACGCAGCTGTCGACGCGTTCGTCTTCCACGCTCGTCCACACGGGACTCGTCCGCGCGCACGGCCTGGCGGCCCTGGTCACCCTGCTCGGCTCGGTGGCCTTCGGCCTCATCGCCGCCTGGCAGCTCATCGTGCCCGACCTCGGGCGCGACGTCGCATGGCTGAGCTGGGGGCGCGTCCGCTACGCCCACACCCAGGGCATCATGCTCGGCTGGCTGGCCAACGCGTTCTTCGCGTTCCTCTACCACGCCGTGCCGATTCTGACCGGCCGCGCGGTCACGAGCGTGCGCCTCGGCGTGTGGCTGTTCGCGCTGTGGAACTTCGCGGTGATGCTGCCCGGCTGGACGCTCGTGCTGGCCGGCGTCAGCCAGCCGCTCGAGTGGGCCGAGTTCCCGTTCGCCGTCGATGTCATGGTGATGGCGGCGCTGGTCCTGGCTGCCGTGCAGTTCCTGCCGGGCTTCTTCCGCCGCGGCCTCGAGTCGCTCTACGTCTCGAGCTGGTACATCATCGGCGGCCTGGTCTTCACGTTGCTCGCCTACCCGATGGGGAACCTCGGGCCCGAGTTCCTGCCGGGCGCGGCCGGGGCGGCGCTGAGCGGCCTGTGGATTCACGACGCCATCGGGCTGTTCGTCACCCCGCTGGCGCTGGCCGTCATCTACTACGTGATTCCGGCGTCGACCGGCCGGCCGATCTTCAGCCACTTCCTGTCGATGCTCGGCTTCTGGCTGCTGTTCTTCCTGTATCCCCTGAACGGGACCCATCACTACGTCTACTCGGTCATCCCGATGGCCGCGCAGATGACCGCGATCGCGGCCTCGACGCTGCTCGGCGTCGACGTCGTCATCGTCGTCACCAACCTGTTCCTGTCGATGCGCGGCGCCGGCCTGCTGGCGCGCGATCCGGCCCTCCGCATGGTCGCCACCGGCACCTTCTTCTACGTCATCGTCAGCCTGCAGGGATCGGCGCAGGCGCAGATGGCGGTCAACGAGACGGTGCACTTCACCGACTGGGTGGTCGGCCACTCGCACATGGCGATGCTCGGCTTCGCGACGTTCGCCGCCGCCGGCGGCCTGGTGCACGTCTGGCAGCGGATGCCGGAGGCGCGCTACAACGCCGTGGCGATCGCGTGGGCCTACTGGCTGCTGGTGGCGGGCCTGGCCGGGATGGTCGTCGACCTGACGATGGCCGGCCTCGTGCAGGGCGCGCTCTGGAAGAGCGGGGCGCCGTGGATCGACTCGGTGACGGCCTCGCACGTCTACTGGGTGGTGCGCGCGCACATCGGCACCGTGCTCGCCGCCGGCTTCCTGGCGCTGCTGGCGGGGTTGACGACCGGCCCGCGGGGCGCCGGCATGGCCGTGCGCCCGCAGCCGGAGCACGACGTCCGTGATCCGCTGGCGCCGCGCTTCTCACCCGTGGCGGAGGCGCCGTGACCGGACCCGGGCGCGCGCTCCGCCTGTCGTACCTGGTCGCCAGCGTGGCCGGGGTGGCGTTCTTCGTGCTGTCGGTGGCGCTGCTCGGCCTGTGGCCCGCGCGTGTCCTCGATGCGCAGTCGACGGCGATGGCGCCCGAGCGTCCGCTCGAGCCGACGACCAGCGAGCGCCGCGGCCGCGCCATCTACGCCCGCGAAGGCTGCGCCTATTGCCACACGCAGCAGATCCGCTACCTCGACGCCGACAGGGTCCGCTTCGGGGCGCCCACGCTGGCGTGGGAGACGCGGCGCGACACGCCGCATCTGTGGGGGACACGGCGGATCGGCCCGGACCTGAGCCGCGTCGGCGGCGTGCGCGCCCTCGACTGGCAGTACGCGCACCTCTACGCGCCGCGCGCGATCGTGCCGGCGTCGGTGATGCCGGGCTACCCGTCGCTCTTCGATGGTGCGCCGGACCGCCCGCGTCAGGACGCCCGCGATCTGGTCGCCTATCTCGACTCGCTGGGACGGGCGCGCGAGCTGGCCGGTCCGGAAGGTGAGGCGCGCGCGCTCGCCGGCTGCGAGTGCCCGGATGACGAGATGGCGCAGATGGCGTTCGGCGCGCCCTTGAACGCGCATCCGGCGCGGACGGTGCGCACCTACGACGCGGCCCCGGCGCTGCCGGCCGATTCGGACCTGACACGCGGCCAGTCGCTGTACGGGCGCCACTGCGCCTCCTGTCACGGCGAGACCGGCATCGGCGATGGACCCGGCGCGCAAGGTCTGGTGCCGGCCCCGGCCAACCTGGCCGAGCACGAGTACTCGATCGGCCGGCTCTCCGGCGTGCTGTGGCACGGCGTGGCCGGCAGTGCCATGCCGGCGTGGCGCGACTATCCGGCGGCCGATCGCGCCGCGCTGGCCGCCGCCGTGCAGTCCCTCTCGGCGGTGCGGCCGGAACCGGCCGTGCCGGAGCATCTCGTGGGCCTCGGGCAGCAGGTCTACACTGCCAACTGCGCGCAGTGCCACGGCGAGCGGGGCGATGGCCGCGGACCGGCGGCCGCGGCGCTGACGAGGGCGCCGGCTGACTTCACGGGGCAACGCCTGAGCCTGCCCGAATCCCTGCGGGTGCTGCGCGAAGGCGTACATGGATCGCCGATGGCGCCGTGGACCACGCGGCTCACCGATGCCGACCGCCTGGCCGTCGCGCACTACGTCCGCAGCCTGTATCCGGCGGCCCGGGCCGCCACGGAGGCGCGATGATCTCGGCCCTCATCGTGTGGTCGTCGGTCGCATTCGCACTCGGCTTCGTGGCCGCCTGGGCGGCCTCGCCGGCGCTCCGTGCCTGGGTCGAGCGGCCCGCGCACCGCTTCCTCGCGGCCGTCCAGCACTACGACCTGAACGGGCAGCCGGCCCCCACGCCCGATGAACCGGGGACGCCATGACCTCCAACGACAATCGCGGTCTGCCGGGGCTCACCGGCATCATCGCCGTGGCCCTGCTGGCGGGGCTGGCCGCCGTCGTCATTTCCCTGCGCTCGTCGGCCATCGCGCCGGGAGGATCGTCTGACGCGGCCTCGCCGACGGCCGCCGCCAACTCCGGGGCCGAACGGCCGCGGCCGCCACGCGCCGTCACCGACGTCCCCGCGCACGCCACCGAGGAGTACGGGCGCCGGCTGGTCGCGAACACGGTCGAACTGATGGGCCCCGATCATCCCGATCCGGCCCGCCGCTATTCGGGCGGACGTCTCAACTGCGCCTCGTGCCACCTGGCGACCGGCACCGATCCCGGGACGCTGGCCCTCCTGCAGACCGCCGAGCACTACCCGCGCTTCTCGGGTCGCGCCGGCGGCATGACCGATGTCGAGGACCGCATCAACGAGTGCATGCAGCGCAGCATGAACGGCACGCCGCTGCCGCTCGACAGCCCCGAGATGATCGCGATTGCGGCCTACCTGCGCTCGCTCGGCTCCCGCTACGAAGCGATGGGGGCCTCCCTGAAGAAGGCCAAGGAGCCGCCGGCGTTCACGACACCGCCGCGTGCCGCCAGCGTCGCGGCCGGCCAGACGGTCTACGGCGAGCGCTGCGCCATCTGCCACGGCGGCGACGGCCTCGGGCTGCTGGCCACCGGCGACAAGGCCAAGGGCTACCTGTTCCCGCCGCTCTGGGGTCCCGACTCGTTCAACAACGGCGCCGGCATGCACCGCGTGCTGACGGCGGCGCGCTTCATCAAGGCGCGCATGCCGCTCGGCGAGGCGACGCTGACCGACGACGAGGCCTTCGATGTCGCCGCCTACATCAATGCCCAGCCGCGTCCCGAGATGCCGGATCTCGATCGCGATTATCCCGACAAGTCCGCCAAGCCGGTCGACAACCCCTACGGACCGTACGCCGACGAGTTCCCGCTCGAGCAGCATCGCTTCGGTCCGTTCCAGCCCATCGAAGGGCACTACAAGGCGCTCAAGCAGAAGTAGCCGCGGCGCCCGCACGATCAGGAGAGCAACGATGACGAAGACGACGACGATGATGGCCCTGGTGGCCGCCGTGATGGTGTCGAGTGTGACGCTCGCCGAGACACAGACCCTGCCGGTGCCGGGCGTCGAGGCCGCCCGCGATGTCCCGGGCGCCAAGGAGATGCCGAATCCGGCCACCGTCCACAAGGTGGTCTTCGACATGGCCACCGAGGGCAAGCCGGCCGAGGTCCACCCGATGCTGCAGGCGGTGGCGCGCTACGTGAACACGCTCGCCAAGACCGGCGTGCCGCCAGAGAACCGCAAGGTGGCGGTCGTCTTCCACCAGGGCGCCACCGACTACATCATGACCAGCGACGCCTACAAGAAGCGCCACGAGGGCCGCGACAACCCGAACCTCGCCATGATCCAGGCCCTGAAGAAGGCGGGCGTCGACATGCGCGTGTGCGGACAGGCGACGCTCGGCCGCAAGATCGACGCCGCCGACATCGCGCCCGAGGTGCAGCGCGACCTGTGGGCGCTCACGACCATCATCGCCCTGCAGCAGCAGGGCTACGTGCTCATCGCCCCGTAGCGTCCGCCGCTCCGTCGGCCGCTACTTCGGCACGACGGCCGGGATGTTGCGGTCGCGCACGAGCCGGTTGAAGGCGGCCAGCTCGTCGCCGAACAGGGTGCCCGCCGTGCGCTGCTGGCGCGCCCAGTCCTCGCCAAGGGCGGCCAGCCGCCCCTGCTGCCCGTCGGTCGTGCCGCTGTCACTGCCGTCGATCGCGCTGCGCAGGTAGATGTAGTACTGGTTCAGGCGCTGCGGGAAGTTGATGACCGTCTGGCCGTCGACGACGCGCTTCTGCACGAGCGCGTCCTCGAGGGCGTCGAGCTTGGCGACGAGCGCCTGGCCGGCTTTCTCGACCGCCTCGCCGCCGGCGGCGCCCCGCGTCCGCTTGATGACGTCTTCGACCTGCGCGCGCATGTCGCGCAGGCGGATGACGGTCCGGTGCACGGCGTTCAGCTGCTCGTCGACGCGGATGGCCGAGATCCTCCTGCGCCTGCAGCTCACCGGGCGGCGTCGTCACCCGCGGATCCATCCGGACCGTGAGGGGCGCCGTCAGCGTGCGGCCACCGGCGCTGAGGCGCACCTGGTAGTCGCCCGGCAGCACGCGCCGGCCCTGCAGCGATCCGAACACGTAGAGACCCGGGACCGGCACCGCCTGCTGGTGGCGCAGGTCCCACACCAGCCGGTTCAACCCGGCCTTGACCGTCAGCGCCGAGGGCGGCGCGTCGAGCGAGACCGGCGCATCCGGCGCCGGCCTGGTGGTGGTGTAGCGGCGCACGACCGCGCCAGCCCGCACGATCTCGATCGACACCTCGCCGTCCGGCACCTTGGCCAGCCAGAAGTCGATCGGGGCGCCGGCCGGGGCGCTCTTGCCCGCGCGCGGGTTGTTGCCGCCGGACTCCGCCGAAGGCCTGGGTGCGGTAGGCGGCGCGCGGCGTGAAGAGGCGCACGTCGGTGGCGGGCGTCGCCTCGGTCCACTGCTGCAGCGCCGACAGGTCATCGAGGATCCAGAAGGCGCGGCCGGCGGTGGCAGCCACCAGGTCGTTGCGGTGCACCCTGAGATCGGTGATCGGGGTGACCGGCAGGTTGAGCTGCAGCCGGGTCCAGCGCTGGCCGCCGGTGAACGACACGTAGAACCCGGTCTCGGTGCCGAGATAGAGCAGGTCCGGCCGCACCGCATCCTCGCGCACGACCCGCGCCCACGCCTCCGGCGCGATGCCCTCCACGATGGCGGTCCAGGTGGCGCCGAAGTCGGTCGTCTTGAAGACGAGCGGCGTGAAGTCGTTGAACTTGTACTTCGAGAACGTGACGTAGGCGGTGGCCGGCGCGTGGGGCGAGACCTCGATGGCGTTGACCATCGCCTCGCCGACGCCGGGCGGGGTGACGTTGGCCCAGCTCTTTCCGCCGTCGCGCGTCAGTTGCACCAGGCCGTCGTCGGTGCCCACCCAGATGGTGTTGGCATCGTGGGGCGATTCGACCAGGTCGTCGATGACGCCGTAGGTCTCGCCACCGGCGCCTTCGTTGGTGATCGGCGCGCCGCCGGCCCCCTGCCTGGCGACGTCGTTGCGCGTCAGGTCGGGGCTCATCTCCCGCCACGTCCTGCCGCGATTGTCCGACCGCAGCAGCACGTTGGCGCCGTGGTATATGACCGCCGGATCGAAGCGCGAGACGACGATCGGCGCGCTCCAGTTGAAGCGGTACTTCAGGTCGCGCGGCGGCACGGCGGCCGGCATCTGCGGCCACGCCATGATGTCGCGCTGGGTCTTCAGCCGGTCGTCGAACTCGCTGATGATCCCCATGTAGCAGCCGGCGTAGACGAAGCGCGGGTCCTTCGGGTCGAACGCCGGCACGGCGCTCTCGCAGCCGCCCACGTCGTACCAGTCGTGCTCGGTGATGCCGCCGGGCGCCGCGCTCGCGATCTTGATCGACGTGTTGTCCTGCTGCCCGCCGTAGACGTTGTACGGAAACTCGTCGTCGACGTTGACCCGGTAGAACTGCGCCGTCGGCTGGTTGGCCTGCGTCGACCAGGTGAGGCCGCCGTTGAACGACACGTTGGCGCCGCCGTCGTTGCCCTCGATGAGGATGTCGGGATCGGTCGGGTTGAACCACAGGCTGTGGTTGTCGCCGTGCGGGGTGGACACCGTGGCGATGGTCCTGCCGCCGTCGACCGACTTGCTGACGGCGGCGTTCAGCACCCACACCACGTCCGGGTTGCTGGGGTGGGCGGCCACCTTCATGTAGTACCAGGCGCGCGCGTGCAGCGTCCACGCGCCGTTGACGAGCGTCCACGTCTTGCCCGCATCGTCCGAGCGGTAGAGGCCGCCCTCGGGGTCGGCCTCCACGATGGCGTAGAGCCGATCGGGGTTGGCCGAGACGTCGAGGCCGATCTTGCCGACCACCGCCGGCAGGCCGGTCATCGCCTTCTGCCAGGTCGTGCCGCCGTCGGTGGACTTGTGGATGCCGCTGCCCGGGCCGCCGCTGCGCACCTGCCACGGCTCCCGCAGGTGATCCCACAGCGCCGCGTAGAGGATGCGCGGGTTGGTCGGATCCATGGCCAGCTCGGAGGCGCCGGTCGTCTCGTTGACGAACAGCACCTGGGTCCACGTCGTGCCGCCGTCGATCGAGCGGTAGACGCCGCGGTCCCTGGTCGGGCCGTAGGCCGCGCCCTGCGCGGCGACGAGCAGCGTCTCGGGATCGGTGGGATGGATGCGGATGCGCGAGATGTGCCGTGTCTTGTCGAGCCCGACGTGCCGCCACGTGCGGCCGGCGTCAGTCGACTTGTAGACGCCGTCGCCGTGTGACGTCATCACGCCCCGGATCGGATGCTCGCCCATGCCGACGTAGATGACGTTCGGATCGGAGGGCGCCACGGCCACCGCGCCGACCGACGAGGTGGCCAGCTGACCGTCGGTGATGTTGGTCCAGGTCTCGCCGCCGTCGGTCGTCTTCCAGACCCCGCCGCCGACACTGCCGAAGTAGAAGGTGCGTGGCTGCTGCGGCACGCCGGTCACGGCCACCACGCGGCCGCCGCGGAACGGCCCGATGTTGCGCCACTGCCACGCCGCCAGCGACGCGCTGTCGAACTGCGGGCCGGGCGTCGACGCGGCGGCCGGCGGCGGCGTCCCGGTGACCTGGGCGGACGACGGGACGACGGCCAGCGGCAGCAGGCCGAGAAGGACGAGTGCGCGCAGGCAGGAGTTGGTCATGGGCATCAATGGCGGACGAGCCAGCGGCGATTGTGCCACGCGCGCGGCGAGAGCGAACGGACCCCCGAGGGCCGCTGTTACAATGGCCGCCTTGTGTCCGTGACTGCCGTGCCCTCGATTGCCGCTCGTATCGCCGAAGAACTGAACGTCCGGGTGCCGCAGGTCGAGGCGGCGGTCGCGCTGCTCGACGACAAGGCCACCGTGCCCTTCATCGCCCGCTACCGCAAGGAAGCCACCGGCGGGCTGGACGACATCCAGCTGCGCGCGCTCGAAGAGCGCCTCGTCGTATCTGCGGGAGCTGGACGAGCGGCGCGGCGCCATCCTCGAGAGCATCGACGAGCAGGGCAAGCTGACGCCGGAGCTGGCGGCGTCCATCGCCGCGGCCACCACCAAGGCCCGGCTCGAGGATCTCTACCTGCCCTACAAGCAGAAGCGGCGCACCAAGGCCCAGATCGCCCGCGAGGCCGGTCTCGAGCCGCTGGCGCTCGGCCTGCTGGCCGATCCGTCGCTCGACCCGGAGGCGACCGCGGCCGGCTTCGTCGACGTCGAGCGGGGCGTGGCCGATGCCGGCGGCGGCCCTCGACGGCGCGCGCTGGATCCTGATGGAGACCTTCGCCGAGGACGCCGAGCTGCTCGGCGCACTTCCGCACGCTGGTGTGGGAGCGCGGCGAGTGGACGCTCGACGGTCGTCCCGGGCAAGGAAGCCGAAGGCGTGAAGTACCTCCGACTACTTCACCGCCACCGAGCAGGTGCGGGCGGTGCCGTCGCATCGCGTCCTGGCGCTGCTGCGCGGCCGCAAGGAGGGCATCCTGCGCCTGTCGGTCGACCTGCCCGACGACGGCGCCGACGGGCCGAGCGACCCGGAGCGCCGCATCGCCGGCGCGCTTCGGCATCGAGGCGCGCGGCCGCGCCGCCGATGCCTGGCTGGCCAACGTCGTCCGTCTCACCTGGCGCGTCAAGCTGCTGCTCCACCTCGAAGTGGAGACCGAGCAGCGTCTGCGCGAGCAGGCCGAACAGGAAGCCATTCGCGTCTTCGGCCGCAACCTCCACGACCTGCTGCTCGCCGCCCCGGCCGGCCAGCGCGTGACGATGGGGCTCGACCCCGGCATCCGCACCGGGGTCAAGGTGGCGGTGGTCGACGGCACCGGCAAGGTGCTCGAGACGGCCACCGTCTATCCGCACGAGCCGCGCAAGGACTGGGACCGGTGCGCTGCGCCACGCTGGGACGGCTGGCCGCGGCGCACGGCGTGCAGCTCATCGCCATCGGCAACGGCACCGCGTCGCGCGAGACCGACGCGCTGGCCGCCGATCTCATGAAGGCGCAGCCGCAGCTGCCGCTCACCAGGTCACGGTGTCGGAGGCCGGCGCCTCGGTCTACTCGGCCTCGGAGCTGGCATCGAAGGAGCTGCCGGACCTCGATGTCTCGCTGCGCGGCGCGGTCTCGATCGCCCGCCGGCTGCAGGATCCGCTGGCCGAACTGGTGCGCATCGACCCCAAGGCGATTGGCGTCGGCCAGTACCAGCACGACGTCAGTCCGTTCCGGCTCGGCAAGACGCTCGACGCGGTCGTCGAGGACTGCGTCAACGCGGTCGGCGCCGACCTCAACACCGCCTCGGCGCCGCTGCTCGCCCGCATCTCGGGCCTGAGCGAGACGCTGGCCGACAACATCGTGGCGTTTCGCGATGCCAACGGCCCGTTCC
Organism: uncultured Acidobacteriota bacterium; assembly: GCA_963807405.1. Taxonomy (GTDB): domain Bacteria; phylum Acidobacteriota; class Vicinamibacteria; order Vicinamibacterales; family UBA2999; genus CADEFD01. Next base: position 2,855,821 of record CAWEBU010000006.1, on the reverse strand, counting down.
GCAGCCGCGCGCAGCTGCTCGGCGTGCCGCGCGTCGGGGCGCGCACCTTCCAGCAGGCGGCCGGCTTCCTGCGCGTCGTGAACGGCGATCAGCCGCTCGATGCCTCGGCCGTGCATCCCGAAGCCTATCCGGTCGTCGAACGCATCGTGGCGAAGACGGGCCTGCCGGTGGGCGAGCTGATCGGCAAGTCGGCGGTGCTGAAGACGCTGCGGGCCGAGGACTTCGCCGACCCCCAGTTCGGCGTGCCGACCGTGCACGACATCCTCGCCGAGCTCGACAAGCCGAGCCGCGATCCGCGGCCCCAGTTCAAGACGGCGGTCTTCAAGGACGGCGTGCAGACGCTCGGCGACCTCGTGCCCGGCATGCAGCTCGAAGGCGTGGTGACGAATGTGGCCAACTTCGGCGCCTTCGTCGACATCGGCGTGCACCAGGACGGCCTCGTGCACGTGTCCCAGCTGGCCGACCGGTTCGTCAAGGACCCGCGCGAGGTGGTCAAGGCCGGCGACGTCGTGCAGGTGCGGGTGCTCGAAGTGGACGCCGCCCGCAAGCGCATCGCCCTGACGATGAAGCGGGGCGAGGTGCGGCCCACGCCGGGCCCGGGCAGCGCCCGGCCGGAGGCGCGGCGTGGCGCCCCGCCGTCGCCGCGGACTGCGTCGCCGGCGCCGCGGCCCGCGCCCACCCCGGCCACCGCCTTCGCCGCCGCGTTCGCCCGACTGTCGCGCACGACGCCGGACGCCTGACGATTCCCGCCGTCTCGACCGCACTTGGCGCGCCACGGCCGCCGTCCCCAAATGTCCAATCATGGGATGCCCACTCTGACAGTTGAAGGATACGGAACGTTCGACGTGGCGGCCGACAAGCGGCTCGTCCTCGCCATCGAACAGGATGCCAAGGTCGACATCCTGCACGCCTGCGGCGGCAACGCCCGCTGCACGACCTGTCGCGTGGAGTTCATCGACGGCGAACCGGCCAAGATGACGGTGGCGGAGCAGGAGCGCTTGAAGGCGCGTGGGCTGAGCGGCGTCAGGCTCTCGTGTCAGATTCAGTGCGAGCACGACATGACGGTGCGTGCCATCAGCCGCCTCGAGGGTTCCGGCCGGCCGGACCCGGGCAGCACGCCGCAGGCGTCGATCATGCCGCCGCCGGAGTGGGTCGAGGACTAGCGCCTGTCAGCACCGCCCGACCGTCTGGGAACCCTGCTGGCCGGTCCCGCGCCCCTGCTGGCGCTGGCCCCCATGCAGGAGATCACCGACGGCGCCTTCTGGACGCTCGTCCATCGCTACGGCGGCGCCGACGTCTACTGGACCGAGTACTTCCGCGTGCACGCCGACTCCACCCCTGAGCGGCGGATTCTCGAGGCCATCAACCGCAACACCACCGGTCAGCCGGTGGTGGCCCAGATGATCGGCAACGACATCCCGGCGCTCGTTCGGACCGCGCGGGTGCTGCAGGCGCAGCCGGTCGCCGCCATCGACCTCAACCTCGGCTGTCCGGCGCCCATCGTCTACAAGAAGTGCGCTGGCGGCGGGTTGCTGCGCGAACCGGCCCGCATCGACGCCATCCTCGGCGCCCTGCGCGATGCCGTCACGATCCGGTTCACGGTCAAGACCCGCGTGGGCTTCGGTTCGACCGAGGAGTTCGACACGCTGCTGCCGATCTTCGCCCGGCATGGCCTCGACGCGCTGACGGTGCACGCGCGCACCGTCGCGCAGTCCTACCGGCTGCCGGTGCACTACGACCTCATCCGGCAGGCCGTCCGAAACCGTGGGCTGCCCGGTCATCGCCAACGGCCATGTCCACTCCGCCGCCCAGGCCCAGCACGTGATCGAGCAGACGAAGGCGCGCGGCCTCATGATCGGACGCGCGGCCATCCGCAGCCCGTGGCTGTTCGCGCAGATCCGGCAGCAGTTCAGCGGCGCCGCGATCACCTACCCGACCGGGCGCGACGTGTGGACCTACATCCGCGAGCTGTGGGATTCGCAGGCCAACTTCGACAAGCCTGAGAAGGTGCGCTGCGAACGGATGAAGAAGTTCCTCAACTATCTCGGCGAGGGCGTGCCTGCGCCCTTCCTGCACCAGATCCGGCGCAGCCAGACGGCGGCCGAGTTCCACGGCATCTGCGGCGCCTTCCTCGATCACGACCAGCCGATGGCGCTCGCGCCGGCGGCCGAGTAGCGCCGGCCGGGCGGCCGTTGACAGCGCCGCCACCCGGCGCAACGATGACGCATGAGTCGCGTAGTGGCGTTGCTGGCGCTGGGCCTGGTGCTGCCATCGGTGGTGGCCGTGCAGGAGCTGGCGGTGCTGCGCGTCCGCATCGTGCTGGCGGGCGACGGCGTGCCGGCGACCCCGATCCGCCGCCACCTGCTGCTCGTCAGCGACAACCCGGCCAGCGCGCCGCCCAAGCGGCTGTTCACGGCCGATGACGGCACGGCCACCGTCCGGTTGCCCCCGGGCAACTACACGGTGGAGTCCGACCAGCCGGTGGCTTTCAACGGCCGGGCCTACCAGTGGACCCGGTCCCTCGACGTCGTGGCCGGCAGCGAGACGGTGCTCGATCTCACGACCGGGAACGCCGATGCCGTGGCGGCCGGCGCCGCGGTGGCGGCGGCTTCTGCACTCGATGAGGACGCGTCCTCGCTGGCCGCGCGCTGGCAGGCGAGCGTGGTCGCCGTGTGGACGCCGACGGCGCACGCCTCGGGCGCGGTCGTCGATGCCGCCGGCCTGGTCGTCACCAATCAGCAGCCGATCGGCGCTGCCACCAGCGTCGAGGTGCAGTTCTCGCCCGTGCTGAAGGTGACCGGGCAGGTGATCGTCACCGATGCCGAGCGCGATATCGCCGTCGTCCGCATCGACGCGGCGACCGCCGCCACAGTGCCCAGCCTGCCGCTTGCCTGCGGCGAACCCCAGGCGGTGCCGGCGCAGGGCGACGAGATCTTCGCCATCGAGACGCCGCTGCGCGAGCCGACAGGCACGCTGACGGGGATCGTGCGCCGCGTGGCCACGCGGGTCATCGAGACCGACCTCCTGCCGGGGCGTGGTGGCGCCGGTGGACCGGTGTTCTCGACGCGTGGGGCGGTGCTCGGGATCACCTCCGAGGGCGACGAGCGCATGCGCCAGAACGATGCCGACACGCGGATCGTGCGGACCGGTGAGCTGTGCGCCGCCGTCGAGCTGGCGCGATCACGCATGGCCGGGGCCGCGGCGCCGGCGTCCACGCCGCTGCCGGTGGAGCCGGTCACGCCGTTTCCGACCGACGGGCTCGGGGACGGCGCGTCGCTGCTCGCGCGCCGTCCGCCGTTCACGGCCATGTCCTCCGGCTTCGACATCACCTTCCTGACGCCGGTCCAGGTCTTTGGCGGCCTGCAGCAGCGCGTGGCCGCAGGCGGGCGCACGATGAGCGCCGGCGCCGCCTGGCTCCGCCTGCGGACCGCGACGGAGTTCGCCAACTGGGCCGACTACGTGGCCGACGTGCCGCCGCTGCTGTTCATCCGCGTCACGCCGAAGCTGGTCGAGAGCGTGTGGGCCAAGCTGGCGCGCGGCGCCGCCTACACGCAGGGCGTGGCGCTGCCGCCGCTGGCGCGGCCATCGTCCGGGTTCTCACGCATGCGCGTCTTCTGCGGCGACACGCCCGTGACGCCGGTCCACCCGTTCGTGCTGCGTCTCGAACTCTCGGACAGCGAGACGCTGAGCGAGGGCCTGTATGCGCTGTCGCCCGATGCGCTCTCCCCGGCCTGCGGGAGCGTGCGGCTGGAGCTCTACGCCCAGAAGGATCCGGCGAAGGCCGACACCGTGACCATCGACGGCACAGCCCTCGACCAGATCTGGGCGGACTTCGCGCCCTATCGCGCGCAACCGTAGCGCGGCTGCTCCGTGCCGTCGATCGCCGCCACGTTACGGCGACTGGACGGCGCCGGCCTGGCGGGCGGCCGCCGGCTTGTCGCGCTGGGTGAGGTTGCGGGCGGTGTTGATGAGGCCGATGTGCGAGAAGGCCTGCGGGAAGTTGCCGAGCTGTCGTCCCGCGATCGGATCGTACTCCTCAGCCAGCAGGCCGACATCGTTGCGCACCGACAGCAGCCGCTCGAAGATCTTGCGGGCGTCGGCCGTGCGGCCCATCAGCGCGTAGTTGTCCGCCAGCCAGAACGTGCACAGCACGAACGCGCCCTCGTCATGGGGCAGGCCGTCGACACCGCTTTCTGTCCGATAGCGTGCCACCATGCCGTCGCGATGCAGGTCGTGTTCGATGGCTCGCACGGTGCCGACGATGCGCGGATCGGTCGCCGGCAGGAAGCCGACCTCGGCCATCATCAGGAGCGCCGCGTCGACCTCCTGGCTGCCGTAGGACTGGACGAACGTGTTGCGCTCGCTGTCGAAGGCGCGGGCGCAGATCTCGGCGTGCAGCTCGTCGCGCAGACTCCGCCAGCGGTCGACCGGGCCGTCGAGGCCATACAGCTCAGCGTCCTGGACCGCGCGGTCGAAGGCCACCCAGGCCATCAGCTTGGAATGGGTGAAATGCCGCCGCGGGCCTCGGACCTCCCAGATCCCTTCGTCGGGTTCGCGCCAGACGTCCTCCAGGCGCTTGATGAGCTCGCGCTCGACCCGCCAGGCGTGCGCACTGGGATCCATTCCGTAGCGCCGCGCCAGGTGGAGACTGTCGATCACCTCGCCGAAGACGTCGAGCTGGAACTGCTGGTAGGCGCCGTTGCCGATGCGCACGGGCAGCGAACCCTCGTAACCGGGCAGCCAGGGCAGCTCCATCTCGGGCAGCCGGCGTTCTCCGGCCACCCCGTACATGATGTTGATCTCGTCACCGCGGCCGGCCACGGCGCGCAGCAGCCAGTCGCGCCACGATGCCGCTTCCTCGATGTAGCCGGACTGGATGAGCGCCGCCAGCGTGAAGGTGGAATCACGCAGCCAGCAGTAGCGGTAGTCCCAGTTCCTGCCGCCGCCGATCGACTCCGGCAGCGAGGTGGTGGGGGCGGCGACGATGCCGCCGGTGGGCGCATAGGTGAGCGCCTTGAGGGTGATGAGCGAGCGCACGACGGCCTCGCGCCACTCGCCCTCGTAGGTGCACCGGGCCGACCACTCGTGCCAGTACTCCAGCGTCGCCGCCACGGCAGCCTCGGCCTCGATGGGTGGCGGCGGCGGCAGGTGCGACGGGTGCCACGTCAGGACGAAGGGCACCTGCTGGCCTTCTGCGACCTCGAAGTCGCCGACCGACTTCCAGCCCTCGGGCCGCAGCGTGACCGGCGTTCGCAGGTGCACGGTGTCGGGACCGGCCACCGCCACCAGTCCGTGCTCTTCCCGTCGCACCCACGGGGTGATGTTGCCGTAGTCGAATCGCACCACCAGCTCGGTCCGCATCCGCACCCGGCCGCGCACGCCGCGCACGATGCGCACGAGGTCGGGCTCGGCCGTCCGGATCGGCATGCAGTCGGTCACGGTCACCACGCCGTCGTCGGTTTCGAAGGTGGTGTCGAGCACGAGCGAGTCGCCGCGGTATTGGCGGGTCACGCGCCGCACCGGATCCGCCGGCGTGACCTGCCAGCGACCGTGCTCGGGCTGCCCCAGCAGGGCGGCAAAGCACGCCCCGGAGTCGAACCGCGGCAGGCACAGCCAGTCGATGGAGCCGGTGCGATCGACCAGGGCGGCGGTCTGGCAGTCGCCGATGAGGGCGTAGTCTTCGATCCGGGACGAGCCGGCTGGCACGGTGGGCATGACCGGCATTATGCCGTGTGGTCGCGTCCTCGACGTCGAGCGGCTAGAGCGGCGCCCCGCAGCGCCGGCAGTAGGCGGCGTCGACGGCGTGCGAACCGGCCTGGCAGCGCGGGCACTCGCGGCCGCCGTCGCCGCCGCGCGCCAGGGCCAGCGTGACGATCCCGGTCGGCACCGCCACGATGGCGTAGCCGATCAGCATGATGACCGACGCCAGTGACTGACCGAGCGGCGTCTCCGGCGCGATGTCGCCGTAGCCCACGGTGGTGATGGTCACGATGGTCCAGTAGATGGAGAGGGGGATGCTCGTGAAGCCGTGGGTCTGTCCCTCGACCAGGTACATCGCCGTGCCGAGAATCACGGCCAGTGCCAGCACGGTCACGACGAACACCGACAGCTTGCGGCGGCTGCTGCGCATCGCCACCAGCAGCACGTCGGCTTCGCCGATGTAGGCCGCCAGCTTGAGCACGCGGAACACGCGCAGGACGCGCAGCACCCGGATCACCTGGAAGTACTGGCTGCCGGGCAGGAACAGGCTGGCGTAGGTCGGCAGGATCGACACCAGGTCGACCACGCCGAAGAAGCTGCGCGCATAGGCCCCCGGCCGCGGCGCGCACAGCAGGCGGAGGACGTACTCCATCGTGAACAGCAGCGTGAAGCCCCACTCGAGGTCGTGGAGGAGGTCGCCGTAGTCCCTGCGGACGGCGCTCATCGAATCGAGCATCACCGCCCCGACGCTGACGACGATGCAGACGATCAGGGCGACGTCGAAGGTTTTCCCCGCCGTGGTGGCGTGGCCGAAGATGACGGTGTGCAGGGCACGGCGCCAGGCGGGCCACGTCGCGGGAGGAGGGTCGGTGGCGCGAAAGCTGGTCATGGGTTGGCTGCCGTCCATTGTCTACCGCCCGGACCCGAACGCACCGGGGCGCCCGGGAGCGTGCCTCGGCCCACCATCTCAGTGCCGCAACCCCCACTTGCCGGTGCCGCTGGCGGCGATGAACAGGAACAGGAAGCAGTAGAGGACGGCCAGCTCGCCGCCATTGGTGAGCGGGAACGGGCCACGCGGCGCGTGGGCCTGGAAATAGGCGACCGCCATCTGCCCCGAAGCCAGGAAGGCAATCGGGCTCGTGTAGAAGCCGAGCGCGATGGCGAGCCCGCCGGCGCCCTCGATGATGCCCGCCAGGCCGCGCTGCGACAGCAGCGGCGCGGCCTCGGAGGCGCCGAACAGCCCGAACAGCTTCTGGATGCCGTGGAACGCGAAGAGCAGCCCGGCCACGATTCTGAGCAGGGCGTAGATGGTGGTGCGATGGGGCGCCAGCAGGTTGGTCATCCGATCAGCCTAGTCGAGATGCGGCAGGTGCTCGCCGATGAGACGCGCCATCACGGCGTGGCCGGCGGCGTTCAGATGCATCGGGTCGCCATACAGGAACAGGGCGCGTGAGTTCCCGCCGCTGGCGGCGGCGAACGCCGGCAGCGCGTCCACGGCGTCGATGCCGTGGTTCCTGAAATACGCCGTCAGCTGCCGCTGCGGCAGCCCGAAGTCCTCCGGCGCGCCCGGACGCAGCTGCGCTTCGAAAGGGGCGATGAACACCGTCAGGGCGATCGACTCGCGGTCGAGGTGCTCCTTGATGTCCCGCAGTGGCTGGAGGCCCCGCTGCACCGTCATGACATCGCGATACTGCTGCAGGTCGTGCTCGAAGTAGAGGAGCTGCGCGTCGCGCACCATGCCGCGCAGGAGCAGGTAGAGCTTCGACCGCGTGCGCAGGTAGTCGTTGGCCCGGCGCAGCAGCGACTGGGCGCCCGCGACCGTGTCCCCTGGCATCCGGACCACCTGCGCCTTGATCTGCTGCGAGCTGATGGCCAGCAGATCGTTCAGGCAGTCCACGACCGCCACGCCCGTGATGTCGGCCTTGCGCGGCACCAGCGTCCGGACGACGTTGCGGTAGTCGAATGTGTCGTAGCCGACCGCGGCGGCATTGTAGATGGTGTGCCGCGGAAGCGCCCGCCGCAACCGGCCGCTGATGGTCTCGCCGTCGGCGACGGCCGGCCCGAACAGGACGGAATCGCCGAGCATGAGGAGCGCCGGGGCGCCGGCTGGCGCGGTGGGCGTGAAGCGCGGGTCGATGCGGAAGCCTTCGCCATCGGTCACGAAGCGGCCGCCGAATGACTCACCCTCGAAGCCCGGCGTGTTGCCGTAGCTCGTGCCGAACCGTGCCGGCGTGAACCCGCCGCTGCTGCTGCCGAGGAAGTTGACGTCAGCGAACCGCCGGACGCCGAACTCGAGGCTGGCGAGCAGTCCGAGTGTCACCAGGCACGCGGCCGCGAACAGCACGGTGTTCTTGACCATCGTCAGCGTGGATCCGGGCCCGGCGCGACGGCGGTATCGGGGACGCCCGTCGTCTCGCGCGGCTTGGCGCCCCGCGGACCGGCGCGCAGGTACTGCGCGGGCCACGTGATGGCCTGCCCGAGCTCGCGAGCGGCGCGGAGGGGGAAATAGGGGTCGCGCAGCATCTCGCGGGCGACCAGGACGGCATCGGCCTGGCCGGTGAAGACGATGTGTTCGGCCTGCGCGGCGGTGGTGATGAGGCCGACGGCGCCGGTCAGGATGCCGGTTTCGCGGCGGATCTCGCTGGCGAACGACGTCTGGTAGCCCGGGCCGAGCGGGATCTTCGCCTCGGCCACGTTGCCGCCCGACGAGCAGTCCACGAGGTCCACGCCGGCCGGCCCGAGCAGGCGCGCCAGATCGATCGACTGCGCCAGATCCCACCCGCCCTCGGTCCAGTCCGTGGCCGAGATCCGCACGAAGAGCGGCAGTCCGTCGGGCCATTCCGCGCGGACGGCCTGCACCACCTCGAGCAGCAGGCGCACCCGGTTGGCGAACGAGCCGCCGTAGCCGTCGGTGCGGTGATTGCTGAGCGGCGACAGGAACTCGTGCAGCAGATAGCCGTGGGCGGCGTGGATCTCGGCCACCTGGAACCCCGCGTCGCGCGCGCGGCGGGCCGCCTGCGCGAAGGCCGCGATGGTGGCGCCGATGCCCTCAGCCGACAGCGCCTGCGGGTGCGGGTAGTGGCTGGCGAACGGCAACGCGCTCGGCGCCACGACATCCGGCCAGCCGCCGTCGGCCGGCGCGACGGCGCCGTCGCCGCTCCACGGCCGATAGGTGCTGGCCTTGCGGCCGGCGTGGGCGAGCTGGATACCGGCCACGCTGCCGTGCTCGTGGATGAAGCGGACGATGCGCTCGAGCGGCGCGATGTGCGCCTCGCTCCAGATACCGAGATCTTCAGGGCTGATGCGCCCGGCGGCCGTCACCGCCGCGGCTTCGGTCATCACCAGGCCGGCGCCGCCGATCGCCCGGCTGCCGAGATGGACGAAGTGCCAGTCGTTGGCATGGCCGTCGACGGACGAGTACTCGCACATCGGCGAGACGAACAGGCGATTCGGGAAGGTGACGGCGCCGATGGTCAACGGATCGAACAGATGTGGCATGGGCACGGGCGTTCCAGGCGGGCTATCGGAGTCCGGCGTCGCGCAACGCGGCCGCCAGGGCGGTGTCGGTGATGCGGTGCCGCGCGACTTCGCGGCCGTCGATGGCCAGGACCGGGATGTCGTGCTTGTAGCGCTCGAAGTCGTCGAGGTCGAGGGCGATGTTGTGCTCCGCCACCGCGATGCCGCTGCCCGCCAGCGCCACCGCAAGCAGTTCGCGCATGTCGTCACACAGATGGCAACCGGGCTTGGTGTAGAGCCGGACGCGCGAGGCGCTCATCACTGGACTATAGCGCCTCGTGGCGACGCGCCCGCGGCGCCACCGGCCGGCGCGACGCGGCCCCAGCCCCGGTCCGACCCGCGAGGCCACGAGGAGCGTGTCTGAAAATCTATATGAAGTGTCCAAATTATCTACTTTTCGTGCAGTGACCCCGCTCGCTATCCTGCCATCTCGACGTTCAGCCAGGAGCGCCACCCCATGTATCGATCGTTCGCCAGTCGCCTCTCCTCGGACATTCCGGCCAGCATCGTGGTGTTTCTCGTGGCCGTGCCGCTGTGCCTGGGCATCGCCCTGGCCTCGGGTGCACCCCTCGTATCCGGGGTCATCGCCGGTATCGTCGGCGGCATCGTGGTCGGCGCGGCCAGCGGCTCAGCCCTCGGCGTGAGCGGTCCGGCGGCGGGGCTGGCCGTCATCGTGCTCACCGCGATCCAGACGCTCGGCTCGTGGGAGGCGTTCCTGCTCGCCGTGGTGCTGGCGGGCGTCGTCCAGTTGGCCCTCGGGTTCCTGCGCGCCGGCGTGATCGGCTACTACTTCCCGTCGTCGGTCATCAAAGGCATGCTGTCCGGCATCGGTCTGACCATCATCCTGAAGCAGTTGCCGCACGCCGTCGGCTACGACGCCGACCCCGAGGGCAACCTGGCGTTCGCGGGTGCCGCCGGCGCCGAGAACACCTTCGCGGCGGTGGCGCACCTCTTCGGCATGGTGGAGCCGGGCGCCCTCATCGTGGCGCTGCTGTCACTCGTCGTGCTCGTCACCTGGGAGCAGCCGTTCATCAAGCGCGTCAAAGCATCGCTCTGGATTCAGGGCCCGCTGGTCGCCGTGGCGCTCGGCATCGTGCTGAACGAGGTGTTCAAGGCGATGTCGCCGGCTCTGGCCATCGGCTCGTCGCACCTCGTGCAGCTCCCCGAGGCGACCGGCCTGGCGGCGTTCGCGTCCATGATGTCCTTCCCGGACTTCACCCAGCTCGGCAACGCCGACGTCTACACGGTCGCCATCACCCTCGCCGTCGTGGCCAGCCTCGAGACGTTGCTGTGCGTCGAGGCCACCGACCGCCTCGACCCGCAGAAGCGCGTCACGCCGACCAATCGCGAGCTGAAAGCGCAAGGTCTCGGCAACATCCTGTCGGGCCTGATCGGCGGCCTTCCCGTCACCCAGGTGATCGTCCGCAGCTCGGCCAACATCCAGTCGGGCGCCGAGTCCAAGACGTCGGCCATCCTGCACGGCGTGCTGCTGCTCCTGGCCGTCATGTCGCTGCCGATGGTGCTCAACCTGATTCCGCTGGCCACGCTGGCCGCGATTCTGCTGACGGTGGGCTACAAGCTGGCCAAGCCGGCGCTCTTCACGTCGATGTACAGGCTGGGGTGGGGCCAGTTCCTGCCCTTCATCGTCACCATCGTGGGCATTCTCGCCACCGACCTGCTGGTCGGCATCGGCCTGGGCATGGCGGTCGCCTTCTTCCAGATCCTGCTCACCAACTACCACAACCCCTACTTCGTCGAGGACCAGCCGCACCTGCAGGACGCGGCGTGGCACATCACGCTCTCGGAGGACGTGTCGTTCCTGAACCGCGCCGCCATCATGCGCACGCTCGACGAGATCCCGCCTGGGTCGAAGGTCATCATCGACGCGACCCGGTCCGTCAACATCGACTACGACGTCTACGACGTCATCAAGAGCTACGAGCAGCACGCCAGGACCATCGACGTCGACCTCACCGTCAAGGGCCTCTACGGCCCGCGCAAGCGCGGGGACGACCCCGTGCGCAAGGTGCAGCGGCTGGTTCGCCGTGAGACCGAGCGGGCGGCCAGCGCGGCTGGCATCCCGGTGGCGGCGGCGGCAACGGCCGACACGCCGGCTGGTGCGGCCGTCGGCTGACACTACGGCGCGCGTCGGTCACATCCATCCCACGTTCCACCTCTCCGGAAGGGCCGGTCACCACCATGCGAACCCAGACCAAAGACACGCAGACGCACCTCACCCCGCAGGCGGCACTCGAGATTCTGCGGGAGGGCAACACGCGCTTCGTCAGCAACCTCCGCTACAACCGGAATCTGCTGGCGCAGGTCAACGAGACCTCCGACGGCCAGTTCCCGTTCGCGGTGGTGCTCAGCTGCATCGACTCGCGCACGTCTGCCGAGCTCATCTTCGATCAGGGCCTGGGCGACATCTTCAGCGTGCGCATCGCGGGCAACGTCCTCAACGAAGACATCCTCGGCAGCATGGAGTTCGCCTGCCAGGTGGCTGGCTCAAAGCTCATCGTGGTGCTGGGGCACTCACGCTGCGGCGCCGTGAAGGGCGCCTGCAATCACGTGGAGCTGGGGCACCTGACCGGCCTGCTGAGCAAGATCAGCCCGGCCGTGCAGGCCGTCGAAGTCGGCAGCGGGCGCGGCGACGACCCGCAGCAGTTCGTGGAGCAGGTCGCGCTCTACAACGCGCGTCATCAGATGCGGGCGATCTTCGAGCGCAGTGCGATTCTCGAGCAGCTGTTCAACGCCGGCCAGATCGGCATCGTCAGCGCGATGTACTCCGTCGAGTCGGGCGAGGTGGCGTTCTACGACGAGCTGTTCTCCGAGAAGGCCGGGCGGGAAGAGCGCGCGGCGGCCGGCGCCTGATTCGTGCAGTGTGTCACCGGGTCGAGCGGCCGGCCTTGGCCGTCCGGCCCGGGTCGAGCGCGAACACCTCGGCCCGCGCGGTCTTCGACAGCGCCGCCACGCCGGGGTGCGTGACCCGCCGTTCCGCCGACAGCGCGTAGTAGCGCTCGCGCACCGCGTCGGTCCGTCCGACGACGGCCACGTCGTAGTGCCGGCAGACCTCGTGGGCGATCGCCGTCGGCGCCGGGAACACCACCGTGCCCGACTCGCCGAAGGCCTTCATCAGCGCCGAGTCCTCGAACTCGCCGCCCACCTGCGGGCGGATGCCGAGGGCGTCGAACCACTGGTCGAGCGCCCGCCTCAACGCGGTGGAGGCGGCCGGCATCAGCATCGGGGCGTCCTCCAGCGAGCGTGGAAATCCGCGGCGGAGCTTGCGCGCCAGCGCCGGCATCGCGAAGAAGGACGTGTCGGATTCACCGAGCAGGTGCGAGAACACCTTCACGCCGAGATGCGTGGGCGCGGGCGCGTCAGTGATGACGACGTCGAGCGCGTGCGAGGCCAGCTGCGTGACCAGCTGCTCGGGCTGTCCTTCGTGGCAGGTCAGCTGGATCGGCACTTCCGCCTCGGTGGCCGGCCGCAGCAGGCGGTAGACGATGAGCTTCGGCACCGCATTGGCGACGCCCACGCGCAGCCGGAGGCTGCGGCCGGTGGGCCGGCCCTTGAGCGTCTCCTGCAGTTCGCGGCCCAGCGTGAAGATGTCGTCGGCGTAGCGAAACACGATCCGCCCGACTTCGGTCAGCCCCACCTGCCGCCCCTGGCGCTCGAGCAGCGTCTCGCCGAGAGCCCGCTCGAACTGCTTGATCTGCGCACTCACGGTGGGCTGGGCGAGACGCAGGTGCGCCGCCGCCTTCGACACCCCGCCTTCGCGCGCCACCGTCCAGAAATAGAAAAGATGGTGGTAGTTGAGCCATTCCATAGCTCCACTATATGAATTTTCAGGCCCCGGGCCGTGGCGTGACGCCGCCGCCGCGCGGTGGCACCAGGCTATCCAGCGCCTGATGGCCCGGACTACAGTGCGCGCATGCCCGAATACCTGGCCCCGGGCGTCCACGTCGAGGAAGCGAGCCCCCGGCCGCCGGCGATCGACGGGGTGGAGACGTCGGTGGCTGGCTTCGCCGGCGAGACCGAATGGGGACCGACAGCGCCCACTCCGGTCAGCAGCTGGCCGGAGTACGAGCGCGAGTTCGGCGGCTTCCTCGACCGGCCGCCGCACACCACACCTCACTGGCGGTTGCCGTATGCGGTGCGGGGGTTCTTCGAGAACGGCGGCGGTCGCTGCTACATCGCCCGCGTCGTCGGGGCGCCGTCGGCAGACGGCCACGCGCCGGTCACGCTCGCCGACGTCGTGGGCGACGCGCTGGAGCCAGGGGAGCGGACGGGCATCGCGGGCCTGATGACGATCAGCGAGATCGCGCTGATGGCGGTGCCGGATGCCGTGGCGTGGCCGGCGTTCGGTGACGCCCTGATGGATCGCTGCGAGGCGGCGATGGACCGCATTGCCATCCTCGACGACCCGACGGGGTCCGCCGATCCCGCGATCGTCGGCCGGCACCGGTTGACCAGCTGGGCCGCGCTCTACTATCCACGGCTCCGCGTGCCGGCGGCGCACAGCGCGACCGGCCATGTCGTGGTGCCGGCCTGCGGTCATGTCGCTGGCGTCATGGCCCGCGTGGATCGCGCCAGAGGTGTCCACAAGGCGCCGGCCAACGAGCCGCTGCGCGGCCTGTGGCAGCCACGCGCGCCCGGTGATCCCGGTCCGCTCCACCCGGTGGTGACCTCGTCCGTGCACGACGTGCTCGGCCCGCTCGGCGTGAACGCCATCCGCGACATGCGCGGCGACGGGCTGGACGTCCGCGTGTGGGGCGCCCGCACGATGTCGCCGCAGGGGCCGTGGAAGTACGTCAACGTGCGACGGCTGTTCATCTTTCTCGAGCACTCGCTCCGCCGCGGCACACAGTGGGTCGGGTTCGAGCCCAACGCCGAGCGGACGTGGGCCATGGTGCGGCAGGCGGTCGAGATGTTCCTGCTCCAGGCCTGGCGCCACGGCATGCTCGCCGGGGCGAAGGCCGACGAGGCGTTCTTCGTCCGTTGCGACCGGACGACGATGACGCAGGCCGACATCGACCACGGCCGGCTCATCGTGCTGGTCGGCGCCGCGCCGATCAGGCCCGCCGAGTTCGTGATTCTGCGCTTCGGGCACACGACGGCCGACCCGCCCTGAACACGTGGATCCTGAGCCCGCATCGTCGCGACTAAGTGGAAAGGAGACGCTCTTGCCCGTACCAGCACAGGGAACGTCGTCGCAGACATCGGGGACGCGCGCGCCGGCCGTGCCCCCGTCGGGCACGGCGCTGGCCGGATGGCTGCTCCTCACCGTCGGCGGCGGCGCCCTCATCGGCCTGCTGACGAGCGGCGGCAACAGCCCCTGGTATCAAGCGCTCGACAAGCCGTCATGGAACCCGCCGTCATGGGTCTTCGGCCCGGTCTGGACCTTCCTCTACATCCTGATGGGCGTGGCGGCCTGGCTGGTCGGCAACCACGGCGGCTGGCGTGTGCAGCGAACGGCGTTGACGCTGTTCGTGGCGCAGCTGGCCGTGAACTTCGCCTGGTCGCCGCTGTTCTTCATGGCCGAACGGCCGGGCCTTGCGCTGGTCGACATCGCGATTCTGTGGGTGCTCATCGCGCTGACGATTCGTGCTTTCAGCCGGGTGGGCCGCGGCATGGCCGCCTGGCTGCTCGTGCCCTACCTCGCCTGGGTGTCCTACGCGGCGGCCCTGAACGCCTGGATCGTCATGGCGAACTGAGGCGCGACCCGGCGAAGGTACCGCCACGCGTCATTCCGTGGTGGCGCGGTGGTATAACCCTCCGATGGACGACCTCCGCCATGCCTTCCGGCTGCTCCGCGCCAGCCCAGGATTCGCCGCCCTCGCCGTCCTGACGCTGGCCGCCGGCATCGCCGCCAACACCGTGGTCTTCGGCGTGGTCTCGGCCGTCCTGCTCCGGCCTCTTCCCTACGGCGACGCCGACCGGCTGGTGATGCTGTGGGACACCAATGCCGAGTTGTCGCGCCTGCACGAGGCTGCGTCGCCGGCCAACCTGCTCGACCTCGAACGCGAGGACACCGGGCTGTCGGCGATGGCGGGATGGTTCGAGACCGCACGCACCCTTCAGGGGCGGGACGACGCCGAGCAGGTCAACTCCGCGCAGGTCACGACCGCCTTCTTCGACGTGCTGGACGTGCAGCCGGCACTGGGTCGCGTCTTCGGCGCGACGGACACCCAGGGGGCGGCGCTGGACGGCACGGGTCAGTACAGCAGCGGCGACCGGGTGGTGGTGATGAGCGATGGCCTGTGGCGTCGGCGCTTCGGCGCGCAGCCCGACCTCGTGGGCCAGACCATCGAGATCAACCGGGCGCCGTGGCGGGTCGTGGGCATCCTGCCCGCCGGGTTTGCCATGCCGTCGCGGGAGGTCGACCTGTGGATGCCGTGGGACGCGAAGGCCGGCTTATCGCGCGGCAACACCCGCGACTCACGATTCGTGCGGGTCGTGGCACGGCTGGCGCCGGGCGTGGGGCTCGATCAGGCGCAGGAGCGGATCGCCGCCGTCTACGCGCGCCTCGCCGACGAGTATCCGAAAGCCAACCGCGGCTGGAGCGCCACGCTCACGCCGCTCCGGGAAGAGATCGTGGGCGAGGCGCGGCCGGGGCTGATGGCCATGTTCGGCGCCGTGGCGCTGGTGCTGCTCATCGCGTGCGCCAACGTCGCGAGCCTGCTGCTGGCCCGGGCCGCCGTGCGCCGCCGCGAAGTGGCCATCCGCGCCGCGCTCGGCGCCAGTCGCGGGCGCATCATCCGCCAGCTGGTCGTCGAGAGCCTGACGATCTCACTGGTGGCAGGCGTGGTGGCGGTGCTGGCGACGCCCATGGGCCTCGATCTCGTGCGCGCGATCGCGCCCCCGGACATCCCGCGCCTCGACGAGGCCGTGATCGACCTGCGGGTCATGCTGTTCGCGTTGTCGGTGTCGATCATCACGGGCCTGGTGTTCGGGCTGATGCCGGCGCTCAGGGGCAGCACGTCACGGGTGGCGTCCACGCTTCGTGACGGCGCCACGCGCTCCACCACGTCCAGGACCGTCAATCGTCTCCAGAGCGCCACGGTCGTGGCCGAGGTCGCGCTCGCGCTGGTGCTCGTGACCGGCGCCGGGCTCTTCGCCCGCAGCTTCCAGCAGATCCTGGCGGTCGATCCCGGCTTCGACACCCGTCGCCTGCTGACGATGCACATCACGCTCGACGGCACGGCCTACCGGGGCCGCGCCGCCGGCTATTTCCAGGAACTCGCCGACCGGCTGGGCGCGCTGCCCGGCGCCCAGGCGGCGGCGGCCGTCTCGACGCTCCCGATGAGCGATGTCGGCGTCGACTTCGACCGCCCCTACTGGCGCGAGGGCGACGCGGAGCCTGGAGGCGAAGCGGACAAGGTCGGCATCCGGATGGCCACGCCGGGCTATTTCGAGATGATGGGCATCACGATGCTGCGCGGGCGCGATTTCACCCGGCAGGATCGGCGTGAGACGCCGGCGGTGCTCGTGGTCAGCGAGCGTTTCGCGCGCAAGGTGTGGGGCAGCGCCGACGCCGCGATCGGGCGTCGCCTGATGGTCGACTACAACCGCGGCAAGTATCCCTACGAAGTGGTCGGCGTCACCCGCGACGTCCGCTACTACGGGCCACGCAACGACCCGCGCGAAGAGGTCTACATTCCGCACGCGCAGAACGCCTACCTGCCGATGAACGTCGTCGTGCGGACCAGTGGCGATCCGGCGCTGATGAAGACCGCCGTGATGGCGGCGGTGCGCGGGATGGACGCCACGCAGCCGGCGCACCACGTCCGGACCATGGACGAACTGCTCGCCGGCACGCTGGCCACCGAGCGATTCGTCACCTGGCTGTTCCTGGCGATGGCCGTGCTCGCGCTCACCCTGGCCGCGACCGGCGTCTACGGCCTGATGTCGTACGTGGTCACGCAGCGCACGCACGAAGCCGGTGTGCGGATGGCGCTCGGCGCCCGCGCCATCGACGTGGTGGGCCTGCTGCTCAGGCAGTCGTTGACGCTGGCGCTGGCCGGCGTCGTGGTCGGCGGCGTCATTGCCGCGGGCGCGGCGCGGGTGGTGTCGGGTCTCCTGTTCCAGGTCAGCCCCAGCGACCCGTTGACGTTCCTGGCCTCGGCGCTGCTGCTCGTGACCACCGGCCTGGTCGCGGCCTGGATCCCGGCGCGTCGCGCCGTGCGCATCGCGCCCACGGAAGCGCTGCGCTGCGAGTAGACGCGCGGCCGGACCGAGGGATGAGGGGACGCTGTCGCACACGTCTCGTACAGGCGGGCGTGTGGATCGGGGATAGACTGCGCCCATGAGCGGCTACCTCCCGCGGCTGACATCCCTCACGCGCGCCGGCCGTGCGATCGCCGGTGCCGGCATCGCCCTCATCGCCGTCGCCGCGCTGCCGCGCGCGCAGGGCGACGTGGAGACCCTCATCGCCGCGATCGAGGGGCCTCAACCTGGTCGTGCCGGCGAACTGGCCGCCCTCCCGCTGACAGCCGCTTTGCAGAAGGCCGGCGTGCCCGGGCTCAGCGTGGCCGTCATCAGGGACTTCCAGGTTCACTGGACCCGCGCCTATGGCGTCGCCGATGTCGTCACCGCCGCCCCGGCGACCCCCGACACCCTCTTCCAGGCGGCGTCGATCAGCAAGCCCGTGTCGGCGCTGGCCATCCTGCGAGCGGTGGAGCAGGGACGACTGAGTCTCGATGCCGACGTCAACACGTTCCTGACGTCGTGGCGCGTGCCTGCCTCCGAACACACCGCGCGGCAGCCCGTGACGCTGCGCGGACTGCTCAGCCACACCTCGGGCACCGACGACGGCTTCGGCTTCCCGGGCTACGAGCCGGGCGCACCGCTGCCGCGAACCGTGCAGATTCTCGATGGCGGCCCGCCGTCGAACGTCGGACCGGTGCGGATTGGCCGCCCGCCGCTGACGGCGTTCAAGTACTCCGGCGGCGGCTTCACGCTCGCGCAACTGGCGCTGACCGACGCCACCGGACGGCCGTTTGCCGAGCTGCTCGACGAGTGGGTGCTCGGGCCGCTCGGCATGACATCCAGCACCTTCGCACAGCCCCTGCCGCCGGCGCGCGAGGCGAAAGCGGCCAGAGCACACGACGAGAAGGGCGGCTCCAGCAGCGCGCGCTTCCATGTGTATCCGGAGCTGGCGGCGGCGGGGTTGTGGACCACGGCCGGGGACCTGGCGCGCTTCGGCATCGAAGTGCAGCAGTCGATCCAGGGCCGGTCGAACAAGGTCATCTCCCGCGCGATGGCCATCCAGATGACGACGCCGGTGGGCGCTGGTCCGTTCGGGCTGGGCCTCGAGATCCACAAACTCGGTGAAGGCTGGTATCTGACGCACGGGGGATCGAACTGGGGATTCCAGTGCGTGCTGGTGGTGCACCGTCTCAAGGGCTACGGCTTCGCCGCGATGACCAACGGCGCCGCCGGCAACCAGCTGTTGCGCGAGCTGG
This sequence comes from uncultured Acidobacteriota bacterium, assembly GCA_963807405.1. Lineage (GTDB taxonomy): Bacteria > Acidobacteriota > Vicinamibacteria > Vicinamibacterales > UBA2999 > CADEFD01. The sequence continues at coordinate 2,837,141 of CAWEBU010000006.1, read as the reverse complement.
ACGACCGCGTTGCCGCCGCCTACAAGTGGGACCGTCTGGACGCGCCCCTGCGCCGGTAGCGTCTGTCACCATATCTCCGGACAGAGGAGACGCTGAATGAGCGATCAACCCACCCCTGAAAAGATTCTCCAGACCGGGCTGGCGTTCTGGCCCTCGAAGACATTGTTGAGCGCCATCGAGATTGGCGTGTTCACCGAACTGGCGGGTGGGCCGCAGCCCTTCGACGCCCTCATTGGCACTCTCCGCCTGCATCCGCGTTCCGCCCGCGACTTCCTCGATACGCTCGTGGCGCTCGGCTTCCTCACGCGCGACGGCGATTGCTACGCCAACGGCCCCGACAGCGATCTCTTCCTCGATCGGAGCAAGCCCTCCTACGTGGGCGGCATGCTCGAGATGGCGAACAGCCGCCTCTACCCGTTCTGGGGCCACCTGACCGAGGCCTTGCGCACGGGGCAACCGCAGAACGAGATCAAGCAGGGCGGACCAGGCCTGTTCGAAGCGCTCTATGCCGATCCCGCCAGGCTGAAGGAGTTCCTCGGGGCGATGACCGGACTCAGCCACGGCGCCAATCAGACGATCGCCCGGAACTTCCCGTGGCGGGACTACCAGACGTTCGTGGACGTGGGCACCGCGCAGGGGGATCTGGCGGCGCAGATCGCGCGCGTCAATCCGCATCTGCGGGGCATCGGGTTCGACCTGCCCGAAGTCGCGCCGATCTTCCAGCACTACGTGACGGCCGTGGGCGTGAACGACCGCGTGACCTTCAAGTCGGGCAACTTCTTCGAAGACGCGTTCCCTAAGGGCGACGTGGTGCTGATGGGCCACATCCTGCACGACTGGGATCTGCCCGCCAAGACGATGCTCATCAAGAAGGCATTCGAAGCGCTGCCCCCGGGCGGGGCCCTGGTCGTCTACGAGGCCATCATCGACGACGACCGGTCGAAGAACGCCTTCGGCTTGATGATGAGTCTCAACATGCTGATCGAGACGCCTGGCGGCTTCGACTACACGGGCGCGGATTGCGCCGGCTGGATGAGGGCGGCTGGATTCACGTCCACGCGGATCGAGCCCCTGGTCGGGCCCGACTCGATGGTGATCGGCATCAAGTAGCGCGGTCGCGTGGATACTCAGTCCATGGCCTCGACACCAAGAACCCTGATCACCTTTTCCGGCGGCGCGGACGAGCCGGGCTGGACCGCTGTCAACGACGGCGTGATGGGCGGTCTCTCCCGGGGCGCCCCGCTGATCGCCGATGGCCATCTGCGATTCGCTGGAACGCTCTCGCTCGAGAACAACGGCGGGTTCTCCTCGGTGCGGACCACCGGCCGGACGTTTGACCTCTCCGGCACCGAGGCGATGGTCCTCCGCGTGCAGGGCGATGGCCGGACCTATCAGCTGCGCCTGGCGACCGACGCCCGCATCCGGAGCTCTGCCGTGTCCTACGGCGCGGAGTTCCCGACGACCGCCGGGCAGTGGACCGAGGCAAGGATCCCGTTTGCGACACTCGTCCCCACCTATCGCGGCAACAAACTCGACGGTCCGCCACTGGACCTGGCGAAGGTGGAGGAGATCGGCCTCCTGATCGGTGACTCCAGGGAGGGCCCGTTCGTCCTGCTGGTGGACTGGATCAAGGTCGAGTGACCGTCCGCTGCGCTAGACTGCCAGCGCCCTCGATTCGTGGGCCGCTTCCCAGAGGACGTCGTGCAGCACACCCAGGTAGTCTCGGCGCGTAGCGCGTTTGTCTCGTGGATGGCTCTCGGCGGACTGGGTGTGGCGCTCATCGGCTTCTCCACGACGTTCTTCAGTCCCGTCGTCAGAGGGCAGTTCGATGCTCCCGTCTTCGTGTGGCTTCACGGCGCGATGTTCTTCGCGTGGCTGCTGTTGCTGCTCTACCAGGCAGAGCTCGTGCGCTCGAAACAGGTTGCCGCGCATCGCCGCTCCGGATGGGTGGGTGCGGCGCTGGCGCTCGCCATGGCCGCGTCAGGCGTGGCCGTGGGTGCCTGGGCGGCGCGGCGGGACCTGGCCGCCGGCATGGGCGATGTGGCGCGCGGGCAGTTCGTCAACATCCTGATCGAGATGGCACTGTTCCTCGGCCTGGTGGCGGCGGCCGTGGTGTGGCGCCGTGACCGCGGCTGGCACAAGCGCCTGATTCTGCTGGCCACTATCTCGGTGCTCGCGCCGGCGTGGCTGCGGTTCAGGCACTTTCTTCCCGCCGTCGCCAATCCCTTCCTCGTCTTTTCGCTGATCGCCGACGCCGTGCTGCTCATCGCAGTCGCGCACGACCTCGCGACGACGCGGCGAGTTCACGCCGCCTACTGGTGGGCAGGCACCGGCATGGTGGCGGTCCATCTCGTCGAGCTGACGGCCAGCGAAACGACGCTCTGGGTGTCGGTGGGCCGCGCGCTGCTCGGCGAGGGCTGAGCCACCCTGCGGGGCCGGCTCTGCCGTAGGTCCCGCGGCCGGCAGCCCGCCGCTCCTTCGCCGCGGGATAGCGTGTGCACCTCTACCGGTGCTGCGGGCGTCTCACCCCGTATCGGGAAGCGACACGACGTGCACTGGCTCGACCAGCAGGTGACCACCATCGCCCGTGGTGCGGTGACCTTGCATCCCCAGGCAATGTAGCGAGCGACCCGTCGAGGCCGTTCGCGGGAGAGGACCGATGTTTCACCGTAGCGACTACGCCTTCATGACGGCCGCCTTCGTCTCGTTCCTGTTGTCGGTGGGCCTGTGGTTCAACGGCAGCCGGGAGGAAGGGCTGTTCGTCGGCCTGTGGGTGCCCAGCATCCTGTCGTTCGGCACTCTGATCAGCCAGACAAGGAGTCGCCGCTGATGTCGAGCCTCAGCATCCTGTTCATCGGCGTCACCGTCAGCCTGATCTGTCTCTCGGGGCTGGTGTTCACGATCCTCGAACTGCGGCAGCTCGGCGAACGAGTGGATCGCCCCGCGCGATGACCAGCCGCGAGCCTGGCGCGATCGTGGTGCTGGCCGCCGGCAGCGCGGTGGGCGCCCGCGTGGCCCGGTCCCTGGCGGCTCAGGGCGCGCGTGTCGTCCTGTCCTCGCGTGACCCGGCGCCGCTCGCGTCGCTGACCGCCGACGTGGACGGTCTGTTCGTGCAAGCCGACGTCAGCCACTTCGATGCGGTGGCGCATGTCGTGGAGCGAGGCGGAACGCTGGGCGGGGCACATCGACGGCATCGTGAATTGCGCCGGCTCGATCCTGCTCAAGCCCGCGCATCTGACCTCGGCTGAGGAACTCGGTCAGGTGATCTCCGACAACCTGGTGACGGCGTTCGCCACGGTGCGCGCCGCCGCGCCCGCCATGCGCCAGCGGGGCGGATCCATCGTGCTCATCAGCTCGGCGGCAGCAGAGGTCGGCCTGCCCAATCACGAGGCGATCGCGGCCGCCAAGGCCGGCGTCCTCGGCCTGATGCGCGCAGCCGCAGCCACGTATGCGGTCAACGGCGTCCGCGTCAACGCGGTGCTGCCCGGGCTGGTCGAGTCGCCGATGAGCCGTGGCATCACCTCCAGTGAACCGGCGCTCAAGGCCTCGATTGCGATGCACCCGCTCGGGCGCATCGGCACACCGGACGACGTGGCCGACGCCGTCTGCTGGCTGCTCGGTCCGGCGAGCAGCTGGGTCACCGGCCAGGCGATTGGCGTGGACGGCGGCCTGGCGCGGCTCAAGACGCGCAGCCGCCAGTGACGTCGGGCGACCGGCTTCTCGCCGGGCGGGGCCGACTCGGCGGCCGTGCCGGTATCAGAGAGACCTTGACCCCGGAAGGCCGCGGCGGACTCGGGTAGACTCATCGGCGCCGCGCGCGCGGATGAACCCCAGATGACCGCGACCCTCATCGACCAACTGACCCGGCACCGGACCCTTGGCGGCGCGCCGCGCGAGGAACTGGCGTGGCTGGCGACGCATGGCTCGTTTCGCGATCTGTCGGCCGGCGAGGTGCTGTCGGCCAAGGGCCAGCCAGTCGACGGCATGTTCATCGTGCTGTCCGGCCACGTCGCCATCTCCGTCGATCGCGGGTCCGGCCTTCACCGCGTGATGGAGTGGCGGGAGGGCGACGTGACGGGCCTGCTGCCGTACTCCCGCATGGTCACGCCTCCCGGCGACAGCGTCGCCCAGGTGCCGACGGCGGTGCTGTCGATTGGCCGGGCCGAGCTCGGCGAGATGATCCGCGAGTGCCATCACGTCACCACCTGCCTCGTGCACACGATGCTCGATCGGGCGCGGCACTTCACGTCGAGCGACCTGCAGAACGAGAAGCTGGCCTCGCTCGGCAAGTTGTCAGCCGGCCTGGCGCACGAGCTGAACAACCCGGTCGCCGCCATCGAGCGGAGCGCGGCCCTGCTCGACGATCGGCTCGGCGAGGTCGAACGCTCGACGATCGAGCTGGCCATCGCCCGCTTGAGTGAAGAGCAACTGCGTGCCCTCGAGGCGGTCCGGTGCGCGTGCCTGGCCACATCGGCGGATGAGGCCTTGTCGCCGATCGCGCGCGCCGAGCGCGACGACGCGATCGCCGACTGGCTGGCGGATCACGCTCTCGACAGCGCGATCGGCGAATCCCTCTCGGAGACGGCGGTCACAATCGAGGCGCTCGATCGCATGGCATCGGAGGTCGGAGGACCGGCGCTGGGTCCGGCCTTGCGCTGGGCGGCCGCAGGCTGCTCGGTGCGTGGCATCGCCTCCGAGATCGAGGAAGCCGCCATGCGCATCTCGGGGTTGGTGACGGCCGTGAAGGGGTTCACTCACATGGACCAGGGGACGGTGGCCGAACCGCTCGACCTCGCGCCCAATCTGCGCAATACCGTGGCCGTGCTGCGGGCGAAGGCGCGATCGAAGTCGGTGACCGTGACCATCGATGTCGAGCCCGGGTTGCCTCGGGTCCGGGGCTTCGTCGGCGAGCTGAACCAGGTGTGGGCCAATCTCATCGACAACGCCCTCGACGCCGTCGCGGCCTCGGGCACGATCGACGTGACGGCGCGACGGGAGCACGGCCGCGTCGTCGTGCGCGTCATCGACGATGGGCCCGGCATCCCGCCAGAGATCCGCAGTCATATGTTCGAGCCGTTCTTCACCACCAAGCCGATCGGGCAGGGGACTGGACTCGGACTCGACATCGTGCGACGCCTGATCAAGCACAACGACGCGCAGATCGACGTGACGTCGGAGCCCGGGCGCACCGAGTTCCGCGTCTCCCTCCCCCTGGCCGGGGCCAACGGCTCACCGTCATGAACAAGCCCGTGATTCTCGTGGTCGACGACGACCCGCAGGTGCTCGCCGCGGTCCGCCGTGACCTCCGCTCCCGCTACCGGGCGTCGTACACGGTGGTCAGCGCCGCCTCCGGCGAAGAGGCGCTCGTCACGGTGCGCGAGTTGAAGGCCAGGGGCGAGGCGCTGGCGCTCGTCCTGACCGACCAGCGGATGCCTGGCCTGCCGGGCGTCGAAGTGCTGGTGCAGGTTCGCGAGGTCTACCCGCTGGCGCGCCGCGTGCTGCTCACGGCCTACGCGGACGTCGACGCCGCCGTCCGCGCCATCAACGACGCGCACCTCGACTACTACCTGTCGAAGCCGTGGGGCGCGCCCGAGGAGCGGCTGTTCCCGGTCGTCGACGACATGCTGGACGGCTGGCAGGCCTCGTATCTTCCCGAGGCCAAGGGCCTGCGGCTGGTCGGCCATCAGTGGTCGCCGCGATCGCACGCGATCAAGGACTTCCTCTCGAGCAATCTCGTCCCCTATCACTGGCTCGACGTGACGGCCAGTCCGGACGCGCGCGTCCTGCTGGAAGCGGCCGGCGTGACCAGCCCGGAGCTGCCGGCGCTCATCTTCGAGGATGGCACCGTGATGCGCGATCCGGAGCCGCGTCAGGTGGCCGAACGCCTCGGCCGTCCGCTGTCGGCGGCGCTGGCGCTCTACGACCTGGCCATCGTGGGGGCGGGACCGGCCGGCCTGGCGGCCGCGCTTTACGGCGCGTCCGAGGGGCTGCGCACCTTGCTGCTCGATCGGCACTCGCCCGGAGGGCAGGCCGGCTCGAGCTCGCGGATCGAGAACTACCTGGGCTTTCCCTCCGGCGTCAGCGGCAGTGAGCTGACGCGGCGCGCCGTGACCCAGGCGCAGCGGCTCGGCGCGGAGTTCCTGGTGCCGCTCGAGGTGACCGCGGTCGCCGTCGAAGCCGGCAACACCCGCCTGTCCCTGGGCGATGGACGCGAGGTCGTCGCCCGCGCCGTCCTGGCGGCCACCGGCATGGCCTACCGCACGCATCCAGCCCCCGGGGTGGCGGAGCTGACCGGGGCCGGCGTCTACTACGGGGCCGCGGCCACCGAGGCGCCGGCCTTCACGGGTCGGCGGGTCATCGTCGTCGGCGGCGGCAACTCGGCGGGGCAGGGCGCGATGCACCTGGCCCGCTACGCGAAGGACGTCCAGATCGTGGTGCGCCGGGAGTCGCTGCGCGACTCGATGTCGCACTATCTGGTCGACCAGATCGAACGGACCGCCAACATTCGCGTGCGGCCCTGCAGCGAACTGGCAGGCGTCGAGGGGAACGGCCGCGTCGAGCGCGTCACGTTCACATCGCTCGACGACCAGCAGAATCGCGTCGAGGACGCCGACGCGGTGTTCGTCTTCATCGGCACTCGTCCGCGCAGCGAATGGCTGCCGCCGGAGGTGCTGCGCAACGACAAAGGCTTCGTGCTCACCGGGCGCGACGTGGTGGCGAGCGATGCGTATCAGCGCCTCTGGAAACGGGCACGCCAGCCGCTGTTCCTGGAAACCAGCACGCCCGGGTTCTTCGCTGCCGGCGACATCCGCGCCACCGCGATGAACCGGGTGGCGTCAGCCGTCGGCGAAGGCTCGATGGCCGTGCAGCTCGTGCACGCGTATCTGGCGGAGACCTAGCCGCCGGCAGCGCCCGTCGAAAGACCCGACGGTCTGGTGACCGCCGGGCCTTCGAGCCTCAGACGCTGGAACGGCGCGCTACTTCTTGCGATGGTCGCGCGGCAGCGGCGGCGCGGTCTGCTGGACCTGATGCCCATTGCCGGCGAGCGTCGCGTAGTGCTCGAACGCGTAGCCGAAGCCAACCAGGCGCGCATCGTCCCACGCCCGCCCCATGAACTGGATGTTCACTGGTTGCCCGCGGTCGTTCATGCCGGCCGGCACGGCCAGCGTCGGCACGCCGTTGCCGGCGCTCGGCGTATCACGCCGGCCGAAGGCGGCCTTGCCGAAACCGCCGCCGCCGCCGTCGTTGAGGCTGGTGTCGCTCAGCAAGCCCGGGTAGACGACCGCGTCGACGCCGGCGTCGTCCATCCACTGCGCCACGCCGGCCGGCCGGGTGATCTGGCGGTAGTCGCGCTGCTGCTGGATCTCAGCCGCGGTCAGTCGACCCTCCACCGCCGCGCAGGTGGTCGGGTCGGCCCTGACGTAGAGCACCTTTCGCTGCGAGCAGTCGACGTCGACCTCCGTGAAGATCGAGAAGCCCTGCAGGGCCAGTTCGGGGTGGCTGTCGATGTACTGCCGCCATCCTTCGGCGCGAATCCTGGTGCCCGTGATCGGCGCCGGCGGGGCCGGCGGCGCATCGGGCGTGGGCGGAGTGGCCAGCTGGCCCATCTGCACGATGGTCGCGCCCGCCTCCTCGAGGTGGCTTAGCGCGTTCCGCATCGCGTCGATGGTGCCGTTGGTGCCGAAGGGTGGGGTGGTCGGGCCGAACACGTCGGCCCACGCCGCATCGACGTAGCCGATCCGCTTCCCCCGCAGCGCGTTGACGTCGAGCACCGTCCGCCAGTCGGCCGGGACGGCCCCGGGCGGCCTGGCCAGCGTGGCCGGATCCTCGGGATCGGTGCCGGTCACCACGTTCAGGATGTCGGCCAGATCCGACACCGTGCGTGTGAGGGCGCCGCCGAAGTCCACCATCCACACCAGCGGCTGAATGCCGGTGCCGCTTTCAAGGCCGTCGGTGCCGCGCAGCGTCACCAGGCTCTGCGCGCTGGCCGGCGCGTAGAGCGAATCGCCCGTCTGCGACCCCATGGCCGCCGCCGCGAAGCTGCCGGCCACGGCGCTGGCCGAGCCGCCGCTCGAGGCGAGCGGGGACTTCGACGGGTTGAACACGCTCCACACCTGGCCCCACGCGTCGTTGGACCAGTGGCCGAAGGTGGCGTATTCCTCGAGCGCCGTCTTGCCGATGATGACGGCGCCCGCCTCGCGCAGCCGCGCCACCTGGAACGCGTCGCGCGCCGGCAGGAATCCGTCGAAGGTGAAGCTGCCGTTGTTGGTGGACATGTCGAAGGTGTCGTAGTTGTTCTTGATGGCAATCGGGATGCCGAGCAGCGGCCGCGAATCTCCGTTGCGGCGCGCCTTGTCAGCCGCCTTGGCCTGGGCCATGGCATCGCGGGCCACGATCTGATACGCGTGGAAGCCGAGCGGCCCCTGGTCGTAGTACTCGATACGGTCGAGATAGGCGCGCGTGATCTCCGTCGAGGTGACGACGCCCGCCTGCATGTCGGCGCGCAACTGCTCGATCGTCTTCTCGACCACGTCGTACTTGACGGCGGTTCTGGCCTTCTTCGGACGCGGCGCCGGCGGCTGCCGGACCAGCGTCAGCTTCTTCGCGGCGCAGGCTTCGTGCTTGAAGCCCGGGATCGACATCGCCGCGATGTCGAAGTTGGCCACCGAGCACAGCTCGGCCGGCGACAGGTCGCCAAGCGGCGGACTCGACGCCAGGTGCGCGGCCATCGTCTCCACCGCCGCCCGCTCCGCCGCCGCCGTGGTGTCGTTCACGCGCCGCCCGAGCACCACGAAGTGGACCAGGGACCGGCTGGTGCGCGGCGGCAGCGTGATCGTGTTCACGTAGGCCTGGAAGTTGCGATCGTGACCCGAGTAGGCGAGCGGAGTCGCGAAGCTGTCGTGGAGCCAGTTGCCCGCGAAGGTCATGGCACCGGCGAATGGACTGGGTGTGCCGATCACGGTCACCTGCGGCCCGCCGACGAGCGTGGCGCCCTGGAGGGGCGTGGCGTACTCGACCCACGCGTCCTCGGGCGTCACCACGGCATCGCCGCTGGACGTGGTGACGATCGCGCTCGTGGTGGCGCCGGCCGTCCCCTGGCCGGACTGCCCGCCAAACGCCACCCGGATCGTGATCGGCGCCTTGGTGGTGTTGGTGAAGGTATCGAGCCAGCGGCCCCAGTTGGCGCTGGTGTTGACGTAGACGGCGCGCGACACCGTGACACCACCCATGTCGACCGACCGCGTCGTGGCGAACCGCTCCCGGCCATCGAACGTCAGGCCGAAGCCCCGCATGAGCTCGCCATTCAGGTACGGTTCCGGGGCCGTCTCGACGAGCAGCCGGATACCACCGAACCCGTTGATTGCCGTGCTGTACTCCGCGGCCTGTCCGCCCGGCGCGACCTGCGTCGCGCGAATGCTGCCGGTGTCGACGCGAGGCGAATCGTCGTCCTGGATGCCCCAGTAGGTGCCGTTGCTGTCGACGATGTAGTTGAACGCGAGAGACGTGATCTCACCGTAGTGACCGACGGCCAGGAGCACGGCCAGAAGACCGGCCGTCCGGGCGAGCCCTTTCCAACGACGACGTGATGCGCGCATGGCGTCCTCCAGTGCGTCAGCCCGACCGGGGAAGGACACGGTGTGTCAGGCCCACCTGTCCCGGACGGGGTGCCGCGAGGACGGATAATCGCGCCGGGTCAGCGGCGTGTCAACGGGATTGTCGCGACTGTTGCACGGTCCCTCGGCCCCACGTCCAGATGACGCTCACCACCTCTCAAGTCGCCTGTGAGTCCATCCGGTCCGTGCCGGGGCTGGACCCGCTCTCGTCCTGATTCGGGTTGCGCTGCAACGTCAATGCTGCTCTCATCGGGGCCATCCGCTCGCCAAAGGAGGCGCTGATGAAGGTTCTGGTCGCTACGGACGGTTCGGCATCGGGCGATGCAGCCGTCGGGGCCGCCGTCGCGAGGCCGTGGCCCGACGGCACGTCCATCGAGGTGCTCACGGTCATCCACACCGCCGTGCCGTTCATCCTTGATCCGACGTATACCGTCGCCTTCATTCATATCGACCAGTTGGAGAAGGCCAGGAAGCACGCGCCAGAGGTCGTCGAGCAGGCGGCATCGAGACTGCGCGCACCTGGCCGGCACGTCACGGTCCAGGTGCTCGAAGGCGCGCCCAAGCACCTGATCGTGGAAGAGGCCGAACGGTGGCATGCCGACCTCATCATGGTTGGCACACACGGACATGGACCGGTCGGGCGGTTCCTGCTCGGGTCGGTGGCCCATGCCGTTGTTCTTCACGCGCCGTGCTCGGTCGAAGTCGTGCGATCGCGCCAGCAATCGGCAGATGAAGACGTCTGAGGCGGGAGCGCTCCTCGGCCAAGGCGTGGTGGGCGCCGCGGCAACAAGCACGCACGACCGATTGAGCCGCGACGACGACTTCGCTATCACGGCGTCGGCCGGACTCGTGGCACGCCGCGGAGAGGTCTCGCTGATCCTGACGCGGCGGCGGTAGCGCGTTCAGCGGATCGCTCGCACCTCGCCGGGCTCGGTGAACAGGTCGTGTCCTCGCAGTTCCGGCGCGCGCCGGGCGGCGTCGGCCGGCACGTCGGCCGGTACGTGAATACCAATCGATCGAACCGGCGCGATCCGCTGCTCGAGCACCTGCCGACCTTCCGGCGTCAGGAAGAACCAGTAGGGCGGCAGCGCCACATCGGTCCGGCGCCGGCTCCAGTAGGCGGCGTCGGGGCCGAAATGCGCGTCGCTGGCATCGGCGTCGCCGAGATGGACGACCGTCGTCTCGCCATCGAGCGTGACCCGGAAGACGAGGTTCTCGACCTGCTGCTGCCGTGCCGGCCAGCCGGAATGCGGGATGCGAACGGCCTCGACTACGAGCGGGCCTTCCTCCAGCATGACGGGCGCATCTCGATAGGCGAGGGCGATGGCCGTCACGCGGTCCGCGACCGCCTCCAGCCGGTCGGCGTCGATCTCGCGCATGCCCGCCACCGCCTGGGCCGGGGCGTAGAGCCGCAGCGTGGGACGCGCTTCGAGCAGGCGAAGGATGTCGGCGGCCGAGAAATGATCCTCGTGGAAGTGGCTGATGAACACGGCGTCGAGGCCGTCGAACGGCGGCGCGCCGGCAAAGAGCGCGCGCTCGACGTCCTCCGGCACCATCTCGTAGCGGCCGAAGTCGTTCCGGTACAGCGGATCGAAGACCACCTTCGTCTCGCCGTTCGTGATGAGGACGGCGGCGTTGGCCAGGTAGCGGGCGTTCGCGGCGCCCGGCACCTGCTCAGCCAGGCCCGCTGAGGGTGAGGCCGCAGGTCCGCACGCCAGCGCGATGGCGGCCGCGGCCGTGATCGCGACCCACACGGAGAGCCGGACGTGGGCGCGCGACGAGGCGCTCACTGGCGCCCTTTCGCGGTCCCCTCGCGCCGGGGATCGGCGCCGCCGGCCCAACGGCCCCGGCCGGGACTGCGCGCGAACGGCGCGGGGCTGGCGCCGCGCAGGCCGTTGAAGACGATGCCCTGCAGGCCGCTGTTGATGTCGGCCATCGACACGGTGTGTCCGCGGGCCGCCAGCGCCTGCTGCAGCCCGCTCAGCACGGTCCCCTTCTCCAGCTCGGTCGTGGCGCTCGTCTGCGCGCCGAAGTTCGGCAGGTCGATAGCGCGCTGGATGTCGAGCTTCCAGTCGATGAGGCCGATGAGCGTCTTGGTGACGTACTGGATGATGTTGCTGCCGCCCGGTGAGCCGACCACCGCCTCGACTTCGTCGCTCGCGCCGAACACGAACGTCGGCGCCATCGAGCTGCGCGGGCGCTTGCCAGCCTCGACACGATTGGCCACGGGACGGCCGTCTGCGTCGTTCGGCGTCAGCGAGAAATCCGTGAGCTGGTTGTTGAGCACGAAGCCCTTGACCAGCTGCAGGCTGCCGAAGCCGCTCTCGATCGTGGTGGTCATGGCCACCATGTTGCCGTCCTTGTCCACGATCGACACGTGGCTGGTGGACGGCAGCGACGGCGAGTCGTCGAGGCCGCGCGGCTCGGCGCCGGCGGGTGCGCCCGCGACCGGCACGCCCATCGTCCGATCCATCGCAATCAACGCGGATCGCTGCTTCAGGTAGCCGGCGTCGAGCATGCCGGCCACCGGCACCGACAGGAACTCCGGATCGCCCACGAACTTCTGGCGATCGGCGTAGGCCAGCCGGTAGGCCTCGCTGATGAGGTGCACGGCGTCGACCGAGTTGGGCGCGTACTGCGCCACGTCGAAGTGTTCGAGGATGCCCAGGATCTGCAGCACGGCCAGCGTGCCCGAGCTTTCCGGCGGCATGCCGCAGATGCGCAGGCCTCGGTACGGTCCGCAGATCGGGGTGCGGACCTTGGGCGTGTAGGTGGCGAGATCCTGCAGCGAGAGCCGGCCGGGGTTGGTCGGGTGAGTCCGCACCGCGTTGACGATGGCCTCGGCGATCGGCCCGGCATAGAAGGCTGCCGCGCCTTCCTTCGCGATCGTCCGCAGCGTGGCCGCCAGGTCGGGGTTCTTCAGCAGCGAGCCTTCGTCTTTCGGCGTGCAGTCGGGCTTGAGATACAGCGCGGCGATGGCCTTCTCGTTGCACATCCGCTTGGCCAGGAAGCCGAGCGTGGTGTGAAGCCGCGGCGAGATGGAAAAGCCCTTCTCGGCCAGGTCGATGGTCGGCTGGAAGAGCGCGGCCCACGGCAGCTTGCCGTGCCTGGCGTGCGCCATGGCCATCATCTTGAGAACGCCGGGCGTGCCCACCGAGAGTCCGCCGGTGACGGCGCTGATGAAATCGAGCGGCTTGCCGAGCTTCATGAACTGGTCGGGCGTGGCCGCCGCGGGCGCTGTCTCGCGACCGTCGTAGCCGATGAGTTCGCGGGCGGCGCCGTCGTAGTGCATGAGGAAGGCGCCACCGCCGATGCCAGACGACTGCGGCTCGGCCAGCGTCAGCATCATCTGCACCGCGATGGCGGCATCGACCGCCGATCCTCCCTGCGAGAGAATCGCGACGCCGGCGTCCACGGCCAATGGATTGGCGGCCGCCACCATGTCGCGGTTCGCGTATTGGGTGTCCTTGGGCGTCCACCCGGAGGGGAACTCTGGCTGGCCGGGCGTCTGCGCCAGCAACTGGTCGGCCGGCCCGGCGAGCAGGGCCAGCGCGATCACGACGGCAACGGGTCTTGTCCGCATGCGAAGAATCATAGCGGCGTCCGCGTCACTTGGAGCGGGCAGTGCGCGGACGCGTGGCTGCTACTTGCGCGTGACCTTCGCCTGGTCGAAGTAGCTGTGTCCCTCGACTTCCGAGAGCGTGGCAGCGATACCGTAGCTGTTGTCGCCGGTGGCCACGCTCACCGTCCGCACGCGGACCTCGGTGCGCTGGGGCGACTGGCCGCGCAGGGCCTCGCGCAGCACGCGGCCATCCGTCGCCGGGGGCACGGGCACGCCGAGCAGGTGCAGCAGCGTCGGGGCGAGATCCACGTTGCCGCTCGGACTCGTCACGGTGAGGCCGCGGATGACGTCCGGACCGGCGGCGATGAGCGTGTTGTGCACGTCGGCGGGATTCGTGCTGCCGTGCCCGGCCGCGCCGGCCGCCATCGTGGAGGCACCGCGCGTGCCGCCCTCCTCAGCATCCATCCAATTGGCTGACACCAGGATGTCGCCGGCCCGCGGGTGCGCCCAGCCGATCAGATCGAACGACAGCGTCCCGGGCACATGGCCGTCAGGGCTGCCGGGCGTCTTGGCGGCGGTGAAGATCGCCCCCACGGCCGGTGCCTTGCGGAGTGCGGCCACGATCTCCGCCACGCGCGCCGGATCGCGGTCACGCCGCAGGTGCACGGCCCCGCCGGCCGTGACGATGTCCGGCGTGCCGTCGGGCATCGGGTGGGCGAACGGCTTCACCAGGGCCGGCAGATCGAAGCCGCCGGAGTGGCGGGAGAACCCATGGTCCGACACCACGAACAGGTTCGTCGTCGCGAGGCGGCCGGAGGCGTCGAGCGCGTCTTCGATCCGGCCGATCTCCGTGTCCACGGCCGTGAGCACCTGCCGCGTGGCCTCGGTGTCGAAGCCCTCGGCGTGTGCGGTGGTGTCAGGTTCGCTGAACCAGACGAACGTCACGTCGGGCTCGATCTCCGGCAGCCCCACGCGCAGCAGCATGTCGGTCATGTAGCGGTTGCGCGCGTCATTCGGCACGGTCTCCTTCGGGATCGCGCCGAGCAGCGCTTCGACTTTGGCCTGCATCGCGGCGGGGCGGAAGAAGTCCGTGTTGAGGATGGTGCCCGACGTGGCGGTGGGCGCGAGCAGCAGCGACGAACCCGGCGAGCCGGAGCTCACGACCAGCACGCGCCGCCCGGCCGCGGCGAGGAGGTCGCCGAGGGCGGGCGCCGTGAGCAATCGCCCCTCCGTGGCGGCGACCCGTTCGAGCTGCAGGTGATCGGCCGTGTCGGTGGCGCGCGTCGCGTTGGCGGACGGGATGTAGATGGCATTGCCCAGGATGCCGTGGTGGGATGGCAGCATCCCGGTCGTGAACGTGGCGGCGTTGACGCGCGTCACGGTCGGGAACACCGCGTGGTGGTTGGTGAACGTCGTACCGCGCGACACCAGGCGCCGCACGCGTGGCATCACGGCGTCGGTCACCATGTCAGGTCGGAGGCCATCGACGACGAGCACGATCTGCGTGTGGGGCGGAGTCTGGGCCGCCGGCGTCTGAGCGGACGAGCTGCCTCCTGTGGCTACTCCTAAGGCGAGGGCGCACGCCACGAATGAGGTCACGAGAGACCGGGCACGAATCATCGGCGGCATCCACGCATTATGACGCCATGGCACGCGTCGTCAGGGAAGGCCGACGCGTATCACGAAAAGCCGATGGCACGGGCCGTCCTCCTGGTACCGGACACGGACATCACTCCCATTCCCGCCGCGCTCGTGGGCGAACCCAAGCCGCTCCCGAGGGCGGCGCCGTGGGCGTGTGGATCCAGACCTTCGATTCGAGCGGCAAGCCCAGGGACACGTCGTTCCATCTGATCGTGCTGACCCACTAGGACGGGTCGCCGGCCGCGGTCTCGTGGGTGCAGCCGCGACCGGGAGACTCGCCACCACTTCCCGCGTGGGGTCCGGCGAACGCGCCGGCCCATGCGGGTCCGCCGGGACGCTGCGGGCCGACGGCGCTGACGTCAATCGCCGCAGGCGTCGCCTCCACTACTGTCACCACCACTGCCGCCATCGTCACCGCAGTCGCTCGTGCTGGCGTAGGCCGCGCCGTCGCCGCTCGACGAATCGCTCGAGTCGGTCGAACGCCGCAGGCCGCGCACGATGGCGCTCACGACGGTGGCCAAGGCGGCGAGCAGTAGAAGTGCGCTGACCATGCGACGTATTGTGACGCAGGCAGCATCTTGTCCGCGACGGCTGCACGGGCCGGTCGTGCGGGAACCTGGCGGTCGATTGCGGCATCGGGACGCGCCCACTTGCCCCGCGATGCCGCGGCGGCGTTCTTGTCCATCCGCAGCTTCCACGCCACCCGGAGCACGCTGGTGAGTGCCTTCGCGCGCGCGCCAAACCGCTGCACGGTCGCGGACAGCTGCACGAGGCGCGGATCAGAGGGCGCGCCATTCGCGCCGGGCACGCCCGCGATCGCCAGCTGCGCCATATTCGTACCCTGCGGCGCCGCAAGCCTGCCGGCAGCGGTCCTCGGCCTTCCCAGCGGCGGCGTGGGAACCGCACGCGCAGCTACTTCGTATTGCGTTATTACGTGACACGTAATATCCTGCACCGCCATGACTGATCCGACCCTGCTCGTGCTCGCCAGCCTCGCGGACGGCGACAAGCATGGCTACGCCATCATGACGGACGTCCGCGAGTTCGCCGGCGTCGACCTCGGCCCGGGCACACTCTATGGCGCGATCACCCGGCTCGAAGCGCGAGCCTTCATCAAGGCGCTGGCGGCCGACGACCGCCGGCGGCCATACCGGCTCACCGCCGCCGGCCGCCAGCATCTGCAGGCTCAACTCGAGGCCCTCGAACCCATCGTTCGGGTCGGCACCCGTCGCCTGAAACACGCATGAAGTGGTGGATGCGGCTCATCGTGCGGCTGTATCCGCGGGCGTGGCGGCAGCGCTACGGAGATGAGCTCGAAGCGCTGATCGAAGACGCAGGACCTGGATGGCGCGTGGCGGTCGACGTCGCGCGCGGAGCAGCCATGATGCACCTCACGATGGGACTTGGTTCCCTGCGGCAGCACGTTCGCCGGCTCGCCGCCACACCCGCATTCGCCCTCACCGCCCTCATCACGATGTCGGTGGCGATTGGCGCCAACGCGCTGATCTTCAGCCTGGTCAACGGCGTCCTGCTCCGCCCCTTGCCGTTCGAGGACTCCGATCGACTCCTCGGGGTGTGGCACGTGGCGCCGGGGCTCGCGCCCGGGCCGATCAACCAGGGCGCTTTCACCTACTTCACCTATCGTGACGCGGCCGAGACGCTCGAGGACATCGGGCTCTGGACGGAGACGTCCGCGGCGATCACCGGTCGCGGCGAACCCGAGGAGGTGCGCGCGCTGACGGTGACCGATGGCACGTTGCCGCTGCTCAGAGTGCAGGCCGCGCTCGGGCGCCGCTTCACGGCGGATGACGACGCGCCTGGCAGTCGCGACACGGTGATGGTGAGCCACAGCTACTGGCAGCGTGCGCTGGGCGGCGATTCGCGCGCCATCGGCCAGTCACTGGTCGTCGATGGCCGCGGGCGTGAAATCATCGGCGTGCTGCCCGCCGGGTTCCGATTCCTGCGCCATTCGCCGGACGTCCTGCTCCCGATCCGCCTCGACCGTGCCACGGTGCAGATCGGCCTGTTCCGCTACCAGGCGATCGCGCGGCTCAAACCCGGCGTGACGCTCGAGCGCGCACACGCGGACCTCGCGCGTCTCATCCCCGGGATGCCCGACCGCTTTCCGATTCCCACGGGATTTTCGCGCGAGATGTACGACGGCTTCAGGCTCGCGCCCGACGTGCACGGGCTCAGCGAGGATCTGTTCGGCGACGTCTCTGGCATGTTGTGGATCCTCTTCGGCGCCGTCACGCTGCTGATGCTCGTCGCGTGCGCCAATGTCGCGAACCTGTTCCTGGTCCGCGCGGAGGCCCAGCGGCAGGCGCTCGCCGTGCAGCTCGCGCTCGGCGCCGGTCCGGCCCGGATCGCCGCACAACTGCTTGCCGAATCGCTCCTGCTGGCGCTCGCGAGCGGCGTCTGCGGACTGCTGCTCGCGCAGGCGGGCCTGGAGGCGGTGCGTGCGTTCGGGCCCGGCGGGCTGCCCCGGCTCGACGAGGTCCAGCTCGATGCAGGGGTGATGGCGTTCACGTTCGGCATCGCCGTCACGGCCGGTGTGCTGTTCTCGCTCGCGCCCATCGCCAGGTACGCGCGTCCGAATCTCTCTGTCGCGCTGAATGAGAATGGCCGCGGCTCGAGCGATAGCCTGACGCGACAGCGGCTGCGCAACGCGCTGGTGATGGCGCAGGTCGCCATCGCATTCGTGCTGCTGGTCGGATCGGCGCTGATGGTGCGCACGTTCCTCGCGACCCGCGACGTCGACCCCGGGTTCCGGGACCCGGCGGGCGTGCTGACGATCCGCCTCACCATTCCGGAAGCGGCCATCGCGGAGCCGGTCGCCGTCGCGCGCGCCCACCAGCAGATCCTGCAGGGCATCGAGGAGGTCGGCGGCGTGCAGGCCGTCGCCGCGACCTCCTCCGTCACCATGGACGGCGCCAACCGGCGGGATCCGTTGTTCGTGGACCGACGCGATCAGGCACCGGACCAGATGCCGCCGTTGCGCCGCATGAAATGGGCGGCGCCGGGTTATGCCGCGACGATCGGCAACCGCGTCGTGGCCGGCCGTGACTTCGGGTGGGACGACGTTCACGGCCCTCGCCATGTCGGCATCATCAGCGAGAACCTGGCGCGTGAGCTGTTCGGCACCGCCCAGGACGCGCTCGGGCAGCGTGTGCGTCCATCCTCGAATGGCCCCTGGCGCGAGATCGTGGGCGTGGTCGGTAACGAGCACGACGACGGGCCGATGCGGCCGGCCACCCCGATGGTCTACTGGCCGTTCATGCAGCATGGGTTCGCGCCGGCGCGGACGACGGTGGAGCGCACGCTGGTCTACGTGATCCGGACGGCACGGGTGAATGACCCCGCCCTGCTTCGTGAACTGCAGCAGGCGGTGTGGGCGGTGAACCCGACGCTGCCGCTGACGCGAGTCGAGCCGCTGCAGGAGGTCTACGCCCGGTCGACGGCGCAGTTGTCGTTCACCCTCGCGATTCTCGGAGTGGCGGCCGGCGTGACCTTGCTGGTGGGGGTCGTGGGCCTTTACGGCGTGATCGCCTACGTCGTAGCGCAGCGGCGGCGCGAGGTGGGCATCCGCATGGCGCTCGGCGCCGGCGCCGGCCAGGTGCAACGGCTGTTCGTCGCGCGGGGAGTGGCGCTCGTGACGAGTGGGCTCGTCGCCGGGGCGGCGATGGCGGTCGTCGCGTCGCGCGCGCTGAGCGCGATGCTCTTCGACGTGAGCCCGCTGGATCCGGCGGCCTACGCGGCGGCCTTCGCGACCGTCGGCGGGCTGGCCCTGCTCGCGGTCTGGCTCCCCGCCCGCGCCGCGACACGTGTGCCGGCGGCCATCGTCCTGCGGGGATGAACCCGGAGCGCTGCAGCGGTTACGGCCGATCGAGACTGGGAATGAAGGTGTGGTGGGCCTGAACCACGCAAGGTGGAACCGAGTGACGAGGGCAAGCCACTAGATGCGCTTGGTCCTGGGCGGTTCGGACCCGCTCTCAACCAACGGCGATCACCACGTTCCCGATCTTCTGGCCGGAGGCCACGTGGCGGTAGGCGTCAGCGATCATATCCAGCGGGAATGTGCGTTCGATCAGCGGACGGAACTGGCCTTGTTCGATCAGGTCCTTCATGAACAGCACGCTCATCCTGCAGCCACGGGGTATGGGGAACTTGACCTTCTTGTTGAAGAACAAGAAAGAGAACAGGGCGAACCAGACGTTCTGCCAGTGCGGCCCCAGTTCCGTGGAGACGTAGACGCCTTTGGGAAGAAGGACCGCCTTGCACTTTCCAAAAGTGCTTTTCCCTACCGTATCCAGCACGAAATGGAATCGCTCGCCGCGCGTGGTGAAGTCTTCCTTGTGAAAGTCGATCACGTGCCTGGCGCCCAACGACCGTAACGTTCCCAGGTGTTCGGTGCCACAAACGGCCGTGACGTCGGCCCCGAAGTGGGTGAGGAGCTGTACGGCCGCAGAACCGATGGCGCCCGTGCCACCGTTCACGAGCACCTGTCTTCCTTTCACCTCACCGACCGATCGGATGATGTTGTACGCGTAATGCGCGCCTTCCAGGCTGGCGACAGCGTGGGCGTGGTCGACTCCAGCGGGCATGATGGCCAGCGACTTGTCCTCGCCTATGGCGAGGTATTCCGCGTGTGAGCGCAAGCCCTCATCGTTGAGGCCGAAGACCTCGTCACCGATCCTGAACGTCGTGACGGAGGCCCCGACCTGTTCCACCGTGCCCGCGAAGTCGGTGCCGAGGATCGGGCTCTTCGGTCTGAACAAGCCGGTGAAGAAGCGCATCAACAGGTACCGACCGCTGAGGATGCCCTCGTCGGTGCGGTTCACCGTGGTGTTTCGCACGCGCACCAGCACCTCGTTCGCCTTGGGAACGGGTCGATCGACGTCGGCGATCCGCAGGACATCAGCAGAGCCGTAGCGGTCAGCGATCGCAGCTTTCATCTGATCGTCCACTCCCCGCTAGGTGTCGCGAACCCTGGCGAGCGAATCCAGGATCAGCTCCAACCCGGCGGAGAACTCGACGTCGTAGACCCCGGTGAACTTGCCCTCGACGCTCGTCTTCATCACGTGGCCCATGGCTTCCATGAGGAACGGATGGACGTTGGCCGACACCTGGACGGCCACGTGCGAGGGGCCTGCCTCTTCGAACGGCCAATGCACCTCCTGCATGATGAAGCCGTAGAGGTAACTATCGATGAGCAGGAACGCGCGATAGGCCATCGGCACGCTGAACCCGCCGCCCCGCAAGAGACCGAGGACGGACTCGGCGTAGTGAAGCGCGACGGGGCTCTTGTTGCTTCGCGACTCCGTGAGCACGGCCGCCCACGGGTGACGGAGGAAGACCCGCCGAGCGGCGTGCGCGCGCTCGCGCATGGCACGTCGCCATTCCGTACCCGGCGGCGGCAACTCGATCTCGGCCACCACCAGGTCGACCAGCCCGTCCAGGACCGCGTCCTTGTTGGCCACGTGCTTGTAGAGCGACATGGCCTCGACGCCCAACGACTGCGCGAGCCCGCGCATGGACAGCGACTCGACGTCGGCGTCATCCACCAACCGCAGCGCAGCCTGCAGCACCCGGTCGCGGCTCAGGGGCTGACGCCGAGGTTTCTGTCGGGACCGTGTCGTTGCCATCGCAGTTGTTTCCGCCGGCCCTGACCCTGGCGCCGGTGCTTGACAGGCTTACAGTGTATACCTTATAAGCTTACAGTGTAAGCCAAGACGCTTAGCGTCATTAGAGCCTGCCGCAGGAGCCAGTTCATGCCTAGATTACGTCGTAAGCCCATCGCAGGGCTATGCGCCTTTGCCGCCATCACTTTCGCGTCCTCGGCGGCCGCGCTCGCACAATCCCCCGCGTCGACGGGAGGCGCGCTCATCACCGGCATCGTGCGGGACGCCGGGTCGCACCGCCCGGTCGGCGATGCGACCGTCACGGCCGCCAGCGCGCAGGTCACGACCGGACCTGATGGCCACTTCACCGTGCACGCTCCAACCGGCCCTGTCACCCTCCGCGTCAGTGCTCCCGGATACTTCGACCTCGCGACAAGTGTGTCCGCCGTGCCTGATGGCGGGTCGATCGTCGAGCTGGTGATCGTCCGCGAACTTGCCATGGCCGACCATGTGCAGGTACGCGGCGCTTTCGCGGAAATGGCGCCCGCCGCTCGCCGCGTCGATTCGGCGGAGGTGCTTCGTACACCGGGGGCCCTCGACAACGTCTTCAGGGCCCTGCAGACGCTGCCCGGTGTCGCGGCGGCGCAGGAGGCGCTCGGCTTCATGTCGGTCCGTGGCGGCGCGCCCGACCAGAACCTGACGCTGCTCGACGGCGTGGAAGTGCACGATCCCTATCGACTCTACGGCCTGACGAGCGCGTTCAATCCGGACACGATCCGGCGATTCGACCTGGCCACCGGCGGCTTCACCGTCAAGTACGGCGACCGGTTGTCGTCGCTGCTGTCGGTCGAATCCCGCGATGGAGAGTCCACCCAGTGGCTGCGCGGGTCGGCGTCGATGAGCGTGACCGACGCCAACGTCGTGCTGGAGGGTGCCGTGCCGCGCGCCCAGGCGTCGTGGCTGGTGAGCGCGCGTCGCACCTACTACGATCTCGTCGCCGGCCTCGTCAGCGATCAGAAGTTCCCACAGTTCGGCGACGTGCAGGTGAAGGGCGTGTGGTCGCCGCGCCCGGCACGCAAGCTGACGCTCTTCGGGCTGCGCAGCCGCCAGGGCGGCGACCTTCGCATCGACGACGACACGGTCGGCGTGCGCTTCCGCGACCAGAGCCGAAACGATCTTGGGTGGGCGCGGTTCGAGACGACGGTCGGCGAGCGCGCACACTCCATGACCGTTGTCGGCATCTCAGACACGCGCATCGACTCCGGGTTCGATGGCCTGATCGCAGACAACGGGCGGCGGTCGAACGCGCCGGGCGCCATGCCGCCCGCTCAATCGACGGTGGACTTCGGCTTCGGTTGGCGCGTTCGCGACCTGTCGGTGCGACAGGAGCTGGGTTGGGCGGCCGGGGCGCACGCCGTGAATGGGGGCGCCGAACTGCACCGGCTGTCGACGACCCTCGACTTCACGATGGGTGGCGATCGCAACCCCAATGTCAGCGGCGCCAATATTCAGGGTGGCGCCGGCCTTCCTGACGAGCTGCGGACGGGGATTGAGTCGACTCGTGCCGGCGCGTGGATCGAAGACACCTGGGCAGTTGGCAGCACGGTGTCGTTGCAGCCTGGCCTGCGGGTCGACCACGTCGGTTCGACCGGCGAAACGCTCGTGTCGCCACGCGTCTCGGTGTCGTGGAACCTGGGAGCGTCAACCCGCCTACGGTCGGCGGTCGGGCGCTACACGCAGAGCCCCGGCTACGAGAAGCTCGGACAAAGCGACTACCTGCTCGACCTCGGCGATCCGAAACGACTGGGTCTGCGTAGCCAACAGGCGCTCCTCGCATCAGCGGGCCTCGAACGCGACCTCGGCACGTCGGCGTCGGTGCGCGTCGAAGGCTACTACAAGCGCTTCGACCATCTGTTGATGGGAGAACTGGAGTCAGAGCCAGTCCGCCTGGCGCGGGTGGCTGGATACGACTTTCCCGGCGAGCTGCAGTCGCACATTCCGGCCGATGCGATCATCACCTCCATACCAGGGAACGGCGGGCGCGGCCGCGCGTATGGCTTCGACGTGCTGGTGCGCCGGACCACCGTGTCGAGCGACACCCGGCTTCGCGGGTGGGCCAGCTACACGTGGGGGAAGGCGGAACGCGAGGCCTACGGTCAGCGCTTTCCGTTCGAGTACGACCGGCGCCATGCCGTCTCGGCCGTGGGCGCGTATCAGCTCTCACCGCGCTGGGAGCTGGCCACGACCACCCGCGTCGCCTCGGGCTTCGCGCGCACGGCACCGCTTGGACTACGCGTGGCGGGCGGGCTGGACGCTGCCGATGTCGACGGCGACGGGATCCGCAACGAGTTGGTGCCTGAGCGCGACGTCGACGGACGCCTGGTCTATGTCGCTGACTTCGGCGGCGTCTCGAACCTGCAGCGCGGCCGCCTCCCGCTCTTCGCCCGGGTCGACCTGCGGCTGTCGTGGCGGTCGTTGTCGCGCCGGTGGGAGCTGTACGGCGAGGTGCTGAACGCCACCAATCGCAAGAATGCCGGTATCCTCGCACCGAGGCTGGTGCACGATCCGGCCTCGGATCGCCCGCGCCTCACGGAGGTGCGTGAACAGTCGTTGCCGTTGCTGCCGACCATCGGCGTCCGTGTCCGCTTCTAGAGGCCGGTGCGACGACGAATGAGATGACCTGGGCCTGCACTTTGGAGGCGGTATGAGAGCAGCGGTCTACGAGCGCTATGGTCCTCCCGAGGTCGTCGCGATCCGCGACGTCCCGACCCCGACCCCGAAGGATGACGAGGTCCTGATCAGGACTCACGCCACCACCGTCTCCACCGGCGACTGGCGGGTGCGAAGCCTCACGCTGCCGCCGGGGTTCGGCGCGTTCGGGCGGCTCGCGTTCGGCATCCGGCGGCCGAGGCAGCCGATCCTGGGGACGGAACTCTCGGGGGTCATCGAGGCGGTGGGCAAGGACGTCAGCGCATTCAAGGTCGGC
This sequence comes from uncultured Acidobacteriota bacterium, assembly GCA_963807405.1. Lineage (GTDB taxonomy): Bacteria > Acidobacteriota > Vicinamibacteria > Vicinamibacterales > UBA2999 > CADEFD01. The sequence continues at coordinate 2,813,717 of CAWEBU010000006.1, read as the reverse complement.
GACGAGGTCTTTGCGTTCGGCGACGCGGCCATGGGGTGTCACGCCGAGTTCCGGACCATCCCGGCGAGCGGCCTCGTGGCGCGGAAGCCGGCGAACCTCTCCTTCGAGCAGGCCGCCGCGCTCTCGTTCGGCGGGATGACGATGCTGAGCTTCTTCCGGCGCGGCGCCCTCGCCGGCGGCGAGCGCGTGCTCGTGAACGGCGCCTCGGGAACCGTGGGGTCGGCGGCGGTGCAGCTCGCGCGGCAGTTCGGCACGGAAGTGACCGGCGTCAGCGGTCGTGCGAACGTCGAGCTGGTCCGCTCGATCGGGGCGCATCACGTGATCGACTACACCAGCGAGGACTTCACGGCGAACGGGAAGACCTACGACGTCATCGTGGACACCGTCGGCAACGCGGGCTACTCACGGGTGAAGCGGTCACTCGCGGAGCGCGGGCGGCTGCTGGTCGTGCTCGGGGGGCTCGCCGACGTGCTGCTCGCACCGCTCGTCGGGCTGACCAGCACGCACAGGGTGGTGGCCGGGCCGGCGCAGTCGCGTGTGGAAGACCTGCACCGACTCGCGGCGATCGCCGCGTCGGGGGAGTTCACGCCCGTCATCGACGAGACGTTCCCGTTCGAGCGGATCGTCGAGGCGCACCGGCGTGTGGAGACCGGGCGCAAGCGCGGGAGCGTGGTCGTGACGCTCGGAGCGTAGCGCGGGCGCCGCGGCCGGGATCAGCGCTTCTGTCTCGGCCCCGCCACGCGGCCTCCGCGACCACGTGGTGCACATGCTGCGCATATCGGCCGGCCCGGCTCGCAATGAGAGCGCGCGACTATCGGCCACCCTCATTCACACGCTGGCCAAGTCAGAACCGCCGAGCGTGCGAAGTAGGTCGGCGCGCCTCCGAGTGTGCGACGATTGCAGGCCCACGACACGGGGCGGCCAGTGGGGTCGTCGCACGCGTGGCGAGATCGGAGGACACGTGATCGTGGTCCAGGTGTCAATGCGGGCGAAGCCCGACAATGTGGAGCGGCTCCAGCAGGTCCTGTGCGAGGTCGTTGCAGAGGCACGGCAGCTGCCCGGGTGCGTACGCTATGACTGGTACCGGTCTCCGGATGCCGAGCAGGCGATGTTCGTCTACGCGGAGTTCGACTCGGACGAGGACTTCGCGCAGTACCGCAAGGGGCCCGTGGTGAAGAAGATCGGCGGGCAGCTGATACCACTCCTCGAGACGCGGCCGTCATTCAGGCACTTCAGCGCGACGGTGCTGGAGCAGGGCTGAGGTGACGTGGCGCGGCTGCCTGGCGTGGAACCGGCACGGTGGCCAACTCGATGCCGCCGACTGTGCCCGGATGCAGGCGGCCTCGCTCTCTGGCATTCGTCGGCATGCGATCCGTGCGGTCGCTCGTCGTCGGGACGACGGTCAGCGAACCGCTGACGGTGTCGCGGGTGGCATGTTACAGTCTCATCACTTGGGGAACTGTGGATGAGAGCTGCTCATGAGCATGTTTCTTGAATCCCGTCACCTTCGCGTGATCGCCGAGGTCGCCCGCACGGAAAGCGTCACGCGCGCCGCCGATCGCCTCAACGTCACGCAGTCCGCCGTCAGCCATCAGCTGCGCGAGATCGAAGAACAGCTCGGCATCCCTGTCTTCATCCGATCCGGACGGCGGATGCTGCCGACGCCCGCGGGCCGGCTCATCGTCGATGCCGCGGGCGAGATTCTCGGCGCCATTGGCCAGGTGCAAATGAAGGTCGAACAGATGGCGCGGCACGCCGGCGGCGAGCTGCGCGTCTGCACGCACTGCTATACCGGCTACTCGTGGCTGCCGTCGCTGGTGGCGCGGCTGCGCCGGCGATACCCGGCGTTCGTGCTGCAGGTCGTTCCGGAGTACACGCTGGATCCCCTCGGCGCCCTGCTCGACGCCAAGCTCGACATCGCGCTCATGAACGACCCCTCGGACGATCGCCGTCTCCGCCACCGCGAGCTGTTCGACGACGAGCATGTCGTGGTCGTGCCGCGTTCGCATCGCTGGGCCTCCCGGCCGTTCGTGACACCGGACGAGATCGCCGACGAGCCGCTCTACCTGTTTTCGCGATCGATTGAAAACAGTTTCATCGTGCGGAAGGTGCTGCGCCCGGCGGGGTTGACGCCGGCACACGTGACCTACCTCCAGTTGCCGGAAGGGATCCTCGAAATGGTGAAGGCGGGCATGGGCGCCACCGTGCTCCCCAGATGGTCGATCACCCAGGCTCTCGGCGCCGGCGACATCACCGCCATCCGCATCACCGAAGGCGGCGTCTTCCGGAAGTGGTATGCGGTCACGCTCGCGGACCTGACGCCGACGCCGTTCATGGAGGAGTTCATCCGGCTGGTGGCCCGGCAAGGACTCGAATCCCGCCGGCCCGCGCGGCGGCCATCGCGCGTGGCGTCGTAGCTCCTACCGGGCCAGGCGCAGGATGGCGTCGATATGCGCGCGCGCGCAGTCGACGTACGGAAACGGCGTGTCGGCCGCAGTGAACATCAGCGCGAGGTCGGTGCCGGCCAGGACGATTGCCTCCACGCCGTCTCGCTTCTGCAGCGTGTCTGCCAGGACGATGAACTTCTCGCGATGTTCGGCGGAGCTCTCTCCGGAGTGCGCCATCTGAGTGTAGGCGTCGTGGATGAAGGCCACCTCCGCGCCGCGCGGGCGCACGATTGCGACACCGGTCAGACGCCCGTACATGTTCGACTCCACGACGAAGCGCGTGCCGAACAGGGCGACCTTCGAGAGTTTGCGGGCCTGCACGTGCGCGGAGACGACCTTCGTCAGGTCGACGACAGGTATCGGCGTGATCGCGTTCAGTGCCTCGATGCATAGATGCGGAGTCACCGCCGGAAGGATCCCGATCGTCGCACCGGCCGCCTGCAGTTGTCCGAGCAAGCCGGCCAGGTACTCCGCCAGGCCCTGACGGTCTCCCTTGGCGGCATGGCTCGCGACCCGCGAGATCGAGGCATGCGCCATCACCAGCCGCATCGGCCGTCGCGCGTCGTCGTGCGCGGCGGCGAGTTCGCGGTAGTAATGAATGGCGGCGCCGACACCCAGGCCTCCCAGCAGGCCGAAGGTCGGTGCCGCTCCACGCGTGTCGTCGGTGGCCATCGTCAATGCCTCACCCTCTCAAAGCGTCGACCGGCGCTACGCGCATGAGACGCAGCGCCGGCAGAAGCGCCGCCGACAATCCGGCCAGGACGATGACCGCGATGGCCATGGCGGCCGTGGCCGTGTCAACGGGCGCGACATTCTCGAGCGAGCGTGCAAGCAGTCGACATGCTGCGACACCGGCGGCGGCGCCGGCGACCACGCCGATCGACAGATCGCGCATCGACCCGGACAGCACCAGGCGAATCGCCGCGCCCGGCTCCGATCCGAGCGCCAGCCGCACCGCAAAGTCCCTGGTGCGATCGATCACACTGCGATACGTCATGCCCGCAATCCCCAGGACGGCGAGCACGAGCCCGAGCATGGCCAGGATGCTGAGCACGAACACGCGAAACCGCTCGGGCGCCGTCGAGTCCTCGACGAACGTCTCGAGCGGTTGCGGCTTTGCGCAACGGCAGCGACGCATCGACACGCTTCACCGCTTCCCTCACCGCGGGAATCAACGACGTCGGCTCCACCGCCGTCCGGATGACGAAGGCGACCGGCACGCCGAAGTTGTTGTTCTGCGCCCAGTTCAGGTACAGCGTGGGCTCTGCCGGCTCCGTGACCGTGACGTCCGAGACGTCGTCGACGACGCCGACGATGGTGACGGGCGGCTGATTGCTGCGGAGCAGTTGCCAGTCGATCGGATCCACATCGGGCAACAGCAGCTCGGCGAATCGCCGGCTGACGATCGCGACCGGCGGTCGATCCGCGGCGTCAGCATCCGTGAAATCCCGGCCGGCGATGGTCCTGATGCGCATGGTCCTGAAGTAATCCGGGCTCACGCGGCGGAATTGCACCGTATGCGGCTGATCATCGGGCGTCGGCCGGTCCTTGATCCGAACGAGCGTCTGATACGAGAACCTCGGGAGAAATGCGTTCTGCGTGATGCCGGCGGACGCCACGCCCGGCAGCGCGCGGATGTCATCGAGCAGGCCGCCGACCGCGGCCGCACGCCGTGCGGGCGTCGGGTAGGACGCTTCCGGCAGCCGAATCTGGGCTGTCAGCACGCCGGCGGGTTGATAGCCAGGGCCTCGCGTCGACAGATCGCGCAGACCCTGGATGACGACGGTGCCGGCCATGACCAGGGCGACACACAGCGCCACTTCCACCGAGACCAGACCGCGCTGCACGCGCGCCGCATGCGCCGAGCCCGTCGTCCTCGTGGCGGTCGCGGTCAGGATCGCCGACGCGTCGCCGTGCATCGTACGCACCGCGGGCGCAACGGACGCCGCCACGGCCGCCAGAACGGCGACCAGGGCACTGAACGCCTGGACGCGCCAGTCGATGGACACGTCGCCCAGCGTCCGGGCGATGGTCGGATTGGTGGCGAGTAGCGCCGGCACCGCTAGACGCGCCAGCAGCATGCCCGGGATCAGGCCGGCGAAGCTCACGATCATCAGCTCGGCCAGGTGCATCCTGATCACATCGCGTTGTGATGCGCCCAGCGCGAGCCGCAACGACAACTCGCCGGAGCGGGCGACGGCGTGTGCCGATGTCAGGTTGGCGACGTTGACACACGCGATGAGCAGCACCAGCCCCGTCGCGGCCATCAGCATCAGCAGCGGCACCCGCATCGATCCGTACTGCCATTCCCGCACGTGTTCGGCGCCGAGGGTCCAGTGCGCATGGGTCTGCGGAAATTCCTGCGCCAGTTGTCCAGAGATCGTCTTCAGCTCCTCGCGCGCCTGCTCGATCGACGCGCCGGGTGCAAGCTCGGCCACGGCGACCACGGAACGCGGTGGCGCGCGGACCGGCTCCGGGCTCGCCACCAGCGGCGTGAACACGTCCGCATCGAGAAACGGGACGGAGAACGCCGACGACAGCACGCCGACGACGGTGTAGGGCTGTTCGTCGATGACCAGCGTGGAGCCCAGCACGTCCGGCGATCCCAGCGCATCGCGCCAGTAGCGTTCCGTGATGAGCGCGACCGCGTGCCCCGGCTCTCCTTCCGCGGTCTCGAACCGCCGGCCCTGTGCCATCGGCGCGGCCATCATCGTGAGCAGGCCCGGCGTCACGGTGGCCCCCTGGGCCACGCCAGGTTCTCCGGCCAGGGTCACCACACGCTCGAACAGCAGGAACCCCTCGATGCTGGCCAGTGTGCGGGCGCGCTCGCGCAGGCGCGGCAGCTCCATCTGCTGCAGCGGGTTGCGTTGCAAAGCCGCCGTGCTGCCGGGCGGCTGCCCGAACAACCGCACCACCGTGCCGCTCGTGGCGAACGGCAGCGGCCGCAGCATCGTCGCATTCACGACCGCAAACACGGCCGCGTTGGCGCCGAGCACCAGGGCCAGCGTGCCGGCGCACGTCAGGAAGTAGGCCTTGCGACGCAGCAGCGATCGCCAGCCGTGTCGGAGCTCTCTCGCGAATGTGTGCATGTGATGACTCTAGCGGCGCGCCGCCGCGGCACACAGTGGGATGAATTCATCCAAACAGGAGCGGAATTCACTTCTTGAAGATGCGCCGGCCGGCCGCCATCAACCCGGGAAGCCGCAATGCCGGATCCTGAAGCGGAGCAGTCCCGATGCGTTGGGCGCTGCGACGTCGGCTTTGCGACCGGGGACGCCATCGCCGGATTCAGGCCGGCGATCTGCTTCAACCCAGCCCGCCACGCCGACCGCGACGCGATCGTGGAATCGCTGAGCCTGGCGTGTTGGGAAAGCGCCTCACCACTGCCATGGCGCCCATGTAGCGCTCGCGGTCCGCATTGGAGATGACGATGGCCTTGAGGCGCGTCCCGGTGGCGGCGAAGCGGTCGGCGATGGCGGCGTCAATCCTCTCAACGGCGACAGCCAGGCGCCCCGTCGGCACGCGGCTTGTCGGGGCGCCGCGTTCCTGTTCGAGCGCTCGATGGACATCGACACCTACGACCGCCACTCCGGGAAGCTGCAGGAGCTGACGCTGTTCCGGATGGACCGTCACTTCCCGGAACTGGACGAACTCGACGTGAGCAATCTTCAACACCTATGGCTGGCTCCTCTACCGCCAGAAGCGCTATGCGGACGCCAGGCAGATGTTCCAACAGGCCCTGAAGATTGATCCGAACCACCCGATTGCCAGGCGCAACCTGGCGGCCGCGGAAGAGCGGCTCAAGGGCCGGTGAACGGCCGCGCGGCGGGGCGGACCGCTAGAATGGTCCACACCGTGCCGCTCGCCCGTGCTGCCCTGCTGGTCGGGTCCCTCCTCGTCAGTCTGGCGGCCGCGGAGGGTCTGCTGCGCGCCGCCGGCTATCGCTACTCGCCGCTCACGATCGGCGCCGCGCGCGACGGCGACCACCGCGCCGAGCACGCCTTCGGCGATCGCCACCTCGTCTACGATCCTGACCTCAGCTCGAGGGCTTGCTCGCCTCCTCGCGTCCTGGTGTGCGCGTGGTCAACGCCGGCGTCTGGGGCTACTCGCTCTACCAGGGCCGGCGCCGCTACCACGAGATGACGGCGTTCGACCCGGATGTGGTGCTCATCAGCTTCGGCGCCAACGATGCCCATCAGGTGACGGTGCCCGACGAGGCCTACGTCCGCAGTCACGACCGCATCGAGCTGATGGCGCGCCTCTCTTCCCGGTTGCGCCTGGCCCAGCTCGGCGTGGCCGCGTGGGATCGGCTGACGGCGCCAGGGCCGGGGGCGCTTGGTGCGCGCGTGCCGCTCGACGACTACCGCGCCTACCTGCGCGAGATCATCGGAGACGCCCGCGGCCGCAGCATCCGCCTCGTGCTGCTCACGCGGCCCTTCGTGGGCGCCGCCACCGACCCGGCGTCGTGGAAGGCGCACGCGCCAGCCTACAACGCGGCAACGCGCGACATCGGTCGCGCCGAAGGGGTGCCCGTGGTCGATGTCCATGCGGCGTTTGCCGATTGCCCGGACCTCTTCGACGATGAATCGCACTTCGGGGTGAGCGGCCATCGGCGGGCCGCCGAGCTGCTGGCCGCGGCCCTGTCGCCCCTCCTGCCGGAAGGCGCCGCGCCGGCCGTGCGGCGCTGACGAGCGCCGCCGGCGAGGCCGCGCGCCGCGCCTACCGTCCCTTCACGCCCCGCGCCACCACGAACTCGCCCGGGATGGCATAGCCGTCACCGGCCGCGTAGGCGGCGACCGACGCCAGGTACTCGGCGTGCACCGCGTCTCGCGTCCCTTCGTCAAAGCGGGAGTAGGCCATCGCCACCGGACCACCGAGAAAGGCGGCCCCGCACGCATCTTCCGCTGATTCATAGGCCAGGATGGTCGCCAACCGGGTGCCCGTGACGTCGGCGAACCCGGCGTTTGCCAGGGCCTCGTCGAGCGTGCCCTCGCCTCCCAGCTGGAAGAACATCGGGCACACCTCGGACCGGACCCGCTGATCAACAATCGGAAAGATCTCCGCCCACCCGCAACGCCGGCGCTGCCCCCACACCGCCACCACGCAGCGCCCCCCGGGGCGCAGCACGCGATGCATCTCTCTCAAGGCCGTGCGCGCATCGGGCACGTACATCAGGCCCAGCGCACACAGGGCCGCATCCATCGAGGCATCGGCGAACGGCAGGGACTCGGCATCCGCACGCTCGGTGGTGATGTTCGGGAGCCCCGCACTGCTGGCGGCCGCCGCCGTGGCCACCACCATCGCCTCCGACAGGTCCGTGCCCGTCACGTGGCCGCCCGGGGCCACGGCCCGCGCTGCCTGGAGCGTCACCAGGCCCGTGCCACAGGCCACGTCCGCTACCTGCTCTCCAGGCCGCAGGGCCGCCATCCGCAGCAGCTCGCGCTGCGCTGGCGCCAGCGCCTCCTTCCAGAACGGCTCGTAGTGGGCGGCCGCCTTGTCCCAGCCATACCGCTGCACCCGGCGCTGAAGATTCGCCTGCGTGGCCATTACGACCGCACCGGCTCCACGCGTGCGGTGCGTACCAGCGTCTGCGCGCGGCTGAAGACGTCGTGATAGGGACTGTGCGCGTCCGCGTCATCCAGCATCCGCAGGATCTGCTCCTCCGGCGCGTCGCTCGTGACCGTCACCGCGTAGCGCACTTCGAGATAGCCAGCCGGGACGTCCGCCACGCCGAAGAGCGCGCCATCATCGAAGTCGGTTTCCACCACCACTTCCACGCCGGCAATGGGGATGCCCGCCTTGGCCGCGTACAGGACGTAGCCCACGGCCAGACAGCTCCCGAGCGCCGCGCGGCCCAGCACCCCCGGCGTGGGACCGGACGCCGTGCCACCGACCTGCTCCGGCATGTCCACGGTGAAGCGCCACGGCCCCTCCTGGATCGTGCACGCCAGCCCTTCGGTGATGCGGGCCGTGCTGGTGGCCGTGCTGCGCCCGAGCGATGGCCGCTTGGTGAGCGCCCGTACGGTGCGTTCGAAGATGTCGCCCAGGGTTGCCGTATCAATCACGCGTGCCCTCATCAGGTGGCACCCACCGGTGCGTGGGAATGCCCTGCCAGAAGGTACACCACTGGCGGCAGTGAATGCCGATGACGGTCGTGGGCGTGGTCCTTGCCGAGCGGACGTCAGAAGGCGAACAACCGCGTCACTTTCACCGCGATCGATCTGTCGCGGGTGGTCGGCGCCAGCCCCGCGCGCCGGTCGGTCACCACGATGAACACATCGCTGAGCGGCCGGTGGATGAAGTTCAGCCGCACGTTGGAGTCCCACTGCCGCGTGTCGCTGTTGTGCTGCACGAGCGCGTTCAGGAACAGCCGGGTCGAGAACCCGTAGTTCAGACGCGCCGTGGTGCGGGTGATGACCGTCGCGCCCGACGGGAGCCGCACGTCGTCGCGCGAGATGGACAGGGCGCCGCTCAGGTGGGTGTTCAGACGGCCGCCCACGGCCACCTGCAGCACCTTGCGATCGCCGTCGTAGTAAGCACCCTGCGACGCCAGCGCGTCGACGGTCACGCGCGTGGAGCGGCTGCTCACCAGCGAGACGAAGCGGTCGCTGAAGGCGTAGCGTCCGGGCGCGACGCTCAGGTTCTGACGGCGGTTCACCACGAACGGCGTGTCGAGCTGCTCGAGGTTCGGGTTCTCGCCCACTTCCAGCGACGCCCCGTTCTCGAACGTGGCCTTGAGGCGATACTCGACGTACTGCGAGTCGAAGCCGCCACGCTCGCGGCCGAGACGCGTCAGCCCGGCCGCCGGGTAGATTTCGCGCAGCCAGCGGGCCAGGCGCGCCGGACGGAACTGGCGGCCCGCGAGGGCCTGCAGCCGGCTGACACCCGCGCGCGGCACGAAGCCCGCGTCGTCGGTGAAGCGCGCGCCGACGACGCCGTACGAGACGTCCGCCACCCAGCGCCCGTCGTTCCAGGTCGCGCCGGCGCGGCCGGCGGCGTCGCTCCCGTCCGGCGTCGCGACCTGCGATGGCCGATGCTCGAGCACCGTGGCGCCGTAGCCGTAGAGCAGCAGATCCGGCACGGGCCGCACGTTGAGGTCGACTCCGGCCACGCGATTGGCGCCGCCGCCGTTCCACCGGCGCTCGACCAGCATCGCACCGACGTCCGAGGCCGAGAACAGGTGTCGCCGCGCCCGCAGCACCGTGGAGTTCGACGCGGACTCGCCGCCACCGTCCTGCTGCCGCACGTGCAGGGCCCCCACGGTGGTGCCAGCGACGCGACCGCTGAGGCGCGCGCCGCCGAGCAGCGGGATCTGCTCGCCCGTCTCCGACAGGCCGATCCGCCGGCTGAAGAAGAGCGCCAGGTCGTTCTGCACGCTGTTGTCGCGGCCGCCCGCGCTCGTGCCCGGCGCCGTGGAGACCAGCGCCGCGCGGCCGTTCCCGGGGCCGAACTGGAACACACCGGAGTTCTCCAGGAAGAACTCCCGCTTCTCGGGGAAGAGCAGGCTGAAGCGCGTGGCGCCCACCTGCTGCACGTCCGCCTCCACCTGCGAGAAGTCCGTGTGCACGGTCAGGTCGGCCGTGAGGCTGCTGGTGACGCCGTACTTGACGTCGAGTCCCACGTCGGCGGCGCTACCGTGTTCGGCGCCGGCACGGTTCCTCACGAGCGCATAGGGCTTCACGCGCAGGTTCGCGCCAGGCTTTACGCCGACGAGCCCGTCGAGCGTGCCGGCCAGCGACAGGCGATCGAGCTGGTACGGTCGTGGCACCGGCGCCCAGAAGCTCTCTTCGAGCTGGCCCTGCAGGTGACGCTGGAAGTTGATGCCCCAGGTCTGGGGGTCGTCGTCGGGCACCTGCAAGGTGCGAAACGGGATCGCGTACTCCGCGTACCAGCCCTCGGGCGTGATGCGCGTCCGCACCGACCACACGCCGTCCCAGCTCAGGTTGCGCTCGCGGCCATCGTTGAACTTCTGCGAGTCCCAGGCCGCGCCGGCGGGATTCACACCGAACTGGTAGCCGTTACGCCGATCGTGGAACGGATCCACGATCACGGCGACCCAATCGGTGGAGGCGCCGTCGAAATCGCGCCTGAGTTCGTTCACGATGAGGTCGCGGACGTTGCGATGACCGGCAAAGACGCCCACGTACAACGCGCGGTCGTCATACAGCACCCGCACCTGCGTGACTTCCGACGACGGCTGCCCAGCCCGTGGCTCACGCTGCGTGAAGCCTGAGGCCACGGGTGCCCGCTCCCAGTCCGGCTCGTCCAGCACGCCGTCGAGCGCGATGGCGGACAGCGCGCGCACGGCCGCCAGACGTGGCGCCGAGCCCCCCTGGGCCTGGACCGGCGGCGATGTGGCCAGCAGCACACCGCACGCGACGGCGGTTTGGAGGACGCGGACTGACGGGAGACGGCGCATGACGGACATGCGCTGTTGTAGCGGTCGGCGTCTGGCGCGCGCACTCCGGTTCGTGCGGCAGAACTGCGGCGGACGCATGGGGGGCGACGGCTGCCCCGCGCCCACGTCCGACCACGGTCCAGCCGTGCTTGACGCCCCCCTATGTAGTAGATCTACTATGGGGCCGCCATGAGACGCCTGAGCATCACCGCCGTCAGCGTGCTGCACGCGATTGGCGAGGGCTACGAGTACGGGTTCGACGTGATCGACCACACGGGGCTGCCAAGCGGCACGGTCTATCCGGCCCTGAGCCGGCTCGAGCGCGACGGCTTCGTCCGCTCCTCGTGGGAGGACGAGGCGGCGGCGCACGCCGACGGGCGTCCGGCCCGGCGCAACTACCGCATCACCGCGCTCGGGGCCAAGGCGCTCGCGGACGCGGCGTCGTTCTATCGGGCGCTCCTGCCGGCCAGCCCGCGCGTGGTGCGGAGCTGACATGACGGCCCCGTCACCGCCGGCACCGGTGCACGGATGGCGCGCGGAACTCGTGCTGCGCGCGGCGGCGCCGCTCGTGCCGGACGGCCTGCGACCAGACTGGCTGCGCGAGTGGCGTGCGGAACTGGCGCACATGGCCACCCGGGCCGCCCGCGCCGGCCATCGTGCCGACTGGCGCTGCGCCTGGCGCGCGCTGGGTGCGTGGCCACATGCGGCGTGCCTGCGCTGGAACCACTGGAGGCTCGAGATGCTCGGTCAGGATCTGAAGCACGCCGTCCGCGCCCTGCTCGCGAAACCCGCCTTTACGATGGCGGTGCTGATCACCCTGATGGTGGGCATCGGCGGCAACGCCGCGATCTTCGCGGTCGTGAACGCGGTGCTGCTGCGGCCGCTGCCGTTCCCGCATCCCGAACAACTCGTGCAGGTCTTCAAGACCTCGACAGAACGGCCCGACCGGCTGGCCGGCACCGTGACGCCGCCGGATTTCACCGACTGGCGGCATGACAACGTTGTCTTCAGCGAGCTGTCGGCGTTCGTGGAGGGCTCGTTCGCGCTCACCGGCGCCGGCGCCGCCGAGCAGCTGCCGGGCGCGGAAGTCACCGGCGGGTTCTTCACGGTGCTCGCCACGCCGCCGCAACTCGGGCGCGCGATTGCCACCGACGACGATCCCCCAGGCGCGCGGGACGTGGTGGTGCTCAGTCACGCGCTCTGGGCGCGCCGCTTCGGCGCCGACGCCGCCGTCCTCGGGCGCACGCTGCACATCGACGGCGTCGCCCGCGAGGTGATCGGCGTGATGCCGGCCGGCTTTGCCTACCCGCTCCAGTCGGAGCTGTGGGTGCCCCTTCGATTCACGGCCAGGGATCTCGAGACCCAGCGCGGCGCGCACTACCTGGAGGTGCTCGGGCGCCTGAAGCCGGAGGTGCCGCTCGCCCGTGCCCGCGACGACGTGCGGCAGATCGCGGCCCGGCTGGCGGTGGCGTTCCCCTCCACCAACCGTGATTCCACGGCCGCCGTGGCGCTGCTGCGCGAGGCGGTCGTGGGAGACGCACGGCAGGCGCTCTTCGTGCTGCTCGGGGCCGTTGGCCTCGTCCTGCTCATCGTGTGCGTGAACGTGGCGCACCTGGTGCTGATCCGCGCCGTCGGCCGGCAGCGCGAGCTGGCCGTGCGCGTGGCGCTCGGCGCCGGGCGGGCAAGCCTGATCCGCGGGTTGGTCGTCGAGAGCCTCGTGCTCGGACTGGCCGGCGGCGCGGGTGGCCTGGTGCTGGCGTCCTGGTGCGTGGCCACGATTGCGTCGCTCGACGGCGGCGCGGGCGTGCCGCTCCTCGATCGAGACGCGGCTCGACTGGACGGTGGCGGCGTTCACGCTGGCGATCTCGGTGGCCGCGTCGATCCTGTTCGGCACGCTACCGGCCTGGCACGCCACCGCGATGCACGACATGGTGACGCGGATCCGGCAGGCCGGGGGCAGCACCACGAGCGACCCGAAGCGCCAGCGGCTCCGCAGCGGCCTGATCGTGGCCGAGACGATGCTGGCAGTGGTGCTGCTCGGTGAGTGCCGGGCTGCTGGCCCGCAGCTTCGCGCGGCTGCTGGCGGTGGACCTGGGCTTTTCCACCGAGGCGCTGCAGACGTTCAGCATCTCGTTGCCGCCAAGCCGCTATACCGAACCCGAGCAGCGGGCCGCGTTCGTCGAGGCGCTGGTCTCGCAGATGGCCGGCCGGCCAGACGTCGAATCCGCCGGCGCCATCTTCGGCCTGCCACTGTCCAATTTCCGATACTCGATGTCCACCGCCACGCGCGACGGCGTCGCGCTCGACGACGAGACGCAGGACCGGTTGAACCTGCAGATCCGCGTCGTCACGCCGGACTACTTCCGCACCATGCGGATCCCCGTGACGCGCGGCCGCGGATTCGCCGCCGGCGATCGGCGAGGGGCCGAAGCGGTGGCGATCGTGAGCACGTCCGCGGCGGCGCTGTTGTGGCCCGGCACCGACGCGCTTGGTCATCATCTCCAGATCGGCAGCCGGCTCGGTCAGGGCGGCGACAGGGCCGGCGGCCGGGTGGTCGGCATCGTGCCCGACGTGCGCAACCATGGGCCGGCGGCGCCGGTGCGGCCCACGCTCTACCTGGCGCATCAGCAGTTCCCGATGGATACGGTAAGCGTCGTGGTGCGCGCCCGGGGTCAGCCCGACCTGCTGGCGGCGCCGGCGCGCAGCGCGCTGCGGGATCTCGATCCGGACGTGCCCATGTTTCGCGTCCGAACCATGGCGCAGGTGGCCGCGGCCGCCGTGGCGCAGCCTCGCCTCTACGTGCTGCTCATCGGCGCTTTCGCCACGACGGCGATCCTGCTGGCGGCCGTGGGCCTCTATGGGGTGCTGGCGTTTGCCGTCGGGCAGCGGTCGCGCGAGATCGGCATCCGGATCGCCCTCGGTGCGCGACGGACCCAGGTGGTGGGGCTGGTGATGGCGCAGGCCGGCCGCCTGACGGCGACCGGCACCATCGCGGGCCTGGGGATCGCCGCGGTGGCCAGTCAGGCGCTGCGATCGCAGCTCTTCGAGGTGACGCCCATCGACGCGGCCACCTACGTGGCCGTCGCGGTGACGCTGCTGGCGGTGTCGCTGCTCGCCAGCTGGCTGCCGGCCAGGCGCGCCGCCCGCGTGGACCCGCTCAGCGCCATTCGCCACGACTAGCGCGGCGGCCGCGCCGCGGGCGTGGCGTGATCAGCCGGCCAGCTCGCGCGTCAGCGCCGCCGCCGGCACGGCCCGGCAGCCGCTGACGTTCTGGCCGGCCCAGAGCGGAGAGAACTCGCCGCTGCCCTGGCTCTCGGCCTTCGCCCGCAGTTCATCGCGCCTAATCGTCCATCAACGGCTGACCTGAAGCGTACCGGGTTCGTCGGAGGGCGAATTCGTCAGTCCGAGGATCACGGCGACGCATACCCCTCGCGGTCACCGCTGGGCCATCCCCACAACCCCGGGATCGTGCCGGTTAGGCGAGCCGCAGGCGAAGCCGATCTGCCTGAGCACGGTCGGGACACCAACGACCGAATGGAATGAGGGAGATGGTGGACCAGAACCGCGCCAGTTGGAACCAGACGACCGCCTGGCTCCAGCGGCTTGCGGGGCTCAAGGCTGTGGCGACGCTGACACTCTCGGGCTCGCTACCCGGGCCCCGGGCCGCGAAGCAAGTCCCAAAGGCCGCGGGGGGAGACAATCGGCAGCGGCGCGCGTTTACCAAGCTTCAGGACGGCCGCATCGCCCGTCACGAGCACGTCGGCGCCGCCGGCGACGGCTGACGCCACCACCCACTCATCGTCCGGATCGCTGATGCCCATGCCCAGGTGCTTCGCCGGCGCCTTCACGACGATGCCGTCCCGCAGCTGTCCCTCGATCTCGTCGATGGTCTTCTTCGGCAGCTTGAGCTTCGTGCGGAGCTTGGCCCGCAGCTCGGTGAGGACCACTTCGCCAACCACCAGCTCATGCTCGAGCAGCACGTGCGCGAACAAGTCGGCGCACAGGCCCCGCGTGGCGAACGCGGCGATGAGGACGTTGGTATCGAAGAAGACCTTCACGACACGTCGCGAAAGACGTCGTCGTCGGTCAGGTAGCCCTGCGATTCGGCGAGTGGCAGCACGCGGCGGCGCACGCGCTCGAAGCGCAGCAGCGCGAGCTGCCGGCGCAGCGCGTCACGGGCGAGGTCGCTCCGCGTTCGACCTGTGCGCGCACACGCTTGATCGAGCTCTCGTTCGAGCGCGTCGTCCAGGCGAATCGTGATGGTCGACGACTTCATGTAAGACATCGTAACACGACGCCTGACCCGATCTGAGCGACGCGCGCTCAGTCAGTGGCGGCAAACTATTGAAGGAAAATGAGTTGCGAGAGCTGGTGGACCAGAATCGCGCCAGTTGGAACCGAATCCGCGTGTGGCTGACGGACCTGCACGCTCTTCAGCACGTCGCCCGGTTCCACGAATCGGGCCGCGCCTTCTCTTAGCGCCGTTGTTCGCCGAGTTCAACCAGCGGCTCGCCTCGCTCCAACATGGTCCGCACCGTGGCCCACGCCGCCCCGACCACTTCACGAAGGCGCGCGTTGGACGTGTTGCCACAGGTGACGAGGACGACTTGTGGCGGCGGTCCATGCTGGCCGACGAGCGCGGCGAAGTCGGTATCCTTGGTGATCAGGAAGGCGCCTGCCGCTCGCGCAGCCAGAAAGATCTCGATGTCCGATGCCCGCTGCAGTTCGAGATCCCGAATCGGCAGGCACTCCACGTCGGCCAGCGCGCCACGCATCCACAATGCGAGCGCCGGCGGCAACTGGTTGTCGAGCCAGAGGATCACGCTGCGACGATGGGGTGGTCGAGGCGTCGACTCGCGAAGCGGAGGCAGGCCGCGACATCCTCGTGTTCGAGGTCGGGCAACTCCTCGAGGACCTGTTGAGGAGTTAGGCCAGCCGCCAACAGGTCGAGCACATCGGTGACGCGAATACGCAGCCCCCGGACGCACGGGCGTCCGCCGCACTGAGCTGGATCAACGGTGATGCGTTCGGCAAGCAAGGCCATTGCCTATTGCCTCACAGAATACACCGGGGCGTTTCCGACGCATCGGCGGCAGGTCCGGGACGGATACGGCAGGGAACGAAGATCGGGCGCGCAGTCCTGCGGCTTGCGGTTCGGTTGATGGTCTGGGTAGGCGACTCCGGTCCTTTAGAATCAAGGGCTTGGAGATGGTGGACCTGACCCGCGTCAGTTGGAACCGGGTGACGAGCTGGCTCCAGGGGCTCGAACGACTGCAATGTGCACCGTGACCCTCAGGAGTGAGACCACGGTCACCCTGAGTTGAGGTTCTCGCCGTCGGGCAATGGCCGCCGCGCCCCGTCAGGTCCCGCTCTACCTTGCCCCGTACGCGTTTCCTGCGATCCGCATCGGCCCGGACGTACGCACCCACGTAACGACCGTCGCGGCCGTCACCGCGATCGCGGCGGGAAACGACGACCTCGGGGGCCGGCACGGTGCTCGCCCGTGGCGGGCCAATTGCCCTGCCCTCAGACGCGTACGCGCCGCGCGACCCGGCCGCATCGGTGCTGTACCAGGTCGTGCGCGATCACTACTACACGTTCCGGGCCGAGGCGTCGCAGCTCCGCCAAGGCGAGGGCCTGCCGCGTTTCGTCGACGACGAGTTCGACGCGTTCCTGCGGTGCGGATGGCACGCCGGTGGATTCGCGCGCTTCCGCTGCACGGGCTGCCGCGCGGAGCGGCTGGTGTCCTTCTCGTGCAAGGGCCGCGGGTTCTGCCCTTCGTGTGGCGGGCGTCGGATGACGGAACGCGGCGCACCTCGTGGACCTGCCCGGGATCGTGCCGGTTAGGCGAGCCGCAGGCGAAGCCGATCTGCCTGAGCACGGTCGAGACACCAACGACCGAATGGAATGAGGGAGATGGTGGACCTGCCCGGGATCGTGCCGGTTAGGCGAGCCGCAGGCGAAGCCGATCTGCCTGAGCACGGTCGGGACACCAACGACCGAATGGAATGAGGGAGATGGTGGACCTGACCGGGATCGTGCCGGTTAGGCGAGCCGCAGGCGAAGCCGATCTGCCTGAGCACGGTCGGGACACCAACGACCGAATGGAATGAGGGAGATGGTGGACCTGACCGGGATCGAACCGGTGACCTCCTGAATGCCATTCAGGCGCGCTCCCAACTGCGCTACAGGCCCATTTCGTGCGGAGAGACTCCAGATACTATCAGATTCCCGGGCCGCCTTGAAGGGCAGAACGGCGGGCCGGACCTCTGTGGCTCAGTATTCGCTGAAGATGCGCTGGATCTCGTCGCGATCCGACGTCTTGCTGAGCGCCAGCATGAGCAGGATGCGGGCCTTGACCGGGATGTGATCCTCGGCCGAGATGCTGAAGGCGCGCCGCCGTTGCTGTGCTGGCGTCATGGTGGCGTTGCCCGAGCCGCGGTTCGGCGAGATGCGGCCGGCGCCGGTGCGGGTCGCCGTCACGATGAACACGCCCTTCTCCGCCGCGTAGTCCAGGCCCTCGTTCTGCGTGCCGGCCGTGGCGCCAGCACCGGCGCCGGCCACGATCAGGCCCTTGGCGCCCAGGTCGACCAGCGCCTTGATGACGTCGCCGCTCGCGCCCTGGTAGACCATCACCACGTCCACCCGCGGCAGGGCCGTCACCGAGCGCACGTCGAACTCGCTCTCGTGCGTGTGGCGCTGCAGGATGTCGCGGAACATCACCACCTGGTCGCGGTCGACGATGCCGAGCACGCCGTGGGTGGGGCTGCGGAAGGTCTGCAGGCGCAGCGCGTCGGTCTTGGTGACGTCGCGAGCCGAGTTGATCTCGTCGTTCAGCACGACCAGCACGCCCTTGTCGCGGGCCACCGGCGACGCCGCCACGCGTACGGCCTCGAGCAGGTTGGCCGCGCCTTCGTAGCCGAGGGTGCTCGGGTTGCGCATCGAGCCGACGACCACCACCGGCCGCGGGTCGCGCACCGTCAGGTGCAGGAAGAACGCCGTTTCCTCGAGGGTGTCGGTGCCGCTCGTGACGACGACGCCGGCCAGGTCCTTGTCGCCGCGCCAGCAGCTCGTTGACGCGACGGGCGAGCTGCAGCCACTGCTCGAGCGTGATCTGGCTGCTGGCCACGTTGGCGAACTGCTCGTGGGTGAGGGTGGCGGCGCGCTCGAGGCCCGGCATCGAGCGGGCCAGTTCTTCGGCGGTCAGCCGCCCGCCATCGCGATTGGAGATGGTGCCGCCGGTGGCGACCATGTGCACTCTGGGCAGAACCGCTTGCGCGAACGCCGAAGAGACCGTCGTGGCCGCCAGCAGCCACACCAAAGCAACGACACGAAACCGCATGGCGTTCATTGTCTCCGATCTTGCGAGATCGTGGAGCGGCGGCGCACTAGCGGGGACGCGAGGCCGACACGAGCGACAGCCAGTTGGTCAGCTCGCGTGCCGCCAGCTCGGGCGTGCTGCCGTAGAACGGCATCACCGCCGTGGGCATGCCGGGACGGCGGGCGAGCTTGGCGCGCCACTGCTCGCGCGACACCGCGTGCACCTCGATGTGATAGGTGCGGCCGGCAATTTCTTCTTCGTAGCGGTGTATGTCCACGTGGGCAGTGTCGGCTGGGGAAGGTCTCAAGGTGTTGGTGCGGAGCGACGATTCTACGTCGCTCGTCTCACGAAACAAGCGAAGGTCGGCACGAAGGCAGCCCCCTCCCCGCGTTTGGGCAGCGCCGGGCGGGACTTCCCGGCGCGAAAAAACTTGCGACTGTCGCGGCGTGCACAGGGTTTGCACCGTCCGTCCACAGCTTTTCCACAGCGGCCATTCCGGCGACGCCGTCGTTTGCCTCCAGGAGACGCGTCTTGACCATCCCGAGAGGCCCCACGTACCCTCTCACGATGCAACAGTGGCAAGGTACCGTCGTCGCGTGCGTGACGTCGGTGCTGGCAACGGTCGCCGTCGCCGGCGCTCAGCCGGCCGCCACCCCGCCGTTGCTGCGCGTGTTCCTCGCCGACGGCCGCTCGCTCACCAGCTTCGGCGAGTGGGTGCGGCTCGACGACAAGGTCCTGCTGTCCCTGCCCCTCGACGAAGGCGCCTCCCCCGACCTGCAACTCGTGACGCTGCCGGCCGCGCGCGTCGACTGGCCGCGCACCGAGCGCTACGCCCAGGCCGTGCGGGCGGTGCACTACACGGCCACCCGCGCCGAGGACGACTTCGCGCAGTTCTCGAATCAGGTGGCGGCCGTGCTGACCGGTGTGGCTCGCGAACCCGATCCGAAGCGGCGTCTGGCGCTGGCCGAAAGCGCGCGTTCGGCGTTGGCCGGATGGCCCAGTCAGCATTACGGCTATCGCGCCGACGACGTCCGGCAGATGCTGTCGCTGCTGGACGAGGTCGTGTCGGATTCTGCGTGCGGCCGCCGGCCAGGACGCCTTCGACCTGGCGCTCGTCTCGACCACGCCGGCGCCGGCGGCCGACACGCTGCTCCCGCCGCCGACCTCCGCGCAGCTGGCCGACGAGCTGCTGGCCGCCTCGACTCTGGCCGAGTCGCCCGCCGAGCGCACGACCCTCCTCGAGCGGGTGGTCGGTCTCATCGATCGCGCCGCCGACCTCCTGCCCACCGCCTGGGCCACCAAGGTGCGCAGCACGGCACTCGGCGCCATCCGCTCCGAGCGTCTGGTCGATGCGGCCTACGCCAAACTCGCGGCCGCCACCCTGGACCGCACCGCCAAGCGCACCCGCGCCGCCGACGTCCATGGCCTCGAGCGGCTGCGTGCCGACACGCTCACGGCCGATGACAAGCTGGGCGGCAAGCGGCCGGCCGAGGTGCGCGCGATGCTGGCCGCAATCGACGCCGGCGCTGAGTCCGCCCGCCGCCTCCGCCTGGCGCGCGACCAGTGGCGCCTGCTGGCGCCCGCCTATCGCAGCTACCAGCGCGCGGTCCGTCCGGCGCTCGCGGCGCTGGCCGAAGCCGAGGCGCCGCTCGCGGACATCCGCGCGGAAGCCGGTCCGCGCCCATCCGAGCTGAAGAAGATCATGCTCCGCTTCTTCAAGGCGCGGCCCGCCGTGCTGACGACCAACCCGCCGCCGCCACTGGCCGCGGCGCATGCGCTGCTGAAGAGCGCCTGGCAGCTGGCCGACAGCGCGCTCACGCTGCGCCTGCGCGCGGTGGAGACCGGCGACCAGGCGCGCGCGAGCGAGGCCTCGGCGGCCGCGGCCGGCGCGTTGATGCTGGCCGCCCGCGCCCGGGACGACATCGCGCAGGCCGTCAAGCCGCCCGCGCTGCCGTGACCACGCCTCGCCTCACCTGCCTGCACCGGGCCGCGGACCCCGAGGCCTTCCAGCGCGCCATCGCCGACATCGTGGCCGGGGCGCAGCCCTTCGCGGCGCGCGACGTGTTCGTCGTGGTGCCGACGGGCGCCGCCGCCGACGAACTGCGGCGCACGCTCGAGCAACTGGCCTGGCAGGCCGGCACTCCCGCGCTGTGCCTGCCGCTCATCGGCACCCGCGGTCGACCTGCTCGACGAGCTGGCGCGCCGCCTGCCGGAGGCGCCGCTTCGTCTGAGCGGCTTCGACCGGGAAGTGATGCTGGCGCGCGCGGCCCGCGAGGCGCGCCTCGCCGGCGCCGAGCCTCCCTTTGCCGTGCGGCCGGGGCTGGTGGCCGAGATGCTCGCGCTCTACGACGCCTTGCGCCGGCAGCTGCGGGGCGTGGCCCGCTTCGAGGAGTTCCTGACCGAGGAACTGGAAGCCTCTGACGATCGCGGGGCGGTCCGCATGCTCGGCCAGACGCGCTTCCTGGCCGACGCCTTTCGCGGCTACGAAGCGGCGCGCCGCCGAGAGCGGCCGGCTCGACGAGCACATGCTGCGCGACCGGCTGCTCCACGAACTGCCGGCGCGGCCCCTGGCGCGCGTGGTCGTCACCGTGACCGATCGCGTGGCCGATCCCGCCGGCCTGTGGCCCGCCGATCTCGACCTGATCGCCCGTCTTCCCGGCCTGACCGACGTCGACGTCGTGGCCACCGAAACCCGCCTGGCCGGCGGCTGGCTCGAACGCCTGCACGCCGAGATGCCGGGCATCGACGAGCACGTCGTGCCCGGCACGCGGCGGCCGCCCGTTGTGCCTGGTGCCCGACGCCGATGCCTGGCTCTTCACGAGCCGCGATCGCGAGGAGGAACTGGCGGCGTTCGCGCGCCGCCTCAAGGCCGACCGTCGCGCCGGACGCAGCACGTCCGCCTCGCGTGTGGCCCTGGTCGTGCGCCGGCCGCTGCCGTATCTCTATCTCGCGCGCGACGTGCTCGGTCGCGCCGGCATTCCCTACGAAACGCGCGACACGCTGCCGCTGGCGGCCGAGCCCTTCGCGGCGGCTCTCGACCTGCTGTTCGAGTGGGTCACGAGCGGCTTCACGCGGGCGGCCACGCTGGCCGTGCTGCGCTCCCCGCACTTCGTGTTCATGGACGGCGAGACGCGGCTCGACGGCGACGCGCTCGTGGCACTCGACCACGCGCTGGCCGAGGCGCGCTACCTCGGCGACCCCGAGCGCCTGGCCGCGCTCGTGGAGACGTGGAGCGCGTTGCCCGAACGCCGGCGCCACGAGCACGCGCGACTGGCCCTGCCGGCGGCGCGCGCGGCGGCCCGAGCCGCCACCGCCCTCGCACCGCTGGCGACGCCGCAGGCCGTCGGCACGCACGTGGCGGCACTCACCGCCTTTCTTGACGAGTACCTGACGCCGCTCGACGAGGCCGATCCGCTCTACTCGCGTGAGGCCCGCGTCCGGACCGCCGTCCTCGGCGCGTGCCAGGCGCTCGCCGCCGCCTACGCCGCCTTCGATGCCGATGAGGCGCTCGAGTTCGCCGTGGTCGCCGCCGCCGTGCGACGCTGGCTCGGAGCCCAGACGTTCGCGCCGCCCACCGGCCAGGGAGGCGTGCAGATCGTGGACGCGGCCACGGCGCCCTACGGCATCTACGACGAGATCCAGATCATGGGACTGGTCGATGCCGACTGGCCGGAGCGGGAGCGCCGCAGCATCTTCTATCCGGCCTTCCTCCTGCAATCGCTGGCCTGGCCCGAGGAACGCAAGCGCCTGGACGGCGCGCGCGCGGCGTTCCTCGACCTGCTGGTCCTGGCGCGGCAGCGGGTCGCGCTCTCGACCGTGACCCTCGAAGACGACGCCGTCGTCGAGCCGTCGGCCTTCCTGCACGAGGTGCGGGCGCTGGCGCCGCCGCGTCAGGTGGCGCCGCCCGACACCACCACGCGCATCTTCCCGTGGGAAGCGCTCGCCATCGAGCCGCCGGTGCCAGCGGTGCTGCCGGAGGAGCCGCGCGCCTGGGCGGCGGTGCGTCAGGCGCGTCCGCCGCGCGCCGACGCCGTCTTCCACGGCGAGGCCGGTCCGTGGATCCTGCCGCGCATCTCGGTGAGCCGCCTCGAGCGCTATCTCGATTGCCCGTTCAAGTTCTACGCCTCGCAGGTGCTGTCCCTGGAGGAGCCGCCGGAGGACGAGGACAGCCGCACGCCGCTCGAGCGCGGCCTCTTCCTGCACGAGCTGTTCGAGCAGATGTTCCGCGAGTGGAAGGCGGCCGGGCACGGCGCCATCACCGCCGATCTGCTGCCCGAGGCGCACCGCCTGTTCGACCGCCTGGCCACCGCGGCACTGGCCACCTTGCCGGCCGGCGAGGCGGCGATCGAGCGCCTGCGTCTCTTTGGCACGGCGGGGGCGGCCGGGATCGCCCGCCGCGTGATGGCGATGGAGGTCGAACGCGGCGGGGAAGTCGTCGATCGGCTGCTCGAGTTCCCGCTCGAGGGCGCGTTCACGTTCACGGCCGCCGACGGCCGCACGCGCACGCTGTCCCTGCGCGGCAAGGTCGACCGCATCGATCTGCTCGGCGACGGCACCTTCCACCTCATCGACTACAAGACGCGGGCCGTGCCGGACACCCGGCGCGCGCTGCAACTGCCGATCTACTCGGTGTGCGTCGAGCAGCGCCTGGCCGGCCATCGCGGCCGGCACTGGCGCCTCGGGGCGGCCAGCTATCTCTCGTACGAAGGCACCGAGGCCCTGGTGCCGCTCACGAAGAAGCCAGCGGACCTGGCCGCCCGCGTCTCGGAAGCGCAAGGGCAGCTGATGGACGTGCTCGACGAGATCGGCGCCGGACACTTCCCGCCGCGGCCGGCCGAGCGCTCGCTGTGCGGCTACTGTGCGTATGCCTCGGTGTGCCGCAAGGACTACGTGAGCGACGACGACGCCGAGGCCGCGGTGGCGGAGACGGTCGATGGCTGACGGCCAGCTGCCGTTCGCCTTCGACGACGAGCCGCCGCCGGCGCCGTCGGCAACCGATCCGCTCGCCGAGGCGCTGGCCCGCGACCGTGATGCCCGCGAGTACGCGGTCAATCCGGCCGTGCACGTGGCCCTCGAAGCCTCGGCCGGCACCGGCAAGACCAAGGTGCTGGTCGACCGCTACGTGAACCTGCTGCGCGCCGGCGTGGAGCCGCGCCGGGTCCTGGCCATCACCTTCACCCGCAAGGCGGCCGCCGAGATGCGGGCGCGGATCGTCGCCGAGCTGACCCGCATGGCCGAGATGGGCGCCATCCCGGCCGACGTCTGGAAGGCGCTCGGCGGCCGCCTCAGCGAGATCGCCATCAGCACCATCGATGCCTTCTGTCTGTCGCTGCTCGGCGAGTTCCCGCTCGAGGCGGACGTCGATCCCGGCTTCGGCGTGGCCGATGAAACCGAGACGCCGCGGCTGATGGACCTGGCGCTCGACCGCACGCTGCGCATCGGCCGGGCGCAGAGCGCCCACGATGTCGACGTGGCGCTGCTCTTCGCGCGGCTGGGCGAGGGCCGGCTGCGTGGCGCCCTGGTCCGCCTGCTCGACCGCCGGCTGGTCGCCGTGGCCGCGCTCGACCGCTTCCTGCAGCGGGCGCCGCGCGGCATGACGGTCGAGGCCGCCGCCGCGCGCGCCGAGGCCCGGCTGGCCGATCTCTTCGCCGATGGCCGGCTGTCGCGTCTCATCGCCACCGGCCCGGACGCGCACGACTTCCGCCTGCTGGCGTCGAACCTCGCGGGCGCCCTCGCGCCGGGGGCCGACGTCGAGCCCGGCCAGGTCTCGGACCTGCTGACCCGGCTCGCCGCCTATACCTGCACGAAGGCCGGCACGCCGCGCAAGCGGCCGCTGCACAAGAAGGACCGCTTCCCGCCGGGTGCCGCCTATCAGACGCACACCGCGCTCATCGGCGACATCGGCGGCGAGATGCCGCGCCTGGTCGACGCCTTCCGGACCGACGTCAACGTCGTCCTGACGCGCAGCCTGCGCTGGCTCACCGCCCGCGCTCTCGAGCAGTACCGCCGCACGCTCGACGAGCACGCGATGGTGGACTTCACCGACGCGCTGGTCAAGGCGCTGGCGCTCCTCGAGCGCATGGAAGAGTTCTCGCAGAGCCGCTACCGCCTCGAGTCGCGCTATCAGCACGTGCTCGTCGACGAACTGCAGGACACCAGCCGGCCGCAGTGGGCGCTCGTCGAGCTGCTGGTGCGGGCCTGGGGCGAAGGCGTGGGCGTGGCCTACGAGGGGCCGGCGCCGCCGTCGATCTTCGTCGTCGGCGACCGCAAGCAGTCGATCTACGGCTTCCGGGACGCCGATGTCGGCGTGCTCGAAGAGGCCGTCAGGCTGATCGGCCGGCTGCGCCCCGGGCGTCCCGCGGCCCGGGCCATCGTGCAGAGCTTCCGCGCCGTGCCGGCCCTGCAGCAGTTCGTGAACGACGTCTGCGCCGAGGTCGAGAAGCGGACCGACCGCGTCGATGCCTTCCGCTACGACGATCGCGACCGCTTTCCGGTGACCGTCGACGACTGGCGCGCACGGCCGGTGGGCGTCGTGGCGGCGGTGGAGACGCGCGAGTGCGCGCGCGCCGTGGCCGGCGAGATCGCCGGGATGATCGCGCGCCGGGACACCGTGCGCGACCGCGACACCGGCGTGGCCCGCGAGATCGTGCCCGGGGACGTGGCGATCCTGTTCCGCTCGCGCGACAGCCATCGCGACTTCGAGCGCGAACTCGAGCGCGTCGGCGTGCCCTACTACGTCTACAAGGGGCTGGGGTTCTTCGACGCCGACGAGGTCAAGGACGTCATCGCCCTCATCCGCTACCTGGCCGAGCCGGCGACCGATCTCCATGCGGCGGCGTTCCTGCGCTCGCGCTTCGTGCGGCTGTCGGATCCGGCCTTGAAGCGCCTGGCGCCGCGGCTGGCGGAGGCCCTGCGGGGGACGGCGCCGCCGGCCGCATTCGACCAGCTGAGCGACGACGATCGCGCGGTGCTGGCCCGGGCCCGCGCCTCGGCGCACCGCTGGTGCGCGCTGGCCGACCGCCTGCCGCCGGCCGAGCTGGTCGACGCCGTGCTGCACGACAGCGCCTACGCCTTCGAGCTGCGCGGGGCCGGCCGCGTGCAGGCCCGCGAGAACCTGAAGAAGCTGCGCGGCCTGATCCGGCGGCTGCAGAACCGCGGCTACGCCACGCTCGGCCGCGTGGCCGAGCGCGTGTCGCAGCTGATGGCGGGCGATGAATCGAATGCCATCGTCGACGCCCTCGACGCCGTCAACCTGATGACCGTCCACGCCGCCAAGGGCCTCGAGTTCCCCGTCGTCTTCGTCGTCAATCTCTCGCGCGGCACCGGCGGCCGTGGCGATGCCGTGGAGGTCGTGTCGCGCGTCGATGCCGCCGGCGAGGCCGACGACCTGGTCTCGATTGACAGCCTGGTCGAGGAGACACGTGCCGAGATCGAGGCCCGGGAGCGCGAGGAGAACAAGCGGCTCGTCTACGTGGCGTTGACGCGGGCGCGCGATCGCCTCTATCTCGCCACCACCCTGACCCGGCACGGCGTGTTCGCGCCGGCGCCGACCGCGCTCGGCCACGTTCTGCCGGCGACGTTCCACCCCCTGTTCGCGGCGGCCGCCTCCGGCGAACGCGAGTCCGTCGAGTGGACGGCGGCCTCCGGCGCGCTGCACGTCTGCCGCGTCGTCAAGCCGGCCGCCGCCGACGCGCTGCCGCCGGCACCGTCCGCGGCCGTGGCCGACGACGACGACTTCGCGCCGCTCGCCTTCACGGCCACCGCGGCGCACAACGTCAGCGACGTGGCCCGCGCCGACGCGGCCGCGGCGCCGGGCACGGCCGGCGCGCCGCCACGGGCGACCGCCCGCGCGATCGGATCGCTCGTGCATCGCGCCGTCGCGTCCGGCGCCCTCGCCGAGTCGCCCGAGCGCCGCGCCGCGATCGTGGCCGCGCTCGGCGTGACCGGTCACGGCGAGGTCAATCGGTCCGCTCTCGCGGCGCTGGAGCGGCTGGCCGCGCGCCCGGACATCCAGGCCCTGATGAGCGGACCAGCTGTCCAGCATGAGGTGGCGCTGTCGTGGCAGGGGCCCGACGGCACCACGCTGCGCGCCGTCGTCGATGCCGTGGTCCGCCGGACCGACGGGTCGGTGACGCTCGTCGAATTCAAGACCGGCGCCCCCCGCGAGGCCGACGCGCGGCAGTTGCAGGCCTATGTGGAGGGGGTCCGCCGCCTGCTGCCGGCAGTGCCGGTGGACGGCCGAATCATCCGGCTCGATTCATGAGTTTTCTTTCTTGGCCTGCCGGAAGCTTTTCACTAGACTATGAACAGCGTGCGCCCGAATCCGGGCCCGCGAGAGGAGCAAGGGCGTGGCGCTGACGTGTCCGAATTGCGGCAATGACCAGAATTTCCAGGTCAAAACGCTGCAGATGCATGTGGTGAAACTCGATGAGAACCGGGTCGAGGTCACCGATGAGTCGCGTCCCGCCGTGTTCGAAGTGCTCTGTGACGAGTGCGAAACCGAACTCAGCCTCGACGACGCCGACGACGCGCTTCGCCGCGAGATGATGCTGACGGTCGGCGCGCGCTAGCGCGTCGATTCGTCGGAGTTCGACCGAGGGGCCAATCGGCCCCTTTTTGCTGCGAGTGAGCCGCCCGCCGCGCTTGCGCCCTGCTGGTGCGGCCGGCCGCTATCCCTCGTCGACCTCGCGATCCGCTTCCTCGAAGTAGTCGCACTCGGGACAGATCCATTCGCGGATCGGCGTCTTGAGGACCTGGGACGATCCAGGAATGTGACGGATTTCCTCGCGGAGACTGAACCGCATGTACTCACAACACTGCGGACATTCTTTCTGCATGGTTCGGCAATCCTCACGCCAGCGCTGTCGGCTCGCTGATCCTATCGGCGTTGTCTTGACAACGCCGCACCCCGCTCCTATCGTACCGAGACTCACGGGCCCCGGGGGCCCGCGTTTGCGTTATGCCCCGCTACTGGAGCGTTGATGAGGCCTGGATGGCCGCCGACCACTCGCCCGAACTCGAGCGCGAGATCGGACAGTCTCTGTCCGACGAGGTCGCGATCGACTTCCCCTCGATGCGCGGGCCCATCAACCGCAT
The DNA here is from genome assembly GCA_963807405.1 of uncultured Acidobacteriota bacterium. Classification (GTDB taxonomy): domain Bacteria; phylum Acidobacteriota; class Vicinamibacteria; order Vicinamibacterales; family UBA2999; genus CADEFD01. The sequence goes on along the minus strand of CAWEBU010000006.1, from coordinate 2,786,455 downwards.
GCGCGCCGGCTTCGGCGACACCGTCGAGTCCGAGCCGCTCGTGGCGCGCGTCCAGCTCTCGCCCCGGCAGGCCGGCCTCGGCGTGAAGGTGCCGATCGACGTCCCGCTGTCGCGCGCCTGCGTCGGCTGTGGCGGCCGCGGAGAGTCGTGGAACTCGTCGTGCGATCCGTGCGAGGGCACCGGCGCCACCATCGAGCGCTATCCCCTCATCCTGACCGTGCCGGCCGGCGTGGTCGACGGTGCCAGCTTCGCCTTCAGCGTGGCCCACCCGCGCGGCCATCGCGCCTTCGTCGAAGTGCGCGTCGCCGTGCTGTGATCCGCCACGTCGACTTCCTGGCCCAGCTCTACCGCGTGTGGGGCGCCGTGTTCGCCATCGTCGGGGCGGCGGCCCTGGCGTTGACCGGCGGCGCGGCGGCCATCGTGCGCGTCTCCGGCCCGGTGGCCACCGGCTCGGACGTCGCCGCCGGCGTGACGGCGGTGGCGATGGGCATCCTGGCGGTCGTGGCGATCATCTGGGCGGCCTTGCACACCTGGGTGGGACGCGCGCTGGCCGGCCACGGCCCGCGCGCGCGGGTGCTGGCGCTCGGGCTGGCCATCGGCAACCTGCCGCTGCTGCCGTTCGGCACCGCCCTCGGGGGCTACGCCCTGTGGGTGCTGCTGCACAACGAAGGCCGGCGGGTCTTCCTGCCACATCCGCCGGCAGCGCCACCGGCCCCCAGCGGTCCCGCCGCGTCCTAGGTGCCGGCGGGCGGCGGGTCGAGCGTGCCCATCGGCGTCCACGGTCCGCAGCGGACGACGCGCCTGGCCGCCAGCCAGCCACCCCGTATCAGGCCGTGGCGCCGAATCACGGCTTCCCCGTAGTGGCTGCACGTCGGCGTGAAGCGGCAGGTGACGCCGCTCGCGGCGAACACCCGCGAGGCGGTGGCCTGGTAGACGTGGATGCCGGTCACGGCGACACGCGCCGCCATCTGGTGCTCCGGCGCGCGCGCGAGATCGGCGGCGCCGGCGGCGACCGCGACGGCCAGCACCGCCCACGCCGCGTGTCGCATCGCTACAGGCGATCCGCGTACTGGGACACGCCCGGGACGATCAGCCGGCCGCCGTTGATGCCCTTGACGATGGCGAGCACGTGCAGCACGACGATCGCGATCCAGACGACGAATGTGAGCAGGCCCACGACGCACCCGAGCAGCGTGCCGATGGCCAGCTGCACGATGGTCACCGCGACCCAGAAGATGATCTCGGCCAGCAGCAGCACGATGCCGTGCTTGGCATGCCACTGGACTTCCTTGTCCTCCTTCTCGACGAGCAGCGGCACGAGGGCCAGCAGCCACAGGTAGGAGAGCACGATCATGACCCCCCGATTACTCGAGGGGGTGCCGCCGGTGGGCAGCGGCGGAGGGGTAACGGCGTCAGCCATCTGAGGGTCTCCTTTGGGCGGGGTGGGCCCGGCCGAAGGGGGGAGTCTTACACAAAGCCCTGCCATCCGCCACCGTCGAAACCGGTGGAGTAAGCTTGATCGGATGGCTTGGAGGATGTGGTGATGTCAGACGGATTGCAGCCGGCGGCCGTGCTCGAGGCGCTCAAGCGCGTCGTCGATCCGGAGTTCGGGAAGGATCTCGTGGCCCTCGGCATGCCGAAGCAGGTCAAGGTGGAGGATGGCCGTGTGGCCTTCACCCTGGAACTGCCCACGCCCGTCCATCCCCTGCGGCAACGCCTGCACGACGAAGCCGCGGCCGCGGTCGGGGCCGTGCCCGGCGTGACGGCCGTGGACATCACCGTCACCGCCAACGTCAAGGCCGTGACGAAGCCAGAGCACGGCGGCACGCCGCTGCCCACCGTCAAGAACATCATCGCCGTCGGCGCCGGCAAGGGCGGCGTGGGCAAGACCACCGTCTCGGTCAACATGGCGCTGGCGCTGTCGCAGATGGGCGCCCGGGTCGGCATCCTCGACGGCGACGTCTACGGTCCCAACGTGCCGCTGATGTTCGGGATCTCGGCGGAACTCGGGACCGACGGCGAGAAGATCGCGCCGGCCGAGAAGTACGGCGTCCAGATCGTGTCGATGGCCTTCCTCGCCAAGGACGATCAGGCACTCATCTGGCGCGGGCCGATGCTGCACAGCGCCATCCGCCAGTTCTTCACCGAGGTGGCCTGGAAGGACCTCGACTATCTCATCATCGACATGCCGCCCGGCACCGGCGACGTGGCGCTCTCGCTGAGCCAGACGGTGAAGGTGGCCGGCGCCGTCGCCGTCACGACGCCGCAGGTGGTGTCGCTCGCCGACACCCGGCGGGCCGTGAAGATGTACGAGAAGCTGACCATTCCCACGCTCGGCCTGGTCGAGAACATGAGCTACTACGCCTGCCCGAACTGCCACATCGAGAGCGACATCTTCGGACACGGCGGCGGCCAGCAGCTCGCCACCGAGATGGACGTGGCGTTCCTCGGCCGGCTGCCGATCTACCAGCCGATCCGCGTCGGCGGCGATCGCGGCGTGCCGCTCGTCATCGCCGAACCGCAGTCGCCGGCCGGCCGCGGGTTCTTCCAGCTCGCCGAACGCGTCGCCATGCGCGCGGCCGTCGCCGCCCACGAGAACGCGATCAAGCACAAGGGCAAGATTCCGCTCATTCAGGTGCGGTGACGGGAAGAGTAGCCGCTAGCCCCTGTCCCTGAGCCGCCCCATCGCCACCATTCCCGCCAGCGGGCCGGCGGCGAGCAGGGCGCACGCCCACTGCCAGCCGATCGCGTCGGCCACACGCGGCACGGCGTCGATCGTCACCATCGTCAGCAGGAACCCGAGCGAGGTCTGCAGCGTGAGCGCGGTGCCGACGGCATCGGGCGGCGCGTGCTCGGTCACGAGCGCGGAGAACTGCGCCGAGTCGGCGACGACGGTGAAGCCCCACACGGCCACGAGCAGGAACAGCCAGCCCGGATGGAGGCCGTAGACGACGCCGGCTAGAAGCGCACAGGCGCCCGAGGCCGCCATCGCCATCCGCGCGATCCGTGCCTTGCCCACGACGTCGGCCAGACGGCCGGCCATCACACACCCGGCGGCGCCGCTGCCAATCGCCACGAACGCAACCAGCGCGGCCAGCCGGCCGGCCGCGGCGGTGTCGCTCGCCGCCAGGCTGGCTGCCGCGAAGGCCGCCACCCACGCCCACATCGCGTAGAGCTCCCACATGTGGCCGAGATAGCCGAGCGTCACGAGGCGCACCTCGCGGACGGCGGCGATGCGGCGGATGGCGCCGAAATCGAAGCGCGCCGCCGTCACGCCGAGCGGGCCGTCCCGCACGATGCCGAGGGCGACGGCCGCCCCGGCGATCGCCAGCGCCGACGTGAAGACCATCGAGGTCCGCCAGTCGCCGCCGAAGAGCGCGGTCACGAGATGCGGCGTGGCCTTGCCGAGCGTGAGCGCCCCGATGAGGATGCCGAGCGCGAAGCCGCGGTGGCGGCGGAACCAGCCGGCCACGATCTTCATCGCCGGCGGGTAGACCCAGGCCAGCGAGAGACCGGTCAGCAGGCGCGTGACGATGAGCACCGTCGGCGAGCTGGTGAGCAGGGCGCGCGGCATTGGCAGCGGCGCCGGCCAGGCAGCCGAGGCCCATCAGCGCTCGGCGGCCGCACGACATCGGCGAGATTGCCGATGGCCGTGGCCAGCGTGCCGACGACGAAGCCGCCCTGCACCGCCATCGTCAGCCACGCCGTTTCGCCCGACGACAGGTCGAACGCGCCGGCCAGCGACGGCGTCACCGCGGTGGCCGAGAACCACAGCGACATGCCGAGCAGTTCGGCCGCGGCCAGCCACGCCAGCATGCGCCAGGCCGGGGCGGCGTCGACCGCGGAGATCCCGCTCACAGGAGGCGTCGGCGTGCCCATGGGTCGGCTGATACCGTACTTCATCACGGCGACGGCGCTATGCTGGGCTGCCGGATCCGATCATGGCCCATCGGAACGACATCACACCGCACAGGTCGGCTGGCTGCGTGCCGGCGTGCTCGGCGCCAACGACGGCCTCATCTCGACGAGCAGCCTCGTCGTGGGTGTCGCCGCGGCGGCCGGAGTCGACCACGCCTCGGTGCTGCTCACAGCCTCGGCGGGACTGGTCGCCGGCGCACTCTCGATGGCGGCCGGCGAGTACGTCTCGGTCAGTTCGCAGGCCGACACCGAGCGCGCCGACTACGAGCGCGAGCGGCGGGAGCTCGCCGATGACCCGGCGTTCGAACACGAGGAACTCGCCGGCATCTACCGCGCGCGCGGCCTGAGTGCGGCGCTCGCCGATCAGGTGGCCGGCGCACTGATGGCGCACGACGCGCTGGGCGCGCATGCCCGCGACGAACTCCATATGACCGAGACGTCGAAGGCGCAGCCCCTGCAGGCCGCCCTCACCTCGGCGGCGGCCTTCGGGCTCGGCGCGGCGCTGCCGGTCGCCGTCACGATGCTCGTGCCGGTGGCGCGCATCGGGATGGTGGTGGCCGGCTCGACGCTCGTGCTGCTGGCCGCGCTCGGGGCCGCGGCGGCCCGGCTCGGCGGCGCCCCGATGGCGCGCGGCGCCGCCCGTGTGACGTTCTGGGGGGCGGTGGCGATGGCGGCGACCGCGCTGGTCGGCCGGCTGTTCGGCGCGGCTCTCTGACTCGTGGTCGCAGCCGTGGGCCGCGCGGCCGATGTGCCGTGACTGTGCTGGGCCTTCACGATACGATGACCCCTTGGTGCCCGACGCGATGGATATTCCCTACACCACACACACGCTGGCCAACGGCCTCGACGTGATCGTTCACGAAGACCACCACATTCCGATGGCGGCCGTGAGCGTCTGGTACCACGTGGGCTCGCGTCACGAGCAGCCCGGGCGGACCGGGTTCGCGCACCTCTTCGAGCACCTGATGTTCAAGGGCTCGGCGCATCACCCGGATGGCTATTTCGAGGCGCTGCAGGAAGCCGGCGGTCTCGTCAACGGCTCCACCAACACCGATCGCACCAACTACTGGGAGGTCGTGCCGTCGCAGTCGCTCGAACTGGCGCTGTGGATGGAGTCGGACCGCATGGGGCATCTGCTGCCGGCCCTGAGCGAGGAGAAGTTCACGACCGAACGCGAGGTCGTGTTGAACGAGCGGCGCCAGAACTACGAGAACCGTCCCTACGGCCTGTCGAGCGTGGCGCTCGCCGCCGCCCTGTTCCCGCCGGAACATCCCTACTCGTGGGTGACGATTGGCGCGCCGGCCGACCTGGTGGCCTCGACCGTCGACGACGCCCGCCAGTTCTTCCGCACCTTCTACCATCCGTCGAACGCCTCGATTGCGATTGCCGGCGATGTCGACACCGACGAGACGCTGGCGCTGATGGAGCGCTACTTCGGCCCGATCGCGGCCGGGCCGACGGTCATGCAGACACGGCGGACGGCCACGCTGGCCGCCCCGGTCTCGCTCGTGCTCGAGGACCGCGTGGAGCTGCCGCGCATCACGCTGGCCTGGCACACGCCGGAGATGTTCCACGACGACGACGCCGCGATGGACATCGCCGCCGACGTGCTTTCGAACGGCAAGACGTCGCGCCTCTACCGCGCCCTCGTCTACGACACCCGCCTGGCCGCCGACGTCTCCGCCATCCAGGTCTCACGCGAGATGTCGAGCGTGTTCCATGTCTCGGCCACCGCCGCGCCCGGGCAGTCGCTGGCCGCCATCGCGGCCGTCGTCGAGCGCACGCTGGACGACCTGGCGGCCACCGGGCCGACGGCCGACGAGCTCGAACGGGCCACGGCGCGGGCCGAGGCGCAGTTCGTCTACCGCGTGCAGACGATCGGCGGCTTCGGCGGCAAGTCCGATCAGCTGAACGCCTACAACGTCTTCGCGGACTCGCCCGGCTTCATCCACGCCGACCGCGAGCGCTACACCCGCGCCTCGGCCAGCTCGGTGGCCGCCGCCGTGCGGCGGTGGCTGCGCGAGGCGCCCGGCGTGACGCTGAGCGTCGTGCCGCGAGGGCAGAGGGCGCTCGCACCGGCCGAGGCCGTACTGGTGCGGCCGGCATGAGCGAGGTCGATCGCAGCCGCCTGCCGGCGTCGGGCTCGCCGCGGCCCTTCCGGTTCCCGACCATCGAACGGGCGACGCTCGCGGGCGGTCTCGACGTCCGCGTCGTCACCCAGCGCGCGGCGCCGATCGTCTCGCTGACCGCGCTCGTGCGCGGCGGCTCGTCGGCCGATCCGGTCGACCGGCCGGGGCTGGCGGCCTTCACCGCCGATCTGCTCGACGACGGGGCCGGGCTGCTCGACGGTCCCGGCCTCGCCGACGTGCTCGCGCGCATCGGGGCCGAAGCCGACATCGAAGTGTGGCCCGATGCCACCGTCGTCACCGTCACCACGCTCTCGCGCCACGTCTCGCGGGCGGCGGCACTGCTCGCCGATCTGCTGCTGCGGCCGCGGCTGGCGTCCGACGACGTCGAGCGCGTGCGCGACCAGCGTCTCGACCGCCTCCGCCTGATGCGCGCGCAGGCGGCGAGCCTGGCCGACCGAGCGCTCACGCGCACCATCTTCGGCCAGCACCCCTACGGGCATCCCGGCATCGGCGATCCCGAGGCCGTGCGGGCCACCACCGTCGACGACATCCGGACGTTCCACGACCACGGGTATCGGGCTGGCGCGACGACCCTGGTCGTGGCTGGCGACCTCGACACCGCTCAGGCCATCGCGCTGGCCGAGCACGCCTTCGGCGCGTGGGGAGCCGCGGCGGGCAACGGCGCCCGCCCGCCGCTGCCGCCGCCGCCGCCGCGCGGCGGCGTGCTCCTCGTGGCCCGTCCAGGAGCGTCGCAGTCCGAGCTGCGGGTCGGCCAGGTCTCGGCGGCGCGCAACACGCCCGACTATCACGCGCTGCTGCTGTGGAACGCCGTGCTCGGCGGGCAGTTCGTGAGCCGCCTCAACCTGAACCTGCGCCAGGCGAAGGGCTACACCTACGGCGTGCGCTCGGGCTTCGACTTCCGCCGCGATCGTGGGCCCTTCAGCATCCACACGAGCGTCCAGACCAGTGCCACGGCCGACGCCACCGGCGAGATCCTGCGCGAAGTCAGCGAGCTGCACTCGATGCGGCCGGTCACGGCCGACGAACTGGCCCGGGCCAAGGCCGCCGTGGGACTCGGCTACCCGCGCGGGTTCGAGACCGCGCAGCAGGTGGCGCGGGCGGTGGCGCAGATGAGCCTGCACGACATCGGGCCCGATCACTTCGAACGGTTCGTGCCGCGCCTGAACGCCGTCACCCTCGACGACGTGGCGGCCGCCGCCGAGCGGCATGTCCGTCCGCACCACCTGACGGCCGTGGTGGTCGGCGATCCCGCGATCGTCGAGCCGCAGTTGCGCGAGCGCGGGCTGGCCTACGAGATGGCCGCGGCGGAGATCGTCTGAGATGCGGGCCGCCCGCTTCCACGCCCACGGTGGACCGGACGTGCTCGCGCTGGAAGACGCGCCCGACCCGACGCCGGCCGCCGGCCAGGTCATCGTCCGTGTCCGCGCCTGCGCACTGAACCACCTCGACCTGTGGCAGCGGCGCGGTCTCGACAAGATCACGATTCCCCTGCCGCACATCTCCGGCGCCGACGTGGCCGGCGAGGTCGTCGATGCGCCCGGCGGCGAGTACGCGGTGGGAACGCGGGTGTGCCTGCAGCCCGGCCTCTCGTGCGGACGATGCGCGGCCTGTCTCGGCGGCCAGGACAACATGTGCGCCCGCTACGACGTGCTCGGCTACCAGAGCGACGGCGGGTATGCCGAGTTCGTGCAGGTGCCGGCCGCCAACGTCGTGCCGATTCCCGATCACATCGAGTTCGTCGAGGCGGCGGCGTTTCCCCTCACGTTCCTCACCGCCTGGCACATGCTGGTCACGCGCGCGAAGATCGTGACCGGCGAGACCGTGCTGGTGCTGGCCGGCACGAGTGGCGTCGGTCAGGCCGCGATTCAGGTGGCCCGCCTGTTCGGTGCGCGGGTCATCGCCACGGCCGGCGGCGACGCCAAGCGGCAGCGGGCACGCGACCTCGGCGCCGCCGAGGTCATCGACCACTACGCGTCCGACATCGCCAGCGAGGTCCGGCGCCTGACCAGCAAACGCGGCGTGGACATCGTCGTCGAGCACGTCGGCGAGGCCACCTGGGCCAAGAGCGTGCGCTCGCTGGCGCCGGGCGGCCGGCTCGTGACCTGCGGCAACACCACCGGCTGGGACGCCGCCATCGACCTGCGTTTCCTGTTCTCGCGGCAGCTCAGCCTGCTCGGGTCGTACATGGGGACCAAGGCGGAACTGCTGCAGGCGGCGCCGCACTTCTTCGCCGGACGGCTGCGGCCGCTCGTCGATGGGACGCTGCCGCTGGCCGACGCCGCCGAGGCGCACCGCCGGCTCGAGGCCGGCGAGGTGGCCGGCAAGCTCGTGCTCATCCCCTGAAACAAACGGCCGCGGCTGGCCGTCTGACTCTGAATCCGGGGTGTATCATGCGCCCGGGACAGCGCCATGTCCGAGCCCCAACCCCGCATCGACCGTCTTCGTCGCGCCAGCGTCAGCCTGGCAGGTGTGGTGGGGTTCGTCGCGGTGATCGTGGCCGGCGCCACGGTCTGGCTCGTGCTCACCGACCCGATCACGGTGGCCGAAGCGGTCGATACCGGCGACTACGAACCGCTCGTGGAGGAGCTCGCCGACGTGATCTACAACGCCCTGGTCGGCCTCATCCGCTTCCTCTAGCGGGCGCTCAGGCGCCGGCGATCGTCGGCGCGAGGGCCCGCTCCGCCGCCAGCGCCACTGACAGCAACGCCGAGGTCTGTCCTGTGCCGCCGACCAGCTGCAGCCCCACCGGCATCTTCGAGGTCGCCGCGCGTCCGCACGGCACGCTCACCGCCGGCTGGCGGCCCAGGTTGAAGGGCTGCGTCAGGCGCAGCATGGCGTTGCGCACCGGCTCGGTCGTCTCGCCCACGGCGACCGTCGTCGCGCCGAGCGGCGGCGCCGGGACCGGCATCGTCGGGCAGAGCAGGGCGTCGCGGCCCGCGAGCGCCTGGTCGATCTCGCGCGCGATGACCTCGCGGCCAGCCAGCGCCCGCACGTAGTCCTCGGCCAGCAGGTAGCGGCCCATCTCGAGGCGGATCCGCACGTTCGGCGTGTAGTCGTGCGGGCGCCGCTCGAGCGTGCGGGCGTGATAGGCGGCGGCGTCTGCCAGCACCAGGTGCAGGTAGACCGGCGGCACGAGACGCGCGTGCGGCACGTCGACCGGCTCGACGACGGCGCCGGCGCGGCGCAAGGTCTCGACCGCCGCGTCGAACACGGCCTCGACCTCCGGATCGAGACGTTCGGCGAAGTAGCCGCGCAGCAGCCCCAGCCGCGCCCCGGCGAGCGGGCGGGCCTCGAGCCGCGCGTCGGCGGCAGGGGCGCGTCCGCAGAGCGCCTCGTGCACCAGCCACGCGTCGGTGACCGTGCGGGCGATCGGACCGACGTGATCGAGCTGACGGCTGAGCGGCACGACGCCCTCGGCCGGCACTTCGCCCCAGCCGGCCTTGAGGCCGACGACGCCGCACGCGGCGGCCGGGATCCGGATCGAGCCGCCGGTGTCGGTGCCGACCGAGGCGACCGACATGCCCGAGGCGACGGCGCTGGCCGACCCGCCGCTCGACCCGCCCGTCATGCGCGTGTCGTCGACCGGGTTGCGCGCGGCGCCGTAGGCGGAGTCCTCGTTGGTCGTGCCGAAGGCGAACTCGTGGAGGTTGGTCCGGCCGACGAGGATCGCGCCGGCCGCCTCGAGCCGCTGGGTGACGATGGCATCGGCGCTGGCCACGGCCGCGGCACGCACGCGCGAGCCGGCGGTGGTGACGACGCCGGCCTCGTCGATGAGGTCCTTGATGGACACCGGGATGCCGTGCAGGGCGCCGGTGGCGTGCCCGGCGCGGCGCGCCCGGTCGGCGGCCTGTGCCGCCGCCAGTGACCGCTCGGCCGCCACCGAGATGAAGGCATTCAGTCGCGGATTGAGGGCCGCGATGCGCTCGAGGCACGCTTCGGTGAGCGCCACCGACGTCGTCTCGCCGGCCGCCAGGGCCGCCGCGAGTTCGCCGATCGTCCGATCCGTTCCGCTGGTCATCGCCGCTCGCCCCCCGCGCGATCGTCGAGCCGATGGGTCGGCGCCGCCGCCTCGAGGCCATCCGCCTCGTCGTTCCAGTCCGCGGCCCGCAGTGCCGCGGTGGAGGCCGCCAGCCCTTGCAGCAGCGGCGCCAGCTCCGGCAGCCCGCGTCGTTCGGCATCGGCCGTGGCCGCCGCGAGCCAACGCTCGAGATCAGGAGTGAGATTCGACATCACAGATCGCCTTTCCGGGTCTCGGGGCTCGGGTCTGGGGTTCCGGGTTCCGGGTCTCGGGGCTTGGGTGTTGGCCGCGAGCCCCGGTCCCCGCCCGCGTCCTCAGCCGCTAGCCGCTAGTTCTTCAGCGCCACCGCCACGCCGTCGCCCACCGGCAGCCAGCTGGTCGTGAAGCGCGGATCGCGGGCCAGTTGCTCGTTGTAGGCGGCGATGGCCGCGGTGTCTTCCGGTTTCTTGCGGGGGGAGTCCGTGAACCCCGGCACGACCTCGCCGTCCCACAGCACGTTGTCGGTCACGAGCAGGCCGCCCGGCCGCAGCAGCGGCGCGAGTTTCTCGAGCATCGGCGCGTACTGCTGCTTGTCGCCATCCTGGAAGATGAGGTCGAAGGGGCCGGCGAGCTTGTGCAGGTAGCGATCGGCCTCGCCGACCATGACGTTCACGCGATCGTCGAGGCCGGCCTCGGCCAGGTGGGCGCGGGCCGTGGCGGCGCGTGCCGGGTCGCGTTCGAGGGACACGAGCAGCCCGGCCGGCGGCAGCGCCGTGGCCATCCACACCGTGGAATAGCCGATCGCGGTCCCGATCTCGAGCACCCTGGTGGCGCCGATCGCGCGCGTCAGGCCGTGGAGGAGCGCGCCGGTGAGCGCGTCCACGATCGGCACGCCGTGCGCGCGGCCTTCTTCGCGGATCCGCGCCAGCACCGGGTGCGGCAGCGGCGACAGGCCATCGAGATAGCGGGCCACGGCCGGTGGCGTCAAGGGCGGCATCACGGTGCCGATTGTAAGCTGTAGGCCATGAGACACACCAAGATCGTCGCCACGCTCGGGCCTGCCACGCAGGACGATGCCATCCTCGATGCGCTGCTGCGGGCGGGAGTGGATGTGGCGCGGCTCAACTTCTCCCACGGCACGCACGAGACGCACCGGGCCACCTACGCCCGCACGCGAGCGGCCGCCGAACGGGTGGGGCGACAGGTGGCCATCATGCAGGACCTGAGCGGCCCGAAGATCCGCACCGGGCTGCTCGCGGGCGGTCAGGCGATCGCACTCACCGAAGGCGACACGCTGGTCGTGGCGACCGGGGACTTCGTGGGCGGGCCCGGGCGCGTCTCGACCACCTACGCCGAGCTCGCCCGCACCGTGCAGGCCGGCGATCGGCTGCTGCTCGATGACGGCCGCATCGAGCTGCGGGTCGAGGGTGCCGACGGCGTGGCGATCCGGACGCGCGTGGTGAATGGCGGCTGGCTGGCCGAGAACAAGGGCATCAACGCGCCGCAGGTGGCGCTGCCGACCGGTGCCCTCACCGACAAGGACGAAGCGGACCTGAAGTTCGGGCTCGAGCTCGGCGTCGACCTCGTGGCCCTCAGCTTCGTGCAGTCGGCCGGCGACCTGACGAGCGCGCGCGCCCTGGCCGTGGCCTGTGGCGTGCCCGATATCCCGCTGGTCGCCAAACTCGAACGGCCCGAAGCCATCGCCCGGCTCGACGAGATCCTCGACCACGCCGATGCGGTGATGGTGGCGCGCGGCGACCTCGGCCTCGAGGTGCCGTTCGAACGCGTGCCGCGCGTGCAGAAGGACATCCTGCGCACGGCCAACGCCCGTGGCGTGCCGGCCATCGTGGCGACGCAGGTGCTGGAGTCGATGCGCGAGGAGCCGCGGCCGACGCGCGCCGAAGTGAGTGACGCGGCCGGCGCCGTGGACATGGGGGCTGGCGCCATCATGCTGGCCGGAGAGACGGCGGCGGGGAAGTATCCGGTGCGGGCCGTCCAGGCCCTCGACGCCATCATTCGCGACGCCGAGTCGGACGGCATCCGCCGGCCAGCCGACGTGCCGCGCCTGCCCGGCGAGGGCCCGTGGGATCACGCCTCGAGCCTGGCCACGGCGGCCATCGGGCTGGCCTCCCGCGCCCATGCCGGCGCCATCGTCGCGGTCACGCGCGAGGGCCGCACGGCGCGCCTCTTGTCGAGTGGCCGTCCCACCGCGCCGATCTATGCGGCCACCGACCGTCCGGAGGTGGCGCGCCGCCTCGCGCTGTGGTGGGGCGTCGTGCCGCTCATCGTGCCGATCGAGGGCGGCGTCGACGAAGTGGGCGGGCGCGTGGTCGACGAACTGCGCGGCCTGGGGGCACTCAGCACGGCGCCGACCGTCGTCATCGTCAACGTCAGCCCCGATCTCGATCTCGGCACCGCCAACTTCGTGCGCATCCGCCGCGCCTAGCAGAGCCCGAGTCATCGATCGGCGCGCTGCGCGCAGCGGCCCCGTACGCCACGCGACGCAGCGGCCGGCCGGCCGCCGATCCGTGTTGTACACTCGGCCGAATCGGCATGCGCGTGTTGTCTACGCTCACGTATTACCATCCGCACTGGACCGGCCTCACGAACTTCGCGCAGCGCATCGCCGAAGGCCTGGTGCGACGCGGACACGCGGTCACGGTGCTGACGACCCGGCACGATCCCAGGCTGCCAGGCGATGAGTTCGTCGGCGGTGTACGGGTCGTGCGGCTGCGGCCCTGGGCCTTTGTCAGTCGCGGCGCCGTGGCGCCGATGTGGCCGATCCGCCTGCTCGGCCTGCTGCCGGGCCATGACGCCGTGCACATCCATACGCCGCAGGCCGAGGCGCTGCTCGTCGCCGCGTGCGCCCGCGCGCTCGGCAAACCGGTGCTCATCACGCACCACGGCGACCTGGTGATGCCGGACGGCGCCTTCAACCGGCTGGTGGAGCAGACCGTCACGGCGGCGATGTCGCTGGCCGGACGCCTGGCGCACGTCGTGGCGCCGCTCAGTGCCGACTACGCCGCGCACTCGTCGTTCCTCGCGCCGTTCGGTGAGCGCCTGCGTCCGGTGTCGCCACCGGTGGACCTGCCGCCGCCGCAGCCGGAGGCCGTCGCGGCATGGCGGCGCAGCCTGCAGCTGTCGAACGCGCGCGTCATCGGCTTTGCCGGACGCTTCGTCGAAGAGAAGGGCTTCGACTACCTGCTCGAAGCGATTCCGCTGCTCGAGCGCGCCGAGCCCTCCGTGCACCTCGTCTTCGCTGGCGAGCATCGAGTCATCTACGAGCAGTTCTTCGAGCGCTGCGCCGATCTCTGGGCCCGCCACCGTCATCGGCTGACGATGGTGGGTCTGTTGAGGGAGCCGCAGCAGCTGGCGAACTTCTACGCCCTGTGCGACGTGCTGGCCCTGCCCAGCCGCACCGACTGCCTGGCCAGCGTGCAGGTCGAGGCGATGCTGTCCGGCACGCCGGTGGTCGCCGCCGATATCCCCGGCGCTCGCGAGGTGGTGCAGCGCACCGGCATGGGACGCCTGTGCCGGCCGCGCGATCCGGAGCACCTCGCCGCCACGCTGCTCGAGGTGCTCGACGCGCGGGCGCACTACATCAAGCCGCGGGAGCACATTCGAGCCATCTACGACCCGGACCAGTCGATCGGCGAGTACGAGACGCTGCTCCGGACGCTGACGACGGTGGCCTGAGATGCCCTGGGACCAGGCCCGACTGGCCCGGCTGCTACGCAACGAAGCCGACTCGAGCGGCCGCCGCCGGATGGCGACGATCCTCGAGTATCTCGACATCCAGCCGGGCGACCGCGTGCTCGATTGCGGCTGCGGACTGGGCTGGTGGCTGAAGGTCGCTGGCGAGCTGTTCGACTGTGAGCTCTACGGCATCGACGTCGACCTGGGGAGGCTGCGGCGCGCGTCCGTGGAAATCGGGCCGCGAAGTCAGCTGCTCGTCGCCAGCGCCACCCGTCTGCCCTTTCTCGACGGATCGTTCGACAAGGTCGTCCTGTCCGAGGTGCTCGAGCACGTCGCCGACGACGCCGCGCTGATGCGAGAGGTGCACCGCGTCTTGCGCCCAGGGGGTGTCGTCGCGGTCACGGTGCCGCACCGGCACTACCCGTTTCTGTGGGATCCGATCAACCGGACCAGGGAGCTGCTGGGACGCCCGCCGCTGCGCTCCGGCCTGTTCGGGGGCATCTGGACCGACCACCTGCGGCTCTACGAGCGTGCGGGCCTCGCCGATCTCGTAGGGGAGGCCGGCTTGATGGTCGAGGACGTCCGCCCGCTCGTCCACTACTGCCTGCCCTTCGCTCACAACCTCGTCTACGGCATCGGCAAGCCGCTGGTCGAGTCGGGCGTGCTGTCAGGCGCAGACCGATTCCGCGGCGAGGACAACGCCGGGTCGATGTGGAACCCGTTGAACTGGGCGCTGGCGGTCGTCAACGCCATTGACCGCGTGGACATGGCCAGGCCGAAGCCGCGGGGATCGTCCGTGTGTCTCGGCCTCAAGGCGAGGAAGACCGCGCCGACAGGCCGGTGAGGCTCCGCCCGGATCAGACGCGACAGGCGTACAAGAACCCGATCTCCTCCCACGCGCGGTTGCCGGTCAGCCTCACCGAGAATCCCGCAGCAGTCAAGTGCGTGACGAGCAGGTCGTGTGTGCCCCATGGACCGTCGTGATACTCGAGGCAGATGCGCGAGATGCGGCCCAGCGTGGCCGGCCCGGCCGCCAGCAGCATGCCGTACTCGCCGCCCTCGCAATCGATCTTGAGGAAGTCGCACGTCGGCACGTCGAGTTCGTCCAGCACCTCGGCCAGCGTCATCGCCGCCACCGCACGCGTCGAGGGAGCGCCAGCATCTGCCGCGATGTGGTGCCGGACCGCGTCCGGGGATGAGACGTCCAGCGCCGCCCGGCCGGACTTGCCGGTGACGGCCACTGGCCTGGTGCGCACGTTCGATACCAGGTTCAGCTGGACGTTCTGACAGAGCAGCTCGAACGACTCGGGTGATGGCTCGAACGCGTGAACGACGCAGTCAGGACGGCTCAGGGCCGCGTCGATGGCGAACTCGCCGATGCCGGCGCCGATGTCGATCACCACCCACCCGGGCTGGATTGCCGTACCCGCCCGTTCGTAGTCGCGGTCGAGGCACACTTCCTTCACCGTCCAGACATCCATCAGGCTGCGAACCACGAAGCTGGCCTTCGGCCGGCGCAGGTCGATGCGGCGAGGCCGTCGCCGCCCCACCAGCATCGCGGCCACTGCCGCGAGAGAGCCGGGACGCACGCCCACCAGCGCGGTCAGCACCGATTCGGCGTAGTAGACCAGTCGCGTTGGCCGTGCGGTCATTCCAGCCTTCTGTATCATGGCTGCCATTCCGATGCTGTTCGGCTCGCGCGCGCGCACGCTCACGCTCATCGTCGTGCTGCTCGGTGCCGCGGGCTTGCGGTTCGCCGGCGGGAACTGGGACGTCGGGCAGCATCTCCATCCGGACGAACGCTTCCTCTCGATGGTCGTCACGGCCGAAGGCCTCCCGGACAGCGCCGGCGCCTACCTGGACGAGACCCGTTCGCCGCTCAATCCCCGGAATGTCGGCTTTCCCTTCTTTGCCTACGGCACGCTGCCGACCACCGTGGTCCGCCTGGTGGGCGAGGCTGTCGGACGCACGGACTTCGAGGGACTCACCGTCACCGGCCGGGTCGTCAGTGCGACCGCCAGCCTCGGCACCGTGCTGCTCGTCTTCCTGATCGCGCATCGCCTGTACGGCGACCCGCGAATCGGCCTGCTGGCGGCGACGCTGCTGGCGGTGGCGGTGCTCCCCATCCAGCACGCGCACTTCTTCGTCGTCGATCCGCACGCGGTCTTCTTCGTGACGGCCGCGGCGTGGGCGCTGGCCGGTCCGCCGCGTCCCTACCGCTACCCGCTGGTCGGGCTGTTCTTCGGACTCGCCCTGGCGTCCAAGGTGTCGGTGGCCACCTTCGCCCTCGTCGTCGCCGCTGCCGCCTTCGTCGACACGACGCCGATGCCCCGCCTCGACGCCCTCCTCCCGCTCCGTGCCAGGCGGCTGGCGCGGGTGGCCCTGCGGGGTTTCGTGGTCATGACCGCGGCGTTCGCGGCGTTCCGCCTGGCCCAGCCCGATGCCTTCACGGGACCGGGACTGTTCGACGTCCTGCCGAGTCAACGCTGGCTCGAGAATCTCGCCGCCTCGCGACAGCTCGCGGACGGCAGTCTCGACATACCACCCGGCGTCCAGTGGGCCAGCCGGACGCCGTATTGGTACGCCTGGACGAACATGGTCGTGTGGGGGCTGGGACCGGCTCTCGGCCTGGCCGCGTGGGCAGGCTGGGGCGCGGCGGCATGGCAGACGGTCGCCCGTCCGACGTCCCGGCACCTCATTCCGGTGCTGTGGACCGCCGTGCTGTTCCTGCACCTGGGTGGCCAGTTCGTGATGACGGGCCGCTACCTGCTGCCGATCTACCCGATGCTGGCGGTGCTGGCGGCCTGGCTGCTGGTTGCGAACTGGGATCGGGCCGCCGCGCATTCGCGCCAGCGTGCCCGACGCTGGCACCGAGGGCTGGCCGGCGGCCTGCTCGTCCTGGTCGTGCTGACGACCGCCTCGTGGGCCGTGGCCTTCACGTCGATCTACCGCCGGCCGCACACGCGTGTCGACGCCTCGCGCTGGATCTACGACCACGTGCCAGCAGGCGCCACGCTGGCCGTCGAGCATTGGGACGACGCCCTGCCGCTCGCACTCGACGGACACACGCCTGCCGACTACCCGACCGTCACACTGGCCAACTACGACGACGACACGCCGGTGAAGCTCGACACGCTGCTCGACGGCCTCGATCGCGCCGACTACGTGGTGCTGTCGAGCAACCGTCTCTCGGACAGCATCCCCCGCCTGCCGATGCGTTACCCGATGACGACGCGCTACTACGAGGCGCTCGCGTCCGGCGCGCTGGGCTTCACCCGCGCCGCCGAGTTCACGTCGTACCCGCGGGTCGGACCCGTGCGGGTGCCCGATCACGCGGCGGAGGAAGCGTTCTCGGTCTACGACCACCCGCGCGTGCGGATCTTCCGGAAGAGCCCGGCCTGGAATCGCGAGCAGGCGCAGACGCTCCTCGGCGCCGTCGACTGGGACGCCATCGTCCGCGTGCGTGCGGTCGATGCGCGCCGGTGGAAGGGTGGCGCCATGCTGTCGCCCGACGCGTGGGCCGCAGCCCGTGCCGGCGGCACCTGGGCGCAGCTCTTCGACCCGGGCAGCACCGCGAACCGCTGGCCGGTCGCGGCCTGGGCGCTGCTCGTGGCCGTGGTCGGCCTGATCGCGTTTCCGCTGCTGCGCCCGGCGCTCCTGGTGCTGCCCGATGAGGGCTGGATCCTGGCCAGAACGGCGGGGCTGCTGCTGTTGGCCTACGTCGTCTGGCTGCCGGCGTCCATACGCTGGCTGCCCGCGACGCCGTCGTCGATCGGCCTGCTGCTCGGCGCTCTCGCGCTGGCCGCGGTCGCCGCGGCGGCCCGGCAGCGGGCCGGGCTCGCGGCGTGGTGGCGCGAGCGGCGGCGGCTCGTCGTCGCCGAAGAAGCACTCGTGTGGGTCTGCTTCGCGGCCTTCGTGCTGGTGCGGCGCGCCAACCCGGATCTGTGGCATCCGTACTTCGGCGGCGAGAAGCCGATGGACGTCGCCTACTTCCACGCGGTCGTGCGCAGCGAGTACTTCCCGCCCTTCGATCCCTGGTTCGCCGGCGGCGCACTCAACTACTACTACTTCGGCTTCGTGCTGGCCGGCGTGCTGACGAAGCTCACGGGCATCGTGCCCGACGTGGCCTACAACCTCGCCGTCGCCACGTTCTTCACGCTGGCGGCCACCGGCGCCTTCGCCGTCGTCCACGCACTGGCGACGGCGCTCGGCGTGCGGCGGTGGCAGGCGTTCGGCGTCGGCGTGGGCGGTCTGCTCCTGACCACCGTGGCCGGCAACCTGAAGGAAGTGGCGCTTGTCGGCCACGCCATTCTCGAGCAGCGATGGCAGACCACGCCCTGGCACACGTGGTTCTGGGACGCGACCCGGGCCATTCCGGCGCCGCAGCCCGAGCGTGCGCCGATCAACGAGTTCCCGTTCTTCACCTACCTCTACGGCGACCTGCACGCCCACGCGATGGCGCTGCCGGTCACGCTGCTGGTGATGGCCCTCGGCCTGGCCGTCGTCCTGGGGTGCGGTGGCGAACGCGCCACCCGTGGCCTGCAGTGGCCGCGCGTGGCCTGGCTCGCACTCGCCCTGGGCGCCTTGTATCCCTTGAACGCCTGGGACTACCCCACGTATGCGGTGCTGGTCGGCGGCTGCTTCGCCCTCGGCGCCTGGCTCCACGAGGGTCCGCGCCGGTCGGTCGTCCACGTCGTCGCGCTGGCTGTCGCCGGGACGGTGATCGTGCTGGCTGCCGGCCGGGTGCTCTTCTGGCCGTTCTTCGACCACTACGTACAGGCCTACGGATCGTTCTCGATCTGGCAGGGCTCGCACACGGGGCTCGTGCCGTACCTGCAGATCCACGGGCTGTTCCTCTTCTTCATCGCCAGCGCCGCTGTACCTGGCGGCCACCCGTCCACGCGTGCTGCCGTCGACCAGGGCCGCCCGCGGCGCGTTCCTCTTCGCGGCTGGGCTGACGACGTTGGGCCTGGGCCTCACGGCGGTAGTGGAAGCCGTCGTGCTCGACGGCGATATCTCGCGCATGAACACGGTGTTCAAGTTCTACTTCCAGGCGTGGGTGCTGCTGGCGGTGGCCGCCGCCACCGGCCTCGCCGTCATCGTGCAGGCCTGGCGTGCCCGCCCGGTGCTGCAGGGTGCGCCGCGGGTCGGCGTGTGGCTGTGGGCCACGGCGGCCTTCTGGCTGCTGGCGGCGGCGGCGGTCTATCCCGTGCTGGCCACCCGCGCCAGAGCCGCCGACCGCATGAGTCCCGACACCGGACTCACGCTCGACGGCACGGCCTTCATGCGCACGGCGCGCTACGAGGAGCGTGGCGTCGAGTTCGCGCTCGCGCCCGATCGGGACGCCATCGCCTGGCTGCGAGCCCACGTGGCTGGCTCGCCGGTCGTTGCCGAGGCCCACCTGCCCGAGTACCGGTGGGGTGCGCGCGTCAGCGTGCACACCGGACTGCCGACCATCATCGGCTGGCGCAACCACCAGGTCCAGCAACGCGCGTTCGGCTCCGCCACGGCATTGGGGCGCCGGCAACGCGACGTCGCCACGCTCTACTCCACGGACGACGACGCGGCGGCACTGGCGGTTGCCGCCCACTACGGGGTGGAGTACATCTACCTCGGTCCGCTCGAGCGCATCGTCTATCCGGCCGGCGGGCTGGCGAAGTTCGATCGGCCGTCGCCGCACTGGCGGACGGTCTACGATGAGGGCCAGGTCAGGATTCTCCAGCTGCGCCCGGCCGTGGCACCCACTGCCCGATGAACGTCCCGCCCCCCGCCCCCGCACTCTCGGTCGTCCTGCCCGTCTACAACGAAGCGGCGTTGCTGCCGGCCGTGGTCGCGGAGTGGCTGGCGGCGCTGACGTGCCTCGAGGTGACGTGCGAAGTGCTGCTCTACGACGACGGATCGACTGACGCGACGCCGCAGGTGCTCGAGGCGCTGGCGCGTGAGCACCCCGCGCTGCAGGTACGGCGGCACGCCAATCGCGGCCACGGCCCGACCATCCTGCGCGGCTACCGCGAGGCCCGCGGCGAATGGATTCTGCAGGCCGACAGCGACGGCGAGATCGACGTCGAGTGTCTCGCCACGTTCTGGGCCGCCCGCAGCCGCGGCGATTTCATCGTCGGGCGGCGGGTGGATCGCAGTTCGCCCTGGGTGCGCCGGCTCATCACCGGCGTGTCGTCGCTCAGCGTGCGCTGGCTGTTCGGAGCCGGCGTCGACGACGTGAACTGCCCGTTCCGCCTGATGCGTGCCGCCAGCCTGGCGCCGCTGCTCGCCGCGATCCCGGACCACACGTTCGCGCCCAACGTCGCGCTGTCTGGGCTGGCCGTCGCCCGTGGGCTGGGGGTAGTCGAACTCCCGGTCCCGACGAGCGTGCGGCGCCGCGGCGGTGGGTCGCTGGCCGGCCTGCGGGCGTTGTCGCCGGCCGCCAGGTCATGGCTGCAGACGGCCCGGATCGCACGCGGCAGCCGGCAGTGAGCCGGGACGCTCAGGGCGGCGGCTCGGGCAGCGGCAGGTCCAGCACGCGGCCGCCCGCGCGATCGACCACCAGCACCGAGTCGCCCACGGTCGCGATCCCGGTCGGCGAGAAGGCGCCGTCGGTGGCCGGCACCAGAACGGCCTCGGGAATTCCGGCCGACGAGAACGTGTGGATGCGTCCGCTGGCCGGCTCCACGGCGTAGACGCGTCCGGCGGTGTCCACGGCCAGCGCGGCCTTGTCGGTGGCGTCGCGGCTCTCCCAACCCGGCACGCGCCATGCGGCCAGGGGACGGGCGAACCGATCGAGCCGCAGCACCCGCTGATTCCACAGGTCGGCGACCAGCAGCGAGCCGCCGGGATCCCAGGTCACGCCGGTCGGCTCGTCGAGCCCGGGCGCCCACCCGATATCCGGACCCACCACCCGTCGGCGCTCACCGGTCAGGGAGACGACCAGCAGACGGCGGTTGCCGGTGTCGGCGATGACCAGATCGCCATCGGCGGTGACGGCGAGACCCCGAGGACCGAACAGCCACGGGGCGGCGGCCTCGTCGGCGCCAGGCACGACACGCCCGAAGCGGCCGAAGGCGCGAAGGAAGACGCCGCCGGCCGTGAACACCTGGATGCGACCGTTCCAGGTATCGGCGACCGCGATTTCTCCGGATGGCGCGACGGCGACGCCCCACGGCTCGTGGAACTGCCCATCACCGGCCGCCGCCGGCCCGGCACCATCGGGGTCGAGACAGCCGGGACGGCCGGGCTCGGTGAGGCGGCACTGGCCGCGGCCGATCGTGAAGCGCAACCGGCCGTCGGGGTCGATGACGACGATCCGGTCGTGACCGCTGTCTGCCACGACCCGCACCCCGTCGGCCGTCACGGCGATGGCCGTCGGCCGCAGCAGCGCCAGCCCGTCGAACGGACCGCGTACGACGGTGCGCGGGATCCAGGGCGTCGCCGCCGTCGCGCCCGGCGGCCGGACCACGTCGGGGCCGGCGGCGTCGTTCAGCCCGATGAGCGCCGCCGCGTCGCTGCGCATGTAGAGGTCGAACTCGCGGCGGGCCGGCCACTCGGTCGGCGGCACCCCGTAGCGGCGGTGCATCACGACCTGCCACAGCGCTTCGCGGCGCGCCGGGTCAGACAGCAGCGCTGCCAGCGACGATGGTGAGAGGGCCGCGTAGTCCTGCAGCGGCCACCAGTACAGGAGCCCCCGCTCGCGGACGTAGCCGCGCGCGATCTGCGGCGCCAGCGCGGCGCGGTTCTTCGGGCCGACCAGGATCACATCGGCGTCGGCCGCCAGCGCCGGCGTCTCGCCCCACGCCACGGTTCGTGGGTAGTCGCGCAGGTACCAGCTGAAGGGCCACGAACTCTCGTCGTCCACCGCCACGCGGACCTGGCGATGGCCGCCACGCCGGTCGTCGAGCCGCGCGATTTCGCGCATCACGCGCGGCACGTCAGGTGTCGCCTGCGCGTACGACAGCGGCTCGGTCGCCAGGTCGAAGTTGACGAAGTTGAGTTGCAGGCTGGCACGCACCGACAGCGCTGCCAGTGGCATCAGCAGCCCGACGACGACCATCCGCCCGCCGACCCTGCGTCCGAGCCGCCCCGCCGCCACGGCGGCGACACCGGCGAGCACGCTCAGCCAGACGGCCTGCGCCCACCAGGCCGTGGTGGCGGTCGCGGCCGCCAGTGTGCGGCCGGTAACGAGCTCGGCGCGCAGCAGGCCGACCGCCACCACCGCGGCCGCGGCGGTGGCGCCGATGAGCAGGAGCCGATCGCGTCCGTCGTGTCCCGTCCAGTGCCTGCCGAGGAGGCGGCTGAGGCCCCAGCCAGCCGACAGGCACAACGGCAGCACCTGGTGCACGAGCAGCCAGGGCATCTTCTCGCCGGCCAGCGCGTAGCCGAGCCAGCTGGCCGCGATCCACCAGGCGAGGAACGGCAGCCACAACGACTCGCGGTCGCGGCCGGCCGTGGTCCCCTCTTCCGCCGCGACCTGTTGCGTGCGGACCAGCCGCCACACTCCGGCCGCGACGGCGGCCACGCCAACCAGCAACGTCACCGGCTCGTAGAGCAGGCCGATCAAGCCGTAGTAGAACCACGGCTGTCCGGCGCGGGCGACTTCCTGCTGCGTCAGCCAGTAGCCGAGGCTGCCGACGATGCCGCTCGTCAGACCGCCGCCGACGTTGGTGAAGAAGGTCGTGAAGAGCGTCACCTGCACGGCCCAGAAGCCGCCGGCCAGCTTCAGCCACGGCCGCACTCCGAAGCGCGCCGCACCGGCCACGCCCCCGAGGGCGAAGAGGCCGGCCACGACGAGGCCTCCCGCGCCGGTGAGCGCCTGGCGTGTCGCGTCGCCAACCGGTGGCCAGCCGAACAGCGGGAAGAGCGCGCCGGCCGCAAAGGGCAGCACCAGCGCCAGCATGAGCACGGCCAGGTCGAGCGCCGCCTCGGCCCGCGCCGGCCTGCGGCGCCGCGCGGTCAGCGCCAGCAGCGCCACGAACGATCCGATCACCGCGCCGGTGATGAAGCTCACCTCCTTGCAGGCAAACGACAGCGCCATGGCCGACGTCAGCAGAACGCGCCACCGCGGGTGCGGCTCCTCCAGATAGCGCAGGACGGCATAGGCCCAGGCGAGCGTGAGGGCCGCGATGTAGATGTCGTTGCGGATATGCCGGCTGTAGAAGAGCAAGGTCGGACTGAGAGTGATGCAGGCTGCCGCGAGCCACGCGCCGGCGTCGCCGAGGTAGCGCCGCCACCACCACAGACCGGCGACCAGGGCTGCCCCGGCCAGGCTCGGCACCAGGCGCGCCGTGACGTCGCTCGCGCCCACCAGGAAGAACACCAGCGCGTTCAGGTGGTAGAGCAGCGGACCGTGATAGACCGGGTCGTGCTGATAGGCGCCCTCGGCCGCCAGGCGGAGCGAGTAGAACGCGTGCAGACTCTCGTCGTGCGACATGGTTCGCAGGCCGAGATCCCAGAAGCGCAGCGCGAGCGCTGCCAGGACCAGGCCCGGCCAGGCGAACCGGTGCCACCGTGCCGCCGTCGGCCCCGTCACCGCAGCCGCACCTGCACGAGGCCCGACCGGTCGTGATGCAGGGGGAAGACGCGGACGCCCGTGGCGTCAGGCGACGCCGCCTCGACCACCAGACCCCCGCTGTCGTCCCTCGCTGACGCGCGCACCCAACGCACGCCGGCTTCGTGACGCAGATACCACCCCAGCACCGGATCGGCCTCAGGTTCGGCCATCACGACGTCGAGTGGCTGACTGGCCGGCCCGTGTGCACGCAAGGCCGACAGCACGTCGACCAGTGCCCGCACCGACGACTCGGTGTGGGCGCCGCCCAACCCGGCTGGGCCCGGCGTCGTACGCGCGACCTCGAACGCGGTATGCACCGTCGACAGCAGCAGCAGCGCCAGGGCCAGGCCCGACACCGCCGGGGCAGAGACGACGGGGTGACCGACGACGCGGCGCAGCGCGCGCACGAGCCACGCCACGGCCGCGGATGCCAGCAGCAGCAGCGGCGGCGACACGGCCAGCCAGGCGTCGAGTTCGCGGCCCGGCCGCAGTGAGAGCGCCGCCGCCCACACGGCCCATCCGAGTGCCCAGCCTCGTGCCCGCGCGGGCAGCGCGACTGCCAGCCCGCCGACGCCGAGGGCGACGGCGAGCGTCTCGAGGCGCAGGAGCTGCGTGAACAGGGCCGAAGTGTCGACACCCGACGGTACCTGCCAGCGCGCCAGCCACTCGCTCACCGACACCGACACGAGCGGCGGGCCGGCGACCTGTACGAAGCCGGTCGTCGACACGACCAGCGCGGCCAGCAGCCCGGCGGCGGCCATCACCGCGCGCCGGCCGCGGTCGGGAACCACGGTGCCAAGGCGGTGGAAGACGAGGAGGAGAAGCGGCCAGGCATCCCAGATGAGCGGCCCGGACGCGATTCCGATCGCGAGCGCGATGGCCAGAGCCATGGGCCAGGCGGCCGACCGGTGCGGCCTGGCGCCGCCCAGCGTCAGCAGCCCCGCCACCATCACCCACATCGCAGCCGCCGTCAACGCGGTGCCGTCGGCCGTGCGTGCACCGGCGATGGCGATCGGATCGAGCGCGAGCAGCACGGCGAGGGCGAGTGCTCTCACCTGGCCCAGGCGCCTTCGGAGCAGCCACGGGACGGCGAGCGTGACGGTACCGGCGGCCGCCGATGCCAGGCGGGCCACGCCGTCGCTGCTGCCGAGCAGGTGGAAGAAGCCGGCCTGCAGACCGAGCAATACGGCGCTCGGCGACAGGGGCGCCGGGGCGGTGGCGCCGGTGACGGCAATCCACGCGGCCCATGCCGCGGCCGCCTCGTCGAGCGCGAGTGGCGCGCGACCGAGGCCGTCGGCGCGCAGCCACCCGCCGACCAGCATGCACACGACGAACGGTCCGTGACCACGGGCCAGAGACCGCAAGGTCCAGGGCCGATCCGGAGAGGTCGCGTCGTCAGCCACGGCGCCGGTAGAGTCGCACGCCACCCTGCTCGAACGCCAGCGACAGCACGGCGGCAAGGTGGGCTTCGTGTTCGGGCATGATGGCGTAGCGCGCGCGTTCGGCCGGCCCCAGGTAGACGAGGGCTACGTCCCACTGCTCCAGGGTGGCGCGCAGTTCGGCGGCGGAGCGCGGTCGATAGATGCGCTCGAGGGCCTCCAACCGCCCGGCCGTCATCGCGTCGAAAGCGGCGCCGCGCCACTGCGACTCATGGCCGGACCACCCGAGCAGCGCCGGTCGGCCGGTGGCGGTGCTGAGCAGGCTGTCGGCCGGTTGGTAGCTGTTGCCGGGCGCCTGCGCGATGCGCGCCGCGGGAGACGTGTTGGCGCGCACCCACGACACGGCCGCGCGCACTTCCGGCGCCGTGCGATCGAGGTAGGCCAGGCCGTCGAGCGTGGGCGCCTCGGTGCGCGCGTCGGCCAGGACCAGCTGGGTGACCGTGACGGGGTAGACGAGGGTCGTGCCGAGCAGGGCCGTGGCCAGTGCGGCGCCGGCGCGCAGCCCGCCGCCGTGCCGCCACGCCAGCACGATGCCGGCCGACGCCGCGGCGCCGAGATAGAGCCACGCCTGGTAGTAGGCCTTGAACACGGTGTTCACGCGGCTCGCGAACAGGTCGTCCACGTAGGCGATCTCCGGTGTCGCCGTCAGCAGGAGGCCGATGGCGGCCAGGATCAAGGCGAACGTCGCGCCCTTCGGCCGCGCCGTCCTGGACTGCCAGCGCGCCTCGACGAGCGACGCCGCGATGACCGCACCGGCGACGGCCACGACCAGGACGGGCCAGCCCGTGGCCCAGCGCGCCGCGGCGCTGGCGAGGGGATTCGCGTTCCCGCCGCCCGCCACGGCGAGCCACGAGCGGCCGTCGGCAGTGCCGGTCGCCCACGCCGCCGCCAGCGCCAGCGCCACCGCGCACATCGCCAGCGCGGCGGCGATCCGTGCCGGCAACCGGACCGACACGGCACGGTCCTGGCGCCAGGTGACCGCCAGCAGCAGCGCCACGCCGGGCAGCAGCGATCCGAACATCGTGAGGAAGGGGCCGGCCGCCGTCGGGTGGAACAGGTTCGGCAGCACCCCGCGCACCTGTGACTGGGCCGTGACGACGTAGGGCACGAGAGCGACGGCCATCAGCGCCAGCGCCGGCGCGGCCAGCCGGACAATCCGCCACGCCTCGGCCCGGCGGCGCATCGCCAGGGCGGGTCCCCACACGACCACGGCGAGCGCGAGCAGCACCGCCGGCACGTCCCACGTATTGAGCGCGACCAGCGCGCCGGCCATGGCCACGGCCAGCAGCAACTGGGCCCGGCCCGGCCGCTCGTCGCCGAGCAGGCTCAGACCGCAGACGAGGGCCGCCACCACGATCGGCATGGCCAGCAGGTGCGGGTGATTGTCGCCGAGCAGGTAGCTGAAGGACGGGAACTCGGTGATGAGCTCGATCGGCCGGCCCGCCAGCGAGGTGTCGGTCACGACGCGGCTGCTGGGCCAGTAGCTGCCGCGCGTGAGCGCCGGCACGGCGCCGCCGGCGGCCGCCCGGAGCCACTCGACGAGAGTGTGAAGGTTGGCCGACGCGCATACGGTCACGACCGCCAGCGCGCCGGCGCCGAGCGGGACTCCTCGCCGGCCGCTGCCATCATCGGCACCGGCCGCCAGGTTCAGGCCGAGGCTGAGGCAGCCCGTGGCCAGCAGTGCCAGCCAGCACGCCTGGGCGACGTTGTAGGCAATCTCTGGCGGCGTGTGCGCGATGAGCGCGACGGCGTTCATCAACCAGTAGCCGAGGTAGTAGTAGCCAATCGGATAGCCCGCCAGCCACGGATCGGGCGGCGGCACGGTGGGGCTCACCGACATCGCGGTGAGCATCATGAGGTCCATCGGCTGTTCGGTGTGATTGACGTCGGGCGCGAGTGCGCGCACGACGCACCAGCCGGCAAACACGACGAGGAAGAGCGTCTCGGTGGCCAACACCACGCGCCAGCCGGGCCGGTGCGGCGAACCCACGGCGGCCGCCGCGGCGACGAGCACGGCGGCGGTGACGAGCGCGCCGCCGGCGTCGTTGCGAAGCAGACCGAGGGCAGCGCCCAGCCACAGCAGCAGCCCGAGGGCGAGCACCCCGAGCGCCTTCGAGACGCCGTAGCCGAGATCGGGCAGGGAGCGGAAGCCGCCGCTCGTCAGGCGAAACGTCGCCAGTGCGGCGATCTGCACGACGACATACCAGGTGAGGGCGGCGCGCATCGAGGGCGCCCCAGAATATGCCATCCCGTCGCGCTACCGGCCCGGCCCGGCCGCGACCGAGCCGCGGGTCGCCAGACACGCACGGACGCGAACGGGGCGGCTAGGGAATCGTGACCGTGTTCACGGCCGACGGCGCGCTGACGCCGCAGGCATTCACGGCCCGCACGCTGAGATTGTAGGTGCCGGGCACGACCGTGCCGCTCAGTGCGCGTCCGGTCGTCGGGAAGCTGCCGGCGAAGGCGCCCGTCACATCGAGCAGGTAGCTGGTCGGCGCCGCGCCGCTCTGCGGCGCATTCCAGATGGTGTACAGGGTCTGACCGAGCGAGTAGCCCAGGAAGCCGGACGGTGGGGCGGGCGCGCCCGAGCAGGCACCGGGGAACGTCAGCGTGACGGCATTCGACGAGGCGCTCGCGCCACCCGCGTTGGTCGCCCGCAGCCGCATGGTGTAGGTGCCGGGTGGCACGCCGGCGAACGAGAACGTGTCGGTGACACCGAGCGGGAGCGTCGCCGCCACGGTGCCCGTGACGTCGAGCAGGAGTGACGTCGGTGCGCCGCCGCCGAACGTGTTGCGCCAGGCCAGGCTCAGCGACGACCCGTTGACGAGACCGATCAGACTGGCGGGCGGCGACGGCGGCACCGGCACATTGACGTGCAGGGGCACTTCGTTCGAGGCCACGCTGGTGACGGCGCCATCGAGCGAGAGCATCCGCACGAAGAACGAACCGGTCGGCGCCGTGAACGAGTAGATCTGGTAGGGGCTGTTGGTGGGCAGGCTCGCCAGCACCTGGCCAGGCGCCACGCCGCCCTGCAGCAGGAAGCCGGTGGGCGCCGGGCCGAGGCCCGGGTCGTTCCAGCGCAGCGACACGGCGTTGCCGACGACCGACGACACGTAGAGGCCGCAGGGCGGCTGCACACTGCCGGGCGCCTGCACCAGGATGCTGACCATCGCGATGTTGCTCGCGCCGAGGGAGTTGGTGGCCTGGTAGGTGAACGTGTGGGTGCCCGAACAGAGCGGCGCGTAGCTGAAGCCGCCGTTGCCGTCGAGGGTGAGCGCGCCGTAGACGGGCGCCGCGACGAGCGATGCGGCCATGGCGCCGCCTCCGTTTGGCAGATCGTTGTCGAGCACCCCTGGGGCCGCGACGTTCAGCGTGACGCCGTAGGGCGTCGAGTACGAGTCGGCAACCGCGGTCGGCCCGGGCCCGGGCGTCGGCACCGCCGTCGGTGTCGGGGTGACGGTGGGCGTTGGAGTGGCCGAGGGCGTCGGCGTCGGAAAGACCGTACTGGTCGGGGTCGGCGTGGGCTGTCCCCCGGCGACGATCGCGGGGCCGCTGCCCAGGAAAAGGGCGGCCACGACCACACCGGCCACCAGCACCTGCGCGAGGAGAAACGACGCCACGGGTCTTGACACGCGATTCCCCCTGAAATGAACGAGATAGCCTGGCAACCCCACACGCGTGCTGCCGTCGACGGTCTCAAAGTCTAGCGGCTACCGGGCACTCGGTCAACGCCGCCCCGGTCACGCCGGCCCCGTCACTCTGGCTCCGCCGCGTAGTCGCCGCGGCGCAGGCGTCGCCTGATCCGGGTCAGATCGCGCAGCATGCGCGATCCGTCGCGCAGCGGCCTGACCCGCGAGCGCGGGTCGTCGGTCCACGCCACGGGATACTCGGTGATGGCCAGGCCCAGTTGCCGGGCGATGACGAGGAGCTCGACGTCGAAGCAGAACTCGCCGACCCGCTGCCGTTCGAAGACCGCCGTGGCGGCGGCGGCGGTGAAGGCCTTGAATCCGCATTGCGAGTCCGAGATTCCGGGCAGCAGGACGCGCGAGACGAGGGCGCTGAACGTCAGGCCGAGCCGTTCCCGCAACCAGGGCTGACGGCGCTCGAGCCGCGATCCCTGGAGCCGCCGCGACGCGATGACGATGTCACTCCCGGCGGCGATGGCCGCCATGAACGGCACCGCCATCTCGATCGGCGTCGAGAGATCGGCATCGCAGAAGAGCCGCACCCGCCCGCGGGCTTCGAGCATTCCACGCCGCACCGCAAAGCCCTTGCCGCGGTTCATGGGCTGATCGATGAGTCGAATGGGCACCGGCCCGGGCGCCGCGGCCTGCGCGGCGACGATGGCGGCCGTGGCGTCGGTGGAGCCGTCCACCACCACCACGACCTCGGCCAGCCACGGCGCGGCGGCCATGACCCGGCGCACCTGCCCCAGCGAGGCGGCGATCCGATCCGCCTCGTTGAAGGCCGGGATGACGACGCTCAGATCCGGTGCTGGCGCGGCGTGCGGCATCGGCTAGGGGTTGCGGCGGCGGTTGACGAGCGCCGGCGTCCACACCGTCGGCTCGAGCGCGGCGCTGCCGTCGCGGGACAGGCGCTCGGCCACCTCGCGGCCCTGAGCGAAGCTGTGATCCTGGTTCGAAACCTCGTACTTCCAGGCGCCGAAGCGCCCGCGGCTGAAGACACCGTGCGCTTCGAGCCAGCGCAGGCGGGGCTCGACCACGCCGTCGCGTCCGAGAAACGGCGTCGGATAGCCGCGCTCGCAGTGGCGGTGCACGACCGAACGCGGCGCCGTGCCGGCGGGCAGCAGTCCGTCGGCCTCGAGCGACGCACGGACCCGCGACACGACGGCTTCGGGCGGCCATCCGCGACCCGGAAGGCTGGCCACCTCCGCCATGAGTGACCACGTGCGGCCCGGCTCGGGGACGTTGAAGGGGCTGTAGCGGCTGAGCAGCGTGACCCGGAAGTAGGGACTGGCCGGCTCCGGAAAGTACATCCAGCAGCGTTCGGCGATCGCGGCCGGGGGCTCGCCCTCGAGGCCCAGCCCGACGATGTCCACGCTCGAGAAGCGCAGTGGGCTGGCGGCGTGGTCGGGCGGCGTGACGGGATTCCGGCACATCGTGAGCAGCAGGTCGAGCGGCAGTGTCGACACGAGCTGACCGTAGCCGCGGCACTCGCCGTCGGCGAGCACCACCTGGCGTCGTGCGAGGTCGACGGCGACGACCTGTCGTGCGTAGTGCACGCGGCCGGCCGGCAGCGCGGCGGCGATCGCCCGCCACGGAGCGCCGGTGCCGCCACGGCGTGGGTAGCGGAAGGTGGCGTTCGGGCCCCAGGTGTCGTCGTCGCGACCGGCGGCGATCGACCGGGCGAGACGATCGACGTCCACCACGGCCACGCGGTCGCCGATCCAGCCGTGGTCCAGTTCGTCGAGCGGATACTGCCAGACCTTGCGGTTGTAGGGGCGCAGGAACAGGTCGGCGATGGCGGTGCCGAACGAGCGCAGGATCCACGCGTCGAAGTGCGGCGGCGGGCCGGCCGCCTCGCCGTGAGCGCGCACCGCCTCGCGCAGGCCGTCGAGCGCGCGCTGGCAATCGGCGCCATCGAGATGGTGCAGGTGGTGCTGAAAGGGATAGGGGATGAACCGGCCGTGCATCCAGACGGAGCTGTGGCGCCGGTGGACGAGCCAGCCGTCTGGACCGAGGGCGGTCTCCATCGCGCGATCGAAGGACTGGTAGTGCGAGTGCTCGACGTGACCGCCGTAGTCCCAGGTGAAGCCCTGCTCATCGGTGAACGACCCGGCCAGCCCGCCCGCCGTGCCGCTGGCCTCGAGCAGTTCCCAGTCGGCACCCAGTTCCTCGAGTCGAAGGGCGGCACCGAGTCCGGTCGGGCCGGCGCCGATCACCAGGACGTCGCGGCGAGGGATCATGACGCGGCCTGGTCCGGCCTGCGATTCTCGCGCGGCAGCGGAGCCATCAGATGGTGGCGCCGTCTTTCACGAACGCGCCACGGGCGAAGCGGTCGACGGCAAACGGCGTGATGTCGAAGGTGCGGCTCTCGCCGAGCCGGATCAGCTCCGACACGACCAGTCCCGTCGCCGGCGACATCATCAGCCCGTGGCCGCTGAAGCCGCTGGCACAGATGAACCCGCCGAGGCCCGGATGCTCGCCGAGCACCGGGTTGTGGTCGGGCGTCATCTCGTAGAGCCCGGCCCAGCCGTGCACGTCGGCGACGTCGACGGCCGCCGGCAGGCGTTTGACGAGCGCCGGGTAGAACTCGTTCTCCCAGCGGGCGTCGTCGCACGCCAGGTTCTCGCCGGCCGGCTCGTCCCACTTGGTGAAGGCGAGGACGATGCGATCCGGACCGCCGGGTACGAGCGCGTCGTCGTGCCGCCAGTGGACGCCGCCGGGATCGACGACCATCGGGAAGCGCGACGGCCAGGTGTGGGGCAGCGTGCAGCGGAACAGCAACTGACGCACCGGCTCGACCGCGACCTCGAGCCGCGCCAGGCGTGCCACGCGGCCGGCCAGCGCACCGGCGGCGTTCACCACGACGGGCGCCCGCAGCCACCCGTGCCGGGCCAAAGTGACGCCGGTCACGCGGCCGCCGCGCGTCTCGATCTCCACGACCTCGTCGTCGAGATACTCGGCGCCGGCGGCCACCGCCGCCGCCCGCAGCCCGAACAGCACTTCACGCGGATTGGCGTAGCCGTCCTCGGGGCCGAACAGTCCGAAGCGGATGTCGTCGAGCATCAGGCCGGGCACCATGGCGCCGATCTCGTCGACGCTCACGCGTCGCTGCACCGCCCCCGCCGCCGCCTGCGCGGCTTCGCGCGCCAGCAGCGCCTCGGCATTGGCGTCGTCAGCCAGGAACAGGTAGCCGCGCTCGCGGAACCAGGCCCGCGGCGCGTTGGAGGCCGTGCGCATGCGGGTATCGAACTCGCGCCACAGGGCCACGCTGTGCTGCACCATCCGCACGCACACCCGCGAGGCGAACTGCTGGCGGATCCCGCCCATGGCCAGGAACGACGACGCCCGCGCGTAGCTGGCGTCGCGCTCGACGACCACGATGCGCCCGGTGTAGCCGTCCTCCCGCAGGCGCCAGGCGATCGCCGACCCGACCACGCCGCCACCGATGATGACGACATCGGCGGTACTCACAGCCGGTCCTGTTCGAGCGGATAGATGACGTCGTAGAGCCACTCGTTCTCGAGGTAGTCCTTGAGGGCCGCCAGCGCCTCCCGCCAACCCGACTCCGTCACCGCGAAGTAGCGGTGCCAGCGCGGTCCCTCCTCGGACGCGCTCTGCCGCACGGTGACGCGGGTGTACTGCGGATCGGCCTCCGGCTGGCAGGTGATCTCGAGCGCCATCGGGCCGAGGGGCTCGCCGGCCGGCGGCTGCCAGTAGACGTCGGCGACGAAGAGCGCGCGATCCGGCGTGTAGTCGATCACCGTGCCGTGCAGGGTGCCGCCGAGCTGGCCCAGCAGCTCGTCGTGGCTGTCGCTGCCGGGCCACGACACGGCATACGGGCCGGACGGCCGCGCCAGCGTCACCGAGCGCTCCGCCTTCCACCAGTGCGTGAGGTCGGCGTGTGAGAAGAACGCCTGCATCACGCGGGCGACCGGCGCGTTGACGGAGGCCCGCACGACGAAGCTCGGCGGACCGGCGGGACGCGAGCTAGGCATAGAGCAGATACGGCGCCGTGTGTGCGCGGAAGGCCGCCTCATCGGCGCGCCAGCCGGCGGCGATGGTCGCCGCCGAGGCGCCGCGTTCGATCGCCTCGCGCAGCGCGCTGCTGCCGGCCAGGATGTCGATCGGCATCAGCCGATGCTCGTACTCGTAAGGCGGCGGGCGCCACGCGAAGCTGGCCGGGTCGGCCCGGCGCAGTTCCTCGATGACGGCGACGCCGGTCACGACCGGGCGGAACGCGGCGCGGTCGAGCACGTGGACCTGGCAACCGCCGCAGGTGGCGCGATGGTGCTTCTGGAAGGTCGGCTCGAAAACGGCGGGCCGGAAGACGACGCCCGGCAGTTCGTGCCCGTTCAGGCGATCGGCGAAGGCCTCGGCGTCGACCCACGGCGCACCCACCAGCTCGAACGGCCGGGTCGTGCCGCGGCCCTCGGAGGCCAGGGTGCCTTCGAGCAGGACGGTGCCGGGATACACGACGGCCGAGTCGAGGGTCGGCATGTTCGGCGAGGGCATGACCCACGGCATGCCGCAGTCGTTGCCGTAGTGGGCGCGCTGCCAGCCCTCCATCGCCACCACCTCGAGCTTGGCGCCGAGCGCGAAACGCTCGTTGAGGAAGCGCGCCAGCTCGCCGATGGTCAGGCCGTGCCGCATCGGCATCGGGAAGAGCCCGACGAACGACTCGAAGCCGGCGGCGAGCGTCTCGCCTTCCACCTCGACGCCGCCAATCGGGTTGGGGCGATCGCAGACGATGACCGGCACGCCGTGCCGTCCGCACGCCCGCAGGCAGTTGGCCATCGTGTAGATGAAGGTGTAGATGCGCGCGCCGATGTCCTGCAGGTCGATGACGAGAACGTCGAGGCCGGCCAGCATCTCGGCGGTCGGCTCGCGGGTCTCGCTGTAGAGCGAGTAGACCGGCACCCGCCGCGCCGCGTCGTGCCCGTGCGGCGTCTCGATCATGTTGTCCTGCAGATCGGAGCGAAAGCCGTGCTGCGGTCCGAAGATCGCCGCCAGCGTCACGCCCTCGGCGGCGCGGATGCGGTCCACGATGTGCACGAAGCCGTGGTCGACCGAGGCCGGATTGGCGACGACGCCGACCTTGAGCCCGTGCAGACGTCCGGATGCGATGAGGCGTGTCGATCCCAGCGTGACAGTCATGACGAGGGTCCGATTATAGTGGGGGAGCCTTGGTCGCGACGTCCTCCGTGAGTGCCCCGTCCCGCGTCGCCCTGGCCTTCGTGCTCGCGGCCTACGTGCTGCCGCTCGTCATCCCCGTGCCGCTCATGGAAGACGACGAGGGCCTGCACGCGGCGATCGCGATCGAGATGGTCGAAGGCGGCGACTGGACCGTGCCGCGCCTGCTCGGGCAGCCATTTCTCGACAAGCCGGCGCTCTACTTCTGGATGCAGGCGGCCTCGATCGCCGCGTTCGGGGCCTCCGAGTTCGCCGTGCGTCTGCCCGGCACGCTGATGGCCCTGGCCGGCGTCGTCGCCACGGGCTGGCTGGCGCGCGTGCTGTTCGGCGCGGCCGTCGGCCGCTGGGCGGCGCTCTGCTACGCGACCATGCTGCTGCCCTACGCGGTGTCACTCGCGCCGCTCCACGATCTCGTCATGGTGCCGCTCGTGGCCCTGGCCCTCGGCGCCTTCTGGCGGGCGCACCACGCCACCACCACCGCGCAGCTGGCCGGCTGGACGCTGATGGCGGGCGTCGTGCTCGGGTTGTCGATGCTCGGCAAGGGCCTGACCGGCGTCGGCCTGATCGGCGTCGGCATGGTGACGTGGATGGCGTGGACGCGCACCTGGTCGCTGCGCCTGGTTGCCGTGGCGGCCGGCGCACTCGTGCTCGGCGCGCTCATCGCGTGGCCGTGGTACGCGGCGATGGAGACGGCCGCGCCCGGATACCTGCGCTACTTCATCCTCGAGCGGCACGTCGGCGGCGTGGCCGGCGAGGCGCAGCGGCACGCCGGCCGGCCGTTCTGGTACTACGTGCCGGTGCTCCTCGGCGGCGCCTGGCCGTGGATCGTCGCGCTGGTCCGGCGACGGCCGATGGCGGCCGACCTGGCGGAGCGGCTGGTCTGGAGCTGGCTCCTGGCCGACTTCGTGCTGCTCACCCTGGCCGGCTCGAAGCTGGCCACCTATCTGCTGCCGGCATTCCCGGCCGTGGCGCTGCTCGCCGCCCGCGCGCTGGCGGCACCGCGGGCACACGACGCGACCGGCCGCATCTACCCGTGGGCCGCCGCCGTCACGGCGGTGCTGCCGTTGGTGGCGGTGGTGGCGCTTGGGAGTCTGGAGGGCGACTGGCCCGGCTGGACCGCTCTCGCCGTGGCGCTCGCCCCGCTGGCGGTGCTGGCCTGGACGCGGTCGAGTCGCGGCCTGGTGGGTGCGGCCGGCCCCGCGGGACTGCTGGCCGTGACGGCGGCCACTCTCATCACGACCTCGGTGGTCGTGCGGCCGATGGTGGCCACGACGCTCACCGCGCGCCAGCTGTCGTGGCACATGAACGAGCTCGGCGTCATGCCGCGCACGCTGCTCATCGTCGACGAAGGCGTGGGGTCGTTCCTCTTCTACCTCCGCCCCGACCTGCGCCGGGGCCTGACGCCCGATCGCGTGCAGCGCATCTCACGGTTCTCGCTGGGGGACGACCGCGATCCCGGGGGCGTTCTGGTCGCCATCGCCTCCGACCGCCTCGACGGGGTGCGGGCGCTCTACGAGATGCCGCCGGGCGCACCCGTCGGGGCCGGCGCCTTCCACGTCGTGCCCTGGGCCGAGCTGCGACCCGCGGTTCGCTGACCATCGGCGGATTGCGCCGGGGGCAGTGTCCGGCGCATGCTGGACTCATGCGCATGATGTTCACTTCTCGCACCAGGCGCGGCGTGATGGTGGCCGCGCTCATCGTCCTCACCACGGCCTGCATCAGCGGCGGCGGGCGCGCCCGGCCGGCCACCGGTGCGCCACCGCCGGCCAATGACCCGGCGGGCTCGCCGCTCGAGGGCGAGTGGCGTCTCACCTCGCTGCAACTCGCGGACGGCTCGACACGTCAGGTCAACGGCTTCCTGCGCTTCGACCGCTTCTCGAACATCACCGTGCACGCGGAACTCGCACCGAACGATCCGGCGGCGCGGCCGCCGCGCACCGTCGTGGCCGACTTCACGGCCAAGGCGCAGACCGACGGCGGCCAGTTCGACTACGTCGGCCTGTCGATGGGCGTCGGCCCCGAGCAGCTGACCGCCGATGCGGTGAACATGGCGGAATGGCGGCACTACGAGCTGTCGGGCAACACGCTGCGGGTCACTGCCCGCGATCGCGCCGGCCGGCCGGCCGCCACCCTGGTCTTCGAGCGCGCCCGGTGATGACGGCGCCGGGCCTGAGGCCGGCGGACGGTTCCGTCTACTACACGACGTTCGACAGTCCGGTGGGGCCGCTGCTGCTGGCCGGCGATCGCGCCGTGCTGCGCGTGCTGTGGTTCGGCCGGGGCCGCAAGGCGCAGGGCCCGGATCCGTCGTGGGTGGAGTCGACCGCTGAGTTCGCGGCCATCACGACGCAGCTGCGCGAGTACTTCGCCGGGCGCCGCACCCGCTTCGAGATCGCGGTCGAACCACGGGGCACCGAGTTCCAGCGGCGGGTGTGGGCGGCGCTCGTCGACATCCCTTACGGCCAGACGATGAGCTACGGCGCGCTGGCGCGCCGGATCGGCGACGACAAGGCCGTGCGCGCCGTGGGGCTGGCCAACGGCGCCAACCCCATCTCGATCGTGATCCCCTGTCACCGCGTCATCGGCGCCAGCGGCGCGCTCACGGGCTTCGGCGGCGGCCTGCCGACCAAACGCGCGCTGCTCGATCTCGAACAGGGCCAGCGCCCGCTGCTCTGAGCGCGGCGGCAGGCACCCGGAGCGTCGTGCCTCGGTGAAGGGCTGCGTGTAAGCTCTCGGCGAGGAGTCGCCCATGCCCGTCACCCGCCGCCGCTTTCTCTCCGGTTCTGCCGCCTCCCTGGCCGTCCTGCCGCTGGCTGACCTCGTCCGTGCCGAGGACCTCGCGGTGGCCGAACAGGCGGCGCGCCAGGGCGCCCCGGTGTTCCGGCATGGCGTGGCGAGCGGCGATCCCCGCAGCGACCGGGTGCTGCTGTGGACGCGCGTCTCGGGCGGCACCGGCGAGGTGCCGGTGCGATGGACGCTCTCAGCCACCCCGGCCTTCACGCGCATCGTCGCCCGCGGCGAGACGCGTACTGGCGCGGCGCGGGACTTCACGGTCAAGGTCGATGTCACGGGCCTGGCGGCGGCGACCACCTATTACTACCGTTTCGAGGCCCTCGGCGGCCGCAGCGTGGTCGGCCGGACCCGCACGCTGCCGGCGGCCGGCGCCGGGCGGCTGCGCATCGCCCTGGTGTCGTGCTCCAACTATCCGCACGGCTACTTCAACGCCTATGCCCGGGTCGCCGAGCGGGCCGACGTCGACCTCGTGCTGCATCTCGGCGACTACATCTACGACTACCACCAGGGCCGCTACGTCGATCCGGATCTGGCGGCGGCACGCGCCGTCGATCCGCCGACCGAGACGCTGGTGCTCGACGACTACCGCCGCCGCTACGCCCGCTATCGCACCGATCAGGACCTGCAGGCCGTGCACCAGCAGCACCCGTTCATCGCGGTGTGGGACGACCACGAGATCGCCAACAACGCCTGGCGTGACGGCGCCGAGAACCACCAGCCGGATGAAGGCGACTACCACGCGCGGCGCGACGCCGCCTACCAGGCCTACCTGGAATGGCTGCCGGTGCGCGAGACCGGCTCGGCCCGTCAGCCCCTCATCTATCGCTCGTTCGCCATCGGCGATCTCGCCGACCTCGTGATGCTCGACACGCGCCTGGTCGGCCGTGACGAGCAGGTGGACCGGGCCGACGTCCTCGCGGTGGACGACCCGCGCCGGTCGATCCTCGGCCCGGCGCAGGAAGGCTGGCTCGAGGGCGAGCTGCGCGAGTCGGTGCGCGCCGGTGCCCGCTGGCAGATTCTCGGCCAGCAGGTGATGTTCGCGCCGCAGACGCCGGCCGGCCAGACGGCCGGCAACCCCGACTCCTGGGACGGCTACCGGGCGTCGCGCGCGCGCGTCTTCGACATGTTCGAGCGGCACCAGGTGCCCAATCCGGTCGTGCTCACCGGCGACGTCCACAGCGCGTGGGCGTTCGACCTGCCGCGCGGCATCAGCGGCGCCTACGACCCGGCGAGCGGACGCGGCTCGCTCGGCGTCGAGATCGTCTGCCCGGCGGTGTCATCGCCGTCGGCTTTCCAGGGGGCACAGGGAGAAGAACGCCTGGTGGCGATGCCGAAGACGCGTCCGCACCTCAAGTATCTCGACGGCCGATCACGCGGCTATGTCGTGCTCGACCTCACGCGCGATCGCCTGCAGGCCGACTGGTGGCTCCTGGACTCCGTCAAGGAGCGCAACGCCGAGCACCACTTCGCGAAAGGCCTCGTCAGCGAGGCCGGCAGCCGGCATCTCGCGGCGGCCGCCGCGCCGATGGCGCCGGTCACCGGACCCGATCCCGCGCCGGCCGGCCGTGACTAGCGGTAGAGTCTTGGACGTCACATGGCTGCCGCCGCCAGCGTCCGATCGCCCGTGCCACGGTCCCTCGCCCTCGGGCTCCTTGCGGCCGGCCTGATGCTGGTCGTGGCCGAGGCCCGTCAGACGCCTCGTCCGCTGTTCGATTTCCGGGTGTCGTTCTGGAACAGCCTGCACCACGAGCTGCATGCGGCCGTGCGGCCGCGCCCGACGCCGGCCGTCGCCGAGCCCGAGGAACTGCCCGAGGCCGTCCGCGCCGGCTGGTCCCGCGCGGTTGCCGACTACCTCCCGCTGGCTCGCCGCTCGCTGCTCTTCGACGAGGGGCTCGCGGCCCTGAGTGCCGCGCTCTCGCCGCTCGGCGATGACGCCGTCCTCGACCGGGTGGCGATTGCCCCGGGTGTGAAGGCAGCGCTCGAGGCGGCCGCCCCGGGCTACCGCGCCGGCGGCTGGCCGGCGCATCAGAAGGAGGCGCGGCTGTTCATCGAGCAGATGACGCCGCTCGTCGAACGATACGGCGCCGCGATTGCGGCTCCGCTCGCCGCCGCCTACGGCGCGCGCTGGGAAGGGCTGGTGCCGGTCGACGTCGTGCGCGATGCCGGCCCGCCCGGCAATGCGCACACCACCGTGCGCCCGCGGGCGCACGTGACGATTGGCGCCGCCGATCCACGGCATCACGGACTGGCCGGGCTCGAGGTGCTGTTCCACGAGGCCTCCCACGGGTGGGACGCGACGGTGGAGGACGACCTGACCCGCGCCGCCCGCGGCGAGGGCCGCGTGATCCCGCGCGACCTGTGGCACGCGGTGGTGTTCTTCACCGCCGGCGAGCTGACCCGCCGCACGCTGGCGGCCACCGACACCGTCTACGTCCCCTATGCCGTCGCCCAAGGCATGTCGACCGGCGTCTACGCCGAGGTGTGGCCGTCGGTCGTGGCCGCCTGGACGCCATGGCTCGACGGGCGCTCGACACGGGCCGCCGCGGCGACCGCGCTGGTGCGGGCGGTGGGCAGCCTGCCGCCCGGCCCAGGACACTAGCGCCGGACCTCAGGCCCGGTCCACGGCTACTTCGCGACGGCCAGCACCTCGAGGAGCGCCTCGGCCACGGCCGCCGGCGCTTCGTGCGGCACGAAGTGTCCGGCGCCGGCGACCACGCGGCGCGCGACCAGGTTCGGGAACTGCGTCCGCTCCACCGCGGTGGTCGTGGCGGAAGGTGTGCCGAAGCCGTCGTCCCCCCCGTGCAGCACGATGGTCGGCACCTCCACCTTGGGCCGGGTCGCCAGCCGCGCCTCGACGTCGCGGAACCGCGGTTCGCCCGGCGCGTTGAAGTTGCGATGCCGGTAGGAGTGGATGACGCAGTCCACGAAGTCGGGATTGTCGAACGAGGCGGCGGTGGTGTCGTACATGGCGTCCGTGAAGCGCCAGGTCGGCGACCATTCCTGCCACATGTAGCGGCACAGCGCGCGGCGGTTCCGGATCAGCCCCTCGCGTCCGGTGTCGGTGTTGAAGTACCACTGATACCAGGAGTTCCGGACGGCCTGTGGGGAGGCCGGCGGCCCCGGCGTGACGGTGTTCTGGATCGAGTAGCCGCCGCACAGCACGGCCGCCCGCACCCGTTCGGGATGGAGCGCCGCGGCGATGCAGGACGCGCGTCCGCCCCAGTCGTAGCCGCTCACGGCAAAGCGCGGCAGCGCCAGGGCGTCGGCGAAGTCGAGCACGTCCTGCGCCAGCGCCGCCTGCTCGGCCGTGCGCGGCGCCGCCGGATCGAGGAAGCGTGTCGGGCCGTAGCCGCGCAGGTAGACGGCGAAGGCGCGGTAGCCGGCGCGGGCGAGCAGCGGGGCGACACCGTCGTAGGCGTGCGCGTCATCCGGGAACCCGTGGAGGAGCAGCACGGGCACTCCGGTGGCGGGGCCGCTCTCGTGGTACCCGATCTCGAGGACGCTGGTGCGCACGGTCTTCACCGCCGGCGCCGCGGGCTGCGCGCGCGCGGCGAGGGACGCGGCCGCGATGCCGGTCACGCCGGCCATGAACTGACGTCGATCCATGGCGTGCACAGTAGTGGCGGGAGTCGCGGTTGTCCACCGCCCGTCGCAGGAGCCCCGGGCCGCGCGGGCCGGCACGGCCTCCGGTTGCGGCCACATGAGAAATTCTGGACGAAGACATCTTGCGGAAGCATGGCCGCGCCCGGCGTCGCCGGCCCGGCCGCCGCGGCCGACGGCGCAACCCGCCGCCACCTCGTGTCCTCCGGCACTATAATCCGCGCAGGCAAGCCTGAGCTCGCGCTTCGACGTCTCGCGCGCCGGCCGTCGCCGAGAGGTGTCCATGTCGCGTACGAACACCAACGACCCGTCGTACTACCACAAGGTCGTCGACTGTCAGTGGGGCTGCCCGGCCCACACCAACGTCCCCGAGTACATCCGTCTCATCGCCCAGGGCCGCTACGACGACGCCTACATCCTGAACC
Organism: uncultured Acidobacteriota bacterium; assembly: GCA_963807405.1. Classification (GTDB taxonomy): domain Bacteria; phylum Acidobacteriota; class Vicinamibacteria; order Vicinamibacterales; family UBA2999; genus CADEFD01. The sequence continues at coordinate 2,746,026 of CAWEBU010000006.1, read as the reverse complement.
GCGAGTCGAACGTCTTTCCCGGGATCCTCGGACGCACCTGCGACCGGCCGTGCGAGCCGGCCTGCCGCCGCACCCGGGTCGACGGCAAGCCGGTGGCCATCTGCCGGCTCAAGCGCGTAGCCGCCGACCACAAGAGCGACGACGTCAAGGCGCGCTTCCCCAAGGCGCCGGCGACGAAGAACGGCAAGAAGGTGGCGCTCATCGGCGCCGGCCCGGCCTCGCTGACCGTCGCCAACGACCTCATGCCGCTCGGCTACGAGGTGACCATCTTCGAGAAGTTCGACCGCCCGGGCGGGCTCATGCGCGTGAACATCCCGTCGTTCCGCCTGCCGCCGGAAGTGCTCGACGAAGAGATCGCCAGCATCGTCGACATGGGCGTCGACGTCCGCTACAACACGCCGGTCGACAGCCTCGAAGCGCTCCTCGACACCAGAGAGTTCGACGCGGTGTTCGTCGGCAGCGGCGCCCCGAAGGGCAAGGAACTCGAGATTCCGGGCCGGCGCGAGTCCGATCAGATCTTCATCGGCATCGAGTGGCTCGAGTCGATCCACTTCGGGCACGTCAACTCGGTCGGCAAGCGCGTCGTCATCATCGGCGTCGGCAACACGGCCATGGACTGCTGCCGCTCGGCCAAGCGCCTCGGCGCCACCGACGTCAAGGTCATCGCCCGCAAGACCCGCAAGTACTTCAAGGCCTCGCCGTGGGAACTCGAGGACGCCGAAGAAGAGGCGGTCGAGATCCTCGAGAACCTCCAGCCGGTGCGCTTCATCATCGAGAACGGCGTGATGACGGGCATGGAGTTCGACAAGTTCACCTCGAGCGAAGTCGACGGCAAGCTGGTGCAGGAGCACGCGGGTAGACGAGATCATCCCGTGCGACACGGTGATGCTCGCCATCGGCCAGGACAACGCCTTTCCCTGGATCGAACGCGACATCGGCCTCGAGTTCGACAAGAAGTGGGACATGCCGGTGGTCGACAAGACCACCTTCATGTCGACGCGCCCGGGCGTCTTCTTCGGCGGCGACGCGGCGTTCGGGCCGGCCAACATCATCTGGGCGGTCGAGCACGGCCACCAGGCCGCCATCTCGGTGCACCAGTTCTGCCAGGGCCAGCCCGTCACCGAGCGTCCGCCCGACGGGATGACGCTCGCCAGCACCAAGATGGGCCTGCACGAGTGGTCCTACAGCAACAACTACAGCGGCGCCCCGCGGCAGAAGATGAAGCACGTCGAGATGCCGAAGCGTTTCGACAACATGACGATCGAGGTCGAAGAGGGCTTCACCGAGGAGCAGACGCGGGCCGAGGTGCAGCGCTGTCTCAACTGCGACATCGAGACGCACTTCACCGACAACCTCTGCATCGAGTGCGACGCCTGCATCGACATCTGCCCGGTGGACTGCCTGACCATCGCGGCCCCCGGTCCCGAGCCGGAATTGCGGACGCGGCTGATGGCGCCCGCCGAGAATCTCGATCAGGCGCTGTTCGTCTCCGATCCGCTCAAGCAGACGGCCCGGGTGATGATCAAGGACGAGAACGTGTGCCTGCACTGCGGGTTGTGCGCCGAGCGCTGCCCCACCTACGCATGGGACATGCGCAAGTTCGTGCTGTCGTGGCCGCACGCCAGCAAGGTCGAGGCGCCGGCCGTGGCCGGCCGTTAGCACCGCAGGAGCGAAGGGACTTCCGAGTGATGGACCGCGTCAACGATTTCGCGTTCAAGATCGCCACCGCCAACGGCACGGGCTCGGCCAGCGCCAACGGCCTGATCATGCAGGCCATCTTCCGGATGGGCATCCCGGTCACGGGCAAGAACGTCTTCCCGTCGAACATCCAGGGCCTGCCCACGTGGTACGAGATCCGGGTCAACAAGGACGGCTACACCGCCCGCACGCCGCACTTCGACCTGGTGATGGCCTTCAACGCCGCCACCTACGCCAAGGACGTGGCCGAGGTGCGCAGCGGCGGCTGGCTGCTCTACGACGCGAGCTGGCCGCTCGACGAGAAGCTCACGCGGCCGGACGTGACCTACCTCGGCGTGCCGTTCGCCGACCTGTGCACGGCGGCCTTCAAGGGCGTGCGCGAGCGCATCCTGATGAAGAACATCGCCTATGCCGGCGCCCTGGCCGCCCTCATCGGCATCGATACCGAGGTCATCCGGGCGCTGACGCAGGAGAAGTTCTCGAAGAAGAAGGCCCTGCTCGATTCGAACGAGACGGCGATCGCGCTCGGCTACAACTACGCCAAGGACCACTTCGCCTGCCCGCTGCCCATCCACCTCGAGCGGATGGACGAGACCAAGGACATGATCCTCATCGACGGCAACACCGCCGCCGGCCTCGGCTGTGTCTTCGCCGGGGCGACGGTGGGGGCGTGGTATCCGATCACGCCGTCGACGTCGCTCATGGAGGCCTTCAAGGGCTTCTGTCAGAAGTACCGCGTCGACCCCGAGACGAAGAAGAACCGCTACGCCATCATCCAGGCCGAGGACGAACTGGCCGCCATCGGGATGGTGATCGGCGCCTCGTGGGCGGGCGCGCGCGCCTTCACGCCCACCTCGGGCCCCGGCATCTCGCTGATGAACGAGTTCATCGGCCTGGCCTACTACTCGGAAGTGCCGGCCGTGATCTTCGACGTGCAGCGGACCGGGCCGTCGACCGGCATGCCGACCCGCACCCAGCAAGGCGACCTGATGCTGTGCGCCTACGCCTCGCACGGCGACACGCGCCACATCTGCCTCTATCCGGCCGATCCCAGCGAGGCCTTCGAGCTGGCGGTCGAGGCGTTCGACCTGGCGGAACGGTTCCAGACGCCGGTGTTCGTCCTGAGCGATCTCGACATCGGCATGAACGACTGGATGGTGCCGAAGCTGACCTGGGACGACACCTACCGGCCCGATCGCGGCAAGGTGCTGTCGGCCGCCGAGCTCGAACAGGCGAAGACGTTCTACCGCTATCTCGACGTCGACGGAGATGGGATTCCGCAGCGCACGCTGCCGGGCGTGCATCCCAAGGGCGCGTTCTTCACGCGCGGCTCGGGCCACAACAAGTTCGGCGTCTACACCGAGGACTCGGACGAGTACCAGGACGTGCTCGACCGCGTCGCCCGGAAGATCCAGAACGCCGCCAAGGCGGTGCCGGCGCCGGTGGTCAGGAAGACGCCGGGCGCGACGATCGGCCTGCTCACCGTGGGCGGCTGCCACGCCGCCTGCATCGAGGCCCTGGATGTCATGGCTCGCGAAGGCATCCACCTCGACTACATGCGCGTGCGCGGCTTCCCGTTCGGCGACGAGGTGCACCAGTTCCTCGCCGAACACGAGGTCACCTTCGTGGTCGAACAGAACCGCGACGCGCAGTTGCGCAGCCTGCTGATGCTCGACACCGGGACGCCGCTCACCAAGCTCGAATCGGTGCGCTACTACGCCGGCTTCCCGATGAGCGCGCATCACGTGATCTCGGGTGTCAAGGCGAAGCTGGAGAAGGCGGCATGACCTACATCGCAAAGCCCAAGGCGCACCACCCGTCGCTCAAGAAGAACGCGATCGGGCTGACGCGGCGCGACTACGAGGGGTCGATGACCACGCTGTGCGCGGGGTGCGGCCACGACTCGATCACGGCGGCCATCATCCAGGCGTTCTGGGAACTCGACATCGCGCCGCACACCGTGGCCAAGCTGTCGGGCATCGGCTGCTCGTCGAAGACGCCGGCCTACTTCCTGAAGGAAGCGCACGGGTTCAACAGCGTGCACGGCCGCATGCCGTCGATTGCCACCGGCGCCGGCGCCGCCAACCAGGCGCTGACCATGATCGGCATCTCCGGCGACGGCGACTCGCTCTCGATCGGCCTCGGCCAGCTGTGCCACGCCATCCGCCGCAACCTGAACATGCTCTACGTGCTCGAGAACAACGGCGTCTACGGGCTGACCAAGGGGCAGTTCTCGGCCTCGGCCGACCCCGGCTCGACCAGCAAGAAGGGCGACGCCAACAGCATGGAAGCCATCGACAGCGTGCTGCTGGCGCTGACGCTCGGGGCGACCTTCGTGGCGCGCAGCTTCTCGGGCGACAAGGCCCAGCTCGTGCCGCTCATCAAGGCCGGGCTGGCGCACAAGGGCTTCGCCTTCATCGACGTCATCTCTCCGTGCGTGACCTTCAATGACCACGACGGCTCGACCAAGAGCTACGCCTACACGCGCGAGCACCAGGTCGAGGTCGTGCAGGCCGACTTCGTGCCCATGCGCGACGAGATCACGTCGGAACAGGGGCCCGGCACGCGTCACGAGCGTGCGGATGCACGACGGCAGCTGGGTCAAGTTCCGCAGTGTGGCCGAGCACTACGACGCCACCAACCGCGACGTGGCCTACAACTACATCCGCGAGCGGCAGCGCGAGCACGAAGTGCTGACCGGGCTGCTCTACATCTCGCCCGACTCGAAGGACATGGCCGAGCAGAACGACTTCGTGCCCGGGCCGCTCACCACCGTGCCGTTCGAGGACCTGTGCCCGGGCAGCGCCGCGCTCGACAAGCTGATGACGCGCTTCACGTAGAAGCCGGACCCATGCAGGTCGCAGATGCGGCGCCGGTGGGTGTGCGGGCGATCCCCTACGGGCTGGTGACGCGCAGCCCTGTCACCGTCAACGGCACCCGGTTTTCGAAGCGCCTGTGTGCCGGGAGCGTCGCCACCTTGGTGGTCCCAAGCGGGTCGACCCACGGCCACGGCAGGTCCTCGAAGAACGCCGGCTTGGCGCTCAGATACAGCGAATCCGGCAGGTGCTGCGGTCCGTGATCCCAGCGCACGGTGTTGGTGAGGTAGTCGAAGTTTCCTTCGCGTACGACAGTGCTCCGCACCCGTGGGTCGGGCCCCTGGTCCCAGGCACCCGGGGCGTAGCCCAGCCTCCAGATGGTCGGCTGATTCCCCCACCTGCTCGTTGCGTGACCGTAGGTGCCGTCGCCGGGGTCTTCGAAGATCCAACCCGCCATGCGGCCGGCTTCGCCAAGGACATTGCCGGCGAAGGTGTGCCACCACGAACCGAACATCAGCCCTGCCGTGCGCACGTTGCCGGTGTCGAGGAAGTCGCGACGGCGGCCGGTCAGGTGATTGCGGAACACCGTCATCGCCAGCGCGCCGCCCCAGGTGTCGTCCGAGTCGTAGTTGAACGCCAGGTTGCCTTCAAACAGCATGTGGTGCGAGCCGAGCATGTGGCTGCCGTTGATGCCCACCTCCACCCAGCCGGGACTGCTGGCGATGAAGCCGTTGTCGACGTAGTTGTAGCCGACCACGGAGCCGGCACCAGCCGAACGCGCGACCATCACCTTGTTGGCGCCAGTGATGATGTTGTTCTCGATCAGCACCTCCGAGGTGCCGAAGCCGAGACTGAGGGCGTAGCCGGCGCCGCCCGGATACGGGCTGATCGTGTCGTGGATGTTGCTGTCGCGAATCTCGACCCGGAACGCGTTCCTGATGTCCACGCAGGGATTGCTGTACTGCGTGCACTCGATGTTCTTCGCCCACGAGTAGGCGGCGTTCAGGAACGACAGGTTGCCATCCGACCCGCCGGTCAGGGTCATGTCCTCCACGCCGGCATCACGCACGTGCACGCTGTCGGCGTTGGCGTAGCGAATCAGCTGCGCGGACTTGGCGGTCGTGTACGTGATGTGCACGGGGGTCGAGAACGTGATGGTGTTGCCGTTGACCGCCGTCACTTCCTTGATTTCGGCGAGTGGCCGGCCGGGCCGACTGAACCACGACAAGCCAGCAGGCACCGGAAGATCCGCCGCTGTGGCGGGATTGCGAATCGGCCAGACCAGGCGATCGGTGGCGAGAATCTGCGACGAGCCGCCTGAGATGCGGCTCGGCAGGGTCAGCCACGAGGCCGTGTTGTAGTCGTCTTCGTCGAGCTTCACGAACTGCCCCGGTGCGAAGCCGGCGGCGTTCTGCACGGCGACCGACCGCGTCCCCTGCACGGCATCGGCGGTCAGATGCACGGCCGTCGCCTCGTCGACGCGCGGCCAACGAGACGGCCCGATGATCAGGATCTGTTCCTGCTCGTCCCGCTGGTTGGACTTGCGCAGCGTCGTCACCCGGGCCCCGCCGCCGCGGAGCGTGATGCCCTTGCCGATCCGGATGTGGTTGTTGACCGTGAACACACCGGGCGTCAGCTGCACCACTTGACCCGCCGGGCAGGCATTGATGGCGGCCTGAATGCCGGCCGACGCCTCCTGCGCCCCGTCTCCGTAGGCCGCCGCCGTGACCGTCGCGCAGACCTGTGTTCGCGTGGGGATGCCGCGGACGCCGGGAGCCCATGTGGTGAGCGAGGTTGCGGGAATGAGACCGCTGCCCACCTGGGCGCCCGCGGTCAGCACTGAGCAGGCGCTCAGCACCAATACTGCCAACAAACGACGCATCGAGTTCCTCCTGCCGGATCTTCATCAGGCGCGGCACATCGACGCTGGAATCGCGCTGACGCTGACTCGCCTGAACCCGAACAAGGGGGACTTGCCCGACTGCAGGTGCTATGAAGCACCGGCGCGGCGCTCTCTGTCAACTGCCCGTGGTCTGTGGAGGATGAAAAGTGCGGACCAGCTCAGCCACCCGTACGCGCCATCCGAATCCACTACCTGCGCGAGAACCACGGCGACTGTGGGCCGGGCGGCGCGCGCTCACTCCGGGGGCCGCGACGGGCCGTGCACGTAGACCCAGGCGCGTCCGCCGCTGGCCAGCGTGACCATCAGCCGGACGTAGTCCGCGGCCGCCTCGTAGGTGTCGGCCTGCTCCAGCTCGGCGTCCGTGACCTCGAGAGCCGTGCCCTCGATGCGGTCCGCGGAGCGGCCGGTGACGACCGCGTTCTCGTGATGTGATCGGCCCGCGGGCGCGTCGGCGGCGGCGATCGGCACCCGTCCGCGCGCGAAGCCGGGCAGCGCGTCGGCGGCGCCGGAGAGCGGACGGCCGAACAGGGTCAGCTGCACACGAGGATCCTGGAGCGTGCCGTACGAGAAGAGCAGAGGCATGACGCACTGTAGCCCGGCTGGCCTTCATTCGCCGTGTATGGAACCATACTCCCGCCCGCCGCTGGCTGCGGCCGGGCTGGAGGATGTCCATGAGTGTGCGAGCTGCTGGTCTTCGCCGAGTCGTCGTCTCCGCTGCCGTGGTGGCCGCCTCGGTCGTCGCGCTGCGCGGCGCCGCGCCGGGTGACGGCGCCGCCGCGGGCGCGCCGACACGGCTGCTCCGTCAGCCCACCGTCAGTGCCGCGCATATCGCGTTCGCTCACGCCAGCAACATCTGGATCGTCGATCGCGCCGGCGGCACGGCTCGACGCGTGACGAGCTTCCAGGGGCAGGCCAGTCATCCCCAGCTCTCGCCGGACGGAACACAACTGGCCTTCAGCGCCGACTACGCCGGCAATGCCGATGTCTACGTCGTGCCCGTCAGCGGCGGGCAGCCATCGCGCCTGACGTGGCACCCCGGCGCCGACCTCGTGCAGGGGTGGACGCCCGACGGCGCCCGCGTGCTCTTCACCTCGACGCGCGCCACCGAGGCCCCGAACGCCACGCCGCGGTTCTGGACGGTGGCGGTCGCCGGCGGCACGCCGACGCCGCTGGCGCTGCCGCGCGGCTACCAGGGCAAGCTGTCACCCGATGGCCGCGCCATCGCCTACCGGATGAACACCTCGTGGGACGAGGAGCGGCGCAACTACAAGGGCGGCCAGAACAAGGCGATCTGGATCGCGGACCTGCGGACCTACGACGTCGTCACGCCGCCGTGGACCGGGTCCAAGGAGATGGACCCGGTGTGGCTCGGCGAGACCGTCTACTTCCTCTCCGACCGCGATGGCGTGTCGAACGTGTGGTCGTACGTCACGGCCACCAAGCAGCTGGCGCAAGTCACGCGTTTCACCGACTTCGACGTCAAGACGCTCGGAGCCGGCGGCGGCGCGCTGGTCTTCGAGCAGGCCGGGCTGGTTCATCTCTTCGACCCGAAAGCCGGCCAGCCCGCCGTCGTGCCGATCCGCGTCACCGGTGACTTCCCGTGGATGATGCCGCGCTGGGAGGATGTCACCGCGAGCATGACCAACCTCGGCCTGTCGCCGACCGGCAAGCGCGTGGTCGTCGAGTCGCGCGGCGAGATCTTCACGATTCCGTCCGACAAGGGCGACATCCGCAACCTGACCGCGTCGAGCGGTTCGGCCGAGCGCGAGCCGGCGTGGTCGCCGGACGGCAAGTCGGTGTCGTACTTCAGCGACGCCAGCGGGGAGTACCGGCTGGTCATCGAAGCGCAGGACGGCCTGGCGCCGCCGCGTGAGATCCCGCTCGAAGCGCCGACCCGCTATTACTCGCCGGTGTGGTCGCCCGACAGCACGAAGCTGCTCTACACCGACACCAACCTCAACGTGTGGGTGCTCGATGTGGTGGCCGGCAAGGCGACGAAGGTCGGGCGCGACGCCTGGATGGTGCCGCAGCGCACGCTGGCGCCGTCGTGGAGCCCCGACAGCCGGTGGGTGGCGTTTGCCACGCGCCTCGACACGCTCTATCGCGCCATCGTCGTGGCCAGTGCCGATTCCGGCCAGCAGCGGCAGATCACCGACGGCATGGCCGATGCCATGTACCCGGTGTGGGACGCCAGCGGCAAGTACCTGTGGTTCCTGGCCTCGACCGATCTCGGCCTGCGCTCGCAGTGGCTCGACATGACGTCCTACGAGCACCTGCAGACCTTCGGTCTCTACGTGGCCGTGCTGCGCCAGGGCGATCCGAGTCCCGTGCTGCCGCAGAGCGACGAGGATGCCGGTGTCGGCGCCAAGGTCGAGCCGACGCCGCTCGTGGCGTCCACGGCGCCGGTGACCATCGACTTCGAGGGCCTGCAGCAGCGCGTCATCGCCGTGCCCGGGGTGCCCGAACGCCAGTACTCGCGCCTGGCAGCAGGGGCTGCCGGCACGGTCTTCTACCTCGAGGCGCCGCCGGTGGCGGAGCGCGGCGGCGCGCCGCCGGCCACCGGCAGCACGCTGCGCCGCTACCGGCTGAGCGACGGCACGACCGCGGCGTTCGCCGCCAACGTCGCCGACTACGCGGTGAGCGCGGATGGGAAGAAGCTCGTCTATCGCACGCCGGTCCGGCCCGCGCCGGAGGGCGGTGGCCAGGCGACACCGCCAACGCTGCACCTCGTCGACGCCGATGGCCGCGCGCCCGACATCGGGGCCGGCCGTCTTTCCGTGACGCTGCGCATGCAGCTCGACCCGCAGGCGGAGTTCCGGCAGATCTTCAACGAAGGCTGGCGCTATCAGCGCGACTACCTCTACGTGCCGAATCAGCAGGGGGCCGACTGGCCGGCCATCAAGCGGATGTACGGCGCCCTGCTGCCCGACGTGCGTCATCGCGCCGATCTCACTTACCTGCTCGACATGATGGGCGGCGAGATCGCGATCGGCCACTCCTACGTCCGCGGCGGCGACCTGCCCGAGGTGCCGCCGACGCGCGGCGGCCTGCTCGGCGCCGATACGGCGGTCGAGAACGGACGTTACCGGTTCACGCGCATCTACGACGGCGAGAGCTGGAACCCCGAACTGCGGGCGCCGCTGGCCACCCCCGGCGTGGCCGTGGCGGCCGGCGACTACCTGCTGGCCGTGAACGGCGTCGAGCTCGGTGCCACCGACAACCTGCACCGCCTGCTCGACGGCACCGCCAACCGCCAGACCGTGCTCACGATCAACAGCCAGCCGGAGCTGGCCGGCGCGCGGCAGGTCACGGTGGTGCCGGTGGCGAACGATCAGGGACTGCGGACGCGGGCGTGGGTCGAGGGCAACCGCCGGCTCGTCGACCGGCGCTCTGACGGCAAACTGGCCTACGTCTACGTGCCCAACACCGGTCAGCCCGGCTACGTCAGCTTCAACCGCTACTACTTCGCCCAGCAGGACAGGGCCGGCGCCGTCATCGACGAACGCTACAACGGCGGCGGGTCGGCGGCCGACTACATCATCGACGTGCTGCAACGCGACTTCGACGGCTACTTCAACAACGTGGCCGGCGACCGCGTGCCGTTCACCAGCCCCGGGGCCGGCATCTGGGGGCCGAAGGTGATGATCATCAACGAGATGGCCGGGTCGGGCGGCGATCTGATGCCCTACATGTTCCGGCGGCGGAAGATCGGCCCGCTCGTCGGCACCCGCACCTGGGGCGGGCTCGTGCACACGGCCGATACCCCGCCCTTCATCGACGGCGGCACCATGATCGCGCCGCGCGGCGGCTTCTTCACGCGCGAGGGCAAGTGGGCGGTCGAGAACGAAGGCGTCGGGCCGGACATCGAGGTCGAGAACTGGCCCAAGGAGGTCATCGCCGGCCGCGATCCGCAGCTCGAGCGCGCCGTCGACGAGGCGCTCAAGGCGCTGGCGGCCGCACCGCCGACGCGCTTGCGGACCGAGCCGCCGCCGCCCACCTGGGGCCGGCGGCCGGGCGGACGCTAAACCAACCAGCGGCCCTGATCGTCAAACGGAGCCAGGAGTCCCCATGCTGGCCAATGTCCGCCTCGCGCTCCGCACGCTGTCGAAGACGCCGTTCGTGACCGCCGTGGCCGTGGGGTCGATTGCCCTCGGCATCGGCGCGAACGCCGCGATCTTCTCGATCTTCGACCACATGCTGCTCCGGCCGCTGCCGGTGCAGGACCCGGCGCGGCTGGTGAACCTCGGCGCGCCAGGGCCGAAGCCCGGCGGGACCTCGTGCGACCAGACCGGCGACTGCGACAACACCTTCAGCTATCCCATGTTCCGCGACCTCGAGCGGGTGCAGCAGGTGTTCAGCGGGCTGGCCGCGCACCGATTGTTCGGCGCCAACGTGGCGGCGCGCGGGCAGACGCTCAGCACCGAGGGCTCGCAGGTGTCGGGCAGCTACTTCCCGACGCTCGGCGTGCAGCCCGCGATCGGCCGCGTGCTCAGCGCGGCCGACGATGGCGCCCCCGGCGCGCATCCGGTGGTGGTGCTCAGCCACGGCTTCTGGACCGCGCAGTTCGGCCAGGATCCTTCGGTGCTGAACGAGTCGCTGGTCGTCAACGGCACGCCCCTCACCATCATCGGCGTGGCGGCCCGCGGCTTCGAAGGGACCACCCTCGGCGCGCGCCCGGACGTGTTCGTGCCGATCTCGATGCGCGAGGTGCTGTCGCCCGGCTGGACGGGCTTCGACAACCGCCGCAGCTACTGGGCCTACGTGTTCGGCCGGCTGGCTCCGGGGGTCTCGATCGAGCAGGCGCGCGCCGCCCTCGACCCGCCCTACCGCGCCATCCTCAACGACGTCGAGGCGCCGCTGCAGACCGGCATGAGCGAGCAGACCCTGCAGCGGTTCAAGGCCAAGCCGCTGACGATCGAGCCGGGCGCCCAGGGGCAGAGCGGCGTGCACGCGGAAGCGTCGACGCCGCTGTTCCTGCTGCTTGGCGTGACCGGCCTGGTGCTCCTGACGGCCTGCGCCAACGTCGCCAACCTCCTGCTCGTGCGCGGCGCCGGACGCGCCGGCGAGATGGCGGTGCGGCTGTCGATCGGCGCCGGCCGCGGCCACCTGGTCACCCAGTTGCTGGTCGAGGCCGGCACGCTGGCGCTGGCTGGCGGTCTCGTCGGCCTGGCCGTGGCCAAGGCCACCCTGCTGCTCGTCTACTCGATCCTGCCGCCGTTTGCCGCCTCCACCGTGCCGACGGCGCTCGACGTCAACGCCATGCTCTTCGCACTCACGCTGTCGCTCCTCACCGGGCTCGTCTTCGGTCTCTATCCGGCGCTCCACAGCACCCGTCCCGATCTCTTGTCGGGTCCTCAAGAACCAGGCCGGCCAGCCGGGTGGCGGCCGCTCGGCCGCCCGCTTCCGGACGGCGCTCGCCACCGTGCAGATCACGCTCTCGATGGCACTGCTCGTGGCCGCCGGCCTCTTCATCAAGAGCCTCTACAACGTCAGTCGCGTCGACCTCGGGCTGCGGACGGACCAGCTCGTGACGTTCGCCATCTCACCCGACCTGAACGGCTACACGCCCGCCCAGTCGATCGCCTTCTTCGAACGCGTCGAGGCGGCCGTCGGTGCCTTGCCTGGCGTGGGGTCAATCGGCATGTCGACGGTGGGGCTCATCTCGGGCAGCAACCGGGGCTCGAGTGTGCGCGTGCAGGGATTCGAGGCGGGGCCCGACACCAACACCAGCGCTTCGTTCGCGATGGTCGGCACCTCGTTTTTCAAGACACTCGGCATCCCGCTGATGCGGGGCCGCGAGTTCACACCGGCCGACGCGGCGGGCGCGCCTCGGGTGGCGATCGTCAACCAGGCGTTCGTGAGAAAGTTCAACCTCGGCGAACGGGCGATCGGCACCAGGATGAGCACCGGCCGCGAGTCCGACGCCCTCGACATCGAGATCGTGGGTCTCGTGCAGGACGCGAAGTACAGCGAGGTCAAGGACGCCGCCCCGCCACAGTTCTTCCTGCCGTATCGCCAGGACGAGCGGGCCGGCAGCATCAATGTCTACGTCAGCACGCCGGGCGACGCCTCGGCGCTGCTCGCCAGCGTGCAGGCGGCCGTTCGCGGCCTCGATCCGAATCTGCCGGTCGAGAACCCGAAGACCATGGCGCAGCAGGTGCGGGAGAACATCTTCCTCGAGCGCATGATCGGCACGCTGTCGTCGCTGTTCGCCGGGCTGGCGACCGTGCTGGCGGCGGTCGGGCTCTACGGCGTGCTGGCCTACACGGTGGCGCAGCGCACGCGCGAGTTCGGGCTGCGCATGGCGCTCGGTGCCGATGCCGCGACGGTCCGCGGCCTGGTCCTGCGTCAGGTGTTCTGGATGACCGCGATCGGTGGGGTGGTCGGGCTGATCCTGGCGATCGGGATCGGGCAGGGCGCGCAGTCGCTGCTCTACGACCTGCAGGGGTGGGATCCGCTCGTGCTCACGCTGAGCGCCGTGCTGCTCACCGCCGTGGCGTTCGGCGCCGGCCTGGTGCCGGCGCTTCGTGCCTCGCGCATCATGCCGATGGTGGCCCTGCGCGACGAGTGACGGCCGCGTCCGCGGCGAAGAGAGGCAGCCGGCGGCGCGCCGGCGGGTTGCCGCCCGGGTGGCAGATCGCACACCATGGAGCGCGGCTGTGATCGCCTGATGCGTCGAACGTCTGGATTCCTCCCACTCTGTCTGCTGTTCTTGCTGTCCGGCGCGTGCGGTCTCGCCTACCAGGTCCTCTGGCTGCGCCTGCTGTCGCTGGTCTTCGGCGTGACCGTCCACGCCGCCAGCACCGTGCTCGCGAGCTTCATGGCCGGGCTGGCGCTCGGGGCCATCCTCGCCGAGCGCCTGGTGCGGCGGCGCGATCCCCTGCGGGTGTTCGCGGCCCTCGAGGCCGGCATCGCGGTGTCGGCCCTGGCCACGCCAGCGCTGCTGGCGCTGGCCGCCGGGATCTACCGGCCGATCTCGACGACCGTCCCGGACTCCCTCACGCTGCTGACGGCGGCGCGGGTGCTGTGCGCGTCGGCCGTGCTGCTCGTGCCGACGATGCTCATGGGCGCGACCCTGCCGGTGCTGAGCCGATCGTCCCTCGCCAGCGCGGCCTCCGGCGCCCGCCTCGGCGCGCTCTACGCGGTGAACACGTTCGGCGCGCTGGCCGGCGCGCTGACGACCGGCTACGTGCTCATCGGCGGCATCGGCATGCAGCGCACGTTCTATCTCGCGGCGGCGACCAACCTGCTCGTGGCCGCCGGCGCGTGGGGGCTCAGTCTCCAGCGGGAGGGGCGACACGGCGCCGGTCGCGGCGCCGGTGACGGGTGCGACCGGCCCGGACGAGGCTTCACGGGTGATCGCCGGGACAGCCGCGACCCCCTCGGTGCCGGCCGACGTGTCCGCCACCACCGTGCTGGTCGTGATGACGGTCTCCGGCTTCGCGGCCCTGGCCCTCGAGATCGTCTGGTTCCGCGTCCTGGTCCTCTTCCTGCCAGCGACGACCTACGCCTTCACGACGATGCTGGCCACGGTGCTCGGCGGCATTGCCGCGGGCAGCGCGCTGGCCGCCCGTCATCTGGCGCGTCCGCGCCGCTGGGCCGACGTGCTGGCGTGGGTGCAGGGCGCCACGAGCGTCGTGGTGCTCCTGTCGCTGGCGCTCCTCGGCGCGACCTATGCGGCCGGCTGGCGGACCTCCGGCCTCACCCAGGCCGCCGCCGTCGCCATCCTGCCGGCCGCGCTCCTCATGGGCTACGCGTTCCCGATCGCGCTCGCCCTCTGGACCCGCGTGGGTCTGCCGGCTGAAGCGCCCGGCCGTCCCGTGGGACGGCTCTACTCCGCCAATGTCGTCGGCGGCATCGCCGGGGCGATCGTGGGCGGCTTCGTCCTGCTGCCGCAACTCGGCAGCCGGCGCGCCCTGATCGCGTTGGCGGCGTTGTACCTGCTCACCAGCCTCGCCATGTTCCTGCCGCGCCGCCGCTGGCAGCCGGCGGCGCTGCTGGTGGTCCTCTTCGTGGCCGGCGCGCGGATCGTGCCCGATCCGTTCGACGTGACGCTGGCGCGCCGCCACGGGGCCGGCGAGCGGATCTTCTGGCGCGAGGAGGGCGTGCAGACCACCGTCAGCATCCATACCGGCGCCTTCCGCGGCTGGCGCATGTATCTCGACGGGCTGCACCAGGCCTCCGACGCGCCGGAGATGGTGCGGCTGCATCGCCTGATCGGCCACCTCCCGATGGTGCTGCACCCGGACCCCCGGCGAGCGCTGGTGGTCGGCCTGGGCGGCGGAGCGACGCCAGGCGCCGTCAGCCAGCACGCCGCCGACGTGCAGGTCGTCGAGCTGTCCAGGAGCGTGCGCGAGGGCGCCGCTTTCTTCCGTCACGTCAACTACGACGTGCTGAACCGGGACAACGTCGACGTGCGCGTCGATGACGGCCGCAACTTCCTGTCGCTGACGCGGGATCGCTTCGATGTCGTGACCGCCGATCTCATCCAGCCGATTCATGCCGGCGCCGGCAACCTCTACTCGCGCGAGTACTTCTCCCTGGTCCGCAACGCGTTGGCCGAGGGCGGCCTCGTGCTCCAGTGGATCGGGCACCGCCCCGAGACACAGTACAAGCTCATCATGCGCACGTTCCTGGAGGTGTTTCCGCACACCACGCTGTGGTTCGACGGGCAGCTCATGGTCGGGTCGCTCGCACCCCTCACGTTGACCCCGGCGCTCGTGGACGCGAAGCGTCAGCGCGCCGAGACCCGCGCCGCCCTCGACGAGGTCGGGCTGGACAGCTTCGAGACGCTGACCTCGTGGTACGTCGCCGGCCCCGCCGAGTTGCGCCGCTTCGTCGGCGACGGACCGCTGCTCACCGATGACCGTCCGCTCATCGAGTACCACCGCTCGCTGCCGGCCAACGATCCCCCCGTCGACCTGGCGGCCGTACGCGACGACGTGCAGGCGCTCATCCGCCGATGACCCCGCCGTCCGGACGCGCCATCGAGACGGTGTTCCTGGACGCCGGCGGCGTGCTCGTCCATCCCAACTGGACCCGCGTCGCCGCCGCGCTCTCCGGCCGCGGCATCCCGACCTCGGCGGCGGCGTTGAGCGCCGCCGAGCCGCACGCCAAGCGCGAGATGGATCTGGCCAGCGTGATGGCCCGCACCGACGACCGGCAGCGCGGCTGGATCTACTTCGACACGGTGCTGCGGCACGCCGGTCTCGACGCCTCGACGGCGGCCGCCGCGGCGGCTCTCGCCGAGGTGCGGGCCTACCACGACCTGCACAACGTCTGGGAGCACGTGCCGGACGATGTCGTGCCGATGCTGGCCGGCCTGCGGGCGCTCGGCCTGCGGCTGGTCGTGGTGTCGAATGCCAACGGCCGCCTGCATCAGATGTTCGATCGGGTCGGCCTGACGCCGCACGTCGACATCGCGCTCGACTCGCACCACTTCGGCGTCGAGAAGCCCGATCCGCAACTGTTCCACCTGGCCCTGGCCGAGAGCGGCGCCACGGCCGCCACGACCCTGCACGTCGGCGACTTCTTCCACATCGACATCGTGGGGGCGCGGGCGGCCGGTCTGGCGGCGGTGCTCTTCGACGTCGCGGATCTCTACGGCGATGCCGACTGCCCGCGCGTGCAGCGGCTGCCCGCGCTCGTCGACTTCGTCGAGGCTGCCAACCGGCGCGGCTGAGCGGCCGGCGCGCTCAGCCCCCTAGGACGTGAGCGCGCACCGCAGGCCCTCACACCTCACGCGCAGACGCGTGTCGAGGACGGGCGTGGACCGCCGTCGCCGAGATAGCGATAGCCCTGCAGCGTTGCCGTCAGCGTCGAGCCGGTGTCCTCGACCTGGAGGGTGGCGAACTGTCCGTTCCGCTGGCGGGGCGGTTCGTGCGAGTAGGGGCCGCCCTTGCTGCGGACGAAGCGATCGAGGGGCGCCGCCTGGGCTACCACGAAGCCGCCGTGCGGGTTGTTGCGGCCGTCGTCGAAGGCCAGCATGTGGGCGTCGCCGCTCAGCATCAGCAGCCGCGAGCCGAGCCCGAGCGCCGTGATCCGGTCCCCGATCTCCTGGCGCTCGGCGGCGAAGCGGCCCCAGCCGTCGGCGTCGCCGTCGGGCGTGATCCACGGCACCGGGTTCACCCACACGAGGAGCGGCACCTGGTCGGCGGCCGCCCGCTCGAGTTGCTGCAGGAGCCAGTCCTTCTGGCGCGAGCCGAGCAGCGTGCGTTCCGGCGGCAGTCGTTCCGAGCGGGCATCGGTCATCACGAAGCGTACGCGGCCGACGTCGAAGGTCTGCGCGATCGGCCCATCCGCCTGCGGGGCGAGGGGCAGGGGATAGTGCGGCACCTCGGCGCCGTAGTAGGTGCGGGCGGCGTCGCGGGTCCGGGACCTGGCGTCGGAGTCGTCCGGTGCCGTAGTCGTGGTCGTCCCACATGTAGACGATCGGCGTGCGGCGGTAGAGCAGCACCTGCTGCTCCTGCGAGAGCACGCGGTCGAGGCGCGCGGCGGAACAGGCCGGCCAACGGCCGAGCGGCTCCGACGGGCCGTCGATGTTGTAGTAGTGCAGGTCGCCCATGTGGATGAAGAAGTGCGGGTCGAGGGCGCCGATGGCGGCGAAGATGCCGCTGTTCGAGACGTGCGACATCGGCACGATGCGCGTCCCGCCGGCACACGATCCGAACGCCGCCGTGAAGCTGAACGGGCCCCGGCCGAAAGTACGGAGGCGTGCCCGGGTGCCGCTCGTGGCCTCGAAAGCCGGCGAAGTACTCGGTCGCCAGGGCTGAGCCCGTCGAGCCGGTAGGTGACGACGGTGCGATCGTCTTCGCTGCGCGACGGCGCGGCGCTGGCGCTCCCTTCCACGCGCCGGGCGCCGGTGAGCCCCGGGTGGTGTCGACGAGGAGCGGGGGCACGGCGGTCAGGCGGTCGGTGAAGGCCGCCAGCACGGTCGCCGAGGTTGCCGTGACGGCCCCCGACCACAGCCACGCGGGTTCGGCGGGGAAAGAGAGCCTGGCGGGCGCGAAGATCAGCCCGGCGGCCAGCTGGCGCAGGACATCGCGACGGAGAAGAGAGCTGCCCCAGGGCACGCCCGCCATCCTACTGCACGGGCTGCCCGGATCCGGTGATCGGCCGGCGCGCGGCCGTCAGGACTGATAAGATCGTCGCTTACGGTTCCACGAGTCGTGGAGTCGGCGCGTGCGGGCGCCCCCCGCCAGCGCGCCATCGGAGTGATGCATGTTCCAGGGACGTCCCCGCAGTAAGCGCGATCGTGAACGCGCTCGACAGGATCGGCAGAAGCAGAAGACGGCGAAGAGGGTCGAAGCGCGCGAACGCCGTGCCAACACCCCAGGCGCGCCTCCCGGAATCGACCCGGACATCGCGGGTATCGTGCCCGGCCCGCAGGCCAATCCGTGGGGGGATGATCTCTCCGATCTGAACGAAGAAGAGACGGCCGAGGACGACGAGACGTCCGAAGAGCAGCCGTCCTGACCCCGCCCCGCTTTTTCCTCCCGCCCGTGCCGTGACGCGACAGGCGGCCCTACAATGGCCGCATGTCCAGCCATTCCTGGCCGTCCTCGCGCACCCGCGGACGCAGTCTTGCGGCCGCGCCGCTCCTCCTGCTGATCGCTCTCGCTCCCGCCGCTGCCCAGGCGCGGAACGACGCCGCGTCGCCTAGCTTGGCGCCGCCTGGCGCTGGAGGAGCGCCCGCGCACGCCGCCGACGAAGTCGGCCTGCTGCGCGATGAGGTCGCGGCCCTGCGCCTGGAACTGGGCAGCCTCGCCGCCGAACTGCGCGCCCTGCGCAGCGCCACCGCGGCGCTCTCGACCGACGTGGCCGCCGTCCAGGAGCCGCCGTCGATGCTGCTGCCGCCCGAGATGCTGCAAGCGCAGGTCGAGGAGCTGGCCCAGGTGAAGGTCGAATCGGGTTCCCGCTTCCCGGTGACGGCTCTCCGGCACCATCCTGTCGAACACCGTCATCAACTCCGGCGACGCCAACTGGCTCGAGAGTCCCAACATCGTCGGCCCGGCGGCCGGCGGATCGATGACCTCGACCGATGCGCCAGAGCCGACTCGGCGTCGACGTCCACGGCATCATGATGGGGCAGTGGCAGACCTCCGGCGCCCTGGTCGTCGACTTCTTCGGCGGCACGCCGGGCTTCGTCACCGGCACGGTGATGGGCCTGCCGCGCCTGCTCTATGCCTTCGGCCGGCTCGAACGCGGCGGCACCGCCGTGGAGGTCGGGCAGGACCACGTGATGCTCGCGCCGCGCGATCCGACCTCGCTCGCGTCGTTCGCCTTCCCGCAGTTCTTCCGCGCCGGCAACCTGTACCTGCGGGCGCCGCAGGTGCGGCTCGAACAGCGTGTCGGCGGCTTCACCGTCAAGGGCGGGATCGTCGCCCCGGTGGTCGGCGACGCCGGCACGAGCTATGTCTTCGCGCCCGGCGCCGGAGCTGGTGAACGCTCGGAGCGGCCGGCGTTGCAGGGGCACGTCGGTTACGGTCGCGGCGACGCCGGACGATGCCGGCGAGGCGCAGGTCGGCGTCTCGGGCCACTACGGCTGGATCCGCTCGTTCGGCCGGCTCACCCCGACCTCGGCCGGCGCCGTCGACCTCGACCTGCGCCGCGGCCGCGTTGGCGTGGCCGGCGAGGCTCTACATCGCCGATGAACTTGATGCCTACGGCGTCGGGCGTCGGCCAGCCGGGACGGTCGACGGGCGGCTGGGTCGAGGGCCGCCTGGCCGCGGCGTCGCGCGTGTCGTTGAACGGCGGCGGCGGCCTCGATCGTCGTCCCGACGGCATCGGCGCCGCCGGACGGCTGCGCAACACGAGTGCCTTCGGCAACGTCATCGTGCGCCTCACGCCCGGAGGTGTCGGCGTCGGTCGAGTACAAGTGGTTGCAGACGCGCTACGGTGTCGGGCGCAACCGCGAGAACCATCACGTGAATGCGGTGTTCGCCGTCACGTTCTGACGGCCAGAGAGCTGGTGATTCGATGCGAACGAGGATCTGGGAAACGGCACTGCCTGCGTCGCGCCTGGCGCCGGCTGCCGGCGCTCGCCCTGGGCGTGCTGGCACTGCCGGCCGTGGCGTTCGGTGACGTGCTGACCGGGACGGTGACGACCAGGTGCGCGAGGGCGCGCCGGCGGCGCCGGTGGTCGTTTACGCCGAGCCGGTCGAGCGGCTCCGCGCCGACCCAGGGCCGGGAGTCCGTGTCGCTGTCGCAGCGCGACAAGCGCTTCTCGCCGCGCGTGCTCGGCGTGCCCGTCGGCTCGCCCGTGCGTGTTCCCGAACGACGACGACATCTTCCACAACGTCTTCTCGCTCTCGCCCGGGCACGCCTTCGACCTCGGCTTGTACCGGGCGGGCGCGTCGAAGAGCCGGACGTTCGCCTCCCCGGGCGTCGTGCGGGTCTTCTGCAACATCCATCCGCAGATGACGGCGCTGCTGGTCGTGGTGCCGACGCCGTGGATCGCGACAGTCGGATGCCGGCGGCGCCTGGCGTCTCGACCTGCCGCCGGGCCGCTACACCGTGACGGCCGCTCTCGGAACGGGCCACCCCGGCCACCGCCGAGGTCACCGTGGCGGGGGCGACGACGGCCACGCCGCTCACGCTCGACGAGAGTGATTTCGTCGCCGTGCAGCATGCGAACAAGTTCGGCAAGCCGTATCCCCCGGCCGCCTACAAGGAGCCCTGAGGCCGCGCTCAGGTGCGCATGCGGTAGGGCGCGACCTTGTCGGTGAAGCCCTTCACCGCGATCGGCGGCGCCGGTTCGGCGGCCACCAGGCCGCGCACCGCCTCGAAGGTCGTGTCGTTCAGCAGCGTCTCGCCGGGCTCGGCCGCCGCGCACAGCCGCGCCGCCAGGTTCACCGGCGCGCCGACGGCGGTGTAATCGAGCCGGTTCGGCCCCGCCGACGCTGCCGACGATCACCTCGCCGGTCACGATGCCGATGCCGACGGCGAGCGCGCGGCAGGCCCGGGATCGGCGTCGCGCGGCCGCTGCACGGCGCGGTGCATCTCGACCGCGCAGCGGATCGCGTCGAGCGCCTTGTCGTCGCCGGTGAAGTGCGCGAACACGGCATCGCCCATGAACTTGTCGACGTCGCCGCTGGAAGCGCTGCACCAGCTCGGCCTGCAGCTGCAGATAGCGGTTGAGCACCGCCACGGCCTCCTCGGGCGGCCGGTGCTCGGCGAACGCCGTGAAGCCGCGGATGTCCGAGAAGAGCAGCGTGATCACCTGCCGCGCGCCGGCGCGGCGTCGTCGGCCGTGTCGGGGCCGCGCTGGATCATGTCGACCGTCGACTGCGAGACGAACTTCTGCATGTCGGCGCGTCTCGCGCAGGCCGGCGGTCATCCGGTTGAACGCCTCGGCCAGCTGCGCCAGCTCGTCGTGGCCGTCGCACGGCCAGCTTGACGTCGAAGCGGCCGCGC
The DNA here is from genome assembly GCA_963807405.1 of uncultured Acidobacteriota bacterium. Lineage (GTDB taxonomy): Bacteria > Acidobacteriota > Vicinamibacteria > Vicinamibacterales > UBA2999 > CADEFD01. The sequence continues at coordinate 2,725,194 of CAWEBU010000006.1, read as the reverse complement.
GCGACCTCGCGCGGTGGCCTGTCGACAGCGCCGCGATCGGCGCGGTGATCGAGCGCGCCAGCAGGGCGCCGGCGCCCACGCCGGCGCGCCGCGGCCACCAGGCCGAGCAGGACCAGCCCGAGCTGGATGTTGCGGTAGGGCGCCAGCGCCAGATCGAGCGACTGCAGCGCGACCACCGCGAGCGCCGGCGTACGGGATCCGTCGACGCTCGATCGCCTCGAACCGCTCGCCGCCGAGATTCGACCTCGGTGGTGGCCGGCCTGATCGGGGCGAAGTCGGCGGCGGTCGGCCCACGGCGCGCGTCCCGGCGCCAGCGTCGTGCCGGCGACGCCGGCCGCGGCCAGCACGACGATCTCCTTGCCGCTGGCGTCGCGCAGCGCCGTGGCCCAGCGGTCGTCGACCGGCGCGGCCGCGGCCACGAAGCCGAAGACCGTGCCGCCGGCCTCGGCCGGCACCAGCACCAGGTGATGCGGCCGGCCTCGACCTCGATCACGCCGTGCACCGGTTGGCCCGACAGCGCCGGCTCGAGCCAGCGCGCTGCGCGTCCGGCAGGGTCAACGGCGCGAAGGTGTCGCTGCGCGCCACGCACGTCGCCGCGCTGATCGAGCACCAGCAGCAGCTCCTCGCGGGCGTTGCGTTCGCGGTAGTCGGTCAGGAAGTCGCGCACGGTGGCCGCATCGGTGCCGAGCAGCGCCAGCAGATCCGGGAACGACGCCAGCAGCCGCGCCACCAGCGTCGAGCCGTTCGTAGCGGGCCGTCCTGGGTGGTGGCGAGCGTGCCGCGGCTGGCCACGAGATCGGCGGTCACGCGGTCCGTCACCGCCTGGTTGGCCAACCGGCCGACGTAGGTGAGCGTGGCGCCGGTGAGCGCCACGACGAGGGCGCCGATGGCCACGAGCAGCCGGCTTCGCAGGGAACGGAATCGCACGCGCCCGGAGCTTACCGGAAACGCGCGTGGCGGGGACATCTCTGCCCCCGCCACCGGGTTGTCGCTACGGGAAGTCGGGAGGCGGCACCCGCCGTTTGGTGGCCTGCTCGAACGCGTAGGCCAGCTCGATGAGCCGCGGTTCCGCGCAGGCCGTGCCCGTGAAGCTGACGCCGTAGGGCTGATCCTTGGCATCGAAGCCGGCGGGGAAGGCCGGCGTGGGGGCGTTCGGCACGAAGCCGAACGGCACGATGACCGTTGGATGGCCGGCCTTGGCGGCGATGCCGGCGCCGCTGCTGCCCGGGAACAGCAACGCGTCGAGCTTGTGCAACGCCATCGCCTCGTCGATGCCGTGCGTGCGTGACACGAAGATGTCGCGGGCGCGATCGGCCAGGTAGCGCGCGCGGTCGGTTTCGAGGTTCATCTCATCGGAGATGTCGAACTGCGCCTGCCCGTACTTGATGGCGCCGCGGTTCTGGTTGGCCAGGTTGTAGTTGCGCAGCTCGGTCAGGGTCTTGACCGGGGCGCCGGGGCCGAGCGAGTCGAGCCACAGGTTGAAGTCCCGCTTCATGCCGTACTTGAACACGGTCGAGCAGGCGGCGTCGCCGCCCTTGCCATTGTTGGGACCGGCGCAGATCGGCCAGGTGTTGAAGTTGTTGGCCGGCGTGCCGTCCAGGTAGCTGGGGATGTCCGCCGCATCGACGATGGTCGCGCCCTCACGCCGCAGGATGGCAATCGCCTCTTCCATGACGGCCAGCTGCGCCGGATTCAGTCCGCCGACCGAGGCCCCGGTGTCGGGCCGCGTGGTGGCGGTGTAGAAGCCGGCGCGCGGAATGCCGATGCGGGCGCCGCGCAGACCGGCCAGGCGCAGGAAGCGCGTGTAGTCACGCCCGGGCGGCGCGATGCAGGTGTTGGTCGCCGGGTCGCGGGGATCGGCGCCGACCATGGCGCCGAGCATGATGGCCGCATCCGCCACCGTCCGCGTCATCGGGCCGGCCGTGTCCTGGTCGGCCGTGATCGGCGCGATGCCGTAGCGGCTGATGAGGCCGACGGTCGGCTTGATGCCGACCAGCATGTTCTGGTTGGACGGGCTCAGGATCGATCCCGACGTCTCGGTGCCGACGCTGCCGGCCCAGAAGCTCAGGGCGGTGCCGATGCCGGAGCTCGACCCGCCGGTGTTCATCGCCGGGCGGCCGTCGGCGGTCGCCGTGCGCGGGTCGGTTCGCGGGTCGTAGGGGTTGAAGCCGTAGCTGAAGAGGCCGCTGTAGTTGCCGGGCATCCCCGAGGCCACCCAGTTGGCGAACTCGGTCAGCACCGTCTTCGTGAAGATGATGGCGCCCTCGTCGCGCAGGTTCTTGACGAGCGTCGCGTCGTAGAGCGGCGCGAAGCCGGCAAACGCCAGCCCGCCACCGGTCGTCGGCATGTTGGTCGTGTTGATGATGTCCTTGATGCCGATCGGGATGCCGTGCAACGGCCCGCGCACGCGTCCGGCGGCCCGCTCACGATCCCAGTAGGTGGCGTCGGCCATCGCGCTTTCGCTGATGGCCGCCGTGGCATTGACCCGGCCTTCGTAGCGGTTGATGCGATCCAGGTACATCTGCACGAGCTCACGCGACGTGACGCGGCCGTCATTGAGCGCGTTCGAGAGATCCCAGATGGTCGCTTCCACGATGTCGACCCGGTGGCTGGCCGGGCCCACCCGATCCGGTGTCTGTTCCTGGTTGTCGTGCGCGCCGACCCCCATCGCCGTCGCCATGAGCGCGGCCGTCACCATCACTGCTCGCTTCATACCTGCCTCCTTCGCTACGTCAAGAACGAACGCTGCGTCTGACCGAGAGGGCGGTGGTGGGGGCCGCCGCGGGAACTAGGGCGCCGACGGCGGCGCGCTCCGCTTCTTCGTCGCCTGCTCGAACGCGTAGGCGAGTTCGATCAGGCGCGGCTCGCTGCACGCCATGCCGGTGAAGCTGACGCCGTAGGGAATGGGCTTCGCGTCGAAGCCCTCGGGGAAGGCTGGCGTGGGGGCGTTCGGCACCATCGCGAACGGCACGATCACGGTGGGATAGCCGGGCTTGGCGGCGATGCCGGCGCCGCTGGCGCCGGGAAACAGAATCGCGTCGAGCTTGTGGGTCTGCATCGCCGCGTCGATGCCCTGCGTGCCGCCGAGGCGGATGTCCTTCTGGCGGTCGGCTTCCCAGCGCGCCTTGTCGTTCGCCAGATCCATCTCATCGGACACGTCGAGATTGGCCTGCCCGTACTTGATGGCGCCGCGGTTCTGGTGCGCCAGGTTCCAGGCCCGCAACTCGGCCAGCGTCGACACCGGGCCGGTGCCGTCGAGCGTGGCCAGCCAGGCGTTGAAGTCGCGCTTCATCCCGTACTTGAGCACCACCGAGCACTCGGCGTCCTTGCCCTTGCCGCCATCGGTGCCGGCGCAGGTGCCCCACTTCAGGAAGTTGTTCGCCGCATCGGCCTCGACGATGCTCGGGATGTCGACCGGATCGACGATCACGGCGCCCTCCGCCTTCAGCGCTTCGATGGCCTCGGCCATGGCCGTGGCCTGCGCCTCGTTCAAGCCGCCGCGCGGCTCCTTGTCGCCGGCGAGCGTCAGCTTGTCGTAGTAGAAGGCGCGCGGGATGCCGATACGGGCACCCTTGAGGCCGTCGCGCTTCAGGTGCACGGAGTAGTCGCGGTCCGGCGGCGGCGTGCAGGTGCTGGTGGCGGCGTCATTGGGATCCGGCGACGCCCCTTCCATGGCGCCGAGCATCATCGCGGCGTCCGCCACGTACTTCGCCATCGGGCCGGCGGTGTCCTGGTCGGCCGTGATCGGGATGATGCCGTAGCGGCTGATGCGGCCGACGGTGGGCTTGATGGCCGCCAGCATGTTCTGGTTGGCCGGGCTCAGGACCGATCCCGACGTCTCGCTGCCGACGTTGGCGGCCCACAGGTTGGCCGCCGTGCCGACGCCCGAACTCGAGCCGCCGGTGCTGGCCACGGGCCGTCCGTCGCCGGTGGCCTCGCGCGGATCGCGCCGCGGGTCGTAGGGATTCATGCCGTAGCCGCCGAGGCCGTTGTAGTTGCCCGGCATGCCCTGGGCGATGAAGTTGGCCAGCTCCGTCATCATCGTCTTGGCGAGGATGATGGCGCCGGCCTCTTCCAGTTGCCTCGTGAGCGTCGCGTCGTAGGGCGGGATGAAGCCCTCGAAGGCCACCGCGCCGCCGGTGGTCGGCAGGTCGGTCGTGTGGATGTTGTCCTTGAGCGCGACCGGAATGCCGTGCAGCGGCCCGCGCACCTTGCCGGCCGTGCGCTCGGCGTCGAGCCGGTCGGCCTCCTCGAGCGCCTTGGGATTGACGGCCAGCGTCGCGTTGAGGCGTTCCTCGTAGAGCGCGATACGCTGCAGGTACTGCTCGACGAGCTGACGCGAGGTGACGCGGCCTTCCACCATGGCGGCCTGCATGTCCGCGAAGCTGGCCTCGACGACCGAGAACGGCGCCGCGGGCTCCGGTGGCGGCGGCGCGGTGCAGGCGGCGGAACAGGCGAGCAGGCAGACGGCGGCGGGCAGCGATCGCACTCGGGTCATGGCACCTCGGAAGGAATGGTGGCCGATAGTCGTGCAGGCCAGGGGGCGGCGTCAACCTGGGCCGTGCTGGCTGGTTGCGGGGAGTCGCCCGTGCTGCCGGGGCTCTACACCAGGGTGCGACGGGCGCGCAGCCGCTCGCGCATGCGGGCGAAGTCATCCGGCAGCGGGGCGCTCACGCCAATCGGCGCGCCGGTCAGCGGGTGCGGGAAGCGCAGCGTCCAGGCGTGCAGCATCTGGCGGGGCGCCGCCTCCGCCGCGCGGGGTGTGCCGTAGGCGCGGTCGCCCAGCACCGCATGGCCCAGGTGGGCCATGTGCAGACGGATCTGATGCTGGCGGCCGGTGTCGAGCGTCAGTTCGACCAGGGCGGCGGCCGTGCCGTAGGCGTGACGCACGACGTAGTGCGTCACGGCCGGCATCGAGGCCTCGAGACCGACGGCCAGGCGGCGGCGGCCACCGCCGTAGGCATCGGCGATCGGCAGATCGATGGTGCCGGCGTCAGGGGCCGGGACGCCCTCGACGAGCGCCTGATACTGCCGCTCGAAGGCGTGCTGCCCGAACAGGGCTCGGCCGGCCTCGTGCGCGTCGCGCGACAGCGCGACCGCCAGCGCGCCCGAGGTGTTGCGGTCCAGCCGGTGCAGCGTGCCCACGTACCCGGCGTCGCCGCGTCGGCGCTCCATGTACTCGCGGACGCGGCTGAGGACCGTGTCCTCGACCACGCCGTCGTCCCGTTCGGTCGGAATCGTCAGCAGGCCCGCCGGCTTGTCGATGACCAGGATGTCGTCGTCTTCGTAGAGGCGCGTGAAGCGCGACCGGGCCGGACGCTGCGCCGGGCGGTTGACGTCCATGACGACGGTGGCGGTCGACAGCACCTCAGCCGCCGGGTCGCGCTCGATGGCGCCGTTGACGGTCACCTGACCGCGCTCGATGGCGGCGCGCAGCCGGGCCCAGGAGAGCGCCGCGTGGTCGGCGCGCAGTCGCTTGTCGAGGCGGGTTCGAAGAGGGCGGGTCAGACCCTCGAACTATAATTCATCTTTCCCTGGAGGTTCCGACATGTCCGACCCCGCCCTGACGTCCATCTGCTACTTCAACGGTCAGTGGGGCACGGGCGCGGTGCCCCTGATGACGTCGCACACGAACGCCGCCTGGCTGGCGAATGCCGTGTTCGACGGCGCCCGCGCGTTCGAAGGGGTGGCGCCGGATCTGGAGCTGCACTGCGCCCGCGCCGTGCGCTCGGCCGAGGGCCTGCTGATGAAGCCGCCGGTCGGCGCCGAGCGCATCCTCGAGCTGGCCCGCGAGGGGATCGCGAAGTTCCCCGCCGATGCGCCGCTCTACATCCGCCCGATGTTCTGGGCCGAGTCGGGGCTGGTGGCCGTCGATCCCGATTCCACGCAGTTCGCGCTCGTCATCCAGAAGATGCCGCTGCCGGATCCAGCCAAGGGCTTCTCGGCGTGCCTGTCGCCCTATCGCCGCCCGAGCCCCGAGCAGGCCCCGACGCACGCCAAGGCGGCCTGCCTGTATCCGCTGGCCGGCATGGCGATCGCCGACGCGAAGCGCCGCGGCTTCGACAACGCCGTCATGTGCGATCCGCTCGGCCACGTGGCCGAGCTCACGGCGCAGAACGTGATGCTGGTCAAGGACGGCATCGTGCACACGCCGGTGCCGAACGGCACCTTCCTCAACGGCATCACCCGCCAGCGCGTCATCGGCCTGCTGCGCGAGGCCGGCATCGAGGTGCGCGAGCGGACGATCCGGCCGCAGGAGCTGCTCGAGGCCGACGAGATCTTCTCGACCGGCAACCACGGCAAGGTGGTGCCGTGCCGGCGCTACGAAGCGCGCACCCTCGAGGCCGGCCCGATCGGCCAGCAGGCGCGCGAGCGCTACTGGGCGTTCGCGCACGCCGGGGCGGCGCAGCCGGCGCACCGCTAGCCGCGGTCCCCGCGCGCGGCGGCGTCCTATTCCGCCACGACGGCGATGACTTCGATCTCGATCAGGAAATCAGGGCTGGCCAGACGCGACACCTCGACGAGCGTGCTCGCCGGCAGCTCCTTGGTGAAGTACTGCGCGCGGACGTCGCGGATGACCTGGACCTGCGACGCATCCAGCATGTAGTAGTTGGTCTTCACGACGTCGTTGAAGGTGGCGCCGGCGGCCTTGAGCGCGGTGTCGAGGTTGGCGAAGACCTGTTTCGTCTGCGCCGTCAGGTCGCCCTTGCCGACGAGCTGCCCCTTGGCGTCGAACGCGATCTGCCCCGAGAGGTAGATCGTGCGGCCACCGCGTGCCGAGACGATGTGCGAGTAGCCGGTGGGCGTCGAGAGCCCGGGCGGGTTCATGCGCTGAATCACGGAGCGACCTCCTTGCGCGGACGGTCCAACCGTGGCCAGCGCGATGCCCGCGGCGATTGCCGCGACCGAGAGTCCGAGGGTGTAACGAGTGACGGGAGCCATTGCCATGCGCACCTCCGCCGACACGATACTCCGTGTCGGCAGGTGCGGGGCGGCACCGTGGAGCGGCGCGAGGCGTGGCCGCTACGCCCGGACGGGGCGTGGCAGCTACGCCCGGACGGGGCGTGGCTTGCGGGCGTAGAGCAGGATCATGCCGGTGCCGGCCATGGCCGCCAGCACGATGGCGGCCGCCATCCACGGCGCGAGACGGCCGGTCAGATAGAGGACGCCCAGGCTGATCGTGACGCACGACCACATCGAGAGCAGGGCGCTCGTGGCCGCCTGCTTCGACATGCCGCGCCCGTCATCGAGCACCTTCATGTAGGGCGCGAACATCGGAATGCGGAGCAGCCGCTCTTCGAGCCACGGACAGCTGCGCGTGAAGCAGTAGGACGCGATGATGAGGAAGATGGTGGTCGGCAGTCCCGGCACGAACACGCCGAGCCAGCCAAGGCCCACCGAGGCCACCCCGATGCCGGCAAACATCCAGCGGCGCGGGTTGCGGACCCACGAGATGGGCTGCGGTGCGGCGGGGCAGGTACGTTCCATCGGCTGCACTATTGTCCTGTTCCGCTCCCCCCGGGCGCAACCCCCCGGGAGAGCGGAGACAGTGACGGTCACCGGCGACTCCCGCCGGGGTGGTGACGCGGCTCGAGCGGTAGCCCGCTCAGGGGCGGTCGAACCGGTCGAGGTTCATGACCTTGTCCCAGGCCGCCACGAAGTCGTGCGCGAACTTCTCCTTGGCGTCGTCGCTCGCATAGACCTCCGACAGCGCCCGCAGCTCGGAATTGGCGCCAAACAGCAGGTCGACGCGGGTGGCGGTGCCCGTGACGCCGTCGGCGCCGCGGGCCACGCGCTCGTAGCCATCGCCGCCGCTCGCCGCCGGCCGCCACTCGTGGCCCATGTCGAGCAGGTTGACGAAGAAGTCGTTGGTCAGCGTCTCGGGGCGGGTCGTGAACGCGCTGGCGGCCGACGGTCCGGCCGGCGCCGTCAGCACCCGCATCCCGCCGACCAGCACCGTCATCTCGGGCGCGGTGAGGGTCAGCAGCCGCGCCCGCTCGAGCAGCAGGTTCTCGGCCGGCAGCTCGTGGCCGTGGCCGAGGTGGTTGCGGAAGCCGTCGAACGTCGGTTCGAGCACGGCGAACGCCTCGACGTCGGTCTGCTCCTGCAGGGCGTCGGTGCGCCCGGGCATGAAGGGCACCTCGATGTCGTGTCCGGCCTGCCGGGCCGCCTGCTCCACCGCGGCACAGCCGCCGAGGACGATCAGGTCGGCCAGGGACACCTGTTTGGAGCCGCGGGCCTGACCGGCGTTGAATTTCTGCTGGATGCCTTCGAGCACGCTCAGCACCGTGGCCAGCTGGGCCGGGTTGTTGACCGCCCAGTCCTTCTGCGGCGCCAGGCGAATGCGGGCGCCGTTGGCGCCACCGCGCTTGTCGGTGCCGCGGAAGGAGGCCGCCGAGGCCCAGGCCGTCGAGACCAGCTGGGTGATGGTGAGACCCGAGCCCAGGATGGTGCTCTTGAGGGCCGAGACGTCGGCCGCGTCGACGAGGTCGTGCGTGACCGGCGGGACGGGGTCCTGCCACAACTGCGGTTCGGCCGGCACGAGCGGGCCGAGGTAGCGCGACAGCGGCCCCATGTCGCGATGGGTCAGCTTGAACCACGCCTTGGCGAAGGCCTCCGCGAACTGCTCCGGATGTTCGAGGAAACGCCGCGAGATCTTCTCGTAGGCCGGATCCAGGCGCAGTGCGAGGTCGGTCGTGAGCATGGTCGGCGCGATTGTCCGCGTCGGATCGTGCGCGCCCGGCACCGTGCCGGCACCGGCGCCGTTCTTGGGCGCCCACTGCTTGGCGCCGGCCGGACTGTCCACCAGCTCCCATTCGAAGCCGAACAGGTTCTCGAAGAAGTTGTTGTCCCACTTGATCGGGTTGGTGGTCCAGGTGACTTCGAGTCCGCTCGTGATGGCGTCCGCGCCACGGCCGGTCTGGTAGCTGTTCTTCCAGCCGAGGCCCTGATCCTCGATGGCGGCCGCCTCGGGCTCGCGGCCGACGTGTCTGGTCAGGGCGGCGCCGTGGGTCTTGCCGAAGGTGTGCCCGCCGGCAATCAGGGCCACCGTCTCTTCGTCGTTCATCGCCATGCGGCGGAACGTCTCGCGGATGTCGCGGGCCGCGGCCACCGGATCGGGATGGCCGTTCGGGCCTTCGGGATTGACGTAGATGAGGCCCATCTGCACGGCGGCGAGAGGATTCTCGAGCTGGCGGTCACCGCTGTAGCGTTCGTCGCCGAGCCACGTGGATTCCGAGCCCCAGTAGATGTCCTGCTCGGGCTCCCACACGTCCTCGCGCCCGCCGGCGAAGCCCATGGTCTTGAAGCCCATCGACTCCAGCGCGCAGTTGCCGGTGAAGACCATCAGATCGGCCCACGAGATTCTGCGGCCGTACTTCTGCTTGATCGGCCACAGCAGCCGGCGCGCCTTGTCGAGGTTGGCGTTGTCGGGCCAGCTGGCCAGCGGCGCGAAGCGCAGCGTGCCGGACCCGGCGCCGCCGCGGCCGTCGGCAATCCGGTAGGTGCCGGCGCTGTGCCACGCCATGCGGATGAAGAGCGGTCCGTAGTGACCGTAGTCGGCCGGCCACCAGTCCTGCGACGTCGTCATCACCTGCTCGATGTCCTGCTGCAGGGCGGCGAGGTCGACGGTCGCGAACTCCTTGGCGTAGTCGAAGTCCGCGCCCATGGGATCACCCATCGGCGAGTTCTGATGCAGGAGCTGCAGGTTCAGCCGCTTCGGCCACCAGTCCTGGTTGCTCGTGCCCTGGTGCGCTTTACCCGAGAACGGGCACTTCTGCTGATCTTCCATGTCGGCGTGACCTCGTGGTGCGGGCGCTGCGGCCCGGTCGTCGGGCCGGGGATCGCTTGCCGCCGGCCGCAGTGAAACAGGGTGGAGCCGGACGCGCCCTCGATCCCGGCCACGTGGACGGGTCGCATCGAGTGCGGAACGGACTCAGGGTCTCCGAGGCGGGCCGCTGCCACGCGTGGAGCCTCCTCTAACCGGCCCACGATAGCACTTGGACGCGAGCGCTGGAAATCGTCCTTGACGATGGTTGCGATAGGCCACGCCTATCGCACGGCGGGACGCGGATCGCGTCAGCGACCAGGGTCGATCCGGCGCTGCGACGCGATGGCCGCTAGCGCGGGGTCGCCGGGGCGGCGGCCAGAGCCGCCTGGAACTGCCGCGCCGCTTCGCGCACGCGGCCGGCCAGATCCGGACCCATCCGCAGCAGATGCTTCTGCGCGGACGGCAGGCGCTCGAACGCGGGATCGTCGTAGACATAGCCGCCGACACCGGGCACGAGCACGGCATCGGCCGCGATGTCGGGTGTCGTCGTCACGACGGCGATGGCGCGCTTCACGGCTTCGTCGAAGCCGCCGCCCGGATGTCCCTGGGCGATGTAGGCCTCTTCGAGTCGAGGCTTGAGCGTCCTGAAGGCCGCGGCCAGGGCGGCCGGTTCCACGGTGGTCACGGCGGCGACGAGCGGCGCGTAGCGCATGTAACTGGCCGGGTCGACGCGCGTGTCGGCGCCGCGGCGCACGACGGCGAAGCGGGAGGCGGGCCGCAGCACCGCCAGATCGCGCGCCGGCGACCGCCCCTGGGCGAGCCGATCGATGGCCGTGGCCATCGAGCCGACCAGGTCGTCGGTGGCCAGCCACTTGAGCAGTTCCGGATGGGCGCTCAGCGTGGCGAAGAGATTGCGCACGTAGGGATCCATCTCCGAGCGCGGCGGCAGCGGCGGCGCGGCCGGCGCCGGCTCCGCGGTCAGCGGGGCGGCTGGCGGCGCCGGCTCCGCGGTGGCGGTCGTCGCGGTCGTCTCGGCGGCGCGCTGGCGTGACACGTAGTACCACACGCCGGCCGCGAGCACGAGGGCTACCACCACGCCGAACAGCACCACCGTCCACCCGGCCGATGGCGGAGCGGCGGGCGTTCGCGCAGCGTCGCGCTGCTCGGTGCCGAGCGGAAGATCGTCGAGCGAAGCCATGGTCGCCTCCTGCCCCCCGAGGGTGTCAGAAGGACGCGACGCATGCAAGAGCGTACGGCTGATGACGCGGCACGCCGCGCTGGCGGCGTGGGCCTCGATGGAGCTACTGTGCGCGCCGGACCCGTCGCGCCAGATCGAGGTTGCGCGCGGCGTCCTCGAAGCCGGGTGACAGCCGGAGGGCTTCCTCGAACTGCGCGATGGCGCGCCCGAGATCGCCCTGGGAGCCAATCGCGATCCCGAGGTTGTTGTGGGCCTCGGCGTAGCCGGGCCGCGCGGCGATGGCGGCGGTGAACGCGGCCGCCGCCTCCGCATTCCGATCGCGGGTCAGCAGGTAGGCACCGAGGTCGTAGTGATTCTCGGCGTCGCCGGGAGCGAGCGTCGTCGCCGAAGTCAGGTGCGCGAACGCCTCGCCATCGCGACCCAGTTCGGCCAGGGCATTGCCGAGGTTTCGGTGCGCGCGCGCGGAGCCGGGCTCGAGCAGCACGGCGCGCTCGAACTCGACGGCGGCCTCCCTGAACTGACCCCTGGCGGCCAGCGCGGTGCCGAGGTTGTTGTGGACGCCAGCCGAGTCGGGCGTGCCGGCGGCGGCCTGGCGCAGGTGGTCGGCGGCCTCGTCAGGACGGTCGAGGGCCAGGAGGGCGTTGGCGAGGTTGTAGTGCAGGTCGGGATAGTCGTCGCGCAGGGCGAGCCCCTGGCGATAGGCGCCGAGGGCGTCGTCGGTACGGCCGGCGGCGCGGAGCACGACGCCGAGGTTGTTGAACGCCGGCACGTAGTCCGGCTGGATCTCGATGGCGCGTCGATAGCGGGCCATCGCGTCGTCCAGTCGTCCCGCTTCGTAGAACGCGGTGCCGAGGTTGGTCTCGGTGATCGCCCGGCTCCGCGTGGCCGAGAGCAGCGGCAGATGGCAGAGGCCAGCGACGGCGAGCGTGCCGGCGGCGAGCCCGATGACCTGCGTGCGCGGTCGCGCGGCCAGCCAGCGCGGCAGCGCCGCCACGCCGGCGGCCGCAACCAGCATCAGCAGCGGCACCAGGGGGTAGCGGTAGCGCGCGAAGACGTAGAAGGCGACGGTCGAGGCCGCCAGCGCCAGCGTCATCGCGTGGACGACCAGCAGCCGCCGGCGGTCGTGCCAGGTCACGATCGTCCCGACGAACGCCAACGGGACGAGCACCCCGAAGTGCATGAACGATCCGAGGAGCGCCAGCGGCCACGACCACTCGGCATACGACTCCTGGCTCTCGGTGTCGATCGCCTCCGAGGCGTTGACGAGCAGCGCGGCTTTGCGCGCCATCAGCGCCAGCCACGCATCCGGCTGCCCGGTGATGAACGCGATGGCGCGCCCGGACCAGTACGACGACACCTCCGCCGGCGTCAGCGTACGGCCGCTCGCGCGCTCGGCCAGCGCGGTGGCATCGGCCTGTTCGAACTCCGGCGATCCGCGGCCGAAGCGCAGCGGCTGATAGGAGCCGTCGGCCCCGGCGTTGTTGCCGATGTAGAAGTTCGGTCCGAACTGCGAGGTCGTGAGATACACCTCGCCGCTCACGGCGAAGTTGCGCGCCGCCACCGGGGCCAGGACGAGCGCGACGGCGCCGGCGAAGACCGCGAGCGCCTGGGCCCGGCCACGCCGCGGCGCCGGCGCGGCGAACCAGATCCAGGCCGCCAGCACCACGGCCAGCACGAGGGCGTTCTCGCGCGTGAGGGCGAGCGCGCCGGCGGCGAGTCCGAGGACCATCCACCAGCGGCGGCGGTCGTGGCCGCCGGTGAGGAGAGCGGCCAGCGCCGTCAGCGTGACGGACACGAAGAAGATGTCGAGGACTGACTTCTGCAGCAGGCTGTCGAAGAAGATCGCCGGCGCGTAGAGCGCCAGGCCGAGGCCGGCGAGCAGGCCCGCGCGCCGGCCGAAGAGGCGCGTGGCGGCCACGGCCAGCAGCACCGCCGACAGCGATCCGAGCGCCGCCTGCACCAGGCGCGCGTTGGCGGGGTCGGCGCCCGTCACGGCGTAGACGACTCCCAGGAAGTAGGGATAGAGCGGCGCCTGGTAGAAGACGTCGGCGCCGATCCAGTCACCGCCGGCCAGGCGGCGCGCCCACTCGTCGTAGCCCCGGGCATCGCCCAGCAGGGTCGTGAAGTACGGGCTCCCGCGCATCTGGAAGAGGTGGACCAGGCGCACGGCCAGCGCCACCACGAACACCCCCAGGGGCCACGCCAGGGCGGCGAGCCGAGACGGGGTTCTGGCGGCCTGAACGGCCGCCGGCTGGGAGGCGACGATGGTGGAGCGGCGGCGGCGGGGCACGATCCGGACCGATTATGGCCGCGGTGCCCGCGCCCCTCAAAGGTGACCAGACGTCCCCGTTCGTATCCAATTGCAACGGCACCGGTTCCCGGCTAGAATCCGTGCGTTCGGCGGGACCCGTCCGGGTGCCCCGCGCGCAATTTGCTGCCAGTGATGAGGAGGCGGGTCATGGGTCGTTTGAATCCGTGGGTGCTGTCGGGCGTCGCGGGCGTGCTCGCGGCCGGTGTCTTGCCGGTGGCCGCCCAGAGTGCCGGGCCGGCGCCGACCTTCTCGAAGGACATCGCGCCGATCTTCCAGGCCAAGTGTCAGGACTGTCATCAGCCGAACTCGATCGCGCCGATGTCGCTCATCACCTACCAGGACGCGCGTCCGTGGGCGCGCTCGATCAAGGACCGCGTGAGCACGCCGGCAGATGCCGCCGTGGCACATCGACCAGTCGCGTCGGCGTGCAGAAGTTCAAGAACGACATGTCGCTCAGCGACGCAGCAGATCGACACCATCGTGCGTTGGGTCGATGGCGGCGCGCCGCAGGGCGACCCGAAGGACCTGCCGCCGGCCAAGCCGCTCGTCACCGACAACGAGTGGCAGGGCGTGCAGGACGGCTTCGGCCCGCCCGACCTCGTCGTCAAGTCGTCCGAATACACGATGCCGGCGCGTCAGTCAGGACGTCTGGTACCGCCCGATGACCGACATCCCGCTCACCGAGCCGCGCTGGGTCAAGATGGTCGAGATTCGTCCGACCAACCTGCAAGGCCCGCAAGATCGTGCACCACTCGATCGCCTATCTCGTGCTGAACGACGACACCGGATGCGGTCAACACCGGCACGGCCACCTGGCCGTCCGCGGCCACGGCAGCCCGGAAGACCTGGTCAACCGCCGGCCGCAGCTGATGGAATGGGCGATCGGCAAGGGCTACGACCTGTTCGCCCGAAGGCACCGGCAAGCTGATCGTGCCCGGCGAGAAGATCTCGTGGGACCAGCACCTCCACGCGGTCGGCGAAGAGATCAACGGCGGCTCGGAGATCGGCCTGTGGTTCTATCCGAAAGGCCAGGAGCCGAAGAAGCGCAGCTACCTGATTGGCTTCACCGGCCTGACGTGCAACGCGAGTTCCTCGACATCCCGCCCGAACTCGATGCGCCACACCGAGGGCTTCACGGTGCTCAAGGAGAACACCCTGATCACCAACTTCCAGCCGCACTTCCACCTGCGCGGCAAGGCGATGCAGGTCGAGGCGATTCTGCCCGACGGCGGCCGCAGATCGTCAGCTACGTCGGCAACTTCAACTTCAACTGGATGACCAACTACATCTACGACGACGACGCGTCGCCCGGCGTTCCCGAAGGGCACCATCATCCACGTGAGCGCGTGGTACGACAACACCAAGGCCAACAAGAACAACCCGGATCCCGAGCAGTGGGTCGGCTACGGCGACCGCACGGTCGACGAGATGGCGCACGCCTGGATGAACGTCGTCTACCTACACCGACGACGAATACAAGGCGATCGTGGCCGAGCGCAAGGCCAAGGCCGCGCGCACCACAGGGCGAACGTCAGTAGCCGTGGGGAGTGCGCATGGCAGTCGGTTCGTCGCGCGTCGCAGCTGGCCTGCGCGCGTCCTCCTCCTGGCCGGCGGGGCCTGGGTGTCTGCGCAGCAGGCACCGTGCTGCCCTACGAGCCGCCGCAGCAGTTCGGGGCGAGCATCACCGGCGCGTTCGAGGGCTGGTTCGACAACCCCGACGGCACCCACAAGTTCCTGGTCGGCTACCTCAACCGCAACCGAAGCAGGCCGTCGACGTGCCGATCGGTCCCAACAACCGCATCGAACCCGGCGGTCCGGATCTGGGCCAGCCGACGCACTTCCTGCCGGCCGGCGCACCGGCGTCTTCATCGTGACCGTGCCGAAGACGTTCACGTCCGACCAGCAGCTGACCTGGACGATGACCGTCAACGGCCAGACCACCAGCATTCCGCTGCGCCTGCACCGCGACTACAACGTCAACCCGTTTTCCGAGATCGCGATCGGCAACACGCCGCCGATCGTGAAGCTCGGCGACGGCGCGCCGATTCAGGGTCCGGTGGCGCTGTTGAGCAAGGCTCCGGCGATGACGGCCAGCGTCGGCACACCGCTCACGCTGACGGCGTCGGTCGACGACGACGGCAAGTACGCCAGCGCGACGATGGCGCCGGTGACCGACGGCCGCTCGCCCGTGACGCTGCGCTGGAAGAAGTACCGGGGACCCGGCACGGTGACACTCGAGCCGGCCGAGCCCAAGCTGCAGGTGGCCAAGGGCGGCGCTCTCAACGAGCCGTTCAGCGCCACCGGCACCACCACGGCGACCTTCAGCGCGCCCGGCGAGTATGCGCTCATGCTGCTGGCCACGGACTTCTCGGGCGAGGGCGGCAACGGCGAAGTCTGCTGCTGGACCAACGCCTACGTCAAGGTGACGGTCAAGTGATCCGACCGGGGCCAGGGCTAGCGGCTAGCGGCTAGGGAACGTCACGCCGGGCGGGCGTAGACGTAGTCGCCGACGCGGTCGAGGGCCACTGGCACGTCGAACAGCGCGCCCAGGTGCTCGGCCGTCAGCATGCTGGCCGGCGGCCATCCCCCGCTACACGGCCGTCCTTGAGCAGCAGCACGCGCCCGATCTCCGGCACGATCTCCTCGGTGTGGTGGGTCACGAGCACGAGCGTGGTGCCGGCCCGCGCCACCGCCCGCACGCGTTCCATGAAGTCGTGCCGCGCGGCCAGGTCGAGGCCTGAGGTCGGCTCGTCGAGCACGAGGACCTCGGGCGCGGTGACCATCACGCGCGCCAGCATCACCCGCCGGGCTTCGCCGCCAGACATCTCGTGCAGGTGGCGGGTGGCCAGATGCCCGGCGCCGACCAGCGCCAGGGCGTCGGCGGTCCGGGCTCGCATCTCGTCCGTGACCTCGCCGTAGCGCAGCACGCCGTACGAGGCGATGGAAGGCCGACAGCACCGCCGCCTCGCCGGTGATCCGCCCTTCGCTGTTGCCGGCCACGAAGCGCTGATGGAGCGCGCTCGACACGATGCCGAGGCGTCCGCGCAGCGTCGTCACGTCCCAGCGGTGCGCGCCGAGCACCCGCACCGGCGGCGTGCCGTCGCCGTGCGGCACGGCCCGCTCGTGGTGGGTGAGCAGCGCCACCAGCATCGACTTGCCGGCGCCGTTCGGGCCGAGGATCGCGGTGTGCTCGCCTTGACGGATCGTGAGCGTGAGGCCAGCGAGGGCGGGGCGGCCGTCCTTGATGACGGTGGCGTCGTGCAGTTCGAGCAAGGGTGCGGACACGGCGGGATGATCGCACATCCGGCCGCGCTGCCGGCCGGGGTCGACCTCGAGCATCGGCATCCCGGGCGGCGCCCCGACGTTGTAGGATGCGCGGCATGATGCTGCCATCGCGCGCCGTCGTCTCCGGCCTCCTCCTGTCGGTTGTCGGCTTCGTGGCGGCCCTGGGGGCGCAGCCGGCGACCCCCACCCGCCCGCATCATCCCGACACGCCGTACCAATCGCCGACCAGCCTGGGCGCGGCCAGCTACGCCAAGATTCTGTGCTCGGCGGTGTTCGTGAGCGGCCGCGAGGTGGACGAGGCGCGACAGAACAGCGCCTACTTCCTGATGCCGGAGCGCGATCGCACGCAGCCGCTCGACGGTGGACGTGGACCGCGCAGCGAAGCGGGTTCGCGTGTCCCTGAAGAACGTGACACGCAGCGCCGCCTTCTACGGCGATCAGGGCTGCGTCATCCATCCGGACGGCCAGGACCGCGTCTTCTTCACGCCGACGCCCGTCACGAGCGCGCTGCCGCAGGCGGCCACTCAGCCGTGGCCGATGGGCGACGCGCCGGCCAGTGGCGCGGCACCGTCGGGACTCGACCGGGCGCGTCTGGCGGCGGCCGTGGATCTCGCCTTCGCCGATCCCGCCGGGCTCACCGCCGCTGTCGTCGTCGTGCACAAGGGGCAGGTCGTCGGCGAGCGCTACATGGCGGGCATCACCCAGGACACGCAGCTCGAGAGCTGGTCGATGGGCAAGAGCCTCACGGCCACGCTCGTCGGCCTCGAGATCCAGCGGGGCACTTTCCGCCTCGACGATCCCGCGCCGGTGCCGGCGTGGCGGCGCCCGGGCGATCCACGCGGCGCCATCCGCGTGCGCGACGTGATGCAGATGTCGAGCGGCCTCAGCTTCACGGGCCAGGACGATCGTCACCTCGACCCGGCGACGCAGTACCACGATCACTTCTTCATCTACGCCGGAGCCGTCAACGCCTTCGCCTACGCCACCTCATCGCCGGTCGAGTTCGCGCCCGGGGTCGTCGGGCGCTACCGCAACTCCGATCCGATGACGCTCGGCTTCCTGGTGCGGCAGGCGGTGGAGGCCCGCGGCGAGGACTACCTGACGCATCCGCAGCGCGCCCTCTTCGACCGCATCGGCATCCGGCGGCAGGTGCTCGAGCCGGATCCGTGGGGCAACTTCCTCCTGAGCGGCTACGACTACGGCACGGCGCGCAACTGGGCGCGCCTCGGCCTGCTCTACCTGCAGGACGGCGTGTGGAACGGCCAGCGCCTGCTGCCCGAGGGCTTCGCCGCCTTCGTCGCCACGCCGGCGCCGGCGTGGAAGCGCAAGGAATACGGCGGCCAGTTCTGGGTCAACGGCGAGGGACAGTGGAACCTGCCGCGCGACGCCTACTTCATGTCAGGCGCGGGCGGGCAGCACACGTTCATCGTGCCCTCGCACGACCTGGTGGTCGTGCGCATGGGCCACCAGCGCGGCGCCGCCGCCGGCAGCAAGGCCTTGAACGCTGCTTTGGCCGGAATCACCGCGGCCATTGACGCCGCGCCCGCGCGCTGAGCGTCCTCCCGCTCGCGATACAGTGAAGCCGCCCATGGCCCTCCATCACCTGCTGATCCTCACCTCGCGTCCCGACGAGTATCGCGAGCGCATCGAAGCCGCCGCTCTCCCGGATCTGGCGATCGTCGCCTCGGCGGACGTGGCCGACGGCGTGGCGCGCGCCGCGCACGCCGACGTGCTGCTCGGCGATCCCTCACGGGTCACGGCGGCGCTGCCGCACCTGTCGCGGCTCGTCTGGACGCAGCTCACCTGGGCCGGCGTCGAGCCGATGCTCGACCCGGCGCTGAGGCGCGACTACGTGCTGACGAACATCCGCGGCGTGTTCGGACCGCTGATGTCGGAGTACGTCTTCGGCTACCTGCTGGCCGTCGAGCGGAAGATCGTGCCGCGCCTGGAGGCGCAGCGTGCCGGCCGCTGGGACACGACCTTGCCGGGCACGCTCCAGGGCAAGACGCTTGGCCTGGTGGGCGTCGGCTCGATCGGCGCGCACCTGGCGGCCACCGGCAAGCACTTCGGGATGCGGGTGCACGGCTACACGCGGAGCAGCCGCGACTGCCGCCACGTGGACCGCTACTTCCACGGCTCCGAGAAGGCCGCCTTCGCGGCCGGCCTCGACTACCTGGTGGCGGTGCTGCCGAACACCAACGGCACCCGGGCGATCGTCGACGACGAGATGCTGGGCGCCCTGCCGGCGCGGGCGATCGTCGTGAACGTGGGGCGGGGCAGGACGGTCGACGAAGGCGCGCTCGTGGCGGCGCTGACGGAGGGACGGCTGGCGGGCGCGGTGCTCGACGTGTTCGCCGAGGAGCCACTGCCGGAGACGTCGCCGTTCTGGACGACGCCGAACACGTGGATCACGAGCCACACCTCGGCGCCGAGCTTCCCGGCCGACATCGTCAACGTGTTCGTGGAGAACTACCGGCGCTTCCACCGCGGCGAGGCGCTGCTGCACCGGGTCGACTTCGAGCGCGGCTACTGACACAAAAAAAGACCCGCGAGCACGAAGCTCGCGGGCCATGACAAATCTAGAACCGGCCCGAAGGCCGGATTCCCCGGCTTACGCCAGGCGCACGTTCTCGGCGCGGGGGCCCTTCGGGCCTTCGCCGGGTTCGAACGTCAGGCGCTGTCCTTCGTGCATCGAGTCGAAATTGCCGTCGACGCAGGACGCCTGGTGGAAGAAGTACTCGCGGCCGTCGTCTGCCGCCACGAAACCGAAGCCCTTGTTGCTGACGAGGCGCTTCACGATGCCATTCACTGTAGCCATTGGTGTCTCCTGAGCGATCGCGCGGTCGTCACGGCACCTTGCCCTGACGACGGTCCACGCCGTAGCCACCCGCGATCCGTCGGTGGCCGACTGCGTGCGCATCGCCTTCGCGACACGTGACTTCTATGAGACTGGTTGCGTGGGTTCCGACGAGATCGAGTGTCGGCACTGGGCAGGGCTCACGAAGAGAGAGGACCCCATCCTACCACGAAAATGTTATCTGCGCTGGGGGCGATTTTATTGGGCTGGGTTCGGCAGGTAGATCGACATCAGGTGGACGGGCGCCTGGATGTCCACGAACTGATGAGCTAGCCCGGAGGGGACGATCAGGAAATCCCCCTTGGCAAACGCCTGCCGCACCCCGCCCTCGATGCCCGTGCCGGCCAGA
This sequence comes from uncultured Acidobacteriota bacterium, assembly GCA_963807405.1. GTDB lineage: Bacteria > Acidobacteriota > Vicinamibacteria > Vicinamibacterales > UBA2999 > CADEFD01. The sequence continues at coordinate 2,705,425 of CAWEBU010000006.1, read as the reverse complement.
TTCGTCCCGGTGCGGGTGGACGCCACCAGGGTGCCGCCGGTCAGCAGGGTGGCCGCCCCCTCGATGACATAGAACAGCTCGGCCTGGGCCTCGTGCAGGGACGCCCCCTGGGGCCGGGCCAGGCGCCGCTCGACGTTGACGTTGTAGGGCGCGAGCGTGAAGACGCGGACGGCCGAGGACGGCCGGTCGCCTGGCAGCCTGGCCAGCGCGGCCGCCAGGTCATCGGCCTTGAACACCGTTGCCGTGGTGCGGTCGGTGGGGGCGGGCGGCGTCTGAGCGAGGGCCGGGGGCACGAAGGCGGCGGCGATGGCGAACGTAGCGGCGAGCGCGGTGAGACGCATCGGGTCCTCCTTGAAGGGTGAACATCTTACCGCCCCCTTATTGCAGAGACTGCGTACCGGGGCGAAAGCGCATCGTGGCGGCCATGATGCGCTGGTCGCCCTCGGCCGGCAGCACCGGGAAGACGGCCACCACCCGGCCGCCCACGGCGTCGATGCCGTTGTAGTCGCCGAGGAAGCTCGAGCGCGCGCAGCAGTCGAACGGCTCGACCGGCAGGCGGTGGTTGACGAAGGTGCGGCCGCCGTCGACACTGCGGGCCATCGTCAGACCGGTCATCGTGCCGCTGAGGCCGCGGCGATCGTGGAACACGATGTTCACCGACCCGTCCACCGGATCGACGGCCATCCAGGTGAACATCTGCGCGGCGCCCTTCGGATCGTCGTTGACGCGCACCGGCGCGGCCCACGTCTTCCCCCCGTCACGCGAGGCGAGCAGGAACACATCCGTGTCGCCGTTCCGCTCGTCGATGAAGTTGATGTAGAGGCTGCCTTTGTCCTTGCCGCCGCTGAGGTCGGTGGCGGTCACCGGCATGCCGTTGTGCCGTTCGATGCCGGGCACCGGGATGTCCCAGCCGCCGGTGAGCGGCGTGAGCACGCGGTCGGCGCCGAACGTCCAGCCGCCATCGCTCGACATGTCGAAGACGAGGCCCTTGGGGCCCGACCACGCCACGTAGACCTCGCCGTTCGGACCGACGGCCGGCACCGCGCCCTCCACGGTGTTGTCGTCGTCCCTGGCGCCGCCGCTCTCGTCCGAGATGCGCACCGGCGGCTGGAACGAGCGGCCGCCGTCCTTCGACCGCGCGAACCAGATGTGGGTGCGGTGCACCGGGTCGGCGCTGCCGTAGACATCGAAGCGCGTCCACGCCACGTAGAGGTTGCCGCGATGCGGGGATGCCGCGCCGCGGTCGGCCGCCATCCACGGCTTGTCTTCCATGGGGATGGCGGTGTTGATGTGATCGACGACGGCCACCGCCGGTTGCCAGGCGACGCCGTCGGCCGAGCGTCGTACGTGGATGCCGGAGAAGGCGCGCTCCGGCCGCTCGACGCGGATGCCGTCGAAGGCGATGTAGGTGTGGAAGGCAGTGCCGGTGCGGTCGAAGACGATGACGTCGTCGCCCTGAACCCGCCCTTCGGGATTGGCCGCCGGCGTGCCTGTCCACGTGAGACCACCGTCGGTCGACACGTAGCCCCAGTTGCTCGACCGCGGCTGCACGCCCGGCGCGCTCGACTGGATGAAGGTGGTGATGACGTGATCCGGACTGGTCGGGTTGATGGCCACCGAGGCCTCGGCCGGCCGTCGCGCCTCGGGCGCACTGACGGGCACCACGCGGATACCGACCGTCGCCGCGACCGGAGCGGGGGCCTGGACGTGCGCCGTCTGAACGGACCGGCCCAGAACAGCCAGGAGCAGCGCCGCCAGGGTGACGGCCGGAATCACGCGAGTGAGCATGCGCCCATGATAGAGCGCCGCCGGTGCCTTCTGGACCGACGGCGTCGGCGGCTGCCGGTCAGGGACGCGAGCCCGACACGTTCGCCACGCCCTCGAGCGTTCGAGCTGGCAGAAGTGCGATGATCGGGGCGCCCCGGGCGCCCGGGAGCGACGGGAATCACGTGCGGGGGCGACGAATACTTTCTGCGGGGGACGCTGATGCCACGATCGTCACGGCCACGAAGCATCCGAATTCGCCGCGCCGCTGCCGTTGCGGCGGTGCTGGTCGCCTGCGCGACAGGGCTCACGGCGCGCCAGCCCGGCCCGGCGTCGCCCGCCCCGCCGGCCGGCGAGTGGCGCTACATCGGCGGCGACGTCCGCGCACACGCGCTACTCGCCGCTCGACCAGATCACCGCCGCCAACTTCGAGACGCTCGAGGTCGCGTGGACGTGGCGCGGCGACAACTTCGGCCCCTCGGCCGATCCGCTGTTCCGCGGTCGACGCCGCTCTACGTCGACGGCCTGCTCTACACCGTGGCCGGGCAGCGGCGCACCGTGGCGGCGATCGATCCCGGCACCGGCGAGACCCTGTGGACCTACCGCGAGCCGCCGACGACGCGCTGGGAACGCGGCATGCGCAACAACTACGGCAAGGGCGTGGCCTACGGCGAGGTCGACGGCCGGCAAGGTGATCTTCTACACCTCGCCGGCGTTCTTCCTGCACGCGCTCGATGCCAAGACCGGCCAGCACCTCGAGAACTGGGGCGCGCGCGTGCCGATGCCCGGGTTCCCGCGCCAGCGGCGTCGTCGACATGCTGCCGGACCTGGTGAAGCGACTGGCAGCCGTGGCTCGCCGTCCGAGATACAAGTACGACGCCGACCACGGCATCCCGCGCGACCTCGGCAACCTCTCCACGTCGTCGCCGCCGATCGTCGTGAACGGCGTGGTCGTCGTGGGCAACGTCCACGAGCAGGGCTACTACCAGACGCGCATCGAGAACATCCCGGGCGACATCCTGGCCTACGACGCCGCGCACCGGCAAGCCGCTGTGGAAGTTCCACGTCATCCCGCGGCCGGGCGAGTTCGGGCACGACACCTGGAAGAACGACGCGTGGCGGCGCACCGGCGACGTGTCGTCGTGGGCGCCGATGTCGGCCGATCCCGAGCGCGGGCTCGTCTACATCCCGACCAATCCGCCGACCATCGACTTCTTCGGCGGCTTCCGCCCCGGCGACAACCTGTTCGGCACGAGCCTGCTGGCGCTCGACGTCAAGACCGGCCAGCGCGCGCTGGCACTTCCAGATGGTGCACCACGACATCTGGAACTTCGACAACCCGCACGGCGCCGGTGCTGCTCGACGTGCCGATCGACGGCGCGCCGACGCCGATCGTCGTCGAGACCACCAAGCAGGGCTTCGCCTACATCTTCAACCGCGAGACCGGCCAGCCGATCTGGCCGATCGAGGAGCGTCCGGTCGCGGCCTCGGATCTGCCCGGCGAGATGCTGTCGCCGACGCAGCCGTTTCCGACCAGGCCCAAGCCGCTCGAGATCCAGGAACTGACCGACGACAACCTGATCGACTTCACGCCGGAGCTGCGCGCCGAAGCGCGCGAGATCGTCAAGCACTACAAGATCGGCCCGCTCTTCACCCGCCGATCCAGGTGGGGCATCCGTCGGGCCTGCGCTCGTTCGTGAGCTGCCCGGCCGGCGCCAGCAACATCAACGGCCCGACCATCGCCGATCCCGAGGCCGGCGTGCTGTTCGTCGCCGACGCAGCGGTCTGTGCCGGGCCGAGAACCTGGTGCCCGGGCGCGCAGATGGACGAGCCGGACGATCCGAAGACCACCGGCGCGCACCCTGTCGCGCTGGGTCGTCGCCAATCGCGGCGACCTGCGCGGGCCCGCAGGGCCTGCCGATCTGGAAGCCGCCCTACAGCCGCATCATCGCCATCGACATGCACACCGGCGAGTTCCTGTGGGAGACGCCGAACGGCGACACGCCGCGACTTCATCACGCAACCATCCGCGCGCTCAAGGGCCTGCGACATCCCGCCCACCGGCCAGCCCGTGCACGCGCGTGATGCTGCCGACCAAGACGCTGCTGCTCACGGCGCCGGGCGTCGAGCCGGTGCTCTACGCGCTCGACAAGACGACCGGGCAAGCGCGCTCGGCACCGTGAAGCTGCCGGCGCCCGGGCAATACGGCATGATGGGCTACCTGCACGACGGCCGGCAGTACGTGGTGGTGCAGGTCGGCAGCGGCAACTTCCCGGGATCGCTGGTGGCGCTGCGCCTGCCGGCAGCGGCCACGCCGGGAGCCCACGAGTGACGGCGCGACATCTCCATCCCACGAGGTCGACCATGACGACGAGCCCGATGAAACCGATCCTGCTGGCGCTGGGCGCCGCGTCGTGCGTGGCCGCGGGCATGCTGGCCCAGGCGGCGATCAATCCCACCAACCCGCAGCCGACCTGCGAGATGTGTCCCGGCACCTACATTCCGCTCTCGGAACTCGATGCCTACACGAAGAAAGCCATCGCCGAGAAGCTCATCGACCAGCAGGTGCGCGATGTCGTCATCGGCAAGGCGCACATCGGCATCGGCATGGTGTATCGCGGCCGGCTCGACCGACCGGCGCCGGATTCGGTCGCCGAGCACGACCTCGTGAGCGAGGTCTATCACGTGATCTCAGGCGCCGCCACGCTCGTGCTCGGTCCCGACATCGTGAACCGGCAGCGGCGCCCCGCCACCCTGCGCACGGTCATCGAGTACAACGGCCCCGGGCACAACGGCAGCGACATCCGGAACGGCGTGGCGCACCAGATCAAGGCCGGGGACGTCGTGGTCATTCCCGCCGGCACCGGTCACTGGTTCACGAAGATCGACGATCACGTCAACTACCTGATGGTGCGCATCGATCCCGACAAGGCCACGCCGCTCAAGAGCGAGGCGCAGTCGAAGGCCTATCTGTCGAAGCCGGCGGGTGACTGACGACGCGCGGTCACGGCAGGTGCGCGATGCTGAGGTCGTAGACGGCCACCGGCCAGGCGGCATCGCGCCGGCGCGCGAGGGGGCCTGGCGGCCGCGTGTCAGCTGGATCGACGCGTGACACGCCGAGGCTGCGAAGCGACAGGCGGTTGAAGCCGGTGCGCAGGACACGCGCGGCGACCTCGGCCGGTACCGTGAGGATGGCGGTGGAAGGCTCCGGCACGCCGGCCGCGAACTGGCCGACCTGCACGCCGTTCAGGTCGAGCGCGAGTGCCGCCTGCACGACCGGTTCGTCGAGTCGCGTGCGCGTCCGAATGGTGATGGCGACGCGTCCCGGGGGCAGGGCCAGCGGCACCGCCAGCGTGGCCGTGCTGTCGCGGACCCACCACGCCGAGCCCCACTCGTCGCCGGTCGGGGCTTCCCACCCCTCGAGCAGGAACTTCTCGATTGAGCGGTCGAAGCGCGCCTCGAAAGCCGCCTCGAACCGCTGCGGCGACAGCACGTCGTACTTGTCGATCGGCAGATCGTGACGCCACGCGAACCAGGCGTTGGCGGGGAACGCGAACGGATAGGCGTAGGGCGCACTGGTGGCCACATCGCCCTGCTGGCGGACCAGCCGCGAGAACTCGACCGGCTCGTCCTTCGGCAGCATGCCCGACGTGTACTGCACCATCAGCAGGTGGTTCCACCACAGCGCGCCGACGATGACGGGCGCCAGCGCGAGGAGCGGCCGCTTGACGGCGGCTTCGATCGCCAGCGCCAGGCCGGGCGCCAGCAGCACCAGCACGCTCGAGAAGCGGCGGCCGCCGAACGACCAGCCGCCGGCCCAGTCCTCGGTGGCGCCGTTCACCCACGCCGTGACGAACAGGATGACGAGCGCCGCCGTGGCCCAGCGCCACTCCCGGCGCAGGTAGGCAATGGTGCCGAGCGCGGCGAGGTAGGCCACGGGCGTCCACGAGAAGAAGCCGTGCCACGACGAGAACAGCGTGTCGAGCCAGCGCGACTGCAGCGGGTTGAAGTAGCCGCCCTGCCCGAACAGTTGGTACTCGTAGCGTGAGAACAGCAGGTAGCTGTGCAGCGCCTGCAGCACCAGCCACGGCAGCGCGCCGACGAGCGCCCAGCCGGCCAGCCTGAGCGCGCGCGCCAGGCGATCCGGCCACGGCGACGCCGTGCCGAACACGAACAGCGCCGGCAGCAGCGCGAACAGCACTTCCTGCGAGCGGACGGCGAAGGCGCCGCCGAGCAAGGCGCCGAGGACGAGGCTCTGGCGCACGGTGGGACTCACGCCGCTGGCCGCGTGACGCGGCGCCAGCCAGGCGGCCGCCGTCGCGGCGAACAACGCCGCGAAGCCGAACGACGCGGCGTGCGTCATCGACGGCTCGTAGACCATGTACCAGAAGAGCGGCGTGGCGCCGAAGAGGAGCACCACGGCCGTCAAGGCGATGCCCTTCGAGAACTGGCCGCGCAGGTGGACGAGCACGGCGACCAGCCCGGCGGCGCCGAGCGCGAACGACGACAGCAGGGCGGCGCGTGCGTAGGGCAGCGTCAAGCCGAGCGCGGCGGGATCCGACGGCGCGCGCGTGACACCGACCGCGCGGCCGATCGCGTCCACGGCCGCGACCACCAGGTAGAGCGGCGCCCACAGCAGCGTCGGGCCGATCGGCACGACGTGGTTCGGGCGCGGCGGCTGGCCGAGCACCGTGAACTCCCGGGCCACGTCGAGGTCGCGATCGAAGACCAGGCTGCGGAGCTGCGCGAAGTAGGTGACGCCGTCGGTGGTGATGCCGTGCGTGTCGCGGAGCAGCACGCCCACGGCATAGAGCAGCACGAGCGCCAGCGCGTGCAGGTCGGCGGTGTCGTGGACGAAGGCACGCCAGCTCAGCCCGCGGCGGCGCGCCCGCTGCCACGAGGCCAGCGCCATGAGCGGCAACGCGGAGGCGACGACCAGCCAGGGGGAGGGTCGCGGCGGCAGCGACAGCAGGAGCCCCAGCCAGAGAACGATGCACGCGGCGAGCACTGGCCGACGATCATACCTTCGCCGGCGGCGCGCCGCCGCCCGCTCAGCGCACGGCGGCGCGTCCCGACTGGTTCCGCGTGACGAAGTAGAGCGTGCCGGGCTGGGTGCCTTCCTCGACCACGGCGAGTCCCGCCGCCGTGAGCTGGGCCCGCCAGCGATCCGGATAGGCGCGGCCGCCGAAGTAGCCGTGGTGCACGAAGAAGGGGAGCGCCGTGCGAATCCAGGCGTCCTGGTTGATGACGAACAGCAGGAACTGGCCGTCCGGCTTGAGCACCCGCGCCAGCTCGGCGAACGTCTGCTCGACGTCGGCCTGTCCCAGGTGGTCGATGGCAAAGGCGCTCACGGCCCCGTCGAAAGAGGCCGCCGCGAACGGCATCGCCCGCATGTCGCCGACCTGCACCTGCAGCCGGTCGCTGGCGCCGGCCGCCCGTGCGTTGGCCAGCAGGCGATCCGGCGTGTTGCCGCCGATGCCGTACTCGGCACCGAAGATGTCGAGCGCCGTCACCGTGGCGGCCGGCCGTGCCAGCAACACCATCAGCGAAGATCGGCCCGACCCCGCCCCCGCATCGAGCACCTGTCCCTGGCCAGACGCCAGGAACTGCTCGGTGGGGAGTGCGATCGGCAGGCTGAAGCGCATCACCACGTTCAGGATGATGGCGCCGGCCACGGCCCAGAGAGCCGCCGCCGCCGCGATCGCGCTCCACCACCTGAAGGCAAGGCGCGCGAACAGGACCGCGAGCAGCGTGAACACGAGCGCCGCAATCGCGTGCCCCCAGACCCAGGGCCATTCGTAGCCGAAGTCGTAGCGGAGGAGGTCCATCGGTCAGGCCCTTTCGTCGAACTCGAAGACGGCGTCGATTGGCGTGTCGAAGACACGGGCGATGCGGAAGGCCACTTCGAGCGACGGCGAGTACTTGCCGAGCTCGATGGCGTTGACGGTCTGCCGGGTGACGCCGATGTGCTCGGCCAGGGCCTGCTGCGTCATGTCACCGGCGGCGGCGCGCAGCTCGCGGATCCGGTTCTTGATGGCGCAGCCCACGTCAGGCGTCCCGGCGGAAGAGCACGATCTGGCCGCCGAAGCGCACGAGCTCCGCCAGCACGATCGAGAAGAGCACCACCTGCTGCATGACCCACGAGCTGGGCGTCAGGTGGATCGTGCCCACGCCGGCCAGCGCGCCCACGATCAGCACGTGGAAGGCCGCGCGCGTGGCCCGCATGTCGATGAGCTGCTCGCGCTCATCGCGCGGCGACCGGGCCTCCCTGGGCGCCCGTGCCGCCAGGATGACCTGCAGCACGATCTCGAGGACGACGAACGTCAGCAGCAGCGCGAACGCCGCGCCGATGGCATCACGGCCGGTGATCTCGCCGCGGTATTGCCGCCACGAGTTCCAGAAGAAGGGGATGAAGACGGCCAGGATCGTGACGAACGTGATCCAGGCGCTCTTCTCGCGGAAGGACATCGGCAGGCGCTCCATGATGTCCAAGATTCTTTACATGCGGAATGGGTCTTGTCAAGAATATTTGACACCCGGGGCGACGGTGCTACCATCCGCCGGGATTCGCGGGACCGTGCCGCCGAACGGAGGAGCGTGATGTCACCATTCGAGACCATCAAGTCGGCCTACGCGGCCTTTGGCCGCAACGACCCCAGCGTGCTCTTCGGGGCCATGGACCCCGCCATCGCCTGGAACGAGGCGGAGGGGAATCCGCTGGCTGATGGCAATCCCTACACGGGTCCGCAGGCGGTGGGCGACGGCGTGTTCGGCCGGCTGCTGGCCGCCATCGACCAGTTCACCGCCATCCCCACGACCTTCATCGACGGCGGCGATCATGTCGTCGTCCTCGGCCGCTACGGCGGCACGATGAAAGGCAGTGGCACCACGCTCGACAGCCAGTTCTGTCACGTCTACCACTTCCGCGACGGCAAGGCCGTGAGCTTCCACCAGTACACCGACACGGCGCAGTGGGCGCGGCTGATGCCACAGTAGGACGGCGCGTTGGGTGCCATCCTCGCAGCGCGAAGATTCTGGAGGTGCGTATGACCGGCAAGCCCCACCCGCGAACCGTTCTGGCCTCGCTGGCCGTGCTGGCCGTGCTCGGCCTGAGTCAGCTGGCGCTCGACCGCGTGGCGGCCGCCCGCACCCAGGGGGCGCCGATGGCGCCGCGCTACGAAGTGGATCCGTTCTGGCCCAAGCCGCTGCCCAATCACTGGGTGCTCGGCAACGCCATCGGCGTGTGGGTGGACGATCGCGACCAGGTGTGGATCGTCCATCGCGGGTCCGACACCCTGGCGGCCACCGAGAAGGCGCTCGAACTCAAGGCCGGCGACTGTTGCGCGGGGGCACCCGGCGTGCTGGCCTTCGACAAGGACGGCAACCTCGTGCAGCGATGGGGCGGACCGGGGCCGGGCTACGACTGGCCCGACTCGAATCACGGCATCTTCGTCGATCACACCGGCATGGTGTGGATCGGCGGCAACGGCGCCGGCGACTCGCACATCATGAAGTTCACCCGCGACGGCAAGTTCGTGGCGCAGTATGGCAAGCCGAATGCGCGCCAGTCCGGCACCAACGCGCAGGGCCAGCCGACCTTCACGCCCGGCAGCAGCGACCCGGTCAGCTTCGGCCGCGTGGCCAAGATCTTCGTCGAACCGAAGGCCAACGAAGCCTACATCGCCGATGGCTACTTCAACCGCCGCGTGGCCGTGCTCGACGCCGCCACCGGCAAGATGAAGCGCTTCTGGGGCGCCTACGGCAAGCCGCCCGACGACAGCGTGCAGCTCGGGCGCTACGACCCCGACGCGCCGCCCTTCCCGCACTTCCGCAACCCGGTGCACTGCGCCGACGTCTCGCACGACGGCCTCGTCTACGTCTGCGACCGCGTCAACGACCGCATCCAGGTGTTCAAGACCGACGGCACGTTCGTGCGCGAGACCTTCATCGCGAAGAACACGAAGTCATCCGGGTCGGTGTGGGACGTGGCCTTCTCGAAGGACCCGGAGCAGCGCTTCCTGTTCGTGGCCGACGGCATCAACAACCGCATCTACATCCTGCAGCGCGACACCATGCAGGTGCTGACGAGCTTCGGCGACGGCGGCCGCCAGCCCGGCCAGTTCTACGGCGTCCACAGCATCGCCATCGACTCGCAGGGCAACCTCTACACGACCGAGACCTGGGAAGGGAAGCGGCTGCAGAAGTTCGTCAACCGCGGACTGGCGCCGGTCACGACCGAGCACCAGGGGACGGTGTGGCCGCGCCCAGGCCCGCGCTAGCCGCTGGTCAGCGCTGCCGGCGGCCACCTCTGCCGCCTGCCATCGCAGGTGCCGCTCCCACACGCGCGGCCATAGCGACTCGATGCCCGGCACGGCGAGGTCGAAGCGCTCGCCGAGCACGCGGACGTACTCCGCGGCATCGCCGACCGTCGACGTCGTCACGCCGGCCGCGCTCACCTCGCTGAGCGTCGCGCCGCGCAGGGTGACGATCCCGCCGGGCACATGACGCTGGCACACCGTGGTCCTGACGAAGCCCGAATCGGGTGCCGTCTGCAACTCGAGGCACTGGATGGCGAAGTCGTCCAGCCGCCGCGGCGTGAGCGTGAAGTCGAAGCCGTCGGCGGTGCCGAACTGGTGGTTGTCCACGCGCCAGCGCGGGCCGTCACGGGTGAGCTGGAACTGCAGGAAGCCCTGCCGGTAGCTGCCGGGTTCAAGCGGCAGCGGCGCCAGGAAGCCATCGCCGAAGCCGACATCCGCCAGCCATCGCCGCTCCAGCGACACGAGCAGCAGCAGATGGTTGCCCTGCGCGCGCCAGCCCCGCGTGGCGCGTCCCACCGCCCCCGACAGATAGCGCACCGTGAAGCCCAGCGTCTCGAGCACCCGTCCGAACACGCCGTTCATCTCGAAGCACCAGCCGCCGCGCCGCTCGTCGACCAGCTTGGCGAACATGGCATCGGGATCGAGTGACAGGCGCAGCCCGAGATGGATGTCGAGATTCTCGTAAGGAATCGCCAGCAGATGCGCGCGATGGAGGGCGCGCAAGGTCGTCAGCGTGGGCTCGCGTGGTCCGTCGTAGCCGAGACGGGCGAAGTAGCGATCGAGAAGGACGGCGGAGAGCGGACGCGGCACCCGATCAGGGTATGTCGACGCGGCGCGGAAGACTATACTCGGGTTGGGCTGAGGTGGCCCTCGCATGATGCAGGCTTTTGCGGGGAGATTCACCAGTCGTGCCGTGCTGGTCCTCGGGCTGGCGGCCACGATCCAGGCGACCCGCGCCTCCACGACGCAACCCGCGCCTTCCTCGTCGCCGATCGTCTACTCGGCCATCGTCGACAGCATCATCCATCCGGTGTCGGCCGAGTACATCTTCGCCACCCTGGACCGCGCCGACGCGGCTGGCGCCTCACTGGTCGTGCTCACGCTGCGCACGCCGGGCGGGCTGGTCGACTCGACGCGTGACATCGTGTCGCGCATGGTGGCGGCCAGGACGCCGGTGGCCGTGTTCGTGGCGCCGTCGGGGGCCCGCGCCGCCTCGGCCGGGTTCATCCTGATCCTGGCGGCGGATGTCGCGGCCATGGCCCCGGGCACGCACATCGGCGCCGCCCATCCCGTCGACGGCAGCGGCCAGAAGATGGACGAGACGGTCTCGAACAAGGCCGCCGAGGACCTGTCGGCCTACGCCCGCACGCTGGCCACCGCGCGCAACCGCAACGTGACCCTGGCCGCCGAGGCGGTACGCAAGAGCCGCGCGTTCACCGAGGGCGAGGCACGCGATGCCGAACCCCCGCTCATCGACGTGGTGGCCACCGACGTGGACGACCTGCTGCGCCAGCTGGACGGCCGGACCATCACCCGCTTCGATGGGACGAAAACGGAACTGCGCACCGCCAACGCCACCATCGTCCCGATCGAGATGACGGTGCGCCAGCAGGTGCTCAGCGCCATCGCGCATCCGAACGTCGCCTACCTGCTGATGAGCATCGGCACGCTCGCGCTCACGATCGAGCTGTGGAACCCGGGGGCGGTGCTGCCGGGGGTCGTCGGCGGGCTCTGTCTCCTGCTGGCGTTCTTCGCCTTCTCGGTGCTGCCGGTCAACGTCGCCGGGGCGCTGCTCGTGGCCTTCGGGATCCTGCTGCTGGTGCTCGAGCTGATGGTCACGAGCTTCGGGCTGCTGACCATCGGCGGTGTCGTCAGCCTGATCTTCGGCTCGATGATCCTCGTCGACTCGCCGCTGCCGGAGCTCCAGGTGAGCACCAGCCTCATCGTCCCGGTCGTGCTCGGGTTCACGGCCATCAGTGCGGGGCTGGCCCGTCTGGCTCTGAGGGCGCAGCGTCAACCCGCGGCCACCGGTGTCACCGCCATGATCGGCATCCCGGCCGAGACGCTGACCGTCGTCGACCAACACGGCGGGCAGGTGATGATGCAGGGCGAGATCTGGCAGGCCACCGCCCCCGAGTCGATTCCCCAGGGCAGCCAGGTGCGCATCACGCGCGTCGACGGCCTGCACGTGCACGTTCGCAAGGAGTGAGGATGACATGGTGATTTCGCCGGTGTTCGTCGTGCTGATGGTGGTCGTGCTCTACATCGTGAGCTCGATCAAGATCCTCACCGAGTACGAACGAGGGGTGGTGTTCCGCCTGGGCAAGCTGCTGGCGCAGCCCAAGGGCCCCGGGGTGGTGCTGGTCTTCCAGCCGCTCGATCGGATGGTGCGGGTCGGGCTGCGGACCGTCGTGCTCGACGTGCCGCCGCAGGACGTCATCACGCGCGACAACGTGTCGGTCAAGGTCAACGCCGTCGTCTACTTCCGCGTGATGGAGCCGGTGCGGGCGATCGTCGAGGTGGAGAACTACAACTACGCCACCTCGCAGCTGTCCCAGACGACGCTGCGCAGCGTGCTGGGGCAGGTCGAGCTCGACGACCTGCTGTCACGACGCGACCACCTGAACCAGGAACTGCAGCAGATTCTCGACCAGCGCACCGATCCGTGGGGCGTCAAGGTGTCGGCCGTGGAGGTGAAGCACGTCGACCTGCCCGAGAACATGCAGCGCGCCATGGCGCGGCAGGCCGAGGCCGAGCGCGAGAAGCGCGCCAAGATCATCCACGCCGGCGGTGAACTGCAGGCCTCGCAGGAACTGGCACAGGCGGCGGCGATCATCGCAGCGGAGCCGGTGGCGATCACGCTGCGCTACCTGCAGACGCTGACCGAGATCGCGGCCGAGAAGAACTCGACGATCATCTTCCCGCTGCCGATCGAGCTGCTGAGCATGCTGAAGCCCGCGGCCGGGCGGACGCCGCCCGACGCTAGCGCTTGAGGGCGGGGACGCGCGCCCCGCCGGTCTTCTTCACCTGCTTGACCACCGCCCTGGTCGTCGCTGACACGGCCTTGGCTCGGGAGCGGGCCTCGGTGGCGATCTTGCGCACCTTGGCCTCACCCTTGCCCACGGCCAGGCCGGCCTCGGCCGCCGGGTTGGGATGACGGGCCTTCACGGCGTCGAACTTGCCGGCGATCGTGCCCAGGGCGCGGCCGGCGGTGGTGGCGACCCTGGCCGCCGCCGCTGATGTCTTTCGCGTTGCCAATCGATCACCTCCTGAAGAAACGCTGGCGGCAGTATACGCCCCTGCACGGCGCAACGAGGCCGGTATCTGGTACGGTGATGCATGCTTGGTGACGTGTTGACCGACGATGAACGCGCTCTGCTCGCCGATGAGCGCGCGTGCCTGGGCCGCCTGCAGCTGACGCTGGCACGCTTCGACGGCAGTGGCCCCGATCAGGAGGCCCTGAAGCATTCCATCCGGACGCTCGACGAGCTGTTCCTGCTGGTGGTGGTCGGCGAGTTCAATTCCGGCAAGAGCACCTTCATCAATGCGCTGGTCGGGCAGCGCGTGCTCGAGGAAGGGGCCACGCCCACGACCCGTCGCGTGCAGATGCTGACCTATGGCCCACAGGTCTCGCACACGGCGTCGGAGGCGGCGCTCGATCTGGTGACGGCACCGGTCGAGATGCTGCGCGCCATGCACATCGTCGACACGCCCGGGACCAATGCCATCTTCCGCGAGCACGAAGCCATCACGACCGACTTCGTGCCGCGCGCCGACTTCGTCCTGTTCGTCACCTCCGCCGACCGGCCCTTCACCGAAACCGAGCGCGGGTTCATGGACGTGATCCGCGAGTGGGGCAAGAAGATCGTCATCGTCATCAACAAGGCCGACATCCTCGAGACCGCGGCCGATCGCGAGACCGTCGAAGCGTTCGTGCGCAAGAGCGTGTCGGCGCTGCTCGGCGTCGAGCCGCAGGTGTTCGCGGTGTCGGCCCGCTCGGCGCTGCGGGCCAAGCTGGCCGGCGACCTCTCGCCCGCCGCCGCCCCTGGCGCCCAGTCGTTCGTGGCACTCGAGGAGTTCATCGCCTCCACGCTCACCGCCCGTGAGCGCATCCGGCTCAAGCTCGTGAATCCGCTCGGCGTCGCCCGCAAGCTGAGCGATCGCTATCTGGACCTGGTGGCCGCCGAGCTCCAGGTGCTGGCTGACGACGTGCAGGCGACGACCGACATCGACGGCCAGTTGACCGTCTACCGCGACGACATGAAGCGCGAGTTCGGGCATCGCCTGTCGTCGGTCGACAACATCCTGCACGACTTCGAGAAGCGGGGGGTGGCGTTCTTCGACGACACCCTGCGCATCGGCCGCGTCATCGACCTGCTCAACAAGAGCCGGATGAAGAACGAGTTCGAGCGGGATGTCATCGGCGACATGCCCAAGCGCATCGAGGCGCAGGTCGCCGACGTCATCGACTGGATGGTGGCGAGCGACCTGCGTCAGTGGCAAGGGGTGATGGAGCGCATCCGCGCCCGCCGTGACACGCACGCGCACCGCCTGTCGGGCACCATCGACAACCGCTTCGACTACGACCGCGCGCAGCTGCTGGCCACCGTCGGCCGGGCGGCCGAGCGGACGGTCGAGGGCTACGACCTGGCGCGCGAGAGCGAGTCGATGGCCGAGTCGGTGCGGCTGGCCGTGGCCGGCACGGCCCTGGCCGAGGTCGGTGCCATCGGCCTCGGCGCCGCGGTGACGGCGCTGGCGACCACCACCTTCGCCGACGTCACCGGCATCATGGCGGCCAGTGCGCTGGCGGTCATCGGCCTGTTCGTCATCCCGATCCGCCGCTCGCAGGCCAAGGCCGCGATGCGCCAGAAAATCGAAGCCATGCGGGCGCAGCTCGTCGGCACGCTCACCGCGCAGTTCGGCAGCGAGGTGGACAAGAGCGTGGCCCGGGTGCGCGACGCCATCGCGCCCTACACGCGCTTCGTGACCGCCGAGCAGCAGCGCCTGAAGGCCACGCGCGAGGCGCTGGCGGAGACCGAACAGGAGCTCGGCCGCCTGCAGCGGCGGGTCGAGACGCTGCCCGGCCACGGCTAGCCTGATTCCGGCCGGCCTCCTCGCCGCCGTCGCCGGGTTTTTCCGCGCGGGCCGTGGCGTGTCCCGCGCTACGCTCGGAACATGAACCTCAGCAAAGCCACAGCCCTCGTCACCGGCGGCAGCAGCGGCATCGGCCTGGCCATCGCCAAGGCCCTGACCGAGGCCGGCGCGCGCGTCGCCATCACCGGCCGCGACCAGGACAAGCTCACCAGGGCGGCGGCCACCATCGGCGCCCACCCCATCCGGGCCGACGTGTCGAAGGAAGACGACGTGCGGGAGACGATGCGCGAGGTGCTCGACACGTTCGGCTTCCTCGACATCCTGGTCAACAACGCCGGCATCGGGGTGTTCAAGCCGCTGGTGGACCAGGACCTGGAGAGCTTCGAACGCGTCTTCGCCACCAACGTCACCGGGCCGATGCTGATGGGCCGCGAGGCGGCCCGCCACTTCGTGAGCCGCAAGCGCGGCAACATCGTGAACATCGCCTCCACGGCGGGCACCCGCGGAGCGCCGAACGGCACCGCCTACTACGCCAGCAAGTTCGCCCTGCGCGGCATGACCGAGTGCTGGCGCGGCGAGCTGCGCCCGCACAACGTCCGCGTCTGCCTCATCAACCCGAGCGAAGTGCTGACCTCGTTCTTCGAGACCGCCGGCCAGTCGCAGGCCGACAACCCGACCAAGCTGCACGCCGAGGACATCGCGCACGCGGTGCGCGCGGTGCTCGAGATGAACGATCGCGGCTTCACGCCGGAGCTGTCGATCTTCGCCACCAATCCACGCGACTGAGCGCCGGCGCCGTGTGCGGCGCTGCCGCTACTTGTCGGCGAGCGTTGGCCGCGGGAAGACCTCGACCGTCTCGCCGATGACGATCGTCATGAGGTCGTAGCCGACGGCGAGCGGCCCGGTGTAGGTCTTTCGCGTCGGCGCGATCAGGTCCTCGGCGGTCGTCGGCGACGGCACGATGTGCGAGTAGACGCCCAGCCGCGGCTTGACGCGGGTGAAGAGGGTGCCGACCTGTTCGGGACTCGCATGGTGCGAGATGATCCGCTCGATGGCGTGCGCGCCCTGCACCTGCGCCCGTCGCATCTCGACCTCGGGGCTGATGACCTCGTGCACCAGCACGTCCACGCCCCTGGCATGCTCGGCGAGCGGCTCGAAGTACCTGGTGTCGCCGGAGAAGACCACCGAGCGGCCCTGGTAGTCGACGCGGTAGCCATAGGCCGGCGTGAGCGTGCCCCCATGGTCGACCGCAAAGGCCGTCACCCGCACGCCGTCCTGCTCGAAGACCACTCCGGGCTGAGCGTCGCGGGCGGCCAGCCGCACGCCCTCGAGCGGGAACCCCTCGTTGGTCGAGCGCACCTTGACGTCCCACTGGAAGGCCTGCTCCAGGTGGCGGCTCATCTCCGCCGTGCCCGGCGGGCCTACGACCTCGAGTGCCTTGGCGCGGCCGAACACCCAGCTCGTCAGCCACACGTCGGGCAGGCCCACGAGGTGGTCGGAGTGCAGGTGGGTCAGGAACACGGCGTCGACGCCCGTCAGCGTGTCGCGCGCCCCAATCTCGAACAGGCGCTGGGCGGCGCCGCGTCCGGCGTCGATGAGCAGCCGGCGGCCTCCCGCCTCGACCAGGATCGACGGCCCGAAGCGTTCCATGCTGGGCCGCGGATTGCCCGTGCCGAGCAGCGTGACCTGGAGGCGGGCGGCCTCCTGGGCGTCCGGCGTGGCGGCCCACGCCAGCATCGCCAGTCCGAGTGCGATTCCGTGTCGCCGTGTCATCGTGAACTCCTCGCCATGCGCGTTGGCATGGTTCACCGACACCCCGGCCGTATGCAACAGGAGATCGCGGCCGGGCCGGCACGCTGGCCGGGCGGCCCGCGGGCGCGTTACTTGATATTTGAAGCTTTTGGGCGCACGATACGCGCCTGGGAGGCGCGGTGCGCGTAGTGGTCATCGGCGGCGGTCCGGGCGGACTCTACGCGGCGCTGCTCCTCAAGCGGCGTCACCCCGACGCCGTCGTCACCGTTCACGAACGGAACAGGGCCGGCGACACCTTCGGCTGGGGCGTGGTCCTCTCCGACCAGACCGTCGCCAACCTGCGCGCCGCCGATCCCGCCAGCGCCGACGCCATCGGTGCCGCCCTGCACCACTGGGACGACATCGAGGTGCACGTCGGCGGCCAGACGATCCGCTCCGGGGGCCACGGCTTCAGCGGCATCGGCCGCGAGCGGCTGCTGGCCATCCTGCAGGCACGCTGCGCCGAGCTGGGCGTCAACCTCCGCTTCGAGTGCGAGACCTCGGCCGCCCTCGACGAAATTGCGCCTGCCGGTGACGTCGACCTCGTGATTGCGGCCGACGGCGTCAACAGCCGCATCCGCACCCACTTCGCCGCCACCTTCCGGCCGGACGTCGACGTGCGGCGCTGCCGCTACATCTGGCTCGGCACGCCGCGCCGCTTCGCGGCCTTCACCTTCGCGTTCGCGGAGACGCCGGCCGGCTGGTTCCAGGCGCATGCCTACCAGTTCGACGACACGATGAGCACCTTCATCGTCGAGACGCCGTGGGAGACGTGGCAACGCGCCGGGCTGGACGCGATGGACGCGGCCAGCGCCCGCGCCTTCTGTCATGGGCTGTTCGCGCCGCTGCTCGGCGAGGCGCCCCTCGTGAGCAATGCCGCCCACCTGTCCGGGCCCGAGCAGTGGATCCGCTTTCCGCGCATCACCTGCGCCACCTGGGTCCACTGGCTCGATCGGCCGGCCGGCGCGGTGCCCGTCGTGCTGCTCGGCGATGCGGCGCACACCGCGCACTTCTCGATCGGCTCCGGCACCAAGCTGGCGCTCGAGGACGCCATCGCCCTCGACGCCTGTCTGGCCGCCTCACCGGGCCGGTTGCGCGACGCCCTGGCGCGCTACCACGCCGAGCGCAGCGTCGAGGTTCTCAAGCTGCAGAATGCCGCCCGCAACTCGACCGAGTGGTTCGAACACGTCGACCGCTATGCGCGGCTGGCCCCCGAGCAGTTCGCCTACTCGCTGCTCACGCGCTCCCAGCGGATCTCGCACGAGAACCTGCGCGAGCGCGATGCCGGCTACGTGGCTGCCTTCGAGCGCTGGTTCGCCGAGCGCGCCGGCGTCGCCGTGGCGCCGGAGGCCGCCGCGCCGCCCGCGTTGCTGACGCCCTACTCGGTGCGCGGTGTCACGCTGCCGAACCGCGTCGTCGTCTCGCCGATGGCGCAGTACAGCGCGCTCTCCGACGGCCTGCCCACCGACTGGCACCTCGTGCATCTCGGCGCGCGGGCCGCCGGCGGCGCCGGCATGGTGATGACCGAGATGACCTGCGTCGCGCCGGACGCCCGGATCACGCCGGCCTGTGCCGGGCTGTGGTCCGAGGCGCAGCGCGAGGCATGGACCCGCATCGTGCGCTTCGTCCACGACCACACGCCGGCCAGGATCGCCCTGCAACTGGGGCATGCCGGCGCCAAGGGCGCCACCAAGCGGATGTGGGAAGGCGTCGATCAGCCGCTGCCCGACGGCGCCTGGCCGCTCGTGGCGGCTTCCGAAATCGAGTATCTCGACGGCGTGTCGCAGCGGGCGCGGGCGATCACCCGGCCGGAGATGGACCGTGTGGTCGCGGAGTTCGTCCGGGCGACGGAACTCGGGGCGGCTGCCGGGTTCGACTGGCTCGAGCTGCACGCCGCCCACGGCTATCTGCTCTCGAGCTTCCTCTCGCCGCTCACGAATCGGCGCACCGACGCCTACGGCGGCGACCTCGAGGCGCGGGCACGCTTCCCGCTCGAGGTCTTCGCCGCGATGCGGGCCGTGTGGCCGGCCGAGCGGCCGATGTCGGTCCGCATCTCGGCGCACGACTGGATGGCGGGCGGCAACACGGGGGACGACGCCGTGGCGATCGCGCGGCTCTTCCGCGCCGCCGGCGCCGACCTCATCGATGTCTCGGCCGGTCAGGTCGTGAAGGACGAGCGCCCCGTCTACGGCCGGATGTGGCAGACGCCGTTCGCCGATCGCGTGCGGCAGGATGCCGGCATCGCCACCATCGCCGTCGGGGCGATCAGCGATGCCGACCAGGCCAACGGCATCATCGCCTCGGGGCGCGCCGACCTGGTGGCCGTCGGACGGCCGCACCTGGCCAACCCCGCCTGGCTGCTCACCGAGGCGGCCCGCCTCGGCTTTCCCGACACCGACGCCCTGTGGCCGGTGCAGTACCTGGCGGCCAAGCGTCAGCTCGACCGCCTGATGGAACGCGAGCGCGCCGAACAGGCCGCCGCCACGCCGCCGCGAGGAGAACTGGTATGACGGCGCTCACGGGAGAACACGTGCTGGTGACCGGTGCCAATCGCGGCCTCGGCGCCGCCATCGCCCGGCAGGTGGCGAGGTCCGGCGCCGCCGTGTCGCTGCTCGTGCGCGATGCGCAGCGCGCCACGGCGCTGGCGGCGGAGCTGGCGGCGTTCGCTGGCCCGATCGGCATCGTCGAAGCCGATGTCACCGATCCGCACGCACTCGCGCGCGCGTGTGCCACGGCGGCCGCCGAGCGCGGTGCGGTCACCGTGCTCGTCAACAACGCCGGCTCGGTGACGACCGCGCCCTTCCTCAAGAGCGACGCCGCGCTCTTCGAGGCGATGCTGGCCGTGCACCTGATGGCGCCCGTCCACGCCGCCCAGGCGGTGCTGCCGGCGATGCTCGAGCGCGGGCGCGGCGCGATCGTCAACGTGGCCAGCACGGCCGGCCTCCAGGGCGCCGCCTACGTCGCCGCCTACGTCGCCGCCAAGCACGCGGTGGTCGGCCTGACGCGCGCGCTGGCGGCCGAGTTCCATGGCCGGGGGATCCGCGTCAACGCCGTGTGCCCCGGCTACGCGGCCACGGATCTGCTGACCGACAGCCTGGCACGCGTGGTGGCCAAGACCGGACGGACCGAGGCCCAGGCGCTCGAGAGCCTCCTCGCCGACGCCGGACAGGCGCGGCTGGTGCGCCCGGAGGAGGTGGCGGCCGCCGTCCTCGCCTTCTGCGATCCCGCCTCCTCGGCCAGCGGCGAGATCCTCACCGTGCTGGGGGAGGACGTGGCGTGATGCTCAGGGCGGGCCTCGCGGCGGTGGCCGATCCGGAGACCCGCCTGCACGGCGACGATCATGACTCGCTGCGCTTGTGGCTGCGCCTTTTCACCTGTGCGACGCTCGTCGAGCGGCGCATCGACGCCATGCTCAAGGCCGCCTTCGGCTCCTCGCTGCCGCGGTTCGATCTGCTGGCACAGCTCGAGCGCGCCGCCGCCGGCCTGCGCATGGGCGAGCTCTCCGAGCGGATCCTCGCCACCAACGGCAACGTCACCTGGCTGGTGGCCGCGCTCGAACGCGAGGGACTGGTGTCGCGCCGCCCGGCGAAAGGCGATCGCCGGGCCGTCGTGGTCCGCCTGACGGCCGCCGGACGGCGCCACTTCGCGGCCATGGCGCGCGCCCACGAAGCCCTGATCGTCGAGCTGCTGGCCGGCCTCAGCCGAGCCGAACGCCGCACGATGCACACCCTGCTCGGCACCGCCAAGCAGCACCTTCGTCACCTGAGGGACATTCCATGACGGCCCACGACCCCATGTCGGCGATGCGCCGGCCCATCGCGCCGCGCCACGCGCGGCACTTCGCCTGGTCCACGGCCCACGAGGGGCAGGTCGGCATCGTCACCTTGAGCCGGCCGGAGCGGAAGAACCCGCTGACGTTCGACGCCTACGCCGAGTTGCGCGACCTGTTCCGCGACCTCACGTCGGCCTCCGACGTCCGCGCCGTCGTCGTCACCGGCGCCGGCGGCAACTTCTGCTCGGGCGGCGACGTGCACGAGATCATCGAGCCGCTCACCAGGATGGCGGTTCCCGAGCTGCTCGCCTTCACCCGCATGACCGGCGACCTCGTGAAGGCCATGCGCGCCTGCCCGCAGCCGATCATCGCGGCCGTCGACGGCGTGGCCGCCGGTGCCGGTGCGATTCTGGCGCTCGCCGCCGACCTGCGCCTGGCGACGCCGGCGGCCCGCACGGCCTTCCTGTTCACGCGGGTCGGCCTGGCCGGCTGCGACATGGGCGCCTGCGCCATCCTGCCGCGCCTCATCGGCCAGGGGCGCGCCAGCGAGCTGCTCTTCACCGGCCGCGTGATGAGTGCCGAAGAGGGCGAACGCTGGGGCTTCTACAACGCGATCGTGCCGGCCGACTCGCTCCTGCGACGAGGCCACGACGCGCGCCGCGGCGCTGGCGAGCGGTCCCGCCTTCGCGCACGCGATGACCAAGACGATGCTGCAGCAGGAGTGGAACGTCTCGGTCGATCAGGCCATCGAGATGGAAGCGCAGGCGCAGGCGCTGTGCATGGGCACGCAGGACTTCCGGCGGGCCTACGAGGCGTTCGCCGCCAAGCGCTCCCCGGTCTTCGAGGGCAACTGATCGTGGACCGGGTCTCGCACCTCGACTGGCCGTTTCTCGACGACCGCCATCGCGCGCTGGCGCGCGAGGCCGCGGCGTGGGCCGGCGCGCAGCAGGTGCCGCGCGGCGACGTCGACCAGGCCTGCCGCGAGTGGACGCGGCGGCTCGGCGCGGCCGGCTTCCTGCGCTACACGGTGCCAGGCGCCTGGGGCGGCGCGCTCGACCAGGTCGACTCGCGCGCGCTCTGCGTCGTGCGCGAGACGCTCGCCGCCCACGACGGGCTCGCCGACTTCGCCTTCGCCATGCAGGGACTCGGCTCGGGCGCGATCGCCCTGGCCGGCAGCGACGAGCTCCGGCGGAGCTGGCTGCCGAAGGTCGCGGCTGGCGAGGCCATCGCGGCCTTCGCGCTCTCCGAACCGGGCGCCGGGTCCGATGCCGGGGCCCTCACGACGCGGGCCGAGCGCGTGGAGGGCGGCTGGCGGCTCGACGGCGACAAGACCTGGATCTCGAACGGCGGCATCGCCGACTTCTACTGCGTCTTCGCCCGCACCGACGCGGCGAGCCAGGGCGCCAAGGGCATCAGCGCGTTCTTCGTGCCTGCCACCAGCCCGGGCCTGGCCATCACCGGGCGGATCGACGTCATCTCGCCGCATCCCCTGGCGTCGCTGCGGTTCACCAACTGCGTCGTCGACGACGGACACCTCCTGGGCGAGGCCGGGCGCGGCTTCGGCCTGGCGATGCGCACGCTCGACGTCTTCCGCGTGTCGGTCGCCGCGGCGGCCGTCGGCTTCGCCCGGCGGGCCCTGGCCGAGACGCTCGCCCACGCCCGCACGCGCCAGATGTTCGGCGCCACCCTCGCGGCCCAGCCGCTGGCGCAGGCGATCCTCGGCGACATGGCCACCGACCTCGACGCGGCGGCGCTGCTCACCTATCGAGCGGCGTGGCAGCGCGACATGGTCGCCGGACGCTCGCACGAGCGTCGCCGCGATGGCCAAGCTGGGCGCCACCGAGAAGGCCCAGGCGATCGTCGATCGCGCCGTCCAGCTCCACGGTGGACACGGCGTGCGCGTCGGCAGCGTGGTCGAGCAGCTGTATCGCGACGTGCGGGCGCTGCGCATCTACGAGGGGGCGTCGGAGGTGCAGCGCCTCATCATCGGCCGTGAGCTCGTGAAGGAGGCGTGATGACGGCACTTCACGACAGCGCGCACGTGGACGACTGGCCGCGGCGGCAGTTGCCGCCGCTCGACGAATGGCCGGTGCTGACGGCCGGGCCGCCCTATCGACTACCCGCCGCGGCTGAACGCGGCGGCGCGGCTCCTCGACGACGCGATCGCCGGCGGCGCGGGCGACCGCGTCGCCCTCGTGACCGAGCGGGCCGGTGGCGGCTGGGACGAGCTGACCTATGCCGGGCTCGCCCGCGAGGTCGATGCGCTGGCCCACGTGCTGCGGCAGACGCTGGGCCTCGTGCCCGGCAACCGCGTGCTGCTGCGCGGCGTCAACGGCCGCTGGATGATGGCGGCCTGGCTGGCCACCGCTGAAGGCGGGCTGGTGGCCGTGACGACGATGCCGCTCCTGCGCGCGCGGGAGCTGCGCGTGGTCGTCGAGCGCGCCCAATGTACGGCGGCCCTGTGCGACGCACGCCTCGCCGACGAGCTGACAGCGGCCACGGTGGCGCCCACGCCGCTCCGGGTGCTGCGCACGTGGGGGAGCGACGGACCGGAGTCGCTCGAGACGCTCATGGCCGCGCACCGCGAGCCGTTCGCGGCCTGCGAGACCGCGAGCGACGACGTGGCGCTCATCGCCTTCACCTCGGGCTCCACCGGCGTGCCCAAGGGCTGCATGCACTTCCATCGCGACGTGATGGCGATGTGCGATGGGTTCTCGGCGCGCGTTCTGGGACTCGGCCCCGGCGACCGTTGCGTCGGGACGCCGCCGATCGCGTTCACCTTCGGCCTGGGGGGCCTCATCTGCTTCCCGCTGGCGGCGCGGGCCTCGACGGTGCTGGTCGAGAAGGCGAGTCCGGAGCGGATGCTCGAGGTCGTGGCCGACACCAGGGCCACGGTGACCTTCACCGCGCCGACCTTCTACCGTCAGATGGCGCTGGCCATCCAGGCCGCGCCCGGGCGGTTCGATACGTCCAGCCTGCGCGCCTCGGTCTCGGCCGGCGAGGCGCTGCCCGAGACGACGCGGACCCTGTGGCGCGAGACGACCGGGATCGAGATGCTCGACGGCATCGGGGCCACCGAGCTCATCCACATCTTCGTGGCGGGGGCCGGCCGGGACGTCCGCGCCGGCGCCATCGGCCGCGCCGTGCCCGGCTACGAGGTGGCCATTCTCGACGAGCATCTGGCGCCGGCGCCCGCCGGCACGGTCGGGCGGCTGGCGGTGCGTGGCCCGACCGGGTGCCGCTACCTGGCCGACGCGCGTCAGCGCAGCTACGTCCAGGGCGGCTGGAACCTCACCGGCGATGCCTGCTGCATGGACGCCGACGGCTACGTCTACTTCAAGGCCCGCACCGACGACATGATCCTGTCGGCCGGCTACAACATCGGCGCCCCGGAAGTGGAGGCCGCGGTGCTCGAGCATCCGGACGTGGCCGAGTGCGCGGTGGTGGGCGTGCCGGACGAGATTCGCGGCCAGGCCATCAAGGCGTTCGTGGTCCTGCGTCCAGGCCTGAGCGGCAGCGACGCGCTGGCCAAGGCGATTCAGGATCACGTCAAGGCGACCATCGCCCCCTACAAGTACCCGCGGCTGGTCGCCTTCGTGGCGGCCTTGCCCAAGACCGATACCGGCAAGCTGCAGCGCTTCCAGCTCAAGGAGATCCCGTGACCGTCCGAGTCCTGCAACCAGAGGGATGGCCGCGTCCGCGCGGCTACGCCAACGGCGTGGCGGCCAGCGGCCGGACGATCTTCGTCTCCGGCATGATCGGCTGGGACGAGGGCGCGCAGCTCGTGCCGGGCGGCCTGGTCGGCCAGGCGCGGCAGGCGCTGCTGAACATCGTGGCGGTACTCGCCGCCGATGGCGCGCGCGCCGAGCACCTCGTGCGCCTCACGTGGTACGTCACCGACCGCGCCGCCTACCTCGACGCCGCCGTGCCGCTCGGTCTCGCCTACCGCGACGTGCTCGGCCGGCACTTCCCGGCGATGTCGGTGGTGGAAGTCTCCGGCCTGATGGAGCCCGGCGCGGTCGTGGAGATCGAGGCCACGGCGGTGGTGCCGTGAGGCTGAGCGCCCCGGCGTTCGGAGCCGGTGACCCCGTTCTGTACAATGGGGTCGCCGCGACGCCCACTCGCGCCTGCAACTGTGGGACAGACACGCAAACCCATGGCTGGAGCCACGACATCCGCGAAGACCCGCCGCGCCGCCGCGCCGCGCCCTCGCCTGTTCTGGCGTCGCTACAGCGACGAGCGCCTGCTCACCGTCAGGATCTGTGACCTCGGCGTCCGCGTCGAGGGGACGTGGCTCGAAGAGGCGGTGGGCGAACTGCACGATGACCTCGCCCGCCGCGACGTGCGCCTGCGCCCGCACGCCTGGCTGTCGCACGACTGGTTCAGTCCCGACAACGTGCCCGGCATCGCGATCCCGTTCTACCTGGCGCACCCGCGCCTGACGCGCCTCGAGCGCAGCCAGATGCTGGAGGTCGAGGGCGGCTCCCGCGAGGACTGCCTCCGTATCCTCCGTCACGAGTGCGGCCACGCCGTCCAGCACGCCTGGCAACTGCACCGCCGGCGGCGCTGGCAGCAGGTGTTCGGCCGCGCCTCCCGGCGCTATCCGGACTTCTACCGGCCCAATCCGGCGAGCCGGGCCTTCGTGCAGCACCTGCGGCTCTACTACGCGCAGAGCCACCCGGCCGAGGACTTCGCGGAGACCTTCGCCGTCTGGATGCAGCCGCGCGCCATCTGGCGCAAGCGCTACGACGGCTGGCCGGCGCTCCAGAAGCTCGAGTACGTCGACGAGCTGATGCAGGAGCTGACGCCGCTCAAGCCGCCCGTGCGCACGCGGTCGCGGATCGAGCCGCTGAATACCATCCGCATGACGCTCGGCGAGTACTACGCGCACAAGCGCGAGCAGTATTCGGCCGGGCAGCCCGACATCTACGACCGGGAGCTGCGGCGTCTGTTCTCGGACGACCCGGCCAACCGCCACCGCGAGCTGGCCTCCACCTTCCTGCGGCGCAACCGGACCGAGATCCGGCGCCTGGTGTCGAAGTGGACGGGCGAGTACCAGTTCACCCTCGACCAGGTGCTCGAGGACATGATCGGCCGCTGCCGCGAGCTGCGGCTGCGCGCCGCCGCCCCCGACCGGCAGTTGCGCGTCGACTTCGGGATGCTCCTGGCGGTCAAGACCGTGCACTACCTCTACAGCCGCCGGAACTGGATCGCCTTGTGAAGAAACTGCGCGTGCTGGTGCTCATGCACCCGAGCCTCGTGCCGCCCGACAGCCGCGACGGCTACTCCGAGAAGGAGAGCTTCGCCTGGAAGACCGAGTACGACGTGGTCACGACCCTGCGCCAGGCCGGACACGAGGTGCGTCCGCTCGGTGTCCAGGAGGAGCTGGCGCCGATTCGCCGCGCGGTCGAGGAATGGAAGCCGCACGTCGTCTTCAACCTGCTCGAGGAGTTCCACAACCAGCAGGAGTTCGATCAGCACGTGGTCAGCTATCTCGAGCTGCTCCACGCCCGCTACACCGGCTGCAACCCGCGCGGTCTGGTGCTGTCCCGCGACAAGGCGCTGGCCAAGAAGCTCGTGCACTACCACCGCATCCGGATGCCCGGGTTCGCGATCGTCCGCATGGGGCGCAAGCCCAGGCTGCCGGCGACCCTGGACTACCCGGTGATCGTCAAGTGCCTGGCCAAGGAAGGTTCGCTCGGGATCTCCCAGTCGTCGATCGTCGACAGTGACGACAAGCTGGTCGAGCGGGTGCGCTTCGTGCACGAGCGCCTGGAGGACGACGCGCTCGTCGAGGAGTTCATCGACGGCCGCGAGCTCTACGTCGGCGCCATCGGCAACCACCGCGTGCAGGTGCTGCCGATCTGGGAGCTGGTGTTCGAGAACCTCGGACGGGGCAGTGTGCCGATCGCCACCGAGCAGGCCAAGCACAATCCCGACTACCAGGAGCGCGCCGGCATCAACCAGCAGCCGGCCGAGGACCTGCCGGCGCCGCTCGTCGAGCACATCATCCGCACCACCAAGAAGATCTACCGGATCCTCGAACTCGACGGCTACGCCCGCATCGACTACCGGCTGCGGCCGGACGGCACGCTGTTCTTCCTCGAGGCCAACGCCAACCCGGAGATCGCCGAGAGCGCCGAGTTTGCCTCGGCGGCGCAGCACGCCGGCCTCGCGTACCCGAACCTCCTCGGCCGGATCCTCTCGCTGGGGATGGCGCGCGGGAAATGAAGCCGTCGCGGCCGTCGGTCAGCGACCGCTGGGGCTGGCCGCCGTCCGCGGCACCTTGGCCATGATACGCGCGACCGACGTGTCGATCCGCTCCTCCAGCCACGTCTGGTTGTCGACGATGCCGTCGAAGGCACTCTCGGCCCAGCCGCGCCACACCAGCGCCTTGGTGCCGGTGTCGACGAAGTCCATGAGCAGTGTCCCCGCGTCGTAGACGAAGGGCCGGCAATTGTTCTCGCCGCAGTAGCCCAGCTGCGTGTCCTGTTCGACCACGTCGATGTCCTGGACGACGCTGGCATGGAAGTGCACGAGGAAATCCGGCGCCCCGGAGGTCGCGCGCGCGTAGCCCCTGGCCGCCAGTTCCCGGTCCACCGCTTCTTGCACGTGCTGGTTGAAGAACGGGTTGCTGTCGAGCCGCGGATCGCCGGTCGGCGCCGGATCGGACGTGGCGAAGTCGTAGGTGCGGTAGCGGCTGAGGTCGGCGCCCCGTTCGGCGTAGGCACTGACGCGGACCGGCACGGCGCATGCGACCGGGGCCAGCGCCAGGGCGGTGAGGAGCAGCAGGGATGCCCAGCGGGCGTTGGCGGCCATCGTGTTCTCCAGAAGGGCGAGCTCATCACCGGGGAGACGGGAGTCGGGCCAGCATCCGCGTCACGGCTTCGTCGATCTTCGCGGCCATCGTGTCGCTGTCGTCCAGCATGCCGGTGACGGCATCCTGCGCCCAGCCCCGCCAGATCACCTGCTGCGTGCGGGCGTCCACGATGTCCAGCACGATCGTGCCAGCCTCGTATTCCCGGGCCTCGCCTCCGTAGCCGTAGTTGCGGTCGACGCCGGCGACGTCGATGCGCTGGCTGATGTTGGCGTGGTAGTGAATCAGCAGATCGGGGTTACCCGCTGGCGCCAGCGCGAAGCCGCGGCCGGCCATCTGCTTCTCGACTTCCCCCTGCAGATGGTCCTTGAAGAAGGGATCGGCGTCGAGCCGCGGGTCGCCGGTGGGCAGCGCGTCGGCCGGGCCCCAGTCGAAGGTGCGATAGCGCGCGAAATCCACTTCACGGTCCACATGCGAGCTCACGTTCATGGTGCTGGCGCACGCCGTCAGTGCCGTGGTGGCCACGACGAGGACGAGGCCTCGAATCAGTCGTCGCATGTAGAGATACCTCACGTGTCATTATTCACCGGGCAAACACGCGGTCAGGTCGGAAATCGGCCAGTTCGTTGCCGGAAGACGGCCAATCGGCCGTTCCAAGCGTGCCGGTGAGGGCGGGATTCGCCGTGCCGCCGCGGGATTCCCCGCCAGCGTCGGGGCGGCATGTCACGCCGCGTCACCGCGTGGCGAAGATCACGCTCGCCAGCACGTAGACGGCCAGCGGCAACAAGGCCACGAAGAACAGGTTCAGCCACAAGCCGGCCCGCGCCATCTGCGGAATGGTCAGGACGCCGGTGCCGTAGACAATCGCGTTCGGCGGCGTCGCCACCGGCATCATGAAGGCGCAGCTCGCCGCCAGCGCGGTCGGCACCGCCAGCAGCATGGGGTCGGCGCCGATGCCGACCGCGAGCGACGCCACCACGGGCAGGAAGGCCGCCGCCGTGGCCGTGTTGCTCGTCAGCTCGGTGAGGAAGACGACCACCGCCGTCACCACCAGGATCACGGTGAAGATCGGCCAGCCCGCCAGCACCGCCATCGAGCCGCCGATCCAGATGGCGAGGCCGGTGTCCTGGATCGCCGCGGCCAGCGACAGCCCGCCGCCGAACAGGATCAGCACCGACCACGGCAGCCGCTCGGCCTGGGCCCAGGTGAGCGCCATCTGCAGCGGCCGCCAGGACAACGGCACGACGAACATCAGCAGGCCGCCGGTGATGGCGATGCCGGCATCAGTGAGCGCCGGCACCCACGGCTCCACGACGGGACGCCCCACCCAGGCCGCCGCCGTCAACGCCGTGATGGCCCCGACGTTCCACTCCGCCCGCGACAGCGGTCCGAGCGACTGCCGTTCGGCGTCGAGCATGGCCGCACCGCCGGCGATCGGGTCGGCGCTGACCGGATGCAGCCAGCGCGTCAGGAGCAGCCAGGCGACCGGCAGCGCCACCAGCACGATCGGCACGCCGAGGAGCATCCACTGGCCGAAGCCGATCTGCACGCCGTAGGTCTCGGACATGAAGCCGGCCAGCAGGGCGTTGGGCGGCGTGCCGATGAGGGTGCCGAGTCCCCCGATGTTGCCCGCGTAGGCGATGCCGAGCAGCAGCGCGACCTCGAAGTGCCGCAGAGAGATCTCGCTCGACGCGTCGGCGCCGCGGCGCGCCAGGGCGATGACCGAGGTGGCCATCGGCAGCATCATCACGACCGTGGCGGAGTTGCTCACCCACATGCTGATGAACGCCGTGGCGCCCATGAAGCCCAGGATGAGGTTGGCCGGCCGCGTGCCGGCCACCCCGAGTACCGCCAGCGCCATCCGGCGGTGCAGGCCGCAGCTCTCGAGGGCCATGGCAATCAGGAAGCCGCCGAGGAACAGGTAGATCGCGGGGTTGGCATAGGGCGCGGTGGCGGCGGCCACCGTCGACACGCCGAGGAGTGGGAAGAGCACGATCGGCAGCAGCGCCGTGGCGGCGATGGGGATGGCTTCGGTAACCCACCAGACGGCCATCAGCGCGCCGACGGCGGCGGTGCGCCAGGCAAGGACGGTCATGCCGTCGGGCGGCGGCAGCAGCAGCAGGACGGCACAGAGCAGCGGCCCGGCCATCAGGCCGGCGTGCGCGCGCGTGACCGCGGGTCGTGCTGGAGCTTCGTCCTCGTTCACCGCTCTCCTTGCCCGGCCGGATACGTCGCGCCGTGTCCATCTTTACCACGTCCGCGGCGGGCCGGGCGCGACTTGCGGTCAGGCAGCAGGCGCGGGTTCGCCGCCACGGAGGACACGAGGACCCCTGTCAGCAGCCGTGTGTCGCGAGCGGCCGATCGCGGTGGCGAGCGTTTCGGTGGTCCACCCGCTCGACGTGCAGCTGCGCATCACCCAGCCGGCCGAGCACCCGGCGCAGCGTCACGTGGAAGACGAGCGCCAGCAGGATCAGGTCCGCCACCGGCAACGAGGGGCTGTAGAGCGACTGATAGACCGTGAGCACCTGAAAGATGAGCGTGGCGACGAAGAGTGCCACCGACGGCGCCGTGACCTTGAACAGCAGCCGGCCGGGTCCGTAGCCGCGCCGCCACGATCACCAGGGCGCCGAGCGCGATGACGCTCCCGACGGAGACGTCGAGGCTAGGGAACACCGGGCGCTTCGCGTGCGGGTCCACGGGCCGGTGCCGGATTGTGTCGACGCCGGCACGGGGCCGTGCAGCGCACACGACGCGGCGAACGGATTTGGTGTCTCGATTCTGGGTCGCGTGTGCCGTGGCGGCACAGAAACCAGGAGCGCCGCATCTCTGCGGGTATATGCCCGCCGGTGTGCGCGCTTCTGCCCTTCGGGCCAACTGCTACCTGTTCCGTTGTGGCACGCGCCCGGCACGCCGCGCCGACCCTGACAATCCTGCCGATGGCTCCCGCAAGTCGTTGATGTGACGAGCGATACGCCACGTTGGCGCGGGGCAGCCGTGACACGGCACCGAACGTGCTCTCCAGCGGGACGGTCGAGCCGCGAACCAGCGGCCACACGACGTCGGCGGCAGTGTCTCGTGTCTGAAAGGGTCAGAAACGTGCGTAGCCTGATTACAGTCCTCGCAGTGCTCGTTGCAGTCTTCAGCCGCTCGGGTGCCCCAGTGGCACCAGCAGCCAAGGACCTGGCGCTGACGCGCGAACTCGCGCACGGCACGCAGCCGCTGCTGCGCGTCATCGTCCGCACGAGACCGGAGCCGCGGGCGCTCGATCGCGTGGCCCGGCGGCTCACGTCGTTGATGACGGCCGCCGGCGTCGACGGCGCTCCCCGGGTCCACGACCAGCTGTTCGCGGTCACCGCGCAGGTGACGCGCGAGAGCATTGCGGCGCTGGAAGCGGATGCCGACGTTCTGCAAATCTCGACTGACGCCCCGGTGCGGAGCCTGGCGATGGGGCCGACCGATGCGGCCTGGACCTCCCTGGTGGCCCAGCGCAACGCCTTGCGCCACGAGCTGGACAGGATCCGTGCAGGCGGTCACAGCCGATTACGCCCCGCGCATCGACGACCTCGCGGCCAAGGCCGTGGCGCGTCGCGCACGGACCGAGGCCCTGTCGGCCACGCGCACCCGGGAAGCCAACGACCGCCTGACCGAGCGCCAGGCGGCGGCCGACCAGCGCGTCTCGGCGGCGGCCGCGCGTCGCGCGGAGCGTGAGTCGGCGGCGCAGACGCGCCAGACAACGTCCACGACCCGCAAGGCACAGCGCGACGCGGCGGCCACCCAGCGGAATGTGGACGCCAGCGCGACGCGAGCGTGCGCCGCGAGTCGGCCGCCAACGCCCGCAGCGCGGCGGCGACGAACGGCCGGAAGCAGGAGGAGACCGTCGCCTCGACCCGCGTCAAGACGGCGGCAGAGGTGCGGTCGGCGAGCGTGTCGGCTGCCAGCGCGCGCAAGTCCGCCGCCTCGAAGCTGGCCGAGCCGATGAAAAGTCAGGAGATCGCGGCCGCGGAGGCGCAGATCGCCGCCGCCTACGCGGCCGAGAACGCCGAGAAGCAGGCCGCCGCCACCCAGGTGGCGACCGCGAAGACCTTCGAGGCGCAGGAGCTGACCGCGTCCAGCAGTGAGATCAGCGCCGCCAAGAATCACGAGTCGGTGGAGAAGAGCGCTGCCGACCAGGAACTGTCGGCCGCCAAGGCGGAATACGAATCCGAGACGAAGGCGGTCAGTGTCGAGTTCGGCGCCGCCAAGACGGAATACGAGGCCGCGGCGGACTGGGCCACAGCCGAGCGGAAGGCCGCCCTGGCCGAACACCCGCCGGCGCTCGAGGCGGCCGCCGCGCTGCTGACGCAGGCGGCGACCGACTACACGGCCGACATGACGGTCGTGGCCGGAGTGGTGAGCGAGCGCGACCGGCTCGTCAAGAACGTGCAGCAATCGGCCGCACCGGCGATCACCGCCACGCAGACGGCCCTGGCGGCCAACAACACGACCTTCGTGGCCGAGGTGCTCGCCAGTGCGAGGAAGCTGGACGAGCTGGCCAGCTCGGGCGGCCACCCGCTCGCTGCGTGATCTGATTGCGAACTCCTCCAAGAGTCTCAAACAGCTCCTGCCGAAGATCGGCAACCAGCGGGAAGATCACCTGCTGCAGAGCCTCGGGCTCGAGCGGTCCTATCTGACGGGCTACGACGTCGGCGTGGCCGTTGTCGACTCCGGCATCAACACCTCCGTCAATGGACTGAGCGTCGTGGCCCGCTACGACTTCACCGGCAAGGCGGGACAAGAAGGGTCCAAGGACGCTTTCGGGCACGGCACCCATGTCGCCAGCCTGATCGCGGGCACCGGCGTCGCCACCGCCGGCGTGGATCGCGGCATCGCGCCCAACGTCCGCCTCATCGATCTCAAGGTGCTCGACAAGAACGGCATGGGCTACACGGGCGACGTCATCCTGGCGGTCGACTACGCCATCGCGAACAAGACCACGCTCGGCATCGACGTCATCAACCTGTCGCTCGGACACCCGGTCTACGAGCCGGCGGCCACGGACCCGCTCGTCCAGGCCATCGAGCGCGCGGTGCGGGCAGGCATCGTCGTGGTGGCCTCGGCCGGCAACGTTGGCCGCAATCTCGAGACCGGCGAGGTGGGCTACGCCGGCGTGACCTCGCCCGGCAACGCGCCGTCGGCCATCACGGTGGGCTCGCTCAACACGAAGGGCACCGAAACGCGGAGCGACGACGAAGTGGCTGCCTACAGCTCGCGCGGTCCCACGTGGTACGACGGCTACGCGAAGCCCGATCTCGTCGCGCCAGGGCATCGCCTCGTGGGCGAGTTCTCGAAGGGGAGCACGCTCTACGAGACGCTGCCGGGCAGCCTGCTCATCGAGCGGCCGCTCAAGCACAATGGCAACACCGGCGGCTCTGACAAGGCCAACATGATGATGCTGAGCGGCACCAGCATGGCCACCGGCGTCACGAGCGGCGTCGTCGCGCTCATGATCGAGGCCAACCGCCACGCCGCGGTGGAGGCCGGCACGACCGGCCACCTCTCGCCGAACGCAATCAAGGCGATGCTGCAGTTCACGGCCTATGTGCTGCCGGGCACCGACGAGCTCACGCAGGGCGCCGGCGCCATCAATCCGCTCGGCGCCGCGGCGCTCGCGGCCAACGTCAACCCGGCCGCCGGTGCCGGCCAGCCGTGGCTGCTCTCGGGCATCAACCCGGTGACCGAGACCGACACCGAGGCCTTTGCCTGGGGCCAGCACATCGTGTGGGGCGACCACATCGTGTGGGGCGACTCGGTCTACTTCAACCAGCCCGCCTGGGCGCAGCACATCGTGTGGGGCGACCAGATCCTGTGGGGTGACCACATCGTCTGGGGCAACCACATCGTGTGGGGCAACCAGATCCTGTGGGGCAGCCACATCGTGTGGGGCAACCAGATTCTCTGGGGTGACCACATCATCTGGGGCGACCTGTCGAAGGCCCTGGGCATCTCGGGCACCAGTCTGGTCTGGGGCAGCAGCGTGGCGGAGGGCGGCCGCCCCGACCGGCACTAGCCGGCCGGCGGCAGCGGGCGTCCGGCCGCGGCTCAGCGCCCGGCCGGCGGATCGCCGAGCACGCGCACCTCGCGCTGCGGGAACGGGATCTCGAAGCCGTGCTCGCGCAGCGCTTCCAGGATCATCAGCATGAGGTCGCCGCCGACGCGGTTCTTGCCGTCGTCGATGCCGTCCATCCAGAACTCGACGAACATGTTGATGCCGGAATCGCCGAAGCCGGCGATCTCGCAGTCGGGCCGTTCCTCGATCGGCACGTCGTCGCCGCTGATGACCTGCGGGTGGCTGGCCACCACGCCCTTGATGATCTCGACCAGCGCCCGGACGTCGGTGTCGTAGGCGACGGAGAAGTCCACGCGGTAGCGCTGCTGCTTGTTCTTGTGCGTCCAGTTGGTGAAGGTCTCGACGATGAACTTCTCGTTCGGGACCATCACGTCCTTGCCGTCGAAGGTCTCGAGCGTGGTCGAGCGCATGTTCAGCTCGCGCACGATGCCCGTCCGGCCGTCCTCGAGCTGGATGTAGTCGTTCACCGACACCGAGCGATCCAGCAGGATGATGATGCCGGAGATGAAGTTCGAGGCGATCGCCTGCAGGCCGAAGCCGAGACCGACGCCGACCGCTCCGCCGAAGACGGCCAGCGCCGTCAGGTTGACGCCCATCACCTGCAGCAGCAGCAGGAACACCACCGCCACGATCGACACCTGCAGCATCTTCGAGGCGACTTCGCGGGTCCGGTTGTCGAGCTGCTGCTGGCGGCGGATGATGTCCTGGCCGGTGCTGTTCGACAGGCGGCCGAACCAGAACAGGAGCGAGCCGAACAGGATGGTCCGGAGCAGGTCGTAGAGCGAGACGTGGATGCTGCCGACCGTCAGAGCGATCGAATCGAGAATCGCAATCAGGCGCCCGAGCAGGCCGCCGAAATGGAGGGCGAGCAGGCCCATGCCGAGCCACAGCAGCCCGGTGGCGGCGGTCCGGCTCTTGACGACGTCGCGCACGAAGGTGTGGAAGAGGAACGCCAGCGTCAGCGCCAGCGCCACCTGGATCAGCCAGCTGCGTCCGAGCGCCCCCTGGCTGACGTCCCCGGCGACGCGGAGCAGCGTGGCCGCCAGCAGCGGCACGATCAACGCGTTCCACCGCCGCGCGGCACCGGGCCGGGTGGGCGTGCCGCCGGGGCCGGCCTGCGCGGTCAGGGCCGGCACATGGCGCCGCAGCCAGCCGGCGACCAGGCGCGCCACGACGAACAGGGCCACCACCACGGCCAGCTGGACGTAGGTGGCCGGCTCGGCGGCGAGCCGCGACAGCGTGGCCAGACTGCCTGTGACGAACTGCTCGAGTTCCGTGCGGGTCATGCCCGGGCGCTCCCTTGTGCCCGGCCGGCGTCGGCCGGTGCCGCTCTGTCAGCCGGGCTTCGCCAGCGTGTGCCAACTCAGGCCGCAACGCAATGACGATGCGACGGTCTCCCCTTCGCTATAGCATCAAGGTGTCCAGGCGGCGCCGCCCCCAGGGGCGGGTCCCACAGCCGTCGCATACAAGGAGACATCCATGAAGATGAAATACCTGGCCTCGACGATGGTTCTCGCAGTTCTGGCGGCCGCCACGGTGGGCGCCCAGTCCACGGCCGGCTGGAAGGTGCGCGCCGACAAGAGCACCAATGCCGCCGATCCGGATGGCGCTGGTGCGATCAAGTTCACGGCGGAGGGGGGCGCCTTCCACGCCGTGAATCCGCAGGCCGCCGTCTACTGGAATCCGGCCAACACCGCTTCCGGCACCTACACGCTCAAGGGCACCTTCACGCTCAACGAGCCGAGCAGCCACCCGAACTACTACGGTCTCGTGTTCGGCGGCAGCAAACTCGACGGCCCCGACCAGAACTACACCTACTTCGTCGTCGCGCAGAACGGCATGTTCCTCGTCAAGCACCGCATGGGCGATGCCAAGACCGAGGACGTGGTGGCCAAGACCGCCAACGCCGCCGTCAAGCAGCCCGATGCGTCCGGCAAGTCCACCAACGTGCTCGAAGTGCGCGTCATGGCCGACAAGATCGACTACGCGGTGAACGGCACCGTCGTCCACTCGGGACCCAAGACCGGCGTCACCACCGACGGCATCTGGGGGCTGCGCGTCAACCACCAGCTGAACGTCAACATCAGCGACCTGAGCGCCGGCAAGTAGGCGCGGCGACGCGGCCGGACGGCTGGTTCCGGCGCCCGGTCATCATCGGGACTGCTGTTCCGGGGGACCATCCGCGAGCGGTGTGTGCGGCGCGTCCGGCGGCACGGCGTGCAACGCCTGTCGCAGGCGCGCCCGTCGCGTGCCGTAGATGCCGTGCACGGGCCCCATCAGCATGTAGGTCAGGCCCGACAGCCCGGCCAGATACGGAACCGCCACGGTGAGGGCGGCGAGGACCACCATGGCGAGCCCGCCGATGGCCACGCTGTGGAGCTGCACGCGCAGACCGCTCCGGGCGTCGAAGCGCGCCAGCGGATCCAGTTCAAGAGCGTCGCGCTGTCGCCACGCGTGGCCGTAGAGCAGGGCGAAGATGCCGAACAGGGCGATGAAGCCGCCGTTGTAGATGACCATCAACGTCGTGACATCCAGGTCGCGCGTGATGCCGACCGCGGCCAGACTGCCGGATCGTTCGAGTGCAGCCACGATTCCCGTCCAGCCCATGCCGTGGGCCACCAGCCCCCACAGGAAGACGGCCATGAACTTGAGCGGGTAGGTGTAGAACACCACCAGGAACAGCAGCGCGCTGTTGAGCACGATGGTGGTGCCGTCCTGCAGTCCGAACTGCCGGAAGAACGCGTTGTGTTCCGCCCAGATCCAGCACATGAGCGCGAAGGCGGCCAGGGTCGGCACGAGCTGGGCCACGACCAGGTCGCGCAGGTCGGCGATGCTGCCCGGCACCTCGAGCGAGAAGGCCAGCAGCGTCAGGGAGAACCCGAACACGGCGTCGCTGAAGCCCTCGAGCCGCGTGGGCTCGTCGCGGCGCACCGAATAGGCCAGGGTGGCCGTGGGCCGGCTGGCGATCATGGGCCGAGAGCGTATCTCATCCCGCGGTTCGTGGCGTCCGCCCCAGCGGGCGGGCGCGCGCAACGGCCGGGTTTGATCCATGATGGGCGACACCGGTGCCGCCGGGCCCCGGCATTCATCCAGCAAGGAGACGTGTCATGAAGATCAGGCTAGTCGCACTCGCGCTCGCAGCCGCCGTCGTCGTGGCACCGCAGACCTCGTCGGGGCAGGACAGCACCTCCGCCGCCCGCGCCCGCACGCTGGTCCAGCTCCTCGAGAAGGCCGGCCTCACCGCCTTCGCCGTCAAGGTGACGCCCGATGGCAACGAGTATGTCTGGGTACTGCACGTGCCGGGCGCCCAGCTGCTCGTCATCCGCTCCAAACACCCGGTCCCGAGCGCGCTCGACGCCCGCATCGCCGCCAAGGACTTCAGCGGCGCGTACGGCGACCACAACGGCAGCACCATTCGCGAGGGCAAGCTCTTCGTCATGGACCTGGCGGCCGACGGCCTCGCCTTCAGGCCGGGCCGCAACCAGCCCTACGACATCGCCTACGAGGACGGCGTGACCGAAGCCCGGTTCGACGGCGACTGGCGCGACCAGAAGATGTCGGAGCGCGACTACCGGGCGAAGTACACGGCCACCGACACCCGCTACGCGGAGATGCTCGAATCTGCTCATCGCGGGCCTGAAGGGCACGACCGGCGGCTCGCTGGATCGCTGACCGCCGGCTCGATCGGACGGCTTACGAGGTCACCGACTCCCACGCGCGCCGGCCGCTCCCCGGGTCGTCCTCGACGTCGAACACGAGCGTGGCCAGGGCGCGGCCATCCTCGGTCTCGGCCGTCACGCGCCAGCGCCCGGCCGTGAAGTTCGCTTTGACGGCGGTGCCACGAAAGCCCTCGGCGCGGCCCCCCGAGACGTTGAAGGGAATGCGGTCGGTCGTCGTCCATCGCCCGGTGGCGTCGTCGCGCCGCTTCCAGATGATGACCACCCGGTGCTGGAATCCCGCCGGTGCGAACACGCGCGCGAAGTAGAACATGCGGTCGCCGGGTCGCCTCAGGTACGGACGGGCATCGTGCGCGAGGAACGCCGGCTGATCGGGCTTCGCGTAGACCAGCGTGAATGTCCCGCCCTGACGGCGGACGTCGTGGTAGATGCCCTGGAACTGCACCGAGAGCGGCACCGGCGGGATCAGCCGGAGCATGTAGAGCGCGCCCACCACCACGAGCACGCCCAGGGCCGGCGCGAACAACCGCGTGCGTTCCACCTCCCGTTCCGGTGATGACCGCGCGAGCAGCCCGGCCATCGGCCAGACCAGCAACCCCGACGCCAGCAGTGACAGCAGGAACACGCGGCCGCCGATGCGGCCGAGCACGATGGGAATGAAGTAGGTGAGGAACGACAGCACGCAGAACGCGTAGAGGCCGAGCCGCAGCGGATGGCCGAGCCGCCGCACCCGCGGCACCTCGTTGACCGCCATGACGCCCACGATGAGACCGAGGAACACGGCCGAGCGGGCGACCGTGCTGCTGCGGAAGTAGAGGACCGCGTAGGCGCTCAGCAGGCCGCCGTAGAGGAAGTGCAGCGCCTCGACGTTGTAGGGCCAGACCGGCGCGAGCGTCCCGGAGGGCAGCCAGGAGCCGGTCTCCTCGCGATGCTGATACACCAGCAGGCCGCTCAGGCCGAGCAGATAGAGGCACTGGATCGCCAGATCGGTGCGCGCGTCGATGCGCTGCATCGTCAGGAAGTCGAAAGCGACGCCGGCGACGAACATCACCACCGGCGAGTGGCGGCGCAGCACGGGCGGGATGGGCAGCCGCTCGAGGAACCCGCTCATCCGTGAACTATCCCGCTCGTCCCGCGCGGGGCGGATCTCACCGCACGCGCTCGACGTAGCCGTCGCCCGTGTACATCCGCACGACGCGGCCGTTCTCCTCGACGAACCGCACGATCTCGCCGACCGGGCCGCCACCGGTCGGTGCCGTGTAGCGGAACTGCCCGTTGCCGATCGGCTCGAGGCGGATCGGCTCGAGGTTCAGGGCAGTGGGGGAGATGAGGACCAGACGCTTGTTCAGCTCGACGACCTGGGAGTCGCCGCCGCGCCCGCGATAGAGTCCGGCAAAGCGCGACCATGACGGGTCCCAGGCACTCGTCGCCGGTTCGTCACGGGCGGCGGTGGCCTTGGCGACGGCCTCGCCGACCGTCTTCATGAGCTCGCTGGCGATGGCGCCGGGGCTGGCGTCGTCGGCGTTGGCCAGGACGATGACGGCCACCTTGCCGGCCGGATACAGCATCGTCTGCGTCTGGTAGCCGGGGTAGCTGCCGCCGTGCGAGACGTAGGTCTTGTCGTCGGTGCGCTGCACGGCGAAGCCGATCGCGTTGCCGCGTGTCCAGGTGCTTTCGAGCACGCGGACGCGGTGCATCTGGCGCAGCGACCCGGTGCTGAGGATGTTGGCGCCGCCGCGGCGGCCGACGCGGAACTGCGCCGAGGCGAACTTCGCCATGTCGTCGACCGTCGAGGTGATGCCGGTGGCGGCGGCCATGCCCCTGGCGTCGATGAACGGGGTGGCCTGGCGCGTGGTCTGGAGCGACAGGCGGTTGTAGCCCACGGCGAGCCCATCGGCCGGCGTGTCCACGCTCGACGAGGTCATGCCGAGCGGCGCGTAGATGTGCTGCTGGACGTAGTCGGCCCAGCGCTGGCCGCTCACCTCCTCCACGATCAGGCCCGCCACCGAGTAGGCGAGGTTGGAGTACTTCCAGCGTACTTCCGGCGAGAACGAGGCCTGGCGATTGGCCATCAGCGTCCGCAGTTCCTCGGTGGTCGGGAACTCGAAGGTCGTCCAATGCGAGCCGGCCTCGCGTGGCAGTCCGGAACTGTGCGTCAGCAGTTCCTCGATCGTGATCGCCGGATCGTCGTCGGCCGCATGCTTCACGCCGAACCACGGCAGATGCGTCGAAACCGGATCATCGAGGCGGAGCTTGCCCTCCTCGCGCAGCTGCATGATGGCGGTGGCCGTGAACAGCTTGCTGTGGGAGGCCATGCGGAACTTCGTCTGCGGTGTCATCGGGATCTTGCGCTCGACGTCAGCCAGCCCGAAGCCCCGCGACCACACCAGCTCCTGATCGGCGACGACGCCGACCGCGACGCCGGGCAGGTGGCGTTGCCGCACCTGCCCCTCGAGCCAGGCGCTGAACAGGCGCACGGCGCCCTGCACGTCGGCATCGGCCGCGACCGATGCGGCGGGAGCCACCGCCTGAGCGCGCGGGCGGTCCGGCGCCAGGGCCAGGGCGGCGACCACGAAGACGAAGGCGATACGGCGGCGCCGGGCGTTGTGTGATGTCATCGTCGGTTCCCCTCGTCGGGCGAGCCGCCCGCAAAGCCGTGACCCGCGCGGAGCTTACCACCCCACAGGCGATCGGATACACTCGGCGCGGCCGGGCGGGATGGTCGAGGCCGCACCGACTCGTGCGGCCGAGCGGAGGTGATGCGTGCCGTCGAGACGTCGTATGTTGACCGGACTGGCGATGGCGGGCGCCGGCGTGGTCGGGGCCACCCGCGGCGGTGCCGCGGCGCTCGCGCAACCGGCCCCCGCGGTCGCAATACCGCCGCGCAGTTCCTCCTTCGACCCGTGGGTCGAGGTGCACGCCGCCAACCTCGCGCACAACGTCGCCGAGATCAGCCGGCGCGTCGACAAGCGCCCGATCATCGCGGTCATCAAGAACAACGGTTACGGCTGTGGCGTGGCCGTGGTCGGCCGGCTGCTCGAGGCGCGGCCGGAGGTGCCGGCGATGGCGGTCGTCAAGCTGGCCGAGGCGATGGCCTTGCGCGATGCCGGCGTCAGGAAACCGATCCTGCTCATGGGGCCGTGCGACGAGGACGATCTCGAGGCGGCCATCGCGCGCGACATCGAGCCGATGGTCTACACGCCGATCGGCGACGTCCTCGACCGGATTGCCTCCAGGCGGCAGCGTCCGGTGGCGGTGCACGTCTGCGTGGACACCGGCATCGGCCGGGTCGGCGTGCCGTATCGCCAGGCCAACGCCCTGCTGCGCGACCTGGCCGCACGCCGCGGGGTGCGGATTGCCAGCGCCATGATGACGTTCAGCGAGGACCCGGCCCTCGATGCCGAGCAGGTGGTGCGCTTCCGCGGGGTGGGCGAGCAGGCGGCGAAGGACGGCGTCGCGGTGGGCTTCATGCACGCCGCCTCGAGCTTCGGGCTGTTCGAGCGGCCGGAAGCGTTCTTCGATCGCGTGCGGCCGGGCATGGCCGTCTTCGGCATCTACTCCGAGCCCGCCTTCCGCCAACGCGGCATCCTGGATCTCCGGCCGGCGATCAGCCTCAAGGCGCGCGTGGCCTACGTCAAGCAGTTGCAGACGGGCGAGTCGGCCGGCTACAACCGCTCCTACATGGCGACGCGACCGGTGTGGGTGGCCACGCTGCCAGTAGGACACGCCGACGGCTGGCCCCGGGTCGCGGCCGCGGGTGCCCGGGTCGCCATCGGCGGCGCGTTCTACCCGGTCATCGCCTCGGTGTCGGCCAGTCACACGATCGTCGAGATCGGGGACACCAACCGGGTCGCCATCGGCGACGTCGCGACGTTCTTCGGCTGGGAGCCCGGCGGACGGCCAGAGGACGTGGGCACGGCCTGCGGCGCTTCGGTCTACGACTTGACGATGCACCTCGGCGCGCTGCTGCCGCGGCGCGTCGTTTGAGCCAGGTCGACGGCTAGTTGCCGCCGAGCAGCGATCCCAGCATCCGGGTCAGGTCGCGGTTGACGTCCAATATCGGCTCGACGAAGTAGTACATCAGGGCGCTGACGGCGCCCAGGAACCCGCCGACCAGGGCGTGATCAATGCTCGGATGCATCTGCATCGCGCCCTCCCCGGTCGGCCGCGGCCCCGCGCTTTCCGGTGTTCGCCTCGTGTCCGCTGACCTTGGTGGCGCGGGCTTCCTCCGCCTGCGCCTGGTCCCCGCGGTCACCGCGGTGGGTGGTCACGACCGGCGGGTCCGGGGTGCCCGGGTCGTGAGGAGCCGGTGACCCTTCCGGAGCCCGGTCCGACGGTCCGGGTGGGTAGCCGGCGTGCTGATTTGCGTCGTTCCTTGGCATGGGGGAGCCTCCTGGCTCCTTCAGAGCAAGGATGATGCCCGCCGGGCTCGACCCCGGCCCGGCGCCCCCTACGCCGGTACGCGCACCGTGCCCCGGTTGCCGTCCCAGGTCACCTCGGCGCCGTAGCCCTTCGACATCCGGGCGAAGTCGGCCACGATGCGCTCGCCGTCGGCGCGGCTGGCGGTGACGGGGGTGCCGCGGTCGTGCACCGGGCGTTCCATCCCGAGCGTCACCGGGTGCACGGCAATCGACGCCAGCCGGTCGCCATCCCAGGTGAGCATGGGCACGATCGTCTCCCACAGTTGGCGGCCGCCGCGCAGCGGGATCTTGTCGACCACGGCACTGGGGGGTGTGGTGAGCGGCTCGAGTCCGTACGCTTCGTAGGAGTCGGCGCCGAGCGCCGCGAACGTGTGGTACTGAAAGACGA
Source organism: uncultured Acidobacteriota bacterium (assembly GCA_963807405.1). Lineage (GTDB taxonomy): Bacteria > Acidobacteriota > Vicinamibacteria > Vicinamibacterales > UBA2999 > CADEFD01. The sequence goes on along the minus strand of CAWEBU010000006.1, from coordinate 2,663,277 downwards.
AATCGCCGAGGCCGTAGAAGATCGGCTTGCCCTTGTAGATCTCCATGCCGGCCATGTAGTGGCTGCCGTGGATGGCGAAGACGTCGGCGCCGGCGTCGATGGCCGCGCGCGCCAGCGCCGGCAGGAACGGATCGGGTGTCGTCAGCTCGCGGTAGATCTCGTGCGCGTGGATCGACACGATGACGGTGCGCGCGTTGGGCCGCGCCGCGGCAATGGCGCGGGCGATGCGCTGCACGTCGTCGGGGTGCGGCTCGCTGAGCAGGTCGGCGCTCGGCCCCTCGACGAAGCGCGCGCCCATGAAGTTCACCCCTGGCGGCACCGGAAACGCCGCCCCCGTGAGCTGGACGGGGGCCAGCGCGTCGGCGGCCGCCCGCACCGAGTCGAGCATCGCCTTCGGCAGCTGGTAGCGGCGGACGATCCGCACGGTGTTGGTTCCGGGCACGCCCGGATAGTCACCGCGTTCGAGCACCGCCGGTGCGTGCGCGGCCACCGTGGACGCGCACCCGATGAGCGCGACCCGTCCGCCCGCCGTGTCGGCATAGCGCGGCGCCGCCGCGTCCTGCAGATTCGGCCCGGTGCCGGCCGCCACGATGCCCACCCGCTCCAGATGCCGCAGCGTCGCCGTCACGCCGCCGGTGCCGTAGTCCAGCGTGTGGTTGTTGGCAGTGGCCATCAGGTCGTAGCCGAGCCAGCGCAACTCGTCGGCGATGCCGGGCAGCACGACCGAGCTGAGGCTGCGGCCGGCGGCCGACGGCACGCCTTCGTCCCGCGCGGCGATCACCAGCTCGCAGTTGCCGAAGGTGCAGTCGGCGCCGGTGAGCAGCGACCGCACCGCCGTGAACCCCGGATCCGTGAGGCCGGAGACGCGCCGCGTGAGGATGACGTCGCCGGTCAGCGCCATGCTGAGGGTGCGCGTCGTCTGGGTGGCGCGACCGGCGGCGCTGGCCGTGCGGGCCGTGGTGCGGGCGACGGTGCCAGCGGCCAGCAACGACGTGGACTGATGAAGGAAGCGACGGCGATTCATAATGCCAGGAGAGCCCTCTTACGGTTCGAGCGAGAAGGCCACGAGCGTGGCCTCGGTGTTCCTGCCCGTGGCCACCACGACGAACTGGCGGCCGCCGGCTTCGTAGGTCATCGGCGTGCCGGTGGTCTCGAGCGTAGGGGTCGACCACAGTTCCTTGCCGGTGGTCTTGTCCACGGCGTGGAACGCCCGGTCGCCGCCGCCGACGAAGAGCAGGCCGCCGGCAGTGGCCACGAGACCGGCCGGCCCCTGGGCGCCCAGCCGATCGGGCGCCTTCACGCCGAGCGCCTCGAGCTGCTCGCGCACGTTCGGCAGGTCGCCGAACGGTTCCCGCCAGGCGATGGTGCCCTTGTTCAGATCGATGGCCACCAGATGCGCGTAGGGCGGCTTGATGAGCGGCAGCCCGTCCATGAAGAACCCCGGCGCGCCGCGGTTGACGTACTCGGCGTCCACCTCACCCGGCCGGTTGGTGGGCGCGTCCGGATCGCGCTTCTGGATGCGGAAGACCTGCGCCATCCCGACCGTCTTCAGGTAGAGCATGCCGGTCTGGGCATCGAAGGCCCCGCCGCCCCAGTTGGCGCCGCCCCACACGCCGGGACGGGCCAGCGTGCCCTCCATCGTCGGCGGGGTGTAGAGCGGACCGAGGCGGTACTTCTTCATCTCGGCCTGCGCGGCGGCCTTCAGTTCGGGCGTGAGATCGAAGGCGTCGTCGAGCGAGGTCCCCTGTTCGGTGAAGGGCGGCGGCGCGGTGGGGAAGGGCTGCGTCGGCGAGCTCTGCTCCCCGGGAATGTCGCTCTGCGGCACCGGCCGCTCCTCGATCGGCCACACCGGCATCCCGGTGACGCGGTCGAACACGAACGCGAACCCCTGCTTGGTGAGCTGCACCACGGCGTCGATCCGCTTGCCGTTGACGGTGATGGTCACGAGGTTCGGCGGCGCGGGCGGATCGTAGTCCCACAGCCCGTGGTGCGCGATCTGGAAGTGCCACTTGCGCTTGCCGGTCTTCGCGTCGAGGCAGACGAGCGACTCGGCGAACAGTGTTGAGCCCGGCCGGCGGCCGCCGTAGTAGTCGTTGCTCGGCGTGCTGACCGGCAGATAGACCAGCCCACGTTCGGCGTCGAGGGTCATCGGGGCCCACACGTTGGTGTGGCCGGTGTACTTCCAGGCGTCGCTCTGCCACGTCTCGTGCCCGAACTCGCCCGGCTGCGGAATCGTGTGGAAGGTCCACACACGCTTGCCGGTGCGGGCGTCGAAGGCACGCACGTCGCCGGGCGGGTCGTTCTTGTACATCAGGCGATCGCCGACGCCGTTGCCGAGAATCACCAGGTCCTGGTAGACGACCGGCGGCGAGGTGTTCGCGTAGTGCTTGCGGTTGATCGGCCAGAGCAGATCCTCGGCCAGGTCGATGGCGCCGTCCGTGCCAAACGAGGTCACGGGCTGGCCGGTCTTCGCGTCGAGTGAGATCAGGCGATGGCGGACGTTGAGGAAGATGCGCAGGGCGCCCTTGTCGCGCCAGGCCGCCACGCCGCGATGGATGAAGCCCTGGCCGGAGGCCGGCTGGCCGTCGTCGTAAGCCTTCGGATCGAAGGCCCAGAGCTGGCGGCCGGTGGCGGCCTCGAGGGCGACCACGCGGTTGTAGGGCGTGCTCACATAGAGCACGCCGTCGATCATCAGCGGCGTGTTCTGGAAGGCGCCGGGGAAGGTGCCGAGCTCCTCGTTGGGCTGCTCGCCGGTCTTCCACTCCCAGGCCACCCGCAGGTTCGCCACGTTGTCGCGGTTGATGCGCGTGAGCGTCGAGTATTTGGTGCCGCCGGCATCGCCACCGTAGACGGGCCACTCGCCGCCGTTCTTCTGGGCGCCGAGGCCGGCGGCTCCGGCCGCCAGCAGCAGCGCCACGAGGCCGGTCGAGGTCCAGCGTCTCATCGCGGGGCACCCCGCTGCGCGGGCGCGACCGACGAGGCGACGTCGCCGGCCACGGCCACCGCCGAGCGCAGCGTGAGGGCCACGAACGTGAGCGTGCCGTTGGCGCAGCCGGCGGTCGGACAGGTGGGCGCGCCGACCACGAACAGGTTCGGGTGATCGTGCGTCCGCCCGTAGCTGTCGGTGACGCTGTCGGCCGGGTCGGTGCCCATCCGGCAGCCGCCAGCGGGGTGATCGAGGTAGTCGCTGTAGTCGGTCGACAGGATGCGGCCGTTCTGATGCCGCGTCAGGTCCGAGAAGCGCCCGCCGATGATCTCCCGCGAGCGTGCCACCCGTGCTTCGCTGGCGGCATCGAGCTTGTGCGCCACGACCGGCAGCGGATCGCCGTAGCGGTTCTTCTTCGCCGGGTCGAGCGTGAGCGAGCTCTGACGGTCGGGATGCACGTCGTAGTAGGCGCGCAGGCGGGCCCGCGCGCGGCGGCCACGGGCGCGCCAGTCGGTCATCACCTCGTCGCCGAACTGCACGGCACCGGCGGCGTTGCGCAGCGAGGCGCGATGCGCCGACTCCCAGACGCGGAAGTCGTGCCGCACGAAGAAGTCCTTGGGGTCACTGCGGAAGAAGCGGCGTGACACCAGGCTGTGAGGCTCGTTCATGCCGGGATAGAGCTCGGCGTCGAGCTCCACGATCGAGGTGACGTAGGCGTGTCCGTTCATGTAGCGGCCGACCAGCCCGGAGCTGTTGGCCAGGCCGGCCGGATAGCGCGACGAGGTCGAGAGCAGCAGGAGATGAGAACTCCACACGTAGCCCGAGGCCACGATGAAGGTGCGGGCGTGGTACTCGACCACTTCGTCCGGGCGATCGGCGTGCACGCCGTGGGCGGCCACGATTGTGTTCTTCGTGTCGTGCGGCACCAGCTTGCGGATGAGGGTCCGGTCGTGGAGCTCGATCTTCTTGTCGGTGACGAGGCGCGTCAGCGTGAAGTCCGGTGAATAGCGGGCGCCGGTGGGACAGACCGAGCAGGTCGCACAGCGGATGCAGGCGCGGCGGCCGTCGTAGGGCACGGTGTTCTTGCAGACCGGGGTGCTGGCGAAGGCGGTGCCGCTCTTCTCGGCCCACTCCTTGAGCTGCACCAGATTCCACGACAGCTCCATCGGCGGCATCGGATACGGCTGCGACGGCTGGTCTTCCGGGTAGGGGCCGGGTTCGCCGGCCACGCCCATGCGCCGTTCGGCTTCGCAGTAGTAGCGCTCGAGCTCGGACCACTCGAGTGGCCAGTCGGTGGCCAGGCCGTAAACCGACTTGAGGCGGAGATCCTCCTGCGAGAAGCGCTGCGAGACGCCGCCGAAGTGCATGGCCAGACCGCCGGCCGTCATCGTCCGCGAGATGATGCCCTCGGCCGCCTGGTCCTCGATGGCGTCGCCCGGCCAGGGATTCTCGCCGTAGTCGATCATCCGCTGGCGATACTTGAAGCGGTTCTCGAAGTCGAACACCTTGCGGCCGGCCTCGACGATGAGCACCGAGGTGCCGGGCGCGAGCTCCGAGAGCTTCTGGGCCAGCATGGCGGCCGAGATGCCGCTGCCGATGATGCAGACGTCGCAGTCGTAACGGACCATGGCCAGTTCCCCCTACGCCTTCGCCAGGGGTTCGGGCCGCCGGCTCGAACCCGCCAGGGTGCGGCAGCGATCGCGCCCGATCTTCGCCTGGTAGCAGAGGTCGTTGGCGGCGGTGCCGTGGAAGTAGTGACTCATGAAATCGGCGACGACGTGAACGCCGTTCGGCGATCCGGGCAGATCCTTGATGCCGGCCGCATCGAGGGCCGCCGTCAGGCGACGCCGCCGCGCCTCGATGGACTGGGCGTTGAAGCCGTCCGGGCCCGCGCCGGCGAGCGCGGTCAGCTGCTGCTGGTAGGTGGCGACCGAGATGGCGGGGGTGGTGCGGTGGCGGACGATGCCGTAGCCGAACCCCATGTCCGCCCCCGGCTGGTAACCGCGCAGCCAGGTCAGGAAGCCGTCGACCACGCCGTCGACCGCTCCCCGGTCGAGCGACGACGGCAGCACGGCCACGGCCAGGGCCGTGAGCGTGGCCACGGCGTCCGGTGACAGTGCCGTCGCGGTCGGGGCGGACGCGGTCTGAGCCTCAGCCGGCCGACCGGGCAGCACCGCCGCCGAGCCCAGCAATTGGAGGAGTGATCGTCGATTCATGGGCGCCTCGTCTCGGCGCTCGAGCGCCGGGCGGAAAGGTCGCGGCACAGCCGCCAGCCGATCCTATGCCGGTACGGTCGCGCCGTGTGGCCGCCGTCCGAGCGGGCGCCGACCCACTCGGCGGCGCGGAGGGCCGCCACCGGCGGCCCCCCGACCGGCGTCTAGAAGGTCACGCGCGCGCCGATCTGCACCTGTCGGGCGTCACGGGCCGAGTTGCGGATGAGCAGTGCCGACGACGAGAGGCTGCCGTTGCCGCCGCCCGCGTAGTTCACGCGGTTCAGCACGTTGTAGCCCTCCAGGAACAACTGGAGCTGCGACCCCGAGGTGATCGAGAAATCCTTGGTCGCCCGCAGGTCGAGCGAGACGAACGGATTCAGCTTGAGGAAGTCCTCGGTGATGGGGGCCAGGTTCCGCGTGGCGCGGAACTCGTTGATGATGCGCAGCGACTCGGCCACGTTCTCGCGTCCCACCGTGATGGGCAGGCCCGCGGGACGGTCGTTCTGGGTCTGTCCGTCGCCATCGAGGTCGGTGCCGGCCGAGACGGCGAAGGGCGTGCCGCTCAAGGCGCGCAGGATGCCGCTGAACTGCACGCCGTAGGGCAGCGAGACGGCGGCAGCCATCGACAGGTTGTGGCGGGTGTCCTGCTCGCTGTAGCCCTTCTCATTGGGCGTCCGCATGGTGCCCGGGTAGGTCTGGTAGTGGTTCACGCCGTCGCGCTTGGTGCTCGACAGGGTGTAGGACACGGTCAGGTTGTCCACGCCCTTGAAGCGGGTACGGAACTGGGTCTCGAGCGCGTTGTACCAGCTCTTGGTGAAGTTCTCGAGGCTCTTGACCTCGGTGAAGGAGGCCACCGGACGCGGGTTGGTGGCGCTGATGCGGCCGCTGGCCGGCAGGTTGAGGTCCATGCCGCCGAGCTGCTTGTAGCCGTAGGCGTGGACGTAGTCCATCTCGATGCCGGTGGTGCCGTTGATCTGCCAGCCGAACCCGGCCGTCGTGTTCAGGGATTCGGGCAGCTCGTAGTCGTCCGGGATGATGTAGACGGAGCGCGCGGCGCCGCTGGCGACGTAGTCGGTCAGCGACTTGCCACCCAGAACGGCGTTGATGTCCGGGTAGTGCTGAAGCTGCGCCGGATCCTGGATGCGGATGGCCGTGCCGATCAGGCGATCCTGCGCCGTCAGGCCGAAGTAGTGGCGGTTGCGCGTGATGTAGCGTCCGAAGCCGGCGCGGGCCACGAGCTGGCCGGTGCCGCGCACGTCATAGGTGACGCCCAGGCGCGGCTGGATGTTGTTGGAGTCGGTGCCGCGGTCGGTGCTGACGAAGTTCCCGAGACCCGCGTAGGCGGGATCGGCGAGGACGTCGCGGTAGACGTCGTTCATGCGCAGGTTGGTATCGAGGTCGTAGCGCACGCCGATGTTGACCCGCACCTTGTCCGACACGCGCCAGTCGTCCTGCGCGTAGGCCGCGAAGATATGGGAGTTGTAGTCGTAGGTGCCCGGGGTCTGCTGGACGAAGGCGATCGGCCAGGTGGCCTGGTTGGCACGGTCGAACGGCGCGTCGGTCGTGAAATCCCAGGAGCCGCTCTCGTAGAAGTGCGCCTCGTAGCTGTGCTTGGCGTAGGTGTAGTCGGCGCCGAACTTCAGATCGTGCCGGCCCGCCGACTTGTAGAAGGTCTCGAACATCTGGATGCGGGTGCGCGGGAAGAACTGCGGCGACGTCCAGTTCTGGCCCGTGGTGACCGATGGCCGCACTTCGCGCGGCACGCCCAGCGTGACCGGCACCGTGGCCACCTCGTTCCACATGTAGTGCACGCGCAGGCTGTTGACGGCCGTGTTCGAGAGCACGAAGTTCTGCTCGCCGATCACGCTGTGCATCTTGCTCGAGTCGTTGACGTTGGACTCATCGGACGTCACCGTCCCGGTGCGCGTCGCGTACTGGTCGTCGAAGGCGTAGCGCACGAACAACGAGCTGCGGTCGCTGAACCGGTGGTCGATCTTGGACACCATCAGGTGCTCGCGCGAGGTGGCCGGAAACTCGCCGTTCTGCGCCGCCGCGAACGGGTTCCTGGCCGGCAGCGCGATGATGTTCTGCTGATCGACGTTGGTGTACTCGTAGGCGCCGAAGAAGTGCGTGCGGTTCTGCGCGATCGGACCGCCGATCGAGCCGCCGAAGCGCTTCTGGCCGTAGACCGGCTTGCTGCGCTGGAAGGCGTTGCGGGCGTTGAGCGAGTCGTCACGGCCGAAGAAGTAGCCGGTGCCGTGCAGGTTGTTGGTACCCGACTTGGTGGCCACCGTCACCACCGCCGCCAGGGCCGCCCCGTACTGCGCGTCGAACTGGTTGCGGAAGACCTTGAACTCCTGCACCGCGTCCTGGCTGATGTTGACCGTCGGGTCGCCCCAGATGGCGTCGTCGAGGTCGCCGCCGTCGACGATCGTGGTGTAGCCGTTGCGCTGGTCGGCCGGGCCGCCGAACTTCACGCGCGAGAACTTGCTGGTGTAGTTGGGCGCCGCGCCCGGCATGAGCTGCGCCAGGGCGAGGAAGTTGCGCTCGAGCACCGGCAGGGCCTGGATCTGCGATTCGACGATGGTCGAGGTCGGCGCGGCGCGCGCCACTTCGACGATCGGTGTCTGCGCCGAGACGGTGATGCTCTCCTCGAGGGCGGCGACGCCCATGCGCAGGTCGAGCGTGGCGTTGGCGCCGATGGTCAGCACGATCTCGCGCGTGCTGTTGCCGAAGCCCGCGAGCTCGGCCTGCACCTCGTACGGGGCGGGCTGGAGCGCCACGGCGCGGTAGTCCCCTTCCGCGTTGGTGACCAGTGTCTGCTGCGACCCGTTGGCCTTGTTCGTGATCGTCACGGTGACGCCCGGCAGCGCGCCGCCGCCCTCGTCGACGATGCGTCCCGAGAGGTTCGCCCCGGACACCTGCGCGGAGACGGTGGCCGCCGCGAGTAACGCCACCGCTCAGACCGCCGCGGCAAGGCTGACCCACTGACTACGCGTGCTCATTACTCTGCTCATTGCCTTTATTCCTTTCCTTTCAACGCCGCGGCCGCCGCCGGCGCGGCGCCCTTGTAGACCACGCCGCCCTTGAGCACCGTCTCGACGTGCGACAGGGCCACGATGTCGTAGAGCGGATTGCCGTCGACGACGATGATGTCGGCGAGCTTGCCCGGCTCGATGGTGCCGAGGTCCCGCTGCTTGCCGAGGATGCCGGCGCCGACGCGAGTGAGCGCCGAGATCACCTTGATCGCCGGCATGCCCATGTCGACGTGCGCCTTGGCTTCGCGCCACAGCGCTTCGGTGTGGAAGTTCATCGGGGTACCCGAGTCGGTGCCCATGCCGAGCACCGTGCCCGACTCGATGAACTGCTTCATGCCGCGCTCGCGGAAACCGACCTCGCGATCGGTGCGGTTGAAGTAGCCGAGGGCGCGCCAGTTCTGGAACGAGTCCTGGATCTCGGCGTAGATGGCCGGTGGGAAATCCTTCTTGAGCTGCGGATCCTGCAGGCGCTCGGGGAAGGCCGCGGTGTCCGGGTAGATCCAGGCGCGGTGGGCGCCGGTGATGACCACCGGGCGTCCGGCATTGACGATGTCGGTCACCATCTGCGGGCTGTAGGGCGGCGCCGTGCCGGCCGAGCCGGCGTGGGTCAGCACGTCGATGCCCGTCTCGAGCGCGTTGCGTACGTCCTGCTCGGCATAGACATGGGCGTGGACGCGGATGTTGTGCCGGTGCGCGGCGGTGGCAATCGCCTGGTAGTCCTCGCGCGTGAGGCCCGAGTGCGCCTTGATGACGTCGACGCCGGCGGCCGCCAGCTTGTCCACTTCCGCCGTGGCCTGGGCGGTGCTGGTGATGGTGATGCCGCCGAACTGGTCGGTCATGCCGCCGCCGTTGCGCGTGATCCACGGACCGCTCATCGACATGCGCGGCCCGGGAATGGCGCCGCTGTCGATCTTGTCGCGCACGGCCAGGCTCTCGCGCGAGCGGCGCGCCGAGGTCGACGGCCGAGGTGACGCCGGCCTCGAGCAGCTGCCGGGCGGCGATCTCCATGACCGTCGGCAGCGTGCCCGGGCCCTGCTTGGCCAGCCACGGGAACCACACGCCGTAGTTGCCGTGGCCGAGCAGGATGAGATGCGCGTGCAACTCGATCATGCCCGGCATCATCGTGCGGCCGCTGGTGTCGATGACGGTGTAGCCGGGCGGGACCGGCGTCGAGGCGGCCGGACCGATCCTGACGATCCGGTCCCCCTCGATGAGCACGGCCGCGTGGTGCAGCGGCGGCGCTTCGTAGCCGTCGAGCAGCATGCCGCCAACCAGCGCCACCTTGCGGACGGCCGGCTGCTGGGCGTGAGGGATGGCGAAGGCGACGACGACGAGCAACGCTACCAAGTAGCGCAGAGGGCGAGGAGGCACGGCGTATCTCCGGGGCAGGCCGCCGGTCCGGCGTCCGGTCGTTCGGCGGCAGGGGACGAGGAACTGGCGGACACTATACGACCCTGGAGCCCATCCAGATGCTCGCAAGTTGTCGCTACATTGCATGCGCGTTTCGCATGGAACGTCAGGCTCGCGGCTGCCGGTCCCGGAGACCCCGGTCCCGGTCCCCGGCTCTACTGGCTGGCCGCCGTGCCCACCTTGAGATACCTGTCGAAGAAGGCTTCGGCGCGCCGCCAGGCATCGCGCAGGATGTGCGCGCGCCGGAAGAAGTGGATCTCGCCGGGATAGACACCCATCTCGAACGGCTTGCCGAGCTTGAGGAGCACGTCCCACAGCCGCAGTGAATCGCGGAAGGCCACGTTGCGGTCGTTGGTGCCATGGAGCACCAGCAGCGGTCGCGCCAGCTTCTCCATGTGGTAGATCGGCGCCGACACCCGGTAGATCTCCGGATTCTCGACCGGCGTGCCGAGCCGTGGCGTGGTGTAGCCGGCGCCGTAGGTCGCCCAGTCGACGACTCCGGCGACGTTGATGCCGCAGGCGAACAGCGTCGGGTCGGCGTTCATCACCTGCAGCGTCAGGTAGCCGCCGTAGCTGAGGCCCCAGACGCCGATGCGCGCCGGGTCGACGTAGTCGAGCGTCTTCAGATAGTCGGCGCTGGCCAGCACGTCGGCGGCGTCCGAGACGCCCAGGCCCATGTGGACGCCGGTCGCCCAGTCGCGGCTGTAGCCCGAGCTGCCGCGGTAGTCCGGCGTGATGACGACGTAGCCCTGCTGCACGAGATAGGCCGAGACCGAGTAGTACATCCGGTAGGCGCCGGGGTGCCAGCCGAGGAAGTTCTGATCGGAACCCGAGCCGTGGATCCACACGATCGCCGGGTGCTTGCGGCGCGGGTCCAGGTCCTTCGGCACCATCAACGTGCCCGGCACCGGCGCCTTGTCGAGACGGCTGGGAAACGACACCGGTGTCGGCGTGACCAGCTCCTGGCGGTTCAGGCCGGCGGGCATGGAGTCGCTCAGCCTGACGAGCGGACCGGCGCCACGGGCCGGCGCGACGTAGAGGTCGAGCGAGTTCTGCGGGTCGGAGCGCTGCACGACCAGCGACTCGCCGGTGGGCGAGAACAGGGGATCGAGCGTCACGCCGCGCGCCGTCACGGCCGGCTCGCTGCGCCCGGTGGCCACATCCACCACATCGACGAAGCGCTCCATCTGATTGCCGGCCGCGCTGTGGTGGTAGGCGAGGCGCCGGCTGTCGGGCGACCAGCTCCCGAGGCCGGTGCCGAAGGTGCCGGTCGTCAGCTGCACGGCCTGCGATTCCGACGTGGCGGCGACCGGCATGGCGTAGACGTGAATCCAGCCCGTGCGATCGCTGACGAACGCCACCTGCTGTCCGTCCGGCGAGACCAGCAGCTTCACGTCGCGGTTGGTGGGCGACACCCACTTGTCGTCGCGGTCCCGCCACAGCACTCGCGACAGCACGCCAGGGCTCGCCGTCTTGATCTCGCGCGTCCTGCCGTCGGGCGACGTCTCCTGATACACGACCGCGTCGCCGGCGGCGAACTGCAGACCGCCGACGGCGCCGACCGTCGGCACCCACGTGATGTCGCCGCCCTGCGCGGCGACGATCGCCAGCCGCCGCTCGCGCGTCACCGTCTCCATCGACCGCACGAGCGGGCCGTTCCACGGCAGGTCCTCGGGCTCGAGGCCGCCGCGGGCGGCCGTGAAGGCCAGCCATCCGCCGCCGGCGGAGAAGACCGGGACCGCCGGCGCGAGTCCTTCCGGCAGGTAGGTCACCTGGCGCTCGGTGCCGGCCGCCACGTTGCCGACCCACACCTGCCCGCGGCGCACGAAGGCCAGCATGGTCCGGTCGGGCGACAGCGTGAACGCGCCGGCGTCGGCCAGCGCGCCGGCCACGCGGGCCGGCTGACGAGTGGTGGTGGAGACCCGCCACAGCTGCCCGCTGCGCCCGAACAGGATCTCGTCGTTCGACGCCCAGGCGAACGCGCCGAGATCCGACTGCAGCAGATCGGGATCGACCGGAAAGTCGGTGAGCGCCTGCGGCGGCGTGCCGGGGCTGGCCACGAACAGGTCCTGCTTGCCGGCGGCGTCCCACAGGAACGCCACGCGGGTGCCATCCGGCGACCAGGCCGGATTGGTCGGGTACTTGATGTCGGCGATGCGCTCGATGGTGACGCTGCCGCGCGGTGGCTCGGCGGCGGCGCCCGCCGCCAGGCCCAGCGTGAGGACGAAGGCGAGGGTGATGCGGATCGACATGGTCGTGAGCCTCAGAAACGCGCCGTGATGCCGAAGCGGATGATGCGCGGCGTCAGGATACGCGTGGGACGTCCCCAGGAGGTCCCGATCTGCTCGGTCTGCTGCAGCACGTGGTTGGCGTTGAGGATGTTGAAGACATCGAGCGTGGCCTCGGCGCTGCCGAAACCCAGCGGGAACCGCTTGGCGAGCCGGAGATCGACGAACCGCGTGACGTCTTCCGTGCGGTCGGTGCCGCGCTGGGCCAGGCGGATCGTCTCGCTGGCCTGCGACGCCGTCAAGCCGGTGAACACGGTCGTGCGGTTCAGCGGGTCGCCGGCGCGGGCGGTGTACTTGCCGGACAGGCTCAGCTGGTAGGGCAGCTGATAGCTGCCCGAGAGCGTGAACGTCCACGGCAGGTCGATGAACACCGAGCCGTCGGTGCGGTTGAGCGACGAGTTGGGGTTGCTGAAGTCGACCCCGGTGTAGGTGCCGCTGTGGTCGAAGCCGCGGTGGCGCTGCAGGTTCAGCCCGGCCAGCACCTGCCAGCGGTTGGCCAGCCGCTTCTGCATGTCCACCTGGAAGCCGTCGTAGTTGCTCTGCAGGAAGTCGACGTTGTCGATGTAGCGGTCGCGCGCGGTGATGAACTCGGGGCGCAGGTTGTAGATCGTGATCGGCACGACCTGGCCGCTCGCCGGATCCACGTAGGTGCGATCGAGCGGGGCATAGGCCTCGGCGCCGCGGGCCCGGTCGAGGATGCCCAGGCCGTTGCGGTGCTGCCGCCGGTGGTAGCTGGCCGACATGGCGACGTTGCCCGGCAGCTGCTGCTCGACGCCGATGTTGAACTCCTCACTGAAGGGCCGCGTCGCTCCGGCATCGACGCTCGGGAACAGGCCCCTCGGGAACCCGGTGAACGTGCCGAGCTCGCCCGGGTCGAGGGCCAGGTTGCCGTTGCCGTCGGTCCACGCCACGGCCTGGTTGGCAATCGCGTTGGGATTGGCGGCCTCCGAGATCTGCGAGCCGAACTGGTTGTAGAAGCGTCCGTAGTAGGCCTTGAAGGCGGTCCGGCCGTTCCCGAAGAGGTCGTACGAGATGCCGATCCGGGGCGCCACGTTCGGGCCGAAGTCGAAGACGTCCGTGCGCGCGAAGTCGCGGGCGCCGACGAAGTTGCCGGCCGGGCTGGTCTGCGCCGGCAGGTAGGCACTCACGCCGTCGACGCGCACGCCGGCGTTGAGGGTGGCGCGGCCGATGACCCAGCGATCCTGCACGAACAGACCCCACGTCTGCAGCCGGTGGTCCGACACGATTGGCGTATTGGACAGCTGCGCCTGGAACGGCACGCCGTCGCGCAGCTCCAGGAAGTAGTCGCCGTTGCGGATGCGCTCGTACTCGACGCGCTCCCACGACAGCTGCAGGCCGACCTTGAGGTCGTGAATGCCGGCCCGCGCGGTGCCGCGGAAGTAGCTGGCCGAGAGGTTCGCCTGATAGCGGCCGTTCGGGTTGAGCGACTGCTGCTCGGCGGCGTTGATGCGCGTGAAGCGCACCACGTCGCGGATGGCGATGTCGGTCGGCTGCACGCCGGGCTGGTAGCGCACGGGGAACACCCCCCACATGCGTCCGACGCGGCCGTCGAGGATCAGCCGCTGGCCGGCCACATGGTTGTACTGCGCCACGTAGTTCTGCGCCGGCTGGTTCTGCAGCACGCTGGCCTTGTCTTCGACGAACAGATACGGGGAGTCACGCCGATGGAAGCGGTCGTTGATGTTCTTGTTGAACAGGAACGACGTGCGGATGCCCGGAGTGGCCTGCCAGGTGGCCTTGCCCATGAAGTTGCGGATGCGGTTGTCGTCGATGGCCTGCGACCCGTCGGGATTGCGCGCGCCGATCTGGAACTGGTTGAGCCGCCACCAGCGGATGGCCCCGAAGAACCACGCCGCGTCGCGCTTGATCGGGCCGCCCAGCGTCGAGCTCCAGTCGTGGCTGACGTCGATGGGATTGCCGGCCGCGCCGCTCTGCTGGCCCGCCTGCAGGCCGAGCCGGCGCCGCAGGTCGTCGTCGAGATTGTTGCCCTGCAGGGCGTCGTTCATGAAGTAGAAGTTGTGGTCCGACGAGAAGCGGTTGCCGCCGGACTTGGTGACCATGTTCATGAACACGCCAGCCACGTCGCTCTCGGCGGTGCCGGACGCGGTCTGCATGTTGTACTCGTCGTACATCTCGAAGCCGTAATACATCATCGTGGCGCCGCCGTCGCCGCCGGCCCAGTTCACCTTCAGGCCGTCGATGCTGAAGGACTTCTGGCTGTTGGCGGATCCGAAGGCCTCGATGTTGTACTGCTGCGCGCCTTCGGTGCCGCCGACGTCGAGCCGTCCCGTCACCACGCCCGGCACCAGCCCGGCCATCACCCACGGATTGCGGCCGGTGGGAATCGCCTCGTAGAGGTTCTTGTCGATGTTGGTCTGGGTCACGGTGCTCGAGACGTCGACCAGCGGAGAGGCGCCGCTCACGGTCACGGTCTCCTGGAGCGTGCCGACGCCGAGCTCGACGTCGACCCTGGCCGTGCGGGCGACCTGCACCACGATGTCCTCGCGGCGCAGGGGCGCGAACCCCGTCAGCTCGAAGGCCAGCACGAAGGTGCCGGGCGGCAGCGCGAACGAGTAGCTGCCGGCCTCGCCGGTGATGGTCTGGCGGCTGCCGCCGATGAGGCTCTCGCCGCTGGCGGTGACGCTCACGCCGGGCAGGACGCCGCCCTGGAGGTCACGCACGACGCCGGTCAGCGTCCCCGTTTGCTGGGCCGCCGCTGGAACGACGCCGACGACGAGAAGGGAGAGCGCGAACGCCACGCTCGCGCAGATGCGGATGTTGTGGGGTCGGTGGGACATGGCTGACCTCTGGCGCACGATGGAACAACGACGGCAACGGCGAACAACGCCGGAAGACTACTGCGGCGCGAGCACCGCCGCAACAGCGAGTGACGACGGGGGCAAGTGACCGTGCAGCTCAGCTGGTCATGTCGTCAGAAGGACGGAGGTATTCTGAACGTCCGCCGGAGGTGCAGAAGCATGACGACCCCTGACCCGTTCTCGATCGCGCACGATGCCGCCGCCAGCCGCTTCATCCTGCGGCGTGGCGACGAGGAGGTCGGCGAGCTCACCTACGATCGCGATGACGGCAGCGCGGCGCTGCTCTACACCGAGGTGCGGCCCGACCTGCGCGGGCAGGGCCTGGCGCGCCGGCTGGTCGAGGCGGCAGTGGCGTGGGCGCGCGACACGCACATCACGCTGACGCCGGTCTGCTGGTACACCAAGCTGGTGCTCGAGCGGGGCGAGTCCTTCCGCGACGTCCTCCGGCCGGGCGATTCCGGGGTATAAGGGGGGGCGAAACGCCGCGGCCTGCGCCCGCACGGGCGAATGGACGGCCGGGGCCCTGCGAAGGGGAGGGAACGATGGCAATACTCCTGGCCTTGCTCGTCGTCGCGGTCACGCTCATCCTGGCCCGGAAGGGCTTCCTGCACCCGGGCGACTACCTCGTCGAAGCGTCGCTGGCGCTGTTCCTGGCGCTGTTCGTCGTCGTGCTCACGCCGAGCGCCGCCCAGGACTCGATCCTGGCCGCCTCCGGCTCGCCCACCTCGGCCCTCGCGCGTTCGGCGTTCCTGCGCACCTACGGCGTGTCGATCGAGCTGGCGTCGATCATCGTGGCGCTGGGGGCGGTAGCCGCCGCGGCGCTGCGCGGCAAGGCATTCGGCGGCTGGCACCCGTCCGAGAATCGCGGCTGAGGCCGCCGCCCAGGTCAACGACGGTCACCGCAATTCGAGGAGGCATGGCATGACACGCACGCTGCTCGCGACGCTCGCCCTGGCGGCGCTCATCACCCAGGCGCCCCAGGCGCAGACCTCCAGCTGGCGGCCCACGGTGATGGGCACGCAGGGGATGGTGGCAGCGGGACATCCGCTGGCGGCCGAAGTCGGCATGCGCGTGCTGAAGGCCGGCGGCAACGCGGTCGACGCGGCCGTCGCCGCCTGGGCGGTGCAGGGCCAGGTCGAGCCCGGCATGACGGGCCTCGGGTCCGACATGTTCGCGCTCATCTACCTCGCCAAGACCAAGGAAGTGAAGTTCATCAACGGCACTGGCTTCGCGCCCAAGGCCGCCACCATCGACTACTACAACAGCCATGGCGGCATGCCCGACGACAGCGGGCTGTCGATCACCGTGCCCGGCGCGGTGAGCGGCGCGGCCCTGGCGGTCGAGAAGTACGGCAGCCGCTCGATGGCCGAGGTGCTGGCGCCGGCGATCGAGATCGCCGAGAACGGCTATCCCATCAGCGAGGGCCTGGCGCGGGGACTCGAAGGCGCCAAGGGCAAGCTTGGCAAGCACCCGAGCTCCGCGAAGATCTGGTTCCGCGACGGCAAGCCACTGCAGATGGGCGACGTCGTCAAGAATCCCGACCTCGCGCGCACCCTGCGGGCGATCGCCACGGACGGGGCAGCCGGGTTCTACACCGGTCCGGTGGCCAGGGCGCTGGTAGCCGGCATGACGGCGCACGGCGGCATCATCACCGAGGCGGACATGGCGGCGATGCAGGCCTTCGAGGCCGCGCCGCTGTCGGTGAACTACCGCGGCTACGACGTCTACGAATGCCCGCCCAACTCGCAGGGCTTCACCATGCTCTACGCGTTGAACCTCCTCGAGGGCTTCAACCTGCGCTACATGGGGCACAACAGCGCCGCTTACCTGCACCTGGTGACCGAGTCGATCAAGCTGGCCTTCGCCGATCGCAACAAGTACGTCGCCGATCCGCAGTTCACGCCCGACATCCCGATGGCCGAGATGCTCTCGAAGGAATACGCCGCCAAGCGCCGCGCCCTGATCGACCCGGCCCGGGCCATCGTCGGCGAGGCGCCGTTTGGCGATCCGCGTGCCGGCGCGGCCGCCACTGCCGGCCGGCACGTGGCGTACGCGGCGCCGTCGGCGGTGCCCGGCCACGTCAATCCCTACGACCCCGACAAGGTCCTGAACCTGACCACCTACCTGACCGTGGTCGACAAGGACCACAACATGGTGTCGATGACCTCGAGCCTGCTGAGCGGCTTCGGCAGCGGCCTCGTGCCCGAAGGCACGGGCGTGATGATGAACGACCGGATGAAGTACTTCTACCTGGATCCGGCCGACGTCAATTCGCTGCAGCCGATGAAGCGTGTGCGCCAGACCATCAATCCCGCCCTGGCGCTCAAGGACGGCCTGCCGGTCGTCAGCTTCGGCACGCCGGGCGCCGACACGCAGCCGCAGACGCAACTGCAGTTCTTCCTGAACTTCATCGAGTTCGGGATGACGGTGCAGCAGGCGCTCGAGCAGCCGACCGTCATCAGCAACAGCTTCCGGAGCTCGTATCACCCGCACGCGGTCGAAGGCATGCTGCTCACGCCGATGATGCTGCCGGCCCACGTCAAGGAGGGCCTGGCGGCGCTCGGGCACAAGCTCGACCTGCGTGACGTCCGAGGCGTCGGCTCGGTGAAGGCGATCGCCATCCATCCGCGCACCGGCGTGCTGATGGGCGGCGTCAGCCCGACGGGCGACAGCTACGTGATGGGCTGGTAGCGAGCCCGGTGGCCGGCGCGTCTGCCAGCTACCGCGTCTCGCGCTTGAACTGCTGCCGCAGTGCCTCGCGGTCGAGCCGCTGACCGTCCAGATACACGTCGGCGATCCGGCGCGTGTTCCTGATGTCGTCGAGCGGGTTGGCGTCCAGCACGATGAAGCTGGCGCGCTTGCCCGCCGCCAGCGCGCCCAGATCGCTTTGTCCCAGCAGCTCGGCCGGCCGGCTGGTGGCCGCCACGATGGCCTCCGCGGGCGACATCCCGAGCTGCACCCAGCGCGCCAGCTCGACGTGCTCGCCCGAGCCGAACGTGTGGCCGGGCTGGATGCCGGTGTCGGTGGCCAGCACCACGCGGGCGCCGGCGGCCAGCATCTGCGGGAAGTTGATGGCCATCTGACGCTCGCGCTCGGCGGCGGTCGCACTCGGCGGTCCGCAACTGGGGGCCAGCGGCCGGCGCTCCATGGTGCCGCGGATGGTCGCCACCACCGAATCCGGCAGGGCCTGCTCGAAGAACGGGTCGGGGCGGCAGACCTCAGTGGGGTCGCCGAGGCCGATCACGGTGGCCCAGTAGGGGCGCTTGTCGCGGACCAGGGCGAGGTACTCCTCGTCCAGCGGCTCGCGCTGCACCATGTGCACCAGCACATCGGTGCCGGCGCCGACCGCCGTCTTCTGATCGGCCAGCGTGATGGCGTGCGTGTGCAGGGTCATGCGCTGCGCGTGGGCCTCGTCGACGATGGCGAGGTAGGTCTCTTCCGTGAGCTTCGGATAGCTGCCGCGGCGATCGTCGAACCAGGCCTTGACGTGACGCACTCCTTGACCGGCCAGACCCTGCAGGGCCGCCCGTGCACCGGCCGCGTCGGTGACCTCGTTGACGACATGGAGTTCGTTGGTCGCGACCCGGAGCACGGCATCGGGGCCGCCGTTCGGCGGGGCGAAGCCGGGCAGGAACAGCAGGCGCGCCGCCGGGGCCAGCGTGCCGGCGGCCTGAGCGGCCTGCACCTGGACCATCTGGTCGACGGGGCTGGTGCCCACCGAGGTGGTGGCCGCGGTGCCATAGAAGGCGCTCCGCTGCAGGTGGTCCAGCACGTTGGCGGGCGTGTGGTTGCTGGCCTGCCAGGTGGAGTAGCCCTCGTAGCCGATGTGCACGTGCGCGTTGACCATGGCCGGCATCACGGTCTTGCCGGTCAGATCGACGCGCCGCGCGTCCGGCGGCGCCACCACGCTCCCCTGCACGCCGACGGAGCGAATCACGCCGTCGTCGACCAGGAACGCGCCCTGCTCGATAGGGGGCACATCCGTGCCCACGAGGAGGCGCGCGCCTTCGTAGAGCGTGGCCGTGGCCGTAGCCGGGGGCGGCGGCGCCGCACACGACGCCCCGACAGCGGCTGAGAGAAGTCCGATCATCACTCGCACGTGCATGGCGCCTCCCTGGCCGGCGACCGCCGGGCGCCCGGATGATACCCGACGCGAGCGCGGCCCGCCCGACGGCACGAACGCGCCGACCGCAGGTCGCCCTTCTCCCGCCCGCACCTCGACAACCGTGAAAGTCCCTCCGCCTATCCACAATCACGCGACGCCGCCACACCCGCCGCGCCGTGACGGTCGCACGGCCGGCGAAACACCGCGTTCGGAGTTGGTATCCAACTTGCTCCTGTCGTTGCTTTGGAGGACCGATCACAATGAACGACAACGCGATTTCGACCCTCAACAACCTCATCGAGACGTGCAAGGACGGCGAGACCGGGTTCCGCACCGCGGCCGAGGGACTCACCGACGCATCGATCAAGGCGAAGTTCCTCGAATACGCGCAGCAGCGCGCCGGCTTCGCGCGTGAGCTGCAGCAGGTCGTCAAGGGGCTCGGCGGCGATCCGGAGACCGCGGGCAGCATGAGCGGTGCGCTGCACCGCGGCTGGCTCAACATCAAGTCCACCGTCACCGGCAAGGACGACCACGCCATCGTGGCCGAAGCCGAGCGCGGCGAGGACGTGGCCAAGGGCGCCTACGAAGACGCGCTGAAGGAAGAGCTGCCGGCGTCGGCTCGCACGCTCGTGCAGCAGCAGGCGGCGCACGTGCGCCAGGCGCACGACCACGTGCGGGACCTGCGCGACCGCAAGACCGCGCGGGCCTGATTCGTCACGGACCGGCTCCCCCCGGTCACGCGTCGGATCACGCCCCGCACCAGGCGCATCAGCCGGGCCATCCCGGCGATGCGCCGGTCACCAGGGTGAGGCAGATCGACCAGGGGCGGCGTATGCTGGGCA
Organism: uncultured Acidobacteriota bacterium; assembly: GCA_963807405.1. Lineage (GTDB taxonomy): Bacteria > Acidobacteriota > Vicinamibacteria > Vicinamibacterales > UBA2999 > CADEFD01. The sequence goes on along the minus strand of CAWEBU010000006.1, from coordinate 2,643,615 downwards.
GCCAGATGCGCCCCCCGGCCCGCTCCCATCCGCCTTCGGCTCGCCCCACCCTGCTCTCCTGGCTCTCCCTGATCGCCTGCCTCGCGCTGCCGGTCGACGTGTTCGCGCAGCGTGAGCTGCACTGGGATCGCCTCGATGTCAGCGCCCACCTCGGGGCCGATGGCATCCTGCGCGTCGTCGAGACCCAGACCGTCGTCTTCACCGGCGACTGGAACGGCGGCGAGCGCACCTTCAACCTGCGGCCGCGCCAGCTGGTGTCGGTGAGCGGCCTCAACCGCGAGGTGTCCGGCGGCTGGCAGGCGTTGACCCTCGACAGCAGCCTCGACGACGTCGACGACTACGCCTGGGCCGATGACGACACGGTGCGGTGGCGGAGCCGGACGCCGGCCGACCCGCCCTTCGCGGGTACGTCCATCCGCTACCAGTTGCTCTACGAGCTCTCCGGCATCCTGCTCAAGGACGGCGATCGCTACCACCTCGATCACGACTTCGCCTTCCCCGACCGGGACGGCGACATCACCCGCTTCGAGTTGCAGCTCACGTTCGACCCGGCGTGGCAGCCGCAGTCCGATGTGCGGTCGTCGGTACTCGGCCGGACCGTTGCCGCCGGGGACCAGCTTCGTGCTCGACATCCCGCTCCGCTACAGCGGCGCCGGCACCCCCTCGGCGCGGGACGGGCGACGCCCGTGGGAGATTGAGGCCGGCGTGGCGGTGATTCTCGGCTTCCTCGTCGTCACGGTGCTGTGGTTCTTCGTGCGCGAGCACCGTCTCGGTCGCTTCGCGCCGCTGGCCACCGGCATCGACGAGGCCTGGCTGCGCCAGCACCTCCTCGCGCATCCCGCCGAGGTGGTGGCGGCGGCGTGGGATGAACGTGTCGGCAGTGCCGAAGTGGTGGCGCTCATCGCGCGCATGGTCCACGAGGGCACCCTGCAGAGCAAGATGGGCAAGGGCAAGAGCAGCACGGCCGCGATAACGCTGCGGTTGATGGTCGACCGCGAGACCCTGCAGGGACACGAGCGCGTCCTCGTCGACAAGTTGTTCTTCGGCGGCCGCACCGAGACCAGCACCAGCGTCGTGCGGTCGCACTACAAGAGCACCGGCTTCTCGCCGTCGGCCGAGATCGCGCCGCACCTGACCGCCGCCGTCGAGGCGATGCTGCCGGCGGGCCAGGCGCCGTGGCGGCTGTCCCCGGTCACCTCGGCGCTGTTGTGGCTCGGCGTGCTCCTGACGGCCAGTGCCTGGTTCGACGGTTTCCCGGGCGCGCTCGCCGTGGTGGTGCCGATGGGGCTCTTCACCGCTCTCGGCTGGGGCCTCGGCGCCCGCTTTCGCGGCTATCTCCACTGGGGGAGGCGCGAGGCGCTGCTGTGCCTGACTCCGGTGCTGGCGATCGCCGTGGCCGCGATCGGCTACCTGTGGTTCTACGCCGGCAGCGGACAGATCGAGCTGTCACCTCTCTCAGTGGCTGGCCTGGTCGCCGTGACGCTCGCGTGCATCCAGTCGGCGACGAGCGCGCTTCATTCGCGCCGGCATCGCGAGGCGCTCGCCTTCCGCAAGATGCTCACCGCGGGGCGGCACCACTTCATCGACCAGCTGGGCAAGGACCAACCGGCGCTGCGCGACGCATGGTATCCGTGGCTGCTGGCCTTCGAACTGGCGCCGCAGATGGACGCGTGGACGACGGCGCGCGTGAGTCCCCAGTCGCACTCACGCCGCGAGACGAGCGGCGACACGCCGGTCATGTCCTCCTCGTCATCCGCGGCGGCCGGAACATGGTCGGGATTCGGCGGCGGACGCTCGGGTGGTGCCGGCGGCGGCGCTTCATGGCAGGCGGCTGTCAGCGGCATGGCGGCCGGCGTATCTGCGCCCTCATCGGAGGGGTCGGATAGCAGTTCCGGCGGTGGTTCGAGCAGCGGCGGATCCTCGGGCGGCGGCGGCGGCGGAGGTTGGTGAGCGGCCGCGGCGGCCGTTGGCCCGTTTGACACCCCCAACCACGGCTGCTACGGTACGTGTCTCTCGTCTCCACGTCCGCACCACCCCCCCACGCAACGCCTCGCTCGATTCCTACCCGCTGGTGCGGCCTTCCCCGGAGGTCCCCATGCGTGTCCCGATGACGCTCGCGTTCGCACTCGTCTCGGTCGTCCTGGCGTTCGGTCGTGCCGAGGCCCAGACGACTCTGGCCGTCACCAGCGCCGAACTCGCGGTGCCGTTCGGCGCCTCGTCCGGTCACCTGGCGCTCGTCGGCAACCAGATTCTCTTCGTCGACACCGGCAATCCCACGGCGTCGATCGCCATCGACCGTGCCGACATCACCGCGGTGACCCGCGATGGCGACGTCGTCACGGTCACGACGCGCCGCGTCCTGCGCGACGCGGCCGGCGCACGCGACGTGTTCCGGTTCCGGCTCGATGAACCGGCCGGCCTGATGACGTGGTACGGCGAAGCGGGTCCGGCCCGCCCGGCCGCGGCGCCCGCCATGTCCGATCCTGCCGTGCTCGCCAGTTTCCAGGCCAAGCACGATCACCGGATCGGCAGCTGCCAGGGCACGCTCGTCCTGACCGCCGACCGCGTCGCCTTCGAGTCGATCGACGAGATCAACGACTCGCGGAAGTGGCAGCTGGTCGACATCAAAGAGGTGCAGCAGGACGGCATCTACAAGCTGCAGATCAAGCCGTTCCTCGGCGACACCTTCAACTTCGAGCTGAGCGGCAAGGGAATGGACAGCGGTCAGTATCGGCGGCTGGTCGATCGGATTGCCCGCGCGCGCACGACCTCCTGACGCCAGGGCTCGGGTGGGCAGTCCGTTACCCTGTGAGGGGTCTGCCGGCAACACTCGCGGCAGGCGCCGTCACAGGGCGTAGACCCAGTGCCCGCTCACTCCGGTACGCTTCCTGCACCTCCTTGTCACGATCCGTTCCCGCAGGGAGGTCGCCATGCTTGCTTCGAGTCTCCGTCGGTGGCTGCTCGTTCACGTGCTCGCGGCGTCGGCGGTGATGGCGGGGTGGCCGGCAGCGGCCACTGCGCAGGTCGTCGATGCGCCGCGGGTGGAACAGCTCAAGGCGAACATCCGGGCGGAGTTGCTGCGGGTGGACGCGCAGCCCTTCGAGGGCTCGCCGCGGATCCGTGCGGCGCTCGAAGAACTGCGGGACGAAGTCGGGTTCCTGCTCGTGGCCCGGAGGCGCGGCTATCCGGTGGCTGATGAGGACTGTCACGCCATCGAGATCCGGCTGCAGCAGCTTCGCGACGAACTGCGCCGGGCCGACGCCTGGCCGAGCGGCGATGAGGCGACGACGAGGGCCGACCTCGAAGTGTCCCTCGGCGCCGAACTGGACGTCGCGCTGACGCGTCCGATCAGCTCCAGAGTCGCGAGGCTCGAGGACCGGGTGGAAGCCACGACGATCGCCGATCTCCCCGGCCGCGGACGCGTACTGGTGCCGGCGGGGTCGCTGCTGAGCGGCCTGGTGGCGCAGGTGGGCCGGGCCTGGCGTCCTGACGCGCGCGGCAGTCTCACGGTGGTATTCGACCGCATCACGGTGGACGGCCGCACCTACGCCATCGACACCACCGTCACTGACGCGGTCGACGCTGACATCAGGGGGGAGATCGCGAACCTCGCACTCGACGCGCGGAGCACGGTGCGGGCCGCCGAGGGGCGGGAGGTCGAGCTGCCGGTCGGCTCGGTGCTGCGGGTCCGTTTCCAGTCGCCCCTCGAACTCACGACGCGCTGAGCGCGCGTCGTAGGTGCGCTGCCCGGCTCCGCAGCGTCGCGAGCGTCAGTCGCCGCGCAGGGCGATGGCCGGGTCGACTCCCAAGGCCCGCCGTGCCGGAATCAGCGTGGCCGCCAGCGCCGCCAGCGTCAACCCGCCGGCCGCCACGGCATAGCTGGCCGTGTCGCCAGGAGTGATGCCGAAGAGCAGCGCGCCGAGGGCGCGGCTCGCCCCCCATGCGCCCAGCAGGCCAAACGCCACGCCGGCCAGCACGGGCCGCATGCCTTGACCGAGGAGCAGCGTCACCACCTCCGCCCGGCTGGCGCCGAGCGCCACCCGCACGCCGATCTCGTGCGTGCGTTGCTGCACGACGTAGCTCACGACACCGTAGACGCCAAGCGCGGCCAGCACCGCCGCCAGCGCCGCGAACAGTCCGAGGAGCCAGGCGCGCAGGCGCGGCTGCGCCACGACGCGCGCCAGCACTTCCTCCACCGTGCGCACCTCGTAGAGCGGCACGCCCGGATCCATCTGCCGCAGCTCGGCGCGCACTGCCCCGGCCAGCCCCGGTACGTCGGCTGACGTGCGGATGACCAGGGTCATGGTGTGGTACGAGGGCTGCTGCGTGTGCGGCGTGTAGAACATCGGCACGTCCGCTTCGTCCAGGCCGAGGTGCCGCACGTCGCCCGCGATTCCGATCACCTCGCGGGAGCCGGGCCCGCCGACGCTCTGCTGGGTCTCGCGAGGGATGCCGCTGTTGAAGGTGAGCCGGCGCCCGATCGGATCCTCGCCCGGCCAGTACTCCCGGGCCATGGCGTCGCTGACGACGACCACGAGCGGCGAGGTCTCCGCGTCGCGCGCGTCGAACAGCCGTCCCCGCAGCAGCGGCACGCCGAGCGCGGTGAAGTAGCCGCTCGTGACGGAGCGGGCCTGCGGCGAGCGCCCCTGACCTTCTGGCCGCGGATGGTCCTCCACCTGCACGCCGCGGCTGTCGTAGCTGGCGCTGAGCGGCAGGATGTTGACGGCGCCCACCCGTTCCACGCCAGGGAGGGCCGCGACCTTCTGCTGCAACAGCTCGTAGAACGGGACCTGGCTGCCCTCGGGATAAACGGCGGTCGGCAGCGAGACGTCCATGGCGGTGACGCGGGCCGGCGCGAAGCCCGGGGGCACGCCCTGCAGGTTCCACAGGCTGCGCACGACCAGGGTCGCCCCGACCAGCAGCACCACGGCGAGCGCCACCTGCGCGCCCATGAAGACGTCGCGCACGCGCTGCGGCACGAAGGTGCCGGGCGCGCGGCCGCCCTCCTTGAGCGTGCCGTGGAGGGAGGTGGCGGACAACTGCAACGCCGGAGCCAGGCCGAACAACACGGCCGACAGCACCGCGGCCAGCGCGACGAAGGCGAGCACCGTGCCGTCCACGCGGATGTCCGCCGTGCGCGGAATCGCGGCCGCCGCCAGGAGCGTCGCGGCGCGCGTGCCCCAGACGGCGAGCCCGATGCCGGCCACGGCTCCGAGCGTGCTGAGCACCAGGCTCTCGGCCAGGACCTGCCCGACCAGCCGCCGGCGGCCCGCGCCGAGGGCGGTGCGCACGGCGAACTCGCGTTGCCGGGCGACCCCGGCGGCCAGCAGCAGGTTGGCCAGATTGGCGCAGGCGATGAGCAGCACGGCGCCCACGGCCACCGCCAGCACGATCAGGCTGCGGCGCGCCCCGGCCACCACCGACTCGTGCAGCGGCGAGAGCTGCACCGACTGCCGGTAGTTCGACGCGGGGAACTGCTGCTCCAGCCGGGCAGCGATGGCGACCAGCTCGGCCCGCGCGCTCGCGAGGGTGGCGCCCGGCGCCAGGCGGCCGACGCCGCGAATGAAATGGCCACCGCGATCGACGTCGACGGTCTCGAAGCCGTAGGGCGCGAACACGTCGGCCGAGCGGTCGGGATCCTCCTCGAGGTGGCGGTAGCCGGGTGGCAGCACGCCGACGACCGTGTGCGGCTCGGCGTTGACGCGCAGCTCCGCGCCGACGACGCCGGCGGCGCCGGCGAAGCGGCGGCGCCAGTAGCCATCGCTGATGAGCGCCACCTTCGGCGCGCCCGGCCGATCATCCTCGGCCGAGATCAGGCGTCCGAGCGCCGGCTGCACGCCGAGGGTGGAGAAGAACCCGTGCGTCACCCGCACCATGCCGACCCGCTCGGCGTCGCCTTCCCGGCCGCTGATGGTGGCCGAGCCCACGTAGCCGTGCGCGCCCATCTGGGCGAAGGTCCTGGTGTCGCGAGCGAAATCGAGGAAGTCGCCGGGCGACAGGTTGCCCTTCTCGCCCAGGTCGGTCGTGAAGCCGACAACCCGCACCAGACGATCCGGGTCCGCGTAGGGGAGCGGCGCGAGGAGCACGGCGCGCACCACGCTGAACATCGCGGCGTTGGCGCCGATGCCGAGGGCCAGCGTCCCGATCGCCACCGCCGCGAAACCCGGCTGGGCGATGAGGCGGCGAAACGCGATGCGGAGATCGTGCATAGGCACTTCGACGGGCTGGCGCGGTCCAGGGTTGTCGGCCGCGGCGCCGGCCGACGTGATAGCGTGAGCGCCGGTGTGGACCGTCGTCGGCACGCCACGCGCCGGCAGCCACGGCCCGCGGACCGGCGGAAAGGGAGCGTCAGCCGTGGAACTCGCCCCGTTCAGGATCGCTGCCGTCCAGGCGTCGTCCGTGTTCCTGGACCTCGAGGCGACCATCGCCAAGGCCTGCCGCCTGATCGAGGAGGCGGCCGCCGGCGGCGCCACGCTGGCCGTGTTCCCCGAAGCCTTCGTCCCCGGCTACCCGCTGTGGGTGTGGTTCGTCCCGCCCGGTCACACGCAGGCGCTGCGGACGCTCTACGCCGAGCTCCACCGCAACGCCGTGGCCATCCCCGGGCCGGCCATCGCGCGCCTCGCCCAGGCGGCCGGGGACTGCCGCATCACGGTGGCCATCGGCGTCAACGAGCGCAACTCGGAAGGCAGCGACGGCACGCTCTACAACACGCTCGTCTACCTCGGCGCGGACGGCCGGCTGCTCGGGAAGCACCGCAAGTTCATCCCGACCGCCGGGGAGCGGCTGGTGTGGGGGCAAGGCGCGGAGTGCGACCTCGAGGTCTTCCGCCTGCCGTTCGGGCGTCTGAGCGGGCTGCTGTGCTGGGAGAACTACATGCCGCTCGCCCGCTACGCGCTGTCCGCGATGGGCGCGCAGATCCACGCCGCCCCGACCTGGGATCGCGGCGAGCCGTGGACCTCGACGATGCGGCACGTCGCCAAGGAAGGCCGCTGCTTCGTGGCCGCGTCGTGCCAGGCGTTCCACAAGGACGACATCCCGGACCGCCTGGAGTTCAAGGCCGCCTATCTCGACAAGGTCGAGGGGTGGATCAACCCCGGTCTGAGTCTGATCGCGGATCCGGACGGCAAGCTGGTGGCCGGACCGCTGGCCGAGCAGGAAGGCATTCTCTACGCCGACGTCGAGCCCCATCAGCTGGTGGGGCCGCGATGGCAGCTCGACGTCGCGGGCCACTACGCCCGTCCGGACCTGTTCGAGCTGCGCATCCATCGCGGGCCGCGTCCCTTCCTGGGGGCGCAGCCACACGGGGACGGCGCAACCGCGGCTGCCGATGACTAGCCCGGTGCCGCCGCGGAGGATGCAGCCGGCGACCGGTGCGGCCTGTTCCTGACCGGGCCGGCGGCCCGTCGACGCCCGGTCGCGCTCAGCGCCGGCGCTCGGTGCCGTTCTTGCTGATGATGGCGAGTCCGATGCGATTCGTGCTCGTCTGGTGAATGGCGAGGTTGCCGTCCGGCGTCTTGCGCATGTGGCGGATGATGCCCACGCCGGAGGGAATCGCCCAGCTCTGGAATCGCTCGGTCTTCGGATCGAAGCGGACCAGCGCGTCGGGCCGCTGCCCGGATTCGTTGTACCAGATGACGTCGTCGATGACCTCGATGGCGTAGGGATGGGAGCGGCTGCCGCTCGGCGACGGCCATTCCCTGACCTCCCCGGTGGTTGGATTGAGGCGACCCAGGCGCCCGAGCGAGGAGTTGACGTACCACACCATGTCGTCGCTCGTGAGGACCAGGCGCCGCGCGCGCGTGGCGGGATCCGGCAGGGGATGCTCACGCACCTCCATCGTCATGGGATCCATGCTGGCCAGCTTGCCCGCACCGTTGTAGGCCACCCAGATGATGCCCCGCGAGTCCGCCTTGAGCCCGTAGGGCCGGGCCCCCGGCGTGGGCAGCGTGACGAGCTTGATGTCGCCCGTCGACGGCACCAGGCGGCCCACCATGTTGCTCTGCTGCAGGGTGAAGAACATCGTGCCGTTCTTGTCGAAGATGGCCGTGTGCGGATCGCGCGCCGCCGGGTCGGGCATCTTGTAGACCGTGATGTCGCCGGTGGCCGGGACGAGTTTGCCGATGGTGCCGTTGCCATTGCCCATGTACCAGATGTTGCCGGCGGCATCGTCGACGATGCTGTGCGGTTTGGACGCCGGATCCAGCTTGAACTCCTTCATCGCGCCGGTCTTCGGATCGAGCCGCCCGACCAGGCTGATGAACTGTCCGTTCCACCAGATCGTGCCGTCGGCCGTCTGGAGCGGATCGCGCGCCCGCTGGCCCAGCGTGGGCACGACCCACTCCCGGAACGTCACCTGCACGTCACCGGCCACGAGCTCGGGCGCGCGGCCGGGCTTGTGCGGGAAGTGCCTGGCCAGGTATCCCGTGATCTCGGTCTCGGTGTCCTTCGGCAGCGCCACCATCGTGGCGATCAAATCGCGCCACTGCGCCTGCGAGTAGCCGGCAGCGCCGCTGATCATGTTCAACCCGTGACACGACCCGCAGGTGGCCGTCACGGCCTCCTTGCCCGGGCCGTCGGGTAGCGGGGTCGGAGCGCGGCGGGCGCCGGCCGGCGGGGCCTGCGCGTGAAGCGTCACGGCGCCGAAGAGGACGAGCGGCGCAAGCGTCAAAGCGGGTGCGCGGAATCGGAGCATGAGAAGACCCTCCGCAGGCGATAGTAGCCCCAGCTGCGCGCCAGCAAGCAACGATCGACGGCGCGGACAAGCCCGGCCGTTTGGTGTACGCTTGGTACTCAAAGCATCGCCGCCCTGTCGATGCGCTGCCGACGAAGTTTCCCATCCACGTCCCGGCCGCACCGCGGCGGCGACGCTCTCGCGTTCCTTCACTGAGACGACGCGCTGCGCGGCTTCGACGCGCGACCGTATTCGTCCATCCCGGCTGCGCTCCGGAGAGGTGTCTCATGACCACATATGGCGACGACGACGGCGACAACGGCGGCGGCCCGTTCCAGCACAGGCCGCCCGATCCGCTCGACAAGTTCAAGCGCATGGTCAACGACCTGGCGACGACCGGCGCCGGTGCCGCCGGCTACGCGCGGTCCCTCTTGTGGGCCGTGGCCGCGCTGGCCCTCGCGATCGTGCTGTTCGGCACGTTCTACCAGGTGCAACCCGAGGAGGTCGGCGTCGTCGTGCGCTTCGGCAAGTACATGCGCACCACCGAGCCTGGTCTGCGGGTGAAGATCCCGTTCGTCGAAGACGTCTCCCGCATTCCCGTGCAGCGTCAGCTCAAGCAGGAGTTCGGATTCCGCACCAACGAGCCCGGCGTGCGCACGACCTTCAGCCCGGACGACTTCAGCGCCGAGGCCATGATGCTGACCGGTGACCTGAACGTCGCCGTCGTCGAATGGATCGTGCAGTACCGGGTGGCCGACCCGTATCTGTATCTGTTCAAGGTCCGCAACGTCACCGGGACGTTCCGCGCCATGACCGAGGCCGTGATGCGGCAGGTGGTCGGCGACCGCACGGTCACCGAAGTGCTGACCGTCGGCCGCCAGGCGATCGAGACCCGCGCCGAGGAACTGCTGCGGGGGATGACCCAGCAGTACGAGATGGGCATCACGATCGAGCAGGTGGTCCTGCAGGACGTCAACCCGCCCGATCCCGTCAAGCCGTCGTGGGACGAGGTCAATCAGGCGCAGCAGCAACGCGACCGCATGATCAACGAAGCCCGCGGCGAGTACAACAAGGTGATTCCGCGCGCCAAGGGCGAGGCCCTGCAGGCGGTGCTCGAGGCCGAGGGCTACGGGCTCAACCGCGTCAACCGGGCGCAGGGCGAGAGTGCCCGCTTCACCTCCATCCAGGAGGAGTACCGCAAGTCGCCGGACGTGACGCGACGGCGTCTGTATCTCGAGACCATGGAGCGGGTGCTGCCACGCATGGGCAGCAAGCTGTTCGTGGATGCCAACGCGCGCGGCATCGTGCCGCTGCTGCCGCTCGATGGTCTGAAGGCGGCTCCGGCCCGTCCACCCAGTCCGGCGCCGCCACCCTCCGCAACCCCGCGAGGTGAACGATGAACCGCAGGTATCTGGCGATCGCTGTCCTGGCCGCCCTGGTGGTCGTCTACTCGTCGGCCGCCTACTCCGTCGGCGAGGCCGAACAGGTCATCATCACGCAGTTCGGCGATCCGATGGGCGAGCCGATCACGGATGCCGGCCTGCACTTCAAGGTGCCCTTCATCCAGCAGGCCAACTACTTCGACCGGCGCTTCCTCGAGTGGGACGGCAATCCCAACCAGGTGCCGACCAAGGACAAGCGCTTCATCTGGGTCGACACCTACGCCCGCTGGCGGATCGTCGATCCGCTGCGCTTCTTCGAGCGGCTGCGCGACGAGCGCGGCGCCCAGTCGAGGCTCGACGACATCCTGGACGGCGAAACCCGGAACGCCGTGGCCCGCTACGACCTCATCGAGCTCGTGCGCAACACCAACCGCAATCGGGAGGACATCCCGATCGAGGCCGAGGAAGAGGAAGTCATCCTCAACACGATCGTCAAGGGACGCGAGCAGGTGTCCCGCGAGATCCTGGAGCGGGCGGCCGAGCGGACGGCCGATCTGGGCATCGAACTGCTGGACCTCCGCATCAAGCGCATCAACTACGTCGAGGAAGTGCAGCGCGATGTCTTCGCCCGGATGATCGCCGAGCGGCAGCGGATTGCGGAGCTGTTCCGATCCGAGGGCCAGGGCGAAGCGGCCCGCATCGAGGGCGAGCGCGAGCGGGAACTGCAGCGCATCCAGTCGGAAGCCTTCAAGGAAGCCGAGACGCTGCGCGGCAATGCCGACGCCGAGGCCACCGCCATCTACTCGTCCGCCTACGCCCGCGACGCCGACTTCTACGCCTTCACGCGCTCGCTCGAAGCCTACGAGAAGGTCGTGGACCCCGGCACGATGCTCATCCTCGACACCGGCAGCGACTTCCTGAAGTTCCTGGAGCGCCCGCGCTAGGCGGGCACGAGCGCGAGCGGAGGCCGGCTGGCGCGGGCCTACACGAAGCCGACCAGCCACTCCGCCGTGCGCATCCAGATGCCGGTCGTCATGACCGCCAGCCGCGCGACGTAAGAGCCGATCAGCACGAGGACACCGGCGCGGAAAACGCGGTTCACGTGCCCATAGCGGCGGGCGTTCAGGATCAGGGTGACGATCGCGATCGCCGCGGGCAGCCCGAAGAACCACAGCGGTCCGAGCGCCTGGAGCGCGGCGATCGGAATGCGGGCTACCGCCGGCGGCAGCAGGCCGATCGCGGCCAGCAGCATGAGGCCCTTGTGAGCCGCCGCCTGCTTGCGGTAGTAGACCGCCGCCCCGAACAGGAGCCCGAAGACGACCAGGTCGACCAGCGGGATGAGCATGAACGCCAGCGGCGGGATGTCCGGCGGCGCCGACACCGAGCCGTACTTGGCGGCGCGGATGGCGACCGGTATGCCGGTGAGGATGACCAGCGCTGCCAGTCCGATCCCGGCATAGCCGAGGCGCTGGTGCAGCCGGATGCTCTTCTCCGAGATGAGCCGCACCTGCACGATGAAGAGCAGCACCCAGGCGCTCATCGTCAGGCCGTGCACGTGGACGTAGGCCGACGGCAGCGGCCGCCCGCCGAACAGGCCCTTGAGGTAGTAGGTCGGCGCGAAGCCGAGCAGAACGATCAGCGGAAAGAGAACGGCGGCGGCCAGGAACAGACGCCGGTCGAAGGCATGGCGGTCAGCGGTTCCGTTCACGTTGTGGCTCCCGTGGTGTGACGTGCGAGCGGCGGGCAAGCCTAGCACACCAGCCCGGCCGTGGGCGCCTGCGGGTCGGGTGCGCGTGCTCAGGCGTCGCGGTGTCGCTTGCTGCGCCAGGAGGCCGGCGTGACGCCGGTGACTTCGCTTGAACGCACGGCCGAAGGCCGCCTCGGACTCGTAGCCCACTTCGGTCGCAATCGCGCTCACCGGGCCGGCGCCGGCCGCGAGCCGGTTGGCGGCCAGCTGCATGCGCCAGCGCGTGAGGTAAAGCATCGGCGGATGGCCCACGAAGTCCGCGAAACGTGCCGCCAGCACCGACCGCGACGCCCCGACTTCGTGGGCCAGCGCCGCCAGCGTCCACTCGCGCGCCGGCTGGCCGTGCAGGCAGGCGAGCGCCCGGCCGACGACCGGATCGCGGAGCCCGCCCAGCCACCCCTGCTGGTCGCCCGACCCCGTCGTCAGGTAGCTGCGCAGCACCTCGACGAACACCAGTTCCGCGATCCGCAGCTGGACGGAGCGGCTGCCGGGACGCGTGCGGCGAGCCTCGGCGACGGCCACGTCGAGAAGCGATTCGCAGGCGGAGCGCGGACTCGTCGTGGACGCGCATGCGCGCCAGCGCCGGCAGCGCGGAGAGCACCGGGTTGAAGGGCAGCGCATCACAACCGAGGAAGCCGCAGACGATCTGCAGGCGCTCCGGGCCGCCGCCGCCCTCGGTCACCACGAACGGCAGGCGCGCCGCCGGCCATCGCCCGGAACCAGTCGAGCGCCTCGTCGAGCGACCATCCCGTGCGCAGACCGCAGGTGCTGGCCAGCTGGTAGGCATGCCCGTGCGGCACGACGAGGACATCGCCGGCCTCCAGCCGCAGCGGCGCGTGTCCGGGCGACTCGCACCAGCACTCGCCGCGGCTGATGACGTGATACGACACGATGTGCTGCGCCCGGGGCAACATCACCGGCGCCAGTTGCACGCGCCGCCGGCGCCTCCGCCACCCATGGCGTGGAAGCGTCCACCAGGAAGAACAACGCTCCGGTGAGCCGCACCGATTCGAGCACGTCCGACAGGATGTCCGAGACACCGGACGGTGCCGCCGGTGCCGACGGCTGGGCCGGGCCGGCGGCGTCACGCCCGCTGGGGACGTCCATGCGGGCATCCTACACTCGGCGCCGGGCACTACGGACGCTCGGGCGAACAACCCGGACGCCGGGGCATGGCGGTGACGGGAGTGCGCCACCTACCGTTGAGAGTGGCGCGGCACGGTGCCGCGGCTGCAGGAGGCGATATGAGCGCACACGCACAGATGGCGTCGAAGGCCGTGTCGGAGGACGATCGCGCGTTGAAGTCCGCTCACCGGGCGATGTGGGCGATGGGAGACTACGACCGCTTCTCGCGCGCGACGGTATGGGAGCTGGGCCCGGTCCTGGTCGAGGCCTGTGGCATCACGAGTGGTCAGCGGGTGCTCGACGTGGCGTGCGGCACCGGCAACGTCGCCATCCGGGCGGCGATGAGCGGCGCGGCAGTCGTGGCCTCGGACCTCACGCCCGAGCATTTCGTGGCCGGGCGTCGCGGGGCGGCGGCCGCCGGCGTGGCCGTGGAGTGGGTCGAAGGCGACGTGGAAGCGCTGCCGTTCGACGACGGCAGCTTCGACGTCGTCACGTCGTGCCTGGGCGCGATGTTCGCGCCGCACCACGCGCGCGTCGCGGCGGAACTGGGCCGCGTGTGCCGCCCGGGCGGCACCGTGGGTCTCATCAGCTTCACGCCCGAGGGCGTCGGCGGCGAGTTCTTCTCGCTGCTCGCGCCCTACGCGCCGCCGCCACCACCCGGCGCGCCGCCGCCCGTGCTGTGGGGACGGGAGGACCACGTGCGCGCGCTGTTCGGGACGCGCGCGGCCGAGGTCGTGGTGACGCGCCGCACCTACGTCGAACGGGCGTCCTCGCCCGAGGCCTACTGCGAGCTGTTCGCCCACACTTTTGGTCCGATGGTGGCGATGCGCGGCATGCTGGCCGATCGCCCCGAGCAGCGGGACGAGCTGGACCGCGCGTTCCGGGCGGCCGTCATCCGCTGGAACGGTGGCCGGGCGACGGGCCCGGTCGAGATCGCCTACGAGTACCTGCTGGCCGTCGTCCGGACGGCGGGCGCGCCGGCAATCAGCGCGTGAGACGCACGCCGCGCGTCACGAAGAACCACACGGCGAGCAGCGCGCTCGAGATCAGGACGGCCAGGAACAGCGCCAGGCTGACGCGGAACCCGCCGCTGGCCGAACTCCAGTGCCGCAGGTACGGCGGGATCAGGGTGACGTCGTAGACCAGGAAGCCGAGCAGTTGCGGACGCGTGTTGGCGAGGCTCGGACGCAGCCACCCGTCGAAGAAGAAGGCCCCGGACGCCAGAAAGTAGAGCCCGAACATGGTGGAGCTTTCCGGTGACGAGCGGCCACGGGAAGACCACGGGCAGGCGGGCCAGGAGCATTGCCGCGGCCACGAAGAGGGCGGTCGCGAGCACCAGGAACGACCCGCGTATGTACGCGGGCGCGGGTTGCCGCGGTGGCACCGGCCACCGCCCGCCGATGATGAACAGCAGCGTCGAGCCGGCGGCCAGACCGGCGCAGCCGACCGCCCACAGCAGCAACAGCCACTCCTGACGCTCGGCGTAGAGCCAGAACATCAGCACCGAGATGCCGACGCTCATGGTCGCGAAGCCCAGGGCGCCGCCGCGTGCGGCATCGAGGTCCAGGGTGGCGGCGGTCCACGCGATCGCCGCGCCTTCCGCCATCATGATCGACCCGATGAAGAGATGGCTCAGCGGCGCGTCCGGCCACGGCCAGATCTGCACCACGACCTCCGCCTGCAGGCAGAAACCGAGGCCCGTGGCGAGCAGCCCGAACGCCAGGGCCAGCAGCAAACCACGAATCGGACGTCTGTAGACGTAGAGGCCGTGGCTCATTTCGCGCCCAGCGGTCGCAGCGCCTTCCACCGCTCGATGAAGGCCACCGCGGCAGTCACGAAGTTCTCGGTCTCCGCGCGCCCGCGCTCGGCTGACGCGGCGTCGAGGTCGCGTTCGCTCCAGACCCCCGTTTCGGTCATCTCCCTCGTGGAGGTCCCCTTGCCGGTGTCCTCGGCCTTCAACGCCTCGGCCAGGAAGACGCGCGTGGCGGTGGGATCGCCAGCCACCACCTCCGGCAGCATCTTCGCCAGATGGGGCAGGAGCGTGAGCGGCGCGGTGCGCGCGGCGCTCATGTTCACGAGCGTCGGCGTGAGATACAGGGACGTCGATGTCTCATTCACACCGGCGTGCCGGTCGAACGCGCGCGGCTCGGTCCGTGTCGTCGCGGCCAGGAAGGGGCCGGCCGCGTCACCCAGCTCCACGGCGATGCCTGCGGTCTCCTGGTTGATGCGGTCCGCGATGTAGCGCGAGATGGCCTGGTTGCCGCCGTGGCTGTTCAGAATCAGGAAGCGCTTGAAGCCGTGCTTCATGAGGCTCTGCGCGGCCTGGAAGAACACCAGCTGGATGGTCTCGGCCGGCAGCGTGATCGTCCCCGGGAAGGCCATGTGATACGGCGAGTTTCCCGGGAAGAGAATCGGTGCGACCAGGACGTCGGTCTTCTGTGCCACCAGCTTCGCGCGCTCGAGCCCGTTCAGGAAGTCGGTGCCGATCGGGCCCTGATGTCCGTGCTCCTCGAGCGAGGCCACCGGCAGGATCACCATGTCGGTTCGTGTCAGGAGGTCCTCCACCTCGGGCCACGTCATGTGCGGCAGGAAGTTCTTGACCTTCTGTTCGTGCCACAGCGGGTTGGCCGGCGCGCTCTGCGCGCGGGCCGCGGACGCGCTGATTGCGAGCGCCATCAGGACGACTACCACGCGGGTCATGTGCGCCTCCAGTGCTGGCCAGTATCATCGATTCGAGACTCCACTCGCACCGCCACGAGCAGAGCCGCCGGTTCCCTGGTCAGTGGGCGGCCAGGCGGTCGGCGCACGCCAGCATCGCCTGCGCCAGCGCCGTGCCAGCGCCGCCGGTCTGATTGAGCAGCCGATCGAAGCCGGCGCGGTCGGTGCGCAGCAGCGTGACCGGTGCCGCGCTCCCGGCGGTGACGGTGGCGTTGCGCGGGGCGTGGTGCAGGAAGCCCAGCTCGCCGAAGTACTGACCCGGGCCGAGCCGGCCGATGACGGCGTCGTGGCCGTCGGCGCCGCGCCGCGAGACGTCGACCTCGCCCTCGACGAGCACGAAGAAGTGGTCGGCGGGGTCGCCTTCACGCAGGATCACGTCGCCCGGCGCGTGGGTCACCCACGTGAAATCGGGAAGGACCTGCGCCACGGCGGACGCGGTGAGGCCCGGCGCCACGACCTGCAGCCGGTTGGCGGCGGTCCGCTTCTCCATCAGGCCCCGGATCTCGCCGGCGACCAGATCCGAACTGGCGACCATCCCGAGAAACGACTCGCGGTCGAGCACGAGTGTCTCGGCGCCAGCCGCGCCGGCGGTCACAGTGGCCGACCGCGGGATGTTCTGCAGCAGCCCGATCTCCCCGAAGCCCTCGCCGGGACCAAGTGTGGCGACCGGCGCCGGCGGCGCGCCTCGCGTGACCACGGCCGTGCCGGACTGCAGCAGGAAGTAGGCGTCGGCCGCGTCCCCCTCGCGGAGGATGACGGCTCCGGGCGCGAAGCGGCGCACGTCCGCGCGGGCGAGCGCCGCGAGCACGACCGGATCGTCGTGTCCGGCGAAGGTCGCGAGACGCTCGTCGTCGATCGGGACGGCCGCGACGGGAGTCCGGGTGCTCGTCGCCGGGGCGCTGCCGACGCGGAGCTTGCAGCGTCGATTCGGGGCCGGCAGTGGCAGGACGGTGAGCGCGAGCCGGTAGCCGGGCGGGTCGAGCGAAAGATCCCGCGCATCCAGCACGGCGGCCACGAGCGTCGTGGTCATGATCTCGACCAGCCCGCCGGCCACGCAGGTCCGGTTGCCCAGGCCGAACGGGAGGCAGTGTCCCCCGCGGTGCTCGTTGCGGGGCTCGCGGCACCGCGCCGCATCGAAGCGCTCTGGATCCGGGA
This sequence comes from uncultured Acidobacteriota bacterium, assembly GCA_963807405.1. Classification (GTDB taxonomy): domain Bacteria; phylum Acidobacteriota; class Vicinamibacteria; order Vicinamibacterales; family UBA2999; genus CADEFD01. Next base: position 2,626,817 of record CAWEBU010000006.1, on the reverse strand, counting down.
AGGCGGCGGGCGAGGCCGAGAGCGGCACCGGCGTGACGATGGCCGTGTCACCACGGCGCACCCGGTAGCCGCGGAACGCGAAGTCACGTGCGGCGATGAAGGGCATCCCCGGGGACACGACGTGCCGGCGCAGGGTCTCGTGGTAGACCGACTGCAGGAGGCGCATGCGTCGCAGGCCCGAGGCGTCGTGCAGGCCGGACTGGAACGCCTCCTGGGCCTCGGCGCGAAGCGCCAGCTGGAGTGCGTCGTCCCGGACGATCTCGTAGAGCATGAAGGCCGCCAGGCGCGACACGTAGGCACAGGCGCCCAGCGTGCCGTAGGCGAGGTAGGTGACCGCTTCGTCGTCGGAGAGCGGCACGCCGGCGCTGTCGCGGGCGCTCAGGAGCGTGTCGACGATTGTCGCCGGCGCACCGGATGCGGGGGCGCCCGATCGCGCGGCGCGCACGAGCTCCCAGAAGATGCCGAACACGCGTCGATGGGCGGATCGATACCAGGGCGCGCGGAAGATCCACGCTGGTGCCGCCCCGGCGCCGACCAGCATCCAGAACGACGACAGGCGCTGGCAGTCCCGGTAAGCGAGCCGGCTCGCCGGCGGACCGAGGAGCTGGCACCACTGAGCAAAGGCCAGCCGGCCGGCGGCATCGACGACGGGGAAGCGCGCGCCGGTGGGCCACTCGCGCGCCTGGCGACGCACCACGTCGGTCAGCGCGCCGACGAACGGCGACGCCACCTGACGCGAGAACGAGATGGCGAGGGGCGGCCGCAGTCGCGTGTGCCGGTGACCCGAGTGGGCCATCGTGAAGTCGCCGCGCCCGAACTCCCGCTCGAGGGGATCGAACAGCGGATGGCGCGTCAGGTACGACTCGTCGAGGCCCTCGGCCATGAACGACTTCGCGACCTCCCCGGCAATCACCGTGATGCGCTGGCGGAACGCCTTGAGGGCGAACACTGGCCCGGCGTGGCGGTAGCCATCGAGCATGAGCGCGCGCGGATCGCGCAGCAGCTGGTGTGCGTTGCCGATGAACGGCAGGCCGGGGCACCGCGGCGTCGGGGCCATGGCCGCAGGCGGGCATGACGTCTCGCGCGCTGGGGCAGGTTCGACGGCGGGCACGGTCGTAGGGGGCGGCAATGGCAACGGCGATTGGCGCGGCCACTATACCCCCGGACGCTCTCGACACGGCAACGGCCCCCTTCGCGTCGTGCGAAGGAGGCCGCCGTCGAGAGAACTACCGCGGAGCGCTAGTTGCGGTGCGGTGCGCAGAGCAGGCCGTTGTTGTACGAATCGAGGCGGGTCGCCGTGGGGCTGCCCATGCGCCAGGCCGCGCTGTTGGCCTTCACGCCGCGTCCGGCCGGGCCGTAGGTCTGCATCCACTGGTCGCCCGCCGCCGCGTCGTCGATGATGCAGCTGCCGTCGGTGCCCATCAGCAGGTTCAGCTTGGTGGAGAGCAGGTGGCGGAACATGGTGAAGGTCTTGTCGCCGTCCGGCTGACTCATCACGGCAATCGCTTGGGCCTTGGTGTACGACACGTTGCCGATTGCGATGGACTGGACGGGCCAGGCCTCCGGGTGATTCTTCCAGTAGCCGGGCGTGCCCGTGCCGACCGAGGGCGGCGGCGGCTGCTCCGGGTAGAAGCCGAAGTCGATGGTGTCGTTGACGTAGTCGTAGCCGACGTCGGTGAGCGTGACACTCACGCCGGCCGGATTGTCGCTGTCCACAGCGGCGGGGCCGGCGTTGATGAGGGTGGCGACGTAGCCGGCGGGCAACGTGCTCATGTCAACGGTGATCATGTATTCCGGACCGCACTGAACGGGCTGGAACAGGTAGTAGCCGTCGCCGAACTCGCCGGGACCGGTGGACGTGACCGTCTCGGTGACGATCGAGTTCGGGTCCTGAGGATTCGCGTAGTAGGGCGGCGAGATCGTCAGGCGAACGCCATTGAGGCCGACTTCGCCCGCATCCTGGATGCCGTTCATGTTTACGTCGTACCACACACGATTGCCGATGCCGAGGCGGCACGCGGCGGCATCCGTGGGCGCGGCCAGTAGGGACGCGACAGCCATGACAGCAGTCGAGCAGATGAGCCAGGATGTTCTTTGCATGAAGCAGTACTCCTAAATTTGGGGGCGGGGCGTATCGGAACGGGATCACGACCTGCAAAAGCTGGCCCAGCGTCATCTGTGTCGGCGTTGAACACTGCTAAGTCGTTTGGTGTCTGCTGCTTATGAATTTCAGGCGGGCGTCACAGGGCCCGCGGCGACACCGGATAATGCTGGCTGGGGCCAGAGGAGAGTCGGCTTTTCAGGCCCCAACCGATCGTGGGACCGCGCGGGCCGGCCCGGGGAATCTGGGCAGGCCGCAGCGTGTCGAGGCGCGCCCACGCGGAACCTGGGAGCCATCCCGGCGCGTCTGACGAGAGCCGGGCGTGGTCAGCGTGCGGCGGTCGCACGATCCGCAGACGGTCGACTGAAAGACGGAGAACGGGCATGAGCAAGAGAGTTCTGATGGTTCTGACGTCGCACGACACCCTGGGCGACACCGGCAAGAAGACCGGGTTCTGGCTGGACGAGTTCGCGGCGCCGTACTACGTGTTCAAGGACGGCGGGGCCGCGGTGACGCTGGCGTCGCCCAAGGGCGGCCAGCCGCCAATCGATCCGGCGAGCGACGTGCCGGACGCCCGGACCGACCACACCCGCCGCTTTCGCGGCGACGAGGCGGCGCAGGGCCAGCTGGCCACCACGGTGAAGCTCGCCGACGTTCAGGCCGAAGATTTCGACGCCATCTTCTATCCCGGCGGCCACGGCCCGCTGTGGGATCTGGCCGAGGACGCGCACAGCCGCCGGCTCATCGAGGCATTTGCCGCCGACGCACGCCCGATTGGCGCCGTGTGCCATGCGCCGGCCGTGTTCCGCCACACGCAGGGCGCGGATGGCCAGAAGCTCGTCGCCGGCAAGCGCGTGACCGGCTTCACCAACAGCGAAGAGGAGGGCGTCCAGCTCACCGATGTCGTGCCCTTCCTGGTCGAGGACATGCTGAAGAAGAACGGCGGGGTCTACGAGAAGGGCGCCGACTGGTCCAGCTACGTCGTCCGCGACGGCAGCCTCGTGACCGGCCAGAATCCGGCCTCGTCGGCCGCGGCGGCCACCGAGCTGCTGGCGCTGCTGACGTAGCGGGAGCGGCCGCCCGACGCGCCGCCACTTTACCCGGACCTGGCAGTCAGGCAAGCTGGCAGAGCATGTTCGTCATCGAGCTCCTCTACAAGGCCTCCCTCGCCGAGATCGACGCGAGCATGGCCGCGCACGTGAAGTTCCTGAAGCGGCACTACGCGGCGGGAGAGTTCGTCGTCTCCGGCCGCAAGATCCCGCGGGATGGCGGCATCATCATCGCCGTCGGCAGCGATCGAGCACGGATTGAAGCCATCATGCGCGAGGATCCGTTCTGTGCGGGCGGTTTGGCCGACTTCCGCGTGGTCGAATTCCGCGCCAGCCAGCGCGCTGACGACATCCAGACGCGCATCGACAGCCAGGGCTGACCACCATCGACATCCAGGAGGACACGATATGAAAGCCACGTGGAACGGCACGATGATCGCGGAGGCCGCCGACACCGTGGTCGTCGAAGGCAACCACTACTTCCCGGCCGACGCCCTGCGCCAGGAGTGCTTCACGCCGAGTGACCACAAGACGACCTGCCCCTGGAAGGGCGAGGCCTCCTACTATCACGTGGTGGTCGACGGCCGGCAGAACAAGGATGCCGCGTGGTACTACGCGGCGCCGAAGCCGGAGGCCGCGCGTATCGCGGGCCGGGTGGCCTTCTGGCGCGGCGTCGAGGTCAGCGACTAGGCCTCGCGCCCGCAGGGGCGGTCAGTCGCCGCTCTCGCGAAGGCGCTCGAACACCTGGTGCAGCTGCTCGAGCGCGATCGGCTTGACCAGGTGGGCCTCGAAGCCGGCGTCGAGGGAACGCCGCTCGTCCGCGCCCTGGCCGTAGCCGGTGACGGCGATCAGGCGGGGCGCCGGTCCGGCACCGATTTCGCGCAGCCGATGCGCCAGCTCGTAGCCATCCATCACCGGCAGTCCGATGTCGAGAAGCGCGACCTGCGGACGGAACTCCTCCGCGATGGTCAAGGCGGTTGGGCCGTCGGGTGCGGTCCGCACGGCATAGCCCAGGGCATCGAGCGCCTCGGACATCAGCATCGCGGCGTCCTCGTTGTCGTCCACGACGAGCACGCGAGCGGTCGCATGGAGTGCCGGGGCCGCGAACGGCTCCTGGGCTGACGATGACTGCGTCGCGGGCAGCGCCGAGGGGTCCTCCTTCGGATGCGGCAGCTCGACGACGAACTCGCTGCCCTTCCCCTCGCCCTCGCTGTAGGCACGGACGGTCCCGGCGTGCAGGGCCACCAGGCTCCGTACGATGGCCAGACCCAGTCCCAGACCGCCCTGCGAGCGGTCGATGCCCTGGCGGTTCTGGACGAACGCATCGAAGACCCGCTTCAGCATGTCGGGCCTGATGCCGATGCCCTTCGTCCTTGACACGGATCCGGATCCCGGAACTGGCCCGCTCGGCCGAGAACCACACCGTGGTTTCGGGATCGCTGTACTTGGCGGCGTTGGTCAGGAGGTTGGCGAAGACCTGCGCCAGCCGCGACGGGTCGGCGTCGACCGTCAGGCCGCGCGACGGGATGGACACCTCGAGCACCTGACGGCGGCCTTCGAGCACCGGACTCGACAGCTCGATCGCGCGTGCCGCCACCTCGCCGACCTCGACCAGTTCACTGCGCAGCTCGATCTTGCCGCCGGTCACGCGCGACACGTCCAGCAGGTCGTCGACGAGACGCTTGAGGGCGGCCACCTGCCGCTCGATCACGTCCTGCTCGCGCGACGACTGGTTCTTGAGGCGCATCAACTGCAGTGCCGTCAGGATCGGCGACAGCGGATTGCGCAGCTCGTGGCCGAGCATGGCCAGGAACTCGTCCTTCGCCTGCATCGCCTCTTCGGCGCGCGCGTGCGCCACCTGCAGCTCGCCGGCCTGACGTTCGAGCTCGCGCAGGGCCCGCTCGACCTCCGAGCGCGACGCATCGAGCGCGTGGGCCAGTGCCTCGGCCTGGCGCGCATGGTCCTGCGCGACTTTGAGCTCCCCGCGGGCCGCCACGGCCAGGTGCTCGCTCCTCAGCATTCGCCGCGACGAGCGGTCCGAGGGCGACCACGTCCTCGATGCCGGCCGCGTCACAGCGCTCACCGACGAACACCAGCAGCAGCCCGGGCAGCCGCCGAGAGAGCGCCGGTGTGCGGTCGGCGGCCGCCGGATAGCCGACCTCGCCCGTGAACTGGTCGCGCCTCCGCGCCTCTTTCAGAAAGGCCCGCCATGACGGCCCGCCCGGCAGGGTCGGCGCGAGTCCGGGCGCCGGCACGAAGGCGTCGACATCCGGATCCGCCACCAGCAGGAAGCAGGCCTCGGCGCGCAGATGAGCGGCCAGCTCGCCGACGGCGTGGCGCCGCGTCGAGGGGTTGGCCAACGCCGCGACGAGGCGGACCGTCTCCTGGCCGGCCATCTAGGCGGGCAGCACCATCACGACCGCCGTGCAGTTGTGGAAGCCGCCGAACTGCCCTTCGGCGCGGGCAATCTGGCCGTAGGTGTTGCAGCCGACCAGCCCGGCGTCCCCGAGCATCTTCGCCACCGAGTCGAGCTCGAAGCCGAACACTTCGCCCATCCGCAGCCGCGTCGCCACGCAGTCGAAGAACAGCGCCGCGCCAGGCTTGCTCGCCGCGCAGGCCCCGCACCGCCGCATCGGTCGCGCGCTCGGCGGCCACCACCGCCGAGTCGGCCGTGGCCTTCATGATGTGCACGCGAGCGCCCGACGGGAATCTCGGCGGCGCACAGCACCGACCCGTCGTCGTTCACCGACAGCGGCACGCGCAGCCGATGGCCCGCTCCGGTGTCGATGCCCAGGATGTTGTGCAGGAAGAACGGCAGCGGGGCAGCCCGATCGAGCGTCTGTCCCGTCGCCGCGGCATGCTCTTCGAACGCCTCGATCGCCGGCATCCCGTTGAGGCTGACGAGGTGCATCCCGTGCGCCTCGGTCACGCGCAGGGCGTCGGCGGCGGGCGTCCAGCCGTGGCCGACGCCGATGCCGATCGGCTTGGTGGACAGCATCTCGAGCGCCACCACCGCGTCGGTGAAGGCGCCGGTCCCGAAGAACACGTGCGTCTGCGAGAACTTCGCGTCGTCGCCGGCGCCACCGCCCGCGAACTGGTAGTGCCCGGAAGTCAGCAGCGTCAGCTCCTCGACCAGATCGTCGGCATGGCCGGCCAGGGCGTCGGTCATGACGAGCGCCGCCCGATACGGGAACGCCCTTCCGTCCGTGATGCCGCGAAACGCCGACACGACGGTCGCCGGCCGCCTTCGACCGGTCGCTTCCGACCCCGCGCCCGAGGCCGGCGGCGAAGACGATGTCGGTGGAACGAATCGCCATCGCGCATGCCGTGCCCTCGCCGCGGCGCATGCCGGTGAACTCGCCGGCCGATGACGACCCGACGAGGAGCGCCGGCCGGCAGGCCGCGGACAGGGCTTCGAGCAGCCTCTCGTAGTCGAACTGGGACGAGGCGAAGACGATCAGCGCGTCCGGCGGCTGCTCGCCGAGCATCTCGCGAACCTGATCTCCCAGGTGCCGGCCGGCCTCGGCGGCGTCGGAACGGTCGGTGTATACCGCTGCGGTCTGTGTCACGGCTTGATCCCCTGTCGGCATCGCCGTTCACAGCGGCGATACGCGCGACCACAAGTGTAGCGGAATCAGCGGATCCTGGCTGTCGCGGAGGCTGACCGGCCGGACCGGAGGTGCCGCTTTTGATCTCCGGCCGGGAGCGATCGCGGCTATCGTCATTCTCGTGAGGTGGTCGTGCAAGAGTCCCTGAAGAGCGTGCTGCTCGACCCGACGGTCGGCAAGCTGGTCGTGCTGGTTCTGGGGCTCGTCGTCATTCGCGTGGTCTACGCCTGGACCGCGCGCACGATGGCGCGCCGGATCCAGGATTCCGGCCTCCGCTATCGGGCGCGCAAGGGCCTCTCGCTCGTGGCCTATGTCTTCGCCGCGGTGTTCGTGACGGTCGTCTTCAGCGAGCGCTTCGCCAGCTTCACGGTGGCCTTCGGCGTGGCCGGTGCCGGCATCGCGTTCGCGCTGCAGGAAGTGATCGCCAGCATCGCCGGCTGGCTGGCCGTCTCGTTCGGCGACTTCTACCGGCCCGGCGACCGCATCCAGCTCGGCGGCATCCGCGGCGACGTCATCGACGTCGGCGTGCTGCGCACGACCCTGATGGAGTGCGGCCAGTGGGTCAACGGCGACCAGTACAACGGACGCATCGTCCGCATCGCCAACAGCTTCGTGTTCAAGGAGCCGGTCTTCAACTACTCCGGGGACTTCCCGTTTCTCTGGGACGAGATCATGGTGCCGATCAAGTACGGGAGCGACTACCAGCTGGCCCGCGAGCTGCTGACGAAGGTGGCCGAGGAAGTGGTCGGGGACTACTCGCGCGACGCCGAGGCCGCGTGGCGCGGGGTGGTGAAGAAGTTCATGATCGAGGACGCGGTGGTGGCGCCCACGGTGACGCTGGCGGCCAACGAGAACTGGATCGAGCTGACGCTGCGCTACGTCGTCGACTACCAGCGGCGGCGGGGGACCAAGGACAAGCTGTTCACGAGGATTCTCCAGGAAGTCGACGCCACCGACGGCCGCGTCGGCATCGCGGCCGCGACGCTCAACATCGAGAAGGTGCCGTCCCTCGACGTGCGCATCGCCGAAGACGGCCGGGTGACGCGCCCGAACGGCTGACCGCTACGGGAACTGCGCCGGCGGCACGCGCTTCTTCGTCGCCTGCTCGAACGCGTAGGCGATGCCCACGAGCGTCGGATCGGCGCAGTGAGCGCCGACGAAGCTGACCCCGAACGGCCGGACCGCGTCCTGCGAGCCCTTGGCGCCGTCGGCGTAGTTCGCCACCAGGCCGAACGGCACCACGATGATCGGATAGCCGGCCTTGGTGGCGTAGTTCGCGCCGGCCGACCCCGGGAAGAGCAGCGCGTCGAGCTTGTGGGTGGTGAGCACCGCGTCGAGGCCCTGGTCGCGCGTGAGCCGCAGGTCGTCCTGCCGGTCCTGCTCGTAGCGCGCCTTCTCGCGCGCCAGGTCCGCGGCGTCGGCGAAGTCGAGCCGGCCCTGGCCGTAGCGCATGGCGCCGCGCTCGCGCTGGGCCTCGTTCCACGCCCGCAGGTCGCCGAGCGTCTTCACCGGCGCCGTCTCGCCGAGCGACGACAGCCACAGGTTGAAGTCACGCTTCATCGTGTATTGCAGCACATGCGAGCACAGGTCGTCGGCGGGATTGCCCTCCGATGGCGCTTCGCAGATGGGGTGCGAGGTCAGGTTGGCGGCCGCATCCGCCGCCGTCATGCTCGGCAGGTCGGCATGGTCGACGATCTCGGCGCCCGCCGCCCTGAGCGCCGCGATCGCGGCCTCCATCGAGGCCAGCTCGTCGGCCTTCAGCCCGGCGAAGGGCCGCGCCTTTCCGGGGAACTCGCGTGCCGTGTAGATACCGGCGCGCGGAATGCCGATGCGCATGCCCTTCAGCGCGTCGGGCTTCAGGAACGGCGTGTAGTCGTGGTTCGGCGGCGCCGTGCATTCAGCGGTGCGCGGGTCGTTCGTGTCCGGCGCTCCTTCCATGACCCCGAGCATGATGGCGGCGTCGGTGACCGTCCTGGTCATCGGGCCGGCCGTGTCCTGGTCGAGCGACAGCGGGATGATGCCGTGACGGCTGATGCGGCCGGTGGACGGCCGGATGCCGACCAGCATCGTGAAGTTCGACGGACCCTCGATCGAGCCGCCGGTGCTGGTGCCGACATTGCCGGCCCACAGGTTCGCGGCCACGCCGCCGCCGGAACTCGAGCCGCTCGTCTCGAGCACCGGGGTGCCGTCGTCGTTGGCGCGCGGGTCGTAGGGGTTGTAGCTCTGGCCGACGGCGGCGTTGTAGCCGCCCGGCCGGAACGCCGTGCCGAACCAGCCGGCCAGCTCGCTCATCGTCGATTTGGCCAGGATGATGGCGCCGGCCTTCTTCAGGTTGGTCGCCAGCGTCGCTTCGTAGGGCGCCTGGTAGTGGCGGAAGAGGAGCATGCCGCCGGTGGTCGGCATGTCGTCGGTGGTGAGGATGTTGTCCTTGAGCGCCACCGGAATGCCGTGCAAGGGACCGCGGAGGCGTCCGGCCGCCCGCTCCTGGTCGAGCGTGTCGGCTTCCGCGAGCGCGTTCGGGTTGATCGACACCGCGGCGTTCAGCCGGTCTTCGTAGAGGCCGATGCGCGTCAGGTACTGCGTGACGATGGCCCGCGAGGTCGTGCGGCCCTCGCGCATCGCCGTCTGCATCTCGGGAATCGATGCCTCGACGACATCGAAGGCCGCCGCCGGTGGCGCCGGCGCGGGAGGCGGCGTGCTGCAGGCCGGGAGGGCCAGCGACGCGGTGACGAGCAAGGACGCGGAGATCGACGGGGACGTGTGCACCAGGCCTCCTGTTCGGGCGGCGTGCATGATATCAGCGGGCGCCAGATCGCAGGTCGGCGCCGGGCGTCATCGGCGGTTAAGGCGTCAGGCGTTCCACGCGGTCCAGCATCGCCCTGGCCAGCTCGCCCGTCATGCCGCCACTGGCATCGAGCAGCCGCGTGAACCCGTCGCGGTCGGCGACGAGCGTCTCGACGTCGCCGGCCTCGGCGGCAGACACGGTGGCATTGCGCGGGGCGGCGTGGAGCAGGCCCACCTCGCCGAAGTACTCGCCCGGGCCCAGCCGCGCGGCGGGCTGGTCCTGACCGGCCGCATCCAGCCGCGAGACGATGACCTCGCCGGTCACGACCACGAAGAACGCGTCGGCCGCCTCGCCCTGCCGGATGATGGTCTCGCCGGCGCGGTAGGTGCGGGCCGTGAACTCCGGCAGCAGCCGGCCGCCGGCTTCGGCCGCCAGGTGAGGAGCGGCCTGGCGCAGCCGCGCGAAGGCCATCCGCTTGCGTAATAGCTGCCCGATTTCGGCGGCCACCAGGTCGGATGCCGCGACCATCGCGAGGAAGGCCGGCTGGCCGAGCACGCGGACCACGGCACCGCCTGATCCCGCGGCCACGGTGGCATTGCGCGGGGCATGCTGCAGCAGGCCAGCCTCGCCGAACCACTCGCCCGCGGTGAGCGTGGCGAGCCGCTGCCGCGGCGTCGCCCGGACCCCGCGAGACGTGGACGCTGCCGCGCTCGATCAGGTAGAACGCGTCGGCGGCCTCGCCCTCGCGGATGATGACGGCGCCAGCGGGGAAGGTCTGGCTGGTCGCGTCCGCCAGCGCCTGGCGCACGGCCGGCACGTCGTGGCCCGGGAACGCCGCCAGCGCCTCTTCTTCGGGCAGCGGCCCACGGACGCCGTCACCGGCGCCTGCCGGGCTCAGGGTCTCGCCCACCGTCATGCCCAGATGACGGTCCGGCGAGGGCAGCGGGCGCACCGTGCGGCGCAGCGTGTAGCGCGGCGGGTGCAAGGTCAGCGGGCGCTCGCGCAGGAGCGTGGCCACCAGCGTCATCGACATCAGCTCCACCAGCCCCATGGCGACGCACGTGCGATCGCCGAGGCCGAAGGGCTGGCAGGCCGCGCTCTTGCGATGCTCATTGCGCGGCTCGCGGCAGCGGGCGGGATCGAAGCGATACGGGTCGGGGAAGGCCGCCGGCGAGTAGCTGGACGGCACCGGCGACAGGATGAGAAACCCGCCCTTGTCGACGCGCCGGCCCAGGAACTCGAACTTCGAGGCCACGTCGAAGGCCATGCCGATGGCGAGCGAGTGGAATCGCAGCGTCTCGTCGTAGACCGATCGCAGCAGCCGCATGCGGCGGACGTCGGTCGCGTCGTCGACTCCGGCAGCGAAGGCGGCGTGCGCTTCGGCCGTGAGCGCGTCGCGCAGCTCGGCGTCGCGCAGGATCTCGTAGAGCATGAAGGCCGTCAGGCGCCCGACGTAGCCGATGCTCGCCCCTACTCCGTAGGCCGCGTAGCTGATGACCTCGTCGTCGGTGAGCGGCGTGCCGGCCTGATCCCGCGCGCCCGCCAGCGCGTCGATGAGGGTGGGCGGACCGTCCCCGGGCCCGGCCGCACGGCGCTGGCGCACCAGCTCGGTGAGTGCGCCGTAGGTGCGGGCGTGGGCGCGCCGGTACCACGGGGCCTTGAACACGATCGGCGGCAGCAGGCGCGCCGCCACGTTCATCAGGTAGTCGGTCATCAGCAGGCAGTCGCGGAACGCCAGCCCGGTCGTACCGAGCAGCGCCGAGTACCTGCGCCAGGGCGAGCTGCTTGGTTTCCGCCACGACGCCGCGCGGGGCGTTGGCCGGCCAGCGCCGGACGTGCTGGCGCACGGCCTCGACCATGGCCGGCACGTGTGGTGAGGCCACCTGACGCGAGTAGGCCACCGCCAGCGGAGGGCGCAGTCGGGCGTGGCGTGGCCCGATCTCCTTGAGCACCAGATCGGCGCGGCCGAATTCGCGGGCCACGCTGCCGAAGAGGCGCTCGCGCGACAGGTGCGCCTTGTCGAGTCCCTGCGCCATGAAGTCGCCGGCCTCGGGACCGCCAATCACGGTGTACTGCCGCCAGGCAGCGCGGATGCGGAAGATCGGGCCCCAGCGCTCGTAGCCGGTCGTGAGCACGCCAGCGGTGTCGTCGAGCAGGGCACGGGCATTACCGAGCAACAGGCTGCCCGGACACATCGGAGGTCTCTCAGACATCGGGGGTTCCGCGGGGACCGCCAGGACGGTCGCGTGTGACTATACTTCGCCAACGGATGAGATGAAGGTGTCGACGCGTCGGGCGATGGGCGCTGTCTTGTGGGTCGCGATGTCGCTGGTGGCGTCACCGGCCCCGGTGACGGATGCCGCCCAGTTGACGGACGTTCCTGGCTGGGAGCGCAGCCACAGCGTCGACAGGCTGATCAACGAAGGACTGGGCAGTCCCGACGCCATCACGCGCCAGGCCGCGAGCGACGCGTTGAGGCGGCTCGGCGAGCCGCTGGGTGACCTGTTGCTGGCAGCCCTGGAGGAGCGGCCAGGTGCGCGGCAGGCGCTGGCGGGCGCGGCTGATCCACGCGCGCTGGTCCCGCTCATCTCGCTGCTGAACGTCCTGAATCCGAGGATCAGCCAGAGCGCGGCAGACACCCTCGCCGCGGTCGCAGACAAGCGGGCGGTCGAGCCGCTCATCGAGCTGATTCAGCGCGACCCGTCGCACGCCCAGCTGGAAGCGGGCGCCCGGGTCCTTGGCACGCTCGGCGACCCGCGGGCGTTCGAGCCACTGCTCGAGGTTCTCGCGCACCCGAACGCGTTGACCCGCGCCGCGGCCGCTCAGGCCCTGGGCCAGCTCGGCGACCGGCGGGCCGTGGACGTCCTGATTGCCAGCATGGGCGATCAGAGTGCGAGCGTCCGCCTGGCCGCCGCCACTGCCCTGGAGCAGCTCGGTGAAGCGGTGGGCCGGCTGATTGTCGACACCCTCGGTGGGTCGGAGCCGGCGCAAGACGCGCTGGTGGCGCTCGCGGACGAGCGCAGCATCACGCCGCTGGTCAGGGCGTTGTGGGGGACCGAGGTCCGCTGGGCGGCATCGACGGCGCTCGTCAAGATGCGGGACGGCCGCGCCGTGGACCAGGTGCTCGACGCGCTGGCTGATGCCGACGCCTATGTCCGCGCGGTGGCGGCCTGGACCCTCTACGGATTCGAAGATCGCAGAGCAGGAGATGGCCTGGCGACGGCACTGCGCGACAGGGACCCGGCGGTGAGGGCGGCGGCGGCGTGGGCCCTGTCGAAGGTGGCCGAGGAGCGGCATCTGGATGCGGCGGTCGCTGCCCTCGCCGATGGCAGCCAGGAGGTTCGCCGAGCGTCGGTGTGGGCCTTGTTGGCGATCGGCGATCGGCGGGCGGGTCCAGCGCTGCTCGACGTGCTCGACGACGAGGACCCCCGCGTCCGCCGGGCGGTGGCGGAGACGCTGGGGGGCCTGGGCGATCGCCGGGCGGTCGAACCGCTGGTCAACGCGCTGCGAGACGACGACGCCGACACGCGCATCGCCGCGACGCGGGCCCTGCAGGCGCTTGGCGATACGCGGGCAGTGGAGCCGCTGATTGCAGCCCTCGGCAGGGGACTGGCGGACGAGCGCGAGGCCGCCGCCGACGCACTCGAAGCCCTGGGCGAACCGCTTGGCCGCTCCGTGCTCGAGGCGCTGGGCGGCTCTGCGGAGGCCGAGGCCGCCGTCGTCGCTGCCAGGGACCCGCGTGCGGTGCTCCCTGTGATCGCGGGGCTGGGCGCCGTGGACGGCACGGCGCGACGGACGGCGGCCCGTGTCCTCGGGCAGATCGGAGACCCTCGTGCTGTCGACGGGCTCGTGACCATGGCGCAGGCCCTCGACCCGCGCGACCGCTTCGCCGCCACGGTGGCGCTGTCCAGGATCTCGCAGCCGGCCTTCACCGACTATCTGGTCACGGCCGCGACTGTCCTCGCGGCGCCCGCGACCATCGTCTACGTGCTGCCACTGCTGCTCCTGCTGCTGGTGCGATACCAGTTCGTGCAATCGCACCGCGCCTCACGACACCGCCGTCCTCGACCGTCTATCAGTGAGCCATAGGGTGCAATCCGCCGTCGAGACCATGGAATACTGGCGCCCATGATGCCGGCACAGGTGGCCATCGATGACGCGGGTGACGCGGTGAAGCGGGACGTGGTCGAGCCGTCTGGTTCAGCCGGGACCCAGCGATGAGCGCCCTGTATCGCTGGAAGATCCGGTGTCTGAAGACCTCGCGAGGCAATCTGATCTGGCGCCATTGGACTGCCAGGCGTGGACGTACCGTGGGCTCCTACGGCGATCTGCCGAGGTATGTCCGCGATCATGCGCCCGGCGGCAGCTTCGCCGATATCGGCTGCATGTGGGGCGTCAACGGCTCCTACGCCTTCCTCGCCGAGGAGGCGGGGGCGACCTCCGTCAAGGGGGTGGACGTGTTCGGGCCGACTCCCGAGTTCGAAGCCGAACACCGGCGACGGGCGTCCCAGGTCGACTTCATCCTCGGCGACATCCTGCGGCCGGAGACGCTGGCCGCGGTGGGCCAGGTGAAGACCGTGCTGTGCGCCGGCGTCCTCTACCACCTGCCGAACCCGTTCGATCTGCTGGTGGCTCTTCGCCGTATCTGCAGCGGGACGCTGATCCTGCGCACCTCGACCATCCCGGAGATCCCGGGACTCCCGCAAGCGGCGGTCTACTATCCGATGCTCACGCCCGCGGACCGCGCGCTCTGGAATCTCTCCGGGCTGGGCTTGATGAAGCAGGTCGGCATCACTGACGGCTTCGAGGCGGACCAGGGCTACGGGAACTGGTTCTGGGGGCTGACGCCGTCGGCCGTGGAGGCGATGCTGGCCACCGCCGGCTTCCGCGTCGACCACCGGGCGCACGAGGCATTCGCCCACACCGTGGTCTGCACGGCGGTCGCGCCGCCCTTCGATCATCGCCTGCCTGGTGAAGACGAATCCCGGGGGCTCGGCGCTGAGATCTCCCAATCGGGTCTGGCCCGCCCCGCGTGATGCCATGCCCGCACCTGTCGCACTGACAGACATCGAGCTCAGTGCTCCCCTCGGGCCGCTCGAGGTCGCGGAGCGCTACTCCGCGGTCCACGGCCTGGTCCGGTGGCACGGCCGCCCGCTGGGCTGGGTGCAGTTGCCCGCTCCGGATCGCGTGGTCTCCGTCGACGCCCAGATCGCCGCCATCCTCAAGCACCTGGGTGATCCGATTCTCCGCTACCTGGTCGAGCGGGGCCTCGACGAGCCGATCGGTCCAGAGGGACTGCGGCTCGAGGACCTGCTCCAGCTCGGACCGCCCCCCGCGTCGCCGCCCGCTCCCTTCGTGACCGTCGCGGTGTGCACGCGCGATCGTCCCGACCACATGGCGGTCTGCCTCGAGGCGCTTGCGGCGTTGGACTATCCCCGCTTCGAGATCGTGGTGGTCGACAACGCGCCCCGGACCACCAGCGTGAAGGACCTGATTGCCGGCCGCTACCCGGGCGTCCGTCACGTGGTCGAGCCGCGTCCCGGGCTCGACTGGGCGCGGAACCGGGCGATTCTCGAGAGCCGCGGCGAGATCGTCGCCTTCACCGACGACGACGTGGTGGTCGATCCTGGCTGGCTGCAGGCCCTCACGCGAGAGTTCGCTGAAAGCCCTGAGGTGATGGCCGTCACCGGACTCGTGATTCCGCATCAGTTGGAGACCGACGCGCAGCACCACTTCGAGCAGTACGGCGGTTTCGGCAAGGGGTTTCGCCCGCGCTGGTTCCAGCACGGACGGGATCAGGCCGGCCAGCGCTTCCTGATGCACGGCGCCGGGCAGTTCGGTACCGGCGCCAACATGGCCTTCCGGCGGACGGTGTTCGATCGCATCGGGTTCTTCGATCCGGCACTCGATGTCGGCACTCCCACCAACGGCGGCGGCGATCTCGACATCTATTTCCGCGTCCTCAAGGCCGGATTCGCGCTCTTCTACGCACCGGACGCCGTCGTGCGGCATCAGCATCGGTCCGACGGACGTGGCCTGCGCCACCAGATCGAGGGCTGGGGCACCGGCTATGGCGCCTTTGCGATCCGGGCGACCGAGGCGTTTCCGGAGGAGCAGCCGGGATTCAGGGAGGTGCGGCGCTGGTGGCTGAGGCACAACTCGCGTCGCCTGGCGCGCGCGCTGAGACACTCGGACGTCTGGCTGCGCGATTTGCTGGTCGCCGAGTTTCGGGGCAGCCGGAAGGCGCGCGCCGCCTACCGCGAGGCCCAACGACAAGCGAAGGCGGTGCTCGAACAGTTCGGACCGCAGGTCCCCGAGGTGACGCCCGACCCGGTGAAACCGGCCCTCGGCGCCGCGGCGCCGTTCGCCGTGCGCATGATCGATCTGGGCGCGCCGCTGGCGCCGCTGAACGACGTCGAGGGATGCGCCAGCGTCGAGGTCTTCGTCACGCTGCATGGCCGCGTCCTGGGGAAGGTCCCGATCGTCAACCACGGTCATCCCGTCGGCATCACCAAGCTGCGGCAGGCGATCGCCTGGTCGTTTCACGATCGGCTGATCGAGCCCGACCACCAGGTCGGGCCGTTGCTGCGATGGGCTCGGACGTTCGGGACGTTGAGCAGGTTCTTCGCCCGCGGCAGGACCTCGCCGCTGCCCGTCAGCAGCGCCCTCGAGCCGACGACGCCTGTGTCAATCGTCATCGCCACCTACGATCGACCCGCCGACCTCAAGGCCTGCCTCACCAGCCTCGCCCGGCAGGTGTCATCACGGCCGATCGAAGTCGTCGTCGTCGACAATCACCCCGGATCGGGCGTGACCCCGCCGGTGGTGGCTGACTTTCCCGGCGTCGTGCTGGTGCGCGAAGAACGAGGGGGCCTCTCGTACGCACGCAACGCCGGCATCCTGGCCAGCCATGGCGCGATCGTCATCATGACCGACGACGACGTGGTTGCCCCGCCCGACTGGGTCGAGCGGCTGGTCGCGGCGTTCGACCGCCCCCACGTGATGATCGTGACCGGCAATGTCCTGCCGATCGAACTCGCCACTCCGGCGCAACGCCTGTTCGAGGCCTACGGCGGGCTCGGCCGCGGGTTTGCGCGCGCCGACTTCACCGCCGCGTGGTTCAGAGGATTTCGCCACCACGCCGTGCCGACCTGGCAGCTCGGCGCCACCGCCAATGCCGCGTTCCGCGCCGAGATTTTCCGCCACCCGGCCATCGGGCTGCTCGACGAGCGCCTCGGCGCCGGCAGCCCGACCGGCTGCAGCGAGGACACGTATCTCTTCTACCGCACCCTCAAGGCCGGCTATACGGTGCGGTACGAACCGGGCGCGTATGTCTGGCACCGTCATCGCCGCGACGACGCCGGGCTGCGACGGCAGGTTCGCAGCTACAGCACGGGTCACGTCGCCTATCACCTCGTGACGCTGCTCGATGAGGGCGATCGGCGTGCCCTCTGGCGCCTGGGATGGGAGCTCCCGGAGTGGCATCTCCGGCGGCTGTATCACTGGACCCGCGGCCGTCGAGACTACCCGCTCTGGTTGATCGTCGACGAGATCCGGGGACAGCTGGCGGGCCCGTGGGCGCTGTGGAGGTCCCATCGCCGTGTCCAGCGGCTGGGGCGGAGCGCCGGCCAGGCCGTGGCCACGAGCGGCCACGGCACGATGACGACCACGTCGGCAGCGACGCTGCCCGGCGCGCTCATGCCCTCACACGTCTCGATCATCATTCCGGCTTACGACGCCGCCGCGACGCTCGCCGCGACACTCGGATCCGTGCTCGCGCAGACCATGCCGCACTGGGAGGCGGTCATCGTCGACGACGGATCCACGGACGAGACCCGGCGCCTTGCCGCCGAGTGGGCCCGGCGTGACCCCCGCATCCGTCTGGTGCCGGCTCCCCACCGTGGGGTGAGCGCCGCGCGGAACGCAGGGATGTCGCACGCCCGGCACGACCTGTTCCTGTTTCTCGACGCCGATGACGAGATCCACCCGGCGCATCTCGAGCGCCTCACCGAGGCGCTCGCCGGCGATCCGTCGGCGGCCGTCGCGGTGACGGGGTGGGGAAGGATCGGGCCCGATGGCGGCGTGATCGAGGGACGCTCCGTCGCCCGCACCGGCGATCTCTTCGGTCTCCTGGCGAAGGCGTCGCTCGGTCCGATCCATGCCTGTCTGGCGCGGCGTCGAAGCGTCGAGGACGTGGGCGGATTCGATGTCACGCTCCGGACCTGCGAGGACTGGGATCTGTGGCAACGGATCGCCAGGACCGGAGCCAGGTTCCTGGCGCTGCCGGACGCCGGGGCGCGGTACCGGATGCGGCCGTCGTCCGCCTCGATTGACGGACCACGGATGCTCGCCGATGGGCTCGAGGTGCAGGCGCGTGGCCACCGGCCCGACCCACGCGTGGTGGACCCTCTCCCAGATCATGCGGATGGTCTGCCAGCCGAAGCGCTGGCGCTGGTGCAGTATGGGTATGCCTGCTGGCCCGCGGGTCTCCATCTCGGCGCCGGACTGGACCCGTGCCCGCTGCTTGCGGCACTCGACGCCACCTCGGCGCCGGCACTGGACCCGCGCATCGTGGCGGAGACGCTGTTCGAGGCGATGGTGTTGCCGGGCTGCCTCCCTCCCGGCGAGGCTGCCTCGCTCTGGCCGGCGGTCGAGCCCGCTCTCGCGCGGTTCCTGGAAGCCCTGGAGCGGCAGACCGGGGCGGTGGGGTTGGCGAGCCGCACCCATCTCGCGATGGCCGAACTCGTCACGCGGCACCACGGCGGGCGCGACCCGCTGACGATCGGCCGTTCGCACGCCGTGTGGGTGGAGTCGACGGCGTCGATGCCCGACGTCCGGCCGCCACCCGCCGTGGAGCGGCTGCGGGTCACGGTGAGCATCGACGGCCAGGAGCACAGCCGCCTCGAGCTTCCGGTGTTCGGCGGCGTCGTGCCTGCCGCCGTGGTCGCCGACGCCGTCGCCGCCAGGGCCAGCTGGGAGCTGCTCGGCCAGTTCCTGGGCCGCACCATCTACACCCGGGATCTCACGACGCAGATCCAACCCGAGGGCTGGTCGGTGTGGCGCGACTCCCGGTGCCTGGCCAGCGGCCTTGATCCCATCCCCCACGAAGACGCTCGCGGATCCTGGCTGCATCAGGCCGTGGGGTGGACGGTGTTCCTCCAGGAACTGTGGGGCCGCCCGTCCTGGAGCGGCGCCGAGTTCTACGATCCGCTGTGTGAGGAGACCGCGGTGGCGCCGCGCGCCATCGAGGGGACGACCACCGCGATCGAGGTCAGCGGCGAGTTGCCGGCACTCGACGTGGCGGCCGACCATGTGTGGGTCGATTGCCAGGTGGGTGGGATGTCGATCGGATGGGTGTGGGTCCCGAATCCCTCCGGCCGCCTCACCCCGCAACAGCTCCGTGCGGCGATCATCACGGCCGGCGGCGTGGAGCTCTGCGTGGCGGCGGTGAGGGAAGGCGTGGTCGGACGTTCGCTCGACCAGCCGGGCAGCCTGCGAGAACGACTGGCCGCTGCGGCCCGGATGGCGGCTGACGTGGGGACGCACCGCGCTGCGGCGGTTCTCGGCCGCCATCCTCACATGCCGATCGTGTCCGCCGGCTCCCGCCGTGCCGTGTTGCCAGGCGGGTGTCTGGCGACGATTCGTCTGCTGGCGGAAGGCACGCCGCAACCGTTCGTCGACGGCAACGGATCGTCGATGCGTGAGGCAGTGCACTACGCGCCAGGCCTTCTGGGGGCGCCGCCGGTCGCGTTCCGGGACGGCAGCGCGAGCGGCCACGCACCGCGGTCGACGCAGCTACGACCGCCATCACTTCGAGTCGCTGTTCGCCGCCGGTGCCGATCCGTGGAAGTACCGATCCGAATACGAAGTGCTGAAATACCGGCAGACGCTCGACCTGATTCCAGCCGGAACCGGTCGCGTCCTCGAGCTGGCGTGCGCCGAGGGGGACTTCACCGTCGCCCTGGCGACGCGGGCAGCGGAGGTCGTGGCCGCCGACATCTCGGAACTGGCCCTGAGCCGCGCGGCCGAACGGTGTGCCCACCTGGCCAACGTCACCTATCGCCGTCTCGACATGGCCGTCGACGCGTTGCCCGGCGGATTCGATGCCATCGTCTGCTCCGAGGTCCTCTACTTCATCGGCCAGGACCGGCTGCCGGACGTGGCGCGCAAGCTGGCCGGCGCCCTGGCCCCTGGCGGCCGGTTGATCCTGGCCCACGCCAACCTGCGGGTCGACGCACCCGACGAGGCGGGCTTCGAGTGGAATTTCGCCTACGGCGCCCGCCACATCGGGCGGACATTGGCGGCAGAACCCGCGCTCCGGTTCCTGCGGGAGCTGCGCTCGCGCCATTATCGGATTCAGCTGTTCGCGCGCGAGGAGCGGCCGGCCGCTGCCGCCGGCTCCCTCGAGCCCGAACTGGTCGAGCCGATCGAATCGGTCGAGCCGATCCCGACCGTCGCCGCGACCTTCCGCTCCGGCGATGCCGCCCTCCATTCGTTCGACGACCTCGGCGCGGTGACCGCGCGACTGCCCATCCTCATGTACCACCGCGTCGCGCCGGACGGCGCGCCCGACTCGAGCCGCTACCGGGTCACGCCCGAGCAGTTCGAGCGGCAGCTCGCGTATCTCTCGTCGAGCGGGTTCCACAGCGTCACGGCGGAGCACTGGCGGCAAAGCGCCGAGCTCCGGCAGCCGCTCCCGGGGCGCGCCGTGCTCTTCACCTTCGACGACGGCTATCGCGACTTCGCGGTCCATGCGTGGCCGCTCCTGCAGCGCTACGGCTTCGGGGCGCACGTGTTCCTGGTGTCGGAGCGCGTCGGCGGGTTCAACCAGTGGGACGCAGCGTCAGGTGAACGGATCCCGCTGCTCGACTGGGACGAGATCGGCCGGCTCGCCGGGCAGGGCGTGGAGTTCGGATCCCACACGGCCACCCATCGCCTGCTGACCTCGCTCTCGCCGAGCGAGGTGGCGGACGAGTGCCTGAGCTCGAGGGCGACGCTGCAGACACGGCTCGGCCGCACGGTGCGCACCATCGCGTATCCGTGGGGAGACGTCGATCCGGTGGTCGAGCACCTGGCTGGCGCGGCCGGCTACGTCCAGGGCTTTTCGTGCCGGCCCGGTTCCGCCCCGGCCAGCGCACCGCTCCTGGCGCTGCCACGCATCGAGGTCACGGGCTTCGACTCTCTCGAGTCGTTCATCCGGAAGCTGTGATCGGTCAGCCGCTACGCGCGCTGGTCGACCATCGAGCCGGCGTCGCGAGCACGCCCTTGAGGGCGCTGCGGCCCTCGACCAGCAGCGGATAGACCTGCCAGTGATAGTCGTAGGCATACTCCCACGCGGACTCGTAGACACCGACATCGACGAAGTAGTGGCCGGCGCCGAGCTCCAGACGATCGAAGGCAATGCAGATCAGGCCTTCGCCCGCCAGGTCCGGCACGGCCACGCCCGCCGACTGCGAGTTGGTGTCCACGCAGATGGTGCCGTCGTCGCGTCGAATCGTCACCGAGAAGACAGGGCTCGGAATCGGCCGCGACGCACGCCAGCCGATCTCGACCGTCAGCGCCGCGCCGGAGGCGAGGACGCGATCCGGAAGCAGTGTGACGCCGGTGATCTCGACCTCGAGTGAGCCGAAGCGGTTGTGGTTGGCGGCGAGCGACACGCCGGGACTCACGTCACGGGCCGGCATCGCGGGCGTCCGGCGGATGGTCTCGGCGCGCATCTCGACCTCGTAGGCGCCCGCCACGACCTCCACGGCGTCGTGCGCCACGACGACGCCCTTGCGGAGCCACAGTGCGACCTCGCACATCTGGCGGACCTGATCCATGCTGTGCGAGACGAGGATCACCGCGCAGCCCTTCTCGCGCATGTCCCGGATGCGCGCCAGGCACTTGGCCTGGAAGGCCAGGTCACCCACCGACAGGAACTCGTCGACCAGCAGCACATCGGGCTCGGTGTGCACCGCCACCGCGAACGCCAGCCGCATCACCATGCCGGTGCTGTAGGTGCGCAGCGGCGCGTCGATCACTTCGGCCAGCTCAGCGAAGCGGACGATGGCGTCGATCCGCGCGAGCGCTTCGCGGCGGGTGAGGCCGGCGACGACGGCGGCCAGCACGGCGTTCTCCCGGCCGGTGAGATCGTGCAGGAAATTGCCTCCCAGCTCGAACAAGCCGCTGACGCGTCCGTGCATGCCGATGTGACCGGCCGTCGGCCGGCCGATGCCGGCGAGGAGCCGGAGCAAGGTGGACTTGCCGGCGCCGTTGGCACCGATGACGCCGAGCATCTGCCCGGCCGACACGGTGAACGAGACATCACGGAGCGCCCAGAATCTGTCGGCTCGACCGCCAGTGCCGGTGCCCGTGAACCACTCCCGCCAGGAACGGACCGACGACGCGCCGCGCACGTACTCCTTGCTCAGGCTCGCCACCTGCACGCGCGTTGACGGAGTGGTCACAGGTCGTCCACGAAGCGGTGACTCTGGGCCACGAAGACGCGCCGGCCAATCAGGTGCAGGGCCACCGCGAAGGTGGCCAGGAGCGCCAGCGTGGTCGCATCGGGCCATCGTGAGTAGACGAGCACGTCCCGCCACGCTTCGAGCAGCCCCACCATCGGATTGAGTCGGAACCACGGAAGCAGCGACGGGGGCACCGAGTCCAGGCTGTAGTAGACCGGCGTCAGGAACATCAGCAGCTGAAGGGTCACGCTGACGACGTGCTGGGTGTCCCGGACCGTGACGTTGAGCGCGGCCAGCGGATAGGCCAGTCCCACCGAGAGCGTGAACTGCACGGCGGCGATGAGCGGCAGCGACATCCAGGCCCACCCGGGTTCGATCCCCTGCAGCCACAGGAAGACCAGCAGCACCGGGAGCGCCAGGGTGAAATGGATGAACCGCACTCCGGCCGTCACGTAGGGAAGCAGCGGGAGTGGAAACCCCGGCTGCCGCACCAGCGCCGGACTGCCGGTGATGAGCGACGTGCTCTGGGACAGCGTGCTCTGGAACCAGCCCCAGACGAGCACGCCGGTGAAGGCGAACGAGGCGTAGTTGTCCACCTGGACGGACAGCACCCGCCGGAACACCAGCGAGAACACCATCAGCTGCACGAGCGGCGTCGCGAGCGCCCACCCCAGGCCCAGCCACGACCGCTTGTAGAGCATCTTGAGGTCGCGGTCGACGAGCACGGCAATCACGTCCAGGTCGTGCCGCCAGTCGCGGCGCCGGGGTTCCAGATCTGGTGGCTGTTCAGCCTGCAAAGGCTCTCCCGCGTCTTCTCCCGGATGGTGTGCATCAGGCGCGACCACAGGGCGCAACCCCGCCGTCGTGTGCTAGGGTAACCCGAGCCTCGTTTCCGCGCGAGGGCAACTCCCTCTATCCCAGCGCTTCCTCGGCGCCATGGTCGGTATTCAGGACAATCGACGACGTGGCATCAGACAATTCGCTGAACGTCCGGCAGCGGCCGATGAACGATGGCCCGCTCGTGAGTGTCGTGATCCCGGCGCACAACGCCGACGCGACCCTCGACGAGACCCTGCGGAGCGTGCGTTCGCAGACACACCGCGCGCTCGAGATTCTCGTGGTCGACGATGGGTCGACTGACGGTACTCGTCAGCTCGCGGAGCGCCACGGGCAGGCCGACGCCCGCGTCAGGGTTCTCACACAAGCCAACCGGGGCGTCGCGGCCGCCCGCAACCTGGGTTGGCGGGGCGCGGCCTCCGACCTGATCGCCTTCGTCGACGCTGATGACCTGTGGGCGCCGACCAAGATCGAGCGTCAGCTGCAGGTCATGCAGGGCGGCACCAGCGACATCGGTCTCGTCTACTGCTGGTTCGTCAGGATTACGGACGGCAGCCTCCTGATCGGCGAAGTGAAGAATCCCAGCTGGGAAGGCGACGTGCTGAGCCGAATCCTGAGCGGCAACTTCATCGGGCACGGCAGCGGTGTCCTCGTTCGGCGGGAAGTCCTGGTTTCCACAGGCGGGTTCGCCAGCAAGCTCCGGGACGCCGGCGCCGAGGGATGCGAAGATCTGCTGTTCTATTGCCTGGCCGCCGAGCGATACCACTTCGCCGTCGTGCGAGAGCCGATGATTGGCTACCGGCAGCGGACCGACTCCATGTCGAGCGACCGCGCGCGCATGATGCGCTCCTGGATGATGGTGCGCGAGGAGATGCGCGTCCGGCATCCGAGTCATGAAGGTGCGCTGCTGAACGGATGTCGTGTCTACGCCCGCTGGGTCATCAGGGACGCCATGGCCCGCGACGAGTTCGGGCAGGTCATCGCCCTCTGGCTGACGTTGTGCCGTTACGCGCCGTCGATTGCGATCGAGTCGCTGCTGGTCGACACGCTCGTGGCGGTGCTCATCACCGGACGCAACCGGGTGTTTCGTCGGCATCGCCCGCCAGTCAGTCAGGCCGTGGGGCCGCTGGGGCAACGCTTCCTGATCGGCGACCTGCACGCAGCGGCCCATGCGGGGCACGCGGTCCAGGCGACGCGGGGAGCGGACGCGGCGGCACGCGCCGAGTGATTCCCGCACGACGCGCTGCGCCGGAGAGCCCGGTCGGCACGGGCGGGTCACGCCGGTCCGCCGCTGACGCGCAGCTCCTGCACCGCGCGGTGATCGCCGCGCCTGATGGCCGCGAACGCCTCGATCGTCGAAGCATGCCGGCCGCTGGCGAGGCGCCGCGGCGGGCCGGCTGGTCGGGCTCGAAGTACCATCGGAGCCGCGCGAGGAGTGCGCGATCCCATGTCCGAGTCGCCGCAGCGTTATACACAGAGCGAGTGCATCTCAGGTAGCGCGGCAGAACGCGACGCGCCGCTCGCGATGGACGGCGAGTCGTTTCGCCGGGCAGGTCACCAGCTCGTGGACCTGGTGGCCGGGTTCCTGGACGGGCTGCCGGCGCGGCCGGTGACGCGAGACGAGTCGCCGGAGGCGGTGCGCGCGCTCCTCGGTGGCGAGTGCCGGCTGCCGGAACACGGCGAACCCGCTGAAACGCTGCTCGCGCAGACTGCGTCGCTGCTCTTCGACCACTCGCTCTTCAACGGGCACCCGCGGTTCTTCGGCTACATCACCTCGTCGCCGGCGCCGATCGGCATCCTTGCCGAGCTGCTCGCGGCCGCGGTCAACCCCAACACCGGCGCCTGGCGGCTGTCGCCGATGGCCAGCGAAATCGAAGCGCAGACCATCCGCTGGATTGCCGACCTCATCGGGTATCCGCGCGACTGCGGCGGGCTGCTCGTGAGCGGCGGCAACATGGCCAACTTCGTCGCCCTGATCGCGGCACGGGCCGCTCGCGCCGGCCACGACGTGCGTCGGGAGGGCGTGACGGGCAGCGACGCGCGCGCTCGGGTCTACGCCTCGACGGAGGCGCACACCTGGCTGCAGAAGGCGACCGACATGGCCGGGCTGGGCACCGACGCCATCGGCTGGATCCCGACCGACACGTCCCAACGCCTCGACATGCGCGCGCTGCGCGAGGCGATCGCCGTCGACCTGGCGGCCGGCGTCCGCCCGCTGATGGTCGTGGCGACTGCGGGCACGGTCAGCACCGGGGCCGTCGATCCGATCGCGGAGGTGGCCGCGGTCTGCGGTGAACACCAACTCTGGCTGCACGTGGATGGCGCCTACGGTGGCTTCGCGGCGGCGGTGCCCGGCACCCCGCGGGATCTGCAGGCCATCAGTCTCGCCGACAGCGTCGCGCTCGATCCTCACAAGTGGCTCTACGCGCCGCTCGAAGCCGGCTGCCTGCTCGTGCGCGATCCCGAACATCTGCGCGCCGCCTTCTCGTATCACCCGCCCTACTATCACTTTGGCCAGGCGGCCACGAACTACCTCGACTGCGGGCCGCAGAACTCGCGCGGCTTCCGTGCCCTGAAGGTGTGGCTGGCGCTGCGCCAGGCCGGGCGGAGCGGCTACGTGCGGATGCTGGCCGACGACATTCGCCTGTCCGAACGGCTCCATGCCGCCGTCGCGATCCATCCGGACCTCGAAGCGGCCACTCAGTCGTTGAGCATCACGACCTTCCGCTTCGTGCCGGAGGATCTGCGCGCGCGAGCGTCCGGGGAGAGCGCCGTGCGCGAGTATCTCGACACGCTCACGCGCACGCTGCTCGACGACATCCAGCGGTCCGGACAGGCCTTCGTCTCGAATGCCATCGTCGACGGCGTCTACCTGCTGCGCAGCTGCATCGTCAACCTCAACACCACCGAGGCCGACATCGATGCGCTGCCCGGCATCGTGGCCGCCCTCGGCCACGCTGCGGACGCCCGCCTTCGTCCACCCGCTCTCCTTGCGCGGTGAACTCCGCCCCAGTCGCACGGAGATGGCTCACCGCCCTTCACCGCTCGACGGCATCCTCACGCCCGACCGCCGCTACATCGTGGTGCGTGGGCGCCTGTGGCGCGCCACCAATCCCGGCCTGAGCACGGACGACCGTGCGCGCTGGCAGCGTGACCTGATGGCCGCGCGACGAGCCATCGCCCGCTTCCAACGCGACGGCGATGACGAGGCGGTACGGCGAGCCCGGCAGCGTGTGCACCGCGCGAAGCTCGCGCTCGGCGAGCGCGGCGAGGTCTGGTGGCAGGACAACGCGCCCGACCACAACCGCCGGATGGTCGCCAACACACCCTACCGCGACTGGTTCGCCCGTGCCGAGGGATGGCGGGCGGCCATCGACGAACTGCTGGAGGCGCGAGCACCGGGCGCCACCATCTGTCCGTCGGACGTGGCACGGGCCGACGGTGCCAGCGGGTGGCGCCAGCATCTCGACGAGATACGAGACGTGGCCCGCGCCCTCGCCCGGCGCGGCGCGCTCGCGATCACGCAGCGCGGGCGGGTGCTGGATCCGTCGCAGCCGTTCGCCGGTCCGATCCGTTTCGGGCGGCCAACGCCGGCCTGACGGACCGCGGACTGACGCCCGATCTCCGCATGCAATCGCGCGACGGCCGCGCTAGGATGGCGGCCATGAGAGTCACTGGCATCTACCTTTCCCTGACGACGGGTTCCCAAAGCTGGGCGGGCACCGACGACGCGCTCTACCTGGGCCTCGTCGGCACCGTCGGTGGTCGCGAGTTCTTCGTGGACAGGGCGATTGGTGCCGACACCACCAAGTCGTTCCAGTGGGGCGATGCGTCATTCAACGCCGACGTCGCGAAAGGGTCGGTCGGGGGCACCGTCATCTGCCGTCCGAATCTCACGCACGTGTACCTGCGCAAGCTCGGTCTGGGATCACGATCGGCCGACAACGCCCTGCAGCTGGCGTCAGCGTTCGTCTACATCGTGGCTGAAGGCGCCGGCACGACCGACGTGTTCGTGATGACGGGACCCGAGCAGTTGGCGTACCAGACCGGCCTGACTGTCTACCTCGCGCAATCCGCGCATCTCGGCGAGTACATCAATCGCCAGATCCCCGTCTTGCCTGGCGCCGCCGAGTGTGGACGAGAGGGCTCGGCGGAACGCGCCGCGTTGGTGGAGCGCGCGACGAAGCCAGCCTGAGGGGCGATCGCGTCTACGACGATCGGGCACGGGCTTCGAGAAACAGCGGATCGCGCGCGGACTGGGCGACGCCGGCGTCGTCGCCCCGCCCGAGCGCGCGCAACGCACTGCGGAGTGCCTGGCACTCCTGCTCGAAGAACTGATTCAGCACGTCGAGCCGGGCCTGGGTCTCCTGCCCGCGCCTCCGCGCGGCCGGCCGGTCGAGCAGCGCCAGCACCAACTGCGGCAGCAGGGCCGGCGAGTCGCCGCGCAGGAACTGGACCAATGGCTCGCTCCAGCCGCGTTCGAGCTGCCGGAACCGGACGAACCGGGTGAACGGCACGCGCGGCAGGTCGGTGAGACGCGCCGCCGGCTCGCGGTGCGCGACGAACGTCAGCAGGTCCGCCAGCGCGGCGAACGCTTCGCGGACCAGCCGCCGATCGCGATACGCCCCGTAGAACTGGAAGGCCGGGAGATCCTCGGGCGTGGTCGTGCAGCACAGGTCCACATCGCGGTCGTGCAGACGCACGCCGACGCACGGATAGAGGAAGCTGTAGGCGCCCGCCAGGTTGAGGCGCGGCCGCAACGAGTGAATGAGCTGGTGCTCGAGCAGCAGCGCCTCCAGTTCGCTGGCGCACGGCCGCAGCCGCACCGTGGCCGCGTCGCGCAGGATGCCGCGCATCTTCCGGTGGACCTTCTTCTGCGTGGCGTTGCGGTACTGGGCGAGCCGGCGCTTGAGGTTCTTCGCCTTGCCGACATACAGCGTGCTGCCGCCGGCGTCGAGCATCTCGTAGACGCCCGGGACATGTGGGACCTGCGCGATGAATGTCGCGCCGAACTTGCGATCGAAGAGTGTCACGGCCACAGCGTGGCCGTGAGTATGACGCGTTCGGCGACGGTTCGACTATCGGGACAGCGCAGACCGTTACACCAGCCGGCGCGGCAGCAGCGCGCTCATCTTGGTGATGAGCTGCAGGAACCCGACTTCGGTGCGCGCCGCCACTTCGAGCGGCAGGATGGCCGGCGATTCGGGACCGACCAGCGTGGCGACGTCGCCGACCGTGACCGGACCATCGCGCCCGACATCGACGAGCGTGTGCGCCGACGCGATGCCGCCGGACACGACCGGATAGAGCCGGCCGCCGATCAGCACCTCGCACTTGCCGGCGCCGCTGATCGGGTAGCCATCGGTGTGGCCCACCGGCAAGAGCGCCACGCGCGTCGGCGTGGCCGGCCGGAAGCCGCGCCGGAAGCCGGCGCTTTCGCCGGGCTCGACGTCCTCGACCCGCGCCACGCGCGCCCGCAGGCGGAAGACCGGCTTGAGATCGACCGGCATCGTCACATCGGCGCCCGGGTAGGCACCGAAGAGCGCGTTGCCCACCCGCACCATGTCGAAGTGCGATTCGGGCAGGCGGTACAGCTCGAAGGTCGGCGCCGCGTGCACGACGCCCGCCTGGTAGCCGGCAGCGGCGGCGGCTGCCAGGATGTCCTTGAAGCGCGTGAGCTGCACGCGGTCGAACTCCAGGTCGTGCGTGAACATGTGATAGGTGCCGTCGATGCGCACACCCGGCTGGCGGGCGAGCTGCTGCATCCAGGGCAGCGCCCGGCGGATCGGCATGCCCTCGCGGTTCATGCCGGTATCGAGATAGAGGTGCACCGGCACACGGCGGCCGGCCTTCTGCGAGATCCGCTGCAGGCGCTCGGGTGCGTCGTCGAGCCAGCACGAGAGGGTCACGTTCGCGCGCACGAGCGCGACCGACTCCTCCTCGCCCAGCTCCGACATGGTCAGGATGGTCTTCTGCACGCCGGCCGCGCGCATCGCCAGCGCCTCGGACGGCCGCACGCAGGCGATCCCGCCGACCTCCGCGCACTGGGCCAGCAGCGGGCCTACCAGTTGGTCGCCAATGCCATAGGCGTTGTTCTTGACGACCGCGAGTATCGGGCGGCCGCCGGCCAGACGCGCCACTTCCCTGGCGTTGTGCCGGAAGCTGTCGCCGATGATCTCGAGCCACGGATCGAAGCCGTCGTCACTGCCGCCGGGCCTGAGCCTCAGCGTCGCGCGTGCGCCGGACGGCGCCTGGCCGGAGGCGACCTCCGGCAGGGTGAGCGCCAGCGCGGTCGATGCCGCCATGCCGGTGAACGCGCGCCTGTCGATCTTCATTCGGGCCTCCGTGGGGCCCAAGTATACGGGCAGGAGTATCCCGGACCGGGCCGGTCCGCTCCGGCTCAGCGCCGCGACCGCCGCCCGCGGACGGGGCGCGTTCGGGACGCCACGGCTGGCGCTGTCTTTAGCGGCGTGCACGCCGGCGGATGAGCAGGGCGTAGACAAGCACGTTGACGAGCAGGACGGCGGCGCCCAACGCCCACTGCACCTCGCGAGTGAGCGCGGCCGGATAGAGGATTGGGATGAGGTAGTGCGCGACGAAATCCGAGGTGTAGCCTGGAGCGCCGCCCCGTTCGCGCAACTGGTTCTCGAGAGGCGTGAGCGGGCAGACGCGGCCCGTGAACTCCACCCAGGCGCCCCACGCGGCGGCGGGCACGTGTAGCCAGGCGAGACGCGGCCACCGGACCACGAGCAGGCCCCCCAGCATCACGAACGCCACGAACGCCAGATGGAGGACGACGACGGCGTCGGCGAGCACGCGGAAGATCATCGCTGGTTGCGACGATTCCACCTCTGCGCTGTCGATGACAAGGCCAATCCGGTCCGGCCGCTCTCAGACGGCCACTGGCTGATTCGGCACGCGACTGTTCAGCGTGCTTGGACAGCGAGGGCTCCTGCCTGACTCTGTGGGGCGACGCCGCGCTCGGCGTTTCGACGGCCAACGGCGTCCTCTACGGCGATGCCATCCCCTGGGGCAGCCTGCGGCCGACGCAGTTCCTGTGGACGGCGCCGGCGGCGCCCGATCTGTCCGGCAAGACCGTGACCGACCTGAGCCTGCGGCACTGACGGCCGTCGCTTGACACCGGCCATCTGGACCGCCGCTCGCACGTGATGCGGGACGGCACCAGGTCGTCCGTCTCTATCCCGTCACCACCATCTCGTGCAGGACCAGTTCCGGCACCTCCTCGACCTCGACCGTCGTCGAGGCGCACAGCGGGCAGGCCGCCAGGAGATCGGCAACGCTCATCGCATGGCCGCAGCTCCGGCAGCGTCCCGTCACCGGCATGCGCTGGATCTCGAGGGCGGCCCCCGCGGCTCGGGTGCCCTTCGCGGCCAGGTCGAAGGCGGTCTGCAACTCGTCCCGGTCGTGCTCCATCAGGTGCGAGAGCGCGCTGACCCTGAGCCGAACGCGCACCGGGGCGGCCCCCGGCGTGTCTTGCAGGGCCGTTTCGATCATCCTGACGAGCTGGGCCATCAGATGCACTTCATGCACGACGCGTCTCCTCCTCGTCCAGAATCCGCCGCGCGACGGCCGTGACGGCCAGGCGCACCGCGTCCGTCAGCGCAGCGCCCGCTTCGAGCGAATCGGCCTCGATGCCGTAGACGATCACCTGCTTCGGCAGCGTTCCCAGCGCGCGCGCCAGTTCAATCGCATCCGCGAGTCCCATGTCGTGACTCGAACAGGGGAAGTACGCGTTCGCGATCCGGTTCGATGACGCATCGAGGCGATGCACGGTGCCCGGTGGCCGCCCGCCGCGCGCCGCGTCGATGAGGACGACGCGCTCGGCCCCCTCCATCAGCTCCGGCAGCGCCGCCCCGCCGGCCGCCGACTCGCGCACGTCCATGGCATCGCCCGACAAGTCCCGTACGAGCCGTGCCGCGAGCAGGCCCGCCGCGTCGTCGCCGCGCGACAGATTGCCCAGGCCGATGACCCGCAGCGCGGCCATCAGCCGCCGTCCTTCCCCTGGCCGGCCTCGCAGATCTCCAGCCGCAGGAAATGCGTGGCGCAGGAGATGCACGGGTCGTAGCAGCGGATGACGCGCTCGCAGGCGCGCGCCGCCTCGTCGTTGGACAGCTCCAGCACGCCCGGCAGGAACGACCGCAGGTCCTCCTCGATCCGCCGCTGGTTCTGCGAGGTCGGCGGGACGATGCGGGCCTCGAGAACGACGCCGTCCTGGTCGACGGCGTAGCGGTGGTAGAGGAGTCCGCGCGGCGCCTCCGTGCAGGCCATGCCGGTGCCCGCACGCGGCGTGACCGGCACGGTCGGGCTGGCCGGCCGCTCGTAGCGGTCGATCAGACGCAACGCCTCCTCGAAGGCGAACAGCACCTCGACCGCGCGCGCGACGATCGCGTCGAAGGGATTGCTGAGCGGCAGCGGCAGGCCGGTCTCGCGGAGCACCTGCGCCGCGATCGGGGTCAGGCGATCGCTGTTCAGGCGCAGGCGCGCAAGCGGACCGGCCAGGTAGGACCGGCCGTCCAGCGTGCACTGCAGGGCAGTGGAGTAGGGCACCTGCGACTCGGCGAAATGCTGCTCGAACTCAGCGGCGGGAATGTTGAGCCCATCGCTCGAGGCGACCCATCCCTCATTGAACGGGTATGCGCTCTCCGTCTGCATGGCCACGAACGTGTAGTCCTGGGCGAAGGCCGGCTTGTCGAATCCCGCGACCCAGCGTACGGTCTCGGCGGCCGCGTCCCGCGCCCACAGCAGCTCGTCCTTCAGGCCTTCGAGTTCTCGCCGGGTCGGCACGCGGGAGAAGCCGCCGACTCTGACCGACACCGGATGCACGGAGCGTCCGCCCAGGAGCGCGACCAGGCTGTTGCCTGCCTTCTTCATCCGCAGGCCCCGCACGACGGCCTCGCGGTGCACTGCCGCCATCTCGATGACGCTGTGGTGCCCGAGGAAGTCCGGGGCGTGCAGCATGTAGATGTGCAGCGTGTGGCTTTCGATCCACTCGCCGCAGTAGAGCAGGCGCCGCAGATCCCGCAGCGCGCCGTCAACCGTGACCCCGAACGCCTGCTCGAGGGCATGGACCGCGCTCATCTGGTAGGCCACCGGGCAGATGCCGCAGATGCGCGCCACGATGTCTGGCACCTCGTCGTAGCGCCGTCCCACGAGGAAGGCTTCGAAATAGCGCGGCGGCTCGAAGATGCGCAGCTCCACGTCATGGACGTGTCCGTCCTTCACGGTGACGCGCAGCGCGCCCTCCCCTTCGACGCGGGCGATCATCCCGACGTGGATGGTCCTGGTGTCAGCGTCCTGCCCAGCCATCGCTTTCCTTCCTGAAGGGCGACGCATAGCCGTTGATGCCGCGGAACCGGCGCACCACGTCGAGCGGAATCAGTCCCAGCTCGCGGTTGAAGTGGGCCGCCAGCGAGGCCGTGTTCGGCGGCACGCCGGGTCCGGGGCGGGCGCCCTCGGTGGGTCCGAAACAGCCGTAGCAGTCGCGCCCCATGCCCGGGCAGATCGCCCCGCAGCCGGTCCGCGTCACCGGGCCCAGGCAGGGCAGGCCCTTCGCCACCATCACGCAGACATGATGGCGGCGCTTGCACTCGAGACAGACGCTGTCGGCCGGCAGGTGCGGCTGCACGGCGGCGGCCAGGTCCGTGATCACCCGCAGCAGCTGGTGCTTGTCGATCGGGCATCCCCACAACTCGAAATCCACTGTGACGTGCGCCGAGATCGGCGTCGAGGTCCGCAGGCTGTCGAGGTACTGCGGGCTCGGGTAGACGAGCGCCTTGAACTCGTCGACGTCGGCCCAGTTGCGCAGGGACTGGATGCCGCCGGCCGTCGCGCAGGCGCCGATGGTGATCAGCGTGCTGGCCTGCCGCCGCACCTGTTGGATGCGCTGGGCGTCCTCGGCGGTGGTGATCGACCCCTCGACCAGCGCCAGGTCGTAGGGCCCTTCCTGCATCCGGCTCGACGCCTCCGGAAAGAAGGCGAGGTCGACCGCCGCGCCCAGCAGCAGCAACTCGTCCTCGAGGTTGAGCACGCTCAGCTGGCAGCCGTCGCAGGAGGCGAACTTGAAGACGCCCACGCGTAACCGCATGTCAGACTCCTTCCTTCCCGAGCAGCCGCGAGACCCGGTCGTAGGACAGGATCGGCCCGTCCTTGCAGATGAAATAGGGTCCCATCTGACAGTGGCCGCACAGGCCGAAGCCACATTCCATGTGCCGCTCGAGCGACAGGTGGATGGCCGTGGGCGCGACGCCCCGCGTGACGAGGATCGGCGCGCCCACCCGCATCATGATCTCCGGCCCGCACATCAGGACGACCGTGCGTGCCGGATCCATCGCCACCTGGTGGAAGAGATCGGTCACGACGCCGATGTGGTAGTGCCACGCCTTGTCCGGTTGATCGCTTGCCAGGTAGACCTGCGTGTCCGGATACCGGCGCCACTCCTCGAACCGCTCCTTGTAGAGAAGATCCTTCGGCGTCTTCACGCCGTGCAGAATGCTCACCGTCCCGTAGTCCTGCCGTCTGCGAAAAATGTAGTCGATCGCCCCGACCACCGGCGCGCAGCCAAGCCCGCCGGTCACGATGACGACGTCCTTGCCCAGGCTCTCCTGGAGCGGCCATCCCGTGCCGAACGGCCCGCGGATGCCGAGCGCATCGCCGGGCCCCAGACGCGACAGCGCGCGGGTCACGCGTCCGACCACGCGGATCGTGTGATCCAGCAGCTCCGGGGCGTCCGGATCGGAGACGATGGAGATCGCGATCTCTCCCACGCCGAACACGTGCACCATGTTGAACTGTCCGGCCGAGAAGCGGTAGGCGCGGCGCCTTGTCGGGTCCGCCAGCTGCACGCGGTAGGTGTCAATGCCCTCCGTCTCACGCCGCTTCTCCGTGATGATCCCCGCGTGGATCAGGTACGGATTGTCAGCCCCGTCGAACGTCAGGGGTGCCGCGTGCGTGGTCACCGTGGCTCCCCCCTGGATTTCGGGGTGAGCAACGCCGGCAACTCGATCGTGAGATCGATCCCCACCGGGCACCAGGTGATGCAGCGGCCGCAGCCGACGCAGCCGGACATGCCGAACTGGTCGATCCAGGCCGCCAGCTTGTGCGTCAGCCACATGCGGTAGCGGTCCTTGGTCGTGGGCCGGACGTTCTTGCCGTGAATGTAGCCGTGGTCCTGCGTGAAGCAGGAGTCCCAGCTCCTCGCCCGCTCGCTGCTCTCCCCGCCCAGCACAGGCGTCTCCTGCTCGCCGTGGCAGAAGCAGGTCGGACACACCATCGTGCAGTTGCCGCAGGCGAGGCAGCGGGCCGCCACGTCGTCCCAGCGCTCGTGGTCATGCGCCTCGTAGAGGGCGGACGGCAGCTGCGTGGTGTCGAGGGCGCGCGTCTGGCTCCGCGCGCAGGCCTCGATCCCGTCATGGGCCTCGGCCTGCTCGTCCGCGGTCGCGGGCTCGAGCGGCAGGTCGGCCACGATGTCCTCGCCGGCCGGGCTGCCCGCCTCGATCAGGAACCGGTCGTCGAGTTCGGTCAGCACGAGATCGAAGCCGTCGCGGACCTCGGGGCCGGTGCCGCGCGAGGCACAGAAGCAGGTGGACAGCGCGCGCGTGCAGTTCACCCCGATGAGAAGGAGCGAGCTGCGCCGCGCGGCATAGTAGGGATCCGGGTACGCGTCGCGGAGAAAGATGCGGTCCTGGATGGCCAGTCCCGCCAGGTCGCAGGCCCGTGCGCCGATGAGCGCGACCGGCTCGGCCGGCGGGATGACCGGCGTGAAGGACGTCGTGTTGCCGCTGCGCTCGATGGTGAGCAGGGGTTCGTGGGGCGCGAAGGCGAACCGCTTGAGCGACTCCGGCCCGTGCACCACGCCGAAGTAGCGTCCCGAGTCCGTCTGCTCGAGGGTGTAGCGACCCGGCTCCTGCGTGTCCCGCCAGCCCACCGCCAAATCCGAGACCTGGCGGATGTCTTCCCACATGACGGCGCCGTCGCGAGCGACCGGCCCCACCACGCGGTAGCCCCGCGTGCGCAGCGCTTCGAGGAGCGCCGGAAAACCTGTACGCGACAGGGCCTGCAGGCTCATCGCCGCGCCTTCCCAGGGTCCAGCCCGGCACCGTCGCCGGGGATGATGCGGCCGCGGAAGTAGCGCACCATCCCGGCCAGCGTGGTCAGCTGTCCGTAGTCGGCCTCCGGCACGTCGACCTCGAGCGTGCGCCCGATCCCGATGAGCACGTTGAGGAAATCGAACGAGTCGATGTCGAGCGACTCGCGCAAGGGCTCATCGGGCGCGAGCGCCGCCGGGTCGGCCTCGGGCGCCACCTTGCGCAGCTCGTCGGTGATGGTGCGCGTGAGTTCGGCGTCGGTCATAGGTGCTCCGGCTGCTGGAGGTGCCTGGTCAACGCGTCGAGGAACCGGGCCCCGGTGTGGCCGTCGGTGGCGCGGTGGTCGGCGGCCAGGGACGCCGTGACGACCGGACGCACGCCGACCATGCCCTGTTCGGCCCACGGCTGTTCGATGATGCGGCCGAAGCCGACGAGCGCCACCTGCGGTGGATAGATCACCCCGTAGACCGTCTCGACCCCGAGCTCGCCGAGGCTGGTGACCGTGAGGGTGGCGTCGGTCAGCTCGGAGCTGCGCAGGCGGCCGGTGCGGGCGCGGGGAATCAGCTCGTGCAGGGCCGCCATCAACGCGCTGCAGGACTTCGTGTCGACGTCGTGGATGGCCGGGGCCACCAGGCCGCCGCCCTTGAGCGCGATGGCAAAACCGAGGTGCACGTGATCGGCGACCTGATGGGCGCCGTCGACCCAGTGGCCGTTGAGCGCCGGCACGTCGCCGAGGGCGCGCGCCGTCGCCTTGAGGAGGACGACGGCCGGCAACAGCCGTTCAGCCAGTGGCCGCCGCTGGTTCTCGGTCTGCAGCCAGGTCATCGCGGCCCGCATGTCGATCCGCGTCTGCAGGTAGTAGTGCGGGATCTCGCGCTTGGACTTCGCCATCGCCGCCGCGATGGCGCGCCGCATGGGCGCCAGGGCGGGTTCGGAGGTGCCCGCCCGCGGCGGCGGGGCGGTGGCCGTCGATGACGCCGCTGAGGCGGTCGTCGGCGTCTCGGCAGCGCCGTCGATGTCGGCCGCCTGAATCGCCCCACCCGGCCCGGTGCCATGGACGCCCGAGAGGTCCACGCCCAGCGCGGCCGCGCGCGAGCGAGCCAGCGGCGACACCCGCACCCGTCGTCCGGCGGCGGCGGCGGCCGGCGCCGGTGGTGGCGCGGCCGTGGTGTCGCCGTCAGCGCGAATCGTGGCCAGACGGGCGCCGACCAGGACCTTGGTGCCGGCCGCGACGTCCAGGGAGTCGACCACGCCGGACTGGAAGCACTCGATGTCGATGATCCCTTTCTCGGTCTCGACCTCGGCGATGACGTCGCCGCGGCTGACGGCCTGACCGGGGGCGACGTGCCACTTCATCAGCGTGGCGGCCTTCATGTCGGCGCCCAGGCTGGGCATGACGAAGTCACTCATGGGACGCCACCAGATTCTGCACCGCCGCCACGATGGTGTCGCGCTGCGGCAGTGCCGCGTCCTCGAGGTGCCGGGCGTAGGGAATCGGCACCTCCGCCGTGCACAGACGGGCCACGGGCCGATCGAGGTCGTAGAACGCCTGTTCCTGGATGCGGGCGCTGATCTCGGCCGAGATGCCGCCGCTGCGCCAGCCTTCGTCGACGATGAGGGCGCGATGGGTCCTGGCGACGCTGGCCATGATGGTGGCGTCGTCGAGCGGCCGCAGCACGCGCAGATCGATGACCTCGGCCTGGATGCCGTGGCCGGCGAGCACGGCCGCCGCCTCGAGCGACTTGTGCAGGCTGGCCCCGTAGGTGAGGATGCTGACGTCCGAGCCAGGATGCCGTATCACCGCTCGCGTGAGGTCGACCGGACCGGCGTCGGCCGGCAGCGATCCTTCCATGTTGTAGAGGGTCTGATTCTCGAAGATGAGCACCGGATCAGGCAGCTCGAGCGCCGTGGCCAGCATGCCGAAGGCGTCCTCCACGGTGGCGGGTGTCACGATGATGAGGCCCGGGATGTGCGCATACCAGCCCTCGAGGCTGTGCGAGTGCTGGGCCGCGAGCTGCTTGCCGCCGCCGGTGGACAGCCGGATCACGACCGGCACGTTGAACTGGCCGCCGGACATATGGAGGAAGGTCGCGGCCGTGTTCATGATCTGGTCGAGGGCCAGCAGGCTGAAGTTGCAGGTCATGATCTCGACGATCGGACGCATGCCGCCGAGCGCGGCCCCGATGCCCGCGCCGACGAAGCCCGACTCCGACAGCGGCGTGTCGCGAATGCGCTCCGGACCGAACTCAGCCAGCAAGCCGCGGCTCACGGCGAAGCAGCCGCCGTAGCGGCCAACGTCTTCGCCCATCAGGAACACGCGAGGATCGCGTTGCAGCGCCTGGCGCAACCCGTCGCGGACCGCGTCCCGGTAGGTGGTCGTCCGCGGGGCACTCGTCGTGGTCACGACCGTCCTCCTTCCGACGTCACGAAGCGGGTCAGGTCCGACACCGGCTCCAGGGTGCCGGCTTCCGCGAACGCCACGGCCTCATCGACCGCCGTCGAGACGTCCCGCTCGATGGCGGTCGTGTCGGCTTCGGTCAGCACGCCGCCGCCGCGCATCCGGGCCGTGAAGGTGGTGATCGGGTCGCGCGCCTTCCAGCGGGCGACCTCGTCTTTCGATCGATACAGCTCGGCGTCGAACATCGAGTGCGCGCGGAAGCGGTAGGTGCGGCACTCGAGCAGGAACGGCCGGCCGGCGCGCACCGAGGCGATGGCCGCGCCGGCGGCCTCGCTCACGGCGATCACGTCCATGCCGTCGACGGCCGCGCTGTCGACGCCGTAGCCGTCGGCCTTCCTGGCGATGTCGGTCTGCGACTCGCTGATGCCGAGCGCCGTGCCCATCGCGTAGAGGTTGTTCTCGCACAGGAACAGCACCGGCAGCTGCCACAGCGCCGCCAGGTTCATCGACTCGTGGAACTCGCCCTCGGCCACCGCGCCCTCGCCGAAGAAGCAGACGGTCACGCCCGGCCGCGACTGCATCCGGTCGGCCAGCGCGAGGCCGACCGCCAGCGGCAAGCCGCCGCCGACGATGGCGTTGCCGCCGTAGAACCGGGTGGCGGCGTCGAACAGGTGCATCGAGCCGCCGCGGCCGCGGCGCAGCCTTCGACCTTGCCGTACATCTCGGCCATGATGGCGCCGGGTGCGATGCCGCGGGCCAGCGCGTGGCCGTGCTCGCGGTAGGTCGCCACGATGGCGTCGTCGGGCCGCAGGTGCTCGATGACGCCAGTGGCCACCGCCTCTTCGCCGATGTAGAGGTGCAGGAAGCCGCGGATCTTCTGCGCGCTGTAGAGCTCGACGCACTTCTCCTCGAAGCGCCGGATGAGGACCATCTGGCCCAGCAGGCGGAGTGCGCGCTCACGATCGGGGAGCGAAGGGTCCATCAATCGTTCTCCAGTGTCGACACGTCGCCCTCGGGCAGGCCGAGTTCGCGCGCCTTGAGCAGCCGGCGCATGATCTTGCCGCTGCGGGTCTTGGGCAGGCTGTCGACGAACGCGATCTCCTTGGGCGCCACCGCCGCGCCGAGGCGCGTGCGGGCGAACCCCAGCAGCTCGAGCCGCAAGGTGTCGGTCGGCGGGTGACCGGCTCGCAGCGCGACGAACGCCTTGACCAGCTCGCCG
Source organism: uncultured Acidobacteriota bacterium (assembly GCA_963807405.1). Taxonomy (GTDB): domain Bacteria; phylum Acidobacteriota; class Vicinamibacteria; order Vicinamibacterales; family UBA2999; genus CADEFD01. The sequence goes on along the minus strand of CAWEBU010000006.1, from coordinate 2,588,267 downwards.
ATGAGCGGATCCGGCTTGCCGATGACGCCGGCCTCGGCGACGGCGGGGTGTTCCATCAGCGCGCTCTCGACTTCGAACGGGCCGACCAGGTGCCCGGAGGTCTTGATGACGTCGTCGGCGCGGCCGACGAACCAGAAGTAGCCGTCGGCGTCCCGCGAGGCGAGGTCGCCGCTCAGGTACCAGCCGCCGACGAAGCACTTGGCGTAGCGGTCCTCGTCGTGCAGGTAGCCGCGGAACATCGACGGCCAGCCGGGCCGGAGCGCGAGTTCGCCCTGGACGCCGGGCTCGCTCGATGACCTCCACGCCGTCGGCGCGTGCGGTGCACGATGGCGACCTCGACGCCCGGCAGCGGGCGGCCCATCGAGCCGGGCCGGATGTCCAGGGCGGCGAAGTTGGCGATCATGATGCCGCCGGTCTCCGTCTGCCACCAGTTGTCGTGGATGGGCAGGCCGAGCGCCTCCTGCCCCACACGACCGCCTCCGGGTTGAGCGGCTCGCCGACGCTGGCGATGAGCCGCAGGGCGCTCAGGTCGTAGCGCTCGCCGGACGGCCGGGCCGGCTTCATCAGCAGGCGGATCGCGGTCGGCGCGGTGTACCAGACGCTGACCTGCTGATCCCGGAGCATGCCGATACCAGCGCTCGGCATCGAAGTCGGCCTCGTCGACGAGCGACGTCACGCCGTGCAGCAGCGGCGCGACGATGCCGTATGACGTGCCGGTCACCCAGCCCGGGTCGGCCGTGCACCAGTAGACGTCGTCCGGATGCAGGTCGAGCGCGTAGCGGCCGGTGGCGTAGTGCATCAGGACGGCCTCGTGCACGTGCACGGCGCCCTTCGGCAGTCCGGTCGTGCCGCTCGTGAAGTGCAGCAGCGCCATGTCGTCGGGCGAGGTCGGTGGAATCGTGAACGTGTCCGCGGCGGCGGCCATGAGCGGCGACAAGGCGCGCACGTGGGTATCGAGATCGGTCTCGGCGTCCACGAGCAGCACGTGCTGGAGCTGCGGCAGCCGGTCTCTGAGGGCCGCGACTTTCTTGTTGTAGAGGGCGGCCGTCGTGACGAGCACGCGGACGTCACCGCGCGACAGACGCTGGGCGATCGGTTCCGGGCCGAACTGGGAGAACAGCGGGCAGAAGACGCCGCCGTGCTTCAGGGTGCCGAGGGCCGCGACGTAGAGTTCGGGGACGCGGCCGAGCAGCGAGGCGACCCGGTCCGCCCTGGCCAGCCCGAGATCCTCGAGCACTCGCGCGAAGCGCGACGACGCGCGCGCCAGGTCGGCGTAGGTGAGATCGCGCACCGAGCCGTCCTTGCCCAGGCACCTGAGAGCCGGGTGGAGGGCGCGTGCGCCGTTGGCATGACGGTCCACCGCTTCGTGCGCGATGTTCAGGCCGGCGTTCCCCGGCAGTCCCTCCAGGTCTTCGCGGATGGACTGCCACGAGAACCCCGCCAGGGTCTGCGCGTAGTCGACGAGATGCGGGCGTGTGGACAGCGCCCGTAGATCCTTTCCGACGACATCGAGTGGCATAGGCTCCTCGCGCCGGGAATGCAGTGACAGCTACACAGCGGTGGAGCAAGCGGCATGCCGCCGTCACCAGACGCCCCCCGTGCTGTCGACACGGTGAAAACCGCCGCCCAAGACCCGACGGCGCGTCGTATTTTTCCTCGGTCGCTGGAAAATGCCTCGGCCGCATACAATCGCGACACGGACCCGGATCGCCCCGCCGCCCGCGCCTCCAGGAACCCCCGAGCCTGCCATGGATGACACCACCTATGTCGTCGGCCACCGGCATCCCGATACGGACTCGGTCTGCTCGGCGATCGCCTATGCGCAGCTGAAGGCCGCGCTGGGAGTGTCTGGCGTGCGTCCCGCCCGGGCCGGGGAGTTGACGCGCGAGACCCGCTACGTGCTCGAGCGTTTCTCGCTGCCGACGCCCGATCTGCTCACGAGCGGCGCCGGCCGGCGGCTGATCCTCGTCGATCACAACGAAGTGGCGCAGGCGGTCGAAGACATCGCGGAGGCCACCGTCGTCGAGGTGTGGGAGCACCACCGCATGGGGGATCTCCACCTGGCGCGGCCGATCGTCTTCCACTGCGAGCCGGTGGGCGCGACGGCCACGCTCGTTGCCGAGCAGTACTTCCTGCACGACCTCGAGCCGTCACCGGCCATCGCCGGCGCGCTGCTGGCCGCCATCCTGTCGGACACGCTGGTCTTCGCCTCGCCGACGTGCGTCGACAAGGACCGCAAGATGGCGCGCCGGCTGGCGGCCATCGCCGCCGTGGACGTCGAGGAGTTCGGCCGCGAGATGCTGGCAGCGCGCGGCGACGTCGCGACGCGCTCGGCGGCCAATCTCGTCGAAGCCGACTTCAAGGAGTTCGACATGGCCGGCCACCGCGTGGGCATCGGCCAGATCGAGGTCCCGGACGCGGCGCCGCTGCTCGCGCGGCGTCCGGAGTTCGCCGCCGAACTCGAGCGCGTGCGCGCGGCCAAGGGGCTGGCGCTCGTGGTGCTGCTCGTGACCGACATCGGGAAGAAGGGCAGTCACGTCTGGTGCGCCGGCGAGCATCTCGACGTCGTCGAGCGGGCCTTCGGCGTTCGTCTCGTCGAGGGTGCGGCGTTCCTCGACGGCTGCATGTCGCGCAAGAAGCAGGTCGTGCCGCCGCTCGAACGCGCGCTGGCCGGCGACGCCTAGAACGGCCGGCGGCCGCACCGCACCGCATGTCGGACATAATGCGCGCACAGCCATGCCGTATCGTGTGACCTCGAGACCATGACCACCCCGCCCCGAGTGCTCGGCTTCTGGGCCGCCGTGTCGATCGTGATGGGCAACATGATCGGCTCGGGCGTCTTCCTGCTGCCGTCGTCGCTGGCGGCGTATCGCGGCCTGAGCCTCATCGGCTGGCTGGTGTCCGCGGGCGGGGCGGTGATGCTCGCGCTGGTCTTTGCGCGCCTGGCGCGTCAGTTTCCCGCCGCGGGAGGCCCCTACGCCTACACGCGTCAGGCCTTCGGCGATGTCCCGGGGTTTCTCGTGGCCTGGGGCTACTGGCTGTCGGTGGTGGGAACACTGGCGGCGCTCGCGGTCGCCTTCGTCGGCTATCTCGACCCGTTCATCCCCGGCGTCGTCGCGTGCACCGGGCGCGGCGGCGGTACTCGCCGTCGAGCTGTGTGTGGGTCGTCATCGCCATCAACGTGGCCGGCGTCGCGCTGGCCGGCCAGGTCCAGATTGCGACCACGGCGCTCAAGATCCTGCCGCTGGCGGTGGTCGGCATCGGCGGGCTGTTCGCGTTCAACGCGGAGGCCTTCCGCCTGCCAGACGCGACTCCCGTCGCGGGGGCCGCGGCGGCGGCGCCCTTCGGCGGCGCGCTCATCTCGGTCGTGACGCTCACGCTGTGGGCGTTCCTCGGGCTCGAGTGCGCGACGATTCCCGCCGGGAGCGTGCGCAACCCGTCGCGCACCATTCCCGCTGGCGACGGTCGCCGGCACGCTGCTGGCCGCCGCAATCTACATCGTGTCCACCGTGGGCGTGATGAGCCTCGTGCCGTCCGAGGTGCTGGCGACCTCGACCGCGCCGTTCGCCGACGCGGCGCGCGCGCTGCTGGGCGACTGGGGCGGCCGCTTCGTGGCCATCGGCGCGGCGATCTCCTGCTTCGGGGCGCTCAACGGCTGGGTGCTCGTGGCGGGCCAGCTGCCGATGGCCGCGGCGCACGATGGTCTGTTCCCGCCGCTCTTCGGCCGGCTGTCGGCGCGCGGCACACCGGCGCTCGGGATGGTGCTGGCGGGGACGCTGTCGTCGGTGCTGGTCGCGATGAACTACTCGCGCGGCCTGGTGGAGCTGTTCACGTTCATCATCCTGCTGTCCACGCTGAGCACGCTGGTGCCGTACGTGTTCTGCTCGCTGGCGGTGTGGCTGATGCCCGGGCAGCCGCGGCCGGCGGGTGCGGCCGCCGTGGTCAGCATCCTGGCCTTCGTCTACGCGATGTTCGCGATCGGCGGCGCGGGCGCCGAGACGGTGTATTACGGGTTCCTGCTTGCTGCTCGCCGGGCTGCCGCTCTACATCTGGCTCAAGCGGCCGCGCAAGGAGACCGCGTGAGCGCCTTCAACGAGTTCGGTCCGCCTGCGCCGGGTCGCGATGCGGCCGGCCGGCGCGGCGTTCGGCGGGCCGCGAGCGATCGCGCGCGAGTGGCGCGCGCTCAACTTCACGGCGGCGCCAGACTTCGCAGCGCGGCGATCGCCCAGCACGACGCGCTTCACGAGCGTTGCTCGCCAGTCTCGGCGCCGAGGTCGAGCGCGCTGCCGCATCGACGGCGACCTCACCCTCGACAGCATCTACGTGCGCGACGCCGCCGTCGTCACGCCGCGCGGCGCCGTGCTGGGCCGCATGGGCAAGGCCGCCCGCGCGCGAGCGAGCCGGCGGCGCAGCGGCCGGCCCTGCGAGGCGCTCGGCTGTGCCGTGGCCGGCGCCATCGAGCGCGCCCGGCCTGCTCGAAGGCGGCGACGTCGTCTGGTTCGACGGCCGGACCGTGGCCGTCGGCCGCGGCTACCGCACCAACGACGACGGCATCCGGCAGCTGCGCGATCTGCTCGGGCCCGGACGTCGAAGTCGTCGTCGTGCCCCTGCCGCACTACCGCGGGCCGGGTGACGTGTTTCATCTGATGTCGATCGTCAGCCCGGTCGATCGCGACCTGGCGGTGGTCCACTCGCCGCTGATGCCGGTGCCGTTCCGCGAGTGGCTGCTGCGACCGCGGCTTCGCGCTTCGTCGAGGTACCGGTCGAGGAGTTCGATTCGATGGGCGGCAACGTGCTGGCCGTCGCGCCGCGCCGCTGCGTGATGCTCGACGGCAACCCGGTGACGCGGGCGCGGCTCGAGGCCGCCGGCGCCGAGGTCTTCACCTACGACGGCTCCGAGATCAGCGTCGCGGGCGGCGGCGGTCCCACCTGCCTGACCCGCCCGCTCGCGCGCGAGTAGCCTGGCCGGGGCTCAGCGGCGCGTGCTGAGGCTGGCCGCCAGGGCCGTGAGGTGGGTCGTGTCGCGCCGGCCGTTGACCACCACCGGCTCGAAGCGGAACGTCCGGTCGCTGGTCTTGATGGTCAGCTCGTGGCCGTCCACGCCGTGCACGAACTGCCCATGAGGCAGGTGGAAGGCGTCTTTGTCATCGCCGCCCTCCGGGGCGTAGACGAGCCCGTCTCCCGAGACGCCCAGCGTCCCGCGACAACTGCCCAGGCGATGCCGGTGGACGACGCGCGCGGACGCCGCGGCGACGGCTTCTGCCGGCGCGGGCGCTGATGCCGGCGGCGGCGCTTCCGACTCGGGCACGTCATCGGTCCCCGGAACGGCGACGCCTGTGGCGGCGGTCAGCCTGGTGGCTGCGTCCGGGGGCTCGGTGGCCGCGCCCGGGACACGATTCGGCGGGGCCGGCCGCGCCCGCGTTCCGTCCTTGCGCGGTGGTGCAGACGCCGCGCGCGTCGCCGCCACCGTTTCGGGCGCTCGGGTCTCAAGCGCCGCGAGTACGGGTGCTGGCGCTGGGAGGGCGGTCGTCGAGGTGCCGGGCGACACGGCGGCTGGGGTCGACGGGTCATCGGCCGGGGTGAGGGCGGGGGCGGATGCGGAGGCGGAGGCGGCCTGGGGGTCGTCACCCGAACTGCGAAGTTGCAGGAGTGTCGCCACAGCGCCGAGGACGAGCAGCGCCGCGGCCACGTAGGCGGGCTTGGCCCACGCCGTGCCCGCCGGGCGCGCGTCGGCGGCGCTGACGGTGCCGGTCCGGGGCCTCGCCGCCGTGGTCCCCGTCGTTGACGCCGCGGCCGTGTCGTCACCGGCGGTCGCCGGCAGCCCGGTGGCGAGCAGCGCCGTGGCGCTCACGGCGTCGAGCGGCTTGGAGAATACGAAGCCCTGGACGTCGCACTCGAGCGGCCGGACCAGCTCGAGCTGCGCCCGATTCTCGACCCCTTCGACGACCACCCGCAAGCCCAGTTGCCGCGCCATCGAACTCACGGTGGCGAGGATACCCGTCATGTCGGCGCTGTCTTCCATGCCGTTGACGAACGAGCGGTCCACCTTGAGGCAGTCGACGGGGAACTGGCGCAGGCGCGCCAGCGAGGAGTGGCCGGTGCCGAAATCGTCGACGCTGATGCGGATGCCGTGCAAGCGCAACTGCATCAGGAGGGTCTTGACCGTCTCGGGCCGCTCGGCGGCGACGCCCTCGGTGACTTCCAGCACCAACTGGCGAGGGTCGAGCCCGGTATCGCCCAGAATCTGCGTGACCTCGTCGACGAACGACGACTGGAACTGGACGGGCGAGACGTTGACCGACACCCACAGGCCGGCGGGCGCGTGCGCGAGCTGCTGCCACGCCTTGAGTTGACGGCACGCCTCGCGCAGGATCCACAGCCCGAGGGGCAGGATGAAACCGGTCTTCTCGGCCAGCGGGATGAAGTCGAGCGGCGAGACCAGGCCCAGCCCGGGGTGCTGCCATCGCGCCAGGGCCTCGAAGCCGACGACAGCGTGAGCACCGACGGCCACGACCGGCTGATAGTGCAGCTGGAATTCGCCGCGCTCGAGCGCGCCGGCGAAGTCTGCTTCCAACTGCAGCTCGGCGCGCACCGCCTTCAGGATGGCGGTGTCGAAGACTTCGTAGCGTGTCTTGCCGAGCAGCTTGGCCCGGTGCAGCGCCGTCTCGGCGTCGCGCAGCACGGCGCCGGGTGTGGCGTAGCCGGTCGCGCTCACGGCCACGCCAACACTGGGCGAGAGGAACACCTCGCGGTCGCGCGTCGGAAACGCCGCCACCAGCTCGGCGAGCACGCGGTCGGCTACCAGCGTCGAGTCGGCGATCTCTTTCAAGCCATCGACCAGGATCGCGAACTGATCGCCCTCCAGCCGCGCCACCATGTCGTCGTGGCGGAAGCTGGAGGCGGCATCGCCGATGCGCAGGCAGGTCTCCAGCCGGCGCGCGGCCGTGAGCAGCAGGGGATCGCCCGCGACAGACGGCGCCAGCTCGTCGGACGGTTCGCCGCGGTCGAGGTCCACGAGCAGCAGCGCGAAATGAAACCCCTGGTAGCGGGTGGCCCGTTCGACCGAGCGACCGAGGTGTTCGAGCAGCAGGAGGCGATTCGGGAGGCCGGTCACCGGGTCCATGACCGTCTCGGCAGTCACGTCGGCATGCGCGCCGACCAGGCGCGTGGCCTCACGCGCGGCGTTGCGCTGCACGTTGCCCCGGCACGACATCCACCGGTACGACCCGTCGCGGTGGCGCATGCGGTGCGGAACGTCGAACTGGTCCGCTCCGTTCCGTGCCCGGAGGGCTTCGAGCGCCGCCGAGACGCGGCCGAGGTCGTCGGGGTGCACTTTCGTGAGCCACGTCTCAGGACCGGGGCCAAGCTCGCGCCCGTCCTCGCCGACGAGGGCCGCCCACCTCGCCGAGAAGTGGACCCGGTTGGATTCGACGTTCCAGTCCCAGTGGCCTTCGCTGTCGCGGCCGCTGGGTGAACCTTTCGACGCCATCATCGCTAGCCTTCCGCCCTTGCCCGCCATGGGACAGCCATCTGCCAGGAGCTATACGGCTGAGGTAATCATCAGAGGACCGCATAGGATCCTGTCGGTCGGAAGGCGGCTTCGGACTAGGGGCCTAGGCCGGGTCCAGCGCCATTCGCCACGACTACGGCAGGGCCGCCTCGAAGGTGGGCGGCGGCTGCGGCCCTCGTGCGGCGGCCGTCGATGCCGTGGTTCGGCGACGGGTTGCTATCCTCGGGGACGAGCATCCGCGTTGGGGCGGCGTACTCGCTTCAGCGCCATGTCGAGACTCGCGTACTGCGTGAGGCGGCGCAGCCACCCGTGGCGAGCCATCGGGTCGTGCACGGCTGGAGTAGCCGGCGTTCTGCGCCAGCCGTCTGACGACAGCCAGCCCAGAGAGGCGGCCGCGACGACATCGAAGGCGAGGCAGAACGGCGGCCACCACACCGGCACGCCAGGGTTGTCGACGATATGGGTGTGATAGACGTCGCCCACCCCGTGCGCCGCCAGCCCGGCTACGACGATCCAGGCACCGTGCGCCGCGCCCGCCACCGCCACCACCGCGAAGGCCGCCATCAGCATCGACTCGAGGACCACCGCACGGGTCGAACCGCCCATGACGGCGAACAGGACGTAGTAGGAGGCGACGACGATGAGGACCGTCGGGTAGTACGAGCGGTCGCGGTCGAAGCCGGCCAGTCGTCCGAAGCCGGCCACCGCCCCCGCGAGCACGGCGCCAACAGCGACCGCCATCACTGCCGCCGCTCCCAGGTGTGCGCACTGCCGCAGCGGATGGGTCCGGTCAGTGCCACGGGCGACGGCTCGAGGGCAGAGAGAGTGCGGTGGTGGTGTCTGTTCACGAACAAGACAGTACCGCCGGCTGCCACGCCGACGATTGAACGGCCCGGCCGATGATCCTGAACGAATCTGCTGAACTGCTTGAACAAAGCGGCTACAGTACGGCGCGACGGACGTCATGGGATGCGAGCACCGGGAGTCACCGTGCAGGAGCCAGAGAACGATGAGGCATACCGCTGGGGGGGCGTTCCGCGCTGGTACCTCTGGGAAGGCGGGTTCCTCCTCATGGGCCTCGCCCGGGGCACCGTCCCCCCGCACGCCCACCATGCCATCCAGATCGTGATCGCGATGGAGGGAGCCGTGGCGATCCGCGGCGAGCACGAGGGCTGGCACGAAGGACCAGGAGTGGTGGTGCTCCCCGATGTCGTCCACTCGTTCAACGGCCACGGCGCATGGGCCGCGATGATCTTCGTCGACCCGGAATCGACCGAAGGGGCGTGGCTGAAGACGGCACTGCCGGAGGACATCACGCTCGTGCCCGCCGGCCGGCTGCTGTCGCCCGCCACCGAGCTGCGCACGTTTGCCGAACGGCCGATGGAGGGTATGGAAATCGGCGCGCTGGTTCGCCACTGCGTGCAGGCCCTGAGCCCGGGCGCACCGCCCGCACGACGCATGGATCCCCGCGTGACGGCCGTGTTGAACCAGATCCGAGGCTCCGACGAACTACGAATCTCGCTGGAGAGGGCGGCGGCAATGGCCTTCCTCTCACCCAGTCGCTTCGCCCATCTCTTCAAGCAGCAGATGGGCCTGCCGTTCCGGCGCTACGTGCTGTGGCGGAAACTCACGCGGGCCATGGTCGCGATCGGCCGCGAGCGTACGATTGCGGATGCCGCACACGCCGCCGATTTCGCCGATGCCGCGCACCTCACGCGGACGTTCTATCAGATGCTGGGCATGGCGCCATCGGTGTTGATGCGCGGCACGTTCGCCGAGATTGCCTCCCCGTTCAAGGGGCCTGGCTAAGACGGCCGCGGTTCCCCGCGGCCGTGCTCGGCTGGCGCTCCGCGCGGCTCGCGGGTGTCCTCCGAAGGAGCCTCTGGCCCACGCTGCGGGCCTAGAAGGCGATTGCGTAGCGAACGCCACCGAACGGGGCGCTGAAGTCCGTCAGCCCACCCCGATCCGACTCCCCGAAGATCCTGACCGCTTTCACGAACACGCCGAGTTCATGCCGGCCGAACCGACGGGCCAGTCCCACGTACGGGGCGATGAACCCACCGTTGCCCTTGTAGAACGAGCCTGCACTGGCACCCTCCGACGGCGCGGGACCCGGCCGGGCCGTCGCGTTCACGATCAGGCCGCCCACGTGGACGCCGAAGGCCACGGGCCATGAAGAACCGTACGAGAGCTCCACCACCGGACCCGCCGCCTGATAGTTCATCGTCGTGGACGCGTCTTGATCGGAATTGGCGACCAGCGTCTCGATGCCGATCCGAAGATGCGGCCGCACCGAGCGCAGAAGGAAGAAGCCCGACATGTGGGGGCCCGTGACGCCATCGAACTCGAGATCGTCAAAGACCGGATCGAGGCCTGACAGCTCCATGTTCCCGATGATGACCGCCGAACGAATCCCCGCTTGGTACTTGCGGTCACTGCTCTGGGCGCCTGCCGACGCCGGAAACATTGCCGTCACGATCCCGATCAGAAGAATGAGTCTTGCCATGGGTTGCGTTGTCCGTCTTGTGGGGTGTTGACGTAATGTCAACGACGGGAGTGTCGCATCGGTGCCGCCAGGCGGGATTGAACGGAGCGGCTGTTGTCGATGAATGGACCGGCTATGCGCGCAGCGACGAGCCGTCGGCAGCGAACGCGTCTACGCCACGACCGGCCCGTTCGGCAGCGCCGGGGGCCCCGTCATCCTGCGCACGGCCCGATCGGTCTCCTCGTCGGCCGGGAACAGCGACTCGATCGAGAGCTCCTCGACGGTGATGTCCTGCGGCGTGCCGATCGAGGCGATCGTGCTGAACCACGACAGGCGTTGTCCGCCAAGCTCGAACACCATCGGGATGATGACGTCTGACTCGGGCGAGGTCTGGACCTGCTCCATGGCCGCGCCGACGCCGGGCAGGGCCAGCCACGCCGCGATCTGCTGCTGCAGCGGGTCGGCGAGGCCTCCCGCGCGAAGCTGCCGGCGGAGCCGATGGCCCAGTACGTGGGCCACGACCGGCCAGTTCACGATGAGCGGCCGCAGCAACGCGGGATCGAGCACCAGTTGCATCACGTTGGCCGCGTCGTGTCCAGGCCTGGCCGGCAGCATCATCGACAACAGGCTGTGATGGGCGGCGTTTCCGAGCAGGATGTTCCATCCGCGATCGAGGACGAACGCCGGAAACGGCTCGTGGCTGCCGAGCAGGATGTCCAGCGCCCGGCGGATGGGCGCAAGATCTGGCCCCGCGAGATCTCGACGGTCATACGCCGGCGAGTAGCCGGCCGCGACGAGAAGCGTGTTGCGGTGCCGAAGGGGCAGCGCAAGCGTCTCACCCAGCCTCAGCACCATGCTTCGGCTCGGCTGCGAACGACCCGTCTCGACGAACGATACGTGCCGTGACGACACGCCCGCCGCCAGCGACAGATTCGAGCTGGCTCATGCCCTGCGCGGCCCGGAACCGTCGCAGGGTGTCCCCGAACTGAGTGAGCGTTGGCATCCGCGGTCTCCCTACACCGTAGCGGGCTCCGTCAGCCCCAGCCATTACCTGTGAGGTAATTGCCACGGCTACCTGGGGACCCATACGCTGGCACGGTAGCGGAGGTTCCCATCATGTCGCGAGGCACGCTCTATCTGACCCTGGCCGTAGTCGGCGCCGTCGTCCCCTACGTCTTCTTCGCGCAGTTCTTCGGGGCCGAGGGGTGGGGTGGAGATTTCGTTGGCGCCCTGTTCGTGAACGGCGCTGCTGGAGGATTCTCGGCCGACGTGCTGATCTCGTCGCTGGCGTTCTGGGTCTTCCTGTTCTCCGAGGCGCGCGGGCAACGAATCGCGCGGCCATGGCTGTACGTCGCCGTCAACCTCGGCATCGGCCTGTCGTGCGCGCTGCCGCTTCTTCTCTGGGCCCGCGAACGAGCCGCGGCCGTGCGTCCCGGGTAGGCGCCCGGGGTCGCGCCTGCGCGACGGTGGTGCCGTCCCCACTGCCACCGGCCGGATGCCGCGTTCCAGCCGACTGTGACCGGCCGCTCAGCCCCGCGATGTGACGGCCGGATCCGTGCGCGCAGCACGCCGTGCCGGCACATGGCAGGCAACCAAGGTCAGCGCGCCGAGCACCGCGACAACCACCGCGAGGGTGAACGGATCCCGTGGGCTGACACCGTACAGCAGCCCGAGGCGAAGCTGGCCCCGGACAGCGTCACCGCGGCGCCGGCCACGATGCCGACGACGCCGTGGCCGAGTACGAGCGTCAGGATGCCCCCGGGGTTGCGCCGAGGGCCATCCGAAGACCAATCTCCTGCCGCCGCTCTGTGACGTTGGAGGCCATACGCTGTAGACGCCGATCATCGCCAGCAGCAGCGCCAATGCGCCGAAGCCGGACACCAGCGTGGCGATGGTGCGCGGCGCCCACCAAGCCTCACCGATGAGCGCCTCGGCTGTGCGCACGTTGTCGATGTCGGCGACCCGGCCACGCGATGTCCTTGGGGAAGAACTGGAGATTCTCACCGCGCCACGGGGCCTGGGGGGGCTGCGCGGACAGGGGCGCGGCGGCAAGCGCCACCACGGCGAAGCACAGCGGACGAGGCATGGAGCCTCCTGGGTGTCTTCTGGATGGCGCGAGCCGATTCTCAGGTATCGTTCCTCCAATCGAAAGGCCTGAGTGACGAAATGGAACGCTCGTCCCAGTTATTTCATGGCGCCACTTGCCAGCCCTCCGGCCACAGTGCAGGAACGATAGTCGATGGTCCCGAAACGCAAAGTGCACCCGTTGGTCAAAGCCCTCGTCGTGGTCCTGCTCCTCGCGGGCGTCGGCATTCTGTTCGTCCGGACGGCCCGCGATTCGAGGTCTGAGCCGTACGATGTCGAGTCGCGCTGGCTCACGGGCTGGACGCTGGGCATCGACGCCTCACCTGACACCGAGGCGCTGGTGTCGCTGCGTCCGCCTGTAGAACTGCCGATGAACCTGTTTCGGCAGCTCTTCAGTCGTCAGATGGAGTCGCTAAGCACTCCAATCGAGGCGGGCATTCCGCTCGTGCTTCGCCGCGAGGTGCCGGCCGACTTCAAGGCGGAGGCCGTCGTAAGGCTGGCCCGCCAAGCAGGATTCGAGCAGGCCAGGCTCGCGCCGAGGTGTGTCGGATATCGCCGGATCTCCAATCTGGGCGTCGTCCGTCAGCTCTACTTTCTCGCGTTCGACCTGCCTGGCTACCAGCGCTTCCGGGCACAGGTGGCACCCATCGCTGGCCCGGGCTTCGAGCCTGACGGGTTGTCGCCCGTGCTGCTCATGGCTGCGCAGCCAGACTTCACGGGCTGGCAACCGATTGTGGTGGACGCCGCTCGCGACTGCGTGGCCGGCGTGACCGTGCGTTGACACCGCGGCGCCGCGTGACCTTGCCGTCGCCTCCACCGATCATCGCTTCCTGTCGCGCCGAGATCTGGATAGCTTTCGGGGGGCGCAGCCTCGTGTTCATCTCAAGCTCCGGGGATTGTCAGGCGCTGGGCGGGGTGCCGTTCGGCGCGTTTCCGCCCTCCACGTCGTCCTGATCCGCGCGTCCTATCGGCGCGGACCCGCCGGAGGTGTGGCCAGGCGGACGTCGATGGGGTGGATCGGTCGGCTGAGCCCGGCTGCGCCCGCGGCGTGGCCCCGGACAACACGGAGGTCGTCCCACGACACCGGGCACGCCGCTGCGCCGTTTCGCAGTGCTACGATTGCGACCGTCCTCGACCTTCCGGGGTGGTCACTCCCTTTGCTTGCAGAATCACACGCCGCTGCTACGCCAGGATCCGTTCTCATCCCGGCCAGCCGTCACCAGCAGCGCAGACCATATCCAGGCCGCTCTATCGGTGGCCTGGCGTCATACGCAGGAGCGGGCATCGCGACGCTCTTCCTGGCACGCATCGCGGGTGGACCGGGCGACCTGGTGCTGCCAATCGCTGTGCTGCTGGCGGGAGCCAGCATCCCCGTGGCTCTCGCGCGTTTTGAGAGCTGGCGTGTGCTGTGCGTCGCCTTTCTCGTCATCCTGCTTGGCACCCTGTGGTCGATCTGGTTCGACGCACTTCCGGTGCGCCCGTACGGGGATGGCAAACTGATGGTCGACTTCATGCTACCGCGCGCGTTCGTGTATCCGCGCTGGTTGTTGGGGATGGCCCTGGCGGTTGCGCTCTATGTCGGCCTGTGGCAGTTTGCGCCGGTCGCTTCCAGACTGCCCACCCAGCTTGCGACTCCGGCCGCGTTCGGGGCGCTGCTGTGCTCGATAGCAATGGCCGTCGGCTCGATAGCAGTCCTGGAGCGCTGGCGCAGCCTCGCAGTCGTATTCGCGATGCTGACCCCAGTGTGGTTGCTGTTCTCAACCGGGTACGTCGAATACTACCCGCTGATGATTGCCGCGTGGCTGGCGGCGCTGGCGTGGACATTCGAACGTCCGCTCGGTGAGCGAGCCCCGCTGCCGCTCGGATGCGTGATTGGCCTCATGCCGGCGATCTACGTCGGACTGGTCGGCTTCAGCGCTGTAGTGTTCGTGGCGTATGCCGCCCTTCGACCCTCGCGTGCCCTGTCCGCACTCGGAGCGGCCGCTGCGTCGCTGGGGCTCGCCATAAGCGTCGCGTACCCGTCGACCGCGCAATACCTGCAACAACTCCACGCGGAGATGAATCTTGGCGAAGAGCACCTGGCCTTTGCGCGCTACGCGGGGCACGCCGCTGGCCCGCACTCGTTCTTCTTCACGAGCAGTTACGCCGTGTCACCCGAGCACCTGGGCGATGTCGCCTACATGTTGTTCTGGTCAGGTGGCTGGCTCTTTCTGCCCGCCGCCGCGGTCGCGCTTGTCCTGATGCCGTTCAAGCGCGTCCGCTTGCGAGCTGCCGTCAGGGACGCCCGGTTTTGGGTGTTCGTGACGCTCGCCGCCTGGCAGTCGTACTACATGCTCCACATGATTCCGCTTGCGGGTCCGACGCAAGATGTCGATCTCTTCTCGCCCACCGTCGTCATGTTCGCGTTCGGCGCCGGCTGGCTCGTCGATCGTGGAATCGTCGAGGACCGCTGGCGACACGGCATCCTGTGCGCACTTGTCGGCGTCGATGTCGTGACCGGCGTGTTCCTGGCGGGGATTGGTCTACCGCAGCGCTTGTAGGACCAGTGTGGGGGCGAGCGCCCCACGGCGCACGCCGCGCAGCGAGCACGGCGACCCGACGGCCAGCGCCTCGGCGACGGTGTCACAGGCCAAGAATGGTCACCACGGCTCGCGCTGGAGCTCGATGGCGAGGTGGCGGAGTCCCGCGTTGACGGCCAGGACCTCGGCAGGGGCGAGGAGAGCGACGACCTGCCGCGCATCCTCGAACCGGTCACCGACGATGGGATCGACGCGCGCGATGCCGGCGGGCGTGAGTCGCACGATCGTCCCGCGCCGGTCGGTGGGATCAGCGACCCGCTCCACGAGCCCCGCCTCCTCGAGCCGATCGATGCGATTGGTCATCGCGCCGGAGGAGAGGAGCATCTCGCGGAGCAGCTGCTTCGGCGGCAGGCCGTCCGGACCATTGCGCCGGAGCGTGGCGAGCACGTCGAACTCCCAGACGGCGAGTCCGTGGGCGGCGACGACCTGTGCGAGTCGGTCCTGCAAGAGCGCCGCGACGCGCATGATGCGCACCACGAGCGCCATCGGTGCTGGATCGAGGTCGGGCCGCGAGGTGCTCCACTGCGCGGTGAGATGCTCCGCGAAGTCGCGGCTCATGCGGTCGGCGCTCCACTCTCGTGGGCCCGCACCGCCTCGAGGCCGCTGCGCTCCACCCAGCAGTCGGCCAGGCGGCCGTCCCGGACGCTCCAGATGGCGATCCCGCTGAACTCGATGGGTCGCTTGTCGTCCGGCAGTCCGAAGACGCCGCGGTTCAGGCCGCGGCAGATCCAGCGCGACACCGCGCGGGTGCCCGCCGCATCGGTGAAGACCTCGAGCACGTCGTTGGTCGCGCCCTCCAGCACCTCGTGGAAACGGCGCACCCACGACTTGAACGCCTCGCGCCCGCGCACCACCGTGCCGGCGGACGTGATCACGTAGTCCTCGGTCATCAGGTCGTCGATCGCGTCGAGGTCGGCGGGCGCGCGCCATACCCGAGCGAGGAACTCACGGGCCAGGCGCTCGGGTTCGGGCACGGCCGCATCGTCGTGCGCGTCGTCTCTCGCATCGAGCACGACCGCGGTGCCGGTCACGGTGATGCCACCTTCCGCCGGTACCTGCACCTCGATCCGGCTCGGGCGGCCCATCGCCACACCCTGATGGATCACGAATGTGAAAGGTGCCTCGATGATCCCGGCGTCCCGCAGGTACCCGCCGAGCGCGGCCGCGGCGGCACCGGTCGCCGGATCCTCCACGACGCCACCCACGGGGAAGGGATCGCGCGCGTGGAAGGTGTGCGCGTCTTCGCGCCAGACGAGTTGGAGCGTCGTCAGGTCGGCGTCGAGCATGAGCGCCTCGAGCGCCTCGTAGTCGTAGGAGAGGGCGTCGAGCGTCGCGCGCGCCGAGACCGCGATCACGAGATGCCAGGCGCCGGCCCACGCGAGCATCGGAGTGATCGCGGGGTCGAGCTGTTCGCGTCGCCAGCCGAGTGCGTCGAGCGCCCCGGAGAGCAGCGCGGGAGGAACGTCGCGCTGTTCGGGACGCACGGAGGTGAGCGACGCGCGCAGGGAGTCGCCGACGCTGCGAGACGTCTACGGGTACGACGCCGACCGCGGTGTTGAAGCGATGGACCCCCGTGCCCCGTTTCATGCCGAGCAGGACGCCCGCCGCGATCGTGGCGTGCCCGCAGAACGAGATCTCCCGCTTGGGGCTGAAGTAGCGAACGGTGTATCCGCCCTCCGTATCCGGGGCGAGGAAGGCGGTCTCGGAAAAGCCGACCTCCGCCGCGATCGCGAGCATCTCCGATGCCGGCGGCAGTGCGGCACCGAGCCAGACCCCGGCCGGGTTGCCTCCTGCCGGGTCGGTCGTGAAGGCGCTGAGGCGTCGAACGGTGGGCCGCTCCGCTGTCGTTGGGTAGGACATGTCCATCTCTCCGGTGGTGTACGACCGACAATCTTTACATGAAGTATCTTGATATGAAGATACTATGTCAAGTGCTGGTCTCCCCGGCGGGCGGATCGTCGCCGTGCGGGTGCCGAGGCGGCCGGCGGGTGGGGTGGATCGTCGGCGGCGCCCGCGGCGCGGCCTCGAGCTTGCCAATGCGCGTGTGCCAGGACATCCGCCAAGCGGACATCCGCCCTGGAGACGACGGCTGGATGGGCGGCGAGGACCGGATAACGGGACTCGCCTTCAAGCGGCGTCGATGACGCCTGCCTGAACGTCCCCGGAAGACAGCGATGTCAGTTCGTCATCACGCCCATCGGTAGCCGCTCTTCGCCAGGGGCAGGTCGCGCACGCGCTTTCCGGTCGCCGTGAAGATCGCGTTGGCGACCGCCGGCAAGACGGGCGGCAACGCCGGCTCGCCCAACCCGGTAGGCGGATGGTCGGTCGTGAGGAAGTGCACGTCAATCACCGGCGCCTGCGACATCCGCAGCATCTGGTGCTGGTGGTAGTTGCTCTGCACGACGGCCCCCCGCTCGAGGGTGATCTCCTGCGCCATCAGTTCGCTCAACCCGTCGATCACCGCCCCCTGCACCATGTTCTCGGCAGCAGCCGGGTTGATGATCTGGCTGCCGACGTCGGCCACGACCCACACCTTGTGCACCGTGACGCGACTGTCGCCGCTGACGCTGACATCGGCGACCTCGGCGAAATAGCCCATGTGGCTGAAGTGGCAGGCCACGCCAAGCGCGCGGCCCTTCGCCAGTGGCGTCTTGCCCCAGCCCGCTCGCTCGGCCGCCAGCTGCAGCACGGTCGCCATCCGGGCGGGATTGAAAGGGCTCGCAAACGGCCCCTTGTCCACCGCCGCCATCTGCGGTTGATTGAGCAGCTGCAGTCGGAACGCGACCGGATCCTGACCGGCGGCGTGTGCCAGTTCGTCAAGGAACGACTGGAACACGAACGCATAGACGTTCGAGCCGGGCGCTCGCAAGGCGCCAGTCTTCACCCACAGCGGCATCAAGGTGAACTCGAGCGTCAGGTTGGGAATCAGTCGTGCCGGGAACTCGTCGGGGCTGATGTCGCCGGCGGAGACGAACCGGTCGTCCTCGCCATAACCCACGTAGTGGTTGTGCCATGCGACGACGTGGCCCGAGGCATCGAGGCCGGCTTTGAGGAACTGGAATCCACCCGGGCGATAGAAGTCGTGCTGCATGTCGTCTTCGCGCGTCCAGAGCAGCTTCACCGGCGCACCGATAGTCCTTGAAATCCAGGCGGCCTCGACCATGTAGTCGTTGGTCAAGCGGCGGCCGAAGCCGCCACCGGCGCGCTGCATGTGAATGGTGATCGCGCTTTCGGGGATGCCGAGGGTCCGCGACACCAGCTCACGACCGCCCGCCGGAATCTGCGTGTTCGACCAGATCTCGGCTTTGCCGTCGCGGCAGTCGGCGACACAGTTCTGCGGCTCGAGCGGCGCGTGCGCGATGAACGGGTACGAGTAGGCGGCGGTCACGGTCTTGGACGCGGTCTTCAGCGCGGCCTCGACCTCGCCGTCCTGGCGAAGGACCTTGAAGCCCTTCTGCGTCGACAGCTGCTGCGCCCGCTGCGCGAAGTCCACGCTGCTCTGTTGCGCGCCCGGCCCTTCATCCCACTTCACCTGCAGCAATCGGCGAGCGCTCTGCGCCTGCCACCAACTGTCGGCGACGATCGCGACACCCGGCTCGAGATCGACTTCGAAGCCCAGGACCTGGCCTTCCTTGACCCGTCCCTCGACCAGGAAGGCATGGCGTACGCCGGGCTGCTTCTCGATCACGTCGAGATTGGCGCTGACCGGCTTGCCGTTGAACACCGGGCACTTGTGGAATATGGCGAACAGCATCCCGGGCACGGCGAAGTCGATGCCGTAGGCCGGCTTCCCCATCACGATGTCCTTCACGTCGTAGCCGCGCTGCGAACGGCCGATGATCGTGAAGTTCTTCGCGTCTTTCAGGGTCAGCGTCGTGAGATCGGGCGCCGGCATCGTCGCCGCCTTCGCCGCGAGCTCGCCGTATCCCGCCGACCGGTTCGACGCTCGATGCTCGACGCGTCCAGCCGATGTCGTGATCTGCGCCGCGGGTACCAACCAGAGTTCGGCGGCGGCCGCCACCAGCAGGAATCGCGAGGCCGCGCCGACCCGCCGCATGCCATCCCAGTTCATCGGCGTCGCCATGCTGCCGCCGGCAAACTGCGCGGCGTATTTCGTGTCGTCGAAATCGGCCTGTTCGATCTTGACCTTGGGCCAGTCGGCGTCGAGCTCCTCGGCGATCAGCATGGGCAGCATCGTCTTGACGCCCTGCCCGGTTTCGGGGTTCTTGGCGACGATGGTGACGGTGCCATCGGCGGCGATGCGGACAAAGGCGTTCGGCAGCAGGCCCGGATCTCGTCCGAGCGTCTGCGCGACGCTATCGGGGACATCGAGATAGAGGCCGACCATCAGTCCGCCGCCGGCAATGGCGGCCACCTTCAGGAACGAACGGCGGTCGGTCATGGGTGCCATTACCACCTCGCCTCCGCCGCGTCAGCGGCCGCGACGGCAGTGGACGTGGCCGTTCCGGCAGCCTTGTGGATCGCCTGGCGAATCCGCGAGTAGGTCCCGCAGCGGCACAGGTTGCCGCTCATCGCCCGGTCGATGTCGGCATCGGTGGGCTTGGGCGTCTGCGCCAACAACGCGGCGGCGGCGAGAATCTGGCCGGCCTGGCAATAGCCGCACTGCGGAACATCCAGCTCCATCCACGCCTGCTGCAGCGGATGGGAACCATCCGGCGACAGCCCCTCGATGGTGGTGATCGCGGCCTTGACGGTCGACACCCGGGTCTGGCACGAGCGGGTGGCCTTGCCATCAATCAACACGGTGCAGGCACCGCACAGGCCGGCGCCGCACCCGAACTTCGTGCCCTTGAAATTCAGGACGTCCCTCAGGACCCATAACAGTGGCGTGTCCGCGGCGACGTCGACCCTGCTCGCGGTCCCGTTGACGGTCAATTCGAAGATCATCTGCTGATTATGTCGCACCCCCAAGCACTGGTCTCGTCTGGCCTTCACGCAGCTCGTCGACGCGGGTGTCGGTGCAGCCGCTGTCGTGGCACCTACCCGCGTCGTCCTCATCCACGCGTCCCTCGGGGCGCGGTCCCGCCGGAGGTGTGGCGAGGCGGCGGACCGGGTGGTGTCAAGAGGATGACGTGGTGTCGGGTCGGGACGGTTCGACTAGACTACCGCCTCCCGATAGACACATTTTTTCTTCACAGGAGAACGGCATGACTCGAGGCATGGCAATCCGCCGGTTACTTGGGACGATGGCAATCGCGGTATGTGCCACCAACGCGTCAGCGCAGGTATTCGGTACGTTCACCTGGCAGATGCAACCCTACTGCAACCAGGTCACCCTCACGCTGACCAGCGTCACCGGCAACTTCACACTGGACGGCTCCGACAATCAGTGCGGGGCCACCAACAAGGCGAGCGCTGTCGGCGTCGGCACCTTCAATGCTGTCGGCAACGTGACCCTCAACTTCACGCTCGTGACCGCGCCGGGCGGCCGGCCGGTTCATGTATCAGCGGTTGTCAGCCCGGCGGATGGCAGCGGCACTTGGACTGACAGCGTCGGGAACAGCGGCACTTTTGCCTTTTTCGGCAACGTCGCCGGCCTCCCCGGGCGACCGCTGCCGACCAGTGGGCTGCCGCCGCTGGTCATCACCACGACGGAGCTGGCGTCGAACTCGGTCACCGGGGCCAAGGTCGCCGACGGGAGTCTTTCCAGCGCCGACATCCTCGATGGACCCAGGGCCGCGTTCGCCGATACTGGATCAAGCACCGCTCTTACCTCGACGCCGACGATCGTGAGGACCGTCAGCTTGACGGCGCCAACGGCGGGAAAAGTGATCGCCTACGCCAGCGGGTTCTTCCAGTTCTTTTCCACCACGGTAGTCGAGAATGGGCGCTGTTACCTCTCAACAACTGGCTCCCCTGGGAACCAGCTGGTAAACGCCGAGGAGCCGGCCGGCGTGCCGAATTCGATGAAGCATGTTCCTTTTGGCGCGACGAAAGGGTTCAATGTCGCCGCCGGCCCGGTGACGGTCAACCTTCTCTGCGATGCCTTCTTCGCCCCAGCGGGCAACGTCGTCCTCAACTTTCCAACCCTGACTGCGATCTTCGTAGCCCAGTAGTCTCGTTGCTCCGGAACTCCCTGAGCCATTGCGAACGACACGCGCCCGGCGACCCTCGCCGGGCGCGACGCTGTCGATCTCGCCGCTCCCCCTTGAACGACCTTGCGATCGTCGCCCGCCCTGTTGCGCACGCACGCCGGCCGCACGCTGGGCGACGTGCTGTCGGTGCCCGGCCGCGTGCCTCAGTGGTCCACGACGAGCGGCCCTCCTGACAGCACCGCAAGTCCCCCTGGCGGCGGGCTCACCCAGTGGTCAGACCAGTTCCAGGTCGAACTCCGGCGGGCCGACCGTGACAATGCCCAGGTGCCCATCCACGGTCACCAGGTCGCCGTCGTGAAGCTGCTCCACCGCGCGGGCGATCCCGTTGACACAGGGGATTCCCATTTCACGGGCGATGATGGCCCCGTGGATCAGCATGCCGCCTCGCCGCTCCACGACGGCGACCGCCAGCGGCACCAGGTGGGTCATCATCGGCTGAATCGCATCGCACACCAGCACGTTGCCGGCCCGGAACTTCGCGATGTCCTCTCCGGCCGTGACGCGGCAGACCCTGCCGCTCGCCCAGCCCGGCGAGGCCGGCTGCCCGACGAGCTGTCGGGGGGTGTCCTGCGAGAGGATCGTGACGCTGGCCTCTTCAGGAGTAGCGGCCGGCAGGTCGAGCACGGCATCTGGCGCACTGAGTGCCGCGACGAGAGCGGGCACCATGTCATCGGTGCGCCGTGGCTCCTGCCGAAGCCGCCCGGCCGCCCGTAGCCGGTCGAGTGCGATCGCGACGGCGCGATTCAGTTGACTCTCCACGCGGCTGAGCAACAGGTTGTCGTCGTCTCGCAGCCGCCAGCTGACTCTCCCGATCCGCAGCACTTCGACGGCTTCGTCGCGCCGTGCGGGGCCGATGGCGTCGAACAAACGCTGCTCCAGCTCGGAACGCGCCACGCCCTGGTGGGCCGCCGCGGTGGCGGTGTCGCGGGGAACGACGTGCGCCAATTCCAGCAGCGTGTGCAGCAGCAGATCCGGGCGATCCAGCAGGCGTTGGTCGCCGTACATGACGTCCATGAACCCGGCGGCCGCGGCATCGAACGCGTCCAGAAAATCCGGACCGCCGGGAAGCTCTCGCAGCGGCTCCAGCAGTGCGCGCCACATCGTGGCGTCGGCCTCGGCCAATGCCACCCGGACGTCCGACACGGCCTGTGCGAGAAGTGCGTTCCCGCGCAGCGTTTCCGCGAGATCCGCCATCGCTTGATTGCGCAGCGAGGCCAGCATGTCCACCGACTTCAGCAGTCCAACGAACTCGAATGGATCGTCCGGACGCACCGCATCGGCGTAGTAGCGGCCGAGTTGCCGGACCCCGTGGGCCAGGGGGATGAACTCGTCCCAGTAGATGTCTTTCCAGCGGCGCAGTGATTCGGCGCGCTCGAGCAGGGCGGCGGCAAGGGCGGCATCGGCGCATGCGGCGAGATCGTGCGACGCCAGGCGCGCGCCTTCCGCTTCGAGGGCGGGGATCAGCTCGCCGGCGACGCGGTTCGCGAGCGCAGACAAACGCCGCAGATTCGGCCGCAGTGTCAGGTACCAGTCCCGCTTGTCGTCAGCGGCAGGCCGCCCTGTCGTGATGGGTCGGGCCTGGAGCACCACCGTGTCAGGCCAACCACCGGTCCATTCGACGTCGGGCGGCCACCCGAACAGCGTCTCGATGCCGTTGAGCACACCGAGCAGGTGGGCCAGGTCCTGCGCGCCGAGAAGCGGTCTGCCGTCGGCCGACCCGCGGTGCCCCGGCCGCCACTCGATGAGCGCGCCCGAGCGTCGCTCCAGGGTCCACCGATCCGGGTCGACGGAACCGTCAACCAGCAGCGCGCACGGGCCGGGCACGGCTTCGATCACGGCGCGGTCGGCGTCCGGGCTGCGCGGGTCACGGTTGAAAGCCACGCCTGAACACTCCGCCAGTTCCACGGCCTGGACGAGCACCGCCATCCGGCTCCGGTGCGGGTCGAGCGACAGCTCGCGACGATAGAGCAACGCAGCATCCGACCACAGCGACGCCCACACCACCCGCACCGCATCGAGGACGTCGCGATCTCCTTGCACCCCGACGATCGACTCGTGGAGTCCGGCAAAGGACGACTGCTGCGAGTCCTCCCCGGGCGCCGAGGAGCGAACGGCCACGGCGCCATCGCCGATGTGGTCCGCCAGGGCCCGGCGGATCTGCTCGGCGAGGTCATCCGGGATGCCCGCGCGCAGGAAGGCGGATCGAATCCGCAGCGCGGCGTCCCAGAGTTCCTCCCACCGCATGGCATCCAGCGGCTTACGGCCCAACTCCATCGCGATGTGTGCGCTGAGGCCAGCCTCGACGATGAACTGTTCATACCCCGTGATCGTGATGCAGAATCCTCGCGGCACCCTGAATCCCGCCTGCACGAGCGCGCCGAGACTGGCCGCCTTGCCGCCAACCAGCCCGTCGCCCGCGCTGGCGGCCCCGACCAGGGGCACTATGCACGACGCGTGGGGACCCACTGCCGGACCTCTTGAAAGCGGGTGACGTGCAGGTAGCGCACGATGTCGATACGAAAAAGACCGCAGGAGACGGAGCGGACGAACGTGTCGAGGTAGGGGTGCCGGTCGGTGAGCACGCGAGACCACCTCTCGAATTCCGGTCCCCTCGCCAGTTCGTGCGCGCGGCCAGTCGCTGTCACGGCTTCGACGTCCATGAGCCGGTCGGGCACCGCCGAGCGGTTGTCGACGACGAGTGCCACATTGGCGCATTCGGAAAGCAGGCGGTACTTTCTGGTGCCCTTGGGCGTCGCGAAGACCGCCGACTCGAGGTCACGGGTCACGGCGTACGCCACAAGCGACCCGTAGGGCTGCCCCTGGCCCTGCGTGCACAACACCCCGTACAGCTGCTCGTCGAGGAGTCGCCTGATGATCCCGTCGAGGTCGCGACCCGGACCACGGTCCGGGGGCGCCTCACCCGCGATTTCGTCCGGGACGCGCATGTCGTTCTCCCCGCTCTGTGTGCGGCTGGTGTCGAAGCCGACGACCCGCCGCGGGTGTGGGCCCGGCGGCCGACGGATCCGCGTTGTTTTCAGAGGGCTGTGATGACACGCACGTCGTCCTCGCGGACGGACGCCATCATACTCGGTGGTGCGGCACGTCCCGGCCGACGACTCCCGCAAACGTTCGTGGGCGGCTCGGTCGTCATGTCGGATGTGGCCAACGACCCGTCGGCAACCTCGCCGTTGCGGGCCGCCGGCGGCTGGCGCTACCAGGGGCAGCTATTTCCGCCGTTTGCGGTGGAACCGGCGCCCGGGCAGGACGTGGCGACTGCATACCTGCCGGCGCCGGGGTCGTCCGTCTGAGAACGGAAAGGCACGGCGCGAAACGAGTGGATGGTGAGGCCTCGCGAACCCGGCAACGTATCTCTGAACCGGGGTTACGAGCGCAGGGCGACGATCGCGGCGCTCATCGCCAGCATCAGCACGGCGGGAAGCGACTTCATCAACGGATCGCTGACCTTCACGTGCATGGCAATCGCGCCAAGCATGAGCGCCGCCACGAGAACCGCTGCCTCCCGCACCGGAAGCGCCATCCACACGCCGGCCAGCAGCACGACGGCGGCGCCGATCTTGAGCGCGCCCACGAGATAGAAGGCGAATGCTGGAAGGCCGTAAGCGGCAAACTCCTGCTGCAGCGTCTGCGCCTTGCCGCCGCGATAGGACGTAGCGGAGCCTCCGCGCACGAGCCACACATTCAACAGCCCCAGCCCGACTACGATCTGAAGCAGATTCGTCAGTGTCAACCACTCCATGATTGCGCTCCTCGCATGACTGACCAGACTGGTCACCGTCGTCGCCGCTTGAAGGGCGGTCAAGCGTGACGTGGCCATACTATGCCTCGATCGTCGTGTCTTCCAGGCTGTGCCCGTGTCACGGTATCGCGTCCTGGCATGTCGAGCGCATGTAACGTGACTTCGAGCGATTCGGCCTCAGTCGACTCCGGACGCTCGTGGCCCTCGAGGTGTGCGGTGCTCCTGGCCTGATCGTTGGTCAACTCTGGCTGCCCCTCGCGCAGGGCTTGCATTCCAGATCAGGAATCACTGCAGGACTGACATCGTTGAAGTCGGTTCTGTCTCTCTATGTTGTCATCTCTGTCTCGTCCCACTCGACACTTCTCGACAAGTCTTTGATGGATAGGCTTCCGCAGTCGCCGACACACCGTGGGGCCCACACGATCGTTCGTGACCACTTCGTATTGATGGCCTCACCTGACGAGTAACTTCTCAACGCCACGCGTGACTTAGGCCGAACCAAGCGGGTGGGCGGCCAGGGTCGGATAACGCAAATTCTGTCGCCCCCGATCCAGCTGATGTCGCCTATCGTCTGACGCGTAGCGTTGCCTGCAACACGAAGCGATCGCCGTAGCGATGCCGCCGTGCGATGTCGATTGGCTGGCCAACGGCCAGGGGCTTAGTTGCGCGCGGCTGCCCGGTCACTGGCAGATATGGGTCAGTTGCCCTCCAGAGAATTCAGCCTCCAGCCGATGGGTTATTCAACGGGCGTAAGACACCCCGTATTGCATCCGCGGAGCCGTCGCGAATATTTGCTTCTAAGTGGGACAAAGAAAGTCGCACGACAAGCAGTTAGTTGGATCACCAGAGTGTGGAGCGTAGTCAAACGAGGCGTCAGGAACGGATCAGGCAATGGCTATGCATCGATTGCTCGTCGTGGCTTGCGTCGCCGTCGTGGTCCCGTCGGCGGTGTTGGCTCAGGGCCCACAACTCTCGGTGGGCCAGACCATTGTCGTCCCTGGGACCGGGAGCGTGGCGACTGTCACCGGTACGCCCGGCCAGTTCTTCGCGGTGCTCGGCTCGTCCACTGACGGCGGATTCAGCCATGGCGGCGTCGCGCTGCGTGTGGGGCCGGACGTGGTCATCCTTGCCACCGGCACCCTCGACGGTACGGGAAAAGCGTCGATTACCGTTGTTCCGCCATTTCACGGCTCGACCCTGGATCGTTATTACCTTCAGGCCGTCACTTCGCCATCTGCCAGCTACATACCGCTCGAAGGCTCGGCAAACGCGGTACTTCGCAATGCCGACCTGGTGGGGAACCTCCCGATCGCGTCGGGTCCGGCGGGGCCGCAAGGTCCGGCCGGGCCGCAGGGTGCCGCAGGCCTTCCGGGTACGGATGGTTCAGTTGGGCCGCAAGGTCCTCAAGGCCTTGCTGGTGCTGACGGTGCTGACGGGGCCGATGGCGCGGTGGGTCCCCAGGGGCCTGCCGGTCCCCAAGGATCTGCCGGTCCCGCCGGGGCGGATGGTCCGGACGGTGCGGACGGTGCGGAGGGACCGCAAGGTCCTCAAGGCCCGGCCGGTGCTGATGGCGCGGACGGTGCCGACGGTGCGGTTGGTTCTCAGGGTCCCGCCGGTCCCCAAGGGCCTGCCGGTCCCGCCGGGGCGGCTGGTGCGGACGGTGCCGATGGGGCGGTCGGTCCGCAGGGTTCCACAGGCCCTGCTGGTGCGGATGGTGCCGACGGTGCGGATGGCGCGGCTGGCGCCACTGGACCGCAAGGTCCTCAAGGCCCGGCCGGTGCTGATGGCGCGGACGGTGCCGACGGTGCAGCTGGTTCTCAGGGTCCCGCCGGTCCCCAAGGGCCTGCCGGTCCCGCCGGGGCGGCTGGTGCGGACGGTGCCGATGGGGCGGTCGGTCCGCAGGGTTCCACAGGCCCTGCTGGGGCGGATGGTGCCGACGGTGCGGATGGTGCGGACGGTGCGGATGGTGCGGACGGTGCGGATGGTGCGGATGGTGCGGATGGTGCGGTAGGACCGCAAGGTCCTGCCGGTGCCGCCGGTGCCGCCGGCGCGGATGGTGGGGATGGTGCGGTGGGCCCCCAGGGGCCTGCCGGTCCTCAAGGATCTGCCGGTCCGCAGGGCGTGCCTGGTGGGGATGGCGCGGACGGTGCCGACGGTGCGGATGGCGCGGCTGGTGCGACTGGTGCGACTGGACCGCAAGGTCCTCAAGGCCCGGATGGTGCTGACGGTGCCGATGGCGCGGTGGGACCGCAAGGTCCTGCAGGCCCTGCCGGTGCGGACGGCGTTGACGGCGCGGATGGTGCGGTGGGTCCACAGGGGACTGCCGGTCCTCAGGATCTGCCGGTCCGCAGGGCGTGCCTGGTGCGGATGGTGGGGATGGTGCGGTGGGCCCCCAGGGGGCTGCCGGTCCTCAAGGATCTACCGGTCCGCAGGGCGTGCCTGGTGCGGCTGGTGCCGATGGCGCGGTGGGACCGCAAGGTCCAACCGGTCCCGCCGGGGCCGACGGCGCGGCTGGTGCGACAGGACCGCAAGGTCCTCAAGGCCCGGCTGGTGCTGACGGAGCCGATGGTGCGGTCGGTCCGCAGGGTCCCGCAGGCCCTGCCGGGGCCGACGGTGCGGAGGGTCCCCAGGGGCCTGCCGGTCCTCAAGGATCTGCCGGTCCGCAGGGCGTGCCTGGTGGGGATGGACCGGCTGGTGCCGACGGTGCCGATGGCGCGGTGGGAGCAAACGGTCCTGCAGGCCCTGCCGGTGCGGACGGCGTTGACGGCGCGGACGGCGCGGATGGAGCGGATGGCGCGGCTGGTGCGACTGGACCGCAAGGTCCTCAGGGCCCGGCTGGTGCTGACGGTGCCGATGGCGCTGTGGGAGCGCAAGGTCCGACCGCCGGTCCTACCGGTCCTACCGGTCCCGCCGGGGCCGACGGTGCGGATGGTGCGGCTGGCGCCACTGGACCGCAAGGTCCTCAAGGCCCGGCCGGTGCTGATGGCGCGGACGGTGCCGACGGTGCGGTTGGTTCTCAGGGTCCCGCCGGTCCCCAAGGGCCTGCCGGTCCCGCCGGGGCGGCTGGTGCGGACGGTGCCGATGGGGCGGTCGGTCCGCAGGGTTCCACAGGCCCTGCTGGGGCGGATGGTGCCGACGGTGCGGATGGTGCGGACGGTGCGGATGGTGCGGATGGTGCGGTAGGACCGCAAGGTCCTGCCGGTGCCGCCGGCGCGGATGGTGGGGATGGTGCGGTGGGCCCCCAGGGGCCTGCCGGTCCTCAAGGATCTGCCGGTCCGCAGGGCGTGCCTGGTGGGGATGGCGCGGACGGTGCCGACGGTGCGGATGGCGCGACTGGTGCGACTGGTGCGACAGGACCGCAAGGTCCTCAAGGCCCGGCTGGTGCTGACGGAGCCGATGGTGCGGTCGGTCCGCAGGGTCCCGCAGGCCCTGCCGGGGCCGACGGTGCGGATGGGGCGGACGGTGCGGTGGGTCCCCAGGGGCCTGCCGGTCCTCAAGGATCTGCCGGTCCGCAGGGCGTGCCTGGTGGGGATGGCGCGGACGGTGCGGCCGGTGCCGATGGCGCGGTGGGTCCCCAAGGGCCTGCCGGTCCCGCCGGTGCGGATGGTGCCGACGGTGCAGATGGCGCGGCTGGTGCGACTGGTGCGACTGGACCGCAAGGTCCTCAAGGACCGGCTGGTGCCGCCGGTGCCGATGGCGCGGTGGGAGCAAACGGTCCTGCAGGCCCTGCCGGTGCGGACGGCGTTGACGGCGCGGACGGCGCGGATGGAGCGGATGGCGCGGCTGGTGCGACTGGACCGCAAGGTCCTCAGGGCCCGGCTGGTGCTGACGGTGCCGATGGCGCTGTGGGAGCGCAAGGTCCGACCGGTCCTACCGGTCCTACCGGTCCCGCCGGGGCCGACGGTGCGGATGGTGCGGACGGTGCGGTGGGTCCCCAGGGGCCTGCCGGTCCTCAAGGATCTGCCGGTCCGCAGGGCGTGCCTGGTGCGGATGGTGCGGCTGGCGCCACTGGACCGCAAGGTCCTCAAGGCCCGGCCGGTGCTGATGGCGCGGACGGTGCCGACGGTGCGGTTGGTTCTCAGGGTCCCGCCGGTCCCCAAGGGCCTGCCGGTCCCGCCGGGGCGGCTGGTGCGGACGGTGCCGATGGGGCGGTCGGTCCGCAGGGTTCCACAGGCCCTGCTGGGGCGGATGGTGCCGACGGCGCGGCTGGTGCGACTGGACCGCAAGGTTCTCAAGGCCCGGCTGGTGCCGACGGCGCGGATGGTGCGGCGGGACCGCAGGGTCCCGCAGGCTCCGCTGGGGCGGATGGCGCCGACGGCGCGGATGGTGCGGACGGTGCGGTGGGTCCCCAGGGGCCTGCCGGTCCTCAAGGATCTGCCGGTCCGCAGGGCGTGCCTGGTGGGGATGGTGCGGACGGCGCGGATGGTGCGGTCGGTCCGCAGGGTTCCACAGGCCCTGCTGGTGCGGATGGTGCCGATGGTGCGGATGGTGCGACTGGACCGCAAGGTCCTCAAGGCCCGGCTGGTGCTGACGGAGCCGATGGTGCGGTGGGTCCGCAGGGTCCCGCAGGCCCTGCTGGTGCGGATGGTGCCGAGGGTGCCGACGGTGCCGACGGTGCCGACGGTGCCGATGGCGCGGCTGGTGCGACGGGACCGCAAGGTCCTCAAGGCGCGGCTGGTGCCGATGGCGCGGATGGTGCGGCGGGACCGCAGGGTCCCGCAGGCCCCGCTGGTGCGGATGGCGCCGACGGCGCGGATGGTGCGGTGGGACCGCAGGGTCCCGCGGGCCCTGCTGGTACGGATGGTGCCGACGGTGCGGCTGGCGCCACTGGACCGCAAGGTCCTCAAGGCCCCGCTGGTGCGGATGGCGCAGATGGTGCGGACGGTGCCGACGGAGCAGTTGGTTCTCAGGGTCCCGCCGGTCCCGAAGGGCCCGTGGGGGCAACAGGGGCGACAGGAGCCGCTGGCGCGACAGGCGCTCAGGGCTCGACCGGTGCACAAGGCCCGGTCGGTGCCACCGGAGCCACCGGCGCCACGGGTGCGGCCGGCTACGGCGCGTTCGTCCTCGTCGACAACAACAGCGTCGTCGTCGGTGCGCTGGTCAGGTCGTGGGACAAGGACTGGGTGACGAAGACCGTTGGTGGTTCGACCGTTGTGCTGCTCCAGGCGACGTCCGCGGGGTTGACGCAGTCGGGTGCCACCCTCTACTACGCCGGAGCGACGTGCACGGGCACGGCGTACTCGGCGAATCAGTCATCGCTGCTGAAATTTGCCGGCCTTCTCGATCGCACGGCGGTGTACATAGCGGGGTCGGGGCCCGTCGTGGCCAGCCAATCCTACAGTTCCTTCCACACCCTGCAGGGAACAACCGGCAGTCACACGTGGAGCAGCTGCTCGGTGTCGGCGGGCACGATCACCAATGCCCTTCCGGGAACGGCGACGCAAGTCGCGATTCCAAGCGGGGAGATTCCCGTTTCGCCACTGCGCATTCAGTAGCGTCGCCACGCTCCTGCGGACATCCTGACCGGCGCCAGATCACCGGGGTGTGTAAGGCCGGCGCCGATGGCAACCTGGGCATGGGCCACGACCTCAAGCTGCTCCGGAAGATGCTCGCGTGTGGCGCCACGTGAATGGCGGCGCCGTTTCGCCGGTCGAAACGGCGCCAGCCAGAGTGCGGTCTACTTCTTCGCAGTCACCTTGCTCGTCGTGACAGTCCAGCTGCCCGAGTTGCTGTGGCGCGAGGGGGAGTCCGACGTGAACACGAGAAGCGACGAGCCCTCGTATTCCTTGAACATCGGGTTCTGCGTTACACGCCCGTTGACGTCGAGGAAACCGCCGCCGGGGTAGGCGTTCTGCAGGCGGATGGTGTCGCCCTCGCGCACGGGGCCCTTGCGATCGGGCGTGGCCGCGGTGACGATCCACGTGCCGGAGCCGTTATCGCGCGTCGGGGTCTTCGACGTGAACACGCCCAGCTTCGCGCCCGCGTAGTTCTTGAAGGCGTCGAAGTCCTTGATGTAGCCAATCGTGTCGAGGTACCCGGCGTCGGCGTACATGTTGCGCAGGTGGATCTTGTCGCCGAACTCGAGCGGCGCGCCGGCGGCCTTGCCCGAGGCGGACATGATCTGCCAGCTTCCCGAGCCCATCGACCGGTCCGGGTTCGGGTGCGTGGAGACGAACACACTCTCGGGCGGAAGGAACGTGATCTTGCTGAACTCGCTCTTGTCCCGGGTCCGCCCACGCGTGTCCAGGTAGCCACCCTCGCTGGGATACTGATTCTTCAGGTTGACGACCGAGCCAATCTGGATATTCGGCTTGCCGCCGGCTTGGGCCAGTGCCTCGTCCTGACCGAACACGAGAAGACCGACACACGCGCCGACGAGAGCGACCGCGGACCCGATTCTGAAGCTGTTCTTCGACGCTACAGACACACCTCTGACCAACATTTTGCACATCAAGATACGGTTTTCCTGTTCCTGTTATCGCGGAGGTACCCGACGTGTCTAGAGCCGCACGGAAGGGGGATTTCAGGGCAGGCGGGAAACGGACCGGGCAACGACTACGTTCGTTTGAGACTCCAGAGTACCGCGAAATCAGCGATCGAATCAACATCGCAACGCGCTCACGCTGCGTGCTGCGGCTCCGTTCGGCCGCACATCAAACGAGGATGGCAGTGGACAGGATGAGTTGCAGCAACGTGGCTGCCATTCTCACCGCGTCAGAGTTGGTGGCTGCCGACGCGCGCCGGCGAGCCACCAAAACCGGCTACCCTGATTCACAGGCCGTGTGGCGTCCCGAGCGGCAGGTGTTCGACGCGTGTGGCCCCTCCGCGTTCGAGCTGGGGCCCAATCCGACATCAGGAGTTCCACGATGTTTCCCCGAACCTTTTCGCACATCGGCATTTCGGTCACGAACCTGGATCAGGCCGTGGAGTTCTACACGAAAACGCTGGGATGGTACGTGATCATGCCTCCGACAGACGTAATCTCTGACGATTCCGCCATCGGCGTGATGTGCAACGACGTGTTCGGAGAGGGCTGGGGCCATTTTCGCATCGCTCACCTGGCCACCGGCGACAGAGTCGGCATCGAACTGTTCGAGTTCGACAATGCGCAGAGGCGAGAGAACAACTTCGAGTACTGGAAAACCGGAGTGTTTCACTTCTGCGTGCAGGATCCGGATGTCGAAGGGCTGGCAAAGAAGATCGTCGCCAACGGAGGGAGGCAGCGAATGCCGATTCGCGAGTACTACCCCGGCGAGAAACCGTATCGGATGGTCTACTGCGAAGATCCTTTCGGCAACTTGATCGAGATCTACTCTCACAGCTACGAGCTGACGTACTCGGCCGGAGCCTACCAGGGCAGCGCGGATTGATGCGGCTATGCCGCGGCGGCGGCAAGACGGTCCCCGCGCGACGGATCTTGAGCGACCCCCTGGGGTTCCCCTCAGGACAGCAAGTCAACTGTGCTCATCACCACCGGGTTGAGGGCAGTGTGTGTCAAGGATTGATTTAGATGCAGAAGGTTCTCGTGCTGTGTTCGACCTGAGTGATGTTGCTCAGTGCCTCACCGGCGTGGTCGGAAGACGTCGTCGTTCCGGCAAAGCTCTCGGCACGCAATATGCTGATTCGCTGCACGCGCGGCGCGAGTTGCCGGCGGGGTGCCGAAAAGGGGAAGTCAGATGGACATATTCGACAAACTTCGCAA
Organism: uncultured Acidobacteriota bacterium; assembly: GCA_963807405.1. Lineage (GTDB taxonomy): Bacteria > Acidobacteriota > Vicinamibacteria > Vicinamibacterales > UBA2999 > CADEFD01. The sequence continues at coordinate 2,556,033 of CAWEBU010000006.1, read as the reverse complement.
GAAAGACGAAGACAAGCAGCAGGCCGACTTCTCGAACGTCCAGTCCGGCAGCTCGACAACCGCTCCTGCGCCGCCACTCGCAGAGCCCTTCCCTGAACCCGGCTCGACCACTGGTACCGCAGGGTCGGAGCAGTCGTATGTCGTCGTCGCCGGGGACAGCCTCTCGAAGATCGCGAAACGGGTCTACGGCGACGCCAGCGAGTGGCCTCGCATCCACGAGGCCAACCGCGACCAGATCACGAACCCGGATCTGATCCACCCCGGCCAGCGTTTGAAAATCCCCGGAGCTTGAGATGAACACGATGCTGCGCTACCCGAAAGCTCTCCAGATCTCGGCGTGCCTCACCCTCCTGCTGGCCACCGCGGCCTGCGGGGGGAACACGGCCAATACCCCTGCGGGCACGGACGGTGTCCGCGTCACCGACGTCACGCTGGGCCGATCGATCGGCGCGGACAAGACGGTGACCGACAAGACCGACAACTTCACGCCCCACGACACCGTCTACGCCTCGGTGGCTACCGAGGGCTCGGCGCAGAGCGCCACGCTCCGGGCGAAGTGGACCTTCGAGGGCGGGCAGGTGGTCGACGATTCGTCGCGCACGATTGCCCCGGGCAGCCGGGAACGGACCGAGTTCCACATCACCAAGCCGGATGGCTGGCCCACAGGCAAATACCAGGTCGAAGTGTTTCTGGACAACAAGTCCGCAGAGACGCAGAGCTTCGAGGTGCGCTAACCACCACGGGAGGGGCGTGATGCGATGACCGTAGTCCTCGTCCGATTTCCCTTCCCGACTCTCTCGCAGATCAAGCTTCGTCCCGCCATCGTTCTGGCCGATGCCGAACGCAGCGATCTCGTATGGAAACAATTGAGATCACTCGTGAAGGAGAAAGTCAGGAACACACTAATGCGTCGCTGCCATGGGTGTTGGTGTTTTACGAATACGCCTGATTTGAATTGACTTGTCCAAGCAATAGATCCCACACAAAACAATGATGAGCCGTCGAGTTACCTGTCTTGTACTAACCGCTGTCGTTCTCACTGTCGGCTGTGGAAGCGGCACCAATAACCCGCCGACCAGCCCGACATCGCAACCGTTCACCCAGAGCACCACGGGCTCGCTTGGTCAGGATGAATCGGCGTCCACGGCATTGAACGTCACCCGCGCCGGCACTGCGCGGATGGCGCTGTCGTGGACCGGCGGCGGCAATCTGGATCTATATCTCACCGCAACCAGCTGCAACAGCAATCCCCTGACCAGCTGCGAGATCATCGTGCGTTCTCAGACCATCTCTGCCAACCCGGAGATCATCACGCGCGCGGTCACCGTCGGCGAGCAGTTCAAGGTCTGGGCGATGAACCGTACCGTGGTCAACGTGTCGCCGCAGAACTTCACCCTGGTGATCACGATCGAGTAAAGGCGGCAGCCGCACTGGTAGACTGACCGGCAGATGAGCGCGAATCATGACAAGGCCACGCGTGTCGGCCTGAACTGCGCTCGCCTGCTTCTTCTGCCGGCCTTGCTGGCGCCGTTCTGGTACTGGGACGGCGGCCTGCTCGAGCTCGAGGCCACGCAGTTTGTCCAGCGCTATCTGGCGGAGCGCCCGCTTCTACAGAAGATCTTCGACCCGCATATCAACGACATCGGCACCTACCAGGCGCGCGAGCTCAGCTACTTCATCGATTATCTCGACGCGCGGGTGTTCGCGGCGTGGATGCATGCTGATGTCGCCGTCTTCGTGCCCGCGAGTGCCGTGGCCGCCGGCCTGTGGACCGCGTGGCTGGTGTGGCGCGAGAGCCGCGGCTGGGCGCCATCCCGCGCATTGGTCGCGACATTGCTGCTGCTCGCCTACCTCACGAATTTCATTTACGTCGTCACCAGCGGGATGTTGTACCGCTCGACCAAGCCGCTGCTCGCACCGGCACTGATCGCCACAGTGTTTTATCTGCAGCGCGTGCTGGCGAGCCCGGTCCAGGGCTGGCGTCGTTCGGCCGCCGTGTTTGGCTGGTTCTGCCTGTTGAGTCTGCTCGACCGGCAAGGGTTTTTTCTCGCCGTGGTCGGTACCGCGGTCATCGCTATGTATTGGCTGGCTGGACGGGCGGCGCGTGGCCCGGTGATCGGTGCGGCCGCCGCGGTCGTCGCGATGATGGCGTACAACCTGGTGATCGGGCCGGCGCTGATTCGCAGCTTGAACGGCTACTCGCCCAGTTTCCGCTATCAGAACGTGCCGCTGCTCGATGTGCTGACCACGCCGCAGCACTTCACGCGCGCCGCAGAAATTCTGTGGCAGGCGACCCGCGTGCTGGCTGGCCATCTCCCGTCGCTGGCACTGGCGGCGTTGATTGTGGTCGCGCTCTGGCGCATCTACCGGACGTGGCGGCCCACCGCGGGAATTGCCGCCGTGCTGACGGTTGCGGCGCTGCCCGCTGCCTTCCTGCTGATGTTCGCGATCATGATCGCCCGGCATCCGCCAATATACGAACTGCGGGACCATCGCCTGTGGTATTACCCGCTACCTTGGCAGGCACTGCTTCTCGCCGTCGCCGTGATTGCGGCAGGGCAGTGGCGGACGATCGACACGACGCGCGGGAGATTGGTTGTTGCCGCCCTGGTGCTGGCCGCGGCGGCCAACCTCGTGCAATGGAACGAGCACCGCGGCGGCATGTTCCATGGCCGATGGTTTCGAATCGTCTACACCCAGTCCGCCGATCTGAAGGCGTCACTGCGCGATGGACGGCAGCGGCCGTCGCTGGCTCCCGAGTACGTGGACTTTTATCAATTCTGTTTGCGTCTGTCGCCGGCGTTGCGTTTACGCGATGCCGCGACGCGTAGCGCGGGCGGCGCGCCCAGGCCGTGATGGCAGTGTCGAAACAGGCGCGACCCCCCTTGTGGAAAAGAGTGATGCGCCCGTTGCGAGTCCGATTCCTACCGGCGTCAAGAGCCACTCGGGAGCGGGCGGGTAGGGCTCGACAAACCTAAACGAGAAATGGCCACCGTTTCAGGTGGCCTTCATGGCGCCTGAAGTTGTTGATTCTCACCAATAGAAAAGGCCCCGGAACCCGGGGCCTTTCTCAATTGGTGCGGAAGGGGGGACTCGAACCCCCACGCCCTTGCGGGCGCCAGCCCCTCAAGCTGGTGCGTCTGCCAATTCCGCCACTTCCGCGTTCCGAGGGTGCGCACGGCGGCATCGCTGCCCTCCGCACGAATTGCTGATTCTAGCAGACCGCCAGACGCCGCGCCATCGCGCAGCATCCGAGTGGGCCGCGACTACTGCTTCTTGGCGGGCGGCGGCGTCGTAGCTGGCGGCGTCGTGCCGGCTTCCGGCACCGCGGGCGCCGGGGTGGCGGCGGGTGGCTGGAACGGAATGTCGGTGGCGCCGGCCGGCAGGCTCACCGGCGGCGGACCGTCCACGCCTCCGACGACCGAGCCGGTGCCGCGTGCGCCCCAGATGGCGAGCAGCAGCGCGAGGCTCATGAAGGCCACCGTGAGGCCAGCCGTCACCTTGGTGAGGAGGGTGGCGCCGGCGCGCGCGCCGAACACCGCCTGGCTCGAACCGCCGCCGAAGGCGGCCGCGATGTCGCCGCCCTTCCCCTGCTGGAGAAGGATCACGATCATCAGGACGAAGCAGGCGACGACGTAGAGAGTGACGAATAGGTAATACAGCATGGCCGCAACGTCCGAGTATAGCCTAGGCGGCGCCGGCAGCCACGATCTGGCCGAATCCGGCCACATCGAGGCTGGCTCCGCCCACCAGCGCGCCGTCCACGTCCGGCAGCGCCAGCAGGCTGGCGATATTGCCGGGCTTCACGCTGCCCCCGTAGATGACGCGGCATCGTTCGGCGGCCTCGGCCCCGAACCACGACCGCAGGCGCTGGCGGATGTGCGCGTGGGCTTCACCGGCCTGCTCGGGTGTGGCGTTCCTGCCGGTGCCGATCGCCCACACCGGTTCGTAGGCGAGCACCATCTCGGCCACCTGGTCGGCCGTCGCGCCATCGAGGCCGCGCTGGATCTGCTGGTCGAGCACCGCGAGCGTCTGCTGCTGGTCGCGCTGCTCGAGCGTCTCGCCGATGCAGACGATCGGCACCAGGTCGGCGGCGAGGGCGGCGCGGCGCTTGCGGAGCACGTCCGCGTCCGTCTCGCCGAACAGGGTGCGGCGCTCCGAATGTCCGAGGATCACGTATTCCGCCCCGGCCTCCCGGATCATGCCGGCGCTCAGCTCGCCGGTGAACGCGCCCTCGCGTTCCCAATGGCAGGTCTGGCCGGCGATGGCGATGTTGCTGTTGCGGGCCGCTTCGGCCGCCGCGTGCAGGGCGGTGGCCGGCGGGGCGACGACGATGTCCATCCCCTGCACGTCCTTGACCAGCGCCCGCAGCTCCTTCACGTGCACGACGGCTTCGTGCACGGTCTTGAACATCTTCCAGTTGCCCGCGATGAATGGCTGCCGCATTGTTCAGCGCCTTTCTAGCCGCCAGCCGCTAGCCGCCAGCCGCTGGTCCGGGGAGCCGTCCTACTACGCCTTGTCGGGAAGGGCGGCGACTCCAGGAAGCACCGCGCCGCCCAGGAACTCGAGCGAGGCGCCGCCGCCGGTGGAGATGTGGCTGATCTTGTCGGCCACGCCGGCCGCATGCACGGCCGCCACCGAATCGCCCCCGCCGATGATCGTCGTGCCCTGCACCCTGGCCACGGCCTCGGCCACGCCCATGGTGCCGGCGGCGAAGGGCGCCATCTCGAACACGCCCATCGGGCCGTTCCAGACGACCGTCTTGGCCGACGCGATGATCGAGCTGAACAGGGCCGTCGTTTCCGGGCCGATGTCGAGGCCCATGCGATCGCCGAGCTCGTGGTCCGACACCTGCAGCACGGCCGTCGCCGCGGCGGCATCCATCCGGTCGGCCACCACGTGATCGACCGGCAGCGTCAGCTCGACGCCGCGTGTCTTGGCGGCCTCGATGATCTTGAGGGCCTCGCCCAGCTTGTCGTTCTCGACCAGCGACCCGCCCACGGGAAGACCCAGCGCCTTGAAGAAGGTATAGGCCATCGCCCCGCCGATCAGCAGGTGATCGACCCGTGCCAGCAGGTTCTCGATGACCTCGATCTTGTCCGAGACCTTGGCGCCGCCGATGATGGCGACGAACGGCCGCTCGGGGTTGCCGAGTGCCATCCCGAGGTAGGACAGTTCCTTTTCCATCAGCAGCCCGGCCCCGGCGGCCGCGAACGGCCCGACCATGCCGGACACCGAGGCGTGGGCGCGGTGCGCGGCGCCGAACGCGTCGTCCACGTAGACGTCGGCCAGCGTCGCCAGCGCGGTCGCGAACGCCGGGTCGTCCTGCTCCTCCTCGGCGTGGAAGCGCAGGTTCTCGAGCAGCACGACGTGCGACCCGCCCGGCACCTCGGCCTTGGCAATCGCGGCCCGCGCCAGCTCGCCGATGCAGTCCTCGGCGAACACGACCTCGACGCCGAGCAGCGTGGACAGGTGCGCGGCCACCGGCTGCAGGCTGAACTCGCGTACCACCTTGCCCTTGGGGCGGCCGAGGTGCGAGGCCAGGATCACCGTGCAGCCGTGGTCCAGCGCGTAGCGCACCGTCGGCAGCGCCGCGGTGATGCGCGTGTCGTCGGTGATGACGCCGTCCTTGATCGGCACGTTGAAGTCCACGCGCATGAAGACGCGGCGGTCATCGAGCGGGAGGTCGCGGATCGAGTACTTCGTCATGGGGGAAACCTACAGGCTCCTGGCGACCTTGCGCAGCAGATCGACGCAGCGGTTGGAGTAGCCCCACTCGTTGTCGTACCACGCCATCGTCTTCACGAAGTCGCCGTCCATGACCTTGGTGTAGGCGCTGTCGATGATCGACGAGAACGGATTGCCGCGGAAGTCGATCGAGACGAGCGGCGCATCCTCCACGTGGAGCACGCCTTTCATGGGGCCGGCCGCGGCGGCGCGCATCGCGTCGTTGATCTCGTCGGCGCTGACCTTCTTGTCGAGGAGCGACACGAGGTCGACGACCGAGACGTTCGGGGTCGGCACGCGCATCGAGATGCCGTCGAGCTTGCCCTTGAGGGCGGGCATGACCTCGCCCACGGCGCTGGCGGCCCCGGTCGTCGTCGGAATGATCGACATGGCGGCGGCACGGGCGCGGCGCATGTCCTTGTGCGGCAGGTCGAGCAGGTTCTGATCGTTCGTGTAGGCGTGCACGGTGGTCATCCAGCCGCGCTTCAACCCGAACGAGTCGTTCAGCACCTTCACCATGGGCGCCAGGCAGTTGGTGGTGCAGGAGGCGTTCGAGATGATGTGGTGGGCGGCCGGGTCGTACTGCTCGTCGTTCACGCCCATCACGAGCGTGACGTCGGGCTTCTTGGCGGGCGCGGTGATGATGACCTTCTTCGCGCCGGCAGCCAGGTGCTTGGCGGCGCCGTCGCGGTCGGTGAACTTGCCCGTGCACTCGAAGACCACGTCCACGCCCAGGTCCTTCCACGGCAGAGCTCCCGGGTCCTTCGAGGCAAACACCTTGAACTCGTCGCCGTCGACCGTGATGCTGTCGGTGCCGCCGCTGATCGAGGCGCTCAGGTTGCCGAGCACGGAGTCGTATTTCAGCAGATGTGCCAGGGTCTTGGCATCGGTGAGGTCGTTGACACCCACGAAATCGATGTTGTCGTCAGCCAGCGCCGCGCGCATGATGTTGCGCCCGATCCGGCCGAACCCGTTGATGCCCACTCTGACACCCATGTCGCTCCTCCTCGTGACCGGTCGCCTGCTACTCCAATCGGCGCACCGGCAAACGTATGATTGTATAGCCGACGCGGCAAGCCGGGTCAAACCTCGTCCCGGCCCGGCGCCGGCAAGCTATCCTGCGTAAAATCAGCGTCTTGCGGGCATAAATGTACGCGCTCTACACCGCACTCATCGTCCTCTTCGCGCTGGCGGTCTCGCCCTGGCTCGTCTACCAGGCCCTCCGCTACCGGAAGTACGTCGGTAGTCTGTCACAGCGTCTCGGCTATCTGCCGGTGTCCTTCAACATCGATGCCGAGTCCTCGATCTGGATTCACGCCGTGTCGGTGGGCGAACTGCTCACCGCCCGGCCGCTCATCGCGGCCCTGCGCGAGCGGCACCCGCGGCTGCGCATCTTCCTCTCGACCACGACCATGTCGGCACAGCAGCTGGCCCGGCGCAATCCCCTCGACGTCGACGGCGTGTTCTACTTTCCGTTCGATCTCGGCTTCGTCGTGCGCCGCACGCTCGACCTCGTCAAGCCGAAGCTGTTCCTGATGATGGAGACCGAGATCTGGCCCAACCTGCTGCGCGAATGCGGGCGGCGCGGGGTCAAGACCGCGATCGTCAACGGCCGGCTCTCGTCGCGGTCGTTTCCGCGCTACCGGCTGGCGCGCGGGTTCTTCCGTCCCGTGCTCACCGGCATCGATCGCTTCTGCGTGCAGTCTGAGGAATCCGCCCGCCGTTTCGTCGCCATCGGCGCCCCGGCCGACCGGGTGGTGGTCACCGGCAGCCTCAAGTTCGATTCGCTCGAGCCGGCCAGCGCCGGGCAGGCCCGCTCCAGGGATCGCGTGCTGCGCTACTTCCGCTTCCCGGCGTCGCGCCCCGTGTGGGTGGCCGGCAGCACGATGAAAGGCGAGGAGGCGATCGTGCTGCGGGTGTTCCGGCGGTTGAAGACGGCACAGCCGGGCGCCGTGCTGGTGATGGCGCCACGCCATCCGGAACGCTTCGACGACGTCGTGGCACTGGCCCGGCAGGAAGGCTTCCGCACGCTGCGCCGCAGCGAGCTGCCGATCGATGCCGAGCCGCGAGCCGACGTGGTGGTGCTCGACACGATCGGCGAACTGGCGGCGGTCTACCAGGTCGGCACGATCGTCTTCGTCGGCGGCAGTCTCGTGCCCACCGGCGGTCACAACATCCTCGAACCGGCGATCTTCGGCCGCCCGATCGTCTACGGCCCCCACATGCACAACTTCACCGAGATCGCCGCCGCCTTCGCCGCCAACGATGCCGGCGTGCAGGTGGCGTCCGAGGGCGCGTTCGAAGAAGCGGTGCTGGCGCTCATGGCCGACCCGGTGCGCCGCGCCCGGCTCGGCGCCGCCGCGCGCGCGCTCGTCGAGACCAACCGCGGCGCCAAGACGCGGACGCTCGAGGTCCTCGATGCCCTGCTGCCGCCGCCGGCCGCCCGTCCCAACAACGTGCGGCCGTTCCGGGCGCCCTGAGCCGCCCGGCCCCTGAGACACTGGTGCTGCACACCCTCTACGGACGGCTCGCCCTGACCCGGCGCGCGTGGTACGAACGCCCCGGAGCCCGCCAGCGGCTGCGCCGCCCTGTCATCAGCGTCGGCAACCTGAGCGTGGGCGGCACCGGCAAGACCCCGCTCGTGGCCGCCATCGCCCGCTGGCTGGTGTCGATCGGGGAGCGCCCGGCGATCCTGTCGCGCGGCTACGCCCGCAAGGTGACGATGCGCGAGCCGCTGGTGGTGTCCGATGGCGGGCGCGTGCGCTCGGACGTGGCTCACGCCGGCGACGAGCCGCTGATGCTGGCCCGCGCCGTGCCGGGAGCGGCGGTGGTCGTCTGCGCCGAGCGCTACGCCGCCGGGCGGGTGGCCGAAGAGACGCTGGGGGCGACCGTACACCTGCTCGACGATGGATTCCAGCACCTGCCGCTGGCGCGCGACCTCGACATCGTCGTCACGCCGGCCGGCGCGCTCGCCGACGATGCCGTGCTGCCGAAGGGGCGGCTGCGCGAGCCGCTCTCGGCGCTGTCGCGGGCGGGGCTGCTCGTCGTCGTCGGCGCCACCGACCGCGAGGCGCAGCAGGAAGCCGACGTCTACGGCGTGCCGTGCGGCATCGGCGCGGTCCGGCGTCTCGGCCCGCCGGTGGTGGTGCACGGCGCGGCGCCGACCCGCGATCGATCGGTCGTCGCGATGGCGGCCATCGGGCAGCCGGAGCAGTTCGAGGCGGCCCTGGTGGCCGATGGCTGGCAGGTCGTCGACCGCTGCACCTACCCGGACCACCACTGGTACTCGGCCGCCGATCTGGCCGAGGTCGCCGGTCGCGTCGAGGCCGCCGGCGCCTGGGGCGTGGCCACCACCGACAAGGACGCCGTGCGTCTCGAGGCGCTGGCGCCGCTGCCGATGGCGGTGGCGCGCTGGCCGCTGACGCTGGATCTGGCGCGCTGGGACGTCGTGACCACGGCGATCCGGAGCGTGCTCGGGGGGCGCGCGTGAAGCAACAGCGTCAGGCCCTCGAGCTGGCCGCGGTGCGGGGCGTCGGCGCGGCCGTCAGCCTGCTGCCGTCGTTCCTCGTGCGTGCCGTGGGCGGTTCGCTCGGGCTGACCTTCTACGCGCTCGACCGCGGCCATCGCCGGGTGGCACTGGCCAACCTCGCCCAGTGCTTTCCCGCCCGCGCCGAAGCCGAGCGCAAGAGCATCGCGCGCCGCATGTTCCGCCACTTCGGCATCCTGCTCCTCGAGCTGCTGCGCTTCGGGCGACTGACGCCGGAGCAGATGCGCGCGCGGGTCGTGGTCGAGGGCGAGGCGCGCGTGCGCGCCGCCTACGCCAAGGGCAAGGGCGTGCTCTTCTTCACCGGCCACTTCGGCTTCTGGGAGATGCACGCCATCGTGCACGCGCTCATCTTCCAGCCGATCGGCGTGCTCGCGCGGCCACTCGACAATCCCGGTCTCCACGTCCTGCTCGAAGACATGCGCCAGCGGACCGGCAACTCGGTCATTTACCGCGAAGGCGCGGTGCGCAAGGTGCTGCGTACGCTGGCGATGGGGCAGGGCGTGGCGATGCTCATCGACCAGCACATGCACAGCCCGGATGCCATCTGGGTGCAGTTCTTCCAGCGGCCGGCCGCCACCACCTCGACGCTGGCCGCGCTGGCGTTGCGGACGGGCGCGCCGGTGATTCCCGTCTTCGCCGTGCCGACGCCGGACGGACGCCTCCGGCTCGTCTACGAGCCGCCGGTCGAGCCGCCGGCCGCCGGCACGCCCGACCCGGTCCGCGAGTTCACCCAGCGCTGCACCGACGTGCTCGAGATGTACGTGCGGCGGCAGCCGGAACTGTGGCTGTGGATGCATCGCCGGTGGCGCGACGCACCGGCACCCGAGACCCGGGGCATGTTCCCCGAGGTGCGCGACGAGGGCCTCGATGGCTGACGGCGTCGCCCGGCTGCTCGTCTTCGCGCCCAACTGGCTCGGCGATTCGGTGATGGCGCTGCCGGCGCTGCAGACGCTGCGCGCGCATTTCGCGGACGCGCATCTCGCCGTGGCGGCGCGGCCGAGCGTGGCGCCGCTGTTCGCGATGGTGCCCGGCGTGCAGCAGGTCCTGACGCTCGAGTCGCGCGCCGGACTCTCCGCCGTGCGACGGTGGCGACGGGACGTGACGCGTCTGGCGGGCGAGCGCTTCGACCTCGCCGTGCTCTTTCCCAACTCGTTTCTCTCGGCCTGGATTGCGGCGCAGGCGGGGATCCCCGCGCGTTGGGGCTACGCCACCGACCTCCGGGGCCGCTGGCTGACCAGGCCCTTCGTCCGGCCGCCGGCCGACGTCCATCAGGCCGACTACTACCTGGCGCTCACGACCGCCGCCGGGCTGCGCCCGGCGCCGCGCGTCGCCCGCCTGGTGCCGCCGGCCTCGGCCGTTGCCGCCGCGCAGGCGCTGCTGCCGCGGCGACCCTACGTGGTGCTGGCGCCCGGAGCCGCCTACGGCGGCGCCAAGCAGTGGCCGCCGGCGCATCACGCGGCCCTCGCCGCGTCGCTGTGGCGCTCGCGTGGGCTGGCCCCGGTCCTCATCGGCGCGGGTGGCGATCGGGCGGCCGGCGATGCGCTGATGGCGGCGCTGGCGCAGCTGCCGGGCGGCGCCGAGACCGCCGGCGTGCTGGTCGATCTCATCGGACGCACCGACCTCGCCACGCTGGCCGGCGTGCTGGCCGGCGCGCACGCGGCGGTCGCCAACGACTCGGGCGCGATGCACCTGGCCGGGGCCGTCGGCACGGCGGTGGTGGCGGTGTTCGGCCCGACCAACGAGCAGCAGACGGCGCCCCTCACGGCCGCGCTCGACGGCCCGCCGGCCCGCCTCGCCATCCATCCGGTGTGGTGCCGGCCGTGTATGCTGCGCGAGTGTCCACTCGGCCACGCCTGCATGCAGGGCGTGGCTCCGGCCGAGGTCGCCGCCCTCATTCCATGACTCCCTCCGCCACGCCCCGACCACTGCGGCCGGCCGTCTTCCTCGACCGCGACGGCACCATCAACGAGGATGTCGGCTATCTCTCCGAGCTGTCGCAGCTCACCCTCTACCCTTGGGCCATCGACGCCGTGCGCCTGCTCAACCGCGCCGGCTATCTCGTGGTGATGGTGACCAACCAGGGCGGCATCGGGCGCAGGATGATCCGCCCGGAGTTCATCGGCGAGCTCCACGCCGTGATCGATCGCCAGCTGGCGGCCGGCGGCGCCTTCGTGGACGGCTGGTACTCCTGCCCGCACCATCCCGACGCGCTCGTCGAGGCCCTGCGGATGGTCTGCGAGTGCCGCAAGCCGGCGCCGGGCATGGCCCTCGACGCGGCGCGGCGATCTCGGCGTCGATCTGGTGCGCTCGTGGGTCGTCGGCGACAAATGGAGCGACATCGAGTTGTTGCAGCGGCTCGGCGGGCGGGGGATTCTCGTGCGCACCGGCTGGGGGGCACTCGAAGAGAGCGTTCGCCCGGAGGGCCAGGCCGTGGAGGTCATCTGCGATTCGCTGGCCGGGGCCGTGGCCCATGTGCTGACCGCCGACGACGGCGGGCCGCGCGTCTCGTAGGGTAGTCTGTAGCGTCGTGATGGCCACTGCCGATCCCCCCAGCGAGCCCGCGCGCCGCCTGCTCGATCTCATTGCCGCCGCCCACGGGAAGCGGGTCGTGGTGCTCGGCGATCTGGTGGCCGACGAGTTCGTGTCGGGCAAAATCAGCCGCGTCTCGCGCGAGGCGCCGGTGCTCATCCTCGAGCACGACAAGACCGAGATCGTGCCGGGCGGGGCGGGCAACGCCGCCCACAACGTCGCCACCCTCGGCGGTGCGGCGACGCTCGTGGCGCTGGCCGGCCGCGACGAACCCGGGCGCCGCGTCCTCGCGGCGTTTCCTGCCCGCGTCGATCGGCGCGCCATCACCCGGCCGCGCGGCTATCACACGCCGGTCAAGTCCCGCATCCTCGCCGGCGGCGTGCACTCCGCCAAGCAGCAGGTGGTGCGCGTCGACCGCTTCACCCGCGAGCCCATGACCGACGCCTGGCGGGCCCAGTGGATGCGGGCGGCGGCGTCCGCGGTCGCGCACGCCGACGCGGTCCTGGTGTCCGACTACGGCTCCGGCCTGATCTCGCCGGCGGTGGTGGCGTCGCTCGTGGCGCCGCTGCGCAAGCGCCGCCGCCCCGTGCCCGTCCTCGTCGACTCGCGCTATGCGCTGCTCAGCTACCGCGGGCTGACGGCCTGCACGCCCAACGAGTCGGAGGTCGAGCAGGCGCTCGGGGTGACGATCGGCGACGCCCCCCGTGCGCTCGAACGCGCCGGACGCGCCATCCTGGCGCGCACGCGGATGGACGCCGTGCTCGTGACGCGCGGCAGTCGCGGCATGGCCCTCTTCGAGCGGGCGACCCCGACCACGCACATCCCGATCTACGGGTCCGACGAGATCGCCGACGTCACCGGCGCCGGCGACACGGTGATGGCCACGCTCACCCTGGCGCTGGCGGCCGGCGGCTCGATGGCCGATGCGGCGCGGCTCGCCAACTACGCCGGCGGCCTGGTCGTGATGAAGCGCGGCACGGCCACGGTGACGGCCCGCGAACTGGCGGCCGCCGTCAAGCGCGACGCGGGCGGGCGCTGACGATGGGAGCGGTGATGTCGCGCGACGCGCTGGCGTCGTGGGTGGACGCCGAGCGCCAGGCCGGACGCACGATCGCCTTCGCCAATGGCGTCTTCGACCTGCTGCACGTGGGGCACGTCCGCTATCTCGAAGGGGCGCGGCGGGAGGGCGACGTGCTCGTCGTGGCGGTCAACGACGACGCCTGCGTGCGCGCGCTCAAGGGCGCCGATCGACCGGTGCTGCCGGCCGCCGACCGCGCCGAGCTGGTGGCCGCCCTGCGCGCCGTCGACGCCGTGGTGGTGTTCCCGGAACCGACCGTCACGCCGCTGCTCGAACGGCTGCGCCCCGACGTGCACTGCAAGGGGACCGACTACACCGTGGAGTCGGTGCCGGAACGCGAGACCGTCCGTGGCTACGGCGGCCGCACCGCGATCGTCGGCGATCCGAAGGATCACTCGACGCGCGACCTGCTGCGCGTGATTCGCGAGGGCCGGCGCTGATGGCCGCCGTGCTCGAGCGCGACGCCCGTGTCCTCGTCGTCCGCATGGGGGCGCTCGGCGACATCGTGCATGCGCTACCGGTGCTGGCCGCGTTCAGGGCGCACCGTCCGGACGTGCTGGTGGACTGGCTGGTGGACGCCCGCTACGCCGGCGTGCTGGCGCTCGTCGAAGGGCTGGCGCGGCGGATCGTCGTGCGCGCCAGCGACGAGGGCGCCGGCGAGGGCAGCGTGCGTTTTGCCGGCGTGGCCGGGATGGGGCGCGCGCTCGGCTACCTGCGGCGTCAGGCCTACGCCGCCGCCATCGATCTGCAGGGTCTCATCAAGTCAGCGGTGTTCGCGCGCGGGTCGGGCGCCCGGCGCGTGCTCGGCTTCGAACGCGGCGCGCTGCGCGAACCGGCCGCCGCCTGGTGTTACCGGGAGCACGTGCCGGTCGACGATCGCGGCCACGTCGTGCACAAGAACCTGGCGATGCTCGGCCCGCTCGGCGTGCCGTCGGCCGGCGTCACCTTTCCCTGGCGGCCGCACGTCTCGGCGGTGGCCGAGGCGGTAGCGGCGGACGCGCGGGTGGCCGCGGCCGGCGGCTTCGTGCTGCTCAACCCCGGGGCCGCCTGGGACAACAAGCGCTGGCCGGTCGAGCGCTTCGGCGCCCTGGCGCGCGCGCTTGGCGAGCGGCACGGCCTGCCGAGCGTCGTGACGTGGGGCCCGGGCGAGGAGGACCGCGCGGCCGCGGTGACCGGCCACGCCTCGGGCCACGCCTTCGCCTCGCCGCCGACTGCCCTGGCCGACCTACTGGCGCTCGCCAGAGCCGCGCGCCTCTGTGTCTCCGGCGACACCGGGCCACTGCACCTGGCGGCGTCGGTCGGCACGCCGATCGTCGGGCTGTTCGGACCAACGCGTCCCGAGCGCAACGGGCCATGGCTGCCGGCCGACGTGGCGGTGTCTCGCGCTTCCGAGTGCGTGTGTTTCCACAAGCGGCAGTGCGTGAAGGGCGAAGCCTGCATCGATCGTATCGCGGTCGACGAAGTGCTGGCGGCCTGTGCGGCGCGGCTCGCCGTGGGGCGCACGCCGTGAGCGTCGTCCGCGTGCTGGCACGCTACCGGGTGGCGCTCGGCGGGCTGATGGCCGCCGTCACGCTGTGGTGGTCGCACCCGACCGCCGGCAGCCTGGCGGCCGGCGCGTGTATCGCCGCGCTCGGGGCGGCGCTGCGTCTGTGGGCGGCCGGGCACGTCGAGAAGAGCCTCGAGGTCACGTCGAGCGGGCCCTACCGTTACACACGCCATCCGCTCTACCTCGGATCGACGGCGATCGGCGTCGGGGTGGCGGTGGCGGCGGCCAACCTGTGGCTCGGCCTGGCGATCGTGGGTTATCTGGTGTCGACGCTCACCGCGGCGATGCGGGCGGAAGAGGCGCACCTGCGCGAGAAGTTCGGCGATGCCTACGATCGCTATGCCTCGCGGCAGGCCCCGCCTTCGGCGCGGTCGTTCAGCTGGGCGCGCGCCTGGCGCAACCGCGAACACCACGCGCTGGCGGGTCTGGCCGCGGGTCTCTCACTACTTGCGCTCAAGGTCTGGTATAGTTGGAGTTTCGTCGGGATGTAAGCCGGGCGGTTAGCTCAGTTGGTAGAGCACCGGTTTTACACACCGGCTGTCACAGGTTCGAGTCCTGTACCGCCCACCAGCCGCAGGGATGTGGGCAACCAGCGGTTCGCCGCTGCACAATCGAATACGGTTCGGGGTCGTAGTTCAGTTGGTTAGAACGCCGGCCTGTCACGCCGGAGGCCGCGGGTTCGAGTCCCGTCGACCCCGCCAAGTTTCGCGCTTCGCGCGACCCTTGTCGTGCTCCCCGAACTCAGGCACGCCGCGACGGCCGGTGGCCGTCGCGAGCGGGCACGAGTCCCTCACCTTCAGCCTCCACGGCTCGCCCCTTCGGGGCTTCGCTTGCGGCCACCGCTTCGAGTTGCGCTGACGGCCTCCAGCACAGGTGGCGCGCGGGGGCTTCGCCTGTTGCCTGCCGTCCAACCGTAGTAACGTGGGGTACGCCGCTCCCCCTCGGCGCGTGGGTTGGCGGACATCGTGCGCATCGCTTCAAAACTGACCCAATCGTTCGCCCGGCACGCTTCGGCGTGGTTGACGACGCTCGTCGTCCGGGCGCCGTATGTGGGCGCCGTTCTGGCCGGCCTCGTCCTCGTCGTCCAGCTGGCCGTGACTCTCGGCGTGCCGTGGGTCATCCATCGCACGGTGTCGGACCTGCCGAGCATCGCCGACGTGCGGCAGATGGGCGAGATGGCCCAGGCCACCGTCTTCTACGACGTCAAGGACGCGCCGGCTTTCACCATCTTCGAGGAGCGGCGCTTCGAAGTGGCGCTCGCCGATGTCTCGCCGCACCTCGTGGACGCGCTCCTGGCGATCGAGGACCAGCGGTTCAGGGACCACTGGGGTGTCGACGTGGTGCGCATCGGCGGCGCCATGCTTGCCAACGTGCGGGAAGGGCGGCTGGCGCAGGGCGGCAGCACCCTCACCCAGCAGCTGGCGCGCCAGAGCTTCCTCACGCTCGACAAGACCTACACCCGCAAGATCCAGGAAGCCCTGCTGGCCGTGCGCATCGAGCGCCAGTACAGCAAGGACCAGATCCTCGAGCTGTATCTCAACAAGATGTACTTCGGCGCCGGGCTCTACGGCGTGGAAGCGGCGTCGCTCGGGTATTTCGGCAAGCCGTCGCGCGAGCTGACGGTGGCCGAGGCGGCGCTGCTGGCCGGCCTCGTCAAGTCGCCGTCGACGTGGGCGCCGACCGTGAATCTCGAGCGCGCGGTGGCCCGGCGCAACGTGGTGCTGGCGTCGATGCGGGAGATGGGCGTCCTCGACGAGCCGGCCTACGAGGAGGCCAGGGCCGCCAAGGTCGCGTTGAAGGACGCGCTGCGGAGCGACGAACCGTTCGGCCGCTACTTCAAGGAGCAGGTCCGCCTCGAGCTCATCGAGCGGTTCGGGCGCGAGCGCGTCTACCAGAGCGGGCTGCGCGTCTACACGACGATCGACGTCGAGATGCAGAAGGCTGCCGAAGCGGCCGTGGCGAAGACGCTCGACGAACTCGAGACGCGCCGGCAGGCGTCGCTCAAGGCACGACGGCGGCCGGTCACCGCCGAGGACTCGCCCCTGCAGGCGGCGGTGGTGGCGATCGACCCGCGGAGCGGCGCCGTCCGGGCGCTGGTCGGAGGCCGGAGTTTCGCCGACAGCCGCTTCAACCGCGCGACGCAGGCCCGGCGTCAGCCGGGCTCGGCATTCAAGACGTTCGTCTACGCGGCCGCCCTCGAAGCCGGCTACACGACGGCCACCCTCCTCGACCATCTCGACGAGCCCATCGACACCCTGCAGGGCGCGTGGACGCCCGAGGACGGCCATGCCGACGCCTCGGAGATGACCATGCGCGCCGCCCTCAAGACCTCGAGCAACCGCGCGGCGGTCAAGATGCTCGAGATGATCGGGGCGCCGGCCGCGGTGAGCTACGCGGGCAAGCTCGGTCTGGCCGGCCTGCCGCCGGTGCCGTCGCTGGCGCTCGGGTCGGGCGAAGTCACGCTGTTCGACATGACGTCGGCCTACGGCGCGTTCGCCGCTGAAGGGCAGTGGCACAAGCCGACGCTCGTCCGCCGTGTCGAGGACGTGGAAGGCACCGTGCTCTTCACGGCCGAGGACGAATCGGCCCAGGCCGTCAAACCGACCACCGCCTTCCTGATGACGTCGATGCTGCAGGACGTCATCGACGGCGGCACCGCCTGGAAGGCGCGGCAACTCGGCTTCCGGCTGCCGGCGGCGGGCAAGACCGGCACCACCAACGACTATCGCGACGCGTGGTTCGTGGGCTACACGCAGTCCCTCGTGAGCGGCGTGTGGGTGGGCTACGACACGCCGAAACCGATCCTGCCGGGCGCCGCCTACGCGGCCGATGTCGCGGTGCCGCTGTGGGCGCGCTTCATGAGCAAGGCCACCGCCAGCGACCGCCCGGAGCCGTTCAAGGCGCCGCGCGGCGTCGTCGCGGTTCAGATCTGCCGCCTCTCGGGCAAGCGTCCCTCCGGTGGGTGCGACGCGGTGCCGGTCGCCCTCAAGGACGGCGAGGTCGACGAGCAGTCGATGCTCCGCACCGAGTACTTCGTGGCCGGCAGCGAACCGGAAGATTCCTGTCCGCTGCACGTCGGCCGGTCGCTCCTCGGACGCATCGCCGGCTGGTTCACGGAGCCGCGCGGAAACGTCAACGCGTCAGGCGTCGAAGCCCGAACCAGCACGCGGGGCGAGGAGCCGGTGGCGGCGCCCCCGGCACCCGCCGCGGCGCCGGCCGCGGAAGCCACGCCGGAGCCCCGCAAGAAGCGCGGGTTCTGGGGCCGTCTCTTCGGCCGCGGCGACGGCGATGACGACAAGAAGGACGACGACCGGGACGACGACAAGAAGAAGGACGGGAAGAAGCCCGTGCGTCGCCCTCCCGGATAGCCCCGCCCCATGCCGTTTCGAGACATCGTCGGGCACCGCCACCTGACGTCCCTGCTCGCGCGGGCCGTCGGACGAGGCACCGTACCGCCCACGCTGCTGCTGGCCGGGCCGGCCGGTGTGGGGAAGTGGCGCGTCGCCCGCGCCCTCGCCGAGGCCGTCAACTGCATGTCGCCGGTCGACGGCGATGCCTGCGGCGCCTGCCGGTCGTGCGAACGCATCGCCCGCGACCTCCACGTGGACGTGCTGGCGGTGGAAGCCGACGACACCGGCAAGATCAAGGTCGACGTCGCCCGCGGGGTGCTCGAGCAGTGTGCCTACCGGCCGTTCGAAGGCCAGCGGCGGGTGGTGATTCTGCGCGACGCCGATGCCCTCGTCACGGAGGCGCAGAACGCCCTGCTCAAGTCGCTCGAGGAGCCGCCTCCGGCCACCATGTTCGTGCTGACCTCGTCGGCCCCGGACGCCCTCCTTCGCACCGTGCGCTCGCGCACCATGCGGCTCACCTTCGGCCGTCTGCCGGTCGACGATCTGGTGCACGTGCTGATGCGGGACCACGGCCAGCCCGAGAGCGAAGCGCGGCGGGTGGCCATGCTCGCCGATGGCAGCCTCGGCGCGGCCCTGGCGCTCGGCTCGAGCGAACTCGGCGAGATGCGCGACGCCGCCACGACCCTGCTCGGTGCCGCCGGCGCGGCCGATCTCGCCGGCCGCCTGGCCATCGCCAAGCGGGTGGTGGGCGAGAAGAAGGCCGAACGCACCCGCCAGGAGATGCAGGCGCTCCTGCACGTGGCGTCGTCGCTCGTCCGCGATGTGGCGGTGCTGCACGCGGGAGCCGATCGCCGGCTGCTGGCCAACGGCGACATCGACGACGCGCTCGGCCGCCTGGCGCGCACGCTCAAGCCGGAGGCGGCCCGGCAGGCGTTCGCCACGATTGACCGCGGCCTGAACGCCCTCGAGCGCAATGCCGGCACCAAGCTCGTGACGGAGTGGATCTGCTCAGAGATTTGAGATTCGCGCGATCTCACATCTTGTTATCCTTGTGCGGATGAAGCCTCGCGTCGCGATCACGGCGGGCGACCCGGCCGGTATCGGGCCCGAGATCGCCGCCAAAGCCGCCGCCGACCCGCGCGTACTGGCGGTCTGCGAGCCGATCATCTACGACAGCACCCCGGCCTCGCCCGTGCCGATCGGCCAGATCAGCGCCCAGGCCGGCCGCGCCGCCTTCGACGCCATCGTGCGGGCGGTGAATGACGCGCGAAGCGGCGTCGTGCAGGCGGTCGCCACCGCCCCCGTCAACAAGGCCGCCTTCGCGGCCGCCGGCCTCGGCTGGAAGGGCCACACCGACCTGCTGGCGCACCTGTGCGGCGTGTCGGAGGTGGCGATGATGTTCCACTCGCCCACGCTGCGCGTGGTGCTGGCCACGGTGCACGTGCCGCTGCGCGACGTGCCGCGCCTCCTCACGCGCGATCTCGTGCTGCGCACGTTGCTGCTGACCGCCCAGGAACTCCCGTTCTTCGGCGTCGACCAGCCGCGCCTGGCCGTGGCCGGGCTCAATCCCCATGCCGGCGAGGGTGGGCCTGATGGGGCAGGAGGAGATCGAGGTCATCATGCCGGCCATCCGCGATGCCCGCCTCGAGGGCCTCGACGTGACCGGACCACTCCCCGCCGATACCGTCTTCGGGCGCGCGGCGCGCGGCGAGTTCGACTGCGTGCTCGCCTGCTATCACGACCAGGGACTGATCCCGGTCAAGCTGCTCGCCTTCGGCACGGCGGTCAACGTCACCCTGGGCCTGCCGATCGTGCGGACCTCGCCCGACCACGGCACGGCCTTCGACATCGCCGGCCAGGGCATCGCCGATCCGGGCAGCCTGGTCGAGTCGGTGGTGCTGGCGTCCGAATTGGCCCTGCGCATGGAGACCGTCAAGTGAGCACCCGCGGCGGAGCGGCCAAGCCGGCCACGCGTCCCGATGGCGACGAGGAAACCCTCATCGCCGACAACCGCAAGGCGCGCTTCGACTACCACATCCTCGAGAGCTTCGAGGCCGGCGTGCAACTGCTCGGCACCGAGGTCAAGGGCATCCGGGAAGGCAAGGCCAGCCTGCGTGACAGCTACGCCCGCATCGACAAGGGCGAGGTGTGGCTGTTCAACGTGCACATCAACCCGTACAGCCATCGTGGCTACGTCGATCACGAGCCGAAGCGCAAGCGCAAGCTCCTGCTGCACGCGCAGGAGATCCGCAAGCTGATCGGCAAGACCACCGAGCGCGGCCTGACGCTCGTGCCGCTCAAGCTCTACTTCAAGCGCGGGCGCGTCAAGGTGGCGATCGCGCTCGTCAAGGGCAAGCAGGCGCACGACAAGCGCGAGACGCTGAGAAAACGCGAGGTCGACCGCGAGACGCGGGCGGCCGTCAAGGAGCGCAGCCGGACATGAGCGAGACGGCACCGCTGTCGCCCATCCCCTTCAACCGGCCCGCGGTGGCTGGTCGCGAGATGGAGTACATGCAGCAGGCCCTGCAGGCGGGCCACCTGTCGGGCGACGGCGCCTTCACCGCGCGCTGCCACGCGATGCTCCAGACCATCACCGGGGCACCCAAGGTGCTGCTGACCACCTCGTGCACGCATGCGCTCGAGATGGCGATGATCCTCGCCGATGTCGGCCCCGGCGACGAGGTGATCTGCCCGGCCTTCACCTTCGTGTCCTCGGTGAACGCCTTCGTGCTGCGGGGCGCGCAGCCGGTCTTCGTGGACGTCCGTCCCGACACGCTGAACATCGACGAACGCCTGGTCGAGGCCGCCATCACCCCGCGCACGAAGGCCCTGATGGTCGTGCACTACGCCGGCGTCGGCTGCGAGATGCCGGCGCTGATGGCGCTGGCGGAACGCCATGGCCTGACCGTCGTCGAAGACAACGCGCACGGGCTGTTCGGGGCCTACCGCGGGCGGGCGCTCGGCAGCTTCGGCGCCATGTCGGCCCTGAGCTTCCACGAGACGAAGAACCTCACGTGCGGCGAGGGCGGGGCGCTCGTCCTCAACGACGAGGCGCTGGTCGAACGGGCCGAGATCATCCGCGAGAAGGGCACCAACCGGACGCGCTTCTTTCGCGGGCAGGTCGACAAGTACACCTGGGTGGACATCGGCTCGAGCTACCTGCCGTCGGACCTGCTGGCGGCCTACCTCTGCGCGCAACTCGAGGCCCGCGAGCTCATCCAGGCCCGCCGCCGCGTGATCTGGGACGGCTACGACGGGCCCTCGCCTCGTGGGCCGACGCGCACGGCGTCGGCCGGCCCACCATCCCGGCCCACTGCGAACACCCGGCGCACCTCTACTACCTGCTGATGCCGTCGCTCGAGGCCCGCACGCGCCTGCTGGCGGAGATGCGCCGCCAGCTCATCCTGCTGACGTTCCACTATCAGCCGCTGCACCTCTCCGAGATGGGCCGGCGCTTCGGCGGCCAGGCCGGCCAGTGCCCGGTGACCGAAGACGTCTCCGATCGCCTGGTGCGCCTGCCGGTGTTCATCGACCTGAGCGCGGCCGACCAGGCGCGCGTCGTGGCCACGCTGCTGGCGTTCCGGCCCTAGCCGGCACGGGCGGCTAGACCGCCGGCGGCGGCAGCGCGGCTACGTAGCGGCGGATGGCGTCGCGCCAGGACGGCAGGGACACACCGTGAGCGGCCAACGCGGCATTCGAGAGCGCGGCGTAGGTGGGCCGTCGGGCGGGCAACGCCGCCGGATCGAAGGGGACCGGGGTGACGGCGCGATCGGCATCGGCGCCGAGCTCCGTGGCCAGGAACCGCGCCAGCTCGACCCACGTCGTGTGATCCGAGTTCACGCAGTGATACGTGCCGCAGGGGACGTCGCCGGCCAGGATGTCGGCGGTGGCGGCGGCCAGGTCCGGCACGTACGACGGCGTGACGGTGCGGTTGGCGAACGCCTTCGCCGTCTCGCCGCGGCGGATCGTGCCGGCGATCCGGTCGAGGCTGCTCTTGGCGCGCGCGCCCCCGAAGAGGCTGGCCACCCGCAGCACGTAGTGTCGCGGGGTGCGCCGGGCCAGCGTCTCGCCGAGCAGCTTGGACTGGGCGTAGATGCTGCGTGGACTGACCGGGG
Source organism: uncultured Acidobacteriota bacterium (assembly GCA_963807405.1). Classification (GTDB taxonomy): domain Bacteria; phylum Acidobacteriota; class Vicinamibacteria; order Vicinamibacterales; family UBA2999; genus CADEFD01. Next base: position 2,534,141 of record CAWEBU010000006.1, on the reverse strand, counting down.
CGTCCTCGGCCAGCGGGCCCGAGTCTTCATCGGGGTCGAACACGAAGTCGGTGCTGTAGTGGACCAGCACGGCCCCGGCCCTTGACGCGGCATCGGCGAGGATGGCCAGGGCCAGGCCATTCACGGCGAGGGCGCTCTCCGGATCGCGTTCGGCCCCGTCGACGTCGTTGTAGGCGGCGCAGTTGATGATGACGTGGGGACGGACGTCGGAGGTGGCCCGCGTCACGTCGGCGATCGACGAGATGTCGCACATCTGGCGCGTGACCGCGGTGAGCGCGCAGTCTCCCTCGAAACGTGCCTGGATGGCGCCCGCCAGCTGCGCACCGGCGCCGGTCAGCAGGATTCTGGTGGTGGTGGCGAGTGGCATGCGGGACAGGGCCGTGACGTCGAATCGCGGCCCACGGGAGACAGTATCATCAGGCGACCCCTGCCTGACCCATGTCCGATCTGTGGTGGCCCCCGCTCGCTGCGTTCCTGCTGGCCGTTGCGCTGACCTACCTGGTGCGGCCGGCGGCACGCATGGTCGGAGCCGTAGCGACGCCGAAGGAAGACCGCTGGCATCGCGGCACGATCCCGCTGCTCGGCGGCGTGGCGATCGCCGGCGCCGTCCTGATCGTGGTGCCGCTCCTGCCGTCGTTGTCGTGGAGCGCCTGGGCGCTCATCGGCGGTGCCGCGGCCCTGGCGCTCGTCGGCCTGCTCGACGACCTGCGGCCGCTCGGGCCCCAGGCGAAGTTCCTCGCCCAGGTCATCGTGACGGCGATCGTGGTGGCCGCCGGCGTGCGCCTCACCGTCACCGGCATCTCGCCGATCGACCAGTTGCTGACGCTGGTCTGGATCGTCGGCGTCACCAACGCCTTCAATCTGCTCGACAACATGGATGGTCTGGCCGCCGGCATCGGCCTCATCGCCGTGGGATTCCGCTGCTATTTCTTCCTGGTCGACGGCAACATCGAGGGCGCCTGGCTGGCCGCCACGCTGGCCGGGGCGCTGGCCGGCTTCCTGCTCTTCAATTTCCAGCCGGCGTCGATCTTCATGGGCGACACCGGGAGCCTGTTCGTCGGCATGCTCGTCGGCGGCCTGAACGTCATGGGCCCCTACGCCTACAGCCGCGGCACCGTCGCGGTGCTGATGCTGCCGGTGCTGGTGCTCCTCGTCCCGATCTTCGACACGCTGTTCGTCAGCGTGGCGCGGACGCTCGCCGGGCGCTCGATCGGGCAGGGCGGGCGTGACCACACCTCGCACCGCCTGGTGGCCCTCGGCATGTCGGAGCGGGGCGCGGTCGTCGCGCTGTGGAGCATGGCGTTCGGATCCGGGGTGGTGGCGGTGCTGTCGTACCGCTACGGCCTGCCCTACACCGCCACGCTCGTCGGCCTCCTGCTGGCCGGGCTGGGAGTGCTCGGCGTGAAGCTCGGGTTGCAGCGCGTCTATCCGCACCAGAGCGACGTCGGCGCCATCCGCATCGTCACCGACTTCCGCTACAAGAAGCAGATCGCGACCGTCGTGCTCGACGCCGCCCTGGTGGCGATGGCCTATTACTCGGCCTACCTGCTGCGTTTCGAGGGCGCGCTCGAAGCGGAGCTGCCGGTCTTCTCGGGCTCGCTGCTCATCGTCCTCGCCAGCCACGTCGTCATGCTCGGGGCGTTCGGCACTTACCAGAATTCGTGGCGGCACTCGAGCATCCGCGATCTCGTGAAGCTGACGGCCACGACGTCGGCCGGCACGGTGGTGGCGATGCTGGTGGTCGTGCTGGCCTTCCGCTTCGAGGGCTATTCGCGAGCCGTCTTCGCGATCCACTGGCTGCTGTCGACGAGCTTCCTGTGCGGCAGCCGCGTGCTCTTCCGGGCCCTGGGCGAGCTGTTCTCAGCGGCCGACAGCGCTGGCCCGCGCACGGTGATCTACGGCGCCGGCGCCGGCGGCGTGATGGTGCTGCGCGAGGCGCGCTCCAACGGCGAGCTCGACTGGAAGATCGTCGGCTTCATCGACGACGATCGGGCCAAGTTCCGAACCAGCGTGCAGGGCGTGCCGGTCCTCGGCAGTCTCGAGCAGGTGGCGCCGCTGCTCACCTCCGGCCAGGTGGCGCAGGTCGTGGTCGCGACGTCGGCGGTGGCCCCGGAGCGTCTCGACGCCTTGACGCGCCTGTGCGCCGACGCCGGCGTGCGCACGCTCGTGGCCTCCCTGCAGTTCCACGATGCGCGGGGCTTCACAGGCCCGCCTCGCCAGTAGCCGCGACCGCGCGTCGCGGCTTGTCGGTGGCCGCTGCGGTATGGTACGTTTGCTCGGTTCAGCCGGTCGCGATCGAGCCCGGCGAGAGCACAGGAGAGCCAGTGGACCTACTGCAGCGCATTTCCAACAAGCAGGCGAAGATCGGTGTCATCGGGCTCGGCTACGTTGGCCTGCCACTCGCGGTGGAGTTCGCCCGCGCCGGCTTCGAGGTCATCGGCTACGACGTCGACTCGACCAAGACGACGACGCTGAACGGCGGCGTGAGCTACATCCCGGACGTGCCGACCAAGCACGTGGCCGAGGTGGTGGCGAGCGGCAAGTTCCGCGCCACGACCGATGCCGCCGAGCTGGCCGATGTCGACGTGATCGACATCTGCGTGCCGACCCCGCTGCGCAAGACGAAGGATCCCGACCTGTCGTACGTCGTGCAGGCGGTCGAGGCGACGGCCAAGGTGCTGCGCAAGGGCCAGCTGATCATCCTCGAGTCCACGACCTACCCCGGCACCACCGACGAAGTGGTGCTGCCGGCGCTCGAAGCCGGCGGTCTGGTGGCTGGGACCGATTTCTACCTGGCCTTTTCGCCCGAACGCGTCGATCCCGGCAACCCGAACTTCCAGACCAAGAACATCCCCAAGGTCGTCGGGGGCATGAACGAGGCCAGCACCGAGGCGGCGGTGGCGCTCTACGGCAGCATCATCGACACCATCGTGCCCGTCGCCTCGACGCGCGTGGCCGAGATGGTCAAGCTGCTCGAGAACACCTTCCGCGCCGTGAACATCGGCCTCGTCAACGAACTGGCGCTGATGTGCGGCCGCATGGGCATCGACGTGTGGGAAGTGATCGACGCGGCCAAGACCAAGCCGTTCGGCTTCATGCCGTTCTATCCGGGGCCCGGTCTCGGCGGCCACTGCATCCCGATCGATCCGTTCTACCTGTCGTGGAAGGCCAAGCAGAGCGGCTTCGAAGCGCGCTTCATCGAGCTGGCCGGCCAGGTCAACGGCGCCATGCCCGAGTACGTGGTGACGCGGGTGGCCGAGGCCCTCAACTCGGTCAGCAAGCCGGTCAACGGCTCGGCGGTGCACGTCGTCGGCGTGGCCTACAAGCGCGACGTGGACGACATGCGTGAGTCGCCGGCGCTCGACGTCATCGAGCTGCTCAAGCGCCGTGGCGCCAAGGTCTCCTACAGCGATCCGCACGTGCCGCTGCTGCAGCACGGCCCCGTCGACCTGTCCGCGATCACGCTCGAGGCCGCGCTCGAGGCCGGCTGCGACTGCGTCGTCATCGTGACCGACCACAAGGCGTTCGACTTTCCGTCGATTGCCGCCCGCTTCCCGCTGGTGGTCGACACCCGTAACGCCCTGAAGGACGTGCGCTCGCCGCACATCTTCCCCCTCTAGCCGAGGGCACGACTGACGATGGCCAAGACCGCGCTCATCACTGGCATCACCGGACAGGACGGCTCGTACCTGGCGGAGCTGCTGCTCGCGAAGGGCTACAAGGTGGTGGGCGCCATCCGGCGGCTGAGCGCGCCGAACGACTGGCGCATCGCGCCACCTGCAGGATCGGATCACCCTGCGGCCGGCCGACCTGCTCGACCAGCTCTCGCTCATCAAGGTCATCGAGGAGGCCGAGCCGGACGAGGTCTACAACCTGGCGGCGATGTCGTTCGTGCCGGCCTCGTGGGATCAGCCGATGCTGACCGGCGAGTTCAACGCGCAGGGCGTCACGCGCGTGCTCGAGGCCATCCGCCAGGTGAACCCGAAGATCCGGTTCTACCAGGCCTCGTCGAGCGAGATGTACGGCAAGGTGCGCGAGGTGCCGCAGAGCGAGCTGACGCCGTTCTACCCGCGCAGCCCCTACGGCGTCTCCAAGGTCTACGGGCACTACATCACGGTCAACTACCGTGAGAGCTACGGCCTGTTCGCCTGTTCGGGCATCCTCTTCAACCACGAGTCGCCGCGACGTGGCCTCGAGTTCGTGACCCGCAAGGTCACCGACGGCGTCGCCCGCATCAAGCTGGGCCTGACCGACTCGCTCCACCTGGGCAACCTCGACGCCAAGCGCGACTGGGGCTTCTCGGGCGACTACGTGCGCGCGATGTGGCTGATGCTGCAGCAGGATCGCGCCGAGGACTACGTGGTGGCGACCGGCGAAACCCACACCGTGCAGCGCCTGGTCGAGCTGGCCTTCAGCCACGCCGGCCTCGACTGGAAGAAGCACGTCAAGGTCGACCAGCGCTTCATCCGCCCGGCCGAGGTCGATCTGCTGATCGGCGACCCGTCGCGCGCCCGCAGCGAGCTCGGCTGGACCCCGGAAGTGGGCTTCGAGCAGCTCATCGCGATGATGGTCGATGCCGACATCGCCCGCCACACGGCGTCGCCGGGCGTGGTGCTGGGCTGAGCGCCCGACCGCCCGTGGAGCAGATGCCGGCCACACCCTCCGCCCCCGTTCCGCTCCTCGACCTGCAGGCGCAGTACCGGCCGCTGCGCGACGCCCTGCTCGACGCCGTCACGCGCGTCTGCGACAGCCAGCGCTGCATCCTCGGCGACGAAGTGGTGGCGCTCGAGCGCGAGCTGGCCGCCTACCTCGGCGTCGGGCACGCCCTCGGGCGTGTCGTCCGGCACCGATGCGCTGGTGGCCGCGCTGATGGCGCTCGAGATCGGCGCCGGCGACGAAGTCATCACGCCGACCTTCTCGTTCTTCGCCTCGGCCGGCTCGGTCGTGCGCGTGGGCGCCCGCCCGGTGTTCGTCGACATCGAACCGCGCACCTTCAACCTCGACGTCGACGCCGTGGCCCGCGCCATCACGCCGCGTACCAAGGCCATCATGCCCGTGCACCTCTACGGGCAGGCGGCCGACATGACGGCCCTGCTGGCGCTCGGGCGCGACCACGGTCTGGCCATCATCGAGGACGCCGCGCAGGCCATCGGCGCCCGTGACGGCGACGTCGCGGTCGGCGGCCTCGGCACCATCGGCTGCTTCTCGTTCTATCCCACCAAGAACCTCGGCGCCTTCGGTGACGGCGGGCTGGTGACGACCAACGACGCGGCCCTGGCCGATCGCCTGCGTCTGCTGCGCGATCACGGGCAGTCCCCCAAGTATTACCACGCGCTCGTCGGCGGCAACTTCCGCCTCGATGCCATCCAGGGCGCGGTGCTGCGCGTGAAGCTGCCGCACCTGGCGGCGTGGACCGAGGGCCGCCGCCGCAATGCCGCGCGCTATCGCGCCGCTGTTCGCGGCCGCCGGCCTCGAAGAGCGCGTCACGCTGCCCTTACGAGCGACCGGACGTGTACCACATCTACAACCAGTTCGTGGTGCAGGTGCCCGACCGCGACCGGGTCCGCGAACACCTGACCGCGCACGGCATCGGCACCGAGATCTACTACCCCGTGCCGTTCCACCGGCAGGCGTGCTTCGCGGCGCTGGGACACTCGCTCGAGGCGTTCCCGTGCGCCGACGCCGCCGCGGCCCGCGTGCTGGCGCTGCCGATCTTCGCCGAGCTGACCGACGATCAGCTCCAGCGGGTCGTCGCCGCCATCGCCGACGCGGTGCGCTGAGCCGGGCCCCGGCCGCTAGTCCTCGAAGCGCGCCGTCACCACGGCGGCCCGGGTCGTCCACGGCGCCAGCGGCCAGGGCGGGCCGATGTCCACCCGCACCATCGGCCAGGCGCCGCCACGCACCGGTATCCGGCACTCGAGCGGCGTCGTGTCGCGGGCCTCGTGAACGCACGCGACCCCGTCGCGCGACGACACGGTGACGCGGATCGGCCGTGCCGCGGCGTTCTCCGGCGGCACGACGATGCGGCTCACGAGCGTGGCGCCGGCCGGCGGCAGCACCGCCACGGCGTGCTGCGCCATCCACCGGCCCTCCCCGTAGGGCGTGCGCTCGATGGCGCTCACCCCGTAGCTGTAGAGATGATGGAAGCGGGCCGCGCGGTAGGGCGGCCGCAGCTCGCGCCAACCCGCCTCCGCCGCCCCCGCCGCGCAGACGAGCGCCAGCAGCCACACGACCAGCCCGTCGCGCCGGCGCGGCGCCACGCCCGACGGCGACGGCCACGAGGTCACCGCGTGCGCGATGACGAGCGCCACGACGACCTGCAGCAGGGGATGGGGCATCGGCGGGCTCATCAGTGCCAGCAGGCCGAGACCGGCCAGCGGCGCCGCCGCCGCCACGTGCTCGCGCCGGCGGAGCGCGGACGCCAGCACGACCAGCACGAGCAGCGAGCAGACGAACGCCGGCAAGGCGCCGAGCAGTCCGAGTTCCGCCGCCTGCTGCCGCCACCAGTTCTGGGCATTGTCGGCGGGCAGGGCCACGGCGATGGTTTCGGCGGCGTAGCCACCGACGAGGAAGCCGAAGGCGCCGGGGCCGGTGCCCACGAGCGGGTGGTCTCTCGACCATCGCCAGCGCCGCCGGACCGTAGCCATCCCGGTCCCAGGCGAGACGCCACACGCCTTCGGCGCCCTGGGCGCGCAGGCCGCGGACCGAATCCGCCAGCCGTCCGATCGCGTGACCGGTCGACGGATCGGCGACCGGGGCGCTCACGAGCACGACGGTGACGAAGACCACGCCGAGGGTCAGCGCCAGCCACCGCAGCGGCCTTGCCGCCGCCAGGGCCTGCAGGGCCAGCACGAGCGCCAGTGCCGTCAGCGCCGAGCGCGATCCCGTGGCCAGGATGCCGGCGAAGCACAGCGCCAGCCATGCACCGCCCCAGACGAGCGCCGGCACCGCCGGCGGGCGCACCAGGGACGAGATGAGGAACGGCGCGGTGAGGGCCAGGAGCGCGCCGGTGGCGTTGGCATCGAAGAGCGTGCCGCCGGAACGGTGCAGGCGCAGCCACGGCTCGACGCCGAGGAGCGTCGCATCGACCTGCTGCTGCCACACCGCCACCGCGGCCGCCAGGGCCACCCCTGGCACCAGCGCCGTCCACAGCCAGCGCCGGGCGGCCGCCGCCGCCCCCCAGTACCAGTCGAAGAGGAGCAGCGCCACCAGCTGGGCAGCGGCCATCAGCAGCACGGTGCCGGCATGGTTCGGTTCGCTGACGGCGTAGGGCGAGAAGTCGAGCTCGCGGACGGCCACGACCGGCGTCACGAGCGCCAGGACCAGCGCCCACGCCGCCACGGCGCCGCCCCAGACGCCGTCGGCCCGCCACGGCCGCGGTCCAGGCCAGGCCAGCGCCGCGCCCAGGAACCCGAGCCACGGCATCAGGTAGGCGAAGTCGCCTTCGAGCCCGTAGACGCGCGCCAGCAGCGGCCACACCGGCGTCAGTCCGAGGGCGATGACGACGGCGGGAGACGCGCCGGCGGTCGCGCGCAGCACGAGGCCAGCGGCGACGGCGGCCGCGCCCGGCCAGGCCGGGCCGCCAGCGGTGGCGGCCAGCGCGGCATGGGCGAGTGGCAGACCCACCGCCGCCAGACCAGCCACGACGCGCGCGGCACCGAGGGCTGGGCTCACGATGGCGTCGTTGGCCACGGACCGCTCGTCAGGGGCGCCTGGCGACGATCGCGTAGTCGCGATGGGTGAAGAACAGCCCGTTCAACCGCTCGACGTTGCGATCGAGGAGGTCGAGGAGGGGCGGCAGCGCAGGGTCCACGGCGGCGGCACGTCGTGCCGCGGGCAGCCGCTCGAGCTTGCCGGCGTCGGGATAGGGCGAGCGCCACTCGATGGCGACGTCGGTGAAGCCGGCGGCCATCACGAGGAACTTCAGGGTGTCGGGGTGCACCGGGCGCACGTGCGTGAGATCGCGAATGTAGCTGTCGAAGAACGCGCTCCAGCAGCCCGGGTTGATCGTCTCGAGCACCAGGGGCGCGCCGGGACGAAGAGCCTGCGCCGCGGCGGCCAGCAGGCGCAGCAGGTAGTCGGGCTGGAGATGCTCGACGACCTGCGCCGCGATCAGGCCGCCGACGCTGCCGGGAGTGGCCGCGGCCAGGAACGACAGGCCGTCGCCTTCGCTGACGTCGAAGCCCTTGGCGCGGCAGCGTTCGACCATCTCGTGGTTCAGGTCGACCCCGCGCGCCGTGACACCGGCGGATCGCAGCAGCTCGAGGAACTCGCCGCGGCCGCAGCCGAGATCCACGACGTCGGTGGCGCCGGCGAAGATCGGCAGGTAGTCGGCCATGCGCTGCCGGATCTCGCTCTCGCTGCCGCGGAAGAGGTCTTCGAAGCCGGCGTACTGCTGGCTCTGCAGCCGATCGCCGGCGAGCATCTGCTGGTGGGGGTCCGGCGCCGTCCCCGGTGCCACGGCAGCGGCGCCGGCGGCGGTCGGCGCGGTCGGTGCGGGTGGTGCGGCCGGGAGGCCACGGGCCACCTCGCGGCTGAGTGCGAGCGCGCTGTGCTGGACGATCGTCACCGCGGTCGCCAGATTGCCAAGCCGCTGGTCGTAGCGCTGGTCGCGCCCGAGCAGCGAGTCGTAGCGCTTGAGCATCTCGTCCGAGAGGCCGCTCAGCGCCGCCGCCAGGCCACGCGCCACGTCGTCGAGCCGGCCGATGGCCACCTGCGCGTCTTCGGCCGTGCGCCGGGCCAGGCCGGCGAACTCGTAGTCCTTGGTGTCGACGTAGGGCGTGAGCGCCTGCAGGTAGACGACGAGCATCGACTGGAAGTGCGCCGCCTCCTCGATCTGCCGGCGCACCAGCCCGATGGCGGCGGCGATGGCATCGGTGACGGCGCGCTCGCGCGGGATGCTGCGGTTGACGTGATCGACGAGCGACGCGTTGAACTGCTGCTGGGCGGCCAGGGCCGGGTGGAGCGTCCGCCAGACGAAGGCGGCCAGGCGGCCGCGCCAGCCGCCGCCGGCCGGCGCGTGCCGGAGCAGTTCCCACTGCGCGTTGAGCGGCGTGACCTGATGCTCGTCGGGTCCGGGCGGCGGGTGCGGCAGCTCGCCGAGCCGCTGCACGGCCTGGTCGACGGCGGTGAGCGCGGCGTTGTAGCGGGCGTCCGCGGCCTCGCGATCCTGCTTGAGGCGCGCCAGGGCCTCTTCCGACACCGTGCGCACGGCGTCGGACACTAGCGGCCCACCATCCCGTCGATCGGGCTGCTGGCCGAGGCGTAGAGGCGCTTCGGAATGCGGCCGGCCAGGTAGGCCAGGCGGCCGGCGATGACGGCGTGCTTCATGGCCGCGGCCATGGCCACGGGATCGCGCGCACCGGCGACGGCGGTGTTGAGCAGCACCGCGTCGGCGCCGAGCTCCATGGCGATGGCCGCGTCGGAGGCCGTGCCGACGCCGGCGTCGATGATGACCGGCACCCGCGTCTGCTCCTTGATGATGCGCAGATTGGTGAGGTTCTGGATGCCCAGACCGGAGCCGATCGGCGCGCCGGCCGGCATCACGGCCACCGCTCCAGCGTCCTCGAGCTTGCGGCACACGATCGGATCGTCGTTCGTGTAGGGCAGCACGACGAAGCCGTCCTTGACGAGTTCCGCCGTGGCTTCGACGAGCGCGGCCGTGTCGGGGAAGAGCGTGGCCTCGTCGCCGATGACCTCGAGCTTCACCCAGTGCGACAGGCCGGCCTCGCGTCCGAGCTGCGCCGTGCGCACGGCATCGGCCGCGGTGTAGCAGCCGGCCGTGTTCGGCAACAACCGGATGGCCGCCGTGTCGATGAAGTCGAGCAGCGACGCCGAACGGCGCGTGATGTCGACGCGCCGCACGGCCACGGTCACCATCTCGGTGCCGCCGGCCCGGTGCGCGGCCTGCATCAGTTCGGGCGATGGGTATTTGCCGGTGCCGAGGATCAGCCGTGAGCCGAACGTGACGCCCGCGATGACCAGCGGATCGGCCGCGGCCGCCGTCATCGGCCCGGCTCCGCCGCGCCGCCGCCCACGAAGTTGACGATCTCCATCGAATCTCCCGGCTGCACGACCGTCTCCTCGAATGCCGCACGCTTCAGCACGACGAGATTCAACTCGACCGCCACGCGTCGCGCGTCGATCTGGAGACTCGCCAGGAGCGCGGCCACCGAGATGGGGCCGTCCAGGTCGAAGGGGTCGCCGTTCAGTTGGATGGTCACGAGCGCGGCCGCGTACGACTGGGAGCGTACTCAGCGCTTGGAAGGCAAGTCAAGGCGGACCGGGGCGGAGCCTGGCTCCTTCCCGGTCGCTGCAGATAGACCCCCCCGACCGGCGCCGCCTTGACCTTGACCTTCGTGCCGACCCGGATCTGATCGCACTCGGCGCCGCGATTCGCCGGCACGTACTTCGTGCAGGGCTCGACCCCTGAGTGGCGGAGGTGTCCGGTCGGTGACCGCGTACCGAATCGCAGGTGCGATGACAGTCCTGATGGCGGGAACGACGTCGCGACGGCGGCCGGCGCCAACTGTTTGAACGCTCGTTTGACTCACGTCTCGGCGCGGATGTACCTTGGTCAGTCGGCCCGTCGGCGGGCCGCGTCACTATGAACGCCGCGCCCTCTGCTGTCGACCGTCTGGGACTGCCCGGATTCACCTTCGCGGACCTCCACGAGCCCGCACGACTCGCCGATCTCTACACCCTGTTCGTCGCCGAGGTCGCGGCGAGCGAGCCGGATTCTGTGGGCGCGCTGGCTCGCGCAGGTCGAGGCGCCGCCCGCTCCCGTCGAGCGCTCGGCCCTGCTCGTCGCGCTGGCGCCCTACGTCAGCCGCTTCGTCGCCCGGCTGTTCGCCGTCGGCGACGAGGCCGAAGTGCTGGCGGCCGCCACCCGCGCCTACGACGACCTCTTCCGCTTCAAGATCGACTTCGTGCGGCGACGGGCGCTGCCCCTGCTCAAGGGCGGGGCGCCGGTCGTGGCCGGTGCCGACGATCATGCCTACGTCGACGCCATCCTCCTCGACACGGCGGACGCCGGGGCCCGTGAGCTGCTGGTGGCACGCGCCGGCTGCGCCCTGCTCGACCGCGACGAGGCGGCGCGCACCTCGGGCGACGAGGCGGCGAAGGCCGCCGTCACGGCCGAGATCGACCACCTGAAGCGCTGGTGCGCCGCGCACCTGCGTCACCCGGCGTATCGCGACTGGGTCGTCTTCAAGTTCCCCGAGACGCTCGACTTCGAGCATCTGGTGCACATCACGCGGCCCGATCCGGCGCTGCCGAACGCCATCATCGGTCCCGACGCGCTGCGGCGGCGGCGCGACGGGTTCGCCCTCACCGACGAGCGCTATGGCACGCGCGAGGTGCTGAGCGAAGTGCATTACTGCGTGCTGTGCCACGAGCGCGACAAGGACAGCTGCAGCAAGGGCCTCATCGACAAGCAGGGGGCCGTACAGGTCAACCAGCTCGGCATCCCGCTGGCCGGCTGCCCCCTCGACGAGAAGATCTCCGAGATGCACCTCCTGCGCAAGCGGGGCGACGTACTGGGCGCGCTGGCGCTCGTCATGCTCGACAACCCGATGTGCCCGGGCACCGGTCATCGCATCTGCAACGACTGCATGAAGGCCTGCATCTACCAGAAGCAGGAGCCGGTCAACATCCCGCAGGTCGAGACGAGCGCCCTCACCGACGTGCTCAACCTGCCGTGGGGTGTCGAGATCTACGGCCTGCTGACGCGCTGGAATCCGCTCAACCACCAGCGTCCGCACGCGCTGCCCTACAACGGCCGCAACGTGCTGGTCGTGGGCCTCGGCCCGGCCGGCTACACGCTGGCGCACTACCTGCTGAACGAGGGGTTCGGCGTGGTCGCCATCGACGGGCTGAAGATCGAGCCGCCGGACCCGGTGCTGACCGGGACCGCCGGACGGGCGCCGCAGCCGATCGCGCGCTGGAGCGACATCTACCGGCCGCTCGACACCCGCGTGCTCGAAGGCTTCGGCGGCGTCTCCGAGTACGGCATCACCGTGCGCTGGGACAAGAACTTCCTGTCGCTCATCCATCTCACTCTGGCGCGGCGCACGCGCCTGCGCATCTACGGCGGCGTCCGCTTCGGCGGCGCGCTGCCGCTCGACGAGGCGTGGGCCCGCGGTATCGATCACGTCGCGATCGCGGCCGGCGCGGGCCGGCCGACGATCATCGAGATCAAGAACAACCTGCTGCGCGGCATCCGCAAGGCGAGTGACTTCCTGATGGCGCTGCAGCTGACTGGCGCCTTCAAGGCCGACTCGCTGTCGAACCTGCAGGCGCGCCTGCCGGCGGTCGTCATCGGCGGCGGTCTCACCGGTGTCGACACGGCCACCGAACTGCTGGCCTACTACCCGCTCCAGGTCGAGAAGACCCTCGACCGCTACGAAGCGCTGGTCGCGACGCTCGGCGACGACGAGGTGCGGCGCCCCCTGGACCAGGAGGAGCGCGGCATCCTCGACGAGTTCCTCGTCCACGGCCGTGCCGTGCGGGCCGAACGGGCCCGTGCCGCCGCCGCCGGCGAGGTGCCGGACTTCGTGCCCCTGGTGCGCCTGTGGGGCGGGGTGACCCTGGCCTATCGCAAGCGCCTGCAGGACGCGCCGGCCTACCGGCTGAACCACGAGGAAGTCGCCAAGGCGCTCGAAGAGGGCATCACCTTCGCCGAGAACCTGGAGCCGGTGGAGGCGGTGCCCGACGAGTTCGGCCACGTGCAGGCAATGGTGTTCACGAGCGGCGGCACGCGCATGGAGCTGCCGGCCCGCACGGTGCTCATCGCCGCCGGCACGGCCCCGAATGTCACCTACGAGAAGGAACACCCGGGGGCGTTCACGCTCGACGGCCGCGGCAAGTTCTTCAAGGGCTACCGCGTCGACAAGGACGCGGCTGGCGTCCGCACGCTGGTCGAGGACGCGCAGGGCTTCTTCACCTCCTACGCGCGCGACGGCCGCTTCGTCAGCTACTACGGCGACAACCACCCGCGCTACAACGGCAACGTCGTGAAGGCGATGGCCTCGGCCAAGGACGGCTATCGGCACGTCGTGTCGCTCTTCGATGACCTCGCCACGCTCGACCCGGCGGCCCAGCCGGTGCGCGACGCGGCCTGGCTCGCCCTCGTGGCGCGCTTCGACTACGAACTGCTGGCGCGCGTCGAGCGGGTGGAGCGCCTCACGCCGACCATCGTCGACGTGATCGTCAAGGCGCCAGCGGCGGCGCGGCACTTCGAACCGGGGCAGTTCTACCGCCTGCAGAACTTCGAGCGCGACAGCGCCCGCGTGACGACGGACGGCCGCGAGTCGGCGCTCGTCATGGAGGGCGTGGCCCTGACCGGCGCGTGGGTCGACCGCGAGCAGGGCCTGTTGTCGCTCATCACGCTCGAGATGGGCGTCTCGAGCCGCCTGTGCGCCTATCTCCAGCCCGGCGAGCCGGTGGTCGTGATGGGGCCGACCGGCACGCCGACCGACATCCCCGGCCACGAGGCGGTCCTGCTGGCCGGCGGCGGGCTCGGCAACGCCGTGCTGTTCTCGATTGCCCGCGCGCTCAAGGCCCACGGCAGCCGCGTCATCTACTTCGCCGGCTACAAGAACGGCGCCGACCTGTTCAAGCGCGAGGAGATCGAGGCGGCCACCGATCAGGTGATCTGGGCCACCGACAGCGGCGTGGAGATTCCGCCCTCCCGCCCGCAGGACGCCCACTTCCGCGGCAACATCGTGCAGGCGATGGTGGCCTACGCCGAGGGCCACCTCGGCCGGGCGGTCGTGCCGCTGCCGTCGGTCACCCGCATCATCGCCATCGGCTCGGACCGCATGATGCACGCGGTGCAGGCCGCGCGTCACGGTGTCCTGGCGCCCTATCTCACGCGCCAGCACGTGGCCATCGGCAGCATCAACTCGCCGATGCAGTGCATGATGAAGGAAGTGTGCGCGCAGTGCCTGCAGCGCCACGTCGATCCGTCCTCGGGCAAGGAATCCTTCGTCTTCTCCTGCAACAACCAGGACCAGGAACTCGATCGCGTCGACTTCGCCAACCTGCGGGCGCGCCTCAAGCAGAACAGCGTGCAGGAGCGGATTGCCGACCTGTGGCTGGCGCACGTGCTGGCGCGGGCGCCGGAGCCCCTGGCCCACGCCTGATCGGCCCGGCTGGCGCTAGACTGGGCGGGTGCTGAGCCCCGGCCACCTCATCGACGGCCGCTACGAGATCGTCGGCCCGCTCGGGGCCGGCGGCATGGGGCAGATCTACAAGGCGCGCCGCGTCGCGCTCGGCGACGAGGTGGCGCTCAAGGTGCTGCTGTCGCCCGACGCCGATTGCGAGGCGCGCGAGCGCTTCCTGCGCGAGAGCCGCGCCGCCGCGCAGCTGCGACATCCGCACATCGTGTCCATCCTGGACTTCGACAAGGACGGCGACGACCGGCCGTTCCTGGTGATGGAGCTGCTGAGCGGTCCCAGCCTGCGCGATGAGATCGACGTCGGGGGCGCCCTCGGGCCGGCGCGCGCGGCCGCCTTGCTGCGCGTGGTCGGCAGTGCGATACAGCTCGCCCACGACCACGGCATCACGCATCGCGATCTCAAGCCGGCCAACATCGTGGCGCACCGCTACGAGTCGGGCGATCGCGTCTACAAGGTGATCGATTTCGGCCTGGCGTCGCTGGCGACCGCGCCCGACGTCACGCGCCTCACCCTGCCCTTCACGTTCCTCGGCACCATCGCCTACTCGGCGCCGGAGCAGATCGCGGGCGAGGCCATCGGCCCCGCCTCCGACCAGTACTCCCTGGCCATCGTCGCCTACGAGATGCTGACGGGGAAGCGGCCGTTCGACGCGCCGGAACCGATGGCGCTCGCCCAGCAGGTGATGGCGGGCGCGGCGGTGCCGGCCTCGGCGGTCCATCCGGGCCTGCCGACCGGCGTCGACGCCGTCCTCGCGCGCGCCATGGCGCGCACGCCTGGCGATCGGTGGCCGACGGTGTCGGCCTTCGTCACGGCCCTGCTCGCGGCGCTCGAGGCCGCCCGGCCGTCAGAGGAGCGGCCCGGCACGCTCGACGCCGACACCCTGCTCTCGCGCTACGACCTCGGCGACGTGCTCGGCCCCGGCCGCCTGGGCAGCATCGTGCGTCGTGGCACCCATCGCGCCCTGTCGATTCCCGTGGCCATCCGCCATCTGAAGCGCGAGGGCCAGGCGCACTGGGAGGCCCTGCGCGCGCGTTTCCTGCAGGAGGCGCGCACGCTGCAGGTGCGGCACACGCACCTGCTGCACGTCCGCGACTACGGCGAGGACGCCGGCGGCGTGTTCGTCGTGACCGACCTGGTCGAAGGGCCCAGCCTGCGGGCCGTGCTGGGCGACGGCGCGCTCGACTGGCCGCGCGCGCGACGGATGATCCTGCAGATGACCGATGCCGCCGGCGCCCTCCATCGCCACGGCGGCCTGCTCACCGGCGTCAATCCCGACACCATCCGCGTGACGGGGGAGCCGGGCGCCGACCATCTGGTGCTCACGAGCGGCGGCATCCGCGCGCTCGCCGACGTCCTGGCGACGATGCGGGAGCAGCAGCTGCGCGGCCTGGAATCGAGCGAGCTGGAGCTGCCGTACCTCGCGCCGGAGGTGCTGACGGGACGCCCGCCGGACGCACGCGCGGATCTCTTCACGCTCGGCGTCGTGGCGTTCGAGCTCGTCACGGGCGGGCTGCCCTTTCAGGCCCCGACCCTGCCCGAGCTCATCGGTGCGATGCTGGTCGGGGCGTCGCCAGTCGTCGCCGCGTCGGCGGCGCCGGGGCCGGCCGCCGCCGCCATCCTGCGCGCGCTGGCCGCCGATCCGGCGGCCCGTGGCACGCTCGCCGATCTGCAGCTGGCCGTTCGTCAGGCCGCCGCCTGACGCGGGTCAGTCGTGCTCGAGTGCGGCGACGGCCGCGCCGAGCAGGCCCGCCTGGTCGTTGAGGATGACGTGCACGGGCATCGAGGCGAGGAGGTCCGCCATCGGTGCCTTGTCGAGGAACGTCCGCATGAAGCGGCGCTCGATGAGCGGCAGGTTCTTCGGCGCGATACCGCCGCCGATGTAGAGGCCGGCGGTGGCCATCGCCCGCAGCCCGAGGTTGCCGGCTTCGGCTCCGTAGCCGTCGACGAACAGGTCCATCGCCACGCCGCACCGTTCGCAGGTCCCCGCCTCGGCGGCTTCGGCGATGCGCGCGCTGGCGCCGTCATCGTCGAACGAGCCGGACAGCGGACAGCGATCGGCGCCGTGGACGTGGGTGGCGATGTGCACGATGCCGAGCCCCGAGACGACGCGTTCGACGTCGACGCGGCCGAACCGCGCCCGCAGGTCGCGCACCAGATCGAGCTCGGCCTCGGTGCGGGCCGCGTAATCCGCATGTCCG
Organism: uncultured Acidobacteriota bacterium; assembly: GCA_963807405.1. GTDB lineage: Bacteria > Acidobacteriota > Vicinamibacteria > Vicinamibacterales > UBA2999 > CADEFD01. The sequence continues at coordinate 2,517,763 of CAWEBU010000006.1, read as the reverse complement.
GCTTCCGACGGCAGCGGCACGAGGCGGCCGGCGACACGGTGCAGGACGGCTTCGCCGAGTCCGGTCCCGGCGGCAATCAGGGCCGCGTTGCCGTCAGGATCGGGCCTGCCGGCCTGCAGCGTGTGCAATTCGCCGGGCGCGAGCACCGGCACCGCGTAGGCCATGGCTTCGAGATCGTTGAGCAGCCGCACCGTGGTGCCGCCGCTGGCGGCGACGATCTCCGACTGGCGCACGCGCCACGGCACGTTGGTCATGGTGACCTCGCCGTCGACGACGGGACCGGCGATGCCGAGCACGATGCGCGTGATCTCCGGGTGCCGCACGCCACCGGCTGCCTCGAGGAGCGCCGGCAGACCCGGGTAGTCGAGTGTCCGCAGGGCGCGCAGGTCGACCAGCTCAGGGCGCGGCCGGGCGACGGCGAACCGCCCGATGAGGGTCTTCGATCCGCCCACGTCCGCTGCGAGAATCATGTCCGTATTCTATGCGCGGCCGCGATCATGCGTTGACAGGAGGCAGCACATTCGCCATCTTGGTGTGTCGATGTCCGCTGAGCCCACAGACACGCTCGCAGTGCCGCCGTCCTCCGTCGCGTCACCGGGTCCGCGCGACGTGTTCGGCATGTATCCCGCGCTGCGCGAGGACCACGTCCGCTACCTGCAGAAGTGGGGCTTCATCACGCCGGCGCAGCGGGGCGGCGGCGGCACCCAGTTCTCGTTCCAGGATCTCAGCCTGCTGCGTCAGCTCCACGGCGAACTCGCACGCGGCGTGCCGTTCCGCGCCGCCCTGCGCGACCTGCAGGCCGAGCGCCAGGGGCAGCTGGCGTTCGACTTCCGCCTCGACGCCGAACCGGCGCGCATCATCGCGCTCACGCGCAAGGAGCCGCTGAGCGCGGCCGCCAAGGCGGCCCTGGCCGACGTGAGCTTCGACGCCTCGCGCGCCGCGACGGACGCCGAGCAGGAGTTCCTGGCCGGATCCCGCCTCGATGACGGCACGCCCGAGCGGCAGCAGGAGGCGGCGCGCGCCTACCGGCGTGCCCTGCACGACGAGCCGAATCTGGTGGCGGCGCTCATCAACCTGGCGAACATCCGCTATGCCTGCGACGAACTGCCCGAAGCGCAGGCGCTCTACGAGCGGGCGCTGCGGCTCGACGATTCGTTCTTCGAGGCGCACTTCAACCTCGGCAACATCCACCACGATCTCGGCCGGCACGCCGATGCCGTCGAGTACTACCGCCGGGCGCTGTCGCTGAACGGGCAGTACGCGGAAGGGCACTTCTACCTGGCCGTCACGCTCGAGAAGCTCGGGCGATCGCCGGAGGCCCGGCAGCACTGGCGCGCCTATCAGTTCCTGGCGCCGGACGGCGAGTGGGTGGATCTGGCGAAGGAATTCGGCGACGAGCCCCCGCCGCCGCGCTGACCGCGGTCAGTCGTTCCAGCGGGGATAGTCCGGGGACGGCGGGCGCGCCTTCGGCGCGCGCTTCACCTTGTAGTACTGGCAGTCGAGGCACCACGACTCGGGGCTGAAGCCGGTCGTGCCGGCCATCGGCAGGACGTCGCGATGGCCGCAGCAGGCCGGGGCGTCGCCCTCGGCGGCCCGCTGCCAGCGGCACGAGACGAATCGGGCCTGCGCCTCGGATGGCACTGGCGCCACCACGCCGTTGACGGTGTCGGCGGGCGGATCGCTAGGCGAGTTCGAGTCCAAGTGCGGTCTCCATCGATTTCCATTCGCGCCGCTGATCGGGCGCGACGAGCGTCAACGCGCGGCCGCTCGAGCCGGCGCGGCCCGTACGGCCGACGCGATGCACGTAACTTTCCTTGGTGTCGGGCACCTCGAAGTTGACGACGACGGCGATGCCGTCGATGTCGAGGCCGCGAGCGGCGATGTCGGTCGCCACCAGCACCGGATGCAGGCCGGAGCGGAAGCCCTCGACCGCCCGCTGACGGTCCTGCTGGGTGCGATCGGCATGCAGCGCCGCCGCGCGCACGCCCTTGCCCTGCAGGCTGCGGGCGACCTTGTCGGCCCCGATCTTGGTGCGCACGAACACCAGCACCGGACCGGCAGCCTCGCCGCGGATGAAGCGCGCCAGGCGGTCGATCTTGTCGCGCGTCTCCACCTCTTCCATCGCGTGGGTGATGGTGCGCGCGGCGCCCTGGCCGCGGCCGATCTGCACGTAGCGCGCGCTGCGTTGCATCTCCTTGGCCAGCGTGACGATCTCGTTCGGCATGGTGGCCGAGAACAGCAGCGTCTGGCGGTCCTTGGGGAGCGCTCCGAGAATACGCTGCACGTCCGGCCAGAAACCCATGTCCAGCATGCGGTCGGCTTCGTCGAGCACGAGCGTCTGCACGCGCGTGAAGTCGCACGAGTCGTGACGCATGTGGTCCATCAGCCGGCCCGGCGTGGCCACGACGATGTCGACGCCGGCCTTGAGCGCCCGCTCCTGCGGCCACATCTCGACGCCGCCGTAGACCGGCACGCTCGAACACGGCGTGTGGTAGGTGAGGCCGACGATGGTGTCCTCGATCTGGGAAGCCAGTTCCCGCGTCGGCGCCAGGATGAGCGCGCGAGTGTAGGCCTCGCGCTGCGCGTCACCGTACGGCGGCTGCTCGGTGAGCAGGCGCTGCAGGATGGGCACCACGAAGCCGAGCGTCTTGCCGGTGCCGGTCTCCGCGCAGGCGACCACGTCGCGGCCTTCGAGGGCCATCGGGATGACGGCGGTCTGCACGGGCCGCGTCTCGTCATAGCCCATGTCGGCGCAGCCCGCCATCAGCCGGCTGTCGAGCCCGAGCGAGGCGAACGTGCGGGGCGCCATCTCGTCGCCGCGCTCCCACGGGATGTCAGAGGCGATATCGGGCGCCGGCGCACTGACCGGGGCGGCCGAGGTGCGGCGTCGGCCGCGCGGGGCGCTGCCACGGCGGCGGTGAGGAGGCGGTGAGGATGATCGCGGATGTCAAGGTTGCGCCTGGCTACCGGGCGCGGAACGTGATGATCCCGCGGACAGGATCGTAGGGTGACACGCCGACGGTGACACGGTCGCCGGGGACGACCTTGATGCGGAACCGCCGCATGCGGCCGCTGAGCTGTGCCAGGACCTCGTGGCCGGACTCGGTCTGCACCCGGTACAGGCCGCCGCTGTGAACCGCCACGACGGTGCCTTGCATGTCGATCAAATCATCTTTGCTCAAGTGGACTCCAACCAAGAAGTGTGCCACATCACATGACATGGCGTCCAGCCGCGCGTGGCCTGCCCGCCGTCGGGTCCGCCGTTCCGCGTCGCTGGACTATGATCGCACCATCCGTCCCCGCATGCCGTCGCTCCCGCCTGCCCTTGTCGTTGGAGCCCAGTACGACAGCCTCCTTCAGGCGGCCCTGACCCAGTTCTTCGAGCGGGCCAGCCTCGAGGCGGTCCCGGTGCCGTCGCCGTCCTCCGACGGACGGCTGGCCATCGAGCCCACCGGGGACCCGGCGGCACTCTCCATTCGCTGGTTCGGCACCCGCTACACGCTTCGGGTGCCGCCGGCGCGGCCCTTCACCGCGCACGAGGTGCGGTTCGCGCGCGCCATCGGCGCCGTGCTATCGGCCCGCTACCGGGCGATCCTGAGCCCGCAGCTCATGGTCGAGCGCGAGGACCTGTTCCGCGGCGAGATCGAAGACCGCTACATCGGTGCCTTCTTCGACCGCGAGCCCTACCAGCTGCAGAGCGGGGTGGTGTCGCCGTCCGACCGCTTCGCCCTGGCCATCGAGATGATGCGCGTGGCCGCCCTCTCGACCTACGAGAACCAGCCGATCTCGACCGGCGTGCTGCTGCTCGGCACCGACGAGGATCCGGTGGGGCACTATCCGGCGGCCGAGCGCGATGCCCTGCACTACACGGGTGCGCTCGCCTCGATCAAGAGCTTCTATCGCCTCGCCGACGGGCTGCGCTCGGTGTTCCTCGTGAACCGTGCCGGCCGGCTGCTCGACATCGTGGACATCAGCCGCTGGGCGGCGGCCGCCGGCGGCGGGGCCCGGCTCGACGTGCCATGTGCTCGGGCCTATGGCGGCCACGCGCAAGCCACGGTGGCCGGTCCGCACGTCTGTGTCGTGCTCAACCCGCGGCGCGAGATCAAGGTCTTCGCCGACGGTGCCCAGGTCTTCAGCTTCAGCCACGCCAACTGGCGGCTGCTCGACCAGATGTCGAAGTACGCGCTGTGGCAGACGGCCGTCGGCAACGCGGCGCTGGCCGAGCGCGTGTTCAGAACGGCGCTCGACCTCTCGGACGCCCGCCAGGGGGCCCTGTTCGTCGTGCTGCGACGGCCGATCGAGTCGCTGGCGCAGCTCGTGGCCGCCACCGACCGGCTCGACATGGAGCTGGTGGGCCTGCCGGCGCCCCCCAATGCGCCGTCGCGGCGGGACCTGCTGCACCTGCTGGCCGGCCGCACCATCACCGAACTCGATCCCAGCGTGCTGGCCGCGCTGGCGACGCTCGACGGCGCCACCGTGACCGACGCCGACGGCACGATGCTCGCCGTGGGGGCCATCCTGCGGCATCCGCTCGCCAGCGAGCACGCCAAGGCGGACGGACTGGCCGAGGGCGCCCGCACCACGGCGGCCATCGCCGCCAGCCGTTTCGGCCCGGTCATGAAGGTCAGCGAGGACGGCCTCATGACCTTCTACGACGGCGGCCGCGTCTGGGACCTGTGACCCCGGACGTTCGGCGCTGGCGCGGATCGACTCCGGCCGAGTAAGATCGCGGCCTCCTCTGGCGATTGCTTCATGCAGGTATTCCTTACTGGCGGCACGGGCTACATCGGCGCTGCTGTCCTCGACGCCCTCCTCAAGGCGGGCCACCACGTCACCGCGCTCGTCCGCGATCCGGAACAGGCCGAGCGTCTCGAGGCGCGTGGGGCCCGTCCGGTCATGGGCGAGCTGGCGGCACCGGGCCGCTACCTCGCGCAGGCGGCTGCCGCCGACGCCGTCGTCCACACCGCCTTCGAGTCATCGCCGCGCAAGGCGGCCGCCGACAAGACGTTCCTCGATGCCGTGCTGCCGGCGCTGGCGTCGGCTGGGGCGCCCCGCGTGTGCCTGGTGACCTCGGGCACCTGGGTCCTCGGGCCGAGTCCCGAGGCCGCCGACGAGAGCGCGGCGCTGGCGCCGGTGGCGCTCGTCGACTGGCGGCCGGCGCACGAGGCGCAGGTGCTGGCGGCCGGCACGCCGTCGCTGCGCACGGCCGTCATCCGGCCTGGCATCGTCTACGGCGGCGCCCACGGGTTCGTGTCGGACATGCTGAAGGACGCCCTGAACGGACTGGTCCGGGTCATCGGCGACGGCCGTAATCGCTGGCCGCTCGTCTACCACCGCGACCTCGGCGACCTCTACGCGCGCATTCTCGCCGCTCCCGACGCGGCAGGCGTCTTCCACGCCACCGACGACCAGGACGAGCGTGTCGGCGACATCGCCGCCGCCATCGCCTCGCATGTCGACCCGCACGCCGACATCCGCTACATGCCGATCGCCGAGGCGCGCACCAAGATCGGGCCTCTGGCGGACGCCCTGGCGCTCGATCAGGTCGTGCGCAGTCCGCGCGCCCGCGCCCTTGGCTGGGCGCCGGCGATGCGCGGGATCACCGGCAGCGCGCCGCGGCTCTTCGAGGAGTTCCGGCGCGGCGCAGGCCGCGCGTGATCGAACTCTCGGTCGTCGTCCTCGTCGAGGGCGAGCCCGATACGCCGGCCGCCGTCACCCGCATCGCGGAGGCGGTCGCGGGGCTCGGCTGCAGCTACGAGATCCTCTGCGTCTCGTCGGCGGCCGATGGGCACGGCCTGCCGGCCGGCGCGGTCCAGGTCGCGGCGCCCGCGCGGGCCGGCTACGGCCAGGCGCTCGCGGCCGGCGTGGCACGCGCCCGTGGCACCTGGGTGCTCACGCTCGACGCCGACATCCTCGATGTGTCGGCCATCGTGCCGGCGTTGTGGGCGCGCCGCCATGAGGCCGAGGTGGTCATCGGCTCGCGCTACCTGGACGGTGGCGCGGTCGACATGCCGGCCTGGCGGCGCCTCGGCAGCCGGCTGCTGAACGGCCTGTTCGGCCGCGGCCTCTCGCTCGGCGTGCGCGACATGTCGAGCGGCGTGCGGCTCTATCGCCGTGGCGTCCTGGCCGCCGCCGGGCCGCTGCCGGCCGGTCTCGAGGCCCTGCAGACGCTGCTCGTCACGATCTACGCCGAGGGCTGGCGTGTCATCGAGGTGCCGTTCGCCTACCGCGCCGACCCGCGCGGCACCTCGCACGCCCGCGCGCAACGCTTTGCCGCCGACTACCTGCGCACCTTCTGGCGGCTGTGGAAGCTGCGCAACTCGATCGAGTGCGCCGACTACGACGCCCGCGCCCACGACAGCGCCATCCCGCTGCAGCGCTACTGGCAGCGGCAGCGCTACCGCCACGTCACCGAGCTCATCGACGGGCACGGCCCGGTGCTCGACGTCGGCTGCGGCTCGAGCCGGATCATCGGCGCCCTGGCCGCCGGGCAGCGTCGCCGTCGACGTGCTGTTGCGCAAGCTGCGCTACGCCCGCCGCTTCGGGCGGCCGCGCGTCCAGGCGTCGGGGTTCGCGCTGCCGTTTGCCGACGCGAGCTTCCCGTGCGTCCTCTGCTCGCAGGTCATCGAACACGTGCCGAAGGACTCGCCCGATCCTGTCGGAGCTCGTGCGCGTCCTGGCGCCGGGCGGCCGCCTCGTGCTCGGCACGCCGGACTACGCCAACTGGGAATGGGTGGTGACCGAGAAGCTGTACGGCTTCTTCGCGCCCGGGGCCTACGCCGACGAGCACATCGCGCACTACACCCGCGCCGAGCTCATCGCGCGCTTCGAGGCGGTCGGCTTCCGTCACGACGCCACCCGCTACATCCTGCGCGGCGAGTTGATTCTCGCCTTCCAGAAGGCCAGCGCGCCCTAGCCAGGCGAACGCGGCGCGGTGCGGCGGCGGCGCCGTGGCGGCGCGGCTATACTTCCGGCATGCCCTGTCGCGTTCTTCGGCCGCTCGCCCTGGCGGCGTCGCTCACCGCCCTCGCCGCCTGCTCGCCGCCCGCTCCCGCGGAGGCCCCCTCGACGGCGGCGCCGGCGGAGTCCGAGATCACCGCCGAGCGCATCGCCGCTCACGTCCGGATGCTGGCGCACGACCACTTCGAGGGCCGCGCCCCGGCCACCCGCGGCGGCGAACTGGCGACGGCCTACCTGGCCAGCCAGCTCGCCCTGCTCGGCCTCGAGCCCGCCGGCGACGACGGCAGCTGGTTCCAGAACGTGCCGATCGTCGAGGCCACGGTCGACCGCGGCTTCACGCTCAGCGCCGCCGGCCGCACCTACAAGTACCTCGACGACGTCGTGGCGTTCTCGGGCCTGGAGGACGCGCGGGTCTCGGTGCAGGGCGAGGTCGTGTTCGTCGGCCACGGCATCGTGGCGCCGGAGCAGAACTGGAACGACTACGCGGGCGCCGACGTGAAGGGCAAGTGGGTGCTCATCATGGTCAACGATCCGCCGGCGCCGGCCAGCGAGCCGACGCTCTTCGGTGGCCCGGCCCTCACCTACTACGGCCGCTGGACCTACAAGTTCGAGGAAGCGGCGCGGCAGGGCGCGGCCGGCGCGCTGCTCATCCACACCGACGAATCGGCCACCTATCCCTGGCAGGTCGTGCAGTCGTCGTGGACCGGCACGCAGTACTCGCTGCCGCCGGCGGCCGGGGCGCCGGCGCTCGGCGTGAAGGCCTGGATCTCGAATGCCGCGGCCGTCGATCTCGTGTCGCGCGGCGGGCAGGACCTCGACGCGCTGCGCACGCGCGCCGCCGACGCGCGGGTTCAGCGCGGTGCCGCTCGGCATCTCGGCCAGCGCCGACGCTGGCACAACGCTCGGCGCGCAAGGTCTCGCCCAACGTCGTCGGCGTGCTGAAGGGCACCAACGCGGCGGAAGGCGGTGGCGATCACCGCCCACTGGGACCATTTCGGCATCCGCGACGCCCAGCCAGGCGAGGCGCCCGAGGCCGACCGCATCTTCAACGGCGCCTACGACAACGCCTCGGGCTGCGCCGCGGTGCTGACGATGGTGCAGGCGCTGGTCCGCGCCGGCGGCCCGCCGGGGCGCTCGATCTACGTCGTCTTCACCACCGCCGAGGAATCCGGCCTGCTCGGCAGCGAGTACTTCGCCGCGCCACCCGCCGCTGCCGATCGACCGCTTCGCCGCCAACATCAACGTCGACGGCGCCAACTACCTCGGGCACGACCAGGGACATCGTCATGCTCGGCGTCCGAGCGTTCGTCGCTCGGCACGCATGTTCGCCGACCTGGCCACGGCACGCGGCCGCGTCGTGGGCGAGGACACGCATCCCGAACGCGGCTACTTCTTCCGCTCCGATCACTTCCCGCTCGCCAAGGCCGGCGTGCCGGCGCTGTCGCTGAGCGAGCCGAAGCAGTTCGAAGGCGCCGAACGCCGCCGACCTGCTGGCCCGGCAGGAAGCCTACAACGGGCAAGCGACTACCACCAGCCGTCGGACGAGTACGAGCCCGCAGTGGGACTTCAGCGGCGCTGCCGCCGACGCCCAGCTGCTGACGGCGCTGGCCTGGCAGGTGGCCGCGGCCCCGGCCCTGCCGACCTACAACGACGGCGACCAGTTCGCGCGGGTGCGCCGCCAGTGATGGCTGCGCCGCCGCTCGTCACGCTCGCCGACCTTCGCTGCCGCCGCCGAGCGCGTGCGCGGCACGGCCGTTCGCACGCCGGTGCTGACACTGCCGTGGCCGGCCTCGACCGACGCCCATCCGTTCCGCATCAAGTGCGAGAACCTGCAGCCGATGGGCGCGTTCAAGGTGCGCGGCGCCTTCAACATGCTGGCGCAGCTGCCGGCCGACGCGCGAGCCCGCGGCGTCATCACCTACTCGTCCGGCAACCACGGCCAGGGCGTGGCCATGGCGGCGCAGGCGATGGGCGTGCCGGCCGTCATCGTGATGCCGACGACCGCTCCGTCGGTGAAGGTCGACGGCGTGCGCAGCTATGGCGCCGAGGTGATCTTCGCCGGCACGACGTCGATCGACCGGCAGACGCGGGCCGAGGCCGAAGCGGCCGCCCGCGGGCTGTCGATCATCCCGCCCTTCGACCATCCGATGATCATCGCCGGGCAGGGCACGGTCGGACTCGAGCTGCTCGACCAGGTCCCCGACCTCGGCACGGTGTTCGTGCCGATGGGCGGTGGCGGGCTCATCGCCGGCGTCTCGGCCGCCATCAAGCTGTCGCGGCCGGACGTGCGCGTCGTCGGCGTGGAGCCGGTCGGGGCGATGAAGATGCGGGCCGCGCGCGAGGCCGGCCACCCGGTGACGCTCGAGCGGACCGCCAGCATCGGCGACGGCATCATGAACATGCGCGCCGGCGACCTCACCTTCGCGCACGTGCAGCAGTACGTCGACGACCTGGTGGCCGTGCCCGACGACGCGATGGCCACGGCCGTGGCCTGGCTCTTCCGCAACGCGCGCATCGTCGCCGAGCCGAGCGGCGCGGCCGCGACGGCCGCCGTGATGCTCGGCCTCGGCGCGCCGGTGGGCACGGTCGCGGCGGTCGTGAGCGGCGGCAACGTGCAGCCGGATCACTTCGCGAAGTACATCACGTCGTAGGCGGGGCCCGCTGACGACCCCGACTCGTCGCGATGGCCGCGGACAGACATGACGAACTCCACGCTCACCGTCGGCGTCATCTCGGATACGCACGGGCTGCTCCGGCCCGAGGCGATGGCGGCGCTGGCCGGTGTCGACCGCATCCTCCACGCCGGCGACGTCGGCGCTCCCGACATCCTCGACCGTCTCGCCGCCATCGCGCCGACGACCGCCGTGCGCGGCAACGTCGACCACGGCGGGTGGGCCACGGCCCTGCCGCTGACCGACGTCGTGCGCCTGGGCGAGCTCGACGTCTACATGCTGCACGACCTCGGCACCCTCGACCTCGATCCGGTGGCGGCCGGGTTCGCCGCCGTCATCTCGGGCCACTCGCACCAGCCGCGCGCCGACTGGAAGGGCCGCGTGCTCTATCTGAATCCGGGCAGCGCCGGACCGCGGCGCTTCACGCTGCCGGTGACGCTGTCGATCCTGCGGATCGAGGGCCCGACGCTCTCGCACGAGCGCATCGACCTCGCCGTCTAGGTCCCGGCGGCGACGCGGTGGCCGTCGTGGGCCGTCACGCCGGCTACAGCGCCAGCACTAGCTGCGGCCCTGGGTGCCCGGCGCCGCGAGCTCGGCGCGGGCCGCCTCCAGCGCGTCGTCGAGCGAGGTGACCGCCGCCATCGAGCTGACGTTCGTAGACGGCGCGCAGGATCTCGCCCATGCGGGGCCCCGGTGCGACGCCCAGAGGCAGGAGGTGGCGACCGAGCAGGAGCGGCGCCGGCGGCGCGTGCTCGACGCCGAGGGTGCGCGCCCGCTCGAGGAACCAGTCCATCGCCGAGCAGTCGAAGGTGCCGGTGCGGCCGTGACAGTCGGCGCGGCCGAAGCGGACCAGCAGCTCGAGGTCCGCGCGCGCCGCCAGGCGCCGGAACGCGCCATCACGGACCGTGTCCCTGGCCTTGTAGAACGCGCTCGGGCGCAGGTGCTCCGCGGTGATGGCCAGCACCTGCCCGCGCACGTCGAAGCCGTCGATCGAGTTGATGTTCAGGCGGTCGAGCAGGCGCGTGGCCGGTGCCACGCCGGCCGCTTCATGCCCGGGCGAGCGCCAGCGGCCGTCGATGATGGCGGTGGTGGCCGGCTTGCCGAGGTCGTGGCACACCGCGCCCGAGCATGACCGCCGCCAGGCGCGGGCGGTCGAGGTCGGCGTTGCGGCGCCGGGCCTCGTCGATGACCATCAGCGTGTGCGTCCAGACGTCGCCTTCGGGGTGCCACTCGGGATCCTGCGGGCAGTCGTAGAGCGGCACCATCTCCGGCAGCACCTGCTCGACGACGCCGAGGGTGCGGGCGAGCGCGAACCCGATCGAGGGCCGTTCGGCCACCAGCAGCAGCTTCTCGAACTCGCCCCACAGGCGCTCGGCCGGCAGGTCGTCGAGCCGGATGGCGCGGCAGATCGCCGCCGCCTCGGCGTCGAGCGTCGCCTCGAAGCGCGCCGCGAACTGCAGCGCGCGCAGCACCCGCAGGCTGTCGTCGGCGAACGTCCGCGGGTCGACCACCCGCAGGCGCCTGGCCGCGAGGTCGGCGCGGCCGTGGAACGGGTCGACGTAGTCGTCGGTCAGCGGATCCCACGAGATCGCGTTCATCGTGAAGTCGCGCCGGCGCGCGGCATCCTCGAACGACATGTCGGGGTCGCCCTGCACCGTGAACGCCGTATGGCCACGTCCGCTCTTCGACTCGCGGCGCGGCAGGGCGACGTCGATCGGGCCGAGCTTGTAGACGGGGAAGGCACGGCCCACCGGGTCGACGCGTCCGATCGCGGCGAGCATCCCCGGCAGGTCCGCCTCGGGCACGCCGAACACCTCGAGGTCGAGATCCTTGGAGGGCCGGTCCAGGAGTCGATCGCGGACGAAGCCACCGACGACCAGCGCGCGTCCGCCGCGGGCGCGGGCGGCGCTCGGCGACGGCCAGGGCGAGCGCGAGCGGGTCGGCCGGCGAGGTCACGGCGTCCATCGGTACTCGGCTCGCCGATCCGCGGGCGAGCGGCCGCCGGGACCGGGGCGCGATCTGCAGCGAAGCCTCCCGGGCGGACCCCGCTACAATTCCACCAGCATGGACTCCGTCGAACGACTGCTCCGCGATCTCGTCGCCATCGACTCGGTGAACCCGACGCTCGTGCCCGGGGCGGCCGGCGAGGAGGCGGTGGCCCGCCGCCTGGTGCAGGAGCTGGAAGCGCTCGGCCTGCGCGTGGAGGTGCAGGAGGTGGCGCCCGGCCGGCCGAACGTCGTCGGCACGCTCGCCGGTCGCAGCCCCGGGGCGTCGCTGATGCTGTGCGGGCACATCGACACGGTCGGGGTCGCCGGCATGGCGGCGCCGTTCGATCCGGTGGTCCGCGACGGGCGGCTCCATGGCCGCGGCGCCCAGGACATGAAGAGCGGGGTGGCGGCGATGATCGACGCCGTGCGCGTCGTGGCAGGGAGCGGCGGACTCACCGCCGGCCAGGTCGTCGTCGCCTGCGTCGTCGATGAGGAGCACTCGAGCATCGGCGCCGACGCGCTCGTGACGCGCTGGCGCGCCGATGCCGGCATCGTCACCGAACCCACGGACCTCGACGTGGCGGTGTGCCACAAGGGCTTCGCCTGGAGCGAGGTCGTCACCACGGGCCGCGCCGCGCACGGCAGCCGTCCGGCCGACGGCATCGACGCCATCGTGCACATGGGCCGCGTCCTCGGGGCGCTCGGCGAGCTCGACGGGCGGCTGCAGGCCGGGGCGCGCCACGCGCGCCTCGGGCCGGCGTCGCTGCACGCCGCCACCATCAGCGGCGGCCGCGAGATCAGCAGCTATCCGGATCGCTGCGTGCTGCAGGTCGAGCGGCGGACGATTCCCGGCGAACCAGAGACCGTGCTGGCGAGCGAGCTGGACGCCATCCTGGCGCGACTCGCGGATGACGACCCGGCCTTTTCCGGAGCCGCCACGACGCTGTTTGCCCGGCCGCCGTACGAGATCGACGCGACGCATCCATTGCCCGGGGTGGTGACGGCCGCGGCGCGGGCGGCCGGCTGCCCGGGCGCGACGATCGGCATGAGCTTCTGGACCGACGCCGCCGTGCTGGCCGGCGCCGGTATCCCGACGGTGCTGTTCGGGCCGACCGGGGCGGGCCTGCACGGCGCCGACGAATGGGTGGATCTGGAGAGCGTGCGCCAGTGTCGCGACGCGCTGGCCGCCGTCATCCGCGCCTGGTGCCGCTGAACATGTAACGGGGTCTGTCACGGTCACGAGATGTAACGGGGTCTGTCACTGTAACCATCTCGGCGAGTGACCCCTCGGTCTGACACGGTGACGGTGACAGACCCCGTTACATCTCGTGACCGTGACAGACCCCGTTACATCTACCCGCGGTCGCGCAGGATGCCGCGCAGCACGAATCCGACGTTGGCCGGGCGTTCACCCAGCCGCCGCATGAAGTACGGGAACCACTGCTTGCCGAACGGCACGTAGATGCGCACCTTGTAGCCGTCGGCGAGCAGCCCCGCCTGCAGGTCGCGACGGATGCCGTAGAGCATCTGGAACTCGAAGCGGCCGCGATCCAGGCCCTGAGCCTCGGCGTAGGCCTTGACGGCGTCGATCATCGCCGGGTCGTGGGTGGCGATGGCCGGATACGGGTTGCCATCGAGCAGCGTTCTCGCCAGGGCCAGGAAGGCGGCATTCACCTCGTCGAGGCGCTGATGGGCGACCGCCTTCGGCTCGCGGTAGGCGCCCTTGACGAGACGCACCCGCGCGCCCAGGCGATTCAGCCGCTCGACGTCGGCCGGACTCCGCAGCAGGCACGACTGGATGACCGTGCCGACGTCCTCGAAGCCGAGACCTCGCACCGTTTCGAGGATGTCGAGCGTGGCATCGGTGTAGGGCGAGTTCTCCATGTCGATGCGCACGAAGAAGCCGTGCGGCGCCGCTGCCTCGAGCACGCGACGGAGGTTGTCGGTGGCCGTCGCGCGATCGACGTCGAGCCCGAGCTGCGTCAGCTTCAGCGAGACATTGCGTTCGACGCCGGCCTCCACCACCTGCTCGATCAGGCGGACGTAGTCGTGGGCGGCCTTGTTGGCCAGTTCGACCGTGGCGACGCTTTCGCCGAGATAGTCGAGTGACACGCCGAAGCCACGCTGGCCGATCGTGCGCGCCACGTCGATTGCTTCCTCGGTTGTCTCGCCGGCGATGAAGCGGCGCGCGAACCCGTAGCCGGGCGCCATGCCGTAGCGTGACGCCACCCGGCGGACCACGTCGATGCCCGCCAGCGTGTGGAATAGAGCCTTGGAGGTGGCGGCGATCATCAGCGCGTGGCCGTCGCCGTGGCCGGCAGCAAGTGCGCGAGTGCCTTGCCGTAGTAGCGCAGCATGCCGCGGTCGCGGACCCGGAACCGGCCGTCGTCGCGGGCGATGATGCCGCGCGCTTCGAGCGGCTCGGCGGCCGCGGCGATGACCGCCGCGGCGGTCGTGACATCGAGGTTGGCGCCGGCCGCGCGCAGCCCGTCGAGCCGCGCCGTGATGCGGTCTTCCAGCTGGCGGTCCGACACCGCCGGCCCCAGGGCCGACGCCATGAGCGAGGTTGGCAACACTTTCACTTGTTTTCCAATACGTTCCATCACGTGATGCCCCAGCTCGAGCACCGAGCGTCGCGACAGGGCGCTGTAGCCGGCGACGTCGATGGGTTCGCCGAAGGTGACGAACGCCCGGCTGCGATAGCCCACGGCGTAGCGCACCATCTCGGCCACCTCCCGGCTGAAGGCCCGCTGCGAGCGCTTCACTCTCTGCCGGGCCAGCACGTGATCTTCGAGGACGAGGTCGTAGGCGATCGCCACCGGCAGGATGACGAGTCCGGGCTGCGCCGAGTGCAGGCAGGCCGTGAAGAGCCCGGTCTTCGGCGACTTGATCTCGCCGCTGTAGCTGCGCCCGCCTTCGGGATAGAAGAAGAAATCGTGCGTGCGAAGGAGCTCGGCCACGTAGGCCTTGAGCGTGATGTGATAGGCCGGGTCCTTCGTGTTGCGGCGAATCGGCAGGGCGCCCACGACGTGGCGCTGGATGAGTCCGAGCGGCCCGCCGAACAGGTTGATGCCGGCCGCAATCACCGGCGGACGCAGGCCGGCGTCGTCGAGCGCCAGCAGCTCGAGCAGGTAGTCCATGTGGCTGCGGTGGTTCGAGGCGTAGACGATGCGGTGGCCGGCGGCGACGGTCTTCTTCGCGATCTCGACGTGCTCGTCCGTGCGGTCGAGCTTGCGGAGAATGGGGTAGAGCGGATACTCGAGGGCCCGGTACAGCTCGTAGCGCTGCGTCGTGCGCAGCTCGTCGAGGTAGCCTTCGACGCGGGCACGGGCCTCCGCCCCGCTCACGCCGTGGCTGCCCTCGATGTACTTCGCGACCTCGTCGTGCGCGAAGACCGCCCGGACGAGCTCGTCGTTCATTGCCCGTCGGCCTCCATGGCGCGGCAGATGGCGGTGGCGAACTCGGTGGTCGAGGCCGTGCCGCCGATGTCGCGCGTGCGCACCGACCCGGCCAGCACCGTGGTCACGCCGCGCATGACGCGATCGGCCATCTTGTCCTCGTTGAGGTGCCGCAGCATCAGCACCGCCGACAGCAGCAGCGCCAGCGGATTGGCGACGTTCTTGCCGGCGATGTCCGGCGCGCTGCCGTGCACGGCTTCGAACACGCCGACGCCGTCGGCGCCGAGGTTGGCCGCCGGCACCACGCCGAGGCCGCCGACCAGGCCGGCGCACAGGTCCGACACGATGTCGCCGTAGAGGTTCGGCAGCAGCAGGACGTCGAACTTCTCCGGGAACATGACCAGCTGCATGCACGCGGCATCGACGATCCGCTCGTCGTACTGCACCTCCGGATAGTCCTTGGCCACGTTGCGCGCGCACTCGATGAAGAGCCCGTCGCTCAGCTTCATGATGTTGGCCTTGTGCACGGCCGTGACGCGCTTGCGCTTCTCCCGGCGGGCGTGCTCGAAGGCGAAGCGCGCGATCTTGGTCGAGGCCACCTCGGTGATGATCTTGATGCTCTCAACCACGCCCGGCACGACCGTGTGCTCGAGGCCGGCGTAGAGGTCCTCGGTGTTCTCCCGCACGATCACCAGGTCGACGCCGTCGTAGCGCGAGGCGACGTTGGGCAGGTTCCACACCGGCCGCAGGTTGGCGTAGAGCGACAGGGCCTTGCGCAGGCCGACGTTGACGCTGGTGAACCCGGCGCCGATCGGCGTCGTGACCGGCCCCTTGAGGGCGGTGGTGGTCTTGCGGATCGAGGCGAGGAGCGGCTCCGGCAGCGTGGTGCCGTGGGCGGCGACGGCGGTGGCGCCGGCTTCGAACGACTCCCAGGTGGCCTGGAGGCCGGCGGATTCCAGCACCTGGACGACGGCGGCCGTGACTTCGGGGCCGATGCCGTCCCCAGGGATGAGCGTGATCTTGTGGGTCATCGATGTGGGCCTATTCTCGAGCTTCCCAGGCCGCCACGGCGATGCCGGCCAGGGCCATCGCGGTGACGATCATGGTGGACAGTGCATGGAGTGAGTCGAAACGAACCCGGCGCGGATCGGTGTCCGCCACCGAGGCCGTGGTGCCGTTGAGCTGCCGGCGCAGGCTCTCGGCTTCGGGCAGCACGACGTGCGCCGTGTAGACATTGGCCAGGAGCATGCCGCCGAGCAGCACGGCACGCACGCCGTAGCTCACCGGTTTGGGGCCGAACAGGCGCAGAATGGTCATCGTCACGAGCAGAACCACGCCGGCCACGTCGCCCGCCAGCAGGACGCGGCGCAGCACCTCGCCGAAGGCCGCGCCGGCCAGGACGCGGCCGGCGGCCCCGGCCTCGGCCTGCAGCACGGAGAAGAGCGCCGGCGCCACGAACGCCCCGACGGCGACGAGCGCCCCCACCCAGACGACGAGCGCCAGCACGTAGGCGTAGCGCAATACGATCATCCGGCTATTTTAGTTGGCTTTCGCGTCGCGCTCGCGTCCATCACGTCACGCTTCGTGATTGCCCGTGTCCTGAGGCGGCTGCTACACTCCGCTCGGAGGCTTCCGCGTGAGTGTTGAGACGTCCCGTGTCGTGCCCGTCCTGAAGAACATCGCGACGCGGCTTCGCATCGAGTCGATTCGCGCCACCACAGAGGCGGGGAGCGGCCATCCCACTACCTGCATGTCGGCGGCCGACCTGGTGGCGGCCCTGTTCTTCGCTGAGATGCGCTTCGACCCGGCCAACCCGCAGCACGAGCACGCCGATCGCTTCGTGCTCTCCAAGGGCCATGCCGCGCCGCTGCTGTATGCCGCCTGGGCGGAAGCCGGTTTCGTGCCGCAGGCCGACCTCCTGTCCCTGCGCCAGTTCACGTCGGACCTGGAAGGCCATCCCACGCCGCGGCTGCCGTTCGTGGACGTGGCGACCGGATCGCTCGGTCAGGGCCTGCCGGCCGGCATCGGCATCGCCCTCAACGCCCGGCGCCTCAAGTCCGACTACCGCACCTACGTCCTCATGGGCGACGGCGAGACCGCCGAGGGCTCGGTGTGGGAAGCGGCGTCGGCCGGCGAGTTCTTCGCGCTCGACAACCTGGTCGGGATCACCGACATCAACGCCCTCGGGCAGAGCCGCGCCACGCAGCACGAGCACGATCTCGGCGCCTACGAGCGGCGCTGGCGGGCGTTCGGCTGGCATGCCATCGCCATCGACGGCCATGACATGCCGCAGATTCTCGGCGCCCTGGCCGAGGCGCGCAGCACCCGCGGCAAGCCCACGATGATCCTGGCCCGCACGCTCAAGGGCCAGGGCGTGAGCTTCCTGGCCGGCCAGCCCAACTGGCACGGCAAGGCGCTCAAGAAGGGCGAGGAGCTGACGCGCGCCCTGGCTGAGCTGGACGCCCAGCTGGTGTCCGAGCCGGAGGGCGTGACGGCGGAGATCCGGCGCCCGGCCGGCCCCGCCTCGACGCCGGTGACGCCGGCCGCCGTGGCGCCGCCCGCCTACGAGCTGGGCGACCTGGTGGCCACGCGCGAAGCCTTCGGCACGGCGCTCGCCAAGCTCGGCGATGCCGATCCGCGCGTCGTCGCGCTCGACGCCGACGTCAAGAACTCGTCCTTCAGCGAGCGCTTCGAGGCCAAGCACCCGGATCGCTTCTACCAGATGTTCATCGCCGAGCAGGCCATGCTCGGCGCCGCCATGGGGTTGGCCAGCCGCGGGGCGCTGCCCTTCCCGTCGACCTTCGCCGCCTTCCTGTCGCGCGGCGCCGACTTCATCCGCATGGCCGCGATCAGCGGCGTCAACATCAAGATGGCGGGCTCGCATGCCGGCGTCTCGATTGGCGAAGACGGCCCGTCGCAGATGGCCCTCGAGGACCTGGCCATGATGAGCGCCGAGCCGAACATGACGGTCCTCTACCCGAGCGACGCGGTGTGCGCCGAGCACCTGCTGGCGGCGGCGGCCTACCACGCCGGCCCGGTCTACATCCGCACCTCGCGGCCGAAGACGCCGGTCATCTACGCCAACGATGCCGCGTTCCGCATCGGCGGATCCTCGGTGCTGCGCGAGAGCGCGAGCGACGTGGCAACCGTCGTCGGCGCCGGCATCACGCTGTTCGAGGCGCTCGGCGCCTTCGATCTGCTGGCCAAGGACGGCATCGCCATCCGCGTCGTCGACGCCTATTCGATTCAGCCGATCGACGCCGCGACCCTGCAGCGCTGCGCCCGCGAGACCAAGCGCCTCATCACGGTGGAAGACCACTACGCGGTCGGCGGCCTGGGCGATGCGGTGGCCCGAGCCGTGGCCGAGGTCGGCACGGTGGTGACCCGGATGTGCGTGCGCGAGATCCCGCGCAGCGGCACGCCCGAAGAGCTGGTGGACTTCTACGGCCTGTCGGCGCGCAAGATCGCCGAGGCCGTGCGCGCGAAGTGATCCCGGCCACGACGGCACGCCGGGCGGCCGCAGCGGCGGGGCTGGCCTCGCTGCTCGTGGCCTCGGGTCACGTGCGGCTCGGCGCCCAACCGGGCGGCCCGCCCATCGAAGGCGCCCAGGACCCGTCGTGGGCGCCGGACGGGCGCCGGATCGCCGTCTCCGCGCTCGACACCATCTGGACGCTGACGCCGGAGGGCCGCAATCCGGCGCCGCTCGTGTCGGGCGCGCCCGCCGGCATCGAACGCGATCCCGTGTGGTCGCCCGACGGCACGCGCATCGCCTTTGCCGCCGACCGCGGCACCGGCTTCGACATCTTCGTGGCCGCGGTGCGCGGCGGGGCGGTGACGCCCGTGACGGCGCTGGACGGTGACGAGCGCTGGCCGTCGTGGACCCCTGATGGGCGGATCGTCTTCGCCAGCCGGGCGCCGCGCGGCGGGCGGGTCGGGGCCGACCCCGGCGCGCAGTGGGATCTGTTCGTGACGCGGGAAGTGGCCGGTTCGCCGGCCTGGCAGTCGCCGGTGGCGCTCACCGACACCGCTGACAGCGAGACCCACCCGCGCGTGTCGCCTGACGGGGCGCTGGTCGCCTTCGTCTCCGATCGCGGTGCCGAGGACGACGTCGACCTGTGGGTGATGCCGCTGCCGGAGGCCGACACGACGCCGGTGCCGCTCGATGCACGGACGGCCAAGCCGCGTGAGGACGATGCGCCGAAGCGGCCGCGGCCGACCCGGGTGGTGAATGCCACCGGAGCCGAGAGTCATCTGGCGTGGGCGCCGGACAGCAGCCGCCTGGCGTTCCATGCGGTGCGCGGTGGTGTCGGCGCGGTGTGGGTGGCTTCGGTGGACCTGCCGCAAACCGAGGGCGCCACGCCCCCGCGCGCGCGTCCCAAGCCCGCGGCTCCACCGCAGCTGGTCTCGCGGCGCGCCGGCGCGCCGGCCTGGTCGCCCGACGGGCGCACGCTGCTCGTTGCCGGCTTGCCCGATCCGGAGCCCACCTACAACGGCAACCCGCGGCGCGACGACGCCGTGGCGCCGCCGCTCTTTGCCACCTCGGCGGCGTTCCGCCTGTGGCGCATCCCGGCGCCGCTGCCGATCGACGAAGCCGGCGGCGAGCTGTCGGCCTCGCTGGCCCAGCCGCGGGCGTGGCTGTCGGTGTTCGACCGGACGTGGGAGACGCTGCGGCGCCTCTACTACGCCGACGGCCCGTCGGCCCGGGTGTGGGTCACCCTGCGTGACACGTACCGGCCGCGCGCCGAGGCGGCGCGCAACGCCGAGGCGCTCGAGGCCGTGCTCGACGCCCTGGTGGCCGAGCAGCCGCTCATCAAGCCGGTCGTCACCTCGCGCGGCGCGGTCATCGTGTCCGGCCACCCGCTGGCCTCGGAAGCCGGCCGGCGCGCTTTCGAGCGTGGCGGCAACATCGTCGACGCCATGATCGCCGTGTCGTTCGCCCTCGGCGTCGTCGAACCGGAAGCCTCCGGGCTGGGCGGTGACGGCACCGCGGTGCTGTTCCTGAAGGGGATGGCCAAGCCGACGGTCGTCGAATACAAGGACCAGACCCCGATTCACGCCACGATGGACAATCCCGCCATCGTCGACAACGGACGTCTCGTCGCCGACGGGCCGGCGGCCGCCAACATTCCGGGCGTGGTCGCCGGCCTCGACCATCTCTACCGGCACTACGGCAGCGGCAAGGTGACGTGGGCCTCGCTCGTCGAGCCGGCCATCACCCTGGCCGAGGAGGGCTTCATCCTCGACGAGGCGCTGCCGACGAGCATCAGCGAGGGACGCCACTTCCTGGAGAAGTACTCCGAGGCGGCCCGGATCTTCCTGCCGGGCGGCAAGGTGCCGCAACCGGGCGACCGCTTCGTCAACAAGGACTATGCCGAGACGCTGCGCGCGATCGCGAAGGACGGCGCCGAGACGTTCTACCGCGGCGCCATCGCGAAGAAGATCGCGGCCGACATGGCGGCCGAAGGCGGCATCATCACCTACGCCGACCTGGCGCAGTACCGGGCGATGGAGCGCACCCCGGTCGAGGGCCACTACCGCGGCCACACGCTCTTCGCGGCCGGCCCGCCGGTGGCCACCGGCATCCAGCTCTTCGAGTCGTTGCAGATCCTCGGCCACTACACGCCGCGGCCGGGTGCCCGCACGACGACCGACGCCGACTACTGGCACCACGTCATCGAGGCGTGGAAGGTCCGCGATCCGCTGCGCCGTGTCGCCGACCCCGAGCGCTGGCCGGTCGATTTCGCCGAGCACCTGCGAAGCGACCACGCGGCGCGGCTGTTCCGGAAGATCGATCCGGCCGCGGCCTCGACCCTCGAGCGGCAGGGCGCCGACGACGGGCCGTTCCTGCCGCCGCCGACCCGGATCGGGCGCGGCACCACTGCCTTCGCGGTGGGCGACGGCGAGGGCAACCTGATCGCGGTGACGCAGACGCTCAGTACCTGGGGCGGCACCTTCTATGTGTCGAAGGGCCTCGGGTTCCTCTACAACAACCACCTGCGCAGCACCCGCACGACGCCCGGCGCCTACGGCAGCCTGGTGCCGCTCATGCGCTCGTCGACGGGCACGGTCCCGACGCTCGTCTTCGCCGAGACGTCGGGCGGGCTGGTGCCGAAACTGGCCGTCGGCTGCGCCGGCAATGCCTGGATTCCGCTCACCGTCTACAACGTCATCACCGGCGTCATCGACGGCGGCCTGGGCGCGCAGCAGGCCATCGAAGCGCCGCGTTTCCTGCCCGGACGTGACGCCGCGGACCCGCTCGAGGAGGCAGGCCGCGTCGAGATCGAGGATCGCTTCCCGGGCGCGGTGGTGGCGGACCTGCAGCGGCGCGGGCATCGGCTCCAGAAGATCGGCCGCAAGGGCGAGGTGCGCTACGGCTACGCCTCGGCCGTGCTCGTCGACGCGGCGGCCGGCACCGTCGAAGGGGGCGCCGAACCACGGCGATCGCACGCCGCGGTGGCCGCCGGGCGGCCGGCGCCGGCGCCACGACGGTAACGCCCGGCGTTGGCGCCAGCGCCACGACGGTATCGGCCGGCCGGCGGCCGGCATCGGAGCTGTGCACCCGGGCGGCCGCGCGCGATAATGGCTGGCTCCGCATCCTCTGCCACGTTCACCGATCGTCATGTCCGCCCCCACATCACCCCCCGTGTCCCGCCTGCGTGAGGTGCGCCTGCGCGTGCCGGCGATGGACTGCGCCGATGAGGTGGCGCTCGTCAGGAGCGCCATCGAGAGCGATGCCGGCGTGGTGGCCGTCGCGTTCGACCTCGTGCACGCCCGCGTCGACCTGACGATCGATCCCGCCGCGACGTCGGAAGCCCGCCTGCGCGCCGCCATCGAGCGCACGGGCCTGGCGGTCGAGGCGATGCCCGCCGCCGGGGCGCCCGCGGCCGTGCGACCGCCCGGCCGCGTGACCGGCGTCGTGCTCAGCGGGGCCCTGCTCACCGCCGGCTGGATCGTCGACGGGGCCGCGGCCGACAGCTGGGTCGAGGCGCTCGTCGGTCATGCCGACGCCAACGCCGTGGGCCACCTCCACGCTCCGTGGGCGGTGCCGCTCTACGCCGCCGCCGTCATCGTCGGATTGTGGCGGATGTGGCCGCGCGCGCTGGCGGCCCTGCGCCACCTGCGCCTCGACATGCACGTGCTCGTCTGCCTCTCGGCGGGCGGGGCGGCGGCGATCGGGCAGTGGGCGGAGGCGGCGGCGGTGGCGTTCCTGTTCGCCGTGGCCCATCGTCTCGAGGCCTGGAGTCTCGAACGCGCGCGCGATGCCCTGGCCGTGGTGGCACGGCGCGGCGTCGTCTCGGCCGAGAGCAGTCAGCGTACGGCGCCGGTCGAGCGGTGGATCGAACGCTTCGCCACCATCTACACACCGGCGGTCACGCTGGCAGCCCTCGTGGTCGCGGTGGCGCCGCCGCTCGTCGACGGACAGTGGGCGATGTGGTTCTACCGGGCGCTGGTCTTCCTCGTGATGGCCTGTCCCTGCGCGCTCGTCATCTCGACCCCGGTCGCCGTCGTGGCGGCCGTCACCGCCCTCGCCACCCGCGGCGTGGTGGTCAAGGGCGGTGCCCCGCTCGAACGCGCGGCCGCGACGACGCACTACACGCGCGACGCGCTGGCCGCCGTGGGCGTCCGCGTGGCTTTCGACGGCGAGGATGCGGCGGCCGTCGAGGCCGCCGATGTCGTCATGATCGCCGGTGCTCCCGACGCCGAATCGCTGGTGCTCTTCGGCCAGCAGGCGGCGCACGCGCTGGCGGTCATCCGCCAGAACGTCGGCATCTCGCTCGTGACCAAGCTCGCCTTCCTGGTCTCGGCGGTGCTCGGCTCGGCGCCCTTGTGGCTGGCGGTGGTCGCCGACACCGGGGCCACGGTGGCCGTGACGCTCAACGCCCTGCGCCTGCGGCGCCTGCACCGCTAGCGCCGTCCTCCACCGGGTCCGCGCACGGGCGGCCCACCCGGGCCGGGCGGCCCGGCGCCGCACCCCGCGCGAATGTGACAATCGCAGACGCGGTGGCGCGGCCGGCCGGATACACTCGCGTCGCCGCCTGGTATGCCGTTGCCGTCGTCAGCCGTTCGCCCCGTCCTCGCTGTGCTGCTGGCCCTGACGGCGCCACTGGCGGCGCGTGCCCAGACCCCCCTGCCGGTCATCGATGGGCCGGCCCCGCCGGTCCTGCCCGCCACCGTCGCCCGCGACGAAGCCGGCCGCGTCACCGTGCGCGCGGTGCGCCTCGACGCGCCGCTCGACTTCGACGGCCGGCTCGATGAGGACATCTACCAGCGCATCCAGCCGATGAGCGACTTCATCCAGCAGGAGCCGCGCGAGGGCGCGCCGGCCACCGAGCGGACCGATGTCTGGGTGTTGTTCGACGAGACCAGGCTCTACATCAGCGCCCGCTGCTGGGACAGCCATCCTGAACTCGAGGTCATCAACGAACGGCGCCGCGACCACGTCAACATCTACCAGAACGAGAACTTCGTCGCCGTGATCGACACCTATCACGATCGACGCAACTCGTTCCTGTTCCAGACCAACCCGCTCGGGGCGCTGCGCGACGGCTACATCACCGACGAACGCGTGCACAACGTCGACTGGAGCACGGTATGGGACGTACGGGCCCGGCGTGACGACCAGGGCTGGATGTTCGAGATGGCGATTCCCTTCAAGTCGCTGCGCTACCAGGGCAGCGGCGAGCAGGTGTGGGGCATCAACTTCCTGCGGCTCGTGCGCTGGAAGAACGAGCTGTCGCACCTGACCCGGGTGCCGGCGGCGTGGGCGCAGCGCGGGGTCTACAAGGCCTCGTCGTTCGCCACCCTGGTCGGGGTGGATCCGGGGGCCACCGCCCGCACGCTGGAGCTGAAGCCGTATCTCACGGGCAGCGTGCGCACCGACCACGCCGGTGTGCCGCGCCGTACCAACGAGCCGGGCGGCGACGTCGGCGGCGATCTCAAGGTCGGCCTCACGAAGAGCCTGACCGCGGACTTCTCCTACAACACCGATTTCGCGCAGGTCGAGGACGACGAGCAGCAGGTCAACCTGACGCGCTTCAGCGTCTTCTTTCCAGAGAAACGCGAGTTTTTCCTGGAAGGGCAGGGCATCTTCCAGTTCGGCGGCGTCTCGACGCGCGTCACGCCGGGCGCCCTGACCGGCGGCAACCAGGGGCCGGGCGACACCCCGGTCGTCTTCTTCAGCCGGCGCATCGGGCTGAACGGCACCCGGCCCGTCCCGATCATCGCGGGCGGGCGGGTGACCGGCCGCAGCGGCGCCTACTCGGTCGGCGCCATCAACATCCAGACCGGCGAGTCCGAGGACGGCGTATCACGGCCGGTGAACTTCTCGGTGTTGCGGCTGCGGCGCGACGTGCTGAAGCGGGGCAGTATCGGCGTGCTGGCGACCAGCCGCGATGTCTCGGCGTCGGGCGGCGGGTCGAGTCAGGTGCTCGGTCTCGATACCGGCCTCGCATTCCGCAACTCGTGGACGATGGATGCCGCCTACGTCCGCAGCCTGTCGTCGCGCGGGCAGGGCGAGGGCACGAGCTACTGGAGCCGCGTCAACTTCGCGGTCGACCGCTATGGCGCCGAGTACGAGCACCTCTATGTCGGTCCGGGTTTCACACCCGAGGTCGGGTTCGTGCGGCGCCTCGACTTCCGCCGCAACTTCGGGCAGGTGCGCTTCAGCCCGCGGCTCTCGCGGTCACGGCTGCGCCAGATCCACAACGAGGTCAGCCTCGATTACGTGACGAGTCCGCTCGGGCGTCTCGAGACGCGCGTGCTGGACCTCACGACGCGCGGCGACTTCCGCGGCGGCGATCAGTTCACCGTGCAGTACCTGCGTGACTTCGAGTACCTGGCCCGCCCCTTCCCGGTGGCGCGCGGCGTGACCATCCCCGCCGGCGCCTATACCTTCCAGGAAGTGCAGACGTCCTTCAACGCCGGGCCGCAACGCAAGATCGCCGGACGCGTCGGGGTCACGCGCGGCCAGTTCTTCGACGGCGACCGCACCGAGGTGAGCTACAGCGGGCGTCTCGAAGCCACCACGTCTTTGATGTTCGAGCCGGCGGTGTCGGTCAACTGGGTGGACCTGCCGTATGGGTCGTTCCGCAACACCGTCGCACGGACGCGCGCCACCCTCACGCTGTCGCCACGCTCGTTCGTCGGCGCGCTCGTGCAGTTCGCCTCGGCCTCGCGCACGGTCTCCGCCAACGTCCGCTTCCGGTGGGAGTATCAGCCGGGGTCGGACCTGTTCGTGGTCTACAGCGAAGGGCGCGACACCACGCCACGGGGGCTTCCCGGTCTGCAGAATCGCGGTGTCGTCGTGAAGTTCACGCGGCTGTTCCGCTTCTAGGCGCCGGGCTACGTCGTGATGTAGTTCTCGAGCTGCTTGATGACGAAGCGCTGCTCGTCGATCTGCGCCTTGACGAGGTCGCCGATCGACACCAGGCCGATCACCTTGGCCTCCTCGAGGACCGGCAGGTGGCGGATGCGGTGGTCGGTCATGAGCGCCATGCAGGCGTCCACCGTGCTGCCCGACGTCACCGACACGACGTTCGAGGTCATCACGTCGGCGACCGCCATCGTGCGCGACGAGCGCCCGAGCAGGATCACCTTGCGCGCGTAGTCGCGCTCCGAGAACATGCCGCACAGGCGTCCGTCCTCGAGCACGACGAGCGCGCCGATGTCGTGCTGCGCCATGAGTGCCAGGGCGTCGTAGACGGTGGCGCGCGGGGAGACCGAGAGAACGGCGCCGGACTTCGTGTCCAAGAGCTGCTGGACCGTCTTCATGGGGGAGCCTCCAGTTCTGACGATGCGTGCGAACGCCGAGAAGTGATTATGCGCATCGAGCCACAGGAGTCAAGCCGCGTCGCCGCGGCCGTACGCAGGTCGAGGCGACGCCAGATACCGGCGCCGCCTCGTGTCGTTGCACCCGGTGCTCGCTACTGCCCGGGCCGCTGCTGACGACGCTCGTTGCGCCGTTGCTCCATCTTCTGGCGCCGCTCGTTGGCGCGCTGCTCCCGACTGGCCCGCAGCTCACGCGCCTTGGTCTGCTGCTCCGGTGTGAGCAGCGCCCACACCTCGCTGTAGACGCGGGCCCGCAGCACCGCGCCGTCGGCATCGGCCAGGGCCACGTCGGCGGCCTTCTGACGCACGGCGCCCTCGTCGAAGGTGTCGGCGGCGACGGCCGCCTGCAGCGCCTGGCGCGCGGCGTGCGCCTTCTCGCGCTGCGCCTCGAACTCGGCCTTGTGCCCGTCCATCGTCACCTTCAGCTGCTCCCGCTGCGTCGCGCTCAAGTCGAGGGCGCCGAGACCCGGCACGATGCCGCCCGCTCCGCCCGGACCCCCAGGGCCGCGACGCCCCATCATGCCGCCCCGTCCCCCGGGGCCCTGCTCGCGTGCCGCCACGACGGCGGACCCGGCGGCCGCCAGAAGCGCGCACCCGAGAACTGCGCCTGCTGCGAATTTCCATCTCTTGGTCATCTGCAATGCCCTCCAGCCTTCCTGTCTTACTAGACGGCAGGCACGTGACGCGGCGGCGGCGCGCCGGTGACAAAAGTGTGGCGCCCGCGATCGCCGAGGCTGGACGATCGGCGTGCCGTAAGATGGCGCTCAGGATGTCGGCGGCGTCTTCTCCTCCCCCTCAGGTCATCGTCGTCGAGGACGACGCGCACATCCGCGACCTGATCGCCCTCCATCTTGGCCTCGAAGGCCTCGCCTGCGAGCTGATTGGCGACGGCCGGGACGCGCTTGCCCGGCTCGAGACGACCGCGGTGGATCTCGTGGTGCTCGACCTGATGCTCCCCGGCATGGACGGCCTGACCGTGTGCAAGGCGATGCGGCGCGGCGGGGCGAATACCGACACGCCGGTGCTGATGCTCACTGCGCGCGGCGAGGAATCGGACAAGGTGCTCGGCCTCGAGACCGGGGCCGACGACTACCTCGCCAAGCCGTTCGGGGTCCGCGAGCTGGTGGCCCGCGTGCGGGCGCTGCTGCGCCGCCCGCGCGTCCTGGCAGCGGCCGCTGGCGACGCCGCGCGGCCGCTCACCGTGCACGGCGTGGAAGTCGACCCGGCGCGCCGGCGCGTGCGGGTCCGCGGACAGCAGGTCGAGCTGACCGCGCAGGAGTTCAAGCTGCTGCACCTGCTGGCCAGTCATCCCGGCATCGTCTTCAGCCGCGAGGCGCTGCTGGCGCGGGTGTGGCCGGACCAGACCTTCGTGACGCCACGCAGCGTCGATACGCTCGTCAAGCGGCTGCGCCGGCGGGTCGAGGCCGATACCGAGGCGCCGGCACTCATCCTCACCGTATGGGGCGCCGGCTACAAGCTCGCCGATGTCTGACACCGCACCCGCTCGCCGCCGCTGGTATCGCAGCCTCTACTGGCGGATTGCCATCGGGTTCATCGCCTTCCTGGCGGCGATGCTGGTGGCGCAGGGCGGCTTGTTCCTCTGGCTCTCGACGGCGCGCGAGGAGCCGTTGCCGCCACGCCTGCTCGCCGATCTGGCCGAGCTGGTGGCGGCCGACCTCGGCGACGCCTTCGATCGGACACCCGGCGCCGACATCGCCGCGCTGGCCGGCGAGCGGTTCCAGGATCTCCGCCAGCCGGCGGCGCTCGTGCTGCCTGATGGCCGTGTGGTGGCCGGGGCGTTCGAGCCGCCGCCGCCGATGCTGCGCGCGACCGTCGGGCGCTTGCGGGCGGGCAGCGGAGCCTGGCGTGAGCGGCCGGCCCGCGGCGCTCGCCGCCGCGACGGGCGGGCCGGCGAGATGCGCCCGGGCCTGCTGGCGCGGCGGCCCGGCGTCCCCGCGGTGGCGACCGCCGCGGTCCGCAGCAACGGCACCGTGATCGGGGCCGTGCTGATGGCCGGCGGACGTCCCCCCGGAACACTGGCGCGGGAGCTGGCGCCGTGGCTGGCGCTCGGTCTGGCCGGCCTGCTGGCGGTCGGCACCGCGCTGGCGTCGCTGGCTGTGTTCCGGCCGGCGCAGGCCCGGCTGCGTGACCTCGAGGAGGCGGCGCGGCGCTTCGGCGGCGGCGACCTCACCGCGCGTGCGCTCGAGCGCGGCGGCGACGAGGTGGCGGCCGTGGCGCACGCCTTCAACCGCATGGCCGACGAGGCCGCGGCCCGCGAGGCCGCGCTGGTCGAAGCCGATCGCGCCAGACGGCAACTGCTGGCCGACGTCACGCACGAGCTGCGTACGCCCCTCACCGCCATCCGCGGCTACGCCGAGACGCTGGCGCTGCCGGCCTTCGCGCCGGCCAGCGCCGACGGCCAGCGGTTCGTCCACATCGTCGACGTCGAGGCGCAGCGCCTGGAGCGGCTGGTCAACGACCTGCTGGACCTGGCGCGCTTCGATGCCGGCGCCGTGGCGTTCGAGCGCGCGATGGTGCCCGTGGCGGCGCTCTTCACGCGCATCGTCGAGCACCATGGTCCGACGGCGGAGGCCGCCGGCGTGTCACTGACGACCGCCATCGACGCCGACATCGACCTCATTCCGGGAGATGCCCGCCGTCTCGAGCAGGTGGTGCAGAACCTGACTGCCAACGCGATCCGGCACACACCGGCCGGCGGGGCGGTGCGCTGGCGGGCCCGCCGCGATGGTGATGCCGCCGCGCTGACGGTGACCGACACCGGCGAAGGCATCGACGCCGAACACCTGCCGCACGTCTTCGATCGCTTCTACAAGGCCGATCCAGCTCGCGCCGGCAGCACGGGCACGGGCCTCGGACTGTCGATCGTGAAGGCCATCGTCGAGCGTCACGGCGGCCGAGTGAGCGTGGCCAGCACGCGCGGGGCCGGCACGACCTTCGACGTGCGCCTGCCGCTCTGACCCGCGACCACAATCCCGCGCCTCACCGGCCGGGCGCGCGGCGCCGCCGCCGTCGACGTCAGTGCGCCGCGCCGGCCGCGTGCTCGTGGGCGTCCGCTTGCGGCCGGGTCGAGGCGTGCAGCAGACCGCTGAAGATCCCCTGCAGCAGCGGGATGTTGTCGGCCAGCAGCTCGAAGAGATCCGCGCGGTCGATGCGCAGCAGCTCGCCGGCCTCGACGACCGTGCCCTGCGACGTCATGTAGCGGCCGCCCAGGGCCTCGTACATGCCGATGACATCGCCGCTCTCGGCCCGGTCGCCGGGGCCGCTGTCCATGGTGATGGTGATGGCGCCGGTGACGACCGCGTGGATGGCGGCGCCGTCGGCGGCCTTGAACAGCGTGTCACCGGCCGCCAGGCGCACGATGCGCGCGATGGCCGCCAGGCGCACCAGATCCGCGGTGGTGGCGCGCTGCAGCAGCGGGCTCGCCTGCAGCAGCAGCAGTCCCTCGACCGTCTGCACGCCGCCGGCCACCCGGTGCGTCAGTTCTTCGGACAGCGTGCCGTGCACGACCGTCCGGCGGGCCGGCGCGCACCGCGTCTCGATCAGCATCCGGAAGATGCCCTGGGCGATCTCCACGTTCTCGGCGACCAGCGTCAGGAAGGCCTCCGTGGGCATCGTCAGCGTGATGGTCGGCTCGGCCGCCGTCGAGGTGTGGCGCATCGGGCGGCCCTCGAGCAGTTCCTCGAAACCGATGACGCCGGGGGAGCCGAGTTCCTCGCTGACGCCGCCGGACCCGGTGACGGTCGCGCGGCCGTCGAGCACGAAGTGAAGGGCGTCGGCGGCGTGTCCCTCGCGGGCGATGACCCGGCCGGCTTCGTGCCGCACCTGGCGGCCGAGGCTCGCCACGCGGAACAGCTCGTCCACCGACACGAAGTCGAAGAGCTGGACGCGGCGCAGGCGATCGGCGAGCTCCACCGCCGGCAGCGGCTCCTGCCACAGGACGCGCCGGCGCTCGGCCGGCATGCGATGGGCGGCCAGCGCCCACGACGCCGCCTCGAACACCCACCAGTCACTGGCCCGCCGGTGTTCGAGCGTGTGTTCGATGTCCGGCGCGAGCGTCCAGCGCGTCTGGGCCTCCACGAGCTGGATGGCCGTCGCCGCCACCACCTGACTGTCGTCGTGGATGAGCTGCGCGAGCGTGTCCTCCACATCGCGCTGCCTGGTGCGGAAGAGGACATTGCCCTTGCGAATCCGCACGTCGAGCGGCATCTCTTCCGCCAGCAGCATCACGCGGCTGCGCGCCTCGCCGGTCAGGATGTTGTCGAGGTATTCGGCCGCGCTCGACCGGCTACGCGCGTCGCCGTTCGACAACGCGTGCCGCACCGCGGCGATGTCGGCCTGCGGATGAACGAGGCCGAGGAACATGAACACGCGATCGAACGCCCGGGCGTACTTCTCGCTGAGGGCACGGGCCAGCAGGCTCCCAGCGTCGAGGCCGCCGGCGTGGAACAGGTTGTAGTGCAGGGTCAGGTCGTTGAACGCGCGAGTCGTCTCGGCGGCGATCAGCTTCTCGACCGAGGGGACCGGAATGGCCAGATCGGGACGGGCGCCGTGCAACTGCTCGAGGGCGACGAGCGCCTTGTAGCGCAGGAAGCTGTCGGGATCCTCCAGCGCTTCGAGGAGCGCCTGCAGGGTGGCGGCGCACGGGATGTGGGCGAGCGTGGCCGGCAGGTGACGGCGTACCCACACGTCCTCCTCGCGGTCACGCATGAAGTAGACGAGCGTCGGGACCACGGACTCGCCGTAGCCGGCCAGCACCTGGCGCGCCGCGCCCTTGAGCAGGCGGTTGCGCAGCAGCGAGACGAGCGGCGGCACGAACAGGAAGTCGCCGGCCCCGAGCCGGGCGGCACTGACGATGGCGGCGCGGGCCACCTCGGGATTGGGGTCGAACATCAGCGGGACGAGAAGCGAGCGGAAGCCGGGGTTGGTGACCCGGCCGAGTGCCCGGGCCACTTCCGCCCGCGTCGCCGCCCGCTGCTCGCGGGGGTCGTCGATGAGGGCCTGGAAGGTCTCGAGGGCGGCCGTGACATCGGCGGGCTGGTCGCTGTTCGAGAGCGCCCAGGCGGCGGTGACGACGAGCGCCGGATCGCCGTCGCGCAGGTAGGGCCGCATCAGCGCGGCCGCCTCCTGTCCCTTGACGGCCGCCAGCGCGCGGACGGCCGCGGCACGGACCTCGCCCTCGCCGTCGGCCAGGCCCCGCTCGATGCCACGCTGCCAGCGCGTGACGCCGGCCGGCCCGGTGGTTTCCGCCAGCTTGAGCACGCGCGTGCGGACGTCGGGATGCTCGTGGTGCAGCATCAGGGGGCTGACCAGGTGCGCCTTGCCGAGCGACTCCAGCAGGTCCAGCGCATAGAGGACGCGCTTCGGATCGTCGTGCGCCAGCTCCTCGACCAGCGCCTCGATGGTGGAGAGGTCGGCCGTCTCCAGCCGGATCTCGCCGGCTTGCATGTCCTGCTGCACGATGCTCTTTCGGAAGGCGGCCATGTACTCGCGGCGCGCGCGCAGCGCGAAGAACACCCACAGGGCCATGATGACGAGACTGGCGTAACTCAGTTGCTGCCAGCTCAGGGCCAGGCCCCAGTCCTTGATGAGCACGAGGATGAGCAGGGCGCCGACGCCCTTGGACAGCCGGTCGACGGTGACGTCGATGAACGGCTTGGCGCGGTACTTCACGTCGGCCGGCAGCGGCAGGAACAGGATCTCGCGGGTCGTCTTGTCGACGGTGTAGCGGAGGGAGGTGTCGATGATGCGGGCCGCACCGGTCGTCCACAACGCGCCCACGGTCAGCATCAGCACGCCGCTGGCGCCGAGGCTGACCGGCAGGATGAGCAGCGCGAAGCCGATGCCGAGCAGGCGGTGGATGCGACTCGTCAGGGCGACCTGGATGAACAGGCCGATGAGCGACAGGTAGACGGTGATCTGGGCCAGGAACGCGGTGATGCCGTCGGTGTTGGCCTGCCCCTTGGCCTCCGCCGTGGCCATGTTGAGCTGCTGTTCGATGATGGCGGCGCCGATGGCGGCAAACGTGATGACGAGCGCGATGATCTGCAGGTGGCGCGAGTCGCGCAGCAACGCCAGCGCTTCGCCGCCGCTGACACCGGCCTCTTCGCCGGTCTTGCCGGCGTCGGACTGGCCGGCGCGCTCATTGGTCTTGATGATGCGGACGACGATGCCGAGGCAGCCGAGCATGATGCCCGCGCTGACGAGCAGCATGGTGGTCGTGCCGAGCGACTCGACGAGGCCGGCCGTGATGGCGGCGCCGGTCGCACCGCCCAGACTCGCCCCACCGCCGATCAGCCCGAACAGACGCTTGGCCTGGCGCGGGTCGTAGATGTCGTTGGCCAGCGTCCAGAACTGGCTGATGAGCAGGATGCCGAGAATCAGGCCGAACAGGTAGAACCCGACCGACACCCACTGGTCGCCGAACTGCGTGAACAGCACCCAGAACGTGACCAGCATCACGATCATGCCGGCCTGGGTCACTGGAATCGTCCAGCGGCGCGGGACGGCGGCGATGGCCCTGGTGTAGGCCTGCATCACCACCCCGATGAGCATGCCGGCGGCGAACTGGACCCACGGCAGGTTGTCGGCGCCCAGGCTGGAGATGAACTGCGAACGTGTGACCGGCTTGACGATGTTGTAGGACGTCATCGCCAGGAACGAGTACAAGAAGAGCAGCAGGGCCGTGCTGCCCTCGCCGGAACGGAGTTCCGCGATGGGCGCCAGCCAGCGGGCCAGGCGCGACGGACGTGGGTGTGATGGCAGCATGGGGGACGGTGGGGTGAATCTTATGCATCGCCGGAGCCGCGCGGCAATACGATACGTAGTTGGATGTTGACGGCGGTCGCCCGGATTCTGGGCCTCAGCGAACGCGAATGGGCCCGGGCCTGGCCCCTGTTCGCGTATCTGTTCCTGACCACGGCGGCGACCGTGGCCTCGAAGGCCACGCGCGACGCCCTGTTCCTCGACCGCTTCAGCGCGACCGAGCTGCCCTACGTCGACATCGCCATCGCCGGACTCGTCGGCCTGGTGGTGGCCGTCTACCTGCGGGCCCATCGCCGGCTGTCCATGCGGGCGCTCCAGACCGGCACGCTGCTGGTGTTTGCCGCCATCAGCCTCGGCTTCTGGTGGCTGAGCCTGTTCGCGCGGGACAGCGGCGCCCTGTTCATCGCCATCTACCTCTGGGTCGGCATCTTCGGAGCCTTGGCGCCGACCCAGGTGTGGACCCTGGCCAACTTCGCGCTGACGACCCGCGAGGCCAAGCGGGCGTTCGGCTTCATCGGCAGCGGCGCCATCCTCGGCTGGATCGTCGGCGGCCTGGCCACCACGCTCACCGCTTCGGCCCTGGGCACCGAGACGCTGCTGCTGTGGGTGGCCGCCAGCCTGCTGGCGTCGGTCGGCCTCGTGCAGGTGGCGTGGCGGCGGGCCGGTCCGGCGCCGGCGGCTGGCGTGACCTCGTCCCCGAGCCTGCGTGAGAGCCTGGCGCAGATTGTCGCGTCGCCGTATCTGCGCTCGATTGCCTGGGTGATCGGCCTGGCGTCCTTCGCCACGACCATCGCCGGCTGGCAGTTCAAGGCCATCGCCAAGGCCGAGATCCCGGACACCGACCAGCTGGCCGCGTTCTTCGGATCCTTCAACATGCTGGCCGGGGCGGCGTCGCTCGTGCTGCAGCTCGTGCTGACGGGCCGCGTGCTGCGCTCGGCCGGGGTCGGCGTGGCCCTGTTCGTGGTGCCGCTGGCCATGGCGTCCACCTCGTTGGCCGTGCTGGTGCTCGGGTCGCTGGTGGCGGTGTCGGCGCTCAAGGCGAGCGACCAGGTGCTGCGCTACTCGATCGACAAGTCGACCGTGGAACTGCTGTATCTCCCGCTGTCGGCGGCCGAGACCGTCCGCGTGAAGGCGTTCATCGACACGGTGGTCTACCGGTTCGGCGACGGCCTGGGCGGCCTGGTGGTCCTGCTGTGCGCCACCGGCCTCGGCTGGTCGCCGGTGCAAGTGGGTTGGGTCACGCTGGCCATCATCGGCGCGTGGGTAGCGGCGGCGGCGGCCGCCCGCAGCCAGTACGCGGCCAACCTTCGCTCCAGCATCCTGCAGCACCGCATCGACGCCGAGCGCGCCGACGGGGCCCTGCTGGACCGCAACGCCGCCGACGAGCTCGGCCGCAAGCTCGACGGCCGTCCCTCTGAGATTCTCTACGCCCTCAGCCTGTTCGAGGTGGCCGGCCGCCGCAGCCGTGTGCACGCCGCCGTCCCGCGCCTGCTGCGCCACGAGTCGGCCGCGGTGCGGGTGCGCGCGATCGCGCTGCTGTCGCAGGCCGACGTGCGCTCGGTGGTGCCCGAGGTGAAGAAGCTGCTGCGCGACCCGCAACTCGAAGTGCGGACCGAGGCGCTGTTGTACCTCGCGCGGACGACCTCGGTGGACCCCCTCACGCTCATCGAGGAGGTGGGGGATTTCGAGGGCTTCTCAGTGCAGGCCGCCATGGTGGCGTTCCTGGCCCGCCCGGGCCGGGCGCAGAACGTGGAGGCCGCCCAGCTCATCCTCCAGCGGCTGGTGGCCGACAGCGGCGACGAGGGCCTGCGCGGACGGGTGGAAGCGGCGCGGGTCATCGGCCTGTCGCCCGACATCTTCGAGCGTGAGCTGCGCAAGCTGCTGGAGGACGATGCGCCAGAGGTGGCCCGCGAAGCGGTGCGGGCGACGGGTCTGCTGGGCAAGCGGGCGCTGGTGCACCGGATGGTCGACCGGATTGCCGAGCCCTGGCTGACCGACGACATCGTGGCGGCGCTGGCCCAGCTCGGCGACCGCATCGTCGGCACGCTGCGCGACTACCTGGTGGACCGCGACACCCCGGCCGCCATCCGGCGCGAACTGCCGGTGGCGCTCCAGGGCATCGGCACGGCGGCCGCGCAGGCCGTCCTCGTGGAAAGCCTCCTCGACGCCGACACGATCGTGCGGATGCGGGTCGTGATGGCGCTCAACAAGGTGCTGCAAAGCCATCCGGAACGCCGCGTCGACCGCGCCATCGTCGAGACGGCACTCGCCGCCGAGATCATGGGCCACTACCGGTCGTATCAGGTGCTCGGCACGCTCGGCGGATCGCTGGCGGGCGCCGAACCGCTGATCGAGGCGCTTCGCGAGTCGCTGGTGCAGGAGAGCGAGCGCATCTTCCGGCTGCTGAAGATCCTCTACCCGGCCCACGATCTGCACAGCGCCTTCGTCGGGGTGCAGTCGGCCGACGACAACGTGCACGACAACGCCCTCGAGTTCCTCGACACCGTGCTGCCGCCCCACGTGCGCGCCCTGGTCGTGCCGCTCTTCGACCGCGCCGTCTCGAACGGCGAACGGGCGCGGATGGCCCAGCGAATCGTCGGCGTGACGGTCGAGTCGCGCGACGAGGCGGTGGACGTGCTGGCCTCCAGCCGCGATCCATGGCTGCAGTCGTGCGCGGCCTACGCCATCGGTGAGCTGCGGCTGACGCGCTTTGCCGATACCATCGACCGCTGGGCTGAGGCCCCCGATGCGCTGCTCGGCGCCACCGCGCGGGCCGCCCGCGAGAAGCTCAAGACGCACGCGGCGCCGACCCCGGTCGACGTCGGCTGACACCGCGCCTTGACTTTGAGCGACCGGCCTGCCGACAATCCACGCCGGGCGTGCTGCGCCCGCTGAAGGAGTAGCCGATGATGCGTTCGATCACGCTGGCCTGCATGATGGCGGCGTTCGCGGCCGTCGCCGCCGCCCAACCCGCCGCCTCGGTGGCCGAGCGCACGAAGGGGCTGGAGCGCCTGGACGGCTTCGTGCCGCTCTACTGGGATGCGGCGCGTGGCCGCGTGCTGGCCGAGGTGCCGGTGTTCGACCAGGACGTCCTCTACTACGTGTCGGCCGCCTCGGGTGCCGGCTCGGTCGAGATGCCGTTCGATCGCGGCATTCTCGGCAGCGAAGTCATTCACTTCCAGCGCTCGGGTCCGCGGGTGCTGGTGGTGGCGCAGAACCAGCGCTACCGCGCCGTCGGCGGCACACCGGCGCAGGTCGAGAACGTCCGCGACTCCTTCGCCACCTCGGTGTTGGCGGCGCTGCCGGTCGAGGCCGACGAAAGCGGCCGCGTGCTGGTCGACGCCTCGCCGCTCTTCCTGCGTGACGCCGCCGACGTCGAGGGACGGCTGCGCCGCGTCAACCAGGGCACGTTCCGCTTCGATGCCGGCCGCAGCGGCTTCTATCCGGCGCGCGTCAAGAGCTTCCCCCGGAATGCCGAGGTGGAAACGGTCTCCACCTTCGTGGCGGACAATCCCGGGCTGCTCGTGAACAACGTCACCCCCGACGGGCGGTTCTTCACGCTGCGCATCCACCACTCGTTCCTCGAGGCCCCGGAGGGCTACACGCCCCGTCTGGCGGACCCGCGCATCGGGGTGAGCGCGATTGCCTTCCGCGATTTCACCCGCCCGGTGGACCTCGACACCGAAGTGCAGTGGATCACGCGCTGGCGCCTGGAGAAGAAGGACCCGTCGGCGGCCATGAGCGAGCCGAAGGTGCCGATCGTGTTCTACCTGGACGCCGGCATTCCCGAACCCACGCGCACCGCGATGCGCAATGGGGCGCTGTGGTGGAACAAGGCGTTCGAAGCGGCCGGCTTCCAGAACGCGGTGCAGGTCAGGGACCCGACGCCCGACATGGATCCGATGGACATCCGCTATTCGTGGATTCTCTGGATCAACCGCGACGAGCGTGGTTTCTCCAGCGGCGGCACGTTCCGCGACCCGCGCACCGGCGAGGTGCTGGGATCGAAGACGCGCATGGACTCGCACCGCATTCGCACCATCGGCAACTACTTCGAGGCCTACACGCCGACCTCGGGCGGCGGCGCTGCTGACGACGCCGGTCTGTTCCTCGGCGACGCGGCCCTGGTGGCGGCGCTGGCGGCCGGACAGCCGGCCGACGGAGTGCCGGCGGCCGAACGTGACCTGGTGCTGCTGCGCCAGTCGCTGCTGACGGCGCACGAACTGGGCCACGTCATGGGGTTCCAGCACAATTTCTCGGCGAGCCTCGACAACTTCGGGTCGGTGATGGATTACCCCACACCCCGCGTGAAGGTCACGAACGGCCGGCTCGATCTGAGCGACGCCTTCCAGCGGGCGATCGGGCCCTACGACGAGATGCTGGCGCGCTACGCCTACACGCCGTTCCCCGCGGGCCAGGAGAAGGCGGGTCTCGAGGGCGTCATCCGCGAGATGCGGGCGAAGGGTCTGCATTTCCTGCCGGAGACGGATCCGCGATGGTCGTGGTACGACGATCGGGCCACGCCCCAGGAGTACTTGAAGGAGACGATGGCGGCGCGCGCCATCATGCTGCGACAGTACGGGCCGGACATCCTGCGCCCGGGCGAGCCGATCGGCGCCTTGCGCGACGCGCGGCTGTGGATGACCTACCTGCACCACCGCTGGGCCATCGAGGCCGGCCAGCGCTTCGTGGGCGGCATGTTCCACACCTACAACCTCAAGGGTGACGCCGGTCCGCCCACCGAGATCGTGCCGGCGGCCACGCAGCGCGAGGTGCTGCAGTTGCTGCTGTCGGCCATTGCCCCGCCGGCCCTGGAACTGCCGGAGTCCCTGCTCGCGCAGCTCACACCGCATCCGAGCGGCAACCTCGAGGATCTGTCGAGCGACTACGCGTTCGATCACCTGCGAGCGGCGCGCATCCTGGCCGCGATGGTGCTCGGTGACCTGCTGCAGCCGGATCGCGCTGCCCGGCTCGTGGCCTTCGCCGACCGGCAGGCCAGTCCGCTCACCCTGCCGGAGGTCATCAGCGAGGTGCTCGCGGCCACGTGGGGGCCGCACGCCGCGGAGTCGCCCCGGCAGCAGTCGCTGCGGCGGGTGACCGAGCGCGCCGCCCTCGACGCGCTGATGATGCTCGGTGCCGACGCCGATGCGAGCCCGGAGGTCCGGGCCGTGGTGTTGTACGAGATTCGGCGGCTCGGTCAGGAGATCGCCACGCGCAAGGCTCCGGACCCGCTCCCCGAAGCCCATCTGCGCCAGGCCGAAGCCGACATCACCCGCTATCTGCAGGACCCGGCAGCTCACGCTCCGAAGTTCATCGCTCCGGGGTGGGGCGCCCGGCCGCGGTCGCGCTATCCCCTCAGCCCCGGCCCGCCGCTCGGCGGCGGGGGCAACTAGCCGACGTCACTCTTCGTCGATCTTGAGCCGCTGACGTTTCAGATAGAGCCCCTTGCGCGACAGCCCCAGGGCGCGCGCCGCGTCCTCGACGTTGCCGTGCACCCGCAGGGCGTCCTGGATGAGGGCGCGCTCGACGTGTTCCACCGCGGCGTTGAGCGGCTGATCGCGGCGGACCAGGAGCTCCGTTGCCACCGGCGGGCGCTGGCCGACCGGCACCGTGCGCCGGGACGAGGCCAGGCGGGCCGACAGGTGCTCCGGCATCAACACCGCGCCCGGCTCGGCCAGGGCCACGGCGCGGCGTACTTCGTTGGCGAGCTCGCGGACGTTGCCGGGCCAGTCGTAGAGCAGCAGGAACTCGGCGGCGGTGTCGCCGATCCGGATGCCTGACTTGCTGCTCTCCCTCTGACTGCGCTCCAGGAAGTGGTCGAGCAGCAGCGGAATCTCCTCGCGCCGCTCGCGCAGTGGCGGAATCGTCAGCTTCACCACGTTGAGGCGGTAGAAGAGGTCGTCACGGAAGCGGCCCTGAGCGACCAGCGCGTCGAGATTGGCGTTGGTGGCCGCCACGATGCGCACGTCCACGCTGACCGGCGCCGGCTCTCCCAGAGGGTGCACGTCGCTCGACTCCAGGAAGCGCAGCAGCTTCGGCTGGACGTCCATGCCGATCTCGCCGATCTCGTCGAGGAACAGGGTGCCGCCCGCCGCCCCGCGAATCACGCCGGGGAAGGCGTCGTGGGCGCCGGTGAAGGCCCCGCGCTTGTAGCCGAAGAGCTGGCTGTCGAGCATGTCGCGCGCGACGGCCGTGCAGTTGAACGGCAGGAACACCTTGCTCGCCCGCGGCGAGCAGTTGTGGACGGCGCGCGCCAGCAGTTCCTTGCCGGTGCCAGTCTCGCCGGTGATGAGGACGGTGATGTTGCTCGATGCCACGCGCCGCGTGACCCGCAGCAGCTCGAGCATCGACTCGGCCACGCAGACGAAACCGAGCTGCTGTTCCGGCAACGGCTCCGGCCAGATGGCCGACTTCTCGCTCTCGGCCACGGCGGCGCGATGCAGGGTCAGCCCGCTTGCGACGAGGCGTTGCAGCGCCAGCAGCGTGGTTCTGGCCGACTGCTGATTGCGCGGCCGGACGACGACGCTGATCTCCCTTTGCCGGTCGGTGCCCAAGGCGATCGTCACGTTGTCGGCCGACGACTGGCGCAGGCTGTCGTCCGCGGCGTCGCCGCCGATCCAGCCAACCGTCTCGACCGACTCGCCGCTGCGGCTCAGCATCACGGCAGAGACGGCAGCCTCGCTCGCGGCCGCCAGCGTCAGCAGCTCGTAGCCGGCGAGCATCGGCCGGGACGTGAGGTCGACCATGGCCGCCGCCCCCCGCACCGCCGAGGCGATCGCGCCGGGCCGCGTCGCCGGCGTCGCGTCCGACGGCACATCCACCCGGCCGAACGACGCAGCGGGTGTGACGTAGAAGCTCGTGATGTGCGGCACGACTGCGTCCGCAGATCGTGCGGCCGACAGCGACGAGCGGAGCGTGGCCGCGCCGTGGAGAGCCTCGCCGCGTCCGATGATGTGCCCGATGTGTCCAAACACACGCGCCGACCGCGCGTAGTGCTCGAAAGCGGCCGAGTGCGAGTCGGTGGAAAGCCTGGCGCTGACGCGCTGGGTAGCCGCGATGAACTCGGGGAGATGACCAAGTTCGCCTACAACAGCAGCCGTCAGAAGTCTTGTGGCCTCTGGGCTCGAACCTGGGAGCCGCCAGCCTTAGATGAAGCGACCTTGAGCCGTGTGAGATAGTTCCGATCGGACGAAGGTTCAGCGGCAATGCGCACGCGAGGCCGATGCGAGGGCCCTCCCGTACGGCACCAGCATCGTAGTCGAGTAGCGTCCAACTCTACCACTGCGCAGTCGTCAACGATTGAGGTGGCGAACTTGTTGGACCAAAGCGAGCGTCGATCGCGACGCGCGGCAGGTTGGTCGCCCGTGGCCAACGCCATTGATCCCCTCAGACGAGGCGATGTCTAGCTCTCCGTAGAGAGGATTGGTCCCAGTGAGCGACAGGAAGTCGCGAGTGTCCGACGCCTCTGCGAAGTCTCCGATCGATCTGGCAATGAAACACATTCTTCGAGTCCGCCGAGAGCAGCGATGTTCGCCCCAGCCTCTTTGGCCACGGCTGCTGCCTCGAGACGCATGGTCCAGGGCAGCGTGCACATCGCCAAGGAGACCATGCGCCGCACTGCGCGCGAGGTAGAGGTGTGCCAGCGCACACGGCATCCTCGATCGCGTCTGAGTGAAGCGCAGCGAGGTTCGAGCTCTCGCAAGGCCCGGTGCCCGCGCCCGCTCTTTAGTTCTGCCTCGGACAGCACTCGGTGTAACGCGGCAAGCTGGGCGTGGCGGCCAGCGCGTTGGGCTGCTCTGCGGTAGGTGCCGAGCTCGCCGACGGCAGACTCAAAGCTCCACGTAGCGAAGAAGCGCTTCTACATGCTGTCCGACGGCGTGGGCCAGCAGAGTTGGGTCGCCTGTTCTCGCCCGCCAGCTCGCGAGCTCTTAAGAAATTCTGGTGCCCATCTGTGGCACGGCCAGAGTAGAGATTAAGTCGTGCGCATACGGCAGCGCACGTACAGCCGCAGCAGCTGAGCTGCGAGCTCGCCGCGACCTCTTTGCCAGCTGCCCAGCGACCTCTCGATTCGCGGCGACGACCTCGAGTTCGCATTGCAGAGTTTGGTGTTCGAGGCTCGGCGCCGACAGACGCCTGATTTGCGCTAGCGCTTCCCTGACGCGCCCTGCGGCGGCCAGATGTGCAATGACTTGCCGCACTTAGTGAACTAGATCCGCCCCAGGACTCGGCGAATCATGGCGAGAAGCTTCGAGCATCTTCCTGACGCGGTCCTGAAGCTCGAGAGAATTATGAATCGGTGAAGAACTGACGACGTATCTCTGCAGCGACCGAGAGGTGTTAGCGACACGCTTTCACTTCCAGCGCTAGTTGATCAGCACTGGAGCCGTCGAATGCGCAAAGCAACAGCTGACCGGAGGAAATTCTGAGTACGCACC
Source organism: uncultured Acidobacteriota bacterium (assembly GCA_963807405.1). Taxonomy (GTDB): domain Bacteria; phylum Acidobacteriota; class Vicinamibacteria; order Vicinamibacterales; family UBA2999; genus CADEFD01. Next base: position 2,476,700 of record CAWEBU010000006.1, on the reverse strand, counting down.
GACGCGGGGACAGCTGTGGCGAGAGGAACGCGCAGAGGGCGACGAGTGCGTCGTCTGAGCCATTGGAATGGGGCCTATCCGATGAGATGGGTGCGATCGAAACGGAGACTACGGCTGCACGGGCATGCGCCATCCGAAGTGTGACGGTCGTGCGACAAGAAAGCGTCGAGTGCGGTCAAGGCCGCAAGCTCGGACGTCATGGTGTTCGCAGTCGATCGCAGGGCAGGGCCGGTGAGCGCCGCGCCAAGTCTGGCCGCTATGGTCGGCAGAAGCGACTCAAGCGACCGACGCTGTGCCAGCGTGATTTCCTGATCGCGCGTCCATAGAGCGACAGACTCCAATCATCGTCTCGCCGCTACAAAGCGGAAGACTCGACCCTAGAGCCAAGTTGGCGGTCGAAGCCGCAGAGGTGAGATCGAGAGCGGCGTCAGTAGTTCCAGACAGCTGTGCGATGTGCCGCCACCCAGCCTGTCATGCGTTCGGCTATCGGGACACGAAGGCCGTTGATACCGCCCGATCTCCGGAGCCTTCAACAAAGATTGAGACTGCGTCGGTGGAATTGTCGTCGACTACGTAGATCGCTACGGTGTCGAAGGACGCGATGGCTCGAATATTGGCGACCAACTGGCGGCACACCATGTCCAACGGTGGGCCGTCGGGAAACGGTGCAAGGCTCGACAACAGCCGAAGGGATTCGACCGGCGCGACTTGGACTGATGTCGAGTCCGACGAGAGGCCATTGAATCGCGTTCAGTTCGCCCTGATGCGCCAAGAATCAGCGGGGAGAGAGTCCGTCGGTCCCCGCCCGCTGCGAGAAGGGCGGCATGCTCTCTGACGAAGATGTCGACCACCATGGGATCGTACATCTGCCGCGACGTTGAGACAGAATCTCCAGTGCTTGCTCCGCGGTCATGGCGGATCGGTAGGGTCGGTCTGACGTCAGGGCGTCGTAGCAGTCGACTACCGAGAGTATCCGCGCTCCGATCGGAATGTCTGACCCTTTGATGCCATCTGGGTAGCCTGCTGCCGTCCCAATTCTCGTGATGATGTCGGACGATCGGCACGACGGGATACGGGAAACTCGATCGACGACAGCAGGTCCGCACCGACTGCCGCGTGGGTCTTCATGACCGCGAACTCCGTCGCCGTCAGCTTCCCTGGCTTGTTCAGGATGAACTCTGGAATCGCCAGCTTGCCCATGTCGTGAAGCAGCGCGGCGGCTTCAATGGCCCGGAGCTGCCTGCTCGTCGGTGACGCCCAAGGACTTTCGCTAGTCCGACTGCGAAACGCTGCACCCGCCGATGTGGCCGTGTGTGACTTGGTCCTTGGCGTCGATTGCCATCGCGAGGGTCTCGATGGTGGAGAGGTAGAGCGTGTTGACCTCGCTGAGATGCTTGTTCGTGTCGTCAAGGCGACCGAGCGTGGTCTTCACAGCGAGGTACGAGACGACGATGAGCGGCAACAAGAAGCGACGAGCGCCAGAGTCGACTCGAGTCAGCTGAAGACGACGAGAATGGCCGCGATGGCGGCGCTCGCCAGGTAGCTGGCCGAGAGCCAGAGGAACTGCGTCCTCCAGACGTAGAAGGCCGACAGGTGCGTTCCACCTCGAGACTGCAATAGCGACGACCAGTGCTGTTGAACGCAAACACCGAGACGGCGAAGAGGTAGACCGGAACGACGAAGCTGTTGAGACCGCCGTAGACGGGTGCTCGTGGGTTAGGTCGGCAGATCGAAGAGTAGAGCAGGGCGGACGGAAAGACGGAGATCGCGAACCCACCGACGTTGAACAGAATGCGATGTGGAGTCCTCAGGCGGGGTGGAAGCCTGAGAGACATTACGAGGGCGTCGACGGCCGCAGTGAGCGTGCCCGGCGTGGGGCCGAAGAGGAGCGTTGCCAGGAATACGATCGGCTCTGAGAGCGACAGCCGAACGACCACGCCTGGGAATCTTGACGGCGTAGGACGCCAGTTAGGGCCGCTACGCCGGTCAAGAAGAGCCAGCCCAGCCTGGCGGGTGGCCCAGAGGTCGAGGCCCGTACCCCTAAGATCAGGACCCCCGCGACCTGCACGGAACGGAATATACGCGGAGCCGAACGATCGGGAGTTTGTGTCTCGCACGGTCCCGTCTGCTGTCTTGGCGGTCTACTCGCCCCAGATGATAAGCGGCTTCATGTTCATTACCTCGGTTCATTCCCGGTCGGACTTCGACAGGAGAAGTGCGCAGGTTGCACAGAAGAACTACTCGCCCCAGATGATTGACTCGCCCCAGATGAGGGAGTCACCCCAGATGAGGGTGTCACCCCAGATCGAGGGAGTCACCCCAGATGAGGGAGTCGCCCCAGATGAGGGTGTCGCCCCACATGAGGGTGTCGCCCCAGATGAGGGTGTCGCCCCAGATGAGGGTGTCACCCCAGACGAGGGAGTCGCCCCACACGAGGGAGTCGCCCCACACGAGGGAGTCGCCCCACACGAGGGAGTCGCCCCAGACGAGGGTGTCGCCCCACACGAGGGTGTCGCCCCACACGAGGGTGTCACCCCACACGAGGGTGTCGCCCCACACCAGGGTCTGCCCACGCGCGCCGGTCCAGTTGGTGATCTCGGACGTCGCGGAGACGCCCCAGCTGGCCGGGAACAGGTCCGCCGTGGTCCGCGTCGGCATCATCTGGCCGTCCTGCAGCACCGTTCTCAGGTTGAGGTTGCCCGCACCCGCGCCGGTCAGGCCGGCTTCCGGCATGAAGTCCGCCGACGCCTGCAGCGCCAGCCGCACGCCGAGCGGCGTCAGGCGGGGATTGGCGTCGATGAGCAGTGCCACCGCGCCGCTCACCACGGCCGCGGCCTGGCTGGTGCCGCTCAGAGTCATGGAGGCGTTCTTGCCGGAGCCGGTCAGGCGGTCGGGACGGGTGAGCGCCAGGGTCGAGCCTTCAACGCCGGCCGATTCAATCAGGCTGCCGGGGGCGGCCAGGTCGGGCTTCACGACGAAGTCGATCTGCGTGGGACCGCGCGAGCTCCAGGGGGCCAGCGTGTCATCGCCGTGGTCGGCGGTGCCGTTGGCGCGCACCGCGCCGACGGTGATGACGAAGGGGGAGTTGCCGGGCGAGCTCACGCTGCCGAGCACGATCTTGCCGTCTTCCGTCTGGCCGCGATTGCCGGCCGAGGCCACGACCACGATGCCCGCCTTCACGGCGCGCTCCACGGCCTGGCCGAGCGGGTCGTCACGGTAGGACTGCGTCACCGGGGTGCCGAGCGACATGTTGATGACGCGGATGTTGTACTGGCCGCGGTGTTCGATGGCCCAGTCCACCGCCTCGATGACGTCCGCGACCTGCCCCGAGCCGTCGTTGCCGAGCACGCGGAGGTTGATGAGGTGCGCGCCGGGCGCCATGCCCGCCTTGCCGGCCTCACGCCTGGTCGCCTGGTCGTAGCCAGCGACGATGCCGGCGATGTGGGTGCCGTGACCGTAGCCGTCACGTCCCTTGCCGCGGCCGTCGCGCGTGAAGTCCACGTTCGCCACGATCTTGCCGCTCAGCGTCCGGTGCGCGGCGATGCCCGAGTCGATGATGGCCACGCCCACGCCTTCGCCGCTCACCGCGCCGAGCGTCGACACCAGCCCGTGCAGCGCCTCGTCGGCGCCGGTCGTGGCGGTGGTCAGTGCCATGTGCGACGTCACCACGGCGTTGGCCGCCACGGTCTGCACTTCGGCGTCGGCCGCCAGCGCGTCGAGCTGACCGGCGGGCACCTCGAGCACCGCGCCGCGGCGCAGCCGCTTCTTCAGCAGCAGCGGGTGGCGGGTCAGCAACCGGTTCACCGCCGCGTCGTCGCCATCGACGATCACTTCGACGGTGCTACGGTTGCCCTTGCGAATCTCGTCGGAGAGGTCCGCCGACAGCCGCGCGCGGCGGCCATTTCCGGCGGCGAGGGCCGGTGAGGCAATCGCGAGGGCTACGAGGACGGCGAGAAGACGGCTGGTCATTGGAGGGGTTCCTAGTCCGGGGGGACTCAGTGGTTCTGCTGAACGAGAAGGGACTCGATCACGACGCGCTGCGAACCGCCTCGCGTCCGAATGGTCTGGAGAACGCCGTCGCTAATCCGGTAGTAGACCGTCCGGCGAGATACGCCGAGGATCTGCGCCGCGCGCTCGATGGTCACGCTGCGCCCGAGCTGGGGAAAAACTTGGCAACCGGTGAGGTTCGGGGTGGTCTCCATTGCGAACTCCGCCGATATGAGAGGCAGGGAAAGTGCCAGCGGCGACGCTGCTGTCGACGCGTCCCCGTAACTGATTGGAAAATAAGACGTTATCGTCTAGGATCCGCGCAGGCGGGTTGGCCGTCGCCATGGGGTGGCGGTGGGCAAGCTTTTGGCCCCCGTTGCACGGAACCAACCGGACTTGCCGATTTCGTGCAGCCCACTCGAAAACAGGCCTGAAAACACGCCATGAGGCGATCGGCCAAGATCTTGGCCGGTCGGCCAACAAGTGAACCGACACTCGCGATTCCCCCTCGTCGCTGTCCTCGTCATCGGGTTGCTCGGCTACGGCTGGTGGAGCAGCCGCGGCACCGCGCCCGATCGCCCGGCGCCCGCCGCGGCCGCGCTGCCTTCGCGCGGCGGCGTGCTGACGGCCTCGCTCCGCTCGGAGCCGCGGTCGTTCAACCGGCTCGTGTCGCGCGACTACGCCACCCAGCTCACCTCGACGCTGACGCAGGGCCGGCTCGTCCGCGTGAATCTGGCCACGCACGAGCTGGAGCCGTGGCTGGCCGAGCGCTGGTCGTCTTCGCCCGACGGACTGGTCCACACGCTCACCCTGCGCGACGGGTTGAAGTGGTCCGACGGCGTGCCGTTCTCGTCCGCAGACGTGGCGTTCACCTTCGCGGCGGTGTTCGACCCCACGGTGAAGAGCGTGCTGGCGAGCTCACTGCAGGTCGACGGCGACCCGCTCACGGTGGCCACGCCCGACGCGCGCACGGTGGTCGTGACCTTCCCCCATCCGTTCGGCCCCGGGATCCGGCTGCTCGACAACATCACGATCCTGCCGAAGCACAAGCTGGCGGACGCGGTGGCCAAGGGCACCATCGCCACCACGTGGGACGCGGCGACGCCGCCCGACGAGATGGCCGGGATGGGGCCGTTCGTGCTCACCAGGTATGAGCCGGGAGAGCGGCTGACGTTCGCACGCAACCCCCATTACTGGCGCACCGACGAGCGGGGCATCGCCTTGCCCTACCTCGACGGTCTCGTCCTCGAGATCGTGCCCGACCAGAATGCCGAGCTGCTCGGACTGCAGTCCGGCCGTCTCGACCTCACGCAGCAGCACCTGCGCGCCGACGACTACGGCGCAGCGCGCGAGCTGGAACGGGAAGGGAAACTCCGGCTCCTGGAGGTCGGTGTCAGTCCCGATCCCGACGTCTTCTTCTTCAACCTGCGGGCCAGCGCGTGGGCGAAGGATCCCCGTCGCGCCTGGATCTTCACCGACGCCTTCCGCCAGGCGCTCAACCACGCTGTCGATCGCGAGGCCTACGCCAACACGGTCTTCCTCGGCGCGGCGGTGCCGGTGCACGGGCCGGTGTCACCGGGCAACAAAGCCTGGTTCTGGCCCGACCTGCCGCGCTACGCCTTCGATCGCGAGAAGTCGGCGGCGCTGCTGGCCGGCCTCGGACTCGCGAACCGGGACGCTGACGCCTTCCTGGAGGACGCGGCGGGGAACGAAGCGCGTTTCACCGTCATCCACTACAAGGGCAGCACGGCCATCGAGCGCGGAGCGCAGGTGCTCAAGGAGAGCTTCGAGCGCATCGGGGTCGCCATGGACCTGGTGCCGATGGAACCCGGCGCGCTCATCGAGCGGATGCTGGCCGGGAACTTCGAAGCCATCTTCTTCAACTACCTCACGACCGATCCCGATCCGGCCATGCAGCGCGACTTCTGGCTGAGCAGCGGCAGCGCGCACATCTGGAACCTCTCGCAGCGCACGCCGGCCACCGACTGGGAGCGCGAGATGGACGACCTCGTCAACCGCCAGGCGGCGGCGATCGATCCGGACGAGCGCGTGCGCGTGTTTCGTGAGGTGCAGCGCGTGTTCAGCGAGCACCTGCCGGCGATGTACTACGCCGCCCCGCGCCTGTTCGTGGCGGTGGCGCCCCGCGTCCGGAACGAGACGCCGGGCGTGACCCGTCCGCAACTCCTGTGGAGCGCCGACACGCTGGCGATCGCCGGCGCGGGTGCCATGACCCCCACCCCGTAAACCGATGTCCTTGGCGCGCTTCGCCGTGGGCCGCGTCGTGAGCGGGGCGTTCTTCGCCCTGGTGGTCGCGTCGCTGGCGTTGCTGCTCGCTCGCATGGTGCCCGGCGACGCCATGGTCGAGGACGGGCTGGAGCGCACACCAGACGAGGTCGCGGCACTGCGCGCAGAACTCGGGCTCGACCAGCCCTTCATCGTGCAATACACGCGCTGGCTCGGCGGACTGGCCCGCTTCGATCTGGGACGCTCCACGCTGTTCCGCCGTCCTGTGGCCGACCTGCTCGGAGAGCGCGCCGCCAACACCGGCATCCTGGCTCTCGCCGCTTTGATTGCCGCTACCGGCATCGGCCTGCCGCTCGGCCGTCTCGCCGGGGCCAGCTCGGGCGTCACCGCGCGCGTGGTGCGAGCGGTGTCCCTCGCGGTGCTCTCGGTACCGCCGCTGCTGAGCGCGCTGTTTCTCGTGTTCCTGGCCGCCCGTACGGGCTGGCTGCCGGTGGGCGGGATGACCTCCGGCGGTCTCACGGGCGGGGCGTGGCTGGCGGACCTGCTGCACCACCTGCCGCTGCCGACACTGGCGCTGGCGCTGCCGCTTGCCGCCACACTCGAACGGCTGCAGGCGCGTTCCATCGCCGACACGCTGGGCCGGCCGTTCGTGGCCGCCAGCCGCGCGCGTGGGCTCGACGGCACCGAGGCGGTGCGTGTGCACGCCTGGCCGGCCTCGCTGGCCCCGGTGCTCGGTACCTATGGCGTGCTCGTCGGCGCGCTGTTCAGCGGCTCGTTCGTGGTCGAGATCGTCACCGCGTGGCCGGGTCTCGGGCGGCTGCTCTTCGATGCGCTCCGCTCACGTGATGTGTGGCTCGTCGCCGGCTGCGGCGCGGCCGGCGCGGTGTCGCTGGCCATCGGGACGACGCTGGCCGACATCGCGCACGCCGTCATCGACCCGCGCGTGCTCGGAGAGCGGCACCGATGAGACGGGCCGTGGCGCTCGTCGGCGTGCTGGTCGCGCTGGCCGTGTTCGCCCCCGCTGCTGGCGCCCTACGGCCCGGTGACACGGTTCGCCGATCACATGCATGCGCCGCCGATGCGGCTGCATGTCGATGGCGCGGGTGTCTACACCCATCCGCTGCGCATCGTCGACCGGCTCGAACAGACGTTCTCGGAAGACACGGAACAGCGTGTCGGTCTGCCGTGGACGGCGACGGCCGATGCCCGGCCGGTGCTGCTCCTCGGCGCCGATGCCCTCGGCCGCGACGTCCTGTCGCGCACCCTGCACGGGGCCCGCGCCTCGCTGGGCCTGGCCCTCGTCGCCACCGCCGGCACGCTGCTGCTCGGCGCGTTGCTCGGGGCGTGGGCGGGAATGGCCGGCGGACTGGTGGAGCGCGCGGTGCTCAAAGCGGGCGACGTGCTCATGGTGCTGCCCATCCTCTACGTGGTCGTCGCGCTGCGCGCCGCCTTGCCGCTCGTGCTGCCGCTGCCGGCGATCGTCGCCGTGCTGGCGTCCATCTTCATCGTCCTCGGCTGGCCGCGCATCGCTCGCGGCGTCTGGGCCATCGTCCGCACCGAGGTGCAGCAGGAGCACGTGCTGGCCGCCGTGGCTCTCGGAGCGTCGCGCTGGCGTGTGATGACGCGGCACCTGCTGCCGGCCTGCACCGGCTACCTGGCGGTGCAGACGGCGCTGCTCGTGCCGATGTTCGTGCTGGCCGAAGCCACGCTGTCCTACGTCGGTCTCGGGTTTCCGGACGGCGTCCCGAGCTGGGGAACCGCGTTGAGCGAGGCCGCCACGGTCACCTCCATGACCCGCGCCCCGTGGACGCTGTCGCCCGCGATCGCCATCTTCCTCGTGGTGCTGGCCACCAACGTGCTGCTCGAGCCGGCTCGCGGCGGAGAGGCCTCGGATCTCGCGCGATCGGGATAGACTCGAAGACATGTCCGCGCTGCCCGGCCTCTACACCCCGATCGTCACGCCGTTCAAGAACGACACCGTCGACGACGCGGCCATCCGGCGGAACGTCGAGCGCTACATGCAGACCCGTCTCACCGGGCTCGTGGTGCTCGGATCCAACGGCGAAGCCGTGATGCTCGACGATTCCGAGGCCGAGCGTGTCATCGCCGCGGCCCGCTCCGGCATGCCGTCGACGCGACCGCTCATCGCCGGCACCGGTGCCGAGTCGACCAAGGCCACCATCACCGCCTGCGCGCGCGCCGCCCGGGCGGGCGCTGACGCGGTCCTCGTGCGCACGCCGTCGTTCTTCAAGAACATGATGACGAGCGACGTCTACGTCCGGCACTACGTGGCCGTGGCCGAGGCCAGCCCCGTGCCGGTGCTGCTCTACAACGTCTCCATGTACACGGGCGTCACGCTCCCGCCCGACGCGGTGGGACTGCTGGCCGAACATCCGAACATCATCGGCATCAAGGAGTCGGGCAGCGACGCCGCGCTCCTGGCCGACTACATCTCGCGCTCCGGGCCCGAGTTCTTCGTGCTGGCGGGCAGCGGCGTCACCTATTTCTCCGGACTCGTCGCCGGGGCCGAGGGCGCGATTCTGGCACTGGCCGGTGTCGTGCCCGACCTGTGCGCGGACATCCTCGATCACGTGCGGGCGGGACGGATTGCCGAGGCGCGGTCGCTGCAACGCCGCCTCACGCCGCTCGCCCGGACCATCGGCGGCCTGCACGGGGTACCGGCGCTCAAGGCGGCGCTCGACTTGATGGGATTCGATGGCGGGTTGCCGCGCGCGCCGCTCGGCCCCACGCCGCACTCGGTGGTCGAGAGCCTGCGTCGCACGCTGACCGACCTTGGCGTGTCCCTGCTCGAGCCGGCGCCGATCGACGCCGACCCGGCCACCACCTGACGCGGCCGTCCTTTCGTGGAGGGTTGAAGTGATGCTTCGCACCGCCACCCCGTCGACACCCCGTTGGGTGGTTCGCACCGCCGCGGCGGTCGCCGCCGCCGCCGTCCTCGGGGCGTCGGCCTGCGCCTCGAACCCGGTCACCGGCCGGCGTGAAGTGTCGCTCATGAGCGAAGCGGAGGAGATTGCCATCGGCCAGCGTGGCGATGCCGAGATTCGCCGTGAGATGGGCGTCTACAACGACGACGAACTGCAGCGTTACGTGAGCGGCATCGGCGAGCGACTCGCGGCCGTCTCGCACCGGCCCAGCCTGCCGTGGACCTTCGCGGTGGTGGACGTGCCGGCCGTCAATGCGTTCGCGCTCCCCGGCGGCTACATCTACGTCACCCGCGGGCTGCTCGCGCACCTCGGCGACGAATCGGAACTGGCCGGCGTGCTGGGGCACGAGATCGGGCACGTCACCGCGCGACACGCGGCCCAGCAATACACGCGCAATGCCGGCGGCTCGATTGGCGTCCTGCTGGCGAGCATCTTCGTGCCCGGCGTGGCGCCGTTCAGCGACCTCGCGTCTGCCGGCCTCGGCACCCTGTTCCTGAAGTACGGCCGCGACGACGAACTGGAGTCCGACCGGCTCGGTGTCGATTACGCCGCCAAGGCCGGATGGGATCCGGAAAGCGTGCCGCGCTTCCTCACCACGCTGTCGCGTCTCGATGAGATGTCGGAGCGCGGCATCCCGAACTGGCTGTCGACGCATCCCGATCCGGGGTCGCGCGTGGAGAAGGCCGCACCGCTGGCCGCCAGCCAGGTCGAGGCCAGCCGCGAACGCAATCGCGACGAGTTCCTGCGCCGCATCGACGGCCTCACCTACGGCGAAGACCCGTCGGAAGGGGTGGTGCGGGCCAACCGCTTCCTCCATCCCGATCTGCGCATCGCGCTCGACTTCCCGGAAGGCTGGGAGGTCCACAACTCGAGCGAGCAGGTCGTCGCCGAGCTGGAGGGCGAGCAGGTGATGATGCTCCTGCGGGGAGCGGCCGAGGTGCGCGCCGCGTCGCTGGCCGACGGCGCCACGCGCCACATGCGCGGCCTCGGCTTCACGCTGGATCGCGGATCCGTCGAGTCGGTCGGCGGCAGCGATGCCTTCGTCGGCGTCTACCGCGGCAGGATCAAGGACCTCGGAGCCGTGCGGGTGCGTGCCGCGCACGTGGTGGTGGGCCGGCAGGTCTATCTGATCGCCGGCGTGGCACCCGAGAGTGAGTTCGAGCGACGGGATCCCGAGTTCCTGGCCGCGGTGCGGTCGTTCCGCGAGCTGTCGTCGGCCGAAGCGTCACGCGTACGTCCCAATCGCCTCGCGCTGTACGTCGCCCGCGAGGGCGACACCTGGCAGGGCGTGGCGCAGCGTGCGGGCGGCGGACTGGTCTCCGCCACGCAGCTCGCGCTCATGAACGGCTTCGCCGTCAACACGCAGCCGCCGGCGGGCACGCGCCTCAAGATCGTCGTCGAAGGTTGAGCCGGCGGGCGGGCTCTATAATCGAGCCCGATGGCCCAACGCTCCCGCCGACTTCGCTGGCTCACCGGCGCCCTGGGCGTGGGCTTCGGCTATCTCGCCTGGGTCTATCTCACCCTGCCCGACGTGCGTCCGCTGGCCGCCGCGAATCCCGAGACGACGGCCTTCATCGAGCTCAGGCGCGACGAGGCGCACGATGCCGGCCGCAGCTTCAACCTGCGTCGGCGCTGGGTGCCGTACGGACGCATATCGAGCCATCTGAAGCGGGCCGTCATCGTGGCGGAAGACAGCGCGTTCTTCCAGCACGAGGGACTCGACTACCAGCAGATCCGGCAGTCGATCGAAAGCAGCTTCGAGGACGGCGAGGCGATCCGGGGCGCCAGCACCATCACCCAGCAGCTCGCCAAGAACCTCTACCTCTCGCCGTCACGCAATCCCGCGCGCAAGCTCAAAGAGCTCATCATCACGCGCCGCATCGAGCTGGCGCTCAGCAAGCGGCGGATCCTCGAGATCTACTTGAACTCGATCGAGTGGGGCGACGGCATCTTCGGTTGTGAGGCGGCGGCCCGCGCCTATTTCGGGAAGAGCGCGGCGGACCTCGGGCCGGCGGAGGCCGCCCTGATGGCTGGCGCGATCATCAACCCGCGGGTCCACAGTCCCGCCAAACCCACGCGGCGCTTGCTGCGCCGCCAGCAGATCATCCTCGGGCGGATGGGGCGCGCATCGGTCCACCGCGCCGAGCCGGTCTTCGAGCTCGCGGTGGCGGCTGGCGGCGGTCACCTCAACGTCGCGAACGGCGCGCCGTGGGCTCAGCGCACGAGACGGCGGGCGCCGATGAAGCGTCGGGCCCAGTAGGGCAGCGTCAGGCGCTCCACGCGCACGACGCCGCCGCTGCTCGGGGCGTGCACGAACTCGTCGTCATCGATGGCGATGCCGACATGGGAGGCGCCCCGTCCAACCGTCGAGAAGAACAGCAGATCGCCGGCCCGGATGTGTTTCTTGCCCACCCGGGCGCCGACGGTGAACTGCTGACTCGTCTGGCGCGGCACCAGCAGGCCGTGGCGCCGGAACACGAACTCGACCAGCCCGCTGCAGTCGAAGCCCGACGGATTGGCGCCACCGTTGCGGTAGGGCACCCCGCGCAGGTCGAGGGCCGCGGCCACGATCCGATGACCGCGCGCCACCGCCTCGGCGTCGCCGCCGCGCGCGCTGACGGGCGCGGGTCCGGGCCCGGCAGGGCCGGTCCGCGCACCTCCAGAGGCACACGCTGACGCCGCCAGAGCGACGAGCGAGACGAGGACGAGTCTGCGCATTCTGCCGCTCATCGTATCGGCGCGCCGTGCGAAGGTGTGCAGGGGGGACGCCACCTATGGGTCTAACCCCTTCGTTACCAGTCTGTTACGGCGGGCTGCGTCTTGACATCCAGCCCGGCGGTGTCGACAATGGACGAAGGCCATGGAGCAAACGCTCCTCCTGAACGCGACTTACGAGCCCCTCAAGGTCGTCCACTGGCAGAAAGCCATCACGCTGTGGTGCCAGGGGAAAGTCGAAATCATCGCGTCGCACGACCGTGAGGTCCGCGCCGTCACGTTCAGCCTGCGTCTGCCTTCGGTCATCCGGCTGCTGCGCTACGCGCGCATCAAGAAGCGGTTCGACTACGTGCCGTTCTCGCGCGCCAACATCTACGCGCGCGACCATCACACCTGCCAGTACTGCAACCGGCAGCACGCCACGCCGGACCTGACGTTCGACCATGTCCTGCCGGTGTCGCAAAGCGGGCGCAAGGACTGGGAGAACATCGTCACCTGCTGCGTCGCCTGCAACCGGCGCAAGGGCGGGCGCACGCCCGCCGAAGCCGGCATGCACCTGGTGCGCACCCCGCGCCGCCCGAACACGGTGCCGGCGCTGCGCGTGACGATCGGACTGCGCCACACCCCCGAGAGCTGGCGCGACTACCTGTACTGGAACCTCGAGCTCGACAAGGACGACGGCGTCTAGCGGAAGATCGCCTTCGCCAGGCCGGAAACGATTGTGAGGCCGGCCTCCACGAGATCCCGTTCGGCCGATGCGCCCTGTCCGCGCCGCAACTCGGCGAAGACAGCTTCGGTCTGCTTCCGGACCAGCTCGGCGCGCAACGGCCACGACGGATCGACGGTGGCGCGGGCGGCGTCGGCCTCGGCGGAGGCGAGGTCGGCCAGGGTCTTCGCGAGCTGATCGGCGTCGAGGATGGCGATCGGCGCGCGGCAGTACTCACAGGTGGCATGCGCGGAGATGTCGGTGGCGGCGCCGCAGTTGACGCACTTGATGACGCGGGCCTCGACGCGCAAGGCCTGCACTTCGTCGGCGCGCAGATCGCGCACGAACTGGCGCGCGCGCAGGAAGGCGGCGAATCCCAGGAAGCGGCCGTGCCCCGCCGTGCAGCGGAAGTACTCGTAGCGCGTGTTCTTGACGCGGTCGTGCGTGCGCAGCAGTCCCATGCCGCAGCGCGGACAGGGCTTGCGCGCGCCGACCGGAACCCGGGCGCCCGCTGCGGCCTCGCCCATGGTCTGGAAGAGCCGCAGCACCGCCGCCGGGGTCAAGTGCAGGTCTTCGTGACCGTCGAACCACACGTGGTTGCACGCGTGACACACGTCGATGGTGATGGTGCGCCCGTACTGGCCCGCCAGGGCGACGCTGGTCATCTCGTGGCCACAGCCCGGACAGGTCATGACGAATCGTACCAGAGGGCGTCGGCCGGCTGCGCTACGATCCGCTCATGACGTTTCCCGCGGCAACACTGACCGGCATCGAACCGCCCGGCGTCCTGGCGGGCGCGCGGCTGTGGCTGCGCGGCCGCAGCGTGCCGGCGACGTCGGTGGACGCCGGGGTGTCGATCGGCGGCGCGCCCGCCCGCATCCTGTTCACCGCCCCTGATCGCATCGCCGTCGAAGTGCCGCGCGTGCCTGACGCCGGGCGCGCGCCGGTGCGTGCGGCATGGTCGCCGGGCGCCACCCTGTTCGTCGAGGTGGGTGAGCCGCTGGCCACTGGCCTGCACCAGGTGGACAGTCCGGCCGTCGATGGCCAGGGCCGCGTGTATGCCGCCTGCAGCGGGCCGCGCGGGCAGGAGACGCCGGTCTCGGTCTACCGCATCGACGCCAGCGGCGGCCGTGAGCCGTTTGCCGGCGGGATCGTCAATGCGACCAGCTTCGCCTTCTCACCGGCCGGCGTGCTCCACGTGTCAAGTCGCTACGACGGCATCGTCTACCGGGTGTTCGATGATGGCCGCCGCGAGCCGTTCGTCAGTGAACTCGGCGTCGCGTGCGGGCTGGCCTTCGCTCCGGATGGCTCGCTGTTTGTCGGCGATCGCACCGGAACGGTGCACCGCGTCAGCGCCGACGGCGGGCGGGCGGAGGTGTTCGCCACGCTGCCGCCGAGCGTCGCGGCCTACCATCTGGCGATGGGTCCCGACGACAGGCTCTACGTGACGGGACCGACGCTGGCCACCCACGATGCGGTCTACCGGTTCGAGGCCAGCGGCCGGCAGGAAGTGCTGGACCACTCGTTCGGCCGGCCACAGGGCCTCGGCTTCGATGCCCACGGCGTCCTCCACGTGGTGGAGGCGCTCGCCGGCGTCAGCGCCATCTACCGTTGCCCGCCAGGCAGCCGGCGGCGCGCGGTGGTGTCCGGGCCGGGCCTCATCGGAGTGGCCTTCCTGCCCACCGGGCAGCTCGTGGCTGCCACTTCCGACACCGTCTATCGCTTTCCGGCGATTCCCTGATTGCGCCGCCGGCAGTGCGCGACTAACCTACCGCACGGCCGTGCGACTGATGGCTCAGGTCTTTCGACGTAAACCTATCACCGGCCTCGACGACGTCGAGGGCGCCGAGCCGTCGCTGCGGCGCGTGCTCGGGGCCGGCGATCTCGTCATGCTCGCCATCGGGGCGGTCATCGGCGCCGGGATCTTCGGCGCGATCGGCACGGCGGCGGCCGGTCAGACCGATCCGTCGGGCGTGGTCATTCGCTACGGCGCGGGCCCGGCGCTCGTCCTGTCGTTCCTGCTGCTCGGCGGCGCCTGTGCCCTGGCGGCGCTCTGCTACGCCGAACTGGCGGCGATGATTCCCCAGGCCGGCAGCGCCTATGCCTACGCCTATGCCGCGCTCGGCGAGTTCGTCGCCTGGATCATCGGCTGGGACCTGATTCTCGAGTACGCCGTCGGCAACGTCGCGGTCGCCATCTCATGGGGCGACTACTTCACCACCCTGCTGCGGGGGTTCGGCCTCGACCTGCCCGTCTGGCTCACGACCGGCTATCGCACCGCGGCCTTGTCGTCGAACCCGGCGGTATCCGGGCTCATCGACACCGCGCCGCGCCTGCTCGGCCTGCCCATCCTCATCAACCTGCCGGCCTTCGCCATCGTGACGTTCATCACCTGGTTGTTGCTGCGAGGCGCCAAGGAGAGCGTGCGCGCCAACAATCTGATGGTCATCGTGAAGCTGTTGGCCCTCGGCCTGTTCATCGCCGTCGGTCTCGGCGCCATCAACGGCGCCAACTACGAGCCGTTCGCCCCGAATGGCTTCACCGGCATCCATCAGGGCGCGGCCATCGTGTTCTTCGCCTACATCGGCTTCGATGCCGTCTCGACGGCCGCCGAAGAGACAATCAACCCGCAGCGCAACCTGCCGATCGGCATCCTGGGCGGCCTGGCGATCTGCACCCTGATCTACGTCATCGTCGGCGCCGTGCTGACCGGCATGGTGCCCTATCAGCAGCTGGGGGTCGCCGACCCGCTGGCGCGGGCGCTCGAGATCGCCGGTTTCACGACCGTCGGCTGGATCGTGGCCCTTGGCGCCACCGTGTCGATGGCGGCCGTGCTGCTGGTGTTCCAGTACGGCCAGCCGCGCATCTTGTTCGCGATGGGTCGCGATGGCCTGCTGCCGCGGTGGACCGCGCGGCTCGACCCGAAGACGCGTGTGCCCTCGACGACGACGATTCTGACGGGCGGCCTGGTGGCGATGGCGGCGGCCATCGGCGACGCCGCCGAGACCTACGACCTGACCAACATCGGCACCCTGTTCGCGTTCGCCATCGTGTCGATTGGCGTGGTCGTGCTGCGCGTCGTGGAGCCCGACCGCCACCGCCCGTTCCGGGTGCCGTTCGTGTGGGTGGTGGGACCGCTCGGCGCCGCCGCCTGCGGGTTCATCATGATCGGGCTGCCCGTACAGGCGTGGGAGCGGTTCGGACTCTGGCTCGCGATGGGACTTGTCTTCTACGTCGTGTACGGCTACCGCCATTCGCGGCTGCGTTAATCCGGGTCGAGACCATGCCGCCACCCCTCACGATTCGCGTCCAGTCTCCGGGCGGCCACATCAGCATGCGCCACCTCGGAGAGGGCGAGACCGTCATCGGCCGCGATGGCCAGGCCGGCCTGGTGCTCGACGATGCCCGCATCTCGCGGCGTCATGCCGTGATCACGAGAACCGGTGGCCGCGTCGTGGTCGCCGATCTCGGCAGCCGTAACGGCACCTTCCGCAACGGCACGCGCGTCGACCACGCGGCGCAGGCCCTCGAGCCTGGCGATGTCGTCAAGGTCGGCGACTTCACGCTGGTCATCGATCCGCAGGACGCCATTCTGTTCGCGCCCGACCCCGCGGTGGCCGCCATGCGCGCCGTGCTCCAGAAGGCGCCGGAGGAGCTCCTGCACTCCGGCATCGTCGCTGGCGCCGGCCCCGCCCAGCACGGCTCGCTCGAGGGCCTGCGCGTCGAGCTGGAGAAGAAAACCCGCGTGCTCGGGCTCTTCTACGAGCTCAGCCGCACGCTCGGCTCCGTGTTCACGCTGAGCGACGTCTACGACAAGGTGATCGCGATTCTGCTGCAGGTCACGCCGGCCGCCCGCGTCATGATCTACCACCGGGCCGATCGCGGCGAGATGCGGCACGTGGCGTCGGGGTCGCGGGACGAGGAGGCCGGCAAGCCCGATCCGGCGGTGCAGCCGCTGCGCGTCAGCAAGACCGTGTTCGACCATGTGGCCCACCAGCGGGTGGCGGTGCTGCTCGAGAACTCGAGTCACGGCGACCCGGCGGTCCCGGACAGCCTGAAGGCCCACCAGACACACTCGGTGATGGCGGCCCCGATCGTCGGGCGCACCGGACTGCTCGGCGTCATCTACACCGACCAGCAGGACGTCAGCCAGACGTTCTCGCCGGACGATCTCGACCTGCTGAACGCGGTGGCCGTGCAGACCGGCATTGCCCTCGACACCGTGCGGGCGCACGAGTCCCTGCAGCGCGAGGCGAAGGCGCGCGAGAAGTACGAGCGGTTCCTGCCCCAACAGCTCGTCGACGACGTGATGCTCGACCCGGACAAGGAGATCCGTCCGGGCGGCACCCGGCAGACGCTGTCCGTGCTGTTCGCCGATCTGCGCGGCTTCACGACGCTGTCGGAGGCCCACCCGCCGGAGATCGTGGTCGACCTGCTCAACCGCTTCTTCACCCTCATGAGCGAGGTGATCTTCCGGCACGGGGGGACGCTCGACAAGTACATCGGCGACGGCGTGCTGGCCCTCTTCGGCGCGCCCTACGCAACCGAGCGCGATGCCGTGAAGGCGGTGCGGGCGGCCATCGACATGCAGCGCGCCGTCCAGGTCTTCAACCGCGAGATGGCCGCTGCCGGACAGGCCCAGATTGGCGTCGGCATCGGCATCAACACCGGATCGGCGATCGTCGGGTTCATCGGCTCCGAGTCGCGACTCGACTACACGGCCATCGGCGATACGGTGAACACCGCCGCGCGGCTCGAGCACCTGGCCAGGGCGGGGCAGATCATCATCAGCGAGCACACCATGCAGGCGCTCGACGCCAGCGTGCGCTACACCTTGCTCGATGCCGTGCAGGTCAAGGGCCGGGCGGCCAAGATGCAGATTGGCGAAGTGAGCTGGAGCCCCCGGTAGCGGCGGCGGTCACGGCCTCGCCAGCAGCAGCGTGCCGCTGATGGTGCCGCTGCAGGTCGCGTGCGCGTAGGGACCCTGCATCGCGACGCTCGAGACCGTGAGCATGGGTGACGAGTAGGAGCCGATGGCCGGGATGAACGGCCCGCTCCCGCACGGCGGCGCGGTGGCCGGCGACAGCAGCAGCGTCCCCGTCGCGCCGGCGATCGTGCCGCTGACCGTGCCGGAACCGTCCCGCGACGCGTCCGTGAAGGTGGTGCTCCAGGTGCCGGTCACGAAGCTCCGGGCGGCGTCGATCGCGTGCTCCTCGATGGTGAGACGGATCGTGCCCGTCACGTTGCTGGTGTCGGTGAGGGTGCCGCGCCAGCTCCCCGACCGCGGCCCCGTGCCCGAGGGCGCGGTGGGCGAGCGCACGGCTTCGCTCCCGCAGGAGACGAAGAGGGCAGCGCAGGCGGCGGCGACGGCGAGCCGCGCGGCGGGGCAGGGGATGGTCATGGCCGGCTCCTCAGCGCAGGCGGCGGCGCCTGCCTCTCGAACGCGTACACGCCGCCCCGGGAACCGGCCGCGAACACGCGGTCGCCGGCCGGGTCGGGCGCCCAGATCATGCCGATGTTGAAGTCGCCCACCCGCCAGCGCTCCTGCCCCGTGCTGGCCTCGAGCGCCATGACGAAGCCGCCGAAGAACGGCACGTAGACGAAGGCGTCATCCGCCGCCATGCTGAAGCCCGTCGATCCCCACGGCCCGGCATCGTGCTCCCACGCCAGCGTTCGGCGGTCGATGTCGTAGGCGACGATCTTGCCCGTGGCGGAGCCGGCCACGATGAGGCGCCCGGCCTTCACGAGCGTCCGGTGGTCGAGGTCGGTGGCCGTGATGTAGCCCGCGAACGGTCCCTCCAGACGCGGCAGCGTCCAGCGCATCGCCCCGCTGTCGAGATCGAAAGCATAGACGTTGCCATCGCCGGCGGAGGCAAAGACCAGGTCTTGATCGATCACCGGACCGCCGGTCCGGTTGACGTGGCGCCACGGCTCGGACGGCCGGGGGAACGGCGCGTTCCAGAGAATCCGTCCGCTGGCCGCGTCCAGTGCCGCCACGCCGCCGCTGTTCGGGTTGTCGTAGACGGAGTAGCCGACCACCACGCGCGGCCCTGCCACTTCGGGGGCGAACACCGACACCATCGGTCGCTCCGACAACCGCGTCAGCCAGCGCAGGCGGCCGCTGCCGGCATCCACCGCGTAGACGCGCCCGGTGACCGAGCCGGCGTAGACGGTGTCGTCGCGAGCGGCGCCCAGGAAGAGCCCCGGCCCGTCACCGCCCGCGGCCTGGTAGGTCCAGCGCCGGGCGCCGCTGCGCCGGTCGAAGGCCACGATGTCCCAGTCGCCCGCGATGACGAGATCGCCCGCCAGCACCAGGTTCGTGCCGGAGGTCGTCATGCCGAAGATGGCATCCGAGCTCGTGACGCCCGTGCCGGTGCGCCACCTGAGGTGGCCATCGTCCGCGGAGAGCGCCATCACGTGCCGCTCCTTGTCGAGCGCGTAGACGGTATCGGTGTCGTGCGTCGGCGTGCCGACCGCCGCCCCGGGAAAGTGCCACAGGCTCGGCGGTGGCGGTGGCGGCGGCGGCACCGAGGGCTGCGCCGCCAGCACGAGCGGCAGGAGGCAGAGCGTTGCGGCGACGACGACTCTGGGGGTGAGCATCGACGGGTGTCTCCTGAAGGTCGAGCGGGCGGGGGACCGCTGGTCCCCGCCCGCCCGGTTGGCTACGGCTGTCCGCTTCCCGTCCACCACACGCCCACTCCCGAGATGTCGTGCACCATGACGTGCCCGGCGTCGTAGACGCGGAGATAGCCGCCGGGCGCCGACGTGCCGCTGGCCCAGCGGGGCACGCCGCCGGCATCGTAGACGACCAGATTGCCGTCGGTTTGCAGCTCGGCACGGCCGGCGCTGGCGCCATCGGTGTCGGACGCCCACACCGCGGCGCCGCCGCTCGCATAGAGCACGAGGTTGCCGTCGGACTGATAGCGCAGCACGGCGCCCCCGCCAGGAGAGACGAGCTCCTGATCGGGATAGAGACGCATTCCCGCGGTCAGGGTGCCGGGTCCGCCCGGCGTGCCGCCGGTCGGCGGTGGTGGCGGCGGCGACGAGCGCGCGGTGACGCCCATGATGCCGGTGAGCACCGAGCTGATCTCACGATCGCTGCGCTCGGTTTCCTGCGTGTGCGCCGGGCCGGTCACGCCGAAGTTCACGGCGTTGGGGTACGACTGGGCGGCCACCGAGACGATGCCGTCGTGGGGCACCCGGCACTGACGGTCGTCGGTCACCGCCCAGCACCACAGCGGATCGAGCTCCCGGATGGCGCCGGCGAGGTCGCGCAGGCGGGCGGCAAACGATCGGGCCGGCATGTTCAGCGGCCCGTAGCGCTGCTCGATGTAGACGGCGGCGTACTCGAACGTCGGCGGCAGCGTGACCGTGGCCGCCGCGAACCACTCCCGCTGGTGCGGCGCCAGGCCGACGGCGGCGCCGGCTCGCCAGTACTGGTCGGCGGCGAACGTCAGCCCGACCCGCTTGCTCACGGCACTCGCCTCGCGGGCCAGATTCCCTGCACCGTTGAGCCCTTGCAGGTAGGCCGACCCGGGCACGAGCTGCGGGGCCACCGGCACGTGGTTCATCACGGCCGTGGTTGCCGCAAGAGAGACGGCCGTCCCCCAGCTGAGCTGCAGCGCCATGGCGTAGTGGCCGCGCAGCGCGACGTAGATCCACTCGAACTCGGTGCCGGTGCCGAAGGCCGTCGCCAGGCCCACCAGGTTGTAGAGCGTGTAGTTGAAGCCGAGGACATCGAGCCCTCGTTGCGCGAGGAGGGAGCCGCTGTGAGGCGTGCCCAGCGTCAGGATGCCGGAGAGGGGCTTGCTACGACTCCACTGCCGCGCCACGACGCCGCCCTGACTGTGTGCCACGGCGATGGCCGACGGCGGCAGGGCGTTGACGGCGTGGGGCATGGCTGCCGCCTGGGTCTCGATCGGCTCCCGCCACGGGAGCTCGACCAGGTGGGGCTCGATCCTGAGGGTGGCCGCGAGGCGGGCGGCCGCCGCCTGCCAGGTGCGCTGGTCGCTGGCGAAGCCATGGACGAACACGACCGGCGTGTCCTGCCCGGCCCACAGCGGCGCCGCGCCGCCCAGCAGGAGCAGCACTGCCACGACGACGGATGTCAGCCGGGTCATCGCGCACCTCCGCTCGTCCGGATGTCGTCGAGGGCCGTGACCGAGAGGAGGCGTTGGGGCCGGACCCCTGGTACCAACGTCTGCGCGGTCGAGCGGTGTCGCACCCAGCCCCTGCCGGAGACGGGGAGATACGAGAACGTCTGGTGCTCGCTGAGCACGCCGTCCTTGACGAGGCTCAGCTCCGCCGGCAGCAGCGTGTCGGCGGCGACCAGGACCTCCTCGACCGCCGCCCGCCGGCGTGCGACATAGCGCACGAGACCCCGCACCCTGCCGGCCGGCCGCCCGTAGGCCCGCTCCAGTGCCTGACGCCGCTCGTGCGTTTTCGACGCCTCGGCGAGAAAGGCGTCGCCCGCGCCAGGCGCCTCCGGGAAGCCGGCGCCGCCGGGCCACGCCAGGCGGGTGCCGTCCGCGGCTCGCAGTTCCAGCGGGCCGCGTGCCAGGTCGCCCTCGACGACGAGGCCGGCGTAGGGGTCGGCCATCGGCCCCGTTCGCGGCCCGGACCCGCTCGCCAGCATGGTGATCCGCAGACGCTGGTCCGGGTAGTGCGCCAGGGTGTAGCGCGATGTCGGCAACTCCCGCACCAGGGCCCCTCCCTCGGTCAGCAGCGCGCGCGTCACCGTGACCGTTGCACTCAGGTCCGCTCCGTCGTCGGGCGGCGACCCGTCCGGTTGCCGGGCCGCGCCCGCCGCCATCACCCCCACCACGACCATCGCGGCCGTGGCCGCGAACCCCACCGTCATGCCGTTCTTCGTACGCACCATCTCAGCCTCGCTTCCCGACCTCGGGTGTTGAGCCTCCTTGCCGCGCGCAGCGTGCCAGTGACGTGATCGAGTGGTGCCGCGGACAGCCCGCAGGGAGCAAGCGGCGGGCCAGGCGGAACCGCCGGGCCGGCAGTGGCCGTCGCGGTAGAAAATCGTCGGGAATCAGGGCCGAGGACGCGTGCCCGTGGGCCGGCCGGGCGACCCGTGGCAGGACCGGAGCGGGCAGTTGCTTCCCGCCCCGGGTAGCGCCTACTCACGGCCGATGCGTCCAGGGGGTAGAATCAGGGGTTGGAGATCCGACCGGACTCCATCCCTACCTGGTATGCCTCACGATTCCATCGCCGTCCGCGGCGCGCGCGTCCACAACCTGAAGAACATCGACGTCGACCTGCCGCGCGACCAGCTGGTGGTGGTGACGGGGTTGTCGGGGTCCGGCAAGTCGTCGCTCGCCTTCGACACGCTCTATGCCGAGGGCCAGCGCCGCTACGTGGAGTCGCTCTCGGCCTACGCCCGGCAGTTCCTCGAGCAGATGGAGAAACCGGACGTCGATCTCATCGATGGCCTGTCGCCCGCCATCTCGATCGAGCAGAAGACCACCGGCGCCAACCCGCGCTCCACGGTGGGGACCGTCACCGAGATCTACGACTACCTGCGGCTGTTCTTCGCCAACGCCGGCGTGCCGCATTGCCCGCAGTGCGACCGCGAGATCTCGTCGCAGTCGCTCGATCGGATCATCGATCTGGTCATGACCTACCCGCAGGACAGCCGGATCAACATCCTGGCTCCCATCGTCCGCGGGCGGAAGGGCGAGTTCAAGAAGGAGCTGCAGGCGCTCGTCGCGCGCGGCTTCACCAAGGCCCGGATCGACGGCCAGTTCCGTGGCCTCGACGACGACCTGGCGCTCAACCGCCGCAAGAACCACTCGATCGAGGTCGTCATCGACCGTCTCATCGTGCGCTCCGGGATCGAGCGCCGGCTGACCGAGTCCATCCAGACCGCCCTCGACCTGGCCGACGGCATCGTCGTCATCAACGCGCTCGAGAGCGGCGACCGCCTCTTCTCGCAGAAGCTGGCGTGCGTCGTGTGCGGCATCAGTGTGCCCGAGATGTCGCCGCGGGCGTTCTCGTTCAACTCTCCGCACGGCGCCTGCCAGACGTGCCAGGGACTCGGCGCCACGTGGGACTTCGACCCGGCCAAGGTCGTGCCCGACGACCGGAAGTCGCTCAGCGAGGGCGCCATCGCGCCGTGGTCGCGGGGCGATCGCAAGATGGTGCGGGCGGCCGTCGACGGCATCTCCTCGCACTGGGGCATCGACCCGTCGGTGCCGTTCGCCAAGCTCCCCAAGAAGCAGCGCGACCTGCTGCTCTACGGCCCGGGCGTCTCGGCGAAAGCGGATGAAGCGGCGCCGGTGCCGGTCCGCCGCCGCAAGACCGCGAAGGACGTCGAGCCCTACGGCAAGGATTTCGAGGGCGTGCTGCCGAACCTGCGGCGCCGCTTCGACGAGGCGGCGTGGGAGCAGCAGTCGGACCTCGACAACTACCGCTCCCTGCGTGACTGTCACGACTGTCACGGCGGACGCCTGCGGCCCGAGAGCCGCGCGGTGCGCCTGAAGGGCCGCTCGCTGCCCGATGTGGTGGCGATGCCGCTCACTGACGCCCGGGCGCTCTTCGACGCCATGACGCTCACCGAGCGCGAGACGCTCATCGCCGGCCGCATCCTGAAGGAGATTCGCGAGCGTCTCTCCTTCCTCGACGACGTCGGTGTCGGCTACCTCACGCTCGGCCGCAGCGCCGCCACGCTCTCGGGCGGCGAAGCGCAGCGCATCCGTCTCGCCACGCAGATCGGCTCGAATCTCACCGGCGTGCTCTACGTGCTCGACGAGCCGTCCATCGGCCTGCACCAGCGCGACAACCGCCGCCTGCTGGCCACCCTGGCCCGGCTGCGCGATCTCGGCAACACGGTGGTGGTCGTCGAGCACGACGAAGAGACCATCCGCACCGCCGACTACGTCGTCGACCTCGGACCGGGGGCCGGCGAGCACGGCGGCCAGGTGATGTTCCAGGGCCCGCCCGCCGGACTGATCGAGGCCGCCGAGTCGCTGACCGGGCAGTACCTGAGCGGCCGGCGATCCATCGAGACGCCGGTCTCGCGCCGCGCGCCCGGCAAGGCCGAGATTCACGTCAGGGGCGCCCGCGCCAACAACCTGCGCGACATCGACGTGCGCATCCCGCTCGGCCTGTTCGTGGCCGTCACCGGCGTGAGCGGGTCGGGGAAGAGCACGCTCGTCAACGACATCCTCTACAAGGCGCTGGCCAAGCAGATCTACCGCTCCACCGAAGAGCCGGGTCTCCACACGGTGGTCGAGGGCGTGCACCAGGTCGACAAGGTGATCGAGATCGATCAGTCGCCGATCGGCCGCACGCCGCGCTCGAACCCCGCCACCTACACGGGGCTCTTCACGTTCATCCGCGACCTGTTCGCCATGGTGCCCGAGGCCAAGGCGCGAGGCTACCGGCCGGGCCGCTTCTCCTTCAACGTCAAGGGCGGACGCTGCGAGGCCTGCCAGGGCGACGGCGTCATCGCCATCGAGATGCACTTCCTGCCCAACGTCTTCGTGACCTGCGAGCAGTGCAAGGGGCGGCGCTACAACCGCGAGACGCTCGAGGTGAAGTACCGCGGCAAGTCGATCGCCGAGGTGCTCGACCTCACGGTCAGCCAGGCGCTGCCGCTGCTCGAGAACTTTCCGCTCATCGCCAACAAGCTGCGGACGCTCGAGAGCGTCGGCCTCGGCTACGTCACCCTCGGGCAATCGGCCACGACGCTCTCGGGTGGCGAGGCGCAGCGGGTGAAGCTGTCGAAGGAACTGTCGAAGCGCGGCACCGGCAAGACGCTCTACATCCTCGACGAACCGACCACCGGGCTGCACTTCGAGGACGTCCACAAGCTGCTCGACGTCCTCAACCGGCTGGTCGAGCAGGGCAATACGGTGCTCGTCATCGAGCACAACCTGGACGTCATCCGGTCGGCCGACTGGCTCATCGATCTCGGTCCCGAAGGGGGGCGGCCGGCGGCCGCCTCGTGGCCCAGGGCACGCCGGAGGCGGTGGCCAAGGTGAAAGCCTCGCACACCGGGCAGTTTCTGGCGCCTGCCCTACGTCAGACCAGGAGTGTGTCAAATCGACCACAGATGTAGTCGCCGGCACTGTGGTCGCCTGACCACACCAGGGCGGGGCCGTGCTTGGTGAAGAAGTGGTAAGTCTCTGACAACAAACGACTTGATGGGTAGTTCCAACGCCATCGATGTCGGGCATCTCGTTTGCTACAACATGATCCGGTAGCCGTTGTGAATATTGCGTCCCAGCAGACCCTCCGACGACAAGTCTCGTGCGCGGGGATTGGTCTCCATTCGGGCTCGAAGGTGAGCCTGACCCTCAAGCCGGCGGCTGCCGATACCGGCGTGGTCTTCCGCCGGGCCGATCTCGGCATCGACATCCCTGCCAACATCGACCACGTCACCGCCATCAACTACGCGACCGTGCTCGGCAAGGACGGCGCCACGGTCGAGACGGTGGAGCACCTGCTGGCCGCCCTCGTGAGCGCCGGCGTCGACAACGTCATCATCGAGCTCACCCAGCGCGAAGTGCCGATCATGGACGGCAGCTCGGCGCCCTTCCTCTTCCTGATCCAGGAAGCCGGGCTCAAGAAGCAGTCGGCGGCGCGTGCCTTCATCAAGGTGCTGCGGCCGGTCAGCGTGGTGAGCGGCGACAAGCACATCGCCATCTACCCCTCCGACCATTTCAAGGTCAGCTACACCATCAGCTTCGAGCATCCGATGCTGCGCCACCAGTCGCGCACCACCCGGATCACCGAGCAGACCTTCAACGACGACATCGCCCCGGCCCGCACCTTCGGCTTCCTCAAGGAAGTGGAGTGGATGCGCCAGCAGGGACTGGCCCTCGGGGGCTCGCTCGACAACGCCATCGTCATCGGCGACACCGGCCCGCTGAACGCACTGCGCTTCGACGACGAGTTCGTGCGGCACAAGATCCTCGACGCGGTCGGCGATCTGGCGCTGCTCGGCCGTCCGGTGCTCGGCCACGTCGTGGCACACCGGGCCGGTCATGCGCTGCACACCCAGCTGGCCAGGCAGCTCCTGTCGGAAGCGGATGCCTACAGCGTCGTCGAGAACGTCGCCGTCGCGACCGCCGAGCCCGACGCCGTCCCGGCCGCCGCGCGCGCCCGCTAGCCCTTCGCGTCATCGCCTCCTTCGTACGGCCGCGGTTGTTCCCGCGGCCGTCGCTTTGTACGCGACCGGGCCGGCAGGCCGGCGCCTTTCGCGATAGCATGCCCCCCACGCGACGAGCCGCCTCACGATGTCCCCGCCCGATGCCCTCGACCGCCGCGACTTCCTGAAGCTGGGCACCGCCGCCGTGGCGGCCACCTCTTCCGCGCTCGGTGGCGTGCCCGCCGCGGCGGCTGCCACCGCGCCCGCGACCCCGTTTGCCGCGCCGCCCATACCCGTCGTGCGCATCGGCATGGTCGGCATCGGCCTCCAGGGCGGCAGTCATCTCGAGAACTTCCTGAAGATCGACGGCTGCCGGGTGACTGCGGTGTGCGACATCCGCGAGGCGCGCACGGCCTGGGCGTCGCAGGCCATCACCGCCGCCGGACACCCGGCGCCGGCGGTCTATGCCCGCGGCGTCCGCGACTTCGAACGCCTGTGCGACAGCGAAGACCTCGATCTCGTCTTCACCGCCACGCCGTGGGAATGGCACGTGCCGGTGATGCTGGCGGCGATGAAGGCGGGGAAGCATGCCGCCACGGAAGTTCCGGCGGCGATGACGGTCGACGACTGCTGGGCGCTGGTCGAGGCGGCCGAACGCCACCAGAAGCACGCCGTCATGATGGAGAACTGCAACTACGACCGCGCCGAGATGATGGCGTTCCACATGGTGCGCCAGGGCGTCTTCGGCGAGGTGCTGCACGCCGAGGGCGGCTACCTGCACGATCTGCGGGCCATCAAGTTCGAGAAGCAGGACGAGGGGCTGTGGCGCCGCGCCTGGTCGATGAAGATCGACGGCAATCCGTATCCGACGCACGGCCTCGGGCCGATCGCCAACTGCCTGGACATCAACCGCGGCGACCGCTTCGATTACCTGGTGTCGATGAGCGGCCCCTCGCGCGGCCTCCACGACTGGGCCCGCGAGCACTTCCCGGCCGACGCGCCCGAGCGGCGCGAGCGCTACACCCTCGGCGACGTCAACACGAGCCTCATCAAGACCGCGCGCGGCAAGACGGTGATGGTGCAGCACTGCACCAACCTGCCGCGGCCCTACAGCCGCATCCATCTCGTGCAGGGCACGAAGGGGATGTTCCAGGGCTATCCGAACCGGGTCTACATCGAGGGTCGCGGCACACCCCACCAGTGGGTCGAGGCGGCGGCGCTGCGCCAGGAGTTCGAGCACCCGCTGTGGCGGACGCTCGAGGCCCGGGCCGCCGGCGCCGGCCACGGCGGCATGGACTACATCGAGGATCACCGTCTCATCAGCTGCCTGCGCGCGGGCACGCCCACGGACATGGACGTCTACGACGCCGCGTCCCTGAGTGCGGTGGTCGAGCTCAGCATGCAGTCCACACGGAACCGGTCGCGGCCGGTGGACGTTCCCGATTTCACCCGCGGCCGGTGGAAGACGACCCCGCCGCTCGGCATCGTGACCGTGTAGCCGATGCAGCTCACGACGCTCGACTGGGTCATCGTCGTCACGTCCCTCGCGCTGTCGTTCGCGCCGGCCGTGTGGCTGGCGCGGCGGGCCGGCTCCAGCACCGCCGAGTTCTTCACCTCGGGACGCTCGGCGCCGTGGTGGCTGATCGGCGTCTCGATGGTCGCCACGACCTTCAGCACCGATACGCCGAATCTCGTGACCGACCTGGTGCGGCAGGGCGGCGTCGCCGCCAACTGGGCCTGGTGGGCGTTCCTGCTCACCGGCATGACCACGGTGTTCTTCTACGCGCGGCTGTGGCGCCGGATCGGCGTGCTCACCGACCTCGAGTTCTACGAGCTGCGCTATTCGGGCCCCGCGGCCAGCTGGGTGCGCGGCTTCCGCGCCGTCTACCTCGGCGTCGTCTTCAATGTCGTCATCATGGCGTCGGTCAACCTGGCGGCGGCCAAGATCGCCAACGTGCTGCTCGGCTGGCCGATCGGCCAGACGCTCATCGTCTGCGGCGTGCTGAACGTCGCCTTTGCCGCCACCTCCGGATTGTGGGGCGTGCTGGTCACCGACTTCATCCAGTTCGGGGTGGCGATGGCCGGGTCCTTCGCCGCCGCGTCGTACGCGCTGGCGCATCCGGCCGTCGGCGGGCTCGACGGGCTGTTCGCGCAACTCGCGCCGGCCTCGGTGGCTTTCGTGCCGGACCTCACCGACTGGACGGTCTCGCTGCCGCTCTTCATCGTGCCGTTGACCGTGCAGTGGTGGTCGACGTGGTATCCCGGGGCCGAGCCCGGCGGCGGCAGCTACATCGCACAGCGCATGCTGGCCTCGCGGTCGGAGCGCGACGCCATGGCCGGCACCCTCTTCTTCAACGTCGCGCACTACGCCCTGCGGCCGTGGCCGTGGATCCTCGTGGCGCTCGCCTCGATTCTCGTCTTCCCGGAGGTCAGCGACATCCGCGCGGCCCTGCCGCACGTGGACCCGGCGCTCGTCGGGCACGACATGGCGTATCCGGCGATGCTGACGTTCCTGCCGGCCGGCGTGCTCGGCCTGATGGTGGCGGGACTGCTCTCGGCCTACGTCTCCACGATCTCGACGCACCTCAACTGGGGCACGTCCTACCTGGTACACGACCTCTACCGGCGCTTCCTCAGGCCGGCGGGCAGCGAGGCGCACTACGTGGCGGTCGGCCGGGTCGTGACCGCCGCGCTGATGGTGGCCGCCGGGCTGCTGACGCTGGTGCTCGACTCGGCGCGCACCACCTTCGACCTGCTGCTCTCGATCGGCGCCGGCACCGGCCTGCTGTATCTGCTGCGCTGGTTCTGGTGGCGCATCAACGCGTGGAGCGAGATCGCCGCCATGGCCAGCTCGTTCCTGCTCGCCGTCGGCCTGCTCGCGCTGCGCCAGACCGGCACCACGATTCCCTCGCACCTGTCGCTCCTCGGCACCGTCGTCATCACGACGGCCGTGTGGCTGGCCGCGACCTGGCTCACCCGGCCGACCGAGCGGGCGACGCTGTGCCGCTTCTACAGGCTGGCCCGGCCGGCGGGACCAGGCTGGGCCGACATCCGGCGCGAGTGCGGCGGGCTGGCCGCCACCGATGACCTGAGCGCGGCCGTCATCGGCAGTCTGTCGAGCTGCGCGGCGATCTACGGAGCGCTCTTCGGGGTGGGATTCCTGCTGATGGGACGGACCGGTGCGGCGGCCATCGCGCTCCTCGTCGTCGGCGCCGCCGGCGCGGTCAGCGCGCGTTCGGTCGTGAGGCTCTGGCGTCGATGACGGCGGTGGTGCTGGCGGGCGGCCGGGGCCGGCGTCTGGCGGCCAGTGATGCCTCCACGTTGACGAGCGCCGCGCAGCGCCAGGCCGCGGCCCGCGGGCTCAAGGCGCTCATGCCGGTGGGACCAGCCCAGCGTCCGCTCGTCGACTACGCGCTGAGCCGCCTGGCGGCCGCCGGCTGCAGCGAGGCCGTGCTCGTCGTGCCGCCAGACCACGCCGGGCTGGCGGCGCACCTGGCGGCGCACCCACCCGCGCTGCGCCCGCGCTTCGCCGTCCAGCCGGTAGCCGACGGCACGGCCAGTGCTGTCGCCGCCGCGGCGCCGCTCGTGTCCGGGGCCACCTGTCTCGTCGTCAACGGCGACAACCTCTATCCGCTGCCGGCGCTGCGCGCGCTGGTCGACCTCGACACGTGCGGCGTCGCCGCGTTCACGCGTGAGACCCTCGAACGCGAGAGCGGGTTCGCGCCCGCACGGATCGCGGCCTTCGCCCGCATCGAGTGCGATGCCGGGGGATGGCTGACCGGGCTCTACGAGAAGCCGCCGGCCGACTCGCTCGAGCATGCCACCTTGATGAGCCTCAACCTCTGGCGCATGGACCGCGCGATGATGGCGGCCTGCGGCGACGTGGCGCGGTCGCCGCGCGGCGAGTTCGAGCTGCCGGATGCGGTGATGCTGGCCGTCGCGCGCGGATCGCGGGTGCGCGTCGTCGCGGTCGGCGGCACCGTCCTCGATCTGACGACGGCGGCGGATGTGGCGGTCGTCAGCCGGGCGCTGGCCGACGGGGAGGCCGTCGCATGATCCTCGCCGATCACTTCCGCCAGCTCGGGTTCGGCGCCGCCGACGCCGAGAGCCGGGCCGCGCTCGTCGACCGCGTCTCCGAGGGGTTTGCTGCCCTGAGCGGGGCGCCGCCGGCGTGGCGGTGGTTCGTGCCGGGCCGGCTCGAAGTGCTCGGCAAGCACACCGACTACGCGGGCGGCCACGTCCTGACCGGGGCGGTGCCGCGCGGCTTCGCGATGGTCGCCGGAGCGCGCCGCGACCGGCGGGTGCGGGTCGTCGACATCGGCAACCAGGTCCAGGTCGAGTTCGGCCTCGACGACGACGGTCCGGCCCGCACCGGCTGGGCCTCCTACATCCAGGTCACGCTGAGACGGCTGGCCGCCAACTTCCCGGGCGCGGCGCTCGGTCTCGATCTGGCCTTCTCGAGCGACCTGCCGCGCGCGGCCGGCGTGTCGAGCTCGAGCGCGATCGTGGTCGGCATGGCGACCGCACTCGCCAGGCGCGGCGACCTGACGGGGCGGGAGGAGTGGCACGCCGCCATCAGCAGCGCCGAGGCCCAGGCCACCTACTTCGGCTGTATCGAGAGCGGCCACGACTTCGGCCCGCTCACCGGCAACGCCGGTGTCGGCACGCAGGGCGGCAGCGAGGACCACAGCGCCATCCTGATGAGCCGCGCCGGGCATCTCGGGCTCTACCGCTTCGTGCCAACCACCCGCCTGGCCTCGACGCAATGTCCATCGGCCTGGACGTTCGTGGTCGGCGTGAGCGGCGTCCACGCCGACAAGGCCGGCGCGGTGCGCGAGCGCTACAACCGCGCGACGTTCACCGCCCGCACGCTCCTCGAGGTCTGGAACGCCGCCGCCGCGGCGCCGGCGGCTTCGCTCGCGGCCGCCCTCGCGACGCCCGGCGCCGAGGACGAGCTGCGGCAGCTGGTGACCCGGGCGACCCCGGCCGGCGTGGCCGCCAGTGATCTGCTGCGGCGCCTCGACCACTTCGTGGCCGAAGACGCCATCGTCCGCGAGGCCGCGCGGGCGTGCGGCGCCGGCGACTCGCGGGCCCTCGGCGCCCTGGCGCAGGAGTCGCAGGCGCGCGCGGAAGCGTGGCTGGGCAACCAGGTGCCCGAGACGGTCACGCTCGCCGCCCTGGCCCGCGACTGCGGCGCCCACGGGGCGACCAGCTTCGGCGCCGGCTTCGGCGGCAGCGTGTGGGCGCTCGTCGATGACGGCGACGTGGCGGCGTTTGCGCGTCGCTGGCTGGCGGCCTATACCGCGCGCCATCCCGGCATGCCGAACGTTGCCTGGTTCGCGGCCCGGCCGGGTCCCGGCCTGGTCGAGGTGCCGGTGGCCGACCTCTAGCCGTCTCTCACCGACCCGGCGCCGTCACTGCCGCCGCGCTGTCAGCATCACGTCCGGATCGGCGACCGTCAGCTGCGTGACCTTCGTGCCTTCTCTCGCAAAGGCGACCTTCGCGCTGGGGACGCCGGTCGGGAAGAACACCAGATCGCCGACGTGATTGAGATTCTGACGGCCGGGAGCCCCGGCACGCTCGATCGTCACCTGATCGCGGCCCTGCATGTCGCGCCGCGTCTCGACGGCGAAGCGGTCTCGCGGGCCGGGGCCATACGTGTAGGTGCCGACGATCGCCTCGCGGTCCGCTGCCGCGAGCGGCGACGTCGCCGGCGAGACGTCCGCGTCTCCTACTGTCGTCAGGTAGTGGACCACGGCCGCCGCCTCCGCACCGCCCTGCCTGGCGTGCCACATCAGGGTGAGGCCATGCGGGCCCAGGATCCGCTGGATGCCCGGCCGCGCGGTGACGAACGCCTTCACCACGTCGACCTGTCCCAGCATCGCCGCTGCAAAGATCGTCGGCCTGGCGCCGTTGGCCAGCAGGTACTCGGCGATCGGCCGGTTGCCGACGTGCGAGGCGGCATCGAGGCACGTCTCCCAGTCGCCGAAGCCCCAGTCGACCCCTGCACGGGCGAGCGCCGGTTGACGCCCGACCAGCGCCTGCACGCGCTCGAGGTTCCGGTGCGAGGCACCGACCACCTCCCGCACCAGCGCAGGATCCTGCGCGGGAAAGACCTCGCTCGCCGCCGATGGACTCGCCGCCGATGGCTGTGCCGCGGTCGTCGCAGCCTCCACCGCGACGCCGAGTGCCGAGAGACCCGAGGCCAACCCGAAGAATGAACGACGAGACCATCCCTGTGCCATCACTGCGACCTCCTCACACCCGCATGGCCTGGCCCGGGTCGATCAGCGCGGCGCGACGCGCCGGCAACCCGCTGGCCGCCACGACCACCACCAGGAGCACCAGCACCGCCGACACCAGGGTGAGCGGATCCTGCGGCGCCACGCCGAAGAGCAGTGTGCGCGCGAACCGGCTGCCGGCCACGGCGGCCACGATGCCGATCGCGCCGCCCGCGGCGGCGAGCAGCAGCGACTCCAGCACGATCGACCGGGCGACCCGCCGTGGCGACGCCCCGAGCGCCATCCGCAGGGCGATCTCGCGCCGTCGCTGCGCCACCGTGTAAGCGAGCAGCGCGTAAACTCCGGCGGCCGCGGTGACGAGCCCGGCCACCGCGAAGAGCGTGATGAGCAGCATGGCGAAGCGATCGAGCTGCACGGCATCTCCGAGCAGCTGCGCCATCGTGGTCACCGAATGGACCGGCTGATCGGGGTCGACGCGAAGGGCGTTGGCGCGCGCCGTTCTGCGCGACGGCTACCGGATCGAGGGTGGTCCTGGCGATGACGTTCATGACCAGGTAGGGATTCTGCGCGTGGGGAACGAAGATCTCCGGCACCGGCTCACTGCGCGGCCCGTCGACCCGGGCGTCCCGCACCACGCCCACGACCTCATAGGGGTAGGGCCCACCCTGGTAGTCGAGCACGAGGGTGCGTCCCACCGGGTCGTCCGTTCCCCATGCATGTCGCGCCAGCGTCTGGTTGACGATCACCACGCGCGGCGCGTCGGTATCATCGCGGTCGGCGAACTCGCGGCCGGCAACGAGCGGCAGACCCAGCGTCCCGAAGTATCCCGGCGTCGCCATCCGGACGCTGGCTGACGGCACCGCGTTGCCTTCGGGCCGGGCAGTCCCGGGCCAGTACGGCCGCGTGAAGTCGGAGCCGATCGTGCTCATCGGCAGGGACGTGACCGCGGCCACCGACGCCACTGCCGGCACCTCGCGCACGGACTCCAGCACCCGGCGGTAGTAGTCGGTCGTCTGCGCGTTGGTGCGATACCGTGCCGCATCGGGCGTGATGCGCAGGACCAGCAGGTTGCGCGTGTCGAAACCAACGTCGACCCGGCGCAGCTCCGCGAACGTGCGTGTCAACAACCCGGCGCCGACGAGCAGCATCACCGCCGCCGCGATCTCGGCCACCACCAACGCCGCCCGCAGCCGGCTCGAGGCGCGCGCCGAGACGGCCGTCCCGTCCTTGAGCGCGCCGGCAATCGGCGTACGGCCGGCGCGGAAGGTCGGCACGGCGTTTCCGATCGCCGTGACGACCAGCGCCAGCACGGCCGCGAACGTCGCGACCCGTCCGTTCATGGCCACTTCGTGCAGGCGTGGAATGCCGGCCGGCGCGATCGACAAGGCCATGCCGACCCACCAGGTCGTGAGCAGCACCGCGAGGATGGCCGTGACGGTCGCACTGAACGCGTTCTCGACGAGCAACTGGCGGGTGACCCGGCCGCCGCCGGCGCCAAGGGCCAGGCGGATCGCCATCTCTCTCGACCGGGCGAGCCCACGGGCGATTGACAGACTGGCGACGTTGGCGCACACCAGCAAGAGCAGGCAGGACATCGCCGTGAAGACCAAAAGGAGTTCGAGCCGGCTCGTCCGCGACACCTCGTCAGCGAGCGGCGAGAGCCGGATGCTCCACCCGGCGTTGGTGTCCGGATGCTCGGACGCCAGTCCGCTGGCCACCGTCCGCAGGCGCGCCTCTGCCCCTTCGATCGTCACGCCGGCCTTCATCCGGCCGACGACGCGCAGGAACCGGGCGTCGCGCGGCGGCCCGTTCGGAAGCCGCGCGCGGTACGAGACGTCCATGTCCCACGGCGCCCAGAAGGCCGCGGCCGCGTCGGGCACGGCAAAGTCCTCTGGCATGACCCCGACCACCCGCCAGTCGCGGCCCTCGACGTGGACCTGCTGGTCGACGATGCCAGGATCGGCACCGAGCGTCAGCCACAGGCGGTGGCTCAACACGATCACCGGCTCCCCGCGCGACGGCTGCCGTGACGTGACCGACATCGCTCCGGCGAACTCGTCGGCGCGGAACGTGCGCCCGAGCCGCGGTTGCCGGCGAAACACGTCGAAGAAGCCGCTCGTGACGTGCACCCCGGTCACCGGCGTGCCGCCGTCGCCGCCGCGGAGCGTGGCCGACACCGTCATCGAGGCGGTGATGGCGTCGAAGGCGTCGTTTCGGGCCACCCAGTCGATGACGTTCGCGGGGGACGGACCCGCGCGGAGGCGATCCAGGGCGACGTTCGACTCCCACATCATCACCAGCCGATCCGGCTGGTCGTAGGGCAGCGGACGGAGCAGCACCGCATCGACGAACGCGAATAGCGTGGTGGTGGCCGCGACGCCGAGCGCGAGCAGCAGGGAGGTCGCGACGGTGACTCCCGGCGTGCGGGTGAGCGCCCGCAGGGCGTGGGCGATGTCGTGCCTCACGCCGACGAAAACGAGGTCCCAGACCAGCGCCAGCCAGGTCGTTGCCAGGCTGAGACGCCCCTGGGTGTAGGCCGCAGCGAGGAGACGCTCGCCGTCCTCGCCGATGACGAGCCGCTCCTGGCGGTCGCGTGCCGGAAGCACGCCGAGGAGCTTGGTATAGCTCCGGCTACACCACCGCAGAACGCGATCGCCGGTCATGCGCGCTGGGCCTTCCGCAGCGCCCGGCTCGAGCGCGCCAGGTGGACGATCGCTTCGAGGCGCCTCACCTCGCCGTCGAGGACGCGCTTGCCGAGCGGCGTGAGCGCATAGTAGCGGCGCCGCTCGTCGTCCTCGTCGGCGGCGGGCCGCTTGTCCGACTCGACGATCCAGTCGAGCTTCTCGAGTTCGCGCAACAGGCTGTACAGCCCCGCCGGCCACAGGCGCACCTGCCCGTCGGTGCGCTCGAGGACCTCCTGCATGATGCTGTAACCATGCCGCGGCCCATCGGCCACCGCCAGCAGCAGGTGGAGCACCTTGGGCTTGAGCGGCAACCATCGGTCGACGCCGCGGAGCTTGTCGGTCATGGCGGCCATTATCTGTATCGAATCGTTTATAGTCAAATAGGACTCGATAGGCGTGCCTGTCGCCACGCAGGCGAAAAGCCGGTGCCCCCGCTCGCGACACCAGACCGGCGGCCCTTCGCGTCTGCTCGGTGGCCCTGATGGCGGCAGGCGGCCCCTGCTGCCAGTCATCGGCAGGGCCCGGTTCGGCCGTCGGACATCCCGCCAGCCCGGTGTAGGATGGCCCGTCCAGCCGCATGCACGCCGACCTGCAGGAAGCCCTCGACTTCCACCATGCCGTGCTCGCCGAAGGTGCTCGCGCCCTCGTCGGCTATGACGTGGCCAAGACGGTGGCCAACGTCGTGCTGCTCTCGGAGATTCCGACCACCTACGACAAGCGGTCGGAGCGTCAGGTCAATGCCGGCAATCTGCTGCTGCGCGGCGTCCCCGGCGTCGGCAAGACCTTCTTCGGAGTGATCCTGGCCGCCATCAGCGATGCGCGCTTTGCCCGCATCCAGGGCCGCGCCGACCTGCAGCCGACCGAGGTGGTGGGTTTCCAGATGATCAACCCGGCGACCGGCCAACTCGTGACCGAGTTCGGACCGATGGCGTCGGCCGAGATCATCCTGCTCGACGAGATCAACCGGATTCCCCTCAAGAGCCAGAGCGCCTTCCTCGAAGGCCTGCAGGACCGGACCATCACGGTCGGCAAGGACACCTTCGACCTGCCGGCCTTCAGCTTCGCCATCGCCACCATGAACCCGGTGGAGCTCGGTCAGGGCACCTTCCCGCTCTCGGAGGCGGCCACCGATCGCTTCGCCGCGATGGTGCAGATCGGCTACCTGCCCAAGGAGGAGGAAGAGAAGCTGGTCGACTTCGACTTCAAGCGGATGACGCTCAGGCCGCTGCTCTCGAAGGAGCGCATCATCCAGTTGCGCGGCGTCATCGGCGAGCGGGTGTACCTCCACAAGCATCTCGGGCGCTACGTGCAGCGGCTGGTCGGGGCCACGCGTCCGCGCGATCCGGACACCGACTGTCTGGAACGGTCGCCCTCGGACCTCGTGGAACGGGGCGTCGATCTCGGCGCGTCGCCGCGCGCCATCATCTGCTGGAGCCGCCTGGCCAAGGCGTGGGCGCTCGTCTCCGGCGGCCGCGACGAGGTCTATCCCGAGGACATCCAGGCGCTGGCGCCGTTCGTGCTCGGCCACCGGCTGTGGCTCGGGCCGCATGCGGCCGCGCACGGGCTCACCACCGAGGCGGTCATCAACGACGTCATCGCCGAGGTGCCGATCCCGTGACCCGCGCGCCGGCCACCACGTCGTTCGTCGATCTGAATTCCCTGGCGCGCATCGAGCTGCTCATCCTGAAGCGCCTCTCGGGCGGCACCGCGGGCGACCACCGCAGCCGCGCCGCCGGCAGCGGCTTCGACTTCGTCGGCCTGCGCGACTGGCAGGCCGGCGATCGCTTCGCCGCCATCGACTGGCCGCAGTCGTCGCTCACCAACTTCGCCCCGCTGGTGGTGCGCGAGTTCGACCAGTCGAGCGCCGCCACGATCCTGGCGGTGGCCGACGCGTCGCTGTCGACGCGGTGCGGCGTCGACGGCACGCCGCTCGGCGCCGTGGTGGCGCGCGCACTGGCGACCATCGGCCTCTCGGCGGCGTTCTTCCAGGACCGCTTCGGCCTGCTCACCTTCGACCGCGGTTTCAGCCGGATGGCGGGCATTCCGCCGCGCACCGGCCGCGGCCACGTCGTGCACTGTCTCGAAGCCTACGAAGCCCGGCGCGGCCTCGAGCCGGTGACCGTGGCCGGTGGCCTCGGCGCGGCGCTGAACGGCAGCCTGCGCGCCGCCTCGCTCGTGCCCGTCGTCTCCGATTTCCTGTTCGACGACGCGCCGGCCGTCGTGCGCGAGCTGGCGCGGGTGAACGTCGTGCACGACGTGTTCCTGGTCGTCGTCGACAGCCGGTTCGCGTTCGATGGCACGCCGCTCTCGGCCGGCTGGATCACCGTGCGCGATGTCGAAGGGGGATCGCCCCGCGTCATCTCGCGCGCCGAGTACGGACGCCTGGCCGCCCGCGCTGCCGCCTGGCAGGCCGAGGTGACGAGGCAGGCCCGCGCCGCGGATCTCGACGTCGTCGTGCTCGACGCCAACGAGGCGGCGGGCGAGATCGCGCTGGCCGAGTTCGTGGCCGAGCGCCGCCTGCGGAAGGTGGCGCGATGATCCCGGCCCGCCTTGGCGCGGCGCTGCTCGTGCTCGGCATCGCGGCCGCGGCCGCCGGCCAGACGCCGCCCTCCCGGTCCACCGCCGCCGCGCCGCTGCCCGCGCTGGCCGCCGGCGCGCCGGTGCTCTCGGACGACACGCCGCTGCAGTGCTGGTGGCGGGCGTCGAGCGGCGCCATCCGCCTCGGCGAGATCGTCGACGTGGCCTTGACGTGCGCGGTGCTCGAGAGCGGGACCGTGACCGCGGTGCCCGATGAGACGCGCCTGGCGGTGGCCGCCGTGC
This sequence comes from uncultured Acidobacteriota bacterium, assembly GCA_963807405.1. Taxonomy (GTDB): domain Bacteria; phylum Acidobacteriota; class Vicinamibacteria; order Vicinamibacterales; family UBA2999; genus CADEFD01. The sequence continues at coordinate 2,439,252 of CAWEBU010000006.1, read as the reverse complement.
AGCTCAGCCCGTTCGAGATCGTCGATGGCAGCCGGCCGCCCGATGTCCGGGCCGGTGACCGCCGCTTCTTCCAGCACCGCTACCGCCTGCGGATCCTCAGTCCCGACGTCATCGGCCGCGACGTCACGCTGCCGCCGCTGGCGATTGCCTACCGGCTGCAGAGCCGCGTCGGCGCCGACGCGATCCTGGCCGGCCGCGATCTCGTGCACCAGATGCCGCAGCTGGTGGTCCGCGTCGTGTCACAGGTGCCGGCCGATGCCGACGACATCCGCGACAGCGCCGACGCCAGCCTGGCCGAGATCGATGCCCTGCGCTTCCGCGCCAACGCCTACAGCGTGGCCGCGATGATCTTCGTCGCGCTCGGCGTCGTGGCCGTGCTCGGCACGCTCGTGCCGCTCATCACCGCGCTGCGCCGCCCGCGTCCGGCCGCCGTTCGCCGGATGCCGGACCGCGTCGTGCTCGACCACGCGGCTCGCGTGCTTGGCGAGCGCCTCGAGGCGGCGCGGGGTGCGGCGTGGACGCCTGAAGCGCTCTCCGCGGCGCATGCCGCTGGACGCGTCGTGGCCGCCATCGCGACCGGCACTGGCGTGCGTGAGCTGCCGCTGGTCGCTGGCGCCGCGCCGCCCGAGGGCCGGCTGCTGGTGACGCGCCGTCTCCGCCGCCAGGCCGCGGCCGTGACGACGCATGTCACCGCCGGCCACCTCTCGCGCGCGCTGGCGGCGGTGCCGGCGGCGGTCTCGCCTGTCGCCCGCATCCGCCTCGAGCGCCTGCGCGACGCGCTGGCGGCGTTGACGCGCGCCGAGTACGGCGCCGCCGACCGGCTGGACCTGGCGGCGGTGGACGAGGCAGTGAGCGCGCTGCGCGACATCGGCGTCGAGATGGCCCGCGAGAAGCTGGCGTCGCCGCGCGAGTGGTTCGGGCGTCCGGTGGCGCCCGCCACGGCGGCCCCGGAGTTCTGATGGCGCTGGCCGGCCTGCAAGAGTTCGCGATGAGCGTGCTGACCGACTGGCGGGCGATGTCGGCCGACGGGGTGCAATTCGCCGATCGCGACACGCCCGCGCTGGTCGCCGCCGCGGTGCTGGGCCTAGCGCTGATCGTGCTGAGCGTGCGGCTGCTGCTCGGGCGCCCGCTCACGCGCGAGGCTGTGGCCGTGCCGGCGCTGCTCGGCGGCGTGCGCAGCTCGCGGCTGGCGTGGTTGCGCCATGCGCCGCGGGTGCTCGCGGGCCTCGGCCTGCCGCTGGCGCTGCTGGCGCTGGCCGAGCCCTTCACGGCCCTCGTGTCGAGCACGGTGTCGTACCCGGGCCGGCGCATCGCGCTGATGCTCGATGCCTCCGACAGCATGGCGACCTCGTTCACCGCCGGCTCGCTCAACACCCGCGCCGAGACCGAGGCGGCGTTCTTCACCACCGTGGCGGCGGCCCGGCGGTTCGTGGAGCTGCGGCGTGAGGGCCAGTACAGGGATCTGATGGCGCTCATCGAGTTCGGCGACCGCGCCTACGTCATCACCCCGTTCACGAGCGACTACGACAACCTGCTGCTCAGCATCGCGCTGGTCGGCGATCCGGTCGAGTACCTCGATGTTCCCCGACCCCGGCACCGTCATCGCCAGCGCACTCGATCAGAGCATCGAGCTCTACAAGATGTTCGATTTCCTGGAAGCGTCGGGCAACCTGATGGTGATCTTCACCGACGGCGAGGACACCACCTCGCTCGTGAACGGCCGCGCCCTCGACGACATCCTGCAAGCCGCGGTCGACAACGCCATCCCGCTGTATTTCGTCCGCACCAACTACGGCAAGGCCTTCGGGGAAGGTATCCCGGACGCGCAGTGGCAGGCCGCGGTCGAGCGCACGGGCGGCCGCTACTACGTGGCCCGTGACGAGCAGAGCCTGCTGCGGGCCGTCCACGACATCGACCGGGCGGCGGTGGGCGCCATCCAGACCACGCACTACACCAGCCGTCAGCCGCGCTTCGCGGTCTTCGCCCTCGGTGCCGCGGCCTGCTGGCTCGGCGCCGCCGTGCTCGCCCTGGCCGTGCCCAGGTTCTCGTCGTTCCCCTAGAGCGCACCCATGACCCAGATCCTCGGACGCATCATCGTCGCCGCCGCCCTGTTCGGTGTCGCGTGGGTCTCGGCCGGCGAGGCGACCCGCCTCGACGCGACCGCTACGGCGTGGCAGGCGCTGGCGACGCTCGACCGCGACGTGCCGCCACCGCCCGCGCCGCCCGCACGGTTGACCGGCTGGCTGCCGGCGGCGCTTCGCCCCGCCGGCGACACCGGCGCCCGGCAGCGCGCCACGGCCGACTACTGGGTGGCGCACTACGACGACCTCGTGCGCTCGCGCGGTGGCGATCCCGATCCCGCCGTGCTGCACACGGCCGCCAATGCCGCCTACCGGCTGGCCCGCCGCGGCGGCGAGGTCGGCACGGCGGCCGCGGCACGGCTCGATCCGGTGCTCGACGCCTACGCGGCCGTGCTCGAGGCCGACCCTGCCCATGCGGATGCCGCCTGGAACTACGAGTTCGTGTCGCGCACGCGCGACGTGCTGGCCAGCGCCCGGCTCGCCGGGCCGCGGCGCACGCCGTCGAACACGCCGGGTCTGGCGCCGCCGTTGCCCGGGGCCACGCTGCACGGCGTGGCTGGCGCGCCGCCGCCCGACGCCAGGGGCGAGCAGTTCGAGACCATCGCCCCGATGGACTTCGGGGACCGCGAAGCGCAGCCCGAAGCGACCCCGGGCACCAGGCTGAAGCGCAAGGGCTGAGCGGCGCGATGACCTTCGGCGTGCCCGGCGCGCTCTGGCTGCTCGCCATCCCGGCGACGCTCGCCGGGCTGTGGCTGTGGCGCGCGGCTGGACGCTGGGCCGACGTGCGCCGGCTGCGGACGCGGCGGGTCGTGCCCGAGCCCGAGCGGCACGGCGTGCTGGGAGCGCTGCCGGGATGGCTGTGCCTGGTGGCGGCCGGCCTGTGCCTGATCCTGGCCGTGGCGCGCCCGCGTGGCACCGCCACCGCAATGGGACGGCCGGGCGTCGACATCGTGGTGCTGCAGGACGCCTCGGCTTCGATGCACGTCGAGGACGTCGCCGGGAACCGCTGGCAACGCTCGATGGCGTTCCTGCGTCGGCTGGGCGATGCCCTGAGCTGGGAGGACGATCGGGTGGCGCTGGCGGTCTTCGCCCACATCGCCACGCCGCAGATCCGGCTGACCCGCGATCCGAACACGTTGTTCTTCTTCCTCGATCACCTGACGGCCCGGCCGCCGTTCCGGCTCGAGGACGACACCACCTGGAACACCAATCTCGAGCAGGCGGTGCTGTGGGGGCTGCGGATTCTCGACAAGGACCAGGAGCTGCTCGGCCGCTCGCCGAACGGGCGGGTGTTCGTGCTGTTGTCGGATGGCGAGGCGTGGAGCGGGGAAGTGGCGCGGGCCATCGACCGCGTCCGTGACGACCAGGTGCCGATCTTCGTCGTCGGCGTCGGCACGCTCGCCGGCGACTGGCTGCCCGCCGTCACCCTGCCGCCGACCGAGGAACCGGCGCCGCACGCCATCTCGCGGCTCAACCGCGCCTCGCTCCAGCGCATTGCCGAGCGCGCGAACGGCCGCTACTTCGAACTGGATCGCGATCCCGATCGCGACATCGCCAACACCATCGTCGATGCCGGTCGCCGTCTGGCCACGCCGCGCGAGGCGGCGCCGGCCGTCGTCGAGTACCTACCCGCGGCTGCTGACCGCGGCCGCCGCTCTCGGCGGACTGGCGCTCCTCTTCGCGCGCGCGCCGAGCGAGCTGTGGCTGCAGGCCGCCCTGGCTGCCGCCGGTCTGGCGGCGGTGGTGCGGCTCCTCGGCTAGCGCGGTTCGTGCCACACTGTCGGTCGTCGACCCGACCCGCGCGCCGGTGCGGAGGGGCGCTCTTTCTCGATGGAACACTCCGCGGAAGTCGTTCATCTGCTCGGCCAGTGGCGCGGCGGTGATCAGGACGCCTACGACCGCCTGATTCCTCTCGTCTACGGCGAGTTACGCCGCCTCGCCAGAGGGCAGCTGCGGCGCGAGACGCCGGGGCACTCGCTGCAGCCGACGCTGCTCGTCCACGAAGCCTACCTGCGACTGGCCGACGCCGACATCGCGTGGCAGAACCGCACCCATTTCCTGAGCGTGGCCGCCCGTGTCATGCGGCGCATTCTCGTCGAGTGGGCGCGGACGCGCCGCGCGGCCAAGCGTGGCGGTGACGGCGTGCGGGTCACGCTCACCGACGGCGTGTCGGCGCCCAGCGCCGATCCCGTCGATGTCCTCGACCTCGACCACGCCATGGAGCGGCTGCAGCAGCTCGACGCGCGGCAGGCGCAGGTGGTCGAGTACGCCTACTTCGGCGGCCTCACCTATCCCGAGATCGGGCGCATGCTCGGGATTTCCGAGGCCACCGTGGACCGGGACCTGCGCCATGCCAAAGCCTGGTTGAAGCGGGAGTTGGCCGGGGTCTGAGGCGGCCGGCGAGGCCCTCACCCCGCCCCGTCGTCATGCCCGACGACGACTTTCATCACTTGGCATACCAAAAATGTAATTGCACACATTATTGAGGGGGCCGAGGGCTGGGTTTCGCATACCCTCAGTGACCGGTCCTGCCTGTCCAGGCCGGCTTCCTTTCGGACTCGGAGTCTCCTTATGCGCGCTGCGTCGTTGAGCGGTTCCCACCTTGGTCGTGCCGGCCTCTGCTTGGCGGTCCTCGTTGCTCTCTGGTCAGGCGTCGGGCTGCTGGCTCAGATCCCCGGGCGCAACGTCAACATGGTGGCCGGCACCGACTGGCCCGGCGGCGATCCGTTCCTGCAGCGGCAGAACGAGCCGTCGATGGCCGCCTCGACGCGGAACCCGCTGCACCTGGTAGCCGGCAGCAACGACTACCGCACCGTTGACGTGCCCGGACTGCCGGATGGCTCCGAGACGGGCGACGCGTGGGTGAGCATCTACAAGTCGTTCGACGGCGGCCAGCGCTGGTCGAGCACGCTGATGCCGGGATATCCGCAGGACACCTCGGCCGAAGGCATGGCCTCGCCGATCAAGGGCTACCAAGCCGCGGCCGACCCGGTGCTGCGGGCCGGCACGAGCGGCCTCGTCTACTACAACGGGCTGGTCTTCGATCGCGGTGAGGGCGGCAAGAGCGGCATCTTCCTGGCCCGCTTCATCGACCGCAACAACAAGGAGAACGGCGACCCGATCGCCTATCTCGGCGCCAGCATGGTGGTGCAGTCGCCCGGCGATGTCTTTCTCGACAAGCCGTGGATGGCGGTCGACATCCCGCGCGGCAACGCCGCGTTGTGCGCCGTCGGCGGCGAGGCCACGGGCGCCAAGGTCAAGCGCAGCGGGCATCGCAAGCGCGGCAACGGCAAGGGCAGCGACAACGGCCCGTGGGTGGACGCCGGGCTGCAGTACGTCGAAGCTGGCGCCGTCTACGTGGCCTACACCGTCATCACGGGCCAGGGCGCATCCCTGTCCTCGCAGATCTTCGTGAAGCGCTCGACGGACTGCGGCATCACCTGGAGTCAGGCCATGCGCGTCAGCCAGCCGGCTGACCAGATCAACCAGGGCGCCACGCTCTCCATCTCGCCGACCACCGGTGATGTGTTCGTGGCCTGGCGCCGGTTCTCCACGCCGACGATGGCGGATCAGGACGCGGTGATGGTGGCCCGGCTCAAGGTGAACGGCGGCTCCTTCGACGCCCCGGGCAAAGCGCGCGGATTGCGGCGGACGGGCCCGGCCGGCGAAGCCCTCGCCAAGATCTTCGAGCACCGCAAGAAGCGGGCGGGCGAAACGACAGCGACGGCCGTGAACGAGATCGACCAGGGCACCAGTCCCTACAGCTTCCGCACCAACGCCTATCCGGCGATGGCGGTCGATGGCACCGGCCGCGCCTACATCGCCTGGTCCGAACGCGGCTTCGCGGCGCAGCGCCCCAACAGCACTGACGGCGATGCCCGCATCATGGTAGCGACCACGACCGACGGCAAGACCGCCACGGCGCCGATGCGGATCGACGACGGCGGACAGTTCGGCCATCAGCTCATGCCCTCGCTGACGTTTGCCGGCGGCAAGCTGCTGCTCGTGTTCTACGACCTGCGCGAGACGTCGGCCAATGTCTTTGGCAAGTTCGTGTCGGACGATCCGGCGCAGAGCCTGGTGAAGCGCCAGACCATCGACATCCGCGCCTCGCTCGGCACGCCGGGCGCCACGCCGTCGTTCGCGCCCTCGGTGCGCGTGTCCGACTACCTGACGGGCTTCACGGACAGCTCGTCGACCGTGGCCCGCCAGCTCCAGTTCAACCCGCCCAACCTGCCGATGTTCAGACTGGGCACGGTGCCGTTCATCGGCGACTACATCGACGTCACCGCCGCGCCGGCGTTCGTCCCCACGGCCGATGGCGGGTGGGCCTACAACACCGCGGCCAGCACCTCGTTCCCGGTGTTCCACGCGGTGTGGACCGACAACCGCGACGTGCGCGCGCCGCTCGACGGCAACTGGCAGAACTACACGCCGCCGACGGTCGTGGGTGCGCCGTCCAGCCGCCCCAGCCTCTTCGACCCGTCGCAGACCGTCCAGGTGTGCTTCGCCGGCAACGCCGGCTCACGCAACCAGAACATCTACACCGCGCGCATCGGCGGCGGCCTGCTCGTAGGCGCGCCCGGCAACTCGAAGCAGCTCTCGCAGACCGTGCAGCGCGGCTTCGTCGTCTTCGCCACAATCAGACCACGGTCACCAAGACCTTCCGTCTATCCGTCCTGGCGCAGCCGCCGGGCGGTCGCGCCTCGTTCGATCAGTTCCCGCGGCCGCCCTACACCGCGTCGTCGCCGGCGCCGCTGACCTCGATCGACGTGCCCGTGCCGGGACGATCCACGGCGTCGCGCACGGTCTTCATCACCGCGCCCGACCCGCGGGCCGAGGTGAACGTCAGCGTTACGGAAGTCGCCGGCGTGAATGGGCCGGCGGTGGCGGGCGGGCTGGCGGGCCGCGCCGTCCTCAACCCGGACATCGAGAACCCGGACATCGAGAATCCCGACATCGAGAACCCGGACATCGAGAACCCGGACATCGAGAACGCCGAGGTCTACAACCCGGACATCGAGAACCCGGATATCGAGAACCCGGACATCGAGAATCCCGACATCGAGAACCCGGATATCGAGAACCCGGACATCGAGAACGTGCGGGTCGCCAATCCCGACATCGAGAACATCGGCGTCGGCAACCCCGACATCGAGAACCCGGACATCGAGAATCCTGACATCGAGAACCCGGACATCGAGAACCCCGATATCGAGAACGGCGCCCTGACCGACGTCACGTGGACGGTCTCGAACATCGGCAACACGACCTCGGCCTTCAACGTGAACATGTTCCTGGCCGCGGCCGGGGTGCCGGCTGGCCTGAAGACGCAGCTCATCGTCTACAAGGTCTACAAGACGCCGGTGCTCGATCCAAATGGCTGCGACCTGCGCACCGAGACGCGCAATCAGATCGTCTTCAACGCACCCGATCCGGACTTCATCTCGCCCGGACAGGGCATCCCATCACAGAACGATCCGTCCGACAAGAACGCCACCCTGTGGCTGGCGCCGGGCGAACTGGGCCGCGTGACGCTGCGGGTGTTCGACGAGGACACGTCCAACAACGTCACCGTCACCAACCCCGATGGCAGCACCGCGTCGATCGACCCGGCGTTCAACCCCACCACGGCTGTGACCGTGGGCGTGGCCGGTCAGGGTGTGGACATCCTCGACCCGCCAGGGGCCACCAGGCCGCCGGTGGTGACGACGACCGGCACCAACCTCGTGTTCCTGCAGCAGCCGACCAGCCTCACGCCCGGCGCTGTCATGGAGCCGCCGGTGAGCGTGCGGGTCTACGACAACGCCGGCCAGCCGCTGCCCGGTGTGCAGGTGACGCTGACGTTGCAGAACGCCGGCGACGCGATCCTGAGCGGTGGGATCGCCACCGCCGACGCCAGCGGCATCGCCACCTTTGGCGCCTTGTCGGTCGACCTCCCTGTGGTCGGCGCGCGGCTGCTGGCCGAAGCCACGGCCCCGGGCGTCGTGGCGGCGGGCACCTCGGTGCCGTTCGATGTCGCCGTGCCGCCAGCGCTCAACTGGGTGGCCTCGGGCGACGGCCTGGTGACCTTGCTCGATGACGGCGCCGAGGGCACTCCGTCGTTCGTCTACTCCCACAACGGCTCCCCGAATTTCAGCGGCGCCTGGAGCCTGTCGCGTGTGGCCACGGACACGGAGACCGTGAACCTCACCTACGCGTGGGAAGGGTCCCATTCGTTCTTCCAGGTCACGACCGGGCTCGACGTCTTCGTGAACCGGGGGGGCACGGATGTCTACCTGGTGCCGCTCGAGAACGTCGGACCGTACATCTGCTGCGTGACCCCCTCCGCGGAATTCAGCTATGCCGGAGCCACGGCGGTGCCCGTGCAGGCGGGCGACACCTTCGGGTTCCGGTTGCGTGGCAGCCACGGCGACAGCGCCTACACCCTGAGCGGGACGTTCAGCGTCACGGTGGGTGGGTCGCCGCTCTTCCCGGTCAACGTGATTGGCTCGGCCGGCGGCGGACTGCTCGATAGCAGCTCGGTGTTCAAGCCGACGCGGGTCTTCGCCGGAACTCTGGCGGCCGGGCAGCAGGTGACCATCACCGCGACGGGACTGGTCAATCGTGGTGGTGACACGGCCGACGACACGCCGAACGGCGGCGCCACGTGCGACGCTCTCGGATACGCCGGTTGTCTGAATGGCAGCCTGCCTTCGCTGGCGCTCCTGGCCCGCGTCGTCAACGCGTCCTTCACGGGCCCGTGGCAGTTCGTGGGTGTCGGACCCACTGTCATCACGGCTCCCGCGGCCGGGTTCCTCGAGTTCGGCGTGAACGACAACGCCTTCACGGACAACACCGGCGCTTTCACCGCCACCGTGTCGTGGACCGTGGCGTCGGGGCCGGCCATTGCTTCGGTCAGCCCCTCAATCGTGGCGCCGCCGAACAACGGCTTCTTCGTCGTGCGTGGGTCGGGCTTCCCGGCCCCGGCGGCCGGCACCGCGGTCGTGACGAGCGGCACCGAGTCGGGTAACGGCTTCATCTTCCTGTCGCCATCGACGACCTCCGCCTACTGGGTGCGGGTGCCCAGCAACATCCCACTCGGCCCTGCCACCATCCAGATTCACGGTGGCACGGCTCCGTCCAACTCCTTCCCGATCACGGTGTCGGCCACCCCGGGGACGCCGGTGATCACCGACGTCTTCAACGCCAGCCTCGCACCGACGACCGCGGTGTCGGCGGGAGAGACCATCTACGTCGCGGCGGACGGCATCGACACCTTGGGCGTCACGGTGCGCTTCAGCACGGCGACCGGCGCCCTTATCGCCGACATCTCGCCGTCCAGCACATCGAGCAGCGAGACGATCGGCGTGGCGTCGGAGGTCGTGGTGCCGGCCGGCGTGTCGTCCTACCCGTCGGTGCGCGTGAGCATCCGCCAGGGCAGCAGCGCCTTCAGCACGCCGGTGACGCTGTCGGTGCCGACATACAGCGCCTACTGAGGCGCCGATGACGGCCGGCGCGGAGAGCGCCGCTAGCGGTATGAGACCCGACGGCGGGCGGAGGCGACAAGCCCTGCCCGCCGTTGCCTGTGACGTGACATGATCTGGACCGGCATGCCAATCGACCCGGCGAAGGGGCACGGCCAGGGCGGCGAAGCGGATCGGACGATCCAGCCGTTCGCGGCGGATCACACCCCGCAGCCACAGGACACGACCGGAACGCTCGAAGATCTCGACTTCACGGTGGCCCCTCGCCCCGGCGCGCGGACACGTCCGGCCGCCGACGAGGACCAGACGAATGCGCCACCGGTCGATCCCGATCGCACCATGGCACCGCCAGCCCCGGCTGGCGATCCCGACCGGACCGGTGCCTCTCATTCCCCGGACGCCGACCAGACCGTCGCGCCCCCGTCCATCGACGCCGACACCACCTACGCCCCGCCTTCAGCTGACGCTGACCCCGACCGCACGATCGCGCCGCCCTCGCCCTCCGCGGCCCCGTTCGTGCCCGGCGCGCCGCTCGCGCCAGGCACCAAGCTCGGCACCCGCTACACGATTCTCAAGCTGCTCGGCCAGGGCGGCATGGGCGCCGTCTACCAGGCCTACGACGACGAACTCGAAGTGGCGGTCGCCATCAAGACCATCCTGCCGGGTGAGGGCAGCGACCACAACACGACCCGCGACCAGGTGAGCCGCTTCAAGAGCGAGCTGCTGCTGGCGCGCCAGGTCACGCACAAGAACGTGGTGCGCATTCACGATCTGGGCGAGTTCTCGGGGCTGAAGTGCATCACCATGAGCTACGTCGCCGGCGAGACGCTGACGGCGCTCATCGATCGCGTGGGCCCGCTGCCGGTGCCGCAGGCGATGGGGCTGGCGCGCCAGATCGCCGAGGGCATGGCGGCGGCGCACGAGGTCGGCGTCGTGCACCGCGATCTCAAGCCCGACAACGTGATGGTGACGCCCGACGGCCAGGCGCTCATCATGGACTTCGGCATCGCCAGCTCCGCCCAGGGCTCGGCCGAAGGCGGCGCCATCGTCGGCACCATCGGCTACATGGCACCCGAGCAGGCCACCGGCAAGCCGGTCACCGCGCGTGCCGACATCTACGCCTTCGGTCTCATCGTCTACGACATGCTGCTCGGGCGCGGCCGCCAGAAGAACTACGCCAAGCCGATCGAGGAACTGCGGGCACGGTTCACGGCGCCGCCGCCGGCCGTGCGCACGCTGCGCCCCGAGGTGCCCGAGGCGCTCGAAGCCGTCGTCTCGACCGCCACGCAGCCGGAGCCGGACCAGCGGTTCGCGGACACCACGGCCTTGCAGATGGCCCTGGCGGCGCTGACCGACGAGGGGACCCTGCGGCCGGTGGCCCTGCCGATCGCCCGCTGGCCGGCAATTGCCGCCAGCACCGTGCTGACCGCGCTCATCGCGGGCGGCGCCTGGTGGTGGCTGACGCCGCCGGTGGTGGTGGAGAAGGCGCCGGTGTCGGTGCTGGTGGCCGACTTCGAGAACCGGACCGGCGATCCGGTCTTCGACGGCGTCGTCGAACAGGCCCTCGGGCTCGGCATCGAGAGCGCCTCGTTCGTGACCCGCTACCCGCGGCGGGACGCCCTGCGCGTGGCCGAGGGCATCAAGCCGGGCGCCCGGCTGGACGAGCAGACGGCGCGCCTCGTGGCGCTGCGCGAGGGCGTGGGCCGCGTGCTGGTTGGCACGGTCGAGCCGTCCGGCGCGGAGTTCCGCATCACCGCCCGCCTCATCGGCGCCGGCAACGACCAGTCGGTGGAGGAGTCGACCATGAGCGAGGTGGCCGCCAACCGCGACGGCGTCCTCGACGCCGTGGGCCGGCTGGCGGGCGACGTGCGTGAAGCGCTCGGCGACGAGGAGGTCGGAGAAGCGGAGGGTTCGGCGCCGGAAACCTTCACGGCGGCCAGTCTCGAGGCCGCGGCCGCCTATGCCAAGGCGCAGGACCTGCAGATTGCCGGCCGCGTCGAGGACGCGATTGCTCAGTACCAGGAGACGTTGCGCCTCGATCCCGAGCTCGGCCGCGCCTACTCGGGCCTGGCGGCGCAGTACACCAACCTGGCACGCACGGCCGAGGCCGAGTCGGCCTACGAGCAGGCCCTGGCCCGGCTCGATCGCATGACCGACCGCGAGAAGTACCGCACCCGCGGCAGCTACTATCTGTTCGCCCGCAAGCCCGAACTGGCCGCCCAGGAGTTCACCGCCCTCGTCAAGGCCTTCCCGGCCGACACGAGCGGCCTGTCGAACCTGGCGCTGGCCGCGTTCTATCAACGCGACATGGCGCAAGCCCTCGAACAGGGCCGGCGGGCGGCGGCCATCTTCCCCAACAACGTGCTGCGGCGATCGAACGTGGCGCTCTACGCGTTGTACGCCGGGCAGTTCGACGACGCGATCACCGCCTCCCTCGAGGTCCACAAGCTGAACCCCACCCACCTCAAGGCTTTCGTGGCCAGAGCGCTGGCGCAGCTCGCCCTGGGGGATGCCGCGGAGGCCCGGGCCACCTACTCGGAGCTCAGCGCCACCGGCGCGGCCGGAGCCTCGTTCGCCGCTATCGGGCTGGCCGACATCGCCGCCGCCCAGGGGCGATTCACTGACGCCGCCGCGATGCTCGTGCAGGGCATTGCCGCCGACGACGAAGCGGGATTCGCCACGCCGGCGGCGACCAAGCGGGTGGCGCTGGCCGAGGTGCGCCTCGCGCAGGGCGAACTGACCGCGGCGCGCCGTGACGCCGAGGCGGCCGTCGCCAACACCGAATCCAACAGCCTGCGCGCGGCCGCGGGCCTCGTGCTGGCCGCGGCCGGAGCCACGGCGCCGGCCGAACTGCTGGCCGGCACGCTGGCCACGAGCCTCGAAGCCGATCCGCAGGCGTTCGGCCGCCTCGTGCTCGCCGAGATCGCGCTGGCGCGCAAGGACCCCCGCAAGGCGGTGGACTACGCGCGCGAGGCGCAGAAGCTGGCCGACACCTGGCAGGGGCGCGTCATCCTCGGCCGCGCCTACCTCGGTGTCAATGCGTTCCCAGAGGCCTACACCGAGTTCGAGGCGGCACTGAAGCGCCAGGGCGAAGCCGCGGCCGCCTATCTCGACGACGTGCCGACCTATCGCCACCTGGTGCCGGTCTACTACTACATGGGTCTGGCGCAGGAAGGCCTGAAGAGTCCGGCCGCCCGGGCCTCGTTCGAGACCTATGTCGGACTGCGCGGTCAGGGCGACCGCCACGCCATGCTCGCCGCCGCCCGGCTGCGCCTGACGGCGCCGTAGCACGGCCCATGGCGGCCGGCGCCGCCGGCCAACGCGCGGCCGGTGGGATAATGCCGCTGCCGTGGCATCCCTCGATCCGGCGCGCTGGCAGCGCGTGCGCGACATCTTCGACCTGGTGACCGACCTGGAGCCGGCCGCCCGCGAGGCCCGCCTCGAGGTGCTGTGCGCGGGCGATCCGGCGCTGCGTGACGAGGTCGAATCGCTCCTCGCCCACGACGGCTCGACGGATGACGTGATCGACCGCGTCGTCGGACGCGCCGCCCGCGGGGCCGCCGACGCGACGTCGGTGACCGGGCCGGGGCAGACGCTGCTGCACTACCGCATCACGGAGCCGATCGGCGAAGGGGGCATGGGCATCGTGTGGCGGGCGCTCGACGTGACGCTCGGCCGCGATGTGGCGATCAAGGTGCTGCCGCCGGGCGTCGGCCTGGATCCGCGGCGCCTGGCCCGCTTCGAGCGCGAGGCCAAGGTGCTGGCCTCCCTCAACCACTCCAACATCGCGGCCATCTTCAGCCTGCACGCACACGACGACGTGCGTTTCCTGGCGATGGAATACGTCCCCGGCGAGGACCTGGCGGTCCGGCTCGCGCGCGGTCCCATCCCGCTCGACGAAGCGCTGCGCATCGCGCGCCAGATCGCCGATGCCCTCGAAGAAGCCCATGAACAGGGCGTCGTACACCGCGACCTCAAGCCCGCCAACGTGAAGCTGACGCCCTCCGGCAAGGTGAAGGTGCTCGACTTCGGGCTCGCCAAGGCCTTTTCCGAGAGCCCGACGGCGGATCCGGGCTCGTCGACGTCCAGCGACTCGGCGCTGGCCCAGCTCGCGACCCGCGAAGGTGTGGTCCTCGGCACGGCCGCCTACATGCCGCCGGAGCAGGCCCGCGGTCTGTCGGTCGACAAGCGCGCCGACATCTGGGCGTTCGGGGCAGTGCTGTTCGAGATGCTGACCGGATCGCGGCCGTTCGCCGGTGCCGCCGTGGTGGACGTGCTGGCCGCGGTGGTCGCGGCCGAGCCCGACTGGACACGCCTGCCGCCGGGCACGCCCCTGGCGGTCGAGCGGCTGCTGCGCCGCTGCCTGCAGAAGGACGTCCGGCAGCGGCTGCGCGACATCGGCGACGCGCGCATCGAACTCGATCACCTGCTCAGCGGATCCGGCGATTCCGGCACGCCGGTGCCCCGCCCCGACGCAGGGGCCGCGGCGCGGATGACCCCGGCATCGCGATCGCGCCGGCGCGACGCGGCCCTCGTCGCGGCCGGCACGCTGGCGGCCGCCGCGCTGGTGGCCGGTGTGGCTGCCTGGCAAGGATGGGGTCGCACCAATGCGCCGCCGGTCCGCATCGAGCGGCTGAACGTGGCGCTGCCGACCGGCACCCGGCTCGACGACGTGCTGGACTTCAGCCGGCACACGCTGGCGCTCTCGCGCGATGGCCGGCGGCTGGCGTTCGTGGCCCGCGACGCCGTGGGGCGGCGGCGGATCTACGTGCGGGCGCTCGACAGCGTGGAGGCGGTGCCCGTGACCGGCGCCGAGGGCGGCGACATGCCGTTCTTCTCACCGGACGGGGCCTCGCTCGGATTCGCGTCGGAGGGCAAGCTGAAGCGGATCGGACTGAGCGGCGGGCAGCCGACCACGATCTGCGATGCGCCGGAGCCGCGCGGGGCGACCTGGGGCGACGACGGCACGATCGTCTTCGCCCCCGGGGTCTTCAGCGGGCTCCAGCGCGTGGCGGCCTCCGGCGGCACCCCGGAAGTGCTGACCACGGTCGATCCGGGAAGCGAAGGCAGCCATCGCTGGCCGGTCACACTGCCCGGCGGCCGGCACGTCCTGTTCAACGTGCTCCCGGCCGGCAGCCGCGAGCAGGACCACCGGATCGAGGTCGTGGACCTGGCCGCCGGCACCCGCCGTACGCTCGCGCGCGGCGTCTATCCGCGTTTCGTGGACGGCCATTTGCTCTATGGCGAGTCGGGACGGCTGCTGGCCGCGCCCTTCGACCCGGCGACGCTGGCGCTGACCGGTCCGGCCACGCCGGTGCTCGACGACGTGCGGATGGACACGGCGGCCACCGGGCTCGCCTTCGTCGATGCCGCGCCGTCCGGGGCGCTGGTGTACGTGCCCGGCGCGATGGGGCAGCCCGAGCGGACCATCGTGTGGCTCGACCGGACCGGCCGCGCCACGCCGGCCGCACGCGACCGCCGGCCCTACCTCGGCGTGCGCCTCTCACCCGACGAGCGCAGCGCCGCCGTCATCATGCAGGGGACGCCCAGGAGCCTGTGGCATCTCGATCTCGCTCGCGACGCCTGGGCGCGGCTGACTGCCGACGAAGGCGCCGCGACCCCGGCCTGGATGCCCGATGGCTCCCGGATCGTGTTCACGAGCAGCGATCTCGTGCTGTTCGGCGTGCCGCCCGGCGGCGGTGGGACGCCCCGTCGACTCCTGCCGCAGGACGGACCCACCGGCGACATGCCGGCCATCTCGCCCGACGGGCGCGTGCTGCTCGTCGGCGTGCAGGACACGCGCGGTGACGACATCGTGTCAGTAGCCCTCGACGGCCGCCGGGCGGCGACGCCGTTTGCGGCCGGTGCCGCCAACGAGACGTCCCCCGCGATCTCTCCGCGCGGCCGCTGGGTTGCGTATACCTCCAACGAATCCGGACGTCGCGAGGTCTACCTGCGCGCCTTCGCGGGCTCGGGCCGCACGTGGCCGGTGTCGATCGACGGCGGCGCCTCGCCCCGCTGGCGCGGCGATGAGCGCGAGCTCTTCTACCTGCAAGGGGCGCAGCTCATGGCCGCGCCGGTGCGGCTCGACGGCGACACGCCGTCGATTGGTCCGGGGCGTGCGCTGTTCTCGGATACCGCGTTTTCGTGGAGCGGCGCCGATCTCTTCCGCTACGACGTGGCCGCGGATGGCCAGCGCTTCATCGCCGTCCAACCGGATCCACGCGAGGAGCGGGCGCTGCAGCTGGTGGTGGTGCCGGGCTTTGCGGCCGAGATGCGATCACGCCTCGGACGCTGAGGCCGGCGTGGCTTGCTCGCGGGCGGCCTGCACCCGCGCCTGGTAGGGCGTTCGTGCCTGGATGTAGGCCACGACGAGAGCGAGGTAGGTGCCCACGAGCAGCCAGCCCGTGCGGTCGATGTCCGAGAATGACAGCGCGCCCTGCACGAGCAGCACGAGGATCCCGGCCACGCTCAGGCCCTGCAGCGTGCGCTGGCGCATCGGCATGCGGGCCCGGGCGAATACCTCAGGGAGGCGGCGCGCCAGCAGGAACGCCGCCGCCAGTGGCAGCAGGTCGTAGACGAAGACCAGGCCGCCGCCGAGCATGATGATGTAGCGCAGGTCCCAGCCGGCGGCAATCGGGGCGGCGCCGAGAAGCAGCAGGCAGGTGAGCAGGCGGTGTGGCGTGTTGAAGCGCGTGTTGACGGCGGCCAGGCTGGCCGGCAGCCAGCCGTCTTCACAGGCGATGAGCACCGACTTGGTAGCCCAGCTGAAGGTGGAGTTGATGCTCGTCATCAGCGCGAACATGCCGGCGCCGACGATGAACGCCACGTAGACCGCCGGCGGCAGCACGGCTCTCGCCACTTCAGCCAGGGATTGGCCGGACGTCTGCTCGAGCGGCAGGATGCCGACGGCGACGATCGAGACCAAGGTGTAGAAGAGCGCCGCCACTCCCGTGGCGCCGAGAATCGCCAGCGGCAGGTCGCGCTCGGGCCGCTTCATCTCGCCGCCCAGTTCCGAGATGAACTGCGCGCCGCCGGTGGCGAACGACAGCACGACGCACGCCAGCCCGAAGCCGTACCAGCCCTTCGGCAGCAGCGTCGCGGTGGTCGTGAAGCGTGAGTAGTCCACCTCGACGATGCCGAACACGATCAGGGTCGACAGCCCGCACAGCAGCACGACGATCATCGCCTTCTGGACGACGGCGGCCTCTTTCACGCCGACCAGGTTCACCAGGTAGAAGACCACGAGCACCGCCAGCGCCGTGACCCGGGCGTTCAGGGCTGGCACCAGCGCCAGGGCGTACTGCGCGAACCCCAGCGCGAACAGCGCGATGAGGATGTGCGTGACGAGCAGGATTGCCAGGTAGAAGAACCCGATGCGCGGCCCGAGCACGCGCTTGCAGTAGGTGTAGAGACCGCCGGTGGCGGGCATGGCCGAGCCCATGAAGGCGACCGGCAGCTGCTTCACCGTCGAGAGCACGGCCGACAGCAGGAAGGCATACGGAATCGCATAGCCGGTGAAGTCGATGGCGATGCCGACCAGCACCATGATGCCCGAGCCGATGATCTGGCCGAGCGCCAGGGCGAAGACGTCCCAGAAGGTGAGGGAGCGCTGGAGCTGCATGGTGCCGGGTGTGTCCGCTACGCCTGCGCCAGGGACTGGTCGAAGTCGGCGATGAGGTCATCGACGTGTTCGAGGCCGGCCGAGACACGCACCATGCCCTGGTGGATCCCCATCTGCACGCGCTCGGCCTCGGGGATGTCGAGGAACGCCATGGTGGCGGGAATCTGCGTGATGGTCCGCGTGCCGCCCAGGCTGGCGGCGAAGCAGGCCAGGCGCAGGCGGTCGACGACGGCCAGCGCCGCCTCGCCGCTGCCGACGTCGAAGGTCAACATGCCGCCGAAGGCCGGCATCTGCCGCGCCGCTACCGCGTGCTGGGGATGTGACGCCAGGCCCGGATACCAGACGCGGGCGACCTTGCCATGTCCCTCGAGATGCCGGGCCAGGGCCAGCGCCGTCTGGCACTGGCGCTCGACCCGCACCGCCAGCGTCTGGATGCCGCGCAGGAGCAGCCAGGCGTTGAAGGGGGCGAGCGGCGCGCCCCACTTGACCATCGTGTTCCAGCGGATCTGCTCCAGGAAGTCCGCCGGCAGGTGCGACGACTTCATGGCGATGGCGCCGCCGATGACGTCGCTGTGCCCGCCGATGAACTTGGAGCAGCTCTCGATCACGAGGTCGACGCCCCATTCGAGCGGCCGCATGACGTAGGGGCTGGCGAACGTGTTGTCGCAGATGACCACCGCGCCGCGGTCGCGCGCCAGCGCCACGAGCGCCGCCTGGTCGACCACCTTCATCGACGGGTTGGCGATCGTCTCGAAGTAGAGCACCTTGGTGGCCGGACGGAAGGCCGCCCGCACCGCGTCGAGGTCCGCCGTATCGACGAAGGTCGTCGTGATGCCGTAATCGGTCAGCCGGTGATCGAGCAGCTCGTGGGTCGAGCTGTAGGTCGTCCAGTCGCACACGATGTGGTCGCCCTGCTTGAGCAGGCCGAACAGCGCCACCGACACGGCCGCCATCCCCGAGGCCGTGGCCAGGCAGGCGTCGGCGCCCTCGATGGCCATCATCTGCTCCTCGAACTGGTACTCGGAGGGGTTGCCGCAGCGGCCGTAGATGTTGACGGCCTTCCGCTCGCCGTCGACGACGCGCTGGTGGATGTCGGCGTCGTACTGGAACGCGGAGCCCATCACGATGGGGGCGGTCAGCGAGCGCGTGGCCTCGTCTGGCGGGTAGTACACGGCGCGGCTGTCGAAGCGCAGCTGGCGTTTCTCGTCTGGGGTCACGGCGGCTCCTCGGGCGGCGACGGTCTACTTCACGTACGAGTCGATGACGGCGTCGAGCGCCCGCCGGCAGACCTCGCAGAACTCCGTGGTGCGGGTGAACATGATGCAGTCGACGGCGGGACGGTAGTAACCGCGGGCCTCGTAGCGGGCGCCCTCGAAGGCGCCGATGGCACCGGCGAACCGCTCGCTGGCGAACTGCGCCTCGTCCTGCCGGCGCTCGCGCGCGAACAGCGCCTCCATCTCGGCTTCGGGGCGCCGCTCCTTGCGGAGCTCGGCGCGCGTGGCCTGGGTCTCGCGGGCGCGTGCCTCGTAGGCGTCCTTCTGCCACGGCGTCGGCAGCGGGGTGGACTCGGCCACGAGGTCCCGCCATTTCAGCGTCGCCGGGTCGAGCAGGGCCGTGACGTTCGGCTCCCACGGCTCCTCCCGCGTCGTCGACGGCAGGTAGGCGACCGGCGAGGTGTAGTACTCGTCGGCCAGCGCCGCGAAATGATGGCCGAACTCGTGCACGAACACGTAGGGCGCGAAGGCGTTGTCGGCGGCCACCGTGCTGTAGAGGTTGTAGATGCCGCCGCCGCCGTAGGTGCGGCCGTTGACCACGATCTCGACGACGTCGTAGGGCGCATACGACGCGATCTGGCGGAACGCCTTGTTGTCGAAGGTGAGGATGTAGCGCTCCGACCCGAAGGCATCGTAGGTCGAGCCGACCGGGTTGGCGCGGTGCTGGCCGAGCGACGGACGAGCGATGCCTGACTGGCGCGACGCCGGCACGAGACCCCAGACGTTGAAGTCCTGCCGCCGCTCCTTGAAGGGCGAGGTGGCGAACAGGATGTCGACCAGCCGCTGGGCATCGGCGCGGAACTTGTCGCGTTCGGCGACCGTGTAGCCGTCGCCGAGGAGCAGCAAGTCGACCTTGACGGCCGGATCACCGTGGCGTTCGATGGCGATCACGTCGCCCGGATGCGGCTCCGGAGCGGCGGTGTCGACGAACATCCCGGCCGGATCGACGCGCGTCGTCCACACCGTCGTCCAGGTGTTCTGCGCCCCGCGCTTGCGCACGGTCACCTCGACCGGTGCCGTCGGGGCCGGAAAGCGCAGCGACTCGTGGAAGGTGCGGCTGGCGGTGGCGGCCTCGTCGGTCGTGACCCACTCGTCGTAGATCGACCCGAAGCCGCGGGAGTAGAGCAGCCGTCCGGACGCGACGTCCGTGACGTCGAAGCCGTAGGCGCCGTAGCGCAGCACGTCGGCGGCGCGGTTGTCCGGCCCGGGCCACGGGGCCGGCTCGAGGACCACGCGGTCCAGCGCGAACAGCTCCTGGGTGGTGTTGCCGGTGTGGAAGTAGTCGACGCGCATGGTGCGGGGGGTGGCGGGCGCCGGCACTGACTGCGCACCGAGCGTGAGCGCGGCCAGCGTCATCACCGCACCGACGGAAAGCGCGATTCGCATGCCCGCGATGGTAGCCGAGTTACCATGCGCCATGCGGAACCCCTGGGCGCTGGCCCTCGTGATCGTGGCCGGCACGGTGCCGGCCTTCGTGCAGACGATACCGGCGTTCACGCCGCTGCAGCCGGAGCTCTTCGCTGCCGGCGCCAACTTCGTCAACGCCTTCGCTGACATCGACGGCGACGGCGACCTCGACCTCTTCGTCGGCTTCGACGGTCGGCCGAACCGGCTCTATCGCAATGACGCCGGCGCCTTCACCGACGTCGCCGCCGCGGCAGGCGTGGCCGATGCCCGTGCCACCCGGGCCGCCGCCTTCGGCGACTTCGATGCCGACGGCGATCCCGATCTGCTCCTCGGCTTCACGCCGTCGCCGTCGGGCTCGGTGCTGCGGCTCTACCGCAACGACAGCGGCGCATTCTCGGACATGACGGCGGCCGCTGGCCTGACGCTGGCGGCCGGCGCCGTGCGCCAGCCGGTGTGGGTCGACGCCGACGGCGACGGCGATCTCGATCTCTTCGTCGCCTTCCGCGACCGCGCCAATGCGCTCTTCCGCAACGACGGCGGGGCCTTCCGCGACGAGGCCGCGGCGCTCGGCCTGGCCGACCCGCGCCGCAGTGTCGGCGCCGTGTGGTTCGACGCCGACGAAGACGGCGACCTCGACCTGGCGGTCGCCAACATGGACGGCGATGCCAATGGCCTCTTCCGCAACGACGGCGCGCGCTTCGTCGACATGGCGGAAGCGAGCGGCGTGGCGTGGGGCGGTCGCGCGCCCGGGAACGCCGGCCGCGGCACCGTGCGTGTCTGTGCCGCCGATCTCGACACCGACGGACGCTTCGACATCGTGGCCGCCAACTACGGTCCGCTCGGCTTCTTCAGTAACCGCGGCGGCGGGCGCTTCGTCGACAGCGCCGAGGCGTGGGGGCTGGCCCTCGACTCGCGCTACGACGCCTGCGCGCCGGCCGACGTCGATCACGACGGCCGGCTGGATCTCTACGTCAACGGCACGGTCACGGGCGGCGTGAGCTGGCAGGACTCGCTGCTGCGCAACACCGGCAGCCGCTTCGTCGACGAGACACCGCCGGTGATCCGGCGGCAGCAGGCCGACCACGGCGTGCAGTGGGCCGATGTCGACGGCGACGGCGATCTGGACCTGGCGCTGACCGGCTCCCGGCCCGATGGCATGCACCTCGTGCTCAGGAACGACCTGCCGGCGACGGACGCCGCGCGCGGCCTCCACGTGCGCGTGCTCGATGCCGCCGGTCACGCCACGCTGGCCGGGGCCGAGGTCCGGGTCTTCGCCGCCGGCTCGACGCGCCTGCTCGGAGCCCGCCTGGTGGATGCCGGCTCCGGCTACGACGCGCAGAGCGACATGCCGGTGCACGTCGGCGTGCCGGCCGGCGTGGCGCGCGTGGACGTCCAGCTCATCGTGCCGAGGGGCGGCCAGCGCGTGCCGGTCTGGACGCGCAACGTGCGTCTGGCGCCCGCGCGCGGTCCGCTCGTCGTGCGCGCGCCGAAGTAGCTGCCTTTCGAGTGGCGACGTCGTGGCGCGGAAACGCGCGACGTCTCCGCCTCAGCCGAGTCTGGACCTGGCGTCCTTCACCATCGCGACCAGCGCGGCGCGCATGTCCTCCGCCGTGCTGACCGGTCTGGCGAAGGCGACGCGGACGGGTCGCGGACCCTCGGGCGTGTTCGCCGACATGTCGAAGCCGTACCGGTCGACGCCCGTCATCGTGGCGGACGTGATATCGGTCGCCTTCGAGAACGCCTTGCAGAAGAGCACCATTGCGTCCGCGTGGTCGGCGTTCATATGAGCAATCGCGCCGGCCTCGTACGGCGCGAGAGGATCAGCGTCGGCCGCCTGCCAGTCGGTCTGGCTGATCCAGGACATCCGTCCGTAGCCCCCGATGTACCGGATGGCATTCACGCGGAGCTTCCAGAACGCGAAGTCGCGGAAGTCGGCGTAGTAGGCGGCATTCGGATGCGCGGTCAGGAACGCGGCTCGAGCGCGGCCACCATCTCCTTCGACGCGCGCGCACGGTCCGAGCATGGTGACGCGGCCGTTGGCGAGCGGGTCGTCAGCCCCGCTCTCGGCCACCAGCAGGGACGCGCGAGGATCCCGCTCGAGGTTCTTGGTGTGTTCGGCTAGTCCGCTGATCAGGAAGACCGGGTTCCCCTCGTCGAACGCAACGGTCACGAACGAGCCGTAGGGGTAGCCCTCCGGCTCTAAGGCCAGGGTGCACAAGGTCCCCGTCAGGATCCGAGCCACCAGGGTGCGCGCGCGCTCGGCGTGCGTGGGGGTCGGAATGTTCACGTCGTACAGCGGCTCCTGCGCGCCTGCAGACGGTTGGGCATGTCGGTCTTCGCTCATGGGTCGCCGGTCCTCCCTCTTGCCATCTGGCACGGGTGCTGTTCCCGGCCGATTATGGGGTGAAAGGAGCCCGTCGTCACAATCGCTCAGTGCTGTGGCCTCGCCGGGCCAGCCCTTCGCCGTCCTCCACGACGGGAGAACCGCCGCGCTGAACGACAACCGCCCGCTAGGCCGGCTGCGCCAGACCGGGCGTCGGCAGTTCCTTGGGCGCCCACGACGTGTCGACGGCGTTGCGCTTGAACTGCGACAGCAGGCCGGCCTTGTCCACCGCCTTGGCGTAGGCGTCTTCCGGCTTCACGAGGTTGCGCTTCACGAGGTCGAGGAAGCTGTCGTTCATCATGCACATGCCGTAGCGCTTGCCCGACTGCATGATGGACGGAATCTGGAACGTCTTGCCCTCGCGGATGAGGTTCGAGATCGACGCCGAGGCGATCATCACCTCCAGCGCCGGCACGCGGCCGCCGCCGATCTTCTTGCACAGCATCTGGCTGATGACGCCCTTGAGCCCGTCGGCGAGCATCAGGCGGATCTGCTGCTGCTTCTCGGGCGGGAACTGGTTGATGATGCGGTCGATGGTGCCGTGCGCCGACGAGGTGTGCAGCGTGCCGAACACGAGGTGGCCGGTCTCGGCCGTCTCGATGGCCATCGCCATCGTCTCGAGGTCACGCAGTTCGCCGACCAGCACCACGTCCGGGTCTTCGCGCAGGGCCGCCCGCAGCGCATCCTTGAACGAGTCGGTGTGCTCGCCCACCTGCCGCTGGTTGACCAGACACTTCTTGTTCTCGTGCACGAACTCGAGCGGGTCCTCGATCGTGATGATGTGATCGGCGCGGTGGCGGTTGATGTAGTCGATGAGCGCGCACAGGGTGGTGGACTTGCCGGACCCGGTCGGGCCGGTCACGAGCACGAGGCCCTTCGGCAGCCGGCAGAGATCCAGCACTTCCGATGACAGGCCGAGCGTCTCGGCCGTCATGATCTCGGACGGGATGATCCGGAACACGCCGCCGGGGCCCTTGCGGTCCACGAACAGATTGCCGCGGAAGCGGCCGACCCCCGGGATCTCGTAGGCGAAGTCGGCATCGCGCCGGCGCGCGAATTCCTCGCGGGCGCGGGGCGTGGCGATCGAGAGCAGCAGGCGCTCGGTGTCCTGGCCGGAGAGGGCGCCGCAGCCGGGCACGGGCGTGATCTCGCCGTCGAGACGGAGCGTCGGCGCACTGCCGGCGCACAGATGCAGATCCGACGCCTTCAGTTGCATCATGGCTCGCAGCAGCGAGTCCATGGCAGCTGTCGGGCGGGGCGTCGCGTCCGCGGACGGGGCAGCGGAGATGGGGTTGGCAGGCGTCATGCGGCGATCCGATCGAGTTCCACGACACTCGTCACGTGCCGTTTCTGGATGAGGTGGAGGGCGCGTTCCGCGCGCACGGAGAAGAATGCGCCTGGCGCGTTGAGCCAGTCGGCCACCCGCTGGCGATCCGGGGGCATGTCGATGGTCACGTTCCCTTCGAAGTTCGCGCCCTGGGCGTCGACGGTGACGCGGAACACGGGGACGTGCGCCATCGGCGCGTCGTCGTCGGCCCCGTCGAGCACGGGGAGGGCATCGAGGGACACCGAGAAGGCCACCACCGACTCGAGATTGAAGACGGTCGAGTTGGCCGCGTCGTGGGCGCGGAACGGGAAGAACGTGTGCACCCCCTCGCTCCATTCCTCGGGGTGCATCGGACCGGCATGGCGCGACGACTGCGAGGGCAGGAAGACGTGGCCGGCAAACGTGCGGCCGTTGATGCACGTGATGGTCACGGGCAGACGGAGCGTGGGCACCCGCAGATCGGTCATGGCTCGGCTGTCTCCGGCGACGTAATCGGCCGGCGCCGCTGATTCCCCAGCCCGGCTGTGGACGCTGCACGCGGCTGCCCGGGCCGGCGTCCGGACCGCGACGCGCGGCGGCGCCGGTATACTCCTCGGGATGCAGGTGTCGAAGTGTGTGGCGGCCTTGGCGGTGAGCCTCGGCCTGGTGGCTCTGACCACCGTCGCGTCGTCACAGGGCCGGACGTTCGTCATCACTGGCGCACGGCTGGCCGACGGCGCCGGCAGCGCCCTGAGACCAGGGGCCGTGCGTGTCGAGGGCGACACCATCACGGCGGTGGGGGAGGTCACGCCACGGCCGGGCGAGACCGTCATCGACGGCACCGGCCTGGTGCTCGCGCCCGGGTTCATCGACGCCCACAACCACTCGACCGAGGGGCTCCTGAAGGAGCCGGCCGCCACGACCCAGGTGTCGCAGGGCATCACGACGCTGGCCGTCGGGCAGGACGGCAGCTCGCCGTGGCCGCTCGCCGGCTACATCGAGCGCCTGCGCGCCACTCCGCCGTCGGTCAACGTCGTCGTCCTGGCCGGGCACGCCACCATCCGCGAGCAGGTGATGGGCGCCGACTACAAGCGCCGCGCCCGGGCGGCCGAGAACGCCCGCATGCGGACGCTGGTCGACCAGGCGATGGCCGAGGGCGCCGTCGGCCTGTCGTCCGGCCTCGAGTACGAAGTCGGCAGCTACTCGGACATCGAGGAAGTGATCGAGATGGCGCGGGCGGCCGGCGCCAGGGGCGGCTTCTACATCTCCCACATCCGCGACGAGGCCGACCTGACGATGGATGCGGTGAAGGAGGCGATCGCCATCGGCGAGCGGGCGAAGATGCCGGTCCAGATCACCCACATCAAGCTCGGCACCGTGGGCGTGTGGGGCAAGGCCGGCGAGGTCGTGGCGCTGGTCGAGGCGGCGCGCCAGCGCGGCGTGGACGTGACCGCCGACGCCTACCCCTATCTCGCCTGGCAATCGACGCCTCGGGTGCTCGTGCCGAACAAGCGCTACGACGACCCGGCCAGCGTCACGCGTGGACTCGACGACATCGGCGGCGCGAAGAACGTGCAGATCACGCGCTGGAAGGCCTACCCGCAGTACATCGGCAAGCGTCTGGACGAGATGGCGCGCGCCGAGGGCATCAGCGACGTCGAGGCCTACGTCCGCTTCGCCAGGGACGACGACGCCGGCATGATCGGCCACGCCATGATCGAAGCCGACCTGCGGACGTTCTACCAGCAGCCGTGGGTGATGGTGGCGAGCGACGGCGGCATCGCCAACAGCCACCCGCGCGGTGCCGGCACCTTCCCGCGCGTGCTCGGACTCTACGTGCGCGACAAGCAGTGGCTGACGCTGCCCGACGCCATCCGCAAGATGACGTCGCTGCCGGCGGCGCGCCTCGGCCTGGCCGACCGCGGCCTGCTGCGTGCAGGGATGAAGGCCGATCTGGTGCTGTTCGATCCCGCGACCGTCACCGACCACTCGACCTTCGAGCAGCCGCGTGCGCTCTCGACCGGCATCGCCCGCGTGTGGGTGAATGGCGGGCTCGTGTGGGACGGCAGCGCCGCCGGCGCCGAGCGCCCCGGCCGGGTGCTCACGAAGTAACAGTCCGTCGTCCGAGTTTCGTGTGTCTGGAGGTCCGATGTCGATTCGCGCTGTTGTGTCGTCCACGTTCGTCATCACCCTGGCCGTGGCTGCCCCGGTGCTCGCCCAGCCACCCGCGCCCCAGGGACAGGGCACCGCGCCCGCCCGGCCGACGGCCTCGGTGAACACCGGGCCGCGCATCGACGTGACCAACATGCCGCGCCCGATCGACCTGCACGACAGCGTGTGGATCGAGAACCTGACCATGCTCGAGGTGCGCGATCTCATCCAGGGCGGCTGCACCACGGCCCTGATTCTCACCGGCGGCATCGAGGAGAACGGGCCGTACCTGACGACCGGCAAGCACAACAACGTGCTCAAGGCCACCGGCGAGTCGATCGCCCGCGCGCTCGGCAAGGCGCTGGTGGCGCCGATTGTCACGCTCGAGCCCGGTAACCCGCTGCGCCCGAACCTGTCGCCCGGCACCATCGTGCTGTCACAGGCCACCTACAAGGCCGTGCTCACCGACATGGCGCAGAGCCTGAAGTCCCAGGGCTTCACCGATGTCGTGCTGCTCGGCGACAGCGGCGGCAACCTCAACCCGATGAAGGAGGTCGCCGCTACCGTGAACGGCCTGTGGGCCGGCTCCGGCGCGCGCGTGCACTTCATCCCCGAGTACTACAACTACGCCGATGTCGAAGCCTTCGAGGAGCGCGAGCTGGGCATCCACGAGACGCTCGAGGGCTATCACGACGACTACTACATCTCGGCCATCATCTCGACCGTCGACACCGACGCCATCCGCATGCCCGAGCGCATGAAGGCGGGGAAGTTCGTCATCAACGGCGTGCCGCTCGCGCCGATCGAGAAGACCATCGCCAACGGCAAGCGGATGGTCGAGTTCCGCACCAAGGTGACCGTCGACGCCATCCGCAAGTCGATGGCGAAGTAGGGTTGGCGTGCGTCAGAGGCGCGCCAGCAGCTGGCGTGCCCGCAAGGCACTCGGGTGCGAGGGGCCGGCGGCGTCATCCAGGTGGCGGATGGCCTCGGTGAGCGCGATCCTCGCTTCGTCCGTGCGCTGCAGGGCTGCCAGCGACTCGCCGAGGAGCAGATAGGCGGCGCCGAGCCCGCTCGAGCGGGCGCCGTCCGGCGCGGTGGCACGCACGAGCGGAAGCAGCCGCTGCGCGTCCTCGAGCGCGGCGGCCGCACGGCCGGCCCGCAGGTGGACCTGCGCGCGGTAGCGCAGCGCCAGCGGAATGCCCGAGTGGTGGCGGGGGATGCTCTCCATGAAGGCGACGGCCTCGTTGGCCAGGTGAGTCGCCAGGGCGAGATCGCCGCGTTCGAGCGCCAGACGGACCCGGTCGGTGGCGACGGCGGTGAAGGCCGCGTGCGACGGCGGGAACATCCGGCGGAAGCGCGCCTCCACGTCATCGAGCAGGGCTTCGGCGCGAGCGACGCGTCCAGCCACGGCGTTGGCACGCGCGGCCAACAGCTGCGCCTGGTCGGCCACGACGTTGTCGCCGCGCTCCCGCGCCATTCGCATCGCCCGTTCGGCCAGCGGCACCGCTTCGGCGTAGCGTCCCAGATCGAACAGGGTACGCGCCAGGTTCGCCCACGAGATCGGCTCCACACGCGCATCCGAACCGCCGGCGATACTGACCGCGATCGATCGGCGCAGCATCTGCTCTGCTTCACGCGGGCGCCCCAGCGCGCCGAGCAGCAGCCCCCAGTTGTTCAGCAGCGTGCCGGCGCGTTCGGTGTCCTGACGTCCGAGCGCGACCAGCCGGCTGTAGGCCTCGCCGAAGGCGGCGTGGGCTTCGACGCCGCGATCGGCCATGCGCAGCGCCTCGGCCAGCTGCATCGCGATGCGCAGCGACATGAGGGGAGACACGACGCCGCCGGCTTCAGCGGCGCGGCGGGCGTCGATGGCATCGGCCACCGCACGCTCCGGCTCATCGGCCCAGACGTTGGTGCCAGACTGGTCCAGATAGCACATGGCACGGGTGAGGCCGAACTGCGGTGTCGGGGGAATGGCCGCCAGCCCGTCGGCCACGAGCTGGCGGGCGCGCGCGAGGTCGCCGGTCTTGACGAGACTGCGTCCGAGGGCACACGACGCCCGGGCCTCGAGCACGCGATCCGCCGCCCGGCGCGCGGCCGCGTGGGCCTGCTCGAGGAGGCGCGTGGCGCGACTGACCTCGCCGATGGTCGAGTACATCGCCCCAATCGAGATGAGCGCCTCGGTGCGGCTGCCGTCCGCGTCATCGTCCTGGCGCGTCACGATCTGCTCCGCGCGTTCGAGCAGGCCGCGGGCGGTGAAGGTGGCGCCCACCGGTGCCGCGTCCGAGATCAGGAACGCGTTCAGGTCGTTGATGGCCTCGGCGCGCGCCAGCTGACGTCGGGCGAAGTCCCGCTGCGCGGTGGCCTCGACCGCCTGCGCGTCGGCGCGCACGGCCTGTGCGGTGGCGCGGCGCGCCTGGGTGACGGTGCCGGCCAGCCCCCCGACCAGGGCGAACACGGCCGCCGCCGCCAGCGTCACCGGCGTGCGGTGCCGCCGGACGAACCGGGCCGCGCGGTACTGCAGCGTGTCCGGCCGTGCCGCAATCGGCTGGTGGCGCAGGCAGCGCCGCAGATCGTCTTCGAGCGCGGCGACCGTGCGGTAGCGCTCGGCCGGGGCCTTCTTGAGGGCCTTGAGCACGATCGTCGACAGGTCGCCGGCGAGCTGTTGACGCAGGCGCGCCGGGGTGACGGCACGGGCGTCGGCGATCGCCTCAACGGTCGGTCCCGCGGCGGCCGCACGGTCGAGGGCCTCGGCCGGGGCCACTGGCTGGCGGTGCACGACGGCGTCGATGAGCGCGGCGGGCGTCATGGTCCCGTTGACCGAGGGATGCCGTCCGGTGAGCAGCTGGTAGAGCAGCACGCCGAGTGCGTAGACATCGGTCGCCGTCGTGATGGCGCCGCCGGTCAGCTGTTCCGGGGCGGCATAGGCGGGCGTGAGCGCGTGATCGCCCGTGACCGACGCGGTTGACTCGTCCGGCCCGGTGCCGAGCAGCTTCGCGATGCCGAAGTCGAGCAGCTTCACGTGCCGGTCCGGCGTGACGAGCACGTTCGCCGGCTTCAGGTCGCGGTGCACGATGAGGTTCGCGTGCGCATGAGCGACCGGGGCCAGCACGTCGAGGAAGACGTAGAGCCGCTCCCGCAGCGGCAGCCGCGCCTGGTCGCAATAGTGGTCGATGGCCAGGCCCGTCACGTGCTCGAGAACCAGGTACGGGGCGCCGACCGACGACAGGCCGGCGTCGAGCAGCCGCGAGATGCTCGGATGGGTGAGCCGCGCGAGAATGCCGGCCTCGCGCGCGAAGCGCTCGGTGCCGGCCGCATCGGTCAGCGCCGTGTTGAGCAGCTTCACGGCGACGCGGTGATCGAAGGGCCCGTCGCGGCGCTCGGCCAGCCAGACCGTGCCCATGCCGCCCTGACCGATGGGTTCGACCAGCCGGTAGGCGCCCACCTCGACGCCGGCGAGCAGCGCCGGCGCCGGCGTCCCATCGGGCCGCTCCTCGAGAAAACCGCGGGCGTTCATCACCGCGTATTCGCCGAGCCACGACGACACGGCCGCCGCCAGGTCGGGACGGCGTGCGGCGAGCGCGGCGAGCCAGGCCGGGCGCGCCTCGTCCGGCAGGTCGAGCAGCTCGTCCAGCAGACCGCTGATCGTGCCCCAGCTCGATGGCGATGGTCGCGACATGGTGCCTCCTCAGCCACGCCGGCCGTCGTCGTCCGGCGATCACTCCTGCAGCAGGTCTCCCTGCACCGCCCGGTGCAGGAACAGCCGTGCCTTCTGCCAGCTACGTTCGATCGTCCGCTCCGAGACGCCCTTCAGGGCGGCGATCTCGGGCACCGAGAACCCGCAGAAGAACTTCAGGTCGACGACGTCGGCGAGCAGGGGCTCGACGGCCGCCAGCTCGTCCAGGGCGGCGCCGAGCGCCGTCAGGTCGGGGCCGCCGGCGACCGACTCCGCTATGTCCGTACTAATCGCGGTCAGCTCGAACTTGCCGCCACGCTTCTGCGCCTGCCGGCTGCGGGCGTAATCGATGACGAGCCCGCGCATCACCCGGGCGGCGTAGCCCATGAAGCGCCGCTCGTCGGGGAAGCGCGCACCATCGACTTTGGACAGGTCGAGGTAGGCCTCGTGCAGCAGGTCGGTGGCGGCCAGCGACACGCCCCAGCCGTTCTTCGCCAGCTCGCGCCTGGCAATCCGGTGCAGCTCGGCGTAGAGGCGGCTGAAGAGTCGCTCGGACCCCTCCGGGTGCTGCGCGTCGGCGGCCTCGATGAGCTCGGCAAGCGTGTCGGCCATGGCGAGAGTGCGAGTCTACTCCGCGCCGCGCCGGTCCCGCCTTCCGCCGTATGCGGGGCGAAGTGGCGGCTGCCGCCCGGCGTTCTCGATAGCTGAGCAGGAGGCAGACAGCGATGACGACCGCGGTCGACCTGGCCGTTCAGGTCCCGTCGCCGGTCCCGCCGTTCCTCGCCTCGCGCTTCCGCACCCGCGGCGCTGAGCGCCGCCCGTCCATCCGTCATCCGGAGGTTTTGTCATGTCGTTCGTGTCTCGTCGCTCGATGCTCTCGGGGTGTGGGTCCCTTCGCGCCGCCCGCATCCTCGCGGTCGCTCTCGCGGCCACCGGCGCCCTGCCGGGCGCCGCTCTGGCCCAGCAGGCCGACACCGTCATCGGCTGGAACCAGACGATGGTGGCCGCCCTGGCCGTGCCGGGCGCCCATCCGTCGACCGTGTTCGTGACCCGGCCGCTGGCGATGGTCAACCTCGCGATGTTCGACGCCGCCAATGCGTTCGAACGCCGCTTCCATGCTTACGCCTCGATGCCCACGCCGGCTCCCGGCGCGTCGCCGGATGCCGCCGTGGCGCAGGCCGCGCACGACGTTCTGGTCGCACTGATGCCGGCCCAGCGGCCGGCCTTCGACGCGGCGCTCGAGACGGCGCTGGCCGCACTGCCGACCGAGGCGGCGCGTGACGGCGCGGCGGTCGGCGCCGCGGCCGCCGCCGCGATTCTCGAGGTGCGTGCCGGTGATGGCTGGGCGCGACCGTTCCCGCCGCTCGATCTGCCCGGCCTCGCCGGCTACTGGAAGCCGACGCCGCCGGCCACCGCCGCCGCGACCTTCACCAACTATCCCGATGTCGTCGGCTTCATCGTGCCGACCGGCCGTCGCTTTCTCACGGAAGGCCCGCCGCCGCTCGCGAGCGAGCGTTACGCGCGTGACTTCAATCAGACGAAGCTGCTCGGCGCCGCCGCCAGCACGGTGCGCACCGCCGGGCAGACCGAGGCGGCCCGTCTGTGGGCGAGTGTCGGCACCCCGACGCACTTCTGGGTGGTGTGGAACCAGGTCGTCGGGACCGTGGCCCGGTCGCGCGGCCTGAGCGGCGTCGAGGCGACGCGCGCCTACGCCCTGGCCAGCATGGCCCACCACGATGCGCTGCTCACGTCGTTCACCGGCAAGTTCCTCTACGGGTTCTGGCGGCCGGTGACCGCGATCCGCGAGGCCCACACCGACGGCAACGACGCCACCGAGCGTGACGCGGCGTGGACGCCGCTTGTGCCGACGCCGCCCTACCCGGGACATCCCGGCAACATGGCCTGCCTCGGCGCGGCGCAGGCCCGGGTGCTGGCACGCGTCGTCGGCCAGGACGACGTGCCCTTCGAGGTGACCTGGGTTGGCTCGACCGGGCCCAACGTGACGCGGCGCTACAACGGCTTCCGCGAGCTGGCCGACGAAGGCGGGCTGAGCCGCATCTGGGGCGGCATTCACTTCATGTTCGAGACCGAAGCGAGCTTCGGCTCGTGCACGCGACTCGGCGACTACGCGGCGGACAACGTGCTGCGCCCGCGCTGAGCACCCGCGAGCGGCGGCGGCCCGTCCGCGGGTGCCTTCGTCGCGACAAGCCGGTGATTCCCGGCCGTGCGCGCCGTCCTGGGTGGACGTCGCGACCGGCGCATGCTCAATGGAGGTGTGTGATGGTGCGCTCGCTTCGTGGATGTCTGTGTGCCGCTCTCGCGGCCGTCGTCGGCGCGGCTGGCCAGGCCGAGGCTCAGACGCTCGGCACGTTCAAGTGGCAGCTGCAGCCGTACTGCAACGTCGTGACGGTGACGATCACGACGCGGGGCGGCGTCTTCGCGCTCGACGGCGTCGACGACCAGTGCGGGGGGCAGACGCTCGCCGCTGCCGCTGGGACGGCCTTCTTCAATCCCGATGGGTCCGTGGGCCTCGGCTTCACCATCGTACCGGTGCCGTCGGGCCTGGCGGCAACCGTCGCCGCCAACATCAATCCGACCACGCTCTCGGGCACGTGGCGTGACACGACCGGCAACTCGGGGGCGTTTCGTTTTGCACCTGCCGGCGGTAGCGGCGGCAGCCCTCGGCCGACGGGTCCGTCTCTGTCCGGGGCGGTGGTCGGGTACGGCCTGAACTACTCGCCGAATGCGACGGGCGGTCCGCGCCTGGACGTCAACGCCAGCGCCATCCTGGCCATCACCGGCGTGAAGGTCCCCGGCTACAACCTCGGTCTGGGCAGCGACGCCCTCCAGGGGCCTCACAACGACGCCTACAACAACACGGCCCTGGGGAACGGGGCTTTGAGGCGTCTCACCTCTGGCGACTTCAACACCGCCGTCGGGCACGATGCGGCACCGAACATCACTGATGGCGGTTCGAACGTCGCCGTTGGCGGGTTCGCGATGCGGGCCAACATCAGCGGCAGCCAGAACGTCGGCGTGGGGACCGGCGCCCTCGAGCGGATCAGGATCAGCAACGGCAACACGGCCATCGGCAGCGGCGCCCTGTTCCAGCTGGAGCTGGGCATCAACAACATCGCCATCGGCGAGCGCACCGGCCTCGGTCTCGTGGCCGGGTCGCACAACATCTACCTCGGCGCCAGCGGCGTGAACCTCGACAACTACACGACCCGGCTCGGCTCGGGTGCGCAGCAACGGACGTTCATCGGCGGCATCCGCGGCGTGCAGACCGGCATCGCCAACGCCGTCCCGGTCGTCATCGACTCGAGCGGTCAGCTGGGCACCGTCAACTCATCGCGCCGCTTCAAGGAGGACATCCAGGATCTCGACGTCGCCGACAAGGTGCTGGATTTGCGCCCGGTGCAGTTCCGCTACACGACGGCGTTCGCGGATGGCGCGAAGCCGTGGCAGTACGGCCTGGTCGCGGAGGAGGTCGAGGCCGTGCTGCCCGAGCTGGTGTCACGGAGCCAGGACGGCGAGATCGAAACCGTGCACTACCACGTGCTGCCGACGCTCCTGCTCGCGCAGGTGCAGCGGCTGGAACGCGAGCGCAGGATGCTGGCCGATCGGCTGGGCGCGCTCGAACGCGAAGTCGGCCAGTTGCGAACGGCGGCCGGCGGCTCGAAGTAGCCCGTGCGCATCCTCTGCGCGGGCGTGGCCGGGCGGCGGAATCGCGAACCCGAGGCCGGCATTCTTTCTCGCGCGCGTGCTGCCCGTCCCAGTCGAGCGCGGGCGAGAGCGACGAGTCGTAACGGTAGGTGACCGGCGGCTTTTTCTTTCGGAACTTGTCCTGTTCCGATGTCGGGCCGCATGGCGGCCCGCCGCTCAGGGTGGGCGTAGAACGTCGGGGACTCGGCGACGCGGTCAATTTGGGAGAGCTCTGCTTCTTGGGCACGCGCCGTGGATTTCGTGGTCGATGCGGACGACCGAGGCGCGAGACTCCACCTGCCGATTTCCGGGCTGCACCTCCCGCCGCTGCGACGCCCACCACATCGAACACTGGGCGGATGGGGGAGTGAACAGCCTCGGCAACCTGCTCTTGCTGTGCAGGCGGCACCACCGTGCCGTTCACGAAGGGGGATTCGGAGTGTCTCTACGACGGTCGTGGCGTTTTCAAGAGAAAGAGTGACGAGGAAGAAGGCTGTGGGAGCTGTGGAAACAGTTCTTTTGTTTCCAAGGAGCTTGTGGGTGCGTTGCCCGGCTGAACGTGCGCGGGCCGACGCACTAGGTGGCCGCTCCAAGGTGAGTGCAACCGACTGCCACACGTCTTCGAAGGCGCGCTCGACCTGGACCACGGCTCGACGTACGTTTCCGCGGAAACGTGGCGACGCCCGCCGTCACGCGGGTGGCGCCGGACGGGGCCGCCCCGCTTGGCGCGGAGCCCTCCCTCGTGACGCCCGCCCTTGGGCGAGCACCAAGTGGGGCTGTCCGGCGACAGGACCCGCCGCCGGCGGTCCGGTGTCGCCAGCAGTTCGCCAATGGCGGTGACGGCCACCCGCTGGGGGTTTCGAGGCGCCTGAGCGTTTGAGGGTGCTGGAGCGGGCGCCGGAACTGGCGCTCGCGCAGCGGCCAACGCGTTACTGCACCACGATGTCGCGCGTGGTCGTCGGCGAGCCGGCCTTCTCGAACCAGTCGATGCCTTCGCTGACCAGATCGAACTTGAGGGCGTAGCGGCCAGGTTCGCCCGGCAGCGGCACGTCGATCGTGATGTCGACGGCGCCGCCCGGCGGCAGGTCCTCTGGCAGCCAGGCCCGCGCGTGATCGCGATTGAGGAGCGTGCCGTCCGCGCCGACCAGCTGGGCGCCGAGGCGGACCAGGCGCCGTCCGTAGCTGGCGTGCTTGCGGAACGGCCGCGTCGACAGGTTCTTCACGTGCGTCCGGATGCTGAGCGTCTCTCCGGCGCGGCCGACCAGCGCTTCACCGGGTGCCGGCACGGCGATCTCGGCGCGCGGGGTGGCGCCGGGGATGGCGTTGCCCAGTCCCGACTGGTCCCACACCTCGTGGCGGATGCGCTCGAACTCAGGCGTGCCGGGCGCGAAGCGGCGCGAGAAGGAGTCCTCCGGGTGATCGGTGATCTCCCAGGTCAGGCGATCGACGCCGAACTCCGCCGCCAGCCGCCGCGCCTGGTCCATCTCCTCGTCGTGGTCGTTCCACTTGAAGAGGATGTAGCGCCAGTTGATCTGCGGTACGTCGCGGCCGTGGCGGGCCTTCTCATCGGCCATCGCGCGCATGTTGGCCGCCGCCACGTCGAACTTGCCGCGCTGGCGGTACTTCTCGTAGACGGACTGCGAGGCGCCGTCGATCGAGAACGTCACCTCGTCGATGCCGGAATGCACCAGCCGCCGCGCCTTCTCCTCGGTGAGCGCGCCGCCGTTGGTGCTCGTGTAGAGGTAGATGTGCGGGAACTTCGCCTTGATGTACTCGCACATCTCGACGGCCCGCTTGTGCAGGAAGGCCTCGCCGTAGTTGAAGAAGTCGACCCGCACGAGCGACGGGCCGGCCTCGTCGATGACGCGGGTGAAGACGTCGAAGTCGAGCATCCCGGCCTGGCGCGTCCGCGTGATGCCGGTCTCAGGCGCGCAGCAGGCCTGGAAACACGAGATGTTGCAGGCCGCCGTGCACTCCACGTAGAGGCGGTTGGGCAGCGGCCCGACGTTCAGGTCGCGCACCGGCGCCGGCTGGCCCTCGGCGAGCGGCTCCTTGAGCGGGCAGTCGCCGCAGAACCACGAGCCGCCGGCGTTGATGTCGGCGCGCAGTTCGGTCGCGACCGACCCATGCCATACCGCCTGCAGC
This sequence comes from uncultured Acidobacteriota bacterium, assembly GCA_963807405.1. Classification (GTDB taxonomy): domain Bacteria; phylum Acidobacteriota; class Vicinamibacteria; order Vicinamibacterales; family UBA2999; genus CADEFD01. Next base: position 2,404,037 of record CAWEBU010000006.1, on the reverse strand, counting down.
GTGCCCTGGCGCACGTCGCCCATCACGCGCTTGGCGTAGGGGTCCGAGCAGCCGCACGAGATGCGGCCGTCACACAGCAGGATCGCCGTCGACCACGGCCAGGAGCAGGTGAAGCGTTCGGCGAGATGGTTGAGCGACATCTGGGCGGCAGGGTCAGGGTTCGGTGGGTTCGCCCGAGCCGGTCGAGGCGATCTTGCGCATGACCGCGCCCAGCTTGTCGTTCTCGAACGTGTTGTAGCTCATGAAGAGGGCCTCCATCAGGTAGGCCCGGCACTCGGCGTCCGACAACTGACCCACCAGATTGCCGATCTCCCGCTGCACGCCGGCGAACGAGTCTTCGTCCTGCCATCGCGCCTGGTGCAACGCCTCCAGGATGGCCAGCACATCGATCGTCTCGTCGACGTCGATCGCCTTCCCCTTGGTCGTGGTGATCGTGCGCATCGTCGTCTAGGCTCCGAAGCTCGCCAGCGCGGTCGCTTCGTCGGGGTGGAGGGCCAGGAAGTTGTGGGCGCCGGTCATCGTCAGCATGGTCTCCACCCGCTTCTGCACGCCGGCCAGCTTCAAGGCGCCGCCCTTGCCGCTCGTCTGGCGATAGAGGTCCATCAGGCAACCGATGGTGGCGCTGTCGACATACGTGACCTTGGAGAAGTCGAGCAGCACCTTGCGTTCGCCGCTGTCGAGCAGGCCGGTGACGGCGCCGGCGAAATCGGCGAGCAGCGGGTACATGAGGCGCGCCTCGTCGAGACGCACGATGGCGACGTCGTTCGAACGGTCGATGGTGAAATTCATCCTGCCACTCCGCTTCTGCGGGGATTGGGGCCGCCGTCCGCGGTGCGCGCGGCGACGGCCTTGTCGTCACTGTCTCGAATGCGGCTGATCTGCCGTGCCAGTTCGTTGCGCCCGCGGTTGATGCGCGATTTCACCGTGCCTTCGGGGAGGGCGAGCCGGTCGGCGATTTCCTGGTAGGAGAGCTCCTGCAGGTCGCGCAGCAGCACCGCCTCACGCAGGGTGGGTGCGAGCTCGGCCAGCCCGCGCCGCAGCAGCAACGCGCGGTCGCGCGCCTCGAGCGACTGGTAGGGACTGGTGGTCGGCGAGACCGGCGCGAGATCGCCAGGATCGACGTCGCGATCGATGGCCTCACGCTCCTTGCGGACGCTCCGGTAGTGGTCGATGCACAGGTTGCGGCTGACGCTGACGAGCCAGGTCTGGAAGTTGGCGCGCCGATCGAACGTGCCGAGCGACTTGAAGATCTTGACGAAGACGTCCTGGGTCAGATCTTCGGCCAGGTCGTGGCGGCCGGTGAACTTGTAGGCGATGTTGAAGACGCGGCGCCGGTGCGTGCGTACGATCTCGTCCCAGGCGGCCTGGTCGCCGGCAAGACAGCGCTGGATCAGCGTATCGATGGCGTCGGGCTCGGCCGACGGGGGGTCAAGGGACATCGGCAGGAATCGGCGGGGTCGGGCGCCAGAATATCACTAGTGAGCCGGGCCCCGGCCCTCGATTCGCCCCGCGGTTCACGGTATGATCCAGAGCTTTCCGCCGTGCCAGAACCGCGCTCACAGACGCCCGTCGAGGGCCTGACGCTCGAGGCCGTGCCCGTCGCCGACGTGGCCGCGGCCCTCGGCACCCCGTGCTACGTCTACAGCGCCGGCGCCATCCGCGACGCCTATCGCGCCCTCGACGATGCGTTCGACGGCCGGCCGCACGCCATCCACTACGCGCTCAAGGCCAACTCGACGCTGAGCATCGTGCGCCTGATGCGGGCCCTGGGCAGCCACGTCGATGCCAACTCGATGGGCGAGGTGGACGTGGCGCTGCGCTGCGGTTTCACGCCGCGCCAGATCGTCTTCACCGGCGTCGGCAAGTCGGCCCGTGAGCTCGAGCGCGCGGTGACGCTCGATTTCCACGCCATCAACGTGGAGTCGCCCGGCGAACTCGATCGTCTGGACCAGATTGCCACCGCCCGCGGCCTGACGGCGCGAGTGGCCCTGCGGGTCAACCCGGACATCGACGCCGAGAGCCACCCGCACATCTCGACCGGCCTGCGCGACAACAAGTTCGGCGTGCCGATCGCGCTGGCGCCCGGGCTGTTCGTCGACATGGCCCGCCGCCCGGGCCTGACGCCGGTCGGCGTGCACATCCACATCGGCTCGCAGATCACGAACCTGGCGCCGCTGGCCAAAGCCGCCGAAGCCGCCACCGCGCTGGCGCGCGGACTGCTGGCGGCGGGCGTGCCGCTCGAGCAGATCGATTTCGGCGGCGGGCTCGGCATCGCCTACGACGGCACGCCGGTGCCGGAGCGCAGCGCCTACGTGCGCGCGCTGGTCGCGGCGGCCGGGGACATCCCGCTCACGCTGGCGATCGAGCCGGGACGCTCGATTGTCGGCCCGGCCGGCATCCTGCTGTCCGCGGTGGTCGACATCAAGCACGTGCCGGGCGGCCGCCGGTTCGTCGTCCTCGACGCCGGGATGACCGAGCTGATGCGCCCGGCGCTCTACGGCGCCTATCACCGCATCGAGCCGGTGCACCTGCGCCCCGGGCCCGCCGAGCCGTGCGACGTCGTGGGGCCGATCTGCGAGTCCACCGACCGCTTCGCGCGCGACCGCGCGCTGCCGCCGCTCGAAGTCGGCGACCTGGTGGCGATTCGCGATGTCGGCGCCTATGGCGCCGTCCTCGGGTCCACGTACCTGCGGCGTCCGCTGCCGCCCGAGGCGCTCGTCGAGGGCGGGGAGTGGACGGTCATCCGCCGCCGCCAGACCCTGGACGAGCTGCTGCAGCTCGAGGCCTAGCGGCACCACGATGACGAGCGGACGGCTCATCGCCTTCGAAGGGCTCGATCAGAGCGGCAAGCAGACGCAGGCTGAGTGGCTGGTCGGAGCACTCGAGGCGGCCGGCCATGTCGTGCGCACCGTCTCGTTTCCCGACTACGCGACGTCGATCGGCGCCGAGATCGGTGCGGCGCTGCAGGGGCAGCGCCACTACGGGCCGGACGTCCTGCAGCTCCTCTACATCGCGAACCGCTACGAGCATGCCCCGGCCATCCGGGCGTGGCTGGCGGAAGGCACCATGGTGGTCGCCGATCGGTATGCCGCCTCGAGCCTGGCCTACGGCGAGGCGCAGGGCCTCGATCTCGCCTGGCTGACCGACGTGCAGCGCCGCCTGCCGCCGGCCGACCTGACGTTCCTGCTCGACATCGCGCCCGAGACTTCGCTCGAGCGCAAGCGCGCCGCCCGCGACAAGTTCGAACGCGACCTGCCGCTGCTGTCGCGCGTGCGCGCCAGCTACCTGACGCAGGCCGGCGCCGCCGCCTGGCACCGGATGGACGGGACGCGCTCCGCCGACGCCGTGCGCGCCGACGTCGTCAGCGCCGTGCGAACGCGGCTCGGGCTGCTGTAAGCGCGAGGATGCGCGCCGGCCGGGCTGGCAGCAGCGCATCGGCGGCGGCCGAGAGCGTGGCGCCGGTCGTCAGGACGTCGTCGACGAGCGCCACCACCCGCCCGCGCAGGCGGCCGGCTCCGCCCTCGAGCACGAAGGCCCCACGCACGTTGGCGTGCCGGGCCGCGCCCGAGGCGGCCGCTTGCGGACTGGTGTCGCGGCGGCGCACCAGCGCCAGGCAGACCGGCGGCCCGAGCGCGGCGGCGAGCAGCGCCGCCTGATTGAAGCCCCGCTCGCGCTCGCGGCGGCGATGGAGCGGCACCGGGACGACGACGTCGATGGTCTCCGGCCACGTCGAGGCCAGTTCCCGCATCATCCGGCCGAGACCCGTGGCCGACCGATGGCCGCCGTCCGTACTTGCAGGCGTGGATGATGTCGGCAAGCGTGCCCTCGAACGGGCCGAGCGCCCGGGCGGCCGCGATCGACCCGAGATCGACCGAGCACCTTGCGCAGCACCCGGTGGCCGCCGCGCCGCGGCGGCTCGGCAGCGGATCGCCGCAGCGCGCGCACAGCGGCGGGGAGAAGCGGACGACGCGGCTCCAGCAGCCGGGACACACCGCGCCGTCGAGCGGCCGTTCGAGCAGGGTGGCGCAGACGGCGCAGCACGGCGCGACGAGGGCCGCCATCACGCCCTCGACGAGCGTGCGGATCATGGGCGGGCGGTCGCGCCCGCGTGACTATCCGGCGGGAGCGGGCGCCGGCGCCGGCAGGGCGAGCGGTTCGGCGTTGCCCCACAGACGTTCCAGCCCGTAGAAGGCGCGCGAGGTGGGGGAGAAGACGTGCACCACGAAGTCGAAGTAGTCGAGCAGCACCCACTCGCCGCGCTCGTAGCCTTCGACGTGCGTGGGGCGGAGCTTCTTCGCCTTGAGGGCGGCCTCGACGGCGTCGGCGATGGCCTGGACCTGACGCCGGTTGTGCCCCGTGCAGACGATGAAGAAGTCGGTGAAGGCGTCGGAGGTGCGCAGATCGAGCGCCACCACGTCGTCGGCTTTCCTGTCGCGCACCGCCTCGATGACCGCCATGACGGCGGCCGGCACGCGGGTCTTCTTCGCTCGTCCACTACTCGTTTTCGCCATGCAAGCTACCTACCAGTCAAACCGCCGACGCCTCGCCTCGCGAGGCATAGAGCCCATGACGTCGAATGTACTGCTCGACCGGCTCCGTCACCAAGCCCGCGAGAGGTTCGTTCCGCGCGGCCCGCTCACGGATGGCGGTCGACGACACATCCGGCGTCGCCGTCGCCAGCAGCACGATGCCGGGTGTCGAGCGGCCGGCGACGTCGCCGGCCGTGGTCAGTCGCGAGGCCAGCGCCGGCACGCGCGCCTTGACCTCGTCGAGGGTCGTCCCGGGCCGCGCCACGACCACGAAGTGCGCCAGATCCAGCACCGCCGGATAGCGCGACCAGGTGGCGATTTCCGCAAACGCGTCGGCGCCGATCAGGAAGAAGATCTGCCGTGCCGCCCAGCCGTCGGCGGCCAGGGCGGTCAGCGTGTCGAAGCTGAACGACGGGCCGGCGCGCTGCAGTTCCACGTCCGACACCGTCCAGCCCGGCTCGGCCAGCGCGGCGAGGGCCGCCATCGCGAAGCGGTGATGTCCGGACGCGCACGGGCCCTCGGCGCGGTGCGGGGGCACCCGTGACGGCACCAGCCGGACCTCGTCGAGCGCGAGCGCGCCGACGGCGGCGCGGCCCACGGCACGATGCCCGAGATGCACCGGGTCGAACGTGCCGCCGAGCACTCCGAGCCGGGCCATCAGTGGGCGCGGTCCGCGTCACCGGCCGGGTCGCCGTCGTCGTCAGCGGCGGCGAGCAGGGCCGCCGCTTCGGCGGCGCGGGCCGTGGCCACGTGTGGCCAGGCGCCTTCGAGCAGCGCCGGCACGCCAGTGCCGGCAGCCGCCGAGACCGCCAGGAACGGCAGGCCGAGAGCCGCCGCGCGCGCTTCGAGCGCCTGCAGCCGCTCGGGTTCGTCGAGCGCGTCGATCTTGTTGGCTGCCACGAGCTGTGGCTTGTCGAGCATCGCCGGATCGAACAGCTCGAGCTCGCGGCGCACGATGTCGAGATCCTGCACCGGGTCGCGGCCGGTGCTGCTGGAGACATCGACGACGTGAATGAGCACGGCCGTGCGCTCGACATGGCGCAGGAACTGGTGGCCCAGTCCGTGCCCCGTGTGCGCGCCTTCGATGAGCCCCGGCACGTCGGCGATGACGAAGGTGCGTTCGCCGCTCAGGCTGACCACGCCGAGATTCGGTGTCAGCGTCGTGAACGGGTAGTCGGCGATCTTGGGGCGGGCGGCACTGGCGCGCGCGATGAGCGTGGACTTGCCGGCGTTCGGAAAGCCGACCAGGCCGACATCGGCCAGCAGCTTCAGCGTGAGACGCAGCGTCTTCTCTTCGCCCGGTTCGCCCGGCTGCACTTTTCGCGGCGCGCGGTTGGTGGCGCTCACGAACATCGCGTTGCCGAGGCCGCCACGACCGCCCTTGGCGACCAGGACGCGCTCGCCCGGCACCCGCAGATCGGCGATCGTCAGCCACTCCCCGGGCAGTTCCGGATCGGCGACCGACACCGTCGTGCCCGGTGGGACCGGAACTTCCAGGTCCTTGCCGCCGCGACCGGTGCGGTGCACGCCTTCGCCGCCGCGGCCGCGTTCGGCGCGATGTTCGGGGGTGTAGCGGAAGTGGAGCAGCGTATTGCGGTGCGGGTCGGCCACCAGGTAGACCGAACCGCCATGGCCGCCGTTGCCGCCGTCGGGGCCGCCGCGCGGCACGAACTTCTCCCGCCGGAAGCTCAGGCAGCCGGCGCCGCCGGCGCCCGACTCCACGACAATCTCGACGTCGTCAACGAAAGTCATTGGTGGCCACACACACGACGGGGACCGTGACGACGAGGCGTGACCCCGTCACCGCGATCCCCGTGCGCTGCCGACTTACTGCTCGAGCGGGCGGATGCTGATGTAGCGTCCGCGTGAGCCGTGATCTTCGAACTTGACCGTGCCCGGAATCTTCGCAAAGAGCGTGTCGTCCTTGCCGATTCCGACGTTCAGTCCCGGGCGGTACTTGGTGCCACGCTGACGCACGAGAATCGAACCGCCGGTGACGACGTTGCCCTCGAACCGCTTGACGCCGAGCCGCTGCGACTGACTATCACGCCCGTTGCGTGAGCTTCCCTGACCTTTTTTTGTTGCCATGACCGAATCCCGTGCCGCGCGCGGCGGCAGGCCCCCTGTGACTTACGCGACGATGTCGGTGATGCGGACGCGGGTGAGCGCGCTGCGATGCCCGGCGGTGCGGCGATACTGCTTGCGGCGCTTCTTCTTGAAGATGCGCACCTTCGGACCGAGATGCGGCGTCACGACCACGCCGAGCACCTTGGCGCCGGCCACGGTCGGCGCACCGGCCGTCACGACGCCGGCGTCGGTGCTGACGAGCAGCACCTGGTCGAACGAAACCTCCGCGCCCTTCTCGCCGGTACCGTCGAGTTCGATCTCGACACCCGGCTCGACGCGGAACTGATGCCCTTGGGCCTGAATCACTGCAAACACGGGAAGTCTCCGTGACGAAAAATCGGCCGCCGGCTCACCCCTTGGAAGGGACCGCCCACTGTGGACGGGTCTGGAGCCGGGCCAGAACAACTGAGACTATCAGATCTCGGGCCTAGCGGCTAGGGTCTAGCAGTCTTCAAGTCCTGGCCCTGGGCTTCTGGTCCCTGGCCGCTCGCCGCTACTTGAGGAGCGTTCTACTCCCCCGGACCTTCTGGGCGCTCAGGGTGTTCAGGAAGCTCGGCAGCAGGCGGTCCATCAGCTCGAAGAACGACGACAGCGGCGGGGTCGTCTGGTTCGCGTTGTAGAGGATTTCCTCACGGAAGGTCTCCGTGTGCAGGGTCTCGCCGGTGCGGCCGTCGATGAACACGAAGGTGGGCCGGAGCACGAAGCCCTTGCGCTCCATGTAGGTCCGTTCGGGTTGCACGACGCGGCGCCCGAGCGCGTCGAAGGTCTCGCGTTCGCGCTGGACGAAGCCGGCCCGCTCCTGCGGCCGGAACAGCACCGTGCCGGTGATGATGAGAGGCTGCTCGAACTCCTCACCGACCTTCTTCCAGTAGGCCGTGTCGGCGAAGATCTTCTCGGACGCCGTGAACGCCAGGTCGTCGGAGACATCGGCGGTCGCCTGGGGCGCGGTCGTGCCCGCCGCGCCGTTGCCGGCCGGCGCCGGTTCGGCCGGCAGGAGGGCGGTCAGGGCCAGGGCGTCGGCGTCGATGACGCGCAGCGTGCCCTTGTTGCGGAGCTGGCTGCGCAGCAGGCGGACGGTTTCGAGATTGCCGTCGACATCATCGGTACCGGCGGTGACGAAGCCGGCGACGAACACGCGCGAGAACGGCCGCACGTCCAGCTTGGGCTGGATCGGCGTTTCGATGGGGATGTCGAGGTAGCCGGTGGAGCAGGCGCTGAGGATGGCAATCAGCGCGAAGCTACCGACCGTCCGTGCGCCCGGTGCGATCATTGATTTCCTTGAACAGGTCGTGGTTCTGCTTGATGAGCGGATTGTTCGGCTCGAGTCGCAGGGCCTTCTCGTAGGCCTCGCGTGCCTTGGCCAGCTCGCCTTGCTGTTCGTAGGCCACCGCGAGGTTGTTGAAGGCCTGAGCGTAGGTCGGGTCGATCTCGGTGGCTCGTTGCCAGCGGAAGATCGCCTCGCGCCAGAGCCCCTTCTGGGCCACGGCGATACCGAACTCCACCTGTTTACGGGCGTCTCCCCGCACATCGGCGTAGGCGGGCGCTGCTGACAGCGCCGAGAGCAGAGTGACGACGACCAGCGGTCTGATCATTGGGCCGTGAGGCCACTATAGTCGTGCTACCGGGCCCCCGCAAGTAAAGACGCCCCCGTTGTGCGAGGCGTTGCGCGGGGCGCATAATCGAGTGAACCGAGGTCGACGGCCACCACTTCCGTGGACGCGAGTGCCCGCTGGCGGGCGCTCGCCCGGAGGCTGGTATGACCCTGCACGACGCGGTGGCCCTCACCCTCTTCGGCGCCACCCGGCGCCGCCTGCTCGGCGCAATCGTCCGCACCCTGCTCGGACGCCCCATTCCCGACATCGACGACCTGCCGTCACGCCCGCCCGGCGAACCACTGCTCACCTGGGTATGCCGGTGCGACGGCGCCGCTGACGTGGCGGCCGCGGTGGCCGCGCTGGCGCGTGGCACCGAGGACACGCTGAGCGACGCGCACCGTCGCGGACAGCTGGCGGTGGTGCTCGGGCAGCCGGACTATCCGCCCCCGCTCGCCGAGATTCCGGATCCGCCCCCGGTCTTGTGGCTGCGCGGCACCGCCGGCGTGCTGCGCTGGCCGCGCATGGTGGCCCTGGTCGGCGCGCGGGCCGCCACGCCCGGCGGCCTGACGCTCGCGGCGCACCTGGCCGCCGGTCTCGCCGAAGCCGGCGTGGTCGTCGTGAGCGGCCTCGCCCGCGGCATCGACAGCGCCGCGCATCGGGCGGCGCTCGAACGCGGCGGGGCCAGCATCGGCGTGCTCGGTTCGAGCCTCGACCGCGTCTACCCGGCCGAGCATCGCGACCTGGCGGCGGCGCTCGCCGCGCAGGGGGCGGTGGTCAGCGAGCACGTGCCCGGCACGCCGCCCCTGCCGTTCCACTTCCCGCTCCGCAACCGCATCATCAGCGGCCTCTCGTCGGCCGTGGTCGTCGTCGAGGCCTCCGAGAAGAGCGGCTCGCTCATCACCGCCGCGGCGGCCGCCGAGCAGGGCCGTGACGTGATGGCCGTGCCGGGGCCGGTCGGGCCCGGCCGCCACCGCGGCGGGCACGCGCTGCTGAGGGACGGCGCCAAGCTGGTGGAGGGACCGGAGGACATCCTGACCGAACTGGGATGGCTGCCGGCCGGCGCTCCCCGCGGCCGCACGCGCCCGGCGCTCGACGCGGCGCTGGCCCGCGACCTCGGTCTGGACCCGGGCGCGGACGACTTCTCGGCCGACGAGGTGGCGGTCGCCACCGGGTGGCCGATGAGCCGGGTCAACGGCCATCTCGCCATGCTGGAGATCGAGGGCCGCATCGAGCGGGTGGGAGGCGGCCGGTTCATGGGAAGCCGGAATCGCGTGCTAACGTAAGCCCTCCCTGAGGATTGCCGTCCCACATGCCGAAACCGCTGGTCATCGTCGAGTCGCCCGCCAAAGCCCGGACCCTGTCCCGCTTTCTGGGAAAGGACTACCGGATCGAAGCCAGCTACGGGCACATCCGCGACCTGCCAGACTCGGCCAGCGAGGTCCCCAAGGACATCAAGGGCGAGTCGTGGGGCCGGATGGGGGTCGACACCGACGGCGACTTCACGCCGCACTACGTCGTTCCGGCCGACAAGAAGAAGCACGTGCAGGCGCTCAAGGAAGCGCTCAAGGACGCCTCCGAAGTCATCCTCGCGACCGACCCCGACCGTGAGGGCGAATCGATCAGCTGGCACCTCGAGCAGCTCCTCAAGCCCAAGGTGCCGGTGCGCCGCATCCATTTCCACGAGATCACCGAAGAAGCGATCCGCGAGGCGCTCGACCACACTCCCGAGGACGTCAACCACAACCTCGTCCGGGCCCAGGAGAGCCGTCGCATCCTCGACCGGCTCTACGGCTACACCCTGTCGCCGGTGCTGTGGAAGAAGGTGCAGACGGGGCTGAGCGCCGGCCGGGTGCAGAGCGTGGCCGTGCGGCTCATCGTCGAGCGCGAAGAAGAGCGGCTGGCGTTCCGCAAGGCGGGTTACTGGGACCTCGAGGCCGGCCTGCGCGGCGGCGGCAGCGAGTTCGGGGCCACGCTCATCAAGGTCGACGACAAGCGGGTCGCGACCGGCAAGGACTTCAACGATCTGGGCGTGCTGACCTCGACCACCGTGACGCGTCTCGACGAGACCGCCGCCACGGCGCTGGCCGAGGGCTTGAAGCGTCAGATGCCGTGGGCGGTCACGAGCGTCGAGGAGAAGCCGGCCACGCAGCGGCCGTCGGCGCCCTTCACGACCTCGACCCTGCAGCAGGAGGCCAACCGCAAGCTCAGCTTCTCGTCCGACCGCACCATGAGCGTCGCGCAGCGCCTGTTCCAGGGCGTCGACCTCGGCGGCGGCGAAATCGAAGGTCTCATCTCCTACCACCGCACCGACTCGACCACGCTCAGCGACAAGGCGCTCGCCGAAGCCGGCCACGCGGTGCAGGACATGTACGGCAAGGACTATTACCGCGGTCCGCGCCAGTACCAGACCAAGGTGCGCAATGCCCAGGAAGCGCACGAAGCGATCCGGCCGACCGACTTCCGGCGCACCCCGCAGTCGCTCGAGCGCGTGCTCGAGAGCGACGAGCTGAAGCTCTACGAGCTGGTGTGGAAGCGCGCCGTGGCTTCGCAGATGGCCGACGCGCAGCTCCTGCGCACGTCGATCGAGATCACCGGCACGACGCCCGAGGGGCGCGCGTGCACGTTCTCGGCGAGCGGCAAGGCGATCGAGTTCGCCGGCTTCCTCCGCGCCTACGTCGAGGGCAGCGACGACCCGTCGGCCGAACTCGGCGAGCAGGAAACGCTGCTGCCGAAGCTCAAGGTCGGCGACAAGGTGCATGCGCCCGACCAGACGAACGAGGACCTGATCCTGCTGCGCGTGGGCGCCAAGGGGCACGAGACCTCGCCGCCGGCGCGGTTCACCGAAGCGTCGCTCGTCAAGCGCCTCGAAGAAGAGGGCATCGGACGGCCGTCGACCTACGCGCCGACCGTGGCCACCATCCAGCGGCGCGGCTACGTCAGCAAGCAGGGCAAGGCGCTGGTGCCGAGCTTCACGGCCTTTGCCGTGACGCGGCTCCTGCGCGAGCACTTCGCCGACTACGTCGATCTCGGCTTCACCGCCGAGATGGAAGAGATGCTCGACGCGATCTCGAACGGGCAGAAGGACTGGCTGGACTTCATCCGCGCGTTCTATCGCGGCGATGGCAAGCACACCGGCCTCGAGACGATCGTGCAGGGCAAGGACAAGTCGATCGACTACCCGATGATGGACCTCGGCGCCGATCCGGACAGCGGCAAGCCGGTGCGCGTCCGCATCGGCCGCTACGGTCCCTTCCTGCAGCTCGGCGAAGCCGGCGAGGATGCGCCGCGGGCCTCGATTCCGGACGACATGAGCCCCGCCGACCTGACGCTCGACGAGGCAGTCAAGCTGCTCAAGGCGAAGGCGGAAGGGCCGAAATCGCTCGGCGTCGATCCGAAGACCGGCCAGGCGGTCTACGTCATGCACGGCCGCTTCGGTCCCTACGTGCAGCTCGGAGAGAATCCCGAGAAGGGCAGCAAGGTCAAGCCGAAGCGAGCGTCACTCGAACGCGACATGTCGGAGGACGGCGTGGCCCTCGACGAGGCGCTGCGGCTGCTGTCGCTGCCGCGCGAGCTGGGCGCCGCCGAGGACGGCGAGGCGATCCTCGCCAACCGCGGCCGCTTCGGTCCCTACGTCCAGCACGGCTCGGAGTTCCGCTCGCTCGAAGCGACCGACGATGTCTATGCGGTGACGCTCGAGCGCGCCAAGGAACTGCTCGCCAAGCCGAAGGGGCAGCGCCGCCAGCGCGCGGCGGCCGCCGAACTGCGGGCCATCGGGCCACACCCCAAGGGTGGCGCGCCGGTGCGCATCCTCGACGGCCGCTACGGGCCGTACGTGACCGACGGCGAGGTGAACGCGTCGCTCCCGAAAGGCACCGCGCCCGAGGGGGTGACGATGGAACAGGCCGTAGAATTGCTCAATGCGCGGGCTGCCAGTGCGCCGGCGTCGAAACGCCGGAGTACGGCACGGGGACGAGGGGCGGCGAAGTCGGCCGGCCCGAAACGGGGAAAAAAGGCGTAAGCGATGGATTCACAACGACGGACGTGGCTTCGAGGAGCGGCCGGCCTGGTGCTGGCGTGGATGACACCGATTCGGGCGACCGCCCAGGACCCCAGCGCGGCGCCGCCGGCGCCAGGCGACCTGCTCGTGCGCGAGGGCGACACGGACCTCATCCCGCTGACGCCGGATGACGTGCCGTTCGACGGCCGCGGGATGATGGCATGGCCGATGTCGCCGACCGCCTACGCCCTCAGGAACGGCGCGCCGCTCAACCGCATCGTGCTGGCGCGGCTCAATCCAACGGTGCTCTCGGCTGCCACCCGCGCGCGCGCGGTCGACGGCATCGTGGCCTATTCGGCGATCTGCACCCACTCGGGTTGCGAGGTCGACGAGTCGCTCGGCGACAGCCAGACGTTCTTCTGCAGCTGCCACGGGTCGATCTTCGATCCGCGTGACTCCGGCCTCGTCATCGGCGGCCCGGCGCCGCGTGCGCTGCCGGCGTTGCCGCTGCGGCTCGTCACCGGCCGTCTCGTGGTCGGCGCCGCCTTCACGACGGAGCCCGGCTTCGGCCTGCGCTAGCGGCCGCTCGACGCTGGACGCCGGGTGCGGCATCGAACCCGGTAGACTGGTCGCGTGATCCACGTCATCGGCGGCGGTCTGGCCGGCTGCGAAGCCGCGTGGCAGGCGGCGCGCCTCGGACAGGACGTCATCCTGCACGAGATGCGCCCGCAGCGCCCGACGCTCGTGCACAAGACCGACGATCTGGCCGAGCTGGTGTGCAGCAACTCCTTCCGCGGCGACAAGCTCGACAACGCCGTCGGCCTCATCAAGGAAGAGATGCGGCGCCTCGACTCGGTGGTCATGGCGGCCGCCGAGGTGGCGCGCGTGCCGGCTGGCGCCGCCCTGGCCGTCGATCGTGCCGCCTTCTCGCGCGAGATCGCGGCGCGGCTGGCCAGCGAGCCGCGCATCACGATCCGGCGTGAAGAAGTCCTGACGGTGCCGCCGCCGGTGCCCGGCGAGGCGGTCATCCTGGCCACCGGACCGCTCACGTCGGAAGCGCTGTCCCAGTCGATTCAGGCGTTCGTCGGCGACGAGCACCTGGCCTTCTACGACGCCATCAGCCCGATCGTGCTGGCCGAGTCGATCGACCACGACAAAGTGTTCCGGCAGTCGCGCTGGGGCCGCAGCCTGCGGCGCGAGGCGGGCGCCGGCAGCGGCGTCGTGCCGCTCGAGGTCACGGCGCCGGCGAGCGAGGCGGCCGGGCCGGCCGTGGCCTGCGGCGTCGACGACGGCGAGGGGGACTACCTCAACTGTCCGTTCACGAAGGCGGACTACGATGCCTTCTACGACGCCCTCACCGGGGCCGAGTCGGCGACCATCCACGACTTCGACAGCGTGCAGTTCTTCGAAGGCTGCCTGCCGATCGAGGTGATGGCGCACCGCGGCCGCGACACACTCCGCTTCGGACCGATGAAGCCGGTCGGGCTCGAGGATCCGCGCACCGGGCGGCGGCCCTATGCCGCGGTGCAGCTCCGGCAGGACACCCTGGCCGGCGATCACTACAGCCTGGTCGGCTTCCAGACGCAGCTGAAGTGGGGCGAGCAGGCGCGCGTGCTGCGGATGATTCCGGGTCTGGCGGGCGCCGAGTTCGTGCGCTTCGGCATGGTGCACCGCAACACCTTCATCAACGGGCCGAAGGTGCTGCTGCCGACCTGGCAGACGCGGACGCGCCCGGATCTCTTCTTCGCCGGGCAGATCTCGGGCGTCGAGGGCTACGTGGAGTCGGCGGCCTCGGGCCTGCTCGCCGGCCGCAACGCGGCGCGCGTCGCCGCCGGCCTGGCGCCGCTGGTCGCGCCGCGCGAAACGGCGATCGGCGCGCTCGCGCACTACGCCTCGCACGCCGACCCGAAGCACTACCAGCCGTCGAACATCACCTTCGGCATCATGCCGCCCCTCGACGCCCCGCCGCGAGACAAGGCCCTGCGCAAGCAGGCGCTGGCCGACCGCGCGCTGGCCGAGCTCGAGCGATGGATGCGGTAACCGTCGGAGCGGCCCTCAAGGCCTTCCTCGAACATCTGGCGCTCAACCGCCATCTGTCGCCGCACTCGGTACGCGCCTACGCGAGCGACGTCGACCAGTATCTCGATCGCGCGGCGCGCGGGCGCGGCGTGAAGCGCTCGACGCTGATGACCGGAGATCTGGACGGCGCGTCGGTGCGCGCCTTCGTCGTCGAGCTGAACAAGGCCGAACAGGCTCGCGCCACGGTGGCCCGCAAGCTGTCGGGAGTCCGCGCTTTCCTCCGCTACCTCGTGCGCGCCGGCCACCTGCCCCACGATCCGTCGGGGGCGGCGGTGGCGCCGAAGCTCGACCGCACGGTGCCGCGCCACCTGAGCGAGGCCGACATGGCCACGCTGCTCGAGACACCCGATGCCTCGACGGCCCTCGGCCGGCGCGATCGGGCGATGCTCGAGCTCTTCTACGCGTCCGGGCTGCGCGTGAGCGAGCTGGTCGGCCTCGACCTGGAAGACCTGCACCTGCCGGCGCGGATGGTCCGCGTGCTCGGCAAGGGCGGCAAGGAGCGGCTGCTGCCGTTCAACCGCTCGGCCGAACTGGCCCTCAGGGCCTGGCTGCCCGACCGCGAGCTGATTCGCCGCGAGCATCCGCCGGTGACGCTGACCAGGGCGCGCGGGCGGCTCGGCGAAGCGCGCGCCACCGGACGCGGGCGCCTGGACCGCGGCGGCCGGGAACCGGTGTTCGTGAATGCGCGCGGCGGGCGGCTCACCGGGCGCAGCGTGCACCGCTTCGTGACGGGCTACGTCGAGCGCTGCAGCGAGCGGTCCGGCATCAGTCCGCACGCCCTCAGGCATTCGTTCGCCACGCACCTGCTGCAGCGCGGCGCGGACCTGCGGGCGATCCAGGAACTGCTCGGTCATGCCCGCCTGACGACGACCGAGCGCTACACGCACGTCAACGCCGCGCAGCTCATCGACGTCTACCGGCGCGCGCATCCGCGCGCGCGCACGACCGACTAGAGCGGGTCGACGCTCGCGCCCGGCGGCCGGCGGTTGCGATACTCCTCGCTCTTGCGGAGCTCGCGCTCGACGTCCCGCTGTGTCCAGCGATCACGCATCACGCGCTCGACCCAGCTGCGGGCACTGGGATCGGGGTCGCGACCGAGCACGGCGCGGTAGGCGCGCCGCACGATGTCCTCGGCCTCGGCGGGCGACACCCGGGCGAAGTCGAGCCGCACGCGCAGCGACGACACGGTGTCGTTCCAGCCCTCCTGCTGCAGGTTCGACACGTCGTCGTTGAAGCGTGTCGAGCGGCCGCGGAAGTTCGGGTTGCGATAGACGGTCACGTCGGCGTCGCCGAACAGGCGAATCGACGAGATGCGGTCGTTCAGCCCGTCCGGCATCACGTCGTACTCGTCGCCGGCCGCCACGCAGAAGTAGTCACCGCGGTAGTTGGCGTTCTGGTAGAAGCAGGCACCGGCGCGCGGTGCGCGCGGACGGCCCCAGCGCTGGGCATCCGCCGCCACGGTCGTCACCAGCACGGCGACGAGAGTCAGGGCGGCACGGGTGCCGTGCCGAATGGTATTGGTCATGTGACGTCTCCTCCCAGTCCGCATGCCACGTCCGTGCCCGGTGGCCGGCCAAAGGCTACCACCAGCGGTGCGCCGTCACCGGCGATCAGGCGACGTCGGCCGCCAGGCTGCGCCGCCGCGGCAGCTCGATGCCGAGCGTCTTGATCTTGTAGTTCATCACCCGCGGGCTGATCGAGAGCAGCTCCGCCGCGTCCTTCTGGACCCAGTTCGCCATGCGGAGCGCCTCGGTCAGGGCTTGCCGCTCGATCTGCTCGAGCGCCACGCCGCTCGGCGGGATCCGCACCACCGACTGGCCCTCCTTGCTGCCCGGCGACTGCACGGTGTCGCCGAGGCGCAGGTCGTCCGGCATGATGTTGTGCGCTTCGGCCAGCAGCGCCGCCCGCTCGATGGCGTTCTCCAACTCGCGGATGTTGCCGGGCCAGTTGTAGCGTGTCAGCATCTTCGCGGCTTCCGGGTTCACGCCGTCGAGCTTCTTCTTGAGCTCCTGCGAGAACTTGCGGATGAAGTGCATGGCCAGGGGCAGGATGTCTTCCTTGCGGTCGCGCAGCGGCGGCGTCTCCACCGTCACGACGTTGAGGCGGTAGTAGAGATCCTCGCGGAACTGCCCGGCCCCCACCATCGTCGGCAGGTCGCGGTTGGTCGCTGCGATGAGGCGGACGTCGACCTTGAGGGTGCGGGTGCCGCCCAGCCGCTCGAACTCGTGCTCCTGCAGCACGCGCAGGATCTTGGCCTGGGTGCTCGGGCTCATGTCGCCGATTTCGTCGAGGAACAGCGAGCCGCCGTCGGCCTGCTCGAAGCGGCCGATGCGCTGGCGGTCGGCGCCCGTGAACGCGCCCTTCTCGTGGCCGAAGAGCTCCGACTCGAGCAGGTTCTCCTGCAGCGCGGCGCAGTTCACCTTGACGAAGTTGCGGCCGGCGCGCAGTGAGTTGTGGTGGATGGCGCCGGCGATCAGCTCCTTGCCGGTGCCCGTCTCGCCGCGGATGAGCACGGTCGAGTTGCTCTTGGCCACCTTGCGGACGACCGCCAGCACCCGCTGCAGGGTGTCGCTGCCGCCGATGATCTTGTCGAATTCGTAGTTCTCCTGCTGCTCGTGCCGCAGGTACTCGAGCTCGTGGCGCAGGCGCTTCAGCTCGAGCGCCTTCTCGACCTTGACCTCCATCTCCTCGATCTCGAAGGGCTTCTGCACGTAGTCGAAGGCGCCGTTCTTCATCGCCTCGACCGCCGTCGAGACCGACCCGAAGGCGGTCATCAGGATGACCGAGGAGGTCGGATGCGTGGTCCGCGTGGTGCGCAGGACGTCGAGGCCGTCGGAACCGCCCATGCGCAGGTCGCTCACGACGACGTCGAAATAGCCGTTGTGCAGGCGCTCGATGGCGGCGTTGCCGTTGGGCGCCTCCTCCACCTCGTGGCCCGCCGTGCGCAGCGCCAGTGCCAGGCCCCGCCGCAGGGCGTCGTGATCGTCGGCTACCAGAATTCGGCTCATCGTCGTGCTCCTACCACACTCGCGCGTCGCCGCTCACGGGGAGCGTGACGCGGAACTTGGTGCCGGCCCCGGGCCGGCTGGTCAGGTCGATGCGACCGTCATGGGCATCGACGATTTTCCGAACGATGGCCAGGCCCAGGCCGGAGCCCTGCGCCTTGGTCGTGAAGAACGCGCTGAAGATCTTGTCGGCCAGCTCCGGCGGCACGCCCGGCCCGTTGTCGGTGACTTCGACGATCACGGTCGGGATCGGATGCACGCCGTCGAGGGGCAGCGCGCCGTCCTCTTCGCGGGTCACTTCCCGCGCGGCGATGGCCACCGCTCCCTCGCCGTTCAGGGCCTCGTAGGCGTTGATGAGCAGGTTGGCGAATACCTGCATCAGCTGCGTGTTGTCGGCGTCGATGAGCGGCAGCCCGGGGGGCAGATCGATCGTGACGTCGACATGCCCGCGCTTCGCCTGGCCGTCGGCCATGGTGACGGCCGCGTGGATGGCGTCGGCCACCGACGTCCGTTCCATCTGCAGGCGTACCGGCCGCACGAAGTCGAGAATCTCCTGGACGATGGCGTTGGCCATCTTGGCTTCGTTGATGATGTCGCCGACGAGGGCAGTCGCCTGCGTGTTGTCGCGCAGCTGACGCCGCAGCAGACCGGCCATCACCTCGATGCCGGCCAGCGGATTCTTGATCTCGTGAGCGACCGCGGCGGCCATCTCGCCGAGCACGGCCAGACGGTCGCGCAGGCGCTCGCGTTCCACCAGCTGCTCGACGCGCGTCAGGTCCTTGAAGAACATCGCCGCCCCGATGGTCAGCCCCTCGCTGTTGCGGATGAGGGACAGGGTGTAGCCGAGCACCTTGTCGGACGGCGTCAGCCGCAGTTCGGCGCGATTCGGGAGGAACGCCAGCTCGTAGGCACCGGCCAGGACGCGGACGATCGCCGGGTGGGCGTGGAAGACTTCGGCGAACGGCCGCCCCATGTAGTCTTCGCCGGCCGGCAGGCCGAAAATCCGACACGCTTCGTCGTTGATGAGGACCAGGGCGCCGCCGCGGTCGATGGCCAGCACCCCGTTGCGCATGTGCGCGACCAGGTGCTTGAAGAAGGCATCGTCGACGAAATGCGCGGCCGCAATGGGGGCGCGGTGAGCACTACTCGCCCGCGGCGGTAGCAGGGGGGCCTTACTGGGGCGGCGGGCGGTGGCAGTTTTAGGAGGAGGCATGAATCGACTTGGCGCCCACATACGCAACTGTCGTGCCTGTCATCGGAATGACGTCGAACACACCCGTCGTTGTGTCGAATTGTGTAATCACGCGCGACGTTTTTGTGGCAGATGCAAGAATCGACCACTCCGATGACGAAATCGTGCGTTTCGGTAGAACCGAGGTGACGGAAAACGACGCTCTCCTGCCGGCCAGACGGCCGTCGCGTCGCGGGCCCGGCTGTCCGGAGAACTTTATCCCCCAGCTGCCAGCGCCAGCTCTGCTGTGAGTCGGCGGCACCGGCAATCGAGCTTGAGCCGCCGCCGGCCTTTGTCGTAGGGTTCGTAGCGCGCGGCCGGCCGGGAGCGCCCGACGCGCACAGGAAGGTGCACCCCACATGTCTCTGGCCCGTCCGGTCGCCCTGCTCATCGCGAGCGCGATCGGTATCGCTCTGGCCCCGTCATCCAGTCTCGCGCAGCCGCCCCCCGACACCCGCGAGGGCGTGATCGCCGCGCAGCAGGCCGACAAGGCACGTGTCCTGCGGCCGTACAAGGCCGGCTTCGCCGAGGCGCTCATCGAGAAGGTCGATGAGCACCTCATCTCGGGGCACGTGCGCTGGTACCCGTTCTACGGGCCAGCCTATCTGGGCGCCGGTCTGACCCTGGGGGCAGGGTACAAGCTGCACCGCGGCGAACACGCCTCCGTCGACGTGCGTGGCGCCATGTCGATCAACACCTCCGCGCGCGCCGAGGCGGAGTACCGCCGCACCGGGTTGTTCGGCCGTCGCGGTGTGCTGACGGCCGCCGGCGCCTGGCGCAAGGGCGTCGACCAGAGCTTCTTCGGCCTCGGTCCGGCCAGCGCGCTGAGCGATCGCACCAGGTTCGACTTCCGGCAGGTCTCGGCCACCGCCGACCTGACCACGCGGCCATGGCGCGGGGCGTGGGTCGTCGCCGGCGGCGGCGGGGTCTCGCGGATCGAGCAGCCGGTCAGCGCCGGCTCGGTGTTTGCCGAGCGCCACGCACCGGCCACGCTGCCGGGCGCCGGGGCTACCATCGACTACCTGCTGTCGCACGGCACCCTGGCCTTCGACTGGCGCGGCGCCAGCGGCTATGCCCGCCGCGGCGGCTACTACGGCGTCACGGCGCGACGCTTCGACGACACCGGTGGCCCGTTCAGCTTCCAGCAGGTGGACTACGAGGTCGTGCAGCATGTCCCCGTGCGCCGCGAGGCGTGGGTGCTGTCGCTGCGCGGCCGTGTCGAGACGACCTATGCCGGTCGCGGCGAGGCCGTGCCGTTCTTCCTGCTGCCGTCGCTCGGCAACGGCTCGACCCTGCGCGGGTTCACCAGCTGGCGGTTCCGCGACCGCAACAGCCTGCTGCTCAGCGCCGAGTGGCGCGTGCTGCTCAACGCGTTCTCGGACCTGGCGTTCTTCTACGACGCCGGCATGGTCGCGGCGCGCCGCCGCGATCTGGGGCTGGCCGACCTGGAGGGCAACTACGGGATCGGGCTGCGACTGCACACGCCGTCGGCGACGCCCATCCGGATCGACGTGGCGCGCAGCAGCGAGGGCTTCCGCCTCGTGTTCGGCTCGTCGGCGGCGTTCTAGGGGGATGGCCATGGCCCGACACCCCGATCGCCGTTCTCCGCGCCGTTCTCCGCGCCGGTCGGCCGCGACGGTCGTCGCGGTGGCGATCGTCGCCGCGCTCCACACGATCCATTCCGCGCAGCCGGCCTTCCTGTCGGACGACCCGCTGCAGCGGGAGCCCGACTCACAGGACGCCTCGCGCGTGCAACCGTGGGACATCAAGCTGCCCTACGATCTCCTGCACAACTTCGTGTCGACCGCCCGCCGGCCGCCCTCGAACGTCCGTGCCGGCAACGTCAACACGATCGACGAGCTGCCGGATTCCAGCTGGTTCACCAACCGCATGGGCGCGCGCGGGTTGTCGCCCGAGGAGCTGCGGAACGGCCCCAATACCGGGCCGGCGCCCGACCCATCGTCGTGGACCGTCATCCGCGAGAAGAGCAGCGGCTTCGCGCCGGGATTCACCGCCCGTGATGCGCGCGGCGAGACGTGGTTCCTGTCCTTCGACGCGCCGTCGAATCCGGAGGGGGCAACCGCGGCCATCGTGGTGGCCACCAAGCTCTTCTGGGCCCTGGGCTACAACCAGGTCGAGAACCATCTGTCCGAGGTCCGTCCGGAGCACCTGCGTATCGACCCGGCGGCGACCGTCCGCCGGCCCTCCGGCCGGCGCACCGCGATGACACAGGACGACGTGGCGGCCGTGCTGGCGCGCGCGGCGCCAGGGCCCGACGGCGCCTACCGGGTCGCCGCCGGGCGCCTGCTGCCCGGCCGGATCCTGGGGGGCTTCAGATACGAGGGCACCCGTCCCGACGATCCCAACGACGTCGTGGAGCATCAGCATCGCCGGGAACTGCGCGCCCTGCGCGTGTTCGGCGCGTGGACCAACCTGACCGACATGAAGGCCGGCAACACGCTCGATACCCTCGTCACCATCGACGGCCGCGCCGTGGTGCGCCACTACCTGCAGGATGTCGGCTCGACGTTCGGCGTCGGCGCGCAGGGACCACACGACTGGAGTGAAGGGTGGGAGTACCTGTTCGAGGGTGGGCCGGCGCTCCGCCGCCTGTTCTCGCTCGGCTTGGCGTTCAGCCCCTGGCAGCGCATCGACTACGAGGAGCTGCCGGCGATCGGCCGTTTCGAGGGCGAGGCCTTCGATCCGGCGCGATGGAAGCCGCGTGTGCCGGTGCGCGCCTACATCGAGATGCGTGACGACGACGGGTTCTGGGCGGCGCGTCGGGTGATGGCCTTCTCCGACGACGACATCCGCGTCGCCGCCGGCACCGGCGCGTATTCGGACCCACGCGCCTCCGCCCTGCTCGCG
This sequence comes from uncultured Acidobacteriota bacterium, assembly GCA_963807405.1. Taxonomy (GTDB): domain Bacteria; phylum Acidobacteriota; class Vicinamibacteria; order Vicinamibacterales; family UBA2999; genus CADEFD01. The sequence goes on along the minus strand of CAWEBU010000006.1, from coordinate 2,382,606 downwards.
CGCGTGCTGGCCGAACGGCGCGACCGCATCGGACGGCACTACCTGCCGCGGATCAACCCGGTGGTCGAGCCGGTGCTGGACGTGGCCGGCGTGCTGACGTTCGGCAACGCCGCCGTGGACCACCGAGTCGCGTCGCCGCCGCGCCGCTACCTCGCCACGTGGTACAGCTTCGACAACGCCACGCGGGTCTCGACACGGCTGGCCGAGACGAGCGGCACGACGGCCCGGCTGCCGGCTCCGGACGCCCTGCCGGCCGCCATCGGCGCCTTCGTGCGCGTCGACCTCGCCGCCGAGCACGACGATCATCCGTCGTGGGCAGTGCCGATCGAGACCTACTTCCTGCGGCAGGCGTCTGGCTGGAAGCTGGTGGGCCTGGTGCGTCAGCCGGGCGCGTGAAGCTCTCAGGGCCGCCGGCTACGAGGCCGAGGCGGCGCGCGATTCTTCCGCTTCCGCCTGGAGCATCTCCCACTGCGAGAGCAGGTCGCCGACTTCCCACATCAGCGTCTGATGGCGGTCGAGCGTCGGCTTGGCACGCGCCACGTCGTCGTAGAAGCCGGGCGCGGCGATCGCCGTCTCCACCGTCTTGATCTCCCCTTCCTTCACGCCGATGCGGGCTTCCAGCTCGGCGATCCGCGCCGCCAGGGCCTGGAAGGCGCGCTCGCGCTTCTTCCGGTCGGCGGCTTCGCGCTTGCGCTCCTCGTGGCCGGCGGCGCCGGCGGGCGCGGGTGCGGGCGGGGCGCCGTGGGCAGGTGCGGTCGCCGCGGCCGCGCGGGCGCTGGCCGGCTTGACCGGGGCGGGGCCGGCGACGGCCGCCGGCCTGGCGCCGCCGTTGGCCTGGCTCCACAGGAACTCGGCGTAGGTCCCCGGATAGAGCCGCGCCTTGCCGCCCCCGACCTCGACGACCTTGGTGGCCAGCCGTTCCACGAAATAGCGGTCGTGCGACACGAAGAGCAGCGTGCCGCCGTAGTCCGCCAGGGCATCGAGCAGGACGTCTTTCGAATCGAGGTCGAGGTGGTTGGTCGGCTCGTCGAGCACCAGCAGGTTCGACGGACGCAGGAGCATGCGGGCCACCGCCAGACGCGTGCGCTCGCCGCCGGAGAGCACGCCGGCTTTCTTGTAGACGTCGTCGCCCGAGAACAGGAAGCCGCCGAGGACGTTGCGGATGGCCGGCACCATGTGCATCGGCGAGCCCTCGGCCAGCGTTTCGTAGACGGTGGCGGCCGGGTCGAGCCTGGTGGCCTCGTCCTGGGCGAAGTATTGCATGACGATCTGGTGGCCTTCGACGCGCGTGCCGCTGTCCGGCGCCTCGACGCCGGCCAGCATACGCATGAGGGTCGACTTGCCGGCGCCGTTCGGACCGACCAGCGCCACCCGGTCGCCACGCTCGATGTGCAGCGTGACGTCGTCGATCACCTTCTTCGCGCCGTAGGTCTTGCGCACGTGCGACAGGTCGAGCGCGATGCGGCCGCTCTTGGCGGCGGCCGGGAACTGGAAGTGGATGCGCTTGCGTTCCGGCGGCACCTCGATGCGCTCGACCTTCTCGAGCATCTTGATGCGGCTCTGCACCTGCGCGGCCTTGGTCGCCTGGTAGCGGAAGCGGTCGATGAACTCCTGGACGCGGCCCACTTCCTCGTCCTGGCGACGCTTGGCCTCGCGCAGCCGCTCCAGCCGTTCGTCGCGCTGCACGAGGTACTGCGAGTAGTTGCAGTGGTAGTCGGTAATCGTCCGCAGCGACAGATCCGCGATCCGGCCGACGACCGCGTCGAGGAAGTAGCGATCGTGCGACACCAGGATCACGGCGTGCGGATAGCGCGCCAGGTAGTCTTCCAGCCAGTTGCGCGCTTCCAGGTCGAGGTGGTTGGTCGGCTCGTCGAGCAGCAGCAGGCCGGGTGCCTGCAGCAGCAGCTTGGCCAGGGCCAGCCGCATCTGCCAGCCTCCCGACAGATGCGCCGCCTCGGTCTCGAAGTCGTCGGCGCTGAAGCCGAGCCCGCGCAGGATGGCGGCCACCTTCATGTCGAGGGCATAGCCATCGGCCATGCGGAAGCGCTCCTGCAGCGTGCTGTAGCGCTCGAGCATGGCGTCGTGTTCGCTGGCCGCGACCGCGGTGTCCGCCAGCCGGTGCTCGAGATCGTGCATCTCGGCCTTCATCTCGAGCAGCGGCCGCAGCGCGTCGCTGGCCTCGGCGAACACCGTGCGGCCGGCGTAGGTCAGGCCGTCCTGCGGCAGGTAGCCCACCGTCAGCGCGGTCGGCCGGACCACCTGTCCGCCGTCGGCCTCGTCGAGCCCGGCGAGGACCTTGAGCAGCGTGGTCTTGCCGGCGCCGTTCGGACCGCACAGCCCGACGCGGTCGCTGTCGCCGACGTGCCACGTCACGGCGTCGAGCAGGACGCGCTCGCCGAAGCGCTTCGACAGGGACGACAGCTGAATCATGCCAGCACGCGAGCCGCCGCGGCGGCGATCTCCGCGGCCCGCACGGGCTTGACGAGATATCCGGCGACGCCGAAGTTGAGGGCCTCGATCGCGGCACTCTCGGAGGAGTGCCCCGTGACGACCATGGCGCGCAGGGCCGGCGTGCGGCGCCGCCCTTCGCGAATCACGCCGAAGGCGTCGAGCGCCGGCAGCCGCAGTTCGGTGACGACGAGGTCGTACTCATGAGTGGCCAGCCGATCCGCGGCGACCACCCCGTCGGGGGCCGTGTCCACGGCGTGGCCGACCGCGCGCAGGGCCGCGGCAATCGTGTCCCGCGCGGCGACGTCCGGATCGACGACCAGGACCCGGCGAGCCACGCCGGCACGGGCAGGCGGGGCGGGGCTGGCCGTGACCGCCGGCTGCTCGCTCTCCAGCCAGGCGTCGATGTCCTTGCGACGGAAGCGCCACTGGCGGCCGACCCGTACGGCCGGCAGCTTGCCGGCGTCGATCAGGCGATACACCGTGCGCAGGTTCACCTGGAGGTAGCCGAGGACCTCGTCGGTCGTCAGGAAGGGCTCGTGTTCGTGAGAGGGCGTGGTCACCAGCCCTCGATTGTAGCCCGTAAGGCGGCGAAGTCGTGCTGGCGGAGGACTTTGCAGGCGGTGTTGCCGGCCCTCCCGGGTTGGTACAATTGCCGGATGGGCCGCGCTCGCGTGTCCGAACCGGCCAAACCCGGGCCGTGACCGTCCAAGATGATGTTGGGGCTCGACATCGTGAACCCGTCGGCGAGCGCCGGACGGTCTCGAACTGAAGGGGCGACGCTGACCGTGCAGGCACTGACGATCACCGACGAGGAACTCGTCGCGCGGTCGAGAGACGGCGACGTCGAGAGCTTCAACCAGCTCATCAAGCGCTGGGAGCGGCCGATCTACGCCTTGGCCTACCGCACGCTTGGTCGCGAGGAGGACGCCCGCGACGTCTGCCAGGAGACGTTCCTGCGCGCCTACCGCGCCATCAAGGGCTTCAAGGGCCAGGCGAAGTTCTCGTCGTGGCTCTACCGGATCGCGCTCAACCTCTGTCGCGACTGGATGCGCCGGCAGCGGCGCACGCCGGTCGTGCAGATGCCGGAAGACGTCGACATCGCGGAGCTGGCCGGTGCGCGGGGGCCCGTCGAGTCGATCGAAACGCTGGTCGCGCGCAAGGAACTCGGGCGCGCCGTGGCGCTGGCCATGGCCACGCTCCCCGAGGAGCAGCGCACCGCCATCGTTCTCAAGGAGTACCACGGTCTCACGTTCCAGGAGATCGCTGACATGCAGGGGTGTCCGCTCAGCACCGTGAAGACCCGGCTCTACCAGGGGCTGAGCGTGGTGCGGCGGCAGTTGGAACAAGGCGGCATGTCGGTCGCCGACATCCGTGGGGACGCATCATGAGCACGCACTTCCACTGCGACGACACCGAGACGCTCGTCGCGTATCTCTACGACGAGATCGATTCGGAGACGCGGGCGGCCGTTGAACGGCACCTGTCCGGCTGCTCGCGCTGTCCGGCCGACCTGGCCGCGCTCGGCGGTGTGCGCGAGGTCCTGAGCGAATGGACCCCGCCGGCGCCGGCCTTGCGCTTCACGGTGACCCCCGAGTCCGCGCCCAGCACCGTGGTGCGGCCGGCCGTGTCCGCCTGGCAGACGGTGCCGCTCTGGGCCCAGGCCATCGCCGCCACGCTGGCGCTGGCGGTGGCGGCCTCGGTGGCCAACGTGCAGGTGCGCCACGACGCCGTCGGCTGGACGGTGTCCACCGGCTGGATGGCGCCGACGGCTGGCGCAGCGGTGGTCGAGCCGGCGGCCGACGAGTCGTGGCGGCCGGCGCTCGTCTCGCTCGAGCAATCGCTGCGCAGTGAGCTGCGCGCGCGTTCCGAAACGACCGCCGATCCCGTCCCGCCGGCTATCACGAGTGTGGCGGCGTCTGATCCAGTGACGATGACCAGGCTGCGCGCGCTCATCGACGCCAGCGAGAAGCGGCAGCAGCAGGAGCTGGCACTGCGGCTCGTGCAGTTCGGACGCGACATGGACCTGCAGCGTCGCGCCGATCTGGTCCGCATCGACCAGGGCCTCGGCCAGCTCGAAGGACGCACCGGCGCCGAGGTCGCGCGTCAGCGCGAGATGCTGAACTTCATCGTGCGGGCCGGACTGAGGCCGCCGCAGTGACCGTGACACGCTCGAGGAACCCGAGGCAGACAGCCATGACCCGTACGCGCTCGTTCATCGGAGCCGCCGCCCTTGCGGCGACCGCCACCGCCGCCACCGCGCAGACCGCGCCGGCGCCCACCGCGCAGGATCAGCTGCGACACCAGATCTACCTGATGGAAGGGATGCTGTCCCGCGCCGTCACCTCTGGGGCGGCACGTCTCAACTCGCAGTTCCGGGCCGTGATGCCCGACATGGTCGTGGTGGCCGGCGAGTCGAACGCCCGCGGCTTCCACCTGGATGGCTACGGGGTGTTCTTCGACGTCGAGGTGCCGGTGCTGCGCCAGAGCATGATGTGGAGCCTGCGCACCATGCTGGATCAGGACCAGCAGGGTGCCAGCGAAGCGCTGGCGTCGCTGCGGGCGGTGGTGGCCTCCACGAGCGGTCCCGAGCGGGAGGTAGCCGAGGCCGCCCTGCGCCGGCTCGAAGTGCAGCTGCGGCCCTTCAACATGGCCCGCCGCGGCACCGTCGCGGCCGCCGCCGACGCGCAGGGCCGGCCGACGACCGGACGCACCGCCGTCAGCGCCCCGAGCCTGCCCGACGTCGCGCCCCGGCCGCCGGTCAATTCCCAGCTGCTCGAAGATCCGAACAAGGCCTACACCGAAGCCGTCGTGCAATCGCTGATCGAGGCCATGGTCGACAACTCGCTGCCCATGGTGTCGTTCCTCGACCCCGAGGCGTTCCTGACGGTGGCGGCCCGCGACAACGAGCGACGGGACCTGCTGGCACCGCCCAATCCCTACGAACAGGTCTCGACCTTCACCCTGCGTATCAAGGCCGCCGACCTGGCGGCCTACCGCGCCGGCAAGATCGATCGCGAGGAAGCCAAGAAGCGCGTGCGGGTCCAGGAGTTCTAGGGCGCGGGAAGCGGGTTCGGGCCGGAGGGGAGCCAGCGCATGGAGCTTTTCCCACGTCACGGTGTCTCAGGTGGTACACGCCGCCGTGCAGCGTCGCCCGGCCCGCGCTATCCTTCCGCCATGCGTCATACAGTCGCCCTGCTCGCGCTGACCCTGGCCGCTGCCGGCTGCACCAAGGTCAATCCCATCGAAGTGCTCGAGCCGGTCGAGGTCACGACCGGGTGGTACGACACCGGCATCCTGGCCGACGGCAAGAACAAGCTGGTGCCGTCGGTGGAGCTCAAGCTGCGCAACAAGTCGGACCAGCCCGTCGACGGCGTGCAGATCAACGCCATCTTCCGCCGCGTCAACGAGCAGGAGATGTGGGGCGAGCACTACGGATGGGCGGTGCGCAACAACCCGCTGGCGCCTGGCGCGTCCACCGATCCGATCGTGCTCCGGTCGGCGCTCGGCTACACCGGTGAACAGCCGCGCATGCAGATCATGCAGCACTCGGATTTCATCGATGCCAAGGTCGAGCTCTACCTGAAGAAGGGCTCGCAGGTGTGGGCGAAGCTGGGCGAGTTCCCGATCGAACGCCAGTTGCTCACGCAGTAGTCGCCCTATAATCTCGGGCATGTCGCAGCCACCCGCGGGCGCGCCCACGCTCGAACGTCGCCTCAGCGCGTTCGACGCCGCCGCCATCGTCGTCTCCAACGTCATCGGAGGCGGCATCCTCTTCACGTCGCCCCAGGTGGCGGCAGCCGTGCCGCATCCGATCCTGTTCCTGCTGGCGTGGCTGGCCGCGGGAGCCCTGGCCTTTGCCGGCGCACTCGCCTATGCGGAGCTGGCGGCCGTGCGGCCGCGGGCCGGCGGCGAGTACGTCTACCTGCACGCGGCCTTCGGGCGAGTGGCGGCGTTCCTGACTGGCTGGACGTCGTTCGTGGCCGGCTTCTCGGGGGCGATTGCCGCCAACGCGTTCTTCCTCGCCCTGTATCTGTCGCGCTTCGTGCCGGGCGTGGGCAGCGACCAGGCGTTCGCCTCCCTGGCGCTCGGACCGGTGACCCTGTCGCTCTCACCGCAGACCACCACCGCGATCGTCTCGGTGTGGGTGCTGTCGTTCATCCACCTGCGCGGCGTCGGTCCGGGCCGGCTGGTCGGCAACGTGCTCGCCAGTCTGAAGATCTCGGCGCTGCTGCTCTTCATCCTGGCCGGCTTCGCCTTCGGCACCGGATCGCTCGGCAACCTGACGACCCCGGCCGCGACGCCGTCAACCGGCTCGTGGCTGTTCGCGCTCGTGCCGGTGATGTTCGCCTATGCCGGCTGGAATGCCGCGTCCTACGTCGCCGAGGAGATTCGCGACCCCGGGCGCAACGTGCCGCGGGCCCTGGCGCTCGGCACGCTCGCGGTCATCGCCGTCTACCTGCTGCTGAACGCCCTCTACCTGTTCGTCTTTCCGGTCGAGGAACTGGCCGCCATCCGCGGCAGCGTCCTCGACGTCATCGCCGACCGGCTGCTCGGCACCAGTGCCGGCAACATCATGGGCATCGTCTCGATCGTCAGCCTGCTGGCCAGCAACAGCGCGATGATCTTCGTCGGCCCGCGCGTCTACTACGCGATGGCCCGCGACGGCATGTTCTTCCCGGCGGCCGGCCGGGTCCATCCGACCTATCGCACGCCGGCGACGGCCATCGTCGCCCAGGCCGTGTGGACGACGCTGCTCATCGTCAGCGGCAGCGGCAGCGCCCTGACCACCTACACGGGGTTCTCGATCCTGCTCTTCAACGGCGTGGCCGTCGCCGCGCTCTTCGTGCTGCGCTGGCGCGAGCCGAATGCGCCGCGCCCGTACTCGACCTGGGGCTACCCGCTGGTGCCGGGGCTGTTCGTGGCCGTCTGTGCCCTCATCGTGGCCAATGCCCTGTGGACGGACCTCGGCGCTCCGCTTCTGAGCGGCACCGCGCTCGGTCCGTCGGCCGCCGGGCTGCTGGTCATCGCGCTCGGCCTGCCGCTCTACGCGTGGTTCACCCGCCGGCGCGTCCCGGCCTGAGACCGATGCGGGCGCGCTGTCCGCGCCTGCCCGTACACCACGACGGCCGGCGTCAGCCGCCGGCCGTCGTCGCACTCGTAACGTGGGCGCCGCTCAGGGCACCTGCTGCATCTCGCCCCGGTAGGTGATGGTGCGGCCGGGCTGCACGCGGACGTCGAAGACCAGCGGCTCGTAGCCGGGCTTGCGGATCTCCAGACGGTAAGGGCCGTCGTCGAGCCGCAGTTGCTGCCAGATGCCGTCGAAGTCGTCGACGATGCCGGCGTAGTAGCCATCCACGTAGACCTCGGCGTCGCGCTCGTCCACCTTGATGCGCACGCCGCCGATGCTCCAGCCGTAGGGCCCGCCGTAGTTGCCGTAGTTGCCGCCGCCGCCGTAGGGGCCACCGCCGTAATAGCCGCCCCAGTTGTTGCCGTAGTAGCCACCCCAGTTGTTGCCGTAGTAACCACCCCAGCCGCCGGCGTAGGCCCCGAAGGCGGGCCAGCCCCCGTAGTACCAACTCCACGGGTCGTAGTAGTAGTAGCCGAGCCCGCTCGGGCCGGCATAGTACCGGCGTGCGGTGGAGCGGCCCCAGTTCACCTGCGGCGGTCGCGGCGCCCGGCCACGCGGGACTGCCTGGGCCACCTCACCGCCGCGATTGTCGATCTCGGGATTGCGTACGCCGCCGCGCCGCACCGCGCCGCCATCACCGCGGTTCCGGCCGCCACCGCCGACGCGCCCGCTGCCGCGATTGCCGCCCGACGGCCGTCGCTGCGCCTGTTCCTCGAAGGCGGGCGCGGTGGCCGGCGCTGGTGCCGCCTCGTCGCGCCGCTCGCGCTGACGCGCTGCTGGCAGGGCGACCCGTTCGGCTGAGCCCGGCGTCCGCACCGCGCCGTCGGCGTCCCTGGCACGGCTGCGCACGGAGCGTTCTGCGGCGGGAGGAGGCGGGGCGGCTTCGGGTGGAGGATTCGGAACGTCCTGAGCGAAGGCAGGTGTGAAGGCCATCGCAAGCAGGGCGGTCGGAAGGAGCAAGCGCAGGGCACTCATCACGACACCTCGGGGGGGACAGCAGGCGGCACGTGGTGAGGGCTGCAACATCGCTGCCAGCGTGAGGGGGCGGAAATTGCCGGTCGCCCCGGCCTTCGTCGTCCAGATTCCTTGACAGTCCTTTTCGGCAACGGGGACACTGGTCCGGGCGCGGCACGCTCCGCCGCGCCCCGCCGATCATTCCCTGCCACATGCTGCCGTCGCCGCCGCGCCCTGTTCCTGCCGTTTTGCGGACGGCGTGCTCACCCCGCGTCGGCTGGCGCTCGAGTGCCGTTCTCCTGTGCGTGCTCGTGGCTGGTGGCTGTGGCAAGCGGGGTGCGCCACTGGCGCCGCTCCCGCGCGTGCCGGCGGCCGTCTCCGGTTGGACCGTCCTGCGCAGCGATGACACCGTGGCGCTGTCGCTGGTCGTCCCGGGCGCCAACGTGTCGGGTGATACGCCCGGGGACATCGCCGCCGTCGAGGTCTACGCGGTCACGGCCGACCGCGTCCCGGAACTCGTCACCGGACGCCTGCCGGCCGGCATGAACCTCATCGCCAGCTCGCGCGTGCGCCGGCCGCTGCCGCCGTTGCCAGCCTCGGCGCCGGCCGAGGTGCCAGCCGTGCCGCGAGAGCCCGGCCTGGATCAAGGCGAGTCCACGACCTTCCGCGAGCGCTTGACGCCCGAGCTGCTCGTGGCCGCGGATGCCATGCCCGGTGATGACGAAGCCGAGGCCAGCGACGCACCCCGGCTGTCGCTTCCGCCCGTCTTCGCCCCGGCCACCGCGCGCCTGAAGCGCCACTACGCGGCGAGCGCCGTCAGCCGGCGCGGAGTACGCGGCGCCTGGAGTGAGATCCGCAGCGTGCCGATCGGCCCGGTCTCGGGCGCGCCAGCCGCACCGGTGATCACCTACGATGCGGCGGCCATCGCGCTCGCCTGGACGCCGGCCGCGGATGCGCGGTCGGCGCCGTCGCCCGATCACGGCGATCTCCTCGAGGCGCGTCCGCTCGGTCCGCCGGTAGCGGCGACGCGCTACAACGTCTACGCGGTGGGGACGGCGGGTCCGGAGGGGGCGCGGCCGATGCCGCCCGGCTCAACGAGCAGCCGCTGGCGGACGCGGCCTTCTCGGTCGCTGGTGTCACCTTCGGGCAGGAGCGCTGCTTCAGCGTTCGCGGCGTCGACACCATCGACGGCGTCGACGTCGAAGGCCCCGCCTCGCCGGTGGCGTGCGTGACGGCGGTCGATACGTTCGCGCCGGCCGCGCCGACCGCGCTGGCGGCCGTTGGTGGTGCGGGCGTCGTCAGCCTGATCTGGGAAGGGGTCGAGGCGGCGGATCTCGCCGGCTATCTGGTGTTCCGCGGCGTGGCGGGCAGCGAGCCCACCACCCTGCTGACGCCGTCGCCGATTGCCGCCAGGAGCTTCGAGGATCGCGACGTGACGCCCGGGACGCGGTACGTCTACGTGGTCGTCGCGGTAGACTCGGCAACGCCGGCCAACCGCAGTGGGCCGTCGAACCAGGCCGAGGAAACGGCGCGGCAGTAGACGTTCAGCGGCTAGCGGCTCGCGGCTAGCGGCTAGGAAGAGCAGACCGACGGCATGGACAGAATCTATCGGGTGCGGCAGGGGATGGGGGGGCGCTACGTGGTCGAGCGCGACGGCGCGCTGGCCTGGCTCGAGGGCGACCTCTTCGGCGACTACACGCTGGGCGCCGCCGTCGACGGGCCGCTCGGGCAGGTCCTGGCGCCGGTCATCCCGTCCAAGATCATGGCGATCGGCCTCAACTACAAGGACCACGCCGCCGAGATGAAGAAGGCCCTGCCGGCCGAGCCGCTGCTCTTCATCAAGCCGCCGACGACCGTCATCGGCCCGGAGGCGAGCATTCACGTGCCGTCGTGGTGCGGCCGCATCGAGCACGAGGCCGAGATGGCCGTCGTCATCGGCCGCCGCGCCTCGCACGTCAAGGCGAAGGACGCCATGGACTACGTGCTCGGTGTCACCTGCCTGTGCGACGTGACCGCACGCGAGCTGCAGGCGAAGGACGTGCAGTATTCGCGCGCCAAGGGCTTCGACACCTTCGCGCCGATCGGGCCCTGCATCGCCGTCGGGCTGGACCCGTCCGCACTCGAGGTCGAAGGCTGGGTGAACGGAGAGAAGCGTCAGCACTCGAACACGCGCGAGCTGATCTTCCCGGTGCCCTACGTGATCGAGTGGCTGTCGCGGTTCTGCACGCTCGAAGCGGGCGATGTCATCACGACCGGCACACCCTCGGGGGTCGGTCCGCTGGTCCCCGGCGATCGCATGATGGTCAAGGTGCAGGGCGTCGGCGCGCTCAGCAACCCGTGCGTCGAGGCGGCGCAGGCATGAGCGACCCGATCGCCCGGTTGCAGGAGCTGGAGCGCCGCGCCGAACTCGGCGGCGGCGAGGATCGTCTGCGCCGTCAGCACGAGGCGGGCAAGCTGGTGGCGCGCGAGCGCATGGAGCTGCTCTTCGATCCCGGCACCTTCGAGGAAGTCGACAAGCTGGTGACCCACCGCTGCCTCGACTTCGGCATGGAGACGCAGATCGTGCCGGGTGACGGCGTCGTCACCGGCCACGGCCGCGTCAACGGCCGCGTCGTCTACGTCTTCGCGCAGGACTTCACGGTGTTCGGCGGATCGCTCTCCGAGACCAACGCCGCCAAGATCGTCAAGACGATGGACATGGCGATGAAGGTCGGGGCGCCGATCGTCGGCCTGAACGACTCGGGCGGAGCCCGCATCCAGGAAGGCGTGCTGTCGCTCGGCGGCTACGCCGACATCTTCCTGCGCAACACGCTGGCCAGCGGCGTCGTGCCGCAGATCTCGGCGATTCTCGGCCCGTGCGCCGGCGGCGCCGTCTACTCGCCGGCCATCACCGACTTCACCATCATGGTGAAGGACTCGAGCTACATGTTCGTGACCGGGCCCGACGTCATCAAGACGGTGACCCACGAGGACGTCACCAAGGACGCCCTCGGCGGGGCGATGACGCACAACGAGAAGAGCGGCGTGGCGCACTTCGCCGTGGACGACGACCGCGAGTGCCTCGCACTCGTGCGCGAGCTCCTGGGCTTCCTGCCGTCGAACAACCTCGACGAGCCGCCGCGGCGCCCGACCGACGACCCGGTCGACCGCGAAGACGCCGCGCTCGACACGCTGGTCCCGCCCTCGGCGAATCAGCCCTACGACATGCACGACCTCATCCGGCTGGTGGCGGACGATGGCGCCTTCCTGGAGGTCCACGAGCACTTCGCCAGGAACCTGATCGTCGGCTTCGCGCGGCTCGGCGGCAAGCCGGTCGGCATCGTGGCCAACCAGCCGGCGCATCTGGCCGGTACCCTCGACATCAACGCCTCGGTGAAGGCCGCGCGCTTCGTGCGCTTCTGCGACTGCTTCAACATCCCGCTCGTGACCTTCGAGGACGTCCCGGGCTTCCTGCCCGGCACGGTCCAGGAGTACGGCGGCATCATCCGCCACGGCGCCAAGCTGCTCTACGCCTACGCCGAAGCGACCGTGCCGAAGGTCACCGTCATCACCCGCAAGGCCTATGGCGGCGCCTACTGCGTCATGTCGAGCAAGCACATCCGTACCGATTTCAACTACGCGTGGCCGACGGCCGAGATCGCGGTGATGGGCGCCGAGGGCGCCGTCAACATCCTCTACCGCCGTGAGATCGAGAAGGCGGCCGACCCGGCGGCGATGCGGGCCGAGAAGGTCGCCGAGTTCCGGGAGAAGTTCGCCAACCCCTACGTGGCGGCCGAGCGCGGGTTCATCGACGAGGTGATCCTGCCGCGCACGACCCGCCGCCGGCTGATTCAGGCGCTGGCCACGCTCGAGACCAAGCGCGACCGCAATCCGCCGAAGAAACACGGCAACATCCCCCTGTAAGCCGCCGGGAGCGTCGCCGGCGCGCCGCCGGATGGCGCGCCGGGACGCGCCGCGATGGCCGTGCCCGGGGAGGCGAAGTGCTAGACTTTTCAGCAGTCTCGTGCCCGTTACCAAAGTCCTCATCGCCAACCGCGGCGAAATCGCCGTGCGCGTCATCCGCGCCTGCCGCGACCTGGGCATCGCCACCGTGGCGGTCTTCAGCGAGTGCGATCGCCCGGCGCGGCACGTCCGCATGGCCGACGAGGCCTACCCGATCGGTCCCAATCCGCCGCGCGAGAGCTACCTGCGCATCGACGCCCTGCTCGAGGTGGCGGCCCGCTCGGGGGCGGACGCGGTGCATCCCGGCTACGGCTTCCTCGCCGAAAACGCAGACTTCTCGCGCGCCTGCCGCGATGCGGGGCTGACCTTCATCGGCCCCTCGCCCGAGGCCATCGAGCTCATGGGCAGCAAGACCGCGGCCCGCCAGGCGGCCACGGCCGCCGGCATGCCGGTCGTGCCGGGCACGGCGACGCCGCTCGGGGCCGAGGTGTCAGACGACGAGGTGCGGGCGATTGCCGAGGGCGTCGGCTATCCGCTGATGCTCAAGGCCGTGGCCGGTGGCGGCGGCAAGGGCATGCGCGTCGTGGCCGCGCCCGACGAGCTGGCAAGCGCCCTGCGCGCCGCGCGCTCCGAAGCGGGGTCGGCGTTCGGCGACTCGGCGGTCTACCTCGAGCGCCGGCTGCTGCGTCCGCGGCACATCGAGGTGCAGCTGCTCGCCGATCACCACGGCACCGTCGTGCCCTTCGTCGAACGCGAGTGCTCGATCCAGCGCCGTCACCAGAAGGTGATCGAGGAAAGCCCCTCGCTGGCCGTCTCGCCCGACCTGCGCCGGCGCATGACCAGCGCGGCCGCCTCGGTCGCCCGCCAGGTCGGCTACACCAACGCCGGCACCATCGAATGCCTGCTCGACGAGGACGGGTCGTTCTACTTTCTCGAGATGAACACCCGGCTCCAGGTCGAGCATCCGGTGACCGAGATGGTCTCGGGCATCGACCTCGTGCAATGGCAGCTCCGCATCGCGCGCGGCGAACGCCTCACGATCGATCCCGAGGCCGCGCTCACACCGCGGGCCCATGCCATCGAGTGCCGGGTCTACGCCGAGGATCCGGACAACGGCTTCCTGCCGTCGCCCGGCCGCATCGTGAAACTGCAGACGCCGCAGGGGCCCGGTGTGCGCGACGACAGCGGCGCCACCGAGGGTCTCGAAGTGCCGATCTTCTACGACCCCCTGGTCTCGAAGCTCATCACGTGGGGCGACGACCGGCCGCAGGCGCTGGCGCGGATGCGGCGGGCGCTCCGCGAGTACGAGGTCCACGGCATCAAGACCACAATCCCCTTCTTCACCTGGGCGCTCGACGATCCCGACTTCATCGCCGGCCGCTTCGACACGTCGTTCATCGACCGCAAGCTGACCGAGCGGGCGGGCGTCCCCTTCGATGCGCCGTCGGCCGACGACGAGACCCTCGCGGCCATCGCCGCGGCCCTGCACCTCGCGCTGCGCGCGCCGGTGGCGGCGGCTCCTGCTCCGGCGTCGGCGGCGGCCAGCCGGTGGCGGCAGCAGGCCCGCGCCGAGGCCGTGAGCTAGCCGTGCAGTTCACCCTGGTCATCGGCGATCGTCCTCGCGTCGTCGATCTGCAGCGCACGGGTGCCGCCTGGCGCGTGACAGTCGACGGCACCGCCTTCGACGTCCACGCCGCTGAGGTCGACAGCCGGGCGCTGTCATTGCTCATCGGCAGCGCGACCGGCCTCGGCGCCGGCCGAAGCGTCCCCGCGGTCGTCGTACCCGGGAAGGGGCCGGGTCTGCTGGACGTCGCCGCCGAGGGCCGAACCATCGCCGTCCGCGTGCAGACCGATGAGCGCTCGCGCCGGCGCGGCAGCGGCGCCGCCGACGCCTCGGGACCGCAGCAGATCCTGGCGCCGATGCCCGGCAAGGTCGTGCGCGTGCTGGTCGCGGCGGGCGACGAGGTGCAGGCGCGGCAGGGGCTGGTGGTGGTCGAGGCCATGAAGATGGAGAACGAACTGCGTGCCGCCAGAGCGGGCCGGGTCGTGTCGGTCTCGGCGGTCGAAGGGCAGTCGGTCGACGCGGGAGCGGTGCTGGCCGTCGTGGAGTAGGCCGTGGCGCGTTCGTGGCTCCGGCACCTCTCGATCGCTTTGACCCACGTGCGCCGCGTGTGGCTGGTGGCGGCCGTGGTCATCGCCGTCGCGCTGGTGTCGGTCGTCACGGTGGACGTCGGACCGCTCATCCGCCGTCGCGCCGAAGCGGAGGCCTCGGCCTTCATCGATCGCGCCGTGCACATCGGCCGGCTGGGCGTGAACGTCGGCCGCGGCCGTCTCGTGATCGAAGACCTGGTCGTCGAGGGGCTGACGCCGGCGCACGACCCCTGGCTGACGGCGCGTCATATCGAGCTCTCGCTCACCTGGAACGCCCTCCTCGGCCGTGAAGTGCTCATCGACACCGCCGAGATGGTCGACTGGCGGCTGATCGTCGAGAGCTATCCGAACGCCATCCACAACGGGCCCCGCCTGACCGGCCCGCCGCGCCCGCCGCGCACCGGCGCCCAGCTGGTGACGACGACGTTCCAGAACATCCGCGCCTCGCGTGGTCACCTGATCGTGCGCGACTTCGGCTCGTCGTGGGGGCTTGATGCGCCGAACCTGGAAGTGTCGGCGGTCAAGGACACCGAGTACCACGGCACGATGACGTTCAACGGAGGCACGCTCCTCATCCAGCAATACGAACCGATGTGGGCGCACTTCACGACCGCCTTCGCCGTGCGCGACGGCCGGGTCGTGCTCGAGGACATGGCGCTCGAGGCCGACGGCGCCCAGCTGCGTGGCACGGGGACGATCGACCCCGCCAACTTCCCGGCCGCCACCTACCAGGTCACCTCGCACCACGAGCTGCCGCGCGCCCGCGCGATCTTCTTTGCCAAGGACGACTTCCGTCTGAGCGGCGAGGGCGACTTCGCCGGCACCGTCGACATGTTCAAGGGCGGCTACGAGGTCAAGGGCTCGTTCGTGAGTGCGGAGGCCGGCTACGACGACTTCCGGCTGCAGAACTTCCGCGCCGGCGTGGTGTGGGGACCGACGCGGCTCGACGTGCCGACCGCGACCGCCCGTTTCTACGGCGGCACCGTCGACTTCAGCTACCGGCTCGACCCGCTCGGCCAGGTCGGCCGCCGGGCCGACGCCGTGTGGGACGTGCACTACCGCGACGTCGACCTGACGACCTTCACCAACTTCCTCGAGACGCGAGGCGTGCGGCTGGCCGGCCGGGCCAGCGGGCGCCACGTGACGCGCTGGACGCTCGGCGCCTTCGACCGCGGCACGGGCGAAGGGACCATGACGGCCGTGATGCCGGCGGGCGTGACGGCGATGGGACCGGCCGTGCCAGACGGCGCCGAGGAGGCCGCCGACGTGCGCGCCGCGACGGCAGGCCCTTTCAGTCCGCACGTCGCCCTGGCGCCGCTGGCGGTGGCCGGAGAGATCGCCTACACCTTCACCGGCGACGCCCTCGAGTTCGCGCCGAGCCGCTTTGCCACCGAGGACACCTTCGTGTCCTTCGACGGACGTACCGCCTGGGGCCGGGCGTCGCGCCTGCCGTTTCGCGTCACGAGCCGGAACTGGCAGGAGAGCCATCGCTTGCTCGCCGGGATCATGACGATGGTGGCGTCTCCGACCGGCGCCGTGCCGATCGACGGCGTCGGCGCGTTCGACGGCGTGATGCTCGGCGACCTGGCGAATCCGCGCGTCGAGGGGAGCTTCAGCGGCCGCGCCATGCGGGCCTGGAACGTGACCTGGGGCGCCCTCGAGGGCCAGGCCGTCATCGAGAACTCGTACGCCCTCGTGCGCCAGGCCGTCATGACGAAGGGCGGCGCGCGGCTCGACGTCGAAGGCCAGTTCGCCCTCGGTTATCCACGCCGGGACGGCGGCACCGAGATCGACGCCCGGATCCGCGTCACCGAATGGCCGCTGACCGACTTCCGCGCCGCCTTCGAGCTGCACGACTACGACGTCTTCGGCGCACTCGGCGGCGAGATCCGGCTCAACGGCCGCTACGAAGAGCCGTTCGGCTTCGGCCGCATCACGCTCGACCGGGGCACCGCCTACGACGAGCCGTTCGCCTCGGCGGTGGCCAGCCTCCGCTTCGAAGGCCCCGGCGTGCGGGTCGATGGCCTGGAGGTGGAGAAGGCCGGCAGCACCATCACCGGCGCGGCCTACCTGGCGTGGGCGGGCACCTATTCGTTCAACGCCGACGGCCGCCGGCTGGCGGTGGACGCCCTCGATCTGACCTACTTCCCGACCCTGCCGGCGCTGACGGGGTTTGCCGACTTCAACGCGGTCGGGAGCGGCACGTTCGACGAGCCGCGCTACGACGTCAAGGTCAACGTCTCGGACCTCTTCATCGGCGACGAGGGCATCGGTGAGATGACCGCCCAGGTCGGCCTGCGCGGCCTGACCGTGCTCTACAGCTTCGACATCGCCTCGCCACGCCTGGCAGCGTCGGGGTCCGGGCAGTTCGGTCTGACGCCGGCCGGCGAGATCGAGATGACCGTGCGGCTGTCCGACACCTCGCTCGACCCCTACGCGCGCGTGCTGATGCCGGCGCTCTCGCCCTACACGACGGCCATCGGCGGCGGCAGCGTGCGCGTGTGGGGCGAGGTCTACACGCCGGACGGACTGCATGTCGCGTCGACCATCGACGACCTGCGTCTGCGGCTCTTCGACTACGAGTTGCGGAACCGTGGCGACCTGAAGCTCGGCCTGGACGGACAGATGGTCCATATCGACGCCTTCGGGATGACTGGCGATCGCACGTCGCTCGATGTGACGGGACGCATCGACCTCGAGCGTGACGTGGTCGCGCTCAGCGCCAACGGCGAGGCCAACCTGGCGGTGGTTCAGGGCGTGCTGCCGCAGGTGCGCGGCTCGGGCCGGGCCGAGATCTCGGCCACGATTGGCGGCTCCACGGCCACGCCGACCATCTCGGGCAATGCCCTCATGACCGACGGCCGCCTGCGCACGTTCGCCTTCCCGCACGCGCTCGAAGCCATCAACGGCATCGTCACCTTCGACGCCACGTCCGTGCGCTTGGATGGCCTGCGCGCCCGCCTGGCCGATGGCACCGTGCAGTTCGGGGGACGGATGGGGCTGCGCGGCCTGGCGCTCTCCGACTACGACCTGACGCTCAACGGCCAGGACCTCCGCCTGCGCTATCCGGAGGGCCTCCGCTCGCTCGTCGACGCCGCGCTGACCGTGCAGGGGCCGGCCGACGCCCCCGTGCTCGGCGGCTCGGTGCTCGTCCGGAACGCGGTGTGGACGCCCACCTTCGACGGCTCGACCAACGTCTTCGGCTCGTCCACGCCGGCGGCTCCCGTCGACGCCGGCCTGGCCGGACCCGCCGCCGCACCGCCAGCCACGACTCCCGTCCTGCGCTATGACGTGCGCCTCGTGGCGCCGTCCACCCTGCGCATCGAGAACGATGTGGCGCGCATCGTGGCCAGCGCCGATCTCTCGCTGCGCGGCACGCCCGAACGCCCGCAGGTCTTCGGGCGGGCCGACATCGAGCGCGGCGAAGTACGGTTCGAGGGCCGCCGCTACATCGTCTCCCGTGGCAGCCTCGATTTCACGAACCCCGACCGCATCCAGCCCTTCTTCGACGTCGAAGCCGATACGCGCGTCCGCGTTCCCGGGCAGACCTACCGGGTGACGCTCCGGGTCGCCGGTACGACCGAGCGTCTCCAGCCCGAGTTCACCTCCGACCCGCCGCTGCCATCGGCCGACGTGTTGTCGTTGCTGCTCTCGGACCGCCGTTCCACGGGAGACGTCGAGGTCACCTCGATACGAGCGCCCAACCAGAGCGAGGTCGACCTGCTGCAGTCTCGCGCCACGCGTGCGCTCACCGGCGCCCTGTCGGCCGAAGTGGGGAAGGTCGTGCAGGAGACCTTCGGGGTCGACACGTTCCAGATCACCCCCTTGCTCGTCGATCCCTACCAGCAGGTGTCGGGCCTGGCCCTCAATCCCGGCGCCCGCGTCACCATCGGCAAGCGTCTGTCGGATCGCATCTACCTCACCTACGTGCGCAGCCTGTCGTCCTCCGAGCGCGATCAGATCATCCTGCTCGAGTACGACCAGAGCGACACGCTGGGGTGGGTCCTCTCGCAGAACGAGGACGGCACCTACGCCCTCGAGGTGCGCAAGCGGGTGACGTTCTGATGCGCGCCGGAGCTGGCAGCCTGGCCTGCCTGCTGCTCGTCGCCTCGGTCCTGCCGGCCCACGCCGACGTCGGCGCCCTGCTCGGCCGCCGCATCACCAGCGTACGGCTCGATGCTGGCGGCGTGCCGGTCGAGGATCGCACCGTGCTCGATGTGGTCGAGACGCGGTTCGGCGAACCGCTCACCATGAGCCGCGTGCGGCAGACGATTCAGCACTTCGTGACGCTCGGCCGCTACGCCGACGTGCGCGTCTTCGGCGAGCCGGACGGCGACGACGGCGTCCGGCTGCGCTACGAGGTGGTGCCGCTCGAGCGCGTCACCCGCATCGAGTTCGCTGGACATCCCGGCATCGATAGCGGCGCGCTGCGTGGCGACCTGACCGATCGCTTCGGCGCCGTGCCGATGGCGAGCCGACTGCCCGAGATGGCGCAGGCGATCGTCACGCGCTACGAGGCCCGTGGCTATCCGGCCGTCCGCGTGGAGACGGCACGCACGCCCGAGGGGCGCGACGGCACCATCGCCGTGACGTTCGTCATCACGCCCGGAGTGCAGACGGTGGTCGGCAAGGTCACCGTCGACGGGCCGGCCGCGGCCACCCGCGGACTGCCCGAGCGCCTCGGCCTCGTTCCCGGCCGGCCGCTCGATGCCGGCGCGCTGGCCAATCGGACGGACGACGCGGAGGACGACCTCAAGCGCGATCGCTTCTACGAAGCCCTGGTCAGCGCCCAGGTGTCCGAGGCGGCGGCCAGCGGGGCGGCGGACGTGGCCGTCCGCGTCGACCTCGGGGACCGCGTCGAGATCGTCTTCACCGGCGATCCGTTGCCCGCCGATCGTCGCCGCAGCCTGGTGCCGATCGAGCGTCTGCGGTCGGTCGAGGAAGAGGTCGTCGAGGACAGCAGCCGCAACATCGAGCAGTACCTGCGGCTCGAGGGCTACCGGGCCGCCTCGGCACCGGCCAGCCGGCAACGCCAGAACGGCGTGCTGCGGATTACGTTCGCCGTGTCGCGCGGGCCCCTGCACGTGCTCGGGCACGTCGAGACAGCCGGCGTGGCGGCGCTGCCGCAGGCCGAACTGGAACCGCTGCTGAAGCTGCAGCCGGGCGAACCCTACGTGGATGCGCGCGTGTCGGCGGTGGCCGCGGCGCTCGTCGAACACTACCGCGTGCGGGGCTTCGCCTCGGTCACGATCACGCCGCTCGTGACCTTCCCGGCGGCCAGCGATCCATCGAAGGTGCCGGTGGACGTGCGCTACCAGGTGGAAGAGGGCGCCCGGACGATGGTGACCGGCATCCGGATCGAGGGGGCCGGGGCGCTTCCCGAGGCGGACCTGCGCGGCGCGCTCGGCCTCACCGCCGGCAAGCCCTTCTACCTGCCGCAGCAGGCCATCGACCGCGAGGTCCTCGAGCGCCGCTACCGGAACGCCGGCTTCCAGCGCGCCGCGGTCGAGGCCCGGCCGGTGCAGAACGCCGACGGCTCGGGCGTCGTCGTGACCTACGTCATCAACGAAGGGCCGCAGACCCGGGTCGATCACGTGCTCGTCTCGGGCGCTGAGCGCACCTCCCCTGACCTGGTGCGACGCGAACTGACGCTCCAGCCTGGTGGTCCGCTCGGCTACGACGCGATCATCGAGAGCCAGCAGAAACTGAGCGCGCTCGGCCTCTTCCGCCGGGTGCGCATCACCGAGGTGCCGAACGGCCTCGACGGCACCGCGCACGACGTGCTCGTCGAACTGGAGGAAGCGCCCGCCACCGCGGTCAGCTACGGCGGCGGGCTCGAGGTGGGGCGCCGGCCTCGCATCAACGCCGACGGCACCGCCACCGACCGGTTCGACATCGCGCCGCGCGGGTTCTTCGAAGTGACGCGCCGGAACCTGTGGGGCAAGAACCGCTCGCTGAGTGCCCTCACCTCGGTGAGCCTGCGGCCGACCGATCCCGGCATCGACGCCGGGCCAGAGGCCACGGGCGGCTACGGCCTGAACCAGTATCGCGTCGTCGGCACCTACCGGGAGCCGCGGGCGTTCGGCACGGTCGGAGATGCCCAATTGAGCGCGTTCATCGAGCGCGGTATCCGGTCCTCGTTCAACTTCGACCGGCAGGGCGTGCGGGCCGAGTACGCGCGCCGCTTCGGCCGGCGCCTGACCATGCTCGGCCGCTACAACTACAGCTTCACGACGCTGTTCGACACCAAGATCGCCGCCGAGGATCAGTTGCTCATCGATCGGCTGTTCCCGCAGGTGCACCTGGCGTCGCTCTTCGGGTCGGCGGTGCGCGATTCGCGCGACGACCTGCTCGATCCCGACCGCGGCACCGTCCTCGGCACCGACCTCGAGTTGGCACTGCGCAGCTTGAGTTCCGAGGTCGGCTTCATCAAGTCGTTCGCGCAGGCTTTCGCCTACCGGCGTCTCCCCGGTTCGCGGCCGTTCATCGTGGCGGCCGGCGTGCGCGTTGGCCTGGCCCGGGGCTTCGAACGCCGGGTGCCGCGGCTCGATGGCACCGGCCAGCCCGTCCTCGACAGCACTGGCAACCCGGTCGTCGATGTCGTGGCGAACCTGCCGGCCAGTGAGCGCTTCTTCGCCGGCGGCGACAGCACGGTGCGCGGATTCTCGCTCGACCGCCTCGGCTCGCAGGCGACCCTCAACTCCGCGGGCTTCCCGACCGGCGGCAACGCCATGGTCGTGCTCAACACCGAGCTGCGGACCCCCTACGTCAAGGGCGTGGGGGTGGTGGGTTTCGTCGACGCCGGCAATGTCTTCCGGCGCGCCAGCGACATCGACGTCTCGGAGCTGCGAACCACGGCCGGCATCGGCATCCGCTACCGATCGCCGCTCGGGCCGCTGCGCTTCGACATCGGCTTCAAGCTCGACCGCCGCGACTTCTCGCTGGGTTCCGAGCGACGCGCCGTCTACCACCTGTCGCTGGGGCAGGCGTTCTGATGGCGCACCTGTCGCGCCGCGCTCGCCTCGCCGCGCTCGTCCTCGGCGGCCTGGTGTTCAGCGGCGGTGCCGCCGGCGCCCAGGAGCGAGCCGTGCCGCCGCCGATCGGCGCGACGCTCCTCGATCGCACGCTCGCCACCGTCGGCGGTGCGATCGTGACCGCCTCGGATGTCGCGCTGGCGCGTGCGCTCGGCCTGGTCGAAGGTGAGGCGGCCGCGACGCCGGCCACCGCTCTTGCCGCGCTCGTCGATCGCTGGCTGATGCTGCATGAGGTGGCGCGTTTCTCCCCGGCCGAACCGGCGCCCGCGGCCGTCGCCGTGCGACTGGCGGCTATTCGCGCGCACACGGCCGACAGCGCAGCGGTGGCTGCGCGGCTGACCGAGGCCGGCCGCACGCCGGCTTACCTGGAGTCGTGGGCGCGCGACGACCTGCGGCTGGCGGCCTACCTCGAGCAGCGCTTCGCCTCCGCCGGCGCTCCCGCCGAGTCCGACGTCGACGCCTACGTCGCGGCGCACGTCGACGAGCTGGCGCAGGCCGGCCTCACCGGTGCCGGGGCCACGACGGCGGCGCGCGCCCGGCTCGTCGAGGAGCGGCGACGCGATCTCATCGCCGACTGGCTGATCGATCTCCGGCGCCGGACGACCGTGGTCACCTTCCCGCCCGCCGCGCCGTAGGCGGCCCCGGCCGTCTCACAGCTGGCGGCCGACGGCCCACGCCGCCAGCACCTGCCCGAGGTTGAACAGGGCGTGACAGACGGTGGCGGCGACGATGCTGCGGCGGCGCAGCCACATCGCCCCCCACAGCATGCCGAGCGCGAAGGTCGCGATCGCCACGTCCCGGCCCTGCACGGTGTGGCCGAGGCCGAAGGCGATGCTGGTCAGGAGGAGGGCGGCCGCCGGCGGCAGCACGCCGGGCGTCAGACGGTGCAGCTGGAAGGCGCGCTGCATCTCTTCGCGCACGCCGCCGGCCAGCACGACCACCACCGCGAAGGCGACGACCAGCTTCGGATCGGCCATCATCGCGGTCATCGGGTTCTGCGGCACGTTCTGCAGCGACGGCCACAGGGCCCGCACCGCCATGATGAGTGCCGCCACGCCGAACGTCACCGGCACCACCAGCGCCACGCCGAAGGAGGCCTCGCGCCAGCGGGGCGCCGTGCCGAGCATCACCTCGCGCAGCGATTCGGAGCGCCGGCGCAGGAAGTAGACGATGAGCGCCACGACCAGCGTGGCATCGAGCATCGACACCGCGATGATGAATGGCGCGTTCAAGCTGCCGTCGGCCGCCAGGCCGCGCAGGCCGAGCACCGCCAGCAGCGCGGCCGCCAGGATCTGTGTCGGGTAGCTCGAACAGAGCACCGCCTCGCCGATGGCGCGGCGGCGGGTCAGTGGCGGGGGGCCGGGCACAGGCACCGCCGGCCACGCGCGGGGCGCGTCGCCAGGGGCCGGTCGATCGTGTGAGTCGTCGCCGGGCGTGAACATCAGCGCGCTCTGCGATGGTACACTTTCCCTGTGACCGATGCGGTGAAGACGGCCGTCGCCGCCCAGCGGGTGCTCATCGTCGAGGACGACGAGTCGGCGCGCGTGGGCCTGACGGAACTGGTGCGGACGTGGGGCTTCACGGTGGAGTCGGCCGCCGACGGCGAGGCCGCGCTGGCGCTCGTGACCTCGTTCCGTCCGACCATCGTCGTGAGCGACCTCGTGATGCCGCGCATGGATGGTCTGGCGCTGCTCGAGGCGCTCGGCGAAGATCTCTCGCACATCTACTTCGTGCTGCTGACGGCGCAGGGCACGGTCGAGACCGCCGTCGATGCGCTCAAGCGCGGCGCCGAGGACTACCTGACCAAGCCGGTCGATCCGCAGCGTCTGCGGCATCTGCTCGAGCGGCTGTCGGAGTTGAGCGCCGCGCGCCGTGAGAACAGCGAGTTGCGGCGGCGGCTGCGCGAGGAGGGCCGCTTCGGCCGCATGGTGGGGAACAGCCGCGAGATGCGCAAGGTCTACAGCGTCGTCGAACAGGCGGCCCCGACCATCGCCTCGGTCCTCATCGTCGGCGAGTCCGGCACCGGCAAGGAGCTGGTGGCCCAGACCCTGCACCAGCTCAGTCCCCGCGCCTCCGACCCCTACGTCGCCATCAACTGCGCGGCCATACCCGAGACCCTGCTCGAGAGCGAGATCTTCGGGCACGAGAAGGGCGCCTTCACCGGCGCCTACGAGCGGCGCGCCGGCTGCTTCGAGCTGGCCGATCGCGGCACGCTGTTCCTCGACGAGATCGCCGAGATGGTGCCGGCCACGCAGGTCAAGCTGCTGCGCGTCCTGCAGGAGCGCAGCTTCCGTCGTCTCGGCGGCCGCGTCGAGCAGGAAGTGGACGTGCGCGTCATGGCCGCCACCAACGTCGATCCCGCCGGCGCCGTGAAGAGCGGCAAGCTGCGCGAGGATCTCTACTACCGGCTCAACGTCTTCACCATCGCCCTGCCGCCGCTGCGCGACCGCAAGGAGGACCTGCCGCTGCTGGTCCAGACGTTCGTCGAGGAGTTCAACCAGCGCGACAAGAAGACAGTCAAGGCCGTGGACCCGGAGGCGATGCGCCGCCTCGAGGCCTACTCGTGGCCCGGCAACGTCCGCGAACTGCGTAACGTGATCGAGCGGGCCGTCATTCTCGCCAAGGGCGACTTCATCGAGGCACGGCACCTGCCGCCGCTGTCGTCCGAACGGCGGGCCTCGGCCTCGTCGCTGGCGCCGGCCGGGGACGTCGTACCTGACGCCCGGCATGACCGTGGACGAAGCGGAGCAGAAGCTGATTCTGGCCACGCTCGATGCGGCCGGGGGCAACAAGACGCGCGCCGCCGAGATGCTCGGCATCAGCCTCAAGACCCTGCACAACAAGCTCAACCGGATGAAGCAGGGCGCCTAGGCCGTTCGCAGGCCGGCGCGCGAGGTCCCCCGTTTTGTCGATCCGCCTCAAGCAGATCATCGGTGTCACGGCGCTGGTCGGTGCGATCGTCGTGGCCCTGAGCGCGGTGCACCTGGCGCGGATCGCGCGCCTGTCGCTCGAAGACAGCCGCGCCCGCGGCGAGCTGCTGACCAACGCCGTCTTCCATCGCGCCCGCGAGGTGGTCACCAGCCGGGAGACGGCTTACGCGGAACTGGCGGCCGACGCCGGCGTGCGCTCGATCCTGCAGGCCACCATCTACTCCGAGGATGTCGTGCAGGCCGCCATCGTCGATGCCAATCAGGTGGCGATCGCGCACAGCGACTCGTCCCTGGTCGGCCGGCCGCTGCTCCCCGCCGGCAGTCTCGACGAGCTGCTCGCCAAGAACGGCCTGTCCCAGGCCTGGGAGATCTGGCGCTCGCGAGGCCGCACGCTCGAATGGCGGGCGCCGCTCCTGCTCGGCGACGAGACGCTCGGCGACATCCGCATCGGGATCTCGACGCTGCTCGTGCGACGCTCGCTCGAGGACACGTTCATGCCGGCCCTGGCGACCGCCAGCGGCGCCCTCTTCGTGGCCGTGCTCGTGGCCATCCTGCTGTCGCAGGCGGTGCTGCGGCCCATCCACGTCATCCAGAGCAGCCTGACGCGTCTTGGCCGCGGCGAGCTCGGCGTGACGCTCGACCTGCAGGAAGCCGAGGTGCAGGACCTGCGCGGCGTCTTCGACACGGTGAGCGCCCAGTTGCGGCGCCTGCCGGCGGGCGGTGCCGCCGGCCGCGAACTGGCGCAGCTCTCGAAGCGGGTGGCGGCTCTCGGCCGCCTCACGGCGGGCGTCGCCCACGAGGTCAAGAACCCGCTCAACGCCATGACCATCCATCTGGAACTGCTGCGGCAGAAGGTCGAGGGCGGCAGTCCGGCCCCCGACGTGCGCACGCATATCGACATCATCGGCCACGAGATCAAGCGCCTGGACGCCGTCGTGCAGGGATTCCTCAAGTTCGCCCGGCCCGAGGACATGCGCATCGAGCGCGTCTCCCTGGCGAATGTCGCCGCCGACGTGGCGCACTCGATCCGCGCCGAGGCCGAGGCCTGGCGAGTGACGGTCGAGCTCACGGCCGCCGACCGCGCGATCGAGGTCGACGCCGACCCGGCCATGCTGCGCCAGGCCCTGCTCAACCTGGCGATGAACGCCCTGCAGGCCATGCCGCACGGCGGCACGCTGCGCTTCTCGGCCGAACACGGCCGCGACGGTCGCGCCCTGCTCAAGGTGCGCGATACCGGCACCGGCATTCCGCCCGAGCAGCTGGCGCGCGTCTTCGACCTGTATTTCACGACGCGGGAGGGCGGCAGCGGCATCGGCCTGTCGATGGTCTTCCGCACGGTCCAGCTGCACGACGGAGACATCGACGTCGAGTCGACGCCGGGCAAAGGCACCACGTTCACGATTGCCCTGCCGACGGCCGCCTGAGCGCGGTTCCCGTGCGGCCGGTGCGCTCTCGGGCAGCGTCCCGCGCGGCTGGCGCGGCCACCGTGGCGCGCTACAATAGCCTCATGCTCCTCCGGGCGGTCGCTCTCGTGTGCGGCCTGGCGGCAGCCGGGTCATTCGTCTCGTGCGCCAAGGCGCAGGCCACCGCATCGCCGGAGATGCCGGGCCTGGTACCGCCGGAGGCCCCGCCACGGGTGGTGGCCGAGTACCGGCCCGACCCCCCCTTGCCGGCCGAGCACGTGTCGGCCGAAGCGGTGACGCCGGCGCCACCGCCGCCGCGGCCGCCCCGTCGTGAGGCACCACGGCCGGAAGCGGCATCCGAGGAGCCGCAAGGGCCGCCGGCGACCCCGGCCGTCGCCACGCCCGCTCTGGCGCTGCAGATGCCAGGCGCCAATGCCAAGGCCGACCAGTCCGTGCGATCCCTCCTGGCTCGCGCGGCGCGCGATCTGGGCCGGGTGAACTACCAGGCCCTCAATCCCGACGGGCGCGCCCAGTACGAGACGGCCCGCCGCTTCATGCAGCAGGCCGACGACGCGCTCAAGGCGCGCAACGTCATGTTCGCCGGCAAGCTCGCCGACAAGGCCGCCACCATGGCGGCCGTGCTCCTGCGCTGATTCCAGCTCGATTTCCAGCCCCGCCGCAGCCGTCGCGACGGCTCCTTTGCGTTGATTGTCGCGACGTGAAATGCGAAAATAAGACGAAACGCGTGAAACCGGCCACGATTATCAACATCTTGCGTCTGACCTAATTTCGAGGCGCTAGATATTGTGGTTGTCGAGCTTGACAATCCGATGTCGCACGCGCATATTTGGCAACGCGCGCGAGGCCACCGGCCGGCGCCGACGTCTCCCAGGCTTCGGCAACGGTCGCACCCTTCGAGCGACGCCTACGAACGGTGGCGGCAGGCAACAGCCGGCGCCGGACGCAGGCGGTGTTCGCCGGGACAGCGTCGCGCCAGAGTGTGCACATTCACGAACGCCAGTAAATCGCACGACCGCAATTAACCGACACACCGAAGTTTTGAAATGACCGACGAGACCCCCGGGGCAGTGGGGATGTCTTGGTCGCTGATTTGGCCGGAGGACGCATGCAAGAAGGCGCAGCGCAGAAGCTGGCGGCGGGGGCCGCTGCACAGGACGCCGTTGGCACCTACGGGGACGCCACCACCAACGCCACGGCCGGGTCCGTGACGATTTCCGGGCTCGAGTTCCCGCGCTACTTCTCGAACGCAGGCACCGACCCGTTCGACGAGGTCGAGTGGGAGCTGCGTGACGCCATCATCGGAAACGAACGCGGCAAGGTCGTGTTCGAACAGCGGGGCGTCGAGATGCCGAAGGCGTGGTCGCAGCAGGCCACCAACATCGTCGTCTCGAAGTACTTCCGCGGCCACGTCGGCTCGCCGGAGCGCGAGAGTTCCGTCAAGCAGCTGATCGGCCGGGTGGTCGACACCATCACCGGCTGGGCGAAGAAGCAGGACTACTTCGCGACCGACCAGGCGCTGTCGGCCTTCAGCGACGACCTCAAGCACCTGCTGGTGCACCAGAAGGCCGCCTTCAACAGCCCGGTGTGGTTCAACTGCGGCTTCGAGAAGGCGCCCCAGTGCTCGGCCTGCTTCATCAACTCGGTCGACGACACGATGGACTCGATCCTCGGGCTGGCCAAGACCGAGGGCATGCTGTTCAAGTTCGGCTCCGGCACCGGCAGCAACCTGTCGGCCATCCGCTCGTCGCGGGAACTGCTGGCCGGCGGCGGCACGGCCTCGGGCCCGGTGTCGTTCATGAAGGGCTTCGACGCGTTCGCCGGCGTCATCAAGTCGGGCGGCAAGACGCGCCGCGCCGCCAAGATGGTGATCCTGAACGCCGAGCATCCCGACATCGTCGAGTTCATCAACTGCAAGGTCGAGGAAGAGAAGAAGGCCTGGGCCCTCATCGACTCGGGCTACGACGGTTCCTTCAACGGCGTGGCCTACTCGTCGGTGTTCTTCCAGAACTCGAACAACTCGGTGCGCGTCACCGACGAGTTCATGCGCGCCGTGCTCGACGACGGCGTGTGGCAGACGCGTGCCGTCACCAGCGGCGACGTGGTCGAGACCTACAAGGCGCGCGATCTGATGCGCCTCATCGCCGAGGGCACCTGGGTGTGCGGCGATCCCGGCATGCAGTTCGACACCACGGTGAACGAGTGGCACACGAGCCCCAACACCGCGCGCATCAACGCCAGCAACCCGTGCTCCGAGTACATGTTCCTGGATGATTCGGCCTGCAACCTGGCGTCGATCAACCTGATGAAGTTCGTCAAGGACGACGGCGAGTTCGACGTCGACGGCTTCAAGGCCGCCTGCCGCACGCTCATCACGGCGCAGGAGATCCTGGTCGACAACTCGAGCTATCCGACCAAGGCGATCGAGAAGAACAGCCACGCCTACCGGCCGCTCGGTCTCGGCTACGCCAACCTCGGCGCGCTGCTGATGTCGCGCGGGCTGCCCTACGACAGCGACACCGGCCGCGACTACGCCGGCGCCATCACCGCCGTCATGACCGGTGAGGCCTACGCCCAGTCGGCGCGCGTGGCCCGCGATCACGGCGGGCCGTTCGCCGGCTACGCGCACAACCGCGAGCCCTTCCTGCGCGTGATGCGCAAGCATCGCGACGCGATCAAGGACATCAACCAGAAGAACGTGCCGGCCGACCTCTACGCCGGGGCGAAGCAGTCGTGGGACGAAGCCGTCGAACTCGGCGAGGACTTCGGCTACCGCAACGCGCAGGCCACGGTGCTGGCGCCCACCGGCACCATCGGCTTCATGATGGACTGCGACACGACGGGCGTCGAGCCCGACATCGCGCTCGTCAAGTACAAGAAGCTGGTCGGCGGCGGGATGATGAAGATCGTCAACCAGACCGTGCCGATGGCGCTC
Organism: uncultured Acidobacteriota bacterium; assembly: GCA_963807405.1. Taxonomy (GTDB): domain Bacteria; phylum Acidobacteriota; class Vicinamibacteria; order Vicinamibacterales; family UBA2999; genus CADEFD01. The sequence continues at coordinate 2,353,660 of CAWEBU010000006.1, read as the reverse complement.
AGGAAGCTGGGCTACACGGCCGTGCAGGTGGCCGAGATCATCCACTACATCGACGAGCAGGAGACCATCGAGGGGGCGCCGCACCTGCTCGAGCGCGACCTGCCGGTGTTCGACTGCGCCTTCAAGGCGGCCAACGGCGAGCGCTCCATCCTCTACATGGGCCACGTCAAGATGATGGGGGCGACCCAGCCCTTCATCTCGGGCGCCATCAGCAAGACGGTCAACGTGCCGAAGGACGCCACCGTCGAGGAGATCGAGCAGGCCTACCTCGAGAGCTGGCGCCTGGGCGCCAAGGCCATCTCCATCTACCGCGACGGCAGCAAGCGCACGCAGCCGCTCAACACGTCGAGGGACGCCATTGCCACCACGGCGAACGTGTCCGGCGTGTCCAAGGACGCCATCGACCAGGCGGTGGCGGCCGCCATGGCGGCGCGCACGCCGGTGCGGCGCAAGCTGCCGGACGAGCGCCAGGCCATCACGCACAAGTTCGACATCGCCGGCCACGAGGGCTACATCACGGTGGGCCTGTTCGAGGACGGCATGCCGGGCGAGATCTTCCTGGTGATGGCCAAGGAGGGCTCGACCATCTCGGGCTTCGCCGATGCCTTCGCCCAGGCGATCAGCTACGCGCTGCAGTACGGCGTGCCGCTGGCCTCGCTGGTCGACAAGTTCAGCCACGTGCGCTTCGAGCCCTCGGGCATGACGCGCAACCCGGACGTGCGCTTCGCCAAGTCGATCATGGACTACATCTTCCGCTGGATGGCGTCCAAGTTCCTGTCGCCGGAAGCGCAGTTCGCCGCCGGCGTGAACAACCGCGACGAGGCGGTGTCGGCGGGCTCGACGGTGACCGAAACGGTGACCAAGTCGGTGTCGGTCGAGACCTCGGTGACGGTGCCCTCGCCGGCACCGGCACGCCGGCGCCGAAGGCCAAGTCGACGTTTGCGGCGATTCAGAACCAGGAAGACGCGCCGCCGTGCAGCACGTGCGGCTCGATCATGGTGAGAAGCGGCGCCTGCTACAAGTGCAGCAACTGCGGCACGACGAGCGGCTGCGCGTAACTGACACGGCGAGGCGCCTGGCCCCGACGGGGAGTGGCAGGGGCCTGGCACGGGGAGAACCGCACGGGCGGGGTGGAGCAATCCATCCCGCCCGTTGTCGTTTGGCGGCCACCCGGCGGTGGTCGAGTGGTTGCGGATCATCTGTGTTACCGTCGGCGCTCATGAGTCGCCTACACGCGCTGGCCATCGCCACCCTCTGCGTCACCCTCGCGGCGTGCGCTCGTGAACAGCCGCTGCCCTACGATCTCGTGGTCGCCAACGGACGCGTTCTGGATCCCGAATCCGGGCTCGACGCCGTGCGCCACATCGGCATCCGGGGCGGGAAGATCGAGGTGGTGTCGGAGACTCCATTGACGGGCGGCCGCGTGATCGACGCCGCTCGCCATGTCGTGTCGCCCGGGTTCATCGATCTCCACGAGCACGGTCAGCAGGACGAGTCGTATCGCATGATGGTGCGCGACGGCGTGACATCGGCGTTCGAACTCGAGGTGGGGACGGGCGACGTCGCGGCCTGGTATGCCGCGCGCGAGGCCGGGCAGATCGTGAACTACGGCGTGTCGGTGGGACACATCCCGGCGCGCATGAAGGTCCTCGGCGATCCCGGCCAGGGCCTGCTGCCTGCCGGGATCGGTGGCAGCGGCACGGCCACCGACGCACAGATGGCGGCCATGGAAGTGATCCTGCGCGAGGGGCTGGCGCAGGGAGCGGTCGCCATGGGATTCGGCAGTGCCTACACGCCAGGCGCGCCCATGTCGGAGATCGAACGCATGTTCCGGGTCGCGGCCGAGGGCGGGGTCTCGGCCCACATCCACATGCGCGGCGGGCTCGAGGGCTTGCAGGAAACCATAGCGGCGGCGGGCGCCGCCCGCGCCGCCCTGCACATCGTCCACGTCAACTCGTCCGCCGACGCCGAGCTCGAGGCGTTTCTGGCGGCCATCAAGTCCGCGCGTGATGCCGGACAGGATGTGACGACCGAAGCGTATCCCTACGGCGCCGGCATGACGGAGATCCAGTCGGCGCTGTTCGACGATTGGCGGACCTGGCCGGACGACCGTTTCGGCCTGCACCAGCTCGTGTCGACCGGCGAGCGCCTGACTCGCGCCTCCTTTGAAACGGCCCGCGCGGCCGGCGGGACCGTGATCATCCACGGACGGTCCGAAGATCAGACACGGGCGGCCATCGCGAGCCCGCTCGCCATGATCGCCAGCGACGGCTTCATCGAGAACGGCCGCGGGCACCCGCGCACGTCGGGCACGTATGCGAAGGTGTTGGGCAGGTATGTCCGCGAGGACAAGATAGTGCCGCTGATGGACGCTGTGCGCCGCATGACACTCGATCCGGCCCGTCGCCTCGAGCGGCGAGCGCCGGCGATGGCGAGCAAGGGTCGCCTCAAGGTGGGCGCCGATGCCGACCTCACGGTCTTCGATCCCGAGACCGTGATCGACCGGGCGACGTACGAAGACGCCACCATCCCATCGGCGGGCATCCCGTATGTGATCGTGGGCGGCCAGACCGTGGTCGATGGCGGCGAGATGACCGCGGCACGGCCCGGTCGGGCGATTCGCGCGCCTGTCACCGCAGGGCGGCGCTAGCGCCGCTGGAGCGGTCTACCAAGCGCCGCGCTCCTCGGCTGTGGCTCCGTATGGAGCTCACGTCCATTTCGTCACAAACGGCATGCTGTTGATGGTGCTGGCGACCGGGCTGCCGACGCTCCCGCACATCGTCGGACCCAAGTCCGTCCTGGTGATGGTGGTGGCGGCGTGGCTGACATGGGGCATGGCGATGTCCGAGGCAGCCAATTCGTGGTGGGGAACCACCCGGGATGCTGCCGGCTATCGCGAGCCAGGCAGGCGCCTCCGGCGGCGAAGCATGGCAAGAACTGGTGGTCGAGATGACCCACATCGGAGCTGGCCTCGGACTGATTCCCGCGTGGTTGCTGCTCGTCGTCGGATTGCGGCAGCCCGCCTCTCGCACGAGGTCTCATGCGGTATAGGGCACCCGGCCGGTATCATGCCGGCATGACCGAACGAAAATTGCTGGTGACAGGCGCCAGTCAGGGCATCGGCGCGGCCGTGGTGGAGCAGGCGCGGGCGGCGGGGCATCAGGTGACCTTCACCGGAAGAGACGCCCGGCGCGTCGAGGCACTGGCCGCCGCTACCGGGGCCCATGGCCTGGTGGCGGACGTCACCAGCGCCGACGACAACCAGCGAACGGTGGACGAGGCGGTGGCGCGGATGCGCGGCATCGACGTCCTCGTCAACAACGCCGGCTACGCCTACCGCGCCGAGATCGGAGCGCTGGACGTGCCGGCGATGCGCGCGATGTTCGAGACCAACGTCTTCGGGCTCGTCGACATCACCAACCGCGTCGTGCCGCACCTCAAGGCGCAGGCCTTCGGCGACATCGTCAACATCGCCTCCACCTCCGGCATGAAGGGGGCCGCCACCGGCACCGCCTACAGCGGCAGCAAGTGGGCCGTGCGCGGCATCACGCAGTGCTGGCAGGCGGAACTGCGTCCCTTCAACATCCGCGTGTGCAGCATCTGCCCGTCGGAAGTGCAGACCAATTTCGGCGGCCGTGGCGGGCGCAACAACCCCAACAAGCTCTACGCCGAGGACATCGCGGCGACCATCCTGGCCGGCCTCGCCCTGCCGCAGCGGGTGCTGTGGACCGAGCTGGCGATCTTCGCCACCAATCCCTGGCAGGAAGACTGACGGCGGGCGGCGGCCGCCGCCGCTACTTCGGATCGGCGCCGGGCAGGAGCCGGCCGCCCGTCAGGAAGCGGCGGTAGTGCTTGTACTGGGTCGTCACGCGCGTGCGCGGCGTCCCCGAGCCGCGCGTGATGCGCAGCGACGTGGATGACACCGGCAGCACCAGCGTCTCCTCCGGATCGTCGAAGCGCATCCGTTTGAAGCGATAGGTGGTGTCGTGGCGCTCCACCACCCACACCGGGTTGACGCCGTAGCGGTTCCGGATCGCTTTCGGCAGCGGCACTTCCACCTGCCCGCCCAGACGGTGATCCATGCGCAACACGTCGTACGACTCGGCGTCGAGCCACAGCCGGCCCCGCAAGCCGCCGTTGATGTTGTAGCTGATGCAGTCCTCGTTGTTCTCGACGAGGCTCACCTCGACGGTGATGTCGGCCTTCTCGCGGAAGTCCACCAGCACGGCGGAGCGGCCGTCGACCTTGCCCTGACCGGCCAGCGTCCACGTGTAGGCGTCGCGCTCCGCGGGGAGCAGCATCGACAGCACCTGGGTCTCGGTGTCGTGCTGTTCCGGTGTGGTGCAGTTGTCGCGGTCGTTGGCGCGCGGCTTGTGGCCGTTGACCTTGACGACCTGGCGCAGCGTCTGCGCCTCGGTGGCGCCCTCGCCGCCGGCGCCGGGTTCCCAGGCCAGACGGAGTTCCGATTCCACGGTGCGGCCGAAGCCGCCGACGCCAAGCCCCGACGAGAGCGGCTGCACGTGCACGGTCTCGGTGCAGACGAGGCTCTGCGCGCGCGTGAAGAAATCCTCCACGCGCTCGGTGGCCCGCTCGAGCGCGACGGTCAGATCCGGGACGGCGGGAGCGGTGTCGCGTTGGCCGGCGCGCACCTCGCCGCCGCTGGCGACGACGAGCGCCATCGCGCCCAGCAGGGGAGCCGACCAGGAGTGCAGCATGTCGGACATCACGGCCGTTTCCGCGAATTATAGCGGCCGGGCCGCGGCGTGTGTCACCATGATCCGGCCTGCCTCGATGTCCCTATCTGCCCCTGATTCCGGCTCGACCATGACCCCCGGCGCACCGCCTCTGGCCGAGGTGCTCGAGCGCTACTGGGGCTACACCGCGTTCCGCCCCCTGCAGCGCGAGGCGATGGACGCCATCCTGGCGCGGCGCGACTCGCTGGTCGTCATGCCGACCGGCGCCGGCAAGTCGATCTGCTTTCAGGCCCCCGCGCTCGTCACCGAGGGGTTGGCGCTCGTCGTCTCGCCGCTCATCTCGCTCATGAAGGACCAGGTGGACACCCTGGTCGGCAACGGCGTGGCGGCCGCCTGCTACAACAGCGCCCTGTCGTCGCCGCAGAAGGCCGCCGTCCTCGACGACCTCCAGGCCGGGCGGCTGCGTCTGCTCTACGTGTCGCCGGAGCGGCTGGTCGGCGACGGGGCGGACGTGTTCCTGCGGCGGGTGGCGGCGGGCGCCGCCAAGGTGGGCTTCATCGCCGTCGACGAAGCGCACTGCATCAGCCAGTGGGGGCACGACTTCCGTCCCGAGTACCGCCAGCTGGCCCGCCTGCGCGAGTTCTTCCCCGGCGTCAGCCTGCACGCCTTCACGGCCACGGCCACGGCGCGCGTGCGCCGCGACATCACCGACCAGCTGGCGCTGCACTCGCCGCTCGAACTGGTCGGCTCGTTCGACCGCCCGAACCTGACCTACCGCGTGCTGCCGCGGGCCACGCTCAAGGCGCAGCTCCTCGACGTGCTGAAGCGGCACACCGGACAGGCCGGCATCATCTACTGCACGTCACGCAAGGACGTCGATCAGCTGGCCGCCTGGCTCCAGGGCCAGGGCCTGCGCGCGGTGCCCTATCACGCCGGGCTCTCCGACGAGGAGCGCCACCGCCATCAGGACGCGTTCCTCGACGAGGACGCCGACGTGGTCGTGGCCACGGTGGCCTTCGGCATGGGCATCGACCGCTCGGACGTGCGCTACGTGATCCACGCCGGGGCCCCGCAGTCGCTCGAGCACTACCAGCAGGAGTCGGGCCGGGCCGGCCGCGACGGCCTGGAAGCCGAGTGCGTGCTCATCGTCTCGGGCGCCGACTTCCTCAAGTGGCGCCAGATGCTCGAGCGCAGCGGCGAGATGAACGACCAGCGTCGTCAGCTGCTGCGCGACATCGAGCGCTACGCGTCCGGCGTCGGCTGCCGTCACAAGCACCTGCTGGCGCACTTCGGCGAGCGCTACGGCAAGGCCGAGTGCGGCGCCTGCGACTTCTGCCTCGGCGAACTCGAGTCGGTCGGCGACGCGGTGACGCTGGCCCGCAAGATCCTGTCGTGCGTGGCGCGCGTCGGCCAGCGCTTCGGGGCGGCCCACCTGACCAACGTGCTGCGCGGCTCGGCCACCGAGCAGGTGGCGGCGCGCGGACACGACACCCTGACCACCTTCGGGCTGCTCGCCGACCAGTCCGTGGACCACGTCCGCGGCTACATCGACCAGCTGCTCGGCCGCGGCTTCCTGCGCCAGACCGACGATCAGTATCCGGTGCTGGCGCTCACCGATGAGGGCGTGGCGCTGCTCAAGGACGCCGGGGCGGCGCCCGACCTGACGCTGGCGCGGCAGCGACGTCCGGACCCGACACGCGGTCCGCGCCGATCGAAGGCAGAGACCGAGGGTTGGGAAGGCGTCGATCGCGATCTGTTCGAGCGGCTCCGCGCCTACCGTCTCAGCGTGGCCCGCAGCCGCGGCGTGCCGCCCTACGTGATCTTCCACGACACCACGCTGCGTGAACTGGCGCGGCAGAAGCCGGCCACGATCGAGGCCTTGCGCCACGTCTACGGGGTCGGCGCCCGCAAGGCCGACGACCTCGGCGCCGCCGTACTCGACGTCCTGCACGGCGGCTGAGGCCGTCGCGGGCGAACCTGCGTGCGGACGGCGGCCGCGACCCGGCGCGGCGCGGAGCGACGGTGGGGTGCGGTAAGATCGGGTCCGTGGTTCGCCAGTACCTGCAACTCGGCTCGCGCACGCTCGCTTACCTCGACAACGATCCCGAGGGCAGGGACAAGCCGGTGTTCGTGCTCCTGCACGCATTCCCCCTGGGCGCGCAGATGTGGGAGCCGCAGTTGCGCGGCGGCTTCCCCGGCTGGCGCATCCTGGCACCCGACCTGCGCGGCTTCGGCGGCTCGACGGACGAGCGGGCCGAGGGCGTGGACCCCTCCATCGACGACTACGCCGACGACGTCGCCGGCCTCATCCGCGAGGTCGCCGGCGGGCCGGTCGTGCTCGGCGGTCTCTCGCTCGGAGGCTACGTGGCATTTGCCGTCATGCGCCGCGCCCCCGGTCTGGTCCGCGCGCTGGTGCTGGCCGACACCCGCGCCAGCGCCGACTCGCTCGAGGGACGCGCCGCCCGCAGGGCGATGCTCACGGTGCTCGAACACGACGGCCCGCAGGGCGTGGCCCGCGACATGATGCCGCGGCTGCTCGGCGCCAGCACGCGCGAACACAATCCCGGCGCCGAAGAAACCGTGCGCCTGCTCATCAAGCGCCAGTCGCCGGCGGCCATCCGCGACGCCATCCTGCGGATGCGGGAGCGGCCAGACTCGACGCCGCTCCTGCCGACAATCACCGTGCCGACGCTCGTGGTCGTGGGCGACGAAGACGTGCTGACGCCGCCCGCTGAATCCGAGGCCATGGTGAACGTCCTGCCCAACGCCTCGCTCGTCCGCATCGCCGGCGCCGGCCACCTCGCCAACCTCGAACAGGCCCAGGCGTTCGAGGCCAGCGTCGAAGACTTCCTCGGCTCGCTGCCGCCGGCCTGATCCGCGCATGGACCTGCAACTTGCCGGCAAGGTGGCCATCATCACCGGGTCGAGCCGCGGGCTCGGCCTGGCCAGCGCCCGGGCCCTCGTGGCCGAGGGCTGTCATGTCTGCATCTCGGCGCGCGGCGCCGAGGCGCTCGCGGCAGCGGCCAGCGAGCTGAGTGCGGCGGCGTCCGCCCCGGCCGAGGTGCTGGCCGTCGCGGCCGACCTGGCCACCGAGGCCGGCATCCGCGAGGTGGTGGACGCCACCATGGCGCGGTTCGGCGGCGTCGATGTCCTCGTCAACAACGTCGCGCTGGCGCGCGGCGGCGACATCGTGACCACGAGCGACGCCGAGTGGCAGGAAGCGTTCGACCAGACGCTTTTTCCAGCCATTCGCGCCACCCGGCTGGTGGTGCCGTCGATGCGGGCGCGCGGCGGCGGCGCCGTCATCATCATCTCGTCGATCTTCGGCCGCGAGGCCGGCGGCCGCATGACCTACAACGCCGTCAAGGCGGCCGAGATCAGCCTGGGGAAGTCGCTCGCCCAGCAGCTGGCGAAGGACGACATCCGGGTCAACAGCGTGTCGCCGGGCTCGATTTCGTTCCCCGGCGGTTCGTGGTTCAAGCGCCAGCAGGCCGATCCGGAGGGCATCGCCGCCTTCATCACGGCCGAGCTGCCGTTCGGCCGTTTCGGGCGGCCCGAGGAAGTGGGCGAGGTGGTGGCGTTCCTGGCCTCGGCCCGTGCCAGCTGGGTGAGCGGCACCTCGATCGTCGTCGACGGCTGCCAGAGCCGCGCCTTCTAGGCGTCCGACCCGCGCGGCGGCCGGCCGGCATCTCAGGAGAATTACCGCGATGGCTTCATCCGCGCCGGAGGTCGGCTCCCAGCTGCTGCACTACCGCGTGCTCAGCCGGCTCGGCGCCGGCGGGATGGGTGAGGTGTTCCTCGCGGAGGACACGCGGCTCGGCCGCCAGGTCGCGCTGAAGTTCCTGACCCCGGGTGACGGCGCCGATCCCGAAGCGCGGGAGCGGCTGATACGCGAGGCCCAGGCGGCCTCGGTCCTGCGCTCGCCGCACGTCGCCGTCACCTACGACCTCGTCGAGCACGGCGACGCCCTGTTCATCGCGATGGAGTACGTCGAGGGTGAGCTGCTCTCGGCGCGCATCGCCCGCGGCGTGCTCGACGTGCCGGAGGCGCTCGAGATCGCCATGCAGGTGGCCGACGCGCTCGACGACGCACACGCGCGCGGCATCATCCACCGCGACATCAAGAGCGCCAACGTCATGCTCACGGCGCGCCAGCTCGTCAAGGTGCTCGACTTCGGCCTCGCCAAGTTCCTGCGCCGCCCATCGGTGTCGGCCCAGACGATCGGCGTGACCTCGCCGGGCATGGTGCTCGGCACGCTGCACTACATGGCCCCCGAGCAGTTGCGCGGCGCTGACGTCGATCACCGGACCGACCTGTTCGCCGCCGGCGCCGTGCTCTACGAGATGCTGGCGGGCCGCCCGCCCTTCGCGGCGGCGACGATGGCCGAAACGGCCGAGCGAATCCTCAACCACGAGCCCGAGGCGCTGGCGCGCTTCAACTACGCGGTGCCGGCCGATGTCGACGCCGTCGTCCGCAAGGCGCTGGCCAAGGACCCGGCCTTCCGCTACCAGGCGGCGCGCGAGCTGTATCTCGACCTCCACCACGCGCGCGAGCGGCTGGCCCGCGAGCACACGAACGGCGCCCGCCAGACCTGGCGTCCGGGCCTGCACCTGCCGCCGGTGGGCTTCGGGCGGGCGACGCCGCCGTCGCCGCCGGCCGAGCGCAGCGTGGCCGTGCTGGCGTTCGCCAATCTCACGGGCCACCCCGGCGACGACTGGATCGGGCAGGGGATGGCCGAGTCGCTCACGGCCGACTTTGCCCGGATTCGCGGCCTGCGCAGCATCTCCCGCGAGCAGATCTTCGACATGCAGCGCAGCGCCGGTGCCACCAGCGGTCGCATGGAGGACGAACGGCAGTCGATCGAACTGGGGCGGCGGCTCGGCGCGACGTGGGTGGTGGCCGGCGCCGTGCAGCGCATGGGCGACCGCGTCCGCGTCACCGCCCAGACGATTGCCGTGGGCGAGGGCCGCACGGTGTCGTCGACCAAGATCGACGGCACGCTCAACGATGTCTTCGAGGTGCAGGACCGGCTGGTCGAAGAACTGGTGCGCCAGGGCCTGCAGCGTGAGCTCGCCCAGAGCGAGAAGCGCGCCCTTGACGCCGGAGTGCACGCGCCAGAGGCCTTCGAGGCCTACTCGCGGGCGATGCTGAACCTGCGTCTGGCCACCGAAGAATCGGTCCAGCGTGCGATCGCCCTCTTCGAGCAGGCCATCGCGGTGGAACCCGACTACGTCGATGCGCTGGTGGCGCTCGGCAACGCGCTGCAGATGCGCGGCACGTTCCTCGCCCAGCCGGAGACGCTGCTGCGGAGCCGGACGCTGCTCGAGCGCGCGCTCACGCTCGAGCCCGAGCGGGCCGAAGCCCACGTGCGCCTGGGGCAGGTGCTGGCCGCCGGCGGCGAGGTCGACGCCGCGGAGGCGGCGATCCGGCGCGGGCTCGGCATCGATGACGACAGCGCGCTCGGGCACAGCCAGCTGGCGCGTCTCTTGTGGCTGAACCGGGCCAACATCCCCGAGGCCATCGCGCACTTCGTCCGCGCCGCCGCCCTGGCGCCCGAAGCCGGCTACACCTATCTGCAGCTGGCGCTGCTCCAGGCTCTGAGCGGCGACCTGGCGGCCGCCGAAGGCTCGGCCCGCGCGGCGGTCGAACTGCAGCAGAAAGCCATGTCGGGGGTGCAGGGGCTGCTCATCGTCGGCGCGCACACCCGGCTCGGCTACGTGCACTACCTGGCCGGCCGCTACGACGACGCCATCCGCGAGTATCGCCGTGAGCTGAGCTTCCTGACCCACGCCGAACACGCCCTGCGCGAGCGTTCCCTGATCGAAGTGCAGCAGAAGCTCGCCGCCGCGCACGCGCGGCTCGGCGACCGCGCCACCGCGGGTGAGTTCGCGGCGCAGGCGCAGAGTGCCTTCGAGCGCCGGCTGGACGCCGGCGCCGACGACCCCTTCACCCGCTACTACGCTGCCGCGCTGGCCGCCTCGCGCGGCGACGTCGATGGCGTGCTCACGCATCTGACGCGGCCGCTCGCCGAACTCGGCGCCTTCACCCGCTGGCGGCTGCCGCGCGATCCCGACTTCGCCGGCGTGCTCGACGATCCTCGCCTGGCGGCCGTGGTGACGGCGGTGGTGACCTAGCGGATGGCCGGTCGTACGGCGCCTCGCGCCCGGGTGTCACTCGGTTCGTGGTCGAGGCTGGCGGTGCTCGCGGGCCTGTTGACAGCAGGTGGGCTGAGCATCCCGGCCGGCGCTCGAACCCGGACGGCCTTCGATCCCGCGGCGCTCGATGCGGCGGCGCGCCAGCTGCCCAAGCTGCACAGCCTGCTCGTCAGCCATCACGGCACCGTGTTGTTCGAGCGCTACTACCACGGCGCCCGCGCCGATCGGCCGGCCAACATCAAGTCCGCCTCGAAGAGCGTCATCTCGGCCCTGATCGGCATCGCGATCGACCGCGGGCTGGTGCCCGGCGTCGGCACGCCGATCGCCCGCTGGTTCCCCGCCCTGAGCCGCGACCGCGATCCGCGCAAGCGCGCCATCACCGTCGAGGATCTGCTGACGATGCGGCCAGGCCTCGAGAGCACGAGCGGCAGAAACTACGGCGCCTGGGTGACCAGCCGCAACTGGGTGGACTACGTGCTGGCGCGGCCGATGGTGGCGGCGCCCGGCGCATCGATGGACTACAGCACCGGCAACACGCACCTGCTGTCGGCAATCCTCACCGAGGCCACCAGCCAGAGCACCCGGCGCTTCGCCAACGAAGCGCTCGCCGGGCCGCTGGGGTTCACGCTGCCGCCCTGGCCGACCGACCCGCAGGGCATCTACTTCGGCGGCAACGACATGCTGATGACGCCGCGGCAGCTTCTCACCTTCGGCGAACTCTACTTGCGCGGTGGCCGGAAGGACGGCCGTCAGATCGTGCCGGCGGCGTGGGTCGCCAGGTCGTGCGAGGGCCGTCGGCGCGAGCTGCCGCCGTGGGCCCGCACGCCCGGCCCCGGCGGCGTGCCGGATCCGCTGCGCGATCGCGCCTACGGCTATGCCTGGTGGGTGCACGACCTCGGCGGGCGTGACACCTGCTTTGCGTGGGGCTACGGCGGGCAGTACCTGTTCGTCGTGCCGGAGCTCGACCTGGTGATTGCCACCACCGCCTCCCCGAATGTCAGCGAAGAGCGGCGCGATCACCGCCGGCAGGTGGTGGACCTCCTGACGCGCCTGGTCGTCGCCCCCCTGGCGCCCTGACGCCCGGCACCGCAGTCCGCCCCACCGGCGGCATTGGGCCCGGGCTACTTTCGCCGGTTGATCGTCCCCGTCGGGCCGAGTACGATGCCCGAGTCTCCCCGGAACTGCGCATGCCCGCCAACCCGACGCCCTCGCTCTCCGCTTCCACGTCGCTTGTCGAGCGCAAGGACAAGGCGCTACGCGGCGCCCTCGAACACCTGGCGCCCGGGCCGTGGATCGAGCGGGCCGACACGCCCGACGGCGTCATCACCGCGGTGCGCCGGCTGCCGCCGGCCGAGGCCTCGTTCGCGCCGTTTCCCGACCAGTTGGATCCCCGCCTGAAAGCGGCCCTCGAGACGCGCGGCCTCACGCAGCTCTACTCGCATCAGGCCGAGGCCTATCAGCGGGTGGCCGCCGGCGAGCACATCGTCGTGACGACGCCGACCGCGTCGGGCAAGACGCTCTGCTACAACCTGCCGGTGCTCGACCAGATCCTGAAGGATCCGGCCTCGCGCGCGCTGTATCTCTTTCCGACCAAGGCCCTGGCACAGGACCAGATGGCCGAGCTCCACGAGCTCACCGCCCTCATCAGCCGTGCCGGCGGGGAGGACATCGGCGTCCACACCTACGACGGCGACACGCCGGCGGATGCGCGCAAGACCATCCGCGCCCGGGCGCACATCGCGCTGACCAACCCCGACATGCTGCATGCGGGCGTGCTGCCGCACCACCCGCGCTGGGCCAAGCTGTTCGAGAACCTGAAGTACGTCGTGATCGACGAGCTCCACGCCTATCGGGGCGTGTTCGGCAGCCATCTCTGCAACGTGCTCAGGCGGCTGCAGCGCATCTGCCGGCACTACGGCTCGGATCCGCAGTTCATCTGCTCGTCGGCCACGATCGCCAACCCGCGCGAGCTGGCCGAGCGGCTGAGCGAGCGTCCCTTCTCGCACATCGCCGAGAGCGGCGCACCGCGCGGCGAGAAGTTCATCGTCTTCGTGAACCCGCCGGTCGTGAACCGCGAGCTCGGCATCCGCCGCTCGTACCTGGCCGAGGCGCGGCGGGTGGCGGGGGAGTTCCTGCGCCGCCAGCTGCAGGTGATCGTGTTCGCGCAGAGCCGCCTGGCCACCGAGATCCTCACCACGTATCTGAAGGAGGACTTCGAGACGGTGCCGGGGATGGCCGAGCAGATCCGCGGCTACCGCGGCGGCTACCTGCCGCTGCGCCGGCGCGAGATCGAGAAGGGCCTGCGCGAGGGTGTGGTGCGCGGCGTCGTCTCGACCAACGCGCTCGAACTCGGCATCGACATCGGCGCGCTCGACGTCTCGATCCTGGCCGGCTATCCGGGCACCATCGCCGCCACCTGGCAACGCGCGGGCCGCGCGGGCCGGCGCGCCGCCCGCTCCGCGGCCGTCATGGTGGCCAGCTCGGCGCCGGTCGATCAGTTCGTCGTCAAGCACCCGTCGTATTTCTTCGACGCGTCGCCCGAACACGCGCTCGTCAATCCCGACAACCTGCACATCCTGGTCGACCACGTGAAGTGCGCCGCCTTCGAGCTGCCGTTCAGCGTGACCGACACCTTCGGCACGGTCGACGTCCAGGACGTGCTGGCGATCCTGCGCGAGAACGGCCTCGTGCACCGCTCGGGCGACGAGGACTCGACCGACGGCCAGTGGCACTGGACGAGCGAGAGCTATCCGGCCGATGCCGTCAGCCTGCGCTCGATCACCTCGGACAACTTCGTCGTCGTCGACGTCGGTGCCGGCGCCAAGGTGATCGGCGAGACCGACTACACGAGCGGGCCGACCACGCTGCACCCGAAGGCGATCTACATCGTGGAGGGCCGGCTCTATCAGGTCGAGGCCCTCGACTACGACAACCGCAAGGCCTTCGTGCGCGACGTCGACTGCGACTACTACACGACGGCCATCTCGTACTCGAAGGTCACCGTCCTCGACACCGCCGCCGGCCACGGCGCGGTCGTGAGCCACGGCGACGTGCACGTGTCGTCGCGCGTGGTGGGCTTCAAGAAAATCAAGTTCTACACCAACGAGAACGTCGGGTCGGGCGAACTGGATCTGCCAGAGCAGCAGATGCACACCACCAGCTACTGGCTGTCGGTGCCACGCCCGCTGATGCAGGCCCTGCCGTGGTCGAAGGACGACCGGCGCGACGGCATCGTCGGCCTGGGCTTCGCCATGAAACACGTGGCGACGCTGCTGCTGATGTGCGACAGCCGCGATGTCGGGGTGGCGTTCGGGCAGGGCGACGACGCGGAGGGTGAAACCAGCCCCGTCGGCGGACGCACTGCGATTCCCGAGAGCCTCGGCGACGAGCCGCGCATCTTCCTCTACGACGCGTTCCCGGGCGGCATCGGCTTCTCGGCGCCGTTGCACGGCATGCACGACGCGCTGCTCGCTCGCACGCGCGAGCTCATTGCCGGCTGCGAATGCGACCACGGGTGTCCGACCTGCGTCGGGCCGATCGGCGAAACGGGGCCGCGCGCCAAGACCGTGGCGCTCGCGATTCTGCAGTCGCTGCTGGCCGGGAGCTTGCCCGCCGGTCCGGCCGGCACCAGGGCGCTCGCGGAGTCGGACGTGCCCTTCTGATGAAACCGTCACTGGCGGAGCGGCTGCGAGCGGTGGTCGGCTCCATCCCGCGCGTCCACCCGGACGCACGCGGCGGGGCAGCGGACTCCACGCCATCCGGGGCGTCCCCGGACGCGGGCGCGGCCCCCGCCGAGGGGCGCATGGCCCGTACCCGGCAGGCGGCCCGGGTCCTCGGGGGCATCGTCGACGAGCGGTCCGAGGGGCTGTGCATCGTCGTCGACCGTCGCTACGAGGCCGATGCGCGCTACGGCCGGCACCGGGTCGGCGACATCGTCGCCATGCTGCGACGCGCGGAAGAGGGGCTGAGCGCGCTGCGGCGCGCCTGGCCTGCCGCCCGCGGCCCGTTGACCGGGACGCCCGCGCCGCCGCCGCTGCTCGACGGACTGTGCGCACTCGACCTCGAGACGACCGGGCTCGCCGGCGGTGCCGGCACGCAGGCGTTCCTGGTCGGCTGCGCGCGCATCGACGACGACGCCATCCACGTGCGGCAGTTCCTGGCGCCTGGCTTCGAGTGGGAACGGGCGCAGCTGGCAGCGCTGGCCGAGTGGATGCGCGACCGCACCCACCTCGTGACCTTCAACGGCCGGACCTTCGACCTGCCCCTGCTCGAGATGCGCTTCAGCTTCAACCGCCTGGCCTGGCCCTGGCACCACCTGCCGCATCTCGACGCCCTCCACCCGGCCCGCCGCTTCTGGCGCGACCGGCCGGCCACCGCCGGGCCCGCCGCGTCGGACGATGCCGGCTGTTCGCTCGGCGTGCTCGAGAAGCGCCTGGGGGGGCTCCATCGGGTGGGCGATGTCCCCGGGTTCGAGATTCCCGCCCGCTTCTTCCAGTTCGCGCGCGACGGCCGCGCCGAGCCCCTCGAGGCGGTGCTCGAGCACAACCGCATCGACCTCCTCTCGACCCTGCTGGTGTCGGCGCGGGCGTCGATGCTGGTCATCGGTGGCCCGGCGGCCGCCGAGCACGGGCATGAGTGCCTGGGCCTTGGCCGTGTCTACGAGCGGTTGGGCGATGCGGCGGGTGCCGAGACCTGCTTCGCCCGCGCCGCCGCCCAGGCGGCCGGACTCGGCGACCCGGCCCTCCGCGCCGAGGCGTTGCGTCGGCTGGCGCTCCTGCAGCGGCGCGCTGGCCGGCTCGAGGCGGCCGCCGGCTCGTGGGAGGCGCTCCTGTCGACCCGCGGCGTGGCCACGCCCCTGCGCCACGAAGCGCGGGAAGCGCTGGCGATCTTCCACGAGCATCGCGCCCGCGACTTCGGAGCGGCCAGAACGCTCGTTCTGGATGTTCTGGCCGAACCGCTGGGCGAGCGTCGCCGGTCGAGCGCCGAGCGCCGCCTGGCGCGCCTCGACCGCAAGCTGGGCGGCCAGACCCCGGGCGGATTGATCCGGCGCTTCGACGAGGAGCCGTTCTAGTCCTTCATGTCTTTGGATCGAATGCGTGACGACCAATTACGTACGCGGCTGATCCATTCCGCAGCCTTTACGGTACAGTGACGGGTTGCCGACGGGCCGCAGGCGATGACTGCCATGGGCGCGCGGGCTGAGGGAGAGGACATGAATATTCGTCGAGTGGTGGTGACCGCAGCTGTCTGTGTCGCCGTGCTTTTGGGAACCTACACGGCTCAGGCACAGGTACAGACCGGGGCGATCACCGGCAGCGTGAGCGATACCAGCGGCGCGGTGCTGCCGGGCGTGAGCGTCACGCTGACCAGCGAGCGCCTGATTGGCGGCCCGCAAACGATCGTGACCGACACCGCGGGCGCCTACCGGTTCGATCGGCTGGCGCCGGGTGCGTACAACATCAAGTTCGAACTGCAGGGCTTCAAGGTCGTCGAGCGCAACGACGTGCGGATCAACGCCGCCTTCGTCGCCACCATCTCACCGCGCCTGGAAGTCGGCGCGCTCACCGAGACCATCACGGTGACGGGTGAGTCGCCCACGGTCGACGTCCGGTCGAACGTGCAGCAGACGGTCATGAGCCAGGAGATTCTCGAAGGCGTGCCCACCGGACGCGATCCGTGGTCGCTCGCCAAGATCATCCCCGGCGTCCAGGTCAGCACCTACGACGTCGGCGGCACGCAGTCGATGCAGCAGAGCAGCCTGTCGTCGCACGGCTCGAACACGGCCGACGTCAGCTACAACATCGACGGCGCCACGGTGAACTGGCCGGGCGGCAACGGCGGCGCCACGATGCTCTACTACGACCAGGGCATGTTCGAAGAGGTCAACTACATGACCTCGGCGATTCCGGCCGAAGTGCTGGCCGGCGGCGTGTCGATCAACATGGTCACCAAGATCGGCAGCAACCAGTGGCGCGGCAACGCGCGCGCCAACTTCTCGAACGACAGCCTGCAGTCCGAAAACTTCGCCAGGACCCGGGAGGCCAATCCGACCTTCCTCGGCAACCCCACCAAGAAGACCTACGACCTCAACCTGTCGGGCGGCGGTGCGCTCGTCCAGAACCGCCTGTGGGTGAATGGCACCATGCGCAAGTGGGTGGTCAACAAGCTGGTCAACGCCCGCAACCCCGATGGCAGCCAGGCACTCGACGACAACGACCTCAAGAACTACTCGGGCAAGGCCGTCGGCCAGATCACGCCGAACCACAAGCTGACCGTGTCGTACCTGTGGAACGACAAGATCCGCGGCCACCGTCGCGACACGCCGCCCGAGTTCGTCGAGGACATCGCATCGCTCGTGCAGAGCAACCCGGCGCAGACCGTGCAGACCAAGTACAGCGCCATTCTCAACCGCATGGTGTTCGAGTCGAACTTCAGCATCATGGACGGGCAGACCAACTACGGCTACCAGCCCGGCACCGACGCTTCGGCCATCCGCAAGGTCGACAACGCGCGCTCGGAAGCGTTCTTCGCCTCGACCCGCGAAGAGCACCAGCCCAACTCGCGCACCCAGTGGGACAACATCGTGTCCTACAGCGTGAGCAAGGGCGGCGAGCACCTGCTCAAGGGCGGCGTGCAGTTCGCCCGTCTCTACTACGAGTCGGACTACTCGGTGCAGGGCGACCACTACGTCGAGTACAACAACGGCATCCCGGCCCAGGTGCGCCAGTTCAACACGCCGGTCAACTCGAAGAACACCGCCCACGTGCTCGGCTTCTTCGGACAGGACAGCTGGTCGATCAACCGCCTCACGCTGAACCTCGGCTTCCGCTACGACCGCTACAACGGCATCCTGCCGGATCAGTCGGCGCCGGTCGGCCGCTTCTCGCCGGCCCGCACCATCGAGGAGCAGACGGTCATCAAGCAGGACATCGCGGTGTGGCGCACGGGCCTGGCCTATGACCTGACGGGCAACGGCTCGACCGCGGTCAAGGCCTCCTACAGCCGCTACGGCCTGCAGACGGGTATCGATCGCGTGACCAACGTCAACCCGCTGACCGCCGGCAACCGTACCTGCGTGTGGACCGACCCCAACGGCGACGGCCGGTTCCAGGCGTCGGAACAGGGAACCTGCACCGGCTTCAGCGGCGGCGTCTCGACGTCCTACGCCGATGGCGTCGCCTGGCCCTACTCGGACGAGATCACGGCCGGCATCGAGCAGCAGCTGAGCGGCTCGGTCCGTGTCGGCGCGATGTTCTACTACCGCACCAACAAGGACCAGCTCGGCGTGCGCAACCAGGCCGTGCCGACCAGCGCCTACACCCCCTTCCAGCTCACCATCCCCAATGGCCCCGGCGGCACGGTGGCCAATCCGCAGCCGACGACGGTGACGGTCTATAACCTCAGCCCGGCCCTGGCGAGCGCGCAGAACAACATCCGCGACAACCAGGACTACCTCGACACCGCCTTCAAGGGCGTCGAGTTCACCGCCAACAAGCGCTTCTCCAACAACTGGCAGATGGTGGCCGGGCTCACCATCGGCAACAACCGCGGCGGCGTCAACACGAGCGGCGGGCAGTCGGGCACCGTCGACCTGAACGACCCCAACAACACGACGTTCCCGGACGGCATCATCGGCAACGACT
This sequence comes from uncultured Acidobacteriota bacterium, assembly GCA_963807405.1. Classification (GTDB taxonomy): domain Bacteria; phylum Acidobacteriota; class Vicinamibacteria; order Vicinamibacterales; family UBA2999; genus CADEFD01. The sequence goes on along the minus strand of CAWEBU010000006.1, from coordinate 2,335,168 downwards.
CGACGGTGGCGTTCCGTCTGTCGGGCAGCTACCGCTTCCCGTGGGACATCAACGTGGCCGGCACGCTCATCTCGAACAGCGGCTACCCGTACGTGTCGACCGCCTCGGTCACGCGCGCCCAGGCGGCCGCGGCCGGCGTGACGATGACGCGCGCGTCGCAGACCGTGCTGCTCAGCGAGCGCGGCGACGAGCGCTTCGACGCCGTCACCATGCTCGACCTGCGTCTCTCGAAGTCGTTCCGCTTCGGCAGCCGCAGCTTCACGCCGCAGGTGGACTTCTTCAACGTCACCAACGCCGATACGGCCACCAGCATCAACGGCGTCGTCGGCAGCACCTACCAGCGGCCGTCGGACATCCTGTCGCCGCGCATCATCCGCATCGGCTTCAGCCTGGACTTCTAGACGTCTTCAGCATCGCGCGGGCGCGGCTTCCCTCCGGGGCGGCCGCGCCCGTGGTCTGTACGGGGGCAGATGCCCCCGGCCTCCGTTCCGGACTGCCGGTAGCGGTCCTGGCCCGGCCCAGCGCCGGACCCGCCGTCGACCCGCCTAGGCTCCCAGCCGACCCGGAAATACTGTCTTCGGGTGATACCGCCAATCGCCGGCTTGCGTTCTCATACGTCGTCGCGGCCGCAAGTCCGGACGAAGGAGAGTTGATGAGTCATTTTCGAGCGACGGCAGTAGTGGCCGCGTGCGCGGTCCTCGGACTGCTTGCGACGGCCCCGGTTCAGGCCCAGGTGCAGACCGGTTCGATCACGGGTACCGCGACCGACACCAGCGGCGCGGTGCTGCCGGGTGTGGCGGTCACGTTGACCGGCGAGCGCCTGATTGGCGGCCCGCAGACGGCGATTACCGATACCAATGGCGTCTACCGCTTCGCGCGGCTGTCGCCGGGAAGTTACGGCGTGAAGTTCGAATTGTCGGGCTTTCGCACCATCGAGCGGCCTGACGTGCGGATCAGCGCGGCCTTCGTGGCCACCATCAACGGCCGGATGGAAGTGGGGGCGCTCAACGAGACCATCACCGTCACCGGGGAGTCGCCCACCGTCGACGTGCGGTCCAACGTGCAGCAGACGGTGATGAGCCAGGAGATCCTCGAGGGCGTGCCGACCGGGCGCGATCCCTGGTCGCTGGCCAAGCTGATTCCCGGCGTGCAAGTGAGTACCTACGACGTCGGCGGCACCCAGTCGATGCAGCAGAGCAGCATGTCGTCGCACGGCTCGAACACGGCCGACGTCAGCTACAACATCGACGGCGCCACGGTGAACTGGCCGGGCGGCGGCGGCGGCGCCACGATGATCTACTACGACCAGGGCATGTTCGAAGAGGTCAACTACATGACCTCGGCCATCCCGGCAGAGGTGCTGGCCGGCGGCGTGTCGATCAACATGGTCACCAAGGACGGCGGCAACCAGTGGAAGGGCACGGCCCGCTACTCCTACGCCGACGACAGCCTCCAGTCGGAGAACTTCGCCGACACCCAGGCCCAGAACCCGAGCTTCCTCGGCAATCCCACCAAGAAGACCTACGACTTCAACCTGTCGGGCGGCGGCGCCCTGGTGCAGAACCGGGTGTGGGTCAACGGCACGGTCCGCCGCTGGATCGTCAACAAGCTGGTGAACTCCAGGAACGAAGACGGCAGCCAGGCGCTCGACGACAACACGCTGAAGAACTACTCCGGCAAGGTCGTGGCGCAGGCGACGCCGAACAACAAGCTGTCGCTGTCATACCTGTGGAATGACAAGATCCGCGGCCACCGCCGCGACAGCACCAATCTGATTCCCGATATCGCCTCGGTCGTGCAGACCAACCCGGTGCAGACGACGCAGGCGAAGTACACCGGGATCAAGAACCGGCTCGTGTTCGAGTCGAACTTCAGCGTCATGGATGGGCAGACCAACTACACCTATCAGCCGGGAGTCGCGGCTGACGCCATCCGGAAAGTCGATTTCACCCGCGGCGAGGAGTTCTTCGCCTCGACGCGGGAAGACCACCAGCCGAACTCGCGCCACCAGTTCGACAATATCGTCAGCTACAGCGCCAGCGGCCTGGGCGGAGAGCACCTGTTGAAGGGCGGCGTGCAGTGGGCGCGGCTCTACTACGAATCGCAGTATTCGGTGCTGGGAGACCACTACGTGGAGTACGACGATGGCCGTCCGTCCCGCGTCCGCCAGTTCAACACCCCGACCAACCCGAAGAACGTCGCGCAAGTGCTGGGTCTCTTCTTCCAGGACTCCTGGTCGATGAACAAGCTCACGTTGAACCTCGGCGCCCGCTGGGACCGTTACGTGGGGACGCTGCCCGAGCAGTCGAACCCGGCCGGACGGTTCGTCGAAGCCCGGTCGATCCCGGAGACCGAGGTCATCAACCAGAACATCGGTGTGTGGCGCCTCGGCGCCGCCTACGACCTGACCGGCAGCGGCCGCACGGCGCTCAAGGCCAGCTACAGCCGCTATGCGCAGCAGGTGGGCATCGACCGGGTGACGAGCGTCAACCCGCTGTCGAATGGCTCGCGCACCTGTCCGTGGAGCGACCCCAATGGCGACGGCATCTTCCAGGCGTCGGAAGTGAACCCGGCGCAGTGCGGCGCCTTCAGCGGCGGCGTCGGCTTCTCCTATGCCGACGGTATCGCCTGGCCGTACTCGGACGAGATGACGGCCGGCATCGAAACGCAGCTGCCCGGGGCGATTCGCGTCGGCGCGATGTTCTACTACCGCACCAACCGCGCGCAGATCGGACAGCGCAACGTGGCGGTGCCGACGAGCGCCTACACGCCCTTCACGGTGAACATCCCGAACGGTCCTGGGGGTACGGTCGGCAACCCGCAGCCGACGACGGCGACGGTCTACAACCTCGACCCCGCGCTCGTCAGCGCCAACAACACGGTCCGAGACAACGAGCCCTACCTCGACACCGAGTACAAGGGCATCGAGTTCACGGCCACCAAGCGCATCTCGGACCGCTGGCAGATGCAGGCCGGCTTTACCGTGGGGAAGAACACCGGCGGGGTCAACAACAGCGGCGGCACCGGCCAGTCGGGCACCAACGACCTGAACGACCCGAACTTCACGGTGTTCTCCAATGGCATCATCGGCAGCGACTCGACCAGGGCGTTCCGGCTGTCGGGCAGCTACCGCCTGCCGGGCGACGTCTCGCTGGCCGGGTCGATGATCTCGAACAACGGCTACCCCTACATCTCGACCTACGCGGTGTCACGCAGCCTGGCCCTGGCCTCGGGCGTGCGCCAGACCAGGGCGAATCAGACGGTGTTGCTGAGCGAACGTGGCGACGAGCGATTCCCGACGGTCACGATGCTCGACCTCCGGCTGTCGCGGCCCTTCCGCTTCGGCAGCCGCAGCATCACGCCGCAGATTGACATGTTCAACATCGGCAACGCCGATACCGTCGTCAGCAACAACGCGGCCGTCGGCTCGAGCTATCTGCAGCCGAGAGACATCCTGGCGCCGCGCATCATCCGCCTGGGCTTCAGCATCAACTTCTAGCCTGAGCAGCCCTGGCAATCGCGCGGGCGCGGCCTTCCCCCGGTGGCCGCGCCCGCGGTCCGTACGGCCGGCCCCGCCTCCCGCCACCCATCTCTGCCGCCCACCGGCGCGTCCGATAATCCAATGGATTGGAGCGGTTGCCGCTCTCGTGACCGGCCATGGCGGCTTTTCTCGCGAATAACGCCTGATGTCACGTCTGCCTGACCGTGCACGGTGTTTGCATAGGCCAGGGCCTGGCGGGACGGCCCGCATTTTCTTGGAGGAAGAACTGAAGATGAACGAATTCATGCGACGGACGACAGCGCTGGCCTTGGCTCTGGCCCTGGCTGCCGCGATCCCCGCGGCAGCTCAGCAGACCGGTGCCATCTCCGGCGTCGTGCGCGACAACCAGGGCGGCGTGCTGCCCGGGGTGACGGTCAATGTCAGCAGCGAGGCGCTCGGCGCGCCCCGCTCCACCGTGAGCACCGACCAGGGGCTGTATTCACTGACCGGGCTGCCCCCCGGGGGCTACACGGTGGCCTTCGAGCTGACCGGCTTCGCGACGCAGACGCGCGACGGCGTGGCCATCCAGGTCAACCGCACGACCCGCCTCGACATGGAGCTGGGCGTCGGCGGCCTGCAGGAGACGATCACCGTCAGCGGCGAAACGCCGGTGGTCGACGTCTCCTCCACGGTCACCCAGACCAACATCAACAAGGACATGTTCGAGGCGATTCCGACCGGCCGCAATCCCTGGGTCATGGCCGGACTCGTCCCTGGCGTCGTCACCGGCCGCCTCGACGTGGGCGGCACCGAGGGCATGCAGCAGTACAACCTCGAAGCCTTCGGCTCGGCCGACAGCCAGAAGTCGTTCTCGATCGACGGCCTGAAGACGAACTGGCCGGGCGGCAGCGGCGGCGCCACGATGCAGTACTACGGCTTCGAGATGTACGAGGAATACAACATGCAGACCGCCTCCGGCACCGCCGAGAGCGATGTCTCGGGCGTCTACATGAACATGGTGACCAAGTCGGGCACCAACCGCTTCTCGAGCGACCACAACTTCTACTTCATGAACGACAGCCTGCAGGGCGACAACGTCGACAGCGACCTGCGGTCGCGCCTGGGCCTGGCGACCGGCGCCCAGACCGGCGCCGCCGGCAACCCGATCGACCTGTCGTACGACTGGAGCTCGACGCTCGGCGGTCCCGTGATCAAGGACAAGCTGTGGTTCTTCGGCGCCACCCGGCGCTGGCGCCTGGATCAGTTGCAGGTCGGCGCCACCAATCCCGATGGCTCGCAGGCCATCGACGACAACCGCATCGAGAACTACATGGGCAAGCTGTCGTGGCAGGCCGCCTCGGCCACGCGCGCCTCGTTCATGTTCAACCGCAACCTCAAGAACCGCTTCCACCGCCGCGACTCGCCCTACCTGTTCGTCGAGGACAAGGCCTCGGTGCTGCAGGATCAGCCGGCGCAGAACTACGTCGCCCAGGTCAACCAGGTGGTCGGCCAGCGTGGCGTGTTCGACGCCCGCTTCGGCCGCATGTGGGGTGAGTTCCCGAGCCGCTACCAGAGCGACGTGACGGCGAGTGACATCGCCATCCGCGACACCGTGCGCTTCACGCGCATCAACGCCGCCGAGTTGCAGTCGATCAACCCCAACCACCGCTACCAGGCCAACGGCACCTACAGCTACTTCGTGCCCAGCATGCTCGGCGGCACGCACGACTTCAAGGTCGGCGTGCAGTTCTCGTGGGAGCGGATGGCCTACGACCGCATCCGCAACGGCGACATCCTGCTCGAGCTCCGGGACGGCGTGCCGTTCCAGGCCAACATCTCGAACACGCCGATCATCTCCGACCACAAGATGGAGTCGTGGGGCACCTTCCTGCAGGATCGCTGGGTGCTCGGCCGCACCACCATCAACCTCGGCGTGCGTATCGACGGCGCCAAGGGCTACCTGCCCGAACAGTCGAGCCCGGCCGGCACCTACGTCGGCGCCCGCTCGTTCCCGCAGACCGACATCTTCGACTTCTCGCCGAACATCATGCCGCGCATCGGCATCTCCTATGACCTGTTCGGCAACGGCCAGACGGCGGTCAAGGCCTACTTCGGCCGCTTCTACAACCAGTTCGGCTCGGAACTGGTCGAGACGTCGAACCCGAACGCGCTGGCGACCCAGAGCGTCCGCTGGGACGACCTGAACGGCAACCTCCGGCTCGACGCCGGCGAACTGGGCGCCGTCCCGGCGTTCGCGCGCGGGCTGTTCCCGACCGTCGACCAGAACGCCGACCGGCCCTACAGCGACGAGATGAACGTCGGCATCGAGCATCAGCTCGTGCCGAACCTCGCCGTCGGCGTCAGCTATCACCGCCGCCAGCACCGCGGTGGCCTCGGGCTCATCGACGCGGCGCGGCCGGCTTCGGCGTATGTGCCGGAAGCGCGCACCTTCACCGATCCGGAAAGCGGCCAGACGCAGTCGATCACGCTCTACAAGCTGCTGCCGCAGTTCGGCACCCTGCAGAACCGCGTCATCACCAACGTCGACGTGCTCGAGAGCGACTACAACGGCGTGCAGTTCGACATCCAGAAGAAGATGGCGAACCGCTGGCAGATGCTGGCCGGGCTGTCGCTGCAGAAGCACCGCGGCTTCGACCACAGCGGCACGTACACGCAGGGCGGCACCGTGGGTGCCTGTGTGCTGCTGAACGACCCGAACTGCCTCACCAACCGCGACAACGGGTCGGTCTTCCTCGACATCCCGTGGACGTTCAACCTGTCGGGCAGCTATCTGCTGCCGTTCTACGACATCGCCTTCGCGGCCAAGTACAACGCCCGCGCCGGCGACCCGCTGAACCGCACGCAGGTCTTCTCCTTCGCCAGCCCGACGCTGACGCAGCCGAGCACGACGGTGCGCGTGGCGACGCGTGGCACCGACCGCACGGAGACCGTCAACCAGTTCCTCGACCTGCGGCTCAGCAAGCGCCAGCGGGTCGGAATGGCCAACTTCGAGCTCTCGCTCGACATGTTCAACGTGTTGAACGCCAACCACGTGCTCGGCCAGAACGAGAATCTGGGCACGACCTGGAGCCGCCCGAACCGCATCCTGACGCCGCGCATCCTGCGCCTGGGCGTGACGGCGCGCTTCTAGACCCGCGCCGGGGCCGCGCCGCAACGCGCTGTCCCGGCCAGGCATCACTGTTCGACGGGCGGTCCCTGGGGGCCGCCCGTCGTATGTACGGCTGGGACCTGCCTGGGGCATGATTGGCCGGCATGGTCAGAGCCTTCGTCCTTCTCTGCCTGACGTCGCTCGGCGCGGGTCTCGCGGTTCACTCGGCCACCGGCCGGGATTCCGCCGGCCTCCAGGCCACGCCGGACCGATCGTCGTGGCGTTGGTACAAGGGCAACACGCACACGCACACCCTCGAGAGCGACGGCGACAGCACGCCCGAAGAGGTCACGCGCTGGTACCGGGACCACGGCTACCAGTTCCTGGTCCTCAGCGACCACAACGTGCTCACCCATGTCGAAGCGCTGTCGGCCGCGTTCGCCCTGCCCGAGCAGTTCCTGCTCGTGCCCGGCGAGGAGGTGACCGACGCGTTCGACGGCAAGCCCCTGCACGTCAACGGCCTGAACATGACCCGGCTCGTCGAGCCCCGCCACGGGACGAGCGTGGTCGATACCGTGCAGCGCAACATCGACGCGATACGAGACGCGCGCGGCGTGCCGCACATCAACCATCCGAACTTCGGGTGGGCGATCACCGCCGCCGAACTCGGCGTCCTCGATCGCTACCGCCTGCTCGAGATCTTCAACGGTCACCCCCACGTGAACAACGCGGGCGGCGGTGATGCCCCCGGCCTCGAAGACGCCTGGGATCGCCTGCTGCGTCTGGGCCGGCGAGTCTACGGCATCGCCGTCGACGACGCGCATTACTTCAAGCGGCCGTGGGACCCCGCGGCGCCGAAGCCGGGACAAGGCTGGGTGGTGGTGCGGGCGCCGCGGCTCGACGCGGCGGCCCTCCTTGCCTCCCTCGAGGCGGGCGACTTCTATGCGTCCACCGGCGTCGCCCTCGACGACTACGCGGCGGACGCCGGCGGCATCAGCCTGCGCGTGCGCGAGGACGGCGACGCGCGCTTCCGGTCCACGCTCGTCGATGCCTCCGGCCCGGTGCAGGTGGTCGATGGACCGCTGGTGCGATTCCCCCTGACGGGGCGGACGGGCTACGTACGCGTCGTCGTGCGCGATTCGAACGGCGCGCGGGCGTGGACCCAGCCCATCTTCCTGGACGGCCGTCCCTGATTGGCTCGTGGCGCGGTAAAATGAGACATGCAGCTACGCACGGCGCGCCTTTGCCTGGACTGTGAGGAGGTACACGACGAGTACCGGTGTCCCGCCTGCGCGTCGGACGAGTTCAGCTACATCAGCCGGTGGGTGCCGGTGCCTGGGACCAGGCGCGGGCGTCCGCGGGTCGAGCGCGAGCCACCGCCGGAGCTGGAGGCCTACCGGGAGATCGTACGCGGGCCGGCGGCGACGCCCACGCCCACCCGCGGTCGGTGGGCGACGGCGCTCGTCGGGATCGGCGCTGCCAGCGTGGCCGGGTTGTTCTTCGGCGCACGCCGGGCGCGCCCGTCTTCTGAGAAGGAGTGACCGCGGCGGCCGCGGCCGGACCCGTTAGTTGGTCTTGGCCTTGGCGGCCTTCTTGGCCTTGGCCGCTGCCTTGAGGGCATCGGCGGTCTGCGCGCCGTACTTCTTGTTGAAGCGGTCGACGCGACCCTCGGTGTCGATCAGCTTCTGACGGCCCGTGAAGAACGGGTGGCAGTTGCTGCAGATGTCGAGATGGACATCCTTGGTCGTCGAGTGGGTCTGCCAGCTGGCGCCGCAGGCGCAGTGGGCAGTGACTTCGTGGTATTCCGGGTGGATGCCAGGCTTCATGGTGGGTCCTTTGGCCGGATCCGGGCGGGGCGACGGCCCTGGCCACTTTCCGGCAGACGCGACAAACGTCAAGTATACCATCCGCGTCAGCGACGCGCCCTGGTGCGCCACGCCGCCCCGATGAGCGAGACGCCGAGCCAGGCAGCCAGACCCGCCACGGGATAACCGACCAGGGACGGCCACCACCCGGCCACGGCCCCGACGGCGAGCAGGGTCACGCCGCCGGTCAGGAGGGTCGGCGCTTCCGACGTCCCCAGGCTGCGACGCGCCGTCAGGGCGGCGCCCATCGTATTGCCGAGGCGCAGGGCGCCAGCGGCGGTCCGGCCCGGGCGTCCGAGCCGTCCTCGACGCCTCCAACTCGGCCGGCGCGCGGCGCCGGAACCGTCAGCCTCCGCGTCGGGAGTCTCGACCAGCTTGATGCGGGGGCGCTCCGCCTGGAGCACCACTTCGGTGGCGGTCGCGAGGTCGCGCTCGAACATCCGCTCGAGGTCCGCGGCGACCCGCGCGTTCTCGACCGCGACGTCGAGCTCCCAGTTGCCCATCCAGCTCTGCAGATTGAGGTTGGTCGACCCGACGCGCGCCCACAGGCCGTCGGCCACCGCGGTCTTGGCGTGGACCATGGTGCCGTTCCACTCGAACACGCGCACCCCGCCCTCGAGCAGGCCACGGTAGCCGGCCCGCGTCAACGACCGCACCACCATGAGGTCGCTCGTACCTGGCACCAGCAGGCGCACGTCCACGCCGTCGGCCGCCGCCGCCGTCAGCGTCTGGACATAGCTCGGGACGCCCACGAAGTAGGCGTCGGTGATCCACAGCCGCTCGCGCGCCAGGCCGGCCACCAGGACGTCGAGGCGCAGCATGCTCGCCGTGGCCGGTGTGCTGCCGATGACGCGGAGCGACACCTCGCCCTGGCGGGGCAGGGCCTCGCGTGCCGGCTGCTCGTCGGCGGGCAGCGCGGCACCGGTCGAGTTCCAGATCTCGGCGAACTCGGCGTGGATGTCCGCGACGGCCGGTCCCACGATCTCGACGCCGGTGTCGCGCCAGGCCGGCGTTTCCGCCGTGCCCACCCATTCGTCGCCGACACACAGCCCCGAGACGAACGCAATCCGCCCGTCCACCGCCAGCATCTTGCGGTGATCGCGCGTCAGCCAGGCGAGCGGCCGCCACGCCACCGGCCGGTTGAAGGCGCGCACCTCGACGCCCGCGTCTTCGAGGCGATACCAGAACGAGCGCGGCGTCGAGCCGAGCGCGCCGACCCAGTCGTAGAGCACGCGCACCTTGACGCCGGCGCGGGCGCGTTCGACCAGTGCGTCGGCGAAGACGGCGCCAATCCGGTCGGCCTTGACGATGTAGCTGTCGAAATGGACGAAGCGCTCGGCGCTGGCGATCGCCGCCGAGCCAGGCGGGGTAGTTCTCGGCCCCGTCGCGCAGGACGCGCACCGCGTTGCCGTCGACGAGCGGCGCCCCGGCCGCGCGGGAAAAAGCCTGATCCGCGGCAAGATGACGTGAGGCCGCGGTCCGCATGGAGCTCACTGTATGCGGGCGACGCGCGCGGTGCCAAGCGACGGCCGGCCGGCGGTCGCCTAGCCGCGCGGCTGCTGCTGCGTCAGGCAGTGGATGGCGCCCAGGCCCCAGATGAGCGCCCGGCAGTCGACGCCCACCACCTTGCGCCCCGGCAGCGCCGCCGCCAGGCGGCTCAGCGCCTCGCGATCGCGGACGCGATCGCCGAACGTCGGGACGAGCAGCCCGCCGTTCACGAACAGGAAGTTGACGTAGGTGGCCGGCAGGCGCTGGTCTTCGACGACGACCGGCGCCGGCATCGGGAGTTCGACGATGGTGAAGCGACGGCCGTCGGCATCGCGCGCCTTCTCGAGCCGCCGGCGGTTGTCGGCCAGCACCCGGAAGTTGGCGTCGGCCGTGTCGGGCTCGACTGCCGTGACGATCGTCCGCGCGTCGATGAAGCGGGCGAGGTCGTCCACGTGGCCGTCGGTGTCGTCGCCGGCGATGCCCTCGCCGAGCCAGACGACGTGGCGCTGGCCGTAGTAGGCGCGCAGGTAGGCGGCGATTTCGGCCTTGGGGACACCGGGGTTACGGTTGCGATTGAGCAGGCACGAGGTGGTCGTGAGCAGCGTGCCCTCGCCGTTGACGTCGATGGCCCCGCCCTCCATCACGAGGTCGGTCTGGAACACCGGCAGGTCGAGAGCGCGGGCGACCCGCGTCGGCACCGCGTCGTCCGCCTCCCACGGCGGGTACTTGCCGCCCCAGGCGTTGAAGCCCCAGTCGACGACTGCGGTCTCGACCCGGCCGCGGCGCGTGCGCTGCACGAAGGCCGGCCCGTGATCGCGCGCCCAGCACTCATTGGTCGGGATGTGATGGATGTGCACCCTCGACCGCGGCACCCCGGCCGCCGTGAGCGTGGCCCGCACGATCCGCTCGTAGTTGGCGTTCGGCACGTTGATGAACACCGGCTCGAACGCGGTAATCGCCGCCACCACCCGCGCCACGTCGACGATCGCGCGATGGTAAAAGCCCGGAAACGAAATGCCCTCCGGCCGCGGCCAGCTCAGCCAGGTGCCGGCGTGCCGGCTCCATTCGGCCGGAAACACGTAGCCGTGGTCGGCGGGCGTGCCCGACAACACCCGGCCGCGGCCGGCGGCGGGCCGCGCCTTGGCGGCGGTCATCGCCGGACCGTGCCGGACGTGCCGTCGCCGAAGCGCTCGCTGATGGCGCCGTAGGCGTCGATGCGCCGATCGCGCAGGAAGGGCCAGTGCGTCCGCGCGACCTCGACCTTGTCGAGATCGCACTCGACGACCAGCACTTCTTCGCGGCTGGTGCTGGCACGCTTCACGACCTGCCCGTCGGGCGAGGCGATGAACGACTGGCCCCAGAACTCCAGCCCGTCCTTGCTCACCGGCTTGCCGTTGGCCCGGTCACGATCTCGTGGCCGATGCGGTTGGCCGCGGCCACGTAGCAGCCGTTGGCGACGGCGTGGCTGCGCTGGATGATTTCCCACGACTGGTGCTGGGCGTCGCCGTACTCCGTCTTCTCCGTCGGATGCCAGCCGATGGCCGTCGGGTAGAAGAGGATCTCGGCGCCCTGCAGCGCGGTCAGGCGGGCGGCCTCCGGATACCACTGGTCCCAGCAGATGAGCACGCCGATGCGTGCCGAACTTGCGTGTTCCAGGCCCGGAAGCCGAGGTCGCCGGGCGTGAAGTAGAACTTCTCGTAGAAGCAGCGGATCGTCGGGGATGTGCATCTTGCGGTACGAGCCCGAGCAGGCGAGCCGTCGGCGTCGATGACGACGGCCGTGTTGTGGTACAGCCCGGCGGCGCGCTTCTCGAAGAGGGAGGCGACGATGACGACCCCGTGCGTGCGGGCGAGCTGCTGGAAGGCGTCGGTCGACGGGACCGGGGATCGTCTCGGCCAGGTCGAAGCAGGCGTGATCTTCCGACTGGCAGAAGTACTGCGAGCGGAAGAGTTCCTGGGTGCAGATGATCTGGGCGCCATTGGCCACCGCCCGGCCGGCGAGCGCGAGCTGACGTGTCAGGTTGGCGTTGGCATTCGGGCCGCACGCCATCTGCGTGAGGCCGACCTGCACGAGGCGGCTGCTGGCTGACGAGGCGCGCGAACGCCTGCGGGGAGAGCGGCGGGTAGTGGCCATGGATGCCTTTCGTTATAGCACGCGCCGCCGGCGGACCGGGCCGGCCGGAGAGTATCCTTGCGTCGGTGGATGTTCATCTGATCGACGGAACCTACGAGTTGTTCCGCCACTTCTACGCGCTGCCGTCGGCCATCAACGGCGACGGCGAGGAGATTGGCGCCGTGCGCGGCGTGGTCCATTCGCTGCGCGGCCTCGTCGAGGGCGGCGCCACGCACGTCGGTGTCGCCACGGACCATGTCATCGAGTCGTTCCGGAACGGGCTGTGGCCCGGCTACAAGACCGGCGACGGGATCGCACCGGCGCTGTGGGCGCAGTTCCCGCTGCTCGAGGAAGCGCTGGCGGCCTGGGGGCTGCGTGTCTGGCCGATGGTGGAGTTCGAAGCCGACGACGCGCTGGCCGCGGCTGCCGCCAGGGCCGCCGCCGATCCGCGGGTGGCGCGCGTCCTCATCTGCTCGCCGGACAAGGATCTGGCCCAGTGCGTCCAGGGCGAGCGCGTGGTCCAGGTCGACCGCGTCCGCCGGATCACGCGCGACGAGGCGGGCATCGTCGCCAAGTTCGGCGTGCCTCCGGCCTCGATTCCTGACTACCTGGCCCTCGTGGGCGACAGTGCCGATGGCTACCCAGGGTTGACCGGGTGGGGCGCCAAGTCCGCGTCCGCGGTGCTGGCGCGCTGGCGGCACATCGACGCCATCCCCGACGACCATCGCGACTGGGACCTCGACGTGACCCGGGCGGGCGCCCTGGCCGCGACCTTGAGGCGTGACCGCGAACGGGCACGCCTGTTCCGGCGTCTGGCCGAGCTGCGCCTCGACGTGCCCGTGTTCGGCACCGTCGACGAGCTCGAATGGCGGGGTCCGACGCCGGCGTTCGACGCGTGGCAGCGCCGCCTCGAGCCGCGGCGCTAGCGTCGCGGTCCGGTGCCCGGCGGGGGGCGAGCGCGCGCAGCAGATGCGGCGTCCGGGCGCCAACTAGCCGGCCTTCCAGCGGATCGCGCACACGACGGCGGGCCCTGCGGCCCGCGTTCGTGCGTCTGGCGGGCGAGCGGGGTTACACTCCCGGGCATGTCACGCCTGCCTGTCACCGCCCCCACTCTCTGCGTGCTGGCCGCCGCCTTGCTCCTCGCCCCGACGGTGTCGGGACAGCGTGCCCCGCGGGCCCGCGATCTCGGCGTGCCGTTCGAGGGCGCACCGGGGAAGGAGAACGCCATCACCGACGTGGCCGGCGTCACGGTGGGCCACGCGACGATCGTCAGCGGTGAAGGCGCCCTCACCGTCGGCCAGGGACCGGTGCGCACCGGCGTGACGGCGGTCCTGCCGCGCGGCCGCGATTCGATGGCCCGCCCGTCGTTTGCCGGCTGGTTCTCGCAGAACGGCAATGGCGAGATGACCGGCACCACCTGGATCGAGGAATCCGGGTTCCTCGAAGGCCCGGTCATGATCACCAACACGCACAGCGTCGGCGTCGTCCGCGATGCCGTCATCCAGTGGCGCATCAAGAGCGGCCCGCCCGATGCCTCCGGCTACTGGTGGTCGCTCCCCGTCGTGGCCGAGACCTACGACGGCATGCTGAACGACATCAACGGCTTCCATGTGAAGGAGCGCCATGCCTTCGAGGCGCTCGACGGCGCCGTCGGCGGGCGGGTGCCCGAGGGGAACGTCGGCGGCGGCACCGGCATGGTGGCCTTCGGCTTCAAGGGCGGCATCGGCACCTCCTCCCGCGTCGTGCGCGTGGGCAGCGCCAGCTTCACCGTGGGCGTGCTCGTGCAGGCCAACTTCGGGCGGCGGCCGCAGCTGACCATCGCCGGCGTACCGGTAGGCCAGGAGATCCCGCTGGCGCCGCAGCAGGCGGCCCGCCTCGGCGACGACCCGGGGCGTGGCGACCTCGGCTCGATCATCATCCTCGTGGCCACCGACGCCCCGCTGCTGCCGCATCAGCTGAAGCGGGTCGCCCGCCGCGCCACGCTCGGCATGGCGCGCACCGGCGGCCTCTCCGGCAATGGCTCCGGCGACATCTTCCTGGCCTTCTCGACGGCCAATCCGGAGGCGTTCAAGGCCGAGGGGCTGGCCGCCCTGCAGATGGTGTCGAACGAGGAGATCAGCCCCATTTTCGATGCCACGGCCTGGGCCACCGAGGAAGCGATCGTCAACGCGATGGTGGCGGCCGAGACCATGACCGGCGCCGGCAATCGCCGTGTCGAGCGCCTCCCGCACGACGGCTTGCGGGACACGCTGCGCAAGTTCAACCGTCTGGCCCCCTAGGCGGACGGGCGAGGGACACCGGTGCCCGCCGCAGCGTCCAACACGGTAGCCATGACCATCTCGGTGCTCGTGCCGGCGTTCAACGAAGCGCAGGGCCTCGCGCAGACCCTCGCGGCCGTCCGCGCCGCCATGGCGGCGTTCGAGACGCGAGGCTGGAGCGCCGAGCTCATCGTCTGCGACAACAACTCGACCGACGACACGGCCGCCATCGCGCGGGCGGCCGGCGCGACGGTGGTATTCGAGCCGGTCAACCAGATCGGCCGGGCGCGCAACCGGGCGGCCGAGGCGGCCAGCGGCGAGTGGCTGATCTTCGTGGACGCGGATTCCGAGCCCTCGGTCGCCCTCTTCGCGGAGGCCGCGGAGGCCATCGCCTCCCGCCGCGTGCTGGCCGGCGGGGCGACGGTGACCATGGACGATCGGCGCTTCTGGGCGCGCATGCTGATCGGCAGCTGGAACTGGGCCAGCCGCCTCGGCCGGTGGGCCGCCGGTTCGTTCATCTTCGTCGAGGCGTCGGCGTTTCGCCAGGCGGGCGGCTTCAATCAGGCGCTCTACGCCGGCGAGGAGATCGACCTCTTCCGCCGCCTCAAGCCGATCGCACGGCGAGCCGGGCGGGTGATCCGCATCCTCCACCGCCATCCGCTGCACACGAGCGCCCGCAAACTGCGTCTCTACTCGGGACGCGAGATGGCGGGCTTCATGTTGCGCACGGTCTTGAGCGGCGGCCGGACGCTGACCCGTCCCGACGACTGCTTCGTCTGGTACGACGGCCGGCGCTAGCCGGGCCGCCGTCAGTCGTCCTTGCGCGGCGCGAGCGCCGCCATCGCGGCCTTCAGCGCCTCGATCTCGGCCTTGAGCGCCTCGAGCGTCGCACCGTCCGCTGAGCCCGGCGGCTGGTCGAAGACGACCGGCACGGTCCGCGGTCCGCCGCAGCCAGTCGTGCAGGTCGGGTTGAACTCGAAGGCGCCGCTGCTGTTGGCGTTGTCCTCCCATGTCCCATTCAGCTCTGGCAGCGACAGGCTGGCGCGAATCGCGACCGGTTTGACCGAGCCGGGCACCATCACCTGGGAGAAGCCGAAGGTGATCGAGCCATTGGGCTGCACGACCCCGATGCCCCACAGCGGCTGGCGGGGATTGCCGCCGCACTGCTCGTCGAACCCCTCCAGCCGGTAGAAGCTGCCCACCTGGGTGACTGTCACGTGCATGACGTTGCAGTAGGGCGCGGTGCGCCAGCGGAACGTGCCAAGCGTCTGGGCAGAGACCGAGGACGCGGCCAGAGTGAGGGCGAGGACGAGCACGGTGCGGAACAGGGTCATGGAATCCTCCGGAAGAGCCGTTATACCTGCTAAATCGTCAACGGCGGTCCGATGCCGTCACACGCCCGTGTCCGACCTCCTCGCCGTTGCCTCGCGACCGCGGACGTGAGAGGGTAGGCGGCGGAGGCGCCATGTTCGGAGTACGCGGGGTCACGGGCGAGGTGTTTCGAGGGCCGCTCGACCAGTTGCTCAGGGCCCACCGGGTGCTGGCCGCAGAGCCGCTGCGCACGGTGGAGCAGGACAGCGGCGAGACGACGCTGTCGACGGTCGTGGCGTCACAGGACGAACCGCGCTATCAGGCCGCCGCCGCGGCCTACGCGGCCGCCGAGCAGCCGGCGGCGGACCGCGGGCCGGTCTACCACGCCTATCAGGTGATGAGCCGCAACGTGCTGTCGCTGCCCCCCGACATGGGCGTCGTGGCGGCCTGGCGGGCGCTGGCCCGGCGCGGCGTCGGCCAGGCGCCCGTCATGACACCGGCCGGTGCCGTGGTCGGCCTCGTGTCCCGTTCCAACCTGCTCCAGGTGCTCAACGAGGAAGACGGCCACGTACGCGACGCGCTGTCGCGCAGGGT
This sequence comes from uncultured Acidobacteriota bacterium, assembly GCA_963807405.1. Classification (GTDB taxonomy): domain Bacteria; phylum Acidobacteriota; class Vicinamibacteria; order Vicinamibacterales; family UBA2999; genus CADEFD01. The sequence continues at coordinate 2,318,950 of CAWEBU010000006.1, read as the reverse complement.
GACTCAGGTGATGGTGACGCCGATCGTCGTGGTGAACCCCGTGACCGACGTCCGCCGCATCGCCCGCGTGATGCTCGAATACCATCTGCCGGCCCTGCCGGTGGTCGACGACGTCACCGGCGTGCTCGAGGGGATCGTCTCGCGCAGCGACCTGCTGCGCTGCGTGGTCACCGAGCCGCCGCTGACGCTCTGGGCCTAGCAGACGCCGATTGCGGCTGGGGCCGGCCCCCGGTGGTTACGACGTGGCGTCGACGCCGGACCTGCTTCAACCCGTTTGTTACACTCGGAGATTCTGGAGGTTCCATCCATGCCCCGCGCCCCGCGCACCCTGTCTCTGCCCGTTGCGTTCACCGGCCTCGCCCTGCTGGCTCTGGCGGTGGCCGCGCTATCGCCCGTCTCGCTTCGGGCTCAGACCCCGACCCCGGCTCCGGCCGCCCAGGCCCCCGCCCCCGCGCCCCCGGCCTCTCCGACCGAGGCCGTGCTCGGCACCTACAAGTGGCGCAGCATCGGCCCGGACCGCGGCGGCCGCTCGATCGCCGTGTCCGGCGTGAAGGGGCGGCCCCTCGAGGCCTACTTCGGCGCCGTCGGCGGCGGTCTCTGGAAGACGATGGATGCCGGCAACAACTGGAAGCCGGTGACCGACGGGCAGATCACGAGCTCGTCGGTGGGCGCGGTGGCGGTGTCGGAGTCGAACCCCGACCTGATCTTCATCGGCATGGGCGAGTCGTGCATCCGCGGCAACATCATGCCGGGCGACGGGGTCTACAAGTCTCCCGATGCCGGCAAGACGTGGACCCAGGTGGGCTTCAAGAACGTGGAAGCGATCTCGAAGATCCGCGTCCATCCGACCAACCCCGACATCGTCTTCGTTGCTGCTCTTGGCGACTACCACGGGCCGAGCGACGAGCGCGGCGTCTTCAAGAGCACTGACGGCGGCACCACCTGGAAGAAGGTGCTCTTTCGAGACGACAAGACCGGTGCCGTGGACCTGTCGATCGACCGCAGGAACCCCAACGTGATGTACGCCGCGCTGTGGGAGGCGTACCGCATCGAGTACCAGATGTCGAGCGGCGGCCCGGGCAGCGGCCTCTTCAAGTCCACCGACGGCGGCGACACCTGGACCGAGATCACGCGCGCGCCGGGGATGCCCACGGGCATGGTGGGGCGCATCGGCGTGGCGGTGTCGGGCGCCGACGGCAATCGCGTCTATGCACTCGTCGAGAACGAGAACGGCGGCCTGTTCGTGAGCGATGACGCGGGCGCCAGCTGGAAGTTGATGAACCCCGCCAGGAGCATCCGCCAGCGGGCGTTCTACTACACGCACGTCTTCGCCGACCCGAACCAGAAGGACGTCGTCTACATGCAGAACACGGCCCTCTTCCGCTCGACCGACGCCGGCAAGACGCTGGTCTCGATCGGCGAGGGCACGCACGGCGATCACCACGACCTCTGGATCGACCCCGATGACTCGAGCCACGTCATCGACGGCAACGACGGCGGCGGCGCCATCACCTTCAACGTGGCGGCGGAGAAGCAACTGACGTGGAGCGGCCAGGCCTTCCCGACCGCGCAGTTCTACCACGTCGTGACGACGGCCCATTTGCCGTTCCACGTCTGTGGCTCGCAGCAGGACAACACCACGCTGTGCGTGCCGAGCGACACCAATCTGGGCGGCGGCTTCGGCCGCATCCCCCCGGTGGCCCCGTATGTGGCCGGCGGCGGCGAGCCCGGTTACATCGCGCCGCATCCGAGCAACACCGATCTGTTCTTCGCCGGCACCAACAACGGCTCGTTCCTGACCCGCTACAACAAGCGCACGGGCGAGCTGAAGGAAGTGGGCGCTTACCCCCGCTTCTTCTCCGGTGAGCCGTCGCGGGACGTCAAGGAGCGGTGGCAGTGGACCTACCCGATCCTCTTCTCCTACACCGATCCGAACGTGCTCTACACGACCTCGCAGCGGGTGTGGAAGTCGACCAACGGCGGCGACTCGTGGGAGGCGATCAGCGGCGACCTGACCCGGCACGACCCGGCGACGATGGGCGACTCGGGCGGTCCGATCACGCACGACATGAACAGCCCGGAGATCTACGCGACGGTCTTCTCGCTGGCACCGGGCAAGAAGGACGGCGATCTCCTGTGGGCCGGTTCGGATGACGGCATCGTCCACGTCACGCGTGACGGCGGCAAGACGTGGACCAACGTGACCCCGGCGGCCATGCCGGACTTCGGCCGCGTCAGCCAGCTCGATGGCTCGTCGTTCGACAACGGCACCGCCTACATGGCCGTGAAGAAGATGCTGCTCGGCGACCAGTCGCCCCACATCTTCCGCACGCGCGACTACGGCGCCAGCTGGACGAAGATCGTGACCGGGATTCCCGCGAACGACTACGTGCACACGGTGCGTGAAGACCCCGAGCGCAAGGGCCTGCTCTACGCCGGCACCCAGCACGGCGTCTACGTGTCGTTCGACGATGGCGAGCGCTGGCAGAAGTTCAACAACGGCCTGCCGGACGTGCCGGTGACCGACCTCTGGGTGTCCGGCACGTCGCTGGCGATGGCCACGCACGGCCGCAGCTTCTACGTGATGGACAACCTCACCACGCTGCGGCAGTTCGCCGGCATGCTCGCCGACGTGACGCTGTTCCAGCCGCCCGATACCATCCGCGGCCTCGACCGCGTGCTCATCGACTACTACCTGAAAACGCAGCCGAAGAGCCTGTCGCTCGAGATCCTCGACGGCCAGGGCGCCGTGATGCGCGCCTTCACCGGCCAGCCGCCCAAGCCGCCGGGTGAAGCCGCCGGCGAGGACGCCCCGCGCGGCCCGCAGACCACCGTGCCGATGGCTGCCGGTATGAACCGCGCCACCTGGGACCTGGCGTCGACGCCGGTGGTCGGGTTCCCCGGCATGATCCTGTGGGGGGCGACGCAGAACGGTCCGACCGTGCTGCCCGGCACCTACCAGGTGAAGCTCACGGCCGACGGCGTCACGAAGACGGAGCCGCTCACGATCACGAAGCATCCGCTCCGTGACGTCAGCGACGCCGACCTCCAGTTCCAGTGGGATCTGGCTTCGAAGATCCGGGACAAGGTCAACGAAGCCAATCTGGCCGTCATCAACATCCGCCGCATCAAGACAGAGGTGGCCGAGAAGACCAAGGACGCGCCGAAGGAAGTGGTGGCCGCCGCCGAGACGCTGACGAAGAACCTCGGTGTCGTCGAGGCCGAGATCTACCAGGTGAAGAACCAGAGCGGCCAGGATCCGCTCAACTTCCCGATCCGCACCAACAATCGCCTGGCGTCACTGCTGCGCGTGGCGGTGACGGGCGAGGGCCGGCCCACCAGCAACGTCGAGCCGATCTTCGCGGACCTGGTGGCGGAACTGCAGGCGGAGCAGGACAAGCTCGACAAGACGCTGTCGACCGATCTCGTGCAGTTGAACCGGATGCTGACCCGGATCAAGAAGGAGCCGGTGAGCGCCAAGTAGCGTCGCCCGCGCTCGGCGTCGCGTCTTTGTCGCGCGTCTGCTCGTCTACTCGGCGGAGCGCGTCAGGTGCCTTTCGTCCATACTGGCGTCAACGCCGTGATCCGAGGCGGAGCTGCCAGCAGCGGCTCGACCTCCTTCAGGTAGGCGGCATAGCTGTCCGTCTTCAGGAACGCCTGCGAGGACTCGGCGCTGTCGTAGTGCTGGAACGCCACGAGGGAGTCCGGGTCGGCGTTGTTGAAGCAGTAGAAATAAGCGGTGTGGCCAGGATTGCCTGCGACGGCCGGCGCCAGGTGCCTCTCCCACACTCTGCGCACGTCATCCCGCATTCCGGGCTGGGTTCTGTGTTCGACCAGCAATGCGAACGACGTCATGCTCCACCCTGGCGGTGGGCCTGCGGTCCATACTCATCGTGGCGCCGGAACCAGATACCGGTCTCGTTGCGCCCGCGTGGCGCACGGTCGAGCCACTGATACATGCCCCACAGGCCGTCCAGGCCACGTGAATACGCGGAATACGTGTGGTAGACGACGCCGTCCTCGAGAGCGAACGCGCTCATGCCTGGTCGTTCGCGCGTGTAGGTGGCCACGTCGGTGCCGGTGGCGGCTGCGATGGTGGCCACGGGTCCGTCGCCGCCTTTCGTCAGTGCGTCGCCCCCGCCGCGCTCCGTCGCCGCCGGCTCGCGCCGGTAGTTGTATTCAACAGTGCCCTCGCGCTGTTGCTCCTCGGTGAACGATGCATGGAAGTCGAAGTTGAAGTCGCTGCCGAAGGATGACGCCCACGGGAAGGTCCATCCCATCCGCCGCTTGTAGTGGTTCAGCCTGTCGAGGGGCGCGCGTGATACCGCCCACAGCATCACATCGTGGTTGGCCAGGTGGACGACCGAGCCGTTGAAGCCGTCCGCGATTGCCGAACACGACGGACACCCTGCGGAGTAGTCGGGACCGAACATGAAATGGTAGACGAGCAACTGCGAGCGCCCACGGAAGAGCTCTTCGAGAGACGCCTCCCCCTCGTCGGTCGCGAATCGATAGTCCTTGTCGATCCGCACCCACGGCAGGTCCTGCCGCTGCCGCGCCAGCTCGTCGCTGCGCCGCGTCAGCTCCTTCTCCGCCTCCAGCAGGGCGACGCGGGCTGCCAGCCACTCGTCGCGTGATACCACCGTGTGTGGTGGTTCGGACCCAGTCCGGTCAGACACTGCTTCATTTGTGTCCATATCTACCCTGAGGATTGGTGGCGATCGACGGAGCTGACGATCGCCTGACGCGCAGGCGCACGCACCCCGGCCGCGAGCTGCCAGCGCGGCAGCTCGTCGGGCTCCAGCCGAGTGTCATGCATGGCCTTTGCAACCCACGGGCCACGCCGGCGCCGTTCGTGTCCGCCGCCCGGACCGCCATGCCGTTCGATCCCGCCATGGCTCAGGGCTCCGCTTCCCAGAGCCCGGGATATCGCAGCACGAACCCGGTCGCGGCGACCTCGAGCAGGGCCGCATAGGGAACCGTCGGAGCCTCGTACCAGTAGGTCGCCAGCGACCGCCGCTCGTAGCGCTGCGCCAGGAGCGACAGGGTACCCGCTGCCACGTCAAGCCAGGCCGCAGGAGCGTCTGCGGCCTGGTGCTCGGCCAGATCCAGGCGACGGAGCGGCAGCAGGTTGGTTGCCGGGGTGAAGCCGAGATCGAGATCAACACAGGCCGCGAGCTCCGGCACGGTCACCTCGTTGAGCGTCCACCCGTCCCCGTTGGGGTGGGCGATTCGGAAGTCCACGGGTCGGTCCCCGAGCCAACCCTCGACCCGCCCATGCCGCGTCCGCCAGGCCGTGTCGCACACGACTTCGTAGGTCAGGCGCGCCGGAGCCCCGTCGTGCCGGAAGACCGCCCCCCCGCACAACCTCCACCCGGTCTCGTGCCGATCGATGGTGCAGGCGTCATGACCCGGCGTGTCGAGACGTTGCCACAGGATCGACGCTATTGACATTCGGGTTCACTCACATCGGCCATCGATCGCGGTTCAGTCGCGACGGTCTCACATGATGCTCCCGAAACGCCCTCGGATCTCGAATGCCCGGATGATGCCACGGGGTGGGCAGGCGGGACCGGTGGAGACAGGGTCCGCCTGCCGGGCGTGTCGCCCTGCGGCCTCGCGTACATGCCAACGGCGGCTCCAACGAGCCGCCGTCAGCGTCGTCCCGGCGACGAAAAGCGACTAGCCCTTGCCGCCGCTCATCGCGTTCAGGAACTCGCCGTTGCTCTTGGTCTTGCCCATCTTGCTGAGCAGCAGCTCCATCGCTTCCACCGGTGACAGCGGCGTCAGCACGCGGCGCAGCACGTAGACGCGATTGAGGTCCTCCTTCGACATCAGCAGCTCCTCCTTGCGGGTGCCGCTCTTCTGGATGTCGATGGCGGGGAAGACGCGGCGGTCGGCGAGCTTGCGGTCGAGGTGCACTTCGCTGTTGCCGGTGCCCTTGAACTCCTCGAAGATCACTTCGTCCATGCGCGAGCCGGTGTCGACGAGCGCGGTGGCGACGATGGTCAGCGAGCCGCCCTCTTCGATGTTGCGCGCGGCGCCGAAGAAGCGCTTGGGGCGCTGCAGCGCGTTGCTGTCCACACCGCCCGAGAGCACCTTGCCGCTGGCCGGCACGATCGTGTTGTAGGCGCGCGCCAGGCGCGTGACCGAGTCGAGCAGGATGACCACGTCCTTCTTGTGCTCGACCAGACGCTTGGCCTTCTCGATGACCATCTCGGCCACCTGCACGTGGCGCTGCGCCGGCTCGTCGAAGGTCGAGCTGATGACCTCGCCGCGCACCGAGCGCTGCATGTCGGTCACTTCCTCGGGCCGCTCGTCGATGAGCAGCACGATGAGATACACCTCGGGGTGGTTGGTGGTGATCGAGTTGGCGATCGCCTGCAGCAGCATGGTCTTGCCGGTGCGCGGCGGCGCCACGATCAGTCCGCGCTGGCCCTTGCCGAGCGGCGTCATCAGGTCCATGACCCGCGTCGAGAGGTTCTCGGCGTCGGCTTCGAGCTTGATCTTTTCCTGGGGGTAGAGCGGGGTGAGGTTCTCGAAGAAGACGCGCTCTTTGCCGCGGGCGGGAGGCTCGAAATTGACCGCTTCGACCTTGATCAGGGCGAAGTAGCGCTCGCCTTCCTTCGGCGGTCGAATCTGCCCGGCGACCGTGTCGCCCGTGTGCAGGTCGAACTTGCGGATCTGCGACGGCGACACGTAGATGTCGTCCGGGCCCGCCAGGTAGTTGTAGTCGGGGGCCCGCAGGAAGCCGAAGCCGTCGGGCAGCACCTCGAGCACGCCTTCCGAGAAGATGAGACCGCTCTTCTCGGCCCGGGCGCGCAGGATCTCGAAGATCAGCTCCTGCTTGCGCATCCCCGTGGCGCCGGGGATGTCGAGGTCCCTCGCCACTTTGGTGAGGGACGACACGCTCATCTCCTTCAGGGTGGAGAGGTCGAGCGTGACGGCTTGTTCCTGTTGTGGGGGGGCGGCTGCCGCCGGAGCAGGCTTGCTATCAGTTTCCACAGTTCGTCCAGTCCTTCCCCGGACACCGCCGATACCGGCAGCACCGGGCCTTGATGGTGCGCTTCTACCTCACGCAGATGACGTTGGCGCTCCGCCCGCGTCAATTTGTCGATCTTCGTGGCCAGCACGCCGTGTTCGGCGTCCTGACTTTCCAGCCACGCCCAGGCGCGGCGATCGCTCGCCAGGCCGGGGTGCCGGCTGTCGACGAGCAGGAACGCCCCCCGCACGGGCGAGAGTCCGTCACGACCTTCACGATGGAAATACGCGCCGACCAGCGCGTCGAACTCAGCGGCCGCCTTGTCGCCGCCCCGGGCATATCCGTAGCCGGGCAGGTCGACGAGGTAGAACGGCGCTTCGCCCTCCCGCTGCAGCCGGTAGAAATTGGCCAGGCGGGTCTTTCCCGGAGCCGCGCTCGTCCTCGCTATCTGCGATCGGACCAGCGCGTTGATCAGGCTCGACTTGCCGACGTTCGACCGGCCGACGAAGGTGATTTCCGGCAGCTCCTCTCTCGGGAAGCCTCCGGGACCCGCGGCACTGGTGACGAACTCGGCGGAAATGCGAGCCACGCCCCTCAGTGCGTGACCGCGTCCGGACCCTCGGCCCCGGCCGTGTCGGCGTCGACCGACGGTGGCAGCGGGGTGATCGGGCCCTCGAGCGCGAGCTTCAGCACCTCGTCCATTGTCGAGACGAGATGCATGTTCATCGTGTCGAGCACGTTCTTCGGAATGTCGGCGAGATCCTTCTCGTTGTCCTTCGGCATCAGGATGGTGGTGACGCCGGCGCGATGAGCCGCCAGGACCTTTTCCTTGATGCCGCCGATCGGCAGCACCTTGCCGCGCAGCGTGATCTCCCCCGTCATCGCCACGTCACGGCGCGTCTTGATCTTGGTCAGCGCCGAAATCATGGCGGTGGCGAGCGTGATGCCGGCCGACGGTCCGTCCTTCGGGATGGCGCCCTCGGGAATGTGCACGTGCACGTCGAGCTTGCGGTTGAAGTCCTTCGGGATGCCGAATTCCTCGGCGCGCGAGCGGATGTAGCTCATCGCCGCCTGCGCCGACTCCTGCATCACGTCGCCGAGCTTGCCGGTCAGCGTGAGCTTGCCGCGGCCGGGCATCAGCGTGGCTTCGGTGACCAGGATCTCGCCGCCCACTTCGGTCCAGGCGAGTCCGGTGGCCACGCCCACTTCATTCTGCTCCTCGGCCAGGCTGGGCCGGAAGCGGGGCACGCCGAGGTACTGCGTGACCTTGTCGGGAGTGATCTCCTCGAAGGTGCCGGCGCCCTCGGTCACGACCTTGCGGGCCACCTTGCGGCACACCGAGTTGATCTCGCGTTCCAGGCTGCGGACCCCGGCTTCGCGCGTGTAGCGCTGGATGATCGTCTGGATGGCGTCGGTGGCGAACGTGATGTTCTTGTCGGTCAGCCCGGTGCCCTCGACCGCCTTCGGCACCAGGTAGCGCTTGGCGATCTCGGTCTTCTCGACCTCGGTGTAGCCGGCCAGCTGCAGCACTTCCATGCGGTCGCGCAGCGCCTGCGGGATGGTGTGGAGCACGTTGGCCGTGCAGATGAACATCACGTTCGAGAGGTCGTACTCGACGTCCAGGTAGTGATCCTGGAAGGTGGTGTTCTGCTCCGGATCGAGCACTTCGAGCAGCGCCGCCGACGGGTCGCCGCGGAAATCCATCGACATCTTCTCGACTTCGTCGAGCAGGAAGACCGGGTTGACCGTGCCGGCCTTCTTCATCATCTGGATGATCTGGCCGGGGAAGGCGCCGATGTAGGTGCGGCGGTGGCCGCGGATCTCGGCCTCGTCACGCACGCCGCCGAGCGACAGCCGCACGAACTTGCGGTTCATGGCGCGCGCGATCGACTTGGCGAGCGAGGTCTTGCCGACGCCGGGCGGCCCGGCCAGCGTGAGGATCGTGGCCTTCGGCTTCTTGACCAGGGAGCGCACCGCCAGGAACTCGAGCACGCGTTCCTTGATCTTCTCGAGGCCGTAGTGGTCCTCGTTCAGGATGCGCTCGGCGACCGTCAGGTCGCGGCTCTCCTTGGTCTTCTTGTGCCACGGCACGGCAACCAGCCAGTCGAGGTAGTTGCGCGAGACGGTGGCTTCGGCCGACATCGGCGGCATCGCCTCGAGGCGCTTCAGCTCCTGCCTGGCCTTCTCGGCCACGTCCTTCGGCATCCGCGCCTGGTCGATCTTCTTCTTGAGGTCGTCCGACTCGTTGCCCTTGTCGTCCTTGCGGCCCAGTTCCTTCTGGATCGCCTTCATCTTCTCGTTGAGGTAGTACTCCTTCTGCGCCTTCTCCATCTGCTTCTTCACGCGAGACTGGATCCGGCGGTCGACCTGGAGCTTGTCGACCTCGGCATCGAGGATGCCGGCGATGCGGTTGAGGCGCTCGAGGGGCGAGACGATCTCGAGCAGGTCCTGCTTCTCGTCGACGCCCACCAGCAGGTGGGCGGCGATGGTGTCGGCCAGCTTGCCCGGGTCGTCGACCTTGACCGCCGCGATCATCGCGTCGTAGTGCAGGTTGTTCGAGAGCTTGACGTACTGCTCGAACAGCGCCACCACCCGGCTCATCGTCTGTTCGACATCGCCGCTGGCTTCGCGCTGCTTCTGCAGCACCTTGACCACCACGCGGAAGAAGCCCTCGTCTTCCTTCCACTCGATGACGCGGGCGCGCTCGACGCCCTCGACCAGCACCTTGATGTTGCCGTCCGGCAGCTTCAGGCTCTGCACCACGTTGGCGACACAGCCCATCATGAAGACGTCCTCGGGACGCGGGTCGTCGGTGCCGGCGTCGTGCTGCGCCGCCAGGAAGATCCGCTTGTCCTTGCCGAGGGCGTGCTCGAGCGCGCGGATCGACGACGGCCGTCCGATCACGAACGGCATCATCATGTGCGGGAAGACGACGACGTCGCGTAGCGGAACGACAGGGAGGGTTTCGTAGACGTCCATCAACCAGCCTTCTCGATGACTTCGAGTCCCGTGTTCTTCGTGATCACCATCTCGCGGGTGACCACGTACTCCCGGCCCTTCTTCTGGCCCGGCAGCGTGTACATCAACTCGAGCATGAGGTCTTCGATGATCATGCGAAGACCGCGCGCGCCGATCTTGCGTTCGAGCGCCATGTCGGCGATGGCTTCCATGGCGTCGTCGGTGAAGCGCAGCTTGACGTTCTCGTACTCGAAGAGCTTCTGGTACTGACGCGCGATGGCGTTGCGCGGTTGCGTCAGGATCTGCACCAGGGCCGGCCGATCCAGTTCGTGCAGCGTGCCGAGCACCGGCAGACGGCCGACGAACTCGGGAATCAGCCCGAAGCGAATCAGGTCCTGTGGCTCGACCTGCTCGAGCAGGGCGCCGGTGTCACGCTGCTTGCGGCTCTTGACGTCGGCCTTGAAGCCGAGCGTCTTCCTGCCGAGCCGGCGCTCCACCACCTTCTCCAGGCCCACGAAGGCCCCGCCGCACACGAACAGGATGTTGGTCGTGTCGATCTGGAAGAATTCCTGGTGCGGGTGCTTGCGGCCGCCCTGCGGCGGCACGTTGGCCACCGTGCCTTCGAGGATCTTGAGCAGCGCCTGCTGCACGCCCTCGCCCGACACATCGCGGGTGATCGACGGGTTCTCGTCCTTGCGGCCGATCTTGTCGATCTCGTCGATGTAGACGATGCCCTGCTGGCACTTCTCGATGTCGCCCCCGGCGGCCTGCAGCAGCTTGAGGATGATGTTCTCGACGTCCTCGCCGACGTAGCCCGCTTCGGTCAGCGTGGTGGCGTCGACGATCGTGAAGGGCACCGACAGCAGCTTGGCCAGCGTCTGCGCGAGCAGCGTCTTGCCGGTGCCGGTCGGGCCGATCAGGAGAATGTTCGATTTCGTCAGCTCGACGTCCGAGCGGCCCTTCGGCTGCTTCTGGATCTCGAGCCGCTTGTAGTGGTTGTAGACCGCTACGGCGAGCTTCTTCTTCGTCCGTTCCTGCCCGATGACGTATTCGTCGAGGAACTTCTTGATCTCGGGCGGGGACGGCAGAGTGGAGCGGACACTGCGGCTCTCACGGTTGTCGTCAGCGATGATGTCGTTGCAGACCTCGACACATTCATCGCAGATGAAAACGGTGGGGCCGGCGATGAGTTTCCTGACGTCGTTCTGATCTTTATTGCAGAACGAGCAGCGCAGGATTTCACCCTCGCCGTTCTTCTTGACCATAAGGGATGCTCGCGGCAGGAGGGGCGACGCTGGGACGCCTCTCGGTGATGTTACACCCGTTTCCGAATCACGTCGTCAAGTATTCCGTATTCCTTGCCTTCATCCGGCGACATGATGTAGTCCCGCTCGGTGTCTTCCTGGATGCGCTTCAGCGGCTGGCCGGTGTGCAGCACCATGATCTCGTTGATGCGCTCACGCTGGCGCAGGATTTCCTTGGCCGCCAGGGCGATGTCCGTCGCCTGGCCGCCGAGGCCTGACATCCACGGCTGGTGGATGAGGATGCGCGAGCTCGGCAGTGAGGCGCGCTTGCCCTTGGCGCCGGCTGCCAGCAGCACGGCGGCAATCGAGGCCGCCTGGCCGATGCACAGCGTCTGCACGTCGGGGCGGATGTACTGCATGGTGTCGTAGATGGCGAGCCCGGCGGTGATCACGCCACCCGGGCTGTTGATGTAGAGCAGGATGTCCTTGTCGGGATCCTCGGCCTCGAGGAACAGCATCTGCGCGATCACGAGGTTCGCCACCGTGTCGTCGATCGGCGTGCCGATGAAGATGATGTTGTCCTTCAGCAGCCGGGAGAAGATGTCGTAGGCTCGTTCGCCGCGGTTGGTCTGTTCCACCACCATCGGCACGAGCTGCATGCGCGAGTCGGTCACGGTTCGTTCCTCGGATCAATCGGCGCGCGGCGCGCGCCCTTCACTCCACCACCTGCACGCGGCTCAGCACCGCGTTCACCGTCGCTTCCCGGCGCATGCCGACCTGCATCCGGCCGAGGCCGTCCTCCTGCTCGAGCCGGGCCTTGACGGCCGTCGGTGTCAGGCCGGTCTTCTCGGCGTAGCGCTCGAGTTCCTTCTCGAGGTCGGCGTCGCTGACGGCGATGCCGTCCTGGCGCGCCACCTGATCGAGCACCAGCGCGGACGCCACGGATTCCTGCGCCGGTTCACGCTGGCCCTGGCGGAAGGCGTTCCAGTCGATGTTGGCCCGCCGCGGGTCGATCTGCTGTGACATCAGCCGGCGCGCGAAGTCCTCGACGCGGCGATCGATCTCGCGGTCGACGAGGGCGGCTGGCACCGGGAAGGGCAGGCGCTTGGCGAGCTGCTTCAGCAGGTCGGCGCGCACCTGGCGTTCCGAGGCGTCGCGGGCCTCCGCTTCGAGGTCGGCGCGCACCCGCGCCTTGAGCGCGTCGAGGGACTCGAGGTCTTCACCGAGGTCCTTGGCGAACTCGTCGTCGAGGTCGGGCACGACCTTGCGCCGCAGCTCCTTGAGGTGCACGGTATAGGCGACCGAGGTGCCGGCCAGTTCCGCCACCGCGTAGTCGGCGGGGTAGCTGAGCGTGAAGGCGCGCGACTCGCCGACGGCGAGGCCCATGACCTCGGCGTCGAAGCCGGGCGGGTTGGCCGGCGCGCCCATCTCGATCGACACCTTCTCGTGCGTGTCGGGAGCGGCGGCCACGCCGTCGGTCCCGGTCGCGCTGCGCTCCAGGTCGATGACCAGCGTGTGGCCTTCGGCCACCCCGCCCTCGACCGGCTCGTAACGGGCGGCCCGCTCGCGCAGGCGTTCGAGCGTCTGCTGGACGGTGTCGTCGTCGACCGACACCGGCTGACGCTTCAGCTCGATGTCCCCGAAGCCGCCGGGCTCGAACGCGGGCACGACTTCGAAGCTGGCCGTGAAGGAGAGCGGCTTGCCCTCCTCGACCACGACGTCCTTGACGTCCGGCGTGTCCACCGGCTCGACACCCTTTTCCGAGAGCACGCCGTCGATGGTGCGCGGGATGAGGTCGTGCGCGACGTCGTGCAGGATCTGGGCGCGAAAGCGCTGGCGCACGACGCCGGGAGGCACGCGGCCCGGGCGGAAGCCCGGCAGGCGCGCCGACTTGGTGTATTCGCGGGTGACCCGCTCAATCGCCGACTCGACGTCGTCCACGGGAATCTCCACCGTGAGTTGGCGCCGGGTCTCGTTGACGTCTACCAGTTCTGTCTTCATCTAGTGTGTGGAGGGTAGGGAAGGAGGGGAAGGCGGGGTATGACACACAGCCTTCGATGAGCGAACCAGCCGCAGATCACGTGCGCGCGCGAAGGCTGGTGCGAAAGGGGGGACTCGAACCCCCATAGCCTTGCGGCTACCGGATCCTAAGTCCGGCGCGTCTGCCAGTTCCGCCACTTTCGCAAGGCCAGTAGCTCCTGTCAGAGTAGCACGGTTCACGGGGGCAATTGGCAGCGGGCGTGCCCACCACATATAGGTGTCGGGCCCCTCTGTCACCTCAAGATAGCCTGTGAACGCGCCCATACCTTTCCTGTTTGTCGGCCGTCGCCGCCTTCTCCGACAGATGACGGCGACCGGCGACCGGGATTTCGTGCAAGACCGCTGCTAGGGCGAATGACCGTTGACCTCCGCCGCCTCGGAGGTCAGCGTCGGCAGGTTGGTCACGACCAGCTCGTCCACCGGCCCGCGCCGGTCGGCCCGGGTGTTGACGGCGCGGCGCGCCGGCACCCGCCGCATGCGCAGGCCAGCCGACTGAGCCGTGCTCCCGCCGTAGAGGCGGACGATCGAATCCGCGCTCGAATTGCTGAGCAGGACGTGGACGCCGCCGCCGGCCAGCCCGACGGCCAGCGCCTGCAGCCGGGCCTGGTCCGCGTCCGAGAAGCCCCGAGCCGTGTAGTGCCTGAAGTTCGAGGTCGGGCCGAGCGGCGCATAAGGCGGATCGAAGTAGACGAGGTCGCCGGGACGCGCCTGCGCCGCCACCGCCTCGAACGGCTGACAGGCCAGTGAGACGTGGGGCGCGCCGAGGGCGGCCGCGGCGGCGCGCAGCCGCTCCGGGTGCACGATCCGGGGCCGGGTGTAGCGTCCGACCGGCACGTTGTAGCCGCCGTGCTGGTTGAGCCGGAAGAGGCCGTTGTAGCCGGTGCGGTTGAGATACAGGAGCGCCGCCGCCAGTTCCACCGGGTAGGTGTCCGGCGTGCCGCCGGCCGCCGACCAGGCCGCCCGGCCGGGGTTGAAGTGCTGGTCCCGCACCTCGTAATAGAAGGTCCGCTCGCCGCGCAGGTGGCCGGCGGCCAGGCGTTCGAGCTCGGTGATGACCGCCTCCGGCTCGTCGCGGACGCGCAGGTAGCAGCCGACGAGGTCCGGATTCTCGTCGCTCAGCCACACCGGCCGGCCCGCCAGCCGGCCGCTCGTCCACAGGTCGAAGAAGACCGCGCCCGAGCCCAGGAACGGCTCGTGGTAGCCGCCGACTTCGGCCGGATAGTACGTGCGGAGGACGGGCAGGAGCTGGCGCTTGCCCCCGACCCATTTCAGAAACGGTTTGGCTTCCAGCGCCGACGCCACGGCGCGCATGTTACCAGCGCGGCCGCTCCTCGGCCCACCACAGCGCGACGACCGTGGTGGCCAGCAGCGCCGTGGCGGTGCCGACGACCGGCGCCTGTCCGCGCAGCCGTGTCGCGAGACCTGCCAGCTGGTCGGCCGCCAGCCGCGACGTGCCGGCCGGGTCGGCGGCGGCGCCGAGCAGCCACAGGAAGCCGGCGGCGCCGGCCACGATGAGGAGGAGGCTCGCCGCGATCGCGAGGTTGAAGCCCCAGTCGACCACCACCTCGTGATGCCGGGCCGCCTCACGGACGTGCCGGGCCACCGTGGCCGAGAAGTGCGGCGGCGGCGCCGACTCCGGCCAGCCCGCCAGCACGCCGTCGATACGCCGGGCGAGCGCCAGCCGCGCCTGACAGGCACGGCAGGTGTCGAGATGCGCGGCCAGCGACGGCGCGAGCGCGCTGCCGGCGGCCACGTCGTCGACGACCGCGTCCACCGCGGCGCAGGACGCTGCGCGCCCGTCGTCCAGGTTGGTCATGCCAGATCGCCCTCGAGCGCCTGCCGGAGCAGCCGCTTGGCTCGGAACAGGTGGGTCTTCACGGTGCCGATGGGGAGGCCCAGCGCCGCGGCCAGGTCTTCATACTTGACGCCCTTCACGTAGTGGCCGTGCACGAGCACCCGGTAGTGATCGGGCAGACGGGCCATGGCCTTGTCGAGCCGGTCGCGCAGTTCCATGTCGGCAAAGGCCCGGTCGCGCGCGCCCGGTGCCGGCGCCGTCCGCTCGTCGTCGAGCGATCGGTCCTCGAACCGCTCGCGGCCACGCACCTCGAAGGCCACGTTCGAGACGATGCGGTAGATCCACGTGGCCAGCGATGACTCGCCGCGGAAGTGGGGCAGCCCGCGGTGCACGCGCAGGAACGACTCCTGCGCCACATCTTCAGGGCGCAAGGGCGGCCGTACGAGTCGCGACGCGAGTGCGAAGACCATCGGCGAGTACCTGTCCACCAGATCCCGGAACGCCGCCTCTTCCCCACGGCGGCAGCGCGTCACCAGGTCGCGTTCGTCCACCTCCGGCATGCGTTCTCCGCCCTTAGACTGGTGCCCAGGGTGGCATTGTTTCACCGGCCGGGGGCTGAAACAATCGGCCGGGCGCAGCCAGTCTAAGGACTCGGACGGAGGGCAAGCGGTGGGAGATTACGCGTTCTATACGGCCATGCTGGTGCTGCCAGCGCTCGTCATCGTGGGCGGCTTCGCCCTGCTGTGGATGACCGTCCACCGCGGCTTCAAGCAGGCCGAGTTCCGTCACAAGGAGCGGATGGCGATGATCGAACGGGGCCTGACGCCGCCGGATCCGGTCCTCGGCGACATGGCGCTGCAGCGCGCCCACGGCTTCAAGATGACGCTCGGCATCCTGACGTGCGGGCTGGGGCTGGCGCTGCTCCTGCTGATCGGCTTCGCGGCCGGCGAGCCGGCGGTGGCCTTCGGGGTGGGCGGCGCGTTCGTGATGCTCGGTCTGGCGCTGGTCGTGAGCGCCTTCAACACCAGGCGGGAGGAGCGGACGGCGGCCGAGGCGCGGCGGTTCGAGACGCCGCGCCTGCCCTAGCCGCCGTCACCGGAAGGCGATGGTCACGACCGGGTCGTTGATCTTCAGTCCCTTGAAGTCCTTCAGGTAGGGCTTCAGCTCGCTCACCGAGGCGTTGGGGCCGAGCGCCTTCTGCACTTCCTTGAGCTTGGCTTCGTCCTGCAGCAGCGCCTCGAGGTCCATCTCGAGCAGCGTCACGCGCGATCCGGCCACGTGGTCCGCGTTGGTCTCGAGGATCTTGCCGGCCACCTCGACGTCGATGCTGACCTTGAAGCCCTTGAACATCGACTTCATCATGTCGAGCATCTGCGGGTTGTCCATGTCGGGCCCGCCCGGCGCCGCGCCGGGCTTGGCCGTCTCGTTCTTCAACTGGTCGTTGACGGTGACGGTGAGCGTCGAGGCGCCGTCGCCGCCTTTGGCGAAGGCGAAGGTCACCGGGTTGGAGCTCTTGGGCGGCGTCGACAGCCCGCCGGTGGTGGAGCCGGAGAGGTGCGGGTCCTGATCGACCCGCAGCTTGGTGACGTCGGTGAAGGCGAAGGTGGCCTTCGACCCCGTGAAGCCGTCGTCGCCCTTGACCGGCGTGGCCGAGACGAACGTCACGCCCTCGCCCATGCGCTCGGCGGTCCGCCGCAGGTCGGCTTCGTTCACCACGGGCGGCGTCTCGGCGGTGGCCCCGCCGAGGCCGCCGAACATCCCCTTCATGACGCCGAGGTTGGCAAGCATGGTCTGTTCGACCGTGCCGCTGCCGTCGGCCTTGACGTTGATGAGCGTGGCGCTGCGGATGCATCCGCTGCACAGCGTGGCGGCCAGGGCGAGCACGGCGGCTTTCGCGAACATGAGTACCTCCCGGGGGGACGCCACATGATACCGCGCGCTCCGGCCACGCCCGCGCGTGCGGCGCCGCCCCTATACTGGTCGGCATGACGCGCGAAGGCAGCGGCCGAACGGCGCTCGTGACCGGCGCATCGGCCGGCATCGGCAAGGCCTTCGCGGAAATGCTGGCCGAGCGCGGGTATGGCCTCGTCGTGACGGCGCGACGCGCCGACCGGCTGGAAGCCCTGGCGCAGGACCTGCGCGCCCGTCACGGCGTGCCGGTCGTGGTGGAGGCGGCAGACCTGGCGGATCCGGCGGCGCCGGCGGCCCTGGTGGCGGCCATCGAGGCGCGTGGGCTGCACGTCGACCTGCTCGTCAACAACGCCGGTTACGGCGTGCCGGGGCGCTACGCCGCCACCGACTGGAAGGTGCAGCGGGACTTCATCCAGGTGCTCGTCACCGCCGTGGCCGAACTCACGCATCGTCTGCTGCCCGGCATGCTGGAGCGCCGCTGGGGCCGCGTCCTGAACCTCGCATCGCTGGCCGCGCACGTGCCGGCGGCCCCCGGTCACACGCTCTACGCCGCGTCCAAGGCGTTCCTGGTCAAGTTCTCCGAGGCGCTCGCCGGCGAGTGCGCGGCCGAGGGCGTGCACGTGACCGCCGTCTGTCCCGGCTTCACCTACTCCGAGTTCCACGATGTGACCGGCACGCGCGCCCAGATGAGTGCCCTGCCGCGCTGGATGTGGAGCGATGCGCGCGACGTGGCCCGCGAGGGCTACGCGGCGGTCATGGCCGGAACGCCGGTCGCGGTCATCGGCCGGGTCAACCGCGTCATCGCCCGGGGCGCCCGCCATCTGCCGGACGCCGTCACCCACGCGGTCGTCCGCCGGAGCGCCGGCAGCTACCGCAAGCTCTGACGCGGCGGAGGTCGCCAGCGCCCGGACGCGAACTTCCACGGCGGCGGTTCGTATGTCTGTGCGGACCCGCCACGTGCCGGCGGGCGACGGGGGAGGCGGATGTTCGAATCGCTGAGCAAGGATCTCGCGTACGCCTGGCGGAACATCCGCAAGAGCCCGGGCTTCTTCGCCGTGGCCGTGCTGTCGCTCGGCCTCGGCGTCGGCGTCAACACGGCGATGTTCTCGCTGGTCGACGCGCTGCTCTTCCGGCCGCTGCCGGTGAACGACCCCGCAACCCTGGTCGACGTCTTCACCACCGGTGCTGACGGCGACGAGTACGCCACCTCGTCGTATGCCGACTACCGCGACCTCGCGGCGCAGAACACGGTCTTCGCCGAGATGACCGGCTACAGCCCGATGATGGTGCCGCTGGCCCTCGGCGACCGGTCGCGCCTCGCACTGGGGCAGATCGTGACCGGCAACCACTTCACGATGATGGGCATCCGCCCCGCCCGCGGCCGGCTGCTCGCTCCGGCCGATGATGCGCCCGGCGCCGAGCGCGTCGTCGTGATCGCGGACCGCATGTGGCGTCGCGAATACGGCGCCGACCCGGCCGTCGTCGGCCGGACGATCACCCTGCGCGGCCTCGTCTACACCGTGGTTGGCGTGGCACCGCCGGCGTTCACGGGCGTCGTGCCGCTGTTCGCGCCGGACCTCTGGCTGTCGATGGTCCATGCCGAGGAAGTGGAGCCGATCGGCATCTCGAACAGCGTCCCCGGGCCGGGACGTACCCGGCTCGAACGGCGCGGTGCGCGCTGGATGTTCGTCAAGGGGCGTCTCAGGGACGGCGTCACGGCCGCCCAGGCGCAGGCCAACGTCGCCCTCATCGGCGGGCAGCTGGCCGCGGCCTACCCCCAGACCAGCAAGGACACGCGGATGTCGGCGGTGCCGAGCGAGGACGTCCGGCTGCTGGTGCCGCAGGCCGGCGGCGTGCTCTCGGTGGGCGCGGCCGGCGTGATGGCCGTCGTTGGCCTGGTGCTGCTCATCGCCTGCGCGAATGTCGCCGGCATGCTGCTGGCGCGCGCCTCGGCGCGCCGCAAGGAGATCAGCGTGCGGCTCGCGGTGGGCGCCAGCCGTGGCCGCCTGGTGCAGCAGTTGCTCGTCGAAGGGCTGCTGCTCGGCGTCATCGGCGCGGTGACCGCCGTGGCCTCCGCATGGGCGCTCATCCGCGCGCTGCTGGCCATCGAGTTGCCGCTGCCGGTGGAAGTGGCGCTCGATCTGCGGCTCGACGCCCGAGTGCTCGCCTTCTCGCTCGCCATCGGCGCCGTCACGGGCCTGCTGGCCAGCCTGCTGCCGGCGCTCAAGGCATCGCGGCCGAACGTCGTCGGCGATCTACGCGGCGAGGCCCCGGCGGCGCGCGTCGGCGGACGCCGCTGGGCGCTCGGCGACGGCCTGGTGGTGGCCCAGGTGGCGCTCACGGCGGTGCTGCTCGTGACGGCCGGACTGCTGCTGCGCAGTCTCGGCGCGTCCGGCCAGGCCGAGGTCGGCTTCGAACCGCGCGGTCTCGCGGCGGTGGCGTTCGACACCGACATGATGCGCTATGAGCCGGCCCGCGGACTCGAGTTCTGGCGCACGGCGCTCGACCGCATCGCGGCCCTGCCCGAGGTCGAGTCCGCGGCCACTGTCACGCCGACCCTGCCGTTCACCTTCAACTTCAGCCAGGCTGAGATGAAGATCGACAACCGCACCTACGTCGAAGGCCAGCGCGGGGAGACGATCGAGAACGTCGCCATCTCGCCCGGCTACCTGGGCACGCTCGGGATCCGCCTCGTCGAGGGCCGCGACGTCGGCGCCGCCGACACCGCGGGCGCGCCCGACGTCGCCATCATCAACAGCACGATGGCGCGGCGCTTCTGGCCGGGTGAGTCGCCGCTCGGGCACACGCTGTCGATCGCCAGCACCGGCCGCACCTATCGGGTCATCGGCGTCAATGCCGACCACAAGCAGCACGGGGTCCTCGAGCAGCCGGCGCCGTTCGTCTACTTCGCGGCGGCGCAGCGGCCGAGCCGCTACAACTTCCTCGTCGCCCGCACGAGCGGCGACGCCGCGGCCCTGGTGGCGGCGATGCGGCGCGAGCTGCTGGCGCTGGAGCCGGGCCTGGTCGTGATGGACGCCAGCACGATGGACGCGCACATGGCGGCCGCGCTGCTGCCGGCGCGGGTCGGGGCGCTGCTGGCCGGCGCCTTCGGCGGCCTCGGCACGCTGCTGGCCGCCATCGGCCTCTACGGAGTGGTGGCGTTCTCGGTGGCCCGCCGGACCAAGGAGATTGGCCTGCGCATGGCCCTGGGCGCCCAGCCCTCCGGCGTGCTGGCGATGGTGATGGGCCAGGGCTTCTCGCTCGTCGCCGTCGGCCTGGTCCTCGGCGCCGGGCTGGCTGCCGGCGCCGCGTTCCTGCTGCGCGGGCTGCTCTACGGCGTGACGCCGCTCGATCCCACGGCGTGGTCGGCTGCCGCGGCCGTGATGCTCGTGGCCGCCCTGGTGGCCAACGCCGTGCCGGCACGGCGCGCCATGCGCGTCGAGCCGCTGAAGGCGCTGCGCACGGATTGAGCCGCCCGGCGGCGGCGACACCGCCCGCGGCTAGAAGTAGAAGGCGACGCCGACGGCCGAGCGCAGCCCGAGCGACGTGCTGTCGGTCTTGCTCTTCGACCCCGGAAAGTCCGACCGCGTCGTGAGCGACGCGTACTGCGCGCCCAGCTCGCCGAAGAGCGCGAAACGGTAGTGGACGTTGTATTGGGCGCCGAACGACCCCGACGCGATGACGCCCTTGGTGCTCGCCGTCAAGGCGGAGAGTCCGCCGTCGAACCCCGTTTCGCTGTCGGAACTGGCGTGCGAGTAGGCCACGCGCGGCGTGACGTAGAGGCGGAGCCGGTCGATCGAACCCACGGTGACGAGCGCGCTCAGCCCCACCGCCGACC
The DNA here is from genome assembly GCA_963807405.1 of uncultured Acidobacteriota bacterium. Classification (GTDB taxonomy): domain Bacteria; phylum Acidobacteriota; class Vicinamibacteria; order Vicinamibacterales; family UBA2999; genus CADEFD01. The sequence continues at coordinate 2,298,182 of CAWEBU010000006.1, read as the reverse complement.
CCCAGCCCTCGGACGTGTTGGTCGACGAGAGCGGCGCGCCACCGAAGAGGCCGGTGGCGGTCGTCGTCGAGTCCGACGACGTCCGCGTCACGCTCACGTCCGGTCTGATCGCGAAGCGGTCGGTCACCTGCCAGACGATGCCGAGCGCGCCCGGATATCCCATCGTCAGCCCGACCGCGCCGGCATCCTGCGCCGACGCCGGCCGTGGCGCGAGCGTCACGATCGCCGCCAGCAGCGCCCAGAACAGGAGTCGCACACGCATCAGAGTCCTCAATTCCTGGCGGCCCGGGCCCCGTGAGCCGCCGCAGGCGAGGATACGTCAGCTGACGTTCGGCCCTTGCACGCTGAGTACAATGGCTGGGTTCGGAGGGTTTTCATGTTGAGCAGGACCATCGTCACCAGTCTCGGTCTCGGCCTCGCCGCCGTCGCCGCCACCGTGTCGCTGTCGGCGCAGATGCAGCCGACACCCAACCGCAAGGCCGGCGAGGGCGAGGGCCCGTTCGACCGGATGGTCATCCGCGGCATCACGGTCATCGATGGCACCGGCGCGCCGCCGCGCGGCCCGATGGACGTCGTGGTCGAGGGCGGCCTGATCAAGGAAGTGGCCAGCGTCGGCTTCCCGAAAGTGCCGATCGGCGACCGCCGGCCGGCCAAGGGCACCAGGGAGTTCGACGGCACCGGCATGTACCTGATGCCCGGCTTCGTCGATGCCCACGTGCACTGCGGCGGCGGCCAGGCGGCGGTGCCGGAATACGTCTACAAGCTGTGGTTGGCGTCCGGCGTGACCACCGTGCGCGGCGTGCCGTGCGGCTCGATGGAGTGGGACCTCACGCAGCGCGAGCTGAGCGCGAAGAACCAGATCGTGGCGCCGCGCATCTTCGCCTACCACCGGGCATTCAGCGGCGAGGGCTGGGATCGCACCACGCCGCAGACGCCCGAGTCGGCGCGTGAGTGGGTCCGCTTCGCCGCCAAGAAGGGCATCGACGGCCTGAAGCTCGGCGCCCACGACCCCGAGATCATGGCAGCGCTGCTCGACGAGGCCAAGAAGCACAACCTCGGCTCGACCGCGCACCTCGACCAGATGGGCGTCGGCCGGATGACGGCCCTCGACGCCTCGCGCCTGGGCCTCGGCGCCATGACCCACTACTACGGGCTGTTCGAGGCGCTCTACAAGGACACCAGCATCCAGCCCTACGACGCCTCGATCAACTACAACGACGAGCAGCACCGCTTCGGGCAGGTCGCGCGCAACTGGGATCGCATCCACCCGCGTGGCAGCGAGCGCTGGAATGCGCTCATCAAGGAATGGGTCGACAGCAAGTTCATCATCGACCCGACGATGACCATCTACTCGGCCGGCCGCGACGTCATGCGCATGCGCAACGCCGACTGGCACGACAAGTACACGCTGCCATCGCTGTGGGAGTTCTTCCAGCCCAACCGCTACGCGCACGGCGCCTACTGGTTCGACTGGACGACCGAGGACGAAGTGGCGTGGAAGAAGTTCTACCAGGTGTGGATGGACTTCCTCCAGGACTTCAAGAACGCCGGCGGCCGGGTGACCACCGGCTCGGACTCGGGCTTCATCTACCAGACCTACGGCTTCGGCTACATCCTCGAGCTCGAGATGCTGCAGGAGGCCGGCTTCCATCCGCTCGAAGTCATCCGCTCGGCCACCTACTACGGCGCCCAGGCCCTGCACGAGCCCAAGGGCACGCCGATCGAGTTCGGCCTGGTGCGCGCGGGTCTCAAGGCGGACTTCGTGATCACCAGGGAGAACCCGCTCCAGAACTTCAAGACGCTCTACATCACGGGCGCCGTGCGGCTGAACGACGCCACCAACAAGCCGGAGCGGGTCGGCGGCATCGACTACGTCATGAAGGACGGCATCCTCTACGACGCGAAGAAGCTGGCGGCCGACGCCGCCGCGATCGTCGCCGCCGCGAAGAAGGCGGGGCCGAAGACGACCTCGCAGCAGCAGTAGGGGACGACGGCTAGCGGCTAGGGCTGGCCAGGGCGCTGACTGCGGGCACATCGGCGGGGGCGGAGTCCACGGACTCCGCCCTTCGCACGTACGGCGGCCCGTCGTCAGGCGGCGGCGCGGCGCTGGCGCCGCTCGACCCAGGTCTCGAGCATGCCGTACAGCGTCGGCAGCACGATCAGGGTCAGCAGCGTCGAGGTCACGATGCCGCCGATGACCACCGTGGCGAGCGGCCGCTGCACCTCCGAGCCGGCCCCGGACGAGATCGCCATCGGCAGGAAGCCGATCGCCGCGACGAGCGCCGTCATCAGGACCGGGCGCAGGCGCGCGGCCGCCCCCTGCACCGTGGCCTCGTGCACGCCGAGGCCGTCCTCGTCGCGCAGGGCGCGAATCGCCGCCAGCATGACGACCCCGTTCAGCACCGCCACGCCGAAGAGCGCAATGAACCCCACCGAGGCCGACAGGTTCAGCGTGATGCCGCGCAGCCACAGCGCGCCGATGCCGCCGACGGCCGCGAACGGCACGTTGACCAGGATCAGCAGCGCCCACCGCACCTTGTGGAAGGTGGCCACGAGCAGCACGAAGATGATGGCGAGCGACAGCGGCACCACGATGGCCAGGCGGGCAGTAGCGCGCTGCTGGTTCTCGAACTGCCCACCCCACGTCAGGTAGTAGCCGGTCGGCAGCACCAGCCGGGACGCCAGGCGCTGCTGGGCCTCGGCCACGAAGCTGCCGACGTCGCGGCCGCGGACGTTGGTCTGCACGATCAAGCGGCGCTCGCCGTTCTCGTGGTTGACCGCTTCCGGCGTCGCCGCCGAGCGCACCTCGGCGAGGCGGGCGAGTGGCACCAGCTCGCCGCCGGGCGCCGCCACGACGAGATCCGCGATTGCCTCCGGCGACTCGCGGACGGCCTCCGGCAGGCGGACCACGACCGGGAACCGGCGCGCGCCCTCGAGCACCTCGGTCACCTGCGTCCCGCCGATGGCGGTCTCCACCACTTGCTGAACGTCGTTCACGTGCAGGCCGTAGCGGGCGAGCGCGTCGCGGTCGAGGCCGATCTCGATCTGCGCCGCGCCGGACAGGATCTCCACCTGCGCGTCGGCGTTGCCCGGCACCTCCTCGACCACCCGCAGCACGTCGGCGCCGAGCCGCTCGAGCACCGCGGCGTCGGGTCCGAAGATCTTGACCGCCACGTCGGCCTTCACGCCCGACACCACTTCGTCGAGCCGCATCGCCATCGGCTGGGTGAAGCTGACCTCGAGTCCCGGCACGTGGGACAGCGCCTCGGCCATCGCGTCGACGAGCTCACTCTTCGAGCGACCGCTGGCCCAGTCCTCTTCCGGATGCAGCAGCACGTAGACATCGCCCTGGTAGATGCCCATCGCCTCGGTCGCCAGGTCGGGACGGCCCATCTTGGTCACGATCTCGGAGACCTCCGGGAAGGTCTCGAGCACGATCCGTTCGATCCGGGTCGAGATGGCCACCGATTCCGCCAGCGACACCGACGGCAGCTTGCGGGTTTCGATGAGCAGCGAGCCCTCGTCCAGGCGCGGCATGAACTCGGTGCCGAGGAACGGGACCGAGCCGATGGCCACCGACACGATGACCAGGGCGACGCCGATCGTGACGAGCGGGCGGCGCATGGAGGCCTCCAGGCGACGCACGTAGAAACCGCGCAGGCGCACGAGCCAGGGTTCGTCGGCGTGATGGCCGCCGAGCGGCAGCAGGTACGACGCCACGACCGGGACGGCGGTCAGCGACAGCAGCAGCGAGCCGAAGAGCGCCGAGCACACGGTGATGGCCATCGGGCGGAACATCTTCCCCTCGAGGCCCTCGAGCGTGAAGATCGGCAGGTAGACGGCGATGATGATGAGCACGCCGAAGAGCACCGGGCGGGCGACCTCGACGGCCGCGCTCCGGAACAGGTCGAGACGGAGCCCTTCGCGCTCGCTCGCCGGGGCGTCGGCGAAGCGGGCCGCGACACCGGCCCGGCGCCGCACGAAGTTCTCCATCATCACGACCGCGCCGTCGACGATCAGCCCGAAGTCGATGGCGCCGAGCGACATCAGGTTGGCCGAGACGCCGAACAGCCGCATGCCGATGAAGCCGACGAGCATCGAGATCGGGATGACGGCCGCCACGATCAGCGACGCGCGCACGTCGCGCAGGAACAGGAAGAGGACGAGGATGACGAGCACACTGCCCTCGAGCAGGTTGGTCGTCACCGTGGCCGTCGTGCGATCGATGACTTCGGTCTGGTCGTAGAACGGCTCGATCGTCATGCCGGGCGGCAGCGTGGCGGCGACCTCGGCCACCCGGGTCTTGACGCGTCCGGCCAGCTCGCGCGCGTTCTGGCCCATCAGCATGATCACCATGCCGCCGACCACTTCGCCCTGACCGTTCCTCGTGACAGCCCCGTTGCGCTGCGCCGGCGCCACCTCCACCGTGGCCACGTCGCTGACCAGCACCGGCACGCCACCATGCGCGGCCAGCACCACGCGCTCGATGTCGTGGGCGTCGCTCAGCAGCCCGACGCCGCGCACCGTGTAGCGCTCGGCGTGATGCTCGATGAACCCGCCGCTGAACGACTGGTTGTTGTCGGCCACGGCGCGCAGCACGTCGCCCAGGGTGAGGCCGTACTGCGCCAGACGCGCCGGGTCGACGACGACCTGGAACTGCTTGCTGAGGCCTCCCCAGGTGTTCACCTCGCTCACGCCGCGCAGCGAGCGCAGGCGCGTGCGGATCTCCCAGTCGTGGGTGGTCTTGGCGGACATCGCGTCGATGTCCGGGCCGGTCACGACGTACTGGTAGATCTCGCCGAACGCGGTGGCGACCGGGCCGAGCACCGGCTGGAGCCCGGCCGGCAGGCGGCCGCGGACGTCGGCGAGCCGCTCGGTCACGAGCTGCCGGGCCAGGTAGATGGGGACCGCGTCGTCGAAGACCACAGTCACAATCGACAGGCCGAACTTCGACACCGAGCGCACCTCCTGGGTGTTCGGCACGCCCATGAGGGCCGTCTCGATTGGATACGAGACGCGCTGCTCGACCTCCGGGGCGGCCAGGCTCGGCGCCTCGGTGATGACGACCACCTGGTTGTTCGTGAGGTCGGGGAAGGCTTCGACCGGCAGGTCGCGGACAGCCAGCACACCGGTGACGACGAGCGCCACCAGGCACACCAGCACGAACAGGCGCCGTCCGAGCGTGGCGTGGACGAACCGTTCGACTCCGCTCACGGCGGGCCGTTCGACTCCGCTCACGGCGGGCCGTTCGACGCCGCTCACTGGCGGGCCGCTCGCTCACCCGCCATCAGTGATCACCGGGCACGGGCGCCGACAGCGCCGACTTCAGCAGGAAGGCGCCTGAGGTCGCGACCAGGTCGCCCTCCTGCAGGCCCCGCGTGATTTCGACCTCGTCGTCCACGGTGGCGCCGGTCGTCACGGCCCGGCGCACGAACTGGTCGGCGCCGCTGCGGACGAACACCACCGGTTCGCCGTCCATGGTCTGCAGCGCTTGCGACGGCACCACCAGCACGCGTCGCGGCGCGGTGGCGGCGATCGACACGCGGACCAGCATCTCCGGCTTGAGCTTGCGCCGCCATTCGGGGTCTCGATCCGCAGCGTGACGCGGCGCGTCATGGGATCGACGACGTCGCCAACCGCCGCCAGGGTGCCGGCGAACGACTCGCCCGGGTAGGCCGGCGCCGACACGACGGCGGGGCGGCCGGCCTGCACGCGGCCGACGAGGCGTTCGTCGATCTCGGCCAGCACCCAGACCCGCGACAGATCCGAGATGACGACGAGCGGGGTGCCCGGCGTCACGGTCGCCCCCTCCGTGGCCAGGCGTTCGATGACGATGCCGGCGAAGGGCGTCACCACCGGCACGTCCTCGTGTTGGAGCGGATCGGCGTCAGGGCGGGCGACGATGCCGTAGTGCGCCAGCTCCTGCTCGGTGCGCGTGACCTCCGCCTTGACGGCGGCCACTTCCTCGACGGCGGCCGTCACATCGGCGCGAGCCCGTTCGAGCTCCTGCGGCGAGAGGGCCTTGTCCGCGACGAGCGCCGCCGCCCGGCCCTCGGCGCTGCGCGCGTAGGCCAGCTCCGTGGCCGCCCGCCGCGCGGCGGCCAGCCCCTTGAAGTAGGCCGCCCAGGCGTCGTGCACGACATGGCTGTGCAGCTGGGCGACGACGGCGCCTCGCGCCACCCGATCGCCGGGCTGGACGCGCAGCTGGTGCACGATGCCCTGGACGAGCGACCCGAGACGCGCCGTGCGCCGCTCGTCGTAGCTGACGCGGCCGGCGGCTTCGAGCGGGTCGGCGCGCTCGACCATCCGCGCCGCTGCCGTCTCGATGCCGGACGCCGCGGCGTCGGCGGCCTCCACGCGCACCGAGGTGGGCGCGGCCGACGGCTCGAGCTCCGGCGCGGTCGCCGGCGCCGTGCCGTCGCCGCAGGCCACGGTCGTCACGAGGAGCGCAAGCGCCGGAAGTGCCAGCGCGCGCCTGGACCAGAACGTCATGGCAAGGGTTCCTCTCCGGCCGCCAGGCGCGCCTCGATGGCGGCCGACACGGCATCGACTTCGAGTTCCACGGTGACGAGCGCGGCCGCGATGAAGACGCGTTCGGCGTCCACGAGCTGCAGCACGTCGATGGCGCCGGCGGCAAACGCCGCGCGGGCGGCATCGCGCGCGCCCCGTGCCGGCTCGACCAGCAGACTCCCGGCCTCGGCGGCCCGGCCGGTCAAGGTCGAGGCGGCGGCGAGGGCGGCGGTGAGCGTGCCGCCCAGCCGGCGGGCCACCGCGTCGCTGCTCCTGTTCGGCGGCGCGTACCTGACCGCTGGCGATGGCGCGGGCGACCCCGTTCCGGTCGAAGAGGGCGATCGGCACCGTCACCGCGGCTACGCCGGTGTTGTAGCCGGCGGTGCGCTTGACGCCGGCATTCACCGCCACGTCGGGTCGGCTGCGCGCCCGCTCGAGGGCCAGGGCGGCGCGGGCCGATGCCACCGCGCCCGCGGCGGCGACCAGTTCCGGATGTGTGGCGGGCACGGCGGCGCTCGCCGGTGGTGGCGGCACGGCCGGACGCTGCAGCCGGCTGGCGTCGATGTCGAGCCGAGCGCGCCGCCGAGCGTGGCGAGCGCCCGTGCGGCCGCCAGCTCCGCCCGAGTCCGATCAGGACGGCCCGCGCTTCCTCGGTGCGCAGCTTGAGCAGCTCCGCTTCGGCGGCCGAGCCGACGTCGACGCGCCGGCCGACGATCCGCGTGGCCTCGGCCAGGCTGTCGGCGTGCGCCGCCAGGGCACGCGCCTCCTCGCGGTGACGCAGGGCCGCGAGGTAAGTCAGAGGTGACGCTGACCGCCACTTCGCGCCAGGTCAGCGCTTCGCTCGCGGTGGCCGCGCCGAGCGCGGCGACGGCCACGGCCCGCCGCGCCTCCCGCTTGCCGCCCAGTTCCACGGTCTGCGTGGCGGTGACGAACACGTCGAGCGGCATGCCGCCGGGGACGCGCGAGGCCCAATTCTCCGAGCGCAGCTCGACGAATGGATTCAGCAGGCGGCCGGCCTGCGCGCTGGCCTCGCGGGCGCCGTCGATGCGGGCGCGGGCGGCCGCCAGGAGGGGCGACTCGGTGCGCGCGTGGGCGAGTGCGTCGCCCAACGTGAACGGCGTGGCGGCCGGCTGCGCGGCTGCCGGTCCGGCCGCGGCCGCGCAGACGAGGGTCAGTCCGAGCAGCCGTGAGGCCAGGTGGCGAAGAGGGAAGCAGCTGCGCATCGGTCCGGGACGAGAGCGGTAGCTTACCGCCCCCACGTTCTGGCGCATAATGCGCGCTGGACGCCATGAAAAGACTTCGCACACTGCTCGTCTGGCTCGTTGCGGCGCTGGTGCTCGTCGTCGGCGCGGCACTGACATGGTTGTACACGCAGTATCCCGCCGTGCCGCCGCCGGAGGACGTACGCATCGAGGCCACGCCCGAGCGCCTGGCGCGCGGGCAGTACCTGGTCGACAACGTGGCCGGGCTGCGTCGTCTGTCACGCCGATCGCGACTGGACGAAGTTCAGCGCGCCGGTCATCGACGGCAGCGAGGGCAAGGGCGGCCAGCGTTTCGGTTTCGGTGAAGAGCCGTTCGTGCTCTACGCCCGGAACATCACGCCCGGCGGGGTGGGTGAGTGGACCGACGGCGAGTTGCTGCGGGCGATCACGATGGGCGTCAGCCGCGACGGGACGCCGCTCTTCCCGCTGATGCCGTACCTGCGCTACGGCCGGATGTCGCGCGAGGACGTCGAGGCGATCGTCGCCTACGTGCGCACGCTGCCGTCGCTGCCGGCGCAGCCGGTGCCCGACCGCACGCTCGACTTTCCGCTCCCGCTGGTCGTGCGCACCCTCCCCGCGGCGCCGTCCCACCAGCCGCAGCCGCCGGCATCGGACCGCGTGGCCTACGGCGAGTACCTGGCCAACGCGGCGGTGTGCGCTGATTGCCACACGCCGATGGACGACCAGGGCGCGTTCCTGCCCGGCATGGACTTCGCCGGCGGCACGCCGTTCTCGCCCAACGGCGTCGGGCTGGTCCGGGCCGCCAACATCACCGCGGATGCCGGCACCGGGATCGGCACCTGGACGGAGGACCAGTTCCTCGACAAGTTCCGGGCCTTCCGCGATACGCCGATGCGCACCCTCGAAGGCCCCGAGCGTCTGCAGAACACCGAGATGCCGTGGACCTACTACGCCGGCATGCGCGACGACGACCTGCGCGCCATCTACGCCTACCTGCGATCGCGGCCGCCGATCGTCAACCGGGTGGAGAAGTTCCCGGCGCCCGCCCGGCCCTGAGCGCCGGGCGAGGCGCGGCGGCTAGTTGCCGCCGCGGCCGGCCTTGCGCGCTTCCTCGTCCTGATACTCGATGGCCTTGCCCGAGCGGGTCTCGACGATCGTGAGCGTGGTCCGCACGATGTCCTTGCCCAGTTCGAGCACGACGCCCTGATCCTTGCCGGCCGGGTCGGTATAGCTGATGGTGAGGAAGTGCTTGCGCTTCTTGGAGAACAGCGCGATCGGATTGACCAGCAGCGCGACCGCCACGCGCCGTCCCGCCTTCTGGCCGTACTCGAGGCCGGTGATCGCCTTGTAGGGAATCATCAGCGACGGGCCCTTGCCGCGCTCGGGCGTGAAGACCAGCTGCGCGTCGGTCGTCGTGTCGAGCAGGCCCTCGGCTTGTTCGCTGATGGCGCTGATCGTGCCGCCGACGTACTCCGCCTTGCGGCTGCCCACGGCGGCGACGGGCGCGACGGCGCATTCAGCGATGATGAGCAGCGCGGCGATGCCGCGAATGGACCTGGACATGACGGTGACCTCCCGGCCTGGGCTGGCCGATGAACTTTCGCCCTGCCACTATAGCGAGATAGGATGGCGCGGTGGGCCAGGACCTCGTCGTCAGGGGCGGCACGCTCGTCACGTCGTCGGGCCGCCGCCTCGCTGACATCACCGTGAGCGACGGCCGGATTACGGCCGTCCTGGCGCCCGGCGAGGCCTCCGCGGCGGAGAACGTCTTCGATGCCACGGGCCTGCACGTGCTGCCCGGCGTCATCGACACCCACGTGCACACGCGTCATCCCGGGGTGCCCGAGCGCGAAGACTTCCTGTCGGGTACGGCCGCCGCGGCGGCCGGCGGCATCACGACCCTGTTCGAGATGCCGATCTCGAAGCTGCCGGTCAACTCCGGCGAGTCGCTGGCCCGGCGGGCCGAGCTGCTGCAGCCGACCGCCCACATCGACTACGCGCTCTACGGCGGCGCGGGCCACGAGAATCTGGCCGCCATCGCCGAGCAGGCGGAGGCCGGCGCCATCGCCTTCAAGACGTTCCTGCAGCCGCCGCCGCCCACGCGGCTGGACGAGTTCTTCGGCCTGTGGTGCACCGACGAAGTGCTGCTGCGCGACGTCATGCGCGCCGTGAAGGGCACCGGTCTCCGTCAGTGCTTCCACTGCGAGCACACGGCGACCTTCCTGGCGCTGCAGCACCAGCTCCAGGCCGAGGGGCGTATCACCGGGCGGGCGCACGCCGAGAGCCGTCCTCCGGTGGTCGAAGACCTCTCGGTGGCCATCGTGCTGGCGCTCGCCGAAGACCTCGGCGCCCGCGTGCAGGTGGTGCACTGCTCGAGCCCGCGCGCGGCGCGGCTGGTGCGTGACGCCCGGGGGCGCGGTGTGGATGCCACCGTGGAAACCTGCCCTCCGTACCTGTTCTTCACCGACGAGGCGCTCGATCGCCTGGGGCCGTTTGCCAAGTGCAATCCGCCGCTGCGCGGCGAAGCGGAAGTCCGCGGTCTGCGGCAGTGCCTGCGCGAGGGCCTCATCGAGGTGGTGGGCACCGATCACTCGCCGTTCCTGGCCGCGGACAAGGCCACCGGCGCCGCCAACATCTTCCTGGCGCCGCCCGGTCTGGCCGGGCTCGAAGTGCTGGTGCCGCTGATGCTGACGGCGGCGCACCACGGCTGGATCACGCTCGAGGAGGTCGCCGCCCTGTGCGCCGAGAACGCCGCCCGGCTGTTCGCCCTGCCGCAGAAGGGCCGGGTGGAGCCGGGCGCCGACGCCGACCTCACGATCGTCGATGTGGCCGCGACGTGGCGCTACGACTCGACGGCCGCCCTGACGAAGTCGCGAGACAACATGCGGATCTACGACGGCGTCGAGATGCACGGACGGGTCGCCGCGACCCTGGTGCGGGGCGTCGTCGTCTACCAGGACGGCGTGGTCACCGGCACGCCCGGGCACGGCCGGTTCGTGCGGCCGGCGCGGGCGTGATGGCGGGCGTGGCCGCGCGTCCGATCCTGGGCATCGTCTCGATTGGCCAGACCCCTCGCCCCGACCTGGCACAGGTGTTTGCCGCCGCTGCTCCGCACGCCGAGGTGCGGCTGGCTGGCGCGCTCGACGGTCTCGCCGACGCCGAGGTGTCCGCGCTGGCCGCGCCGGGTCCGTATCCGCTGCTCGTGCGCCTGGCCAACGGCACCACGGCCGAGATCCCGCGCGACACGCTGGTCCCACGTGTCGCCGCGGCGGCGCGCGCGCTGGCGAGCGATGGCGCCGCGCTCGTGGTGGTGGCCTGTGCGGGCGAGTTCCCGGCCATCGCCTGTGGCGTGCCGGTGCTGGTGCCGGGCAAGGTCGTGCCGGCCACCGTGCGGGCCGTCGCGGCTGGCGGCCGGATCGGCGTCGTCACCCCGAACGCGGCGCAGGCGCCGTTTGCCGACGCGAAGTGGCGGGCCGACGGCTTCGAGGTGGTGGTCGCCCATGCGTCGCCGGCGCGTCACGACGAGATGTCGGCCGCCGCCGCCGTGTTGCGCCGCGCCGGCGTGACGCTGGTGGTGCTCGACTGCATGGGCCACGACGACGCGTATCGCAGCGAGTTCGCACGCCTGGCGGCGTGTCCGACCATCGCCGTGCAGACGCTGGTCGCCGAGCTGGCCGGCGCGATGGTGTAGCGTAGACAGCCATGTCCGACGTTCTGACCGGGGTCTACAACATCACGCCCACGCCGTTTCTCGCAGACGGCGCCATCGATCACGCCAGCCTGACGCGCCTCACGCAGTTCACGCGCGATGCCGGCGTGAACGGCATGACCATTCTCGGTGTGCTCGGCGAAGCCGACAAGCTCACCGAAGCCGAACGCGACGGCGTCATCGAGACGGCGATGGCGGCGGCCGGCAGCCGCTTCCCGATCTGCGTCGGCACGACCCACGCCGGCACCGATGGCTGCATCGCCTACAGTCGTCGTGCCCAGGCGCTCGGGGCCGTCGCCGTCATGGTGGCGCCGCCGAAGCTGGCCCGCTCGAACGATGCGGCGCTGCACCGGCACTACGTGGCGGTGGCCGAGGCACTCGACATCCCCGTGGTGGTGCAGGACTTCCCGCCGGCCGTCGGCGGCATCACCATGAGCCCGGAACTCATCGCCGGGCTGGCCCAGGCCTCGTCGAAGCTCCAGCACCTGAAGCTCGAGGACGAGCCGTCGCCGATGAAGGTGAGCCAGGTGCTCGCGCTCAACAAGGACGTCCGGATCTTCGGCGGCCTCGGCGGCATGATGTTCCTCGAGGAACTGCGGCACGGCGCCATCGGCACCATGACCGGCTTTGCCTTCCCCGAGATCCTGGTGGCGATCCACCGGGCTTTCGCGGCCGGCGACATCGACGGCGCCACCGCGATCTTCTACAAGTACTGCCCGCTCATCCGCTTCGAGAACCAGCCGCGCATCAACCTGGCGCTGCGCAAGCACATCTACCATCGCCGCGGCGTCATCGCCACCCCGCGCGCGCGGGCGCCATTCGCCGCGGTGGACGACGGCACGCTCGCCGACCTCGACGACCTGATGACCCGCCTCGGCCTCAGCGGCCAGGGCGTGTTGAAGATCAACCGCCCTTCGTAATCCCTAGCCCTCCGCTAGCCCTTGGCCCCTAGCCCTTTAGCCGCTAGCCCCTGGCCGCTAGCCGCTGTTCGGAGATCAGCATGGATCTGAAGCTCACCGGAAAACGCGCCCTCGTCACCGCCGCCAGCCGCGGCCTCGGCTACGCCACGGCCCTCGGCCTGGCGCGCGAGGGCACGGCGCTCGTCATCTGCAGCCGCGACGAGGCCCGCATCCAGGAGGCGGCGGCGAAGATCCGCAGCGAGACCGGCGCCACGGTCGAGGCGCTGGCCGCCGATGTCAGCTCGGCGTCAGAAGCCGCGCGCCTCGTGGCTCACGCCGTGACGACGCTCGGCGGACTCGACATCGTCGTGCACAACGCCGGCGGCCCGCCGGCCGGTGACTTCCTCTCGATGACCGACGAGCAGTGGCAGAAGGCGTTCGACCAGAACCTGATGAGCCTCGTGCGTCTCGTGAACGCCGCGGTGCCCGAGTTGAAGAAGGCCGGCGGCGGACGCATCCTGACCATCGCGTCGTCGTCGATCCGGCAGCCGATCCCCGGTCTGGTGCTCTCGAATGCGTTCCGCACCGGCGTCTACGGGCTGGTGAAGACGTTGGCGCGCGAGCTCGGCCCGTCGAACATCCTGCTGAACGTCGTCGCCCCCGGCCGCATCCAGACCGAGCGGATCGAGGAACTGGACCAGGCGATGGCCTCGCGCCGCAAGGTCGAGCTGGACCAGGTGAAGAAGGAATCGGTGGCGTCGATCCCGCTCGGCCGCCTCGGCACGCCCGAGGAGTTCGCCAACCTGCTGGTCTTCCTCGCCTCGGACGCCGGGCGCTACATCAGCGGCCAGGCCATCATCGTCGACGGCGGCGCCACGGCGGCCCTGTGAGGGACCGCCGCTAGCCCTTGAGATCGTCGCGCGGCGGCGAGAACACGTCGAGCACCCGGCTCGCCGCGATGGCCGTGCCGGCGTGGGGCACGTTGCCGGGAATGGCGAACACGCGGCCCGGTGTGAGGCGGTGCACTTCGCCCCCGACGCGCAGTTCGAGCTCGCCCTCGAGCACCGTGACCGTCTGCTCGTGCGGGTGCTGATGCTCGGGGAACGACGCCCCGGCCGTGCAGGTGACGAACGAGTGCGTGACGAGCGGCGTGTGGATGAGCCGTGCGGTGAAGCCGGGGAACAGCTCGCGGGTGGGCAGGGCATCGAGTGAGTGGATCGGCATGCGGACCCTCGTGCCGTCAGCATAGTCCGGTGACCCTCGCGCCGTCGCGTGGCACAATGACTGCACCGACATGGCGATGATGACGCGCAACAGAATCGGCGCCGGGCTCGGGATGACGTTGCTCGTCATGCTGTGGGTCGCCGCCGTGGCGCCGCGCGCCGAGCAGCCCCAGGCGCCCGCCACGGATGGCCCCCGCTTCGATGAGTTCCTCGTCGAGCTCAAGGCCGAGGCGGTCAGGCGCGGCATCTCCGAAAGCGTGGCGGCGACGGCGCTCGACGGCCTGCAGCCGCTGCCGGTCGTGGTCGCGCGCGACCGCGGACAGGCCGAGGCGGTGCTCTCCATCGACACCTACGTGAAGCGCCGACTCACGCCGGCCGTGGTGCGCCAGGCACAGCGGATGGCGACCACCCACCGGGCCGTGCTCGAGCGCGTCGCCAGCACCTACGGCGTTCAGCCGCGCTTCCTGGTGGCGGTGTGGGGGCTCGAGTCCAACTTCGGCCGTTTCACCGGCGTGCGGCCCACCGTGCAGGCGCTCGCCACGCTCGCCTTCGACGGCCGCCGCGGCGAGTTCTTCAAGAACGAGCTGTTCGATGCCCTGCGCATCGTCGAGCGCGGCCATATCGACCTGCCGCGCCTCAAGGGCTCGTGGGCCGGCGCCATGGGGCAGCCGCAGTTCATGCCGTCGAGCTACCTGAAATACGCCGAGGACTTCGACGGCGATGGCAGGCGTGACATCTGGTCCAGCCACGCCGATGTGTTCGCCTCGATTGCCAACTATCTCAAGGCCTACGGCTGGGATGACGACTCGACGTGGGGCCGGCAGGTACGGGTGCCAGGCAAGGTGGCCGACCTGGCCGAGCGGGCCGGGACGCGCGGCGAGGGCTGCCGCGCCGAGCGCGCCCTGTCGCGGCGGCGCTACCTGTCGGAATGGCAGGAGATGGGCGTGCGTGCGGTCGGCGGCGGCGATCTGCCGGCGGTCGAGCGCCAGGCCTCCCTGCTCGATGCCGGCGATCGGCAGTTCCTCGTCTACGGCAACTACGAGACCATCCTCGGCTACAACTGCGCCAACGCCTACGCCCTCAGCGTGGCGTTGCTCGGCGACCGCATCTCGATGCCATGAGACAATTCCACCCGGGTCCCATGCCGTCATCCGCACCCTCCGCTCCGCCGCCGCTGTGGCAGGTCGTCGCCTGTGTCGTCGGAGCCATGGCCTCGATGGCGGCCGCGCTCTACTTCGCCGGCCAGGAACTGACGCCCGTCGCCCTCGTCGGCACGACGCTCTTCGTCGCGCTGGGCGGGCTGGGCTTCGAGCTGGCGCGCCGCCGCTCGGCCTCGCGGTAGAAGCCGCGTGGTAGGCTGAGCCGCATATGGACGCCAAGCTCCTCTCGGGCATCAACGAGCACCTCAAGCTCGAGTTCAAGGCCGCGCACGAATACCTCGCGATGTCGGTGTGGCTCTCGGCCAACGACCTGCCCGGTTTCGCCACCTGGATGCGGCAGCAGTCGGCCGACGAGTTGTTGCACGCCCAGAAGTTCATCGACCACCTGGTCGAGCGCGACGAGAAGGTCGTGTTGCCGGCCGTGGCGCAGCCGCCCTCGTCCTGGACGTCGGTGGAGGCCCTGTGCACGCACGTCCTGCAGAACGAGCAGGCGGTGACCGCCTCGATCAACGAGCTCTACGCCATGGGCGAGGCGGCCAAGGATCGTCCGGCGATCGTGCTGCTGCAGTGGTTCGTCAACGAGCAGATGGAAGAGGAAGCGGCCGCCCGCGCCATCCTCGGCCGCATCCGTCTCGGCGGTTCGACCGGCGTCGGTCTGTTGATGATCGACCAGGAGCTGGCCAAGGGATCGATGCCCGGCATGCCCGCCGCCGCCGCCGACACGAGCGGCGCCGCGTAGGCCGCCGCCGTGCAGGTGCGACGGTGGAACGCGGCAACCGACGGCCCCTTGAGCGAGGCCGCCCTGCGCGCCCGGCTCGAGGCCCTCGGCTGCGTGGTGGCCCGCTATGTCTATCCGCCCGGCACGCGCTTTCCGGATCACGCGCATGACGTCGACAAGATCGACGCCGTCGTCAGCGGGCACTTCCGCATCGTCATCGGCGGGCACACGGCGGCGCTCGGTCCCGGCGACTGGGTCGAGGTGCCGCGGGGCCGCCGCCACAATGCCACCGTGATCGGTGAGGCCGAGGTTGTGAGTCTCGATGCCGTCCGTGTCGATGGTGTCGTCGGGAGAACGCCGTGAAAATCGTCATGTTCGGGGCCGGCGGCGTCGGCGGGTATTTTGGCGGCCGGCTGGCGGCGGCCGGGGCCGATGTGGCCTTCGTGGCGCGCGGCGCCCATCTCGAGGCCCTGCGCCGCGACGGCCTGCGCATCACGAGCCCGAAGGGCGATGCGCACGTGACCGCCGTCAGGGCCAGTGCCGACCCGGCGGCGCTCGGCCCGGCCGACGTGGTCTTCCTCACCGTGAAGATGTACGACGTGGACACGGCGGCGTCGCTGCTCGGGCCGCTGCTCGGACCCGACACGATGGTCGTCACGCTGCAGAACGGCGTCGAGGCCACCGAGATGGTGGCGCGTCGCATCGGTCCCGATCACGTGGCAGGCGGCGTGGCCTATGTCGCCGCCGTCATCAGCGAGCCCGGGCACATCCGTCACACCGCCCTCGACGCCCTGATCGTCGGCGAGCTCGATGGCCGTCTCTCGCCGCGGCTGCAGGCCCTGGCCGCCGTGGCCGGCACCGCCGGCTTCTCCTTCACGGCCAGTCCCGACATCCGCCGCGACCTGTGGTCCAAGTTCGCGCGGCTCTCGGTCTTCAGCGCGATGACGGCGGTGACGCGCTCGCCCCTCGGCGTGCTGCGCGCCCAGCCGGCCCTGATGGCGATGGTCGAAGCGGCCGTCGACGAGACGCTGGCCGTGGGTCAGGCGCACGGCGTGACGCTCGACGGCCCGGTCCGCGACGAGGTCTTCGCGATGTACCGCGGCATGCCGCCGCAGGCCAAGTCGTCGATGCTCGAAGACCTCGAGCGCGGCCGGCCGCTCGAGTTGCCGTGGCTGAGCGGAGCGGTCGTGCGCCTCGGCCGCGAGGCCGGCGTGCCGACGCCGGTGCACCTGGTCATCGAGACATTGCTCACGCCGTTCGTTTCGGGCGGGGCGCCGCCCACCGCCTGAGCCCGGCGCGTTGACGCGATTGGGGCGGGTGGTCCAGAGTGTGTCGGGCCGCGCTGCCGGCCCGGGGAGGCCCTGATGCGGAAGTCGAGCGTGCGCCATTCGCGGTTTCGTGTCCTGACGGCGGCCCTCGGGTTGACGATCGCCGTCGCCAGCCTGTCGGCTGACGTGTGGCCGTGGCGGCCGGCCGCCGCCACCGACGTCGAACTGCTCGTCATCGGCGACATCCAGGTGCAGCGTCGCGCCGACCCGGCCACCGCCTTCGCGCACGTCGCTGACACGCTGCGGAGCGCCGACCTCGTCTACGCCAACCTCGAGGGCATGCTGGTGCCGTCGAAGGGGCCGGTCGGCGACATCCCCGACAAGAAGTGGGTGCATCCCGGTCCCGAGGGCGTGCAGGCGCTGGTGGCGGCCGGCATCGACGCGGTGGGCGTGGCCAACAACGTCGTGTGGGACCAGCAGAACCTGCTCGAGACGATGCGCGTCCTCGACCAGCACGGCGTGAAGCACGTCGGCGGCGGCCGCACTCTCGACGAGGCGCACCGCCCGCTCATCCTCGAACGCAAGGGCGTCCGGTTCGGCTTCCTGCAGTACACCGCCCGCTGGTATCGCCAGTCGGTGCAGATCGCGACGCCGACCAGCGCCGGTGTCGCGCGCATCCTGTCGGCCGACGGCGTGACGATCGATGCCGGTGATCTGGCGCGCCTCGAGGCCGATGTGGCGGCGCTGCGGCCGCAGGTGGACATCGTGGTCGTGTCGCATCACAACCGCGACGGCGCCACCCCGGTGCAGTTCGGCGAGGAGCAGTCGTCGGAGCGGGCCGGCGGGGCGCGCGCCGATCGCACCCGGGCCGAGGAGTACCAGAAGCTCTTCGCCCGCACGGCGCTCGACAGCGGCGCCGACTTCGTCTTCGGGCACGGCACCCACACCATCCAGGGCGCCGAGGTGTACAAGGGCAAGCCGATTCTCTACGCCGTCGGTCATTCCGCCTTCGATCAGCCCGGCTACGAGGACTCCAAAGACGGGATGGTCGTGCGCGTGCTCGTGAGCGCCGGCAAGATCAAGCGCGTGTCGTTCGTGCCGGTCACGCGCGACGACACCAACACGATGGTGATGACGAGCCCGGCCGCCGGCGAGGGCGCACGCCTGACGGCCATCGTGAAGCGCAACTCGCCGGGCCTGGCGCTGCCCCTCGAGGGCCAGGAAGTGGTGGTGCTCGGCGCCGCCGGCAGCGCCAGCCAGCGCTGACGCCCGCGGCACGCCGCACCAGCGCTACTGCCCGTCGTAGACGACCTTGCCGTGCACCACGGTGAGCCGCACGCGGCCCTCGAGCAGCGCCCGCGGATTGCTCACGCCGAGCGTCAGGGGATCAACCGACAACGCCGAGAGATCGGCCAGGCGGCCGGCGGCGATCTGGCCTGACTCGGTCTCGGCAAACGACGCGTAGGCCGCCCACGTGCTGTAGCCGCGCACGGCTTCTTCCGGCGTCATGCGCTGCTCCGGATACCAGCCGCCGGCCGGCTGGCCGTCCTTGTCCTGGCGCGTGACCGCGGAGTGCAGCCCGTAGAAGACGTCGTGATCGGACCCGGTGAGGTCCGAGTTGAAGAGGAGCCGCGCGCCGGCCTGGCGCAGCGTCCGCCACGCGTACGCGCCCTTGATGCGTTCGCGACCCACCCGCACTTCGGCCCAGCCCTTGTCCTCCACGGCATGCGGCGGTTCCATCGACGCGATGACGTTCATCGCGGCAAAGCGCGGGATGTCCTCGGGGCTCACGATCTGCGCGTGTTCGATGCGGTGCCGCCCCTGACGCGCCTGCTCGTTCGCCTGCTGCACGCCGGCGATGAAGTCCAGCGACTCGCGGTTGCCGGCATCGCCAATGGCGTGCACTCCCACCTGGAAGCCGGCGCGCATCATGGCGGCGACGACGTCCTTGTCGAAGCCGTAGCCGGCGCCGCTCACGCCGCGGTGGCCGGGCGTGTCGCTGTAGTCGGCGAGCATGCGGGCGCCACGCGAGCCGAGCGCGCCGTCGTAGTAGGCCTTGACCGCCCGCACGACGAGCATGTCACTGGCCGTGCCCTGCGGGCCCTTGGCTTCCCACTCGCGGCACAGCTCGGGATCACGGGCCGAGAGCATGACGTAGACCCGGATCGGGAGCTGCCCCTTCTGGTCGAGCGCCTGGTAGCCGGCGAGCATCGCCCGATCCACTCCGGCGTCGTGGACGGCGGTGTAGCCCGAGCGCGCCATTTCGGTGAGCCCGGCGAGGAGCTGACGCTCGACCTCCGCCGGCGACGGCGCCGGCACGGCGTCGACCATGATCGGGGTGGCGCGATTCAGGAAGATGCCCGTCGGCTCGCCGCGGGCGTCCGTGCGGATCTCGCCGCCGACCGGCGCGGCGGTGCGGCGCGTGATGCTGGCGGCGTCGAGCGCGGCGCGGTTGGCCCACACGGCGAAGCCGTGCAGCGAGTAGAGGAGCACCGGGTGATCGGGCACCTTCTCGCTGAGAAGGCGCCAGTCTGGGTAGCGGTTCGCCCAGGCGCCCTCGTCCCAGCCCCGTCCCGTGATCCACTGGCCCTTGGGCACGTTGGCGGCGTAGGCCGCGACACGGTCCACGGCCTCGGCTTCGGTCCCGACGCCGACCAGGTCCACCGCCGACAGCTTGGCACCGAGCTCGAGGATGTGGGAGTGCGAGTCCACGAGGCCCGGCAGCAGCGTCGCGCCGCCGAGGTCGACGACCGTGGTGGACGGTCCCTGGCGCTCTTCGACGGCCTCGCGGCTGCCGACGAGCGTGATGCGGCCACCGGTGATGGCCACCGCCGCGGCGTCCGGATGCCAGCCGCCCTGATCGTGCGGCGCGCCGGCGGCCGGGGCGCCGTCGGTGGCCGGGTCGGACCACGCCATCGTGTAGACCCTGGCGTTGACGAGCAGCAGGTCGGCGGGCGGCGCTGGCGGCGCCGACGAGCAGCCGGCGACGAGCGACGAGACGACACTACAGGCGAGGAGGCGACGGGACACGGACATGGGCAGGTTCACCGGGACGGAACGCCGGCGGCGCTGAACGCCACCGCCAGCCAGCTGAGACAGATGGCGTAGGTGCCGAGCGCATCGCTCGGCCAGTGTGCGCCGGGCACGATGCGGGCGGCCGCCGCGACCAGGAGCACGAGGACACCGGCCACGATCGTCGCCGTCCGCGTGCCGCTGGGACGCAGTCGCCACGCCAGGACCACGAGCGCGCCGATGGTCACGGCGTAGAGCGTCATGAACGTCGACGGGAACGACAACCCGCTCGGGTTGCCCATCACCGCGACCAGCGTGCGTGACGGCCGCGGCCGGCCGAACAGCGCCTTCGAGTCCTCGCCAAAGGTCTGCTCGAGGGCGACGGCCGCCACCACGACGAGCGCGGCCCGGATGCCGGCCAGCCGCCACGCGCCCAGCACCGCGATGGCCATCAACACGAACTTCAGCGGCGCGCTGGCCGTCGTGAGCACCGGCGCCACCCAGGCCGTGCCCGGTGACAGCGCCTGAATCGCGGTGGCCGCGGCCGGATCGCCGGGCACATACGGGAGCAGCCGCGCCTGGGCGCCGGCCACGAGCGTCACGAGCAGGGCAATGAGGGCGAGCCGGGCGGTGGGCGTCATGGGACGGACATTATTGTCCAGCCGGCGTCATGCGCTTCTGGCACCAGGCGCCGGCGGCTCGAGCCGGAGCGTCGTCGAGATGTGACGGAAGCGCGTCCAGCGGGCCGGCGAGGGGACTGTGCCGAGCGCCTCCCACACGAGGGCCCGTCCCAACGGGTAGGCCAGCACCTTGACGCGTTGCTTCTCGATGAAGGCCACGAGACCGTTCGGGTCCAGCACCAGCGCGTCATCGCGCAGGCGCGCGGCGACCACCGCCGTCGACAGCGAAGAGTCGAGGTATTCGCTGGCGATGTAGGCCACCTCCATGCCGAGGTCGGCCACCAGCCGCTCGACGGCCACCAGCCGCGCCGCCGCGGCCGGCGACTGTCCGGCCGCCGGCAGCAGCACCTCGCGGCAGACCTGCTCGCGCGTCGCCAGCGGCAGCAGCAGATCGGCGCCGGCTTCGGCGGCGCCCTCGGCCACCAGCCGATGCGGGCCGAAGGCCGGCGTGAGTGCCCGCTCGGTCCAGCCGCGCCCCTCGACGAGCATGGCGGTGGCCAGCACATGCTGCGCGTGGTGTCCGGGCGTGCCCTCGTGGGCCGCCAGTTGCAGCAGATGCGCCGCATCGGCGCTGCTGCGCCGCGCCACCCACAGGTCGGAGGCGCGCGGGCCGGCCGGGCGCGAGAAGGCTTCCCAGCCGGCTTCGTCCGCCACCCGCGTGGTCAGGCTCTCGCCGGCCGGCAGCGGGAAGAGATCGCGGGTCGCGTCGCGGCACCACGCCACCGCGGCCGCGAAGACGGACTCGATCCGGTCCGGCGGCACGGCCATCGAGCGGCGGAACGCGGCATGGCGTTCGGCCAGGGTGCCGCGCCCGGGCAGCGCGTCCGACAGACGCTGCCGGATCGCGTCGAGGGCGGCGCCGTCGCGCGCCGGCGCTGCGTGGCCGAGCGTGGTCACCGCCTCGTCAGCGAACGACTGGCTCTCGCCGAGCAGGCGCCCGGCCGCCGCCTCGAGCGCCGCGATCTGTCCGTGCAGGTAGCGCAGGCGACCCAAGGCCAGGCTGCCCGGAGCCTCATCGATGTCTCGAAGATCCTCCCGCACGTCCCGCGGAGGCGCCGTGCGCGCGATGTGCTGGCCCAGCCGGGTGTCGATGTCGGCGACGAGCGCTCCCGCCTCGACCCTGAGCGTGGCGACCGGCACGCGCACGCCTTCGGCCCACGCCGGCGGGCCCATCCACGTCTCGACGAGGGAGGGCTGATGCTTGGCCAGCTGCAGGGCGAGGCGGACGTAGCGTTCCGCCAGCTGGTCAGCAGTGGCCTCGACCGCGCGGCCCGCCGTGTCGAGTCCCGGAGCGCAGCCCGTCAGTGCCAGCGCGGCGCCACCGATCATCGCCGCGCCCGAGGCGCGCAGCAGTTGCCGCCGCGTGACCGCATGCCGCACGTTGCCGCGGCGGCCACTCGTGCGGCGCGAATTTCCAGTGCGAATCGATGACATCGCGAGACATGTATCTTCGCACGATCCCAATTGACTTATGGGCCGCCGCCGGTTTCAATGCGGCATCCCCGACGTCGATCCACGGCGCCGGAATGCAACAGGAGCGTGCCAATGCGCCGGCTGTCCATCTTGTCCTTGTCGGTCCTCGCATTCACCGCGGCCTGCTCGCAGCAAGCCACGCCACCAGCCACGCCCGGCACCTCGGCCACCGCGCCAACGCTCGGCATCCGTCCCGCTGGTGACGAAGAGATCAAACCCGACATGAGTCAGGTGCCGCCGGACCTCGCCAAGGTCTTCGATCACATCGACGAGAACATCGATCAGCATGTGGTCAACCTGCAGGAGTGGATCCGGCAGCCCAGCATCTCGAACTCGGGCGAAGGCATCCCCGAGTCGGCCGAGATGGTGAAGGGCTTCTTCGATGAACTCGGCTGCCAGCAGACGCAGGTCTACGACACCGGCATCACGGAGTACGGCTCGCCGGGCAACCCGGTCGTCTACGCCAAGTGCGATGAAGGCGCCGAGAAGACCATCCTCATCTACTGGATGTACGACACGATGCCGGTGACGCAGGCCGATGCCTGGCAGTACCCGCCGTTCGAGGCGCAGCTGGTCGAGCAGGCGCCCTACAAGAAGGTGCTGATCGGCCGCGGCGCCACCAACTCGAAGGGCCCGCAGATGGTCCAGCTGAACGCCTTCCGCGCCATCAAGGCGGTGCACGGCAAGCTGCCGGTCAACCTGATCGTGGTCGCCGAAGGCGACGAGGAGCGGATGGACATCGGCCTGCGCAAGTGGGTCAAGGACCACCCCGAGCTGCTCGAGGGCGCCGACGCGATGATCCGCTTCGGCAGCCAGTCGGGCAGCGGCGGCGGCGGGTTCGGCGGCGGCTCCGAGGGCTGCGTCTACGTCGAGCTGACGACCTCGGGCACGGCCTGGGGCCGCGGCCCGACGGTGTCGGACATCCACGGCAGCAACAAGCGCGGCACCGACAGCCCGGCCTGGCGTCACGTCAAGATGCTGGCCTCGCTCGTCAGCGACGACGGCAACACGCCGAAGATCGAGGGCTTCTACGACGGCATCCGGCCGCTCACGCCGCAGCAGGACGCGAGCCTGCGCGCGGCGGCCAAGAACGTCGACCTGACGGTGGCGGCCGAGAACCTCGGCGTGGCGCGCTTCATGTTCGACGATCCCTATGAGGTCCTGAAGACGCAGCGCTACGGCCAGTCGTTCAACCTCGACGGCATCTGGGGCGGCAACATGTATGCGGGCGGCGCCGGCGCCATCCTGCCGAACAAGATCACCTCCAAGCACAACTTCCGCTACGTGCCGGGCCAGAACGGCCTCGACATCGTCGACAAGCTGAAGAAGCAGCTGGTGAAGAACGGCTACGCCGACGTCGAGGTCAAGCTCATCGGCGACGTGCCGTGGGCGCTCATGAACTCCGACAACGCGGCTGGCCAGGCCATGAAGCGCGCCTACGAGATCATGAACATCCCGCACGGCGAGCTGCGCGCGGACTGGGGCATCGGCGGCGGCGCCGCGGCCGGCGGCTACTGGCCCGCCTACCTCTTCGGCAACGGGGAAGTCGGCGAGCAGGTGTCGCCCTTCAAGGGCGTGCCGATCGTCGGCGGCGGCGGCGGCCACGGCGGCCGGGCGCACGCGGCCAACGAGTACTGGGTGATCGAGGGCGCGGGCAAGGTGCTCGGCATGGCCGGCGCCGAGAAGTCGATTGCCGCGGCGGTCTACGCCTTTGCCGGCCTGGTGCCGCCGGCGCCGGCCAAGTCGACGAACTAGGGGCTGGCGGCCAGGGGGCTGGCGGCTCGTGCTGAGTGATCAATTGGAGGACGTGATGCGCCGGGTTTCCTTGTCGTTCGTGTGTGCGGTCGCGTTGTTCGCGGCTGCGTGTCAGCAACCCACGTCGTCCCGGCGCCGACGGCGCCGCACAGGCACCGGCCGCCGCCGCGCCGCAGCTCGGCGTCCGTCCCGACGGCGACACCGAGATCAAGCCCGACATGAGCCAGGTGCCGCCTGAGCTCGCGCAGGTCTACGCGCATATCGACGAGAACATCGATCAGCACGTGGTCAACCTGCAGAAGTGGATCCAGCAGCCCAGCATCTCGAACTCGGGCGAGGGCATCCCCGAATCGGCCGAGATGGTGAAGGGCTTCTTCGACGAACTCGGCTGCCAGCAGACGCAGGTCTACGATCCGGGCGTCACCGAGTACGGCTCGCCGAGCAATCCCGTCGTCTATGCCAAGTGCGATGAGGGCGCCGAGAAGACGCTGCTCATCTACTGGATGTACGACACGATGCCGGTGACGCAGGCCGATGCCTGGCAGTACCCGCCGTTCGAAGCGCAGATCGTCGAGCAGGCGCCCTACAAGAAAGTGCTGATCGGCCGCGGCGCCACCAACTCGAAGGGCCCGCAGATGTCGCAGCTGAACGCCTTCCGTGCCATCAAGGCGGTGCACGGCAAGCTGCCGGTCAATCTCATCATCGTCGCCGAAGGGGACGAGGAGCGGATGGACATCGGCCTGCGCAAGTGGGTCAAGGACCACCCCGAACTGCTCGAGGGTGCCGACGCGATGATGGCCTTCGGCGGACAGTCGCCGAGCGGCGGCGGCGGCTACGGCGGCGGCTCCGAGGGCTGCGTCTACGTCGAGCTGACGACGTCGGGCACGGCGTGGGGCCGCGGGCCGACGGTGTCGGACATCCACGGCAGCAACAAGCGCGGCACCGACAGCCCGGCCTGGCGCCACGTCAAGATGCTCGCCTCGATCGTCAGCGACGACGGCAACACGCCGAAGATCGACGGCTTCTTCGACGGCATCCGGCCGCTCACCAGCGAGCAGGAAGACAGCCTGCGCACGGCGGCCAAGAGCATGGACCTCACCGTGGCGGCCGAGAACCTCGGCGTCGCGCGCTTCATGTATGACGATCCCTACCAGGTGCTGAAGACGCAGCGCTACGGCACCTCGTTCAACCTCGACGGGATCTGGGGCGGCAACATGTATGCGGGCGGCGCCGGCGCCATCCTGCCGAACAAGATCACGTCCAAGCACAACTTCCGCTATCAGCCGGGGCAGAGCGGCCCGGACATCGTCAAGAAGCTGCGGGCGCAGCTCGACAAGAACGGCTACAAGGACGTCGAGGTCAAGCTGATCGGCGACGTGCCGTGGGCGCTCATGAACTCGGACACCGAGATCGGGCGGGCCATGCAGCGCACCTACGAGGTGATGGGCATTCCGCACGCGCCGGTCCGTGCCGACTGGGGCATCGGCGGCGGCGGGGCGGCGGCCGGCGGCTACTGGCCAGCCTACATGTTCGGCAACGGCGAGGTCGGCGAGAGGATTTCGCCGTTCAAGGGCGTGCCGATCGTGATGGGCGGCGCCGGCCTCGGCGGCCGCGCCCACGCGGCCAACGAGTACTATGTGATCGAAGGTGCCGGCAAGGTCTACGGCATGGCGGGCGCAGAGAAGGCCGTGGCCACCGCGCTCTACAGCTACGCCGGCAAGCTGCCGCCGGCCCCGGCGAAGTCAACCAACTAGCGGCTAGGGGCTAGCGACTAGCGGCTAAGGGGATTCGATGATTGGGGTTCGCAATCTCGAGAAGGAGTACCACGTGGGCGACCACGTGGTGCGGGCCCTGCGGGGCGTCACGCTCGACATCGCCGCCGGCGAGTTCGTGACGGTCGTCGGACCGTCGGGCTCGGGCAAGTCGACGTTCATGCACATCCTGGGATGTCTCGACCGGCCGACGCGGGGGCAGTACCTGCTCGGCGGCCGGGACGTCTCGACCCTGCCGCACGACGAGCTGGCGCGCGTGCGCAACGAGACGATCGGCTTCGTCTTCCAGGGGTTCAACCTGCTGTCGCGCACCTCGGCGCTCGAGAACGTCGAGCTGCCGCTGCTCTACACGCGCCAGGGGGCGGTGAAGGCGACCGAGCGGCGCGACCGGGCGCGGCGGGCGCTGGCGGCGGTCGGCCTGAGCGACCGCGAGGAGCACCATCCCAACCAGCTCTCGGGAGGCCAGCAGCAGCGCGTGGCGATTGCCCGGGCGCTCGTCAACGAGCCGTCGCTGCTGCTCGCCGACGAGCCGACCGGCAACCTCGACACCACCACCAGCTACGAAGTGATGGAAGTGTTCGCCAAGCTGCGCGAGGAGCGCGGCATCACGATCGTGGTCATCACCCACGAGCGCGACATCGCGGCCTGGGGCACGCGCACCATCGACTTCAAGGACGGCGTGGTCGTGTCCGACGAGCAGCACCCCTCGAAGCCCCCGCTGGCGCCGGATACCTCGATCGGCTCGCCGGCGCCGGTTGGCGCCTAAGGTGCGCCTCGTCCGCAGCAAGGAGTTGTGACCGTGGCCTCACCGATCCAGCGTCTTCGTGCGTTGCACCCGTCGATCGACATCGGGTTCAAGGCCCTCACGCGCAACCGCCTGCAGACCGGCCTGACGATGCTCGGCATCACGGTCGGGGTGGCGACGGTGCTGGCGATGATGGCCGTGGGCGCGGGCGCGCAGCGGTCGATCGAACAGCAGGTCCGCGCCGCCGGCCTCAACCAGCTGACGATCAAGGCCGGCAACTGGAAACCCAAGACCGAGGACTCCGGCGGCGCCGTCGCCCACCAGGGCGACGCCGGGGACACCATGCGGCTGCCGGTGGAGGACCTGATGCCGGCGCTGCCCGATGCCGGCGATCCCTTCTTCGGAGCCGACGTCGTGCCGATCGACTTCCATCCGGAGGACGATCCGATGGAGAAGCACGATCATCCGCTGGCCTGGCAGCGCCTCGGTGACCTCGAGGCCGGCCTCGGCGCGTCCACCACCCTGTCGTTCGACGACGCCGAAGCCATCCGCCAGCTGGACGGCGTGCAGTACGTGGCGTGCGGCGTGCACGGCAACGCACGCGTGCACTACACGACCGAGGGCGGCGAGGACAAGCGCTGGTTCACGCGCATGCACGGCACCGACCTGCACCTGCTCGACATCAAGCGCACCTGGACGCTGCGCAGCGGCCGCTTCTTCACCGAGAACGAGCAGGACGCCAAGGCGATGGTGATGGTGCTCGGCTCGGTGGTGGCCGAGAAGGTCTTCGGGGAGAAGGTCGACCCCGTCGGCAAGGACATCACGATGTGGAACCAGACCTTCAAGGTGGTCGGCGTCGTGACGAGCGCGAGCTGGGTGGTGCGGCCGGCGGCCGGCGACGACGAGTTCGACGCCGTCTACATGCCCTACACGACCACTCACCAGCTGCTGAACCTGAGCAAGCTGAACGACATCATCGTGACGGCCTCCTCGAGCGGCCAGGTCTCCGACGTCAGCAAGCGCATCACCGCGCTGCTGCGCGAGCGCCACGGCATCACCCAGGAGAAGCCCGACGACTTCACCATCTCGACGCAGGCCACCCGCGCCATCACGACCGGCGGCCTGCCGCCGAACGTCGCCGCCGCGATTGCCGGCAACGTCAAGGAACTCGAGCGCGTGACGCTCGAGCAGCTGGCCGGCACCCTCGAACGGGCCAGCGGCACCATGCGCTGGCTGCTGGCGGCGGTGGCCGCCGTATCGCTGCTCGTCGGCGGCATCGGCATCATGAACATCACGCTGCTCTCGGTCACCGAGCGGACCAAGGAGATCGGCCTGCGCATGGCGGTCGGCGCGCGCGGCCGCGACGTCACGCGCCAGTTCCTGACCGAGGCGGTCGCCATCAGCCTCGCCGGGGGCGCCCTCGGGGTCATCCTCGGCCTGCTGGCCTCGTACTTCATCGCCACCACCCTGCGCTGGGCCACGGTGGTGTCGCCCGGCGCCGTCTTCCTCGCCTTCGGCGTGTCGGCGGCCGTCGGCGTCTTGTTCGGCTGGTATCCGGCGCGCCGCGCCGCCGAACTCGATCCCATCGACGCCCTGCGCCACGAATAGACGGATTCCACGTGCTTCGATTTCTCGCCGTCAGCGGACAGATCGCCTGGAAGGCGCTCGGGCGCAACCGTCTCCGGTCGGGCCTGACGACGCTCGGCGTCGTCATCGGCGTGGCCGCGGTCATTGCCATGGTGGCCCTCGGCAACGGCGCCGCCGCCTCGGTCGAGCGCACGCTGAAGACGGCCGGCACGAGCATCGTGCAGGTGTCGGCCGGCAACTTCACCAAGGGCGGCGAGAGCATGAACATCGCCTCCGGACTGGGCTCGGCGACCACGCTCACGCGGGGGGACGCCGCCGCCATCGCCGAGCTCGACAACGTCGTGCACGTGGCCGCCGGTCTGCGCTCGCGCACCTACATCACCGCCTCACCCGAGGCGCGCGCCTTCACCCTCGTCAACGGCACCGAGGACTCGCTCGGCGAGATCCACGGCTGGACCTGGCTCGACGGACAGGGCTTCACCGCCGCCGACGTCGAGGCCGGCGCGGCCAAGGTGGTGCTCGGACGCATCGCCAGCGCGAAGCTGTTCGGCGACGGCGTGGATCCGACCGGGAAGATCGTCAAGATTCATGACCGCGACTTCGAGATCGTCGGCATGATGCGGGCGGTCGATGCCGATCAGGACGAGGCGGCGTTCGTGCCGGTGACGACGCTCGGCGCGCTGACCAGCCGCACCGACTGGCTGCAGACGATCACCGTCGGCGTCACCGAGGCGGGCGTGGCCACCGCGGTGGCCAACGACATCACGGCGCTCCTGCGCGAGCGGCACGCCGACCACATCAAGGCCGCGGTGGCCCGCGTGTCCGGCGGGCTGGGCGGATCGCAGATGCCCGGCAACAGCCGCCTGGGGCCGGCCGACGACTTCGTGGTCAAGACGCTGGCCGCGGCGCAGGTGACCAAGGGGCTCTACACCGAGGTGGCGGCGTTTGCGCTCGCCAACATGCCGAAGCTCGACTCGGCCACGATGGAGGAGATGTCCGGCACGCTCAACCGTGCCGGCTCGACGATGACGGCGCTCCTGGCCAGCATCGCCGGCATCTCGCTGGTCGTCGGCGGTATCGGCATCATGAACATCATGCTGGTGTCGGTGACCGAGCGGACGCGGGAGATCGGCTTGCGCCTGGCCATGGGGGCGCGGCGCAAGGACGTGCTGGTGCAGTTCCTGGTCGAGGCCGTGGTGCTCAGCCTGCTCGGCGGCATCGTCGGCATCGGCGTGGGCATCGGGGCGGCGCGCGGCCTGACCGCGCTCATGTCCTGGCCGACCTACGTGTCCGGACAGGCGATCGGACTGGCGTTCGCGATCTCGGCCTTCATCGGCGTGGCCTTCGGCTACTACCCGGCCCGCCGGGCCTCGAAGCTCGACCCGATCGTGGCGCTCAGGCGCGAGTAGCCGGACATCCCGGTCCTGGCGCCAGGGTCGCGCGTCGCAAGCCCTGGTCCGCTGTGGCAGCGCCGGGTAGCACGCATACAATGAATCCCACCGCCGGGCGAGCGTTCCGGCGTGGCGCCGTTCACGGGCGCACGGAGGTCCACATGAAGCGCATTGCCCTGTTCGTCCTCGGCATCCTGGCGGTGTCGACCGTCTCCTTCGCGCAAGGCGGCGGCACGCCGCCGCCCCCCCCGCCGCTCGAGCCTGGCGCCTCGCAGGCCGATGTCGACAAGGCCCTGATCGCGGCGCCCAGCGGTCAGCGAGATCAGGCCACGGTCGTCAAGTGGAAGCCGGACTTCACGTACGAGACGCTCAGGAAGGGCACGAACCGGCTGGTCTGTTACGACCGCTCTGGCTTCCCGCTCCAGCAGCCGTTCTCGGTGCAGTGCACCAGCATCGCCAATCTCGATCGCGTGGCGCAGAACCAGAAGGCCGAGGCGACCGGCGACCGGAAGAAATCCGAGGCGATGCTCGCGGGGATGGAGAAGGACGGCACTCGCGTCAAGCCTGAGTACGGATCCTTCTGGCACAGCGTGGCGGGCCCCGATCGCGACGGTGCCCGGCCGCACCACATGATGATCGCGGTGCCCGGCGCCACCACGCAATCAACCGGCTTGCCCGAGAATCCCAAGCTGGGTGGCGCCTGGATCATGAACGCTGGGACATCCACGGCCCACATCATGATGCCGAGCCGGTAGCGGCGGCCGGCCACGTCAGTCCACCTGCCGTGCCTCGTGCTGCCGGGCGTTCCACCTGGAGCCACCGACAGCGCCTTCCACGTGCGCACGTGACGGCAGGAGCCCGTCGTGCTTCGCCGTATGCTCGCGGACGGGCCGGCGCCAGCAATCGGGGTCGGAGTCCGCTCCCACGCCATTGAGATGGCATCGCACCTCGACCTTCACACGCCGCGCCTCTACCTCCGCCCGTTCACCGCCGCGGATCTGGACGCCGTCCATGCGCTGTGGACCGACCCGGACGTGCGACGGTATCTCTGCGACGACAAGGAGGTGCCACTCGCGCAGACACAGCAGTGGCTCGCCGACAGCACGCGCAACTTCGACGATCGCCGCTACGGCCTGTGGGGTGTCCACGAGGGAGCGGAGGGCCCGCTCATCGGGTTCTGCGGCTGCCGCGACTGGCCCACCGGCGAGCCCGAGTTGATGTACGGCCTGTGGCCGGCCTGGTGGGGGCGCGGACTGGCCACGGAAGCCGCCCACGCCGTGCTCGCCCATGTGTTCGAGACGCTCGGCCACCCCGTGGTGATGGCGGCCACCGACCCGCCGAACGTCGCCTCCACCCGGGTGCTGGCGCGGCTGGGCATGGCCTTCGACCGGCGCGGCGAGATGCACGGTCTCGACACGCTCGTCTACCGCCTGTCGCGCGAGCGCTGGCGCCGGCACCGGCTGGTCAGCGACAATCGGCCCCGATGATGGCCAGCCTGACCTTCCGGCCCGCGGCGCCCGCCGATGCCGACGGGCTGTGGAGCATCCTGCACGCCGTGCTCGCGGCCGGCGAGACGTATGCCTGGGCTCCGGACACGCCGCGCGAGGCGGCGCTGGCCCTGTGGCAGCCGGCTGGCGGGCGCACGGTGGTGGCGCACCGCGGAGGGCAGCTCGTGGGCACCTATCTGCTCAAGGCCAACCAGCCGGGTCTCGGCGATCACGTGGCCAACTGCGGCTACATGGTCGCGCCCGACGCCCGTGGCATGGGCGTCGGGGAGGCGCTGTGCCGCCATTCGCTCGAGCTGGCACGCTCGCTCGGTTTCCGCGCCATGCAGTTCAACGCCGTGGTCAGCACCAATCGCGGCGCC
Source organism: uncultured Acidobacteriota bacterium (assembly GCA_963807405.1). Classification (GTDB taxonomy): domain Bacteria; phylum Acidobacteriota; class Vicinamibacteria; order Vicinamibacterales; family UBA2999; genus CADEFD01. The sequence goes on along the minus strand of CAWEBU010000006.1, from coordinate 2,267,190 downwards.
ATCGCCCTCTGGGAGCGCTGCGGCTTCGCCATCGTCGGCACCGTCCCCGGAGCCTTCCGCCATCCCACGCAGGGCGAGGTCGCCATTCACGTGATGCATCGCCGGCTGTGAGCGACGTGGCGAACGCGACACCGGCACACGCCGTCCACCCCCCCGTGACGTCCGACCCGGTCATCCGCGTGCAGGATCTGCGCAAGGCCTACGGCCGCACCCTCGCGGTGGACGGTGTGAGCTTCGAGGTCGCCCGCGGCGAGATCTTCGGGCTCATCGGTCCGAACGGCGCCGGCAAGACGACCACGATGGAGTGCGTCGAGGGGCTGCGTGCGGCCGACAGCGGCACCATCCGCGTGCTCGGCCTCGATCCGCGGCGCGACGTCCGCGCGCTGCAGCAACGCCTCGGCGTGCAGCTGCAGGAGGCACAGCTGCAGAAGCGGATCACGGTGCGCGAGGCAGTCGGCCTGTGGGCGGCCTTGTACCGCGCCCCGGTCGACGGAGACCGCCTGCTCGACCAGCTCGGGCTGCGCGAGAAGCAGCACGCCTGGTTCATGAACCTCTCCGGCGGCCAGAAGCAACGCCTGCTGATCGCGCTGGCGCTCATCAACGATCCGGAAGTGGTCTTCCTGGACGAGCTGACCACCGGGCTCGATCCGCAAGCGCGCCGCGCCATCTGGGACCTCGTGCGCGGCATCCGCGCCCGCGGCGCCACGGTGTTCCTGACGACGCACCTCATGGAGGAAGCCGAGCGGCTGTGCGACCGCGTGGCGATCATCGATCGCGGCCGCCTCGTCGACCTCGGCACGCCGGCCGAGCTGATCGGGCGGCACTGTCCCGCGGGCACGGTGATCGTGGTGACCGACGACCTGGAGGCGCTGGCCGCCTTCGAGGCCATGCCGGGCGTGGAATCGGTGGCGCAGCAGGGCGCCACCTTCACGATTCGCGGCCGCGCCGCCGACCTCGTGACCGAGGTCATCCGCTGCCTGGCGGCACGGCGGATGCACGTGCGCGACTTCCGCACCATCGCCCCCACCCTCGAGGACGTCTTCCTCGAGACGACCGGCCACGCGATCCGCGACTGAGGGGACCGATGCTGCGCGGACTGTGGCGCCTCACCTGGCTCGAGACCAAGATCTTCGTCCGCGAGCCGCTCGGGGTCTTCGGCACCGTCGGGGCGCCGATCCTCCTGTTCCTGGCGGCCGGGCGGATGCTCGGCGGCCGGGTGCGCCGGCCGGGCGCGACCATACCGGGCCTGGTCGCCGACCTGCCGGTGCTGGTGGCGATGTTCGTGGCGGTGAGTGCCATCCTGTCGCTCGTGGCCATCATGGCGATCTACCGCGAGGGCGGCATCCTGAAGCGGCTGCGGGCCACGCCCCTCAGCCCGTCGACCATCCTGACCGCGCACGTGCTCGTGAAGCTGCTCTTCACCTCCATCACGCTGGCCCTGATGGCCGCGCTCGGGCGGCCGTTCGTGCCGGCCGGCGTCGACGCGCCGTGGCTGTCGTTCGGCGCCGCCGTGATCCTGAGCCTGGCGTGCCTGCTCTCGATTGGCTTCCTGGTGGCCAGCGTCGTGCCGACGGCGCGCTTCGCCCAGCCACTCGGCGCGCTCGTCCTCTATCCGATGCTCGGGCTCTCGGGGTTGTTCGTGCCGGTCGAGGCGATGCCGGATGGTCTCCAGCTGCTGGCCCGGGTGCAGCCGTTCACCTACGCGGTGTCGCTCCAGCGCGGCATCTGGCACGGCGACAGCTGGGCCAGCCATGCCGGCGATGTCGGCGTGCTGGCGCTGGTGTTCGCGGTGAGCGTGGCGCTCTCGGCGCGCCTCTTCCGCTGGGAGTGACGGCTCAGCGCCGGAAGCGCCAACTGGCGCCAGCCCCGACCCGCCAGTCCGAGGCCACGTCGTTCAGGCCGCGGCCGACCCAGGCGTCGAGTTGCAGGTTCGTCCCCAAGGCACGCTGCACGCCCCCGTTGGCCAACCAGGTGGCGGCGTCGGTCTCGACGTCCCGATGCTGGATGACCCCCTCCCAGAACGCACTCCACGCGCCCCACAGCGGATGGCCCAGCACCAGGCTGGCGTCCAGCGCACGTGTCCGCTGGCTGTCGGCGCTCGGGGCGGACCAGTTGAAGGTGCCGCCCACCGACGCCGCGCTGCCGACCGGACGGCCCCACACGAGCCGGACGAAGGGGTCGGCGTTGCCGCTCGAGGCGGCGCCGCCGGTCGGCACCGACGACCCGGCGATGACGGCCAGGTCCAGGCCCTGGCGGTCGGCACTCGCGAACTGATACTCGAGGGCCAGCGCCACGTCCGAGGCCGACGACTCGGCGTCGCGGCCGGCGCGGCCGGAGGCGGTGCGGATCCAGCCCTCCGCCTCGATGCGGAACTCCACCTGCCGGCTCATGCCCATCCGCACCAGCGTGTTGGGCAGGGAGTAGCGCGTGGCCGTCTCGCGTCCCACCGAGTCCCGCTCGGCGGTGACGCCGGTTTCGATCTGCACCACGCCCGCCCCCACGACGGTCGGTGCGCTCGTGAAGCTCGGGCGGTCGGTCACGAGCGGCGGCAGCGTCTGGCCGGCGGTGGCGCCCGGCCCCGCGAGCACGACGGCCGCCGCCAGCAATCCGCCCGGCAGCGCGCGCCTCATGGCTGGGTCGACGTCTGAATCAGAAAGGGAATCTCGACCTCGTGCGGCTCACCCTGCAAGGCGTAGGTGATCTTCACGTAGGCGTCGTCGCCGGGGACCGGCCGGCCGCGCGCAATCCAGGATTCGCCGGTGTCGTCGATGGCCAGCGTCAGCACCTCGTCGGCCTCGCCCGGCCGGCTGATGATCATCGTGACGTCACTGGCGACCGAGGCCGGCAGGTCCGAGCGCACCGGATCCGTGAACCAGATGCGATGCGCCCCGTCGCGGGCGAACACCACCTCGTAGTGGATGTCGCCGTTCATGAGCACCATGCCGCCGCGATGCGGACTGTGGTCGCCGTGCGGCTCGGTCATCCCCTGGTGCTGGGGATCGACCGGGGCCGCCGGCACGATCGGCGCGGTGGCCACGGGAGCCGCTGGTTCATTCGAGCAGCCGGCCAGGAGGGCCACGGCGGCCAGGGTCGGAACGAGACGCAAGGAAGAAAGCACCGATCGCATGTCCTGTGAGGATGGTTGCTGGTCGAGGGTCCGCCACGGCGGCCGTTTCAGGCGAGTCCCCCCGGGAAGAACACCCGCTGGATGAACCACCAGGCGCCGGCCACGACGACCACGCCAGAGCCTATCATCGCCACGCGGGCGGCGGCCAACGCGCTCGTGCGGCGCACCGCCGCGAGCAGGACGGCGCACGGGACGACCAGGGCCAGCTGCCCGAGTTCCACCCCCGCGTTGAACCCGAACAGGGACCAGCCGAGCGCAGCCGGCGGCAGCCCGAATTCGCGCAGCACCGACGCGAACCCGAACCCGTGGACGAGGCCGAACAGGCCCGCCATCCACGGCCGCAGGTCACGTCCGCCCGCCGGCGCGCCGGCCACCAGCAGGTTGTCGACGCCGACGAGGACGATGCTGAGGGCGATGAGCGGCTCCACGACGAAGGCCGGGGGCGCGTAGAGGTCGAGGGCCGCCACCGACAGCGTCACGCTGTGGCCGACCGTGAAGGCGGTGACGACCAGGCCGAGGCGGGCCACGGTGCCGCCGAGCAGGAGCAGGCCGATGAGAAACAGGACGTGGTCGGGCCCGACCAGGATGTGCTGCAGGCCAGCCGGCACGAAGGTGCCGAGCACGGCCCCGACACCCTGCCACGACCCGGCGTAGTAGTCCGCCGACGGATGCCGCGCGTCGAGGATGGCCTGATGGCGCAGGGCGTCGCCCTCGTAGAAGTTGACGAACGTCTGGTGTGCGCCGTCGTAGGGGAAGAGCGTGGTCTCGACCGTGACACGCCCGGGCGAGCCGGGGCCGGCGGCCGCCAGGGTGAAGCGCAGTGCCTGCCGGTCCGGCAGCGGGGGTGAGGTCCGTCAGGGTCACCGCCACCGGCTGCCCGTCGACCACGAGCCGCAGCCGCCGCTCGAGCACGGCCGCGAGCGCCGCCTGGTGCCGGCGCGACACCGCGTCATCGCGCAGCACGCCGGCGTCGGGCAGCCGCAGTTCGTGGGCGGCGTCGAGGTCGTGCACGGTGAGCGTGCCCGAGACTCCCGCCGGGTCGAGGCGCAGGTCGAGATAGCTGAACGGGGCGGGGTGGGCGGCCGCCGGGCCTGCCGCCAGTACCAACAGGACGGTCAGGGCCGGCACGACGTGCGTCACGACTCTCACAGCGACCGCCAGAGTGTACGCTGGGTCACCCCAGTCCGCCAGGAAGGAGCTGTCCGATGCCCGATGGATTCGCTGCCACCCCCGACCCGCCCTACTACGCGGTCATCTTCACGTCGCAGCGCCGCGAGGGCGACGACGGCTATGCGGCGATGGCGGCGGCCATGTGGGACCTCGCCCTGAAGCAGCCCGGCTGCCTGGGCGCGGAATCCGCCCGGGGGGCCAGCGGCGTAGGGATCACCGTGGCCTACTTCCGCGACGAAGCCTCGATTGCCGCCTGGAAGGGCCACACCGCCCACCTCCACGCCCAGCACCTCGGGAAGACGCGCTGGTACGACCACTACCAGCTGCGTGTCGCGCGGGTCGAACGCGCCTATTCCGGACCCGAAGGGCGTTAGGATCTGGCCATGACATTCCGACTCGCCGTGCTGGCCCTTCTCCTGCCGATCGTGGCGGCCGCGCAGCCGGCCGACCCGGCGCTGGTCACACGCGCGCGCGCCATCCACGAGCGGGTCATCACGCTCGACACGCATGTCGACATCAATCCCCGCGACTTCACCAAGGGACGGAACTACACCGAGCGCCTCGACACTCAGGTGAACCTGCCGAAGATGGAGCAGGGCGGCCTGGACGCGGTCTTCTTCATCGTCTACGTCGGCCAGGGCCCGTTGACCGCGGACGGCTACGACCGGGCCTACGCGCAGGCGGTGGAGAAGTTCGACGCCATCCATCGCTTCACCAGGGAGATCGCACCCACCCGCATGGGGCTCGCCTTGACCGCCGACGACGTCCGGGCGATTGCCACCTCGGGCCGCAAGGTCGCGCTCATCGGCGTGGAGAACGCCTATCCGCTCGGCACCGACCTGGCGCGGGTCAAGGAGTTCCACGACCGCGGCGGCCGCTACATGTCGCTCGCGCACAACGGGCACAGCCAGTTCGCCGACTCGAACACCGGCGAGCGCGACGGCAAGTTCATGCACGGCGGCCTGAGCGATCTGGGCCGGCAGGTGATCGCCGAGATGAACAAGTGGGGCATCATGGTCGACGTCTCGCATCCCTCGAAAGCGGCCAACCTCCAGGCCATCGCGCTGTCGAAGGCGCCGGTCATCGCCTCGCACTCGGCCGCCCGGACGCTGGCCGATCACAGCCGCAACATGGACGACGAGCAGCTCGCCGCGCTCGCGAAGAATGGCGGGGTCATCCAGACCGTGGCCTTCGACGGCTACGTGAAGGTGAAGCCGCCGGACTCGGCCGAACGCGCCGCGGCGATTGCCCGGCTGCGCGCGGAGCTGGACCCGGCGGGCGGACCGGCCAGCCAGACCGACCAGACGCGCGCGAAGTTCCGGGCGCGGATGGCCGGGATCGACAAGCAGTTCCCGCCCCCGCCGATGGCCACCGTCTCCGATTTCGTCGACCACGTCGACTACCTCGTCAAGAAGATCGGGCTCGACCACGTCGGGATCTCGTCCGACTTCGATGGCGGCGGCGGCGTCGCCGGCTGGGACGGCGCCGACGAGACGTTCAACGTCACGCTCGAACTGGTCCGGCGCGGCTACACCGAAGAGCAGATCGGGAAGCTGTGGAGCGGCAACCTGCTCCGCGTGATGGCCGACGTCGAGCGCGTGGCCCGCAGCATCCAGGCAGGCGCCGTGCCGTGACCGAGGGGCCTGCAGGGCGTCTCGTCCGTCGAGCTGCCGCGTCGCGTCGCCGACACGCCCCGGCCGCCCCGGCCGGCTCGTGACCTCGTCGTCATCGTCGGGTGGCGGCTGTGGCGGCTCGGCGGCTTCGCGGCCACCAGCGCCGCCCTGACGGTGGCCGCCTATGTCGAGGGTTCCGGTGGCGCCGTACGCCTCACCGCCTTCGTCGTGGCCGCGGCGGTGGCCGCCGCCGTGCACGGCCGTCTGGCCATGACCCCGCGCATGGCCCGCCTGCACATCGCGCTCAATACGGCCGTGCTCGTCGTGCTCGGCGCCGAGTGGGAGATCATCGCCTCCGCCCTCCTGGCGGCCGTCGTGGCCGGCGAGGTGCTGGCCTCGCGGGCCAGCCGCGAATCGGTCATCCCGGCCGGCCTGCTCTCCGGCGCCAGCGCCGCCGTGCTGCTGCTGTTCTGGCTGCTGCTGACGAACGGGGTGGCGGAGTGGGACCTGACGGCGGCGGCGGTGGCCGGTGCCGCCGCCGGCGGCCTGCTCGGCGCGCCGATGGCGCTGGCCGTCGGCCCGCTCGCGGAATGGGCGTTCGATCACACGACGCGCCTGACCATGGCCGAATGGCTCAACTTCGAGCACCCGCTGCTCGGGGAGCTGGCCTCGGTGGCGCCCGGCACCTTCCAGCACTCCGTCAGCGTGAGCGTGCTGGCCAGCGCTGGCGCCCAGGCCATCGGGGCCAATGCGTTCCTCGCCAGGCTCGGCTCGCTGTATCACGACGTCGGCAAGCTGCGGGCGCCGGAGTTCTTCGGCGAGAACCAGTACGGCGTCAATCCGCACGCGGCGCTGCCGCCGTGGGAGAGCGCCGCGATCCTGCGCGCCCATGTCGACGACGGCGTGGCCGCGTTGCGCTACTACGGCATGGCGCGGCCGCTGGCCCGGTTCGTCCGCGAGCACCACGGCACCAGCCTGATGCCCGGCCTGGCGTCACACCCGGCGGCCGACGGCGACACGCGCGAGACCTATCGCTATCTCGGCCCGCGTCCCCAGTCACGCGAGACGGCGATCGTGATGATCGCCGACCAGCTCGAAGCCATGGCCCGCGTGGCGCCGCCCTTCGACGGCCGGGCCTGTGCGGCGCTGGTCGGCCAGACCCTGGCGCGGGTGTCGGAAGCGGGGGAACTCGACGACGCCAACCTGTCGGACCGCGACCGGGAGCGGCTGGTGCCGGCCTTTGCGGCCGCCCTCCAGGCCATGTACCACCGTCGCGTCGGCTACGGCCCGGCGCTGCCGGCGGCGCCGCCCACGGCGTGACGAAGCGGGCCGGACCAGGCGACGCGGGTGAGGCCCACCGCCGCGCGGCGTGCCGCCGTGAGCCGGCCATGCGCCGGCACATCACGGCGCCGGACAGCGTCCAACACTATGATGGCTAGCAACAGCCCATTGATGAGCGAGCAGTCGTCCACTCCGCCGCCCCCGTCCCGTCCGCCCACACCCGGCCCGCAGAAAGAGCGGCCGCGGCCGTGGCGCACCGAAGGATTACCGCCGCCGCCGGAAGCACCGAAGACCGGCCGTCCGAAGTGGTCGATCCTCGCCATGCTGGCGGCCGGCTATGCCGTGGTATTCGCCATCCTGACCGTCCAGGATCGGCTCGCCGCGCCCGAGCCCGTGCCCTACACCGAGTTCAAGCAGCAGGTCGACGGACAGCAACGTCTCGGAGGTGTTCGCCCGCGGCGACTCGATCCAGGGCGTGCTCAAGAAGGCGGTGCCGGTGCCCGGCGACAACGCCCGGACCTACGAGCGGTTCACCACCGAGCGGCCGACCTTCGCCAGCGACGATCTGCTCGCCGAACTGACCGAGGGTGACGCCGGCGGTGCGGGCGACACCGCTCGTGCAGGAACGCGGCATCCTCACCAACCTGCTGATCTCGGTCGGCGCCGTTCCTGCTGCTCATCGGCTTCTACGTGTGGATGTTCCGGCGTCAGCAGAACGCGATGGGCGGCGGGGGCCTGCTCGGCGGCGCGCCGCGCAAGCCAGTCGACCGCGACACCGTCCGCGTCACCTTCGAGGATGTCGCCGGCATCGACGAGGTCGAGGCCGAGATCAACGAGATCGTCGACTTCCTGAAGGATCCCGGGAAGTACCGCAGGCTCGGCGCGCGGGCGCCGAAGGGCGTGCTGCTGGCCGGCGCGCCCGGCACCGGCAAGACGCTGCTGGCCCGCGCGACGGCCGGCGAAGCCAACGTGCCGTTCTTCAGCGCCAGCGCCTCGGAGTTCATCGAGATGATCGTCGGCGTCGGCGCCAGCCGCGTCCGCGAGCTCTTCGCCGAAGCGCGCAAGGTCGCCCCGGCCATCATCTTCATCGACGAGATCGACACCATCGGCCGCGCCCGCGGTGGCGCCCGCAGCTTCGGCGGCCACGACGAACGCGAGCAGACCCTGAACCAGATCCTGACCGAGATGGACGGCTTCTCCGGTCAGCGAAGGGCGTGGTCGTGCTGGCCGCCACCAACCGCCCCGACGTGCTCGACCCGGCGCTGACTGCGCCCCGGCCGCTTCGATCGCCAGATCATGGTGCACGCCGCCCGATCAGAAGGGCCGGCTGGCCATCCTGCAGGTCCACACACGCAAGGTGCCGCTCGGCTCCGACGTCGACCTGGAGCAGCTGGCCGCCTCGACGCCCGGGATGACCGGCGCCGACCTGGCCAACCTCGTGAACGAGGCGGCGCTGCTCGCCGCGCGCCGCAGCCAGACCACGGTGGCACACCGCGATCTCACCGACGCGCTCGAGAAGGTGCAGCTCGGCACCGCGCGCAACGTCGTCATCCCGGAAGCCGAGCGCCGCCGCACCGCCTACCACGAGGCCGGGCACGCGCTGCTCGGCATGCTCCAGCCGGGGGCCGACCCGGTCCGCAAGGTGTCGATCATGCCGCGCGGGCGGGCGCTCGGCGTCACGCTCTCGACGCCTGACACCGATCGCTACGGCTACGACGCCAACTACCTGCGCGGGCGGATCGTCGGCGCACTCGGCGGCATGGCCGCCGAGCAGGAGGTCTTCGGCGTCATCACCACCGGCGCCGAGAGCGACCTCGAGCACGTGACCCGCATCGCGCGCTCGATGGTCGGGCGGTGGGGGATGTCGGATCGCATCGGGCCGCTCTCGGTGCTGCCGATCGAGGGCGATCCGCGCATGGCGGGGGTATCGGACGTGCTGCTGAACGCCGTCGACGACGAGGTGCGCCGCATCACCGACGAGTGCTACGCGGAGGCGCTGCGGCTGGTGCGCGAGCACCGGGCGCAAGCTCGACGCCATCGTGAAAGAACTGCTGGCCAAGGAGAGCCTCGACGAGACCGAGATCTACGCGGCCGCCGGCATCACGCGCGCGACCGCGGCCGTGTCCTAGCGGCGGCGCCGGAGCACGCGCGGCTGCCGACGCGCACGCCCCCGGCGGTCCGGGCCGGCGGCGTGCGCGTGGCCCCTACCAGTCGATCTTCATGCCGAACCGCATGATCGACGGTCCGACGATGCTGATCGGTTGTTCGAAGGCCGAGCCGCTGTTCCAGGTGATGTTCTGGGCGGCGTCGGTGTTGGTCAGGTTGTAGGCGTCGAGGAAGAGCCCGAGCCGCCGGCCGGCCGCGAAGTTGATGAACTTCTCCAGCCGCACGTCGAGGAGCGTGATGTTGTCCATCCGGCGGGTGTCGATCGGCTCGGCCAGGATGCGCTGGGTGCCGTAGTTGATGCCGTTGGCGGCGCCGGCCAGGAACGTGCGGCCGTAGGGCTGGCCCTGCTGGAAGCGCAGGGCCGGCGTGACGCGGACGCCCCACGGGGCCTCGTAGCTGCCGTTGACCTTGGCCGTCCACATCGAGAAGTCGAAGCGGCCGTCGGTGGTGTTGATGAGGTCGTTCATGGTCGACGGCGTGGTGATCGACCGGAGGTTCTGCCCGAAGTAGGCCGTCTCGTGGTCCTTGTTCCAGCGCTTCGCGAAGGCGGCCGACAGCGACCAGCGGCCCGCCTGGCGCTTGGTGGCCTGGAACTCCACGGTGTGGTACTCGCCCTTGCCGGGGAGGTTCGTCGTGAGGTTGAGGACCGGCAGCGCGAGGTTGGCCGGATTCAGATTGAACCCTGGAATGGCGGCCCCGTCGTCGGAACTGCCCAGCACGCCGTCCGGACCGGGATCGCGAATCGTGATCGGCACGTTGAAGGCGTCGAGCGGGCGGTTCGAGTTCGCGACCACGCGGAAATCGTCGATCGACCGGTAGACGTAGCCGCCCGACATCGCCAGCCCCGGCGCCAGCTCGTGTTCGACCCAGGCCGAGAACTCGTCGGTGCGCGTGTTCTTCAGATTGGGATCGAGTTCGGTCGCCGCCCCGCCGCGCTGGGCGATGATCACGCCCTCTTCACCGTCCTGGTACAGGAGGTCGCCGTTGTTATCGGACCAGCGATAGCGGGAGTACCAGTCGGCGAAGTTCGGATTGGCCCCGGCGGTCAGCCCGCTGGCACCGGGATTCCAGTAGTAGAGGCCGTAGTTGGCCTTCAGCACGGTCCGACCCTGTCCGGTGATGTCGAAGATGAGGCCCAGGCGGGGCACCGGGTTCGAGAAGGTCTTGAGGTTGTCGACCGCCGCGAACGACTGCTGCGTCGGGTTGAACCGACCGACCGGCGGCCCCTCCTGCTCGGGCAGGAAGGCGCGGTAGCGGTCGAAGCGGAGGCCGGCGTTGATCGTCAGCCGCGGAGAGAGCCGCCAGGTGTCCTGCAGATAGAGTCCGAGGGTCTGCAGGCCCTGCTCGGACAGGGACGGCGTCGCGAACAGGTAGACCTCGGAGGCGCGGCCGTTGTTGAGGATGTGCAGCACGTCGCCGGGCACGTTGCCGACGCCGCCGCGTCCGCGTTCGTCGGTGAAGGTCTCGCGGAACCACTCGCCGCCGACCTTGAAGTTGTGCGAGCCGGCCCAGCCGCTCTTGAAGTAGGTCAACGAGCCTGACACCTGATTCCGCGAGGGCGTCCGGAACCAGCCATCGCGATTGCCGCCGCTCACGAGGCTCGTGCCGATGTCCTGGTAGGCCGTCTCCTCGGTGTAGCGGCTGTTCGGCCACACGTAGCGGAACTGCCCGCCGCGCACCTCGACGAACGTGTTGTCGCTGACCACGGACTCGTAACCGGCCTTGTAGGTGTGCGCCCAGTAATTCTGATTCCAGGTCGAATCCGCCGAGTTGTGGCGGGCCGCGGTGGCTCCGACGGCAAAGGTGTCGAGCCGGTTGGGCTGGCTCTTGTTGCCCCACATGGCGTAGGCCGTCAGCTTGTTGTTCTGGGACGCGGCATACGTCAGCTTGCCGGTGTAGTTGATGAGGCCGGTCTCGAACGGCTTGACCGGGAAGTTGGGCAGCCGTCCCTGCACGTTCTGCTTGCGCGCCGATCCGTACCACCAGAGGGTGTCCTTCTTGACGTAGCCGCCGAGGTCGCCATTGAGGTCGTAGTAGCGGGAGATGCGGTTCAGATCCGACGGCTCGAGTTCGCCGCAGTTGCTGCGCGGGCACAGCGCCACGAAGCTGTTGTCGATGTTCGAGCGCTGAATGTTCTCGTTCTGGTAGTCGGCGTAGAGCTTGGCGTGATACTCGTTGCCGCCCGACTTGGCGACGAAGTTCGACCACACGCCCGGCCACGGCATCTCGGCGGTGTGCCCCTTGGTCTCGATCGCCACTTCGTCAATCGAGCCGTAGTCGTAGTAGAAGCCCGAGCCGCCGGTGCCTTCGGTGTTGACGATTCCTTCCACCATCGGGCGATGCTGGTCCTGCTTGGTGTCGTAGGCGGCATAGCCGGTCTGGGTGCCGGCAGCGCTCCCGCCGACGTCGATGCGGGTCATGACCATGGCCGGCGACGCGGCCAGCACGGCCCAGAAGTCGCGCGCGTTCGGCAACGCCGCCAGCCGCTCCTGGCTGAAGTTCTCGGCCGTCGTCGTCGTCGAGATGTCCACGACCGGCGACTGGCCACTGACGGTGACCGTCTCCTGCAGATTGGCCACGCCCAGTTCGATGTTCACCGTCGCGGTGAAACCGAGACCGACGCGCAGGCCCTCACGATTGATGCTGCCGAACCCGGCCAGTTCGAACACCAGAGAGTAGACCCCGGGCGGCACGGCCGGGAATCGATACGTGCCGTTCTCGTTGGTGACGTCCGTGCGGACGCCCTGCATGCTCGGACTCGATGCGGTCACGGTGACGCCGGGCAGCACGCCACCGGTGTTGTCGGTCACCCGTCCGTTGATCGCGCCGGTGGTCGCGGAGACCTGCGCGAACGCCATCGACGTGGACAGGGTCAGGCTCAATGCAAATGCGAGGATACGTGCCATGGGGTCACCCCGCGCGCGAGCGCCGTGCCGCTCGTGCGACCACGCGCCGGACATCGACGCTGTGGCCCGAATGACGACCGCTGGCAGGCGCGTCGCCACGACGGGCTGAGTAATACAGCGCCCGCGTCACCACGCGCAATCCTGTCGCGTCGGCGCCGGAACTACTGTCCGCCGGGCATCGGGAACGGGCACAGCGAGGGCACGACGACCGCCTCGAGCTGCCGTGACGGCCGGCCGGGCTGGCGGATGAGCCCCCTGCGCCCCTCGCCCTGCACGGCTGTCCCGGCCCACTACTGTCTCGACCGGTCGAAAAGCAGGGTCTTGACCGGATTGTCGCGCCGCGTGCCCGGCTGTAGAACTACACGCGACTGAACGGCCTTTCGGGCGCCATGCCCGGTGATCGATGTTGATGCGTGCCGCGACAGGCGGTTCACGCGTGCTCAGGAGGATGGAATGAGACTCCCCATGTTCGGGGTGGCTCTGCTGGCGATCATGCTGGCAGCGCCGTCCACGGTCTTCGCGCAGGGCGGCGGCGCCAGTAGTACCGGTACCATCCAGGGCCGCGTCACCGACGCGCAGGGCGCGGTGCTGCCCGGCGTGACGGTGACCGCCACCAGCCCGTCGGCCCTGGGCGCCCAGACGGCCGTGACCTCCGAGACCGGCAACTACCGGTTCCCGGCCCTGCCGCCGGGCGTCTATACGGTCACCTATGAGATCGCCGGCTTCAACACCGTGCGGCGCGAGGGCATCCAGTTGTCGCTCGGCTTCACCGCCAACGTCAACATCGAGCTGGCGCTGGCGACCTTGCAGGAGACGGTCACCGTGACTGGTGAGTCGCCCGTCATCGACACCTCGGCGACGCGCGTGCAGCAGAACTTCAAGGTCGAGCAGCTGATGTCGATCCCGAACGGCCGCGACATGTGGGCGCTGCTGGCCGTCACCCCGTCGGTGCAGATGACGCGCATCGACGTCGGCGGCAACCGCGCCGGCACCCAGACCGGCTACTCGGCCTACGGCATGACCGGGCAGGTGCGCGTGCTCATCGAGGGCATCAACACCACCGAGGGCACCGGCGGCGCCGGCTTCTACTTCGACTACTCGTCGATCGACGAAGCGTTCATGGGCACGAGCGGCAACTCGGCCGAGATGCCGAATCCGGGTGTGCAGAGCCAGTTCATCACCCGCTCGGGCGGCAACCAGTTCTCGGGCGAGTACTACCTCGACTGGTACAACAACGCCCTGCAGACCTCGAACATCCCGGACTCGGCGATTGCCCGCGGCGTGCGCAAGGGCGGCAACGAGATCGACAAGTACTACGACACCGCCATCAACCTCGGCGGCCCGATCGTCAAGGACAAGGTGTGGTGGTATGGCACCTACCGCCAGCAGTCGAATGCCGTCGCGCAGCCGACCTTCCAGGGCGCGCTGGCCGGCAAGACGTTCGACACCAAGCTGTGGAACCCGATCGCCAAGCTGACCTACCAGGTCAACGCGAACAACAAGATCATCGGCTACTACCAGTGGGGCCAGAAGCTGCAGCCGAACCGCCTGCCCTTCGGCACCTACACCTACACCGACGAGGCGCAGACCAACAAGCAGGACTCGGGCAGCTGGGTCTACAAGGCCGAGTGGAACTCGACCATCAGCGACAAGCTCTACTTCGAGACCCGCTACGGCGAGTTCGGCTACTACTTCCCGCTCTCGGCCAACGGCAGCCAGGGCTACTTCTGGCGTGACTCGGGCCAGGAGATCCTCGAAGGCACCCACCAGCAGTGGCAGACCGACCGCCAGCGCAAGCAGATCACGGGCGCGGCCACCTACTTCGTCGACACCGCCAACATGGGCACGCACACCTTCAAGTTCGGGGGCGAGCAGCTATGGGAGAAGCAGTGGACCGGCTACCTGGAACGGTGGGGCGGCAACCGTGAGCTCGTCTACGCCAATGGCCGCAGCAGCTCGGTGTCGTTCGCGTTCCCGACCGCCACGGAGGTCAACTCGCTCAGCGCCCGCGACAGCCTGGAGTCACTGGCCGGTCTCAACGTGACTGCGGCGTTCCTGACCGACACCTTCAACGTCGGCCGCCTCACGGTGAATGCCGGCGTGCGCTGGGATCGCTACAGCCCCTACCTGCCCGAGCAGTCGCAGACGGCCGGCACCAACGGCCCGGTCTCGATTCCGGCGCAGACGTTCCAGCGCGAGGACCTGCTGACGTGGAATTCGTTCGCGCCGCGGGTCGGCCTGACCTACGACTTCTCCGGCACCGGCCGCTCGGTGCTCAAGGCCAACTACGGCCTGTTCTGGCACAACCCGGGCTCGGGGCTGTCCAACGACTCCAACCCGAACCAGGCGTCCAAGACGCGCACCTACCAGTGGAACGACCTGAACGGCAACCGCCGCTGGGAGCCGGGTGAGGAGGGGGCCATCACCGCCAACGCACTGGCCGGCGCGGTGAGTCTGGACCGTGACCTCAAGCAGCCCTTCACCCACGAGGTGGGCCTGTTCTTCGAGCAGCAGATCACCGACGGCTTCGGCACCCGCGTCGGCTACGTGCGCAAGACCGAGGACGACCTCTTCGGCCAGTGGCAGCCCGGCCGCTCGCGCGACGCCTTCACGGTGCCCTTCAACTTCGTCGACATCGGCGTCGACGGCGTGCGCGGCACCGCGGACGACGCCAACATCACGCTGCTCGGCCTGCCGACCAGCCAGGCCAGCGCCTTCCCGGTGAGCCAGGTGGTCTCGAACATTCCCGACCGCCGCTCGCTCTACAACACCCTCGAGTGGTCGTTCACCAAGCGCTACAGCAACAAGTGGTCGGCCCAGGGCGGCGCCTCGTTCACCAGGCAGAACGACTTCCCGTCGAGCGTCACCCAGAGCATCAACCAGCACCCGAACATGCCGGACATCCAGGACCGCTCGTTCTGGAGCTTCAAGCTGACCGGCAGCTACGACGCGCCGTTCGGCATCCGCGTCTCGCCGGTGCTGCGTCACCAGGCGGGCTCGAACTTCGCCCGCCAGATCTCGGTGCCGTCCTCGGCCGGGAACGCCTTCGGCCTGACCATTCCGTCGATCACCTACTACGCCGATCGTGCCGAAGACAACCGCCAGGACAACATCACGGTGGTCGATGTGCGCTTCGATCGCACGTTCAACCTCACGAGCCGCGTCCGCTTCCGCGGCTTCCTGGACTTCTTCAACATCACCAACAGCGCGGCGTCTGAGACCATCACGCAGACGACGGGCCTCAACTACCTGCGGCCGGTGAACATCCTGGCGCCCGCCACGGCGCGCCTGGGCTTCCGGCTGCTCTGGTAGTTCGCGTTCCCGCGCATCGCCCCTCCCCGCCGCAGGGGAGGGGCACCGAGTGGCTCCTGTGGGGGAGTCTTTGGCGGAGTCACCGCGCCATCGCCGGTGGCTCCGCCACTTTTTTGCCCCGGGCCCCGGCTCGACGGTATGATGCGCCCCTGTGATGTCGAACGCCCCGATCGAGCGCCTGTCGATTCGCGCCTCGCTCGTCATCGGCGTCCTCGTCACGCTGGCCCTCTGGCTCTACACCGGCTACTCATTCACCAGGCGGCTCGATGACGTGGAGCGCCAGGCGGCCGCGGTGGCCGCCCGCTATCTGCGCGCGCAGGAGTTGCTGACGACGGTTCGGGCACAGGTGCTCATCGCGTCGGTGCGCGTGCGCGACGCGCTGCTGAACGGCGACCGCACCGCCTATCCCGCCTATCGCGACCAGGTGGCGGCCAGCTACCGCACCATCGACGGCGCGCTGGCGGCCTACGAGCCGGTCATGGGTCGTGACGAGGAGCACGCCGAGATCGCCCGCCTGCGGCGCGAGCTCGAGGACTTCCGCGCCACCGCCATGGACGTGCTGTCGGAGAACCCGACGCAGACGGCCAGCGACATCCGCACGTTGCTCAACACCTACGTCGTGCCGAGACGCGAGGCCGCGGTCAGGATCTCGGAGGAAGTGCAGGCGCTCAACCGGGCCGCCTTCCTGCGGCAGCAGGGCGAACTGGGGGCCATCCATCGCGAGGCCGAAGAGGAAAGCCTGCAGCGGCTCGGCATCGCCATCGCCATCAGCATCGGCGTGCTCCTGCTCGCCGCGCTGTATGCCGGGCGCCTCGAACGGCGGCTGCGCACCGAGAACGACCACAACCTGGGGCTGACCCGGGAGTTGCAGGCGGCCACGATGCGAGTGATGCATGCCCAGGAACATGAACGGCGGACCCTGGCGCGGGAGCTGCACGACGAAGTGGGCCAGGTGCTGATGGCGGTCAAGGTCGAGCTCGGGCTGGCGGCCCGGGCTCTCGAAGCCTGCGGCCTGCCGGCGACGCCGCTGCTCGAGGCGCAGACCATCACGGCCGGTGCGATCGGCACCATCCGCGACATCTCGCAGCTGCTGCACCCCTCGGCGCTCGACGACCTCGGCCTGGTGGCCGCCGTCGATGCCCTGCTGCGCGGTATGGCGCGGCGCCAGGAGATCGCGACCGGATTCACCCACGACGGCTTCGGCGAGCGTCTCGACCAGGCCACCGAGGTGGCCGTCTACCGCATCGTGCAGGAAGCGCTCACCAACGTGGCGCGGCACGCCAGGGCGTCGCTGTGCCGGGTCGATCTGCGCCGCTCCGGCAACGGCCTGGAGCTGTCGGTGAGCGACGACGGCGTCGGCTTCGAGCGGGCCGAAGGCGCGGCCAGGAGTGGCCTCGGACTGATCGGCATTCGCGAACGCGTGGCCGAGCTCGACGGCGTATTCGAGATCAACAGCGCGCCTGGCGGCGGCACGACTCTGCGCGTGCAGCTCCCCGCCCGGCGCCGCGTATCCCCAGAGGCCGCCTGTGTCTAAGCTCCGCATCCTCATCGGTGACGACCACACGCTTTTCCGCCAGGGGCTGCGCAAGTTGCTCGAGGATCAGGCCGACTGGGAGATCGTGGCCGAAGTCGGCGACGGCCGCCTGGCGGTGGAGCAGGCCCTGGCGCTCGCCCCCGACGTGGCCATCATCGACATCGCGATGCCGCGCCTCAACGGCATCGACGCGGCCCAGCAGATCGTCCGCAAGTGCCCCTCGACGCGCGTGCTGATGCTCAGCATGCACTCCGACGAGGCCTACGTGACGCGGGCGCTGCAGGCGGGGGCGACCGGCTACCTGCTGAAGGACTCGGCCAGCGACGACCTGGTGGCCGGCGTCACCGCGGTGGCGGCCGGACAGTCGTACTTCAGCCCGGCGATCGCGCGTCTGATGCTCGACGACTACGTGCGGCGCGTCGCCGGCAAGCAGGTGAACGACCGCTACGACACGCTGTCGGAGCGCGAGCGCGAGATCCTGCAGCTGATTGCCGAGGGCCGCACCAACAAGGACGTGGCCGAAGTGCTCGGCATCAGCCCGGCGACCGTGGAAACGCACCGCGCCCACATCCTGCAGAAGCTCGACATCCACAACACCGCCGAGCTCGTGCTCTACGCCGTCCGCCACGGCATCATCTCCTGACCCGCGGGAGACGGGCGATGCCGGGGATGGCCGCTACGGCCTCCGGTCTCTCAGCGCCCGATCGGCGACCAGGTGACGCCGTCGGGGCTCTGCTGCACCGCGACGCGGGCCAGCGTGGCGCCGGTCACCAGGTCCAGCACCAGCATCGAGTTGTCGTTGCGCACGGTCACGAAGGCGTGGCGGTTGTCGGGGTGCGGGAAGACCCCGGCGGTCGACGGCTTCTCGACCTTGGTCAGGCCGAGCGGGATCGATCGCGCGATCGTCTGCGTCGCCACGTCGCCGAGAACGAGCGACGAGGCCTGGGCGTGCGGGATGAGCGCGTACTTGCCGTCGGGCGTGAACTGCACGCGGTAGGGGAACCCCGGTGACGCCAGTTGCTTGACGACCTCGAGCGAGCGGGTGTCGATGATCGAGATCGAATCGGCGGCACGGTTCCCGGCCCACACCCAGCGGCCGTCCGGCGTCACGCCGACGCCTTCGCACTCGGCGCCGGTCTTGACGTCCTTGAGCTTCTTGCCGGTCTGGAAATCGAAGGCGCTCACGCTGCCATCGCGCATGTTGGAACAGTAGAGGCGCGCCCGATCGGCAGACAGCGCCAGCATGTGCGAGCCGCCGGCCCCGGTCTCGAAGACGCGCTCGATGGCCCCGGACTCGACGTTGACGAGCAGCAGCGCCTGGTTGGCCTCCGACGTCACGACGACGCGCGACGCGTCGACCCAGCGCACGTCGTGCGGCGCGCGGTAGTCGCCGAGGTCGATGGTCCTGACGGTGTCGCCGGAGGGCAGGGCGAGCAGGCTGAGGGTCTTCTGCGGCCCGGCCCCGGCCTTGTTGTAGTTGGTCACGATGACCTGCCGGCCGTCGGGCGACACCGCCGCCTCGTGCGGCCCGCCCCCGACCGTCACGTGGCGGTAGGCCTCCAGCGTCTTCAGGTCGATGAGCGTGACGGAATCCGACTGCTGGTTGACGACGACCACCGTGCCGCTCAGGGCCACCCGCGTCTGGCCCTGGAGCGGGGACGTCATGGCGGCGGCCAACAGGAACACGGCGAGGGTGGCGGTGCGCATGCCCCTCACCCTACCGGCGACGGTGCGGGGCCGCAAGGGCGATCGGCGAGCACGATCCAACATCGGCGTGACGAGTGGCGAGACGGGCGGATAATGGCCTGACGGACCGGTGCTCGCCAGCGAACCGCTGGTCCGCCTTCCCGTCACAGGAGTTCCATGGCCGACAAGAAGATCATCGCCGTCGTCGGCGCCACCGGCGCCCAGGGGGGCGGCCTCGTCCGCTCGATTCTCGCCGACCGCGAGGGCGCCTTCGCCGCGCGCGCGATTACCCGCGACCCGACGTCCGCGGCCGCCCGTGCGCTGGCCGACGCCGGCGCCGAGGTGGTGGCGGCCGACCTCGACGACGTCGAGAGCCTGAAGCGCGCTTTCGACGGCGCCTACGGCGCCTACTGCGTCACCTTCTTCTGGGCGCACTTCTCGGTCGACCGGGAGCAGGCCGAAGCGCGCCGCATGGCCGAGGCCGCCAAGGCCGCGCGTCTCAGCCACGTCATCTGGTCCACGCTCGAGGACACGCGCCTCCATGTGCCGCTCGACGACGGCCGGATGCCCACGCTGCAGGGCAACTACAAGGTGCCGCACTTCGACGGCAAGGGCGAGGCCGACCACTACTTCACCGAGGCCGGCGTGCCCACGACCTTCCTGCTGCCGTCCTTCTACTGGGAGAACTTCATCCACTTCGGCGCGGGACCGAAGAAGGGACCCGACGGCACCTACCTGTTGACCTTTCCGCTCGGGACGGCGGCCATGGCCGGCATCGCCGCCGAAGACATCGGCGGCTGCGCTCATGGCATCTTCAAGGAAGGCACGTCGCTCGTCGGCGAGCGGATCGGTGTGGCCGGTGAGCACCTGACCGGCGAGCAGATGGCGGCGGCGCTCGGCACGCGCCCTCGGTCGGCCGGTGCGCTACAACGACGTCTCGGCGGACACCTACCGCAGCTTCGACTTTCCGGGCGCCGACGAACTCGGCAACATGTTCCAGTTCTACCGCGACTTCGCGGACGTCTGCAACACCACCCGCAACGTCGCCCAGTCGCGGCGGCTGAATCCCTCGCTGCAGTCGTTCGACACGTGGCTGGCGGCCCACGCGGCGCAGATCCCACTGGACTGACCGCGGCCGCGGGCAGCGCCGGGCGGCTCGCGCGTCACGCGTTGCTCAACACGACGAACGCCAGCACGACGATGAGGAGCAGCAGCACGGCGAACAGGATCTTGAGCCAGCTGTAGGGCTGTTCGCCGGCGATGGCGCCCGTCACGCCGTTCACGACCACCTGGTAGTGACGGCGGCCGTAGTCGTAGTGCAGCAGCCAGACCGGCAGCAGCGTGTGCTTGAAGGTCTGGCCGCTGTAGGTGGCCGCGACCTGGAGATTGCGGTAGGTGTCGCCGGGGACCGCGCTGGCGCAGCGCGCCCGCACCTTGGCGTCGATCGACTGCCGCGATCGCTCGGCGGCGCCGACCAGATCGATCTGGTACTGCTCGACCACCCAGCCCGAGACGTAGCCGCGGTCGTAGGGGCGCAGCTCGCGGGTGGGGAAGGGCTCGATGGCGCGCAGCAGCGCCGGATGCAGGCCCTGGGTCGCCGGCACGAGCTCGTCGTCGAAGGCAGCCGTGAGGTCGCCAGCGGCCGGCACCCAGCGCACGCGCCGCTCCTGCACGGTTTCCCGGCGGCCGTTGCGGTGCACGGTGCGCGCCTCGTAATAGTAGTGGCCGGCTTCGGCCTGCCAGCGGGCGTGGACCGACGCGTCGAACGTCCAGTACGGCAGGTAGATGCCGCCGACCCGGTCGGTCAGGGCGGCCTTCTTCAGCCGGTTGGGCGCGAACCACCGGCTGGCGTACCAGCGGCGAATCGACTCGCGGACCTGGGTCTCGCTGATGGTGAAGGGGAGCAGGCTCTCCGGATGGATGACGTTGCGTGTCTTGGTGTAGGGCACGACCGCGGCCGAGCCGCAGAACTCGCAGCGCTGCGCCACGCGCGTCGCGATCGAAGAGCGAGATCGCCTTGCAGCTCTGGCACTGCACCGACGTGCGGTCGTGGTCCCAGCCACGCCCGCTCGCCGGAATCGCGCGCAGGGCGAGCGCCAGGTCGTGCTCGCGCACGAGCGACCCGTCGGCCGCCAGCTCCGCTGGCGACTCGGTGCCGCAGTAGGGGCAGACGAGGGCCGCCCTGGCCGCGCTCCAGTGCGCCTCGGCGCCGCAGCCCGGACAGTGGTGCTTGTCGAGGGCCGCGACCTCTGGTGGGGGCGCGCCGGGAATGGGTGGCGGCGAGGTGGCCACGCGCCGCTATCGGGTCAGGAAGTCGTCGAGCGCCGAGCGCGTGACGCGCCACGCGGCGCCGATCTTCCGGCCCTTGAGATCGCCCTGTTCGAGGGTCGCGAGCACGTCGGCTTCGGTGACACCGAGCGCGGTGGCGACGGCGGCCGGCGTCAGCACCTCGGGCAGGGGCGGCGGCGTGACCGCCGGCGACGTCTGGCCGCCGCCGAGGAAGCCGCCGGGCTGGTTGACCATCTGCTGCGCCATCGCGAAGCCCATCGCCACTTCCGCCGCCGAGCCGGCGACGCCGCCGCCAGACCCGGGTTGTCCGAGGCCCTGCGCCATCTGGTACTTCACGTAGTCGTTCAGGTTGCCGATGGCGCTCATGCTGGACCGCTTGTCGATGGCGGCCTCGACCTCGGGCGGCACCGAGCAGTTCTCGAGGATGAAGCTCGGAATCTCGATGCCGTATTTGGCGGTCAGCTGCGGGTTGATGAGCGGCAGCAGCGCCTCGCCGACCTCCTGGTAGCGGGTGGCGAGATCGAGCGCCGGCACCTTGGCGGTGGCGATGGCGTCGCTGAACACGCTGACGATGCGCGAGCGCATCGTGTCGGCGAACTCGTCGAGGCGGAAGTTGTGGTCGGACCCGGCCACCTCGCTGAGGAAGGTCTTCACGTCGACGACCTTGAAGTCGTAGGTCCCGAAGGCGCGCAGCCGGATGATGCCGAAGTCCTGATCGCGCAGCATGATGGGGTTCGAGGTGCCCCACTTGTTGCCGGTGAAGAGACGGGTCGTGACGTAGTAGACGTCGGCCTTGAAGGGCGACTCGAAGCCGTACTTCCAGCCCTTGAGCTGCGTCAGCACGGGAATATTGTCCGTGGTCAGCGTGTGCTTGCCGGGGCCGAAGGTGTCGCCGAACTGGCCGACGTAGATGAACTGGGCCGTCTGCGACTCACGCACGATGAGCTGGGCGCCGTTCTTGATTTCCTTGTCGTCGTCGGGAAACCGCCAGCTGATCGTGTCGCGCGAGTCGTCCGTCCACTCGATGATGTCGATGAGCTGCGTCTTGATGTAGTCCATCAGGCCCATGGTGCCGTTGCCTCCACGTGGAAAAAGACGAGTGTAGCGCGGCCGCCGTTCGACCGCCGGTGCGTGTGATCCGCCGTCAGAGGGGCGGTCCCAGCCGTTCGAGGGCGGCCTTGGCGGCGGCGTTGCCGCGGCCGGCCGCGTCGAGGTACCAGCGGCGCGCCTGGGCGCGGTCGATGGCGACGCCGGTGCCCCGCTCGTAGGCCTCACCCAGGCGAAGCTGCGGCACGGCATCGCCCTTGGTCGCCGCCCTGGTCCACCACGCGACGGCGGCGGCGGGATCGGCCGGCACCCCACGCCCCGTGGCGTAGGCATTGCCGATGTTGTGCTCGGCCAGTGTGTGCCCGGCGGCGGCGGCGCGCTCGAACC
The DNA here is from genome assembly GCA_963807405.1 of uncultured Acidobacteriota bacterium. GTDB lineage: Bacteria > Acidobacteriota > Vicinamibacteria > Vicinamibacterales > UBA2999 > CADEFD01. The sequence continues at coordinate 2,244,672 of CAWEBU010000006.1, read as the reverse complement.
AGGCGAACGCGGTGGCCGGGTCCTCGCTGACCCCGAGGGCTTCGTCGTGCGCGGTGCCCATCAGGAAGACGGCCTCGACCACCCCACGCTCGGCTTGCCGCGTCACGGCCCCGATGAGCTGCTCGGCAATCGCCCGCGCCCTGGTCTCGTCACGCGGGTAGCCGAGGCGTCCCCGCGAGTAGGCCCGCGCCACCCACATCCGCCCCAGCACGTCGCCGCTGGCGGCGGCCGCCTCGATCAGGGCGCGCGCCTTCGGGTCGTCGACGCGGCCGGCGGTGCCGGTGTACCAGCCGATCGCCTCGACGAGCCGGGCGTCGGTCACGGGCTGGCCGAGGCCGGCTGTGGCGGCGAGTGCGAGCACGGCAAGCGCGGCGGCGATCGGCATGGGCATCTCCTGAGCGTGGCCGGCACCAGGGCCGCCCGTCGAGAACGCGGAGCGGGCGCGCTAGCTGAGGGCGCGAATCACGTCCCAGCGCGTGATGATGTAGGTCTCGTCGCTCTTGAAGTCGCGCACCAGCACGGCCGGCGTGGCCGGCGAGATCATCCCGGCCAGGGCGTCGATGCCGGTCGAGACGTCGGCGAACGGGAAGGCCGGCTCCATGATGGCCTCGACCGGGCCCTTGAGCAGCTCCGGGTGCTTGACGATCTCGGCGAACAGGTGGCCCTCGTTGATCGAGCCGACCAGGCGTCCGTCGGCGACCACCGGGATCTGCGAGTAGGCGTGTCCGGTCATGATGTGGGCCGCCTCGGCCACCGGCGCGGTGCGCTCGATGGTGACGAGCTTGGCCTTCTTCCGGTCGGCGACGAGGTCCTTGGCCGTGAGCCCCTTCTTGTCGAGGAAGCCCTTCTCCCGCATCCACTCCGGGTTGTACATCTTGCCGAGGTAGCGCGTGCCGTGGTCGTGGAAGATGACCACCACCAGCTCGCCGGCCTTGAACTGCGGCGCCAGCTGCAGCAGGCCGGCCATGGCCGACCCGGCCGAGTTACCGGCGAAGATGCCCTCCTCGCGCGCGATCCGGCTCGTCATGATGGCGGCGTCGCGGTCGGTCACCTTCTCGAAGTGGTCGATGACGCTGAAATCGACGTTCTCGGGCAGGAAGTCCTCGCCGATGCCTTCCGTGATGTAGGGGTAGATCTCGTTCTTGTCGAAGACCCCGGTCTCCTTGTACTTCTTGAAGACCGAGCCGTAGGTGTCGATGCCCCACACCTTGATCGACGGCTTCTGTTCCTTGAGATACTTGCCGGCGCCGCAGATGGTGCCGCCGGTGCCGACGCCGACGACCAGGTGGTCGATCCGGCCGTCGGTCTGCGCCCAGATCTCCGGGCCGGTCTGCTCGTAGTGCGCCTGGGCGTTCGACGGGTTGTCGTACTGGTTGGCCTTCCAGCTGTTGGGGGTGTCGCGTTCCAGTCGCGACGACACCGAGTAGTAGGAGCGCGGATCCTCGGGCTCGACGTCGGTCGGGCAGACGATGACGTCGGCGCCGAACGCCCGCAGCGCGTCCACTTTCTCCTTCGACTGCTTGTCGGTGGTGGTGAAGATGCAGTGGTAGCCCTTCACCACGGCTGCGATCGCCAGTCCCATCCCGGTGTTGCCGGAGGTGCCCTCGATGATCGTCCCGCCCGGCTTCAGGCGGCCGTCCCGCTCGGCGTCCTCGATCATCTTGAGGGCCATGCGGTCCTTGATCGAGTTGCCGGGGTTGAAGGTCTCGATCTTGGCGACGACGTCGGCCGCGACGAGGCCCTTCGTGAGGCGATTGATCCGGACCATGGGCGTGTCGCCGATGGTCTCGAGGATGTTGTCGCTGATTTTCAGTGCCATCGCACCGATCTTACCCGGCAGACGGCCCGAGGAGGAACCCCGACTCGTCTCGACCGTGCGGCGTACGGCGTTCCGCTCACCAGGGGCCGCCGCAAGCCGGGCCTCTCCGCCCGTCGGCAACCGGACTAGAATCTGCGGAAGGCTCGGGCGGCGTCGGTACCCGAACCTACCCTGGGAGGTCTGCATGCGGCTTGTGATTGCGGCGCTCGTGGCGTGGACGTTGGCCGTCGCTCCGGCGTCGGCGCAGCTGGAGAATGTCGGCAACCTCTCGTTCCCGACCTCGGGTTCGGCCGAGGCGCAGAAGCACTTCCTGCGCGGCGTGGCCATCCTGCACAGCTTCGGCTGGAAGCAGGCGATCGCCGAGTTCAAGGAAGCGCAGCGCCTGCAGCCGGACTTCGCGCTGGCCTACTGGGGCGAGACGCTCTGCTACAACCACCCGCTCAATCCCATTTCGGACGACAAGAACCCGCGCGTCGTGCTGGCCCGTCTCGGACCGGATCGCCGCCGCGCGCCTCGCCAAGGCGCCGACCGCCCGTGAAAAGGGCTTCCTGCAGGCGGTCGAGGCGCTGTGGGCCGAGGGCCCGGACTGGCGCGCCCGCCGTGTCGCCTACATGCAGGCGATGGAGCGGCTCCACGGCCAGTTTCCCGGCGACGACGAGGTGAAGACGTTCTACGCGCTGTCGCTGCTGAGCGGCGCGCGGGCCACCAACGACGACACGTTCCGGCCGGAGATGAAGGCCGGCGCGCTCGCCATGGACGTCTTCAAGCGCAATCCCGAATCATCCCGGCGCGACGCACTACATCATTCACGCCTTCGACGATCCGGTGCACGCCCCGCTCGCGCTCGAGGCCGCCACGCGTCTACGCCTGCGATCGTCCCGGCCGTCTCGCACGCCGTCCACATGCCGACGCACATCTTCATCCAGCACGGCATGTGGAACGAGGTCGCCCACCAGAACGTCCGCGCCTTCAATGTCGGCAAGGACCTGTGGCAGCCGGGCGATTCGCCCGGTGACATGGCGCACTCGGGCGACTGGGGTCACTACGGCTTCCTGCAGCTCGGCGACTACGCCGGCGCGCGCGAGCGGATGCGGGGCTTCGAGGAGATGCAGGCCACCACCAGGAACGCCGCGCGCCGACAGCGTGCTGGCGCTCGTGAACGCCCGCTACATCATCGAGACCGAGGAGTGGAAGGTGCAGCCGGTGGCGGCCGAGGCCTCGAACGAGACCGTGCTGGCCAACGGCATGAGCGCGGTGCGAACCGGCGACATCGCGACCGCCGAGAAGATGGTGGCGATGCTGGAGGCCAAGGCCCAGGCCGCGCCCGGCGGCGCCGGTGGCGGCGGAGCGCATGCCGATCACGGCCCGGCCCCGGCGGCGCCGGCCATGGGCGGCGGCAACCCCGATGCTGGCAAGGGCGTGCGCATCATGCACATGGAGCTGGCGGCGCTGGTGGCCGAGGCGAAGGGCCAGAAGGATCAGGCGATCGCCCTGCTCCAGGACGCCGTGACGATCGAAGAGGGCATGCGCCCGCCCAATGGCGCGGCCGACCCGGTCAAGCCGTCGCACGAGCTGCTGGGCGAAGTGCTGCTGCGGGCGGGCCGGGCCAGGAGGCGGCGGTGGTGTTCGATGCCAGCCTGCTCCGGATGCCCAACCGCGCGCGCGGCGCTGATGGGCGCGGCGCAGGCACATGCGGCGGCCGGCAATGCCGCGGCCGCGGCCGAGCGCCACAAGACGTTGATGGGGTTCTGGAAGGGCACGCCGGTGAGCGCGCCCACGTCGATGGTGGCGGCCCGCTAGCCTGCCCTGGCCGCCGGGCGCGAGCCCCGAGTCCCGAGTCCCGAGCCCCGAACCCGGGGCCCGGCTCGTTACCGGCTCATCGCGTAGAGCATGATGTTGATGGCGGCCGCGTAGCCGTTCGGCGAGTAGGTGTAGAAGTACGACGGGTCCTCGCCTTCGCGCTCCCAGGCATCGGAGATGTCGGTGTTGTGCGTGGCCACCACCATCAGGCGGCCGTTGGCGTCGGTGATGCCCCGCAGGTGCGGCTGCGCGCTGTCGCTGCCGCGCTCGGAGGACTCGCCGCCGCTCTGGCGCCAGAACTGGATCGACGGGATCTGCGGCAGAACCTCGAGCGGGAACATGGTGCGGTAAATCGCGTGGTCGGGCTCGATGTCGCGGAAGGGGTAGGTGCCGGGCGGCAGCACCCGCGCCATCTCGTTCTCGAACACGTCCCACGCCAGCGAGCCCCAGAAGTCGTCCACCCACAGGAAACCGCCCTTGAGCAGGTAGTCGCGCAGCGCCGCCACTTCCTCGTCGCGCAGGGTCATGGTGCCGACGTCCGAGGCCAGCACGATGGGGCAGCGCCACAGCCACGGGTCCGTCAGGCGGGTCACGAAGTGATTCGGCACCCCGGTCGCCTGCCGGCTGACGCGGGTCTTGGTCAGCTCGGCGAAGCGGACGGAGAAGTTGATGTCGGCGTCGGGATAGTCGGTGGACCAGCCCTGGCCGCCGGGCTCGCGTCGGTGGCTCGAGTACATGATGCGGCAGAAGTTGAAGCCGCCGTCGAAGGCCGCCTCGCTGGCGGGGAAGCGTGGGGGCACCCGCCTCATGCGGCCCCAGCCACCGCCGTATTGCGCCAGCGCCACGCCGCCGGCCAGCATGACGGCCAGCGCGGTCGCGAGGACGGCGCGGCGCTGCCTCATTGCTCGCGCGCCTTGGGCCTGGCCAGACTGCGGTAGTACTCCTCGACCAGGCTCTTGAACTCGGCCGGGACATCCTCGCTGCCGGTGAGACGCACGTCGCCAGCCTCGCCGTCGATCTTGCGCCGCAGGTCGAACTCGAAGCGGCGGAGGTCTTCGCTCACCGCGGCCTGCAGGGCCGCCAGTTCCTGGACGTTCTTGTAGATGCGGTCGTCGTCGAGGGCCTTCAGCTGGCGCAGGATGTCGTCGAGCTGCCTGGTGTCGACACCGTCGGCGCCCAGCGCACGGCGCAGCGCTTCGACGTCCTGTCCGTAGCGCCGGGCTTCGCCGCGGAACTGGCGCACGTCGTCGGCGCCGAAATTGCCGGGCCGCGCGTTGCCCCAGCCCCCTTCGTCGCCCCGGGCGCCGACCGAGTCGCCGTTGCCGCCGCCACCCTGCTGCCCGCCGCCCTGCTGCCCTTGCTGGCCGCCCTGCCCCTGCTGGCCTTCGCCCTGTTGCCCTTGCCCCTGCTGCCCCTCGCCCTGCTGACCGGCCTGTCCTGCCGGACGGTGACTGCTGGCCTTGCTGACCCTGCTGGCCCTGGCGCCCCTGCTGGCCCGCCTGCTGACCCTGCTGGTTGCCGGTGGCCTGCTCCTGCAGCCGGCGGCCGAGCGAGTCGACGCCGCGCACGAGATCGCGGGCCCGTTCGAGGGCGTCCTCGGTCTCCTGCCCGCTGCCGCCCTTCCCCAACGCGGACGAGGCATCGGCGAGGCGGCGGCGCAGATCCATCAGATCCGACCCGATCGAGGCGTCCATCTCGCTGGCCGCGCCGGCCGCCGCGTCGCGGCCGAGGAACTGCCGTGAGTAGCGCAGCTTCTCTTTCACCTTGTCGTCGCGGATGCCGCCGGCGGCCTCGCGCAGCCGCTGCGCGGCTTCACGTTCGTCCCTGGCGATGTCGTTGGCCGTCTTGTCGAGCTGCTGCTCGAGCTGGCCCACCTTGCTCGACAGGGCGTCGCGGCGCTGTGCGTTCAACTGTGCCTGCTGAAGGCGATCGGGGCCGGCGCCGGGGATCTGCTCGGCGTCAGTGGCGACGTCGGCGTGTTCGCGCGCCAGATCCTCGGCCTGCCGCATGGCGTCCTGCACGTCGCGCTCGGCGCGCGCCGTCTGCGCGTTGCTCAGCTGACGCTGGACCTGCTGCAGCCGTTCCGACGCCTCCGAGGCCTGGCCGGCGGCGCCGGGATCGTTGCCGGCGGCGGCGCGCCGCATCGCATCGGCCGCCTGCTGCATCTGCCGCGCCGCGTTCGCGAGGTCCGGGCGGTTCTGCTCGCGCGACAGCTTCTCGAGCTGGCGCGCGGCCTCCTCGGCCTCGCGCGCCAGGGCGCGCTGCTGGTCGCCGCCGCCGCTGGCCGCCTGGCCCGAGGCGCGGCGCCGTTGCCGTTCGATCTCCTGCTGCTGACGCCGGGCCAGCTCCTTCAGCTTCTCGGCCAGCGCGTCGACGCGCTGTTCGGCCTGGGCGCCTTCGGCGCGCGAGGAGGTCTCGTACTGGTTGGCCATCTTGTCCATCTCGAGCTCGAACAAGTCCGCCAGGTCGTCCGCAATCGAGCCGGCCTGCCCGCCGCCGCCGCCCCCGCCCGACTGCTGGTTGGTCTGCACCTGCAGCTCGTATTCCTCCTCGGCCTGCTGCAGGTACTGCAGGGCTTTCTGCTCGGCCGGCATGGCGCCGTCTGGACTGCGCGTCTGCAGCTTGGCCTCGGCGCTCTTCATCTCGGTGACGGCGAGCGGCAGCAGGTCGGCGATCTTCTTGAAGCTCGGATCGGGCGACACCAGCCGCGAATTCATGCGGCTGACCAGGCCCTCGACCTGTTCGCGCAAGCGCCCCTGCGACAGCGCCAGCACGACCGAGGCCTCACGCAGCTTGTCGGTGGTCAGCGTCTTCTTCTCGCGCACGACGTTGAAGGTGCCGGCGATGATCTGCCGCTGCTGCTCGGACAGCGCGCCCACTTCGGCGCCGCCCCCCCCGCCCCCCCCGCCGCCGCCGGCCATCGAGGTCGCCGGCTTGAAGTCCTTGCCGAACGGGCGGATGCGCAGGAAGTAGAGGTCGCTGGTCGTCTGCTTGCCGCCGCCGGCGTCGTTGTCGGCGGCGCGCGCGTAGTAGCTCACGGCATCGCCGGCCTCGACGCCCAGTTCCTCGAGGTAGAAGGTGTGGCCGGCCGTCACTTCCTGCAGCCGCTTCGCGCCGCGATAGAGCGGGATGGTCTTCTCGGCGCTGCCGTTGACCGAGTAGACCAGCTCCAGGCCGCGCACGCCGAAGTCGTCGTCGGCCCGCGCCTCGACGAAGAACTCCTCGACCGGCGTCGCGTTGGTGTCGCGGCCGGGCTTGGCGATCGACACCGTCGGCGCCATGTCGTCGAGGACGTCGATGACGTACTGCGGCGAGGCGGTGATCATCGCGCCGTCGGGGCCCTCGAGGCCGATGCGGTAGAAGCCGTCCTTGTCGGCCACGAAGCGGCCCACCAGCGTGCCGCCGGCCGCGACGGCCAGCGGAACGGTGGTCGACTCGTGCAACGTGATCTGGCCGGTCGGGGCCGGCATGGTCGGCGTGACGGTGACCCGCACGTCGGTGCCGACCAGCACGGCGATATCGCCGGCGTCTTCGACCGTGCGCGGCTCGAGGCCGGTGTGCGGCGGGAAGTGGTACTCGAGATCGATCTTCTGCGCGTAGGGCAGGTCCACGATGTCGAGCGTGAAGGTGGGCGAGCGGACGCCGGCCGCCTCCGCCAGGAACTCGAGCCGCTGATCGAGGTCGAAGACCATGCCTTCGAAGACGCCGTTGTCGCCCTTGAGCAACGGGACGCGCTCGAACGCGCTGGCGTCGCCCTTGCGCACGAGCAGCACGGCGTCGTCGGCGGTGAAGCCGCTGAGCGTGGCCGTGAAGAGCTGATCGGCGCCGCGCGGCACGGTGCCGCTGCCCGGCGTGAGCGTGACGCGATAGGGGGCCGCCGCTTCGAGATCCTGCGACCACGAGTACATGGCCGCCAGGCCATGGCGCAGATAGGCGGGACCGAAGATGAAGACGGCGACGGCGAGGGCAGCCGTGGCCACGGCCATGGCGGTGTAGCGCTTGACGAGCGGCTGCTCGACGCGGCGCCCGGTCTCGAGGTCGTCGACGCGCGCAATCGCCTCCTCGACCAGCTTCGCGACGAGGACGGGCGAGTGTTCGGGCGAGTCGGCCCGGCGCTCGGCGCTCATCGCACTGAGCAGCAGGTTGTTCAGCGACGGCTCGTGCTCCTCGAGGTAGAGGGCGACCTGCTCGTCGGTGACGCGCGTGAGGAGCGGGCGCACGAGCCACCACAAGGCGACGCCCACGAGGGCGGCCAGCGTGAGCACGCGGAACGTCAGGATGGCAGTCGGCGTGAAGCGCAGGGCTTCGAGGGCGGCGCCGGCCCCGATGAGCACGATGGCGCCCGCGATGAGCACGCGGAGCAGACCGCGGACGAGCAGCCTGCGCCGCCACCCGGCGCGGACACTGCGGATGACACTGGCCACATCAGCCGTGGCTGGCTGCCGTCGCTCGAAGAGCATCGTGCCTCCTGGCCCGGGCCGCACGCGCGGCCCGGCCGTCCGCTAGGTCGCGCCGCCCGACAGGCGGCTGGCGACCACTGTTTCGCCGATGAGCAGCAGCATACCTGCAAGGAGCAGGTACCACCACAGCCGTTGAGACTGCTCGGTGACTTCGTCCCGCGGCAGCGCGGCGGTCGCTCCGAGAGAGGCGGCGGCGTCGCCGTTGCCCGTCACAGCCTCCGTCACCACCGCCGGATCGACGCTGGCCAGATCAGACTCCGCCACGTCGACATTGGCCGCCACGACCGAGGTCGTGACGTCGTCGGTCCCGGCACTGCGCACCTCGTAGAAGCCCGGCTGCGCCACCTCGAACGCGTCGCCGCGGGCGGCCTCGAGCGGAGTGCGCACGCCGTCGGGCCCCACCGCCACCCGTGGGGTCGCGCGGATCGGCAGGAGTCTCGGGGGTCGCCACCTGGCCGACGGTGAGCGCCGTCGGACGTTCCTCGAACCCGGACAGGGTCCGCACGACCTGGTGCACGAAGGGCAGGAACACCGGCTTGAGTGCCAGGTCGTTCCAGCCCAGGTCGACGCTCGAGGTCCAGGCCATGATGCGGCCGCGGCCGGCCGGGTTGACGACGAGCGCGGGCAGGCCGTCGTCGTAGCGGGCCAGGATCTGCGCGCTGTCGGCCACCGTCAGCCGCCGGTAGCCGTAGATGCGGACGGAGGAGAAGTCGCCGCTGCGCGCCGCGCGGAACGGCGCGAACACGGCGTGGCCGAACTCGAGGCCGCCGAGGCGGCCACTCTCGCCGCGCGTGCGGTCGACGGCCGCCGCCAGCGTGCCGGGGAAGCCGGCGGCCTGCGGCCACGCGGCACGCGACCCGGCGATCAGGAACACGCCGCCGCCGCGCTCGGCGAACCGCAGCACCCGTCCGGCCACCGCGTCGTCGAGCGGCGCGTCGTGCACGATGAGGACACGTGCCCCGGCCAGCGCCGCGTCGGTGAGCTGGTCGACGGTGGTGGCGGTCACGTCGAAGCGCGGCGACTCGCCGATGCCCAGGGCGCGGCGCAGATAGGTGTCGTCGGCGGCGCGGCCGCTGCCCGAGGCGAGCAGCACGGCCACCGGCCGGGTCGGGGCGAGCACGAAGTGGAAGGCGTTGTCGGCGGCCAGCGCGTCGTCGGCCAGGCGCACGACGGCGCGGATCGGCTCGGGCGTGAGCGTGATCGGGGCGAAGGTGGCCGAGGCCGAGGCCAGCGGCGCCGCCGACACCCGCACTGTCTCGACCACGCGTCCGTTCAGCTCGAGCGCCAGCGTCGCGCCCTCGGCCGGTTCGGTGCCGCGATTGGTGACGCCGCCGGTCACCGTGACGCGCTCCTGACCCTCGAACCGCGTGCGGCGCAGCGCCACCGGCGTGACCGACAGGTTGCGCGTATCGGTGTCGGTGATGGCGATCGCCGTGACGACGGTCCCGGCCGGCAGGCGATCGTCGTCGCTCGGCGTCCAGGCCAGCTGCTGGAAGTCGCTGATGAGCACGACCTCGCGGCGCGGCCGGGTCGACTCGCTGACGATCGTGCCGGCCACGCGCAGGGCCGGGGAATAGTGGGTGGTCTGCGCGCCGGGCGTGGCCGCCGCCAGCGCCGCGCTCAGCCGCGAGCGGTCGTCGACCGACTGCAGCGCCACCTCGGCGCCGCTGTCGAAGAAGACCAGGCTGGCGCGATCGCCCTGGGCGAGCGCGTCGACGAGGCCCTGGGCCGCGTCCTGGGCGCGCGTCCAGCGCGTGCCGTAGCCCATGCTGTACGAGCGGTCCACCAGCACGACCACCTCGCGGGCGCCGCCGGTGAGGGCCGCCGCGCTGCCGCGCACGAACGGACGCGCGAAGGCGGTGACGATGAGCGCCAGCGCCAGCAGGCGCAGCGCCAGCAGGGCCCAGTGCCGGATCTTGCGCCGCCGCACCGACTCGAACGGCACCCGCCGCACGAACATCAGCGACGGAAAGGCCACCACGGTGTTCTTCTCGCGCTGAATCAGGTGCACGAGGACCGGCACGGCCAGCGCGGCCAGTCCGGCGAAGAAGAGGGGAACCAGGAAGCCCATGGGAATCTACCGCACCCTGGTCGTGCGCTCACGGAACGACAGGTAGTCGTAGAGCGCGAAATCGAGCGGACGGCCGGTGTCGAGCAGGCGGTAGTCGACGCCGCGCTCGGCGGCGCGCGCCGTCAGCGCGTCGATGTGCGCCCGCACGAGCGCCTGGTACTTGTCGCGGAACGACTCCGGCACGACCGGCAGCTGCTCGCCGGTTTCGAGATCCTCGAAGGCCGACGGGTCCATGTAGGGGAACTCGAGCTCCGCCGGGTCGAGCACGTGAAACACCACGACGTCGCTGCCGCGGAAGCGGATCGGCGCCAGCGCCTCGAAGATGGCCTCGGGCTCGTCGTAGAGATCGGAGATCAGCACCACGACGCCGCGGCGGCCGAAGTGCTCGCCCAGCTTCTTGAGCGGCGCCGAGAGGTGTCCGGGCCGGGTCGCCGTGGCGCGGTCCAGCGTGTGCAGCACGACATCGAGATGGCGCGCCGACGGCGGCACGTGGTCGACGATGTCGCGGTCGAAGGTGACGAGGCCGACGCGGTCGCGCTGCTTGTGCACCAGGTAGGTGAGGCAGGCGGCCAGTGTCCGCGCGTAGTCGAGCTTGCTGATCTTCGCCCCGAACGCCATCGACGCCGAGATGTCGAGGAGCACCGTGAAGTTCGAGTTCGAGTCGGCCTCGAACTCCTTCACGAAGTACTTGTCGGTGCGGGCGTAGACACGCCAGTCGACGCGGCGGATGTCGTCGCCGGGGACGTAGCCGCGGTGCTCGGCGAAATCGACCGAGGTGCCGAAGAACGGCGACTTGTGCAGGCCGTTGATGACGCCGTCGACGACCGAGCGCGCCACCAGCTCGAGGTTGCCGATGCGGGCGAGGACCGCCGGGTCGACGAACTGCGCGCCGGGGATGACGCCGCCAAGCCGCATCACATGCCCGATCGCGGTGCCGGCACCGACTCGAGAAGCTTGTCGACGATCATGTCGGAGGTCATGCCTTCCGACTGAGCGTGGAAGTTGATGAGGATGCGGTGGCGCAGCACCGGATGCGACAGGGCGCGGATGTCGTCGAAGGTCACGTGGTAGCGGCCGCTCATCAGCGCCCGTGCCTTGGCCGCCAGCACGAGATACTGCGCGGCGCGCACGCTGGCGCCGAACGACACCCACTTCTTCACCATGTCCGTGCTGCCCGGCGACTTCGGCCGGCTGGCCCGCACGAGCGACAGCGCGTAGCGCATCACCGGCTCGGCCACCGGCACCCGCCGCACCAGCCGCTTGAAGGCGATCAGGTCCTCGCCGTTGACGGTGCGCTCGAACTGCGGATCGAGGACGGCCGTGGTGGTGCGGACGACCTCGTATTCCTCGTCCTCGGGCGGATGCTCGATGACGATGTGGAACATGAAGCGGTCGAGCTGCGCCTCGGGCAGCGGGTAGGTGCCCTCGAGCTCGATCGGATTCTGGGTCGCGAAGACGTAGAACGGCTCTTCGAGCGTGTAGGTGCGGCCCTGGATGGTGACGCGGTGTTCCTGCATCGCCTCGAGCAACGCCGACTGCGTCTTGGGCGGCGTCCGGTTGATCTCGTCGGCCAGCAGGATGTTGGTGAAGATCGGCCCCGGCGCGAACACCATCTGACGCCGGCCGGTGGCCGGGTCCTCCTGGATGATGTCGGTGCCGGTGATGTCGGACGGCATCAGATCGGGCGTGAACTGGATGCGTGCGAACTTCAGGTCGACGACGCGGGCCAGGGTGTGGATGAGCAGGGTCTTGGCCAGGCCCGGCACGCCGATGATGAGGCTGTTGCCGCCGACGAACAGCGTGAGCAGCACCTGCTGGAGCACCTCGTCCTGCCCGACGATGAGCTTCTTCAGCTCCTGGCGGATGCGGTCCTGCCCGAGCTTCATCCGGTCGGCGAGCGCGATGTCGTCCGGCGCGCTCAGATCCACCTGCAAGTTGGCTGCGTCCACGAATCCTCCCGTTGCCCGGGCCCCGGGACCGGCGTCCCGGGCCCCGCCGTCAGTGTGTCATGCCGTACACGATGTAGTTCACGCCGAACTTGTAGGCCTCGTTCGACAGGTCGATGGGCACCCAGCCGGTGTCCGAGAATTCCCAATACTCGCCGAGGTCGTTGTTGTAGTTCGCCACGGCCTGTAACCGCTTGGACGGATCGCCGTCCTCGAACAGGCCGTAGAAGATCGGCGTCAGCCCGCCGTAGGGCGAGACGAAGCGCGCTGGATCGATCTCGAAGAACGAGTGGAAGATCGGATGGGCCGCGTCGAGCTTGACGAAGCGCTGCTCCGGCAGCACCCGCCGCATCTGTTCCTCGAAGTTGTACCAGTGTTCCTGCCGGAAGTCGTCGAAGATCACGAACCCGCCCTTGGCCAGGTAGGTGCGCAGGCCCTCGGCCTCCTGCTCGTTCATGCGCCAGTAGCCCGGCTCCGACATGTAGGCGACCGGGAAGTTGTGCAGCTCGGGATCGTCGAGGGCGAGCACGGCGCTGTCGTCGAGGTGCGCGCGCAGGAGCGTGATCTCGCTCAGGATCTTCATCAGGTGCAGGTCTGCCCGCGGGTAGTCGTGGGCCCACGGCGGCTCGCGGCGGAAGCCGCGAAAGCTGCCCAGCCCGCCGCCCATGTCGTAGCGCAGGCGGACGAAGGCGAAGCGGCCGTCGTAGGGCACCTTGGTGCTGGTCTGGTAGTCGATCCGCCTGGCTCGGGCGCGCCCGCTGGCCGCGAAAGGGCGACTGCGCCGCGACGGCGGCCCCGGCCACGGCCAGCGCGAGCCCGGCGGCTCCGGCCAGGCGCCAGCGGCGGCTAGGAAAGACCGACGGCACGCCGATACCCCCATTCCGCGCTCAAGAGGCCCACGAGGAGCAGCAGCACGATCGGCGCGTTCCACAGCTCCCGTTCCTCGATGGCGGTGATGCCGCGGCCGGTGTACTGCACGTCCTCGAGCAGCTGGGCCGCCGTGTCCGGCGTGTAGGCGCGTCCGCCGGTGTCCTCGGCCAGACGTTCGAGCGCCGCCATCTGCCGCGTGGCCTCGGCGAACTCGGCGTCGCCGGGCCCGGCCTGGACGTGGACCGTGGTCTCGCCGAGGCGGGTCTCGCCGCGCGTCGCCTCGACGCGCGCTTCGTACCAGCCGGCGGCGCCGGTCGGCGCGGTGCCGGTGTAGAGACCGTCGCGCTGGCCGTTCCAGGTGAGCGGCACGGAGGTGGTGACGCCGTCAGGCCCGGTCACGGTGGCCGAGACCACGGCGTCGTTGGCGGCCACGAACGAGGCGTCGGCCACCTCGACCGAGAGCGCCATCGGCTCGCCGGGATCGACGCGGTCCGCTGTGGTCGTGACCTCGACCGGATCCGGCACGCCGTCGACCAGCCAGCGCAGCAGCTGGCGGATGAACGTCTCGTGTGTCTGGTCCTCGACGCTCATCGAGGCGTGCATCTGCCACAGCCAGGAGTCCTGCGGCGTGAAGGCCGCCGACTTGCCGCGGCCGTAGCGCTGGAAGGCCAGCACCGGCCGCTCGCGGCGTGCCCCGTCGGTGGCGCTGAGGAGGGTGGTCGCGCCCGGCTTCACGGTGTCGACGTTGTTGACCGTGGTCAGGTCGGGCAGCTCCGGCCAGCGCGCCGCCGAGGCCTGGTCCGAGCCCGCGATCTGCGACACGGCATGGCCGCTGCCGGCGCGCGTCGGCCGCACCGCCAGGGTCGTCACGACCGGCTCGGCCGGCGGCGTCATCCGTTCGAGCATCACCGGCAGCGCTTCGCCGAGCACGGTGCCGGCGTAGCCGCCTTCGCTGAAGGCGCGCGGCCCGCCGAGCATCAGCAGGCCGCCGCCGCGACGGTCGACGAACTCGGCCAGCATCGCCAGCTGATCGCCGGTGAAGGCGGCCGCCTCGATGCTGCCGAGCACGACGCCGCGGTACGAGAAGAGCTCGTCGCGCGTGCGCGGGAAGCCGCCCACCAGATCGTCGGGGCCGTCGACCTCGAAGCGCATGAACTTGTTGTCAGCCGTGCGCTGCAGCACGACCAGCTGCAGCTGCTTGTCGTCGGTCAGCGCCCGCCGCAGGAACTTCATCTCGAAGCGCGGTTCGCCCTCGAAATAGAGGATCTTCTCGCGCCGTTCGCGCACGTCCACCAGCACGTCCCGGGCGTTGTTCTCGTTCAGCAGCTCGCCCGGCTGCGGGGCGACGCGGAAGGTGAACACGCGCGGTCCCGGGTCGGTGGCGGTGAAGCGCACGCGCACCGTGGTCGGCTGGCCGTCGGCACCCACCGTGAAGGTCTGCGAGCCGGCGATGGTGGCGCCGTCGAGCACGTCCATGGCCAGGGACTGGCCGGCGTAGCCGTGGGCGGTCACGACGGCGTCGAGCAGCAGCGTCGTGCCGGCCAGCACCGCGCGCGGGGCCGTGACGCGGCCGACCTGGATGTCCTTCTCGGCGCTGTCGCGGCCGAGCCCGATGGCGAACACCGGCACGCCGGCCGCCTTGAGGGCGAGCAGCGCCGGCTCGACGGCGTCGCCGGTGGTGTCGGCGCCGTCGCTCACCACCACCAGTCCGGCCAGGGGCACGCCGGCCAGCTGGCGCCGGGCCTGGTCGAGCGCGTCGGCCAGGCGCGTGTTGCTGCCGTCGAAGCTCAGGTCGGCGCCGCTCGGCGCGGCGCTCAGGCCGCTCGAGAAGCGCAGCGTGCGGACGGTGAACCGCTCGGCGAGCGCCTGCCGCAGGCCGCGGTCGGCGGCACCGAACTCCTGCTGCACGTAGGCGCTGCGCGGCTGGCCGTCGACATCCGCGATGCGCATGCTGCGCGAGTCGTCGAGCAGCACGGCCACCACGTTCTGGTGCGGCACGGCGGCCCGCAGCACCAGCATCGGGCGCAACAGGCACAGCAGCAGCAGCGCGACGAGCGCCGTGCGCAGCGCGGTCAGCACGACGCGATCGCGGGTCGTGAGGCGGCGGGGAGCCCGCCGGTAGGCGATGAGCGCCGCGGCCACCGCGGCCACCGCGATGAGCGCCGCAATCGCGACGCCGGCTGGTGGCACCAGCCGCAGTTCGCCCTGGCCGACGACGACCCAGCGGACACCGAGCAGGAATTGGGAGATCGTGTCGATCACGGGATGGTTTCGTGGACAGACCGCTGCCGGCCCTGCGGCGATTCTATTCCCCTTCGACGCCCGCGCAACCGTTCTGGTCTCGCGGTCTGGGATACGATGCCCGCCAGACTTGCAGAGGAGCGTCCAATGATGCGTCAGTTGGCGGGTGCAGGAGGCGCGGCGGCGGTGATCGCGAGCGTGTGGATCGCCGCGCCGGTGCCCTCGGCGCAGGCGCCCGCACCTATCGATCTCGTGCTCGTGAACGGCAAGGTCATCACCGTCGATGCCCGCGACGCCATCGCCGAGGCGGTGGCGATCGCGGGCGGCCGCATCGTGGCGGTCGGGACAAACCGAGACATTCGCGCGCGGGCCGGTGCCGCCACCGAGGTCATCGATCTCGGCGGACGCGCCGTCACGCCCGGACTCATCGACACCCACGTCCACTTCACCGAGGTCGATGCTCTGTTCAACGTCGACCTGAGCGATCCGGCCATCACGAAGATGGACGACGTGCTGGCCCGCGTGGCGGCTCAGGTCGCCCGCACCAAGCCGGGCGAGTGG
This sequence comes from uncultured Acidobacteriota bacterium, assembly GCA_963807405.1. Lineage (GTDB taxonomy): Bacteria > Acidobacteriota > Vicinamibacteria > Vicinamibacterales > UBA2999 > CADEFD01. The sequence goes on along the minus strand of CAWEBU010000006.1, from coordinate 2,228,904 downwards.
GTCCGCGGCCGCGGGTGGGATGAGGGCAAGCTCGCCGAGCGGCGGCACATCACGGCCGCCGATCTCGACACGGTCGCGCCGAACAACCCGGTGTGGCTCACCAACACCACCGGTCACTACGGCGTGGGCAACAGCTACGCGATGAAGATCGCCGAGCTGCGCAAGGGCACGGCCGCGCCACCGGCCGGCACCATCGTGCACGAGGCCGACGGCGACCCGAACGGCGTGCTGCTCGAGTCGGCGATGGGCCTCATCACCCGGCACGTGCCGCCGATGACGCGCGAGCAGCAGAAGGCCGGCCTGGTCAAGATGATCGAGGACTTCAACGCCGAGGGCATGACCGGCGCCAAGGATCCCGGCATCGGCCCGCTCAAGTGGGAGCTCTACAACGAGCTGCTGAATGAAGGGCGGCTGACCGTCCGCCTGTTCGCGCTGTGGGCGGGCCCGCGGGCCCTCGATCAGGCCGCCACCGTGCAGCAGCGGGTCGACGCCAATCCCCGCCCGCCGGCCTCGCTCGGCGACGGCCTGCTCTTCTCGGGCGGCGTGAAGATGTACATGGACGGCAGCGGCGGCGCCCGCACGGCCTGGATGCACGACGACTGGAACAAGAACCTGAACGACACCGATCGCGGCAATCCCGGCTATCCGGCGACGCCGCCCGACCAGTACCGCACCATGGCCACGAACTTCCACCAGGCCGGTGTCCACGTCAGCACGCACGCCATCGGCGACAAGGCCATCGACTGGGTGGTCGACACCTACGCGCAGGCGCTGGCCGCCACGCCCACCAGGGGGCTGCGCCACGGCATCATCCACGCCAACACGCCCACCGACCACGCCATCGACGTCATGGCGCGGCTGCAGCGCGACTACGACGCCGCCTACCCGGAGGCGTCGGCCTCGTTCATGTGGTGGATCGGCGACACCTACGCCGGCAACTTCGGTCCCCGTCGCAACCTGCGCATGAAGCCGCTCAAGACGTGGGCCGCCAAGGGGGTGCGCTGGGGCGGCGGCTCGGATTTCGGCGTGACGCCATTTGCCGCCCGCTACGGGCTGTGGGCATCGGTGGCGCGCGAGACGCTCAACGGCACCTTCGGCAAGACGCCGTTCGGGATGGACGAAGCGGTCGACGTCCGGACCGCGCTCAAGTCGTACACCATCTGGGCCGCGCACACGATGTTCCTCGACGACCGGGTGGGCTCGATCGAGGTGGGGAAGGACGCCGATCTGGCGGTGTGGGACCGCGATCCCTACACCGTGCCGACGGCCGCCCTCAAGGACATGAAGGCCGAGCTGACGCTGCTGAAGGGCAAGGCCGTCTTCCGTGGGCCGGCGTTCCCCGGGATCGGTCGGTAGGTGGTCGTCGACGTGATCGGTCGCGACGCCGTCATCCGAAACGAGCAGGCCAGCCTCGATGGCGACGCCTGAGGCGTCGGGCCATCCGCGCTGAGCCGGCGCCGGATGCGGCGGTGCCGATCGCCCGGCGAATCGCCGCCAGTCCCGTGTTCTTCCCGCTGTGGCTGCGCGGTCGCGCCGGCCCGGCCGCGCGCATGCCGATGGTCGGGTGGTTCGATCCCGGCCAGCTGCTCGCGCACCGCCCTCAAGAAGCTCGTCTCGCTCGCGGTCGGCACGCAGAGCGACCGCCGGATCGTGCAGGCGCTGGCCGCGCGGCGTCAGGAGTTCTACGACCACAGCCTCCACTACCGCGACGGCGGGCGCGGGCCGCAGCCCGATCGCAGCCGGCCGCGCGACGAGCTGTGGGTCGACTTCGTGTGCGACACCGGCGACGGCTGGAACTCGACCTACGCGGTGGCCTACGCCGCCGCCCAGCGTGCGCTCCGGGTCCACGACGGCGAGGCCGTGCACGATCTGCCGCGCGGCGACGTGCTCGTCTTCGGCGGCGACGAGGTCTATCCGGCGCCGAGCCGCGAGGAATACCAGCGACGGCTGGTGGCGCCCTACGCCGCCGCCTTCGGCGACGACGAGCCGGCCGAGCGCCCGCACGTCTACGCGGTGCCCGGCAACCACGACTGGTACGACGGCCTGTCGGCGTTCACCCGGCTCTTCTGCTCCGACATCGGCGGCCGCCGCTTCGCCGGCTGGTGGACGCGCCAGCGCCGCAGCTACTTCGTGCTCAAGCTGCCGCACCGGTGGTGGCTGGTGGCGAGCGACGGCCAGCTCCAGAGCGACCTCGACGTGCCGCAGATGGAGCACTTCCGCGAGATCGCCGAACGCCACATGCAGCCGGGCGACAAGGTCGTGCTGTGCCTGTCGCTGCCGGTGTGGATCCTGCGCGCAGAAGTACCGCAGCATGGGACGCGTCTTCGACGAGACCGATCTCATCTACCTGCGCGAGGAGGTGTTCGCGAAGCGCGGCATCACCGTCAAGCTCTACCTGACGGGCGACCTGCACCACTACCGGCGCCACGAGGAGTCGCGCGAGTCGGCCGGCGGCGGCGAGCCGATTCAGAAGATCACGGCTGGCGGTGGCGGCGCCTTCCTCCACCCGACGCACGAGGACGACTTCTCGCGGCTGAGCGAGGAGGCCGTGACCGACGACATCCGGGCGCGCACCTTCGAGGCGCGCTCGACCTACCCGTCGACCGCCCAGTCGGCGCGGCTGGCCTGGCGCAACCTGCTGTTCCCGCTGCGCAACCCGCGTTTCGGGGTCGTGCCCGCCACGGTCTACCTGATGACGGCGTGGCTCGTGGGCGCGGCCGCCGGCGGCACGACGCCGGCCAACCCGTGGCAGGCCCTCGCGCTGACGGTGCGGGCCTTCAGCGCCAACCCCGGACTGGCGCTGTGGTGCGCCGCCATCGTGCTCGCGTTCCTGGCGTTCACCGACACGCACAGCCGGCTCTATCGCGTGCTCGGCGGGCTGGCGCACGCGGCCGCGCACTTCACCGCGACCTTCTATCTGGGCTGGGGAGCGCTCGCCATCGCCGGCCGCCTCGTCGCATGCTGGCGGCGTGGCGCACGCCGCCCTGGCCGGGCTCGGCATCTTCGCCGGCGGCTGGGTGACCGGCTCGCTCATCGTCGGTCTCTACCTGCTGGTGTCGGTCAACGTCTTCGGCCGCCACAGCGAGGAAGCGTTCAGCGCGCTGCGGATCGAGGACTTCAAGAACTTCCTCCGCCTCCACGTCGGCGCCGATGGCCGGCTGACCATCTGGCCCGTGAAGCTCGAACGCGTGCCGCGGCGATGGCGATCGCGCGGCGACGGGGACCGGACGCATGTCGCAGGTGGTCCCCGACGAGCCGTTGCGGGCGGAGCTGATCGAGCCGCCGATCCGGATCGGCTGAGGCGGGGCGGCCGTCAGCCGGCGCGCCAGAAGCGCATCTCGAGCGAGACTCGCGTGCGGTCCGGCAGCTGGTTGAAGGCGCCGCCGTGGATGAGATACGGCGAGAACACGAGCACCTCGTTCAAGCCGGGATCGGGCCGGGCCAGCGCCAGGGGATGAGCCGCTCCCACCACCGACGGCACGGTGAAGCTCATCCCGTTGACCCGCGCGCCCTCGACCGGTACGTTCGATCTCGGATTCCTTCCAGCGGTGCGAACCGGGGACGAGCGGCAGCGACGAGCGCGGCGTGCTGCCGGCGAAGGGGACGTAGATGTTGACGGCATGGCGCAGCCGATCGAGCCAGACGTCGCGGTGCGGCGGGTTGTTGTCGCGGCTGCGCGGGCGCACCACCCGGTAGCAGAAGTGTTCCGGGAACTCGCTGTGCGGCGGCGTGGTCGAGACGCGCAGGCCGAGGATCTCGCTGACGCGCTGGCTGATGGTCGCAACCGGCACGCCGAGATCACCCACCGCGTGGCACCACGGGCCGCGCGCGCTGACCGCGGCGTGCGCCTCGTCGGTCGTGACCGCCTCGTGGTAGCGCTCGAGCGCGAAGTCGTTCGCGACGGCGATGCCGGTGGCGGCGATGCGGGCCCGCAGCGTCAGCCGGATGCCCTCGGCCAGACGCTGGAACTCCTCGGGCCGCAGGAACGGGGCGACGACGAAGCCGGCGTCGGCCCACGGCCGGCCGGCAATCAGGTTGTCGTCGCCGTCGAGCAGCACGGTGGGCGCGCCGAACGCGGCCTCGCCCTCGACCGTGAAGCTGACCTGTTCGTCGTCGTAGTCGAGCGTGATCTCGCGGGTGGGCATCCCGGCTAACCCACGGCCTTCTTGAACTCCGCCTGCGCGTCCGCCAGCGCCTTCATGAGGTCGTTGTAGCGGTCGATCGCGTCCTTGCCGATCTTCTGGTCGGCCTGGCCGATCATCCGCTGCACGGTGTTGAACTGGTTGACCAGCATCGGCTGCGGGTAGGCGCCGGGCATGTCGTTGAGCGTGGCCCACACCTTCTGCAGCGGATGCGTGAAGGTGGCGTCCATCGGCCGCGCACCCGGGGGCGCGGCAGCGGGCGGCCGCACGCCGGCCTTCTGCATGGCCGCGGTCACGCTCGCCGCCAGCTTCCGCGCCTCGCTCAGGCCATCGCGCACCTCGAGCTGGAAGGCGAGGGCGGCTTCGAGGTCGGCATTCGTCACGCCGTCGCGCAGGACCCGCGGATCGGCACTGAGCGCGAAGCCGTGTGTCTGGCTCTGGCCGCCCGCCGTCAGCGTGACGGAGTACTTGCCAGGCGCGGCCAGCGGCCCGCCGGGGCCGCCGGCCGGAGCGTTGGCCGTCCACGCGCCCGGGGTAGCGCATGTCCCAGGTGAAGCGCTGCATGCCGGCGCGGGCGGCGATGGCCGTCGAGCCTCCGGGCCGGCGGAACGGGCCCCGCATCTCCTGGGCGGCACCGCCGGCGCGCGGTGGCGCCACGGCGAACGTCCGCACCACCGTGCCGGCGGCGTTCTTGATCTCGAGCGTGGCGTCGGTCGGCACCGCGGCGAAGTAGAGGTCGAAGCGCGGTCCGGGCACCGAGTATTCGGGCTCGCTCGCCGAGGGCGGCGTCGGCACCCAGCGATCGCGAATGGCGTCCTTCGGCTGGAAGAGGTGCGTGGCCGGCAGCGCCGCCGTGCGCGCCGCCAGCTGCTGCAGGGGCGTCACGTCGTCCATGATCCACAGGCCGCGGCCCATCGTGCTGATGACGAGGTCGTCCCGGTGGACCTTGATGTCCGTGATCGGCGTCGCCGGCAGGTTCTGCTGCAGCGGCTGCCACGCACGGCCATCGTTGAACGACACGAAGGCGCCGAACTCGGTGCCGGCGTAGAGCAGGCCCTGCCGCTTCGGGTCCTCGCGCACGACGCGCGTCGGGTGATCGATCGGGATGCCGTTGCTGCCGTCGGTGAGCTTCGTCCACGTCTCGCCGTAGTTGGCGGTCTTGTAGATATAGGGCTTCAGATCGTGCTCGCGCATGAAGCGGTAGGCGGCGACGTAGAAGGTGCCCTTGGCGTGCGGGCTGTCTTCCACCGTCTGGATGCGGCCGCCCGGGCCCATGTCGGGCGGCGTCACGCGCTTCCAGGTCTTGCCGTTGTCGCGCGTGATGCTCACCGGGCCGTCGTTGGCGCCGACGACGATCACGCCCTTCTCGAGACGCGACTCGATCATCGCGTAGATCGAGCTGTAGACCTCTTCCCCCGTGATGTCGCGCGTGATCGGGGTGCCGGGAATCGTCTGGTACTCGGGCTCCCGCGCCGTCAGGTCGGGGCTGATCGTCTCCCACGTCACGCCCTCGTCGAGCGAGCGGTGCAGCACGTGGCTGGCCTGGTAGACGATGCGTGTCGTCGTGCGGCGAGAGATACACGACGGTCTGGCGCGGGAAGCGGTACTTGATCTCGTCCGGGTCGTGGCCGTAGCGATTCTGCGGATAGACCCAGTAGTGCTTCTCCTGCCCGGTGGCCACGCTGTAGCGGCCCACTTCGCCCTTGCAGGCGCCCCAGATCACCGAGCCGTCCTTGCGCGCCCAGATCTGACCGGTTTCGCAGCCGGAGGCCTGCTGCCACATCTCGGCCGGATGGTCGAGGCCCCAGGACACGGGCGGGTTGCTCGGCAGGATGAGCGTGGTGTTGTCCTGCTGCGGCACGTAGAGGCGGTAGGGGTGCTGCTCGTCGACGGCCACCATGTAGTACTCGGCGTGCGGCTGGTTCAGGATCGACGACCAGCTCTCGCCGCCGTTCAGCGACACGTTGCCGCCGCCGTCGTTGATCTGCAGGATGATCGCCGGCTGGTCGGGGTTGAACCACATGCCGTGGTTGTCGCCGTGCGGCGTCGCGATGGTGGTGAACGTCTTGCCGCCATCGGTTGACTTGTGGAGGCCGAGTTCGTTCACCCACACTTCGTTCTCGTTGGTGGGATGGACGTTGACGTAGTGGAAGTAGAACGGCCGCGCCCGCAGGCGCTGGCTGCTGTTCACCATCGTCCAGCTCTCGCCGGCGTCATTCGAACGGTAGAGACCGCCTTCGTCGCCCGGCGCTTCGATCATCGCGTAGAGCACGTTCGGATTGCTGCGCGCGATGTCGAGGTCGATCTTGCCGATCAGCGTGGCGGGCAGGCCGGCCGAGATCTTCTTCCAGGTCTCGCCGCCGTCGACCGACTTGTAGATGCCGCCCTTGTCGGCGGGACCGCCGCTGACGATGTCCCAGCCCTTGCGGAAGCCCTTGTAGATCGCCGCGTAGACGATGTCCGGGTTGCGCCAGTCCACTTCGACATCGCGGCCGCCGTGTTCGTTGTCGACGAACAGCGTCTTCTTCCACGTGGTGCCGCCGTCGACCGTCTTGAAGATGCCGCGCTCGGCGGTGGGCCCGAACGGGGAACCGAGCGCGGCCGCCCACACGATGTCCGGGTTGGTCGGGTGGACGCGAAGGCCGCCGATCTGACCGCTCTCGCGCAGGCCCGCGAACTGGAAGCTCTTGCCGGCATCGCTGCTCTTGAAGACGCCGCGTCCGATGACGACGTTCGAGCGGATGGCGGCCGAGCCGGTGCCGACCCAGACGCGGTCGGGATTCGACGGCGCGACGTCGATCGAGCCGATCGATCCGGTGGTGATCTCGCCGTCCCCGACCGGGTACCAGTTGATGCCGGCGTCATCCGTCTTCCACACGCCGCCGCCGGTGGCGCCGATGTAGAAGGTGTGCGGCTGCTGGCGCACGCCGGCCAGCCCGGTGACACGGCCGCCGCGTCCGGCCCCGACGTTGCGCCACCGCAGCCCCTGGTAGGCGCTTTCGGGTACGCGCCCGCTGGCATCGGCCTGGGCGTGAAGCGGCGTGACGCCCGCGGCGGGCACGAGGGCGGCCAGCAGGGCCGCGGTGAACACGAGTGAGAACAGTCGGCGCATGTCGTTCAATTGTAGCGGGGGCTGTCGCCGCTACCAATCGTCCCTGTCCCCGTCCCAATCGGCGGACCGCGTCCACGTCCTCGTCGATAATGGCGGCAGCGCCGTGTCCACATACCGCTTCGCCGACATCGAGCTGGACATCGACCGCTTCGAGGTCACGAGGGGCGGCCGCCGCCTCGCCCTGGAACCCAAGGCGATCGACGTGCTGCGCTTCCTGGTGGAGCGTCCGGCGCGGCTCGTGACCAAGGACGAGCTGCTCGACGGCGTCTGGAAGGACGTGGCCGTCACGCCCAACGCGCTGACCCGCGTCGTGGCGCAGCTCAGGCGCGGGCTCGGCGACGACGCCGGCGATGCGCGCATCATCGAGACGGTGCCGACGCGCGGCTACCGCTTCATCGCCGAGGTCACGCGTCACGAGGCGATCCCCTCCACGGCTGAAGCCGCCGCGCCGCCACCTCTGCTCCTGCAACCCCTGGCGGACCAGCCTCTGCCGCCCTCGACCGTCAGCCGCTACCGGTGGCGCGCGCCGGCCGCGGCCGCGATCGCCGCGCTGGTGGTGGCCGCGGCCTGGATCGCGGCGGCCGGCCGGGTCGATCCTGGCCCTGCCGCCGGTCAGCTGGTGGAGCTCGAGGCTGGGACCGGCTCGATGCTCTCCGCCTCGTTTTCGCCCGACGGCCGCTGGCTGGCGATCGTGTCGGATCGCAGCGGCGATTTCGAGATCTGGGTGCGCGATGTGGAGCGGGGGACGTCGCGCGCGGTGACCGCCGACGGCATGCGCAACGTGCACCCCACCTGGTCGCCGGATTCCTCGCACCTCGCCTACCACTCGGCGTTGCGCAAGGGCGTGTGGACCATCGGCCGCGACGGCGGCGCCGCTCGGCAGCTGGCCACGGTCGGTTCGCGGCCGGCGTGGTCGCCCGACGGCCGCTGGATCGTGTTCCAGTCGGACGAGTGGGTGACCGAGAAAGCGCAGCCGGGGTCGCACCTGATGCTCGTGCCGGCCGATGGCGGCGGGGCCGCGCGAGTGCTGACACGCGCTGGCGATCCGCCGGGCGGGCACTGGCAGCCCGCCTGGTCGCCCGACGGCACCGTGGTCTACTTCGGCGCCGCGCGCAACGGCCCGGCCGACTACTGGTCGGTGCGGGTGAGCGATGGGCTGCTGACCAAGCGCGCCGAGAACTGGCACTACCGCGTGGGGCAGCTCACGCCGGGCCCGAGTGGCGTCTCGGCGTGGACGGTCGAGGTGCCGTCCCCGAGCCGTCGGGTCGTACGCGTCGAGGTCGGCGACGCCAGCTATCCGACGCGGCCACAGACCGACGTCGTGATCGCATCGCTGCCGGCCAGCGCGCGCAGCGTGTCGATCGCGCCCGGCGGCCGCACCGCCGCGCTCGTGCTGGTCGAGAGCAGCGAAGCGATCTGGACCCTGCCGGTCACGGCCGCGGGGGCGCCGGCGGGCGCGCCGCAACGCCTTCGCCACGGCGCCCATCCGGCGTTCTCGCCCGATGGGCGGCGTCTGGCCTACGACACGGGGGTCGAGATCCGCGTGATGAACATCGACGGCACGGGCGACCGCCCGGTGATCACCGGCGGGCGACGGGTCGGCTATCCCACCTGGTCGACGGACCGCCGGCTCTTCGGCATGCGCTGGGTCGGCCTCTCGCCCTACCTCGTCGAAGCCGATCTCGAGACCGGCGCGGTGACCGAACGGCTGGCGCTGCCCGAGTCCACCTCGTTTCCACGCATCGCCCCCGACCAGGACACCGTCGTCGCCACGCTCGGTGAGCCCCTGAACACCGTGGGACGCGGCTCGCTCGCGGCCGGCACCTTCGGCGCGTGGCCGCGCTTTGCGGGCTATGGCTTCCCGGTGTGGTCGCCCGATGGCCGCCGCCTGGCGCTCGAGCGCAAGGACGGCCAGCACATGGCGATGTATCTCGCCGATGCGGACACGGGAGTGGCGGCGCGCGTGTCCCCCGACACGGGCCAGTTCTGGCCGGGCGCGTTCTCCCCGGATGGCCGGCGCGTGGCGCTCTCGACGCCCGGCGACCGCGGTGTCTGGAACATCGAGACGCTCGACCCGGCCACCGGCGAGCGCACGCGGGTGACGCGAGAGGCGTCCCCGGAAGTGGTGACGCGCTACCCGACGTGGTCGGCGGACGGCACCCTGCTGGCCTACGACCGCAGCGAGTTCCGGGGCCACCTCTACCTCGTCACGCTGCCCGGCGAGCCCGCCACCAGATAGCGCCGCGCCGCGGACCGGCGCCCATCATCATTTCCTCATCGTTTCGAGGCCGTAACCGCCCGCATCCATCACGACGCGGCGCCGGCTTCGCGGCCACCGTGGACGCATGTCTCACGGTCCATGGCGCGCGCGGTCGCTGGTCGTCCTGTGGCTCTCGATGGCGTCCACGAGCGGCGAGGGCGCGCCGCGCGGTCTGGCGCTCGAGGCGCTGCCGCAGGGACTCTGGGCGGTGACCGTCCGGGTCGGGGACAGCACCCAGTCCTGGCGCTTCCTGCTCGACACCGGCAGTACTCACACCCTGCTCTCGACCGACACGGCGAGACGCGCGGGTCTCGAGGTGCGGCCCGGCCGGCAGGTGGCCACGCCGGGCGGCCTCAGGCCGGCAGGGGAGTCGACGCTGGTCGGCCTCGACCTCGGCGGGCGGCGGCTGCCGCCGCTGCGCGTGCTGGTTGTCGATCTGGCCGCCATCGGCGGCACCGATCGGCGGGTGGACGGCATCCTCGGGATGGACGCGATCGGCGAGCCCCGCCTCCACCTCGATCTCGTCGGCGGCCGGCTCGTCTTTCCCGATGCCGACGAGCCGGCCCGGCAGCGCCGGGGTCAGCCCGTAGCGGCGCGGATCGTCAACGGACGCGTGCTCGTGGACGCGCATGTGGGTGGCCGTCCACGCACGCTCGTGCTCGACAGCGGCGTCGTCGGCCTGGTGCTGTACGACGACGACGACGAGGCCGGCACTCCGGTGCGTCTCGGGACGGCGGGTGGGGGAACGAGCGCCCGCGCCGGGCGCGCGGAACTGGCCATCGGCGCCCTGCGACTCGGCGCGGTGCCGGCGCTGCGCCTGGCGGCCCCCCGGGGGCGCTCAGGCAGTGACGGGCTGTTGCCGGCGGCGCTCTTCGCCTCGATCGACATCGACCGCGGCGCCGGCGAGGTGCGCCTCGTGCCGCGCCGCTGAGCGCGCACCGGCGCCGCCCGGCGGCGCGCTCGACGCCCGCTACGGCAGGCGGGCCGTGTCTGGCACGGACGTCCGCGAGGCAGACGTGAGCACCAGATAGATGCCCATGGCCACCAGCAGGCTCGGCATGGTGGCGGCGCCTCGCGTCGCGTAGTAGGTGGCGATCCCGGCGAGCCACGCCACCACGCCAGGCCAGCGGATCCCCGCCAGCGGGCCGCGTGCATCGTAGAGGGCGGCGACATCGGTCAGAGAGCGCCGCAGGACGAAATGCGCGATGAGCACGCCGCCGACCGGCACGAGCAGCGAGCCGACCACGGTCATGAAGCCGGCGAACCGATCGAGCCAGCCGCCGGCGAGGCTCAGTGCCGTGCCGATCGCCCCGACCAGCCACACGGCGGTGCCGCCGGGCACCGCCGGCATCAGGCTGCGCCAGGCCAGCGACGAGAGGTAGATGTTGACGAAGTTGGTGGTGATGGTCGCCAGCGTGATGAGGAGCGCCGCCGTGACGCCCGCCCCGGCCGCCGCCAGCATGGCGCCCGGGTCGGTGCTGCCGGCGTGCTGCGCCAGCCGCCAGCCGACCGGCATCAGCCACGCGGCCGTGAGCGCGAGGCCGAGAAAGACGGCCCAGCCGCTGGTGCGAGGGCGCGCGGTGAAGCGCGAGTAGTCGGCGAACATCAGCAGCCACGACACCTGATAGCCGACGACGACGTCGAGCAGGCTCCACGACGGCTGCGGCAGGCCGGCTGGCGGCGGCGGTGCCGCCGGCAGGTGCAGGGCCAGCCACGTCACCCCGAGGCCGGCCGCCACCATCAGCGGCACCGCCCAGCGGTCGGCCTGGCGCACCGCCACCGGCCCGCCGGCCACGACCGCCGTCGAGACGACGCCCACGACCACGGCCCAGGCGCGCTCGTCGAGCGGCAGCGGCAGCATCCGTGCCGCCACCGAGGCTGCAATCGTGTTGTTGACGGCAATCCACGCGAAGTTGGTGACGAAGAGCACGACGGCGACCAGCCGCGCGCCGGTGTGGCCGAGCACGGCGCGGATCGCGATCATCGACGGGACGCCCAGGCGCGAGCCCACCGGGGCGAGGGCGGCGACCATCGCCGCGCCGAGCACGCTGCCGGTGGTCACGGCCAGCCACATGCGCGTCAGTGACAGGCCGGCGCCGAGCGACGCGCCGACCTGCAGCGTCGTGGCCACGATGTTGGCGGCCGCAAAGAGCAGGAACAGATCCCAGCCCGACTGGGTACGCGCCTCGACGGGCACTGGCGAGAGATCGGCGGCCTGCACGGCCCCCTATCTTGCGCCGCGCGAGGGCGGATTGCCCAGCGGCGGTCCGTTCAGCCCGGCGGCTTGACCATCGGCACGAACCGCACCGCCAGGCTGGTTTCGGTGACGACCCCGTCGGGGGTCTTCCTGAGGAGGCGCAGCTCCTGGTGGCCCATCTGCGGCCCGACGGGCACGATCATCGTGCCGCCCACGGCGAGCTGTTCGACCAGCGCCGCCGGCACGGCCTCCGGCGCCGCGGTGACGATGATCTTGCTGAACGGCGCGTGTTCGGGCCATCCCAGGTAGCCGTCACCGGCCTTGACCTGCACGTTCGTGTAGCCCTCTTCGCCCAAGGTGCGCCGCGCCCGATCGGCCAGCTCTGGCAGCAGCTCGATGCTGTAGACCTGGCCAGCGAGCTGCGCGAGCACCGCGGCCTGGTAGCCCGATCCGGTGCCGATCTCGAGCACCGTGTCGGAGGGCGCGAGCTCCAGCGCTTCGGTCATGAAGGCCACGATGTAGGGCTGCGAGATCGTCTGGCCGTGCCCGATCGGGAGCGGGTGGTCCTCGTAGGCCTGGCGCTCGACCTCGGCCGGTACAAAGCGGTGGCGGTGCACCGTGGCCATGGCGTCGAGCACGCGCGGGTCGCGGATGCCCCGGGCGCGCAGCTGCGTGTCGATCATCGTCGTCCTCTCGGTGGAGCGGTCGCGGGCGGGCTGATCGACGGGCGTTGCCGCCGGCCGCGACGGCTGACACGCCAGGCTGACTGCCGCCACCGTCGCGGCGACGCCGAGCGGCCCGACCAGTCGCGCCACCACGCCGGCCCGGCGGCGATGGCTCACGGCGCCTCGAACCTGGACGGCAGGTGGTGATGGGCGCTGATGTGCTGCAGGGTGTCGATGACGGCGCGCGGGGCGATCGCCTTGGACCCGTCGAGGGCCAGCAGGACGTCGTTCATCGACACGATGCCGACCACGTGGCCGGCCGCGTCCACGACCGGCAACCGGCGCACCTGGTGCTGCCGCATGGTGTCGAGCGCGGCCCGCACTGCGTCGTCCGGACCGCACGTCCACACCTCGTGGCGGGCGACCTCGCCGACGGTCAGCTGCGAGGCCAGCACGTTCCTGGTCGCCAGCGCGATGAAGAGGTCGCGATCGGTCACGGTGCTGACCAGCCGGTCGTTCTCGACCACCGGGAGCACGCCGCAGTCGACGGCGAGCATCAGCGCGGCGGCTTCAGCGATGGTCGTCGTGGGGGCCACGACAGCGGGCCCCGAGGTCATCACGTCTCTGGCGGTCATGGTGCACTCCCTTGCCCCGGCGGACCGGGGCGGCGATGCGCGAGGTGGAACTCCCGGAAGGAGCAAGCTCGATGCCACGGCGCAGCGCGCCAATCAGGCGTGTCGACGGCGCCCTGCGGCGGCTCGGACCCGCCGGGTCCGGGTGCTCCTTCGCGGGCGGGAGGAAAACTCCCCGTCAGTGCCGGTGGCCGACCAGCACACGGCCGCGCCGGAAGGTCACGCCAAGCGTCTCACCGGCGCTCCGTGACAGCTCGTCGCAGGTGCTCTCACCCGGATGGCAGAGGCGCGCCGTGAAGGCCCGTGTCACCGGCAGGGTGTAGGTGCCGGGCGGACCGTCGATCGTGCACACGAACCGGCCGTCGTCATGGCTCGCGCAATCGACCCGCGCCCGCCCCGTGGCCGCCAGCACGCGACGCTCCCGCCAGGTGTCACCGGAGTGATGGAGCGTCTGGAAGGTCATGAGGTCGCGCGGCAGCCAGGCGACGGCCCTGGGCGTGGTCCAGAAGCCGGCTTCGGTCGCGAGGCCGTGGCGGATCTTCACGCCTTCCCCCGAGAACCACACGAACGCCTGCCGCGCGTGGAGGCTGGCCACGGCGAGCAGCGGAATCGACTCGTCGTCGAGTTCCGCCTTGTGGGCCGTGATGCTCACGAGCGCGCCGCTGCCCGGCGGTTCGGACCCGATGCCGAAACGCCGGACCGGCTTCTGCTCGTAGGCAATAGAGAAGATGCGGCGGCGCATGTCCCACGAGTGTCCCTCCCGCGACGAGTGGACATCGAAGACCTGGGCGGGCGGAATGCTGAAGCGATCCAGTTCCGCCTTGCGGTCGCCGGGCGGCGAGGTCAGCGAGCGGATGGCCTTCCCGCCGGCCTGCTGGTAGTAGCCGACGCACTCCGCGAGACGGCGCGGGTCGTCCTCGCCGGTCTGCCACGCCTCGTTCCCGCAGTCGATGAAGTCGATGAAAGGGACGTCGGCATCGAGCGCGGCCAGCCGCGTCATGTAGGCGCGGCGATCGCCCAGCTGGCCGACATCGCCCTGGCTCCAGACGGCGCGCAGCCCGCGCGCGCGCAGGGCGCCGGCGAACGCGCGGACCTGACCCCAGTAGTCGGGCGTGCGATCCGGCCCCACGTGATCGCCTGTCCAGAAGCGTCCGCCGAGCGTGGCCCACACCCGCACGCCGTGGTAGCCGGCGGTGGCCACGTCATCGAGTTCCTTGCCGGCGCGGGCCGGGTCGCGGGTGAAGAGCGCGAAGAGATTGCCGGCGTGGGCGTAGAGCGGCAGCACCAGGCCGCTGTCGTCCTCGAAGCCGCGCGCGGTGAGGGTGAGCGTGCCGTCGCGGGCGGCCGCGGACACCGGCGGGCCGTCGACGGCCGCCCACGCCGCCCATCCATTGGCGGAAGGCGCCCACCCCGACAGCAGGACCAGCGGCACGGCGAGGACGACGACGCCGCGGGTGATGGATGGCCGCAGCCGGCTACACGACGTGGTGTTCACCGCTGGTCGCGCCGTCTGCGAAGCGCGTGAAGGCGAACGGCGCGAGGTCGAAGCGCGGATCGCGGCCGAGCATCACGTCGGCCAGGATCCGTCCCGCGGCCGGGGCGTGCTGGAAGCCGTGACCGCTGAAGCCGGCGATGGCGAACGACCCGTCGGGCCCGCACGGACCGATCACCGGGTTGTGATCGGGCGTCATCTCGTAGAGTCCCGCCCAGGCGTGGGTGACGGCGGCATCGGCCAGGGCCGGCAGGCGCCGCACCGCCGCGTCGGTCACGTCGGGCAGGAAGTCCCACTTGACGGTGAGGTCGAAGCCGGGAGCCTCGGTTGGATCGCCCATGCCGAAGAGCAGGCCGGCGCCCTCGCGGTGGAAGTAGAACGTGGTGTCGAAGTCGATGACCATGAGCCGCGAGGCCGGCGTGCGGCCGGCGAAGCGCGGATCGTCCCAGCTGGCGCCGGCTTCGGGATGGGCGATGAAGATGTGCCGCCGCTCCGGCGTCACCGGCAGCGGCACGCCGGCGAGGGCGGCCACCGCGCCGGCCCACGGTCCGGCGGCGTTCACGACGGCCCCGGTGCTGATGTCGCCACGCGTCGTCCGCACACCCGTCACGCGTCCGCCGCTCACGTCGATGCCGGTCACCTCGGTGTCGCGCAGGACGGTGAGTCCGCGCGTCTGGGCGGCGCGGGCGAAACCCACGGTCACGCCGTTCGGATCGGCGATGCCGTCTTTGGCGCAGAAGCTGGCCGCGAGAACGCCGGTGGCATCGAGTCCCGGCGTCATCGCCGCCGCCTCGGCGCCGCTCAGCCATCCCACGTCGAGACCGAGCGACCGCTGCAGCGCCACGCTGGCCTCGAACTGCCGGGCGCTCCCGGCCGAGGACAGCAGGAAGAGGTAGCCGTCCTGCCAGAAGTCGATCGGGCTGCCGATCTCCTCCTCGAAGCGTTCGAACAGTGCAATCGATTCCCGTGACAGCGCGATGTTGGCCGGATCGGAGAACTGGTGCCGCACGCCGCCGGCATTGCGTCCGGTGGAGCCGGTGCCGAGCTGCACGTCGCGCTCGATGAGGACGACACGGCCGGCGCCGTGGAGAGTGAGGTAGTAGGCGGTGGCGGCGCCCATGCAGCCGCCGCCGACGATCACGACATCCGCGGAATCCATCGCGGCAATCGTACCATCGCCGGCGCGGTATGCTTGACGGCCGGCTGCGGCGCGCATGCCACGGCCGCTACCGGGAGGGTGTGCAGTGAGCCGTGTCCCTGGCGTGGCCGTCGCCGTGCTGTCGATTCTCGTGCCGGCGTCCGCGGGCGCGCAGGCCCCGCCGCCCTCGGCCGTCCGCCTGCTGCAGCCGGCGCGCGTCTACGACGGCGCGACCATGCACGAAGGCTGGGGCGTGGTCGTGCGCGGCCGCACCATCGAAGCGGCCGGGCCGCTCGCCGGTCTCGCCGTGCCGGCCGGCGCCGAGCGCGTGATGCTGACCGGCCTCACGCTCATGCCCGGTCTCATCGAAGGGCACTCGCACCTGCTGCTGCATCCCTACAACGAGACCGTCTGGAACGATCAGGTCCTGAAGGAGTCGGCGGCCTACCGCGTGGCCCGCGCCACCGTCAGCGCGCGCGACACGCTGATGGCCGGGATCACGACCGTGCGCGACCTCGGGAGCGAAGGCGCCGGCTACGCCGATGTCGGGTTGAAGCGGTCGATCGACGACGGCGTCATCCCGGGACCGCGCATGCTCGTCAGCGGCCCGGCCATGGTCGCCACCGGCAGCTACGGCCCGAAGGGCTTCGCGCCGGAGTTCACCGTGCCGCAGGGGGCGGAAGAGGCCGACGGCGTCGAGGGCGTGACGCGCGTGGCCCGCAACCAGATCGGGCACGGCATCGACTTCGTGAAAATCTACGCCGACTACCGCTGGGGCCCGAACGGCGAGGCGCGGCCGACCTTCTCGGTCGAGGAGATCGCGGCCATCGTCGCGGTGGCGAAGAGCAGCGGCCGCTACGTGGCGGCGCACGCCGGCACGCCCGAAGGCATGCGGCGCGCCGTCATGGGCGGCGTCGAGACCATCGATCACGGCGATGCCGGGACGCCGGAGATCTGGGCGCTGATGAAGGAGAAGGGCGTCACCTACTGCCCGACGCTCGCCGCGCCCGACGCCACCGCCCAGTACGGCGGCTGGAAGAAGGGCCAGGAGCCCGAACCGGCACGCCTGCAGGCGAAGCGGAAGACCTTCCAGGCGGCGATGGCGGCCGGCGTGGCGCTGTGCTTCGGCGGCGATGTCGGGGTCTTCCCGCACGGCGACAACGTGCGCGAGCTCGAGCTGATGGTGGCGGCCGGCGTGACCGCGGCCGAGGCCACGCGCATCGCCACCTCCGGCAACGCCACCACCTTTCACATCGCCGACCGGGTGGGGACAGTGAAACCCGGACTGCTGGCCGACCTGATCGCGGTGGACGGCGATCCCACCCGCGACCTCGGCGCGCTGCGCCAGGTGCGCTTCGTGATGAAGGACGGCACGGTCTTCAAGCAGCCCTGAGCGCCGTCGGGTGGCGGCATCGCCCGCCGCTCCAGCCCCTCGAGGGGCACGACCATTCGCGCGGGCTAGGCGCCGGCCACGAGGGCCTCGGCGTCGAGGCCGAGGCCGGTGGCGGCCTTCACGAGGCCCGCCCACGTGCGGTCGTCGAGATCCAGGCCATGACGTGACCGCTCGGCGGCGGCCCGCTCCGGGTCGCCCGGCAGCAACAGCGTGGCCACGCCGGGGCCGGGCGGGGTCTGGCGCAGCGTCTCGACCAGCAGGGTCGCTTCGCGTTCGAAGTCGTCGCGGCCGCCGAAGGCCTCGGGATCGAGGACGATCGACAGCATGTGATTGATGGTGGCGCCGCGGTCGGGACGTGGCTCCGACTGGATGGTCCAGTGGCCGGCCAGGGCGCCGCCGAGCAGCTCGCACAGGACCTGCAGGCCGCCGCCCTTGTGCTGGCCGAACGGCAGCAGGTGGCCGCGCGGCCCGTCGCCGAAGAGGGTGGCCGGGTCGGTCGTCGGCGCGCCCGCGGCATCGACCACCATGCCGGTGGCGAGCGGCTCGCCGCGGCGCCAGGCGGCGTGGGCCTTGCCGAGCGCGACCGCGCTGGTCGCGAAGTCGACGACGATGTGGCGGCCGTCTGGACGGGGCACCACGCCGCAGTAGGGGTTGGTGAACAGGCGCGGCTCGCGCCCGCCGAACGGCACCACCACCGGCGCGAGGCCGACGACGTTGACGTAGTGCATCGAGACCAGGCCGGCCTCGGCGCACATCTCGCCGTAGGCGCCGATGCGACCGAGATGGCCGGCGTTGCGCAGCGCCACGCAGGCGATGCCCGCGACGCGGGCGCGGGCGATGGCGAGATCCATCGCCTCCTTGCCCACCACCTGACCCAGCCCGAAACCGCCGTCGAGCACGGCGACGACCACGCGGTCGTGCACGACGCGGGCGTGCGCATTCGGCTCGAGGCCGCCGCGGGCGATCCACTTCAGGTAGGCGGCGAGCATGGCGACGCCGTGAGAGTCGTGCCCCTTGAGATTGGCGTCGACCAGATGCCCGGCGCACAGCGCGGCGTTGGCCGGCTCGGTGCCGGCGCTTTCGAGGAGGGCGGTGGCCAGCCGCGTGAGGGGGGCGGCCGTGATCCGTCGTGGCATGTCGGAGGGTTCCGTCGTCGCGCGAGTAGAACGATACTCTAGGCGATGCATCACGGCAGACTCATGGTCCTCGGTCTCAGCGAGCCGACCCTCAGCATGATTCTCGACAACCTGGAGTCGTGCGGCCGCGTGCCCGACATCCATGTGGTCAACAACCTGGCCCGGACCGACCTGCAGCCGTTCGCCAATCCGCGCTTCCGCGTGACGATGAGCGAGGCCGCCGCCCACCCGGATGGCCCGGCCGAGGCGTTTCTCGGCGTCAACAAGCCGGCCAGCAAGCACGCCGTGTTCGCCACCTTCGAGGCATACGGTCTGACCTTCACGTCGATCGTCCATCAGAGCGCCGCGATCTCGTCCACCGCCGTGCTCGCCGGCGGCGTCCACGTCAACAGCCTCGTCTCGGTGGCGGCCCACACGACATTGGCCCGTTTCGTCTCGCTCAACCGCCACGTCTCGATCGGCCATCACGTGCGGATCGATGAGTTCGCCACCGTCAATCCGGGCGCCAACATCGCCGGCTACGTCCGGATCGGCGCCGGAACGCTCATCGGCATGGGCGTCAACGTGGTCGACGGGGTGACGATCGGCGCCGGCAGCGTCATCGGCGCCGGCTCGCTCGTGACCCGTGACATCCCACCCGGGGTCATCGCCTGGGGGCAGCCGTGCCGGGTCGTGCGCGACAACGACGCCGCGCCCGGCTAGGCGCATGCTGTACATCGTCGCCTAGTCGCATGCTGCACCTCGTCACGCCGCTCTATCGCTACGATCTGGCGGCGCGCGTCCACCAGTCGTTGCCGCCCTACGACGACGTCGTGTGGCATCTGGTGAAGACCTCGCGTCGGCCGCCCCTGGAGATCCCCGCGTTGGCCGCCGATCCACGCGTGCGCGTCCATGAGATCGACTGCGACGACGCCGACATCGTGACCAAGCGCAACGCCGTCTTCGCCCGGATCACCGACGGCTACTTCTACCTGCTCGACGACGACACCCTGTGCGTCGACGAGCTGTATCGTGTGTATCGTGAATACCAGGACGCGGACTTCGCCGGGATGATCGTCGGCGGCAGCGACCTGAACCGTGCGCGGACGCCGTCGCTCGACCCGCTGCTGAACCGCCTCGATACCGGCGCCGCTCTCGCGCACCACGCCGTGCTGCGCCACGTCTCGTGGGCGTGGAGCGCCGACTACGCCCGCGACCGCCTGTTCTGGAGCCGCTGTTTCGCCTGGTTCGGTCCGGACCGCACCGTGGTCGTCGACCGCACCATCGCCGCCTACAACCGTCTCGGGCCGCTCGTGCGCGTGCGCAAGCGGGTGCTGTCATACTCGCTGGCCTGGGACATCTATCACCCGTGGGTGGCCCGCTGCTACCTGCTCGCCGCCGACGCGCGGCATCACATCCGTTGCTGGATGAAAGGGGGCCGAGATGGTGCCCACCACTGACTTCGTGAACCTCGACGGCGTGACGCACCTGGCCGCCGGCGGGCAGTCGCCGGTCCTGAACTCGACGCTGCCCGCGCTCGAGCGGGCGGCCCGCGCCAAGGGCACCGGCCTGGCCGGGCAGCGCCTGAACGAGGCGGCGCGCGCCCGCGTGGCCTCGAAGGTCGCGGCGCTCATCGGCGCCGAGCCCGGAGACATCGGCTTTCCCTCGAGCGTGGCGCACGGCGTCGGTCTCGTCGCGGAGTCGATCGACTGGCGGCCGGGCGACAACGTCGTGATGGAACGCTGGGAGTTCCCGTCGCTCATGAACCCGTTCCTGGCGCAGGTGCGCCACGGCGTCGAGTTGCGCACCGTGCCGCCCACCGGCTGGCAGGCGCCGCTGGCGCGCTTCGCGCAGGCCATCGACAGCCGCACGCGGGTCGTCGCCGTCAGCCACGTGTCGTATCTGACCGGCGAGCGCCACGACCTGGAGGCCTACGCCGCCCTGGCCCGCAAGGCCGGCGCCCTCTTCGTCGTCGATGCCTCGCACGCGCTCGGCTCGGTCAAGGTCGATGCCGCCGTCGCCGACGTGCTCGTCGGCTGCTGCTACAAGTTCATGCTCGGCGTGCACGGGGTGGCGATTGCCAGCTGGAACCGGCGCCGTCTGCCCGACTGGCGGCCCCGGCTCACGGGATGGCATTCGACCGAGGCGCGCCCGCCGCTCGAGGAGCCCGGCGAACTGCACGTCAAGTCCACGGGTCAGGCCTTCGAGCCGGGGAATCCCGCCTACCCCGCCCTGCACGTGCTCGACGCCTCGCTCGACTACCTGGCCGCCATCGGGATGGCGCGTATCGAAGCCCACACGCTGGCGATGTCCGGCGCGCTGCGCCGCCGGCTGACCGCCCTCGGCCTGCCGGTGATGACACCGGAACCGGCGGCGGCGCGGGCCGGCAGCATTGCCTTCGAGCATGCCGATCCGGAGGCCATCCGCGAGACGCTCGAAGCCGCGCGCGTGCTGGTGACCGGGGAGTACGGCCGCGTGCGGGCCTCGGTGCACGCCTACACGACCGACGACGACCTGATCACGGCCACGGAGGCCGTGCGCGAGGCGCTCGGCTAGTCGACGCGGAAGCGGGCGTCGACGCGCACCTGCCGGGGCGCGCCGAAGTGGGTGCCGCTGAAGGGGTTGCCGAAGTTGAAGGCGTAGGCGCGGTCGAAGGCGTTGAGCACGCTGGCCGCCAGCCCGATCTCGCCCCACGCCGTGCGCCGCAGGCGCACCGAGCCCGACAGATCGACGACCAGGCGCGGTTTGACGCGTCCGCGCGCGAAGTCGACCCGCGATGCCCCCGGCCGCTCGGCGAGCTCCGCGGCCTCGTCGTCATCGAGGTCGCCGAGCTCAACGGGCGTGCCGCTGGCGTAGCGGGCCTGGGCCGTCGCCGACCAGCGGCCCACCGGCTGCACCCAGGTGAGCGAGGCCGACGCGGTGTGCCGCTGATCGTGATCGGGCGTGAAGACCACGCCCGGCCCGATCTCGTCGATGTCGTCCTCGAGGAACAGCCCGCCGTTGATCGGCCCTTCCTGCTCGACCTTCGAAAGGGTGTAAGCGGCGGTAGCCGTCCAGCCGCGGGTCGGCGGCAGCGTCAGGCGGACATCGAGGCCGCGCGCCGTGCCGCGAGCGACGCTGTTCGGGAACACGATCGTGGTGCCGAAGAACACGTTCGGGTCGGTGTAGTTCTCGACTCGGCGACGCCACCCGGCGAGGTCGAAACCCAGGCGGCCCAGCCGCTGTTCCCAGCCGAACTCCCAGGCCGTCTGCCGTTCGGGCAGAAGTGTGGCGCCACCACCGGAGTCGTCATCCACGAACGGCGAGAGAGAGCGCGCCGCCTCGGATGACGAGAGCAGCAAGTGCTCGGCCTGCGGCGGCTGATAGAAGCGGTTGTACGACAGCCGCATCGTCGCCTGCAGGCCAGGCGCCGCCAGCGCGGCGCCGAGCCGCGGGCTCCACGCCGTAGTCCGTTCGAGCTGGCGCGTGTGGTCCACGCGCAGGCCGAGATCGACTTCGAGCAGTCGTCCGACCATCGCGCGGTCGCTCACGTAGGCGGACCACTGCGGCCTGGCGACGTGCCCGGCGAACACGAACGGCCGCGCCGGCGTGAAGGCCGCGGCTTCGTCCGAGAGATCGGCGGCGTCTGGATCGGTCACGGCGAACCGGAAGTCTTCAGTGAGCGCCACGCGCGATACCTCGCCGCCGATCGAGATCGAGTGACGGGCGACGCTGAAGAAGGCCGTTCCCAGCACGCCGAGCCGATCATGACGCCGGGACGAGTCGGCCGTGACCGGCGTATCGGCCAGCGAGGGGTAGAGACGCGCGTTGACGCGGCGGTGATAGCCGGCCAGGTGCATCCCGGTGAGCCCGACCGACTGCCGCCAGGCGAGCGATTGGCTCGACTGCGTGGTGCGCTGACGTTGGTGCTGGCCGGCCGCTTCCTGCCCGTCGCCGTGCGGCACCTCGAACTTCGACTGGCCGGCGCGCGCGTTCAGCGTGAATTGGGAGGACGGAGTAGGTGTGGCCCGGGCCCGCAACGACGCCCCGGCGACCCGGCCGGTGTTGTGCAGGTTGTCGGGGTGCACCGGGTCGAGGAAGCGCGATGAGCGTTCGGCGGCGGCCGCGCCGAAGACGTCGATGGTCGAGCCCGCCGGGCCGCCGGCCGCGACCGAGCCGCCGGCCAGATCGCTGCTGCCGCCGCCGGCCTGCGCCTGACTCCGCCACTCGGCGGAGGCGGGCGGCGCGAGGATCTCGACCACCGCGCCGGACTTGAGTCCGAATTCGGCCGGCGTGTGGCCGGTCGTCACATTGACGGCGCCGAGATCGGCCAGGGCCGGCGGAATGCCGAAGGCCACGTCGAGGCGGTCGTAGATCGGGATGCCGTCTTCCACGTAGAGCACGCCGTCGTCGACGCCGCGTACGTGCAGCAGCCCGTTGTCCTCTTCCGCGAACCCTGGCAGGGCGGCGATCGCCTGCGGCAACGCCCGCGTCTGCAGCCGGGCCGGCAGGTCGCGCAGGATCTCGCCGCTCACCGATGATTGCGTGCGCGCGAACGCGTCGAGATAGCCGATGACGGACAACGGCGGGTCGCGAGGCAGGTGCAGGCGCACGGCGACATCGACCACTGGCGCCGTGCCGACGTCGAACCCGCGAGAGCCCGCGAAGGTGCCACTCTCGGCGGAGAGCTCGTATCTGCCGGGCGCGACGTCGCGAATGTCGAAACGGCCGCTGGCGTCGGTGACGGTGGTGGTCAGGACGGATCCGTCGTCGGCTCTCAGCACGACAGTGATCGCCGGCACGGCCGGGCCGTCCTCGAACGCGACGTCGCCGCGGATCGTCGCGCGCCGGGGCTGCGCCTGCGATCCGATCGTCGTCGCGACGATGAGCGCGGTCGTGACGAAGGCGATGTGGCAGCGCGCTCGCATCGTCGGCTGTTCCCGCGACTACGGCCGCTCGTACTTGTAGATGGTGCCGCCGCGCATCACGAACCGCACGCGCTGCAGCGCCGTGATGTCGGT
This sequence comes from uncultured Acidobacteriota bacterium, assembly GCA_963807405.1. Lineage (GTDB taxonomy): Bacteria > Acidobacteriota > Vicinamibacteria > Vicinamibacterales > UBA2999 > CADEFD01. The sequence goes on along the minus strand of CAWEBU010000006.1, from coordinate 2,205,758 downwards.
GAGCGGATTGCCCTCGACGGCGACCAGGTCGGCCGCCAGGCCCGGCGCGATGGCGCCCAGCTCGCGCTGCAGGTCCATCGAAGCGGCGGCCAGCGAGGTCAGGGACAGGATGGCCGCCATCGGCGCCTGGCCCGACTTCACGCGCTCGACGATCTCGCGCATGTTCTGTCCGTGGCCGCCGGCCACCGCGTCGGTGCCCATCACCATCTTGAGATTGGGCGTGGCCAGGGCGGCCGCGAACATCGCGTCCTTGAAGCCGAGGGCCTTCTCCATCGACGCGAAGCCTTCCTCGGTGTAGTTGCCGATGCCGAGGAACTTCGCCTTGTTCTCGAGGTAGTTCTGGGTGACGAGGCCGATGTTCGGATCGAACCACACGCCCTTCTCGGCCAGCAGCGCCAGCGCCTCGGCGTTGGCGAGTCCGCCGTGCTCGACCACCGTGCAGCCGGCCCGCGCCGCCCGCATCATGGCCTCGGGGGCGTGCGCGTGCACCATCGAGCGCAGGCCCTGCGCCCGCGCCTCGCCGCACACCGCGTCGAGCTGCGCCTGGGAGAGCGTCGGCACGCCGCCGTCGCGGATGCTGGCCGAGGCGAAGATCTTCACGAGGTCGGCGCCCTCGGCCTTGAACTTCTTCACCGCCGCCCGCAGCTCGTCGGGCGTGAGCTTCGGATTGCCAATCTGGCCGAGTGAACTCAGCACCTTCGGACCGGGCAGCACGCCGCGGTTGATGGCGTCGCGCAGCGCCTTGTCGGCCGGCGAGCCCACGCTCTGGATGGTGGTGAAGCCGGCCATCAGCGTGACCCAGGCGTTTTCGGCGGCGTAGAGCACCGCCTGGTCGGGCGGCTCCGCTCCCGTCGCGTAGCGGCCGCTGGCGTCGAAATGCCAGCCGATGTGCACGTGGGTGTCGATGAACCCCGGCAGCAGCGTCAGGCCCTCGAGATCGTAGGTGGCGGGACCGGTGGCCGGCCCGATCGCGGTGATCCTGCCGTCGCGGACCGTGACCACCGCATCACGCTGCTCGGCGCCGCGCCCGTCGATGAGCCGCGGTGCCCGCAGCGTCACGGCGCCCGACTGGGCGTCGAGGGTGGCGCCCGGCATGAGGGCCAGAGCACCGAGGGTGGTGGCGAAGATGAGGCGGCGAATCACGTGGGCAGCTCCTGGCCCCGCATTCTACGCGATGCCCTGACGCGTCCGGGTGGCGGCGACCGACGTGCGACAATGAGCCCTCGAGGCCGATGTGCGGCCTCATGCCGCCTGGTGCCAGACGTCCCCGCTCCCCGCCTCACCGATCTGTCCCGCATCGTGCACCGCGAGGTCGTGCTGCTGGTGGTCCTGTCGGCGCTGGCGGTGGCCGTGTTCCTCCTGACGCAGGCCGCCGCCGCCGCGATGCGCGGCCAGCAGCAGCGAGATGCCGGGGCCTGGTTCGAGCGCGGGCGCACGTCACTGGCGCGCGGGGCCACCGCCGAGGCGGTCGACGCCCTCCGCAAGGCCGTCGCCGGACGGCCCGACGAGTGGGCGTATGCGCGCACGCTGGCTGACGCCTTCGCCGCCGATGGCCGCAGCGATGCCGCGCGGCAGCTGCTGCTGCGCTGGCGGGCCCGTCAGCCCGACGCCGCGGACGTCAACACCCACCTGGCCCGGCTCGAAGCCGCCAGCAGCCATCGCGACGAGGCGGTGCGCTACTACGAGAGCGCGCTGAACGGCCGCTGGGAGGGCGACCCGGCCGCCGGCCGCACCGCGCTCAGGCGCGAACTCATCGAGCTGCTGCTCCGGGAGGGGGACACCGCCGCGGCGCTGTCGCACGCGCTGACGCTGGCCGCCAACGTGCCGGACGCGCCTGGCCCGCAACGCGACGTCGCCCGGCTGTTCCGCGCCGCCGGCGATCCGGCCCGCGCCCTCGACCACTACCAGCGCGTGCTCCGCCTCGTCCCGGGCGATGCCGCCGCGCGGGCCGGCGCCGGGGACGCGGCCTTCGCTCTCGGCGACTACACCCGGGCCCTCGGCTACGTGCGCGGCCTGGCCGACGCGCCGAGCCGCCGCATCACCGCGGTGGCGGAGGCCATCAGGGCCTACGATCCGCTCGCCTCGCGGCTGGCCGGCGCCGAACGCGAACGTCGTCTGGAGGCGGCCGTCGACGAAGCCACCCGCCAGCTGCGTGAGTGCCGCGCGCGTGCCGCGCCGAAGACGCCGCTGGCCGGGCGCACCGCGGCGGCCCTCGTCGAAGTCCTCACCACCTTCCGCCGTGGCCTGTCGCCGGCGCGCCTCCGCGAGGCGCCGGAGGTCCTCGACCGCGGACTCGACCTGGTGGGCCAGGCGTTCGACGCGGTCGCCGCCCAGTGCCCGCCCCTCGATGAGCGGGGCGAAGCGCTGCGCCGCCTCGCCCGCCGGCACGCGGCCACGCCATGACGCGACCGCCCACGCTCTCGACCCTGCACGGCCTGCGACTGCGCGAGAACCAGCTGTTCTTCGCCATCACCGTCCTCGTCGGGGTGCTGGCAGGCCTGTCGGCCGTGCTGTTCTCGCTGGCGATCGAGTGGGTGAGCCGCACCCTGTTCGGCTTCGATCCCACGCCGGGGCGTCTCTTCCTGGTGCCCACGGTGGCCAGTCTGCTGGCGGGCCTGCTGCTCGCCACCGTGTTCCGGGACGTCCGGGGCAGCGGCATCCCGCAGACCAAGGCCGCCTTCCATCTGCACGGCGGCGTCATCCCGTGGCGGGTCCCGTTCGGCAAGTTCCTGATGGGGGCCCTGACCGTCGGCTCCGGCCATTCGCTCGGCCGCGAAGGGCCGTCGGTGCAGATCGGCGCCGGCCTGGCATCGGCGATCGGGCGCTGGGTCGGGCTGCCGCCGGAGCGCGTCCGGGAGCTGGTGCCGGTCGGCGCGGCCGGCGCCCTGGCGGCGGCGTTCAACACGCCGGTATCGGCCGTGATCTTCGCGCTGGAGGAGATCATCGGCGACCTGAACGCGCCGCTGATTGGCTCGACGGTCGTGGCCTCGGTGGCCTCGGTGATCGTCGCGCGATCGATCCTCGGCAACGATCCGCTCTTCAGCGTGCCGGTCTACCACCTCGTGCACCCGGCCGAGCTGGCGGCCTATGCCGTGCTCGGCATCGTCGGCGGGGTCATCTCCCTCATCTTCTGCCGCACCCTGCTCCTGGTGCGGCGGGCCACGCTGACGCTGTCGGCGCGCCGCCAGGCGCTGCTGCCGGCCGTCGGCGGCGCCCTCATCGGCGTCATCATCATCGCCGTCCCGCAGGTGATGGGCGTCGGCTACGACTCGGTCGACCAGGCGCTGAACGGCGGGCTGCTGCTCCCGACGCTCCTCACGCTGTGCGCCGTGAAGCTCGTGGCCACGATCGTCTCGTACACCACCGGCAATGCCGGCGGCATCTTCGCGCCGAGCCTGTACATCGGCGCGATGGCCGGCGGTGCCATCGGCACCATGACGCAGTCGGTGGCGCCGTTTCCCACCGCCGACCCCGGCGCCTACGCGCTGGTCGGCATGGGGGCGCTCTTTGCCGGCATCGTGCGCGCGCCGCTGACCTCGGTCTTCATGATCTTCGAGATCACGCAGGACTACCAGATCCTGGTGCCGCTGATGGTCGCCAACCTGCTGAGCTTCGTGATCTCGCGTCGCTATCAGCCGCTGCCGATCTACCACGCGCTGCTCGAGCAGGACGGCGTGCACCTGCCCTCGCCGCTCGGCGGCGAACGCCCGGCGGCGTGGACGGCCGGCAGCGTCATGTCCGACGCCTTCGTCGTCCTGCCGGATGACCTGACGATTGCCGAGGTGGCGTCCCGCATGGCCCTGCAGCCCGATCACGCCGTGTTCGTCGACCTGCCGGGAGGCGCGATGGCGCTCGCGTCGCTGGCCAGTTGCGAGGCCGCCCTGGCCGAGCAGCGCGGCGAGGAGGCGATCGGGCAGCTGGCGCAGCCGGCGCCGGAGGTCCTCGGACCCGAGACTCCGGGCAGTGAGGTGCTGCGACGTCTGGCGCTCGATGCCCGCCCGTTGCCGATCGTGGCCGACGGTCCGGACGGAACACGGATCCGCGGGGTGGTGCGCTGGGCCGACCTCGTGCGACACCTGGCAACGCCGTCCGGTCAGGAGCCGTAGGCGGGCCGGCTCGCCCGATCAGACGAGGCGGGTGACGATGAGGACGCCCGGCAGGGTCAACACCGCGTCGACGAGCAGCGGCCCCACTTCGTCAGTGGCGAGCAGCGCGGGGTAGAGCGCCAGGCCACTGAGGAGCAGGGCGCTCACGGCCAGTCCGGGCCGGCCTTCGGCCACCGCCAGCGCCGCCGCCACCAGCGCGATGACGACCGCCACGCGCGCGGCCGTCACCGTGCCGACCAGGGCCGGGACACTCGGAACACCGGCCTCCTTGTCGCGGCGGGCGTCCTTGAGGTCGCACAGCAGGCAGCCGGCGGTCATCAGCAGGAAGAGCGGCGCCGCGACTGGCTCAAGGAACCAGCGCCAGCCCAGCCACGAGCCGTCGCCGGTGGGCAGCACGATGCCGCACCACGTCCACACCAGCGGCACCACCAGCGTCTTGCCGAGCGGCACGCGCTTGACCAGCGGATAGAGCAGCGCGAGCGAGCCGGCCAGCGGCACGAGCATGGCCGACTGGGGCGGCAGGTGCGGCAGGACGAAGCCGCCAGCGAACGTGGCAGCGGCGGCCGTGGCCAGCAGCAGGCGGGTCATCCAGCGCGGCTGGTGGGCCGGGCGGTCGAAGACGCGGTCGAGACTGTAGGCGGCGACGATGCCGAGCAGCAGCAGGGCCAGTCCCGCCGTCTCCCACGGCCGACCGGTGGCGCGGCGCACGACGACGGCCACCGACCATCCCAGGGCGAGCGGCCACCAGATGTGGAGCAGGCGAAGCACCGAGCGGACGCGAGGCGAGGTGCGCGGCACGCCTGCTCATGGTACAACCGCCCGCCGCCGCCGTCATTCATGTGGCCGGCACGGCCATGTTATCGGCTACGCTCTTGGGCGCACGGCCGGAGCGGCGCCCGGTGCGGCGAGGCGCTGGCCGTGCATGACCTGAATGTCGGTGTGGTTTCCCTGGTGTGGCCGCGGCGCGGCCGACGGCCAGAAGCGGAGGTGACGTATGAGACGACTGTGCGCCGCGATTGCGTTCGTGGCCCTGGCGATGACGCCAGTGTCCACCCAGCAGCAGGCCGTGCCTGAACTGCCGTTCGAGTCGGTGCCGAATCCGCTGACGATGCCCAACGACATCCACTTCGGCGAGATCGCCGGCGTGGCCATGAACTCGAAGAAACACCTGTTCGTCTTCTCGCGCGGCAACCTGACCGGCCCGGCCTACATGAACCAGGCCGCGCAGCTGCTCGAGTTCGACCCCGCCGGCAAGTTCGTGCGCGAGGTCGGCAAGAACAACTTCGCCATGTCGTACGCCCACGCCGTCCGCATCGACAAGCAGGACAACATCTGGATCGTCGACAAGGGGTCGAACATGATCGTCAAGTTCACCCCGCAGGGACGCGTCGAGTGGGTCTTCGGCCGCAAGGGCGAGAGCTCGCACCTCGACGTGCCGCCCGACTTCGCGTCGCAGATCGGCATGCTGCTGAAGCGCGCCGGCCTGCCGGTGGAACTGCCCGCCAACAACAACCCGCGTAATCCGGTGCCGGTGCACCGCGACAACGTGTTCAACCAGCCGACCGACGTGGCCTGGGACTCGAAGGGCAACTCCTACTTCAGCGACGGCTACATCAACTCGCGCGTCGGCAAGGTCAACGCCAGCGGTGAGTGGGTGGCCAGCTGGGGCTCGCTCGGCAAAGGGCCGGGCCAGTTCGACACGCCGCACGGCATCGCCGTGTCGCCGGCCGACGAAGTCTACGTGGCCGATCGCGGCAACCGCCGCATCCAGGTGTTCGACACCGAGGGCAAGTACCTCCGCGAGTTCACCATCGACGTGCCGGTCGACACCACGCGCGGCAAGATCACCTACGGCACCGAGCAGCCCGATGCCAAGACCGGCTCGCAGTCGCCGGGCGCGCCCGATGCGCTGTGCATGACGCCGGGCCCCAATCCGGTGCTCTTCGTCGGCGACCTCTATCCGAGCCGCATCTACAAGGTGTCGCTCGAGGGCAAGCTGCTCGGCGTCTACGGCCAGCCCGGCCGCAACCTCGGCGAGTTCGGCTGGATTCACGGCATCGCCTGCCCGTCGGAAGACGAGATCTGGGTCGGTGAGCTCATCAACTGGCGCGTGCAGAAGCTGGTGACGAAGAAGGGCGCCGCCTCGCGCCGCTAGCACGCCATCGCGCGTCGCCTCCATCAACGCCGGGGACGGGTGACCGTCTCCGGCGTTCGTCGTTTCGGGGCCCCGGCCGCCCCGCGCCGCGCCTGCGCGCCGATCGGGTCCGGGGACGAACAACGTGACGAAAGACACGGCTCCCCCCGGCCCGGCCGCGTCTAAGGCGGCGAGGAGACAGCGCCGATGCCACAGACCGTCCTGCAGGTGAATGGCCGCCGCCATACGGTGGACAACGAGCCCGACACACCGCTGCTGTGGGTGCTCAGGGATGCGCTGGGTCTCGTCGGCACCAAGTTCGGTTGTGGCGGCGGCTTCTGCGGCGCCTGCACCGTGCACCTGGACGGCGTGGCCAGCCGCGCCTGCATGGTGCCGCTGTCGCAGGTCGGCGCCCGTGCCGTCCTGACCATCGAAGGGCTCGCGCACCCGGTGCAGCGGGCGTGGGCCGAGCTCGACGTCGCGCAGTGCGGCTACTGCCAGGCCGGGCAGCTGATGAGCGCGGCGGCGCTGCTCACGCGCACGCCCGCCCCCACCGACGACGAGATCGCGGCCGGCATGAACGGCAACCTGTGCCGTTGCGGCACCTACATGCGCATCCGCGAGGCGGTACGGCTCGCCGCCACGCTGGCGGCCTCGAACGGCGCGGCGGTGCCGCGATGACGGTCGCGGTCTCGCGGCGCACCTTCTTTCAGGCGACGGCCACCGCCACCGGCGGCCTGCTGCTGTCGTTCGGGTGGGACGGCTGCCGCCGCTGCTGGCGCAGCCGGCCACGCTCCAGCCCAATGGCTTCGTGCGGGTAGAGGCCGATGGCACGGTGGTCATCTGGTCGAAGAATCCGGACATGGGGCAGGGCGTGAAGACGGCGCTGCCGATGATCCTGGCCGAGGAGATGGACGCCGACTGGTCGCGCGTGCGGGTGCTCGACGCCGAACTCGACCGCGCGAAGTTCGGCGGCCAGGGGTCCGGGGGCAGCGGCAGCATACGCGAGGAATGGGACCTCTACCGCAACGCCGGCGCCGCCGTGCGGGAGCTGATGGCCGGAGCCGCCGCCGACACCTGGAAGGTGGCGCGGGACGAGGTGCGCACCGAGCGCGGCCGCGTGCTGCACGCGGCCAGTGGCCGCGCGCTCGACTACGGGGCGCTGGTGCTGGCGGCCTCGCGCCGGCCGATCCCGCAACAGCCGGCCTGGAAGACACCGTCGTCGTTCACGCTGCTCGGCACCCGCGTGCCCGGTGTCGATACCGACGCCATCGTGCACGGCCGCGCCCTCTACGGCATCGACGTGCGTCTGCCCGGCATGAAGTACGCCGCCGTCGCCCGCTGCCCGGTGTTCAACGGCCGTCCGGTCGAGGTCGATGACCGCGCGGCGCTCGCCGTGCCGGGGGTGCGGCAGGTGGTGCGGATTGCCGGCCATGCCAATCCGACCTTCTGCATGCCGGGCGTGGCGGTGGTCGCGGATTCGACGTGGGCGGCGTTCAAGGGCCGCGATGCCCTGCGCGTCACGTGGGACGAGGGCGAGTTCGGCGGCGAGAGCTCGGCGACCCTGTCGGCGCAGTGCTCGACGCTGCTGCGCGAGACCGGTACGACCGTGCGCGCGGTCGGCGATGTGGACGCCGCCCTGGCCGCGGCGGCGCGGGTGATCGACGCCGACTACGAGGCGCCCTTCCTGGCGCATGCCACGCTCGAGCCCCTCAACTGCACGGCCGAGATACGCGATGGCCACTGCTACATCACCGGACCGCTGCAGATGCAGACGTCGGGCGCGCGGGTGGTGGCCGCGGCCGTCGACCTGCCCGTCGAGCGGGTGCACGTGCAGGCGACGCGGCTCGGCGGCGGCTTCGGCCGCCGCCTGATGTCCGACTACGCGGCCGAAGCGGCCGTCATCGCCGTGGCCGCCGGCGCGCCGGTGCAGATGGTGGGCACGCGTGAGGACGACCTGCGGCCACGACTACTACCGGCCGGCCGGCGCCCGCCGGCTCCGGGTGGGACTCGACGCGGCCGGCCGCATCACGGCCTGGGACTGCCATCTCGTCAACATCTCGCGCAACGCCTACCGCCAGGGCACCACGCCGCCGTGGAGCACCGAGACCTATGGCCTCGTGGCCGGCGTGTCGCCCGATCTGAGGCGGCGACTTCGAGCTGGATCTCGTGCCCTGGCAGATCCCGCACGTCCGGCTGCGCTACTCGCAGCCGCGCACGGGCGTGGCCACCGGGCGCGTGGCGGGCGCCGGCCCACGTGGCCAACGGCTTCGCCGTCGAGACGCTGCTCGACGAGATCGCGCAGCTGACGGGCCGCTCGGCCGTGGACCTCCGGCTCGAACTCTACGGCGCGAGCAGTGCGCTGCCCGCCGCTGGTGAGGACCCGACGCCCTACAGTCCGGACCGCATGGCGGCGGTGCTGCGGCTGGCCGTCGAGCGCGGCGGCTTCGGCGCCCGTCCGCCGGAAGGGCGGGTGCGCGGACTGGCCGCCCACTACACCTTCGGCTCCTACTGCGCGCAGGTCGTGGAACTGTCCGTGGACGCGGCCGAGGCCGCGGGCGCCGCCGCCCGGCCAGCCGGCGCCGCGCCGGCCCGCCGTGTCACGATCCACCGCGTGACCTGCGCGCTCGACTGCGGCATCGTCGTCAACCGCTCGGGCGTGGAGGCGCAGGCGCAGGGCGGCATCATCGACGGCCTCGGGCACGCCTTCTTCGGCGAGATCACCATCGATCGCGGACGCGCGGTCGAACGCAACTTCGACCGGTATCGGCTCATCCGCCATCGCGAAGCGCCGCGCGCGCTCGACGTCCACATCGTGGAGTCGACGACGCGCCCGACCGGCTTCGGCGAGATCGCCGTGCCGGTCATCGCACCAGCCGTCGCCAACGCGATTGCCGCGGCCACCGGCGAGCGCCTGCGGCAGACGCCCTTCGTACGCCGGGGCTACACGCTGGCGTGAGCGCGGCGGCGCGGCGGCGGTCCGGCCTACTGCTGCCCGGCGGCGCGGAACAGCTCGTCGGCCGATTGCAGCACGATGGCGCGCAGGCGCGGCGGGTAGCCGGGCGGCAGCGTGGCCAGGAAGCGGCGCACGTCGCCGGCGGCATCACCACTCGAGTAGCCGCCAAGCGTGGCGTCCATCCAGCGCTTCGGGAAGAAGATGTCGCCGGTCTTCTGGATCTCCCACAGCAGGTCGAGGCTCGGCCGCACGTACTTCGCCGACTGCGCCGCGCGCAGCGGGTGGTGCAGGTAGTCGAGGCCGTCGAGCACCCACGGCTCGCGGCGGCGATTGGTCACGTCCGCCAGCGCGAGGAACCAGCGTTCGCGCACGGCGGCGTCGCCCGAGAGCGCCGGCATGATGAAGGCAAAGCGCGCCTTGCGATCGGGATTCTCGATGCGGCCGAGCTGCGTCGTCAGGATCTGGGCGGCGCGCGGCACGTCGCGCACGGCCAGCTCCACGGCCAGGGTCGAGTAGTCGGCCTCGGCCAGCGGCAGCCCCTCGACGGTCTCGCTCTTGTCCCACACGGCGGTCAGCCAGGCCAGCGTGGCCGGCGTCGAGGCGATGCGGCGCAGGGCGTTGAACCACGCGGCCTTCTGGCCGGCCGTGGCCGCCTGACCGAGGCCGGTGCGCAGCGTGGCCTCGGCGGCGACGGCGCGCGCGGCCCGCTCGGGCGCGGTCAGGAACTTCCACCACGCCTCGCCCATGTAGCCGAGCACGCGCGCGCGGCTCTGCTCGTCGGGTTCGACGGCGGCCGCCGCCAGCGCCGTGTCGACGAAGGTCGTGGCCGGCACCCGGCGATCGAGCAGCGCGTCCCACAACGTCACCCAGGCGGCCCCGCGGGTGAGCACGTCGGGAAGCTCGCCGACGTGGCTGGCCAGATAGTCGCGCGAGGCCGGGTCGAGCACGAAGCCGCCGTAGGCCCAGCCGCCGCCGTTCGGCAGCACGTAGCGCGGGGCCGGCCAGCCGACGGCCTGCGGCACGGACGTGCGGGCGCCGTCGAGCGCCACGTCGATCGTGCGCACACCCTCCGGCAGCCCCACCGTCACGCGCAGCTGCTGCGGCCACAGGAGGCCGCGCTGCTGCCCGTCGCGCTGCGAGAAGGCCAGCGAGACAATCCGCCCGTCCTCGACCGAGAGCTCGGTCGTGATCGTAGGACGTCCGGCCGTTTCCACCCACACCGTGCTCCAGGCGGCGAGATCGACGGGCGTGCGCCGATCCAGCACCTCGATCAGATCGCTCCACGTCGCGTTGCCGAACTTGTGGGCGTTCAGATACTCGCGCAGGCCATCGCGGAACGACGTCTCGCCGAGCAGCGCTTCGAGGTGCCGCATGATGACCGGCGCCTTCTGGTAGATGATGGCGCCGTAGAGGCTGCCGGCCTCGTTGAGGTTGTCGAGCGGCTGGCGGATCGGATTGGTGCCCGGCGTGCGGTCCACCGCGTAGGCGGCCGGGTAGTGGGCCAGCAGGAAGCGCAGGTCGTGGTTCACCTCGGGGAACGACGGATTCACGATCTTGGCGGCCATGAAGTTGGCGAACACCTCCTTCATCCACACGTCATTGAACCAGCGCATGGTCACGAGGTCGCCGAACCACATGTGCGCGGTTTCGTGGGAGATGACCGAAGCGCGCCCGAGGAACTGGTTCTGCGTGGCCGACTCGTCGAGCAGCAGGCTCGAGGCGTTGTAGAGCACCTTGCCGGCGTGCTCCATGCCGCCGAACTGGAAAGCCGGGATGGCCACGAAGTCGAACTTGCCGAAGGCGTACGGAATGCCGGTGTAGTCCTCCATGAAGGCCAGCGCCCGGGCGTGCAGGTCGAAGATGGCGTCCTTGTTGCGGGCCACCTTCGCGGCGTCGGTCTCGCGGTGGTACATCCGGTAGGTGCGCCCGTCTGCGGACGGCCGTCTCGACCTGGAAGTCGCCGGCCACGAACGAGAAGAGGTAGGTGGAGAGCGGTTCGGTTTCCGCAAAACGGGTGGTCACGGCGCTGCCGCTGCCGGCGGTGCCGTCGAAGAGCGCGATCTGGCCGGCCTGGCTCGGCGCGCCGTTGCTGACCGCCAGCCACTCACCGGGGTAGGTCAGTTCCAGCGTCCATCGCGCCTTCAGGTCCGGCTGGTCGAACACCGGGATCGCCAGATGCGCGCGGGCCGGCACGAACAGCGCGTAGAGAAAATCCGGATTGCGGTTCAGCGAGGCATCACCGGCCGTGAACTCGATGCGCACCTCGTTGGGGCCGGGCGCGATGGCCGCCGCCGGGATGACGATGTGGTCGGTCACGTAGGTGTGCGCCACCGCCGTGCCCCCGACGGCCACCGCCTTCACCTTGTCCGCGCCTGGCGCGAAGTCGATGACCAGCGGCAGCGCGGCATCGCTCAACCGGAAGCGCGCGGTCATCGTGCCGGTGAGCGGCTGCTTGTGATCGCGGGGCACGGTGAGCGCCAGCTCGTAGCGCAGGTCGCTGATGATGGCCGCCCGCCTGGTCGCCACCTCGAGCGGAATGCCCGGGCCCGGCGTGGCCGTCTGCGCGGCCGCGGCGGCTGCCGTCATGAAGGACACCCCGAACACCACCGCCACTGCGAGCCCCGTCTTCGACATGCCCGAATTGTAACGGGGTCTGTCACGGTCACCGGTTGTAACGGGGTCTGTCACGGTCAACAAGTGTCACCGGGTCTGTCACGGTCACCGCTCGTGGGCCCGGGAACGCAGAACCGGGCCGAGCGGTGACCGTGACAGACCCCGTTACAACCGTTGACCGTGACAGACCCCGTTACAAGTCACTCCGTGCGGAGCGCCACGGTCGGGCTCACGCGCACGGCACGCAGCGCGGGCACGAGACTGGCCAGCGCCGCCACCGCCAGCAGGGCCAGCGGCACCGCCACGAAGGTCAGGGGGTCGACAGGCTCGACGTCGTAGAGCATGCCGCGCATCAGGCGGGCACCCCCGAGCGCGGCCGCCAGGCCGAGGACGATGCCGGCAGCCGTCAGCGCCAGGCCCTGCCTGAGCACCATCGCCAGCACATGCGCGCGCGGCGCGCCCATCGCCAGACGGATGCCGATTTCGCTCGTGCGTCGCGCCACGACATACGAGAGCACGCCGTAGAGACCGACGACTGCGAGCACCAGGGCGATGGCGGCGAAGACGCCGAGCAGGAACCCCGTCAGGCGCGGCGTGGCGAGGGCGGTGGCCACCACCTCCGTCATCGGCCGCACCCCCGACACCGGGAGGTTGGGATCCAGGCGCCGGACGGCGGCACGCGCCGGGCCGGCCGCGGCGAGGGGGTCTCCGGTCGTGCGCACGACGAGGAAGGCGCTCCGGATCGGGAAGCCGGCCAGGAGATGCCACTGGCTGTGCGGGACGTAGAACTTCTCCTTGGTGGCCGCCGTCACGCCGTTGTGCCGCTCATCGGCCACGATGCCGACGACCAGCGCCTTCGGGCGCGACGGGTTGCCGCCGACGCGCACTTGTCCGCCGATGGCCTGGCCGTCGGGCCAGTAGGTGCGGGCCATCGTCTCGTTCACGACCATCACCGGCTGGCTGGCGGTCGTGTCGGCCGGTTCGATCCAGCGGCCGCGGAGCAGCCGCGTGCCCATGGCTTCGAACGCGCCGTCGCTCACGATCTGCCAGTCGCCCTTGGCGTTGCGCCCCGGGGATTCCTCGAAGCCGTCGATGTCGAGGCCGAAGTCGCCAATCGTGGTCGCCAGCGGCAGTGCCCTGACGACGCCGGCGGCCGTCACGCCCGGCATGCCGCGCACCTCGTCGAGCAGGCCGCGGAAGAATCCGACCACCTTCTCGGGCGAGTCGTAGCGCGCTTCGGGGAGCGACACCCGCATGGTCAGCACGCCGTCGGGGTCGAAGCCCAGGGGCACGCGGCCAAGCGCGTCGAGACTGCGCACCATGAGCCCGGCGCCGACGGCCAGCACCAGCGCCAACGTCACCTCCGCCACGACGAGCGCCCCGCGCAGGCGTTGCCGGCTGCCGCTCGCGGTGGTCTGCTGCGAGCCTTCGCGCAGCGACTCGACGAGGTTCACCCGCAGCGTGCGCAGCGCCGGCAGCAGTCCGAAGACGAGCGTGGTCACGACGGCCAGGACGAAGGCGAAGAGGACGACCGTGCCGTCGAGCGCGACCGGCGTGAGCGGCGGCAGACTGGTCGGGTCGAGCGCGATGAGCGCGCGGACGCCGACAGCGGCCAGCCCCAGGCCGAGCGCGGCGCCGGCCAGCGCCAGCACGATGCTCTCGGTGAGGAGTTGCCGCACCAGCCGGTCGGTCGTGGCGCCGATGGCGGTGCGCACGGCCATCTCCCGCATGCGGGCGTCGCCCCGCACGAGCAGCAGGTTGGCCACGTTGGCGCAGGCGATGAGCAGCAGGCAGCCGACCGCGCTCGAGAGCAGCCACATCGCCGGTCGTACCGCGCCGCGGATCTCATCGTCGAGCGGCGTGGCGAACGCGGAGAAGCGCATGGCCGGGTGATAGAGGCCCTCGGCCGTCATGGCGGCCGTCAGGGCAGCAAGCTCGTCCGAGGCGGCGGCTGCAGTCGCACCAGGGGCCAGCACGGCCGCGCCGTAGTAGCTGTGCGAGCCGCGCTGGGCATTGGCTTCGTCGAGCTGCAGCGCGCGCCAGAGCTGGGTTGGCTCCGCGGCGTCCTCGTTGAAGTCGGTGGGCAGGCGGAAGCCCTCCGGCATCACGCCGACGATCTCGACCGGCTGGTCGTCGAGCAGCAGGCGCTGGCCGATGACCGCGGAGTCGCCGCCGTAGCGCGCCTGCCACAGGCCGTAGCCGAGCACCGCCACTGGCGCGGCATTGGGCACGTCCTCCGCTGGCGCGATCGTCCGGCCGAGGAGCGGCGCGGCGCCGAGCACATCGAAGGTGTTGGCGGTGATGAGGCCGACGCCGACACGCACCGGCTCGCCGTCGCCGGTCAGGTTCTGCTGGCCGGTGGTCCAGCCGGCGACCGCGGTCAGCGTCGTGGCGAGACGCCGGTAGTCGAGGATCTCCTGCGCCGACAGCCACGTCTTGTCGAAGCTCACCCAGCGGCTCCACAGCATCACCCGCGTGTCGGGCTGGGCATAGGGCAGGGGCGCGAGCACCACGGCCTTGACCACCGTGAAGATGGCCGAGGTGGCGCCGATGCCGAGCGCCAGAGTCACGACGGCGGCCAGGGCGACGCCAGGCGTGCGCTTCAGTCCGCGCACGCCGCCCAGCAGATCCTGTCGAAGGCCGTCGAGTTGCATGCGCACCCCAGGCGGTTGGACGGCGTCGGGGGCGCCGGGGTTGTCAGCTCACTCGGCCCGCAGCGCCAGCAGCGGCGCGGTCGCCGAGGCACGCAGCGCCGGCAGGTAGCCGGCGAGCAGACCCACGACCGCCAGCACCGCCGCCGCGCCAGCCAGCGACACGGGGTCGAGCGGCGACAGCCCGAAGAGCTGCGCCTGGGCGGCGCGGCCGACCGCATAGGCCGCCGGCAAGCCGATGGCGATACCGATGACGGTGAGTGTGGCCACTTCCCCGAGCACCATGCGCATCACCTCGCCGCCGTTGGCGCCGAGGGCGATTCGGATGCCGATCTCGCGGGTGCGGCGGGCCACCGTGTAGCTCATCACGCCGTAGAGGCCGATGGCGGCCAGCACCGTGGCGAGGCCGCCGAAGAGCAGCGACAGCAGCGCCAGCATGCGCTCGATCGAGCAGCGAGCCGTCCACCGTGGCCTCCATGGTCGTCATCCGGAAGATCGGCAGCGCCGCGTCCTCCTGCGCGCACCGTGTCCCGTATCAGCGCCGGCACCGCCACCGCGCCGTCGGCTGCAACCCCGCAGATAGAAGGTCAACTCGTCGACCTCTTCCGTCTGGAGGAACGGCGTGTAGGCCACGCGCGGCACGGTGGTGGCCGGCAGGCCGCGCCCGGGGGAGAGCTCCGCCAGGCTGTCGGACTCGCCGGGCCGCACCTGTGAATAGGCGGTGTCCTTGACCACGCCCACGATCTCCCAGTGTCCGGGGGCGTTCTGCGCGCGGAAGCCGAACCGCCGCCCGATCGGGTTCTCGGCGCCGAAGAAGTACTTCGCGAACGACTCGTTGACCACCGCCACCGGCGGGGCCCCGGCGTCGTCGCGGCTCGTGAACTCGCGGCCGGCGACGAGCGGGATGCCGAGCGTCGCGAAGTAGTCGGCGCCGACCTCGTTGGTCCACGGATTCATGTCCTCGCCCTGCGCCGCGTCGTAGCCCTGCACCTCCACGGTGCGCGCGGCGACGTCGCCGATGAGCACGGCTTCGGAGGCAAACGACGCGGCCGTCACGCCCGGCAGCACGGCCAGACGATCGCCGAGCCGTCGGTAGAGCTGGCGCGCGGCCTCCGGTTCGTGCCCGACGAGCGTCGCATCGAGGGCGAAGGTCACGATCTGCGCGGTATCGAATCCCGGGCCGAGCGTGCGCAGGTTCATCAGGCTCTGCGCGAACAGCGACGCACCGGCGACGAGCAGGGTCGAGAGCGCGATCTGCGCCACCACCAACCCCTTGCGCAGGCGCGCGTGCTGCACGCCGCCGCCGGCAGCCGAGGCCTCCTCCTTCAGGGTGCGGTTGACGATCGATGGCCGAGCCGCGCAGCGCCGGCGCCAGGCCGAACAGCAGCACGGTGCGCGATCGAGACGCCGGCCGTGAACGCCGCCACACGGAGGTCCGGCGTGGTCGAGACGGTGGCGTTGAACATGGCGAGCGGCAACACGCCGAGCAGCACGTCGCCGAGCCAGATGGCAACCAGCGAGCCGACGAAGCCGCCGGCCACGGCCACGATCAGCGCCTTCGGCCAGCGTCTGGCGCACCAGGCGCCACCGGGTGGCGCCGAGCGCGAGACGCACGCTCATCTCGCGCTGCCGTCCGGTGGCACGCGCCAGCAGCAGGTTGGCCACGTTGGCGCAGGCGATGAGCAGGACCACGCCCACCATGCCCATCAGCAGCAGGACCGGCGTCCCGAGCAGGCCGCCGGAGATCCGAGAGGCCGCGGGAGGCGTCGTGGAACGTCAGCGTCTTGCTCGGAAGGCGTCCTTGAAGCAGATCGGAGGCGGCGGCGAAGGCCGGCACGGCGACCAGCTCCTCCTCGTTGACCTGGCGGTAGCGCACGTCGAGCGCGGCCTTGGCGGCGGTCGGCGCTGACGCCCGGCGCCAGCCGGGCCACGATGTGGAGCCAGCGGAAGCGGCGGTTGTCGAGCCCCGACCACGTGGGCCTGGTGGCCGGCATCGCGGTGATCGGCACGAACAGGGCCGGCTGCTTCGTTGGCCACCACGCCGGTGAAGCCCGGCCGGGCCACGCCGATGACGGTCATCGCGCGTGGTGTTGACGCGGACCTGCTGGCCGACGACGGCCGGCGCGGAGTTGAAGCGGCGCTCCCAGTAGGCGTGGCTCAGCACGACGACCGGCATGGCAGCCAGCGTGTCGTCGGCGGGGGAGAAGAACCGGCCGAGCGCCGGCGTGACGCCGAGCGTCGCGAAGACGTTGCCCGAGAGCAGCTCCACCGCGGCCCGTTCGCCCGCGCCGTCCACCCCCAGGACGACGCTGGCCTGCGCACGCGCGATCAGCGTGGCGGTGGACTCGGTGCCGGCCGCCAGGTCGCGGTACATCGGATACGAGAAGGCACGGTCCAGCTCCGAGCGTCCGCTGAACGGCCCCCGGCCCATCGAGCTGCACGAGCGCCGCGGCGGCCGGCACCGGCAGCGGCCGCAGCACCACCTGATCGAGCAGCGTGAAGATGGCCGTGTTGGCGCCGATGCCCAGAGCCAGAGTCACGACGACCACGGCGGCGAATCCCGGCGAGCGCTTGAGGGAACGGAAGGCGGTGGTGAGGTCGCGGGTCAGCTGTTCCATGGCCGTGGCTCCACGGCCGGCATTGCCAGTTCCGGGCCAGCCGCCGTGGCCGGCTCAACCAGCCGGAACGCCGTCAAATACGCAAGACGCGGTAGAACGGTGCTCGCACGGCGTGCGGCCGGGTGTCCGGATGCGGGACCACGGTGTGCGCAGACAGGCACCAGCCCCCTCGGGAGGACGGCGATGACGAGACGAGAGCTACTGAGTGCGGGCGCGTTCGGCGCGGCGGCCGGCGGCGAGCAGACCGTGGCGTCCGACCCGCGGCTGGTCCGCGAGATCGAGCGCCGGCTCGATGACATCCGCCGGGAACTGGCGCTCATGAACAGCGGCAGCTTCACCGGCACCGAGGTCGCCGCCGACAAGATTCGCGACCAGATGGTGCTCTTCCTGCGAGCCAACCAGAAGTATCCAGACTTCCTGGAGGTCGGCTATCTGGTCTTCCACTCGGTGTACGACTGGCACATCCGAAACCGGCTGCCGCTCATCGTCGGCCGGAGCGCCGACGGACGCTACGGCCTGACGTACATGTTCACGCGGCTCATCCTGCGGACCGACGCCGTGCCCGAGTTCATCGGCCTGCCCTACGACCAGCGGGCCTGACTACTTCGCCGTCACGCCTTCCTTGAGGAACGCGACGAGCGGCGTCATCACCTTGTCGGCGTCTTCGAGGTGCGGCACGTGGCCGAGGCCAGGGATGAGGTGCACGCGGCCGTTGCCGTTCGGCACGCTCTTGGCGAGGACCGCCATCCGCTCCTGGAAGTTCTTGGCCGGGCCGAGCAGCATGTCTTCAGCGCCGCCGAAGGCGAGCGTCGGCACCTGGATGTGCGCCCAGTCGTAGACGACCGGGTCGGCGTAGAGCATCTGGCCGATGAGCGCCTGCACCATCGCCAGGCGCGGCCAGTCGCTGCTGAGCGTCCACGAGTAGCGGATGCGCGTGTAGGTCTCGAACTCGTCGTTCCACTTCGTGGGGTCGTGCGCCACGTAGCGGCCGAGGCCGGTGCGCGTCGACTGGTAGTCGGTCTTGAGGGTCGAGGCGTAGCCTTCGTCGATTGGCGTCATCGGCCGATCGAAGCGGCCGTCGGTGAGCCCGATCGGGTTGTAGATGACCACCCGCTCGACCGACTTCGGGAACTGCGTGGCGAAGCGGGCGGCCATCATGCCGCCCATCGAGTGGCCGATGACCATGACCTTCTCGATCTTCTCGTGCTGGAGGATGCGCCAGGTGTTCCTGCACCTGCGAGTTGAAGTTGTAGGGCGCGATCGGCTTGGACGAACGGCCGTAGCCGATCTGGTCGGGCGTGATGACGCGGAAGCCTTCCTTCGTCAGGCCGTCGATGATGGCCTTGAAGTAGAAGCCGCCGAAGTTGTTGCCGTGCAGCAGCAGCACGGTGTGGCCGTTCGGCGTGCCCTGGGCCGGCGTATCCATGTACGAGATACGCGCGTCCTGGCCGTAGACGCTGATGCCGAGATACTTGCTCGGGTAGGGGTAGGGACACTCGTCGCAGGTGATGCTGCCCGGCTTGATGTCGGTCGGGGTCGGCACCGGCGGGAGGACGCTGGGGCTCTGAGCGGACGCGGCCGTGGCCAGGGCGAGGACGGACAGCGAGAACGCGAACGTGCGCAGGTAGGTCGGCATAGGTCTCGATTCCAGGGGCCGCGGATGACGCCGCACGGCACGGATGGCCGCTCGGCGCCCTGAATCTAGCACAGTGACCGCCGGTGCCTCGCTACGACCGCATCCAGGCGCCCAGCCGGCTGAGGCCCTCGGTGATCTTGGCTGGCGTCATCACGAGCGGTCCGAACGACACGCGTACCCCGTGGGCGAGCGAAGCGCCGAAGCCGCGGCCCGGGACGACCAGCACGCCGGTCGCCTTGAGCGCCTCGGGGACGAACGTCTCGGCGTCGCGGCCGACGTCCATCACGGTGTAGAGCCCGCCCGCCGGCACCAGGCGCGGCCGGCCGATGTGGGCATCGATCGCCTCGAGTGTCACGCGCGCGGCTTCGGCGTAGAGGCGGTTGGCCTCGTCCACGTAGCGGCGCAGCGCGCCGTTGTCGATGGCCGCCGCCAGGTAGCGCGCCATCGCCATCTGAGAGAGGGCGTCCGGGCACAGGATGCTGCACTGCTGCACGCGTTCGAGCGCCTCGACGACCGGCGTCGCCGCTTCGATCCAGCCGAGGCGACGGCCGAGCCCGCGCGCCCATTTGGAGTTCGAGTGGATGGCCACCATGTTCGGATGGTCGGCCGGCGACCAGCCGTAGTAGGCGGGCGGCGCCTCGAAGTACTGGCACTTGTAGGCGAAGTCGATGGCCAGCCAGCTGCCGGCCGCCGCGGTGCGTTCGAGCATCAGCTCGGCGAGCGCCTGCGGCACGACCTGGCTCGTGGGGTTGTCGGGCGCGCCGAACAGCACGAGCTTCGGCTGGTGCTGATCGAAGAGGCGCGTGAAGTCGCGCGCCACGGCGTCGGGATCGCTGACCGGCCGGTAGCTCCAGGTGTCGGCATCCAGCACGTTGAGCCGGACGATCTTCACGCCCGGCGCCACGAACGCCAGCTGCCCCTCGTAGTTGGCGTAGGTGGGGTCGAGCAGCATCACCGTGTCGCCCGGATTGAGCAGCGTGCGGAAGAGATCGTGGGTGAGCTGCGTGCTGCCGAGCCCGATGGCGACGTGCTCGGGGCCGATCCGCGGCATCGCGAACAGGTGCTGCTCGAAGCGCGCGATCTGCTCGCGGCAGCCCATGTCGCCGAGAGTGGCGGTGTAGCCGCCGCTCTGGTGGAAGAGCCCCGGGTCGCTCACGATGTCGAGATAGGCCTGGCGGAACTCCTCCGGGGCGGCGTGGTTCACCCAGCCGCCGCCGAACGAGATGACGTCGGCCGGGTCGAGTCCCATCGCCAGGATGTTCTGGCGTTCCGCCATCTTCATGATCTGGCGGATCGGCGACGGGGTCGTGAGCTGGGCCTGGACGAGCGCCGAGATGGGAGCCGAAGTGGTCGAAGGCATGCGCTCCGGATTGTAGCGCCGCCCGGCCGGGCTGTCCCGTCGCCTACGTGAAGCGGGCCAGGCGGTAGGGCTCGAGCGGCTCAGCCTTGACGCCATCGAGGATTTCGATGGCCGCCAGCCGGCCCATCAGCGGCGCCATGGTGACGCCGCTGTGCATGACGGCCAGGTAGACGTCGGTCCGGCTTGCCGACGTGCCGACGATCGGGAACTCGTCAGCCGGCAGCGGCCGGAAGCCGAGCGTCACCTTGTCGAGGCTGGCCGATTTCAGCGCGGGCAGCACGCTGGCCGCGGTCTGCAGGAACGCCTCGCCGCTCTCGCGGCTCGTCTCGGTCGTCGGCGTGCCGCCGAACCCGGTGCCGGTGACCACCCGGCCGTCCGGCTTCTGCTTCATGTGCGCCGCCGTCGCCAGCACCACGCGCTCGATCTGCCGCGGCAGCGGGGTCGTGTGCACGAGCACGCCCGGCGAGCGCTTGAGCGGCACGGTCAGGCCGGCCAGGGCGGCCACGCGCGGCGTGTCGGTGCCGCACGCCACGACCAGCACGTCGGCGGCGATGTCGCCCCGGGTCGTGCGCACCGCGCGCAGGCGCCCCTGCGGCTGGTCGAGCCCCGTCACCTCGCACGGATGCTCGACACGCGCGCCGAGGCGAGCCGCTCGCGCCAGCAGCACTTCGGTCGCGCCCACTGGATCGACATGGCCCTCGAGCGTCGCATGCGCGGCGGCGGTGACGTCGCCGAACTCCACCTTGGGCTCCAGCGCACGGAGCCGTTCGGTCGAGATCGAGCTCGGTGGGATACCCCCACCCCTGGTGATGGCGTACCTCCTCGCGGAAGCGCGCTGCCCGCGCCGCGTCGGCGTACCACTCGACGCTGCCGCCCCAGGTCAGCGGCAACTCACCGCCGAGCTCCAGATCGAGCTGGTGCCAGGCCTCGATGCCCAGCCGATTGAGCTGGAAGTACGAGAACGGCTGCTTCGAGTAGGTGGAGTTGATCCAGGCGAACGAATTCGCGGTGGCGCCGCTGCCGGGGCTCGTGCGCTCGAGCACGGTGACATCGGCGCCGCGCCGCGCCAGCGCATGGGCGATGCTGGCGCCCATGATGCCGCCGCCCGCCACCACGATCCGGTCGCGGCCGCGCGTGGCCGGGGGCTGCATCCCCGGCAGGCCGGCGACGGCGACGCCGCCGAAGAGCTCCAGTACGGTTCTTCTGCGCATGACGCACCCCATCGGGGGCCGTCGTGCCGACCGAGCGCGACCGGCAGCCGTGGCCCGACCGCAGGAGTGTAGCCGACTGCTAGCTGAATCGCACCAGCACCACCAGCGCCGCCAGGCCCAGGGGAACGAGGGCGATGAGGAACGCCGCCTGGCTGCCCATCGCGGTCATGGCGACGTGCGCGGCCTCGTGGCGCGGTCGAGAGGATGAGCGGCTGGCCGCGGCCGCCGGCCCCGATCTCGGCCTTGGTCACCGCGGCCGCCTGCTTCCAGAGCCTCTCGTAGCGTTCCTCATCGGCCGCCGTCCAGGCGTCGGCAACGACGTTGGCATCGCCGCGCTCGTCGCTCGCGCCCGCATCGCCGTCCATCTCACTGTCTTCGTCGTCCTCGTCGCTGTCCTCGTCGCCCTCGTCGTTGCGGGCGTCGAAGCGGTGGCTCTCGAAGGCGCCGAGCACCAGCAGCGGATCGCCGGCATAGATGCGCTCCTCGCTGTAGCGGAACTGCCCGTCGGGCCCGCCCGACATCTGCACGACGCCATGCGTGGACTGGGACGGGCCGACCCGCGGCGGGTTGCGGTCGGTGGGCTCGAGCGTGGCGCCTGTCCACTGACTCTTGTCGGTGGGCGTCACCTCCGCCCCGATTACGTTGACCGCGCACACGCCGCTGGCGTCGCGCACGAAGAAGGGCGCGCTGCTCGTGACCGTGCGGACGGTCTCCCAGTGGTGCCGCCGGCTGACGCCGGTGCCCGTGCCCTGCAATCTCCACTGCTCGACCTTCGCGCTGTACCAGCAGCACGCCGCACCGGTCAGCGGCGCGACCAACGTGTCGCCGGCCACGGCCTCGACCGTGCCCTGGAACTCCCGGTAGCCGTCCTCGGCCACGCCGATCGGCGAGGTCTTGGTCTCGGTGACGAGCCTCGCCTGGCGCCGCGCGTGCCACCCGGCCACGATGGCCACGGCGGCCATCGCGAGGGGCACGCCGACCATGGCCAGGAACACCCCGAACGGTGCGTTACGAATCATGGTCTGCATGAGGGCCTCGACTGCACCGTCATCACGAGCGGGCGCTTACGGTACTTCGATCGTGACGCCGTTCGACGGCACACCCCCGGCGTTCGAACAGGCGTTCCCGGCCTGCACCCGCACGTGATAGGTCCCCGACGGCACGTTTGAGGCGACGAGCGACGTCGACGTCACGCGCACGAACGCCAGGTCGTTGCCGCCGGGGTTCGAGCCGGCGCTCACGTAGTAGAAGGAGACCGGGTAGGTGCCGTTCGTGCCGGGCGGCTGCCAGGTGAGCGTCACCTGCTGGTTGACCACCGACGCCGTCAGGTTCTGCGGCGCGCTCGGACCGTTGCACGTGGGGGTGTTCACCACCACCTGGATCTCGTTCGAGGCCGCGCTCAGACCGAACTGATTGCGGGCGCGGACGCGCACGAAGTAGGTGCCCGGCGGCGCCACGCCGCCCCAGCCGCCCTGGACCTGCACCTGGTAGACGCCGAGATCGCTCGCGCCCGGCGCCGAGCCGGCTTCGAGCTGCATGGTGGTGGGCGGGCACCCCGGCGCCAGATCCCACATGAGAAGGACCAGGTTCGCCATGCCGCCGATCGAGCGGCGCAGATTGGTGGGGGCGCCTGGGGCGGTGCACGCGCCGAAGTTCACCGTCACCGCCGACCAGTTCGGCGCCGGGACGATGGCACTCGGCACCAGGCCCTTCACCACGGCGAGGTAGTAGGTGCCGTCGGGCACGTTGGGAAAGCTGAAGATCGGAATGCAGTTCGCGCACGGCATCGGCGGGTTGATGGGGTCCACCGGCGGCCACGCCAGCGGCGCCTGCGCAATCGGCGAGCCGCCCGGCGACAGCGCGGCGAAGAGCGTGAACCCGCCGAGCAGGGTGCCTTCGTCGTTGTGGTTGACGTCGCCCTCCACGCCGTCCCAGGTGACCGAGACGGTATTGCCGGTGGCGTGGGTCTGCAAGCCCACGACCGAGGTCCCGGGCTGCGCCGCCGCGCTGGCGACGCTCGTGAAAGACAGCACTGCACACAACCACACGTTCCGCATCGCGCCCCCCGGTTCGGATCGCTCTGGGATAGAGCGGGCCTCACCTGAACGAGCGCAAAGCGGCGGCGGTTCTTTCACGGTCTCCGGCGTAGACTGGACGCCACGCGTGCCCCCCTCCCTGAATCCCAGAGCGCTGGCGCCGCCTCCAGGAGGCGTTCGACGCGCTCGTCGAGCAGCCGGCCGACGTCCGGCAGGCCGCCGTCGCGCGCGAAGCCGTCGACGATCCGGAGCTGGCCGCGCAGCTGTCGGCGATGCTGGCGCACGAATCGGCCGCCGCCGGCCGCCTGCGCGCCGCCGTGCTCGCAGGCATCGACGAGGCGGCGGCCGAGGCTGCCACGCCGCGCCGCTTCGGCGCTCTACGAGACGGTGCGCGAGGTGGGCCGCGGCGGCATGGGGGTCGTCTACGAGGCCGGTGAGCGACGACGAGTTCCGCCGCCGCGTGGCCATCAAGGTGGCCCCGTGGGCCGGCACGCGCCTCGACGCGCGCTTCCGGCTCGAGCGGCAGATTCTCGCCGCGCTCGACCACCCCAACATCGCGCGCTTCCTCGACGGCGGCGCCGAGGACGGCCAGCCGTACTTCGTGATGGAATTCGTCGATGGCGTACCGCTCACGACCTACTGCCGCCAGCACGACCTCGGCGTGCGCGAGCGCCTGGCCCTCGTGCGCCGCGTGTGCGCCGCCCTCGACTACGCCCACCAGCACCTGGTCGTCCACCGCGACCTGAAGCCGTCCAACATCCTCGTCACCGCCGACGGCATCCCGAAGGTGCTCGACTTCGGCATCGCCAAGCTGCTCGACCCGGCCGCCGAGGCTGGAGCCACGCTCGGGGCCACGGCGTGGACGCCTGATTTCGCCAGCCCCGAACAGGTGCAGGGGCGGCCGGTGAGCACGCGCAGTGACGTCTATTCACTCGGCCTGGTGCTCTACGAGGTGCTGACCGGCACGCCGGGCCAGCGGGCCGACCTCACCTCGCCGGCGGCGCTGACGCGCACGGTGTGCGAAGAGGAGCCGGCTGCGCCGAGCGTCCAGGCGGCCAGTGCCGGACACGCCAGCCTGGCCCGCCAGCTGCGCGGCGATCTCGACACCATCGTGGCCACCGCCATCCACAAGGAACCGGAGCGGCGCTACGCGTCGATGGCGGCCCTGGCCGATGACCTCGGCCGCTATCTCGACGGCCTGCCCGTGGCGGCGCGCCCGAGCACCTGGACCTACCGCGCCCGCAAGCTGGTGACGCGGCACCGGGTGGCGGCCGTGGCCGCCGTGCTCATCACCGCCAGCGTGGCCGGCGGCACCGCCGCCGCCGTGTATCAGGCCCGGCGGGCCGAACGCCGCTTCGACCAGGTGCGCGGCCTGGCCAACGCGTTCGTCTTCGACGTGCACGATCGCATCGCCAGCCTGCCCGGCGCCACCGAGGCGCGCCGCGCCATCGTGCAGACCGCGCTCACGTATCTCGAGAACCTGCGCGAAGAGGCCAGTGGCGACCCGGCCCTGGCGCGCGAGCTGGCGGCGGCCTACGAGCGGATCGGCGCCGTGCAGGGTCATCCCCTGTCGTCGAATCTGGGCGAGCCGGCGGCCGCGCTCGAGAGCTACGCGCGCGCCGACGCGCTGCTGGCGCCGTTTGCCGCCCGCGGCGATCAGGAGACGCTACTGCGCGTGGCGAGCGTCTCGCTCCGGCGGGCGCAGGTGCTCCGGGCGCGCGGCGACCTGCCCGGGGCGACGGCGGCGTTCGCGCGGGCACGCGAGGTGGGGGAGCGGACCCTCGCCGCCCACGAGTCGCGCGAGGCGATGAGCGTCGTTGGCGAGGTCTACACCGAGCTGGCGCGGGCCGGCATGGAACTGCGGGATGCATCGGCCGAACCGGCCGCCGCCCGCGCGATGGAGCTGGCCGAACGCCTGCTGGCGCTCGATCCGGCGGACGCCAGCTTGCGGCAGAATCTCGGCTCGGCCCTGAACGCGCTCGGCGCGGCCCGCCTCGGAGCGGGGCGGCTGGCGGAGGCGGCGGCGAGCTTCGCGCGCGCCGTGGCCGTGCGCGAGACGCTCGTTCGCGACCACCCGGCCGATGTCGAGTTCCGGCGCGCGCTGATGGTCAGCCACGGCAGCCTCGGCGATCTCCAGGGCTATCGGCCGGGCGAGAACCTGGGCGACGTGGCCGCTGCCACCGCCGCCTTCACCCGCGCCGTGGCCCTGGCACGGACGACAACCGCCGAGGACCCGGCCGACCGGCGCGCCCGCTTCGACCTGGTGAACGGGCTGCTGCGCCTGGGGTCCCTCCTGGCCGAAGTTCCGGCCAGCACCGCCGCCGCGCTGGCCCATCTCGCCGAAGCCGACCGCGTGAATCAGCGCCTCCTGGCCGAGGAGCCGGAGAGCGATCGCTACCGGCTACTTGCAGCTCGCCCTCGATCGTCGCACCGCCCGTGCGCTGACCGCTGCTCGGACGACGCGCTGAGGCCGTGACGCGGCTCGAGCGGGTACGTGCCGCCGCGCCGCGGCTCCTCCAGGGGCCGAACGCCGTCAACGCCCGCACGCAGATGCTGATGGCCGGCGTCGATCTGGCGGCGCTCTACGCGCGTGCCGGCGACCGCCGTGCCCCGACGCTGGCGCGCCAGGTGGCCGCGGAGCTCGAGCGCTCGCCGCTCGTACCGGCGGCGCTGGCCGCGCCCGTCTACGCCGACCTGGCGCGCACCTGCCTCGACATCGCCGCGTCACAGGCCGCGGCGACACGGCCCGAGTGGCTCGCGCTCGGCGGCACGTGGCTCGACCGCAGCGTGGATCTCTGGGGCCGGGCTGCCCTGACGCCGGCCCTCGAGCCGCAGCGGGCCGCGGCGCTGCGCACGGCCGCCGACGACCGCACGCGCGCCGAACGGATGGCAAGACGATGAGCCACGATCCCGCCGCCCCGCCCACGCCCGAGCGGGTGACGGCGCTCCTCGTGCGCTGGACCGACGGCGATGGCGCCGCCCTCGACGCCCTGATGCCGCTCGTCTACGGCGAGTTGCGCAAGACGGCGCAGAGCCTGCTGCGCCGTGAGCGCGGCGGCCACACCCTGCAACCCACGGCCCTCGTGCACGAAGCCTGGCTGCGTCTCGTGCGCCAGGAGCAGGTGAGCTTCGAGCACCGCAAGCAGTTCTTCGGGCTGGCGGCCCAGGTCATGCGCCGCATCCTCGTCGATCACGCGCGCAGCACGCAGGCGGCCAAACGCGGCGGCGGACGGCCGATGGAGGTGCTCGAAGAGGGGATGGCGGCGGTGAGCGATCGCACCTTCGACCTGCTGGTCCTCGACCAGGCACTGACCGAGCTGGGCAAGGTCGATGCGCGGCAGGCGCAGCTCATCGAGCTGCGCTATTTCGGCGGCCTGACGATCGATGAAGTCGCCGACCTGCTCGGCGTGTCGCCGGCCACCATCAGCCGCGGCCAGCGCGCGGCCGAGGCCTGGCTCAGTCAGGCGATGGCCGAGAACGTCTGAGCGACCGCGTCGACGTCTTCGCGCCGGCGACGCCGCGTGGCACGTCTACGCGCCGGCGACGCCGCGTGGACGTCAGCGCGCTGGCGCGCCGACGCGGGCCGCGCTGGCGAGGGCCTCCGCGTACCAGGTCTGCCACGCCTCGAGGATCTCGGTGGAGGCACCGAGCCGCCGCTCCGACGCCAGCCGCGCATCGCGCGCCGAAGCGAGCAGCGCTTGCAGCGGCACGACGTCGGTCTCGACGGCCGAGGCGAGGAACATCGCGGTCGTCGCCACGGTGCTCGCCACATGCCCCATCGTGGCCGGGCTGACCTTGTCGATGGTGTCGAGGTTGGTGTGGTAGTAGCGGTCGGTGAAGTGCCAGTTGAGCAGCGCCGGCACGCCGGCCTTCGTGAACGACGTATGGTCGCTGCCGCCCTCGTAGGGATTGGTGCGCACGACCCAGCCGGTGTCGCGGGCGTGGCGCAAGCCGACGGCCAGGTGCAGGTCGTTCAGGAACGTGCCCTTGACGAGCGCGCGGTCGACCTCGCTGGCGCCCCACTCGCTGTGCGGGTCGGTCGGCCGTGCCCAGATCGCCGTCGGGTCCGGGCCCTTCTCGATCAGGAAGGTGCCGCCGGTCTTGGCTGGTGTCCTCGCCGGTCATGTCGAGCGACATCATGGCCAGCACGCGCGAGACGCGAGCCGCGTCCGCGGCAATCCACGCGTCGCTCAGCCGGTTCTCGTCGCCCCACAGCAGCGTCAGCGTGCGCGCGGGTGGCGGCAACGCGCCGTCGGTCATCGCCGCCTGCAGGGCCAGCGCGGCCGCCAGCAGCGTGCCGGTGCCGCTGGCATTGTCGTTGGCGCCCGGCTCCTGCACGTGGGCCACCAGCACCACGCGATCATCGGGCCAGCGCGTGCCGGGGAACTCGGCGACCAGCGTGCGTACCGGCCGGCGATGGAAGACGGTGTCGGCGCTGACGTGCACGGTGACGGGGCCGGCGGCGAGCCGCGCCCGCAGGCGCTCCGCCGCTCGCGGCGTGGCCTTGAAGCCGAACGAGGGTCGATCGGCGGCGTAGGGAATGGCCCCCCACTGCAGCACCTCCGGCGTCGTGGCCGGCTGCGTGTAGGCGGCGATGTCGGTCGAGATGACCCCCGCCGCTCCCCGCGCCTTCACCGCCTGCGCCCACACGGCGCCCAGCGGCCCATCGGCGAGCACCACGGCGCCGGCAACGTCCACGCCGTCGTAGTGCCGCGCGTCGGTGCCGCGGCCGACATCCACGAGGCGCGCCAGCGTGCCTCCGGCCGGCGTCGGAAACGAGTTGATGGCCAGCGGCACACGGTCCTGGGCGCGTGACAGCACGATCTCGCCGTCCGGTCCATCCAGGCGCAGCACCGCGTCGCGCATCTCCCAGCCCTGACTGGCCGAGGGAATCGTGTCGTAGCGGGTGGCGATCCCGGCCGCCGTCAGTTGCGCGGCGATGAGTTCCAGCGACTGGTCGAACTGCGGATTGCCGGCCACGCGCCACAGCGGCGCGATGGTGCGGACGACCGCCATGGCGACGTCGGTGCCGACGCGTGGCGCGACGGCGCGGTAGATCGTCTCGGCGCGCGGCGGCAGCACGCGGTCGAGGGGCGGGAGGTGCGGCGCCGGGTCGGGCGTGACGACCGGCGCGACCTGCCGCGCGGGCGCCGGCCCCTCGAGGCCGAGAACCGCCACACCCACGAGCAACACCACCATCACGACATGACGCATCGGGCGATGATACGCCTGCCGTCCTATAATCCCGCCGTGCCGCATACCGACACTCCCGCCGTAACGATCTCCGATGACACCCGCCGCCGCTTCCTGGCGCACTTCGCGGCCGCCGGCTTCGGCAGCACGCTGGCCCCCGGCGTGGTGTGGGCCCGCATGCAGGACGCGGCCACCGATCGCGTGACGCTGCCGATGGTCACCGAGGCCTTGACGCTTTCGGGCATCACGCTTCCCGAAGAGGACCGCATCGCGCTCGTCGACGGCGCCAACAACGCCCTCGACCGCCTCGACGAGCTGCGCGCCGTCCACATTCCGAACGACGTCTCCCCGCCGTACCACTTCAGTCCGCTCGTGCCGGGCATGACGGTGGAGCGGACGCGGCAGCCGTGGGTGACGAGCAAGCCGCCGGCGGTGAAGCGGCCCGCCGATCTCGAAGCGGTGGCCTTCTGGCCGCTCGGCCATCTGGCCGAACTCGTGCGCACCAGGCAGGTGACGTCGGCCGAACTGACGCGCATGTACCTCGGCCGGCTGCACCGCCACAACGCGGTGCTGAACAACGTCGTCACCTTCCTCGACGACCACGGTCTGGCCGAAGCCGCGCGGGCCGACAAGGAGATCGGCGCCGGCCGCTACAAGGGCCCGCTGCACGGCATCCCGTGGGGGGTGAAGGACATCATCACCGTCAAGGGCTTCAAGACGACCTGGGGCTCGCCGGCGTTCGTCGACCAGCAGTTCGACTACGAC
This sequence comes from uncultured Acidobacteriota bacterium, assembly GCA_963807405.1. Classification (GTDB taxonomy): domain Bacteria; phylum Acidobacteriota; class Vicinamibacteria; order Vicinamibacterales; family UBA2999; genus CADEFD01. Next base: position 2,176,479 of record CAWEBU010000006.1, on the reverse strand, counting down.
GCCTCGATCGTCGAGATGCTGCGCGAGGCCGGCGCGGTGCTGATCGCCAAGCTCGCGACCGGCGAGCTGGCGGCCGGCGACAACTGGTTCGGCGGCCAGACCAGGAGCCCGTGGGACCCGACGCAGGGCTCGAGCGGCTCGTCGGCCGGGCCGGCCTCGGCGACCGCCGCCGGCGGCGTGGCCTTCGCCATCGGCAGCGAGACGAGCGGCTCGATCCTGAGTCCGGCCGGCCGCTGCGGCGTGGTCGGCCTGCGTCCCACGTTCGGCCGTGTCAGCCGTCACGGCGCCATGGCGCTTGTCGTGGACGCAGGACCGCCTCGGCCCGTTCTGCCGGCATGCCGAGGACTGCGCGCTGGTCATGCAGGCCATCGCCAAGCCCGACGGGCGCGACATGAGCGTGACCGACCTGCCGTTCAACTGGAACGGGCGCCTCGACGTGTCCACGCTCAGGGTCGGCATCCTGCAGGCCTCGTTCGACGAGCTGACCGAGCCGGCCGCCAGGGCCAACGCCGCGGCCACGCTCGAAGCGCTGACGGCGCTTGGCGTGAAGACGTTGGCGCCGGTCGCGGTCCCCGACTTCGCGCTCGACGTGAGCGCCATCGGCGTCGAGTCAGCGGCGTTCTTCGATGAGCACGCCCGCGCCGGTCGCATGGCTGAAGGCGCGCGGCCGCGGCCGGCCCACCGGCCGCCTGACCTCGGCGGTGGACTTCCTGCAGGCGCAGCGCGCCCGCATGATGATGATGGAGGCGCTGGCTGCCGCCACCGCGCACGTCGACGTCTACGTCGTGGCGTCCAACAGCATCGGTCGTGGCGGGCCGGGCGGTCCGCCGCCGCCGCGCGCCCCGGGCACGCCGCGGCCGCCCCGCCGTCCGCAGCCGCCCGGACAGCGGCATTTCCAGATGGCGAACCTGGCCTGCTATCCGGCCGTCAACGTGCCGAACGGCTTCGCCGAGGGCGGGACACCGACCAGCATCGTGTTCTATGCGCAGCCCTACCGCGAACTGGCGCTGCTGGCGCTCGCCAAGGCGTATCAGGACCGCGCGCGCTGGCACGAGCGCACGCCGGCACTGGCCTGATGGCGGCCGGAGCGACTCCCGCGGTGCACGCGCTGCGCCGCCACGGCGTGCCGTTCACCGAGCACGAGTACCGCTACGAGCTGAAGGGCGGCACCAAGGTGTCGTCGCGCGAGCTCGGCGTCGACGAGCACCACGTCGTGAAGACGCTGGTCATGGAGGACGAGACCAAGGCCCCGCTCATCATCCTGATGCACGGCGACCGCGAGGTCTCGACCAAGAACCTGGCGCGGCAGACCGGACGCAAGGTCGTGAAGCCGTGCGCGCCGGAGGTCGCCGAGCGCCACACCGGCTACCAGGTCGGCGGCACCTCGCCCTTCGGCACGCGCAAGGCGCTGCCGATCTTCATCGAGCGATCGATCCTCGAGATCGACCGCATCTACGTGAACGGCGGCCGGCGCGGCTTCCTGGTGTGCCTCGACCCGCGCGAGGCGGCCAAGGCGCTCGACGCGACCCCGGTCGACGTCGCCATCGAGTTGTAACGGGGTCTGTCACGGTCACGATATGTAACCGGGGTCTGTCACGGTTACGAAATGTCTCCGGGTCAGACCCGGTTACAACCGCTGACCGTGACAGACCCCGTTACATTTGCTGACCGTGACAGACCCCGTTACAACCGACGACCCCGTTTACGAATCCCGCGCCGCGAGCCTGGCCCAGGTGTCTTTCAGCGAGACCGTGCGGTTGAAGACCGGGGCGCCGACGGCGGTGTCGGGGTCGGCCGCGAAGTAGCCCAGACGCTCGAACTGCACGCGCGTGCCGGGCGCCGCCTGGCCGAGCATCGGCTCCAGCTTGCAGCCGCGCAGGATCTCGAGGCTCGCGGGATTGAGCAGGTCGAGGAAGGTCTGGCCGGCCTTCTCGGCGGTGGCTTCCGGCGTCTCCGCCGTGAACAGCCGATCGTAGAGCCGCACCTCGCCGTCGACGGCATGGGCCGCCGACACCCAGTGGAGCGTGGCCTTGACCTTGCGCCCGTCGGGCGCGTCGCCGCCGCGTGTCGCCGGATCGTAGGTGCAGCGCAGCTCGACGAGCTCGCCGTCGGCGTTCTTGCACCGCCTCCTGGCAGGTGATGAGGTAGGCGTTGCGCAGCCGTACTTCGCGGCCGGGCGCGAGACGGAAGAACTTCTTCGGCCGGTTCTTCCATGAAGTCGTCCTGCTCGATGAAGAGCTCGCGCCCGAACGGCACGTCCCTCGTGCCGGCGCCCGGGTCCTCCGGGTTGTTCACGAGAGCCAGCACTTCCGACCGCCCTTCGGGATAGTTCGTGAGCACGACCTTGAGCGGCTTGAGCACCGCCATCGCCCGCGGCGCGCGCTTGTTGAGGTCCTCGCGCACGCAGTGCTCGAGCAGGCCGATGTCGATGACGTTCTCCTTCTTGGCGACGCCGACGCGGCCGCAGAAGTCGCGGATCGACTCGGGCGTGTAGCCGCGGCGCCGCAGTCCGGAGATGGTCGGCATCCGCGGATCGTCCCAGCCGGAGACGTGGTTCTGCGCCACCAGCTGCAGGAGCTTGCGCTTGCTCATCACCGTGTAGTTCAGGTTCAGGCGCGCGAACTCGATCTGGCGGGGCACGTGGGCCGCCTGGGCCTCACGGACCACCCAGTCGTAGAGCGGGCGATGCGCCTCGTACTCGAGCGTGCAGAGGGAATGAGTCACGCCCTCGTAGGCATCCGACAACGGGTGCGCGTAGTCGTACATCGGGTAGATGCACCAGGCGTTGCCGGTCCGGTGATGCTCGGCGTGGCGGATGCGGTAGAGCACCGGGTCGCGCAGGTTGATGTTCGGCGACGCCATGTCGATCTTCGCCCGCAGCACGTGCGTGCCATCGGCGAACTCACCGGCGCGCATGCGACGGAACAGATCCAGGTTCTCGTCGACGCCGCGCGAACGATACGGCGAGTCGGTCCCGGGTTCGGTCAGCGTGCCGCGATGGGCACGGATTTCATCAGCGGTGTGCGAGTCGACGAAGGCGTGGCCGCGGCGGATGAGCCCCTCGGCATCCAGGTAGAGCCGCTCGTAGTAGTCGGAGGCGAAGAACTCCCGGCCGGCCCAGTCGAAGCCCAGCCAGTGGACGTCGGCCTTGATCGACTCGACGTACTCGACGTCTTCCTTGACCGGGTTGGTGTCGTCGAAGCGCAGGTTGCAGGCGCCGCCGTACTCGATGGCCACCCCGAAATCCACGCAGATGGCCTTGGCGTGACCGATGTGCAGGTAGCCATTGGGCTCGGGCGGGAAGCGGGTGACGACGGCCCCGCCGGCGGCCACGTCGGCGGCCACGATCTCGCGGATGAAGTCGAGGGAGGGGGCAGCGGAATCGGACGCGGCGGCCTCGGCGCGGTCATCGGAACTCGTCATGATTCCGAGCAGTTTACTAGCCCCGAGCCGCCAGCCCCTAGCCGCCAGCCAGCATCACCTCGCGCACGGCGGTCCCGACAGCGTCGCCAGGATGATGAGCGGATTGCGGCCGCGGCGCGTGAAGCCGTACTCCGTGGCTCGCGGGACGACCGCGAAGCTGCCGGCCGCCACCTGCACGTCGCGGCCGTCGAGCGTGAGGGTGCCGTCGCCGCCCACCACGTAGAGCATGGCCTCGGCGGTGTCGTGCACGCGGTTCTGCCACGGCTCGCGAATCTGCCACAGCCACGACTGGGCGCTGGCGCTGCAGCCGATGAGCGATTCCTTCTGCGGCTCGCGGGTCGAGATGAAATTGCGCTCGATGTAGTCGAGCAGCGACGTCGTCGAGGCCTTGCCGGCGGGCAAATCCGGCACGTAGGACGGCGCGGCCGATGCGGGTGCCGTCGCCGGGCTCTCTGGCGATGCCGCCGGCGGTTCAGCCGCCGTGGGCGCCGGGGTCAGGGCCGCGTCGGTCGTGGGCGCGGGCGTGCCGGCGCGCCAGGTCACTTCCTTCTCGAAGGTGAGGAACCCTTCGCGCTCGAAGCGCACGCGATAGGTGCCCGGCGCGGATGCCGAGCAGGCGCACCTGGCCGGCGGCCGTCGTGACGCCTTCGCGAATCATCGGGCCGGTGGCGGAGACCGTCACGTCGGACAGCGCGGCGCCGGTCGTATCGGTGACCGTGACCGTGAGCACGGCGGTGGCCGAAGCGGCGGCGCGCGGCCGCTGACGGGCGGCTGAGGATTCCGGCTGAGCCCGCCAGGCCGGCGAGCGCGAGCATGAACGACGACGGCGGGCGCGGATCTCATACCGCCATCCTACTCACCCGCGCCGGATGCCGCCACCCTGGCCGGGCGCGATTCCGTCGAGGGTGACGCTCCGCGCCCCGACCCGGGCCCCGAGACCCGAACCCCGAGACCCGGCTAGTAACGCCAGCTCGTGAGGTCGGCACCGGCGGGCGCCGTCTTCAGCATCCGCTCGACGCCTTTCGGGATGTACATCTGGTGGTAGCGCAGCCGCGAATAGGCGTTCTCGCGCGTCGGGTCGCCGTTCCAGCAGTGCTCGGCGCGATCGCCGTAGGCGACCTCGCCGTCGTAGTACGGCGTCGTGGTCGACTCCAGGAACTCCTCGGCCAGATAGACCGCGTTGTTCAGGTAGTAGTTGTCCATGTCGCCGACATAGATGTGCAGCTTGCCCTCGAGCTTCCGGCCGAGGCCCTTGTTCCAGTCGCGCTTCAGGATGTGCACGAGGTCGTAGTTCTCGCGCCAGTGCTCGGCCACCTGCCGGTCGATGACACCCGAGGCCTTGTCGAAGATGCGCGCCGGATAGCCGTCGTCGCCGACCGGGCTGTAGACCGCTTCCCAGACGTCGCACTGCTGCCCCGAGCGCGTCTTGCTGCCGAGCACGAGCTCCAGGCGGTTCTGTTCCCAGACCATCGAGTCGACGTGCCCCAGGTAGTTGCGATGCCCGGCCGCGGCGTCTGCTTGAAGGTGTCGTCGAGCCAGTAGGCGTTCTTGTCCTTGTAGAGGTCGATGGTCGTGAAGGCGCGGAAGTCGATCGGATCGGGACAGGCGACGTAGGCGCCGTTGAAGACGTCGGGGTAGAAGATCTGCGCCGCCATCGCTTCCCAGCCGCCGGTCGAGCCGCCGTACATGAAGCGCGACCAGCCCTGGCCGAGGCCGCGGTACTTCTTCTCGATGTAGGGCAGCAGCTCCTGCACGATGGCGTCGCCGTAGGGGCCGAGGTTGGCCGAGTTCACGGCGTAGGAGTCGTCGTAGAACGGATTGGCGTGCTGGATCTCGATGACGATGGCGCGCGGGAAGTCCGGGCCGGTCCAGTCCTTGTAGAACTGGTGGGCGTACTCCTGCTGGATGCGGTTGTAGCCCTCGAGGTTGAAGCGCGCCGAGAAGTCCGGCTTCAGATCCGGATCCGGCGGCGTCTCGCGGAAGCCGCTGAAGGTGGCGGGGAAGTGGCCGTGGTAGATGAAGAGCGGATACCTCGCCTTCGGATGCGTGTCCCAGCCCTCGGGCAGCAGCACGTTGGCGCCGAGGTGCATGGGCCGGCCCCAGAACTTGCGTCAGCAGCGCGCTCTGGATGCGTTCGTGCGGATGTACTTCGTGTCCTTCGGCGGCGCGATCGGCGGGATGATCTGGTCGAGCGTGATGCTGACGGCGCCGCTCGTGACCGGATCGATCGTGATCTCGCGCGGCGTCGAGTAGAGATTGCCGGGCGCCTGGTTCCACTGCTGGCCCTCGCCGCGGTCCATCGGCAGCTTCACCGTCGTGCCGTCGCTGCGCCGGAAGGTCTCGTAGCGGTGGAAGAGCGCCTGCACGCGGTAGGTGCCGGCCGGAATCTCCGACAGCCGCTGCACCGGGAAGCCGATGGTCGGGCCGGTCACGCTGGCCGGCGCGCCGCCCGGCCAGCCTTCGAGGTCCAGTCCGAAGACGGGCTGGCCAGTCGGGCCGTCGTTCACATGGAAGCGCGGTTCGCCGTCCTTGCGCGTCGACAGGATGAGCAGCAGCCGTCCGTCGAGCGGCGTCTCGCTGCGCGCCGCCGGATAGGAGACCTCGAAGCGCAGCGGTCCGGCCTGCGAGCTGGCCGCGGTGGCACCGAGCGTGGCGATGACGGGGCCGAGAAGCGCGGCGAGAACCAGCGCGGGAACATGGCGTCGCGACATGGCGGCGAGTGTAGCATCCGCCCATGACCCTCGAACGCTTCCGGGCGCTGTGTCTGGCGCAGCCCGGCGCCACCGAGCAGGTCCAGTGGGGCGCGGATGCAGTCTTCAAGGTCGGAGGCAAGATGTTCGCCGTGGCCTGCACCGACTTCACCGCCTATCCGGCAGCGCCCGTGTGCTCGTTCAAGTGCGACGACGACAGCTTCGCCGAGCTGGTGGAGTGCGAGGGCGTCATCCCGGCGCCGTATCTGGCGCGAGCGAAATGGGTGGCGCTCGAGCGCTGGGACGCGCTGGCCGATCGGGACATCGTCGCCGCCATCGAGCGCAGCTACCTCCTGGTTCGCGCGCGCCTGCCGAAGAAGGTGCAAGCCACGCTCGGTGTGGTCGGTTGACCACACTGTGGCCCGGCAACCACGGGTCAAACGGCCACAGCTGAGACGCCGGCGCGGCCCGGGGCTCGGCATCTGCTTGACGCTAAACGCGTTTGCCGGCCGTCGCATGGTCTCTGTCGGAAGGCACATGGCTTGCAACCCAGTCGGGCCACCAAGGCTCCCTCCAAGGAGACGACCCGCGATGAACCAACGGTCCCTTGTTCAGTGCCTGGCTGCGTGCGCCTGGGCACTCGGTGTGGTCACGGCCTCCACCGCCAGTGCCCAGGATCGGCTGTTCTGGGGCGGCACTGAGATCGGCGCGATCGGCCGATTCGGCGAGCGCCTGGGGCCGGCGCCGGACGACCTCTCGTTTCCGCCCCGCGCCACGCCATTCGTCGTGAGGGGCGACGCGCTCCTGGACACGCGCGACGGGACCGTCGTCTGGACGGCGCCGGCCGGCGAATCGCTGTTCGGCCCGCCGGAAGTCACCGACGACCGCACGCGCGTCTACCTGCGCACGTCCATGTTCCAAGTCGCGAGTTCTCGGATTCGGGCTATTGACGTCGCCTCCGGCCTCGCCGTCCACGAGGCGCACGGCGCCTACGACGCTCTTGCATGGGACCCGGTGGGACAGCGCGTCATCGCCGCCACGGCCGGACCGGCCCTGGCGATCTTCGATCGCGATCTCCGGCCGCTCGGGACGTTCCAGCCGGGAACTGGTGGCCGCTGCCCGGCGGTCGTGACCATCAGCCCGCACACCCAACGCGCCTACATCTGGTACGCCAACGGCTCCCACCACCCTGACTTCCAGGAAGACCATCTCCTGGCCGTGGATCTCAGACAGAGCCGCGTCATCGGCGACGTGAATCTCACGCGTGCGGTGCGACCCTCCCCCGTTGGCTGCTGGGGTGGGCCCACGCTGTGGTCGGCGCCGCCGGCGCCGCAGGGACTGACCGGCACGGTCGCCGGCTCGGACGTGTCGCTCTCGTGGTTCGCCACCGATCTCGCGGACCGCTACCTGCTCGACATCGGCGTGGAGCCCGACCGCACCCACTTCTCATACTTCGTTGGTCCCTCGACCCACATCGTCTTCGCCAACGTGCCGCCGGGCACCTACTTCGTCCGCGTCCGCGCCGGCAACAAGATGGGCGGCGGCCGGCCGTCGCAGGAGATCCGCGTGGTCGTCCCGTAGCTGGTCCCGAGCGGCGCCCGGCGGGTAGACTCGACCGCATGCTGCGGTCACTCCTCGCGCTCGTCGTCGTCTTGCTGGCGTGGCGCCGCGCCTGCCGCCGCGCAATCGCGGCCGCGCGAGGCGTGGGTCGCCCTGGCGGCGAGCGGCTTTGCCGTGCCCGCGGGCGACACCGCGATTGGGTTGCTGGTGGAGATGAACGATCTCCTGGCATCGCCGGATCCCGGTGCTGCGCGACGAGGTGGCCTACTGCGGCCGCGGAGCGTGGATCGTGCGCGTCGCCGGTCGTCGAGCCAGACGACCTCCGACGGCTGATCGCGCTGTGGACCGTCGAACCTCGACGACGGGCTCGGCAGCTCCGGCGACGACCGCGTGCTCAAGCGGTCGTTCTCGGCGCTGTGCCTGTCGCTGATTGCCGCGCGCGAGGCGGCCACCCCGTTCCTGCGCGAGGACGAGGTCGAGGCGCTCGTCGCACGGCTCCTCGACTACTTCGCGCGCGAGCGCGACACGCGCGGCTTCGTGCCGGGCCCCGGCTGGATGCATGCCGTCGCCCACACGGCTGACACCTTCAAGTTCCTCGCCCGCGGCCGTCACTGGACGCCGTCGCAGTCGCGGCGGCTGCTCGACGCGGTCGCCGCCAGGCTCGAAGCAGCCGAGACGGTGTTCGTCTGGGGCGAGCAGGAGCGGCTCGGCGCGGCCCTGTTTGCGGCCTTGCGGCGCACCGACGTCGGGGCGGACGCGGTCGACGCCTGGATGGCTCGCTGGACCGCCGCGCACACCGCGCTGTGGGCCGGTGGCCCGTACATCGAGCCGGCGCGCTTCGTGCGGGTCGAGAACGCCAAGCAGACGCTGCGGGCCGTGGTCGCGCTGGCCGCGATGGACGGCACACCGACGCCCACCGGGGAGGCCGCGCGCAAAGCCGCCGTGGCCGCGCTCGCCCGTATGCGGTAGCGCGCGAGCCACGGGGCGTCGGCGCTGCCGCGCGGTGTGACGGCGGCGCTGCGCCCGAGTCCGGACGGCTATAATCCCGGCACACAGAGAGCGGAGGTCACGATGAAGGTGCGGCAATCTTTCGGGCTGGTACTGGCGGGTGCGCTGCTCGGCGCCGCCGTGATGTACGGCATTCCCACGCAGGCGCAAGCGCCCGCGAAGCAGGGATACAAAGGGGTGGTGACGCCGATCGGGCCCTACTCCCCCGGCGTCGGCGTCGGCGGCACGGTCTACCTGTCCGGCCAGATCGGCATCGATCCGGCGACCAGCCAGATCGTCGAGGGTGGCACCGAGGCGCAGGCCAGGCGCGTCATGGAGAACCTGTCGGCGGTGCTCAAGGAGTCCGGTCTCGGCTTCGGCCACGTCGTCAAGACCACCATCTACATGGTCGACCTCGCCGAGTTCACCAAGGTGAACGAGATCTACGGCGGCTACTTCCCGGCCGGTGGCGTCCCGCCGGCCCGTTCCACCGTGCAGGTGCCGGCGCTGCCGCGCGGCGCCCGTATCGAAATCGATTTCGTCGCTGTCCGTTAGGAGACCATGATGCGCATCTTCAAGACCATCGGCGTGCTGGCGATCGGCGCCACGATTGGCGTCGGCGCCACGCTCGCCGCCCAGACCGCCCAGAACACGACCCGCCGGGAACCGCAGTTCGAGAACGAGTACGTCAAGGTGTGGAAGAGCATCATCCTGCCGAAGCAGCCGCTCAGCATGCACCGCCACGAGCATCCGCGGGCGCTCATCGCCATCAAGGGCGGCACGCTCGACATCGTGCAGAAGTCCGGCGAGTCGGAGCGCGTCGTGTGGGAGTCGGGCAAGGCCTACTGGCTGACCGAGGACAAGCCCGGCACGACCCACGCCGACGTCAACAACAGCAGCGAGCCGATGGAAGTGATCGTCGTCGAACTGCAGAAGCACTGACGGCCGAGTCGCCCGTCAGCGCTCGATGCGGCGATCCGGCACGACCACGTCGCGCCAGCCGGCCGCCGCCTCCGCCGTCGTGCAGAACGACACCGCGTCGATCGTGCCGCACACGAGGCGTGGTCCGGCCTGCCGCGCCAGGATCGCGGCCGCCGCCTCGGAGACGACATAGAGCGTGTCGTCCCTGAGCCGCGCGGCGTCGATCTCCGCATCGAGCGCCGCGCAGTAGCCGGCGCGGGCGCCTTCGTCGCGACGGGCCACCACGCCGGCGTTGATGGTCAGGCGCTCCCGGGCCGTCCAGCCAATCGCCGACTCGTAGGGCAGGGGCGCGGCTCCGCACTGCGGTGGCGGCACGAGCGCCAGGTGCGTGTAGGCCGGCGCCAGCGCATGCCAGCGGCCGTCGGCGAAGGCATCGGTCCAGGCATGGAACGCCGGGTCACGGGCGGCCCGACGGCGCAGGGCGTGCGCGCCGGACAGATCGACGGCCTGCAGCGCCACCGCGCCAACGAGGATCGCCAGGCCGGCGCGCCCGGGCGCACGCCGCGCCACGGTGACGATGGCGCTCGTGAGCATCAGGTAGACGAGCGGCCAGGCGAAGCGGCCCGACGACCGGAACAGCGCCAGCGGCGCCGTCCACGCGCCGTCGACGTTGGCCAGCGTCCGGTTCCCGAGCGTGATGACCGGGCTGACCGCGAAGGCGGTCATCGCCAGGCAGGCGAGGACGAGGAGCGGGGACCACAGCCGGGTCGTCGACCTTGGCGCGCCGGCCTCGGATGGCGCCGTCCGGCCGCGGCCGCGTGCTCCGAGAACGAGGGCCGCCACCAGCAGGCCGAGGATGCCCAGCCCGAGATACTGGAAGCCTTCGTAGGCCTGGCCGTCGGTGGCGAGCGGCAGCGCCGGCAGGAACGCCGACCAGTCGCCTGGCGCCACGAAGGCCAGCAGGTTCATCGAGTAGTAGCCGAGACCGCCGGCGGCCAGCGATCCGTCGCCGCTCAGCAGGAACAAGCCCGAGATCCACCAGCCGGCCAGCGTGGCCGCCACGGCCGCGCCCAGCGCTGTCAGCCGCCGGGTGAAGGCGGCCGGCCCGGTCAGCGCCGTGGCCCCGAGCACGACCAGCACCATCGCCGCCAGATAGGGCTGCACCATGCCGGACACGAGGCCGAGTGCCGCCCAGGCCGGCAGAGCGAAGCGGGTGGTTGGTGGGCGCGTGGCGATGAGGAGCGCCCACAGGATCAGCCAGTGCGCGCACAGGGCGGCGTGCCCGACACGGACGAGCAGCGTCGGCAGCAGCACGAAGAGGGTGGCGCCCAGGGCCTGGCCGGCCACCGAGTCGACGCGGCGGCCGAGAAGGCGCGCCGCGAGAGCGCCCTGCAGCGCGAAGGAGGCGAGCAGGAACCAGCCGAGGTACTGGAACGGCGACGGCAGCCAGGCGGCGATCGGCTTGAGCGCGTAGCCGGCGAGCGGAATCGAGTCCGTCAGGCCGATCGACGTGCCGAGCGGCGCGTAGTAGCCATGCACCGCGCCCGGTGGCCAGTGCCACGGCTCGCTACGGAAGTAGTGCCAGCCGAAGTGGTGCGGCACCCAGTCGCCCTTCATCAGCCAGTCGATCTCGCTCGGATCGAGCACGCGGCCACCGGCGATCCAGGCGAAGAACAGCGCGCCGATCGTCGCTCCGGCAACGACGCCCCACGGGCCGCGGGCCGGGCGATGCGCGTCGGTCGACACCGGCGCCAGCATATCAGCCCGTCGTGCGCGCATGGGCCGCCGCTCACGCGTGATAGATTCGTCTGCCGTGGCGGCTGACGCACTTCTGCAGGATTGGGACCCGCGCCTCAAGGCGCTCATCGGCGACGCCAGCCCCCGCGCGGCCGAGCGCCTGGCCGCCCTCGCCCTGCGCTCGATCGATCCGGCCGTCCGCGCCGCCACGACGGCGCACCTGCAGCACCTGACGGCGGCCGATCGCGCCGACGTGGCGACGACCTGCCGCGACCGTCTGACCGGGTTCCTGCGCGCCGTGCAGAAAGGCGCGCGCTCCGTTCCGGTGGCCGACCTCGACGAGTTCACGCGGACCACCGCCGATGCCATGTGCCGCGACTACCTGCGCCGCACGCGGCCCGCGCTGGCGCAGCTCGTGAACCGCGTGCGTCTCGTCGCCACTCGCGGCGTCGGCGTGATCGGCTGGACCACGCGCCAGGGACAGGTCGTGCTCGGGCTGCCGGCCTGGACCGACAAGGCGCCGCTGGAGCCGCCCTATGAGTGGTCCGGTCGCGCCAGGGAATGGTGGGGTCAGCATCACGCCGCGGACGATGGCCCGGCCCTGGCTCCCACCGTCCTGCGCCTGCTCGAGCAGGCCGCCGGTCCCGTGGCCACCGACGCCGTGGCCGCCGCGATCTTCGAGATTGCCGGTCACACCGATATGGGCCCGCGCGTCGATGCCAGTCCGGAGGGCGACGAGCCGGAACTGGCGGTGCTCGATGCCGGCGTCGGCCCCGACCATCTCACCGTGGCCCGCCGCTATCTCGAACGCGCCTGGAAGGAACTGCTGGCCATGCCGCCGCCGATGCGCGCGGCGCTCCTGCTGAGCCTGCGCGATCACCACGGCGCCGCCCTGCTGCCGGTGTTCCACTGTGCCGGCGTCACGCCGCTGCGCCTCGTGGCCGACGCGCTGGCCATGAAGCCCGACGAGGCCGCCGCCATCTGGGCCCACCTGCCCTGGGACGACAAGGCGATCGGCCGGCGGCTCGGGCTGACCGGGCTGCAGGTCCTGAACGCGCGCACCGTCGCCCGCTCGCGTCTCCTGAAGCACATGTCACGGACGGATCAGGCATGACCGGCACCGAGCACCTGTCTTCCGAGCAGGTCCGGGCCTACGTGCGCGGCACGCTCCATCCGTCCACGCTCGTCGCCACCGACGACCATCTCGCGTCGTGCGCCGGCTGCCGCGCGACGCTGGCGCGCGAGTCCGACGCGTCGTTCGGCGCCGAGGCCTTCGGACGCGCGCTGGCGGTGCCGGACGCGCGGCCCGAGTCGCCGCACGCCACGTTCGAGCATCTGCGCGGGGCCGTCGACGGCACCCTGGCGTCGGTCGACCGCCAGTGGGTCGAGGCGCACGTCCGGCTGTGCGTGATGTGCGCCGATGAACTGCACGACCTCGAACGCTTCGCCACCGTGCTGCCGGTGCGGCCGGGGGCAGTTTCGGCGGAGGCCGCGGACGCGGCGCCGCTGGCGCCCGCCGTTGAGGCCACGGGGGCCGCGCCGCTGCCGCCACGGCCGCGCCTGCCACGCCTCGACGAGGCCGGCGACCCGCCGGTCCGCTACGGCGAGACCGCGCCGGCGCGGCTGCCGCTGTGGGTGAAGCTGGCGGCCGCCGCCTCCGTCCTCGCGATTCTCCAGCTCTGGGCCTGCTGACCGCTGCGGCCGCCGTCGCGGCCGCCGGTCGCCCGCGGCGTCAGGCCAGCTGCGCCCAGCGGTCGGCGCACAGCATCACCACCGCCACCAGGCGCACCAGGTCGTCGACGTCCACCCACTCGTCGGGCCCATAGAAGCCGCCGGCGAGCGAGCCCATGCCGAAGGCGGGCACGCCGGCCAGACGAATGGGATAGCGGATGTCGCCGGCGAAGTGCGTCGGATAGGAAGCCGGCGCGGTGCCAGTGACGTCGGCAATCGAGGTGCGCAGCGCCTGGCAGGCCGGCGAGTCCCACGGCACGGCCGCGTGATTGGCACCGAGGCCATCGCGATCGAGCGTGGCCGTGATGCGCCGCTCGCCGCGGCTGCGGCCCTCGGCCACGCGTTCGGCATCGCGGCGGGCGGCGGCGAGGACCTCGCCGAAAGCGCGCTGGTCGTCGAACAGCACGCGCACGCGGGCCCGCGCCGTCGCCGGCACCGAGCCCACGCGGTCGCCGGCTGTGATCTCGCCGACGTTGACTTCGGCGGTCCGCAGCGTGCCGCCGCGCCAGTCGTCGATGATGGCGAGTGCCGCCTGCAGCGCATCGCCGCCCTCGGAGAACGAGGCGCTGTCGGGGCTGCCGAGCTCGCGCGCGTCCCCGCGCCAGCCGGTGACCGTGAGCCGCATGTCGAGGACGCCGCGCACGATGTGCTTGATGTCGGCGAAGCCGCGCCCGGTTTCGGCCGGATGGACGTAGAGCACCTGCGAGACGTCACGCATGCGGGCGAACGTCGGCAGGCTGCCGCGACTGCCGCCGCCCTTGCCGTGCAGGCTCATGACGACCGGCGCGGGCCGTCCCTGCGCCTGGAGGATGGCGGCGGCGACCGCCATCGCGGCCACGCCGCCCTTGTCGTCGGCGGCGCCGAGTCCGTAGAGGCGTCCGTCGGCGAGGCGCGCCTCGAGGGGCGGTGAGGTCCAGCCGGCGCCGGCGCGCTCGGTGTCGATGTGCGCGAAGATGCCGACGCGCGAGGCGCGGGCGGTGCCGCGGGCGATGAGGTTCACGGCCGGCGCCGGGTAGGGCGTGGCCGGCGCCATGTAGTCGGGGTGCGACGTGTAGGCCGTCGGGTCGTCGGTCACGAGCTGCGACCGGTAGCCGTGGGCGTCGAGGTAACCGGCCACGATGCGTTGCGCCGCCTGATCTCATCCGCCGGCGCGTCAGTCGCGCGGCGGACGGGGGATGAAGGCCGAGGTGCGGCGCACGTAGTCGGCGTAGCCGGGCTTGCTGGAGGTCAGGTCTTTCTCGAGGAGCGTGACGCCCGAGACCTTGAGCAGCAGGTAGGTCATCAGCACTGGGCTGACCACCGTCATCCAGCCACCGGGCACGCCGGCCGCCACGAGATACAGGCCCCACCAGACCACCGACTCGCCGAAGTAGTTGGGATGACGCGAATAGCGCCACAGCCCCTGGTCGCACACGGCGCCCTTCGGAGCCGTGGCCTTGAAGCGGCGCAGCTGCTCGTCGGCCACCGCCTCGAACACCAGTCCGGACACCGCCACGGCGAGGCCTGCGATGTCCCAGAGCGTGGGGAACGCCGGCGCGGCATCGAGGGCCGCACCGACCGGCCATGACACGATCCACGCGACCGTGGCCTGCAGCAGGAACACCTTCACCCAGCTGTACCACCACCACGACGCGCCGTTCTCCCGGCGCCACGCCGCGTAGCGCGGGTCCTCGCCGTGGCCGACGTTGCGCCGTCCGATGTGCCAGGCCAGCCGCAGCGCCCAGGCCGTCACGACGGCGACGACGGCGATCGCCCGCGGGCCGATGTCCGGGCGTGCCGAGAGATAGACGGCGGACGCCAGCATGAACGCCGGGCCCCACCACATGTCGACGATGCTGGCGTTCCTGATGGCCAGCGAGACGAGCCACAGGAGGGTGAAGGCGCACACGAGCACCAGCCACGCCTGGAGCGCGCCCGGCACGACAGCAGCGGCCGACGGGGTCAGAAACTCCACAGCTAGCCGCGCTAGGGATGGCCCCAGCGCGAGAAGAGGTAGGCGACCAGGGCCGGCTTCTCGTCGGCCGACACCTTGGCCCCCCAGCGCACCATCTTGTCCACCTCGCGTCCCCAGCCGGCGGCGGTCAGGCGCTGCTGCGCCGAGAGGTCGTCGTCATGGCACATCCGGCAGGCTTCCTTGAAGACGGCCTCGCCGGCCGCCACCGCCGCCGCGTCGTGCGACACGCTGGGCCGCGGTCCGAACGAACGCGTGAGGTAGCCGAGCAGGGTGGCCCGCTCGGCGGCGCTCAGCGTCGCGCCCCAGCGTTCCATCTTGCCGATCTCCCGGTCCCAGCCGGTCTGCGAGAGCCGCTGCGACACGATGAGGTCGGCCTCGTGGCAGCCGATGCATTTCGCCGTGGCCACCTCCACGCCGGCCCCTGGCGGCAGCGTCGGCGACTGGGCCTGGAGCGGTGCACCGGTGGCCAGGGCGGCCAGGGCGAAGGCGGCGAGCCGGCCTGACCCCGCCGTCACGCCTTCACCTCGAGCCGGATCTGATCCGGCGCGTTCCACAGGTAGCCCGACGGATTCCACTGCGGCACGATCGGCTGCGCCTTGCCGTTGGCATCGGTGGCGCGCGACAGAATCGTGTAGGTCTGCTGGATGGTGGCGTCGAAGGCGAACTCGAAGCGCCGCCAGGCGAACTTCACGGCCTGCCCGGTGAGACGCGCTGGCTGCCAGGTGGCGCCGTTGTCGGTCGAGACGTCGACCTTGGCGATGTCGATGTCACCGGCCCAGGCGAAGCCGCCGATCGTGATCGCGCCCGGAGCCACGACGGCTCCGTCGAGCGGCGTCGTGATGAGCGACTTGACGACCAGCCCGGTGAGCGGCGCCATGTCCTTGGCATCGACGGCCGCGCCCGGCGCTACGCGCTTGACGGGATAGCGGTAGCCGGTCGCCACCCAGAAGCCGTCGAACTCCTTGTTGGCCACCGTCAGCTTGTTCAGCCACTTCATGGCGTAGGCGCCTTCCCAGCCGGGCACGATGAGGCGCAGCGGCGCGCCGTGCGCGGCGGGAATCGGCTGGTCGTTCATCGCCCAGGCGATGATGGTGTCGGGATCGATGGCCTTGGCCATCGGCACCTGGCGGATGAACGGCGGCTGGCTGCCGAGCGGCCGGTCGGCGCCGGCGGCCCAGATGTGCGTGGCGCCGGCCTTGGCGCCCGCCTTCTTCAGCACGTCGGCGACGCGCGCGCCGGTCCACTTCACGGTGCCGACGGCACCCTTCTTCCACTGCACGCCGGCCATGGGCGGATCGAAGAAGGCGCGGCCGTTGCCGGCACACTCGAGCGTGACGGTGACCGAGGCCGGCGGCAGCTGCTTCAGCTCGGCCACGCTCAGCGACACCGGCGCGTTCACCTCGCCGTCGATGGCGAGGGTCCATCCGGCCTCGGCCGTGACCGCGGGAATCGGCATGTGGCAGCGGACGTAGAAGCGATCGGCCGGCGTGATGAAGCTGTCGAGCAAGGCGACCGGCGTCTCGTAGTCCGGCGGCCGGGTGGAGAGCGCGATGAGCTGGGCGTGTTTGCCGGGGAGCGCCTGGGCTGACAGGTCGGCCGGCCACAGGCTGGCGGCGACGGAGCCGGCCCCCAGCTGGGCCGCGAGGGCCAGGACGTCGCGACGCGAGAGCAGCAATCGGTCGATGAGAGGCATGCCGCGATTATAGGCGCGGCGAGCGCAGTCTACTGCGGCAGGCGTGGATAGCTGCCGGTCGCGGCCCGCAGCAGCTTGACGAAGACGTCGGTGTTCTCGTAGACGCCGGTGAACTGCCAGGCGCCGGGGCCGTCGGCCGAGAGGGTACGTCGCTGGCGGTGTGGCCGGCGTCGTCTTCCGGGCTGGCCGCCGTGTCGTCCGGGCAGCCGGCAGGATCCTGGCAGCCGGTGGCGCCGTTCTCGATCGCGCCGGGAATGAAGAAGCCGGGATAGGCCTTGCGGTCGACGCCCAGGTTGTCGCTGCCGGGCCCCGTGCCGTCGCGCCGCGGGTTGGCCACGGCCGTCCTCGTGGCCGGATCGACGACCGTCCCGGGCTGCGCCAGGCGGTTCGACAGCCAGTTCTCGTTGCGGTCGGGGCCGGCGGCAAACCCGATGAGGAGCTTCTTCGTCGGGTCGGGCTCGGTGGGGAAGCCGCTCTCGTCCACGGTGTAGTTGGTGAAGAAGTTGAGCGTCTGCGTCGGGGCGAAGCGGAACGTCGCCGCGTAGTCGCGGACTGACCGGCCGATGACGGCCGGCGCGTAGCGCTCGTTGCCGACGCCGATGATGCCGAAGCCGCCGCTCTCGTGATCGGCCGTCACGATGACCAGCGTGTCGTTGGCCGGGTCGGCGTCGGTGTTGGTGCCGCGCGCGAACTCGAGCGCCACCTTCACGGCGTGGTCGAACTCGATGGTGTCCCAGATCGACCGCTCGGCGTCGGTCCAGTGCGATTGCTTGTCGATCGAGGCCCCTTCGACCATCAGGTAGAAGCCGCGCGGCGAGGTGGCGGCCAGCGACTTCAGCGCCAGCGCCGTCATCTCGTCGAGCATCGGCTGGTCGCGCAGGTCCTGGTTCCGGTCGAGCGCCAGCTCGTCGCTGTAGCGGCCGGCGCCCACTTTGTCGAAGGCCACCGACATGTGGCGCGGGTGGAACAGCCCGAGCAGCGCCTTGGGCGCCGCACCGGACTGCCGCGCCGTGACTTCGGCGCGCGTGCGGATGACGTCGTAGCCGTCGGCCGCGTAGGCCGCGACCAGGTCGCGCGTGTCCTTGCGCGTCCCGCCCTGGCTGACCGGGGAGAAGTAGGTGGCGCCGCCGCCGAGCAGCACCGTGACGCCATTGGTCGCCCGCTCGTCGTAGAGCCGCGCCGCGACGTCGTAGTAGGCGTCGCGAAACGAGGTGTGCACGGCGTTGCCGGCCGGCGTGGCGTCGATGACCGAGGCGGTCGTGACGAGACCCACGTTGAATCCGCTGCCACGCGTGCGCCGGAGCAGCTCGCCGATGTACTCGACCCGCGGGTTGTCGAAGTGATCGGGCGTGTTGTCGGGATAGACGCCGACGTGGTTGTTGTTGCCCTTGTGGCCGGTCACGTAGGACGACATGCCAGGGGCCGAGTCCGTCACCGTGGCATTGAGCGACGACGTCATGACCAGCCCGGTCACGCCGAGCGTGTCCATGGCGAGCGGTCCGTTGGTCTTCCCGAAGGTCTGCCCGCGCGAGACGACGCGAGCGGCGGTGCGGTGCTGGATGCCCATGCCGTCGCCCAGCAGCAGGATGATGTTCCGGGCCGGCCGGGCGCCGTCACGCGCCGACTGCCACGCCGCCACCTCGTAGGAGGCCGTCATCGTGGCGCCGTCGCCGGTCCGCACCACCACCTCGTGGCGTCCGGCGGTCGTGAAGCTCTCGTCGCGCACGAGGAAGTTGGTGCTGGTGGCCGCGGCCGGCGCCGCCGGCCGGGTGCGCGCATCGGGCGCGGTGCCGGTGCCGCCGCTGCCGCGCTCCCCGCCGAGGCCGGGTGCCAGCGTGTTGCGGGCCGTGATGTCGCGGCCATCGAGCGTCACGGTCAGGCCGCGGGGGGCGCTCTCGTCGCCGGTGGCTTCGACGCGCAGGTCGAAGCGCTGGCCGACGGCGAAGGTCGCGCCAGCAGGCGGCATGATCCGCAGCCGCGTGTCGGCCAGCGCCGGGCTGGCGAGAGCGGGCACCACGACGAAAATGGCGAGAGCGGAAGCGGCAGTCGCGCGCATGCGGGCGATGCTAGCACGCGGTCGCGCGCTGGCGGGTGACGCCCGGGCAACGCACCTTCAGCCGGCGAGCTGGTCGAGCAGCGGCCGCCAGCGCCGGCGCGACACCTCCACCGTCGTGCCGTTCGAGAGCACGAGCTGTCCGGTGCCGTCGGTGTGCGGCCGGGCCTCGCGCACGGCCTCGAGGTGGACGACGACCGAGCGGGAGATCTGGAAGAAGCGCGTCGGATCGAGCCGCCGCTGCAGCTGGGCCAGCGTCGGCTGCATCAGGAGCTGCTCGGTGGCCGTGTGCAGCCGTGTCTGACCGTCGTCGAAGCTGAACGCCACCACGTCGGCCACCGCCACCACCAGGTAACGCACGCCTCGTCGCGCCAGGAAGCGCGTGGGCGTCTCTCCCGGCAGCGCCCCGCCGGCCGCTTCCTCCGGCCCCTCATCCTCGGCCGTGGCCGCGGTCCGCGCCGCCGGCGGCGTGATGCGCGCGAGCGCGGCATCGAGGCGGGCCCGGGTCACCGGCTTCAGCAGGTAGTCGACCGCGTGCAACTCGAAGGCGTCCACGGCGTGCTGGTCGAACGCCGTGCAGAAGATCACCGCCGGACGCGGTTGACCGAGCGAGGCCGCCACGTCGAGGCCGCTGCAGCCGGGCATCTGGATGTCGAGGAACACCACGTCGGGCGCCAGGGTCTGGATGCGCTCGATGGCCTGCACGCCGTCGTCGGCCTCGCCCACGACGGTGACGTCGGCGCGCTCGCTCAGGAGCTGCTTCAGCCGCGCCCGCGCCGGCGCTTCGTCGTCCACGAGGAGGGCCGTCAGGGTCATGCCAGTCTCCGCAGGACGAACACCGTGACGTCGTCCTGTGTCTGATCGCGGCCGCGATGATCGCGTACCGCGGTGATGACGGCGTCGGCCACCGCCTCGGCCTCGCCGTCGCATCGTGCCACGAGGGCGGGAATCAGCGACAGGTCCCAGTCGGTGCCGGCGCTGTCGCGGGCCTCGGTCACGCCGTCGCTCACGACGACCAGCGTGTGCCCGGGCTCGAGCACGCAGGCGGCGCCCGCGAAGTCCGGCGCGTCGAGCAGGCCGACGGCGGGGGCGGTGACCTCGAGAGTGATGACGGCCGTGCCGAGGGCGCCGACGATGAGCGGCGCCGGGTGACCCGCGTTGACGTAGCGGACGACGCCGCTGCCCGGCTCGACCACGGCGTGGACGAGCGTGGCGTAGCGTGAGCCCTCGGTCGAGGCGAGCACGTCGCGGTTGAGCGCCGTCATCATCTCGGTGGCGGTGAGATCGCGCTGGCGCATCGCCGCCTGCCAGCGCGCCTGCACGCTCGAGGCGATGAGGCCGGCCGCCATGCCCTTGCCAGCCACGTCGCCGAGCACGAACGCCAGCTGGCCCTCGACCAGCCGGGCGTCGTAGAAGTCGCCGCCGACGATCCTGGCGGGCAGCGTGCGCGCGGCCATCGCATACCCGGGGACGGCCGGGAGGGCCTGCGGCAACAGGTGCGCCTGGGCCCGAGCCGCCGCCGACCATTCGCGCTCGCTGTCCTTGCGCACGCCGAGCTTCACGCGCAGCCGGTCGAGTGTCTGCTGGAGCCGCGGACGGGTCACCGGCTTCAGCAGGTAGTCGGCGGCGTCGTACTGGAAGGCGTCGACGGCGAAACGTTCGTAGGCCGTGGCGAAGACGATGAAGGGGCGCGGCTCGGGCAGTGAGGCGGCCAGCTCGGTGCCGCGCTCGGCCGGCATCTCGATGTCGAGGAACACGACGTCAGGCGCCAGACGCGCGATCGCCTCACGCGCCTCGTCGGCGTTCTCGGCTTCGCCGACCACCGTGAGGCCACCGGCCTCGACGAGCAGCGCCTTCAAACGGGCGCGGGCCGGCGCCTCGTCGTCGACCACCACGGCGCGGATCATGCGGTGGCCTCGACGGCCGCCGCCAGCCGGTGTTCCGGCGTCACGAGCGGCATCTCGATGCGGGCGATGGTCAGGCCGAGCGCCTCGTCGCGCGTCAGGGTGAAGGCGGCGGCCTCGGCGAAGTGGCCGCGCAGCCGGTCACGCACGCTGCGCAGGCCGAACTGCTCGCCGGCCTGCCGGGCCGCGGCCACCTGCTCGGCCGTCTGCGTGAGGCCGGGGCCGTTGTCGTGGACCTCGATGGTCAGGCGGCCGCCGGCCACGGTGGCGCGGACCGCGATCGTGCCGGGCCCCCGCCGCTGGGCGATGCCGTGCTTGACGGCGTTCTCGACCAGCGTATGGACGAGCATCGAGGGGACCAGCGCCCGCCGGGCCGCCGGCCCGGCGTCGATGGTGTAGCGCAGGCGCGCACCGAAGCGCGCTTCCTCGACATCGAGATAGGCGGCGGCAAACGCCAGCTCCTGGTCGAGCGCCGCCCAATCGCTTTCGGAACGGCGCAGGGTGTGGCGGAACACCTCGGACAGCTGCTCGACGGCGCGGTCGGCGCGCGCCGGGTCGCTGTGGATGAGGGAGGCCACCGTGTTCAGCGCGTTGAACAGGAAGTGGGGATTGATCTGCGCGCGCAGCGCCTTCAGCTCCGACTGCGTCGACTGCACGCGCAGTTCCTGGGCGAGCAGGTCCTGCTCCTGCCGCCGCTGCTGCAGCCGCACGTTCTCGACCAGGTAGGTGATGACCGTGGCGAGCGAGCGCAGCAGCGTCAGGTCTTCGCTGAGCAGCGTCCGTTCGCCCGGGACGACCGGTACCACCACCCACAGACTCGGGTCGGCGACGCTGCCGTCGATCCTGAAGGCGGTCCTGGCGCTGGCCGGCGCCTGGTCGAGCGCGCTGAGGCGCACCGTCACGCCGAGCACCTCCTCGAGGCTGCTCTCGGCGGCGGCGATCAGGCTGGGCTCGTCGGTGGCCGTCTGCAGCGACGCCAGCACGGTGGTGACGGCGCTGACCGGCGTGTAGTGGCGGCCGAACCAGGCGCGGTCGAGACGCTGGCCGAGCTGTCGCGACAGGCGCGGCGCGGCCATCATCAGGGGCACCGCGGCCAGGGCGAACAGCCACGGCCGGGTGGCGTCTCGCGGCAGGTCCTCGAGCAGCGGCAACGCCAGGGCGAAGAAGCCACCGAGGACGACGAGTGTCGAGAGCAGCATCGCGCCGCGCTTCACCAGCAGGTCGTAGAACTCGAAGCGGTTCTCGTAATACGTGGTCGCCGAGAGGAAGAGCAGCGGTGCCACGCTCATGACCCGGCCGATGGCGCGAAACGAGACGCCGGTACCGGTCGCGAAGGCTGGCAGGAGGCTCAACAGCGCCAACCCGACGAACAAGCCGTTCATCACGCGTCGCAGCGCCGCGCCTTCGCGGCTCTGGGCGCGTCTGGGATTGCGGCTCATCACGACCGATGAGTAGATGCCGGAGATGGTGAACAGCCCGCCGATCGAGAGCCCGATCACGGTATCGGCGTCGGCCACGCGTACGACGCCGAAGATGAGCGCCGCGACGGCGGCGACGGCGAGCGTGGAGGTGATGTAGGCGGCCACGAGGGCGCGCAGGCCCCACGTGCGGGCCGGCTCCGGCCACTCGTCGACGTGGCCCTCCTTGCACATCGTGTGCATGATGAGCGGCGGGAAGCCGAAGACCAGCATCAGTTGCAGGACGCCGAGCCAGCCGAGCCGGCGCCCGCCACCGACCATGTTCATGAACTGCCCGAGGCCCAGCACCACGAACCACAGCGCCGACCAGGCGAACAGCGCCAGGCTGGCCGCGTCGAGCCGCGGCGCGCCGGCCGCCTGGCCGCGTCCGAGCGATGACCAGACCGGCCGGGCCTGTCGCCACGACAGCGTCAGCGCCGACCCGTAGGCGAAGGCGCCGAGCACGTAGACGAGCAGGAAGGCGATGTCGATGGCAGTGGTCATGAGCCGTTCATGAGGAGGATACGACGGCTCACCGGTTCGCGGCCGGGCCGTTCGCGGCGGGCGGTGTGCAGGCCCCTTCGAGCGGCCGGTGGCCCCGGCCGAGCGGCGGCGAATCACGATAGCATCGAGCCCCGACATGCTCCCGGATCTGGTCAGCCTTGCCGCCCGCCTGCCCGCCTCGCCGCTGACGCGCTTCGCGCCGGCCCCGACCGGCTATCTGCATCTGGGGCACGTGGTGAATGCCATCTACGTGTGGGGCGTGACCCGAGCGCTGAGCGGCCGGGTCCTGCTGCGCGTGGAAGACCACGACCGCCAGCGCTGTCGGCCCGAGTACGAGGCAGCGCTGCTCGATGACCTGGACTGGCTCGGCTTCCGGCCGGACGTCTATCCGACCGACGCGTTCCGGTCTGGCCCGTGCGACGGCCGCCAGTCGGACCGCGATGCGCACTACCGGGCCGCCGTCGAGGCGCTGGCCGCCGAGGGGCTCGTCTACGGCTGCACCTGCACGAGGCGTGACATCGAGCGGTCGAGGGACGCGGCAAGGCGGGACGGCGATCCGGCCCCCGGGGGCGCGAGCCCCGCCGACGAACTCCGCTATCCGGGCACGTGTCGCGATCGCGGCGTGCCGCTCACGGGTGATGTCGGCTGGCGTGTCGTGCTGCCGGAGGCCGCCGTGACCTTCGAGGACGCCCGGCACGGCACGACCACTAAGACGCCTGCCCGGCAATGCGGCGACCTGCTGCTGCGTGATCGCCTGGGCAACTGGACCTATCAGTTCGCTGTCGTCGTCGACGACCTGCTCCACGGCATCGATCTCGTCGTCCGCGGCGACGATCTGTTCGCGTCCACCGGGCGTCAGATCCTGCTGGCGCGGCTGCTCGGCCGCACGACCCCGCCGGCCTTCCTGCATCACGCGCTGGTGATGAAGTCGCCGGGGCAGAAGCTGAGCAAGTCCGACGGCGACACGGGGATCCGGGATCTGCGCGCGGCCGGGTGGACCGCGGCGCAGGTGATCGACCACGCCTCCGAGCTGGCGGGACGGCCAGCCTTCAGCGCACGCTCTTGACGATCTGGCCGGGCCGCGCCTGGGTGTGGGCGCCGCCCGTCACCACGGTCACGCCGTTGACGAGCACGTGCACCACGCCGTCGGGATACTGGTGCGGCTGGGCGTAGGTCGCGCGATCGCTGACGGTCGCCGCGTCGAAGACGACCAGGTCCGCCATCTGCCCGGGGGCGATGGCGCCGCGGTCGGCGAAGCCGAACTGCGCCGCCGGCAGTGACGTCATCTTGCGGACTGCCTCTTCGAGCGTGATGACCTGCATCTCGCGGACGTAGCGCGACAGGACCCGCACCGCGTTGCCGTAGCCGCGCGGGTGCGGCACGCCCTGGCCCAGCGTGTTCAGACCGCTGTCGCTGGCGATCGCCACCATCGGATGGCGGAGGATGCGCGTGATGTCGTCCTCGGCCATGAACTGGTAGACCATCGAGGCGCCGCCCTTGCCGAGCATGGTCCGCATCGTCTCGAGCTGCGCGTCGAGGTCCTGCGCGCCCCGGACCTTCTGCGCCACCTCGGGAATCGTCAGCCCGTTGAGAGTGGGGTCGGCGGGGTAGTTGGCGATGCGGGCGAACGAGTAGTTCTCGATCCCGCGCTCGCGGATGAGCTTGCGCATCTCCTCCTTGATGCGGGCCCAGGTGGCCGGGTCGGCGAGCCGCTTGTCGATCTCCGGCTGGCCGCCTTCGAGCGCCCACGACGGGAAGCGGATGCCGAGATTCGAGCTCGCCGCGTCGTAGAGATACTGGTCGGCCATGACGCGCATGCCGCGGGCGCGTGCCGCGTCGATCATGGCCAGCGCCTTCTCGCTTGCGCCCCAGCGGCTCGGCGCGTCGACCTTCAGGTGCGAGACCTGCACGGCGGTCCCCGCCGCCTCGCCGATGGCCAGCGTCTCGGCCACCGCGGCCTCGAGCTCGGTGCCCTCGTTGCGCATGTGCGAGGCGTAGACGCCGCCCGATTTGCCGGCCACCGTGGCCAGGGCGACGATCTCGTCCTTCTCCGCGTAGGTGCCGGGCACGTACTGCAGGCCGGTCGAGAAGCCGACGGCGCCGTCGGCCATCGCGGTGGCGACGAGCGCCTCCATCCGCGCCAGTTCGGCGGCCGTCGGTGCCCGGCGCGCCGTGCCCATCACGGCCTCGCGCACCGAGTTGTGGCCGACGAAGGAGGCGAAGTTGACCGCGGCGCCGCCGGTGCGGATGCGGCCGAACGCCGCCGCCAGGTCGACCGGCGAGCTGCCGCAGTTGCCAGCGATGACGGTGGTGACGCCCATGCGGGCGAAGTGCTCCGCCAGCGGATGCGCGGCCAGTTCGTCGGCATGCGTATGGACGTCGATGAAGCCGGGCGCCACGATGAGGCCGGTGGCGTCGATCACCCGGGTGGCGCTGGCGCCGTCGAGGGCGCCGACCTCCACCACCCGGCCGCCGGCGATGCCGACGTCGGCCCGCCGCCGGGCGGCACCGGTACCGTCCACGACCGTGCCGCCGCGCACCAGCACGTCGAACCGCGGCGCCTGGGCGTCGAGCGGAACCGGCCCGGTCACGACGGCCGAGCCGGCGAGAAGGAGCACGAGGAGGCCGGGGAGCGTCGCGCGAGCACAGCGCATGGGCCGGCAGTATATCGCCCCGCGAATCGTGACCGTGACAGACACGGTTACAACCGGTGACCGTGACAGACCCGATTACAACTGGAGGCCCCTCTACAATGAGGATCGTGTCGCTCGTCGCTGCTGCCGTCCCGTGGCTCGCGCCGCTCCTGCGCCGCGCCACGCCCGCCGGCGAGACCGGGGCCGGTCTGGTGGACGCGGTCGCCGAACCCCTGGCGCCCAAGGGACCGGCGATGCTGACCGTGCGGCGCACGGCCGCCGACGACGTGCAGGATCGGCAGGTCTACCTGTCCCTCGACGGCGAGGACTGGACCACGCTGTATTACGGCAAAGAGGTCACGCGCGAGATCGGGCCTGGCCGCCACACGCTCAAAGCCAACAACACGCTCGTGCGCAGGACCGTCGTGTTCGACGTCACGCCAGGCGAGCACGTGCGCTACCAGTGCATCAACCGGGCGCACTGGACGGCGATGATGTTCATGGCGTTCCTCGGCGCCGCGTTCATCACCGTCAAACTCGAGCGCGAGCGCGACGGCGGCGTCCCAGACGCATGAGCGATCTGACCGGCTCGCTGACGCAGCGACTGGGCCGGGACGCCGTGGCACCGCTGGCCGAACAGTCGTCAACGGCCTGACACCTCGGGCGCCTTTCCAGACCGATCCGACGTCCCTGCTGACGAGAAACGTAATCGGTCTGTGCCGTTTTTGGGCACGGAACACGCCCCTCGCAACCGTGATTCCGCTGAAATCAGGTGCGAATCGATGAGTTCCCCGCCGCTCCCCGCCGCTGGCTCGTCCCTTGCTATCCGGCAGGACATGGCCTTTCAACCGAGCCGGAACAGTGAACGGGGCTACTCGCTGGTCGAGGTGCTGGTCGTCGCCTCGCTCTCGATGGTGCTGATGGGGATGGCCCTCGTGCAGATCGGCACTTCGCGGGCGACGATGAATGCGGACAACGCCATGCGGCTGGTGATGGGCGAAATGGGCCGGGCGCGCGACATGGCGGTCCAGCAGCGTCGCAACATCCAGGTCAGCTTCCACAACGGCAACGAGATCCGGTTGACGCGCCTCGAGATCCCGCTCGGTTCGACGCTGGTGCGTCGCACCATCATGGAAGGCAACCTGCGCTTCGCGCTGCCGGCCGGCACGCCCGATACCTCCGACGCCTTCGGGGCGGGCAGCGCCCTCGACTTCGACGGCAACGGCTCCGTCATCTTCAACACCGACGGCATGCTCGTGGACAGCACGGGGACCTCGATCAACGGCACGATGTTCCTGGCCGCGCCGAACGATCCCTTCGCCACCCGCGCCGTCACGATTCTTGGCTCGACCGGCCGCGTCCGCGGCTTCCGCCGGCTCAACACCACCTGGGGACGAGTGTAGTCATGCAGACGTCAATTGGTTCGCAGTCTGGCTTCTCGCTCATCGAGACGATGGTCTCGATGCTGGTGCTCAGCGTGGGCGTGCTGGGGTTGTCGCAGGCCTTCATCAGCGGCGTGCAGAAAGCCTCGAGTGCGCCCTATGAAGTGCTGGCGACACAGAAGGCGGCGGAAGCGGTCGAGAGCGTGTTCGCCGCCCGCGACTCCCACACCATCACCTGGGCGCAGATGAAGAACATGGCCGACGGCGGCGTGTTCGCGAACGCCGCAACGCCGATGAAGGTGGCCGGCGCCGACGGCATCGTCAACACCAGCGACGACGGGGACGTCGAGTCGTTCCTGTTCCCCGGACCGGATGGCCAGGCCGGCACCGGCGACGACAAGACGCTGACCCTGGACGGCTTCACGCGCAAGATCACGATCGTCGAGCTCTCCGGGTTCCTGCGGGAAGTCACGGTGACCATCACCTATCCCGCCAACGGCCAGACCAAGACCTACACGGTCACGGCCCTGATCTCGCAGTACGCCTGAGGATCGCCGACATGACTCCCATGCGCTCGGACCGCGGCTTCGCGCTCTCGGAATTCCTCGTGGCCTCCGTCATCACGCTGGCGGTGATCGGCGTCGCCATCAAGACCTTCGATGACGCCCTCAAGATCAACGACGCGACGCTGAAGCTGACCGACGCCGGTCAGAACATGCGCTCGGGCGTGAACCTGCTCGTGCGCGATCTGCTGCAGGCGGGACGCGACATCCCGACCGGCGGCATCCCGATTCCCTCCGGGGCCGGGGCCGGGCTGGTCCAGCGGCCCAGTCCCGTCGGCTTCTCGTACGCCTTCGACAATACGACCCTGACCACGCTCGGCGCCGTCACCACGGGCGACACGCTCGGCTCGGCCATCTCGGGCCGCCAGACCGACATGGTCTCGATGCTGATGGGCGACCCGTTCCTCGGGCCGCTCGATCCGGTGCGGCCGAGCACCGCGACCACGACCGGGCCCAGGCTGGCGGCCAACGGGTCGAGTATGACCATGGGCGACCAAGGCGCCTGGTTCGCCGGTAACCTGGCCGACGGCATCGGCCCCGTCAAGGCCGGTGACCTGCTGCTCTTCACGGGCGCCACCGGCAGCGCCATGCAGACGGTCACCGCCGTCAGCGGCGGCGTCGTGACCTTCGGCTCCGGCGATCCGTTCAACCTCAATCAGCGCACCGCCGCCAGCGGTTCCATCACCGACATCCTCGGTTCCAACCTGCAGGTGCGGCGCATCCTCATGGTCAGCTACTTCGTGGAAGAGCAGACGGCGAACGAGCCGCGCCTGATGCGCGCGCTCAACATGTTTCCCGCCCAGGCCCTGGCCGGCGTGGTCGAAGACCTGCAGTTCACCTACGACCTGGTCAACGGCTCGACCAACCCGGCCAACGTCAACGACGTGCCGTTCACGTCCGGCAGCGAGACCTTCACCTCCAGCCAGATCCGCAAGGTCAACCTGAAGGTCGGCGTCCGCTCGGAAGAGAAGTCGCGCTCCACCCTCGACTACATGCGCCACTACATCACCACCGTGGCGAGCTTGCGCAACCTGGCCTACGTGGCCGAATACAAGTAGCCCCATGAGGACCTCCGCCATGTCCGCCCGAACTCTCGTCCCCGCGCCGCCGGCCGATGAGCGTGGCATCGCGCTCCTGACGACCATTCTGATGATGGTGCTGATGTCGGCGCTGCTCGTCGGCTTCACCACCGCCGTCATGAGCGACCAGGGCTACCGGGCCATCGATCGCGACCGCGCCCGCGCCTTCTACGGCGCCCAGTCGGGCATCGAGAAGCTGAACGCCGACCTCGCCCGCCTGTTCGTCAACCAGGTGGGACCGAGTGATGCCACGGTCACCGCCATCGGCGCGGCCGCCAACCGGCCGAGCATTCCGGACATCACCTTCGTGGACGTCGGTACCAGTCCCGCCTACGCCGTGGCGGCGCTCGGTCCGCCGGACCCCGGCATCATCTCGTCGGGACCCTATGAAGGGCTGATGGCCCTCAAGCGTCGGTTCCAGCTCGACGCCACCGCCCGCGCCGCCGACGGCGGCGAGGTGCACCTGAAGCGGGTGGTCGAGGCCGTGGCCATCCCGGTGTTCCAGTTCGGCATCTTCTCGGACGTCGACCTGGCGTTCAACGCCGCCGACAACTTCGACTTCGGCGGCCGCGTGCACACCAATCGCAACCTCTATCTCGCCGAAGGCTCCGGCAGCACGCTGACGCTGCGCGACAAGGTGACGGCCGTCGGCGAAGTCGTGCGGCAGTTCCTGTCGAACGGCATCGCCATCGCCTCGGCCGGCCAGACCGGCACCGTGAGCATGACGCGCGGCAACTCCAGCGGGCCGTTCCGCTCGCTGACGACCTCCGAGGGCAGCGTGACCGGCGGACCGACTTCGTCGCTCAACGCCAACTGGCCGACCATCTCGCTCAGCACCTACGTCAGCAACATCCGCAACTCGCGGACCGGCGTCAAGCCGCTCAATCTGGATCTCGTCGCTGCCAACGGCGCCAACATCGACCTCATCAGGCGCCCCCCGTCCACCGAAGCGGTCAGCTCCGCGATCTTCGCCGAGCGCTACTTCAAGAAGGTCAGCGTCCGCATCCTGCTCTCGGACACTGCCAACGACATCACCTCGCTGCCGACGGTGTCGGCCACCGCGCCGGTGTCGCTCGAGAACTGGAATGCGGCGCTGCCCGCCGGCTACGGACCGATCGCCGGGGACATGCCGCCGGTGGCCAGATCGGCGGGGCCGTATCCGGACACGCCGGCCGGCGCCATCAACGCCCGCGTCGACGGGGCGGTGGCGGCCGGTTCCTCGCGGACGATCATCCTCGACGACGCTGGCGGGCGGCCGATGCCCAGCATCTTCAAGCTGCCGTCGACGATGACCGTGACCTGGGGCATCCTCCCGACGCAGACGATGACGATCACGTGCACCGGCAAGAACAACTATCAGTTCCTGGGCTGCACGAAGAGCGGGGGCCTCGGCTTCCTCCCAGTGGCCGCTGGCGCCACCGTGTCTGCCGTCGTGCCGAACGCCGACAACGCCGCCAATGTCGTGTCGATTGTCACGACGGCCAACTGGCCATCAGGCACCACCACCGTCACGGTCGGCGCCACCACCTCCTTCGCGACGGCGCCGTTCTCGGTCAACTCGTTCTTCATGCGCAACAGACACGTGCTCGTCACCTGCACCGGCTACAGCGAGACGGGCGCTACCCGCGAGTTCAGGGGCTGCTCGGTGCCGGTCGCGATTGCAGACAACGAGCAGTTCGAGACCGGCTATCTGTCGAACGCCGGTACCGGTGCCATCGGCGGCTTCCTGAAGGTGGAGATTCAGACGGGCCCCGACGTCTGGCAGGACGTCACACCCGAGTTCCTTCGCTACGGCATCAGCGGCCCGAACCTCGCCGGCAAGGCGTGCGGCGATCCGACGCCCAACGCCATCCTCCGGCTGCAGCGGCTGCGCGACAACGCCGAGACCGGCGTCGGCGCCTGCAGCTACGCCAACAGCACGTTGTCCACGGACCACTGGCCCAACGTCCTGTTCGACGTGCGAGAGGCGCTGTCACGCGATGCCGCGCCGGCCGGGCACAGCAACCGCGTCATGCTCGGCGGCGTGATGCACTACATCGAGCTCGACGCCCGCAACCTGTCACAGTGGTTTTCGCGGCTGGGCGCCTACGCGGCCGGCACCGGCAACCAGGCGATGCGCGAGGGTGGCTCGCCGACGGCCGGCTTCTCGGTCTACTTCTCCGATCGCCGCAACAACCGCACGGCGACCAACCTCGAAACCGGTGAGTACGGGTACGAGGACATCGTGAACCCGGCCAGCGCCGTCGGCGCGCCGAACGGCGTGCTCGATGCCGGCGAGGACGTCAACGCCAACGGGGTGCTCGACACCTACGGCGCCACCCCCAGTTACAACGGCGTGTCGGGTAGCGTCCCGCCCGGCGCGGTCGCGCCGCTGAACAACACGGCCGACCCGTTGACGCTGCTCTCAGGAGGCCAGGCCAGGGTCAACCGCCAGCTGCTGTACCGCCACGCCCTCAAGCTCACCAACGGCGGCCTCGGCAACCTGGTGGCGCCCGGTCTGACCATCGCGGCGGAGAACGCCGTCTACCTGCAGGGCGACTGGAACGCCAGCGGCGGCTGGACCGGCGCCAGCGTGGCCACCTCGATCGCCGCCGACACGGTGGTGGCGCTGTCGAACATCTGGAACGACGTCAACTCGTTCGGCACGGCCGCCAACGTCAATCCCTACTCCATGACCGGCCGGCGCCGCGGCGCTGCCACCTACTACCGCGTGGCGCTCATCTCCGGCAAGGGCATGATCTTCCCGTCGCCGCCCACCGCTGGCGGCACCTATGGCACCGACGGCGGCGCCCACAACTTCATCCGCTACATCGAAGGCGACGCCACCGCCGGCGACACCGTCTGGTATCGCGGCTCGCTCGTCACCTTCTACTACGCCCGGCAGAACCTGATGCCGCACAAGTGCTGCGCCGGCATCATCTACGGCGTGCCGACTCGACAGTTCTCGTTCGACACCAACTTCCTCGATCCGTCACTGCTGCCGCCGCTCACGCCGGCCTTCCGGGACATCAACGCGCTCGGCTTCTCGCAGGAGACCCGCCCCGGCAAGTAGCGATCGCGAGCGAACGGACAACGGGCCGGACGTCGTGGGGACGCCCGGCCCGAGGTCTGTACAGCAGCGGCACGGCCGGCACGGCCGTCAGGCCCAGCGGTAGCCGTGCTTCGAAAGCGGCAGCGATCGCACGCGCTCACCGGTGGCGGTGAAGATGGCGTTGCACACGGCCGGCAGGATCGGCGGCATCGCCGGTTCGCCGAGGCCGGTGGGCGGATGGTCGGTCAACTCGAAGTGGACGTCGATGACCGGTGGCGCCTGACGCATGCGCAGGAGCTGGTAGTTCGTGAAGTTCGACTGGGCCGTGCGGCCCTGCTCGATCGTGATCTCCTGCGTCATCATGGCGCTCAGCCCGTCGATGACACAGCCCTGCGCCTGGTTTTCGGCATTGCTCGGGTTGATGACCTGACTGCCGATGTCGCCGACCACCCACACCTTGTGCACCGTGACGGCCTTGTCGCTGCCGACGCTGATTTCCGCGACGTGCGCGAAGTAGCCGCGGTGGCTGTAGTAGAACGCCACTCCCTGCGACCTACCCTTCGGCAGGGTCCTGGTGCCCCAGCCGGCGCGCTTCGCCACCGTCTCGAGGACGTGTCGCATACGGCCGGCATCGAAGCCGTCGTTGTTGACGCCGGCCGGGAGACTCCGCGGCACCCGCAGCAGCTCCGTCCGGAAGGTCACCGGATCCTTGCCGGCGGCATGCGCCAGCTCATCGAGGAACGACTGGTAGACGAACGCCACGGCGTTGCTGCGCGGCGCCCTGAGCGCGCCGGTCGGCACGCCGCACGGCTGTGTCGAGGCGCCCAGGTGCCAGGTCGGCACGAAGCCGGCCGGGAACTCCGTCCCCGGCATGCCGGCCGAGGCGGCGAACGTCTCGCCCTCGCCGTAGCTGACGAAGTGCCCGCTCCAGGCGGCGATCCGGCCGCTCGCGTCGAGACCGCCCTTCAGGCGATGGAAGCCGCCGGGGCGGTAGAAGTCGTGCCGCATGTCGTCTTCGCGGGTCCACTGCAGCTTGATCGGGCGCCCCACCACCTTGGAGATCCACGCCGCCTCGACGGCGTAGTCGTTGCTCAGGCGGCGGCCGAAGCCACCCCCGGCACGCAGCAGATGCGTCGTGACCTTGTCCGGCGCGATGCCGAGCGTCTGCGCCACGACCTGGCGGCCGCGCTCCGGCGTCTGGCTCGGCGACCACAGCTCGACCGCGCCGTCCGCGAACGACGCCAGGCAGTTCTGCGGCTCGAGCGGCACGTGGGAGATGAACGGGTAGGCGTAGGTGGCCTCGACCGTCTTGGCCGCGCTGGCGAGCGCGCCGTCGGAATCGCCGAGGCGGCTCAGCGTGAAGGCCGGTCCTTGAGCGAACAGCTCGTCGCGCCCGGGCGGCGAACCCCGTCGAGCTCTGTGAGGCCGTCGGGCCCTCGTTCCAGGTGACCTTCATCGCGTCGCGTGCCGTCTTGGCCTGCCACCAGGTGTCGGCCACGACGGCCACGCCGCCGGCCAGGGCCGTGAGATCGCCGCGCGGCTCGACCACGAAGGCGTGCCGCACACCGGGCATCGCCGTGACGGCCTCGAGATCCACCGACGCCACGGTGCCGCCGTGCACCGGGCACTTCTCGAACACCGCCCACAGCATGTCGGGCAGCGTGAAGTCGATGCTGAAGATCGGCGTGCCCTTGACGATGTCGGGAACGCCGACCGCCTTGATCGGCTGGCCGATGATCTTGTAGTCCTTCGGGTCCTTGAGCGTGACGGTGTTCGGGTCGGGCACCGGCAGCGTGGCGGCCGTGGCGGCCAGCTCGCCGTAGCCGAGCGAGCGGCCGGAGGTCTTGTGGTGGACACGACCCGAGGCCGTCGAGCACTCGGCCGCCGCCACCTTCCACGTCTGCGCCGCGGCCTCCACCATCAGGTGCCGTCCCACGGCGCCGGCCCGCCGCAGCGGATCCCAGTTGGTGGGCGTGGCGGTGCTGCCGCCGGCGACCTGGCGGCCGTAGAGGTCTTCGTTGAGGTCGGCCTGCCGCAGGCGAATCGACTCCCAGTCGACGTCGAACTCGTCGGCGAGGATCATCGGCAGCATCGTCTTGATGCCCTGGCCGACCTCGGGGTTCTTGGCGACGATGGTGACGACGCCGTCAGCGGTCACCGTGATGAAGCCGTTCGGCGCGAACTCGCCGGCGGCGGCGAGCGCTGGCTCGCTCAACCCCGGCAGATAGGTGGCGAGCATCAGGCCGCCACCGGCCAGGCTCGTGACCTTCAGGAAGAATCGACGATCGATGATGGAGGTGGCCATCGGCTACTCCTGGCCCTGCGCCCGCGGCGCGCTGGTCGTGGCGGAGGCCATGCCCGCCGCCTTGTGGATGGCCGACCGGATGCGCAGGTAGGTGGCGCAGCGGCAGAGATTGCCGTTCATCGCGCGGTCGATGTCGGCATCCGTCGGCGCCGGCTTCTCGGCCAGCAGCGCCGCCGCCGACATGATCTGGCCGGCCTGACAGTAGCCGCATTGCGGCACGTCGACGTCCACCCAGGCGCGCTGCAGCGGGTGCGAGCCGTCGTTCGACAGGCCCTCGATGGTCGTCACCGCGGCGCCGCCGATGGCGGACGCTTTCGTCTGACACGACCGCACCGCGCGGCCATCGACGTGCACCGTGCAAGCGCCGCAGGCACCCACGCCGCACCCGTATTTGGTGCCGCGCAGCGACAGCACGTCGCGCAGCACCCACAGCAGGGGCATGTCGGAGGGCACGTCGACCGAGCGGGACGCGCCGTTGACCGTGAATGTGATCGCCATATCGTTCGATTGAACCCACAAACGCGGTCGACTGCAAGGCCGGAGGCGAGAAATTACATCTGGTGAAACAATCGATGCCGCCTCGCCGTCTGTTCCCGTGTTCCAGCTGAAGGGCGGGGAGGCCGCGTGCTGCGCGACATCATCGGAGACCTGCGGACATCGATCCGTCAACTGGCGCGGACGCCGGGGTTCACGGCCGGCGCCGTGATCGTGCTGGCGCTCGGCATCGGCCTGAACGCCGCCGTCTTCGGCCTGTCGCACGCGCTCGTGTTCTCCGGACGGCCGTTCACCGCGCCCGACGAGATCGTCCAGCTCTACTCGCGGCATGCCGTCGAACCGGAGTCCTACCGGGCCTTCAGCCACGCCGCCTCCCGGATTCTCGACGAGCGCCGGGACGTCTTCACTGGCGTCGCCGCACACACCATGAGCCTGGTCGGCGTGCGGACCACGGCCACGGCCGAGCCGCGGCGCACCTTTGCCGGATTCGTGAGCGCCAACTACTTCGACGTGCTGGGCGTGCCGCTTGCCGCCGGCCGGCCCTTCACGGCCGAGGAGGCGCGGGCCGGGAGTCAGGCGCTCGTGGCGATCGTGTCCGACGCCTACTGGCGCAAGACCGGCGCCGACGCCGCGCTTATCGGCGCGACCCTCTCGGTCAACGAACGCGCCGTGACCGTCGTGGGCATCGCGCCCCCCGGGTTCACCGGCACGATGATGGTCTTCGGGCCGGAGCTGTTCCTGCCGCTCGGCGCCTACGACCTGCTGGGCGGCGGCCTGACCGGCAAGGCGGGGCAGCCGCTGGCGCATCCCGACGTGTTCGATCTCTTCCTGGTGGGACGGCTCGCACCGGGCATCACCCCGGCGGCTGCCACCGCGCGGCTCGGCCCGGCCGCGGCGGTCCTGGCGGAGGCGCTCCCCGGGCAGTACCGCGACCGCGAGCTGAGCGTGGCGCCGCTGCCACGCTTCGGCACCAGCACGAGTCCGAGCGACGAGGCCATCGTCCGCACGCTCGCCGTCGTGTTCCTCGGGATGACGGCTGCCGTGCTCCTGATCGTGTGCCTGAACCTCGCCTCGGTCCTCGTGGCGCGCGGGCAGGCCCGGCGCCGCGAGTTCGCCATCCGGCTGGCGCTCGGCGGCGGACGCTTCCGCATCGTGCGCCAGCTGATGGTGGAAGCGATGCTCCTGGGACTGGCCGGCGCGACCGGCGGCGTACTGCTGGCGGTGCCGGCCCTGGACCTCTTCATCACGGCGCTGCTGGCGCGGCTGCCGGTGGCGCTCGGCGTGGACGCGAGCACCACCTCGGGTACGCTCGCCGGCGCGCTCGTCTTCGGCGTGGCGGGCGCGGTCGTGTTCGCGCTCGGGCCGGCCCTGTCCCAGTCGGGCGGCCATGCGCTGGCCGATCTCAAACACCAGCTCGGGGACGACGCGCCGACGACCAGGCGGCGCTGGCTGAAGTCGCCGCTCGTGACCATCCAGGTGGCGCTGTCGCTGGCGCTGCTGGTTGCAGCGGCGCTCTTCGTGCGGCTGGCCCGTGACGGCACCGCGGTCGATGTCGGCAACGGCGCTGAGGCCACGGTGCTCGCAGACCTCGATGCCGGGCTGGCCGGTCTCGACGAGGCGCGCGCACTGCCGCTCTACGCGGTGATCGAGGCGCGGCTGGCGGCCCTGCCCGACGTGGAGGCGGCGGCGCTCGGCGTCACCATTCCCTTCGGCGCGGTGAGCTTCGGCGAGGCCGTGCGGCGCGCCGGCACCCGGCCGGCGGCGGGGGAGCGCCCGGCGACGCCCGAAGCGGGGCGGTCGTTTCCGGCGAGTTGGAACGCCGTGAGCGCCGCCTACCCGCAGGCCATGGGCCTGCGCCTGCTGCAGGGACGCCCCTTCACCGAGGCCGAGGCGCTCAAGCCAGGCGCGCCGCGGGTCGCGATCGTCAACGAGGCGCTGGCGCGACGGCTGTGGCCCGACGGCGATGCCCTCGGGCAGTCGATTCACATCGGCGACGACCCGGTGCCAGCCGGGCCCGCGCCCGAGGCCGTCGAGATCGTCGGGGTCGTCTCGGTGCTGCCGGACAACCTGTTCGCCAAGGAACCTGGCGGCGCCGTCTATGTGCCCTTCGCACAGGGCTACCGGGCCGGCCTCTACGTTCACGTCCGCCCGCGGCCGGGCGCGCCAGCGGGCTTCATCGGTCGAGTGCGCAGCCAGATCCAGTCGGCCGCCCCGGCGCTGCCGGTCTTCGGCGTCACGACCTACGGCGCGCACCTGACGAGCTCGATCGAGTTCTGGGGACTGAAGACGCTGGCCGCGGTCGTGACCGCGGTCGGCGCCTTCGCTGCCGCCATCGCGCTGCTCGGCGTCTACGGCGCCCGGGCCTACGCGGTGGCGCGGCGCGCGCGCGAGATCGGGGTCCGCCTCGCCGTGGGCGCCAGCCCGGCGAGTGTCGGTCGCATGATCGTCGGGGAAGCGCTGGCCGTTGGCGGCGTCGGCGTGGCGATCGGCAGCGTGCTCGGCCTGGGCGTGGGGCGCCTGCTCGCCAGCCTGTTCGTGGACGTCGTGGCCTTCGACATCTGGATCTTCACCCTCGCTCCCGCGCTGCTCCTCGCGGCGTGCGCACTGGCGGCGTGGGCTCCGGCGCGGCGGGCGGCACGCATCGATCCGGCGACGGCCCTGCGCGCCGAGTGACCACTTGATGTTTCGCTTTTTGTTCGTATATCGTTGGCAGTCGCGCGCGCCGTTCTCTCACGCGCCGTTCTTCAGAGCCCGGAGGCTTCCATGACACCCGATCAGGCCCAGTTCCTCGCCCAGCAATACACCCAGCTCATGCACGGAGAGTTCGGCGCCACCAAGAAGGTGCTGGCCGCCGTCAAGGACGACACGAAAAGCTACCGCCCGGACGAGAAGTCGCGCACGGCGTGGCAACTGGCGACCCACCTGGCCGTGACGGACATCTGGTTCCTCGACAGCATCCTCACCGGGCAGTTCAGCTTCGATCCCGAGAAAGCGAAGCAGGCCGAGGGACAGTTCGCGACGGTGGCCGACGTCGTGGCCTTCTACGACAAGACCTTCCAGGAGAAGCTGGCGGCGATTGCGGCCATGTCGCCGGCCGATCTGGCGAAGTCGATCTCGTTCTTCGGGATGATGGAGATGCCGGCGGCGGCGTTCCTCGGCATGGCCAACAACCACGGCATCCATCACCGCGGCCAGCTCGCCGCCTATCTGCGCGCCATGGGCTCGAAGGTGCCCGCCATCTACGGCGGCAGCGCCGACGAGCCGATGCAGGGAATGTAGCCGCTACCTGGCCGCCGGCGCGGCACACCGGAAGCCGATGGTGGGCTGCGCCGTCTCCGGCGCCGTGAAGTTGCGGTAGTAGACGGTGCCGAGGCGCGTCTCGCCGTCCGCCCAGCTGCCACCACGGATCACCTTGTAGCGCCCCTTCGCGGGCCCGGTCGGATTCTCGACCGGGCTCTCCGCGTAGTAGAACAAGTCGTACCAGTCGGCCGTCCACTCCCAGACGTTGCCAGACACGTCGTAGAGCCCGAGCGCGTTCGCGGGATAGGCGCCGACGGCGACCGGGCCGGTGCTCGAGCCGCTGTGGGCTCGCCGCGTGACCTGCCCGCCGGCCATGATCTCGGTGTAGTCGTTGCCCCACGGATAGTCGAGGTCGGCCACCCCGCCGCGCGCGGCGTACTCCCACTCGGCTTCCGTCGGCAGGCGTCCGCCGTGCGCCGCGCAGTACCTGACCGCGTCGTGCCACGTCACGTTGTAGACCGGCAGCCGCTCCTTGCCGGGCGGCGGCGTGGCGCCGCCCCAGTGATACGGCGCCTCGACCGCAGGCCGTGCGGTGGTGATGAAGGCGGCGTAGTCCGCGTTGGTCACTTCGTGCGCGTCGAGCGCGAACGCCTGCAGGCGCACGCGATGCACCGGCCGATCGTCGGAGCGTTCACGGAGCTGCCAGCCGATCTCGTCCATCAGCCACAGCCGCGTACGGCCCATCCAGAACTCGCCGGCGGGAATCGTGACGCGGGTGGGCGGTGTGGCCGGCGGCGGCACATGCGGCGTTCCCTCGGTCCGCGGTGGTGGTGGGGAAATGGCCGGCTGGCGGGCCTGCATCGGCCCCGCCACGACCACGGCGAGCGCGAGCGCGCACGCCGCCGCGCGACCTGACGCGCGAGCGCTGCGCATCCCCCGCCTCACGCGAAGAGATCGCCGATCTCGTCGGCTTCCATCATGGCGGCGCCGCCGAGATTCACGGTATCCACGTAGTGGTAGGCGCGGCCCGACGGCGTGTTCTCGACCACTTTGGTCCAGTCGATGCCGAGCGCCGAGTAGATGGTGGCCACGGTGTTGTCCATGAACGGCTGCGACTTGTGACGCCAGCCGGTCTCGAGACAGGTGCTGCCGTCCTCGTTGGTCTTGCCGAGGATGCGTCCGCCGGCCACGCCGCCGCCGGCGAAGAGCCCGGTGTAGGCGCCCTTGTAGTGATCGCGGCCGGCCACCGGGTTCATGCCGGGCGTCCGGCCGAACTCGCTCTGGCAGACGATCATCGTCTCGTCGAGCAGGGTCTTGCCGGGCACCGATCCGGGCGCCGCCGTCAGGTCGTCCATCAGGCTGACGAGGCCCTTGTCGAGACGCGTGCAGGTCCGGTAGTGGTTCCACTCGGCGTTCTTGTCGAAGATGCCGGCATGATGATCCCAGCGGTCGCCGTCGTAGATGTAGACCATCCGCGTGCCGGCCCGCTGCTGCAGCAGGTTGCGGGCCAGGATGCAGCCGAGGCCGAACTCGTCGTCGCCGTAGCGGGTGCGGTCGTCGGCCGAGGCCTGGAACACGGCCGGCCAGCGCGCGTCGGTCAGCAGGCGGTGCGCGTCGTCATAGAAGGTCTGGTAGTCGGCGGCCTTCTCGCCCATCGCCTGCCGCTGCCCCTCGTTGATCCTGGCGAGCGCCGTCAGCAGCTCCCAGCGTTCCGAGAGCACGGCGCTGGCGCCCGTCATGTCGCCGCCGAAGGCCGCGAACACGGTGCTCGGATCGAGGTCGAGTCCGGTCGTCCAGGTGGGCAGGAAGCCCGAGCCGATCGAGCCGGCGCGCGCTTTCGTCAGGTTGGTGCTGACGTAAGTGGGGAAGGTGTCGTTCTCGCGCCGCTGCTTCGCCAGCTCGAAGGCCACCACCGAGCCGAAGGCCGGAATCTCACGCGCGATCGCCGGGTTGAGCGTGCGCCCGGCCTGCGTGTGGTACTGGCCGTTGAAGTGAATGAGCTCGGGCGCCTGCATCGACCTGACGAGGCCGACGCGGTGCATCTGGCTGGCCAGTTGCGGGAACAGCGTGCGCGACAGGTAGAGGCCTTTCGACACCTCGGTCACGTCGAGGTCCGGCGGCGTCCAGCGCGTTTCCTTGAAGTCCCAGCAGTCCATCGGGCTGATGGCGCCGCCGAGCTCGATGAAGACGACGTTCTTCGCGGTCGCCCGCGGCGTGACGGCCATGCCGCTGGCGCGCACCTGCAGCGGCCACACGAGGCCGTCGACCCAGGTGCCGGCGAGCGCCAGGCCGCCCCACTTGAGCGCGTCGCGACGGGAGGGGACGAGGTCGGTCAGA
This sequence comes from uncultured Acidobacteriota bacterium, assembly GCA_963807405.1. Classification (GTDB taxonomy): domain Bacteria; phylum Acidobacteriota; class Vicinamibacteria; order Vicinamibacterales; family UBA2999; genus CADEFD01. The sequence continues at coordinate 2,136,800 of CAWEBU010000006.1, read as the reverse complement.
CGGCGCATGGTCACTCTCGCGTCAGCGGTTGACGAGGAACTCGGGACTGTTGACGAGGGCCCACAGCAGGTCCTCGGTGCCGCGCTGGCGGTCGGCGGCCAGCGTCCGCCGCGCCACCGACCGTTCGGCCGGCGACGGCGTGCTGGCGCTGGTGGCGAGATACAGCTCGTCGATGATCTCGTCGTCCGTTCGCGTCGAGCCGATGAGGTCGGCCACGCGGCCCTTGGCCGAGGCCAGCACCCGATCGTTGACGACGTTCGACTTCATCATCAGCAGCGCCTGCAGCGTGGACGGGCGGTTGCCCGACTGCGGCGGCGTGCGCCGGTTGCTCTGGAAGAAGCTCTGCAGCATGGCGTCGACGGCCATCGACTCGCCGCCGCGGCCGATGTCCTGCGGCGTCGACAGCTGCTTGACGCGCGTCATGGTCTCACCGCCCACCTTGAACGCCAGCGGCACGCCGGTCACGACCGCGATGGCATCCAGCACTTCCGGTCCGGTCAGCACGCGCGCGTAATGGCGCGGGTAGAGCGGGATGTAGTCGTCCTTCCACTCGCCGGGGAAGCTCGACGACAGCTGGTAGGCGCTCGACTGCAGGATGGTGCGGATGGTGTGCTTGAGGCGGAAGCCGTGGCCGCTGAAGTCGGTGGCCAGCGCCTCCATCAGCTCGACGTTGGTCGGCTGGGCATCCTTGCCGGACAGGCGGTTGAGGTCGAAGGCATCGTGCGGCTCGACGAAGCCAACGCTCATCAACCGGCCCCAGATGACGTTGACGGTGGCGCGCGCGAACTGGGGATGCGCGGTGATCATGCGGGCCAGCGCCGCCCGCGGCGCCTCGCCGGCGCGGGGCTTCTCGCCGGTGAGGAGGAAGGCCGGCTCGTGCACGCCCTCGGGGCGCGGGAACTGACTTTCGGCCAGCGTCAGGAACGGCGCGTCGTTGCCGGCGTCGTAGCCGCCGCCGAGGTCGTCCACGTGCAGGTCGCGATCGACGTTGCGCGACTTGTCGTTCCAGTTGCCGATGAGGCGCGTCTTGCCGAAGAAGGCCGCCATGGCGAAGAACTCGTCACGCGTGCGCTCGGTCAGGTACTGGTTGACCGCTTCGAGATGGAACTCGCCGTCGTGGCACGAGATGCACGACGCATTGACGCCGAGGAACACGCGGCTGACGTCGATGGCCAGCGCGTCGATGTGGTCGAGGCGATTCGAGATGCGGTAGTCGTCCACGCTCTCGACGAAGCGGCTCTTCAGCTGGTTGCTGCGCCCGACGATGGCGAGCGCGGGAATGGTGGCGTGGACCTTCGACGACGGCGTCAGCACGTCGTGCACGAAGCGGTCGTAGGGACGATCGACCTTGAGCTGTTCCTTGAACCAGTAGTGGAAGGCGTTGGCCCCCGGTCCGGCCTCGTTCGACATGCGCAGCAGGTCGCCCCAGTGCCAGGCCCACTGCTCGGCGAACTCGTCGCTGGCGAGCAACCGGTCGATCAGGCGATCGCGTTTGTCGGGCGCGGCATCGGCAACGAAGGCGCGGACCTCGGCGGCCGACGGCGGCAGGCCGCTGACATCGAGGTAGACGCGGCGGACGAACTCGTCGTCGGTCGAGAGCGGGGCGTGGGGCACCTTGGCAGCGGCCAGGCGTCCGAAGACGATCTCGTCGATGAAGTTCCGGCGGACAACGGCGCCGGCTTGCTTCGGATCGGCCGGCCGGGCCACGGCGGTCGTGAGCCGCGCCGCGTCACGGGCGCGATCGGCGGCGGACGGGCCGAGACCTTCGTGCGCCGCTTCGATGCGATCGTGCGGCGAGGGCGGTGGCGGCTCGGGCCGCGTCTGCGTCCAGACGGTGACCGAGTAGAGCGACGTGGCGGCGATGAGGAGCGCCGACGGGCGGCGCAGCCAGGATCCGGCTGACATCTGAGCCTCCGACAGTGACCGCGTGCACCAGCCGGACGCAATCGCGCGCGGCCCGAACGGGCGTAGTGTAGCGCAGGAGGCGGGGCTCGGGACCCGGTTTCCGGGGCTCGGGTTCCGGCTGCCGGAGCAGGGTTCCGGAGGCCGGGTATCCGCTGCCGGTGAACGTGCCCGGACGGCCTGGCGCGGTCCGATCGGCGGCTCCGCTTCGCGCGTCGGTCACTCGCCCCTCCCGGCGACTTGTCCGATGACCAGGCACTTCTGGGGACCCCAAACCCCTGCAGTGACGTCACCCGCACTCTCGGTGCGAGTGTCGGATCCGTGCACGCCGCGCTCAGAGTCGCCGCCAATCGGACCGCGCCACGCCGCCCGGCGCGGTGGCGGCCCAGATGAAAGCCGCGACGAAGTGTCCAGGTGCGCCGACTCCTCGCCCGACGCCCTCCACCCAGCGGTCACCGCAATCGGGCTTGATCTTCGGACTTTGCGCCTTCGTCGATCGGTATTCCGCTGGAAGGCACGCTCGTAGAGGTCGACGAGAAGAGGTGATGGCGCAAGGCGAATCCACCAGCGCCGCCACCGCGTTCGGTCACGAACAGACCACGCCAGCGACCTCAAGCGGAGTGTCTCGCGGCCGATGACGGGGGCGAACGGCATTCTCACGCTATCGGGCGAACGCCAACCTACTGTGACGCGTGCGCGAGTTCAGGACCTGCTTGCGAGCGGTCGCCGGGGGCCTTGGACGTTGCGGGGTTGATCAGGTATTCGATGAGGTCTCGATTTGTCGGCGTGCGATCGTTGAGGAGGACGCTGATTGATCCGGTAACTTCCAGCACTGCAATCTCTACCTGAGACAACGCAACCGCGCCGCTTCCACGGAGCGTGGCGTAAAGCTCGCGTTCGGTGGTGCGCTCCTTTCTGAGTGCGTCGAAGTCGATGGTGCCATCGCGCACCAATATTCGGGGACGCGATTCCAGGTAGTCGCGCACGCGTTGAGAGCGATTGGCCAGCATTTCGACTGCGATTGTCAGCAACGTCACTCCGGCCAGAACCAACGCTGCGTAGGCGATTGAAATCTGGGGGTACAGCATGACGTCGCCGGTCGCAGAGCCCAGAGCGATCATGAGCATCTGCTGCATTGGGCTGAGGCTCTGATGCTCACGCTTGCCGAGCAGACGCAGGAGCACCAATAAGACCAAGAACAGCATCACTACGCGAAGGGCGATCTCCAACAGATAAGCGGGCGGCGCCATGCCGAGAAACAGCCGCTGCCAGTCGAGCGGATCAATGTGAGTATCCACACCATTCTCCTTTCGGGGCGTCGTTCGTCCAAAGGGGTTGGATCCTGCTGCTCTAACGTGCCCTGGCGTGAAACTCGTGAAGCGAACGCTCGGCGAGGCGCCATTTCGAGCATACCCGCAATCTGCTCGTGATCCCTTTGCGCACCCGCTTCCCGCAAACCTCTCGATCAGTCTCCGCCGCCCGTCGCCGTCACCCGCCCGGATACTGGCCTTCCGCCGGTGGTCTCTCGCCACGAGTTCGGGACGCCAACCCGCACGGACCTCCGCATGTTCATCGGGGGGCTGATCGAAACCTCAATCGCCTCAGCGATCGGCTCCGCACCGGTTCGGCCTGCGCGGTTCGGCGGGCACGACGCTGGGCGGGCCGGGCACCCTCCGGTCGGCCGCGACTCTGAGCGCGGCGCGCATGGATCCGACACTCGCCCCGGGAGTGCGGGTGACGTCTCTGTAGCGGACGCCACCCCATCGCGCACAAGACGCGCGACGGGGGCCCGGGGGATAGGGGTCCCCAGAAATGCCTGGTCATCGGACACGTCGCCGGGAGGGGCGAGTGACCGACGCGCGAAGCGGAGCCGACGAGCGGAGGGTGCCGGCCCGACCAGCGGCTCACCGCACAGCTACGCGCCCTGCTTCGAGAGCCACTGCGCGAAGGGCGGTGACTGCCGTCGGTCGAGCGCCACGCAGGCGTCGATCCGCTCGAGCGCTTGCGACAGGCCGCGTGCGGCGGCCGGCACGGGGTGCGCTTTGAAGAAGGCGGCAATCTCGCGGCCGCGCTCTGCGGTGCAGAAGCCGCCGAGACCCGAGACGATCGCCGGCACGCCCTGGAAGACACCGAGCTTCTTCGTGACGGCCTCCCACTCGCGCGTCACGAACGCCCACGCGAGGTCGCCCTGCGGCCCGGCCAGCAGCGGTGCGATGAGAGCGGGGGCGTCCTGCGAGCGCACCTCGTCCGAGAGCGCGAAGGCGAGCGTGCGCTGGACGAGCGCGGGGTCGCGGAAGGCGGTCAGGGCGTTGAAGTAGCGGTAGTAAGTGTCGGGGGTGCCGGTGGAGGCGCGCAGCTTTTCGAGGACGCGATCGTAGAGCGCGGCGTCGCCGCTGCCGGCGGCCACCCGCAGGACTGGCGCCACGAGCGTGGGCGGCACGGCGTCCGGGCGATCGAGATACGTCAGCGCCAGCGCGCGCGCACGGGCGCGCACGGCGTCATCCCCAGCCGGCCCGCCGAGCAGGCCGATGAGCGTGCCGCGCAGGCTGAGCGTGTCGTCCGAATCGCCGGCTTTCGGGTCGTACGCCGAGCGCCGTCAGCGCTGGGCCGAAGGTCGTGCGCAGCCAGGCGGCGTAGGCCGGACGCTGGGCCTCGTCGGCCACGGTGCCGTCGACGTAGCCGACGCGCGCGGCGAGTTCGCCGACGACGCCGGGCGTCGGGTCGTTGGCGAAGGCCGCCGCGAGATCGAGGTAGGTGCCGATGTCGTGGCGGCCGGCGCGCACGAGCCGCCATTCGTCGCCGAGCAGGCTGATCCGTTCGGCGGAGGTGAGCGGCGGCGTGCGCGTGGCCAGGTCCGCGACGGCCGCCGGCGCGTACTCGGTGAAGTAGTAGCCGCGGGCGTCGGCGTTGACGAACGGCGTGCCGCAGCCCGGCGCCGTGAAGGTCTGCGACGCCGCCGTCACCACCTCGCACGTCGTGGCGCTGCTGCCGGTCTTGACGCACACCGGCAGCGTCCACGTCGCGGCGGGGCCGGAGCCCGCGCGATGCCGCGCCGGACCCACCGTCGAACCGCTGCTGCGAGACCGTGACGCGCGTGTTGCCGCTGGCGCAGGAGGTCCGTACCGTGAGCAGCGGCGCCCCGGGCTGGTCCACGAAGCTTCGCATGATGCGGTTGACCGGCTTCTCGGTCACGCGCGTGACCTCGTTCCAGAAGTCCTCGCCGGCCGCGTTGCCCAGGGCGTAGCGCGTGAGATACGCCGAGACCGACTCGCGGAACTTCTCGGGGCCGACGTAGGCCTCGATCATGCCGATGACGCCCGAGGTCTTCTCGTAGGCGATCGGATCGAACACCTCGTTGATCTCGGCCGGGGTCTCGACCTTGGTGCGGATGGCGCGCGTGGCGCGCAGCGAGTCGAGTGCCAGCGCGGTCTGCGTCTCGGCGGCGGCATTGAGCTCCATCCGCCACTCGGGCTTCCAGGCGGCCAGCGGCTTGTTGGCGGCCCAGGTCGCGAAGCCCTCGTTCAGCCAGATGTCGTCCCACCACTTCATCGTCACCAGGTTGCCGAACCACTGATGGGCGAGCTCGTGCGCGATGACCGAGGCCACCGCCTTGCGCACGCCGATCGACGCGCTGGCCTCGTCCACGAGCAGCAGCCGCTCGCGGAACGTGATGGCGCCGGCGTTCTCCATGGCGCCGGCGGCGAAATCCGGTACGCCGATGATGTCGAGCTTGTCGTAGGGATAGGGGATGCCGAAGTACTGGTTGAACCAGGCCAGCTCGAACTGTGCGGCCTCGAGCGCGAAGGCCGTGAGCTCGAGCTTGTCCGGCGTGGCGCAGACGCGGATCGGCGTGTCGTCGGCACGGCCTTCGCGACATACGAAGTCGCCCACCAGCAGCGCCACGAGGTAGGTGGACATCTTCGGCGTGGTGGCGAAGGTCACGGTGTGCGTGCCCGGTAGCGGGCCTGGCGTATCGGACACGACCCGCCCGTTCGAGATGGCGGTGTCGCCGGCCGGCGCCGTGATCGAGATGTCGAACGTGGCCTTGTAGGCCGGTTCGTCGAAGCCGGGAAACGCCCGGCGCGCGTCGGTGGCTTCCATCTGGCTCACCGCGTAGGCCCGGCCGTTGGCCTGGCTCAGGTAGAACCCGCGCAGCTTGTCGTTGAGGATGCCGCGGTAGGCGATCCGAACGGTGGCCTCGCCGGCGGCCAGCGCGGTGCCGACGGTGAAGGTCACGGTCTGCGCCGCTTCGTTGGTGGCCACGGCGGCCACCTGCCGGCCGGCCGCGGTTTCGATCGACACCTCGTCGAAGGTCAGCTCGGCGGCGTGCATCGTGATCGTGGTCGAGGCCGACGAGAGCCGCACGCGGATGGCGGCGGTGGCGCGGAAGGTGGCGGCCGTGAGATCCGGCGCGAACGACAGCGTGTAGTGCTCGGGCGTCGCGCCCGCCGGCAACCGCTGGGCCGCGGCGGGCAGGGCAGTGAGGAGGAGGACGACGAGCAGCACGGCGATCCGCATAGATGCACGGTAGCAGAGAGGCTGGACCGGCGGCGCGCGCCGGCCGCGCTCCGTGAGGACGAGTGTCGGGACCAGATGCGGTCAGGGACGCTTGCGCGTGGGCTCGGCCTCGACTTCGGCCCGTTCCTCCTCGCTGATGTAGACGCGCGCCCGCCGGATGAGACCGTCGGCGATCTGCAGGAACACGGCGCCGGGTGCGGCGTAGCGCTTGTTGGTGTCGGCGTCGGTGTAGGTGGCGACGATCTGGACGGCAACGGCGGGGCCGCCCCACGGGCCGGCCGTCTCGTGGACCAGGCTGGCCGTCGTCTCGCGCGCGGTCTCCGTCTCGAGCCGGTAGACGCGCCGCTGTTCGCGGGCCGCGAGCCGCGACGCCATCACGCGGATGCCGGCATGGCCACGGTAGGTGGCCGTGCCGCGCTGGTCGGGCGTGGGCCCGGCGGTGTGGAGCGCGTCGGCGGCATACAGCGCCACGAAGGCATCGAGCGTGGCAGGCGCCTCCGCGAGCGCGTTCAGTCGCTCGAGCCACGCCGCCACGATCGCGGCGGGGGCGGCGTCGGCGGCGGGCGCCGGGGCGGGCGTCTGCGCGCCGAGCGGGACGGAGGGGGAACAGGCACAGAGAAGGACGAGGAGGGCCACGCGTCGCATGTCGGGAATTGTAACGGGGTCTGTCACGGGTTACATCTGGTGTTGGTGACAGACCCCGTTACATTTGATGGTGGTGACAGACCCCGTTACATTTGCGCGGCATTCGGGCTATCGTCTGAGGGCTTCTGAGGAGGGTCCGTGCGTCATTTCGTTGCTCTCGCACTGCTGTCGGTCACTGCCTTTGGCGGCTTCGTCGCCGCCCAGGCGCCCAAGGCCCGTCACAACCGCGTCATCGCGCTGCTCGAGGCGAAGCAGCCGGTGTTCGGGCTCTATGCGCCGAGCAATCGACGTTACCCCGGCACGCCGCAGGCGGCGACGCCGGCCGCACCCAAGTCGCCGGCGGAACTGGCGCGCGAGGCCGTGGCCTACAAGCTGAGCGACTTCGTGTTCGACGGCAGCATGGAGGGCGACTTCGACAAGGCCTACCCGGCCTTCGCCGAGTTCGCCAAGGGGCTGACCGGCGCCGGCATCCTCGCGCGCACGCCGCACCTGCGCCTCACGCACCCGATGATCGTGAAGACGCCGGAGCTGCGGCCCGACCTGGCCGCCACCCAGGCCGCCATCGGCAAGCAGCTCGACCTCGGCGTGAGCGGCGTGATGCTCGTCACCGTGGAGACGGCCGCCGAAGCGCGCGCCGGCGTGGCCGCGATGCGCTTCAAGAGCAAGGGCGGCGTGCGTCCGGAGGCCGTGGGCGGCGCCCCGGCCGTCTGGGGCATGAGCGAAGCCGACTACCGCAAGCGAGCCGACGTGTGGCCGCTCAACCCCGAGGGCGAGCTCATCAACTGGACCATCGTCGAGAGCAAGGCCGGCCTGGCCAACCTCAAGGAGATCGCCGCGGTGCCGGGGATCGGCGTGCTGTGGCCCGGCGCCGGCACGTTGCGCGGCGTCTTCTCGACCACCGACGCCAACGGCAAGCGCGTGCTCGATGAAGCGGCCTGGGAAGGCGCCATCCAGCAGGTGCTGGCGGCGTGCAAAGCCAACAACATCGCCTGCGGCTATCCGGCCAGTGCTGCCGACATCGAGATGCGGATGAAGCAGGGCTTCAACGTGTTCGTCATGAACTGGGGCGACGCCGGCTTCAAGACCATCGACGTCGGCCGCAAGCTGGCCGGCCGCACCGACGCCACGCAGTAGGCCGTCCGGACTCAGCCGTGATCGAGTTCACGCCCGGTGCTCCGTGGACGCGGTGAGCGCCTCGGACGAGGCCTTCGTGGCCGCCTTCCGCGACACCTCGCTGCCGACGAGCGCCTTCCGTCATCGCGACCACGTCCGCATGGCGTGGCTCTACGTGCGCGAGTTCGGTCCGGCCGACGCGGTCCCGCAATTCGCCGCTGACCTCAAGCGCTTCGCGCTCGCCAAGGGCGTGCCGGGCCTGTACCACGCGACCATCACCGGCGCCTTTCTCGCCCTCGTCGCCGAGCGGCTGCTCGCCACGCCGGACGGCGACTGGGACGCCTTTGCCGCCGCGCACCCCGATCTGCTGACGTGGAAGCCGGGCGTGCTCGACCGCTACTACTCCGCCGAGCGGCTGTGGTCGCCGGCCGCCCGGGCGCAGTTCCTGATGCCGGACCTGCTGCCGCGCGACGACGGCTGAGCGGCGGCCGCCCGCACACCGCACGCCGCAGGGCAATCCCGGCGTGACGGCGGCTGCAACTACCCGGCCGCGTCGCCGCGCATGCGGGCGATGGCCGCTCCGTCGTAGCCGAGCGCGCCGAGCACGGCTGTCGTGTGCTCGCCGAGCAGGGGCGCCCGGCGTCCGGGATCGAGTGGCGTCTCGGACATCTTGATCGGGGTGCCGATGGTCCGCACGCGGCCGAGGACGGGATGCTCCACCTCGACCGACATCTCGCGGGCCTTGGCCTGCGGCTGTTCGAAGGCCTCGGCGTAGTCGAGGATCGGTCCGCACGGCACGCCCGCGGCATCGAAACGCGCCAGCCACTCGGCGCGCGTCGCCCCCGAGGTCACCGCCTCGATGGCCGCCGCCAGGGCCTCGCGATGGGCCACGCGGGTCGTGTCGGTGGCGAAACGCGGATCGGCGATCCACTCGGGGTGCCCGAGCACCTCCGCCACCTTCTCGAAGGTCCGCTGGTTGGCGGCGCCGAGCGTGATGTAGCCGTCGCCGCAGGCGACGGCCTGATACGGCGCGCTCATGCGATGCGCCGAGCCGAGTGGCCCCGGCACGCCCCGGCCGCCGAAGTACTCCGTGGCTTCCCACACCGAGAGCGCCAGCCCGGCATCGCCGAGCGCGGTGTCGATGTGCTGTCCGCGGCCGGTGCGATCGCGGTAGTGCAGCGCCGCCAGGATGCCGGAGAGCGCGAACAACCCGGCGCCGAGGTCGGTCACCGGGATGCCGGCCTTGACCGGTGGCCGCCCGGGCTCGCCCGTGACCGACATGATGCCCGACACGCCCTGCGCCACCAGATCGAAGCCGCCCTTGCCGGCCCACGGGCCGGTCTGGCCGTAGCCCGAGATGGACGCGTAGATGAGCCCGGGGTGGCTGACCGAGAGCGTCGCGTAGTCGAGCCCCAGCCGGCCCATCACGCCGGGGCGGAAGTTCTCGACCAGGATGTCGGCAGAGGCGGCCAGCGTGCGCACGGCGTTCCGCGCCTCCTCGCGTGCCAGGTCCAGCACCACACCGAGCTTGCCGCGGTTGACCGCGTTGAAGGCGGCGCTCTCGCTGCCGGTGCCACCGGCCATGTGCCGGGTCGCGTCGCCGCGCGGCGGCTCCACTTTGATGACCCGGGCGCCCATGTCCGCCAGTAACATCGCGCAGTAGGGCCCCGCCATCACCTGCGTGAGGTCGAGCACCACTATGCCTTCGAGCAACGTTGTCTTGGACATCGACGGACCTGTCGCCACCATCACCCTCGCGCGGACGGACGCGAAGAACGCACTGACGTGGGAGATGTACGACGCCCTCGTCGACGCGTGCGATGCCGTGCCCGGCTCGGGCGCGCGCGTCGTCATCATACGGGGTTCCGGCGGCGCCTTCTCGGCCGGCACCGACATCCGCCAGTTCGACGCTCTGAAGACCGGTGCCGACGGCATTGCCTACGAGCAGCGGATTGGCGCCGTCATCGCCCGCGTCGAAGCCCTCGACGTGCCGACCATCGCGCTGGTGGACGGGCCGGCGATTGGCGGCGGCTGTGCCATCGCGGTGGCCTGCGATCTGCGGGTGGCGTCCGAAGCGGCGACCTTCGGCGTGCCGGTCGCGCGCACGCTCGGCAACTGCCTGTCGGTCGAGAACCTGGCCCGCCTGGTCGACCTCATCGGCGTCGGCCGGACCACCGAGATGATGCTGACCGGCCGTCTCGTGTCCGCCGATCAGGCGCTCGAGTGGGGGCTCGTCACCAAGGTGCTGCCGGCCGCAGAGGTCGAGACCGAGACGATGGCGCTGGCCCTCGAGCTGTCGCGCCGCGCCACCAGTACGGTCGTCGCCACCAAGGCGCTGCTGCGGCGCCTGGGCGCCCACCGCCGCCCGCCGCCCGGCGCCTGCGACGACCTCATCGCCGCCTGCTACGGGAGCGCCGACTTCCAGGAGGGCGTGGCGGCCTTCGCCGCCCGCCGCGCACCCGCCTTCGGCTGACTCGCACAGCACCCCGCAGCCGGGGCGCCTCGGCCTTCGGTGCCGACTAGAACATTCGGTGCCGACTAGAACAGCAGCCAGCAGGCCAGCGTGCCGACGATGGTCATCGACATGCCCCACGCCAGCAGCTGATTGAAGAGGGTGCGGACCTCGTCGGCGTTGCCACTCGGGAGCGCGGCGATGCACAGGGCGCCGATGGTCGACAGCGGCGAGAGGTCGACGAGGTGGCCGCCGACGACCATCGACGACGCGATGGCCATCGGATCGCCGCCGCCGAGCCGTTCGACCAGGCCGGGCACGGTCGGGAGGAAGGCCGGCAGGACGACCCCTGACGTGCTGCTGTAGACCGACACGATCCCGGTCGCGAAGGCGACCACCCCCGTGACCGTGGACGGCGTCGAGACGCTGGCCAGGATGTCGGTGAAGAGCGACATGCCCTGGGTCTTCTCGAGCACGCCGATGAGGACCGTGACGCCGCACACCATCAGCACCACGCCCCACGGCATGCGCTTGATGGCTTCCTTCTCGTCGCTGGCTTTGGCGAGCGAGAGCACCGTGGCGCCGGTCAGGGCGGCCATCCCGACCTGGAACTCGAACAGGATGACGCCGAACACGACCGAGGCGAGGACCGCCAGCGTGAGCCAGTGCCTGGCCTCGAACGGCTCGTGCGGGGCAATGGTGGCGCCGTCGGCCGCCTTGTGCCTTTTGAAGAGGCGCCAGCCCCCGAACAGGAAGTAGGCGATGAAGGTGACCACCACGTGCGCCATCAGGTTGTTGGTGTAGGTGGTCAACTCGTTGCCGCCCAGGCCGATCTGGCCCATCACCCCGTTGACGATGACGCCGGTGGGCGCAAAGGGCGAGAGCGCCCCGGCCTGAGCCCCGTTGCCGAGCATCAGGGCGCTCAGGAACGCCGGCACGCCGGCCTGGGCCCCGACCGCCATGCCCATCGGCGCCAGCAGCGCCGCGGTGGCGATGTTGCCGGGGCCGATCGACGACAGCACCAGGGCCACCACGAAGAACATGATCGGGATGACGCCGGCATTGCCGCGGCACACGGTGACGGCGCGCGCCGCCAGCCGCTGCAGGGTTCCGTTCACGTTGGCCATCCCGAACAGCAGCGTGACGCCGGCGAGCGTGATGAAGAGGGGCACGGGGAAGGCCCCGATGACGTCGGCGTAGCGCATGCCGCCCAGGTAGACGCCGACGATCCAGGCCAGCGCCAGCGAGACGACGCCGACGTTCACCTTGCTCACCATGCTCAGCGCGACGGCCACGAAGAGGGCGCCGAGCGAGATCCACGCGATGTTCATCAATCCTCCAGAAGCGAACGGAGCAGCACCGCCGGGTGCCGGGCCTCCACGTCCGCGAAGTCGCTGACCTGATGCCGGCACGACGTCCCCGCGGCCACGAGCACGCCGTCGGGTCCGAGTGCCCGCGCGGCCGGCAACAGCTTACGCTCGCCGATGGCGCGCGAGACGTCGTAATGTGTCGCGGCGTAGCCGAACGATCCCGCCATGCCGCAGCAGCCGGCATCGAGATCGGTGACCGTCGCGCCGGGGATGCGCCGCAGCAGGGCGGCGGCCGGACTGGCCAGGCCCATCGCCCGCTGATGGCAGTGCGGATGCAGGGCCACGCGCCGCGGCCCGGCTCGCAGGGGCAGCACGGCGCGGCCGTCACGGAGTTCGCCTTCGAGGAACTCTTCGAACAGCACGCTGGCCCGCGCCACCGTCTCGGCACGCGTCCGCGACAGCCCGCGGAGGAGGCCCGGCACGTCCTCGCGCATGGCCGACAGACAACTCGGCTCGAGGAACACGATCCGCTCGCCGGCGGCGGCCGCGGCATGGAGCGCCTCGACGGTGGCCCGGCCGATGACGCGGGCCTCGTCGAGCAGACCCTGCGAGATGAGCGGCCGGCCGCAGCAGCCGTGCGGCACGAGCCGCGTGCCGATGCCGCCCCGGTCCAGCACCTCGGCCGCCGCCACTCCGATCGCCGGATCGCTGTGCTCGGTGAAGGTGTCGGCGAACAGCACGGCCCGCACCGGGGACCGCGGCTGCCAGTCGCGCAGGCGCCGGGTCAGTGTCTTGCCGGTCCAGCGGGGCAGCGTGCGGCGGCGGTCGACGCCGAGCAGCGCCTCGTTGACGGCGCGGCCCAGGCGGCTCGCGGTCACGGCATTGGCCAGCGGCGCCAGCCGGCTGCCCAGGCTGGCGAGGCTGCGCACGTTGCCGAAGGCGCGCACGCTGGCCGGGGCGCCGTGGGCGTCCCATCGCGCCGCCAGCACTTCGCTCTTGATGCGCGCCATGTCGACGCTGGTCGGGCACTCGCTCTTGCAGGCGCGGCATTCCAGGCACAGGTCGAGCGCCTCGTGGACGCCGGGCGTGTCGAGGCCGTCCGGGCCGAGCTGGCCGCTCATCGCCAGGCGCAGCACGTTGGCCCGTCCGCGCGTCGAGTGCGTCTCCTCGCGCGTCACCATGTACGAGGGACACATCGCGCCGTCGGTCGTCTTGCGGCACAGCCCGACGCCGCTGCAGTTCTCGACCGCGCGCCCGAGGCCGCCCTCGGCGCCGAAGTCGAAGAAGGTCGCCGGCTCGGGCGTGCGGTAGGCGGTCCCGAAGCGCAGGTGCGACGTGATGGGCGGCGTGTCGACGATGCGGCCGGGGTTGAAGAGGCGCTGCGGATCGAAGGTCGCCTTCACCTGGCGGAAGGCCTGGTAGAGCGTCGTGCCGAACATCTGCTCGTTGAAGGCGCCGCGCACCAGGCCATCGCCGTGTTCGCCCGACAGCGCGCCGCCGAACTCGAGCACCAGATCGGCGACGTCGTGCGCGATGCCCTCGAACTGCGCCAGGCCTTCGGCGGTCTTGAGGTTGATGACCGGCCGCACGTGCAGGCAGCCGACCGAGGCGTGCGCGTAGACGCCGGCGTGCGTGCCGCGCCGTGCCACCACCTGCCGGAAGCGTGCGATGTAGTCGCGCAGCCGCTCGGGCGCGACCGCCGTGTCCTCGACGAACGAGATGGCCTTGGCATCGCCCTTCATGCCCATCGACAGGCCGAGCGACGATTCCCGCACGTGCCAGACCCGCGCCTGATCGACGGCGTCGGTCAGGTGGCGGGCCAGGCAGCGGATGCCGGCGCCCGCGAGGTCGCGCTCGAGGGCCTGCATGCGCGGCACGATCTCGTCGAGATGGGCGCCGTAGAACTCGACGCACAGGAGCGTCGGCCTGGCGCCGCTGACGATCTGGCGCAGCGCGGCGTCGAGGCTCGGGTGCCCGGCGGCGTGGCTGAGGATGAAGTCGTCCATCACCTCGACCGCCGACGGGCCGTGGCTGAGCACGAGCGGCGTGGCTCCGAGGGCCTCGAGCAGGTCGTCGAACTCGAGCGTGACGAGCGCCTTGGCCGCCGGCAGCGGCACCAGGCCGACCGTGGCCGCGGTGAGGAAGCCGAGCGTGCCTTCCGACCCCACCATCACGCGTGTCAGGTCGACGGGCGCGTCCGCGTCGACGAAGGCGTCGAGCGCATAGCCGCCGACGCGCCGCATCACCTTCGGGAAGCGGGCCTCGATCTCGGCGGCGTGGGCGGCGCCGAGCGCCGGGACGTCGCGGTAGGCGCGCGCCAGCAGCGAGTCGCCGCGCCGCACCTCGTCGAGGGCGGTGCCGGCGAGCGGCGCCAGTTCGGCCGAGCTGCCGTCGGCCAGCACCACCTGCTGCGCGCGCACGTGATCGCCGGTCTTGCCGTAGAGGACCGAGCGGGCGCCGCTCGAGTTGTTGGCCATCATGCCGCCGACGGTGGCGCGGCTCGACGAGCTGACGTCGGGCGCGAAGCGCAGGCCGTGCGGCTTGACGGCGGCGTTCAGGTCGTCGAGCACCAGGCCCGGTTCGACGCGGGCGGTACGCGCCTCGGGGTCCACCGACAGCACGCGGTTGAGGTACTTCGAGGTGTCGACGACCAGCCCGGCGCCGATCGACTGCCCGGCCTGCGACGTGCCGCCGCCGCGCGGCGTGATCGGCACCCCGTGCCGCGCCGCCACCGCCACCGCCGCCTCGACATCGTCACGCGAGCGCGGCAGGAGGACCGCGAGCGGCTCGATCTGGTAGACGCTGGCATCGGTGGCGTAGAGGGCGCGGCTGGCCCGGTCGAACCGCACCTCGCCGGCCATAGCCTTCCTCAGTTCCTGCTCGAGCGCCGAGGCCATGCCGTCCTACTGACTCTTGCCGCGCGCGGCGATCGACCACACGGCGTCCACGTCGTTGCCGCGCAGCACATGAATCTCGTCGTGGAGGTTGACGGTGGGATCGCAATGCGGCGGCCGGAACTCGAGCCGGTCTCCGACGGCGAGACGGCTGGTGGCGCGGCGCATGTCGATGCGGCCGTGTTCGTCGCCGGCCCACGTATACGACAGATCCGGCCGATCCACGGCCAGCGGCGGAAACGGGCGGTCGGTCGCGAAGGCCTTGAAGCCGCCATCGACGATCGCCTCGTCGCCGTGGACGCTGACCACGGTCGTCACGACCGACAGCGCGGGACGGAAGTCGTCGTAGGTCTCGCCGCCGCCGACGCCGCCGATGCGGAGGTAGTCGCTGTCCATGAAGATGAAGCTGCCCGGCTGCAGTTCCGTGAGGCCCTCCATCCCGGCGTCGAAGCGGTAGCTGCCAGTCGAGCCCGCCGAGACCATCGGGCAGGCGATGCCGCGGCTCTCGAGAAGGCGGCGGGTGGCCACGGCCTGCGCCATCGTCTCGGTCGTCCGCGCCCGCCGCGCCTCGGCACCCAGCGTGTGGGAGGCCGTGGCGTCGTAGGCCTGCAGGCCGGCGAAGGTCAGATGGGGCGCCGCCGCGATGGCCTCGGCCACGGCGACGGCCGGCGCGCCGGGCGCCACGCCAGTGCGGCCGAAGTAGAGGTCGACCGCCACCGCCAGCGTGACGCCGGCACGGCCGGCGGCGCGATCGAGGATGGCCACCTGCGCCAGGTCGTCGGCCACGACGATGGTGTCCGGGGCGCTGGCGGCCAGCAGGGCGGCGCGCGCGGCCTTGGCCTCGCCGACGACCGCGGTCGTCACGAGCAGCCCACGGATCCCGTGCTGCGCGAACACCTCGGCCTCGCCGAGCTTGGCCGTGCAGGCACCGGCGGCGCCGGCGGCGATGAGCCGGCGGGCAATCTCCGGACACTTGTGCGTCTTGCCGTGCGGACGCAGGCCCTTGCCGTGGCGGGCGGCGAAGGCCGTCATGGCAGCGACGTTGGCGTCGAAGGCCTCGAGATCGAGCAGCAGGGCGGGCGTCGGGATCTCGGCGCGGAGCATCGTGGGCGCGATGCTAGCAGATGCGGCGCCGGCGGCCCACCCGGGCGCGACCCGCGACCAGCGTCGCGGGCCGGCCCCGATGGTCTATCTGATCGTGAACGGCGCCCGGAACGGCGTCAGGTCGATGGCGGTGAGCGGCCCGACCAGCATCGGCGTGTCCCAGCCGGTGCCGATGGCCGGCTGGCACTGCTCGGGATGCCCGAGCGGCGACGTGGCCGCGAACGCCCGCGTCTCGATCGGGTTGCCGGCGTAGTAGCCGGTCGTGTCGTCCGGGTCCAGCGTCTGCAGCAGGCGGAAGAACGGCGCCGGGTTGGTGTCGAGCGGCAGGAACGGCGCGGTCGCGCAGGCGGCGTCGGCGTAGAGCGCCAGGTAGCTCACGGGCGAGATGCCGTCGGGGTTGACCGTGGCCACCAGCCACACCCCGCGGTCCTGCCGCGCGACCAGCGTGGAACTGCCGGCCTGGAAGCTGAGCACGGTGCCGAACGTGGTGCCGCTGGCGGCCACGACGGTGGTCCCCGGGGCGACGCCGGCTGACCCCGGTGCGCCCTGCGGACCCGCCGGTCCCATCGCGCCTGCCGCGCCCGGAGCCCCCGCGGGTCCGGCTGGCCCCGCCGGCCCCACCGCGTCCCGCCGGACCCGCGGGTCCCTGCGGGCCCATGGCGCCCACCGGCCCGGCCGGCCCGCTCGGTGCGGGTACGGGTGTGCCGTCCGTGGCCGCCGGGTAGACCGTCAGCATGAAGCGGAACAACCCGGCATGCCGCCGATCGATGATCAGGCGGTAGGTGCCGGGCGGAAGCTGCGGCAGCTTGGCGCGCATCTCGTCGCCGCGCACCGACACGGTCGGCAGGGCGGCGCCGTTGAGCGCGATCCGCATGTCGGCGCGGAAGCCCGAGCCGACGAGCACCACCTGACGGGTGGCGGCGTCGTGGCGGGCACTGAAGATGGAGAACTGTTCCGCGAAGGCCGGAGCGGAGGTCAGCGCCAGCACGGCGCAGAGCAGGGATGCGAAGCGGGCGAGTGGATGCATAGTCGGGGGACTCCTGCCCCGGCTGGAGCAAGCGCACTGCCAGACCTGCCTGGATCGCGGTAAAACGCTGGAACGAGAGGAATTGGCCGCATCGGCGCGGATCGCCGGGCGCCCCGTGGCCACGGCACGATTGCGCCGTAGTTGAACACTACGTGCAAAGGTGGCAGTGGGCCCGCTGCCACGGGCGGGGTGGCGGCTACTTCGCGGCCGGCGCGCAGGCGCTCGACACCATCGTGACCGACGTCACGTTGACGCGGCTCACCGGCGCGGCCTTGATGAACAGGCCCTTGATGAGCATCGTGTGGCCGTTGTGCGACGCCAGGTCGAACTCCGACACGCCGATCAGCCGGTAGGAGGCCTTGCCGGAGGTGGGTCCCTTGATGGCCTCGCCCGCGGGCGGCCCGTTGGCGATGCTCGGCACCGGTTCGGTCGCGCTCGTCAGCGCCCAGTCGGTCCCCTGCTGCGTCAGGCAGCCCGTCACCGCCACGATCGACACCTTGTCGGCGGACGGCTGGGCGCCCGCCAGGCCGCTGCCGGCCACGGCCGCGGCCGCCAGGGTCATCACCGTCAGAGAGAGGCGGGTCATTTCGAGGGCTCCTTGCGCGACCATGGATTGCCGTAGTTCGTGAACGGGCCGCCGTCCACCGACAGCGTGTGCTGCGTGCGGTAGTTGAGCGGCGACAGCAGCCGCATGATGCTGTTCACGCGCACCGGCTGGCCCTTGAACGTGAAGGGGGCGCCGTCGAGGCGAATGGTGAACTGGCCGCCGAGGTCGCCGTTGACCGTGCCCGACTGCGTGTAGGTGAAGCCGCGGCTGTCGGTGACGGTGCGCGTGATCTGGTGCGCGTCCCGCTGGTACTCGAAGACCTCGGTGATGGTCACCTTGCCGCCGCTGGTCTCCGCCTCGGTCACCGCCTGGAACGTCGTCGGGCCCTTCTCCGTGTAGACGGTGCGCCCGTCCAGCACGTCGGCGGGGCCGAGCGGACTGTCCGGGTAGTCCCAGATGAGGGTCCAGGCGCCCTGGAAGTAGCGCCAGAAGTCCAGCACCGGCGCCGGATCGTCAGGCTTGGTCGGACGCCCGAGGGTGGGCACCTGACTCGTCGGCAGTTCGGGTTGCGGCGTCTGCGCCGCGCTCTGGAACGGAAGGGCAGTCACGAGGATGACGGCGCAGGCCGCCCTCCTCGCGCGCGTCTGGTTTCTCGTGCGCATATCCGAGGCGTCGTCCGGGGAAGAGGGCAGCGCTACTGGCGCTGACGCTGCTCGCTCGTGGGCCGCTTGGCGGCCTTGGTCAGGTCGTGACCGTCGACCGAGAACTGCGTCGTCGGCTGGTACATCTCGTCCCAGCTCTGCTCCGACCAGTAGACCTCTTTCTCGGGCGCGGGATTCCACTTGTTGTTGACCGAGTTGTCGTAGATGGCGACGTTGGTGATCTTGCTGCCGGCCGGCACCTTGAGCGGCGTCGCGAGCTCGTACTGGATCTGCCAGTTGAAGTCGAAGTTGGGAACGTCGAGAATCACTTCCTCGCGGCCGTCCGGGTAGGTCACCCACCACTTCATGCTGTCGCCGCGCAGGTGCATGTGCGGCGTCAGCGCGTAGAGCGTGATGGCTTCGTTGACCGGCGTGATGCCCATCATCTTGTAGTCGCTGATGTAGGGCGGAATGGTCGGCGTCTTGCCGCGCTTGCCGGTCGTGTCGTCCGACTCGTAGAGCACTTCCTTGCCCTGCGCGAAGTAGAGACCGCGGCCGCCGCTGCCGGGGACGGGATCGCCCGCCTGCAGGTTGAGCACTTCGTGCGTGACGGGCCCCTTCGCCCACCACAGCCCGAGCTTGCTGCGGTCCTCTTCAGGCTGGCCGGTCGGGTTGTAGTGCATGACCCAGCGCACGTACTTGCCGCCGGGAATGCGCTTGGCGAAGCCCTCCGGGTGCCGCTCGTAGCCGCGTCCCGGCACGTAGGAGATGATCTTGTCGGCGCCGGCGAGCGGCGTGCCGTCGCCCGAGGTGGCCTTCTTGCCCATCGGCACGCTCGGCGGCACCTGCTTGCCGTCGGGGTCGTAGAGATAGCCGTCCTTGACCGTGTAGCCGTCGGGGATGTCGATGACGTAGACGCCCGAGTGGTGCACGACGCTGAAGTTGCTCGGCCGCATCTCGACGCCGGCCGCCCACTTGTCCTCCGAGAACGGAATCTTCTCGTAGAAGTAGAGATAGGGCTCCTGCGCGTCGGGCTTGACCGTCCAGGCCACCGGCTGCTCGAAGACGTAGTCCGGCTCGCCGAGCTGCCAGCCGGTGGCGAAGGTCGGTGCCGCCGGCACCTGGGCCGGGTTGCCGCGCGGCGCGCCGCCGTCCACCCAGGCGACGATGGTGTCGATCTCGGCCGTCGACAGGCTGCGGTCGTTGCCCATCTTCATGCTGTGGTCCGGGTCGGCGGCCCACGGCGGCATCTCGCGCTTGACGACCTTGTCCTTGATCGAGCGGGCCCAGGGGCGCGTCTTCTCGTAGCTCAGGAACGACATCGGGCCGATCTCGCCGGGCCGATGGCAGCTGACGCAACTCCGGTTCAGGATCGGAGCGACGTCGGCGGCGTAGGTGGGCGGCGCGGTCTGTGCGGCGGCCGGGACCACGCCCAGGAGCAGCACACTCATACCGGTCACGAACAGGACACGCGTCATGTAGGGCTCCTTCGCCTGAGCACCAGCCGTAGTGGCCGCAATCGGCGAGCGACAATCCGTCAACGCTGTAGGGTCCACATTTCCGCGGCCATTGGCAAGCGGAATTCCGGGCGCCGAGGGCCGCGCGGGACGGCTTCGCCCGGGGCTGGCCCCGTTGACACCAGGAATTAAATGAACGACCATTAATTTAATGGCTCGTCCACGAAACGCCGATGGTCAGCGCACCCGTCAGGCCATCCTCGACGCGGCCCTGGTGCTCTTTGCCGAGAAGGGCTACTTCGGGACCAGCCTGCGCGACGTGGCGCGGGCGGTCGGGGTCCGCGAGAGCGCGCTCTACAACTACTTCGACGGCAAGGACGCGCTCTTCGACGCGCTGCTGAGCGCCAACCAGAACCCCAAGAGCGAGCGCCTGGCCCTCCTGGCCGCCGCTCCGATCACCGACGGCCGCGCCCTGCTCGAGCAGATCGCCATCGAGACGCTCGAGCGCTTCGCCACGGTGCGCGAGCAGCAGTTCTTCCGCATCGTCATGTCCGACGGCATCCGGCTGGCGAAACTCGGGCGCATCAACCTGGCCGAGCGCATGGCGAGCGGCCGCGAACTGCTGCACGAGCTGCTGCGGCGCCTGGTCGACGACGGCTGGCTGCGCCCGGCCGACATCCACGTGCTCGGCATGGCCTTCGTCAGCCCGCTCGTGCTGTGGCGACAGCTGCACGCCATCGACGCCGACCTGCCGATGATCCGGCAGCCGCGCGTGTTCGCCCGTCAGCACGTCGAGCAGTTCCTCGTCGGCGCCGCCGGCCCCGCCGTGCGGGCGCCGCGCCGGCCCCGTCCGTCCTCACCCCGCAAGGTCGCGCGTCCGCGTGCCGCCCTGTAGAAGCCTGGAGTCGTCTGTGCCACGCTCGCTCACGTTCCTGATTCTCGCCGCGCTCACCGCCGCCGGCTGTGGCGCCGGTGCCGCCGGCGAGCGCGCGGTGGCCGCCGACGCCGCCGCCGTGCCCATCGCGGCGACGCCGGTGGTCGAAGAGGCCATCGCGCGCTTCATCGAAGTCACCGGCTCCCTCACGGCCGAGGAGTCGGCGGACGTGGCGGCGGAGATCGCCGGCCGCATCGTGGCGACGCCGGTCGAGCGGGGCAGCCGTGTCGGCAGCGGCGGCGAGCTCGTCCGCATCGCGGCCACCGAAGTCGATGCCCAGGCCCGCGAGGCGGCGGCCAATGCGGCCCAGATCGAGGCTCGGCTCGGGATCGCCGGCGGCGCGCCCTTCGAGGTGGCGCGGGTGCCGGAGGTGGCCGGCGCCCACGCGGCGCGCCTGCTGGCTCGCACCGACTTCGAGCGCGCGCGCACCTTGCACGCCAGCCAGCTCATGTCGCAGGCGGAGTTCGACCAGCGCAGCGCGCAGCTCGAGAACGCCGAGCGGCAGTACGACGTGGCCGTCAACGGCGCCGAGCAGCAGTACCAGTCGCTGCTCGGGGCCCGCGCCCGCGTCACCGTGGCGCAGAAGGCGGTCGCCGACACCGTCGTGCGGGCGCCCTTTGCCGGCGTCGTCGGCGAGCGCTTCGTCTCGACCGGCGACTTCGTGACGCGCGGCACCAGGGTGGCCTCGGTGATGCGGGTCGATCCGCTGCGGGTCGAGCTCACCGTGCCGGCGCAGTACATCTCGGCGGTCGCCGCCGGCGGCGACGTGACCTTCCAGGTCGATGCGTATCCGGGCCAGGTCTTCACCGGGCAGGTGCGCTACGTGTCGCCGTCGGTCACGGCCGAGACGCGGGCCCTCGTCGTCGAAGCCATCGGTGCCGAACGCCGCGGGGCACCTGAAGCCCGGGCTTCTTCGCCACGGCGCGGATCGCGCAGGCGGCGCCGGCGCCCGGCCTGCTGGTGCCCGCCACCGCCGTGCGCACGGTGGCCGGGCACGGCCCGCGTGTTCGTGGTGAGCGGCGACCGCGTCGAAGAGCGGGTGGTGATGGTGGGGCAGACCGTCGGCCCGAGGATCGAGATCACGAGCGGACTCACGGCCGGCGAGCAGGTGGCGACGAGCGGCGTCGAGTCGCTGGCCGACGGCGTCCGCGTGGCGGTGAGGTAGGCCATGCAGTGGCTCGCCGCGCTCTGTGTCCGGCGCCCGGTCTTCGCCTGGGTGCTCATCCTCTCGCTCGACGGTGGTCGGGCTGTTCGCCTTCGGCCGCCTCGGTGTCGACCGGTTCCCCAACGTCGACATCCCCACCATCACCGTGACCACGCGCCTGCCCGGCGCGGCGCCCGAACAGGTCGAAACCGAGGTCACCGACAAGATCGAGGAGGCGGTCAACACCATCAGCGGCATCGACACGCTGAGCTCCACCTCGTCTGAAGGCATCTCGCAGGTCGTCGTCTCGTTCACGCTCGACAAGGACGCCGACGTCGCCGCGCAGGAAGTGCGCGACCGCGTCAACCGGGTGCTGCCGCGCCTGCCGCGGACCGCGCTCCAGCCGACGGTCGAGCGGCTCGACTTCACGGCCTCGCCGGTCATCACCCTGGCCGTCACCGCCGACAAGCCGGTGCGCGACATCACCGAGTTCGCCGACAAGGTGCTGCGGCGCCGGCTCGAGAGCTCGGACGGCGTCGGCCAGGTGGTCGTCATCGGCGGCCGCAAGCGCCAGATCAACGTGTGGCTCGATGCCGCGCTGCTGCGCGGCCCAGGGCCTGTCGGTCAACGACGTGGCGCGCGCCCTGCAGGCGCAGAACGCCGACGTGCCCGGCGGGCGGCTCGATCAGGGCGCGCAGACCGTCACGCTGCGCACGCGCGGCCGGCTCGAGTCGGTCGACCAGCTTCGGCGACGTCGTGCTGCGCGACGTGGCGGGCCACCCGGTGCGGCTGCGCGACGTGGCCGAGGTCGAGGACGGCATGGCCGAGCCCGCGACGCAGGCCAGCGTCAACGGCGTGGCCACCGTGCTGCTGCAGATCCGCAAGCAGTCGGGCACCAACACCGTCGAGGTCGTCGACAACGTCAAGGCGCGGCTGGCCGAGCTGCAGCCGATCCTGCCGCCGGGCTACGCAGCTGCGGATCGTGCGCGACGAGTCCCAGTTCATCGAGGCCTCGATCGCCAGCGTGCAGGAGCACCTGGTCGTCGGCTCGCTCCTCGCCGCCATCGTCGTGTTCCTGTTCCTCGGCAACCTGCGCTCCACCGTCATCGCCGCCATCGCCATCCCGACCTCGATCATCGCCACCTTCGCGCTCGTCTGGTACATGGGCTTCACGCTCAACATGCTGACGATGCTGGCGCTGACGCTCTCGGTCGGCATCGTCATCGACGACGCCATCGTCGTGCTCGAGAACATCTTCCGCTTCATCGAAGAGAAGGGCATGACGCCGATGGAGGCGGCCGTCGAGGGCACGAAGAGATCGGCCTGGCCGTCATGGCGACCACCTTCTCGCTCATCGCCATCTTCGTGCCGGTCGGCTTCATGGGCGGCATGGTCGGCCGCTTCATGCAGAGCTTCGGCCTGACCATGGCCTTCGCCGTGCTCGTGTCGCTGCTCGTCAGCTTCACGCTCACGCCGATGATGTCGGCGCACTGGCTGAAGCCGGCGCCCGAAGGATCACAGCCGACGACTCGAAGCACAACCGTCTCTTCGATCCGCTCGATCGCGGCTACACGCGCCTGCTGGAGTGGGCGATGGCGCACCGCGGCCTGGTCGCCGTCGCCGCGGTGCTGGTGCTGCTGTCGAGCGTGCCGCTCTTCCAGGTGACGGCCGTGAACTTCACGCCCGAAGACGACCAGTCGCAGTTCGACGTCACGCTGCGCGCGCCCGAGGGCACCAGCCTGGCGGCGATGAACGTCCTCGCCAACCGGCTCGGCGCCGCCGTCCGGCGGATTCCCGAGGTCGACTTCACGCTCGTCACGGTGGCCGGCGACGCCGCCGGCACGCAGAACACCGCCATCGATGCTGGTGCGCCTGCACCCGATCGAGGCCCGCGACCGCGACCAGTTCGCGGTGATGGGCGCAGGTGCGCGACGAGATCCTGCCGGCGTTCACGCGAGGCCGGCGTCCGCACGGCGGTGCAGGTCGGCGGCGGTCCCGGCGGCGGCGGGCGGCGGCATCCAGTTCATGATCCAGGGGCCCGACCTGCGACCAGCTCGAGGCCTACAGCGAGGCGCTGCGCGAGAAGGCGCTGCGCGATCCCGGGCCTGGTCGACGTCGACACCACGCTCAACGCCGGCAAGCCCGAGCTGTCGGTGTCGCATCGATCGGCCCAAGGCCGCCGACCTCGGCGTGCAGGTGTCGGACGCCGCCGAGGCGCTGCGCCTGCTGGTGGCCGGCGACCAGGTGACGACCTACAACGAGGCGGGCGAGCAGTACGAGGTGCATCTGCGCGCGCGCGAGGCCGATCGCAGCACCGCAGGCCGCGCTGGCCAGCCTGCCGGTGCCGTCGTCGCGGCTCGGCATCGTCTCGCTCGACAACATCGCCACGCTTCGCCCGCGAGCGACGCCCCGGCCGAGCATCAACCGCATGGGGCGCCAGCGTCAGGTGACGCTGTCCGCCAACATGCTGCCGGGCACCTCGCAGGGCACGGCGCAGGAGCAGATCGCCGCGGCGGCGGCGCGGGCTGAGCTTCGGGCCCGAGTACCGCGCCGACTTCGCCGGCCGGTCGCGCGAGCTGAATCGCACCGCCACGGCGTTCCTGACCGCCATCGGGCTGTCGTTCGTCTTCATGTACCTGATTCTGGCGGCGCAGTTCGAATCGTGGCTGCACCCGGTCACCATCCTGCTGTCGCTGCCGCTGACGCTGCCGTTCGCGCTGCTGTCGCTCATCATCTTCCAGCAGTCGCTCAACATCTTCTCCGGCGCTCGGCCTGCTCGTGCTGTTCGGCGTCGTGAAGAAGAACTCGATCCTGCAGATCGATCACGCCAACCAGCTGCGCGACAGCGGCATGAACACGCACGACGCGGTCGTCCAGGCCAGCCGCGACCGGCTGCGGCCGATCCTGATGACGACGCTGGCGTTCGTCGCCGGCATGGTGCCGCTGGTCGTCTCGCAGGGCGTCGGCTCGGCCACCAACCACGCCATCGGCTGGGTCGTCATCGGCGGCCAGACGCTGGTGCTGCTGCGTCACGCTGGTCGTGACGCCGGTCGCCTACTCGCTCTTCGACCAGGCGCAGCAGGTGGGCCTGACCGGCCTCGTCGCGAGGTTCCGCCGGCGGCTGCCGGCGCCGGACGCGGTGACGCCGCTCTAGCCGCCCGTCGCGCACCTGCGGGCGGCGGCCGTCAGCCCGACGGGCGGGCACGCGTGGCGGCGGAGTTGCGGGCCGGGGGGAGCGGCGTCTTGGGTATCATGCCGGGCACCATGACCCGACCGACCCTCGCGCTCGTCCTCCTGCTCGCCGCCACCGGCTGCGGCGGCCCCGGCCAGGCGCCGGCTCCCGCAGTGCCCGCGGCCGCGCCGTCGCCGGTGCTGGCCTCGCTCTCGGTCGAGGATCTCGATGCCTTCGTCAGGCCACGATGGCCGCGCAGCATGCCATCGGCGTCAACGTCGGGGTGATGCGCGACGGGCAGGTCATCTTCGCCAAGGGCTACGGCCTGGCCCGCGTCGCGGACAAGACGCCGGTCGGGACCGAGACGCTGTTCGCCATCGGCTCGGTCACCAAGCAGTTCACCTGCGCGGTGGCCCTGCAGCTCGAGCAGGAGCGCAAGCTGTCCTTCGACGATCCGGTCGCCAAGCTACGAGGCCGGCCTGACGCGCGCCGCCGACATCACCCTGCGCGACATCGGCGGCATGGTGTCCGGCTACCGCGACTACTATCCGCTCGACTTCGTCGATCGGCCGATGGCGGCGCCGCGCCCGAGCCTCGACATCGCTGCGCGACTTCGCGTCGCGGCCGCTCGACTTCGAGCCGCGCTCCCGCTATTCCTACAGCAACACCGGCTACCTGCTGCTCGGCCACGCCGCCGAACGCGCTGGACGCGAGCCGTTCGCGACGCAGCTCGAGCGCCGGCTGTTCACCCCGCTCGGTCTGCGCCACACGCGCTACGAGCCGGCGCGCGGCGGTCCGGCCATGGCCGAGGGCTACACGCCGCTCGGCCTCGGCGAGGCGGAGCCGGCCGTGCCGGAAGGGGAGGGCTGGATCGGCGCCGCCGGTGGCATCTGGTCCACCCCCACCGACCTGCTGACGTGGGACCTGGCGCTCATGGACGGCGTGGTGCTCGCGCCGGCCTCGTGGAAGACGATGACGACGCCGCAAACGCTCAGCGATGGGCGCACGAGCGGCTACGGCTGCGGGCAGTCGATCCGCGATCGCGGTCCGGCGCTGGTCGTGCAGCACGGCGGCGCCGTCAGCGGCTTCGGTGCGAGGAACGCCATGGTGCCGTCGTCGCGGTCCGCGGTGGTCGTCATGGCCAACGCCGACTGGGCCGGGGGCGTGCTCGACGCCATCGAGAGCGCGGTGCTGGAGAAGCTGATGCCGGTGGCCGACGCGCCGACCGTGGCCGGCCCGCCGGCCCGCGACGTGGCGCTCGAGTTGCTGGCGCAGATGCGCCGCGGCGAGGTCGACCGCGCGCTGCTCGCGCAGGAGTACAGCGCCTTCCTCACGCCGGCCCGGCTGGCAGTGATGTCGCGATCGCTCGTCGAGGCCGGCGAGGTGACCGGCGTCGAGGCCGGGCCGATCCGCGAACGCGGCGGCATGGAAGTGTCGTCGCTGCGGCTGCGCCTCGGCACCACCGCCGCCAGCACGCTCATGTACCGCTCGCCCGACGGCAAGGTGGAGGAGTTCCTCTTCAGCCGCCGCTGACGGGCGCTCGGACACGCGGCGAACTCGGGGCGCGGGGAACAGGAGAGCAGCATGCGGAACTTCGGCGCCATCGTGACGGCAGGGCTTCTGGCCGGCGGGTCGTGGCTGCTGGCGCAACCGGGCGGACGCGAGGTGCGGCTCACGCTGCGCGAAGGCACGTCGATGGCGGCGGCGCTGTCCCCCGATGGCACCACCGTGGTCATCGACCTGCTCGGCGCGCTGTGGACGCTGCCCGCCGAGGGCGGCGCGGCGCGCCGCATCCTCGACGACGGCTACGACGCTCACGCCCCCGCGTGGTCGCCCGATGGCCGGCGCCTGGCCTTCCAGGCCTACCTGCGCGACACCTGGCACCTGTGGTCCATGAACGCCGACGGCAGCGACCTGCGGCAGTTGACGTCGGGGCCCTTCGACGACCGCGAGCCGCACTGGTCGCCCGACGGCAGCCGCATCGCCTTCAGCTCCGATCGCGGCGGCAGCTACGACGTGTGGCTGCTGACCGTCGCCAGCGGCGAGCTGCGCCGCGTGACCACCGGCACGGCCAACGAGTCGATGCCGGCGTGGTCGCCGGACGGGCGCGAGATCGCGTTCGTCTCCGATGGCGAGGCGCGCGGCATCTACGCCCGTCAGCTCGGCTCGGGTGTCGAACGGCAGCTGGCCGCCGAGACGGCCGTCGTCTACTCGCCGTCGTGGGCGCCCGATGGCACCGGCGTGGCCTACGTGGCGGTCGACGCCGCCGCGACCCGGCTGATGGTCGGCGGCAGGAACATCGCCGAGGCCGCCGAGGACGTCTTCCCGTTCCGGCCGCAGTCTGGGCCTCACCGTCCGAACTGCTCTACACCGCCGACGGCATCGTGAAGCGGCGCGGCGTGGCGGGCGGCGCCGCCCGTGCGGTGCCCTTCGCGGCCGAGGTCGCCTTCAGCCGCGCGCCCTTCACGCCGAAGCGGCCGGACTTCTCGCCCGAGGGACCGCAGCCGGTGCGCGGGCTGATGCATCCGGTCATCTCGCCGGACGGCACGACCATCGCCTTTGCCGCGCTCGGCGACCTGTGGCTGCTGGCCACCGACGGCGGCAGTCGCGTGCCGCGGCGCGTCACCGACGACGTCTTCGTCGAGACCAACCCGGTGTGGGCGCCCGACGGCCGATCGCTCGCGTATTCCTCGGACCGCGACGGCGCCGTCGGCCTGTGGGTGCGCGATCTCGCCGCCGGCACCGATCGGCGGGTGGCCACCGACGGCACGACGGCGGCGTGGTCGCCGGACGGAACGCGTCTGGCCTATCTCGACAGCGACTCCCACCTGCGCGTCGTCGTCGTCGCGAGTCGCGAGCAGCGCGAGGCGCACGGCCGCCTCTTCGAGCCCGGGCGTCCGAGCTGGTCGCCGGATGGCCGGGCGGTCGTGATGTCGGCGCTGCGCCCCTACTCGACCCGCTTCCGCGAGGGCACCAACCAGGTGCTGTGGGTGGCGGTCGAGCCCGATGCGACCGCGGACGGGCGGGCGGCCTTCCCGGCCGACCGGTGGATCGATCCGATTCCGCACTCTTCGGTCGGCATGCGCGAGAACCTCGGGCCGGTGTGGTCGCCGAACGGCCGCGAGATGGCCGCCATCGTCGATGGCGTCCTCACCACCTATCCGGTGTCGCCGGACGGCACGCCGGCGGGACCGCCGCGCCGCGTCTCCACCGACCTGGCCAGCTCGCCGTCGTGGACCGGCGATTCGCGCCGCGTGCTCTACCAGACGGCCGACCGCTTCCGGATCGCCGACCTCGCGGACGGCGCGATTCGCGATGTCGTGCCCGAGTGGTCGTGGCGCGCCGTGCCGGTGACGGCGACGACCACGATTCACGCCGGCCGCCTGTTCAGCGCGCGCGAGGGCGCGGCGCTCGAAACCGCCATGGACATCGTGATCGAGGGCGCGCGCATCAGCGCCGTCGCGCCGCATCGCGACGATCTGCATCGCGGCACCGTGGTCGACGCCTCGGGCGGCACCGTGCTGCCCGGGCTCATCGAGAGCCACACGCACCTCAGCAAGGCCTACGGCGAGGCGCTCGGCCGCATCTGGCTCGCCTTCGGGGTGACGACGGTGCGCAATCCCGCCACCAACGCCTTCGAAGGCCAGGAGGAGCGCGAGGCGGTGCTGTCGGGCGCGCGCGTCGGCCCCCGCGTCGTGACGACCGGCGAGCCGCTCGACGGCTCGCGCATCTACTACCCGGGCGGCGTCGCGCTCGATGGCGGCGCTCTCGTCGACGCGCAGCTGGCGCGGGCCACGACGCTCGGGTTCGACTTCATCAAGACCTACGTGCGGCTGCCGGACCTGCTGCAGAAGCGCGTCATCGAGGGGGCGCACCGGGCCGGCATGCCGGTGACGTCGCATGAGATCTACCCGGCGGTGGCGTGGGGCGCCGACGGCGTCGAGCACGTGCGCGGCACCAGCCGGCGCGGCTACTCGCCCAAGATGAGCGAGCTCAGGCGCAGCTACGCCGATGTCACCCAGCTGCTGACCGCCTCGGGCATGACCCTCACGCCCACGATCACCATTCAGGGCGGCTTCCAGGTGCTCAGCGCCCGCGATCCGTGGTGGGTGACCGACGCACGCATCGCGCGGCTCTTCCCGGCAACGGTCGCGGCGGCGGGCCAGAAGCTGACGGCCGCGCCGCTGGCGCCCGACGCGCTGGCCGCGCGCCAGGCGCTCGTGGTGCCACAGGAGCGCTTCGTGGCCGCCGTCGTCAACGGCGGCGGCCGGGTCATTGCCGGCACCGACTCGCCGATCAATCCCTACGGCGTGGCGCTGCTGTCGGAACTCGAGCACTACGTGCGCGGCGGTCTGACGCCGGCGCAGGCGATCAGGACCGCCACGGCCGTGCCGGCCGAGGCCATGGGCCTCGGCGCCGACCTCGGCACCATCGAAGCCGGCAAGCTGGCCGATCTCGTCATCGTGGACGGCGATCCGCTGACCTCGATCACGGACCTGCGGCGCACCCGCACCGTCGTCATCGGCGGCCGCGTCCACGCCGTCGAGGCGCTGCTGGCCGGACCGATCCCCCGGCGGCGGTAGCACGCGCTTGGAAGGGCGGCCGGCGCGGCGGTAGACTCGGACGCAATGCGATCGATCCTTTTCGCCCTGACGGCCGTCGTCCTCACGTGGCCGTCCGTTCTCGCGACCCAGCCCGCGCCCGCCGTCGTGTCCGCCTGGGTGGCGGCGCCGGCGAGCGGCGCCACCGGCGACGGCCTACGTCGAGATCTCGAACCCGACGATGTACGAGATCTACATCACGGGCGCGACGAGCGATGCCGCCCCGGCCGTGGAGCTGCGGTCCGGTGCCGCTGGCAGCGCCGCCCCGGCCGTCGTGACCGAGTTCCCGGTGCCGGCGTTCGGCAGCACCGAAGCCGCCACCACGGCGCCGCACCTGGTGCTGGTCGGGCTGAGCCGCCCGCTCGCCGCCGGCGACACGGTGCAGCTCACGCTCACGACCGACGCCGGGACGACGCTGAAGGTGGCCGCCAAGGTCCGTCAGCCCTGAGCGCCCGCGCCGGCGCGCCGGCGGCCGGGATCTGACGCAGAATAGGGACCGTCGCCGGGGCACCCCGAGACCGCCAGTGGCGGTCCGCCCGGCCCAACGGGCACGTGCTGGCCGGGGTGCCGGCATCCGCCGATCGTTCCAGAGGAGTAGAGGCAATGAAGAAGTTGATGTTCGCTCTCGCCACCGTGGTGGCCGTGGCCGGCGCCGTGGCCACCGCCCAGCAGGGCCAGCGCCGCGCGCCGGATCCGCGCTCGATGGGCGGCGGCGATTGCCGCGACAATCCCTACAACTGCGCGGACGCGGCCAATCCGCTGCCCGCCGCCCAGACGGTGTGGATCGAAGAGATGACGTGGATGGACGTGCGCGACGCCCTCAAGGCGGGCAAGACCACGGTCATCATCTCGACCGGCGGCATCGAGCCGAACGGTCCGTGGCTCGTCACCGGCAAGCACAACTACGTGCTGCACGCCAACTGCGACGCCATCGCCCGCAAGCTCGGCAACGCGCTGTGCGCGCCGATCGTCAAGTACGTGCCCGAGGGCGGCATCGAGCCGAAGACCGGCCACATGACCAGCCCCGGCACCATCACGATGCGCGAAGACACCTTCCAGGCGGTGCTGACCGACGTGGCCGAGAGCCTGCAGGCGCACGGCTTCAAGACCATCGTCTTCATCGGCGACAGCGGCGGCAACCAGAAGGGCCAGCAGACGGTGGCCGAGAAGCTCACCACCAAGTGGGCCGGCAAGGCGATCGCGCTGCACATTCCGGAGTACTACACCTACAACGTCGTGACCAAGCACTTCGAGGACCAGGGCCTGCTGCCGAAGGATCGCAAGAGCGACGGCATGCACGACGATCCGGTCATCACGCTCAACATGTTCATCGACGACCCGAAGTCGGTACGCTACGACGAGCGCGTCAAGGCCGGACAAGGCCTCGATCGACGGCGTGTCGATTGCCGACCGCGCCAAGGCCACCGACCTGGCCAGGAAGATCGTGGCGTTCCGCGCCGACCACACCGTCGCCGCCATCAACAAGGCCATTGCCGCCAAGGGCAAGGCCACCATGGCGCAGTAGATCTGAAACGCGGCCCCTGCTATCCGTGACCGGGCGCTGGAGCACACTCCGGCGTCCGGGGCACGTTCGAGGCCCTCTCCATCCGTCCGAGGTGCTTCAGCCGTGATCGGTACCACCATCGGTCCGTATCGCGTCCTGCGTGAGCTCGGGCACGGCGGCATGGGAACCGTCCTGCTCGCCGAGGACACGCGCCTCGGCCGGCAGGTGGCGCTCAAGACGGTCTCGGGCGCGCACGCCGGCACGGCCGGCGGCCGGGCGCAACTGCTCGATGAGGCGCGCGCCGCCGCCGCCCTGACCCATCCGGCCATCGCTGCCGTCCACGACGTCATCGAGCACGACGGCAATATCGCCATCGTCTTCGAGCTGGTCGCCGGCGAGACACTGGCCGCCCGCCTCGCCAAGGGACCCCTGCCCGAAGAGCAGGCCATCGCGGTGGCCGTGCAGATCGCCGACGCGCTGGCGGTGGCGCATGGCGCCCGCGTGCTGCACCGCGACCTCAAGCCCGCCAACATCATGCTGGCGCCTGGCGGCGTCGTGAAGATCCTCGACTTCGGCATCGCCCGCTTCCGTCCGGTGGAGCCGCCGCCGGCCGCCGGCCCGTCTGCGGACGAGGGCTTCATCGGCACGCCGGGCTACGTGGCCCCGGAACAGTGGACCGGCCGGCCCGTCGACGAGCGCGCCGACCTCTACGCGCTCGGCGTGGTGCTGTTCGAGATGCTGACCGGCAAGCGCCCGTTTCCCGAGCGCGAGCCCTTCACGCTGGCCCTGGCCGCCATCGATCGGATCGCCCTCCGCGTCTCGTCGCTCAGGCCCGGCGTCTCGCCGGCGCTCGACAAGCTGGTGGCCCGGCTGCTGGCGGCCGACCCGGCGTTGCGCCCGCCGCGCGCCCGCGTGGTGGCCGACGAGCTGCGGCAGATGCAGGCGCCCCCGGCCCTGCCGCCGCCGCCACCCCTGACGACATGGGCGGCCGCGCTGCTGCTCGTCGTGGCCGTCACCGCTGGCGGCCTCTGGTGGTGGCTGCGCCCGGTGCGCCTCGATGTCGCCAACCCGATCATCGCCGTGCTGCCGCTCGCCAACCAGACCGGGGATGCCGCCAACGACTACCTCGCGGCCGGCGTCGCCGACAGCCTCATCACGAGCCTGGCCTCGTTTCCCACCGTCACCACCCTGTCGCGGGCGATGGTGGCCGAAGCGCGTGGACGCTTGTCGACGCCGAGCGCGGTGGCGCGCGACCTCGGCGCCACCCTGGTCGTCGACGGCGCCGTGCAGCGCCAGGCGGACACGCTGCGCATCTCGCTCAGCCTGGTGTGGCCCGACGGGCGGGTGGCGTGGGCGGAAGCGGCCGAGGGCCGCGCCCGCGATGTCTTCGCGATCCAGGCCCGCCTGGCCAGCGCGCTCGGCAGCGCGCTCAGCGTGCAGATGTCGGCCGCCGACGAGACCCGGCTCCAGACGCCGCCCACCTCGAACGCGAATGCGCTCGATGCCTACTGGCGGGGACGCGCCGCCCTCGAGCGGCGGGACGGCCCCGGCAACCTGCAGCGCGCCGAGGTCGCCTTCAACGAGGCGCTGCGCCTCGACGCGCGCTTCGTCGATGCGCATGCCGCCCTCGGCGAGACCTACTGGGAGCTCTACAACCTGACGCGCGACCAGTCCTATGCCGACCGCGCCGTCCAGGCGAGTGCGAGCGCCGTCACGCTGTCGCCCGGCGTCCCGGCCGTACGCCTGGCCCTCGGCATCACCCTGACCAACAGCGGCCGTCACGGGGAGGCCGTGCAGGAGCTGCAGCGCACGCTGGCGATGCGGTCGAACGACGACGAGGCCAGGCGTTATCTGGGCAAGGCGCTGGCCGGCCTGGGCCGCCTCGACGAGGCCGTCGCCGAGTGGCGCAAGGCTCTGGCCATCCGGCCGAACAACTGGCAGGTCCTCAGTGACATGGGCCGCGCGCTCTATCTGGGCGGACGCTACAACGAGGCGGAGCAGGCCTACCAGCAGCTGCTGGCCCTGCAGGCCGACAACGTCATCGGCCTGCAGATGCTCGGCGCCGTCAATCAGATCCAGGGCCACCGCGACCGGGCCCTCGGCTACTACGAGCGGGTGATCGCCATCCAGCCGACGGCGCAGGCCTATTCGAACATCGGCGCCATCCGGCACGCCCGCGGCGACTTCCCGCGCGCGGTCGACGCCTTCAGGCAGGCGATCGCCCTGCGTCCGAACGCCGCCGCCACGCATCGCAACCTGGGCGATGCGCTG
The DNA here is from genome assembly GCA_963807405.1 of uncultured Acidobacteriota bacterium. Taxonomy (GTDB): domain Bacteria; phylum Acidobacteriota; class Vicinamibacteria; order Vicinamibacterales; family UBA2999; genus CADEFD01. The sequence continues at coordinate 2,103,564 of CAWEBU010000006.1, read as the reverse complement.
GGCCGGCTGGGCCAGCGTGACGAGGCGCAGGCGGCCTATCAGCGGGCGGTCGCCCTGGCCGAGGCCGACGTGAAGGTCAACCCGTCGGATGCCGTCGGCCTGGCCTCGCTCGCCGTCTACCTGCAGAAAGCGGGCGATGCCGCCGCGGCCCGCCGCCACCTGGCCGAGGCGCTGCGCGGCGCGCCGGGCGATCCGGCGTTCTGGAGCCGCGCCGCCCAGGTGCACGCGATGGCCGGACGGACCGATGACGCGCTGAGCGCCCTGCAGCGGGCGATCGACCTCAATTACAGCCGGGCCGACGCCGCGGTCACCGACGAGTTCGAGGCGTTGCGCCAGCTGCCGCGCTACCAGGAGATGCTGCGCCCGACAACCCCGTGAAGCCGGCGGGTCCTTGAGGTATCGTTGGCGCGAACCACGCTGACCCTTCAAGGAGCCGTGTCCATGTCGACCCGCCAGGTGCGCTACGCCACCATCTACGTGTTTCCTTCCACCGATCGCAAGTCGCGCGGCGTGCGCGTCAGTGCCGCGCCCGAGACCCTCTCGGTGGAGGCCGGTGACATCGTCGATTGGACGGTCGTCGATGCCACGGGCGGCACCGGCAAGATCAGCATCAAGTGGAAAGAGGACACGCCGCTCAAGGCGGAGCCGGAGCCGTTCGGACGCGCGGCGCGCGCGCGGGTGCGCCGCGGCGTCAAGAAGGGCACCACCTATCGCTACAGCGTCCTGCTCGACGGCGTCGAGGTGTTCGACCCCGAAATCGAGATCATGAGCTGAGCGGTGCACCTCGACCGGCCTGGGGATTGACGCCCGTTGCCGGCCGCCGCTACTCTGAACTCGCTCATGACCGTCGTCCGTCGGCATCTTCGTCGAGGCGTGGCCGCGTGGCTCGTCTGCCATGCCCTGATGTTCACGGCGCTTCTGCCGCGTGATTGCTGCGCCGCGCACACCCACGGCGCCAGCGGGGCAGCCGCCGAGGGCGAGGTCCCGTGTCACGAATCCGGCGACGCCGCGCCGGTGCCCGGCACTCACTGTGAGATGGCGGCCGAGGACGGCGCCGCCTGTCCGATGCACGCCGCGCCGGCGTCCTCGCCCGACTGCGCCATGACCGGATCCTGCCAGGCGCCGGCCGCTGCCCTGGCGGCCGTACTGCTGCAGGCCGCCGAGCTCGAGCCCGGCCTGTCGGTGGCGCCGCACCTGTCGCCACTGACCGCCGCTCGGCCCACCGACGTCTCCGCCCGCTCCCTCGCCACGCCTCCCGCCGCGCCGCCGCCGCGCGCCTGACCCCACTCCCAATCTGTTCGGATGGCGCGGGCCCGCGGGCCTCGCGCGTGGAGTGACGTGTCAGGCGAGGTGTTCCATGTGTGAACGAACAAGAGTGTGGGCGGCGTGTGCCGTCGCGGTAGCCGTGATGTCGATGACGCTGGCGGCGCAGGAATCCATCAACCATGCCAGCGTGAGCGGGCGCGTGTCCGACGCCCAGGGCGCGGTGGTGCCGGGGGCCACGGTGAGCGCCCGCCAGCTGGCCACCGACCTGGTCGCCACCGTCGACAGCGATGACGCCGGGACGCTTCCGGTTCCCCTACCTCCGGGTCGGCGCCTACGAGTTCACCGTGCAGCTGGCCGGCTTCGCCGAGTCGCGCCGCCGCCTCACGCTGTCGGTCGGAGCAGCCTTCGAGATCCCGTTCGTGCTGGCGGTGGAAGGCGTCGGAATCGAGCGTCACCGTCACGGGCCGACGCGCCGGTGCTCGAATCGGCGCGCAGTCAGATCGCGGCCACCGTGTCGGTGGCCGAGGTGGAGCGCCTGCCGCTCAACGGCCGCAACTTCCTCGACATCGCCCTGCTGGCGCCGGGCGTGGCCCCGCCCAACATCAACAGCACGCAGCTCTTCGCCGAGACCTCGGCCGTGCCCGGCGTCGGCCTGTCGGTGGGCAGTCAGCGCAACCTGTCGAACAGCTTCATCGTCGACGGCCTGTCGGCCAACGACGATGCCGCCGGACTGAGCGGGCTGCCGTACGGCGTCGATGCGGTCGAGCAGTTCCAGGTGGTCACGCTCCGGCGGCCAGGCCGAACTGGGCCGGGCGCTCGGCGGCTACGTGAACGTCGTCACGCGCAGCGGCACCAACCAGCTGCGCGGCACCGCCTACGGCTACTTCCGCGACGACGCGCTCAACGCGCGGAACGCGCTGTCGAGGACGACGCTGCCGATGTCGCAGCAGCAGTACGGCGGCAGCCTCGGCGGTGCCGGTGCGGCGGGGCCGCACGTTCTACTTCGCCAACGTCGAGCAGCGCCGGCTCGACCAGTCGGGCTTCACCACCATCAGCGGCGCCAACGCCGCCGCCGTCAACGCGCGACTGGCCGCCGTCGGCTACCCGGGGCAGCGCGTGGCGACCGGGATCTATCAGCAGCCCGGTCGACAGCCTGAACCTGCTCGGCAAGGTCGATCATGCCTTCACCGGCCGCGACCAGCTCAGCGTCCGCTACAGCCTCTACGACGTCGCCTCCGCGCAACTCGCGCGGCGCTGGCGGCCTGAGCGCGCCGTCGGCGTCGGCCGGTCTCGACAACCGCGATCAGGCCGTCGTCGGTGAGCAACACCGCTCACCCTCGGTGCGCGCACCGTGCAACGAGACGCGGGCGCAGTTCACCTACAGCGACCTGAAGGCGCTGCCGACCGACCCGGTCGGCCCGGCCGTCAACATCGCCGGCGTGGCGGCCTTCGGCACCTTTCCGTCGAGTCCACAGGGCCGCCTCAACACGATGTTCCAGCTGGTCGACACCATCGCGCAGCAGCGCGGCGCCCACGCCCTGCGGGCCGGCATCGACCTCGTCCACAACGACGACACCATCACGTTCCCGCGCGCGGTGCGCGGCTCGTACGCCTTCTCGTCGCTGGCAACTTCCTGGCCGGCACCTACAACAACGCCGGCTTCACGCAGACCTTCGGCGACACCGTCGTCGCAGCAGGGCAGCACCAGCGTCGGTCTCTACGTGCAGGACGAGTGGAGCGCCACGCCGCGCCTGACGCTCAACCTCGGCCTGCGCTACGACCTGCAGTGCCTCGAGACCATCGACACCGACACCAACAACGTGTCGCCGCGGGCCGGCTTCGCGTGGACGCCGCTGCGCCTCGCGCGACCTGGTCGTGCGCGGCAGTGCCGGGCTCTACTTCGACCGCGTGCCGCTGCGAGCCCTCGCCAACGCGCTGCTCTCGGCCGACAACACAACCGACCTGTCCAGGCTGCGGCAGCGCAACATCGCCCTCTCGCCCGGGCAAGCGGGCGCGCCGGTCTTTCCCGCGATCCTGCCGGCGCCGGTGCCGTCGGTGACGCTCTTCACCTGACGACGATGCAGCGCGACCTGCAGAACGCCTACTCGCGCCAGGCGAGCCTGGAGGTCGAGCGGCAGGTGGGGCAGCGTCGGCACGGTCAGCGTCGGCTACTCGTATCTGCGCGGCGCGCACCTGCTGATGTCGATCAACCAGAACGTGCCGTCGTGCGTCGCCGCCGGCACCAACAACGGCTGCCGGCCGATGGCCGACTACGCCAACAACAGCCAGTACCGCTCGGCCGGCGCGTCCACCTACCACGCGCTGCTGCTGTCGTTGGCCCGAGCGGCCGGCCACCTGGGGCTACTACCGCGCCAGCTACACGTGGTCGAAGGCCGAGAACAACGTCGGCGAGTTCTTCTTCAGCGGCCCCATCGATCCGTTCGACCTGTCGAAGGACTGGAGCCGCGCCGACAACGACCGCCGCCACATGCTGGTCGTCTCGGGCGGCATCAACACGCCGATCGACGCCGGCCGACAGCACCTGGCAGCGCCTGACGCACGGCTTTCAGCTGAGCACGCTGCTGCAGGCCTACTCGGCAGCGCCCTTCAACATCACCTCGGGCGTGACGACCGTGCAGGGCACGGCCGGCCGGCCGATCGTGAACGGCGCAGTTCATCCCGCGCAACTCCGGCGTGGGCGACGAGTTCTTCACCGTGAGCCTGCGGGTCAGCCGCGCCTTCCGCGTGGCGCGGACCGCTGCACGACTCGAAGCGGCCGCCGAAGTGTTCAACCTGACGAACACCGTGAACGAGATCGCACGCAACACGACGTTCGGCGGCGGCGGCCTATCCGTCGAGTCCCTCCGCCACCTTCAACCAGGTCACCGCGGTGGGCGATCCGCGGACGTGGCAGCTGGCGCTGCGTTTGCGTTTCTAAGCGTGGGCCTGCCTCCGGTTGGGTGCGGGCGTGATGTAGTGAGGAATCTGACGATGCTGAACAATCTGTTGTGCCGAGTGGCCGTGGTCGTGGCCGCGCTCACGATGACGCCGGGCGCGCACGCCGCCCAGCACGCCGCTGACGTGACGCTGGCGGTGGCCGGTCGCGGGAATGCCGCGCCGTGGGTCGCGTCGCATGGCCGCTTCGTGGCGGTGACCTGGGGCGCCACGCTCGACGGCAAGTCGGACATCTACGTGGCGACCAGTGTCGACGAAGGCCGGACCTTCAGTGGGCCCGTGCGCGTGAACGCGGTCAGCGGCGATGGCCGCGTCGGCGGCGAGATTCCGCCGCGCGTGGCCCTCTACCAGCCGGCCGGTGCGCCGCGACCTGAGGTGGTCGTGGCCTGGAACGCGAAGGACCAGGGCACCGGGATCAAGATCGCGCGCAGCCGCGACTTCGGCGCCACCTTCACGGCGCCGGTGTCGCTGCAGGCGCCCGGCGCTCCCGGCGATCGCGGCTGGCACGCGCTCACCATCGACGCTCAGGGTGTGGCCCACGTGGTGTGGCTCGATCATCGCGGCCTGGCCGAAGCGAAGGCGGTGACCGGCGCGGCTGGCCACGGCAGCGGCGACCACGACGGCGTGGCCATGGCGCTCAAGTCGCGCCTGCACTACGCGACGTTCGGCGCCCGTGCCACGCCCGAACAGAGGCTCGCGCCCGGCGTCTGCTATTGCTGCAAGACCGCGCTCGTGGCCACGGGGCGCGGCGTGCTCGCCGCCTGGCGGCACGTCTACGACGGCAACATGCGCGACATGGCGTTCGCGATGCTCGGCAGCCCCGGGAGCGCGGCGCCACCGGTACGGCTGAGCGAGGATGGCTGGGCCATCAACGGCTGCCCGGACGACGGGCCCGCCCTCGCGGTGGGCGCCGACGAACGCGTGCACGCGATCTGGCCCACGGTGATTCCCGGCCCCGAGCCGGTAGGCGCGCTCTTCTACGCCGCGAAACCCGCCACGGCCGCCGCCTTTGGCGCCCGCCAGCGCATCACGACGCTGGGTGCGCCCAAGCCCTCACATCCGCAGGTGGCGGTGGACGGTACAGGTCACATCTTCGTGGCCTGGGATGAGATCCTGAGCGGGGTGCGCGTGGCCGCCTACGCGGATGGCGTGGCCGCCGCCGACGGGACGATTCGGCTCGGCGCCCCGGCCAGGATCGTCCAGGCCGGGCCCACTCAGTACCCGGTGATGGCGCCGCTCGCCCGTGGCGTCGTCGTGGCCTGGACCAGCGGCGCGCCCGGCACGAGTGTGATCCGCGTGCGACACCTGGTCGCAGGGACCACGCCCGGAACAGCCGCACGATAGGAGGACCATGATGACTCGACGAATCACACCCTTGGTGCTGCTGGTAGTGGGTCTGCTCGTGACGCCGGCTGCGGCTCAGGATCCGCACGGCCAGAAGCCGGGCGGCCTCGGCCACATGGACCACAAGTTCGACGACCCCGAGCGCTACGCGAAGTCGTTCGACGATCCGGCGCGCGACGCCTGGCAGCTGCCGGGCCGCGTCATCGAGGCCCTGGCCCTCAGGCCCGGCCAGAAGGTGGCCGACATCGGCGCGGGGACGGGCTATTTCAGCGTGCGCCTGGCGCGCTCGGCCGCGGCACCGACGGTGTTCGCGGTGGATGTCGAGCCGGCGATGATCGGGCACCTCCGGAAGCGCGCGGCCGCCGAAGGGCTGAAGAACATCACGGCCGTGCAGGCGTCGGCGACGAGCCCGAACCTGCCGGAACCGGTCGACGTCGTGCTGGTCGTCGACACGTATCACCACATTCCCAATCGCACCGCCTACTTCGCGGCGCTCACGGCGAAGCTCACGCCTGGCGGACGGCTGGCGATCGTGGACTTCAAGAAGGGCGTCGGCGGAGACGGCCCTCCGGAGGACTTCCGCTTCACGCCGGAGCAGATCAGCGGCGAGCTCGCCCAGGCGGGCTACGTGCTCGACCAGTCGCACGATTTCCTGCCCCGGCAGCTGTTTCTCACTTACCGCGTGCGATAGCTATCCACGCCGCCGTTGGTGGCGTCTTACGAACAGTGACTACGATCGACACGCCACGCACCATCGCGCTCGTCGCCCTCGTTCTGGCGCTGACGGCGGTGTGGGCCCGTGCAGGCACGTCAGACGCCGGCGCACCAGGCGGCCGCCGACCTGTCACGTCAGCTCATGAGCCCGTTCTGTCCCGGGAAGCTGCTGGCCGACTGCACCTCGCCGGATGCCGGCGCCCTGCGGACCGCCATCGCCGAGCGCGTCGCGGCCGGCGAGACGGTGCAGGCCGTCAAGGGCGACCTCGTGCGGCAATACGGGACCGAGATCCTGGGCGCGCCTCCCGCCGAGGGCGTGGGTCTGCTCGCCTGGCTCGTGCCGGCGCTGTTCGCCGTCGTGTCGGCCGCCGCCGTGAGCTGGAAGGTGGCACGGGCTACTCGCGGGCCGGCGGCGCGGCCCGCCGTGGCCGCCGCCGGGGCGATCGACGCCGGGGCGCTGGCCATCCTCGACGACGAGCTGCGCGATCTCGACTAGCGTTCCGGCCGGCGCGACCCGATAGGTACTCGGGACTGCCGCGGGCGACGGACGGCTGGCGGCACGTCTCGAGGAGCCGACCATGACGAGCCCATCCGAGCGTGAGCCGGAGCACGCGATGCACCAGCTCAACAATCACCTCGGCATCGTGGTGGGGATGTGCGATCTCCTGGTCCTGGAGTTGCGCGAGAGCGATCCGAAGCGGGCCGATCTCATCCAGGTCCAGAATGCCGGACGCGCCGCTCTGGGCGTGCTGGAGGATCTGGCGCGCGGGGTGCGTGAGCTGAGAGCCTCGCTCGACCGCCGTCCGTGAGGCGGGTCAGGCGGCGCTCGGCGCGTCGACGGCCCTCGGTGCCTCCCGCGGCGCGCGGCCGGCGATCGGCAACCGGACGTAGAACGTCGTGCCCACGCCCACCTCGCTCTCGCAGTAGATGCGCCCGCCGTGCTTGTCGGCGACGACCGACCAGGCGATTGCCAGCCCCTGCCCCGAGCCGCGGCCGACGTCCTTGGTGGTGAAGAACGGCTCGAACATGCGCGCCCGGACGGCCTCGGGAATGCCGCACCCGGTATCGCCGACCTCGACCACCACCGCGTCCCCGTCGCGGCGCGTGCGCACGCTGATCGTGCCTTTCCGCCCGCTGCCCTTGACCACGTCTTCGACGGCGTGAGCCGCGTTGACGACGAGGTTGAGAATGACCCGGTTGACGTCACTGACGTGGCAGGTGACGGGCGGCACCTCGCCGAAGTCGGTGACCAGGTCCGCCACCAGCTTGTACTCGTTGCCGGCCACGACGAGCGTGCTGTGAATGGCGCGATTCAGGTCCGCCGGGGCCATGTCGCGCCCGGGTGCGTGCGCGAACTCCTTCATCGCGCGCACGATGGTCGAGACCCGATCGATGCCGTCCACGCAGCGGTCGCAGGCCTCGGGCACGTTGTCGCGGAGATAGTCCAGGTCGATGGCCTCTTCCAGGCGCCGGGCGGCATCGGCCGCGTCCATGGACGGCGCGCCCGCATGCACCGATCGGCGGACGGTCCGCAGCTGGTCGACGAGCCGGAAGGTGTCCGCCAGGGCCTCGCGCAGGAAGTGAATGCTGTCGCCGACGAACTGAATCGGCGTGTTGATCTCGTGCGCGACGCCGGCTGCCAGGCTGCCGACGGCGGCCAGCCGCTGGGCGGTGGCCAGCTCGTCTTCAATCTCCTTCTTCTCCGACACGTCCTGCGCGATGACGACCGCGCCCACCACGTCGTTGCCATGGCGCACCGGAGCCAGATGATTCTGGAACCAGCGGGCGCTCTTGTCGGCGCCGACGAGCGGCGCTTCGAACAGCTCGGACGCGCCGGACCGGAAGACACGTTGCAACGCCGCGGCGGGCAGCGCGCGCTGCTCGGGCGGAAAGACGTCCAGCCACGGCCCGCCGACGAGGGCGTCGACCGGAGTGTGCAGGAGGGGCCGGTTGGCGAACTCGACCGCGCCGCTCCGATCGACCATCAGAATCGACGCCGGCGCCGCCTCGAGCACGGTGTCGAGCCGTTCCCGTACCCGACGCAGCTCGGCGAGCGTGGCCTCGCGGACCGATTCCGCGCACTGACGGCGCGCCAGGTCGCCGAGCTGCCGTCCCACCGAGGACAACATGCTCAGCAGCGCCGCGTCACGATGGCGCGGGCGGGTGGAGTGGAACTCGACGACGCACAGCAGCTCCGATTCGATGAGGAGCGGCATCGCGAAGACCGCACGGAAGCCTTGCGCGAGTGCGGTGGCCTGCCTCGGGTCGCTCGTGTCGGCCGCGATGTCGGTCGTCCACTCGGGGCCCAGTGAGGCCCAGGCCCGTCCCGGCAGCCCTTCCCCGCGGGCGAGACGCGCCGCGCGCGTCAGCGCCTCGAAGGCGCCGCCGGCCAGCGCGGGATCGGTGTGCAGCGAACGACAACGCAGTGTTGCTCGCGCCGGGTCGGCGACCCAGACCGCGCCCAGCTCCCACTCGAGCTCGACCACCACCGCCTCGATCAGGCGGCGACAGATGTCGGGCAGCGACGGGTCCTCCGCCAGGCCGCACGCAATCGCGTCCTGCACCCGCAGCCGCGACACCGCCAGATGCGCCTCCGTGTGATCGACGTGCGTGACGAGCGCGGCGCCATGTTCGCTGTCCACGGGACGCGCTTCGAGCCGGAACCAGCGCAGGTCGTCAGGGCCATGACTCGGATAGACGGCGGAGAAGTTCGCGGACCGTCCGGCCAGGACGTCCGACAGGCCGTCACGGATCGCACCGATGGTCGCATCGTGCGCTACCGCGCAGGCGTCGAGATAGTTCAGGCCCACGCCGGCGACCAGGGCGTCGCCAGCGCCGCCGCGGCGCGCGATTCTGCGCCACTCCTCGTTGACGTAGGTCACGCGGCCGTCACGGTCGAGGAGCACGAGGCATTCGGGCATCGTGTCCAGCTGGGCGCGGGCGTGCCCGACCTCGGATCGCAACGAGATGGCCTCCGTCATGTCGCGGACCGTCGCCAGCACCTGCAGGCCGCTGGCCGTCTCGACCGGGCTGAGCGCAATCGAGACCTGGACCTCCTCGCCGCCCTTGCGCATGCCCGGCACTTCGAGGCCGGTGCGCATGGCGCGCCTGGCCGGGGCGGCAATGAACTCCAGCAGGTGACGGCCGTGGTCGAGGCGGAAGCGGGGCGCCATCAGCACCTCGATCGCGGCGCCAGCCAGCTCGCCGGGCGCGTAGCCGAACATCCGCTCCATCTCGGTGTTGGCCAGCACGATGCGGCCCGCCGGGTCGACGACCATCATGCCGTCGGGCGAGGCTTCGACAAGGCTGTGGAAGAACGCCTCCCGCTCCCGTACCTGGGCCTCGAGGGTGACCCGGACCCGCTGTTCGACCGCCTCGTGCAGCGCCCGTTGCACGCGCGGCACCAGCGTGGCGATGCGGGTCTTGGCCACGTAGTCCGCCGCCCCGCGCTTGAGGACGTCGACGGCGAGGTCGTCGCCGATGGCGCCGGACACGACGATGACCGGCACCAGCGGGCAGGCCGTGCGGGCGGCTTCGAGGAACGCCAGCCCGTCGGCCTCGGGCAGGACGTAGTCGCTCAGGATGACGTGCGGGTCGAACTGCTCGACCGCGGCATGGAAAGCCGTCAGCGTCTCGACGCAGCGCCGCTCGATGGCGATGCCGTCGGCACTGAACAGCCGCTCGACCAGGGTGACGAAGGCCGGCGAGTCCTCGACGAACAGTACCCGCAGGCGGTCAGGCGCGCGCCAGTCCATGCCTGTAGATCGGACAGCGGCTGGGCTGCCTTGAGGGGCGGGCCGTGGCGAACTGCACGGCCTTGCCGCGCCCGGCAGGAAATGTAGCGGCGGCGCCGCTACTGCCAGCTGCCGTACATCGGATTCGGCAGCACGAAGAAGCGCGTGCCGAAGGCGGACAACCCCGCCTCGCCGGCCTCGTTCACGGTCCGCTGGCTCAGCTCCGGGAAGTCCTGGATGTTGTCGCCCACGTAGGCGACGACGTCGAGCGGCGTCGTGCCCGCCGCGGTTCGGCCGGTCCGCACCGCCTCGAACCGCGGGTTCTTGTCCGACGGACTGCCGTTGGGGCGGCAGAGCATCGCGTCGTAGACCAGGCGCTCCCGCGCGAAGACGGCGACCGTGTCGTCGCATTCCGAGCCCAGCCGGTTGGTGACGATCGCGATCCGGCCGCCGAGCGCCCGCACCCGCGCGAGGAACGCCGCCGCCCCGGGCAGCGGCGTGGCCTCGCGGCGCCTGACCCACGCCGCCCAGCTCTCACTGGAGTAGCCGAGGCCGAGACGGGCGCGTTCGGCCTGGTAGGTCACGTTGCTGAGGATGGTCTCATCGGCGTCGAGCACGACCGCCCACGAGCCGGCGGCGCGGGTGGCCGCTTCGTGCTCGACGTGCGCGGCGACGGCCCGGTAGGCCTGGAGCACCGCGGCGCGGTATTCCGCGGCGTCTCGCACCCAGCGGATGCTGTCGGGCTCGGCGGCGGCCGCGGCTGCCGCCAGCGACGGCACCGGCGCGGCCGGCGGCGGCGCCGCGCTGCGGCAGCCGGCCACCGTGACCAACGCCATCAGGGCAAGGGCTCGACGTGTCATGCCCGGCATTGTACGTATGGGCGGCCCCGGCCGGAGGCGCGGGGCGCCGGCGGCGAGGGCGCGGCGGGTTACCATAGGAAGTTCCGCCATGATTTCCTTCGCACGCATAGGCAAGCAGTACGGCCGCCAGGTCCTTTTCGTCGACGCCTCCTTCCAGCTGAATCCCGGCGAGAAGGTCGGGCTGGTCGGCCCGAACGGCGCCGGCAAGACCACGCTGTTCCGCATGATCGTCGGCGAGGAAGCGGCCGACGAGGGCGATGTCTCGGTGCCACGGAAACTCTCGATCGGCTACTTCCGGCAGGACGTAGGGGAGATGGCCGGCCGCTCGGTGCTCGACGAGGCCATCCTCGGCAGCGGCCGCGTCGGCGACCTGCACCACGAACTCGAAGGGCTGAACCACGCCATGTCCGACCCGGCGCAGGCCGACGACATGGACCGCATCCTGGCCCGCTTCGGCGAGGTGCAGGAGGAGTACGACCACCTCGGCGGCTACGCCCTCGAGGCGCAGGCGCGCGAGATCCTGCACGGGCTCGGCTTCGAGGACGACCGCATCGACGGCGACGTCGGCGCGCTCTCGGGCGGCTGGAAGATGCGCGTGGCGATGGCCCGCGTGCTGCTCGGGCGGCCGGACGTGCTGCTCATGGACGAGCCCACCAACCACCTCGACATCGAGTCGATCATCTGGCTCGAGGCATTCCTCAAGAGCCTGCCGGGTGCGCTGCTCATGACCTCGCACGACCGCGAGTTCATGAACCGCATCGTCACCAGGATCGCCGAGATCGACGGCGGCGAGATCACCACCTACTCTGGCAACTACGACTTCTACGAGCGCGAGCGCGCCATCCGCGAGGCCAACCGCGAGGCGGCCTACGCGCGCCAGCAGGCGATGCTGGCCAAGGAGCAGCGCTTCATCGAGCGCTTCGCGGCGCACGCGGCCAAGGCCGCGCAGGTGCAGAGCCGCGTCAAGGCGCTCGACAAGATCGAGAAGATCGAACTGCCGCGGCGCCGCAAGGTGGTGCAGTTCGACTTCCGCCAGCCGGCTCGCTCGGGCGATCAGGTGGCGGTGCTCGAGGACGTGACCAAGGTCTACGGCCGGCGCACCGTGCACGACGGCGTCAACCTGCTGATCCGCCGCGGCGAGCGCTGGGCGGTGATGGGGAAGAACGGCGCCGGCAAGTCGACGCTGCTCAAGATGATTGCCGGCCAGGTGGCGCCGGACGCCGGCACCGTCTCGCTCGGCGCCAGCCTGCAGATGGGCTACTTCGCGCAGCAGTCGCTCGAGGTGCTCGATCCGCAGCTGACGATCGAGGAGCAGCTGCAGAAGGACTTCCCGGACGAGTCGATCGGCATGCTGCGCAACCTCGCCGGCGCCTTCCAGTTCTCCGGCGACGACGTCGACAAGAAGATCCGGGCCCTGTCAGGCGGCGAGAAGACGCGGCTGGTGATCGCCCGGATGATGCTCAATCCGCCGAACTTCCTGGTGCTCGACGAGCCCACCAACCATCTCGATCTGGCCACCAAGGACATGCTGCTGGACGCCCTGGCGAACTTCGAGGGCACCATGATCTTCGTCTCGCACGATCGCGCCTTCCTCAGGAGGCTCAGCAACCGGGTGCTGGAGCTGGGCGGGGAGAGCGGCACCGAGGCGCAGCCGCATCTCTTTCCGGGCTCCTACATCGAGTACGTCGAACGCACCGGGCACGAAGCCCCGGGCGTGCACGCCTAGCCCGGCGCACGGCCGCGTCAGGCGGCGGCGAGCCGCAGCGTCAGCGTCGTGCCGCCTTCCGGCCGCGGCGCGACCGAGACCTCGCCGCCCGCCATCCGCATCATCTGCTGCACGGCGAACAGCCCGAGCCCGGCGCCGCTGCCCGGCGCCTTGGTGGTGAAGTACGGCTCGAACACCAGCGGGACGTCGTTGAGCGGAATGCCCGGGCCGTTGTCGGACACGGTGCACACGGCGCCCTCGCGCGGCCCGGGGGCGGCGATGTCGATGGTGACGGTCGGGTCGCTGTGCTGGCCGCTCGTCACCGCCTCGACGGCGTTCCTGATCACGTTCAGCAATACCCGTTCGAGGGCCGCCCCTTCCATGCGGACCGGCACCGAGGCGACCGGCAGATCGAGCCGGATGCGCGCCTGCTTCAACAGGCCGGCGGCGCGCAGCACACCGAGCGCGCCGTGGACCGCGGCCTTCATCTCCGCGGCGGCGACGGGCGGCTGACTGGACGGCGCGGTCGTCGGCTGACCGAGGTCGAGCAGCTTGCGGGCGTGCATCTGGAGACGGTCCTGGGTCCTCGTCAGCAGCTCGACGTCGTCGGGCGAGGGCGAGCGGCCGGCGGTGGCTTCGCCGCGAATGGCGGTCACGGCGGCAATCAGCTGCGCGGCGATGGCGGTCAGCTCGTGACCGATGGCACCGGCCAGCGTGCCGGTGGAGGCCAGCCGCTCGGCGCGCAGCAACTGCGCCGCCACGTGCTCGAGCTTGCGCTCGACGAGCAGGGCGTCGGCGGTGAGCAGCCGCGACTGCTCGACGGCGTCGTCGAGCGCGCGCACGAGAGCCTGCGGCGCGCACGGCTTGGTGAGGAAGCGGAAGATGTTGCCTTCGTTGACGACCGAGACCGCGTCCTCCAGGCTGGCCTGGCCGGTCAGCAGGATCCGCACGGCGTCGGGCGACGCCACGCGGGCGAACGAGAGGAACTCCGCGCCGTTCATGCCCGGCATCATGAAGTCCGAGACGACCACCGAGAACGGGCCGTGCTGGCCGAGGGCCCGCAGGCCATCGTGTCCTCCGACCGCCGTCGTCACTTCGAAGCGGCGCCGCAGCGTGTTGGCCAGGCCGGCCAGGACGAGCGGCTCGTCGTCGACGCAGAGAATCCGTGGCCGTCGCTGAGTGGTCATGACGCGGCGACCTCGTCGTGGAGGGTGCGGAGGAGCACGCGCAAGGGCTCGCGCACCTTGCCGCGGAAGTTCCGGGCGCGCTCGACGAAGCCCTCCGTCACGGTGTAGCCGCGCGTGACGAGGAGCGTGCCGGTGGTCAGGGTGACGTCCTCCGCCAGCACCATCCCGACGCGCAGGTTGGCCAGCGACACCTCGCGGACGTCATGCACGCCCGCCTCCGCGGCGTGAATGCCGCGCAGCGCCTGGAGAATCGACGGCTGGTAGCGGCCCGCGCGGCCGCGCATCACGTCGAGGACGTGAGCGGGCGGATGTCCCTGGGCGGTCAGTCCTTCGAAATCGGCGGCGGCCGCCAGGATGCGGGCGCCGCGCGCCACGATGCTGCCGCCATCGTCGCCGGCGACATCGCCGCGCGGCGGCCGGGTGTAGCTGGCCAGGATGCCGCGCACCGCGTCGAGGCGGGGGATGTTGCTCAGCAGGCTGGCCGTCAGGGCCGGCACCCGGCCCACCATCTCCTGTTCTTCCTCCGACAGCGGCTGGCCGTAGTAGAGCCGCTCCAGCGTCTCCGGCGGCAACGACATGCATCCGATCTGGGACAGCATGGCGGCCACCTCCACCTGCCAGCGCTCGGACGGATCGAGCGACGCGGCCAGTTCGGCGACGATCTGCTTGATGCGGATGGCGCGGCCGAAAGCCACCGGATTGGCCAGGGCCAGCACGTCGACGAGAGCCTTGACACTGCCGTGGAGCGTCTGCTCGAGCAGCACGCGTTCGGCCGTCAGCAGCCGGTGCTGCACGAGGGCGGCTTCGACGGCGCCGAGGAGCACCGACGGGGGGCACGGCTTGGTCAGGAACCGGAAGACCTGCCCCTCGTTGACGGCCTGCGCGGCCGAGTCCATGTCGGCGTGACCGGTGAGCAGCATGCGGACGGCGTCCGGCCGCGCCTGGCGGCAGGCGCTCAGGAAGGCGGCGCCGTCCATCCCGGGCATCCGCATGTCGGAGATGACGACCGCCGTGTCCTCGGCATCGCGCAGGGCGGCGAGCCCCTCGGTCCCGTTGAGGGCCGTCTGCACGTCGTAGCGCCGGCGGAGGTAGAGCGACAGGCCGGACAGGACGTTCGGCTCGTCATCCACGCACAGAACCTTCGTGCGTACCTCGGTGGCGCTGGCAGCCGCGTTCACCGTGTCCCTCCCGCGGGCACGGCGCCGTCCTCGACCATCTCGCTGGCCATCTCGCGCCAGCGCGGCAGACGGGCGGTGCCGCCGGTGGCTTCGAGGAAGGGCATGTCGAGGCCGGCCGCCGCGCCGACGACCGCGCCAGCGGCTTCCTCCACCAGGACGTCGGCCACGTGGACGGCCCTGACCAGGTCATGGGACTCGGGCCGCGCCTGCGCCGGCGTGTGATGGTAGGCGACGGCTTCGACGATCTCGATGGGGAGGCCCCACACGCCGAGCAGGTAGGCCCCGACGGCCGCGTGAGTGACGCCGAGCACCTCGACTTCCGCCACGTGGAGCGGCTGTGCCGCGGCCGCCGCGGCGGCATGCGCCCTGGCGAAGTCCTGCGGCAGCGCCGACGCGAGGATGATCTGACCCAGGTCGCGCAGCAGCGCCGCCGTGAAGGCATCCTGCGCCTCGGCCGGCGTGGCCGCCACCTTGCGCGCCAGACGCGCGGTCCACAGCGCCTTGCGCTGCAGGTCTTCGAGCGAGAACCCGGGCACCGCCAGGTCGGAGGTCCCGAACAGCTGCGCCGAGAGCGACAGCGCCTTGACGAGCTCGAGGCCGAGGTAGCTCACGGCCTGCTCGACGGACGCGATCCGGCGGGCCAGGCCGAAGTAGGCCGAGTTCACCACCTGCAGCAGCTTCGCGACGATCGCCGGATCGCCTTCGACCACCGCCGCCACTTCCGTCATCGAGACGTTCTCCCGGCCGAGGAGGGCCGTGAGATCCCAGTAGACCTGCGGAGCCGACGGCAGGCGATCGAGCCGGCCGACCACCATCCGGATGATGTCGTTGTGCAGTTCCCGCTGGAGCGCGCAGGTGCGCTCGATCGCCCCGCGCAGGACGTCGGCGTCGCACGGCTTGCTCAGGTACTGATGGGCCACAGGCAGCGCCCGGACGACCGAGGCGCGGTCGGCGTGCCCCGAGAGGATGAGCCGGGCGCACGCCGGGTGACGTTCCTTGACCTCACCGAGCAGCTGCGCGCCGTCCATCCCGGGCATCCGCATGTCGGAGACCACGACGTCGAAGGGCCGCGCCGCCAGCGCGTCGAGCGCCTCGGCGCCGCTCGTGACGAACGTCATGTCCCACTCGCCACGGTGCTTGCGCAGCCGGTTCCGCAGTCCCTCGAGGACCGGCGCTTCGTCGTCGACGAACAGAATCAGCTGGCTCATGCGGCGACTCCCTCGGCGACGTCAGGCTGGCCGGCAATCGGCAGATGGATCGTGAACGTCGTGCCGCGGCCGGGCTCACTCGCCACGGCCAGCCGGCCGCCATGTTTCTCGTGGATGACGGCGCGGGCGATCGACAATCCCTGGCCGGTGCCCTTGCCGACATCCTTGGTGGTGAAGAACGGGTCGAACACGCGGTGGATGATGGCCTGCGGGATGCCACCGCCGGTGTCGGCGACGGCGATCACGGCGCAGTCGTCCTCGCGCCACGTCTTGATCGTGATGGTGCCCCGCTGGTCGGTGCCGGCCACCACGCCTTCGATGGCATGCGCGGCGTTGACCACGATGTTGAGCACGACCTGGTTCACCTCGCCGCCGTGGCACCTCACGAGCGGCAGGTTGCCCAGCTCGAGCGCCACGTCGGCCACGTACTTGTATTCGTTCCGGGCGATGACGAGCGTGCTCTCGATGGCCCGGTTGAGATCGACCGGCGCCATCGCCACCTGGTCGGGATGCGCGAAGTCCTTCATCGAGCGCACGATGGTGGCCACCCGGCTGAGGCCGTCGACGGCGCGATCGAGGGCCGGCGGCACGTTCTCCATCAGGTACTCGAGGTCGGCGTCGACCTCGGCGGCGGCGGCGGTCTCCACGGCCTGGGCGGCGGGGGTGCCGTTCACGACCGAGGCCAGCGCGCCGCGGTAGCTGCGCAGGACGCGCTCGATGTCGGCGAAGGCCTCGCGCACGAAGTGCACGCTGTCGTTGACGAACTGGACCGGCGTGTTGATCTCGTGCGCCACACCCGAGGCCAGGCGGCCCACGGACTGGAGCTTCTGCGCCTGCTGCAGCTCCCGGCCGGTCCGCTTGTGCGCCGTCACGTCGAACGTCATGCCGCGGATGACAACCGCTCCGCTGGCCGACGAGTGCACGCTCGTGGCTGACCGGATGTCGAGCACGCGCCCGTCGCGCGCGGTGACCCGGTACTCGATGTCGTTGCCGAAACCGGCCGGCTGCGCGGCCAGATGCGCGAGGTGGGCGAGCAGGCGCGGCCGGTCGCTGTCGAGCACCATGTCCCAGTAGGCGGAGCTGCCGATCAGACTCGCGATGTCACAGGCCAGCAGCGACGCGACCCTGGGCGAGATGTAGAGCAGTGCCAGCGACGCCCCGTCGGCCTCCCAGGGAATCGCATGCGTGCTCTCGACCAGCTCGCGAAAGCGGGCACTGGCGGCGGCCAGCTCGGCGGTGCGCGCCTCGACGGCTCGTTCGAGGTCGCGGTTGTGGCTGGCGAGCATCGCGTCGCGGGCATCGAGGTGGCTGAGCAGATCGGTGATGCCCTCGTCGAGTTCGCCGATCTCGTCGCGGTCCTCGCGCTCGACCTCGGGTCCGTAGGCCCGCGCGAGCCGGGCGTCACGAATGAGCGTGGCGAGCCGCTGGACCGGTTGCGACACTGAGCGCTGCAGCCGCCCGCCGACGACCCACGCGACGACGAGCGCGCCGAAGAGCGCCGCGCCGAGCACGATCAGGAGGCGGCCGGCGTGGAGCGGTAGTCGTCGCGCGAGAACTCGACCATCACGCTGCCGACCTCGGCGTTCGCCCGCATCACGGGGGTGCCGGCCATCAGGCTGCGGCCGCCGCGGCTCTCCGTCCACGTGGCGGTCGGGTCGAGCCGTCCGGCCGGCGCGGCCGCGAAGTCGGCCGCGGCACCCGGACCGAAGGTGGCCAGGGTCGAACCGTCGTCGCGCCGCACGGCCGCCCGCACGATCCTGCGGTCGCTCCGGGCGATGGTCTCGAGCGCCGTGCGCGCGGCGGCGGCGTCGGCGGACGCCAGCGAGACCGCGCTCATCTCGCCGAGGGCCGTCACCATCACCCGGGCGCGGTCCTCGAAGGTCTGCCGGCGTTCGGACAGGTCCCACGCCGTGATGAGCGCACACGGCAGGACGATAGCGGCGGCCGTGGTCACCGCGGCCATGGTCGTGAGCCGGCGCGACAGCCTGGCATCGATGAGACCCCGGTCTATCGATGTGAATGGCACGGCTGGCCTCCTGGTGCGGTGGGTAAGACCGCGCCCGCGAGCACGCGCCGGCTGGCGCCGTCAGGCTGGCTGAGCGGTTCGGCGCCGGCTGTGGCCGGCCGGTGCGCGAACGTCGCGAAGAAGGATGGAGAGAGCATCGTTTCTGGTGGCCGGTCGGAGCGGGCGGACGCTTGGGAATCGGCCGGCGTCCACGGATTCTTGAGTCCGCTCTCCCGGCCTGGAAGTGGCAGGTCCGGTACAGCCGAGGTGGGTGGTGGCTGCAGTCGAGATTGCTGGCAGAGGCACACCCGAAGGGGGGCAGCGGACCTGACGGGCTGTCCAGCATCCACGCACAACAGTTCTGAAAGGGGCCTGGCCCAAGCTCGGTGAGAGGCCTGGCTCCAAGCGGGGCGTTTGCCCGAAAACTCAACCCGCGCGCCAGTGGATGAGCGTCGGTGGCCCGATTCTCTCGCTTCTCCGAGTGCGTGGGCTGTTAGACGGCCCCGTCCCGGCCGATATGGCAGGGGAGCCTGTCCGCTGGTGCCGTTTGTGGCAGAATCGGGCAGCCTGAAACATGTGCGCGGGCAACTTCCGCACGCAAGGAGACATCGATGGTCCGCTTCGGTCGAATGACCGCCGTCCTGCTCATGGTCGCCGCCGTGCTCGTGGGTTCGCCGACGGCGCTCTTCGCGCAGGCGAAGATCCGCGTCGCCGTCATGAACTTCGAGAACAACAGCACCTGGGCCTGGTGGGGCGACAACCTCGGTGCCGCCGCGGCCGACGAACTGGCCACGCAGCTGGTGCAGACGGGCAAGTACACGGTGATCGAACGCCGCGAGCTCGCCAGCATCCTGCAGGAACAGAACCTGGGCGCCAGCGGCGCCGTCACCGGCGGCCACCGCCGCCAAGGTCGGCAAGCTGCTCGGCGTGCAGCTCATGCTCACTGGCTCGATCACCGCCTTCTCGATCAAGCGCACGTCGATCGGTCTGCGCGGCATCGGCGGCAGCTACTCGAACGCCGAGAGCAAGGTGGACGCGCGCCTGGTCAACACCGAAACCGGCGAAGTGATGCTCGTGGCCGTGGGCCAGGGCAACAAGCGCATGGGCGGCGGCTACTTCAAGGGCGTCAGCGCCGAGCAGACCTTCGACCAGGGCGCGGCCCAGGAAGCCCTGCGTCCGGCCGTCGAGCAGGTGGTGGCGAAGCTCGACCGAGCAGACCGGTTCGCTGCAGTCGATGACGCCGGCGGCGCCCGAAGGGCAGATCGTCAGCACGCGCGCCGGGTCGTACTACATCAACCGGGGCGCGGGCGCCGGCATCAAAGTGGGGCAGAAGTTCAACGTGCACCACGTGGTGGACGAGATCAAGGACGCCGACGGCCGCCTGCTCGACAAGGTGATCGAGCAGACCGGCGTGCTCGAGGTGACGCAGGTGCTGGCGCAATTCGGCCGTCTGCAAGCTGGTGAGCGGCAAGGCCGCCGTGAACGACACCGTCAAGTAGCGCGGGCTCCGGCCCGGACACTCCACGGCGGCCCCGCCACGGCGGGCGCCGCCGTTGTCCTGTACGGCCGCGCTATAATTCGCCGTTTCTGTGCGTTCCAAGGAGTCCCGCGTGAAGAAGATCAGGTCAAGAACCCGGTCGTCGAGATGGACGGCGACGAGATGACCCGCATCATCTGGCAGAAGATCCGCGAGACGCTGATCCTGCCGTATCTCGACATCGACCTGAAGTACTTCGACCTCGGCATCGAGGCGCGCGACGCAGACCGACGACCAGATCACGATCGACTCGGCCAACGCCACGAAGCAGTACGGCGTGGCGGTGAAGTGCGCCACCATCACGCCCGACGAGGCGCGCGTCAAGGAATTCAGCCTGAAGCAGATGTGGCGGTCGCCGAACGGCACCATCCGCAACATCCTCGACGGCACCATCTTCCGCGAGCCGATCGTCTGCAAGAACGTGCCGCGCCTCGTGCCGCACTGGGACAAGCCGGTGGTGGTCGCCCGCCACGGCTTCGGCGATCAGTACCGCGCGCAGGACTTCCACTTCCCGGGCGCCGGCACCCTCACGATCAGCTGGACGCCCGAGGGCGGCGGCGAGGCCATCAAGCGCGAGATGATCAAGACCAAGGGCAGCGGCGTGGCGCTGGGCATGTTCAACCTCGACGCGTCGATCGAGGGCTTCGCCCGCGCCTGCTTCACCTACGCGCTCGGCCGCAACTACCCGGTCTACCTGTCGACCAAGAACACCATCCTCAAGGTCTACGACGGCACCTTCAAGAACACCTTCCAGCGCGTGTTCGACGCCGAGTTCAAGGCGCAGTTCGAGGCCGCCGGGCTGACCTACGAGCATCGCCTCATCGACGACATGGTGGCCGCCAACCTGAAGTGGAACGGCGGCTACCTCTGGGCCTGCAAGAACTACGACGGCGACGTGCAGTCCGACACCGTGGCGCAGGGCTACGGCTCGCTCGGCCTGATGACGTCGGTGCTGATGTCGCCCGACGGCAAGACGGTCGAAGCCGAGGCCGCGCACGGCACCGTGACCCGCCACTACCGCATGCACCAGCAGGGCAAGCCCACGTCGACCAATCCGATCGCCTCGATCTACGCGTGGACGCGCGGCCTGCAGTACCGCGGCACGGTTCGACGACACGCCCGACGTGGTGGCAGTTCGCCGAGACGCTCGAGAAGGTGTGCGTGGACGTGGTCGAGTCGGGCCGCATGACCAAGGACCTGGCGATCCTGATCCGCGCCGACCATCCGTACCTGTCGACCGAGGAGTTCCTGGCCGCGATCGACACCGAGCTGCGCGCGCGCATGCAGTAGGGCTCGCTCCAGGGCGGGATTCCCGACGGCTGCGTGGGGGTCCCGCAACCGGGGCATGGACGCTGGCGTGTGGCCGGCGTGGCTGCGCTACACTGCGCCGCATGTCCATGCGCCGTCGTACGCCGTTCTGGTGGTCGTTCCTGTCCGTGGCGCTGCTCGTGGGCGCCGCCGCCCTGGCGGCGCAGGAGCGCCGCTCTCAGCCGGACTGGACCGCCGTCGAGCCGGAGGCGCTCTCGATCTACCAGTCGCTCATCCGCTTCGACTCCTCGGCGGCCGAACGGCCCGAAGCCGAGTGGCTCAAGGCGCTGTTCGACCGCGAGGGCATCCCGGCCGAGATCCACGCGCTCGATCCCGAGCGGCCCAACGTCGTGGCGCGGCTGAAGGGCAACGGCAGCAAGCGGCCGCTGCTCATCCTCGGCCATCTGGACACCGTCACGGTCGATGCGTCGAAGTGGCGGTTCCCGCCCTTCAGCGCCACCCGTGATGGCGGCTTCGTCTACGGCCGCGGCGCCATCGACGACAAGGACAACCTGGCCTCGGCGGTGATGACGATGCTGCTCCTGAAGCGGCTCGCCGTGCCGCTCGACCGCGACGTCATCCTGCTGGCCGAATCCGGCGAGGAAGGGCAGTCGAACCTCGGCATCGGGCACATGATGGCGCAGCACTACCCGGCCATCGACGCCGAGTTCTGCATCGCCGAAGGCGGCGACACCATCCGCGAGAAGGGCCAGGTGCGCTACGCCACCGTGCAGGTGATCGAGAAGATCTCGCGCGGCGTCGAGGTCACGGCGACGGGCATCTCCGGGCACGGCTCCGTGCCGCTCACCTCGAACCCGATCGCGCATCTCGGCAGCGCCGTCGGCACCTTCATCCGCTGGCAGCCGGACGTCCGGATCGACGAGACGACCGGGCGCTACTTCCGCCGGCTGGCGCCGCTGGCCTCGTCGCCGGAACAGGCGGCGGCCTATCGCGACGTGGTGTCGCCCGACCCGAAGGTGGCGGCGGCGGCGGCCGACTGGCTGTGGCGGAACGAGCCGCGCCACGCGTCGATGGCGCGCACCTCGGTCTCACCCAACATCGTCACCGGCGGCTATCGCTCGAACGTCATTCCGTCCGAGGCCAAGGCGCGGCTGGACGTCCGGATGGTGCCGAGCGAGGAGCCGGAGGCGCTGCTCGCCCAGATCAAGACGGCGATCAACGACCCGGCCGTCGAGGTGCGCTTCGCGGGCGGCGGCGGCAACCGGCCGGTGATTGCGCCGACCCGCCTCGACGCCGAGCTGTTCACGACCGCCGAGGCGGCCGTCGACGCCGTCTACCAGGTGCCGACCCTGCCCTCGATGAGCACCTACGCCACCGACATGTGGCCGCTGCGCGCCCGCGGCGTGCAGTGTATCGGCATCGGCGCCGGCGTCGACCTGGAAGACCAGTCGGCCGGCTACGGCATGCACGGCGACCAGGAGCGCCTGCTGGAGAGCGAGTTCCAGCGCTTCGTGCGCTTCAACTGGGAACTGGTCACGCGGCTCGCCCGCACCCGATGAGGTCGTCGCGGGAGTGGTGGGCGGGCCGCCGCTCCCGCCGATAACCTCTCGGGAGCCTCAGTGGACGTCACCAGCATCCTTCTGTCCGCGGCGGTGCTCGCGCTCGGTATCGGCGCGCTGTTTCCGCGGGCCGGTGTGCGCACTCTCGCGCAGGTCGTGCTCGGCCTCGTGTTCGGGGTGACGGCCCTGGCGACCGTGGCCCTGGTGGTCGGCAGCGCCGTGCTCGAGAAGCAGGGGGGAGCCGTGATGCTGCTCTTCGCCGTCATCCCGGCCGTGGCCGCGTGGATCTCGGGCACGCTGTTCTTCGGCAGCCTTCGCCACGCCCGGACTCGGCGTCTGCCCATCGACCAGCAGATGGCGCAGGCGCTTTCGGACTACGACGCGACCGAGACGCAGCTGGCGGCGCGGCTCGAGCGCCTGGGGCGTGAGCGTCGCCGCTTCTGGATCACGCCGGCCCGGCGGCGTGCCCTCGATGACGCCATCGCGCGAGACACGCGCCTGCTGGGCATGATGCCGGCGCTGCGGCCCGCGCTCGAGCACCCGGAGACCTACGAGCAGGAACCAGGCTGACACGCCGCCGTGGCGAGTCCGGCCGGCGTGCGGCGTGGTCCCGCGGCGTGGCTCAGAAGGCGAACAGCCGCGTGTACTTGACGATGAACGAGCGCCCGAGCAGGTTCTGGTCGGGATCGAGTCCCCGGCGCGAGCGGGTCTCCATCTCGGTGTCGCGCTGGTCGTTGTAGACCACGAACAGGCCGGTGCCGCTTCTGTTGAGCAGCGCCAGGCGGATGTTCGAGTTGACGGAACCATTTTCCGCGTTGTACTGCACGAGCGCGGCCAGGGTGGCCAGCGGCGTGAACGAGTAGCTCAGCTTGACCGGCACGATCGTCTTCACGAAGTTGCCGTAGGAGAGCTTGACGTCGGAGCGGGCCAGGCCGACGTTGGCCGTGACGGTCGAGCCGAGCCGCCCCTCGACGTTGGCCGCCCACTGCGTCCAGTCGCCGTCGTAGAAGCTGCCCCAGGTGGGCACGAACGAGAAGTTCAGGGGCGCCGATGGGTTGCTGAAGTACTCGAGCGACCAGTAGTGCCACTGGTAGAGGCCCGGCGGAATCACCACCCGCTTGCCGTCGGCGCCGTTGTAGATGCTGAACGGGACCACCGGCCGATCCTGCTCGCGATCGACGCGCGCCCCCCAGCGGCCGCCCGAGCGCGGCTGGATCTCGAGGAAGTGGTAGTGGCCGCGCATCGTCTGCACCCGGCCGTCGAGACCCCAGTACCAGTTCTCGAAGATGTGCGGCGAGAAGCGGCGGATGTAGGGAATCTTCTTCGGCGGGTAGTCGAGGAAGACGCGGTAGGAGGCGAAGTGGTAGCCGCTCGTGCGCGGCTGGTAGCCGACCTCGGGGCTGAAGTTGTCGCCCACGCCGGCGTAGCCGACGTTGCCGTTGAACCAGCCCGGCTTGTTGTAGGTGTAGAAGACCCGGCCGGCCTTGTCGCTGCCGCGCTTGCGTCCGCCGGTCGAGCCGCTGCCGGTCGTCGTGCCGGCGATGAACGCGAACAGCTTGCCGTTCTCGCTCGTCTGCAGGGCCGTGTCGAGCCCGTAGGCGCGGTTGTAGTTGTCGCTGCCGGCCGAACTGCCCGCGCCCTGCCGGTTGATCAGGATGGCGCCGACGTTGGAGCGGCCGAACTCACGCTGCACGCGGCTCACGAAGAAGTTGTTGGCCGGCGCGATGAGGGCATCGGTGCGCGCATTGACCGTCTCGCGCGTCTGCATGTTGAGCACGCCGACGTTGTAGTTGCCGACCTTGCCGCTGACGCGGCCGCCGCCGAGGATGGCCGCTTCGGTGCCCGATTCGAAGCCGATCCGCCGGGAGAAGAACAGGTCGATCTGCTGCGAGGCGCCGAACTGGAAGATGGAGGCGTTCTCCAGGAAGAACGGCCGCTTCTCCGGGAAGAACAGCTCGAAGCGGGTCAGGTTGACCTGCTCGTTGTCGGCTTCCACCTGGGCGAAGTCGGTGTTGACGGTCACGTCGGCCGTGAGCTTCGGCGTGATGCCCCACTTGACGTCGAGGCCCACATCGCCGCTCGTGTCGCTCGGGTCGACGGCGAAGCGGTTGTCCCGCAGGTAGCGCCCGGCCGCGTAAGGCGTGAACTTGAGGTCGCGGCGCTGCGGCAGGTCGAGGCCGCTGAGCTGCGCCGCCAGCGACACCCGCGTCAGGTTGTAGCCGCGTGGAATCGGCTGCAGGTATGACTGCTCGTTCTTGCGGCGGATGTTGCGCATCGCGTTGAAGCCCCAGGTCTTGCCGTCTCCCGGGGTGTAGCGCAGCGTCTTCAGGGGAATCGCCAGCTCGGCTTCCCAGCCGCGCGCCGTCACCTGTGAGCGGACCGTCCAGTCGGCGTCCCAGTTGGCGTTGAAGGCGCCGAGCGCGCCGCGCGTCGAACCGCCGCCGCCCACGCCCGGCAGGGCCGAAGAGCCGGTGCTGCCTTCGCCGGCCACCTGGCCGTCGTATTCGACGCCGGACGGGTTGGTGCCGAAGACGAACCCGTTCTGATGGTCGTTGTAGGTGTCGAAGATGAACTGAATCGAATCCGAGTCGGTGAGGTCGGCGTCGCGGCGGCTCTGCGTGTAGATGATGCCGCTCGGGTCGGAGTCGAACGCCACCACCCCGATGTAGAGGTTGCGGGCGTCGTAGGCCAGCCGCACCTCGGTCTTCTCGGTGGCCGGTTCGCCGTTGCGCGGGTCCTGCTGGACGAAGTCGCCGAAGGGCGCGACTCCGGCCCAGACCTCGTCGTCCACGAGGCCGTCGATGGTGGGGCCAGGGCCGGTCAGCCGGGTGGCCTGGAGGCTCCGGGTCGGCGTCGCGGCGGGCTGGGCCGCCAGGGGGGCGGCCGCCATGGCCGCGGCGAGCGAACAGACGAGAACGAGCTTGTGCATGCCGCGGCGATCATACGCGAGGCGCGCGGCGGCCGGGCGCGCCAGAGTGTCACAGGACGCAACCGTAATACAATCCCGGCGTGTCGTCTTCAGTCGCGCCCGCCTCCAAGCCCCGCATCTCGCCCACCACACAGATCATGATCGGCCTCGTGCTGGGGCTCGTCGTGGGCTACATCGTCAGCATCACCGATCCGCGGTGGGCCGACGTCATCCGGCCGTTCAGCCTGATCTTCATCCGCATGATCCGCATGATCATCGCGCCGCTGCTGTTCGGCACGCTGGTGGCCGGAATCGCCGGCGCCGGCCACTTCAAGGACGTCGGCCGCATGGGTCTGCGGGCGATGATCTACTTCGAGGTGGTCACCACACTGGCCCTCCTCATCGGCCTCTTCACGGTCAACATCATGCGGCCCGGCGATGGCATGGTGCTGCCGGCGCCCACCGGCGAGGTGGCGGTCAGCGCGCAGGCCGCGCAGACCTGGGATCAGATCCTGCTCCACATGGTGCCGACCTCGATCATCGAGGCCATGGCCACCGGCGACGTCCTGCAGATCGTGGTCTTCAGCATCGTGTTCGCCATCGGCCTCGGCATGGTCGGCGAGAAGGGACACCCGATGCTGCGGTGGTGCGAGTCGCTCACCGAGACGATGTTCAAGGTCACGCACATCGTGATGCTCTATGCGCCGATCGGCGTCGGCACCGCCATCGCCTACACCATCGGCCACAGCGGGCTGGGCGTGCTGTGGAACCTGGGCTCACTGGTATTCACGCTCTACGTGGCACTCCTCGTCTTCTTCGTCCTGGTGCTGGTGCCGGTGATGCTGATGTTCCGTATCCCGATCATCGGTTTCCTCAAGGCGATCAAGGAGCCGGCGCTCATCGCCTTCTCGACCACCTCCTCGGAGGCGGCGCTGCCGCGGGCGATGGAGTGCGTGGAGGCGTTCGGCGTGCCGCGGCGCATCGTCTCCTTCATCCTGCCGCTCGGCTACAGCTTCAACCTCGATGGCAGCACGCTCTACCTGTCGCTGGCCGCGGTGTTCGTGGCGCAGGCGGCCGGCGTGGAACTCACCGTGGGGCAGCAGGTCACCATGCTCCTGACGCTGATGCTCACGAGCAAGGGCGTGGCTGGCGTGCCGCGGGCCGCGCTCGTCATCCTGGCGGCGACGCTCGCCAGCTACAACCTGCCGCTCGAAGGCGTCACCCTCATCCTGGGCGTCGACGCCATCATGGACATGGGCCGCACGATGACCAACGTCGTCGGCAACTGCCTGGCCTCGGTGGTGGTGGCCAAGTGGGAGGGCGAGTTCCGCGAGCCCTCGGCCACGATCGCCAGCTGACCCGGGTCGACGGCCACGTCGCCACGCCGGGCAACACGGTGAACTTCCGGCTCGCCCTGCCGGCGGCGTGGAAGGGGCACGAGGGCGGCCCGTCCGGATCGCCGGCGCGCGGCCGCCGTCCAGCTTCAGCTTCACCGAGTCGAACTTCCGGTTCCTGGCCCTCGACGACGACGCGCCGGGCTTCACGTGGCGGACGTTCCGCTATCCGCGGGACCTGCCGCGCCTGGCGACGATGTCGGAGATCCTGAGCCCGCTCGACGCCGATCTCACGCCGTTCAGCGACGCCGGCGGCAAGCTCATCGTCGATCACGGCTGGGCCGACCCCGGTATCAGCGCGCTCGGCACGCTCGACTACATCGAGCGCATGACCCGCTTCGCCGGCGGCCAGGCGGCGGCGGACCAGTTCACGCGACCTATTTCGTGCCGGGCATGCACCACTGCGCCGGCGGCCCCGGCCTGGATCGGTTCGACATGCTGACCGCGCTCGAACGCTGGGTGGAACGGGGCGAGGCGCCGGCGGCGGTGCTGGCGTCGCGCGTCGACAACGGCGCCGTCGTCCGCCAGCGGCCGCTCTGCCCGCACCCGCAGGTGGCCGTCTACCGCGGCAGCGGCAGCATCGACGCGGCAGCCAGTTTCAGCTGCCGGCTCCCCGGCAGCTGAGCCCGGCGCGCGCTTACTTGAGGACGCCGATCGCCTTCAGCAGGAGGATCAGCAGGCAGGCGCCGACGATGCTGACGATGATCGAGGCGACCAGCCCGGTGGCCGCGAAGCCCAGCATCCCCGCCACGACGCCGCCCAGCCACGCGCCGACGATGCCGACGGCGATGTTGGCGAGCGCCCCCATCTGCGCGTTGGTCTTCATGACGATGCTGGCGAGCCACCCGACGAGCGCGCCGACGATGAGCGAAACAATCAGTCCCACTGGTCACCTCCACCAATCAGTCGCCTCCGGGCCGCGACGCCGGCCGCCGCGCCCCCGCGGCACGGCCCACGCATTCTGGCACGCGGCGGGCAACCGCGCCCTAGAAGTCGAACAGGCGGGTGAACTTGACGACCAGCGAGCGGCCGACGGTGTCGTACGAGGTCGTGTCGAGGACGTCGCGGCGATCGTTGAACACGATGAACAGCCCGGTACCCGAGCGGTTCAGCAGTGCCAGCCGCGCGTTGGTCGAGTACTGGCCGCTCTGGCCGTTGTACTGCGCCAGGACCGAGAGGCTGGCCAGGTTGGTGAAGGAAATCTGCGTCTTGAAGGGGATGAGATTGGCCACGAAGGAGCCGCCGGGCAGCGTGACGTCCTGGCGGGTCCAGCCGAGACTGGCCGTGATGCGCGCCGTGAAGCGGTACTCGCTCGTCAGCTCCAGCGCCTTGAAGTCGCCGTTGTAGTAGTCGCCGAAGCGGTAGCGGACGCCGCCGGTGATCGGCGCGCTCGGGTCGTGGAAGTACTCGACGGCGGTCTGCCACCAGGAGTAGTCGCCGACCGGAATCGCCACCCGCCGGCCGTCGCGGTTGTAGACGGTGAAGGGGGCGAGCGGGGCATCGCTGGCGCGGTCGAAGAAGACGCCGAAGCGGCCGCCGTGCATCGGCTGAATCTCGAACGGGTGGAAGTGCAGCGCCGAGGTCTGCAGGCGGTCGTCGAAGCCGTAGAAGGCGTTGTAGGAGACGTGCGGCGCGTAGCGCCGGATCCAGCGGCTGTTCTTGGGCTGCGGCTGGAAGAAGATGCGGCCCTCGGGCCGGCGATAGCCGCGCCGCGGCAGGAACCCGACCTCGGGATTGAAGTTCTCGCCGACCTGCGAGTAGCCGCCGGCGATCTGCCAGACCGGATTGCGGAAGTCGTAGAACGCCCGCCACGAGTAGTCCGACACGGTGCCGGTCGAGGCGTCGCCCGGCTGATTCGGGGTGTCGGTGCGGGCGACGAACGCCGAGATGCGCTGGCCGGGCGTCAGCTGGTAGTTGCCGTCGACCCCGTAGGCGCGGTTCCACTTGTTGAATGAGCTGTTCTTGACGTCGCTCGTCGCGAACTTGCCGACGAAGATCGCGCCGTAGCTCGAGCGCCCGACTTCCTTCTGTACGCGCGCCACGCTGAAGTTGCTGTCGGGGGAGATGGTCTGGCCCGCCAGGTTCTGCGCGTCGTTGGTCTGCACGTTGAGGAAGCCGACGTTCCACGACCCGCCGAGCTTGCCGCTGAGACGCGTGCCGGCCAGGATGTCGATCGGCTGCAGCGAGCTGGCGGCCCCCGACAGGCCGATGCGGCGCGAGAAGAAGAGGTCGATCGACTGCGGCTGCCCGAACTGGAAGGTGCTGGCGTTCTCCAGGAAGAACGGCCGCTTCTCCGGGAAGAAGAGATCGAAGCGCGTCAGGTTGACCTGCTCTTCGTCGGCTTCCACCTGGGCGAAGTCGGTGTTCACGGTGGCGTCGAAGGTCAGGCTCGGACGCACGCCCCACTTCAGGTCGACGCCGACGTCGCCCTTGGTGTCGACCGGTGCGCCGCTGCGCGTGAAGTCCTTGTTGGAGGAGCCGAGCACGTAGGGAATGACCTTGACGTCGCGCCGGTTGGGCAGGTTCAGCCCCGGCACCTTGGCGGCCAGCGAGATGCGGTAGATGTCGAAGCCGCGCGGAATCTCGGAGAGGTAGACCTGCTCGTTCTTGTGGCGGATGTTGCGCAGCACGTTGAAGCCCCAGGTCTGGTTCTCGCCAGTGGCGTAGCGCAGCGTCTTGAGCGGGATCGGCCATCTCGGCCTCCCAGCCGCGCTCGGTCACCGACGCGCGCACGACCCAGTCGCCGTCCCAGTTCGGATTGAAGGCGCTGATGCCGCCGCGCTGCGTGCTGGCGGCACCGCCGCCGAACGAGATGCCGCCGGCCTGGCCCTCTCGCGCCACCTGGCCGTCGTACTCGATGCCCAGCGGGTTGGTGCCGAAGACGAAGGCGTTCTGGCTATCGTTGAAGGTGTCGAAGATGGCGATGACCGAGTCGGTCTCGGCCAGCGAGGCGTCGCGGCGCGCCTGCGACATGATGATCTTCGACGGCTCGCGATCGAAGCAGACGAAGCTGACGTAGACGTGCGTGCGGCTGAAGAGCAGCCGCACTTCCGTCCGTTCAGTGGCCGGTTCGCCGAGCCGCGGATCCTGCTGCGTGAAGGTGGTGTGCGGCTCGATGGCCTGCCAGACGGCCTCGTCCACTTTGCCGTCGATGGTGGGTGCGGTCTGGTCGTCGGCCAGGCGGCCGGCATTCACCGTCGGCCGCGTCGACGTCGGCTGCGCGAGCAGCGGAGGCGGGAAGGTGAGCGCGGCAACGACGGCGACGATGCAGCAGGGGAGGAAACGCAGGGCTATGGAAGGATGCGGGCACGTCATGGGCGTCACGACTGTAGCGCAGCCGCGAGCGCGCACCAACGGCCTGCGTCGATATGACGCAGGCCGTGACAACTGGTGATGTCCGTGGACATCGCGAGATAGGTGACGTGCCGCGCGCCAGCCGGTGCTCCACCGGTCCGCCGCGAGGCGGCCGCCGTCCGCCGCCTACATCGTCCGCTTCGAGGTCGGCAGATTGAGGAGGAAGGGCGTGTCCCGCAGCTCGCGGCTGAGGCGCGCGTGGCGGACGCGCCAGGGTTCGAAGTGCCGTCCCAGCGTGTCCAGGAACAGCGCCCGCTTGGACGACGACTCGTGGAGCGCGGCGCGGAAGTAGAAACCGGCCCCGAGCCGCGCGTACCACTGCACGTTGTGCCGCTGCTTCATCTGATCGGCGAAGAAGCCGGCCATGAGCAGGCAGTGGGCGCCGGCGGTCTCGAGCATCTCGGCATCGACCGGCGCGTCGGGCGTGCCCACGAAGTGGTCGAAGACGGCGCCGAGTGCCGGCGGCGTGGGGAAGTCGGTGTCGGAGTGACTGGAGACCTGAGCGTAGTGCGCGAGCACGCTGGCGTTGTAGAGCAGTTCCTGGCGATCGACGTCGGACTCCGACACGTCCTTGAGGCCGAGGAAGAAGAACTCGAGTGTCTTGCGCTGGTCGACGGCGAGCAGTTCACTGAGTGGTCCCATGGCGCACCTCCGCCAGTCCGGCCGGGTGTGGCCCAACGTGCCGGCACCACCCGGTCTCGGCCTGTGCCGCATAGAGTAGCAACTCGTATGCCACCGGGCGAATGCCATGGCGCGGTCGAAAGCGCCGCCGCCGTCCGATCGAGTGGACACGCAGCGGCGTGGCCGGTCGGGCTGCTGACGATCCGTGACCGGTCGCCCGCCCGCCCGGTGTAGGCTGTAGCGCTTCGAGGAGCCCACCGTATGAGTGTCCGTGTGTTGTTGTTCGTGCCCGTCGTCACATGCCTGCTGGGGATGACGGCCCTGGCCCAGCGTCCCGCCAGCGCGCCGGCCACCGGGCCGGGGGGCACGCCGCCCGACACCGTGTTCCTCGAGGAGCTGACCTGGGCCGAGGCCCGCGACCTCGTCAAGGACGGCTGGACCACGGTCATCATCGGCACCGCCGGGACCGAGCAGAAGGGCCCCCACATGGTCGATGGCGAACACAAGTTCGTCATGACCTACACCGCCGACAAGATCGCCCGCGCCATGGGCAAGACGCTGGTGGCGCCGGTCGTCACCTACGTCCCGGAGGGCAGCTGGGATCCGCCGACCGGCCACATGGGCAAGCCCGGCACCATCACGCTGCCGGAAGACCGCTTCGTGGAGTTGCTGGTGCACGCCGGGCGCAGCCTGAAGGCCGGCGGCTTCACCACCGTGGTGTTCCTCGGCGAGTCGGGCGGCAACCGTACCGGCATGCGGACGGCGGCCGAGCAGCTGAATGCGCTCTGGGGCGGCGACGCCAAGGCGCTGTGGGTGGATGACTACTACACGAAGGCGCACGCCGATCAGGAACAGTGGGCGGCCAGGTTCCTCGGGGTGCCGCCGGCGCAGGTCGGCAACCACGCCAACCTGCTCGACACGTCCGAGCTGCTGTTCGTGGCACCCCAGCACGTCCGCACCGACCGGCTGGTCGGCAACGACTACGAGAACAACGGCGTGAGCGGCGTCAACCAGTCGAAGGCGTCGCCGCAGGCGGGTCGCGAACTGCTGCAGATCAAGATCGACAACGCGCTCGCCCAGGTCAAGCGCATGACGAGCGGCGCCGAGCCGCTGGTGCCGGCCGCCCCGGCGCCTGGCGGCGGCCGCGGCGCAGCCGGACGTGCGGGCGGGGCGCCGCGTCCGGCCGCCGCCCCTGGCCCGGCCCGTCCCACCATGGACACCGCACCCGCCGGCCTGACGCCGACCCGTCCGCCCGACACGGTCTTCATCGACGAGCTGACCTGGGAAGAGACGCGCGACCACATGAAGGCAGGGAAGACGACCGTCATCGTGCCGATCGGCGGGACCGAGAAGAACGGGTATCACATGGTGCTCGGCAAGCACAATTACGTGGTGTCGTTCGCCGCCAACCAGATGGCGCGCACGATGGGCAACACGCTCATCGCCCCGGTCATCCAGTACGTGCCGGAAGGCGATCCCGATCGCCAGAACCCGGGCGCCATCTCGCTGCCGTCGCCGGCCTACGACCAGTTGCTCGACGCCGCCGCGCGCAGCCTCAAGGCACACGGCTTCAAGGAAATCCTGTTCATCGGCGACAGCGGCGGCAACCAGGGCGGCATGGTGGCCGTGGCCAAGGCGCTGAACGAGGAGTGGAAGGGCGCCGGCACCCGGGTGTTCGCGCTGACCGACTACTACGAGCAGGGGCGCGTCCACTACCGCGCCTGGATGGAAGCGCAGTTCGGCTACGGCGACACCATCATCGGCAGCCATGCCGGCATCAGCGACACCTCGCAGATGCTCTACGTGCATCCGGCTGGCATCCGTCAGGACCGCATCATGCCGTGGGGCGGGCCGGCCGATTCGGGCGTGACCGGTGATCCGACGCGCTCCACCGCCGACATCGGCCGGATGGGCATTGCGTTCAAGGTCAACGCGGCCATCAACCAGTTCAAACTCATCAAGAACCCGCCGCCGCAGCGGGGCGCTGGACGTCCGGCGCCGTAGCCCGGGCGGCCGGGGTCATCCGGCGGCGGCCGGCGGCGTGCGGATGTCATCGAGCGAAACAGCGGGGGCGGAGCCATAATGGTTCCGCCCCCTTTTTTCGTTCCCACGGAGATTCCATGCTGCGCCACACCGCCTTCACCCTGACCGGCCTGCTGCTCGGCACCGCCTGCTTCGCCCAGCAGGGCGGCCAATGGCCGGGCGTCGACCCGCGCCCGCCCAACGACCCGGCCCAGAAGCCGGCGTTCGCCGGACAGACGCGGGCGCCGGAGCAGAAGCTCGGCGTGGCGTTCACGATCGCGCCGGTCGCTGATGGGTTGGAGAATCCGTGGGGCCTGGCGTTCCTGCCGGATGGCAAGATGCTCGTCACCGAGCGGCCCGGACGCCTGCGCGTGGTGGCCGCCGACGGCACCAAGTCGGCGCCGGTTGCCGGCCTGCCCGCCGTCGACGCCCGCAACCAGGGCGGCCTGCTCGACGTGACGCTCGACCCGGCCTTTGCGAAGAATCGCCTCATCTACTGGAGCTATTCCGAGCCGCGCGACGGCGGCGAGAACAACACCGCGGTCGCCCGCGGCACGCTCGTCGACGGACCGGCGCCGCGCGTCGACGACGTGCAGGTCATCTTCCACCAGACGCCCACGCTGCGCTCGACGCTCCACTTCGGCAGCCGGCTCGTGTGGGGCCGCGACGGCACGCTCTTCATCACCATGGGCGACCGCTCGGTCACCGAGGGCCGCATGCAGTCGCAGCGCATGGACGGCCTGATCGGCAAGATCGCCCGCATCAACGCCGACGGTTCGATCCCGAAGGACAACCCGTTCGTCGGCAAGCCCGGCGTGCCGGCCGCCATGTGGTCGCTCGGCCATCGCAACATCCAGGCGGCGGCCCTGCACCCCGAGACCGGCGAACTGTGGGAAGCGGAGCACGGCACGCGCGGCGGCGACGAGATCAACATCGCGCGCAAGGGCAAGGACTACGGCTGGCCCACGATTGCCTACGGCATCGAGTACCGCGGTGGGCAGATCACCGGCGGCATCCAGCAGCAGGCCGGCATGGAGCAGCCGCTCTACTACTGGGATCCGATCATCGGGCCGAGCGGGATGGCCTTCTACACGGCCAACCTCTTCCCGGCGTGGAAGGGCAGCCTCTTCCTCGGCGGTCATGGCACGCGCGATCTGGTACGGCTGTCGATCCAGGGTGAGAAGGTGACGGGCGAAGAGCGGCTGCTGGTCGACCAGAAGGACGAGGTCCGCGACGTGCGGCAGGGGCCCGACGGGGCGCTCTACATCGTGACCGACGGTTCGCAGGGACGCATCTACAAGCTCGTGCCGTGATCCGGCGCGCGCGTCGCCTCACCAGCCATCTCTACTTCTGGGTGCTGGTCGCCATCCTGGTCGGCGGCACCATCGGCGCCCTGTCGCCGGACAGCGGCGTGGCGCTCAAGCCGCTCGGCGACGGCTTCATCGCGCTCGTCAAGATGCTGATCGCCCCGATCATCTTCTGCACCGTGGTGCTCGGGATCGCCGGGGCCGGCGACATGCGCAAGGTGGGCCGGGTGGGCGGGAAGGCGCTGCTCTACTTCGAGGTCGTCTCGACGTTCGCGCTGGTCATCGGCCTCGTCGTCGCCAACACGATCGAACCCGGCCGCGGCTTCAATGCCGACGTCGCCACGCTCGACGGGGCCGCCGTGGCCAGCTACGCCAAGGTCGCGGCCAGCCAGTCGACCACCGAATTCGTGCTGCGCATCATCCCGCAGACGTTCTTCGATGCCTTCACCGGGTCCGGCGACCTGCTCCAGGTGCTGTTCGTGGCCGTGCTCTTCGGCTACGCCATGACGCACATGGGCAAGGAAGGGAACGTCGTCCATCAGGTGATCGAGACCAGCTCGCATGTGTTCTTCGGCATGATGAACACGCTGATGAAGGCGGCGCCGCTCGGCGCCGGTGGCGCCATGGCCTTCACCATCGGCCGCTACGGGCTGGCCTCGCTCAAGCCGCTGGCCGCCTTGATGGGCAGCTTCTACCTGACGTGCGCGCTGTTCGTGCTGGTCGTGCTCGGGACGATCGCGCGGCTGACCGGCTTCAGCATCGTGCGCTTCATCGTCTACATCCGCGACGAACTGTTCACCGTGCTGGGGACGTCGTCGTCGGAGTCGGCGCTCGTGCCGCTGATGCAGAAGCTCGAGCGTCTCGGCTGCTCGAAGTCGGTGGTCGGCCTGGTCGTGCCGTCGGGCTACTCGTTCAACCTCGACGGCACCAACATCTACCTGACGATGGCGTCCCTCTTCGTCGCGCAGGCGCTGAACATCGACCTCACCCTCAAGCAGGAGCTGACCATCCTCGGCGTGGCGATGCTGACGTCGAAAGGAGCCTCGGGCGTGACCGGCGCCGGCTTCATCACGCTGGCGGCGACGCTGGCCGTGGTGCCGACGATTCCGATCGCCGGGCTGGCGCTCATCCTCGGCATCGATCGCTTCATGTCGGAGGCCCGGTCGCTCACCAACTTCGTGGGCAACGGCGTGGCGGCGGTGGTGGTGGCGCGCTGGGAGGGCGAACTCGACATGGCGGCGCTCCGCCGCGAACTCGGCGGCTGATCCGGGGCGCCACGCGGCGGCGCCCCGCGGCGCCGCCGTCGTCGGACAGGTGGGAGTGAGTGCCTAGGAGCCCGGCACCATGATGTGCGCGCCCGGCGTGCCGGCGCCCATGATCCACGCGCCGCCCAGCTTGTTGTGGTCCGGCAGCCCCGTCGAGGCGGTCGTGGCGCCCGGGACGGCAATCGTCATGTGGGCGCGAGCGGTCGCCTGATCGGCGCCGCTGAAGCTGTAGAAGACCGATCCGTACTCGGCCTTCTCGCGCGTGCCGTCCTTCTCGGCGGCCACCACCATCGCCTGCCGCTTGGTGCGGTCGGCTTCCATCTCGAACTTCTTGTTCTGCGCCACCCGCTTCAGGTTCTCGACGCTCGTGCACTGCACCGAGAACGGCTGCTCGGTGGGCTGGCCGGACTGGTCGTAGCACACCAGCCGGTTGGTGCCGGGCTTGAGCGTGTCGTAGGTGCCGTCGGCCTTCCACTTGATGACGGCCGATGCTTCACGCGCCTGACGGGGGGCCGCGAGCAGGGCCTTCTCGACTTCAGGATCGGCTTGCGCGAATGCGCTCGTGGCGAGGACGAGTCCGCCGAGCGCGGCAAAGAGCGTGCGTGTCATGACCAGAACCTCCAGAGTTGTCCGGCGTGGGGCCTGTGGTGCGCCGCCGGCGCTGGAGAGCATAGCGCCAATCTGGGCCGCAACTGTCAGCGGGCCAGCGCGCGCCGCGGCCCGGCTCAACCCGCGGTCAGCAGCAGCCCCAGGTAGAGGGCGTAGACCGACACCAGCAGCGCGCCCTCGAGGCGCGTGATGCGGCGGCCGGTCACCATGATGGGGAAGAGGGCCAGCGTGATGCCGAGCATCCACCAGTTGTCGGACGCGATGATGCCGGGGTGCACGCCGAGCGGCGCGACCAGGGCACTCACGCCGAGGATGCCGAGCAGGTTGAAGAGGTTCGACCCGATGACGTTGCCGATGGCGACGTCGTCCCGTCCGCGCGCCACCGAGACCAGCGAGGTGACCACTTCGGGAAGGCTGGTGCCGATGGCGATGATGGTCAGCCCGATGACGCGTTCCGAGAGCCCGAAGCGCATCGCAAGACCCACCGCGCCCTCGACGGTGACGCTGGCGCCGGCGGCGAGCAGGACAACGCCCAGGCTGACCAGCCCGATGAGCAGCGGCAGACGCTGGTCAGCCGGTGCCGAACCACCGAGGTCCTGCGTCTCGTCGCCGAACTCGCGTTCCTCGGAGGCACTCATGTGTTCGCGCACGAGCGTCACCGTGTAGGCCGTGAAGCACACGTAGACGGCGAGCAGCAGGACCGCGTCGAGCCGGCTGATGACGCCGTCCTGGGCCAGCGCCACGCTCATGAGCGTGACGAGCGCGAGAACCGGGTACTCGAGGCGGATGACGTTGCCGCCGATCGCCAGCGGCCGCACCAGCGCGCACAGCCCCAGGATGAAGGCCATGTTGGCCACGTTCGAGCCCACCACGTTGCCGAACGCGATGTCGGTGCGGCCCTGGGCGGCGGCCACCGCACTGACCGCCAGTTCCGGCACCGAGGTGCCGGCCGCCACCACGGTGAGGCCGATGACCGCCGGCGTCAGGCGCAGCCGCGTGGCCAGACCCACGGCGCCGCGCAAGAGCACCTCGCCGCCCCCGCCCAGCAGGGCGAGTCCGGCGGCGACGAGGACGAGGGACATCAGCAGAGACTGCTCAGACATGGTGCCTCTCCAGCATATGTCGTCGTCGCCGACGAGATCGGCGCCGGACTTGTCACCGCAGTCCATCAATGGTGTGTGTTTGTCTTGCGGGCGGTGCCTGGCACCGGACGGATCGTGGCGCCGCGACTCGCGGGCCTCGCGTCGCGGGGGTGTTCGCCCTCACGACGGCCGCCGGGAGCCGACGTAGAATGGCGACGCGAGGGCAATCGAAATGCGAAGAATGAGTGTGTCGGTAGGAGTGATGGCGCTGGCGGTTCTGGTCACGACGGCGGGTGCACAGCCTCCCGCGCCGACACCGGCGCCGGCCCGCAGCGGACCCGTGCCGTCGATCGAGGACCGCACGACGGGTCTCCGGAAGATCGACGGCTACTTCCCGCTCTACTGGGACGAGCGCGCCGGAGCCATGTTGCTCGAGGTGCCGCGGGTCGACACCGAGTTCCTGCTGTCGACCGGCCTGTCGGCCGGACTCGGCTCGAACGACCTCGGTCTCGATCGCGGTCAGGGCGGCCAGGGCCGCATCGTCAAGTTCCAGCGCGTGGGGCCGCGCCTGCTGCTGGTGCAGCCGAACCAGTCCTTCCGCTCGAGCAGCACCAACCCGCTCGAGCGCCGCTCCGTCGAGGACTCGTTCGCCAAGTCCATTCTGTGGGGTTTCGCGGTGGCCGCCGAATCGAACGGCCGGCTGCTCGTCGACGCCACCGACTTCTTCCTGCGTGACGTGCATGGCGCGGCCGGCGGTCTGCGGCCCGGCACCTTCCGCGTGGACAAGAACCGCAGCGCCTTCTACCTGCCGAACACCAAGGGCTTCCCGAAGAACACCGAGGTGGACATGACGCTCACCTTCGTCAACGAGGCCGTCAACTCACGCGGCGGCCTCGGACCCACGCAGGGGCCGGCGCCGATCGGCGCCACCGGCGGCGGGGGCGGCGGCGGCTTCGGCGGCAACCTCTTCAGCGGCACCGTCGGCAGCGTCACGCCGACGGCTGATGCCGTCACGCTGCGCGAGCACATGTCGTTCGTGGAACTGCCGGATGGCGACTACACGCCGCGCACCGACGACCCGCGCGCCGGCTACGGTGGCCTGACGTTTGTCGACTTCAGCCAGCCGATCGGCGAGTCGGTCCAGTTCCGCTACCTGCGCCGGCACCGCCTGGTGAAGAAGGACCCGAGTGCGGCGATGAGCGAGCCGGTCGAGCCGATCCGCTACTGGGTGGATCCCGGCGCGCCCGAGGACGTGCAGAAGGCGCTCATCGAGGGCGCCCTGTGGTGGAACCAGGCCTTCGAGGCCGCCGGCTTCCGCAACGCCTTCCGCGTCGAGCTGCTGCCGGGCGATGCCGATCCGATGGACATCCGCTACAACATGATCAACTGGGTGCACCGCTCGACGCGCGGTTGGAGCTCGGGCGGCAGCGTGGCCGACCCGCGCACGGGCGAGATCATCAAGGCCACCGTGACGCTCGGCTCGCTGCGCGATCGCCAGGACTACATGATCTTCGAGGGGCTGCTGTCGCCCTACGAGACGGGCAGCGAGAAGCCCTCGATTCTCTACGAGACGGCGATCGCCCGCATCCGGCAGCTCTCGGCGCACGAAGTGGGCCACACGCTGGGCCTCGGCCACAACTACTACGACAGCTCGAAGGGCTGGATCTCGGTGATGGACTATCCGCATCCGCTCGAAGAGCTGAAGGCCGACGGCACGATCGACCTGTCGAACGCCTATGAGTCGCGGATCGGCGACTGGGACAAGGTGGCAATCGACTTCGGCTACCGGCAGTTCCCGGCCGGCACCGACGTCGACGCCGCGCTCACGAAGATCCTCGACGACGCCTGGGCGGCGGATCTCCGCTACTTCACCAACCAGGATTCCGACATCCACCCACGCACCGAGCAGTGGTCGAACGGCGTCAACCAGGCCGACGAGCTGACCCGTCTGATGAAGGTGCGGCGCGCGGCGCTCGACCGCATCGGCGAGAAGACGATCCGGACCGGCGCGGCGATGACGACCATCGAAGAGCCGCTGGTGCCGATCTACATGTACCACCGCTACGCCGTGGAGAGCGCCTCGTCGATGCTCGGCGGACAGGACTTCGTCTACGCCATGCGCGGCGACGGCCGCACGCCCGTGAAGTGGGAGACGGCAGCCAATCAGCGCCAGGCGCTGGAAGCGCTGGCGGCCACGCTCAAGCCGTCGGAGCTGACCATTCCGAAGAAGGTGCTCGATGCGATTCCGCCGCGTCCGCCGGGCTACGGCATGCACCGCGAGCTCTTCCCGCGCACGACCGGGGAAGCCTTCGACCCGGTGAATCCGGGCGCCATCGCGGCCGACGTCACCATCGGCTTCATCCTGCAGGCGGACCGCGCGTCGCGTCTCGTGGCGCAGAACGCGGTCGATCCGGCCCTGCCGGGCCTGGGCGAAGTGATCGACCGTCTGACCAAGGCGACCTTCGACGCCGCGACGAGCTCGGCCTACGAGGCCGAGGTGCGGCGGGCCGGCGAGCGGGTGCTCGTGGACCGCGTGCAGTGGCTGGCGATGTCGGCGCCGAACGGCCAGGTGCGGGCCGTCGCGTCGCTCAAGCTCCAGCGTCTCGGGGCGCGCCTGCGCACGGCCTCGGCCGGCAGGAGCGAAGGCGACCAGGCGCAGTCGGCCCTGCTCGCGGCGGACATCAAGCGCTTCCTGGAGCGGCCGAGCGCCGATCCGGCGAAGATCGTCCCGGCCTCGCCGGCGCCGCCGGGAGCCCCGATCGGCGATCTCGGCCAGAACTGGCTGCTGTCACCGCCCAAGTGTTCATGGGACGACAGCAACCCCGGGGCGTGGCTGTTCTACGAACCCGGCCTGTGAACTTGTAACCGGGTCTGTCACGGTCACAACATGTAACGGGGTCTGTCACGGTCACGGCAAAAGCCATGACCGTGACAGACCCCGTTTACAACTCGTGACCGTGACAGACCCGGTTACAAATCAGGGGCGGAACAGGCGGCGGTAGAAGCCGCTCGTCTTCACCGTGATCGTCACCGGCTCGTCGTTCAGGTTCTGCCAGAACCAGCCGTGGTTGCCGGCCATCGGCGCCTCGAAGGCGCCATGGCCGCTCTCCTCGAACTCGCCCTTCCAGTAGCTGCGGTCGCCGCCGGAGGTGTCGGCCGCCTCGCCGTGCATGTCGACGTCGACGCCGCCGCCGCTCGCCGTCCAGGAGAACACCATCCGCTCGCCGGCGTTCATCTGCGCCTTGATCTCCGCGCCTTCGCCGGCGGTCAGCGTGACCGACATCTCGTCGCTGCGGTAGGGCGTGGCGGTCTTGACGAGCGAGCCGGCACCGGCCGTCGTGCCGGCGGCCGCGTCCCCCGTGCTCTCCGGCAGCGGCGACGCCTCGACCTCCGGGGCCCGGTAGATGCCGAGCAGCCGTCCGACGCCGAGCGGGTCGAGACCGTACTCGGCCGGCAGCACCACGGTCACGAGGAGGGCCGCCGCCAGCGCGGCGGCGGTGAGGGTGGCGCGCCAGAGTCGCGCCGACGAGGGCAGGTCAGCGGACGGCGTCGGTGGCGTATCGGTCATGTCAGAGGTCCGGCGCTCGACCGCGGCTAGGAAACGAAATAGCCCGTGAGCTGGTAGCCCATCAGCGCGAAGCCGCAGGTCATCACGACGACGTTGGCGGCGAATGCCTGACGGGAGAAGGCGGCCGTGCGGCGCCAGTAGGCCATGGCCAGGAGGATGGCGGCCAGGGCCAGCAACTGGCCGATCTCGACCCCGGCATTGAAGGCCACGATCTTCG
Source organism: uncultured Acidobacteriota bacterium (assembly GCA_963807405.1). Lineage (GTDB taxonomy): Bacteria > Acidobacteriota > Vicinamibacteria > Vicinamibacterales > UBA2999 > CADEFD01. The sequence goes on along the minus strand of CAWEBU010000006.1, from coordinate 2,062,696 downwards.
GCGCCAGGCCGGCCCGCGGCAGGGCGAAGTCCTGGAGCTTGGTGGCCAGACCGAAGCCGTGGATGAGGCCGAAGACGAGGACCGCGGCCCTGGTATCGGGCTGCACGCCGAACCAGGTGCGGAACGCGCCCAGGTTGTCGAGCGCCTTGTAGACGACCGAGAACCCGATGATGGCATCCACCAGGTAGGGATTGACGTGCGTGCCCGACAGCACGCCGTAGAGCAGCGTCACGCTGTGGCCGAGCGCGAAGAGCGTCACGTAGAGGGCGACGTCCTTCATCCGGTAGAGGAAGAAGATGACGCCGACGAGGAACAGCAGATGGTCGTAGCCGGTGACCATGTGCTTGGCTCCCAGATAGAGGAACGCCATCAGGCCGCCCTGTTCCATGAAGGCGCGATCAGCGGCGGACACACCGTGTGCCCAGGCGGGCACGGCGCCGGCGACCAGCAGGAGAACGGTGAGCACCGCGGGCAGCATGCCGACCAGCCTAGCGCAAGCCGTCCAGTTCGGCCCAGCGCGCATAGGCGGTGAGCAGCTCGGCGGGGATCGCCTCGAGGCGGGCCATGGTGGCGGTGATCTCGGCGGCCGGCCGCTTGTAGAAATCCGCCGCCGCCACCTCCGCCGACAGCCGCCGCTGTTCGGTCTCCAGCTGCTCGATGCGGGAGGGCAGCTTCTCGCGCTCCATGCGCTCCTTGTTGGTGGCCTTGCGGGCCAGCGGCACGGGCTCGGACGCCGCCGACGGCCCGGCCACCGCGGCCGCCGCCGGTGCGCTGGCGCCGTTGCCGTTGCCGTCGCCGGTCGCGCTTCGCGTGGCGGCGCCGCCCGCCGCCGGACGCTGCCGCAGCCAGTCGTCGTAGCCGCCGACGTACTCGCCGACGTGGCCGTCGCCCTCGAAGGCCAGCGTGCTGGTCACCACGTGATCGAGGAAACGGCGGTCGTGGCTGACGAGCAGCAGCGTGCCCGGCCAGTCGACCAGCTGCGCTTCGAGCAGCTCCAGGGTCTCGAGATCGAGATCGTTGGTCGGCTCGTCCAGGACCAGCACGTTGGCCGGCCGCGTGAAGAGCCGCGCCAGCAGCAACCGGTTGCGTTCGCCGCCGGACAGCGCCTTGACCGGTGAGCGCGCCCGTTCGGCCGAGAACAGGAAGTCTTCCAGGTAGCCGTGGACGTGGCGGGTGCGTCCGGCGACGGTGACGCGGTCGTTGCCGTCGCCCACCGTGTCGACCACCGTGCGCTCGGGATCGAGCTGTTCGCGCTGCTGATCGTAGTAGGCGATCTGGACGTGGGTGCCGTGGCGCACGGTGCCCGTGTCAGGCGCCAGTTCGCCGAGCAGCATCCGCAGCAGCGTGGTCTTGCCGGCGCCGTTCGGGCCGATGAGCCCGATGCGATCGCCGCGCATGACGCGCGTCGTCAGTGACCGCACGACGACCTTGTCGCCGTAGGCCTTGCTGATGGCGTCGGTCTCGAAGACGAGCTTGCCGGAGGCCTCGCCCTGCTCGACGGCCATCCGCACGGAGCCGGCCACCGACCGCCGCGCCGCCCGCTCGGCGCGCATCTCCATCAGGCGCTTGACGCGGCCCTCGTCGCGGGTCCGTCGTGCCTTGATGCCGCGGCGGAGCCACACTTCCTCTTCGGCCAGCTTCTTGTCGAACTTGCCGGCGGCCAGCGCCTCGCTGGCCAGCCACTCCTCCTTCTTCTGGAGGAAGGTGCCGTAGTCGCCCGGCCACGAGGTGAGATGGCCGCGATCGAGCTCGATGACGCGGGTGGCCAGCCGTTCGAGGAAGGCCCGGTCGTGGGTGATGAAGAGCACGGCGCCGGCGTAGTCGCCGAGGAACCCTTCGAGCCACTCGATGGCCTCGATGTCGAGGTGGTTGGTCGGCTCGTCGAGCAGCAGGACGTCCGGCGCGGCCACGAGCGCCCGGGCCAGCAGCACGCGCCGCCGCCAGCCGCCCGAGAGCGTGTCGACCGGAGCGTCGGCCGGAAGATCCAGCCGCGTCAGCACCAGCTCCACCCGCTGTTCGAGCGTCCAGCCGTCGCGCTCCTCGAGTTCGTGCTGCAGCCGGCCCATGCGGTCGAGCGCCTCGAGGCTGCCGTGCGCGACCTCGGTCGACGCGTGGTGATAGGCGGCGATGAGCGCGGCCAGATCGCCGAGCCCTTCGGCGACCACGTCGAACACCGAGTCGTGGCTGTCGAGCGGCACGTCCTGGACGAGCCGCGCCACCTGCACGCCGGTGTCACGCCAGACGATGCCGCGGTCCGGCGGCAGCTCGCCGCTCAGGATCTGCATCAAGGTCGACTTGCCGGTGCCGTTGCGGCCGATGAGCGCCACGCGCTCGCCGGGCTGGATCTGCAGGGACACGTCGTCGAGCAGGGGCAGGTGGCCGTAGGCGTGGGAGATGTGGTCGAGTGTGACAAGCGGCATGAAGGGGACCGTCCAGCGTATCAGACGCGGAGGCGGAGTCCCCAATCCGGCCGCGTCTGGCGGCGGCCGGCGCTGCCGCTCAGGGCCGTTTCGGCCCCTGGTGCGTGTGTTCGGTGGCCGGACCGGGGCCGACGTGCACCGTGCCCATCAGGCCGCCCTGGGCGTGGTCGAGGATGTGGCAGTGAATCATCCAGGTGCCGGGGCGCTCGTCGAAGGTCACGAGGAGGTGCGCGGTCGTCTTCATCGGGACGTTGACCGTGTCCTTCCAGACGAGCGGCTGGAGCGGCACGCCGTGCTCGTCCGTCACCACGAAGAAGTAGCCGTGCAGATGGAACGGATGGTCCCAGTCGGTGTCGTTGGTGACGGTCCAGAACTGCGTCTCGCCGAGCGCCGCCTGGAACGGAGTCGCCTTCCAGAACGGCACGCCGTTGATGCGGAACTCGGAGTGCCCGGCTTCCTGCGGCGGCAGCGTGAAGACCATCGGCACGGGCGTGGCGCCCTCGAAGGCCGGCGGCGTGATCGCCCGCGAGACCGTCGGCAGGGCGACGTCGGTGACGACCGGATCGCTCGTCAGCGCCACCGTCATGATCTCCTCGACGCTGCGGTATTCGATGCTGCCGTAGCCGCGGTTGTAGAGCATCGCCCGCAGGGTCAGGTCGGTGCCGGGCGTGCCGGTGGGCCGCACGATGACGTCGAAGCGTTCGCCCGGCGTGACGAGCAGGATGTCGGCGGTGGTCGGTGCGGACTGGAGGCCGCCGTCCTGACCGATGACCGTGAACTCCTGGCCTTCGAGGTCGAGATAGAAGAAGCGGCTCTTGGCCATGTTGACGATGCGCCAGCGCTGCGGGGCGCCGGCGCGGGCGCGCAGAGTCGGCTTGGTGCGGCCGTTGACCAGCACGTAGGCGCCTTCGCGGCCGAAGACCATGCCGGCAGAGCCGCCGCTCTCGGAGTCTTCGAGCGTGCCGTTCCTGTCGAAGCCGATGTCGCTCAGGACGATGGTGGTCGCATCGGCCACGCCGACACCGTCGGCCGGATCCTCCACGAGCAGGCCGCCGTAGAGGCCGTAACCGACCTGGGCGGCCGACATCACGTGCGGGTGATACCAGTAGAGGGACGCATCCCGGAGCACGAAGTCGTAGGTGAACGACTCGCCTTTGTTCACCGCGGGCTGCGAGATCCCGGGCACGCCGTCCATCTCGATCGGCACGCGCAGGCCGTGCCAGTGAATCGTGGTGGGCTCGTCGAGTTCGTTGACGAAGTGCACGATGAGTCGGTTGCCGACCTTGGCGCGGATGAACGGACCTGGCAGGGTGCCGTTGTAGGTCCAGGCGCGCACCCGGCGGCCTGGTGCCACCTCGACCTCGGCGATGCGGGCCGTGAGGTGCACCTCGACGATGTCGGGATCGGGATTCGTGTCAGGCGCTTCGGCCAGCGTGATGCCGGCGTCCCAGCCGGGCGGCGCGTAGCTCTCCGGTGTGCGCGCCCAGGCCGGCGTGTGGGCGGCCGTCCACGCCAGCGCGAGACCTGCCGCAGCGAGGATGAGCAGACGCTTCCAGGGGGAATGACACGAGCAGAACATGACGACTCCTTGACTGTAACGGAAGGCAAGTTGCAAACGAAATGCCGCGAGACACGGCGAGACACGTGTCTCCGTACGGACCGCGGCCGTCAGCGTGTCGGGCCTGGTTTTCCCGCGCTGCGCGTCGTGCGGTGCGTGGGTCGTGCGGTCCACGGATCCTCGGGCCACGGATGCTTCGGATAGCGTCCCCGCAGCTCCCTGCGAACTTCCTGGTAGGCGCCCTGCCAAAAACTCCGCAGGTCGCGGGTCGTCTGCACGGGACGGCCGTTCGGGGCCAGCAGGCTGAAGGTCACCGGCACCGCCTGCGGTCCGAGCGTGGGCGTCTCGGCCAGGCCGAACAGCTCCTGCAGCTTGACCGCCGCCACGACCGTGCCGTCGTCGCCGTAGGTGAGTGGGGCGCGGCGGCCGCTCGGCACCGGCAGCGTGGCCGGGGCGGCCTGCTCGAGCCGGCTGCGCACGTCGTAGGCGAGGTGGGCGGCGAGATCGATGTCATCGAGACTGGCGGCCCCGAGTGCCGCCTGCCCGACGAGCGCGGGCAGGTCGATGTCGAGACCGGCAAAGCGCAGCCGCCTTACCAGCGCGCGGTCGGTCTCGCCCGGGCCACGGGCCAGCCACGCCTCGGCGAGCAGGGCCGCGGCGGCGACCGCGTCGACGGGCACCGGGCGCTCGCGGACGACCAGCACGCCGGCACGCGCCACCTCGAACGCCTTGATCCGCCCGGACGTCGGGTCGAGGCGGTGGTCGATCTCGACGGTGGTCGGGGTGATCCAGGCCGCCTCCACCCGGCTCGCCATGCGCACGCGCGCCTCGGCGGCGCCGTCGCGGGTGGCCGCGGTCACGTCGAGGGCCACCAGGAACTCGCCCTCGCCGACCCCTGATTCGCGGCCGAGCGTGGCCCCATGGCCGGACGACAGCACCAGGCGGTCGCGCGTGCCGGCGCGCCGGCGGGCGAGACGGTCGGCGAAGCCGGCAAAAAGCGCGCGCCTGAGCCGTGTCTCGTCGATCCCGGCGGGACCATCCCCGGAGGAGCCGCCGGCCAGACGCTGCAACTCGCGCGCAAGCTGCCGGACGTGCGGCGGCTGGGCGGAGAAGCGGTCGAGATCGGCCAGCAGATCGCAGGGCGTCGTGGCGGCGCCGCTCGCGCGGGCGCGGCCGTCTGTCAGCAACGCACAGGCGGCAGCCACCTCGAAGGCGCCCGCACCCTCGACCAGGATGCGCGCCAGGCGCGGATGCACGGGCAGCCGCTGCAGCCGTCGGCCGAGCGCGGTCAGGGCCGGCGCGCGCGCATCGCCGGTCACGGCGCCGAGCCGCGCCAGCACCTCCAGCGCCCGCGCCAGCGCCTCCTCGGGCGGTGCCTCGAACCATTCGAACGTCCACGGATTGGCGCCCCAGGCGAGCAGGTCGAGGGCCGGGCCAGCCAGGTCGACCCGTGCGATGTCGGGCTCGCGCGACGGGCGCAGCCGATCGTGCGCGTGCCACAGCCGGCGCACCAGGCCCGGTCCGAGGCGCGCCGCCCGGCCGGCCCGCTGGTCGGCGCTGTCGAGCGTCACCCGCTCGGTGACGAGGTGGTCGATGCCCCGGGCCGCGTCGTAGCGCGCCACCTTCACGAGGCCGCTGTCCACGACCGTCGCCACGCCCGGCACCGTCAACGACGTCTCGGCCAGGTTGGTGGCGAGGATGACGCGCCGCCGCTCGGACGGCCGCAGTGCCGCGTCCTGCCGATCGCCGTCGAGCGAGCCGTGCAGGGGCAGGACCTCGGCGTCGAGGGGCGGCAGAGAGGTGGCGATCGCCGCCCGCGCCCGTTCGATCTCGCCGGCGCCGGGCAGGAAGCACAGCACGTGTCCCGCGCTGCGCGGCCAGACGTCGCGGACGGCGTCCGCCACGCTGTCCCCGGGCGCGTACTCGGTCGCCAGCGGGTGGCCCGCGCCGGGCACGTCGATGACCGGACAGCCGTCCAGGAAGCGGGCCACCGGCGCGGTGTCGAGCGTGGCCGACATGACCAGCACCCGCAGGTCGTCGCGCGCCAGCCACGCCTGGCGTACGAGGGCCAGGCCGAGGTCGGCGTGGATGCTGCGTTCGTGGAACTCGTCGAGGACCACGGTCGTGACATCCGAGAGCAGCGGGTCCTGCTGGAGACGGGCGGTGAGAATGCCTTCGGTCACGACGACGAGGGGCGTCGTGGCGCTGAAGCGCTTCTCGAAGCGGACGTGCCAGCCGACCTCGGCGCCGAGCGTCCAGCCGCGTTCGTGGGCGATGCGGGTCGCCACCGCCCGCACCGCGACGCGGCGCGGCTGCAGGACCAGCACGCGTCCGTCGGCGAGGAGCGCCGGCGGCACGCGGGTCGTCTTGCCGGCTCCGGGCGCGGCCACGAGCACGGCCGCGCGCCTGGCGGCGAGGGCATCCGCGACGGCGGCGAGGTGCGCGTCGATGGGCAGCGGAGCCAGCATCAGCCCTTGACGGTCCAGCCCTTCTTGACGAGCAGCGGGCGGATGCGCGCCAGCTGGTCGCCCTGCACCTCCACCGTGTCGTCGGCCACGGCCCCGCCCACGCCGCACGTGCGCTTGAGCTCGCCGGCCAGGTCCTTGAGGAAGGTCTGGTTCTTCGGCAGGTCGTAGACGACCGTCACCGTCTTGCCGCCGCGCCCCTTCTTCTCGAGGCGCAGCTTGACCACCACTTTCGCCGGCACCGGCTCGTCACGGGCGAACTGGCTCGAGCACCGGCAGTTGTCGGCCGGCCATCCGCAGGTCGGACAGAGACGTCCACCGCCGGTGGAGTAGACAGGACGGGAATTGTCGCGGCTCACCGCCGCTGATCGTAACGCGACTGCGGCGGGCCTGCACCGCCGCCGTCAGGGCGTGATGTTCTGGTTGTGGTGGAACACGTTGTCGGGGTCATAGCGCCGCTTCACCTCGCGCAGGCGGGCGAAGTTCGGGCCGAAGGCGGCGGCGACGGCGCTCATGTCGCCGAGTTCATCCGTGTTGAGGTAGTTGCCATAGCGTCCGCTGGCGAAGTGCGCCGACAGCGCCGCATAGGTGTCGCGCGTCCAGGCGATGTTGGCATCGCTGTCCGCCGGGCTCATCCACTCCCCGGCCACCAGCAGGTTGAAGCCGACCGTGCGGTGCGGGAACGCCGTGGCGGTGGGCGCCACCCGGGTGGCGGCGCCGTGGAAGTGCTCGAGGAGCATCCCGGTCATCGGCGACGGACACTCGGCGAAGCGCGCGATCATGGTGTCGATGGCGTCGTCGCTCAAAGTTGCCAGGAAGTTCGCCTTCCAGTAGTTCAGGGCCTGCGGCGGGAACCCGGCGTCGAAGAGCGTGTTCACGACGCTGTACGGCATCGGACCGATCACGTCCATGACCGGCGATCCGAACTGCTTGATTGGCGCGACGGCGCGCGCGCCGGTGTCGAGATCGCCGATGTGACAGACGATGATCGCCGCCAGCTTCGCGCCCGAGCCGTCGGGCGCATGAATCAGGCCGGCGAAGACCGTGAAGTCGTCGGGCAGCGTCGCCGTGATGTCGCGATAGAACCGCAGCACGTCCCTGGCGGCGCTGAAGGGGTGCGCCACCAGGCCGCCGGTCACGATCGGTCCGACCGGGTAGGTCTCGTATTCGAGCCAGGTCGCCGCGCCGAAGTTGCCGCCGCCCCCGCGAATCGCCCAGAAGAGGTCCGGGTGCTCGTCCTCGCTCACGTGCAAGGCGTCTCCGGCTGCGGTCACGAGCGTGGCGCTCCGGAGATTGTCCACCGCCAGCCCGTGCCGGCCCATCAACCAGCCCAGGCCGCCGCCCAGCGTGAGACCGCCGATGCCCGTGCTGGAGACGACGCCGCCGGTCGTGGCCTGACCGACGAGCTGTGTCTCGCGGTTGTAGCCGCCCCAGGTCGTGCCGCCTTGGGCGCGGGCCCGTCGCGCCACCGGATCGACCTGCACCGCCCGCATGTCCGAGAGGTCGACGACGAGGCCGCCGTCGCACACGGCATTGCCGGCCACGTTGTGGCCCCCGCCCCGCACGGAGATCTCGAGCCCGTTCTCGCGGGCGGCCCGCAGGGCGGCCTGGACGTCGGCCGTGCCCTGACAGCGCACGATGATGCCAGGGCGACGGTCGATGAGCCCGTTGTGCACTCGCCGTGCGACGTCGTAGTCTGTATCGCCGGGCAAGATGACCCGGCCGGACATGTGCTGCTGCAACGCGGCAGCGACGGACTCGAAATTCGGCATGGCAGCCTCCCTGTGGCGGGCATCTTCGCACGGACGGGGCTGGCTGTGCCGAGTGGTTCGTGATACTCATCTCGCACGGGAGGTCTCGATATGCGCGCATCTTTGTTGCTCACCGTTTGTGCCCTGACCCTGGGGCTCGCTGGCTGCTCTGGCTCGAATGCCGGTCCGCCTCCGTTCGGAGAGTCGGATACCAAGGCCATCAACGAGTTGCTCGCCGAGTTCACGACCATCTACAACGCCAAGGAGGCCGAGAAGCTGTCGCGCCTGTTCACCAGCGGCGGCGCGGTGATGCCGCCCAACGCGTCGACGATGCGTGGCACCGAGAGCGTGCGCGACTACTACGTCGGCCGCTTCGCCGCCGGCGCATCGGACCTGGACCTGGATGCACAGACCATCTCCGGTTCCGGCCCGCTGGCTTTCGCCAGCGGCGACTACCGTCTGACCATGAGACCGGCCGAGGGGCAGGCGCGCCGGGACCGAGGCAAGTTCATCTTCATCCTGCGCGGGAACAACGGCAGCTGGCTCCTCGAGGATCTGATGTTCAGCAGCGACTTCGGTCCCGAGGGCGGTCCGCCCGTCAGCTGATCACCGCGCCGTGGCCGGCGGCGGCCTACGGCCGCACGACGTTCATGAACGCCGTGATGATCAGGGCGTTGCTGAAGTCGATGAAGAAGGCGCCCACCATCGGCAGCACGAGGAACGCGCGCGGCGCCGGGCCGAACCGCTCGGACAGCGCGCTCATGTTGGCGACGGCGTTCGGCGTGGCCCCGAGCCCGAAGCCGCAGTGGCCGGCCGCCATCACCGCCGCGTCGTAGTCCCGGCCCATCACGCGGAACGTGATCCAGTAGGCGAAGGCCCCGACCATCGCGACCTGGGCGGCCAGGATGACGAACATCGGCACGGCCAGCTCGAAGAGCTCCCACAGCCGCAACGTCATCAGGGCCATCGTCAGGAAGAGCGAGAGCGCGATCGTCCCGAGATCGTCGACCGTCCGGGACTCCATGCGGAGGGCGCCCGTGGCGTCGGCCAGGTTGCGGACGACTGCCGCCACCAGCATGGCGCCGATGTAGCCGGGCAGGGTGAGGAACCGCCCCAGCCACGCCGACAGCACGCTGCCGAGGGCCATGCAGGTCAGGATCACCGTCAGCACCTTCAGCAGGGCATAGGCCGTGGGCGCCGCGCCCTCGGGCTCGGTGTCGATCTCGCTGTCGAGCGCACGGTGCTCGGCGGATTTCGCCAGCGGGTCCGGCTGGCCGCCGCCGGAGCGCAGATCGAACAGCGACAGCAGCCGCGTGCCGATCGGGCCGCCGATGAGCCCGCCGGCCACCAGGCCGAAGGTGGCCGCCGCCATGGCCAGCGTGACCGCGCCGGTGAGCTGGTATTGCTCCTCGATCAACTGCCCGAAGGCCGCGCCCGTGCCGTGACCGCCGGTCATCGTGATCGATCCCGAGATGAGGCCGAGCAGCGGGTTCACGCCGAGTGCGTACGCGAGTCCCACGCCGACCGTGTTCTGGAACACGGCCAGGACGCTCGCCAGCAGCCAGAACCACGCCACCTGGGGACCGCCCTTCCTGAGCAGCCCCAGGCTGGCGCCGAGCCCGATGGTGGTGAAGAACGCCACCATGAACGGCGATTGCAGCAGCGTGTCGAACTCCAGCGCCAGGATGCCGGCCTGACGCAGCGCCAGCGCCACGGCGGCGAACAGGAACCCGCCCACCACCGGCGCCGGGATGTTGAAGCGGTCGAGCACGCCGATGCGGCGCCGCACGCCGTAGCCGGCAAAGAGCACCACGGCGGCCAGCGCCACGGTCTGCACGAGATCGAATTTGAGTGTCGTCACGGTGGGCCGGCGTCATTATGCACGCCCGCGGGCCCGTGTGACACGGCGGCCGGGGCCCGACGCTGTGGCCGGTCCCCGGACTCCCGGACCCTACCGCGCCCGCGCGTAGTCGAGCATGCCCTGGAAATCCACGACGACGGCCGCCTCGTTGCCCACCACCCAGGCGTCGTGCCCCGCGGGCAGGAGCGAGACGTCGCCGGGACGGAGGTCGAACTCGCTGCCGTCGTCCATCAGGCAGCGGAGCACGCCGGCCACGTGGTACTGGAAGTGCGGCGCCTCGCAGCTCTTCGTCTTGGCCAGCGGCTGCACCGACGTCGACCAGCGCCAGCCCGGCTCGAACACGGCCCGGCCGACGGTGGCGCCCCCGATGGTGACGAGCTCCAGCCGCCCCTGGGGGAACTCGCGGATCTCGTGCGGGCGGTCGAACGAGACGACTTCGGCCTTCTCTGCGGTGTGCTGCGACATGGCTTGGCTCCGTGGAAGTGGGCGCGGCGACATCGCCGCCCTCATTCCGATAGGCGGGAACCGCGCGCGGGAACTGTCAGGCGCCGGGGGCTACAATCGACGGCGGTCCCGGCATGCCACCCCCGGACGGTCCTTCCGCCGCCTCCGTCACCGCCCTGCTGCAGGCCTGGAGCGCGGGCGACGAGGACGCGTTCGGCCGGCTGATGCCGCTCGTGGAACAGGAGCTGCGGCGGGTGGCGGCCCGCTACATGCGCGGCGAGCGTCCGGGCCACACCCTTCAGCCCACGGCGCTCGTGAACGAGGCCTACCTCAGGCTGGTCGGCGTGCAGCACGTCCGCTGGCAGAACCGCGCGCATTTCCTGGCCGTCTCGGCGCGCACGATGCGCCGCATCCTCGTCGACATGGCGCGCGCCCGGGGCTACCAGAAGCGCGGCGGGCGGGTGCCGGTGGTGCCGCTCGACGATCTGGACGTGGCCGCCGCCGAGCCCGGGCACGATCTCGTGGCCCTGCACGACGCCCTCGAAGCGCTGGCCGCCGAGGACGCGCGCAAGAGCCAGGTGGTGGAGCTGCGCTTCTTCGGCGGCCTCTCCGTGAAGGAGACCGCCGAAGTGCTGGGCATCTCGCCCGAGACGGTGATGCGCGACTGGGCGTTCGCGAAGGCGTGGCTGCTCCGGACCCTCACCGGCGGCAGTCCGCCCCCACGAACCTGATCGTCAGCGTGGCGTGTGGTCACGTCGCCGTGGCTTCGGCGAACACGACGTCGTCGGGGATTTCGTCCGGGGGCAGGCCCGAAGCCGCCTCCATGCGTCCGCTGAGATTGAAGAGCGCGACCAGGGCCGTGATCTCCCAGATGGCGCGATCGTCCCAGCCGACGGCGCGGAGCGCCTCGATGTCGCGGTTCTTGACCATGCTCGGGGTGTCGGTGAGCGTGCTCGCGTAGCCCAGCAGCGCACGTGTCTTGTCGTCCAGCTCGTACTCCGGCCAGGTGGTCGCGAACTCGAAGCCGAGGTGCTCGTGACCGGTGAGGCGGCGAACTGCCGCCGTGTGCATGCCCAGTCAAGGCGCGCCGCCGACCTTGCCGTTGACGACCGTGGCGAGCATCTCGCGCTGCAGCCTGGTCAGCGGCGACGACCGGCGCAGGTGCAAGTGGTTGTAAAGCGCGCCCACGGGCCGCGCCACCTTCAGGTCCACCGCCAGCACCCGGAAGATGCCGGGCAGGACGCCGCCGTACTGGCGGCGCACCCAGTGGAAGAACAGCTTGCGGATGCCTCGCACCTGGTCCGGCGCCACCGTCAGGATGTTAGCCATGGGTCATCCCCTTGAGCATCTCCTCGAGGGCGGCCTGGTTCGGGCCGACGAACGGCCGCGCGCCCGGCGCTGCCGCCAGCGAGGCGAGCAACCGGTCCAGCATCCGCCCCGGCGCGGCCGGCAGGTGGCTGCTCAATACCAGCTTCGGCGCCATCTTGCGGATACCCTCCAGCTCCGTGGCCAGCGTGTCGCGGTCCGCCTTGTGCAGCCACGGCGAGTCCACGGTCGCCCAGAAGACCTGGCCGTCCCTGAGGTCGTTGTCGGACAGATCGGCGGCGTTCTGCGGCACCGACGAGAGGAGCGCCCCGAAGCAGTCGGAGCTGAAGAAGGCGCCCGACCGGTCGTCGTAGAAACCGGTGGTGGACGGGTTGTCGAACACGGGCGGTCGCACCGCGGTGAGCGTGCGGTTGCCGAGCGTGATCGACTCGCCGGGATTCACCAGGTGCACGCGGTCCATCGGCAGCGGGGCCGCCAGGCTCATGATGCCGACGCCCAGGAAGGTCGTGATGACCTTGATCTTCGGGTTCTCGGACAGCACCGCATGGAGGCTGCCCATGTGGTCGAAGTCGGCGTGGGTCAGCCACAGCCACTTCAGCTCGGCCGGATCGATCACCGCCCGCAGCGCCGCCAGGAACGACTGGCTGTCCACGACCGCTCCCGTGTCGACCAGGATGGGTTCCGGGCCCTTGATGACGAACGCGTTGATCGGAATCAGCCCGAAGCCGGGTATCGGGAAGCTCTGCGTGAGGACTTCGATGTCTGGCGCGGCGGTGTACGAGGTGATCATGTCGCGTGCCTCCAGTGAGCCGGCCGCTCCAGGCAGGAGGGCCGGATGCTCGAACGCGAGGTCCGTTCCCCGCGTGTCACACCGGATGTGTCACGACCGTCACCGCCGTTACGGCCGTAGTCCAGGAACGTGCGTCGGGAGGAGGGCGCGGCCGCCCTACCAGCCGCCCGGGCCCGGCAGGGATCGGGTGTGGTGGAAGGTGTACTCGCCGAGCACCCGCTCGCCACCGGCGTCGTCGACGCCGACCAGGCGGGCGGTCATGGTGTGGCTCGGCGCGGCCTTCATGAACTCGATGGCCTCCTGGTAGGCCACCTGGCCCGCCCCGGCCTGAAAGGGAATGTCGCGCAATCGGCTCTGCTCGATGCCGGCCCCGTCGAAGAAGCACAGATCGAGACGTCCGGCCTCGCTCAGATCGGCGGCAAAGCGCGCGATGAGCAGGTCGTCATCCGCGGCCACGGTGCACTGGACCGCGCCTCCAGGCGCTGGCGCGTATTCGCGAACGTGCAGGCCGTCCCCTCCGGCGCGCTGCAGGAAGGCGTCGCTCACCACCAGCCGCAGGCTGCCCTCGCGGGCGATGGCACGCACGCCATCGGCGAGCGCGATCACGTCGCGCAGCCGCGCGCCGCAGGCGTCGCAGTCGAGCAGGTGCTCCTCGACCGCCTCCTCGTCTGGTCCCTGGAGCGCGCCCAGCCAGTAATCGGCGAGGCGCGCGGCGTCAATCGGATGCGAGCAGGTCATCGTGCGCCTCCCATGCACTGGCGCAGCTGGTGGATGGCCCGGTGGCGAATCACCCGTACGTTGGCTTCCGATACCCCGAGCAGGCCCGCCACGTCGGCGCCCGCCTGCTCCTGGTAGAAGGTCATCATCACCACCGACCGTTCGCGTTCCCGCAGCGCCTGCAGGCACTGCCTGAGCCGATCGCGGTCGAGCGCCGGCCGGTGCGGCTCGGGCTGGGGCAGCAGGTCACGGCCGTACTGTTCGAGCAGGCGCTCCCGTCGCCGGCTGCCCCGGCGCAGGTCGAGCACGGTCATCCGGCACGTGCCCAGGACGAACGAGGCAAGCTTGTCGGGCTCGCGCAGGCGGCCTGCCCTGAGGGCCTCGAGCGTGGTGATGAGGACCTGCTGCGTCAGGTCCTCGGCCGCGTGCGGCTCTCGCAGGTGCCGCAGCCCGTAGAGCCGGATCCGCGGCGCCATGCGGCGGCAGAACTCCGACTCGGCGTCGCCCCCGTGTCCGGAGGCGATCTGCCGGACCAGTTCGGCATCGCCCAGCTCGACGTCCATTGGCACATATCCTACGTGTAACGACGGGGCTGTTCGTTACACATCCGCGCACGCTCAGGGCCCGAGCAGAGCCCGGCCGCCGCTGCGGTCGAACTCGCGCGAGACGACCGTCTGCGCCACCCGCAGCCGGCTGACCAGCGAACGCCAGGCGTCGCTCCCGCGCAGCGGCGCCAGGTAGGTATCGCGCTCGAAGGCCGGCAGGCACAGGAACCCGGCGTCCACGGCCCGGTTCAGGACCACGAACGCCCGCTCGGGAAGGTCGAGCAGCGCCAGCATCTCGGCTACGTAGAACAAGCCCTCGCCATCGCGGAAGCGGGCGTCGATGAACCGCTGCAGCGCCTCCACCGCCTCGTCCCGATGGCCTTCGAGGGCGGCGCGGATCCCGATCGAGAAGGCCTGCAGCAGCGGCACCGCGGCAAACCGCGCCTCTTCGCGCCGGGCCGCGGCCAGGGCCTCGTCGCGTCGCCCCATGGCGCCGAGCAGCCGCGCTTCGAACGGGTCGCTGCTCCGGTGCGCTTCCTCGAGTCCGCGCTCGAAGTCGCCCTGCATGTAGTAGGTGTGGAGCACGCTCGTTGGCACCGTGGGATCGAGCCGGGCGGCCGTGCGGTGGGCGGCGACGGACGCCTCGAGCAGGCCGCCGTAGCGGCAGGCGTGGACGAGCGCGGCGTAGATGTGCGGCTCGGCGCGCCGCTGCCGGGCGCGATCGAGCAGGCGCGCGAGCGACGCGTCCACGCGACCGAGATCGATCTCGAGCTGTGCGTAGTAGTGCTGCGCGGCGCCGTGATCGGGATCGAGCGCCAGGGCCTGGCGGAACGACGACTCGGCCTCGGTCAGGGCCGAGGGATCCTCGAACTTGCCGAGGATGCGCTCCAGGCGCCCGCGCTCGGCCCACGCTGCGGCGAAGGCGGGGTCGTGGTGCAGGCTCTGGACGAAGAACGCATGCGCCTGGCGCCAGGCCCCGGCCTCGGCGCGCAGCTGCATGCCGCGCAGGTACAGATCGAACGCCTTGGGGTTGGCGGCCCGGGCCGGCGGCGGCGCGCTGTGGTCGCGCGCGCTCAGTGGCAGCGCCGCCAGCACCTGGCGGGCGAGGTCGTCGTGCAGCTCCAGCACGCCGTCGAGCGTGGTGGCGGTCACGTGCGACCACCACCGGTCGCCGGCCGGTACCGACACGAGCTCGGCCGTCACCCGCACCTGCCGGGGCGAGATGAGGAGCGAGCCGGTCAGCACGACGTCGACGGCGAGGTCGACGGCGATCCGCTCCAGGTCGAGCGGCGGCTGCGAATAGCGGGCCGACTTGAGGCTGGAGCGCACGACCAGCGATTCGAAGCCGGTGAGCGCGCCGGCCAGCGCATCGGCCAGGCTGGTGCCCAGGTAGTCGGCGGCCGGATCGGGTTTGAGCATGCGGAAGGGCAGCACCGCGAGACGCAGGATTGGCCGCGCCACCACCATCTGGCCGCTCTCGACCAGGGCGAGCGCGGACCTGAGGTCGGCCGCGAACGCCTCGGCCGTCGCGTAGCGCTCGTCAGGCGTCTTGGCGAGGGCGCGGTGCAGCACGCGATCGGCGGCCGTGACCGCGGCCGACCCGGTCAGCACCGGCGTGGCCTCGTAGAGCACGGCGTGGGCCAGTGCCGGCAGCGTGGCGCCGGTGAAGGGCGGGCGGCCCGCGAGCATCTCGAAGATCACCGCCGCCGCGCTGAAGAGATCCGAGCGCGCGTCCACGGGCCGTCCGAGCAGCTGTTCCGGGGCGGCGTACTGCGGCGTGCCCACGAACATCCCCGCCGCCGTGACCGGCGCCCCGGTCGCGCTGGCCGCCGTCGTGAGCGGGCGGGCCAGGCCGAAGTCGAGCAGCTTCAGGCCGTGCCGGGCGAGGAACACATTCGACGGCTTGAGGTCGCGGTGCACGACGCCGTGCTCGTGCAGCACGGTGAGCGCGTCGAGCACGTCGACGGCCAGGCGCAGGGCCTCGGCCGGCGGCAGGGGACCCCGCGCCAGCCGCTCCGCCAGCGACTCGCCGTCCAGCAGTTCCATGGCGATGAACGGCGACGGGCCCAGCATGCCGAGGGCGTAGACCTGACAGATGGACGGGTGCCTGACGCTGGCCGCGACGCGGGCTTCGCGGATCAGGCGTGCGCGCGCATGCGGATCGGCGCCGTCGTGACGCAGCACCTTGAGCGCCACCCGGCGTCCGAGGTGCTCGTCTTCGGCCTCGAACACGACGCCCATGCCGCCCTCGCCGAGCGTGCGCAGCACGCGGTAGTGCTCCACGAGGTGGCCCACGCTCACGGCACGAAGCGGCGGCGGCGCCTCGGGCGGCTCCAGCGGCAGGGCCGCCGCCACCTCGAGCGCCGGCACGGCGAGGAAGCCCTCACCGGACGAGGCCTGCGCCAGCAGCGACTCGACCTCGGCCCGCAGCTCGGGGTCGTCGCCGCAGGCGGCCTCCAGGAAGCGGGCGCGCGCGGCGGGACGCAGCTCGAGCGCGTGGTGGAAGACTTCCTCGACGCGCTGCCACCGCCACGACGCCATCGCCACTCAGCTCACTGGAAGCGGAACGCTACTACGGCTGCCGGTGACGAACAAGGCGGCTGACCCGCGGCTCGTAGCGCTCCATGTCCCGGTATGGCACGTCCTCGAACGGCGGCAGGCCGGCCAGGTCGATGATGTGCTGGAGGCCCTCGCGCTCGTGGAACTCGCGTCGATCGCGGTTGATGACGACGGTGTGCGGGTAGAGCGGGGCCAGGCGGCGGAACTCGGCATCGATCAGGCGGAACCGCCGCACCATGTCCTCGACGCGCTCCAGGGGCCGCGCCCGCAGCCGGATGTGCTTCTCGATGGTGTCGGTGCTCGACGTGAGCACGATGGTCCGGTCCGGCTGCCAGGTGTCACCGATCGCCAGCACCTTGCGCAGCTCGTGGTGGCTGGCGGCGGGATACTCGGGGATGTGCGCTTCGAGCGTGATGCGCGCGCCCTCGATGAAGATGACCTTGCCGGGGCCGTCGTGGCTGTCGGCGTTCTTGTAGTTGGCGTCGTAGAGCTCGCCGAAATACGCCGTGACGCCGACCGGGTTGCGGCCGGCGGCGATGTCGGCGATCACGCGCGGGTCCCACACGCCCTGCTCGCCTTCGCCGTACGAGCCGTGGTGATAGAGGTCGCCGAGCTGGCGGACGAGCGTGCTCTTGCCGATGCCCGGGCCGCCGACGATCGCCACCTTCACCGCGGGCCTGCCGGCAGGTGATCGAGGAAGTAGCGCGCGATCTTGCGGTAGACGTGCACGGTGGTGCCGTCGCCCTCGGCGATGGCGTGGGTGCGATTGGGATAGATCATCAGGTCGAACGGCTTGCCGAGCGCGATCAGGCGGTTGACGAGCTTCTCGGTGCCCTGCACGTGCACGTTGTCGTCGGCCGAGCCGTGGATGAGGAGCAGATCGCCCTTCAGCCCCTCGGCGAAGTGGATCGGCGAGCCGAGGCGGTAGCCGGCGGCGTTCTCGGCCGGCAGACCCATGTAGCGTTCCTGGTAGATCGTGTCGTAGAGCGTCTGGTCGGGCACCGGCGCGACCGACACCCCCACCTGGTAGATCTCCGGAAAACGGAACATCGCGTTCAGGGTGTTCGAGCCGCCCCCGCTCCAGCCCCAGACGCCGACGCGCGCGGGATCGAGGAAGGCGTGGCGCGCGAGCAGCGCCTTGACCCCGGCCGCCTGTTCCCGCGACGACAGGTCGCCGACCGCGCCGTAGACCACCTTGCGCCACGGGGCGCCCTTCGGCGCCGGCGTGCCGCGATTGTCCAGGCTGACGACGATGTAGCCGGCCTCGGCCAGCGTGCGGTGGAACAGCCCCTGCCCGCCGGGCCAGCGGTTGGTCACGGTCACGCCGGCCGGCTCGCCGTAGACGTGCATCAGCAGCGGATAGCGCCTGGTGGCGTCGAAGCTCGAGGGCTTCAGCATCCAGCCGTCGAGGGTGATGCCGTTGTCGACCGCTACCGTGAAGAACTCGACCGGTCGCGTGATGACGGAGGCGAGCGCCGCGCGCAGCGCCGTCGTGTCGGTGAGGGCGCGCAGCGTGCGATGGCTGGGCAACTCGACGACCTCGGTCACCGGCGGCACGTCGAACCGCGACCAGGTGTGGAACGCCAGGCGGCCGCCGGGCGCGAGCCGGTAGGTGTGGGAGCCGGGCTGGTCGTCCGGCGTCACCCGTTCAGGCTCGCCCTCGCCGCTCGTCCGCGCCCGATAGAGATAGCTCGCGGTCGGGTCGGCGGGGGAGGCCGTGAAGTAGGTCCACGCCTCGCTGGCGTCGGTGCCGAGCAGTTGCAGGATGTCGGCGTCGAACCGCGTCAGCAGCGTGGTGGCGCTGCCATCGCGCGCCGCCTTGTAGACGTGGCGCCAGCCGTCACGCTCGCTGGTCCACAGGAACTGGCGGCCCTGGTCCAGCCAGCGTACCGGGTCGCCGACATCGAGCCACGTCTCGGCGCGGTCGCGGAACACGCGGGTGACGGCGCCGGTCGTGGCATCCGCCGTCAGCAGGTCGTGCTGGTTCTGCAGGCGGTTGAGCTGTTGCAGCGCCAGCGTCGAGGCATCGCGCCACTCGAGCCGTGCCAGGTAGGTCTCGCGCGGATCTCCCGGCGTCGCCATCCACCGCGTGTCGCCGCCCTCGGCAGCGACGACGCCGATCCGTGCCGCCGAGTTGGTGGTGCCGGGCTTCGGGTAGGCGATCCGGGTGGCCACCGGATACACGGTGTCGGTGTTGTTGAGCAGGGTGAAGATGCCGACGCCGCTCGTGTCGAACTGCCAATAGGCGATGCGGCGGCCGTCGGGGCTCCAGCGGAACCCGTCACGCACGCCGAGCTCCTCCTCGTAGACCCAGTCGGAGGTGCCGTTGATGATGGTCTCCGACCCGCTGGTCGTCAGCGGCGTGATGACGCCGGTGTCCACGGCCTCGACGTAGAGGTTGCCGGCCCGCACGTAGGCCACGCGCGTGCCGTCGGGGGAGAACTTCGCGAACATCAGGGAGGACGGGGGTGCGTCGCCGCCGAGCTGCCGCAACCGGTCGCCCGTGAGGTCGAGAACCCAGTAGTCGCCGCGGGTCTCCTGCCGCCAGACCCGCACGCTGCTCGTGAAGACGAGCAGCCGCTGCCCGTCCGCCGACCAGGCGTAGTCCTTGATGCCGAGCGGTGCGGTGGCGCCGGTGGGCACCAGCCTGGCACTCGCCACGAGCACGCTGCGCGCGCCGGTCGCCGCGTCGTAGCGCACGAGGTCCGATCCGCCTGCCGGGCCGGCCGGCTCGACCAGCGTGTAGGCGGTGCCGTCGGGCAGCCAGCGCGCCGGGCCGAAGGCCGGCGGGTCGTAGGCGCCGTCCTGGAAGATCCGTCCGAGCTGGGCGGTGACGCCGGCGCGATCGAGCGTCTGGGCGGACAGCAGCTGCCCGCCCAGCAGCACGCCGGCAATGACGATCAGGTGTCGCACGGAGCGCACGGAAGACACGATGCGGGCGGCGGCCATCCCGCCTACCGCGTGGTGCCGCGTTCCACCGGTTCGAGACGCACGACCGGCGTGGGCTTGCCGTCGCGGTCCTCGGTGGCCAGGTAGATGTAGCCGTCGGGGCCCTGGCGGACGTCGCGGATGCGGCCGACGCCGGGCAGGATCGTCTCGCGCGACACGACCTTGTCCCCGTCAATCGTCACGCGCGCGATCTGCTCGCCGGCCAGGCCGGCGACGAAGAGCTGGCCCTTCCACTGCGGGAACCGATCGCCGGTGTAGAACATGGCGCCCGAGATGCCGATCGACGGGACCCAGATGTGCAGCGGCTGCACCATGCCCTCGCGGTGGGTGCCGGCGTGAATCGCCGTGCCGGTCCTGTAGTTCACGCCGAAGCCGATGACCGGCCAGCCGTAGTTGGTGCCGGCGCGCTCCAGGTTCAGCTCGTCGCCGCCCTGCGGCCCGTGCTCGTTGGTCCACACGTTGCCGGTGGCCGGGTCGATGGCGATGCCCTGCACGTTGCGATGACCGTAGGTCCAGATCTCGGACTTGGCGCCTTCGCGCCCGACGAACGGATTGTCGGCCGGCACCGTCCCGTCCTCGTTCAGGCGCACCACCGTGCCGTGGTGGTTGGAGAGATCCTGCGCCGGATGCGCTTCGAGGTTGCCCTCGGGGGGAACCTGGCGATCGCCGAGCGTCAGGAACAGGTGCCCCTTGCCGTCGAACGCGATCTTGCCGCCGAAGTGGCCGCGGCCGGTCGACACCGACTCGAAGAGCTGCGTCACGCCGGTGAGCGCGTCCTTCTCGAACGTCCCGCGGACGAGGGCGGTCGTGTTGCCGGTGCCATCGGGCCGGCGCTTCGCGTAGGTGAGGTAGAGGAGACGGTTGGTGGCGAAGTCCGGGTGGAGCGCCACTTCGAACAGCCCGCCCTGATTCTCGTACGCCACCTCCGGCACGCCGGCGACGGGCGTGGGCAGCAGCGCGCCCTTGCGCACGATGCGCAACCGCCCGGGCTTCTCGGTGATCAGCAGATCGCCGCCCGGCAGGAACGCGATCGACCACGGCTGCACCAGGCCCTCGACGACCGGCACGACCCGGAAGTCGTGCAGCGCCGAGCGCATGATCGCGGCGGGCGGCGCTGGCTGCGCCGCCACCGACGATGTCAGACTCGCGACCGCCACCAGACTCATCATCAGTCGACCCATAGCATCCCTCGCTGTCGTGGCCGCGTCCGCCGCGCGACCGAGTGACATTGTCTCCGAACCGCGTCAGGCGGGACGCGGAGGCTCACCGCGCCGGGGCCGCGTTGTCGCGGTCGGCTGGAACCAGGCGAATGTCCACCGGCTGACCGGGATTGTGGCTGCGGATCCGGAACTCGTCGGCCGTGAGCGCCAG
The DNA here is from genome assembly GCA_963807405.1 of uncultured Acidobacteriota bacterium. Taxonomy (GTDB): domain Bacteria; phylum Acidobacteriota; class Vicinamibacteria; order Vicinamibacterales; family UBA2999; genus CADEFD01. The sequence continues at coordinate 2,041,940 of CAWEBU010000006.1, read as the reverse complement.
GATGTCGGTGGTGTACTCCTGTCCCTCCTCCACCATCGACAGACCCTCGCCGGCATGCGCCCAGCGGCCCACCATCGGCTTGCCGGTGGCCGAGGCGACGACCAGGGCGCCGCTCGACAGGAACACGTAGAGCTGGTCACGCGGCGCGCCGTTGGCCTCGACGGCGCGCCACACGCGGTTGATGAAGGTGGCGGGGGCCGCCGACGGGGTGTCGCCGTCGGGCGCGGCTCCTGGCGCGGCGGCCGGTGGCGGGCTGCACCCGCTCACGACGAGTGCCAGGCCAAGCAGCAGCGGCCGCAGCACGATATGCATCGAGGTCTCCTTGACCCGCGCGCCAGCGCTCGGGGCGGGTGGCGTCGCCGGTCAGGCGACGGGAACGACCACGATCCTGCGCCGGGGGGTCAGGTGTCAATCCACCCGAGGCGCAGTGCGCGGCGGACCGCGGCCGTCCGCGTCGTGGCGCCGAGCTTGCCGAAGACCGCGCTCAGATGGAACTTCACGGTGTGCTCGCTGATGCCGAGACGCTCGGCAATGGCCCGATTGCCGGCGCCTTCGGCCAGCAGCGTGAGCACGTCGTGTTCGCGCGGCGTCAGGGCCTCGAGCGGTGGGGAGTCGTCGTCGTCGCCCGGCCAGGCCGTGGCCAGCGGCGGTCGCGGGCCGCCGCCCGCCGAGACCACCACGTCGGCGTCCTCGGCGCGGGCCACGACGGCCCAGCCGGCCCGGGCGGCATCCGCCGTCAGCCGGGCGGCCAGCGCGGGGTCAACGACGTCCACGAAGACGCGAAGCGCGGCAGGCACCAGGGCAGCTTATCCGCGCTGACGTTCGCCCACCGTCACCGGCAGGTCGAGCGTGCCGACCCCGCGGACGAGGCTCAGCGTGACGCCGCTGCCGACGGGCGTGGCGGCCAGCCGCGTCAGGAGCGCGTCGTGGTCGATCATCGGCGCGCCGTCGAACTGCACGATGACGTCGCCCACGACGACACCCGCCGCCGCCGCCGGGCCGTCCGCGGCCACCGACGTCACGAGCAGACCGGTGGTCCGTCCGTCCGCCTGCTGCGGCGTGGCCAGCGTCACCGGCATCGAGCCGACGCCGAGGTAGCCCTGCTTCGCGCCGCCGGTCGCCACGACGTCCTGCGCATCGGCCCAGGCGTGTTCCGCCGGCACCACGACCGTCGTGCCGCGAATGGCCGTGCCGGTCACGATGCCGAACACATGGCCGTGGCCATCGACGAGCGCGCCGCCGGTGAGCGCGCCATGCGGGGCGATGCCGATGCGGATGACCGCCGGGATCTCGCTGGTGCGGCCGGTGCGCAGTGGGCCGCCGACGACCGCCACCGGCGCCAGGGCCGCGAACACACCGCCGCTCCAGGTGCGGCCGACCGCTTGCGCGAGATGGCCGGGTGCGGGCTGCGCCGCCGCGGTGACGACCGGTGCGCCGAGTCCTGGCACGCGCACCACGGCCAGGCTCGTGCGGCGGCCGCGCCCGAGCACCGTGCCTTCGTGCACCACGCCATCGGCGGCGCGCACCGACGCGGTGCCGGCGTCGAGGCCGCGGCTGGAGGTCAGGACGAGATCGGTGGCGAAGACCACGCCGGCCGCGGCCCGGCGCGGTCCGTGCACCTGCACCACGGACGGGGCCACGGCCTGCACCGCGGCGGCGAGTTCGGCGGAGAGAGAGTCGAGGATGGATGCCATGCCCCCACGCTACGCGAGGGCGTACGCGGGGCGCGCCAGCCGATCGGCTAGTGGACACGGACGGGCACGTGCCGCCCCTCGGAGCTTCCGAGGCGCGGTTCGCGTCACGGCGTGGGCGGCTTCTCCGACAGCGCCTTGAAGGGCGTGGTCAGCGTGCCGATGCCCTCGACTTCCACCGTCACGACGTCGCCCGGCTTCAGGAACACCTGCCGCTCCATGCCGGTGCCGGCCGGGGTGCCGGTGATGATGACATCGCCCGGGTAGAGCGTCATGCGCGACGTGATGTAGGCGATGAGGTGCGGCTCGCTCCAGATCAGATTGCTGGTGCGCGCGTCCTGCACGATGGTGCCGTTCAACTTCGTCGTCATCCGCAGATCGCTCGGGCCCTTGGGCAGGAACTCCTTCGGCACGATCACCGGGCCGAACGGCGCCCCGCGGTCGATGCTCTTGCCGTCGAACCAGTTGGTGCCGGGGAACATCGTGACCTCGCGCAGCCGCTCGCTGCCGCGGTCGCTCAGGTCCTGCATGATGCTGTAGCCGAAGACGTAGTCCATGGCGCGCTCGCGCGGCACGCGGTAGGCCGGACGCGGTCCCATGATGACGGCCAGTTCGGCCTCGTAGTCGGTGCGGCCGCGGCCGTCGACGATGTAGAACGGCTCGTCGGGGTCGATGATGCAGGAGCGCGGCGACTTGGCGAACAGGATCGGCGCGTCGCGGTCGGGCACGACACGCGAGGCCGCCGAGGCATCGAAGCCGACGGCGGGGGGACGCGGCGCGCCACTCGCAGGCGCGGCAGGCGCAGCGGGTGCAGCGGGTGCGGTGGGCGGCGCGGTGGCGCCAGCCCCGGCCACGCCCATGCCTTCGGCGTGCGCCTTGTAGTTGGCGGACGCGGCCATCAGGTTCCACGGGTATTTGATCGGCGCCAGCACCTTCACCGCCGTGACGTCGAAGGCGAATGGCAGGGTGGCGGCGGGTTGCGCCCCGAAGTAGTTGGCGATCTGGTAGAGGCGCGGCGAGACGGTCGCGTACTGCTCGATGAGCGCCTTCATCTCGGCCGGCATCGCCATGGCCGCGACCTTCGTGCGGGTCACCAGTTCGCGGTTCGCCCCTTCGATGTCGAAGACGCGCGCGCCGAGGACCAGGCCGACCCGCGTGCGGCCGCCGGCCTCGAACGTCATCAGCTTGAAGGGCGTGTCCGGAGTGGCCTTGGGCACACCCTGGGCGGCCGGCGAGACGGTGGCGACGAGGGCGGCGACGAGGGAGGCCGCGACGATCAGGCCGAGCGTGGCGAAGGACGACGTCGAGAGGCGGGTCATCGGAACTCCTGGATCGGCCGGCACGGGGCCGGACGGCAGTGTAGCAGGGGAGGGGCGCGTCTAGCCGCGGCCGCTTCGCACGTCGAGCACCGGCTTGCCCAGCACGTCCAGCCGCGGCTGCACGCCGAGGCCGGGCGCGCGCGACGCGGCCATGCAGCCCTTGACGCGCGCCGGTGCGCCGTCGGCGATGGTCACCGTGCCGTAGGAATTGAAGTCGGTCGAGGAGAACAGATACGCGGCCGGCGTCGAGTGGGCCAGGTGGGCGATGGCGGCCGTGACGATGTCGCCGCCCCACGTATCCTCGATGGTCATGGCCAGGCCGAGCGACACGCACAGATCGCGAATCTGCCGCGCCCTGGTCAGCCCGCCGACCTTCGAGATCTTCAGGTTGATGACGTCGGCAGCGCCGTCGGCGGCGGCGCGCGCCACCATGTCGAGGCCGTCGATCACTTCGTCGAGCACGAACGGGCGGTCGGTGTGGCGTCGCACGACCCGGCATTGCTCGTAGGTGGCGCACGGCTGCTCGAGATAGACGTCGACGTCGGCCACCGCTGCCGCCACCCGCACGGCCTGGTGCTGCGTCCAGCCGGTGTTGGCGTCGGCCACCAGCACGTCGCCGGTCGACAGCACGTCGGCGACGGTGTGGATGCGGGCGATGTCGACATCCGGGTCACCGCCGACCTTGAGCTGGAACTTGCGATAGCCCTCGCGCCGGTATTTCTTCACCGAGGCGGCCATCGCTGCCGGCGTGTCCTGGGAGATGGCGCGGTAGAGCGCCACGCTCTCGCCCACGTGTCCGCCCATGAGGGTGGCCACCGGCAGGCCCGTGGTCTGGCCGAGCACGTCCCAGCACGCCATGTCGAGCGCCGACTTCACATAGGGATGGCCGCGCATGGCGCCGTCCATGCGCGCATTGACCAGGCCGAGCGCACAGGCGTCGAGGCCGAGGAGTTGCGGTGCCAGTTCGGCCAGCCCGGTGCGCGCGCCGGCCGCGTAGGCCGGCAGATACGCCGGGCCCAGCGGGCAGATCTCGCCCCAGCCGGTGATGCCCCCGGCCGTGTCGATGGCCACGACCGTGGCGTCGAACACCTCGACGGCGTTGCCGCCCGACCATGCATAGCGTCCCTCACGCAGCGGCAGGTCGACCTGGTAAGCGCGGATGCGGGTGATAGCGGAGGTTGACGGCGACGCAGACGAGGCGATGTGACGGGGCATGGGCGGCCCAGCGTACCGCATCTGTCCGCCCGGGCGCAGCCGGCCGCCGCTGTCGGCTCAGACCTGGTAGTCGTCGGCCCGCCAGCTCTTGACCATCTTCTTGATGTCGTCGCGCTTGCGGACGTCGCTCGCGAGCACCGCCGCCGCCAGGTCCGGCAGCTCCTCGTCGCTGGCAAAGCGCATCGCGATCAGCTGGTCGCGCGTGAACTGCGGAATGCGGGAGGCCAGCGTGCCGGGCAGCAGCTCACGCAGGCGCATCCGCTCTTCGAGGCGGATGACACGGTCCTGGGCGTGCAGCGCGAAGACACGGGCGAACAGCGCCGTCAGGAACAGGGCGATGCCCATCGCGAGCGCCCACACGGACGGCAGGCCCGGCGCGCGCACCAGGTAGTAGAGGGAGATGAGCAGGTTGCCGAGCAGGATCGGCAGCGTCACGTAGTGGTAGAGCGGCACGAACTTGCGGTGCGTGGCGAAGGTCTGCGTGGTGTCGGCCATGGTCCGTCTCCCCTGGGAAGGTGTGCCCGCCGGTCGTGCGGTCGAAGTCGCCTGGCTGCAGCCGATGCGCGCTAGGGCTTGTAGTGGGTCGGGCCTGGCGGCGCGGTGCGCTGGCTGCCGGCCTTCTTCCAGGCGTCGTAGCGCAGCCGCAGCGTCTTCACCGGATTGCCGCTCTCGCCCTTCCTGGTGTCGGCGTCGCTGGCCACCAGGTAGGCGAAGTACTGGCCGTCGTTGTGGGTCACGCCGACCTGGTCGTCCTTGTTGGCGATCGTGATGTACGCGACGTGCGCCGTCCGGTTGTCGCACGGCACGAAGTCGAGCGGGTTGTTGCCGCAGTTGCAGCGGTGATCGCCGCCGTACTGGTCGGCCGCTTCCATCGCCGCCATCACGCGGTCGGCCATGGTGCCGCTGGCGCGCGTGAAGGCCAGCGCCGCCATGGTCATCACCTGGTCGCCGAGCAGCGTGTTGCCCTGCACCTGGTAGTAGATGTCGCCGACCTGGCCGCCGAAGTAGAGCGACGAGCGCGAGTTGCCGCTGCCGTTGAAACCGGCGCGGTTGTTGCGGGCGGTGATCGCCTCGCCCCGCGGCATCATCACGATGCCGAACTGCCGCCGCTGCACGTCGGGATCCTGCTGCAGCAGCTCGATGATCGTTTCCGGAGGCGTGCCCTTCCGGATCTCGTTGTAGACGAGCATCTGGTTGCGCCGCGTGTTGTCGACGCCCGCCTGGCAGGCGGCCACGCCGAGGCCGGGGACGATCACGGCCTGCACGTCCATCAGGTCGCGTGCGCCGTTCGGCGTGCGGGACGGGAAGCCGGCCTGGCGCACGCAGGTGGCCGAGGCGATGATCACCTGGCCGGTGCTGGCGTCGAGGGCGATGACCGACCAGGTGGCCAGCGCGCTGGCCGGGATGGCCAGCACCAGGACGACTCCCAGGGTCAGTCGCGCAAGCATTCGCATGTTCGAGGTCTCCATGAATTACAGGCCGTAGACGCGTTTCGCGTTGCCGCCGAAGATGAGCGCCTGCTCGGCCGCCGGCAGCGGCAGGCTGGCCAGTGCCGTCTTCATCTTCTGGATGCTGCCGATCTGGTGCGGGTAGTCGCTGCCGGCGAGGATGTGGTCGGCGCCGGCGAACCCCACCGCGCACATGAGCGCGTTCGGATCGAAGTTGACGGTGTCGAAATAGAACTGCTTCAGGTAGTCGGTGGGCGGCTTGCTGATGTTGGCGCGGCAGTCCGGGAACGCCTCGTAGCCGCGGTCGAGCCGTTCGGCGAGGTAGGGAATCGCGCCGCCGAGATGACCGAGCACCCACTTGATGTTCGGATAGCGCTCCGGCACGCCGGCGAAGACGAGGTGCGCCGTGGCGAGCGTCGTGTCCATCAGGAAGCCCACGAGCGGCATCAGCCAGTATTTCTTCATGGCCTCGACGCCTAGCGGGTACTCGGGATGGATCTGCAGGACGGCGCCGAGCGCATCGGCCTTGTCGTAGAGCGGGAAGTAGCGTTCGTCGGCCAGCGGCACGCCGTTGACGTTGCTGAACAGCATGGCGCCCGGCAAGCCGTGTTCCTTCATCGCCCGCTCGAGCTCGACGACCGAGGCCTTCGGATCGTTCAGCGGCAGGGTGGCAAGCGCCGAGAAGTGACGCGCGCGCTCCCGGACGATCTTCCCGAAGCAGTCGTTGACGAGACGGGCCCACTCGGCGGCGAGGGCCGGCGTCTCGACGTGCACCCCGGGCGTCGTGAAGGTGAGCACCTGCTTCGTGACCCCGAGCTGGTCGAGGATGTCCTGCCGGTAGTCGATGTCGCGGTGGCCCTGGACGACGACGTTGTAGTCACCCGGATAGTGCACGCGCGGGTTGCCCTCGGCGTCCTCGTCGACGGTGATCGCGCTGCCGCCCTGGCGGAGGAGATCGAGGTACTCGGGCGGGTAGAAGTGGTTGTGGACGTCGAGGATTTCCATGTCGCGCGGAAGGCTATCACAGCCCTCCAGGGGCGAGCCGGGTCGACGCGCCGGTCCGGCCGGCGTCCCTCACGGCCCGCGGCGACGCGTGACCCACACCGCCACCGGCCAGCCGGTGGCGACGACGGCGGCGCCGAACAGCGCCTCGGCCGGCTGCGCGCGCAGCTGGTTCACGACGATGGCCGCCGAGGCCACGATGAAGACGAGCGGCGCCACCGGGTAGGCCCACATCCGGTAGGCCGGCTGATAGCTGGCCTTGCGGCGGAGCACGAACACGCCGGCCGTCATGATCGCGAAGAAGAACCACTCCATGTAGATGACGCGGCCGAAGAGCGTCGCGTAGCTGCCGGTCAGGACCAGCACCGAGGACCAGATCCCCTGCAGCACGATGGCGCGATGGGGCGTGCGGTAGACCGGATGCACGGCATCGACCCACGACAGCATCGCGCCGTCCCGCGCCATCGACAGGTACATCCGCGGACCGGCGAGGACGATCCCCGTGAGCGCTCCGAACGCCGAGATGACGACCAGCGCCGAAACGGCCCCGGCGGCGCCCGGGCCGACCAGCGCCTGCGCCACGTCGGCGGCGATGCGCGGCGAGCGGCGGACGGCGTCGAGCGGCAGGACGTGCATGTAGACGGCGTTGAGCCCGATGTAGCAGACCGTCACGATCAGCGTGCCGATTGTGAGCGCTCTCGGCAGCGTGCGCACCGGGTCGGTCGTCTCGCCGGCCGCGTAGGTCACCATGTGCCAGCCGCCGAAGGCGAACAGGCCGGCCCCGACGCCGAGCAGCAGCCGGTCGAGCGGCACGACGGTGAGTTCGGCCACGCTGAGCGTCCAGGCCTCGCCGGCGGCGGCGCCGGAATAGGCGAGTCCGCCCGCGAGCAGCAGGGCGATGGCGATGAGCTTGGTGCCCGTGATCGCCGTCTGGACCGTGGTACCCGCCTTCACCCCGCGGTAGTTGATGGCCGAGATGATGGCGATGACGGCGGCCGCCACCACCTGCTGGGCCAGCGCCGACAGCGGCACGAAGTAGGCGATGTAGCGGGCGCACACCACCGCGATGGCGGCGATGATGCCCGAGTGGATGCTCCAGAAGTTGGCCCAGCCCCACATGAACGCCACGCGGGCCGAAAACGCCTCGCGCAGGAAGACGTAGACGCCGCCGGTCTGTGGAAAGGCCGAGGCCAGTTCGGCGCACACGATGGCGCCGAGGAAAGTGAGGACGCCGGCCAGCGTCCAGGCCACGAGGATGCCGGTCACGGTGGCGACCTCGCGCGTGATCTCGGAGGGCTGCACGAAGATCGACGTGCCGATGATCGTGCCGACGACCATGGCCGTGGCCTGGGTGAGCCCGATGGCCCGCGTCAGTTGCGGCCCCGGGGCGGTGGGCGGCGTCGCCATGCCGGCAGAGTGTAGCCGAAGGCCGCGTGATATACGTGAGGCGCATGTCCGGACCGTCCGCGCCAGCCGTCCCAGTTCCAACGCTCGACTGTCCGCTGTGCGGCGGCGCCAACGGCTGCGCCGTCGCACTCAGCGGATCGTTCGAGACGCCGTGCTGGTGCCGCGACGTGGCCTTCAGCGCCGCCCTGCTGGCCCGGCTGCCGGCGGAGCAGCGCGGGCGTGCATGCATCTGCCGGCACTGCGCCTCGGCGGCGCTGCCACCCGGCACGGAAGGGACCCCACGATGAGCGACCGCCCCACCATCGAGTGCACCCCCGACGGTCCGTACATGGTCAGGAATCTCGGCGATCTCAGGAACGCGAGCGGCGAGCGCATCGACACCAGGCCGGCCATGGCCCTGTGCCGGTGCGGCGGGTCGGCCAGGAAGCCGTTCTGTGACGGCACGCACAAGAAGAACGGCTTCTCGGGCGCCCGGCTGGCCGATGCGGCCAATGACGTGCGCGAGACCTACCGTGCCGCGGGTCTTGCCGTGCACGACAACCGATCGATCTGCGCCCACGCCGGCCACTGCACCGACGGCCTGCCCTCGGTGTTCCGGCAGAAGGCCGAGCCGTGGATCGATCCGGCCGGCGACACCGTCGCCGCCATCGTCGCCACGATCAAACGATGTCCATCCGGCGCTCTGAGCTACACGGTTGACGGCGTCGAGGGTCCCGACGAGCAGCGCCCGCCTTCCATCACGGCGACGACGGATGGCCCCTACGCCGTCGTCGGCGGGCCACACCTGCTCGATCAGCCGCGGGCGCAGGGCGCCTCGGCCGAGCACTACACGTTGTGCCGCTGCGGCGCGTCGAAGAACAAGCCGTTCTGTGACGGCACCCACTGGAGCATCGGTTTCAAAGCGTGACGGCGTGACGGCGTGACCGCGCTGCCGCGGCAGTCAGACGTCCATCCTCACCACCTCACGAAAGGCGTATCCATGACCACGGCCATCATCTTTCACGACGTTCAGGACGGCGCCGTCTGGGCCCGCGCCTGGAATCAGGGAGCAGGAAGCCGGCACGAGATGTTCGGCAAGATCGGCGTCCGGTGCCGCACTTTCCACGATCCCCAGAACGCGAACGCCACGGGTCTCATCGCGGAGATCCCCGACATGGCGAAGTTCCAGGAACTGCTGCAGTCGGCCGAAGGCCAGCAGGCGATGCGGGAGGACGGTCTGAAGGTGGACACGATGCGGATGCTGCTCGAGTTCGTCCCGTAGGCTCGGTCAGCATGTCGACACCACCTGGCTTCAGCACGGTCACCCCGTACTTCTTCGTCGACGCCGCGGCCGCCTTCATCGAGTTCCTGGTGACCGGTCTCGGCGGCACCGAGACCGGCCGCCACCTGGACGGCGAGCGGATTGCCAACGCGCAGGTACGGCTGGGCAGCGCCACGGTGATGCTCAGCGAGGCGTCACCGGCGTTTCCGGCGATGCCGGCGTCGTATTACCTCTACGTCGATGACGCCGATCGCGCGATGACGCGGGCCATCGACGCCGGCGCCACCGAGGTCATGGCCGTGGCCGACATGCCGTACGGCGACCGGCAGGGCGGCGTGCGCGACCCGCACGGCAACCTGTGGTGGATCTCGCAGCGCCTGGTGGACGGCGCCTACTACGACTGACGGGAGTCGTCCGGCCCACGAACCGCGAAGACACGCCAGTGCTCGTCGTCGCCGAGCGTCTGGATGCCGCGGTCGGCGAATGTCTGTCCCGACCCGGCGACCAGGTCCTTCACCGTGCGTGAGACGAGCACTTCGCCGGGCGAAGCCAGCACGGCGAGCGCCCGCGTGATGTCCACAGCGACGCCGCGCAGCCGGCCGTCGTGCAGGTCGCACTCGGCGGTGTGCAGTCCGACGCGCACCGTCCGCCCGAAACGCGCGGCCGAGGCCGCGATCGACGTGGCGCAGCGGATGGCACGGGCGGGGCCGTCGAAGGCCGCCGTCAACATCTCGCCGTCGATTGAAACGGCGCGCCCGCGGAACCACTCGATCTCGCGCCGCGCGTGGGTGTCGAATCCGGTGTCGCCGCTGTCCGGGTCTGGCCGCGCGTCGACTCGCGCCCACAGCACCGTGGCCAGCACCCGGTCGGCATCCACGTCGTGGTAGCTGCGGTTGAGGAAGTCCTCCACCTGGTCGAGCATCGCATCCTGGTCGCCGACAAACGGCAGGTGGTCCTCGCCCGGCAGCTCGACGAGGACCGCCCCGGGCACGCGGCTGGCGACGTAGCGGCCCTCCTCGACCTTGAGGCAGCGGTCGTCGGTGCGGTGGAGCACCAGCGTCGGCACGCGGACGGCCGGCAGCACGTGGCGGATGTCGATCTCCGCGTTCATGCGCGTCAGCATGAGCGCGGCGCCGGGGCTGGCGCCCATGCGCAGGTAGGTCGCCCACCACTCGCGGAACGCCGGGTCGGACGCCTTCGAGGGGCGCGCGGGCCTCGAGGCCGACCGGGCCGCCCCAGTGCTGCCGGATCTCGTCCAGGAAGCGCTCGCGCTCGGTTCGCGTCGGCGCCCACGGGTAGTCGGCCGCCCACAGCCGCTTGGCATAGGTGCCGATCATGACGAGCGCGAGCGTGCGATCCGGATAGGTGGTGGCGAACAGGCTGCACAGCGGGCCGCCCTCCGACACCCCGAGCAGCGCCGCGCGCGTCGAGCCGACCGCCTCGAGCACGGCCCGCACGTCGTCCATGCGCTGCTCGAGAGTCGGCAGGTCAGAGACGCGGTCCGAGAGCCCGGTGCCGCGCTTGTCGAAGAGGATGAGCCGCGAGAACGACGCCAGCCGCGTCAGGAAGCGGGCAAACGACGGCTCCCGCCAGAAGTAGTCCAGGTGCGAGACCCAGCCCATCACGAACACGAGGTCGACCGGGCCGTCGCCGAGCACCTGGTAGGCGATGCTGACATCGCCGCTGCGGGCGTAGTGCGTGGCCGGGGGCGCGCCGGCAGCGAGGGCCGCGCCGAGCGGGCGCGGCGCGGAGACGGCCGGGGCGGAAGGGGGCGCTGCGATCGGAGCCTCGGCGATCGCCACCGGGGCGATGAACCGGTAGCCGCGGCGGTGCGCCGTCTGGATGTAAGTGGGCGTCTGGGGATCGTCGGCCAGCGCCTTGCGGATCTCCCGCACGCAGACCTTGAGCGCCGCATCGCCCACGAAGACCCCGGCCCAGATGACGTCGAGGAACTCCGCCTTGGTCACGAGCTGCCCGGCGTGCGTCACGAGATGGAGCAGCACGCTGAAGGCCTTCGGCGTGAGTGGCAGGGGCACGCCATCGCGCTCGACGGTGGCGTTGCGTACGTCGAGTCGAAATGCGCCGAAGACGTAGACGAGCGGAACGCTGATACCTGCCATGGCGAGATCCACGCGGGCGGCGGGACTGCGCCAATTTAGCCCATGTGGCGGGTGCGCGGGCCGTCGATCGTCGCTGCGTCGGGCATGGGCCGCGGGGCCGTCCGTCAGCGGTCCGGCCCGCGGTCGATGCCGCCCAGCAGCGCGAGCATCCGAGCGACCAGTTCCTCGCCCGAATCGAAGTGCGACGCCTGTCCGCTGGCCACGTGCGTCAGGCGGCCGCAGACCAGCCGCTGGCCCCCGCGCAGCTGGACCGTGAACAGTTGGCCGCGATCGGCGGGATCGACGGGGCCCGGATCGGGCACGAGCGGCGCGCGGGACATGGCGGACTATCCTTTCGCGGCAATCGGTCAGGCGCAGCGGCAGACGCGCGCCGGCACTCGCGTGACATCCGCCACGGGTCCGTCTGCCAGGTGGCCCGGCGCGATGGCGAAGACGGTGTCGAGCGCCGTCACCCGCAGGACGCGCCGGACGCGCGGGCTGGCCGCGGCGATGGTCAGTCGCGTGCCACGGCGGGCGAGGGCCTGGCGCAGGCCGACCAGACGGCCCACGCCGCCCGCGTCGATCGCCGTCACGCCACCGAGGTCCAGCACGACCTCATCGGTCCCCGCGAATGCGCCACTGGCGTCCCACCCCCGGCCCTCGGCTCCCGCGCCGGCCACGAGACGGCCCGTCGCGCGGACCACGCGCCTGCCGCCCGTGCCGGTGATCTCGAGCGCGAACGAAAAGCCTGCCGTCATGCCTGCCTCGTCAGTCCTTGCTGGCGGTGGGGCGCGCCGCGGGCAGACCGCCCACGAAGCGCGCGATATCGGCGGCGACGACCGCCGGACGTTCCCAATGCGGGGCGTGCCCGAGGTCGGCGTAGTCGATGGCGGTGGCGCCAGCGGATCCCGGCCAGGAGCGCCGCGCGCTCCTGCTGCCGGCTGAAGGTGTCCTTCCCGCCCGACACCACCAGGGTCGGCACGGTGATGCGGCCGAGGTCGGCCGCGAAGTCGTCGTTGAGGAAGGTCGTGAAGATGCGCCTGCCACACGCGGGCGGGCACCTTCAGACTCTCGGCGACGTAGGTGTCCATCCGGGCCGCCGGGATCGGCGTCGCGACGGTGCTCTCCTGGAACTCCCGCACGAACGCCGGATCGATCGGGTCGCGCATCGCCGCGAGGGCGTCAGTCCCAGTTCCCGCACCGCCGCGTGATTCTTGAGGGAGTGGAACGTGGACAGCAGGACCAGGCCCCGCACGCGCGCCGGCTGGTCGAGGGCGAGGCGCGCGGCGACGAGCCCGCCCATCGAGTGGCCGACGACCACGGCCGACGGGATCCGCAGCGCGTCCATGACGGCGGCGATGTCGCCGGCCATGGCGCGTAGCGAGTAGGTGTCGGGCCGGCTGGCGTCGCCATGTCCCGCGCTGCGTGACGGCAATCGCGCGCACCGTCGGCGGCAGTTGCGGCCAGCAGATCCTCGAACGAGCGCCACGAGTCGGTGACGCCGTGCAGGAAGATGACGGCCGGCGCCGTGGCCGGCCCGTGTTCGACATAGGGCAGCTCCACGCCGCTCGCCAGCGTCACGGTTGCCGGCGTGAACCGCGGCGCGATGGCCGTGGGCGCCGCGGCGGTCCCGCCGCGGCACGCGCGATCGTCGCCGGCGGCGTCCGTCCGAAACGCGAGCCGGGCAGCGTGACATCGGCGCGGGCCAGAGCCTTGGCACGTCGCGCATCGACGACGGCGGCCAGCGCGTCCTTCTTCTGGGCGCGCAGCGCCTGCACGAGGCCGGTCAGCGCCCAGCCGTTCTCGCGGTTGCGCTTCAGATCCTCCCAGTAGACGGTCTCGGCCTCGGCGGCGCGGCCGGCCTCGAGCAGCACGGCGCCGAGCGCGTGGCGGACGGGGAACACCCATTCGCTCGGCTCGGTGTAGACGAGCGCGTCCTCGAGCCGGACGCCGTGTTCGAGATGCGCGATGGCCTGGTCGAACTGCCCCTTGGCGGCGGCGATCTCGCCGGCCAGCACCGCCGGCGCGATGCTCATGATGGCGCGTCCGGTGTTGGGCGAGAAGAGCGGCGCGTCGAGCTGCCGAGTCGCGCGAGCAGCGGCGTCAACGCGGCCAGCGCCTGCTCGGCCTCGGCCACGCGGCCGCCGGCCACGTGCGCCATCCCGCGCGCGAAGTGCCAGGCGGCGGTGAGGAACACGCTGGACGCCGGCGGTGCCGGCGTCTGGAGGACGGCGTCCCAGCGGCCGAAGCGCACGTTGGCCCACAGGGGAACGACGCGGAAGCCCGCCGTCAGCGGCATCTCGGTCAGCACGTCGTCGGAGATCTTCGCCGCCACGTCGGCCGCCGCCTCCATCGCCAGCTTCGACTGCGCGTCGAAGGTGGCCGCGAACCACAGGAAGTGGATGTTGTGCGGGTAGTAGGCCATCGGGTAGAGCCCCTGGGCCCGGCACTGGGTGATGTAGTCCACGTCGGCGACGATGGCGAGCTGGTTGCTCTTGATGGCATCGGCATAGCGGCCCACGCGCTGATAGATGTGCGAGGCCATGTGCACCATGTGGCCGGCCGCCGGCATCAGCGGCATGATCGCATCGGCGGCCTTCTCGGCCCGCTCCGGGGTGGTCGGATTCGACCAGGTGGATCAGCATGTGCAGCGCGGCGGGATGCTTCGGGTGCGTCGCGATCACCCGTTCGGTCAGCGCCACGATCTCCGCCGTGCCTTCGTGCGGACGGCCGTCGGGCATCCAGTAGCCCCAGGGCCGCAGGTCCATCATCGACTCGACGTAGAGCATCGTGATGTCGAGGTCGTTCGGGAATCGCTGGTGCACGGCGCGCATGGCCTCGGCGTAGGCGGCGTCATTGGCGGTGCGGTCGTCGACCTTGCCTGAATAGCGCCGGGCGAGGGCGTCGATGAGCGCCTTCTCGCGCGGCGAGGCCTTGGCGCTGAGCGTCATGGCCTTCTGCACCATCTCGAAGGCGTTCGGTTCTTCGTTCGGCTCCATCACGGCGTTGATGTTCGGTCCGAGGACCAGCGCCTGGCCCCAGTAGGCGATGGCGAGCGTCGGATCGAGCCGCGCCGCTTCGCGGAAGGCGCGCCGCGCCTCGGCGTGGTTGAACGCGTAGGCGAGGTTGAGGCCCTGGTTGATGAACCGCTGCGCGTCGGCGGTTGGCCGTGCTCACGGTGAAGGTGTGCGCGCCGAGGTTCTGCAGGCGCGGCGCCAGCTCGCCGTTCGGGCCCGGCTGCCGCGCCTGCGCGCTGACGTCGTAGTGCTTGTGGGTGGCTGCGGCCAGCGCGGGCGCGGGCGCGGTTGCGGGCGCCTGGGCCGCGGCGCCCGCCGTGCCCGTCGCGACGAGAACGAGGATCAGGGCCGCCAGTCGTGAGGACTTCATGGGATTACGTCTCCTTCCGGGTGACATCAGGGCAGACGCGGCGCGTCCACTCTCCGACAATGAAAACGTGACAGAAACTCTACGCCCGATCAGGGGAGTCCGGGAGGGTGTTCCGGCGCCCGGCGCCGGTCCTGGCGAGTGGCCCCTGCGGCCGTCGACCAGCCAACAGTAGCGTCGGTGACCGGGCCGAGTCCTGAGGGTGCGGTTACCGAACGGTGCGATTTCGGTAAGCGCGTCGGGCCCGCTCGTCCCGGCGTCCGTCCCTCCGGCCGCTCCCGGTGGCCGCCGCCGGACGATCCTGTATTCTTGGCGGTACTGTCATGAGACGCGCTGTCTTCCTAGTCCTGCTCGCCACGGTCGCCGGCCCGGCCTGTCGCTCGGCCTCCGGCCCCCTGGTCACGTCCACGCCGTCCGAACCGTCCGAGACGGCCGGCCCGGTGATCATCCAGCCCGGCGCCCCCGGCGAAGCCAACCGGACCATCACGCCGGCCGAGGCGACCGACCTCTCGAAGGTGCAGGCGACGCCGGCCGACGTGGCGTTCATGCAGGGCATGATCGGCCACCACGCGCAGGCGCTCGAGATGACGGCCCTCATCGCCGACCGCAGCGAGCGCGACGAGATGAAGCTGCTCGGCCAGCGCATCTCCGTGTCGCAGGCCGACGAGATGGAGATGATGCGGTCGTGGCTGCGCGCGCGCGGCCAGGAGGTGCCGGCCGAGCACGCGCACCACACGCACGAAGGCTTCATGCCGGGCATGCTGACGGCCGAGCAGATGAGCGAACTCGCCGCCGCCAGGGGGCAGGCCTTCGACGAGCTCTTCCTGAAGGGGATGATCCAGCACCACATCGGCGCGCTCACGATGGTCGACGAGCTCTTCAAGACGCCGGGTGCCGGCCAGGAAGGCGACATCAACGCGTTCGCCGCCGACGTGGACTCCGATCAGCGCATGGAGATCACCCGCATGCGCGCCATGCTGGGACGCCGTTAATACATGCACGCCGTAATCGAGGACATCCAATGAGAATTGCAGTGAGGTCGTCGGCCGCGCCGCGTCGTGCGGCGTGGACCATGGTGGCGCTGGTCGCCGTCGGACTCGGGGCCGTGGCCGCGCGCGCGCAGGACAAGCCGGCGGCGCTGCCGAGCACCACCGATCCGCGCGCCTCGCTCAAGCCCGGCATCAAGGACGCCGGCACCGCCGCGAAGAACATGACGCTCGTATCGAGCATGTCGAAGCCGGCCGGCTTCTTCGATCCGAAGAACCCCGCCGGTGATCCGACCCCGCCCGAACGCCCGGCCGGCACGCCGGCCGCCGAGGCGGCGGCGCCCGCCCCAGCGCCAGCGGCAGAGGCCGGAGCGGCGGCAGCCGCCGGGACCGCGACCGCGGCCGCCGCGGCGCCACGGCCTGGCGGCGGTCTCGACTTCGCCAACTCCGACCTCGCCTTCAAGGGCGTCAACGTCGTGATGGGCAACTTCCACGGCTTCAACACCTACAACGTGGAGGACGCGCGCAAGCCGAAGCTGGTGGCGTCGATTGCCTGCCCCGGCGGTCAGGGCGACGTCTCGATCTACGGCAACCTGCTCTTCATGTCGGTCGAGCAGACGCGCGGCCGCATCGACTGCGGCACCCAGGGCGTGTCGACGCCGGTCAGCGTCGAGCGCTTCCGTGGCGTGCGCATCTTCGACATCACCGACCTCAAGAATCCCAAGCAGGTGGCCGCCGTGCAGACCTGCCGCGGCTCCCACACGCACACGCTGGTGCCGACGAAGAACGACCCGGACCACATCTACGTCTACGGCTCGGGCACCGGCACCGTCCGCTCGGGCGAGGAACTCGCCGGCTGCTCGGGCCTGGATCCGAAGGAAGACCCGAACAGCGCGCTCTTCAGCATCGACGTCATCAAGGTGCCGCTGAAGACCCCCGAGAAGTCGGCCATCGTGGCCCGTCCCGCGCATCTTCGCCGACGCCACGACCGGCGCCATCGCCGGCCTGTGGGCCGGCGGCGACCACGGTCCCGGCACGCAGAAGACCAGCACCACCAACCAGTGCCACGACATCACCGTGATGCCCGAGGCCGGGCTCGCCGCCGGCGCCTGTTCGGGCAACGGCATCCTGATGGACATCTCGAACCCCGAGGCGCCGACCCGCCTCGACTTCGTGGCCGACAGCAACTTCGCCTACTGGCACTCGGCCACCTTCAACAACAGCGGCACCAAGATCATCTTCACGGACGAGTGGGGCGGCGGCACCCGGCCGCGCTGCCGCGCCACCGACTCGCTGACCTGGGGCGCCAACGCCATCTTCGACATCGTCGACAGGAAGATGGTGTTCAAGGGCTACTACAAGCTGCCCGTGGCGCAGACCGAAACCGAGAACTGCGTGGCGCACAACGGCTCGATCGTGCCGGTGCCCGGCCGCGACATCATGGTGCAGGGCTGGTACCAGGGCGGCATCTCGGTGTTCGACTTCACCGACTCGGCGCATCCGGTCGAGATCGCCTACTTCGACCGTGGGCCGCTCGATGCCAAGAACCTCATCACCGGCGGCTACTGGTCGGCCTACTGGTACAACGGCAGCATCTACGGCGCCGAGATCGCCCGCGGCATCGACGTCTTCAAGCTGACGCCGAGCGAGTTCCTGAGCGAGAACGAGCTGGCGGCCGCCAACCTCGTGCGCTTCGAGGAGTTCAACTCGCAGAACCAGCCGAAGGTCGTGTGGCCGGCCAGCTTCATCGTGGCCAGGGCCTATCTCGACCAGCTCGAGCGCACGCAGGCCATCGATCCGGCGCGGTCGAAGACGCTGCGGAGCGCCTTCGATCAGGCCGACAAGCGGCAGAAGGCTGCCATCGGCGAACTGGACGCGATGGCCGCGACCCTCGAGAAGGAGGCCGCGGCGCCGGGCGCCAAGGACGCGGCGCGCTACAAGGCACTGGCCGAGGCAATCGCGGCGCGCACGGCCCGCCTCAAGTAGGGCGGGGCTCGGGGCCCGGAAACACACGGTACGAGGAGACATCATGCGGATGAATGCGGGACTCGGCGGCGTGCTGGCAATGGCAATCGGGGCGGTCGTGGCGCAGGCGCAGCAGGCGCCGCCCGATCCGAACGATCCGCGTATCGGCCTCAAGGCCGGCATTCACGACGCGGCCGTGGCCGCGCGGCACATGGAGCTCGTCTCCAACCTGCCGAAGCCGCCGGGGTTCTTCGACCCGGAGTACCCGGCCGGCGTGCCCTCGCCGCCCGAACCGGCCGCGGACGCGCCGCCGCCCCCGCCGCGCGATCCGAACGCACCGCCGCCGCCGGGCTCCGGGTTCACCAATTCCGACCTGGCGTTCAAGGGCGTGCACGCGGTGGTCGGCAACTACCACGGCTTCAACACCTACGACATCGAGAACGCGCGCAAGCCGAAGCTGGTCGCCTCGATCGTCTGCCCGGGCGGCCAGGGCGACGTCTCGATGTGGGGCAACCTGCTCTTCATGTCGGTCGAGCAGACGCGCGGCCGCCTCGACTGCGGCGTCGGCGGCGTGACGGCGCCGGTCAGCGTCGAGCGGTTCCGCGGCATCCGCATCTTCGACATCACCGACCTCAAGAACCCGAAGCAGGTCGCCGCCATCCAGACCTGCCGCGGCTCGCACACCCACACGCTGGTGCCGGTGAAGAGCGATCCGAACACGCTCTACGTCTACGGCTCGGGCACGAGCACCGTGCGCTCGGGCGAGGAACTGGCCGGCTGCTCGGGACTCGACGCCAAGGAAGATCCGAACACCTCGCTCTTCAGTATCGACGTCATCAAGGTGCCGCTGAAGAATCCCGAGAAAGCGGCCATCGTCAGCCGCCCGCGCCTGTTCGCCGATCCGACGACCGGCGCCATCTCGGGCCTGTGGCAGGGCGGCAATCACGGTGAGGGCACGCAGACCTCGCGCCTGACCAACCAGTGCCACGACATCACGGTCTTCGCCGACATCGGCCTGGCGGCCGGTGCCTGCTCGGGCAACGGCATCCTGATGGACATCGCCGATCCGGAGAACCCGAAGCGCCTCGACGCGGTCACCGACAAGGGCTTCGCCTACTGGCACTCGGCCACCTTCAACAACGACGGCACCAAGGTCGTGTTCACCGACGAGTGGGGCGGCGGCGGCCGGCCGCGCTGCCGCGCCACCGACCCGCTGACGTGGGGCGCCGATGCCATCTACGACATCGTCGACAAGAAGCTGGTGCACAAGGGCTACTACAAGATGCCCGCCCCGCAGACCGAGAACGAGAACTGCGTCGCGCACAACGGCTCGCTGATTCCGGTGCCGGGCCGCGACATCATGGTGCAGTCGTGGTACCAGGGCGGCATTTCGGTGTTCGACTTCACCGATTCCACCACCCCGGTCGAGATCGCCTTCTTCGATCGCGGTCCGCTGAGCGACAAGGGCATGCTGTCGGGCGGCTACTGGTCGTCCTACTGGTACAACGGCAACATCTACGGCGCCGAGATCGCCCGCGGCATCGATGTCTTCCGGCTGCTGCCGAGCGAGTTCCTGACCGAGAACGAGCTCGCCGCCGCCAACCTGGTGCGCTTCGAGGAGTTCAACTCGCAGAACCAGCCGACCTACGTGTGGCCGCCCAGCTTCGTCGTGGCCAAGGCGTATCTCGACCAGCTCGACCGGGCGAAGGCGATCGACCCGACGCGGTCGAAGACCCTGCGTGCCGCGCTCGACCAGGGTGACAAGCGGCAGAAGGCCACGCTCGATGCGCTCGACGCGATGGCCGGCGAGCTCGAGCGGGACGCGGCGGCGCCGAACGCCGCCGACCAGGAGCGCTACAAGGCACTGGCCGCGGCGATCCGCGCCCGCACCGCGCGCCTCCGGTAAGCAGGGGCCGCACACGGCCGCTGGCCGACAGGCGGGCTGCCGGCAGGTTCACCGCATGGAAGGTCCTGCCGCATGGCAGGACCTTCCCTGACATCTCACGCCGCGCCGAGCGCTACACGGCGCCGAGCCGCAGACCGCGACGGCGCTCGCGGTCCGAAGCGCTGAGACGCATCGCCGCCCTCGATCGCCAGGATCCGAGGCGGAAGCGTGAGCCCGGTCCGGCGATGCCGGGATGCCGCCGGCCTCCCGCCCACGCGCGTCGTGCTGCCCGGCTGGCGCCGCGTCATCAGCGGCTAGCCGAGCATGACACGCACCCGATGGGTGCCACCGTCGTCGGTCAGCGGAATGGCGGCGGCGTCCACCGCGGTGCCATCGAGGTCGGCCGCGGCCACGCCGCGTCCAGTTCCGCCGGGGTTGACGACCTCGATCTCGTAGCTGGTGGCGCCGACACGCCAGTCGATCCGGAAGCCGGGCCACGCCGCCGGAATCGCCGGGGCGATGCTGAAGGTCTCGCCGTGGCGGCGCAGGCCGAGGATGCCCTCGACGGCCGCGCGGTACATCCAGGCCGCGGAGCCGGTGTACCACGTCCACCCGCCGCGGCCGGCGTGCGGTCCCCGCGTGTAGACGTCGCCCGCCATCACGTAGGGCTCGACCTTGTAGCGCGCGGCCTCGCCCGGGGTGCGCGCATGGTTGATCGGGTTCACCATGTGGAAGACCTCGGCCGCGTCGTCGCCGCGTCCGAGGGCGGCCAGCGCCAGGATCACCCAGGCGGCCGCATGACTGTACTGGCCGCCGTTCTCGCGTACGCCGGGCGGATAGGCTTTGATGTAGCCCGGCTCCTGCGCGGAGTGAGCGAACGGCGGATCGAGGAGCGCCACGGTCCGTGACCCACGATTGATGAGCCAGGTGCGCACGGCGTCCATGGCGCGCTCGGCGAAGAGCGGGGGCGCGGCGCCGGAGAGCACCGCCCACGACTGCGCGATCGAGTCGATGCGACACTCGTCGTTCTGCGCCGAGCCGAGCGGGCTGCCGTCGTCGTAGTAGCCCCGGCGATACCACTCGCCATCCCACGCCTGCCCGAGGCTGTTGGCCAGACTGGCGGCCTCGGCGCGATAGCGGGCGGCGCGCTCGGCATCGCCGCGGGCCTGCGACAGCGGCGCGAAGGCGTCGAGCACCGCGTGCAGGAAGAAGCCGAGCCACACGCTTTCGCCCAGGCCCCGTTCGCCGACCAGGTTCATGCCGTCGTTCCAGTCGCCGGCGCGCATCAGCGGCAGACCGTGGGTGCCGCGCGTCGTGCCGGCGTCGATGGCACGCAGGCAGTGCTCGTAGATCGACCCGGTGGCGGCGGCGATGCCCGGCTGTCCGTAGACGTCGGTGTCGGCAGCGGTCAGACGCGGCGCCTCGAGATACGGCGCCTGCACGTCGAGCAGTGAGCGATCGCCCGTGGTGGCGACATAGTGCGCGACGACGAAGGGCAGCCAGAGCAGGTCATCCGAGCAGCGCGTCCGGGTGCCGCGGCCGCTCGGCTCGTGCCACCAGTGCTGGACGTCGCCCTCGACGAACTGGCGTCCCGCCGCGCGGAGGATGTGGGCGCGCGCCAGCTGCGGATGCGTCGGCATCAGCGCCATCACGTCCTGCAGCTGGTCGCGGAAGCCGAAGGCGCCGCCCGGCTGGTAGTAGGCGGCCCGCGTCCACAGCCGGCTGCTGACGGTCTGGTAGAGCAGCCAGTGGTTGACGAGCGTGTCGAAGGAGTCGTCCGGCGTCTGGACCTGCACGCCCTCGAGCAGGTGCCGCCACGACGTCCGCGTCTCGTCGAAGGCGAGATCCGCCGCCGCCACGGTGGCGTAGCGCGTCACCAGTTGTCGCGCGTCGTCGTCCGACGTCCCGGCGCCGAGCGCGAACACCACCGCGCGGCTGTCGCCCGGTTCCAGCGTGACGCGGACATGCAACGCGGCGCAGGGATCGAGCCCGGCGCCCACGGCGCCCGACAGGGCGTCCAGTCCGAGCGCCGCCGGCGCCGCCATCGTGCCGTGGCGCCCGAGGAACATCGTGCGGTCGCCGGTGGCCGACACCAGCGGCTCGCTGCACCCCGAGAAGGCGGTCGCGTGCTGGAAATCAGGGGTGAAGGCATTGCCGGCGAAGATCGCGTGACGCCCGGCGTCGAGGGTGGTGACGACATGGCGCGCCGTGTGGCGCACCGGCGGACCGAGCGCCAGCTGCGTGAAGGCGAACAGGCTGAGCGTGCGCGGGCGGCCGGTGGTGTTGGTCAGGCGAAGACGCGTGAACTTGACCGGCGCGGTGACGTGCATGAAGAGGTCCAGCTCGTGCCGCAACCCGCGCGTCGTGCGCGCGAAGCGCGTGAACCCGGCGCCATGCGTGACGACACACGGCGCCTCGCCGTCGGGGCGCGCCATCGGGCCAGGCGTCGGCGACCAGGCGTCACCGCTGGCATCGTCGCGCACGTAGAGCGCTTCGGACGGCGGATCGCTGACCGGATCGTTCGGCGTCGGGCTGAGGCGGAACTCACGGCTGTTGCCCACCCAGGTGGAGGCGGCGCCGGACTCGCTCACGATGGTGCCGGCGTGCGGGTTGGCCAGGACGTTGACCCAGGGGAGCGGCGTCGCGCGGCCGGAGGGGAGTTCGATCACGTACGCCTTGCCGTCGTCGGCGAAACCGCCGAGGTCGTTGGCCAGTGTCCGGGGCGGCCGGAGGGCGGCGGGCTCTGCAGCCAGGATCGGCTCGTGCGTCTCGGTCACGGCGAGCGCTGGCGACACCACCGGCGCCGGCGCCGGGCGGTCCAGATGCGCGGCCAGGTCGCCGTAGGCAGCCGGCAGCAGGGCGGCGGCCGCCGCCGCCAGGACCGCCATCTGTGCCGGTGACATCTGATCGGCACGCAGCAGGAACACGCCACCGGGGCGTTGACGCCACTGCGCCCACGGCCCGCCTTCGAGCAGCACCACCAGCTCGTTCTGGAGATCGTCGCGATAGCCGCCCGGCCCGACGTTCACCAGCACGACGTCCGCGGTCAGACCCTTGAGACGCCAGTACTCCTGCGCACTGAGCACCTGACGGGCCAGCGCGGTGCCGGCGCCGCCGTCCACGTGCACGACGAGCAGCGGCAGATCGCCGGAGATGCCGAACGACCACAGGCCGCTCTGACCGAGCGGGTGGTCGTCGGGCACGGCCGGCGCGCGCAGCGAGCCGTCGAGGCCGAGCACGCGCGAGGCCAGGCGTTCGAACAGGATCGCGTCGTCCGCCCGGACGCCGAGGTGGTGCAGGCCGCTTCTGGCGTGGGTGAGCGCCAGCGCGAAGGTACGGCTGGCCGCGCTCGGGTCGTGGTACTTCTGCGCCAGGGCTTCGGCATGCGACCGCGATCCGGCGATGCCGGTCGAGAGGCACAGGCGGACGACGGCGCCCGGCGCCACGCGGACGCGCTGACGCAGACTGACGATCGGATCGAGTACGTCGCCGCTGGTGCCCGAGAGCGCCCGGCCGTCGAGGGCCTGCGGGTCACGCACGTCGCGGCCGCGGCCGAGGAAGCGGGCGCGGTCGGTCTCGAACTCGACGTGGCTCTGCGGCCCTTCGAGGCTCAGCGCATGGAAGGCCCAGGGCGGCGCGGCCCCCGCTTCACGCGGGCGCCGGGCACAGAGCAGGGCCGCGCTGCCGGGCAGGAACTCGGTGTGCACGAACAGCTTGCCGAAGGCGGGATGGGCGAGATCGGCGGCGTCGGTGGCCAGGACGATCTCGGCGTAGCTCGTGATCTCGAGCTCACGCGGGCCGGTGCCGTGATTGCGCAGCGTGATGCGCCGCACCTCGACGTCGTCTTCGGCCGAGACGGCGATGTCGAGCTGCGTCGTGAAGTCCTCGTCGCGACGCCGGATCGTGACCCGCTCGGGCAGGAAGGTGGCGCTGTACTCGTCGGCCTCCCGGCATACGGGCTGGTGACCGGCCGACCAGACCGTGCCCCGGCGCACGTCACGCACGTAGATGAACAGGCCGTCGTTGTCGAGCGTGCGGTCGTGCCGGGAGCGGGTCACCGCCAGGCCGCGACAGGTCGCCTGGCCGCCGCCGGCGTTGGTGACGCCGGTCACGAAGGCGCCGTTCGACAGGAACTGCATATGCGGGAACTGCGTATGCGGCGTGCGGAAGCGTCGCAGCGGCGAGGCCAGCGAGGGCACGAACGACGGCGCGTCGTCCCCCGGCCGGGGCGCCGTGGCGAGGCGGCGCAGCGGCGGCCGTTCCTGCAGCAGCAACTCAGTGGCGCGCACGCGCGGGTCGGCGTGGAAGCGCGCGACCATGATGTCGCCCTGCAGGGCGTTTCCGAGTGCGACCAGGGTCATCCCCTGGTGATGGGCCATGCACGCCGAGACGGCGATGCCGGTGCCGTCGGGGACGCCGGACTCGCCGACGGGCTGACTGAAGTCGAGTGCCTCGAGACTGCCGAACGGGCTGTGCAGACCGAGGCCATCGAGGCGGCGGAGGTTGGCCGCCGCGGCCGCCGGATCGTAGAGGGCGGCCAGCGCGCTGGCATAGGGGGCGACGACCAGGGCCTCGCCGAGCCCGCGCGCCAGTCCGAGCCCGGGCACGCCGAACGCGCGGTACTGATAGGTGCCGTGACGATCGACGGTGGCGTAGGCCGACTCCGAGATGCCCCACGGCACGCGGTGCGCGGCGCCGTAGTCGATGTGGCGGCGCACCACGGCGCGGCACGACTCGTCGAGCAGGGTGTGCGGAAAGCTGCGCATGACGAGCTGCGGCATGAGGTACTCGAACATCGTGCCGCTCCACGACAGCAGCACCGGCACGCCGCGCACGTTGGTGGTCTTGCGGCCCAGATGGAACCAGTGCGCCTGGCCGACGTCGCCCTTGGCGATGGCCAGGAAGCTCGCCAGGCGCGCTTCCGACGCCAGCAGGTCGTAACACGCCGGGTCGAGACGCGCGGCGTTGTCCGCGTCGGCCAGTCGATAGCCGATCGCGAAGAGGTGCCGCCCGCGGTGATACAGCGCCGTGAAGTCCATGGCGTCGACGAGCGCGGTCGCGCGCGCGGCCAGGTCCGGCGCGTGCGGTGCCAGGCCGACGCTCAGCGCCACCAGCGCGCCGGCGAGGTTGCCGCTGTCCACCGTCGAGACGTAGGCCGGGCGCAGCGGCTCGAGCGAGCGGGTGTCGTACCAGTTCAGGAGATGCCCGTTCCAGCGTTCGAGGCCCTCGACGGTCGTCAGCGTCGCATCGACGGAGGTGACGAGCGTCGGCGTGTCGATGAATCCGAGGTCGTGGGCCGACAGGGTGGCCAGCAGGCCGAGGCCGATGTTGGTCGGCGAGGTGCGGTGCGCCACGACCGGGTCGGGCGTGAACTGTACGTTGTCGGGCGGGAGCCAGTGTTCCTCGGCCGTCACGTAGGTCGCGAAGTAGTGCCAGGTACGCCGCGCCACGTCACGCAGGTAGTCGCGGTCGGCCGCCGTCAGCGGCGCGCGCACCTCGACCGACGGCCGGCTCAACAGCCAGGCGAAGACCGGCGCGATGAACCACAAGAGGAGCACGGGCGCCGCCACCGGCAGCGCTTGCGGAC
Organism: uncultured Acidobacteriota bacterium; assembly: GCA_963807405.1. Lineage (GTDB taxonomy): Bacteria > Acidobacteriota > Vicinamibacteria > Vicinamibacterales > UBA2999 > CADEFD01. The sequence continues at coordinate 2,016,691 of CAWEBU010000006.1, read as the reverse complement.
GAATCGCGGCCACCGCGACGCCGGCGGTCACGGCCGTGATCGGGCTGCCGGCCATGTCCGCCAGGAAGCTCCGCAGGCGTGGCGGACCGCTCCGGGCCGCGTCGGCGGCGGTGGTCTCCCACTCGAGGAGGTGACGCCGTGTGTACAGACAGGCGAACCAGGGTCACGCCGATGGCGTGCAGGCGGCGGGCGGCGTCATGCGCCAGCAGGGCCACCTGCAGGACGCCGCGCTTCGCGGCCAGCCAGGTCTCGGCCGCCATCTCGCGCAGGTGCAGGCGCCAGCCCTGGCCCGGCCGTGGGCCGGCGGCCGTCGCCACGACGCCGCCGGCGAGCGGAAACGCGGCCCCGGCGAGGGCCGCGATGGTCCACACGAGCGGCGCGCCCGGCAGCAGCGTCCAGCCCGCCAGCAGCAGCAGTGTCACCGCCGGCGGCACGAGACTGCGCCGCAGGTTGTCGAGGATCTTCCAGCGCGCGATGAGCGGCAGGCGATTGCGGACCATGCCGGCGCGCGACGGCACGAACGGGAACAGCCAGAACAGGAGCTGCCAGTCGCCGCGCACCCAGCGGTGCTGCCGCCGCGCATGGCCGAGCACGCTCGCCGGATAGTCGTCCACGACCTCGACGTCGGTGACGAGGGCGGTGCGGGCGTAGAGCCCTTCGAAGAGGTCGTGCGAGAGCAAGGTGTTCTCGGGCACGCGGCCGTCGAGCGCGGCCGTGAACGCGTCGACGTCGTAGAGCCCCTTGCCCGTGAAGATGCCCTCGCCGAACAGGTCCTGGTAGACGTCGGAGACGGCCGTCGTGTACGGATCGACGCCGGTGTGCCCAGCGTAGGCGCGCGCGAACAGCGACCGGGCGGCGCTGTCCATCGTGACGCTGACGCGCGGCTGCAGGATGCCGTAGCCGCTGGTCACCCGCCGCGTGCGCGGGTCGAAGACCGGCTGGTTCAACGGATGCGCGATCACCCCGATCAACTGCCGCGCGGCGTCGCGCGGCAGGCGCGTGTCGGAATCGAGCGTGAGACAGTAGCGCACGTCCGGCAGGACGCCGAGCTCGCCGTCGCGGGTCGAGTAGCTGGTGTCGGTGGCCCCGCGCAGCAGGCGGTTGAACTCCTCGATCTTGCCGCGCTTGCGCTCCCAGCCGATGTGCGCGCCCTCGCCGGCGTTCCATTGCCGCTCGCGGTGGAACAGGAAGAAGCGGTCGGCGTGCTCGGGGCCGAAGCGGGCGCCCAGCGCCCGGATGCCGGCCCGTGCCTGCTCGAGGAGCGCGGCCTCGGCGGTGTGGTCGTCGTCGACGGTATCGGCGAAGTCGCTCAGGATCGCGACGTGGATGTGCCGATCGAGGTTGCCGAGGGCCAGCACCTCGACGTGGGCCAGCAGCGCATCGACCCCGGCGGGGCTGGTCAGCATGGTCGGGATGATGACCATGGTGCGGGCACTGGCCGGCACGCCGTCCGAGAAGTCCAGCCGGGGCAGGCGGCGCGGCCGGACCAGGCGCGCGCTGACGAGGTGCATCACGCTGCCCACCAGGTCACTGGCGGGCACGGCCAGCAGGGCCGCCACGACGGCCAGGCTCCACGCCGACGCGCCGTGGCCGGCAGCGTAGCGCAGGCCGGCCACGACCAGGGCGGTCGTGCCCAGCGCGACCGTGCTCACGTAGAGCGCCGGCGCCGCGCGGAACAGCAGCCGCTGGACGCGGAGCCGCAGGCCCGGCCGGAACGCCGAATCGGCCTCGAGGCCGGCGCGGCCCGGGCCGACGAGGTGGTAGCCGACGTGGCCAGCGGCGATCGGCGTTCCCGCCTCATGGCCTTCCTGCGCGTGGCGCGCACTGGCCACCGCCCGCAGGGCGACCCGCACCTGCGCGTCCCCACCGTGTGGCGCCAGCGTCTCGACCGCCTGCCGTTGCTGGTCGCGGCTGAGGAAGTCCATGCGCGTGTAGCACGCCGCCGGATCCCGGCGCAGGACCTCGTCGACGAGACTGACCGACTCGACGAAGCGGGACCAGTCGAGCGAGCCGACCAGCCGCAGGCTGCTCACCGCGTTGGCGACCGAGGCCTGTGCGACGCTCTGACGCTGGTGCTCGGCGCGGATCAGATCTTCGGCGGACCGTCCGGCGGCGGCCAGGTGCGCGTCGAGCGCGAGGCGCATGGGCGTGAACTGCAGGCCGTACTCGCGCAGCCGGTGCAGCAGCTGGACGGCACTGCCCATCGCGAGCGGCGTGGGCAGGTCGGCACTGCCAGTGGCGCCGGCGCCGGCGCGTTCGAGAAAGGCGTCGGCGGCCAGGCGCAGCGCCCGTGCCTCCATCATCTCGTCGGTGAGACGGCGCATGTTCTCGATGAGCGCCAGCTTCACCATGCTCGGCCAGGCCCACAGTTCCCCGATCGTCAGCGGGGCGACCCGCTGGAAGCTGCGCAGGTAGAGCGCCATCTGCGCGGCGTCGAGGCGGCTGTCGCTGTGGCGGATCAGCTCGAGGGCCACGGCGTGGATGCGGGCGTGGCCGACATGCGCCCGGTCCGCCAGTGCCGGCAGCTCATCGCAGTAGGTCGGCGGCAGGTCGACCTCGACCGCGGCCAGCGCATCGGAGACGACGTGGAAGTTGTCGAGCAGCCACTCGGACGCCGCCGACAGGAACCGCGCCGACGCCAGGTCGGTGGACAGATGGCTGTAGGCACGGCGCAGGACGCGCCCGTTCTCGGCCAGGCGGGGCAGCACGCTGTGAGCCCGGGGGGCGAGCGGGTCGAGCGTGAGCGTGCCGGCGAGCGCGACGGCCCGATGCTCGAGCGCCTCGATGCTGAGGAGTTCGTCGCGCAGCGGCGGCTCGAGTGGCGACGGACGCCGCCACCACCGCTTGCCCCGCCCCGCCGTCACAACCGTTCGGCCAGCTCGATGAGGAGTCTGACGACGAGCACGACGGGCAGGCCGACGAGCAGGATGCCGACCGGCACGAGCAAGCCGATGCCCAGGATCTCGAGTCCGCCGACGAGCCAGCGGCGGACCGCGGGCGCGCCTTCGAGGGCGACGATCGGGGCCGCGTCCGGACGGGCCGACAAAGGGGAGACCATCCCGTCAGCGTATGGGAGGGCGTCTGGCCCGGCTGTTCACTATTGAGCAGCCACAGTCCGCGTTTCGGCCGTGCCACCCCCGATGCCGTGCCCGCGCCGGCCCGGCGCCGGTCGTGACTGGCCGCTTGCCGCAGTGATATCGTGTCGGCGGCGCCGGCCCCGTGGTTCGAGTGCGGCGCAGGAGACACGACCAATGTACGTACGTTCCCGACTGGCGCCCGTCGCGGCTGCCCTGACTCTTCTCGTGGCGGCCGCCGTGTCGTCGATCGATCTCGGCGCCCGCCAGACCGCGCCCACCTTCACCGTCGACGCCACCTGGCCGCAGGAGTTCCCGAATCACTGGGTGATGGGCTCGGTCACCGGTGTCTACGTCGATGCCCGCGATCACGTCTGGATCACCTCGCTGCCGGAGACCCTCACCGAAGAGGAGCTCTACGAGGAGCAGACGCCGCCGATGGCGACCTGCTGCAAGGCGGCGCCGGTCGTCATCGAGCTCGACCAGAACGGCAAGGTGGTGCAGGGCTGGGGCGACAAGGCCAAGGAGGAGCCGGCCAACTGGCCGCGCAACCCGCACGGCATCTTCGTCGACCACAACGACTTCGTGTGGGTGGGCACGCACATGCACCACCGTGTGATGAAGTTCACGCGCGAAGGCAAGCTCGTCATGACCATCGGCGAGTACGACAAGAACAACGGCAGCAACGACCAGAAGCTGCTCGGCGGCCCGTCCGGCATCTGGGTCGACCCGAAGACCAACGAGGTCTTCATCTCGGACGGCTACCGCAACCGCCGCATCGTGGTGTTCGACGGCGCCACCGGCGCCTACAAGCGCCACTGGGGCGCCTACGGCAAGGTGCCCGACGACACCGCGAAGTTCGATCCGAAGACGATGGCGAGCGGCGAGCTGCCGACGCAGTTCTCGACCCCGCACGGCCTGACCGGGTCGGCCGACGGCAAGATCTACGTGGCCGATCGCCGCGGCAACCGCATCCAGGTGTTCGAGCAGTCCGGCACGTTCGTGAGCGAGAAGATCATCGCGCCGGCCACGCTGTCGTCCGGCTCGTCGTTCGTCATCGTGCTCTCGAAGGACCCGCAGCAGCAGTGGCTGTACCTGGCCGACGGCACCAACCACAAGGTGTGGATCCTGCGCCGCAGCACCATGGAGGTCGTCGGTGAGTTCGGCCGCGGCGGCCGTCAGCTCGGGCAGTTCCTGCGCCCGCACGGCATGAGCATCGACTCGAAGGGCAATCTCTACGTGGGTGAAGCGTCCACCGGGCGCCGCATCCAGCGGTTCCTCGTCAAGGGCGGCAAGTAGCCAGGAGCACGACAATGCAGAAGCCGACCGCTGGTCTCGCTCTCGGTCTGGTGCTGGCCCTCGTCGGGCAGACGCTGGCCGCCCCGGGGGATGTGGCGCCCTACTGCGCCGTCGAGACCAGCGGTCGGGCGGTCGACGTCACGCGGCCGGGTCCCGGCGACCCGGTGCTCGACGACGTCAACTGGTTCGCCCGTCCGGTGCCGAACCCGGCCGGCCACCGCATCGTGGCGGTGGCCAGCCACAATCTCAATTACCTCTACAACCTGACGACCGGCGCGCGGATTCGCATCCCCGACACCTCGGACGCGGTCGCCACGCCCGACGGGCGCTTCATCACGGTGCCGTCGCACTACACGACCACGCACACGGTGAACTTCTACGACGCGCCGACGCTGCTGGCGCGGCTGGCGGCCGGCACGGACGCGGCCGACGTGGCGCCGGTCTTCGCCCACGAACACGCCGACGTCTACGACGTCTACTACCAGTCGGTCGGCGTCCTCTCGACGCGCCGCGAGGGCGGCCGCGAGACGACTGTCTACCGGATGATGTTCTCGGGCTCGACCAAGCCGGCGCCGCCCGGCTTCCGCATCGTCGACTACACCGTGACCACGGACAACGGGGCGGTGCGGGTCGAGCCGACCACGCCGATGCGCCTGTGTCCGCAGATCACGCGCGACCTGGCCACGCCGTTCATCTCGAAGGACGGCCGCTATGTCGCGGCTCACGACGACAGCAAGCCGGACCGTCCCGCCTCGCTCAAGATCTTCGAGATCCTGTCGACCGATCCGGCGGCGCAGAGCTCGACCTGCGCCGAGCGCGTCGACTTCGGGTTCGCGGCCGGCAAGGCCGACTTCAGCTTCGACGGCACCCAGCTCACCTTCCACATCAGCAAGCACGACTACCTGACGCCGTTCGTCAACGGCGGCCTGACGGCCCCGGCGATTACCGATGTCGTGGTCGTCGATCTGGTGCGCGACGCCGCTGGCGTGCTGACCGGCGCCGGCGGTGTGGCGCGCCTGACCACCTCGACGACCGAGGGCGTCGGCCACTACTTCCCGGCTTTCATGCCCGACGGCGCCGTGTTCGTGGTGTCGAACCTGGTGCCGAAGAACAGCGAGGCGCCGAAGCGGTTTGCGCTGAGCGTGCTCGACCCGTCGCGCGAGCGGCGCCTCACGCAGCTCTTCTCGTCGCCGGCCCGCCGCGAGGTGGCCGACGCCATCGGCGAGCTGTGGCGGCAGAGCTGTCAGCCGGCGCTGACGCCGTTCCGGCCCCAGGAAGCGGCCTGGGCGTTTGCCAGCCTGTCGCCGGCCCAGTGCCGGCAGCTGGTCGAGGAACGCTGGAAGCCGGCCAACGACGCGCGCAAGGCCGCGCTGCTGGCCGCCTGCGCCGCGCCCTGACAGACCGCCCGCTTCACCCGGCGCCTCAGCGCGCCGGCGGCAGCACCCGATCGAGGAAGGCGCCGTATTCGGCGGCCGTGTGGAACCCGGGAAAGGCCGAGCCGGCGAGCCCGCCGTTCCCGTACGCCTGCACCGCGGGCGCATGGATGAGCACGTCGCGGAACAGCAGCTCCACCGAATCGGCCACGCGCAGGGCCGCCGCCGGCAGGTCTCCGCGCTGGCGCTCGGCCTCGGCGAAGCGGCGATCGGCGCCCGGGTCGAGTACCGCCGTCACGGCCAGTCCGCGGGCCGCCGCCGCTTCGACAATCGGCCGGTAGCCCTCGACCGAGAGCGGCATGTGCGGCGACCACACGTAGACGACGCCACGCCCGCCCGCCACCAGCGCCCGCAGGTCGTCGTCGGTGAAGCGTGGCCCCCCGGGCGACCGCCGCGGCGCTGCCGACTCGGTGGCCGCGCAGGTGGCCGACCACGCCCGCGTCGTGATGGTGGCCGGCGTGACGAGGCGCAGACGGGTGCCGGCGGCGTCCCGGGCCTCGACCACCCACTCGCCCAGGCGCGCGGTGGGCCAGTGGCGGAGCAGGCCGGCACCTGTGACGGGCTGCGGCCGGGCCGGCGTCTGGATGCCCCAGGCGGCCAGCTGCCGCTCGACGTCCGCGGCGCATGCGGCGGGGCCCTGCCGGGCCGCCGTGGGCGACGCCAGCGCGAGGGCGGCGAGCAGGGCCGCTCCAGGCGGTGACCACGGCGAGCGCATGCGTCAGTGTGGCACGGTGAGACCGGGGGCACCGGGACTGCTAGACTCCTGCCGGCGCCGCAACCGGTGGCGCCGGGAGTGACCATGGATCTCGATCGCCGTTCGCTCATCGCTGCCCTCGGCGGGGTGGCCCTCGTCGGAACCCGCACCGCCCTGGCCGGGGAGCAGGAGTCCCCTGACCCCTCCGTCTACATACCCAAGGCCCACCTGGTCGAGGATCGGGCCTTCCTGCACGCCTTCATGGACGAGTTCAGCTTCGTCGACCTCGTCACGACGACGCCCACGTTACGCATCACGCACATACCGTCGGTCCTCGATCGCAGCACCGGCGCATTCGGCACCATCGTCGGCCACATCGCAGCGGCCAACGACCAGGCGCAGGCGATTGCCGCCGGCGAACGGGCCGTGGTCGTCTTCCGCGGGCCACACGGCTACGTCTCGCCCGGCTGGCTGGTGAGCGAGGCCGGCCGCCGCGGCGTGCCGACCTGGAACTTCGCGGTCGTGCACGCCAGCGGACGCCTGACGCCGGTCGACGAACCGGCCGCCAAGCACGCGCTGCTCTCGTCGCTCATCCGCAAGTACGAGTCGGCCATCGGCGGCACGGCCTACGATTTTTCGGCCCTGCCGATGGAGCAGGTGCTGGCGCGGGCGCAGGGCATCCGTCCCTTCACGCTCGAGATCGAGAAGCTCGAGGGCAAGTTCAAGCTGTTCCAGGAGCGGCCCGACGCCGACAAGGCGGCGGCGCTGCCCAGGCTCGACACCTATCGCGAGCGGTCGCTGCGTGAGTTCACGACGCACTTCTACAATGCGGCGCCGAAGTAACGGTGCATCCGAACGGAGAGTCCTGATGGCCGCCCGAGCCCTGACCGCCGTACTCGTCCTCGCCGTGACCGTCGCGCTCGCCGCCCAGCAGCGGGCCCCCGGCCTCGAGTCCATCCGCGAGGCCGACCTGCGCGCCGACCTGTTCTTCCTGGCCGGCGACGCCATGCGCGGCCGTCTCACCGATACGACCGAGAACCTGGCGACGGCCGACTACATCCGGGCGCGCTTCGAGCGCGCCGGGCTGAAGCCCGCGGCGTCCGGCGGCTCCTACTTCCAGAACTACCACCTGATGACGGCCACGCTCGGTGAGGGCAATGAGCTCCTCGTGCGCACCGGCAGCGGCACCGCCCACCGCGTCCTCGTCCACGGCCAGGAGTTCTATCCGCAGCGCTTCAGCGCCAGCGGCACCGCCGAGGGGGATGTGGTGTTTGCCGGCTTCGGCATCACCGCGCCGCGACTGTCCTACGACGACTACGCCGGCGACGTGCAGGGCAAGGTCGTCCTCATCCTCGATCACGAGCCCGGCGAACGCGATCCGAAGAGTCCCTTCGACGGTGTGGTCACGGCGGAGCCGGCGGCCGCCTGGCGCAAGGCGCTGGCCGCGCAGGCGCGCGGCGCGGTGGCGGTGCTGTTCGTGGCCGACGTGCACAATCATCCGGCGCCGGTGAACATCGAGCAGGCGGCCGGCAACGTCTGGCCGGAGGCGGCGCCGCACCTCAAGAGCTACATGCTGGCCGCCTGGGCCGATCGCATCCAGATCCCGGCGCTGCAGATCTCGCCGGCGCTGGCCGAGTCGCTGGTGGCCGGCACCGGCAAGACGCTGGCGGCGCTGGCGGCCTCGGCCGAGACGCCGCGCGGTCTGGCCGCCGTGCCGCTGCCGGGCGCCCACGTCGAGGTGCACGCGGCGGTCACGCGGCACACGATTGCCGACCGAAACGTGGTCGGTCTCGTGGAAGGCAGCGACCCGGCGCTGAAGGACCAGTGGGTGCTCGTGACCGCCCACTTCGATCACAACGGCACCGACGGCACGCAGATCTTCAACGGCGCCGACGACAACGGATCCGGGACGGTGGCGCTGCTCGAGATTGCCGATGCCTACGCCGAGGCGGCCAGGGCTGGCCAGCGGCCGAAGCGGAGCGTGCTGTTCGCGGCGTGGAACTCCGAAGAGCGCGGGCTGCTCGGGGCGTGGGCCTATACCGAGTTTCCGCTGGCGCCGCTCTCGACCATCGCTGCCGTGCTCAACATGGACATGATCGGGCGCAACGAGGAAGTGCACGTCGGTGGCGGGCCGCGCTTCAACGGCCTCGAGGTGCAGACCGCCGAGTCGAACGCCAACGCGCTGAACGTCATGGGCTTCTCACGCGCGCCCGAGGTGGCCGCGGCGATGGAGGCGGCCAATGCCGCCATCGGCCTCACGCTGCACAAGCGCTACGACAACAACGCGTCGAACCTGGTGCGGCGCAGCGACCAGTGGCCGTTCCTGCAACGCGGCGTGCCCGCGCTCGGCTTCATGACCGGCCTCCATCCCGACTACCACACCATCTACGACCGGCCCGAGAAGATCCACTACGCGAAGATCGAGAAGGTCGCGCGCCTCGTCCATCAGGCGAGCTGGGACCTGGCGAATGCGGCCGGTCGCCCGGCCCACGCCGCGGAAACCGTCAAGTGAGGCCGGCGGCCCTCGCGCCGGCCCGGGCGCGCCGCGCGGCCGGCCGTCTCGTGGTCGCCCTGGTGCTGGCGCCGGCGCTGTGGGCGGCGGCGCCAGCGGCGACCTGGTCGCATCCGGGACACGGCACCGTCGCCCTGGTCGGCACACTGGTGGCGGTGGAGAAGGAGGCGGTCGCGATCGACGTCCTCGACCCCGGCTCCGGCGTGGTGACCCGGCGGCGTGTGGCGATCGATGGCGACACCAGGCTCCGCCTGCGCAAGGAGGTCCTGCCGTCGCTCACGGCGTGGATCGGCGCGGCGGTCGTGGCGACGGTCGACTACGAAGAGGGGCCCGACGGCCAGATCGCCTACCGCGCCACCAAGGTGCAGGTCACGCCGCCGAAGGTGAAGCGCCGATAGGACACCCGACGACTTTCGACGCGGCGCCGGCGGCCTGAGCCTGTATGCTCTCCCCGTCAGCGCCGCCCCACGCGTCCTTCCCCGCAGCCACCATGTCCACATCCGCCAGTACTCCTCCGCAGACCGCGCGCGACGCCGACGCCCAGCTCGTGCGTGGCATCGGCCTGGGCGGCGCCACCCTGCTCGTCATCGGCACGGTCATCGGATCGGGCATCTTCCTGACGACCGGCCTCATGATCCAGGAGCTGCCGTCGGTCTCGCTGATGCTGGCGGCGTGGGTCGCTGGTGGCCTGCTCGTCACGGCCGGCGGTCTGACCTATGCCGAGATGGGGTCGATGTTCCCGCGCTCCGGCGGACTCTACGTCTTCCTCAGTGAGGCCTACGGCCCGGTGTGGGGGTTCTTCTTCGGCTGGGCGTGCCTGCTCGTCATCCTGACCGGCAGCGTGGCCGCCGTGGCGGTCGGTTTCGCCGAGTACTTCAGCTACTTCTTTCCGGCCCTCGGCATGACCAACGTGCTGGTCAGCTTCGCCATGCCGTGGGGCGCCTGGAGCATCAGCGCCGGGCAGCTGGTCGCGGCGGGCTCGATTGCCATCATCACCGCCATCAACTACGTGGGCGTCCGCTCGGGCAATCTGACCAACACGGTCCTGACGGTGGCCAAGGTCGGCGCCCTCGTGGTGCTGCCGATCCTGGCGCTCGTCTACATGCGGGTGACGCCCGCCTACACGCCGGTCGTGCCGCCCGACGCGCTGCGCCCGATGGCCTCGTTCGGCGTCATCATGATCGCGGTGATGTGGACCTACGAAGGCTGGTACTACGTGGCCTTCGCCGCCGGGGAGATCAAGGACGCCGCCAGGAACGTGCCGCGGGCGCTCATCTACGGCACGCTGGCGCTGACCGCCATCTACGTGGTGGTCAACCTCGCCTACGTCTACGCCCTCAGCCTCGAGGAGATGTCCGGCGTGACGCGGATCGCCGAGAAGGCCGTGACCGCGCTCGTCGGCCCCGGCGGCGCCGCGCTCGTGGCCGCGAGCGTCGTGGTCTCGACCTTCGGCTGCAACGTGGCCGGCGTGATCGCCGCCTCGCGGTCGTGCTTCGCGATGGCGGCCGATGGCCGGTTCTTCCCGCCGGCGGCCCGCGTGCACCCGGTCTACCGGACGCCGCACATCGCCCTGGTGCTGACGAGCGGCTGGGCCGCCTTCCTGACCCTGACCGGCGGCTACGAAGCGCTCTTCACCTACGTGACGTTCGCCTCGGTGCTGTTCGGCACGCTGGGCGGCATCGCCATCTTCGTGCTGCGGGCCAGGCAGCCCGGGGCGCCGCGCCCGTATCGTGCCCTGGGCTATCCGATCGTCCCCGCGCTCTACGTCCTCGGCTCCTTCGCGCTCGTGCTGAACACGCTGCTCGAGCGTCCCACCGAGTCGATCTCCGGGCTCGGCCTGGTGGCGCTCGGCCTGCCGTTCTACTACTACTGGACACGCCGGGCGCGGTAGTCGATTACTGGACGCGCCGAGCACGGTAGTCGACTACTGGACGCGCCGGGCGCGGTCGTCGACTACTGGGCGCGTCAGTCACGGCAGATGGCCGGCCGGGCGTGGTCACGGCAGCGGGCGCAGCCACTCCTCCATGACCGCGCGGGTGTCGACGCCGGTCGCCTGCCGGATGAGGTCGGGCAGTTCGTCGAGGGCGAACGCGCGCTGCTCGCGTGACGTCCACGCCACCAGGTAACGCAGCGCGTCACGCAGGCTCTTGAGGCCCTGCGTCTCGCCCTGGATGTGCTCGTCGAGGGCGGCCGCCATCAGTCCGCCACGCGAGAAGACGAGACGGCCGGTGCGGAAGTCCTCGGCGTAGCGGGTCGAGGCGACGCGGCTGAGCTCGACGAGCGGCAGGCGCTTCAGGAAGGGCGGCGCGCTGGCGAGGTTGGCGCGGAAGCGGCGGGCCAGCATGTCCTGGCGGAAGAGCGCCGGCTCGTCGGTGCCGGCGGCCACCGCCACGATGGCGGCGTACTGACCGAAGCCCTCGGCGAACCAGATCGAGTCGAGCACCGGCGCCAGTTCCCACTGGAAGGGGAAGTAGCCCTGGCCGTAGGCGCGCTTCGGCACCCACGCGTGCGCGATGTGATGCGCGTAGTTGTAGAGCACCCGCGCCTCGTCGGCCGCGGTCGAGGCCGCGGTGAGGCCGGCCGAGGCGGCCAGGTAGTAGGTGCTCGAGCCGAGGTGCTCCATGCTCATGCCGTACTCGTGCTCGGGCGAGATCGGCGTCAGCAGCTCCTGGTGCAGCGTGTAGTGCTCGAACGGCACGGTGCCGAACCACTCGGCCACCCGTTCGAAGGCCGTCAGGGCGAGCCGGCCGACGCGATCGAGATCGACGGGGCCCTCGGCGTAGCTGGCGAGATAGACGGGGATCGGCACGCTGGCCAGCCGCCGCACCTCGGCCTTCGGTCCCATCACGATCTGGCCATCGGCCAGGGCGTAGTAGTCGGGGGCGCGCAGGTCGAGGGCGCCGGCAGCGAGCGGCCAGCGGGGCAGCAGCGTCGCGAAGACCGGCCAGTCGGTCGGGCCCTCGATCCGCAGCCGGACCGGCGCCGTCTCGAACCCGTCGACGAACGCGAACACCGAGTAGCCGAGGGCGCCGAGATAGCCGTCGCGCACCCGCGACTGGTCCGAGGCCGCGCGCACGGTGCGCTCCATGGCCGCGAGATCGACCTGGTAGGTGACGCGCGTCGAGCCGGCGTCGAGACGCCAGCGCGGTCCCTCTTCGCGCGCCGCCGGGCGGCCGGCCGCCGGGCCGGCAAAGGCCGTGACGTCGCGCAGGAAAGCGTCGTAGCGCTGTTCGCCGTAGCCCATCGGGATCGCCCGCGGCATGACCAGCGCCCGCGCCACCTCGAGCGGCGGTGACCACGACAGCTCGACGGCGACGGTGGTGTCGCCGTTCTGCGCGTAGCGCAGCCGATAGGCGACCTCGGTGAGCGGCTGGGAGGAGGCGAGGGACGCCGGCAGCAGCACGACGGCCGCAGCGAGAGAGCAGGACCACACGGAGCGCATGCGCGCAGTCTACTGCCGGTGGCCAGGCGACGGGAGCCGGCCACGCCGTCGCGGCCTGCCGGGAGCGCTCCACTACACTGGAACGCCATCGCCGTGCCGCACCCTCGCACCTTCGCCCCGGCCGTGTTCGTGCCGCTCGTGGCCATCAGCGCCGCCGGCGCGGTGGTCGGTGTGCAGCTGCTGACCTCGCTCGGCATCACGCCGAATACCTCGCTCATCGGGGCGCTGCTGGCGATGCTGCTCGGACGGGTGCCGCTCGCCGGCTTGACGGCCTTCCGCTCGATCCACGCCCAGAACCTGGCCCAGAGCGCGATGTCGGCGGCCACCTTCGGAGCCGCCAACTCGCTGCTGCTGCCGATCAGCGTTCCGTTCGTGCTCGGGCGCGAGGACCTCGTGGTGCCGATGCTGGCCGGCGTGGCCGGCGCGATGTTCCTCGACGCCTTCCTCCTCTACCGCCTGTTCGGCAGCCGCATCTTTCCGGCCACCGGAGCCTGGCCGCCAGGACTGGCGGCGGCCGAGGCGATCCGGGCCGGCGACGCCGGCGGACGCCATGGCCGCGTGCTCGCCGGCAGCCTGGCGGCCGGCGCCGTGGGGGCGTGGCTGTCGCTGCCGATGGCGGCCTTCGGCACCGCCTTCATCGGCAATGCCGCGGCGCTCTCGATGTTCGCGCTCGGGCTGCTGGCCAGTGGCTACAGCGAGCGGCTGTTCGGGATGTCGCTGCAGGCCCACTACGTGCCGCACGGCATGATGATTGGCGCCGGGCTGGTGGCGCTGTGGCAGGTCGCCGGGCAGTTGCGGTCGCGCGGCGGGTCCAGCGGTGGACCCGGAGATGCGGACCCGCTTGCCGGCCGGCCGATCGGCACCACGATCGCCGTCGGCGCCGCCGGCTATCTCGTCATCGCCGCCGGTCTCGCGCTCGCCGGTGGTCTGCTCGCCTCGATGGCGCCCGGACCGCTCGTCCTGTTCGTCCTCTATGCGGCGCTCGCCGCCTACGTCCACGAACTCATCGTCGGACTGGCGGCCATGCACTCGGGCTGGTTCCCGGCCTTCGCCGTCGCGCTCATCACGCTGCTCGTCGGGATGATGCTCGGGTTCCCGCCCGAGGCGCTGGCGCTCCTCACCGGCTTCTCGGTGGCCACCGGACCGGCCTTCGCCGACATGGGCTACGACCTGAAGGCCGGCTTCGTCCTGCGCGGACGCGGCGGCGATGCCGCCTTCGAGCTCGACGGGCGTCGCCAGCAGTTCTTCGCTGCCGCCGTGGCCTTCGCGACGGCGCTCGTGGTCGTCGGCCTGTCGTGGCGCGGCTACTTCGCGGCCGGCCTCGTGCCGCCGGTGGCGCGGGTCTATGCGGCGACCATCGGCGCCGGCGTGGCGCCCGGCGTGGCCGCTTCGCTGTTACTCTGGGCAGTGCCGGGCGGGCTCCTCCAACTGACCGGCGGTACGCGGCGACAACTCGGCGTGCTGCTGGCGACCGGACTGCTGATCGCCAATCCGCTCGCGGGGTGGGGCGTGGCGGCCGGACTGGTCGTGCGCGTCGTGTGGGAGCGGCTGTTGTCGCGCCCGGCCGGGGCCCTGGATGTCGTGGCGGCGGGATTCATCGCCGGCGACGCCGTGTGGTCGTTCGGCGATGCCGTCACCAGGGCACCGGTGGCAGGCGGAGGGGATGGATGAGTCTGAGTCACACTCTGGCCGTGTTCGAGGCGCTCGATTCGCCTCGGGCCTCCGGCGAGACCGTACGCGCCCTGCTCGAAGGCGGGGACGGCATCACGCTCGACATCGAACGCGTAGAGGGCGAGAAGGGCGCGACCGAGTTCGTGCGCGTCGTCATCCCCGGGCGGTCGGGACGGCTCGCCGGCGGGACGTCGCCGACGCTCGGCATCGTCGGCCGGCTGGGCGGCGTGGGCGCCCGTCCGGCCCGCGTCGGGCTCGTCTCCGATGCCGACGGCGCGGTGGCGGCGGTGGCCATCGCCCGCAAGCTGGCCTTCATGCGGCGCGAGGGCGACATCCTGCCGGGCGATGTGATCGTCACCACCCACATCTGTCCTGACGCGCCGACCAAGCCGCACCTGCCGGTCGACTTCATGGATTCGCCGGTCTCGATCGCCGAGATGAACGCGCGCGAGGTCTCAACCGACATGGCGGCCGTGCTCTCGATCGACACGACCAAGGGCAACCGCCTGCTCAACACGCGCGGCTTCGCGATCTCTCCGACCGTCAAGGAAGGCTGGATCCTGAAGGTCGCGCCCGATCTGCTGCGCCTCGCCGAGGTGTCGTCGGGACGGCCGCCGGTGACCTTCCCGATCACCATGCAGGACATCACCCCCTACGGCAATGGCGTCGACCACCTGAACAGCATCCTGCAGCCGGCCACGGCCACGAGCGCGCCGGTCGTCGGGGTGGCGATCGCGGCCGAATCGGCCGTGCCGGGCTGCGCCACCGGCGCCAGTCACGAGGTGGACATCGCCGAGGCCGTGCGCTTCGCCATCGAAGTGGCGAAGGACACCGGCGCCGGCCTGTGCCGGTTTCACGACGAAGCGGAGTTCGCCACGCTGGTCGCCCTCTACGGCGACATGCGGCGGCTGCAGGGAGCCGGCCGATGAGCGTGCCCAGGCTCGGCACCGTCACCATCGGCCAGGCGCCGCGCGCCGACATGATCCCCATCCTGGATGCGCACCTGCCGGCCGGCGTCGAGCGCGTGCACGTCGGGGTGCTCGATCGCCTGAGCGACGCCGACATCGCCACCCATTTCGGACCGCGGCCGCGCGAACAGCGGATGCTGACGCGGCTCCTCGACGGCCGCGCCATCGAGGTCGATGCCCGGGCGGTGGAAGCCGGCGTGCAGCGCAAGATGGTCGAACTCGAGGACGCCGGCTGCACGGTGGTGCTGGTGCTGTGCACGGGCGTCTTCCGCGGCCTGCGCTCGCGACGCGCCTGGCTCATCGAGCCCGATCGCATCCTGCCGGCGCTCGTCGGCGGCCTCGTCGGCCCCCGCCGCGTCGGCGTCGTCTCGCCCCTCGAGGTGCCGCTCGATGCGGCGCGCCGCAAGTGGGCGGCCCTGCAGATTCCGCCCAGCCTGGCGGTGGCCTCGCCGTATGAGGCGGCCGAGGACGCGGTGACCGCCGCCGCGCGCGAGCTGCAGCGCGCCGGCGCCAACGCCCTGCTCATGGACTGCATCGGCTACACCGAGCGGCACGCCGCGGCGGCCTCCCGGGCGAGCGGGCTGCCGGTGCTGCTCTCGAGCGATCTCGTGGCGCGGGTCACCGGCGCCTGCCTCTATCAGGCCCCATGACGCTGCTGCTGCTCAGCAACTCACGCAATCCCGGCGGCGACTACCTCGCCCACGCGCTCGACGCCGTGGCCACGCTGCTCGACGGCCGCACGGCTGCCTGGTTCGTCCCGTTTGCCGGCGTGACCGTGCCGTGGGACGCCTACACCCTGACCGTCGATACGGCATTGGCGCCGCTCGGCGTGCGGGTGACTGGCGCCCACCATCGCGCCACGCCGGAGCCCGGCGAGGCCATCCTCGTCGGTGGCGGCAACACCTTCCAGCTGCTGGCCGAGGTGCGGGCGCGCGGACTGCTGGGCGCCATCCGCGCCCGGGTGATGGACGGCACGCCGTACGGCGGCTGGAGTGCCGGTGCCAACCTCGCCTGTCCCACCATGCGCACGACCAACGACATGCCGATCGTGGACCCCGGCGGCTTCGACGCGCTGAACCTGGTGCCGTATCAGATCAACCCGCACTTCACGAACGCCATGCCGGCCGGACATCAGGGCGAGACCCGCGAGCAGCGGCTGACCGAGTTCGTGACCGCCAATCCGGCCGTGCACGTGCTCGGGGTGCGTGAAGGCGGCTGGGTCACGGTGCAGGCCGCTGTGCACACGCTGCACGGCCCGATGGACGCGGTGTGGATTCGTCACGGCCACCCGCCGATGGCGGTCGGGCCGGGGCCACTGCCGGCGGCGCTGACCGCGGCCGCCGCCTAGTGCGCGTGCGCGCCGGCCATCGCCGCGTGGGCGACGATCGCCGAACGGCCAGAGTCGTCGGCGACGATCGCCGTCGGGCTGACCTGGCCTCGCCAGCGTGGGCTATGATCGCGGGCAGTCCTCGCGTGAACGTTCGCTTCCCCGGAATCACTCGTCCCTCGTGCGGCGCGGCCCTCTTCGTGGCCCTGGTCCTCGCGGCCGCCCCGGCCGGCTTCGCGCAGGCGCCCGCGACGCCGGAACAGCCGCCGACGCTGGGCCAGCCGCCGGCGCCGGTGCAGCCGCCAGCGCCCTCGGCCGCCGCCGCGTCGCTGCTGCCGCCGTGGCTGCAGCTGCACGCCGAGCATCGCACCCGCTACGAGAGCGTCGACGTGCGCTACCGCGCCAACGAATCGGGTGCCGACGAGCACCTCGAGTTCCGCACCCGCCTCCAGATGCGGCTGACCTCGGCGCACGCCTTCGCCTATTCCGAGATCCAGGACTCGCGCCTCACCCTCGAGGACAGCGCCTCGACGGTCGGCATCTCGCAGGTGCTCAACACGCACGTGCTGCAACTGCACGCCGGCCTGGTCTGGAAGGACGTCGGCGCGCGCAAGCTGTCGTTCCAGGTCGAGGGCGGCCGCTTCAGCCGCGACTTCGGCTTCCGCCGCGTCATCTCGCGCAGCATCTACCGCAACACCACCAACGCGTTCGATGGCGTCATCGGCAAGGTCGCCGGCGCGACCTGGAGCGTGCAGGCGCTCGGCTTCCGGCCGGTCCTCTACACCTATCCGTCGCTCGAGCGCGACCCGCGGTTCAGCCGGCTGCGGGTCGGCGGCGTCTATGCGTCGACCACCCGCCACCGGGCGGCCAACGCCGACCTCTACGCCCTCGTCTGGCGCGACGGCCGTGCCGCGCCGGCGGAGACCCGCCGCTCGCTGACGACCGTCGGCGCGCGCGTGTTTGGCAACCTGGGCCAGAGCCGGCGCGCCGAATACGAAGTCGAGGCGGCGCGGCAGGTCGGCGACGTCGGGACGCTCGAGCATCGCGCCGGGTTCGCGCACGTGCAGGCCGGCTACACGTGGCCGGCCCGCTGGCGTCCACGACTGCTGGTGCTGGCCGACTACGCGACTGGCGATGCCGATCCCGGCGACGGCCAGAGCGGGGCCTACGACCTGCTGATCGGCGCGCGCCGCTTCGAGTTCGGCCCGATGGGCATCCACGGGCTGATCCCGCGTTCAAACGTCTTCAGCCCCGGCCTGTGGCTGATCGTCCGCCCCACGGCGCCGCTCGAGACGGGCCTGCAGCTGCGGGGCATCTGGCTGGCCGAGGCGCGCGACCGCTGGCGCACGACCAGCCTGGTCGACCCGACCGGCGCTGCCGGCCGGCATGTCGGAGAACAGATCGAATGGCGTACCCGCTACCGCTTCACCCCGCACCTCGAGTTCGACGGCGGGCTGACTCTCTTCCGGGAGGGCCAGTTCGTCGAGCGGCTCCGGCCGTCGCGGAACGGCCGCTCCGTGCACTTCTACGCCGGCCTCGAGGTCAGGTACTGATGCGCTGGCTGACGGGGGGCGGGCGACTCGTGGCGGGCGCCCTGCTGCTGGCGCTGTCGGCGGCCTCCGCCGTCGAGGCCCAGCCGGCGCCCGATCGCCAGATCTGGCTGCAGGTGCTGGCCGTCGGCGAGCTGTCCGAGAACTGGCGCTCGCATCTCGAAGTGCAGCCGCGCTGGTTCGACGACGGCTCGGAACTGGGACTGACCATCGTGCGCACGGCGATCGGCCGTCGCCTCACGCCGCGCGTCACCGCCTTCGTCGGCCATGCGTGGGTGCCGCGGACCTTCGGCGAGGGCGTGCGTCACGAGCAGCGCATCTGGCAGCAGCTGTCGATTGGAGGGCCGGCCCTCGGCGCCTGGTCGACCTCGGCCCGGGTGCGGCTGGAGCAGCGCTGGCTCGACCCGTGGGACGGCGTCTCGCACCGGCTGCGCCTGCTCGGACGGGCGCAGCGTGCCGTCGGCGCCCCGGGCCGCTGGGGCGTGTGGGCCTACGACGAGTTGATGTTGACCATGGACGACACGCCGCTGGGGCCGTCGGACGGCTACGACCGTAATCGTCTCGCCGGCGGCGTCTCGCGCCGCCTGTCGCCGGTGGCCTCGGTCGATGCCGGCTACGTGTGGGAGCGCGCCGTGGCCGGCGCCGGCCGCCGCAACGACCACATCGCGTACGCCGCCTTGAACCTGTCCCTGCCGCGGCGATGACGCCTCGTCCGAGGTTGATCCCACCGCTCGAAGTCGCAACAATGCCCCCGAGGAGACTCCATCCGATGCCGCAGACCTCCCGTTCGATCGCCCTCCTGCTGTCCGCCGCCGTCCTGACCGCTGGTGCCGTGCACGTCGCCGCCCGGCAGGGCGCGCCGCGCGGCGCGTCGGCGCCGGCCGAACACGCCAAGGTCACCCCCATCAACAACCTGCCCAACCCGTACGAGACGGTGCGCAACTTCGGGACGCTGCCCGACGGCCGCAGCTGGGGCTCGGTGAGCGCGGTGGCGGTGGACATCGACGGGACGTCGATCTGGGCCGGCGATCGCTGCGGCACCAATTCGTGCGCCGGCTCCGACGTCAACCCGATCGTGAAGCTCGATGCCTCGGGCAAGGCCGTCGCCAGCTTCGGGGCCGGCCTCATCCTGTGGCCGCACGGGATCGACGTCGATCGCCAGGGCAACGTGTGGATTGCCGACGCGCGCTCGGCCACGCCGGCCGAACTGAAGAAGTTCCCGAACGCGGCGGGGAAGGGCCACGCGGTGCTGAAGTTCAGCCCGCAGGGCAAGCTGCTGCTCACGCTCGGCACGCCCGGCACGACCGGCAATCCGCCGCAGGCCTTCACCGAGCCGAACGACGTCGCCATCGCCGCCGATGGCAGCATCTTCGTGGCCGAGGCGCACAACGACCAGTATCTCGACGAAGGCGCCACCACCGGCGTCGGCCGCATCTCGAAGTTCAGCGCCGACGGCAAGTTCATCAAGAGCTTCGGCTCCTACGGCTACGGCCCCGGCCAGTTCCGCGGCGCCCATGCGCTGGCCTTCGACTCCAAGGGCCGCCTGTTCGTGGCCGATCGCGGCAACCGCCGCATCCAGATCTTCGACCAGGAGGGCAAGCACCTCGACACGTGGTACCAGTTCAGCCGCATCAGCGGGCTGCACATCGCCGCCGACGACACCCTCTACGCCATCGACTCGGAGTCCGACGACAACTACAACCCCGGCTGGCGCAAGGGCCTGCGGGTAGGAAGCGCGAGCACCGGCGAGGTGTGGTACTTCGTGCCCGAGCATGTGTCGAAGCAGGCGTCCGGCATGGGCGGCTACGGCTCGATGGGCGAGGGCGTGACCGTGGACCGGCAGGGCAACGTCTACGCCGGCGAGGTCGGGCCCGTGCAGGGTCTCACCAAGTTCATCCCGCGCCTCAAGCGCTAGCCGATCTGCCTCGCGGCGGCGCGTGCGGACCGGGGCACGTGCGCCACCGGCCACACGCGTCAGCGCAAGTGCGGTACCGCCTACACGCGTCAGCGCAAGTGCGGTACCATGCGAGCTATGAGCGATCGTGTCGTCGTCCATCTGCCCGCCATGCCCCAACCGAAGGATTTCGGCCTGGACGCCAAGACGCCGGCCGTCAGCCCCGCCGCCGACCGCTACGACCGGGCCCTGCAGGTCTGGGAGCGCGTCGTAGAAGACATCGCCAAGCGCGTCGGCAAGAAGAAGCGCTGAGCTGGCTGTTTTTCGAGCCGTGCCTCCCTGGGCCACTGTCGCGCTCGCCCTCGCGCTGCTCAACGCATCGCTGACGGTCGCAAACATCTGGCCCACGCCGTTCGTCCGTCTGAGCGGCGATCTCTCGCTCGAGGTCCTGTTCGTCGCCGCTGGTCTGGCGCTCCTGCGCCCGCAGGTCTGGCCGCACCGCACGGCGGTCGTGCGCGGGCTGGCCGCCCTGTGGGTGGCGCTGCTCATCGGGCGCTATGCCGACGTGACGGCCCAGTCGCTGTGGGGCCGGCCGATGAACCTCTACTGGGACATGCCGCACGTGCCGGCGGTCGGCGCGATGCTGGCGGCCGTCGCCACGCCGGCGGTCATCGCGGCGGTGCTGGCCGGACTGATCCTCGTCCCGACGCTCCTCTACCTGCCGATGCGCTGGGCGTTCCAGCGGATCGTCGACGGCACCAGCGAGCCGACCATCCGTCGCACGGTGATTGCGCTGGCCGTCATCGCTGCCGGCTGGGGCACCGTGCAGCGGCTCGCTCCCGACTGGCTGCCGGCGCACCCCGGCATCGCCACACCCGTGACGGTGGTGTGGGCGAAGCAGGCGCGACAGTTCGCCGTCGAGATGCGCGGCGCGGGCGTGCGGGCGCTCGGTCCGGCGCCGGTCATCGAGTCCACGTTGTCGCGCGTGCAAGGCGCCGACGTGCTGCTCGTCTTCCTCGAGTCGTACGGCAACGTGAGCTGGGAACGCCCGGCCTTCGCCGCCGCGCTGGCCCCGGTCCGCCAGGAGTTCGACGCCGCCATCCGCACGACCGGCCGCGCCGTCGTGTCCACGTATCTCGACTCGCCGACCTTCGGTGGCGAGTCGTGGCTCGCGCACATCAGCCTGCTCTCGGGCACCGAGGTGCGCGACGGCGCCGCCAACCTGCGCCTGATGGGCCAGCAGCGCGACACCATGGTGACGGCCTTCGCGCGGCACGGCTATCGGACGGTGGCGGTCATGCCTGGCATCCGCGGACTGTGGCGGGAGGGCGGGTTCTACGGCTTCGACAAGATCTACGACGCCGGAGCGCTGGACTACCGCGGGCCGTCGTTCGGCTGGTGGGACATCACCGACCAGTTCGCGCTGGCCCGGCTCGATGCACTCGAACTGATGCCGGGCGCACGGCCGCCTGTCTTCGCGGTGTTCCCGACCATCAGCACGCACACGCCGTTCACCCCGGCACCGCCGTATCAGCCCGACTGGGCGCGCGTGCTCACGCCCGACTCGCACGACCCGGCGGACCTCGACCGGGCGTGGGCGGTTCCGGCCGACTGGCTCGATCTCGGCCCCGGTTATGTCCGGGCCATGACCTACGCCTACGAGACGCTGGGCGGCTACCTGAGGCTGCGCGCCGACCGCGATCTGGTCCTCATCCTGGTCGGCGACCATCAGCCGCCGGCCCTCGTCAGCGGCGAGGGCGCGCCGTGGCACGTGCCGATGCACGTCATCACGTCGCGCCCGGCGCTCATCGCGGCGCTCGAAGCGCACGGCTTCCGCCCCGGTCTCCAGCCGGAGCGGCCCGTCACCTCGGCCATGCACGAGGCGCTGCCGCGTCTGCTCGACGCCTTCGGCAGCCGCTGATCCCGTGCTCTTCACCGAGCCCGCCTTCCTGTTCGTGTTCCTCCCGACGGTGCTGGTGCTGCACCTGGCCGGCTGGACGTGGTTTCGCAACCCGTGGCTGGTCGTGGCGAGCGTGGTCTTCTACGCCGCGGGCGCCGGCGCCTTCACCGGTCTCATCCTGGTGTCGATTGCCGGCAACTACCTGGCGGCGCTGGCCATCGACCGAAGCCGCGGCCGGCCGGCCGCCGGGCGCCTGCTGGCGGCCGCCGTGGCCGGCAACGTCGCCGTGCTCGTGGTCTTCAAGTACACCGGCTTCCTCGGCGCCAACCTGAACGCGCTGCTCGGTCGCCTGGGCGTCGCGCAGGTGCCGGTGCCGGAGATCGTGCTTCCGATCGGCATCTCGTTCTTCACCTTCCACGCCATCTCCTACGTCGTCGACGTCGCGCGCGGCGACGCGGTGGCGCAGAAGGGGCCGGTGGCGGCGGCCCTCTACCTGCTGCTCTTTCCGCAGCTCATCGCCGGACCGATCATCCGCTACCGTGACATCGCCGCGCAGTTGACCCGGCGCACCGTCGGCACCGCCGACCTGGCGATCGGTGCCCGCCGCTTCATCGTCGGCCTGGCCAAGAAGATGCTCGTCGCCAATGTCGTGGCCGGGCCGGCCGACCGCATCTTCGCGCTGCCGACCGCGGAGCTGACGGCGGCGCTCGCGTGGCTCGCCGTCGTCTGCTACACGCTGCAGATCTATTTCGATTTCTCCGGCTACTCCGACATGGCGATTGGCCTCGGCCGGATGTTCGGCTTCCGCTTCCGCGAGAACTTCCGCCACCCCTACGCCGCCACCTCGGTGCAGGGCTTCTGGCGCCGCTGGCACATCTCGCTCTCGACCTGGTTCCGCGACTATCTCTATCTGCCGCTCGGCGGCAGCCGCGGCACGACGCTGCGGACTTACGTGAACCTGGTCACCGTCTTCGCGCTGTGCGGTCTCTGGCATGGGGCCAGCTGGACCTTCCTCGTCTGGGGCCTCTTCCACGGCGCCTTCCTCGTCGGCGAGCGCATGGCCTCGGGGGGCGCCGGGCCGCCGCCGCCCTCGCGCGTCCGCCGGCTGCTCGGCCACGTCTACCTGCTCCTCGTCGTGATGGTGGGCTGGGTGTTCTTCCGCGCCGACTCCCTCGAGGCCGCCTTCGGCATGCTGGGGGCGATGGCCGGCGGCGGCGCCGGCCTGCCGACCACCTTCGGCGCGTCGTGGTATCTCACGCCCGAGGTCTGGCTCGCGCTCGGCGCCGGCGTGCTCGGCGCCGGGCCGCTTGCGCCCGCGCTCGTGGCGCGCCATCTGCGGCCGGCCACGGGCGTCGAGGTTCCCAGGTTCGGTCCGCTGGCCTCGGCCGGCGCCGTGGCCGTCCTGCTGCTGCTGTTCTCGGCCTCGCTGCTGCTGAGCGCCGCCGGCACCTACAGTCCGTTCATCTACTTCCGCTTCTGATGACCTCCCGGACACCCACCTCCCGTGCGCCCGACGCCCCCGACTGGCGGCTGGCGCCGTGGGCCGAGCGCATGCTCATCGCCCTGGCGGCCTGTGCGCTGCTGATACCGGGCCTCGGCACGGTGGCCGGCCTCGACGCCGAGGTGCCGCGCGATACGCCGGCCGCCGTCGCTCCGGTGACCAGCCTGGCCGATGCCGCCCGCCGCTTCGAGCGGCGGTTCGCGTTCCGCCCGCGTCTGGTACGCTGGCAGGCCGCGCTGCGCTACCGTCTGCTCGGCGTCTCGCCGCTGCCCACCGTGCTCGCCGGGCGCGACGGCTGGTGGTACTACGCCGATGACGGCGCCCTCGAGGACGCCGGCAACACGCCGCCGTTCAGCGCCGCCGAACTCGACCACTGGCGGACCACCCTCCAGCGCACGGCCGACTGGCTGGCGGCGCGCGGCATCGCCTACGTCTTCGTCGTCGCGCCCGGCAAGCCGGCCATCTATCCGGAGTACTTGCCGGCCGCGCTGCACCGCCGGGCCGGACCGTCGCGCGCGGACCAGTTGGTGGCGATGCTGCGCGCGCGCACCACCGTGCCGGTCGTCGACCTCGCGCCCGCGCTGCTCGCGGCCAGAACGCACGCGCGCATCTATCACCGCACCGATTCGCACTGGAACGACCTCGGTGCGGCCATCGCCTACCGGGAGATTCTGACGGCCGTGCGGGCCCAGGCGCCGGACGTGCCGGCGGCAGCGCCGGCCGAGGCGTTCCGCGTCGACAGCCGCGAGGTGCCCGGGCTCGACCTGGCGGAGATGACCGGCCTCACGGACCTGATCGTCGAGCGCGATCTCACGCTCGTCCCACGCGCGCCGCGCCGTGCCCGCGTCATCGAGCCGGCCAATCCTTTGCCGCAGTTCGCCGACGGCCGTCTCGTGACCGCCATCGACGATGCCACGCTGCCGCGCGCCGTCATCTACCGCGACTCCTTCGGCTCGGCGCTCGTGCCGTTCCTGGCCGAGCACTTCTCGCGCGCGGTCTTCCTGTGGGAGTACGACGTCATGCCGGCCACCGTGCGCGCCGAGCGGCCGCGGGTGGTGATTCAGGAGTGGGCCGGACGCCGGCTGCACACGCAGGCGCCCTACGACGCCGTGGCGGCGGACGGCGCGGCGTCCGCGCCGGCCATCAGCAATAGCCCGGCGGGGCGTCGATGAGCACGAGACGACGGCGCAGGTCGGCGTAGACCTCGAGGCCGAGCGCGGCCGTCAGGCGGGCGGCCTCGAGCGGGGCCGACAGGTCGGCCGCCACCGTCAGCGTGTCAGGCAGATAGCGCCGGCAGGCGGCGAACTCGTCGCCGTATTCGGGCGTGGGAAAGCGCAGCGTGAGAATGCTCGTCCCTGACGCGCTGGCGATGTCGTAGAGCGGATTGACGGCCAGGACGCCGGCCACCGCCGTGACGGGCGGGACCGCCACGCGGCGATAGACGGCGGGGTCGCGGCTGGCGACGAGCGTCAACGACGGCTCGGCGCCGATGGCGTCGGGCGCGACCTGACGCGTGAGATCGACGACCGCCCCATCGACCAGCGTCTCGAAGAGCGCGCTGTCGGGGAAGAGGTGCGGCTCGAGCGGCGCGAACAGGTCGGCATACTCCGCCGGCGTCAGCGTCATGCCCGCCGACACGTTGTCGCCGAGCGCGCTGTGCAGGTGTGGCATGACGAGCGTGCCGGCAGGACCCACCAGCCGCATCAGTTCCTCGGCCAGGGCCCGCCGCCGCCACACGTAGGGGAAGGCGTCCGAGAGCATGACGAGCGACGCCATCTGGCGGGCGAACGGCAGCGGGTCGTTGGCGTCGCAGCACACGGCGTGCACGCCGGGCACCGTCATGCGCGTCGTCAGCCACAGCTTCCAGAAGTAGAGGTCGGCCACGACGGTCGTGGCAGGGCCGCCGCCGAGGCCGGACAGGACGCGCGTGAGATGGCCCGAGCCGCCGCACACGTCGATCGTCCAGCCCGCCATCGTCGACGGCGTGTCGGCCAGAGCCCGCAGCACCCCCGAGGCCGTGACGAAGGTGGGATCGGAGAGCCGGTAGAGGAAGTAGGTGCCCTCGGCGTCCGGGCTGAGCACCTCGATGGCGTCGCGGTAGCTGGCCGCCGCGCCGCGCGCGACCAGCGCCGCGAAGACCGGGCGGCGAGCGTCGTCGAGCTCCAGCATGATCTCGAGCGCCTGGCCGGGTTGGCCGGCCTCGATGGCGGCCATGGCCGCCCGTTCGCGGTCGCCGGCGATGACGACCGGAATGCCCGCCACCACCGGGTAGGCGCAGCAGCCGCAGCCGAGCACGGCGGAAACGACCTCGTCGCCCTCGCGCTCGACCGGCGCTTCGTCCACGAGGGCGAGGGCAGTGCCGCAGAAGGGACAGCGGAGGCGTGCGAGCAGCGAGGCATGCATGGGGGAGACTTTCAGGAAGCGGTGCCGGCGGGGGCCGCGCCAAGGGTGTCGAGAAAGCTCGGCCCTGATGCGCCGACCGCGGCCCGGCGGTAGTGCTCGATGGCGAGCAGATCGGCATCGGCGGCGGTGAGGACGGCAAACGCGCTGTGTGCGAACTGCGACTGGTGGCAGCGGATGGCCGCCAGCTTCACTCCGGCGTAGGGCCCGGCGTCGAGGACGAGCGTGGGTGCCGGGGCAGCGGCGCCGAAGGCGTCGGGGTCATGCAGCCCGGGCAGCACCACGGCCTGCCCGCCGGCGCGTTCGATGACCGCCCGCATCTGGCCGCGCGGCAGCGACACATAGAAGAGCGCCGGCGCGCCGGTGGCGAGGGCGGCGATGGCCGCCGTCGTGCGCTCGTGTACCGCGATGTGGTCGGGATGCCAGTAAAGGCCGTCGAGATCGAACGTGACGACGACGTCCGGCTGGTAGTCGGCCAGCAGCGTCCGCAGATCGGCGTCGAGCACGGCCGGGTCGATCCACGGCAGCATGCCGTCCGCATGGTCGTGGACGACGGCCTCGGCGGCGCCGAGCAGGCGCGCGGCCGCCTGCAACTCGCTGGTGCGGAGGGCGCCCAGCGTCGCCACGGCGTCCGCCTCGTTGGCCCCGGGTCCCGCTTCGCCGCGCGTCAACGAGACCACGACCACGCGGGCCCCGGCGGCGGCGGCGCGCGCGAAGAGTCCGCCGCAGGCCAGCGACTCGTCGTCGGGGTGGGCGAAGATGCCGAGCAGCGTCGGCTGGAGCGGGCCGCCAGCGTCCACGATCTCAGTCCTCCGCGGGGCCGGCCGCCAGGCGGCGGTAGATCGTCTCGTAGCCATCGACCATGCGGGCCAGGCCGAAGCGCGCCACCGTGGCCGCGCGGACCGCCTGCCGATCGAGCGCCAGCACCGCGGGGAGTCCAGCCTGCAGGGCCTCGATCGAGGGGAAGACGCCGCCGGTCACGCCGTGCTCGACGATCTCACCCACCGCGCCGCGGTCGAGAGCCGCCACCGGCGTGCCGCACGCCATCGCCTCGGTGAGCACCAGTCCGAACGCCTCGGCCTGCTGCACCGGGTAGAGCAGCGCCCGCGCCCCGCCGAGCAAGGCCGCCTTGTCGGCCGCGCCCACTTCGCCGACGTAGACCACGGCGCTGTCGTCGACGAGCGGCGCCACCACCGCACGATAGTAGTCGTTGGCTTCGGCCGCCAGGTCGATCGGCAGACCGGCGCGTCGCGCCACCGCGATCGCCTCGAGCACGCCCTTGTCGGCGGTGAACCGCCCGAGGAACAGCAGGTAGGCGCCCGGCCGCGCCCGGAAGGCGAGCGCCTCGGTGTCGACTCCGTGATGGACGGTGCCGACGACACGCAGCCCGCTCAGGCGGCGGGCCTGCTCGTCGGACACGGCGATGAACGGCGCCTCGGGATAACGCCGCCACATCGCCACCTCCTCGTCGGCCGGCGCGTAGTGCACGGTGTGGACGATCGGGGTCGACAGCAGCCGCCCGAACGCGAGCGACATCGGGTAGTACTCCGACTGGCAGTGGATGACGTCGAAGTCACCGGCGCGCTCGCACGCGGCCGCCAGGTTCATCAGCTCCGACAGTTCCCACGGCCACATCGCCGCGTCCTCGCGGTAGCCACGCGGGAACGTCGCGTGCAGACGGGCGCGCGTCGTCGAGTGGCCGGCCGCGAACAGCGTCACGTCGTGGCCGCGCGCGACCAGGCCGTCGGTCAGCTGCGAGGTCAGGAGCTCGATCGAGCCCGAGCGCGGCGGCGGCACCGAGGTGGCCACCGGCGCCACCTGGGCGATGCGCAAAGGCCGGGTCATCGGCTGGCGATCTCCAGGAGCGGCGGCAGCACGCGGCTGGCCTCGAAGCACTCGACGGCGATCTCGCGGGCGCGGCGGGCGTGGCGCGGGTAGTCGGTGTGCAGCCGATCGAGGCCGGCGAGGGCGTCCTCCGTGGTCGTGAACGCCAGCAGGCCGTCGCCCTCGGGCAGATGCGCGCTCCAGCCGGTGTCCTGCACGAGCGCGGGTCTGGAGGCTGCCAGGTAGCACTCGGTGCGATCGCTGAACCAGCCCGAACGGCGTGACACGTAGGCGTGCTTGGCGACGGCGAACTCGCCGCGTGACCCCTGCAGGTAGGCGCGGTAGTCCCACAGGTGCCGCGAGACGCCCATCCCGTCGACCGTCTGCCAGCCGTGTGCGCGCAGCAGTGCCTGCGGACCGTTGACGGCCAGCTCCAGTGGGTGCGGCGAGCGGGCGGCCACGTCGATGAACTTCATGAACTCGATGTTCTTGTTGCCATCGACGTCGGCGAAGCTCTCGATCTGCCAGGTCATCACGGTGGTGAAGCGGCTGCCGGCCGAACCGTCGGGCGTGCGCCACAGATCGGTCACGACCGGCTGCCAGGTCTTGTGCCAGGTGAAGCCGCCGGTCGGCACGTCGCAGGCCGGCGTGCCGATGTTGGCGCCGAAGGTGAACAGGTGATGGAAGCGGCGGAAGAACGCCACGTAGACTGGCTCGCCCTTGGCGAGCGCCAGCTGCGTGAAGACCGGATCGGTGTCGATGAAGACCGTCCGCGGAATGCGGGCGTACTCGTCGCGCCAGAACCAGCAGCCGCCCGACAGGTTGATGTAGAGATCGGCCTCGGCGCAGAAGGCCGCGACGGTGGCGCGCGAGGCGCCGTGCCAGGTGTCGTCGTAGTTCACGAAGCTCCAGCGGTCGCCGAGGCCGAACGGCGCCAGTGCCTCGTGGATGTAACGCGTGCCGTAGGCGGGATCCTCCGATCGCGTATTGGCGACCGGATCGTAGATGCACTCGCCGGTGTCTTCGACGTAGAAGACCTCGTGCCCGAGGGCGCGCAGTCCCAGCAGGTACATCAACGAGCACCAGGTGACGCCGCCGAACGGATAGCGGGCGATGATGCCGGCCACGAGGATCTTCACGACGTGGCCAGCCTCACAGCGCGTGCATGATCTCGTCGACCGACGCCGGCTCGTCGAGCGATCGGCCGAGCGCCAGCCGGGCGCACATGCGGCGGTAGAGGTCGTTGCTGGCGAGCAGCGCCTCGTGCGGGCCCTGCGCCACCAGGCGGCCCTCGTGCAGGACGAGGATGCGGTCGGCGTCGCGGATGGTCGACAGGCGGTGCGCGATGACGATGGTGGTGCGGCCGGTCCTGAGCCGGCCGAGCGCGCTGAAGACTGCTTCCTCGGACAGGGCGTCGAGCGACGAGGTCGGCTCGTCGAGCACCAGCAGGCGCGCGTTCTTGAGCAGCGCCCGCGCGATGCTGAGGCGCTGCCGTTCGCCGCCCGACAGGGTGCCGCCGGCCTCGGCCACCGGCGTGTCGTAGCCGTGCGGCAGGCGCGTGATGAAGTGGTCGACGTGGGCGGCCCGGGCGGCGGCGGCCACCTCCTCGTCGGTGGCGGTGAGCCGGCCGTAGCGGATGTTGTCGGCGATGGTCGTGCCGAAGAGCACCGCGTCCTGCGGCACGAGGGCAATCTGTTCGCGCAGCGATGTCAGGGCGTAGTCACGCAGGTCCACGCCGTCGAGGAGCACGCGGCCGCCCGTCGGCTCGAAGAAGCGTGGGATGAGGCTGGCCAGCGTGGACTTGCCGGCGCCGGTCAGGCCGACCAGGGCCACCAGCTCGCCGGGCCGGGCCACGAAGCTGATGCCATCGAGGATCGGGCGATCGGCGTCGTAGGCGAAGCGCACGTCCTCGAAGCGCAGCTCGCCGGCCGTGGCCGAGGCGTCGAGGCCGGCCGCGGGGTCGCCGGTCTCGGGCGAGAGCGCGAAGATCTCACGGACGCGCCGGGCGCTCGCCACTGCCTGCTGGAGCGAGCCGGCGGTGTGGGCGATCGAGGAGAGCGGAGTGTAGACGGCCGCCAGATACGCCAGCACCACCAGCAGGCTGCCCACCGTCAGGCTGCCGTCGAGCACGTGCATGCCGCCCACGGTCAGGATGAGGGCGGTGCCGACGAGCGTGATGACGCTCAGGGCGATCCCGAACAGCGACTCCTGCCAGGTCAGGCGTAGCCGCGCCCGCATCGTCTCGCCGCCGACGGCGGAGAAGCGGTCGATCTCGTGCCGCTCGCGCGCGAAGCTCTTGACGACGCGCACCGACGACAGCACCTCGAACATCCGCTCGACCAGCGACGACTCCGCCTGCTTGACCTTCTCCGCCCGATCGATCATCCGCGTCGAGTAGTAGCGCAGGCTGGCGTAGAGGAACGGCACGACGGCCAGCGACAGGAGCGCCAGGGAGAGATCGAGCTGCACGAGGATGGCGAACATCACCACCAGCTTCAATCCCGAGACCGCCAGCGGAAAGACACCGCCCATGGCGAGGTCGTTCACGCAGTAGGCGTCGGCCTCGAGCCGGTAGACCGAGTCGGCCGTGCGCGACGTGATGTGATGGCGCAGGCCGAGCGCCAGCAGGTGGTCGAGCAGGCGCCGCCGCAAATCGTAGACGATGCGCTGCCCGATGCGCACCTGCAGCTGCGTATGCGACATCAGCACGGCTTCGAGCAGCAGTTGGAGCACCAGCCCGGCGATGGCGATGGCAATCAGCAGGGCCGCCGGATTCGGGCCGAGCAGGGCGTCTCTCAGCCGCGACAGGGTGACCGGCAGCGGCTCGGCGCCGAGCACGCTGTCGATGATGATCTTGAGCGGCCACGGGGCCAGGGCGCCCAGTCCGACTTCGACGATCGAGAGCGCGGTGATGGCGAGGACGCTGGCGCGGTACGGCCGCAGGAACGACAGCGTCCAGCGGAGCAGGTTCACGCCCGCCTCTTGGGCGCACTCCGGGCGGGCGCGGCACGGCCGCCGGCACGCGGGGGCGCCGGGCGGCGTGCTGGCGGTGCGGTCAGCACCGGCGGGCGGGCGGTGACGTCGACGGCTGGCGGGCGGACGGTGACGCCCACGGCTGGCGGGCGGACCGGCGGCACCCGCGGCGTGGTCAGGTCCTGCCACACGAACAGTCCGCTCAGGGCCGTGCTGGCGGCCATCAGCACGGCCGTCGCGGCCTGGCCCTTCTGCAGGGCGCCGGCCGTCTGCCAGCGCATGCGCGGCCGTGACGGTCCGGTCAGCGGCACCAGGCCCGCCTGGGCGCCGGTGCGCGTCAGGGCGCGGTCGAGCACCGCCAGGCTGCGCGTGGCCTGCCAGGCGGCGCGCGCCATCATCGCGGCCACCACGATCACGGCGCCGAGGCTCGCCGAGGGCCAGCGCAGGGCGATGGCGGCGCTGGTCGCGCTGACGAGGCCCACCGCGAGGAGGGCCGCGCGCACGATGCCCTGAACGTTCGGTTGCAGCCGGGCGCCGACGCGGCACAGGCATCGTCCGCGTTCGTGTTCCTCGACCAGCGTGCGCACGTGCAGCCAGCCCCAGCGGCCGACGGCCATGCTGAGGTCGCGATCGGCGTGCCAGCCCTCGTCGACATGGACGCGGCGCGCCGGCCGGGCCGCGCGCAGGCTGGAGGCGAGGGCGGTCAGGAACGCCGGCGGGGCCAGCCAGGACTCGCTCCACAGCGCCCACTCGACCGAGCCGCCGAACTGCAGACGCACGGCGGCGAGCACGGTGGCCGGGCCCGGCGCCGGCGCGCGCCACGGCACGCCGGTCGTGTGCGGCGAATCGCCGACGTCGGGCGGCGAGGCGAGGCCGCGCAGGCGGCCGAAGAGTCGGGCCAGCGGCTGGATGACGTGCAGCCAGGCGATGAGCGCGCGGTATTGCCAGCGGCTGCGCGCCGCCGACGCGCGGGGCACCGCCGGCGCGGCCGACAGATCCGATCGCCACGCGAAGTTCGCGCAGCGACCGAGCGTCGTGCCCCAGCCGAACACGCCGGCGCCGAGGAGCAGCCACGCTGCTTCACCCGGGCGCGTCAGCAGCCCCAGCACACCGGCCACGGCGAGCAGCGTCGAGGCCAGCATCCATCCCGGCGAGTGCGGCAGGAACTGGAGGGGATGGACCTCGGTGCGATAGACGGAGGGGAAGGCGGCGGTGCCGAACACGCCGGTGTTCACGCGGCGGCCCGCCAGCGCCCCGACGAACGGCAGCGCGCTGTAGATGCGGCCGCGCCACAGCATCTGGCCGCCGACGAACTTCTCCGGATGGTGCGCTTCGAGCCAGGTCTCGCCCTCGCCGTAGCCGGCCTGCTGACGCCAGTAGCCTTTCACCGTCGCCCGATGGTGATGCCAGACGAGCGCTGCCGGAGCAAAGCCGATGGTCGCGCCGCGCGCCTGCAGGCGCCAGCAGATGTCGACGTCGTCGCCGGCGCGCAGGTAGACGGGGTTGAAGCCGCCGATGGCTTCGAGCGCGTCCTTGCGAAACGCCATGTTGCAGCCAGGCACGTGCTCGGCGATGCGGTCATCGAGCATCACGTGCGTCGGGCCGCCCGGGGCGCGCGCCACCGCCTGCGCCACCCAGCTGTCGTCGGCCGGTACGACGTTGGGCCCGCCCGAGCCGGCCAGTCCGCCACCGAGCATCGGCTGCACCAGATAGGTGAGCCAGTCCGGATCGACCCGCACGTCGGCATCGGTGTAGGCCACGATCTCGCCGGCGGCGCGGGCGAGGCCGATGTTGCGCGCGGCCGCCAGTCCGCCGTTGGGTATCCGCACCAGCGTCACGTCGGGATAGCGGCGGGCGATGTCGGGCGTCGCGTCGGTCGACCCGTCATCGATGACGACGATGTCCTTGTGCGGATAGGTGAGGGCCTGGAGCGAGCGCAGGCACCCGTCGAGGGTGCTGGCGGCGTTGTAGGCGCAGACGACGACCGAGACGTGCGGCCAGGTCTGCCGGGCCGCCGCCGGGAACGGCGCCTCGGCGAACACCTGTGTCACGCGCGCCAGCGACGGCTTGGGCCGGCGATCGCGGTCGACCAGGCCGAAGGCCCAGTCGTCGACGTCGTGGCCGCCGCGCCACCACTCGTCGGTCCACGCGAAGGCCACGGCTCCGGCGGCGCCTTCGGCAAACGCGGCGCCGAGCTGCGCGCCGGTCAGGCGGCCCTGGCCATCGAGTCCTTCGCGGATACTGTCGGCGCCGGCTTCGGCGAGCAGCAGCGGCCGCGTGCCGGCCACGTGCTGCAGGCGGGCGAGATAGGCGCGCAGGTCGGCCTCGCGGTGCAGGTAGACGTTGAACGCGCAGACATCGAAGCATCCGAGTTCGAGGTGCTCGGTGGGCGGGAAGTTCGCGTAGGTCAGCAGGGCGGACGGCGCGGCCGCCTTGGCGTCGTGATACAGCGCCTGCAGGAAGCGCTCGACCCGCGCCGCGCCATGCCAGCGCACGATGCCCGGCGGGATCTCGTTGCCCACCGCGAAGAGCAGCGCCGCCGGGTGCTGGGCGAGGCGGCGCACCTCCGCCGCCACCTCGCGCCGGATGCGCCGCGCGAAGGCCGCCTCGTCGAGGAAGGCGACATGCTGCATCCACGGCAGCCCGATCATCATTCGCAGCCCATGCTGCCAGGCGGCGTCGAGCACGTCGTCGGGCGGGGCGGTGTAGGTGCGGACGGTGTTGACGCCGGCCGCCGCCATGGCGGCGAAGTCGTCCTGTACGCGCGCGAGCGGGGGTATCGCCGGCCCGACGTCTCCGGTGCGAACGTGCCGTACGACACGCCCTTCACGAGAAACCGTTGGCCAGCGACTTCGAGGAACTTCCCGCGGACACGCGCGTCGGTTGACATGAACTCCAGAATCCGGGGCAGCCGTCCCATTCTAAGCCGTCCGCGCCGGATCAGGGGCGCGACAGCAGCCCGTCGCCGGTTTATCCTTGGGCGGCTGCTGCCCCCATGGTTGTTTCGACTCCCGCGCCTCCGCTCGCGGTCCGGCCCCGGTGGCGCACGCGCCTGGCCGTGGCCCTGGCGCTGGCGGCGGCGCTCCTGCTGACGCTGGCGCTCGTCCCCTACGCCGGCCCGGCGCCGGCGGCCGTGACGCTGTCGATTGTCGGCACCACCGATCTCCACGGCTACGTCTTCCCGCGCGACGGCCGCGGCGGACTGGCCGTGTTCGGGGGCTACCTCGCCAATCTGCGCGCGGCCCGTCAGGCCGACGGCGGCGGCGTCGTGCTGCTCGACGCGGGAGACACCTGGCTCGGGGGAATCGAGTCGAACATGTCCGAGGGCGCCGTGGTCGTCGACGCCTACAACGCGCTCGGCTACACGGCAGCCGCCATCGGCAACCACGACCTCGAGTTCGGTGCCGCCGACCGGTGGCCGTTCGGGGCGGCCGCCGGCGACCCGCGGGGCGCCCTCAAGACAAGGGCCCGGCAGGCCCGCTACCCGATGCTGGCGGCCAACCTGGTGGACGTCGCCACGAAGGCGCCGGTGGCGTGGCCGAACGTGCGGCCGTCGGCCCTCGTCACGATCGCGGGCCTGCGGGTCGGGATCGTCGGCGTGATGACCTACGACGCGTTGTCGCTGACGCTGGCGGCCAACGTCGAAGGACTCGCCACGTCGCCGCTGGTGGGGGCGATCGTGCGCGAGGCGAGTGCCCTGCGGGCGGACGGCGCGCAAGTAGTGGTGGTGGTGGCGCACGCCGGCGGGGCGTGCAGCGCGTTCGATGCCCCGGAGGACGTCTCGACGTGCGACGACACCTCGGAGATCTTCGACGTCGCGCGACGTCTGCCGGCGGGTCTCGTGAACGCCATCGTGGCCGGGCACACGCACGATGGCCTGGCGCATCGCGTGGCCGGCATCCCAATCGTGCAGGCCTACTCCTGGGGACGCGCCTTCGGCCGCATCGACCTGCGTGTGGCCCCTGACACCGGCACGGTGACCGTGGCGCAGGTGTTCGCGCCGCAGGAGATCTGCGCCTGGCAGGAGGCCGTCAGCGATGCCTGCGCGCCGTCGCCGACGGCGACGACGCGGCAGGCGCGCTACGAGGCCCGCCCGGTGACGCCGCACGTGGCCGTGACCGACGCCATGCGGGCGCAGCTGGGCCGGGTCGGCAGCTGGCGGCAAGCGCCGCTCGATGTCTCGCTCGACCGGCCACTCGAACGCGGACCCGGCGATGCCGAGTCGCCGCTCGGCAATCTGTTCGCCGACGCGCTGGCGGCCGCCGTGCCGGGCGCCGACGGGGCCTTCAGTTACGGGGCCGGACCCGGTGGACTGCGCGCCGATCTCGGGGCCGGTCCGGTGACGCTCGGCGCTCTCTACGACCTGTTCCCCTTCGACAACCGTGTGGTGGCGGTGACGCTCAACGGCGCCGAGGTGCGGGCCCTGCTGCTCGACCACCTGCGGCGGCCGCGCTGGCGGGCGCGGGCCCTCGGCGTGTCGGGCCTGCGCGTCGAGATCGGCTGCCACGCGGGCGGCGACGCTGTCGAGATCGCGCGCCTGTCGGGACATCCGGTGAGCGACGACGAACGGCTCACGCTGGCGATGACCGACTTCCTGGCCGCTCGGGCGCGGCGCCTGCCGTCGCTGGCCGCCACGGGCGCCGCGACCGCGACTGGCGCCGGGGTGCAGGTGCGCGATGCCGTGTTGGGCTGGGTGCGGGCACGCCCGGTGCTGGCGGCGGCGGACTTTGCGGAGCAGGGGCGGCCGCGCTGGGTACGGACGAGCGCGTCAGCCGCCGGTTGCACCGCGCCGGCGCCGTAGCCGCTCATCGGGTCAGGCGCGTCTGCCGTCCGCGCTCGCGGCGCTCGCGAGGTGGATGAACAGCGCTCCGGCGAGCGCCGCGCACGCAGGCCGGCCATCCCAGCCTCACGGCCATTTCGCGAAAACCTCGCCAGGGGTCTGGCATCTGCGCCCGAACGGACGCATGATGGGGGCAGAAAGCGAGGATCCGATGTCCGAGCCCACCGCTACGCCCGCGCAGAAGTGCGCGCATCCGAGTTGTGATTGCACCGTCAAGTCCGGCGAGAAGTTCTGTAGCGACTACTGCAAGATGGCCCCCGAGACCGAGCTCCACTGCAACTGCATGCACCCCGGTTGCCGGTAGCGTGCGCCTGAGCCGCCACGCCCTCGGTGGCGGCCGCCCTAGCCGTCGCTGATCGTGTCTCCGCTGGCTGCCAGCCGGCGGGCCACGATCAGCCGGTAACGGATCTGCTGGCGCTCGTACAGCCGCTCGAGGCGCAAGCCGCCCCCAAGCGCGCCCGCCAGGACCCGGGCCGGCGTGAAGCGTGTGGGCCACGCCACGAGACGGTGAAACCACATCAGGGTTGCCAGCCGTCCAGTGGCGCGCGTGGTCAGACGCGGGGTGAGATCGATCTCGTGACAGACGGACAGGCCCGCGCCGGCCAGCGCTGAGGCCAGCACCGTGTCGCTCGCGATGGCGGGAGCCATCCAGCCGGCGCGGAACGCGGCGAAATCGGGATCGTCGGAGGCCAGCCCGTCGCACGGCACGTCGTCGACGATGAGCAGCCGGCCGCCGGGACGCAGCTGCGTGGCCAGGTGCGCCAGCGTCGCCGTGGGATCTGGCGCGTGTGCCAGCGACTCGATCGCGACGACGAGGTCGACGCCTCCCGGCACCAGGTCGGTGAGGTCGTCGTTGTAGTCCCGCACGAAGAACCGGCACGCACTGGCGCGCCCGCGCTCCATGGCCGCCAGGGTCGCCCGCGTGCACTGGTCGTGGCTGAGGGTCAGACCGGTGTAGCGCCCGCCCAGCCGCTCGTGCAGGAACAGGATGGTGCCGCCGAGCCCGCAGCCCGCATCGAGGACGACGAGCGAGGGCGGGGTGTCGTCACGAGCGGTGGCGGCGAGGGCCTCCAGCAGCACGCCGTGCAGCACATCGCCCGACACCGAGCCGTCGTCGGCGCGCAGGTGGCGATGCACGGTCATCGTGCCCTGGCCCGTGTCGTGCGCGAAGCCGCGCGCCGCGTCCTGGAAGCGCGTCAGCCACGCGTAGTAGCGCTGCACGCTCATCGCGTGGATCGCTCTCGTGAGTGGCGGGCGGCACCGCGGGGCCCGAGCATGTCGTCACCAGCATATCCGGCCGACGTCGACGCTCCCGCTCCCGGCGTGCTCAGACCAGGCCCGCGGCGAGGGCGCCGCCGACGGCCATCATCATCACCGCCACGACCAGCTGCACGCCGCGCAAGGTCAGTTTCCGCATGACCCGTGCGCCGAGCCAGGCACCGGTGAACGCGGCCACGCACGCTGCCGCCACCAGGCTCGCCACGCCGGGCGGCCAGGCGTCGGCTCCGGCCGAGAGCGCCGTGCCGCCATAGACGAGGAGACGGCTGACATCGACGGCGACGGAGCACAGCACACTGGTGGCGATGAACGCCTCCTTGGTCAGGCCCGCCTTGATGAGGAAGGCCGTCCGCAGAGCACCCTGGTTGCCGGACAGGCCGCCAAAGAAACCGGAGAGCGCGCCGCCCCATGGCAGGTAGCGTGCAGGCACGGCCCACGCCGACGCCCGCGGACTGAGCTCCGCCATGGCGAATACCACGATCAGCGTGCCGACGACGAGCTTCACCGGCGTCACTTCCCGCAAGGCGCCCCAGGCGTCGTAGGTGACGATCGGCGGCAGGGCCGCCATCGACACGAGCGCGCTGGCACCGGCAAAGGCGGCGGCCGCCGCTGGCGCACCGAAGCGAACGACGACCCGTAGATCGGCGTCCCGGCCGACGAGGCCCGTCTTGAAGATGTTGTTGGCCAGGTGCACGACCGCGGTCGCGCCCACGGCCGTCTCGATCGGAAAGAACAGCGCGAATGCCGGCGTCAGCAGGGTGCCGAGGCCGAACCCCGAGACGAGCGTCAGGCCCGAAGCGACGAACGCGACGAGAGAGACTAC
The DNA here is from genome assembly GCA_963807405.1 of uncultured Acidobacteriota bacterium. GTDB lineage: Bacteria > Acidobacteriota > Vicinamibacteria > Vicinamibacterales > UBA2999 > CADEFD01. Next base: position 1,979,288 of record CAWEBU010000006.1, on the reverse strand, counting down.
CAGCAGGTCCACCCGGCCTCCGTGCCGCACGGGAGGAGCAGCGGCATCGCGCTCCTGGCGGCCGCTTCAGTATGCGGCCAACCTCGTCGCGCACGGACTGCGGGGCGTCAGCGGGGCTGCGTCATCGCCTGCACCGGCGGCGTGTTCGCCTCCGGCGGCCCGGGTGGATCCTGCACCGGCGGCAGCGCCTCGGGTCCCGGCTGAATCAACGGGGGATGCGGCACCGCGGGCTGGGGCGTCTCCGGTGGCTGCGGTGGCACCGGCGACGCTCCAGGGTCCGTGGGCTTCGGGCCGATGGTCGTGGAGTCGGCCATCACCATCCTCATGCCGCCTGCTGCGACACGAGCGACCGGCGCCAGGCCGCCAGTTCCTTCAAGGCCTGCTCGCGGGCCATGCCGTAGCGCCGCTGCAGCACGCTGATGAAGCGCTCGGTGTTGCCGCGCACGTCCGCGAGGTCTTCGTCGGTCAGTTGGTTCCACTGCTCGCGTGCGATAGCCATCGTCCGCAGCCAGCGATTGCTCGTCGTGTGCATCTGGGCCATATGAGTCTCCCGATAGAAAGCCTGTGCTGTTCGTCAGAGCAACAGCCGTGCCGGGAACATACGGGCGGGAGGGCTGGCCTCAGGCACGTCTGCTACATACAGTGGCGCTCCGATCGCCCAAGAGTGGGCAGCGGTCCATTCGGCCCGGACGCGACGGCGCCGGCGACGCGGCGAGAGGCGAGCCCAGAGTGAGGCCGGTACGTGCGAACGGCCGCACCCGGTATCCCCGGGTGCGGCCGCGGTTGCGAGCGCGATCTGGCTCAGCGCTTGATGGCGTTGCCGGCGTCTTCGACCGCTTCGCCGACCTTGCGCTTGGCCGTGCCGACGTTCTCCTGAGCCTCGCCGGACGCCTCGTTGGCGTGGCCCTCGGCCTCGAGTTCGTGGTCACCGGTGACGTTGCCGACACCCTGCTTGACCTTGCCCTTGAGCTGCTCGGCCTTGCCCTTCATCTCGTCCTGGTTCATGGGGTCTCCTTCGTGACGCGTGCGTGCGTCGTCGTGCTGGTTGCGGGTTCTAGCGCCGCGGGGCGGCCGTCTCGGCCGGCGACGCCACGTCTTCGATCATGAAAGCTTCGAGCTTGGGGCTGCCTGTCGCACGCCCGACGATCACCATCGTGTAGGTGCGGCCGGCGTCGAAGCGGACGTCACGCAGGGTCACCATCGCGCCCTCGCCCCCGTCGCGACGCACCGTCACGGTGCCGGCGGCCGGGTCGATATCGTCGTAGGTCGACACCGCCTGGAAGTTCACGCCGTCGACGAGTGCGTCTTCCTTCCCGGTCACGAAGACGTCGACGTCGCCGGCGTCACCGGAGGCATGGACGACGCGGAGTCGGGCCTTGCCGGCCGGCGGCATCGAGGTGTCGTCCTCCACGATGCGGAGCATCGCGCTCTTGCCCTCGTCATCCGGGACCGCGAAGACGGTGTAGTGGCCGCCGTCGTCGAGGCCTTCGCTGTTCTCGGCCAGGGGCTCGGCCTGCGCCATGCCCGCGGGGCGGACGGCAAACTCGTGCCGCTCGCCGGACAGTTCGCGGTAGGGGGTCACCTTGCGATACTCGAGCGCGTCGAAGACGAGCGCGTCGTCGGCGAACACGTCGACACGCTGTCCGGCCGGAACGGCGTGGACCACGCGTACCAGGGCGTTGTCACGTTCCTCGACGGCGGCCGCTGCCGGCGCCGAACTCTGGCCGTCGGGCGTGACGGTGGTGACCGGCGCGTTGGCCGTCGAATCGCGCTGACAGCCCGCGACGGTCAGGGACAGGGCCGCGATGGCAGTTGCGGTCGTGAGTCGGACGGTCATGCTCCATCCCTCCTTGAAAGTCGATGTCGCGGCAACACGCGGTCGACGCGCGACATCCTGCGGAGCAAAGAGCGGGCCAGGCAGAACCGCGGCGTCGCCCTCCGCGGGGGCGCGGAGCGGTCCACGGGGCTGCCCACGATCGGTAGCTCGCGCGCTATTCGGAGTAGCGGCCGTCACGCGGCGCAATCTGCCGCGCCGCCACGCCCCCATCGGCGGCCCGCGCGGCTTGTTCAGCGACCAAGCGGGTCGGCGAGTCGCGGAGCTGGCGCAAGCCGTGGACGACGGTGGCCCGCACCATCCTCGCCGACTGCCCGAGGTGTCCGGCCATCTCGACTGCGGACAGGCCGTCGAAGTAGGCGAGCCCGATGGCGCGACGATCCTCCGCGGGAAGCGCCGACCATGCATCGGGTTCGCCTGACACGAGTGGCGCGGGGCCCGCGACCCGGACCGCCTGGGTGCGGCGCCGGTTCGTCGCGTGGCCCCAGCCCGTCGCGATGGCGCCGAGCCAGGGATTGCTGCCGGGTGAGGCCGCGTAACCAGGTGCCCACGCAGCCCCGCGTGGCATCGTGCCGTTCGCTTCTATGCCACACCGAGGCGAAGACGGCGGTCAGCACGTCCTCCGCGGCAGGGCGGCTCCCGGCGATATGGACCGCGAGTGAGAACAGGGAGGCGGCGTGGCGGTCGTACAGCGCGCCCAGGGCGGCCTCCTCCCTCCGCGCGATGTCGAGCAGCAATTGCAGATCTCCACGATCGGTCATCACACCCACTCGTCTTTTGTTCGCTGCGAGAATCGTGCCCCTGGAAGAGACGCCTCCGCGGCGCATCGCGTTGCGGGGAGGTCGTGTGCTGCTCACAATGGGTAGGGACCTGACCCGAAAGGGGCGATCCAGGGGCTGAAAACCCGGACCGAAAGTTGCAGAACGGACGCCAGACGCGCCTCGCTGGCCATGGGCCGCATGGCGCTCGGAGGAGGCCCGTCGCATGGTTCGAAGCATCAAGCACCTGGAACGGTTCGAAACTGTCGCCACGGACGGCGCCGTGGGGGACGTGGTCGACTTTCTGTTCGATGACGATCAGTGGGCCGTGCGCTACCTGGTGGTCGACAGCGAACCCTGGCTGCCTCGCCGCCAGGTGCTGGTCTCGCCAATCGCGGTCGCCGAGACGAAGTGGGGCGAGCAGCGCCTGCGGTTGTCCGTGAATCGCGACCAGGTGGCCAACAGTCCGGACTTCGGCGCGCAGGCGCCAATCTCCCGCGAGCACGAGATGGCGTACCTCGCGCACTACGGCTATCCGTCGTACTGGGGCGGGGACTCCCTGTGGGGAGCGCAGTCCTATCCCACGCTCGTGTCGGCGGAGAACGCCGTGGCCACCGAGGCGGCGGCGGCCGAGCGGCGCGCCAGTGACGCGACGCATGAACTGCGCAGCGCCGGCGATGTCGCGGGCTGCCGCGTCAGGGCGTCGGATGGGAGCGACCTCGGGGAGGTCGTCGACCTTCTCGTCGACGACCGCACGTGGGCGATCCGCTACATCGTCCTCGCCACCAGCAAATGGTGGTTCGGACGCAAGGTGCTCATCTCGTCGGCCTGGATCGACGGGCTTGACTGGCACGACCGTAGCGTCAGCGTGGGCCTGACTCGAGCAGCGATTCAGAACGCGCGCAGCACGTGGACGAGCAGCGAGCGCCCGCTGAACACGCGCCCCGTGGCACCTCGTCGCGCGGCGACCCTGTCCGAGCACGTGGGTCATGCCATGAGCGTCAGGCCCGGCAACGTCATGACCGGCTCACTCTGAGGCGCACGGTGCCCAGTGTGGGGCGTGACGGCCTCAGCGACGCGCACCACGGTGAGTTTTATCGCGCCACCAACTGGCGCGGATCCTGCACTGAAATGCAGTGCACCCGCGAGTCCGCGGTTAACTTCTGGAGGAACTACTGATGAAGAATCTCTCACTCGCATCTGTTCTGGCGGCTGGCTTCACGTTGACGCTCGCCCCGGCCGTGTTCGCCGCTACGTCCCAGGCCCCCGCCACGCCCCAGGCCCCCGCCACGCAGGCCCCGAAGCCCGCGATGGCCATGGATCACGACGATCTCGAAGATCGCGTGCTCTATCGTCTCGAGACCAATCCGATGGTCCGCAAGTACGACATCGACGTCGACGTCAAGGACGGCGTGGTCACGCTGACCGGTGATGTCGCCACGGCGGCGCAGAAGGCCGAAGCCGAGAAAGTCGCCAAGATGGACGGCGTGACGCGCGTCGACAACAAGATCGACATCGACCCGGATGAAGACAAGGCAGTCTCCAAGCGCATCGCCGACGGCATGAACAAGACCGGCGAGAAGATCAGCGACGGCTGGATCACGACCAAGGTCAACTGGTTCTTCGTCGGCGAGGATCTGCTCGACGACAGCGACATCAACGTCGACACCAAGGACAACGTGGTGACGCTGAAGGGCTTCGTGAAGACCGAGGCCGGCCGCGCCCGCGCGGTGGAACTGGCGAAGGACACGGACGGCGTCAAGAAGGTCGTCGACCAGTTGAAGATCCGCACCAGCGCGCGCTAGAACGAAAGATGGCGACAGGGCGTCGGCCTCGCGGCCGATGCCCTGTGTCGTTTGTCAGGGAGACACATGAGTACCAGACAACCCCGCTCGACGGAGCCTGAACCCGAACCCGTGGTGCCCAAGGCGCCGGCCGTCCCCGGCGGCCCGGTGGCCGACATGGAGGCGGAAGGGCAGGGACAGTCCACCTCCGTCCCGGAGCCACCCGAGGGGCAAGGTCACGGCAAGCTCGTGACGGACGACCCGGATCCAGAGCCGCCCGCCGCCGATCGCTAGACGACCGGCCCCCGGTCCGGCATGTCCGCGATGGCGGTCTCCGGCTCGCCGTCCGGGGATGGAGAACGCCGATGACAGTACCTCCCCGGACCACTGGCTTCTTTCTTCGCTGCTCGCTCCTCGTGATGGCGCTCGTGGCGCTCGGGTTCCCCGAGCCCGCCGGCGCGCAGTACTTCGGCCAGAACAAGGTCCAATACGAGCACTTCGACTTCGAGGTGTTACGCACGGCGACCTTCGACATCTACCACTATCCCGAAGAAGCCGAGGCCGTGAAGAAGGCGGCACGCCTGGCCGAGGAGTGGCGGGAGCGCCTTACGCGGGACCTGGGCTTCGAGCTGGCCGGACGTCAGCCACTCGTGCTCTACGCCAGTCATCCCCACTTCCGGCAGACGCAGGTGATCGGCGGCCTGATCGGCGAGGGGACGGGCGGTGTCACCGAATCGCTCAAGCGGCGGATGGCGATGCCATTTGCCAGCACGCTCGGTGAGACCAGCCATGTGCTCGGCCACGAGCTGGTGCACGCCTTCCAGTACGGCGCCGGCGGCGAGCGGGCGGGCGCGTTGCCCCTCTGGTTCATCGAGGGCATGGCCGAGTACCTGTCGATCGGCGCCGAGCACCCGCAGACGGCGATGTGGCTGCGCGACCTCGCCCGGCAGGAGGAGATTCCCGGCTTCGAGGATCTCGCGAACCCCCGCTACTTCCCCTACCGCCTCGGTCACGCCGCGTGGGCCTACCTGGCATCGCGCTTCGGCAGCTCCGTCGTTGGCAACGCCTATCTCGAAGGGGCCCGCACGGGCGATGCGATCGCCGCGCTGCAGAACGTGACCGGCATCTCGATCGAGGAGCTTTCGGAGGGCTGGCGGTCCGCCATCCGGCGACAGTACAGCACCGGTGACGACGCCGCTCCGGCTGGCCGGCTGGCAGTCGGCGGCGACGGCGGGCGCGACGGCAGCTTGAACGTGTCGCCCGCCCTCAGCCCGGACGGGAGATGGCTCGCCTATCTGTCCGAGCGTGATCTGTTCTCAATCGACCTCTACGTGGCCGACGCGGCCACCGGACGCATCGTGCGCCGGCTGACCAAGACAGCCACCGAGCCCCACATCGAGAGTCTTCAGTTCGCGGCCTCGGCCGGCGCCTGGGATCCCACCAGCCGGCGCTTCGCCTTCACGACCATCGACTCCGGACGCGCCATGCTCTCGATTGCCGAGGTCGGCGAGGGCGGCGGCGGACGTCGCGACCACCCGCTGCCGTCGGTCGATGAAGCCTGGCACCCGGCGTGGGCACCGGACGGTCGATCGGTGGTGTTCTCCGGCCTGACCGGTGGGTTCGCCGATCTCTACGTCGTCGACCTCGAAGGCGGCGCCGTCCGCCGCCTGACGAACGACGCCTACGCCGACCTCCAGCCGTCCTGGTCGCCCGACGGCAGACGGGTGGCGTTCGTCACCGACCGCTTCTCGTCCTCGGTCGACGCGCTCGCCTTCGGACCGCCGCGTCTGGCGCTCCTCACGGTCGCCACCGGGGACATCACGCCCCTGCCGGCGCTCGGCGAGGGCGACCCACCTCAATCCCCAGTGGAACGCCGCTGGTGATGGGCTGTTCCTGGTGGCCGATCCGGATGGCATCCCGAACGCCTACGCGCTCGACCTGGCGGCCCAGCGTTTCTCGCGCGTCACGAGCGTGGTCACCGGCGTGGCGGGCATCACCGGGCTCAGTCCCGCGCTGTCGTTCGCCCCCGGCGCCAACCGCCTCGCCTACAGCGTGTTCCGCGAGGGTGGCTACGACATCCGGCTGCTCGACGCGCCCGCCGACGCGGCAGGCCGGCTGCCGGCGCGAACCGACGACCGATCGGCCGCGCTCCTGTTCGGTCAGGCTGCCGCGCTCGCCGCCTCGCGGCCCGGCACGGCCGGCGTCTCTACGCCGCCGACCGCGGTGAGCGATGTCGAGCCCTACGATCCGACGCTGTCGCTCGATGCGGCGGGCGCCTCGGCCGGCGTGGGTACCTCCAACCGCTACGGCGCGCAGTTCGGTGGCGGCGTGGGCCTGCAGTTCAGCGACATGCTCGGCGACCACACCGTCGGGGTCTACGTGGAAGCCAACGGCGGCGCGCGGGACATCGGCGGGCAGGTCTGGTACATCAACCGGGAATCGCGCTGGAACTGGGGCGGCGCCGCCATCATGCAGCCCTATGTGATCGGCGGGTTCGCCCAGTCCCTGGAAACGCAACCCGACGGCTCGCAGGTACTGCGCGAGCAGGAGTACCGCTTCCGGCAGACCGACGCCGGGCTGCGTGCCATCGCCTCCTACCCGTTCAGCCGTGCCCTCCGCTTCGAGGTGCAGGGCGGCGGCCGGCGCATCTGGTTCGACCGCGAGCTGACGACGCGCCTCTTCGACCTGAGGACCGGGCAGTTCCTGGCTGAAGACCGCACCGATCTGCCGGTCGACAGCGCCCTCAACTTCGCCGAAGGCGCCGCGGCCCTGGTCTACGACCAGTCGATCTTCGGGCCGACCAGCCCGCTCAGTGGCCAGCGCTATCGCTTCGAGGTCACGCCCACGATCGGGTCACTGCGCTTCACGAGCGTGTCGCTCGACTACCGGCGCTATCTGCGGCCCCTGCGCCCGTTCACGCTGGCCGTGCGCGGCCTGCACCTGGGGCGCTACGGCGGCGGTGGCGAGGACCCACGCCTGTCGGCCCTGTTTCTCGGCTACCCCTCGCTCGTGCGTGGCTACCAGGTCGGCTCGTTCGACGCCGACGACTGCGGCGGCGCCACCGCGCAGGGCAACTGTCCGGCCTTCGACGACCTGCTCGGGTCTCGCATGCTGGTCGGGAATGCCGAAATTCGATTCCCGCTCATCGGCGTCTTCACGGGCCAGTATCGCTACGGGCCACTGCCGCTCGAGGGCTTCCTGTTCGCCGATTCGGGCGTGGCCTGGACGTCGGCCATCGACCCGTCGTTTGCCGGCGGCACCCGCAACTTCGTGTCGAGCGCCGGCGGGGGCGTGCGGGTGAACGCGTTCGGCTACGCCGTCGTGGAACTCTCGATGGCCCGTCCGTTCGACCGGCCGGGCCGGGGCTGGGTGTTCGGCTTCAACCTGTTGCCGGGCTTCTGACCGGCGGGCCATTTTCGGCTCCCCCGTGCGAGCGCAGTCGCGCTACAACAGACGGTAGCAGTCACGTCACGGACAAGGAGAGTGCTCATGGCTCGCCACTCACACGACACGGGAACCTTCATCGCCGGTGTGCTCATCGGCTCGGTCGTCGGCGCCAGCGTGGCGCTGTTGTGCGCCCCGAAGCCGGGACGGCTCCTGCGCGACGACCTCAACGAATCGGCGTCTTCGCTCCGGCAGGCAGTGACCACGCGCTACGAGTCACTGGCCCGGCAGGCCGGTCTGCGTCTCCGCGACCTCGAATCGCACGCCGAGCGCGCGGTGCGCTTCGTCGAGACGAGCGCCCACGACCTGCTCGAGACCGCGAAGGCCCGCACCGGTGGCCGGGCCCGGACGAGCGAGGGCACGACCGACGCCGAGGTGGGACGCGCGTGACGGCGCGCCGGTGACGATCAGCGCGCGGCCAGGGTGAGCGCGAAGGGGTGCGCGTCGTCGACCCACTGATCGCGCACACGGAAGCCGGCGTCCGCGAGCAGCGACTCGACCGACGGCAGGGTGTACTTGTAGGAGCTCTCGGTCCAGATCGCCTCGCCGTCCTCCAGGTTCAGCTCGAGATCGGCGGCGCGGATGCGCACGCGCTGCGCGCGCCGGCTCACGAGGTGCATCTCGATCCGTGAGGCCCGGGCGTTCCAGACCGCACGATGCCGAAAGGCGGTGAGGTCGAAGTCGGCGTCGAGCTCGCGGTTGAGATGCACGAGCAGGTTGAGGTTGAAGGCCGCCGTCACCCCGAGCGGGTCGTCGTAGGCGAGCAGCATGTCCGCCTCCGGCTTCACGAGGTCGATCCCGATGAGCAGGCCATCGCCGCTGGCCATGGCCGCTCGCATCTGGCGCAGGAACGTCCGCGCCCCGGCACCATCGAAGTTGCCGATGTTGGAACCGAGGAACACGACCAGCGTGCGCCCGTCGGGCCGCGATCCGGCAAGGTCGGCCAGACCGCGCTCGAAGGTCGCCTGGTGCGTCTCGACCGGATCGGGCACGACGGTGGCCAGCGTGCGGGCGGCGGTCTCGAGGGCGGCGGCCGAGACATCCACCAGGTGCACGGAGGGCGGTGCCGTGCCGGTGGCGGCGAGCAGCGTCGCCAGCTTCGTGCCGTTGCCGGCGCCGAGCTCTACGATGCGGGCTGGCGCGGCGGCACCCGACGCCAGGATGGCGCGGCCGTGGGTGGCCAGCAGCGCGGTCTCGGTGCGCGTGACCGGATACCACGGCAGCTCGCAGATGGCGTCGAAGAGCGCCGAGCCGAGCGCGTCGTAGAGATAGCGCGAGGGCAGCTGCCGTGGGCGCTCGGTCAGGTAGCGACGGACGTCGGCGGCGAAGGCGTGGTGCGCCTCGACGACCGGCGGGAGCACCGCGGAGTGGGCGGGGGGCGTCATCGCGGGCCTCCGTCGCGGACGCACCGGAACGTCGCGTAGACGTATGGATAGCGCGGCCGGAACCAGTTGCGGAAGGACGGCCGCACCAGCTCGACGGCCGTGGCCGGCGAGGCGCCCTTCATCACGACGTGTTCGCCGTCGAAGAAGTCGGCGGAGTACTCGGGATACGACGGCAGGGGCGTGAAGTCCCGCAGCGGACCGAACACCGTCGACGTCCATTCCCAGCCGTTGCCGACGAGATCGGCGATCCCCCAGGCGCTGTCGCCCGCGGGATGACTGCCCGCCGGATGGGGATCCCACGACGCCATGTCGAGGACGCCGTGCTCCGACCCTGGCGCCGCCGCGCCCCATGGGTAGCGACGCTCGTCCGCCGCTGGGGCTGCCATAGGCGGCCCGCAGATACTCGCACTCCGTGGGCAGGCGCGCGTCGTTCCAGCGGGCATACGCCGCCGCCTCGGCCTGGCTCACGTAGACGGGCCATGACGGCGGCAGCGCCAGCCGATCGAACATCCCGCGCCACCACCACCGCTCGCCCTCGCGAGTCCAGAACGGCGGGTGGTCCACCGCGGCCTCGCGGCGCCACGCCCAGTCGGCGGCGGTCCACCAGCGCGGGTCGTCGTAGCCCCCGGCGTCGACGAACCTGGAGAACGCCGCGTTGGTGACGTTGTGGCGCTCGATTGCGAATGGCGGCACGGCTTCGACCGTCGCCCGCCGTTCGTTGTCCCACGTGAACGGCTCATCGCCGACCTCAGCCCCGAGCGTCACGTCGCCCTCGGGAACGAGGATCCAGGCCTGCTCTGGTACCGGCCCGTCGACCACCGGGTGGTAGCCATCGGGACGGCGCTTGGCCTCGAGCGGCAGCTGGTGCCACATGTAGAGGAGCGTCTCGTGGTGCATCGCCTCGTGTTCGAGGATGCAATAGGCCGCCTCGGCGCGCTGCAGGAGCGGATGACCCGGCTGCTCGATGTCGCCGCGCGCCAGCGCATCGAGCACGCGGCGGTCCACCTCGCGGGCGAACTGCTGCACGGTGGCGCGCGAGGGCCACGCCTGGGCCGCTGCGGCCGTGCCGTCGGCCTGGGACTCGTGGGGGTCGATGCCGCGCGCGAAGAGCTGCTCGAGCTGCGGGTCGATGCTGTCGCCGCCGAGCCCGCGCTTGACGAGCGTGTTGAAGCTGAATGCCGGCAGATGGCCGTCGTAGAACACCACCGGGTGGCGGAGTGCGATCGGCCGGGTGAAGTAGGCCTCGGGGCTCAGCAGATCGAAGAGCTGGCGGGATCGCGCCCGGTTGCGGGCGTACCAGTCCATGAGCCGGGGCCGGTCGAGCGCGACGGCCTTGCCGTCGGGCGATGGTGGCGTGGCGGGGTGGAGCGGAATCATCGGGAGGTCTCCAGAAAGCAGGGACCCGGCAACCGGGACCCGGGAACCGGGCGGTCGGTGGGCGTCACGAGCCGGGCCACCGTGGGTGACGAAAACACGGAGCGGGCCGCGGCACTCATGGCAGGCCCTCCCGGCCATGGGGGCGCGCCATCGCGGCGATCTGAATCCACCGGTCGAAGTCCTCGCCGCTGACGTCGCCCGAGGCCACGGCGGCCTCCCGCAGACTCACGTCGTCGCTGTGAGCGGCATGCGCGATGGCGGCGGCGCGGTCATAGCCGATGTGCGGCACGAGCGCGGTCACGAGCATCAGCGAGGCATGCAGATGAGCGCTGATGCGGTCCTCGCGGGCCTCGAGCCCACTGGCGCAGTAGCGCGTGAACGAGACGCAGCCATCGGCCAGCAGGCGTGCCGCCGTGAGGACGTTGTGGAGGATGACCGGCTTGTAGACGTTCAACTGCAGTGGTCCCTGCGTGTTGGCAAAGGCGACGGCGGCGTCGCAGCCGAAGACCTGCACGGCCACCATGGTCAGCGCCTCGCACTGGCTGGGATTGACCTTGCCCGGCATGATGGAGGAGCCCGGCTCGTTGGCCGGCAGCTGCAGCTCGCCGAGACCCGCGCGCGGCCCCGAGGCGTAGAGCCGGATGTCGCTGGCGATCTTGAAGGTCGCGCTGGCCAGGCCGCGCAGCGCGGCGCTCGCCGCCGCCATCCGGTCGTGCGAGGCCAGTGCGGCCGGCAGGTTGACGGCCTGGCGTAGCGGCAGCCCCGTCTCTTCGGCCAGCCGCGCGATGGCCGTGACGCCGAACCGGGCGTGGGTGTTGAGGCCGGTGCCGACCGCGGTGGCTCCAAGCGGCAGCTCGTACAGGCCGTCGCGCGCGTGGGCCAGGCCCGTCCAGGCATCGTCGAGCTGGGCCGTCCAGCTCGCCACCACATCGCCCAGCATGATCGGCGTGGCGTCCTGCAGATGGGTGCGGCCGAGCATCGGCAGATCACGCCAGCGCGCGGCGTGCCGCGTCAGGGCGGACTTCAGCCCCTCGACTGCCGGCGCCAGGGTGTCGAGGGCCGCGAGTGTCGCCAGGTGCATGACGGCGGGGAAGACGTCATTGGACGACTGCCCGCGGTTGACGTGGTCGTTCGGATGCACGAGGCGGTAGCTGCCGACGGCGTGGCCGGCGAGCTGATTGGCGCGGTTGGCGATCACCTCGTTGGCGTTCATGTTGGTGTGGGTGCCAGAGCCGGTCTGGAACACGCCCACCGGGAACTCGCTGTCCCAGGCGCCGGCCGCCACCTCGGCGGCGGCGCTGGCGATGAGCGCGCCGCGCTCGGCGTCGAGCGCGCCGAGCCGGGAGTTGGCGTCGGCCGCCGCCTGCTTCACCTGGCCGAGCGCGCGCAGCACGTCGCGTGACCACTGCCAGGCGCGCGGGTCGCCGATGGCAAAGTGCTGCCGCGCGCGTTCCGTCTGCGCGCCCCACAGCCGTGCCGCCGGGACGGCCACGGGGCCCAGGGAATCGTGCTCCTCGCGCATCGCCCCCGAAGATGCTGTCGATGACTGTGGACCGTCGATCGCCATTGGTGTCACCCTTGCAAGACAGGCTCCAGCATCCTGCGGAGCAATCTGGACGTCGGAAGGATCCCTCCATGAGTGAGACGAAACGCGCCCCACATGCGATCCCGGAAGAGGCGATCGAGCGGTTGCCGTCAGCGCCCCCGATCGTCGGCGACTCGCCCGACAACGATCAGCCGCCGATCAGTCCGCTCGTGCCCTCCACCATGCACCGCGGCGAGACCGACGCGGCGGCCCTCGCCACGAGCCCCGAATTCAACGAGCGTGAGGATGGCGCCACGGCCGAGCCGCCCGATCCGCCCGCCAAGCCGTGACTGAGGCATGAGTGCCGGCCAGCCGCGGCTGCTGGAATGCCATGTGCATCTGTTTTCGACGCCCGCGCATGGGCGCTCGAGGAGACGCGACAATGGCCACCGCACCGAAGGCACTGGCATCCGACGACGAGAGTCGCCGCGCCTACTTTCCCGCACCGCATCGCGATCCGTCGAGCGAACCGGCGGCGATCGGACACGGCCCCGGCGATCACGGCGTGCACGCCGAGACCGACCCGCATGGAAGCAGCCGCTCGCGCGACCCGAGGCGGCGCGCCGATGACGTGGTGGTGGACGATGCGGCAGGGAGCGACGACGAGTCCATCGCTGTCGAAGAGGAGTCGCGCCGCCCGGAATGACCGAGGAGTGACCCGACGACGACGGGCGGCAGCGCGCTGGGGACACCCGCTGCCGCCGTCGTGCCCCGCGCTCAGGGCCGAATGGTGCAGGACGCGCTGACCATGGTCACTGCTGCGCCACGGTGCCTGCACGGCATGGCGCGAGTGGCGAGCCGCGGTGGCGCGCCATTGGCCTGAAATACCCGCCCATTTGCTCAAGGTGGGCAGCATGCTGCCAGGGTGCCCGTGGTTGCGCGGGCATCGCCCTTGCTAAGCAAGAGGAAGAGCGTCGTCGCGACCAGGCGGCGGCTCGTTCCCAGGGGGTAGAAATGTTGCGCGTGTCGAGTCAGTTGGTTCTCCGCACGGTTACGGCCGTGGCGCTCACCGTTCCGGCGGTGACGTTTGCGCAGGGCGGCCAGCCCGCTCGTGCCACCGGCGACAGCGCCGCGGCAAGCCGCGCGGTGCGCGCCGCCAGCGGCGACGCCGCCGCGGTGCCGCGCGACGTCCGTCATCTCGGCGGCAGCACGCGCTTCTATCGCACGCCGCTGACCAACGTGGCCGCGCTTCGCCGCATGTCAGCCGACCCGCGCACCGCCACCAGCCTGCGCGCCGTGCTCGCGGAAGGCGGCGTGGCCCACATGGCGGACGCCGTGGTGTCCACCATGGCGAATGCCGGCGACGCCTACCCGGGTGTGGCGTGTCTCGAGGCGACGCCCGAGATCGGGACCGTCGTCATGTGTGACGTGCGTCCAGGCGAAAGCCTCGAATGGATGGCGTTTCGACCGGGCGGCGGCACGCCGACGGTCGTCCGTAACGTGCGGTGGGCCGGCCGCCAGCCGTTTCGCGCCTACCTGTTCCGGTTGAGCGAGGCCGACAAGACCTACACGTTCGTCGTGCCGCAGGAGTGCGGCAACGTGTCGCTGCTGGCCGTCAACGACACCCCCGCCGAGGTGGCTGCTCCCGCCGAGGTTGCGCCGCCGGCCCCGCCGGCCCCCGCCGCCGCCTCCTCCTCCTCCGGCCCCCGCCCCCGCCCCGGCTCCGGCCGTGGTCGTCCCTCCGCCGCCCCCACCACAGGACTCGTCGGCGGCCGTCTCACAGCCCGACGCTGCCGTGCGGCCGGTCTCGTTCTTCGTTGACGGCCTGTTCGGCAAGGAGCGCCGTGTGCGCCCGATCGACGACGACGCGCTGCTGGCCGCCGACGCCGAGTTCGCACAGTGCACGCCGCTCATCGGCGCGAAACTCGGTGTCGCCAAGCGCTTCGACGGCTGGGAGCTCGGCGGCGCGGCTGGCCTCGCCTTCAGTCTCGTGGATGAGGACGAGAAGGTCCGCGAGCACGCCCTCTTCATCGACGTCGAAGCCAACAAGTACATCGGCCGCGGGTTCGTCGGTGGCGGCGTGACCTTCTGGGATGTGACGCGCAGCGACACGTTCACTCCCGGCGTCCTCATGCACGCCGGCGTGCCGCTCACGAGCAACACGCGCGTGCCGGTCTACTTCATGGTCGAGGGCCGGCTGTTCTTCGACGGTGTCGATGACATCGACAACAACTACCAGTTCTGGGGCGGACTGCGCGTCCGGTTCTAGACAGCCACGCGAAGGAAGGCGCACGGGCCGGCGGACGACAGCGTCCGCCGGCCCGTTGCCGTTTACGAAGTGGGCGAGGCGTCAGGTGCGGATGCGGGTGCGGGCGGGCCACTGACGGCAGGAGAGGCGGGCAGGGCCGTCGACGCCTGGACGGCGTGCGCGTCATCGAGACACTGATCGAGCAGGCACGCCACGTCGACGAATCCCAGGGCGCGGGCACGCGCGGCGGCCGTCGAATACAGGGCGGACAGATGGCCGCTCGCCCGCTGGAGGAGTTCGGCCGGCGGCACGCGCTTCTCGAGAATCGCCGTCATGCGCGGGCAGCGGCGGTTCACGATTTCTTCGTCGAGGAGCCGGAAGACCTGCTCGAGACGCCACCGCCGCATCGTGGATGTCTGGACGACGCTGAACAGCGGTGGTGAAGGCGCCGTGTGCGGCTGGGCGATGGCGCGCCCAACCACCGAGGAGACCTGCTTCTCGGCCCAGTACAGGCAGCCGACTTCACTCACGAGGGCGTCGTGCAGGTGCGCGAGGTCGGTCATCGAGAGGGCGTCCAGCGCGTCAGCGCTCCATGGCGGCGGTCCAGGCTGTGGGCCTTACGACCCTCCGGCGATTGGCACCGCCCCGTCGAACATGTCGTCGTCGGCCCAGAAGCGCCATTCGGACAGTCCGAGGGGCCCGGCAGCCACGCTGAGGCGCACGGCCGCCGTCTGCGAGGAGAAGATCAGCCCCAGCACACCGTCGCGCCCGAGGACGACGCCCATCGGGGCTGGCACGACCTGCCTGAGGTGAATCGACGGCCGGTCGGTCTCGAGGCAGAGCACCCAGCGAGCCGAGCGCGGGTCGGTCAGCCGGTTGGCCCGGAACTCCATGTCCGTGCCGAGCGGTGCTTCCCTGTCACACGCCACGTGGAGATCTGCGTTCCTCATGGGGCCTCACACGGCGCTATTGCACGCGGCGTGCCCGGGCACGCGCCTCGCGCGATGCCTCGTCTGTGTATCCCGCTACACAGAGTGGAGAACGGACGCGACCGGGGTGCCAAGGTCAGGGGCACGTGCCGGCCAGCGACGTGATGGTCTTGACGACCAGCGTCGGCAGGTTGGTGGTGTCGAACGCCGTGCCGGTGGCTCCCGCGTCGGTGCTCGGGCTGGCGACCGGTGCCTGATACGGAGTGGCCTCCGCCGACCGGCCCGCCAGGGGCGCCGTGGTCATCGGCCCGGTCGAAGTCCCGCTGACGCGCACCCGATGCCCGACCAGCGCGGGCAGGTCGATCGCCGCGTCGTCGGCGGAGCGCAAGGTATACATCTTCGGCTGCGGCGGGGCGGGAACCGCAGCGCCCGTGGACGTCGTGCCGGCGGCCGTGCCGCCTCCTGGCGCCGGCGTCGCCGGACCCACGGTCAGCACGAACTGCTCGGCGGCCGACGACCGGCCGCGTCGCCCTTCCCTGGTCAGACATCCCTCGAGCGTGAGTGCCACACCATCGGTGGCTTTCGCGGACGGGGACTGGGCGTAGAGATCACCCGGCCCGGCGGTCAGGAGGCCGCAGAGCACGAGACAGTAGCTGACACGAGGGAGAGCGCGGGCCGACTGGCGTTGAGTGAGTGGCATAAGGGCCTCGTAGCGCCGGGGAGCAAGGAGTGTGCCCGGAACGGCCGAAGCGGAGCGCCGCGCCGGCGGCCAACGATGGCACGCGCATTGAAATCATCCCAGCCGGCGGAGCTGATTTGCCGACAGACGATGGTGGTCGTGGAAGCCAGGTAGTCAGATCGGGCAAGCCGGTTCCCACCCGCTGCCGCGCGCGCTCAACCCCGAGTGCGCCTGACACGGCGGGACCCTCGCGGAGGACGCTATGGACGTCGGTCGTGTGAACTCGTACGAAGCCAGTTGTGTCGTTCAGGACGACCCCGGAGAGATCGTGCGGGGGGCTCGGCCGCTGACCGCCGAAGATGCGGTCCGGCTGCGGGAGCAGATGATTGCCCGGCTGCTCGCCCAGTCGGAAGTGCCCCGCCGCGTGGCTGCGCGCCAGAGCCCGCTCGACGAGCGCGTCCGGATCGCGATGAGCGGCTGGCGCCCCGGGCATCCGAAGGGGCCTGACGGCCTGAGCCCGCGCTAGGCGCCCGGCGAGTTCGCCGCGCGCCCGCCGTCCTCAGTGGGTCGACGACGTCCTGCTGGTGATGGCGACGGCGTCAGGCGACGGCGCGCCGCCGTTTCCGGCGAGCTCGATTTCGACCACATGCACCTGCCCGTCGTCTGAGAGCGGCACGCGCCGCGGGTCCACCGGACGGCCGTCGAGCCAGGCGCTGCCCGGTCCCCGCCCGGCAATCGGTCCGCGGATGGCGCGAATCTGATACGTCGTGCCCTCGACCCGCCAGTCGATCTCGAAGCCGGGCCACGTGGCCGGCACGCGCGGTTCGACCGAGAACATCTGGCCGTGGCGGCGCAGGCCCAGCAGAGATTCGAGGCCGGCCCGGTACAGCCACCCCGCCGATCCCGTGTACCACGACCATCCGCCGCGGCCGGGATGCGCCGGGTGCGTGTAGACGTCGCCGGCCACGACGTACGGCTCCAGGCGATAGCGCTCGACGTCGGCGGGCGTCAACGAGCGATTGATCGGGTTGATCAGGTGGAACAGCTCCATCGCCTCGTCGCCGCTGTCGAGCGCTGGCCAGCGCCATGATCACCCACGCGGCGGCGTGCGTGTACTGCCCGCCGTTCTCACGCACACCCGGCGGATAGCCCTTGATGTAGCCGGGCTCCTGCGCCGTCCGGTCGAAGGGCGGGGTCAGCAGCGCCACCGTCCGCATGCTGCGCGACACCAGGTGCGCGCGCACGGAGTCGAGCGCGCGCTCGGCGAAGCGACGCGGCACCGCGCCTGAGAGGGCCGCCCACGACTGCGCGATCGAGTCGATGCGGCACTCGTCGCTGTGCGCCGAACCGAGCGGCGTGCCGTCGTCGTAGTAGGCGCGCCGGTACCACTCGCCGTCCCACGCGCCCTCGAGGGCCGGCGCGAGCCGGGCGGCGTGGCGCCGGTAGCCATCGGCGGCGGCCGGATCGGCCACGCGCTCGCACAGCCAGGCCATGCGTCCGTAGACCTCGTGGAGGAAGAAGCCGAGCCATGTGCTCTCGCCGCTGCCGCCGGCCCCCACCAGGTTCATCCCGTCGTTCCAGTCGCCGTGGCCCATGAGCGGCAGGCCGTGCGCGCCGATCGCCGCGCGGCTGACCGCCCGCCGGCAGTGCTCGAGCACGCTGCCCGTCTCCGGGCCGACCTGCGGCAGATCGAACGACTCGACGGCATCCTCCGGCAGCAGCGGCGCCCGGAGGTACGGCACCTGCTCGTCCAGCACCGAGTCGTCGCCCGTGTGCCGCACGTACTCGGCGACCACGAAGGGCAGCCACATCATGTCGTCGGAGCACCGCGAACGCAGGCCGCGGCCCGACGGTTCGTGCCACCAGTGCTGCACGTCGCCCTCGACGAACTGGCGGCCGGCGGCGCGGATGATCTGCGCCCTGGTCAGGTCCGGCCGGGCGTGGGTGAGCGCCAGCACGTCCTGGAGCTGGTCGCGGAAACCGAAAGCGCCGCCGGGCTGGAAGTAGCCGGTACGGCCATAGAGACGACTCGAGACTGTCTGATAGAGCAGCCAGGTGTTCATCATCGTGTCGAACGAGTCGTCGGGCGTTCGCACCTGCACCGTGTCGAGCAGGTCCCGCCACTGGTCGACGACGGCCTGCTGCGCCCGCGCGGCGCCCGCGACGTTCGAGAAGCGCGCGACCAGCGCCCGCGCATGCGCGGCGTCGTCCCCCTGGCCGAGGACCACCACCAGCCGCGCCGATTCTCCCGCCGCCAGTTCGACGCCGATCTCGAGCGCGGCGCACGGATCGAGGCCACCGCCGAACCGAGGCGTGAGGCCGCGCTCGAGCGCGTCGGGATCGCGGGGGCTGCCGTTGCGGCCGAGGAAGGCCGTCCGGTCGCCGGTCGCCGCACGCGAGGGATGCGACGCCGCCAGGAACGCCACCCGTCCAGCGAATGCATCCGCGAACGGATTGGTGGCGTAGACGGCGCCCGCCGCGCTGTCGTAGCGCGTCACCACGTGGAGGTGCTGCCCGTCGCGGGGAGGGCCGAGCACCCACTGGCAGTAGGGCACGACGGTCAGTCGCCTGGCGCCCAGCGCGCGATTGGTGAGCGTCAGCACCGAGCACTTCACCGGCGCCTCGCCGTCCACGAAGATCTCGAGCGTCGAGGCCACGTCGTGGGCGACACGGCGGAAGGTCGTCAGGCCGGGGGTGTGCCGCACCTCGACCGAACCGCCGGCACTGTCGGCGCGCGGCGCCGGCGCCGGGCTCCAGACCCGGCCGGTGGCGTCGTCGCGCAGGTAGATCGCCTCGGCCGACGGGTCGCTGACCGGGTCGTTCTCGAACGGCGTGAGCCGGTTCTCGCGGCTGTTGACGGCCCACGTGAAGCTGGCGCCGGCGCTCGTCACGACCGTGCCGAAGCCGGGATTGGCCATCACGTTGCACCACGGCACGGGCGTTTCGCTGCCGGGATCCAGGTCGAAGGCGAAGGCCCGTCCGCCCTGCTCGAAGCGTCCGAGGCCGACCTGACGGACGGTGCCGGCCGGCGGCGCCGCCTCCTCGACGGCCGCCTGCCCGCGCAGGGCGGCGTAGGCCGGGGCGGCCTCGGCCTCGATCCGGTCGTCGGCGACCCGCGGGTCGAGTTGTGAGCGCAGATCGCCGTCGCCGCTCTGCAGGACGACCCGCGCCACCACGTCGAGCAGCTGGTTCTCGGCCTCCGACAGCGCGTCGCGACGCAGCAGCCACGTGCCGCCGGGCCGCTCCGACCACGATCGCCACGGCCCCGAGCCGAGCAGCGCCGCCAGCTCCGCCTGCACCTCGTCGAGATAGGACACCGGATGCTCGTTGACGATGACGGTATCCGAGGCGAGGCCCTTGAGCCGCCAGTACTCCTGCGCCTGCAGCACCTTGCGCGCCAGCTCCAGACCGGCGCCGTCCGGCCCGAGCCTGACGAGCACGATCGGCAGGTCCCCGGAGATGCCGAAGCGCCACAAGCCGGGCTGGCCGAGCGTGTTGGCCTCGAAGGCGTCTGGCAGCGCGCGCGCCGACTCGTCGACGTAGTGCAGCGGCGAGGCCAGGCGCTCGAAGAGCCGCACGTCCTCGGGCGAGACGCCGAGATGGTGCAGCAGGCTCTGCGCATGCGTGAAGGCGAGCGCGAACACGCGCGAGGCCGCCGTCGGGTGATGGTAGGTCTGGGCCAGCCGCCAGGCGCTCTCGCGATTGGCCGCGACGCCGGTCGTGAAGGCCAGACGTACCTGGCCGCCGGCCGGCACGCGCACACGACAACGCAGACTGCACACCGGATCGAGCACGGTGCCGGTCGTGCCGCTCAGGGCACGGCCGTCGAGCGCCTGCGGGTCGGCCAGCGAGCGTCCGCGGCCGATGAAGCGCTCACGGTCCGTCTCCCATTCCACGGCGCCGGACGCCCGGCCGTCGAGACTGAGCACGTGGACGGCCCACAGGGCATCGGACCCGTGGCGCGGACGGCGCCGGCAGACGAGCGCCGTGTTCTCGGCGGAGAACTCGGTCTCGATGAACAGCTTGCCGAACGCGGGATGCGCCAGGTCGTCGCGCATCGAGGCCAGGGCGACCTCGACGTAGCTCGTGACCTCGACCTCGCGCGTCCGGGCGCCGTGGTTGCGCAGCGTCAGCCGCCGCACCTCGACGTCGTCCTCGGGCGAGACGGCGATCTCGAGCCGTGACGACAGGTCGCCGTCGCGGCGCTGGAAGGTCGCCTTGTCGGGATGGAAGGTGACGACGTAGTCGTCGGGCTCGACGCGCGTCGGCTGGAACGCGGCCGACCAGCAGGTGCCGTCGCGCACATCGCGCAGGTAGAGCGCCTGGCTGGCCGGATCGCGCGTGGCATCGCGCCGCCACCGTGTGACCGCCTGGCCGCGCCAGGCCGAGGCGCCGCCGCCGGCATTCGAGATCGCCACCACGTAGGCGCCGTTCGACAGCACCTGGGCGTGCGGCACCACCGTGTGCGGCGTGCGGTAGCGCCGGACCGGCACCGTGGTGGCGCTCGCCGGCACGCGCGGGTCGTCGTCGGCCGAACGTGTCGACGAGGCCGGCGGCCGCGGCACGCGTTCCTGCAGCAGCAGGTCGGTGGCGGCCACGCTCGGAATGCGATGGAAGCGGCTGACCATCTCGTCGCCCCGCAGCGCGTTGGCGATGGCGACCATCGACATGCCCTGGTGGTGGCTCATGACGGTGCGCACGACGATGCCCTCGGTGGGACGCGGCGCGGCCGGCGCGATCTCGCGGGCCGCGCGGCGATCGGTGAAATCGACGGCCTCGAAGAATCCGTACGGTCCGCGGGCGCCGAGGTTGGCCAGGCGCTGCAGATTCGCGACGGCGGCCTGCGGCGCCACGCCGAGCGCCAGCACGCAGGCGTAGGGGGCCACGACGAGGTCGTCGGCCAGTCCGCGCGCCAGGCCGAGGCCGGGCACGCCGAAGGCGCGGTACTGGTAGGTGCCGTCACGATCGACCGCCGAGTAGGCGGACTCCGAGATGCCCCACGGAATGCCGAGGGCGCCGGCGTAGTCCATCTGGTGACGGACCGCCATCCGGCACGATGTCCCGAGCAGCGTCTGCGGATAGCTGCGCAGCAGCAGCGCCGGCATCAGGTACTCGAACATGGTCGCCGACCACGAGAGCAGGACCGGTGCACCGTGGAACACCGTCAGCGGCCGGCCCAGCCTGAACCAGTGGCGCTGCGGCACGGCGCCGTGGGCGATCGCCACGAAGCTCGCCAGCCGCGACTCCGACGCCAGCAGGTCGTAGTACGACGGGTCGAGGCGTCCGGGGTTGTCGGCGTCCTCGACCCGGTAGCCGATCGAGAAGAGCTCGCGCTGGGGATCGAACAGGAAGGCGAAGTCCATGGCGTCGGCGAGGCGGCGGGCGCGCCGGGCCAGGGCCAGCAACCGCGCGGCCAGGTCCGGATCGTCGGCCGTGCCGATCGGAGCGTCGTCGAGGCCGGAGGCCAGCGCGAGCAGCGCGGCGGCCAGGTTGCCGCTGTCCACGGTGGAGACGTAGGCGGGCTGGAGAGGCGCCAGGGACCGCGTGTCGTACCAGTTGAGCAGGTGGCCCTCGACCTTGTCGAGGCGTTCGACGGTCGAGATCGTCGCGTCGATGCGCTCGGCCAGCATTCGCCGCGTGATGAAGCCCAGATCGTAGGCGGCCAGCGTCGACAGCAGCGCCATCCCGATGTTGGTGGGGGAGGTCCGGGCCGCCACCCGCGTGTCGGTGTCCATCTGCACGTTGTCGGGCGGCAGCGCGTGATGTTCTGGCGTCGTGAAGTCCTCGAAGTAGCGCCACGTCTCGCGGGCCAGGTCGAGGAGGTAGGCGCGATCCGTCGCGGAGAGCGGGCGCTGGCGCCGTTCGAGGGGCCGGCTGAGGGCGTGCGCGATGAACGGCGCGGCGGCCCAGGCGAGCGTGAAAGGGAGGGCGGCGACGATCGCGGACGGCCGCAGCACGCCGACCAGGGCCAGGCTGCCAGCCGCCACCAGCGGGCTGGCGCTCATCGCTGACGCGAAGCTCCACAGAGTGCGGCCGGAGGCCCGGGCGGCACTGGCGGCCGCCGTCTCCCACTCGAGCAGACTGCGACGGGTCACAGCCATGCGCACGAGCGTGAGCCCGATGGCATGGAGCATCGCGCTCGTCGTCTGCGCCAGGAAGGTCACGTCGAGCAGGGCCCGTGCCGCGTCGACCTGGAGGTCGTCGATGAGGGCGGTGATCGCCACGCGGTCGAGACGGAAGCGCGCGGCCTGCAGCGCGCCGATGGTGCCGCGGATGGCCAGCGGCCCGAGCGGAGCGGCCAGGGCGGCGAGCGTCCACGACCACGGGTTCCCGGGCAGGAGTGTCCACGCCACGAGCAGGGCGGCCAGGGTGCCCGGCGCCGTCAGGCTGCGCCGCAGGTTGTCGACGATCTTCCACCGCGAGGTCAGCGGCAGCCGGTTGGCGGCCCAGCCGCTGCGCGTCGGCACCACCGGGAACAGCCAGCGCAGGATCTGCCAGTCGCCGCGCACCCAGCGATGCTGCCGCCGCGCGTGCGCCAGCACGCTCGACGGGTAGTCGTCGATCACCTCGACGTCGGTGACGAGCGCCACCCGCGCGTAGAGGCCTTCGAACAGATCGTGGGAGAGCACGGTGTTCTCGGGCACCCGCTCGTCGAGGACGCGGGTGAACGCATCCACGTCGTAGAGGCCCTTCCCCGTGAAGATGCCTTCGTGGAACAGGTCCTGGTAGACGTCAGAGACCGCCGTCGTGTAGGGGTCGACGCCGGTGTGGCCGGCGTAGAGGCGCGCGAAGAGCGACCCCGTGGCGCTCGTCATGGCCACGCTCACGCGGGGCTGGAGAATGCCGTAGCCCTCGACCACGCGGTTCTCGCGTGGGTCCACACGCGGCCGGTTCAAGGGGTGTTCGATGATGCCGGTGAGCGTCCGCACCGCGTCGCGCGGCAGCCGGGTATCGGCGTCGAGCGTCAGGCAGTAGCGCACGTCGGTGAGAAAGCTGGTGTCGCCAGCTTCCACGGTGTAGCTGGTGTCGCGCGCGCCGCGCAGCCGGCGGTTGAACTCCTCGATCTTGCCGCGCTTGCGCTCCCAGCCCATCCACATCCCTTCGCCCGGATTCCACATCCGCTCGCGATGGAAGAACAGGAAGCGATCGGGCCGGCCGGCGGCGCGGTTCAGCGCCTCGATGCCGCTGACAGCGGCAGCGAGCAGCGGCGCGTCGTCGGCGGTCTCGCGGGTGACGGCGTCGGGGAAGTCGCTGAGGATGGCGAAGTGCACGACAGCGTCGGCGTTGCCGAGAGCGGCCACCTCGATCTGTTCGAGCAGGTGGCGCACGTTCTCGAGGCTCGTCAGCAGCGTCGGCACGATGACCATCGTGCGCGCGCGCGCCGGCATGCCCTGACTGAAGTCCATGCGCGGCAGCCGGTCTGGCGGCACCATGGCCGTCGCCATGCGGTTGATGACGCCGATGGCCAGTTCCGCCAGCGGCAGCAGGAACGTCACCGCCATCGCGAGGCGGACCGGCAGTGACGCACCGAGGCCGGCGGCGCCGATCCACAGCAACGCCAGCGGCAGGGCCGTGGCAGCCGCGATGGCCGGGAAGTAGACGGCGCCGGCGTGCGCGCGCAGAGTCCGCGCGAGCCGCAGTCGCGCTCCGGGCGTGACCCCCAGCGCCCGTTCGAGCGCCGCCCGGCCGGGTCCGACCAGGTAGTAGCCGACATGCGCCGTGCGCGCGTCGTCGCTGGCGCGGCTCTGCGACGCGCAGTGCACCGCCGCCTGCGCCGCACGCTGCTGTCCGGCCCCGTCGAACGGCGCCAGGGACTCGACGGCCTTGCGTTGCGCGTCGCGGCTCTGGAAATCCATCCGCGCATAGGCCGCGGCCGGGTCGCGGCGGAGCACCTGCTCGACGGTGCTGACCGTCTCGACGAACGCCGGCCAGTCCAGCGTCGCGCACAGGCGCAGGCTGGTGATGACATTGGCCACCAGGAGCTGTGCCGCCGCCTGGTGCTGGTAGTCTTCGCGCACGACCGAGTCGATGGTCTGACCCTCTCCGGTCAACCGCGCATCAAGCGCGGCACGCACCGGATCGCGGCCGACGCCTTCCTCGCGGAGCCGCCGTGCCAGCTGCGTGATGAACGACGCGGTGGCGACGGCGGGCCAGGACGGGGGCTGGAAGGCGCGTGCGGCATCCAGACGCTCGAGATAGGCGTCGGCCGCCCGCCGGGCCTCGCGCGCCGCCAGCTCCGCATCGGCCAGCCGCCGCAGGTTCTCGAGGAGCACCAGCCGCACCACGCCGGGCCAGGCCCACAGTTCGCCGAGCGTCAGTGGCGTCACCGACTGGTACGCCTCGAGGAACCGCGCCATCTGGGCACGGTCGAGCCGGCTGTCGCTGTGCCGCACGAGCTCGCGTGCCAGGAGCTCGACCCGGGCCACCGTCGAGTCGCCGTCGCGCGTCATCGGCAGCCGTTTGTAGAAGCGCCACGGCAGGTCGCGTGCGAGCGCCCGCGCTTCGGCATCGACGAGATGGTAGTTGTCGAGAATCCACTCGCCGGCCGGGTCGACGAAGTGGTGCCGCCGGGCGTCGTCCGCCAGCACCCGATGCGTGTGCGCCAGGCGCCGGACGTTCGATGACAGGCGCTCCAGCGTCCGGGGCGCCCGGGCCCCCGCACCCATCGGCCCGCTGATCGCCAGCGTGCGCGCCAGATCCTGCAGCCGGGCCATGTCCAGCAGCTCACCGCGAAGCGGTGGTTCGGATGTCGCAGTTCTCGAGAAAGTTCCCCAGTGCTTCACGATGCCACCCCCGGGTGCAAGGGCAGTGCCCGCTCCTGACATGGCGCGGTCGTTGCACTGTTGCTGGGCACGGTCGCCGTGTGGCGATCGAGGGCAGGGAGTCACTCACAATGGGTAGCGCAATCCTCAATCCACGAATCGGCTCGGTCGACGACAGCGACGCCTACGTCACCCTCGATTCGCGCTCCGTCATCCTCGATCTACCGGATGATGGCCGCGTATCCGAGCTGCTGCCGAACCGTAGTGCGTTCGTGTTGTCGCGGCCGCCGTCGCGGCGCCCCTACGGGACCACGCGCGCGTCCTAGGACTCACCACCGGCGCCCGCCGGTGTTGACGGGACACCCCGCCGGAGCGCGAAGTGACTGCTGTCGTGACCGCGCCACCGCGCCTCTCGGTCAGCACCTCGACCATCGAGGCCCGGCATGCGCTGGACGGGCTCGAGGACAGGTGGAACGAGCTGTTCGACACCGGCTCGTTCGAGCCGTCCGTCTCGTTCGAATGGACGGCGAGCCTCCTGCGGCACCAGCTGGCCCCCACCGAACCTGTCGTCGTGCTTCAGATCTCTCGCGGCGCCAGCGTCGAGGCCATCGTGCCTCTCGTCGTCGGCCGCGAGAAAGTATTCGGGTGCGAGGTCCGGACGCTGACGGTGGCGTCGGACGGCTACAACACGCACTCGGACCTCCTGGCGCGCGACATCGATGTCGAGATGGGACGCGTCTTCTTCTCGGCGCTGGTTGACCTCGACGTGCGGTGGGACGTGTTCCGCCTGCCGAACGTGCTCGAGGGGCACCCGATGGTCGCGGTGGCGCGCGCGCTCCGGCGGGAGTGGCCGCTCTCACTCTACGTGCGGTCGGCCGACTCGCCCTTCGTGCTCGATCTGCCTGCCACCTTCGCCGAGTACCTCGCGCAGCGCAGCCACAAGTTCCGCAACCATCTGCGGCGCACCGAGAGGAAACTCGAGGCCGATGCCACGCTGCGCGTGTCGACCGTGACCGACGCGGCGGAGGTCGAGGCGGCCTACAGCAGTCTGCTCGACATCGAGCGCGCGAGCTGGAAACACGAACACGGCACCGCGATCTCCGTGGCGCCCGCCCAGCAGCCCTTCTTCCTGGACCTGTGCTGGAGAGCGGCCGCTCGGGGCCGCCTGCATCTGCAGTTCCTCTGGGTGGGCAGCCAGGCCGTGGCCTACAACCTCGGTTATCTGAGCAATGGCCAGTACTCATATCTGAAGACGAGCTACCGGCGGGAGTATCGCGACCGGGGTGTCGCGACCTATCTACGGGCGCGTCTCATTCGTGACCTGATTGCCGCCGGCGTGCGCCGGCTCGATTTTCCGGGCCCGCGCTATGAGTGGGAACGGCAGTGGACCGACGCCAGCCGGGGCCGCCAGGCCATCTCGTTCTACCGGCCGACGGTTGTCGGGCGCATCGCGGCGGTGGCGGCGCGAGCCAAGCACCGCCTGCGCCCGACGACGCCGTACTACAGCGATCCGAAATCCTACCGGCTCACGCCCGGCACGGACCCCACGAGCGGTCCGAACGGCTGATCCCGGTCGCGACCGCCGCTACCTACCGAACGACCAGCGCGTCAACCGCCGCGGCGATGGCGGGACTCCGCCCCGCTGGTCACGGCACGCTCACCGTCACTTCGTTGGACGGCGCGCCCGGCCCGCACGCGCTCTCGGCGACGACGCGCACGTAGTAGGTGCCCGGTGGCACCCCGGCCAGGTCTACCGGCACGACGGTGGCGCCACCCACCGCGATGTCGGCCAGGTTCATGGCTCCGGGCGCCGTTCCCGCCTGCAGACGGTAGCCGGTGGCCCCGAGCGGGGGCGTCCACGAGAAGGTGGCCACCCCGCCCGCCACGGCGACGCTCAACCCGGACGGCACGACCGACCCGGCGGTGCAGGCGAGCGCCACCGGGAGCTCCGCCGACGGCGCGCTGACCCCGCACAGGTTGGCCGCCCGCACCCGAGTGAAGTAGGTGCCGGCCGGCGCGGTGGTCTCGAAGGTCGTGGTGTGTCCCAGGTCGAGCGACGCAAAGCTCGTGGCGCCGCTCGTCGTACCGGCCTCGAGCAGGTAGGTGCTGGCGCCGGGCGAGGCGGTCCAGGCGAAGGCGGCGAGCAATCCGGCCATCTGCGCGGTGAAGTTCCCGGGCGGCGGGGGAGGCGCGACACACGCGGCCGTGGTCGAGACCGTGATGGGCACCTCCGGGGAGGGCGCACTCGTGCCCACGGCGTTGACCGCGCGAACGCGCGCGAAGTAGACGCCGGGCACGACCAGCCCTTCGAGCCACGTGACGTCGCCCACGTTCGCGTCGACGAGGTCGGCCAGTCCGGAGGCCGTGCCGGCCTCGAGCCGGTAGGCCTGGGCGCCGGCCGCGCGGCTCCATGACAGATGCACGGTGGCGCCGTTCACGACCGCCGCCAAGCCCGTCGGCATCCCGGGTGGCGCCGACACGCCGGCCGCCCGGAACGTGGCCGTGTAGGTCGTCGCGAGCGGCGGCGTGTCGATCGCGCGCTGCGCGGCGCCGCCATCCGACCATCCGGCCAGCACGTAGGCGGTGCCGGACACGGTGTGCGCCGCGGCCCCGATGGTGCGCACGACGCCCACCACGCTGTCGAACGAGACCGGGGCGGTGAGCGGCTGGCCGTCCAGGGTCAGCTGCAGGCCGGTCGGCGCGGTGTCGAGCGTGAGACGCACGGTCTGCGGCAACACGTCGCGATACACGCTGTGGGTCAGGCCGACGGCGTCGGTCACCGTGAGGTGGATGCGGTACCACACGTTGGCCGACGTCTCGCCCACGGTGGGAATCACGACCGTGCCCGACGCGACGCCGGTCGTCGTCGGCAGGAACGGATGCGAGTGCGTGTCGTGATGGAAGTCGATGCGCCAGCTGAACGCCTCCGGCGGCAGCGTGGTGGGAGCGCCGTCGGGATCGGTCCCGCTGCCCGCGAACGCGAGCGTCATGCCGCCGGTATAGCGCGCGTCCACCGTCGGGGTCACGATCGTGGCCACCGGCGCCGCGTTGGCGAGCACGGTGAGCACCGCCTCGTTGCTGTAGACGCTGTCGGCGCTGTTCGAGACGCGAACGCGGAAGCGGGCACCACTGTCGCCGCTCTGGGCCGACGGCAGCGTGTAGGTCGCCGCGGCGCCGGCGGCGCCCGCGATGTCGACGCCGTTGCGCTGCCAGCGGTAGCTGAGCGGCGCCGTGCCGGCGGCGCCGACCGTGAAGCTGGCCGAGGCGCCCGGCGCCACGACCACATCGGCCGGGTGGCTCGTGATGGTCGGGACCGCCGTGGTGTAGGCGATGCGGAAGACGGTGCTGTTGCCGCGCGAGAGGTAGTAGAGGTTGCCGTCCGGCCCGACCTTCAGGTCCACGGGATAGCTGGTGCCGGTGGCGAAGTCCGCCGCCGTGGTCAGCATCGGATAGGGCAACTGGACCGACGCATCGACGCGCTTGATCCAGCCGGCGCAATGATCGGCGAAAAAATACGTGCCGAGATATTCGGCCGGGAAGGTCGGCACCGCCGGCCGATAGAACGCGCCGCCGGTGATGGCGCAGTCTCCGAACGTGCCGGTGCCATGGCGGTAGACGTAGCGCGGACGCGTGAAGTCGGGGAACGAGGCCGGATCGAAGTCGCCCTCGGTGGCCGGCCACCCGTAGTTGGCGCCGGCGGCACCGGCGCTCAGCTCCTCCCAGGTGCCCTGTCCGACGTCGTTGATGACCATGGCGGGGGAGCCGCCCGGATCCTGGGCGAAGGTGAAGGGGTTGCGCAGCCCGATCGCCCAGATGGCACGGTTGAGGCCGGAAGGCGTACCCGCCACTCCGGCGAACGTCGTCGGGTTGTCGACCGGAATCGAGCCATCGTCGTTGATGCGCAGCATCTTGCCGTGGCGGGTGGACAGCGACTGGGAATTGGCGGGGACGAGGTCATCGCCGACGGCGGCGTAGAGCTTGCCGTCGGGACCGAAATCGATGGCGCCGCCGTTGTGGAACAGGCCGCCGCCGCTCAGGGCGTCGAGGTCCATGATGACGACTTCGCTCCCGGGCACGGCGACGTTCCCGTTGGCGGTGAAGCGGCTGATGCGGTTGTGCGCGGCGGTGGGGCCGCTGGCCGGCACCGTGTAGTAGACGTAGACCCACTGGTTGGTGGCGAAGTCGGGATGGAACGCCACGCCCAGCAGTCCGCGCTCGCCGCTGGCATCGACGACCAGGTCCACGAAGGGCGCACTGAGCAGCGCGCCGTTCTCGATGACGCGCAGCTCGCCGCTCTGCTGGCACACGAAGAGGCGCCCGTCGGGCGCGAACTGCATCGCGGTGGCCGTGGGCAGGCTCCCGGCGGGTACGACCGCACTGGCCGAGAAGCCCGCGGGTACCGTTTGGGCAACCGCGGACGTGGTCGAAGAGCAGAACACGGCGAGGACGGCAAGAGCCGCGAGGGCCCACCGGCAGAAGATCACATGCATGTTTGGTCCTTCGAGGCGGGGCACCTCGTCGTCAATCCTACGACCGCCGTGGCGTCCAGCGCACGCCCGATGCAGATGGCGCTCCTACGCGACGTGGTCGTGTGGCGCGCCATACCCTTTCAGGGAAGCGTGTTACCCGAAGGGTAGTCCGTTTCCGCCCCCGTCTGGAGTCGCGCCCCCCACTGCAACTGGTATACCAGCAAACCGACCGCCCGCACCCCGCCGCGTCCCCTCTTCGTCACGACGCGGATCAGTGGCTCCCAGCGCGCGGACCGGGAGCGGAACTTGCAGGGGGTCGAGCGAATGCCATCGCGCTCCGGATCGTCCCGCTCCCGCTTCAGTCGTCCAACGCTCGTCATCATGACGGTCGTGGCGACCCTCGTGGCGGGTGCCTTGCTGATGAACTTCGCCGTGCCCGAAAAACAGATCAGGCGTCACATCGTCCACCACGCCGCCGTCGGCGACCCGCAGTTCACGCGCGAGATGAGCGCGTTGCTCGGGCCGACGATCCTCGGGGGCAACACGGTGCAGGCGCTGCAGAACGGCGTCGAGATCTTCCCGGCCATGCTGGCGGCGATCGCCGAGGCACGCTCGACGATCAACTTCGAGACCTACATCTACTGGTCGGGCGACATCGGCAAGCGCACGAGCGACGCCCTGGTGGAGCGCGCGCGAGCCGGCGTGGCCGTCTCGGTGATCGTCGACTGGGCGGGCAGCCAGAAGATGGACGACGACCTCATCACCACGATGGAAGAGGCCGGCGTTCGCGTGGAGCGTTACCGGCCGCTCCGCTGGTACCACCTCGGCCGCCTGAACAACCGCACCCATCGCAAGCTGCTCATCGTCGACGGACGGATCGCGTTCACCGGGGGTGTCGGCATCGCCGACCAGTGGCAGGGCAATGCTGAGAATCCCGAGCACTGGCGCGACGCGCACTTCCGGATCGAGGGCCCGGTCGTGGCGCAGTTCCAGGCCGCCTTCAATGACAACTGGATCAAGACCACCGGGGAAGTGCTGCACGGTTCGACCTATTTTCCGGAGCTGGAGCCGCGGGGGGATCAGTCCGCGCACCTGTTCATCAGCTCCCCGGCCGCCGGCAGCGACACCATGCACCTGATGTTCCTGATGTCGCTCGCTGCCGCGGTCAAGACCATCGACCTGACCGCCTCCTATTTCGTGCCGGACGAGCTCATCGATCGGGCGCTCATCGAAGCCAGCCAGCGCGGCGTGCGGGTCCGCATCCTGGTGCCGGGCCCCCACATCGACTCCGAAGTCGTGCGGCTGTCGTCACGGGCCAACTGGGGACCGCTGCTCCAGGCCGGCATCGAAATCCTCGAGTACCAACCGACGATGATGCACGCCAAGGTGCTCATCGTCGACGGCGAGCTGGTGTCGGTCGGGTCGACCAACGTCGACTTGCGCTCCCTGCAGTTGAATGACGAAGCCAGTCTGAACGTCTACGACCGCGGCTTCGCGGCGGAGATGACGGCCGTGTTCGAGGCCGACATCAAGCAGGGGACCCTCTATACCTATGAGCGGTGGAGCCAGCGGCCATGGACCGAAAAGTTCATGGAAACGGTGGTACGCCCGCTTCGCTCCCAGCTCTGAGCGCGAGGACGGGCGGGCTGCCACCCGGTCACCCCACGCCCGGCCGGAGCCGTCTGGATTTCGATGTGGTGATGCATGAAAATGCGCTGCATGTTCCCCACTGAGCCGATTGGCAGCCTGCCGCGACCACAGGCGCTCGTGGACGCGATCGAGATGAACGGTGCCGACCACCCGGCCCTCGATGCCCTCTACGAGGCGGCGGTGCGTGACAGCATCGAGCGGTTCGAGGCGACTGGGTCACCGGTCGTCACCGATGGGGAGCAACGGAAGTATCACAACTTCTGGACCTACGCCGTGCACGGCCTGGCCAATGCCGCGCCCGACGGGTTTGCGATCCCCTTCACCGCCGGGCACACGCGGCGGATGCTCAGGCTGACGGCGGGGCCGTTCCGCTACAGGCGCTACGCCGATGGCTATGTCGCGCTGGCCAGGAAGCACGCACGTGCGGCGATCAAGCAGGCCGTCATTTCCCCCTCCGCGCTGAGCCTGATGTATCCAGCCGAGGGCATCGACGGCTATCCGCGCGAACGGTTCCTGGACGACCTGCTGAACGAGCACGAGCAGGAGATCCGGCGCTGTCTCGCGGCCGGCGCATCGAAGGTCCAGATCGACTTCACGGAGGGCCGCCTGGCCATGAAGGTCGATCCGACGGGCGAGTTGCTGCACAGCTTCATCGACCTCAACAACATGGCGCTGTCGCGCTTCACGCCCGACGAGCGCCAGCGGATCGGCGTCCACACCTGTCCGGGCAGCGACCGTGACTCGACCCACAGCGCCGACATCGACTACGCGGACCTGCTGCCCAGTCTGTTCCAGCTGAAGGTCGGCAGCTTCTATATCGCCCTGGCCGGGGAAGAGAATCGTCCGCGCGTCCTCGCCATCATCCGGGAGCACCTGCGGCCAGAGCACATGGTGTTCATCGGGGTCGTGTCGCCGATTCGGCCGGCCATCGAAACGCCCGAAGATGTGTGCGCGCAGATCGAGGCGGCGGCGGAGTACATCCCGCTGACTCAGCTCGGCACCTGCGACGATTGCGGCTTTGCACCGTTCGCCGACGACCAGACGACCTCACGAGACACGGCGTTCGCCAAGATTCGTGCGCGCGTCGCCGGCACGGCGCTGGCGGCCCACCGGCTCGGGCTGTAGACATGCAGGCGCCCAAGGACGAGAACTCGCTCCTGCGGTCGTCGGCCCTGCAGAACGCGCAGGCCATCCAGGCGTCGCGGTTGCGGGCAGAAGAGGAGCTGGTCCGCACCAAGGAGGCGCTCGGCGAGAGCGAGGCACGGCTGCGCGCCATCTTCAGCAACGCCGGCGTCGGCATCGCCCTGGCCTCCATCGACGGGCGGTTCGTCGACGTCAACCACAAGTTCAGTGAGATCCTGAACTACTCCTGTGCGGACCTGCTGACGAAGTCGTTCGCGGAGATCACGCATCCGGATGACCTGCCGGCCACGCTGACCGGCGTGCAGGAGTTGCTCGACGGCACGCGGCAGGAGTTCGCGACCGAGAAGCGCTACCTGCGGCAGGGGGCGCCGCCGGTGTGGAGTTTCACGACGGTGAGTCTCGTCCGCGACGCCAGTGGCCAGCCGGTCTACTTCGTGGGCGCGATCGACGACATCTCCTCGCGGAAGCGTACCGAAGCGAAGCTGCTCGAAGAGACGCGCATGCTCGAGCTGCTGAACGAGACGGGGCGCGCCCTGGCGGCCGAGCTCGATTTGCAGGCCGTCATCCAGGCCGTGACCGACGCCGGCACCGCGCTGACGGGCGCGCAGTTCGGAGCCTTCTTCTACAACACCACCGATGCGGCGGGCGACGCCCTCATGCTGTTCACGCTCTCCGGCGCGCCGCGCGAGGCGTTCGAAGGATTCGGGAATCCCCGCGCCACCGCGCTGTTCGGGCCGACCTTCCGGGGAGAGCCGCCGATCCGGTGCGACGACGTGCTTCGAGATCCGCGCTACGGGACGATGGGGCCCCACCAGGGCATGCCGCCCGGCCACCTGCCCGTGCGCAGCTACCTGGCCGTGCCGGTGCGCTCGCGGTCGGGCGAAGTGGTGGGCGGGCTGTTCTTCGGCCATGCCGAGTGCGGCATGTTCTCGGAACGCTCGGAGCGCCTGATTGTCGGTGTCGCCGCGCAGGCGGGAGTCGCCATCGACAACGCCCGCATGTATGACCGGTCGCTGAGGGCGGCGGCCGAACGGGAAGCGCTGCTCGAAAGCGAGCGGGCCGCGCGCACCGCCGCCGAGCGTCTGAGCGCGCTGAAGGACGAGTTCCTGGCCACCCTGTCCCATGAGCTCCGGACGCCGCTCAATGCCATCCTCGGTTGGGCACGCGTGCTGCGTACCCAGCAGGGCGACCCGGCCAACGCCGCCCGCGGCCTCGAAGCGATCGAGCGCAATGCGCGCCTGCAGGCACAACTGGTGGAGGACCTGCTGGACATGAGCCGGGTGGTGTCCGGGCAGCTACGCCTCGACGTGCAGCCGGTTCAGCCGGCCGCGTTCATCCAGGCCGCCATCGAAACCGTGGCGCCGTCGGCGACCGCCAAGGACATCACGCTCGAGACCCAGCTCGATCCGGCGGCCGGACCGGTGTCGGGGGACCCCGGGCGCCTCCAGCAGGTCATCTGGAATCTGTTGTCGAACGCCATCAAGTTCACGCCCAATCACGGGACGGTTCAGGTCGTGCTGACCCGGCACAACGGCCATGTCGAGATCACGGTGTCGGACAGCGGGGCCGGCATCAAGCCGGATTTCCTCCCGCACCTGTTCGAGCGCTTCCGCCAGGCCGATGCCTCGACGACGCGCCGGCACGCCGGACTGGGCCTCGGACTCTCGATCGTCAAGAGCCTGGTGGAGCTGCACGGCGGCCAGGTGTCGATACGGAGCGACGGGGAAGGGCAGGGCACGACCGTCACGGTGCAGTTGCCGCGTCTGACCGGACGCCGCACGCCGCCCTCCGGCGCGCGCCCGCCAGCGCGCGGACTCGGACCGTTGCCGTCAGCCCCCATTGCCGAAGACCTGTCCGGCCTCACGGTGCTCGTCGTCGACGATCAGGCCGATGCCCGCGCGCTCGTCGCGCACGTGCTCGAGGGTTGCGGCGCCGTCGTGCTCCCGGCCGGCTCCGCCGAGGAGGCGCTGCAACTGGTGACGCGTGAACGGCCTGACGTGCTCATCAGCGACATCGGCATGCCGGATGTCGACGGCTTCGAGTTGCTGCGGCGGCTGCGCGCCCTCGGCGCGGATCGCGGTGGCGGCGTGCCGGCGATCGCGTTGACGGCCTTCGCGCGCTCCGAAGACGGCGCGCGCGTCCTCGAGGCCGGCTTTGCCAGGCACGTCGCCAAGCCATTCGAGCCCGCGGCGCTCGTGAGAATCGTGTCCGGCCTGACTGGGCGCCGGAGCGTGGCGCCCGACTGACGCGGTTGGGCCTGCCGTCGCGGACTGGCGCTCGTCGGCGAAGTGGGTAGTATGGGACGGTGGATGTGAGCGCACGGCTCCGTGTCGCGATCGCGGCCCTGGCCACGCTACTGGCCAGCGCCTGTGGCGGCGGCTCGCCCGAGCCGCCAGCCACGATACCGGCAGTGCCTGGCGCGACCCAGGTGACGGGGCGAGAGCGACTGGCGTGGGACTACGACGGTGATGGGACGCGCTTCGCCTATCGTGCCTACGTGGATGATGTCGCCGTGGCTCTCGAGTCGACGACCTGTGTCGTCGATGGGCTCGAATCGCGTTGCTCCTCGCCCCTGCCGGCGATGCGCGACGGCGTCCACAGCGTGTCCCTGGCAGCGGTGGACGCCGTCTCTGGCCAGGAAGGCGAGCGCTCCGCGACCCTCACGCTGCAGAAGGTCACGGTGCGCACCGCCCGCACGGTCTCGACCTTCCCGGATGCGGGCACCGGCCCACGTGCAGGGCCGGCGACGGTGTCAACGGCAGCCGACGCGGTGGTAATCGCCCGCGATGTGCTGATGCCGGCACAGCTGGCGCCACTCCCGGGCGGCCGACTGCTGGTCGCCGAGGCCAACGGGCGCGTCCGCGTCTTCCACCCCGAGGCGCCACACCAGACGGCGGTGGCGCTCGAGTCCGCTGCGCTGCTGGACCCGCCGGTGACAGGTCCGCTGGCCATCGCTGTCTCTCCCGACTTCGTTGCCACGCGCCATGCGTTCGTGTCAGATCTCTACTCCGACGGGCACGGGCGCATGCGCATGCGGGTCGTGCGGGTGCGCGAGGTCGGTGATCGCCTCGGTGAGCCCGCGACGATCTTCGACACTGCCGTTATCCGGGACCGCCCGTCACGAGGTGCGCCGCCAGGCCTGCGCGGTCGCAGCACCGACAGTCCGCGCCTGGCGTTCGGCGACGACGGGCTCCTGTACGGGGCGCTACCCTCGGGACTCGTGTTCGACAGCCACCCGGCCGCCAGCGAACCGGTCGCGGCGCTCGTTCGACTGACCGAGGAAGGACGCACTCCCGCGGAAGGTCCGTTGTCGGGAGTCACCTCGCATCCGATGGGCTTCACCTGGCATCCCGCGACCGGCAGGTTCCTGGGGCTGATTGGTGACAGTTCGGCGACGGCGAGCCTGCGAGCCGTCGGGTCACCCGACAGCGCTGCTCAGCCGATCGAGTCCGGGCTCGGGCGAGTTCGTGTCGAGGACGACGGCGAGGCGCCCATCCTGCGCTTTGACGCGCTGGCCCGCCCCGGTCTTGATGCCGCCCACATCGCGGCACTCGCGGGTGCGGGGCTCCTTCCGCGCACGATGCGCCTGGCGGTGCCGGCCGATCTCGAGGGGCTCGTGGCGGGCGTGGCCGGCCGTCTCGAGGACGTCGTGACGCAAGATGGTGTGCTCTACGCCCTGGCGTCTGATGCCCCCACGCGTCAGAGCGGCGGCCGCGCGGACGGTATGATTCTTCGCATCCGGCGCTGAGCACCGGTGCGGATGGTCCGTGCTGCTCGCGGCGCGCGCATCCGGTGCCATGTCTACGGCCTGTGCCGGCATCAGCGTGAGCGGTCGGGCAGACGATGGCGTCGGTTCCATGACCATCGTCAGATGAGGGGATGCGATGACGCGACTGACTCGCCGGGACTTCGCCCATACGATCGGCACGGGCGCCGGAATTGCCTCGCTGGGCGGACCGGCCATGGCGGTAGCGGCCGCAGCCGCGGACGACGATCGCACCGTGCGCATGTCGGGCGACGGCATCGCACTCGCGCCGGCGGCCTACGCATCCCTCCTGCAGCGCCTGGCGACCGGTCGCGAGGTGGTCGAGGACAACTACTTGCTGGGCGGCGAAGTGGAGCAGTTCGAGCGCCACTGGGCGGAGCTGCTCGGCAAAGAGGCAGCGGTGTTCATGCCTTCTGGCACGCTGGCCAATCAGCTGGCGCTTCGAGCGCTGGCGGGCACCCGGCGGCGCGTCATCGTGCCCGAGACGAGCCATATCTACAACGACACCGGGGATGCCTGCCAGACGCTGTCCGGGCTGACGCTGATGCCGCTGGCGCCGGACGCGGCGACCTTCACGCGCGCCGACGTCGAGGCGGTGCTCGCCAGGACGGCCGGGGGGCGCGTGGCGACGGACGTCGGCGCCATCGCGATCGAAAGCCCGGTGCGCCGGCTGTCGGGGCAGATGTTCGACTGGCAGGAAGCGCTGCGCATCACGACGTTCGCCCGCGAGCATGGCATCGGCACCCATCTCGACGGCGCTCGGCTGTTCATCGCCTCGGCCTTCACGGGCATTGCGCCGAAGGAATACGCGGCACCGTTCGACACGGTCTACGTCTCGCTCTGGAAGTATTTCAACTGCGGGCAGGGCGCCATCCTGGCGGGTCCGCGGCGGGTCCTCGACGGCATGTTCCACACGCGCCGGATGTTCGGCGGTAATCTGGCGGTGGGATGGCCGGCGGCGCTCGTGGCCCGGCACTACATGGACGGGTATCTCGACCGCCTGACCGCGGCCGTGCGGGTATCAGAGGAGGTCATGGCGGGCCTCGCGCCACACTCGCGCCTCGAGATCGCGCGCGTGCAGAACGGCACCAACCTGACTCGGTGGACTCTGCGCGGCGTCGACCCTGAGACCCTGGCCGGGCGCCTCGCGAAGGACGGCATCCGCTTCCCGAGGCCCGCTTCCGACGGCGTCGTGACCGTGGCCGTCAACGAGACGTGGGCCCGGCAGACTGCGGCCGATCTCATGCGAGCGTTCGAGCGAGCGCTCGCGTGAACCGCTGTCAGTGTTCAGCGCCGTTCCCTCTGGGATCAGCCGTCCGGACCATGCGGATCTGGCGAGTCTCGGGAGCCGTGCTCCTTCTGTGCGCCTTCGGCGTGGACGCGCGGGCACAGAGCGATCCCGTGCCGCGGCTGCGTATCAGCCTCGAAGGCGCCAACGTCTGGCAGCACCGGAACGACGTCCGGATCCCCCCCGACACCGGGACCGAGTTCTCCATCGTCGACCTCATCGGGTCGGCGCCGACGCCGTCGGTGAGGGCGGAGGTCACGGTGGGACTCACCAGTCGCCAGGAACTGCGCTTCGTCTACGCCCCCCTGCGCGTGACCGGGCGCGGCACCCCGGGCGCCCCGATCGCGTTCGCCGGCGGATCGTTCGCGACCATCCCGACCGAGGCCGAGTATCAGTTCACCTCCTACCGGGCGACGTGGCGTTATCGCGTGTATCAGGGCCGCACGTGGACATGGAGCCTCGGTGCCACGGCCTTCATCCGCGACGCCAGGATCGCCTTGGCGCAGGCGGGTGAGGAGGCCGAGGACAGCGACGTCGGCTTCGTGCCGCTGGCGCACCTCACCGGCGAGGCGCGGTTGAGCGAGCGCTGGCGGGCCAGCCTCGAAGTGGACGGATTCCGCCGCGCCGCAAGGCCGGGCTTTCGACGTCGCGGCGACGCTGGGCTATCGCCTCACGCCGCGCTGGACGCTGTCCGGCGGCTACCGCACCATCGAAGGCGGCGCCGACGTCGACGCGGTCTACACGTTCGCCTGGCTCAATGCCGCCGTGGTGAAGCTGGCGGTGGCCTTCTGATGGGGCGTCCGCACGCGCCAGCGCGTGGCGAGCGCCCGCGCCTGGCTCGATCAGTCGGCGCGTAGCGCCTCCGTCGGATCGACCCGCGTCGCGCGGAGGCCGGGGGCGAGGCTGGCAAGGGACGCCACGGCCACAAGCACCACCGCCACGACCGCCAGGACTCGCGGATCGCGCGTCGACTGGTGGAACATCAGGGCGTCCAGCGGACCCGACGCCGACAGCGCCAGCACGAGGCCGACGGCGACGCCGGCCAGGACGAGCCGCGTGCCCCGCGCCAGCACCAGCTGCAGGACCTGGCGCCGCGACGCGCCGAGGGCCACCCGGACGCCGAACTCCTGCTCGCGCTGCGCCACTTCGTAGGCCACGAGGCTGTGCAGGCCGACGGCCGCCAGCAGCAGCGCCAGGACGCCGAACGCCACGAAGACCGTGGCGCCGGCCTGCCAGGCGCGGTACTGCGGCGCCACGAGGTCGGCGAGCGGCACCACGTTGACGTAGGCCGCGCCGGGCAGCAGCGGCTGCAGCCGGTCCCGTACCGTGGCGGTCAGTGTGTCCGGAGGGACGCCGGCGCGAATGAAGAACTGCGGCGACACGCCCTCCGCCATCTGCGTCACGGGCAGGTAGTAGGAGAACTCCCGCGACGGCTCGAGGGACATCATGGCGCTCTCTTCCGCCACCCCGACCACCGTCCGGCACGGGAGCTCGCCCGCGCTGGCGCCGGGCGGACCGGTCTCCACGCGTACGCACTGTCCGAGGGCGTCCCGGCCGGGCCACAGCACCCGGGCCATGCCGTCGCTGACGACCATCACGAGCATGCCCCCGCCGCTATCGGCCGGGGTGAAGCCCCGGCCCCGGAGGATGCGCGTGCCCGTCGTGAGGAAGTAGTCCGTTGAGCCGGCCTGCATCGTGAAGCGGCCCCGCGCCGCCACGTCATCGACGCCGGCCACGACCAGACCGCGCCCTTCGTTGCTCCAGAAGGGCACGGACGCCGCGATGGTCGCCGAGGTCACGCCGGGCACGCTGCGGGCCATGTCCTCGAGCCGCGAGGCCAGCGCGAGTGCCGCGGCGTCATCCAGCCGCGTTCCGCGCATGTTGACCTCGGCGTAGAGGAGCCGATCGACATCGAAGCCCAGCCGGTGGGCCTGGACCCGCTGCACGCTGAGCACGAAGGCGAATGCGCCGACGAGCAGCACGACCGACAGCGCGGCCTGCACCACGACGAGCGCGGCCTGGGTGCGCGTGCGGGGACGTGTGGTGCCGCGACCGCCGCCCTTGAGGGCCGCCGCCACGTCGAGGCGGGCCGCCAGGAACGCCGGTACCAACGCCGTCAGAGCTCCCGCCACGATCGAGAGCCCGAGGGTGAAGGCCACGGTGCGGACGTCATTGACGACCGCCGTCGTGGTGCCCGCCGGCAGCAGCAACGCCCGCAGGGCGCCGCCCGTGCCCCAGGCCACCGCCACGCCAGCGAGACCACCGAGGATGCCCAGAATCAGACTTTCCATGCCGAGCTGACTCGCCAGCCGCCCGCGGCCCGCGCCCAGGGCCAGCCGCAGAGCCATGTCACGCTGCCGGCTGACCGCGCGCGCCAGGAAGAGATTCGCCACGTTCGCACAGGCGACGAGGAACACCAGCGCGGCGACGCCCGAGATCCATACGGCCACCCGGGCATCGAGTTGCGCATCCGGCCCCCGGCCCAGGTGTACCGGCCCGAGGGTGGCGGACGGTTCGCCGCGGGCCATCCCGGCAGGCGCGTTGCGCGCGGCGTGCTCGGCGGCCCAGCTCGCGTGAAACGCGTGCGTCAGGTCCGCGGCGGCCTGGGCGCCCGTCACGTCGGCCTTGCGCCGGACGAGCAGTTCGACCCAGCTCCAGTTGTACGAGCGCTCGTAGCCTGGCCCGCGCGCGGCGGCCGCGAACGCGCCAACGGGCACGAACACCGCCGGCGGACCGCTGTCGGCAAGACCGTCGAAATCAAGCGGCGCCACGCCGATGATCGTGGCTGCCAGCCGATCGACCTGCAGGGGCGTGCCGAGCACGTCCGCGCGGCCGCCGTAGCGCGTCTGCCAGAACGCGTAGCCCAGAACGACGCCTGGCGTTGCGCCGGCCCGTGAGTCATCGTCGGCCGTGAACCAGCGGCCGAGAGCCGGCGGCGCATCGAAGAACTCGAGATAGCTCGGCGTGATGATGGCCACCCGTCCCTCACGGGTGTCCTCGCCGCGACCGATCGGCGCGATGCGTGCCTGGAAGCCCGCCACGAGATCGAAGTCGCGCAGCCCGCGCTGGAAGTCGAGCAGACGGGGAACGGCGACGTGGCGTGTCGTACGGCGATCGCCGTTCTGTGTCCAGGAGAGGTGGACGCGGTGCACGCGGTCGGCGTGCCGCAAGCCTGTCGGCGCACGGAACATGAGCCGATCCACGATGCCGAACACCGTGACATTGGCGCCGATGCCCAGCGCGAGCGCGCCCACCACGCCGGCCGCGAACAGGCGATGCGCGGCGAGCGACCGGCACGCATGGCGCAGGTCCGCCCAGGTCTGCTCGACCCAGCCGATCCCGCGGACATCACGCACGCCCTCGGTCACGGCGGCGACCGCCCCGAAGGCCGCGCCCGCGATGCGGCGCGCTTCGGCGGGAGAGTGGCCGCGCGCTTCGAGCTTGCGGGCTTCCTGCTCGAGATGGAACGCCAGCTCGTCACGCAGGTCATCGTCGAGCTGGTCGCGGCGGGCGAGCGCCCGCCAGCGGTAGCGCAGCTCATTCCAGATGCGATCGATCATGGCGTCGTCCTCACCGCATGGCGAGAATCTGCTGCACGGCCGCGGCCAGTCGGTGCCATGAGTCGGTCTCGGCTTCGAGCCGTCGGCGGCCGGCGCTGGTCAGTGCGTAGAACTTCGCGCGGCGGTTGTTGTCGCTGGCGCCCCAGGAAGCGCCGACCCAGCCCTGGCGTTCGAGGCGGTGCAGCGCCGGATACAGCGAGCCCTGAGGCACGAGCACGGCTTCTTTCGTCACCTCGTGCAGGCGCTCGGAGATGGCCCAGCCGTGCATCGGTTCGAGCGACAGGGCCTTCAGGATCAGCAGGTCGAGCGTGCCCTGCGGCAGTCCTCGCTTGTCAGGTGGCATCGGCGTGGCTCCTCTCCGGCTTCTACAGGAGCGACGGTAGCCGATCTCCTGTAGAAGCGCAAGGGGAGCGAGGCGCCCGAGGCGCCTATTTACTGCGCACGGCCGTCATCGTGATCTCGAGGCGAGCGCCCCTGGCCAGATCCTTCACCGCCACGGTCGATCGGGTGGGGAACGCGCCGTTCGGGAAGTACGACCGGTAGATCTCGTTGTAGCGCGCGAAGTCCGCCATGTCGGCGAGATAGGTGGTCACGGCCACGACGTCGCCCATCGACATGTCAGCAGCCGCCAGCACGGTCTGCATGTTCGACATGATCTGCTTCATCTCGGGCTCGAGCCCGCCGGGCACGAGTTGTCCCGTCGCCGGATCGCCACCCGTGCTTCCCGACAGATACAGTGTGTCGCCGACCAGGATGCCCGGCACGAGCGGCGACGGCGTGGGCTTGTAGCTGGCCGGCTGGATGACGCGCCTCTCGGGCGCCGGCGGACGGGCCTGCTGACCCACGGCGTAGCCGGCCGACGCGACGAGCACCGCGGCCGTGAGCTGCATCAACGGGCCGAGCGCGCGGCCGGGAGTGGTGAACGGGTTCATGGGGCCTCCAATCGTGCGGTCAGTATCGCCGATCCTGGAACGCCGCTCGCGAGGCGTGACTGAGCCAGTGGCGCCGTGCGTGGCGTGTGGAAACCACGCGGTCAGCGGCGACGTGAACCAGTCGTGGCTCTCACACGCCCGGGTTAGTATCGGCAGTCATGTTCTTCGTCAGGCGAATGAGGCCGCGTCACCGGTCGCGCCTCAGTGGGATGCGCGGGGAGTGAGCGTGATGACAGACGCTGCGGGCACGGTCGAGATCCTGGTGTTCGGGCCACACGCCGACGACATCGAGATCGGTCTCGGTGGCGCCATCGCGCGGCACACCGCCACGGGCGGCCGCGTCGGCCTGTGCGACCTCACGCGGGCCGAGTTGTCCACCAACGGCACGCCGGAGCGAGCGCGAGGTCGAAGCAACCGAGGCCGCGCGCGTGCTCGGCGCAGCCTGGCGTGAGAACCTGCGCTGGCCAGACGGCGGCATCGACGCGACGCCGGACCAGATTCGGTCGGCGGTCGACCTGATTCGCCGTGCGCGCCCGCGCACGATTGCGATGCCCTACTGGGACGACCGCCATCCCGACCACGTCGCCGCCAGTGCCGCACTACGGCAGGCGATCTTCAAGAGCGGTCTCAGCCGCTACGTCACCGCGGCCGAGGCCTGGCGTCCCGAGTGGGTGTGCCATTACTTCATCAACGACAGCACCGCGCCCTCGTTCGTCATCGATGTCTCGGCGCATTACGACGCCAAGCGCGCGGCGCTCGCGTGCTACCGCAGCCAGTTCTCGCCGGCCGATCCGGCCTCGGCGTCGACGCGGCTGAACGCCCCGACCTTCCGGCAGTTGATCGAAAGCCGCGACGCCGCAGTTCGGCGCGCTCGCCGGCGTGGCGTTCGCCGAGGGCATCGTCGTGCGCGAGCCGGTGCTGCGCAGCGGGCTGCTCAAGTAGTCGCGCACCGCCGCCTCGGGCGATGATGGGGGCGGGATGAAGATCGGCATGGTCTGCTACGCCTCACTCGGCGGCAGCGGCGTGGTGGCCACGGAGCTGGCGCGCGCGCTCGCCGGACGCGGCCACGACATCCACCTCATCAGCAGCGAGCCGCCGTTCCGCTGGACCGACGACGTCCGCGGGCTGACCTTCCATCCCGTGACGGTGCCGTCCGTATCCGCTGTTTCGCGAGCCGCAGTATCTCCTGGCGCTCGCCAAC
Organism: uncultured Acidobacteriota bacterium; assembly: GCA_963807405.1. GTDB lineage: Bacteria > Acidobacteriota > Vicinamibacteria > Vicinamibacterales > UBA2999 > CADEFD01. The sequence continues at coordinate 1,936,554 of CAWEBU010000006.1, read as the reverse complement.
ACCATCGCGCACGTCGCCGACGTCGAACGCCTCGACATCGTCCATGCGCACTACGCGGTGCCGCACGCGACGGCCGCGTATCTCGCGGACCAGATGCTGGCGTCGGCGGGCCGGCCGGCCCATCTCCGGACCATGACGACGCTCCATGGCACCGACGTCACGCTGATCGGCAGCGACCCGTCGTACTCATGGGTGGTGGCGTTCTCGCTCGAGCGGTCGCACCACGTGACGGCGGTGTCCGACAGTCTCAAGGCGGACACGGTGGCGGCAGTGGGCGTGCGCCGGGAGATCGAGGTGATCCCGAACTTCCTGGACTGCGACGTCTACCGACGCGTGCCGGAGGCGCACCTGCGCGGCCGGTTCGCCGCGGACGACGAGGCGATCGTCGTCCACATGTCCAACTTCCGGCCGGTCAAGCGCGTGGACGCGGTGATCGAGGTGTTCCGGCGGATTCGGGACGCGCGCCGCGCCCGGCTGCTGCTGGTTGGCGACGGTCCGGTGCGGCCGGAGGTCGAGCGGCTCGTCCACGACCGGGGGCTGACGGACGACGTGGTGTTCCTGGGCGAGCAGCGCGACCCGGTACGCTGGCTGTCGATCGCGGACCTGTTCCTGCTGCCGTCGGCGCAGGAAAGCTTCGGGCTGGCGGCACTCGAGGCGATGGCGTGCGAGGTGCCGGTCGTCGCCTCGAACGTCGGCGGGCTGCCCGAGATCGTGCGCGACGGCGTCACCGGCTACGCGTGCCCGCCGGACGCCACCGCTGACATGGCGGAGAAGGCCCTGGCCCTGCTCCGCGACGACGAGCGGCGGCGCGCGATGGGGGTCGAGGGCGCCCGCATGGTGCGGACCGAATACTGCGTGGACCGCATCGTGCCGATGTACGAACGCGCCTACGAGCGGGTCCGGGCAGTGGGACTGCGGTGAGCCCGCACGCGCGTCAGCCGGCTCCCTCGGCAGGTCTCGACGTTGACCTTGCGCGCGTCCTGGCTGATCCCGAGGAACCCACGCCGGTCGAGGTCGCCTTCGATCTGCGAATCGATGACCTGGATGGCAATGCCACGGACGGCCGCGTGATACGTCGTCGTGGTCGTCATGCAGCCGATCAGGGGCGTGCAGCAGCCATTCCACCGGGGTAGGCGCCGTGTCTTCTCCGAGCAGCACGGCCGGCTGACCGCTCTTTGAACATGAACGGCTCGCCCTCGGTGCGCTGCAGCGCGCCGCATGGGAGTCGAACCCTTCCAAGATGTCAACGTAGGTGTGGTGATAGCGTGTGGCTATGGACGTTCTTGCCCAGTTGCCGGTCTCGCTGCGCCAGCTGCAGTACGTGGTGGCGGTAGCCGACCTCGGCGGTTTCCGGCGCGCGGCCGATGCCTGCCACGTGTCACAGCCCTCGCTCAGCGCACAGGTCGGGCAGGCGGAAACGGCGCTCGGCGTCCGCTTGTTCGAGCGCGGCCGCCATCACGTGCGGGTCTCAGCGGCGGGGGCGGCGATCGTGGCGCAGGCGCGGGCCGTGCTCGTGGCGGCGGGCGACCTGCGGGAACTCGGGCGGCAGCTCGCCGAGCCGTTCACGGGCACCCTTCGCGTCGGCGTCATTCCGACCATCTCGCCCTACCTGTTGCCGGACATCGCCCCCGGTCTGGCCCGGACCTATCCGCGTCTGGCCATCGAGTGGCGCGAGGACCACACGAGCGTCCTCGTCCGCCAGGTCGACGAGGGACGGCTCGATGCGGCGATCGTGGCCCTGGAAGCCGAGCTCGGCACGCTCGAACACGCCGAGCTGCTCCGCGATCCGTTCCTGCTGGCCGCGGCGCCCGCGCACCCACTGGCGACACCGACGCGGCGCGCGCGTCTGAGAGACCTCGACGGTGTGGGCGTGCTGCTGCTCGACGACGGTCACTGTTTCCGCGACCAGGCACTGGCGCTGTGCGCGCGCATCGGCGCCCGCGAGGCCGGCTATCGCGCGACGAGTCTCGCGACGCTGGTGCAGATGGCCAGCGCGGGCGGCGGCGTGACGCTGTTGCCGTCGATCGCCTTGCCGGTCGAGAACCGGCGCGGGCAGCTGGTGGTGCGCCCGTTCGCGCCGCCCGGGCCGGGCCGCACGATTGCACTCGCCTGGCGGAAGGGTTCCGCCATGGCCACGACCCTGAGGCAACTCGCCGCGACCATCCGGACGGTGGTCACCGACCAGGCGCGCGAGGGCGCCGCCGCCGCGCCGACTCAGCCGCCGCCCGACGCCAGCGCGGCCGTCAGCGCACGGATGAACCGCGGTGCCACATAGCGCGACTCCTCCGCCCGCCGCAGTTCCGCCAGCAGCGCCCGCGCCTCGGCCCATCGCCCGGCGCTCGCGTAGGCCATGCCGAGGGCGTGGACGTATTTCGGTGCATGGCCGCCGAGTTCATACGCCAGCCCGAACCAGCGAATCGCCTCTTCCCTGTCCTGTCTGGCCTCGGCCGTGATGCCCAGCCCATAGGCGGCAAACGGATACGCGGGGTCGAGCCGGGCCGCGGCCTCGAATCCCGTTCTGGCGGCCTCGACGTCCGCCAGCTCCAACCGGACATAGGCACGCGTCGCGTGCACATCGGGCGACAGTGGATCCGACACCAGGGCCCGGTCGAGAACCGCGAGGGCCTCACGCGGACGATCCAGATCCAGCAGTAGCCAGCCGTACCGGCGTCGTACCGTTGAATCACCGGGCGCCGCGGCGAGCGCCCGAACCAGCGCGGCTTCGGCAGCCTGCCGTTGGCCCTTGGCGTGCAGCACGCCGCCGGCCACCGCGTCAGCCACGCGGCTGTCGGCCTCCAGTTCGAGCGCGCGGGCGATCGGGGCGTCCGTGCGCGCCACCAGCTCGTCAACCGATATCAAGCCGTAGTCGAACTGCAGCAGGGCGACCTCGGCCAGCCGCGCGTAGGCGAGCCCGTAGGTGGCATCCGCCTCAGTCGCCCGCTCGAACGCCGCAGCGGCAACACGGTAGCCGTCCGCCGTCCCTGCCAGCATCGTCGCCACCCCGCGCAGATAGAGATCGTAGGCGTGGGGGTTCACGGTCGAGACCCGCGCGAGCGCTTCGGCTTCGTGATCGAGCAGCGTGCCCACGAGGCGTCGGCCGACCTCGACCGCCAGGTGCGACCGAAGCCTGGACACTTCGTTCTGGCCGCCGCTGAACACCTCGCTCCACAGCACGACGCCATCGGCCCCCAGCAGGCGGAGCTGAACCCGCAGCCGATCGGTCTCGACGCTGACGTGCCCTTCGAGGAGGTGCGTCACGGGGAGCGATTCCATCGTCGGGATCGCCAGGGCATCGCTTGAGGCCTTACCGAGCACTTCCAGCCGGTCGGGCGACAGCCGGCCAAGATGCGTGAACAGTTCTTGCCTCAACCCGGCCGCGACATGGGACACGCCGGCGTCGTCCGATTCGAAAGGAAGGATAGCGACGCGCGGCGAGCCGCCGGCGACCGCGGCCGGCTGAGGCGCCGCGCCACGTCGCACCGCGACCCCCAGCATCACAAGCACCAGGGCGATCGCCACCCCGGCCACGAACCGGTGCGACGAGGGCCGCTGGCTGGACACCGGGGCCGCGGGCGTTTCGGCAACGGCGGCAACCAGCAGGCGGAAGCCGCGACGGGGCAGGGTCTCGATGAACCTCGGCTCGGTGGCCGAATCCCGGAGCGCGCGCCGGAGGCGACGAACCGCGGCGTCGATGCTATGGTCGTACTCGACGGTCTCGCCGTCGGGCCACAGCGCCGCCCGGACCTCGGCGCGGGTGACCAGCTGCAGCGGCTTCGCGGCCAGCGCCGCCAGCAGCCGCGACGTCAGCGGTTGCAGGTGCTGCACCTCATCGCCGCGCCTTAGCTCGCCGCTCGACGGGTCGAAACGGAACTCAGCGATCGCCCACGCGGTCTCACGCGCCATGGGGCAGTATACCGGCCGTTTCTCGGCTGCCACGCGGCGCGGTCAGCGTTCGATCAGCGAGCGATCAGGGCGCGGCCATGGACCTGCACCCCTGGGTCGGGGGACGGTATGGACATGCATTCCACTGATCCCTCGGCGCCGTTTTCTGACCTTGGCAGGACCTGCGGCGATCGGGTTGCCAGCCACGTTGCACGCGCGCTGGCGCACTCCCCGTCGGTCGCTGCGCATCCTGGTCCTCGGAGGCACGAACTTCGTTGGCCCACACCTGGTCAGCCGGGCGCTCGCACAAGGTCATCGGGTGACCCTGTTCAACCGGGGCGTGACCAACCCGGGGTTGTTCCCCGGCCTGGAGCGGCTGCGGGGCGACCGCACCCGCGCTGACGGGCTTGCCGCGCTGCGCGGGTCGCGCGTCTGGGACGCGGTGATCGACACCTGGCAGGACAGCCCGGCCGCCGTCGCCGCCGTGACGGCCGCGCTGGCCGGCCGCGTCGGCCACTACGCCTACATCTCTTCCATCGCCGTCTACGGCGGCGCCAACTTCCGCCGGCCGGGCTTCGACGAGGCATCGCTTCTGCCCGATCCCGGTCCTCTGCCGGGGCCGGAGCAGCCGGCGCTCGTCTACCCGCAGCGGAAGCTGCACGCCGAGCGCCTCATCGCCTCGGCCATCCCGAACGCGCACAGCCTTCACCGCGCACACGGCATCGTCGGCCTCGATGCCCGCGGGCGATTGGACCATCCGGAGATCGGCTTGAGCAAGGCGTGGTGGCCGGTACGCGTCGGAAGGGGCGGCCCGATGCTGGCGCCCGGCGAACCTACGGACACGACCCAGTACACCGACGTGCTCGACCTCGCGCGGTTCGTCATCCACTGCATCGACCAGGCACGGACCGGGCCGTACAACGTGTGCGCCACGGCCACGTTCCGTGACTACCTGGCCGCCCTGCGGCACGAGGCGGGATCGGCGGCCCGTTTCATCTGGGTGGATCACCGGTTTCTCTTCTCCAGAGGGCTGCAATCATTCACCGACATCCCGATGTGGGTCTCGCATCACGAGGTCGAGAACGCGTTCTACCAGGCGAGCACGCAGAGAGCCCTCAATGCCGGGCTGATCACGCGCTCGATCGCAGCGACCTTCGGGCCGATCCGCCGCGCGTTCTTCACCCACCACAGCGATTACGACTTCGGGAATGCCGACACGGGGTTCGGGCTCGCCCGCCGCGAAACCGAGATCCTCGGCGAGTGGCAGCGCTGACCGCGGCTCGCATGGCTCCCGGCTGTCGCTGCGCAACGCAAACCAGATCTCGCGGGAGCTGTCCGTCGCCAAGGACACCTTCGGCCGGGTTCATGCGGAAGAGAACCCAGGAGCGGCTCGAAGCGCTTGCGCGGACTGCGCTCCTCGAGCGGGGGAGCGGTCCTCGGTTCATGGAGTTCGCACGAACGATCGGTCTATCGGCGGCTGCCCTTCCGGAGATGGAGCCGCCTCCGCGATTTCGCGCCGGAGCGATCGATCGAACATGAAGGTCCCGAAGGGCACGATGGACGACACGAATGCGATCAGCCAGCGGCGGCGTGGCCAGCCGCGCGCGCTCCCGGCACGGTAGAGGACGGCCAGGAACATCAAGAAGAGCCCGCCATGCGCGCTTCCCACGATGCGGACCGCGATCGGAAGATCCGCCAGATACTTGAGCGGCATCGCGATGAACAGCAGGGCCAGGAAGGACATGCCTTCAAGGAGCGCGACCAGCCGGAGTTGCCGCAGCGCCGTCCACGATGGCTGAGCGGTGGGATAATCCATGGAAACACCAATTGTACCGGGAGGGCGCGGCGACCATGACCGAAGAGCGACATGCGCAACCGACGGAATGGGCAGCGCAGCCGAGCGCGCACCTTGGTGGCTCGGATCCCGACCGGCACCGTGCGCTGTACGACGTGAATATTCCGACGCCCACGCAGGCCGAACACACGAGAACCTCTTTCGCGTGACGCCCGACGAGCTCGTGGGCGCGCTTCGCCGTGCGCAGAGGCGAGCTGACCGATGTCTTTGTCCTCCGTCAGCAGAATTCGCGCTTCGCTGGCCGGCGACGACCGTATCGTCCGCCCCGACCACGAGGTCTGCAGCGGTCGTGACGTCGTGTCCCGCCGCGCGCAATGCGCGTACGACCGCGAAGTCGCAGCTCGCGTCCGCGAGGAACTGCACGAGCTAGTCCTGCGGCGTGGCCCTCGGTCGACTACGCCCCGCGCGACCCCGCGGCGGACGTGCTGCATCGTGTGGTACGCGAGCACCTGCAGACGTTTCTCGCCGAGGCCGGGTACCTCCGCGACTGCGAGGGCGTGCCGGGCTTCGTCGAGGCGGAGTTCCAGGCGTTCCTGGCGTGCGGCTTCTTCCCACCCCACCACGCTCAGTCCGCGTGGCGGGGGCCCCGGCTGGCTGGCGGGGGGCACGATTTCGGTGCGTCGGGGTGCCAGACCGAGCGCCTGGTCGCGTTCTCGTGCAGGGGCCGAGGGTTCTGTTTGAGCTGCGGCGGCCGGCGCATCACCGAGCGCGCCGCGCACCTGGTGGACCACGTCATCCCGGATGTCCCGGTTCGACTGGCCGGGGTCCCCGACGCGCGGACTGGGCGCGTAGGGGTGGAGTGGGTCTTGACGCTGCCGCACCGCCTCCCTTATCTGCCCGGAAGGTGGTCACCGACCAGGCGCGCGAGGGCGCCGCCGTCGCGCCGTGACTACGTCACCGCTGGCGGCGGCGCGCGACGCTGGCCGCGCCGATCCCGAGCACCGCCAGGTCCTCGATCGCGCCACCCAGCGCACCGGACACCGGCAGCCGCTTTCGTGCGTGGTAGGCGAGATACGCCGCGGCGATCGCCGCCGCCGCGCCCACGACCGCGCCGGCCACGACGTTGCCGCGTCCCTGGCGAGCGATCACGCCGCCCGCCAGCGCGCCCATCATGGCGCGACCGGCCAGCGGCCCGGGCGCGAGCCGGCTGCCCACGAACGGCATCTTGTCCACGACCATCTCGCCGATCGCGAGGACGGCCATCGCGCCGGCCGGATAGCCGCCCTGCCGAAGCGAGAGCGTCGTCGGGCCGGCCATGCTGCGCATGCCGCTGAGCGCGCCGGTGACGAGAGCGTCATTGAGCCATGCCTGAGCCATGTCGGTCACTTCTTTCTCGGATGGTAGATGAATTCGACGTCGATCCCCTGGTGGGCCAGCCCCGAAGCATCGGGGAACGGCGGGGCCAGCGGCCCATGGCGGGCGAGAAAAGCGAGGCGATGATGGGCCCGGCGGTGCCACCGGCGCTGGTAGCGCCGGGCCAGCAGGTGGAAGCCGAGGCGGCTCCACCAGTTCGGCAGCTCGCCGTCCTTCCAGTGCGCCTCGATGCGAAAGCGGATGTCGCCGGCCGCGTTCCGCGTCAGCAGGAACCACTCGACGCCGCGTTCGATGTGGCCGGCCAGCGTGTCGTAGCGGAAGCCGTAGGCATCGTGTTCGTCGCGCACCTGCGATACGACGGTCGGACAGAGATAGCGCAGGCCCCAGACCTTGACTTCGAGCAGGAAGCGACGGCCGCGCAGCGGCGTGTCCGGATCGAAGTGCGCGGTGACGATCGACGGGTCCGAGAAGCGGTAGTCCGCAAGGGCGTGGCTGACGCGCTCGAACGACGCCTCCCGTTCGGAGTCGCGCGCGATGACGGCTTCGGAATGGTAGTGCCGCCAGCCGTGCTCGGCCGTCATGGCATCGTCAGCCGCATCGAAGTTGCGCGGTGCCGCGGCCAGCCGCTGCAGGCGTCCCGCCAGCTCGTCGCTCGACCATCCGCGCAGAAACCGCCATTCGGCCATCAGTCACCGGTCGCCAGGTAGGTGGGGCAGCGCTGGTCGGGGCCGTCCTCGGGCACTTCCTCGACCTCACTCGTGTCGGCGCGGATCGAGCCCTCGATGCGCGCGCCGAGCGACGCCGCGGCGTTGTTGATGAAGTCGGTCCACGTGTCGGTCTGCATGGCCTCCCCAACCGCCAGGAACCCCAGGAGCTTCATCGTGTCGGCGGAGCGGGCGCGGCTGCGGATGTGGAAGATGACGTCCCGCGCGCGATTGCGATACGCCCCGAACGTGATGCGGCCCGCTTCCGGATGGCCTTCCAGGGTGCCGAGCGTCAGGCTCTGCGCGTCCTCGTGGAGCACCCGGACGCGGCAGTCCTGCCCCGGGGTGATGACGATGTCCAGTTCCGCGTCGAGCGCCACGCCGTTGGGGGCCTCGAACGTGACGAGCGCCGTCGGCGGGAACTCGCAGAAGCGGGACTTGACGTGCGCCATGACCTCGGATGGCGACTTGTCGCACGTGCCGAAGACGGCCCAGTAGTCGCGCTGGAGGAGAGGACCGGCGCCGTGCGCCGCCGCCTGAAGTTCGTCCGCCATGCCGGCAACTGAAGCAAGGACGGTGCCGAGGCTGGGCTAGAATCGGATCATGAGCAAACTCGACGTCAATCCAGCTGCTGAGGAGTCGATGTCGGACGGACCGGCCCCGGTCGTCAGGCCCGAGCATGCCGAGGCCCCGACGGCCCGGCTCATCGAGCAGCAGAGCGCGAAGATCCCGTCGCATTGGTTCCTGATGGCCGCGCTCGGCGCGATGGCGGCGTCGCTGGCGCTCGAAGTCTCGGGTCGCACGCGCGCCAGTCAGTTCGTCGGTCGATGGCCGACGCCGCTGCTGGTCATGGGCATGTACAACAAGCTGGTCAAGACCCTCGGCACGCGCTGAGAGGCTCACGCCTGGGGGACGACCCCCGGCCGGCCGCCTCGCGCCCGGCGGGGATGGGCAGCGAACTACCCAGATGCGTTCGTCGACCGCCACCGGTGGACGACGAGGGCGGCAGCGTGATGCCCAGGCCGCCCGGCCTGAACCGTCATCAGCTGGCGGTCTTCTGCCAGAAGACGGCGCGTGAGTCGATGGCGTGAATCTCGTCGGTGATGCCGTGAGTGGCGCGGTACTCGTCGACCGCCCGCCGGCAGTCCTTGAGGTTCTGGTAGTCGTCGAAGATGGCGAATCCGCCGGGCGACAACCGCGGATACAACGGCGTGAGGACGTCGAGCGTCGACTCATAGAGGTCGGCGTCGACCCGCAGCACCGACAGCGCGCCAATCGGGGCGGTGGCCAGCGTCTCAGAGAAGAAGCCCTCGAGAAACACCACCTGGTCGTCGAGCAGTCCATACCGCGCGAAGTTGTCACGCACTTCGTCCACGGACACGGCCATGTCCCCCTCGCGCCAGCCGAACGAGTCGCTCGCCCGGTCGGGCATGGGCAGGCCAGCGAAGGAGTCGACGACCCAGACCTTGCGCGCATCGTCGCCCAGCACCTTCGACACCGCCCGCATCAGCACCGTCATCCCGCCGCGCCACACGCCCGCTTCGAGCAGATCGCCAGCCACGCCGTTCTTGATCACGCTCGTGACGCACGCCTGGACGTTGTCCATCTGCAGGGTCCCCACCATCGTCTCGGCGTCCTCCACCCGTTTGAGCGCGGCGTGGCACGACTCGATGTAGTCCTCGGGGCCAGTCGGCGCGAGGCGAACGAGCTCCAGACCCAGGGGGTCGAGAAGACGCGTGAACGCGGCGTGCAGCAGACGGCGGACCCGTGCCTGAGGCTGCAGCGCGTGCCGCTCGAAGGGACGGGCGACAATCGTGCGGGTCAGGACTCGCTTCAGCAGATCGAGGTACATCTCCTCGACCGAAGCTGGAACAGGAGTCGTCGGGACGCGCACCGAAATCGGCGCCTGATAAGTGGAACTACGGTCGGCAGACATTCAGGTTCATCTCCAGGGAATGCGAGCCGTGATGGTCTGACAGCGACCGCCTCGGCTATCGCAACTCTGAGGGGGTGACCTTGTTCACGCCTGCCTCACGTTCGCCGTTGGCGATCCAGGGCTGGAGCAGGCGGCGTAGACATCACGGGCTTTGCAATCCTCATCACCCGGCGCCGCACTACTTTCCTCGGGCCCAGATAGCGCACAAGCAGCGAAGCCTAGGATACCCGACGCCGGGCCGCTCGTCACGCGCTGCTGCCTGCGCGGCGAGGCCGTGCCCAGCACAGGCATACGGCTGAAGCGCTCGCGCGTCGGCCATAATGCGCGGATGCGCACCCATGCCATGTTGACGGCGGCCGCGTTCCTGAGTGCGGTCGCATGCTCACCCCGGACGCCACCGCCCACGGCTCCTCGCGTGACGCTGGCCGTCGTCAACGCCGTCGTGTGGACCGGTGATCCCGCCCGTCCACAGGCCGAAGCGGTGGCCATCGACGGCGAGCGGATCGTGGCCGTGGGCACGACCGCGCAGATTCGCGCGCTGGCGGGCACGGCCGAGGTGATCGACGCGGGCGGGCAGTTCGTGACGCCGGGATTCATCGATGCGCACGTCCACTTCCTGGACGGCGGCATGCGTCTGGCCTCGGTCCAGCTGCGGGACGCGGCGACGCGGGACGAGTTCACGGCCCGCATCGCGGCGTTCGCCAGGTCCGTGCCGGCCGGGACGTGGATCACCGGAGGGGACTGGGACCATCAGCTGTGGGGCGGCCAGTTGCCGGAGCGCGCCTGGATCGATGCCGTCACGCCAGACCATCCCGTGTGGGTGCACCGTCTCGACGGTCACATGGCGCTTGCCAACAGCGCCGCCCTCCGAGCCGCGGGCGTAGCGCGCGTCGCCGGCGAGGTTGCCGGCGGCGAGATCGTGCGCGACGCGCGCGGCGAGCTCACCGGGCTGCTCAAGGACAATGCGATGGATCTCGTCGAGGCGAAGACCCCACCGCCCACGGCGGAGACGCTCGACCGGGCGCTGCGCGCCGCCATGACCTACGTCAACGCGCAGGGCGTGACGTCGGTGCACTCGATGGGCAGCGTCAACGCCGCGGCCTCGTGGAACGAGCTCGACGTCTACGAGCGCGCCCGGAAGACCGGCGCCCTCACGACCCGGATCTACGCGGCCGTGCCGCTCGACACGTGGCAGCGGCTCGAGGCGACGGTGCGGGAGCGGCGGTTCGGCGGGTCCGATGGCCGTGGCGACGCGTGGCTGGGCATCGGCAATCTCAAGGGCTTCGTCGACGGCTCGCTCGGGTCACACACGGCGGCCATGCAGCAACCGTTCACCGACGCCCCGGACGACCGCGGGTTGCTGGTGAATCCGCCCGAGAAGCTCTACGAGTGGGTGAAAGGCGCCGATGGCGCCGGGCTGCAGGTGTCGGTGCACGCCATCGGCGACCGCGCCATCGCCACCCAGCTCGACATCTTCGAGCGCGTCGCCCGGGAGCACGGTCCACGCGATCGCCGCTTCCGCATCGAGCACGCGCAGCATCCGTCGGCGGCCGACATCCCTCGCTTCGCGGCCGCCGGGGTGATCGCGAGCATGCAGCCGTATCACGCCATCGACGACGGCCGGTGGGCCGAGAAGGTGATCGGCCCGCGCATCGCGACGACCTACGCCTTCCGATCGTTCCTCGACGCGAAAGGGCTGCTGGCGTTCGGGAGCGACTGGTTCGTGGCCCCGCCGACGCCGATCGAAGGGATCTACGCGGCCGTGACACGGCGCACGCTCGACGGTGCGAACCCCGACGGCTGGGTGGCGGCGCAGAAGATCCCGGTCGAGGACGCGCTCGTCGCCTACACGGCCAGCGCGGCTTACGCGTCGTTCGAGGAGCGATTGAAGGGCCGCGTCGCGGCAGGAATGCTGGCCGACCTCGTGTTCATCGACCGGGACCTGCGGGCCATCCCCGGGGCCGAGATCAAGGACGCGACGATCACGCGCACCATCGTCGGCGGCCGTACCGTGTATTCGCGCTGACGGGCGCGCAGCGGCCTGGCGCTGGCCGGCACCTCGGGCGACAACCGTCGCGGCTCGGGGGGATGAACGGAGGGCAGAGAAGGGCGGGGAGGCGGGACGACGACCCGAGCCGCCGCGTCTGCGGCAGCCCGGGTCGGCACGATGCGAGGTCTAGAACGAGACGCGCACGGCGATGCGCGCGGTGCGCGGCGCCAGCACGGCTGTCGGACGGAGGAAGGCGCTGCCGGTCGTGACGGTGCGCGTCTCGACGGCGTTGCCGTTGGTGATGTTGAACAGGTCCGCGATCAGGCGCAGGCGCAGGCTGCCCGCGAGCGTGAAGGCGCGATCGGCGCGCACGTCGAACACGGTCACGTTGTCCTGCCGCCGCGCGTCCCGCGCCTCGGCGTAGATGGTGCCGGCGTAGATGGCGCCGTTGGCCGTGGCCGTCGCCGAGCCCACCGAGATCTGCCGCGCGTAGTTCTGGCCGGCCTGGTGCCGCACGAGCGGCGAGATGCGGATTCCGAGCGGCGCCTGGTAGCTGCCCGACACCTTGAAGTCCCAGCGGGTCGTCGGCTCGGCGAACTGGCCGTTCGGGTCGTTGGGGTAGTTCCCGGGGAGATCATTGGCCCAGGTGAAGCTGCCGCCCACCTGCGCCGACCAGCGCTCGCCCTGGCGCTTGGCCATCGACGCCTCGACCGTCTTGTAGCGCGAGAAGCGCGGCGTGTTCTGCACCACGTTGGTGACCGGGAAGTTGCTCGCCTGGGCGGCCGGCACCCCGAGCAGCGTGATCAGGTTGTCGTCCCCGGTGCCGCTCACGCCATCGACGCCGATGTCACGGAACTGGAACGGCACGGTGTACGCCGAGATGGGCCGGCTGGGGTTGTAGAGGGCGATGAGATCGTCTTCCGTCTTGTAGACGAAGCCCACGCGCGAGCCGATGTTCCCGGCCAGCTGGCGTTCGACGTAGACCGCCGCATCGTGCGAGTAGGGCTGGGTCGTGTTCGGGTCGAACTGGATGGTGCCGGCCAGCGTGGTGTTGGTGGGCGCGCCCACCTCCTCGCCGAGCTGGTAGCGGCGGTCGCCGTTCAGGTCGTTCCAGTTGTAGGTGACGCTCTTGTTGTTCTGGTTGGGATTGGCGTCGGCGCTCACGTTGGGGCCGGGATTGTGCCAGAACAGTCCGTAGCTGGCCTTGACCACCGTCTTGCCGTCACCCGCCACGTCGTAGGTCATGCCGAGGCGGGGGCCGAACGAGTTCCAGGTGAAGAAGTCACGTTCCGGGAAGGTCGCCGCCGGCACGTTGACGGGGCCGATGCTGTAGGCCAGCTGCTGGTTCTCGGGCATCCAGCCACGGTAGCGGTCCCAGCGGACGCCCATGGTCAGCGTGAGGCGCCCGAGGGCCCACGTGTCGTTGAGGAAGAGATCCTGCTGGTCGAGCTTGTTGACGACCAGCAGGTCGCCGTCGTCACTGGCGCGGCGGCCGCTCACCGAGAGGGCGGTCGGGATGCCGAATACCACCTGGCTCGAGCGGCCGTTGGCGTAGATGTGCTCGATGTTGCCGCCGACGTTCTGCTGGCGGCCGCCCCACTGCGACTCCTTGTAGAGCTCGCCGCCGAACTTGATCGTGTGCGAGCCGCGCGACGTGTCCAGGAAGTAGGTGGCGGCGCCGGTGGCCTGCTTGCGGTCACGGTCGTTCTGGCTCTGGGCGTGGGCGCCGGTCAACTGCAGGGTGCCGCTGTCGCGCCAGAAATACTGCTCGTCGCTGTTGGTGCGGCGCGGATCGTAGTAGCCGAAGTCGCCGAAGCGGGCTTCGACGTAGAGCTTGTCGCTGAGGGTCCCGTTCCACTCGCCCTTGTAGACCCAGCTCGGCGATTCCTGGCGCACCGTCTGGCCCTCGTTGTCGTAGAAGTAGGCCGCGAGCGGCAGACGGTTCGGCTGCGTCTTCTCGTTCCACTGGTAGTAGCCGATCAGCTTGTGGTTCTGGCTGAGCTGATAGGTGACCTTGGCCGACGGATTGCTGTTCCAGGTATCGAATGTCTTGTCGAAGTTGAACTGCGTGTTCTCGACGGCGTTGAACTGCTTGCGCCACGACGTGTGGAACCAGGCCTTGTCAAGCCGGAGCGGCCCGCCGAAGTTCACGTTCGTGTCGTAGTAGCGGTCGACCTCGTTGCTGCCCGGCCGGACTCCCGAGGCGATCTGTTCGTCCGACAGGTTGGAGGTCTGGAAGCCGTTGTTGTAGTAGTCCTGGTAGAACTCGCCGGCGAAGCGGTTACCGCCGGACTTGCCCAGGAACTGCGACTGCACGCCGGGAGTGGCGGCCTCGGCGCCCTGGCCGGCGACGCCGAGAAACACCTCCTCGAACGAGCCGTAGTCGAAGTAGAACCCGGCGCCGCCGGTGCCCTCGGTGGTGTTGATCCCTTCGACCGACACGCGCACCTGGCCGGTGAGGCCGTAGGCGGTGTAGCCGGTCTGGTTGCCGGCGCGGTTGCCGCCGACGTCGATCCGGCTCATCACGACGCCGGGGGTGGCCGCCAGCAGCGCCCACATGTCACGGCCGTTGGGGATCGAGTTGAGCTGCTCGGTCTTGTAGTTCTGCTGCACGCTCGTGACCGAGGTGTCGATGACCGGCGACGCGCCGGTGACGGTCACGGTCTCCTGCAGCGTCGCCAGGGCGAGCTGCGCGTTGACGGTGGCATTGAAGCCGAGCGCGACCTGCACGCCCTCGTGCCTGGCGGTGTTGAAACCGCTCAGTTCGAACGTCACGGTGTAGGCGCCCGGGGGCACGGCCGGAAAGCGGTAGGTGCCGTTCGCGCCGGTGACCTGCGTTTGCGGGCCGATCATCGAGGGGCTGGTGGCGGTCACGGTCACGCCCGGCATCACCGCGTCGCTCGAATCCGTCACCCGGCCCAGAATCGTTCCGGTCGTGCTGGCGCCGCCGCCTTGAGCGAATACGGCCGCCGGCAGCCACACCATCAGTGCCAGGGCGCAGGCGCGCCCCACAGTCATCACGTTCATCCTCGTCGTCCTCTCAAACCAAAGAAGTACAAGCTGCGCCGCCCGAATCCTCGTGAGGAAGACGACTGACAAGAATACCATCCCCGCCCGGTGGCGGGACGGGGGGCGGCCTCGGCGGGCATCACCGCGACTGGTTCCTGGGTAGGAAGCGGGGTGATCCGGGTTGGGATCTCGAGTCCCTGAGGGGCCGCCTCACCAGAGATGACGCGGCCCCTGCAGGTTTGCGCGGCGCTCGCTACTGCACCCTCAACTGCCACACGCCCTGGCCGTGCGTGGCCGCATAGAGGACATCGCGTTCCGGCACGAGCACCAGGTCGGCCACGGTCACGTTGGGCAGACCAGCCGCTGTGAGGTGCCAGACGGGTGAGTTCCGCTGCTTCTGCACCACGCCGAAGTCGGTGCCGACGTAGAGCGTGCCGTGTCCGCTCACGACCACCGAGGTGGCCGGGATGTCGCCGAAGCCGTTGATCTTGTGGCCGTCGAGATTCGTGAAGACGGCCTGGCCATTCGCCGGGTTGTAGCGCACCTCGAAGACATGTCCGGGCGTGGTCGGCGTCTTCGCATTGAAGCCGCTATAGGTGATCCACGCGTGGTTGGCGTCGTTCGGGTCCACGAAGATCGACGTCGGGTAGCGCGGCGGGTCGATGGCCGAGAGGCTGTCGAGCCGCGTGAACTGCACGCTCGACGGCACGACGGCGTCGGCGTTCTTGGAGATGAAGACGCGGCCGAGGCTGGTGGCGGACCACAGGGTAGAGGCGTCGCTGCGCGCGCGCTCGACGACCGACGACGCTTCCGCCAGCACGGTCGCCCCAGGCCAGCGCCGTCAGACGGCCGTTGGTGCCGGGATCGCCGAGTGGCTTGAAGTCGTCGCAGATGTCGATCGCGGGCTCGTAGGTGCCGTTGCCGTCGATGTCGCCGTTGCCGGTCCAGACGTTGCACGCCGCCAGCACCGCGGCTCGCGGAAACACGGAGTTGAGACCGTTGTTGCCGGCGCGGAACACATGCTCACGGCCGTGCCACAGCCGGCCGGGCACGATGGGGTCCGTGATGGCGTTGCCGATGAACGGCACGGCTTCGCCGCCGTAGAACACGAACATCGTGTCAGACACCCAGGTGACGTCGGTCTGGTTCTGCGGCGTGAAGCTGACCTCGATCTGCCCCTGTTGCCAGGCCGTCATGCGGAAGTTCAGGTCGCCGCCCAGGGCGTCGTAGGCGTTGTGTCCGCCGTCAGCGATGTTGGTGTTGAGCCAGGTACCGCCGCCGAGCGTCTCCCAGGAGCCGTTGTCCTGAGTACCGCCGGTGATGATGTCCGGGTTCGCCTTGTTGTAGTCGATCTGGTAGAAGTGCAGCGTCCGCAGGCCCTTGTTGATCGGCTCGAGCCGCTCAGGAATGCGCGCCAGGACGAGCTGGCAGAAGGCCAGACGGGCGGCGTTGGTGATGCCCTTCACGCCGCCGCAGTCGCCCGAGTCGTCCACGAAGACCCCGTTGGACCGGATGATGCCGCCGTCGCCGAGGTCGAAGAACTGGCGCCAGTTCTGCGGATTGGTGACCAGGGCGTGATGATCGGGGTGCGCCTGAACCGGGATAGACGTCGTCGGACGCGTCCTCGGTCATGTCCGTGAAATGCACGCCGGCGTTCGTGGAGAGCAGGATGCCCCGGCCGTTCGACCGGCCGCTGACGTAGTTGTTCTCGTTGTACTCGTAGTCGCCGAGAAGGTAGACGGTGTCGGGACCGGCCCCGGGCGGGACGAAGACGAAGTTGTCGTAGCTGCACTGCCCATCGCAGTAGCCGAAGCTGGAATAGCCGGCCGCGTTCGCCACGCTGTTGCTGGTCAGGTCCACCCACGTCGCGCTCGCCGTCGCGGCGGCCGTCTCCCGCACGGCATCGTTGCGGCGGAAGCGGGCGAAGACGCCACCTCCGCCGACGCCCACGTACATGCGGGTCTCGCCCGAGGGCAGCTGCACGACATCGAACTCGGCGCGCTCGGTCGTGCTGGTAGCCGATCCGATGAGCGGCATGATCGGCTCCCACGAATCCCCGAGGTTCCGCGACCGCCAGATGCCGCGCGAGAAGAACGACACGTAGACCGTGTTGGAATCGGTTGGATCGAACATCACGCGCCGCGCGCCGCGCGGCGAGCACGCCGTCTGGTTCAGCGCGACCTGATCGGGTGTGCTGGTCGTGCAGAGTGCCGCGGCGCCCTGGTTGACGAGCTGCCAGCTGCCGCCGCCGTCGAGCGACCGGTAGAGTCCGAAGTGCGGGGCGCCTGGAATCAGCGCGTCGACGCCGCCGCAGCAGGTGTTCGAGACACCCAGCACGCCGCGGCCCGAGGCCGCGAAGATCACGCCCGAGTTGCCGGGTTGGACGGCAATCGAACCCACGGCGCGCCCGGCGAACTGGGCCGTGCCGATCGGACCGTTCCAGGACTTGCCGCCGTTGGTCGACCGGTACAGTCCCACTCCAGCGGTGCAGCCGCTGCCGCAGGCGTTAGGCTCGCCGGTGCCGGCCCAGAGCGTGTCGGCGCGCGCGTCGTTGGGGTCCAGTTCCAAGGCCGCCACGTTGTTGTGCTCGAAGGTGTGGGTCTGGAACGCCCATGACGGCTCGGCCGCCAGGGCGTCTGGCGTCATCCACACGCCGCCGTTGGCGTTGGCCAGCCACAGCCGGCAATCGCCGGCAACGCAGTCGGGATCGATCACGCCGGCGACCGAGCGCCCGCTGAAGTTGTCCGTGCCCGCGTTGTAGACGGACCGGTCGCGGTACGGGTTGTCCGCGCCCTGGCCGTAGAGCGGTCCGAGTGGCGTCCACGCACCGCCGCCCTTGGCTGGCCGTGCCTTGAGGTTCAGCCAGTCGCCGCGGGCGCCTGCAAACGCCGAGTAGGGGATGTCGACCCCGGGGGTCGAGTGCTCCAGCCAGTCCTGCGCACCCGTGCCGCCGGCGGCTTCTTCCAGCAGGCTGGCGGCGCCGGGCGAGAACGTCGCCATCGCCGCGAACTTCCTCTTCAAACCCGGGGGCAGTTCGTCGCCCCCGTGTTCGACCTCGCGATCTGCGTCAGTGTCGCCGCTGTGCCGCGTTGTGTTCAGCGGCGCGATGAGCGCGCCCAGCGCGAGCACCAGCGAGCCGATGATGAGCCGGTTCCGCATGACGGACCTCCTGATTGAGGGGGCAGGATGAACGAGCCTGATGGTTCCAGGCGCGTCGGTCATTCTTCGCCTCGTCCAGAGCGTCGTCAAGAACCCATTTGCGGTGGGTCAGTCAGTGGGCTGAAGGGAGCGTGTTCAGGCGTGGCGTTGTGCCGTTCCGCCCGGGAAGGCTGTCCGCCTGCGTCACGCTGTCGCCCAGGTGCGCCGCCCGGCGGCTCGCAATGGCGTTCCGCCATCCTCCCGCTATAATCTCCCCGTCTTTTCGTTCGCGTCCACCCCCTCCAGTGGACCTGGAGGGTACCGTTGTGCGTGTTGTCAGCATCTTCTCGGTTTCAGCGGCGCTGTTGCTCAGCTTCACGGTAGCAGAGGGAACAGGCGGCGCTGCAACGGCTGCCGAGCGTCAATTAGGTGCTGTTGTTGCAATCGTGATTGCCGACGCGCCCATTTACGTCAAGGTTGGCTTCACCACGCCCATGCGAGTTGCGGCGCCGGGCACGCGGCTGAATGTCATCGGCCCGCAAGGCGATTGGACGCAGGTTCAGTTCAACGATCCACAGTTCGGACTCCGGACCGGATGGATTGCGACGAACCTGATTCGAGTTGAGCGAGCCGACTTGCAGCCTATGGATTTGTCAGTCGCGGATGATTCGGCGCCGCCCGACACCGCACGCGCCCGCACACTCACATCGACCCAACCGCCTGCGGAGAGGCGCAGGGGGGGTGAAGGGTTGTGGTTCAACATAGGCCTGGGTGCCGGCTCCCTTGGCTGCCAGGATTGTAGCCACCGCGACACCGGTCTGAGCGGCGGTCTTGCGCTTGGAGCCGCACTGACCGACCGGGTGCTGCTCGCCGTGGGCACCACGGGGTTCGCGAGGGAATTCGACGGCGAGCTCCTTACGGTGGGGACACTCGATGGTCGAGTTCGATTCTACCCGTCGCGGAGCTCCGGGTTCTTTCTGAACGCAGGAATCGGCCTTGGTTCGTTCACCTTTCTGGGCGACTCGGAGTTCGGTCTCGGGGTCATGTTGGGCGTGGGATGGGACATCCGCGTGGGTCGGAACGTGAGCCTCACGCCGTTCTGGAACGGCAGCGCGATGAGCAACTCGGACATCGACGCAAACTTCGGCCAGCTCGGCCTCGGAATCACGATCCACTGACGCACGCGGCTGCCTCGACTACGCCACGCCCTCGATCGGAGCCGCTCCTCGCAGCTCGACGTGCGGTGCAGCCCGTGTTGGTGCATGACGTCGCGACGCGGCCGCGCCCGGCCGGCCTGCCGGAAGCCGGCAGCGCGCTTGGCGTTCAACGACATTCGTCAGCGGTGTAAGGCCGGCCGAGAAACTACGGCCAGGACGTGGCCGTCATCGCTTCCGACAGCACCCACAGCTTGCGCGCGGCGTCTGGGTCGACGGCGTGCGGCCGCACGCCCGTCCACAGCTCGGAGTCCGCGGGTACGAGCGCAGCGACGTTGCAGTCTTCGCAGTAGACGCCGCCCAGGCCGGCGAGCAGCGGCGAGGCCGCGCACCACACGCTCGTGGCCGCCCCTTGCGCCGGGCTCTTGAAGAGCGGATTGAGCGTGCCGTTCACATCCATCCAGCCCATCGCGATCTGCTCTTCGAGGGGCAGGTGGCGCTGCAGGTCGGTCATGATGCCGCCCGGGTGCACCGCGAGCGCGCGCACGCTGTCGCCGCGGCCGCGCCGATCGAGCTCGACCGCGAACAGGCTGTTGGCCGTCTTCGACTGTCCGTAGGCATCCCACTTCTCGTAGGAGCGGTGCTCGAAGTCGACATCGTCGAAGACGACCGCCGAGCGCCGGTGGGCGAGCGAGGAGAGCTGTACGACGCGCGCCGCGCCGGCCGCGACCAGGGCCGGCCACAGCCCCGCGACCAGCCGGAAGTGGCCGAGGTGGTTGATGGCGAACTGGCTCTCGTGGCCGTCGGCATCGCGAGTGAGGGGGGTGGCCATGACGGCGGCGTTGTTCACGAGGATACCGAGCGGGCGACCGCTCTCGACGTAACGCGTGCCGAAAGCCTGGACACTCGCCGGGTCGGCGAGATCGAGGTGCTCGATGACGATGGTGCCGGCGACCTCGCCGTGCAGCGGCGCGAGATTGATCTCGGCCTTGCGCATGTCGCGCGCGGGCACGGTGACATGGGCGCCGGCAGTGGCCAGCGCCCGCGTCGTCTCGAGCCCGAGGCCGGAGTAACCGCCGGTGACGATGACGTTGGTGCGGCGAAGATTCAGCCCCGCCACGACCTCCGCCGCGGTGGATCTGGCGCCGAATGGCGAGTAGATCGGTCTCTGTGGCGTCGACATGGGCGCTCCTCGGGCTGCGCCGCCTTCAGCGCAGCGAAGGGATGATGCGCGTCAGCAGCCGGTTCCGGAGTACGTGCCACAACGCCGGGCCCGGCGGACCGGGCACGATTTCGCCGACGAAGATCGTCACGTCGTCGTTCCCGGGCTGGCTGCTGCCGGTGTGCCGCTCCAGCGCGTGGAGGAGCGCGTCGGCAACCCGCTCCGGCCCCGCCTGCGTGACGCCGGCGAGCACGCGCTCGACGCCCTCGACGCCGAACTCGGCCCCATCCGGGCCGTGCGCCTCGAGCACGCCGTCGGTGACCACCAGGACGTGGTCGCCGATGTTGGTCCGTACCCGGTCCCGCGCGTAGCCGGATTCGAAGCCGGTGCCGAGCGGCAGGTTCATCCGCACGCCACCTGCGGGGGCGCCGTCACCCAGGCGATGCCAGGGGCCGCCCGATGACTGCCGCCAGCCGGGCGGGTGGCCGGCATAGCTCACGGTGAGACGCCGGCTGGGCGGGTAGTAGGTCAAGAGCGCCGCGGTGGTCATGGCGCGGATGCCGATGGCGTCCAGCCGCTTGTCCATCTCGCGGAACACCCGACGCTCGTCGATGACATCCACGCTCTGGCGCAGATGCTCGTGCATCTGGGCGCTGACCTTGGCGACCACCTCGCCGTGGCCCGCGACGTCGGCGATGCAGACGCGACTCAGCAGTCCTGACCCACACACCGACAGGTAGTGCACGTCACCACCGCGCTCGCCGTGGCACGGGTGGGAGTAGAGCACCGCCTTCAGGCCGGGCAGGACGACTCGGGTGTGGATCGGCTGGTTACCGCCATGCACTTCACCGCACACGAGCGACAACACGCCCTCGGCCTGGGGCGCGTCTGGCAACTCGACGTGCAGGGGCTCGTGTTCGTGCATCAAGTGGCGACGCCTCCGCGCTGATCGATACTACCGTCTCTGCCGTTCAGCGTGTGGTCCCGCTCAGGCAGCGTCACATCCCCCGGTGTCGCGCGATCTCCTCCTCGCTCAGCCGCAGGAATCGGGCCGCGTTGTCGTAGAGAACACCTCGTCGCTGCGCCGGGCTCAGGAACGGCGCCTCCTCGATCACGGCGATGGCCCGTTCGAGCACCCCGGGCCACACCATCTGATCCGATCCGAACATCACGCGGTTGCCGAACCCCGCCTCGAAGATCGCCCGGAGATAGCGATAGAACGCTTCGCGCGTTTGCGAATAGACGATGACGCCGACGTCCACGTAGACGTGCGGATGCGCGTACAGCACGGCCAGCAGGTCGTCGAGCATCGGGTAGCCCGCGTGCATCAGGTACACCCGCAGGCGGGGGTGACGCACGAGCACCTCCTCCATCGTGAGCGCGCTGTGCAGGCGGGCGCGGTAGCCGGCGGCGCCGAGGTGCATCACTCCCGGCGGGCCAGTGCCGACGTGAATGCCGACGGGGATGTCCAGCTCCTCCGCCAACGCCCAGTACGGCGTCATGCGTTCGTCGTCCGGCGCGATCCCCAGGTACTGGTTCGTGATCTCCCCCAGCACGGCCAGATCGCCCCGCTCGTGCATGCCTCGGAGCGCGTCGGGAGATGGCGCGGTGTCTCCGAGCTGGAACAGCAGGCCCGGGATGAACCGCTCGGACGCCGCTGCGCGCCAGGCCGCCATCCGTGCCGGCGGGCCGCTCAAGACCCCGATGATGTTGCGGCGCGCCATGATCGCGAGGGTCTCGGCCATGACCGCCTCGTCGGTGGTCGGCGACCAGACCGGGTCCGCGCACGGCGGCTCCTTCTGCATCGCCATGAAGGTCTCGGTGTAGGGCTTCCGCGGATCCCACACGGGGAACGGGTGGATCGGCGTGCACATGGCGAGCGGTGGCGGGCCCTCGGCGGTGGCCGCGAGCGCGTGGAGGTGCATGTCGAGAATCGGCGGCCGTTCCTGTGCCGCCGACGATGCGACGAGCAGCGCAACGGGTATGGAGAGAAGCGCGGTCCTCATGCGGTGGTCCTCCTCGTGAGGTGGACGGCAGGCCGTTCAGGGAGAGGAAGTGGTCCCGGGCGCACGTCCACCCGGGCAGCGAGGCGTTCGACGCGCCTCGATCGCACCGAGCCGATGTCGAACGTGGGCGGCGCGCACCGCGCACTCCGGACGTTATACTTCGGGTTCGACAGGAATCCAACACGACTCGCGACCGTCACGCGTCCGGCGATCGCGGCCTCAGGCTGTCTTGCGTGCCTGCAGCCAGACCTCGGTCACCAGCAGCGGCACCGACCAGCAGCCCCATGCGGCGACGACGAACCGCTCGGCCTCGGTGCCGATGTCGAGCGCAATGGTGGTGCCGAGGATCGCGCGGAACCAGACGAAGCCGAAGGTGACGACGATACTGCGCGTCATCCACTCGCGATGCTGGTCGAAGCGGCGTCGGAGGACCGCCAGCCAGGCCATGCCGGTCGTGGTGAGCCACGCCGCGTTCAGGCCGAGCAGACCGAGGCCGTAGACCCACGAGATCGTGTTGTAGAGGGCGAGGCCGACGGCTGCGCCACTGCTGACCGCCACCGCGCCGAGATAGACGCGCCCCAACCATCGGTGCAGCGCCAGCCGTCGCCGGTGGACACCGAGCCCGTATTGCACCGGCGCGATCAACAGCGCCACCGTGCCCGCGCTCAGGTGCACGAGCAGCCACCAGCGGCGAGGCCAGAAGCCGTGGTAGCTGTCGGGCGAGACATTCACGTACTGCGTGACGAAGGCCAGGACGAAGCCGACGGCCACCAGCTCCGCGGTCCAGAACAGCAGGCGCGCGCGTCCCGTCAATGACGCGCGCCTCGCATCCTCGCCGTTGCGTGGATGGCTGCCGACGCGCCCGATATGATCAGGACGACGAGGGCCGCACACAGAAATCCGAACACGCCGAACAGCAGCGGCATGCCGATGAGCGCGCCGAATGCCATGGCCGTGCCCCAGTTCAGGCCGGTCGTGGTGAGGTCGTAGACGAGGCCGAGGCCGGCGTAGAGCATGCCGCAGACCAGCCCGCTATAGGCCATCCATCGTCCGACGCGTTGCGCGGTGGGGAGGATCGTCATCGGCCACTCCTGCCTGGGTTCCGTCAACGGTCGCAAGCAGCTACTATCGTCCCACGGGACGCGCGAGCGCGAGCAGGTCTGTCGCCAGCGCCGGCGGGGCGTCGTGCGGAAAGCAAGGTGACATGATCGAGCAGGTGTTCCAGGCATACCCTGCCTGGATGGGGAAAGCCGCGGCCGTGACCGTGGCGCTGACGGTGGCCTATCTCGTGGCCGAAGCCGCCACGCGCTTCATGAAGCGCGTGATTGTCGGCGTCAGCGAGGACGACGGCATCCTGGCGCGGAGCTCGCTCCGCCAGACCCTGCGGTTCGTGCGCGCGGTCGTGTTCCTGCTCAGCGCGGCCCTGCTCATCTTCCCCGCGCTGCGCGCGGTCGGAGTACAGGCGCAGGTCGGGCTGAGCCCGGAAGCCCTGGGTGCGTGGGCGGTGGCGTCGGGGCTGCGCATCGGGTTGATCCTGTTGATGGCGTGGCTGGTCACCCACGTCATGGGCCTCATTGCCGCCCGTCTCGAGGCGAAGCTCGACGATGCCGCGCCGGTCGACGTGATGGAGCGGGCCAAGCGGGCGCAGACCGTCGGCAAGCTGCTTCAGAACACCGTCTTCGTGCTGGTGACGCTGATCGCCACCTTGATGATCCTGCGCGAGATCGGCGTCGACATCACGCCCATCCTGACCGGCGCCGGCATCGTCGGCCTGGCCGTGGGCTTCGGCGCCCAGTCGCTCGTGAAGGACGTGATCAGCGGCTTCTTCATCATCCTGGAGAACCAGGTCCGCGTCGGCGACGTGGCCAACATCGACGGCACGGCGGGTGCCGTCGAGCGCATCACCCTGCGGACGATCATCCTGCGCGACATGGCGGGCACCGTGCACGTCATCCCGAACGGCGGCATCCAGCGGCTGTCGAACATGACCAAGGACTTCGCCTACTACGTGGTCGACATGGGCGTCGCCTACAAGGAAGACACCGACCGGGTCGTCGAGGTGATGACAGCGGTGGCCGAGGGCATGCTCGCGGAGCCGAAGTATGCGGCGTCGATGCTGAGCGGACTCGACGTGATTGGCGTCAACCGGTTCGCCGACTCGGCGGTCGAGATCAAGGTGCGGATCAAGACCATCCCGCTCAAGCGGTGGGAGGTCGGCCGCGAGTTCCTGCGCCGCGTGAAGAAGGCGTTCGACGCCCACGGCATCGAGATCCCGTTCCCGTATCGAACCTTGGTCCTGCCGCAGGGCGTGACCGTCACGCCAGCCGGCGGGGCGCCCGCGCCGCCCCGCCACGGCGACTGACGTGGACGGCGTCCACCTCGACCAGTAGCGCCGGTCACTGCGCCGTCAGCGAGCGGACCAGGCGATCCCAGAAGACGCGCGCCTGGTAGAGCGAACTCGGTGGCGCGGATCTGCGCGTTCTCATGGGGCACGGCGTTCAGACGGTCGTCATGCGCGGCAGCCTGGCACAGCGGTCGGCGGGGCCCCGAACGACGTGCACTATCATCGAACGATGACGAGGACGAGACACGAGCGCATCAGACGACTGATGGCGTGTGCGGTCTGGTGCCTGTGCGCGAACGTCGTGGTCCCGGCCGTCGACGTCTACGCGCAGCCGGCCGGGGCCACTGTCGCTGGAACGGTCCAGGACCAGAGCGCTGGCGCCTTGCCGGGAGCCACCGTCACGCTCTCGCCGCACCCGTTCGGAGCGCCGCGCCGTGCGGTGACAGACGCCGTCGGCCGCTACGAGTTCGCCGCGGTGCCGGCGGGCGACTACCGGGTGCGAGCGGCGCTCACGGGCTTCGGCGCCCGCGAGACGGCCGTGACGCTCGCCGCCGGCGACACGCGGACGGTTGACCTGCGGCTGGAGATCTCGCCGTTCGCCGAGGCCGTCACCGTCACGGTCACGCGCAGCGAGCAGGATCCGGCGCGCGTGCCCAACGCGGTGGCCGTGATCGAGGGCGACGCGATCCAGGCGTTCCAGCGCCGGGCCTCGCCAGCCGAGGCGTTCACCGGCGTGCCCGGGTTCTACGTCGAGAACCGCCGCAACTTCAGCCTGTCCGGGGGCGTCCGCTTCGCCATTCGCGCGCCGATGCCGCGCTTCGGCATGCGCGGCGTGCAGATCCTCCAGGACGGCGTGCCGATGACGATGGCCGACGGCACGACCGAGCCCACCAATATCGACCTGGCCTCGCTCGGCCGCATCGAGGTGCTGCGGGGGCCGAGCTCGGTGCTTTACGGCAATTCCGCGGGCGGCGTCATCACGCTGCAGACCGAGTTCCCGCCGCCCGGGCGCTTCTTCGTCCAGCCCGACGTGCAGTGGGGCAGTTACGGCTATCAGCAGCAGCAGATCAAGGCGTCGGGCACGACGCCCAAGGCGAGCTATCTGGTGAGCGCCAGCCGCCTGCAGACCGACGGCTTCCGCGCGAACAGCCGCGCCGACGTGCGGCGCGCCAACGTCGTGGTGCGGGCCGCGCCCTCGAGCACGACCGAAATCCGGGGCGTCTTCAACCTCTATGACCTGCCCTTCGGCGAGAGTTCCAGCACGCTGACCCTTGCCGACGCGCGCGACAACCCCCGCAGCGTGCGGCCTCAGGCCATCACGCAGGGGTGGGGTGAGTCCGCGACGCAGCAGCAGGCCGGCCTGACGGTGCAGCACCAGATGAAGCCCGGCCACATGGTCCGCGCCACCGCCTGGGGCGTCTTGCGGGACGTGTGGAATCCCATTCCCTTCGCGGTCATCAGCGTGGACCGCCGGGCCGCCGGGTTCCGGTCGGAATACGCAGGCACGGCGAACGCCGGGCGAGTCCCGATCACATGGACCACCGGGTTCGATGTCTCGACCCAGCACGACGAGCGCGAAGAATACGGGAACGGCGGCGTCCCGGCCGGCGGCGGCCGGACCCGCGTCGGCGCGCTCGAACTGGCGCAGCTCGAGGAGGTGCGGTCGGTCAGCCCGTTCGTGCACGTCACCGCGCGCCTCGGCGAGCGGTGGAGCCTCACCGGCGGCGCCCGCTACGACCGCTATCGCTTCACGGCCACGGACCGCTTCCTCGCCAACGGCGATCAGTCCGGCGGGCGCACGCTCGACGCCGTGAGCCCGATGGCCGGCGTGACGTTCGTGCCGTCATCGTGGCTGAATCTCTACGCCAACGTCGCCACCGCCTACCAGACGCCGACGACGGTCGAGCTGTCGAATCGCCCCGATAACGCGGGCGGATTCAACGACGAGCTCGGTCCCGAAGATCTGCGGAGCGTGGAGGCCGGCGTGCGGGGCGCGATCGCGCCGTGGCGGCTGCGCTTCGAAGTCGCGACCTACGCCTCGGCCATTGACGACGCCATCGTCCGCTTCCAGCGGGCCGACGAGCAGGCCTACTTCCGGAACGCGGGTGAGGTCGCCCGCAAAGGGCTCGAGGTGCTGTTCGAGTGGGCCCCTACCGCGCGTGCGAAAGCGCGGCTGGCCTACACGTTCCAGCACTTCCGCTACGGACGCTTCGTCGCGCCCGAGGGCGACTTCTCGGACAAGGTCGAGCCCGGCGCGCCGCCCCACCGGCTGGTGCTCGGGGGCAGCTACCAGGCGCCGGCGGGCGTGTTCGTCTCGGGGGAATACCGGTTCGTGGACGCCTACCCGGTGAACAGCATCAACACCATCGACAACTGGTCGTACCAGGTGGCCGACCTCCGGCTCGGTCTCGACCGCCGATGGAAGGGGCTCCGCCTGCGGCCCTTCGTGAGCATCGACAACCTCTTCGACGAGCGCTACAACGGGTCGGCGATCGTCAATCTGCTGGGCGACCGGTTCTTCGAGCCCTCGCCCGGACGTGAGTTCGCGGTCGGGCTCACGCTCGGCTTCGATCCGTTCTGATCTCTGCGGAGCACACCATGACAGGCAGGACGATGCCGCGCGGGGGCAGCGTGGCCCCGCGGCTGGCCATGGCCCTGATGCTGTTCGGCATGGCGGCATGCGGCGGCGCGGGTCAGCCATCCGCCCCGGGTAGCGACGAACCGGCCGCCGCGGCCAGGTCGGACGAGGCCGTGGGCGGGGTCACCGACGCGATGCTGCAGGACGGCCACCGGGCCCAGCCGTCGACGTGGCCCACCTACGGCGGCGACTGGGGACAGACCCGCTACTCGCCGCTCACGGAGATCGGTCGCGAGAACGTCACCCGGCTGCGCCCGGCGTGGATTGCCCAGACTGGCGTGGTGGGCTCGTTCGAGAGCACGCCGATCGTGCTGGGGCACGAGATGTACGTGACCACGCCCGGTGAGAGCGGCGTGCAGCGCCTCATCCGCCTCGATGCGGCGACCGGCGAAGTCGTGTGGCAGGTGACCATCGCCGGCGAGGCGGCCAGCGAGCAGGCGGCCACCGAGGATCTGCACCTGCCCGCGCACTTCGGTCCGAACCGCGGCGTGGCCGTCTACGGCGACCGCGTCTACCTGGGCACGCTCAACGGCCGGCTGCTGGCGCTCGAGCGGAGCACGGGCAAGACGGCGTTCGACGTGAAGACGCTCTCGCCGCGCCTGACCGGCGCCCCCGTCGCCGTGCAGGGCCGCATCATCCAGGGAATCTCCTTCGTCGACCGCGGGGCGGTGCAGGCCTTCGACGCCGACACCGGAGCCGTGGCGTGGACGTGGTGGGCAATCCCCTCGCCCGACGACGGCGGCTGGTGGGGCGAGTGGCTCGAGACCTTGCCGGGACGGCCCGAGATCAGCCTCGGCCGTGACATCGCGTGGGAGAAGGCCAATCAGGCACGCCTGGCGGATGGCTGGAAGACCGGGGGCGCCAGCGCGCCGATGACGCCGACCGTCGATGCCGAGCGAGGCCTCGCCTACGTGTCCACGGGCGGGCCCGACCCGACCGCGTTCCCGCCGCCGTCCGAGCCGCACCCGGGCGACATGCGCTGGACCAACTCGGTGTGCGCCATCCGCATCGCCGATGGGACGACGGCGTGGTGTTACCAGTTCCTGCCCCACGACATCTGGGGCGCCTCCGGGCCGACGCCGCCGATCCGCTTCGCCCTCGAGCGGGACGGGCGCGTTCAGCAGGTGGTCGGCAAGTTCACCGGCATGGGCAACCTCTACGTCCTCGACGCCGACACCGGCGCGCTCGTGACCCGTTCCGACAACTACATGCCGGTCGCGGGCTCGGTGGGCGGCGTGGCGGGATCGAACCTGATTCGGGGCGGGGTGGCCGGCACCATCTGGTCGCCCGGCGCCTACAGCGCGCAGACGGGCCTGCTCTACGCGGTCAACCAGCGTATCGAAGGCTACTTCCTGCCGCGCGACGAGCCCAGAGGCAGCGAGCGTTTCGGCAGCGTGGTCGCGGTGAGTCCGCAGACCGGCAAGGTCATCTGGACGAGCAGGACCGACGAGCCGCTGGCCGGCGGCGTGCTGGCGACGGCCGGCGGGCTGGTGTTCGCGGGGCGGACGGCCGGCTGGTTCGAGGCCTACGATGCGGCGACCGGCGAGCGGCTGTGGAGCTTCCGCACCGGCGCCGGCTGCAACTCGGCGCCGATGACCTACCAGGTGGAGGGACGGCAGTACGTGGCGCTCTCCTGCGGCGGCCACGGCTCGCTCGACCCGCAGGGCGGCGACACGGTCGTGGCGTTCGCGCTGCCGGAGTGACGGCTGACGCCGCCCCTCCGCTGCAGACGCGTGAACGGATGAGCTCCGTCTACCTGGCCGGCCACGCCTTGCGACGGGCCTGGTAGATCCGCTTCTTCTTGGGACCGCCGGCCGTGGTCGTGCTGGCGGCGGCCTCCGTTGCGGCTGCCTGCTTCTTCGCCGCCGGTGCCTTGGCAGTGGTCTTCTTGGCGGCGGTCTTCTCTGCGGCGGTCTTCTTGGCGGCGGTCTTCTTGGCGGCAGTCTTTTTGGCGGCGGTCTTCGTGGCGGCCGTCTTCCTGGCGGCGACGCTCCTGGCCGGTGCCGTCGCGTCCGCCGGGGCGACCGGGCGCGCCGTCCTTCCTTCGCGGCCGAACACGGTCGTGAGCGAACGCTGCATCTTCCCGAGGGCGGACCCGACGGCGGCGGCGAGCTTGGTGGCGGTCGCGCTGGTGGTCACCGGCCGGCCGCCGGCCGGACGTACTTCGACGAGACAACGTTTGTCGGCCTTGCCGGACTTCTTCTTGTCGACGTCGCTCAAGTGAATCTCGACGCGCGTCAGCGTGGTGACGAACCGGCCCAGCCGGCGTTGAACTTCGTCTTCGACGAAGCTGGTCAGACGTGCGTCGATACCGATGGTGTGGTCACTGTTCACTTGTATGGTCACGAGCCCTCCATCCCTGAGGATATTCGCTCCGCGCTGCGAGTGCGACCAGTTTAGCCAGCGGCCGCCGGCACACACCGCGCCTCGGCCGCCACAACACGAGCAGCGGCGGGGGTGGGTCGGGTGCTCGGGGTTACGTCGGCCGGTGCGATCGACCACCATCGTCGTGAAGGCAGGTGACAGCGTCGCTGCAAGACGTGGTCGAGTTCTGCAAGCAGGAAATGCTCGAACGCGGCTGCTGACCGTGGCAGGCCGTTGGTCCACGGGCGATGCCTGGCGTCAGTGCTCGTGCGTCAGAAACTGGTCGATCTCCTCCGCGGTCGCGCGCGCGGTGCGCCCGACGCCGATGAGCGTGGCCGACGCGTAGCCGGTCCAGTCCCCGTATCCCACGAGCCACAGGCGTTGCTCGTCGACCGCGCGCGTGCCTCTCACGCGGATCCGCCCGTCGTGCAGGACACCGAGTGGCGCGAAAGGGGAGAGCGCCGGGCGAAAGCCGGTACACCAGATGACGGCATCGAACTCCGCCGAGGTGCCGTCCGGCCACCGCACCCCAGACGCCGTGAAGTGGTCGAACGGACCCCGCGCCACGAGGACGCCGCGTGCCCGGGCCTCGACGACAGGCGGCACCATCACGATGTCCCCGAGTCCGCCCTCGGCGGCCGGCACGGCTCGGCCTTCCTGCTGCGCCCTCCAACGCTCCGATGCGCGGCGAAAGAGGACGCCCCCGTCGACGTCGTCCGGCAGGAAACGCGGTGGTCGCTCGGTGACCCAGGTGGTGGTGGCGACGGTCGACACCTCCGCCAGAATCTGCGCGCCGGAGTTGCCGCCGCCGACCACGAGCACCCGCTGACCCGCGAAGTCCTGCGGCTCGGAGTAGTCGGCCGAGTGGAGCTGTGTGCCGGCGAAGACCTCGCGATCGGGATACGCCGGAATGAATGGCGATCGCCACGTGCCGGTTGCGCCGACGACGGTGCGGGCCAGCCAGGAGCGCCCTTCCGACCGCACCAGCAATCGGTCGCCGGCACGTTCCACCGCCTCCACCCAGACCGGGCGGAGCACAGGGACCTGGTAGCGCTCCTCGTATCGCTCCAGGTAGTCGATCACGTGATCGCGCGGCGGAAAGCCGCCGCTGGTGGGCGGCATGAACCAGCCCGAGAGCGAACTGACCTGCGCTGGCGAGAAGAGACGCAGCGACGGCCACCCGTGCCGCCACGCCGCTCCAGGCCCATCTTCCGCGTCGAGCAGCAGGTACGAACGAGAAGTGCGCCGCAGGAAGTACGCCACCGAGAGCGCGGCCTGCCCGCCGCCGATGACGACGACATCAACACGCGGAGCATCCCTGGTGTCCATGGTCTACCTCGCGGGATCAGCGGCCGGGATGGCACGGCCGAGGAAGCGAGGAGAAGCCGGCAGCACCTGCAGGTCAGTCAGGACTGGTGCGCGCCAGCGGGGGCACCGGCGTGTCTGGGGTGAGGGGCGCGCGCTTGGTCCGCCACTCCGTGGCCTGCTCGTAAGCACGGGCCAGGGCCAGCACGCGGCCCTCCGCAAAGCGCGGGCCGGCAATCATCAGGCCCACCGGCAGCCCGGCCGACGTGAAGCCGCACGGCACGGAGATGGCGGGAATACCGTAGATGTTGAACTGGCCAGTGTTCTCGAGTTCGGGATTCCGCGGCACGTCGGTCTCTTCGCGCTGCAACGCGGCGTCCACGGTGCGGGGCGTGTGCCGGCGCGTGGGCAGCACCACCAGATCCACGTCCTTGAAGTGGTCGTCGATGGTGCGGCGCATCAGGTCGAGCGCCCAGCGCCCGCGCACGTACTCGGCCGCTTTCGCCGCGGCGCCGTTCTGCAGGTTGCGCCTGGTCGGGATCTGATACCGCCCGGACATCCGGGCATAGAGCGCCTCGTGGTAGGCGAACATCTCGCCGTTCAGGTTGACGTCGCTCGTCGAGGGCAGCACCACATCGCGGACGCTGCCGGTCAGCGACGCGATCGTCGCCAGCGCCGCCTCGAAGGCACGGGCCACGTCGTCATCGAGGTGGTCGAAGAACGGCACACGCGCCACGCCGATGCGCAGCCCCTTCACGGGCGCGGCCAGCTCCGCCACGTAGTCCTCGGCCGGATGCTCGACGCTGGCGATGTCGAGCCGGTCATAGCCGGCCAGCACCTGCAGCATCAGCGCGGCATCGGCGACCGTGCGTGTCATCGGGCCGCAGTGATCGAGCGAGACAACGAGCGGAATGATGCCGCGGATCGAGACCAGTCCGTAGGTGGGCTTGAGGCCGACGACGCCGCAGTAGGACGCCGGCGTGCGGATCGAGCCGCCGGTGTCGGTGCCGAGCGCGCCGTAGCAGAGCGCGGCTGCCACCGCGGCCGCCGAGCCGCCCGACGAGCCGCCCGGGTTGCGGTCGAGCGCCCAGGGATTGCGCACCGGGCCGTAGTAACTGGTGGCCGAGGTGCCGCCGTTGGCGAACTCGTGCAGGTTGAGCTTGCCGAGCACGATCGCCCCGGCCGCCTCGAGCCGTCGCGCCACCTCGGCGTTCTCGGCCGGCACGCGGTCGTCGTAGACGCTGCTGGCCGCCGTGGTCCGCACGCCGGCCGTGTCGATGTTGTCCTTGAGTCCGATCGGCACGCCGTGGAGCGGTCCGCGCGGGGCGCTGGCCGGCAGGGCATCGAGCGCCCGGGCCCGCGCCAGTGCTGCCTCGCGCGTCACCGTGATGAAGGCGTTGAGCTTCGGATTGTAGGTGGCGATGCGGTCCAGGCACGCCGTCACGAGCTCCGTCGACGACACCTTGCGTGCCTTGACCAGGGCCGCGGCTTCGGTGAGCGACAGCCACGCGAGGTCGGCGGGCGCGGCCGGGCGCTGCGCCGCCACCGCTATGGGGGCGCGCGCGGCCGCGACGCCGGCGACAAGCGAGGTGGTGAAAGCGCGGCGGGTCAGCGTTGGCATGGCCGACACCTTACACCAGTCGCGGGCAACCCCCGTCGATGGCGCCGCCGGCACGTGCCGCGACCAGGCGGGCCACCGCGGCCGGCTGAAGGACGCGAGTCAGGGCGCGGAGAAGCTCCGGACCGCGTCGTCCTCGGACTCGAAGATCGCGAAGACCGTCTTCAGCTTGGTGATCGCCATCAGGTGGCGCGTGCGCTCGGTGAGATGGATGAAGCGCAGGTCGCCGCCCCGGCGGCGTGCGCCGGCGAACTTGGCCACCAGCCACCCGAGCCCGGCGCTGTCGACGTACGTGACCTGCCGCAGGTCGAGGACGAGCTTGTGACGGCCCAGTTCGAACAGGCGATCGATGTGGGCGAACAGCGGCGTCTCGGCGTCTTCCAGTACCAGGCGGCCCGCGAGCCGCAGCACCGTGACATCGCCAGCCGTGTGCTCAGTGATGTCCAGCATCTGTCTCCCTCAGTCCAGGTACTTCACGAGCACGACCTCGTTGCGCTTCTCGTTGTAGATGATTTCGTCCACGAGGGCCCGGGTCATCAGCAGACCGAGTCCGCCCGGCCGCAGTCCGAGGCCTTCGCGCACGCGGGCGTGCTCGAGCGGATCGTCCGGCGCGTTCGACACCGCCGCATGACTCAGCCGCCCCAGGTCGAAGCCTTCGCCGGGGTCGGCAATGCGATAGAGGCGCATGCGGGGGGTGCGCAGACACGCGATGCGCACCTTCTGCGCCGGGTCGAGGCGTCCGCCCCACTCGATGGCGTTGGTCAGGAGCTCGCGAAACGCCTGTCCCACGGATTCCCGCGTCTCTTCCGGCACGTCGGCGTCCAGGTTCATCACGAACTCCTGAATGCGATCGGCGACGTCGAGCGAGCACGGCGCCACCAGTTCCACCCACTCGGACGTGGCCGACACGACGTCGATCGTCAGGGTGGCGGCGGCCGTGACGGCCAGTACCTCCTTGACGACATCGACGATGCGCTGCGGGGCGATCGGCTTGCGGACGAAACGGTCGGCCTGTCCCCGGAACGACGCCATCAGGGCGCCCGGCGTGTCGTCGGAGGTGACGATGACGATGCGGGGCGGTGCCGGGAGGCGCCGGGCTTCCGCCAGCACCTCGAGGCCGCTCATGCCCGGGAGTCCGATGTCCAGCAGCACCACATCCACCCGCGCTTCGCGCACATGGGACAGGGCGGCAACGCCGTCGCCGGCCTGTGCCGTGACATAGCCGGCCTTCTGGAGCAGTGCGGCGGTGGCCTGGCGGAAGGCGCGGTCGTCGTCCACCACCAGGACGTGCGGCGGCGGGGCGGGGATGGTCATTCGGAGCCTTCGCAGGACGGGCAAGCACCCGACGACAGAACGGTTCGATCGGAAGTAGTGTAGTCCCGTCGTTGCACACGGAACGAGAAATCCACCGATGACTCACCGACCCACCACGCTGCCCGGGGCAGGCGTGGAACTGCCCATCGCCCACGCCGTGGCCCGCCTGCTGGCCGAAATGCCGAGCCTGGCCAGCGCGGTGCCCGGCGTGCTCGGTGAGGTGGCGACCCCGTTCGGATGGGCGTTCGGCGTGTTCTGGGAGGTGTCCCGCACCGGCACCGAGATGCGCTGCAGCGGCACGTGGTCCGGCACCGAGGTGTATGGAGAGCTGGCCGCGCTCAGCCGGGCTGCCACCGTGGTGTCAGGCGAGGGACTGGCGGGACGCGCGTGGGCGGCCCGATCGCCCCTGACGGCAGCCGACCCGATTGCCGACGAGCCGGCGCGCTGCCAGGCGGCCGAACGCGCCGGACTCCAGCGCACGGTCGCCATTCCCATGCTGCACCGCGCCGACGTGGTGGGCGTGCTCGAGTTCTTCAGCCACGAGTCACGGGAGCCGCGGCCGTCCGAGCTCGCCACGATGACGGCGGTAGGGTCACACATCGGCGTCCACGTGCAGCGCCGCCGCGCGGCCGATGAGCTGGAACGCTTTTTCGAACTCTCCCTCGATCTCTTCTGCGTGGCCAGTCTCGAT
Organism: uncultured Acidobacteriota bacterium; assembly: GCA_963807405.1. Lineage (GTDB taxonomy): Bacteria > Acidobacteriota > Vicinamibacteria > Vicinamibacterales > UBA2999 > CADEFD01. The sequence goes on along the minus strand of CAWEBU010000006.1, from coordinate 1,902,130 downwards.
GGCTACTTCCTGCGGCTCAATCCCGCGTGGGAGCGCGTCCTCGGCTTCACCGAGGCCGAGCTGTGCGGCGCGCCGTTCCTCGACTTCGTCCACCCGGGAGACCGCGACGCCACCATCGCCGCCCTGTCTGCCCTGACGACCGGCGCCCGCGTCATCGCCTTCGAGAACCGCTATCGCGCGCGCGACGGCTCCTACCGCTGGCTCGAATGGACGGCCACGCCCTATGCCCACGAAAGCGCGGTCTACGCGGCCGCGCGCGACGTCACCGACCGCAAGCGGTCCGCGGAGCTGCAAGCCGAATCGGCGGCGCGCCTGGAACAGATGGTGTCCGAACTGGCGGTGGCAAAACGCCGGGCCGAGACGGCGACGGTCGCCAAGGGCGAGTTCCTCGCCAACATGAGCCACGAGATCCGCACGCCGATGAACGCGGTGATCGGCCTGACCGCGCTGGCGCTGCAGACCCGGCTCACGCCGCCACAGCGCGAGTTCATCCAGACCGCGAATCAGTCGGCCGAAGCGCTGCTGACGATCCTCAACGACATCCTCGATGTTTCCAAGGTCGAGGCCGGCCGTCTGGTGCTCGACCGGGTCGACTTCAGCCTCCGCGACACCGTCGAAGACGCCGTGAAGCTCCTGGCCCCGAACGCGCACGGCAAGGAGCTCGAGCTCGTCTGCCGGATTGGCGCCGACGTACCCGATGCCCTGATCGGCGATCCCGGTCGCTTGCGGCAGGTGATCCTCAATCTCGTCGGCAACGCGGTCAAGTTCACGGCCGCCGGGGTCGTCGCCGTGGACGTGCAGGCGGAGACCGTCACAGACGGCGAGGCCGCCCTGCGCTTCATGGTCTCGGATACCGGCATCGGCATCGCGCCAGACCAGCAGTGGCAGATCTTCGGACCGTTCGTGCAGGCCGATGCCTCGACCACGCGGCGATTCGGCGGGACGGGTCTCGGCCTCACCATCTCGGCGCAGCTCGTGGAGCTGATGGGCGGGCGCATCTCGGTGGCGAGCGAGGCCGGCGAAGGCAGCCGCTTTTCATTTCTGCTCCGCTTCGTGCGTGGAAGGTCGCCCGCGCCGGCCCAGGCGCCGCCGGCGGGGCTCGACGGTCTGCGGGTGCTGGTGGTGGACGACAACCAGGCCGCGCGAGAAGCCCTGGCCGACGTGCTGGGGCAGTGGAAGGTCGCGGCCGGCACGGCGCCGACCGCCGAGGCCGCCATGGCATCGCTCACGGCCGCCGCCGCCAACGGCACCCCGTGGTCCGTGGCGCTCATCGACGCGGAGATGCCGGGCGTCGATGGCTTCGCGCTGGCGCGCCAGATGCTGTCCGATGACCGAGGCGTCCCGCCGAGGGTGGTCATGATGCGGTCGGCCGGGGTCGGGGCGCGACCGGAGCGGCGGCGGGCCGATCGGGCGATCGCCGGTCAGCTCAGCAAACCGGTCAAGCAATCGGATCTGCGCGAGGCGCTGGCGGCCCTGGGCCGACCGCCAGCGCGGCGCAAGGCACGGGCGGGCAAGGGCGCCGGCGTTGCGGCACCACCGCGCCTGCTCGACGTCCTCGTCGTGGAGGACAACGCCACCAACCAGCGGGTGATCACGCACGTGCTCAAGAAGCGCGGTCACCAGGTGACCGCGGTCACGACCGGGCAGGCGGCCCTCGAGGCCGTCGGCCACCGCACGTTCGACGTCATCCTGATGGACGTCCAGATGCCGGGCATGGACGGCTACGAAACGACCGCCGCCATCCGGGCAAACGAGCAGACGACCGGCACGTTCACGCCGATCGTGGCCGTGACGGCCGACGCGATGGCCGACGATCGCGACCGCTGCCTCGCCGCCGGCATGAATGCCTTCGTCGCCAAGCCCCTCAGGCCCGACTCGCTGCTGGCCACGATCGAGAGACTGGCGGCGCCACCGCCAGCAGCGACGGCGCGCGGCGATTTCGCCGGTGCCAGCCGCTCGCCGGAAGCGGAGCCGCCTCGTCGATCTGGCGCCGCTGCTCGAGGCGTTCGGGGGCGATCGCGAGGTGCTGGACGAGACGATCGCGGTGTTCCTCGCGGATCTGCCGGCACAACGCGCGGCCCTGGCCGCCGCCGTGGCGGCCGGGCAGGCCTCCGAGGTGCAGCAGGCGGCCCATGCGATCAAGGGCGCGGTGGGCCTGTTCTCGACCGGTGCGCCGTTCGAGACCGCCCGGCGCCTCGAAGCGGAGGCCCGCGCCGGGACGCTCGAGCAGGCGGACCGGCTGCGCACCGCGCTCGACCGGGCCCTCGCACGACTGACGACCGCCCTCCGCGCGTTGCGGCTGGATCTCGAGGCAGCAGCGGGCGCCGCCGCCGCGCCTGGGCCGCTGGAGTGAGCGACGAGCGCGCCCGCGGCACGGGCGAGGAGGCTACGAGGCGCCGTGGATCGGCGTCGGCTGCGCGACGGGCACCGCGTCGGTGTGGCGGGGCGCCGCACGCTCCAGTTGCTTCAGCCGCGGCGCCACCATCGGGACCGTGAGCATGGTGCTGGCGACGGCCATGAGCAGCAGGGCCGTGAACGTCTCGCTGGAGATGACGGCGCGGTCCAGCAGGATGTTGACGAAGATGATCATGATGAGGGCCTTGGTCTGGAGCAGCCATCCGATGATGGCCGCTTCGCCACGTGGCCACTTCAGGACCCGGCCGGCGAGCTCGACGCCGAGCAGCTTGCCGCCCACCGAGGCCAGGAGCAGCACCGCCGCAGCCACGATCACCGTCGCGCCGCCCATGGTCCAGTTCGTGCGCAGACCGGTGCTCAGGAAGAAGACGGGCATCACCACGAGCAGCACGTGCTGGCGCAGCTGATCCATCTGCTGCTGGTTGAACCATGAGCGGTCGAGAATGGCACCAGCCAGGAATGCCCCCACCATGTAGTGCAGGCCGGCCCAATCCGCGCCGAGACCGCACAGCGCCAGTGCGATGAGTCCCCAGTACCAGCGGTCCTGCTCGCGAATGCGGACCATGAACTTCCGGAACCCGTAGGCGGCGACGGCGAAAGTCACGAGGAACGCGGCCTGGTTGCCGACGCGCTGCCAGTCGGTGAGGATGATCGCCAGCACCCCCCAGATCGCGACATCGTCGAGGCTCGCATAGCGCAGGGTCCGCTGGCCGAGCGGCTTGCGGAGGATCTCGATCTTCTCCATGAACAGGATCAGGATCGGCAAAGCCGTGACCGCACAGGCCATGCCGACGCCCAGGATGAACTGCCAGGGCGCCGCGGTCGGCCCCATCCAGCCGCCACTGGTGGCGAGCATGACGGCCGCCGCGCCACAACCGCAGATGAGCGGCGTGCCGAGGGCCAGGCCGGCGGTGATGCCGCTCTCGCGGCGATGCGCCCAGGCCTGTGTGAGGTCCAGCTCGATGCCCGCAATCCATACGAACACCATCACCGCCCACCACGCGATGCCGTTCAAGGCCTGGATGACGGGCTCCCCGAAGACCGTCGAATAGACGTCAGGGAACGCGGCACCGAGAATGCCGGGGCCGAGCAGGATCCCGGTCAGGATCTGCACCACGACGAGCGGAGCGTAGTACTCCGTGTGCCCGTACCTCCAGATGAGGAAGGGGACCGCGTAAATCACGGCCATCGCCACGAGGAAGGTTTCGGTGACGGTCATCCCCGGCCCCTACTCGGCTTCCCCTGCAATCGCCGTGGCGTCGTTGCCGACGACGCGCTCGTGCGCGTAGGCGCCGATGCGATAGTGTTCCGCACGCTTCGTGATGGCCTTGCCGCGCTGCTGTTCGGCCAGTTGACGCAGCTGCACCAGTCCCGGATTCTGGGTCTGCGTGAACACCCTGCCGGCGAAGAGATCCACGAGGTGATCGCGGGTGCGTGGACTGCTGACCAGGAAAGCGAAGGGCGTTGGCGCCTCCCAGAACGCATCGATGAGGTCCTGGAGATTGTCCATCGCGGTCGAGCAGACCGCCTCGTGCTCGGCGAACGGATTGCTGAGGTGCCGCGTCTCGCCGCTCAGGTAGCGGAGGATGTGCGGCACCGCCATCTGTCCTTCCTTCATCGTCAGATAGAGACCGAAGGAAAAGATGGGGTCGATGAAGCGATGGGCGTCGCCGAGACAGATGAAGCCCTTCCCCGTGGTACTGCTCCACGAAGTAGCTGTAGTTGGGGATGGCGCGCACGTCTTCGAGCAGCGTGCGATCGGGCACCCGCCGCGCCAGCTCGGGGTGGAGCTCGGCCAGCTCGCGGACCAGGAAGTCCCGCTTCGACTCCTTCTTCTCCATGAAGTAGCTGCCGTCGACGACGACGCCGACGCTCACGACATCGGCGTTGAGTGGAATGAACCACGACCAGCGGAACTTCCCGGAGTAGAAGATGTGGGTGTTGTCGCCGTGCTGCTCGCGCGCACCCGTCTCGCGCACGGTGTTGGCGACCTGCGAGAAGATCGCGACCTGCTTGTCGTAGCGGCCCGCGAGCTTCGGGCTGGTGACGCCTTTCCGGGCGAGGAACGTGTACTGGCCTGAGGCGTCGAGGACCACCTCACTCCGCACTTCCTCCACGCCACCGTCCGTCGTCTTCACCGTGAGGCCGGTGACGGTCCCGTCGTCAGCACGCAGGACATCCCGCGCCTGGCCGCGGATGAGCGTCGCGCCGGCGGCCAGCGCTTCGCTGAGCAGCATCTCGTCGAACTCGGCGCGCCGCACCTGCCACGTGAACTGATCCTTGAGCTCACCCGCCTCGGTGCGCATCATCACCGGCACGTACCACGGGGTCTTGCCCCAGACGACGACGCCCCGTTTCTGCGGGTGTGCGGCCGCCACCATGCGCTCGCCCAGTCCGAGCTCGCGGAGCAGGGCGCCGGCTTCGCCGGTCATCGATTCGCCGATGTGGTAGCGGGGGAACTGATCCTGCTCGACGATCACCGAGCGCACGCCTTGCCGGGCAAGCTGGAGGGCGGCGTGAGCGCCGCCAGGACCGCCTCCGACGATGGCCACTTGTGTCTGGATCATTCTTCCCTCGAAGGCTTCCGGGTTGAGCGTGTGAGAACAGTGCCGCGCCTACAAGAGCTGTGCCACGGACGGCGCGGAGCCGAGGTCAGCGCAAGCGATCCGACATCCGGGTGGCGTGGGGCCATGGTCAGCCGGTGCGAAGAATAGCGCCATTCAGGTGGCCTCTGCTTCGTCGCGCCGTTCGACCGCTGGCCACGTGCTGCGGCCGCACGTCCTATCGACGTCCGTGGCTTCCCAGTTCTTCATCAGGCTGCAATCCAGCCGGCCAGGCCGAGTCATCACGGTTCCAACGCGAGTGTCCCGACCACTCGGCGCCGGCCGGCGCTTTTGCAGGAGAAAAGGACCGCCGCGCGGGAAAGAGCAACATAAAGACCTCGCGGACCCAGACTATGTAGTCGTGGCCAACGGCCGCGGGGACCCCAGAAGCGGGCCATGCGGAAGTCGACGTCCAGCGAACAGGGAGGTCGCCTTCGCGCGGCGTGAGCGGCCGCCCGCCCGCCGAGGCAGGCTATGCCTCGGACAGGATGCCCAACTCGACGTAGCGAGCGCGGACCGCCCCGCGAATCGACGGCAACTGCCGCCAGAACCACAGCGCCGCCAGCGCGCACGCCACGCCGCTGACGACGAACGTGGCCTGCACGCCAATCCGCGCCGCCAGCGATCCGCTGAGCAGGCTGCCGAGCGGCGCCGAGCCGAGCAGGGCGATGGTGTAGAAGGCCATCACGCGGCCGCGTTTGTCGTCGTCCACGATCGTCTGCACGATGGTGTTGGTGGCGACGACCTGATACATCAGGCCGTAGCCGGTGACGACCATCAGGGCCATCGACAGCCACAGCCACTGCGACAGGCCGAGCAGTACGCAACCGCCGCCGAACGCCGCCACCGCGAAGGTCATCAGGCGGCCGATGCCGACGACCGTCGTGCGCACCACCAGCTGCACGGCGCACGCCAGCGCACCCACGCCCGAGGCCGCCAGCAGGAAGCCCAGCGTGTGAGCGCCGCCACCGAGCGTGCGCCCGGCCACCAGCGGCATCAGCACCATGTAGGGCGCACTCAGCACGCCGGTGGCCGCCAGGAAGAGGAGCAGCGTGCGAATCGGCCCTGACCGCGCGACGTAGCGCCAGCCCTCCGCCAGGTCCTGCCGGACGTGACGGTCGGACGCCGGCCGCACGTCGGGGGCGAGCCGCATCGAGAGCAGCCCCGCGATCACGGCGGTATAGCTCAGCCCATCGATGAGGAAGCAGTAGCCTTCGCCCACCGCGGCCACCACCGCGCCGGCGATGGCCGGGCCCACCAGGCGCGCGGCATTGAAGTTCGACGAGTTCAAGGCGATGGCGTTGCTGAGATCCGCGCGGTCGTCGATGAGCCGCACCACGAGTGACTGCCGCGTGGGCATCTCCACCGCGCTGATCAATCCCTGGAAGACCGTGAGTCCGAGGATCCACGGCACGGTGACGTAGCCGCTGAGCGTGAGCGCCGCCAGCGCCAGCGACTGCGCCATCGACAGCACCTGCGTGACGATGAGCACCTGGCGCCGGTCCCACCGGTCCACCCACACGCCGGCCAGCGGCGGCAGGAACATCGACGGCACCTGCCCGGCGAAACTGACCAGCCCGAGCAGGAACGCCGAATCCGTCAGGCGGTAGACCAGCCACGCGGTGGCCAGCCGCGTCATCCATGAGCCGATGAGCGAGATGCCCTGGCCGATGAAGAACAGGCGGTAGTTGCGGGAGCGGAGTGCGCGGAAAGCCGAAGCCACGGGAGTGCAAGCCATTCTCACATGCGGGCGTCGTTCGCGCTCACCCCGCGCGGGTGAGCGATAAGGCTCGACGCCCTCCGCCGCCCACGTGTGCGTGACTGACCCTCTACGCAGCTCTCTCGGCGCGCGCGCTGCCCACTATCGGTCCGGCATTGCTCACTCACAGGCCCTGCGCACCTCCACGGCCAGCAGAGGCGACGGCGATCGCGTGGAACGAGTTGTGCACTGCCGAGCGCTGCCGGCACACAATACGTGACTCCGCGCAGACCAAAGGACCGATGAGATGACTGAGATGACTGAGATGACCCTGCTGCACGACGCCCCGCTCGACGAGTTTGGCGACCCTGACGTCTCGGACGCGCTACTGGCCGAGGGGCTGCCGGTGATGGCCACGGCGGCGGCCCACGAGCTCAGCGTCGCCGACGACGATGCCGACGACGACGACGACGAAGACGACGACGACGAAGACGACGACGACGACGACGAGGACGACGAGGAAGATGAGGCAGAGGCCGACAGCGACAAGTAGCACCAGTCGGAATAACCCCGGGGCTGCCGCCGGGGCACGGGAGGCGTCATGCTGACCGAGACCAGCGACGGGTTGTACTGCGAAGCCGGCGGCTTCCACATCGACCCGTGGGGGCAGGTGCCGCGCGCGGTCATCACCCACGCGCACGGCGACCACGCCCGTCCCGGCAGCGCCGCCTACCTATGTGCCGACCGGTGCGCGCCGCTGCTGGCGCGGCGCCTGGGTGCGGACGCGAGCATCGAGTCGCAGCCCTTCGGGCACCCGGTGACGCTCGGCAGCACCCGGGTCAGTTTCCACCCGGCTGGCCACATCCGGGGCTCGGCGCAAGTGCGCATCGAGGGTCCGGAAGGGGTGTGGGTGGTCGCGGGCGACTACAAGCGCGCACTCGATCCGACGTGCGAGCCCTTCGAAGTCGTCCGCTGCGACACGTTCGTGACCGAAAGCACGTTTGCGCTTCCCATCTACCGGTGGGATGCCACGTCCGTGGTCCTGGCGGAACTCGTGGCGTGGTGGGAGGGCAATCGCACGCAGGGCCTGACGTCGGTGCTGTTCTGCTACACCCTCGGCAAGGCCCAGCGGGTGCTGGCGGAGCTGGCGCGGCTCACCGACCGCCCCGTATTCGTCCACGGGATGATGACGCCGATGATCGACCTCTACCGGGAGGCCGGGGTCGAGATGCTGCCGACGCACAGTGTGGCGGAGCGGAGGCGCGGCACGTCGCTGGCCGGCGAGCTGGTGCTGGCGCCGCCTTCGGCGCGCGGCACGCCGTGGATGCGCCGCCTCGGCGACTTTTCGGACGCGCTCGCCTCCGGCCTGATGCGAGTGCGCGGCGTGCGCCGCCAGCGCGGCTACGACCGCGGCCTGGTCCTGTCGGATCATGCCGACTGGCCGGCGCTGCTCGAGACCGTCGGCGAGACCGGCGCCACCCGCATCCTGGCCACGCACGGTCACGCCGAACCGCTGGCCCGGCACCTGCGGGGGCTGGGCCTCGACGCCGGGGTGATGCGGACGGCCTGGGACGACGAAAGCGGCGCGGACGATCACGAATGACCCGCTTTGCCGCGCTCTTTGCCGCCATCGACGCGACGACCTCGACCAACGCCAAAGTCGAGGCCATGGCCGGCTACTTCGCGGGCGCGCCGCCCGCCGATGCGGCCTGGGCGGTGTTCTTCCTGACCGGCCGGCGGCTGAAACGCGTCGTGGCGGGCCGGGCCGTAGGTGAGTGGGCGATGGCGGCGACGGGGCTCGAGGACTGGCTGCTTGCCGAGTGCTACGCGGTCGTCGGCGACGGCGCCGAGACGGCCGCCCTGATCCTCGATCAGCTCCCGTCGGTGGCAGCACCGCCGCTCGACCTGGCGACGTGGCTCGAGACGCGCCTGCTGCCGCTGCGCGGCGCCCCGCCGGAGCGGCAGCGCGTCGAGGTCATCGCCTGGCTGCGTGAGCTCACACGCTGGGAGCGCTTCACCCTTCTGAAGCTGCTCACCGGCGAACTGCGGGTCGGCGTGGCCCAGACGCTGGTCGTGCGTGCCCTCGCGCAGGTGGCGGCGGTGCCCTCGACGAGCATGGCGGCGCGGCTCATGGGCGACTGGACGCCGACCGCGCAGTGGTACGGAGGTCGTGCTGGCGGCAGGCGTGACCGACGCCGACCGCTCGCGCCCGTATCCATTCGCGCTGGCCGCGCCGATCGACAGCACGGTGACCGACGCCGCCGGCGTGGCGGCAGTGCTCGAGGACCGCGCCGCCTGGCTTGTCGAGTGGAAGTGGGACGGCATCCGCGCGCAGGTCGTCCGCCGCGACGGCATGACCCATCTCTGGTCGCGCGGGGAGGAGCTCATCACCGACCGCTTTCCGGAAGTCCGCGACGCGGCCGCGGCCCTCCCCGACGGCACCGTGCTCGACGGCGAGGTGCTGGCCTTCCGGGACAGCCGGCCGCTGCCTTTCGCCGCCTTGCAGCAGCGCATCGGCCGGCAACGCGATGTCGCCCGGGCCGCTCGCGACGTGCCGGTCGTGTTCATGGCCTACGACGTGCTCGAGCACGACGGGGCGGATGTGCGGAGCCGGCCTCTCGGCGAACGGCGCGCGCATCTCGAGGCGCTCGTCGCCGGGGCGCAGCTGGCGCCGCGGCCGGCCACGCCAGCGCCCGTGCCCGGTCCGGACCGGCTGCCCTTCGACGAGGCGCCGCCCACGGCCGCAGCGTGGCCGGTGCTACGAGTCTCCCCGCTCGTTGCCGCCGCCGACTGGGCGGCCCTGGCGCGCCGGCGCGGGGAGTCCCGCGGGCGCGGCGTGGAAGGCCTGATGCTCAAACGCACGGCCTCCACCTACGGCGTCGGCCGCACACGCGGTGACTGGTGGAAGTGGAAGATCGACCCCTACACGATCGACGCGGTGCTGATCTACGCGCAGCCCGGTTCGGGCAAGCGCGCCAGCCTGCTGACCGACTACACCTTCGGCCTGTGGGACGGCGACGAACTCGTGCCGGTGGCCAAGGCCTACTCGGGGCTGACCAACGACGAGATCGCCGTCATGGACCGCTGGATCCGCCGCCACACGGTGCAACGCTTCGGCCCGGTGCGCCACGTCGAACCGGTGCACGTGGTGGAACTCGGCTTCGAAGCCATCGCCCGCTCGCCTCGGCACCGCTCGGGCGTCGCCGTGCGGTTCCCGCGCATGCTGCGCCTGCGGCCCGACAAGTCGGCCCGGGAGGCCGACACCTTGCAGGCGCTGCTCGGCCTGCTCGACGCCGCGGCCGCGCCGGCGTGACGAGTCGCACGTGCCCGCGAAGCTGCTCGAGGAACGCCTCCGCGGCAGGCCCAAAGGGTGAACCGCTGGCGCCTTGGCGCGCCGCTCGAGGCGCCGCCGCCTAGGCGCGCACGAACGTCCAGGCGAGCATGCGGCTCCGCTTCTGCCCCTGTCCCATCTCGATGGTGCGGACGTCGCTGGCCCCTGCGCGCGCCAGCGCGCGACGCAGCCGCGGCAGGTGGGCGCTGTTCGACACGAGCGTCGTGAACCAGACGCACAGCCGCGGGCGGACGGCGCTCTCGGCAATCATCCGTTCGATGAACCCCACCTCGCCGCCGTCGCACCACAGCTCGCCGGGCGCGCCGCCGAAGTTCAACGCCGCAGCCGTGGGAGCGAGCTGCAGATTACGGCGCTTGCGCGCTGACCCTGCCGCCGCTTCGGCGGCCGAGGCATGGAAGGGCGGATTGCAGACGGACGCGGCAAATCGCTCGCCGGGCCGGGTGACGTTGGCGAAGCAGGCCAGCGGGTCCGTCTGATGGCGTCCCTCGATGAGGGTTGCGACCTGGCGGTTGACGCGCACGATCTGGCGCGCCCACCGGTGCGACGCCTGGTTGCACTCGGTGGCGACGAAACGCCAGCCGTACTCACTCGCGCCGATGAGGGGATAGATGCAGCTGGCCCCGGTGCCGATGTCGAGCACCGTCACGGCCGGCCCGCGCGGCACCGCCGTGTCGTCGCCTCCCGACAGCAGATCGGCCAGATGGTGCAGATAGTCGCTGCGTCCGGGAATCGGCGGACAGAGCGTGCCGGGCGGCACGCTCCACTGCAGCCCGTAGGCGTCCATCAGCAGGGCCGCATTCAGCGTCAGCACGGCCGCCGGATCGGCGAACTCGATGGTGGCCTCGCCACGCCGGCTCCGCACCACGAACGGCGATAGCGGCGGGTGCGCGGACACCAGCCGGGTGAAGTCGTAGCCGTCGCGGAAGCGGTTGCGCGGATGCATCTGTCGATCGCATGGTATGGCGGTATCGACCGCGGCGCGCTGTCTTCCGTGCTCGACGTGTCGTGCCGGTCAGCGCATGTCGACGCTGTCGATCAGCCACGCACCGCTGATTCGCCTGAGGCTGAATCGCCAGCGCCGCGTCTGCGGCGTGGTGGCCCGGCGGCCGACGCGCGGTTCGTAGCGTGCGGTACCGATGCACGTCGCCTCCGCTGAGATGACGCTGGGCTCGATCTCGCAGCCGGAGAACGAAAGGTTCTGCTGCACGAGGCGCTCGAAGGCGCTGGCGAGCGCCTTCTCGTCCACGGTCGGCCACACCTTCGACACCGCGTCGGCGTCGAGACGGTTGAACCCATCGCGATAGCGCTCCAGGACGTCCTCGATGGCGGCGGTGTCCAGGTCGCGGCCAGCGGCCCCGGCCGCCGGTTGTCCTGACCTGTTCGTGGGCGTGGAGCGCGTGGTCTGCGCGGGCGCGGATACAGGCTCCGGACCGGCGACGACCGCGGCGGGAGGCGGCTCGAGCGCTACCAGCGGAGCCGGCATTCGGAGCAAGAGAACTGCGCCGGCGGCCCCAGCGAGGATGGCGCGGCGCAGGGTCACTCGTCGGACGGGTCTCATGCCTACGATTCTACCGGCGGGGGCGTCTCCGGCAGCGGCCCTGGTCCCGCCATGTCATCGGCCGAATGAATAGTCGAGCGTGACTGTCGGCACCCAACCCGCGTTGAGGCCGGCGGATGTCAGGGGCCGCCGCACGTTCGCGGTCAGGAGCCACGTGTCCGCGATGTTCCATTTGACGCCGAAGACGGCGAGGACGCGGTCGGTGGTCTCGTCGACGCCGGTCAGCCTGACGGTGTCGACGCCGACGAGCGTCGGATGGGCTTGTGTCGTCTCGGTCAGGCGTCCGAGGCCACTGAGCCGGAGGCCTGACAGCTCGCCAACGACGGTGACACGCGGAGCCGCGACGACGGTGACGGCTGCCGCGTAGCCGAGGGTGCGCGACACCTCACGGAACGCGTAGGCGAGTTCGCCGTGGAGGCCGACGCGCGCCCCTTCATACGAGCCGATGAGCCGCGGCGTGAAGCTGGTGCGGCCGGAGCCGAGCAGGTCGAGTTCGTTGCCGGTGGCAAGGCGGGCCTCGCCGGCGGCCGACAGGCCGCTGGCGCCGCTGCGGAAGAAGTTGTACTTGGCGCGCACCACGACGTCCCCCAGCCCGGACGCGGAGGCAGAGCCGGTCGCTTGCAGCAGCTCGCGGCCCCGGTAGGTGTCGACGCGCTGGCCCTGCAGACTCACGCGCACGACCGGGATGACGCCGCCGATATCGAGCCGGTCGGTGACGCCGTAGTTGCCCGTCAGGGTCATGGTGTCGGAGCGGATGCGCAGGGACACCGTCTCGATGTCGAATGGCGCCGCCTCGCCGCGCAGGACGCTGGCGGTCGAGACCATCGTGCCATCCCGCAGGTTGCGACCGTCGATGTTGTCGAACGTCGAGGTGCGATAGCCGATCGCGACGAGCCCCCGGTGCCGGCCGGAGGTCAGTGACCGCTCGGTGAAGAACGGACCGAAGCTGTCGCTCGACCGGACCATGGTGCCGAGCGCGGAATCGAGTCGGTAGGTGAACCCTCCGGACGACGAGGAGACGGGTTCGGTGGCGAGCTCCAAGGCGAGGAACTGCGCCAGGACGTCGCTGGTCGCGACCGCCGCCTGCTCATCCCGCACGAAGTCACCCGTCGGGATCGAGCGGTTGGTCAGGAGGAACGTGAGCACATCGGTGACCGACTGTTGTGCCGACGCCGGTCCTGCTGTGCCGAGCAACAGCAGCACGGCCGCCGACAGCAGTGCCTGCGGGCCACGGGTGCGAGCACGGGGGGGCGTGGGGCGGCTCAATCTCTTTGCCTGATCGTGAACGTCCGTCCCGCAATCCTCAAGGTCCCGGTCCGGTCGTCGTCGCTGCGATTCGCCGTGATGCTGTACTCGACCTCGCCGTCTCCCTGGCCGCTCGCGCCCGAGGTGACCGTGATCCAGCTCGTATTGCTGGTGGCCGTCCACGTGCAGCCAGGGCCCGCCGACACCGTGACGGTGCCGGTCTGCGCCCTGGAGCTGCGCGAGACACTCGTCGGACTGATCGAGTACGTGCACGGGGCAGGCGCGGCTGCCTGCGTCACCGTGAAGGTCTGGCCCGCCACGGTGATGGTGCCGGTGCGGGCGCTCCCCGAATTGGCGGCCACGCTGAATGCCACGGCGCCGTCGCCGGTGCCGCTGGCGCCCGCGGTCACGGTGATCCACGCGGCGGTGCTGGCAGCCGTCCAGGCGCAGCCCGCGCCCGCGGACACCGCGACCGAGCCGGTCCCTCCGCCCGCCGCGATCGAGGCTGTTGCCGGACTGATCGAATACGAGCACGGGGCGGGCGCGGCCGCCTGCGTCACGGTGAAGGTCTGGCCGGCCACGGTGAGGGTACCCGTGCGGGCGCTGCCGGGATTGGCCGCCACGCTGAACGCCACGGCGCCGTTGCCGGCGCCGCTGGATCCCGTTGTCACGGTCAGCCACGCGGCGGTGCTGGTCGCCGTCCAGGCGCAGCCCGTGCCGGCAGACACCGCGACCGAACCGGTCCCTCCGGCGGCGGCGACCGAGGCCGTCGCCGGGCTGATCGAGTAGGTGCAGGCGGTCGTCGCGGCCGCCTGCGTCACGGTGAACGTCTGGCCGGCCACGGTGAGGGTGGCCGTGCGGGCGCTGCCTGGATTGGCGGCCACGCTGAACGCCACGGCGCCGTCGCCGGCGCCGCTGGATCCCGCGGTCACGGTCAGCCACGCGGCGGTGCTGGCGGCGGTCCAGGCGCAGCCGGTGCCGGCGGACACCGCGACCGAGCCGGTCCCTCCGGCGGCGGCGACCGAGGCCGTCGCCGGGCTGATCGAATAGGTGCAGGCGGTCGTCGCGGCCGTCTGCGTCACGGTGAACGTCTGGCCGGCCACGGTGAGGGTGGCCGTGCGGGCGCTGCCGGGATTGGCGGCCACGCTGAACGCCACCGCGCCGTCACCGGCGCCGCTGGATCCCGCGGTCACGGTCAGCCACGCGGCGGTGCTGGTGGCCGTCCAGGCGCAGCCCGTGCCGGCGGACACCGCGACCGAGCCGGTTCCGCCGGCCGCCGCGATCGAGGCCGTGACCGGGGCGATGCTGTAGGTGCAGGCGGTGGTCGCGGCCGCCTGCGTCACGGTGAACGTCTGGCCGGCTACGGTGATGCTGCCCGTACGGACGGCGCCGAAGTTCTGCGCCACGCTCAGCGTCACGACGCCGCTTCCGAGACCGCTGGCGCCGGACGTGACAGTGAGCCAGGTACGGTGCTGCTCGCCGTCCAGGCGCAGCCGCCCGCCACGTTCACGGACACGGCCACCTGGGACGCATCGGCGGCCAGCACCGGCGGACTGGCCGAACTGACCACATACTCACACGCAGGTCCCGCCGGGACCGCCGCCTCCTGCGTGACGGTGACCCGCTGGTCCGCCACGCTGACGGTGCCGACGCGGCGCCCGTCGCCCGTATTGGCCGCGATGCGGACACTCACGCTCCCGTCTCCGCTCCGTGTGACCGGCGTGGCGAACGAGATCCAGCTGACGTCCGTCGTGGCGGTCCATGAACAGCCGCTCGTCGCCGACACCGCGATGTCCCGGTTGCCGCCCGGGGCATCGACGGCGAGGGCCTCGGGCCGGACTTCGAATCGACAGGGCGCTGCCTGCTGCGTCACTCGCAGGCGATTGTCGTTGACGAGGATCTCGCCTTCTCGCTCCGACGGCAGGGGATTGGGTGCCGCGCTGAACTGCACCGTTCCGTTGCCTTGTCCCGAGGTGGGTTGCAGCCCGGAGAGCCAGCTCGCCCCGGTCGAGGCGTCCCAGGGGCACTCAGGCGACGCCGTCACGGTGACGGTGCCGCTACCGCCCTGGCCCGCAATGGTCGCGGTCGAGGCCGTCAACGCCACCTGACACTTCGCCTGCGTCGGGCCCGTCGCCACGGTCGGGTCGGAACTGCAGGCACTGCCGACGGCGGCGGCAATCACGAGGGTGGCCACGAGCCACGAACGGCCATGGCTCGTCGGTCCGGTCCGGTCTGCGTGCTGCGGTCGGAAGATCACGGTGACAATTCCTTCAGGAGGCCCGCGGCTGGCCGGGCTAGAGCAGGGCGAATGCAAGCCGTGAGCCCCGGTGGGCCGACGGCCACCGTACGTTTCCTGCGGTTGCCACGCCGCGACCCGAGCTGCCCATCGCAGCGACGTGCGGGCCGCCACGTTCGCCCACACGCCCCGACCACTAATCGGAACCTGGCTACCTAAATCAGGTCGCCAGATGCCCAAGCCATGCTGAGCATCCGGCACCCGTCGCGCGTGGTCCGAGGCGCTACATTCCCGCCGACGAAAGTCCCAGCGTCGTCATCAGCGACTCAACCATGGGCTTCGCCTCATTGGCCTTGGTCACGGCGACGTTCAGGTCACCATCGTCGTGCGCGGCGGCAGCCTCATCCCAGAGATCGCTGGCGGAATCCATGGACGACTTGGCGCCGTCGAGGGTGGCCTTGTTCATGCCCCGGGGCAGCCGCCGCATCGCGTCCAACTCGGCCACCTTCCCCTTGATCTGGCCGATCATCGCCGGCATGCCCGTGAACGTGGCCCATTCCGTCGAAAGCTGCGCCTTTCTGGACGCCGCCGCTTCCGCCGCAGCGGTCAGGGTGCTGGTGGCGCTCTGCACGTCGGCCATCGCCCCGGCGTAGTTCTCGTCGTCGAGCTTGGCCTTTGCCGCCTTCACGCCGTCATCCACCGCTGCCATCCGATCGGCGGCGAATCGTTCGATGTCCGGCTTGGCAGCGTCGACAGCCGCTTCGAGTCCGTTCACGGCCGCCTGGGCGGGTTCCTTGTCTGACGAACACGCCACGACGAATGTCGAGGCCAAGACGAGCATCAGGAGTTTCTTCATTGTTCACCTCTAGTTGGGCCTGAAATGTAGGCAGGCCGGTCTCATGTGCCGGACCACCGAGCGGCCAGGCAACCTCGGCAATGCAGAATTGGTACCGCCGTCACGGCCGTGACGCGGATTGGTCGCAATCAGAACTGCGGCGATGTCGGAGAGCGCGGGTCGTGTCAACCCACCCAATCGTTGACTTCGTCTCCGGCCATCTTGGCCCGGCCAGGTTGGAGAAACCCAGGAGCGGACGGCCGGTCAGTCACCGGACCCCCGACAACGCCCGCAGACGACTCGTGTCATGGATGCGTCTCCCGCACCAAGGGCCACGCTCTCCCGTGGTTCTCGCGGCCGCCTCACGGCACGACGATCGTGCGCGGCTCGGTTGCGGCGCTGGTGCCACACGGGTTCACGGTCATGACCCGGATGGTGAAGCTGCCGCTGGCCTCTGCCGTGACCTCGCGTGTCGTCAGCGGGATGGTCTCGACCCGGCTGCCCTGCACAATCAGGTCGTAGCGGCTCACGGCGGCCCCGGACGCGGGCGGCGCCCAGGTGATGCGAATCGTGCGGCCGGTGGCCGTCACCTGCAGATTCTCCGGCGGGTTCGGCGCGTTGCAGGTCTCCGGCACGAACAACAGCACGGGGTTCGATGGCGCGCTCGAGCCGGCGGCATTGATGGCCGACACAGTGGCCCGGTACGTCCCCGGCGGGACGCCGCTCACGGTGAAGGTCTCGCCCGCCGGCAGCAGCACCGACGTGGCCAGCGAGCCCGTGACATCGAGACGCACCGCTGAAATGGGTCCGCCCTCGAGTGCGGACGTCCACGAGAGCGCCACCGACGAGCCGCTGGTGAGGCCGAGCAGGTTCCGGGGCGCTGCTGGCGTCACCAGCTGGCCCCCCGTGAACGTCAGTTCCTCTGACGGCGCGCTGCGCACGCCCGCGCGCACGGCGTAAATGCGGGCGTAGTAGAGGCCGGGCCCGATCGGCACGACGAGCGTGCGTGCCGACGCGGCGACGGCCAGCGACACCAGCGCCTGTCCCGCCTGGACGCCGCCCTCGACGACGAAGCCATCGTTCGGCATCACGTTGTCGTCGCGCCATTCGAGCGTGACCGACGTCGGCGTTCTCGCCGCCACACGGAAGGAGGACGGCGCCATGGGCACCGGGATGGGCGTGACCGGCACGGCCGCCGACGAGGCCCCCGGCCCGGAACGGTTCACGCCACGCACCGCCAGCGAATACGTCACGCCGTTCGTGAGCCCGCTGATGGTGAAGGTCGTGGCCGGCGAGGCCGGAACTCGCGGCGTCCAGTCGGTCCGCACCACTCCAGTTGCGGGCTCGCCACGCAAACTCTACATCTCGAACCGGTGCGGTGTCGTCCCGGCGGCGTGGTGGAGCAGCAGTCGTCAAGAGGGGAGTGCACGAAATGACGAGGCCCACCCCGACGCCGGGGTATCGAGGCAGACGGCCGAACTCGATAAGAAGAATATCTTCATGCTCCGCCGGACGCTGTCTCCACAGCCGCGCCTGTTCCTGCGCGCTGGCGTCGCCTGCCTCCTCCTTGCCGGAGTGGCCACCCCCGCCGCGGCCCTCGACCCGGCCCGGGCCATCACGCAGTACATGCACGACGTCTGGCAGGTCAAGGACGGTCTGCCGCAGCACACGATCACGGCCATCGCCCAGACACCCGATGGATACCTCTGGCTCGGCACGCGCGAGGGGCTCGTCCGGTTCGATGGTGTCCGCTTCACCGTCTTCGACACGCAAACGACACCGGCGCTCGGCCACAACTTCGTGCTCTGCCTCCTGCCGGACCGCCAAGGGCGCCTGTGGATTGGCACCGCCGGTGGCGGACTCGCGCGGATGGAGCGGGGCCAGTTCACACGTTTCACGACCTCGGACGGTCTGCCGCACGACGTCATCTCGAGCCTCTTCGAGGACCGTGGCGGTCTTCTGTGGATTGGCACCGACGGCGGCGGCCTGGCGAAGTACGACGGCCAGCGCTTCGTGCCCGAGCCATCCCGCGCCGCGCTCGGCTCGCACGTCCGCGCCATCGTTGAAGACGGCGGCGGACTCTGGGTGGGCACCAACGCCGGTCTCGCCCGCCTCCGGCAGGACGGCACGCTGGTGTCGTTCGACCAGGAGCAGGGCCTGTCGCGCAACAGCGTCCGGACGCTCGTTCGGGACCGCGAGGGCGTCCTCTGGATCGGGACCGACCTCGGACTGAACCGGTATCAGGACGATCGCCTCACCTCGTTCACGACTCGCGACGGGTTGTCGAACGACGTCATCGTGTCGCTCGCCGAGGACCGTGACGGCAATCTGTGGGTCGGGACCGACGGCGGCGGACTGAACCGGTATCGCGACGGCGTGTTCTCCGAGTTCACCACCCGCGACGGCCTGTCGAACAACTCGGTGCTGGCGCTCCACGAGGACCGCGAAGGAAGCGTCTGGATCGGCACCAATCTCGGCGGCCTCAATCGGCTGAAGGACGGACGCTTCTGGCCGTTCACGACCAGGGAGGGGCTGGCGAGCGACTACGTCCGGGCCATCTACGAGGACTCCCAGGGCGCGCTGTGGTTCGGCACCGAGGGCGGCGGGGTCACGCGCGTGCACGACGGGCGCACCGAGTCGTTCACGACCAGGACCGGCTTGTCGAACGACACCGTCTTCGCCATCCTCGGGGATCGTGCCGGGAGCCTCTGGTTCGGGACCGACAGCGGGCTGACGCGGCTGAAAGACGGCCGCTTCGAGATCTTCACCGCCACGATGGGCATGTCCAACGACAGCGTGCTCGCGCTCCACGAGGACCGCGAGGGCAGCCTGTGGATCGGGACCTACGCCGGCGGCCTCAATCGATACAAGGACGGCCGGTTCACAGCCTTCACGACGAAGCACGGGCTCTCGAACGACACCGTCAACGTCATTCACGAGGACCGCGAGGGCGTCTTGTGGATCGGCACACGCGGAGGGGGCCTCAACCGCTTCCAGGATGGCCGCTTCACGGTCTACACCACCAAGGACGGCCTGTCGGACAATCTCGTCTTCGCGCTCCACGAGGACCGCGCCGGCAGTCTGTGGATCGGGACCTACGGCGGCGGGCTCACGCGGCTGAAGAACGGCCGCTTCGCTTCGGTGACCCGCAAGCACGGCCTCTTCGACGACGTCATTCACCGGATCATCGACGACGGCTCCGGCCAGTTCTGGATGACCAGCAACAAGGGCGTCTTTCGGGTCTCGAAGAAGGAGCTCGACGAGGTCGCCGACGGGGTCCGCCCGCACCTCGTCCCCACCGTCTACGGCACGGTCGATGGCATGCGGTCGGCCGAGTGCAACGGCGGCGCGAGCGCGGGGACGATGACGCGGGGCGGCCGGATCTGGTTTCCGACGGTCGAGGGCGCGATCGCCATCGATCCCGTCCGGCTGCGGACCAACCGCCTGCCGCCGCCGGTCGTGATCGAAGACGTCCTTGTCGATGGCACCCCGCTGCCCGGCCTGGACGCCTTCCGTCTGCCCTCGGGCGCGCAGACCCTGGAAGTCCATTTCACGGCCCTCAGCCTGATGGCTCCCGAGGCGATGCGGTTTCGCTACCGGCTGGAGGGGCTCGAGGACGACTGGGTGCGCGCGGAAACGAGACGGACCGCCTACTACTCGAAGCTGCCACCCGGCAACTATCGCTTCCACGTCGTGGCCTCCAACAACGACGGCGTCTGGAACGAACAGGGCGCGACACTGTCCTTCTCGGTGGCGCCGCAGCTCTACGAGACCGTCTGGTTCCGGGGCATCGTCGCGCTGTCGCTGCTGCTCCTGGGGCCGGTGTTCTACCGGGTGCGGATCGGGCGGCTGACACGGCAGAAGGACGAGCTCGCGCTGGCCGTCGCCGAACGGACCTCCGAGCTGAACGCGGCGAACGCCCGGCTCGCGCAGCTGGCGCGCGAGGACGGTCTCACCGGACTGCTGAACCGGCGCGCCTTCGACGCGGCGATTGCAGCGGAGTGCCGCCGTGCCCGTCGCCAGAAGACGCCGCTCTCGCTCGTGCTCTTCGACATCGATTTCTTCAAGAGCTTCAACGACCACTACGGGCACCCGGCCGGCGATACCTGCCTGCGTGCGGTGTCAGACGTGGTGGGGGATGCGCACCGGCGCGCGGGCGAGCTGGTGGCCCGTTACGGCGGCGAAGAGCTGGCCGTGATTCTCCCCGGCGTGTCCGCGGACGCCAGCGCGTTGACCACCGAGCAGGTGCGCTGCCGCATCCTGGAGCTGGCGATACCGCACGCGGGATTGAGCGTGGCGCCGTTTGTCACCGTGAGCGCGGGCGTCGCCTGCTCGGCGCCCGGGGCCGAGCTGTCCGCGGAAGAGCTGCTCGCCGCGGCCGACCGGGCCTTGTATCTCGCCAAGGACCTGGGCCGCAACCGCGTCGAGGTGGGCGGCGTGGTCGCCACCGCCACGGCTCTCTGACGTTCGCGTCCCGCACGCCCCTCGGTGCCCGACCCGTGCTCAGCGTTGTGAGTATCGGCTTCGCCCGCCGCGACCGTTGCGGCCCGCGAATGTCCGCAGCGCGTCGTGCCACGGGAGAAGCGTCCCGACCGCGCGAGAAGCAACCTCTTGGGCGCCATCGACGTCGAAGAGTCCAGTCCTGAAAGGGCCGAATCATGCCGTGGCTTGCCGATTGCCGTCATGCCTGGCGGGCGCTCGTGCGCACGCCCGGCTTTCTCGCGACCTCCGTCGTCACTCTTGCGCTGGCCATCGGGGCGGTCGTGGGCATGTTCGGCGTCGTCAATGCCGTGCTGCTTCGGCCGCTGCCATTCCCCGATTCGGAACGGCTGGTCATCCTGTCCGGCACGGCGCCAGGGTCGGACCTTGCGGACCGCTTCGGACTCGCCCCCGAGTTCTACCTGCACTACAAGGAGCGCTCGAAGCTCCTGGACGGGATCTTCCTGTTCAGCGGGGGGACCTCGACGCTGCGGACGCAGGATCGCGTCGAGCGGATCCCGATGGCCTTTCCGACCAACGACATCTACACCACGCTCAGCGTGCGGCCACAGCTCGGGCGTCTGCCACGCCCGGACGACGAGGATCGGGTGGCGCTCATCAGCGACCGTCTGTGGAGCACCTGGTTCGGCCGCGACCCGGCCGTGGTCGGCAGCATCTATTCCATCGCGGGCGAGATGCGCGAGGTGATCGGCGTGATGCCGCCGGAGTTCAGCTTTCCCGACGAAGACACGTTGCTCTGGGTGGCCGGCATGTTCCGGCCGGCTGAGATTCGCCCCGGACAACTCGGGCTGCCTGTCGTGGCACGCATGAAGCCGGGTGTCACACGCGAGCAGCTCGCCGTCGAGCTGACCGGGCTGTCGAAGGAGCTGCCGGCGCGCTACGGCGGCTCGGCCGGCTATGCGCGAATCATCGAGCAGCACAGCGCGGTCGTGGAGCCCGTGCTCGACCGACTCGTCGGTCCGACGGCGAGCACCTCGCTGTGGGTTCTGCTGGGGGCGGTGATGGTCGTGCTGCTGATCGCGTGCGCCAACGTTGCCAACCTGTTCCTGGTCCGAGCCGAGGGGCGTCGCCGGCAGCTCGCCGTGCGACGTGCGATCGGCGCGTCGCGTGCGCAACTGGTCCGGCTGCAGTTGATCGAGGCGCTCTGGGTGGCGTTGCTGGCGGGCGGGCTGGGCGTGCTCCTCAGCGCGGCGACGCTGCCGCTCTTCGTCGCCGCCGCCCCGGAGGGAATCCCCCGACTCGGCACCGTCGGGCTCGACCTGACCACGCTGGCCGCCGCGTTCGGGCTGGTGGTCGTCGCGGCACTGGCCTGCGGCGCCGTCCCTGCGCTGCACGCCTCGTCGCCGGATCTCAATCGCCTGCGCGACGGGTCCCGCGGCAGCACCGGTCGCCGCCAACTGGGACGCGATGTGCTGGTCGGTGGGCAGACGGCGCTGGCGCTGGTGCTGCTCATCGGCTCAGCGCTGCTGGTGCAGAGTTTCGAGCGGCTGCGGACGGTCGATCCCGGATACGAGACCGCTGACATCTATACCTTTCAGTTCGCGCCGGAACAGCAGCACCTCATCGACGGGCCAACCTGGGGCCGGTTCCATCGCGACGTCATGGACCGCCTGCGCGCCTTGCCTGGTGTGACCGCGGTGGGTATCGTCAACAACATTCCCCTCGACGAAGGAACCGGCACGGGGCGGTATCTCACCGACGCGATGGCTCCGGACGGTGGCGGGGCGCTGCTCGCGACGAACTTCGCTGGCGGCGACTACTTCAGTGTCATGGGGATTCAGCTGCTGCGCGGACGCGCGTTCTCACCTGACGAGGCGGTGACGCCGAACAGCAGCGCCATC
Source organism: uncultured Acidobacteriota bacterium (assembly GCA_963807405.1). Lineage (GTDB taxonomy): Bacteria > Acidobacteriota > Vicinamibacteria > Vicinamibacterales > UBA2999 > CADEFD01. The sequence goes on along the minus strand of CAWEBU010000006.1, from coordinate 1,879,846 downwards.
GTCAGCCAGGCAGCGGCCGCGCGGCTGTGGCCCGATCAGGATCCCCTCGGTCAGCGGATGCGGCGCACTGGCGACACACCGCAATGGTTCACGGTTGTCGGCGTGGTCAATGACGTCAAGCAGGACGACTGGCGCGACGCCGGCGAGGCGATCGTCTACTTTCCGCTGACGGGGCCGACACCGACGCTGTGGGCGATGGGTTCGCCGGCCTACGTCGTCAAGTCGCCGCGGGCGGCCAACCTGGGCGGCGAAGTGCGCGAGCTGGTGCGGCAGGTGGCGCCGGAGGCGCCAGTCTACCGCGAGTACACGATGGAGATGCTGGCGCGGCGTTCGATGGTGCAACTGTCGTTCACGATGCTGACACTTGGCGTCGTCTCGGCGCTGGCGATGATCCTGGGAGCGGTCGGCCTCTATGGCGTGCTGGCCTACGTCGTTGCCGAGCGGACGCGGGAGATCGGCGTGCGCATGGCGCTCGGCGCCACCGCCAGCGCGGTGCGGCGCCTGGTGATGGCGCAGGGCGCGAGGGTGGTGTGCGTCGGCATCCTCGTGGGCATTGCGGCGGCGCTGGCCGCGACACGGCTCCTCGACACGCTGCTCTACGACGTCAACGCGATGAACCCGATCGTGTTCGTGGGGATGTCGATCGTGATGGTCGGCATTGGCATGCTGGCCACCTACGTGCCCGCGCGCCGCGCCAGCAACGTCGATCCGATCGAGTCGCTGCGGACCGACTAGCCCGGCGTGGCCGCGCTCGCCGGTGCGCGGCCCATGTCAGCCACGGACGTGGTGCAGGGCCATCACTGCTGCGACGTCGACGTTGGGGAGTCGACCGCACCGGGCACCGTGACGGGCGCGGCCGGGTCTGACGGCGCCGCGTGCGTGGTGTCAACCTCGTGAGGCGGTGCGACGTCGTTCCGGTGTACCGTCAGGGTCGTGGACAGCGAGGACGGCGAGGACAGCGAGCGCGGCGAGGACCGCGAGGACCGCGAGGACGGCTGGGACCGGCGTCACGGTGACGCCAGCGATGTACCGCCGGTCCTCTTGGGGCCCGATGATCTGGCGCCCGAGACCTTGCGCGCCGTCATCGAGTCGTTCGTCCTGCGCGAAGGCACGGACTACGGCCTCCACGAGACCTCGCTCGACGACAAGGTGCTCCAGGTGCTCGGGCAGCTGAAGCGGCGCGAGGCGTATGTCGTCTTCGATCCCTCGACCGCGTCGGTCAGCATCGTGGTGGCCGGCGCCTTGCCCGCCGAGTGACGGCGCCGACCAGTGACGAGCATCGGCGAGCCCTCGGCATTCCACTTGGCCCGGTCCGGCGCCAGGACCTCCAATCGGCGTCTTCTGTCCGTCACGCGAGAGTGCGATCCGACTGATCTGTGTCGCCTGATCAGAATCTCGCGTGGAACGGCTGAACGTGTCACGGGAGCGCTTCAGATTGGACGCGGCGCGGACGCGCCGTGTCTTCCTGCGCAGCTTCGGCCTGCCGCCGCAGGCGCTTCGCCGCGCGGCGCGCCCGACACTCCGGACGCGCCGCGCATCTACCCTCGCTGCGGACTGCTAGGCGCAACCGCAATCGCATCGCGCGAGCGGTTCGCCGGACGTCGACCCTGATCCCTGATCCGTGCTACTGCAGCTTGTCGGGTTGGCCGAACTGGGGCGTGCCTCGCTGGAACTCTCCTGTATAGGTGAACAACGTGGCCGCCCCGGCTGAGTCGCGCAACACCAGGCCCCGGGTGGCGATCAATCGGAGGGTGCAACCTTCAGCCGTGGCGCCGCACTGCGCCGCGGCGTTCTCGAAGCGGCCGGTTCCGCCCGTAATCCGATACGTTTCAAACTGGCGGCCCACCGGACGCGTGGGGTTCGAGACATCGACGCACAGAGTCCCTTCCGTGAGCTGGATGGCCAGTAGACTGCCGTCTTCGAAGCGAAACACCCCGCCTCCAGCGACGATTCGAAAATTCGGTCCGAAGCCGCTGCCGCAGCTGCCGGCGGTCTGCGACGTGGGATCGTCAGCCCACACGCCACGATAGGCGAAATCGCCCCAGCGGACCGTGACCTGCCACATCTGTCTCGTGATTCAAGGTGTTCGGCGCGATGGCGAGTGCGGTGGACATCGTGCTTCCCGAAAATCGCATCCGTGCCTGCCCGCCGCGGGAGTGTTGTTCGCCGGGCCGTTGTGCAAGCAGGCTGGGAACACCCAGGTTGAGGATCAGTGCAGCGATTGCCAGATGTCTCATGGGCACCTCCGAGGGTGGTCTATTCGTTGTTGGAACATAGCTGCCGCCATCACCCCCGACGGAGTGAGGCGCATCAACCCGCGTCGAGCCAGGATCGTCCCCGCCGCGCGGTCTACTGAGATCGGCGATCGGCGCAGCGAAGCTATCAGTCGAAGAAACAGAGAAGGTGTGGCTATAATGCCGCGACCATTACCATGGCCGAGGTTGTGAGTACGGCCGACTCGCGTCCCGACGACGTCAGTGCGCTGCTCCAGGCGTGGACCGGCGGCGACCAGCGAGCGCTCGCCCGGCTCACGCCGATCGTCTACGACGAGCTCCATCGACTGGCGCACTACTACCTGAAGCGCGAGCAGGCCAGCCACAGCCTGCAGACGACCGCACTCGTCCATGAAGCCTACCTGCGGTTGGTGGATTACAAGCGGATGCAGTGGCAAGACCGGGCGCACTTCATCGCGGTAGCGGCCCAGGCGATGCGTCGCATCCTCGTCGACCACGCGCGGCGGCGCAATGCCAAACGCGGCGCCGACGTGGAGCATGTCTCGCTCGATGCCGAGGCGATTCTCTCCGTCGACCGCTCCAATGATTTCGCCGCCCTGGACGATGCCCTGAACGCGTTGGCGGTGCGGGCGCCGCGCAAAGCGAAAGTCGTCGAGCTGCGCTTCTTCGGCGGTCTGAGCGTCGAGGAAACCGCGGAAGTCCTGCGCGTATCGCCGGTCACCGTGATGCGGGAGTGGAAGAGCGCAAAAGCCTGGTTGTATCGAGAGCTCGCGGGGCCGGTCGCCAATGAGCCGTGACCGCTGGCGTCACGTCGATCAGCTGCTGCAATCCGCGCTCGACGTGCCCGCGCTCGAGCGCGACGCCTATCTTCGCCACACCTGTAGTGGCGACCAATGGCTGGAGGACGAGGTCCGGTCGCTGCTCGCCGCACACGACCATGCCGAGGGCTTCCTCGCGGCTCCGGCGATTGATCTCGCCGCACGCGAGCTCGCCCGCCAACGCCGCGACGGCGACCATCAGGCCGGCGGCGATCCGCTGATCGACCAGACGCTCTCGCACTACCACATCGTCGCCAGGCTGGCCGGCGGCGGCATGGGCATCGTCTACAAGGCCGAAGACACGCGGCTGCACCGCCCGGTGGCGCTCAAGCTCGTCTCGCCGGAGCTCTCGCAAGATCCAGCAGCGTTGGCCCGGTTCGCGCGCGAAGCGCGGACGGCCTCCGCGCTGAATCACCCGAATATCTGCACGATCTACGACATCGGCGAGCAGGACGGGCGGTCGTTCATCGTGATGGAGTATCTCGAGGGGACGACGCTGCAGGAGCGGATCAGCGCGGGACCGCTGCCGCTGAACACGCTGCTCGAGCTGGCCGTCCAGATTGCCGATGCGCTGGAGGCAGCGCATAGCGCGGGAATCGTCCACCGCGACATCAAGCCGGCCAACATCTTCGTCGCCGCGCGCGGCCGCGTGAGCGTGCTCGACTTCGGCCTCGCCAGCGACACCGGCCGCCTCACGGGAAACGGAGCGCATCGACCGCGGCATCGTCATCGGCACCGCCGCCTACATGGCGCCCGAGCAGGCCCGCGGCGAGGCCGTCGACCACCGCGCAGACATCTGGAGCGTCGGCCTGGTGCTCTACGAGATGGCCAGCGGGAAGCGGCCTTCGCAAGCGGTCCGGCTGCGCGTCGACGCGTCGCCGGACCTGGAACGCATCGTCTCGAAGTGTCTCGAGATCGATCGCGAACGTCGCTATCAGCACGTCGTCGACCTGCGTGGCGATCTCGAGCGTCTCCGCCGCTCCGAAGGCGCACCTGCGCCGCCGCACGCGGCGCTCGGCGGGCACCGTGCGCGGTGGCTGGCGGCCGGCGCGGCCGCAGCCGTCGTTGCCGCCGCGGTCGCGGGCGCTCTCTACACGCGCCGGCCTCCGCCGCTGACCGACAGGGACACGCTCGTCATCGCGGGATACACCAACACGACCGGCGACCCGGTCTTCGACGACACCCTGCGGCAAGGACTGGCGGTGCAGCTTCGGCAGTCGCCATTCCTGAGCCTGATCTCGGATGAACGGATCCGAACAACGCTGCCATTGATGAACCAGCCGGCAGGCGCGCGGCTGACCCCCGACGTTGCGCGGGTCGTGTGCGTTCGAAACGGAGGGGCGGCAGTGCTGCAGGATCGATCGCGGCGCTTGGCAGCCAGTACAGTCCTCGGACTGCGCGCCACCAGCTGCACGACCGGGGACATCCTCGCCGACGAGCAGGCGCAGGCATCGCGGAAAGAAGATGTCCTGAGCACGCTCAGTGGAATGGCGACCCGTTTCCGCACGCGAGTGGGCGAATCGCTCGCCACCGTCGAGAAACATTCGCGGCCGCTCGCTGAAGCGACGACGCCGTCGCTCGACGCCCTCCAAGCCTACAGCGCCGCGGTCAAGGAGTTCACGCGGGCCCGGCGACTGGCGCTGCTGCAACGTGCGGTCGCGCTCGATCCAGAGTTTGCCGTCGCCCATGCGCAACTCGGCTTCGCCCTGAGCAGCTCGGGCGAGACGGCGCTGGGGCGGGAAAGCCTGATCAAGGCCTACCAGCTGCGCAGCCGTGCGAGTGACCGCGAGCGCTTTTCAATCGAGACGTTCTACGACCGCGACGTCACTGGCAATCTCGAACGCGAACAACGGACCCTCGAATCGTGGGCGCAAAGTTACCCACGCGATCCATCTCCCCACACGTTGCTTGCCGGGCTCGCATTGACCAGCACCGGCCAACACGAGCTGGCGATTGCCGAGGCGGAGAAGGCGATCGCGCTCGAACCGGACTGGACGCCGGCGTACGCCAACCTGGCGTTCAACCAGCTTTTCCTCAATCGTCCCGAGGAGGCCTTGCGGGCGGTCGCTCGCGCACGAGAGCGGAAGCTGGAACGCGGCGAGTTGCTGCTCGCGGAGTATTTCGCGGTCTTCTTGCAGGGGGAGGACGAGCGCCTGGCGCGGACGGCGGCGGCGGCCAGAAGGAGTCCCGAGCTGGTCGACATCTTCCCTCACGTGGAGGCGCTCGCGCTGGCTCGTGCGGGCCGGGTGCAGGACGCCAGGCGGATGTCCGCCGGCCTGGTCGAGATCGCGCAGCAGTCGGGTCGGCGCGAACGGGCCGGATTGTTCGAGGCAGGAAGGGCAGTGTGGGAAGCGTTCTACGGCAATGCGGCGGCCGCGAGGCAGAGCGCCAGCAAGGCGCTCGTGCTGGGAAGGGACCGCAATCTGGATTATGCCGCGGCGTTCGCGCTGGCTGTCGTGGGTGATGTGGCGCGCGCGCGCGCCGTGGCCAGGAATCTCTCGCGCGAGTTCCCGGAGGACACGTTCGTTCAGTTCATCTACCTGCCGACGCTGCGCGCCCTGTTCTCGCTGAAGGCGCGCGACCCGGCAGCCGCCATCGAGGCGCTGCAGATCGCCTCGCGCTACGATCTCCATACCGGTGGCGTCGGCTTCGTCGTACGCTTCGGTGCGTTGTACCCGAACTATGTTCGCGGCGTCGCGTATCTCGCCGCCGGGCAGGCGGGGCCAGCTGCGGCCGAATTCCGGCGGATCGTCGATCACCGGAGCATCGGTGCTCGTCGATCCCATCGACGCGATGGCGCGCCTTCAACTGGCGCGAGCGCTCGCGCTCTCCGGCGCGAAGGCCGAGGCGAAGCATATCTACGCCGATCTGCTGACTCTCTGGAAGGACGCTGACGTGGACATTCCAATGGTCCGGAAGGCGCAAGCGGAATACGCGCGGTTGCGGTGAGCGTGGCGGCACGACATGGCGCAGAGGCGCGAGTTGCAAAGGCGTATGGACAGAGCGCAATTCCGCACTCGCTGGCTGGTAGGCGGTCGTCCGTCTCGTGCCGTTGCGCGCGTCCACTGCCGGGAGCGGTGACGCGATCCGCGCCACGCTTCCGCCCCTAACGTTGACGGTCGTGGCGACGTTCGACTGCGTGCCAATCGGCCCACGGGTCGTGCCGAGGACTGGCGAGCCGTGCTGCGCGAGCCCAACGCCCGCGGCGGCCACGAGCTGGATCACTGCCACCGAATCTGGAACGACCCCCGACGACGGGCGAGCGCAGCGTGATGTCCTGACGTCCCCTGCGGAGTCGCACTGGGAGGACGCGTCCGACCAACAGATAAACCATCCGCTGAAGACGTGGCGAGGAACGTCAACGGTCTGCATTACCAGTGAACTCACGCCTCGCGCGCCGGTGAATTCCGGCCGCGCGGCAGGGTAGTGCAGATGTCGAGAAAGAGCGCCGCCTTCGGATTGCCGATCTCTTCGTCGAGATGTCCGGCGGTCAAGCGCTTGATGGACGCCTGCGATGAGCGTCCACGGGCCCTTCATCGCGCCACCATGACCTGGCCGGTCATGGCCGCCCCAGTGCCCGTCAGCATTTGGTAGGCTGGCGTTCCCCCGCCGTCAGCGAGTCGAGCAGCGCCAGGAGGGCGGCGGGGTCCACCGGCTTGACCAGGTGCGCGTCGAACCCGGCCTCCACGGTGCGGCGGCGGTCCTCGTCCTGGCCCCAGCCGGTCAAGGCGATCAGCACCATGTCCTTGCCCCACGCTGCTCCCGGATGCGGCGGCAGGCGTCGTAGCCGTTCAACTTCGGCATCCCGATGTCGAGCAGGACCACGTCGGGCCGGAGCCGCTCGGCCGCCTCGACCCCGTCCACGCCGTCGTAGGCGGTGTGGACCTCGTTGCCGGTCAGCCGCAGCAGCATGGCCAGCGAGTCCGCCGAGTCCCGGTTGTCGTCCACGACGAGGATGCGGCGAGCTGGTGGCCGTCGCCGTGCCGTCGCCATCGGGCCTGCAGCACCGGCGTCGCCATCGGCCTCGTCGACGAGGACGGGGAGACGCACGATGAACTCGCTGCCCTTGCCGACGCCATCGCTGCGGGCCTCGACCCTGCCGCCGTGCAGTTCCACCAGCCGCCGCACCAGCGACAGGCCGATGCCGAGTCCGCCCTGCGACCGCTCCAGCGTGCGGTCCACCTGGAAGAACATCTCGAACAGGCGGGGCAGCTTCTCGGCGGGGATGCCCATGCCGGTGTCCTTCACCCGCACCACCACCTCGCTGCCCTGCCGCTCGGCGGTCAGCCAGATGCGGCCTCCGCGCTCGGTGTACTTGGCGGCGTTGTTCAGCAGGTTCAGGAACACCTGGGCGAGCCGCACCAGGTCGCCGTTCAGGTAGACCGGCTGGGGCGGCAGCGTGACCGTCAGTTCGTGGCCGCACTGCTCGATGGCGGGGCGGCTCGACTCGACCGCCCCGGTGATGACCTCGGCCAGTTCGATCCGTTGCTTGCGGAGTTCCAGCTTGTTGCGGGTGATGCGGGAGATGTCCAGCAGGTCGTCGATGAGCCGGGTCAGGTGCTCCACCTGCCGATCGATCACGTCGCGGCCCCAGCGCAGATCGGGTTCGTCCGGGCCCTTGAGGCGAAGCACCTGCACGGCGTTGCGGATGGGGGCCAGCGGGTTGCGCAGTTCGTGGGCCAGCGTCGCCAGGAACTCGTCCTTGCGGCGGTCGGCCTCCGTCAGCTCGTTCAGCAGCCGCAGCCGCTCGTAGGCCACCGTCACGTAGTGGCAGATGGTTTCCATGAAGGCCACTTCATCCGGGTCGAACTCGTCCCTGCGTCCGGCTGGCGAAGGAGAGCGTGCCGAGCAGCCGATCGCCGGCCAGCAGCGGGTTGCAGGCGTAGGCGCGGATGCCGAAGGACTTGACCAACTGCACCTTCGGGTCGTCCGACCGCTGGATGTGGGTCGCCACGATGGGCTGGCGGTGCAACGCCACCGTGCCGCAGATGGCCTGGCCGAACTCCAGGCGGGCGATGGTGCGCGCCGTCTCGACGGGGATGCCCTCGCACGACGCCAGCCGCAGGGCGTCGCCGCTGTCGTTCACGAGGAAGTTGAAGTAGGTGTCCACGCCGAGGTGCGGGCCGATCTTGGCGAGCAGTTCCCGCAGCATGGCGTCGGGGTTGTCGGCGGTGAGCAGCACCGCCGCCGCCTCCCACAACAGCCGCAACCGCTCGGTCTGCTTCTGCAACGCCGCTTCCGTCCGCTTGCGATCGGTGATGTCACGGGCGATCTTCGACACACCGACGATCTTGCCCTCGGCAGTTCCTGATCGGCGAGATCGTCAAGGACACGTCCACCCGCCTGCCGTCCTTGGCGACCCGCACCGTCTCGTAGTTCTCGACCGGCTCCCCGCGCCGCAGCCGCTCCATGATGATGGGGAAATCGTCGGGATGGTCGGGCGGGATGAGGATGGAAATGGGTCTGCCCACGATCTCCTCGGGGGTGTATCCGTACAACCGCTGGGCCGCACGGTTCCAGCTGCTGATCGTGCCGTTCAGGTCCTGGCTGATGATGGCGTCGTCCGACGACTCGACGATCGCCGCCAACCGCAGGCGGGTTTCCTCGGCCAGCTTCCGTTCCGTGATGTCGCGGGTGAAGCAGCGGGTGTGGACGAACTTGCCATCCTGCCACAGCACGCTGGAGTCGATGAGGACGTGCCTGATCGAACCGTCCTTGCACCGCATCCGTGCCTCGTAGTCCCGCAGGTGTTCGCCCGCCCGACAGCCGCCGCAGGATGTCCTCGATCACGTCCTGGTCGGCGTGGAACTCGGCGATGTGGTGGCCGACGTACTCGTCGGCGGGAGTAGCCGAGCAGGTCCAGTTCGGCCTGGTTCGCCCGCAGGATGATTCCGTCCGGGCCCGACCCAGTGCAGCCCCACCGTGGCGTTGTCGAAGAAGTCGGCCAGTTCCCGCTCGCTGCGGCGAACCTGCTCTTCCGCCCGCCGTTGCTGCAGCACGATGGCCGCCTGGTTCGCCGCCGACGCCGAGCAGCAGCCGGTCGGTCTGGCTGGGAAAGTCCGGCTGCTGCGAACCGGCGACCAGCACGCCGCAGTCGCCCTCGTAGCCGAGCGGGGTGATGGCGAGCCGCAGCGTCCCGACCCCGAACGGGTTGGGGATGGTCGGCGTCTGGTCGAGGCTGCCGGACTGCCAGCAGCGGCTCGAGGCGCTTCCCGATCTCGCGCGTCTGATGCTCCGGCGAGCCAGTCCGTCGCTGCGTGCCCGCGACCTCGACGGCGACCACCGTCCGGTCTCGCCGGTGACCCGCACGTAGACGAACGTCCGCCGGCAGGGAACGGGAAAGCACGCGGCACAGCCCGTCGGCGATCTCCCGCACGTCGCTCCGGCTCCAGACGGCGGACAGCGTCGAGAGCGCGGCCAGCTCCCGCACGCAACGGCGAAGGGCTTGCGTCTCATCAGCGAGAGGCGGCGTCATCTCCATCGCCCGTCACGCTCGATCGCGTCCCGCTCGTTCCCGCAGTTCCCGCAGCATCTCGTCGGGCGGCACGAAGAAAGGGTTCTCCTGCAGGATGCCGCCGATGATGACCATCGGGTGCGTCCGCATGATGTCCATGACGACCTCAGCACCAAACTGGTGCAGATCGTACGTTCAACAGACGGCGTCGTCGTACTTCGGCAGGACGTAGTTCAGCCGGGTCTCGTACTCCACGATGTCGTCGACGCCGGGCCGGTCCTCCAGCGCCCACTCCATGTTGGCGACCAGCCGGGTGATCGGGTAGCCCTGTGCCTTGCCGCCTTGCAGCACTTCCTCGATCAGGGCGAGCATCCGGTCCTGGTCGAAGCGGCCGTCCCGCAGGTAGGCGTCCTCCCAGCGCCGGACCTCCAGTTGCCCCCTGCGCTCGGCCTCGTCCACGTCGACGCCGGCCTGTTGCAGCCGCCGCCGGTGCTCCGGGCGGTGGTCCGTCCTTGACGATGTGGAACGCCTTGTCGCCCTGCTCGAACCCCTCCTTGATGAAGGGCAGGAGCACGCGGTACTCCTCGTCCTTGCTGTTGAAGAAGGCGCAGACGTGCCGTGACCGGTCGAGGACCGACCCTGCCAACCGCACCGGCTTCTTCGTGTCGCTCATGCTCCTCCTCTTGGCTCTCGTCCCGGTTGCAAACGGCGGAGCTGTCGCTTCGAACTCGAACCTGACGGCATCGTACGGACAAGGGAGTCGGCGATGTCAGAACGCCCGCCGCGCCAGCCGCGGCGGCTCAGGATCGCACCAGCGGCGGTTGTCTGCAAGTTGATATACATCGAGTGCAACTCGATGCAGCGGCCCGTCAAGCCGACTCGACCGTTCCCACACGCCGGCCCGGGACGCGCGCTCCGAGGTGCAGTCCGAAATCACCCGGCGCCAGTCGCTGCGCGACGGTGCGAAGGTACGGGCAGCGGCGTTTGCCGTGGGTGGCTCACCGTCGGCCGGTCAACCGGAAGTGCCAGAACCGTAAGGCCGGCGCAGCCAGGCCAGGAGCTCCGCGAGCGGCGCTCCCGTCTCCGGCCGCGCGCGAAGCTCCCGCTTCGGACCCGCGTAGGCGGCGAAGCAGGCTTCGTGCGCCGTCAACGACAACGGGCCGTCGCGGGTGTCGTACTCCGACACCCACGCCAGGAGCATCGACAGGTTGGCGTCCTGCTCGGCCATCGAAGCGTACTTCCGCGGCTCCCACGGCCGACTGCGGCAGTTGTCGAGGCACACCTGCTCGCCCGGGTTCAGGAAGAGGAGGTGCGGTTCATGCGCCAGCGCAGCCGCCACCAGGTTGGCATAGCAGCCCTCCACGACCCAGCTCGCTTCGCTTTCGCAGAACGCCCGCACCTCGGCCAGCGCCACCTGCTCCGGCCGTGCCACCGCCGGCTGGTCCGGCTCCCAGGCCACGGCGTCGAGGTCGAGATGCCGGCTGGTACTGGCGTTCGTCAGCCACCGCGCCAGCGTGGACTTCCCGGAGCCGGAGTTGCCGAGGATGGCGACGCGCACGGTGTCCGATCGGGGTCCGCTACCTTGTGGGCCGCTCGATCACGGTTGCCCCGTCGCCGGGTCCGAGTAGTTCACCATCCAGTTGATCCCGAAGCGGTCGACGAGGCTGCCAAAATAGTCGCCCCAGAACTGGTTCGCGATCGGCATGGTGACCGTGCCGCCTTCCGACAGCGCAGCGAAGATGCGGTCCGCTTCCTGCTGGCTGCCCGGGTGGACGGAGATGGAGATGTTGTTGCCCTCGACACGCTTGGGCCCCATGCCCGCAATCATGTCGCTCGCCATGATCATCTGGCCGTCTGGCAGCTCGAGGCCCACGTGCAGGACCAGGTTCTTCTGCTCGGCCGTGAGCTCGGTGCCACCTTGCTGGGGCATCGAGCCGAACCGGTGGATCTCGCTCAGCTTGCCGCCGAGGGCCTTCTCGTAGAAGCGGAACGCTTCCTCGGCCTTGTTCTCGAAGTTGAGGTAGGGATGAATCTTCATGGTGTTGTGCTCTCCGGTTGTCGCGTTAGACCTCGAACGAGTGCTCGGAACCCCCCGTACGCCATCCGCGTGGCATCAAGACCCGACCTCGACGAAGCGAGCACACCCGCCATTCGTGGATCCACCGCCACCTTCTTGTGGGCCATCACGCGCCTCACGGGAATCAAACGCCACCCATCCCAAACACGATGGTGTCATCGTGTGTGCGAGCGGAGCAGCAACGCCAGCCCGGCTGCGCCGTCCCCACGAGGTCACCTTGTCAATCCGCCCCTTGCAGCTGGAGCCAGCGGCCCTCGTGCCAGTACCAGACGATGGAGGCCTTCTCCACGAACATGTCGTTGATCCCGTCGTGGTCGAGCGGCGGGGGCTTGGTGCCGCCATACGCCTCGTAGTGCTCTTGAATGTACCTTGGCGTCGCAACGCCCAGAGCGCGCGAGAACCCGACCGACCGGCCGTCAACGCGCTGATGATAGCCGTCGTCCGGTTGGTGTGCCAGTTCTGCAACCTGGCTGACGTCTCCCGAGCGGAAGACCAATATCCTCGACGCCTGTCCGGTGGAGCACAAGATCGCGACGTCGGTGTCGGCCGCATTGGTGAACCGCCCACGCACCACGTTGTGAGGACGCTTGTTGAACCAGGATTGCGGAATCTTACAGTTGAGCTGGTCGAGGTACTGCCGAACCTCTGGCGAGAGTTCGCGGAACCGGTCTGGCGCCAGCCGAACGAAGGCAGCACTGGGATCCTGACCATGACCGCGAACAGCTCCGGCGCTCGCGGCGACGACTGCGCCGATGATAGTCAGCCGCGTCCAAGCCGCAGATCGGTCCGAACATGTTCCACCCGAGACTCCAGGCACCGATGTCCTCTAATTCAGTGGCTCAGGATAATCACCAGCTTCCGTCGGCTGCAAGCGGACATCAAGCTCCCTCAGCGACCGACTGCCGACTGCCGTTTGTCTTCGACGGCCGCCCCCAAGAGCGCGTGCGCGGACCATTTCATCAACTTCACGGCCTCCCGGCGCGACAAGCCGCCCACGTCGCACAGCCAGATCAGCGCTTCGATTCCGGCGGCCGCTCGTATCGCCCGGGCGAGACGACCGATCTCCCGTGCGGACATCAGCTTCCGCAGCGGCGCGAGCGCGTCCTCGACCCAGCCGATGGCACGCCCGCGGCGGAGCACGAGTTCGTTCCCACCCGACTTGAGCGAGAGAAGCAATGCGGTACGCAGAGCTGCCTCCTCGCGCACCGTCATCTCCAGATACCGATCGAGAACGATCGCGAGACGCGCGCCGGGGTCTGCGGGCGCGTCGTCCGCCAGTAACGAGTCCGCCTGCAGATCCGGATACGACGCCGCCATGAGCGCATGCTGGTTTGGAAAGTAGCGGTAGGCCGTCGTCCTCGCGACGGCCGCTTCGGCAGCCGCATCCTCGACCGTCGGCGTCAGACCACGCTCGATCAGTGCGCGGGCCGCCTCGAGCAGGACGCCACGGGTCCGCGATTTCTGCGCGGTCCGGCCAGTTTCCTCATATGGGATTGACATGCTCATTATGGTACTCTACTGTTCATGGGACATCAGTCCCACGAATGGAGGACCGGGCCATGACCACAGCCGTGATCTCGACGGGCGGAGAGGGCGAACTGCTCTGGTTTGGCGGGGGTACCGTGCGGTTCAAGGTCCGCAGCAAGGAAACGGGCGGTGCGTTCGCGATGATCGAGGACTCGGTGCCCCGCGGGAAGACGACGCCGCTGCACGCGCATCCGGAGTTCGAAGAAACGTTCTACGTCCTGCACGGCGAGATGCTGTTCCACCTCGACGGCAAGGAGGCGAGCTGCGGCGCCGGCTCCGCGGTGGTGGTCCCGCGAGGTGCGGCGCACGCCTTCCTCGTCACCTCGGACACCGCCTCTTTCCTGACGGTCTTCACGCCCGGAGACGTGGCCGAAGCGTTTCTGCGCGAAGGGGGTGACCCGGCAACATCCGCGGACGCGGATCCGCCACCACTGGACATTCCTCGCGTGATTGCGGCGGGCGAAAAGACCCGTGGCATGGTGGCCCTCGGCCCCCCGCCGTTCGCGGCGGCAGCCGGACAATCGAGAAGCGCCTGACCAGGGTGGTCGGCTTCATGGTGAGCACCATCTCATCCACAAGGTCTGCTGCGCGAAGTGACCGGACCATCAGAGCGCTGCCGTACACGTAGATGTAGCCGCCCGACCGCGCGTGCAGATCGGAGACGGTCTTCACCACATCGTCGCCGTCCTGCCTTCAGCCAGCGCCCGCTTCGGGAGGCTTCCGCCCTGAGGCGGATGCCGGACCGGCATTCGCCTATACTGCGGCACCACACGCACGCAGGGAAACCCACATGGCTAACGAACCTCTGAATCCGAACCGGGCACTCTGGGAGAAGGGCGATTTCACGCGCATTGCCGCCACCATGCGCGACAGCGGCGCGGCCCTCGTCGAGCGGATCGGCATTACCCAAGGACTCAGCGTGCTGGATCTCGGCTGCGGCGACGGCACCACGGCGGTGCCGGCGGCGATCCTGGGCGCCGACGTGCTCGGCGTGGATATCGCACGCAACCTGGTCGAGGCTGGAAACAGGCGCGCGGCCGCGCTGAGCCTCGGAAACTGCCGGTTCCAGGAGGGCGACGCCTCCAATCTGCAGGTGCTTCCGGACCGATCGTTCGACCTGGTGCTCAGCGTGTTTGGCGCGATGTTCGCTCCCAGGCCGTTCGAGGTGGCCAAGGAGATGGTGCGAGTGGCGCGGCCGGGAGGGCGGATCGTGATGGGGAACTGGATTCCCAACGACCCGACGCTGGTTGCCCAGATCCTGAAGATCAGCGCGAGCTTCACGCCGCCACCACCCGAAGGATTCGTCAGCCCGATGACCTGGGGGGTTGAAAGCCACGTGATCGAGCGCTTTGGTGGCGCGAGCGTGCCAGCGGAGCGCATCTCGTTCGAGCGCGACACCTTCAACTTCACCTTCGACGGCCCACCGGCGGGGTTCGTCGACGAGTTCAGGAACTTCTACGGGCCGACGATGAATGCCTTCGACGCCGCGGAGAAGAACCAGCGGGCGTCGGAGCTGCAGCAGGAGCTCGAGGCGCTGTTCAGCCGCCAGAACACGAGCCCGGACGCCACGTCGATTCCGGCCACGTTCCTGCGCGTGACCGTGGCGCTGTAACGGGACGCGACGGCGCTCCGGTTCTCATCCGGTCCGCTCGTGTGGAACGGAACACGGCCGCGGCGGCGCCACCGGCGCGGCATCCGTGTCGGGCACGAGCATTCGGATCATGCCGTCCTGCCGCGAGGTGAGCAACAGTCGCCGTTGTTGGTCTCGGTCCAACGGCCGCTGTCCCGGCGTCACCGCCGACGGCAAACCAGCGATCGTCGTGGCTGTGATCGCTGCGCGAAACGGCGGTTGGCGCTACTCGGGCCAGCGAGGCGCGCGCTCCGGGCAGCGGTGCGCCGGCCAGGGAAGGACGACACCACGCGGCTGTGACCGGTGCGGGGCGAGGCGATACCGGAGCCCCCGCCCGTCCGTGGGCGCGGTCCGGCGGACGTCGGCCGCGAGGATGGACCACAGGTAGCAGTCGGTCGCCTTGTCGGCCAGACCCGCGGGGATCATCCGTTCGCAGCGCGCGCCCAGGCGCCGCAGCGTGGCGATCGCCCGCTGGTTGTCCAGCGCCGTCCGGGCCTCGATTCGTTCCACGCCGAACTGTTCCACGGCGTAGCGGAGGAATGTCCGCCCGGCCTCCTGCATCAACCCTTCGCCCCACCGCCCGCGCGTCAGCGCGAATCCCCACTCGATGGTCTTGCCCGAGGGCTCCACGGCGGAGCCTTGAACGAGGCCGATGACATCAGGGCCGATGGTGATGACCATGCTCAGGTGCCGGGTGACCCCGGTCTGCCGATCCACCCACGCCGTGAACTGCGCGATCCGCTCGGCGCTCTTGGGTGAGTCCGGCATGTAGCGCCGGACATCGGGGTCCAGCAGCCAGCCGAGGGCCGGCGCGTCGGACGCGTCCAGCTGGCGCAGGGTGGTCCGCGCCCCCGGCCCCGGCCGCGGCGGCGGCACCTGGCCCGACGGTTCGT
Source organism: uncultured Acidobacteriota bacterium (assembly GCA_963807405.1). Taxonomy (GTDB): domain Bacteria; phylum Acidobacteriota; class Vicinamibacteria; order Vicinamibacterales; family UBA2999; genus CADEFD01. The sequence goes on along the minus strand of CAWEBU010000006.1, from coordinate 1,864,213 downwards.
TGAAGGCAACAGTGAGGGGGAGCGCCATCACTGCTCCCGGACGCTCAGGTCCACGACCGACAGGCCGCGCATAGCGCGCGCCGGTGGCAGCGACCACACGAGGTCTTCGGGCGCCACGTTGCCCCACAGAATCTGGTTGCCCGACGTCGTGCCGTCCGGGCCGACGTGGGTCAGCGCGTTGCCCCACAGGATCTGATCGCCCCACAGAATCTGGTTCTGCCAGACGACGTTGTCGCCCCACAGGATCTGATCACCCCACAGGATCTGGTCGCCCCACAGGATCTGATCACCCCACAGGATCTGGTCGCCCCACAGAATCTGATCGCCCCACAGGATCTGCTCGCCCCAGAGAACCTGCTGGTTCCACAGCACCTGCTGGCCGCCGATGGTGTCGTAGGGCACCAGGCCCTGCGCGCTCCAGGTCGGGTTGTCCTGCTGCTTCGGCACGCTGGCCAGGAAGCGGATGACGCCCGACGGGTTCAGGGCGCCGGCGCCCTGCGTCAACGCGTTCTCGCCCGGCATGTTGACGGCGGTGAACTGCAGCACGGCCTTGGCCGCCACCGGCGACAACCGGCGCGTGTTGTCCTTGTCCCAATAGGCGTCGATGGCCGCGGCCAGCACCCCGGTCGTCACCGCGGCCGACATGCTGGTGCCGCTCAGGCGCAGGTAAGTACCACCGTCGTCGTCGTCGTCGTCGTCGCCCTGCGCGAAGACGCGCAAGGCGCGGTTCGCGAACAGCGTGCTCCGCTTGGCGGCGGCGGCCACCAGGCGATGCCCGGGCGCGGCGATGTCCGGCTTGGCGAAAGCGTCGAACCACGTCGGCCCGCGTGAGCTGTAGGCCTGGATGAAGTCGTCTGCGCGGCCGACGGTGTTCTCGATGTCGATGGCCCCCACGGTGATGGCCGAGCGCGCGTTGCCGGGCGAGGTGATGCCGCCGTAGCCGGGCAGCCCGGTGGCCGGGTTGACGCCGCGGTTGCCGGCCGACACCACCACGATGATGCCCGACGCCACCGCGCGCTCCACCGCCCGCACCAGCGGGTCGGTCGCGGCCGATTCCATGATCGGGTGACCGAGCGACAGGTTGATCAGGTTGATGCCCAGCGCCGCCCGGTTCTCCGTTGCGTGGTCGAGGGCGGCAATGACGTGGCTGGTGTAGCCGGCGCCATCCCTGTCGAGCACCTTGTAGCCGACGAATCTGGCCTTCGAGGCCGCGCCCTGGAAGCGGTCGTGCGACCGGCTGCCGCTGCCACCGATGAGGCCGGCGACGTGGGTGCCGTGGCCGTGGTCGTCGTAGGGTTGAACCGCCTCGGGAGCGCCAGTGCGCGTGACGTCGTAGAAGGCCACGATGCGCCTGGCCGTCAGGTCCTTGGAGGGCTCGATGCCCGAGTCGATGACCGCTATCACCACCCGGGCGCCGTTGTAAGACTTGCCGCCGCTCAGCAGGCCGCCACCCTTCTTGAGCCCGAGCGAGCTACGTAGCACGACGCCGTCGGTGTAGGTGGAGGCCGGCGGCGGAGCGGCCTGCTGCGGGGCCACCTCGGCATCGGTCGAGAGGTGCGCGGTGGCGGCATCCGAGGCCAGCCACAGCAACTGGGAAGGCGCGACCCTCGCCACGACCGCGCCGTCGCGAGTGCCGACGCCGAGCACCTGGACGCCGGCGGCCTGCAGATTCTGGAGGGCCGCGGCCCCGATCGCCTGGGGAACCGCCGGTTGCAGGATGACCCGCACGGGCTCGGTCGATCCCTGTGCCACGACCCGGCGCAAACCGAGGTCCATCTTGGCCAGGGCGCGCGCCGTCGCGGCCTCTGTCGCCGGGCTCGCGGGCGCCGCCAGCGTTGCCAGCAACGGTGCGGCCGCCGACGTTGTCGGAGCCGAGGCCGTGGACTCGGGTGCCGGCTGCGGCCGGGCGTCAGCTCCGGCGTCGGCGCTCGATACCGTGGCCAACGGCGGGCTAGCGGGCTCAACGCGGCCGGGCGCAGGGAGAGTCGCCGCAGCGCCATGCCCCGGTAGCGCCGGCAAGGCCACCCCTGCCGTGGCACGAACCGGAGTCGGCACCGGGAGCGGCGGCGTCTCCGGCTCGAATGGCGAGACGGCCACGGCGACGAACAGCGCGAGCACGACGGCGACGGACGCGACAGAACGACCGAGCTTCATGAAGCACCTCATGGCGCGGGTCCCGGTAACGACGAGGGCACCCGACAGAGACCTGACGTCCTTCACCATGGCAAGGGAGGGACCGGCCCCGGGCACCGCCGCAGGGGCAGGCACCCTGCGGACACGGTGTGCAGAAGTGCCGGTGCGGCCGGGGCTTGGGCGAACGCGGCGTGTGCCATTAGAGGACCAGGAAGGACACGCCTGTGTCGAAACGGCTCACGCCCGCGAACCCGGGACGGGACGGCAGGAGGGGGCCCGGCTGCGGCCGGGAAAGGCAGGAGGAGACGGGCGGACGACGGCGCCGCCCGCCGGCGCCGCGGCAGCAGGGGTCTGGCGCCCCCCTGCCTCCGCGACGCCAGCGAGGGATGTTGCGGTGGGCCGAGGCTGGCGGTTACCTTGCCTCTGCCAGTTGCTTGTGGTCCTCGGCTTCGGTCGCGATCTGCACACGACGCGGCTTGACGCTTTCCTTGAGCGGGAGCGTCAGGCGCAACATGCCGTGCTTGTGCGACGCGGTGAGCTTGTCGAGATCGAGGAACTGCGGGATGACCAGCGTCTGCTCGAAGCGCCCGGCGCCCGAGGCGCTGCCCTCGGCCGGCGCTTCAGCGCGGATGGTCAGATTGCTGCCGGTGACCTCGAGCGTCACGCCCTTCGGGTCGATGCCCGGCATCGGCACGTCCACCCGCCAGCCATCCTCGATGGCCGTGACGTTGAACGAGGCCGAGGCCGACCCTGCCGAGCGGGCCGGCAGATCGTTCCAGAACTGGTTGAAGACGCGATCGACCTCACGCTGAAACGTGAACACATCGTCGAATGAATTCCATCGGGACTTCGAGAACATGGCGAACCTCCTGTAGAAAAGCCTCCTGACGATTTTCTACAAATATGCCACCACGCTTGTCAAGACCCTTTAGCATCACACACTAAGATTATCGTTCCAGCCCTGCCTGGGCTGGACTCCGATGCCGGCTGACGCGCCGGGGCGGTCGTCGAGTGGGCGTCCCCGCCTTCAGCGCAGGGCGCCGAACTGACTGTAGCTCCCGAAGTCGTAGACCTCGCGGAAGGTGAAGTCGATCTCCACTATGCGACCGCCGCTCCGCACGATGCGTCCGATCATGGACCCTCCACACGACGTCGTCAGGTAAAGCTCCTGGTTCATCGTCGGATCGGCCGGCGTCCCTTCGAATATGGCCGTGGCGACGTCTTCCGTGACCACGGCTCCATTGCTGTTGTAGGTGGTCGTGCACTGGCCGACGAAGGTGGACACGACGGGGACGCCGCCCGGGCCGAACTCGGCATCCACGATGATCGCCACCTCATGGACGTACCCGTTCGGGTTGGTGAACGCGAGCGTCGACCCGAAGAGACCGCTCATCACGAGAGGTGGCGGCGCCGTCACGGTGACCGTCGCCTCGCCGAACGTGCCGGGATGCGAGACGCTCGTGGCCCGCACCGTGAACGGACCGGCGATCGTGCCCGCCGTGAACAGCCCGGTCTGATCGATGGTGCCGCCGCCGGTGACCGACCAGGTCACCGCCGGGTTGGCGAGTCCCGTCGTCGCCACCGAGAACGTCACCGCATTGCCAGCGGCGACGGTCGGGGTCGCCGGCGAGACGCTCACGCTCCTGAAGATGATGGTGACAACCATCCGCGCGAACAGGGTGGGATCGGCGACGCTCGTGGCCTGCACGGTGACCGTGCCGGTCGTCTGACCCGCCGTGAAGACGCCGCTCTGCGGGTCGATCGTGCTGCCGAGCGCCGGCCCCACGAGGGACCAGGTGACACCTGCTGGCACCAGCCCAATCGTGGTGCCTGTCAGCGGTGCCTGTTCGCCCATCTCGAGGGTCAGCGAGGACGGCAGGATGTGCACGCGGCAACTGGTGCGGGCCGCTTGCAGACGGTCGGCCAGCGTGGGCTCCAGGGCGTTGAGGAAACTTCTCGTCAACTCCCGCAGTATCTGGTCGATCACGAACTCGCCGACGTCCGGATCGTTCTGAGCACAGTGCTGCCGTGCCTGATCCAGTACCCCCTCCACCACGTCGGTCAGCGCCGCGATGGCCTGCGCCCGGATGTCGGTGAGGTCCAGCGGGACCATTGCGGCGGCGATATCGATCAGCAGGTGCAGCAGGCCCGGTCGGATGTTGGCGAGGGCCTGCTGCTTCGTCAGCTCGATGATCGCCGGATAGCCGGCGGAGAGGGCACTCAGATCCACGAACGTGACCTCGAACCCCGGTACGCCCACAGACTCGGCGTGAGTCCTCAATTCCAACAGGCTTCCCTGTATTGCCACGATGCTTGAAAGGCTGTGGTGAGCGAAATGCGCTTCGCCCTGCGCAACGAATGCCGCCGCTTGCGCAGCCACCAGCGGCACGTGGGCCTGGAGCGACCGCTCCGCGACGTCGAGCACCCGCTGGCAGAGATTGGTCTGCATGCACACGTCGAATCCGAACCCGCGCGTCGGCTCGACCCAGGAGATCATCAGGCTCACGAGCCATTCGGCCTGCTGAACAGGCGCCACCGGAGGCAGGGCATCGAGCAGCGGCGTGATCTGCGCCACGAAGTCGGCCAGCGTCCACGTCGCGGCCCCACCGAAGCTGAAATGCCGCACCGGCAGGGCGATCGACGTGCCGGTGACCGTGATGGGACGGACCTCGAGGTTCGTTCCGTCGCCCTCGAGCAGGAACCCGACCAGCCCCTGCGGATCGAGCGCGCGTCCCACGTCGATCGTCAGCGTCGCCGGCAGCAGCAGCTGCAGACCGTCGGGCTCGAACCGCACCGCCGCCTCGACGCCGCCGGAGAAGGGCAGGTTTGGCAGGGACGACGACGGGCGTGACCGTGATCGCCACCGGCGTGGCCACGGCGCCTGGCGGGATGGAGAACGTGTAGTGCACCGCGCCACGCTGAGTGACCAGCGTGCCGCCGTCCGGACCCACGACCGCCGATGTCGCGGCCGCCTCGTCCACGACCGGCAGATTGGGAGAGGAGCACGCCACCTGCCGCAGTTCGGCGACCTTGGCCAGCACGCTGGCGGCCTCGGCCGCGGTGAGGTGACGGAGTCCGCGCTTGCCCTGCACGAACCTGGTGATGGCGTCCAGCGCATCGCATGCGCCCCTCGAACGCGGCTTGTCGATCTTGCGCAGGAACTTGTCCACGCCCTTCAACAGCTTCTTCTCGACGCTCTTCGACCCGTCGACGCTGTCGATCACCACGCGCAGATCATCGGCCAGCTGCAGCAGGCGCGCGGCCGTGGCCGCATCGAACGCCGCCGCCTGGGCCGGCCCGGAGGGCGGGGGCGACGCCCAGGCGGCCGTTCCCAGGCCCGCACCGAGCAGAATGGTCATGGCCGTTGCGATCACTCGCGCGCGCGGTGTGATTCCCGGATCCCGTTCGGCCATGTAGACCATCGTGTGCCTCCCTCGCGGCCGGCATCATCGCCAGCGGGCGTATATTCGCCGCGGCATCCGACCGAAGTCCTTGGGTGGACACTCAATTGTTCTCACGTGTTCTCGGGATACCCGCCACTGCACGTTCGCGCGCCTGCCTGCGCCGGCGTCGAGCGCGTGATGGAGCCGCAGTTCGATAGATCGCCACCGAGGGCGGAGTCGGTCAGCGTCCCGTCGAGGTCGAGGAAGATTCGCACGTCAACGGGGCACCTCGTAGCGGAGCCGAACGACCCCGTCCGGGAATCTCCTCGCCGACCGCAGGGTGAGGGGAATGTCACGGTGGCGCGGGGCGACCAGCGGAATGCCTTTCCCGATGAACACCGGAATCACGTGGATGTCGAACTCGTCGATCTCCCCGGCGTCGAGGAACGAGGCGATCAGCCCACCGCCGCCCATCATCCAGATCTGTTTCCCGGGCGTGGCGCGCAACCGTTTCGCAAACGCCTTCACGGACTGCCGCACGAACTGCACGCCAGGCGCCGGGTGCCTGGGCGGCGTTCGCGAGAACACGTAGTTGTCCAGCGTCGTATCGAACAGGCCGTCCGTCTTGCCCCGCTTCTTGTGGTAGTTCAGGACCCAGTCGTAGGTCTTCCGGCCCCATATAATCGTGTCGATCGACTGATAGAACTTCCTGGTGCCGTAGTCGACGGTATCGGGCCGGCGATTGAGCCACTCGACGTCACCGTCGGGCCGGGCGATGTAGCCGTCGGCGCTCGTGGCGATGTGGGCGATGATTCGTCGGGGTGCTGGCATCGCGGCTCACATGTCCGGGCGGTAGAGGGCTAGAAGCTCAGGCCATGACGCTCGATGATCGGCCCGGTCCGCTCGAAGTCCACGTCCACGCCATAAGTCGACGCGATCGCTTCCATCGCGGACGGGTCCAGCGCCTCGCCCAGGGCGTGCATCTCGCGGAAGGCCTGCTCGAAACCGCCCGGCGAGATGATCTCGAGGATCCGGGCCGGCGTGTCCCCGGCATTCCAGAACGTGTGCCACTCGCCTCGCGGCTTGCAGATGAGGTCGCCCGCCGTGGCGAACACTTCCTCGCCCTCGAAGTGCGCGCCGACACGTCCCTCGAGCACGAAGCTGTACTCGTCCTCCCGGCTATGACGATGCAGGGGTGCGGCTAGCGTTCGTGGCGGCATCAGGTGCTCGACCAACGCGAACCCGCCGCCCGAATGCAGGCCCTCGATCAGGAAGCGATCGCGCACGGCCGTCACGGCGCCCAGGATGTCGCCCTCCGCGGCACCTATCACCCGAGCCGTGGCGCTCGGTGGATCGCTCGACGCCCCGCCCGACCGCTCCACTGCCATATCACTGCCTCCGTATGTTACGGACCAGCGCGTCAAATCCTGCTGGCTATTCCGGCGGCCGCCCTCGGCGTTCGCGAGCGGCTCCGACCGTGGATTCGAGCGCAGGATACAGCACGTCGGTCGGATCTCAGCCTCTGCCGCCTCGCACGCCAGCTCGACGGCGTAGCGATTGCCCGCGGCATCCTGCGGATCGGGATACGGCGCGGCAGTTCGACGGCTCGTCCTTGACCAGCCAGTTCATGCCCTCAGTATTCCTGCTGCCCATTCTGATGCGCGACACACGTACGGCCGTGGGTAACACCCGCGCCACATTGATGCCTCATCACGGACCAGTCGTCGGCCGCGCGCGAGTCCTCGCGCGATCCCTCTGGCAAATCACTTGCACTGTTACGCGCAGTGAACACGGGCGCGGCCCACGGTCGCGTCGCGAATGGGAGAGCATCAATGGCTGATCAGTATCGACGAGGCTACGAGGACGACTACCGCCAGCAGGATGGTCGTGACTGGACCGACCGCGCCGGCGACGAGATGCGCAGCTGGTTCGGCGATGATGACGCGCGCATGCGCCGCCAGCGGGATGAACGCCAACACTACGGCTACGACCGTGAACGGTCGTGGCGGAACCAGGGCGATGGCAGCTTCGATCGCAACCGCGGCGCCGATCACGGCCAGTTCTCGCAGGGCGATCAGTACTCGCGGGGAAGCCAGTCCTGGCAGCAGGGCCAGAACGAGTTCCGCTCGGGCCGCCACGACGGCCAGCGGCAGAGTCGGAGGGCCAGTACGGAAACGGCTACGATGACAATCGGGGCTACTCCGGCGGCGATCGCGGCTACTCCGACGGCCGCTACATGCCGCACCGAAGCTCGGCCTTCCGCGAGGGCGAGCGCTACGGCTACAGCGGGCGCGCCGACGGCGAGCCGTCGTTCGGCAGTTCGGGCAGCTACGGCCGAAGTCAGGGCGCCGGCAGCTTCGGCGGCGGTCGTGAGGACTACCGTGGCGGCCGTGAGGATTACCGCGGCGGCCGGGAAGGCTATGGCGGCGACACCGGCGCGGCATGGAGCACCGGAGGCGACTCCGGCGGTGAGACGAGCTTCGGGCCGCGCGGCAACTGGGGCACGGGCACCGGGTCCGGCACGCGCCAGAGCTTCTGGGGTCGAGGCCCGAAGGACTACCGCCGCTCCGACGAGCGCATCCGTGAGGATGTCTCGGATCGCCTGGAGCAGGACCACGGCGTCGACGCCAGCGACGTCACGGTGCAGGTGCAGAACGGCGAGGTGACCTTCACCGGTACGGTCACCAGCCGCGATCAGAAGCGCCGTGCCGAGGACTGCGCCGAGTCGGTGAGCGGTGTCCGCGAGGTGATCAACAACCTGCGCCTGGCCCGGTCCGACGGGCGTGGCGAGACGGCGTCGGCTGGCGATGTCTCGTCGAGCCTGCTCGGCCTGGGGGGCCAGCCGAGTCGCGAAGACGAGAACAAGCCGGTGAGCCAGGTGGCGGGCGCCGGCAAGTCGACAGACGGCAAGGGACAGGACGGTACCCAGGGCAAGGCGGGGCGGTCCAGTTCGAGCACCTCCGGCTCGTCCGGCCTTTCGGCCTGACGTACCGGAACCGCTTGGCCCGGCCGTGCGGCGTATGTCCGTGCGGCCGGGCCTGCGGCGTTGGCGTGCCGCTCACTCCGCCATCAGCCGGCCGACCGGTTTCAACCCCTCCACCCGGTCCGAGACGGACTTCATCACCGCCAGCATCGGCACCGCCAGCAGGGTGCCCCACGCTCCCCACAGCCACGTCCAGACGAGCAGGCCGAGGAACACGCTCAGCGCGTTCATCCGTTCGGCCCGGCCCATCAGCGGCGGCCGGATCAGCCAGCCCTCGAGCGACGTGATGGCGAGCGCGGTCAGCGCCAGGCGCACGCCCTCGCTGGCTCCGCCCTGGACCATCCCGACGATGAACAGCCCACCCGACACGATCACCGGTCCGAAGTAGGGAATCGAATTGAAGGCGCCGGCCAGCAGCGCCCAGACGAAGGCATTGTCGGTTTCCATCCACGCCAGCGCCGCCCACGTCGCCACCGCCACGAGCACCCCGGTGAGGAGCTGCACGACGAGAAACCGCTGAATCTGCGTGTAGACCTCGGTCAGGATGACGGAGACGGTTCGCCGCCGCTCCTCGGTGCCGGCCATGGCCACGATCCGCTCCCGTGTCTCCGGTCCGGCCTGGAGCAGGAAGAACATCAGGAACACGACCACCATGAGGTGTCCGGAAAGCGCCATCACCGTCTGGGCCACGCGCTGTGCCGCGGCCGCGGCGCCGCCCATCGCGCCGGCCAGCGTCTCCCCGGCGCTGTCCGGCGCCTGCTCGCCTGTCGACGACGACGGCGGAGCCTGGGACCCCTCCCTGGCCGGACCACCTTCAGGGGGCGTGGTGCCGTTGCCCACGCCGACCGCGTCCAGCTGCTCTTCGACCATTGTCTCGGCGCGGCGGAACGCGTCGGGCAGCGCCTGCACGCCGGTGACGATCCGGTCCTTCATGGCGTAGACGCCGGCGCCGAGTCCGCCGAAGAGCGCGAGCAGGACCAGGGCCGCGGCCGCCAGTCGGGGCACGCCCCACTTGACCAGCCACTCGACGAGCGGCGCCAGGGCCAGGCTGGTCAGCACCGCCAGCACGATCGGGATGAGCAGCGAGGCCGCCAGTTGCAGCCCGGCCGCGGACACCAGCACGGCGATGATCCAGAGAGCCCGGGTCTGGCTGGCGGCGTGCGATGACGGCACAGTCATGGCAGACCGCCGGGCATCGCGGCATGGGCGAGCAGGGGAGGAGCGAAGCGCACGCCGACCAGTCATCAAGATCACTGCCAGCGGCGGAGGGCATTGCAGCGGCGCCGTGTGTCAGAGCCTGCCCACCTTGGGCATCACCGTGACTCAGAAAGACGCGGCCAAAGACTCTTTGGCCGCGGCTCCACCGGGTGCGGGTCTTGCTCTGTCCTGAGCATGCCCAGAACCTTGCTGTCGCCATGGACGCTGGCCGTGCTGGCGCTTGCGGGAGCCGGCTGTGCCGGCAACGCCCAGCTCCCGGCATCCGCCACACTGGGCCCGACCCCGACCCTCGTCGCGCCCCGGACCGCCCTTGTCCCGGACATCAACGTGGTCGAGGCCGTGGGCTGGCCGGCCGAGGACACGCCCATCCCAGGCGACGGCCTGCGGGTGACGGCGTTCGCCCGCGGGCTCGATCACCCGCGCTGGCTGCACGTGCTGCCCAACGGCGACGTGCTGGTGGCCGAGACCAACGCGCCGCCGCGCCCTGAGGACAACACGGGCGTCCGCGGCTGGCTGTTTTCGTACTTTCAGAAGAAGGCCGGCGGCGCGACGCCGAGCGCCGATCGCATCACGCTGCTGCGCGACGCGGATCAGGACGGCGTGGCCGAGACGAAAACAGTGTTCCTGTCGGGGCTGCACTCGCCGTTCGGCATGGCGCTCGTCGGCGACACGCTCTATGTGGCCAACACCGACGCCATCGTGAAGGTGCCGTATGAAGCGGGCACGACGCGGGTGGCGGCGACACCCACCACGGTGCTGGCCCTGCCGGCCGGTCCGCGCAACCACCACTGGACCAAGAACGTGGTGGCCAGTCCGGACGGGCATCGGCTCTACATCGCCATCGGTTCCAACAGCAACGCGGCGGAGCATGGACTCGAAGCCGAGCGCGGGCGCGCCGAGGTATGGGAGCTCGATCTCCGTTCCGGTGCCTCGCGGACCTTTGCCAGCGGACTGCGCAATCCCGTGGGCATGGCCTGGGAGCCGGAGACCGGGCGGCTGTGGGTGGCCGTCAACGAGCGCGATGAGCTCGGGGCCGACCTGGTGCCCGACTACATGACGTCGCTGAAGGATGGCGGCTTCTACGGCTGGCCGTTCAGCTATTTCGGAAACCATGTGGACCCGCGCGTGGAGCCACCGCGTCCCGATCTGGTCGCCACCGCGATCGTCCCCGACTACGCCCTCGGCGCCCACACGGCCTCGCTCGGGCTGGCCAGCGGCACCGACAACGCGCTCGGCGGACGTTTCACACGCGGGATGTTCGTGGGGCAGCATGGGTCGTGGAACCGCACGCCGCGCAGTGGCTACCGCGTGCTGTTCGTGCCGTTCGCGGACGGCCGTCCGTCGGGCCTGCCACTCGATGTCCTCACCGGATTCGTGCGCGACAACGGCGAGGCGATGGGCCGGCCGGTCGGTGTGGCCGTGGACGCCAGCGGCGGCCTGCTGGTGGCCGACGACGTGGGCAACACCGTGTGGCGGGTATCGGCGCTGGCGCCTACCACGTCGCGCTGATCGTTCTCGAGCCGGCAGCGCCAGAATCGCCTGGAACCTGATTGCGTCGAGGTACAACCGTGACTACGCGTTCCACATCCAGCAAGCGCGGCTCGCGCCGCGTGCGATACGCCGTCGTCGGGCTCGGCCACATTGCCCAGAAGGCGGTGCTGCCGGCCTTTGCCCATGCCAGGAACAGCGAGCTGACCGCGCTGGTCAGCGGCGACCCGGAGAAGCTGCAGGTCCTGGGCGACCGCTACGGAGTGGCGCACCGCTATTCCTACGACGCGCTCGACGCCTGCCTCACCGAGGTCGATGCCGTGTACCTGTGCACACCGAACTCGGAGCACGCGTGGCAGGCCGAGCGCGCGGCGCTGGCCGGGGTGCACGTGCTGTGCGAGAAGCCCCTGGCCGTGACCGATGCCGAGTGCCAGCGGATGGTGGCGGCACGCGACAAGGGCGGCGTCAGGATGATGACCGCCTACCGCCTGCACTTCGAGCCCCTGACCCTCGAGGTGCTCGAGCACGTCCGCGCCGGCCGGCTGGGCGAGCTGCGTTACTTCGAGTCCGCGTTCTCGATGCAGGTCATCCCGGGCGGGATCCGGACCCGGCGGGAGACCGGCGGCGGCACGGTGCCCGACCTCGGGATCTACTGCATCAACGCCGCCCGCATGCTCTTCGGTGCCGAGCCCGTCATGGTGTCGGCGCACGCCGTGCAGGGCGGACGCTCGGCCATGCCCGAGGTGGACGACACGACGGCGGCCGTGCTGCACTTCGACGGCGACCGGCTGGCCACCTTCACCAGCAGCTTCGCCGCCGCCAACGTGTCGTCGTACCGCATTGTTGGAACCGACGGGCAGATCGTGGTCGATCCGGCCTACAAATATGCTGAACCGCTGGCCTACACGATGACCATCGGCGAGAAGGTCACGAAGAAACGAGGCCGCAAGCACGACCAGTTCACCGCCGAGCTCGTCTACTTCTCTCGCTGCGTCCTCGCGGACGAAGTGCCCGAGCCTTCGGCCGAGGAAGGCGCCTGGGACGTGCGCATCATCAACGCGATCTACGAGTCGGCGCGGCGGGGCGAGCAGGTGGCCTTGCGCCCCTTCGCGGAGCCGGGTCCCGATGCATCGCAAGCCACGGCACTGCCACCGTCGCAGCCGCCAGCGCCGGTCAACGTCACGCCACCGCACAGCTAGGCCGCCGGGGCACATCCCGCGCGGCGGGGCGAGGGACTGGTGTCACCCGCTCAATCTGTGCAGCGCGTTCCCGCGTTCATCCACGACGACGGCGCCCTCGTCCTGCCCACGTCACGAGACCGCGACCGTGCAGCACGCAAGCGTGGCACGCGATGTGCTTTTTTCCTCTGTGTAGTACCGATTCGATCCCGGCCACGCACCCGCCACCTCGTGTGAATCACATTCCCACCCATCACCTTACCTACAGGGAGACATCGACCATGGCTGAAGCAGGTACGCTCCACGACGCATTCATCGACGAGCTGCGCGATTCCTACGACGGGGAAAAGCAGCTGAGCAAGGCGCTGCCGAAGATGGCCAAGGCCGCTTCCGACCCCAAGCTGCGCCAGGCCTTCGAGGCACACCTGAAGGAGACCGAGAACCAGATCGCGCGCCTGGAGAAGGTCTTCGCCAGCCTCGACGAGAAAGTGCGCGGCAAGCACTGCGAGGGCATCGCTGGCATCATCGAAGAAGGCAAGTCGATCATGGAACAGGACTTCGACGAGGCGACCATGGATGCCTGCCTGATCGCGGCCGGTCAGCGGGCAGAGCACTACGAGATCGCGGCCTACGGCACCCTGGTGGCGTGGGCGGAAGCGATGGGCCACACGGACGCAGCCGAGCTGCTGCAGCAGACGCTCGACGAGGAGAAGTCGGCTGACGAGAAGCTGTCGGCGCTTGCCGAGGGCGGAATCAACCAGGAAGCCGCCGAGGCGGCGCACCCGGAAGAGGAAGAAGCCGAGGACGAGGAGGCGGCCACCGGCCCCGTCTCGGCCAAGACGACGAAGGCCAGACCGGTCCGCCGATAGCGGAGGAGGGCCAGACGCCAAGCGGGGTTGGGCTGTCGCCGAGGACCCATGGGGTCCTTCGCGGCAGCCACCCGCGGTCCGCGGCCCTCACTTCTTCCGGGTGCTCGCTGCCTTCTTCGCCGCCGCCGACCGCCCGCGCGGCCCCTTCGTGCGCGCCGCCTTTTTGGCCGCGGCCTTCCGCTCGGCCGCCGTACGGTCCCGGGCACTGGCGCGAGCGTGACGGGAGAGCGCCGCGGGCGACGCCGCCTCACGCCCTTCACGCTTCAGCTTGGCGAGCATGGCCCGGGAACGGGCCGCCGACGGCTTGGTGCGCTTCCCGGATGCGCCACGCGCGAGATCGCGCTTGGCCTGGTCGCGCGTCTCCTCCGACGTCTCACCCTTGTCGGGTGCCGGGAGCTTCACACCGGCGCGCCGTGCCTTGGAGAGACCGATCGCGATGGCCTGCCTGGCCGACCTGGCGCCGTGTTTCCCTTCACGGATGTGGCGGATCTCCTCGTGCACGAACTCACCGGCCTGCGTGCTGGCCGACTTGCCCTGCCGCCGATCCTTGCGCGCTCGCTCCACCGTGCTCTTCTTGGACATGGTTCGACTCCCCGGGACCTGGCACGTCAGCTCCCTCGCCGACAGGGTGAGGTGCGACGGACCACACTGCCGGTTTCAAATCCAAGAAGCGGGCCAGAGCGGCGTGCATCTTGCTACCGATCCCGTCGTGCCTCCAGCTCTCGAATCAGTGGTGAAGTAAGCGTTCCATCTCGGCCGTGCGAGGTCGCGCGGCGTCGAGGATTCCTGCCATGACCATCGACAATGCGCTGGCCGGTGTGGCCGTGAGAGACATTCAAGAGGCGGCGACGTGGTACGAGCAGCTGATGGGACAACCCGGCAAGCAGCCCATGAGCAACCTCCGCGAGTGGTCGCTGCCACGCGGCGGCGTCCTGCAGGTGTTCGAGGACCCCACGCGCGCCGGATCCTCGTCCGTCACGCTGTCCGTCCGGGCCATCGACGACCACGTCGCGCACCTGTCGGGGCGCGGCATCACGATTGAGGACACGAGGAAGTCGCCGCAGGTGAGCACGGCCAGCTTCAACGACCCGGACGGCAACCGGATCGTGCTCGCCGAACAGCACTCCGACGACGTGGCCCGGTGAGGGCTGACGCGGATCGAGGCGGGATGGCCCTCGCGAGCCAGGCAGCCAGGAAGCCCGTGCCGGCCTTGTCGTGGTTCGTCAGCGGCTGGACCGCATCGCCGCCATTCGGAACGTGAACGCGGTTCGGGCGCCCCGCGTCCGCATGGAACGCGCGCAGCTCGTGACCAAGCGGAAAGACGGTCGCGCACAACGCGTCGCCGGCAATCCGGACGCCGTGCGCCGTGCCAACCGTCTGCTGGCGCGTTCGAGGAGACCTGGCAGGCGCGGGTCGGCCGTCTGGACGAGTTGTTGACGACTTCACACCAAGGAGCTCCGTATGCCGGTAATCGAGTTTCGCAAGGACCCCGAGGCACTGACGATGACCGTCGTCGCCCAGTTCGCCGCACCAGTCGCCCGGGTGTGGGCCGCGTACGCTGATCCGCGTCAGCTCGAACGCTTCTGGGGCCCGCCGGGGTGGCCAGCGACCTTCGTGCGTCACGACTTCGTCGTAGGCGGCCGCTCCGAGTACTCCATGACCGGGCCGAAGGGTGAGCGGTCACGGGGCTTCTTCGAGTTCCTTGCCATCGACGAGCCCCACGCGTTCGAGGTCCTGGATGGCTTCCTCGCCGCGGACGGCACGCCGGTCCGGGGGATGCCCACCATGCGCATGCGCTTCGCCTTCGAGCCGCGCGACGGCGGCACACGAATGGTGGCGGTCACGACGTTCCCTTCACTCGAGGCTCTCGAGCAACTACTCGGAATGGGCATGGACGAAGGGATGCGCGCCGCGATGGCGCAGATCGACGACGTTCTGGCTGCCGCGTAGCAGCGCGGCGGCTCGCCGGCGCCCTGGTCGACGAGACGGCTTTGCTCACTTCGCGATGGCCGTCCACGACCCACGATCAGCTCGTGGCGTGCGCCACGGCGAGGCTCCCGGCCACATAACCGCCGGGCACCGTGCGGGCGGCGATGTTGAGCCGGTTCCACCCGTTGATCGAGACCACCGCCAGGGTCAGATGCACCAGCTCGTCTTCCGAGAACTGCTCGCGCACGCGGTCGTACACCTCGTCCGGGACTCCGCCCCTGGCGAGGAGCGTGAGGGCTTCTGTCCACTCCAGCGCCGCGCGCTCGCGCGCCGAGTAGACGGCGTCTCCCTCCAGGCGTCGAGGCCGTAGAGCCGCTGTTCGGTCTCGCCGTTCGCGCGCGTCTCTTTGCTGTGCATGTCCAGGCAATAGGCGCAGCCGTTGATCTGCGACGCACGCATCCGGACCAGATCGAGCAGCCTGTGATCGAGGCGTGACCGGCAATTTGTCGTTCGAGGCCGAGCATGGCCTGCATGACGCCGGGGGCGACGTGTCTGAGATCGATTCGAGCGTCCATGATGGTTGTTGCCTCCACCTGTCTAGTGCTGCGCGCCTTCCTCGAGCGCGTCACGTGAGCGCTGCCGGAACGGTGCGAACGCCTGTTCGAGCCGCCGCCTCGTGAGCCGGGCCGCCGGGCGGGTGGCGCTAGGAGCAGGTCCGGGGAGCACGCTCACAGGGCAGCTCAGGAGGGAGACATGGCGATTGATTTCAACCACACGATTCTTTCCGCCCGCGACAGCGAGCAGTCGGCACGCTTTCTGGCGGAGATGCTTGGCCTTCCAGCTCCGCGGCGTTGGGGACCGTTCCAGATGGTGACGACCGAGAACGGCGCCAATCTCGATTACCTGGACGCTGACGGAGACATCACACCGCAGCACTATGCGTTCCTGGTGGGCGAATCCGAGTTCGACGACATCTTCGGCCGGATTCGTGAGCGAAATCTCGCGTACTGGGCCGATCCGCGTCAGACGCTGCGGGGCGAGGTCAATCGTCACGACGGCGGCCGCGGCCTCTACTTCGAGGACCCGGACCGCCACCTGATCGAGATCATCACGCGTCCGTATGGCAGCGGCGGATGGAACCCGTAGTCGCGACGAGCGAACCGAGCACGGAGGACGGTCCGGGCCGCAGCAGAGAATGACGCGCACGGAACCGGTCACGGTTGTGGGCCCGGATGGCCCGGTGCATCTGCGGGAGGTGTGCGAAGGCCGGCGCAGGTGTTCTTTGACATCCCCGTGATGATTTCGGCTACCTTTGCGATGGAAGCACTGAGCTGTGGATAAAAGTGTATCCAGGCCCTCGCGTGGGCCGGCATCGATTGGCTGGTTCTATGAGGCATCGGGCTGGATATTCCACAGTGAGAGAGCGCAAATGGTCCAGCCGATGACCCCGGTCTCTGTTCCGGAGCGCTACGAGTTCCTTGATGTGCTGAGGGGCGTCGCCCTTTTCGGGATTGTCACCGCCAACACCTATCTGTATTCGCTGTATGGCTACCTGTCGGAAACGGCCAAGGCAGCCCTCCCGAACGTCGGCACTGACGGCGCCATGTACTTCCTCGAGGTGTGGCTGGTCGAGAGCAAGTTCTATACGCTCTTTTCGCTGCTGTTCGGCGTCGGTTTCTCGATCCTGCTGACCCGTGCGAAGGCAAAGGGGCTGGTGTTCCACCGCTTTTTCCTGCGACGCGCGTTCTTCCTGTTCCTGATCGGAGCCGTGCATGCGGTGCTGGTGTGGCACGTCGACATCCTCGGAACCTACGCGCTGTGCGGGATGTTGCTGCTGCCGTTCACGACGGCGCGTCCGCGCACCATCGTGGCCGTCGCCATCGTGTGCCTGCTGGCGCCGATTCTCCTGTATCCGCTGGGCGGCATTCCCGTCGACAGGCTGTTCGATGTCCGGGCGGCGCTGTTCGAACGCTTTGGGTTCACGCTCGACACGCGGGTTCTGACCTTCACGCAGGGCAGCGTCGCGGACATCGTGCGGCTCAACCTGAGCAGCTGGGTCGGCAATGTTGCCTTCCTGCTCAGCAGCGGGATGATCTTCAAGGTCTACGGCTGCTTCCTGCTTGGCTTCCTGTTCGGCCGGCTCGGGCTCCACCAGCAGCTTCCGCAGCACCGGGCACTGATCAAGCGCATCGCACTGTGGGGTGTTGGCGTCGGTCTGCCGCTCAATTTCTTGTACGCCACCGTCTTCGAAACAGACACTGCGTTGGAGGTGGTGGTGACTGGCTTCAGCGTGCTGCCGCTCAGCGCCGGCTATGCCGCGGTGCTGTGCCTGATCTGGCTCGGCCCCGAGGGACCGCGTCGGCTGCGACACTTCGCATCGGTTGGCCGCATGGCGTTGACCAACTACATTGGCCAGAGCGTCATCTGCACGTTGATCTTTTACAACACCGGGTTCGGGCTGGGTGGAACGGTCGGCCCGACGATTTACCTCCTGATCGGCGTCTCCGTCTATGCGTTCCAGGTGATTTCCAGCGGCTGGTGGCTCGCACGCTTCCGCTTCGGGCCGCTGGAGTGGCTCTGGCGAATGGCGACGTATGGCCAGCGGATTCCCCTGGCCAAGTCCTCCGCACTCGCTGGGGAAGCGGCCTGATGTCAAGCGGCGGGCCGTTCCCCGTCACGCCCACAAGGCATGCGATTGTCGAAATGCGTCTGGGGGTGGGGGGCAGGGTCGGATGACGCTGAGTCTGTAGCCCCTAGACCCTGCTAATGGTGAGCCCGGTAGGAATCAAACCTACAGCCAACAGATTAAGAGTCGTGAGAAGACCCACGGCACGTCGCCGCAGGACGTGATTCTTCGAACGAATGCTAGGCAGGAGGCGTCACGTCGTAGCGCTCGAGACGGCAGGAGTGCCACACGGTGCCACACGGCAATGTCATCTGCGTGTGGCGCCGACGCGGCGGTATCCCCTGACCTGCGCGGCAGTCGCGTCAGCCGTCCTGGCCAGCGCCAACGCCTCGTCCAGGATCTCGCGTTGGCGTTCCGCGGCCGCGCGAAGCATCACCTTCGTGGCGTAGTCGTCAAACGTGATGCCGTCAGGAACCCGCCCGCGATCACAGCCTGGCCGGTGGCGGTCGAACGTCGCCGGTGTCCGCTAAGGGCCGTTCCATTTGCGGATGGCTGGGGGCGGGCCGTTGTACCATGCGGCAGGATGCGACCAACGTGAGCGCGCCCCGAGATGCTGTGGTCGGCCAGGCGGGCGGGACGCCGCTGCGGCGGCGCCTCCTCCAGCTTATCGTTGCGGCGATCTTGCCCTTGGCGATTTTGGCCGCCGTGGGACTGGCCGCACTCCAGAAGCAGCAGGCGACACAAGCCAGGCAGATCGGATTGGAGCTGGCCCGCTCGGTGGCCAATGCGGTGGACGCAGAGCACCGCAGCGCGCTCTCGACCCTCGATGCACTGGCCACGACCCCCACCCTCGACCGCGATGATTTCGCGGGGTTCTACGAGCGAGCCCGCCGGATTGTGGACGTCCGGCCGAACTGGGCGGCGGTCCGCTTGCACGACGCTGCGGGAAGGCCGATCGTCGACACGCGAATTCCGTTCGGCGCCGCGCTCCAAGAGCCGAAGGATCCCGATGGCATCGAGCGTGTCGTGACCACCGGTGCGCCGGCCATCGGAAGTCTTAGGCGGCACGGCGACGCGCAGTTGGCTCTTTGCCGTGCACGTACCGATGATTCGCGGGCAGATGGTGAAGTACGTGCTCACTGCGCTCATCACGCCCGACGCCATTTACGACGTGTTGGTGCGCCAGCGCCTGCCGCCGGACTGGGTGATCTCCATCGTGGACGCCAACGGTTTACGCGTCGCCCGTTCCCGAGCGCACGCAGAGAACCTCGGGGGCCGCCTGTCCCAATCCGTTCAGGCGGTGGTCAACAGCGGTGGCTCGGAAGGCTTCGGCGTGGCGAATACGCTCGAGGGCGAGC
This sequence comes from uncultured Acidobacteriota bacterium, assembly GCA_963807405.1. GTDB lineage: Bacteria > Acidobacteriota > Vicinamibacteria > Vicinamibacterales > UBA2999 > CADEFD01. Next base: position 1,845,048 of record CAWEBU010000006.1, on the reverse strand, counting down.
GCATCTATACCCCGTTCAGCCGGCTGGAGCGCAGTGGCTGGTCCGCGGTGCTCGGATTCCCCACGGCGCTGGCGGACGCATCCACCTTTCGAGCGCTGGCCACGTACGCCTCAGGTGTGCTCCTGTCGATAGTGCTCGGCGGGCTCGGCGCGGCTTGGCTCGCGCGCACGGTCACGCGACCGATGGCGGACCTCAGCGCCGCTGCCGAGGTGGTCGGCCGTCGCGAGGCCCCGCCTCTGCCCCGGACATCGATTCTCGAGATCCGAGGCGTCGGCGCCGCTCTCGCGGCCGCCGCCGCCGAACTGCACGCCAGTGAGGCCGATCGGAATCGGCTGTTCGAGAACGAACGGCGCGCACGGGAGCGCGCCGAAGCCGCCGATCGGACCAAGGACGAGTTCCTGGCCGTGCTATCTCACGAATTGCGCACCCCCCTCAATGCGGTCTACGGCTGGGCGAAGATGTTGCACGGAGGGGCGCTGCGCGATTCGGCCATGGCAGAACGCGCGGTCAACGCCATCGTTCGCAATGCCGACAGCCAGGTGCAGCTCATCGACGACCTGCTTGATGTATCGCGGATCACGAATGGGCAGCTCCGCCTGGACACGAAATTGGTGTTGCTGACGCCAGTGCTGGAGGCTGCGGTGGATGCGGTGCGCCCGGCGGCCGACGCGAAGGGCATCCAAATTACGCTGACGACCGAGCGGAGCGACGAGACGGTGTACGGTGACTCGGAGCGGTTGCAGCAGGTGGTCTGGAATCTCCTGGCGAACGCCGTGAAGTTCACTCCCAAGGGAGGCACCGTGCACCTGTACCTGGAGCGTGCCGAGTCCAAGGTGCGGATTCGCGTCGTCGACTCTGGGCAGGGCATCGGACCCGACGTCCTGCCCCACGTCTTCGAGCGATTTCGCCAAGCCGATGCGTCGAGCACACGACGACATGGCGGCCTTGGGCTCGGCCTGACGCTGGTGAAGCACCTAGTCGAGGCGCACGGCGGCACCGTGGCGGCCGACAGCGCTGGCCCGAACCAGGGTGCGGCCTTTACGGTGACGTTGCCTATTGCGCTGACCGGTATCGTCGGGGGTGGGCCGCCGCGACGGCGAATTGGGTCGCTGCCTGAGCGCCGTGGTGAGATTGCGCGAATTGATGGCCTGCGTGTCCTGCTCGTCGACGACGATAGCGAGGGCGCCGCCGTGGCCGAGGCCATTCTGCGAGCGGCCGGGGCCCTGGTGGCGTCCTGTTCGTCGGCGGCATCCGCTCTAGCAACGCTTCGAGACTGGCGGCCCGACGTCATGGTCTCCGACATCGAGATGCCGGAACACGATGGCTACGCGCTCATCCGTGACGTGCGCGCTCTACCGGCAGACGCTGGCGGCGACACACCGGCTATCGCGCTGACAGCCTACGGACGAGCACAAGACCGTTCGCGGTCGATCGAGGCCGGCTACCAGATGCACGTCTCGAAGCCGGCGGACCCCGGTGAACTCACGGCCCTCATTGCGGCGCTTGCGACGCAGGGCCGCCGCCGGCCGCGGGCCGGCGGTGCCGGCCCGCATTCATGAGATGGCGTCCGCTCGTGAGCTGCGTGCTGAAGCAAGCGCCGACACCCACGAGGCGGAACCCAGCCTGCACGGCCTGGCGAGGAAGCGACTCATCAGAATGGCCGCACCGCACCTGCGCGGCCTGAAGAGGGGACCGAGGAATGGTGACCGGGCCCAACCGTTCCGAGTGGAACGAAACCTGGTGAGCCGTGTGGAATCGCCAACGGCAAGGCGAGGCCGCAGGCCGACGCCGTGTTGCTGATTGCTCCGGGCGAGCCACGACGAGACGAGTGTCGAGGAGTGGTGAGCCCGGTAGGAATCGAACCTACAACCAACAGATTAAGAGTCTGCTGCTCTGCCAGTTGAGCTACGGGCCCAGGGGAGTGCAACGGCGCGGGCCGCTAACGCTCGCTGGTCGCGTACGGCGAGCGCCGTGACGCGACTGGCAAACCAGCACTATAGCATCGGCCCTTCGGCTTCGGCAACGGTCACGTCGTCCGCCCGCGCCAGGACAGTCAATTTCGCGGGCGGCGCTTGGCCCACATCCCGCGCCGGGCGTCCTTCGCCTCGCGTTCGGCGGCGAAGAACGCCGGTTTTCGGTGGTAGTCGAAGCGGCGGTAGGTCTCGGCCCAGCCGGCCCGGATGATCTCCTCGTTGGCGAGCCGGCCGTCGGGCAGAAACACGTAGGCCAGCGTGCGGCTGTACTGGTCCTTGCGGGGGCCGTCGTACTCCAGCCGCACCACCTGACCGTCGACCAGCGCCCGCATGAACTTCGTCGCGGCATCGCCGTACGGTTCCGACGGGCGGTAGCCCCCTGTCTTCTCCGGCGCGTCCACGCCGATCAGCCGCACCACGCCCACGCCCGACACGGTGATGGTGTCGCCGTCGATCACCTGGCGGACACGCTGGGCGGCGGCGCTGCCGGGCAGCACGGCGAGCAGGGCCAGCACCGCCACCGCATGACACGCGGCCCGGACGCCGCAGCGTGAGACGAGCATCCGGCGACTATACCGGAACCTCGGCGCTCTCACGCTTGCGCTCGTAGAGCCGCTCGTCGGCGCGCTTGAGGGCGGCCGTCCAGTCCGCGGCGTCGGCGGCCACCGACAGGCCGGTCGAGAAGCGCAGCGCGGTGGCGCTGGCGGCGTTGAACTGCGCCAGGGCGGCGCTCATCCGGTCGCGGATGCGTTCAGCCTCGTCGGCGGTCGTCGAGGGGAGGAGCACCATGAACTCGTCGCCGCCCTGGCGGATCACGCGGTCCCCGGCCCGGAAGAATCTGGTCAGGAACGAGGCCATCGCCTGCAGGAGGAGGTCGCCGGCGGCGTGGCCATCGCGGTCGTTGGCAAGCTTCAGCCCGTCGAGATCGAAGGCAAAGACGGCCACCGGGAACTCGCGGCTGGCGTGCAGGCGCGCCGCCTCGTCATCGAAGTAGCGGCGATTCGACAACCCCGTCAGGCGATCGCGATAGCTTTGTTCACGCAGTTCCTCTTCGAACTGCTTCCGTGCGGTGACGTCGCGGGCCACGACCAGGAGCCCGAGCGAATCGCCGCGCCTGTCCCACAGCGTGTGGCGCTGGATCTCGAACCACTTCGAGCCGCCGTCGCGCGACCATTCGCGCTCGACGGTGCTCTCGGGACCACGCGGAACCTCACGCCATCCGGGGGCCGTGAACACGGCGGCCCACGGCCGGCCGAGCACGTCGCGCTCGGCGCGTTGCAGCAGCGCGGCGGCGGCCCGGTTCAGATCGACGACCAGGTCGTCCTCGTTCAGGACGAGAACGGCCTCCGGCATCGACTCGAAGAGCGCATCACGCGCCACCGGGCGCGGGTCGAGCAGCCGGTGGCCAAGGGCGGCCCAGCCCACGAACAGGCCGCTGAAGGCGAACCCGGGCAGCGTGGGGTTGTAGACCAGGAATTCGCTGAGGGCCGGCGAGGACTTGCCCAGCTCGTTGAGCACGTTGCCGGCGAAGGGAATGAGGCCGCCCAGGAACAGCAGGCCGCTGCGCACGCTGCCGCGGCGCCGCCAGTCGCGGAGCAGCCACGCCGCGGCCACCAGGAAGAAGGTGTAGCTGAGCGCGATGTGGAGTCCGAAGAGCGGGCCGTTCAGTCCCATCAGTTCCTGCCGCTGCACGATGGCGGCGAAGAACAAGTGGTGCTGATCGTTGGTCCACACGATCGGCAGGAGCAAGGCCGGCCACACATAGGCCAGCCACCACGCCCTGGACCGTGGCCCTTCGCCCAGCTGATGCAGCGTGAAGAGCAGCCAGCTCGGAGAGATGGCGCCAATGGCCGGGAATTTCAAGGCGAACCACATCCGTGCGCGTTCGGGGTCGAACTGCTCGCCGAGGTAGCAGGCAATCCACCAGGCCGTGGCCAGTTCCATCACGGCGAAGTACGCGAAGCCGGGGTGGCGACGGCTGCGCAGGGCTGCGATGGCGAGTGCGATCGAGGCAATGCCAGCGGCCGTCAGGAGAGCGGGATACATCGGGTGAGGCAGCGATCGTAACCGGTTTCCGGCGGCTGGTGTCGGCGCCCTGCCGGCCAGCCCGCAGCCCGGCCGCCGGGGCTGGTATGCTGTGCCGACGTCTGCAAGCGGGAATCCGCGCGGGAGAGATGCGATGAGCCAGGCCGTGGCAACGCCGGGAATGACCGGATCCGAGATGGTGGCGCTGTGCCGCCAGCACAGTCTCTACGAGTGGTCGGCGCAGGGGGCGGTTGACCCGATCCCCGTGGCGCGGGCGCAGGGCATCCACTTCTGGACGCCGGAAGGGAAGCGCTACATCGACTTCAACAGCCAGTTGATGTGCGTCAATGCCGGCCACGGCCATCCCGCCATCATCAAGGCCATCCAGGACCAGGCGGCGTCGCTCGCCTACACCAACCCGTTCATGGCGAGTGAAGCCCGCGCCCGCCTCGGCGCCAAGCTGGCCGAGATCACGCCCGGCGACATGGACGTGTTCTTCTTCACGAACGGCGGCGCCGAGTGCAACGAGAACGCGATCCGCATCGCCCGCGCCGTCACCGGCCGGCACAAGATCATGGCGCGCTACCGCTCGTATCACGGCGGCACCGCCGGCAGCCTGACGCTCACGGGTGATCCGCGCCGCTGGGCCGCCGAGCCCGGCATTCCCGGCGTCGTCCACGTCCTCGACCCCTACCACGGCCTGCAGCGCGGCTGGGACACGGCGGAGCAGGCGCTCCGCTATCTCGAGGAAGTGATCGAGCTCGAGGGGCCCAAGCACATCGCGGCCTTCATCCTCGAGACCATCAGCGGCACCAACGGCATCATCGTGCCGCCAGACGGCTACCTGCAGGGCGTCCGCGCGCTGTGCGACAAGCACGGCATCCTCATGATCTGCGACGAGGTGATGGCCGGGTTCGGCCGCACCGGCAAGTGGTTTGGCGTCGATCACTGGAACGTCGTGCCGGACCTGATGACCATGGCCAAGGGCCTGACGAGCGCCTACGTCCCGCTCGGTGCGGTCGGCATGCGGCGTGGCATCGCGGACCACTTCAAGGAGAAGGCCTTCAACGGCGGCCTGACCTACAACAGTCATCCGCTCGGCTGCGCCACGGCCCTCGCGACGATCAAGGTCTACGAGGACGAGGGGCTGATCGAGAACGCCGCCAGGATGGGTGAGGTGATGCGCGGGCTGCACGCGGAGCTGGCGGCGAAGCATCCCTCGGTGGGGGCGGTGCGCAACATCGGCCTGTTCGGCATCGTCGAGCTCACCCGCAACCGCACCACCATGGAGCCGATGGCGCCGATGGCCGGCAGCTCGCCGGAGATGGCGGCGCTCGGCAAGCAGTTCCGGGAGGACGGTCTCTACACGTTCGTCCGCTGGCACACGTTCTTCACGAACCCGCCGCTCACGGTGACCGAGGCCGAGTTGCGCGAAGCCTTCGCCATCATCGACAAGGCCCTCGACATCACCGATCGCGCCGTGGTCGGCTGAGGGCCGGCAGCGCCGTCGTCGTCGGCTAGGCGGCGGGCGGCCGGACGCCGGCGCGCGAGCTGCGCAGCACGGTGGCGCCGACCGCGGCGGCGGCGGCCGAGCCGGCCAGGATGCCGACCTGCGCGGCGTCGAACTGCGACGACGGTCCGAAGGCCAGGCCCGCGATGAAGAGCGACATCGTGAAGCCGATGCCGGCGACCCACGAGACGCCGTGCAGCATGCGCCACGTCACCCCCTCCGGCAACGACGCCACGCCGGTGCGACACGCCAGCCACGAGGCGAGCGTGATGCCGAGGGGTTTGCCGGCCGCCAGACCCACGCCGATGGCGGCGGCCGTCGCCAGGTTCAGCGTCTGGCCCCCGATCGTCACGCCGGCATTGGCGAAGGCGAAGAGCGGCATCACCACGTAGGCGCTCAGCCCGAGCAGGGCGTGTTCGAGCCTGAGCAGCGGCGCGACCACATCGGTGCTCGCGGCGTCCAGCGCGTGCAGGGCCTTCTGCTGGCCTTTGCTCGTGAGCACCTCCTGGTCCCCGGTTTCGGTGCGCTCGAAGTCCTCCAGGTGCGCCCGGGCCTGGCGCGAGAAGTCGGCGGCGTTGGTGCGCGTGCGCGAGGGAATGGTGAAGGCGAGCAGCACGCCGGCCACCGTCGCGTGCACGCCGGACTCGTGCACGAAGAACCAGAGCGCCACGCCGGCCGCCAGGTACACCGAAAGGTCCTTCACGCCGGCGCGGTTGAGGCCGATGAGGCCGATGACGATCCCCGCCGCCGTCATCAGCGCCGCCAGATGGACCTCGGCGGTGTAGAAGACGGCGATGATGAGCACGGCCGCCATGTCGTCCACGATGGCCAGCGCGGCGAGGAAGACCTTGAGCCCGGTGGGCGCTCCGGGGGCGACGAGCGCCAGCACACCCAGGGCGAACGCGATGTCGGTGGCGGTCGGAATGGCCCAACCACTGCGCGCCTCGGCTGGCGCGATGACGAGGTACAGGAGGGCCGGCAGCACCAGTCCGCCGAGGGCCGCCGCGAAGGGCAGCGCCGCCTTTCGCACGCTGGCCAGTTCCCCTACCAGCACCTCGCGCTTGATTTCGAGGCCGACGAGCAGGAAGAACAACGCCATCACGGCGTCGTTGACCCACATCCGGGCCGTGAGCACGAGCGGACCGCTCTCGGGTCCGATGATGACGCGCGAGTCCCAGATCCCGTGATACAGGTCGGCCCACGGCGAGTTGGCAATGATCACGGCGGCCAGCGCCGCCACCAGCAGCACGAGGCCGCCGACCGCCTCCGTGCGAAAGAACTTCGAGAAGGGGAGGAAGGGCAGCTTGGGCGCCGGGCCGTTCATGCCGTTCATGATAGCGGGCGACCGCCGCGGACTGACCGCCGCGCCGCCGATTCCATTGCCGCTCGGCGGCCGTTGGACTACACTGGGCGTTCCGCGCGCGCGGGTCGGCGCCCATCAGGGCACCGCACTTCGCGTGATTCGCGCCCGTAGCTCAGCTGGATAGAGCGTCGGCCTCCGGAGCCGAAGGTCGCAGGTTCGAATCCTGCCGGGCGCGCCAGCTTCTTCGAAGCGTGCCCGCCCCCCCCATCCCTCAGCGCGCGCGCAGCTTTCGGGCGTGATTGATCAGCCCGTTGGTCGAGCTGTCGTGGCCGCTGGCGTCGTCCTTCGCGTCCAGCTCCGGCAGGATCCGGTTCGCCAGCACCTTGCCGAGCTCGACGCCCCACTGGTCGAAGGAGTTGACGCCCCACACCGCGCCCATCACGAACACCTTGTGTTCGTAGAGCGCCAGCAGTCGACCGAGCGTGCGCGGGTCGAGGCGGCGATAGAGCAGGCTGGTCGTCGGGCGGCTGCCCGGGAACACCTTGTGCGGCGCCAGGCGCTCCACCTCGTCGGCCGTCAGGCCGGCGGCCGCCAGTTCGTCGCGTGCCTCGTCGAGGGTCTTCCCGCGCATCAGCGCTTCGGTCTGGGCGAAGAAGTTCGAGAGCAGCAGCGGATGATGCGCCGGCAGACTGTGCCCGGGCTCGGCCGCGGCGAGGAAGTCGGCCGAGACGACCCGCGTGCCCTGGTGCAGCAACTGGTAGAAGGCGTGCTGGCCGTTGGTGCCCGGCTCGCCCCACACGATCGGGCCGGTCGCCACGTCCACCGGCGTGCCGTCGCGGGTCACGCCCTTGCCGTTGCTCTCCATGTCGAGTTGCTGCAGGAACGCCGGCAGCCGCCGCAGGTGCTGGTCGTAGGGCAGCACGGCGTGCGTCTCGATACCGAGGAAGTTGGTGTTCCAGATGCCGATCAGGCCGAGGACCACCGGCAGGTTCTCCTCGAGCGGCGCGTTCTGGAACCGGCGGTCCATGTCGTCGGCGCCGGCGAGCAGGTCAGCGAATCCGTCGGGCCCGATCGCGATCGCGATGGGCAGGCCGATCGACGACCACAGCGAGTAGCGGCCGCCGACCCAATCCCAGAACCCGAACATGTTGGACGCGGCGATGCCGAACGCCTGGACGGCCGCGCGGTTGGTCGACACGGCGACGAAGTGCCGTTCCACGGCGGTCTCGCCGAGGGCGGCCACGAGCCACGCCCGGGCCGAGCGGGCGTTGGCCATCGTTTCCTGGGTGGTGAACGTCTTCGAGGCCACGATGAACAGCGTCGTCGCGGCCGGCACCAGGCGGAGGGTGGCATCGAGGTGCGCGCCGTCGACGTTCGACACGAAGTGCAGGCGCGGGCCTTCGCGGCCGTAGGGCGTGAGGGCCTCGACCACCATGGCCGGGCCGAGGTCCGAGCCGCCGATGCCGATGTTGACCACATCGGTGATGGGCTGACCGGTGGCGCCCAGCCATTCGCCCGACCGCACGGCGGCGGCAAAGCGGCTCAGGTGGGCGCGCGCCGCGGCCACGTCGGGGATCACGTCGTGGCCGTCCACCTCGAGCGGTCCGGGCGTGCTCTGCCGGAGCGCCACGTGCAGGACCGCGCGTCCTTCCGTGGTGTTGATGGGCTCGCCGGCGAACATCCGATCGCGCAACGCCTCGACGCCCGTCACGCGCGCCAGCTCCGCCAGGTCCGCCATCACGTCGGTCGTGATCTTCTGTTTCGAGTAGTCGACGAGCAGGTCGTCGAGCTGGAGCGAGAAGCGTGCGAAACGGCCCGGATCGGCGGCGAAGAGTTGCCGCACCGGCACGTCCCGCAGCCGATCGCGGTGCGCTTCCAGCCGCCGCCAGATGTCGAGGGAATGCAGGCTCATCCGTTAAGTGTAGTTCCGAGCCCCGAGCCCCGAGCCCCGAGCCGCTGGCCGCTAGCCCCTGGCCGCTAGTTGTAAGATCCCCCTATGTCCCTGCTCGATTCGCTCAAGCGCCACACCACCGTCGTCGCCGATACCGGCGACATCGACGCCATCCGGGAGCACCGGCCGCAAGACGCCACGACCAACCCGTCGCTCCTGCTCAAGGCGGCGCAGCAGCCGGCCTACCGCGGCCTGGTCGACGGCGCGCTGGCGGCGGCAGCGTCCGGCCCCGCCGGCGCGGCGCGTACCGAGGCGTTCATGGATCGTCTGGCCGTCGCCTTCGGCTGCGAGATCCTCAAGATCGTGCCCGGGCGCGTCTCGACCGAGGTCGATGCGCGGCTCAGCTTCGACACCGAGGCCAGCATCACCAAGGCACGGGAGCTGATTGCGCTCTACGCCGAGGCCGGTGTGGCGAAGGAGCGCGTGCTCATCAAGCTCGGCAGCACCTGGGAGGGCATCCGCGCCGCCGAAGTGCTCGAGCGCGAGGGCATCCACTGCAATCTCACGCTGCTCTTCAGCTTCGCCCAGGCCGTGGCGTGCGCCGACGCCGGCGTCACCTTGATCTCGCCGTTCGTCGGCCGCATCTACGACTACTTCCGCAAGGCGGAGGGCAAGGAGATCCCGCCGGATGCCGACCCGGGCGTGGAATCGGTGCGTCGCATCTACGCCTACTTCAAGAAGCACGGCTACGCCACGCAGGTCATGGGCGCCAGCTTCCGTCGCGTCGAGCAGATCACCGCACTGGCCGGCAGCGATCTGCTGACGATCAGCCCCGACCTCCTGGCGACGCTCGCCGCGACGCCGGGCGAACTGGAGCCGGCGCTGACGCCGGAGATGGCGGCGCGCGAGGGCGAAGCCCGCGTGCACCTGGACGAGAAGGCGTTCCGCTGGCAGCACAACCAGGACGCCATGGCGGTCGAGAAGCTGAGCGACGGCATCCGCCGCTTCGATCAGGACGCCCGCGCGCTCGAGAAGTGGGCCGCCTCCGTGCAGACGGCGGCCTAGCCGACCGCCGCTTCCGCCCGGCGACGGGACCAGGGTGGGACTGCAGGGGACGGGCGGTGTGCCGTGTGCAGCCGCCCGCGCCGGCGCGCCGACGCTGCTTTACAATGCCTCCGTGATGTCGAGGGACGTGCGCGGCGTGATCCGCCCGCTCCCCGTCTGGAGGTTCCCGTGAAGAGAGTGTGCGCCTCGATCATTGCACTGACGCTGGCGACGGCCGCGGACCTGCATGCGCAGCCGCCGGCGCCGCCGCCGCCCGCCGAGGGGGAGCAGCCCCCGATCTACACCGAGGCGGTGGTGGTGACCGCCTCCAAGGTCGAGCAGCAGCTCGTGAACGCTCCCGCCACCGTCAGCGTGGTGTCGAGCGATGTCATCGAGAGCTCTCCCGCCACCAACTACGCCGAGCTCCTGCGCTCGGTGCCGGGCATGAACATCACCCAGACCTCGGCCCGCGACTTCAACATCAACATGCGGGGCGCCACCTCGACGCTCTCCACCTCGCAGCTGGCGCTCATCGACGGCCGCTCGCTCTACCTCGACTTCTTCGGCTTCGTCGCCTGGGACTTCCTGCCGGTCAACCCCAACGAGATTCGCCAGATCGAAGTCATCCGCGGGCCGGCCTCGGCCGTGTGGGGGGCCAACGCGCTCTCGGGCGTCGTCAACTTCATCACCAAGACGCCGCGCCAGATGGCGGGCACGAGCTTCACGATGGGGGTCGGCTCCTTCGGCCGCGACGTCAACGACAACGGGCGCGGCAACGGCTCGCTGTGGTACTTCAACGGCACGCATGCGGCGGCGGTGAACGACCGCTGGGCCTACAAGGTGTCGGCCGGTGCGCTGGCGCAGGACGCCCTGCCGCGTCCCGTCGGCAACATCAACAACGCGCAGCAGACGCCGTATCCCTTCTTCGCCAACAGCGGCACGCGCCAGCCCAAGCTCGACGCGCGCGTCGACTACGACGCGCCCGAGGGAGCCTACCGGCTGTCGTTCTCGGGCGGCTTCGCCGGCACCGAGGGCATCATCCACACCGGCATCGGGCCGTTCGACATGAACCGCGGCACCAAGCTCGCCTACGGCTCCGCCAAGTGGACCAAGGGCGCACAGCGGCTGAGCGTCTTCACCAACATCCTGGACGGCGACGCCAGCGCGCTGCTGTCGTTCGGCCCCGACGGCAACCCGATTCCCTTCCTCTTCGACACCAAGACGTTCGATGTCGAGTACGGCAACGTCAAGGCGTTCGGCACCCGCAATGTCGTGAGCTTCGGCGGCAACGCCCGCTACAACAGCTTCGACCTCTCGCTGGCGCCGCGCGGCGACAGCCGCTCGGAAGGCGGCGCCTACATCCAGGACGAGATCTTCATCAACGACTACCTGCGCTGGGTGGTCGGGGCGCGCCTGGATCGCTTCAGCGTGCTCGACAAGCCGAACTTCTCACCGCGCACGGCCATCATCGTCAAGCCGACGCCCTCGCAGTCGGTGCGCTTCTCGTTCAACCGCGCCTTCCGCGCCCCGTCGCTCATCAACAACTTCCTCGAGGTCGGCATCATCAACCAGGTCGACCTGCGGACCATCAATCCCGCCTTCGCCTTCGCGCCCGGTGGTCCGGCCTACAACTTCCCGGTGGCGGCCACCGGCAATGAGGACCTGGTCGAGCAGCAGGTCGACGCCTACGAGGCCGCCTACACCGGCATCATCAACAACCGGGCCACGGTCACCGCCGCCTTCTACTACAACAAGTCGAAGGACGACATCTTCTTCACGCAGAACGGGCGCTACCGGGCGCTCAGCCCGCCGCCCGGCTGGCTGGGCAAGCTGTCGCCGCTCGTCGGCCCGACCATCGCCGCCGGCATTCTCGAGGTGCTGCCGCCGGCCTGCACCGCCGGAGTGACCGGACCGTGCGACTCCGGCGGCCTGCCGTCGTCGTTCACCTACCTGAACCTCGGCACGGTCGTGAACAAGGGGTTCGAGCTCGGGGTGGACACGGCCGTCAACCGCGCGCTCAACGTGTTCGCCAACTACTCCTATCAGTTCACGCCGGATCCCGACTTCGACATCTCGGAAGTGAACCTGCCGCCGACCAACCGCCTCAACGCCGGTTTCAGCTTCAGCGAGGGCATGTTCGTCGGCAACATGAACGTCAGCTATCAGGACGAGGCGTTCTGGCAGGACGTGCTCGACTCCCGCTTCCATGGCACGACCGAGTCCTACACGCAGGTCAACGGGGCCTTCGGCGTGAAGTGGGCGGGCGACAAGCTCACGACCACCGTCAAGTTCACCAACCTGTTCGACCGGCAGATCCAGTCGCACATCTTCGGTGACATCCTGCGCCGGCAGGTGATCGGGGAACTGCGCATGCAGTTCTAGAAGACCGATGGCCGGCTAGCGAAGTTTCTCGAGGGCGCCGAGCAGATCGGCGCCCTCGTGCTGTCTGGTGCCGGCCCACAGATCGCCGACCTCGCGGACGCGGGCGAGGATGGTGTCGATCGTGAACATCTCGGGCCGGACATCGCCGTGCACCTCGGCCCACGTGAGCGGCGTCGACACGCCGGCAAAAGCACTCGCGCGCGCGCTGTAGGCGCAGGCCAGCGTCTTGCCTTCGATGTTCTGCAGGTAGTCGACGTAGATGGTCTTCGGCCGTCGCTTCTTCACGGTGCGTTCCACCGTGGCGGTCTTCGGATGCGCCGTCGCGACCATGGTGGCCACGATCTGGCAGAACAGCATGCCGGCCTGGTAGGGCGTGCCGGGCGCCAGCGGGACGAAGATGTGCAGGCCTTCCGAGCCGGACGTCTTCGGGAAGGCGGTGACGCCGACGCGTTCCAGGATCTCGTGCACCCAGCGCGCCACTTCGAGGATCTGCTCGAAGGTGGCACCGGGCTGCGGATCGAGATCGATCGCCACCTGGTCTGGCGTGTGCAGCGCGTCGACGGTCGAGAAGAACGGGTCCATCGAGATCGAGGCCAGCTGCGCCATGTAGAGCAGCGTCGCCAGTGACCCGCCGATGAGGCGCGCCGGCACGTCGTCGTCGGGCAGCGTCTCGCTGCGCACGCCGGCCACGACCGGCTCCGGCGCCCGGTGCTGGTAGAACGACTGCCCGGTCACGCCGTTCGGCAGGCGCTTCATCACGAGCGGCCGGTCGGCGACCACCGGCAGCAGGAGCGGCGCGATGCGTGTGTAGTAGCGCAGCAGGTCGCCCTTGGTCCGGTGCGGGCCCGGCCAGAACACCTTGTGCAGATTGGTGACGTCGAGGGTCGCGCCCTCGGGCAGCGCCAGGCGGCCGTTCTTCTTGCGCGCCTCCAGATCGTCGAGCTGCGCCACGATCAGGTCCGCCTCGGCCGTCCAGGCGGCCAGCGGATCGACGACCTTGCGGCGTGCCCGCGAGCGGCGGACAGGCGGCGTCCTGGCGGGCTCGACGGCGGTCTTCGCGGCGGCCTTGCGGGGCGTGCGCAGGGGATGCGCCGTGCGGCGCCCCTTGGGCCGTCGGACGGCGGCGGCGGCCTTGTCGTCGCGCAGGCCGAGATAGGCCGGATGGCGCAGACGGCCCTCGTCGGTCATCTCCGTGTAGCGCACCTGGGCGACCAGCCGCGGCACGACCCAGTGCGCCGTGGCGGCGGTCTTCGGCGGGGGATCGAAGGGACAGGTGCCGGTGGCCAGCGTGCCGAGCAGGGCCGCGAGGCGATCCAGTTCGGCGGCGGGGAAGCCGGTGCCGACATCGCCCACGTAGGTGAGGGTGCCGTCGGGCCGGGCCGTGCCGAGGATGAGCGCACCGAAGTGCCGGCGGGCGCCGCGCGGGTCGGTCCAGCCGCCGACGACGAACTCGTCCTGCAACTGAATCTTCAGCTTCTGCCACTCCGGACTGCGCTTGCCGGCGCGGTACAGGACCCGCGGCCCGCTTCACGACGAGGCCCTCCCAACCGTGGCTGTCGGCGCGCGCGTAGAGCGCACGGCCGTCGCCGGCGGCCTGTTCCGCGAGGCGCAGCAGCGGCGAGCCCATGTCCTTCGCGCGCGCCTCGAGCGCGGCCCGGCGTTCGATGAGCGGCCGGGACCGGAGATCGGTGCCGCCATCGCGCAGCAGGTCGAAGGCGATGAAGGCGGCCGGCTGTTCGTCGGCCGTCTGCGCCGGGGCCGACGACCGGTAGCCCGGCACCGACACGTTGATCCGCCCCTGCAGGCGCTGGAAGCCGGCGGCCTCGCCGCGGGCATCGAGGGCGACGATCTCGCCGTCGAGCACCACGCTGCCAGCGAGAGTATCCGCCCAGGCCGCCAGCGCCTGCACGAGCTCCGGAAACTGCGTGGACTTCTCGTTGCCGTTACGCGACCACAGGCGCACCACGGGCGGCGGTCCGGGTTCGACCAGCACGATGGCGCGGATGCCGTCGTACTTCGGTTCGTAGACGGCGCGTGGATCGACGAGCGCCGGCGCCGCGTCGGGTGACGTCGCGAGCATCGGGCGCAGGTCGCGGGCGACGAACACGGCTCAGGCGTAGCGGTCGTCGAGCCAGGGGTCGGCGGTGTTCGAGTAGCCGCGCTCTTCCCAGAAGCCCGGGCGGTCCTCGGCGTGGAACTCGATGCGGCGGATCCACTTGGCGCCCTTCCACGCATAGAGCTTCGGCGTGATCATCCGGCACGGGCCGCCGTGCTCGCGGGGCAGCGGCGCGTGCTCCCATTCGTGCACCAGCAGCACGTCGTCCTCGACGGCGCGGCCGAGCGCGAGATTGGTCGTGTAGGGGATGTCGCTGTCAGGGAGCTGGTCGTAGCCGGTGCAGGTCACGAAGGCGGCTTCGGGGCGCGGCACGGCCAGTTCGGCGAGCGTGCGGAAGCGCACGCCGCGCCAGTGGTTGTCGAACCGGCTCCACGTCGTGACGCAGTGGAAGTCGCTCTCGTCGTCTACCTGGGGCAGCGCCAGGAAGTCGCTCCAGGTCAGGGACAGCGGCTGCTCGCACAGACCGCCGACTTCGAGGCGCCAGGCGTCGAGGGACACCGCGGGCGTGTCGCCCAGGTCGAGGACGGGCCAGTTGGGCACCCGGCGCTGACCGGTGGGGAGCTGCGGCATCCCGTGCCGGTTGGCGGGGCCGGTGCCGCGCGGGCGGCCGGCGCGAGGAGCGCCGTCAGCGGCCTCGCGCTGCAGGGCGCGCTGACGGTCCAGATAGCGGAGCCGGCGCTCGACGAGGGTGGACGCGGAGGAGGTGGCCACTCGGCAGGAATCCCTTCGCCATGTATGCTACCAGTCTGCCCGGCCGCCGGGACCAGCCGCCATGACGACTGCATCCGCCCGCTCCCCGTTCCTCGCCGTCCCGCTGCTTCTGGCCCTGGCGTCGGCTCAGTGCGCGCAGGCGCCGCCCTCGCCGACGGCGCCCAGTCCGGTGCTGCCGCGCGGCTCGGTGCCGCAGGCCGGCGGCCCGACGCCGGCCGCCGATCCCCTGCCGCCGACCTCGGCCATCGGCGCCACGCGCTACCTGGCCTTCGGCGACAGCATCACCTGCGGCACGCCGTCGTCGTTCGATGAGTTCGCCTTCGACGTGCGCTGCACCGAGTCCAACGGCTATCCCCAGATGGTCCGCAGCGTGCTCCAGAGCGCCAGTCCCTCGCAGACCTTCACGGTGACCAACGAGGGCCTGCCGGCCGAGTGGGCCGTGGAGGCGAACAACAGCGGCCGCTTCGCCCAGCTGATGGCCGCCCTGCGCCCGCAGGGCCTGCTGCTGCTCGAAGGCATCAACGACCTGAACAACGGCCGGAGCGTCTCGGCCACGGTGGGGGAGCTGCGGAGAATGGTCGAGCTGGCCGGTCTCTACAACACGACCGTGCTCATCAGCACGATGTTCCAGACCTGCGAGTCGACCTCGCCGACCGGGGTGGTCCGTCCCAACTCGGCCGCACAGATTCCGTCCTTCAATGCCGCCATTCGCGCGATGGCGGCCGGGCGGCAGAATGTCTACGTCGTGAACCTGGACACGGCCTTCGGCAACAACTGCGGCCCGGACGGCGGCATGGCCCTGCTCGGCGCCGATGGGCTCCACCCCAGCCCGAGCGGCTACTCGGTGATGGCCTCGACCTTCGCCACGGCCATCCGCAACGTGTTCGCCGTGCGCGGCTCCTTCGAGTAGGCGCTCAGACGTAGAGCGTCCGGCCGGTGGCGCCGGCGGCATCGAGACCGGCGGCACGCCCCAGCCGCCTGGTGATGTCCGCCAGGTCGAGCGTGACGCGCCACTCGTCCGCACGGCCGCCGGCCTGGGTGAAGGCGTCCGCCCAGCGGTTCCACCAGGGCGAGGTGCGGCGCGACAGCGGCTCCATCACCAGGACATGGGCACCGCGCGCGGCGGCGGCCAGCAGCGACGGCAGCAGCGTGGCCCGGTCGTCGTCCGTGAGCTCGTTGACGGTGTAGCTGAGCAGGAGGGCGCGGGCCTGGGCCCCGCGCTGGTCGGCCCACGGCTGACCACCGTGGGCGCCGCCGATGACGGCCCGCCGCGCGTCGCCATGGAGGCCGAAGGCCTGGAGCGTGGCTCGCGTTTCCTCGACCGCCCACGGATGGCTGTCGAACCCGTGCAGGGTCGCGCCGGCTCCCGCATGCACCGCCCAGGCCGCTCCGGCGGCGCCGGTACCACACCCGATGTCGGTGATGGTCAGGGGCCCGGTGGCTGCCGGCAGCGACTTGAGCACGTGCGCCATCGTCTGGTAGCGCCGGGGCGCATAGTAGAGCGCGTAGGCGGCACGCTTGCCAGCCGTGTCGAATGCCCCGCGTCCCGACAGGCGGGCGCGTCGCTCCACGTAGGTCGATGACAGTGCGCGGAGGGCACGCGCCACTTCCGTGGGCGTCATGTCGCGCAGGTGACGGGCTTCGAGGTCCGCGAGCCAGCGATCGAATCCGGGCGGCGTCTGGGTCATGCGCGGCCGGCGGTCGTGGTTCGGCGGTAGAGTGATCGACGATGAAAAGGAATTGGGGTGGATGACGGGGATCGAACCCGCGACAACCGGAGCCACAGTCCGGCGCTCTACCACTGAGCTACACCCACCGTGCCTGAGCCGTCGATTCTAGCATGGTTCCCTGGCTCGCCTCCACCGACCCGCTGCCGCCGCCCGAGACGGCCCGCCGATCGCCGAACGGACTGCTCGCTGCCGGCGGCGGGCTGTCCGTCGCGCGTCTCGTCGATGCCTATGGACGCGGCGCCTTCCCGTGGTTCGGCGAGGGCGAACCCGTGCTCTGGTGGTGTCCCGACCCGCGGATGGTACTGGCCACGAGCGCCGTCCATGTCTCGCGCAGTCTTGGCAGGCGGCTCCGTCGTGCCGACTACGAAGTCACGATCGACCGGGCGTTCGGGGCGGTCATCCGAGCCTGCGCCGAGCCGCGCGTCGACGACGGCGGGACG
Organism: uncultured Acidobacteriota bacterium; assembly: GCA_963807405.1. Lineage (GTDB taxonomy): Bacteria > Acidobacteriota > Vicinamibacteria > Vicinamibacterales > UBA2999 > CADEFD01. The sequence continues at coordinate 1,827,923 of CAWEBU010000006.1, read as the reverse complement.
TGGATCACGGCCGCGATGCTCGAAGCCTACGAGGCCCTGCACCGGGCGGGGCACGCGCATTCGCTCGAGGTGTGGATGGACGGCGCCCTGATGGGCGGCATCTACGGCGTGGCGCTCGGCCGCGCCTTCTTCGGGGAGTCGATGTTCTCGCGCCGGACCGACGGCTCGAAGCTGGCCATCACGTGGCTGGCGGCCCAGCTGGCACGCTGGCAGGTGCCGTTCATCGACTGCCAGGTGCCGAGCCCGCACCTGGCCAGCCTCGGCGCCACCGAGGTGCCGCGGCGTGAGTTCCTGCGCCGGCTCGCGCCGCTGGTGGCCGAGCCGGGCCCGCCCGCGCCCTGGCGCCTCGATCCGGACCTGACCGGCACGGTCGTGGCCGCCGCCTTCACGCCGGCACCCGGACCGTAGGTGCGGCGGCCGAGACCCGCTAAGATCGGGGGATGCCGCCGTCGAATCCCGCCGGAGCCGATCCCCGGAGCGGGGTGCTCACCGAATCGCGGCCCGAGGTCGAGCGCACGCCACCGCGCGCCTGGCGCGTGCTGCTCCACAACGATGACTACACCACGCAGGAGTTCGTCGTCTGGGTGCTCGAGACGGTGTTCGGGCGAACGGCCAGCGACGCCATGACGATCATGCTGCACGTCCATCACGCCGGTGTCGGCGTGGCCGGTGTCTACACCAGGGAAATCGCCGAGACGAAGGTGGCCGCCACCGAGAATCTCGCCGAGCAGAACGAATATCCGCTTCGCGTCTCGATGGAGCCGGAGCCGGAGGGGGGCCAGCCGTGAGTGGGAATCCCGTGCCGTTCGCGCCGGACACGCTCGAGACGATCCGGCGGGCGTTCCGGTCGGCCGCCGATCGGCGCCATGACCTGGTGACGCTCGAACACCTGCTGCGCGCCCTGGTCGACGATCCCCGCGGCCGGGCCGCCCTGCAGGCGCTCAACGTCGACCTCACGCAGCTGACGAGCGACCTCGATGACGTCCTGGGGCGGGCGCACTCGCCGGTGCCGGGCAGCAAGCCCGTGAAGCCCGAATCGACGGTGGCGTTCGACCGCGTCGTCGAGCGGGCGGTCGTCCACGCCTCGTCGTCGAGCGCCCAGGCGGTCGAGAGCGGCAGCCTGCTGGTGTTCCTGCTGCAGGAAGAGGATTCACACGCCGCCTACTTCCTGAGCCGCCAGGGCGTGAACCGCCTCCGTCTCCTGCGGGCGATCGCCCACGGGCCCGCCGCCGAGACGGCCGGGGTGCAGGGGCCGGAGGGTGATCAGGCCGCCCCCAGGAATCCGCTCGAGGCCTATGCCGTCGAGCTCGTGGCCAAGGCACGCCGGGGCGAGATCGACCCGCTCGTCGGCCGGGCCCTCGAACTGGACCGCGTGATCCAGGTGCTGTGCCGGCGGCGGAAGAACAACCCGTTGCTGGTCGGCGAACCCGGGGTCGGCAAGACGGCGCTGGCCGAAGGGCTGGCCCTGCGCATCGCCGAGCGGCAGGTGCCGCCGGGGCTCAACGCGTCGACCGTGTATGCGCTCGACCTCGGGGCGCTCGTGGCCGGCACCCGCTATCGCGGCGACTTCGAAGAGCGCGTGAAGCAGGTCCTCACCGAGCTCGAAAAGCAGCCGGGGGCGATCCTCTTCATCGATGAGATCCACACCCTCGTCGGCGCCGGGTCCGCCTCCGGCGGCACCATGGACGCCGGCAACCTGCTGAAGCCGGCGCTCGCCTCGGGCACTCTCCGCTGCATCGGCTCGACGACCTTCGCCGACGTCAAGCAGGGCTTCGACCGCGACCGCGCGCTGTCGCGCCGCTTCCAGAAGATCGAGATCCTCGAGCCCACCGAAGCCGAGGCGATCGAGATCCTGATGGGCCTCAAGGGCCACTACGAACGCCACCACGGCATTCGCTACACCGACGAGGCGGTGACGGCGGCGGTCACGCTCTCGGCCCGCTATCTCAAGGATCTGCACCTGCCCGACAAGGCCATCGATGTCATCGATGAAGCCGGGGCGGCGATGAAGCTGAAGTCCGCGCCGGCGCCGGCGGCCACCGAGGTCGTGGCGGGTGAGGTCGAAGACGTCGCCGACATCGTCGAGGTGCCGGAGGCGGACCGGCCAGTGGTGGACGTGGCCGACATCGAGGTCATCGTGGCGAAGATCGCGCGGGCGCCCGTGCAGGCGGTGTCGACGGACGACCGGACGGCGCTCCGCAACCTGGATCAGGAACTGCGCGGCGCCATCTACGGCCAGGACGAAGCGATCGCCGAAGTGGCCTCGGCCATCCGGCTGTCGCGGTCAGGGCTGCGCGCGCCCGACAAGCCGATCGGCAGCTTCCTGTTCGCAGGCCCCACCGGCGTCGGCAAGACCGAGCTGGCGCGCCAGCTGGCACGGGTGCTGCGGGTCGAGTTCCTGCGCTTCGACATGTCGGAATACATGGAGAAGCACGCCGTGTCGCGGCTCATCGGCGCGCCGCCCGGCTACGTCGGCTACGAAGAGGGCGGCCTGCTCATCGACGCGGTGCGCAAGTCACCGCACGCCGTGCTGCTGCTCGACGAGATCGAAAAGGCGCATCCGGATCTCTTCAGCCTGCTGCTGCAGGTGATGGACCACGCGACGCTGACCGACACCCACGGACGCAAGGCCGACTTCCGCCATGTGATTCTCATCATGACGACCAACGCCGGCGCGCGCGACCTCTCCGGCCGCAAGCTCGGCTTCGGCGAGACGCCGGAGGGCAGTAAGGCCACCGGTGTCCTCGAACGCATGTTCGCACCGGAGTTCCGCAATCGCCTCGACGCCACGGTGCACTTCAAGCCGCTCGGCGCCGACGAGGTCCTCAAGGTCGTCGACAAGCACGTCGGCGAACTGCAGGCCCTGGTGACCGAGCGCGGCCTGACCATCGCGTTGACGCCGGCGGCGCGGACGTGGCTGGCCGACAAGGGCTTCGACAAGGCCTTCGGCGCGCGGCCGATGGCGCGGCTGGTCGAGAAGGTCATCAAGAAGCCGCTGTCGAACCTGCTGCTGTTCGAGGATCTCGGGGCCGGCTCGACGGTCACGGCGGACGTCGTGGACGGGGACATCCGTCTGAGCGTGGGAGCCTAGGCCATGGAGATGTCGATCGATCGCTACCTCGACGACGGCAAGGCGTCGCTCGTCACGCTCGCGCTGCGCAGCCGCACGACCGGCACGCACAGCCTGCTCTCGGCGCTCGACGCGGACCAGAAGGCCGCGGTTCAGGGGGCGCTCGCCAAGGCGATGGACGACATCGCGGCGGTGCTGCAGCCGGTAGTGGCGGGGATGCCGAAGACGTAGGCGCCGGCGGATGGGCCGCCTGGGTCGCGGCAGCGCCGGGCGTCTGCGGGCAGGGGCTCGTGCCCCGTCGCCGCGCGCGCACGTCGCCGCTGGCGCGGCGCCTGAGCCCTGCGGGCGTGGCCAACTCGGGCACCAGTTGGCGGGCAGGGGCTCGTGCCCCGTCGCCGCGCGCGAGCGCGCGGCGCGGCGCCTGAGCCCTGCGGGGCGTGGCCAACTCGGGAACCGAGTTGGCGCGCCCGGCAGGGCTCGAACCTGCGACCCTCAGCTTCGAAGGCTGATGCTCTATCCAACTGAGCTACAGGCGCGTGACGTCGATTCTACTTCGGCCGGGATCGACCCCGGCCCGAACCGGCGGCCTCGCGCTTCCGCCGACATTCGCCCGGCCGCCGTCGGCAGCAGGTCCGGCGTCCGCCCGGCCGGGTATGATCACCCCTCGATGCCCAAGGCCGTGCCCGTCCCGGAGAACTGGGCGGAGCTTCCCGACGAACAACTCCTCGATCTCCGGATGTGCGATCTCCCGATCGCGTTGGCCGGCAGCGTCATGCAGGGCCGGATCGCGGAACTCCAGGCCGAACTCGACACCGTCGAGCTGCGCGTGCCCGTGCACTACTACCTCGCCGAGGAGTGGTTCACGCCCGATGGCGCCACCTCGATGGCGGTGCCGTTCTACCTGGCGCATCCGCGGCTCGAAAAGCTCGAGCGTGCCCAGATGCTCGAAGTCGAGGGTGGCGAGTACGAGTGGTGCATGCGCATCCTGCGGCACGAAGCCGGCCACGTCGTCGACAACGCGTGGAAGCTGCGGCTGCGACGCCAGCGGCGGCTGATCTTCGGGCGCTCGTCCGAGCCGTACCCGGAGTTCTACACGCCGAAGCCGTATAGCAAGAGCTTCGTCATGCACATCGATCCGTGGTACGCGCAGAGCCATCCCGACGAGGACTTCGCGGAGACGTTCGCCGTGTGGATCACGCCCGGCGCCTTCTGGGAGGACCGCTACGTCGGCTGGCCGGCCATCAAGAAACTCGAGTACGTCGATGGGCTGATGAAGTCGCTACGCGGCAGGAAGGCGCTCGTCGTCGCCCCGACCGAGCTCGAGCCGCTCTCGAAGGTCCGCAAGACCCTGCGTCAGCACTATCGCCACAAGCGCCGGCACTACGGCGTCGAGCGTCCCGGCTTCTACGACCGTGAGCTGCGGCGCCTGTTCTCGAACGCGCCGGAACACGCCGGCAACATGTCGGCGGTGCAGTTCCTGAACCGCGTGCGCCGGCCGGTGCGGCGGCTGGTGGCCGACTGGACTGGCATCTACCAGTACACGATCGACCAGGTGCTCAACGACATCGCCGCGCGGTGCCGTGTGCTCAAGCTGCGGCTGGCCGTGCCCGAGGAGCGGGCGCGGCACGAGTTCACCGTGTTCCTGACGGTACAGACCATGAACTACCTGCACAGCGGGCGTCATCGGGTGGCGTTGTGATGGAGGCGCGGTGAAGGCGGCGCGCGTGCTGGTCCTGGTGCACAAGCACCTCATCCCGCCCGAGACGGCCACGGCCGAGGAAATCGAGGGCGCCGACTGGCAGATGGAATGGGACGTCATGACGACGCTGAAGAAGCGCGGCCACGAGCTGCGCGTCATCGGCGTGAGTGACGACCTGTCGCCGATCCGGCCGGCCATCGACGAATTCAAGCCGACCATCGTCTTCAACCTGATGGAGGCGTTCGCCGACGTCGGCGTGTTCGATCAGAACGTCGTCAGCTATCTGGAGCTGCTGCGCGTGCCCTACACGGGCTGCAATCCGCGCGGTCTCACCTTGTCGCGTGACAAGGCGCTCGCCAAGAAGCTGATGGCCTACCACCGAATCCCGGTGCCCGAGTTCGTGGTCGTGCCGCGCGGCCGGAAGGCCAAGCTGCCCAAGCGCCTCGGCTTTCCGCTGATCGTCAAGTCGCTCATCTACGAGTCGTCGATCGGCATCTCGCAGGCGTCGGTCGTGGCCAGCGAGGATCAGCTCAACAAGCGCGTGCAGTTCGTCCACGACACGATCGGCACCGCCGCCATCGTCGAGCAGTTCATCGAGGGCCGCGAGCTCTACGCCGGCGTGCTCGGCAACGACCGGCTGCGCGTGTTCCCGGTGTGGGAGATGTCGTTCGCCAAGATGCCGGAGAACGCCTGGCACATCGCCACCGAACGCGTGAAGTGGAGCGCCAAGTACCAGCAGAAGCACGGCATCGACACCGGCGAAGCCGCCCTCACCTACGGCGCCGCCTCGCGCGTGCAGCACCTGGCCAAGCGCGTGTTCCGCGCCCTCGACCTGACCGGCTACGCGCGCGTCGACCTGCGGATGGCCGACGACGGGCGGCTGTTCGTCATCGAGGCCAATCCGAACCCGCAGCTGGCCCTGGGCGAAGACTTCGCGCAGTCGGCCAAGCTCGCCAAGGTGCCGTACGGCGAGTTGCTCGACCGCATCATGGCGCTCGGCCTGCAGTGGCAGCCCGAGCGGACGGCCTAGCGGAAGACGACGCCGACGCTGGCGCGCCAGAAGCTGAGGCTGGCCAGGTCGCCGCTCAGGTTCGAGCGGTCGGCGGACGACACGCTCTTGGTGTAGCGCAGATCGAAGCGCAGCCCGACGACATCACTGAGGAAACCGATGGCGCCGCCCCCGAGGGCCAGGCCCAGGTAGTCGTTGTTGACGGGGATGAGCGCGATCTGGTCGTTGGCCGAGGCACGCATCCAGCCCAGGCCGGCCACCGCGTACGGCCGCAGCGACTCGCGCGTGATGCTGAGCGGCAGGGCGAGCATCACGTGGCCCATCAGCGTGGTGACGCCGCTGCGCGTGACGAGGCCCGTGTTGCCCTTGCGCTCGAAGAATCGCGGCATGTGGGCCAGTTCGAGCTCCACGCCGAGGCCCCGGTCGCTGATGACGACGCCCGAGATCCCCACCGCCGTCTTGGTGTCGCGGGCGCCGGCCGCCAGGTCGAGGTCGAGTTCGTTGGTGGCGCCGCGGAACTTCACGCCGAGGAACGGCGAGACGAAGATGTCGGCGGCGGCCGGAGTGGCCTGCCCGAGGGCCAGCCAGCCGACGAGTGCCGCTGTCAGCAGGTGGGGCAGTCGCACTGGAGAGAGCGCGCTCAGGAGACGAACAGGCGGAGGAAGAGCTTCGCGAAGAGCGACACGGTGACGTCGCCGTTCGAGAGGGACTCGGGCGCCAGGCCGTCGCTGTTGGCGAGCAGGATGAGGGTGATGTCGCGACCTGGCACCTTGATCATGAGGGCCGAACCGGCGTCGCGAACCGCCCCGAACTGCCAGACGAGCGGGGCGCCGTTGTAGGACTGCACGAACCAGCCGAGACCTCGCGGCAGCGGGGCGCCGGCACTGGTCGTGACGTTGGTCCAGGCGACCGTGCGGATGCCGCGGCCGATGAGCACGTCGTCGTCGAGGGCGATGTCGAAGCGGGCGATGTCACGCACGGTCGAGACGAGGCCGCTGGCCGTCGACACGCCGTCGGCTGGGTAGTCGACGCGGGTGGCCCGGCCGCTGCGCTCGACGCGGTAGGGCACGGCCAGGCGCCGCAGCACGGACTCGTAGGCCCGCAGCCGGCCGTCGTCGAAATAGTCGGGCGCCGTCGAGCCCATGGCGGCGAGGTCGCGGCCCGGCAGGGAGTCGCGCATGCCGAGGCGATCGAAGATCTCCTCGGCGACGACGCGGCGGAACGGCCGGTCGGCGCAGTCCTCGGCGACCGGCGTGAGCTGCGTGAAGCGGCCGAGGTCGTACTGGTAGCTCTCACCGGGCGTGCCCGCCGAGGTGTGCGACAGCACGTGCCGCACCTCGGCCCGCGACTCGGGGATGGCGGGAATCGTGGACGTCCAGCGACTCATCGGGTCGGCAATGCTGAGGCTGGCCCGCTCCACGCACTGCCCGAGCACGACGGCGGCGAAAGGCTGAGTCAGGTCGCCGATGAGATACGGCGTGTCGGCCCTGGCCGGTATCGACTGTTCGAGGTCCTGCCGGCCGAGCCCGGCCTCCCAGACGACCCGGCGGCCCTGGACGATGGCGGCCGACAGGCCCGGGATACCCGCTTCCTCGCGCAGCGCGTCGAGATAGCGTTCGAACAGGGCGTAGGGCAGACCTTGGGCGGCCGGCCGGGGCACCAGGGCCACGGTGGCGACGATCACGAGGGCGCCGGCGCGGAGGGAACGCATCGCAGGGGTGACGGAATTCGTCGCGCGTATCATAGCACCGGCCTGCCCGGACGGTACACCGAGCCGGGGCTGTGCTAAAGTGTCGACCTGACCGTTCAGTTCGTGTATGCCGATTGAGTCCCAGCGACCCCTGCGCCGCGCCGTCGCCCTTGCGCTTGCGGTGTCTCTGCTCGGCGTCACGCCCTCCTGGGCCGACACCCTCAAGATCGTCCCCCTGGTCCGCGATGGGCGCGTCCTCGTGTCCTGCCTGCTCGCCGACGGCTACACGTCGGACGTCCACGACGTCATCCAGAGCGGCCTCAAGACCACCTTCACCTACACGGTGGAACTGCGTCTCAAGGTGCCGGTGTGGGTCGACCGGGTCGTCGAGACGGCCACCGTCACGACCACCGTGCAGTTCGACAACCTGACCCGCCGCCATTCCATCTCCCGCTTTCTCGACGGCCGCGTCGAAGACGCCCAGGTCACGGAAGACGAAGCGGTCGTGCGGGCGTGGCTGACGGCGTTCGACAAGCTGCCGCTGTTCAAGACGACCCGGCTCGAAGCCAACCGCGAGTACTACGTCGTGGTCCGCGCCGCCGCCCGCCCCAACAGCAACGTGCCGTTCTGGCCCTGGGGCACCTCCGTCTCGGGCCAGACGAAGTTCACGTTCATCCCCTGACGGCCGCTCCGGCCCGATGGTCACGCGCCCGGCCGGGCTCGCCGTCCTTTTGGTAGAGTAGGCGCCGCCCGAATTCCGTCTACCCGACGAGGAGTCCCATGACACAGTGCAATCACACGCGGCGAAAGCTATCGATGGCTGTCGCGATGAGCGCCGTTGCCAGCCTGGCCGCCGCGCAGCCCACGATGGCGCCGGTCAACGACGCGCCGAATCCCTACACGACCGTCGAGAACCTGTTCAAGCTGCCCGAAGGTCGCACCTGGGGGTCCACGAGCGCCGTCGACATCGACAAGGACGGCAAGTCGATCTGGGTGGCTGAGCGCTGTGGCGCCAACAGCTGCTGGGATCGCGAGAAGGGGCAGATGTCGCCGCTGCCGGTCGTGCTCAAGTTCGACGAGTCCGGCAAGCTGGTGCAGAGCTTCGGCACCGGCGTGGCGGTCTTCCCGCACGGCATCCACGTCGACCGCGACGGCAATGTGTGGATCACCGACGGTCAGGACAACCTGCCGCGCCGCGCGCCGGGCGCCGCCGCCGATGCGCCGCTGCCGCCGCGCCCCGCCAAGGTGGTCGGTCACCAGGTGATGAAGTTCAGCCCCGAGGGCAAGCTGCTCCTCGCGCTCGGCAAGCCCGGCGGCAACCAGCCCGGACAGCCGGCGGATCCGGCTTCGTTCTACCAGCCGAACGACGTCATCACCTACCCGAACGGCGACATCCTGGTGGCCGAAGGCCACGGCAACGCCGCGCCCGCGCCGGCGCGTCTCGTGCGCTTCGACAAGGACGGCAAGTTCCTGCGTGAGTTCGGCAAGATGGGCACGGCGACCGAAGGCGAGTTCATGCAGCCGCACGGCCTGGCCTTCGACTCGAAGGGCCGGCTGTTCGTGGCCGACCGCTCGAACAACCGCATCCAGATCCTCGATCCCGAGACCTTCAAGACGCTCGACACCTGGTATCAGTTCAGCCGTCTGAGCGGCATCTTCATCGACAAGAACGACATGATCTACGGCGCCGACTCCGAGTCGGGGTCGGTCAACCCGCCGCACGGCGCCTGGCGCCGCGGTATCCGCATCGGCTCGGCGAAGGACGGCAAGGTCATCGCGTTCATCCCCGACCCGACCAGCGTCGGCGAGACCTTCTCGATGGTCGACGGCAAGCCGGTCATGAAGAAGGCGGATGGCGCGCCGGGCTCCACCGGCACCCTCGCCGCGGAGGGCGTGGTGGTCGACGCGGCCGGCAACATCTACGGCGCGGAAGTCGGTCCGCGGGCGGTCAAGAAGTACGTCCGCAAGAAGTAGCGATGCGACGCGTGCACCCGGCCGCGCTCGTGCTCGGTCTCCTGGCGGGCGCCACGGCTTCGGCCGCTGGCGCCCGTCCGATGTCCGCCGCCTCGCTGCTCGCCGCGGCGCGCCAGATGGTGGTCGTCACGACGCCGGGCTGGAACAGCGTGGCCGGCACCCTGCAGGCGTTCGAGCGCGAGGCCGCGGGCGCCTGGGCGCCGGCGCGGCTGCGTGTGGGCGGGCGGCCGGCGTCGGCGATCGCGATCGTCGTGGGGAAGAACGGCACGGCGTGGGATCCGGGCGTGGTGACGCCGGTCACCGGACCGGTCAAGGCGGAAGGCGATGGCCGGGCACCCGCCGGAGCCTTCGCCCTCGGCGCCGCCTTCGGCTTCGCCCGCCAGGCCGACGCCAGCTGGCTCAAGCTGCCGTATGTCGAGGTCGTGCCGACGCTCGAATGTGTGGACGATCCGGCCTCCGCGGCTTACAACACGCTGAGCGACCGGGCCACGGTCGAGGTCGACTGGAAGAGCAGCGAGAAGATGCGGGAGATGGCGCCCGCGTATCACTGGGGCGTGGTCGTCGAGTACAACACGCGGCCGGTGGTGCCGCGCCGCGGCTCGTGCATCTTCCTGCATGTCGGGGGAGCCGGCGGCAGCGGCACGGCGGGGTGCACGGCGATGGCCGAGCCGGCCATGAAAGAGGTGCTGCGGTGGCTGGACCCGGCGCGCGCGCCGGTGCTCGTGCAGCTGCCCGTCGAGGCCTACGGCGCGCTGCGCACCGCGTGGGGCCTGCCGGCCCTCACCGCGGCGCGCTGAACGTCGGCGCTACTTCACGGCGCCGTCAAGCCCCTCGGTGAGCTCGACGTAGGTGCCGAAGGGGTCGGTGAAGAACGCGAGCCCGAGGCCGAGTGCTGCGTTCTTCGTGTACGGCCGATCGAACTTCACCCCGGCCGCTTCGAGCTTCTTGCAGAACGCTTCGAGACCCTGCACCTCGTAGCCGACGTGATCGAACGACCGGCCTTTCGTCGGCGCCACGCCCTCCGGCGCCGGCGAGAAGGTGAGATTGACGCCCGGCAGGTCGGCCGCCTGGAACGATCCACGCATGCCGCCGGTGGCATTGAAGGTCTTCACGTACCACGCCTTCATCGCCTCGACCTGGGGCGTGTAGTAGTGAATGTGGTGCAGGGCGATCGGCGTGGCCTGTCCCTTGGCCTCGACCAGTTCGACCTTGACGTCATCGGGCGCCATCACGAACGCGATGTGCGTCTTCTGATCGGCGACGAACGCCATGCCTTTGTCCACCGTGTAGCTGGCGGGCGTCTCCGCGCGCGTCACGTTGGGATAGCCGGCGCGCTCGAGGCGGGCGAGCATCGCCCCCAGGTCCGGCACCGTGAAGCCGACGTGGTTCACGCTCGTGCCCTTCGATCCGCCGCTCGGCGTCCCCTGGCGGAAGAGCACGATGACGTTGGTGAAGACCGCCGCGTCGTTGGTGCCGAGCTTGCCGGCCCGGCCGCCCAGCGTCTCGATCCAGAACTTCCGGTGCGCCTCGACGTCGGTCACCGTCAGATGGTGGTGGCCGTAGACGACCGGGCCGTCCTTGGCGGCGACGAGCTGCGCGTGTGCGGGTGCAGTCGCACCCACACACGCGAGAAGGCCGAAGAGGAGCGCGCCAGCGGTGCGCATGACCTACTTGGCGGCGAAGCAGTAGAACGCGCCCGCGCCGCCGGTGGCGACGAGGTTGGGCTGGCTGCAGCCCTTCGACGGGTGCGCCGAGTTCCACGAGTTCGGGTTCGCGCCGCCGCCCTGCTTGTCGTGATGGCCGACGAGCGCACTGCCATCGCCCTTGTTGCTGGTCCAGTTGCCGCAGGTCGTGTCACCGGCGCCGCTGGCGAGCGTGCCGTCCATCCCCGTGCCGGTCAGGATGTCGTGGGTGTTCGGGGTGTCGCCACGGCCGTTGACCATCGCGCCCTTCTCGGTGAGGGAGTTCTCCTTGCCGAGCTTGTTGTTGTCGCTGTGGAGATCGGCGACGTTCTGCGCCACCATCACGCCCTTGGCGTTGTACCAGGGGCCGCTGCCGATGCGGTCCTTCGCGTTGACGGCCGCCTGACCGCCGTCCGCCTTGGCGCTCAGATACGCGCGCCACGTGCGGTTGCCCGCGCCGGCGGCGGCACCCAGCTTCTGGCAGATGGCGTCGGCGCCGGCCAGTCCGCCCAGGTTGGCGCCATCGCCCGACCCGGCGCTCGTGATGAAGAAGCCCAGCGGCTGCGCCGCCTGCGTGCTCACGCGCGCCGCGCCCGCCGCGATTCCGAGTCCCAGCAACGCCATTCCCAACACCATACGTCTCATCGTCATCCTCCAGCTCCGCGGCTCGTCCGACGTCGGTGTCGCCGTCCGCATCGCGGTAGTCTACCGCGCCCGCCGCCCCCGTCCAGTCGCCCCGGACCCGCTCGCCGGAGCGTCTATCGGTGCGTTCGTACGTCTCGCGATGTATCGTCGCAGCGCTGTATTTCGCGTGTAAAATGCGCAGTATGTGAGCCGGCACGGCCCCGCGCTCGGGAGCCCCCGGAAAGGAGTTACAGCCCATGCGGCGGATAGCAGTTGCGGTCTCCTCGGTGATGATGTGCCTGGGCCTGGCGGTGGCCCACGGCCGGCCCGCGGCGCCACAGTTGGCGGCGGCCGCCACCGCTCCGACCGCAACGGCGAGCGCGCCGCGCGCGGCTGCGTCGACCGCTTCGGCTCCGACCGCCAACGTTGCCGCTCCCATCCAGCCCACGCGCAGCGCCGGCGCCGCGCCAGCCGCCCCGGCCTTCGATGCGGCGGCCCACACGGCCACCGTCAAGACCTACTGCGCGACCTGCCACAGTGAGCGTGGCAAGGCCGGTGGGATGTCGCTCGCTGGCTTCGACGCGGCGCAACTCGGCGACGACGTCGAACTCGCGGAGAAGATGATTCGCAAGATTCGCGTCGGCATGATGCCGCCGGCCGGGGCGAAGCGTCCCGAGGGCACCGCCATCTCCGACATGGCCGCCGCGTTCGAGACCCGCCTCGACAGCGCCGCCGCCAGGACGCCCAATCCGGGCGGCCGTTCGTTCCAGCGTCTGAACCGGGCCGAGTACGCGCGCGCCGTCAAGGAGCTGCTGGCACTCGACATCGACGTCACGGCGCTGTTGCCGGCCGACACGATCGTCAACGGCTTCGACAACGTCGTCGACGCGCAGACGTTCTCGCCGGCGCTGATGGAAAGCTACCTGCGCGCCGCCGGCCGCGTGACCGCGCTGGCGCTCGGCGACCCCGACGCCGCGGCTGGCGAGGCGCTCTACCGGGTGCCGAAGACGGCCTCGCAGCTCCAGCGCGTCGACGGCGCCCCGTTCGGCACCCGCGGCGGCGTCTCGGTCGTCCACACGTTCCCGGCCGACGGCGAGTACCTGTTCCGCGTCGAGCTGCACGGCAACGCGTGCGGGTTCCTGTTCGGCGGCCCGGCCCAGAACGAGCAGGTGGAGATCTCGGTCGACGGTGAGCGCAAGGCGCTGCTCGACATCGATCCGAAGATGTACGAAGGCTCGACCAGCCTCATCATGCGGACGCCGGGAGTACAGGTGAGCGCCGGACCGCATCGCATCACCGCCGCCTTCATCCAGCGCTTCGAAGGACCGGTCAACGATCTCATCGCGCCCATCGACCACACCCTGGCCGACACCCAGATCGGGGTCGCCTTCGGGATCACGACGCTGCCGCACCTGAAGGACCTGGCGATCGCCGGGCCGCAGCGCGTCACCGGCATCTCCGACACCGACAGCCGCCGCGCCGTCTTCACCTGCCGGCCGACCTCGGCGCGGGCGGAGCAGGATTGCGCCACCGAGATCGTGCGCCGGATCTCCACCCGCGCCTTCCGCCGGCCGGTGAGCGACGTCGAGTTCGCCGATCTGATGGAGTTCTACCAGAGCGGACGCGAGGAGCGCGACTTCGAAGGCGGCATCGCCGCCACGGTCGAAGCGGTGCTCGCCAGCCCGCAGTTCCTCTTCAAGATCGAGCGGCCGGCCGTGCCCTCGACGACGCGGCAGGCCGGCGCGCCGTACCGGCTGCGCGACAGCGACCTCGCCTCGCGGCTGTCGTTCTTCGTGTGGGGCGTCGGGCCCGACCAGGAACTCACCCGGCTGGCCACCCAGGGGCGGCTGAGCGCGCCTGGCATGTTCGAGCGCCAGGTCAAGCGCCTGCTCGCGGACCCGCGCTCCGAGGCGCTCGCCTCGCGCTTCGCGGCGCAGTGGCTGCGCCTGCGCGACGTCGAGGAAGTGCTGCCCGACGCGCTGCTCTATCCCTACTTCGACCGCACGCTCGGCCGCGCCATGATGCGCGAGACCGAGCTGTTCTTCGCCAGCCTGGTGCGCGAGGACCGAAGCTTGCTGGACCTCATCACCGCCGACTACAGCTTCGTCAACGAGCGGCTGGCCCGTCACTACGGCATCCCCAACGTCACCGGCACCGCCTTCCGGCGCGTCAGCCTGCCGCCGGAGCGGCGCGGCATCCTCGGCCAGGGCAGCGTGCTCGTGCAGACCTCGGTGGCCGATCGGACGTCGCCCGTCATGCGCGGCAAGTGGGTGATGGAAGTCATGCTCGGCTCGCCGCCGCCGGCGCCGCCCCCGAACGTGCCGACGCTCGATGAGACCGGCGGCGCCACCGCGGTCAAGACGCTCACCGTGCGCGAGCGCATGGAGCAGCACCGCCGCAACCCGGCGTGCATGTCCTGCCACCGCGTGATTGACCCGCTCGGCCTGACGCTCGAGAATTTCGACGTCACCGGCCAGTGGCGTATCAAGGACAGCGGCAACCCGGTGGACTCGTCCGGCGTCCTCTACGACGGCACGCCGATGGAAGGCCCGGCCGGCCTGCGTGCCGCCCTGCTCAAGAACAAGCAGGCGTTCGTCCTCAGCTTCACGGAGAGCCTGATGACCTACGCGCTCGGCCGCCGCATCGAGGCGTCCGACATGCCGCTCGTGCGCCGCGTCATGCGGGCGGCCGAGCAGCACGACTACAAGCTGTCCGCCTTCGTCCAGGCCGTGGCGGCCAGCCCCGCGTTCCAGATGAATGCCGATCCGGCGGTCGAGACCACCGCGCCGGTCGTGCCCTGACGTAATCCAGTTCCGAGGAGTCACCATGTTGTTGACGAAACGCCATCTGCCACGCCGCACCATGCTGAAGGGGATGGGGGCGGCGATCGCGCTGCCGCTGCTCGACGCGATGGTGCCGGCCGGCACCGCGCTCGCCAGCGCCCTGCCGGGCAAGAAGCGCCTGATCGCCATGGAGATGGTGCACGGCGCGGCCGGCAGCACCGCCTTCGGGGCGAGCAAGCACCTGTGGGCCCCGGCGCAGACGGGCCGCGAGTTCGATCTCTCGACGACGTCGATGGAACCGCTCGAGGCGTATCGCGACTACCTGACCATCGTCAGCAACACCGACGTGAACAACGCGGAAGCCTTCACGGCGCCCGAGATCGGCGGCGATCACTTCCGGTCGGCGGCGGTCTTCCTGACGCAGTCGCATCCCAAGCAGACGCAGGGCTCGGACCTGCATGCCGGCACCTCGATCGACCAGATCGTGGCGCAGAAGATCGGCCACGAGACGCCCATCCCGTCGATGCAGCTGTGCATCGAGAACGTGGACCAGGCCGGTGGCTGCTTCTACGGCTACTCGTGTGCCTACACGGACTCGATCAGCTGGGCCTCGCCGACCGAGCCGCTGCCGATGATTCGCGATCCGCGGCTGGTGTTCGACCAGCTGTTCGGCATCGGGGCGACCCCCGAAGCGCGGGCCCGGCGGCGCAAGCGCGACCGCAGCCTGCTCGACTTCGTGCAGGAGTCGGTGGCCCGGCTGCAGAAGGATCTCGGCAGCTCGGATCGCGCCCGCCTGTCGGACTACCTCGACGACGTGCGCGAGATCGAACGCCGCATCCAGAAGGTCGAGGAGACCAACTCGAGTGGCGAGCAGCGCCAGCTGCCCGGTGCTCCCAAGGGCGTGCCCGACTCCTACGAGGAGCACGTCAAGCTGATGATGGACCTGCAGGTGCTGGCCTTCCAGTCGGACCTGACGCGCGTGTTCGCCTTCAAGCTGAGCCGCGACGTGTCGAACCGGGTGTTCATCCCGGACGTCAACACGGGGTTCCACATCGCCTCGCACCACGGCGAGCGCGAGGACCGCATCCTCGACTTCGCGAAGATCAACCGCTACCACGTCAACCTGGTGCCCTACCTGCTCGAGAAGCTGAAGGCGACGCCCGACGGCGACAGCGGCAACCTGCTCGACAACTCGCTCATCTTCTACGGCTCGCCGATGGGCAATCCCAACGTCCACAACCACAAGCGGTGTCCGCTGTTCGTCGCCGGCCACGCCGGCGGGGCGATCAAGGGCAACCTCCACATCAAGGCACCGGATGGCACGCCGATGGCGGACGCGATGCTGTCGATGCTGCGGGCGTTCGACATCGAGGACGCGCAGTTCGGCGACAGCCGGGCGGCCATGGATCTGAATCAACTGGCCGTCACGACGATGGCGGAGCGGAGCTAACCCATGACCATCATGTCTCGCAGCGGCCGGCTGGCCCTGTTCGCGGCCCTCGTGGGCCTGTCCTCGGGCGCGTTGCAGGCCCAGGTGAGCCGCTCGCCGGTGGCCGACGCGGCCATGGCGCGGGAGGCCGACCACGTGCAGACGCTGCTTCGCGGCGGCGCCGACGCCAGCGCCTCACAGGGTGACGGCATGACGGCGCTGCACTGGGCGGCCATGCAGGGCGACGGCGCGATGGCCGAGATGCTGCTCGTGGCCGGCGCCAATGCGCGCGCCACCACCCGCATCGGCGGCTTCACCCCGCTCCATCTGGCGAGCAAGGCCGGCCGCGCCGAGGCCGTGCCGGCGCTGCTCAAGGGCGGTGCGCCCGTCGATGCGGCGACCGCCACTGGCGCCACCGCGCTCATGCTGGCGGCGGCCGCCGGCAACGCCGAGATCGTGACGGCGCTGGCCAAGGCGGGTGCGGATCTGAACCTGACCGAGACCGCGCACGGGCAGACCGCGCTGATGTTCGCGGCCTCGCTCGGCCGTGCCGACGCGGTGACCGCGCTCCTGGCTGCCGGCGCCGACGTGGCGGTGCGCTCGCGCGTCGTCGACCTGTCGAACGTCGAAGTGCCGGAAGAAGTGGTGCAGGACCAGCAGCGGCAGGAGTCGTCCCGCCGCCCGGCCGCCCGCAGCGAGGGCGGGGCCCCGATGCCGGCCGCCGCCCCCGCCCCGGCCGCACCGAGCGGCCGCATCGCCGGCGTGTCGCGGCCCTACAAGTACAACGAGCTCATCGGCAAGCACGGCGGACTGTCGGCTCTACACTTCGCCGCCCGCCAGGGCGCCGCCGACACCGTGCGCGCCCTGCTGGCCGCCGGCGCCGACGTGAACGGGCAGACGGCGGGCGATCTCACCAGCCCGATGCTCATCGCCGCCATCAACGGCCACTACGACCTGGCGTTGTTCTTCCTCGAGAAGGGCGCCGATCCGAACCTCGCCAGCGATGCCGGCATGACGCCCCTCTACGCGGTGCTCAACGTGCAGTGGGCGCCGAAGTCGTTCTACCCGCAGCCGCGCGCGTACCTGCAGCAGCAGGCGTCGTACCTGACCGCGATGAAGGCGCTGCTCGACAAGGGAGCCGACCCCAACGCGCGTCTGTCGCGGAAGATCTGGTACACGCAGTACAACTTCGACCTGCTGCGGGTCGACGATGCCGGCGCCACGCCGTTCTGGCGCGCCGCCTACGCCAGCGACATCCCGGCCATGAAGATGCTGGTGGCGGCCGGCGCCGATCCCACGGTGCCGACGGCCAAGCCGGCGGCGAACGACCGCTTCCGTCAGGGCGGCGTGACCGGCGCGGACGAGAGCCGCGATCACTCGAAGCTGCCGGTCGTGCCGACCAGCGGCCCGGATATCCCGCCGCTGCTGGCCGCGTCGGGGGCGGGCTACGGTGAGGGCTTTGCCGGCAACGCGCATCGCTTCGCGCCGTCGGGCATGCTGGCGGCGGTGAAGTATCTCATCGAAGACCTCGGCACCAACCCGAATGTGCGTGACGCCGACGGCAACACGGCGCTGCACCACGCCGCGTCGCGCGGCGACAACGAGATGATCGAGTACCTCGTGTCGAAGGGCGCCGATGTCACGATGGTCAACCGCGGCGGCCAGACCACGGTCGACATGGCCAACGGACCGGTCCAGCGCGTGCAGCCGTTCCCCGAGACGCTCAAGCTGCTCGAGAGCCTGGGCGCCAAGAACAACCACAAGTGCGTCTCCTGCTAGCGGGGCTCGGGACGTAGGTCCCGGACACTGCTTGCAGGGCCGATTGAGAAGGCCCGGCGGACCTCCGCCGGGCCTTCGTCTTTTCCCGGTGGCTGATCGGGACTGCTCAGCGTGCGCGGACGCCGCCCGTGAGGGACTGCAGGTAGGCGACCAGGGCCGCGAGGTCGTCTGGCGGCAGGGATGGATACGCCCGCATCGCCGGTGTGCGGTTGGTCGGCGACGGCATGTCCTGCGGCGAGACGATCCAGTTGCGGATCTCGTCGGCGCTGAGGCGGCTGCCGACCGTGTCGAGCGGCCCTTTGGCGTTGCCCCGCCCGGCCACCGCGTGGCACAGCGAACACCGCTGGCCGTCGTAGACTTCCTTCCCCCGCTGGACGCTGGCCGCCTCCTGCGCCTGCAGCGGGGCGGTTCCGAGGCCGAACGCCGCGAGCGCGATGACGACGCCAATCAGATGAGTCACTGACACCTCCCCGGCAACCGTGCCGCCGGCCGTGGGCGCGGACGGCCGTCACTGGCTGCCTTCACGAACGATCAGACGCTGGCCGCTGGCGAGGCGTCCACGGGTAAGCCCGCGTGCCGCCAGGCCTCGAAACCGCCCGGCAGGTTGATCACGTCGGCGTGGCCGAGCCGGCGCAGCACCGAGACGGCGATGGCCGAGCGGGTTCCGCCCTGGCAGTGCACGACCAGCGGGCGCCCGGTCGGGATCTCCTTGCGGCGCTGGTCCAGATATCCGAGCGGCACGTTCACGGCGCCGGCGATGTGACCGGCCTGCCATTCGTGCTCGTGGCGCACGTCGAGCACGTGAACGTCGCCGGCCGCCAGGTCGGCCGCCAGCGCCGCCGGTGTCGTCTGCGGCACGTGCCCGGGCGCCGCCCCGAGCGTGGCGGCGTGGGCGATCGCCTCGGGGCCGAACACGCCGGCGATGCGATCGAGTCCGATCAGGGCGAGCAGGCGCACCAGTTCGGCGACCGTCTCGCTCGAGGTATCGCGGGCGAGCAGATACAGATCGCGGTCGTAGGGCAGCAGCCAGCCGGCCCAGGTCACGAACGACCCGCCGGCCGGCAGGCTGAGCGTGCCCGGGACGTGGCGCTCGGCGAACGCCTCGGCCGCCCTCGTGTCGACGACCAGGCCGTCTCCCTGGACGGCCGCCAGCAGGCGATCGTCGTCGAGGTGGGGCGGCGGGGTCGTGCGCCTCAGGTCGGGACCACGCTTGTTGAGGGCCTTCATGGTGGCGAAGTAGGTGGGAGGATCGGGCTGGCCCGCGAGGACACGGGCGACGAACTCCTCCTCGGTCGTGACGGCGTAGGCCCAGTTGAAGCGGCGCTCGTAGCCGAGCGTGCTGTAGGGCACGGCGCTGATGCCCTTGCCGCACGCCGAGCCGGCGCCGTGACCCGGCCACACCTGCAGCCAGTCTTCGTGGGCGTCGAAGGCACGCAGGCTGCGCCACAGCGTGCGTGCGCTGGCTTCCATGGTCCCCGCGACGTGCGCCGCCTTCTCGAGCAGATCCGGCCGGCCCACGTCGCCGACGAACAGGAAGTCGCCGGTGGCGGCGGCGAGCGGCCGATCGGCCGCGGCGCCGTCGGTGATGAGGAAGGTCAGGTGCTCCGGCGTGTGTCCGGGCGTGTGCTCCACGTCCAGGCGGACGTTGCCGACCTCGATGCGATCGCCGTGCCGGATCAGCCGGGCCTCGCGCGCGAACGCATACTTCCAGTCGGCGTCGCCTTCATCCGATAGCAGCAGCGCGGCGCCGGTGGCCTGGGCCAGCTCACGGACGCCGGAGGCGAAGTCGGCATGGATGTGGGTTTCGGTGACATGCGTGATGCGGACGCCGCTCGCGGTGGCGGCGGCGAGATAGGGCGCGATGTCGCGGTTCGGGTCGATGACGATCGCCTCGCCGGTGGCGGCGCATCCGATCAGGTAGCTGGCCTGGGCGATGGCGGGTTCGTAGAAGCGCTGCACGATCATCGCGACCTCATCACCTGGTGAGAAAGATGTAGCCGGAGGCACCGAACAGGACCAGGGCGAAGACCGTCTGGAGATGCGCCGGGTTGAGCCGGCGGGCGAGCGCGCCGCCGGCCAGCACGCCCGACGAGGCGGCGGTGGCCATCACGAACGCCGTGCCCCACGCCACCGGCACGGCGCGGTAGCCGACGGCGGCGGTGGCCGCGCTGAAGGTGATGGAGACGAGCGAAATCGGGACGGCATCCATGGTCGTGTAGCCGCCGAACACCACGAGCGCCGGCACGATCAGGAAGCCGCCGCCGACCCCGACGACGCCCGTCAGCACGCCCACGCCGACACCGGCCACCAGCAGCCACACGCGGCGGGGGCCTGGGCTATCGCCGTCGCGCCGCGGCCCCGCGAGCCGGCGCATCCACAGGAACACGGAGGCGATGAGCAGGGTGCTGCCGAGCAGCAGCGACTGCGTGCCGGTGGCCAGGTGCTGGGCGATCGCGGCGCCCAGCCAGGCGCCGACGCTGCTCGCCGCGGCGAGCTGCATGGCGGGCCCGAGCGAGAGGAAGCCGCGCCGCCAGGCGACCACGCTGCCGGTGGCCGCCGCTGCCGCCACGACCGGCAGGCTCAGCGCAATCGCGTGCCGCGTGTCGAGGCCGAGCAGCGCTTTCACGAGCGGTACCGTCAGCACGGTTCCGCCGCCGCCCAGCAGGCCCAGCGTGGCGCCGATGACGAGCGCCCCGACCAGGACGACCACGGCCGTCATTCGCCGCGCTCCGCGCTCAGTCGCTGATGGATCACTGCAAGGCAATGTACCGTCGCGGGCCACCAGCGTCAAACGGCACGGTCCTGTTGGTAGAGTAGGGCGCCATGGACGCTCGCCAACTCCTCGTCGAAACGCATCCCCATCTGCCCCCGGCCGCCATGCTGGCCGGACTCACCGCCGACGACGCGACGCGTCACGTGGCCGGCCTGCCGCACTCGATCGCCGAGATCGTCGCGCACATGGCCTTCTGGCAGGAGTGGTTCGCCAGACGCTGCCAGGGGCACGATGCGCCGATGGCGGCCAGCGCGGCCGACGGCTGGCCCCCCGCGGGGGAGGGCACGTGGCCGGAGATCGCGGACCGCTTTCTGGCCGGCCTCGAGGCGCTGGCCGACGCGGTGGGGCAACACGCGCCGGACGCCACCCTGTCGCCCCCGATCGCGTTCGCCATGCTGGCCGGCTACACCTACCGCGATGCCTGGGAGCACGTCGCCCAGCACAACGCGCATCACCTCGGCCAGATCGTGGTGCTGCGCCAGCTGCTGAGCGCCTGGCCGCCGCCCGCAGGCTCCTACACCTGGTGAGGCGCCCCGCGCCAGGTGCACCGCGGCGCCGGGGTCAGCGGCTGGCGGCTAGCGGCTAGCCGCTGGAGGCCAGGGGCGAGACGCGGTGGTCGGCTGGGTCGGCGGCAGTTGAGGAAAAGAGAAAAGGCCCGGCGGATTCCGCCGGGCCTTCATCGTGTTGCGGGCGACCTCGCCTGACATCCAGGCATCCAGCCGCTAGCCGCCAGTCCCTGGCCGCTGTTCCCTAACAGGAGACGCAGCGATGGTTGTTCTTCGACCCGAGCTTCTCCAGCAGAGCCACCGTCGACGGGAACGGCGAGACGCGCTGCACCGGACCGTTGGCCATGTCGGCGGTGGTCTGACCGTTGCGCGCCACGACGGTGACGTCGGCGCCCTTGCTCACCAGGTAGAGGATGACCTCGTTGTCGCCCCGAGCGGCGGCGTGGTGGACCGGGGTGTAGCCGTCGTTGTCGCGGGCGTTGACGTCGAGGCCGAGGTCTTCGACGAGGAACTTGACCGAGGCCAGCCAGCTGTCGGGCGCGTGACGATGCGCGTTGCCGGCGAAGCCCTCGCCGTACTCGACGCCGGCGGCGGCGTGCAGCGCCGAGGCACCGGGGCCGCCGTAGGGGATGACGGCGAGCTTCGGAATCTCCACCGTCAGCGCTTCCCTCGAGCCATCCGAGCCGGGGCCGCCACCCTGGGCGCCGCGACGGACGACCTGCTTGGGCGCCATCGACGGGATGTTCGCGTCGGCGCCGTGCTTGACCAGCAGCCGCATCGCCTCGACATCGGTCGAGTAGGCGGCGCGCCAGAACGCCGTCGAGCCCGAGGTGTCGGCCAGACCGCAGTTACGGTTGCCGCAACCGCTGTAGACCATGTACCAGGGGTGCTGCTTCAGCCGCGCGTTCGGGTCGGCGCCCTTCTCGAGCAGCTTCGCCATCACGTCGAGGTAGGTGGCCTTCTGCAGCTCCATCTCCTGCGGCTGCGGGAAGCGGGTGCGCGGCTGCCACTGCGTGTTCACGGCCGACCACAGCGGCGTCGCGCCGTTGATCTTGGCCGCCAGGTTCGGATCGGCGCCGCGCTCGAGCAGCAGCATCGCCATGTCGAACTGGCCGTTGATGGTGGCGATGAGCAACGGGCTGGTGCCGTCACCTTCGCTGGTCGCGTTGACGTCCGCGCCGCCGTCGAGCAGTGCCTGCGCCGCCGGCAGATAGCCCTGGCGGGCGGCGTGGAGCAGTGCCGTCAGGCCGCCCTTGCTGGACAGGCCCGGCGTCTCCTCGAAGAACTGCATCTGGCCGGCGCCCTGACCCTGACCGGCCGCCGCACCCGCGGCCGGGGCCGCGCCCGGCGCCGGCGCGGCCGGCTTCTCGGGTTCGGGCAGCTTGCCGGAAGCGTAGAGCTCGCGGCTGGCCTGGACCGCCGCCTGGAGCTGGGCCGGCGACGGCTTGCCGTTCTTGCCCGCCGTGCCCTCGAGGACCTTGGCGAAGCGCTGGTTCGACGCCCGGTCGAGCGGGATGTGCTTCTGGAGGTCGACGGTGGTGCTGGCCACGTTGGCGTCGGCGCCGCGGGCGAGCAGCACCTTGATGGCCTCCACGCGGTTCAGTGACGCCGCGAAGATGAGCGGCGTCTGGCCCCACTCGGACTCGCGGGCGTTGATGTCGGCCTTGGCATCGAGCAGCGCCGTGATCACGGCGCCGTCACCGGACGACGCCGCCAGGTGCAGCGGCGTTGCGCCGCTGACCGTGGTCTTGGCGTCCACGGCCGCGCCCACCGCCAGCAGGGCGCGGACCGCCGGCGCGCTGCCGGCCCGGCTGGCCAGGTGCAGCGGGGTGTACTGGCCGATGCGCGTCACCGCGCCGGGGTTCGCCCCGGCGTAGACGAGCATCGCGGTCATCTCGGCGTCGCCCTTGTCGGCGGCCCAGTGCAGAGCGCTCATCCCGTCGCCCTGGGCGGCGTTGACGTCGGCGCCCTGCTGGATGAGCGTGCGGACGGCCTCGCGGTCGCCCTTCATGGCGGCGTCGGCCACCGGCGAGACGGCGGGGGCCGCCCCCACCATCGCCGTCAGCGCGACCAGCGCGACCAACGGAAGTGCTGCTCGAAGTCGCATCATGTGTCTCCCGGGACCTAGGCGACCGTGATGGCCGACTGCGTGAGCGACAGGGCGCCGGTGCTGTCGCCGAAGCTCTGCATCTCCTCGAGGCCGAGGTGATTGAGCAACGACAGCATGGCGTTGGCCATCGGCGTGCCGTCGGCCGCCTTGATGTGCATGTTCCCCGACAGCATCCCGTTGCCCTTGCCGAGCAGGATGAGCGGGCAGCGGCGGTGGTTGTGCACGTTGGCGTCGGCCATCGGCGAGCCCCACATCACGACCGACTTGTCGAGCAGGCTGGCCTCGCCGTCCATCGTCGTCCGCAGCTTCTCGAGGAAGTAGGGCAGCATGCCGACGCGGAACTTGCAGATCTTGTTGAACTCCAGGATCCGGTCCTCGCGGTTGCCGTGGTGCGAGGCCGGGTGGAACGGCTGATCCGACTCGCTCTCGGGGAACACGCGGTTCTGCGAGTCGCGGCCGGTCTTGAACGTGATGATCCGGGTCATGTCGGTCTGCAGCGCCAGCACCTGCAGGTCGAACATCAGCCGCATGTGTTCGGTGAACGAGTCCGGCACGCCGGCCGGGGCGCCCGGCAGCTCGCGGGCATCACCGCTGGTATTGCGGGCCTCGATGGCCTCGATGCGGCGTTCGATCTCGCGCACGTGGTCGAGATACTTGTCGAGACGGTTCTTGTCGCCGGCGCCGAGCTCGCTGCGAACGTCCGACACCTGACCGGCGATCCAGTCGAGGATGCTGCGGCGCGACTGCCGGCGCTCGGCGCGATCCTCTTTCGAGCTGCCCGAACCGAACAGCATGTCGAAGGCCACGCGCGGGTCGCGGATCATCGGCAGCGGGTCGTTCGGCGAGGCCCAGCTGATCGAGTCAGTGTAGGCGCACGAGTAGTTGTAGGTGCAGCCGCCGGCCTGGTCGAGGTTCTCGATGCAGAACTGCATCGACGGCAGCGGCGTCGACTGCCCGAACTTCTGGGCGTAGAGCTGGTCCATCGAGGTGCCGCACCAGATGTCCGAGCCCTGTGTCTGCTTGGGATGCGACTGCGTGAGGAACACCGCGCTCGAGCGGAAGTGGTCGCCGCCGATTTCGGGCAGCGCGAAGGCTTCGGCCATCCGCACGTCGGTGTTGCTGATGACGGTGAGGTGCTCGCGGTAGGCCTCGAGCGACTTGAGCGGGTTGTCGTTCACCAGCTGGAAGTCACGGCCGGTGGTGGCCGGCGCGAACAGGTGCTGCGAGGCGGCCCAGTCGTTGCAGCCCGCGAGTCCATGCACTTCCTCGATGCACACGAGCCGGGTGCGCTCCGGCGCCTTGGCCAGCACGCGGCCGGCCGGCACCATCGCTTCGAGGAAGGGCAGGGCAACCGTGGCTCCCGCACCGCGGAGGAACGTGCGGCGGGGCAGCTGCTTTCCGGTGATGAACGACATCGGGTTTCTCCTCAGTAGGGTTGGCTGACTATCGCTGCTTGCTGGCGTCCGGCGCGGCTTCGGTAACGGTCGAAGCCGTGTCCACGCTCTTCTTCTGGAAGGCGTCGCTCTTGACGACGCCGAGAATGAACGACGACATCTTGAAGCCGTCGGCGCTGGCCTTCTTCGCGATCGCGCGCACGGTCGGCTGGTCGTAGGTCTCGACGCGGCGGCCGAGCGCGTAGGCCATCAGGTTCTCGGTGAAGTTGCGCACCAGCGGGTCGGGACGCTTGAGCAGGGCCGCCGACAGCTGATCGAGGTTGTTGATGGGCGAGCCGTCGTAGTAGTCGCCGCGGGTGTCGAGCGGCATGCCGTTCTCACGCTCGCGCCAGCGACCCGTCACGTCGAAGCTGTCGAGCGAGAGGCCAATCGGATCCATGAACCGGTGGCAGGCGTTGCACGTCGGGTTGGCGCGGTGCAGCTCCATCCGCTCCCGCGTCGTCAGCAGCTTGCCGTCCTTGGCCTCGCCGACTTCCTCGAGGGCCGGAATGTTCGGCGGCGGCGGCGGCGGCGGCGTGCCGAGCAGCACTTCCATCACCCACTTGCCGCGCAGCACCGGCGAGGTGCGGTTGGCGAGCGACGTCTGCACCAGCACGCTGCCCTGACCGAGGATGCCGCGACGGGTGGCATCCGGGTAGGTGACCCGGCGGAACTGCGAGCCGGCCACCTTCGGGATGCCGTAGTGCCGCGCCAGGCGTTCGTTCAGGAACGTGTAGTCGGCGGTGAAGAAGTCCATGAAGCTGGCGTCACGCGCCACCAGGTCGTTGAAGAACATCTCGGTCTCGCGCTTCATCGCGTCGCCGACGTTGTCGTCGAAGTTGGGGAAGAAGTTCGGGTCCGGGTGCACCTTGTCGAGATCCTGCAGCCGCAGCCACTGGGCCGCGAAGCGGTTGCCGAGGGCGCTGGCGCGCGGATCGGACAGCAGGCGCCGGGCCTGCTTCTCGAGCATGCCGGGCGCGGTCAGCCGTCCCACCTTGGCCAGCGCGATCAGCTCGTCGTCGGGCGGCGCGCCCCACAGGAAGAAGGACAGCCGCGACGCCAGGTCGAGGTCGGCCACCCGCATCAGGGTCTGGGCGGAGGTGGTCGGACGGTCGCGCTCCATGCGGAACACGAAGTGCGGGCTCGCGAGCACCGCCTCGAGCGCGGTGCGCACACCGCCTTCGAAGCCGCCGGCCGCCGCGCCCGTGTCGTAGAACGGCATCAGGCTGTCGACTTCGGCCGTCGTGATCGGACGGCGATAGGCCTCAGCGCCGAGGCGCGACAGGATCTCCCGCGCGCAGGTGTGTTCCTCGGACGCCGCGGTCGGGCGGCAGGAGAAGATCCGCTCGCGGCTGGCCGTGTCGGACACGCCGGTGGCGTTGTAGGGGCCGGCAATGACGACGTCGCGCAGGTGCGGCAGGGTCGTGATGCCGGCGCCGCCGGAGCCGCCGCCCGCGTACGACCAGTCGTGCGGGCGAATCAGGTCTTCGTAGGGGCCGTCGCTGCGGCGGACGAACGCCGCCGACACCTGGTGCTCGCCGGCGCGCACCAGGATCGGGAGGGTGCGCAGCGCCATGCCGCCGCGGCCGTCGGCCGCCGCCGCCGGCCCGTTCTCGAACTTGAGCAGCGCCACGCGCTGGCCGTCGATCGAGATGTCGATGTCCTCGTAGCGGGCGTTGTCGCCCGAGATGATGAGCAGCTCGATCTCGTACTCGGCGTCGGCCGGGAACACGTGGTTGGCGACCAGGCCGCCGCGCGTGCCGTAGGGCGCGCCCTCGACGTGGTCCCAGGGATGCTGCGAGACGTAGCTGGGATTCGTGTAGACGACGTCGACGCGCGCCGCCTGGCGGTCACCGACGGCCATCCGGCTGATGTCGGCCGCCGCGTTCAGATAGGCCTCGAGCAGCGTGGGGGAGAGCGACTGCTCGTCGGCGATGTTGTCGAAGTTGGCGCTCTTCTGGTCGAGCGGCAGCCAGCTGCCGGCCTTCACGTCAAGGGCGAGCAGTTCCTTGATGGCGCGCTCGTATTCCGGGCGGTTGAGGCGCTGGAACGTGCGACGGCCGGGGTTGGGATTGCTGGCCGCGTGCTCATCCATCCGCGATTCGAGCGCGTCGGTCAGCGCCGCGAGCTGGGAGGCTTCGGGCTTGCGCGCGCCGGGCGGCGGCATCAGCCCCGCGCTCAGCTTGCGGATCATCTTCTCGACGACGTCCTGCTGCTCCTGCGCCTGCATGGCGTCGAAGCCGGCCAGTGACAGGCCGCCGGCCTTGGCGCGCTCGCTGTGGCAGCCGGCGCAGTACCTGCTTGACGAGCTCGCTCTGCTCGCGGGCCGAGAGGGCAGGAGAGATCGTGTGCGAGGCGGCCGGGGCCGGGCTGGACCCGCGCACGGCCGTCGGCGCGGGCGCCGCGATCTGGCGGGTGGCGGACGGCGGCTGGCTCTGCTGGGCGGTTCCGGTCGCGACGAAGGCGACCCCCACCGCGGTAGTGCCGAGCACCCACATTGCGAGACGCGTCATGCGATCGACCCCCGAACCTTGACTGCCTGGCGCGGAGCGCGCGGCAGGGAGACCCGAACCGTGCTGAATGATGCGGAAAAAATATACATCGGATTCAGTTGGCAGTTTCGCCGATTTCACGGTGGGAATTGCGCTGGAATGGCTCCTGTTGTCTTGGATTGTCACGCGCCGGGCCGGCCCCTGGCAGCCGGCCCGGGAGGGACCCGATTTACCTCCGGGCTGCTATAATTGGACGTTTGTCACCACTGGCCGCGGCCTCTCCGGGTCCGGCCCTGCACTGGGAGACGGCGAGATGATTTCGGTCAGCGGCGTGTCGATGCGCTTCGGCACCAAGGTGCTCTTCGACGACGTGTCGACGACGTTCGCGCCGGGCCGGCGCTATGGCCTCACCGGCCCGAACGGCGCCGGCAAGTCGACCTTCATGAAACTGCTCACCGGGGAACAGCCGCCGCAGCGCGGCTCGGTCACCCGGCCCGAACGCCTCGGCGTGCTCCGCCAGGATCAGTACGCGTTCGATGAGTTCCGCGTCATCGACACGGTGGTCATGGGCAACGCCAAGCTGTGGGCGGCGCTCGAGGAGCGCGACGCCCTCTACGCCAAGGCCTCCCTCACCGACGCCGACGGCATGCGTCTGGGCGAGCTCGAAGGCACGATCGGTGAGCACGACGGCTACTCGGCCGAAAGCGACGCGGCGGTCCTGCTCGACGGTCTCGACATCCCGGACAGCGTCCACGAGCGGAAGATGTCGGAGCTGCAGGGCGGCCAGAAGGTGCGCGTGCTGCTGGCGCAGGCGCTGTTCGGACGTCCCGACGCGCTGCTCCTCGACGAGCCCACCAACCACCTCGACCTCGACTCGATTCACTGGCTGGTCGACTTCCTCCAGCGCTACGACGGCACGCTCGTCGTCATCTCGCACGACCGCCACTTCCTGAACGCGGTCTGCACCCACATCGCGGACATCGACTACCAGACGATCATCACCTACACCGGCGCCTACGACGACATGGTGCTGGCCAAGACCCAGATCCGGTCGCGCCTCGAGTCGCAGAACGAGCAGCGCGAGAAGAAGATCGCGCAGCTGCAGGACTTCATCCAGCGCTTCTCGGCCGGCACGCGCTCGAGCCAGGTGCAGTCGCGGCGCAAGGAAGTGGAGCGCCTGCAGACGACCGACCTGGCGCGGTCGAACATCGCCCGCCCCTATATCCGCTTCCAGATGGCGCGTCCGTCGGGGCGTCTGGCGATGGAATGCGAGGGTGTGTCGAAGGCCCACGAGGGACTCGAAGTGGTCGACGACTTCGAGGCGATCGTCAACCGCGGCGAGAAGATCGTCCTGGTCGGCCGCAACGGCGTCGGCAAGACCACCTTGATCAAGGCGCTGCTCGCCGATGGGCCGGGCCAGCCGGCCGCCCCCGGCGACATCGATGCCGGGTCGGTCCGCTGGGGACACGAGGTCTCGATCGGCTACTTCGCTCAGGACCACACCGGCGCCATCGAACACGGGCTGACCGCCGTCGAGTGGCTGCACCGCTTCGATCCGGATGCCTCACGCCAGGATATTCACGGCCTGCTCGGCCAGATGCTGTTCGCCGGCGAGGAGGGCTACAAGCCCACCGCCGCGCTCTCCGGCGGCGAGACCGCGCGCCTGCTCTTCTGCCGCATCATGCTGCAGAAGCCGAACGTGCTGATCCTGGACGAGCCGACCAACCACCTCGATCTCGAGTCGATCAGCGCGCTGAGCGTCGCGCTCCAGAAGTACGAGGGCACGGTGTTCCTCGTCACCCACGACGAAGACCTGATGGACGCGGTGGCGACGCGCGTGTGGAAGGTGGCCCACGGCCACGTGCAGGACTTCAAGGGCACCCACGAGGAATTCGAAGCCGCCATGGCGAGCGCGCCGAGCTAGCGACGCGCCCGCACCAGACTGCGCGCGCCAGGACTCGGGACATAATGCGCCGGTGACTCACGAGAAGATCAGCCGCGCCGGATGGCGCATCGTGCTCCTGGCCAGCCTCGGCGGGACCCTCGAGTTCTACGACTTCGTCATCTTCGGCGTGTTCGGCGCTGACCTCGGACGCGCCATCTTCCCGAGTGACGTGCCACTCGTGGAACTGCTGTCGTCGTACGGCGTGTTCGCGGCTGGCTACTTCGCGCGGCCGATCGGCGGCATCGTCCTCAGCCACTACGGCGACCGCTACGGCCGGCGCAACGTGTTCCTGCTGTCGCTGTTCGCGATGTCGGGCGCCACGCTGGCCATGGGCTTCGTGCCGACCTACGCCACCTGGGGCGTGGCGGCCAGCATCACGATGGTGTTCCTGCGGCTGCTGCAGGGCTTCTGCATCGGCGGCGAACTGCCCGGCGCCCTGACCTACGTGGTCGAGACGGCGCCGAAGCAGGCGGCGCTCGTGTGCGGCGTGGTGTTCGCCTGCGTCACCTACGGCGTCGCGGTGGCCACTGGCGTCAGCGTCGGCGTGCGGACGTTCCTGCCGCCCGACCTGGTGCCGTCCTACGGCTGGCGCATCGCGTTCATCCTCGGCGGCCTCGGCGGCATCATCAGCTTCCTGGCGCGGCGGGCGATGGAGGAGTCGCCGGAGTTCGCGAAGATGAAGGCGCTGGCGGCCCGCCAGCCGTTTCGTGAGGTCCTGCAGTCGCATCGCGGCGCCGTGCTGACCGGGATCGGCATGCTGGCGCTGTCGGCCGGGTTCAACGGTCTCTACTTCTCGCACATGCCCGGCTACCTGGGGCGGGTGCTCGGCTACGACGCGCGCCTCGCCGTCGTGGCGGCGACCATCGGCGTGGTGATTCACGCCTCGATGATTGCCGTCGTCGGCGTGCTGGCGCGCCGGATCGCCCCTCTGACGCTGCTCCGGACCGGCACCATCGGGCTGCTCGTCTTCGGCTATCCGTTCTACACCGCGCTCGCGGCCACGCCAGCGTCGCCGACGGCGCTCCTCATCGGCATCGGGCTCATCGCCGGGCTCATCAACGGCACCTATGCCGTGCTGCTGACCGACTTGTTTCCCACCCGCGTCCGCTTCAGCGGCGTGGCGCTCGCCTTCAACATCTCGTTCACGCTGTTCAGCGGCACGGCGCCCTTCGTGGCCACCTGGCTCATCGGGTCGACCGGCTCGAACAGTGCGCCGGCGTTGCTCCTCGTCGTGTGCGGCCTGATGACGCTGGTCGCGTCGTTCTTCCACCCGGCGCGATCCGGTCACGTCCTGGACCACCGGTAACAGAAGGACCAGCGCTCGGGGACCCGGGACCTCGTCGGACGATGGACGTCACACTGGCTCGGCTCCGCCGCTACGCGATCGCCCGCAGCCTCTTCGAGCCGCGGTCGCTCGCGGGTGCCCTGTCGCGCCTCGGCTTCGTGCAGGCCGATCCCATCCGCGCGCCGGCGCGGGCCCAGGACCTCACGCTGCGGCACCGCGTGATCGGCTACCGCGCCGGTGACCTGGAGCGAAGCTACCGGCGGCTGGCGGTGGAGGAAGACTTCTTCGTCAACTACGGCTTCCTGACCCGCGCGCTGCAGGCGCGCCTGCACCCGCGCGCCCGGCTCGGGGCCTGGCCGCCGCCGGGAAAGGCCGTGGGCGCTGCCGTGCTGGCGTTCGTGCGCGAGCACGGCGAGGTGCACCCGCGCGACGTCGACGCCCACTTCGCCCACGGCGCGGTGACCAATTACTGGGGCGGATCGTCGAGCGCCACGACGCACGTGCTCGATCACCTGCACTACCGCGGCCTGTTGCGGGTGGCCGGCCGCGAGGGCGGCATCCGGCGCTACGCGATACGCGAGGTGTCGCCGCCGGTCGCCGCCGGCGCTGTCAGACGCGCCTGTCAGGACGCCATCGTCGATGCCATCGTCCGCCTCTACGCGCCGGTGCCGTCGCCCACGCTGGCCTGGCTGGTCGGGCGCCTGCGCGTGACGACGCCGCAGTGGCGGGCCGACACGCGAGCCATGCTGGCGCGCGCCAAAGCGCGGCTGGCCCATGCCCGTGCCGCTGACCTCGACTGGTACTGGCCCGCCGACGAGGCGCCGGAGGACGCGCCGCCCGAGGACCGCGTGCGGCTGCTGGCGCCGTTCGATCCCATCGTCTGGGATCGCCGGCGGTTCGAGGCATTCTGGGAGTGGCGCTACCGCTTCGAAGCCTACACGCCGGTGGAGAAGCGCACGCTCGGCTACTACGCGATGCCGCTGCTCTGGCGCGACAAGGTGATCGGCTGGGCCAATCTGGCAGTGGCCGCCGGCCACCTGACCGCCCGGATCGGCTACGTCAGCGGACGCCGGCCGCGCGACGCGGCGTTTGCCGGTGCGCTCGAGGCCGAACTGGCGGCGATGCGTATGTTTCTCGGCTTGACTGGTTGACGCCATGATCCGCATCAGCGACACCCTTGCCATCCTGCCGCACGAGTACGAGGAACGCTTCGTGCGCGCCTCGGGCCCCGGCGGCCAGAACGTCAACAAGGTGTCGACGGCGGTCGAACTGCGCTTCGACGTCGCGGCCTCGTCGCTGCCGGCGGACGTCAAGGCGCGGCTCGTGAGCCTGGCCGGCAGCCGGATGACGGGCGAGGGCGTGCTCGTCGTCGACAGCCGCGAGCACCGCACGCAGGCGCAGAATCGCGAGGCGGCGCGGGCGCGGCTGGTGGCGCTGGTGCTGCAGGCCGCGGTGCGGCCGAAACGCCGTCGTCCGACCCGGCCCGGGCGCGCCGCCAAGGAACGGCGTCTGGGTGAGAAGAAGCGCCGCGCGCAGGTGAAGGGCGGCCGCGGGCGCGGCGGCGCCGACGACTGACGGAGCCTTCACTCCCGGGTTCTAATGGGATCGGGGGGAACCGTGGACGACGCAGAGAAGGCTGACATCTGGCAGGAGTTCGGCGAGGCCGTGAACATGGCGCCGGCCGAACTCGAGCGCTGGCTCGACACCGACGAGTCGACCGAGGTCGGTGCGAAGGACGACGACATCGGCGAGTCTGTGGGGCACGCGTCAGGCCGGCGCATCGTGGCCATCAAGCGCACGAAGAAGGCCGACCTGACAGACGATGACTACGCACACATGCGGAAGGTCGTGGGCTTCGTGCGCCGGCATCTGGCACAACGGCCGGACGGCGATGTCCGCGACACCCGGTGGCGCTACTCGCTGATGAACTGGGGCCACGACCCGCTCGACTGACTGCTCGCGTGTCACCCGACACCTCAGCTCGACACCTCGGTCGCGGTCACGAGCGCCGCGGGCGGCGGCGACGTGAGGTCGAGGAGCATGCCTGAGGCCGGGTGCACGAAGCGCACGGTGTGCGCGTGTAGCAGGTAGCCGGTCTCGCCGGGCAGGACGCGGGTGCCGGCCGGCGGGCGTCCGCCCGCCACGTACAGCGGATCGCCGACCAGCGGGTGTCCCACGGCGGCGAGGTGGATGCGAATCTGGTGCGGCCGGCCGGTCGTGATGCGCACGTCGCAGAGCGTCGCGGCACCGCGCCGTTCGACGACCGTGGCCACGCTGTGCGCGGCGCGTCCGTCGGGCGTGGCCGCGTGCACGGCACCGAGGACGGCGTGCGGCACGGGGCCGATCGGCGTGACGATGTCGAGCGACGTCCACGACGGATCCCCCGACACCAGGGCCCGATAGACCTTCGTCACCGCGTGCGTCCGCCAGGCGCGGGCGAGCGCCGACCGCAGCGCCGTCGCTGCGGGCGAACACCACCAGGCCCGACGTCCCGCGTCCGAGTCGATGGACGGGATGCACGTCGCCGTACCGTGCGCGCACGAGCGTCAGCAGGGTGTGCTCCAGGAAGCCGCCGGCTGGCATCGTCGGGAGGCCGCTCGGCTTCGAGACGGCCACGACGTCGGCGTCCTCGTGGACCACGTCGAACGTCAGCGGGACGTCGGGTTCGTCCCAGGGCGGACGCTGCCAGGTGACCACCTGGCCGGAGCGCAGCCGCTCCTCACCCGAGGCGGGCGAGTCGTCGAGCGTCAGTTCCGCGGCGGCCAGCCGCGACGCCCATTGGGCGGGCGACGAATGCCGATAGCTCGCCTCGAGCCAGTCGATCAGGCGGTGTCCCGCCGCGGCCGGACCCACCTGGCTGCGATAGGCGTAGCCGCGATTGAGCGCCATCGCGGACCCCGTTACTCGGAGCCGTCGGCGCGGCGCACGTCCACCCAGCGCTCGTCACCGTCGGAGACAACGTGCAGCTGCCACGGGTTGCAGCACACCTCGCAGTCCTGGACCAGCACCCCGCGCGTGTCGGGTTCGAGATAGATCTCGACCTCCTCGCCGCAGTAGGGACAGGTGATCGTGAATTCGGTCTCAGGCATGGAGATCGCGTCAGCCTGGCGTGCCGAAGCGCACGGCGTAGATCGGTGGCAGATGCCCCGAGACCGTGGCCCACGAGTCGCCGCTATCGCGCGACACCCACAGGTTGCCCGAGGTCGAGCCCATCGCCAGCACCTGGCCGGATTCGTCGACGGCGAGCGCATGCCGGTAGACGAGATCGTAGGAGGGCGCCGGCAGGCCGCCGTCGAGCACGTCGAACGTCTTGCCGCCATCGCGCGTGCGCGACACGACGAAGCGGGCGTCGACCGGGACGCGGCGCTCGTCCTTGACGGCCGGCGCGAACCAGGCGGTGTCGGGGTCGCGCGGATGCACGGCAACAGCGAAACCGAAGCCCGAGGGACGCGCCGCGTCCACGGCGTGCCACTGCCGTCCGCCGTCACGCGAGCGGAAGATGCCGCAGTGGTGCTGGGTCCAGAGCACATCGGGAGCGGCCGGGCAGGCGACGATGCGATGCGGATCCTGAATCTCGGGATCGCCCGACTGGTCCGGCGGCATGTAGTCGGCGCGCATGCCGGTGGCCCGGCAGGTCCACGTCGTGCCGTCGTCGTCGCTGACCCAGGCACCGCCGCACGAGACGCCCGCCATCACGCGGCGCGAATCGCGGGGATCGACGAGTACCGAGTGGATGCCCGGCCAGTCGTAACCGCCACCGAACCACTTGGCCCGCGCCGGCACGTCCCACAGTCCGCGGCAGATGGTCCAGGTGGCGCCGCGATCGTCGGAGCGGAAGAGCCCGCCGGGTAGTGTGCCCGCCCACAGCCGCCCCGGCTGGTCGGCGCCGCCGGCTTCGAGCGCCCACACCTGCTTGAGCGTCGGCGGCTCGGCCGTGGCCGGCGCGCCGTCCGGGCTGGCCGGCCGCGACACGGCGGGGAGCCCGGCGTACGACGGCACACCGACCTCGGTCCAGGTCTTCGCGCGATCCTCGGAGCGGTGCAGCTTCGATCCGAAGTGGCCGAGGTTGAGCGCCGCATATACCGCGCCGTCGCGCGGATCGTCGAGCACCATCGGCACCGGATCGCCGAGGAACGACGGGGTGCCCACACGCCAGTCATCCTCGGCGCGGAGCTGGAAGAGGCCTTTGCGGGTGGCCACCCACAGCGGTTGTGTCATCGCGGTTCTCCTGGAGCAGCCATCGCCGCGGCGCCGCCCGACAGCGCCTGCAACACGAACACTTCGGTCTCGGGTCCCACTGCATCGGCGAGCGTGACGCGGTCGACGAGCGGTGACTCGCCGACGAACACCGCCACGTGCTGCCGGACGCGGCCATGCTCATCGAGGACGTAGCCACGCAGGCGTGGGTTCGTCTCGAACACGCGCTCGAGCACTTCGCCGACGGTGGCGCCGGTCACGGTCACGGGCGGCGCGTCGAGAAACCGTTGCAGGTGCGGCGTGAAGGCTACGCGAGGCATGACAGACAGACCGTGGGCGCAGTGTAGCAGGGGAGCGCGTCGCCGTCCGGGCACCGGCCGGCGCGGGCGACCGGCGCATCGCGGGTATCATAAGCCCGCCGATGAGAGCCTTCGTCTTCGCCGTCGTCCTCCTCGCCGCGCTGCCCGCGACGGCGCGTGCCACCTGGTCCGTGATCGCGGTCGACGAGGCCACGGGCCGCGTCGTCATCGCCTCCGCCACCTGCGTCGATCGCGACGATCAGTTCCTGATGGGCGTCCAGGCGGTGGTCGTGCCCGGCAAGGGCGTGGCCGCGTGTCAGGCCGGCGTCGATGCCACGCACGCCAACCAGATGCTGGTCTTCAGCGAGCTGAAGAAGGGCACTGACCCAGCCCGCATCATCGAGCTCCTCAGCGTCGACCCGGCCTACCAGAGCCGCCAGTTCGGCATCCTCGACCTCCAGGGGCGGTCGGCCGGGCACTCCGGCCTCGGCAACGGCTACGTCTCGCAGGACGTGCAGGGCCAGGTCCCCGGCACGCGGATCTTCTATTCGATCCAGGGCAACATCCTGCGCGCGGGCAACGTGGTGCCGAACGCGGTCCAGGCCTTTCTCCACTCGACCGGCGCCGTGACCGACCGCGTGATGGCGGCGATGGAGGCGGCCGATGGCTCCGGCGGTGACAGCCGCTGCGTGTGCCCGCCGTGGCCGGCCGATGGCGCGCCGCCGGCCATTCCCTGTGACGGCCGCACCTCGCACGTCGCCTACATCCTGATGTCGGAGCCGTCGGACACGAGCGGCGACTCGCACAACAACGGCAACTACGCGATGTATCTGACGGTGTCGCAGCCGGGCGCCGACAAGGGCCCCCAGCAGATCAGGCCGGGCGCCGGCGAGAACCTGAATCCCGTCAAGACCCTGCGCGTGCGCTACGACGCCTGGCGCAAGACGATGCCCGCGTCGTTCCGCTGAGAGTGTCGACGATGTCCATGCATCCCGCGGCTCTCCTGTTCGCCGTTGCCGGCACGTTCGCCGTCGCCGCGCCCGTCGTCGCCCAGCCGGTGCCGGTGTCGACGCGGCCGCGGCCGGTGCAGGTGATGACCCTCGAATCGCCCGCCTGGGCCGACGGCGGTCTGATTCCGGCCACGCACACCCAGGCTGGCGGCGACGTCTCACCGCCGCTCGAATGGCGCGGAGCACCCGAGGGCACGCGGACGTTCGTGCTGGTCGTCCGCGATCTCGATGCCGTGGCGCCGGGGGGCGGCGACGACCTGCTGCACTGGCTGGTGTGGAACATCCCCGGCACCGCCACGGCCCTGCCGGCCGGCGTGCCGGCTGGCAACGCACCGGAGCCGACGCGCGGCCCCGGGCCGTCGCCGCGTCCGTCCGGCCCCGGGCCGTCGCCGCGTCCGTCCACCGACGACCGGCGGCAGATCAGCGCAACCGGCCCGGAGTACCGCGGGCCGGCGGCACCGGCCTCCGGCCCGCTGCATCACTACGTCTTCGAGCTGTATGCGCTGGACAGCGCGATCGACGTGCCCGCGGTGGGGCAGTCACCAGCGGCGACGCGCGCCGCGGTCATGGCGGCGATGGCGGGTCACGTGCGCGGCAAGGGCGTGTTGACCGGCCGCTACCGTCGGGCGACGCCGTAGCTGTCGTCGCCGCCCTTCGCCGCACCGTCCACGTCCGCGCGACCAGCTCCGGGGCACTGCCGTCCGCCTCGCACAAGGAGCCGATCGCTGTGCGCACCGGCACGCAGCGCTTCGGCGTGCTCGACATCCCGGCGTCGCTGCGCGGCGTCGTCCGGAACGAGTTCGGCAACTGGCCCGCCCCCTTTTCATTTCCGTCGTGGCCACGGGATACTGACGCCGTGTGGAAGAGCGTGCTTCCCGGGCTGGCGGCCGCAGCGGCGGCTGGCGCGGTCGCCCTCGCGCAGGTGCCGATCTACAAGACGACGCTGGCAGCGGACCAGCCGGCGATTCGCGCGCTGGCGCCGGCCGGTGATGCGGTCACGCGGCTCGTGGCCGCGCTCGACCGCGGCGCGGTCACGCTCCGCCCGCAGGCCGGAGACGATCACCTGGCGGCCGTGCTGGCCGCCCTCGACGTGCCGGTCGACTCGCAGCTCCTCGTGTTCTCGAAGACCAGCGTGCAGGCGGCGCACATCACGCCGTCGCGGCCGCGCGCCCTCTACTTCAACGACGAGGTCATGGTGGGGCACGTGCCGGGGACGCCCGGCCTCGAGGTGATGGCCGTCGACCCGGCGCGCGGACCGGTCTTCTACGCCGTCGGCCGCCGCGGCGACGGCGCCCCGGCCTTCACCGCCAGCACGACCTGTCTGCGCTGTCACCACGGGCCGAACACCATGGGCGTGCCCGGGCCGTTCGTCGGCTCGGTGATTCCCGGTCCTGGCGGCGCGCCGCTGCGCGACGACACCGCCATCATCACCGACCACACGACGCCGTTCTGGGAGCGGTGGGGCGGCTGGTATGTCACGGCCCGGCGCGGTGAACCGCGCTCGCGCGCCAACGCCGTGGCGTCCTCGCCGAACGCGCGCGACGCGCTGGTGCGCGAGGTGCCGTCGAACGTCACGGCCCTCCACCATTTCCTCGATCCGCGCGCCTATCTGGCGCCGACGAGCGACATCGTGGCGCTGATGGTCCTCGAACACCAGACGCAGGGCACGAACCTGCTGACGCGCGTGGCGTGGCAGGCGCGGCTCGCGGGCACGTCGGCACCCGGGCCCGGCCGCAGCCTCGACGACGACCTCGACGCGCTCGCCGACTACCTGCTCTTCACCGGCGAGGCGCCACTGGCGGCACCGGTCACCGGCATGTCGTCGTTCGCGGCCAGCTTCAGCGGTCGTGGTCCCCGCGATGGCCGCGGCCGCTCCCTGCGGCAGTTCGACCTGCAGACGCGGCTCTTCCGCTATCCGCTCAGCTACCTGATCCATGGTCGCCAGTTCGCCGCCCTGCCCAGGGAGGTGCGCCACGCGGTGCTCAACCGCCTGGGTGCCATCCTGAGGGCGGAGGTCCCGGCGGCGCGCCAGCCGCACCTCACGGCGGATGTCCGTCGGGCCGTCGCCGAGATCGTGCGGGACACCGTGCCAGACCTGCCGGCCGGGTGGTAAGCGAGCCTGCCAGACCGGGGGCGCGGGCCGATCGGCCGCCGCACGCCGCCGCTCAGCTGAAACCGCTGTTGCCGGCGCGACGTCGAACCGCGAGACAGCCGGACACTGCCGGCAGGTTACTATCGAGAACGCAATGCCACGATTGAGCGATCTTCTCCCGCATGTCCGCCTGAGCCTGGCCGTGCTGGCCCTGCTGGCCGGCGTCCTGCCCTCCCAGGCGCAGTTGCGCCGGATTCCTGTCGACATCGTGCCCCTGGTCGAAAGCGACGGGCTGCGCGCCGGCTCGACCGTCAAGGCCGCGCTGCGCGTGACGCTGCCAGACGGCCTGCACGTCCAGTCGAACAAGCCGCGCGATCCGGCGCTCATCCCGACGGAACTGATGCTCGAGCCGCCGACCGGCGTCACCGGCGTCGAGGTCGTGTTCCCGCAGGCCGTGGACTTCCCGCAGGAAGGGCTGCCGGAGCCGCTGCTCGTGTTCGAGCACGACTTCACGATCGGCGTGCAGTTCGCGCTGGCCGCCGACCTGCCGACCGGGCCGCGCACCATACCCTTCGAGCTGCACTACCAGGCGTGCGACGACAAGGTGTGCTTCGCGCCGACGTCGAAGAAGGGCGAGTGGACCGTCGAGGTCGTGGCCGCCGGTGCCAGCGTGACGCCGCAGCACGACGACGTGCTCGGCGCGATTGCCTTCGGCAGCGGGGAAGCGCCGGCGGTGGCGCCACCGCCGTTCGCGGCCGCGGCGCCGGCCGTCGTCGATGCGGCGGGTGACGGCCTGGCGCAGCTCGCGAGCTTCACGGTCGTCTCTACGACCGGCGGCTACCTCGGCACCGGGGACTTCATGACGTTCATCTCGAACGCGGAAGCCGGCATCACCGAGCGTGGCCTGTTCGAGGGGCGGGGGCCGCTGGCCATCCTGCTGCTCGTGTTGATCGGCGGACTGGCGCTCAACCTCACGCCGTGCGTGCTGCCGATGATCCCGATCAATCTCGCCATCATCGGTGCCGGCGCGCAGGCCGGCTCGCGCCAGCGCGGGTTCCTGCTCGGCCTCACCTACGGCGGAGCGATGGCCTTCGTCTACGGCGTGCTCGGGCTGATCGTGGTGCTGACGGCGAGCACCTTCGGCACCATCAACGCCTCGCCGTGGTTCAACCTCGGCATCGCGGTGCTCTTCATCGCGCTCGCGCTCGCCATGTTCGACGTCTTCGAGATCGACTTCTCGCGCTTCGCCGGCAGCGTCGGTTCGGGCGGCGCGCGCGGCAGCTTCGGCCTGGCCTTCACGATGGGCACCGTGGCCGCGCTGCTGGCCGGGGCGTGCGTGGCGCCGGTCGTCATCCAGGTGGTGCTGTTCGCGAGCAACCTCTACGCGACGGGCACGACCGCGGCGCTGGCGCTGCCGTTCTTCCTCGGCATCGGCATGGCGATTCCGTGGCCGCTCGCCGGCGCCGGCCTGGCGTCCCTGCCCAAGCCCGGGCCGTGGATGGTACGGGTGAAGCAGGCGTTCGGCGTGCTCATCCTCGGCACGGCGGTCTACTACGGCTATCTGTCGTACGGACTGTTCGCCAATCAGTGGGTGGACGCGGCCGAGGTCGCGTCGAGCGTCGACGAGAAGCTGAAGGAAGGCTGGCACTCCTCCCTCGCGGAAGGCCTGGCGGTGGCCGAGCGTGAAGGGAAGCCCGTGCTCATCGACATGTGGGCCACGTGGTGCAAGAACTGCCTCACGATGGACAAGACCACGCTGGCCGACCCGGCGGTGACGGCGGCCCTCGACGGCTACGTCAAGATCAAGGTCCAGGCCGAGCAGCCGGACGAACCGCCCTCGGCGGAGATGATGAAACGATTCAAGGCCGTGGGACTGCCGGCCTATGCCATCATCCATCCGGCGTCCAAGCCGTCGGCCGACTGATCGCTCCTGGCGGTCGGCTCCGGCGCCCGCCATCCGGAGGCCGATGCTGCGCGCACCCATCGCCGCTCTCGTGGCCCTGCTCGTCGTCGGGCTGCCGCCGCATGCGGTGGCGCAACCGGCCGGCGTGCCGTCCGCGGCCCCGCTGTCCACTGACGCACAGCTGGCGTTCCTGCGGGACGCGCGCATCGTCTCGTCCCGGCCGATCGGCAAGGGCATCACCGGCGCGCTGCGGGTGGTGCTCTCGGACGGGCGCCTGACACACGACGCCGCCTTCCAGCGCATCGCCGAGGAACCGCACTTCGACGGCAAGCGGCGCGCCGGCGAACTGCGCTTCGTCGACCACTATCGCTACAACATCGCGGCCTGGCGGCTGGCCTCCCACCTGGGCCTGGGGCACATGATGCCGCCGACCATCGAACGCGCCATCGCGGGCGCGCCCGGCTCGCTGTCGTGGTGGGTGGACGACGTGATGATGGACGAGGCCGAGCGCGAGGCGAAGGACCTCCAGCCGCCGAACGCCCGTGACTTCAGCCGCCAGCGCCAGCGCATGGCGCTCTTCGCCGAGCTCGTCCGCGACAGCGACCGCAACAAGGGCAACATCGTCTACACGAGCGACTGGCGCGTCATCATGCTCGACTTCAGCCGGGCCTTCCGCCTCGAGACCGCGCTGCGGCCGCAGGCTTCGCTCACGACCTGCGACCGGGCGGTGCTGGCGGCGCTCCGGGGCCTGACGCGGCCCGGCCTGGCCGAGGCGGTGGACGGCGCGCTCACTGGCGACGAGGTCAAGGCCATCCTGGCGCGGCGCGATCGGCTGGTGGCGCACTTCGACCGGCTGATCGCCGAGCGGGGCGAGGGCGCCGTCCTCTACTGACCGCGCGACGTCGCTGATTGTCTCTGGATTTCACGGTCGGTAGACCCCGGCGCCATCCCCCGCCGGGCCCTGCAAGCTGCTACTATGACCTGACTTTCTGATGTCGATGCGGAATCTCGCGCCCTACGCCCTGACCGTGCTGGCTGCCGGAGCGGCCGTGTCCGCTGCGTCCCAGTCGACGCCGAGTCCCGTGGCCTCCCATGCCCAGGCGCCGCCGGCGTCCGGCCCGGCGACCGCGCCCGCCGCCGGCTCACCGCAGGCGCTCGTCGAGCAGTCGTGCACCGGCTGCCACAACGATCGGGCGAAGGCCGGGGGCCTGAGCCTCCAGGGCTTTCAGGTGGCTCGCGCCGGCGAGAATCTCGACGTCACCGAGAAGATGATCCGCAAGGTGCGGGCCGGCCAGATGCCGCCGGCCGGCGGGCGACGGCCTTCCGAGGCCGCGCTCGACGCCCTGGCCGCCACGCTCGAGGCCGCCTCCGACGCCAGCGCCGCGTCCGGCTCGCCCGGCCGCCGGTCGTTCCAGCGTCTGAACCGTGCCGAATACGCGCAGTCGGTGCGCGACCTGCTCGGTCTCGATGTCGACGCCGGCGAGTTCCTGCCGCTCGACACCAAGATGGCGAACTTCGACAACATCGCCGCGGCGCAGATCCTGTCGCCGACGACCATGCAGTCGTATCTGACGGCCGCGGCCGAGATCAGCCGTTTGGCGGTGGGCGATCGCTCGGCGACGGCGCGCGAGGTGTCGTTCCTCATTCCGCGCACCGCCTCGCAGCGCGAGCAGGCCGAGGGCGCGCCGTTCGGCACCCGCGGCGGCATGGCGACGCTGCACACCTTTCCCGGCCGACGGCGACTACCGCTTCCGCGTGTCCTTCTACCACGAGACGACCGGCGCGCTGTACGGCAACGGCCGCGCCGCGCTGCACACGGCCGAGGCGCCCGAGCAGGTCGAGATCTCGATCGACGGCGTGCGGGTGGCGCTGCTCGATGTCGACCGCTGGATGAACAGCTCCGATCCGGACGGCGTGAACCTGCGCACCGAGCCGATCGCCGTCACCGCCGGCCCGCACCGCGTGGCGGCCGCCTTCGTCGCCCGCTTCGAAGGGCCGGTGCAGGACCTCATCACGCCGCTCGAGTGGTCGATCGCCAGCACCAGCATCGCCGACGCCTACGGCTTCACCACGCTGCCGCACCTGCGCGACGTGGCCATCACCGGGCCGTTCGAGCCGACTGGCGTGTCCGAGACGCCGAGCCGGCGCCACATCTTCCAGTGCCAGCCGACGTCGCCCGCGCAGCAGCTGCAGTGCGCGCAGCGCATCGTGAGCGGGCTGGCCTCGCAGGCCTTCCGGCGCAGCGCCAGTGAGAAGGACGTCAACGCGCTGATGGCGCTCTACCGCAAGGGCAACGCCGACGGCGGCTTCGAAGAGGGCATCCGCATGGCCCTCGAAGGGATCCTGGCCAGCCCCCGCTTCGTGTTCCGCTTCGAGGAACGGCCGGCGTCGGTCGAGGCCGGCAAGGCCTACGCGGTGAGCGACGTCGATCTCGCCTCGCGCCTGTCCTACTTCCTGTGGGCATCGGCGCCCGACCAGGAACTGCTGCGGCTGGCCGAGGCGTCGCGGCTGTCGCGTCCCGGTGTGCTCGAGGCGCAGGTGGCGCGGCTGCTCGCCGACCCGCGCGCCGACATCCTGGCCTCGCGCTTCGCCGCCCAGTGGCTGCGCCTGCAGGACCTCGACAAGATCCATCCCGACGTCCGCTTCTACCCGGACGTGGACGAGCAGCTCAAGACCTCGATGCGCCGCGAGACCGAGACCTTCTTCCGGCACATCGTGCGGGCCAGGCGTCCGGTCACCGAGCTCTTCACCGCCGACTACACGTTCGTCGACGAACGTCTGGCGCGTCACTACGATCTCAAGGGCATCGTCGGCCCCGAGATGCGGCGGGTCGCGTATCCTGACGACCGGCGGCGCGGGCTGCTCGGCCACGCCAGCATCCTGACGCTCACCTCCGAGGCCGAACGCACGTCGCCGGTGCTGCGCGGCAAGTGGGTGATGGAGGTGCTGCTCGGCACGCCGCCGCCGCCGCCGCCGCCCAACATCCCGGCGCTCGACGAGACGCCGGACGCCGAAGGCGGGCGCCTGCGCACCGTGCGCGAGCGGCTCGAGCAGCACCGGAGCAACCCGGCCTGCATGTCCTGCCACCGGATGATCGACCCGATCGGGCTGGCGCTCGAGAACTTCGACGTGGCCGGCGCCTGGCGCATCAAGGACAACGGCATGCCCGTCGATCCGGCCAGCGCGCTCTACGACGGCACGCCGCTCGCGAGCGCGCACGACCTGCAGCAGGCGCTCATGAAGCGGGCGGACGTGCTGGTGGGGACCTTCGCCGAGAATCTGGCCACCTATGCCCTCGGCCGCCGCCTCACCGCGTCCGACATGCCGATGGTGCGCGGTCTCGTCCGCGGCGCCGCCACTGAAGGCAACACCTTTGCCGCGTTCGTGACCGGGATTGTCACGTCGCCGGCGTTCCGCATGAAGAGTGCCGATGCGCCCGCGACGACCGTCGCGGGCGGCGCCGGCCAGCACTGACGCAGCCACACGATCGACGGGGGAGACCGAGCATGTCGTTCATCACTGGGAAGCACGTGGCACGACGCACCATGTTGCGGGGGCTCGGGGCCACCGTCGCGCTGCCGTTCCTCGACGCGATGGTGCCGGCGCGCGGCCTGTTCGCCGGCACGGCCACCGCGGCCTCGCTCGACCGCCCGCGCCTGGTCACCATCGAGATGGTGCACGGCTCGGCCGGCAGCAGTCCGTGGGGCGCCGAGCAGCACCTGTGGTCGCCGGTGGATGCCGGCCATGCCTTCGACCTCGCGCCGACGTCGCTCAGCCCGCTCGAGCCGTGGCGGCAGCACCTCACGATCGTCAGCGACACCGACGTCCGCAATGCCGAGGCGTTCAGCCAGCCCGAGATCGGCGGCGACCACTTCCGCTCGAGCGCGGTGTTCCTCACCCAGGCACACCCGCGGCAGACCGAGAGCTCGGACGTGCGGGCCGGCACCTCGATCGACCAGATCTACGCGCAGAAGTACGGTCAGGACACGCCCATCCCGTCGATGCAGCTGTGCATCGAGAACGTCGACCAGGCGGGCGGCTGCGCTTACGGCTACTCCTGCGTCTACACCGACATGATCAGCTGGGCATCGCCCACCGAGCCGCTGCCGATGATCCGCGATCCGCGGATGGCGTTCGACCAGCTGTTCGGGGCGGGCGGCTCGGCCGCGGAGCGAGCGGCCCGGCGCCGCTCGACGGCCAGCGTGCTCGACTACGTCAACGGCCAGGTGGCCGACCTGAACCGCCGGCTCGACCCGAGCGACCGCCGTCGCATGGAGCAGTACCTCGACAACGTGCGCGAGATCGAGCGCCGCATCCAGCAGGTCGAAGCGCGCAACGCCAGCGGTGACGAGCGGACGTTGCCGGGCGCGCCGGCCGGCGTGCCGGACTCCTTCGACGAGCACATGAAGCTGATGTTCGACCTGCAGGCCCTGGCCTTCCAGGCCGACGTCACGCGCGTGTTCTCGTTCAAGACGGGCCGCGACGCCTCGAGCCGCGTCTACCCCGAGAGCGGCGTGTCGAAGGGCTTCCACCCGGCGTCGCATCACGGCAACAAGCCGGCGAGCGTCCTCGAGTTCGCGCAGATCAACCGCTACCACGTGAGCCTGCTGCCGTATTTCATGGAGAAGCTGCAGGCGATCGACGAAGGCGGCACCAACCTGCTCGACAAGAGCCTGATCGTCTACGGATCGCCGATGGGCGATGGCAACGTGCACAACCACAAGCGCTGCCCGCTGGTGCTGCTCGGCGGCGCCCACGGCCGCCTGGCCGGCAACGTGCACCACCGCGCCGCGGCCGGCACGCCGATGGCCAACGTCATGCTGAGCGTGCTGCAGATGGTGGGTATCGACGACATGGCGCAGTTCGGCGACTCCACCGGCGCCTTCTCCCTCACCTCGCAGTCCGCCTGAGAGAGCCTGCGATGTCCACATCCCGCTCGCTCACCACTGCCTGCGTTGCCGCCGCGATTCTCGCCGGCGGCGGTCCGCTGACCGCGCGTGTGCTGCCTGGGGCGGTCGCCGCGCGTGCGCTGCCTGAGGCGGTTGGCGCCCGCGCCCTGCCCGCGCCGGGCGCCGGGCGTGCTCCGGCAGCCGCGCCGGCCCCGGCGGCGATCTCCGACGCGGCGATGCGCGAG
This sequence comes from uncultured Acidobacteriota bacterium, assembly GCA_963807405.1. Lineage (GTDB taxonomy): Bacteria > Acidobacteriota > Vicinamibacteria > Vicinamibacterales > UBA2999 > CADEFD01. Next base: position 1,783,005 of record CAWEBU010000006.1, on the reverse strand, counting down.
GATCTGGCGGCCGTGCGCTCGCTCATCGCGGGCGGGTCCGATGTCTCCGCCGCGCAGGGCGACGGCATGACGGCGCTGCACTGGGCGGCCGAACGCGGCCACGCCGAGATCGCCGCCGCCCTTCTGGCGGCCGGCGCCAACGTCACCGCGACGACCCGGCTCGGCGACTACACCCCGCTCCACCTGGCGGCCCGTCGCGGCCACGCCACGGTCGGCACGCTGCTGCTGGCCGCCAAGGCCGATGCCGCGGCCGTGTCGTCGACCGGCGTGTCGCCGCTGCACCTGGCGGCGGCGGCCGGCGATCGCACGCTGGTCGAGGCCCTGGTGGCCGCTGGCGCTCCGGTCGACGCGCGGGAGCCGCAGTGGGGACAGACGCCCCTGATGTTCGCGGCCGCCGCTGGCCGCACCGAGGCCGTCAAGGTGCTGGCGGCGCGCGGCGCCGACCTCGCCGCCACGGCCAAGGTCGTCGACCTCGTGGCCCGCAACAAGGAAGACCAGGCCGACAGCCGCGCCCGCAACCAGCGCGTCGCGCAGCTGCAGCGGGAGCGCGCCGAGCAGCTCGCGAAGATCGGCGGCGCGCCCAAGGCGGCGGCCAACGCGCGGGCGCCGCGCGGCGACGACGCCGGCAACGAACCCGAACCGCTCGGCTACGCGGAGCTGGTCGGCGCACACGGCGGCCTGACGGCACTGCTGCTCGCGGCGCGCGATGGGCAGGCGGAGACGGCGCTGGCGCTCCTCTCGCTGGGCGCCGACATCAACCAGGTGAGCGGGGGCGACCAGACGAGCCCGCTCCTCATGGCGACCATCAACGGCCACTTCGACCTGGCGGCGGCCCTGCTCGCACGCGGCGCCGACGTCCGGCTGGCCAGCGATGCCGGCGCCACCCCGCTCTACGGCGTCCTGAACATGCAGTGGGCGCCGAAGGCACGCCATCCGCAGCCCGCCCACTACATGCAGCAGGCGGTGGACTACCTCGATCTCGCGCAGCGCTTCATCGAAGCCGGCGCCGACGTGAACGCGCGCCTGACGCGGACGCTCTGGTACACGACCTACAACCGCGACCTCCTCGGCGTGGACCGCACCGGAGCCACCCCGTTCTGGCTCGCCGCCTACACCCTCGACATTCCGGCGATGCGGCTGCTGCTGAAGCACGGCGCCGATCCCAGCATCCGCACGGCCAAGGTTCCAGAGCGCTACGAGGAAGGGGGTCCCGACTCGAGCAAGTCCGACCAGTCCGGCCTGGCACCGCTGCCGTGGTACGGGCCGGCGGTGGCGGCGATTCACGCCGCCTCCGGCGTCGGCTACGGCCTGGGCTTTGCCGGCAACACCCACCGCCACGTGCCAGATGGCTGGGTGCCGGCGGTGCGGTTCCTCGTCGAGGAACTCGGCGCCGACGTCAACGCACGCGATCACAACGGCTACACCCCGCTCCACCACGCCGCGGCCCGCGGCGACGTCGACCTCCTCAAGTACCTGGTGTCGAAGGGCGCCGATCCGACGGCCGTCAGCCGCACCGGGCAGACCACCGTCGACATGGCCAACGGCCCGGTGCAGCGCGTGCAGCCGTATCCGGACGCGATCGCGCTGCTCGAGAGTCTGGGCGCGACCAACAGCCACCGCTGCGTGAGCTGCTGACCGGGAACCGCGCGGCCGGCGTGCGGCGTCTTTAGTTTTCAGATGTCGAATCCGATCCGTGTTCTCGTGCTCCTGGGCAGTGTCCGTCGTGGCCGCAAGAGCGACCGCGTCGCCGCCTTCGTCATGTCACGTCTGGCGAGCCTCGATGGCGTGGCGGCCGAACTCGCCGATCTCCAGGCGATCGATCTGCCGGTGATGGAGGAGCGGCTCGGCCGCGTCGAGCCCGAGCCGGAGGGCCTGGCCGCCCTCGGCAAGGCGATTGCCGACGCCGACGCGCTGGTCGTCGTGACGCCGGAGTACAACCACGGCTATCCGGGCGCCCTCAAGAACGCGCTCGACTACTTCCTGCCGCAGTTCAAACGCACGCCGGTCGCCATCGTCACCGTCTCGGGTGGCGGGCACGGCGGCGTGAATGCGTGGGCGCAGCTCGTCCCGGTGCTGGTCTACATGGGGGCCTTCGTGCTGCCGCAGTCGGTGGCGGTCTCGAAGGTGCAGGACAGCTTTGCGGCCGACGGCACGGCCATCGACACCGCCTACGAGAAGCGCGTGGACGGCATGCTGAGCGAGCTGGTGTGGCTGGCCACCAGGGTCCGCGGGTGAATCGGCGGACCGGGGTCCTCGCGACGACGCTGACGCTGACTGCGGTCCTGACGGCCGCGTGCGGCGCCGCTCCGCCGTCGCCGCCTGCCGACCTCGTGCTGCTCGGCGGACCCATCATCACGCTCGATGCCGCGGCCAGCCGCGTCGAGGCCCTGGCCGTGCGTGACGGCCGCATCATCGTCGCCGGCACGGCGGACGAAGCCCGCCAGACGGCCGGCCCGTCCACGAAGTTCGTCGACCTCGGCGGCCGCGCGGTACTCCCGGCGTTCCACGACGCGCACGTGCATCCCGTCAGCGCCGGCGTCGAACTCGGGCAGTGCAACCTGAACGGTCTCGAGAGCGGGGAGGCCACGCTGGCGGGCGTGGCGCGGTGCGTCGAAGTGCAGAAGGGCCGGCCGTGGCTGGTCGGCGGCGGCTTCCTGCTGACGGCGTTTCCCGGCGGCGCCCCGGATCGGCAGACGCTCGATCGGATGACCGGCGCGCAGCCCGCGGCGCTCAGTTCCTCCGACGGCCACACCTACTGGGTGAACTCGGCCGCCCTGCGGGCCGCCGGCATCACCCGAGAGACCCCGGATCCGCCGGCTGGAATCATCGAGCGCGACCGGCGCGGCGAGCCGACCGGCGTGCTCCGCGAGTCGGCCACCGCCCTGGTCAGCCGGATCGTCCCGCCGCCCACGCCCGCCGAGTACGAGGCGGGGCTCGTGCGGGCGCTGGACGAGATGAACCGCGTCGGCATCGTGTCGTTCCAGGAGGCGAGCGCCGGCGAGGGCGCGATTGCCGCCTATCGGGCGCTGGCACGGCAGGGCCGGCTGACCGCCCGCGCCCGTCTCTCCCTCTACGCCGACCCGGCGAAGGACGCGACCCAGGTCGACGCCTTCATCGCGCACGCGGCAGGCGGTGGTGGAACCGGGTCTGTCGGCCGCGTCCGTCAAGATCTTCGTCGACGGCGTCATCGAGGCGGGCACCGCCTACCTGCTCGAGCCGTACCTGCCGCTCGCGGGCGCCCGCGCGCTGCCGCCGTCGTCGCCGGACGCGCGCGGCCTTCCCAACTTCACCGACGCCGCGCTCGCGGCCCTCGTCACCCGGCTCGACCGCGATGGTTTCCAGGCCCACATGCACGCCATCGGCGACGCCGGGGTCCGTCAGGGCCTGGATGCGATCGCCGCCGCCGATCGGGCCAACGGGCGGCGCGATCGGCGCGCCCACATCGCGCACATCCAGCTGGTCGATCCGGCGGACATGCCCCGCTTCGCCGCCCTCGGGGTGGTGGCGAACATGCAGCCGCTGTGGGCCTACGCCGACGCGTTCATCACCGACCTGACCGAACCGCGGCTCGGCTCCGCGCGATCGCAGCACCTGTATCCGTTCGCCTCGCTGGCGCGCGCGGGCGCACGCCTGGCGGGAGGCAGCGACTGGTCGGTGACGTCGGTCAACCCGCTCCACGGTGTCCAGGTGGCGGTCACGCGCAAGGCCCTCGACGCGGCCGCGGCCGCTCCGGCCTGGCTGCCCGATGAACGCCTCGATCTGACGACGGCGCTGCGGGCCTACACGAGCGGCGGCGCCTACGTGAACTTCGAGGACAGCGACAGCGGCGCCCTGGACGTCGGGAAGTTCGCCGATCTCATCGTGCTCGACCGCGATCCCTACGCCGTGCCGCCATCCGAACTGCACGCCCTGCGCGTGCTGTGGACCGTGAAGGAAGGCCGCGAGGTCTTTCGCGCCGACGGCTTCATGCCCTAGCGCCTCCGGATCCGCCGTCAGCGCACGTCGAAGGTCACGTCGCGCAGCAGGGTGCCGTCGGCCGTCCGCAATTCCACCCGCCAGGCACCGGGGGTGAGCACGAGCCGGCTGAACGTCCGGTAGCCGGCGGAGGGATTGGCCCCGATCGCGAGGCTGGCGCTCTGCCGCAACGCCGTGCCCTGATACCAGCGGTGCTGCACGCGCAGGTCAGTCGGCGAGGCGATGCGGGTGTAGAACACGGCGCGGCCCGGCGCGGCCGGTGTGGCGAGCGGCTGGCAGTCCCACGGTTCCCCTCTCACGAGTGACGCGCACATGTCGGCCACGACGACCCGCACGCCGGGAGCGGCCGTCGCCTGCGCGGCGCCAGTCGCCGCGGCGGTGGAAGCAGCGGTGGACGCCGGTGCCGCGCCGGATTCAGGCGCCGGCGCCGTGGAAGCGGCCGCGGTGGCCGGCGTCGTCGCAGGCGATGGGGGAGACGGCGGCGGATCCGAGCGCTCCCGCGGCGACGCCGCCTCAGGGGCCGCTCCCGCGACCGGGTCGCCGGGCGCCGCGCCACGCCACGACGGCATCATGACCACCAGCATGACGAGGCCGACCGCCCCGAGCAGTGCGAGAACGGCGATGAGTGGCCTCGGCCACGCTTTCGGCGCCGGCGCCAGCGGCGGCCACGGACGTTCAGACAGGACGGTCCGTCCCTCGGCCACTCCGCTCGCCCCGACCCGCTCGACGGGTCGTGATGGAGCCGCGGCCGCCCGCACCGGGACCACCGGCGTCTCGGTGGCGCTGTCTGGGGCCGCCGGCGCTGCAGGCGCGGCGGTGCCGCGGGGCGCGGGCGCGGCGGGCGCCTCAGCGACAGGCGCGGGCGTGACCGGTTCGTCGGGAAGAAGCGCCGGCTCCGAGGTCGCCGTCTCTGGCGGCGTCTCCGTGGCGGTGAAGTCGAGCAGTGGCGCCGGCATCGACGGCAACGGCGCTGCGGGCGGCGCGACGGTCGAGGGCTCGAGCCCGTCGATGTCCGGCCAGTCGGGCATGGGAAGCCGCCGGGCGTCGCGGAAGTCCTTCAGGTTCTCGCGGCTCGTGATGACCAGCGGGTCGGTGGGCGGCAAGGCCCCCGCCGCGATGTCGTGGGCGCGCAGGTAGAAGAGCTCCGCCTCGTCGAGCAAGTCGATCGTCTCGCAGACGACGGCCAGGTTGTTCAGCGTGCTCGCGACGTCGGGGTGCCGCGGTCCGAGCACGGCCTCCTGGAGCTCCAGCGCGTCACGCAGGTGATCGTGCGCGCGGCCGAAGTCCTCGGCCTGCACGGCCTGCTCGGCCTGTTTCAGTAGAGATTTGTACTCGCGTGCGTCCGGCATGCACTCCTCGGGCGACGGAGCGTGGGGGCGGCTCAACGACCCTTCAGGCATTGTAGTGTACGGTCACCTGTGGCCTCCGCTCGCAAAGTCATCCTCATTCATGGCAACGGCGGCTCGACGGCGGCCGACGGCTGGCTGCCGTTCGTCGAGCGTGACCTGTCGGCGCTCGGCCTCGAGGTCGTGAACCGCACGTTCCCCGACAACGTCCGCGCGCGCGCCGGCGTCTGGCTGCCGTTCCTGGACAGCCTCGGCGCCGACGAGCGCACGGTGCTGGTGGGCCATTCCTCGGGCGCGGTCGCCGCCATGCGCTACGCGGAAACGCACCGGCTCCTCGGCTCGGTCCTCGTCGGCCCCTGCCACACCGACCTCGGCGATGCCGACGAGCGGGCGAGCGGCTACTACCGGGAGCCGTGGCGCTGGACCGACATCCGCCGTCACCAGCAGTGGATCGGCGTGTTCCACTCGGTCGACGATCCGCTCATCCCGGTCAGCGAGGCCCGCTTCGTGGCCAGCCGCCTGGCCTGCCACTACTTCGAACACACGGACCGCGGCCACTTCGTGGACCGGGCGCCGTTTCCGGAACTCGTGCGGTTCGTGCAGCGCCGTCTGGCCGCTGGGGCGGGGGACTGAGCGATGCGGCGCCCGAGATACCCCGGCAGGAATCCGCGCACGTTCCACCACAAGTACAAGGAACTGCAGCCCGAGCGCTTCGCCAGCGAGGTGGACAAGGTGCTGCAGGCCGGCAAGACGCCCGCCGGCATGCACCGGCCCATCATGGTGGACGAGATGCTCGCCGCGCTGGCGCCACGGGCGGGCGAGGCGGCGGTGGATTGCACGCTCGGCTTCGGCGGCCACGCGCGAGTGGTGCTCGAGCGTCTGTCGCCCGGCGGGCGGCTCGTGGGTCTCGACCAGGATCCGCTCGAATTGCCGCGCACCGAGGCGCGGCTGCGGGCGGCGGGTTTCGGCGACGACGTCTTCTCGGCCCACCGCACCAACTTCGCCGCTCTCACCCAGGTCCTGGCGCGCGAGGCGATCGAGGCGGCCGACCTCATCTTCGCCGACCTCGGCGTGTCGTCGATGCAGCTCGACAACCCGGAGCGCGGCTTCACCTTCAAGGACGACGCGCCACTCGACATGCGGATGAACCCCGCGCGTGGCTCTTCGGCCGCCGATCTGCTCGCGCGTCTCGGCGTCGCCGACCTGACACGACTGCTCGAGGACAACGCCGACGAGCCGCACGCCGCCGCCATCGCCGCCCACCTGGCCGGCCGCACCGTGACAACGACGCGGGAACTCGCCGACGCCGTCAGGCACGGCGTGGTGTCGGCGCGGCCACGGACCGACGCCGAGGAGGTCGGGCGCTCGGTGCGACGGGTCTTCCAGGCCGTGCGCATCGCGGTGAACGACGAGTTCGGCGCGCTCGACGCGCTGCTGCGTGCACTGCCGTCGAGCCTCGCGCCCGGCGGGCGCGTGGCTATTCTCACCTTTCATTCGGGTGAGGATCGCCGGGTGAAGAAGGCGTTCCAGGCGGGGCGGCGTGAGGGCATCTACGCCGACGTGAGCGACGAGGCGACACGCGCCTCGGCCGCCGAGGTGCGCGCCAACCCGCGAGCGGCCGCGGCCAAGCTGCGTTCGGCCCGCCGGGCCGGCTAGCGGCGATCGTCGATCTGGGCGATGGCCCACCTCACGGCGTGGCGGACGGTGGGCGAGCCGTCGTTGCGGGCGGCTTCAAGCGCCGGCAGGGCCGAGGAGCTTTCGATCTCGCCGAGCGCCCACGCCGCCACGGCGCGCACGTCCTCGTCCGGATCGCCGAGCAGCGGAGTCAGGAGGCTCACGCCGCTGCTGGATTCGATCTCCCCGAGCGCCCACAGCGCCGTGAGCCGCACCTCGAGCTCGGCGTCGTTCACGAGCGGGGCCAGCACGGCGACGCCGGTGTCGCTCTCGATCTCGCCGAGCGCCCACGCCGCCATGCGGCGCACGCGCGCATCCGCGTCCTTGACGAGTGGTGCGAGCACGGGCACGGCGGCGGCATCCTCGATCTCTCCGAGCGCCCACGCCGCCATCCGGCGCGTTTCCCAGTCGGCCTCCCTGGCGATCGCGGTCAGCATCGTGACGCCCTTTCGCGATTCGATCTCGCCGACGGCCCAGGCGGCCATCCGGCGCACTTCCGGTGCGCGATCGCGCAGGGCGCGCTCGAGCGGCGGCAGCGCCGCCTCGTCCTCGATCTCGCCGAGTGCCCAGGCCACGCGTCGTCGGACGAGCGGCGAGTCGTCGCCCAGAGCCTTCGCCAGCGCTGGAATCGACTCCAGCCGCTCCATCTCACCCAGGGCCCAGGCCGCCATCGCCCGCACCGCGACATCACCATCGTCGAGGGCCGCCGAGATGGCGGCGAGTGTCTGCGGGTCCTCGAGTTCGCCCAGTCCGAGCACCCCGGTTTCGCGGAAGCCGGCCTCGGCGTGCCTGGCCAGGGCGGTGAACTCGCCGGCCGCCCAGGCCGGCCGGGCCCGGGCGATGACCCGGGCGGACAGGTGCCGCACGCAGTGACTCGCGTCCCTGAGGGCTGTGCGGAACACGGAGAGCGCCGCGGTCTCCGGGCGAAGCTCGCGTTCTCGGGCGGCCCGCTGTCCCCCGAACCTCACGCCGCCGGCCCTGGGCATCGGCATCGGTCGCGGCATCGGTGTCGGCATCGGCATCGGCATGGCGATCTCACCGTCCCAGGCGCCCCCGAAGTTCGTGATCGACCGCGCCGCCAGCTGGCAGATGGCCGGATCCGCGGTGCGAAGTGACGCCAGGAGCCGGGTGACCGAGTCGGCGTCGGCGAGTTCGGGCGATTGGATGGCCAGGCTGGCCGCGAGCAGAAGGGCAGGTGTCATGGTCGCTCCAGAGTGTCAGTGTGTCCCTTGGACGGCTCATACTCCGCTTTCGTTGGAACGTCCTGCAGAAGCGCCATTTCGCGGGTCGCGAGGCGGCCTTGCCACCCAGCGCTGGCGGATCCATCCTTGCATCTGCATCGCCATCGAGAGGAGCCTCATGAACGACAAGAGTTCGCTGCGGGGCCGCTCGGCCTCGACCTGGCGCTACGTGGTGCGCGGCGTCGCTGTGCTCGCTGGTCTGGCCGTGCTGCTCGTCGTGTGGGGCGCCGGCATCGAGCCGCGGCTCATCGACGAACGCGAGGAGACAGTGCAGGTGCCGGGCCTCGGGAGCGGCTGGGCGGGGCAGCGCCTGGCCTTCATCGCCGACCTCCAGATCGGCATGTGGTTCGCCAATACCGACACCATCTCGCGCATCCTGTCGCGCGTGGTGGAGGCGCGTCCCGCCGCCCTGCTCATCGGGGGCGACTTCCTGTATCACCCGACCGAGGAGTCCGGTGAACCGCAGGAAGCGCGCGGCGAGCTGGAACAGGAGGATCTCGAGCGGCTGCGCAAACAGATTCGGGACGTGGTGTCGCTGTTGCGGCCGGTGACGGCGGCAGGCATCCCGACTCTCGTCGTGCTCGGCAACCACGACTACGCGATGCGGAAGGAAAACTCGCTGCCGCTGCCGACGATCGCCGACGAACTGGCGGAGGGCCTGCGCGCTGCCAGGATCACCGTGCTGCGGAACGAGTCCGTCACGCTTCCGGCGCCGGGGGGCGACGCCGGCGGCTCCGCTGGGGCCCTCTACGTGGCGGGTCTGGACGAGTGGGCCGCCGGGGCCACTGATGTTCCGGCCGCGCTGTCCGGGATTCCAGGCGACGCGCCACGGCTGCTCTTGATGCACAGCCCGCTCGCCTTCAAGGACGTGCCGGCTGGCGCGTCGCCGGTGGCCCTGGCCGGACATACCCACGGCGGGCAGTTCCAGATGCCGTTCCTGCCGCAGTGGTCGTGGATGGCGCTCATCGGCGAAGCCCCCGATTCCGGGTACGGGTGGGCGGCCGCCGGCTATGGCAACGCCGGCAACCGTCTGTACGTGAACCGCGGTATCGGCTTCAGCGTGGTGCCGATGCGCTTCAACTGCCGCCCCGAGCTGACCTGGCTGACGCTCGCGGCGCGCTGACGCGTGGGGCCCCGAGCCAGGCGCCCCGTCAGCGTCGCTCCATACGGCCGTCGGAGGCGGCGAGCCGCTCGATGATCGTGGCCGCGATGTCGCCAGCGGCCGGTCCGATCTCGACGACGAGCGGTGCCTCGTCGTCGCCGGGCTCTTCAAGGACCTCGAGTTGGCTCGGCAAGAGCGCCGCCGGCATGAAGTGTCCGTGCCGCCCGGCCAGTCGCTCGGCGATGAGGTGGCTACCCCCGCGCAGGTAGACCAGCTGGACGTCGGGCCGCGCACCGACGATCACCTCGCGATAGCGACGCGTCAGCGCCGAGCAGGTGAGGATCCCCGGTTCGCCCCTGGCCCGCTGGCAATCCACCCACGCCGCCGCGGCGGCGAGCCACGGCGCACGGTCGGCATCCGTCAACGGCTGTCCCGCGCGCAGCTTGGCGACGTTCGATGCCGGGTGCAGCGCGTCGCCTTCGGCGAGCGGCCACCCGAGACGCCGGGCCAGCTCGCCGGCGATGGTGGTCTTGCCGGCGCCGGAGACGCCCATCACGACGAGAATCCGCGGGCGGACGGCCGGCGGGCGCTCCAGGCGCCGCACCCCACCGGCGCCGCCAACCAGCACCAGATCGGCCCGGCCGACGAACAACCCGCTCTCGATCGTCCCGACGGTCCGCGCGATACGCGCCTCGAGCGCCGCCGGGTCGTCGATGGCGCCGAAGCGGCAATCGAGGATGCGGTTGCCACCGTCGGTGACAAACGGGACGCCGGCGGCGGTCAGGCGCAGTTCCACCGTCGCTCCCAGTGCTTCGAGCGCCGCGTGCGTCATCTCCAGACCGAAGGTGACGACCTCCACCGGCACCGGCGTGGGCGCGCCGAGTCGATCGACCAGCTTGGTGTCGTCCACGACGAGCACGAGGCGATCGCTGGCGGCGGCCACGATCTTCTCGCGCAGCAGGGCTCCGCCGCGGCCCTTGAGCGCGTGGAGCGTCCCGCGTTCGACCTGGTCGGCGCCATCGATCGTCAGGTCCACGCGGAGGTGGACGTCGAGCCTACGGAGGGGGATGCCCGCGCCAGAGGCGAGGGCGGCCGTCTCCTCCGACGTGGCGATGCCGAGGAAGCGGAGGCCCTGGCGACAGCGAGCCGCAAGGGCGGCAATGGCTAGCGACGCCGTCGAGCCGCTGCCGAGCCCGACCACCATGCCGTGCTCGACCAGCGCGGCCGCCGCTTCGGCCGCCGCGAGCTTCCAGGATGCCGCGTCGCCGTCGGCCTGTGATGTCGCCACGCTGGACCCCATCGCCGGGCGTCTGCCGCGCGCCTCGGAACAGGGTTCGATCCTACCGGACTTCCGGCGTGGGCGGGCCCATGGTCGCGCTGGTGGTGCGCGCGCCGGTGGACGCGCGCGAGGGGCGCATTCCCGGGCGACTAGAATCGGACGATGCACGGAGTGTCGCCGGGGATTGCTGAGTCCTCCCATCCTGACGCGCCGGACGTCGCGCGGCGCGTGGCCTGGAGCGCTGGCGCCGACGCGGGCCAGCCCGCCGCGCGCGAGTGGCTCGTGACCAACGGCCTCGGCGGCTACGCGTCTGGCACCGTCGGCGGCGCCATCACCCGCCGGTTCCACGGCGTCCTCATCGCGGCGCACCCGGCCCCGCTCGGCCGCGTCATCCTCCTCAACTACCTCGACGAGCAGGTGCGGTTGGCCGACGGCACGGTGGCGTGGCTGAACGCGCACGCGTCACAGGGGGAACTCGCCCAGGCCGGTGGCAGTCCCTTCCTGACCGAGTTCCGGCTCGAGTGGGGCCTGCCCACATGGCGCTACACCCTGCCGCATGCCGTCATCGAGCGCGCGCTCGTCATGGCGCACGGCCAGAACACCGTCCAGGTGACGTATCGGCTCGTAGCCGGCGCGGAGGGCGTCGAGCTGACGCTCGCTCCGCTGCTCGCCTTCCGCCGTCACGAAGCGCCGCTGGCGGCCTCGGCCGGACGCCGCTACGCGCTGGTCCGCGACCGGCGCGGCCTGGAGGTGAGCGGCGGTGAGGACATGCCGACGCTGCGGTTGGTGCTGAACGGCACCTCCGGCGCCTTCACCGAGGACGCCGTCGAGGTGGCCGCCGTGCACTACGCCGTGGAGGAGCATCGGGGCTACGACCATACGGGAGGACTCACGCGTCCCGGCTGCTTTCGTGCTGTCCTCACCCCGGACCGCCCGGTGACGCTGGTGGCCTCGAGCGAATCCTGGGCCACGCTCGCCGCGACGTCGCCCGACGAGATCGCCACCCGCGAACACCGCCGCCGCAGGCTCCTCGTCGCGGCCGCCGATGTCCGCGCCCATCGTGGGGCCGCGGCCGAACTCGTGCTGGCCGCCGACCAGTTCGTGATCGCGCCCGCCACGCGTCCTGGCGAGGCGGTCCTGACCGGCCCGGACACGCACGCGCGGACCGTCATCGCCGGCTATCCGTGGTTCACCGACTGGGGCCGCGACACGATGATCGCGCTCGAAGGGCTGACCCTCGTGACCGGACGGCACCACGAGGCGCGGCAGATCCTCCTGACCTTCTCGCAGCACGTGCGTGGCGGCCTCATCCCGAATCTGTTTCCCGAAGGCGAGGACGATGGCCTGTACCACACGGCCGATGCCACGCTGTGGTTCTTCCACGCCCTCGATCGCTACCAGCAGTGGACCCACGACCACTCGCTCGTCGACCAGCTTCTGCCGATTCTCGAGGACATCGTCGCGCACCACGTCGCCGGGACGCTGTTCGGGATCGGCGTCGACGACGACGGTTTGCTGCGTCAAGGCGCCGATGGCTATCAGCTGACCTGGATGGATGCCAAGGTGGACGGCTGGGTGGTGACGCCACGGCGCGGCAAGCCGGTGGAGATCAACGCCCTGTGGTTCAACGCGCTGTCTCTTCTCGCCGGCTGGCTCGACGGCCGCGACCGCGCCGGGGCGGCCGTCGTGCTGCGCGAACAGGCCGCGCGCGCCCGCACCGCCTTCAACCGGCGCTTCTGGAGCGAGGCGCACGGGCACCTGCTGGATGTGGTGGACGGCGAGCAGGGCGACGACCCGGCGTGCCGTCCCAACCAGCTGCTCGCCATCTCGCTGCCGCACCCGGTCCTCGATCGCGCGCGGTGGCCGGCCGTGCTCGAGGTGGTCCGCACGCGGCTGCTCACGCCGCGCGGCCTGCGGTCGCTGTCGCCTGCGCACCGTGACTACCAGCCGCGCTACACCGGCACTCTCCACGCGCGCGATGCGGCCTACCACCAGGGCACGGTCTGGTCGTGGCTGATCGGCCCCTACATCGATGCCTGGCTGGCGCTCCACCCGGACGACCTGGCCGGCGCGCGCGACGTGCTGACACCGATGCTCGACCAGCTCGACGGCGGATGCGTCGGCTCGGTCAGCGAGATTTTCGACGGCGATCCCCCGTTCACGCCGCGTGGTTGCTTCGCCCAGGCCTGGGGCGTGGCCGAACTGCTGCGCACACTCGTCGGCACAACCGCCGCGACGGCCGCGGCCGACGCGAGAAAGGCCGCGACATGAGCTTTCACGATCTCTGGTACAAGCACGCCGTCATCTACTGCCTGGACGTCGAGAAGTTCCTCGACTCCGACGGCGACGGCGTCGGCGACTTCGACGGGCTGAAGGATCGCCTCGACTACCTCGTCGGCCTCGGTGTGACGTGCCTGTGGCTCCAGCCCTTCTACCCGTCTCCGGCCAAGGACAACGGCTACGACGTCAGCGACTACTACGGGGTGCACCCCAAGCACGGCACGCTCGGGAAGTTCGTCGAGTTCATGAGCTACGCCCACCAGCTCGGCCTGCGCGTCATCGTCGATCTGGTCGTGAACCACGCCTCCTCCAGCCACCCGTGGTTCCAGGACGCGCGACGATCGCCGTCGTCCAGGTACCGCGACTGGTTCGTGTGGTCCAAGACGCGGCCGAAGGATCACGACCAGGGCATGGTCTTCCCCGGGGTGCAGACGACCACCTGGACCCACGACGCACGCGCCAAGGCCTACTACTTTCACCGGTTCTACGAGTTTCAGCCCGATCTCGACACCCACAACCCGCAGGTCCGCAAAGAGATCCAGCGCATCATGGGCTTCTGGCTCGAACTGGGTGTCTCCGGTTTCCGCATGGACGCGGTGCCGTTCCTCATCGAGCGCAAGGGCGCCGGCGTGAAGCCCGCCAAGGACTACGGGCTGCTGCACGAGATGCGCGACTTCCTGCAGTGGCGCCGCCGCGACGCCGTGCTTCTGGCGGAGGCCAACGTGCCGCCCGCGGAGAGCATGAAGTACTTCGGCGCGCAGGGCGACTGCCTGCAGATGATGCTCAACTTCCCGGTCAACCAGCGGTTGTTCTACGCCCTGGCCACCGGCGATCTCAAGCCGCTCGTGAAGGCGCTCGAAGACACGCGGACGATTCCCAGGGCCGCGCAGTGGGTCAACTTCCTGCGCAGCCACGACGAGCTCGACCTGGGGCGCCTCAGCGACGCTCAGCGCGGGCGCACGTTCGAGGCGTTCGGCCCGACGCCCGACATGCAGCTCTACGGCCGCGGCATCCGGCGGCGCCTGGCGCCCATGCTCAACAACGATCGGCGCCGGCTCGAGCTGGCCTTCAGCCTGCTGTTCACGCTGCCTGGAACCCCGATGATCCAGTACGGCGACGAGATCGGCCTCGGCGACGATCTGTCCCTGCCCGAGCGCGAGAGCGCCCGGACGCCCATGCAATGGTCGGCGGAAGTCCATGGCGGCTTCACCACGGCCAAGCGGCCGGTGCGCCCCGTCATCTCAGACCCGATCTATGGCTACAAGCGCGTCAGCGTGGCCGAGCAGCGGCGGGATCCGGGGTCACTGCTCAACTGGATGGGCCGGGTGATCCGGATGCGCAAAGAGTGTCCCGAGATCAGCTGGGGCGAGTGGAAGATGCTCGGCAGCGACGCCAGCGACGTGCTGGTCATGCGCTACGAGTTCGAAGGCCGGGCCGTCCTCATCGCGCACAACTTCGGCGAGCGTCCCCGCGCCGTCACCCTGAGCGCGCGCGATGTGGGCTCGGGCGTGCTGGCGGACATGCTGGCTGAGGGCGGCAGCACCGTGGAGAACGGCCGGCACGTCCTCGAGCTGCCGCCCTACGGCTACCGCTGGTTCCGCGTCGGCGGACTGGACCGCCTGGCGCTGCCGTCGCTCTGACGGGAACGCCCAGCTCCGCCGCGAGCAGTGGCTACACGAATGCTGCACGACCTTGCCCATCGTGTGGTGCATTCGACCGACCCATCCACCGCCGGCCGCTGTCCGTCGCCAGCAGCGACGGCATTGCTCTTGCTCCTCTCCGGGTATCGCGCAGCGGCCCAGGTCGCGGTTCGGCGCCGAGGCCGGCCGCGCGCATCAGCAGTGGAGGTCAAGATGGCTCGAGCGTCACGTTCAGTTCGAGGTGCGGTGTCACCGCAGACAGTCAATGGAGCATCTTCCGCGCCGGCCGCGACGGTGGCCGACGGGGGCGCAGCGACAGGCGACCGGCTGACGCGGGTGGCCGCCCGCGCCTACGCCATCTACGAATCGCGCGGCGGTACCGGCGGCAGCCATCTCGATGACTGGCTCCAGGCGGAGCGTGAAGTCGACGCGGCCTCCGATGAGCGCGGCAGCACCGCAGGAGCGGCATCTCGTGAATCCGCGGGCGTGACGACGGGAGCCGCCGAGTGAACGGTCCGATAGTCGTCGAGCCGCGACGGCTCGCGATCGGCAACGATCCACGCCCGGGGCCGGGGCCCATGCCAGGGCCCGGCCCGACGAATCCGATCCCCGATCCGCAGCCGATCCCGCTCCCCGGTCCCACAGACCCGGTACCGGGCACGGGGCCGGGAGGTCCACTCGTGCCGCCAGGCCGGCCGTAGCCTGGCATCCTCCGGCGAGGCGTGCACGGCGATCTGTCGTCGACTACACACTGTTCGCCCGATGACGCTCACATCCTGTAGCGCTCGTCACTCTGATCGGTCTCGCGATCGGGCAAAACCTCTGGCCTGCAAGGACTTAGGACGTGTGGAATCGACCTTGCAAATTTCGCGTTCATCTTCAGGCAACTTTCATACGGAGGACCACCAATGAGTGCACTGACCAGGAATGCGGCCGCCGTGGCTGCTGCCATCGCCCTCACCAGCGTCTCGGCAGCGTTCGCGCAGATGACGTGGAACGAGCGCACGACCCTCAAGTTCAGCGATCCCGTCATGGTGCCCGGCGCCACACTCCAACCGGGGAGCTATCTGTTCAAGCTCGCGGACATGCGATCCAACCGGCACACGGTGCAGATCCTGTCCGAAGACGGCAACAAGGTCGTGGCCACGGTTCACGCCGTACCGGTGAAGCGACTGGATGTGAAGGGCGACATCGTCGTGCGCTTCAAGGCGACCGATGCGGGCTCGCCGCCTGCGATGGCCGCATACTTCTATCCCGGCTCGACCTACGGGCATCAGTTCATCTACCCGGACGCGCAGGCCAAGGAAATCTCCGGCCGGTCCAAGGCCGTGGTGCTGTCGTCCGACGCGTCCGACTCCGACATGAGCGCGGGCAAACTGCACATCTACAACGAGTCGGGAGTCCGGGAGGAGTGGAAGGAAGACGCCGCGACCAAAGCCGAATGGGACAAGTGGCGGAAGGCGCACCCCGTGAAGAAACCCGGCGCCCTCAACTAGCTCGGCACGGCCACAGGTCGCCTTGACGCGAAAACTGCGTCAGGGCGACCTGTGAGTCTCCCAGGAAGAGTCATTCGAACGGCACTAGCAGCCGGTGTCTGCGTCTGGCGGTGTCAGAAACTGAAGCCGCCCTGGACCCTGACATTGACGACTCCATAGGCTGTCGCCTTCAGCTCGACGAAGACGCCGCTTGCCCGGCGAGCGCCGGCGATGAAGTTCACGCCGCCGTCGAAGTTGAACTCACCGAAGTCGAAGCGGTCGGTGCCGGTCTCGTCCTCGAAGCCGCGGTGGCTGAATGAAAAATTCGGGCCGGCGCCGAGGTAGGGCACCCAACCGGCCTGCCGCCCGCGGCCAGCGATGCTGTACAGCGCGTCGACGTGCAGGGCGACTAGCGTCGTGACCTCGCCAACGGCGAGTTCCGCACTGGGTCGGAGCGTCAGGTTGGGCGTGAACACCGGGCCGAGCATCGAAAACACACTGACCGACACGAGCTCCGGATCGAAGGTCACGCCGCCCATGATGCCGAGGCGGTAGCGCTGGACCTGGCGTTCAATCTGCGCTTCGAGCCGGCGGATGTCGAGCGGCAGGGGCTGGGCCTCCGCCTCCGTGGCGGCCGCAGGCGGACCATCCTCGAGGATCTCGACCGCCAAGGCCGTGGGCGCGGCGTCGGTGTCGCTCTGGTCGGTCGCCACCCGGACGCGGTCGCCCACACGCAGGCGCCGGGCCCGAGTCGTGTCCGACGTCACGAAGAATATCTGGAAGGTGCCGTCTTCGCTCCGGACCACCATCGAGCCACGGCGAGCGGACGTCACCGTCCCCTCAGTCTGCCGCATGGCGTTCGCCTGTCCGGCGTCGGCCGGAGGACTGGCCTGCGCGGACGGCTGACCGACCGCGATGGCCGGGAGGGTCAAAACGAACAGCAGCAACGAGGTCGAGCAGATCAGTAGTCGCATGTTCTTTAGTCCTTCTTTCTCTGACGTACGAAGTGGGTGACCCAGATTCATTCGGAAGGAAGGTGCCGCCTGCGGTCTGACCGGGTTGGACTGAAGGTCAGGCGTCCGGCAAGTGCGGCGAATCGGGCCTAGGGGGCGAGTTCTGCAATCTCGTGGCCATCCGCCAACCAAGCGTGGAGGAGCGAGTTGTCAGGGAATATCTTGCTTTGCCGGTCGCTCTGGCGGGCAGCTCGGACATTCAGAGTAGCCGTCTCCCTCGAACGGGGGAAGGAGTCCAGCCGGCTCTAGGGGTCGAGCGGCACACGCAACTAATGGGTCGAGCGGCGGGCGGTCATGCCATGCTCACCAGGACGATCGGACCGGCCGGCCGCGCATCATGGAGGACGATGTCAGAGAACCACAGCGACGCCACGGGCCCGGTGCCGTGGCGCTTCGTCCAACGTGTCCTGATCGTGGTGGGCATCACGGCGCTGTCTGCCGTCGGCCTCGCGCTGCTGTGGCAGGGAGCGGAGATCGGGCTGCTCGTCTTTGCGGGGCTGCTGCTGGCGATCGTCCTGCGCAGCCTGGGCGAGGTCGTGAGCAAGGTCACGAGGCTGCCCAGCGACTGGGCGGTGGTGGTGGTGGTGCTCGCGATCGCGGGGGTGACGACGCTGGCCTGGACACTTCTTGCGCCGTCGGTGGAGCGGGAGTTCGCGGACCTGACCGACCAGTTGCCGGCCGCCTACGAACAGGCACGGACAGTGGTCTCGCAATATCCACTGGGACGGCGGGTCGTGGACGCCATGCCGGCGCCGGAGAGCATGGTCTTCGGCCGCCAGTCGGGCAACATTCTCGGACGTGTCACTGGCGTGTTCTCGAGCGTGCTCGATGTGGTCGTCAACCTGCTGATCGTGCTCATGATTGCCGCCTACTTCGCCTTCAGGCTCGACACCTACAGAGAGGGTCTGGTCGCCCTCGTGCCGCCCGCGCGCGAGGCACGAGCACGGCAGGTGTTGTCGGTCATCCACTACACCCTGCAGCGGTTCCTGCTCGGCATTTCAGGCTCGATGGCGATCAATGGAATTCTCACCGGCACGGGCCTGTGGCTCCTGGGCATTCCGTTCGCCGTCCCGCTCGGCATCATCGCTGGCGTGATGAGCTTCGTGCCGAACATCGGGCCGCTCGTCGCTGGTGTGCCCGCGGTCCTCATCGCCGTGGCCCAGGGCCCGACCCAGGGCATCTACGTGCTGCTCCTCTACCTCGCCGTGCAGAACATCGACGGCTACGTGATCACGCCGCTCATCCAGCAGCGCGCCGCGTCGATACCGCCGGTGTTGCTGATCGCGTCGCAGTTGTTGCTGGCCGTGACCTTCGGGCTCCTTGGGCTCCTGCTGGCGGTGCCGCTCACGGCGGTGGTCTTCGTGGCGGTCAAGATGCTCTACGTCGAGGACGCGCTCGGCCGGGTCGTCACGGTGAAAGGCGAGCGGAAGGCGCGCCTGCGGACGCCCCGTACGTGAGCGCACGCCCCGAGGGCCCCGCGTCCAATCAGCTCGGCACGCCCGACTTGTAGTACTCGTCGAGGCGCGCCTCCGCGGTCAGAGCCTTCCGGTCCAGGCGTGGGCTCTCTTCCACCTGGCGGCGCGTGAGGGACACCGATACGAGCCGGCGGCTCCAGTCCACGTCGCCGAGCGCGGTGCCGGGCACGACGACCGCCGTCCCGCCGATCCAGTTGCTCGTGTCCACCTCGATGAACCGGACGGCCCAGGTGCGATCGTCTACCAGGAGGTCGTCGATGTGGCCGATCTCGCCGTCCGTAGCGAGGATGTGGTAGCCCACGAGTTCGTTCGCGCTACGAAGATGGGAGTCTGTGGAGGCGCTGGGCGGGGTAACGACCTCCGAGCCCACCGTGGTGGTTCGACTGGCGTCCAGCGGCGGGTCGCCGAAAATGCCAGGCGCCGCTCCAGCGCCCCACAGCTCCGGTCCACCCCAGTAGGGCATCAGGCCGTAGTAGGCGGCGTGCTGCGCCTCTTGCTGCCTGGAGATCGGTTGGTGGGTGTCGACATCGGGACTGCCCTCGATCTGCGCTCGTGTGAGCGCCACGGACAGCTCCCGGGCGCTCAGGTCAACGGCCGTGATCGTCATCGGCGACATGAGCACCTGGCGGCCCGACAGCCAGTCGCCGGTCTCGACGACCAGGTAGCGCACCGCCCAGCGTTCGTCGTCGAGGAACGCGTCGTGGACCGACCCGACCTCAGCATCGGTGGCACGGATACGGAACCCCTTCAGGTCGTGCAGGCTTCTCAGCATGGCGTCTCCTTGACCTCGATCACGAGGTGCAGCACACGGGACTAGCTCTTCACGGTGCAGGTGGCGCTGACCATGGTCACGGAGGTCGCCGTCAGCGTCGCCCAATCCTTGGCCGTCGCCTTCTGACCGGCGGTCATCGGCTTGGAACCCTCCGCGCCGCTCTCGGGCGCCATCGCTGCATCGGCCGTGGCCATGTGGTTGTCCACGGTTCCCGTCACGGTCACCTGATGATTGACATGTGCCGCGAGGTTCACGCCCGTGCCCGCCGTCACCACGAACTGGGACGCCTGCGGGTGGGCAGAAGCAGCCGGAGCGGTCGAGGGCATGGGGGTCGACGGCGACGCCGTCGGCTTGGTGGTCTCGCCCGGCTTGGCGGTCTCCGCGTTCATCAGCACGTAGCGCGTCCCCGGCATCGGGGTGGTGCCTGGCTTGGCCATGGGGTCGCTCGGCGTGGCGGGCTTGGCCATCGGATCGGCCGGCGCCATGCCCATGGTGTTGTCCCACGGCTTGAGACAGCCCGTCACGGTGATGGTCGTCTTGCCGCTGTTCATGGCGGGCTGGTTCGGCGACGGCGTCTGCGCCGACAGGGTGATCGCGCCCGCGAACACCATCGCACCGCCGGTAGCGAACAGAGTGGAATGCCTCACGGGTTACCTCCTAGAGTGGTCGCCGCTCCACGCGACGAACTGAACACTGCTGTGCACGATGCAGGCCAGCCACCGTCGCTCGGGGACGCACCCCTCTCCTATTTCTATGGCAACGACAGTAGGGTGCCCGTCGGGCCAATAGTGGCGCCCGTACCCCCACAGTGGGTAGACGTGGCACTCCTTGTTGTCGGAGCGACAGTTGGTCGTGGAGGCACGACGTCCGTATCGTGAGGACGTGAGCCGCTCGTCGTCAGCCGCGCCGTCTCAGCGCAGTTGCTGGAACGAAAAGACGATGGTGGGACGTAGCGCGCCCGGCAGGGGCGTGCCCGATCGCGATGGCCGCAGGACGTGGCGGCGGTCCTGAGCCGTGGCGTGGGCGCAGGCAGGACCGTGAGGTCCTGGCGCGCCCGGCAGGGATCGAACCTGCGACCCCCGGCTTAGAAGGCCGGTGCTCTATCCGACTGAGCTACGGGCGCGTGCAGTAATCCTAGCAGCCCAGGCGGTGGCAGCGGTGAACCTCCATCGTGTCCCTGCCCTCACGCCAGGTCGTCGGCGATGGCACGGGCCAGCCACGGCGCCACCGAGTACTTGCCGGTGTCGGCCGACACGTAGCGTCCACGCCGCACGATACCGATGGCGTCACGACGGTGAAGAGTCGAGGTGCGGTCGTCGAGTGGGCCCCGACCGGCGGCGTAGACCCATCCGCCCGCCACGCGCCGCGTCTCGGTGATGGCCGGCAGCGACGAGACTGCCGGAACCACGGCGCCGAGGTGCGTCATCACCTGGTCCGCGAGCGCGCTTTGCTCCTTGTCGTCCAGCGCGGGGACGGCCGGCGGTGTGAGGCCGTGGCCATCGGCGAGCAGGCCGTCCTGGTACCACGACAGATACAGATCGCGCCCGTTGTAGTTCTTCGCGTCCCCGTAAGGGCCGGTCGCGATGACCGCATTCGGCAGCGTCACCGGCGTGGTCGTGCGCAGGAACACCGACACGCGGTAGCGATGGCTCCACGTGGCCGGCGCGGCGAGACCGACGGAGGCATCCACTGCAAGCCGTCCTTCCCAGAGCGCGTTGACGACGGCGTCGTAGGGACCCTCCACACCGGACTGCGTCCGCACGCGGAGCGGGCCATCGAGTCCCGCGGCTCCGGTCTCCACGCCGGTGACGACGCTGCCAAGCCGCAGCGTCACACCTGCGTGCGCAGTGAGCGCAGCCGCGAGGCGGTCGGCGATCCAGCCGGTGGCGACCGAGCGCTCGGGCACGCGGAAGCCCGCCTCGATCACCGCGGTGTCGCAGACGGCCTCGAGCGCGGCGGGTGCCAGGCGCTCGGCGCGCGTCTGCCCGATCGGTGCCAGATAGGCGCCGGCATCCGGATGGGCGGCGGCCAGCGCCGTGACGGCGTCGTAGTAGCGGCCGGCATCGTCGCGTCCGACGACCGAGTCGCGATGCACCAGATACAGATCGTCGGACGGCGAGATCGCGTCCCCGATCGACTGCTCGATCAGCGACTCGACGAGGCGCTTGAAGGCGAGGCCCCCGGGCAGCAGCCGCGCGGCCGTACGCAGTGACGGATCGGCGGCGTAGAGGTGGCCGAGGTGAATCTTGCCTTCGTTCCAGCGGCTGGCCCCGGCGCAGGGCGAAGCCGCCGCGTCGAACACCGTCACCCGCACGCCATCGCGCGCCAGGAAGAGTGCGGTCGACGCTCCCATGATGCCGGCGCCGAGCACTGCCACGTGACGCACGGCGATGATTGTATGCTTACCGCGGTCCCCTTCGGTGCGCCCCCAGCCGTCGTCCATGCCACGCGTCTCGATCGTCGTCGCCACCTTCAACCGTGCGCGGCTGCTCGCCCATGCGATCGAGAGCGTCCGGCGCTCGACCGTGACCGACTGGGAGCTGATCGTGGTCGGTGATGGCTGCACCGACGACAGCGCGGAGGTCGTGGCCGCCTTCGCCGATCCGCGCGTCACGTTCGTCAACCTGGCGGTCAACGCCGGGGAGCAATCGGCGCCGAACAACGAGGGTCTCAGGCGTGCGCGCGGCACCTACGTGGCGTTCCTCAACCACGACGACCTCTTCTTTCCGGACCATCTGAGCTCGAGCCTCGCGCAGCTCGAGCGCGAAGCGGCCGACCTGGTGTGGTCGCCGCTGCTCGTCGCGCTGCCGCCGTCCACCTCCGGCCAGGACGGAGGCTCCCGCTTTCGCTTGAGCGGGGTGCCGCTCGGGGACGACTACGACCCACGGGTGTTCGTGTTCGCGTCGGCGTGGGTGTTCACACGCGCCCTGGCCGAGCGCGTCGGACCGTGGCGATCGGCCCGCGACCTCTTCGTGACGCCCTCGCAGGACTGGCTCTTCCGGGCCTGGCAGACTGGTGCGCGGATGCGCTTCCATGCGCGGGCCACGGTGCTCGCGGTGCCGTCCAGTGCCCGCGATCGCAGCTACCGTGCCGACGCCTGTCCGGAGCACGACCGCCTCGCCGCCGCCATGCAGGGCGATCCGCGGTTCCGCGACCAGGCGCTGGCGAGCGCCGCCATCACCGGCGAACGCGACGCCAACGGCTTCCGCTTCGGCACCGCCTGGCTGGCGGGGCTGCGCGCCCTGGCCTTCCGGCCGGTGGCGGCGATGGCCATGGCGGCGGGCATCCATCCCTACGCGCCGCTCGTCGCGTTGCGCTACGGGCGGCGCGGCAATCTCGTGAGCGCGATCCGGCGCAAGACCGGTCTTGCGTCGCTCGAGCGCCGACCGGTGCCGTGAACCCGTCTACGGTGTGAGCCGGCCGGTACTTCCTGAGAATGCTCCGCAGCTGATCGAGCGGCAGCGCGTGGGCCGTGTTGCCGTTGATACCGGTCATGGTCTCGGCGGCGACGAGCGCGTTGACGATGGCTTCTTCGGTGGCGTCCACTGTGGCTTCGAAGAACGGCGAGAGATCGCCATTCGGCAGCCACGCGATGGCGGTGGTGCCGGTTTCAGCGGCGGCGCCGGGATTGGCCGTGGAGAAGGCGAGGAAGATGTCGCCCGATCCGTTGGCGGCGGTGCCGCCCAGGCGCGCGATGCCCATCGGCACCCGGCGGGCAAGGCGTTCGAGCTGGTGGGGCAGGAGCGGGGCGGTGGTGGCGACGACGACGATGATCGAGCCGTCGCGATCGGCCGGCGGCGCCGGCGCCCGCTGCCGCTCGGCGCCGATCACCTCGCGGCCCACCGGCACGCCGGCCACCGTCAGACTGTCGCGCGAGCCGTAGTTGGCCTGCACGAGCACGCCCACGACATGCTGACCGACGACGCGGCTCGAGGTGCCGATGCCGGCCTTGAAGCCGTGCGCCACCATGCCGGTGCCGCCGCCGACGTTGCCTTCGGTCACCGCGCCGCCCCGGGCGCTGCTGAGTGCCTCGAAGGCGTGGGCCCTGGTCACGTGCTGGCCCTGCCCGTCGTTCAGGAAGGCATCGGAGGTCTCCCCGACCACCGGCTGGTGCCAGGGGATCGGCGTCTTCAGCACCTCGTGGAAGTAGCTGTTGACGCTGTCGCGCACGACGCCGACCGAGTAGGTCCCCGTGATCATGACGGGGCCGCCGAGCACCCCGCCTTCGACGACCCAGGGGACCCCGGTCATCTCGCCGAAGCCGTTGCCGGCGAACCAGCCGGCGAAGACCGGCGCCCACCGCTTGCCACGCGGCCAGATGGCCGTGACGCCGCTGCGCACCGGGCCCTGGCCGACCACGAGCGGCCCGTCGCCGCGCACGATGGTGGCATGGCCGACTTCGACGCCGTCGACATCGGTGATGGCGTTGAGCGGACCGGGCCTGCCGTGGAACGGCACGCCAAGAGCGCGCGCCCGCGGCTTCGGCTGGGCGCCGAGCGTCGCCGCGGCGATGAGTCCGCAAACAGTGAGCAGAGCCCAGCCCCCGTTGGCACGACAGCGGCGCAGTATGCGTGCCATTGGGGGCCGGGCCCTAGTCGCTCGCCGCGCCGACGAAGCGATCGGCCTCGTCGGCAAAGAGCACGTTGAAACTCGTCAGCGACCCGTAGCAGCCGGTGATGTAGCTCTGGATCTTCAGCTTCTGATCGTCGGGCAGGTCGGAGGCGTTGACCTGCTGCTCGAGCGTACGCAGACGGTTCCGAAGCATCACGATCTTGTGGAAGAAGGTCTCGATCGGCACCACCTTCTCCTGCACGCCCGGCTTGCCCGGACGGAGCACGAGATCGCCGCCGCGCCACTTCTCGGCTGGCGCCGACGGCGTGAGACCCGATTCTTCGCGAATGATGCGCCTGAGCAGCGCTTCGAGACCGGCGGCAGGCGTGTCACTCATGGCGGGCTCCGAGATCTCGCGCTCGCTGACGAGCGGCAGGGGTGGGGACGGGGAGGCGGCGCCTCGACGCGGCCGGCGGCGTCGAGCGGCCGTCCTGGCTCGGCGCTCCGCGTCGGAGCGCCGGCGACCGCGGTGCGGGCGCCGCCACGGAAGTTGTGCTCGCTGCGGCAGTAGTCGCAGGTGACCCGCAGCGGCCGCCCGTTGCCGTCGACGACGACGATGGTGTGCAGACGGTCGACGTGACAGGCGCGGCAGTAGTCTTCCACCGTCTGCCCGGCGCGATGAGAGCGAGTCGTCATTCCCGGCCGATCATGCCACGGCTGCCGCGTCGCCTGGCTACTTCAGGCTGGCAGCGACCCTGGAGTACTCCAGCATCTGCGCCGCCAGGTCCCTGGGGTACGAGATCGTCACGTCGGTGATGGCGCCGCTGCCGTCGGTGGCGGCCGTCAGCCGCGGCATCACGAAGCCCGAGTAGGACGGCAGGTGCAGGCGATCGACCCGTGCCACCACCTCGTCGCGCAGGGCCGGATCGAAGTGCACGCCGTGCGCCTCGAACAGCGCCTTGGCCGCCGGGTAGTCGCCCATGCTCTTGATGCGCTGCACCTCCCCCAGCAGCCGGCCCACGCCGTCGCGGAACGCCGTCGCGTCGGTCATCACGTAGAACGTCTTGCCATCGCGCTGCCGCACGTCGATGGCCTTGGTGTTGGCCATCAGCCAGCGCACGATCATCTGGCGGTTGCGCATGTGGTCTTCTTCGATCTGGCTGCCCTGGCGGACCCGGCGCAGCTGCACGAGCGCGTTCTTGGTGTAGGACTCGTACTCGGTCAGGACGATGTCGGCCTGGTCCTCGGCCTTCAGGATGCCGAGTTCGGCCAGCTTCGGATCGGCGATGAAATAGAGCGCGATCAGGTCGGCGCGGCCTTCCTCGAGCGCCGAGTACTGCTCCTTGAGGAGCGTCGCCGGATTGCCGCCGACCTTGTCGCTGACCTTGCCTGAGGCGTGTCCGATCACCTCGTGCATGTTGGTCGTCAGCTCGCCGGCGAAGGCGCTCCATTTGTCGGCCCGCGCCACTTCCTCGGGCGCCCAGGCGAACTCGCGCCGGAACTCGGGCACCGTCGACTTGTCGTAGGCCTCGGTCACGTTCGAGAGCGACACCGACTTGCTGCCGTGCTCTTCGCGCACCCGCTGGTCGTTGGGCAGGTTGATGCCGACCGGCGTGATCGGCCCTGACTCGCCGGTCTCGATGACGACGTCGATGGCGGTGGCCGTGATGCCCTTCACGCCGGCCTTCCGGAACTCCGGCGCCCACGGCATGCGGTCCTCGAACCACTGTGCGTTGACGGCGAGCTTCTCGATGTCGACCGTCTTCTCGCGGTTGACGTAGTAGACGAGGGCCTCCCAGGCGCCCTTGACCCCGCGCGCGTCGAGGTAGACCTCGATGAAGCCGTTGATCGTGTCGACCGGCGACGCCTTGTCGTTGACCCAGGCGATGTCGTAGGCCTTGCGATCGGCGTCGTCGCCGGTGCGGTACCACTGCACGAGCTTCGCCAGCGCCTCCTTCATCGTCGGCGTGGCGAAGGCCTGGGCCGCTTCGAGATGGCCGACGATGGCGCGAATCTGGACGTCGTAGCGGCCGCCCACCTTGTAGACCTCTTCCACCAGCCGGCCGTTCTGCTTCACCAGGCGCGAGTTGAGGCCGTGCTGCTCGGTGAAGCCCTCGAGATCGGACATGGCGACGCCGCTGTAGAGATTGTTGGCGCTCGCCTGCAGGATGTCCCGGCCGCCCTCGGGCGTCTTCTGGGTCACCATCGGATCGACCGTGGCGTCGAAGAAGAGCGGCCGCATCCGCGCCAGCATCTGGTCGAGCGATTCGCCGGGGGCCGTGGCGAAGGTGGCGCCGTTCCTGGCCGCCTGCGCCGCCGCCGCGGCAAACGCCTCCGGCGTGGCGTGCATCACGAACTTGCGCGCGGTCAGGTTGTTGTAGGGGCCGGAGTTGAGCCACAGGAGCTTGGTGTAGCGCGTGATCTCGGCCAGCGTCTCGGGCGCGATGCCGTCGCTGTGGGTCACGATCTGCTCGACCACGCCGCGCATCGCGAGCCCGTGCTCGTAGCGCTGATCCCAGTAGATGTCCCGCCCCGCGATGGCCGCCTGTGTGAGGTGGTAGACGAGCCGCTTCTCGTTGAGGGGCAGGTTCGTGAAGCCGTCGGCGTAGAGCTGGACGACTGCCGCGTCGTCGACCCGCTCGAGCAGGTACTGACGCTCGGCGGAGGCCGGGGCGGCGGCCGGTGCCGGCGACTCGGCCGGTGAGGAACAGCCGGCGAGGGCAGTGACGAACGAGGCGGCAAGAGCCAGGCGGATGCGCATGCGGCGAGTGTAAACCACCGCCGCGCCGGTCGCGACAGGCGCGGGACGCGGGCGAGCGGCCGTCAGCCGCGCGCGCCGAGCGGCGCCGCCGTGCGGCCGCTCCACCGTCCGGCGGTGTCGGCGTGCAGGCCGAACTGGTCGAGCACGCGCATCACCGTGTGGTCGACGATGTCGGCCACGCTCTCCGGGCGCTGGTAGAACGCCGGCACCGGCGGGAAGATCACGGCGCCCATGCGCGACAGCCGCAGCATGTGTTCGAGATGGATGTCGCTGAGCGGCGCTTCACGCGGCACCAGCACCAACCGCCGGCGCTCCTTGAGGACGACATCCGCGGCGCGGTGCACGAGGGTGCTGCCGCTGCCGGTCGAGATGGCGGCCAGCGTCCGCATGCTGCACGGGGCCACCACCATGCCGCGCGTCACGAAGCTGCCACTCGAGATCGACGCGCCGAAGTCCTCGGGGCTGTGCACCTCGGTGGCCAGGCGCTTCACGCCCTCGACCGTGTAGTCGGTTTCCTGCAGCATCGTCTGGATGGCCCACTTGCTCATCACGAGATGCGAGCCGACGCCGGCCTCGCGCAGCCGCTCGAGCATCCGGACTCCGTAGACGATGCCGGTGGCACCAGTGATGGCGACGACGAGCGGGGCCGATGGCTGGGTGGACATGACGGTGGGAATCCTGGGATCAGTGTAGCCCTGTCCCTTGGACGCCGCCGGCCGGCGGCCGGTCCCGCCGCCATGTCCGCCACAGTGACGGGCCGACGGCGACCAGCGCGCAGATGGCGAGCAGCGCGCCCGCGCCCGGCCTCAGGACGAGCGACGTCCAGGCGCCGTCGCCGACCGCCAGCGCCCGCCGCAGGTGCATGTCGGCGGCCGGTCCGAGCATGAAGCCGATCATGACCGGCGCCAGCGGACAGCCGACGCGGCGCAGGACGAAGCCGAGCAGGCCGATGACGACGAGCGCCACGATGTCGCCGGCCGCCCGGTGCACGCTCCAGGCACCGACCGTCGCCACGACGAGGATGCCGCCGTAGAGCCAGGGTGCCGGAATGCGCAGCAGCTGCACCCACAACCGCACCAGCGGCAGGTTGAGCACGAGCAGCAGCACGTTGCCCACGTAGAGGCTGGCGATGAGCGTCCACACGAACTCCGGCTCGCGCTCGAAGAGCAGCGGTCCCGCCTGCAGGCCGAACTGCTGGAACGCCGCGAGCAGGACGGCCGCCGTCGCCGAGGCCGGCAGGCCGAGCGTCAGCAGCGGCACGAGCGTGCCGGCGGCCGAGGCGTTGTTGGCCGCCTCAGGACCGGCCACGCCTTCGATCGCGCCCGCGCCGAACTCCTCGGGCCGTCGTGCCAGTCGTTTCTCGACCGCGTACGAGAGCAGCGTCGGCAGCTCGGCGCCGCCGGCCGGCAGCGCGCCGAGCGGGAAGCCGATGACCGTGCCACGCAGCCACGGCTTCCAGGAACGCGCCCAGTCGTCGCGCGTCATCCAGCGCGTGCGCTCGAGGGCCAGCACCTCGTGGCCGCGCGGCGTCGCGGCGGCGAGCGTGAGCGTCTCGCCGACGGCGAACAGCCCGATGGCGACAATCGTCGGGTCGAGCCCGTCGAGCAGGTAGGGCACGCCGAAGGTGAGGCGCGCCTCGCCGCTCAGCCGATCGATGCCGACCAGCCCCAGCACCACCCCGGCGAACAGACCGAGCAGGCCGGCCGTCCTTGACTCGCCGAGCAGCGTCGAGGTGGCCACGAAGGCGAGCAGGATCAGGGCGAAGTACTCGGCCGGCCCGAAGGCGAGCGCCAGCTGCGCCATGGCCGGAGCGGCCACCGTCAGGCCGATGGTGCCGAGCGTGCCGGCGATGAAGCTGCCGATGGCTGACGTGGCCAGCGCCGCGCCGGCCCGCCCGCGCCGCGCCATCTGATGCCCTTCGAGCGCCGTGACGATGGTGGAGCTCTCGCCCGGCGTGTTCAGGAGGATCGACGTCGTCGATCCGCCGTACATGCCGCCGTAGTAGATGCCGGCGAACATGATGAACGCGCTGGTCGGATCGAGTCCGTAGGTGGCGGGCAGCAGCAGCGCCACGGTGAGGGCCGGGCCGATCCCGGGCAGGACGCCCACCGCCGTCCCGAGCGTGACCCCGATCGCGCCCCACGCGAGGTGCGCCGGCGTGAGCGCCTGCACGAAGCCGTCGGCGAGCGACGCGAACGCGTTCATGGCCACCACACGCCGAGCGGCAGCGGCACGCCGAGGCCGGCCGCGAAGACCACCGCGATGACGATGCTGACCGCCGCGCCGACGGCGGCATCACGGGCCGGGCGGTGGCTGCCGAGCGCGGCGGCGCCGGCGGCGAAGACCAGCGTGGCGGTGGGCACGAAACCAGTCAGCGGCTGGATCAGGGCGTGGAGCAGCGTGGCGCCAACGATCATCGTCACGCGCCGCGTCCCGCCGGGTGCGACACCTTCGGGTGTGGCATCGCGTCGCTGCCAGGCGTAGCCGATCGCGAGGAGCGCGGTGCACGCCAGGGCGACGGCCGGTGCGGTCGCGGCGGTGGGCGTCCACGCGCTCGCCGTGGCCGGGCCGCCCTCGGCCAGCCGTGCGAGCACGGCGTTGACGCGCGCCTGCTCGGCCAGCAGGAACTGGCGGAACTGCGGACCGTCCTGATAGAGGTCGGTCCAGCCGGTGCGCGCGAGCGTGTCGCGCCAGGCCGCGCTCTGCACGGCCTCCCGCACGCGCGCCGCCAGGGCGGTGGCCTCGATATCGCTGACCCCGGGCGGCGCGACGACCGCGCGCCAGTTGGCGAGATCGAGCGGCACCCCGGCCTCGCGCAGCGTCGGCGCGTCGAGTTCCGCGACCCGGGTCGGCGAAGAGATGGCGAGCGCGCGCAGCTGCCCGGTCTCGATGCTCGGCGCGAACTCGCCGAGCCCGCTCACACCGGCCGTGACCTGGCCTCCGAGCAGGGCGGCCAGCGCTTCACCGCCGCCGGAGAAGGCCACGTAGTTGACCTCCGCGGGCGGCACGCCGACGGCCTCCGCCACGAGACGCGCCAGCAGGTCGTCGGTGCCGCCAGCCGAGCCACCACCCCACGACACGCTGCGTGGAGCGGCGCGGAATGCTGCCAGGAGATCCTGCAGCGTGCGGTGCGGCGACGCGGCGGGCACGACGATCACCTCATGCTCGCCCGTCAGCAGGGCGATCGGCGTGACGTCGGCCAGCGACACGACCGAGCGCGTGGCGACGATCCCGCTGACCATCACCAGCCCGGTCACGAGCAGCGCGTCCGGCCGTCCGCGATCGGCGCTGGCAAAGCGCGCGAGCCCGATCGTGCCGGCCGCGCCGGGGACGTTTTCGACCTGCACCGAGAGCGGCGGCGTCAAGGAGGCGAACGCACGCTGCAGCGCCCGCGCCGTCTGGTCCCAGCCGCCGCCGGGCGCGGCGGGCGCCACGATGGTGAGCGCCTGGGCGCCGGCCGAGGCCGGCCACGACGCCAGTCCGGCGCTGGCCACGGCCAGCATCAGGAGGCGAACCGCGGCGCGACGCGCTGGCATCAGGGCGCGATTGTAGTGCACGGTCGCGACGGCGCCGGACATACGATGCCGCCATGCCGACCGCCCGCTATCTGCACTACGACGTCTTCACGTCGCGGCCCTTCGAAGGCAATCAGCTCGCGGTGTTCCTCGACGCCGAAGGCCTCGAGGCGCGCGAGATGCAGACCCTCACCAACGAGATGAACTTCGCCGAGAGCACGTTCGTGCTGCCGGCGGCCTCGCCCGACACCGACGTCCGCATGCGCATCTTCACGCCGGCGCGCGAGATGCCGATGGCCGGGCATCCGACGATCGGCACGACGTTCGCACTGGCCGCGCTCGGCGTCATCCCGCGCGCACGGCCTCGCTGGGTGTTCGGCCTGAACATCGGCCCGACCGGCGTTGCGCTCGAGTGGGGCGGCGAGGGCCTGACGATGGCGTGGATGGATCAGGGACGCCCGGAGTTCCGCGCCTCAGGCGTGGCGGCCCGCGAGGTGGTGGCGGCCATCGACGCCGATCCGGCGGCGTGGTCGGCGACCGGCCTGCCGGTGGAAGAAGCTTCGTGCGGGGCCGCCTTCTTCTACGTGCCGCTGGCCACGCGGGCCGCGGTCGATGCCTGCGAGCCGGACGGCGCCGCCATGCGCCGCCTGAAGAGTGCCTTCGGCGGCGATCACGTCGGCGTCTTCGTGTTCAGCCCGGAGGCCGGCGCCGATGGGGCGACCGTCTACAGCCGGATGTTCACGCCGGAGGCCGGCGTCGTCGAGGATCCGGCCACCGGCGGGGCCAGCGGCCCACTCGGAGGCTACCTCGTGCGCCACGGCGTCGTGCCGCTCGCCGCCGCCGCCGGCGGCATCGTCAGCGTGCAGGGCGTGAAGATGGGACGGCCGAGCCGCATCCACGTGCGCGTCGAGGCGTCGTCGCCGGCCGACATCGGCCGTGTGCACGTCGGCGGGACCGCCGTCCGCGTCGGAGAGGGCACGATTACCTGGTAGTCGCTTGTAACGGGGTCTGTCACCGTCAGGATTTGTAACGGGGTCTGTCACCGTCACCAACTGCAACCGTGACAGACGCCCGTGACATCTGGTGACCGTGACAGACCCCGTTACAAATCCTGACGGTGACAGACCCCGTTACAACTTCCTGGGACAGCTACGGCGCCAGACGTGCGATCGACCACGCCGCGCCGTCGCGGTGATAGCGCAGCCGGTCGTGCAGGCGGTTGGGACGTCCCTGCCAGAACTCGATCCACGCCGGCGCGACCAGATAGCCGCCCCAGTGACCCGGCCGCGTGGCGGGCCCGCCGGCAAAGCGCGTTCGCACCTCGGCCATCCGCGCCTCGAGGACCGCGCGATCGGGGATGACCTGGCTTTGCGGCGAGGCCCACGCGCCGTACTGGCTGTCGAGCGGCCGCGACAGGAAGTAGGCATCGCTCACCGCGTCCTCGACTCGCGTGACCGTACCCGACACCCGGACCTGACGCTCGAGTTCGGCCCAGAAACAGACCAGGCTCGCGCGTGGGTTAGCGGCGAGCGCCTGCCCTTTCGCGCTGTCGTAGTTCGTGAAGAACGTCAGGCCCTCGGGGGCGATGTCCTTGAGCAGCACGATGCGGGCGTCGGGGAGGCCGTCGGGCGAGGCGGTGGCCAGCGTCATCGCGGTGGCATCGGGCAGCTCCGCGCGCACGGCGTCGTCGAGCCACTGGCGCAGGAGCACGAGCGGATCGGCGGCAGCGTCGTCCTCCGAGAGGGAGCGCGCGCGGTAGTCGCGTCGAAGATCGGCAATCGCCATCAGGGCGTCTCCTTGGCCGTCACGGCCGGCGTGATCCACACGCCCAGATAGCGGCGGTCCCGCGTGGCCGGATCGACGTCGATCGGCACGAAGCCCGTCGAGGTGGTGAACTCGAGCTGGATGACGCCGCCGGAGGCGGGCGCCGGCACCGGGATGTCGACGGCCGCCTCGCCCTGCAGGTCGACCTCGTGGCTCCATCCCGAGGATGCGACCCGCAGGTGGTTGGGACGCTTGCCGCTGTGCACCCGCAGGCTGATGCCGCCCGTGCAGCCGTTGGGGCACGCCACCGAGATGCGTGCCGGTCGCTGGCCCGTCGTCCAGAAACCCTCGGATTCCGGATACGTGGTCTCGTCGTGAAAAAGCACGAGGGCGTCGCCGTAAGCGGCCGCCGCCAGCACCGGGGGCGTCCTGGGCCTGGCCCCGAGGTCCACGATGTCCACGGCTTCGAAGCGCAGCGAGGCAATCGAGCGCTCGACGTCGCTCGTGCCGCGCAGGCCGACGAAGCCGCTGTCCACCGGTAGCCAGAACGCTTCCGACCACACCCCGTTCGGCACCGGCGTGACGGTCCAGGTCGTGAGCGCTGCGCCGATGCGGCCCACCTGCAGGCCGACCTGCGCGCCGGCGGGTGCCGGCAGCGGATCGCGGGCGGCCCACTGGATGACGGCGCGGTAGTGGCCGGCTGGCAGCGAGAAGCGGCCGTTGTGGATGACGCGCAGCGGCTGCGGCTCGGGCCGCAGCCCGGGAGCGGCCCCGACGGACAGCGACGACTCGACGCCGGAGGCCATCGCGCTCTCGACGGAGAACGGCGCGTAGTGGACCGCCAGCGGCCGGATGCGATGGTCGAAGGTGTCGAGGGCCGGCAGCCGCGCGCGCGCGGCGAGGTCGATGCCCGGCAGTGGCGGGTCGGCCGCCGGCAGCAGCCGCATGGCGGTGGAGCCGGCCACCAGCGTGGCCGCGCCGGCGGCGAGTGCGACGAGCGACGCCGCGCCGCGCGTCCTGACGGTGACACGCGCCAGCGCCCACGACGCGACGGCCGCGATCACGACCCAGGCGCCGACGTCGATCAGGGCACGGCCCGCTTCGTGTTCGATGAAGGTCGGCACGAGCCGCCACAGCGGCCAGCGCGGCGACAACCATGCCAGCAGGGTCGAGGTGCCGTCGCGCCCGTTGGCGAGCAGGAAGCCGCTCTCCTCGAGTACGAGCACGGCGCTCAGGCAGACGCCGCTCCAGACGAGCAGGTGCTGAGCGGCGCGGCGCGCCGAGCCGGCGGCCGCCGTGCCGAGTTGGACCGTCAGCGGCAGCAGCAGGACGAGCAGTCCCGACATCAGGGGACGGGCGGGCGCCCCCGAGCCGCCCCACCAGATGCGGAATGCTCCGACCGTGCCGATGAGCGCCGCGAACACCAGGAGCAGCTCGAGACCGACGCGCCGCAGCGGCCCGGGCCGCCGCATCATCGCCCAGAATCCGGCCCCGGCCAGCACGTACGCCGGCGCATAGACGAGCAGCCCGTACTCCTGATCGAAGAGCAGCCCCGGCACGCCGAACACGGTGTTGGCGATCTCGGTCTGCACCATCGCGCCGTAGGGCGCGCTCGGCATCGGCGTGCCCCAGTAGGCGTAGAAGAACGCGAACCACCCGAGCAGGCTCAGGCCGTACGGGGCGGCGAGCCGCAGCGCGCCGGCCACGTTCCAGCGCGCTTCGCCGGCGTGCAGCGGCCACACGCGGCGCCCGAGCGCCACCGCCATCAGGGCGGCGGACATCGGCGCGTACTTGGTGCTGAGCCACGGCAGCGTGCCCGCCAGCAGCCCGATGACGATGTCGTGCCATGGGCGCGCGTCCGGCGTGACCCGCAGCGCGAGCACGATGGCGAGCGCCACCACGAGGGCGGCCGGCACTTCGGGATAGATGGTGACCGCGTTGACGAGGAACGGCGCCGACAGCGTGATGGCCGCCCAGGCGAGCGTCGGCGTGCCGAGCGTGCCCGCGAGCGCCACGGCCCAGCGCCACATGAGCGTGGCCGCGGTGGCGGCCATGGCCACGAAGAAGGCGACGACGAGTTGGTAGCCGCCGAGCGCGTAGACCGGCGTGATGAGGACCGGCATGCCCACCGGGTGCACCGAGTAGATCTCGCCATCGCGGCCGCGCGTCAGGTAGTGCGGGTCGAGGTCGCGTCCGAAGTAGGCGGCGTAGTCCCGGGTCTGGTGATTGTTCTCGATGCGCAGATTGCCGTCGACGCCGAGGCTCTGCGCCATGATGAGATAGTGCGGTTCGTCGCCCGACGGGAAGAGGGGGGTGCTCGTCAGCCGGCTGGCTGTCAGGCCCGCGGCCGCGGCGGTGACGAGCCAGATGGCGGCCGTCTGCGTGAGCAGGCGACGGCTGGCGCACCAGGTGGCGAGGCCGCCGAGATGCGGCCACGCCGTCCACACGAGCTGGGCCGCGACCAGCGCCCAGATCATCCACAGTCCCGGGCCGGCCAGTGCCTGCAGGGCGGGCCACCAGTCGGGCACGACCGGCAGGTAGGGCACGGCCAACGCAGCGAGTCCGAAGGTCGGCAGCACCAGGGTGGCCAGGGCCGGCGGTGACGTGGAGCGACGGCGGGACCTCGCCACCACGACGCCGGCCAGCACCACCGCCGCCAGCACGAGGAACGCGAGCAGTGGTTGCCACGACGGCACGAGCGCGATGCGCTGCCGCGTGCCGCCCACGATCACCTCGTCGAGTTCGGCGCGCGACGCCCAGCCGGCGGCCCCCACGACGAGACAGGCCAGGCCTGGCAGCAGGGCGGCGCGGATCCGGGTCACGGCGAAATCTTACTTCGACGGCGCCGGGGTCCACGCGTAGCGTCCCGGCCCCTCCCGCGATGGCGGCGCCGAGCGCCATCAGCCACGGCAGACCGGGCGCGTTGGTGGGGGCCAGCACGCCGACCGGGACGGCGGGGCGAAGCCGAGCGGCGCCACTTGCCGCCCCGCCTGCGGCCACGGGCTGTCGTCGAGCACGGGCGCCTCGATCGTGGCATGCGCCTCGGCCCAGAGCACGCCGCGGGACATCGGGCCAGGCGCGCGCCGTCGCGCGGGCCTTAGATTGCCCGCGAATCGCCGCCGTCGTCGCCGCGGCGGTGTCGCAGCAGCACCGCCGCCACGGCGGCCAGGCCGCCGGCGAGAACCACCGCCCGCAGCACCCGCATCAGGCTCACCAGCCAGGCGATGCCCAGGCCGAGCGCGGCCCACTGCACCCACCAGTGCCCCGGCGACGTGAGCAGGTTGATGACGAACAGGAACGCCAGGATGAACGGCGCCTTCACGAGAAACGTCGCGGCACGAAACGTCTGCGTCACGGCTGGTGTCTCCTGCTGGAGATGACGCAGCCGGCGGCCCGCGGTTCGTGCGGCCGCCACGAGTGGCGGGGCCGCGACGTCGACTGGCTCGACCGCGGCAGCGAGCGGTGCGGCTAGGTCTTCAGCCGGTCGCCGAAGGTACTTGTGCAGCTTCTCGACCTTGGGGGCGGCCACCGCCGCCACGTACGGCTGATGGGGATTCCGCGCCGCGTAGTTCTGGTGATAGTCCTCGGCGGCGTAGAACGGCGCTTCCGGCTCGACCGTCGTGGCAATCGGCGCCCCGAGGACGCCGGCGGCGTCCAGTTGGGCGATGTAGGCCTCGGCCACGGCTCGCTGCTCGGCGTCGACCGGGAAGATCGCCGACCGGTACTGCGTGCCACGGTCATTCCCCTGACGGTTCAGCTGGGTCGGGTCGTGTGCGACGGCGAAGAACACCCGCAGCAGCTGTCCATAGGAGATCACCTCCGGGGCGAAGGTGATGCGAATGGCCTCGGCATGGCCGGTCGAGCCCGAACAGACGGCTTCGTAGGTGGCGGTGTCGGCGGCGCCGCCGATGTAGCCCGAGACGACCGCGCTGACGCCGTCCAGGGGGAGGAAGACGGCCTCGGTGCACCAGAAGCACCCGCCGGCCAGCACGGCCGTGGGCGGCGTGTCCGGGCCGGGCGAGACGTCCAGCGTGGGGGAGGGGAAGTTGGTCACGTCCGGCACGCCGCCGCCGAACAGGTCGGTGATCTTCATGGCAGACATTTCGGGTGATTTGACGCCAGAAAGGCGTGGGAAGATTCGGGAAACGCCGCCCATCGGGCGGAAATGACACGCTGAGACATCTTCAGACCTCAAATGGCGTGCCGATGGCCTGTTACGCCCCATTTACGCCGTATACTGACGGGGTGTTGGTGTGTGAAATCAGTTACTTAGCGCGATTCATGCGGAGGCGCTCATGAGACAGTTCACGTTCGCCATCGCGATCACCGCCGTGGCCGGAGCCGGGCTCGTGGTGGCTGCCGCCGGGCGCCAGACCCCGCCCGTCGCGGCCGAGGTGGCCACGCGAGCGGCCGCCCCCGCCCCGGCCCGTCGCGCCGCCGCGCAGGCCCCGACGCCCTCGCACGCGAGCGGACTGTCCGCTGCCGCGCAGAGCGAGCTCGTCACCCAGTACCGCGCCACCTGCCACAGCACGCGTGGCAAGGCCGGCGGGCTCGTGCTCGCCGACTTCAGTGCCATGAAAGCGCACGAGCAGCCGGAAGTCATCGAGAAGATGATCCGCAAGCTGCGCGCCGGCATGATGCCGCCGGCCGGTGCACGGCGGCCCGATGCCGCCACCATCGACGCGCTGACGACGGCGCTCGAATCGCGGATGGACGAACTGGCGGCGGTCAATCCGAACCCCGGCTGGCGGCCGTTCCAGCGGCTGAACCGCGCGGAATACGCGGTCGCCGTGAAGAACCTGCTCGGCATCGACGTCGACGTCTCGGCGTTCCTGCCGGCCGACACGATCAGCAACGGCTTCGACAACGTGGCCGACGCTCAGAGCTTCTCGCCGACGCTGATGGAGGGTTACCTGCGCGCGGCCGGCCGCATCACGCAGCTCGCGCTCGGCGATCCCGATTCGGCGCCGACCGAGGCGACCTACAAGGTGCCGCGCACGCAGTCGCAGATGGTGCACATCGAAGGGGCGCCGCTCGGCACACGCGGTGGCGTCTCGCTCGTGCACGTGTTCCCGGCCGACGGCCAGTACAGCTTCCGCGTGATGCTGCACTCGATTCCGACCGGACAGCTCTACGGCAGCATCGCCCGCGGCGAGAAGATCGAAATCTCGATCAACGGCTCGCGGGTCGCGATCATGGACATCGATCCGTCGATGAGCGAGCAGGACGTCAACGGCATGAACCTGCAGTCGCCGCGCGTGCACGTGAGCGCTGGTCCGCAGCGCGTGTCGGCCGCGTTCCTGCGCCAGTTCGAGGCGCCGGTCGACGACATCCTGGCGCCCCAGGACTACACGCTCGCCGATTCGCAGATCGGGAGCGGCTTCGGCATCACGACCCTGCCGCACGTGCGCGACTTCAGCATCAGCGGTCCGTTCCAGGTCACCGGCGTGTCCGACACGGTGAGCCGCCGCAAGGTGTTCAGCTGCCGGCCCACATCGCTCGCCGAGGAGCTGCCGTGCGCCACCGAGATCCTGAAGCGCCTGGCCTCGCAGGCCTACCGCGAGCCGGTTTCCACCGCCGGGATCCAGGGGCTGATCGGCTTCTACGAGAAGGGCCGTGACGGCGCCGATTTCGAAGCCGGCATCGAGACCGCCCTCGAGGCGCTGCTGGCCAGCCCCCGCTTCGTGTTCCGCCTGGAGCAGCCGCCGGCCACGGCCAAGGTCGGTGACACGTTCCGCGTGGCCGATCTGGATCTGGCGTCGCGGATGTCTTATTTCCTGTGGGGCAGCGGCCCCGACGCGGCACTGGTGGCCGCCGCCACCTCCGGCGCGCTCAAGACCAACGCGGGTCTCGAAGCCGAGGTGCGCCGCATGATCGCCGACCCGCGGTCGAAGGCGCTCTCGACGCGGTTCGCGCGTCAGTGGCTGCGCCTGCAGGACGTCGAGAAGATCCGTCCCGATGCGTTGCTCTATCCGCACTGGGACTACACGCTGGCCGAGAACCTGGTCGAGGAGACCGAGCGCTTCTTCGACAGCATCGTGCGCGAGGACCGCAGCGTGCTCGACCTGCTGCGCGCCGACTACACGTTCGTCAACGAGCGCGTGGCGCGCCACTACGGCATTCCGAACGTGATGGGGGCCGAGTTCCGCCGGGTGCCGACGCCGCCCGGCCGCCGCGGCATCCTCGGTCACGGCAGCGTGCTGCTGCTGACGTCGGTGGCGGATCGGACCTCCCCGGTGCAGCGCGGCAAGTGGGTGATGGAGGTGCTGCTCGGCTCGCCGCCGCCGGCGCCGCCGCCCAATGTGCCGGCGCTCGAAGAGACCGGTGGCGCGGCCGGCGGCCGCCTGCTCTCGGTGCGCGAGCGCATGGAGCAGCACCGGGCCAACCCGGCGTGCATGTCGTGCCACAAGGTGATCGACCCGCTCGGCCTGGCCCTCGAGAACTTCGACGTGACCGGCGCCTGGCGCATCAAGGACAGCGAAGTGCCGGTCGATGCCGTCGGCGAGCTCTACGACGGCACGCAGATGAACGGCCCGATTGACCTGGGCGATGCGCTGCTGAAGCACAAGGATGCGATCCTCCTGAGCTTCACGGAGCGCCTCATGACCTACGCCACCGGCCGCAGGATGGAATCGTTCGACATGCCGGCGGTCCGCAAGATCGTCCGCGAGGCCGGCAAGCAGGACAACCGGATGTCGGCCTACCTGCTCGGAGTCGTCACGTCGCCCGCGTTCCGCATGAGTCGTGTGGAAGGCGCCGAGCGGACTACCACCGCGCCGGCGCCGGCCCACCAGTAACGCTTCGACGTCCGCCATAGGAGTCCGATGATGTTCATCACCCAGAAGCACCTCTCGCGCCGCACGGCCCTCAAGGGGCTGGGCGTCACCATCGCGCTGCCGCTGCTCGAAGCGATGGTGCCGGCGCGCACGGCGCTGGCCCAGACCGCGGCCGGCAAGGTCCGCCTCGCCGCCATCGAGATGGTGCACGGCTCGGCGGGCGCGACGGCCATCGGCCTGGAGAAGAACATGTGGTCGCCGGCGGCCACCGGCCGTGACTTCGATCTCGCGCCGACCAGCCTGGCGCCGCTCGAGTCGTTCCGCGACCACCTGACCATCGTCAGCAACACCGACGTCCGCAACGCGGAGGCGTTCGAGCTGCCGGAGATCGGCGGCGACCACTTCCGCTCGAGCGCCGTGTTCCTCACCCAGAGCCATCCCAAGCAGACGCAGGGCAGCGACGTGCTGGCCGGCACCTCGCTCGACCAGTTCTACGCCCAGAAGGTCGGCCACGAGACGCCCATTCCGTCGATGCAGCTGTGCATCGAGAGCATCGACCAGGCCGGCGGCTGCGCCTACGGCTACTCCTGCGTCTACACCGACACCGTCAGCTGGGCCTCGCCGGACGAGCCGCTGCCGATGATCCGCGATCCGCGCGCCGCCTTCGATCAGCTGTTCGGCGTCGGCGGCACGCCGGCCGAACGGGCGACCCGCCGCCAGCGTGACCGGAGCATCCTCGACTTCATCACCGGCGAGGTGGCCCGGCTGCGCCGGGATCTCGGCCCGGCCGACCAGGCCCGGCTCGGCGAGTACCTCGACGACGTGCGGGAGATCGAGCGCCGCATCCAGAAGATCGAGGCCTCGAACTCGAGCGGCGATCCGCGCGAACTGCCGGGCGCGCCCGTCGGCGTGCCGGACTCCTTCGGCGAGCACGTGCAGCCTGATGTTCGACCTGCAGGCGGTGGCGTTCGCGAGCGACATCACG
Source organism: uncultured Acidobacteriota bacterium (assembly GCA_963807405.1). Taxonomy (GTDB): domain Bacteria; phylum Acidobacteriota; class Vicinamibacteria; order Vicinamibacterales; family UBA2999; genus CADEFD01. The sequence goes on along the minus strand of CAWEBU010000006.1, from coordinate 1,743,381 downwards.
CGCGTGTTCTCGTTCAAGATGGGACGCGACGGCTCGAGCCGCGCGTATCCGGAGAGCGGCTCGATGCGGGCTTCCACCCGGCGTCGCATCACCAGGATCGCGAGGACCGCATCCGCGAGTTCCAGAAGATCAACACCTACCACGTCGCCCAGCTGCCGTACTTCCTCGACAAGCTGAAGAACACGCCCGAGGGCGACGGCAACCTGCTCGACAACACGCTCATCATCTACGGCTCGCCGATGGGCAACTCGAACGTCCACAACCACAAGCGCTGCCCGCTGTTCTTCGCCGGACACGCCGGCGGCCGCCTCAAGGGCGGCCTCCACATCAAGACGGCCGACGGGACGCCGATGGCGAACCCGCTGCTCGGCGCGATGCACCTGCTCGGACTGTCCGATACGACCACGTTCGGCGACAGCACGGGCGTGACCGATTCTGAACGCGGCGCCGTCGGCGACCGCGGCCCTCTAGCCTTCAGGGAGACACGGCAATGCAGCTTCGATTCGGATATGCAGTGACGCGTGGTGCCGCCCTGGTGGGCGTGGCCGCGCTGGCCTTCACCGTGGCGCTCGGCGCCCAGTCGGCCGCGCCGGTGGCGGATGCGGCGATGGCCGGTGACCGCGCCGCGGTGAAGACGCTGTTGCAGCAGGGCAACGACGTCAACGCCGCACAGGGCGACGGCACGACGGCGCTGCACTGGGCGGCGCTCAAGAACGATGCCGAGCTGGCGCAGATGCTCGTCTACGCCGGTGGCAACGTCAAGGCGACGACCCGCCTCGGCGGCAACACGCCGCTGGTCATCGCGGCGCGCAACGGGCACGCCCCGGTCGTGAAGCTGCTGCTCGAGGCCGGTGCCGACGCCACGCTGGCGACCTCGACCGGCACCACGCCGCTGATGCTGGCCGCCGCGTCCGGCAGCGTCGAGGCCGTGAAGGCGCTGATCGCGGGCGGCGCGGACATCGAGGCGAAGGAGTCCTCGATGGAGCAGACGCCGCTGATGTTCGCGGCCGCCAACAACCGCGTCGAGGTCATGCAGGCGCTGATCGCCGCCGGGGCCAGCGTGAAGGCGTCGTCGAAGGTGGTCAACCTGGCGGCCCTGACGTCGCCCGAAGAGGAGTTCTTCCGCCAGCAGCAGCAACAGCAGCAGGGCCAGGCCGCGGAGCCGCGCGCCGGCGCGCCGGCCGCCGCCCCGCCGCCGCTGCCGCTCCGGCCGCCGCACCGGCGGGCGGTCGCCGCGGCCCCCCGCAGGGCAAGGCGGGCATCGACCGCAACTTCCGCTACAACGAACTCGTGGGCTGGCAGGGCGGCATGACGCCGCTGCTGTTCGCCGCCCGTCAGGGCTCGATGGACGCCGTCAAGGTGCTGCTCGATGCAGGCGCCGACATCAATCAGGTCAGCGGCGGCGATCAGACGAGTCCGCTGGTGCTGGCGATCGCCAACGGCCACTTCGACGTGGCTCTCTTCATGCTCGAGAAGGGCGCCAACCCGAACGCGGCCAGCCACAACGGCGTGACGCCGCTCTACGCCGTGCTCAACGTGCAGTGGGCACCGAAGGCGTTGTATCCGCAGCCGCGCTCCTACCTGCAGCAGAAGGCCAGCTATCTCGACACCCTGCAGGCCCTCATCGACAAGGGCGCCGACCCGAATGCCCGGGTCAAGTACAAGGTGTGGTACTCGGGCTACAACTTCGACCTCTCGGGCGTGGACGAGATCGGCGCCACGCCGTTCTGGCGCGCGGCCTACGCCTCGGACATCGACGCGATGAAGATGCTGGTCGCGGCCGGTGCCGATCCCTCCATTCCGACCACCAAGCCGGCCGGCCGTCCGCGCGTCGGCGACGCCGGCGTGCGTGATGGCGGCGACACCTCAGGGCTGCCGGCCCTGCCGGTGGGTGGCCCGGGCGTCACTCCGCTGCAGGCGGCCGCCGGCGTCGGCTACGGCGAGGGCTTCGCGGCCAACTCGCATCGCTACGCGCCGACCGGCATGATGACGGCGGTCAAATACCTGGTCGAGGAGCTCGGCGCCGACGTCAACGCGGCCGATCACGAAGGCAACACCGCGTTGCACCAGGCGGCGGCCCGCGGCGACGTCGCGATGATCGAGTACCTGGTGTCCAAGGGCGCCGACGTCAAGCGGATCAACCGCGAGGGGCAGTCGACGGCCGACATGGCCAACGGCCCGGTGCAGCGCACGCAGCCGTATCCGGAGGCGCTGCAGCTGCTCGAGAAGCTCGGGTCGAAGAACAATCACAAGTGCGTGTCGTGCTAGGAGCCGCACGGGCGGCCGCACGACAGCGGAACGGCATGCGACGAGTCATGACGACACGACGAGCAACAGCGACAGCAACGGGCATCGCGGCGCTGGCCCTCGGGCTGGCGGTGAGTGCCGCCCAGGCGCCGCCGGCGGCGCGTGCCGTCTCGACGGCCGCACCGGTGACAGACCCGGTCCGCCGCCGCGCGCCAAGGTGCGGCCGCCGACGCGCGCCAAGGCGCGGCCGCCCGCGCCGGCGTCGTCGCACGGCCAGGACAGCGCGCCGCTCCCGGCGGCCGGACAGACCGAGCTCGTCGCCACCTACTGCGCCACCTGTCACAGTGACCGTGGGCAAGGCCGGCGGGCTGTCGCTTGCCGGCTTCAACGCCATGCGCGCGCAGGAGCAGCCGGAGGTGGTCGAGAAGATCATCCGCAAGCTGCGCGCGGGCATGATGCCGCCGGCCGGCGCCCGCCGTCCCGATGCCGCGTCCCTCGACCAGCTGATGACGGCGCTCGAGTCGCGCATGGACGAGCACGCGGCGACCAATCCCAACCCGGGCCGGCGGCCGTTCCAGCGCCTGAACCGCGCCGAGTACGCGCGCTCGGTGCGCGACCTGCTCGGCATCGAGGTCGACGTCGCGGCCTTCCTGCCGGCCGACACGATGAGCCACGGCTTCGACAACGTCGCCGATGTCCAGGGCATGTCGCCGACGATGCTCGAGGGCTACATGCGCGCCGCCAGCCAGATCAGCCGTCTGGCGGTCGGTGACCGCGACGCCACCCCGGCGGCCGTCACCTACAAGGTGGGCCGCACGATGTCGCAGATGCGCCAGGTCGAAGGGGCGCCGCTCGGCACTCGCGGCGGCATCGTCGTCACGCACATCTTCCCGGCCGACGGCGACTACGTCATCGGCGTGAACCTGCACAACGAGCCGCTCGGCGGCCTCTACGGGCGCTCGACGATGAGCGTCATGAACATCAAGGAAGAGATCGACGTCGCCATCGACGGCGAGCGCGTGGCGGTCATTCCCCTGAACGAGCGGATGAGCGAATCGGATCCCGTGAACAGCCTCGATCCGAAGACGGTGCGCATCCACGTCAAGGCCGGTCCGCACAAGCTGTCGGCGGCCTTCATCCGCAAGTTCGAGGCGCCGATAGACGACCTGCTCGTGCCGGCCGAGAACACGCTGGCCGACGTCAGCATGAGCTTCGGGGTGACGCTGCTGCCGCACCTGCGCGACATGACCGTCAACGGCCCCTACACCGTGACCGGCGTGTCGGACTCGGTGAGCCGGCGCCGCATCTTCAGCTGCCGTCCGACCACGGCGGCCGAGGAGCCGGTGTGTGCCAGCGAGATCGTCACCGCGCTGGCGACGCGCGCGTTCCGCGGCCCGCTGCCGCAGGCCGAGCTCGACACGCTGATGGGGTTCTACGCCGAAGGGCGTACCAAGGGCGACTTCGAGCAGGCCATCCGCTACACGCTGCAGGCGATTCTCGCCAGCCCGCGCTTCGTGTTCCGCCTGGAAGAAGTGCCGGCCACGATGCGTGCCGGCCAGCCGTTCCGCCTGAACGACCAGGACCTGGCGTCCCGGCTGTCGTTCTTCCTGTGGGGCACGGTGCCGGATGCCGCACTGCTGAAGGCGGCGGCGGCCGGCCAGCTGCGCACGCCGGCGGCCCTGCGTCAGCAGGTCGAGCGGATGCTCGCCGACCGCAGGTCCGAGGCGCTGTCGACCCGCTTCGCGGCGCAGTGGCTGCGCCTGCAGGACCTCGACAAGCTGATTCCCGACTACCTGCAGTATCCCGACTACGACGACACGCTGGCGCGGGGACTGCGGCGCGAAACCGAGCTCTTCGTCGACAGCCTGATGCGGGAGAACCGTAGCGTGCTCGAGCTGCTCGACAGCGACTACACGTTCGTGAACGAGCGGGTGGCGATTCACTACGGGCTGCCGAACGTGACCGGCAACGCGTTCCGCCGGGTGGCCGTCACCGACCCGAATCGCCGCGGCATCCTCGGTCACGGCAGCGTGCTGGCGCTCACCTCGATCGCCGACCGGACGTCGCCGGTGCTGCGCGGCAAGTGGATCATGGAAGTGCTGCTCGGCTCGCCGCCGCCGGCGCCGCCACCCAACGTCCCGGCCCTCGACGACACCAAGGGCACGGCCGGCGGCCGCACCCTGTCGGTGCGGGAGCGCATGGAACAGCACCGGGCCAACCCGGCGTGCATGTCGTGTCACAAGGTGATCGACCCGCTCGGCCTGGCGCTCGAGAACTTCGACGTCACCGGCGCCTGGCGCATCAAGGACAACGAAGTGGGGGTCGACCCGGTGGGCGACCTCTACGACGGCACCAGGCTCGATGGACCGGCCGGCCTGCGGAGCGCGCTGCTGCGCCACAAGGACGCGGTGCTGCTCAGCTTCACCGAGCACCTCATGACCTACGCGATCGGGCGCCGTATCGAGTCCTACGACATGCCGACGATCCGCGAGATCATCCAGACCGCGGCGGCCGACGACTACAAGGTGCAGTCGTTCCTGCAGGGCATCGTGGCCAGCCAGGCGTTCCGCATGAGCCGCATCGACGCGCCGGACACGACCGCGACGGCGCCGGCGGCGCGACACTGATGGTGACGCCGGCCCGCGGGGCTGGCGCCGAATGAGACTCGCCCGGGGCGTGGCCCACAACGGGGCGAAAATACCGTAGGATCAGCCGGAGACGGAGACACGATGTTCATCACCCAGAAGCACTTGTCCAGGCGCGCTGCCCTGAAGGGCCTCGGTGTCACCGTGGCCCTGCCGTTCCTCGAGGCGATGGTGCCGGCGCGCACGGCGCTGGCCCAGACGGCCGCCGGCAAGGTGCGGCTCGCCTGCATCGAGATGGTGCACGGCTCGGCCGGCAGCACCGCCTTCGGCATCGAGCAGAACATGTGGGCACCGGCCGCCACCGGCAATGGTTTCGACCTGTCGCCGTCGGCGCTCAAGCCGCTCGACCCGCTGCGCGACTACCTGACGATCATCAGCAACACCGACGTCAAGAACGCCGAAGCCTTCGAGCTGCCGGAGATCGGCGGCGATCACTTCCGCTCGAGCGCGGTGTTCCTCACCCAGCTCCATCCGAAGCAGACCCAGAGCTCCGACGTCCGCGTCGGCACCTCGCTCGACCAGTACTACGCCCAGAAGTTCGGGCAGGACACGCCGATTCCGTCGATGCAGTTCTGCATCGAGAACGTCGATGCCGCCGGCGGCTGCTCCTACGGCTACTCGTGCGTCTACACCGACACCATCAGCTGGTCGTCGCCGACCGACCCGATGCCGATGATCCGCGATCCGCGGGTGGCCTTCGACCAGCTGTTCGGCGTGGGCGCCACGCCGCAGGCGCGGGCCGAACGCCGTGCCGAGGACAGGAGCATCCTCGACTGGATCACGTCCGACGTGTCGCGCCTCAAGCGGGAACTGGGCGCGGCCGACCAGGCCCGGCTCGGCGACTATCTCGAGGACGTGCGCGAGATCGAACGGCGCATCCAGAAGACCGAGTCGTTCAACAGCAGCGGCGACGAGCGGGCGCTGCCCGGCGCGCCGGTTGGCGTGCCCGACTCGTTCGAGGAGCACATCAAGCTGATGTTCGATCTGCAGGCGATTGCCTTCGCCAGCGACATCACGCGGGTGTTCTCGTTCAAGCTCGGCCGCGACGCCAGCAACCGCGTCTTCAGCGACAGCGGCGTGAAGACGGCCTTCCACTCGGCTTCACACCATCAGGACCGGGACGAGCGCATCCGCGACTTCCAGAAGATCAACCTGTACCACATCGGGATGATCCCCTACTTCCTGAACAAGCTGAAGAACACGCCCGACGGCGAGCGCAACCTGCTCGACAACACGCTCGTGCTCTACGGATCGCCGATGGGCAACTCCAACGTGCACAACCACAAGCGCTGCCCATTGTTCCTGGCCGGTCATGCCGGTGGCCAGCTGAAGGGCAACATGCACATCAAGGCGGCCGACGGCACCCCGATGGCGAACGCGATGCTGAGCGTGATGCACATGCTCGGCCTGAACGACTTCACCTCGTTCGGCGACAGCACGGGCGCGATGGATTTGAACCGGGCGCCCGCGACGACGGCAATCTAGGCGGGGCCCGGGAACCGGGTTCCGGGGCTCGGGGCGGCGGCACACGTGGCACGTCCGCGGAGGCGAAACGCATGCATCGGAGCGTGACGGTGGCCCTGGCGGCCGCCGCGGCAGCAGGGCTGGCAGTCGCAGGACTCGCAGCCGCGGGTGGTCCTGTCCCGCAAACCACGCCCGCCGCCAGTGCCGCGCCGCGTGGCACGGCCGTGGCTGGTCCGGCCCGGATCGTCGCACCGCGCACGACGGCGACGGCGGCCGCTCCCGCACTGAGTCCGGCGGCCCAGACCGAGATGGTCGCCACCTACTGCAGTGGCTGCCATAGCGAGCGTGCCAAGGCCGGCGGCCTGTCGCTGGCCGGCTTCAACGCGATGCGGGCGCAGGAGTCGCCCGAGGTCGTCGAGAAGATGGTGCGCAAGCTGCGCGCCGGCATGATGCCGCCAGCCGGGGCGAAGCGTCCACCGGACGGGGCCCTCGACACGCTCGTCGGCGCGCTCGAAGCGCGGATGGACGAGCACGCGGCCGCCAATCCCGATCCGGGCTGGCGCCCGTTCCAGCGCCTGAACCGCGCCGAGTACGCGCGCGCCGTCAACGACCTGCTGGGAGTCGAGGTGGACGTCGCGCCGCTCCTGCCGCCCGACACCATCAGCCAGGGCTTCGACAACGTGGCCGACGCGCAGGCGTTCTCGCCAGCCCTGCTCGAAGGCTATCTGCGCGCGGCCAGCCGCGTCACCGCCCTGGCCGTGGGCGACCCCGACAGCGCCGCCGGCGAGTCGACCTACAGCCTGCCGAAGACCGCCTCGCAGCTGGCCCGCGCCGCGGGCGCGCCGCTCGGCACCCGCGGCGGCCTCTCGGTCGTTCACACCTTCCCGGCCGACGGCGAGTACACCTTCCGCATGGACTTCTTCGCCGAGCCGCTCGGGATGCTGTTCGGCAACACGGCCCGGGGCGAGCAGATCGAGGTCTCGATCAACGGCGAACGCGCCGCGATCTTCGCCATCGATCATCGGATGAACGAGACGACGTCGAGTCTGTCGCTCAAGACGACGCCGATCTACGTGCAGGCCGGCCCGCAGCGGGTGACGGCGGCGTTCCTGCAGCGCTTCGAGGGCCCGGTCAACGACCTGGTGGCGCCCATCGACCACACGATGGCCGATACCGAGATCGGGATCGCGGTCGGCATCACGACGCTGCCGCACCTGCGCAACCTCGCCGTCGTCGGTCCGCACCGGGTGACCGGCGTGTCGGACACGGTCAGCCGCCGCAAGATCTTCACCTGCCGGCCGACCAGCGCGGATGATGAGCCCGCCTGCGCCTCCTCGATCGTACGGGGCCTCGCCACCCAGGCCTTCCGCCGCGCGCCGAGCGACCGCGAGACCGACCGGCTGATGCGCTTCTACGAGGCCGGCAAGGACGGCGACTCGTTCGAGAAGGGCATCACCAAGGCGGTCGAGGCGATCCTGGCCAGCCCGCAGTTCCTGTTCCGCCTCGAAGACACGCCGGCCACGGCGCGGCCGGGCCAGCCCTATCGGCTGGGCGACGCCGAACTGGCGTCGCGCCTGTCCTATTTCATCTGGGGGGCGGCCCCCGACAAGACGCTGCAGACCCTGGCCGGACAGGGGCGCCTGAGCGCGCCCGGCGCGCTCGCCGCCCAGGCCTCCCGGATGCTCGCGGATGAACGCGCCGAAGCGTTGTCGACCCGCTTCGCGTCGCAGTGGCTGCGCCTGCAGGACCTCGACGACGTCTCGCCGGATCCGATCCTCTATCCCTACTACGACCGCACGCTGGCCGACGCGCTGCACACCGAAACCGAGCTGTTCGTGGCCAGCCTGGTCCGCGAGAACAAGAGCGTGCTCGATCTGCTGACCGCCGATTACACCTACGCCAACGAACGCGTGGCGCGGCACTACGGCGTGGGCGGCGTCATCGGCAACCGGTTCCGGCGCGTGGCGCTGCCGGCCGAGCGCCGCGGCATCCTCGGCCACGGCAGCGTGCTGACCCTGACGTCGATTGCCGACCGCACGTCGCCGGTGCAACGGGGCAAGTGGATCATGGAGGTGCTGCTCGGCTCGCCGCCGCCGGCGCCGCCGCCCAATGTCCCGACGCTCGAAGAGACGCAGGGCACCAGCGCCGGCAAGGTGCTGTCGGTGCGCGAGCGCATGGAGACCCACCGCAGCAACCCGGCCTGCATGTCGTGCCACAAGGTGATCGATCCGCTGGGCCTCGCGCTCGAGCACTTCGACGCCACCGGCCGCTACCGGATCAAGGACAGCGGCGTGCCGGTCGATGCCGTGGGCGACCTCTACGACGGCACCAGGATGGAGGGAGCCGGCGGCCTGCGCAGCGCCCTCATCAAGCACAAGGACGCGTTTCTCCTCAGCTTCACCGAGCACCTGATGACCTATGCCCTCGGCCGCCGCATCGAGGCCTCGGACATGCCGGCCGTCCGGGCCATCATCCGGACCGCGGCCCGGCAGGACTACAAGGTTGCGGCGTTCGTGCAGGGCGTGGTGGCGAGCGATCCGTTCCAGAAGAGCATCATTCGGACCGCCGCGCCAACGAACACGGAAGAGGCGCGGCGACACTAGCGGCCAGGGGCTGGCGGCTCAACGAGACCACGGTTCAGGGACATCGATCTCATGGCAACTTTCCTCACGAAGACGCACCTGTCGAGACGCGCGGCGCTGCGCGGCATCGGCGCCACCGTGGCCCTGCCGTTCCTGGACGCGATGGTCCCGGCCCGCACCGCCCACGCCAAGGCCGTCGACCGCAAGGTCCGGCTGATCGCCCTCGAGATGGTGCATGGCGCGGCCGGCAGCACGACCTACGGCGCGGCGCAGAACCTGTGGGCGCCGGCCGCCGCCGGCAACGCCTTCGATCTCGGTCCCACGGCGATGGCCTCGCTCGAGCCCTTCCGCGACCACCTGACCATCGTCAGCAACACCGATTGCCGCAACGCCGAAGCCTTCAGCGCCCCCGAGATCGGGGCCGACCACTTCCGTTCCGCCGCCGTGTTCCTGACCCAGGCCAAGCCCAAGCAGACGCAGGGCTCGGACGTGTTCGCCGGCACCTCCTTCGATCAGATCGTCGCCCGGCGCTACGGGCAGGACACGCCGATCCCGTCGATGCAGCTGTGCATCGAGAACGTCGACCAGGCCGGCGGCTGCTCCTACAACTACTCGTGCGTCTACACCGACACCATCAGCTGGGCCTCGCCGACCGAGCCGCTGCCGATGATCCGCGATCCGCGCTCGGTGTTCGACCAGCTGTTCGGCGTCGGCACGACGCCGGAGGCACGGCGCACCCGCCGGCGCGACGACCGCAGCATCCTCGACTTCGTGGCCGAGTCGGTCGGCGATCTGAAGGGGCGCCTGGGGGTGGCCGACCAGCGCCGGCTCACCGAGTACCTCGAGGACGTACGCGAGATCGAACGCCGCATCCAGAAGGTCGAGGGGCAGAACTCGAGCGGCGACGCCCGTGAGCTGCCGGGTGCCCCGATCGGCGTGCCCGACTCGTGGGAAGAGCACGTCAAGCTGATGTTCGACCTGCAGGTGGTGGCGTTTGCCAGCGACATCACGCGCAACTTCGCCTTCAAGCTCAGTCGCGACGTGTCGAACCGCGTGTTCGGGCCGAACAGCTCGTCGACCGCGTTCCACACCGCCTCGCACCACCAGGAGCGGGAGGACCGCATCCGCGACTTCCAGAAGATCAACGTCTATCACGTCAGCCTCATCCCGTACCTGCTCGGCAAGCTGCAGAACACGCCCGATGGCGAGGGCACGCTGCTCGACAACAGCCTGGTCGTCTACGGGTCGGCGATGGGCAATTCGAACATGCACAACCACAAGCGCTGCCCGCTGTTCTTCGCCGGGCATGCCGGCGGACGCCTCAAGGGCAACCTGCACGTCCGCGCCGCCGACGGCACGCCGATGGCCAACGCCATGCTGCCGGCGCTGCAGGCGCTCGACATCGACGTGCGGAGCTTCGGTGACAGCACCGGCGCCCTCGACCTGAACCGCGCCGCCGACACGACGGCAGCCAGGGCGGAGGCGTAACGCCATGACCCGAGGATTCGGCAAGGCCGCGGCGTGTGCCGTGGCGGTGGCGGCGCTCGGCACGTGGCTGCAGGCCGCCGCTCCCGCACCCGTGGCCGATGCGGCCATGACCCGCGATGTCGAGGCCGTGCGTACGCTCCTTCGTCAGGGCGGCGACGTCAACGCTTCGCAGGGCGACGGCATGACGGCCCTGCACTGGGCCGCGACCCACGGCGACCTGGCGCTCACCGACGTCCTGCTCTACGCCGGGGCCAACGTGAAGGCCACCAGCCGTCTCGGCCGCTACACCGCCCTGCACGTGGCCAGCCAGGGCGGCGCGGCGGACGTCGTCAGCGCGCTCCTCGGCCGCGGTGCCGAGGTCGACGCCACCACCTCGACCGGCGCCACCGCCCTCATGTTCGCGTCCCGGGCCGGGCACGTCGAGACCGTCACGGCGCTGCTCGGCGCCAAGGCCGACGTCAACCTCGCGGAGGAGGCCCACGGCCAGACCGCGTTGATGTTCGCCGCCACCACCGACCGCGCCGCCGTGGTCTCGGTGCTGCTGTCGCACGGCGCCCGGGCCGACTTCACCTCGTCGGTCGTCGAATCTGGCGGCCCTGACGATGGGCGACGGGGAAGGGCGGCCACCCGAGCCGCAGGGCGCCACACCGGGTCAGGCTGCTGCCGGCGCCGCGACGGCTGCCGCCGCGGCGGCGCCCAAGCCCGCCATGGCCCGGCCGGCGCCGCGTGCCACCGATGTCGCCGGCACCACGCGTCCCTACCGCTACAACGAGCTCATCGGCGCCCAGGGCGGCCTGTCGGCGCTGCACTTCGCCGCCCGCCAGGGCGCCGCCGCCGCGGCTCGCGCCATCGTCGAACACGGCGGCAGCGTCAATCTGCCGAGTCCCGGCGACGGCACGACGCCGCTCCTCATCGCCACGCTCAATGGCCACTTCGATCTGGCCCGCTACCTCCTCGAGCACGGCGCCGATGCCAACCTCGCGAGCGACGCCGGCGCGGCGCCCCTCTATGCCACGCTGAACGTCCAGTGGGCGCCGAAGGCGGCGTATCCGCAGCCGCGGGCCTACCTGCAGCAGCAGACCAGCTATCTCGACCTGATGACGCTGCTGCTCGACAAGGGCGCCGACCCGAATGCGCGCCTGACGCGCAAAGTCTGGTACTCGAGCTACAACTTCGATCAGTCGGGCGTCGACGAGATCGGTGCCACGCCGTTCTGGCGCGCCGCCTATGCCAGCGACGTCACCGCGATGCGGCTGCTCGTCGGCCGCGGCGCCGACCCGCACATCCCGAGCGTGCGCCCGGCCGAGCGGACGCGCGGCCTCGATGGCGTCGGCGAACTGCGCGACACGTCCAGCCTGCCGCCGGTGCCGGTGGGCGGCCCCGGCATTCCGCCGCTGCACGCGGTGGCCGGTGTCGGCTACGGCAAGGGCTTCGCCGGCAACTCCCATGTCTTCGCCCCGACCGGCATGATGGCGGCGGTCGTCTACCTGGTCGAGGAACTCGGCGTCGAGGTGAATGCCGCCGACTACGAAGGCAACACCGTCGTGCACCACGCGGCCGCCCGCGGCGACACCGCGATGATCGCCTACCTGGTGTCGAAGGGGGCCGACGTCACGCGTGTCAATCGCGCCGGCCAGACCACCATCGACCTGGCCAACGGCCCGGTGCAGCGCGTGCAGCCGTTCCCGGACACCATCGAGCTGCTCGCCTCGCTCGGCGCCAGGAACAACCACAAGTGCGTGTCGTGCTGAGCCGGCCTGCGCGCACCGTGGCCCTGCTGGCGGCGATCGCCGCTGCCGGCTTCGGCGTGACCGTGGCGGCCTGGCAGACGCGCGAGCCGGCCCCCGTCCGCCATGCCACGCCCGATCTGCGTGCGCTGTCGGCGGCCGCGCAGAGCGAACTCGTCGCCACCTACTGCGCCACCTGCCACAGCGAGCGCGCCAAGGCCGGGGGACTCTCGCTCGCCGGGTTCGACGCCATGCGGGCGACCGAGCGCGCCGAAGTGGTCGAGAAGATGATTCGCAAGTTGCGCGCCGGCATGATGCCGCCGGCCGGTGCGAAGCGTCCTGACGAGGCCACGCTGGCGGCGCTCACCGGCGCGCTCGAGGCGCGCATGGACGAGTTCGCGGCCAGCAACCCCAATCCCGGCTTCCGGCCCTCGCAGCGCCTCAACCGGGCCGAATACGCGCAGGCCATCGAGGACCTGCTCGGTCTCGACATCGACGTCACGGCGTTCCTGCCGGCCGACACCATCTCGCACGGCTTCGACAACGTCGCCGACAGCCAGCGCATCTCGCCGACGCTGCTCGAAGGGTATCTGCGCGCGGCCAGCCAGATCAGCCGGCTGGCAGTGGGGGACCGGAGCGCGACGCCCAGTGCCACCACGTTCAAGACGTCGCGGACGGCCTCGCAGCACCGGCATGTCGAGGGCACGCCGGTCGGTACGCGCGGCGGCATGGCCGTGACGCACGTCTTTCCGGCCGACGGCGACTACTCCTTCCGCATGATGCTGCACGCCGGTCCGACCGGGCAGCTCTACGGCGGCCCCTACGCCGGCGAGCAGGTCGAGGTGTCGATCGACGGGGCGCGGGTGGCGCTCGTCGACATCAACCCGCGGATGGACGAGGCCGATCCCGACGGCATGAACCTGTTCACGAAGCCGGTGCACGTGACGGCCGGCCCGCATGCCGTGGCAGCCGCGTTCCTCAACCGCTTCGACGGACCGGTCGACGACCTGGTGATGCCGATCGAGCAGCCGCTGGCCGACACCAATATCGGCGAGGTGTTCGGAGTGACGGCGCTCGTGCACCTGCGCGACCTGGCCATCACCGGGCCGCACTCCGTGACCGGCGTGTCGGACACGGTGAGCCGCCGCAAGGTGTTCACCTGCCGGCCGACTACCGGGTCCGAGGAACGCGACTGCGCCGCCGACATCGTGCGGTCGCTGGCGCGCCGCGCCTACCGCGGTGCCGTCAGTGACGACGAACTGCAGGGCCTGCTGGCGTTCTACGAGCAGGGCCGCGACGAGGGCGGCTTCGAGAGCGGGGTCCGCACCGCGCTCCAGGCGGTGCTGGCGAGCCCGCGCTTCCTGTTCCGCCTCGAGCAGGCGCCGCCGTCGGCCCGGCCGGGCGCCAGCTACGCGCTCAAGGGCACCGACATCGCGTCACGCCTGTCGTTCTTCGTGTGGGGCGCCGTGCCCGACGCCGCGCTGGTCACGGCCGCACCGACCCTGACGACGCCGGCCGCCATCGCTGCCGCCACCAGGCGCCTGCTGGCCGATCCGCGGGCCGAGGCGCTGTCGACGCGCTTCGCGCACCAGTGGCTGCGCCTGCAGGACGTGGAGAAGGTGCGTCCCGACTACCACTTCGCCCCCTACTGGGACACCTACCTCTCGGGCGCCCTGGTGAAGGAGACGGAGCTCTTCTTCGACAGCCTGGTGCGCGAGGATCGCAGCGTGCTCGACCTGCTCACCGCCGACTACACGTTCGTCAACGAGCGCGTCGCCCGGCACTACGGCCTGCCCAACGTCACCGGGCAGCACTTCCGCCGCGTCACCGTGCCCGACTACCGCCGCGGCATTCTCGGCCACGGCAGCGTGCTGCTCGCGACGTCGTTCGCCGATCGCACCTCGCCGGTGAATCGCGGCAAGTGGGTGATGGAGGTGCTGCTGGCCTCGCCGCCGCCGGCGCCGCCGCCCAACGTGCCGGCCCTCGAAGAGACCAGCGGCAGCGCGGGTGGCCGCCTGCTGTCGGTGCGCGAGCGGATGGAGCAGCACCGCGCCAATCCGGCCTGCCAGTCCTGCCACCGCGTCATCGACCCGCTCGGACTGGCGCTCGAGAACTTCGACATCAGCGGGCGGTGGCGCGCCAAGGACAGCCTGGTGCCGGTCGATGCCCGGGGCCAGCTCTACGACGGCACGCCGATGGACGGCCCGGCGGATCTGCGCGCGGCGCTCGTCAAGCACCAGGACGTGTTCCTGCTCAGCTTCACCGAACACCTCATGACCTACGCGCTCGGCCGCCGCATCGAGAGCTACGACATGCCGGTCGTGCGCGCCATCATCCGCGACGCCGCCAAGGCCGACTACCGGATCTCGGCCTTCGTCACCGGCATCGCGACCAGTGCCCCGTTCCGGATGGGCAAGCTCGAGCCGGTGTCCTCGGCCGAGGGACCCGCGATCCGCTGAGTCTCAGTCACAGGGAAGCAGACGACCATGATCATCACCGGCAAACACCTGTCACGGCGCACCATGCTCAAGGGCGTGGGTGCCACGGTCGCCCTGCCGTTCCTCGAGGCGATGGTGCCGGCGCGCCAGGCCTACGCGTCGTCGGCCGCGGCCGGCAAGGTCCGCTTCGCCGCCATCGAGATGGTGCACGGCTCGGCCGGCGCCACCGTGATCGGCACCGAGAAGCACATGTGGTCGCCCGCGGCCACCGGCCGGGACTTCGACCTCGGCCAGACGTCGATGCGTGCGCTCGAGCCGTTCCGGGACTACCTGACCATCGTCAGCAACACCGACGTCAGGAATGCCGAGGCCTTCGAGCTGCCGGAGATCGGCGGTGACCACTTCCGCTCGAGCGCGGTCTTCCTGACCCAGGCGCATCCACGGCAGACACAGGGCTCGGACGTGCGCGCCGGCACCTCGATCGACCAGCACTACGCCCGGAAGTACGGCCAGGAATCCCCGATCCCGTCGATGCAGCTGTGCATCGAGAACGTCGACCAGGCGGGCGGCTGCTCCTACGGCTACTCGTGCGTCTACACCGACACCATCAGCTGGGCGGGGCCCGACGAGCCGCTGCCGATGATTCGCGACCCCCGCGTGGCCTTCGACCAGCTGTTCGGCGTCGGCGCCACGGCCGAAGAGCGGTCGCTGCGCCGCCGGGAAGACAAGAGCATCCTCGACTGGGTCACGACCGAGATCGCCCGCCTGCAGAAGACGCTGGGGCCGGTGGACCGGGCCCGTCTCAGTGACTACCTCGACGACGTGCGCGAGATCGAGCGCCGCATCCAGCGGACCGAGACCCTCAACAGCAGCGGGGAACAGCGGGCGCTGCCCGGCGCCCCGATCGGCGTGCCCGATTCGTTCGGTGAGCACGTCAAGCTGATGTTCGACCTGCAGGCCGTGGCCTTCGCCAGCGACATCACGCGCGTCTTCTCGTTCAAGATGGGCCGCGATGCCTCGGGCCGCGTCTACCCCGACAGCGGCGTCTCGACCGGCTTCCACCCGGCCTCGCACCACCAGGGCCGCGAGGATCGCGTCACCGAGTTCATGAAGATCAACACCTACCACGTCAGCCTGATCCCGTATTTCCTGAACAAGCTGAAGGAAACGCCGGAGGGCGACGGCAACCTGCTCGACCACACGCTGGTGATGTACGGCTCGCCGATGGGCGATTCCAACGTGCACAACCACAAGCGCTGCCCGCTGTTCCTGGCCGGCCACGCCGGCGGACAGCTCCAGGGCAACCTCCACCTCAAGGCCGCCGACGGCACGCCGATGGCCAACGCGATGCTGTCGGTGGGGCAGATGCTGGGGCTGGATCTGCCGGGCTTCGGCGACAGCACGGCGGCGATGGATCTCAACTCGGCGCCCGCCACGACGGCGCAGTAGGGCACTCCGACATGACGACGCGACGAGCGACGACAGCCTGGGTGAGCGCGAGCCTCGTGCTCGGCCTGGCGACGGGACTCTCGGCGGCCGGCGATGTGCCGGTGGCCGATGCGGTGATGAAGGGCGACGTGGCCGCCGTCCGCACGATGCTGACGGCCGGGGCCGACGTCAACGCCGCCCAGGGCGACGGCATGTCGCCTCTGCACTGGGCGGCCACCACCGGCCACGTCGAGATCGCGCGCATGCTGCTCTACGCCGGTGCCAACCACGGCGCCACCACGCGCCTCGGCGACTACACGCCGCTCCACCTGGCGGCCAGATCGGGCAGTGCGCCGGTGGTCGACGCCCTGGTCGCCGCCGGTGCGGACGTGTCCGCCACGTCGTCCTCCGGAACGACGCCGCTGATGCTGGCCGCCCAATCGGGCGCGCTGGCTGCCGTGCAGCGTCTGGTCGCCGCCGGGGGCGACGTCAACGCCGTGGAGCAGGCCAAGGGACAGTCGGCGCTGATGTTCGGCGCCGCCTCCAACCGCGCCGACGTGGTGGCGTTCCTGCTCGAGAAGGGGGCCAACCACCGGCTGACGACGACGGTGGTCGATCTGGCCAAGCTGACCGAGTCGAGCGACGGACCGCCGGCCGCCGCCCAGCGCCGCGGCCAGACGGTGCCGCCGGCGGTGCAGATCCCGGGGCTGACCCGCCAGTTCCGCTACAACGAGCTCATCGGCACCCAGGGCGGGCTGAGCGCCCTGCTGTTCGCGGCTCGCGAGGGCTACGTGGCCACCGCCAGCGCGCTCCTGGCCGGCGGGGCGGACGTCAACCAGGTCAACGCCGGTGATGGCACGAGCCCGCTGCTCATGGCCGTCATCAACGGCCACTTCGATCTGGCGATGCAGTTGCTCGATCAGGGGGCGGACGTCTCGCTCGGCGCGGCCAACGGCGCCCAGCCGCTCTACGCCACGCTGAACCACCGGTGGGCGCCCAAGTCGCAGTATCCCAACCCCAAGGGCTATCAGCAGCAGCGCACGTCCTACCTGGCGCTGATGCAGGCGCTGCTCGACCGCGGCGCCGACGCGAACGCCCGCATCCGCAAGAAGGTCTGGTACCAGGCCTTCAACTCCGATTTCGCCGGCGTCGACGAAATCGGCGCCACGCCGTTCTGGCGCGCCGCCTATGCCAGCGACGTCGAGGCCATGCGGCTGCTGGTGACGTACGGCGCCGATCCGCATCTGCCCACCGTGAAGCCGGCCGGCCGGCCGTTCACCGGTGACGGCATCCGGCTGACGAGCGATGTCTCGGGCGTGGCGCCGGTGCCGGTCGGCGGTCCCGCCGTGCCGCCGCTGCTGGCCGCCTCGGGCGTGGGCTACGGCGAGGGCTTCGCCGCCAACTCGCACCGCTATGCCGAGACCGGCTTCCTGCCGGCCATCAAGTTCCTGGTCGAAGAAGTCGGCGCCGACGTCAACGCGGTGGACCACGAAGGCAACACCGCCGTGCACCTGGCCGCCTCGCGTGGCGACAACGCCGCCATCGAGTACCTGGTCGCGAGAGGGGCGCTCGTCACGGCCGTCAACCGCGAGGGCCAGACGACCGCCGACATGGCCAACGGCCCGGTGCAGCGCACGCAGCCCTATCCGGCGACCATCGCGCTGCTCGAGAAGCTCGGCGCGACCAACAACCACAAGTGCGTCTCGTGCTGACCGGCCCGCCGCTGGCGCGTTGAACGCCGCCGCCGGGCCGGCGCCGGCCACCGTAGCGCGGCCATGGCGGCCATCACGGGGTGGAGGCAGCTGACGATGCGGACGACACTGCAGGACGTGAGCTACGCGCTGCGCGCGCTGGCGCGGGCCCCGGGCTTCGCTGCCGTCGCGATCCTCACGCTGGCGCTCGGCATCGGCGCCAACACGGCGGTATTCACGGTACTCAACGCGGTCGTCCTGCGTCCGCTGCCGTACCCGGACGCCGAGCGACTGGTGATGCTGTGGCAGGACCTGCGCCGCAGCGGCGGGCCGGCCGACGAGTGGGCCTCGCCGGGCAACTTCGTGGACTGGAGCACGAGTCTGCCCGCGGTCGAGCGCGTCGCGGCCATCGGCGGCTGGGGCCCGAGCCTCACGGGCGATACGGAGCCCGAAGCGCTCGCCGGCGAGCAGGTGTCACACGAGTACCTCGCCGTGCTCGGCGTCAGGCCCGCCCTCGGCCGTGATTTCACATCGGCCGATGACCTGCCGAACGCGCGCCGCGTGGCCCTCATCGGCGACGGTCTCTGGCAGCGACGCTTCGGCGGCGATGCCGCGGCCGTCGGCCGCCTGGTCGTGCTGGCGGGCGAGCCGCACGAGATCATCGGCGTGCTGCCGCCGGCCTTCCGGCCGGTCGTGCTCGCGGAGGCCGAGGTCTGGCGGCCGCTGCGTCTGGACCGCGCCAACCCGGTGCGCGGCGCCATCTTCCTTCGCACCGTGGCACGCCTGGCCCCCGGCACCGGGCTCGCCCAGGCGCAGGGCGCTGCCACGGCCCTGGCGGCGCGGCTCGAGATCGAGCACCCCGACGCCAACGCGCGCACCGGCTTCCTCGTCCAGCCCCTGGCCGACCGCGTCACCGGGCAGATTCGCCCGGCGCTCGTCGCGCTGGCCGGGGCGGTCGCCTTCGTGCTGCTCATCGCCTGCGCCAACATCGCCAACCTGCTGCTGGCCCGGGCGTCCGGACGGCGACGGGAGCTGGCGACGCGCATGGCGCTCGGTGCCACTCGCGGCCGAATCGTGCGGCAACTCGCCACCGAGAGTCTGGTCATGGCGGCGGCTGGCGGCGCGGCGGGCCTGCTGCTCGGCATGTGGGGCGTCGACGCGCTGGTCGCCCTGGCGCCGGCCGATGCGCCACGGCTGAACGAGGTGCGGGTGGACGCGGCCGTCTTCGCCGCCGCGGCGGCGCTGACCCTGATCACGGGCCTCCTCGTTGGCCTCGCGCCCGCCCTCCAGCAGTCGTTCACGCGTGTGGCCCCGGCGCTCAAGGACGGCGGCCGCGGCACCGCCGGTGGCGGCAGCCGCACGCTGCGCCGGGTCCTCGTCACCGCGGAGGTCGCCCTGGCGCTCGTGCTCGTCACCGGCGGCGCGCTCTTCATCGAGACGTTCGTGCGCCTGCAGTCGGCCGACCTCGGCTTCCGCACCGACGGCCTGCTGGTCGGCGCGATCTTCCCGACGCGCGCCGGCTACGACACGCCGGAGAAGACCATCGCTCTCTACGATGAGGTGCTGGCGCGCGCGGCGGCGATTCCCGGGGTAGAGCAGGCGGCGCTCACCTCGATACTGCCGCTCGACGGCGGCGATACCGACCGCTCCTTCGCGATCGAGGGCCGGCCGCCAGCCGCGGCAGCCGGCGATGCGCCGGTCACCTGGTATCGGCAGGTGAGCGCCGGCTACTTCGACGCGATCGGGATGCGGATCGTGCGGGGACGCGGCTTCGAGGGGCGCGAGCCCGCCCCGTCGGTGGTCGTCAACGAGACGTTCGTCCGCCGGTACCTTCCCGGTGAGGAACCGCTCGGACGGCGTCTCCGCTTCGGGGGACCCGAACGCCTGACCTTTACGATCGTCGGCGTCGTCGCCGATGTCCGGGGCCGCGGCGCGCGTGAGGACACCCGCGTCGAGACGTTCGTTCCCTACTGGCAGCTCGGCGAGCGCGGGATCAACATCGTGCTGCGCGGGCCGATCCCGGCCAGCTGGCCGGCGCCGCTTCGCCAGGCGGTCGGCGCGGTCGATGCCGGGCTGCCGATCGTCGGTGTCGAGACGATGGCTGAGCGGCTCGGCGCGTCGATCAGCCAGCCGCGATTCCTGGCCACCTTGTCCGGTGGCTTCGCTGGCCTCGCCCTCATCCTGGCCGCCCTCGGCATCTACGGGGTGATGGCCTACGCCGTGGCCCAGCGCACGGCCGAAATCGGCGTGCGGATGGCGCTCGGGGCCAGCACCTCGGGCGTCTTCCGCCTGGTCATCGGCGACGGCGTGAAGCTGGCCGCCGCCGGCCTGGTCCTCGGCGTGACGGGCGCGGTGTTCGCGGGCCGGGCCATCGCTGCCCAGCTCTTCGGCGTCGAACCGGCCGACCCGCTCCGCCTCTTCGTCACGGCTGTCGCCCTGCTCGCGGTCGTGGTCACCGCCTGCCTCGTGCCGGCACGGCGTGCCATGCGCGTCGATCCCCTCGAGGCGCTCCGGGCGGAGTGACCGTCTGGCGCGAGACGCGCCTCGGGCTCCGCGACTACCCGCGGTCGAACTCCGGGTTGGCCGTGACGCGGGTGCCCTCGGTGCGGAAGGCCGTGAGATACGCCGCCACTCGACGGGCGCACTCCGCGCGATCGGTGTTGTCGAGGGTCAGGTTCAGCAGGTCGATGTACCACGGCGCCTTGACGTCGCTCTCGACGAGTGCGGCCACCAGGTCGCGCGCGATCGGCAGAGTGGTGGCCTTCGAGTCGTCGTGGACGTCACGGTTGGCGGCGGCGAGCAGCTTGGCGTACTCCTCATCGAGCAGGCGGGCGAAGAGCGCTGGCGTCAGGGTGTCGCCGACGGCGACGCCGGTGGCCGCGTCGGCGACGGTGAAGGGCGCCTGCTTGTGCAGCCACTCCCAGAGGATGCTGACGCGGATCTCGCCGGTGGCCATGTCCTCCATCAGGTAGAGCACGTCGTCGTCGCCGAAGAAATCCGCCGGCTTGAGCGCCGCCGCCTGCATGCCCTGGCCGAAGGCGTTGCCGTACTGGATGGCGACGCTCAGCAGATCGCGGGCGCCGCGCACGGTGCGCGGGGCCGGGTCGAGCGCGCGCAGCGCCGCCGCGTCGTCGTCGGAATAGGTCAGCGGCGGAAATCGCCGGCTACGCTGGTTGTCCTCACCGGCCTGCGCCCACACCGGCCGCACGATGTGCACCATCTTCCAGTGCGCCACCCACTTGCCGCTGGCGCCAGCGGTGCGCTCGCGCTCGGCACCGGCCACCGCGCGCGCCATGCCGGCGGTGACGCCGGCGGGCGAGCCGACCGGGATGTTCGGCTCCATGCCGCCCTGCCAGAGCGCCGTGCGGCCCTGGCGATCGGGCGTGGCCACCGCCCGCCGCACGCGATCCTCGTAGGTCCGCATGTAGGCGTAGGTCATGGTGATGGCGTCGATGTTCGGGTTCTGGAACGCGGCGTCCCAGGCGACGGCGTCGGAGACGCTGTTGATGTAGTCCCAGCGGCCGGTGTTGAAGCCCACGAAATGCGCCCCGAGCGCGGCGCGGATTTCCATCAGCTGGTAGCACGCCTCGAGCTGCTCCACGAGCACGTAGGTCTTGATGGTGCCCACGGCCATGCCGAGATGGGTCTCGAGCGCGCTCAGCAGGTCGTGCCAGAGGGCCGCTTCCTCGGCCGTCTGGATCTTCGGCAGGTAGAGCACGATCGGCCGCCCGAGCGCGGCCAGGGGCTGCTGGACGTTGACCACGTAGAGCACGAGATCGACGATCGAGGCCGAGAAGCCGGTGCCGTCCTGCCAGCGCACGTGGCGGTCGTCGAGGTGCAGGCCGCGGGCGCGGAAGATGGGCACGGTCACGTCGAGCTGGCGCCGCCAGTCGTCGACGATCGGGCGGCCGAAGAAGCCCTGGCTCCACTGGTTCATCTCGCCGGCCACGCCGGCCGCGACGTCGAGGAAGACCGCCTCGCGCGACAGGGCGAGACGGAGGTTGCGCTGGTTGTCGAGCGACATCGTCGCGCGCTGCCCGAGCGCGTCCTCGCCGTCGAACATCCAGCCGTCGGCGCCCGACAGGAGCGCATAGGCCACGTTGCGCAGGCTGATGTCGAGGGCCGTGCCGGGGCGGGCCGCCGGCCCGGTGCCCTGAATCCACTGGCGATCGAGCGCGGCGGGAATGTCAGCGCCGTCGAACTGACCGGCGCGGGCCTCGGCGACGCGGATTGAGGTGCGGCCGATGACGGCGTCGTCGGGCAGGAACCCGATGTGCTCACCGGCGTCGGCCCGCGCCGAGCGGCGAGCCAGGCGCGCCTGCATCAGGGCCTGGCGATCGCGATCGAGGGGGGCGAGCAGTTCGAGGGCCGCCAGGGCCGCGGGCGTGAACACGTCGGCGTAGCGGGTGGCAAGAGTGCCGCGGACCTGCAGGGGACCGGCGGCCTGATGGGCGGGCGTGCGAGTCGGCATCGCGCCGGAGTGTATCGCAGTCGCACGTCTCGAACGCGCGAGTCGTTGACGCCGCGTCCGCGGAAGTATACAAAGACACCGTATGACATCGAGAGTGCTGGCCGCAGTGGCCTTGCAGGTCCTGCTGCCGGTGGGCGCCGCGTCCGCACAGACGCCGGCGCCGGCGCCGGCGGCCGGCGCCGAGATCAAGGGACAGGCGCCCGACCGCGGCCGGGCCACCAGGCACGACGACGAGCAGCCGCTGCTCGACTTCGACGGCTACTTCCTCGGCGCGCCGTGGACGTTCGAGTGGGACGTGCCCGAGGGACCGCTCGGCGCCGCCGGACGCCTCACCGGCACCACCACCTACAAGGCGCTCGGCGGGAAGTTCTACGAGGCGCTGACCGAGGCCGAGGGGCCCGACGGCCGCTTCACCGTGCGCGAGACGCTCGGTTACCACCGCGACTACAAGGCGGTCTCGCGGCACGTCGTCGACAGCCGCGGCTTCGCCTACGATCAGATCGCGCACGTCGGTGCCGACCTGGGCGGCTTCTACAACATCCTGTTCGAGAGCGCGCCCTTCACGGCCGGCGGGCACACGGTGCGCATCAGGCACACCATGCGTCTCGGCGCGCCGCTGGCCTATCGCGTGGCGACGTCGGTCGCGGTCGACGACGGCCCGTTCGTGAACTTCGGAAATCCCTGGTTCAGAAAGCCCGTGCCCGGCGGCGGGCAGTAGCAGTTGACGGTCAAGGCGGAGGATGTGATGCGACGAGTGATGGGCGGAGCGGTGACGGTGCTGGCGTTGGTGCTGGCGACGGCGACAGGAGCCAGCGCGCAGGGCGAGCAGTACCGGCTGGTGCCGAACTGGCCCACGCTGCCGGCCGACATGTGGTTCGGCCTCAAGGAGGCGCCGCCTCCTCCGGCGGAGCGCGAAGCGCAGGCGGCCGCGCGCCGGGCCCGGGGGCAGATGGGCGGCGGGGGCGCTCTGCCCTCGAACCAGCCGGGCATCTCCGGCCTGGCCATCGATCAGCAGGACCGCATCTACGTCTTCAATCGCGGACCGAAGCCGGTGATGGTCTTCGACACGGCCGGCAAGCTGGTCGCCGCCGGCGGCGATCTCGAATACAACGGCAAGACCATCAACAAGGACTGGGAGCACTCGGGCGCCGTCGACTGGGAAGGGAACGTCTACATCATCGAGCGTGACGCGCACCGCATCGTCAAGATCTCGCCGAAGATGGACAAGTTCCTGCTCCAGATCGGCACCACGATGGAGAAGGGCAACGGCCCGAACCATCTCGACCTGCCGTCGGGCATCGCGGTGCTGAAGAGCGGCAACATCGTGGTCACCGACGGCTACGGCAACAACCGCGTCATCCTCTACGACAAGGCCGGCAAGTTCATCAAGCAGGTGGGCAAGGGCGCCGGCGGTCCGGCCGACAAGGGCACCGCTCCCGGGGAATGGGTGCTGCCGCACAAGCTGGCAGTCGACGCGCAGGAGAACCTCTACATCATCGACCGCGAGAACAAGCGGCTGCAGGTCTACGACAAGGACCTGAACTACCTGCGCGAGATCAAGAACGAGTGGAACCCGTGGGATGTCGCCATCTCACGCAAGGGCACCGAGGGCGTCGGCTACATCGCCGACCACCTGCTCGAGCGCGTCCACAAGTTCTCGCTCAAGGACGGCTCGTTCCTCGCCACCTGGGGCTCGCAAGGCCTCGGGCCCGGCCAGTTCGACTGGGTGCACGGCATCGTCGTCGACTCGAAGGGCGCCGTCTACGCCGCCGACACCTACGGCCAGCGCATCCAGAAGTTCGTGCCGGCGGCCGGCACGCGCTGACGACAACAGGCTGATCGGGAGTTCTATCCCTGACGGAGGCCTTCGGCCACCGTCAGGAACCGATCGATATCGGCGTCAGTGTTGAAGAGCGCCGGCGACACGCGAATCTGCGTGCCGTTCTCGCGCACGCTCACCTGCGTCTTGGTGTCGGCCAGATGTTTGGTGATCGCGTCCAGCGCCTTCGTCACCCTGAACGCCACGATCGACGAGCGGTTGCCGTCCGGCGTGAGCACGTCGAAGCCGAGCGTGCGCAGGCCCTTGTGCAGGCGATGGGCGAGCGCCACGGTGTGGCTCTCGATGCGATCCACGCCGACTGCTGCCAGGTACTCGAGCCCGGCGCCGAGCTGGTAGACCGGGCCGAAGGCGAGCGTCGCATAGTCGAAGCGCTTGGTGCCGGCGTGCAGCTCGTACTGGTGCGGACCGGTGGTCCTGGCCACGTGCAGGGCGCCGTAGCGATCGAGCCGCAGGCGGTCGAGCATCTCGCGGCGGACGTAGAACGGCGCCACGCCGTAGGCGCCGAGCAGCCACTTGTAGGTGCCGCAGGCCATGGCATCGACGCCGGCCGCCTTGACGTCGATCGGGAACATCCCGGCCGCCTGGATGCCATCGGTGTAGAAGAAGGCGCCGTGCGCGTGCGCCAGATCGGCGATCGGGCGCATGTCATGGCGGAAGCCGTTCTGGTGCGACACCCACGCCACCGACACGAGCCTGGTCCGGCGGTTGACGAGCGGCTCGAGGTCCGCGGCCGTGACCGCGCCGCCACGCGCCTTGGCCACCCGCATCTCGACGCCCGTCTCCTTGGCCAGGTGCGAGTAGAGAACGAATTCGGTCTCGTAGTGCAGCTCGTCGATGACGACGTTGTCGCCGCGGGTGAAGCCCATCGACTGCGCCACGATGTTCTCGCCCTCGCTGGTCGAGAACAGAAACCCGATCTCGTCGGCTGACGCGTTGATGAGCGCCGCGTACTGCGCGCGGACCTCGTCGGTCTTCTTCAGCATGTCTCCGAGGGAAATCGGCGCGCAGGCCCTTGGCGTCGGCGAAGGCGCACCCGGCCGCCATGACCGGTCTCGGCGTGGGCGTGATGTAGGCGGAGTTCAGGAAGAGCGCCGTCGAGGCCACCGGGAAATCGGCCCGCACGCCAAGCGGATCGGCGGCCGCCTGCGCCGCGCCAGCGGCGATGGCCGGTGGCGGCAGCGACGGGAGGCCGGCAAGGGCCGGCAGCGCCGAGAGCAGCGTGCGTCGGGACAGGGCCATGGCGGGACCTCGCGTCTAGGGAGCGCTCGACGACGTGCCGAGCAACTGGCGGATCTGCCGCACGGCGTAGTCGGTCTTCATGTCGAAGAGCTTCTTGCCCAGTTCCGCCGACGAGCGCCGCCCATCGCCGGTGATGCCGTTGTTCAGGCGTGGCTTCGAGCGATCGGGCTTGGCGCCCGGCGCCGGCATCGGATCCCCGAGGGCTTCCTTGACGAGCTCCTTGCGCACCCAGCCTTTGTCGCCGCCGAGGTACAGCATCTCGGAGGTGTCGGGGATGCCGGCGTGCGCGCTGGCGGGGTAGCCCTGGGCCGTGAGCCAGGCATCGAAGTCGCCATTGGCCTTGGCATACACCTCGTCGCAGAACACCACGCGGATGCCCTGGCCCCGGTACTTCGTGTCGAGCCTGTCGGCCACCGCCTTGAGCTGGGCCTGGCCGCCGCCGTGGTCGCCCATCAGGACCACGTTCTTGAAGCCGGTCTTGATCAGCTCTTCCGCGACCTGCTCGTTGACGGCTTCGAAGATCTCGTTGGTGAGCCCGATCGTGCCCGGGAGATCGGCGCTGGCCCGGTTGGGCGAGAACGGCAGCACTGGCGCCGCGATGGCGTTGCCGAGCTTCAATGCGATGTCGCGCACCTGTTCGCGGCCGAGCAGGTTGTGGCCGCCATTGACGTTGTGCGGACCACGCTGCTCGGTGCCGCCGTTGTAGACGAGGGCCGTCGTCTTGCCGGAGCCGAGCGCCTGCTTGACCTCCGGCCACGTCATCATCTCGAACTCGACGTTCGGAGTGCGCGCCGCCGCGGCGCCCGGCGCCACCGGCTGCGCGGCCGCAGGTCCCCCTGCCAGCATCACCGCCATTGCCGCCACGCCGCCCAGGATGCCGTATCGCATGAAGTGCCGCTTTCCGTCGTCCGCGCGGACCGCCTCGTGCGGTCGGGCCGGGACGATGCGCCTCAAGGATAGCCGACGCTCGCAGGGCTCCAAGCGATAATGACTCCGTGCGCAGTGTGGCCGCGGGACTGACGTGGGGGCTGGTGGGACTGTCGGCCAGTGGCTGCGGCGGCGGGGCCGAAACGCCCGCAGGCACGCCCCCGGCTGTCGCGCGTCACGTGCTGCTCATCACCATCGACACACTGCGCGCCGACCGTGTGGGCGCGTATGGCTACGCCAGCGCGCGGACGCCGCATCTCGACGCCCTGGCCACAGCCGGCCTGCGGGCGAGCCGAGCCTACTCGGCCGCGCCGGTGACCCTGCCATCGCATGCCTCGATCCTGAGCGGACGCTATCCGCCCGCGCACGGCGCCCGCCACAACGGCGTGGCTCTGGTCGACGGCGTCCCGACCCTTGCGACCGTGCTGAAGGCGGCCGGTTTCGCGACCGGCGCCTTCATCAGCGCGTTTCCGCTCGATCGCCGCTTCGGCCTCGCCACCGGCTTCGACGTCTACGGCGACCGATGGGCGCGGGGGCCAGACGGGCGACCGAGCGACGAACGCGCCGGACAGCTTACGGTGGACGAGGCACTGGCGTGGCAGCGCACGACCGGTGACGCCCGCAGGTTTCTGTGGGTGCATCTGTTCGAGCCGCACGCGCCGTACGGTGACGCCGCGCACCGGCCGCTCGATGAGCGAGCGCTACGACGATGAGATCGCGGAGGCCGATCGGCAGGTCGGCCGGCTGCTCGACGGGCTCGGCTCCGCGCGCGCCGAGACGCTCGTGGTGGTCACCGCCGACCATGGCGAGGCGTTTGGCGAACACGGCGAGATCGGCCACAGCGTCTTCATCTACGACACGACGCTGCGGGTGCCACTCATCGTGCAGGGGCCGGGAGTCGAGCGCGAGGTGCGTGACGAGCCGGTGTCGCTCGTCGATATCGCGCCGACGGTGGTGGCGCTGAGCGGTGTGCAGATGAGCACGCCGCTCGACGGCGAAGCGCTGCAGGAGCTCCGAGGGCGGCGGCCGCCCGGGGCGTCGCCGCGTCAGCTCTATGCTGAGACGATGGCGCCGTTCGAGGACTTCGGGTGGAGCCCGCTTCGCTCGGTGCGTGCGGGATTCACCAAGTACATCCTCGCGCCGGCGCCCGAGCTCTATGACACCAGGGCGGATGCCGACGAGACCACCAACCTCGTGGCCGGGCAGCCGGCCGCGGCGGCGCGGCTCAAGGCCGCGGTGGCCACCTTCGCGTCGACCCAGGCGCCGCCGCCCGTGCCCCTCGACGACCTGTCGCCTGATGCGCGTCGCCGTCTGCAGTCGCTCGGGTATCTCAGCGGCGGTGGCGCGCGCGGCACCCGGCCGCTCGCCGATCCGAAGGATCGCCGCGAACTCGCGGCGCGGCTGGCCGAGGTCACGTCCGGCGAGCTGAGCGGCACGGCCCTCGAAGCCGCGTTGACGCGCATCCTCGCCGACGACCCCCAGAACCCCCAGGCGGCCCTGCGGCTGGGCTACGCCCGCGTCGCCCGCGGCGACTGCCGGAGCGCGGTGCCGAACTTCCGGAGCGCCATCGCCGCTGGCATGCCCACCGCCGACGCCCATCTCGGCCTGGCGGCGTGTCTCGTGGCCGCGAAGCAGACAGCCGAGGCCATTCGCGTGCTCGAGGACGCGGCCGCGCTCGAGCCTGACAATCCGGTGGTCCTGGCCAACCAGGGCCTGGTTCGCTCGGACGGGGGGCAACCGGCCGAGGCCGTGCCTTTTCTCCGCCGGGCTCTCGTCCTCGACCCCGACCTGCACCAGGCTCGCTTCGGTCTGGCCGTCGCCCTGGCCCGGGCCGGTGATCGCGAGGGTGCCTCGCGCGAAGCGGCGGACCTGCTGAGCCGCCTCCCTGCCACCGCGCCACAACGCGGGGAAGTGGCGCGCCTGCTCGGCGCGCTCCGCTGAGCGGCGGTTACACCCGTTTCAGGTCATCACGGCTGGCTCGACGCTCGGCCCAATTTTCCGGTGGTTTGTCCCTGATTGTCACCGGGTCCTTGGATTTGGCCTCGGGTCGGTGGACGGCCGGATGGCGGAATCGGACGAATTCCTGCGATCTACTGTCCATAGGGCCGGGACGCCGCGGGTGGTCCTGGCCTTGCTATAGAACGTCCGTTACGGAATTCGACGCACTTACCTGCACCACAACCGAGGGAGACTCATCTATGAAGAAGCTCATTCTGGCGCTGTTTGCCAGCGTGGCGTTGTGCGCGGCCGACGCCAGCGCTCAGCAGACCACTGGCACCATCATCGGCCGCGTCCTCGACGACCAGGGCGCCGCCATTCCCGGCGCCACCGTCACCGTCACGCAGCCCGAGCACCGGCTTCACCCGCGTCGATGTCAGCGACGCCGAAGGCGTCTACCGCCTGCAGCGCGCTGCACGGTCGGCAGTTACGACCTCACGGTCGAGCTGGCCGGCTTCACGTCCGTCGATCGCAAGGACGTCGTCGTCAACGTCGGCCAGACCATCACCATCGACTTCACGCTGAAGGTCGCGCGCCGTCGCCGAGACCATCATCGTGACCGGCCAGACGCCGCTCATCGAGGCGACCGTGTCGTCGGTCGGCGGCGTCGTCGACATCGGCCGCATCGAGAGCATCCCGCTCAACGGCCGCCAGTTCGCGAACCTCGCCGCGACGCTGCCCGGGCGTCGGCCTCGGCAACCACTCCGACCCGACCAAGAGCACGCAGTACTCGCCGCAGATCAACGGCGGCAACGGCCGCAACGTCAACTACCAGATCGACGGCGGCGACAACAACGACGACACCGTCGGCGGCCTGCTGCAGCTGTTCCCGCTCGAGGCGATTCAGGAGTTCAACTTCGTCACCTCGCGCGCCAAGGCCGAGAACGGCCGCAGCAACGGCGGCGTGATGAACATCGTCACCAAGAGCGGCACCAACGATCTACCGCGGCAGCTTCTTCGAGCTGTTCCGCGACAAGTCGATGAACGCGATCACGACCACCGAGAAGAACAACGGCCCGACAAGCAGGACTACCGCCGCAATCAGTTCGGCGGCAGCTTCGGCGGCCCGATCATCAAGGACAAGCTGCACTACTTCGGCGCCGTCGAGCGCACCCAGCAGGACACCTTCCAGGTCGTCAACACCAGGGGCCTGTTCCCGAGCGCTCGACGGCACCTTCGCCACGCCGTACCGCGAGACCCTGTTCAACGTGAAGGTGACCGCCAACGCTCACCGCCGAACCAGTACCTGTCGGTGCGCTACGGCCGCAACCAGAACTCGCAGCCCTACGGCGCCGCGCGCTCAACCGCGCGCCGAGCGCGCTGGGGCAAGAGCAAGAACGAGTTCAACTCGATCAACGTCAACCACAACTGGGTGCTCGGCGGCAGCATGCTGAACGAGTTCATCTTCCAGTACGCCGACTTCACGAACGACATCACGGCCAACAGCCACGACCCCGTACCAGCGCTTCCCGAACGGCGTCGCCGTCGGCCAGAGCCCGAACACGCCGCAGACCACCGAGCAGAAGAAGTGGCAGTTCCGCGACGACTTCTCGTGGCACGTCACCGGCATGGGCGGCATCGGTCACGACTTCAAGGCCGGCGTCAACTTCATCAACGAGCCGCGCCTGTTCATCACCTTCAACTCGGGCAAGGGCGTCGTCCAGCACACCTACCTCACCGACGACGTCAACGGGCCGATCTCGATCGTCACCGCTCAACGACGGCGACGCCGTCGGCCAACATCCCGCTGAAGCAGTACGCCGGCTACATCCAGGACGACTGGGCGGTGACCGACGGCTGACGCTCAACCTCGGCCTGCGCTACGACCTCATCAAGGGCTACCAGTTCGATCAGTCGAAGAACCCCAACTTCGTGATCATGCAGAACGCCGGCAGGGCCGGCCTGCTCGACCGGGCATCAAGGGCCTCGAGAACTTCGGCAAGGATCCGAAGGACGACACCAACAACTGGCAGCCGCGCCTCGGCTTCGCCTACGACCTGCGCGGCGACGGCAAGGACGTGATGCGCGGCGGCTGGGGCATCTACATGGACATGGCCTACACGAACTCGAACGCGCTGTTCGCGGCCAGTCGACGCCACCGGCAAGGGCTTCGGCGCCGTGGTCTCGATCGACAACCAGGCGGGCATCCGCAACCCCGACGGCACGCTTCTACCGCGTCGGTCAGCCGCTGCGCCAACATCGCCGAGCCAGAACCAGGCCGGCCGGCGCGTTGCCGCTCTTCGGCCAGTTCACCGACCCGCGTCTGCAGATGCCGTACACGCGTCAGACGTC
This sequence comes from uncultured Acidobacteriota bacterium, assembly GCA_963807405.1. GTDB lineage: Bacteria > Acidobacteriota > Vicinamibacteria > Vicinamibacterales > UBA2999 > CADEFD01. The sequence continues at coordinate 1,712,904 of CAWEBU010000006.1, read as the reverse complement.
GCTCGGCTGGTCGCACCAGCTCACCGACGTCGATGGTCATCACCGTCGACGGCGTGCGCGCCGACGGCCGCAACCTCAACACGCGTCCGCGCATCAACGTCGGCCCGGTCGGTGGCGGCGCGACCGGCGCGCGCCAGCTGGCGTTCCTCGGCGTGCAGCCGCGCGGCGATCGGCACGCGTCCGGCGATCAGCGAAGCGGAGAGCGACTACACCGCGCTCATCACCGGCTTCAAGCGCCGCATGACCAACAACCTCGACTTCACCGCGACCTACACGCTGGCCAAGGCCAACAGCCAGATCGGCACCGCGGCCGACGAGCTGAACGCCAACAACCTGCAGGACGCCGACGCTGCTCTACGACGACGACCGCGTCAACGGTCCGACCTCGCGCACCGACGCGCGTCACCAGGGCTCGCTGGCGGCGGTCTACATCGTCAAGGGCTTCACGGTGGCGCCGACGTTCTTCTACCGCTCGCCGCTGCCGGTGGCGACCATCACCGGCGTCGACACGAACCTGAACGGCGAGAACAACGACCTGACGGCGCGCGCCTACCAGTTCACGCGGCATCGGCGAGGCGCCGAAGGAGATCGGCGACGTGCGAGACCTACAACTGCAGCCGCGGCGCGTGGCGCACGCAGGTCAACCTGCGCGTGTCCAACGAGCTTCCGGCTCGAGCGGCAGCGCGCGCATCGACGGCGATCGGCGAGGTGCTTCAACCTGTTCAACGCCAAGAACCCGGCGTTCGCGCTGGTGCAGAACCAGACGAGCACCGCCTTCATGCAGCCGAACGCGTACGCCGGCGACTTCCAGCAGAGCGAGCAGCGCGTCGGCGCAGGTCGGCTTCCGCTTCTCGTTCTGAGACCGGGGGCTGGGGACTGAAAGGCTGGGGCGCCCGGGCTTCCAGCGTCACACAGCGGGGCGCTTCCTTTGCGGGAGCGCCCCGCTTGTCTTGTACCCCGGAGCAGTGGTCAGCGCAGCGAACGCAGCAACTCGGTGGCCGCCTCGCGTTCTCGCGTGGCGCCTCGCGGTGCGCGACGGAGGAGCTCGCGATACGTGGCCGCGGCCTCGCGCGGCCGGCCGGCCTGCTGATAGGCGATGCCCAGGTTCAGGCGCGCTTCGTGGAAGTCCGGCTGGAGGGTGAGCGCGCGGGTGAAGACGTCCACCGCTTCGTCGGCGCGGCCACCCTGCACCAGCATGACCCCGCGGCCGTTGGTGGCGTCGGCGTGCAGCGGATCGAGGGAGAGGGCGCGCTCGTAGGCCTCGGCCGCGCCGGAGGCGTCCGCGAGCGCCTGTCGCGCGTTCCCGAGGTTGGCCCAGTAGGTGGCGTTCGATCCGTCGATCTCGACCGCGCGCGTGAAGGCGGCGGCCGCGGCGGCCGTCTCTCCCGCATCCGCGTGCAGCAGGCCGCGGCCATTGTGGGCGGCGGCGTTGCCGCCGTCCAGGGCCAGCGCGGCATCTTCCGCCCGCACGGCTTCGCCAGCGTCCCCGGCGGCGCGGGCCGCCACGGCGAGGTCGTGGAAGAGCGCAGCCTCGGCAGGGAAGCGGGTCACGGCGTCAGCCAGCACGCGCATCGCCTCGCCCGGCCGGCCGCGTTCCGTGAGGGCGCGCGCATACGAGGTCGCGAAGACGTACGCCGTCGGGATGCGCGGCCGCCAGCGCCGCCAGTGTCGCCAGTTCCGTCGCCGGGTCCGTCGCGGCTCCTTCGAATCGTGTCCAGTCGGCCGTCGTGGTGGCCGGGTTGACGGCCCGGGCGGTCGGCGCCACCGATGACGGCCCCGAGGCGTAGCCGAGCGCGCGCAGCTTCGCCAGCGCGTCGGCGGACGGGGCCGCTCCCTGTCGCGTGGCCGTCATGAGCGGCGTCAGACGCGCCACGGCGGCGCGAGCGGCGGCCGGGTCGCGAGCGGCCAGGTTCGCCGTCTCGCGCGCGTCGGTCGCGAGATCGTAGTACTCGAGCGTGCCCGACCGCACCAGCTTGCGGGTGGCTCCGGCCAGCACGTGGAGCGGGTGCCAGCCCGCCACGGCCGGATACGTCGTTTCGGCGTAGACCTCGCCGTCCGGGTCGGCCCGGCGCAGGCTGCGGGTAGACGCCTCCGGCAGCGCGGCGCCGGCGCCGCTCAGCTCGCAGCAGCGAACCGGCGACGTCGGTGAGCGACACCGGCGCGGTCACGGTCGCGGGGGGCAGCCCGGGCGCGCGCACGCACCAGGGGGACACGCAGCGTGGAATCGTAGGCGAGCATGCCGTGGGTGGACTCCCCGTGCTCGCCCAGCCCCTCGCCGTGGTCCCCAGCGAGCACGACGATGGTCGAACCGGTGAGCCCGCGCCGATCCAGACGAGCCAGCAGGCGGCCCACCTGGGCGCTGGCGTAGGCGACCTCGCCGTCGTAGAGCCGCCCGGCGTACTGGCTGCGATACGGCTCCGGCGGTTCGTAGGGTGCATGCGGGTCGTAGAGGTGGACCCACAGCAGGAACGGCGCCGTCGGCGCGGCGTCGAGCCACGCCAGCGCCGCATCGATGACCTCGCCGGCCGGGCGCGCGGCCTCGAGCGACGTCGGCGGCGGCAGCCTGACGCGGCACGCGGTCGTCGTAGGTGTCGAAGCCGCGGGCCAGCCCGAAACGGCGGTCCAGCACGTAGGCGCCCACGAAGGCCGCCGTCTGGTAGCCGGCGGCCTTGAGTGCCGTGGCCAGCGTCGGCACGCCGGCATCGAGCGTCTGACCGTTCAGCCGCACCCCGTGGGCGGGCGGCCGCAGCCCGGTCAGGAGGGTGGTGTGCGCCGGGAGCGTGAGCGGCACGGTGGTCCGCGCCGCCGTGAACTGCACGCCGCTGGCGGCGAGCGCGTCGAGTTCGGGCGCGATGCCGTGTCCAAGCCGGTCCGCCCGCAGCGTGTCCACGGTCACGAGCACGACATTGCGGGGCGCCGTGTGCGGGGCAGGCGTACACGCGGCGCCAGCGGCAAGAGAAAGGCCGAGCAGGAGCCGCGAGAGGCGCCCGGGCGAGGCAAGTCGGCGGGCAACGACGACCGGTGCAGTGCTCGCCACCATCATGCCGCCAGCAGCCGGGTGACGGTCCAGTAGAGGCCCACCGCCGCGATGGCCAGTGAAGCCGGGGCGACGATGCGGGCGCGGTACCACGGGCGCTCGCGCCACCAGCCGACGGCCAGCGCGGCGACGGCAATGACGGTGAGCTGCCCGGCCTCGACGCCGAGATTGAACCCGACCAGGCCGAGCGCGAAATCCGTCCGCGGCAACTGCAGGCCGGTGAGCACACCGGCGAAGCCCAGGCCATGCAGCAGGCCGAACAGGAACACCAGCGCCACCCGCCACGGCGTCAGACGGCGGGTGCGCAGGTTCTCGATCGCGACGTAGACGATCGACAGCGCGATCAGCGGTTCGACGATCGTGGCCGGCAGCGACACCACGCCGAACAGGGCGAGACCGAGGGTCAGCGAATGGGCCACGGTGAAGGTCGTCACCTGCACGAGCACCGGCCGGAGCCGCGCCGCCAGCAGGAACAGGCCGAGCACGAACAGGATGTGATCGAGGCCCTTGGGCAGGATGTGCGTGTAGCCGAGCGCCAGATACTCGCCCAGGCGAGCCGTCATCGTGCGGCGCGCGAACGGGCCGCCGAGCGGCAGCGACGTGCTCCAGGCATCGCCCTGGACCCATTCCGTCAGACTCTCGCCATCGGCCAGGGTGATGGTGAAGGGATACGGATCGGCGACGAGACCGTAGTACCAGCGGATGCGGCGTGCCGACGGCGGCATCTGCCCACGCAGCACGTAGGCGGCGAGAGCGAACTGCCCGTCGGGCACCTGCGCCGGCGGTGGCGTGTAGGTGCTCGACGTGGGCCGCACTTCGTGCCGCTCGACGACTCCGCTGCCATCGACGGTTTCGACGAAGAGGACCACCCGGTCGCGCGCGTCGGGGGCGAGGGCGGCAAGCCGGGCATCGCGCGCCGGCGGGTCGGCGGCGTCAGCCGGCACGCCCCCGGCGAACGACTCCATGCGCAGCAGCAGCCAGGCGGGGTCGTGGGCCAGCCGCAGCGTGAACATGCCATCGGCGGCCAGGTCCAGGTGCACGGTCGTCCGCTCGAGGTCGTGCGCCGCCACCGTGACGGCGAGCCCCACCGCCAGGATCGCCGCGCCGGCGGCGCGCCGCCTGGCCCCCATCGCGCCGGACATGGCGGCTATTCTACCGGTCGCCGCGTGCAGTCGGACCGCGCCAGGGGCAGGTGGCTGCGCTAGACTTGGCCGTTCGTTGCGGAGCCACGCCGGTTCTGCCTGGGAGCCCACGATGACGCGTCGCCTGCTCGCCGGAATGCTCGCCAGTGTGTTGGCCGCGGGAAGCGCCGCTGCCCAGGTCCCCGTCCCCGCCGACGCGGCCGGCCCCACCTTCGCCAAGGACGTAGCGCCGATCATGTTCGCCAAGTGCGCCAACTGCCACCGGGCGGGCGAGGTGGCGCCGATGTCGCTGCTCTCCTACCAGGAGGCGCGCCCGTGGGCCAAGGCCATCAAGGCGAAGGTGCAGAGCCGCGAGATGCCGCCGTGGGGCGCCAACCCCGCGCTGTCGCTGCCGATGCGCAACGACATCAGCCTGACCGATGCCGAGATCGCAACCCTGGCCGCCTGGGCGGATGCCGGCGCCCCGCGCGGCAACGACGCCGACCTGCCGCCGGTGCCGACCTTCGTCGAAGGCTGGACCTACGGCCGCGAGCCCGACGCCATTCTCGAGATGCCGGTCGAGTTCGAGATTCCAGCCGAGGGTGAGCTCGGCGTGCAGACGTTCTTCTCGAAGATCCCGTTCAGCGAGGACAAGTTCGCCGAGGTGCTGGAGCTTCGGCCCGGCAACCGTTCCGTGGTGCACCACTCCGGCGTCTTCGTGGTGGACATCCCCGAGGGCGCCCAGATCGTGGACGGCCGGCTGCTCGGACCCGACGGCAAGCCGTTCATCGAACGCACCGAGGCCGGCCTGCCGCGCAACGACGGCGGCACGCTGCCTGGCGCGTCGAAGCTGCTCTCGTGGGTGCCGGGCCGCGGCGTCGACGTGCACCGGGCCACCATCGGCAAGCGCATTCCCGCCGGCAAGTACCTCAACTGGCAGGTCCACTACAACCCGACCGGCACGCCGCAGACGGATCGCTCGCGTCTCGGCATCTGGTTCAACAAGGTGCCGGTCACCCACGAACTGCTGATTCGTCAGGCCGGCGATCCCCTGGCCACCGAGACCAAGGCGGCGGCGCTGTACCGGGCCGAAGGCAAGGAGATCCTCTACGCCGCCGATACCGGGTCCACGCGCCGCAGCCGCACCACGCCGAACATCCCGCCCTACGTCGAGCACTGGTCGATCGTCGGCATCACGCCGGTCACCGAGCCGATCACGCTCTACGCGATGTCGCCGCACATGCACCTGCGCGGCAAGAGCCTGCGCTGGGTGATCGTGTACCCCGACGGCCGCGAGCAGACGATCCTCGACGTGCCGAAGTTCGACTTCAACTGGCAGTTCAACTACGAGTTGAAGGAGCCGCTGAAGATTCCGGCCGGCAGCAAGATCCTCGGCCTCGGCGTCTACGACAACTCGGTCAAGAACCGCTGGAATCCAGCGCCGCACCTGCCCGTCTACTGGTCGGAACAGAGCTGGGACGAGATGTACCAGGCCTTCACGGAGTACACCGTGGACAGCCAGGTGCTGTCGGGCCCTGGCGCGCGGCTCACGACGTCGCCGCAGCCGCGGCGGCAATAGGTGCGCGACGGCCGTGTTGCACAGGCTGCCAGCAGTCGCTGCCTATCTGGAGGATCGATGCCGAATCAGAAGCTCGCACTAGTTGCCGGATTGGTGCTCGTTGCCTCGGCGCTACCGTCAGTGGCCTCAGGCCAGGTGTTCGGGACCTTTCCCTGGCAGATGCAGCCGTACTGCAACATCGTGACGCTGACACTTACCAGCACACCGGCGGGCTTCACGCTCGACGGTACCGACAACCAGTGCGGTGCCACCAACAAGGCCAGCGCCGTGGGCGTGGCCTCGTTTGGCGCGACCGGCAACGTCGCGTTGAACTTCAGCATCGTGACGGCGCCTGCTGGCAAGGCGGTGCACGTCTCTGCGGTGGTGAGCCCGGCCAACGGCGCCGGGACGTGGACCGACAGCGTGGGGAACAGCGGCACGTTCGCCTTTTTCGGCAACGTGGCGGGTTTGCCGGCCCGGCCGTTCCCGCCGAGTGGACTTGGTGCGTCGGTCATCACGACCGTCGAGATCGCGGCCGGCGCCGTCGGCGCCAGCGACATCAACATGGCGGAAGTCCAGGTGCGCGTGAGCGGCACCTGCCCCGCTGGTCAGGCCGTATCTGGCGTCAACGCCGATGGCACCGTCGTCTGTGTTGCCACCGGTGTGGGCACGCAGTTCAGAGCCAGCAACCAACCGACCGTCGCTGCGCCCAGTTCTTCCACGACGCCCATTCGCTTCAGTACGACGCAGTTCAACCTGGGTGGTGGGACCTATGACGCGACGGCCGGCACCTACACGGCTCCTCAAGCAGGACTCTACCTGGTGACCGCTGCCATCCGGTGGCAGGCGTTCGGCGCCGCGTCGGGTCACAAGTGCATCGTCCTGCGCGTAAACGGGATCCCGGCTGGAGCAACCGTCTGCGAGGCGCCGTCGACAACTGCCGCGTTCCAGATCCAGCACGCATCCTCCACGTTCTCGCTGTCGGTCGGGGATACGCTGAGCGTTGGAGGTTTCCAGAGTAGCGGCGTTACGGCAACGCTCGGAGAGGCAAGCGCGTCTGACGTGCATTTCTCCGTCACGCGACTCCGCTGAGCGGTCGGCTCGGTGCCAGTGGAGCCGCGGCAGCCACGGCCCGTGCGCGAACACGTACGTGCCGGCAGCCTGCGGTCCAGGTCGTCGGCGCTGAACCAGTCGCGATAGGATGAGCGCGCCATGGAGACGCCGCTCAGCCCGCTCGAGTTCATGCGCCGCGCGCGGCGGCTCTACGCCGATCGCGAGGCGGTCGTGGACGGCGACCTGCGCTGGACCTACGCGCAGTTCTTCGAGCGCTGCGATCGCTGGTCCGTCGGCGCTGCAGGCGCTCGGCGTGCGGCCCGGGCGACCGCGTGGCCTACATCGCGCCCAACACGCACGCCCAGCTCGACTCGTTCTACGCCGTGCCGCAGATCGGCGCCGTCCTCGTGCCGATCAACTACCGGCTGGCGCGCCGACGAGTTCGCGTACATCATCCAGCACAGCGGCGCGACGGTCGTCTGCGTGGACGACGACTACCTCGAGGTCGTGGACGCGGCTGCGCGACCGAACTGCCGGGCGTGCGCCACTTCGTGGCGCTCGAGGGCGCGCGCGACGGCTGGCTCGACTACGAGGCGCTCGTGGCGGCGGCGTCGCCGGCGCCGAGCCCGTCCGCCGCGTCGCCGAGACCGACCTGCTGACCATCAACTACACGAGCGGCACGACCTCGCGCCCGAAGGGCGTGATGATCACGCACCGCAACGCCTGCGTGAACGCCGTCGGCATGCTCGTCCACATGCCACATGACCGCCGGCGGACCGCTACCTGTGGACGCTGCCGATGTTCCACGCCAACGGCTGGACGTTCACCTGGATCGTGACCGCCATCGGCGGCCGCCACGTCTGCCTGCGCAAGGTCGATCCGGCGGCGGTGTTCCGCCTGGCGGCCGAGCGAAGGCGTCACGATCCTCTGCGCCGCGCCGACCGTGCTCATCGCGCTCGCCAACGCCCCGCCGGAGCTCAAGGCCGGCGTGCCGCGCGGCGTGCGCGTGCTGACCGCCGGGCGCGCCGCCGGCCGCCGCGACCATTCGGCGGATCGAGGACGACCTCGGCTGGGTGGTCACGCAGCTCTACGGTCTGACCGAGACCGTCGCCGCTGATGACCATCTGCGAGCCGTTCCCGGAGCACGATCGGCTGACGGCCGATGCGCGCGCCGCGCCAGAAGGCGCGGCAGGGCGTCGAGCAGCTGACCGGCGGGGAAGTGCGCGTCGTCGATCCACGACGGCGTCGAGGTGCCGCGCGACGGCGAGACGCGCGGCGAGATCGTCGTGCGCGGCAACGTCGTGATGGCCGGCTACTACAACGATCCGGAGGCGACCGAGGCCGCGATGGGCGACGGCTGGTTCCGGTCGGGCGATGCCGCCGTCGTGCACCCCGACGGCTACATCGAGATCCGCGACCGCCTGAAGGACGTCATCATCAGCGGCGGCGAGAACATCTCCTCGGTCGAGGTCGAGGCCACGCTCCTGCGGCACCAGACAGTGCTCGAGGCGGCCGTCGTCGGCTTCCCGGACGAGAAGTGGGGAGAGGCGCCGCACGCCTTCGTCGTCCTGCGCGCCGGGGCAGACGGTCGCCGCCCGACGAGCTGCGCGCCTTCTGCCGCGAGCACCTGGCCCACTTCAAGGTGCCGCACAGCTTCTCGACGGTCAGCGAGCTGCCGAAGACCGCCACCGGCAAGATCCAGAAGTTCGTCCTGCGCAAGGGCCGGCCGAACATCGCGGCCCAGTAGCGCGGCGGGCGGTCGTCCCGGTCAGGAGAAGTGCGCCGCCACGACCGGCGCCGCTGTGCGATCCGGACGCGGTTTCCACGTAGAGCTGACGGTCCATCACGTTGACCGTCCACTGGGTCCGCCGGTCGAGCGCCGCGGCCAGGGGATCCACGAACGCGCGGTCGAAGGCGTAGACGGGGATGTCGCCGGCGCGGTGGACCCGTTGGCCATCGAGCTGGGCCAGCACCTGCCGCAGGTCCCGGTGCGTGTAGACGGCGGCGCGGCCGGTCAGCTTGCTGCCGCGATGGACGCGTTCGGCGGAGGGCATGCCGACCTCGATCCACGCGGTCGTGCGTCCGGTCAGGTCACGAACGAGCACGGCCGGCTCGTCGGCCGTCGACAGGCCATCGCCGAACGCGATCCCGTCCTCGTATTCGAGCGCATAGGCGAGCAGGCGGGTCACGAAGTACTCCGCCGTTTCCGACGGATGTCTCGCCGCGCGCAGGTCGAGGGTTTCGTAGACGCCGCGATCGACGTCGGAGAGATCGAGGGTGACGGTATACACCGTCGAGGACTGTGCCATGCCGATCGGCATGGTACCACTCACGCGGCGTCAGGCCGGCGCGTCGAACATGTCCTCGAAGACGCGGTAGTGTCCGCCGTTCATGCCGAGCGCGGTGTAGACCGCCTGGGCGCGCGTGTTGGTGTCGTCGACGTAGAGGCGGACGCCGCCGGCGCCCTCGGCGAGCGCCGCTGCGCGGGTGTGGGCGTAGAGGGCGCGGAACACGCCGAGACGACGCGCGTCGCTGGCTACGTGCACGGACTGGATCCACCACACCTGCCGGTTTCGCCAGTCGCTCCACTCGTAGGTCAGGAGCAGCTGGCCGACCACCCGCCCCTCGTGCTCGGCGACCCAGTAGCGGCCGGGCACCTGTCCGTTCAGCACCGCCGCCACGCCCTGCCTGAGGGTTGGCGGATCGAGCTGGAGCTGTTCGGTCTCGAGCGCCATGGCGGCATTGCCGGCCACGAGGACGTCGAGATCGGCGGCGGTGGCGGCCCGGATGGTGAGCGCAGGGGAAGACGTCATGATGCAGGACCCGCGTTGATTGTATCCGCGGGGTCAGACCCCTTCGCAAACTCTTCACAGCGGGGTCAGACCCCGGAGACAGATCCCGCAGGATCTACAATCTCAAAACGTGACGCGGACTGCAGATGTGGCCATCGTGGGGGCCGGCCTGGTCGGGCTCGCCACCGCGCATGCGCTGGCGGCCACCCACCGCTGCCGGGTGGTCGTGCTCGAGAAGGAGCCGCACGTCGCCGCCCACCAGTCGTCGCACAACAGCGGCGTCATCCACTCCGGGCTCTACTACACGCCAGGCAGCGCCCGCGCCCGTCTGTGCGCCGAGGGCCGCGTCCGGATGGTCGAGTTCTGCCGCACGCACGGCCTCGCCCACGACGTCTGCGGCAAGCTGGTCGTGGCCACGCGCGAGGACGAACTGCCGCGCCTCGACGCGCTGCGCGTGCGTGGGTTGGAGAACGGGCTGGCGGTGACGGCGATGACGCCACGCGAGTTCGCGGCCATCGAGCCCCACGCGGCCGGACTGCGCGCACTGCACGTGCCGGAAGCCGGCATCGCCGACTATCCCGCGGTGGCTCGCACGCTGGCGCGGGAGGTGGCCGCCCACGGCGGTGCGGTCGAGTGCCGCGCGGCCTTCCGCGGCGCCCGCGAGGACCGCGGCGGCGTGCGCGTGGAGGTCTCGGACGGCACCTGGCACGTGGGCGCGATGGTGGCGTGCGCGGGCCTGCAGGCCGACCGCGTGGCCGCCGCCTCCGGTGTCGCCACCGACATCGTGATCGCGCCATTTCGCGGCGAGTACTACACGCTCGCCCGCGAGCGGCAGTCGCTGGTCCGCCATCTCATCTACCCGGTGCCGGATCCGCGCTTCCCGTTCCTCGGCGTCCACTTCACGCGGATGGCCGCCGGCGGCGTCGAAGCCGGCCCCAACGCCGTGATGGCGCTGGCGCGTGAGGGCTACTCATGGGGAGATGTGTCGGTCCGCGACCTCGCCGACGCCGTTGGCAGCGTCGGCGTGCGCCGCTTCGTCCGCACGCACCTTGGCACCGGCATTTCCGAGATGCGGCGCTCCCTGTCGAAAGCCCGCTTCGCCGCCACGCTGGCCCGCCTGGTGCCGTCGATCACCGCCGCCGACCTGCGGCCCGGTGGGGCGGGCGTCCGCGCGATGGCGCTGACGCCCCAGGGCACGATGGTCGACGACTTCGCGTTCGTCGAGGCCGGCCGCATGGTGCACGTGCTGAACGCGCCGTCGCCCGCGGCGACCGCCTCGCTCGCCATCGGACACCACGTGGCGGCGCGCGTCCTGGCGTGCATGGGCGGCGCGGCGTCGGGCGCCGAGGTCAGCCCGGCTACTTGATCAGCGTGACCGGCACCTCGGCCACGTGCAGCACCTTCTGCGTGGTCGAGCCGAGCAGCAGACTGGTGATCGCCGTGCGCCCATGGGTCCCCATCACGATGGCATCGCACCCCAGGCGGCCGACGTGCGCCGTGACCGCGGTGGCGACGTCCCCGACGGCGGCATGCGTCTCGACGGGCACCTTGGACGCGCTGACGATGGCGGCGGCCGGATCGAGAATGGCCTTCGACCCGGTGGCGTAGAAGCCCGCGATGTCGTCTTCGCCGAGGTGACTCCTGACCTCCCAGGCGTCGACCACGGGCTGCACGTTGAGCAGGTGCACCTGCGCCCCCGCGTGGCCGGCGAGCGCCTGTGACACCCAGCGCACCGCCCGCGTGGCGCTGTCGGACCCGTCGATCGGCACAAGGACGTTTTTCATGGCGTCATGCTATCGCAGTCGATGGCGCGCTGCCGTCACTGTGTGCGGCGCGCCCGGATGAGCACCTGCAGGACGTCCGGGCGGGCGTTCTCGTAGACGAGACGCTGGCGGCCATCCGCCGTCACGTCGACGACCACCGGCATGGCACTGGCCACCGCCGTCCAGCCGGCCGGCAGGATGACGGTGTTGCGCGGGCGGTCGAACACCCGGTCCCAGACCAGCTCGTCGCCCTCCAGCCGGAAGCCGTCGGCGTCGGTGAGCGCCGCCCGCACGCGCAGCCGCACGGAGGTATTGGCCGCCACCGGCGGGAACGCGCCGACCAGGATCTGCTCGCCGTCCGCCACGCGCTCCCCGGCATCGATGCCGCGGCTCTTCAGCTCCTTGCCGCTGATGATCTCCATCTTGAGCGTCTCACCGGTGTCGAGGTTGCGCACGCTCGGGAGGGTCGCCGTGGCGCCCGCGGCCAGGATCTCCACGTAGTGCCCGACGCCGACCCGTGTCTCGGTGAAGTCGTGTTCGATCTCGTAGGCATGGGTGTCAGGTGCCTGCAGGCGGTAGATCGCCTCGCGATCCTGGTGCGCCCGGTCGACCAGCCGCTCGGCCTGCGACGCCGCCGCGCGCCAGGAGGTGCCGCCGGCGTCGGTCGGCCACGAGGGGGTGAAGGCCGCCAGGCCTGGAACGGCCGTGATGCGCAGCGGCGCGGCGCCAGGCCCGGGGTTCTGGAAGGTGATCATGACGCGGCCGTCCGGCGTCGTGAGCACCTGCGAGGGCACGTTGCAGCGGACCAGCCGATAGCCGGCCGGCAGCACCACCGCGTTGCGGCGAATGCCCAGCGACCGGTCGAAGACAATCGCGTCGCCGTCACGGAAGTAGCTCTTGTCGTCCTTGTAGGTCTTGTCGATGAGGACGCGCGCCTCACCGCCGGCCGGCACCGGACGCGCCAGGGTGACCTTGATCCACTCCGCTTCGAGATCCGCCGTGGGGTGGCCGTCGGCGCGTGCCTGCGCCCCGGTGACGACCGCCCACTGCAGCGGCTGGCCGGTGGCGACGTCCATGACACGCTCGTCGGTGGCGACGCTGCCCTTGCGGATGACGTTGAAGAAGAAGGGCGCCCCGGCCTTGGTGGCTGTGACTTCGTAGAGGATGCGGAACTGCCCACTGCCGGGCGCCAGCAGTTCGTAGCGGGTGTAGTCATCCTCCTGCGTCTGCGGGGCGGACGAGATTGCGGGCGCCTGGGCGACCACGTCGACGGGACGCAGGCACAGGGTCGCCACCAGGGCGCAGATGAGAGGCAGGCGTATCATCCAGGCATTCTAGCCCCGGCGCCGGCCCTACCTCGTCAGTGCGGCGGGGATTCGGAGGGAGCCGCGTGGGCGTGCCGGCGCAAATCGAACTCGCAGCGCAGGCCGTCGCCCTCGGGCGCCACGGTCCAGCCCGCGCTGAGCGTGGCTGTGAGGTGTGACGCCAGCTCGGCCAGCTCACGTGCGCCGCCGGTCGTGAGCGCCAGCATCACTTCGAGGTCGTACCACAGCCCGCCGTCCTGCTGGTCCACGGCTTCCTGCGCGGACGTGACGTCCACGGGGATGTGCGACGTGCGGGACCACTGCGCGGTGGCGCGGAAGATGTCGGCGAACTGCTCGCCAGAGTAGGAGAGCTGTGTTGATGAGCGCCAGCGAATCATTGAGGGGACAGACTCCATCGTAACGCGACCCGCCGGATTCGCGGCGCCGGCTGCGTGGAATCCGGATCGGTTGGGCGCATCACTGGGAAGGAGCGAGACGAACCGTGGCGCTTCTGGCCATCGTCGAGCGCCCGCGGCGGCCCACCCGGCGGGGAATACCGGGCGACGAGTGGGGTATATGTCTTGTATGACGCACATTCCTCGATGGCTGATGATGACGAGCGTGGTGCTGGCCGCTGCGCTCACCGTACGCGGGGCCGCCAGCACGGCCGTGGGCAGCGCCGCCACCGAGACGGCGATCTTCGCGGCCGGCTGCTTCTGGTGCGTCGAGGAAGCGTTCGACCAGGTGGACGGCGTCGTCTCGACGACCTCCGGCTATACCGGCGGGCGCACGGCGAACCCGACCTACGAAGAGGTCTCGTCCGGCCGCACGGGTCACACCGAGGCGCTGCAGGTGGTCTACGACCCGGCCAAGGTCAGCTACGAGTCGCTGCTGACCACCTTCTGGCGCAACGTCGATGCCCTTGATGGCGGCGGCCAGTTCTGCGACCGCGGCGATCAGTACCGCTCGGGGATCTTCGTGCGCTCGCCCGAGCAGCGGCGTCTGGCCGACGCCTCGCGGGCCAAGGTGGCCGCGCAGCTCGGCAAGCCGATCGCCACCGAGGTCGTCGAGGCCGGCGCGTTCTATCCCGCCGAGGACTACCACCAGGACTACTACTCGAAGAATCCGGTCCGCTACAAGTTCTACAAGTGGAACTGCGGCCGGGCGCAGCGGCTCGACGCGCTGTGGGGCGGCCAATGACGTCGAGGCGCATGCGGCGCACGCGGCGGACCCGGTCTCGTCGCCGTCGATCACACTGGATCGGGGCGACGAGACTCGATGGACGACCGGCTCCGCAACAACGGCGACGCCGGGCCGACGCGGACTACTGGTAGCGCCAGCCGGTGGCTCTCGAGCAGCCGGTCCGATAGGGCACGAACGCTCCACCCACCAGGCGATAGAACGTGACCGTGCCGGTGCTGGTCAGCGCGTTGGCCTCGATGCGGGGGGTCTGCGTGATCGTCTGGCCGCCAGCGAAAAACCCGGGCGACACCGGCCGGCTCGGGTCGTAGCCCGGAGTCCCCGGCAGGTTGGCTGGTGTGTCGAACAACACCAGGGCCACGATGCGCTGGTTGAATGTGCTGCCACCGAGGTCGTTCCACTTGCCATGGCCCGGCGCGCGTTGGCCAGGAGCGAACCCGCTGCTTCCCGGCGTCTCGGTGACCGTGCCGTCGGCGTGGTAGGTGACCAGGGACGGGAAGCTCGGGCCGAGTGGGCTCCCGCTCGTGCAGTCGGTCAAGGTGACGTTGAGCACCCAGGTGCCGGCTGGACTCGACGCCGTTTGCGCGTCGGCGCCGCCGGCGGCGACACCGAGGAGCGCAGCGGCGACGCCGAGGGCAGTAGCCAGACGAGATAGCGTTGCGCTGTTAGAGCTGTTCCAGGTCATGACGGACTCCGTGCCAGGCTCAGTCCGCGCTGTCGACATGACGGCGGCGGGGCCCGGCCAGCGGCATCCTGGCCGCCTGGCCGGCGTCGCGGCCATGGTCCGCGTCTGGAAAATCTCTGGAATGCGTCTGGAACGACAAGTCACTGATTCCCAGGCACTTGTGACACTCTGTACGACCACGCAGGCGCCCATGACTCCGTTGCCCTCCCGCGACCGCTTCCGCTTCGGCGACTTCGTACTCGATCTCGCCGCCTGCCAGCTCCGTCGTCGTGATCGTCCGGTGAAGCTGGGCCGGCAAGCGATGGATGTCCTGATCCTGCTGGTCGAGCGGCGCGGCGAACTGGTCGCCCGGGCCGACATCATCGGGCGACTCTGGGGCGCTGACGTCTTCGTTGACGTCGAGACCGGTGTCAACACCGCCATCAGCAAGGTCAGGCAGGCACTCGGCGACGAGGCGGATGCGCCGACCTACGTCGAGACGGTGCCGGGACGCGGATACCGCTTCGTCGCCCACGTCGAACGGATGAGCGGCGAAGCCGTCACGGCGCTCTCGGCCCCGCCGGAGCCACTACCGCCCTCACCGGCGCCACCGGCCGCGCCACCGAGCACGGGGAGTCGCGCCACTCGCTGGTCGGGTCTTGCGCGCCCGGGGCTGGCCGTCGCCGTGCTGGTCATCGGCCTCGGGGTGGCCGGTTGGGTCTCGATGCCGAAGGCACCTGCACGGATCAGTCTGGCCGTGCTGCCGTTCGAGAACGTCGGGAGCGACCCGGAGCGGGCATATCTGGCCACGGGCCTGACCGAGGAGACCAGCGCCTCGCTGGCCCAGATTGACCCAGAGCGGCTGAGCGTCAAGGGCCGCACGCTGCGCTACAAGGGGACCACGCAGTCCGCGGTCGAGATTGGCAGGGAACTCGCCGTCGACTACCTGGTGGAAGGGTCGATCCGCACCGACGGCACCCGCCTGCGCGTCACGGCCACGGTGATTCGCGTGCATGACGAGGAGCACATCTGGACCCAGTCGTTCGAGCCACGCGAGGGCGAGGCGCTGACCATGCAGCAGGAGCTGAGCACCGCCATCGCGCAGCAGATCCGGCTTCGGCTGTCGTCGGACTCAGCGCCTGGCGTGGCCCGGCGTCAGACCTCGAGCGCCGCGGCCTACGATGCCTATCTGAGGGCGCGCTACCTGGGGAACCGGCGCACCCCCGCCACCAACGTCCAGTCGATTCAGGAGTATCAGCGCGCCGTCGACCTCGACGAGAACTATGCCCTCGCCTGGGCTGGACTATCGTTCACCTATGCCAGCAGTGCCTTGAACGGCGACGGCCACCCGCTCGAGATCGGTCCGCCGGCGCGCGCCGCGGCGGCGCAGGCGATCGCGGCCAACCCTGCGCTGGCGGAGGCACAGTATGCGGTCGCCTTCACCGACTGGGTGCTGAACTGGAAGTGGACGGCCGCCGAGGCCGGCTTGCGCCGCGCGATCGAGCTCGACGCCAGTGACGGCGCGACGCACCGAACCCTGGGTCACGTGTTGTCGCAGGCCGGCCGCCACGCCGAAGCGGAGGCCGAAATGCGTCGAGCCCGTGAGCTCGAGCCGTTTGAAGCGTTCACCCACGCGATCTCGGCACAGGTGGCCTACCAGGCGCGCGACTACCCGGGGGCGATCGAGCACGCCCGCCGCGCCATTCTCATCGACTCGCAACTGTGGATTGGCTATGCCGAGCTGGCCACGGCACAGGCCGCACTCGGCGATGTAGCACCCGCCCTCGAGGCCCTGACCGACGCTATGCGCTTCTCAGGCGGCAACAGCAAGGCGCAGTCACTACGGGGCTACCTGCTGGCCAGACTCGGCCGCGTGGCCGAGGCACGCGAGGTGCTACGGACGCTGGAGGCGGCGGCCAGAGAGCGCTATGTTCCCCCCTACGCCATGGCGCTCGTGAACGCCGGGCTCAGCGACAGCGACGCGGTGTTCACGTGGCTCGAGGCCGCGTACGCCGCGCGTGACGTTCACCTCATCTACTTGACGGTGGATCCCAATTGGGATCCGTATCGCGACGACGCACGATTCCAGACGCTGCTCGCGAAGTGTGGCTTCGCGCTTCGAACCGCGAATTGAGGCCGCCCTCCGTGGCCGCCGCCCCGGGCCAGCGATGCGACCTCCGGGTGGGGCAGGCGTGCGAATCTACAGCCAGCCGTAGACGCGGAGCGCCTGGTGGATGACCTCGACTATGTAGCCGGCTGCAAGTACCACGGCAAGCGGCTGCCACACTTGAACGGAGCCGCGGCCACCGATCACACGTCGAGGCGAGGACGCCCGCGGCGCGTGACGCTCGACGAGCCGCGTGTCCGGCCGCAATCGTTGAGCGCGCTTCACCAGCCGCAGCCACGTTCACCACAGGCGGGCGAAGAGAACGGCCCGTCGTACCAGCGAGTTTGGAGTGCGCCTGGCGCCGGGGCCGCCGGGCTCCTTGGTGGGTTGGCGCTGCTCGGGTGCTGGTGGCCTGCTGGCCGTGCCCTGCGCGTGACGCCGATGGAGGCGTTGCGCGAAGAGTGAGCCTCTCGGAACCCTCTTGCAGGCCAGAGGTCTGGAACGCGCGGCCAAGAGAGGTCGGCCACCGCGGTGGAACCCCGGACATAAAAAAGCTGATGGCGTGCTTCAGCCCTTCGTGCGCGTCCGACACGACGAGGCGCACGCCGGTGAGGCCGCGCTTCACGAGGCTCCGCAGACGCAGCGTCCAGAAGGCGCGGTCCTCCGACGGTCCGGCATGCTGGCGCGGGCTGAGCTGCGCGAGCTGTGGGCCGCACTGTACGAGACGCGTGCTGTTGACGCTGATGGGAGGCCACTACCGAGGCTGTCAGGCACTCTCAACGACGCGTTTCTCTTGATGCTGCTGACGGCCCAGCGGTGTGGGGAAGTGTGTCGCATGCACTGGACGCTATCGGGCCGAGTCGGAGCCAGGTACTCGCAACACCTGACCGGGCCGAACGCTTGCAATCGCGGCCAGGGCGTCGGGCAAAAGCGGCAGCAGGTCTTCAAGCGCATTGCTGAGTGCGACCAGAACAACTACGCCGAGTCGGCGGCCGGCAACGTTCTGCTGATGCTCGAGGTTCCGGTCCCCGGTGACGAAGACCTGAAAACCGGCAGCTTCAGCGGTGGTGAGCAGGACGCCGTTCGTCAGGCCAGCCCAGGACTGCTGCTGAACGGTCCGAACCTCATGGCCGATGAAGTGTCGAGCCAGCTGCCGGGGCAGCTGTTCATCGAGAAGAACGCGCACCTGCGCTCACCGCCTCGTGCGCCGCCTCAAGGGCGGCGACGGCTTGCTCCCGCGACACAGAGGGGAAGGAGTCGAGGAACTCGTCCAAGCTGTGATTGCGCTCGAGGTAGTCGATCAGATTGCGGAACGGCACACGAGTGCCGACGAAGACCGGAGTCCCGCCAAGGATGTCGGGGTCGCTGTGGATGACAGTGGCGAGCATGGGTAACCCAGTCGCTATTCTAGCGCTGGTGCGGCATCGTTCTTGTAGTCCCTGGCCGGCGGGCTTCCTGGCCACGCATCGCATCAGTGGGATCCGCTCGGGGCCCCAGTCGTCCGCTCCCTCGACTTGCTCGCGCTTCTGGACTTCCAATCCCTCGAGGAGCTTGAGCAGCTCGCCCGGTGCATACCCGAACGCGGCCGCTGGGTCTGGGGTTGACCCCGCCTCGACGACCGCCAGGCCACCCGGCCGAGTGCTGCGGGAGAAACCGCTGCCGTCGCCCACCGGTTGTCGATCAGATTTCGGAACGGCACGCGAGTGCCGCCGAAGACCGGCGTCCCGCCAAGGATGTCCGGGCCACTCCGAGCCCACCTGGTCTATTGCTGGGGCTTCCGCGTCAGGAATCGCACCAACTGAATCCGCTCAGGCCCCCAGTCGTAGGTGCCCTCAACCTGCTTGTGCTTCAGAATCTCGAATCCGTCGAAGAGCTTCAATAGCTCGCCAGGTGCATAGCCAAACGCCGCGGCGGGACCGCTGTTGACACCAGCCTCAACCACGACCAGACCACCAGGTCGAAGGGCGTCGCGGGCCTTCTGGATGCTCCGCTTCTCAATCGTGTAGACGAAAGCGATCAGGTCCCACCGCGACACACCAAAGGTGGTGGAGCGTCCCTCACGGACAAGCGTGGTCCGGTACTGCTCGAGAGCGTCCGACCATTCCGACTGGGGCGCCTCCGTCTTCTGCCAAACCTTGAAGGCGGCCAGCAGGCCAGGGCCTTCGGCTGACTGCACTCCGGCCAGTGTGAGCTGTGCACAGACGGGTGCGGCGATAGCCAGGGCCGCCAGGCGCCGCGTGCGCGTCGAAGGCGCGTCCATCGTGACGACAGCGTAGCCGCGCGCCGTCTGCTATGGCGCTCGGAACGTCACCATCAACACCACCGGTGACGCCACGGGCGCGCCGTTGGCCCGAATCGGCTGGGCCTTCCAGGTCGCGATCGCCTCGACGGCGGCGCGCACCAGGGCGGGCGGACCGCCGAGCGGGCGCAGCTGCTGGAACACGCCTTGGTGGTCGATGAGCGCCTGCACGGCCACCCACGGCACGCCCGTCGTGTCATCGGCAGGCCGCGCGGGCATCGGCGACTCGAGAAGTCTCGCCGCGCTGTAGGCGATGGGAATGAGCCGTTCGGCAAGCTCGCCTGTGCATGCGGCGTCGGCAAACGAGACCCGCACGCGGAGGCCTTGCAGCAGGGCGTCGGCTTCGAACGTTGCCGCCATGCTGCCGTCGGGGATCTGCTGTCCGGGCACGAGGTCCGCGATGCCCCGCTTGTCGGTGATAGTCGCGGTGGGTCCGAGCGCGTTGTCCGGACCGGCGGCCAATGCGAGACGGCTCGGCGACACGCGGCGGTCGCCGCACGTCTGCGGGTACGCGATCACAATCGTCCCTGGCAACGCTGGTCGCGAGGCGGTCGGCGGTGGCAACGTGACACCGGTCCGCAGGCGGCGAGACGCCGCCCGAAACCTGTCGACGACGACTCCTGCCTCGGGGTCGCCGCCGAGTGGCACCGGGCCCGCTCTGAATCCGGCCGCAGCGGCGATGTCCGCCGCCAGCGCCGCCAGTTGCTCGTCGCCCACGAATTTGTTCGGCGGCGGCGTGCCCAGGTCGGGAGCGCGGCCGCACACGAAGCCTTGCGGGGCCAGCGGTTCGACGTAGTGATACAGGTCGAGGTACATCGTCACTTCGGCTGCGAGGCCGTCGTAGGTCACGGTGTACATGTCGAGCATGGTGTCGCCGTCGGGCCCGAGGGTGGACCCGCGTCGCGAGTGGGTGAGCGTCTCGCCGCGCGGCCCGCGGAGCGAGTCCAAGTAGTGCCGCTGACGAGCCCCGCCGTACACCGTGCCCCCGCCGCCGACCTGCACGGGCCTTTCTGCCGTGAACGCGTATGTCGGATCGGCGGCCGCGCGACAAAGGGGCGCCGGTTCCGTGGCCGGTTGAGCCTGACCGGCCTCGGACGACGCAGGCAGCGCGACGCTGACGACACACGACGCGAGCACTCGACGAAACAGGTGGCAGGGCATGGGAAGGGATTCTAGCCAAGTGCGGCGCCGCCGCGGACGGAGGCGGTCAGCGGACCGTCGGCACCCAGTACCCCGGCCGGGCTCGTACGTCACCTCGGGAGCGATGGTGCGGTCTCATGGGGTGAGCCGTGGGCACACCCCTTCTGATCTCCTTGATAGCTCAGGAGTCGCCGGGAACGCGATAGGCTCCTGATCAACGACGTGGTTGCTATCAAGACCCGCGATAACGGTGATTCATGGCGAGGGGAAGGGCAGTGCGCCGGCGGGGCAGCGCATCGGCGCGCCGTGCGGCTGGTAGGCCGGTGTTTACCCCAGACGTCGACAAGCCTGCGGCGGGAAATGGTCGTGGCGACTGGATTCGTGCCAAGTCGCGGCGCGTGCGCCGCGCGATGCCTGAGGCCGTCGGTCCGGCCGCTCCCGCCGCCTGCGGCGGGAAGTGGTCGGGGCGACTGGATTCGAACCAGCGACATCTCGCTCCCAAAGCGAGCGCTCTACCAGGCTGAGCCACGCCCCGTCAGTCACATTATGCCGCCATTGTTCCCGCAGGCGCCAGTTGCACCCGATTCCATGACGGGCCGGGCGCACGCTGGCGGCGGCGCTCGCATGTCGGCCTTCGCTGCACACCTTCGTGACCGGCAGCGCCCGGCGCCGCGAGGCGTGCGCTATCCTGACTCGTGGCTCGCTACCTCGTCACCGGCGCTACCGGCTTCGTCGGCGCGGAGGTGGCCAAGCAGCTGCGCACGCGCGGGCACCAGGTGGTGGCGCTCGTGCGCTCGCCCGACAAGGCGTCGCTGCTGGCCAAGCTCGGCTGCGAACTGCAGGTGGGCGACATCACCGAGCCCGACACGCTGCGCCCGGGCATGCAGGGCGTGGACGGCGTCTTCCACCTGGCGGCGTGGTACAAGACCGGCGCACCGCATGCCCGCCGTCTGGCCGAGCGGACCAACATCGAGGGCACTCGTCACGTGCTCGACGCGATGCGCGAAGCGGGGGTGGCGCGGGGGGTCTACACCAGCACGGTGGCCGTCTTCTCCGACACCCACGGCGTGCTGGTGGACGAGACCTACCGCTTCACCGGACCGCACCTGTCCCTCTACGACGAGACCAAATGGCGGGCGCACTACGAGGTAGCGCAGCCGGCCATCGACGGCGGCCTGCCACTCGTCATCGTGCAGCCGGGTGTGGTCTACGGGCCGGGCGACACCAGCGCCATTCGCGGCCTCTTCGTCGACCACCTGCGGCGCCGCCTGCCGTTCGTGCCGGCCGGCGCGGCCTACTGCTGGGGACACGTGGACGACACCGCGCATGCGCACATCGAGGCGATGGAGCGCGGACGGCATCGGGGAGAGCTACATCATCGCCGGTCCCGCGCACTCGCTGCGCGACGCCGTACGGGTGGCCGCCCGCTCCAGCGGACGTCCCGCGCCACTCGCCGCCATTCCGCCGTTCGTGTTGCGTGGCCTGGCCGGCGTCCTGGGCGGCGTCGAGCGCGTCGTGACGCTGCCGCCGGCGCTCAGCGCCGAGACGCTCAGGGTGGCGGCCGGCGTGACCTACCTGGGGTCGAGCGCCAAGGCGGCGCGGGAACTCGACTTCGCACCCCGTCCGCTCGACGAGGGCATGCGGCATCTCATCGAGCACGAGATGCGCGTGCTCGGCATCGCCGCGCGTTAGCTGGCGCTGACGGGACCGTCGGAGCCGTCGGGCGCCGGACGCAGCATGCCGCGGCGCATGATGCCCGAGATGAGCGCAATCGCCTCCGGCGTCGGCCGCCCCATCTGCTGCTGCACGCCGAAGATCGCCTCGACCGAGAAGTAGTAGATGAAGACGCGCGTCGCAAACAGCATCGCCGGCCCGAGCGGCACGTCCTCACGGAAGCGCGCATCGAGGCCGAGCCGGGCCCGGTGCCGCTCGGCGAACTGCTCGAAGCGCGCGGCCAGGTCGGCGTAGTAGCGCTGGATGTGCCGGCCGTCGAACTCGACGGCATCCACGTAGAAGAGGGCGACATGCCGCCGCCAGCGCGTCAAGACGAGCTGCGCGGCGTCGGCCAGCGCCGTGAAGTCGTCGAGGAACTGGCCCTGGCTCAGCACCACGTTGATGGGGAAGTCGGCCTGGTTGGTGATGGCCTGGAACTGCTCCAGCAGGGCCTTGAAGATGGCTTCCTTGTCATGGAAGTGGTGATAGACCGAGCCCGTCGACACGCCAGCCTTGCTGGCGATGTCGCGCATGCTGGTCGCGCCATAACCGCGGTGCGAGAACAGCTCGAGTGCGGCGTCGAGAATGGCGGTGCGGCTCCGCTCTGAGCGTTCGACCTGAAGCATCGGACTGCGATCGAGGTTACTTCAGGTGGCGCGCCCAGTGAACCAGCCCCGAGATCGCCTGTCCGCGATGGCTGACCGCGGCCTTGCGGTCCCCGGCCTCGGCCAGCGTGCAGCCGAGGGCCGGGCTGAAGAAGATCGGGTCGTATCCGAAACCGCCAGTGCCCGCCGGATGCCGGGAAATCCGGCCCTCGACGAGGCCTTCGCTTTCGAAGACGATGCGATCACCCTCGGCCACGGCCAGGGCGCAGACGAAGCGGGCCGTGCGCGCCGGGTCCGCCACGTCGGCGAGGCGCCGCAGGATCTCGGCAAAGCGCTCCGGATAGGTGGCATCGGGCCCGAGGAAGCGCGCCGAGTGCACGCCGGGCGCGCCGTCGAGCGCGTCGATGGCCAGACCCGAATCTTCCGAGACCACCAGCTCGCCCGGACAGTACGCGGCGTAGTGGAGCGCCTTCAGGCGGGCGTTGCCGGCGAACGTGGCCGCCGGTTCCTCGGGTTCGGGAATGGGCGGCAGGTCCGCGAGGGTCTCGACGCGCAGGTCCACGCCCGCCAGCAAGGCACGGACCTCGCGCACCTTGTGCGGGTTGGTCGTCGCCAGGCGCAGCGCGCGCATCAGCGGCCCAGAATCGGCTTGCAGATCTCCCGCTGCGCCGCGATCAGGTGCTCGATGCCGCTCGAGGCCAGCTCGAGCAGCCCGGTGAGCGCCGCCTGGCCGAACGGCTCGCTCTCGGCCGTGCCCTGGATCTCGATGAAGCGGCCATCGCCGGTCTTGACGATGTTCATGTCCACTTCGGCCTTCGAGTCTTCCTCGTAGGCCAGATCGAGCAGCGGCATGCCGGCCACGATGCCGACGCTCGTGGCGGCCACGTAGTCGTTGACCGGAATGCTGGTGAGGGCGCCGGTCTGCTTGAGCTTGCCGAGCGCCAGCACCAGGGCCACGAAGGCGCCCGTGATCGAGGCCGTGCGCGTACCGCCGTCGGCCTGGATGACGTCGCAATCGAGCCACAGCGTACGCTCGCCCAGCCGTTCGAGACGCACGACCGAGCGCATCGAACGGCCGATCAGCCGCTGGATCTCCATCGTGCGGCCGCCCACCTTGCCCTGCGACGCCTCGCGGGTCGTGCGGGTGTTGGTGGCGCGGGGCAGCATGCCGTATTCGGCCGTCACCCAGCCCTTGCCGGTGCCGCGCAGGAAGGGCGGCACGCGGTCCTCGATCGACGCCGCGCAGATGACCTTGGTCTGGCCCACTTCCATCAGCACCGACCCCTCGGCGTGCGCGAGATAGCCGGGCGTGATGGTGACGGGACGCAGGTCCCCGGGAGCGCGGTCGAATTGTCTGGTCATGGGAGACGGATCAGCCCTTCATTCATTCGCAAGGGCTCACGCAGGTCCACATGTCCGGTGAGTGTTTCGACCTCGCGGCCATCGATCAGGATCTGCACGCGCTTGATGGGCGTGAGATTGGTGGTGAGCACGGAGACGATGGCATAGACGGCCATCAGCTCGTTGTGAGAGCCGCCCGGCAGTGCCGAGACGAACGTGCCGTCGAGGTCCACGTAGGCGTCGTCGCGGCCGGTCAGGAACACGCCGCGGACGGTCACGCCGGCCGGCACCGCCCGGGTCAGCGGATCCGGAGGTTCGGCGGCCAGCTGCGCCTCGATCAGGGCCCGTGCCTGCATCGCCGGCGAGTCGCGCAGCGGCACATCCATCGACGTGCCTTCGAGGAGCGTGCCGTCGTCCGAGACGAAATAGAGCACGGCCGCGATGTGCGGCCCGACGGCCGGGGCCGCTTCCGCCGGCACGGCGGCCGGTTCGGCGTCCGGCGTGGGCGAGGCCAGACGCTGTTCGAGGGCCGCGAACATCAGCCAGCCGAGCGCTACGACGGTCACGGCGACGAGCGCGGCAATGCCGGCGCGGCGCGGCGTCATGGCGCCGTTCTCTCGACGCGCTCGCGGAAGGCGCTGATGGCCTCGAACACGGCCAGCGCGATCCGGTCCTGGTGGACGGCGGTCGTGAGCGCCCGCTCTTCGGCGGCGTTCGACAGGTAGCCGAGTTCGATGAGCACCGCCGGCATGTTGGCGCCGACCAGCACGCGGAACGGCGCCTGCTGCACGGGCCGGGCACTCATCTCCACCTTGCCGCGCAGCGCCGCTTCGACCAGCGCGGCGAAGGTGGCCGACTGCTCGAGATGACGCCGCTGGGCTGTTTCCCAGAGGATCATCTCGACGGCGCGGGTGCCGCCGCCGAGTTGCGGCAGCACATCCGGTGTCTGCAGCGTGCGCCCGGACGCCTGGCCGGCGCCATCGACGCTCAGGTAGTAGACCTCGGCGCCCTTGACCGACGGCCGGACGGCGGCGTTGGCGTGCAGGCTGACGAGCAGATCGGCACGGTTGTTGTTGGCGATGGCGGCGCGCTGGTCCTGGTCGAGCGCGCGGTCGTCGTCACGCGTGAGGAGCACGCGCAGTCCGAGGCGGCTCTCGAGCAGCGTCTTGAGGCGACGGCTGACCTGCAGGGTGACCGCCTTCTCGAGCGTCCCGGCCGCGCCACGCGTGCCGTCCGCCTCGCCGCCGTGCCCTGGATCGATCACGATGGTCCGGAAGCCGTACGACGGCATCGGGAGCGGCAGATCGATGGGGTCCGGGGAGGGCGGCGCCGGCGCGCCTGGCGCGGCGGGGGGAGGGGCCGGCACCGGGATCGTGGGCGCCGCCGCCGGCGGCACGGCGGCGTCCGCCGCCAGCAGCTCCACCACCAGACGGGTCGTGCCGGATTCGGTCGGCTGGACGGTGGTCCGGTGGGTCTGGAATCGGGGACCCGTCGCCAGCACGAGGCTGGCGGCCGGGCCTGGACGAATGCCCTGCAGGAGCGGATTGGCCGGGACGGCGGGCAGCGCGGCATCGACCGCGTCAGCGGCGAACGTCACGATGAGCTCGCTGCCGTTCCTGGTCACCGTGGCGTCGGTGGCCGGCGAGATGTCGAAGGTGAGCTGGGAGGTCGCGCCGGCGAACTCGCTCCGCACGACGACGCGTGGCACGCGCAGGTCGCCGACGACCAGGAGGCGCCCGATGCGGCGGAAGTCGATGCGCCGGTCGAGCACGACGCTGACCACGCGGTCGACGAACTCCGGCGAGACCACGAGCCGGCCATCCTGCCGGAGCGGCGGCGCGGCCAGTGACACCAGCCGGCCCTCGGCCGACACCACGTTGCGTTCCGGCGTCAGCACGGCCGAGCGGGCCCCGGCGCTCACGGTGGTGGTGCCGGTGATGCGGTCATCGCGCAGGGTCAGGCCGAGTGCGGCCGCCACGTCGTCGAGGGACAGGTAGTCGCCGCCGTTGACCGTGGTGACGGTGAGACTGCGGCGGCCCTGCGCGCTCACGATCGTGATTGGCGTCGGCGAGGGCGCCTGCGCGACGGGCGCAGCGGCCGCGGCGGCGAGGGTCACGACGAGCGAGAGCACGGCCAGACGACGCACGACGTTCATTCTAGCGTGCGGTCGCCGCTCATCGCACCTCAGCCGCGCCGTACTTCAGTAGAATCGGGGGCGTCAGGAGGACGACCCGTGATGTCGAAGCGAGGCGGCGTGGTAGTGACGGTGACGGCAACGGTGGCACTGCTGGCGGCAGCTGAGTCCGTGGCGCAGACGGCGCGTCCGGAAGTGTTCGACCTGTGGGCGGCCGGGAAGGCGACCTTCGGCGTGTTCGTCCCCGACGAGAATCCGGCGCCGCGCGGTCCCAACCGCGGGCCCGCGGTCTACACCAAGGCCGGTGGCGAGGCCCTGGCGAAGAACCCGCTCATCGACTTCGTGTTCCTGAATCTCGAGCAGCGCTACGACCGCACGGCCGTGATGGCGATCAGCGAGGGGCTGGGCAAGAAGGGGACACCGGGCCGCAAGCTGATGCTGGTGCGGATTCCGTCCCTGGTCGAGGCTGGCCCGGCCGAGACGCTGGTGCGCATCAAGGAGATTCTGGCGATGGGCGCCGACGGCGTGACGCTGCCGCACGTCGAGAACCTCGACCAGGGGCGCCAGGCCATCAGCCTGTTCGCCGACGCGCGGGCCAACGTCTGGTCGGCGTCGAACCCGGCCGGCACCGTGGTGGCAATGCTGATGCTCGAGGACCCGGGCGCCGTCGCCCAGGCGAAGGAGATCGCCGACATCGGCGGCTACAGCGTGCTCGCCTGCGGGATCGGCAGTCTCACCGCCGCCCTCAACGGCGATCGGGCCGCGGCCGAAAAGGGCAATCAGGACATCCTGGCCGAGACCAGGCGGGTCAAGCTCGTGAACATGCTGACGGCCAACGAGAAAGATGTGGCGCAGCGTGTGAAGGAAGGGTTCCTCGGGCTGCTCGTGCCGAACGACGAGGCGATCAGGCTCGGACGCGCCGCGGCCGGCCGCTAGGCAGATCGCCCTCGATGCCGGAACCGCACGCGCTCGCCCTGCTGGTGTTCACCGCGGCGGCGTTCTTCCTCTACACGCGCTCGTGGGTGCGGCTCGAGTTCGTCTCGCTGCTGCTGCTGGCGGCGCTGGCGACGCTGTTCTACGTCTTCCCCTACGCGGGCGAGGGCGTGCGGCTGACCGAAGCCGACATCTTCGCGGCGTTCGGGCATCCGGCGCTCATCGCCATCTGCAGTCTCATGATCCTGGCGCACGGTCTGACCATGACCGGCGCCCTGGAGCCGGCAGTACGCGTGCTCGACCGCGTGTGGCGGCGCAGCGCGTCACTCGGCCTGCTGCTCACGCTGGTGCTGGCCGGCGCCGCCAGTGGCTTCGTCAACGACACGCCGGTGCTCGTGATGGCCCTGCCGATGCTGCTCGGCATCGCCAAGCGGAGCGGCTACTCCGCCCGGCGCACCCTGATGCCGGTCAACTTCGCCATCCTGGCCGGCGGCATGCTGACGAGCATCGGCACCTCGACCAACCTGCTGGTGCTTTCGATCGCCGTCGAACTCGGCATGGCGCCGATGGGCCTGTTCGACTTCACCGGCGTGGCCGTCGCCTCGCTGCTGGTCGCCCTGCCGTACCTGTGGCTGGTGGCGCCCCGACTGCTGCCCGAGGGCGAGCCCGGGATCCAGCCGGCCGCCAACCTCTACGCCGCGCGCCTGGTCGTGGCGGACGGGCAGCGGAGCGTGGTGGGGCAGACGATGGCCGCGCTGGCGCATCGGCTCGGCCGGCCGGTGCCGGCGGTCGGCCTCGTGCGCGAGGACGAACCGTTCCCGCTCGGCGACGCCGTCGAGCTCGAGCCCGGCGACATCCTGTCGCTGCGCGACACGGCGGATGGCCTGCGCGAGCTGTCGGCCAGTCTGTCGGTCGAACTCATCGATGGCGAGGGCGTCAGCCGGCACGTCGAGCGCGACATCAAGAAAGCCGACATCTACCTGGCCGAGGTCGTCGTCGGCACCGACTCCGACCTGGTCGACCGCACGCTCGGCTCGATGCGCTTCGCCGAGCGCCACGAGGTGGCGGTCGTCGGCATCGGCCGCGGCGTCGACGACCTGCTGCGTGCCAGCACCAGCCTGGGCGACATCCGGCTGATGGCCGGCGACATGCTGCTCGTGCAGGGGTCGCGCGAGAACATCGAGGCGCTCGGGTCGCAACCCGGCGTGCTGGTGCTGAGTGGCGACCGGCAGATGCCGCGCCTGCCGCTGGCGCGCACGGCGCTGGCCATCATGGCCGCCGTGGTGCTCATGGCCGCCATGAAGTGGCTGCCGATCCACGTGGCGGCGCTGGCCGGCGTCACCGTGATGGTCGCCACCGGCTGCGTCCGCCTCGAGGGACTCGGCCGCGCCCTCAGCCTGGAAGTGGTCCTGCTCGTGGCGTCGAGCGTCGCCCTGGGCCGGGCCCTCGTGGTCACCGGGGCCGCCGACTGGATCGCGACCGGCGTCGTGGCGCTGGCCGAGCCGCTCCACGCGAGCTGGCGGCTGGCCGCGTTCATGGCGCTGTCGGCGGTCCTGACCAACTTCGTCTCGAACAGCGCCGCGGCGGCCGTCGGCACGCCGATCGCCATCGCCACCGCCCGGAGCCTCGGCCAGCCGCTCGAACCCTACGTGCTGTCGGTCCTGTTCGGCGCCAACCTCAGCTACGCCACCCCGATGGCCTACCAGACCAACCTGCTCGTGATGGACGCCGCGGGCTACCGCTTCGCCGACTTCGTGCGTGTCGGCGCGCCGCTCGTGCTGCTCATGCTCGTCACCTTGTCGTATCTGCTCAGCCGCCAGTACGGCCTGTGAGGCGGCGCCCGGGACGCTACTGGCGCACGAACTTCTGCACGCGGCGCCCGCTGCCGACTTCCGCGGTGTAGAGATCGCCGCGTGAGTCCACGGCCAGGGCGTGGAGGAACACGAACTGGCCGGCGTAGCGGCCGATGCGGCCGAAGGCGCCCACTTCGCTCAGCGTCGCGCGGTCGTAGATGCGGATCTTCCCGTTGCCGGCGTCGGCCAGATAGAGAAAGCGCTGGCCGGCATCCGGCGAGAAGCCGACGGCGAACGACGTGCCGAGGAGCCTGGTCGAGCGTGCGATGAAGATCTCGCGCTCGAAGCCCCCCGCGGTCGTGAACACCTGCAGCCGGTTGTTGCGCCGGTCGTTGACGTAGACCTTGCCGTCGGTGGACACGCGGATGCCGTGCACGAGGTTGAACTGCGGCGGCGGCGGCCCGTCGTAGGACACGGTCTTCGGCGCGGCATCGTCCGGCGGCTTGCCGTAGGCGCCCCACATCCGCTTGAAGGCGCCGCTGTCGGCGTCGTAGACGATGACGCGGCGGTTGACGTAGCCATCGGCGACGTAGAGCTCGTTGCTGGCCGGATCGACGAAGACGTCGGCGGCGTTGTTGACGTTGGCGGTGTCGAGCGAGCCCCGGCTCATGCCGCGCCTGCCGATCTGGAGCAGGAAGCGGCCGTCGCTCGTGAACTTCAGGATCATGTTCTCCTTGCCGTCGCGAAGGCGCGGTCCGCCAGCGGAGGTGATCCACACGTTGCGCTTGTGGTCGACGTGGATGGCGTGTTCGTCCTCGGGCCATTCGTAGCCGGCGCCCGGCCCGCCCCAGCCGGCGAGGTAGCGGCCGGCGGCGTCGAACTCGAGCACCGGCGGGGCCGCCGTGCAGCAGGCGGCCTCGGGATTCTGCGCCTTCTCGTCGTCGGTGAGCGACCACGGCCGGTGCAGCACCCACACGTGATCGCGGGCGTCGACGGCCACGCCGGTGACCTGGCCGAGCGTCCACTGCGGCGGCAGCGCCGGCCAGCCGGGGCTGACCGCGAAGGCCGGGGCCGAGGGGGCCTGGGCGGCGGTGGGCACGACGCGGCGTTCGGCCACGGCCAGCACTGTCAGGGTCGAGAGGGCGAGCGCCAGGCCGCGAAGACGTGTCATGCGGATTCTCCGGAAGCGGTACGTGGTCGGGTGGTCAGGCGGCCTGGTGGCCGTCGGACACCGTCTGGTTGCGGCCGGCCGCCTTGGCGGCGTAGAGCCGCCGGTCGGCGATGTCGATGAGGGCGCGGCCTCTGCCGTCCTCAGGCAGGCTGGCCACGCCGACGCTGGCCGACAGGCGGGGGATGTGCGCGCTCGCCTGGAGCGAGGCGCGCCAGGCGTCGAGGCGCGCCACCGCGCTGGCGCGGTCGGTCCGCAACAGCACCGCGAACTCTTCACCGCCGTAGCGGGCCGTGATGTCACCGCCACGGAAAGCGTCCTTCAGGTGGCGGGCGACGAAGCGCAGGGCCTCGTCGCCGGCGGCGTGGCCGTAGCAGTCGTTGACGTGCTTGAAGTGGTCGAGGTCGATGATCGCCACGGTGAAGGGCGCCGGCGTGTCGCCGGCGAGCAGCCGCGCGTAGCTGTCGTCGAAGAAGCCGCGGTTGAAGAGGCCGGTCAGCTGGTCGCGCATCGAGTTCAGCCAGAAGGCGCGCGACCGCACGACCACCGCGGCGTGGATGATCGTGGCCACGGCGATGAGCTGGAGCCGGCTGATCTGCGAGTTCCACTGGAAGACCCCGTAGACGCTCGACTCGGTCCACACCGCCGGCTCGAACACGCCGACCCAGGAGACGATGGCGCCGTACTGGAGCAAGGCGGCGCCGCCGGCGGCCAGGCAGACGCGCGGGTCGTAGCGCAGGCCGGTGCCGGCCAGCGCCACGAAGTACATGGTGTAGTGCACCAGGCTGTTGCTCGCCACGATCGGCCGGCCGGCCATGATGAAGCTGACGAAGCCGAGCGAGATGGCGGCGACGTCGAACTGGCTGGTGGCCATGCCGAGCCACCGCGGCGGCACGGGACGGGCGGCCAGGCGCTCGAACCACGCCGCGAAGCCCAACGCGACCAGGACCGTGGTGAGACCGAGCCAGTTCTCGACCTGATCGGGACTGGCCAGCGAGGTCGTGACCGGCACGAACGCCAGCAGCACGAGCAGGCCGAGGCGGAAGCGGGCGACGAACAGGTCGCCCGAGCGACTCAGATCGCGGCTGAGCGGGTCACCCCACCCGACCACCGCCCGCATGGCTCCGCGCAGCCAGCCCACCGTCGGTCTCCCCGCGTGACGCGATCGTGCGTGCTAGTAGCCCACGGCGTAGCCGGTGCGCCGCGGGTCGGCGCCGGCGGTCTTGGCCCCGGTCCTGGGATCGATGCGGATGACCTGCATGTTGCCGAGGCTGCCCCAGCCCGGGAGGACCTGCACGGTGTGTCCCATGGCCGTGAGCGCGGCGATGGTCGCCGCCGGCACGCGGCCTTCGATCTGCACCGCGATGGCGGCGCCCGGCTTGTAGAAATTCGGCGAGGCGTTCAGCGCCAGTCGCGGCGCCTCGATCGCCTGCTGCACCGGCATCTCGAAGTCGATCAGGTTGAGCAGCACCTGGAACTCGGTCTGGCCGATGGTCTCGCCGCCCGGCGTGCCGAACACGTAGGCCAGCGTGCCGTTCTTCATCACGACGACGGGCGAGTTGTTCAGCACCGGAATCTTGCCCGGCTCCGACGTAGTTCACATCGGTCGGGTAGGGCGAGGTCGAACCGAGGCGCATGCCGTTGTTCAGCAGCAGGCCGGTCGAGCCGGCGACGACGTTGTTGCCGAACAGGCCGCCGAGCGTCGGCGTGCAGCCGACCGCGTTGCCGAAGCGGTCGACGATCGAGAACGACGTGGTGTGCAGTTCGCCGTCGTAGTCGTCGTCGAAGGCCGGACCCTGCGCCCGCGGCGACGACGGCGTGGTGCCCTCGGGGACGCCGGCCGGCGGATAGGCGATGGCCTTGGCCGGGTCGAAGAGCGCGCGGCGCGTGGTGGCGAAGTCGCGCGACATCAGGCCCGCCGTCGGGACCTTCACGAAGGCCGGGTCGGCGACGTAGCGGTAGATGTCGGACTTCGAGATCTTGATCGACTCGATGATCGCGTGCAGCGCCGCCGGCGAGTTGGCGCCGGCGCCCTTGAGGTCCACCGGCTCGATCAGGTTGGCCGCCATCAGCACCTCGAAGCCGCCGCGCGACGTGGCCGGGTTGCTGTAGACGTCGTGGCCGCGATAGGTGGTGTGCAGCGGTTCCTGCCACTCGGGAGCGTAGGCCGCGAGATCAGCGGCCGTCAGCACGCCGCCGTTGCCCTTGAAGAAGCGGTCGATCTCCTGGGCGATGTCGCCCTTGTAGAAGCGGTCGGACGCGGCCCGAATCGCCGCGCCGCGGGAGGCGCCCTTGGCCAGCGCCTGCTGCTCGGCCTCGATCAGCTTGCGCAGGGTGGCGGCGTAGTCGGGGTTCTTCAGCAGGTCGCCCGCCTCGAGCGGCTTGCCGCCGGGCAGGAAGATCTTCGCCGTGGTCGGGTACTGCGCCAGGTTCTTCTGGCCGCGCGCGATCGACTGCGCCAGCTTCGGATCGATCGGGTAGCCCTGCTCGGCATACTGGATGGCCGGTGCGAACACCTCGGCCACACTCATCGTGCCGAAGCGCTCGAGCTGCGAGAGATAGCCGCCGAGGTTGCCGGGCACGATGCCGGCCTTGACGCCGGCGTTGAGCGTGGCCGGCGTCATCTCCGCCGCCACGATGCCCTTGGGGGCCGCTCCCGCCATCGAGAGCGACCAGACCTTGTCCGTGGCCTTGTGGTAGACGGTCATGAAGCCGTTGCCGCCGATGCCGTTCATCTCCGGCTCGCCAAGGGCGGCCATGGCGCCCACCGCGGCGGCGGCGTCGAAGGCGTTGCCGCCCTTGAGCAGCATCTGGAGGCCGGCTGACGACGCGATCGGATGCCCGGTCGTGACGAGGCCGTTCAAGCCGGCGATCGCGGGACGGGAGACCTCAGGCTGCGCGGAGGGCGGCGCTTCGGCGGCCTGCTGCTGACCGATGGCGAGCGCCGTGACGGAGGCCAGGAGGGCGGCGGCGGTGGCGAGCACGGGGCGGCTGAACATGATGAGCTCCTTCGTCCAGAAAACAGTGTGTAGAGTACAGGAAGACTGCCGCCGGCTGGGCTGGTTTCGGCCATCGGGCGGGCGGTCGGCGAGCGGCGCCAGAAACGCCCCGTGGGCCGCCCTCGGCCCGGCAATCCGGTCCCGGGTGTAAGCTACCCCGTGGCCCGTGGCAGCCTGTCGCTGCGCCACTCGATTCAGCCTGTTCGGAGGACAACCATGGTTCGTGTACGCACGACGTCGGCGCTCGCGCTCGCGGCTCTCGCGGCGCTCCTGTGGTCGGCCGCGCCCGGCGCCCAGCAGCTCGGGACGATCACGTTCCCCACCTCGGGCGCTCCGGCCGCCCAGCAGGCGTTCCTCACCGGCGTGAAGGCCCTGCACAGCTTCCAGTTCGACGAGGCCGCTCTGGCCTTCCTGGACGCGCAGAAGGCCGACCCCAGCTTCGCCATGGCCTACTGGGGCGAGGCGATGAGCCACAACCACCCGCTGTGGGCGCAGCAGGACATCGCCAAGTCGAAGGCGGCGCTCGACAAGCTCGCGCCGACGCACGAGGCGCGGCTCGCCAAGGCCAAGCTGCCGAAGGAGAAGGCCCTGCTCGAGGCCATGCAGGTGCTCTACTTCAGCCCGGGCGACAAGCTGGCCCGCGACATCGCCTACTCGAACCAGATGGCGCGGCTCTACGAGCAGTACCCGGACGACAACGAGATCGGCACCTTCTACGCGCTGTCCCTGCTCGGTAGCGTCCGGCCCGGCGACACCGGCTTCCGGCGCCAGGCGCTGGCCGCGTCGATTGCCGGGAAAATCTTCGCCGCCAATCCGAATCACCCGGGCGCGGCGCACTTCATCATCCACGCCTTCGACGACCCCGATCACGCGCCGCTGGCGCTCTCGGCCGCCGATGCCTACGCGAAGATCGCGCCCTCGGCGGCGCATGCGCTGCACATGCCCTCGCACATCTACGTGCAGCGCGGCATGTGGGAACAGGTCAAGGCGTCGAACATCGTGGCCTACGAGGCGGCCGTCGAGGTCAACGCGAAGCTGAAGCTGGCGGAAGGCCGCGAGGACTTCCACACGCTTGGCTGGCTCGGCTACGCCAATCAGATGCTCGGCGACTTCGAGGCGTCGAAGAAGAACGTCGAGATGGCCAGGCAGGCGGCCGAGCGCAATCCGTCCAGTGGCGCCATCCGCGACGGCTATCTCGGCATGCGGGCGCGCCACATCCAGGAATCGGGGCAGTGGGAGAAGCTGGCCCTGCCGGGCGCCGCGGCGCCGGCCGCTGGTGAGCACGCCGGCATGCCGGGCATGAACATGGGCCCGTCGCAGGGCTCGGCCACCTGGGCCTACATCGTCGGGGTCAGCGCCGCCAAGCTCGGCGACATGGCGACCGCCGAAGCCGCCGAAGCCCAGCTCAAGGCCATTCGCGAGAAGGCGCAGGGCGGGCCGAATGCCTACGCCGTGCGTCCGCACACCGTCCGCGAGAAGGAACTCGGCGCCATCATCCGCTGGGCCAAGGGCGACAAGCAGGAAGCGCTGGCGCTCGCCAAGGCCGCCACCGAAGTGGAGCTCACGATGGAGGCGCCGTCGGGTCCGCCCGACCCGATCAAGCCCGCGCTCGAACTCTACGGCGAGCTGCTGACCGAAGCGGGGCAGTTCAAGGAAGCGGTGGCTGCCTTCGAGCAGTCGCTGCTGCGCACGCCGAACCGCACGCCGTCGGTGAAGGGTCTGGCGCACGCCACGGCGCGTCTCAAGGCCTCGAACTACTGACGCTCGCACGGGCCA
Organism: uncultured Acidobacteriota bacterium; assembly: GCA_963807405.1. Classification (GTDB taxonomy): domain Bacteria; phylum Acidobacteriota; class Vicinamibacteria; order Vicinamibacterales; family UBA2999; genus CADEFD01. The sequence continues at coordinate 1,678,404 of CAWEBU010000006.1, read as the reverse complement.
CGGCCCGTCCATCGCCAGCATGCGTGGCATGTCACCAGCCGGTGCGTGCCACGCTTTCGTTGTACCGGGGCGCGGGGATCGGGAGCCGGGTTCCGGGCCTCGGGAGAACTACGTTGGTGGCGCCGCCAGCCGCCCGCCGCTAGCCCCGAGCCCCGGTGCCCTAGAACCGCTTGGTGTAGACCACTTTCGCGGCGCCGCGCCGGTCGAGGGTGCGGAAGCGCGCGTCGGGGGCGAGGCGGTCCTCGATCCAGTTGTGGGTGTAGACGAAGAAGACGTCGTTGCCCGGCACCACGATCCAGCGGAAGCGCGACTGCCAGCCGAGCTCGCGGCTGACCGAGTCGTACTGGATGTTGTTCACCAGGTACATGAACGGGCTGAACTGCGTGTCGGCCACGACCCTGAGCAGCTTGGTGTCGAAGCGGCCTTCGGGCAACGACACGCGGTTGAACTCGTAGGTGGTGTTGATGCGCACGCCGGAGCGCGGGCGGACGTCGATGCCCAGGCTGTACTCGGCGCGGTCACCGGAGAAGAAGGTGCCCCACTCGACGCTGGGGCGCACGGCGACGATGCGCTGGTTGGCGGTGTTCAGCGCCACGCGGTAGCGGGTGAACTCGTAGTCCGATCCGCCCGCCAGCACGACGCCGTCCGCGATCTCGAACGGGCGGTCGAGTCGCTCGTAGCTCGGCGAGATCGTGATCTCGGCGTTGTCGCCGCTGTGGAGCTCGAGCCGGAACGGCTGGATGTTCAGCTCGACCGACTGCTTGCGGTTGTCGCGGTCGGTGAACACCGTCGGGTCCAGGCCGAAGCGGAAGCGGCGGATGAAGCGGTGCCGCGTCTTGGGCCGGGGGCTCCAGATGAGTTCCGGGTTGTAGCGGCGGTAGTTGCGCCGGGGCGTGAAGCCGACGGCGGGGTTGTAGTCGCGGTCGACGTCGAGGTATTCGGCGCTGGCCTCCCAGATGTCGTTCAGATACTCGACCTTGCCGCTGAACGCGGCGCTGTCGCCGACGCCCTGTCCTGTCGAGTTGGCCACCCAGTAGCCCGAGGCCGCCAGGTTCTTGTTGCCGAGGAAGGTGGCGGTGGCGACGCGGAAGTCCGCGCCCGCCGTGTGCTGCGCCGGTGTGCCGGAGGCGTCGTGCCGGGTGCGTCCGGTGTAGAAGGCGCCGAAGTACGACTGCCGCAGCACCCGCCGCCGCCAGCGCGCCACCAGGAAGCTCTCGCCGACGGTGTCGTCGTCATCGGCGGTCCGCACGTAGAGGGCGCCGACGTCGTTCTTGCCGACCTGTCCGTTGAGCTTGCCGCCGCCGACGATCGGCTGCGGCAGGCCGCCCACGAGACCGATCCGGCGCGAGAAGAAGGCATTGAAGGGCAGGTCGAAGAACGTCGCGCCGTCGAGGAAGAAGGTGCGGCGTTCGGGCAGGAACAGCGGAAAGCGCGTCAGGTTGACCAGCCGCTGATCGACCTCGGTCTCGGCGAAGTCGGTGTTGATGGTGGCCACGCCGCGCAGGCTCGGCGTGAGGTTGTAGGCCATGTCGATGCCGACATCGCCCGAGGTCTCGGTCGACGTGGCCGGAACCCGCCCCGGGGCGCTGGCGGCGTAGCCGGAGACGTAGGGCCGCAATTCGAAGCCGCGGCCAGGACTGACGTCGGTGAGGCCGAGCAGGAGACCGGCGTTGGCCATCCGCTGCAGGCCTTGATTCCGCTGGTGCCCGGTCCACAGCAGCTCCTCCTGCTTGCGGCGCACCGTGCGCTGGAAGTTGATGCCCCAGGCCGGGGCGTTCGGGTCGAAGGCCAGGCTGCGGAAGGGGATGTCGATCTCGAGCACCCAGCCGATCTCGCTCTGCCGCGCCCGCGCATTCCAGATCCCGTCCCACTCGCGCGCGTTGCTGCCGCCCGGGCCCTTGAGGGCGTCGGCCATCAGGCCCGAGGGGTTCATCTCGAAGAAGTAGCCGGTCTGCTGGTTCAGGAACGTGTCGATCGTCCACATGAAGCGGTCGTCGGCACTCAGGAACTCGTCGCGCTTGCGTGTGTTGCCCTTGAGCTGGTCGGGCTCGGAGTCGTACATCGTCGCGCCGATGTAGAGGTGCTCCTGGTTGAACACCACGCGCACCTCGGTGCGTTCGGTCGGCGTGCCGCCGAGCACCGGATCCTGCATGATGAACTCGCCGCCGTGCTGGGCGCGGTCCCAGGCGGCCTCGTCGAGGATGCCGTCGAGGACGATGCGCTCGTCGTCACGCATGCGCTCGGCGGTCATCGTCCGCCGGCCCGAGTTCATGACCTCCAGCTGCGCGGCCGTCTGCGCCGCCGCCGGCCATGGCAGTGCCAGCGCGGTCAGGCACACGCCCACGAGTCGCGAAGCGACGGCCCTATCCACGGCGAGCCTCCACGACGAGGTCGGCCAGACGGCGGCGCTGCCCGCCGCTGGCGTCCCGATTGTCGGGTGAGAGCCAGGCGAGGAAGGCGCGCTCGATGGCGGGGAACTCGTGATCGACGATCGAGTACCAGGCGGTGTCGCGGTTGCGGCCCTTGTAGACGGTGGCCTGGCGGAACACGCCTTCGAAGGTGAAGCCCAGGCGGTCGGCGGCCAGACGCGACGGCGCGTTCAGCGCATCGCACTTCCACTCGTAGCGGCGGTAGCCGAGCGAGAAGGCGTGACGCATCATCAGGAACATGGCCTCGCTCGCGAGCGAGGTGCGCTGCGCCAGCGGCGAGAAGTTGATGTGGCCGACCTCGATGGCGCCGGCCGCCGGCTCGATGCGCAGGTAGCTGGCGACGCCGACCGGCGTCTCGGTGGCGCGGTCCACGATCGTGAAGAAGTACGGGTCGGTGACGGCTGCCATGCCGCGCAGCCAGCGGTCGTAGTCGTCGAAGGCGCCAAACGGGCCGACCGGCAGGTAGGTCCAGTTGCGGCCCTCGGTGTCGAGCTGGTAGGCCTGGTGGAGCGCGCGTGCGTGGCGATCCGGATCGAGCCGTTCGAGACGGGCCCAGGTGCCCTCCAGGACCAGGGTGGCAGGTCGAGGCGGCGGCTGCCAGGCGTCGAGCGGCTCGCCGATGGGCTGGCCGAGCGCGTTGAGGCGCGTGGTCATGGTACGAAACTCTCCAGGGCGCCGGGCGGCGGCGCCGACATGACGCGCCGCAGCCGGCCGTCGGTGATGGCCAGGAGCCGGCTGGCGGCGAAGCTGTTCTGTGAATCGGGTTCGAGGGCCGCCGCGGCGAGCGAGCCGAGCGGCTGGGCGAGGTCGATGAACCAGGCGCCGGCGGCGACGGCATCACGCTGCCGCACCCGTCCAACCGACAGGACTTCGATCGCCGCACCGTCGTCGATGGCGCCGCGCGCATCCTGGCGCGCGCCCGCGGCCCGATCGCGAATCTGGTAGCGCTCGACGTCCCAGACGGCCTGGCGCGTCACGGCCGTGGTGTGGATGCCGAGCGCACGAAGGTGCTCGAGGGCCTCGGCGTCCTCTCTGGACAGCAGGTAGCCGCACGGCCGGGGGCGCTCCCGCACGACACGCAGGGTGTCGGCCGAGCGCCACGGCACGACCAGCTGCCGATCGCGGCCGGTCGTGGCATCGAGGAAGGTCATGGTCATGCGGGCGGGCGTGTGCTCGGCGGCCACGGTCAGCATGCCGGTGCAGGCGGCGGCGCTCACCGCGGCGTCCGCCGTTCGCGTGGCGGCGAGCAGCTGCGGTCCGCGGGCGGCGGCCTGCCTGATGACGGTGAGTGCCGCGACGACGTGGGTGTGGACGCGGCGGGCGTAGTGGGCCCGGCCCAGGCCCACGCCCCGCGTCTCGATGAGCAGCGACACCGCCTGTCGCAGCCCGTTGACGTTGCGTCCGGTATCGGGCTGCACACCGCCCGCCGAGACCACCTTGTCGGCGGGATCGGGCGACGTCGTGTGATAGCCGAACACCTGGAGGTCCTCCCGCGCGAGCGCCCGGCGGACCGGCGCGAGGAAGGCCTGCTCGGCCTCGCGCGCGATGATGGGATCGAGATTGCCGACGGTGGCGGCCTGAAGCAGCGCATCGTACTTCTGCATCACGCCGTACTTCCTCACCCAGCGGTCGCCGGCCGTGAACTCGTGCAGGTCGAGGACGACATCAGGCCGCACGCGGCGCGTGACCGCCGCAATGGCGCCGGCTTCCGGCGTCTGCAGCAGCAGATGATCCCGGTTGACGTCGATGCCGCTGCTGGTCGCGCGCGCGAACCGCTCGGCGCCGTCGGGATTGGCCCGCGGTATGACGTAGACGTTCACCCGGTCGAGCAGTGCGGCCTCCGGGCCGGCCAGGCGCTCGATGAGCGCCAGCGCTGCCTCGCCGCCGGCGGGCTCGTTGCCGTGCTGCTGCGCCAGGATGAACACGCTCGGCCGCGCCGCCGATGGTCCTCCGGGAGCGCTCAGCGTCACGAGCACCATGGCGCGGCCGTCCTGGGAGCGGCCGATGGTGTCGACGGCGACCCGCTCGGGAGCACGCCGCCGCATCTCGTCGACGAACGGGCGGACCTCGCCGTCAGACGTCAGATCGGTCCGGCCGGGGGCGAAGGCCGGCGTCGGATAGACCGTTGACGGATCGGAGAAGCGCGCCGCGATGGCCACCGGCTCCGGCGTGACGCGGGCCGGATCGAACTGGGCGCCGGCGGACCCGCTATCGGTCCCGACGAGCACGCTCGCCATGCCGGCGAGCAGAAGCCGCCCGCCGTGCCGCGACACTGCCACCACGATCACGCTACGCGCGCAGCGTGGCCGCGAACAGGTCCATCGTGCGCTTCCACGCGGCGGCGGCCGCCGCCTTGTCGTAGCGAGGCGTCGTGTCGTTGTTGAAGCCGTGCTGGGTGCCCGGATACAGATGTCTGGCGTACGTCACGCCCGCCGCCTTGAGGGCCGCCTCATACGCCGGCCACGCGGCGTTGATGCGCTCGTCGGTTTCGGCGGACTGAATCAGCATCTGCGCTTTGATCTTCGGCACGTCCGCGGTGTCCGGCGGCCCGCCGTAGAACGGCACCGCCGCCAGGATCTCCGGCACGCGGGTGGCCAGGAAGTTGGCGATGCTGCCCCCGTAGCAGAACCCCACGACGCCAATCCTGCCAGTTGACTCCGCATGGGTTCGCAGGAAGCCAGCCGCTGCCACCATGTCCTCGCGCGTCTTGGCCTGATCGAGCTTGCCGAACAGGGTGCGCGCCTCGTCCTCGCCGGCGGCGGGGTAGCCGCCGAGCGGCGTGAGGGCGTCGGGCGCGAACGCCAGGTAGCCGTCGAGGGCCACGCGGCGGGCGATGTCCTCGATGTGCGGGTTGAGCCCGCGGTTCTCGTGGATGACGAGCACGCCCGGGAGTTTCCCGGCCGCCTTCGCGGGGCGTACCAGGTAGCCGCGCATGGTGCCGGACCCCTGAGGCGACGGGTACTCCACGTACTCGGCCTTGAGGCGCGCATCGTCCTTGGCCACCTGCTGCGCTTCGGCGAACTTCGGACTGAGCTCGTCGAGCAGCACCGCGGCCGTCACTCCGCCGACGGCGTACTTCGCGGCCTTGTCCAGGAACCCGCGCCGGTCGAGCGCGCCGTGGACGTAGGCGTCGAACAGGATGAGCACTTCGGGATCGAAATCGGCTGCGGTTTTCTGTGCCATGCCAGGTCCTCCGGGAACGCAGATCTTACCCTCATCCGGGCCGTCTGGTGACCTGCGGCCGCGGGTTGGCGCGGCGTTTCGGAGACGTTCAGGGACGTTCAGGGACGACGCCGCCGGCCGCCGCCGAGATACTGCTGCACGCGCTCCCAGACCTGGTGGCCGACCTGGTCGCCGATCACGCGCGATGCGAGATCGCCGCTCTCGAAATGGATGCCGCCGAAGCGTCGCGACAGGCCGGCTTCCGCCGCCGCGTCGGCCAGGGTCGGCCACGACAGCGTGATATCGACGGCCGGCGTCACGCCGGGCTCCACGGTGGACGTGCCGGCCTTGACGGTATGCGAGGCGCCGAAGAGCGGATTGCGCGTGGCGGCCGCGATCACCGTCGCCGCCGCCGCACTGAACGCGCTGTGTCCGGACGTGTATTCCGCAAAGGGCGGGTTGTCGATGTAGGAGCGGAAGGCGTGCCCGGCGATGAGCCGGGTACCGAGGCCGGGCCCGGCCCACGCGGCGATGGTCGTGCCGCCGGCCAGGAAGCGCACCGCCGACATCGGCCGCACGTAGTCGTAGGCCACCTTGGCATCCCACACGGCGATGCTGGCGTCGAGCGCGGCGTTGCCGAGGGCGAAGAACAGGACGACGTCCTGGCTGAGCGTGTTGCGATCGCGCGCCGACACCCACTGCGCCAGCACGCTCCAGTGGCCGGGCGGCGTCTCGGTGCTGGGGCCGTCGGCCCAGGTACTCGGCGATCGCCTTCTCGCGATCGGTGAGGTCCGCACTCAGCTGCCGGACGGCCTCCGCCTCTCGCGCGTAGCGGGGATCCGGGTAGTGCGGCGGGGGACCGGGCCGGAACTGCGAGGCCGAGCTCAACGCGAACGGGCGGACGAGGCGCCAGTGCGGCGCGAGGAACGTCTGCACCGTGCCATCCGCCGCGCGCAGCGGCTGCCAGCGATTGGGATCGACGAGCTGATCGGGCGAGTTGACCGCGGTGTAGCCGGTGTAGTCCGAGAACGGACCGGTGCCCACGGTGCCGAGCTGGTTGGCGCCGTCGCCGTGACGGGCGGCCAGCACGAGCGCGGCGCAACGCGTGCCCAGCCCGGCTGGCGTGGCGATGTCGGTGGCGGGGGCCGCCGGCAATCCCAGCTCGGCGAGCAGCGGGTCGAAGAGCGCCGTCGTCTGGGTGGGGAAGAGATCGGCGAGCGCGCGGTAGGCGGCCAGGCTCACCGCCGCGCTGGCATGGGCCTCGTCGCGCTCGGACAGCGGACGGCGCAGGTCGCCGTCCCAGTGCACGCCGGTGGCCACCGCGTCGTAGGCCGCCCACGCGTCGTAGATGGCGGTGTTCACCACGGCAAGCGCCCGCGCGGTCCACATGGGGCGATAGCCGGTGCGGCGGACTGCCTCGACCAGGGCCGCGTTCCAGCGGATGACGACGCTCGGCCGCCATTCGCCGCGCGGCACGGCCTGGCCCGGCCCCTGCGCAGAGACGGCGGCGGGAGACGCGAGAACCGCGCAGACGAGCACCAGGGCACACAGGATCGGACGACGGAATGGCGTGCGCATATCCAGTCAGTTTATCGGACGCCGCCGACGTGGCCGGCAGGGCGGTGTACACTTCTTGCTCCGCCCGTGTCGGGCGTGCGACTGGTGCCCTCGGCTTCCGTTCATCTCGCCTTTCTCGGCTGTGGCTTCATCACCCGCGTGCACAGCGCCCACCTGCGCGCACTCGGGAGCGACGTCGTGACCAGCTATGCCAGCCGCGATCTCGTCAGGGCCGAGGCGTTCCGGCGCGAGTTCGCCGGCCGGGCGGCCTTCGGCAGCTACGAGGCCGCCATCGCCGACCCGTCGGTGGACGCGGTGGTCGTGGCGGTGCCGCCGCGGTTCCACCGGGCGCTGACGCTGCAGGCACTGGCGGCCGGCAAGCACGTCCTGGTCGAGAAGCCGGCCTTTCCGACCATGGCCGACTACGACGACGTGGCCGCCGCCCGCGACGCGGCCGGCCGCATCGTCTTCGTGGGCGAGAACGATCACTACAAGCCGCTCGTGACGTCGCTGCGCCGGCTGCTCGCCGACGAGGTCATCGGCGAGATGGTGTTCGCGCATTTCGCCACCGTCACGCACCGGCTGAAGACCGCGGACGACTGGCGCAACGACGAGTCGATGGCCGGCGGCGATGCCTTCTTCGAAGAGGGCATTCACTGGCTGCACATCGCCGGCTGCCTCGGTCCCAGGATCGTGACGGCCCGCGGCTACCGGCCCGAGGTGTCGCGCGAGGGACCCGATCGCCGTGCCAAGAGCATGATGGTGGCGTTCGAGTACGACAACCGCGCGGTCGGCTCGCTCTACTACTCCCGCGAGATCCCGTCGCTCTTCAAGGGCCTGCGCGTGTCGAAGCTGTTCGGGCGGCGCGGGGTCATCACCTTCGAGTCGAACGGCGTCTTCGTCATCGCCCGCGGCGGCGCCGTGCCGAAGCTGGTCCTGCCCGGCTTTCGCGACATCCGCGGCTACCAGGCGATGTATCGCGACTTCGTGCGCGCCATCCGCCAGGGCGTGACCCCCGAGATGAGTCTCGAGCGGGCGCGCGAGGACCAGGCGCTGATGGACCAGATCTACGCCAGCGTCGGGGCCGGCGCCGCGTCGCCCCGGTGAGCCGCGTGCCGACCACCGAACGCTTCGACGTCGTCATCATCGGGTCCGGGGCCGGCGGCGGCACCATGGCGCAGGCCCTGGCCGGCAGCGGGGCCCGCATCCTGCTGGTCGAACGCGGCGCGGCGGTGCCGCGCGAGCCCGAGAACTGGAGTCCCGTCGCTGTCTGGCAGGAGTTGCGCTACCGGGCGGATGAGCGGTGGGTCGACGGCGCCGGCGCCGACTTCCGCCCGTACACGCACTACTGCGTCGGCGGCAACACGAAGTTCTGGGGCAGCGTGCTCATCCGGCTGCGCCGCGAGGACTTCGGCGCGCTGCGCCATGTCGATGGCGAGTCGCCGGCCTGGCCGATCGACTACGAGACGCTGGCCCCGTACTACGACCGGGCCGAAGTCCTCTACGGGGTGCGTGGACAGGCTGGCGTCGATCCGACCGAGCCGCCGCGCGGACCGTTTCCGCACGCGCCGGTACCGCACGCGCCGGCGATGCAGGCGATCGTCGCCGGGCTGCGCGCCCAGGGCCTGACGCCGTTTTCCTTGCCGCTCGGCGTGCTCGCTCCCGGCGAGGCCAAGGGCTGCGTGCTGTGCGGCACCTGCAACTCGTTCCCGTGCCGCCTCGGCGCCAAGAGCGACGCCGAGGTCTGTGCGGTGGAACCGGCCGTGGCCGCCCCGAACGTCACGCTGTGGACCGGCGCGCGGGCGCACCGCCTGCTCACGAACGCCGGCCGGCACCCGCGTGGAGGCGGTGGAGATCGAGCGCCAGGGGGCGGTGGTCCGGGTCGAGGGGCGGACGATCGTCGTGTCCTGCGGCGCCGCCAACTCCGCCGCGCTGCTGCTGCGCTCGGCCACCACCCGGCACCCGCGTGGTCTCGCCAACTCCTCGGACCTCGTCGGACGGCGCTACATGGCGCACCTGGCGACCATGATGCAGGGCTTCCACCCCTTCCGGCGCAACGACACGGTCTTCCAGAAGACGGTGGCGCTCAACGACTTCTATTTCAACGGCCCGGACTCGCCGTTTCCGCTCGGCCACCTGCAGTCGCAGGGCCGGACCCACGGCATCATGGCCAAGGTCGTGGGCGACACCCTCATCCCCGGCATTCCACTGGCCGCCTACGACGCCTGGGTCGCGCGCGGGGTCGACTGGCTGGCCATGTCCGAGGATCTGCCGCACCCGGACAACCGCGTGACGGTCACCGCGGACGGCCGCGTGCGCCTCGCCTATGCGCCGAACAACCTGGGCGCGCACGGCCAGCTCGTCGACGCCGCCACCCGCATGCTGAAGCGGCTCGGCTTCTGGAAGGTGATGCGCCACTCGCACCAGAGCAAGAACACGACGCACCAGTGCGGCACCTGCTGCTTCGGTACCGATCCGGCCACCTCGGTACTGGATCCGTTCTGCCGGACGCACGATGTCGAGAATCTGTTCGTCGCCGACGCGTCCTTCTTCCCGTCGTCGGCGGCCGTCAACCCCGGCCTGACCATCATCGCGCAGGCGCTGCGCGTGGCCGACCACATCCGCGACACCGACCTCTAGGGCGCCGGCAGGCCTGCTACCATCTCGGGCCATGCGCGTCCGTACCTTCAGCCACGTCGGCCTCACGGTTTCCGATTTCAATGCCGCCGTCCGGTTCTACTCGGACATCTTCGGCTGCCCGCTCGTGGGGGTGGCCGACACGCCGCCGGAGCGCGTCAAGACCTTCTTCGGCGTCGACGCGCCGCTGCCGTCGTGCAAAATCGGGTGGATCCGTGTGCCCGGCGGCGGCGTGCTCGAGATCTTCGCCTTCGAGCCGAAGCTGCCGGCCGAGACGATTCCGTGGCACCGCATCGGCCTGACCCACTTCTCCTTCAACGTCTCCAACCTGCAGAAGTGGCATGACCATCTCGTCACGCATGGTGTCGAGATCGTCAGCCGGCCCGAACGGTCGCCGCGCGGACACTCCTTCTTCTTCGTGCGCGACTTCGACGGCAACCTGATCGAGCTGATGGACCTCGGGTTCATGTACCACGTGCTGAACTGGCTCGGTCCGCTCGGCGGTTGGCTGTTTCGACGCGGCCGCTACCAGCAGTACTACCGGCCGACACCGCCAGCCTGACGGACCGTCCACCGGCCGTCAGGCGGGCCTGCTCGACCGTGGCACGAATCCTGCCTCAGCAGTCGCCGTATCGGACCCGTCGGGTCCGCATCACTACGAGGTAGGTCGCATGGTTGCGCCGGAAATACTGCCAAATCCACGGGCGATGTGCCGCCCGTGGCTCCAGGGATCTACAGGGAAAGCGCTTGCAGTTCTGGTGGCGGCTGTCCAGATTTCGTACGTCGCGCCCGCATTGGCGCAGGGCACCGACGCGACGACCGCGGTGCACTTCCTCGAGCAGGCCACGTTCGGACCGACCGCACTCGACGTCGCCACCGTCCAGAGCATCGGGCCGGCCGCCTGGCTCCAGCAACAGCTGGCGATGTCCGAGAGTCCGATCCCGGATGGCCTCGACGGCAACGCCGTGCGCGCGCAGGTCTACCTGAACATGGCCAACGGGCCCGACCAGCTCCGCCAGCGGGCCATCTTCGCGCTCAGCCAGACGATCGTGGTCTCGGCCAACAAGGTCGGCAGCGGCGAGGAGCTCACGCCCTGGATGCAGCTGCTCTCGCGCAACGCCTTCGGCAACTTCCACACGCTGCTGCGGGAGGTGTCGCTCAGCCCGACGATGGGCAAGTATCTCGACAACGTCTACAACCGCAAGGCCACCACCACCACCTCGCCCAACGAGAACTACGCCCGCGAACTGCTGCAGCTGTTCTCGCTCGGCACCTGGGAGCTGAACGTCGACGGCAGTCAGAAGCTGGACGGCGCCGGCAACCCGATTCCGGCCTACACCCAGGCCACCATTGCCTCTTTCGCGCGGGCGTTGACCGGTTGGACCTATCCGCCCAGGCCGGGCACCACCTCGGGCAACTCGAATTCCGAATACTTCGTGGGCACCCTCGTCCCGACCTCGACCGCCACCCGTCACGACACCGACGCCAAGACGCTGCTCGGCGGCAGCGTGTTGCCGGCGGGACAGGCGGCTCCGCAGGATCTCGACGGCCTGCTCGCCAACATCTTCCAGCACCCCAACGTGCCGCCCTTCGTCTCGACGCGCCTGATTCGCTCCCTCGTGACGAGCAATCCGAGTCCGGCCTACGTCGCGCGCGTGTCGAACGCCTTCATCAACAACGGCGCCGGCGTGCGCGGCGACCTGGCGGCGGTGCTGGCGGCGATCCTGCTCGATCCCGAGGCGCTCAACCCCGACGCGACGCTGCATGGCCGCCTCAAGGACCCGATCCTCCACGTGATGGGCCTCGGCCGCGCCCTCAACGCGCAACTGGGCGATCCCAACAGCTTCCAGTACGTGTTCTCGAACCTCAGCCAGCGCGTGCTCACGCCGTCGACCGTCTTCAGCTTCTACTCGCCGACGGCGAAGATCATCTCGCAGCCGTCGCTCTTCGGTCCCGAGTTCCAGCTCTATCCGCCGGCGCTCGCCGTGCAGCGCGCCAACTTCATCTACGGTGTCCTGAACGGCCAGTTCGGCTCGGCCTACAGCGTCGACATGACGCCGTTCCGCGTGCTGGCGTCTGACCCCGCGGCGCTCGTCGAGAAGGTCAACACCGCGCTGATGATGGGCCGCATGTCGCCGGCGCTGCGTCAGATCCTGATCGATGCGACGAGTGCCGTGTCCGCCAGCGACGTCACCCAGCGCGCCCTCGGCGCCGTCTATCTGGCGGCCATCTCGAGCGAGTACTCCGTCTACACCGGCGGCACGATCGCCGGCGGTGTCATTCCCACCACCGTCCAGGCGCCGACCGGCCTTTACGTGGCCTCGGTGAGCGGCAACGTCGTCACGCTGCGCTGGAACCCGCCGCAGCTCGGTCCGGACCCCGACACCTACGTGCTCGAGGGCGGCGCCACGGCCGGCTCGACGATGGCCCTCGTGCCCACCGGGAGCACCGCCCCCCAGTTCGCCATCACGGCGCCGAGCGGCTCCTTCTACGTCCGGATGAAGTCGTCGCGCGGCGGCGCGCTCAGCCTGCCGTCGAACGAGGTGCGGCTGCACATCAACTCCACGCTCCGGCCGAACGCCCCCACCAACGTGCAAGGTGCGGTCAAGGGCTCGCAGCTGTGGCTGGCCTGGCGCAACACCTTCACCGGCGGCACGCCGACCAGCCTGATGCTCGACGTGACGGGCGCCGTCACGACCACGATGCCGCTGCCGCTCACCGAGACGTTCACCGTGCCGGCCGTGCCGCGCGGCACCTACACGTTCCGTCTGCGGGCGGTGAACGCTGCCGGTGCGAGCAGCCAGTCGAGCTCGGTCAGCGTCACCGCGCCGGCGACCAGCTGCTCGCTGCCGCGCGTGCCCAGCAACTTCCAGGTCACGAGCGTCGGCAATGTCGTCAGTGCCTCGTGGGACACGCCGTCGGGCGGCACCCCGGCGGCCAGCTACCGCCTGACCGTGTCGGGGTCCTTCGTGGGGGCGTTCCCGATTGCCGGGCTCGGCTTCGCGTCGGGCGCGCCGGCCGGCACCTACAACCTCAGCGTGCAAGCAGTGAACGCGTGCGGCGCCGGCCCGGTGACCGCGTTCCAGACCGTCGTCATTCCGTAGCGTCGAGAGCACACACGTCATGCATACGCACAAGCCCGCACGCCGCCACTTCCTCAAGCTCAGCACGCGCCTGGCCACGCTCGGGCTCACCGGCATGGGCTTCGGTCCGGCCCGCTCGTGGTTCGTCTCGGAGGCGTCGGCCGGGCCGATCACCGACTACAAGGCGCTCGTCTGCGTCTACCTGTTCGGCGGCAACGACTGCAACAACACCATCGTGCCGGTCGACAGCGCCCGCTACACGCAGTACCAGACGCTGCGAGCCGGGCTCTCGCTCTCGGGCGCCAAGCTGCTGGCGCCGATCGCGGACGGCTCCGGCAACCCCTACGCCCTGCACTACGGCCTGCCGCAGATCAACTCGCTCTTCGGCCAGGGCAAGGTCGCCTTCGTCCTCAACACCGGCCAGCTCGAACGCCCGCTCACGCGCGCCGAGTACCAGGCCGGCCTGCTCGCGCCGAGCAACCTGTTCTCCCACTCGGACCAGACGCTGCAGGCGCAGACCGCCACCTCCAACTCCACCATCGGCGGCTGGGGCGGGCGTCTGCTCGACGCTTTCGGCGTGTCCGATACGCTCGGCGCCGTCTCGGTCTCCTCGCCGGCGGCGTTTCTGCAGAGTGGCGGCGGCGCCCCCAACGTCATCCCGCCGGGCGCGAGTCTGAATCTCTCGGGCATGAACATCTATCCGTCGTCGGCCGCCACCGCCCGCCGCAACGCTGTCAATGCGATGCTGGCGCTCGACGGCGGGCATCCGCTGCGGACGGCGGCCAACGACGCGTTTGCCGACGGACTGCAGCTGGCCGACACGCTGAACGCCAGCGGCTCGGTCAGCACGCTCGGCACTGTGTTTCCCAACACCGGTCTCGGCAACCAGCTCAAGGAAGTCGTGAAGCTGATCCGGCTGCGCTCGCAGATCGGACCGGGCCGCCAGGTGTTCTTCTGCTCGATGGGCGGCTTCGACACCCACACCTCGCAGGACTACAACCACTGGGCGCTGCTCAGCCAGCTCTCGGGCGCCCTCGACGCCTTCTACGGCGCGACCGTCGAAGTGGGGCTGTCGACGCAGGTCACGGCCTTCACGCAGTCGGAGTTCGGCCGCACGCTGCAGCCGAACGGCACCGGCACCGACCACGCGTGGGGCGGCCATCAGATGATCGTCGGCGGCGCGGTGCGCGGCGGCATCTACGGCCAGATGCCGGAGTTCGCGCTGGCCGGTCCCGACGACGCCAACAGCCGCGGCGTGTGGATCCCGAAGATCTCGACGTCGCAGTTCGGGGCCACGCTCGGCCGGTGGTTCGGCGCGACGCCCGGCGAGCTGGCCGTGGCGTTCCCGAACCTGGCCCAGTTCTCGAGCTCTGACGTCGGGTTCATGCTCTAGGCCGAGGCTCGGGTCTCGGGGCGCGGAACCCGGCACCGGGTTCCGGGTTCCCGAACCCCGCCCTATTTTCCGGTGCCCGACGCCCAGTCGTAGTGGGCGGCGGCCTGGCCGATGAGGAGGGCGACGTCCTCGGCCAGCAGGTAGCGCTCGTTCACGAGCGCAACGGCCGCCTGGGCGATGCGTCCGAGATAGACGTCACGGCTGGCATAGCGCTCGGCGATTGACTGGCGGCTGTCGCCGCCGCGCGCCCGGTCGGCGGCCGTGCGGGGCAGGGGACGGTAGGCGCCGATCTCGCTGGCCAGACGATCCGGCGCGCCGATCGACGCCTGGCGGTAATTCCAGCCCGTGTGCGTAGCCAGGGGCACCGCAATCTGCGGCAGCCGGATCCCGCCGCGATCGTTGCCCGCCTCGTCCACGGCCGGCACCAGGCTGACGAAGGCGGCGCCGAGGCGCGGCGGTTCGACCGTCACGCGGCCCTCGGCCCACTGCGGCCCGAAATCGAGCCGATAGGTGGTCATCGGCGCCGGCGGCATGCGGACGCCGGGAATCGTCGGCCAGCCGGCGGCGTCAGGCGCCACCAGCGTGCCGTCGGCGATGGTCGGATAGCGGCTGGGCGGCGGCTCCACGCCGTCCACGATCCAGCGATCGAGCGCGCGGAACACGGCCCGGAGAACCGGCGTGTAGACGAGCGGGTTCATGTCGGCCTGGCCGACGAAGTCCCGGTCGGCGAACGGGGCCGGCGGGAACGGCCCGACGATGTGCGGCGCCGACGCCACCATGTAGATGCGGCTGGTCGCCGGCGGCGGCACGTCGCGCGTGCCGGTGACGTCGGTGTGGACGAGCGAGCCGGCGCGGTTGAAGTACTCGGAGTTGGTCAGCAGGTGCACCATCCGCGGCACGGTGTTGGTGCGGCGCGCGCGCGCCAGCAGACCGTCGCTGACGCCGGTCTGCGGATCGCGCTGGTCGTCGTCGGTGAACGGGAACATGTCGACCGGATACTGGATGTTGAAGTGCTGCAGCTGGTCGCGCGACTGCTGGCCGAAGCGATGGTTGAAGCTGCCGCGGCCGGCGCCGCCCACCTGGTCGAAGACGCCGTCGAAGACGATGCGGCCCTGCTCGTCCGCGTTGAAGCCCTCGTAGACGAAATGGCGCAGGAAGCGCCCGGTCTGCGAGACGCCCCAGCCGATGGCGTGACGGAGTCCGGGCGACGGATTGCCCTCGGCCGCCGTGGCGTGCTTGAAGAAGCTCACCAGGTCGCGGGTGCCGGCCAGGCCGACCCCGATGACGCGCGGGTCGCGCGCCTGGTAGACGACGTCGTAGATGCGCCCCGCCTCGAAGCCGCCGTCGAGCGTGATGGTCTTGCCGTCGGTGAACCGCCAGCGGGCGCGCGGCACGACGGTCGGCGCGTCGGTCGGCAGGGTGCGGACGTAGAGCACGTGGCCGGCGCTGGCCGGTTCGACGACGGGGTAGGCGTCGTGGCCGCGATCGGCGACCGAGGCCGTCGTCGCGTTGGCGCCGGGGATGAAGTTGCCGCGTACCAGGCCCGTGATCGCCTTGCCGCTCTCGCTGGCGATCGGGATCGCCATCCGCATGCGCCCGGCCGGCACGTCCCACTGCCACCCCATCCAGAGCAGCGTGAACCCCTGCTCCATGAGCGCGCCGTTGCCGAACTCGGCGGCGGTGGTCGGGTCGTCGGCGCCGGTGGCCTGCTGGAACACCGGGAGGATGCGCTTGGTGCCGCGGTTGCCCGCCTCGTAGAACAGCCGCCCGTTGCCGCGGGCCGGATCGCGCGGCTTCAACAGGTAGAAGTCGGCCGCCACTTCGACCAGGCCGGCGGCGTTCCTCGGCGCCAGTGCCAGGTCGACGATCGCCTGGTTGCGCGGCTCGCGCGGGTCGAGCGTGAAGTGCACGCGGCCGATCAGCTTTTCGTAGGCGCCGGCAGCGCCGAAGGGCCGCCCGTCCAGCACCGGCTCGCGCCGTGTGATCTCGAGGCGTGCGACGCCGGCCTCGGCGGTCGCGGTCAGGAGCAACAGGAGCAGAGCAGTGGCGGTGCGGCGATGTCCTCGTGGCATACGCCGCTAGCATAAGGGCAGGAGGCGCTGTGCGCGTGAGAGCGGGGGAGAGAGCAGCCGCGCTGGCGGCGGTGCTGGCCGTGACGGCGGCGTGTACGCCGGCACCGCCGGCCGCGGTCATGATCGAGGAGCGCCGCCTGGCGATGGGGTCCGAGCTGCACCTGACGGCGCACACCGCCGACGCGCCGCGGGCGCGGGCGGCGTTCGCCGCCGTCTACGCGGAGTTCGAGCGCCTCGAGGCGCTGCTCAGCGTCTGGCGCGCGGGCAGCGACATCACCCGGGTCAACGAGGCGGCGGGTCGTGGCGCGGTGGCGGTCGCCGCCGACACCCGCGCCGTGCTCGAGGCCGCCGCCCAGGTCAGCGCCTGGACCGGGGGCGCGTTCGACATCACGTTCGGCGCGCTGGCCGAGATCTGGAAGTTCGATCACGACCAGGACAACCGTGTCCCGTCCGCCGCCGAGATCGCCGCCCGGCTGTCGCGGGTCGACTACCGCGCCGTCGTCGTCGACGCGGCCCGCGGCACGGCCGCGATCACCCGGCCCGACGTACGCATCCACCCTGGCGGCATCGGCAAGGGCTACGCCGTGGACAAGGCCGTCACCCTCCTGCGCCGGGCCGGCCTCCGCCACTTCATGGTGCAGGCCGGCGGCGATCTCTACGTGGCCGGCACCGCCGGCGCCACCCCGTGGCGGCTCGGCATCCAGGACCCGCGCGGGCCGGCCGGCGAGCCGTTCGCGCTCCTGGAACTCACCGATGCCACCCTCAGCACCTCGGGCGACTACGAGCGTTTCTTCGAGCACGACGGCGTCCGCTATCACCACCTGCTGGAACCGGCCACGGGGCAGCCGGCCCGCGGCACCCGCAGCGTGACGGTGGTGACGCGGACCGCGACGTGGGCCGACGGCCTGTCGACCGGCGTGTTCATCCTGGGACCGGAGCGTGGCATGGCGCTCGTCGAGCGCCTGCCCGATGTCGAAGCGGTCATCGTCACCGCCGACAATCAGGTGCGCGTGTCGAGCGGGCTGCGCGACAGGCTGGTCATCACGAAGCCGCCGACGCCCTAGCGAGGTCCGCGGACGGGACGCGCGCCGAGCGCGGGAGGCTAGCCGCGGACGGGCGTGAGCGGGATCATCCCGCCCTTGCGCTTCTTGTAGTCGAGGATGCGCCAGTGCGGGCACTTGGCCTGGTCGGCGTAGACCCGCTCGCAGTCGTCGCACCGCACGCACTCGCTCTTGATGATGCGCGGGCCGTCGATGGCGCCCCACTCGCACGTCTTCTCGCAGATGCGGCAGGTCGAGCACTCCGACCAGCGCTTGATCTTGAAGATGGTGAGGGCCGACAGGATGCCGAGCGAGGCGCCGACCGGGCACAGGAAGCGGCAGTAGAGGTTGCGGACGAAGACGGTGGCGACGAGCAGCCCGCTCAGGCCGATCCACAGCGCCGTCGATTCGGCGAGCCCGAACATCCAGAACGGCTCGACGTAGCGGTAGACCATCGTGTTGTGCGTGACGAGGTAGTAGGTGAGCACGCCGCCGAGCAGGCCGAACTTGATCCAGCCGGCCCGTCGCTCGATCGCCTTCGGCACGTCGACCCGCCAGGATGACGGCAGGATCGCGTCCATCAACTGCGTGAACGCGCCGAAGGCGCACACCCGTCCGCAATAGAAGCGGCCCCACAGCACCGTCGAGACGACCGTGAAGCCGAAGAACAGGTACCACGCGAGGTTGTGGCGGAAGATCGGCCAGCTGCCGTCGAGGATGCTGAAGAGGTTCGTGATCGAGACGAGGTAGCTCTTCGTGAACCCCATGTAGCCGACGGCCACTGCCAGGGTCAGGTACTTCAGCCGGACGCTCTTGCGATGGAAGCTGACGTAGGCGAGCAGGAGGAACGCCGAGAGCAGCAGCAGGTCCGGGCCCTGTGCCGTCAGCAGGTCGCTCCAGGTTTCGACGGGCGTTTCTTCGAAACCCCAGGGGTCGTCCGGCTGGATCACGGCTTGACGTCACCCGGCTTGAGAAACGTCCTGGCCATGATGCGGGCGCTGTCACGGATGGCGCGCGTCGCACTCGAGACCGTGATCGTGGCGCGTGACACCGCGTGCACGTCGCCGCCCACCTTGAAGGGGTCGCGCACGCTCTTGCCCACGAACTGGGTGCTGAACTCCGGCGGCTGCACGGAGAAATACCCATAGGGTTCGGAGTCGTAGTCGACGATGGCGCCGGTCAGGATGCCGGTCAGGTCCATGCCGACCAGCACGTGAATCGGGCCGTGGTAGCCGAATTCGTTGGGCACCAGGTCGGTCGACCAGAAGACATACCCGACGACGGGGGCGTCCGGCGTGGTCTTGGGGTCGGCGCCGTAGACCTTGAAGTGCAGCGGCGTGCCCTGGAGGGCGGAAAAGCCGGCCGCCTTCGGAAACAGCGCCCGTAAGTGGGCCTGCGGCTTGGGGTTGGTGAAGATGCGGTCGGCGGCCAGCACCGCGATTCCCGCCGCCGCCACCATGGCCACCGCCGCCCCCGAGATCCGTGCCCACTGCACCACGTCTGTCTCCCTCGCTTGCGCTGGCGCATGGAGCCAGCGCCGAACCAACAGTCTACGCTATACTAAAGGCCTCGCTTCTTTGAGCGCCCCGCAGCCGGGGTCGCGCTTACACCCCAAAGCAACGAGCCGTTCGAATCTGGCCCGGAGACGTCGTGCCCGCTGGCGCCGGCTTCCTTGCATTGTTTGGAGTGTGCGCAGTGATTGATCGTCCCGACCACATGGCAGCCTTCGAGTTCGTCGTGGTCAGCTCGCTCCGGGCTCTGCAGCTCGTCAAGGGGTCGACGCCCCGGGTGCCCGCCGGGCACCGCCACACGACCACCGCGCGCGCCGAAGTGGCGACGGGCCTGGTCGTCCGTGAACCCGCGCCGCCGAACGCCAAGCCGGTCGCGTAGGGTTCCTTCCAGTCTCGTTTCCATTTTCGACCTCGGGCGGCGCACGACGCTCCAGGCACGTTCAGGAGTGTTCTCGCATGCCGTTTGCCGCTCTGGGGCTCTCGCCCCGCACCATCAGTCCCCTCGCCCGGCTGGGTTACGACACCCCCACCGAGGTCCAGGCCCAGACCATCCCGCCCGCGCTCGAAGGGCGCGATGTCCTCGCCCGCGCGCAGACCGGCACTGGCAAGACGGCTGCCTTCGGGTTGCCGATGATCGAGCGCCTGGCATCGGTGGGCCACGGACAGGGGCTGTTGCCCCGGGGTCTGGTCCTCGTGCCGACGCGTGAGCTCGCCCTGCAGGTCAAGGAAGCGCTGTTCGAGCTGGCGCAGGGCACGCGGCTCCGCGTGATGACGATGGTCGGCGGTGAGCCGATCATGCCGCAGGTCCGCACCCTGCGCCGCGGGGTCGACATCGTGGTGGCCACGCCCGGCCGGCTCATCGACCATCTCGACCGCAAGACCATCGACCTGCGCACGATCGAGATCGTCACGCTCGACGAGGCCGACCGCATGCTCGACATGGGCTTCCTGCCGCCGCTCAAGCGCGTCATGGGCCTGGTGCCGGCCACGCGCCAGACGCTGCTGCTCTCGGCGACGTTCTCGAAGGAGATCATCGCCGCGGCCAGGGCGTTCACGAAGGACCCGGTGCGCATCGACGTCGCGCCCGAGCACGTCGTCGCCTCGACCGTCGTGCACCGCGTCTTCGCCGTGCCGCAGGAGCACAAGCGCGACCTCCTCGCCCACGTGCTGACGACCGGCCCGACCCGTCAGACGCTGGTCTTCTGCCGCACCAAGCACGGCTCCGATCGGGTCGGCCGCTTCCTGGCCGGCGCCGGTCTGCGCACCGCCGTCATCCACGGGGACAAGAATCAGGGCGCCCGCAAGCGCGCGCTGGCCGACTTCAAGGCCGGCCTCGTCTCGGTGCTGGTGGCGACCGACGTCGCGGCGCGCGGCCTCGACATCGAGAAGCTGCCGCTGGTCGTGAACTTCGACCTGCCGCTCGTGGCGCAGGACTACATCCACCGCGTCGGCCGCACCGGCCGGGCCGGCCAGACCGGCGAGGCCATCTCGCTCGCGACCGTCGCCGAGCGGGCGCTCCTGCACGACATCCAGAAGCTGCTGCCGTCGCCGATCGAGCGGGCGCAGATCCCGGACTTCACGCCGAGCTCGCCGGGACCGCGCGCACCGCAGGTGCACGCCGCGCCACGGCCGGGCGAGGTGCGTCACGCGCCCAAGGGGCCGTCCGGCCATCGCGGCGGGCCGCCGCGCGGCGGTGCCCGCCCGGGGGCGAACTCCCACCGCAAGGGACCGCGCCGGCCGGGCAGCGCGCCGCGGACGGCCAGCTGGCGCTGAAGTGTAACGGGGTCTGTCACGGTCACCGGATGTAACGGGGTCTGTCACGGTCACGAGATCGTGACCGTGACAGACCCCGTTACAACTAGGCCCGTAGTACGCTGGACGTGATGCATCGGCTGTGGCGGCTGCGACCCGAGGAAGGCCTGCTCGTCCTCGGCTTCGTCGTATCGGCGGTCGTCACCGTCTACGCCAATCTGCAGCTGGCCGCGGCCGGCACCAGTTCACGGCGCATCGAAGGCGGGCTGACCCGGCTCGCCGCGGTCGTCGTGCTGGCGGCCGTGGTGCTGTGGATTCACCGCTACCTGCACCGCACGCCGTCCCATTCCCGCAGCCGCGGCCTCGCCGAGTTCTTCCGCATGGCGCTGCCGTTCGTCATGTGCATCGCCGTCTATACCAACCTGCACGACACCGTGCGGTTCGTGAACCCGCACGACATCCATCACCACCTCGCGGCCGCGGAGCAGTGGCTGTTCGGTGGCCAGCCCGTCGTGTGGGCCGAGCGCTACATCACGCCGGGCCGCACCGAGTTCTTCAACCTCTTCTACGCCAACTTCTTTCTCGTCGCCCCGTCGGTGGTCATTCTGCTGTGGCTGCGCCGCCGCCATGCCGAGGCGCGGCAGGTGCTGCTCGGGACGATCATCTGCTTCTACTCGGGTTACGTTCTCTACGTGGCGTTCCCGGCCGCGCCGCCACGGCTGTACTTCGAATCGCTCGGGTTGTTCTCCGTCTCGCTGCGCGGCGGCGCCATCACGAACTTCCAGCAGGCGCTCATCGAGATGATGCCGAACCACGCGGCGCGCGCGGCGTTCCCCAGCCTGCACGCCGGCGTGAGCTGCCTGAGCCTGGCCTACGCCTGGCGCCACGCCCGCGGCTTCTTCCCGCTGCTGCTCGCGTTCGTGGTGCCGCTGCTCGTGGCGACGGTCTACCTGCGGCATCACTGGGTGGTCGACCTGCTGGCCGGCGCGGCGCTGGTCCCCTGGGTGCTGTGGGCGACGCCGCGCTTCGAGCGCTGGTGGGAAGCCCGTGGCGCCGCCGTCCGCCCGCCCGACGTCGGTCCAGCGGCCGGCCGGCTGGCCCACTGAGCGCGCGTCGCGGCCGGCCTCGCGCCCCGGCGCTCACGTGTAACATGGCGGGATGTCCCGACGCCTTCAGCTCCTCGCCCTGACCATCGCCGTCCTCGGCGCCGTGGCGCTGCCGCACGCGCAGAGCGGACCCGGCACGCCGGCCTTCGAAGCCGAGACCCTCAAGCACTTCCAGGCGCTGTTGCAGCGCGATACCAGCAGCCCGCCCGGGAACGAGATCCGCGCCGTCGAGTACCTCAAGCAGGTGCTCGATGCCGAGGGCATTCCCTACCAGGTCTTCGCCAAGGACCCGCAGCGGCCGAACCTGGTCGTGCGCATCAAGGGCAACGGCACCAGGAAGCCGGTGCTCGTCATGGGCCACACCGATGTCGTGACCGTGGATCCGAAGAAGTGGACCTTTCCCCCCTTCGGCGCCACCGTCGACGGCGGCTACGTCTACGGGCGCGGCACCGTGGACGACAAGGACAACCTGGTGGCCGGCCTGATGCTCATCCTGCATTTGAAGCGCTCGGGCGTGGCCCTCGACCGCGACGTGATCCTGCTCGCCGAAGCCGGCGAGGAAGGCGCCCCCGACGTCGGCGCGCAGTTCATGGCCGACAACCATTTCGACGCCATCGATGCCGAGTTCTGCCTGGCCGAGGGCGGCGGCGTCGTGCGGCGCGGCGGCAAGGTGGTGCAGGCGAACATCGGCACGACCGAGAAGGAGCCTCGTCCGGTCGAGCTCATCGTGACCGGGCCGGCCGGCCACGGCTCGGTGCCCAACCAGAACAGCGCCGTGCTCGGTGTGGCGGCGGCGGTGGGGAAGGTCGGCGCCTGGAAGCCGCCCCTGCGTCTCAACGAGACGACGGCCGCCTACTTCAAGCGCCTCACGACCATGGCCGAACCCGCGGTCGCGGACCAGTACCGCGCGTTGCTCAACCCGGATCCGAAAGTGCACGGCCCGGCCGAGGACTGGATGCTCGCCAACGAACCGCACCACTGGTCGATGACCCACACCTCGCTGGTCCCCACCATCATGACGACCGGCTTCCGCTACAACGTGATCCCCTCGGAAGCCAAGGCGACCATCGACGTGCGCCTGCACCCCGACGAGGATCAGGAGAAGTTCCTCGACATGGTCCGCAAGGTGGTCGGCGATCCGCGCGTGGAAGTGCGCTGGGCGCGCGACCGCTATCGCCCGGCCGGCGGATCGCGCCTCAACACCGAGGCGTTCGCCGTGATCGAGGCGCAGGTGACGAAGCACTACGACACCGTCAGCCTGCCCACGATGGGCACCGGCGCCACCGACATGTCGAACATCCGCGCCAAGGGTCCGCAGTGCTACGGCATCGGGCCGGCGCTCGACAGCGAGGATGGCCAGAAGGGCTTCGGCGCACACAGCGACCAGGAGCGCATCCTGGTCGACGAACTGCACCGCTTCGTGCGCTTCCAGTACGACGTGGTGATGGATCTGGCACGCGCGAAGTAGCCGCCTCAGGTGCGCGCGGCGGGGAGCCCGGCGATGTCTGCCGCTGGCCCGGCGAAAGTCGTGGCTGATGCAGACTTCGCGGCGCTCCTCGGCGCGCGCGTTGAATTCAGCCTCGGACGTCCGCGCGCCAGCTCATCTCTGATGTAGACTTGGCGCCGAATTCTGCGACGAGGCCCCCCGTGTCTGAATCCTCAACGTACGTCTCCCCGTTCGTTCGTGTGGCTCGCGACTCCGGACCGCCCCTGACCGTGTCGGGCGCCGTCGACGACGAGGCCAACAGCGGTCTCGTCGATCCCGACGACTGCGCTGGCGACGACGACCACGACTTCGACGCCGAGCCCGACGTCACGCGCGCCCGTCCGACCGGCGGCCGCGAAGGCCTGCCGCCCTCGTACCGGATGCGAGCGGAGCCGCACTACGTCGAGGCCCTCGTCGACCGGGCGTTGTCGGATTTCGGACCGCCATCCGCCGCGGCCGCGCCGCTGCCGCCGCTCGAGACGCCACCGGCGCCGGCCGTGCCGCTGGTCGGCGCGAGCGCCCAGACCGCCGCGGCGCCGTCGCTGGCGGCGACGGCAGCAGCCCTGGCTGACGCCTTCGAAGCCGTGCAGGCGGCGCTGCGCGACGTGCCGTTGCGCGGCCGGCCGCTGCGCGACCGGGTCGCCATCGAGCTGGCCCGGGCGGAGGCCACGCGTGGACGCTGGCTGGCCGAAGCCGCGGCCGTGCTGCAGATCGATCCGCTGCCGGCGCTCGACGACGTCGACCTGCTGCAGGTGCTGGCGGGCGTGTTCGACGCCTTCGGCCCCGAGAACCGCCTGAGCGGCGGCGCCGCCGCCCTCGGATTGCCGACCGGCACGTGCCGCGTCTTCGGTGACGAGCGGTTGCTGGCGACCGCCCTCGGTGCGATGGTGGCGGCCACCCGTGCCCTGATCGAAGAGCGCGGCGACGCCCGCAAGGTCAGCGTCGCGCTCGGGGAACGCACCGAGACGGCCATGCGCACCCTCGAGGTGCACCAGCGGGCCGTCCGGCTGCCGGCGGTGGCCTACGCCCGCGCGTTCGACGTGGAGTGGCTCGAGCACCCCGCCGGTCCGACCGGCGTGACCCTGCTGGCGGCCGCCCGCAAGATCGCCCAGGCCCATGGCGGCACGCTCGACATCTTCCCCCTCGAGGACGGCGGCTGCCGGTTCGTGCTCGGCCTGCCGGCGGCGGACTGACGGCGTCAGCCGAAGAACATCCGGTACATGATGCGGCCGGGTGCGAACGACAGCACCCCGGCGACGATGAGGGCGCCGAGGTAGACCCCGCGCATGGCGCGGCGGTGTCCGCCGATGTCGCCATGCCGGATCGTGGCCAGAGCCCCGTAGATGCCGAAGAACGTCAGCGGCACGAACAGGTGCAGGAGGCCCAGCCTGAGCGGGCCAACGTCGACGCTCACGGCGCTGAACGAGCGGATGAACACGGCGGCGGTAGCCGTGATGCCCATGAGCACGAGGTAGATCCTGCCGACCCGGCGATGGCGGTCGGAGCCCTTCGTGCTGGAGGCGAGCAGCCAGGTGCCGAGGACGAACGCGGGCAGGACCGTGGCCACGTGCACGAGGACGGGCAGTGGCGCCTCGAGGAGCGGCTGCAGGCGAACCATACCCGAGGAGACGCGGCGTGGGCGCCGAAGTTTGCGGCCTTCGCGTCAGGGGCCGGAGAGGCGTCCCGGACGGTGCCGTCACGCCCTCGAGCGGCGGTCACGGCCGGCCATTGCCGGCGGCCGTGGGCAGCGCATAGCATCTAGCGCATGTCCACGACGCCCATTGCCGCCGACCAGGCTCACCTCATGCACCCCCTGCACCACCCGTCGGCCTATGCCGGCATGCGCGTGTGGGTGAAGGGGGACGGCGCGCGCATCACCGACGCCACCGGCCGCGAGTACATCGACGGGCTGTCGGGCCTGTGGAACGTCAACATCGGGCACGGTCGCCGCGAACTGGCGGATGCCGCGCAGGCCCAGATGTCCACGCTCGCGTTCCACTCGGCCTACGCCGGCGGCACCAACGAGCAGGCCATCCGGCTGGCCGAGCGTCTGAGCGGCCTGGCCTATCCGTCGATCAACACGTTCTTCTTCACGAGCGGCGGCGCCGAGTCGTCCGAAAGCTCGTTCAAGACCGCGCGCTTCTACTGGAAGGCGCTCGGCAAGCCAGACAAGATCAAGGTCATCTCGCGGCATCGGGCGTATCACGGCCTGACGCTGGCCGCGATGAGCGCCACCGGCCTGCCGGCGTTCTGGCCGATGTTCGAGCCGCGCACGCCGGGGTTCAGTCACATCGACGCGCCCGATCCGTACCGGTTCCAGCACACCGACACGAGCGTCAGTCTCGGCGTGGCGGCGGCCAACAAGCTCGAGGAGGCGATCCTGAAGGAAGGCGCCGACACGGTGGCGGCCTTCATCGCCGAACCGGTGCAGGGCGCCGGCGGCGTGATCATCCCGCCGGCCGACTACTTCCCGCGCATCCGCGAGATCTGCGACCGCTACGACGTGCTGCTGATCGCCGACGACGTCATCACCGGGTTCGGGCGGACGGGCACCTGGTTCGGCCTGCAGCACTACGGCGTCGAGCCCGACATCATGCAGTTCGCCAAGGGCATCACGAGCGGCTACGTGCCGCTCGGCGGCATCGGCGTCTCCGATCGCATTCGCGAGGTCATCAACGGCGTCGGACCCGGGCAGCGGTGGATGCACGCCTTCACCTACTCCGGACATCCGACCTGCTGCGCCGTGGCCCTGGCCAATCTCGACGTCATGGAGCGGGAGGGGCTGGTCGAGCGCGCGCGCACGAGCGGGGAGCGCCTGCTGTCACGGCTGCGCGGGCTGGAGTCGCTGGACGGCGTCGGTCACGTGCGGGCGCTGGGCCTGATGGGCGCCGTCGAGGTGGTGGCCGACCCCGCCACCAGGCAGCTGTTCCCGCCGGCCCTCGCCGTGAGCCAGAAGCTGATGGACGGCATGCTCGATCGCGGCCTCTACACGCGGGCGGTGATGGACTGCATCTGCATCGCGCCGCCGCTCGTGACGAGCGACGCCGATCTCGATCGGCTGGTGGACATCGTGGCCGACACGATCACCGCCGTCGTGGCCACGGCGCGCCGCGGTGAGCCGGCGCTAGCGGCTGGAAGCAACGCGCAGGCCGGAACGCGATAGGTGCGGCTTGGGCTGACGGGCCGGTCCGCCGCTGATCGCGCGGGCGAGACCGCTGGCCATCGACGGGGCCATGAGGGCGAGCTGATGGGCCACCTCCGCGGACAGCGGGTCGTCGCAGTAGGCGGCGAGCACGCCGGTCGTGTGCCCGTCGTCGACGAGCGGCGTCGCGACGCAGTAGCGCAGTGAGGTCATCGTCGCCGAGGTGCCCAGATCGAGCCGGGCGTCGGAGTTGATGATCTGCTGGAGGTTGGCCGCCACCCAGCCGCTGACGCGTTCGCCGAGCGGGATGGCGTCGTAGCCGCGGCCGGCGGGATGTTCGCAGGTCGCATACTCGGCGACCAGGCGTTCGGCGCCCGGCGACGTGATGTAGAACACGAACTCGGCCGACGGTGAGAGCGCCTTGAGGTCGAGCGCGAGCAGGCTGGCCACGTCGGCCACGCGCGGCGGGCCCGACAGCAGCCGCGACACGCTTTCCATCGCGGTCTGGGGCGCCAGCCGCACGGGTCCGGGCAGCGGCGTCGTGGCGATGGGGGCGGTGGCCGGGGCGGCATCGCGTGCGGCGGCCAGCTTGTGCATCGCGCGGCCCAGCGTGGGCTCGGCTTCGATCACCTTGCCGAGCGTCGGCAGCAGCTCGAGGAAGGTGTCGACGACGCGCGGGTCGTACATCGAGCCACGCCGCTCGACGACGATCGCCACCGCCTGTTCCTGGGTCATGGCCGGACGGTAGGGGCGGTCGGACGTCAGCGCATCGTAGCAATCGACGACCGAGAGAATCCGGGCGCCGAGCGGAATGTCCTCGCCCTGGAGCCCGCGCGGATAGCCGGTGCCGTTCCAGTTCTCGTGATGGGCGCGGACGATCGGCACGACCGGATACGGGAACTCGATCGACGACAGGATGTCGGCGCCGACGTCGACGTGCAGCTTCATGGCCTCGAACTCGGCGGCGGTGAGCTTGCCCGGCTTGTTCAGGATGTGCTCGGGCACCGCCAGCTTGCCGGTGTCGTGCAGCAGCGCGGCGGCCTCGATGGCCTTGACTTCTTCGGTGGCCGCCACGCCGAGGGCGCGCGCCAGGGCCACCGAATAGGTCTGCACGCGCCGGATGTGGCTGCTCGTGACGCCGTCCTTGGCGTCGATGGCGCTCGAGAGCGCCTGGATGGTCGACATGTAGAGCCGGTCGACCTGCTTGACGTGGCGTTCGGCATCGGCGAGCCGGCCGAAGCGCGAGTGGAGGCCCATGTAGACCACGACCACGAGCGGTGCCGCGGCGGCCAGCGCCAGCACCCCGAACTGCCCGGCCAGCAGCGCCAGGATGAGCGCCGCGGAGGCGGAGGCGGCATGGCTCACCCCGAGCATCGCGAAGTGGTTGCGCCACACCTCGAACGGGCGGCCGCCGCGTTCGAGGGCGGCGGCGGTGGCGGTCAGGCCCGAGTGCACCAGGAAGTGCACGGTCGCCATCACCGCCAGCGGCCCGACCACCCGCTCGAGCGACACGACGTGCGTGCTGAGCGGCGAGCTGCCGAGGGTCGCGAGGTAGGCCTGAGCGCCCAGCCACACCGACAGCGCCGGGTTGGCCGCATTGAAGAGGATGCGGTCGGCGCTGTGGCCGCGCCGCCAGGAGAGGATGAAGCCGTCCGCCGCCATCGCGACGGTCGCCGGTCCGGGCCCGAAGAGGACGGCCGAGGTCAGCAGGAAGGTGTCGGACATCGACGCGTGCACGTTGACGCCCGGCAGCCGCAGCGACAACCGGCCGAAGGCAATCGCCAGGGCCGAGAAGAGCAGCCATTCCACCGGCCGCGGCGTCGCGGTCAGATTGGTCGACGACTGAGCGATTGCGAAGATTCCGAGCGCCGTCACGGCGGCGACGTATCGTGACAGCACCCGCGTATCCGGAGGCGGGCTGGCAGCAGTGGCGGTAGCGGGCGTCGACATGGAACACAGGCCCTAACGCAAAGTTGCTGCCACCTGTGAAATTGCGGCAGAGCCGGGTGGCGTCGCCGAAAAGCCCCGGAGTTTCCGAGCGTTTTCCTCGCCTGCCGGTGGCCGGTGCGGTGCCGCGCGGAGCGACGTTCAGCAATGGCGGGGCGCTCCGATATTGCGGCTTGGTGCCAGCCACTTTATCGGCGGCGCAGTGGTGGGCCGTTTCGCGCAGAAGCCTGCGCCGCACTCAATTGTGGCTAGCCCGAGCCGATACACGGACGTAGGGCATGGTGGGTTCGGAACGACTGGCAGGACAGCTGGCGCATCTGGCGCAGCAGGCGGGCGCGACCTCGGCGTCCGTCTACTTGCCGACGCCGTGGAACCCCGCGGCGCCGGTCGTGCTGGTGCATGCCGGTGACGCGGCACCACTGGCCGAACTGGCCACCCCCGCCGCCGCCGAGGCGTTTGCCGCCGAAGTCATCGAGACCGGCGCGTGGAACGGCGTGCCGGTCAGCCCGGACGGTCTCATCACCAGCCGTGGCGGACATGGCGTGCTCATCGCGGCGCCACTACTGACGAGCCTGTGGGCCGGCACCGGCGTCAGCGTGCCGGCCGTCGGCCATACGCGCCGCCGCACCGCCGACCAGCGCCGGCTGTCGCCCACGGCCGGCTGGGTGGCCCTGCGGATGCCGCTGCACGGGGCCAGCGGCGGCCCGGGATCGATGGTCGCGGTCGCGCACGCGCTGGCCTCGACGATCGTCAGCGTCTACTCGGTGCTCACCGACCCGCTGACCGGACTGCCGGGGCGCCACGAGCTGATGGGCGTGCTGCGCGCCGACCTCGACCGCGCGCGCCGGCGCCGTCTGCCGTGCGCGCTGCTGCTCGTGAACCCGCTGGGCCTGGACGCGGTGAACGAGCAGTTCGGACGTCGCGCCGGGGATGGGCTCATCCGCGAGGTCGTGCAGTCGATGCAGACGCTGCTGCGACGTTCCGATGTGCTGATGCGGTACGGCGGCGCCATCTTCGCGTTGCCGCTCGGCAACGTCGGCGCCGATGCCGCGCGTCTGGTGGCCGAGCGCGTGCGCCACTACATGACGGGCCGGGCGTTCCTCCAGGACACCGTGCAGCTGCGCTGCGCCGTCGGCATCGTGGCCTGCGAGCCGGCCGACGCCGATGGTCTCGAACCGCTGGATCTGCTGAAGCGCGCCAACGACGCGCTCGGCGCGGCGCGCCAGAAGAACGGCGAGGAGGCGGTGCTGTGGGTCGATGCCGCCGGTGATGCCAGTCCGTCCACCGACCGCCTGCTCGGCATCTTCACGGGCCGCACCGACAAGGACTACCGCAACATGGGCCTGCTGTGGGACGTGCTGCAGGCGCTGTCGAGCGCGGCCGGGTCGACCGACCTGGCCACCAAGGTGGTCGACCGCCTGTTCGCGGTGCTGCACCCGACCCGCGTCTCGTTCTTCGTCACCAGTGACGCCGGCGAGCGGCTGCTGCTCGGCCAGCAGCGCACCGACGACGACGAGCCGCGCGTGCTGCAGCCCCCCGATCTGTCCGAGGACGAACGGGCGGTCGTCAGCGCGGCCGTCGACGCCGGCGCCGTGCGCCAGCGCTCGACGCACCTGGCCACGCCCGACGGCGAGCGCCGTCCGCACGTGGCCGTCGCGGTGCCGCTCGTCACCGACGGGCGCACGCTGGGCGCCATCTGCCTGGTCGGCAGTCCGGAAGTCCTCGATCTCGACCGCACCGACATCCATGTGCTGAGCGGAGTCGCAGGACAGCTGGCGGTGGCGCTCGACCGCGAGCACCTGGCCGAGCGTCATCGCGTGCACGCCGAGCACGAGCGGCGGCGCCTGCAGGCCGAGGTCCAGGGGCTGCGATCGCAACAGAGCCCGATCGTGTTCCAGTCGGCGGCGATGGCCGCCGTGCTGACGCGCGCACGGCGCGTCGCCTCCACCGATACGACCGTCCTCGTCACGGGCGAGAGCGGCACCGGCAAGGAGATGATGGCGCAGACGCTGCATCAGTTGAGCGGCCGCCGCAGCAAGCCGTTCGTGATCGTGGACTGCGGCGCGATTCCCGCGACGCTCATCGACTCCGAGCTCTTCGGCCACGAGCGCGGCGCCTTCACCGGCGCGCAGCAGCGGTCGAGCGGCCGCCTGGCGATGGCCGACGGCGGCACCGTGTTCCTCGACGAGATCGGCGAGCTGCCGCTCGACGTGCAGTCGCGCCTGCTGCGCTTCGTGCAGGAGAAGACCATCTCGATGGTCGGCGGCACGCGCTCGCGCAAGGTCGAGGTGCGGATCATCGCGGCCACCAACCGCCGGCTCGAGGACGAAGTGCGCGCGGGGCGCTTCCGCGAGGACCTGTTCTACCGGCTCAACGTCGTCCGCCTGCACATTCCGCCGCTGCGGGAGCGGCCCGAGGACGTGCGGCTGCTGGCCGATCACTTCGCGCGCGCGGCGGCCGCCGAGCAGCGCAAGCCGCTGCAGGGATTCACGGCCGAAGCCGAGCGGCGCCTGACCGCCTACCCGTGGCCGGGCAACATCCGCGAGCTCCAGAACACCATCCTGCAGGCGGTCGTGCTGTCGGACGCCGATCGGCTGGACGTCGAGGATCTGCAGCTGCCCGAGCCGCTCGGCGCTCGCGCCGCCGTGGTGCCGCTACGGCCGCGTGGATTCACGCCCGGCGTCCCCGAGCCCGCCGATGGCGACACCGGCTACGAGGCGGCGTGGCAGCAGCTGCGCGCGGCGCTCGAAGGCGAAGTGCAGCGGGCCGCCGCGGCGACGCCGCGGCTCAGCCTGCCGCTCGGCCGCTGGCTGGCCCACGAGGTCGTGCTGGTGGCGCACGATCGCATGGGAGGCGTCGGCGCCCGGGCGGCCGCCCGCATCGGTCTGCCGCAGACGACCTTTGCCCGCCGCCTGCGCCACGCCGAGACCGACCGCTCGCTGACGGCGCGGCCGGCGACCTGGATTGCCGTCAAGGCGGCGTTGACGGCCGTCGTCGCGGCGCCCGACCTGCCGAGCGACGCGCTGGCCGATCGCGCCGATGCCCTGCTGCTCGAGGTCGTGCTGGCCTATGCGCCGACGCCGATTGCGTATGCGGCGGCCCTGATGGGGCTCTCGCCGCCGACCATGAAGCAGCGGCTGAGCGCGCGCGCCGCGTCGTAGCGGCAGCCGCGCCGGCGGCGGCTCAGTTGACCTCGACCTGGCCGGTGGCCTTGGCGCGGATGAGCGACCACGACAGCCCGAGCCCGAGCAGCACGCCCACGACGACGAGCGCGACCCACACGATGCCCGAGCCGGTCAGGCTCACGACGTGGCGGTCGACCAGGAACCACACCAGCACCGAGAACAGCGACGCGCCGAGCAGCAGGCCGACCAGGCCGAGCGAGATGAACGCCGTGCGCAGACAGGCGATCCAGCCGATCGCGAGCGCCAGCACCGCCAGCGCCTTGCCGGGGGTGACCGCCACCGGTGGGGCGGTGATCCAGTGGAACAGGGAGTAGCCGGTCGGATTGAAGGTGGCGATGACCAGCAGGAGCGCCAGCCCGACGCGGACCAGGATGCCGGTGAGCGAGATACCGGACGAAGGCATGGGCGCGATTCTACCAGCGCGGCGGTACCGGCATGCCGGCGCCTACGCGACCGGCAGGTAGAGTCGGACGGTCGTGCCGAGCCCCGGGCTGCTCTCGATCGCCAGGCCGCCGGAATGCGAGGCGATGAAGCCGTGCACCGACGCCAGGCCGAGCCCGGCCCCCAGGTGCGAGGGCTTGGTCGAGTAGAAGGGGTCGCAGGCGACGGCCACGGCGTCGGCGGTCATGCCGACGCCCGTGTCACTGACGGCGACGACGACGTAGGTGCCGGGAGGCACGGCGAGCTGTGCCAGACGCAGGCCGTCACGCACCTGCTCGCGCCCCACCCGCACGCTCAGGCGGCCGCCGGTCGGCATCGCCTCGATGGCGTTGTCGAGCACTTCGAGGAGTGCCACGCCGAACTGCGCGGTGTCGGCGAAGACGGTGTACGGACCCTCGCCGCGTTGGAGGTCCGCCGCGATGCCGGGTGACCAGTCGCGCGCGGCGCGGCCGTAGCAGGCGGTGACGGCCGCGTCCATGTCGAGGCGTTCGAGCTGCGTCTTCTGCTGGCCGCTGAAGGCGAGCAGCTGACTCGTGAGCTCGGCCGCGCGCAGTGCGGCGGTGCGCGCCCGGACGAAATGCTCCCGCGCCGGCACGTGCGGCGGCAGTGACGCCTCACCGAGCTCGGTGTTGCCGATGACGCGGGCCATCAGGTTGTTGAACTCGTGCGCGATGCCGCCGGCGAGCCGTCCCACCGCCTTGAGACGGTCGGACTGCCGGCGCTGCTCACGCGCCGCCTCGGCCCGGGCGCGCTGCGCGGTGTGGCGGGCCGACAGCAGCAGGCGGGCCGCGAGCAGCAGCGAGATGGCCATCAGCGTCAGCGCCAGCGGCAGCGCCCGGTCGGCCGGGCCGACGCTCAGGGTGACGAGCAGCGCGCCGCCGACGAAGAGCGGCATCGACAGCGGGATGGGATTGAGATCGCGCAGCCACGAGGGCCCGCCACTGCGGCCGGCATGGACCATCGGGTCGGTCCGGAAGGCATGGCTGGCGACCAGTGTCGGCAGGACCGCCAGGTAGTAGACGGCATCGAGTGGCCACGACGGCGTCACGCCCGCGCGGTACAGCTGCGCCAGGAAGATGACCGGCAGGTAGAGGGCCTGCCCGGTGATGAACCACCAGAACGCCCGGGGTGACGGCACCGCCAGCCCCCGCACGACGACGACGTTCAGACCGCCGATCACCGCCAGCTGCGCCAGGCCGAAGGCACGGATGCTGAACTCGGTGGTGGCGTCGTTGGCGATGCTGGCGCTCGTCTGCGTGACGAGCGTCCAGCCGAGGAGGCCGAACCCGCCGGTGGTCACCACGGCGTCGATGATGAGTGCCGCGCGCTCCCCAGGCCGGGCCGCGGCCCGTGGGTAGACGAGCAACGCCGCCAGCACCCCCAGGTAGCCGGCCAGGGTCAAGGCCGCGTCAGCCGACGGCGAGATCAGTTCCGGTCCGCCGAGCTGCGCCGGCACCAGGACGGCGTAGTTCAGCGCGGCGGCCAACGACGTCCAGCCCGAGATGCGCAGGGCGAGCACGAGACGGCGCGGCAGGTCGACGCGGGCGGCGGCCCACAGGAACGCGCTGGCCTCGATGCACAGGCGCACGATGCTGCCGAGCGAGTCGAGCGCGGGGTCGTCGATCGCGAAGCCCGGGAGCGTCAGCAGGAACAGCGGATAGGCGATGAGCGCCGCGGCCGACCAGCGCATCCACGACGGCGCGGCCGGCGCGCTCGGCCACGGCGGGGCCGCGACCAGGGCCAGCGGCGGCGGCAGGGGAGAGCTCATCGAGCCCGGCGGTCGTGTCATCAGGGACGCACGGTGGCGAGAATCCGGTCGACTGCGGCGTAGGGGGCGAACTCCGGATGGTCGTAGATGTTCCAGCCGGTGACGACCGCCACGAGGTCGCGCTCAGGCACCACGATGAGACGCTGACCACCGTAGCCGAGCGCGGCATAGGCGGTCGTGCCGCCCACGTCCGTCGGCAGGACCCACCACTGGTAGCCGTACTTGCGCGACCGCGGTTGGCCCGGACGGGTGTCGACGATCGGCGTGGTCGAGCGGGCGACCCAGCCCTCGGGCAGGAGGCGACGGCCCTCCCACATGCCGTCCTTGAGGTAGAGGTAGCCGATCTTCGCGAGGTCGCGCGCGGTCAGATACAGGCCGCCTTCGGTGTCGCTCAGGCCCGTGGGCGTCGTCTTCCAGTAGCGTGTCGGTGATGCCGAGCGGGCCGAACAGGTGCTCGGCGGCGTACTCGTGCGCGTGCTTGCCGGTGCCCTGTTTGAGGAGCTGCGAGAGCAGTTCGGTGGCCCCGCTGTTGTAGACGAAGCCGGTCCCCGGCGTCTCGGCCATCGGCTGGTCGAGCACGAACTGGATCCAGTCGGCGCTCCTCTCCATGCCAGCGCAGCTGTTGGCCGGGTCGGTGTAGGCGACGGTGCTCTCGTCCCACTTGATGCCGGTCGTCATCGTGAGCACGTGCTCGAGCGTCATCTGGTCCCGGCGCGGGTCGGCCGGGGGCTGGCGGAACGACGCGAAGAGCGGCATCACCGGCGTGTCGACCGGCGGCATCTCGCCGCGTCCAATCGCGATCCCCACGAGGGCCGACGTGATGCTCTTGCTCACCGACTGCATCGTGTGCAGCTGGCCGTGCTGGTAGTAGGGATGCCAGTCCGGGTCGTAGTAGTTGTAGGGGCCGCGCACCGGGTCGCGTCCCTCGAACAGCCGATCGAAGTCATGGGTGTACTGCCGGTCGAGCACCACACGGCCGTGGCGGGTCACGAGCAGGCCGGTCACCTGGCCATGAGCGCCGTCCGCGAACTCGCGGTCGAGTGCCGCCAGCAACGCCGCATCGATCCCCTCGGCGTCGGGCGTCGACATCGTCCACCCCTGCGTGGGCCACACTTCCGGCGACGGAGATGGCGCGCCCGCGCTGCATCCGGCCAGCCACAGACCGCTGACGACCATGAGAACTTTGTGCATGACGGCTCCAGCGGCCCCGGGCCGCTCGGGCACGTTAGCACGGGCCGCACGCGGGCAACCGTGGCAGGGGGTCAGGGCAGTTTCGAGGTACACGGATTCGTCGCGGCATGTCGAGAGAGACGGGGTGCATGTCCGAGGGAGCCCCACGGGTAATCGACGCCGGTCGCCGGATCTTGACCGCCGCCCCGGGCGCTGCGGGCCAGTTACCGGCTGGCCACGACGCGCAGGGGCGGGCGGGCGACCGGCGCGGCGGGCTGCGCCTGGGTTTCGAGCGCCAGGAACATGCGGCCCAGGTGGGGCATGACCATGCGCAGCTTGTCGGTCTGTTCGTCGGCGAACTGCTCACGGCCGTAGAGCGTCAGCACGCCGACCAGCCGCGTCTCGCTGACCATCGGCAGCGCCAGGCAGTAGCGGAGGCCGGCCAGCGCGGCGGCCTGGCCGAGGTCGAGGCCGGCGTCCGAGTTCACGATGGCCTGCTGATTCGCCGCCACCCAGCCGGTGAGCCGCTCGCCGACGCCCATCGTGAGCCCCTGCAGCACCGACGAGGCGTCGCCGGCCACGAAGCGGGCCGTCACCGAGTCGGTGTCGGGCTCGCCGAGGAAGAACGCGCAGCTCGCGCCCGACGTGAGGTGCCGGATGTGGGTCCACATCATCGACGCCACGTCGGCCGGACAGGGCGGCCCCTCGACGATCCGGGCGAGATTCACGAGCGCCAGCAGCGAGTCGGACTGATCCCACGCCGGGGCGGGGCCGGCCGGTGCGGCAGGCTCGGGCGGCGGCGGTGTGATGGCGACGGCCCGGTTGATCAGCTGGACGGCCTTCTGCAGTTCGGGCGTACGCATGACCGTGGGCGTGATGTCGAGGCACACGCGTTCGAAGGCATCGACGATCGCGGGGTCGTACATCGTGCCGCGGCGGGCGCGGACGACCTCCATCGCCGCCTCGTGGGTCATCGCCGACCGATAGGGCCGGTCGGAGGTCAGGGCGTCGTAGCAGTCGACCACCGACAGGATCCGGGCGCCAATCGGGATCGCCTCGCCGGCCACCCCGTTGGGATAGCCCGTGCCGTCCCAGTTCTCGTGGTGCGCCCGCACGATCGGCACCACCGGATACGGGAAGTCGATGGCCGACAGGATGTCGGCGCCGACATCGACGTGCAGCTTCATCGTCTCGAACTCGGCCGCGGTGAGCTTGCCGGGCTTGTTCAGGATGCGCTCGGGCACCGCCAGCTTGCCGGTGTCGTGCAGCAGCGCGGCCGCCTGCAGCGCCTTGCAGGCTGGCCTCGTCCATCGGGCCCAGGGCGCGTGCCAGTCCGAGCGCGTACTGCTGCACGCGGTGGATGTGGTTGCTGGTCACCCCGTCCTTGGCCTCGATGGCCGTCGACAGCGCCTCGATCGTCGAGAGGTAGAGGCGGTCGACCGTGAAGACGTGCGTCTGGGCATCCTCGAGCCGTCCGGCCCACGACCGCATCGCCATGTAGATCAAAGCGAAGAGCGGCAGCACCACGGCCAGTGCCAGCACGCTCGACGTACTGCACGACGAGGAAGACGAGGAACGCCGCCGAGGCCGAGGCGAAGTAGTTCAGCGAGACGACGGGAAAGTGCCGCCGCCACAGGCGGAACGGCGAGCCGCCCTGCGCGAGCGCCATGGCCGTGGCCGTGAGTCCGGTATTGAGCAGGAAGTAGACGGCGGAGAAGCACGCCAGCGGGACTGCCACGCGCTCCATGGTCGCGGGCACGTCGTAGAGCGGCGGGATGCCCGAGAGCCAGAAGAACGCCTGCGCCCCCGCCCACAAGGACAGGGCGGTGCTGGCGCTATTGAAGACCTGACGCTGATGGTTCCAGCCGCGCCGGCGGGCGATCAGCAGGCTGTCGGCCGCCATCGCCACGGTGGCCGGCGCCGGGCCGAAGAGCGCCGCCGAGGCAATGAAGAACATGTCCGACACCGAGAGCGTGGTGTCGATCCCCGGGACCTTGAAGGCGAAGCGGCCCGCCACCATCGCCATCCCGGCGAAGGCCAGCCACTCGGCGGGATGTGAAACATGCGGCAGGGTCCAGGCCGACGCCGTGACGACAGCCAGACCCGCCGCACCGACGACGGCGACGAACGACCGCAAGCCGGCCCCGGACGGGGCCGTGATACCGGCTTGCGGTGCGGAGGTCGTCGTCATGTGTCGCTACGGTTCGGGAGGGTGGGAGTCGCCCCAGAGCACCTGGTTACCTTGAGAGGAATCGGCATCTCCCCACAAAACTTGCTGCCCGCCACTCGTCTGGTCCCCCCACAGGACCTGCTGGCCGAGCGCGGTCTGATCCCCCCACAGGACCTGCTGCCCGGCCGCGTGGTCGCCCCAGAGCACCTGCTGGCCGAGCGGCGTCTGGTCGCCCCAGAGGACCTGCTGACCGAACGGCGCCTGGTCGCCCCAGAGCACCTGCTGCCCCGGCGCGGTGCCCCCGAGCGGTCCAAACAGCACCGCCAGGCGTCCCGGCACGACGCCACCCTTGAGCCAGGCCTGCAGGAGGTCGAGCGGCGTGATGACCCTGGGCGCCACGGCGGCGCTCGCCGAATCGATGGTCGACGTGCGGCCGGAGAACGCCAGCCCGGACGGACGCACGGTGCGGCCGGCGATGGTCGCCGCGGGCACGACGCCCGTGAGCGACTGCACCGTCGAGTTGACGCGACGCGCCGACCACAGGTTGACGCTGCCGGTCCCGGCGGCGAGCAGGCCCTCCGCGGGCATGAAGGAAGCGCTCAGCTGCAGCGCCAGCTTCACCTGGCGGGCCGTGAGCACGCCACCTTCGAGCAGCAGCGCCGCGCCGCCGCTCACCATGCCGGCGGCCATGCTCGTGCCGCTCATCGTCATGTAGACGTCGCGGTTCCGGCCGGCGACGTGCAGCGCCGGATAGCGGCGGACCAGCGTGGAGCCGGCGGCCTCGAGCGAGACGATCTTGTTGCCGGGGGCCACCACGTCGGGCTTGAGACCCAGTTCGTACTTCGTGGGGCCCTTGGAGCTGTAGGTGGCCACCGTGTCGTCGTCGCGCGACGCCGTGCCCCAGGTGTTGAGGGCGCCCACCGTGATGGCGCTCGGCGCCACCCCGGGGGTCGTCACGCTGGCCAGCACCGGTGCACCGGCCGCGTTCTTGCCGCTGTTCCCAGCCGAGGCGACGACGACGAGCCCTTCGGCCACGGCCCGCTCCACCGCCAGGCAGAGCGGGTCGGTGATGCAGGGCTCCACGGTGGGATGGCCGAGCGAGAGGTTGACGACGCGGATGCCGTAGCGGGCGCGGTTGGCCACCGTCCACTGGATGCCGGCGATGACGTCACTGGTATAGCCCGAACCATCGGCGCCGAGAACCCGCACGTTGACGAGGTGCGCGCCGGGCGCGACGCCGCCCTTGTAGAGCGGTGTGACGCTCGTCGTGCTGCCGGCGATGATGCCCGCGATATGGGTGCCATGGCCGTAGGCGTCGTTGGTCGAGGTGTCGCCAGTCACGAAATTCACGGCCGCCACCACCTTGTTGGCGAGCGCCGGGTGGCTGGCGATACCCGAGTCGATGACGGCCACACCGACGCCGCGTCCGGTCACCGCGGGGTAGCTGCCGATGCCGAGCAGGCCGGGCGTTGCCAGGCGGGCCTGGTCGGCGGCCATCGTCTTGACCGACACGCTCATGAACGGCAGCACCCGCGCGTCGCGCGAGATGGCTTCGACGCCGGCGACGGAGCGGAGCGCCGAGATGTCGGCCAGTGCGCCCTCGAGCACGACGAAGCCGTCGAGCACGCGGCCGACGCGCAGGCCGTCTCGCACGGCAAGAGACTGGATGGCGTGGACGTCACCACGCACGATGACGCGCACCCGGCGGGCGTCACCCGCCGCCAGCAACGCCACCAGGTCACTGGACAGGCTGGCCACCGCATTGAGCGCCTGGGTCTGCCCGGGGACCGATACCGACAACCACATACACACGACGACGAAACCGACTTTTCTAAACACGCTTGTCCTCACGGGTGCGTTCCAACGCAACCGCGCTGCCACCGTCTGAATATGCCGGAGACACCAGCAGGCAGACGCGTAAACGGCCAGGGCAGAGCAGGTTACGGCGTTGAGCGGCGAGGGGAAGGGCCGCGAGAAGCGGGTGCGCGCGAGCGCGTCGTGTTTCGAAACGGACCAGCGTGTGCCATGGCGGCACACCACTCACGCGGTTGTGACCGTCCGCTATTCGCCGAGGAAGGTGCCGAGAGCAGTCCAGCCTTCGACGTGGTCGCTGACGGCTTTCATGGCCATGAGGATGGGCACGGCCAGCAACATGCCGGCGACGCCCCACGCCCAACTCCAGAACGCGATGGCGATGAAGATCGCCACATGGTTGAGCGCTCCCACGCGACTGAGCAGCAGCGGCGTGAGAATCATCCCTTCGAGGCTGGTCAGGACGAACGCCGTCACGGACACGATCGCCGCCATCTCGATGGTCCCGAACTGCAGGAACGCGACGGCCGCGAGGGTCGCGGTCACGATGAGCGCTCCGAAGTACGGCACGAGGTTCATGATGCCGGCGAACACGCCCCACACCGCTGGCTGTTCGACCTCCAGCCACCACAGGGCCAGGCCGGTGGCCAAAGCCACCAGCCCGCTCGTCACCGCCTGGACCCAGATGAACCGCTGCATCTGTTGCGCGATGTCGTTCAGCACCTGGACGGTCACGCGCTTCTTGCCGCGCGACTCCGTCTGCTTCACCAGTTTCCGCTTGAACGAATCGTCCTCGTTCAACAGGAAGATGGTGAGGAACAGAATCGTGATGCTCTGGCCGACCAGCCACACGATGTTCCAGCCGCCGGACCACATCCAGTCGGAGACCCGCACCGGTTGCTCCACCTCCACGCGGAGGACGCCCTGGCGCACCGTCGGCTCACTGGCTTCGGCCGCGGCCGAGTCGAGGGACTTGGCGGCGGCCTGCAGCTTCTCGATCGTCGAGTCGGGCTTGCCGCCGCGCTGACGCTGGAAGGCGGTGCGCAGTTGCTCGGCGCCGCTGGGAATCTTGGTGACCACGGCGTCGAACTGCGGCCACATGAGGGTGCCGCCGATGCCGATGACGCCGAGCAGTGCGAAGACGACGGCGACCGATGCCACGACGCGGGGGACGCGCCAGCCCTCGACGCGGTCCACCAGCGGGTCGAGCGCGTAGAAGAGCAGGACCGAGACCACCACCGGCAGCAGGACCGGCGCCGCGTACTGCAGCATCGCGATGGCCGCACAGCCAGCCAGCACCCGCAAGGGCGTGATGACCGCCGTCACGCCGTTCACGACGGGCGTGGGTTCCTCCGGCTCGTCAGTCCGCGCGAGGATGTCGCTCACCGGTCGAGACTCTTGCCGATCGTCGAGGTCATGCTGGCTCCTCTTCCGTGCACCACGAGTGCGACGGATGGCTGTGGACTCGCGTCGATCTCGCGCTCTGCCTGAAGCCAGTCCTCGAGGTTACAGATGCTGCCGCCTCTGGACGCGCGAAGCGAGTCAGCCCGCGCGGCGATTCGTGCCAGCCGAGGCATCGGCTGGGTCGTGCTCTCCTGGTCCACCCCGTCCTCCGACAACTGACAGGCCGTTGCCCGGAGCCGCGTCGCGGCCCTGGGGCGCACCTTGCCTCGACGATGAGCAAGAGCAATGCCGCGCCGGGAGGTGGGATTGGGGGGTCCGAGGAACGTGGCAACGCAACGGCCTTCAGGAACTGGGAAGTCCGCTACTCCGATTGAGCGGCTGGGCGTCGTGTGATGGCTCGCGCGTGAGGCTCATGCCGGGTAACGGCTGGCCGATGTCTTGCAGCCGCGCTTCTCGACGCGGGGGCGGGCTGCGCACGACGCGCAGGCTGTCGCACACGGCGACTCCGCCTCGACCTGCGTCGCGATCACCTCGAGAGGAGCAGCACATGGCAAACCCGACACGTCCGGTAACCGGCAGCAACACCGGCGATGGCCGCGCCCAGCCCGGAGACGTCCTCGGCGTCGACCGCGACGGCGAGCAGACCCACGTCGGCGAGGTTCGCGAGGACGAGGACGAGCGTCGCGAAGACGCCGAGAAGGCCGCCCGCGACAAGGCGGACGACCACTCCTAGCGCTCGAGACTCCGGGCGGTGACGGCGACCAGGGCGCCGTCATCGCCGCCCGCGCTCGAGAGACGACGTCTGAAGCCCCGAGCGGCTTTGCGGCATACTGGCAGCCCATCGATGCGCGTCTCGGTCGTCATCCCCACCTGGAACGAAGCCGGCGCCATCGGCCATGTACTCGACGAGCTCCCGCGGTCCCTGGTGTCGGAAATCATCGTGGTCGACGCCGGGTCCACCGACGGGACGCAGGCGCTCGCCGCGTCGCGTGGGGCGCGGGTCATCGCACAGCCCCGTCGCGGCTACGGCCGCGCCTGCCTGACCGGCCTGGCGGCGGCGAGCCGTCCGGACGTGGTGGTGTTTCTCGACGGCGACTACAGCGATCGCCCGAGCGAACTGCCGCGGCTGCTGCAGCCGATCGTCGATGGCGCGGCCGACATGGTCATCGGGTCGCGTCTCTCCGGGCCCACGGTGAAGGGCGCCCTGCCGTGGCACTCGCGGGCCGGCAACCGGCTGGCATCGACGCTCATCAGCCGGCTGTGCCGCGTCCGCCTCGACGATCTCGGCCCTTTCCGCGCGGTGCGTCATTCGACGATCGTCGCCCTGGACCTGCAGGAACAGACCTACGGCTGGGCCGTCGAGATGCTCGTCAAGGCCAGTTTGCGCGGCTACCGGGTCCTGCAGGTGCCCGTCGCCTATCACCCCCGCATCGGTACCTCCAAGATCACCGGCACGCTGCGCGGTTCGGCGGGTGCGGCCTGGCACATCATGAGCGGCATCCTGAAGTACTGGCACCTGGAGTCACGGCGGGCGGCCCGCCCGAGGGCGCTCGGAAGATGATGGCCCCGGGCCGCGCGGTGGTCGTCGTGATGGCCAAGGCGCCGCACGGCGGCCGGGTCAAGACGCGCCTCACGCCGCCGTTCACGCCCGAGGAGGCGGCCGCGCTCTACGGCTGCATGCTGCGGGACACGGTGCGCATGGCGCGCGCCTCGGGCCTCCCGATCGCAGCCGTGGTGCCCGCGCATGAGGCGGCGGAGGTGGCCGCCATCGTCGGTCCCGAGGTCGAGGTGGTGGCGCAACCGGGGCGCGGCCTGGCCGAGGCGTTGACGTTCACCTTCACGGCCTTCGCCGCGCGCGGCTGCCAGCGCATCGTGGCCATCGACAGCGACAGTCCGACGCTTCCCGCCGCGCACCTCGTGACGGCGGTCGAGGCGCTCGACCGTCACGAGGTGGTGCTTGGGCCGACCTCGGATGGCGGCTATTACCTCGTGGGCGCGCGGCAACCGCATGCGGCGCTGTTCGCGCCGTCGGCGCTCTCGACCACCTCGGCGCTGCAGGCGATCGAGCACAGCGCCCGCACGCTCGGTCTCAGCTGCGCCCGCACGGTGGACTGGTACGACGTGGATGTGGCCGCCGATCTCCCACGTCTCGTGGGTGAACTGCTCGACGACCCGGGCCGCGCCCCGGCTACCGCCGCGCTCCTCGAGGCGTGGCGGAGCGATCGCCGGATGGCTGTGATGCTGACCGGGCCGACCCGTGCGTAGCGCGCCGGCGGCCCGTGTCGTCGTCGGCCTCGCCGCCGCCTTCGCCGCCGTGGCCGCCTACCAGGCGATGGCCACGACCGCCACCGGCTCGTCCTCGTTCTTCACGGTCCTGGCCGTGGCGGTGGCGGCCTACGGCGCCATCATCGGCAGCCTGTGCGTGGGGCCACGGGTGTCATTGCCGGTCGTGATCGTGATGCTGACCCTGGCATACGCGTCCCGTGTGCCGTTGCTGCAGGCGCAGATCGGCGACAAGAGCGACATCTACCGCTATCAGTGGGACGCGCGCGTCGTCCGGGCCGGTCTCAACCCCTACTCGACGATCCCGAGTGATCCGGCCGTGGCGCGGCTGCACACCGCCGACACGCGCCGCATGAACAACCCCGACGTGCCGTCCCCGTATCCCCCGGCCGCGCAGCTGCTGTTTGCGCTCGTCACCACCGTGACGCAGTCACCACAGGGGTTCC
Organism: uncultured Acidobacteriota bacterium; assembly: GCA_963807405.1. Classification (GTDB taxonomy): domain Bacteria; phylum Acidobacteriota; class Vicinamibacteria; order Vicinamibacterales; family UBA2999; genus CADEFD01. The sequence goes on along the minus strand of CAWEBU010000006.1, from coordinate 1,635,408 downwards.
GGTGGGCGTTGGCGTTGTGCGATCTGGCGACGGCGGCGGCGCTCCTGGCGTGGCTGCGATCGAGCGGCCGGGCGCCGGCCTGGGCGCTGGCGTATGCCTGGCATCCGCTCGTCATCGTCGAGACGGCGCGCGAGGGACACCTGGACGTGGCCGGCGTCCTGCTGGTCGTCGGTGCGGCGGTGGCGGTGGCCCGCGCGGCGATCGTTCCCGCCACGGTGCTGCTCGCGCTGGCCTCGGCCTTCAAGTTCCTGCCGCTGGTGCTGGTGCCGCTGCTGTGGGCCCGCGCGCGCCTCCGCCATGCCGTGCTCGCGGTGGGGCTGCTCGTGGCCCTCTACCTGCCCTTCGTGCAGGACGGCCGGTGGCCGCTCGGATCGGTGGCCGACGTGATCGAGCGGTTCCGCTTCAACAGTCCGGTCTTCAACCTGCTCGACGAGTGGCTGTCCGCCTGGGCGCTGAGCGGGTTGGCGCTCGCCGCCGGACTGCTCACCGCCTGGTGGCAGGGCCGCCGCCGCGACCTGACGGATCCGGCGGCATGGGCCTGGCCGCTGGCGGTGACGCTGCTGCTGTCGCCCCTCATCTATCCGTGGTACCTCGTGTGGCTGGTGCCCTTCCTGGGCACGCGCGCCACCATGCCGCTGGCGGTGTGGTCGATCTCGGTGTGTGTCACCTACGTGGTCTGGGGCGGCGCGCGCGACGGCGCTGCCTGGCGTGTGCCGGCGTGGGCGCTGTGGATCGAGTACGGGGCGTTCGCCGTGGCGGGCCTGTGGGCCGCCAGCCGCCGTCAGGCGCCGGTCGCACCCGCCGTCGCGGCCGCCGGGCCGGCCGACGGACGCGGTCGCGCGCCAGGGGCCTGACGGCGCGCCATCACGAGGGTGGTGCAGGCGCTCTGCAGCTTCGGCATCTCCCGCGTCGGTGCCATCCGCGGCGACAGCCGTCGATCGTCGCCGCGCACGACCGGGCAGTAGGGATCCGGCTGGTCCAGCGCGTCACTCAGACGGCGGCGGCCGGCGCACCCGCCGGCGCACGCCGCCACGTGGTCGCAGCCCTGGCAGGCCGGTGGCACGGCGCGCGCCGCGGCAAACGGCGCGCTCGACACGATCTCCGCCCCCACCTCCAGCAGCGCTTCGAGCGGCGCGCCCTGGCCTGGCCAGTAGACGCACGGCTGCACGCGGGCGCGCGGCGTGACCCGTACGGTGGAGGCGCCGCAGCCGCCGATCTTCGGCGGCAGGCCGGCCATGGCGCGCACCAGCGGCTCACCGACGGCAAGCACATCGGTGTGCGAGAACAGCGTGTCGAACCCGGTCCAGTACTGGTCGTAGCTGAGCGCGTAGGCGTCGGACTGCACCGACTGGTAGACGTTGATGCGCAGCGGCGCGTCGTACTCGGCCGCGACCTCGGCGACCTCGGCCAGCCGATCGAAGTTCGACGGCATCATCACGGCGATGAACGTGACGGGCACGCCGAGACGGCGGCAGCGCGCCGCCTGGGCGTGAATGAGCGCCCAGTTGCCGGCACCGCGCTGCGCGTCCTGTTCCGCTTCGGTGGGGTAGTCGAGGGAGAACTCGAGGTCGCTGAAGGCCGTCAGCTGCGCATCGGGCAGGGTCGCCACCGAATAGCCGTTCGAGGTCATCGTCAGCTTGACGTCCTGCTGGCGCAGGTAGTCGACGATCTCGAGGAACTCCGGGTGCAGGCCGTTCTCACCGGTGCCGAGGTTGACCGACCGCACCGGCAGACGTGCCAGGACCGCGCGCACCTGATCGAGCGTGAGGCGGTCCACCCGCGTGGGATCGCGATAGCAGAACGCGCACGTCAGGTTGCAGTCGTTCGTGAGGCCCAGCCCCAGAGCGAACCGCGCAGGTGCGTCGAACGGCTGGGACGACCCGGCAGGGTCCGTCATCGTGGTGCTTGCCTCTTTTCTGCTGCTGCGAGAGGATCCGTTGCCGAGGGCGCAGGGCTCCAGACGGCGCCGCGACCAGGCGCATCGGCCAGCCCACGATATCGCAGGTGCCATTGACCACACCACAGCCCGATCAGCAGCCCGACCAGTGGAACGCGCACGTCGGCGCCTACGAGGAGGTCTTCGAGCCGCTCTCGACGGCCTTCGCCGAGACCGCGCTCGGCGCGCTGACCCTGCGCGCCGGCGAGCGTCTGCTGGATGTCGGCTGTGGCAGCGGCGGCGCGGCGCTGCTGGCCGCCTCGCACGGGGTGTCCGTGATGGCGGTGGATGCGGCCCCCGGCATGGTGGCGCGCACGCACGAGCGCGCGTCGCTGGCTGGTGTCGACGTGGACGCCCGGGTGATGGACGGCACCGCGCTCGATGTCGAGGACGGCGCGTTCGATGCCGCGCTGTCGGTGTTCGGAGTCGTGCTGTTCCCGGACGCGGTGGCCGGGCTGCGCGAGATGCGGCGCGTGGTGCGCCGCGGCGGGCGGATCGCGGTCGTGACGTGGACCGCGCCCGAACGCTACGAGCTGGCTGCCGCGCTGCGCGAGGCCGTGCGGCGGGTGTGGCCCGAGCAGCCGGCGGCGCCCGTGCCGGCGCAGTTGCGCTACCGCGAAGCGGCCGACTTCCGGGCGCTGTTTGCCGCCGCCGGTCTCGCGGACGTCGACATCGCGCAGGTGACGGGCAGCCTGCACGCGCCGTCCGCCCGCTGGCTCGCCGAGCGCATCGCCTTCGCGCCCGGGATGGCGGCGCTCGTCGCCGGTCTGGGCGAGCGGCGGCCGGCCGTGATGGCGGCGTTCGTCGAGGGCCTGGACGCCCGTTTCGGCGGCGGGCCGATTGCGCTGGCCGGCGAGGCGTTGGTCGGCGTGGCGCGCGTGCCCTGAGCCGGCGGCAGGCGCCGTCGGGCTACTTCGAGAGGTTCTTCGGGGCCCACAGGAAGCCGAACGACCGCGCGCCCGCTTTCCCGTGCGTCTTGTGGTGCACGAGGTGCGCCATGATGATGCGGCGCAGGTAGGTCCACTGCGGGATGTTGCGGATGGTGACGCGGCGGTGCACGACGATGTCGTGGAAGACGACGTAGATGGCGCCGTAGGCCGTCATGCCGAGGCCGACCGGCAGCATCCACGAGCCCCCCGCGTCGACGCCGGCCTTGATGAAGAGGATCGAAGGCACGGCGAACAGCAGCCCGAACAGGTCGTTCCATTCCCAGCCGCCGTCGTGCGGCACGTGATGCGACTTGTGGAGGAACCACAGCGGCCCGTGCATCAGGAAGCGGTGCGTCAGATAGGCCACGCCCTCCATGGCCACCAGCGCCAGCAGGAACCACCCGGAGAAGGCCCACCACGTCATCATCGTCACGCTAGCATGTCCACCGCGGGCGGGGTGAAGAGGCCGGTGCGCGGCGCCGCCGTGCCGCGGGGCACCGTCTTGGCCACACCGGCGGCGAGCCCCGCCTGGGCGAGCCGGACCAGCTTGCGTGGCGTGCCCACGACCGTGCGCGTCGTCCACGCCGCGGCGCCGCGGCGGGCGACCGTCCGGCCGATGTCGCGATAGACGAGACGCGCCGTCGCCACCGCCCAGGCCGAGCGGCCGGGCAGATGCGGCACGCCGTGCCACGCCGAATCGTAGTAGCGCTCGGCCTCGGCGACGAGGCGCGCCACGACCGGCACCAGACGCGCGGCGGCTGCCGCGTCGAGCGGCTGGCCCTCGACGAGCGACACGCCGGCCTCGCGCAGCCACGCCGACGGCAGGTAGACGCGGCCGGCCACCACATCGTCGCCGACATCGCGGGCGATGTTGCTCAACTGGAAGGCGAGGCCGAGATCCGAGGCGCGGCTGAGCACGACCGGTTCGCGCACGCCCATCACCCACGCCATCATCAGCCCCACCACGCCGGCCACGTGGTAGCAGTAGTCGAGCGTCTCGTCGAACGTCTCGTAGCGGCGGCCGGCCATGTCCATGGCGAAGCCGGCCAGGTGGTCGCGGGCCAGCAGCGGCGGCAGGCCGGTGGCCGCCACCACGCGAGACAGCGCCGCAAACGGCCCCTCGGCCTCCGCCGTGCCGGCAAACGCCGCGTCGGTGCCGGCCTCGAGGGCGGCGAGACGGGCCTGGCGGTCGGACACCGCCGTCATGCCGTGGCCCGAGACCTGGCCGTCCACGACGTCGTCGCAGTGGCGGCACCAGGCATACAGATCCCACACCAGGTCGCGGGTGGCCGGATCGAACAGCCGTGAGGCGAGCGCGAAGCTCTTCGACCCGGCGCGGATGGCCGAGTCCCTGGCCGCCGGCCGCTGCGCCTCAGGCACGGCGCGCTCCGGCGGCGTCTTCGATCATCAGGCCTGCGGTCGCCTTGGCGGAGTTCACCACGCCCGGCACGCCGGCGCCAGGATGCGTGCCGGCGCCGACGAAGTAGAGGCCCGTCAGGCGGTCGTCGCGGTTGTGGGCGCGGAACCAGGCGCTCTGCGTCAGCATCGGTTCGAGCGAGAACGCCGAGCCGAGGTGCGCGTTCAGCTCGCGCTCGAAATCGAGCGGCGTGAAGATGCGCTGCGTCACCAGGTCCTGCCGCAGGCCGGGAATGTAGCGTGCTTCGAGATAGTCCAGAATCCGGTCGGCGTAGCGCGGGCCCTCGGTGGTCCAGTCGATCGCGTCGGCCCCGAGGTGCGGCACCGGCGAGAGCACGTAGAACGCCTCGCAGCCGTCGGGCGCGAGCGAGGGGTCGGTCACCGTCGGCGCGTGCAGGTAGAGCGAGAAGTCGTCGGCCAGGACCTTGCGGTCGAAGATGTCGCCGAGCAGCTCGCGGTAGCGCGGCCCGAAGATCACGTTGTGGTGCGCCAGGTGCGGGTGCCGCCGCTTCGTCCCGAAGTAGATCAGGAACAGCGACATGCTGAAGCGCTTCTTCTCCAGCGCCGCGGCCACGGTCTCGCCGCGCCGCTCGTGACCGAGCAGCGTGCGATAGGTGTGGACGACGTCGGCGTTGCTGGCGACGGCGGCGGCCGGGATGACCTCGCCGGACGCGGTGCGCACACCGGTCACCGTGTCGCCCTCGAGCAGGATGCGATCGACCGGCGTCGAGAGCCGCACCGTGCCGCCCAGGTCCTCGAACAGGGCCACCAGGGCGCGCACCAGCGCGCCGGTGCCGCCGCGCGGAAAGGTCACGCCCCAGGTGCGTTCGAGCACGTGGATCAGCGTGTAGATCGAGGAGGTCGCAAACGGATTGCCGCCGACCAGCAGCGAGTGGAAGCTGAAGGCCTGGCGCAGATGGTCGTCGTGGATGTAGCGCGCCACGATGTCGTAGACCGTGCGGTAGGCCTCGAGACGCACGAGCTGCGGCGCCGCCTTGACCATGCTCCAGATGTCGAGGAACGGCACGTGCGCGAGCTTCGTGTAGCCTTCGTCGAAGACCTGCTCGGCGTAGGTGAGGAAGCGGCGATAGCCGTCGACATCGGCCGGGTGGCGTGCCCGGATCTGCGCCTCCAGCGCCTGCAGATCGTTCGAGTAGTCGAACGAGTGGCCGTCCTCCCAGAAGAGGCGGTAGAAGGGCATCACCGGCAGCAGATCGACGTAGTCGGCGAGCCGCTCACCGGCCAGCGCGTAGAGCTCCTCGAGACAGCCGGGGGCGGTGATGACGGTGGGGCCGGCATCGAACGTGAAGCCCTGGTCCTGGTAGACATAGGCGCGACCGCCCGGCTTGTCGCGCGCTTCGAGCAGCGTCGTCTGCAGGCCCGCCGCCTGCAGCCGGATGGCGAGCGCGAGGCCGCCGAAGCCGCTGCCGATGACGATGGCGTCCGCCGGCTTGTCCACGCCTGCCGCCATCATTCCCACACGTGCGCCAGCGCGCGCCAGATTGGCACCGGCGGCCGGCCGGCCAGCAGCCGCAGGCGGTCCATCGAGGTCAGCCGCGCGCCATAGAAGCGGGCGATCAGGTCCGCCGGGCGCCCGTAGAACTGCTCGAGGACACGCACGCGCCCCTCGGGGCGGGCGGCGCGGAAGAGCCAGCGGTTCAACATCCGGAAAAACGCCCGTTCCTGCCAGCGCCTCGACGCGAGAGTCCGCACCTCTGAATAGACGCGCGCCGGCTCGATCGGATCCATGGCGGCCAGCAGCGCCGCGGTGGACACCGCATCGGGCAGCGAGTAGCCGGTCGTCGGGTGGAAGAGGCCGGCCCGCATGCCGATGCGCGGCACCTCGCCGGCCCAGAACGACTCGATGCGGCCGCCGAGCGGAATCGGCAGGCTGCCGGATTCCTCTCGCGCGATGGCCTCGATGGTCCAGCCGCGCGCCGCCGCGTATGCCGCGATGGCGGTACGGGCCGCCGCCCGATCGACGCCGGGCGCGTCGGCGTAGGCGGTGTCCTCGACGAGGAGCCGGTCGGCCGTCCACGGCAGCAGGTAGATGAACTTGAAGGCGCCGGCCTGCGGCACCGTGGCATCCATGATCATCGGCGCCTCGACGCCGTGCGGCCGCCGGCACACCAGTTCCTGCCCGAGAAACGTCTGCCAGCCGAGGGGCACGTCAAGGGCCTGGGCGCCGCGCGCATCGATGACGGCGCGTGCCGTCAGCGTCTCGCCGGTGGCCAGGCCGACCGAGGTCGGCGTCAGGGCGTCCACCGCCGTGCCAAGACGCAGACGCGGCCCGAGCGCGGCGGCAACCACCGCGTGCAGGCGGTCGGACGTGATGGCGCAGTACTCGTGGTCGATGGTGCGGGCCCGCCCCGGAAACGCCACGTGATGGCGGGGCCAGCGGCGGGTGACGAGGGGCGCGATCCAGGCGAGGTCCGCGGCCGGGAGATCGGTGGCGTGGAACGACCACGTGTGGTTGCCGCCGAGCGTGTCGCCGGCTTCGAGCAGGACGACCGGGCAGTCGGGCCGCACCGTGTGCAGACGCCAGGCGGCGAGGCTGCCGGCGAGACCGCCGCCGACGATGAGCACTGGCGCTGCCACCGACAGGCAGCGTATCACGCGTGCGCGCGGCGTCCGGCCGCGGTCGAACGGGCCATCTATACTTGAGCGCGTGACGTCCGTGGGCGAGTCGAGCGAGCCGGCCCTCGAGGTCGCGGGCGTCTCGCGGCGTCTGGCCGACCGCCAGGTCCTGCGCGACGTGACGCTGACCGTGCCCCGGGGAGCGCTCGTGGCGATGGCCGGTCCGAACGGCGCCGGCAAGACGTCGTTGCTGCGCGCGGTGGGCGGACGGCTCGCGCTCGACAGCGGCACCATCCACATCGCCGGCCTCGACGCGGCGGCGGCGCGCCGCGCCGGACGGCTCGGCCTCGTGCCGCAGGACGTCGCGCTGCATGGCCAGCTCTCCGTGCGCGAGAACCTGCGCCTGTGGAGCGTGCTGGCCGGGACGCCCCGACATGAAGTGGCGGCCAGAATCGAGTCCGGCCTGCAGTGGATCGGACTGGCCGACCGTGCCCGCTCCCGCGTCGAGGAGCTCTCGGGCGGCATGCGGCGGCGCGTGAACCTGCTGGCCGGGTTGCTGCACCGGCCGGCGCTGCTGCTGCTGGACGAGCCGACCGTCGGCGTGGACCGCGATTCCCGCGCGCGCTTCTACGCGCTCGTCGACGACCTGCGCGCCGGCGGCGTCGGCGTGCTGCTGGCGACCCACGAACTCGACGAGGCGGCCGCGCACTGCGACAGCGTCGTCGTGCTCGACCGCGGCGTGGTGGTGGCTGCCGGCACCGTGTCGGCGCTGATCGAGCGCCATTGTCCGGTTGGCGGTGAGGTCGTCGTGACGCTCGCCGCCGGCGCCGGTGACGGCGGGCTGCACGCGGAAGGCTTCGCGCCGGCCGGCGAGGGCGAGTGGGTGCGCGGCGTCGACGCCGGCATCGACCTCGGCGATCTCGATCGACGCCTCGCCGCGCGGGGCGTCGCGGTGGCGGAACTCCGGCTGCGCCGTCCGACGCTGCAGGGCGCGGTGATGCGGGCGATCGCGGGTCACCAGGAGCTGGGCCTCGTGAGGCGCGCGGTGTGCCGGGCGCAGGCCCTGGCGCTGGCGGGAGACGGCGGCGCGCTGGCGATGAGCTTCGTGCTGCCGGTCGTGGTCTTTCTCGTGTTCGCGGCGATCTTCTCGAGCGCCACCGGCGACGAACTGCGGCTGCAGGTGGTGCTGGCCGACGAGGCGGTGACGCCGCTGTCACGGCGGCTGGCGGACGCCATCGAGCGCGATGCCGCCCTGCGTGTCGTGCGTGCGGAGACGCGGGACGACGCCGATGCGCTGCTGGCGCAGGGCACCGTCGATGCCGCCATCGTGCTGCGCACCGGCGCCCGCGGCCTCGACACGCTGGCGGGCGATGGCCCGGCACCGGTGCTGGTCGTCAGTCATCCGGCACGCGCCGTCGCCGGCGGCATCGTCGCCGGGGCGGTGCAGCGCGCCTACTTCGCGGCGCTGCCGGACGCGGCGCTGCGCGGCGCCGTGTCGCTCGTGGACGAGGTGGTCGTGCCGCTCACCGCCGACCAGAAATCCGGCGCGGCCGCGGTGCTCGACGAGATGGCGGCCGATGCCGCCGCCGATCCGGCGCCCGACGACACCTCTGCGTTCTCGTCGCTGGTCGAGACCGCGGTGCGGGCGGATGCGGCCGCCCTCACGAGCGTGCCGGCCTACTACGCGGCGGCGGTGGCGGCGCTCTTCATCCTGCTCGCCGGCGTGCCGATTGCGGCCGGCCTCCACGACGAGCTGGCCTCGGGCATTGCCGACCGTGTCGTGGCCGGTCCGGCCGGCATCACGGCCCTCGTCGACGGCCGTGGGTTGTTCCTCGTCGGACAGGGCGTCCTGCAGGCCGCCATCATCTTCACGGCGTCGTGGCTGTGGGCGGGCGCGGCGCCGTCCGGACCGCTGTGGCCGTGGGCCCTGGCCGCCGTGGCGCTCGGCCTGGCCGCCGCCGGGCTGACGCTGCTGCTCTCGGCGGTGTGCGGCACGGCGCGGCAGGCCGTGACGGCCTCGAACATCGCCGTCCTGGTGGCCTCGGCGGTCGGCGGCAGCATGGTGCCGCGCTTCCTGATGCCGCCGTGGCTCCAGCAGGTGGGATGGTTCACGCCGAATGCGTGGGCCATCGAGGCGTTCACGCAGGCGCTGGGCGGCAACGCCACCGGTGGGGCGACCTGGCTGGCCGTGGCCGTCCTCACGGGCGGCGGCCTGCTGGCCTGGGCGATGGCGCGTGCGCAGTTCGCACGCCGGACGACGCGCTGAGATGACAAGGCGTCGGCTGCGGCCCGCCTGCGGGAATAATGAGGTGTGGGCAGGGGTTGGGATCCGCGTCCACGAGACGTGTGCCCGCGCCGCCGACGAGTGACATGCCACAGACCGACCTGCACCAGCTCTCGTTTGCCGACTACGTGGCCCGCCGCCGCGGCGATGTCGACGCGGCGCTCGAGCGCTGGCTGCCCGGCCCTCCCGCCTGCCCGGCCGACGTCGCCGAGGCGATGCGCTACGCGGTTGGCAGCGGCGGCAAGCGCTTTCGCCCGCTGCTGGCACTGGCGGCGGCCGAAGCGGTCGCGACGGCCAACGGCGCCGACGACGCCGGCCGTGCCAGCGCCGTCCGCCAGGCGCTGCCAGTGGCGTGTGCCATTGAACTCGTGCACACCCAGTCACTCGTCCACGACGACCTGCCGGCGATGGACGACGACGTGTTGCGCCGCGGCCAGCCGACGGTCCACGTCCGCTACGGTGAGGGGCTGGCGATTCTGGTCGGCGACGGCCTGCTCGCCGAAGCGTTCGGGCTGCTGGCGCGCGAGCCGGCCGGTGCCGGAGACGACACATCGCTCGACCGACGGCTGCGCGTCGTCATCGCGTTGAGCGAGGCGGTCGGAGCCGGCGGCATGGTCGGCGGCCAGGCCCTCGACCTCGGCAGCAGCGACACTGCGGGGCCGGCGGGCGACCACGTGCCTGTCGATCTCGCCGCGTTGTCGGACATGCACGCGCGCAAGACCGGCGGCCTCATCCGCGCGGCCGCCACCGGCGGTGCGATCATGGCCGGCGGCACGGCCCGGCAGATCGACGCCATGGCGCAGTTCGCTGCCCGGGTTGGGCTGGCCTTCCAGATCGTCGACGACGTGCTCGACGTCGAGGGCTGCGCGGCCACACTGGGCAAGACGGCGGGGAAGGATGCCGCCGCGGGCAAGGTGACGTTTCCGAGCCTGGTCGGCCGCGAGCGGGCCCGTGAGATGGCCATCGACGCGGTGGCCGAAGCCGAGGTGCTCCTTGCCGGCGCCGGCTTGACCTCCTCCTACCTCACCGCGCTCGCCCGCAGCGTCGTCAACCGCCACGAGTGACGTCGAGACCCCGGCCAGGCGAGGCGCTAGCCGGCCGCGTCCGGTGAGCCGTCGCTCCCGGCGACGCCCCGCGCCGGCGTCAGATGGCAGGCACTGAAGTGCTCCGGCCCCACCTCGTTCAGCGCCGGCACGCGCTCCGCGCAGATCGCCTCGGCCCGCGGGCACCGGGTCCGGAACACACACCCGGAGGGCGGATCGATCGGGCTGGGCATGTCGCCCGTGAGCGCGACGCGCGCAGACGCCGTCCCGGCGTGGCGACCGGCACGGCCGAGAGCAGCGCCTGCGTGTAGGGGTGGGTGGGCTGGCTGTAGAGCGTTGCCGCCGGCGCTACTTCCATGAGCTTGCCGAGGTACATCACGATGACCCGATCGCGAGATGTGCTCGACGACGGCGAGGTCGTGGGCGATGAACAGCATCGTCAGGCCGAAGCGGTCCTTCAAGTCGGCCAGCAGGTTGATGACCTGCGCCTGGATCGAGACGTCGAGCGCCGACACGGGCTCGTCGGCGACGATGAACTCGGGCTCCACCGCCAGCGCCCGGGCGATGACCGAGCCGCTGCCGCTGCCCGCCGGAGAACTCGTGCGGATAGCGGTCGAGGTAGTCGGCCGACAGCCCGACCTGCTCGAGCAGGGCCGCCGAGCGGGCGACTCGCGATCGGCGGGCGTGCCGATGGCGTGCAGCGCCAGCGCGTGGCCGAGCATCGCGCCGACCCGTCTCGCGCGGGTTCAGGCTGGCGTAGGGATCCTGGAAGACGATCTGCATCCGCTTGCGGAAGCGCCGCATCGCGTCGTGTCCGAGAGTCGAAGATGTCGGTGCCGTCGAAGGTCGACCCGGCCGGCCGTGGCGTCCTCGAGGCGCAGCACCAGGCGGCCGACGGTGGTCTTGCCCGAGCCGCTTTCGCCCGACCAGTCCCACGACCTCGCCGCGGCGGAATCGAGAAGCTCACGCCGTCCACGGCCTTGACGTGGCCGACGACGCGATTGAGCACGCCGCCGCGAATGGGAAAGTGCTTGATCAGGCCGTCGACCGCGAGCAGGGCGTCGCTCACGCGGGCTCCGTTCGGCCAGCGTCGAGCTCGCGCCAGCGGAGGCAGCGCACGTCGTGACCGGCGGCGACCGCCTCGAGCGGCGGGCGGCGCGGCGCGCAGGCCGCGATCGCATGGCGCAGCGATTCGAGAACCGGCAGCCGGCCGGCAAGTCCGACAGCGTCGGCACCTGGCCGGGGATGGCGTTGAGCCGCTGGCCGCGCCGGGCGTGGCCGAGCCGCGGGATCGACGCCAGGAGGCCCGCCGTGTAGGGCATCCGCGGGCCCGTCGAAGATGTCGCGCGCACGGGCCTGACTCCACGACCTGGCCGGCGTACATCACCAGCACCGCGTCGGCGATCTCGGCCACCACGGCCAGGTCGTGGGTGATGAACACGATGGCCATGCCGAGCGTGCGACTGCAGATCGGCGAGCAGCTCCAGGATCTGCGCCTGGATGGTGACGTCGAGCGCCGTCGTCGGCTCGTCGGCGATGAGCAGGCTGGGCCGGCAGGCCAGCGCCATGGCGATCATCACCCGCTGCCGCATCCCGCCCGAGAGCTCGTGCGGATAGCTGTCGGCGCCGCCGGGCCGGCTCGGGGATGCCGACCAGGGCCAGCATCTCGACGGCGTGCGCGAGAGCCGGCTCGCGGCCGAGTCCGTCGTGATGCCGTCACCACCTCGGCGATCTGGGCGCCGACGGTGTGCACCGGGTTCAGGCTGGTCATCGGCTCCTGGAAGATCATGCCGATCTGCTTGCCGCGCACGGCCCGCATGTCGTCCTCCGCGAGCGACGTCAACTCGCGGCCGCGCAGGCGGATCGAGCCGGCGGTGATGCGGCCGGCCCCGGCGGCAGCAGGCGCATGATCGAGAGCGCCGTCACCGACTTGCCCGAGCCGCTTTCGCCGACGATGGCCAGGGTCTCGCCGGCTTCGACGCGGAAGCTCACGCCGTCGACGGCCACGACCTCGCCACCGTCGGAGGTCGTGAAGGCCGTCTGCAGGCCGCGCACCTCGAACAGCGGCGCCGCGGCCGGGGCGGCGGGGCCGGACGTCATCGCAGGCCGAGCTCGCCGAGTGCCTCGGCCACGCCGTCGAGATGGGTGAGGTGCATCGAGGCGTAGTTGGGCGCCAGCACCACGCCGTGGCCGCCGGCCCGGTAGGTCGCCAGCACCGAACGGTAGACGATGTCGGCCGAGTCATCTTCGCCGGTCTCGGGCCGGGTGCGCGGGGCGTCCACGCCGATGCCCATGTAGACCTTGGCCTTGCCGTCGACGCCCTGCACCGCGTCGGCGCACTGGCCGTAGCACGTAGGTGTCCGGGTCCATGCCCTGCCGCACGATCTCCGGCGAAGGGCGCCTCGTTGAGGCCGAGGATGCGGAAGAGCGCGGTCGTGGCCTCGCCCGGCTCGAAGTCGCGCAGGATGGTCTTGCGGAAGAAGCCCAGCTCCTTGGTCCAGACCTCGCCGGCCTGGTGCTGGTAGGTGATCGGCTTGACGAAGTCGGCGTAGCGCGTCTGCTCGGCCCACGGCCACTGCGCCCGGCGGAAGCAGGTTGAAGTGGTTGCGGTTCCAGACGTTGAGCCCGAAGGGCAGGTCCGGCTTGCACCACTTCACGAGGCCGTAGAGCTCGCGGTCGAGGTCCTTGTTGCGCTCGAGCCAGAACTTCTCCCAGACCAGCGCTTCCGGGTTGGTCGAGCAGCGCGCGCAGGAAGGTGATGAGGGTGCCGTCGACGAACGCCTTGCCCGCCGCGGCCTCCTGCATGAACGTCGTAGAGGCGCAGGAGCGCCTGCCGGCAGGCCTCGACGTCGATGCCGCGCTCCTCGGCCTCGCGCCGCGCGTGCGGCGAGAAGTCGCCGGGGCGCCGCCCTGGATCAGCGTGTCGAGCGGCGAGTTGCGCTCGTTGCACCACATCACGCCGTCGAGGTCGTAGTTGCGCACCTGGTCCTCGATCATCGAGTGGATCCAGCTGCGGTAGCCGGGGTTGGCGGTCGAGGGCTCGCTGCCGAGGCGGCCGAAGATGTCGACCTCCATGGCCTGCGCCAGGTTGGGATGTCGACCGGCGTCGGCCGAGCCGTGGCCGGCGTACTTGAAGAACGGCTCCATCAGCTCGATGTAGACCTTCATGCCGCGCGCGTGCGCGGCCGGGATCACCATCTCGAGGATGTCCTTGCCCTCGAACTCGGGGTCCCGGCTGCGGTAGTCGTCCATGAAGGTGTCGCGGTAGTAGCGCGGGTCGGGGTCGAAGTAGGCGCCGCCCTTCATCTGGTAAGGGCTCGGGCACGCCGTGGTCGGGCCAGCCGTCGAGCGCGTGGCTGATCGAGCGCCCGGTCTTGAGCCCGAGCCAGCGACACGGTGCCGAGCATCAGGACGTTGACGCCGACGCGGTGCTTGCAGCGTGTCGAGCACCGTCTCGACGCCTTCGTCGATGAAGCTGATCGGGCTGATCTGGATGCCGACGAACTTCTCGGCGGGATCGGGAGTCGTCATGCGCCGGCCCTCGCGCTCGGCGATGAAGCGCGGCGATGCGCGCGCATCGCCTCCTGGATCACGCGGCAGCGGCTGCAGGTAGCTGATGCGGATGTAGTCGGTGCTCGTCGTCGCCGAACATCGTGCCGGGGAAGAGCATCACGCCCGTCTCGCGCAGCAGCCGCTCGCAGAACTCGGGCGCCGGCATGCCCGTCGAGGCGATGTTGGTGTAGATGTAGAAGGCGCCGCCCGGGTGGCCGTAGGTGAAGCCCGCCTCCGTCAGCGCCGGCATCAGCCAGGCGCGGCGCTCGGCGTACTCGGCGAGCATCGCCTGCGACCGGCTCCTGCGGGCCCGGTGAGCGCCGCCAGCGCCGCGTACTGGCTGATGGTGCAGGTGTTGATCGAGAGCGTGTGGCGCGGCTCGGTGACCTTGGCGACGAAGTCGCGCGGGCGCGGCGAGGTAGCCGACGCGCCAGCCCGTCATGGCGTAGGTCTTCGAGAAGCCGTTGAGCGTGACGGTGCGCTCCTTCATCCCCGGCAGCGTGGCGATCGAGAGGTGCTCGTTCGGCGCGTAGATCATCTTGGCGTAGATCTCGTCGGCGATGATCAGGAGGTCGTGGTGGTCGGCGAGGTCGGCGATCTCGCGGATCACGTCGGGCGGCGTGACCGCGCCGGTCGGGTTGTTGGGCGACACGAGCACGAACATCTTGCGTCCGGGGCGTGATGCGCTCCTCGATCTCGGCAGGCGTCGAGCGCGAAGTCGTCGTGCTCGTAGGTGGGCACCGGGACCGGCACGCCGCCGCAGAGGTGCACCGCCGTGTCGTAGGTGGTGAAGCGCGGGCGAGGTGATGCAGCACCTCGTCGCCGGGCGTGCACGAGGCCCAGCATGCAGGAGCATGATGCCTTCCTGCACGCCGGCCGTGACCACGATCTCGTCGGCGGTGTAGTCGAGGCCGTACGCTGTCCTGCAGGTCGGCGGCGATGGCCTCGCGCAGCGCCGGCAGGCCCGGTGGGGCCGGTGTAGTGGTGCTGGTTGGCGTCGATGGCGGCCTTGGCGGCCGCCGACGATGTGCGGCGGGCGTGTGGAAGTCCGGATCGCCGCGGCCGAGCGCGATGACGTCCGTCATGCCGGCGGCGATGCCCAGCATCCGGGTGCGGAACGAGCCGTCCTCCTCGACGATACGCGGGGCCAGGCGGTCGGCCGAGACGATGGCTCATCGTCAGTGCATCCGCTTGCCGGCGACGAAGGTCATCGCGCACGCGTTCCAGCGCGAAGAGATCCTGGTCGGGGTTGCCGTCGACGACGATCAGGTCGGCCTCCTTGCCGACCTCGAGCGTGCCGATGACCGTGTCCATCTTGCGAGAGCTGCGCGGCGCGGATGGTGATCGAGGCGAGCGCGTCGAGGTTGTCCTGGCAGACGCCGACCTTCGACCATGAGCGTCGAGCTCGGGCGCGATCGACGTCGTGCTCGACGGCGGGGCTGCCGGCATCGGTGCCGAAGACGATCGGCACGCCGGCCTTGCGCCGCGCGCACCAGCCCGGCGTAGCGCGACGTGTCGGCGACCGCCTTCTGCCGCTCCTCGATCTTCCACTCGGGAATGCCGAAGCGCGCGCGCGATCTCGGGCTGGCTCTGCATGCACCAGCGGCGCGAAGGTGGTGACGATCGGGATCTTCTTCTCGAGCAGCAGCGCGATCGTCTCGTCGGTCATCGAGCCGCCGTGCTCGACGCAGTCGACGCCGAACTCGGCCACGCGCTGGATGCAGGCGTCGTAGGTGGCGTGGGCCGTGATCGGCAGGCGGTTGCGGTGCGCCTCGTCGATCACCGCCGTGCAGCTCCTCGTCGGTGAACTCGAGCGTGTCGTGGCAGGCCATGATCTTGATGAGGTCGGCGCCGCCCTTGACCTGCTCGCGCACGGCGCGGCGCATCTCGTCGGCGCCGCTGGCCTCGCGGCAGACCCAGTAGGTGTGGCCGCCGGTCTGGATGATGGCGTTCGCCGCAGACCAGGAGCCGCGGGCCGGGGAAGATGCCCTGCTCGACCGCCTGCTTGGAGAAGAGGTTCGAGTCGTGGAAGCCGAGGTCGCGCACCATGGTGACGCCGGCGCGCAGGATCTTCAGCATGTTGCCGGCGGCCTTGTAGGCGCGGATTTCGGCGCGGGTCGTCCATCGACTGCCGCGCGAGGTCGTGGATGCCGTCCCAGGTGAGGTGGGCGTGCGCTGTTGATGAGGCCGGGCATGATGGTCTTGCCGCCGGTGTCGCGTGACCGTCCCGCCTCGGTCGCGCCGATCTCGCCCGTCGCGCCGACGCGCGTGATCTTGCCGCCCGCGACCTCGACGAACCCGTCCTCGATGACCTCGTCGCCCATGCGGTGATGACGCGGCCCGCGAGGACCAGGTCTCGGCCGGCGAGGTCGAACATCGGCTTGGTGATCTTCTGGTAGCGCCAGGCGGCGGGTTCGGGCATGGTCGGAGTCCTCCTTCAGGTCAGAGCGCGAGGACGCGCGAGTCGATCGGGTGGTCGGCCTGGAAGCGACTGAGGGATCTCGACCCGGCCGTCGGTCGACGATCATCGTGTTGATGGTGCGGTAGCCGTCGATGCCGGGGCGGTAGACGCCGGGCTCGTTGGAGAAGACCATGCCGGCGGCGACCGGCGTGGCGTCACCGGGCGCGAGCCAGGGCGCTTCGTGACCCTCGACGCCCATGCCGTGGCCGATGCGATGGCGGATCGCGTCGCCGAGGCCGGCGGCTGCGAGATCGGCGCGAGCGCGGCGTCGTTGACGTCGCGGCAGCGGGCAGCCCGGCGCGACAGCGCGTCCACGGTGGCGTCGTTGCAGGCGTCCATGGCCTGCCATCACGCGGCGCTGCTCGGCGCTGATCGTCGCCGCACGACGAAGCGTGACGCCGCTCTCGGCGTGGTAGCCGCCGAGGCTGCAGCCGATGCCGGCGATCAGCGTCTCGCCGCGCTGCGGCACGCGCGCGCCGGCACGGCGCCGTGGGGCAGGGCGGCGCGCGGACCGGAATGGACCGAGGCGGTGATGCCCATCTTGGTGCCCGCGAAGGCCGCGCCGTGGGCGGCGTGCAAGCGCCGCGCGGGCGTGGCCCGTGCAGTCGGCCATCAGGTCGAGCTCGGTGCCGCCCTGGCGGATGATGTCGGCGCCCGGCCGACAGCAGGCGCTCGAGCACCATGTCGGCGAAGCGCGCGGCCTCGCGGATCAGCGCCAGTTCCTCGGGATGCTTGACGGCGCGCTCGGGCCGCACGTGATCGGTCGAGGTCGATGCCGAGCGACCTCGGCGCGAGGCGTCCAGCAGCGCGGGCGTCGAGCGTGTCGATGGCGAGCCGGCTGGCGCCGGTCTCGCCCGATCATCCAGACGCACCGGCGGCACGAGCGCCGGGAAACTCGTCGTAGATCGCGACGCGCGACGCCCGGCACGTCGAGCGGCGTTCTCGAGCTCGAGGTGCGGGACGAACAGCGTCGGCCTCGCCCGTCGACCGGCAGCCACAGGCCCATCGGGCGCTCGTTGACCGAGAAGTGGAAGCCGGAGGCATAGCCGACGTTCGCCGGGCGCAGCAGCAGCAGGCCGTCGAGCCCGCGCGCCTCGGCGCGCGCGCAGTCGCGTCGCGAGCCGCGTCGCGGAAGCGCTGGCGCGAGCGGCGCGAGCGCGGATGCCCGGCGGCGAGCGTCACAGGCGCGCTCTCGTGCAGGGACCGGTCGCCACGATCTCGGCTCGAGGCCGAGTTCGCGGCCGAGGGCCCGGAAGTTCGGCGAGCACCTCGTCGTCGAGCGGCACGCCGTCGGCGGATTTCCTCGCGACCCGGCGCGCTTCCTGCTCGCCGGGGAGCAGGACCTCGGCGAAGCCGGGCCGCGGCGCGCGCGACTTCACCATCTGCGAGAACTCGTCCATGCGGCGCGTGAACTCGTCGAGCGGCATGAACCACTCGATGTCGATGGCGGTGAGCGTGTGACTGACGTCGAGCTTTGCCCGGGTCCGCGTAGGGCGTCAGGCCGAAGCCGCCGCCGCCGATGACGCCGGTCAGCACGTCGGTCATGAACGCGAGGCCGTAGCCCTTGTACTGCGCCGATGGCGAGCAGCGCGCCGGTCATCGCGGCGTTGGGATCGTCGGTGTCCTCGCCGTCCGGGGTCAGCGCCCAGTCGAGCGGCATCGGCTTTCCCTCGCGCGCGTGCCACTGCATCATGCCCTTGCCGGCGGTCGTGAGCGCGATGTCCATCACGGCGGGGAAGCCGAGGTCGGTCGGCGCGGCGATGCCCCAGGGGTTGGTGCCGACGGCGCCTTCGCGCGCGCCCCACGGCGCCATCTCGGGCCCGGCATTGGTGAAGGCGATGCCGATGCAGCCGGCCTCGACGGCCTGGCAGGCGTGGACGGCGGACGAGCCGTAGTGCGTCGAGTTGCGGACGATCACCTGGCCGATGCCGCAGACCTTGGCCTTCTCGATCGGCCAGGCGCATGGCCTTGGCCGCGGCCACGGTGCCGATGCCGTTGTGGGCGTCGACCAGCGCCAGCGCCGGGCTCTCCTTGACGACCTCCCAGCGGCGCCGCGGGTCGACCAGACCGTCGGCGATCCGCTCGCTGATAGCGGCGCAGGCGCTTCACGCCCTGGCCGTGGCCGGGGTGGAAGCGCAGCTCCGAGAAGATCAGCGCGTCGGCCGAAGATGCTCGGCGTCGTCCTCCGGGAGACCGAGCGCCCGGAAGCCGTCGATCATGAAGGCTTCGAGGCTCGTCGCGTGTGACGGCGGTCAAGCGAGATCGGTCAGGGCTCCAGCGATCAGCGAGGAGTCGGCGAGGTTGGCCCCGGGCGCATCGAAGCAGTCCAGCTCACCCGCCGGCGCGGTCATCAGCGACCGTGATGCCGGGGCCGTAGCCGGCGCGCGGACCGTCGGTCTGGCCGACCACGCCGATGGCGCGAGCGCGCCGCGTGAGGTAGCCGTGGTTGAAGCGGCTGTCGGTGTCGTCGAGCGACACGAGGTCGCCCAGGCGCAGCCGGTCGAGGCCGGCTTCGGCGAGCAGCGCGCGATCGGTCGTCTGCAGGTGGAGGTTGCCGCCTTCGGACGATCAGGCCGAGCCCGGCGCCGACGAGGTGCGCCGGAATCCGCGCCGTGACGCCGAACGCCACGCGCCCGCCGTCCTCGACGCGCCGGCATCGCCGCCAGCAGGTCGGGCGACAGACTCTTCAGCTGCACGGCCGGATGTGCGGTCGAGCGTCATGCCAACGCCTTCGGCGCGAATCACGATCTGGTCGCCGACGGCCATCTTCGTGCGCACCTCCTTCGGGAAGTGGACGATCACCTGTTCGGAGAAGCGCCCCGACTTGCCGGTGACGACGCCGCGCGCGCCGGCGGCCTGCCCGGTCATCACCTTGGCCCGGTTGCCGACGCAGGCGAAGACCAGCAGGCCGCGGTTCTTCATGTCGTCGGCCTGGCGGATGCTAGACGCCGGGGTGGATGCAGTCGGCGGCCCAGCCGAAGGCGCGGTCGCCGACCGACACGTTGTAGACGAGGCCGCCCCAGGCCGGCAGCAGGAACGGCGTGCCGTCCGCCGCCAGCCGGTAGGGCTCGGCGGGGAGACCCGGAAAGCCCGGATGGGCAATGGCGCCGGCGACCGACACGGCGACCAGGTCGGCGAGGTTGGCGGCAAGCGCGGGGCGGGCCGTCATGACACGCTCCGGCCTCCGCCGGCGCCGCCTGCCAGGGGTCGGCCGATGCCGAGCAGCGCCGCGATGTTGGCGCCGGGGTCGAGAACGAAATCGAGCTGCGTCGGACGGACCGGTGATGAGGGTCAGGATGCCGGGCCCGTGGCCCGTCATCACCGAGTCGCCGTGGATGCACAGGCAGATGGCCGTCCAGCCGCGGCGGAAGGAGCGCCCGAAGCGGTGGTCGACGTCGCGGATGCGCGATGAGGTCGCCGAGGCGCATGGTGTCGATGCCGAGCTCGGCCATCAGCGCGCGGTCGCCCGACATCAGATCCTGGTCGACGTACTCGGCGTTCAGTTCGGCGCCCGACCCCATGATCCGCGCCGGCAGCTCCATCGCCACCGGGCAGATCGAGCACGTCCACCCTCGTCGCGCAGGCCGAAGGCGGCGGCCAGCGCCGGGCTGGTCTTCTTGAACTCGATCGCGGGATGGTCGACCAGGCGGATGCCGCGACCCCGGGCGCGGATCTGGATCGGTGTCGCCGACCATCAGGTCCTCGAGCGCCTCGGGCGCGAAGTCGACCAGCAGCCGCGCGTGCTCGCCGGTCACGATGCCCTTGCGCGCCTCTGGCCCGGCCGCTCACCACCTCCGCCTCGTTGCCGATGCAGGTCAGGTAGTGGAGGGCGTAGTCCGACTTCTCGTCGGCATGCGCGATCGAGACGCCCGGCTCCACGTGATCGCCCGCCCAGCCGAAGGCGCGGTCGCCGACGCGCGCGTTGTAGGCGATGCCGAACATCCCCGGCAGCATGGTGGCGCGGCCGTCGGGCGTAGTGCAGGTAGCCGCCCGGCCGGATGGCGGGCTGGCTGACCTGACCGGTCACGGCCATCTCGACCAGGTCACTGCTGTTCCACCGCAGGTCGCCCATGTCGCTCCTTGAAACCTGAACCGCACGCCGAGGGTGGCGTGTCGCCGGTCGACAATATACAGTGGCCCCGAGACGATGGGATACACCGCCTTTCTCGACCGCATCGGCCAGGTCAACGACCTGCTCAACGCCAAGTCAGATCCTGACCTGGGACGCGCGCACCATGATGCCGCCGGGCGGCGCCGAGACGCGCGCCAAGCAGGAAGCGACGCTGACCGTGCTGGCGCGCGACCTGCTCGTGGCCGACGACACCCGGCGTCTGCTCGACCAGGCCGAGGCCGAGATGGCGGCGATGCCGGCCGACAGCGTCGAGCGGGCCAACTGCGCGCAGGTGCGCGAGGCGATCGACTACCACCTGCGCATTCCAGGCGCGCTCGTGCGCCAGGCGGGCGGAGTTGGGCGCCATCGGCCACGAGATCTGGGCCGCGGCCCGCGAGGCCGAGCGACTTCGCGTCGTTCGTGCCCACGCTCGAAGAGACGGTGGCCCTCAACCGCGAGATGGCCGAGTGCATCGGCTACGAGGCGCACCCCTACGACGCGCTGATGTACCGCTTCGAGCCGGGCGAGACGGTGGCGACCCTCCAGCCCCTGTTCGCCACGCTGCGCGAAGGGCTGCTGCCGCTGCTCGAGAAGATCGCCGGAGCGCCCGGCGCCGCGCATCGACTTCCTGCGAGCGCACCTACCCGAAGGAGCCAGCAGCTCGCTTTCGGCCTGCAGATGGCGGCCAGGATCGGCTACGACCTCCGCCGCGGCCGCCTCGACACCACCGTGCACCCGTTCGAGGTGTCGTTCACCCGCAACGACGTCCGCATCACCACCCGCGTCAACGAGCACTGGATGCCGGCGTGTCTGTTCGGCGCCCTGCACGAGACCGGCCACGCGCTCTACGAGCAGTACGCCGATCCGGCCTTCGTGCGCACGCCGCTGGCGACCGACCTGGTCGGCCTCTATGCCGTCAGCGGCGTCAGCTTCGGCGCCCACGAGAGCCAGTCGCGGCTGTTCGAGAACCACGTCGGCCGGAGCCGCGAGTTCTGGGAGCTGAACTTCGCCGACGCGCGCGCCGCCTTCCCGGAGCAGCTCGCTGATGTCGACGTCGAGACGTTCTGGCGCGGCGTCAACCGCGTGCGCGCCCGGCCTCATCCGCGTCGAGGCGGACGAGCTGACCTACGACTTCCACATCATGCTGCGCGTCGACATCGAGGCGGCGCTGATCGACGGCTGCCTGACGGTGCGCGACCTGCCCGAGGCCTGGAACGCCAAGATCAAGGAGTACCTCGGGCTCGACGTGCCCGACGACCGGCTCGGCGTGCTGCAGGACGTGCACTGGTCCTCGGGTCAGATCGGCACCTTCTGCAACTACACGATCGGCAACGTCATGGCCGGGCAGCTCTTCGAGACGGCCATCAAGGACGAGCGGGTGGCGGGCGGACTGGCCAGCGCCGACTACACGCCGCTACGCGAGTGGATGACCGAACACGTGCACCAGCACGGGCGTCGCTATACGCGCAACGAGCTGCTCGAGCGGGCCACCGACCGGGCGCTCGATCCGGCGCCCTACCTCGCCACCTGACCGCGAAGTACTCGGCGATCTACGGATTCTGAGCGATGGCCACTGCCCGCCGTCTCGCTCACCGCGCCGTCATCCGGGACGCCCGCGTCAACAACCGGCTGCTCGAGATCGCCGATGGCCTGACCGACGTCATCCGCATCGGGCCGTGGCGATCCGGACCTCGACACCCCGGCGCACATCATCCGCGCCGGGCAGGAGGCCCTGGCGAGCGGTGCCACGCACTACACCCACGCCCAGGGGATCCTGCCGCTGCGGCAGGCGATTGCCGACGACATCGCCGCTCGCGGCGGCGCCCGCTACGCCCCCGCGCAGATCGTGGTGACACCCGGCGGCGCAGCACGCGATCTTCGTGATCGCGCTCGGCCTGCTCGATCCCGGCGACGAGATGCTCGTGCCGCCTGCCCGGGCTATCAACCCGTACCACCAGGCCGCCGAACTGGCCGGCGCCACGGTGGTCGACATCCGCACGACGATGGCGACCAACTTCACGCTCACCGCCGAGATGGTCGAGGCGCACGTCACGCCGAAGTCCAAGATCCTGGTGCTCGATCAATCCCAACAACCCGACCGGGACGGTGACGCCGCCGGACGAGGTCGCGCGCATCGCCGAGGTGGCGCGCCGCGCACGACCTGATCGTCATCTCCGACGAGATCTACGCGCGGCTCACCTACGGCAACGTACCGCTGCAGCCGGTGGCGGCGCTGCCGGGAATGGCCGAGCGCACCATCACGCTCTCCGGCTTCTCGAAGGCCTACGCCATGACCGGCTGGCGCATCGGCTACTTCGCCGGCCCGCGCGGAGCTCATCCCGGCGCTGGCGAGATCAACCACGCCTTCGCGATCTCGACCGCGGCGGTCAGCCAGCACGCGGCGCTCGCCGCGCTCACCGGGCCGCAGGACTGCGTCGAGGAGATGCGCCCACCTACGACGAGCGGCGGCGTGCCCTGTGCGAAGGACTCGACGTCGATCGGCATTCCCTACGCCGAGCCGCAGGGCGCGTTCTACGTCTACGCCAATGTCTCGAGCACGGGCATGGGCGGCCACCGCGTTCTGCGAGCGGCTGCTCGCGCGAGGGGCGGGTGATGATGTATCCGGGCACCGTCTACGGCGACTACACCGACGACTTCGTCCGCATGTCACTGACGCAGCCGTCGAGCGCATCCGCGAGGCCATGCACCCGTATGGCCGGGTCGTGGATCGCATCCGCCGTGACGCCGCCTGAGGCGAGTGAGGGCCGTGATGAAGTCCGACAACCCGAACGTGAAGGGCATCAAGCACATGGCCTTCGGCGTGAAGGACGCCGCGGCGGCGCTCGCCGCCTATGCGCGCTTCCTCGCACGTGCCGGCCGACACCGCGCTCATCGATGTATCCCCAAGTCGCAGAACCGGGTCGCGCTCTTCAACCTCGGGCGGCATCGAGTACCAGCTCTGCGAGTCGCTGGAGCCCGACGGGCGCTTCGCGACCTGGATCCGCGAGCGCGGCGCCGAGGGGCTGCACCACATCTGCTACGAGGTCGACGACATCGACGAGGCGCTCGACGCACGCCCAGGCGCAGGGCGCGGCACTCCGCATCTGCCAGGCCTGCCGAAGTCTACGGTTCGCACCCGCATCCCGGAGGGCTGGGTGGCCTTCCTCGACAACGATGCCGGCGGCATCGAGATCGAGTTCATGCAGGTCTACACGCCGGAACAGCTCGAAGAAGTACAAGAAGTCAAGGGGATCTGAGCATGACCGCTGCCAGAACCGTCACCGTCGGCACCGCCACCGCCGCACCGGGCACCATCGCGCGCGGCGCCATTCCCGTCACCACCCTGGCCGGCGGCACGCCGCTCGAGATTCCGGTCGTCGTCGTCAACGGCGCCAGCCGGCGGACCGTGCTTCTGGGTCGATGGCGCCATCCACGGCGACGAGCCGGAAGGGCCGCTCGCCTGCCAGCTCGCGCATGCGCGAGATCGATCCGGCAGCAGCTCTCGGGCACGCTCGTGATGGTGCCGGTGCTGAACGTGCCGGCGTTCGAGGCGGCGCAGCGCGGCAATCCGCTCGACACCTTCAGCTACGACATGAACCGCATCTATCCCGGGCGCGCCAACGGCTACCTGACCGAGCGTCTGGCGGCGGCGCACGCCGCGGCCCTGGAGGCGCAGTCGCCGATTTCGAGATCTCGATCCACTCGGGCGGCGCGCACTCCTTCCTCGCCAAGGCGATCTTCGTGGACGAGACGTCCCGAGTCGGTGGAGCTGGCGACGGCGATGGGACCGGGCTGGGGCTGCATCATGTCGTCGACTTCCTGCCCAAGGGCAGCCCGATGGCCCACATGAAGGACCATCGGCAAGATCGGCATCACGGTCGAGCTCGGCGGGCGCTCGGCGACCTCGCCGAAGGAGTTCGCCCGCGTCGGACGCGAGCTGGCCGACTCGATCCTCAACATCCTCCGCCACTACAAGATGTATCCGGGCACCGCGGCCTATCCCGTCGCCGCGCTACAAGGGCCAGCAGGAGGCGCTGCTCGCGCCGGCGTCCGGCCTGTTCCTGCCGGCGCGCCGGGGTCGAGTTCCTGACGATGATGAAGAAGGGCGATGCCATCGCCCGCATCGTCGACCATCTTCGGCGACACGCTGGCCGAGCTCGCGGCGCCAGCCGACGGCATGATCTTCGGGCTGCGCGCCCTGCCCAACGTGACGACGGGCGACTGGTGCTGCTTCTTCTGCAAGGTCGAAGGGACGCGTGACTAGCGCCGGTGTCCGAGATGCGGACCGCGCGCGACTTCGTCGGCTACGCCGACACGCCGCCCGACCTGCGCTGGCCGGGCGGGGCCGGCTGGCGGTCAACTTCGTCCTCAACTACGAAGAGGGCGTCCGAGTACGCGATCGACGAGGGCGACGGCCGCTCGCGACACCGCGCTCACCGAAGTGGCGCAGACGCGAGTGCCGCCGGGCGTGCGCGACCTCGCTGCCGAGAGCATGTTCGAGTACGGCAGCCGCGTCGGCTTCTGGCGGCTCTATCGGCTGTTTCGCGATCGCGGCCTGCCGCTCACGGTGTTCGCGG
Source organism: uncultured Acidobacteriota bacterium (assembly GCA_963807405.1). Lineage (GTDB taxonomy): Bacteria > Acidobacteriota > Vicinamibacteria > Vicinamibacterales > UBA2999 > CADEFD01. The sequence continues at coordinate 1,610,522 of CAWEBU010000006.1, read as the reverse complement.
CGGCGCAGGCGCTCGAACGCAATCCCGCGGCCGCCGCGCGCCATCGCGGCGACGGACTGGGACGTGGTTGGTCACGGCTGGCGCTGGGTCGAGCACTACCTGCTCGACGAGGCGACCGAGCGCGATCACATCGCGCGCGCCTACGACGCCATCCATCGGCTGATCGGACGGCCGCCCGAAGGCTGGTACTGCCGCTACGCGCCGTCAGCCGCAACACGCGGCGGCTGGTCGTGGCGCACGGCGGCTTCACCTACGACAGCGATGCCTACAACGACGAGCTGCCGTACTGGGTGCGCGAAGCCGGCCGCCCGCATCTCGTCGTCCCGTACTCGCTCGCCACCAACGATGCCAAGCTCGTCGGCGGGCCGCTCGTCACCGGCCGCGCCTTCGGCGAGTTCCTGATCGACAGCGCCAACGAGTTGCTCGCCGAGGCCGCCCGGCATCCGCGCATGATGTCGGTGGGCCTGCACGCGCGCGTGGTCGGCCAGCCCGGCCGCATCGGCGGTCTGCGCGCGTTCCTCGATCACATCCAGGGCCGCCAGGATGTCTGGATCTGCCGTCGCGGCGACATCGCGGCCCACTGGCGCAGCCACGTGCCGGCCGACGAGGTGCTGGCATGACGGTGACGGCCGCTCCGGCGGACGCCGCCGGCTTCGCGCCGTTCGGCGTGGTCGTCGACATGCCCGCCGAGGCGGGAACGCGTCGTCTCTACAGCGAGTGGCTGGCGCCGGTATCGGGCCTGGCGCTGCAGTTCCACACCAACCGGGTGCCGCCGTCGGCGCTGCCGCTCACGCTCGACCGGGTCGAGCGGCATCCTCACTCCGCGCAGGTCTTCCTCCCGTTGTCGGTGTCACGCTACGTGGTCACCGTGCTGCCGTCGCTCGGCGATGGGCAGCCGGATGTGGCGCGGGCGCAGGCGTTCGTCCTGCCGGGGACGCTCGGCGTCGTCTATCGCGCCGGTGTCTGGCATGCCGGCATCACGGCACTCGATGCCGAAGCCAGCTTCGCGGTGCTGATGTGGCGCGGCGCCGCGGATGACGACGTATTCGCGTCGGTGCCGCCGCTGGCGGTGCTGCCGTCGGCCACGGCAGGGAAGGTGTCGACATGATCGACAGAAGCGAGGTCGCCGGCGCGTCCGGGCTCGGCCCGATCGAACAGACGCCGCTCAAGTGGCAGATCGCCGAGCGGCTGCGCCGCGCCATCGTGACCGGCCGGTTGCGGCCGGGGGCCGTGCTGGTGGAGACGGCGCTGGCCGAGCAACTGAACGTGAGCCGCGCCCCGGTTCGCGAGGCCGTGCAGATCCTCGAGAACGACGGGCTGGTCGAGACGGTGGCCTACAAGGGCAAGCGCGTGAAGCCGCTGACGGTGCGCGAGGTGGTTGAGACCTGCGAGATGCGCACCGTGTTCGAGGTGGCCGCCGTGCGCCGGATTCTGGCCCAGCGCACTGCCGTCGACGCGTTGTGGGCGCCGTGCCGCGTGATGGAGCAGGCCGCCACCGCCGGCGACCGCGAGGCCCTGGTGGCCGCCGACGAGGCCTTCCACCGCCTGCTCATCGGCCTGTCCGACCACCAGCTCCTGGCGCAGTTGTGGGCCGGCCTCTACCTGCGCATCCACCAGATCATGTCGCTGCGCAACGACCACGACGTCAACCTCGTGGACATCGCGGCCAATCATCCGCCGATCGTACGGGCGCTCGCCGCGCACGACGCAGCCGCGGCCGAGCGCCTGATCGCGGAACACACCCACGCGCTGTCGAGCTTCGATCCGGCCCGGGTCGTGGAGCGTGTGCCGTGAGTGCCGCGCGTGTCCTCATCACCGGCGCCGGTGGGTTCGTCGGCAGCGCGCTGGCGGCGGGATTCGAGACGCTGGGCTGGCGCGTGACGGCGCTCGACCTGTCGTTCGATGGCGATTCGTCGCGGCGTCCGGCCGCCGGGGAGCGGGTGATCGCCGATCTGTCGGACGGCGTGCCAGCCGGCCTGCCGGCCGTTGATCTCGTGGTGCACGCCGCGGCCGTGACCACCGAGGCGGCGGAGCTTGGATGGACGCGAGCCGCGCATGTGGCCGCCAACCTGCGCCCGCTTCTGGCGATGCTCGACTACGCGGCCCGCACGCCGCCGCGAGTCGCTGGTCTTCCTCAGCTCGACCGGGCGTCTTTGCCAGCGGCGACGGTGCCGAGGCGCTGACGGACGCCGACCAGCCGCACGGCACATCGCCCTACGCGGCCGCCAAGCGCGCGGGCGAGACGCTGGTGCCGGCAGCCCTCGACGGCGTCACCGCGGCGCATGTCGTGCGCCTCGGTTATCTCTATGGGCCGCACGAGCAGGTCCGCCCCAGCCGTCGCCGTCTGTCGCCAGTGGCGCAGTGGCTGGCCGCGGCGCGCGCCGGCCGTCCACTCGAGGTGCGTGCCGACGATCCGCGGCGCGACTGGACCTTTGCACCGGATCTGGCGCCGGCGCTGGCGCGCCTGGTAGCCGGCGCCGCCCGCCCCCGGCCCGTGCACCTGGGCAGTCCCTTCGTCCTCGCCGACAGCGCCATGGCGGCGCTGGTCGCGCGCCACGTCGCGGGCGCGGCGTCCGTCGTCGTGCCGGCGTCGGGCCCCATCAAGCCGCCGATGCAGCCGAGCGACATCGCCGCGTTGAACGGTTTCCCGTGGACCGCCCCGGAGACCGGCATCGCACGGCTGGCCGCGGTCGAGGTGGCGGCATGACGCCCGTGGGCGTCATCCTCGTGGGCCTCGGCGCCCGCGCCCGCATCTGGCGGCAGGTCGTGACCGCGCACCCTCTCTGCCGGCTCGTCGGCCTGGTCGACACCCGCCCCGACGCGGTGGCGGCGGCGCTGGCCGAGACGCCCGGGGCGGTCGGCGGCACGACCCTGGCCGAGGTGGCGGCGCGCGTCGAAGCCGGCGCCGTGATTCTGAGCACGCCGCCCGGCGGACGCGACGAGCAGATGGCGGCGGCCTGCGCCGCGGGCCTGGCGATCCTGGCCGAGAAGCCGCTGGCCGACAGCGTGGCCGCCGCCGAGGCGCACGTGGCGGCGGCAGCGGCCGCCGGCGTGCCCCTCACCGTGGGGCTGAACTTCCGCTATCTCGGGGTGACGCGGGCACTGAAGGCCCTGTTCGCCGAGGATCGTCTCGGCGCGCCGGAGTTCGCACGCTTCACCTACGAGCGCTGGCGCGACGGACACCAGCCGCGGCTCAACAAGTACCCGCTGACCATGGTGCAGCCGATGCTGTGGGAGCAGTCGATTCACCACTTCGACCTGATGCGGTTCGTCTACGACGCCGAGCCCATCGCCATCGCGGCGCGGACCTTCAATCCCTCGTGGTCGATGTATCGTGGCGACGCCAACGTCAGCGCCCTCATCACGTTCACGAAGGGCATCGAGGTGACCTATCAGGGCACGTGGGCCGGCAACTGGCAACGGATGACCTTCGACTGGCGCACCGAGTGCCGGCACGGCGTGGCGGTGCAGGGCGACATGTTCGGCGCGCTCGGCTTCGCGCGCCGCGACGACCCCGAGCTGACCCCGGTGGCCCTGGCCCGTGAGGTGCCGTGGGTGGATGACGCCACCGCACTGTGGGCCGATTTCGTCGCGCACCTGCGCGACGGGGCGCCCGTGCCGTGCCCCGGAACCGATCACCTGCAATCGCTGTGCATGGTCGAGGCGTGCATCGAGTCGTCGGCCACCGGCCGGACCGTCGACCCGCGCGCCTTCCGACATGAAAGGACGAGCTGATGACGAAGATGCGACTGCTGGTGGTGGCCGGGCTGGGCATCGCCCTGGTGGGCGCGCTGGCGCTCATGACCCGCATCGGCCCGCGCGACGACGCCACCATCGTCGTCGGGCTGAGCGCCGACATCACCACCTTCGAGCCGGCCAACATCTCCAGCCGCGACAACATGAACATCGCGCACCACATCTTCGACTCGCTGTTCGATCTCGACGCCAACGGAGGTCACGTCCCGTCACTGGCGAGCGCCATGGAGGTCTCGGACGACGGCACCGAGTACACCTATACGCTCCGCGACGGCCTGACGTGCCACGACGGTGAAGCGCTGACGGCGGAGGATGCGGCCTTCAGCTTCAACCGGATCGCCGACCCGGCCCACAAGCTTCACGGGCAATGCCCCCGGCTTCGTCTTCAGCTCGGTTGGCTTCCGGAAGGCCGAGGCCCTCGACGAGCAGCGCGTCCGCATCACGATCGCGAAGAAGAACCCGATCGCGTTCGGTCTCCTCACCGAGATCAGCATCCACTGCAAGGACAGCTACGAGACGATGAGCCTCGACCAGGCGGCGACCGCGCCCGATCGGCTCGGGCCCGTACCGCCTCGCCTCGTGGACGCGCGGCTCGCAGATCGTGCTCGAGAAGGTCGGCGAGTCGCCCGGCTTCGACCGAATCGTCTGGCGGATCATCCCCGAGGCCTCGACCCGCGCCGCCGAGCTGATCGCCGGCAACGTCGACATCATCACCAACGTCGCGCCCGACCAGATCGCGCCATCAACGCCTCGGTCCGGCGCCGAGGTGCAGTCGGTGACCAGGGCACCCGCCGCATGTACGTCGGCTTCAACCAGGCCGAGCAGTTCGCGCACCACGCCCGGCGGACGAGGCCATCCGGACGCCGACGGTGCGTCGCGCCCTGCAGTACGCCGTCGACGTGCCCACGATCTGCCGCAGCTGCTGCAGGTCGAGTGCGAGCGCGCGACCGGCCTGGTCAACCCGCCAACGACAACCCGAACCTCGACGCCCTATCCCTACGAGCCGGCCGAGGCCGAGCGGCTGCTCGACGAGGCCGGCTGGCCGCGTGGCGCAGGACGGCATGCGCTTTCCCATCACGCTGCAGGCCGGACGCGGGCGCTACCTGAACGACGCCAACGTGGTGCAGGCGATCGGCCAGTACTCTCGGGACGTCGGCGTCGATGTCCGGGTCGAGCTGATGGAGTGGGCCAGCGGTCTACGTGCCGCTGCTGCGCACGCGCAGTGACTCGGGCCGCTCTTCTTCATGGGCACCGGCGGGGCGCTGTGGAGCCCGCTCTACGACATGAACGACCTGGCGAAGGTCGACTCCGGCACCAACTACCCCAACTGGTCCGACCCCCGCTGGTTCGACCGCTGGGACGCGCTGACCGCCGCCGAGACCCCCGAGGACACGCGCCGCATCGTCAACGAGATGCTCGCAGGTCTTCTACGACGACGGCCCATGGCTGCACCTCTACTTCCAGCCGGACTTCTACGGCGTCTCGAACCGGATCGCGTCGGCAGGCGCGAGCTCCGATTCGAGCGCGCTGAACTATGCCTCTCGACGCGCCGCCCAGACCGCAGGACTCGATGGGGACGGTCATCGCCCGCCGGCTGCTGCAGAGCGTGATCGTCGTCATCGGCGTCACGCTCATCAGCTTCATCGCCCTGCAGATCGGGCGGCGATCCGACCTATCTCTTCGTCAGCGAGCGGGCCACCGCCGAGGAAGTGGAGCTGGTGCGGCGCGCGCTCGGCTTCGATCGACCGCTTCACGTGCAGTACCTGAGCTTCGTGGCCGATCTCTCGCGCGGCGACTTCGGGCAGTCGCTCTCGTACCGGCAGCCGGCGCTCGACATCGTGCTCGGCGCCTTTCCGGCGACCATCGAGCTGGCGACCTTCGCCTTCGTGCTCGCCATCGGCGTGGCGATTCCGCTCGGCGTCGTCGCGGCCCTCAACCGCGGCACCGCCCTGGACGGGTCGATCACCATCCTCGGACATGCTCGGCCAGTCGATCCCGAACTTCTGGATGGGCATCATGTTCATCCTCTTCTTCGGGCTCTACCTGGCGCTGGTTCCCGATCTCCGGGCACGTGCCGTTCCTGCTGCCGCTCCTGCAGGGCGACCTCGCCACCGCGTTCGGCAACCTGCCGCGCACGCTCTACTACCTGGTGATGCCCGGCATCGCCGTGGCCACCTACTCGCTGTCGCGCAACGCGCGCCTGGTGCGCTCGTCGATGCTGGAGGTGCTCGGCCAGGACTACGTGCGTACCGCCCGCGCCAAGGGCCTGGCCGAGGACGTCGTCATCGTGCAGCACGCGCTGCGCAATGCCTGGCTGCCGGTGGTGACGATGATCGGGCTCGAGTTCGGGTTCCTGCTCGGCGGCGTGGTCGTGACCGAGACGGTGTTCAGCTATCCCGGCATCGGCCGGCTGCTGTTCAACGCCATCAACCAGCGCGACATCCCGCTGGTGCAGGCCGGCGTGATCCTCCTGGCCGCTGAACTTCATCCTGCTCAACCCGATCGTCGATCTCGTCTACGCCCGCATCGACCCGCGCGTGCGGCTGTCGAGGACGCGCCGGTGACGGCCGCGCCGCGATCTGCAACGCGCCTGGCGCAGCATGCGGCCGCGCGCGCAGGTGGCCGCTCGTGGCGCTGGTCATCCTGGCGGCGGTCACGCTGGTGGCCACGATCGGCCCGTGGCTGGCGCCGCTCGATCCGAACCGGCAGAACATCGCCTCGCGCCTGGCCGAGCCGATGAGCAGCGGCCCGGAGGGCGTGACCTACTGGCTCGGCTCCGACGTCCTCGGCCGCGATGTGCTGTCGCGGCTGGTCTACGGCGCGCGGATCTCGCTGCTGGTCGGCCTCGCGGCGATCGCGGTCGGCGGCGCCATCGGCGTGGTGGCGGGATTGCTCTCTGGCTACTTCGGCGGCTGGATCGACGACGTGATCATGCGGCTGGGCGACATGCAGCTGGCCTTCCCGTTCATCCTGCTGGCGATCATGTTCCTGGTCGTGCTCGGACCCGGCATCGGCAACCTCGTCCTGGTCCTGGGCGTCGGGCAGTGGGTCACCTATGCCCGGATCGTGCGCGCCCAGACGCTCGCGCTCCGCGAAAAGGAGTTCGTCGAGGCGGCGCGGGCGCTCGGCGACAGCACGACGTCAGCATCCTCTTCCGGACCATCCTGCCGAACATCGTGGCGCCGCTGACCGTCATCGCGTCCTTCAACGTCGCCAGCGTGATCCTCACCGAGGCGTCGCTGTCGTTCCTGGGCTTGGGCGTGCCGGCCGTCGGTGCCGACGTGGGGCTGCATGCTGGCCGAGAGCCGCGACCAGCTGCTGGCCAACAAGTGGTGGCTGGCGGTGTTTCCCGGGCTGGCCATCATGCTCACGGTGCTGAGCTTCAACATCATGGGTGACTGGCTGCGTGACGTGCTCGATCCGCGGCTGCGCGAACGTCAGTGAGGGAGTGCGGATGAGAGTCGGCATCATCGGAGCCAGTTTCGCGAAGGCCGCGTATCTGCCGGCGCTGCGCCATGTCCCCGGCGCTGAAGTGGTGGCCATCGCCTCGGCGAGGCGCGCGAGTGCCGAGGCCGTGGCCGAGGCCTGGGGCGTGCCGCACGCCTACGACGACTGGCAGGAGATGCTGGCCGGGCACACCTTCGACCTCGTGCTGCATCGCCACCCCCACCGTGCTGCACGCGCCGCAGACGTTCAGCGCCTCGCCGCCGGCGCCCACGTGCTGTGCGAGAAGCCGACGGCGATGCACGCCGGCGAAGCGGCAGCGATGCTCGACGCGGCCGAGGCGGCCGGCTGCGTCCACATGATCGACCACGAACTGCGCTTCAATCCGAACCGGGCGCGGATCGCGGCGCTGATCGCCGACGGGGCACTGGGCGACATCCGTCACGTCGTCATCACCAACATCGGCCACGGCTGGAACGACCCGGCCAGCCGCCCGAAGGACGACTGGTGGAGCCTGGCCGATCACGGCGGCGGCCGGCTCGGCGCCAACGGCAGTCACCAGGTGGACCTGCTGCGCTGGTGGCTGGGTGAGGTGGCGTGGGTGACCGGCGCGGCCCCGGTCGTCGTGCCGGACCGGCGCGACAAGGCGACGCGGCGAGCCGTGGACGGCGACGGCCGATGACGTCGCCTACTTCACGGCCGAGATGGCGAGTCGGGCGCCGTGGCCCAGGTGTTCATGAGCGGCGTGGCGGCGCGTTCGATGGGCAACCTGACGCAGATCTTCGGCTCGAAGGGCACGATCACGCTCTCGAACGACGACGAGAAGCTGTGGCTGGCACGGCGGCACCGCGCCCTTCGAGAACATCACCGAGAGCGATCCGAACGCCGTCCTGCCCGGTGTGAACGCCGGCATCTGGAACGTCTCGGTCGTGGCCCTGATGCGGAGCTGGCGGCTGCCATCCGCGAGCAGCGCCCGCCACGACGCGGCGCCACCTTCGTCGATGGCCTCGCCAACCAGCAGGTGCTCGATGCCGTGCGGCTGTCGGGCGCGAACGCCGCTGGGTCCGGCCGGGAAGCGTCGATGCCGGCGCTTGACCGGCAGTCGGTCGTCGTCACCGGCGCGGCGCAGGGGCTGGGCGCGGCGATTGCCCGGCACCTGCACGCGGGCGGCGCGCGTCTCATCCTGATGGACCGCGACCGCGCCGGACTCGGCGGACGATCGCGGTGCGCTGTCCAGGCGCGGTCACCACCGTCGTGGACCTGGCGGACGCGGCCGACACCGCCCGTGCGATTGCCGAGACCATCACCGGCCCGGTCGACACGCTGATCCACAACGCCGCCATCCTGAAGATGGAGCCGGTGGAGGCGGTGCCGCTGGCGCAGTTTCAAGCCACGCTGAACGTCGGCATCCAGGCGGCGTTCCAGCTGACGCAGGCGGTGTGGCCGGCGATGAAGACGCGCGGCGGCACGCTGGTCTTCGTCTCCTCGCGCTCCGGCATCGAGGGCTTCGCCAACGAGACCGCCTACTGCGCCGCCAAGCACGCGCTCGAGGGCTTCTCGAAGAGCCTGGCGCTCGAAGGCGCGCGCGCACGGCATCGTGTCCGTCACCATCACGCCCGGGCATGTACATGCACACGCCGATGTCCGAGACGCACCTACTCCGCCGAGCTGCGCGAGAAGTGGGTCGATCCGATCCGCCTCGCCCCGGCCTTCGCGCTGCTCGCCACCCGCCCCGCTCGACCTCTCGGGCCAGCGCCTCGACGCCTGGGCCCTGTCGCAGGAACACGCCTCATGAGCATGCAGGCCGTCTACGACTGGATCGACGCCCACGCCGACGAGTGCATCGCGGACCTCCAGCGCTTCGTGCAGCAGCCCTCGATCTCGGCCCAGAACGTCGGTCTGCGCGAGTGCGCGGCGCTCGTCCGCGACATGATGCACGGCGATGGCCTGCCGGCCGAGTTCCACGAGCTGGAGAGCGGGCCCGCCGGTGGTCTTCGGTCACCTGCCGGCCCGGCAGCCGGGCAGGAAGACCATCCTCTGCTACTCGCACTACGACGTGCAGCCGCCCGAGCCGCTCGACGCCTGGACCCACGGCGGCCCGTGGTCGGCCGCCATCGTCGACGGCGTGCTCTACGGCCGCGGCGCCACCGACAACAAGTCGGGCGTGCTGGCGTTTCACGAAGGCGGCCAAGGCCTTCCTGCAGGTGCGCGGCGAGGTGCCCGTCAACCTGAAGTTCCTGATCGAAGGCGAAGAGGAGATCGGCTCGCCCGCACCTGGCGGCCGTGGGTCGGCAGCCAACAAGGCCCTGCTCGAGGCCGACGGCATGCACTGCCTCGACGGCTCGATCGAGACCGGCACCGAGGTGCCCGACGTCTCGCTCGGGCTGAAGTCGGTGCTGTTCGTGGAGCTCATCGCGCGCGGCGCCAGCGACCGACGTCCACTCGCTGAACTTCCCGCTGGTGCCGGCGCCGGTGTGGGACCTCGTCCGGGCCCTGAACACCATCATGGACGAGAACCGCCGCATCCTGATCGAGGGCTGGTACGAGGGCATCTGGCAGCTCGGCCCCGACGACGAGCAGCAGCTGGCCGACAAGGCCGCACGGATCGACCTGCAGGCCATGAAGGACGAGTGGGGCATCAGCGAGTTCGCCGTCGGCCGCGACGGCATCGACGCCATCCGCGCCCGCTCCTACGAGCCGACGGCCAACATCCAGGGCCTGATTGCCGGCTACACCGGCCCCGGCACCAAGACCATCGTGCCGCACGAGGCGCGGGCGCGGCTCGACTTCCGCCTGATCCCGAACATCCAGCCGGCCGCGGCGGTCGCGAAGCTCAAGGCCCATCTCGAGAAGCACGGTTTCGGCCACATCGAGGTGCGCGCCAACGAGGACGCCGAGCCGCCCTACAAGATCTCGGTCAAGGAGAGACATCGCCAGGCGATCATCGCCGCCGCGACCGAGGTCTACGGCGAGGTGCCGGTCGTCAACGGCGTGTCAGCCGAAGGCGCGATCCTGCGTCACGTGTGGATTCCGTGCGTGCTGACGGGCTTTGCCAACCCCGGCGCCAACCTGCACGCGCCGGACGAGAACATCCACCTCGACAAGTACCTGCTAGGGCATCAAGTACGCCGCCGCGATCATGGAGCACTTCAGCAGGGCGTGAGGCGGGCACGAAGGGACGGGGACATGCTCGCGGCGGCTCGCGCCGCCCAGCACATCGCTACCGCGTCGCCTTCGTCCCCGTGAACGTGAACTTCTGCACGCGAGAACCGGCCTGGACCTCCGCGCCCGTGGTCGGGTGCTTCACCTTCGGCCCGGCCGCCTCGGCCACGAAGATGTTGCCGGCAGGATCGACGCTGAGGTTGTGTGGCCGGCCGAGCTGACCGGGGCCCACGCCGGGGCCGGCGAACTCGTCCACCACTTCCAGATCGCTGCGCCTGAGCACGGTGATGACGTGCGTGCCGCCGTCAGCCACGTAGAGATAGCTCTGCGGCGCGTCGTGCGACAAGCCCACCGAGAACGCCGCTTCGACGCCGCACGGCCGCTTCGGCACCCACGTGGCCTTCTCCTGCGCGCCGCATAGGGGCCGCAGAATCTTCTCGCGCACGAACTCGCCGTTCTGCCGGAAGACCTGGACGCGGTTGTTGCCGCGGTCGGCGAGGTAGATGAGTCCGTCGCGCGAACCGACGATGCCGTGGGGAATCCGAAACTGCGCCGGTGGCGCGGCCGAGGCGGTGGCCGGTGGCTTCGGTGGGGCGCCCGGATCGGGCGCGCCCGGTGGTGGCGGCGGCGGGTCCTCGGGCCGCTTGCCATACGCGCCCCAATGACGGAGATACCTGCCGGTGGCGCCGTCGAAGACGACGATGCGCCGGTTGCCGTAACCGTCGGCGACGAACACCTCGTTGTCGGCGGCATCCACCCAGACCTCGGACGGGCGGCCCATTAGCGACGTGTCGTTGCTGCCGCCGGTCTCGTTGAACTTGCCGATGACCAACGCCACCTCACCGGTGCGCGTGAACTTGACGGTCAGGTGGCTCTCACGCGCATTGGTCCAGACGAAGCCGTTGTGATCCACGAACAAGCCATGGATCGTGCTCCAATTGCCCTGCTGGCCCGCGGGCATCCCACGACTGCAGCAGCTTGCCCTGCGGGTCCCACTCCGAGATCCGGCTCCGGCTCGACGTCCAGACGTGGCCGCGTGCGTCGGCGAAGATGCCGATGACCTGTCCCCATGTCCAGTCGGGCGGCGTCGTCGGCCAACTCGGGTCGACCGCGAAGAGCGGCGTGCCGGTCAACGCCGGGGCCGCACGCCCGGCCGGGGCCTGCCTGTCGGCGACGGACGAATGGGTCGGCCGATCGGCATCGTGGGCCGTCGGCCGGACGCCGGAGAGGGCAACGGCGCCGGCAATGGCCAGCCCGAGGGTGAACATGCGCACGGTCGACGTCATGCGCGCGAGAATACTGCAAGTGGCGGGACAGACACGATGGGCGAATGTCCCGGGTCACGTCACGGACCTGCGCGAGTCGATCTCCCCGCTCGCGGAACGCAGCGACTGCGCGGCAAACTCCGCACGGGCGTGTATTGAGGAGTGTCGTCGCCGATCTCCGACTTATGATGCGGCGAGACCAGGCGCCGGCCACTGCACGGTACGGGCGGGTCACCGGCGCTCGACCGAGGCTTACCCGCAACGTTCACCTGAAAGAAGGAGATACGCCATGAGCGACAAGGACATTCAAAAAGACGATCTGGTCGGCAAGACCAAGGCGATCCGGGATCACGACCACGACATGATTCACGACCTGAGCAAGCGGCTCGACGCCGTGTGGCGGTACGACCAGTACATCGAGAACGCCGACAAATTCCCCGAACTCCAGCGGTTCTGGGAGGAGAGCAAGCAGACGGAGACCCGGACCATCGAGAGGCTGAAGGAACTCATCCGCGAGCACGTCCGGAAGGAAGACTTCTGAGCCGTGGAGGGGGGGCGGGCCGCAGGGTATCGCGGGGCCGTTGGGGACCGCCCTTCGTGCTCGTCCGTCGCCTGCGCTCGCGGGTGGAAGGACGGGAAGCCGATGCCCGCAGTTGGGCCGGGTGTCCGCGAGATTCGGATTCGCGTTGACGGTGCCCATCGCGTGTTCTACGTCGCCACGCTGACCGTCAGCACCGACGCGCTCTTCGGCATGCGCCGACGGCGCGTTGTCAGCTCCTCCGGCCGGAATGTCCGCGTGTTGCCGCGGGTCGCGAACACTCCGGCCGACGAGTGTCAATCGGCGCTGAATGCGCCCTTCGGGCGGGACTACCTCGAAGAGAAGTGACATGGCACGACGCAGCAGAGACTGGAACGAAGGACTCGCGCAGGATCTGCGTGATCAGGAGTTCGCGCGCGAGTTCCTTCTGGCGGCCATGGACGAGGGCGTAGCGATTCAGGTGGCGCTTGGCAAGGTGATCCGCGCGATGGGCATGAAGGAGTTCTCGGCGAAGGTGAAGATGGCGGGCCCGAACGTGCTGCGGGCGATCAATCCGAGGCACAACCCGACGCAGGACACCATGAACCGGTTACTGAAGCCGTTCCGGCTCAAGCTCGGCTTGGCGCGGATCGAGGAAACGCGCGGTCGTCGCGCGGCGTAGCCAAACCGTCCACCGGATCGGGTCAAGCGCAACCTCGTCCTTCGACAGGCTCAGGACTAGTCCTTCGACAGGCTCAGGACTAGCCCTTCGACAGGCTCAGGACTAGCGAAGCCTGCGGCAAGACGTCTGGACGGGATCACGACCGAGGATGTGCAGCGGCTGAGGGCGACGGTCACCGAGCGCGCGGGCACACGAGCTTAGCGTCGTGACGCGCGGCTCAGCGCCTTCAAGCGGGATCTGTCCGCGCCGATCAGCGCGTCTTTCTTGGCTCGCGTCCAGCCCTTGATCTGCTGCTCCCGCTCCCGGGCGAGGTCGATCGAGTCGAACGCCTCCGAGAACGCGAGCGCTATCGGGCGTCGGGCGGCAGTGTATCGGGAGGCTGAGCCGTCGACGTGCTTGGCGAGGCGGGACGGCAAGTGGTGGGTGGAACCCACGTAATACGAGCCGTCGGCGCAGCGGAGGATGTAGCAGACGGCCATCGGTGGCGGCCCTTCGACTCGCTCCGCTCGCTCAGGGCATTCGACCTGTCAGTGGCCTGCCATGAGCGAGGCTTCGCCTGCCGTCAGGCAGGCGATAGCCGAGTCGAATGGTGGAGGCGGCGGGAGTTGAACCCGCGTCCGAGATTGCGTCCTCGTAGGAATCTACATGCGTGTCCGCTTCGTTTGTCTCGCGCCCGCCGTGTGGAAGCGGCGAAGTACCGTCAGGCGCCAGCCCCGGTAAGTCTCACCCTCGCGCGCCGTGGCGCCACGCGAGAGCCAGCCTGTTTAATGGCGTCTTGGCCCCAACCACCAGGCTAGGTCAGGCAAGACGCTCACAGCGGTTTAGGCTGCGAGAGCGTACTGATTGTCCGCAGTTAACGGATTGTCCACCAGATTTGCGAGTTAGTGGAGCTCGGCATGCATCCCACGATTCTGCACCCCCGTCGAAGCCAAGTCGCCCCCACGTAGAGCGCCGCGCGCTGGACCATCGTCACACCCGCGCAACCGTCCTTCGATAGTAACACCTCGCGCCGGGAATCCGGCCGGCCGCCGGCAGGACGCGGGATTGCACGGCATTTCTTGACGTTGCACCCGGGTGTCCCGATAATGCGGAGAGGGCGTCCTCCCGATACCTTTGTCACAGGACGCCCGTCGGCATCAGGGGCACGTCAAGCCGATGGATCGCGCACTTTCAGCCGCGTCGACGTTCGCCACTTCGCCCCTGATCGAGAATGCCATGTCGTTCGAAGACCGATTCCGTCACACGCTCGCCGACAGCCTGTCCGAGGCGAAGTCCCGCCTGGAGGCCGAGTTCGACGCCGTCCTGACCGACGCGAGGGCACAGGCTGACCAGGAGCGTACGGCAGCGCTGGCTGGCGTGGACGACGCCAGGGCGGCCGCGGTCGCCGAGGCGCGGACCGTGGTGCAGGCAGAGCTGCAGGCCGCCTTCGACAACGACATCGCGACGCTGCGCTCGCAGGTCGAAGCGGCGTCGGCGGAGGCCGAACGGCAGCGCCAGGACGCCGAGGCGGCGGTCGTGAACGCCCGCGCCCAGGCCGACGCGACGGTCGAAGCCGTGCGCAGCGAGCTGCGCGAGGCCCAGGCCAGCCTGTTGCGTCAGCGCGAGGAGGCCGAGGCGGCAATGGCGCGGCTCCAGGCCGACCAGGAAAGCGCCACCGCGCGGCTGGCGTCCACGGACGCCGTCACGAACGAACTCCGCCAGGCGCTCGAGGTCGCGACGCGCGAGCGCGACGAGCAGGCCGCCGAAGTGGCGCGGTTGCGCGATCAGGTCGAGACCACCGTGACCCAGTTGCGCGCCGAGTTCGACGCCAAGGCGAGCACCGCCCGCGATCTCGCCGACCACGCGCTGGCCTCGCTGCGCACCGAGGCGCAGGCGGCGACCGCGCTCTACGGCAGCGCCGTGGGCGCCCAGCAGGCCGGGTCGTTGCGCATGCTCGAGTCCGTTCGCGCCCTCGATGGCGCCAGCTCGCTCGGCGAGGTGCTCGACGCCCTCACCATCGGCGCCAGCAAGGAATCCGGCCGCGCCGCGATGCTCGTCGTGAAGGGGGATCGCCTCATCGGCTGGCGCACCCTCGGCTTCGGCCATCTGGACCAGGAGCCACGCACCATCGAGTCGAGCACCAGCGACGCCGGCGCGCTGGCCTCGGCCGTCAACTCCGGCCGGCCCGCCGTGACCGGCATCGGGTCGGCACTCGGCGCGCCTTCCTTCGCGGATGCCCCGGGCGACCGCTCCGGACTCGCCGTCCCGCTGCTCGTCGCCGGCCGTCCGGTGGCCGTGCTCTACGCCGATCCCGGCACCGCCTCGCCCGCGGCGGGCTGGACGTCACCGGTCGAGATTCTCGTCCGTCATGCCGCGCGATGCCTCGAAGGTCTCGCGGTCCAGCGCGCCACGGCCTCCAAGGCCGCTGGGGCGCGGGTCCCTGCGTCCGCGTGACAGTGCGGGCCACCGGAGTCACGCGCGCGTCCAGCCGCCGGTGGTGGCTGGGAGCTGGCGCCTCCCTGGTGGCCCTGGTCATGGTCGGCGTCACGCCTGGCGCCGCCCGGCAGAACGCGCCGACGCCGCTCGCGCCCACCGCGCACGACCCGCTTCCGGCGTCGCCGGCGGCCTACTGGATCCCTCCCGCTCCGCCCACGGCCCTCACTCCGCCACTCAAGGCCTTCGCCCGCGCCGTCGCGGTCATCGATAGCGGCGGCGACGCCGCATCGGTATCGGCCCTCGTCGCCGCGCCCGCCCTCGATCGCACGCCGCTGCGTGACCACGTGACCTACTACCGTGGCCTCGTCGCCGTGCGTCAGGGACGCCCCGCCGCGGCGGTCGCCGCGTTCGAAGCGCTGGCCAGTGCCGGCGGCGCGAGCTACATCGCGGAGCAGGCGCTGTGGCGGCTCGGCGAGGTGCAGGAACAGCTCGGCGACTACGCGCGGGCGAGCGCCACCTTCAGCCGGCTGCTGGTCAGCAAGCCGGCCAACGCCGACCGCGTCGCGCATCGACTCGGTGTGGCACGCGAACGCGCGGGTGACGTGGCGGGCGCCATCGAGGCCCATCGGATCGTCTACTACGACTACCCGCTGTCGCCCGATGCGCAGGCGTCAGGCGAGGTCCTGGAGCGGCTGCGCGCGGCGGCCACGCCGTTTCCAGCACGTCTCGACAAGACCCGCGCGCGGGCCGGAGCCCTCTACGCCGCGCGGCGCTGGCCGCTGGCGCGTGCGGCCTATGTGGAAGTGGCAGCGGCCTCGACGGGAGACGCCCGCGACGGGGCTGAGGTCCGCATCGCCGCCACCGACATCCAGGCCAAGCAGTACGACGCGGCGCTCGACCGCCTGCGTCCGCTGATGGCCAGCGGCGCACATCAGGCCGAAGCCCAGCTCCACGCGGCACTCGCGGTGCGCGGCCTGGGCGACACCAATGGCTACGTGCAGGCCGTGCGCGGGCTCGCCGCCGCCCACCCGCGCAGTGCCTTTGCCGAAGAAGCCCTCAATGGGCTGGCCACCTTCTACGTCCTGGCCGACGACGATGCCGCCGCGGCCGAGACCTTCGGCCAGATGGTGCAACGCTTCCCGGACGGCCGTTTCGCCGAGCGCGCGGCCTGGAAGGCCGGCTGGTGGGCCTACCGTCACAAGAACGACGCCGCGGCCGTCGCCTACTTCGAAACCGGCGCCCGCAACTTTCCCCGCTCGGACTACCGCCCAGCCTGGCTCTACTGGAGTGGCCGTGCCAAACAGCGCCTCGGCGATGCCAGCGGTGCCAGCGCGCGCTTCACGCTGACCGCCACCGACTACCTGAACAGCTACTACGGCCGCCTGGCCGTCGGGCAGCTCGGCGACAGGGCGCGAGTGCCGACGAGGCTCGTCACGGCGCCCGGCCCGAACGCCGCTGCGCCGCCGAACGAGCGTCAGATCGCCCTGCTGATGGGGCTCGGCCTCCACGACCTGGCGCTGGGCGAGGTGCAGTTCGCCCGCCGCGCCAGCGGGGACTCGACGGCGCTGCAGGCCACCTCCGCCATGGCGCAGCACCGGGCCGGCCGGCTCCGGCCCGCCATCAACGCGATGAAGCGCGCGTATCCGCAGTACCTGGCGTCGGGCGGAGAGGCGCTGCCGTCCGACGTGCTGCGCGTCATCTACCCGATCGACTACTGGCAGGAGCTCGAAGGCAGTGCCCGGCGTCGGGGTCTCGATCCCTATCTCGTGGTGGCGCTTGCCGCGCAGGAGTCCACCTTCGATGCCGCGATCGCGTCGTCGGCCGGCGCCATCGGCCTGATGCAGGTGATGCCGGCCACCGGCCGGAGCGTGGCCCGCCAGATTGGCATCAAGCCGTTCTCGACCGGCCGGCTCACCGATCCGGAAGTGAACATGGCGATCGGCACGAAGTACTTCGCCGATCTGGTCGAGAAGTTCGGCCATCCGGCCTACGCGCTCGCGGGCTACAACGCCGGCGGGCACCGCGTCACGCGCTGGAAGGCCGAGCGGCCGGGGCTGCCGGTGGACGAGTGGATCGACGACATCCCGTTTCCCGAGACGCAGAACTACGTCAAGCGCATCCTCGGCACGGCCGAAGACTATCGGCGCCTCTACGGGAGTGGCGCGCGGCCGCCGGCCTCGGTTGCACCGTCGGCAGGTGCGCCGTCCAGCCGGCCGACGCGCCGTCCACCCGACTGAGGCGCCCTCAGGGGACGTCCCTCAGTACCCGATAGACACGCGCGGTCTCGTCCGCGAACTCCAGCCGCACCCACGGCACCTCGGCCACCTGGTCGATCGCGGCCTGGCCGACGGCCGCCCGCAGCGGCGCCAGGTGCAGCACGATGTGCGTCACCCCGATGGCGAGCAGCCGGCGCCGCGCCACCTCCGAAGGAAATGTCGCGAGGTCGGCCAGCCGCTCGCTGAAGCCCGGCGTGAAGATCCCGCTGTAGCCGGCGACGATCGGCTTGAAGTGCGTGGTCTGGGCCAGCAGGTAGGGCGCATTCAGGTTGAACTGCGGGCCGGGGTAGGTGGGGAACTCCAGGAGCACGGCGCCGGGGAGGGCCGCGATGCGCGCATAGATCGGCGGCACGGCCGGCGTCGGCGTGAACGGCATCGGGGCCCGCAGGGCTTCACCCGTGACGAGGAGGAGGACGGCGGCCGTCACGGCGTGACGGGGCAGGCCCGTCAGTGACGTCCGCAGCCGCGCCGTGCCGAAGGCCGCCAGCACGGCCAGGGCCGTGAGCGCCAGCATGCCCCAGCGGTCGGTGGCGCGCGTGGCCTGCAGCAGCGGCACGTGCTCGAACAGCCAGGTGTAGAACGGCACGACCGGGCCGAGCGACATGAGCACGCCGAGCACGCCGATGGCGGCCATCATCCGCACGCGCCCGTGCTGCGCGGGCGGGGCGGCCACGCCGACGAGCGCCAGCAGCGCAACCGCCACCCCGGGGAAGAGCGCCGCCGTGTGGCCGAAGTAGGGCGCGCTCCACCAGGCGTAGTGCAGCCGGCCGCCGGTGGCGAGATAGCTGCGCCAGGTGGCGGCATACGCGGCGGCGTCAGCCGGCGTGCGCGCCAGGCCCCACTCACGGCTGACCGTGAGGTACTGCCAGAGCATCGGCGCGAGCAGCAGCACGCCGAGCCCGACCCCGAGGGCCGTCGCCACGAACGTCGGCGCCAGCCGGCGCCGCCACTCCGGCCAGCGCGCGAGCAGGCCCACCACGACCGCGCCGGCGGCGAACGCCAGCTGATAGATCGACGTCAGGCCGACCAGCGCGAGCCCGCTGCCGAGCAGCACGCCGTCACGCCGCCGGCCGTCGCGCACCACCCGATCGAGCGCGAACAGGACCAGCGGGAGCGCTTCGGCATGCAGCGCCTGCAGGTGGCCGAAGCGGGTCAGGAGGTGCGCGTTGAAGGCGTAGGCGAGGCCCGCGACCGCGCCGGCGGCTTCGTCGTTGGTCCACCGCGCGACGACCCGCCACATCGCCCAGGCACTCAAGGCGAAGCCGAGGATCACGAGCAGGTTGTAGATGGTCGTGGCGTCGAGGCCCGCGGCAGCGAGCGGGATGGCCATCACTCCCGGCACCAGCAACGGCTCGGAGTAGGCGAGGGTGCGCCGCTCGGGATGGAAGATCGGCGCGTCGAAGACATGCAGGGGATCGCGCGGCAGCGCATGTGCGATCCAGCGCACCGCCCACGTGTTCAGGGTCGTGTCGGCGTTGTCGTGACGGGAGAGTCCCGCGGGATCGCTCGCCAGGGGCCAGGTGTGCAGCACCGCCGCCAGGAGCGACACCACCAGGGCGAGCACGGCCCGTCGGGTCATGGCGCGGGCCGGATCACGTACAGCCGGTCGTCGCCTTCACGCGCCAGCAGACGCACGGTGCCGGTGGACTCGAGCTGTGACACCACCTCGGGCCCGAGGCGCCGGCCGTGCAGGACCAGATGCGTGGCTCCGAGGAGGGCCAGCTCGCGCACGGCCGATTGCGACGGCAGACGCTTGGCGACGGCCGCGTGCAGGAAGTAGCTGGCGGGTATGAAGCCGCTGTATCCGTTGAGCATGGCCTGGAAGTGGGTCGTCGAGGCGAGCACGTAGGGCCCATTCTCCTGAATGGTCGCCGACTGGGGAAAGGGCATCTCGACGAGCACCGGGTGGGTGAGGGCGGCCACGTGCCGGTAGATGGCGGGCGTCGGGGGCACCGGCGTGAACGCCATCGGCGTGCGCGCCGCTTCGAGCGTGATGAGCACGCCGGCGACCAGCGCGATCGGCGTGGCGGCCGTGGGCCACCGGCCTTCGAGCCGCGCCAGGCCGGTGCCCGCCAGCGCGGCCAGCGCGAACAGCGCCAGCCAGCCGAAACGAACGACCCCGCGGATGCCCTGGAGGAGCGGCACGTGGTCGTAGAGCCAGCGATAGCCCGGCACCGCGGCCCCGAACGACAGCACGACGCCGACCGTGGCAACCACGATCATGGCGCGCGTGCGGTGGGCCCGCCACGTCTCGGACGCGGCCAGCGCCCAGGCCGCCAGCGCCAGCACGGTCAGGCCGGGGAAGAGCGGCGTCGCGTGCTCGAACCAGCGATGGCTCCACAGGCTGTAGTGCAGCCGTCCGCCCGTGGCGAGGTAGTCGCGCCACTGTGCCGAGTAGTAGGCGACCTCGTCGTACGGGCGCAGCAGGCCCTGGGTGAGCCTGGCGTCGTAGTAGGGCAGCAGGAACGGCAGCAGCACGAGACTGCTGACCGCCGCCGCGGCCAGCGTCATGGCCAGACGCTGGCGGCCCTGGCGGCCGAACCAGGCGGCCGGATGCGCCGCCGCCGCGCTGACCATCGCGATGGCCGTCATCACGAGCAGGTAGTTGGAGGTCAGCGCCTGGAGCGTGACGGCGGCCGCCATCCGCCACGCATGCCGCCACGCCGGCCGATCCAACAGATCGTGCAGCGCGGCCACCGCCAGCGGCAGGAACTGCACGTGCAGGGCTTGCATGTGCCCGAAGCGGACCAGCGTGTGCGCGTTGAAGGCGTAGGCGAGACCGGCGATCACCCCGGCCCGCGCGCTACCGGTCCAGCGCTCGACCACGATCGTCATCGCCAGTCCGCTCGTGGCGAAGCCGACGAGCACCAGCACGTTGTAGACGGTCACCGCCGACCACCCGAGGGCGAAGAGCGGCACGCCCATCAGCCCCTGCACGAACATGTGCTCGGAGAAGGCCAGCGTGCGCGGCTCGGGATAGAAGATGTTGGCGTCGAAGAGCTGCAGGGGAGCGACCGGCAGCTGGTGCGCGACCCAGGCGAGAATCCAGGCGTTCAGCGCCGTGTCCGCGTTGTCCATCCGCGACATCGTCGACAGCCCGGTGACGAGCGGCCACGTGTGGACGACGGCCAGCGCCGCGAACAGCGCTAGTTGGGCCAGTCGACGATTTCGTAGAGCCACACGTCGTCCTGTTGCACGAGGGGTCGCAGGAAGCGGCCGTAGGTGTCGAGTCGCTCCATCAGGCGCTCGCGGCTCCGGCGGTCGTAGCTCTGCAAGTGGAACACGACGTAGCGGGCACCGATCCGCCCCAGGATGGCGAACGACTCGCGGGTCGGGAACGAGCTGAGCGGCACGACCGTCGCGCGCCACTCGCCGGGGATGTGATCCGAGTAGCCGTTGATGAGCGGCTGGAAATGGTAGGTCGAGCCGAGCATGTACTCGGCGTGCCGCGGGAAGTCCATCCGCTCGTAGAAGTACGGAAACTCGGCGACCGGCCCTCGGGGCAAGGTTGCCAGGCGCCGGTAGGCCTCCGGCACCGGCGGCGCCTCGCGCAGCACCGTCAGGGGCGCGCCATTCAGCTCGATCGCGGCCAGCAGGCCGAGCCCGGCCACCCACGCTTGCGGGCGGGTGCGCGTGCGCAGCCACGGCACCAGCACGTGGCTGCCGAGTACGACCAGCGCCAGCGTCACCACGATGCCGATGCGCCCGGGCGCCCGCAGGAACGAGAACACCGGCACGGTGTCGTAGAGCAGGCGATAGAGGCCGGCGTCCGGACCGAACGAGGCCCAGAACGCCACCACCGCCACGAGCAGGTAGTAGCCGGCGATGTCGCGCCGGAGGCCGGACGGGCGCGCCGCGCCGTTCCGCGACGGGGCCAGGAACCGGCCCGCGCCCCACACGCCGAGCACGGTCGCGATGATGCCGGGGAACAGGACCTCGGAGAACCCCTCGATCCAGCCGAGCCACCAGCGGTGGGCCCAGGCCGACGAGG
This sequence comes from uncultured Acidobacteriota bacterium, assembly GCA_963807405.1. GTDB lineage: Bacteria > Acidobacteriota > Vicinamibacteria > Vicinamibacterales > UBA2999 > CADEFD01. The sequence goes on along the minus strand of CAWEBU010000006.1, from coordinate 1,589,014 downwards.
CCAGCCAGGCGCCGCCGTTGGCGCTGTACATGCGCGCGTCGTCGAGCGTGCGCACGAAGCCGTCCTGCTGGACCTGCAGGTAGGGCAGGAAGAAGGGGGCGGTCAGGCCGATCGAGACGGCGGCGGCGAGTCCGATGAGCGCCCAGTAGCGCGGGGATCGCCAATGCCCGCGCGTGACGGCGAAGACGACGGTGCCGAGGCCGACCATCAATCCCGCGAAGATGCCGTAGTAAGCGCACAGCAGCGCCTGCGCCCACAGCACGACGCCGAGCGTCACCGCCCGTCCGGGGGTGAGGCGATCGACGAGACGGTGAAAGGCCAGCATCGAGAACGGCAGGCCGAACGTCATCATCAGCTGGATGTGGGCCGTGCGCGCGAAGATGAACGGACAGAACGCGAACAGCACGCCGGCGATCGCGGCGGCGCCGCGGCTGCCGGTCAGATAGCGCACGAGGTAGTAGGCGCCGGCCAGTCCCATCACGAAGCCGAAGAGCACGACCGTGTTGTGGGCCAGATACGGGTTGCCGGTGAAGCCCCAGGCGGGGAGGGCGATGACGCCGGCGCCGATGTTCGCTTCGGAGAACGCCAGGGCCTGCCTGGCCGGATAGAAGATGTTGGCGTCGAACAGCTTCGACGGATGCACGATCAGCGCATCCGCCACCCAGGCCACGTTCCACATCGCGTAGCGCCCGTCGGCCGTGTTGAGCCGGCCGACGCGATCGAGCTTCGGGACGAGAGGGTAGGTGAGAGCCGCGGTGAGAATCAGGGCTGCGGCCACGACGGCCGTGGCTTCGGCGAGCCCGCGCTGGCGCATGCGGGACGTATGGTACCATGGCGCCGCCACCGGGCCGTTGCGGTCGGCGTGTCCTCATGGACCATCTCGACCGTCTGCTCGAACTCACCTACCGCGCCGAGCGCACCCATTTCTGGTTTCGGGGCTTCCGTCGCTTCGTGGCGCCGTGGCTGGCCGCGGCGGCGGGCGGACGCACCGACCTCCGGCTCCTCGACTGTGGCTGTGGCACCGGCGCCAATCTCGCGCTGCTCGGGCGTCATGGACGCGCCTCCGGTTTCGACATCACGGCCATCGGGCCGCGCTTCGCCCGCGCGCACGGCCTGACCCGCGTCGCCCGCGCCAGCATCGGCGCCATCCCCTGTGCCGACGCGTCGTTCGACATCGTGACGTCGTTCGACGTGCTGTACGGGCTGCCCGATGACCTCGAGCAGAGTGCCGTCCGCGAGATGGCTCGCGTCACGAGGCCGGGCGGACACGTGCTCATCACGGCGGCGGCGCTGGAGTCGCTGCGCGGCGGCCACGGCACGCTGGCGAAAGAACTGCGCCGCTACACGACGGCCTCGCTGAGCGCGCTCGTGGAGAGCGCCGGGCTCGAGGTCGTGCGCGTGTCGTACACCTTCGCGTCGCTCTTCCCGTTGCTCTATTCCGTGCGGGCGCTGCAGCGCTGGCAGGGGGGCGGGCAGGCCGCGGCGAGCGCCACCGAGATCAGCGTGCCGATGGCGCCGGTGAATGCCGCCCTGACGTCTCTGCTCGTCGTCGAGTCGTGGCTGCTGCGAGCCGCCAACATGCCCGTCGGCAGCTCCATCATCCTGCTGGCGAGGAAGCGGCCGTGACCGCTCCGGCCGCGAGGGCACGTGCCTCACGGCTGGCCGCGGTGACCGCGGGCGTCTGGGTCGGCGTCACGGCGTGGCTCTCGCTCGGCGCGCTGGCCGTGGTGGAGGCCGATCGTGTCACGCGCGTGGGCGCCCTGCCCTCCTACGCGTGGCTGGCGGCGCTGGTCGCGGCCGGGGTCGCGCTCGGCGCCGTGGCCGGACCCTCCCTGCGCCTGGCGTCGCTGGCCCTGCTCGCGCTGCCGTGGCTGCCGTGGCTTCCCCTGCCGGTGCCCGCCGCGTTCCTGCTGTGGGAAGGGCCGCTCGAAGGCGCCGTCTGGCTGGTGGCGCTGGCCGGGGCCGCGTGGCCGGCCGTGGCCGCCAGCGTGCCGGACGCGGGTGCCCTGGCCGCCTGGTGGCGTGCGCCACGCCGGGCACCGTGGGTGGCGGCCGCCCTGTTCGCGGCGCTGGCGCTCGGCGGCTGGAGCCTGGCCCGTCCGCGCCTGCCGGCGGGGGACGAGCCGCACTATCTCGTCATCACGCAGAGTCTCCTCCGCGACGGCGACCTGCGGATCGAGAACAACCATCGCGACGAGGACTACCTCGCCTACCACGACGCCGTCCTGAAGCCCGACTTCATGCGCCGCGGCACCGACGGGCAGATCTATTCGATCCATGCGCCCGGCGTCGCCGCGCTGGTCCTGCCGGCGTTTGCGGCCGGCGGCTATGCGGCGGCCGTGCTCGTGATCATCCTGGTGGGTGCGCTCGGCGTCGCCGCGCTGTGGAGGATCGCCTGGCGGCTCACCGAGTCGGCCGGCGCCGCGTGGGTGGCCGTCGGCGCCATCAGTACCGCCGCCCCGTTCGCGTTGCACGCCTACACGGTCTATCCCGATCCGGTGGGCGGTGTGCTGGCCCTCGTGGGCGTGGGCGCCCTGGTGGCGCTCGACGTGCACCGTGGACGGCTCACCGGCATGACCTGGCTGGGCGTGGGCGCGGCCCTGGCCGTGCTGCCCTGGCTGCACACCAGGTTCGCGCTGATTGCCGGCGTCCTCGGGGCGGCCATCCTGCTGCGCCTGTGGCGTCGCGAGCGCGGCGGCGTCGACAGCGCGTGGTTCCTGGCACTGCCGGCGGCGTCGGCCGCCGCGTGGTTCGCCTACTTCTGGACCATCTACGGCACCGTCAATCCCGCCGCGCCCTACGGCACCCGCCCGGAAGGCGGACTGGCGTTCATTCCGAGCGGCCTGACCGGACTGTTGATCGATCAGCAGTTCGGCCTGCTCGCCACGGCGCCCGTGCTGGCAGCGGCCCTGGTCGGCCTGATGGCGCTGGGGCGGGCGCGGCCCCGGCTCGCCGTCGAGATGCTGGCCGTGCTCGTGCCGTATCTCGTCATCGCCGCCAGCTATCCCATGTGGTGGGGCGGCTACAGCGCACCGGCGCGCTTCGCCGTGGTGCTCGTGCCGATGCTGGGGCTGCCGCTGGCCGTGCTGTGGGCGCGAGGCGCGCGGGCCACCCGGGCTGCGATCGCGACTCTGACCGTGTTGTCAGCCGCCGTCACGCTGGCGCTCCTGGCGGTGGACCGCGGCGCGTTGATCTACAACGGGCGGGACGGGCATTCGTTGCTGCTCGACTGGCTCAGCCGGTCGACCGACCTGACACTGGCGCTGCCGAGCGTGCATCGCGACGGCATGGCGCTGGCGCTCGCCGACGCCGCCATCTGGCTGGTGGCGTCGGTGGGGATGGGCGCCGCGGCGCTGCTCGTGACGCGCCTGGTGCCCCGGCTCGCCGGCGTGACAATGACGCTGACGTTGCCCGCGGTCGTGATCCTGGCCTCCACCATCGTCTGGGATGGTCAGCGCCGTCCCGCTGTGACGCCCTCCACCTCGCAGATGTCGTGGCTGGCGCGGACGTCGCCCGAACGGCAGCCGCACGTGCTGCAGCTGACGCCGACGCGGTGGCTGGCACTCGACGACGCCCCCCGGCGCCTGAACATTGCCAGCAGCGTCCGCGGACGCCGCAGCGGGCCCGTCGACGAGCTGCTGCGCCTTCCCGAAGTGCCAGCGGGCGACTACGACCTTTTCGTCGACTCCGCGCAGCCGCCGGCGGGCACGGTCACGGTGCGGCTCGGCCGCCAGACCGTGCCGATGGAGCAGTGGCGGCTCGACGGCCGGCCGTCGGGCTATACCGGTCTCGTGCTGCGGCTGCCGGTCGAGGCGCATTCGATCGCGGTCAGCGGCGACGCGGCGGCCGTGGCCTCGGGGCAGCGGCTGTCGCTTCGTCCACGCCAGCGGTTGGGTGCGGCATCCTCGCGCTGGGCGCGCGCCTCTGCCCGCTACGGACCGGTCGTCGTCTACGCGCTCGACGACCAGGCCTACCTGGAGTCGAGCGCCATCTGGATCAAGGGCGAGCGGACGGCCGAGTTCGTGGTGCGGGCTGACGCCGTCGCCCACGCCGGAGCCATGCTGCGCCTCGCGGCCGGGCCGGTGCCGAACGAGATCGTCCTGGGGGCCGGGGCCTGGCGTCGCACGGTGGCTCTGGCGGCCGGAGCGGCCATCGACGTGCCGGTGCCGGCCGACGCCCTGGCCCCCGCCATCCTGACCATCACCAGCCGCACGGGTTTCCGTCCTACCGACCACGGCGGCGGGCCCGATGGGCGATCGCTCGGGGTCTTCGTGACCTGGTCCGGCCAGACGGCCGCCGCCGGCGACGAGCAGTAGCCGCTAGAAGCGGACCGAGCCGCCCAGGTAGAGGCCCTTGAAGGTCAGCGAGCCGGTGTCGTTCTTGACGTCGTAGAACACGTCGATGCTGCGGTAGCCGGCCTGCACGCCGACATTCTTGTGCGGGTTGAACGTGGCGAAGATGTCGAAGTCCATGTAGCGGCCCTTGTAGTCGTCCGAGGCGCTGTCGGGCACCTTGAAGTAGCTGACTTCGGCGTTGAGCGCGACGTTCCTCGCCGCGTAGACGCGGCCGACGGCGCCGATGGTCGGCAGCGGGGCGATCGCCTTGGTGAACTCGTCGCCGATCGGGCTGTTGAGTCCCACGTTGACGTCGGTGTACTTGACGTCGAACAGCACGCCGAGGAAGCCGCGGTCGCGGTAGAGGAAGTCGTACTCGTAGCCGAAGCGCCAGGCCTTGAACTGCGCGGTGGTCGCCACCGGCAGCCCCGGACGGTAGCGCAGGCCGTTGAAGATGAACTCGCGCGTGAGCGTCGTCTCGGCGTCGTAGGTCATCGGCAGGTAGTTGATGCGGAAGCGATGCTTGCGGGCGGGACGCAGCACGATCCGCACGTCCTTCAGCCGCTGCTTCTCGATCCCGAGGTCGGCGACCAGGTCGACGTCGGAGCCCAGGATGCCGAGCGCCTCACTGTTGACGACGGCGGTGGGCGTCGGATTCCAGAAGTTGAACGACGCCTCGATGTTGTAGTCCTCGCCGACGACGTCCGAGCCCTGGCTGGGGAACTGCGCCTGAGCGGTGGTGGCGGTGGCGGCGACGAGCGCGAAGGCGGCGAGGACGAACGGTGAGCGGAACGTGACCATGGACTGCGACCCCTTGGCTGGCGATGTACGTCGGAAACGGGCCCGGCCGCGGGGAGACGCGTTGCCAAGCGCCAGTATGCGAACTATCGGCGCCAGCGGCGGAGAACAACAGGGGACGTGCTGTCCGGCTAGTTCTCGGCCGGCACCGGTGTGCGGCCGTTCGAGAGCAGGCTCGACCACTTGCTGACGGCGGCCGTCAGGATGACGACGGCCAGGATCAGCATGATCCCCGTGCAGATCGACAGGATGTAGCCCTGCGTGCTCACGGACGAGTCCAGGCTCATCGTCTTCGGCCAGAAGTTGTCGCGGATGCTCAGGAACCCGCCGTAGAAGGTATTGACCGCCAGGAAGACCAGCGGCGCCATCGTCACCCAGGTGTAGCGGGTCTTGCCCTGGGCGATCAGGATGGTCGTGGCCACCGCCAGCGCCACGCAGCCGAGCAGCTGGTTGGCCACGCCGAACATCGGCCAGATGGTGTCGATCTGTCCGGTGTAGATGAAGTACCCCCACGAGGCCACGATGAGAGCTGTCGCCACCAGGGCGCCCGGCATCCAGTCTGGTCGTGCAAACGGCGCGTAGACCTTGCCGAGCGCCTCCTGTAACAGGAAGCGCCCGACTCTGGTTCCGGAGTCGATGGTCGTCAGGATGAAGAGCGCCTCGAACATGATCGCGAAGTGATACCAGTAGGCGAGCAGGCCTGACATGCCCGGCAGCGAACTGAAGATCATCGCCATGCCGACGGCGAGCGACACGGCGCCACCCGTGCGTCCCTCGACTTTTTCGCCGACGGCGGCCTCGATGCGCTCGAGGTCGACGTGCTGCATCGGCGCGCCTTCGAAGGTCAGGTTCTGGTAGACGGCCGGCTGCACGTTGATGGCGAAGTAGTCACCGGGCGGCATGGCGGTGGCGGCGATGAGGGCCATGATGCCGACCACCCCTTCAATCAGCATGGCGCCGTAGCCGATCGGCCGGATGTCGCTTTCCTTGTCGATCATCTTCGACGTCGTGCCGGAGCTGATGAGGGCGTGAAAGCCGGAGATGGCGCCGCAGGCGATGGTGATGAACGCGAAGGGGAAGAGCGGCCCCGGAATGATCGGGCCGCCGCCGGAGGAGTATTGCGTCAGCGCCGGCATCTGCAGTTCAGGGTTGACGATCATCACGCCGAGGGCGAGCAGGGCAATGGTGCCGATCTTGGTGAACGAGCTGAGGTAGCCGCGCGGCGCCAGCAGCAGCCACACCGGCAGCACCGAAGCCAGGAAGCCGTAGATGCACAGGGCGAAGACGAGCTGCGTCCGCGAGAGATGGAAGAAGCTGCCGAGCCACGAATCCGGGTGGTTGAGAGGCTCGCCGCCGGCGACCGCCGCCAGCATCGCGATGACGCCGATGACGGTGGCTTCGGCGATGCGGCCCTTGCGCCAGACGTACATCCAGAAGCCCATGAACATCCCGATCGGAATGGTCATGGCAATCGTGAAGGTGCCCCAGGCGCTGTCGGCCAGTGCGTTCACGATGATGATGCCGAGCCCGGCCATGGCGATGACCAGGATGGCGAGGATGGCGACCGTGCCGGCGGCCCCGGCCACCGGCCCGATTTCCATCTTCACCAGATCGGACATCGACTTGCCGCCGCGCCGGGTCGACGCCCACAGAATCATCGAGTCGTGGACCGCGCCGGCGAGACACACGCCGGCGACCAGCCAGATCAGTCCGGGCGCCCAGCCATACTGCGCCGCCAGCATCGGGCCGACCAGCGGTCCGGCACCGGTGATGGCCGCGAAGTGATGCCCGAAGAGCACCCACTTCGACGTCGGGTAGTAGTTGGCACCGTCGTACTTGGTGTGCGCCGGGGTCTGGCGGCTGTCGTCCAGCATCCAGAGGCGCGTGGCGATGAACGCGCTGTAATAACGATACGCAATGGCCAGAATGCAGAGGGCCGGAAGAACGATATACAACGCGTGCATGGCGGCGATGATAACAAACCCCCGGCGGAATCCGGGGGGCGATTTGCCGCCGGGCGGCGGCGTCGACATCCCGTGACACGACGAGACGAGTTCGTTACGGCGCCAGGGGCCGGCGGCCCCCGGCGGTGTGTCACTGCTCGGGCGTCGATGGCGGGTCGGCGGGCGGCGGTGGCGGTGCCTGTGCCCGCTCCCGGCGGCGGAACCATTGCTCCACCGGCTGTGGCGCGCTGGCGCGCGGATCCCAGCCCAGGCGCAGGATCGTCACCTTGACCGTCTGCGCGCCGAAGGCGAGCGCGTCGTTGCAGCTCCACATGTAGAGGTCGAGCTCGCGGCCCTTGATCTCGGGTCCGGTGTCGAGCACCGTCCAGATGCCGCTGTAGCGGACATCCGGCGCGTCCACCTGCACGACGCTGCCGAGCGGCAGGAGCGTCGGATCGGAGGCCGCCATCCCGTGCCGCACCGCCACGCCAGCCGCCGTCGTGTGCCCCTTGCAGTAGGCGGTGGCGCGGAAGCCGATGGCCGTGCCGAGGCGCGGCCGTCCGCCGCTGTCGAAGACCTCTTCCGTGGAGTCGCGCGTCCGCGTCGTGAATACGGCCAGCACGAGCAGCGCTGCCACGATGACCGCCAGCCCCCGCCGCAGCAGTCGTGGCACGTCGGCCATCAGGCGCTCACGAAGTGCTCGAATCCGGTGGGCAGGGGAGCTTCGACACCGCCGGTCTGCAGGCGCAGGTCCGGCCCGGCCGTCAGGACGCCGACGCGAGTGAGCCGCGTGGCGAATGACGCACGGGCGGCCCGCACGCGTCCACCGGCCTTCGGACTGACGGCAAAGAGCAGCTCGTAGTCGTCGCTGCCGCCGATGGCAGCCGCGACCGCGTCCTGCCCGTGCGTCTCGAACCACCGGCGCGCGCCGGGCTCGAGGGGCAGGGCGTCGGCGTCGAGCCGCGCCCCGGTGGACGAGGCGCCGGCGAGCTGGCGCACCGCGTCGGCCAGCCCATCACTGAGATCGATGGCGGCACGGGCGGCGCCGTCGCGCGCCATCGCCCAGGCTTCGCGGAGGCGCGGCGTGGGCGAGGTGTAGCGCGCCAGGCAGGCGGGATCGGCGAGGTCGCCGGCAGTGAGCATGGCGAGGCCCGCCGCCGCGCCGCCGATTGTGCCGGTGAGCCACAGTTCGTCGCCGGCGCGGGCGGTGTCGCGGCGGAGCAGCCGTCGCGGCCGGACGTGACCGGTGACCGTGACGTCGACCACGAGCGGGCCCGGCGTGCGCGTCAGGTTGCCGCCGACGATCACGGCGCCGGCCGCACGTGCCGCCTCGCCCGCACCGGTCACCAGGGCTTCGAAGCTGGCGACCGGGTAGGTGTCGGGCAGGACGAGCGACAGGAGCAGCCAGGCCGGGCGCGCCGCCATCGCGGCCAGGTCGCTCAGGTTGACGGCCACGGCGCGGCGGCCGATCTCGTCCGGCGACATCAGGCGCGTGCTCAGGTGGACGCCGTCTACGAGCGCGTCGGTGGTCTGGACCAGGAACTCGCCGCGTGGCGGGCGCAGCACCGCAGCGTCGTCGCCGATGCCGACAATGACGTCAGGGCCAGGCGCTGGCAGGTGCCGGCGAAGCCACTCGATGAGAGCATGTTCTCCGCGTTCGCCGACAGTCACTGGTTGCCTCGAAGCCCGTCGCAAGCGTGGACAGGTGGGCGCCGAAAAAATGTCCCGCAGTGCCGTGTGGGGAGGATCGCTGAACCTGCGTTAACAGGTGGAGCCGCTGAAACATCACGCTTTAGGCTTCCTCACGACGGAGGCATGCACACCACGCAACGGACGCAGCTCGCTTGGAAGGAACATTGGCTCAGACGAGCCTCCTGAGATCCATCACGAGCACAGCAGGAACATGATGATTTTAGGGCCGCCGGTCGCCGCGGTCAAGCGCGATACGCGCGCCGGTCGCCGGCGTGCCGCCGGCTCGACGGCTACGGCTTGACGACGATGACGATCTGCTGATCCGACGTCAGGGCGCCGTCATCGGCCCGCGAACGCAGCACGTACTCGCCCGGGGTGGAGAACCACGCGGTCGTCGTCAGCCGTCCGTCGGTGGGCAGCTCCGGCGCGACCCAGTGTGGCGCCCACGGCGAGTTGCCGCCAGTGCGCGTGTCTTCCCAGGCGGCGATCTGATCGCGGTCGAATTTCACGTCGCCACTGCCGCGATAGACGTGCCAGCCCACGTGGAGGCCGACGTTCTTGCCGACCGTGACCCGCGACGGCGGCTGCATGAGCCGGCGTGCCCGCACGGCGGCAATCTGTTCGGGCGTCGCGGTGGTCGAGCGGGTGAGCGAGGAGCCGGTGTTCTCGACGGCGGCGCCGGCGCCGACGGCGCGGGCCTTCGGGATGCCGTCGTCGCGGACCGTGACCACGAGCGGCACGGCCTGGCCGACCCGCACTTCGAGGCGGCGCGGCCCCTGCAGTTCGAGGACCGGCGGGGTGTTGGCGCGCACTTCGGGCGAGCTGCTGCCGGCGCCGAGCGCACCGGTCTCCGACGCCTTGACGACGTCGTCGATCTTGTAATCGAGGCGGAGGCTGGCGTAGGCCATCTCCGTCTTGCCCTTGGTCGTCAGCGTCCAGACGAGCTCGTCTTTTTCCGTGAAGCCGGGCGGCGCCGGCACGCGGAACACGAAGCGGTTGCGTCGCGGCAGGAAGTGCGTGGGCTGTCCCTGATCGGCCGGGCCGATCGAGAACGAGTTGCCCGGGCCGACCGCGACGTCGACCTCCTCCTGCCAGTTGCGGTTCATGTAGCCGAAGACGAAGAACTTGCGACCCGCCGAATCTTCTTCCCACCCTTCGTAGGCGGGCGACACGTTCTGCCCGCTCGCGTAGGTGAGATTCTGGGCGGCGGCCACGGCGGCCACGACCAGCAGGCCGCTCGTTACGGCGGCCACGAACACTCGGCGGATCATCGATCGACTCCTGGCTGGACGGGTCACTGCTGCGGGCGCGGCTGCGGCGTGCGGGTCGCGGGTGCGGCCGGCGCCGCCGCGGGAATCGCATCCGGCAGATCGAGGTTGCAGAACGGGCACCCGATCATCACCGAGCTGCGCGTGAGGTTCAGCCGCTCCTTGCGGGCCTTCATCTCCGCCAGGAACTGCTCGTCGGTGAGCGACACGCGATTGCCGAGATCGATGAACATGTTGGCGACCGAGCGGTTGCCCGAGCCCTGCCAGTTGCGCGGATCCGGCACGTTCTTGTTGGTCGGCGAGTTGTTCATGTAGCCGACGATGTGCAGCACCGTCCCCTTGGGCAGCAGCGGGGCGTGATCGTCGTCGTAGTCGTAGCCGCGGACCCAGTTGTGGTCGTAGCCGACGCAGTTGATGGTCTCGACCGTGTAGCCCCACGAGGCTTCCAGGCACATGCGCGCGCCGGGTGCGTGGAGGTGCGGTTCGAAGGACAGGATCTTGGTGTGCTGGGTCAGCACGGCGTAGGCGTGCAGTTCCTGGTTGGCGTCCATCGGGCGGATGTCGATGTCGACGCCGTTGCCGAGGCTGATGTTCGACGTGCGGTACTCGGGCTTGTAGCCCTTCGGCATGAACTTGAAGCCGATCTCGAGGTGCGACGTGGTGTCGCGGCCGTTCGAGTGCAGGTGCACCGAGTCCGACACGATCGAGGAGCCGGCCTTCAGCAGGCGGGCGGACTTGGGATCGAAGAAATCGGGCTCACGGCCGACCTCGTGCACCGGCCACGTCGTCGTCCCGTCCGGAGTGCCGAACAGCGCTGCCAGGTTGAAGGGCTCGGCCGGGTTGACGGGGGGCTCCGGCGCGTCGAGCACCCGCGTGCTCCAGATCATGTGGTGGAAGACATAGCGGCCGCCGACTGTCTCGCGGCCCGTGCCCTTGACGTCGACGTCGTTGACCTCGCGTACTTCCAGCGCCGCCACGTAGCGGTCCTCGGTGAGGCCGGTGGCGGCCGGCGGGATCTCGCCCCACCAGTCGGGCGCATCGCCCTTGACGACGATGTCCGCGGTCCTCACGACCAGATCGGGCGTGCCAATCTGCCAGCTGTTGTCCTCGGTCCACACCCGTGCGGCGGGCAGATCGGCCGGGTTGCCGCGCGCCGCGCCGGTGTCGGCCCAGCGGGCGATGAGGGCGACCTCGTCGTTCGAGAGCGACGGATCGTTCTTGAAGTGCTGGATGCCGATCTCTTTCTCGACGTACCACGGCGGCATCACGCCGGCACGCGGCCCGATGCCGGTGCGCGCCTTGATCGAGCGGGCCCACGGGCGTACCTGCTCGTAGGTCTGCAGCGCCATCGGCGCGACGCCGCCGGTGCGGTGGCAGTTCTCGCAGCTGCGCTGCAGAATCGGCGAGATGTGCTTCGTGAAGGTCACCTCGGCGGGCGCCGCCGCGGGGGCCTGGGCGTGCGCGGGAGCCAGCCCGAGGGCGGAGGCGGCGAGGGTGCCGGCGGCGAGTACGAACGACCACGAACGAAGACGTCGAGCCGTCATCCCAACTCCTTGGGGCGTGGGCCCCGGTGACAAACGGAGACCATACTAGCGGAAGCACGGCACGTGAGGCCAGTGCCCGGCCAGGCGGGACGAGTAGGGGCTAGCGGCGGGGTTCGGCCAGTTCGAGGGCCTGATCGACGATGCGCTCGAGTTCCCCGGCCCGGGTGGCCACGCTGCCGTCGACCTGCAGCTGTGAGTCGCGGGCGCGGAAGAACTCGTCGGCGATGTTGAGGGCGGCCAGAATGGCCAGGCCCAGCGTGTCGCTCGAGGGGGCCGAGTCGAAGGCCACCTTGAGCTTGCGATCGACGTAGGACGCCAGTTCCTGGACGTACGCCGGCTCGAGGGTGCTGCGGATGGGATACCGCTGCCCGTTCACCTCGACGTGCACGACACGCGGTTCGGCCATGGCAGGCTACAGCTTCAGGGTGTCGAGCTCCGCGAGGATCTCGCCGACCCGGCTGCGGATGAGATCGCGTTCTTCCTTGAGCGCCGTGACTTCAGAGCCGGTGGTCTCGGCCGCGGTCACGCGCTCCTCCAGGCTCGCCAGCTCGCGCTGCAGCCGCCCGTTGTCTTCGCTGAGGCGCGTGTGTTCGCCCTTGAGGCGCGCGATCGTGCTCACCAGCAGCTTGATCTTTTCTTCGAGCCTGTCGAGCGGTTCCACGCCTGCCATCGTCTTCGCCATCGTCAAACCTTCCGCCCTATCGTTGTTCCGCGTTCAGTGCCGTCCGCGCCGCCGTCAGCACCGCCGCCATGGCCGCGCCGACCTCGTCGTCCGTCAGTGTGCGATCGTCGGCCCGGAAGGTGAGCCGCAGTGACACGCTCACTCTGCCGGCCGGGACGCCCTGGCCCTGATACCGATCGAACTCGCGAAGCGAGACGAGCGTGTCTGGGGAGGCAAGCCGGATCGTGTCACGAACCGTGGCGCTAGACAAGGTGTCGTCGACGAGCAGCGATACGTCGCGCACGACGGCGGGGAAGCGCGGCAGCGGGACGACGCGGGTGGCGCCCGGTGGCGCGGCGCCGGCGATGGCGTCGAGGTTCAGTTCCAGCACGTAGACGTCATCGGCGCGCGGGATGCCGCGGCGGTCGGCGAGCGACGGCGACAGCAGGCCGCAGACGCCCACCGCACGCGACCCGGCCACCACGCCGGCGGCCCGGCCGGCCACCAGGTAGTCCGGCGCGGCGAGTTCGAAGGAGAGCGCCACGCCGAGCGCCTCGCCGAGGTGGGCGACGGCGCCCTTGACGTCGAAGAAATCGACCGCCCGGCGGCCGCCGCTCCAGTGATCGACTGCCGCCTCGCCGGTCCAGGCCGCGGCCAGCGAGCGGCGCTCTCCCGTCGCTCCCGAAGGCGGTGGCGACCTCGAACAGGCGCACGTCGCGCCGGCCGTGCCGGCGATTGTGGCTGACGGCGTCGATGACGCCGGCCAGCACGCTCGGCCGCATCACGGCGAACGTCTCGGAGAGCGGATTGGCGAGCGCGATCGGCGGCGCCGCCGTCGCTGAAGGGCGCGGCGGCAGCCGCCTCGATGAAGGCGAAGCTGATGGCTTCCGAGAAGCCGAGCGCCAGCATGGCGCGGCGGGCCACCGCATCGCGCGCGATGCGCGGGTCCGAGGGCGGCGGCGCCTGCGACACCGGCGGAAAGGTGGCCGGCAGGTGCTCGAAGCCGTGGTGGCGTCCCACCTCCTCGATGAGGTCCTCCGGCCGCGTCACGTCGGGCCGCCAGCCCGGCACCGTCACGCGCCAGGCATCGCCGCCCGCCTCGGCCTGCGTCGTGAAACCGAGCGCGGCGAGAATGCGTTCGACCTCGTCGGGCGACACCGGCATGCCGAGCAGGCCTTCGACGTGGGCGTGGGTCAGGGCCACGACGCGGCTCGGCACCGGCCGCGCCTGCGCGTCCACCATGGTGCCGTCGGCCGTGCCGGCGCCGATGAACTCGAGCAGGGCGCAGGCGCGGGCCATGCCGGCAGCCGCGCCCGCCGGGTCGGCCCCGCGTTCGAAGCGCATCGAGGCTTCGGAGCGCAGGCCGAGCGCCTTGCTGGTGGCGCGCACCGAGCCCGGCTTGAACCACGCGCTCTCGAAGACGATCCGCGTGCTGTCGGCCCGCACCTCGGACTCGAGGCCGCCCATGACGCCGCCGATGGCGGCGGCGCGCTCGCCGTCGGCGATGACCAGCATCGCCGGTGTCAGCGTGCGCGTCTTGCCGTCGAGCGTGGTCAGGGTCTCGCCGGCGTGGGCCGGGCGCACGACGATGGCGTTGCCGGCCAGGCGCGCGTGGTCGAAGGCGTGCATCGGCTGCCCGAGCTCGAGCAGCACGTAGTTGGTGATGTCGACGACGTTGCTGATCGGGCGCACGCCGAGGGCCAGCAGGCGTCGCTGCATCCAGGCGGGCGAGGGACCGACCGTCACCGTCGCGGCCGCGCCGACGTAGCGCGGACACAGCTCCGGCGCGTCGAGCGCCACGCTGAACGTGCCACGGTCGACGGCCGTGAGCGCGGCCAGGCTCAGATGACCTGACGCGTCAGGGGTTGGCAGGCGGAGCGGCAGGGAATAGACGGCCGCGACCTCGCGCGCGATGCCGACAATCGACATGCAGTCCGGGCGGTTGGCGGTGACGTCGAAGTCGAGCACGGCGTCGTCGGCGACGGCAGGCTGCCCGGGCGGTTCGTCACCCGGCGGCGCTGGTTCCAGGCCTTCGAGCGCCAGCCCGCGCAGCGACAGACGACGTCCGAGTTCGGCCGGGCCATCCGGCACGTCGACGAACTCCTTGAGCCACGAATACAGGACCTTCATACCGAGAACTGCTCCAGGAAGCGCAGGTCGTTCTCGTAGAAGAGGCGGATGTCGCCGACATCCCACTTCAACATCGCCACCCGCTCGATGCCCATGCCGAAGGCGAAGCCGGTCACCTCCGCCGGGTCGTAGCCGACCGCCTCGAAGACGGCGGGATGCACCATGCCGCTGCCGAGAATCTCGAGCCAGCCGGTGTGCTTGCAGACCGGGCAGCCCTTGCCCTGGCAGCGGATGCAGCCGACATCCACCTCCGCCGATGGCTCGGTGTAGGGGAAGAAGCTCGGACGGAAGCGCACCGGCGTGCCGGCCCCGAAGAGCGCCTCGGCCATGGCGAGCAGCGTGCCCTTGAGGTGCGCCAGCGTGATGCCCTTGCCGACGACCAGGCCTTCGCACTGGTGGAACATCGGCGTGTGCGTGAGGTCGAGGTTGTCGCGCCGGTAGACCGGGCCGATGGCCACCAGCCGCACCGGCGGCGCGTGCTGCTCCATGTAGCGGATCTGCATCGCCGAGGTGTGCGTGCGCAGCAGCGTCAGCGGCTGCGGGCCGCGCGCGCGCGGCGGCGACTGGGCCGCCCACGGCGTGAGCGGCGCGCTGTGAAGGGGCGCCTCCAGATACAGCGTGTCCTGCATGTCACGCGCGGGATGTTCCGCCGGCATGTTGAGCGCTTCGAAGTTGTGGTAGTCGTCCTCGATCTCGGGCCCTTCGAGCACCTGATAGCCGAGCCGCGTGAAGATCTGCTGCACTTCCTCGCGGACGAGACTGAGCGGATGCCGGTGGCCGATGACCGGGACACGGCCGGGCAACGTGATGTCGACCGCGTCGGCGGGGCGGCGCGTGGCGGCGAGAGCGGCCTCGCGCTCGCCGAGCGCCTGTTCGACGGTCTGCTTGAGCGCGTTGACCTGCTGGCCGAACGCCTTGCGGTCGGGGCCGGGCAGCGACGCCAGGTGCGCCATCAACTCGGCGACCTTGCCGGACTTGCGGCCCGTCCAGGCGACCTTGATGGCGTCGAGCGCGCTGCTGCGGGCCGTCGGCGCGGCCGCATCCGCCGCCGCCAGGGCGTCCAGGAATGACTGCTGGTATGTGGAAATGAGCTCTGTCAGCTCATCGAGCGTGGCCATGGGGACCTATTCTAGCGGCTAGCGCGATGGCGTCACGGGTACAGAGGAAAGGCACCAGGAACGGATTCGTCCTTGGTGCCTTTCTCGGTTGGCAGGCGTCCTGCGCAGCGTTAGCCGCTGGAACCTAGCGCGCTAGCTCTAGGCCACGCCGGCGGCCGCCTTGGCCTGGCCGGCGATGACGGCGAAGGCCGCCGCGTCGCGGGCGGCCAGGTCCGCCAGGCTCTTGCGGTCGAGTTCGATGCCGGCCTTCTTGATGCCGCTCATGAACACGCTGTAGGAGATGCCGTGCTCGCGCGCCGCGGCGTTGATGCGCATGACCCACAGGCTGCGGTAGTCGCGCTTCTTCTGCTTGCGGCCGGCATAGGCGTAGACGCCTGCCTTGTCGGCCGCTTCCTTCATGAACTTGTAGAGCTTGGACTTGTTCTGGAAGTAGCCCTTGGTGAGCTTCTCCAGCTTCTTTCGCTTGGCACGACGGACCGTGCCGCGTTTGACGCGAGGCATGACGGACTCCTGAATGGCGGCTAGGGGCTAGCGGCTAGTGGCTAGATTTGGTCACGCTCGAGGGCGTACCAACGACCGATGACGGAATTGCCCTAACCGCCAGTCGTCGATCGGATGCGGCGTTCGGCTGTGGGAGAAGCGGCGAGTGGGAACCGAGGGTTCCTCGCCGCGAGCCCCTAGCCGCCAGCCGCTAGTCGTACGGCAGCATGCGGCGCAGCTTGGCCTGCTCGGAATCCGAGACCAGCTTGTTGCCGCGCGCGTGACGCTTCATCTGGGTCGACTTGCAGGTCAACTGGTGGCGCTTGAAGGCGGCCGCGCGGACGAACTTGCCCGTGCCCGTCTTCTTGAAGCGCTTGGCGGCGCCCCGGTGACTCTTCATCTTCGGCATCGTTCTAACTCCCCACCAACTCTTCGTCGCCTTCAGCCGGCCGCGTCGTGCGCACGGCGGGTTTGCCGCCGCGCTTCTGCGACAGGATCGTGTGCATCTGGTTGCCCTCCTGCCGGGGCATCGTCTCGGGCAGGGCCACCTCGGCCAGGTCCTCGATGAGCCGCAGCAGGATGCGGTGTCCGATCTCCGGGTGCGCCATTTCGCGCCCGCGGAAGAACACCGTGGCCTTGACCTTGTCGCCTTCTTCGAGGAAGCGCTCGATGTGCTTCTTCTTGAACTGGTAATCGTGTTCGTCCACCTTGGGACGGAACTTGATTTCCTTGACCTCGATCACCTTCTGGTGCTTTTTCGCTTCGCGTGCCCGCTTGGCCTCCTGGTACTGATACTTCCCGTAGTCCATGATCCGGCAGACCGGCGGCACGGCGGTGGGGGAGATCTCCACGAGGTCGAGTCCCTTGGACCGGGCGATCGTGAGCGCCTGCGGAGGCGGCATGATGCCCAATTGCTGGCCCGTTTCGTCGATGACCCGGATCTCGCGGACCCGGATTCGTTCGTTGGTGCGGACGCGGTCGTCACGACGACCGGAGCGGTTGCGATCGAATGCGATACTCAGCCTCCAGACGGAAAGAGTTTAGGATAGCCGTTTCTCGGCAACCTCGGCAAGGGCTTCCGCCACGAACGTGGCGAGCGGGGTGGCTCCAAGGTCGCCCTTCGACCGGCTGCGCACCGCCACGGCCCGATCGGCCGCCTCACGGTCGCCAATGACGAGCATATAGGGCACTTTCTGGAGCTGGGCTTCGCGAATCTTGTAGTTGACCTTCTCGGGGCGTTCGTCGAGCACCGCCCGCAGGCCGGCGGCCTGCAGCGCACCGAGCACCTCCCGGGCGTAGGGATTGGCGCGGTCGGTGATGGGGAGCACCGCCACTTGCAGCGGCGCCAGCCACAGGGGGAATGCCCCGGCGAAGTGCTCGATCAGGATGCCGATGAAGCGTTCGAAACTGCCGAAGATGGCACGGTGGATCACCACCGGCATGTGCGGGGCGTTGTCCGGGCCCACGTAGGAGAGCTCGAACCGGGCGGGCATCTGGTAGTCGAGCTGGATGGTGCCGCACTGCCACTTCCGTCCCAGCGCGTCGGTGATGTCGAAGTCGATCTTCGGCCCGTAGAACGCGCCTTCACCGGCCTCGAGCAGGTAGGGCTGGCCGGCGTTGTCGAGGGCCTGGCGGAGGGCCGCCTCGGCCGCGTCCCACGTCGCGATCTCGCCCAGGAACTTCTCGGGCCGCGTGGCGAGCTTGGCCGTGTAGTCGAGGCCGAAGTCGCGGTAAATCCCCTGGACCAGCTTGAGCAGCGCTTCGACTTCCGCGGCGATCTGGTTCTCGGCCACGAAACAGTGCCCGTCGTCCTGCGAGAACTGGCGCACGCGGGTCAGGCCCGCGAGCACGCCCGAGGCTTCGTTGCGGTGCAGCGGCGTCTGCTCGTGCAGGCGCAGCGGCAGGTCCTTGTAGCTGCGCTTCTCGCCCGCGAAGACCAGCATGTGCCCCGGGCAGTTCATCGCCTTCAGGGCCATCGCCTCGCCGTCCTTCGAGTCGACGAGGAACATGTTCTCGCGGTAGTGCGACCAGTGACCCGAGGTCTCCCACAACCCCTTGTTGTAGATGATTGGCGTCTTCACCTCGACGTAGCCGGCCGGGAAGAGCCGCGAGCGCATGTAGTCGGCGAGCGTGTTGTAGAGGGTGGCGCCCTTGGCCAGCCAGAACGTGGCGCCCGGCGCCCAGTGGTGGAACGTGAAGAGCCCGAGCTCCTTGCCCACCTTGCGGTGGTCGCGCTTCTTGGCCTCCTCGAGGCGCATCAGGTGCTGGTCGAGGTCCTTCTGCGCCAGGAACGCCGTGCCGTACAGGCGCTGCATCGGCTGACCCTTGGCGTCGCCCTTCCAGTAGGCGTTCGACGTCGAGGTCAGCTTGAAGGCCTTGAGCCGGCCGGTCGACGGCACGTGCGGGCCGACACAGAAATCGACGAACGTGTCGCGGTCCTTGATCGTGTAGCAGGAGACGTGACTCTGGCCGGCCGTCTTCTCTTCGATCAGCTGCACCTTGAGCGGTTCGCCGCGCTGTGCGAAGAACGCCAGCGCCTCGTCGCGCGGCCACATCTGCCGCTCGTAGACGAGGTCCTGCGCCGCCAGCTCGCGCATCTTCGCTTCGATGCGCTCGAGATCCTCCGGCACGAACGGCTGCGGCACCACGAAGTCGTAGAAGTAGCCCTCGTCGATGGCCGGGCCGATGCCGCACTGGGCGCCGGGGAAGAGGGCCGTCACCGCCGCCGCCATCAGGTGCGCCGTCGAGTGCCGGGACAGCGCCAGCGCCTCCGGGCTCTTGTCGGTCACGATGCGGACGCGGGCGTCCTTGTCGAGCGGATAGGCCGAGATCGACGAGCTGATCGTCGACGACGGCGGCCAGGGCCGCCTGTGCAAGGCGCGGTGAGATGTCGGCCGCGATGGCGGCGGCCGGCGTGCCGGCAGCCACCTGCCGGCTGGAGCCGTCAGGAAGGGTGACCGTGATCATGAGGTGGGGTTCTTCGCCGGAAGGCCGAGTCGAATGGTAGGCACGGGCAGACTCGAACTGCCGACCTCCTGCGTGTCAAGCAGGCGCTCTAACCAGCTGAGCTACGCGCCTATATGCGTTCGCCCGGCCTTACGGGAGCGAGCAGTATAGCACTGCCACGGCTGAGCGGGCGACCGCTCAGGCCGCCTTCTTCGCCGCGGTGAGCGTTTCGACGGCCTTGTCGAGCGCCGGATCGCCAGGCGCGGGCTCGACGCCGAAGTCCGCCGTCGGCGTGTCGACCGCCACGTCGGGCGTCACGCCGCGCTCGTGGAGCGAGGCGCCGCCGGGGCCCAGGTAAAGCAGGTGGGTGAGGAGCAGCCCGGAGCCGTCGGGGAGCGTGACGACCTTCTGACGGCCGGCGCGACCGACGCTGCGCTCGCCGACCAGGCTGGCGCGCTTGTTCCCGGACAGCGCCGCGGCGAACACCTCGGCGGCACCCGAGGTGCCGTTGTCGGTCAGCACGACGACCGGCAGGGACAGGCTGCCGTCGCCGGCACCCGCCGACACCGGCTCCTTGTCCTTGCCGCGGGCCTGGCGATAGCCGAGCACGCCCGAGGGCACGAACAGCCGCGCCGCGTCGTAGCCGAGATCGAGATCGCCGCTGGCCGTGCCGCGCAGGTCGATGACGACGCGCTCGGCGCCGGCCTTGGTCAGATCGTTCACTTCGCTCCGGATCTCGACCGGCCGTGGCAGGCGAGAACGCAGGCACGCGGAGGTAGCCGGTGGCGCTGCCGAGGCTCCGGCCCGTGGGCGTCAGCGCCTGCGGTGCCACGCGCGCCAGTTCGACCTCATGAGGTTCGGCGGCGTTGCCGCGCAGAATCGTCAGCGTGACCGTGGTGCCGGCCTTGCCGCGCAGCAGGCGCATGCCCTCGAACACGGTCGTGTCGCGGGTCGACTGGCCGTCGATCGAGCGCACGTAGTCGCCCGGCCTGAGGCCGGCCTTGGCGGCGGGCGAGCCGTCGCGGGCGGCGATGACGCGCAGGTAGGACTGGCGGGTCAGTTCGAGACCGGGATCGGCCAGGCCGGCCGTGGACGCGTTGACCGCCTGCATCTGCTTCGGGTCGAGATAGGCGGAATCGGGATCGAGGCCGTCGGCCAGCCCGTGCATCGCGCCGTGCATCACCTTGTCGACGTCGACCGCTTCCACGTAGTTGTTGAGGATGAGCGTGACCACGTCCTCGAAGATCTTCAGGTGCGGATAGCTACCGCCCTGGGCGGCGGCGTCGCGGCCGAGGAACCCGCCGATGACCGCGAAGGCCAGGACCGGCAGGGAGACAGCGAGGACGGCGGCGCGTAGGCGGGGCGTCATGGCGTGGTCGTCAACCATTGTAGGGGATTGACGGGACGGCCGTCGATGCGCACCTCGAAGTAGGCGGCCGGCACGCCGGTCGGGCTGGCCCCGGACGCGCCCACGGCCTGGCCGCGCGCCAGGGCGGCGCCGGGTCGCAGCGCCGTGCCCGCCAGGTGCCCGTAGACCGTGAAGGTGTCTTTGCCGTGGTCGAGGATGACCAGCACCCCGAAGCCGGTGAAGGGGGCCGCATAGGCCACCGTCCCGCCGTGTACGGCGTGCACCGGCGTGCCGATCGGGGTGCCGATCTCGATGCCGTTCCTCTGGACGGCCGCGCCGTCCTCGCGCGCCGCCCGTCCGAAGCGGGACAGTAGGGACCCGCGGACCGGCCAGGCCAGCTCGCCCTGGAAGGGCTTGAGCGGCAGGTCGACCGGGCCGCTCGTCGCCAGCCCGGCCAGGGTGGCCTGGAGTCGCGCCCGCGCCTGGTCGAGTTCGCCGAGATACTCCGCCGCCAACTCGCGTCGCGTATCGAGGTCATCGAGGAGCCGGGTGCGATCGGCGACGGCGCGCCGGGCGGCCTGGTCGAGCGTGGCAGCCTCGGCCCGCAGCCGTGCCACCTGCCGTTCCTCCGACGCCAGCTGATCGCGCGCCGCTCGTTCGTCGGCCAGCAGCGTGCGATGGGCGGCGATGCGGAGTTCCTCGACGCGGGCCAGCGCCACCACGCCGCGGCTGGCGCGGGCCAGATCGCGGCCGGCCGCCGTCGCCAGCAGCAGCCGG
Source organism: uncultured Acidobacteriota bacterium (assembly GCA_963807405.1). GTDB lineage: Bacteria > Acidobacteriota > Vicinamibacteria > Vicinamibacterales > UBA2999 > CADEFD01. Next base: position 1,567,975 of record CAWEBU010000006.1, on the reverse strand, counting down.
ACGTAGCCGTCGCTGCCGCCGCGCTTGTAGAGCGCTTCGAGACGCGCTTCGAGCGCCGGTGTCCGCGCGACGCGCTGGCGCTCGAGTTCGGCCACCCGCGCGCTGGACGCGGCGACCTTCTCGGAGACCGTCGCCAGGCGGGCATTGACCGCGGCCAGTTCCTCCCGGCGCAGGGCGCGCGTCACTTCCAGTTGCCTGAGCTCGGTGAGGACGGTGCGCGAGCGAGCCGCCAGGGCGTCCGACTCGCGCTGGAGCGCCCGGATGCGATCGGCGGCGCGAGCCGCCAGGGCCGTCGCGTCATCGCGCGAGAGCGGCGTCGGCGGGTTCGTGGCGCCGGGCGGCCGCTCCTGCAGCGAGCCGAGCGGCGGTGTCTGCGCGTCGACCGTGGCGGCGTACAGCGCCGCCAACAGGACGAGCCCGGCGCGGGATTTCCTCGGCATCACTGCGAAGGATACACTTTGCCGATGTCAGACTCCGCGCCGCCCTCGCCGCCGGCTCTGGTGGCCGTGACGCCGGCCGAGCTGTTCTGGATGACCGCCGGTGCATGGCTGAGCGGAGCCTGTCTGCTGGCGCTCATGCCGGTCGTGCTCGCCCCGCGGCTCGGCGCGGCCGCTGGCCTGGCAGTGTCCTATCTGCTCTTCTTCATGGCCTGGCAGCCCATCCAGCGGCTCACCCAGCGTGCCGTCGGCCCGCAGCGCGCGCTCGTGCGAATGCTGGCCTTCGTCGGCTCGGCGGCCGTGCTGGCCTACTACGTGCGCGAGACGCTGCTGTCGCTCATCGGCTCGGCCGGTGCGTGAGGCCGCCGGCCGACCGCCAGCTATAATTCTCGCGTGCGGTCGCTTGGCATCGATTACGGACTCCGCCGCATCGGCCTCGCGCTCAGCGATGCCTCCGGCATCCTGGCCTCACCGTTGACGGTGCTCCAGCGGCCGAAGAGCGAACGTGAGACGCTGCGGGTCGTGAGCGCCGAAGTGGCGCGCCTGGCGGCCGAGGACGACGGCCTGTCGATGGTCGTGGTCGGCTGGCCCCGACGTCTCGACGGCACGCCGAACGACCAGACGCCGCGCGTCGAGGCCTTCGCCCGCGCCCTCGGGGCCGCCATCGCCGTGCCGGTCGTGCTGCAGGACGAACGCCTCACGTCGCACGAGGCCGACGAGCGTCTGGCGGTTGGCGAGCGCGATTGGAGAAAGCGGAAGGTGAAACTCGACGCGGTCGCGGCGGCCATCGTGCTGCAGGACTATCTCGATGCGAGGCCCCGTGGGTAAGTGGCTGAGACGGGTGGCGGTGCTCCTGCTGCTGGCGGCGCTGGCGGCCGGCGGCGGGGCGTGGTGGCTGCGCGGACAGGCGCTCACGCCGTACCGCGGCTTCGCCGGCGAGGCCGTCTTCGTCGACGTGCCGCCCGGGGCCGGTCCCCGCTCGATCGGTGACCGGCTGACGGCGGCCGGCGTGGTCAAGGACGATCTCACGTTCCGCGTCGCGCTGTGGCTGACGGGCCGCGCCCGCGAACTGAAGGCCGGCGAATACCGATTCGCCGCGGCGGCCAGCGCCGTCGAGGTCGTCGCCACGCTGGCGCGCGGCGCCATCTATACCCGACCGGTGACGTTCCGGGAGGGCCTGACCATCGGCGAGATGGCCGACGTCTATGCGGCCAGCGGTCTCGGGTCGCGCGACAGCTTCGTGGCGGCGGCCGGCGACGCCGCCCTCATCCGCGATCTCGACGGCGCGGCCGACGATCTCGAAGGCTATCTCTTCCCTGATACCTATCCCGTGCCGCGGGAGATTGCCGCGGCCACGCTGGTGGCCCAGATGGTGCGCGGCTTCCGCCAGGCGTTCACGCCCGAGCTCATCGCGCGTGCGGCGAGCGCTGGTCTCACCGTGCGACAGGCGGTCACGGTGGCGGCGCTGGTCGAGAAGGAGACGGCGCAGGATGGCGAGCGGCCGATCGTCGCCGCCGTCTACCTCAACCGCCACCGGATCGGCATGCCGATGCAGGCCGATCCGACGGTCATCTTCGCGCTGCAGAAGGCCGGGCAGTGGGACGGCAATCTGTCGCGCGAGAATCTACGCTTCGACTCGCCCTACAACACCTATCGCTATGGCGGCCTGCCGCCCGGACCGATCGCGGCGCCGGGCAAACGGGCGCTCGAAGCGGTGGTCGACCCGGCGTCCGTGGACTATCTCTACTTCGTCAGCCGGAACGACGGCACTCACGTGTTCGCCACGACACTGGCCGAACACAACCGCAACGTGTTCGAGTGGCAGGTCAAGTACTTCCGCGAACGCCGCGCCAACGAGCGCGCCCAGCCGCCCGCACGCTAGAGCGTCAGGCCTCGGGCGCGGCCACGTTGCGCGGCCACATCGGCTCCGGCCGTCCCCGCCAGATCCACGCGATGTAGTCCGCCAGCGGCGGCTCGGCACCGAGCTCGCGCAGGCGGACGTTGGCCTGGCCGCGGTGGTGCATGCTGTGCATGGCGACGTGGCGGGCGGTTTCGCCGAGGGTCGGATGCGCCAGCGCCTCGTGACGCTCGATGGCGCGGCCGGCCCAGGGAAGCTCGATGGTCCTGGCCAGCGCCGTGGCGTCTGCCTGCGCGAGGAACTTCCGGAGCTCACTGTGAGCGCCGCGTCCCCACACGGCGAGGGCCGGCAGATCGGCAAATGAGCCGACGTTCATCAGGGCCGGCGTCCCGCCCTGCCAGAACGCCGTGAAGGCCCGTTGCACCGTATGGATGTGGTGGAGGCAGCCGCGCAGGCGTTCGTCGGTGCGCGCCGGGCCCGACTGCAGCGCCGTGCTCCAGACGAGCGCGTCGGCCCATTCCATGTGTGCCGCCAGATCGAGCAGTTCATCCCGCAAAGCCATTCCATCTCCCTTTGTTCGTGCGCGCCGGCCGTCGCCGCGGTCTCAGCGTTCGCCCCACTTGAGTTTCTGGCGCAGCACCTCGAAGTAGGTGCGTGTGGTCGCGCGCACGAGCTTCACATCGCGCGGGGCGCGGCGGATGATCACTTCGTCGCCGGTGCTGCAGCGGGCTCCCGGTCTGGCCGTCGAAGGTCACGTAGACCTCGCCGCCGTTGTCGGCACTGACGGCCACGCGCACGTCGCGGTGAGCGGGGACGACGATCGGCCGGTTGCTCAAGGTGTGGGGGGCAATCGGCGTCAGGATGAACGCCTCCATGGCGGGGTGCACGATCGGGCCGCCGGCCGCCAGGTTGTAGGCGGTCGACCCGGTCGGGCTGGCCACGATCAGACCGTCGGCCTTGACGTCGGTGACGAACTGCCCGCCGACCCACACCGAGAGGTCGATGATGCGGGACAGGGCGGTGCGCGTGAACACCACGTCGTTCAGGACCGTGGTCTCGTAGGGCGCCGCGCCCGCGCGATCGACCCGCGCGGTCAGCATCATGCGCTCGTCGAGCGACGCCCGCCCGTCGAGCACGTCGGCCAGCGCGTCGAACAGTTCGGGGCGTGTGATCTCGGTGAGAAAGCCCAGACTGCCGAAGTTGACGCCGAGAATCGGCACGTCGCCCTTGCCGCGGGCGATCCGTGCGGCCATCGCGATGAGCGTGCCGTCGCCCCCGAGCACGACCACCACATCGACCAGGTCCGGGATGTCGTCGCGCGAGACGATGGCGTCGGGCGGGTCGGTGAGCAGCGCCGCCGCTTCCGGCGACCAGCAGGCGGTGGCCCCGCGTGCCGCCAGCCAGGCACGGAGCTGGTTGAGGGTGTCGCGAGCGTCCGCGAGGTCGGGCTTGGTGACGATGCCGATGCGCATGGGTTACGGCCGCTCGCCCTGGATGAAGTGCATCAGGAACTCCCGATTCCCTTTGGCGCCGACAATCGGCGAGGGCGTCACGGCCAGGCGCGTCCATCCTATCGCAGCCGCCTTGGCGGTGATCTCCGTCTGCACGCGGGCGTGGATCGCGTGATCGCGCACGACGCCCTTCGGTGCGTCGCGGCGGCCGGCTTCGAACTGCGGCTTGACCAGCGCCACGACGTCGGCGCCCGGTGCGACCAGCGCCAGGAGCGGCGGCAGGATCAGCGCCAGCGAGATGAAGGAGACGTCGATGGTGACGACGGCCGCGCCATCGCCGAGGCCGGGGAGCAACGCCGGCGTCAGGTAGCGGGCGTTGAGGCCCTCGATGAGTGTGACCCTGGGATCCGTGCGCAGCCGCCAGTGCAGCTGCCCGTGCCCGACGTCGACGGCGATGACGGCGCGGGCGCCCCTGGTCAGCAGGACGTCGGTGAAGCCTCCCGTCGAGGCGCCGATGTCGAGGGCGAGGCGTCCGGTGACGTCGAGCCCGAAGGTCGAAAGCGCGTGGTCGAGCTTCACGCCGCCGCGGCTGACCCAGGGATGATCGGGGCCGATCACCTTCACCTCGGCGTGCTCGGACACCATCGTGCCGGCCTTCGACGCGGCGCGGCCGTCGAGGTCCACCTGACCGGCCATGATCAGTGCCTGCGCCCGTTCGCGCGACTCGACGAGGCCGCGCCGCACGAGCAACTGGTCGAGGCGAAGCTTCATCCCGTTCCGGTCTAGGAGCGGCGGTGGACGATCCACTGCGCGATGGCGTCGAGGTGCGACGGCCGCAGACCGGCTTCGGCCAGCGCGTTGTCGGCGCGCGCGGTGGCCTCGGCGGCCATCCGCTTCGAGGGCGCCAGGCCGTAGAGCGCCGGGAAGGTGGGCTTGCCGCTGGCGGCATCCTTCCCCGAGGTCTTGCCGAGCGTCTCGGACGCGCCCTCGACGTCGAGGATGTCGTCGACGATCTGGAACGCCAGCCCGACCTCGGCCGCCCAGCGGTCGAGCGGGGCGAGCACGACGTCGTCCGCGCCGGCCATGATGGCGCCGGCGGCGGCCGCGGCGCGGATGAGGGCGCCCGTCTTGCGCGCGTGCATGTCGGTCAGGGCGTCGCCGTCGAGGACAGAGGCGCTCGCGGCGCCCTTGCCGGCGGCCTGCAGGTCGATCGCCTGGCCGCCGACCATCCCGGCCGGCCCGGCGGCCCGGGTCACGACGTCGAGCACGCGGAGCTTGCGGGCCATGATCGCCGGGTCGTCGGTGGCCGGCTCGCGCACGATGAGATGGAAGGCCTCGGCCTGCAGGCCGTCGCCGGCCAGAATCGCCTGCCCTTCGCCCACCACGGTGTGCAGCGTCGGCCGCCCGCGCCGCAGGTCGTCGTCATCCATGGCTGGCAGATCGTCGTGGATGAGCGAGTAGGTGTGGATGAGTTCGAGGGCGCAGGCGGCCGGCAGCGCCCGCGTGCGCGCGGCGGCGGGATCGTCGCCGCGCCGCCGGGCCACGGCGTCGGCGGCGGCCAGCACGAGCAGTGGGCGCAGACGCTTGCCGCCGGCCATCACGCTGTAGCGCATGGCCTCGGCGACGACCGGCGGGCAGTAGGGCGCCCGCGGCAGCACGCGCTCCAGGGTTTCCTGCACGGCGGCGCGGCCGGCGCGCGCGAAGTCGTCGAACGCCTCCACTTACCGGTCCTCGTCCTGTCCGACCTCGGTGAGATCGCGGGGGGCGGGCACCAGCTCGCCGCGGTCGTTGAGGATGTCGATGCGCCGCTCGGCCGCCTCGAGCCGCTCGTGGCAGTAACGCTGCAACTGCACGCCACGCTCGTAGAGCGCCAGCGAGGCCTCGAGGGCGAGATCGCCCTCCTCGAGCTTCTTCACGATGCCGGCCAGCTCGGTGAGCGCGGCCTCGAAGTCCTTGATCGTCTCGTCCATCACGCGGTTCCTCGCTCGTGCCCGTCGCCGAACACCATGCGCACGTCGCACGCCACCTCACCCGAGCCGAGCGTCACGCGCACGCGGTCCCCGGGGGCGAGCTGATCGGCCCGCCGCACGACCGTCGCGCGATCCGCCGTCCAGCATACGGCGTAGCCGCGTCCCAGCACGGCCAGCGGGCTGAGCGCATGGAGCCGCGCCGCCGCTTCGCCGGCGCGCCCGGCGGCGCGATGCTGCACCGAACGCATGGCGGCGTCCAGGCGTCCACGATGGCCGATGAGGGCGGCCCGCACGCGCGCCAGGCGTTCCTGCGGCCGGAAGGTGTCGAGGGTCCGGCCGAGCGCCTGGAGTCGGCGCTGGCGCTGGGACAGGGCGCCGGCCGCCGCCGCACGCAGGGCGGCCGCCAGTTCGCTGACGTGGCGTTGCCGGAGGGCGACGCGGCCAGGCACGCCCGCCAACGCCGGCCGGGCCGACAGCTGGTGCACGCGCGCATCGAACCGCTGCACGCGCGAGCGGATGGCCGCGTGCGCCCGTCCGCCGATGGCGTCGATCTGCCGGACGAACTCGTCCTTGCGGCCGACCACGATCTCGGCGGCGGCCGACGGCGTCGGCGCCCGCAGATCGGCGACGAAGTCGGCGATCGTGACATCGGTCTCGTGCCCGACGGCGGAGATGACCGGCACCGGGCAGGCGGCGAGGGCGCGGGCGACGACCTCCTCGTTGAAGGCCCAGAGGTCTTCGATCGAGCCGCCGCCGCGGCCGGCGATGACGACGTCGACGTTGGCGATGGCGCCGATCCGCGCCAGCGCGCGGGCGATCTCGGCAGCGGCGCCGTCACCCTGAACGCGAGCCGGGGCGATGACGAGGTGGGCGTTGGGATAGCGCCGGCGCAGCACGCGGATGATGTCGCGCAGCGCCGCCCCGTCGCGCGAGGTGACGATGCCGATGCGGCGGGGCAGCGCCGGCAGCGGCCGCTTGCGCGCGGCGTCGAACAGCCCTTCGGCGGCGAGCCGCTTGCGCAGCTGCTCGTAGGCGAGCTGGAGCGCGCCGAGTCCCTTCGGCTCCAGGTGCTCGCAGATCAGCTGATACTCGCCGCGCGGGTCGTAGACGCTCAGCCGCCCGCGCGCAATCACGTGGGCCCCGTCCTCCGGCTTGAACTTCAGCAGACGGAGCGACGTGCGGAACATCACGCCCTTGATCTGGGCGTGTGCGTCCTTGAGGGTGAAATAGAGGTGTCCGGTGTTCCACACGCGGGCGCCGGACAGCTCGCCCTCGACCCACACTTCGGGAAACTCGGACTCGACCAGCGTGCGCAGCGCCGCGGTCAGCTCGCCGACGCTCAGCACGCGGCGGCGCGGGGGCGGCGGGGGCGGGGCGGGATCGTCGAAGGGCAGGCGAGTCGGCGTCACGCGCGGGCGTCCGAGGTCGCGGCGACATCGGCGGCGAGACGATCGATGTCGGTGGCCGAGAGGCTCAGGCGTTCGATCGCGGTCGCGCGGCCGGTGGCCGCATCGGCCGTGATGACGACAGCGTTCATGCGCGGATCGCCGCTGGCCGTCTCGAAGCGGACGGGCAGGGCGCTCAGGAACTTGCCGATCACCGCCTCCTTCTCGACGCCGATGACGCCGTCGTGCGGCCCGGTCATGCCGACGTCGGTGAGGTAGGCGGTGCCGTTCGGCAGGACGCGTTCGTCGGCCGTCTGCACGTGGGTGTGCGTGCCGACCACCGCCGTCGCCTGACCGTCGAGGTACCAGCCCATGGCGATTTTCTCGGACGTCACCTCGGCATGCACGTCCACGAACACGATCTGCGCCCCCTCGCTCTTGAGGCGGGCCACCTCGCGCGAGGCCGTCCTGAAAGGGTCGTCGAGGGCGGCCATGAAGACGCGGCCCATGACGTTGACGACGCCGACCTTGACGCCGCCGGCGGTGGTGGCGAGGTAGGTGCCGAGGCCGGGCGCCCCGGCCGGATAGTTGGCCGGCCGCAGCAGCCGCGGCTCACGCACGATGTAGTCGAGCGCTTCCTTCTTGTCCCAGATGTGGTTGCCCGACGTGAGCACCTCGACGCCGTAGCTGAGGAGCTGCTCGCCGATCTCGCGGGTGATGCCGAAGCCGGCCGCGGCGTTCTCGCCGTTGGCAATCACGAAGTCGATGTCGTGGGTGGCCACGATCGGGGCGACGCCCCGGCGGACGAGTTCCCGTCCCGGCTTGCCCACGATGTCGCCGATGAAGAGCAGCTTCATGACGCCCCGTCGGTGGTGATGGGCACGACGAGGCCCTGGCCGCGCCGTTCCTGGATTTTCGGCAGCCGCACCCGCAACTCGCCGTTGCTCAGGGTGGCCGTGGCCCGCGCCGCGTCGATCGCCAGGTGCACCCGCACGGCGCGCGCGAACCGGCCGAAGTCGCGTTCGACGAGGTGATAGCTGGCCGTCCCGCGGGGACCGGGTTCGGGGCGGTCCTTCTCGCCGGCGATGATGACGACGCCGGCCTTCACCAGCACGCGGATGCTGGCGGCCGCCACGCCCGGGAGATCGAGCAGCAGATCGAGCGCATCGTGGGTCTCGAAGACATCCAGCAGCGGCAGGCACTCGCCGCCAATCTGCTGCTTCCGTTCCGGACGCTGCTTCAGGAGGTCTTCGAAAAGACGGCGCACGTCGGCCGAGACGTCGCCGACATCGGTGGAAATGGGCAGGCGGGTGAGTGGACGCATGAGACGGCTCGGGAGGAGCCGCCATTGTACCGCGGCGGTGGAGCGGCGCCGGTCGCGGGCTCGATCTGTTCCCGACGTGAGCCGGTATAATATGAGTGAGTTATACGCAGATAATATGCTGTCGTGAAACTAATCCTGTGCTATCCTCATCTCAGAATGCAGAAAAGGAGACTGGCGTAATGGCAACGAAGGGCAAAGTGATTGGCATTGACCTCGGCACCACTAACTCCGTGGTGGCGGTCATGGAGAGCGGTGAAGCGGTGGTCGTGGTCAACCAGGAAGGCGCCCGTACGACGCCGTCCGTCGTGGCCGTGGCCAAGGACGGCGATCGGCTCGTCGGCCAGGTCGCCAAGCGCCAGGCCGTGACCAATCCCGAGAACACCGTGTTCTCGGTGAAGCGGTTCATGGGCCGCAAGTTCAGTGAAATCGAGACCGAGGCGGGCCGCGTGCCCTACAAGGTCGGCAAGAACAGCAACGGGGACGCCTGGGTCGACGTGCGCGGCAAGCAGGTACTCGCCGCCCGAGATCTCGGCGATGATCCTCGGCAAGCTGAAGAAGGCGGCCGAAGATCATCTCGGCCAGCCGGTCAGCGACGCGGTCATCACCGTCCCGGCCTACTTCAACGACGCGCAGCGCCAGGCCACCAAGGACGCCGGCACGATCGCCGGTCTGAACGTGCTCCGCATCGTCAACGAGCCGACGGCGGCCGCGCTCGCCTACGGCCTCGACAAGAAGAAGGACGAGACGATTGCCGTCTACGACCTCGGCGGCGGCACCTTCGACATCTCGGTCCTCGAAGTGGGTGAGGGCGTCGTCGAGGTGAAGTCCACCAACGGCGACACGCACCTCGGTGGTGACGACTTCGACCACAAGATCATCGACTGGCTGGTGGCCGAGTTCAAGAAGGCCGAAGGCATCGACCTGTCGAAGGACCGGATGGCCCTGCAGCGCCTGAAGGAAGGGGCCGAGAAGGCCAAGATCGAGCTCTCGGCGGCGATGGAAACCGAGATCTCGCTGCCCTTCATCAGCGGCGACGCCACCGGACCCAAGCATCTCACCGTCAAGCTCACGCGCGCCAAGCTCGAGGCCCTCGTCGAGGACCTCGTGCAGCGCACGATGGGGCCGGTGAAGCAGGCCCTGGCGGATGCCGGGGTGAAGCCGTCGGACATCGACGAGGTCGTCCTCGTCGGCGGTTCGACCCGCATGCCGCGCGTGCAGCAGGCCGTCAAGGAGTACTTCGGGAAGGAACCCCACAAGGGCGTCAACCCGGATGAAGTCGTCGCCGTGGGCGCCGCGCTCCAGGGCGGTGTGCTGGCCGGCGACGTCAAGGACCTGCTCCTGCTCGACGTCACGCCGCTCTCGCTCGGCATCGAGACGCTCGGCGGCGTGATGACGACGCTCATCACACGCAACACGACGATTCCGACGCGCAAGAGCGAGACGTTCTCGACCGCGGCGGACAGCCAGACCAGTGTCGAAGTGCACGTGCTGCAGGGCGAGCGTCAGTTCGCCCGCGACAACCGCACGCTCGGCAAGTTCCAGCTCGTGGGGCTGCCGCCGGCACCACGGGGCCTGCCGCAGATCGAGGTCACGTTCGACATCGACGCCAACGGCATCGTCAACGTGTCGGCCAAGGACAAGGCGACCGGCAAGGAACAGAAGATCACCATCAGCGGTTCGAGCGGCCTGTCGAAGGACGAAGTGGACCGCATGGTGAAGGACGCCGAGTCGCACGCGAGTGACGACACGGCCAGGCGCGAGCTCATCGATCAGCGCAACCAGCTCGATTCGCTGGTCTACTCGGTCGAGAAGACGCTGACCGAGTCGAAGGACAAGCTGCCCGCGGAGGAGGTCGAGAAGGTCCAGACGGCCCTCGACGCGGCCAAGAAGGCCACCCAGGGCGACGACGTCGGCGCCATCACGAGCGCGTCGGCCGAACTGCAGAAGGTGTCGCACCAGATGGCCGAGACGCTCTACAAGGCGACCCAGGCGGCCGGCGGTGGTGAGCCCGGCGCACCGGGTAGCGACGGCGGCGACGGGGCCAAGCCGGCTGACGGCGAGGTCGTCGACGCGGAGTTCTCGGAAACCAAGTAGGCGGGGCTCGGGGCCCGGGTCGCGCGACCCGGGCCCCTGCCACCCCCGCGATCCCTTTGAAGGAGTCGAAGGAGTCAGGCATGGCTATCGTGCGATTCGAACCGTTTCGTGACGTGATCCGGGCGCAGCGCGCCCTCGCCGGCGAGGGCGCGTGGGTGCCCGCGGTAGATGTCTATCAGGCGGCCGACAAGGCGTTCGTCATCAAGGCGGAGCTCCCGGAGCTCAAACGTGAAGCCATTGCCGTCACGGTGGAGCACGGGTCGCTCACCATCAGCGGCGAGCGCCCGTGGCCGGCCGACGTGCCGAAGAGTGACGTGCGCCGGGTGGAGCGGGCCTATGGCCGCTTCAGCCGTCGCTTCACCCTGCCGACCGCTGTCGATGCCAGCCGGGTCGCCGCCGACTACAAGGACGGCGTCTTGACCGTGCGTCTGCCGGTGCGCGAGGATGCCCGGCCGCGAACCGTGCCGGTCGCCGTCGCGTCGTAGCCAGGAGTCCGCGAAGAAGGCCGGGGTGCCGGGGCGATCGATGCGTCCCGGCACCCCCTTTTTGTTCAACCGGGAGGAAACCGACATGGCGAGCTTCGTGGTGCATTGGGCCGTATTGACCCTGGCGTTGTGGGTGAGTAGCAAGATCGTGCCCGGGGTGGCACTGTCGTCGTGGGCCTCGCTCGTCGTCGGGGCCGCCGTCCTGGGGGTCGTGAACTCGGTCGTGCGGCCGGTCCTCACGCTGCTGACGCTGCCCATCACCATCCTGACCCTGGGGCTCTTCTATCTGGTCGTCAACGGCGCCGCCTTCGGGCTGGCCGCGGCCCTGGTGCCCGGGTTCAGCGTGGCCTCGTTCCTGTCGGCGGTCTTTGGCGCCCTGGTCACCGGCCTGGCGGCCTGGCTGGTCGGCGCCGTCGTGACCCCCCGCACCGTCCCTGCACGGAGGGGTTGATAGCAGCCCGCGGCATTCTGTAAGCTGAAAAGCTATGTCCGATTCAGAACTCGTCGAGGATAGCCAGGACGAAGCGCAGGTGGTCCGCCACCAGGCGCGTCCCATTGAAAGCCGCTTTCTCTATGTGGACGTCGCGGCGGCCAGGGCCAAGCAGTTGCGCAAGGGCGCCAAGGTGCGTCTCGATGCAGCCGCGCCGCGGGCCGTCAAGCCCGAACGGCTGGCCATGGAAGAAGTGAACCAGCAGCTCGTGGAGTGGGATCTCCCCGAGTTTCACGTGCTCGTCGAGAAGCGCTAGGCCGCCGAGGGAACCGCGGCCGAAGCACGTTCGTCCCTTCCACAGGGTGGCCGCAGCCGCCCGACGGGAGGCAGGATGGGCGCGCTACTCGCAGTCGGCGTGGTCGCGATGGTTGGCGCGATGGTCGTCGCCGTCCTCGGCGTGCTGTGGCTGGTTCTGAAACTGATCTTCCTGCCGATCCGGCTGGCCTTCGGACTCATCAAGCTCGTGCTGGGCATCGTGCTCGGCGCCCTGAGCATGGTCGCGATGGCGGTCGTCGCCCCGCTGGTGGTGGTCGCCGTGGGCGCGGCGCTCGTGGTCGGTCTCACCGTGGCGGCGGTGGCGGCGCTGCTGCCGCTCGTGCCCTTCATCCTGCTCGGCCTCGTCGTCTGGGCCTTTCTGAAGCGGCCAGCCGTCGCGGCCTGAGGGCGTGGCCGGCTCAGGCCGACGGTGGGGACGGCACCCGCAGGTGCCAGTCCGTGTCCGCCTGATAGCTGACGCCGGCGCTGACCAGCGTCGCTTCGTCCCACATGCGCCCGGTCAGCTGGCAGCCGATCGGCAGACCGTCGGGCGACATCCCGCACGGCAGGCTGATGGCGGGCACTCCCACCAGGTTGGCGCTGACCGTGAAGATATCCGCCAGGTACATCTGCAGCGGGTCGGCCACCTTCTCACCGAGGCGGAAGGCCGGCGTCGGCGTGGTGGGCGTCGCGATGACGTCGACCTCGGCCAGCGCCGTCATGTACTCGTCGCGCAATGTGGCGCGCACCTGCTGCGCTTTCAGATAGTAGGCGTCGTAGTAGCCCGCGCTCAGCACGTAGGTCCCGAGCATGATGCGGCGCTTGACCTCGGCGCCGAAGCCCGTGTCGCGCGTGCGCTCGTACATCGTGCGCAGCGAGTCGAGCGGCGTGAGCGGGGCGCGCAGGCCGTAGCGCACGCCGTCGTAGCGTGCCAGGTTCGAACTCGCTTCGGCCGTCGCCACCAGGTAGTAGACCGGAATCGCCAGCGACACGTTCGGCAGCGTGATGTCGACGATGGTGGCGCCCTGGCGCCGCCACACATCGAGCGCGGCGTCGAAGGCCGCGCCGACCGCCGGATCGACCCCTTCGATGAAGGCGCGAGGCACGCCGATCCGCAGGCCGCGCGCGTCGGCGGCGCGGGCCTCGTCGGCGGCCGGCACCGGCTGATCGGCGCTGGTCGCATCGCGGTGATCGCGGCCGGCGATGGCCGCCAGCACGATCGCCGCATCGTCGGCAGTGGTCGCGAAGGGACCGATCTGGTCGAGCGATGAAGCAAACGCCAGCAGGCCGTAGCGCGACACCCGGCCGTAGGTCGGCTTGAGGCCGACGATGCCGCAGAAGGCGGCGGGCTGGCGAATCGATCCGCCGGTATCGGAGCCGAGCGAGGCGGGCACCGCGCGGGTGGCGACGGCTGCGGCCGAGCCGCCACTCGATCCGCCCGGCGCATGTGCGATCGACCAGGGATTGGCGGTGGGACCGAAGGCCGAGTTCTCGGTCGAAGAGCCCATCGCGAACTCGTCGCAGTTGGTCTTGCCGATGACGATCGCACCCGCCGCCGACAGTCGCTCGATGACGGTCGCGTCGTAGGGCGGCACGAAGCCGGCCAGGATCTTCGAACCGGCGGTGGTCGGGATGCCGCGCGTGCAGATGTTGTCCTTGACGGCGACGGGCACGCCGGCGAGCGGTCCGAGCGGCGCTCCGGCCGCACGCGCCCGGTCCACCGCGGCGGCCTGCGCCAGGGCGTGTTCGGTGGCCACGGCGGTGAAGGCCGACACGGACGGCTCGTGACGGGCGATGGCGTCCAGAGCCTCGCGTGTCACGGATTCTGCGCTGCGCTCTCCGCGTGCGACGGCGTCGCGGAGGGCGTGAACTGGACCCCGGCGTGGACTCATCCGATGACTCGCGGCACTTTGAAGAACCCGGCCTCGGGCGCGGCATCGGGGGCATTGCCGAGCGCGGCACGGCGATCCAGCGTCGGCGCCGGCACGTCGGCGCGCTCGTGGGTGTCGCCGCTGCCCACGTGTGACATCGGTGTGACGCCGGCGGTGGGAACGGCCTGGATCTGGCGCACGTATTCGAGGATGTCGCCGAGTTGACGGCTGAAGAGGTGGACTTCGTCTTCGGTGAGGGCCAGATGCGCGAGCGCGGCGATGCGATGTATCTCCGCGGCGTCCAGGGGCGTCTCAGTCATCGCGGGAATCGTACCACGAAGCTGCGCGGCTCGGCCCGGTGCCGCCCGCTCCCGACTTACAATATGACGTTCTATTGCCCGCGGCCGGTGGCCGTTGGGCGAGTCCGGACGCGGCGTCCCGTCGCGGTCCGAAGGCGTTGCGGAGATGTATCACTTCATGGCTCACCGTCTCACTCAGGCTCTTGCCGCGAGCCTCGCGGCTCTCCTCGTCGCCGGTTGCCGGTCGGGTCCAGCGGAAGGCGGGGGACCGGGTGGCCCGCCCGGCGGCGGGATGCCGGCCATGGCAGTGACGGTCGCGACGCTGGTCGAGACCGAGGTCGAGCAGTCGAGCGAGTTCATCGGCACGGTGAAGTCGCGGCGCTCGGTCACGGTGCAGCCGCAGGTCGAGGGGTTCGTCACGCGCATCCTGGCCACCTCGGGAGACCAGGTGCGGACCGGCGCCGTCCTGATGGAGATCGACGCCGGCCGGCAGGAAGCCACCGTCGCCACGCTCGAAGCGCAACGCGGCGCCCGCGACGCCGATCTCGCCTACTGGCGCCAGCAGTCCGCCCGGCTCAAGACGCTGCTCGACGCCGGCGCGGTCAGCCAGCAGGAGTTCGACCAGGCCGAGGCGACGGTCAAGTCGGGCGAAGCGCAGCTGTCGGCCCTCGACGAGCAGATCCGCGAACAGAAGGTCGAACTCGGCTATCACCGCGTGCTGGCACCGGCGGCCGGAATCATCGGCGACATTCCCGTGCGCGTGGGTGATCGCGTGACGCAGTCGTCGCAGCTGACGACCATCGACGACAACCAGGGACTCGAAGTCTACGTGCAGGTGCCGGTGCAGCAGGCGCCGCAACTGCGGGTCGGCCTGCCCGTGCGGCTGGTCGACGACCGCGGTGCGACGCTGCGTGAGGCGGCGGTGACGTTCGTGGCCCCGTCGGTGGACCCGGCCACGCAGTCGGTGCTGGCGAAAGCCGCGCTCGATCGGCCCGACGGCCTGCGCAACGCCCAGTACGTGCGGGTGCGCCTCGTCTGGAGCGCCTCGCGCGGGCTGACCGTGCCGCTCGTCGCGGTGACCCGCATCAACGGCCGCTTCTTCGTCTTCACCGCCGAGAAGGACGGGCAAGCGACCATCGCGCGTCAGCGGCCGGTGGAACTCGGCCCGCTCGTCGGCAACGACTACGTCGTGCTCAGCGGCCTGAGTGCCGGGGACGAGTTGATCGTTTCCGGGATCCAGAAGATCGGCGACGGCGCGCCGGTCGCACCCCAGGCGGCCGGTGCGGCTGCGGCGCCGGCCTCACCGGCGGCGAAGTAGGCGGCCGGCATGCGTACTGACGTCTTCATCAGCCGGCCGATCCTCTCCACCGTTCTGGCGCTGGTCGTCGTGATCGCCGGTGCGATCGCCATTCCGACGCTGCCGATCGCCCGCTTCCCCGAACTGGCGCCGCCGTCGGTGACGGTGCTGGCGGTCTACACCGGCGCCAACGCGCAGGCGGTGGAGTCGGCCGTCACGACGCCGCTCGAACAGGTGATCAACGGCGTCGAGGGGCTGGCCTATCTGCAGTCGTCGAGCACCAACAGCGGGATCAGCACCATCACCGCCACCTTCAACATCGACCGCGATCCAGACCTCGCGGCGATCGACGTCCAGAACCGCGTCAACCAGGCCCTTGGCCGCATGCCGGCCGACGTCCGCACCAACGGCATCACCGTCACCAAGAACACCGCCGGCTTCATGGGCGGCCTCGGGTTCTTCTCGCGGGACAACCGCTACGACGCCCAGTTCATCAGCAACTACGTCGACCGCTACGTCCGCGACGCCATCAAGCGCGTGCCCGGCGTGGGCGACGTCATCATCTTCGGCGAGCGCCGCTACGCGATGCGGCTGTGGATCGATCCGGCCAGGCTGGCGGCCCGCGGGCTCACCGCCAGCGACGTCGTGAGCGCGTTGCGTGAGCAGAACGTCCAGGTGGCTGCCGGTGCGCTCGGTGAGTCGCCGGCCTCGGCCGAGCAGATGTTCACCCTGAGCGTCCGCGCCCAGGGCCGTCTCACCGAAGCGGAGGAGTTCGCCGCCGTGGTCGTCGCCGGCGGCAAGGATGGCGCCCTGGTGCGCATCTCGGACATCGGCCGCGTCGAACTCGGCGCCGAGAACTACTCGGCCAACCTGCGCTTCCTTGGTCTCGAGGCGTCGGGGCTCGGCGTCCAGCTGCTGCCGACGGCCAACGCGCTGGCCGTCTACGACGGCGTGCTGGCCGAGATGGCCCGCATCGAGAAGAACTTCCCGCCGGGGCTCGAATGGCGGCTGGCGTTCGACAACGTCACCGTCGTGCGCGAGTCGATCGTCGAGGTGCTGAAGACGCTGGCCGAGGCGCTGGGGCTGGTCATCCTGGTGATGTTCCTGTTCCTGCAGAACTGGCGGAGCACGCTCATCCCGGCCCTGACCATCCCGGTGTCGCTCATCGGCACCTTCGCCTTCGTCAAGCTGTTCGGCTTCTCGATCAACACGCTGACGCTGTTCGGCATCGTGCTGTCGATCGGCATCGTCGTCGACGACGCCATCGTGGTGGTCGAGAACATCGAACGCCACATGCGGGAGTACGGCAAGTCGGCCTTCAAGGCGTCGGTCGACGGCATGCACGAGGTGCTGAGTGCGGTCATCGTCATCGGCATCGTGCTGGTCGCGGTGTTCGTGCCGGTGGCCTTCTTCCCGGGCACGACCGGCCGCCTCTATCAGCAGTTCTCGCTGACCATCGCCTTCGCGGTGGTGCTGTCGGTGTTCAATGCCATCACGCTGACACCGGCGCTGGCGGCGCTGCTGCTCGACAAGGAAGTGCACACGCACGGCCGCTTCTTCACGATGGTCAATCGCGTGATCGAGAGCGGCACCAACGGCTATGTGCAGGTCGTGCGCTGGGCGTTGCGCTGGCGCTGGGCGATGCTGCTCGTGTTCGCGCTCGGTCTGGGCGCCACGTATGCCATCACGCAGGTGGTGCCGACGGCGTTCGTGCCGGAGGAAGACGAGGGCTATTTCATCACCGTGGTGCAGGCGCCGGGCGGTGCCTCCCTCGAATACACCGACGGCATTGCCAAGGAGGCGGAGAAGATTCTCTACGCCGATCCCGACATCGCCTCGGCCTTCGCCGTGATGGGGTTCAGCTTCAGCGGCGCGGCCCCGAACAACGGCCTCATCTTCACGATGCTCAAGCCGTACGAGGAGCGTCAGCGGGCCGATCAGTCGCTGAGCGCCGTGCTCAACCGTGTCCGCGGTGCGATGTTCGGCATTCCCGGCGCGATCGTCGTGCCGTTTGCGCCGCCGGCCATTCAGGGGCTGTCGGTGTTCGGCGGCTTCCAGTTCGAGGTCCTCGATCAGACCGGTGGCGACATCGCCGGGCTGGCCGAGGCCACCGCCGCCGTGGCCCGGCAGGGCAACCAGTCGGGTCGCGTGGCCGGACTCTTCAGCAGCTTCCGCGCTGATGACCCGCAGCTGGTCGTCGACATCGACCGCGACAAGGCGCGCGCGCTGGGGCTGCCGCTGCGGGAGGTCACCGACGCGCTGCAGATCTTCCTCGGCTCGCAGTACGTCAACGACTTCGACTTCAACAGCCGCGCCTACCGTGTCTACGCGCAGGCCGACCAGCGCTTCCGGGCCTCGCCCGACAATCTCAAGCAGCTCTACGCCCGCACCGCCAGCGGCCAGATGGTGTCGCTCGACACGGTGGTGCGCGTCAGTGAGACGACGGCGCCGCAGGTGATCAGCCACTTCAACCTGTTCCGCTCGGCCGAGATCACCGGCGTGGCGGCGCCCGGGCTGAGCTCGGGCGAAGCGCTGCAGGCGATGGAGGAGATCGCGGGCGCGGCGCTGCCGCCGGGGTTCAGCTTCGCGTGGGCCGGACAGTCGCTCGAGGAGATCAGCGCCGGGTCGCAGTCGATCTACATCTTCGCGCTGAGCGTGCTGCTCGTCTATCTGGTGCTGGCCGCGCAGTACGAGAGCTGGATTCTGCCGGTCATCATCCTGCTGGGCGTGCCGCTGGCGGTCCTCGGGGGGCTCGGCGCGCAGTATCTTCGCGGACTCGCCAACGACGTCTTCTGTCAGGTGGGGCTGGTGCTGCTGGTCGGCCTCGCCGCCAAGAACGCCATCCTCATCGTGGAGTTCGCCGAGCAGCTGCGCGCCGGCGGCTACTCGATCTTCGACGCCGCCGTGGAGGCCTCGCGCATCCGGTTGCGGCCGATCCTCATGACCTCGATCGCGTTCATCCTCGGCGTGCTGCCGCTGGCCTACGCCACCGGCGCCGGCGCGGCGGCGCGCAACTCCGTGGGCACGACGGTGGCCGGCGGCATGCTCGCCTCCACCTTCCTGTCCATCGTGTTCATTCCGGTGCTCTATGTCCTCATCCGCAGTCTGGTCCCGGGCAAGCCGCGTCACCGCGCCGCCGAACCGGAGGTGGCGCATGGGTAACCACGGCTGGCGACGCGCGGCCCTCGCGCTGCTGTTCGCCGCCCTGACGGTCGCGTCGGCGGCGGCGCAGACCGCGGTGGCGGAACCGGTGACGTTCGATGAGGCGGTACAGCGGGCCATCGCCAGCAACCCGACCGTCGAGCGCGCGGCCACCTCGGTGCAGACCGCGCAGGCGCTCCTGGCACAGGCGCGGGCCGCGACGCGCCCGACCGTCGACGGCAGCATCGTCACCACGGTGCTCGACGGCGATCGCGGATTCAGCGGTCAGGTCGTCACGCCGCAGACGCAGGTGCTCTTCGGCGGGTCGGCGGCGGTGCCGGTGCTGGCGATGGCGCAGTGGGCGGCCCGCGCCCAGGCGGCCTTGCGCGTCGACATCGCCAATCTCGCGGTCGACGACGTCCGCCGGCAGGTGGGCGTGGCCGCGGCCGAGGCCTACCTGTCGATTGTCGGCGCCAAGCGTCAGGTCGAAGTGAACGAGCGGGCGCGCGACAACGCGCAGGCGCAGCTCGACTACGCCACGGCCCGGCGCGAGGGCGGCGTGGGCAGCCGGCTGAACGAATTGCGCGCGGCCCAGGAACTGGCGGTGGTGCAGGAGCTCGTCGAACGCGCGCGCCTGGCCGTGTCGCTCGGGCAGGAAGCGCTCGGCCTGCTGATGGCGGCCAATCGTCCGGCCGACACGGTGGGGGAGCCGGCGCTCGAGACGCCGGTGGCCGAAGGCGAGGCCTGGCTGCTCGATCGCACCGACATCAAGCTGTTCGACGCGCGCATCGACGCCGCCGGACGCGTGGTGGCCGACAGCTGGCGCGACTGGGTGCCGACGGTGCGTGCCTCGTTCGAGCCGACCTACCTGACGCCGTCCGGACTGTTTGCGCCGTCCGGCACGTGGCGGGCCCTGCTGACGGCGGCGGTGCCGATCTTCGACGGCGGCCAGCGGCGCGCGGTGAAGGCGGCGCGCGAGGTCGAGGTGTCGGTGGCCCGCGTCGAACGGCGCGAGGCCGAATTGCAGGCCCGGTCGGCCGTGCGCGCCGCGCGCGCGTCGATCGACGCCGAGGTGCGCGCCCTCGAGCGCGCCCGTGAGGCGGCCGCCCACGCCGCCGAGGTCCTGCGCATCACCGACATCGCGTTTCGCGCCGGCGCCACCACCAACATCGAGCTGGTGGATGCGCAGCGCCGCTCCCGCGACGCCGAGACGGCGGTGCGTCAGGCCGAGGACCGCGGCCGGCTGGCGCGCCTCGCGCTGCTGGTCGCCCTGGGCCGGTTCCCGGGCTAGCCTGCGAGCGCTGGCGTCTCACCCCGGTGAGGCGTAGACTGGCGCGATGAGGCGACGGCGCAGTCGCGGCGGGCGATGGTGGCTGGCGTTCTGTGCCGGCTGGATGGGCCTGCAGAGCCTGGATCTCGGCCCCGACCCGACGCTGATCGTGTCGCAGGCGGAGTCATTCGCCGTGCGGGCCGTCGACGTCTCCGGCCGCCGCCATCCGATTGCGCTCTTCGATGGCCGCGCCTGGGTGACCGATTCCCCGCGTGGCCTGGTGGGTCCGCCGGCGCCCGATCCGCCGGCCATCGTCGGCCTGGAGACGAGCGAAGGGCTGCCCGTGACCACCGTCCGCGTGTTCGCGGCGAGCGGCGAGCCGTGGCGCTGGGCCCAGCGGGCCGTCGAAGAGGTGGCTGCCCGCGCCGCCGGAGTGGGCGACCGGCGCGTCACCGAGGTGTCGATGTACGTGCCGGCCGGCGCGGCCGCCAGCGCGGTGTATGTCGACCTGACGCTGCGCGCGCCGGATCCGGAGTGGCGCGGCGCGGTGGTGGGCGCATGGGTGCTGCCGCAAGCTGACTCCGCCCCGATCGTGGTCGGGGCGCGACCGGCCACCTTCGGTTCCTACGACGAGTACATCCGCATTCCGCGCCGCCACCCGCTCGGCATCGCCGTGGCCGGACGCGGTGGTGTGCAGACGTGGGTGATGTACAACCGCAGCCGGGACGGCGACACCTTCGAGCTGGCCGGCATCAGCCGACGCGGACTGCGTGAGCACGCGCCGATCCCGCGCGGCGCGTCGTGAGCGCAGCCTGGACGGGCCCTACTGCGAGGCGAGCAGTTCGATCTCGAAGATGAGCGTCGCGTTGGGCGGAATCGAGGTGCCGCTGCCGCGCGTGCCGTAGCCCAGTTCCGGCGGGATGATGACGCGGCGCAGTCCGCCGACGCGCATGCCAGACACGCCGCGTTCGAAGCCGGCGATGACGCCACCTCCCCCAAGAATGAACGCCGGCAAGGTGCCGGAGTCGAACTGCGTCCCCTTGTTGTCGACAGCGGCTGGCTCGTAGAGCCAGCCCGTGTAACTGACGACGACGCGCGCGCCGTTCTGGGCCAGATTGCCCGTGCCCACGCGGAGTTCCGTTGTGGAGAAGGGAATTCCGAGCGACGGCGGGAGTGGTGAGGTCGGCGTGCTGCCGCCGCCACCGCAGGCAGTGACCGCGGTCGAGAGCAGCAGGGCGAACACGAGACGGGAAGCTTGATGCATGGGCGGATGAGGCTCGGGGCCGGCGTGGTGTTCCCCAGTATACCGGTGGTAGCGGCCACACGCTGGCCCCGAGCCCCCCTTGCTACTTGATGAAGAGCATCTCCCGGTAGGTCGGCAGCGGCCAGGTGCCGTGCGGTGCCACGACCTCCAGCTGATCGCCCAGCTCACGGAGCCGCACCATCGCCGGCACGACCTTGTCGCGCATGTACTTCGCGTGCTTCTCGGCGCTGGGAGCGCTGTGATCGAGCGCCCCGGCGAGGACGTCGGTCTGCGCGCGGAACTGGTCGACCAGCTTGACCAGCTTGCTGAGCAGCTTCTTGCCCTCGCGGCTGGTGCCGCCGGCCTGCTTGACGGCCGTCACGCTGGCCGCCACGGCGCGCTGATACTCCAGCGCGGCCGGCAGGATGAACCGGTTGGCCATCAGCACCATGAGCTGCGCCTCGACGTTGATGGTCTTGTTGTAGGCCTCGACGTTGACCTCGTAGCGGGCGTGCAGTTCGCGGCCGGTGAGGACCTTGAACTTCTCGAACGTCTTGACCACCAGATCCGAGGTGATCTCGGGCAGCGCGTCCACCGTGTTCTTGTGGTTGAGCAGCCCGCGCTTGGTGGCCTCCTTCTGCCACTCCATCGCGTAGCCGTTGCCATTGAAGATGATCCGCTTGTGCTTCTTCAGGGTCGCCTTCAGCAGCGAGGCGACGGCCTCCTCCAGGCCCTCGCCCTTGGCGAGCGCGCCTTCGAGCTGGGCGCACATGAAGTCGAGCGATTCCGAGACCGCCACGTTGAGGCAGGTCGACGGGAAGGCGATGCTCTGGTTGGCCGACACCGCGCGGAACTCGAACTTGTTGCCGGTGAAGGCAAAGGGCGAGGTACGGTTGCGGTCGCCGGCATCGCGCGGCAGCTTCGGCAGCACCGAGACGCCGATGTCGAGCACGCCGCCGTGCCGGCTCGACTTGGGGCCGCCGTTCTCGACCTGCTCGAGCACCTCGGTCAGCATGTCGCCGAGGAAGATCGACAGGATCGCCGGGGGCGCCTCGTTGGCGCCCAGCCGGTGATCGTTGCCGGCGCTGGCGATGCTCATCCGCAGCAGGCCCTGGAACGTGTCGACCGCGCGGACGACGGCCGTGCAGAAGAACAGGAACTGCATGTTGTCGTGCGGCGTCGCGCCCGGGTTGAGCAGGTTGTTGCCGAGGTCGTCGCTCATGCTCCAGTTGACGTGCTTGCCCGAGCCGTTGACGCCGGCGAACGGCTTCTCGTGGGTCAGGCAGGCCAGGCCGTACTTCGGCGCGATGCGCTTGAGCGTCTCCATCGTCATCATCTGATGATCGGTGGCCACGTTCATGCTCTCGAAGATCGGCGCCAGCTCGTACTGCGACGGCGCCACCTCGTTGTGGCGCGTCTTGATCGGCACGCCGACCTTGTAGAGCTCGGTCTCGACTTCGGCCATGAAGGCGAGCACGCGTTCGGGGATCGAGCCGAAGTACCTGATCCTCGAGCTCCTGTCCCTTCGGCGGCCGCGCGCCGAACAGCGTCCGGCCGGCGTTGATGAGGTCGGGCCGGTTGTAATAGAAGTGGCGGTCGATCAGGAAGTACTCCTGCTCGGGGCCGCAGGTGGCGGTGACGCGCGAGGCCGGCACGCCGAACAGCCTGAGCGCGCGGACGGCCTGCGTCGAGAGCGCTTCCATCGAACGCAGGAGCGGCGTCTTCTTGTCGAGCGACTCGCCGGTCCAGCTGACGAACGCGGTCGGAATGACGAGCGTGGCCGAGTTGCCGGTGACGAGCAGCCACGGCGGGCTGGTCGGGTCCCAGGCGGTGTAGCCGCGGGCCTCGAACGTGCTGCGCATGCCGCCCGACGGGAAGCTCGACGCGTCGGGCTCGCCGCGCACCAGTTCCTTGCCGCTGAACTCGGCCATCGAGCGGCCATCGCCGGTGGGCGAGTAGAACGAGTCGTGCTTCTCGGCCGTGATGCCGGTCATCGGCTGGAACCAGTGCGTGTAGTGCGAGGCCCCGTGCTCGACGGCCCAGTCCTTGAGGGCGGACGCCACCGCGTCGGCGGCCGACATCTCGAGCGGCGTGCCCTTGGTGACCGTATCGCGGAGCGCCTGCCAGACCGCCTTCGGGAGCCGCGCCTGCTGCACGGCGTCGTTGAAGACCAGCGATCCGAAGATCTCGCCCACCTGCGCGGGCTCGTGGACGGCTCGGCCCTCGTGCATGGCCCAACGGCGCATGTGGTCGATGGCGGCGCTCAGCGTGTCTGATCCCATGGCAGCAACTCTCCCTATTCCTTTGGTGAAACCACTGAGTGGCAGTTGACCCGACTGGCGTTCGTCGCGTCGCAGGCAGATTGTGCACGATCTGTGGCCGAAGATGCAATTCAAAGATGGAGAGATGAGCTGAAGTGCATCTATCGGTGTGAAACGAGCACGTATTTTAAGACGCTTACCAAATTGTAATAATGCGGCGGGCTATCACTGACTCGGCCGCCTGCTCGCAGGTGATCTCCTCAACGAGGATTCCGCTGTCCCGTAAAATGCCGCTGATGCAGCTTGCGGCTCCCCGTACTGGCCTCCGGCAATACCTGCGGCGTCTGGCCAGCGTTGCCGCGCTCGGCCTCGCGGTTCTGGGCCCGGAGCCGCTGCAGGCGGCGCCGCAGCCGGTGCCGGTGCTGGATTGGATCTTCGACGGGCCGGTCCATGCCAGCGCGCGCGTGGACGTGTAGCGCGTGCGGCGAAGCGATCGAGGGGCAGTTCGACCGCTGCTGGAGATGCGATGCCGACCGGCCGGACGCACCAGCTGTCTGACACTGGCGGCAGCCGCACGCGGCAGGGGGCCGCGTGCCAGGGCCAAGCACGGCGCGGGGGAGAGCGCCGCGCTGCCTAGTAGGTGGGAGCGACCCGGCGGAGGGCGCAGTCGGCGGCGGGGGCCGGGTGCGACTGGTTCACCACGGCCGGGTAGGCGAGTTCCGCCATCAGCGCGTAGCCGCGGTCGCTCGGATGGAAGCCGTCGCTCGAGAAGCTGGCCGGTTCGAGGAACCGGGGATCGCACATCAGATCGACGACGAAGGTGTTGGCGCCGGCCTGCGCGTTGATCCGGTCGGTCATCCCCACGACGATGCGCTGCATCACGCCCCGCTCGAGGGCCGAGTTCCGGGCCAGATAGGGCGCGCCCGCGAGGTTCGGCAGGTTCAGGATGACGACCTTGGCGGTCGGCGCCTTCTGGCGCACGGCACGGACAAGATTACCCATATCGTCACCCCACTGACGAACCTGCTGGTCGATGAAGCCGGGCACGTCGTCGCCGGCCAACTGGGCCTGGACCACCTGTCCGATCGTGTTGGCGTCGTTGCCCCCGGCGAAGATCGTGACGACCCTCGAGTCGCTCTTGGTGAACGGCGCCTGGTTGGTGATGAAGTTGCCGGGATAGGTGCGGCCCACGCGGCGGCCCAGTTCCTCGATGTTCTGGCTGAGGACGGACCCCGGCACGCCGAGATTGAGCAGCGTGGTCGTGCCGTTCTGCTGCAGGCGCCGGTAGAGCACCTGCACCCAGCTGGTGGCGTTCGGCTCGCAGACCGTGAACGGGAAGCAGGGCACCGATGACCCGACTCCGGCGGCGTCGCTGGCCCCGAGATGTGTCTGGACGAAGGCACTGCCGGGGCCACTTGGCGAGGGCGCGGTGGGCGAGTCGGGGGACTTGCTGCAGGCGGCCAGACCGACGACGGCAACGACGGCGAGCAGACGGAGCAATCGGGACATGGGTGAAGAGCAATGCAAGGTTGGTGCCTCGGGCGTGACTGGGGGGCTCGCCGATCTTTCGGTCGGCGGAGCGGACTTCATTACAATGCGCTGACGACGACTGCCACGCGCATGCCGGACCTTGCCACCAGACCCTGGACCCGATTCTATGCGCCGGTCACCGCGCAGGACCTGCCACCTCGTCCGTGGCAGACGGTCGCGGCGCTGGTCCGTGACGCGGCCGCCAGGTACGCCTCGAACGAGGCGTTCACCCTGCTGCTGCCGAACGGCAGTCGCGGCACCCTGACCTTCGCGGAAGTCGATCGGCTCTCGGACGTCTTTGCCGTCTATCTGCGCGAGGTCGCGGGCTTCGCCGCCGGCGACCGTCTCGCCGTGCAGATGCCCAACTGCCTGGCCTATCCCATCGTGGTGTTCGGGGCGATGAAGGCCGGCCTCGTCACGGTCAACACCAACCCGCTCTACACCGCGCCGGAGATGGAACACCAGTTCGCCGACAGCGGGGCGACCGGCCTCGTGGTCATCGACCTGTTCGCCGACAAGGTGGCGCAGGTCCTGCCGAGGACCGCCATCAGGACCGTCGTCGTCGTGACCATTGCCGACCTCATGCCGTTTCTCACGCGGCACGCTCGTACGCGCGGTGCAGAAGTACGTCAAGAAGCAGGTGCCGGCGGTGACGTTCGACCACACCACCTTCGAGACGGCGCTCGCCGCCGGCCGCCGCAAACTCGCCTCCGGCGCCGACCCTGCCGTCTACCTCCTCGGCGCAACCGAGGACCGCGTGGCCACCCTGCAGTACACCGGTGGCACGACCGGCGTCAGCAAGGGGGCGGTGCTCACCGAGGGCAACCTGCTCGCCAACATCGCGCAGTGCATCGAAGTGTGGAAGCCGGGCGTCATCGAGGGTCGGGAATCCGTCGTGACCGCGCTGCCGCTGTACCATATCTTCGCGTTCACGGCGAACCTGATGGTGTTCTTCGCCTTCGGTGGACGCAACATCCTCATCCCCAGCCCCCGTCCCCTCGTCAATCTCAAGGCGGCGCTCACGACCGAAGGTGCCACCTGGCTCACCGGCGTGAACACGCTCTTCGCGGGGCTGATGCACGAGCCGTGGTTCAAGGCGCACACCGGCTTCTCGTTCAAGGGCACGGTGGCCGGTGGCATGGCGCTCCTGCCGAGCGTCGGCGACCGCTGGGAAGCGATGACGAAGACGCCGATCTATCAGGGCTACGGGCTGACCGAGACGTCGCCGGTCGTGTCGCTCGTGCCGTTTCACCGCAACAAGCGCGAGTCGATCGGCACCCCGGTGCCCGGCACCGACATCCGCATCGTCGATGCGGACGGGCAGGACGTGCCCGACGGCGAGCCTGGCGAACTGCTCGTCAAGGGACCGCAGGTGATGCCCGGCTACTGGGACCGGCCCGACGAGACCGCCCGCGTGCTGCGTGACGGCTGGCTCTCCACCGGCGACATCGCCACCGTCGATGGCGACGGCTACCTCTACATCGTCGACCGCAAGAAGGACATGATTCTCGTGAGCGGCTTCAACGTCTACCCGAACGAAGTCGAAGCGGTGCTGGCGGCGCATCCCGGCGTGGCCGAGGTTGCGGTCATCGGCCGGCCGGACGCCACGGCGGGTGAGATCGTCTGCGCCTTCATCGTGCGCAAGGACCCGGCGCTGACCGAACAGATCTTGCGCGACCACTGCCGGCAATCGCTCTCCGCCTACAAGGTGCCGAAGACCGTCCACTTCCGTGACGACCTGCCGAAATCGCCGGTCGGCAAGGTGCTGCGGAAAGACCTGCGCGACCTGGCCGCCGGGTAGCGGCATGGACAACCTCTGCCACGCGTTGACCGGCCTTGCCATGGGGCACGCCGGCCTGAAGTACCGGACGCCGCTCGCGCTCCCGACACTGGTCCTGGCGGCCAACGCGCCGGACATCGACATCGCCGTCGTGGCCACCGACACGCTGGCCGTCTACTTCCGCCGCGGCTGGACCCACGGCCCGCCGGCCATGCTCCTGCTGCCGGTGGCGCTCGACGGCACTCGTCGTGGCCTACGACCGTCTGGTGCGCCAGCGGCGGCCGGCGCCGCCGCCACCGGTGGTGCCCCGCCAGGTGCTGCTGCTGGCCGCCCTCGCCACCTGGTCGCATCCGCTGCTCGACTACATGAACAGCTACGGCATCCGCCTGCTCATGCCGTTCTCGGAGCGCTGGTTCTACGGCGATGCGCTCTACATCGTCGACCCGTGGCTCTACCTCGTCCTCGGGGCCGGCGTGTGGGCGGCCGCCCGGGCGCCAGTCCCGGCAGTCGCACGAAGACGCGCGGCCGCCGCGCTGGTCGTGGCGGCGCTCTACATCGGCGCCATGTTCG
The DNA here is from genome assembly GCA_963807405.1 of uncultured Acidobacteriota bacterium. Taxonomy (GTDB): domain Bacteria; phylum Acidobacteriota; class Vicinamibacteria; order Vicinamibacterales; family UBA2999; genus CADEFD01. Next base: position 1,540,964 of record CAWEBU010000006.1, on the reverse strand, counting down.
CCTCGAACCTGTGGGCGCGGGCGGTCGTGGCCGACGTGCTCGCCACAGCCGGCCAGGCCGGCGCGCGGTTCATGGTGACTCCGGTGGCCGTCAATCCCTTCCGGCGCGAGGTCCTCGTCGATCTCGGCGACCGCTACGACAAGGGCTTCGTGACCTTCGCGCCACGGCCGAGCTTTCGCTCCGCCGGCTACGGTGTGGACATCCACGCCGGCGATCCGGCGGCGCAGGCGGCGGCAAGGACCGAGGGCGGGCGCCAGTTCCTCACCTGGTCACGGTTCCCCTTCTTCGTCATCGACACGACGCCGGCCGGCACGCTCGTCCACCTGAACGATGCGCGCTACTCGAGTCCCTCCGGGACTGGCGGCTGGGCGGCGCTGGCCATTCGCGTCACGCCGGGCCCACGATGACGCGTGGCCGCGTGGCCACGTCCGGCCACGAGGCCGCTACAATGGGACGTATGCGCGCGCTGTCGCTCCCGCTCGCCGTCGTCACGATCGTCATCGCGCTGCCGGCGGCCCTCGGCGCCTGGGGCTTCCCGGCGCACCGTCACATCGCCGGCGCCATGATCGGCCTCCTGCCTGTCGAGATCCGGCCGCTGTTCGAGGCGCGGCGTGCCTTCATCGTCGAGCGCTCGGTCGATCCTGACCTGTGGCGCAACGTCGGGTGGGACGAAGAGCCGCCGAATCATTTCCTGGACCTGGATGCCGAGCCCTACGGCGCGTATCCCTTCGACGCCCTGCCGCGCGACTACGACCGGGCGGTGGAGAAGTTCGGCCGCGACGTGGTGCACCGTGAAGGCCTGCTGCCCTGGCGGGTGGCCGAGTTCCACGGCAAGCTCGAGCGCGCCTTCCGCTCGCTCGCCCGTCCGTCCCCGCCGCCGTATGCGCTCGACGACATCGCGCTGTTCTCGGCCGTGCTCGCGCACTATGTCAGCGACGGCCATGTGCCGCTGCACGCCGTCAAGAACTACGACGGCCAGCTGAGCGGCCAGCCCGGCGCGCACAGCCGTTTCGAGTCCGAGCTGTTCGAACGCTATCAGCAGGAACTCGCCATCGTTCCGGCGCCGCGGCCGCCGGTGAGCGATCCGCGCGGGGAGATGTTCCGCATCCTGCTCGAGAGCAACCGGCTCGCCGCGCGCGCGTTGGCGGCCGACCGCGCCGCGGCCACCGGTCGCACCTTCTACGACGACGCCTTCTACGCGGCGTTCCGGCGGGAGGCACTGCCACTCGTCGACCAGCGTGTGGCGGACTCGATTGCGGCGGCGGCCGCCTTCATCACCGGTGCGTGGGAGAAGGCCGGCCGACCCGCCGTCCCGACCACCATCCCGCGTGCGCCGCGTCGAGTACCGGCGTCGACGCCCCAGTAATCAGCGAACTCCGGAGATCAGGGCGGCGTCCCTCTCACACATGCAGGTGTTCCTCATCGCGTTTGGCTCGGATCGTTACGAGCTCTATTACGAACCGGTCGACGGCGACGACGGGCCGCCGGCCGACGAGCCGGGCTGGCTGGCGCGGCAACGCCGGCGCCTCTCCGAGATGCTGCGCGAGGCCGAGGCCGAGCGGCATCGCCATCACGACCCTGCCGCCGAGGCCTCGACCGGGTTCGGCGCCCGGCTCAAGCGCAAGTTCCTGCGCTGGGTCGTCGAGCGTGCCGCCGAACAGCGCCTGTTGTGGCACCTGCGCACGGCCGATGTGGCGGCCCTGCAGGCGCCGGACGATCTGTCGGCCGACGAGGCCCTGGCCGTCACGCGCGCCGGTCTGCGCAAGGACTCCGACCGGCACCTGCGCTGGTTCCTCCTCAATCTGGTGGCGCTCATCCTGTCCAGCGTCTTCTTCTTCATTCCCGGACCCAACCTGATCGGCTACTTCTTCACCTTCACCACCGTCGGCCACCTGCTGGCGTGGCGAGGGGCCGCTCGTGGTGAGCGCACCGTGGTCTGGCACGTGACGCCGAACACCGTGCTCACGGAGTTGCGCGCGGCCACGCGCCTGCCGTCGCCCGAGAAGGAAAGCCGCGTGCACGCGGCAGCAGCCACGCTCGGACTGCAGCATCTGGCGACGTTCGTCGAACGGCTGGCCGTTCCATCCGCGTGATAGGCTGGCCGGCGTGACGCTTCAGGAGCTGGCCGAGCGCATTGGCGCCGACCTCGACGGCGATGGACGCGTGGAAGTGGTGCGCGTCGCCGGTCTCCAGGCGGCCGGTCCCGGGGACGTCAGCTTTCTGGCCAGCGCCGCCTACGCCGACGGCGTCGCCGAGACGCGCGCCTCGGCCCTGATCCTCGCCCTCCACGGCCCGGCGGCGCCCTGTGCGACGCTGCGGGTCGCCGATCCGTACCTCGCCTTCGCGCGCGCCGCGGCCGCGCTCGCGCCGCCCTCGACGCTCCCGGTCGGCGTGCACCCGTCGGCGGTCGTGGCGCCCGACGCCATGATCGGCGAGGGCGTCGGCATCGGCCCGCTGGCCGTCGTCGGCGCAGGCGCGGTCATCGGCCCGCGGACGGCGATCGCGTCGCATGCCGTGATTGGCGCCGGGGCCGAGATCGGGCCCGACTGCGTCATCCACGCCCACGTCTCGATTCGCGAGCGCTGCCGCCTCGGCGCCCGCGTCGTGATCCAGGACGGCGCCATCATCGGCGCCGACGGCTACGGCTTCGCGCGCCGCCCCGACGGCACTCACGAGAAGATCCCTCAGACCGCCCCGGTCGTTCTGGAAGACGACGTCGAGGTCGGCGCCAACACGACCATCGATCGTCCCGCCGTCGGCGAGACGCGCATCAAGGCCGGCGCCAAGATCGACAACCTCGTGCAGATCGCCCACGGCGTGGTGGTGGGCGCGCGCACGCTGCTGGCGGCGCAGGTCGGCATTGCCGGCAGCACCACGATCGGCGACGACGTGATGCTGGGCGGCCAGGTCGGCGTGGCCGGACACATCACCGTCGGCGATGGCGTCAAGGCCACGGGCCAGACCGGCATCACCAACTCGATCGGACCGGGCCTGTTCGTCTCGGGCCTGCCGGCAATCGACAACCGCGCCTGGCGCAAGGCGTCCGTCCTCGTGGGACGCCTGCCCGAGTTGCGGCGTCAATTACAGGAGCTGGAGCGGCGCCTGGCGGCGCTCGAAGCCGACGACGGCGGGGCTACGACCCCCGTGCCATAATCGAAGCCAAGACCATGAACACCTTCACGCCGGCCGTTTCCCTCCTGCGACGCCGCGTGGGCGCGGCCCTCGGCGTGGCTGTGCTGGCCGTGGCCGCCTGCTTCGTGTCGCTTGACGCCGCCGTGGCGCCGCCCAAGCTGCAGTATCAGCGCCTGACCCTGCCGAACGGCCTGACCGTGGTGCTGCACTCGGACCGGTCGACGCCGATCGCGCACGTCCAGCTCTGGTACCACGTGGGATCGAAGAACGAGCGGACCGGCCGGACCGGCTTCGCGCACCTTTTCGAGCACATGATGTTCAAGGGCTCCAAGAACGTCGAGCCCGAGCAGCACACGTCGATTGTGTCGTCGGTCGGCGGGCGGGCCAACGCCTATACGAACGAAGACGCCACGGTCTACTGGAACACCGTCCCGGCGCAGTACCTGCCGCTCGTCCTGTGGATGGAGGCCGACCGGCTCGGCTCGCTGCGCATCGACGAGCAGACCTTCGTGAACGAACGCGAGGTGGTCAAGGAAGAGCGGCGCATGCGCGTCGACAACCAGCCGTTCGGCAACCTGAACGAGCTGCTCTACAACTTCGCGTTCACGACCCACCCCTACAAGAATCCGGTCATCGGCAGCATGGCCGACCTGGACGCGGCCACCATCGACGACGTCCGGGCATTCTTCAACACCTTCTACATTCCGGCCAACGCCACCATGGTGATCGCCGGCGACTTCGACGTCGCCGAGACGACCGACCTGGTCACCCGCTACTTCGGCCGCATCCCGCCCGGCGCCGGCAAGGTGCCCCGCGAGATCGCCCCGGAGCCGCTGCAGAAGGCCGAGAAACGCGTCGTGCTCGAGGAGGCCTGGCCGCTGCCGGCGGTGATCGTGGCGCATCACATCACCTACGACGGCCACCCCGACTCCTATCCGATGCACGTGCTCGCCAAGGTGCTCTCGGACGGCAACAGCTCGCGCATCCACCGCACGCTCGTCTACGAGAAGCGCCTGGCGGTGGCGGCCTTCGGCAGCGCCAACCTGATCGAGCATCCCAATCTCTTCTACGCCGTGGCCCTGGTGGCTCCCGGACAGTCGCCGGACGAGGTCGAGAAGGCGCTCATCGCCGAGCTCGACAAGGCCGCCGCCGACGGCATCACCGACCGCGAGCTGCAGCGGGCCAAGAACCAGTTCGCGCGCGACTACATCCTGATGCGCGAGACGGTGCAGCAGAAGGCGCAGATTCTCGCGCATGCCGAAGTGCTGCACGCCGATCTCACGACCGCCGACGGCGAGTTCACGACCTTCCAGAACATGGAACGCGCCGACGTCCAGCGCGTGGCCAAGAAGTACTTCACGCCGGCGTCGCGCGTCGTCATGCACGTCATGCCGAAGAACGGAAGCACCCGCCCATGAGCCGCCGCGCCTTCCACGTCGTGCAGTCGTCGCTCGTCGCCTCGATCGCCGTGCTGGTCGCGGTGGTGGGGTTGTCGGCCGGTCAGGTCCGTCCCCCGACCGTGGCCGACGCCTTGCGCTGGCCGACGGAGCGGCCGCCGCGCCCGCTGCGCGCCAAGCCGGTCACGTTCCCGCCCTATGAGATCCGGACGCTGGCCAACGGGCTGCAGGTCGTCCTCGTCAGTCAGAACGAGCAGCCGATCGTCAGCGCCCGCATGCTGGTGCGGGCCGGCGCCGCGCAGGATCCCAAAGGCAAGGCAGGCCTGGCGATGCTGACGGCGGCGCTGCTCGATCAGGGCACCGCCACGCGCAGTTCGGCCGAGATCGCCGAAGAGATCGACTTCATGGGCGGGCTGCTCGGCAGCGGCGCCGGCACCGACCTGAGCTTCGTCAACACCGTCAGCATGACCGACGGGCTCGGCCGGGCGCTCGACCTGATGGGCGACATCGTCCGCGCGCCCGCCTTCGACGACACCGAGATCGCACGGCAACGTCAGCAGGCGCTGTCGTCGCTGACGGTGGCCGCCGAGGACCCGGACACCGTGGCGTCGCAGGTCATCGACCGGCTGGTGTTCGGCTTCCATCCCTACGGCATGCCGTCGGGCGGCACCGTGCAGTCGCTGGCCTCGCTCACCCGGCAGGACTTCGTCGAGTTCCACCAGGCCTGGTTCGTGCCGAACAACGCCCTCATCGCCATCGTGGGCGACGTCACACCCGACGCCGCCTTCGCGCAGGTGCAGCGTGTGTTCGGCGACTGGGCCAAAGGCACCGTGCCGGCGTTTGCCCCGATGGAGCCGCCGCCACCGGTCAAGCGCCTGATCGTCATCGACAAGCCGGGCGCCGTGCAGACCGAGATCCGGGCCGGTCACCTGGCGTTCGCGCGCCGTCATCCCGATCACCTGGTGATGGACCAGGTGGTGAAGATCCTGGGCGGGGAAGGCGGCAACCGCCTGCAGCAGGTGCTGCGGACGCAGAAGGCGCTCACCTACGGCGCGTCGGCCGACCTCGACGCCTACAAACTGACCGGCGCCGTCATCGCCGAGACCGACACCCGGACCGAGGCGACCGTCGAGGCGCTGCGCACGGTCGTCGACGAGTTCTTCCGCGTGCAGCGGGAGCGGGTCTACGAGGGCGAGCTGCAGGGCGCGCAGGACTTCCTGGCCGGCAGCTTCCCGCTGTCGATCGAGTCGCCGGACGCAATCGCGACACGCGTGCTCAACCAGCTCTTCTACGACCTGCCGCTCGAGGATCTGCCGGCCTATCCCGAGCGTGTCCGCTCCGTGACCGTCGACGACGTCCAGCGGGTGGCGCGCGCCTGGCTCAAGCCGACGGCGCTCTCGGTGGTCCTGGTCGGCGATGCCGATCGTTTCCTCGAGGCGCTGGCGGGGGCAGGGTTCACGAGTGTCGAGCGCATCCCGATCGAGCAGCTCGACCTGACATCCGCCGATCTGCGCCGCTCCGGCCGCGGCCCGCAGAACTGACCCGCCCCCCGCGAATCCAGCCATGCGCGTGATGGTCTCGTGCGGCGAGCCGTCCGGCGATCTCTACGCCGGTGGGCTGGTGCGTGCGCTGCTCGAACGGGAGCCGGATCTCGACGTGTTCGGGTTCGGCGGCCCCCTGTGCCGCGCCGCTGGCGTGCGTCTCATCGACGACTACGCCGGCCTGTCCGTGACCGGCCTGACCGAGGCGCTGCGTGTCCTGCCCGCCACGTTCGCCGTGCTGCGCCGGCTGGTGCGGGCCGCCGAGGAGACCCGGCCCGACGCACTGGTCGTCGTCGACTATCCCGACTTCAACTTCCGCCTGATGTCGCGACTCGCGGCCAAGGGCGTGCCGGTCGTCTACTACGTCACGCCGCAGCTGTGGGCGTGGCGGCCGCGGCGCATGAAGGCGATGCAGCGCGATGTCGCGCTGGCGCTGCCGATCTTCCCGTTCGAAGCGCCGCTCTACGAGCAGGCCGGCGTGCCCGTCCGCTTCCTCGGTCATCCGCTCGTCGACCTGGTGCCGGCGCCCAACGCCGATGCGGCCGAGGCAGCGCGGCGTCAGCACGCCCGGCGTGAAGCCCTGGGGCTCTCGGCCGCGCGGCCCGTCGTGGCGCTGCTGCCGGGCAGCCGGCACAACGAGCTGTCGCGGCTGGTCCCGGTGATCGCCGCGGCGCTGCCGGCCATCCGCGCGGCGGTGCCCGGCGTGCAGTTCGTCGTGGCGCGGGCGCCGGGCCGGACGGCCGAGGAGTTCGCGGCCATCCTGGCGGCAGCGCCCGGGACGCCGCTCGTCGAGCAGCGGACCGACGACGTCCTCGCCGCCGCCGACGTCGTCGTCACGGCCTCGGGCACGGCCACCGCGCAGACCGCCTTGCACGAGCGGCCGATGGTGGTCGTCTACAAGCTGTCGCCGCTCACCTACGCGCTCGGCAAGCCGCTCGTCACCGTCGACACCTACGCCATGGCGAACCTCATCGCCGGCGATCGCATCGTGCCGGAACTCATCCAGGACGGGTGCACACCCGAGGCCATCGCGGCCGAGACGATCGCGTTCCTCCGTGAACCGGAACGGTGGGCGGCGACCCGCGCGCGGCTCGCCGAGACGCGCACGAAGCTGGGGCCGCCCGGTTCGTCCGCGCGCGTGGCGGATGCCGTGCTCGCCGTGGCGCGACGCACGCCGGTGCCGTAGACTGCCGCCGCACGGCCGCTTCACGGCCGCGGTGCGCAGGCGCGTGGCCTGCGAGGGCGGGCCATCATCGAAGTAGACTCTGGGCATGCGGATGCCCCAGATGTTCCTGCTGATCGCGATCCTGGCCATGACGCTGCCGGCGCGGGCACTCACCGTCGTGCCGGCCACCTTCGAAGAGCTGGTGCGCGAGTCCGTCGCGGTCGTGCACGGCCGGGTGCGCGAGGTGCGCGGCCACTGGACGAGCGATCGGCGAACCATTGAATCGACGGTCACGCTCGACGTCTATGCGGCCTTCAAGGGCGCCGACACCAGCACGGCGACCTTCGTCGTGCCGGGCGGTGAAGCCGGCGGCCGCATCCTGGTGATGCCCGGCGCGCCGACCTTCCGCGCCGGTGACGAAGTCGTGGTCTTCCTGCGCGGACGTGCACCCACGATGCCGCAGCCGGTGGGCCTGTCGCTCGGCGTCTACCGGGTGGCGCACGGCGGGCAGGGCGGGGCCGCGATGGTCGTGCCGTCGCCGGTGCATACCGCCGCCGCGCCCACGCGGGTAGCGCGAGGCACGGCTGCCCGGCCGGTCCGGTCGCTGGCGGCGTTTGCGGCCGACGTCCGCGCCGTGGGTGACGCCCGATGAGGCGCCTGGCCGTCATCGCCACCGTCGTCGGCGTCCTCACTGCCGCGACGGCCCCGGTCCACGCCTATCTGAAGTTCGGCATCGAGGTGGGCGGGCGCACCGTCCCCGTGCGCTGGACACCTGGCCCGATCCCCTACTTCGTCCTTGAGCGCGACTTCGGGGGCATCTCTTCACAGGCGTTCGGTGATGCCATCGGCCGTGCCGCCACCACCTGGAACGGTGTCCCCGGCCTGCCGGTGTCGTTCAGCGCCCAGGGGCTCACCCGCAGCCGGCCCCTCGAATCCGACGGCCGCTCGACCATCGGGTTCCTCGACCGCCCCGACCAGGAGCGCGTGCTCGGCGCCGCGACGTTCCTGCTCGATGCCACGACCGGTACGCTGCTCGAGGCGGACATCTACTTCAACACGCGCTTCCGCTGGTCCACCGCGGCGACGGGTGAAGCCGGCGCCCACGATCTCGAATCCGTGGCGCTGCACGAACTGGGACATGTGCTCGGGCTCGGCCACTCCGCCCTCGGCGAGACCGAGGTCAGCGGCAGCGGCCGGCGCGTGTTGTCGACCGGCGCGATCATGTTCCCGATTGCCTGGCCGCCCGGCAGCATCGCCGATCGGATGCTGCAGCCCGACGACATGGCCGGCGTGCGGGATCTCTACGAGGTGCTGCCGGCCGGGGAGTTCGGCAGTATCCAGGGCCGCGTGACGAAGAACGGCCGCGGCGTGTATGGGGCGCACGTCGTCGCCTTCGGCCTCGCGTCTGGCGAGATGATCGCCGGCTACACCCTCAACGCCAACGGCGACTTCGTCATCGCCGGCGTGACCGAAGGGCCGTACGTGCTCCGCGTCGAGCCGCTCGACGACGCCGATGTCGAAAGCTTCTTCGGGCCGGCCGAGGTCGACGTCGCCTTCGCCGTGACCTACGGATCGCGGCTGGCGGTCGTGCAGGCCGGCGGGGCGTCGAGCGCCCAGACGATCGAGGTCCGGCCGAGATGACCACGCCGGGGCGCCTCACCGCTCTCGCCGTCTGCGCGCTCCTGGCCGCGGCCGGGAGGTCGTCGGCACAGCCGGCCGGCGCGGCTCCGGTCTCGTGGCGCCCCGGGCATCCCGTGCTGAGCGTGGGCGGAGGCTGGAGCGGCAGCGAAGCCCTCGGCACGGTCACCGCCTCCACCCGCGCCACGACGCTCGGGACGCTGACGCCGCCGCCGTTCACGCTCTTCGACACGACGTCGACGCTCGACGGCGCCGCGCGACTGGAGCTCGGTCTGGCCGTGCCCGTCACGCGCACGCTGGCCGTCGAGATCGTGGGTGGAGCGGCGCGACCGACGCTCACGGTCGCCATCAGCGGTGACGCCGAGGGCGCGCCAGCGGTGACGGCCAGCGAACGCGTCGACGAGTACACCGTGGGGGCGCGCCTGCTCTACGGTCTGCCGCGCTGGTCGTTCGGTGGCCGCGGGCGTCCGTATCTGGCGGCGGGCGGCGCCTATCTGCGGCAGCTGCACGAGGAGCGGGTGCTCGTCGAGACCGGGCAGGTATGGTCGGCCGCCGCTGGTCTGCGCCTGTGGCTTCTCGGCGCGCGGCAGGGCCGGTCGCTCGGCGTGACGACCGAACTCGGGTGGCACTGGCGCAGCGGCGGCATCGCCTTCACCGGCGGCACCCGCGGTATGCCGACGGCATCGGTCCGGCTGTTCGCCGGCCTCTGACGTGATGAGTGAAGCCGCGCTGCGGGCCGTCGGCGCCACCAAGCACTACGGCGGCGTGGTGGCGCTCGACGACGTCTCGCTCGAGGTGGCGCCCGGCGAGTGCGTGGCGCTCGTCGGCGAGAGCGGCTCGGGCAAGAGCACGCTGCTGCGCGTCTTCAACGGCCTGACGGCGCTCGATGCCGGAGAGGCCTTCGTCGACGGGCGGGAACTGCGGACGCTCGATCCCGTCCTGTTGCGGCGAGGCATGGGCTATGTCCCGCAGGACGGCGGCCTGCTGCCGCACTGGACGGTGGCGGCCAATGCCGCGCTCGTGCCGCGGCTGGCCGGCCGCTCCGATCCGGCCGCCCTGGCGGCGGCCGCGCTCGAACTGGTCGGGCTGCCGGTGGCGCAGTTCGGGGCGCGCTGGCCGCATCAGCTCTCGGGCGGGCAGCGGCAACGCGTGGCGTTCGCGCGGGCGCTGGCCGACAGCCCGCGCATCGTGCTGCTCGATGAGCCGTTCGGCGCCCTCGATGCCATCTCGCGCAGCGAACTGCAGGAGCTGTTCCTGGCGCTGCGCCGGCGCACCCGTACGGCGGCGCTGCTCGTGACGCACGATCTGTACGAGGCGTCCCTGCTGGCCGACCGCATCGCCGTCATCCGCCGGGGCCGGCTCGAGCAGACGAGCACCCCGCAGGCGCTCACGACGGCGCCGGCCACCGACTACGTGGCCGAGCTGCTGGCGCGGGCGCGCCTGGCCGGAGCGTCGGCGTGAGCCGGGGCGTGCGCCGGGTCGTGACGCTGGCGGCGGCTTGCGCCTGTCTGCTGGCGGTGATGCCGCCAGCACGCGCGCAGGCGCCGGCCGGCGGACCGCCGGTGGTGGTGGGATCGAAGCCCTTCGGTGAGTCGTACCTGCTGGCCGAACTGTTCGCGCAGATCCTCGAGGCCCGCGGCCTCACGGTCAGCCGCCGCTTCGGCCTCGGCGGCACCGAGATCATCTTCCCGGCCCTGCGGCAGGGCGCCATCGACGTCTTTCCCGAGTACACGGGCTCGGGCCTGCTCGTCATCTTGAAGGCGCCGTCGGCGAGTGATCCCGCACAGGTGTTCGATACCGTGTCGCGTGAGTTCGCCGCCCGCTACGACGTGCGCTGGCTCGCGCCTCTGGGCTTCGAGAACACCTACGCGATGTCGGTCCGCACCGAGATGGCGACGCGCCTGGGGCTGAAGACGCTGAGCGATGCGGCGCGGGTCAGCAGCCAGCTCCGCGCCGGCTTCACGGCGGACTTCATCGGCCTGCCGGACGGGCTGCCTGCCTTGCGCGAGGTCTACGGGCTGTCGCCCGCGCGCGTCAGCGCCCTGGCGCCCGCCATCAAGTACCAGGCGCTGGTGGCCGGCGACGTCGACATCATCGATGCCTACTCGACCGACGGTCTGCTCGACCGCTATCCGCTCACCGTGCTCGTCGACGACCGCGACCTGTTCCCGCCCTACGACGCCGCGGCGGTGGTGCGTGGCGCGGTGGCGCGCGAGCGGCCGGCGGTGGTGGCGGCGCTGGCCGAGCTGAGCGGCCGCATCGACGTCACGCGCATGCGCCGGATGAATGCGCAAGTGGAAGTGGAAGGCCGGCCCGCCGCCGACGTGGCCGCCGCCGCGCTCGTCGATCTCGGGCTGGTCGGCGCGCGCGATTCGGCTGCCGCATCCGCGACGGCCGCGGCGGATCGCCCCACCGCGTCGTTTCTCGGCTACCTGTGGGCGCGGCGCCAGGCCATCGCCGGCATGAGCCTCCGCCACCTGTGGCTCGCCGGCGTGTCGCTCGCCGCCGCCATCGTCGTCGGGGTCGGCCTGGGTCTGCTATTGGCCCGCCGGCGCGCGGCCGAGGTGGCGACGCGCGGCGTCGGCCTGCTGCAGACGGTGCCCGGCATCGCGCTGCTCGCGTTCATGCTGCCGGTGCTGGGGATCGGCGTCCTGCCGGCGATCGCCGCGCTGTTTCTCTACTCGCTCTACCCGATCGTGCGCGGCACGGTGACGGGCGTGCGGCAAGCCGACCCAGGCGCCGTGGCGGCCGCCGTGGCGCTCGGCATGACAGCCCGCCAGGTGCTGCTGTGGGTGCAGGTGCCGCTGGCCGTGCCGGTGATCATGGCCGGCGTGCGCACGGCCGCCGTGACCAACGTCGGCACCGCGACGCTGGCCGCCTTCGTCGGCGGAGGCGGACTCGGCGATCCCATCGTGGCCGGCCTGGCGCTGGCCGACACCCGCATGATCCTGTCCGGCGCGGTGCCGGCGGCGCTGCTGGCGCTCATCGTCGACCTGGTGCTGGCCCGCGCGCAGGGCTGGCTCACACCGGCGGGACTCGCGAGGTAGGATACGGCGCCGGCGACGGCGGGGAGGCAGGCATGCACGTGAGAGACTTCGGCGCCGCGACGGCGCTGGCGCTGACCTTCGGCGCGACGTTCGCGGCGGCCCAGCCGCCGGCCATCACCGAGTGGCGGCGCGCCCACGAGCGCGCCATCGTCGACGAACTGCGGACGCTGGTCGCGCTGCCGAACGTCGCCGGCAACGACGCCGACATGCAGAAGAACGCGGCCCACCTGCAGACGCTCTTCACCGCCCGCCAGTTCAAGGTGGAGACCGTCAGCGGTCCGGGCTCGCCGGTCGTCTTTGCCACCCTCGATGTGCCGGACGCGGCCGGCACGCTCACCTTCTACATCCACTACGACGGCCAGCCGGTGGATCCGTCCGAGTGGACGCGCTGCCAGCCGTTCACGCCCTGCCTGTGGAGCGCGAGCGGCCCGGTGGCCGAGGATCCGGCCCGCACCACGTTCGATCCCGAGTGGCGGCTCTACGGGCGCTCGGCCTCCGACGACAAGGGGCCGATCGTGGCTCTCCTGAACGCCGTCGATGCCGTGCGGGCGACCGGCAGCGGCCCGCGGTGGAATCTGCGGGTGGTCCTCGACGGTGAGGAGGAGGCCGGGTCGGCGAACTTCCGCCGCTTCGCGACCGCGCGCGCCGGCGCCCTCAAGACCGATCTCGCCATCACGCTCGACGGGCCGCGCCACCCGAGCGGCCGGCCCACCGTCTACTTCGGCGTGCGCGGCGGCGCTGGCGTGACCGTCACGGTCTACGGCGCCAGAAGCGATCTGCACTCGGGCAACTACGGCAACTGGGCGCCGGACCCGGCGATGCGCCTGGCGAAGCTGCTGGCGACCATGAAGGACGACGCCGGCCGCGTCCTCATCAAGGACTTCTACCGCGACGTCCGGCCGCTCACCGCCACCGAACGTCAGGCGCTGGCCGCTGCCCCCGACGTCGAGGCCGTGCTGGCGCGCGACTTCGGCGTGGCTGTTCCCGAGCGGCCCGACGAGCGGCTCGAGGTGAAGCTGAACCAGCCCACGCTCAGCATCCTCGAGATGTCGACCAGCGGCATTGCCGGCCGGTCGGCCATTCCCGGCTCGGCCAGCGCGCGCATCGAGGTGCGGATGGTCAAGGACCTCGTGCCAGAGACGCAGAACGCGCTCATCACGGAGCACATCCGCGCGCAGGGCTACTTCATCGTCAGCGGCCGCGAGCCGACCGACGAGGAGCGCCGCCGCGAGCGCCTGATCGCGCGCGTAGACGCGCGACGCGGCTCGGCGGCCTCGCGTGTCTCGATGGACGATCCGAAAGCCCAGGCCGTGGTCCGGGCGCTGACCATGGGCGGCGTACCGCCGGTGCAGCTGCCGACGCTCGGCGGCGGCCTGCCGTTCGGCACCTTCAGCGACCAGTACGCGATGCCGACCGTGGGCGTCTCGATCGTCAACTTCGACAACAACCAGCACGGGCCCGACGAGAATCTGCGGCTCCAGAACCTGTGGGAGGGCATCGAGATGCTGGCCGCCTTGATGACGATGCCGCGATGAGGGGTCGTCTCGCCTGGGTGATGGCCGTCGTTGGTGTGCTGGCACCCGCTGCCGCCGGGGCGCAGCCATCACTGGCCGACCAGCTCGCGGCCAAGTTCCAGCAGACGCTCGAGCGTCTGGCGGCGACCAGTACCGGCGTGGTCGGCGTGAGCGTCGTCGATCTCACGAACGGCCGGCGCTGGGACGTCAACGGTGCGACGGTCTTCCCGCAGGGCAGTGCCATCAAGATCCCGCTGCTCCTCGAGCTGTTTCGCCGCGCCGACGCCGGGGAGCTGGCCCTCACCGACCGCGTGACGCTCACGGCCGCCGACCGTACGGGCGGCAGCAGCCTGCTGCAGTACTTCTCGGACGGCGGGTCGGCGCTGTCGCTGCACGACCTGACCGTCCCGATGGTCGTGCTGTCGGACAACACCGCCACCAACATGCTCATCGACGCCGTAGGGCTCGCGAAGGTCAACGCGACGATGGCGGCTCTCGGCCTGTCGAGCACGCGCTTCGAGCGCAAGATGATCCGGCCGGAAGACCAGGCGGCCGGGCGCGAGAACATCTCGACGCCGCGCGAGGCCGCCGATCTGATGGCGCGCCTGTGGCGGTGTGACGTGCCGCTCACCGCGGCGTCGTGCGCCGAGGTGACGCGCCTGCTGGAACTGCCCAAGGGCGGCGCGTTCCGCGCGCCCATTCCGCCGTCGGTCGCGGTGGCGTGGAAGCCGGGGTCGCTGAGCGGCGTGAGCACGGCGTGGGCGATCGTGAAAGTGGACGGCGCGCCCTACGCGATGTCGGTGATGGTGACCTACGGCGACGCCACCGCGGCCGACGTGGTGGAGCAGGTGTCGGCCGCCGCCTATGGCTACTTCACGCAGGTGGCCGGCGCGACCAGCCTCGGCGCCCGGGTGTCGCCACAGCTGCTCAAGAAGGGCGGGCCGTAGGCCGTCCTCCTGGCGTCACGCGACCACGGAGGGCCGCTTCACCCGTCGAGGCGCAGCGCGTCCATCGGCGTCGTGCGACCGGCGCGCCAGGCGGAGGGGCCGGCGGCGGCCAGTGCCGCCACCGTGACGGTCACCGCCGCCGCGGTCAGCAGCCAGGGATCGCGTGCGGTCACGCCGAAGAGCAGCCCGTCGAGGGCGCGGCCGCCAAGCCAGGCGATGGCGAGGCCGGCGGCCGATGCCACGAGAGCCAGGAGGGCGGCATCCGCCACGATGGTCGCCCGCAGCCGTCCGCCAGACGCGCCGAGGGCGGCGCGGATGCTGAACTCGCGCGCCCGCGCCGCGGTGAGCGCCGCCGTCACGCCGTAGGCGCCGACCACGGCCAGCACCATCGTGACGAGTGCGAACAGCGTGAACAGCGCGGCGTTGAAGCGCCGCCCCGCCAGGGCGTCGGAGACGGTCGCCTCGAGTGTGCGCACCGAGGAGATCGGCTGCGCCGGATCGACCCGGCTGACCGCCGCGCGCAGTGCGGCCGTCACCACCGCCGGGTCCGCGTCGGCCCAGACGATGAAGGCCAGGAACGGCCACGCCTCGTCGCTCTGGGCCAGCGGCACGTAGAAGGTGGGGTAGGGCGGGGTTTCCACGCGCCGGTAGCGCGTGTCGGCGACGACGCCGACGATCTCGTGGCGGGCCCGCCCGAACTCGATGATGCGGCCGAGTGCCGTGGTCCCGGGGAAATGACGCGCCGCGAAGGCCTCGTTGACGACCACGACGTCGGGCGCGCCCTCAGCGTCGGTGCTGGCGAGGAAGCGTCCGGTGCTGAGCCTGATGCCGAGCGTCTCGAAGAAGCCGGGCGTGACCACCTGGAAGTCCGCGTCCGGCTCCTGGCCCCTGGCCGGCTCGGGATGGCCGACGATACGCACGCCGCGATTGGGCGCGCCGGACAGCGGCGCGGTGAAGGCAGCCGACGCCGCTCTGACGCCCGGAGCGCGGCCGACGTCGTCGAGTACGGCGCCGACGAAGCGGGCAATCGGTGCCGCCCCCGCCTGGCCGTCAGCGGGCTGCGAGTAGCGGTCGGGCGCCAGGGTCAGTTCGGCGGCCACCCGGCGCTCGGTGTCGTAGCCGAGTTCGACGTTGGTGGCGGCCGCCAGACTCGTCGCGAGCAACCACGCGCCCACGACGACGACCTGCGCCAGCGCCAGTTCCGCCACCACCAGTCCGCGGTGCCAGCGCCGCTCGCCACCGCGGCCGACGAGCCTCACCCCTCCCGACTGCAGCGCCGCGGCCGGCGGCAGGCCGGCGCCGGCCAGCGGCGCCAGCGCGACCACCAGCGTCGTCATCAGCGTGAGCGCGGCGGCGGCGGCGAGCACGCCGCCATCGAGGACGATCTCCTGCACCCGCGGCAGCCCGGCTGGGGCCAGCGCCACCAGCAGGTCGACACCCCAGGCCGCCAGCAGCACCCCGAGCACTCCGCCGGGCAAGGCGAAGGCGAGAGCCTCGCCGAGCATCTGGTGGGTGAGATGGCGCCGGCCGGCGCCGAGCGACACCCGCACGGCGAGTTCGTGCCGGCGGCTCGCCGCCCGGCCGATGAGCAGGTGCGCGACATTGGCGGCCGCCACGAGCAGCAGGACGAGCACGCCGGCCTGCAGCAGCCACAGCACGCCGCGCACATCGCCGACCACGGCCTCGTGCAGGGACATCACGCGCGCCCCGAGGCCGCTGTTGGTGTCCGGATAGGCGTCGGCGAGCTGTGTCGCCACGGTCTGCAGCCGGGCTTCGGCGGTTTCGTGCGCGACGCCGTCCTTGAGGCGGGCGATGACGAACAGCAGGTGCGCGTCGCGGACGGTGGTGATGTCGCCGGGGAAGGGGAACGATCGCGGCACGCCGCGATCGCCGCTGGTCCAGATCTCGGCGCGCGGTTGCAGGGGGAAGCGGAAGGCGTCGGGCAGCACGCCGACGACGGTGCAGGGCTGTCCGTCGAGGACGAGCGGCAGGCCGAGCACGGCGCCGGGGAAGCGACGGGCGCGCAGGCCGGCGCTCAGCACCGCCACGCACGGCGCGCCGGGAGCATCGTCGTCGGGCACGAGCGCGCGCCCCTCGGCCACCGGCTGCCCGAGCGTCGCGAAGAAGGTGCCCGAGGCCGACACGCCGCGCAGGCGCTCGGGCTCGCCGGCGCCCGTGAGGGTGAGCGAGACGCTGTCGAAGGCGGCCATCGACTCGACGTCCGGCGCCAGGTCGCGCCGCCAGTCGAGGTAGTTGGCTGGAGCCACCCAGCGGGCCGGGTTGTCGGGCGCGGTCTCCCACAGCATGACCAGGCGTTCCGGCGCCGCGTAGGGCAGAGGCGTGAGCAGAACGTGCCGCACCACGCCGTAAGATGGCGGTCGAGGCCCCGATGCCGAGAGCGATCGAGGCGATCGCCGCGGCGGCCAGGCCAGGACGGCGGCCGAGGGTGCGGAACCCGAGCAGGACGTCGCGCATGCCCTGCGTGCTTACCAATTCCGTGCCAGCGGCGGCGGCGCGGCGTGGCCATCCGGCGCGGCGAGATCCCGCCGCAAACACCGGCAGCGGCGGCGCCGCCACGGCAGCCGGTGGCGGCGCGGTGTCCGGCCGCGGACGCTCGCTGCCCGTTGGCGACCGCAGGCGCGGCGCCACCTGTTAGAATTCCCGGGATCATGTCCAGCCACAACTCGTTCAGCACCCGGATGTCCCTGCGTCTTGCGGACCAGTCCGTACGACTACTTCAGCCTGCCCGCGCTGGCCGGCGCCTTCCCCTCGGTGGAGCGCCTGCCGTTCTCGCTGAAGATCCTGCTCGAGAACCTGCTGCGCCGCGAGGACGAGCGCCTTCGTGAAGGCCGACGACATCCGCGCCCTGGCCGGCTGGAACCCGGCGGCGGTCAACGCCGACAAGGAGATCTCGTTCATGCCGGCGCGCGTGATCCTGCAGGACTTCACCGGCGTGCCCTGCGTCGTCGATCTGGCCGCCATGCGCGACGGCATCGCCGCCCTCGGGCGGCGACCCGGCCCGCGTCAATCCGCTGCAGCCGGTGGAGCTGGTCATCGACCACTCGGTGCAGGTCGACCACTTCGGCACCGCGAATGCCGTTGGTCTGAACGCCGAGCTCGAGTACCAGCGCAACCGCGAGCGCTATGTGTTCCTGCGCTGGGGGCAGAACGCCTTCGAGAACTTCCGCGTGGTGCCGCCCGAGACCGGCATCGTCCACCAGGTGAACATCGAGTACCTCGCGCGCGTCGTCTGCAACGAAGGCGGCGTGCTCTATCCGGACACCTGCTTCGGCACCGACTCGCACACGACGATGGTCAACGGGCTCGGCGTCGTCGGCTGGGGCGTGGGCGGCATCGAAGCCGAGGCGGCGATGCTCGGCCAGCCGAGCTCGATGCTGATTCCGCCGGTGGTCGGCTGCCGGCTCACCGGCCAGCTGCCCGAGGGCGCCACGGCGACGGATCTGGTGCTCACGATCACCGAGGCGCTGCGCAAGCACAAGGTGGTCGGCAAGTTCGTCGAGTTCTACGGCCCCGGCCTCGGCCATCTCACCATCGCCGACCGCGTCACGCTCGGCAACATGTGCCCGGAGTACGGCGCCACGGTGGCGATCTTCCCGATCGACGAGCTGACGCTCGACTATCTCCGCCTCACGGGCCGTTCCGCCGATCAGGTGGCACTCGTCGAGGCCTACGCGAAGGCGCAGGGCCTCTTCCGCACCGAGTCGACGCCGGACGCCATCTACTCCGAAGGGCTCGAGCTCGATCTCGCGACCATCGTGCCGAGCCTGGCCGGTCCGCGCCGTCCGCAGGACCGCGTGCCGCTCAGCGACGCCAAGACGTCGTTTGCCGGCTCGCTCGACGAGCTCAGGAAGGGCGTCAAGGTGGCGGCCGGCGGCGGGACGGCCGTGGCGACCGCCACCCAGCTCGAACACGGGTCGGTCGTCATCGCGGCCATCACGAGCTGCACCAACACGTCGAACCCGGGCGTGATGATCGGCGCCGGGCTGGTGGCGAAGAAGGCGGTCGAGCGCGGCCTGACCCGCAAGCCGTGGGTGAAGACGTCGCTCGCCCCCGGGTCGAAGGTGGTCACCGAGTACCTGCGGTCGGCCGGGCTCGACACCTGGCTCGACAAGATCGGCTTCAACCTGGTCGGCTACGGCTGCACGACCTGCATCGGCAACTCAGGGCCGCTGCCCGAGGACGTGTCGGCCGAGATCCGCGAGCGCGGCCTGGTCGTGGCCTCGGTCCTGTCCGGCAACCGCAACTTCGAGGGCCGCATCCAGCAGGACGTGCGCGCCAACTACCTGGCCTCGCCGCCGCTGGTCGTGGCCTACGCGATTGCCGGCACGATGAACCTCGACCTGACGACCGAGCCCCTCGGCACCGGCACCGACGGCACGCCGGTCTACCTGAAGGACATCTGGCCGACCGACACCGAGATCGCCGCGGCGATGGCCGCCAGCGTGACGTCGCAGGCCTTCATCTCGCAGTACGCGCACGTGTTCGAGGGCGACGAGCGCTGGCGCGGCCTGCCGGTGCCGACCGGCGACCGCTTCAACTGGGAGGCGGATTCCACCTACGTGCGACGGCCGCCGTTCCTCGAGAACCTCTCGATGCAGCCGGCGCCCCTGACCGACATCAGCGGCGCCCGCGTGCTCGCCCTGCTCGGCGACAGCATCACCACCGATCACATCTCACCGGCCGGCAACATCAAGGCCGACAGCCCGGCCGGCAAGTACCTCGTCGAGCACGGCGTGGCGCCCAAGGACTTCAACTCCTACGGGGCCCGGCGCGGCAACCACGAGGTGATGATGCGCGGCACGTTCGCCAATACGCGCATCAAGAACCAGCTGGTGCCCGGCGTCGAGGGCGGCGTCACGGCCCTGCTGCCCGGCGGCGACATCATGTCGATCTACGACGCCGCGATGAAGTACCAGGAAGCCGGCGTGCCGCTCATCGTGCTGGCGGGCAAGGAGTACGGCTCGGGCTCGTCGCGCGACTGGGCCGCCAAGGGGACGATGCTGCTCGGCGTGAAGGCGGTCATCGCCGAGAGCTACGAGCGCATCCACCGCAGCAACCTGGTCAACATGGGGGTGCTGCCGCTGCAGTTCCAGGACGGCGAGTCGGCCGCGTCGCTCGGCCTCAATGGCCGCGAGACGTTCGCGCTGACCGGCGCCGGCGCGGCCCTCAAGGCGCGGGCGCGCGTCACGGTGACGGCCACGGCGGCGGCCGGCGGCGTCAAGTCCTTCGAGGCGATCTGCCGGATCGACACGCCGGAGGAGCTGGCGGCCTACAGCCACGGCGGCATCCTGCCCTACGTCCTGCGCCAGCTGGTGGCGAAGAAGTAGCGGCCATGTGATGACGACAGGCACGAGAGACGGCAGGCGGTGGCCGCCTGGCGGCTCCGATTCGCCGCGTCGGTCACTCGCGCCTGCCGGCGGCTTGTCCTGCGTCCAATGCACTCTTGGGGGCCCCCATCCCCAAGGGTCCGTGTCACCCGCACTTTCGGCGCGAGTGCCGGATCTCCGAGCGACGACGGCTCATAGTCGCCGCCAGGCGGCCACCGCCTGCCGTCGCTCGTGCCTGCCGTCCACGACGTGGTCGCGATGACGCCGACGCTGACACCGTCTGCGATCAAGGCGCAGGCGCGGATGCTGGGGTTCGATCTGTGCGGCATCGCACCGGCCACCGGGATGCCGGAGCTCGGGCGCATCCACGATTGGGTGGCGCGCGGGCAGCACGGCGAGATGCGCTATCTCGAGCGGTCGGCGGCGGTGCGGGCCGACGTCACGAAGTTCCTCCCGGGCGCGCGCTCGGTCGTGATGACCGCCACCAACTACTACACCGGGCCCGACCGGACGCCGGCGCCATCGGCCACCGTGGCCCGCTACGCGCGCGGTGAGGACTATCACCGCGTGCTGCAGGCGCGGCTCGACGCGCTGCTGGCGTGGATGCAGGCAACCGCGGAGCACCCGTTCGACGCCGCCGTCTTCGTCGACAAGCACTGGGTGCAGGAGCGTGTGGTCGCGGCCTACGCGGGCCTCGGCTGGATCGGCAAGCACTCGCTGCTCATCAACCCCGAGATCGGATCGTGGGTCCTGCTGGCCGGCATCGCCACGACGCTGCCACTCGCGGCCGATGCCCTCGTCAGCGACCAGTGCGGCGCCTGCACCCTGTGCATCGACGCCTGTCCCACCGGCGCCATCCTCGACGCGCGCGAGGTCGACGCACGCAAGTGCATCAGCTACCTGACGATCGAGAAGGGCGGCGTGCTGGCCGACGACGAGAAGCGCGCCGCGGCCGGCCATCTCTTCGGCTGCGACATCTGCCAGGAGGTGTGCCCGTGGAACCTGACGCCGACGGTCACCGCCGATCCCGCCTGGCAAGCGCGGGCCACGCGCGATGCGCCGGACGTCACCGAGCTCTGGCAGCGCCCCGACGACCGGCTGCACGCGTTCGTCGAGGGCAGCGCGCTCACGCATGCGCCGCTGTCGCAGCTGCGGCGCAATCTCGCGCTGGCGGCCGCGGCCGGCGACGACGCGGCGGTGGACGCGCTGGCGACACCCGGCGGCGCCGTGAAGAACGCGGCTTTCAGCGCCGCGGCGCCGGCGGTCGAGGATGCCGTGGCGTGGGCGCGGACCCGCCGCGCCAGACGCTAGCCGCCGCCAGACGTCACTGCCGCTGCGCGCTGCCCGCGGCTGGCTGCAGGTACTTCTTGTACCAGTCCACGTAGCGCTGCAGGCGGTCGCGCTCGTAGCTCGGGATGGTCAGGCCGTGGAACTGGCCTGGATAGATGACGAGCTGGGTGTCGATGCCCTGGGACTTCAGGGCCTGGTACATCTGCTCGCCGCCGGCGATCGGCACGTTGAAGTCCTTCTCGCCGCCCAGGAACAGCGTGGGCGTCTTGATGCGGTCGGCGTGGAAGAAGGGATACGACATCCGGATCCAGGCGTCGGGGTTCTTCCACGGCACGCCGATCTCGATTTCGTACTGCACCACGTACTGGTCCATGCCGTACATCGACAGCTGCAGGGAGCTGCCAGCGCCGCTGACCGCCGCCTTGAAGCGGGGATCGGTGGCAATCGCGTAGTTGGTGGTGATGCCGCCGTAGCTCCAGCCGCCGATGCCGAGGCGGGCCGGGTCGGCGATGCCCTGCGCGATGGCCTCGTCGACCGCGCCCAGCACATCGACGACCTCGAGATTCCCCCAGTCGCCATGGATGGCCTTCTGGAAGGCCGCGCCCCGCCCTGAGCTGCCGCGGTAGTTGGGCGCCAGCACGGCGTAGCCGTTGGCCGCCAGCCACTGATGGATGTAGTCGAAGCCGTGCTCGTCCTGGCCGTTCGGCCCGCCGTGGATGTAGACGACGAGCGGATAGCGGCGGCCGGGCTCGTAGCCGACCGGCTTGACGAGGATGCTGTGCACCTCGGTGCCGTCCTTGCTGCGCGAGCTGAAGTTCTCGGCCGTCGCCCACGCCACTTCGGCCTGCAGCGGATCGTTGTGCGCGGACAGCTTGCGGGGGGCGGCGCCGTCGAGCGCAAACAGCTCCGGGAGGGTGTTCGAGGTGCTCATGATCGCGGCATGGCGATCGTCACGGGCGCGCGGGCTGATGGCGGTCACGACCAGGCCGTCGCCGGTGAGCCGCCGCGGTGTGCCGCCTTCGGCCGGCACGCTGGCCGCGTGCTGCGACCGATCGTCCTCGAGCAGGAACGAGAGGCGCTGGCCGTCGTCCGACCACGACGGCGCGAAGACCGCGCGATCGAGCGTCGGCGAGAGCAGCCGCACCGCGCCGGGCGCCGGCGCGTTGGCCGCCACGATGCCGAGCTTGTTGAGGTCGTAGGCGTAGTTGGTGTCGGTGTCGCCGACGAGGGTCGCGATGCGGGAGCCGTCGGGACTCCACGCCGGCCGTCCGCTCTCGCTCTCCGGCGTGTTGGTCAGCTGGCGCGGCGTGGCGCCGGCCACGGCGTCGACCACCCACACGTCCGCGTTCATGGTGCGATCGGGATTGGCGTGCGCCCGCTTGCTGATGAACGCGATGCGCTTGCCGTCGGGCGACCACGCCGGGTGCTCGTCGTCCACCTGACCCGACGTCAACGCCGTGGCCGTCTTGGTGGCCAGGTCGAACACGGCGATGTGTCCGTAGTGACGCGACAGGTAGCCGGTGCGGTCTTCCTTGAAGTGGTAGCGGTCGATGACGATGGGCGGCGCCGCCTTGCGCTTCCAGCCCTCCATCTTCTCGGGCTCGTCGGCGGGGTTCACGTCGTTCATCACGAACGCGATGCGGGTGCTGTCGGGCGACCACTCGATGTCGCTCAGGCCGCCCTTGACGTCGCTGACCTTCACGGCCTCGCCGCCCTGGCGGGGCAGCAGCCACAGCTGCGCGCCCTGCTTCTTCTCCTCCTCGCTGCCGCGCGAGGACAGGAACGCCAGGGAGGTGCCGTCGGGGCTCCAGCGCGGCGACGTCTCGTTGTCGGGCGACGAGGTCAGGCGCTGGCGGGCCGAGCCGTCCCAGCGCGCCATCCAGATGTCGGTGTTTCGCTTGTCCTTGTCCGCGTCGATGGTCGTGACCGTGTAGGCGACCCACACGCCATCGGGTGAGCGCTGCGGATCGGCGAGCGCGACGATGCGGTTGTAGTCGTCGAGCGCCATCGGCCGGCGAGCCGGCTGGGCGAGGGCGGCGACGGGAAGCGAGGCCAGGAGCGCGACCAGGGCAAGCAGCCGGAGAGCCATGGCTGCACTATACGCGCAGTCGGGAGGGGCTGGAGTAGGATGGAGTCATGTCCGATGACGCATCCTCCATCGCCCCGTTGATGCTCATCTCGATGCCGCAACTGGCCGATCCGAACTTCGAACGGACGGTGGTGCTGCTGTGCGCCTACGGTCCCGAGGGCGCCTTCGGGCTGGTCGTCAACCGGCCGATGGAGAGGCCCGCCAACGAGGTGGTGGAGACCGTGCCGGCGGTGTCGATTCGAGATGACGTCTTCCTCTTCACGGGCGGTCCGGTCGATCAGCGGCGGGCCTGGGTGCTCACCTCGCGGCCGTCGCTCGACGCCGACGCCACCGAAGTCGCCGACGGGGTCTACCTGACGGCGTCGCCGACGGCCTTGCGCGCGGCGCTGCAGTCGCCGCCGGCCAGCGACGTGCGGGTGGTCGTTGGCTACGCCGGATGGGAGCCGGGGCAACTCGACGAGGAGCTGGCGCAGGCGTCCTGGCTGATGGCACCGGTCGGCGCCGACCTCATCTTCGGCAGTCAGCCCGAGCGGATGTGGGATCAGGCGATCGCCCGGCTCGGCTCCGACCCCGCCCATCTTCTCGGCAGCCCCGGCGTCCACTGACCCATGTCCGGGCCGTTCGCCCCCACCAGCCCATGTCCACACCGACCACGCCGTACGTCCTCGCTGCCCTCGTCTCACTCGGGCTTGCCGGCTGCAACAGCGCTGGCGAGCCTCCGCCCGCCGGGTCCGCGCCCGAGCGCACCGACCAGGTCATGACAGCACTGGCCGAGCAGACCGCCCGCTTCGCACCGACCGACCTGTCGGCCGACACCTCGGCGCTGCCGGAGTCGGAGCGAACGGCACTGGCCCATATGATCCGCGCCGCGCAGGTGATGGACGCGCTGTTCCTGCGTCAGGTGTGGGCCGGCAACACGGCGCTGCTGTCGGCGCTCGCCAGCGACGAATCGGCGCGCGGCCAGGCGCGCCTGCGCTACTTCCTCATCAACAAGGGGCCGTGGTCGCGGCTCGATCACAACGAGCCGTTCGTGCCGGGTGTCCCCGCCAAGCCGGCCGCCGCGAACTTCTATCCGGCCGACGCCACCAGGGCCGAGGTCGAGCAGTGGATCGGCACGCTGACGGGCGCGGCCCGGCAGGCCGCCACCGGCTTCTTCACCGCCATCCGGCGCGCCGACGGCGGCGGATTCGTGGCCGTGCCCTACAGCCTGGAGTACCAGACGGAGCTGGCACTGGCCGCGTCGCACCTCAGACAGGCGGCGGACGCCACGGCGCAGCCGACGCTCAAGGCCTTTCTCGAGGCGCGGGCCGCGGCGTTTCTCTCGAATGACTACTACGAGAGCGACGTGAAGTGGATGGAGCTCGACGCCACACTCGAGCCCACGATCGGGCCCTACGAGGTCTACGAAGACGAGTGGTTCAACTACAAGGCGGCGTTCGAGGCGTTCATCACCGTCAAGGACGAGGCCGAGTCGGCGCGCCTCCAGCAGTTCGCGGCCTCGCTCCAGGAGATCGAGGACAACCTGCCGATCGATCCGCGTTACCGCAATCCCAAGCTGGGCAGCCTGGCGCCGATCGCCGTCGTGAACACCGTGTTCTCGGCCGGCGACGGCAACCGCGGCGTGCAGACGGCGGCCTTCAACCTGCCGAACGACGAGCGCGTCGTCGCCGCCAAGGGCAGCAAGCGGGTGATGCTGAAGAACAACCAGCAGGCCAAGTTCGACACCGTGCTGTTGCCGATCGCGCAGGTGGCGCTGGCCCCGGCCGACCGCGGCCAGGTCGCCTTCGATGCCTTCTTCACACACATCCTGATGCACGAACTCGTGCACGGGCTCGGGCCGCACAACATCTCCGTCGGCGGACGGGCAACCACCGTGCGCCAGGAGCTGAAGGAGACGTCGAGTGCCGTCGAGGAAGCGAAGGCGGACATCACCGGCCTGTTCGCGCTGCAGTTCCTGATCGACAAGGGACGGCTGCCGAAGGAGATGGAAGGCACGATGTACACGACGTTCCTGGCCTCGGCCTTCCGCTCGATTCGCTTCGGCATCAGCGAAGCGCACGGGCGCGGTCAGGCGGTGCAGCTCAACTACCTGCTCGACCAGGGGGCCTTCACCGTGAACGCCGACGGCACCTTCGCGGTCGTGCCGGGCAGGATCCGCGAGGCCGTCGCCGCGCTCGCGCGCGACATCATGACGATGCAGGCCGTCGGCGACTACGCGGCGGCCAAGAACGATGCTCGAGACCCTCGGCGTCATCCGGCCCGAGACACAGAAGGTGCTCGACAGGCTGAAGGACGTGCCGGTGGACATCGCACCGCGCTTCCCGTCGGCGGCGGCGCTGCTGTCGGCCTACTAGTCTCGGGCCAGGCCTCGCGGCCTCCTGGCCCCGGGCTCAGGCCTCGCAGCCTGCTAGCCCCGGGCTCAGGCCCGGCCTGCTGGTCCAGGCTCAGTTGTCGCCGACGACCAGCGTCGGCACGACGGCATCGATCATCACCCGGTAGGCGGTGGCGCCCAGACGATGCTGCCCGCCGCCGCGGGAGACGACGAGCAGCCCGGCATTGCTGTCGCTGACGATGGCCGCCATGCCGGCCGCCACGTTGCCGCGCCGGATATCGATTCTGGCGCCGGCTGCCTGCGGCACGCCGCGTTCGAGCGCTTCCAGTTGCTCGCGCGCGGTGTCGGTCGACTCCGCCTCCTCGGCGGCCGGCCCGAACGGCCACCACACGGGCGCCGGGACGTCGTGGCAGACGTGGCCCAGGGTGAGGGCGGCGCCGCAGGCGCGCGCCCAGGTGCCGGCGCTGGCGGCGACCTTCTCGTCGGCGGCGTCGAACCCGATGGCGGCCACGACGTGCCCCACGGTGAAGCGGGCCTCGCCCTGTTCCACGCTCATCCGTTCCGGCGTGTAATCCGGCACGGCCAGCACGGGCACGGTGGCCGACCGCACGACGCGCTCGGTGGTCGAACCGAACACCACCCGGGCGGCGCCGCCCAGGCCGCGTGAGCCCATGACGATCAGATCGGCCTCGACGCGCGGCACCGCGGCGAGAATCTCGGTGGCGGGAGTGCCGGTGACGATGTCGATGGCCGGCAGCAGTGGCGCTGTCGGAGCCGGCATGCGGTCGAGCATCTCCCGCAGGGCGGCTTCGACCTGATCGCGCAATGAGGCGCCGTAGCCGGCCGCCGCCGCGCCGGCCACCAGCATCGGGTCGTTGATCGTCAGCACCGTGAGATGCGCGCCGAACGCGCTGGCGAGCGCCAGGGCGTGACGCAAGGCGCGCTCGCTGTAGGTGGAGAAGTCGATCGGGCAGAGCAGGGAGGTCGGAAGGGCCATGGTGTGGGGGCTGACAGGTCCGGTCGTCAGAATCAGTGCGGATGCCCGGGCAGCGGCTCCGGCACGTCGAGTGTACCAGACAAGAAGCGCCGTTCCTCTTCGAGCGCGTGCCACTCCGCACGCCCGCGCGGATTGAGGTCTTCCATCTCCAGCAGGTCGTCGTCGGTGAGGGTGGGCAGGTGGCGGATGAACTGCACGAGATGCCAGGTCGAGCGTTCGCCGGCGGCGTCGCCGGTCGTCCACGCCGGCATGCCGGTCAGCTTCACGCCGTGCTCGATGAGAGTGAACAGCTCGCCGTCACTCAGCTGCTGGGTGGCGGGGAGCCGCATGTCGGGCGCCTTCGGGTAGAGACCACGACCCATGGGCGTGTCTCCCGCGCCGTCGTTGCCGTGGCAGTTGGCGCAGTGGTCGGCCCAGTGCGCCATGCCGTCGGCGCGCGTCTCGGCGGTTGCGGGCTCGGGATTGGTGCGGGCCTTCGCGGCCGCTGGCAGCAGCCAGTGCCGCGCGGTGCGCGCCACCGTGGTCTCGAGCGCCGATGGGCTGCCGGTGGCGCCGACGCCCTGCGAGGCGAACCACACACCGCCGCCGACCGTCGCCAGTCCCACCAGCGCCAGGCCGTGCCAGAGCCCCCGGAACAGCGTCACCGTCGATCCCCGCGGCGGAGCATCCGCACCCTAGTTCACCGCACAGGAGCCGGGACCGCCGGGGTGTCCGCACGAGCCGCACGAGCCGGCCGCCATCGGCATGCGCGGGCCGCGCCCGGCCGGCGCCGACACGGCGAACACCGAAAGCTGCTTCTCGAGCTTCGAGCCGCGGCACGCCGGACATTCGAAGGTGGTCGATTCGCGGACCAGCAGCTCGAAGCCGTGGTCGCACTCGGCGCAGCGATATTCATAGAGCGGCATGGGGGAAGGATACAGCGGCTTCGCCGCTGGCGGCTAACGGCACACACTGACACGCTGTTAGGCTGAAGGTCCTAGCCCCTAGCCCCTAAGCCCCTAGCCATGATCATCCACGCCGCCGTCATGCCCGCGCCACGCCAACCGGTCGAGATCCGGGAGTTTCCGGAGCCGGAACTGGCCCCAGGCAGCCTCCTGCTCCGCACCGAGTACTCGGAAGTCTGTGGCACCGACGTGCACCTGTGGCACGGACGGCTGTCCGGCGTCCCCTATCCGCTCATCCCGGGCCATGTCTCGGTCGGGCACGCCGAGAAGATCCGCGGCGACGTCATCGGCGGCGACGGCCAGAAGCTGAAGGAAGGCGACCGCGTCGTCTTCTTCGACGTCCATCGCACCTGCGGCCGCTGCTACGCGTGCGCGGTCAGCGGCACCCCGACCAAGTGTCCGTCGCGCAAGGTCTACGGCATCACGGACGGCGCGAATGACGGCTTGTTCGGCGGCTGGAGTGAGGCCATCTATCTGGAGCCCGGCGTGGTCGCGGTGCGACTGCCTGACCGCGTGCGCTCTGAGGACTACATCGGCGGCGGCTGCGGCCTCATCACGGCGGTTCACGCCATCGACCGCGCCGCGCTCCGGCTCACCGATGCCGTGCTCGTGCAGGGCACGGGTGCTGTCGGCCTGAGCATCGTCGCCCTGGCGCGTCTGTCCGGCGCCGGCCTCGTCGTGGCGATCGGCGCTCCCGGCGATCGACTCGACCTGGCGCGGCGGATGGGCGCCGACATCACCTTCGACGTCACGACGACCTCGCCGGCCGAACGGCTCGAGCGGGTGCGAGCGTTGACCGGTGGCCGCGGCGTCGACGTCGCCATCGAGGCCTCGGGGTCGCCCGCGGCCGTGGAGGAAGCGCCCGGCCTCGTCCGCGACGGTGGACGGTATGTCATCGCCGGCCACTACACCGACGCCGGACCGAGCGCCATCAACGCTCACCAGCACATCAACCGCAAGCACCTCGAGATCCGCGGCTGCTGGGGCAGCGAGGCGGGGCACTTCCTGCGCGCCGTGCAGGTGCTCGAACGGCACGGCCGAACCGTGCCATTCAGCGACATCGGCGCCCGCGTCTACGCCCTCGACGAGCTCAACCAGGCGCTGGCCGATGCCGAGTCGTTCGTCATCCCCAAAGCGCTGGTCGCGCCGGGGCGTCGGACCTGACTGGCGTGGCGTTTGCTTGAGCCGCAGGCGGTTGGGGCGTAGCGGCGAAATGCCACTCGCTGGTCACGTCCACCGTCGTTGAGCGCCTGCAGACCGCCACATGTCGAGATTCGCGGCTTTTCCGCCGATTGCCGCCCTGGCCGCGCTTCTGACCGTGTGGTCGGGCAGCCCGCTTCAGGCGACGGACTCCGTGCACCTGGATGACGCGTTCGTCAGGGCGGCGTCGGAAAACCGGCGATGGGAGGTGGGCAACCGGCAGCTGGTCTTCACCGTCGGGTTGAACGCCAGCGGCGAACTGCAGGTGCTCGGACTCACGGGCCTCGACGGCGAAACAGTCATCGCACCAGGCGGGAGCGATGCGACCTTCGCCTACGACGGGCATCGGGAGCCGCTCGGCAGCCGCGCGTTCCGGTTCCTCGGAGCGGAGGCCCAGGTGGTGGGCGGACGCGTCCAGCTGACGCTCGGCTTCGCTCTTCGTGAACGTGATGTCGTCGTCGAGCGGCACTACGCCGTGGCGCCTGGCATCGCCGTGGTCGAGACATGGACGACCGTCGATGCCGGCAGCGAGGGCGTCCGCCTTCGTGATCTGTCGGGTCTGGAACTGGAGGTCCGTGCGCGCGAGGCCTGGTGGCATCGTGGGCACGACACGGCCGATGCCGACGGCGGGCCGTTCGCGCCGCGCGCCGCGCGCCTCGACGACGGCGTCCACGTGGAGTTCGGCAGCGTGGCGCTCTCGTCCGTCGACGCCCTGCCGTGGTTCGGGCTCATCGCCGGGCGAACGCAGATCGTCGCCGGCCTGGCGTGGTCAGGCTCGTGGCGGACAACGCTCGACGGCACCGCCGACGGCACCCGCTTCACCATCGGGTTGCCGGGCATGGCGGTTGACGCGGCCGCCGGCGCGCACGTCGAGTTCCCGCACGCGTTCGTGGCCGTCACCGGCGCCGAGCCTGGCGATGCCGCCGACGCCATCGGCGCGTGGCTTCTCAACCGGCGCGGCCGCCCCTTTCCGGCGCTCGTCACCTACAACTCCTGGTTCATGTTCGGCATCGCGATTGACGACCAGCTCATGCGCCGGGAGATGGATTCGTTTGCCGCGATTGGCGGCGAGCTGTTCCAGCTCGACGCCGGCTGGTATCCGCCCGTCGACGCCCGCGACCAGTTCGACTTCTCGGCCGGCCTGGGTTCCTGGCAGGTCGATCGCGA
This sequence comes from uncultured Acidobacteriota bacterium, assembly GCA_963807405.1. Taxonomy (GTDB): domain Bacteria; phylum Acidobacteriota; class Vicinamibacteria; order Vicinamibacterales; family UBA2999; genus CADEFD01. The sequence goes on along the minus strand of CAWEBU010000006.1, from coordinate 1,511,216 downwards.
CCGCTTTCCAGAGGGGCTCGGCGCCCTCGCTGACCACGCGCACGACCTCGGACTGAAGTTCGGCGTGTGGGTCGAACCCGAGCGCGTCGACCTGCGTGTCACAGGACGCGCCGGCCTGGCCCAGGAGCGCTTCCTCGCGCAGTTCGACGGCGCCTACCAGCCCGGACGCGCCAACGACGCCGCGCGGCACGGTCAGATCTGCCTGGCGGAGGACGACGGCTGGCAGTGGGTGCGCGACCGGCTGTTCGCGTTCCTGGACGAAGCCCGGGCCGACTACCTGAAGATCGATCTCAACGGCTGGATGATCTGCAACCGCGCCGACCACGCGCACGGCCCGGACGGGGGCAACTTCGCGCACGTCACCGGCTACTATCGCCTGCTCGACGCCCTGCACGCGCGTTACCCGGGACTGCTCATCGAGAACGTCTCGGGCGGCGCCCGGCGGCTCGACATGGAGCTGCTGACGCGCGCCGACGTCGCCTGGATGGACGACCGGTCCGCACCCGCCGCGCGGGTGCGCCATCACCTCGAGTTGCTGACGCGCGTCGTGCCGCCGGCGGCGCTGCTCTCGTATCTGATGCCCCACGCGGACGAACCGATGATCGAGGCGGCGGACATGCCGCTGCTGTCCCGCAGCCGCATGCCCGGCGTCCTGGGGCTGGCGATCGACTTCCGCGGCCTGAGCGAGGGCGATCATCACATGCTCCAGGCGCAGCTCGACCAGTTCAAGGGCCTGCGGGCACTGCGGGGCAACGGCTTCACGGCGCTGCTGACCGACGCCGTCGGCATCGATGGCAGGGGGCCCGGGTGGGACGTCCTGCAGCAGGTCAATCCGCAGAGCGGGGTCGTCACGCTGTTCGCCTACCGCAACGCGCACGGCGAGCGTCGCGTGCGCGTGCGCCTCACGCACCTGCGGCCCGGCACGACCTACCGCCTGCGCTCGCTCGACCACGGCAACCTGGGCCGGGCCGACAGCGACGATCTGATGGCGACCGGATTCGACCTCGACGCCTCGTCGCTCTCGGCATCACAGGTGTTCGTGTTCGAGCCGCAGTAGCCGCCGCGGCCGCAGCCTCGGTGCGGTCAGGTTAGAATGCCCGCGGTGTCCGGCGCCCGCCCCAGCGCATGGACCGCAGCTGACGAGCGCGCGGTCGCCCAGTTGATGTTGCTCGTCGTCGTCATTCGCCTGGCGACGGCGCTCATCGCGTTCTTCGTCAATGTGTCCCTGCCGCTGGCACGCCCCGAGCAGTTCACGGTGTTCGGGGTCACGGACCACTTCTGGGACACCTTCGCGCGCAACGACTCCGGCTGGTACTTCGGGATCGCGTCGCGTGGCTACGAGTGGGTGGCGGATGGCCGCAACAACCTCGCCTTCTTTCCCGCCTATCCGCTGACCATGGGCGTCGTCGGCCGGCTGCTCGGCGGCACCCAGGCCGATTTCTATTTCGCGGGCATCGCCGTGTCGTGGCTGGCCGCGGTGGCCGCGGCCGGCTTCGTCTTCGGCTACGCCAGGCAGCATCTCGAGCGTGAGGCGGCGTGGCACGCCACGCTGCTCACGTTCGTCTTTCCGTTCGCGTTCTTCTTCGGCGCCGTGTATGCGGAGGCGCTGTTCCTGCTCGGGCTCGCGGCCGCGCTGTTCGCGCTCTCGACACGCCGCTGGGGACTGGCCGTGGCGGCCGGGGTGCTGATGACCGCCACCCGTGTGAACGGCATCATGGCCCTTCCCGCGCTCGTGTGGGTCGGCTGGCATGCCGGCGGCGACGGAGCCCGGGGGCGGCTGACCGGCGCGGCGGCGGGTGCGTCGGCGAGTCTCGGCTTCCTCGGCTACTGCGCCTACAACTACGCCGTGGCCGGCGACTGGTTCGAGTGGTACCACGCCATCACCCGCTGGGGCTACTACCCGGGCAGCACGGTCGCCGAGAACCCGCTCGTGACCTTCGTCGTGAATCTCGCCACGCGTCCCTATGCCTACCTGGTGGAGGAGCACGCGGCGCCCTACGACGTGCTGAACGGGCTGTTCCCCCTGGTGATGGTGGTGGCCCTGCCGTGGGTGTGGCGGAAGCTCGGCGGCGGCGCCGCCCTCCTCATCCTGGCCAATCTCGCGCTGCCGCTCACCTCCGGTCAGTTCGAAGGGCTGGGCCGCTACTCGGCCGTGCTGTTCCCGTTCCAGGTGTGGGTGGCGGCCGCCACGCCCGAGGCCCTCCGCCCGCTGGTCTATGTGTTCTACGGGAGCCTGTACGGCCTCGCCCTGGCGCTGTTCACGACCCTCCACCCGATTTTCTGAGGCCGGCCCGAGGACGGCTCGCCCTGTATACTGAGAGGATGTCTGAACCCCGAACGGCCGCCGTGAGCGAACGCTCCGTCGCCAATCCGCTCCGCCGCAACGTCGCCATCATCGCCCACGTCGACCACGGCAAGACCACCCTCGTCGACGCGATGTTCCGCCAGTCGGGCGTGTTCCGGGCCAACGAGCGCGTCACCGAGCGCGCCATGGACAGCAACGAGCTCGAGCGCGAACGTGGCATCACGATTCTCGCCAAGAACTGCGCCGTGCACTACGGCGACGTCCTCATCAACATCGTCGACACGCCCGGCCACGCCGACTTCGGCGGCGAGGTCGAACGCGTGCTGTCGATGGTCGACGGCGTGGTGCTGCTCGTGGACGCGGCCGAGGGCCCGCTGCCGCAGACCCGCTTCGTGCTCAAGAAGGCGTTCGAGCGCGGCCTGCCGCCGGTGGTCGTCGTCAACAAGATCGATCGCGCCGACGCGCGCGTCAAGGAAGTGCTGAACGAGGTCTACGACCTGTTCATCGATCTCGACGCCACCGAGGAGCAGATCGAGTTCCCGGTGCTCTACACCAGCGGCCGCGCCGGCACGGCGACGACCGACCTCGAGGTGCCCGGCACCGATCTCAAGCCGCTCTTCGAGGCCATCATGTCGCACGTGCCGCCGCCCACCGGCGATCCGGAGCAGCCGCTGCAGATGCTGGTCGCCAATCTCGACGCCAGCGACTATCTCGGCCGCATCGCCATCGGGCGCGTGTTCCGTGGCCGGGTCAAGGTCGGCGATCCGATCGCGGTGCTGAAGCTCGATGGCGCCAGCCAGCAGACCCGCGTCACCAAGCTGTTCGCCTTCGACGGGCTCAAGCGGGTGGAAGTCGAGAGCGCCGGCGCCGGCGACATCGTCTGTCTCGCCGGCATCGAGGACATCAACATCGGCGAGACGATCGCCAATCCGGAGCATCCCGAGGTGATCCCGCCGATTGCCATCGACGAGCCCACCGTGTCGATGATCTTCGGCGTCAACACCTCGCCGCTGGCCGGGCGTGACGGCCAGTTCGTGACCTCGCGTCACCTGCGCGATCGTCTCGAACGCGAGCTGCTCGGCAACGTCTCGCTCAGGGTCGAGCCGACCGCCACGCCGGAGCAGATGAAGGTACTCGGCCGTGGCGAACTGCAGCTGGCGATTCTCATCGAGATGATGCGGCGCGAGGGCTTCGAAGTGCAGGTCTCGCGTCCCGAGATCGTGACCAAGGACATCGGCGGCGTGAAGATGGAGCCGGTCGAGGATCTCGTGATCGACGTGGCCGAGGAGTTCCAGGGCGCCGTCATCGCCGGCGCCGGCATGCGCCGCGGCGTGCTCTCGAAGATGGTCAACCACGGCAGCGGCCGGGTCCGCCTCGAGTTCCGGATTCCGGCGCGCGGCCTGATCGGCTTCCGCTCGCAGTTCCTGACCGACACCAAGGGCACCGGCATCATGAACCACGTGTTCGCCGAGTGGGAGCCGTGGCACGGCCCGATTCCGTCGCGCGCGACCGGCGCCATGGTCGCCGACCGGGCCGGCATCGCCACGCCGTTCGCCATGTCGAACCTGCAGGAGCGGGCGATCATGATGATCGAACCGACCACCGAGGTCTACGAAGGCATGATCGTCGGCGAGAACTCGCGCGACAACGACCTCGACGTCAACATCACCAAAGAGAAGAAGCAGACCAACATGCGGGCGTCGTCGGCCGACGAGGCCATCCGGATCGTGCCGCCGCGCATCATGGGTCTCGAGAAGGCGATCGAGTTCATCAACGACGATGAACTCGTCGAGATCACGCCGAAGAACATCCGCCTGCGCAAGCGGGTGCTGGCCAGCAACATGCGGCCCAAGAAGCAGGACGACAACGGCTGATGCCGCCGGCGACGCGCCGTGAGGTGCTGCTGGCGGGCGCCGGTCTGTTCGTGCCGGCCGGCGTCATGGGCGGCCAGGCGCCGGAGCGGGCGTCGTCGGACGCGCTACGCGCGCTGGCCACGCTCGAGACGAGCGCCGGCGGCCGTCTCGGTGTGTGCCTGCTGGACACGGCGTCCGGCCGCCTGATCGGCCATCGCCTCGACGAGCGCTTCGCCATGTGCTCGACGTTCAAGCTGCCGCTGGCGGCGATCGTCCTGAGGGAGGCCGAGCAGGGCCGTCTGCGGCTCGATGAGATGCTGCCGATCACGACGGCGGATCTCGTCTCCCACGCGCCGGTGACCGAGCCGAAGGTGGGGCAGAGCATGACGGTGGTGGCGCTGGCCGAGGCCGCACAGATCACGAGTGACAATCCGGCCGCCAACCTGCTGCTGAAGCGCCTGGGCGGGCCGGCGGCCTTCACGGCGGCGCTGCGCGCGCTCGGCGACGACGTGACGCGCCTCGATCGCACCGAGCCGATGCTGAACCTGGTCAAGCCGGGCGAGGTGCACGACACGACCAGCCCGCGGGCGATGGCCACGACGATGGCGCGTGTGCTGACCGGCGATGTCCTGACGGCGGCCTCCCGCGAACGCCTGATCGGCTGGATGGTGGCGACCACCACCGGCAGCAAGCGCCTGCGCGCAGGATTGCCGTCCGCGTGGCGGGCCGGCGACAAGACCGGCACCGCGCAATCCCGTGAGATGACCGACAAGGTCAACGACCTGGCGATCGCCTGGCCGCCGGCCAAGGCGCCGCTCGTCATCACCGCCTACTTCGACAGCAGCCGCCGTACGACGGCCACGCAGGCGGCCGACGAGGCGGCGCTTGCCGAGGTCGGTCGCATCGCGGCCGCCTGGGCGATGGCCTGATCGGCATCCGCCACGCCTGCGTCGTGGATGTGATGGGCTGTCGGCCTAGAACGCGTCGGGCCGGGCCGTGTCCCAGGCGCGGCCGAGGCTGCCAGTGACGCCGCCGGCCAGCAGGGCGCCCGGTTCCAGAGTGGGATACAGCTCGTGATAGCTGCGCACGTCGCCCGAGCTCACGCGCCGCATCACGAACCACGGCTTCAGATCGCCGGGCTCCCGCAGGCCGGCCGAGCCGAGCACTTCGAAGAAGCTCTTCACCGTCTCGCGGTGGAAGCGGAACACGCGCTGCGACTTGTCGCCGACGTGCAGCCCGTGCACGAGCGCCGGATCCTGCGTGGCGACGCCGGTGGGGCAGGCGTTGGTGTTGCAGCGCAGCGCCTGGATGCAGCCGAGGGCGAACATCATGGCGCGGGCGGCGTTGCACATGTCGGCCCCGAGCGCCATCTTGGTCGCGATCTGGAAACCGGTGTTGACCTTGCCGGAGGCGATGAGCCGGATCTCGTCGCGCACGCCGGCGCCGACGAGCGCGTTGTGCGCGAACGACAGGCCGTCGCAGAGCGGCGTGCCGACGGCATCCGAGAACTCGAGCGGCGCCGCGCCGGTGCCACCCTCGCCGCCATCGATCGTGATGAAGTCGGGCCGGATGCCGGAGTCGAGCATCGCCTTGACGATCCCGAAGAACTCGTGCCGCTTGCCGATGCACAGCTTGAAGCCGACCGGCTTGCCGCCGGAGGCCTCGCGCAGCCGCTGCAGGAACTGCAGCAGCCCGAGCGGCGTCGAGAAGGCGGTATGCGCGGCCGGCGAGATGACGTCTTTGCCGGGGACGACGCCGCGGATCTCGACAATCTCCGGCGTGAGCTTGGCGGCCGGCAGGATGCCGCCGTGGCCGGGCTTGGCGCCCTGGGACAGCTTGACCTCGATCATCCTGACGCTCGGCAGCACGGCGCGGCGCGCGAACTCGTCGAGGTCGAAACGCCCGTCCGTCGTGCGGCAGCTGAAGTAGCCGGTGCCGATCTGCCAGACGAGGTCGCCGCCCGGCTCCAGATGATACGGACTCAGGCCGCCCTCGCCGGTGTTGTGCGCGAACCCGCCGAGCCTGGCGCCGGTGTTGAGGGCCAGCACCGCGTTCTTGCTGAGTGAGCCGTAGCTCATCGCCGAGACGTTGAAGATCGAGGCCGAGTAGGGCTGCGTGCAGGCGGCGCCACCGACGATGATCCGGGCCGCGGTATGGTCGGCCTCGACCGGGGCCAGGGAGTGGTTGATCCACTCGTAGCCGGCGGCGTAGACGTCGCGCTGCGTGCCGAAGGGCAGGGTGTCGAGCTCGCCTTTCGCCCGCTGATAGACGATCGAGCGATCGTTGCGGGAGAAGGGCCGCCCGTCGTTGTTGCTCTCGACGAAGTACTGGTTGATCTCGGGGCGGATCTGCTCGAGCAGATAGCGTCCGTGGCCGATGACGGGGAAGTTGCGGCGCACCGCCTGGCGCGTCTGCAGCATGTCGGCGAGGCCGCGCATGATGACGGGGCCGACGACGAGGAGCGACCACAGGACCGGCGGCCAGACCGTGGCCACGGCCGCCACCAGCGTCAGGGTGAGGCCGGCCGCCACGAGAAAGGCGTTGCGCATGGCCCTGCAATCGGCCGGACGGCCGCAGAGCGCAGCGCGGCGTGCAGCGGGGCGCACGGCCGTATCATTCGGGGCGTGACCAGACGAGCGCGAGCCGCAGCAGGCGTGGCGACGTCTGGCGTGAGACCGTTCAGGGTCGCACGAGCGCGGTCCTGAAGCCGATGAAGGCCCGGCGCGCGCCGGGCTCGGCCGCGCCGCGCGCGGTCGTGCGGATGAGCCGCGGTGGATCGGCGAAACCGCCCCCGCGCATCACCCACAGCGCGTCGGCGTCGAGGCCGCGGCGGTCGTCGGATTCGTCATACGGATACGGCTGGTAGGGACTGCGCGTCCACTCCCACACGTTGCCGGCCATGTCGGCCAGGCCGTGCGCACACTCAGCGCAGGCGTGGTGGCCCACCGGCGTCGGTCCCGATGCGGCGAACGTCGCACGGTCGCGGCCGAGTTCGTTGCCCCACGGGAAGATACGGCGGTCGAGGCCGCGCGCGGCCTTCTCCCACTGCGCCTCGGTCGGCAGGCTGACGCGCCAGCCCTGTTTCAGAAGCGCCGCCAGCCGGGGCGGCGTGGAGGCGGCCGCCGCGAGCGAGGCCGTGCGCCAGCGGGTGTAGGCGATGGCGTCGGTCCAGGCGACGAAGGCGACGGGGTGGGCGGGCGGCGCCGCCAGCGCGCGCGGTTCGGCCGACCAGCCGGTGGCGCGCGCGAAGGCCGTGAACTCTTCGACCGTCACTTCGTGACGCGCCAGATAGAACGTCGGCAGTTCGACCGTGCCGTCCTCGCGATCGGCGGACCAGCGCTCGTTGTCGAAGGCCTCGGCCGAGGTGGACGGCCCGGCCCCCATCGTGAAGGGGCCGCCCGGAATCTCGACGAACTCGCCCAGGGTCGCTGGCGAGGGGGCCGACCCTGAGGCGGCAGGCTGTCCCCGCATGGCGCCGCCACCGGCGACGACCACGAGCAGCACGGCCAGGGCCGCCACGGCCTCGCGGCGCACGAGCGGGATCATCGCGACGCCGACGCCTTGCCGCAGGCGAAGGACCAGCCGTGCCGGCACGCGCGGGCGTAGAGGTCGGGCTCCGGCATGTCGAGAAGGTTGAGGCCGCCTTCGCGCGCGAGCAGCCTGAGATCGAAGGCGCGCGGATTCGCCGTGGCCGGGGTCGTCGAGTCCAGCAGGTTCACGCACCCGGCCTGGAACCGGCCCTCGCAGGCGCGGGCGAAGTAGGCCTCGGCGCGAGCCGGATCGGGCGGCCCGAAACGGCCGGTCAGCGCGTGCAGGCCGAGTTCGTTGCAGGCCCAGCCGGCGTTGTCGGCGCAGTAGCTCGCTTCGAGCTGCTGGAGCCGCGCGCAGGCGTTCGGCTTGTCCGCGGCACACGCCTCCATCCAGAACGGCAGGGCATCACCGCGTTGCATGCCGTCGGTGCGTCCGGCGGCGGTCATCGCCGCGAAGAACACGATCCATGCCCCCATGTGGATCAGGTTGCGCTGGCCGAGCGGCGGCTGCAGGCCGAGGAGCGCGACCACGGGACGGTCGCCGAGGCGCGCCACCAGCCGGTCGATCGACGGCGCCAGCAGGTTGAGGAGCGGGACGCACAGCAGCTTGTCGTAGAAGGTCGGGACGCCGAGCAGGCCGAGCAGGGCATAGAGGACGAAGACGCCAATGCCGTACGCCACTCCGAAGATCACCCGGCCGAGCGGCGTGCGCGGTGAGGTCGACGGGTCGGTGACGAGCAGGATCAGCCCGAGGAACACGGCCGACGGAATCTCGGTGTCGAGGAAGTATGGCACCCCGGTCAGCGCGCCGTAGAGTGCGCTCAGACCGAACAGCGTCGCGGCGGCCGACGCCGTGACGTACGTGGTCGAGAAGAAATACATCACGACCAGCCCGATGAGGAACAGCACCAGGTAGATGTTCGGGCCCAGCCCGAACGTCGTGTTGATTTCCTGCGCCCAGGTCGTCGAGGTCGACCCGGTGACGATGAGCGCCAGGGAGAAAAGGGCCAGGGCCAGGGCCGAAGGGTTGAAGATGTGGCTGCGGCGGCCGTCGCGCTGCCAGTGGACGAACGCCTTGCCGAGGAAGCCGGTGGCGATGAGGAGGAACTGGAAGGCGAACCAGTCGTCCTTGAACCACAGGAAGAGATTCGTGCTGAGCACGATCGGCATCGGCCCGAAGCCGACCTCGAAGGGGCGGCGGCGCGACCAGGCGAGCAGGGTGTCGAAGGCGTAGGCGAACAGGACCTGGGCCGCCAGCAGCGGCAGATACGGGTAGACCGGCGCCCAGTAGTAACCCCAGTAGGCATAGACCCCCAGGTGGCAGCACATCTGGATGTAGTGCTGCGGGCGCGGGGCTGTCCTGACGAAGCCCGGCACCTGGCCGCGCCGGCCGGCGGCCAGCAGCACCTGCCATGTCAACAGCACGGCGCCGGCGCCCCAGAAGGCCAGAGTGAGTGACCGGTTGTCGCGGACGCGATCGAGCAGGCTCATCGCCAGCAGGGCGGCGGTCAGCAGCAACGGGACGGCAAAGGCCACGGCGCCCGAGAGGGCGGGTGGGTGCGGGGCAGGGCTGTGGGCGGCGGGCGTCGGGTGGCGGCGCCGCGCCGGGGAAGTGGAGGCCACGGAGCGTCGTCCCGTTTGTACCACCGCCCTGACGGACGCGCAACCCTGGCGCCCTCAACGGTTGACAAGCAGGGGCCGAACGGGTCATCCTGTCCCGATTTTTCTCATATCCCCAAGCTCTGGGAGATCGTTGACTCATGACGAATAGACTTACGCGCAGCTGGGCCCCTCACGCCTTGGTGGGGGGGCTCGCCGTGATCGTGTCGATCGCGGTGGCCGGCCTGCCGGGTGATGCCCAGCAGAAGGGTGATTGGACCACGATCACCGGCGGCAACACGTCCACCCGCTATGCCGCTCTCGACCAGATCACCGCCGCCAACTTCAACAACCTGAAGGTGGCCTGGGAGTGGAACGGCAGCGACCTGCCGCCCGGCACGGAACTGGGTGAGGTCAACGGCCGCGGCCTGCCGATCTACGTCGATGGGATGCTCATCACGGTGTCCGGCCCGCGCCGCACGGTCGTGTCGCTCGACCCGGCCACCGGCAAGACCCTGTGGGCCTTCCAGGAACCGCTGACGCCGCGTCACGGGTACTCGATGCGTTCGAACCACGGCAAGGGCGTGGCCTACGCGCAGATCAACGGCAAGAGCGTCGTGCTCGTCACGACGCCGGGCTTCTTCCTGCACGCGCTCGACGCCAAGACCGGCAAGCCGATCGAAGGCTGGGGCGAAGCGGTGCCGGTCAACGGCTTCGGCAAGAGCGGCGCGGTCGACATGCTGAAGGACCTGATCTCCGACTGGCAGCCCTGGAAGGTGACCGAGCAGAAGTACGACGCGTTCAAGGGCCTGCCCCTCGAACTCGGCTACGTCACGACCTCGTCGCCGCCGATCGTGGTCAACGACGTGCTCGTCGTCGGCAACTCGGCCGAGCAGGGCTACAACCAGACGCGCGTCGAGAACGTGCCCGGCGACATCCTCGGCTACGACCTCAAGACCGGCAAGTTCCTGTGGAAGTTCCATGTCATCCCGCGGCCCGGCGAGTTCGGCCACGAGACGTGGGAGAACGAGGCCTGGCGTACGACCGGCGACGTCTCGTCGTGGGCGCCGATGTCGGCCGACCCGGAACGCGGTCTCGTCTACGTGCCGACCAACGGCGCCACCATCGACTACTACGGCGGCTTCCGGCCGGGTGACAACCTGTTCAGCACGAGCGTCATCGCGCTCGATGTGAAGACCGGCAAACGCGTCTGGCACCAGCAGCTCGTCAAGCACGACATCTGGAACTACGACACGCCCACCGCGCCGGTCCTGCTCGACGTCAACGTCGGCGGCCGCCGCATCCCGGGTCTCTTCCAGATCACGAAGCAGTCCTACGTCTACTCCTTCAACCGCCACACCGGCGAGCCGATCTGGCCGATGGAGATGCGCCCGGCGCCGCAGTCGAAGGTTCCGGGAGAGAAGCTCTCCAAGGTGCAGCCGCACCCGACCAAGCCCAAGCCGGTCGACTTCCAGGGCCGCAAGGAATCGGATCTCGTGGACTACACGCCCGAGATCAAGGCGCACGCCCTGGCCTACGCCAAGAAGTACGACCTCCTGGCCGATCTCTTCGAACCGCCGCGTCACCGTGGCAACGCCGAAGGCCGTGGCCCGGCCAACATCTGCCCGGGTGGCGGCGGCGGCGCCAACATCACGGGGCCGCCGGCGGCCGACCCGGCGACGGGCGTGATCTTCATCGCCTCCTTCAACGGCTGCTCGCCGACGCTGCTGCATCCCGCCTCGGAGCGCGACAACCCGCAGATGACCGGCAAGACGCTGGCCGACTGGGTGCCGATGCGCAGCGGCATGCCGCGCGTTCCGCCGCCGCAGGAGGGCGACCCCCTCGTGGGCTTCCCGGACGTGTTCAAGGGACCGATCGGCCGCATCGTGGCGGTCGACATGAACAGCGGTGAGCACGCCTGGATGATCCCGCACGGCGACATGGCGCAGCGCGACCAGGACAACTTCAAGGCCAACCCGCTCATGAAGGGCATCGACTTCGACCCGAACTGGGGCCGCCGCGGCCACCCGGCGCTGGCGGCGACCTCGACGCTGCTCCTCGCGACCGGCCAGACGGCCGACAACAAGCCGAACCTGTTCGGCATCGACAAGAAGACCGGCAAGCGCGTCGGCGCCGTGCCGACGCCGCGGCTGGGCCAGTACGGCCTGATGACCTACATGCACCAGGGCAAGCAGTACATCGTGCTGCCGGTGACTGGCGGCTACACGACGCTGGCGCTGCCCTAGAAGGGGCGCAACAATTGAAACAGGGCCGGGTCCCCACGGGGGCCCGGCCTTTTTTCGTTGTCGGGGTCAGGTCGGCGCTGACGGGACGCGATCGTTCAGCCGGTGCGAAGGCGAGACGCGAGCAGGCCGGTCGCGTCGGTCGGATCGATGTCGACCACGAGCAGGCCGGCCGCGCCGTAGGGCTGGAACGCCAGGAGCGTGCCGTCGGGCCGGATGACGGCCGAGGTCGTGGGCGAGCCCTCGCTGGCGTAGTTCACCGCCCGCAATCCAGCACGTGTTCTCGGCCGCCCGGCACAGCAGCGCCTTCTCGTGGAAGGTGTTGGCCGGATCCGCGAAAGTGGTCGGCCTGATCCCTCCGGGCTCGGCTTCGTGGAAGTGGGGGACGAAGACCAGCTGCGCGCCCCGGCGCGCCGCCCAGCGCACCGTCTCCGGGTAGCGCCAGCCTTCGTGGCAGATGGCGAGTCCGAAGGTGAGCGGCCCGGCCGTGTAGACGTGCCGTTCGCTGCCCGCCTCCCAGGTGGCCTCTTCCGACGGATCGAGCTGCACCTTGTCGTGGAAGCCGGCCACCGAGCCGTCGGCGTCGACGACGAGCGTGGAGATGCGATGCCGACCATCGACGATCCGCTCGGTGCCGAGTACCACCGTGATGCCCGCGGTCTTCGCCGCCGCCGCCACCCGCTGCCAGGCCGCTTCGAGAAATGCGGCTGCGGGCGGCGTCATCCGTCGCTGCGTCGTGCGGTAGCCGGGCACGTAGCACTCGGGGAAGCAGACGATGCGCGCGCCGCCACGCGCGGCCTCGGCAATGGCCGCTTCGGCGCCCGCCACCGACTGCTCGGGCGACGACGGGAACGGCAGGTTGGCGAGCGCGAGTCGCACGAGAGGCATCGCGGCGCAGGCTCCTACTTCAGCGTGGCCAGCCGTTCGACGTCGCGCCGGTCACCCAGCAACTCCCAGCGCAGCAGGGAGAAGGGCACGTTGCCGTTCTTCCACACGTAGTCGTGCAAGGCCCGCAGCGAGAAGCTGTCGCCCTGGCCGCGGCGGCGGTCGGCGAGCAGGCTCGTCATCTGGAGCTTGCCGATCTGATAGGTGATGCCCTGGCCCGGTCCGGCGGCAAACGAGGCCGCTTCTTCGAGCGCGGTGGCCGCGTCCATCGGCACCGTGGCGGCCAGGTAATCGGCGGCCTGGGCAATCGAGAAGGCGCCGGTCGCCAGCTTCACGTCGACCTCGACGCGCAGCGCCCGCAGGCGGGCGAAGTTGTAGATGATCTCGCGCGAGCGCGGGCTCTCGTTCCACAGTCCGGCCTGCAGCATCATCTCCTCGGCGTAGAAGCCGAGGCCCTCGTTGACGCCGGAATCGTAGTAGTGGCGGCGGATCGGATTCTCGTGCGCCCACGACAGCGCCAGCTGCAGGTAGTGGCCGGGCACTCCCTCGTGCACGATGATCGGCCGCGGATCGCGGGCCGTCGACAGGTAGAAGTAGGGCAGGTCGGGCCGCGGCTCACGGATGTAGCTGTAGCCGTGCTCGGCCAGACGCGACGGCCCGGTCAGGTCGTCGGTCACACCGAGGAACGCCAGCGGCGCCAGGTACGGCGGCAGCAGCAGGTTGCGGTAGTGCTGCACCCAGGGCGGAATCGTCAGCAGGTTCTCGCGGTCGAGGAACAGACGGATGGCCTGTTCCTGAAAGGCCGCGGCCGCCACCTGCGTCTCGGCGTTGGGGAAGATTGCCATCTCGGGCAGCGCACGGTTGCGGCCCTGCTCGAGCACCTCGAAGGCGACGGCGCGTTCCCACTCCTGCCGGCCCATGGCCACGATCTCCTCGGGCGTGAAGGGCACGAGCGCGACGTCGCGCAGGAACGTCACGTAGGCGTCGCGGCCGACGGCCGTCTCCGCCGCCATGGTGGCGACGCGGCCGTCGAGCCAGCGCCGCAGGTCGACGAGCGCGGCGGCAGCGGCCGCCGCCGGCTTCTCGAAGTGTCCGCGATGGCCGGGCACGGCGGCGTCGAGTTCGCGGGCCAGCGTGGCCAGCCGCGTGTCGATGTCGGCGAGCGTGTCGATGGCCAGGCGGGCAAACGGCGCCCGCGGATCGTCGAGGTTGGCCTTGCCCTGCGCCACGATCGCGGCCACGTCGCCGAGTCGGGCCACGACCAGGTCGGCGCGCGCGGCGCTCACGGGTGGCGGCGGCAGCAGCACATCGAACACGGGACCGAGTGCCTGCTGGATGTAGAAGGCCGGGTCGCGCCGCCAGGCAGCCGCCCCGTCCAGCTCCCAGGTCACGCGGGCGATCGCGGAGCCGATCAGGCGGTGGTCCACTTGCCGGGGAATGGGCCAGGGCGATGGGTCGAGCGCCTGGTGGCGGCGCTTGAACTCCGCCAGCGCGGCGCGGCGGGCCGTCATCGCCGCGGCCGACCAGTCGGGCCGCCAGCCGTTCCGGACGCTCGAGCCGAGGGATGTCGTCGCCCGACGAGGGCTGGGTGCCGGCCCGCCACGTCCAGAAGTCGCGGGCGAGATCGTCGAGAGGGTCGGCCGCCGCCGCAGCCGCGAACCACGGTGCGAGCGTCAGCGCGACGAGCAGCGGCAGGACACGGCGCATGGAGGGCAGTGTAGCCGAGGCGCGTCGACACGAGCCAGCCGGGCCGGTGTGCCCGCGGGGCGAAGGTCGGCACGCGGCGACAGGGGCGCACGATCCGGTCTATCGTGGGCCCACATGCCGCATCGCGCGCCGCTCGTCGCTCTCGCTGTTCTGTTCGTCGTGTCGCCGGGCCGGGCGGCAGGGCAGGCCGCTCCACCGCCCGCCCTCACCGTCGAACGCGTGGCCGCGCTGCCGAGCCTCATCGGCACGCCGCCGTCGGGCGTGACGTGGTCACCTGACGGCTCGCGCCTGGCGTTCCTCTGGAACGACGAGGGCTGGCCGTTCCGCGACCTGTGGCTCGTGCCGGCCGATGGCCGCGGACGCCGGCGCGTGACCACGCTGCAGACGACCGACCCGGCACCACCGTCCCCGGACGGCGTCGCGACCTCGGCGCTGGCGGCGCGCATGGCGGCGCGGGCACGCGGCGGTATCAGCGAAGTGGTGTGGGACGGCCCAGACGCGCTGATCTTCGTCCATCGCGGCCGTCTCTTCCGCGTAGGACTCGGCGGCGCGTCGGCCCGCCCGGAAGCGCTCGCTGCCGGCGACGAGGTGTCGGACGTGGCGCTGTCGCCCGATCGCACCCGTCTGGCGTTCCTCAGGAACGGCGACCTCTGGTGGTGGACGCGCGGCTCGGCGCCGCCCGAGCGGCTGACGGCCCTCGGCGTCCCGGGTATCGGCCGCACCTCGGTTGGCACCTACAACCGCGCCGACCGCGAGGTCGGGACCGGGATCTGGGGCGCCGACTGGCCGCCCTTTGCGTGGTCGCCGGATGGCGCGCGCATCGTGTTCCACGCCGTCGATCGTCGTCACATCCGCGCCGTGCCGTTTCCGTCCTACCTCGGCGCCGAGACGGTCGAGAGCCAGCTGCGCCGCGGCTATCCGGGCGACGAGAACGAGCGGCGCACGCTCCACGTCGTCACCCTCGCCACGCGCGCCGTCGCCGATCTCGCGGTGCCGGAGCCGGGCCGCCGTGCGGTGAGCGACTACGCATGGTCGCCCTCCGGGCGCCTGCTGGTCGATCACGTCTCCGACACCGGCGCCGAGCGCTGGCTCTACGTCGTCGAGCCGGGGGAGACGACCCTCAGGCTCGTCTGGCACGACCGCCGCGACTCGCGCATCTATCCCGCCTACGTCGCGCGCTGGCACTGGGATGGCCGCCGCATCCTGGTCGTCGCCGATCTCGACGAGCGCGACCGCCTGTTCGCCATCGATCCCGACGTCGCGACCCCGGCGCCGCTGGCGCTCTCACCGCCCGAATGGGACGTGGCGGGGGAGCGCGGCGCGGCGATCGTCCAGGTGATTCCCGGCGCCAAGGCGGTCTTCTTCACGGGCACCGGGCGTGGCCCCTACGAGCGCCATGTCTACCGTCTCCGGGAGGGCGATGCGGCACCCACCGCGATCACCGCCGTCGCCGGCGTGCACGTACCCGCCGTGTCGCCGGATGGCCGGGCGGTGGCGTCGCTCTGGTCCGACGACCTGACGCCGCCGGAACTGCTGGTGGGGGAGGCGCGGCCGGCCGGCCTGCTCGAACGCGTGACGACGTCGCCACCGGCCGAGTTCGGGCGCTACCCGTGGGTCCGCCCGCGGTACGAGGTCTTCACGAACGCCGTCGACGGCTTTCGCGTGCACGCGCGCATCCTCGAACCGCCGGGACTCGACAAAACGACACGCCATCCCGTCATCTTCGGGCCGGTCTACTCGAATACGGTGCGCAACCGCTGGGGCGGGATGAACGGCACGCTGCAGCAGCTCCTGGTGCAGCGCGGCTTCATCGTCGTGCAGGTGGACGTGCGCGGCAGCGTGGGCTACGGGCGCGCGTTCCGGGAAGCGTTTCTCATGGACTACGGCGGCCGCGACCTCGACGATCTCGCAGCGGTGTCGGCCGGCCTCGGCGCGCTGCCGTACGTGGACCGCGCGCGGATGGGGATCTACGGCAGCAGCTACGGCGGCCTGCTGAGCGCCTACGCGCTGCTCAAGCGTCCCGGCATGTTCGCCGCCGGGGTGGCGGCGGCGCCAGCGCTCGACCCCTTCGCGTTCGGGCCCGATGACGTGGCCATCACGCGATCACCCGAGACGCACCCCGAGACCTTCGACCGCAACTCGGCGATGACCCTCGGTGCCGATCTCGAGGACCACCTGCTCATCATCCACGGCCTGATGGATGACGTCGTCCCGTTCAGGACCACGATGGCCCTTGCCGAACGGCTCATGCTGCTCGGCAAGGACTTCGACCTGGCGACCGCTCCCGCCGCCACCCACGCCTGGTCATCGCGCGAACACTACGCGACCTACTTCTTCCGCAAGATCGTCCAGCACTTCGAACGCCACTTACGCTAGGGGCTCGGATGCCGGGACCCGAGCCCCGCCCGGTAGGCGGACCGCAGGTGCGCCTACGGGAAGATCCCCAGGTCCATGTAGCTGCGCGCGACCTTGTGGATGGCGGTGAGGAAGGCGGCGGTCCGCAGGTCGGCCACTTCGGGATGCTGTCTGCGCGTCTCGCGCAGCCCGTTGTAGGCGTTGACCATGGTTTCCTCGAGTCCCGAGTTCACGAGGTCGAGTTCGTCGGGTCCCTTGGCGAGTACCGCACGCTGCGCCTCGCTGAAGGACGTGCCGGTGGCCAGCTCGATGGCCTTGAGCATCTGCCGCTCGTTGGCTTCCTCGTGCCGCTTCGACAGCCGTCCGAAGCGGACGTGCGACAGGTTCTTCAGCCACTCGAAGTAGGAGACCGTCACGCCGCCGGCATTGGCGTAGATGTCGGGGATGACCATGATGCCCTTCTGCCGGAAGATCGGATCGGCGTCCGGGGTGGTCGGGCCGTTGGCGCCTTCGAGGATGATCTTCGCCGCGATGCGCGGGGCGTTCTCGGCGGTGAACTGGTTCTCGAGCGCGGCCGGAATCAGGATGTCGCACTCCATCTCGAGCGCGGCCGCCGTGTCGGCCAGCGCGGTGGCGCCGGGGAAGTCGAGAATCGAGGCGCCGCCCTTGCGGTGCTGGAAGACCTCGTCTTCGTTGAGGCCCTTGGGATTCGTGATCGCCCCTTCCTGTTCGGCGATGGCGATGACGAGCGCGCCGGCCTCGCGGCAGAACTTGGCGGCGTGATAGCCGACATTGCCGAGCCCCTGCACGACGACGCGCTTGCCCTCGAGCCCGGTCGTCAAGCCGAGCGCCTTCATGTCGTCGGCGTGGGAACAGGCCTCGCGGATGGCGAAGAACAGGCCGCGGCCGGTCGCCTCGCGGCGGCCGGTCACGCCGCCCTGGCCGAGCGGCTTGCCGGTCACGCAGCCGATGGCGTCGAGCTGACCGGGATGGAGCGCCGAGTAGGTGTCGGCGATCCAGGCCATCTCGCGTTCGCCGGTGCCGTAGTCGGGGGCCGGGACGTCGATGCCGGGACCGATGAAGCCCTTCTTGACCAGCTCGTGCGTATACCGTCGCGTGATGCGTTCGAGTTCCTCGACCGTGTACTTCTTCGGGTCGATCTTGATGCCGCCCTTGGCCCCGCCGTACGGCACGTCGACAATCGAGCACTTGTAGGTCATGAGGGCCGCCAGCGCCATGACCTCTTCCTCGTGGACGTCGGGCGCGTAGCGGATGCCGCCCTTGGTCGGCAGCTTGTGGTGGCTGTGCTCCACACGCCAGCCGCGGATGACTTCGATGGCGCCGTTGGCGCGCCGCAGCGGGAAATCGAACCGGTAGATGCTGTTGCAGCAGCGGATCTGTGCGAGCAGGCCCTCGGGGTAGGTGGTGAAACGGGCGGCGTCGTCGAAGTAGCGGCTGACCTGGTCGAAAAAGCTCTCGGTCGGATGCATCGGTGGGTCTCCGTCTGACGGTCTATCGGTCGAACGCCCCTCGGGCACTGAAAGTGTCAGTCCGCCGTCTGTCGCTGACGGTTCCGCTTGTCGCAGTACAGAACGGTCACCGGCCGCGCGTCGCTTTCAGGGCGTCGCCGCGGCGATTTCTGGTAGGAACCGCCACTTTTGTCACATGATTGCACGGCGTGGCCCGGAAAACGATGACCGAAACGAGCAGCGGCACGCGACTTGCCACAATTGCGGCTAGACTCCGCGTGCATTCGACCGAAAAACAGTCATGTTGCTGAACATCCTGCCCTTCGCCGCCCGTGACTTCGCCGTCGACCTCGGCACCGCGAACACCGTCGTGTTCGCACCCGGCCGCGGCATCGTGGTCGATGAGCCGTCGATCATCGCGGTCAACACCCAGAGCGACAAGACCGAGGCGGTCGGCCATGCTGCGCACGCGATGGTTGGGCGAACGCCCGCGAACATCCAGACGATCCGGCCGCTGCGCGACGGCGTCATTGCCGACTTCGAGGCGGCCGAGCGGCTGTTGAGCCACCTCATCCGCAAGGCCCAGGGCAGCGTCACGTGGCGGCGCACGCGGCTCGTCATCGGCATTCCCTCGAGCATCACGCAGGTCGAGCGGCGGGCGGTCGTGGACAGCGCCTACCGGGCCAAGGCCAGCGAGGTGCATCTCGTCGAAGAACCGATGGCGGCCGCCATCGGCGCCGGCCTGCCGATCACCGAGGCCACCGGCAGCATGGTGGTGGACATCGGCGGCGGCACGACCGACATCGCCGTCATCGCGCTCGGCGGCATGGTCTACACGAGTGCCATCCGCATCGCCGGCAACCACATGGACGACGCCATCATCAGCTTCATGCGCCGGCGTCACGGGCTGCTCATCGGCGAGCGCACGGCCGAGGACATCAAGATCCGCCTGGGATCGGCATTCCCGGGCGAGCCGGTGCGCGACATGGAGGTGCGCGGCCGCTGCATGCGCGAAGGGCGTCCCCGCATCGTCGAGATCACCGAACCGGAAGTGCGGGACGCGCTGGCCGATACGGTGCGCGCGATTGTCGGCGCCGTCAGGGGCGCGCTCGAATGCGTGCCGCCGGAAATCGCCGCCGACATCTCCGAGCAGGGCCTGGTGCTCACCGGCGGCGGCGCCCTGTTGACCCGCCTCGATGAGCGCCTGGCGAAAGAGACGGGCGTGCCGGTGCGCGTCGCCGACGAGCCGTTGACCTCGGTCGTCAAGGGCGCCGGACGCATGCTCGACGACACGGCGCTCCTGCGTCGAGTCGCCTGGGTCGCCTGACCCTTCGCCCGCACGGCTGTCCCGCCTGGCACCCGGCCCGCCGCACCAGCCGCCGGGTTTGCTATCCTGTAAACGTCTATGACGTCCACTCTCGAGGAAATGCGGCCCGCCCGACTGTGGCGGACGATGCCCACCGACCGCCGCATCGCGGCCGCCACCGCGTTCTGGACCGATGAGAACGCCGCCCTCGAGCAGGCCGAGGCGATCGCCCTCATCGCACGCCAGATCAAGTTCCGTCCCCGCAGCGTCCAGGCGCTCGGCGTCGAGAAGCGGGCCAAGTACCTCGGCGGCATCGCCCAGGTGTCGGACCTGCTCGCCGCGCGCCTGCTCGTCGTCTACCACCTCGAGTTCCAGCGGCCGATGATGGGCGCGTTCCTCGACGCGCTCGGCATCGTGCACGTCAACGGGCTCATCGAGGACGAGACCCCGAAGACGCCGACCCCCGAGGCGATCGGGCAGGCCGCTGACCAGTTGTCCGCGACGTTCCCCAAGGATGACGTCGGCCGCTACTTCTGGACCCTGCTGTGGCAGGATCCCGAGACCTGGGGCGCACTGCAGACCCGTCCGGAACTGTCCGAGCCGGCCTGATGGCGGCGTTCGAGCGGCACCTGTTCGTGTGCGGGAACCAGCGCGCCGAGGGGCACCCGCGCGGCTGCTGCGATCCCGACGGCGGGGAAGCGTTGCACAAGCGCTTCAAGCAGGCGATTGCCGATCACGGATTGAGCCGCCGCGTGCGCGCCAACCGCGCCGGTTGCCTCGACCAATGCGAGCACGGGCCGACGGTGGTCGTCTACCCGGACGCCGTGTGGTACGGCGGCGTGAGTGCCGCCGATGTCGACGAGATCGTGACCACGCATCTTCTGACCGGCCAGCCGGTGGCGCGTCTGCTCCTGGCCGATGGCTGTGTGAACACTGGAAGCTGCGCCCACAAGCCGCGGCCATCCACTCCCCAATAGGCGGCGGAAACTCCGATGGACGCGCTCCTCACTGTCGACAATGCGATCGCGCTACTCACGCTGACGGCCCTCGAGATCGTGCTCGGCGTCGACAACGTGATCTTCATCTCGATTCTGGCCGGCAAGCTGCCGCAGGCCGATCAGGCGCGGGCGCGCTGGGTCGGGCTGCTGGCCGCGATGATCATGCGCATCCTGCTGCTGTTCTCGCTGGCCTGGATCATCCGCCTCACCGCGCCGCTCTTCAGCGTGGTCGGCCGTGATATCTCGGGCCGCGACCTCATCCTGCTCGGCGGCGGGCTGTTCCTCCTCGCCAAGGCGACGATCGAGATCCACGACAAGCTCGAGGGCGGCGAGGAGTCCCGGTCGACCAAGGCGGCGCCGTCCTTCGGCGCCGTCATCGTCCAGATCATGCTGCTCGACATCGTCTTCTCGCTGGACTCGGTCATCACCGCCGTCGGCATGGCGGACTCGATCACGGTGATGGTCATCGCCGTGATGATCGCCGTCGGCATCATGATGGTGTCGGCGGGCACCGTCTCGGAGTTCGTGGAGCGGCACCCGACCGTGAAGGTCCTGGCGCTCAGCTTCCTGCTGCTCATCGGCATGTCGCTCATCGGCGAGGGCCTGGGGCAGCACATCCCGAAGGGCTACATCTACTTCGCGATGGGCTTCTCGGTGTTCGTCGAGATGATCAACCTGCGCCTGCGCGGGGCGGGCGTGCCGGTGGGGCTGCGCGCCGCCGTCGGCCCGGGACCGAAGAAGCCTACTCGGCCCTGAGCGCGGCGCAGGGATTGGTGGCGGCGGCCCGCCGCGCCGGCAGCCAGCTGGCGGCGGTGAGCACCACGAGGAACAGCGCCACCGCGCCGGCGTAGCTCGGCAGATCGACGACGGCCACCCCCACGAGCAGCGATTCGAGCACGGTGCCGATACCGGTCGCCAGCAGCAGGCCGATGGCGGCCCCCAGGGCGCCGAGCACGACGGCCTGGCGGACCACCAGTTGCTGCACCTCGCCCGGCGTGGCGCCGAGCGCGAGCCGGATGGCGAGATCGCGCGACCGCGCGGCGACCAGGAATGCCATCAAGCCGTAGAGGCCGAAGGCGGCCAGGAGCAGGCCGACACTGCCGACGCTGCCAGCCACCCAGGCCGTGAGGCGCTGCGGCGTCAGGCCGACGGCGACCGCCTCCTCGAAGGTCTGGACGAACATCGGCGGCACCGTGGGTTCGACGTCAGCCAGCGCCGCGCGCACCGCTCCTGACGGCGACTGTCCGGGGCGGTGCCGCAGGTAGAACGTGACGTCGCCCATCGGGCGCTGCGTCATCGGCACGTAGATGAACGGCCGCGGCCCGTCGCTGATGTAGCGGTACTTCGCGTCGGCGGCCACGCCGACGATCTCGATCGCCACCTCGCGGTCGTCGGCATCACGGTGGAGGACGCGCTGGCCGATCGCCGGACGGCCGGGCCAGGCGAGGCGTGCGAAGGTGGCGTTCACGATCGCCACCGGTGGACCGTCCGGGCGTTCCCCGCCGGTGAAGGTCCGGCCGGCCTCCAGCCGCATGCCGATCGTCTCGAAGTAGCTGGCCGTCACGACGTCCCAGTCGGCGTCGACGCGATCCTCGCCGTCGGCGCCGCGGTAGCCGGGCACGCGCAGCGGGCCCATTCCGAAGCCGCTGCCCTGGAGGGGCACCATCCGCGCCGCCGCCACCGCCGTCACGCCGGGCAGCGCCGCCAGCCGGGTGGTGAAGCGCCCGATGAGATCGGCGGCCGCCTCGCCGCGGTAGCCGGCGAGCGCCACGTCGACGTTGGCCACGACGATGTCGTCCGTCCTGAACCCCGGGTCGATTTCGGCGGCCCGCTGCAGCGTGCGCACGAAGAGCCCGGCCGTGACCACCAGCATCAGCGACAGGGCGACCTGGGCGACGACCAGTGCCTGGCGCAGGCGCCCGCGCCTGCGATCGAGTGGTGGCGGCGCCGCCGTGCAGCAGCGGCGCGATGTCCGCCCCGAGGGCGTGGCGCGCCGGCGCGATGCCGAACACCGCCGCGGCGGCGAGCGAGAGCACGACGGCGAACCCGACGACGCGCGCGTTCACCACCACGTGGAGATTGAGCACGATCGGCAGCGGCGGCAGCGACTGCTGCAGCAGCCACACCGCCGCCATCGTCAGTGGCACGGCGACGATCGCGGCGGCGGCGAACAGCACCGCGGTCTCGATCAGCAACTGCTGGAGGAGGCGCCGGCGGCTGGCCCCGATGGCCAGACGCGTTGCCATCTCGCGGCGTCGCGCCGACGCCCGCGCCAGCAGCAGGCCGGCGACGTTGCTGGCGGCGATCGCCAGGAGCGCCATCGCCAGCGCGAACAGCACGCCGAGGAAGGCGAAGAACGGCCGGCGCATCGGCCCCGGCACGCGGCTGGTGGGCACGAGACTCACCGTGTGACGCGGATTGGCCTCCGGCGTGACGGCGAGGTACTGCCGCATCAGGGTCTGCAACTCGGCCGTGGCCGCGGCCGGCCCGACGCCTGGCTTGAGGCGGCCGATTGCCACGTGCCAGACGGCCCGTGGGTTCGTCAGCAGCGCGGCGCTGGCGAGGCCGCGGGCCTCGGCCACCATCGCCATCGGCAGCCACAGGTCGGTGCCGGCCAGGCTGGCCCCCTCGAAGTCCGGACCGGCCACGCCGACTACCGTGAAGTCGTGCGCGTTGAGCCGCAGCGTCTTGCCGAGCACGGACGGATCGGCGCCCAGCCGGCGTGTCCAGAAGCGGTGCGTCAGCACCGTCACCGGGCGCGCGCCCGCGACGAGATCTTCGTCCGCGCGAAAGCCGCGGCCGAGCGCGAGCGGGGCGCCGAGCACCTCGAAGAAGCCGCCCGACACCAGCGTCCCGAACACCCGCTCGCTGGTGCCGTCGACGGTCAGGCTCATCGGCCGCCCGCCGAAGTCGACCGCCGCCATGCCGTCGAACGAGGTGGCGTGCTGGCGCAGGTACTCGGTACGCCGGATGCGCCATGTTGTCGAAGCCGCCGCCGTCGTTGCCGCGGCCGATGTCGACGAGGCGGCCCGGCTCGCGCAGGCCAGCGGCCGGCGCCAGCAGGGCGTCCGCCACGCTGACGACCGCGCTCGGCACGGCCACGCCGGCGCTGAGCGAGAGCATCGACGTCAGCGCGAACAGGGGAGTGCGCCCGAGGAGGCGGAGCGCGTGACGGACATCGGCAAGCCAGGTCATGTCTCCCCCTTAGAACGGGGGCCGCCGACGGATTGTTTCAGCCTCAGGGCTGGGGCGGCAGGCCGCGCTCAGGCCGCAGCGGTCCCCGCGGCCTGACGGACGAAGGCCGCCACGGCGTCCGCGATGCCGGCCTCCACCGCGTCCTGGGACTGTCCGGAGGCGCGCGTGACCTTCAGGGAATGATCGCCTGTCTCGACGGCCAGCACTTCGACCCGCGGCGCTCCGGCCGCGGCCGTGCGCACATCGTCCGGCCCTCCGAAGGTGTCGCGCGTGCCCTGGACGACCAGCGTCGGCACCGTCAGATGCGCCAGGTGTGACACCCGGTCGCCGCCGCGTGGACCCGGCGGATGGAGCGGGTAGCCGAAGGCCACCGCGGCGACGAGCGGCACCGGTGAGGTCCACCGGTCGGGCTGGGCAGCCAGATGCGTCGCCATGCGTCCGCCCATCGACTTGCCGGCCACCACCACCGCGCGGACGCGTCCGGCCAGATGGCCGACGCCGGCCTCGACAGCGGCGCGAAAGGCGTCTTCGAGCACCGGCGCCCGATCCGGGAGTTTCCGGCCCGCGGCCATGTACGGGAAGTCGAAGGTCAGGACATCGAGGCCGCCGCTGGCGAGACGCGCCGCGAGACGTCGCATGAACGGCGACTGATGGCCGGCACCCGCGCCGTGGGCGAACACCACGAGGACGTCCAGGCCGGCGTCGGCGGCGTGGAATTCGCCGGGGAGGGCGCTGTTGACGAAGGGAATCGATATGACAAGTGATGACATGGGCGGCGCGGTACGCCCACTATAGTACGAAGGATTACGCGCCTCGGGCCTCGTAGAGAGGCCACTCCGACTTATATGCAATCCTCCCTGACCGTTCGGTCCGCGGCCAGCCCGCGGCGTGTTCTCCTCGCCATCTGCCTGGCAGCCCTCATCCTCGGCGTCGTTCCGGCAGACGCGCAGCAGCCGCAGGGGTCACCCGCTTTGCGGCCTCGCCCGGCCGGCACGGCGGTGGCGTCCCTTGAAGCGCCAACGCTTGACGGCGAGGTGCTGAACGATCCGGTCTGGCAGGCCGCGTCGCCCATCTCCGGCTTCTGGCAGGAGCAGCCGAGCGAAGGTGCACCCTCCACCGAGAGGACGGAGGTGCGTCTGCTCTTCACCAAGGACACGCTCTACATCGGTGCCGTGATGTACGACGCCGAGGCCGGCGGCATCGTGACGGCCGACGCGCGCCGCGACGCCTCGCTCGACGAGGTGGACAGCTTCCGCATGATCGTCGACACCTACCGTGACCGCCAGAACGGTTTCGTGTTCGGTACGAGCGCTGCCGGCGGCGAGTACGACGGACAGGTCACCAACGAAGGGCAGGGCGGCGGCGGCCTGGCCTTCGGCGGCACGTCGGCGGCGGGCTCGGGCGGTGGCTTCAACGTCAACTGGGACGGCGCGTGGACGGTGCGCACGTCGATCTCCGAAATCGGCTGGACGGCGGAGTTCGCCATCCCGTTCAAGACGCTGCGCTTTCCCGGCTCGCCCGACCAGACGTGGGGCGTGAACTTCCAGCGCAACATCCGCCGCAAGAACGAGCGCGCCTATTGGGCGCCCATTCCCCGGCAGTTCAATCTCCACCGCGTCTCACTCGCCGGGTCGGTCTCAGGCATCAGGACGCCGGGCGTGCGCAACCTGAAAATCATGCCCTACGCGCTCGGGCAGACGATCACCTCGGGTGTGAAGCCGGCTCCGACCGATACCTCGGCCGAGTTCGGCGGCGACCTCAAGTACAGCGTCACGCCGAGCCTCACCCTCGACGCCACCGTCAACACCGACTTCGCCCAGGTCGAAGTCGACGACCAGCAGGTGAACCTCGATCGCTTCAACCTGTTCTTCCCGGAGAAGCGCCCGTTCTTCCTCGAGAACGCTGGCTTCTTCTCGGTCGGTAACCAGGGCGAGGTCGACCTCTTCTTCAGCCGCCGCATCGGCCTCTCCGACAACGGCGAATCGGTGCCGCTTGTCGCCGGCGGGCGGCTCTCCGGCAAGGCCGGCAAGTACAACATCGGCCTGCTGAACATGCAGACGAGCGAATTGGACGACCGGATCGCCGGCAACAACTTCTCGGTCGTGCGCGTGAGCCGCGATCTGCCGAACCGCTCGCAGTTCGGTGGCCTCATCACGCAGCGCCAGGCCACGGGTGATCTCGCCGGGACCGACGACTACGGCCGTACCTATGCGCTCGACGGCCGCTGGGGCATCAAGCAGAACACCGTCGTCTCCGGATTCTTCGCCAAGACCGAAACGCCCGGCTCGAGCGGCGACGACCTGGCCTTCAACATCCGCTCCCGCACCAACCTGCAGCGCATCGACATCGATGCCGGCTACCAGGAAGTCGGCGACGACTTCAACCCCGAGGTCGGCTTCCTGTCGCGCGGCGGCTACCGCAAGCCGGATGTTCGTGTGATGACCCGTTTCCGGCCCAAGCACATCTTCCAGGAACTGCGGCCACACGTCACCTACCGCGGTTTCTGGGGCCAGGATGGATTCCAGGAAACCGGCTACACCCACATCGACAACCACTGGCAGTTCAAGGACTCGACCGAGGTGCACACCGGCGTCAACCTGACGCTCGAAGGTGTCCGCGTGCCGTTCGAGATCTACCCGGGCATCTTCGTGCCCGCCGGCACCTATCGCAACGCGGAACTGCAGCCGGTCATCAATTCGAACCAGGGCCTGCCGATCAGCCTGAGCCTGCAGACGAATTTCGGCGGCTTCTTCAGCGGCCACCGTAAGACCATCAGTCCGACAGTGAATTTCCGCGCCGGCCAGCAGCTTACCGGTCAGGTGTCCTACCAGCGCAATGACGTGGACTTGCCGCAGGGCGACTTCGTGATCAACCTGGTGCGCACGCGCCTGTCGTATTCGTTCACGCCACGCATCTTCGTGCAGTCGCTCGTCCAGTACAACGATCGCGCCGACGTGTGGTCGATGAATCTCCGTCTCGGCTGGCTGCAGGCGGCCAACACGGGGCTGTTCGTGGTCTACAACGACACCCGCGGGCTCTACGATCTGAACCCGACGCCGCGGCGCGAGGATCGCAGCCTGGTCATCAAGTTCAGCCGCATGTTCGACCTGCTGCAGTGAGCACCGGGCCGATCGCGCACACCGTGCCGACCGGCACGCACGGCCGCTACCTCGTGGACGCGCCAGCCGGCGCCGGACCGTGGCCGGTGCTGCTGGGCTTTCACGGCTACAGCGAGACGGCCGACATCCAGATGGAGGTGTTGGCACGCCTCGACCGCGAGCACGCCTGGCTGCGCGTGAGCGTTCAGGGCCTGCATCGCTTCTACACGCGGACGCAGGAGGTCGTGGCGTCGTGGATGACGCGCCAGGATCGCGAGCTCGCCGTGGCCGACAACACCCTCTACGCCGCCGCCGTGCGGGCAGCGGTGGCCCGCGACTACGCCAGCGCGCCGCGGCTCGTGTGTGTCGGCTTCTCGCAGGGCGCCGCCCAGGCCTATCGAGCCGGGCTGGCCGCCGGCGAGGCCTGCGCCGGCATCATCGTGCTGGGTGGCGATCTGCCGCCGGACGTCGCGCCGGCGCGTCTGCCACCGGTGCTCATCGGCCGCGGCCGTGCCGACACCTGGTACACCGGCGAGAAGCTGGCCGCCGACCAGCAGCGCCTGGCCGATGCCGGCGTCCGCTACACCGTCTGCGAGTTCGACGGCGGCCACGAGTGGGCCGATCTGTTCGTCGAGGCCGCCACGACGTGGCTCGCCGCGCGCCGCGGCTGAGTCTTCACGGCTCGGGCGCCAGCGCGACGGCCAGCCGGGCGGCAAGCGCGTCGATCGTGAGCGGCGACGACCCCTCGGCCTTGTTGTTGACGAGCACATAGACCTTGCGGCCGCGTGCCAGTGCCCGTGTCGTCAGTGCCACCACCTCGTCGCGCATCACCTCATCGGGCTCGATCAGGCGATTGAACGGGCGGAACCGGTCGCGCTGCCCCTCGTACCACGTGCCGGGGCGCAACAGCAGCCGCACGACCACGAACGGCAGATCCTCGGGCGGAACGACGGCCGCCTGGGCGAGGAGCATCGGCATGGCTGACCAGTAGTTGTAGGTGTGGGCCACGCCGTGACGTGCCAGCAGCGCCTGGTACGCCGGACAGAGCAGCGCCTGGTCGCGAACCTCGACGGCGTAGTCGAAGCCGCCGGGCAAGCCTCCGAGAAAGGCGTCGAGCGCGTCGAGGAACGCCGCCACCGGCCGGCCCGGTTCGCGCGCGCCGGGTGGGAACTCCAGCACGATGGGACCGGTGTTGGCCGCGAACCCGACGTCCAGCGGCGCGAGCAGATTGGCCACCAGCCGCTCGACCGACAGGAAGTCCGGATTCGGCACCGCGCCGCCGCGCGCGGCGCCGAAGGCCGGCATCGTGCGCGAGGTCACGGCCGCCGGCGCCTTGAGACAGCAGCGGAACCCCGCCGGCAGCTGCGCGGCGTAGTGGCGCAGGTCGTCGACCGGGATCGGCGCGTAGTAGCTGCGGTCGATGCCGACGGTCGTGAGGAGCGGATGGCGCGCGTAGTGGGTGAGAGCCTCGCGGGTCAGGGCCGCGGCGGAGAGCCCCGGGGGATACACGAGACCCGCCCAGCCGGGGAACGTCCACGAGCTGGTGCCGAACGCGACCTCGGGCGGCAGGACGGCGGCCACACTCGCCGCCGCGGCCCGGCGCAGCTCCAGGGCCGCCTCGCCGGCCCGTGTCTTCGCGGTGGCGTCGTCCTCAGGCGGCTCGAAGAGCGAGAGTTGGTTGCTCATCCGGGCCCTCCTCCGGCGCTGTCGCGACCCTTGTCAGGCGCCGCGGGACTTGGGACACTACGTCGATGCCCGTGCCGCCGCTGCCAACCGACGCAGACGTCGAGCCATCCACCGCCGCCGTGGACCTGACCGTCTACGGCTGGGACGCGCGGTGGCAGGCGGCGTTTCGTCCGTTTGCCGACGAGGGCCTGACGCCGGCGCGGGTCGCGATCGAGTACAACCATCTGCTCCGTCTCTACACCACGTCCGGCGACATCCGCGGCCGCCACTCCGGCAAGCTCCTGCACGAAGCCGCCGGCCGGAGCGCCATGGCCGCCGTCGGTGACTGGGTCGCCATTCGCACCCAGCCCGGCGAGCGCACCGCCACCATCGAGGCGATCTTGCCACGGCGGACGCGTTTCTCGCGCAAGGCGGCCGGCGAGCTCACCGAGCAGCAGGTGGTGGCCGCCAACATCGACGTCGTCTTCATCGTGATGGGCCTCGACCGCGACTACAATCCCCGTCGCCTCGAGCGCTATCTCGTGCTCGCCCAGGACAGCGGCGCGACCCCGCAGGTCCTGTTGAGCAAGGCCGATCTCGTGGACGACGTGGCGCCCCGGATTGCGGAATGCCAGGCGGTCGCTCCTGGCGCCGACATCTACGCGGTGAGCGTCAGGGACGGGCGCGGCCTCGACCGCGTGCGTGCCGCGCTGCCGCCCGGACACACCGGCGCGCTGCTCGGCAGCTCGGGCGCGGGCAAGTCGACGCTCATCAATCAGCTGATCGGCGAGGAGCGGCTGGCGACGGCGGCAGTCCGGTCATCGGATCAGCGCGGACGCCACACGACCCGCCACCGGCAGCTGGTGCTGCTGCCGTGGGGCGGGCTCCTCATCGACACCCCCGGCATGCGCGAGCTGCAACTGTGGACCGCGCCCGACGCCGCCGATGCCACCTTCGAGGACATCGACGAGATCGCCGCCGGGTGCCGCTTCGCCGATTGCGGACATCGCAGCGAGCCGCGCTGTGCGGTGCGGACCGCGGTCGAGGAGGGCCGGCTGGCAGCGACCCGGCTCGAGAGCTACTACAAGCTGCAGGCCGAAGCCCGCGCGCTCGGCGCCAAGCAGGACGTCCGCGAGCGCTTGCAGGAAAAGGCGCAGTCGAAGACCATCACCCGGTCGCTGCGTGAGCTCTATCGCGGACGCGACCGCGACTAGCCCGCCGGGAGCCTCGATGCCGCCGCACTTCCGTCCCCTGGAGTTCCAGCGTCTGCCCGAGGCCGAGTCGCTGGCCCGTGCCGACGCGTTCGCGGCCCGCGCCTCGCGCCGCCGCACCGTGCGCGACTTCGCGCCGGACCCGGTGCCCCGGGCGCTCATCGAACGCTGTCTGAGCGCCGCCGGCACGGCCCCGAGCGGCGCCAACCAGCAGCCGTGGCACTTCGTGGCGGTCGGGCGGGAGGACGCCGAGCTGCGCCGCCGTCTGCGGGAGGCGGCCGAGGAGGAGGAGCGCGAGTTCTACGAGACGCGCGCGCCGGCGGCCTGGCTGACGGCCCTGTCCGCGCTCGGCACCGACGCCGACAAGCCGTTTCTCGAGATCGCGCCGTGGCTGATTGCCGTGTTCGTCGCGGCGCACGGCGTGGCCGAGGATGGCGCCATCGTGAAGCACTACTACGCCACCGAGTCGGTGGGGCTGGCCACCGGCATCCTCATCACGGCCCTGCACGACGCCGGCCTGGTGACGCTGACCCACACGCCGAGCCCGATGGGCTTCCTGAACACGCTGCTCGGCCGCCCCGCTCACGAGCGGCCGTTCCTCCTGCTCGTGGCCGGCTACCCGGCGCCCGGCGCCCAGGTGCCCGACATCACGCGCAAGCCGCTCACGGCCATCGCTACATTCCTTTCGTAGCGTCGCCGGCGTCGCGGCGCACCGGCGCGGCGGCTTCGAGACGCGCCATCGTGCCGACGGCGACGGCGTCCGCCGTGTCCCAGCGCAGCCCGTCTTTGCCGGAGGGGCGGCCGATCCGCGCGTAGAGCGCGCGCAGGGTCTCGCTCGACCGGACCTCGGGATGATCGGCGACCTCGACGACGTGCTGCAGTTCGTGCGCCACCATCGCGATGGCCTGGTTGGCGCTGAGATCGTGCCGGAAGGTCGCGCGGACCATCCGCCCCGTGCCGGTCGACGCCATCCAGGTCAGGCAGGCCGCCACGTCCGGGGCCAGCCGGTGGCTGATGTCGAGATAGACGATGACGTCGCTCTTCTCGATGCGGTCGACGAGGCGTTGCACGGTGGGTGAGCGCTGGCGCGCCGTCGCCAGCCACCCCTTCAGCCGGGCGCCTTGTGGCCGCAGACGGGCCGTGACGCCGTAGGCCGGCGACTCGACGGCGGCGACCGCCGGCGCCGCGACGCGGGCAGGCGGGCGCAGCGGCAGCGGGGCGAAGGTCAGAGCAACGATCAGCACGGGCACGGTCATGGCTGTTCCTCCCGCCCTCACCGATCCCGTGCGTGCAGCGCGCGGCCCCAATCCGGGCCGCATTCGTCGAGGTTAGACGGGCGCCTGCGCGCACTGGTTCGTCGCCCGGCGGCGATGACGGTGACGGATGCTGGGACCGCGGCTACAATCGGCGGCATGATGCGCGGGCTGGCGATGCTGGTGATGGTGGGAGTCGTGACGGGCGGCGGCGTGGCCCGTGCGCAGGCGCCGCAGCCGCGGGCCGCCGCGTCCACGACCCCGGCGCTCTTCGTCACGCCGCTCCCGCTCGACGAGATGCGCGGCAAGCAGGCCGTGCTGACGACGCCGGCCGGCGACATCGTGATCGACCTGCTGCCGGAGCACGCGCCCAATCACGTCGGGCTGTTCATCAAGACGGTGCGGGAGGGCGGGCTGACCGGCACCGTGTTCCATCGCGTCGTGCGCCAGGGCGTCGTGCAGGGGGGCGACCCGCTGACGAAGGATCCGGCGACGCGGGCGCGCGCCGGCACCGGCGGCTTGAACCTGGTGGCCCGCGAGGGCGTGAGCGAGAAGCACACGCGCGGAGCCGTGTCGGCCGTGATCGTGCCGGGCCGGCCCGACAGCGGCGGCACGCAGTTCTTCATCTGCATCGTCGACCAGCCGACGCTCGACGGCGCGCACACGGTGTTCGGGCGCGTCAGCGAAGGGCTCCGCGTGGCGCAGACCATCTCCGAGGGTGCGGCCGACGACACGGGCGTGCCGCTCGATCCGGTGCCGGTGACCGCCGCCGTCATCCGCGACCGGCCGGCCGAGGTGCCGCCGCCCTTCTCGACCGAGTCCGTCGAGGCACTGGCGAAGGTGACCGCGGTGCTCGAGACCTCGCTCGGCGAGATCACGATTGGCTTTGCGCCGGACAAGGCCCCCGAGCACGTCCGCAACTTCCTGCGCCTGGCCGCCCTCGGCGCCTACGACGGCACGACCTGGCACCGCGTGGTGCGCGGCTTCGTCGTGCAGACCGGCATGATGTCCAGCCGCAAGACGCCGCTCACCGACGCGCAGGAGCGGCACGTGACGCGCCTCAAGGCCGAGTTCAACGACGCGCCACACGAGGTCGGCGCCGTCTCGATGGCGCGGCAGGCCGAGGTCGATTCCGCCAGCACGTCGTTCTTCATCGTGACGGCGCCGTCGCCGTCGCTCGATGGCCAGTACACGGTGTTCGGGCGCGTCATCGCCGGTCTCGACGTCGTCAAGGCGATCGAGGCGGTCCCGGTGAACGGCGAAGCGCCGGTCGACGAGGTGAGTCTCACCCGCGTGCGCGTCGTCACGCCGTGACGCGCGGGGCGCAGTCGATGCCGGCGCCGTAGGACGGACGCGTCGGCGGGCCGCGGTGGCTAGCCGTCGACGGGGTCGTCGTCGAAGGGCAGTCGTGGCAGGTCGGCGCCGCGGCGACGGCGTGGCGCGGCCGCCGGTGGCGGGGCGGTGGTCTCGGTGAGGTTGTGGACGCTGACTCCGAGGAGCCGGACGGCGCGGGCGCCGGCGTCGGTCTTGAGCAGCAGATCCTGCGCCCGCCGCGTGAGCGCCGCCGGGTCGCGTGTCGGCTCGGCGCTGTGGCTCCGCGTGATGGTCTCGAAGTCCGTGTAGCGCACCTTGACGGTGACGGTACGCGCGAACTGGGTCCGCTTCTCCAGCCAGACGGCGCATTCGCCGGCCATCCCGGCGACTTCACGCCGGATCTCATCGAGGTTCGTCAGGTCGTGCTCGTAGGTGCACTCGGTGCCCGACGACTTCGACGGGCGATCGGGCAGGACCGGACGGTCGTCGCGTCCCTCCGCCAGGTCCTTGAGCCAGTCGGCCAGCGTGCCGACCAGGGCGCGCAGCGCGTCGAGCTCGGCCGCGCGCACGTCGACGAGTTGCGTGATGCCGTGGGCGGCCAGCTTGCGCGCGGTGACCGGCCCGACCCCCCACAGGGCATCGACCGGCAGCTCGCGCAGGAACCGCTCGACACGTCCGGGGGCAATCACGGTCAGCCCATCGGGCTTCTGCCACCCCGAGGCGATCTTGGCGAGGAACTTGTTGGGAGCGACCCCGGCCGATGCCGTGAGCCCGGTGGCCTCCCGGATCGCGGCCTTGAGCCGGCGGGCGACGGCGACGCCGAGTGGCTCGTCCCAGGCGTTCTCGGTCACGTCGAGATAGGCCTCGTCGAGCGAGAGCGGCTCGACGAGCGGGGTGACCTCGCGGTAGAGCGCGAACACCTGCTGGGAGACCTGGCGGTACTTCTGGAAGTCCGGCCGCACGATGACGAGCGACGGGCACAGGCGCACCGCTCGCGACATCGGAATCGCCGAGCGCACGCCGAACGTCCGCGCCTCGTAGCTGGCGGCCGCGACGACGCCGCGCTGATCGGGGGCGCCGCCGACGGCCACGGGGCGGCCGCGCAGCTCGGGATTGTCGCGCTGCTCGACCGACGCGTAGAACGCGTCCATGTCGATGTGGAGGATGCGCCGCGCCGTCACCGGCAGTTGTCGGACAGCCGGCACGCTTCCGAGAGCAGGTCACCAGCCCAGTCGTAGACCGTGTGCGACAGCACTTCCGCTCGCAACGTCCGCATCCGCCGCGCCTGCTCGTCGGGCGGCATCCGCAGGGCGCCGTCGAGTGCGGCCGCGAACTCGTCGGGGGCGAATGGGTTGACCGGGACCACGTCGGCCAGTGCCCGCGCCGCGCCGGTGAACTCGGACAGCACGAGCACGCCGTGCTCGTCGGTGCGGGCGGCGACGAACTCCTTGGCCACGAGGTTCATGCCGTCGTGGAGCGACGACACCACGCACACGTCGGCCGCCCGATAGCAGGCGCCGACGTCCTCCGGCGTGTGATGTTCGTGCCGGAAGAGAATCGGCGTCCACGACGCGGTGGCGAAGCGGCGGTTGATCCGCTCGACCAGTCCCGTCACGTCTTCGCTGAGCTGGTGATAGCGACCGATGCGTTCACGGGTGGGCGCGGCGATCTGCAGGAAGACCACGCGCCCGTGCCACTCGGGCCAGCGCTCCAGCAGGCGTTCCAGCGCCTGCAGCCGTTCGGGGATCCCTTTGGTGTAGTCGAGCCGGTCGACGCCCATCACGAGCTTCGCGTCGCCGACGCCGAGGCGGCGCCGGGTGGCCGCCACGTCGCGCGTCCAGTCGCGTCCCGGGGCCACCGAATTCCACAGGCCTGGATCGATGCTGATCGGAAACGGCTTGACGTTGGTGCGGTGCCCGCGCCGGTAGACCGCGAAGTGCTCACGGTCGATGCGCGCTTCGAGCGTCCGGTCCACGGTCTCCAGGAAGTTGTTGCAGTGGTACTGGATGTGGAAGGCCAGCAGGTCGTTGCCGAGCAGCCCGTCGAGGATCTCGTCGCCCCACGGGCAGATGCGGAACGCCTCGGCGTTCGGCCACGGGATGTGCCAGAACTGGCACACCACCGCGTCCGGCCGCGCCGCCTTGACCATCCGCGGCAGCAGCGCGAAGTGGTAGTCCTGCACGAAGACGATGGCGCGGCGGTCGCCGATCTCGTCGATGACCGTGTCGGCGAAGCGGCGGTTGACCTCGATGTACTGCCGCCAGTCGTTCTCGTCGAACACCGGCCGGGCGTAGGCGATGTGGCACAGCGGCCACAGCGCGCTGTTGGCGAGGCCGTAGTAGTAGCCCTCTTCCTCGCGGTCGGTGAGCCACACGCGCCGGAGCGTGTAGGACGGGTCGTCCGGCGGGACGGCCACGCGCCCGTCGGCATCGGCGGTGGCGCGATCGCCCGAGCCGCTGCCGTGGGCGACCCAGGTGCCGCCGCAGCCGCGCATGACCGGATCGAGCGCCGTGACGAGACCGCTCGCCGGCTTCATCCATGAGATCCGCGTCGACGGCTTGCGACCCACGAGGCGGCCGACCAGCCCGGGCTGATCGACGTGACTCACGTGGACGTAGGGCTCCCGGTTCGCGACCACGACGAGTTGGGTGTCACCCAGCCGGGCGACGATGTCCGAGGCGAGGGCCGAGGCCTTCACCGGCGGCCCTCGAGCGACGGCGCGGAGATCAACGGGCGCTCGACGGAGTCGTGGCGCCAGGGGCGCTCGTCTGCCGCGATGGCGAGGCCATGCACCTGGTGATCCTAGATCGCGGTTGGCCGCCAGCGCTACGTGAAGCCGTCAGGCACGGCGGCCGCCTCAGCGGCCGGTGCTGCCGAAGCCGCCGCGTGACGGCCCCTCGGCCGATGCGGCTTCGACGAACTCGACGCGGGGCGCGGCCAGCACCATGCCTTGCGCGATGCGATCGCCGGCCGCGACCCGCACCGGCTGGTCGGTCACATTGATGACCTGGATCTTCACCTCGTCGGCCGGGCCGCTGTAGTCGCTGTCGATGACGCCGACGCCGTTGGCCACCATCAGCCCGCGCTTGAGCGGCGTGCTGCTGCGCGCCAGGATGGCCAGGAAGTAGCCGGCCGGCACCCGCACCACCAGCCCCGTCGGCACGAGCGCAATGGCGCGCGGCGGCACCTCGGTGTCGACCGAGGCGGCCAGGTCGAAGGCCGCGGCGCCACTCGTGCCGTAGGAGGGGAGGGGAACGTGGGGAGCGAGCCGGGTGATGGTGAGCGTCATGTCCGGTGATTGTAGCCGCCGCCCCGTCCCGTGCGCGGTGCTCCCAGCGGGCCCGGCGACGGCCCCGGTGTGCCGGCGTCCCGAAACCGGGGCATCATGAGGTGCGAGCCGGGCGACCATCGCGCCGGCGGCTGCGTCTCAAGGACATCCATGACTCTTCGTCTGCCGTTCCGCCCCGTGCTCGTGGCCCTGTTCGTCGCGGTCATCGCCGTCACGCCCCATGCGCAGGTGGCGCCGCCTGCCGCGCCCCAGGTGGCCACCGATCCGGCCGCCGTGCTGCCGCTCGACACGGCAATTCGCAGCGGCCGCCTGCCGAACGGCGTGCGCTACTTCCTGCGCCAGAACGGCCGGCCCGCCGGCCGGGTGTCGCTGCGCCTGGCGGTGGATGTCGGCAGCGTTCAGGAAGAGGACGACCAGCGGGGGCTGGCGCACTTCCTCGAGCACATGGCCTTCAACGGCAGCACCAACTTCAAGCCGGGCGAGCTGGTGGCCTTTCTCGAGTCGATCGGGGCGCGCTTCGGTCCCCACGTCAACGCCTCGACCTCGTTCGACGAGACCATCTACATGCTCGACGTGCCGACCGACCGCGAGGGCTACGTCGACAAGGGGTTGCTGGCGCTGCGCGACTTCGCCGGGGGAGCCTCGCTCACCGACGAGGAGATCGACAAGGAGCGGGGCGTCGTCCTCGAGGAGTGGCGCGGCCGCCTCGGCGCCGGCTCGCGCGTGACCGACCAGCAACTGCCGGTGCTCTTTGCCGGCTCGCGCTACGCCGACCGGCTGCCGATCGGGCTGCCCGAGACGCTTCGTAATTTCCCGCCCGAACGCGTGCGCGACTTCTACCGCACCTGGTACCGCGCCGACCGCATGGCCGTGGTCGTCGTCGGCGACCTGCCGCTCGACGAAGCAGAGCGCCTCGTGCGTCAGCGCTTCGGGGATCTGCCGACGCCCCAGGGGCCGGCGCCCGAGGTGCAGCGCGACGTGCCGCCGCACGCCGAGACGCTCTACAAGATGGTCACCGACAGCGAGGCTCAGCGCTGGAGCGTGACGGTGGCCTTCAAGCGTCCGCCCGAGCCGGACGGCACGGTCGCGGCGTACCGCCGCTCGATCGTGCGCGGGCTGGCGCTGTCGATGCTGAACCAGCGCCTGGCGGAACTGGCCCGCCGTCCCGAGGCGCCGTTCCTGTCCGCCGACGCCGGCGCCAGCAACATCGGCCGCGGGCTGTCCCTGTTCGAGTTGAGTGCGGAGGTGCCGGCGGGCAAGACGGCGGCCGGCCTCGAAGCGATGGTGCGCGAGGCGCGACGCGCCGAGCAGTTCGGCTTCACCGCCCCCGAGATCGACCGTGCCAAGCGGGCGCTGCTGGCCGGCTACGAGCAGGCCTTCAACGAGCGCGGCAACGCCGAGAGCCCATCACTCGCCAACGAGCTGGTGCGGCACTTCCTGCAGAGCGAGCCAGCGCCGGGCATCGCCTACGAGTTCCAGATGGTGCGCGACCTGCTGCCCGGCATCAGCTCCGCGGATCTGACCACGGAGATCGGCCGCCTGGTGGGTGACGACAGCCGCGTCGTCCTCGGCGTGGCGCCGGTGTCGTCGGCCGTTCCCGTCCCCACCGACGACACGCTGCGCAGCGCGCTGGCCGCCGCCTTCACCGGCACCCTGACGCCGTGGAGCGACGGCCTGGCCGGGCGCGAGCTCGTGCCCACACCGCCGGCCCCCGGCACGGTCACGAAGCGGCGGCAGGTGCCCGAGATCGGCGTCACCGTGCTGACACTTTCGAATGGCATGGAGGTGTGGCTCAAGCCGACGACGTTCAAGGCCGATCAGGTCGTGTTCAGCGCCTACGCCTATGGCGGCGGATCGCTCGCCTCAGAAGCCGACTTCCGTGAGGCGGCGCTGGCACCGGCCCTGGTGTCGATGGGCGGCCTCGGCGGGCTCACGCCGGTCGACCTCGAGAAGGTGCTGGCGGGACGGATCGCGTCGGCCTCGCCCGACATCGACGCCTACACGCATGGCCTTTCCGGATCGTCGACCCCGAAGGATCTGGAGACGGCGTTGCAGCTGGCCTACCTCACCTTCACGGCCCCCGGCCTCACCGACGAAGGCTTTGCGCTCCTGCAGCGGCGCTTCGCGGCCATGCTGGAGAACCAGCGTCAGAGTCCGCGCTACCTGTTCGGCGAGAAGGTCCGGGAGCTGACGACCTCGGGCCACTACTCGGCCGAGAGCCTCACGGCGGCCAGCGTCCAGCAGCTCGAGCTGCCGGTGATGCGCCGCGGCTACACCGACCGGTTCGCCAACGCCGCCGACTTCACGTTCTTCATCGTGGGCGCCTTCGACGAGGCGACGATCGTGCCGATGGTGGAGCGGTGGCTGGCGTCGCTGCCGTCGACCGGCCCGCGCCGGACGACGTTCCGCGACATGGGCATCCGGTTCCCGGCGGGCATCGAGCGGGCCGAGGTGACCAAGGGCCAGGAGCCGGCCAGCCAGACCGCGATGGCCTTCTTCGCCGACACCGGGCTCGAGGAACGCGAGATGCACCGGGCGCGGGCGGCCGCCACGCTCGTGAGCATGCGGCTGCGCGACATCCTGCGCGAGCAGCTCGGGGGCACCTACGGCGTGAGCGTCAACTACGGCAACACGGCGCCGCAGAAGGGCTACGGCACCATGACGGTGTCCTTCGGCAGCGCCCCCGACCGGGTCGAGACGCTGCAGAAGGCCGTGCTCGACGAGGTGCGACGCCTCGGCAGCGAGGGCCCGTCGGCCGACGACCTGCAGAAAGTGCAGGAGATGGAACGGCGGGAACTCGAGACCTCGGCGCGCCAGAACCAGTACTGGTTGGGCTCGATGCAGACCGTGCACATGCTCGGCTGGGACGCCACCGGCATCGCCCGCCGCCTCGAACGGACCAATGCGCTGACGGTGCCGGTCCTGCACGAGACGATCAAGAAGTACTTCCCGCTCGACCGCTACGTGGTGGTGACGCTCAAGCCGGAGTGAGGGTGACCGCTCCTCGCGGCTAGCGGGCGGTCCTCGGCAGCGGCCACGCTGCCGGGTGGCGGGCCGCGCGGCAGAGGAATACAATCAGGTGTTTGCGGGTTCGCATCGAACCCGACGTTGTCCGCGGTGCTTGCGGCGTGAGGCCCCAGCCGCCAGCCGCCAGTCCCTGCCGCTAGAAAACATGCCCCAATTCGTCTACACCATGAAAGGGCTCGGGAAAGTCCACGAGCCCGACCACCAGGTTCTCAAGGACATCTGGCTCTCGTTCCTGCCCGGCGCCAAGATCGGCGTGCTCGGCCTGAACGGATCCGGCAAGTCGACGCTGCTCAAGATCATGGCCGGTCTCGACCAGAACTTCCGCGGCGAGGCGTTCGCTGGCGAAGGCGTCAGCGTCGGCTACCTGCCGCAGGAACCGCAGCTCAACCCCGCCAAGGACGTGCGCGGCAACGTCGAGGAAGGCGTGGCGCCGGTGCGGGCGGTGCTTGATGCCTACGACGCCGTCAACATGAAGCTCGGCGAGGAACTGACCCCCGAGGCGATGGACAAGGTCCTCGAGGAGCAGTCGCGCCTGCAGGACAAGATCGACGCCACCAACGCGTGGGACCTCGACAGCCAGCTCGACCTGGCGATGGACTCGCTGCGCCTGCCGCCCGGCGACGCCGATGTCTCGACGCTCTCGGGCGGCGAACGGCGCCGCGTGGCGCTGTGCCGCCTGCTGCTGCAGTCGCCCGACCTGCTCCTGCTCGACGAGCCCACCAACCACCTGGACGCCGAGTCGGTCGGCTGGCTCGAACGCTTCCTCAAGGAGTACCAGGGCACGGTCGTCGCCGTGACCCACGACCGCTACTTCCTCGACAACGTTGCCGGCTGGATTCTCGAGCTCGACCGCGGCACCGGCATTCCCTATCAGGGCAACTACACCGGCTGGCTCGAGCAGAAGCAGGGGCGGCTGGCGCAGGAGGAGAAGACCGAGAGCAAGCGGCAGCGCACGCTGCAGCGCGAACTCGACTGGATCCGCATGTCGCCGCGCGCCCGTCAGGCCAAGGGCAAGGCGCGTCTCAACGCCTACGAGCAGCTGCTGGCGGAGGACACGAGCGAGAAGCTCGACAAGGTCGAGATCTACATCCCGCCGGGGCCGCGCCTGGGCGACATCGTGGTCGAGGCCCGCGGCCTGAAGAAGGCCTACGGCGACAACCTGCTGTTCGACGACCTCACCTTCACGCTGCCGCGCGGCGGCATCGTCGGCGTGATCGGACCAAACGGCGCCGGCAAGACCACGACCTTCCGCATGATCACCGGGCAGGAACAGCCCGACGCCGGCACCTTGCGGCTGGGCGAGACGGTGCAGATCGGTTACGTCGATCAGAACCGTGACGCGCTCGACCCGAACAAGAGCGTCTTCGACGTCATCACCGGCGGCGAGGACGAGCTCGAACTGGGCAAGCGCAAGGTGTCGTCGCGCGCCTACGTGTCGTGGTTCAACTTCAAGGGCGCCGGCCAGCAGCGCAAGGTCGGCCAGCTCTCGGGCGGCGA
Source organism: uncultured Acidobacteriota bacterium (assembly GCA_963807405.1). GTDB lineage: Bacteria > Acidobacteriota > Vicinamibacteria > Vicinamibacterales > UBA2999 > CADEFD01. Next base: position 1,471,417 of record CAWEBU010000006.1, on the reverse strand, counting down.
ACGCAACCGCGTCCACCTGGCCCGGCTGCTGCGCAAGGGCTGCAACCTGCTGCTGCTCGACGAACCGACCAACGACCTCGACGTCGACACGCTGCGCGCGCTCGAGGACGCGTTGCTCGACTTCGCCGGCTGCGCCGTGGTCATCAGCCACGACCGCTGGTTCCTCGACCGCATCGCCACCCACATCCTGGCGTTCGAAGGCGATTCGCAGGTGACGTGGTTCGAGGGCAACTACCAGGACTACGAGGCCGACCGGAAGCGCCGCCTCGGCGCGGCCGCCGATCAGCCGCATCGGATCAAGTATCGGAAACTGACACGGAACTAGCCGCTCGCCGCTGTTGGAGAACCCGATGACGCCACAGGACGCACGCGCCGCCGTCAACGTGATCGGCACCCAGCTGCAGCACGAGTGGATGACCACGGCCAGGGTGCTGGCGGCGATTCCCGAGGCCAACAAGGACTGGAGGCCCGACCCGAAGAGCCGCTCGGCCTGGCAGCTGGCGATTCATCTGGCCGGCGCCGATCTGTGGTTTCTGAGCGCCATCCTCGATGGCAAGTTCACGAGCGACCCCGACGGCGAGTCCACGCTCGAGGCCGCCGCGCCGACGCCGGCGGCGCTGGCCGAGTGGTACTCACGGGAGTTCCCGAAGAAGCTCGAACAGGTGCTGGCGCTGCCGGACCACAAGTTCACGGACGTCATCGATTTCTACGGGATGAAGAACCGGGCGCTCGTCTACCTCAACTTCGCCCTCGTCCACAGCGTGCACCACCGTGGCCAGCTCTCCAGCTACCTGCGGCCGATGGGCGGTAAGGTGCCGAGCATCTATGGCGGCAGCGCCGACGAGAGCTGGCAGGGGGCGGTGAGCTAGGGTAGCGGCTGGCGGTCAGGGGCCAGGGGCTACGGCCGGGGCTCGGGGCTTTCAGAACCGATATGACAGCGTCACGCATGCGCTCCCGCCTTCGCCGCTCGCTCGTCCTGATCGTAGTCGCCGTCAGCGGTTGTGCCGGCGCCGGAGCACCGGATCTCGTCATCACCAACGCGCGGGTGTTCACCAACGACACGGCGCAGCCGTGGGCGGAGGCCGTGGCCATCAGACGCGAGCGGGTGGTGGCAGTCGGCGCGAGCGCGGCGCTGGCCGCGACGGCCGGCGAGGCCACCCGGCTCATCGACGCCGGCGGACGCGTGCTGGTGCCGGGCTTCAACGATGCCAGAGTCGACCTGCCGCTCGAGCCGCCGACGCCGGAAGGGCTGTCGGCGCTGGACCGCACGGCGGTCTCCCGGGGTGTCACGAGCCTCCAGATCATTGCCGGTGGGCCGATGCGGTCGCTGGTCGCCGCCGCGCAGCAGGCCACGCGTCAGGCGCGGTGGCGGCTGATTCGCTCGCCGGAGGACACGGCCACCATCTCGACCAGCGATCCGACGGTGACGGTGCGTCAGGACGAAGAGCCATTCCTGCCGCCGCGGCCCGGCGTCGGCCTGTCAGCCAGCGGCATGGCCTGGGCGACACCGGGCCTGCTCGATGGGCGCCAGCCCCTGGAGGCGGGACGGGTGCCGGCGGTGGTGGGATGGGCCTACGGCGCCGAGGACCCACTGGTGATGGCCGGTGAGGCGCGCACCTGGCTCGCGGCGCTTGCCGACACCGGGGTCGCCGACGTCTGGCAACGAAAGCGGCCGCGGCTCGACCTGTTCGTCCCGATCGACGGCGGCCGCCTCGACGCTCTCGTCCGTCTGGGGGTGGTCGTGACGTGGCTGCCGACGACGGGGGCCTATCCGCCAGAGCGGCGGCCGGGTCGCCCCGGGCCGCTCCTGATGGTCGGGGTCTCGCCAGGCACCTTCCTCGACGCCGGTGTGCCCGTGCTGCTGGGCTCGGCCGGGACGCCCGACCCAATGCGCGCGGTCGCCGCCGTGACCAGCCCGGCCCCTTTGAGCGAAGGGCGCCCACTCACCCGCGAAGAAGCCGTTCGCGCCATGACCTGGGGCAGCGCCTACGCCGAGAAGACCGAGCGCGACAAAGGCTGGCTCGGCCCCGGCACGCTGGCCGACCTGACCATCCTGTCCGACGACGTCTTCACCGTGCCCGCCGAACGCCTGGCCGCCATCACGAGCGTGCTCACGGTCGTCGGCGGGACCATCGTGTACCGATCCGGGCGTCCTTTCGAAGTAACGCATGTTTCCAGACCTCCGCACCTTCATGGATCGGCTGCGGGCCGATGCCGACCTGGTCACCATCACCGCGCCGGTCGACGCGCATCTCGAGGCCGCCGAGATCCACCGTCGCGTGATCGCGGCCGGCGGCCCGGCGCTGCTGTTCACGAACGTGAAGGGGCGGGGCTATCCCCTCGTCACCAACCTGTTCGGCACCGAGAAGCGGGCCACGCTCGCCTTCGGCGAGCACCCGATGCGGTTCATCCGCCGGCTGGTCGAGCTGGCGCAGACGATCATGCCGCCGGACGCTGGCAAGCTGTGGGGCGCCCGCGACGTCGCAGGCAGCCTGCTCAAGGTGGGCCTCAAACGCCGGTCCACGGGGCCGGTGACCGACGTCGTGACGCGCCAGCCGCGCCTGGACCAGCTGCCGGCGCTGACCTGCTGGCCAGAGGACGGCGGCCCCTTCGTGACGCTGCCGCTCGTCTACACCGAGCATCCCGGTGGCCACGGCCACAACCTGGCGATGTACCGGCTCCACGTCCACGATGCCACCTCGACCGGCATGCACTGGCAGATCGGCAAGGGCGGCGGCTTCCACTATGCGCTGGCGGAAGCCGCGCACACGCCGCTCCCGGCCACGGTGTTCCTCGGCGGACCGCCGGCCCTCATCCTGTCGGCGATCGCGCCGCTGCCCGAGAACGTGCCCGAGCTGATGCTGGCGTCGCTGATTGCCGGCGAGCGGCTGGCCCGCGTGCCCGGCTCGTTCGGCCATCCGCATCCGCTGGTCGCCAACTGCGAGTTCGCGCTGATGGGCGAGGTCAGGCCGCACGAGCGCCAGCCCGAAGGCCCGTTCGGCGATCATTACGGCTATTACTCGCTGCGCCACGACTACCCGGTGTTCCGCGTCCACACCGTGGCGCACCGCCGCGATGCCATCTACCCGGCCACGGTGGTGGGGAAGCCGCGCCAGGAGGACTTCTTCATCGGCGACCTGCTGCAGGAGCTGCTGTCGCCGCTTTTTCCCCTGGTCATGCCGGCCGTCGAGCAGCTGTGGTCGTACGGCGAAACCGGCTACCACTCGCTGGCGGCGGCGGTGGTCAAGCAGCGCTATCCGCGCGAGGCCATGGCCAGCGCCTTCCGCATCCTCGGGGAAGGGCAGCTGTCGCTCCAGAAGTTCCTGCTCGTCACCGACCAGTACGTCGATACCAAGGACTTCCGCGCCACGCTCGAGCACGTCCTCGCCCGCACCGATCCGCGCACCGACCTCTACGTGTTCGGCCATCTCTCGATGGACACGCTCGACTACGCCGGCCCGGCCGTGAACAAGGGCTCCAAGGGCGTCTGGATGGGCCTCGGCGACCCCGTGCGCGAGCTGCCACGCGAGTTCCGGCCCGCCGTGCCGCCGCCGTCCGATGTCACCGACGTGCGCCTGTTCTGCGCCGGGTGTCTCGTCGTCGGCGCGCGTCCGTTTGCCGAGGACCGGGAGGCGCCGGCCCGGCTGGCCGCCCACCCGGCCTTCGCCGGCTGGCCCCTCATCGTCGTCTCGGACGAGCCCGAACGGGCCACGAGAAGCGCCGTCAACTTCCTGTGGACGACCTTCACGCGATTCGAGCCGGCCGCCGACATCCATGCGGCCACGGTCACGCTCGAGCGCAACCACGTGGTGTTCACGCCGCCGGTGGCGATCGATGCCCGCATGAAGCCGTGGTACCCGGCCGAGGTGACGTGCGATGCGGCCACCGCGGCACTGGTCGACCGGCGCTGGCACGAGTACTTCCCGGACGGCAAGGTCAGCATGGGGGACGCCGAACGCGGCCATCTCGACTAGACCGCAGCCCGTCCCGTAGTACGATACGAACACCCGTGAGCGATACCGTTACCAGAGGCATCCGTGTGCAGGTGCGCAGTGTGTTCGTCCCCGAACGCAGCGCGCCGCGCGAACAGCATTTCTTCTTCGCCTACCACGTCAGGATCTCGAACGAGGGCAGCGAACCGGCGCAACTCCAGAGCCGCCACTGGGTCATCACCGATGCCAACGGCGACGTGCAGGAGGTGCGCGGTCCCGGCGTCGTCGGCGAGACCCCGCTGCTGGCCCCGGGCGCGGCCTTCGAGTACACGAGCTACTGTCCGCTGACGACCGCCGTCGGCACCATGCAGGGCAGCTACACGATGTCGACCCCGGCCGGCGACACGTTCGATGCCGCCATCGCGCCCTTCACGCTGGCTACACCGAACGCCCTCAACTAGCCCCTGGCCGATCGGGTCGGTGAGCGATCGGGCAGCCGCCCGGCGCTAGCGGGACACAGGCGGCAGTTGGGCCATACTTGCAGGATGGCCGTCCTGCGACCTCCCACTCCGAGCGCGCGAAAGGCCGAACGGGTCGGCGCGCCCCCGGCCTCGTCCGGCGCCCCTGCTGATACGAAGAAGAAGGTCTCCGCCGGTGCTGCCTGGCGCGAGGCGCGCCTGCTCATCCACCAGCACCGCAGCCGCCTCGCCACCGGCCTGGCCCTGATGCTCGTCAGCCGTCTGGCGGGGCTGGTGCTGCCGTCGTCCGCCAAGTACGTCATCGACGACGTGATCGGCCAGAACCGCCACGACCTGCTGCTGCCGATCGCGCTGATTGCCGGCGCTGCCACGCTGGTCCAGGCCGTCGCGTCGTTCGGCTTGTCGCAGCTGCTCGGCGTCGCCGCCCAGCGGGCCATCACCGACATGCGCCGGCGGGTGCAGGCGCACGTGATGCGCCTGCCCGTGCGCTACTTCGACTCGACGCAGACCGGCGTGCTCGTGGCCCGCATCATGAACGACGCCGAAGGGCTGCGAAACCTGGTCGGCAGCGGCCTCGTGCAGCTGGTCGGCGGGCTGGTCACCGCGGTCATCGGCCTCGGCGTGCTGCTCTACCTCAACTGGCGCCTCACCATCGTGACCGTGATCGTGCTCGGCCTGTTCGGCGGCGGCATGGCCTACGCCTTCAAGACGCTGCGCCCGCTGTTCCGGGAACGCGGCAAGATCAACGCCCAGGTGACGGGCCGGCTCACCGAGTCCCTCGGCGGCATCCGCGTCGTCAAGAGCTACACCTCCGAGAAGCGTGAGGAGATCGTCTTCACGCACGGCGCTCATCGCCTGTTCCGCAACATCGCGCAGTCGATGACGGGGGTCTCGGCCACGACCGCCGGCAGTACCGTCATCATCGGCGTCGTCGGGGTGCTGATGGTGTGGCTCGGCGGGAACGACATCCTCGCCGGCCGCATGACGCTCGGCGACTTCGTGATGTACATCTTCTTCATCGGCCTGGTGGCGGCGCCGCTCGTCTCGATTGCCTCGATCGGGACCCAGATCACCGAGGCGTTCGCCGGCCTGGACCGCATCCGCGAGATCCTCGACATGAAGACCGAGGACGACATCGACGCCAGCAACACGCCGATCGGCCCCATCCGCGGCGATGTCGAGTTCGACCGGGTGTCCTTCGAGTACGACGCCGGGCGGCCGGTGCTGACGGATGTCACGTTCACGGCCCCGGCCGGCTCGACGACGGCGCTGGTCGGGTCGAGTGGCTCGGGGAAGAGCACCCTCATCAGCCTGGTCATGGCGTTCAACCGGCCGCTGTCGGGCCGCGTGCTCGTCGATGACCGCGACCTGACGACGGTCAAATTGCGCGACTACCGCAACCAGGTGGCCTCGGTGCTGCAGGAGAACTTCCTGTTCGACGGCTCGATTGCCGACAACATCGCCTACGCCCGGCCCCAGGCCTCGCGCGCCGAGGTCGAGGAAGCGTGCCGGCTGGCGCACTGCGAGGAGTTCATCCTGCGCTTCGCCGATGGCTATGACACGGTGGTCGGCGAGCGCGGGGTCAAGCTCTCCGGCGGCCAGCGCCAGCGCGTCTCGATTGCGCGCGCGCTGCTCAAGGAGCCGCGCATCCTGATCCTCGACGAGGCGACCTCGTCGCTCGACAGCGAGAGCGAGGAGATGATCCAGGACGCGCTCAAGCGGCTGCGGCAAGGACGCACCACCTTCGTCATCGCGCACCGCCTGTCGACCATCCGCAGCGCCGACCAGATCCTGGTGCTCGAGGGCGGCGAGATCGTCGAGCGCGGCACCCACGACGAGCTGCTGGCGAAGCATGGGCGCTACCGTCAACTCTACGACAAGCAGTACAAGCTCGAGACCAACCGCTTCATCAATCCCGGCGAGGACTGGACCCCCGAGCCGCCGGCGGTCGTGATGCCGAAGGCGCCCACGACGCAGGTCTGATCCGCCGGAACCTTTCGGCCGGGTCCACAGTATTCTCTGAGCGGGAAGGAGCACGGGACCTGGACGGCGATCAACTCCTCGAGATGTTCGTGCGCGGTGCGCTGGGCAGGTCCGGGCGCAAACGCGCGGGTCGCGCCGGAGCGTTCCTCGGCGGCCAGGGCGGTTTCCTGAGCGCCAGCGCCGTCATGGCGGCCGTGGGCGTGGCCTGGGGCCTCTACGACAACCTGCGAGCGACGCCGGCCACCGTGGCCGGCGGCACCTCGCCGAGCGGCGCCCAGGTCCCGCCGCTGCCGGTCGCGCACGGGGCGACCCCACCGCCGCTCATCGTGCCCGCTGAAGTGGCCCGCATCGTGAGGCTCGCCGCCTCGGCCGCCAACGCAGACGGCACGCTGAGCGCCGCCGAGCATCAGGCCCTGGCCGAACAGGCGCGCCGCGCTGGCGTCGAGCTTCCCGCCGACGAGGAGCTCCGCGCACGTCGCCCGCTGGCTGAGATCGTGGCCGGCGTCGGCAGCGAGACCGAACGGCGCGATCTCTACGTGCTGGCCTTCACCATCGTCCGCGCCGATGAGGGCGTGTCGGGCGCCGAGCGCATCTACCTGGCGCAGCTGGCGCACGCGCTCGGGCTCGATGCCGCCACGGCGGCGGCCATCGAGCAGCACACGGCGCAGGCCATCGACACGACGTCGCCGGCGCCGGCCTAGAGACCGGGCCGGAGTCCGGAGACACAGTTCCACAGGGCGAGTGCGCGGCGCGGCGCGCGCCGCCGGTTCCAGCCGCGCAGGGAAGGGAGACGCGATGCACGGCGTGCAGCAGTGGTACATGGCCATCGGCGGCCACCAGGTCGGACCGGTCAGCCAGGACGAGATCCTCGCCAACCTCCGCAACGGCAGCATCGACAAGACGACGCTGGTCTTCACGTCGGGGATGGCCACCTGGCATGCCGTGAAGGACGTGCCGGTCTTCGCCTCGTTCGTGGACGGTGCGGCGGTCGCGGGCGACGCCGCGCCGCCGCTGGCGCCGGGCCGCCGCGCGCACGACATCGACTTCAAGATCCACGGCAACGAGATGCAGTTCGTGGAGGTCGAGCTCGATCCGGGTGAAGCGGCGGTGGCCGAGGCCGGGTCGATGATGTACATGACCGACGGCATCCACCTCGAGACCATCTTCGGCGACGGCAGCCGCCAGCAGAGCCCGGGCGTGCTCGACGCGCTGCTCGGGGCGGGCAAGCGCGTCCTGACCGGGGAAAGCCTGTTCATGACGGTCTTCACCAACACGGGCACCGGCAAGCAGCGGGTGGCCTTCGCCGCGCCCTACGCCGGCAAGATCCTGCCGATGGACCTGGCCGCCATCGGCGGCCATCTCATCTGTCAGAAGGACTCGTTCCTGTGCGCCGCCCGCGGCGTCTCGATCGGCATCGCCTTCCAGCGCCGGATCGGCGCCGGCCTCTTCGGCGGTGAGGGCTTCATCATGCAGAAGCTCGAGGGCGACGGCCTGTGCTTCGTGCACGCCGGCGGCTCGGTGCACGCGGTCGACCTGAACCCCGGCGAGTCGCTGCGGGTCGACACCGGTTGCCTGGTGGCGTTGCAGCCGAGCGTCAGCTACGACATCCAGTTCGTGGGCAAGATCAAGACCGCGCTCTTCGGCGGCGAAGGCCTGTTCTTCGCGACCCTGAAGGGGCCAGGCAAGGTGTGGCTGCAGTCGCTGCCGCTCAGCCGTCTCGCCGATCGCATCTACAAGGCAGCGCCGCAGACCGGGCGTCGCAAGGAGGAAGGCTCGATCCTCGGGGGTATTGGCGACCTGTTCGATGGCCGGTAGCGCCTTGCCCGAACCCCTGGCCGCTGGCCCCTAGCCGCGAGCCGCGAGCCAAGCCGCTAGCCGCTGGCCGCTAGCCCCTAGTAAGATCCCCGCCATGCGTCTTTTCCGTTCCACCGTCGCCGCGTTGGCGCTCCTGACCCTGGCCGGAGCGGCGGCGGCCCAGCCGCGCACGGCCTTTCCCGACAAGCGCGGCTTCGCGCTCTCGGACTTTCCCCGCGTCGTCACCCTCGCCGAGAACGTCTACGGCTACGAGGAGATCCGGACGCCGGGCTTCACGACGGTCAGCCTGATCGTCGTCGGCGCCGATGGCGTCCTGGTCGTGGACGGGCAGGGCAGTGTCGCGGCGACCCAGACCCTGCTCGACCGTATCAAGACGCTGACGCCCAAGCCGGTGCGCTGGTACGTGGTCGGCTCCGATCATGGCGATCACACGGCCGGTAACTCCGCCCTGCCGCCGGGCGTGACCTACATCGTCCACCCGACCTCGCGGGCCCAGATGGAGCGTGACGCCGCCACGGCGATGGGGCAGAACCTGAAGGCCGCGGCCGAAGCGCTGACCAAGGGCGCCACCCCTCCGCCACCGCGGCCGCCGGTGATCGTTCCGCCTGTGGCCATGACCGACGAACGTCAGACCATCGACGTCGGCGGCATCGAGGTCCAGATCCTGTTCCTGGGGCGCGCCCACACGGGCGGCGATCTCCACGCCTACCTGCCCCGGCAGCGTCTGCTGTTCATGAGCGAGGCGTATCTCAACCGGGTGTTCCCGGCCATGCGGTCGGCCTATCCGAGCGAGTGGGTGAAGGCGCTCGATCGGGCGCTGGCCATGGACATCGACCGCTACGTGCCGGGTCATGGCTTCATCGAGGAGCCGGCCGCGTCGCGCGAGGAGCTGGTGGCGTTCCAGAAGGCCCTGCAGTCGGTGATCGCGGAAGTGAAGCGGCTGCACCGCCTGAACCTGTCGCCGGAGGAGGCCGAGAAGCAGGCCAACTGGGGCGAGTACGCCACCTGGATGCTCGCCGATCAGCAGGACATCATCGCCATCCGCCGGATCTACGACGAACTCGAGGGGAAACTGAAGTGACGAGCCAATCGGCCGCCAATCACGCGCACCATCCAGTGCCGACTTACATCGCCACCGTCCTGTGGCTGGTGGCCCTGGTGTTCATCAGCGGTTCGATGTGGTTCGGCTGGGACCTCCACGAGCTCGGCGTGCTGCTGCTCGGCCTGGCGCTGCTGCCGATCATCGGCGTCAGCCGCTGGTACGTGGTCAGGCTGCAGGACCGCATCATCCAACTCGAGATGCAGGTGCGCTGCGCGCGGGTCCTGGCGGCCGGCCAGGACGAGCTGCTGGCGGAGCTGTCGCCCAAGCAGCTGGTGGCCCTGCGGTTCGCCTCGGACGATGAACTGGGCGATCTGCTGCAGCGCGCCGTCCGCGAGCAGATGACGCCGGCGGCCATCAAGCAGGCGATCCGCCAGTGGCGGCCGGATTACATGCGCACGTAGCGCCGACGGAGGTATGGCCCGTGGCCCGCTTTGCTCCCCTCGACCTGCCGGCGCTCACCGACGCCCAGCGTGCGGTCGTGGATGAGGTGCGGCGCGGACGGCGGGGGACGGTGCCGGCCAACGTCGTGGCGTGGCTGCCCAGCCCGGAGCTGGCGCGGCGGGCCGCGTGCCTCGGTGAGTTCGTGCGCTACGAGACGACGTTGCCGGCGCGCTGGTCGGAGCTGGCGATTCTCGTCGTTGCCCGGCACTGGTCGTGCGAATACGAATGGGCCGTTCACGCGGACGAAGCGGCCCGGGCCGGGCTCGAGCCCTCGATCATCGAGGCCATCGGGCGGAACGCCGCGGCGACGCTGCTGGTTGGGGACGACGCCGTCGTCGCGGCCTTCGCGCGCGAACTGGTGACCACCGGCCGGGTGTCGGACGCCGGCTACGAGGCGGCCATGGCCGCGCTCGGCGAGCCCGCGGTCGTGGACCTCATCGGCGTGGTGGGCTACTACACGCTGGTCGCCTTCACCCTCAACGCACGCCAGGTGCCGGCGCCGGCCGGCGCGCCGGTGCTGCCGGACGCCGGGTAGCCGCCTACCAGAGCGCCGCCTTCATCCGGGCGATTGCGATCTCGACCTGCGCCAGATCCTGCAGGACACGCTCGGCTTCGCTGATGGTGTCGGCCAGCGCGTCCACCGGCGGGGCCGCACCACGCTTCACTTCCCACGCCAGATCGCGCGTCGTCTCCGCGCACGCCCGGCAGACAGCCAGCGTCTGTTCGTGGGCGCCGATCATCCGCTCGACCTCGGCTCGTTCCTCGTCCGTCATTGGGAACCATTTTAGCGGCCGGCTAGCGGGTAGCGGAAGGGCGGCGACCGAGGCGGATCCGGGGCCGCCTCGCCTGCTCGGCGCAGAAAAACGAAGAGCCCGGCGGGATCTCCCACCGGGCTCTCATCGGTTGCTGTTGGGCCGAGTCGCTAGCCGCTAGTCCCTGGCCGCTAGTCGGTCGTCAGCGCCCCTACCAGTCGAACTTCATGCCGAAGCGGGCGATGGTCGGCGGGACGATCGAGCTCGGGAGCTCGAAGGCCGAACCGCTGTTCCAGGTGATGTTCTGCTGAGCGTCGCTGTTGGCCAGGTTGTAGACGTCGAAGAACACGCCGATGCGGCGGTTGTTCGCGACGGTGAAGTACTTCTCGGCGCGCAGGTCGAAGATGATGATGTCGTCCTGCTTCCGCGTCCCGATCTCTTCACGCAGGATGCGCTGGGTGCCGTAGTTGATGCCGCCCGTGCCGCCCACGCCGTAGGCGTTGGAGGCCAGGACCGTGCGGCCGAAGGGCTGTCCCGACTGGAAGCGCAGCGCCGGGGTGACCCGGACCTGCCAGGGGAACTCGTAGCTGCCGTTGATCTTGGCCGTCCACATGCTGAACACGAACTGACCGTCGTCCGTGTTGATGAAGTCGTTGGCCGTCGACGGCGTCACAACCGAGCGCAGGTTCTGCCCGAAGTAGGTCGTGGAGTGGTCGCGGTTCCAGCGCTTCGACATCGAGGCGGCGATCGACCAGCGGCCGGTCTGGCGCTTGTTGATGCCCAGCTCGACGGTCTGGTAGGAGCCCTCGCCGTCGAGGTTGGTGAGCTGGTTGACGTTCGGCAACGCCAGGTTGGCCGGGTTCAGGTTGAAGGCCTGGAAGTTCGGACCGTCGTCGGCGTTGTTGAAGATGCCGTCCGGACCCGGATCACGCAGCGTGACCGGCACGTTGTAGGCGCTGACCGGCCGGTTCATGTTGACGCGGACACGGAAGTTGTCGATCGAGCGGTAGACGTAGCCGCCCTGCAGGCCGACGCCAGGGATCAGCTCGTGCTCGATCCAGGCCGAGACCTCTTCGGTCTTCGTGTTCTTGAGGTTCGGATCGAGCTGCGTGGTGCCGATGCCGCCGAGCGTGGTGGTCGGCAGCCCGATCGTCTCGCCGACGTCGAACAGCCCGTTGCCGCGGCCGGCCGTGCCGGCCGGCAGGTTGGCACCGTCAGTCCAGTTGTAGCGCTTGTAGTAGTCCTGGCTGTTCGGGTTCATGACGTTGGAGATGTCGGTGCCCGGATTCCAGTAGTACTGCGCGTAGTTGGCCTTGACGACAGTGCGGCCTTCACCGGTGACGTCGTAGATGATGCCGACGCGCGGTACCGGGTGATTGAACGTCTTGACGTCGTTGACCGCGGCATAGGGCGTCGAGGTCGCCGCGGAGAACCGGCCGCCGCTCGGGCCCTCCTGCTCGGGCAGGAAGCTGCGGTAGCGGTCGAAGCGCAGGCCGACGTTGACGGTGAAGCGCGGCGACATCCGCCACGTGTCCTGCACGTAGAAGCCGGTGGTGCGCAGGCCCTGCTCGGACGTCGACGGCGTCTCGAACAGCAGCACCTCGGCCGGCGCGCCGTTGTTCAGCACGTGCAGCACGTCGTTGGGGAACACGCCGTTGACGCCCTGACCGCGCTGGTAGGTGAAGGTCTCGCGGAACCACTCGCCGCCGACCTTGAAGTTGTGGGAGCCGGCCCACCCGTCCTTGTAGTAGGTCAGCGAGCCGGCGATCTGGTTGCGCGACGGGATGTTGAACCAGCCGTCGCGGTTGCCGCCGCGCACGATCTGGTTGCCGATGTCCTCGAAGGCCGGCGCCTCGGTGGCGCGGAAATTCGGCCACTCGTACTTGAACTGCCCGGCGCGGAACTCGAGGAACGAGCTGCCGCTCAGGACCGACTCGTAGCCGGCCTTGTAGGTGTGGCCCCAGTAACGCTGCTCCCAGGTCGACTCTTCGCTCTCGTGGCGAGCCACCGTGGCGGCGACCAGGAAGCGGTCCATGCGGTTCGGCTGCAGCTTCTGCCCGCCCTGGGCGTAGGCGGTCAGCTTGTTGTTCTGCGACAGCGCGTAGGTCAGCTTGCCGGTCAGGTTGCGCAGGCGCGTCTCGAAGGGCTTGACCGGGAAGTTCGGTACCTGCGTCAGGATGTCCTGTTCACGCACCGATCCGTACCACCACAGCGAGTCCTTGAGGCCGGGCACGTAGCCGCCAACGTCCGCGTTGAGGTCGTAGTAGCGTTCCATCCGGTTGAGGTCCGACGGCGTCAGCCTGCCGCAGTTGCGCACGCCGGCGATGCTCGGGCACAGGAAGTCGAACGAACTCGGGATGTTCTCCCGCTGAATCGACTTGTTCTGGTAGTCGGCGTGGAACTTGCCGCGGAACTGGTTGCCACCCGACTTGGACACGAAGTTCGACCACACGCCCGGCCACGGCATCTCGGCGGTGTGGCCCTTGGTCTGCACGGCCACTTCGTCGATGGCGCCGTAGTCGTAGTAGAACCCGGCGGCGCCGGTGCCTTCCGTGTTGACGATGCCTTCGACCATCGGGCGGTGCTGGTCTTCCTTGGTGTCGTAGACCGCATAGCCGGTCTGGGTGCCGGCGGCGCTGCCGCCGACGTCGATGCGCGTGACGACGATGGCGGGCGAGGCGGCGAGCACGGCCCAGAAGTCGCGGGCATTCGGCAGGGCGGCCAGTCGCTCCTGACCGAAGTTCGAGGCGGTGGTGGTCGAGGAGATGTCGACCACCGGCGATTCGCCGCTCACCGTGACGGTTTCCTGAAGCGTCGCCACGCCGAGTTCGATGTTGACGGTGGCGGTGAAGCCGAGGCCGACGTTGACGCCTTCACGATTGACGTTGCCGAAGCCGGCCAGTTCGTAGACGAGCTTGTAGGTGCCTGGGGGGACTGCTGGAAAGCGATACTCGCCAGACACGTTCGTGACATCCGTGCGGATCCCCTGCATGCTCGGACTCGACGCCGTTACGGTCACACCCGGCAGTACGCCGCCCGTGTTGTCCGTCACCTTGCCGTTGATCGAGCCAGTAGTTGCAGAGACCTGCGCGTATGCCGTTGACGCGGCCAGGAGAACGCTGAGGCCAAGTGCGGTGACGCGAAGCATGCCGTACTCCTCCATCTAGCTGTGCGACTGTTGCCGTATCCGTACGCCCGGCCCCATCCAGCTGCCGGGACCCGCCGACTCCGCGCGGGTTGCCCTGCCCACCGGCCCGTGAATACCGGCGATCCGCCGGTGGAATACAGGCCCCAGGGGAGGGGTGGCGCGTATTCTAGGCATGTCACTGCCGCGATACAAGCGCGATCGTCGCCGTGGGTGGCGGTCGTGCTCGACGACTACCGCGGTGGCCAGCCCAGGCGCCTCGTGTCGGCGGGGTCATGGTCCAGAAATTTGGATTCGTGAACCGGGACGCGATGTCGATGCACCCTCACTGGAGGCGTCGCCGCACCCGGCCCGCAATCGTCGTCGCCCGGTCGTGTCGGCGTCCCGAGCGAGGGTCGCGTCGTCGCTCCACATAGAATGGAGAGACAGTGGGAGGCACGATGCGCAAGCCAGTGGTGCTCATTACGGGCGCCGGCGGAGAGATCGGTCACGGTCTCATCGCCAAGATCACCGAGTCTGGTCGTCAGGCCGTCGTCACGCTCGATCTCAACCCGCTCGAACCCGCGCTGGCGCGGATGGTCCAGCGGGAGTTCACGGGCTCGATTCTCGATACACCGCTCCTCGAGCGGATTCTGGCCGAGTTCGAGGTCGATACCGTCTTCCATCTGGCGGCGCTGCTCTCGACCCGGTCGGAGTTCACGCCGACGACGGCCCACCAGGTCAACGTCGAAGGCACCCTGCACCTGCTCGAGTTCTCGCAGCGCGAGGCCGAGTCTCACGGCCGGCCGGTGGTCTTCGTCTACCCGTCGTCGATTGCCGCCTACGGCATGCCCGACCTCGAAACCAAGGCCCGCGCCGGCCGGGTGCTAGAGGATGCCTTCGCCACTCCGACCACGATGTACGGCTGCAACAAGCTCTACTGTGAGCAGCTCGGCCGCTACTACGCCCACTTCTACAAGCAGCTCTCGGCCGAGCCCCAGGCCGGACGCGTCGACTTCCGGTCGGTGCGTTTCCCGGGCCTGATCAGCGCTCTGACGATGCCCTCGGGCGGCACCAGTGACTACGCCCCCGAGATGATTCACGCCGCCGCCCGCAACGAGCCCTACGCCTGCTTCGTCCGCCCGGATACGCGCATTCCATTCATGGCGATGCCGGACGGCGTGGCGGCCCTGCTGAAACTGGCGGCTGCGCCGCGCGAGTCTCTGACGCGCACGGCCTACAACCTCGGGGCCTTCAGCCCGGCCGCCGACGAGATCCACGAACGCGTGCTCGCGGCCTTCCCGCAGGCCGACATCACCTGGCAGACGGACGTGAAACGGCAGGGCATCCTCGATTCGTGGCCGGCCGACGTCGATGACTCGGCGGCCCGCCGCGACTGGGGCTTCGCCCCGGCCTACGATTTCGCAAGCGCGTTCGACGACTACCTGATTCCCACGATCCGTGCGCGATATGCGCGCGACTGAGGCCCCGATGTCCGTGCCGCGACTGCTGCTGTTCGTGCTCGGGGCATCGGCCAGCCTGGGAGGCTGCATGCCGGCCACAGTCCAGATGGCGAACTCCGAGGCCGCCGCGGCCGACACCTACGTACGGCTCGTGCTGGCGCTCGGCGTCCACGACAAGAACTTCGTCGATGCCTACTACGGGCCACCGGCCCTGCGTCACGAGGCCGAGCAGGCGGGCTGGACGCTCTTCGATATCAACAAGCGCGCGGCGGTGCTCGAAGTCGACCTGCGGCGTCTGCCCGAGATCGCGCCGACGGCGCCGGATGCCGAACTGCACGGGCTGCGCCGGGCCTACCTGGCGCGGCAACTGAACGCGCTGCGGGCGCGCGTGACGATGCTGCAGGGCAAGCGCTATCCCTTCGACGAGGAGTCCCGGGAACTCTACGACGCGGTGGCGCCGAAGAACACCGAGGCCTCGTTCGCGGCGGCCATCGCCGCGATCGATGCACAGGTCGGCGGCGAGGGCGATCTCCCGGCCCGCTACGCCCGGTTCAAGCAGGACTTCGTGATTCCTCCCGGCAAGCTCGACGCCGTCTTCACGGCGGCGATTGCCGAATGCCGGCGGCGCACGCTGGCACACGTCCAGTTGCCGCCCGGCGAGACGTTCACCGTGGCCTACGTGAAGGACAAGCCGTGGAGCGCCTACAACTGGTACCAGGGCGGCTTCAAGAGCCTGATTGAAGTGAATACCGACCTGCCCGTCTACATCGATCGGGCGATCGACCTGGCCTGTCACGAGGGCTACCCCGGGCATCACGTCTACAACGTCCTGCTCGAGAAGCACCTGGTGCAGGACCGCGGCTGGGTCGAGTTCTCCGTCTACCCGCTCTTCTCGCCGCAGTCGCTCATCGCTGAGGGCACGGCGAACTACGGCATCGAGGTGGCCTTCAGCGACGCCGAGCGGCGGGCCTTCGAGCGCGAGACGCTGTTCCCGCTGGCCGGCCTGCCGGCCGATCGCGTCGACGAGTACTACGACGTCGTCGCGTTGGCCAAGCCGCTGACCTACGCCGGCAACGAGGCCGCGCGCGGCTACCTCGACGGCCGGATGGACGCGGCGCGGGCGGCCGACTGGCTCGTGCGCTACGCCATGAACACGCCGGCGCAGGCGGCCCAGCGGGTGAAGTTCTTCGACACCTATCGCAGCTACGTCATCAACTACAACCTCGGCGAGGACCTGGTCCGCGCCTACGTCGAGAAGCGTGCCGGGGACGATCGCGCGAAACGCTGGGAGGTCTTCTCCGGCCTGCTGTCCTCGCCACGTCTGCCGTCGAATCTCACGGACTGATTCGTGGGGAGCGTCATGCGCGCGGTGGAGATCGGAGGCGCCGGCCCGCCCGAAGTGCTGCGCCTCGTGGAGCGGCCCCGTCCTGTCCCGGGAACCGGCGAGGTCCTGATTGCCGTGGCGGCGGCGGGGGTGAACCGGCCCGACGTCCTCCAGCGGCTCGGCCGCTACGCGCCGCCGGCGGACGCCTCGGACCTGCCCGGGCTCGAGGTGGCCGGCACGATCGCCGAGGTCGGCCCCGCGGCCGCTGGCACGGCGCCCCGCTGGCAGGTCGGCGACGGCGTGTGCGCCCTGGTCGCCGGTGGCGGCTACGCCGAGTTCTGTCTCGCCCCGGCCGAGCAGTGCCTGCCGGTGCCCGCCGGCTATTCGATGATCGAGGCGGCGGCGCTGCCCGAGACGTTCTTCACCGTGTGGACCAACGTGTTCGACCGTGGGCGGCTCACGCGCGGTGAGACGCTGCTCGTGCATGGCGGGTCGAGCGGCATCGGCACCACGGCCATTCAGCTGGGCCGCGCCTTCGGGGCCACGGTCTTTGCCACCGCGGGCTCGGACGAGAAGTGCGCCGCGTGCCGGGCGCTCGGCGCCGAGGTCGCCACCAACTACCGCGAGGGCGACTGGGTGGCCGACTTCAGGGCGGCCAGTGGCGGACGCGGCGTCGACGTCATCCTCGACATGGTCGGTGGCGATTACGTGGCGCGGAACCTCGACCTGCTGGCCACGGACGGCCGGCTCGTGCAGATCGCATTCCTCAAGTCCTCGACCGCCACCCTCGATCTGATGTCGGTGATGCGCCGCCGGCTGACGATCACCGGCTCGACGCTCCGGCCGCAGAGCGTGGCCGCCAAGGCGGCCATCGGCAAGGCGCTCGAGCGCGAGGTGTGGCCGCTGCTCGCGTCGCGCACCGTGGCACCCGTCATCTACGCCACCTTCGCGCTGGCGGCGGCGGCCGAGGCGCACCGCCTGATGGAGAGCAGCCGGCACATCGGCAAGATCGTGCTCGAGGTGTCGTCGTGGCCGGACCCGTCGTGAGCGTCGTCGCCGCGCCGGCCCGTCTCTTCACGCCGCGCTTCTTCGTGATGTGCGGCTTCAACTTCGTGGTCTTCCTGTCGGCCTTCCAGCTGTTTCCGACGGCCCCCTTCCGGATCCGCGATCTCGGCGGCAGTGCCATGGCCGCGGGCCTGTTCCTCGGCTTCCTCACCTACTCGTCGGCGGCCTCCGGCCCCATTACCGGCGGCATCGTCGACCGCGTCGGCAAGCGCCGCGTGCTCGTCGTGTCGAGTGCGGCCATCGCCTGCTTCTCACTCCTCTACGCCGTGCTGCCGCGCTTCGAGATGATGCTGGCGCTGGTCATCCTGCACGGGCTCTTCTGGTCGGGCCTGCTGGTGGCCGCCGCCTCCTACGTCACCGACATCGTGCCGCCGGAGCGCCGCGCCGAGGGCCTGAGCTACTGGGGCATGTCGACCATCTTCGCCGTCTCGATGGCGCCGGCCATCGGCCTCTGGGTCTACGCCTACGGCGGCTGGCGCGTGCTCTGTCTGGAGGCGGCCGCGCTCAGCCTGCTGATGCTCGTCATCGCATGGACCATGCTGCCGAAGGACGCGCCACGGCGGGCCGATCGCGCCGCCTGGGCGTGGTCGTCGCTCGTCGAGTGGAAGGTCCTCGCGCTCTCGGCCACGATGTTCCTCTACTCATTCGGCTACGGCGGCATCACGAGCTTCGTGGCGATGTACAGCGAGGCCTCGGGCGTCTATCCCGCTTCGCTCTACTTCACGGTCTTCTCGATCGCGATTCTGGTGACGCGGCCCTATGTGGCGCGGCTCGGCGATCGCGTCGGCCACAAGAAGGTGTTCGTGCCGTGCCTGGCGCTGGTGGTCGTCGGATTCGCGCTGCTGGCGGTCGGCGGCAGCCGCGCCATGTTCGTGGTGTCGGCGCTCGTCTTCGGCACCGGGTTCGGCTCGGCCTATCCGCTGTTCCTCGGGCACGTGATGCGTCATGTCGCGCCGGAGCGGCGCGGGGCCGCCTTCGGCAGCATCATCGCCGCCTTCGATACCGGGATCGGCACCGGCTCGATGGCGATCGGCTGGATCGTGCAGCACCAGGGCTACCGGACCGCCTTCGCGGCGGCCGCCGCGCTGGCGCTGCTGACCGTGCCGTACTTCCTGACGGTGGAGCCGAAGGTGCTGCCGCCGGGCACCCCGGTGCACTCGTAGCGCGCTACAGCCCGGCCGGTTCGTAGTTCAGCACCGGCCGCAGCCAGCGTTCGGCCTCGCGCAGGGGCATCCCCTTGCGCCGGGCGTAGTCGGCCATCTGGTCGGCGGCCACGCGCTGGATGACGAAGTACTTCGCCTGGGGATGCGACAGATAGATCCCGCTCACGCTGGCCGCCGGTGTCATGGCGAAGGATTCCGTGAGCGCCATGCCGATGTCCTCGGCGCCGAGCAGGTCGAACAGGCGCCGCTTCTCGGTGTGATCCGGACAGGCGGGGTAGCCGAAGGCGGGGCGGATACCGCGGTATTCTTCGTCCGCCAGAGCGGCCGGCGAGAAGCTCTCCTCGGCGCCGTAGCCCCAGTCGCGCCGGGCCACGGCGTGGAGATATTCAGCCAGGGCCTCGGCCAGGCGGTCGGCCAACGCCTTGGCGATGATGGCGCTGTAGTCGTCGTGCGCCGCCTCGTAACGCCCGGCCAGTGCCTCGGCGCCGATGCCGGCGGTCACCGCGAAGGCGCCGATGTAGTCGGCGACGCCGCTACTGAGGGGCGCGACGAAGTCGGCCAGCGAGCGGTTCGGCTTGTCGTCGGCGATGACTTCCTGCTGCCGCAGCATCGGGAAGCGCGTCAGCTCCTCGCGGCTGCCCGTGTCATGTGCCCCGGGCCCCTGGCCCCGGTCCCCGGTCCCCGCCTCGTAGACCACGATGTCGTCGCCGTCGCTGGCTGCCGGCCAGAAGCCGTAGACGCCGCGCGCCGTCAGCGACTTGTCCTTCACGACGCCGGCCAGCAGCGCCTGCGCGTGGCCGAAGAGCTCACGGGCCGCCGCCCCCTGCGCCGGATCGTCGAGGATGGCGGGGAAGCGCCCCTTGAGTTCCCAGGCCGAGAAGAAGAACGTCCAGTCGATGTACGGCACGAGCGTCTCGAGCGGCACCTCGACCTGGCGGGCGCCGAGGAAGGCCGGCACCGGTGGCGGCGTCGTGAGATCGATCGTCAGGCGGTTGGCCACGGCGCGCGTGTAGGCCAGCGTCGGCCGCTCCAGCCGCTGCGCGTGCTTGACGCGCAGGTCTTCCTGCTCGCGCCGGTTGGCGGCGTCGAACGCGGCCCGGCCTTCGCTGCCGAGCAGGCTGTTCATCACGTCGACGACGCGCGACGCGTCCAGCACGTAGACCACCGACCCGTCGTAGGCGGGGGCCACCTTGACGGCGGTGTGCTGGCGGCTGGTCGTGGCGCCGCCGATGAGCAGCGGCACCCGCGGCCCGCGCGCCTGCATCTCCTTGGCGACGTAGACCATCTCGTCGAGCGACGGCGTGATGAGGCCGCTCAGGCCGACGACGTCGACCTTCCGCTCGGCCGCGGTCTTGAGGATGACGTCGCAGTGCACCATCACGCCGAGGTCGATGACCTCGTAGCCGTTGCAGCCGAGCACGACGCCGACGATGTTCTTGCCGATGTCGTGGACGTCGCCCTTGACGGTGGCCAGCAGGACCTTGCCGGCGGCGCGGCCGCCGCCCGACTGCTTCTCGGCGTCCATGAAGGGCTCGAGGTAGGCGACAGCGCGCTTCATCGCGCGCGCGCTCTTGACCACCTGCGGCAGGAACATCTTGCCGGCACCGAACAGGTCGCCGACCACCTTCATGCCGTCCATGAGCGGCCCTTCGATGACGGCCAGCGGCTTGCCGAGCTCCAGGCGCGCCTCCTCGGTGTCCTGCTCGATGAAGTCGACGACGCCGTGCACGAGAGCGTGGGTGAGCCTGGCGCCGACCGACGCCTGGCGCCACGACAGGTCCACTTCGCGCTTCGACCCGGCGCCGCGCACCTGTTCGGCGTAGGCCACCAGGCGCTCGGTGGCGTCGGGCCGGCGGTTGAAGATGATGTCCTCGACGTGCGTGAGCAGCGTCTTCGGGATGTCCTCGTAGACGACCAGCTGGCCGGCGTTGACGATGCCCATGTCGAGGCCGGCCTTGATGGCGTGGAACAGGAAGGCCGAGTGGATGGCCTCGCGCACGACGTCGTTGCCGCGGAACGAGAACGACAGGTTGCTGACGCCGCCGCTCACCTTGACCCCGGGACAGGTGGCCTTGATCTGGCGGGTCGCCTCGATGAAGTTCACCGCGTAGTCGTTGTGCTCTTCGATGCCGGTGGCGATGGCCAGGATGTTCGGGTCGAAGATGATGTCGGTCGGATCCACGCCGACCTGCTCGGTGAGCAGCCGGTAGGCGCGGTGACAGATCGCCACCTTGCGGGCGACGGTGTCGGCCTGTCCCTCCTCGTCGAAGGCCATGACGACCATCGCGGCGCCGTAGCGGCGCACGGTGCGGGCCTTGTGCAGGAAGTCGGCCTCGCCTTCCTTGAGGCTGATCGAATTGACGATGCCCTTGCCCTGCACGCACTTGAGCCCGGCCTCGAGAACCGTCCACTTCGAGCTGTCGATCATGATCGGCAGCCGGGCGATCTCGGGCTCGGTGGCGATGTAGTTGAGGAACCGCGTCATGCTCGCTTCGGAGTCGAGCATGCCCTCGTCCATGTTGACGTCGAGGATGTTGGCGCCGCCGCGCACCTGGTCGACCGCGACGTCGGTGGCGGCCGTCCAGTCGTTCGACTGGATGAGCCGCGCGAACCGCTTCGAGCCGGTGACGTTGGTGCGCTCGCCGATCATCTGGAAATTGCTGTCCTCGCGCACGATCAGCGTCTCGAGCCCGCTGTAGCGCGAGTAGGTGGCGTGGTGCGTGTCTTCGGGCGATGGCGGCACGCGCGGCGGCAGGCTGGCGACGGCCCGGGCGATCGCCCCGATGTGCGCCGGCGTGGTGCCGCAGCAGCCGCCGACGATGTTGAGGAAGCCGGCGGCGGCGAACTCGCCGAGCAGGGCGCCGGTCTCGTCGGCCTGCTCGTCGTACTCGCCGAAGGCATTGGGCAGGCCGGCGTTCGGATAGCAGCTGACGAAGCAGGTGGCGATGCGCGACAGCTCCGCCATGTAGGGGCGCATCTCGCTGGCGCCGAGGGCGCAGTTGATGCCGACGCTGAACGGCGCGACGTGCTCGATCGAGGTGTAGAAGGCATCGATCGTCTGGCCGGACAGCGTGCGCCCGCTGCGGTCGGTGATGGTGACCGAGATCATCACCGGCACGCGGCTGCCGCGGGCCTCGAACTCCTCCTCGACCGCGACCAGCGCGGCCTTGGCGTTCAGCGTGTCGAAGATGGTCTCGACGAGCAGCACGTCGGAGCCGCCGTCGAGCAGGCCGCGGACCTGCTCGCGATAGGCGAGCCGCACCTCGTCGAAGCTGGCGGAGCGGAAGGCGGGGTCGTCGACCTTCGGCGAGAGCGACAGCGCCTTGTTGGTCGGGCCGAGCGAGCCGGCCACGAAGCGCGGGCGGTCCGGTGTCCGCGCCGTCCACTCGGCGGCGACGCGCCGCGCCAGCCGTGCCGCCTCGAGATTCAGCTCGTAGGCCAGTGCTTCGAGGCCGTAGTCGGCCTGGGCGATGGCGGTGCTCGAGAAGGTGTTGGTCTCGATGATGTCGGCGCCGGCCGCCAGGTACTCGCCGTGGATGTCGGCGATGACGTCCGGCCGCGTCAGCACCAGCAGGTCGTTGTTGCCGGTGAGATCCTGCGGATGGTCGGTGAAACGCGAGCCGCGGAAGTCCGCCGGCGTCAGCGTCCGCCGCTGAATCATGGTGCCCATCGCGCCGTCGAGCACGAGGATGCGGCGGGTGATGAGATCGGTCAGCACGTGTGTGGTCATCGAGGGTCCTGAACGGTGCCGCGGGCGGGATGGCCGCGGCGCCCGGCGCGCGGCGCCGGAAGGGAAAGAGCAGCGGGCTTGCTGGCGCTGGCCACCAGCACGATGAAGGGATCGCCGGCGCCGCGGGCGCCGACCTGCACCACCGGCGCCACCAGGCCGGCGGCGGTGAGCCACGCCGACAGCGTCTGGTCGTCGAACCCCTGCCAGCGGTCGCCGAGCTTGTGGCGCACCCACGCTTCCTCGTGCGTGCGCAGGTCGAGGATCACGACGCGTCCGCCCGGGCGCAGCACGCGGGCCGCCTCGTGCAGGGCGCGTCCGGGATCGGCCGCGTGATGCAGCGTCTGCGACAGCAGCGCCACGTCGAACGAGGCGTCGGCGGCCGGCAGGCGCTCGATCTCGCCGCGCTTCCAGGTGATGTTCGGCACGCGGCGACGCTCGGCCAGCTGCCGCGCCCGCGTCAGCACGGCCGGCGAGCGGTCGATGCCGACCACCTTGCGCGCCCAGCGCGCGGCTTCGAGCGTCAGGTAGCCCTCGCCGCAGCCGATGTCGACAACGTCGAGCGGCGGCAGGAGCATCCCGAGCGCCCGCGACCACGCCGCCCAGCTGCGGCCGGGCACGAGCTGCCGGCCGTCGCGGGTGTCGGCGCCGGCGTGCTGGTCGAAGTTCTCGCGGCGAAGCCGCCGCACTTCCTGGATGCGGGCATCGTCGGCGCGCACGTCGGGGATGGCCGACGCGCGGGTGAACTCGCCCTCGAGCAGCTGCCAGAGCGGGGAGTCGTCGCCGCTGGCGCGGGCCAGCCGGTAGTAGACGTAGATGCCGTCGCGTTCCTCGCTGACCAGGCCGGCGTCCTTCAGCAGGCCGAGGTGCCGGGACACGCCGGACTGTGCCAGCCCCAGAATGCCGGTCAGCTCGGTGACGTTGAAGCGGTCGACCGACAGGGCGCGCAGCAGGCGCAGCCGGGCCGGGTCGCCGAGCACGCGGAACAACGCGGAGGCGTCAATCATATCGATGCATCCACTGACGATGATATGGCAGATGCCGCGCGGTCCCTAGCCCGGTCCCTCGCCGGTCGGATCCCGTCGGCCGGCGCCGGCCGTGGTCGGGGCGCGTTTGGATAGGCGCGCTCGCGGCGGCCCTGAAGTAGCACTAGGGAGCTCCGCGCCCGCCACTGCAACTGCGCCCGGCCGGACACAATTACGCATGGGTATTCTCGATAAGCTCCGCCCGCAGGCCCGATGGAAGCACGGCGACCCGATGGTTCGTCTCGAGGCCGTTCAGGCCCTGGACGCCGCGGACACCGACGCGCTCGTTCAGGTAGCTACCGAAGACTCCGACACGCGCGTTCGACGGGCGGCCCTGGGCCGGCTGGCGGATGCCGAGGTCCTCGCCGCCGTCGTTCGGAACGACAGCGACACCGGCGTGCGTGATGCCGCCGTGCAGCGGATCGTGGCGCTGGCGGGCGAGCCCGGTGGCGCGGCCGCCGCCGTGCGCGCGCTGGCCGCCCTCGGGCGGTCCAGGGATCTGGCGACGCTGGCCCGTTCGACGGCGCCTGAACCGGCGCGTCAGGCCGCCGTGGCCGAACTGACCGACGCCAAGCTGCTCGGGGGCGTCGCCCGCAACGCCGGGGATGCCAGCACGCGGCTGCTGGCACTCGAACGTCTGTCGGATGCCGGCGAGCTCGAAGCCGTGGCCGTCAACGGGGAACACGCCGAGACCGCCGTGGCTGCCTTCGACCGGCTGTCGGGCCTCTCGGCCGACCAGCTCGGCACGATTGCCCAGCGCGCCAAGTCGCGCGCCGTGGCCAAGCGGGCCAAGGCCCTGGCGGCGGCCCTGACCGCGCCGCCCGTCGAGACCGCCGCCCCGGCCGCGCCGCAGTACCGCGAAGCCGAGCAGCAGAGCGCCCGCGAGCTGAGCCGCCAGATGGCCGAGCTCGGCGCCACCGCCGACCTGGCAGCGGTGCGGGAACGGCTATGCCGCCACCCGCGTGGCGTGGGTGGAACTGAACGCCGACGCCGACATCGATCCCTCGATCGTCGCCGAGTTCGAGACCCTGTCGGACGCCGTCCGCAGCGCGCTCGCTGCCGACGAAGCCAGCCGTGCCACGGCCGCCCGGGCCGCCGCGGCCCAGCGCGAGGAGCAGGCCGAGCGCGTGCGCCTGTGCGAGCAGGTCGAAGGCCTGTCGGGCGACGACATCCCGGCCGCGCTGGCGGAGGCCCGCGCCGCCTGGGACGCCCTGGCGCCGATGCCCGCCGCGTGGGCGGCAGATCTGCAGCGCCGTTTCGACGACGCCGTCAAGGCGGCCGAACGCCGGCACGAAACGGCGGAGCAAGCGCGCGAGCTGCGTGCGCAGGCGCCGTCGATCGTCGACGAGGTGGAGACGCTGGTCGGCCAGGACTACGCCGTCGTGCGCGGACAGTGGCAGGCACTGCGCCGCAAGTGGCAGGCCGTGCAGCGCACGGGCGAGATCGATCCGGCGCTCGCCGAGCGCTTCCAGGCGGCGGCCACGGCGTTCGAGGCCGGCGAGGCCACCGTCCGCGAGGGCAAGCAGAAGCAGCAGCAGGACAACCTGCAGCGGCTGCAGGCCGCCGTGCAGGCGCTCGAGGCGCGCGCGGCCGCCGAGTCGCTGTCCCTCAAAGACGCCGACACCATCGTCAAGGACGTCAAGCTGGTCGTCGGCACGATGGGCCCGCTGCCGACGCCGCAGGACCGCGAAGACCTCACGGTGCGTCTGTCGGCCGTGCGCGCGGCCGTGCAGCCGCGGCTCGACGAGCTGCGCAACGCCGAGGAGTGGAAGCGCTGGGCCAACGTCCAGGTGCAGGAAGAGCTGTGCGGGAAGATGGAAGCCCTGATCCCGCTGGCCGACACCGAACCGGCCAAGGCCGCCGAAGAGATGCGGCAGCTGCAGGAGAAGTGGAAGCCGGTGGCGGCGGCGCCGCGCTCGCAGGGCGAGGCGCTGTGGACCCGCTTCAAGGCGGCGCAGGGCCAGGTCTACGAGAAGTGCAAGGACTTCTTCGCCGAGCAGGCGGTCGAACGCCAGGAGGCGCTGAAGAAGAAGGAAGAGCTGTGCGCGCGCGCCGAAGCGTTGTCCGACTCGACCGACTGGGTGCGGACGGCCGACGCCATGAAGGCCCTGCAGGCCGAGTGGAAGGCCATCGGCCCGGTCACGCGCGGCCGCGAGAAAGCCATCTGGGAGCGCTTCCGCAAGGCCTGTGACGGGTTCTTCACCCGCCGCCAGGCCGACATGAAGCAGCGCAAGAGCGACTGGGGCGACAACCTCTCGAAGAAGGAAGCGCTCATCACCGAGGCCGAACAGCTGGCGCAGTCGACCAACTGGGAACAGGCGTCGGCGCGGCTCAAGGCGCTGCAGGTCGAGTGGAAGACGATCGGTCCGGTCAAGAAGAGCAAGTCGGATCAGGTGTGGGAGCGCTTCCGCGCCGCCTGCGACCTGTTCTTCGAGCGCTTCAAGAACCGCGATCAGGAAGCCATCCAGACCAAGTTCGTCGACCGCGACACGGCGGTGGCCGAGATCGAGGCGCTCGTGCCCGACGAGGGCGCGGAGATGCCCGACGATCTCTACAACAAGGTGCAGGCGGCGCGGGCGCGCTGGCTGCAGGGCCCGGAGCTGCCGCGCCACGTGCTGACGCCGCTGGCCGAGCGCGTGAACGGCGCGCTGCTGTCCCTGGTGACGCGGTGGCCGGATGCGTTCACCGGTGGCGAACTCGATCCCACCGTGACCGCCAAGCGCATGGAGAAGCTGGCCGCGAAGGTCGAGGCGCTGGCGCCGAATGACGGCGGGGCCGCCAAGGCCACGGCGGCGCTGTCGCCGGCCGAGTTGCTCGCCAGGCAGTGGCGCGAGGCGCTGGCCGCCAACACCATGGGCGCCGGCGCGGCGCGGCAGGCCGAGGAAGCGCGTCAGCGGGCGGCCGATCAGGAACTGCGCAGCGCGCAGTCGGCCTGGCTGCGGCTGGGCCCGGTCTCACCGGACGTGCGCAAGCCGCTGCAGGAGCGCTTCGACAAGGCGGTCCGCCGCGTGCTCGACGGCCGTCGCCGTCCCGTGTCCCGCGCGTAGCGCGCGCCCCAGCCATCACCCGAGCGGCCGGTCTCCCGCGGGAGACTTGCCGCTCGAACTACGTACGGGCCTTTCCGGCATGCGACGAGTTGTAACGGGGTCTGTCACCGTCACCAACTGATTTGCTGCCGGTGACGGTGACAGACCCCGTTACAACTCGTGACGGTGACAGACCCCGTTACAACTGTGGTGTCGCAGTCGCGGCTGCGTCACTGCAGGAAACGCGCGCCTACTCGGCGCTCGGGTCTTCCAGGTAGGTGTAGCCCTGCAGGCCGGCTTCGTAGAACTTCACGAGGCTGCCGGCTTCCTGATCCTGCAGCTGGCCGTCGTGCACGGCCGCTTCCACGTCGCGTCGCAGCTTGGCCATCAGCTCTTCGGGATCGAACTGCACGTAGCGCAGGACCTCGCTGACGGTGTCGCCCTTGATCACGTGATCGACACGCGCCCGCTCGCTCTCGTCAGCCACGTCGTTCAGGCTGACATGCACCGCGTGGGTGTCGCCGAGCAGGTTGTGCAGGTCGCCGAGGATCTCCTGGTAGGCGCCGACCAGGAACACGCCCAGGTAGTAGGGCTCGCCGTTGTAGCGGTGCAGGCGCAGCGTCTTCTTGACGTCGCGCCGATCGATGAACTGATCCAGCTTGCCGTCGGAGTCGCAGGTGATGTCGCCGATCACCGCGTGATCGGTCGGCTTCTCGAGCAGCCGGTGGATCGGCACCACCGGGAACAGCTGCTTGATCGCCCAGCTGTCGGGAATCGACTGGAACAGCGAGAAGTTGCAGAAGTAGGTGTCCGACAGCATCTCCTCGAGGTTCTGCAGTTCCTCGGGCACGTCGGCCATCTGCGGCAGCAGCCGGCGGATCTTCTCCGAGATCGCGAAGTAGAGATTCTCGGCGTGCGCGCGCTGCTCGAGCGGCAGGTAGCCGCCGCTGAACAGGTTCATCGCCATGTCGAGCGCCTGCTGCGCGTCGTGGTAGCTCTCGAGCGCGTTGCGGGCGTTGACGTTCTTGTGGGTCTCGATGAGGTCGATGAGCGGCTGCTCGAAGTCCTCGGTCGGGGTCGTCGGCACCTGCTCTTCGCCGAAGCCGCTCGTGCCGAGCACGTTGAAGATGAGCACCGAGTGGTAGGCGGTGATGGCGCGGCCGCTCTCCGAGATGATGGTCGGGTGCGTCACCTGCTCTTCGTCGCACACCTGCTGGATGTGGTACACGACGTCGTTCGCGTACTCCTGCAGCGTGTAGTTCATGCTCGACTCGAAGTTGGTCTGCGAGCCGTCGTAGTCCACGCCGAGCCCGCCGCCGACGTCCATGAACTCGACGCCCGCGCCGGCCTTGGCCAGATCGCAGTACACGCGGGCCGCTTCGTTCAGCGCGTTCTTGATGATGCGGATGTGCGTGATCTGGCTGCCGAGATGGAAGTGGAGGAGCTTGAAGCAGTCCTCCATGCCGTGCGACTTGAGGAGCTCCAGGCCGCGCAGGATCTCGGTGACGGTCAGGCCGAACTTCGAGCGGTAGCCGCCCGACGACTGCCAGCGGCCCATGCCACGGGCGGCCAGCTTGACGCGCATGCCGATGCGCGGCCGCACGCCGACCTTGGCGGCGTACTTCAGGATCAGCTCGAGCTCGGTGTACTTCTCGACGATCGGGATGATGTTGCGCCCGATCTTCTGGGCCCACATCGCCAGCTCGATGAACTCGGCGTCCTTGAAGCCGTTGCACACGATCGGCGTGTCGTTGCTGGCCATCGCCGCCACGGCCATCAGCTCGGGCTTGGAGCCGGCCTCGAGGCCGAAGCCATGCTGACGGCCGAACTGCATGATCTCCTGCACCACCTGCCGCTGCTGGTTCACCTTGATCGGGTAGACGCAGACGTACTTGCCGCGATAGGAGTTCTGGGCGATCGCCTGCTGGAAGGCGGAGTTGATCTCGCTCGAGACGGTGCTGGAGGATGCCGGGGAAGCGGATCAGAATCGGCGCGCTCAGGCCGCGCAGGTCGAGCCGGTCGACCAGCCGCTTCAGATCGATCTTCCGGGCGGCGTCGCGGCTCGGGTGCACCTGCAGGTGCCCGGCCTCGCTCACCGAGAAATAGCCCTGTCCCCAGCGGGCCACGTCGTAGTGTTCGGTCGCCTCGGCGGCGGTCCATTTGCCGTTGGACGGCGTGCCGGCGGCGCGCTGCTTGTCGTTGGTTGCCGTGCTCATGTCAGACCAATCAGAATAAACGAAATTCCCGGGAGTGCACGGCGGATTCGCGTCTGACACGATCTTTTTACTACCATCACAGCAATGTCCGAACGCGTCCCCGCCATCAAGGTGCTGCTGCTGCCCAAAGACACCAACAACCTGGGGACGATCTTCGGTGGCGTCATCCTCTCGCACATCGACCTGGCGTCGGCCGTCGAGGCCCGCAAGACGGCGCCGCACCGCTTCGTGACCAAGGCCTTTCGCGAGGTGGAGTTCCACGCGCCGGTGTTGGTCGGCGACCTCGTCAGCTTCTACACCGAGACGTTGCGGGTAGGCCGGACCTCGGTCACCGTCGCCGTGTCGGTCGAGGTGGAGCGCTGGGGCGCCGGCGCCGGCGAGCGCGAGAAGGTCACCTACGCCGAGGTGGTGCTCGTGGCGGTCGACCAGGACGGACGTCCGATCGCCATCCGGTCCGAGGACGGGGGCGCACGATGATTGCCGCGTTCGCCCCGGCCACCGTCTCGAACGTCGCGGCCGGGTTCGACGTGCTCGGCTTCGCGCTCGACGAGCCGGGCGACATCGTCGTGGCGCGCCTGACCGACGCGCCCGGCGTCCTCATCGGCGAGATCACTGGCGACGGAGGCCGGTTGTCCCGCGATCCTGCCAAGAATACCGCCGGCGCCGCCGCCCAGGCGCTGCTGGCCGCGCTCGGCACCCGGCAGGGCATCCGGCTCGACGTGCACAAGGGCCTGCCGCTCGCCAGCGGCGTCGGCAGCAGCGGCGCCAGCGCGGTGGCCGCGGTCGTGGCGGTCAACGAGCTGCTCGGCCGTCCGGCCGCGCTCGATCTCGTGTGCCAGGCGGCGATGGAAGGCGAACGCGCCGGCTGCGGCGCCGTCCACCCCGACAACGTGGCGCCGTCGCTCTACGGCGGGTTCGTGCTGGCGCGCAGCGTCGATCCGCCCGACATCGTGCGGCTGCCGGTGCCGGACGGCCTGTCGTGCGCCGTCCTCCACCCGCACCTCGAGATTCACACCGGCACGGCGCGCGCCCTGCTCGGCGATTCGCTGCCGCTCGCCACGGCGGTGCGTCAGTGGGCCAATCTCGGCGCCCTCGTCTCGGCGCTGTACACGGGCGACCTGGCGCTCCTGTCGCGGGCGCTGGTCGACCACGTGGCGGAACCGAAGCGTGCCGCCCTCGTGCCGGGGTTCGCGCGCGTCAAGGAGGCGGCGCATCAGGCCGGCGCGCTCGGCTGCAGCCTGTCGGGCTCGGGCCCGTCGATCTTCGCGCTGGCGGCGGGGCTCGAGGCCGCCCGTGCCGTGGGCGAGGCGATGGCCGCCGCCTACGCGGCGGGAATCCGGTCCCGGTGCCGATCTGTGGGTCTCGCCGGTCGGCACGACCGGCGCGCGCGTCGTCGATCTCGAGGGAGTCCGCTAGTGCCCTTCATCAGCACCCGCGCCGGCGGCCACGACACGCCGGTCACGCTCGCCGAGGCCGTGCGTCGAGGTCTGGCGCCAGACGGCGGCCTCTACGTGCCGACGGCGATTCCCGCGATGACGGCGGCCGAGTTCGCGGCGCTGCGCGGCCGCTCGTTCGCGGAGGTGGCGGCGGCACTCATAGCGCCGCTGGCGGCGGACACCTTCGCGGCCGGCGCGCTGGATGACCTGATGGCGGCGGCGCTCGATTTCCCGGTGCCGCTCGTCGCCCTGGGCGATGGCCGCTACGTGCTGGAGCTCTTCCACGGGCCGACCCTGGCCTTCAAGGACGTCGGCGCGCGCACCATGGCGCGATGGCTGGCGGCCATCGCGGCGGACGACCCCGCCCGGCCGCTGACGGTGCTGGTCGCCACCTCGGGTGATACCGGCGGGGCGGTGGCGCAGGCGTTCCACCGCCTGCCCGGGACGCGCGTGGTCGTGCTCTATCCGCACGGCCGCGTCAGCCGCGTCCAGGAAGTGCAGTTCACCACGCTCGGCGACAACGTCTCCGCACTGGCCGTCGAGGGCACGTTCGACGACTGTCAGCGGCTGGTGAAGGCTGCCTTCGCCGACTCGTCGCTCTCCGCCGTCCATCGTCTGACCTCCGCCAACTCGATCAACATCGGCCGCCTGCTGCCGCAGATGGCCTACTACGCCTGGGCCGTGCTGCAGTTGCCGGCCACCGCGCCGCCGCCCACCGTGGTCGTGCCGAGCGGCAACCTCGGCAATCTCACCGCCGGCGTCATGGCGGCGCGACGCGGTGTGCCGATCGGGCATTTCGTCTCCGCCACGACCATCAACGACCCGTTTCCGCGCTACCTGGCCAGCGGCGCCTTCGAGCCGTCCGATGCCGTGCCCACGCTGGCCAGCGCCATGGACGTCGGCCACCCGAGCAACCTCGAACGCCTGATCTGGCTCTACGGTCACGACCTGGAGCGGATGCGCGCGGACATCTCCGGCGTGGTCGTCAGCGACGCCGAGGTGCGGGCCACGATTGGCGCCTTGCAGGCGGCGGCCGGCTACATCGCCGACCCGCACACGGCCGTCGGCGTGGCCGGCGCCGGGAAGGCGGCCCGCGCCAGCGATGAGGCCCCGACGATCGTGCTCGCCACGGCGCATCCGGCGAAGTTCCCCGAAGTGGTCGAGCCCACGCTCGGGCACGCCGTCGACCTGCCGCCGGCCCTGGCCGCCCGCCTCGCCCTCGAGGTCGTGGCGGCTCGCATTCCACCGCGGCTCGAGGCGCTGGCCGCCGCGCTCGGCGCCGCGCACTGATCGCCGCGTGACACAACAGGTTCCGCGCGGCATCGAACCCGTCTAGATGCCGCCGCGCCTGTCACGCTTCCTCGTCGCCGGCGCCATCGTGGCGCTCATCGTCGCGTTCTTCGCCTTCGACCTCGATCGCTTTGCCAGTCTCGACGCGCTGAAGGGGCAGCAGGAGGCCGTCGAGGCCTACCGGCAGGCGCATCCGTGGCAGACGGCCGGCACGTTCTTCGCCGTCTACGTCCTGGTGGCGGCCGCCTCGCTCCCCGGGGCCGCGATCATGACGCTGGCCGCCGGTGCGCTCTTCGGTGTCCTGACCGGCACCCTGCTCGTGTCGTTCGCCTCCTCGATCGGCGCCACGCTGGCGTTCCTGTCGTCGCGCTTCGTGCTGCGGGACGGCGTGCAACGGCGCTTCGGTGAGCGTCTGACGGCGATCAACGCCGGCGTGGAGCGCGAGGGCGCGTTCTATCTCTTCACGCTGCGGCTGGTCCCCGTCGTGCCGTTCTTCGTCGTCAACCTGCTGATGGGCCTGACGCCGATCGCCACGGCCACGTTCTACGGCGTGAGCCAGGTGGGGATGCTGCCGGCGACCCTCGTCTACGTCAACGCCGGCACCCAGCTGGCGCAGCTCGAGGGGCTGTCCGGCATCCTGTCGCCGACGCTCCTGCTCTCGTTCACGGCCCTCGGCCTGCTGCCGCTGGTTGCCCGGCGGGTCGTCGATGCGGCGCGCCGGCGCGCCGTCTACCGGCCGTTCGCCCACCTGCGGCCGGCGACCTTCGATCACAATCTGGTCGTCATCGGCGCCGGCTCGGCCGGTCTCGTGTCCGCCTATATCGCCGCCGCCGTCAAGGCCCGGGTCGCGCTGGTCGAGAAGAACGAGATGGGCGGCGACTGCCTGCACACGGGGTGCGTGCCATCGAAGGCGCTGCTCCGCTCGGCCAGGCTGCTCGCCGATATCCGCCGCGCCCCGGAGTTCGGCATCCGTGTGGCCGCACCCGAGGTCGACTTCGCGGCGGTCATGGCGCGCGTGCAACGCGTCATCGGCGACATCGCACCGCACGATTCGGTCGAGCGCTACACCCGCCTGGGCGTGACGTGCGTGCAGGGGACCGCCACCATCACCTCGCCGTGGACGGTGGACGTGGCGGCGGCCGACGGCACGACGCGCACGCTCACGACCACGCACATCGTCATCGCGGCCGGCGCCCGGCCGGTGGTGCCGCCGCTGCCTGGCCTGGCCGAGGTCGCGCCGCTGACGTCCGACACGGTGTGGCGCCTGCGCACGCTGCCCAGGCGTCTGGTCGTGCTCGGCGGCGGGCCGATCGGCTGCGAGCTGGCCCAGGCGTTCGCGCGCCTGGGCTCGCAGGTGACCCAGGTCGAAATGGGGCCACGGCTGCTCAGCAAGGAGGACGCCGAGTTCTCGGCGCTGGTCGCCCAGGCCTTCGCCGATGACGGCATCGACGTCCGGGTCGGCCACAAGGCCCTGGCCGTCGAGGTCGTGGACGGCGAGAAGCGGCTGCGCGTGGAACACGCCGGCGCCACGACCGCGATTGCCTTCGACGAGATCCTGTGCGCGGTGGGACGCGCCGCCACCACCACCGGCTACGGCCTCGAGGCGCTCGGCATCCCGACCACGAAGTCGCGGACGGTGGAGGTCAACGGCTTCCTGGAGACCCGGTTTCCGAACATCCTCGCGTGTGGCGACGTGGCCGGGCCGTTCCAGTTCACCCACACCGCCGCCCACGCCGCGTGGTTCGCCTCGGTCAACGCGCTCTTCGGACGGTTCCGGAAGTTCCGCGTCGACTACTCGGTGGTGCCGTGGGCGACCTTCACGGAACCGGAAGTGGCCCGCGTCGGCTTGAACGAACAGGAGGCCGTGGAGAAGGGCGTGCCCTTCACGGTCACCACCTACGGCATCGACGATCTCGACCGGGCGATCGCCGATGGCGCCGCCGAGGGCCTGGTCAAGGTGCTGACCGCGCCCGGGACCGACCGCATCCTCGGCGCGACGATTGCCGGCGCCCATGCCGCCGACCTGCTGGTCGAGTTCGTGACGGCCATGAAGCAGGGCCTGGGCCTCGGCACCATCCTCGGGACGATTCACACCTACCCGACCATGGCCGAGGCCAACAAGTTCGCGGCCGGCGCCTGGAAGCGCGGCACCGTCACCCGCGGCCAGCACACCGTGCTGACGGCGTTCCATGCCTGGCGGCGGGGTGCCGGCGGCCTGGGCGGCGTGCTGGCGGCCGTGCCGGCCCTGGTGCGCGACCGGCGCCTGGTCGAGCCGCCCACGCGGGTGGCTGGCGAGTGACCGTGAGGCGCGGGTAACATTAGCGCGATGGCTGTTGCGACTGCGCTCGTCACCCCCGATCGGTCCGCGATCGATCCGGCTCACACCTGGGACCTGTCCGCGATCTTCCCGTCGTGGGAGGCCTGGGACGAAGCGGTCATCGACCTCGAGCGACGGATTGGCGAGTTCGAGGCCTTCTCCGGCACGCTCGACAGCGGCGGTGGGCCCCTGCGGACCGCGCTCGAAGCGCACGACGTCATCGGCCAGCTCAGCTACCGCGTCTGGTACTACCCGTCGCTGACCCACGATCAGGACCAGCGGGACAACGCGTCGGCCGCCCGCCGCCAGCGGGTGCAGCTCCTGTTTGCCCGTCTCGAACAGGCCACCTCCTGGTTCAATCCCGAACTGCTGCGCGTCCCCCTCGACTCGATCCACGCGTGGATGGCCGAGGATTCGGCGCTCGCCGTCTACCGCTTCGCCGTCGACGACCTGTTCCGCAAGCAGGCCCACGTGCTCGACCAGCCGGGCGAGCGGCTGCTCTCGCTGTCGTCGCGCCTGGCCGGCGCGCCGAAGGACGTCTACGAGGCGCTGTCGACGGCCGATGCCAGGTTCCCGGCCGTCACGCTCAGCGACGGCACCAGCGTCGAGTGCACCTACGGCAACTACCGGCGCATCCTGGCGACCAGCCGGGTGGCCGCCGATCGCCGGGCCGTCTACGACGCGCACTACGATGTCTTCGGCGGCAATCGCAACACGTTTGCCTCGATCTACAACAGTGTGCTGCACCGCGACTGGTTCCAGGCGCGGGCGCGCGGCTACAAGAGCACGCTCGAGGCGGCGCTCTTCGGCAACGCCATTCCGACCGACGTCGTGACCACGCTCATCGCCGAAGCCCGGGCCGGCGTCGAGCCGTTCCAGCGCTATCACCGCCTGCGCCAGCGGGTGCTCGGCCTCGACACCTACACTCCGGCCGACACCTACGTCCCGCTCGTCGAGCACGACGTGCAGTACCGCTACGAGGACGTCAAGGAGTGGATCATCGCGTCCACGGCGCGGCTCGGGACCGACTACCAGGCCCGCGTCCGCGACGCCTTCGAACAGCGCTGGATCGACGTCTACGAGAACAAGGGCAAGCGCAGCGGCGCCTACTCGGCGCCGGTCTACGGGGCACACCCGTACATGCTGCTCAACTACAACGACACGCTGGACGCCGTGTTCACCCTGGCCCACGAGATGGGCCACTCGATGCACACCTTGCTGGCGCACGACAGCCAGCCGTTCGTCTATGCCGGCTACACGATCTTCGTGGCCGAGGTGCCGTCGACCCTCAACGAGGAACTGCTGCTCGAGTTCATGCTGGAGCGCGCGACGACGGTGGCCGAACGGACGATGCTGCTGCAGCACGCCATCGACGGCATCGTCGGCACCTTCTACAACCAGGTCGTGTTCGCCGACTACGAGCTCGAGGCCCACCGCGCGGTGGAACGCGAGGAGCCGATCACGGCCGACGCCCTCGGCCAGCTCTACGCCCGTACCGTCGAGGCCTACTGGGGCGACGCCATCACGCGCGACGTGCGCACGGCGTGGACGTGGGCCCGCATCCCGCACTTTTTCCAGGCGCCGTACTACGTCTACCAGTACGCCACCTGCATGGCATCGACAGCGGCGCTCATGGAGACCGTTGGCAGCACCGATGCCGGGCGTCGCGACGACGGCGTGCGCCGCTATCTCGATCTGCTGCGCGCCGGCGGCAGCGACCATCCGATGGCGCTGCTGAAGCGGGCCGGCGTGGACCTGGCCGAGCCCACCGCCATCCGCGCGCTCGTCTCGCGCTTCGACCGGCTGGTGACCGAGCTCGAAACGGCGCTCGGCTGAGCGCCCGCGCTCAGGCGTGCAGCGTCGTGGCCGGGGCGACGCGGACCGCCCGCCGGGCTGGCGCCAGGGCGGCCACCGTGGCCCCGAAGACGAGCAGCGCGGGCACGACGGCGTAGGTCAGCGGGTCGTAGGCCGTGACGCCGACGAGCACGCTGCTCGTGGCCGTGGCCGCGCCGACCGCGACGGCCAGGCCGATGGCGACGCCGATGCACGTCAGGCGCAAGGCCTCGCCGACCACCAGGCGCACGACCGAAGAGGGTGCGGCGCCGAGCGCCATGCGCAGGCCGAGTTCCGGCGTCCGCTCGGCCACGACCAGCGCCAACACGCCGTAGACGCCGACCACGGCGAGTACGACCGCCAGCAGGCCGAAGCCCGCGACGAGCGCCAGGATGAAGCGCCGTTCGGCGAGCGAGGCGCCGCGCAGGTCGTCCATCGTCCGCACATCGAAGAGCACGAGCCGCGGATCGAGGGCGCGTGCCACCTCGCGCAGCGAGGCGACGACCGCGGTCGGCTCGGCCGAGGTGCGCACGGCGATGAACGGCGCGTTCGGCGTGCTGTGCAGCATGTTCAGGTACAGCTCCGGCGGCGGCGCCTCCTCGAGCGAGGTGTGGCGCACGTCGCCGACCACGCCAACGACCGTCAACCAGGTCGCGTCCGGGCTGGGACCGGTCTGCATGCGGCGGCCGATCGGGTTGCCCGTGCCGAAGACGAGGCGCGCCATCGACTCGTTGATGACGACCAGCGGCGGATCGGTGGGGCGGTCGGAGGCGAGGAACCCGCGGCCGCGGACGATCCGCATGCCCATGGCGCGGAAGTAGTCGGAGGACCCGCGGCGGAACTCCACCTCGGGCAGCGCGGCCGGCGCGGCGTTGTTGCCTTCGGCACGCACCGACGTCGTGACGTTGGAACTGCCAAGCGGAATGCGGGTCGTGCCGCCCACGGCCTCGACGCCGGGCAGGGCCGCGACGCGCGCGAACCACTGCTCGTAGAAGGCGCGCCGCGCCTCTTCGCCCGTGAGGTGGGCGGGTGTCGACATCTGCAGCGTCAGGAGATGGTCGGCTTTGAACCCCGGATCGGTGTCGAGCAGCGAGGCGAAGCTGCGGAAGAGCAATCCGGCCTGCACGGTGATGACGACCGCCAGGGCGACTTCGGCCACGACCAGCGACGTCCGCAGGCGTCGGCCGGAGCGCGATGCGCCGGCCGCCCCGCGCGAGCCGTCCTGCAGCACGCCGCGCACGTCGGCCCGCGCCGCCACCCAGGCCGGCACGATGGCCAGCGCCACGCCGATGAGGAGCGCCAGCGCCGCTGAGGCCAGGAGCGTCGTGCCGCCTGCCGTCACGTCGGCCAGACGCGGCACGGTGCTCGGCGCCAGGGCGAGCAGCGCCCGCACCATCCAGTAACCCGCCGCGGTCGAGAGCAGCAGGGCCAGGGTGGAGAGCAGCAGGCTCTCGATGAGGGCCTGGCGCACGAGCTGCAGCGGACTGGCCCCGAGCGCCGCCCGCACGGCCAGCTCGCGCTGTCGCGCGATCGATCGCGCCAGCACCAGATTGGTCACGTTGACCGCCGCCATCAGCAGCAGCAGCAGGGCACCGGCCTGCAGCACCACCATGCCCATCCGCACCGCTCCGGTGGCCTGCTCGTGCAGGCCGACGACGCGCGCGCCCCAGCCGGCATTGGTCTCGGGGTAGCGCTCGCCGAGCGTGCGCGCGTGGGTGCGCATCTCGGCCTCGGCGGCCGTCGGCGTCACGCCGGCGCGCAGGCGGCCGACCGCCAGGAGAGCATGGAACGAGCGCACGTAGCCGCCGCCCTCGCTGACGAAGCGCGGTCCCTCGAAGAACATCGGCACCCACATCTCCGCCACCTGCGGCCGCGTGCCGGTCGGCTGCCACAGCATGTCGCGGAGCGGGAACTCGAATCCTGGCGGGGCCACGCCGACGATCGTGAGCGCTTCGTTGCCACTCACGACGATCCGCCGGCCGACGATGGCGGGATCGCCGCCGAAGCGCGTCTGCCAGGCGCGGTCGCTGATGACGGCCACGTCGCGATCGCCGGGTCCGATGCTGCGCCCGAGCTGCGGCTGCATGCCGAGCAGATCCAGCATCGTCGGCCCGACCCGCAGCACGTCCAGCACGCCCTCGTCCTCGCGTCCCTCGATCGACACGCGCACGAGGAACGACAGCGCGTAGTCCAGCGTCTCGAACGACTGGCTCATGCGACGCAGGTCGTCGAAATTGGCCGGTGACAGCGGGTTGGTGTCGGCGGGCCCGCGCGGGTTCTCGCTCCACAGCATGGCCAGGCGGTCCGGCGCGGCGTAGGGCAGCGGCTTCAGCAGCACCCCGTTGACCACGGCGAAGACGGCGCTGTTGGCGCCGAGCCCGAGGGCCAGCGCGAGCACGGTGAGGGCGGTGAAGGCGCGCGCGGAGCTGAGGCCCCGCACGGCCGCCGCGAGATCGAAGCGCAGGCTGTCCCACATGGAGGCATGTCTCCCGGCTGGTTCGTAGAGGTGTGGACGATGGGTGCGCCAGGACTGGCGCCGGAGGGCCGCGAAGCGTTCGGCCAGACCCGAGGCGACGGCCGTGCCGACGAGATGCCCGCGCACCCGCCAGCGCTGCGGCGCGGCCGCGGCGCCGGCCACGTGCCATCGCTCGGCCAGGGCCAGGCCGAGGTCGGCCCCGAAGCGGCTCCGGAAGCGCCGCGGATACGCGCGAAGGGCGACGGACACGAGGCGCGGGATGGCAGGCGGCATCGGTGTCAGGCGAAGATCCTGGCCGCGCGGGCACGAGCCAGCACGCGCTCCAGACGGGTGGCCTCGGCGCGAGCCACCTCGCGTCCGAGCGGCGTCACGCGGTAGTAGCGCCGGCGCTCGTCGTCGCCGGCGGTCGGGCGCTCGTCGAGTTCGACGATCAGTTCCGACTCGAGCAGGCGGGCGAGGGCGCGGTAGAGGGTGCCGGGGTGCATCGTGGTCTCGGAGTCACGGGCCACCGCCTGCATCACGGCGTAGCCGTGGAGGTCCTCGCCGCACAGCGCCAGCAGGATGTCGAGCCATGCCGGGGGCAGCGGCAGGAAACGGTCGGGGCGAAGTCGATCGGAGGTCATCGGTGTGCAGAGTATATACGCGTGTGGAACATAGACGGCCGCCACCGGCGAATGGTTGCAAGCGCAGGCCTTGACGAGCGGCGCCGTGACGTATATCCTTGAATCCGGATTTACGGATGAATAAAGACACCGAACAGCCGAGCGACGCCCGCGGCAGCCTGCCGCGGCTGGTGGAGCACATGACGGCCCTTGCCGATCCCGTGCGCTGCCGGCTGCTCGTGCTGCTCGAGCGGTTCGAGCTGACCGTCTCCGAGTTGTGCGCGGTGCTCCAGTTGCCGCAGTCGACCGTGAGCCGCCACCTCAAGACCCTGGCCGACGACGGCTGGGTGGTCTCGCGTCGCGATGGCACCTCGCGCTACTACGGCCTGGCCACGGCCCTCGACCAGCCGGCCGCGCGGCTGTGGCCGCTGATTCGCGAGCAGGCCGGTGAGACGGCGGCCGCCGAACAGGACGCCCGCCGCGCCGATGCCGTGCTGGCCGAGCGCCGCTCGAAGTCGGCGCAGTTCTTCTCGTCGGCGTCCGGGCAATGGGATTGGCTGCGCGCCGAGCTGTTCGGCCAGCAGTTCCAGGCCGAGGCGGTGCTCGCGATGCTCGACCGGCGTCTCCGGGTCGGCGATCTCGGCTGTGGCACCGGCCAGTTCAGCGCGCTGGTCGCCCCCTATGTCGCCCGCGTCATCGCCGTCGATGCGTCCGCCGAGATGCTGGCCGCCGCCCGTACCCGCCTGGCCGCGATGGCCAACGTGGAGGTGCGGCGCGGCGCGCTCGAAGCGCTGCCGGTGGACGACCAGCAACTCGACATCGCCGTGCTGGCGCTCGTGCTGCATCACGTGCCCGACCCCGGGCGCGCCATCGCGGAAGCCGCGCGCGTCGTCGCGCCGGGCGGCCGCGTGCTCATCGTGGACATGCTGCCCCACGATCGCAGCGACTACCAGCAGCAGATGGGACACGTGTGGCTCGGCTTCTCCGAGCCGCAGATCCGCCGATGGTGCGACGGCGCCGGCTTTGCCGACGTGCGCTTCGATGCCCTGCCAACCGAGGCAACGGCGAAGGGCCCCGCGCTCTTCCGCGCCGTTGCCATGCGATAGACGACCGACCCGGACACTGGACGCAAGGAGACAGACATGGCTACCGCAACGACCGCTCACGCATTCGACGCCGCCCGCAAGGCGGGCCGCGAGCCCTACAAGGTGAAGGACCTGTCGCTGGCCGACTTCGGCCGGCAGGAGATCCGTCTCGCCGAGCACGAGATGCCCGGCCTGATGGCGCTGCGCAAGCAGTACGGCGCGGGCAAGCCGCTGGCCGGCGCGAGGATCATGGGCTCGCTGCACATGACAGTGCAGACGGCCGTGCTCATCGAGACGCTGACCGAACTCGGCGCCGACGTGCGCTGGGTGAGCTGCAACATCTTCTCGACGCAGGACCACGCCGCCGCGGCGGTGGTGGTGGGGCGTCCGGAGACCGGCGGCACGGTGGAGGCCCCCAAGGGCACGCCCGTGTTCGCGTGGAAGGGCGAGACGCTCGCCGAGTACTGGTGGTGCACGGTGGAGGCGCTGGTGTGGCCGGATGGCACGGGACCGTCGCTCATCGTCGACGACGGCGGGGACGCCACGCTGTTCGTGCACAAGGCCAAGGAGTACGAGGCGACGGGGAAGATCCCGGCCTTCAACCCCGAGAGCGACTCCGAGGAGTGGGGCGTCATTCTCGAGACGCTCGCCCGTGAGCTGAAGGCGCGTCCCGGCGTGTGGACCAAGGTGGCCGACGGCATCAAGGGCGTGAGCGAAGAGACGACGACCGGTGTGCACCGTCTCTACGAGATGACGGCGGCCAACACGCTGCTCTTCCCGGCCATCAACGTCAACGACTCGGCGACCAAGAGCAAGTTCGACAACCTCTACGGCTGCCGCCACTCGCTCATCGACGGCCTGAACCGCGCCAGCGACGTGATGCTGTCGGCCAAGGTGGCCGTGGTGTTCGGCTACGGCGACGTCGGCAAGGGCTGCGCGCAGGCGCTCAAGGGCCAGGGCGCCCGCGTCATCATCACCGAGATCGATCCGATCTGCGCGCTGCAGGCGGCGATGGAAGGCTTCCAGGTGACGACGCTCGAGGACGTGATCGAGACCGCCGACATCTTCATCACCGCCACGGGCAACAAGAACATCCTCACCGTCGACCACATGATGAAGATGAAGGACAAGGCCATCATCGGCAACATCGGCCACTTCGACAACGAGATCGACATGGCCGGCCTGCCCAGGTCGGGCGCCACCCGCGTGCAGATCAAGCCCCAGTACGACGAGTGGGTGTTCGCGGCGACGGCCGACCGTCCGGAGCACTCGGTGCTCGTGCTGGCGGAAGGGCGCCTGCTCAACCTCGGCTGCGCCACCGGCCACCCGAGCTTCGTGATGAGCTCGTCGTTCACCAACCAGGTGGTGGCGCAACTCGACCTGCACTTCAGCGCCACCGGCAAGGACACGCTGTCGGGCACGGTCTACGACGCCAAGCGCGTCTACATCCTGCCGAAGAAGCTCGACGAGATGGTGGCGCGGCTGCACCTCGACAAGCTGGGCGTGAAGCTGACGCGGCTCACCAAGGATCAGGCTGACTACATCGGCGTGTCGCCCGACGGGCCCTACAAGCCGGCGCACTACCGCTACTGAGCCGGGATTCGGGGTCGGCGGTGCTGACATCGCCGGCCCCGGGCACCGGCCTGCGGGCGGCACGATTCGTAGACACGAAAGGGGCGCGAAGCGTTGGCTTCGCGCCCCTTTGGCGTTGCGATGGCGGCGCGGCGGTCTAGCCGCCGGCCTTGAAACGGAACGAGCCGTCTTCGAGGCGCTCGCGGTACGGGGTGTGGCAGGTGGCGCAGGCCGAACCGACCGCGGCGGCGGCGGTCTTGGCCGCGTCCCACGAACCGGACTTGGCAGCCTTGTCGACGGCCAGCACGTTGGCCCGGGCATCGGCGGCCCACTTCATGGCGTCCATCTTGCCGCGCTTCTTCATGAAGGCTTCCGTCTCGGTGAAGGCCGCGGTCAGCGTGGCCACGTTCTTGGTCGCCATCTCGAGGTTGGAGGAGTCGGCGCCCTTGCGCATCTCGCCCGACGCCGACGGCACGCCGCGCATGGCCTTCTGCAGA
Organism: uncultured Acidobacteriota bacterium; assembly: GCA_963807405.1. Taxonomy (GTDB): domain Bacteria; phylum Acidobacteriota; class Vicinamibacteria; order Vicinamibacterales; family UBA2999; genus CADEFD01. The sequence continues at coordinate 1,429,672 of CAWEBU010000006.1, read as the reverse complement.
GCCTCTTCGTCAGGGGTCATGGGCGGGGGAATGAAGCGGGCCAGGTCCAGCATCTTGTCGTTCACGACCGAGGTGGCGAGCACGACCGGCTTGCCGGCGTACTTCGCGGCATCGGCGCCGAGGTCGTGGGCATGCGCCTTCGACTTGGCCGCGACATCCGCCGGGTCGTACTTCATGAGCAGGCCAATCACCGTGACGTAGGTGTTCGGGGCCACCGGATCGCTCAACCGCTGCGCCAGCACCAGCACCTCGGGCGCGGCCTTGGTCTTGTCCTGGTCGACGGTGAACGCCATCGGGCCGATGCCGGCTTCGACGATGCCGGTCATGGCCACGTACTCGCCCGCCCACTGATCGGGCTTGGCGGCGACGGAGCTGGCAGCCACGGGAACGATGGCGCGCGTCGGCGGCGGCAGCACCCCCGTGGCACGCGGCTCCGGCTTGGCGGTGGCCGCCGGATCGCCGGCGGGCGCGTCGGGCTTGGCCGGAGCTTGCTGGGCGCCGGCGGGCGCGTCCGGCTTGGCGGGAGCTTGCTGGGCGCCGGCGAGGGCCAGGGAGGCAACGGCAATCGTCGACACCATCGCGGCGAGACCGCGTCCGGTGGACGCGGAGGAACGTGCAATCTTCATCTGGCGACTCCTTCGATCCGGCTAATGATAACTCCAGATCGCCGCAGCCGCAGGTTGGCGCGCGATAATTGGTTGTACACGAATGTCCCCGGACGTGCTCTTCCTGCTGCTGGCCACCATGACGGCCGCCATGCCGCAACCGCCCGCCGGCCGGTGCTCGCCAGTGGCCGCCGCGGCGCTCGAGCAGGCGGCGGCGGAGGTGGCGCGCGGCGCCTATGCCGACGCCGCCGAGCGGCTGCGGCTCGGTTACGACGCCCCGGCCGGGTGTGACACGTTGACGCTGGCGGCGTGGGCCGCCCGCGGCTGGCTGGCCGCGACGGCCGCCGCCGACCGCGGCGGCACGGCCGACGCGCTCGAACCGGTGGCGGCCGCCGTGGCCGCCGTGACGTCGCTCGGGCCGCCCTGGTCCGAGGCCGCCTATGCGGCGGCGCTCCTGCGCGCGGCGGCCGCCGCCGCCCAGGATGAGCGTGACGAGATGCGGGTGTGGATCGAGCAGGCTCGGGGGCTCTCGGTCCGCCTCACGCTCGCCGGGTCCGCGCCGGCCTGGCCACTGACGATTGACCTCGCGGAGGGTGAGCTGTGGCACGGCGTTGACGACTACGAACTGGCTGAGGCAGCGTTTCTGAAGGCGACCGCTGCCCACGACAGCCCGGCCGCGTGGCGCGGACTGGCGCGTGCCCGCGATCGTCGCGCCAACAAACGGGGCGCCTGCGAGGCCTACCGCCAGGTGCAACGCCTGCTCCCCGCCGACGCCACGCCGGGGGCCGCGGCCGCCGAGGCGCGTGCCTATCTGCTGCTGTGCAGGCCCTGATGCCGGCCTACCGCCCCGAGGTTCTCGATGCGCTCGCCGCCCACGGCCTGCGGCCGCGCGCCGACACGACGCCGGCCACGCTGCGTGAGGCGATCAACGACCTCTACCGCCACGAGATTCGCACCTTGCGCGATCGCTGCCGCGCGCGCGAGTTCCCGGTGGCCGAGCTGGCACCGCGCGTCGTGGCGCTGCGGCGCCGCTACCTGCTGCTGTCGACGCCGCTGGACCGCTGGACGCTCGACGGCGGGTGAGCGCCGGCGCGGTGGCCCGCCGGATGCCGCCGCGAGCCCGAGGTGTTACTCTTCCGCGTATGGCTCGCATGCAACGGTTGACACATCCCCTGGTGCGCGACGTTCGCGGCGGGGCGCTTCGCCAGGCGACCTGGGACGAAGCGCTCGACAAGGCGGCGGCGGGGTTCCGCGACGCGGTGGCGCGCCGCGGTCCGTCGACGTTCGGCCTCTTCAGCTGCTCGAAGGGCACCAACGAGATGAACTACGCGGCGCAGAAGTTCGCCCGCACCGTCATCGGCTCGAACAACATCGACAGCTGCAACCGCACTTGACACGCGCCGAGCGTCGCCGGTCTGGCGGCGGTCTTCGGGATGGGCGGCGGCACCACGTCGTACCGCGAGATCGAGGAGACGGACTGCGTCCTGCTGTGGGGCTCGAACGCCCGCGAGACGCATCCGATCTTCTTCCACCACCTGCTCAAGGGCCTGCAGCGGGGAGCGCGGCTGTTCGCCATCGATCCGCGGCGCACCTCGTCGGCCCGCTGGGCGGACCTCTGGGCCGGGCTCGACGTCGGCACCGACATCGCGCTGGCCCATGCCATGGCGCGCGAGATCATCGTGGCGGGCCTGGCGCACCGCGACTTCATCAATCACGCCACGACCGGGTTCGAGGACTACAAGGCGGCCGTGCTGCCGTGGACGCTCGAGCGCGGTGAGCAGGCCACCGGCGTGCCGGCCGCCGTCATCCGCGAGATGGCCCATGGCTTCGCCACCGCGCCGCGCGCCATGATCTGCTGGACGCTCGGCATCACCGAGCACCACAACGCCGTCGACAACGTGCTCGCCCTGATCAACCTGGCGCTGCTCACCGGGCACGTCGGGCGCTGGGGCTCGGGCATCAATCCGCTGCGCGGGCAGAACAACGTGCAGGGCGGCGGCGACATGGGCGCGTTGCCCGACCGGTTGCCCGGCTTCCTCCACGTCGAGAACGACCAGGTGCGGGCCGCCTTCGATCGCACCTGGGGGGTGACCGTGCCGCCGGTCCGCGGCTGGCACCTGACCGGCATGTTCGAGGCGATGGGGCGCGGTGACCTCACGGCGCTCTACGTCATCGGCGAGAACCCGGCGCAGTCGGAAGCCGACCAACACCACTCCGGCCGCGTGCTCCGCAACGTGGAGTTTCTCGTCGTGCAGGACGTGATGCGCACGGCCACGGCGGAACTGGCCGATGTCGTGCTGCCGGCGGCCGCCGGCGCCTTCGAGTCCGACGGCACCGTGACGTCGAGCGAACGGCGCGTGCAGCGCGTGCGCCGGACCAAGGCGCCACTCGGCGAGAGCCGTGACGACCTGACGATCATCGTCGACCTGGCGCGCCGCATGGGCGCGACGTGGCCGGCCACCGACGCCGAGGGCATCTGGGACGAACTGCGCGGTCTCTCGCCGGTGCACGGCGGCATGAGCTACGACCGGCTCGCCGCGGAGGGAGGGCTGCAGTGGCCGTGCTATGACGAGACGCATCCGGGCGAAGCGTTCCTGCACGGACGGCTGTGGGATCGTCCCGTGCCCGGTCCGCGCGCGCCGTTCTCGGTCGTCGAGCACGCGCTGCCCTTTGAAGCCGTCGACGCCGAGTATCCCTTCCGCCTGACGACCGGGCGACGCCTCGAGGAGTACAACACGGGCGTGCAGACGGGCCCCTATGCCTCGCCGGTACGCCGCGGCGAGACCATCGATCTCTCACCGGAGGACGCCCTCCGGCTCGGCTTCAGCGAAGGGCAGACGGTGCGCATCCGGTCGCGGCGGGGCAGCGTGGTGGCCCCCGTTCACATCGATCCGGCACTGCGGCCGGGGCTGACGTTCATGACGTTTCACTTTCCCGAGGAGGTCGCCACCAACCACCTCACCATCGACGCGGTCGATCCGAAGTCCGGCACGGCCGAGTTCAAGGCCGCTGCCGTGCAGATCGAAGCGGTCGGCGCGTAGTCCCCACCAGGGGAGCAGGCGAGGAGTCGCGAGTGGATATTCACGTCATCGGCCCGGCGGCGACCGCCGCTGAGCGCGACGCCGTCGACCGGCTGCTCGGGCCCCCCGGCTCCGGCTGGGAGGGCGGCCCCCGGGATATCGAGCGCGACGGCCGCACGTCGCGTGGCGGGGTGGCGGCGGCGGAGCAGCAGCGCCATCTCCTGCTGCCCGCCTTCCACGCCGTCCAGGACCGCGTCGGCTGGGTCAGCCGTGGCGCGATGAACTACATCTGCCAGCGGCTGGTCGTGCCGCCGGCCGAGGCGTGGGGGGTGCTCACCTTCTACCACCTGTTTGCGACCGCACCGCGGGCCGCTACCGTGGCCCACGTGTGCGACGACATCGCCTGCCGCGTGCGCGGGGCCGAGGCGCTCTGCGAGGCGCTGACGGCGACGCTCGGGCCCGAGGGCGCGGCGCCGTCCGGCCGTGACACGACCTGGATGCGCAGCCCGTGCCTGGGGCAGTGCGAACGGGCGCCGGCGGCGCTCATCGTGCGCGCGGGTGATTCGGCCGAGCGCCGCGTCGTGGCGCCGGTGAGCTCGGCGGCCGCGGTGGCAAGCGCGCTCGGGCCCGGCACCGTGGGGCACTTGAAGGAATCGCTCGACGAGCTGCGGTCGGTCGTGCCGCAGGCCGGCGAGCCCGGGCTGAGCCTGCTCGCTCGAGTCGGCGTCGTCGACCCCACGAGCCTCGAGGCTTATTGCGCTGCCGGCGGCTACCGCGCGCTGGCGCGCGCCATCGAGCTCGGGCCGGCGGGGGTCATCGCCGAAGTGAAGGCCGCGCGGCTCATGGGCCGCGGCGGCGCCGCCTTTCCCACCGGCGTGAAGTGGGAGGCGGTGGCGGCCGAGCCGGCGCTGCCGCACCATGTCGTCTGCAACGCCGATGAGTCCGAGCCCGGGACGTTCAAGGACCGCGTGCTGGTCGCCGGCGATCCGTTCGCGATCGTCGAGGCAATGACCATCTGCGGCATCGCCACGCGCAGCGAACGCGGGTTCCTCTACGTGCGCGGGGAGTATCCCGACGCCGAGGCCCGCATCCTGCGAGGCCGCGGCCGCCGCGCGCGGCGCCGGGCTGCTCGGACCCGACATCGCCGGGTCGGGTCACGTCTTCGAGATCGAGGTCCGGCGCGGTGCCGGCGCCTATATCTGCGGCGAGGAGACGGCGCTCTTCAACTCGCTCGAGGGCAAGCGCGGCGAGCCGCGGTCGAAGCCGCCGTTCCCGAGTCAGGTCGGCCTGTTCGGCCAGCCGACCGTCGTCAACAACGTCGAGACGCTGGCCAACGTGCTGCCGATTCTGGTCGACGGGGCGGCCGCCTGGGCCGCCACCGGCACCGCGAAATCCACCGGCACACGGCTCTTCTGCGTGTCGGGCCATGTCGCGCAGCCGGGCCTCTACGAGTTCCCGTTCGGGGTCACGCTCGGCGAGGTGATGGCGCGGGCCGGCGGCGTGGCCGGCGGGCGTCCGCTGCAGGCGGTCCTGCTCGGCGGCGCGGCGGGCATGTTCGTCGGTCCCGAGTCTCTGGACCTGCGGATGACGTTCGAGGACACGCGGGAGGCCGGCGTCACGCTGGGCTCGGGCGTCGTGATGGCGTTCGACGACACCGCGGATCTTCCCGATCTGCTCGGCCGGATCGCGGCCTTCTTCGAGGACGAAAGCTGCGGGCAGTGCGTGCCGTGCCGGGTCGGCACGGTGCGGCAGCGTGAGCTGCTCGAGCAGCTGCGGGCCGCCGGCACCGCGGCACCGGAGCGGCTGGCGCTCCTGAGCGAACTGGGCCAGGCGATGCGCGATGCCTCGATCTGCGGGCTCGGCCAGACGGCCTCGGCCGCCATCGAGTCGGCGGTGCAGCGCCTGCATGTCTTCCAGGGGGAGCGCGCATCGTGAGTGACGAACAGGCCATCTGGTTCAATCTGCCGCCGCGCGGGGCCGTCATACCGGCCCCGCCGCCGGCGCCCGCGCGGCCGCTCATCGCGGTCACGATCGACGGGCAAGCGGTGGAGGTTCCCGAGGGCGCGACCCTGCTCGACGCCTGCCGCGCCGCCGGCAGGAACATCCCGACGATCTGCTACCTGGAGACGCTCACGCCAGTGAACGTCTGTCGCGTGTGCGTCGTCGAGGTCGAGGGCGCGCGCGTGCTGGCGCCGGCCTGCTCGCGCAAGGCCGAGGCCGGCATGAAGGTGCAGACGAACTCGCCGCGCGTACGCACCTCGCGCAAGGTCGTGCTCGAGCTGCTCGCCTCGTCGGTCGACCTGTCGACGGCCGACGAGCTGACGCCGATGCTGGCGGAATACGGGGCCGATCCGTCACGCTTCGGTCCGCAGGCCGCCACCGTGGCCCAGCCGCTCAAGGACGACAACGACCTCTACGTGCGCGACTATTCGAAGTGCGTGCTCTGCTACAAGTGCGTCGAGGCCTGCGGCACCGACGCCCAGAACACCTTCGCCATCGCGGTGGCCGGCCGCGGCTTCCACGCCCACATCTCGACCGAGCTCGACGTGCCGCTGCCCGAATCCGCGTGCGTCTACTGCGGCAACTGCATCGCGGTCTGTCCGACCGGCGCCCTGATGGCCAAGCCCGAGTTCGAACTGCGCCAGGCCGGCCAGTGGGCGCCCGAGCGGCAGACGGTCACCGACACCATCTGCCCCTACTGCGGCGTCGGCTGCACGCTGACCGCGCACGTGCAGGATGAGCGCATCGTCAAGGTGACGTCGCCGTTCGAGAACGGCGTCACGGCCGGCAACCTGTGCGTGAAGGGCCGCTTCGGCTTCGAGTACGTGAACGAGCCGCGAACCGGGAACGGGAATCCGGGTGCCGGCGAGCCCGGGACCGGAGACCGGGGACCCGAACCAGGGAAACGATGACGTTGCCGTCCCGCTGTCACGCTGTCGCGGCAACGCTGCTGCTGTCGGTCGTCACGCTCGGCGCCCAGGCGCCGACACCGCCAGCAGCGCCGGCGCCGGCCGGCGAGTGGCGCGCCTACCACGGCGACAACCGCAGCCTGCGCTACGCGCCGCTCGACCGAGATCACGCGCGACAACGTGGCCCGGCTGGGCGTGGCGTGGGAGCGCGACCTCGGCCCCTACGGCCCGAAGCCGGAGTTCAAGAACGAGGCCGCCCCGCTCTACGTCGACGGCCTGCTCTACATGACCGCCGGCCTGAACCGCGACGTCGTGGCGCTCGACCCGGCCACCGGCGTCGAACGCTGGCGGTGGACGCTCGACGAAGGGGAGCGCGCGGCCCGCGCGCCGCGGCGCAACTCCGGCCGTGGCGTCTCCTACTGGAGCGACGGCACCGAGGCGCGCATCGTGGTGGTGACGCCGGGGTTTCGGCTCGTCTCGCTCGACGCCCGCAGCGGCCGTCCGGTGCCGTCGTTCGGCGCCGAGGGCCTGGTCGACCTCAAGCGCAACCTGGGCCGCGGCGAGTTCGATCCGCTGGCGCCGATCGGCAGCAGCTCGCCGGTCGTCATCACGAACGGCGTCATCGTCGTGGGCCCCGCGCTCGAGCTCGGCTTCCGGCCCAGGACGATGGCCAACGTGCCCGGCTTCGTGCGCGGCTTCGACGTCCGCACCGGCAAGGAGCTGTGGCGCTTCAACACGATCCCGCAGGCCGGCGAGCGGTTCGTCGAGACCTGGCAGCGCGACTCCTGGAAGTACACCGGCAACGCCGGCGTGTGGGCGCCGTTCTCGGCCGACGACGCGCTCGGCTACGTCTACCTGCCGGTCGAGGCGCCGACCGGCGATCTCTACGGCGGCCACCGGCCGGGCGACAACGTCTACTCGTCGAGTCTGGTCTGCCTCGACGTGCGCACCGGCAAGGTGGTGTGGCACTTCCAGCAGATTCATCACGACATCTGGGACTACGACAACACCACCGCGCCGATGCTCATCGACGTACCCGTGGGCGGGCGCACGGTGAAGGCCGTGGCACTCATGACCAAGCAGGCCTTCACCTACGTCTTCGATCGCGTGACCGGCGAGCCGGTGTGGCCGATCGTCGAACGCGCCGTGCCGCAGAGCGACGTGCCCGGCGAACGCACCGCCGCCACCCAGCCGTTTCCCACCCGGCCGCCCGCCTTCGATCGACAGGGCTTCACGCTCGACGACGTCGTGGACTTCACGCCGGAGATTCGCGCCCGCGCGCTGAAGGCGCTCGAGGGCTATCGCCTGGGCGCGATGTACCAGCCGCCGTCGCTGGCGGCGGCGCCCGACGGCACGATCGGCACCATCCTGCTGCCCGGCGTGCAGGGCGGCGCGCAGTGGGAGCACGGGGCGGCCGATCCCGAGACCGGCCTGCATGTACGTGGCCTCGGCCACCCAGCCGTCGCTCGTCGCGCTGGAGAAGAGCGCCGACTCGGACATGGACTACGTGGCGGTGCAGCAGCGCGGCGTGCCGACGGTGGACGGCCTGCCGGTCGTGAAGCCGCCGTACGGCCGTATCACCGCCCTCGACCTCACGCGCGGCGACCATCGCATGGCAGGTGGCCAACGGCGACACGCCGCCGGCCATCCGCGATCACCCGCTGCTGAAGGGCGTGACGATTCCACCCACGGGCAGCCGTTCGCGAGCCGGGCTCCTGGCCACGAAGACGCTGCTCTTCGCCGGCGAGGGCTGGGGCGGCCAGCCGGTGTTCCGTGCCCTCGACAAGGCCACCGGCAGGACGATCTGGGAGACGGCGCTGCCCGGCGTGCAGACCGGTCCGCCGATGACCTATCTGCACGGCGGCCGGCAGTACGTCGCCTTCACGGTCGGCGATCAGGAGAAGGGGATTCCCGCGCGTCTCATCGCCTTCGCGCTCGACGGCGGCGCCGCGCGCTAGCGGCTGGCCGTATACTCCGGCGACAGGGAGAGCCGCATGATCGCCCACCCGACGTCCCGCCGTTCGTTCCTGCACGCCAGCGGCGCCTTCGTGGCCGCGTCGGTCCTTGGTCCGCTGGCGCTCGGGGCGCAGTCGCCAGGACCCGTCAAGATCGGCATCATCGGTTCGGGCCGCCAGGGCGGCGCCATCGGGCTGCTGTGGGCCCGGGCCGGGCACGAGGTGCTGTTCTCGTCACGCCATCCCGAGACGCTGAAGGATCTCGTCGCCCAGGCCGGGGCCAAGGCACGGGCCGGCCTGCCGGAGGAAGCGGCCCGCTTCGGCGACGTGGTCCTGATCGCCGTGCCCTACGGCGCGCTGCCGCAGGTGGGGAAGGACTACGCGCCGCTCATGCAGGGCAAGATCGTCATCGACGTCGGCAACCCGCGGGTCGATCGCGACGGCGAGGTGGGGAAGGACGGCCTGGCGCGCGGCACCGGCGTGACGTCGAAGGAGCACCTGCCGGGTGTGCGCCTCGTGCGGGCGCTGAACGCGCTCAGCTACGTGCAGGTCACCAAGGAGGCGCACCGCGCCGGCGAGAAGCTCGGCATCCCGATCGCGTCCGACGACGCCGCGGCGATCGCGATGACGGTCCGTCTCGTGACCGACGCCGGCTTCGATCCGGTGGTGGTCGGCGGCCTGGCGCGGGCCCGCGAGTTCGACGCCGGCACGCCGGTTTACGTGAAGGGCCTGACGGCGGCCCAGCTCGAGGCCGCGCTCAGGCTGCCGTAGCGGCGCGCTGAGCCTGGAAACGCCGATAGGTAGGCGCCGAGCCCCGGCACCAGGTCCGGGGCCCGGGTCGTGCTACTTGCCGGCGGCGCCGCCGTCCGACGCCCGCCCATCGACGCCGCCCTCGAGCACGCCGTCCTTGCCGACGACGATCACCTCGGCCACGCCCTGCCCGCCGGCCTCGGTCACGTTGTGGCCCATCGCCTTGAGCCTGGCGATGGTGTCGGCCGAGAAGCCGTAGCGCTCCATGCTCAGGCGATCGGGCAGCCACTGGTGGTGCATGCGGCCGGCGTCCACCGCTTCCTGCGCGTTCATGCCGTAGTCGACGACGTTCATGATCGTCATGAGCACGGTGTTGATGATGGTGCGGCCACCGGGCGAGCCCGTCACCATGAACAGCTTGCCGTCCCTGGTGACGATGGTCGGCGCCATGCTCGAGAGCGGGCGCTTGCCGGGCAGCGCGAGATTCGGCTTGGTGCCGATGTTGCCGCGCTCGTCGGTCATCTCGGGCGCCGAGTTGAAGTCGCCGAGCTCGTTGTTGAGCAGGAAGCCGGCGCCGGGCACGACGATGCGCGAGCCGTAGCCGTACTCGAGCGTGTAGGTCATCGAGACGGCGTTCTGCTTGCCGTCGACGACCGACAGGTGCGTCGTTTCCTGCGACTCGGTCGGCCAGGTGAACGACGTCGTTGACGACACCGAGGCCTTGTTCGGGTTGATGGTCTTGCGGAGCTGGGCCGCGTAGTCCTTCGCGATGAGCTGCGCCACCGGGATGCCGGTGTTGAAGTCCGGATCGCCGATGTGCTGCGCGCGATCGGCGAAGGCACGACGCATCGACTCGGCCACCAGGTGCAGGTTCTGGGCCGAGCCGTAGCCGTTGGCCTTGAGGTCGAAGGCCTCGAGCACGTTCAGCATCTGGATGACCGCGATGCCGCCGGAACTGGGCGGCGGCATGCCGATGATCTCGTGACCGCGGTAGGTGCCCTTGAGCGGCACGCGCTCCTTGGCGGCGTACTTCTTGAGGTCGTCGCGCGTGATGAGGCCGCCGTTGGCCTTCATCTCCTTCTCGATGAGCTCGGCCGTCTCGCCCTCGTAGAAGCCGGCCGGCCCGCGGTCGGCGATGCGCTGCAGGGAGTTCGCCAGATCCGGCTGCTTCAGTGTCTCGCCGGCCTTGTAGGCCACGCCGTTCTTCGAGAACTGGGCCAGCGAGGCCGGATACTTCTTGAACTCGGGAATCATCCGCTCGAGGGAACTCGCCAGGCCCTCGCTGATCTCGAAGCCGTCGCGCGCGAGCGCCACGGCCGGGAGCACCAGATCCTTCCACGGCTTGCTGCCCAGCTTCTGGTGCGCCATGTAGAGGCCGGCGACGGTGCCGGGGACGCCGACCGAGCGGTGCGTGTTGTGATGGAGGTCGAAGTCGTACTTGCCGTCCTTCATCCACATCGTGGGCGAGGCGCCGGCCGGCGCCATCTCGCGGAAGTCGAACGTGGTGGCGATGCCGTCGGCGCCGCGGTAGACGATGAAGCCGCCGCCGCCGATGTTGCCGGCGGTGGGGTGCGTGACGGCCAGCGCCAGAGCGGTCGCGACGGCGCCGTCGATGGCGTTGCCGCCCTCGCGCATGACTGTCCAGCCCACTTCCGAGGCGATGTCGCTCTGGGAGACGACCATGCCGCCGCGGGCGCGATAGGGCGCATTGCCGGCCTGCAGGGTCAGGGTGAGCGACGCGACGACGAGGGCGGCGACGGGGGCGGTGAGGCGGCGGGTAGGCATGTCATGTCTCCGGAGCATGCGAACGACGATAGGGGAGCGGCCGGAGCCAGTCAAGGCTACAATCCCCGGGTCTTTCGCCCGGAGAACGCACATGTGAACATGGCACCCCGCGCTACGCGGTCGGCTTCTTCCTGGCGAAGATCAGGGTCAGCACCGCGAGCAGGATCTCGTCGGCGAAGGGGATGAAGTCCGGGATCAGGATGTCGAGCCCGAGCAGCCCCAAGGCCAGCAGGAACAGGCGCGGCGTGGCGAGACGGGCGAGAAACCTGGCGAACAGATTCTGCGGCATGGCGTCGGGGGCCTACTCCTTGGTCTTGATCGGCGTGTCGTCGCGGTTGCCCCACTCTTCCCAGGCGCCGTAGTAGTTCTTCAGCTTGGAGAGGTCGTGGCCGAGCAGCGCCAGCGTGAACAGATCGTAGCTGGCGCGCATGCCGATCTGGCAGTAGACGATGACCTCGTCGGAGGCGCCGACGCCCTTCGAGCGCCAGATCTGCTCGACCGCGGCCGGGGCTTTGACGGTGCGTGAGCCGTCGGTGAGCAGATCCTCCCAGTAGACCGGAATCGACGACTCGATGTAGCCGCCGCGCTTGATGCCGCGCAGGTCCTTGCCGTCGATCTCGCCTTGCGTGCGGGCGTCGATGATCTTCGTGCCGCGTCGGTTGATGGCCGCCTTCATGTCCTCGGCGGTGGCCACACCGACCGTGCCGGGCTTGACGACGAAGCTGGCCGCGGCCGGCTTCGGCGTGGCGGTGTTCGAGGGGTGGCCGCCGGCGGTCCAGGCCGGCCAGCCGCCATCGAGCAGGGCGACGTTGGTATGGCCGTAGTAGTTGAGGATCCACCACAGGCGGGCGGCGTAGAGGCCCCCGCGTTCGTCGTAGACGACCACACGCGTCGTGTTCGAGATCCCGAGGCGGCCCATCAGCGCGGCGAACTCCTGCGCCGTCGGCAGGAAGGTGGGCGGCGCTTCGCGCTTGCGGATGTCGTTGTTGTCGAGCCACACGGCACCGGGCACGTGGCCCTCGGTGTAGCCGCGCGGGCGCATGTCCACGATGCGAAGGTTCGCGGTGTCGAGGTTGGCGGCCAGCCACGCCGCGTCGACGATCAGTTCGGGACGCGCGAAGCGGGCGGCGTTGGTCTGCGCCGCCGCGAACGCTGCGAGCGACAGGAAGGTCAGCGCCAGGAAGGTCTGCATGGCGCCATTGTAGCGGGCCGGAGCCGGCACGAGGTGAGCACCGCCGCTGCAGGATGGCCCAGTCCGGCTACCGATGGCGTATGACCGTCGGCGTCTCGCCCCAGCCCGGGCCCGCAGGTTGGGCCGGGAGAATCGGGCGCAGGTAGGCCTCGATGGACGAGTCCTGCCGCCACTGGGCGGGATAGCCGAGTGACACCTCCTCGAAGCGCACGCCGTCACGCCAGCGTGTGCTGCGCATGTGCAGGTGGCCGTAGACGACGACATCGGCGCGGTAGCGCGTGTGCCAGTCGGCCGTGCGGGTCGTGCCGCACCAGATCGTGAAGCGCGGGATGCGGGGCAGCACCGCGTGGTCCGGCCGCAGCGGATAGTGGTTCACGAGCACGAGGCGCGAGTCGGCGGGCAACGCGTCGAGACGGGCTTCGGTGGCGGCGACCCGCTCGTGACACCAGGTCGAGCGCGAGGCCAGGGGGGCGGGCGACAGCAGCAGCTCGTCGGCGCACTGCACCTTGGCGGCAGCCGCCCACGCCACCGCCTCAGCGGCAGTCAGACCGGCCGGCCCGAACGAGTAGTCGTAGAGCGTGAAGCAGGGGGCGATGACGTGACCGGTCGCCGGCCAGACCGGATACGGGTCCTCGGGCGTGACGACGCCGCGTGCCCGGCATGCCTCGACCAGGCGCATGTAGTGCGCCAGGCCACGCCGCTCCTCGGGCCACTGGCGTGGTGTCCACAGGTCGTGATTGCCGGGCGTCCAGATGACGCGGGCAAACCGCGTCGTCACGACATCGAGCACGAGTTCGAGCTGCGCCAGCGTGTCACCGGTGTCGCCGGCCAGGATCAACCAGTCGTCGCCGTGCGGCGCCATCGCCTCGACCGCCCGGCGGTTGGCCTCGAACCCGACGTGCAGGTCGCTCGTGGCCCACAGCCTCACGGCGCCAGCGTCTCCGGGGCGATGTCGGCGATCGTGACGGGCAGGTCGTCGCCGTCGCGCGCCACGGCCAGCGACAGGCGGTGCCGGGTGGTCGGCCAGGTCTGCCAGAACTGCCAGCGGCCGGGTCGATCGTCGAAGCCGTCGACGAAGCGGATCGCCGGCGCGGCCGGCGGCCGCAGGATGAAGGCGAAGTCGCCGAGCGGAATGGCGAGGCCCATGCCGCGCGCCTTGATGTAGGCCTCCTTGAGCGTCCAGTACCTCGAAGAAGGCCCGCGGCTGCGCCTCCGCGGCGAGCGCGCGCAGGTCCCGCACCTCGTCGGCGGCGAAGTAGCGCCCGGCGATGTCCTCCCGCACCACGCGGTCGACCTGCTCGACATCGATGCCCACGTCGTGTCCGCGCGTGACGGCGAGCGCGACGAGGCCGGTCGTGTGCGACAGGTTGAAGCGCAGGCGCGGATGGCCGGCCTGTGTCGCGATGACCGCCGGGCAGCCGTGCTGATTGGTCTCGAACCGCCAGTCCGCGGGCGCGATCGGGGCGTAGGCCGAGAGCGTGGCGCGGACCAGGGCGCGGGCGACGACGAACGTCCGTCGATCGACGGGGCGGACGAAGCGCTCCGCCCGTGCCGCTTCGTCCTGCGACAACCGGGGTGCGAGGCGCGCTTCGAGAGCATCGGTCACCCCCCCGGTGAGGACGGTGTAGACATCGACCGAGGAGGAGGCGGGCGCTGTCAAAGGGCCGCCCGCCGCATGTGCCAGACATACAGTCCGGCGGTCACGGCCGTGACGAGGCCGAGCATCACGACGGCCAGGGTCACCCCGTAGCGCTCGAAGGCGCGGATCGCTTCGTCCCGGTAGTAGGCGGCGAGGGCCGCTTCGAGGAAGTGGCGCGACCCGCGCCCGAGGGCCAGCGCCGCGACCAGCCGCCAGAGCGGGAAGGCGGTGGCGCCGGCCAGCAGGACGAACGGCTTGAGCGGCATCGGCGGCGGCACGAAGGCCGGACCGGCCAGAGCGGCGAACGAACTGCGGCGATACCACGTGAGCGCCCCGGCGAAGCGCGGCCCGGCCAGCCGCCGATCGAGGAACGCCTGGCCGCCGCGGCGGGCCAGCAGATACAGCGGCGCGGAGCCGATGATCGCGCCCGCCGTGCCGATGGCCGCGTAGTACCACCACCATGAGGGTTCGCGGACGGTGAGGTACATGATGAGGCCGTCGGTGACGTTGGGCAGGGCCAGGACGCTCGAGTCGAGCACGGCCACCGCCAGCACGCCGAGGCCGCCGGCGCTGTCGGCCCACACGCGCACGGCCTGCACGATCTCGGCGAACATCCGCCCACATTCTACCGTCGTCCGCAGGACCGGCTTCCCGGGCCTCGCGGGCGCTGACATAATGCGCGCCTATGTCTCGCGGACTCGTTCGTGAACTCGCTGCCGAGTGCCTCGGCACCTTCATGCTCATCGTGTTCGGCGTCGGCGTCGTGGCGCAGGCCGTGCTGAGTGCCAACGCCAGCGGCAGCTACCTGGCCATCAACCTGGGGTGGGGCATCGCCGTGATGCTCGGCGTGCTGGTGGCTGGCGGCGTGTCGGGTGCCCACCTGAATCCCGCCGTGACGGTCGCGCTCGCCGTCCACCGCGGGCTGCCGTGGTCCAAGGTCGGGCCCTACACGCTGGCGCAGACGGCGGGCGCGTTCCTGGCCTCGGCGGTCGTGTTCCTGACCTACCGGGAAGCCTTCACCGCCTTCGACGGCGGCGTGCGGCAGATTGCCGGGGCGCAGGCCACCGCCGGCATCTTCGCCACCTATCCCCAGGCGTTCCTGTCGATCGGCGGCGGCCTCGTCGACCAGATCGTCGGCACGGCGCTGCTCGTCATCGGCGTCTTCGCCATCGGCGACGCCAGGAACGTCGCGGCTCCGGTGTGGACCGGGCCGGTGCTGGTGGGGCTGCTCGTCGTCGGCATCGGCGTCGCCTTCGGCTTCAACTCCGGCTACGCCATCAACCCGGCGCGCGACTTCGGGCCGCGTCTCTTCACGGCCATCGCCGGCTGGGGCAGCGGCGTGTTCGTCGCCGGCAACGGCTGGTGGTGGGTGCCGCTGGCCGGCCCGACCATCGGCGGCGTCATCGGCGGCGCCATCTACGACGGCTGCATCACGCGGCTGCATCCGGTGGGAAACGTCTCATGAGCCGCTACGTGCTCGCGCTCGACCAGGGCACGACCTCCAGTCGCGCCATCGTCTTCGATCGGTCCGGGCGCGCCGTGGCGTCCGCCCAGCAGGAGTTCCCGCAGATCTTCCCGCAGCCCGGACACGTCGAGCACGACCCGGAGGACATCTGGCGCAGCCAGCTCCAGACCGCGCGCGATGCCCTCGCCAGGGCCGGCGCCACCGCCGGCGACATCGCCGCCATCGGGGTGGCCAACCAGCGCGAGACGACCGTGCTGTGGGAGCGCGACAGCGGGCGCCCGGTGGCCAACGCCATCGTCTGGCAGAGCCGCGTGACGGCCGGCTTGTGCGATCGCCTGAAGGCGGCCGGCCACGAGCCGACCGTGCGGGCACGCACGGGCCTCGTCATCGACGCCTATTTCTCGGCCTCGAAGATCAAGCACCTGCTCGACACGACCGATGGCCTGCGAGCCCGGGCGGCGCGCGGCGAGGTGCTGTTCGGCACCATCGACAGCTTCCTCATCTGGCGCCTGACCGGCGGCCGTGTGCACGTCACCGACGAGAGCAACGCCAGCCGGACACTGCTCTACAACATCCACCAGCGCCGCTGGGACGACGATCTGCTGGCGCTCTTCGACGTGCCGCGGCAGATGCTGCCCGACGTGCGAGCGAGCAGCGAGGTCTACGGCGAGACCGACCCCGAGCTGTTTGGCGGCGCGATCCGGATTGCCGGAGCGGCCGGCGATCAGCAGGCGGCGCTCTTCGGGCAGGCCTGCTTCGATCCGGGCGAAGCGAAGAACACCTACGGCACCGGCTGCTTCATGCTGATCAACACCGGCGGTCGCCCGGTGCCCTCACAGAAGGGCCTGCTGACGACGGTGGCGTGGCGGCTCGGGGACAAGACGACCTACGCCCTCGAAGGCGCGGTGTTCGTGGCCGGGGCGGCCGTGCAGTGGCTGCGCGACGGCCTGCGTGCGATCACCTCGTCGGCCGATGTCGAGCGGCTGATGCGCGACGTGCCCGATGCCGGCGGCGTCTATCTCGTGCCGGCGTTCGTCGGCCTGGGCGCCCCCTACTGGGATCCGCATGCCCGCGGCACGATTGTCGGCCTGACGCGCGACACGCGCATCGAGCACGTCGCACGGGCGGCCGTCGACGCGATGGCCTACCAGACGCGCGACGTCCTGGAAGTGATGCAGGAGGACGCCGGCCTCGTGCTGCCACACCTCAAGGTGGACGGCGGCGCCTCGGCCAACTCGATGCTGCTGCAGTTCCAGGCCGATCAGCTCGGCGTGCCGGTGCGGCGGCCGGTGGTGGCGGAAACGACCGCGCTCGGCGCCGGCTATCTCGCCGGCCTGGCCGTGGGCTACTGGGACGGCCTCGACGACGTCCGCCGCAACTGGGCCCTCGATCGCGAGTTCTCGCCGGCCATGGGCGCCGAGGCTCGGGCGCGCGGCTACGACGGGTGGCGGCGCGCCGTCGAGCGCTCGCTCGGCTGGGCGGCCGACGCGTGATCGCGTCCGGCCATCGCGGACGCGCACACGGCTAGCGGTCGTGACGCGCGGCCAGCGCGCTCAGCACGATGGCCGCGGCCGTGGCGACGTTCAGCGAGTCCATCTCGCCGTGCATCGGAATGCGCACGCTGAGGTCCGCTTCGGCGCGGGCGATCGCGGTCAGCCCGTCGCCCTCGGCCCCGACCAGCACGGCCGCCCGTGCCGGCAGCACCGCGTCGTAGAGCGACACGGCGTCCGCCGCCGGCGTGCAGGCGATGACCGAGAGCCCGGCGGCGCGCAGCCGGACGAGGGCGGCGGGCCATTCAGCGGCGATCGCCCATGGCAGGGCGAGCGTCGCGCCCATCGAGGTGCGGATGGCCTTGCGGTAGAGCGGATCGCCACAGGCGGGCCCGAGCAGCACGGCCTCGGCCCCGAGCGCGGCGGCCGTGCGGAACAGGCCGCCGACGTTGTCGGGGTTGTTGACGCCTTCGGCGACGACGACGCGGACCAGCGAGGGCCACGGCAGCGCGTCGAGCGTCAGCGGCAGCGGCCGGACGGCCAGCCCGAGGCAGCCGCGATGAATGTTGAAGCCGACGACCGTATTCATCACGGCCTGCGGCACGACGAACACCGGCGTCGTCAGCTCCAGCGCCTCGAGCGTCCCGGCCATCGCCGCGGCCGCCGCGTCGGTGAGGAGCAGCGAGTGCAGCCGGTGCCGGCCGCCGCGCACCAGCCGGTCGACGACCAGCCGGCCTTCGGCCACGAACAGGTTGCGCGCTCGCAGCGCGTCCGGCTGGCCAATCTGCCGGTAGGCCTCGAGCCGCGGGTCGTCGAGTCCGGCGGCGATGACGGTGGGCACGGGCACGATTCGGTGTCCGCGCCTCAGCGGACGATGGCGAAGCCGGCGGTGCTCGCCGCCGACGTGTCGCCGCGCGTCGCCGTGAAGCGCAGCACGTACTCGCCGAGCGCCAGCGAGCGCAGCGGCAGCTCCACCTGATAGTGGCCGTTGACGGGCACAGCGGGCAGCGCGGCCAGGGACTTGCCCAGGCGCGTCAGCAACTCGGCCTCCACCACCGGCGGGGCAGCGGCGGCGTCGGCCACGGAGGTGCGGACGACGATGAGGTCGGTGGGCCGGAACTCGCGATCGGGGCTCGGCAGGCCATCGCCGCCGCGCCGCAGCGCCTGATAGGCGGCGGTCGTGAGCGCCCGGATGAACACCGGGGTCGCCACGGCCAGCGCGGCGCCGCTCAGGTCGGGCACGGTGAGCGGCACCTCCCAGCGGTCGACGATCTCGCCGGCGGCGGTGGCGGCGCTGAAGCGCACCAGCACGTCGCCGACCGGCACCTCGACCTGCACGACGCCCGTCCCCTCCGGCGCCAGCGCCGCCTCGGCCTCGGCCAGCGGCGCGCCGTCACGATCGCGGACGTCCATGGCCAGCCGCTCGGGGCGATTGCGGAAGCCGGGCACCGGCCGCCACGTGGCCGACAGGCGCACGCGTCCGTTGGTGCCGGGCGCGAAGCCGGTTTCGACGTTCGCCACCCGGTCCTCGCGGCGCGACTGGAGATTGTCGAGCGCCCTCGACACGGCGGGTTCGAGCGGCGGGGCCACCACCGGATTCATCTCCTCGGCCGACGGCGCCCAGTAGCCGCGGCGGGCCACCGTGCGCGCCCCCTTGCGGTTCACCTTGACCGAGATGCGGTGGAACTTGCCGTCGTTGAGGTCGCGCGTCGGGGCATAGCCGAGCAGGTAGTAGTGGCTGGCGTCACGCACCACCTTCTCGAGCCCCTTCGTGAGGTCGTTGGTGTTGACGATGGCATGGCCGCCGGTTTCGCTGGCCAGCCGGAACAGCGTGGTGTGCACGAACGTCCCCTGGCCGAGCCCGCGCGGATCGAGCGTGTGGATGATGACGTTGCCGCGGTTGGCCTCGCGGAGCACGGCCTGGAAATCCGGCTCGAGCGAGACGTCGAAGAGCAGCGGGATGCCGCGCGAGACGAAGAGGATCGTCTTGCGGCCCTCGCGCAGGCCCGACAGGTGCATGACGAGCGACTGCAGCGCGGTGATGACCACCTGCGAGCGCACGCGGGCGATGTTGCGCGAGAAGGCCTGCGATTCCTCGAGCGCACTGCGGCCGACGAAGTTGTCGTCGCGGCCCTCGTAGTTCCTGATCTCGCGCGAGAGCTCGGCCTTGTCGCGTGTCCACTCGAGGCCGCTCAGCGGGGTGATCGGGTTCATCACCGTGACCAGGTCGAGCGGACCCATCATGCCGAGGAAGTCGGCGAGTCCCTTGCGCAGCGGCAGCATCTCCTGCGGGAACCGCCCGAGGTGATAGTCGTCCATGAACACCGCGAACAGCCGCACGTCATCGCGGCCGGCTTCGGCGATGGCGTGTTCGGGCGACCGGATCTCGAGCGCCTCGCCGTTGTCGCGCGCGGCGCCGTCGAGGCGCACGAGCGTCACCTGTTCGACTTTCTGCGGCACGCCGTCCTCGGTCAGCTCGAAATCAGCCGGGCCGAGGTCGGTGATCGGCTCGTCGCCGTTGCCGGTGACCGAGACGTCCACCAGCACGAGCTTCACGCCGGAACGGAAGACCGGCTGCGTCTCGTCGGGCGCCGGCGGCTGCGCCGCGGCGGTCTGCGGCGCCGGCGTCGCCGAAGCGTCGAGCCGCGGCCGCGCGGTGGCGACGGCGACGGCCGCCGCGATCAGCAGGCCGGCCGTCGTCCATCGTCGCGTGTCACGCGTCATCCCGTCACCACTCCGTCCGCTGGACGACCGGCATCTGCAGGGCGCGCTCGCGGTCGAGGTCGAGCGAGCCGACGTGCAGCGTCAGCGGCGACTGCACCCACTTGTAGATCGACTGCGTGAACAGGGTCGCGAAGCGCTCGGCGCAGCGGCTGAGGTAGGCCGCCTCGTAGCCCGGGCAGACGCTGGTCAGGGCCACGCCCACCTCGGCCGGCGACAGCTTTTCGCCGGCGTAGAGGTGCAGGCAGGCGTCGAGGACGGGGAAGGGCATCAGCTCCTCTTCGGCCACCTGCTGGTCGGCCAGTTCGGGGCCGGGCAGCGTGGCGAGGGTGGCGGCGATGCCGGCGAAGCCGAACCGCACGTGGAGGCGGTGCAGCAGCGCCTCGACGACCGTCTTCGGCACGTTGGCAATCACCGACAGCGACCCTTCGAGGTCGCCCCCGATGGTCGTGTAGCCGACCGCCTTCTCGCTCATGTCCCCGGTCTGGAGGAAGAGCGCGCCGGAGCTGTTGGCCCAGTTCCACATCCGCTGTCCGCGCAATCGCGCCTGGACGTTCTGACGCGTCAGGTCGCCCGGCGGCTGGCCACCCAGCATCTGGGTGGTGGCCGCGACCTCGCGGTCGTAGGCCTCGTCGAGCGGAATGGTGTGCAGCGCCACGCCGAGGGCGGAAGCCAGCTCGTGCGCGGCCTCGCGGGTCGGGGCCTGCGAATGGCGGGTCGGCATGTAGAAGGCGGTGATGAGGGCGCCGGCGGCTCCCGGATCGGCGACCGCCGCCTTGCCGAGGATGCGGGCCGCGGCGCGCCAGGCCACGAGCAGCGTCAGCATCGAGTCGCGCCCGCCCGACAGCGCCAGCCCGAGCGACCTGAAGGCGCCGGTCTTCGTGTAGTAGCTCTCGACGCCCATCGCCAGCGCCTCGAAGAGATCGTCGAGCGCGTCATCGCGGGCGTCGGTCGGCGGCGGTGACGGGGGCGGCAGGAAGAAGCTGCCACCGGCCGGCGCCGGATAGCGGAGTCCACTGGGGTCGGCGGTCGCGCCCTCGCCGCGCACGACGGCCACGGCCGGCTCACGGCGCACGTGATGCTCGCAGTCGGCCCGCCAGGTCGTGTGCTCGAGTCGCAGCCGGCGCGTGCAATCCAGGTCCACCACCGCCGCGCTCGTCTGTTCGGTGAAGCGGGTGGCTTCGTGGACGAGGCGCCCGTTCTGGAAGATGAAGCCGCCGCCGTCGTAGATCAGGCCGTCCTGGGCGCCGACGGCATTGGCGTAGACGAGCACCGTCTGGTTGTCGGCCGCCCGCGTGGCCAGCATCTCGCGCCGGGTGGCGGCGACGCCCATGCGGTAGGGCGAGGCCGAGACGTTGACGATGATCTCGGCGCCGGAGAGACAGCGGCGCCGCATCGGGCCATCCGGCGCCCAGGCGTCCTCGCAGACCTCGACGCCGATCGTGCCGAAGTCGAACTGGAACAGGTAGTCGCCGAGTGGCAGGCCGGCGGCGTCGAGCGCGAGTCCGGGACCGCCCCGCGAGAAGGTGCGGGCCTCGTAGAAGACGTTGTAGGTGGGCAGCTTCTCCTTCGGCACGCAGCCGAGGATGGTGCCGCGATGGACGACGGCGGCGGCGTTGAAGAGCAGCGCGCCGACCGGCACCGCCAGTCCCAGGACGTAGACGGTGGGGAGGTCGGCCGTCGCGGCGGCGAACGACTCCAGCGCCCGCCGCTGGGCGTCGAGGAAGCCGCGCCACTGCACGAGGTCTTCGGGGGGGTAGCCGCCGAGGACCTGTTCGGGGAACGCGCCGAGCGCGACCTCGTCGCGCGCCATCTCGCGAGCGGCTTCGAGCACGCGCGCGCCATTGGAGCGGACAGCGCCGACGGTGGGGCTCAGACTGGACACCGCCAGCTTCACGAGTCGCATGCCTCAGCTTACAGCCTCGCGGAGGTGTTCTCCCTGGCCGGCGAGGCGTGGCGGCGGGCCGGCCGGCGCGTGCCGGGCGCGCGGAACCGCGCCGGGTGGCGCCAGCGTCCTAGGGGAATGGTCGACCTCCTCAAACCGTTCGCCGCTGGCCTCGTGACCTTCCTGGCCCTCGATTTCCTCTGGATCGGCATCCTGGCCAACCAGTTCTACAAGCAGGAGCTGGCCGGGATCGTGCGCATGGATGGCGACAACCTCGCCATCCGGTTCGGGCCGGCAATGGTGCTCTACCCGCTCATCATCCTGGGGGTGCAGCTGTTCGTGCTGCCGAGGGCGGCGGCCGGTCAGCCGCTGAGCGCGGCGCTGTGGGGCGGGCTGTTCGGCTTCATCAGCTACGGCGTCTACGACCTCACCAACTACGCCACGCTGACGCAGTACTCCCTGCGCATGACGGTCGTCGACATGTGCTGGGGAGCCGTGCTGACGGCGGCGACGGCGGCGGCGATGGCCGCGGTCAGCCCGGCCATCCGCTGAGCCACCGCGGCCGCACCGTGGCCGATCAGCCGGTCGGCCCGAAGCGCGAGCTGCCGAGCGCCCGCTCGCCGAGGACCCGCCACGCCGACGGCCGTCCGGCGGCGGTCAGCCCGAAGCCGCGGACGGCATGGTGCTTGATGTGGTCGATGGCGTCGTCCACCGAGTCGGTGATGAGCACGGGATCGAGGTCGCCCGGTGAAATGGTGCCGGCCTCGACCATCGTCTGCAACATCTCCCGGAACGGCTCCCAGTAGGCCTTGTCCATGAGCACGACGGGGAACTGCCGGATCTTGCCGGTCTGGATGAGGGTCAGCGCCTCGGTCAGCTCGTCGAGCGTGCCCAGGCCGCCGGGCATGGCCACGAAGGCGTAGGAGTACTTGAACAGCAGGACCTTGCGCACGAAGAAGTAGCGGCAGGTCACCGAGCGGTCGAGATACGGGTTGGGCGCCTGCTCGAACGGCAACTCGATGTTGCAGCCCACCGACGGCCCGCCGACGTCGCGGGCGCCGCGATTGGCGCCTTCCATCACCCCGGGACCGCCGCCGGTCATCACCGTGAAGCCGAGCTTCGCCACCGCCGCGCCCATCTCACGTGCCTGCACGTAGACGGGGTGTTCCTCGGTGAAGCGGGCCGATCCGAAGATGGTCACGCACGGGCCGACGAAGTGCAGCGCCCGGAAGCCGCGGATGAAGTCGCGCCCGGCGCGCACGAGCGTGCCCAGTTCGCGGATACGGGCCCGTGGGCCCTGGAGCAGGACGATGTCGGGCGGGGTGTCGTCCGCGTCGACGGTGTCGGCAGGGGCAGGAGGCAACGGCATGGACTGATCAATCCTAGCGCGGTTGCCGCCGCCGTGCGGACGGTCAGAACGCGAACAGGTGCGTGTACTTGACGACCAGGCCGCGCCCGGCCGGCACCCGGCCGTCGGTGTACTGCTGTTCGTTGTAGACGAGGAAGAAGTCGCTGAGCGGCCGGTGGATCAGGTTGAAGCGGACGTTCGACGAGAACTGCCGGATGTCGTTGCGATACTGGACCAGGGCATCGAGGAACATGTTGGTGTTGAACGAATAGCCCGAGCGCCAGTTGACGAGCGTCGTCACGAACGAGGTCTGGGGCGCGTCGAGCGCGATGTCGGTGACCTGCAGGCCGACGTCGAAGAACAGCCGGTAGGTGGGGCGGTAGAGCACGCTCGTCTGCACGTTCTTCTGGCGGCCGCGCCAGAAATCGCCGTGCGTGATGCGCGCCGAGAACGACAGCGCGCGGCTGTGGTCCGACTCGACGACCCACAGGTGCTGGGTCCAGTCGTAGCGGCCAGCCGGGATGGCGACATCGGGGCGGATCAGGAAGGGGCGCGCGATCGACTCGGTGCGCGGCTCGAGGGCGTACTCGATGCGGCCGCCGTTGTTCCACGTCACCTGGACCGCCATGTGAGCCTGACGCGTGGCCAGGTCGCCGTTCGGCGAGTAGTAGTAGAAGGCGCGGGCATGCGGCTGCACCTGTCGGATGCCGCGGGTGCGCAGCCAGTCCGGCTGCAGGAACGACGCCCAGTCCAGGAAGTGTCGCCGGACGCCGGTGCGCCGGACGAAGCCCATGTCGGCCTTGAAGCCTTCGTCGACGTTCATCAGGGAGTACTGCAGGCGCAGCCGGCTGTCCTCCCAGCCGATCGAGCCCTTGGCGGTGCCCTGACGGCGCGCTTCCCCCGGCGTCTCCGAGCGGGCCGCGAACCCGTTCAGGTTGAGGCTCTTGAAGACCCGGAAGTTGGCATCCACGCCGGCCACGCGGTTGTAGTCGTTGCCGTCGCTGGACGACTGGCGCGACATGACGATGGCGCCGATGTCGGCGTTGCCGAAGACATCGCGGCGCACGCGGGCCACCGAGTAGTTCTGCCCGGGGCGGTCGTCCGTCCCTTCGCTCTGCATGCTGAGGGCGCCGAGGCCGTACTTGCCGGTCCGGCCCGTCACCCGCAGCCCGCCGTAGAGCGGCACCTGGGCACCGCCGTCGGTCAGGCCGATGCGGCGGCTGAAGAAGAGCAGCAGGTCTTCCTCGGGCGGGCGGAAGCGGCTCGTCTGGCGCTGGTTGCGCGGGATGTCCCCGAAGTAGAAGACCCCGGAGTTCTCGAGGAAGAACTCGCGCTTCTCCGGGAAGAAGAGGCTGAACTGCGTCAGGTTGACCTGCTGTTCGTCGGCCTCGGCCTGGGCGAAGTCGGGGTTGACGGTGGCATCGAGAGTGAGCGACGGCGACAGCCCGGCCTTGACGTCGAGGCCGGCGCTGCGGTCGAGCGCGAAGCCGGTGCCGCCGAGCGGGCGCACGGCCCCGCCCAGCAGGTACGGCTTGACGCGGATGTTGCGCCCCTGCGCCAAATCCGGCAGGCCGCTCAGCGTGCCGGCCGACGACGCGCGGACGATGCTGAAGGCGCGGGCGACCGGTGACCAGTAGGTGGCTTCGTTCTTGCGCCGGATCCGGCGGGCGAAATTCAGGCCCCACAGGTGGCCGTCGCCCGGCTCGAAGCGCAGGGTCTTGAAGGGAATGCGGAACTCGGTCGTCCAGCCGTCGCTCGAGGTGGCCGACGCCACCCACCACACGGCATCCCAGTTCGGGTTGACGTCGCGCCCTTCGTTGGCGACCTGGGTATCGGCGCGGGCGCCGCCGGGGTTGGTGGCGAAGATGAAGCCGTTGCGCCAATCGGCGAAGGTGTCGAGCAGGACCTCGAAGGTGTCCTGCTCGGCGCCGGCGAAGTCCTTGCGGATGTCGTTGACGACGATGCCGGCCGGGTCGGTGTCGTGCAACCTGGCCGCGATGTAGAGGTACTCGTCGTCGAAGGCCACGTAGACCTCGGTCGCCTCGGTGGCCGGCTGGCCTTCGCGCGGGTCCGACTGCACGAAGTGGTCGGCGGCCGGCGCCGTCTGCCAGACGGCGTCGTCGAGGACGCCGTCGATGACGACCGGCGCCGGGGCGCGCACGGCGGAGAGCGTGCGGCGGCCGTCGCTCGACGACACCGACAGGGGTTGACCGCTGGCCGAACCGACGCCGACGAGCGCCGCCACCACCATCCACGAGCGCACGACGCGCGACGACATGTGGCGGTAGTGTAACGCGCCGTGCCGGGCGGATGATTGACAACCTGCCGCGTCGTCGGGTTCACTGCTGTCGTCAGTCTGGAGGTCGTGAGCATGCAGGTGATGACGAGGATGGGACTCCTGACGGTGTGCCTGATGGCATCGTCGGTCACGGCCGTGCTGGCGCAGGCCACCGGACAGATCAACGGCCTCGTGGTCGACGCCTCGGGCGGTGTGCTGCCCGGCGTCACGATCGAAGCCACCAACACGGCCACCGGCGCCGTGCGCACGGCGGTGACCGGCGCCGACGGGCTCTACACGGTGCCGCTGCTCCAACCCGGTGTCTACGATGTCAACGCCTCGTTGACCGGCTTCCGGGTGGCCCGGCAGGAAGGCGTCCGCGTCACCGTGACCGAGACCTCGCGCGTCGCCTTCCAGATGGAAGTCGGGCAGGTCAGCGAGACCGTGACCGTGACCGCGCAGGCCAACCTGGTCGAGACGGCCAACGCCACCCGCGGCATCGTCATCGACGAGCAGCAGGTGGTCGACCTGCCGCTCAACGGCCGCAACTTCACCCAACTCGGCACGCTCATCCCTGGCGTGGTGGCGCCACCCACCGGCCTCGGCGGGCAGGGCGGCGATGCGACGCCGGGCGGCTTCGGCAACGTCACCGGGGGCTTCAACGTCAACGGCATGCGCAACCAGTCGAACAACTTCCTGCTCGACGGCGCCACCAACAACGACACCTTCAACACCGGCTTCGTGCTGCGGCCGCCCCCCGACGCCATCCAGGAGTTCAAGATCCTGACCCACGCCTTCGGGGCCGAGTACGGCCGCAACGCCGGGTCGGTCGTGAACGTCGTGACCAGGTCGGGCAGCAACACCTTCTCGGGCGCGGCCTGGGAGTTCAATCGCGACGACAAGCTGCAGGCGCGCAACTACTTCGCGCCCGGGAGCCAGCCCAAGCCGGAGCTGAAGCAGAACCAGTTCGGCGCCGCGCTCGGCGGTCCGGTCGTCAAGAACCGGCTGTTCGGGTTCGGCTACTACGAGGGCTTCCGCAACGACGCCGGCATCACCAACAACGTGCTGGTGCTGTCGGCAGCGCAGCGGGCCGGCAACTTCGGCGCGACGACCATCCGCGATCCGCTGACCGGCCTGCCGTTCCCGAACAACACGATTCCCGCCGGCCGCATCAGCCCGGTCGCCACGCGCCTGCTGAGCGAGTTCGTGCCGCTGCCGAACGCTCCCGGCAACCGCTACATCGTCTCGCCGACCGTCAACGACGTGCGTGACCAGTTCGGCCTGCGCTTCGACACCCAGGTCTCGGAGAAGCAGTCGGTGCTCGTGCGCTACATGCGGAGCGGCACCGAGCGGACGACGCCGCGCGTCATCGCCGCCGTCGACCAGAAGGCGCTCGCCACCCTGCAGGACGGACTGGTCTCGCACAACTACGTCTTTGCCTCCAACGTCATCAACCAGGCGCGGGTCTCGATCAACCGCATCAGCGCCAATCCGGCGGTGACGAGCGGTCTCGATCCGCGCGCCTTCGGGATCAACTTCGCCAACACCAATCCGCTGGCGGCGGGCCTGCCGTCGTTCAACGTCGCCGGCTTCTTCGGCGGCGGCACCTCGGCGCTCGGCGATCCCCAGCAGCCGTTCGTGAAGCGCGTCAACCACGTGTGGCAGGCGGCCAACGACGTCACCTGGATCGCCGGCCGGCACTCGCTGAAGTTCGGCGTCGACGTGCGCCGCGAGGCGATGAACATCGCGTTCATCAACCGGCCCAACGGCGACCTCTCCTTCAACGGCGGCTTCACCGGCAACGGCGCCGCCGACTTCCTGCTCGGCCTGCCGTCACAGGCGCGGGCCACGACCACCCAGGCCATCCAGGACGGCTACGGCTGGCTCTTCGCCGGCTACATCCAGGATGACTTCCGCGTCACGTCGCAGCTGACGGTCAACCTCGGGCTGCGCTACGAGCTGCCGACCCCGTTCATCGACAAGAACGACGCCCTGACCGGCTTCCGCACCGGGCAGCAGTCCACCGTCTATCCGAACGCGCCGACCGGGTCTCGTCTACGCCGGCGACAGCGGCGTGCCGCGCGGCATCGTGCCGACCGACAAGAACAACTTCGCCCCGCGCCTGTCGGCGGCCTGGGATCCGTTCGGGGACGGCACGACCAGCATTCGCGGCGCCTTCGGCGTCTTCTACGATGCCCTGGCCGGCCAGGGCGACTTCTTCCAGAGCGGCGTGCTCTCGCCGCCCTTCACGCCGCTCGTCGAGCTCAACACGCCGACGCCGATCACGCTGGCCGACCCGCTGGCGGCGGTGGCCGGGCCGCCCAACCCGTTCCCGGCCAATCTGACGATCATCGGTTGGGGCGACCAGTTCAAGTCGCCCTACGCGTATCACTTCAACGTCGGGGCGCAACGCCAGTTCGCCGGCAAGATCGGCGCCGAGGTCGCCTACGTCGGCTCGCGCGGCTACAACCTGCCGATGTTCCTCGAGATCAACCCGGGCGTCTACACGCCGGGGCAGACGACACGCGGCGCACGGATCATGCCGGCCTTCGCGCTGGTGCGGCCGACCTTCTCGGTGGCGCAGTCCTGGTTCGACTCGCTGCAGACGAGCGTGCGGCTGCTGCCGACGCGCGGCTTCAACATGCTGGCGTCGTACACGCTCGGCAAGGCCACCGACCACGTGTCAGGCCTGAACATCGGCGGCGAGTCGCGTCCCGTGCTGCCGGTGCAGCAGGGCGACGACGCGAGCATCGACGCCGCCCTGGCGGCCGAGAAGGGGCCGGCGCTGTTCGACGCGCGTCATCGCTTCGTGCTGAGCTTCGGCTACGAACTGCCGCGCCTCGAGGACAAGCCGGTGGCGCTGCGGGCGATTGCCGGCGGCTGGCAGCTGAACGGCATCTACCAGGCGCAGACGGGTTTCCCGTTCTCGGTCAATCAGGGTGGTGTGCTCGACATCCGCTACCAGACGCAGCGCCCCGACGTGACGTGCGATCCGAACAACGGACCGCGCACGACGGCGCAGTGGTTCGACACGAGCTGCTTCGTGGCGCGCAGCCTGGCGGCCTCGGGCGAGCGTCCGGGCAACGCCGGCCGCAACAGCGTGCGGGGCCCCGGGTTCCAGCGCACCGACCTGTCGGTCTTCAAGAACTTCCACTTCGCCGGCCGGCACCGTGTGCAGGCCCGGGTCGAAGCCTTCAACCTCTGGAACCAGGCCCGCTTCAGCAACCCCAGCGGCACTTTCGGCACGACGCCGTTTGGCCAGATCACGACCGCCGAGGACGGCCGCATCATCCAGCTGGCGGTCAAGTACTCGTTCTAGCGGCTGAGGCTGGCGGATTTGTAACGGGGGATTTGTAACGGGGTCTGTCACCGTCACGCCCCTCGCGGGTGGTGACGGTGACAGCCCCGTTACATCGTGTGACGGTGACAGACCCCGTTACAATTCGGGTCGGCTCCCGCCCATGCAGACGCCACGACGAGTACGCATCGATGCCGGACGGCGGCAGGTCCTGCGGGGCGTGGCCGCCGGGGCGGTCGGCGCCCTGGTGGCACGGCCGACGCTCTTCGGGCAGGCGCCCGGCCTGGTCACGGCGGCAGGCGTGCAGCCGGTCGTCACCGACGGCGTGGCCTCGACCATCGTCGGTGACGATGCGGCGGTCATCTGGGCGCGCGCCGATCGCGCCGCCCGCATGATCGTCGAGTACGACACCTCCGACAGCTTCAGGAACGCGCGCCGCGTCATCGGCCCGTCGGCGCTCGAGGGGCGCGACTTCACCGCGCGCGTGCACCTCACCGATCTGCCGCGCGGCCAGCGCGTGTTCTACCGGGTGTCGTTCCAGGACCTGGCCGACATCCGGCGGATCGGCCAGCCGGTGACCGGGCAGCTCGGCACCGCGCCGGCTCCCGGCACCCGTGACGTGTCGCTCGTGTTCTCGGCCGACACGGTCGGGCAGGGGTGGGGGCTCGACCCCGCGTTCGACGGCATGCGCACCTACGCCAGCATGCTCGGCGTCGAGCCCGATCTGTTCGTGAACCTGGGCGACGCCATCTACGCCGACGCGCCGGTCGCGGCGGAAGTCGCGCTCGACGACGGCCGCGTCTGGCGCAACCTCACGACCGCCGCCAAGAGCAAGGTGGCCGAGACGCTCGACGAGTACCGCGGCAACTACCGCTACAACCTGCAGGACGCGCACATGCGGCGCTTCAATGCCGCCGTGCCGCAGCTCACCGTGTGGGACGACCACGAAGTGCGCGACAACTGGTACTTCGAGCGCCGCCTCGACGACGACAAGCGCTTCACGGTGAAGTCGGTGGCGCTGCTGGCGGCGCGCGCCCGCCAGGCGTGCTTCGAGTACACGCCGCTGCCGGTCGATCCGATCGATCCCGAACAGCTCTACCGCTCGGTGCGCTACGGCCCGGTCGAGGTGTTCCTGCTCGACCATCGCAGCTACCGCGGCGCCAATGGCGAGAACCGCCAGTCGACGCCCGGCCCGTCGTCGGCCCTGATGGGCGCGGCGCAGGTGGCGTGGCTCAAGCGGGCGCTGGTGGCCAGCACCTCGACCTGGAAGATCATGGCGAGCAGCCTGCCGATCGGCCTCGTCGTCCGCGATTTCCCCTCGCACTTCGAGGCCGTGGCGCAGGGCGATCCGGGCGGACCGCTGGGGCGCGAGCTCGAGATCGCCGATCTGCTGCGGTTCATCCGCGACGAGCGCATCGACAACGTCGTCTGGATCACCGGCGACGTGCACTACGCCGCGGCGCACCACTACGATCCCGCGCGGGCGCGCTTCACCGAGTTCGCGCCGTTCTGGGAGTTCGTGGCCGGGCCGCTGCACGCCGGCACGTTCGGCCCGAACGCCCTCGATGGCACCTTCGGCCCCGAGGTCCGCTTCCTGTCGATTCCGCCCGGCATGAAGCCGAACCGGCCGCCGTCCGATGGCCTGCAGTTCTTCGGACGCCTGGTCGTGGCGGCCAGGACCGAAGCGCTCACGGTCAGCCTGCACGACCGCGGTGGCCGCGAGATCTTCGCGACGACGCTGGCGCCAGGCCCGGCGTGAGCGCCCGCGCCACGGTCCTCGTCAACTACGCCGGCTATCAGATCGGCTGGCTGGCCGTGTTGCTCGGCGCCGGCGCCGGCTACGACGTCCAGGGCACGGCGCTGGCGGTCGCCCTCACGGCTGGCCATCTGTGGCTGGCCGACGATCGGCGCACCGAGGTCTGGCTGCTGCTGGCCGCACTCGTCACCGGTGGCCTCGTCGAGTCGTGGCAGATCGCGTCCGGCACCTACCGCCTGCTGGCCGGCGTGCCGGCGGCCGGCCTGCCGCCGTGGTGGCTCCTCACGCTGTGGGGCCAGTTCGCCACGACGTTCCGGTTCAGTCTGGCGCAAGTGATGACCCGCCCGGTGCGGGCGGCGGTGCTCGGCGCGCTCGGCGGACCGCTGGCCTTCCTGGCCGGCGAGCGGCTGGGCGCGGTGGCCCTGACGGTGCCGCTGCTGCCGGGCCTGCTACGGCTGGCGGTGGCGTGGGCGGCCGCTCTGCTGTGGCTGGCCTGGCTCACGCGGCGGATGGCTGGCCCGCTGCCGGCCGGCTACCGCCCGCGCAGCGGACGGGCCTAGGTGGTGGCGCGGCGCAGCAGCGCCCCGACCTGGTCGACCAGCAGCTGGCGCGTCACCGGCTTGTGCAGCAGCACCGTGTGCGGCGCGCCGGCGATGCCGGCTTCGAGCTCGTCGGCGTAGCCCGAGACGAACAGCACCTTGACGTCGGGACGCCGCGCCCGGATCGCGCTCGTCAGCGCCGGCCCGCTGAGATTCGGCATCACGACGTCGGTGATGACGAGGTCGATGTCGCTGCCGCGTGCGTCGAACGTCTCGAGCGCATCACGCCCGTCGGAGGCCTCGATCACCGTGTAACCCGCCCGTTCGAGGAAGCGCGAGAACAACCCGCGCACCTCGGGGTCGTCTTCGACGAGCATCACGGTCGCGCCGACCGGCTCGCTGCGGACCGGGGCGGCCGGCTGGCGGCGTGGACGCGGCGCCGGGTGGGCCGGGTCGGGCACGGCCGGCAGCAGCACGTAGACGGCGGTGCCGGCCCCCGGGGAGGTGTCGATCCAGGTATACCCCTCGCTCTGCTTGACGATGCCGTAGACCATCGACAGGCCGAGGCCGCTGCCCTTGGTGATGTCCTTGGTCGTGAAGAACGGTTCGAACGCCTGCGTGGCGATGTCTTCGTCCATGCCGCATCCGGTGTCACGCACGGACAGCAGCACCCACTCGCCGGCCGGCACGCGCACCGGCAGCGACTCGTGCGCCCACGGCTCCTCGAGCACGAAGTTCGAGGTCGCGATCTCGAGGGTGCCGCCGTCAATCATGGCGTCGCGCGCGTTGATGGCCAGGTTGAGGACCACCTGTTCGATCTGTCCGGGGTCGACCTTCACGGCGGCCAGGTCGGGCGCCAGCCGGCTGACGAACCGTACGTCTTCGCCGAGGACGCGCGTCAGCATTCGTTCGAGCGTGCGGACGGTGACGTTGAGATCGAGCACCTCCGGCATCAGGATCTGACGCCGTCCGAAGGCCAGCAGCTGGCGGGTGAGCGAGCCGGCGCGATCGGTGGCGGTCTGGATGCTGCGCAGCAGCCGCCGCCGCGCCGTGACGTCGAGATCGGCGGCGTTGAGGGCCTCGGCGTGGCCGCCGATCACCTGCAACAGGTTGTTGAAGTCGTGTGCGACGCCGCCGGCCAGGCGGCCGAGCGCGCCGATCTTCTGCGACCGGCGCAGCTGCTCGGTGAGGTCCTTGTTGTCCTGCAGTGCCGCTTCGAGGCGGGTCCGCTCGTCCCGGTCGTGCACCGTCACGAGCGACCAGCCGGCCGGCGGGTCGAGCGACTCGACGTGCACCTCGGCCGGGCACGACGTGCCGTCGGCGCGGGTGTAGGTGGCGGATCGCCGTGGATGCGGGTTCGGCGGCGCCAGAGGACCGCTCGGGTCGAGGCCCGCGGGCGCGGCGATGTAGCGGTCGAGGGGCGTGCCTTCGAGCGCCGAGGCCGGCAGGCCGACCAGACGTTCGAAGGCCGCGTTGACGCGGACGAGGCCGCCTTCCCGGTCGACGATGGCGAGCGCGTCGGGCACCGCCTCGATGGGCACGGTGGCCGGCGGCTCGGCGGGGGAGTGGCGGCGCATCCGCTTCAGCGGCCGCACGGTCGGATCGCGGGACGCCCGCGCCGTCTGACCGCGGTCCATCAGCCAGGCGCGCTCGAACGGCGTCATGGCCAGCGGATCACGGCGCGGAGCGATGTCTCCGAGCGGTCGGCGGGTTCGGTGCGCCATGCAGTGCTGCCCTGCGTCATCGTCACACAGATCTGGCGATTTCGGAATTGGCGCCTGCACGGAGACGCATCGGATGAGCTGGCGGGCAGGGAGTGCGGCCCGGGAGCGGCCGGTCCGGCGCGCGGCGTCGTCGCCGGGGCTGCGGCGCGGCTGGTCAGCCCTCGAACATGCTCTCGGTGGCGCGGACCTGTTCGCCGACGTCGGCGACCAGGTCGGCGATCTCGCTGAGCAGGGTGACGCGTTGCGCGAGCGGCAGCGCCTGGCCCACGCGGTCGAGCTGGACCGGGTCCAGATCGCGAAGCGACGGCACCGGCGTCACCCAGTAGCCCATCCACTCGGCGAGCTGGCACGCGACCGAGACCCGCACCAGCATGTCGGTCGGGCGGACCGGGTCCGGGTTGTGGTGGTGCGCGGCGACCGCCTGGAACACCGGCGGCAGCAACAGCTGCTGCGTGAACCACTGGCCGGCCTCGCAGTGGTCGATGCCCATCAGGTCGCGCTCGAGCTGGAGCACGCGGGCGCCGCGGGCGTCGGCGGAGTCGAGCAGTGCCGGGTAGACCTCAGGATGGGCCACGATGAGCGCCAGTCGGCCGATGTCGTGGAGCAGGCCGGCGGTGTAGGCGTCGGCCGGGCTGCCGCCCATCCGCAGGGCGATCTGTTCGGCCGTCGACGCGCAGGCGATGTTGTGACGCCAGCAGCGCTGCACGACCGGCGCCTGGAGCGCCGGGCCGAGGTAGCGGCGCAACCCGATGGTGGCGGCGAGGGCGCGGATTCGCGCGGCGCCGAGCAGGGTCGTGGCGTGACGGATGCTCGTCACCTCGCCACGGATACCGTAGTAGGCGGTGTTGGCCGCGCGCAGCACCTCCGTCGCAATCGTCGCATCGGCCGAGACCGCATCGGCCACTTCGCCGAGGCCGACGTCCTCGCGGGCGAGCAGCCCGAGCAGGGTGACGGCGACCGACGGAATCGGCGGCAGCTCGCAGTCGCGGCGTAGCAGGCGGGACTTGGCCGCCGGAGTGGCCTCCGGAGCGATCGCCTGGTCCGTTGGCTGTTGCTTGATGGTCACGTGGCCTCGTCATGGACATCGGCACGAACCGGCCGGACTCCAATCGGCCCGTGCGCGCCCTAGCTGCCGGCCGTGTTGATGAGCCTGGCCATCCGCTCGAGCAGCGTGCCGCGGGTGATCGGCTTGGCCAGGTAGGCGGCCAGCGGATCGGCGCCGTCCAGCTCGAGCTGGTCGGTGTAGCCGGACACGAAGAGCACGCGCACCCCCGGGGCCCGGGCGCGCAGGGTGCTCACGAGGGACGGCCCGCTGATGTTCGGCATCACGACGTCGGTCATGACGACGTCGATCGCAGCGGCGTGCCGCTCGAAGATCTCGAGGGCCTCCTGCCCGTCGGCGGCCTCGCGGACGGTGTAGCCGGCATCGCGCAGGAACCGGGTGAAGAGCGAACGGACCTCGGGATCGTCCTCGACGAGCAGCACCGTGCCGCCGGCCGAGTCGACGCGGCCGGGGCTGCCCACGTCGTCACGCGGGACGGGCACCTCGTCGTCGTGGGTGGCCGGCAGCAGCACGTGCACGCTCGTCCCGGCGCCGGGCGCGGTCTCGATCCAGGTGAAGCCGCCGCTCTGCTTGACGATGCCGTAGACCATCGACAGCCCGAGCCCGCTGCCGCTGCTCGCGTCCTTGGTCGTGAAGAACGGCTCGAAGGCCTGCCCGGCGGTCTCGGGCTCCATGCCGGTGCCGGTGTCGAGCACCGACAGCAGCACCCAGTCGCCGGCCGGGACGGTCACCGGCAGCGACGCGTGGCTCCAGGCCTCGGTGAGCACGAAGTTCGCGGTCGCGACTTCGAGCGTGCCGCCGTCGGCCATGGCGTCACGGGCGTTGATGGCGAGGTTGAGCAGCACCTGCTCGATCTGCCCGGGGTCGACCTTCACCCGCCGCAGGTCCGGCGCCAGCGAGCTGACGAACTGGACGTCTTCACCGATGACGCGCCCGAGCATGTGCTCGAGGGAGAGCACCGTCACGTTCAGGTCGACCACCTGCGGCACGAGCACCTGGCGGCGCCCGAAGGCCAGCAGCTGCCGCGTCAGGGAGGCGGCGCGGTCGGTGGCGCGCTGGATGCGCTGCAGGAGGCGCCGGCGCGACGCGGCGTCGAGTCCGTCGGCGCCGAGCGTCTCGGCATAGCCGCCGATCACCTGGAGCAGGTTGTTGAAGTCGTGCGCGACGCCGCCGGCCAGGCGGCCGAGGGCGCCGATCTTCTGCGATCGCCGCAGCTGTTCGGCCAGCTCGTGGTTGCTGTGCAGCGCCTCGGTCGCGATCTGGCGCCAGCGCTGATTGCGCAACGTCACGAACATGGTGCCGGGCTCGCCGCGGCCAGCCGGCGTGAACATCAGGTCGATGGGCACGACCTGGCCGTCGCGGCTCGTGGTGACCGTCAGCGTGGGCGGTCCGGCGTCTCCCGGCTGGCCGGCGGCCGGCGCCCCCGGCAGCAGCTCCAGCAGCTCGCGGCCGCGACAGGCCGCGGCCGACGGCAGGCCGAGTTCGGCGGCGAAGCGTGCGGACGCCAGCAGCACCCGGCCGGCGCCGTCGACGAGCGCCACGCCATCGCCGGCGTGCTCGAAGAGCAGGTGCCACTCGGCCGCGGCCGACGGGCCGTCCGGCGCCGCCGTTCGCGCGGCCACCTCGTTCGTGCGCGCCAGCGTCAGACGCAGGTGGTCGTGCGGCGTCGTCTCCGCCGGCACCCGCCTGGCCACCCACTGGGCGACCTGTCCCGGCGTGACGGAGCCGGAGAGCAGATCGACATCGAGGGGCAGGCCGGCCTCGCCCGGCTCACGCGGCGGCGCCAGCACGGCCACCGGGGTCCGCCGGGAGCCGGCGTGCGCGCGCAGCCGGCGGCTGGCGTCGACGGCGTCGAAAGCCGGCAGTGCGTCGCACAGCACGACCGCGTCCGGCGCATGCATGACGAGGGCGGACATTGCCGCGCTGGCGTCGGCGGCGGTTTCGACGGCGTCGCCCTGCGTCTCGAGCGCCGCGGCGAGCTGGCGCCGGAAGCCGTCGTCGCCGCCGGCCACGAGCACCACTCGGCGGGCCGGGGCAGCGAGGCCAGCACGCCGACCCGCAGTCTGACTACTCACGTCGTTCCTTCCGCTGCCGGCCCTGCACGGCCGCGCAGCGCCACATCATGCCACCGGGCTGCACGGAAATGCACACGGTGACGAACTGTCCGTGCAACGCGCCGCCGCCCGCCCCGCGCAGCATCAGCTCCCGGGCGCTCAGGCCGCCGACTTCGTCAGCTTGCGCGACCAGCCGAGCGCATCGGCATAGGCGTCCGGCAGGATGTCGGCACCGAGGCCGAGTTCGCTGGCGATGGCCATCGCTTCGGGCCACTGCCCCTGTTCGTAGTGGATGACCGCGTCGAGCGCGCGACGGGCGTGGTTGACGTCGCCGAGCAGTGCCGCGTGGGTTTCCGGCTCGAGCGGCAGCTCGCGCGCCACGACGTCCATCGGGTGGCCGAGGAGCACGTCGAGCAGCGAGCACAGGCCGAGGAGGAAGTAGGCCGCGCCCTGGTCGGAGCGGTCGAGCGACTGGCCGAGGAGCTCGCAGGACCGCGCGCGGATGACCGACATGGTGATGAGCTCCGAGGGGCCGCGGTTCATGCCGGCGAGCGCCCAGATCGAGCTCCACTTGCGCACCTGGTCGAGCCCCAGCATGAGCAGCGCTTCGCGGATCGAGTGGATCTCGCGGCGCAGGCCGAAGCCCGCCGAGTTGACGGAGCGCAGGATCCGGTACGACAGCGCGGCGTCGCGCTTCAGCAGATCCTCGATCGCGGCGAGCGACACCGTCGGCTGATTCAGCGCCGCCACCAGCTGCATCTGCGTCACCTGGCTGGAGGCCAGCGAGCGGCTGGAGAAGGTCACCGGCCGGCAGAAGTAGTAGCCCTGGAAGAGCGAGCAGCCGGCCGCCTTGGCCTGCTCGAAGGTCTCCAGCGATTCGACTTTCTCGGCGACCACCGACACACCGCAGCCGAGCAGGCGCCGGGTCGTCGCCTGCAGGTCCTCGGGGCTGAGCGCGAGCACGTCGAGCTTGACGAAGCGCGCCATCGGCACCAGCGCCTCGGCCGCCGAGCCGGGCTGGAAGTCATCGAGGGCCAGCGTGTAGCCGCGGTCGCGCAGCGACGAGCACATCGCCATGACCTCCGGCGTCACCTCCACGCTCTCCAGAATCTCCAGCACCACCTGCTCGGGATCGAGCAGCCCGCTGGCATCGGCCAGGAGGGTCTGCATGTCCAGGTTGATGAAGGCGCGGGAGCCTCCGGTGAGCGTATCGAAGCCGATGCCGAGGAGTGCGTCGCCGATGACGCGGGCGGACACGCTGGCATGGTGCTGCCCGCATTGGTCATCGGCGGCGGCCGCTCTGTAGAGCAGCTCGTAGCCGAAGACCTGCTGGCGCGAATCGAGGATGGGCTGACGGGCGACGTGGACCTGATCGACGATCGGTGACATACGAAAAGGACATCGGCGGCATCCGGCCCCTCTTGAATGCCGCCGCGGTCGCGCCCCGCCCTCTAGGACGAGAAGATCCGCTCCACGGTGGTGACGAGGGTCGCGGCGCTGAAGGGCTTCTGCAGCAGGTGCTCCACGGCTTCGCCGCCGGCGAAGACATGCTCGGAGTAGCCGGACATGAACAGCACGCGCAGTTCCGGAAAGCGGGTCAGCACCCGGCGGGCCACTTCGAGCCCGTTGCCGCCCGGGAGCACGACGTCGGTCAGCAGCAGATCGAGGGCCGTCAGCTCGGCCAGGCGGGCCTCGGCGCTGGTCAGGCCGTCGGCCTCGTGCACGGTATGGCCGGCGCGGCGCAGGATCTCCCCGACGACGCGCCGCACGCCGGGCTCGTCCTCGACGAGCAGCACGGTGCGCCCGACAGGCCGCGCGATCGGCGGGGCAGTGACGGGCGCCGCCACCGCTGGCGCCCACGGGAGGTAGAGCCGCACGCTGGTGCCCTGCCCCGGCGTCGAGCGCAGGGCGATGTGTCCCCCGGCCTGTTCGGCGATCCCCCGGCAGATGGACAGGCCGAGGCCGGTGCCGCGCCCGGGCGCCTTGGTCGTGTAGAACGGCTCGAACGCGCGGTGCCGGACGTCCGCCGCCATCCCGTGTCCGGTGTCGTCGATCTGGAGCCGCACCCATGGCCCGGCGCCGGGGACGTCATCGCCGGCCGCGCCCTGGGCCACGTAGTCCGTGGTGATGACCACCGTGCCACCCTCCGGCATCGCCTCGCGCGCGTTCAAGGCCAGGTTGAGGACGACCTGCGCCACGTGCTCGTGGGCCAGGTTCGCCGTCACCGGCGACGCGGCCAGGTGCCAGCGCACCTCGACCGTCTCGCCGAGCGTGCCGGCGATGAGCGAGCGGAGGCCGTCGAGTGCGGTATTCAGGTCGACGATGGCGGTCGCGCTGGGGTTGCGTCCGGAGAAGGTCAGCAGCCCCGACGTGATGCGCGTGGCCTGCGCGACGGACTGACCGAGCGCCTCGACCCTGGCGCGCAGCGGCGCCGGCAGCGTCCGGTCGTCGGTCATCGCGTCGAGATGGCCCTGCATGACCGTCAGCAGGTTGTTGAACTCGTGGGCGACCCCGCCCGAGAGACGGCCGATGACCTCCATGCGCTGAGCCGCCAGCAGCCCGTCATCGACCCGGCTGAGCGCGGTGACGTTGGTGAGGGTGGTGAGGAAGCAGTCGCGGCCATCGAGGACGAGCCGGCTCGTGTGAGCCAGCAGCCGCAGGTCCTCTCCGCGGGCGCTGCGGAAGCGCACCTCGCGGCCGGTCGCGGGCGCGGCGTCCACCAGGGCGATCTGAGCGGCGCGGTCGCCGGCATCGCGGTAGTGGCCGAATTCGAAGACGGTGCGGCCGCGAAGTTCGTCGCTGCGGAAGCCCGACAGCGCCTCGGCCACGGCGTTGACGGCCACCACCTCGCCGCTGTCGGCGGCACTGACGATCATCGGCAGGGGCGCCGCGTTCAGCAGAGCCTGGAAGGAGGCGGTGCGGCCGGCCCGTGCCATCCGTCGGCGCGGTCGAGAACAGCTGGCCGGTCTCCGGGCCTGCGGGGGATTCCTTCCTCAGCTCACCCATCGAGAGACGCCTCCGAGCATCAAGGATGAGGACCGAGTGGAAGGGATCTCGAAGTCCTCGTCAGTGGGGTACGCACCTCATCCGAAGTTGCCCGATGCTACACATTCCGGCAGCCATTGCACACAAGATTTGCGGCCGGCGCCGGGGAGCGCGCGACCGCGCCGCCGGCCCGCGGCCGGCGCGGCTGCCGCGCCGCCGCGCCGCCGCGCCAGTCGTGCTACCGTGTCCACCGTGACCGTGGCCCCGCCACCGCCCCCCGGGGAACCGGCGAGCCTGCCACCGCGTGGCTGGCCGCTGTCAATCGGCAGTCGCTCGCCGTCCGCCTCCTCGCCACCTCCGTTCACGACGTCAACAACATCCTCCAGGTGGTGAGCGGCGCCGCCGAGGTGCTGGCGCTGGATCCGACGCCGGCCGCCGTCGAGAAGCGCACCTCGTCGATCGTCGGGCAGTCGGTGGCGGCGACGGCGGTCCTGCACGAACTGATGGCCTTCGTCCGCGCCGACAGCGCCGCGGCTGACGGGGCCCGGCCCCTGGCCCTGGCGCAGCAGGCGCTGGCGTTCCGCCAGCACGCCTTCAAGAAGCTGCGCGCCACCGCCTCGGCCGAAGGCGACGACGGGGCGTGCACGATGGCCCGTCACCACTTGCAGCAGGTGGTGCTGAATCTGGTGCTGAATGCCGAGCAGGCACTGGTCGGGCGGCCCGGCGGCGTCGTCCGGATCACGGTCCGCGGCGGCGCGGCACTCGTCATCGAGGTCGAAGACAACGGCACCGGCCTGTCCGAGGCGGCCCGCACGACGGCGTTCGCCTGGCCGCCGGTCGCCGGCGACGCGGCCGGGACCCTGGGCCTGGGCCTGCTGGTGTCGCGCCGGCTGGTGGAAGCCGCCGGCGGCACGCTCGAAGTCGAGGCGCCGCCGAGTGGCGGCACCCGCGCGGTCGTGACCGTGCCGGCGCTGGCGCGCTAGCCGGACCCCTAGGCCGCCGACACGGCGTGGTCGCCGCCCAGGCGGTTCAGCTTGTCGATGAGGGTCGTCCGGCTCAGGTTGAGCAGCCGGGCCGCCTGACGCTTGTTGCCACCGGTCTTCTCGAGGCCGCGGCGCAGCAACTCCCGTTCGAGCTGCGACATGACCGAGGTGAAGTCCAGACCCTCGTCCGGGATGGTGACCGGCGTCAGCATCGACGACTGGCTGGGCAGCCGCACGTCCTCGGGCAGCATCGACGGCGCGATCTCGCGCTCGCCGCCGCTCATGGCCACCGCGTGCTCGATGGCGTTCTCGAGCTGGCGGATGTTGCCCGGCCACGCGTGGTCCATCAGCGCGCGCAGGGTCGCCTGCCCGAGCACCTTGCCGGTGAGGCCGTTGCTCTTGCACGACTTGAGCAGGAAGTGCTGGGCGATGAGCGCGACGTCCTCGCGGCGGTTGCGCAGCGGCGGCAGGGTGATCGGCACCACGTTGAGGCGGTAGAAGAGGTCCTCGCGGAAGGTGCCTTCCTTGACCAGCTTGCGCAGGTCGGTGTTGCTGGCGGCGATGACGCGGATGTCGAACTTGAACGCCTTGGACTCGCCGACGCGCTCGACCTCGCGCTCCTGGAGGGCGCGCAGCAGCTTGGCCTGCAGCGCCAGGGACATCGAGGCCACCTCGTCGATGAACAGGGTGCCCTTGTGGGCCAGCTCGAAGCGCCCGACGCGCGCGTTGACGGCGCCGGTGAAGGCGCCCTTGACGTGACCGAACAGTTCCGCCTCGGCCAGGCTCTCGGGAATGGCGGCCGAGTTGAACGCCACGAAGTGCTGGTCGCGGCGCGGGCTGTTGAAGTGGATGGTGCGCGCGATGAGCTCCTTGCCGGTGCCCGTCTCGCCCTGGATGAGCACGCCGCTGTTCATCGGCGACACCAGCTCGAGGGTGGAGAAGACGTGCTGCATCGCCGCGCTGCGGCCGACCACGCTGTCGAAGCTGAAGCGGTCGTGCAACTGCGCGCGCAATTGCGCATTCTCGATGCGCAGACGGCGCTCGGTGATGCCGGCGTGCAGCACGTGGGCCAGCTGGCCGAGCTGGAACGGCTTGATCAGGAAGTCGATGGCGCCGCGCTTGATCGCCCGCACCGCCTCCTCGACCCCGCCGAAACCGGTCATCACGACCGCCTTGATCTCCGGATAGCGGGCGAGGGCGGCGTCGAGGACGTCCATGCCGTCGGCATCGGGCAGGCGCAGATCGACGACCAGGGCGTCGTAGGCGAAGCCGGCCAGACGCGCGGTGGCATCGGCGGCGTCGGCCGCCTGGGCGACGGCAAACCCTTGAGCCTCAAGGGATTCGGCGATGATCTCGCGCAGGGCGGCTTCATCTTCGACGACGAGAACGGTGGGGGACGGTGCTTGTGTCATGGTGGCTCGGGACAGCGACGGCTTAGAACTTCTCACTCTGCTCTAGAACTTCTCGGTCGC
This sequence comes from uncultured Acidobacteriota bacterium, assembly GCA_963807405.1. Taxonomy (GTDB): domain Bacteria; phylum Acidobacteriota; class Vicinamibacteria; order Vicinamibacterales; family UBA2999; genus CADEFD01. The sequence continues at coordinate 1,388,756 of CAWEBU010000006.1, read as the reverse complement.
AACGGGTCGCGACCACAGCTTTCCCGCACATTGCCGATTACCGAGACGCGAGGACAGCAACACCCATGCCGCCAGAAACGTTCTTGAGACTCGAAATCCTGGTCGTCGACGACGACGAAGCCGTCCGCGAGGTGATCTCCTCGTACTTCAGCAAGCTGGGCATGAGTGTGACGGGGGCCACCGACGGACGCAGCGCGATCGCCGCCCTCGAGCGCTCGAACGGCCGCTTCAAGGTGGTGGTGACGGATCTGAGCCTGCCCGGCGCCGACGGGCTGGCCGTGCTCAAGGCCGCCCGCGAGGCCAATCCCTCCAGTTACGTCGTCATCGTGACCGGCTATGCCTCCCTCGATTCGGCCATCGCGGCGGTGCGGCTCGGCGCCTACGACTATCTCACCAAGCCGTTCTCGCTCGGACAGCTCGACGTCATCCTGCGCCGGATCGTCGACCGCGAGTCGCTCGAGCGCGAGAACCGCGCCCTGCTCCAGGCCGAGGTGGCGCCGTCGCCCGGCCGTCCGGGAGTGTCGTCGAACGAGCTCGGCGATCGCCTCACGCGCATCGAATCCGCGCTCGGCCGTATCGAGTCGTCGCTGTCGACCCACCAGTTGGCGTCGTCGCACCGACGATAGTGTGTCGGTTCGCCGACAGGGGCGATACAGAACTGCACGAAACGCCGATCGGTCGTGACCGCTCGCGGTGGGCACCAGTCTTGCTGAAGGCGGAGGCGTGCCTGAGATCAGCGACGCCGCCATCATCGCGGCCCTCGGCCGCCAGTTGAACAACGCCGTCGCCAAGCAGACGGTGGCGGCAAGCAACCTGGCGAACCTGGAGACGCCCGGCTACCGTACGCGCGACGTCTCGTTCGACGACGCCCTCGACAGCCAGTTGAACGCGATGCGTCGCACGAGCGACCGCCATCTGGGCGGTCCCACCCCGGACTCCCAGCAGACCAGCGAAACCGCGGGCCTCCAGTCGCGCCGCGACGGCAACAACGTGCAGGTCGATCGCGAGCTGCTCGCCCTGACCCGCGCCGCCGGCGACTTCAGCCGCGCCCAGACCGCACTGACCGCCAAGTTCCGCCTCGTGCGCTACGCCATCAACGAGGGAAGGTAGGTAGGGTTCCGCCATGCCGCTGTCCAACGCCATTGCCGCCAGCGCGAGCGCCCTCGACGCGCAGCGCGCCCGGATCGAAGTCGCCGTCTCGAACATCGCCAACGCCGAGTCGACCCGCGGGCCCGACGGCCGGCCTTACCGCCGGCGCGACGTGGTGCTGCAGTCGGAGCCGGTCGAGCCCTTCAGCGGTGCGCTGGGCCGGGCCGAGGCCATCGGCGTCACGGTGGACGGCATCGTCGAAGACCAGACCGCCTTCCGCCGCCGCTACGAACCCTCGCATCCCGATGCCGACGGGGAAGGCTTCGTCGAGATGCCGAACGTCGATGTGCCCGAAGAGATGGTCGACATGCTGGGCGCCGCGCGAGCGTACCAGGCGAATCTGACCGCCATCAATCTCATCCGCGACACCATCCAGCGGGCGCTGGAGCTCGGACGCTAGCCATGGCCATCACCTCCATCACCACCGGCACCTCGGGTGCGGTCCCCGCGTCCGGCACCCGCGGCGCCGAGACCGAAGGCGGCGACTTCGGCGCCTCGCTCGCCAAGCTCCTCGAATCGGTCGAGTCGAGCGGCGGCGAAGCCAACAAGGCGGTCGCTGCCATGGCCGACGGCAGCGGCGACGTGCACACGGCGATGCTGGCCATCCAGCAGGCCGAGGTCGCCATGCAGCTCACCGTGCAGGTCCGCAACAAACTCGTCCAGGCGTATCAGGATCTGATGCGCATGCCTATCTGAGGCGTACTGATCCGTGAACCCCCAGCAACTCCTCGCGCACGCCAACCGTCTCAAGTCGACGCTCTCGGCCGGCCAGATCGCAAGCCTGGTCGCCGCGTTCGTGGCGGTGGTCGGCGTGATTGCCGGTTCGGCCTACTGGGCGAGCACGCCGTCCTACACGGTGCTCTACCGCGACCTCGATCCGGAATCGGCCAACGCCGTCATCGCCAAGCTCAAGGCCGCCAACACCGCCTACCTGCTCGAGAACGGCGGCTCGACGCTGCTCGTGCCGGCGGTCAAGGTCGACGAGCTGCGCCTCGACTTCGCATCGCAGGGGCTGCCGATGGCCGGCCGCATCGGCTTCGAGATCTTCGACCGCACGTCCTTCGGCACGACCGAGTTCCTGGAGCATGTCAACTACCGGCGCGGCCTCGAAGGGGAGCTGGCGCGCACCATCTCGACCATCAGCGACGTGGCCAGCGCACGCGTGCACATCGCCCTGGCCAAGGACTCGCTGTTCACCGAATCGGCCCAGCAGGCCAAGGCCTCGGTCGTGCTGAAGCTGCGCAGCTCGCGGCCGCTGGCGCCGTCGACCGTGGCCGGCATCGCCGGGCTGGTCTCCTCGGCCGTCGAATCGCTGCGTCCGGAGTCGGTGGTCATCGTCGACACCTTCGGCCGGCCGTTGTCGAAGCCGAATGACGAGGGCGAACTGCCGGGCGTCGACATGGAGCACCAGCAGCGCTTCGAGCGCGATCTGACGACCAAGGTGGTCGGCCTGCTGGAACCGGTGGTCGGACCCGGGCGCGTGCGGGTCAACGTCTCGGCGCGCTTCTCGGCCGACACCGCCGAGGAGACCGAGGAAGTCTGGGACCAGACGCCGGTCGTGCGAAGCCGCCAGAGCTCGTCCGACACCAGCGCCAATGCGTCGTCGGCGTCGAAGATGGGCCGCGCCGGCGGCGTGGCCGGGGCGCGCGCCAACCAGCCGCCCGAGGCGAGCACCGCCAATCCGGAGGCCGTCCAGGTGGCCGGCGCCGAAGGCTCGTCGGGTCGCGTGAGCGAGACGATCAACTACGAGATCGGCAAGAAGACCCGTCACACGATGGAGCCCGGCGGCAAGGTCGAGCGCCTGTCGGTGGCGGTCATCGTCGACGACCTGCGGGCGCCTGGCGCCGACGGCGAGCCGGCCACGAACAAGCCGCGCGAGGCAGCCGAGATGGAGCGCATCAAGGGGCTGGTGGCGGCCTCGGTCGGCCTCGACACCGAGCGCGGCGACCTGCTGACCGTCGAGAACATCGCCTTCGAGGAAGCGCCCGTGACGGTCGAAGAGCCGGTGGGCCCGTGGTGGAAGCAGGTCTCGCCGACGGTCGTCTCGACGCTCGGCGTGTCGGTGGGCGACGTGATGCGGTGGGCCCTGGTCGGCCTGCTGGCGCTGGTGGCGCTGCTGGCCGTCATCCGCCCGATCCTGCGCGCGGCGCTCGGTCCGATGCCGGGCACCGCGGTCCTCGCCGCGGCTGGCGGCGGCACCATGCCGGCCCTCGCCGGTGGCCGCACCGTCGCCGAACTCGAAGGGGACCTGCAGGCGGCGGCCACCGGCCGCGCCATGCCGCGCGTCTCGACCCTCAAGAGCATCGCCGACAAGGCGGAGCAGGAGCCCGAGCACGTCGCCAAGCTCGTCCGCGCCATGCTGTCCCAGGAAGACCGTTAAGCCATGGCCGCCACCCAGACGTTGACCGGCGCGCGTAAGGCCGCCATCCTGATGCTCGCCCTCGGCGAGGGACGTTCGGCCGAAGTCTTCAAGTTCCTGCAGGAACACGAGGTCGAGGCCCTGGCGCGGGAGGTGGCGGCAGCCGGCAAGGTGCCGCCGGACGTCGGCGAAGCGGTGCTGGCCGAGTTCCGCGACATGACCGAGGCCGCCGATCAGATCGCCACCGGCAGCGTCGACCAGGCACGGCGCCTCCTCGAACAGTCGGTCGGACCGGAAGCAGCGCGGCGGATCATCGACCGCGTCGTGACCTCGTTCAAGGCGACGGCCGGGTTCGCCTCGCTCGAGAAGGCCAACCCGCAGCAGCTCTCGAAGTTCCTGCTCGGCGAACACCCGCAGACCATCGCCGTCATCCTCGCGCGCCTCAACGCCAACAGCGCCGCGCAGCTCGTCTCGCAGCTGCCCGACGAGATGCAGACCGACGTCATCGTGCGCATGGCCAACATCGAGGAGGTCCTGCCCGAGGTCATCGAGCGCATCTCGAGCGTGATCGAGCAGCGCTTGAAGGCCCTCGGCGGCCCGACCCGCGAACAGCAGGGCGGCGTCAAGGCCGTGGCCGAGCTCTTCAACCGCATGGAGCGCGGCATGAGCCAGCGCGCCCTCGAGCTGGTCGAGGAGCGGTCGCAGGATCTGGCCGTCCAGATCCGCAATCTCATGTTCGTGTTCGACGATCTGGCGTCGGTCGAGGACAACGGCATTCGCGAGCTCATCAACCGCGCCGACAAGAAGTCGCTGACGGTGGCGCTCAAGGGCTCGAGCGCCGAGATCCGCGACCGCTTCTTCAACAACATGTCGAAGCGCGCCGGCGAGATGCTCAAGGAAGAGATGGAGATCATGGGGGCCGTGCGCCTGCGTGATGTCGAGAAGGCGCAGCAGGAAGTCGTCAGCATCGCCCGCAAGCTCGAGGAAGAAGGCGTCATCACGACCGGCGCCGGAGCAGGGGAGCCGTATGTCGTTTAGGGCCAATCGCGTCGCGGTGCCGGATCGGGTGGAGCGCTTCGCCTGGGGCGGCCCGCACGGCGAGGTGTCGCATGCGGCGGCCTACGGCGAGGCGGGCCACCGCCCGGCCACCGGCGCCGTGCCGTCGCAGGACCTGGCGGCGCTCGAGCGGGAAGCGTTCACCAAAGGCTATGCCCAGGGCGAACGCGCCGGCGCCGAGGCCGCCGCGTCGAGGGCCGAAGCCACGCTGCAGCGCCTGGCACACACGCTCGACGACCTCCAGTCCCTGCGCGCCGACCTCATCCGCCGCACCGAGCGCGAAGTCGTCGAGCTGTCGCTCGCCATCGCCGGCAAGGTGGTACAGCGGGAGGTCTCGCTCGACCGCGATCTCCTGCTCGCCATGGCCCGCGTGGCCCTCGACCGCCTGGCCGATATCGCCACCGCCAGCATCCGCCTCCACCCCGACGACTACGCCGGCGTGATGGCCGGGCGCGGCCCGGCCGGGGCGACGACCCACGGCGTCGCCATCGTGATCGACCAGTCGGTGCGCCGCGGCGGCTGCGTCGTGCAGTCCGAGTTCGGCTCGGTGGACATCGGCGTCGAGACGCAGATCGACGAGCTGGCGCAGGCCCTGTTCGGCGACGAGATGCCCGGCGCGGCGTCACGCCTCGGACTCCGCGATGATGCCGCAGCCTGACGCCCGCCACGGCCGCGCCGCCGCCGCGGAGCCCGCGCTGTCGCTGGCGCCGTTTCTCGCCCGCCTCAAGGAGGCGGAGCCGGCGCCGGTCTTCGGCCATGTGACGCGCGTCGTCGGCCTGGTCGTGGAATCGCAGGGGCCGCGCGCCCGGGTCGGCGATGTCTGCGAACTGCGGCGGGGCGACGGCGGCACGGTGCTGCCGATGGAGGTCGTCGGCTTCCGCGATGGCCGCCTGCTGTCGGTGCCGCTCGGCGACACCACCGGCATCCGGCCCGGCGACCGCATCGTGGCGCGCGGCGGCGTGCTGTCGCTGCCGGCGGGCCAGGGGCTCCTCGGCCGCGTCATCGACGGCCTCGGCCGTCCGATCGACGGGCGCGGCCCGCTGCAGGCCTCCGACCACGCTCCGCTCAAGCCGCCGGCCATGAACCCGCTCGATCGCGATCCGGTGGTGGCGCCGATCGGCACCGGCGTCCGCGCCATCGACGCCATGCTGACCTGCGGCCGCGGCCAGCGCGTCGGCCTCTTCGGCGGCAGCGGCGTCGGCAAGAGCACGCTCCTCGGCATGATGGCGCGCGGCACGGCGGCCGATGTCGTGGTGCTGGCGCTCGTCGGCGAACGTGGCCGCGAGGTGCGCAGCTTCCTCGAGCACGACCTCGGCCCGTCCGGCCTCGAGCGCTCGGTGGTCGTCGTGTCGACCTCCGACAGCCCGCCGCTCGTGCGCCTGCGCGCCGCCTACGGCGCCACCGCGCTGGCCGAGTACTTCCGCGACCGCGGCCTGAACGTGCTGCTGATGATGGACTCGGTCACCCGCTTCGCCATGGCGCAGCGCGAGGTCGGGCTGGCCGCCGGCGAGCCGCCGACCGCCAAGGGCTATCCGCCGTCGGTGTTCGCGATGCTGCCGGGCCTGCTCGAACGGGCCGGCAACGTGCGCGGCAAGGGCAGCATCACCGCGGTCTACTCGGTGCTCGTCGAAGGCGACGACACCAACGAGCCGATCGCCGATGCCGTCCGCGGCATTCTCGATGGCCATATCGTGCTGTCGCGGGAACTGGCGGGCAGGAATCACTATCCGGCCATCGACATCCTCTCCAGCATCAGCCGGACCATGCCCGACGTCACCGAGGCCGCCCACCGGCGACGCTCCGGCGAAGTGCGGGAGTGGCTGGCGACGCTGCGCGACACCGAGGATCTGGTGAGCGTCGGGGCCTACGTGAAGGGGACGACGCCGCGCATCGACCAGGCACTCGAGCGGCGCGACCGCATCCAGTCGTTCCTGTGCCAGCCGGCCGACACCCTGGTCGGGTTCGGCGATGCCGTGACGGCGCTGCAGGCGATCTGAGCATGCGACCGTTCCGCTTTCGCGCCGAGATCGTGCTCGACCTGCGACGCCGCGAGGAAGACACGGCGCGCCAGGCGCTGGCGCGGCAGCGAGCGGTGTGCGAGCGCGCGCATGCGATGCTGACGGCCGCCCGCACGGCCGTGCTCGACGCCGGCCGCGCCCTCGAGACCGCCGCCGCCAGCGGCACGACGCACGGGACGCTCGAGTGGCACCGAAGTTGGATAGGACGCATGCGGCTCGGCGTCCAGGCGGCGATGCGCGAGGCGGCCGAGGCCGATCAGGCCGCCGGGCGGGCAGCACTGGCGCTCAACCAGGCGATGCAGAAGCGGCGGGTGCTGGAGCGCCTGCGCGATCGCGCCTGGCGCAAGTACGTGGTGGCGCGCGACCGTGCGCACATCCAGGAAATGGACCAACTGGCCAGCCTGCGTTTCGCGGGTCAGGCCCAGAACACCGGAGGCTCCGATGACGATCGACCGCACCTCAGCAGACACCCCGTTCGCGGCCCCGTCGATGGCATCCGCCACTGACACCCTCGGCCGCAATGCCTTTCTCAACCTGCTCGTGACGCAGCTGCAGAACCAGGATCCGACGCAGCCGAAGGCCGACGGCGAGTTCCTGGCCCAGCTGGCCCAGTTCAGCGCGCTCGAACAGCTGACCGAGGTCAACGCGAAGCTCGATGCGCTGACCGCCGCACTCACGCCGTCGGCGACCACCTAGATCGACCGGCCCGCCGTCGGGGCTGTCGGTGCGCCGACAGCTCCGCGGTGCGCGCCGTCACCCGCGAGTCTGCTCGCGCGGCCTCTCCCCCGCACTCCCGCCTCCCGCGATCCTCGCGAATCCCCCCGCCAAACCACGCCTTTCTCGCCGCAACTCGCCGCCCCGCGCCTGTACATCGGCCACCGCGGCCATCACTTGAATCGGTGGCCGCAGCTGGCATCGCCTTTGATACCTCCCGGACAGGGCATGGGCCCAGGGATTGACGAACGACGACCCGCGCGACTGACCGCGCCCCGACGATTCGGTTTCAGACAGGAAGGATACGACGCATGGGTTTCTCGGCAAGCCTCTCGGGCCTCAACGCCAATCAGCAGAAGTTGAGCGTGATCGGCAACAACCTCGCGAACATCAACACGGTGGCCTACAAGTCCAGCTCCGTGCAGTTCATGGACCTGGTCAGCCAGAACGTCGGCGGATCGAGCGCCAATCCGATGCAGGTCGGCCTCGGCGTGACGACCGGCGCCATCTCGCCGAACTTCAGCCAGGGCGGCCTCGAGAACACCGGCGTGGCCTCGCACGTGGCCATCCAGGGCCGTGGCTTCTTCATCGTCGGCGGCAGCGCCGACAACCGCTCGTTCACCCGCGCCGGCGACTTCTCGTTCGACGCCAACGGCCGCATGGTCACCTCCGAAGGCCTGCCCGTGCAGGGCTACTCGCAGGTCGACCCGCTGACCGGCCGCATCCTGACGACCGGCCAGCCGACGGACATCGTCATCCCGCCCGGCGTGCTGCGCGCCCCGGGTCCCACGACCCAGTTCGGCACCATGTCGAACCTCGATGCCGGCGCCGCCGTCGGCGACGGCTTCACCGCCTCGGTGCAGATCTACGACGCCCTCGGCGACGTGCACGTGGCGACCGTCACCTACACCAACACCGCCCCCGGTGCCTGGACCTACGACATCAGCGTCGATGGCGGGGAGGTGACCGGCGGGACCGCCGGCACGCCGGTCTCGCTGGCGACCGGCAACGTGACCTTCGGACCGACCGGCTTGATGACGGCGCCGGCCGCCGACGTGGTCGTGACGAGTCCGGCGTGGGCCAACGGCGCAGCGGCCACCAACTTCACGTGGGACCTCTACGACGCCAACAACCAGCCGGCCCTCACCGGCTACGCGGCGCCCTCGGCCACCTCGTCGATCACGCAGAACGGCTACGCCGCCGGCACCATGAACCCGATCACCATCGACTCGAACGGCAACATCCAGGCCTCGATCGGCACCGGGCGCTCGATCGTGGTGGCGCAGCTGGCGATCGCCAACTTCAACAACCCGCAGGGCATGCAGAAGCTCGGCGCCAACCGCTTCTCGGAAACGCAGGCCTCGGGCATCCCGAACGTCGGCGTCGCCAACACCGGCGGCCGCGGCACGGTCGCCGGCAGCGCGCTCGAGCAGTCGAACGTCGACATCGCGCAGGAGTTCACCCAGATGATCCTCGCGCAGCGCGGCTACCAGGCGAACTCGCGCAGCATCACCGTCGCCGACGAGCTCCTCGTCGAGACGCTCAACCTCAAGCGATAAGAGGACGCTGACGTGATCGGCATCGTAAGCGCGGCGGCCGTCGACCTGCCGGTCGTGGTGGCGGGTGTGCCCGCCGCCACGGCAGCGGCGGCCGACCAGGCCTTCGACGACGTCTTCCGCCAGCTCACCGGCGCGCTGCTCACGCCGGCGGCTGCCGGCGAGGCGACGGCGAGCGGCGAAGCCGAGCCGGGCGCCGAGGCCGACGAGGCCGACGCGGCGGCGGCCGACATCTTGCTGCCGCTGGGGGCCGTCGTCGTGCCGGTGATGCTCGTGATGACGGAGATCGTGCCGCTTGCGGAACCGGCCGTGGCGGCCGGGACGACGGCGGACGGCGTCGACGGCGACGCTGCTGGCGAGACCGGCGCCGCCGCTGGGCCGCAACCGCATCTGCGTGGTGCCACGACGGGTGGCGTCACGACCGCGTCGGGGAGCGCGCTCGAGGCGAGCGGCGCGGCCGACGAACAGCCGGTCGACGCGGCCGGACTGGATCGATCTTCGACCGGGGTCGAGGCGCATGTGCGCGGGCTGGACCGTCGTCGCGGTATGCGCGAGACGCCGGCTCGCGCGCGTACGACCGAGACGGCCGGCGAGGTGGCCATCGCCCCGGTGGCGGAGGCGGCCGCCGAACTCACTCGACCCGTGGTCGCCCCGACCGCCGCGGCGCCGGGCCCGACTCCGACCGCGGCGACGACCGCGCGGCTTCGTCGGCTGCCGGATGGCGCACCGCCGTGGCCGCTGCGTCGCCTGAGGCGGTCGCGGCCGCGCCGGCCCCGGCAACGGGCGACACCCACGCGGCAATGACGGACCGGCTGCCGATGGCCGCCGCAGCCGCAGGCAGTGCCGCTCCGACCCCGGCGACCACACCGACCATCGCCGTCACCACCGTTCCGGCGGCGACCACCGCGGGCGCCGTGACGACGGCCGCGGGCCCGACGGCCACCGCTGGCACGCCGGCTGGAGCCGCCACGGCGAACGCGGCCGCCTCGGCCGCGACGGCCACTGGCCACGCGCACGACACCACGGCCGCGGCCGTGCCGGCCGCGTTGCCGCAGACAGCCCCGGAGCTGCCGCCAGACATGGGGGGAGCAGAGACGCCGGTCGAGCCCGTCGCGGTGCGACCGGCCACGGCCGAACGCGCGTTCGCGCTGCACCGGGCGCTCGCGCGCCAGGACAGCGCCGACAGACTCGAGTCGCGTGAGACGCCGGGGCCGGCCGTCGCGGTGCCGGCGGAACAGGGCAGCGCGATGACCGTGCCATCGGGCGGCGCCGATGCTGGCGCCGACGCCGGCGCCGAGGCCGACGGGCAGGCCGCCGGTCGCCGCCAGGCCCGCCAGGCCACACCCGGAGCCACGACCGAGGCGGCGATCGCGATCGGCCAGAGCGGGACGACCGCCTCCGCCGCCGAATCGACCAGCGGCGCCGCGGCGCCGGCTGGCACCAGCGGCTGGTGCGGCGTGGCGAGCGGCGCTCGCCGCGACCGCCCAGGCCGACGCCCCTGCGCCGGGCGCCGAGGGCGTCCGCGCACCGGGCACGCCCCTACTCGCCGCCACGGCCGTCGCCGCCTTCGACCTGCCGGTCATCCGCGACTCCGGCCCTGTCGTCGAGACGATCCTCGCACCGCGCGACCTGGACCACGCCACGGCCGAATCCGTGCACTCGCAGATCGTCAAGTCGATCCGCATGCAGTGGAGCGGCGGCTCGAGCGAGGCGCGCGTGCTGCTCAAGCCCGGCTACCTCGGCGAGGTCCACGCCACCCTCAAGGTCGAACAGGGCGTCGTCACCGCCACGCTCCACGCCGACACCCCCGAGGTGCGGCGCTGGATGGAATCGCACACCAGCACACTGCGCGACGCCCTCGCCGAGCACGGTTTGAAGCTCGAACGGCTCACCATCGCCGAGCCCGAGCGGCAGGCGAGCCAGGGCGAGCGTCACGCCCGGCCGCGCCAGCGCCAGCAGGACTCCAGCCGCCAGCGCGCGCGGCGCCAGACCGCCGAGCCGGGCAGTCTGTTCGACGTCACTCCCGAATAACGAGGATCCGACCACCATGAATATCAGCAGCACCAACAACCCCAGCGGCGGCGACGCCATCAGCCAACTCATCTCGCGCGTCATGGACAAGTACGACGGCGACAAGGACGGGCAGCTCACCAAGGCCGAGTTCGGCAGCTTCCTGACCGGGCTCATCGGCGGCGCCGGCGTCGGCGGCAGCGCGCTCGCCAAGGCGGCCGACCCGGTCGGCGGCGGCAGCGGCGCCTACCGCTCCATGCTCGCCGGCTTCAACCACACGAAGATCGACGATCCCACCATCCGCGATGCGATGACGTCGAAGTACGTCGCCGCCCGCATCTTCCAGGACTATCCGCCGATGCCCGAGAGCCTGCCGGCGGTCGTCGATCGCCTGCGGGCGCAGGGCATCAACGCCACTCAGACCGACCACGACAAGATCGACTTCGGCGACGGCTACGGCCCGATCGACGTCATCCAGGGCTCGCGTCCCGGCGGCGGCGTCGCGTGGCAGTGGCTGCCGGTGGGCGAGCAGTGAGCGCGCCTCCCGCAGCAGCCGCAGAGGCCGCCGCGCCCAAGGGCGGCGGCAAGAAGAAGCTGGTCATCGTCGGCGGCGTCGTCCTGGCGCTGGCCGGCGGCGGCTACTACTACACGACGCAGGCGGCCGCGCACGACGAGGCGCCGGCCGAGACGACGAATCTCGCCGAAGGAGCGCGGGCTGGTCTCGTTCGATCCGTTCATCGCCAACCTGGCCGATGCCGGCGGCCGGCGCTTCGTGCGCGCCAGCGTGCAGCTGGTCGTCGGTGACGCCGCGCAGGCCGCCGAGATGACCGAGACGCCGGTGCTGGCCATGCGGGCGCGCGCCGTCATCCTCGAGCTGCTCGGCGTGCAGCTCGCCGAGCAGCTCGTCACGCCCGAAGGCAAGGTCGCGCTCCGCCAGGCGATTGCCGAACGCGTCGCCGAAGCGCTGCACGAGATCGAGGTGGTCGATGTCCTCTTCTCCGACTTCGTCGTCCAGTTCTGACGGCGACGGCGGGCTGGCCGCGCTGTCCTCGATGGCCGACGTCGAGTGCGGCGTCGAGTTCATCCTCGGCACCCGCGAGATGACCGTGGCCGAGTGCCTGCAGCTCGGACAGCACAGCGTCGTGCGGCTGGCGCAGGCCGCCGGCAGCGACTTCGACATCTGGGTGAACGGCGTGCCGGTCGCCGCCGGCGAAGTGGCGGTGACGGAAGATGTGGCCGCGCTGCGCATCTCGCGCATCAACGTGCCGTCGGGCGTGGGGTGGGAATGACTCCGCTCGTGGCGTTCATGGTCGCCCAGGCGACCGCCAATCCGGCGGCGCTCGGCACCCTCGGCCTGCGCTCGCTCTCGGCCCTCGGCATCGTCGGCGCCCTGCTGGCCGCCATGGTGTGGGGCCTGAAGCGCGTCTCCGACGCGCGGCGCGGCCGTCAGGTCCTCAGCGTCGAGTCGGCGTTGTCGCTCGGTGACAAGCGCTCGCTCGTCATCGTGGCCGTCGAGGGCCGCCGCCTGCTGGTGGGCGTGGCGCCGGGCGGCGTCTCGCTCGTGACCGAGTTGCACGAGCCCTTCACCAGCTCGCTCACCGCATCGCTCGAGAGTCCGGACCCGTCATGAACCAGCTCGACCTCCAGGTGAACGGCGTCGGCGCGGTCTCCGCGCCGCTGCAGATCGTCATCTTCCTGACGCTGCTGTCGTTCATTCCCGCGATCCTCGTGATCATGACGTCCTTCACGAGAATCGCCATTGTCTTCCATTTCTTGAGGCAGGCGCTCGGCACGCAGGACATGCCCTCGAACCAGATGCTGGTCGGGCTGACGCTGTTCCTGACCTTCTTCATCATGGCGCCGGTCGGCGAGCGCATCCACGCTCTGGCCGTGCAGCCCGCCATGGCCGGCGAGATCGATGTCACCGAGGCGCTGACCCGCGGCGCGCCGCCGCTGCGCGACTTCATGCTCAAGCAGACGCGCGAGAGCCGACCTGGCCCTGTTCGTCGAACTCGGCCGCGTGGCGCGCCCGGGCAACCCGAGCGAGCTGCCGATGCGCGTCGTCATCCCGGCGTTCGCCATCTCGGAGCTCAAGACCGGCTTCCAGATGGGCTTCTTCCTGTTCGTGCCGTTCCTGCTCATCGATCTGGTCGTCTCGACGACGTTGCTCTCGATGGGCATGCTGCAGCTGCCGCCGGCGATGATCTCGCTGCCGTTCAAGATCCTCCTCTTCGTCCTGATCGACGGCTGGCACCTGCTGGTCGGATCGCTCGTAAAAAGTTTTCTCTAGCCGCCAGCCGCTAGCCCCAAGGCAGTCCCTATGTCAGAAGCCCTCGTCGTCGGCGTCGTCCGCCAGGCCATCGAAACGGCCGTCATCGTCACCGCGCCCATGCTGGCCGCCGGCCTGGCCGCCGGTGTCCTCGTCAGCGTGTTCCAGACGGTGACGTCCATCCAGGACAACGTCCTGGCGTTCATCCCGCGCGCGGCCGCCATCTTCGTCGCCTTCGCCGTGACCTTTCCGTGGATGCTGCGCGTCGTCTCGGCCTTCTCGACCGGACTGATTCAGCGCCTGCCGGAGCTCGTGCGGTGAACGAGTTCTCGATCATGGCGCAGCTCGGCATCCTGGTGGCCCGGCCGGGCGCGCTCATCGCCGCGGCGCCGGCCTTCGGCGGCGCCTTCGCGCCGCCGCCAGTACGCGTCGGGCTGGCCGTGGTCGTCGCCGTGCTGCTGGTGCCGGCCGTGCCGGCCCAGTCGTACGCCTCGACGGCGGGCATGGGCCTGGTCGTGGCGCGCGAGATGGCGATCGGCGTCATCATGGCGCTGGCGCTGCGCGCCGTGCTGGCGGGCGCCGAACTGGGCGGACACCTGACCGGCAGCCAGCTGATGCTGTCCTACGGCTCGGTCATCGACCCGCAGGGCGGCGTGCGCAGCAACCTGATCGCCAACCTCTACGGCAACATCGCGCTCCTGACGTTCATCGGCATCAACGGCCACCATGCGCTGCTGCGCGCCCTGGCCTCCTCCTACACCGTCATTCCGATTGGCGAAGGCAGCATCGGCCCGTCCCTCGGCGCCACCGTCGTGCAACTGCTCGGCATCGTGTTCATGCTCGGCCTGCGCCTGGCAGCGCCAATCGTCGTCGTCATGCTGCTCGTCGAGGTCGGCACCGCGCTGATGGCGCGGGTCGCGCCGTCGCTCAACCTGATGGCCGTGGCGCCGCCACTGCGGGTCGCGGTCGGCCTGCTGGCGATCGCGGCCATGGCGCCGGTCGTCCCGGCGGTCGTCCGCGCTGCCTCGTCGGGCATCGGCGAACTCGCCCTGCGCGCCGCCAGCGCTTTCCGGTAGACGCCCGTGGCCGAGTCGTCGAGCGGAGAGAAAACCGAAAAACCTTCAGCCAAGAAGCTGAAGGATGCGAGGCAGAAGGGCAGTGTCCCGCGCAGCGCCGACCTCGTGGCCGCGCTCTCGCTGCTCGCCGTGACGACCGTCCTGGCGCGCATCGGCTCGACCAGCCTGGGCCGCCTGCAGCAGCACCTCTCCGGCGCCCTCGGCGGCCTGGCCGACCATGCCCACGCCACCGTCACGCCCGAGTCGCTCGGCGTGCTGGCCCAGCGCGACGGCGTGCTCCTGGCCATCATCGTCGCGCCGCTCATGCTCACCGCCGCCGCCACTGGTCTGGCCGGCAATCTGGTGCAGTCGGGGTGGGTGTTCGCACCCGAGCGCCTGACGCCTGACTTCACGAAGCTGAGCCCGGCCAACGGCTTCAAGCGCTTCGCGCCGTCGCAGGCCGGCATCACCGTGGTCAAGGCCATCATCGCCGTGACCATCGTCGCCAGCGTGCTGTGGTCGCTCGGCGAGGCAGCTCTCGCCGACACCCCGCGCCTGGCCTGGATGTCGCCCGGCGCCGCCGTCACCGAGGCCGGCAACTGGGTGTGGCGCCTGCTGATTCGCGGCGGCATGGCGCTGCTGCTGCTGGCCGGTGCCGACGTCGGCTGGCAGTGGTGGCGGCACTACCAGTCGCTCAAGATGTCCAAGCAGGATCTGCGCGACGAGGCCAAGTCGAGCGACGGCAACCCGGAAGTCAAGGCCCGCGTGCGCCAGATCCAGCGTGACATGAAACGCAAGCGCATGCTGGCCGCCGTCAAGACGGCCACCGTCGTCGTCACCAACCCGACCCACTTCGCCGTGGCGCTCGAGTACCGGCGCGGCGCCATGATGGCGCCGCTCGTCGTCGCCAAAGGGCAGGACCTGCTGGCGGCGCGCATCAAGGACATCGCGCGCCAGCACGGCGTGCCGATCATCGAGAACAAACCGCTGGCCCAGGCCCTGTTCAAGGGTGCTGATGTCGGCGACTCCATTCCGGGCGATCTCTTCGGCGCGGTCGCCGAACTGCTCGCCTACCTCGTCCGCATCCGTCAGCTGATGCTCTGAGCGCGCCATGGCCACCTCGAGAAGCTCCCGTAATCCCTCCCACCTGCTCGTGCCGGTCGCCCTGCTGGCGGTCGTCATGCTGATGATCGTGCCGCTGCCGCCGCTGCTGCTCGACCTGCTGCTCTCGATCGACATCGCGCTGTCGGTGGTGCTGCTGCTGACCGTCGTCTACGTCAAGAACCCGGTCGAGTTCTCGGTCTTCCCGTCGCTGCTGCTCCTGCTCACGCTGCTGCGCCTGGCGCTCAACGTCGCCGCCACGCGCCTCATCCTCATGCACGGGCACGAAGGCGTCGAGGCGGCCGGCCACGTCATCATGGCGTTCGGCCAATTCGTCGTCGGCGGCAACTTCGTCGTCGGCATCGTCGTGTTCCTGGTCCTCATCGCGATTCAGTTCATCGTCATCAACCACGGCGCCGTCCGCATCTCGGAAGTGACGGCGCGCTTCACCCTCGACGCCATGCCGGGCCGGCAGATGGCCATCGACGCCGACCTCAACGCCGGCGCCATCGACGAGGCCGAGGCGCGGCTGCGCCGCGACCGGGTGCGCCGTGAAGCCGACTTCTACGGCTCGATGGACGGCGCGATCCGCTTCACCCAGCGCGACGCGCTGGCGGCCATCCTCATCACCGTCGTCAACATCGTCGCCGGCCTCATCATCGGCGTCCTGCAGCACGGCGTCGACCTGGCGACCGCGGCCCAGACCTACACCATCCTGACCATCGGCGAGGGCCTGGTCACCGCCATCCCGGCGCTGCTGGTCTCGATGTCGGGCGGTCTCATCACGACCCGCGCCGCCTCGGAATCGCACCTCGGCGACGATGTCGCCGACCAGTTGCTGGCCCGCTGGCGGCCGCTGGCCGCCGCGGCGGTGGCGCTCGTCGGCCCTGGCCCTGATTCCCGGGCTGCCGAAGTTCGCCTTCATCACCGTGGCCCTCGTCCTCGGCGGCGCCGCCTACGCCACCAAGGGCGCGTCGGAGGCGGCGGTGGCGGCGCCCGAAGCGCCGCCGCCGCCGCCCGATGCGCTCGACGGCGCCGTCAACATCGATCCGCTCGGCGTCGAGGTCGGCTACGCGCTCGTCTCGCTGGTCGACGAAGCCCAGGGCGGCACCCTGCTGGCCCGCATCCGTTCGGTGCGCCGGCAGATCGCCACCGAGACCGGCGTCGTCGTGCCGGCCGTGCACGTGGCCGACAACCTGCAGCTCGGACCGCGCCACTACACGATTCTCGTCAAGGGCGTCGAAGTGGCCCGCGGCGAGCTCTACGCCGACCGGTTGCTGGCCATCAACCCGGGGACGGCCGGCGCCGCCCTCGACGGCGTGCAGACGCAAGGAGCCGGCCTTCGGCCTGCCGGCCATCTGGATCGGCCTCGACCAGCGCGACCGCGCCTCGGCGGCCGGCTACACCGTGGTCGACCCGACGACGGCGCTCTCGACCCATCTCTCGGAGACCATCCGCGTCTTCCTGCCCGAGCTCCTGACCCGGCAGCAGACCAAGGAACTGGTCGACCGCGTCGGCCAGTCGTCGCCGAAGCTCATCGAGGAGCTGGTGCCCAAGATTGCCTCGATTGGCGACATCCAGCGCGTGCTCCGGCAGCTGCTGCGCGAGCGGGTCTCGATCCGTGACCTGACGACCATTCTCGAAGCGGTGGCCGACGCCGCCCCCGGCGCCAAGGACGCCGACGGCGTGGCCGAAGCGGTCCGCGCGGCCATCGGCCGCTCGATCTGCCGGCCCTACCAGACCGACCGCGACGAGCTGCCGGCCATCTCGCTGTCGCCGGCGCTCGAGGAACGGCTGGTCTCGTCGATCGTCAAGACCGACCACGGCGCGGTGCTGGCCATCGACCCGACGCAGGCGCAGCGCCTGGCCAGCCGCATCGGCGAGATCTTCGCCGGGGCGGTGGCACAACCTGTGCTCTTGTGCACACCGACGTTGCGACCACACATCTGGCGGCTCTTCGCCAGGGTGCTGCCGCATCTGGGTGTGCTGTCGCACAACGAAGTGCCACCGCAAGTGCACGTGGCTTCGATTGCGATGCTGGATTGACATGCTGCAGGTCAAAGAGTTCCGCCAACCTACCGTTCGTGACGCGTTTCAGGCGATTCGCGAGGAGTTCGGCCCGAGCGCCGTCGTGCTCTCGAGCGAGCTCGTGAGTGCCCGCGGCTGGCGCGGCTGGGTCGGGATGCGCGAAGTCCAGGTGACGGCGCAGGCGCCCGAAGGCCGGGAGTTCGAGTCGGAGTGCCGGCCAGCCGTTTCCAGGCGTCGGCCGGCCGACACCGCGGCCCCGACGAGCAGTCTGGCGGCGCGGCTCGCCGCCGCCGGCATCTCGCCGGACCTGGCGGCCCTGGTGGCCGCCCGCGTGCCGGCCCGCCAGCAGCGTCAGCTGACCGCGAAGGGGGTGCGCCGCCATCTGGCCGATCTACCTGAAGCCGTACGCGGCCGGCGACGAGTCCTTCCTCCGTGTCGAGGTCTTCGTCGGCCCGCCCGGGGTGGGGAAGACGACCACCATCGCCAAGATCGCCGCGCAGGAGAAGGTGCGCCGCAAGCGCGCCCTCGGCGTGGTGGCGGCCGATGCCTTCCGCGCCGGCGCCGTCGAGCAGCTGCGCACCTATGCCGCGATCATCGGCGCGCCGTTCCGCACCGCCCGCACCATCGAAGACATGGACCTGGCGATGGCCGCTTCGCGCCAGACGCTGCTCGTCGACACCGCCGGCCGTTCGCCCAAGGACGACGACGTGCGCGACGTGCGCCGCCTGCTCGGCCGTCGCGAGGGCGTCCGCACGCACCTGGTGATTCCGGCGGACACGTCGGTGGCGTCGGCGCGGCGGATCGTCGAACGCTTCGCCGACACCCAGCCCGACCGGGTGGTCGTCTCGCGGCTGGACGAAGCGGAGGCGCCGTCGGCCCTCTTCGCCTGGCTGTTCGAGACAGGTCTGCAGATTTCCTACGTGACGATGGGGCAGCGCGTGCCCGACGACCTCGAACGCGCCACCCCGGACGTGCTCGCCGCCGCGATGCTCGGCGACGAGCTCGGCGGGTCGATGGCAGTGGACGTGGCGTGATGGCCGCCGCGACGAACAAGGACAGGGAGCCAGGGCGATGCGTGGCATGAACGCGAATTCCGACCAGGACACGGCAGTCCGCGACCAGCTGGTGATGGAGCACGTCGGCCTGGTGAAGGCGATGGCGAGCCGGCTCGCCAACCGCCTGCCGCCCCAGGTCGAGGTCTCGGAACTGGTGAGTGTCGGCGTGCTCGGTCTCATCGACGCCGCCGGCCGCTTCCGGCCGGCGCTCGGCGTGCCCTTCAGCGCCTTCGCCCGCCGCCGCATCCACGGCGCGATGCTCGACTCGCTGCGCGGCCTCGACTGGGCGCCGCGGGCGGTGCGCAAGCTGCGCCGCGACGTCGATGCCGCGATCGCCAACCTGCGCTTCGAGCTGGGACGCGAGCCGGAGTCCGCCGACATCGCCGGTGCGCTCAACGTGTCCGAGAGCGAATACGAGAAGATGCTGGACCGGCTGAAGGTCGCCGAGCTGGCGTCGATCCGGCAGAGCACCACCACCGAAGACGGCCAGAGCGCCCTCGACGTCGAGATCGAGCCCGGCGAAGGGCCGCACGCCCGCCTCGAACGCGAGGAGATGCGCCGGCTGCTGGCCAGCGCCATCACCGAGCTGCCGGAACGCGAGCGGCAGATCCTGGCGCTCTACTACGAAGAAGAACTGACGCTGGCCGAAATCGGCGAGGTCATCGGGGTCGGCGAGTCGCGAGTATCGCAGCTGCGCAGCCAGGCCATCGCCCGCCTGCGGTCGGTGCTGGCCGGCCGCATGGTGCGGAAGGACGCGGCCTGATGGCCGCCAGCGTCCAGACCACGGCCGGGTCGGAACCCGTCGACCAGAGCGACGGCGTCGTCCGCTACAACTTCCGCCGTCCCGACCGCATCTCGAAGGAGCAGATCCACTCACTGCACTTCATGCACGAGCGCTTCGCCCGCAACGTCTCGCAGTCGCTGGCGGCCTACCTGCGCTCGATGACCGAGCTGACGCTGATGTCGGTGGACCAGTTCTCCTACGCCGAGTTCCTGACCTCGCTGTCCGACCCGTCGGTCTACTACGCCGTGGCGCTGACGCCGTTCGACGAACTGGCCGGCCTCGACATCAATCCGAGCGTGGCCTTCGCCATGATCGAACGCATGCTCGGCGGCGAGAGCAGCGGCGCACCGGTCGAGCGCGCGCTGACCGACATCGAGCAGAACGTCGTCGACTCGGTCGTCAAGCTCATCCTCGACTCGCTGGCCGACACCTGGCGTCCCGTGCTGCCGATGACCTTCGGCATCCGCGGCCGTGAAACCCGGCCCCAGATGCTGCAGGTGGCCTCGCCGAACGACACCGTCGTCATGATCGTGTTCGACATGCGCATCGGCGAAGCGCGCGGCCCGCTGCATCTGTGCTTCCCGGCCAGCATCGTCGAGCGGACCGACACCCACTTCACCGGCGGCGTCGATCGTCATCGCCGCGACCTGAACGACCGCGAACGGGCGTGGCTCACCGAGAGCCTGTCGCGGGTGCCGATGGCGGTCAGCGCGGTGCTCGAGACCCGCTGCACGACGCGCGAGGTGATCGAGATGCGCGAGGGTGACATCGTGTCGCTCGGCGTGCCGGTCAGCCGGCCGCTCGACATGCGGGTCGGCCGGACCCTCAAGTTCCGTGGCCTGCCGGCCCTGCATGACGACCGCGCGAACCTGCTGGTGGCGCACCGGTGCGACGGCGCCGGCGTGGCGGAGGCCTGACCATGACGACCCCTTCCAACAGCGACAGCCTGGTCGCCGCTTTCACCGAGCAGTGCCGGGTCGCCGTCGAAACGGCGCTCGAACGCACGCTGACGGTGGGCGACACGAGCCAGGCCACCGGCAGCGGCTGGAGCGCGGCGGTCGCCGTCTCGGGCGCGCAGGACGGCGCGCTCGCGATCTGGCTCGACGACGCGGCCGCGACCGGCCTGGCCGGTGCGATGCTCGGCAGCAGCGAGGTGCCCGACCCGTCGGTCGTCGCCGACATGCTTCGCCAGCTGTGGAGCGAAGCGGCCGCCGCCGTGGCGCTGGCCAGCGGTCTGACCCTGGTGGTCGCGCCGCCGGTGGCGGCGCCGGCACCCGCGGCTGCCGGCACGGCCTGGATGGACGGCGGCTCCACGTTCGGCACCATCGCCATCAGCGGCGACGTGAACCTGCCGCGGGCGGCGACCGTGAGGGCCACCCGCACGCACGACGGATCGGCCAGCTATCCGGGGAACCTGGCGTCGATTCTCGAGGTCGACCTGCCGCTGGTGGCCCGTTTCGCCCGGACCGAGATGCCGCTGCGGGCGCTGGCCCAGCTCGGTCCCGGTTCGCTCGTCGACATGGGACGCTCGCCGGACGCGCCGGTGCAGCTGCTGGTCGGCGGCCACGTGATCGCCGAAGGCGAAGTCGTGGTGGTGAAGGGGAACTACGGCGTGCGGATCACCAGTCTCGTCAGCCCCGCCGACCGACTGAAGGCGATACAGCTATGACACCGATTCTTGCCGCGGCCGCCGGCCTGGCCGTCCTGTTCCTGATCCAGATCGTGCTGCTGTGGAAGGTCGCGCGCTCGACGCGCGCCACGGCCGACGCCACGACGCGCGTGGCCCAGCTGACGGCCGCTCTCGAGCTGCTGACGAATACCACTGAAGAAGGATTCGTCAATGTGGCCTCCGAGCTTGAACGGCTCGGCATGCGGCCACTGAAAGCCGGCTCGACGCGCCGCGAGACGACGCGCCGCATCGTCGCCGCCGTGCGCAACGGCCACTCCATCGACGCGGTGGCCAGCGCCGAGGCGCTGTCGGAAAGCGAAGTGCGTCTGCACCTCGGCCTCGAGGCAGCCGCCGAACCGGCCACCGCCCGCGAGGCCGCGGCAGCCGCCCGGCCGGCGGCCGCGACGCCGGCCGTCGAGGCGCCCGGGGTCCTCGACGAACTCGAGCGCTGGATGGAAACGCTGGCGACCACGCCGCAGGGCCGGGGAGCGCGCGATGCCGCCGTGCGCGTCTGACACCTGCACCCGGCAGACCCGCTGGTGGCGGGTCGGCGTCTCGCGCGGCGCGACGCTCGACGGCCAGTGGCACTGCTCGCAGGCCTGCGTCGAAGAGGTGCTGCGTGAACGCCTGATGGGCGTGCCCGTCACCGCCGAAGTGCGCTCGCGACCGAGTCTGCGCCTCGGCGCGCTGCTGCGGCACCAGCGGGCCTGTCCGCCCGAGCAGATCGCGGTCGCCCTGGCGGCGCAGAGCGAAAGCCGCCTGCGGCTCGGCGAGCAGCTCCGCTCGATGGGCGCCGTGGACGCGAAGGCGCTCCTGCGCGCGCTGGCTGAACAGGCGGGCGTGAGCTATCTGGCGACGGTCGACGTGGCCCGCGTGCACGACGGGCCGGGCGGCCTCGGCCTCGACGCCATCCAGGCCCTGCGGATCGTGCCGATCGGTCCGCCCGAGGGCGGCCGCATCCGGGTCGCCTTCCCGGCGCCGGTGCCGCGGACGGCGCTGGCGGTCTTCCGCAAGCAGACGGGCTGGACGCCCGAGCCGTTCCTCGTCAGCGACGACGACTGGCTGCTGCTGCTCGAACACTACGGCGCCCGCGCCCGCGGCCGCGAGTCGGCCGAGGCGATCTCGATGGGATTCGCGCGCGAGCGCGATCCGCACGAGGCGGCGCACCGCCTGGCGCAGGTGGTCATGGCGGCCGGCGATGCGCGGGTGAGTGACGCCCGGTGGGGGCGCTATGTGTGGGTGCGCCTGCAGGGCGCCGGCGCCGGTTTCGACTTGTTGCTGGATGGGGCGCCCGAAGAGCGCCCGGAAGGAGCGGAGACATGGCAGGCGGCCACTACGTCGCGCTGAGCGGCATGCGGACGAAGCTCGACGAGCTGGACCGGCTGGCCTCCGATCTGGCCAACGTCGGCACGGCCGGTTACAAGGGCGAGCGCACCGGACAACGCAACGTCCCGCGTCCGGCCTTCGACAGCGCCTTTGAAACGGCCATCGACTCGTCGATGGGCGGCCGCCGGCTCGATGCCCGCGCCGGGGCGATCGAACCGACCGGCCGCAACCTCGACGTCGCCATCGAGGGCAACGGCTTCCTGGCCGTCGATACGCCGGCCGGGCCGCGCTACACCCGCAACGGACACCTGAACCGCACCGTCGAGGGGCAGCTCGTCACCGCCGATGGCGCCGTCGTGCGCGGCGTCGACGGGCCGATCGAAGTCGGTCCCGGCACGCTCACCGTCGATGCCGACGGCTCGGTCGTCAGCAACGGCGCCGTCGTCGGCCGGCTGGCGGTCGTGCAGTTCGCCGACCCCGGCGCGCTCGTGCGCGAGAGCGGCGCGCTGCTGCGCAGCGACGAGACGCCGACGCCGGTGGCCACGCCGACCATCCGCGCCGGTTCGCTCGAGCAGTCGAATGTGTCGGTGGTCGACCGCGTCGTCGAGCTGACTTCCGTCAACCGCAGCTTTCAGGCCTTGCAGAAGGCCGTCTCCGTGCTGATGAACGACATCGATGGCCGCGCCATCGACACGTTCGGTCGCCGCTGAGCCTTCGAGGAGTAGCCATGATTCGCGCCCTGTACACCGCTGCCAGCGGCATGAACGCCCAGCAGACGAGCATCGACAACGTCGCCCACAACCTGGCCAACGTCAACACCGCCGGCTACAAGAAGAGCCACGTCGAGTTCGAGGACCTCTTCTACCAGCACACTCGGGTGCCCGGCGCCGCCACCACCACCGGCGACTCGCCGACCGGCCTCGAAGTGGGCCTCGGCACACGGGTGGTGGCGACCTCGCGCGATTTCACGACCGGCAGCTTCCGCGCCACCGGCAGCCCGCTCGACCTGGCGATCCAGGGTGACGGCTTCTTCCAGATCAACCTGCCCGACGGCACCACCGCCTACTCGCGCGCCGGGGCGCTGCACCGTGACGGCCAGGGCCTGGTCGTGACGGCCGACGGCTACGCGCTCGAACCGCAGATCTCGATTCCCGAGAACGCGACCTCGATCACCGTCACCCGCGACGGCGTCGTGTCGGCGACGATCCCCGGGCAGAGCGCCGCCCAGCAGCTCGGCGTCATCGAGCTGGCGACGTTCCAGAACCCGTCCGGTCTCACGCCGATGGGCGGCAACCTGTTCCAGGTGACCAGCGCGTCCGGTGAACCGCAGACCGGCCCGGCCGGCACCGAGCAGCGGGGCACCCTCGCGCAGGGCTACCTCGAAGACTCGAACGTCAGCGTCGTCGAAGAGATGGTCAACATGATTCTCGGGCAGCGCGCCTACGAGGCGAGCTCGAAGGTCATCAAGGCCGCCGACGAGATGCTGGCCCAGGTCAACAACCTCGTCCGATGATGGCACTGGCCCTCGCCCTCGCCGTCACGGCTCCGGCCGCCAGCGTCCCGCTGGCGCCGGCGACCCACGCGGCCGTCGTGGCCGCGGTGCAGGCGCGCGTCGGCGCGGGCGCCGAGGTGATCGTGACGGTGCTGACGCCGCCGTTTCCCGTGGTCGAGGCGGTGACCGATGCCGTGCTCGAGCCCGGGGCCAGCCTGGGCACGCCGCTGCGCGTGGCGCTCAGGGCGCCGCTCGCCCGCCCCGGCGGCACGGCACTGACAGCCGTGGCCCACGTCTCGGTCGCGGTCGAGGTCAGCGTCGATCACTGGCACACGACCGGCATCGTGCGCCGCGGCGCGCGGCTGGCGGCCGGCGACCTGGCGCGCGTCCGGCATCGCTTCACGCGAGGCGCGCTCAAGGCCCTGCCCGACGAAGACGAGCTGGTCGACGGGCGCGCCCTCCGGGATCTCGAGGCCGATGCCTGCCTGACGGCGCGGCTCGTGGTGCCGACTCCGGCCGTCACGGCCGGCGCCGAGGTCCTGGCGGTCGTGCGCACCGGCGGCATCGAAGTGCGCGCCACGCTGGTGGCGGTGGACTCCGGCCGCATCGGCGATCGGGTACGGGTCGTGCACCCCGAGAGCCGGAAGACGTTTCGGGCCCATGTCATCGGACGGGCCGAGGTGGAGATCAGTCATGACCGATAACCGCACGCGCCGACGCCGCACGCTGGCCGCGACGCTCGCCCTGCTCCTGGCGGCGCCGGCACTGCTGGCCGCCCAGGGGGCGCCCGCGAAACCCAGGAAGGCCGAGGCGCCGCTACCGCCGCCCGACGCGCAGGACAAGGCGCTGGCGCGCTACCTCGACGCGGCGCGGTCGCAGCCGGCCGGCGATCCCAATGCCTGGATGCAGGGACTCGCGCTCGACCTGCGCGCCCGTCGCGTCAACGACCTCATCACGGTGCGGGTCCAGGAGGTCATCGCGGCCACCGGCACGGCCGATGCCTCGATTGCCAAGTCGTCGTCGACGGGTGTCGGCATCTCGACGCTGTTCGGCCTGCAGAGCAAGATTCCGTCGGGCGTCGGGCTGGGCGACCTGGCGAGCAGCCAGAGCGCCACCGACTTCAGCGGCGGCGGCTCGACCGCCCGCGCCAGTGCCCTGACGGCCACCATCAGCGGCCGCGTCGCCGAGGTGCTGCCGAACGGCGACCTGCTGATCGAGGGCGTGCGCGAGATCGAGATCAACGGCGACCGCCAGGTGGTCGTGCTGACCGGCGTGGCCCGCGTGGTCGACATCGGGCCCGGCAACGTCGTCAACTCAGGCTCGCTCGGGCAACTCAGCATCCGCTACTTCGGCCGCGGCCTGACCAAGGGCAGTCTCACGCCCGGCTGGCTGGTTCGGCTTCTCAACAAGGTGTTCTGATCATGGTCGTCACGCGTCCCGCCGTCTGCTTCGCCATCGCCGCGCTCCTCGCCGCGCTGGCGGCCCCCGCGCTCCGCGCCGACACGACCGTCCGGCTCAAGGACGTGGTGTCGCTGCAGGGGCCGGACGCCCTGCCGCTCATGGGCTACGGGCTCATCGTCGGTCTCAACAAGACCGGCGATCGCCGGCAGACGATCTTCTCGACGCAGTCGCTCGCCAACATCCTCCAGCAGCTCGGCCTGTCGGTGCAGCCCGGCGAGGTCAAGGTGGAGAACATCGCGGCGGTGCTCGTCACGGCCAGCCTGCCGGTCTACGCGCGGGCCGGCGTGCGGCTCGACGTCACCGCCTCCTCGATCGGCGATGCCCGCAGCCTGCAGGGCGGCACGCTGCTCGCCACGGCCCTGCGCGGGCCGAACGGCCAGGTCTTCGCGCTGGCCCAGGGGCCGCTCTCGATTGGCGGCTTCGGCGGCGGCTCCGGCGGCAACTCGGTGGCCGTCAACCACCTGACCGTGGGCCGCGTGCCCGACGGCGCGCTGGTCCAGCAGGGCAGCGGCCTGACGATGGGCGTCATGGACGTCATGCCGTTGTCGTTGCGCGAGCCCGATGTCGCCACCGCCGTGCGGGTCGCCACCGCCATCAACGCCGACCTCGGCGAGGGCCGGGCCAAGGTGCTCGACCCCGGAACCGTCGCGGTGGCCGTGCCGACCGCCTACCGCGACTCGCTGCCCGACCTGATGGCGCGGCTCGAGGCCCTCACCGTGATCTCAGACATGCCGGCGCGCGTCGTCATCAACGAGCGCTCGGGCACCATCGTCGTCGGGGCCAACGTCCGCATCGCCGCCGCGGCCGTCGCCCACGGCAACCTGTCGGTGCGCATCAGCACGAAGTTCGAGGTCTCGCAGCCGAACGCGCTGGCGCGGACCGGTGACACCGTCGTCGTGCCGAACACCGAGGTCGACGTGCGCGAGGGGACGGCCCGGCTGGTCGCGCTCGAGGAAGGCTCGACGCTCGAGGCGGTGGTGCGGGCGCTCAACACGCTCGGCGCCACGCCGCGCGACATCATCGCCATCATGCAGGCCCTCAAGGTCGCCGGCGCCCTGCACGCGGAGATCGTGATCATCTAGCGGCTCGGGGCTCGGGGACCGGGACAGGGACGGCGCAGTCATGCAGACGACATTCGATTCGCTCATCGCACAGGCGCCGGCAGCGGCGCCGCGCACGGCCGCCGAGGCCGAGCGGCTGCAGATCCTGACGCTCGTCGAGCAGTTCGAGGGCATGCTGCTCAGCGAGATGCTGCGCGACGTGCGGGCCGGCGACGACGAGGACGGCGGCTTCGGCCTCGGCGCCTCCACCATGACCGACACGATGCAGGGCGAGTTCGGCCTCGCCCTGAGCCGGACCGGCGGCCTTGGCCTCGGCGAGATGCTGGCCGGGGCCCTCCTGCGCAAGACGGGGACCGCGGCGGAGGTCGACGCGGCCCCCGGTGCCGTGCCCACCGTGTCCGCGGCCCCTGGCGTCCCCACCGCCAGCGGGACCGCGGGCGACCGCACGCCGGCCGCCGCCGTCCCCACCGGCGACGGTCCGGCCGCGGTCGTCGACGCCGGGGTGCCCGTCTCGTCCGCCTTCGGCTGGCGCAGCGATCCGTTCACCGGCAAGGCGACCTTCCACAAGGGCGTCGACCTGGCGGCCGCCTACGGCACCGAGGTGCGGGCGTTCGGCGGCGGGGTCGTCCGGTCGGCCGGCGACCGCCCGGGATACGGACTCACCGTCGTCGTCGACCATGGCGGCGGCCGCGAGACCCTCTACGCCCACCTGTCCTCGTCGGCGGTGGCGCCGGGTGACCGCGTCGAGGCTGGTCAGGCAATTGCACGCTCAGGCAACAGCGGGCGTGCGACCGGCGCACATCTGCACTTCGAGGCACGGGAATTCGGCGCGCCGGTCGATTCGAGGCACCTGAGCAGCGGCGTGGAACGGCCGGCCGACCGACACCAGTGTCGGGGGAGCGGACGAATGACGCCCTCGGTACTAATGGTGTCGGCGGGATTGCCGATTGGGTGGGGGAACGACCAGCGGGCGTGGGGCCCGGCCTGGGAGGAACACGACGATGAAGATTGATCAGAACCGCGCCAACCTCGATACGGTCGCCGGCTCCCGCGCCGACGCGGTGCGCGACGAACGTACGGCCGCCGCCGAGCGGGCCGTGCAGGACGACCGTGGGGCCGACCAGGTGCGGGTGTCGACCACCGGCCAGCTGGCGGCGGCCGCCGCCGCCAAGGCCAACGAGGCCTCCGACATCCGGGCCGAGGCCGTGGCGCGCGGCCGGGACCTGCTCGAACGCGGCGAACTCGGCAAGGACGCCGGCCGCCTGGCCGACGCCCTCATCGACAGCCTGCTCGACAAGGGCTGATCGCCGTGACGCCGACCCGACCGGAGCCCGACACGCTGGACCGGCTCCGCGAGCTGCGGGGCGCGCTCGAACGCCTGGCGTCCGCCCTGGCGGGCGGCGACGAGGCGGCGGTGCTCGGCGCCGAACCGACCTTGCGGGCCGCGCTCCTCGGCGGCACCGCCGCCCTGGCGTCGCCCGAGCACCGGGCGGTGGCGGCGGCGGAACTGGCGGCGGCCCGTGCCGCGCTGGCGCGCTGCCGGGCGATTGGCGCGGCCAACGCCGAACTGACCGGTGTGACCCTGGACGTCCTGGGCCGGACCGGCGCCTACAGCCGGCAAGGCGCCGGGCAGCCACGCGGACCGCGCGGCCGCAGTCTTCACGCGAGGGTGTGATGCCGGGACTCTTCACCAGCCTCTCGATGGCCTCGCGCTCGCTCGAAGCGCAGCGCGCCGGGCTCGACACCGCCGGCCAGAACATCGCCAATCTGAACACGCCGGGCTACGCCCGCCGCCGCCTCGGCCTGGCCGAAGTCGTCGACGGCACCGGCGGCGTCGAGGTCCTCGGCACGCGCGCCATGCGTGATGTCGTGCTCGACGCCCGCGTGCGCAGCGCCATTCCCGACGCCGCCCGCGAAGGCGCCGTCGCCGGCGCCCTGGCGCTCGTCGAGACCACGATCGGCGCGCCCGGGCAGGGACTGGACGGCCGGCTGACGGCCTTCTTCGATTCGGTGGCCGCCCTCTCGGTCGACGCGACCTCGGCGGTCGCACGCGACGGCGTCGTGCTGCAGGGGCGCCAGCTGGCCGGGTCGTTCGCCAGCGTGGCCGCCGGACTGGCCGACAGCGCCCGGCGTGCCGATGCCGGGGTGCGCGGGGGCGTGAGCGACCTCAACACCCTGACGGCGCAGATCGCCGAACTGAACGCCGCGATCGCGAACGCCAGCGGCCTCGACTCGGCGGCGCTGCGCGACCGCCAGCAACTGGCGCTCGAGTCGCTGTCGGAACTCACGGCGGTGGCCGTCCTCAACCGGCCCGATGGCGGCGTCGACGTGACGATTCCCTCGGGCCGCGCGCTCGTCATCGGCGCGACCTCCTATGCGGTCGCGGTCGGCGCGGCGCCGGTGACCGGCTTTGCCACGCTCTCCCTCGGCGGCGTCGACGTCACGAACCAGGTCACGAGCGGCACCATCGGCGGCCTCGCCCATACCCGTGACACCGTGATTCCCGGCTACCAGTCGCGCCTCGACGAGATGGCCTACGGCGTGGCGCAGCAGGTCAACACCCTGCACCAGTCCGGTTTCGACCTCAACGGCAACCCCGGCGTGGCCTTCTTCACGCCGCCGGCCACCGTGGCCGGAGCGGCCGCGGGCCTGGCGGTCAATCCGGCCCTGACCGGCAATCCGTCCCTGGTCGCGGCGTCGCAGACCGGAGCGCCCGGAGACAACCAGATCGCCCGCCAGATCGCGGCCCTGCGCGACCAGCCGGTGCTGCTCGGCGGCACCGCCACCTTCACCGAGGGCTGGGCCCAGCTGGCCTATCACGTCGGCGCCGACCTCGACAGCGCGCGGGCGCAACAGGCGAGCAAGCGCGGCGTCGTCGACGAAGTGGCGCGGCTGCGCGACCAGGTCTCCGGCGTCTCGCTCGACGAAGAAGCCGCCTCGATGATCAAGTTCCAGCGCGCCTACGAGGCCAACGCGAAGTACTTCTCGGCGGTGGACCAGATGCTCCTGACGCTCATGCGCACGGTGGGAGGCGGGTAATGCGAGTCACGTTCCGGACCGCCTACGGCGGCAGCGACTACCTCGAAGTGCCGTCGAGCCAGATGGCGCGGGCGCGCCAGCAGGTGATGAGCGGCAAGCGCGTGGAGAAGGCCAGCGACGACCCGGCGGCGATGCAGCGGTCGGTCGAAGGGCGGGGCGAGATCGGCCGGCTCGAGACCTACTCGCGCACCGCCGACTCGGCCCTGTCGAAGCTGACGACCATCGACACCGTGCTGTCGGCCGTCGTCGACAAGCTCACCCAGGCGAAGGTGACCACGCTCTCGTCGCAGGGGTCGGTCGTCACCGCGTACCAGCGCGAGGCCGCCGCCCTCACGCTCGAGGGCTTGCGGGACGCCCTGGTCGGCGATTTCAATACCGCCGTCCGAGGCACCCATGTCTTCGCCGGCAGCCAGTCCGCCACGGCGCCCTACGCCCGCGTCGCCGGCTCGTGGACCTATCAGGGCAACGCCGCGCCGGTCAGCGTGGACATCGGCCCGGGACAGACCGTCGATGTCGCGCTCGACGGGCAGGCGCTCGCGCAGGGCAGCGACGCCACCAACATCCTCAACGAACTCGAGGCGCTGATTGTGGCGGTGCGCGCCGGCGACCAGGCCGGGACGGCCGCGGGCGCGGCAGCCATCGACCGCGCGTTCGCGCGCGCCACGCGCACGCAGAGCGGTGTCGGCGTCGACGAGCAGGGCGTCGGCGAACGCCAGCTGCAGATCACCTCGGCGCGTCTGGCCGTGGTGACGCGGGTCTCGAAGGATGAGGACGCCGACCTGGCCATGGCCATCTCGGAGATGACGCGCGCGCAGACGGCCTACCAGGCGGCACTCGGCGCCATCGGCACCGCCTCACGCACGTCCCTGCTGGACTACATGCGATGACGAGCGCCCTGGCTGTCCTCCCCGCCGACGTCGAGACGCGCTTCGGCACCTTCGCGGTCGCGCCGGCCGATGTCGTGCACTTCGCGCACGGCCTGCCCGGCTTCGAGCGCTGCCGGCATTTCGTGCTGGTGAGCGCGCCGGAACTGGCGCCGTTCACCCTGTTCCACGGCGTCGATGCGCCGATGCCGTCGTTCCTGACGCTCGACCCGCGCCAGATCGTGGCCGGCTACGAGGTGCCGCTCGGCGCCGCCGAACGGGCCCGCCTCGAGGCGCGTGCCGACGAGCCGCTGTTGTGGCTGTCGATCGCGCACGTCGATGCGGACGGCATCACGGCGAATCTGCGCGCGCCGATCGTCATCAACCCCCGGCGGATGGTGGGCCTCCAGGTGATGGGGGCCGACACCGGCTTCGCTACCGATCACCGGCTGACGGACGGGTAGGGCCCATGCTGGTTTTCACCCGCCGGCGCGACGAAGCCATCGTCATCGGTGACGGCATCGAGGTGCGGGTGCTGCGTACCGGCAAGGACTCGGTGCGGATCGGCGTGACGGCGCCGTCCGACGTGCTGGTGCACCGCCGCGAGGTCTACGACGCCGTCCGCACCGCCAACGAGAACGCCGCGCAGGCCGTGCTGCCGCCGCTGTCGCACCTGGCCGGACGCCTGCGTCTGCAGCCGCCGCTCGAGCGCGTGGAGTAGCGCGTGCTGCGCTCCGAGTCGTGGGACCAGGCTGGTGCCGGTGAGATGGCTCCGCTCTTCGCCGCCGAGACGGCGCGGTGGCGCCACCGCCTCGACTGGGACACCAGCGCGCTGTGGCCGGCCATCGAACGTGGCCGGACCTCCGGCACGCTGCCCGGCCTCGTCCTGCGCGCGCCGTCCGGTGAGGTCGTCGGCTGGACCTACGCGGCGGCGCGCGACGGGGAGATCGTCTGCGGCGCGCTGACCGCGCCCGATGACGCGGCCACCGGCCTCCTGGTCGACGGCTTGCTGACCATGCCGGCCGGCAGGGCGGCGGCGCGGATCGTCTGCTTCGCGTATGCCGAGGCACCCGGGCTCGACGCGGTGCTTGCGGCGCGCGGATTCCAGCTCGATCCCCACCACTATCTGAGCCGGCCGCTCGGCGCGGCGCCCGCGGTGCCGATGAAGCCCGGCCGGACGTGGGATGTCCGCGATCTGGACGCCACGGCGGACCTTCTCGGGGCGAGCTATCCGGCCATCGACCCGAAGCGCCCCTTCGCGCCGCGCGGCCGGGCCGAGGATTGGCGGCGCTACGTAACCGACCTCGTCATCGGGCACGGCTGCGGCCGCTTCCGCGCCGCCCTGTCGATCGCGGTGCCGGGGGCCGGTGGCACGCTCGACGCCGTGGCCATCGTCACCGATCTCGGTGGCGGCACGGCACACCTGGCACAGCTGGCCGTCCGTCCCGCGCTGCGTGGCGCCGGGCTGGCGGCCAGGATCGTCAGCGGGGTAGTGGGCGGCGCCGCGGCGGCCGGCTACCGCCGTCTCACGCTGCTCGTCGGCCACGGCAATGCGGCGGCGCGCCGGCTCTACGCCAGCCACGGGTTCACGGCCAGAGCGCAGTTCGTCTCGGGGACGTGCAGCGGCGGGACGCGGCGGATCGGGCGCGATTCACCGGCAGCCTAGGACGGCCGGCCGCCGGATGGCGGGACTGGGAGAGGCGCCGGCCGGCGGGCGGTCAGCCGTGCCGGTTGACGAGCGCGGAATGGCTCAGGGGCGGCGCCAGCACGCGTCGATACGCCGCCAGCGTCGTCTCGCCCTGTTCGAGGCTCGCCACGGCGGCCCGCCGCGCCAGTTCCGCGTCGGTCAGCGACTGCATGGATTCCTCGTCGGTGGCGAGGATGCGGGCGACGAGCGCCGCGGCCCGCTGCCGGAGCGCCACCGCTTCGGTGTGGGCGCCGAGTCTGGCGACCTGCTCCCGGGCGGCGGCCAGGTGGGCGCGCACCGGCTGCAGCCCCTCTTCCACGGCCACGAGCGCGCGCGTCAGGCGGTCGCGTTCGTCGCCCTCGATGCCGAGCTGCTCGAAGTCGCGGCGCGCGGTCCCGCCGCGCTGGCGCGCGGCGACCAGCGCGAGCTGTTCGAGCAGCGCGATCTGCGTGTCGAGGCCGGCGCGATACTGCGCGAGCGCATCGACCAGGGCGTGGTCGTTCACGCGGCGCCCCGGATGGGCGTGTCGGCGGCAGCGGCCGGCGTGGCGATCGCCACCCAGCTGTCACGCAACGTCGACATCACGCGGGTCGCGTCGTCGAGCGGCGCCACCGTGTTGGTGGCGGCGGCGTGCAGGATGCGGGCGGTGACGTAGGCGTAGAGCTCGTCGAGCCGCTGGGCGATCTCGCCGCCCTGCTCCATGTTGAGCGTGCTTTGCAGCTCGGAGACGATGGTCAGCGCCCGCGACGACGCGTCGCGGCGGGCGGCGATGTCGCGCCGCTCGACGGCGTCCCGCGCCTGCTGGAGGAACTTGAGGGCGCCGTCGTACATCATGACCACGAGTTCGAGCGGGGTGCGCGACTGCACCTGTGTCTGTTGATACGTTGTCAAGCCACGCTGAAAGGACATGCGCCGGGTCTCCGCGGGTACTAGATTGAGGAACCGAACTGCGCCAGCGAGCCACTCTGGCTCCGGATCTGGCTCATGGCGCGATCGGCGGCGATGAATTCGCGCTGCAGCGAGGCGCGGCGGACGGCCAGCCGCTCCTGCATGGTGGTGATTGAGTCGGTCAGGCGCGTGGCCTGATCGGTCATCAGCTTGCGGGCGCCTGGAATCAGACCGTCGGCCCTGGTGAAGGCGTCGAGCTGGTCGTCGAGCGCCGCGAAGGCGCCGGGCGTGCCCGTCGAGCCGGCGAACAGACGCTCGAGATCCAGCGTGCCGTTTGCCAGCGCGGTCGTGAGCGCCGCCTCGTTGAGCTCCAGCGTGCCGGTGCGCGTGAACTGGATGCCCGCCTGCGAGAGCGCGCTGAACGCGCCGCCGGTGTCGTACTGACCGGCGAGTGACGAGCGGATCTGATCCTTGAGCTGGCGCAGGAGCGGATCCCGTCCGATGCTGGACTGGTCGCCGCGGTTGGCCAGAGCGGTCTGGTCGGTCACGAACTTCGCGAAGTCGTTGTACGACTTCACGAAGTCCTGGATCCGGGTCTTGACCCCGGCGGTATCGACGGCCACGTCGACGACGATCGTGCTGGCCGGATCCTGCTGGAACGCCGTGATGGTCACGCCGGGCACCGCCGTCGAGATGGTGTTGGTCGTGCTCGTGATGGCGATGTTGTTGACGAGCAGCGAGGCGTCGCTGGCCTGCACGGCGTTGTCGGCGGCCGAGTCGCCCGAGGTGCCGTTGCCATCGGCGTCGCCGAAGGTGATGCCGGTGCCGCCGGTGAGATCGTTGCTGATGGTGAAGGCGTTGGCGGCGCCGGTCTCCCGGGCCGACAGCACGAGCCGGTAGCTGGACGGCCCCGACTGCACGACGCTGGCCCGCGCCGCCGGGACGCCGGTGGTGTTGATGGCGTCGGCGAGCTGGCGCAGTGTCGTCGAACCGGACAGGGTGACGGTGACGCCGCCGATGGTGATGGTGCCGCCGGTGGCGACGACGGTGTCCGGGTCCGGAGCGGAGCTGGCCGAGGCCGTGACCTGCGCCCGCGCCAGCTGGTTGACGACCACCTCGTAGCGGCCGGGCATGGCCGACGACGAGGCGGACACGGTCATGGCGGCCGTGTCGCTGCTGGTGGCGGTGTAGCCGCTCAGCTGCGAGGTATCGGCCAGCTTCGCGGCGGCCTGCTGCAGAGCGTCGGCGCGCGTCGTCAGCACGCCAAACGTGTTGGCGCGCGACTGCAGTGCGGCCTGCCGGGTCTGCAACGCCTGCAGGGGCTGGCTCTCCTGACTCATGATGGCGGTCAGGATGAGATTGAAATCGATGCCGTTGGAGCCACTGAACGTGATTGGTGAGCCCACACGTCCTCCCGTCGCCAGCCCTGATCGCGGGCCGGCCCCTCAATGTCTGCGAAAGCCCTGCCAACGTGAAAAGACGGGCAGGCGGTTGATACGCCCGCCCGTCAGGTCACGCGAGATCCGATCCCCGGATACCGGGGCGTCGGGGTCTTACCGGAGGAGCGAGAGGACGGCGCCGCTCTGCTGGTTGGCCTGGGCGAGCGCGGCGATGCCGCTCTGCGTCAGGATGTTGAAGCGCGCCAGGTTGGCCGACTCCTCGGCCACGTTGGCGTCGCGGATGCGGCTCTCGGCGGCCTTGGTGTTGACGGCCTGGTACTGCGCCAGGCTGATGGAGGTACTGCAGCCGGTTCTGAATCTGACCGACGCTGCCGACCACCGAGCCGACGGTCGACACGGCGGCCGTCACGGCCGTCACCGCGCTCGCTCCGCCGCCGGCGGTCGAGATGTCCAGCGAGGCGATGCCGAGGGTGGTCGTGTCGGCCGCGCCGATCGAGCCGCCCACCGTGCCGCTGCCGCCGCCGCTGACGAAGACCGAGAAGCCCTGCGCCGTGCCCAGGCCCGCCACCGTGACTTCACGGGCGATTTCCGAGACGACGTCGGTGAACTCGTTGTTCAGCGTGGTGCGGCTGCCCGTGAAGCCGGCCGAGGCCGACTGCGACGCCAGGGTGGCGAGGCGGTCGAGCAGCGTGCTGATGTTGTCGAGTGCGCCGTTCTTGATCTGGAGGAACGAGAGTCCGTCGTTGGCGTTGCGAATGCCCTGGTTGAGTACCGCCTGTTCCGACCGGTAAGAGTTGGCCACTGCCAGCCCGGCCGCATCGTCGCCGGCCTGGTTGATACGGAAGCCGCTCGACAGGCGAGTCAGGGTCCGCTGCAGGCCGATGTTGGTGGTGGAAAGGTTCGCCTGCGCGTTCTGCGCCGACACGTTGCTGACAACTGAGAATGAAGCCATGGTCCGTCTCCTCCGTGAGTCCGGGCCGGCGTCCCTGCCGGCCGTGCGCTCGGCGTCTGTGCCTTGCGTCGGGGAGGTAATCGGAGGTCGTCCCAGGTTCTTTAATGCCGGGTTCGGACATTGGCACGAATCCGGCTCTGTCGAGGGCCGGAGACACGACGCATGGTGCAGTACCTGGTCAACGACAATCCGGAACCCCTCGATTTCCGGCCGCAAACGTGGGGAGAGCTGCTGGGCGGCCTCGATCGGCGCCTGGCCGGCGACCGCCGGGTGGTGACGGCCGTCCGATTCGATGGTGTCGACCAGCCGTCATTCCGCCATGAAGGCATGGCCGATGTCGACCTGGACGGCATTGCCCGGATCGACGTCGAGGCGGAAGACGCGGTGGCGCTGCTGCGGGCCGCGGTGGACGCCGCCCGCGACAGCCTGCCCGACCTGGTGGCCGGTGTCGGGCAGACAGCTGCCGCCCTGCGGGGCGGCGCCGCCGACGCGCAGACCCAGCTCGGCACCCTGGTGGCCGCCCTGCAGTCCCTGATGACGCTGACCGTGGCCGCCGGCACCGCCGCCGACATCTCGTTCGGCAGCGACCCCGAGGTCGACGCTGCCGTCAACGCCGCCTGCGCCCGCATCGAGGCGGCCCTCGCGGCGCTGGTCACGCGTCAGGTCGACGGAGACGGTCACGCCGTGGCCGACGCCCTCGACCAGCTTCTGGCGCCGGCGATCGCCGGCTGGACCGACATTCTCAACCCCATCGGCATGAGGGCCGCGGCATGAGCGTCTCCTATCAGCACCCGGCACCCGGCATGAGCACGATCGTCTTCGGCTCGACCGGACGTCACCTGCGCTATCGCTGCGATACGCTCGGTCATCGCATCGTCGTCACCGACGAGAGCGAGACCGTCGTCCGCGTGTTCGGCGGCTTCGGGCGCAAGCCCGGCGGCCTCGACACGCCGCTCGACGTGGTCTTCGTGCAGCCGGAGTTCGCCGGCGAACGCCTGCCGATGGAATCGGCCGATGCCGTGTGGGTGGCCGTGGCCGACTACGGCAACCGCCGCGTGCAGGTGTTCGAGCTCGACGGCGCCGTCGTCGGCGAGTTCGCCATCGAGGGCCCCGGCAACGGCGGGTGGGTGCCGACCCGCCTCACCTGGCGCTCGCCGGTGCTCGAGGTCGAAGGCGTCGAAGGCGCCCGCACCGTCGTGCACCTGAGCGCGGCGCTGCTGGCCGGCGCCGGGCACCGCGGCTTCAGCCGCCATCTGCCGGCCGGCGAGGCGCGGCACTGATGGCGCCCGCGATCACGACGGCCGTGCGCTTTGCGCCGCCGGTCATCCGGCGCGGGGAGATCGACGAGGTCATCGCCGCCCTCGAGTCGGGGTGGCTGTCGACCGGTCCGCGCGTGCGGCAGTTCGAGACGGCCTTTGCCGCCTACACGGGCGCGCCACACGCGCTGGCGCTCAACTCGTGCACCGCCGCGCTGCACCTGGCGCTGCTGGCGTTCGATGTCGGCCCCGGCCACGAGGTGATCACGACGCCGCTGACGTTCTGCGCGACGGCCAACGTCGCCATCCACGTCGGCGCGACGCCGCGTTTCGCCGACATCGATCCGGTGACCTGGAACCTGTCGCCGGAGGCGGCAGCCGCTGCCGTCACGTCGAGAACCCGGGCCATCGTGCCGGTGCACTTCGCCGGCCGTCCCGCCGACGTGGTCGCGCTGGCGGCCCTCGCCACGCGTCATCGCCTGGCGCTCGTGGAAGATGCGGCGCATGCCGTGGAAGCGGTGGCCGGCGGCCGGAAGATCGGCTCGACCGCCGATGCCACCTGCTTCAGCTTCTACGCC
The DNA here is from genome assembly GCA_963807405.1 of uncultured Acidobacteriota bacterium. Classification (GTDB taxonomy): domain Bacteria; phylum Acidobacteriota; class Vicinamibacteria; order Vicinamibacterales; family UBA2999; genus CADEFD01. The sequence continues at coordinate 1,351,930 of CAWEBU010000006.1, read as the reverse complement.
ACGAAGAACCTGACGACCGGCGAGGGCGGCATGCTCACGACCGCCTCGGACGCCGTGGCGCGCTTTGCCAGAATCGCCTCGCAGCACGGCATCAGCCGCGACGGCTGGTCGCGCTACAACGACACCCGCAGCCCGCACTACGACGTGCTGTTCCCGGGCTTCAAATACAACATGATGGACCTGCAGGCCGCCATCGGCCTGCATCAGCTGGCCGGCCTGGCCGCGCGCTCAGCGCGACGGGAAGCGCTGTGGCGGATCTACGACGAGGGCCTGGCCGACCTGCCGCTCGTCCGTCCGGCCCCGGTGCCGGCTGGCGATGTCCATGCGCGCCATCTCTACTCGGTCCTCGTCGGCGCCGACAGCGGCTGGACGCGTGACGACCTCAGCGCCCACCTGGCCGCCAACGGCATCGCGACCAGCGTGCACTTCCGTGCCCTGCACCTGCACCCCTACTACCGCGATCGCTTCAGCCTGACGCGCGGGATGTTCCCGGCGGCCGAGCGGGTGTCGGACGAGGTGCTCTCGCTGCCGCTGGCCGGCGGCATGACCAACGACGAGGCCTGGACGGTGGTCGACGTGCTGCGGCGGGCAATTCCGGGACGGACGCGCTGATGCCGATTATCCGACACGTGGCGGTCGTCTTTCGCGTCGCTGCTGGCCCACGCCTCGGCTTTGGCCATCTCGTGCGGTGCCGGGCCATTGCCCGCGCGCTCGGACTCGAGCCGCGCGTGTCGCTGCGCGGCACCGCCGCCACCTGCCGCGCCGCCGTCGCGCTCGGCGTCCGTCTGGTTCCCGGCGGCCTGCAGCTGCTCGACCGCGAAGCCCCGACCGTGCTCGTGGTCGACGACCCCAACCGGGCGGCTGCCAGCCGGTGGCTGCGCGCCGCGCGGCGTCGCGGGCTGCCGGTCGTGACCATCCACGACGCCGGCCTGGCCCGTCTCGACGGCGACCTCGTCATCGACGGCAGCGTCGGCAGCGAGCCGGCTGCGGTGCGCCCGGCGACCTCCGTCTCGACGGCGCGGGCGTCAGCCGGCCTGTTCGGCCCACGCTTTGCCGTCGTCGATCCGCGACTGGCCGCCCGCGCGGCCACGCGCCGGCCGACGCCGGGACGCATTCTCGTGGCCGTGGGCGGGGGCGCCCACGTCTTCGCGCAGGTGCCGGCCCTGGTGGCCGAACTGGCACGCCAGGCCCCGGGCGCGGAGATTCGCGTGGCGCCGGGCTTCACGGGCCGGCGCGTCCGCCCCCTCCTGCCGGCAGGACAGTGGATCGCGCCCGGCCGCCTGGCCTCGGCGCTGGCCGACGCACAGCTGGCGGTCGTGGCCGGCGGGATCACCGCCTACGAAGCGTGTGCCCTCGGCGTGCCGGTGGTGGCCGTGTCGGTCGTCGCCGCGCAACAGCCCACGGTGCGGGCACTGGCCCGGCGCCATGCGGCCGTCGATGGCGGCCCGCTCGGCCGCGTCGGCGCCGAACGCCGCGTGGCCGGCCACGTGGCCCGGCTCCTGGCGGCCCCCGCCGCGCAGCGACGCCTCGCCATCGCCGGCCGCCGGCTGGTGGACGGCCGCGGCGCGGCCCGCGTCGCCGCCGCCATTCGCGCGCTGTCCCGGCAGGGAGCCGCCCGTGGGTGATCCGCGCGCGCTCCTCTTCGACCTGGACGACACGCTGTATCCACTGGAGCGTTTCGTCATGAGCGGCTTCGGCGCGGTGGCCGAGGCCGTCGAGGCGCGCTGGGGCGTGCCGCGCGCCACGGCCTTCGACACGCTGTCGGCCGCACGGGCGCACACCCGCGGCCGCGAACTGCAGGTCCTGACCGCCCGCTACGGTCTGGGCGACGACGCGGTGGCGCCGCTGGTCGACGTCATCCGCGCGCACGTCCCCGATCTGCGCCTGCCGGCGCTCACCGTCTCCGTGCTGGAGGCGCTGCGGCGCGCGTGGCGTCTCGGCATCGTCACCAACGGCCGCCCCGATATCCAGGCCCGCAAGGTGCGCGCCCTGGGTCTCGACCGCTACGTCGACGCGATCGTCCTGGCCGCCGAGTGGGGCAGCGGGGTGGGGAAGCCGGAACCAGCGCCGTTCCGCGAAGCGTGCCGCCAGCTCGGCGTGCCAGCGTCACGCACGGTCTTCGTCGGTGACGATCCCGGTTGCGATATCGCCGGCGCCCACGGCGTCGGCATGAAGACCATCTGGCTGCCTGGCCCCTCGGGGCGGCCGGCCACGGGCGACGCGGCACTGGCCGACGCGGTCGCCGACTCGCTCGCCGACGTGCCGGCGGCGGCCACCCGACTCCTGACGCCCGACTGGAGGGCTCATGTTGCCTGACGCGACCACCCTGCGCATCGGCGGCCGCGTGGCCGGCGACGGCGCGCCGCTCTACGTCATCGCCGAGATCGGCCTCAACCACGACGGGTCGCTCGACCGCGCCCTCGCCCTGGTCGACGCCGCGGCGGCCGCCGGCGCCTCGGCGGTGAAGGTCCAGGCCCTGGTGGCCGCCGAACTGGTCGCGCCCGGCGCTCCGGCCCCGGCGCACGTCGAGGCCGCGTTCGATGGTCGACTTCTTCCGCCGCTTCGAGCTCGACGAGGCCGGCTACCGCCAGCTGGCCGCCCGGGCGCGTGCCCACGGCCTCGATTTCATCGCCACGCCGTTCTCGGAGGGCGCCGTCGACATGCTCGAGCGCATCGGGGTCGACGCCTACAAGATCGCGAGCGGTGACATCACCTGGGAGCGGCTGATCGCGCGCGCCGCGGCGACCGGGAAGCCACTCATCATCTCGACCGGCATGGCCTCGATCGCGGAAGCGCGGCAGGCGCTGTCGTGGGCCGCCCGTGGCGGCGCCGCCGGCGTGGCGCTGCTGCACTGCGTGTCGGCCTACCCGGTGCCCGCCGGCAGCGAGAACCTGCGTGCCATCGCCACGCTCGGCGCCGCCTGCGGTGCCGGTGGTCGGCTTCTCGGATCACGGCGCCGACGGTTTCGCCGTGCCGATCGCCGTGGCCCTGGGCGCCGCGATCTACGAGCGTCACCTCGTGACGACGTCCGACGACGGCAGCATCGATGCCGCCGTGTCGAGCACGCCGGGCGAACTGGCGGCCATCGTGCGCGATGCGGCGCGGACGCAGTCGGCGCTCGGGACCGGCGTCAAGGCCTGCCTGCCCGCCGAGCGGGCCAATGTCGCCCCCAGCCGGCGCGCGCTCTACGCGCGGCGGTCTCTCGCCGGCCGGCCACGTCGTGGCGGCGGCCGATCTCATCGCGCTGCGCCCGGGCGTCGGTCTTCCGGCCGACCGCCAGGGCGATCTGATCGGACAGCGGCTCGGCCGTGACGTGGCGGCCGGCGCGCCGTTCGTCGTGGCCGACCTGTGGGCCGACGACAAGGAAACCGAACATGTCGCTTAATGTCCTCATCACGGCCGGCTCGCGCCGGGTGCCGCTCGTGCGCGCGTTCCAGCGCGCCGTCGCGCACCATCGCGGCGGCAACGTGATCGTGACCGACGTCAATCCGCTGTCACCGGCCGTGCACGCGGCCAACAGCGCCTATCGCGTGCCGCTCTCGACGGCGCCCGACTACCTCGATGCCGTGCTCGAGATCTGCGCCGGCGAGCGGGTGTCGCTGGTCGTGCCGACCATCGACGACGAGCTCGTGCGCTTCGGGCGCGCCGCGGCCCGCTTCCGCGCGGCCGGCGTGCGCGTGGCGGTCTCGCCGGCGGCCACCTCGGCGCTGTGCGAGGACAAGTACGCGACCTGCCGCTTCCTGAACGACCGCGGGATTCGCGCCGCCGCCTCGTGGCTGCCGGCCGAGCTGCCCGCGACGCCGTCGTTCCCGCTCTTCATCAAGCCGCGGCGCGGCCGCGGCGGCATCGGCGCCTACGCCGTGCGGACCCGCGCCGAGCTCGACTTCTTCGCCGGCTACGTCCCCGATGCCGTCGTGCAGGCCTATCTCGACGGGCCGGAGTACACCATCGACATGCTGTGCGACTTCGCCGGCCAGCCGCTCAGCATCGTGCCGCGTCTGCGCGACGTCATCCGCGCCGGCGTGACCGACCGCGGCCGCACCGTGAACGACCCGGCGCTGATCGAGGTCGCGCGCACCTGCGCCGCGACCCTGCCCTTTGCCGGCGCCGTGAACATCCAGTGCCGGCTCGTCAACGGCGAGCCGGTCATCTTCGAGATCAACCCCCGCTTCTCCGGCGGCATCCCGCTGACGATCCAGGCCGGCGCCGACTTCCCGCGCATGCTGGTGGATCTCGCCGCCGGGATGCGCGTGGCGCCCGCCATCGGCGACTTCCGCGACAACCTCTGGATGGCCAGCTACGAGACGTCCGTGTTCGTCGACGGCAGCCGGGTCGCGCTGGCGGAGTACCACGCGGCCGTGGTCGAGGAGGTGGCATGAGCGCCCGCGCCGCGATCATCGTGCAGGCACGGATGGGCTCGTCCCGCCTGCCCGGCAAGTCACTGGCGCCGATTGCCGGCCGCACGCTGCTGGCGCGGGTCGTCATGCGCCTGGCCTGCCAGCAGGAACTGCCGGTCGTCCTCGCCACGACCACCCTGCTCGAGGACGACCTGCTCTGCGACGAAGCCGATCGGCTCGGCATCGCCGTGCTGCGCGGTTCGGCCGATGACGTGCTCGGCCGCTTCGCCTTCGCGGCGTCGCTGCTCGGCGTGCCGGCAATCGTGCGGGCCACGGCCGACAATCCGGCCGTCGATCTCGATGCGCCGCTGCGCACGCTCGACATCCTGCAGCGCTCGGGCGCCGACTACGTCGTCGACTACGGACTGCCGGTGGGCGGCACTGTGGAGGCGATGACCGTGACCGCCCTGATGCGGGCGGCGGCGATCGCCACCGACGCCTACGATCGCGAGCACGTCACGCCGTTCATCCGGCGCGACAGCCGCTCGCGCGCCGTCGATGCCCTGGCGCCGACCAGCCTGCGGCGGCCCGATCTGCGCTTGACCGTCGATTCGCCCGACGACCTCGACTACATGCGGCGGGTCTACATGGAGGCGGGTCCCAGCGACCAGCCGTGGCCGCTGGCCGACATCATCGCCGCCGCCGACCGCGTGCGGTCGCGTCGCGAGCTCGAGGCCACGGGAGCGGACGTCCGGTGACGACGCCGCGCCGCTTCTCGGACGCCGCCTTCCTGTTCAGCGTGCCGCTGACGGTGGCGCTCGTCGTCGGCGCGAAGTCGCTGGACGGCGGCGAGGTGTGGACGCTGCTGCAGCCGGCCGCGGCCCTCATCGTGTTCGGCGGCACGGCCGTCGCGATGCTCTTCAGCTTCCCGCTGCCACTGCTCGGGCGTACCGGGCGGGCGCTGGCGGCGGCGTTCGGCCGCCGCCTCGAACCCGACACGACGTTGCTGACGCGGATGGGGGAGTACGCCTCCCGCGCCCGCACCCGCGGCACGCTGTCGCTCGAGGGCGAACTGGCCAAGCACGACGATCCGTTCCTGCTGCGTGCCCTCTCCCTCGTCGTCGACGGCGTGCCGGCGGCCGAGGTGCGTCACACGCTCAAGACCTTCAGCCAGGTCCGGGAAGAGGCGGACGCGGAGTGCGCGCTCGTGCTGGAGGCGGCCGGCGGCTACGCGCCGACGCTCGGCATCCTGGGCGCGGTGCTCGGTCTGATCCAGGCGATGGAGCACCTGACGTCCCCGGCCAGTGTCGGGCCCGGCATCGCCGTGGCGTTCGTCTCGACCGTCTATGGTGTCGGCGCCGCCAATCTCGTCTTCCTGCCGCTGGCCACGCGCCTGCGCAGCCTGGGCCGGCAGGCGGCGCTCAGCCGCGAGGTGGTCATCGAAGGCGCGGTCGCCATTCAGCAGGGCATCCATCCCACGCTCGTCGACGGCCACCTGCGCAGCCTGCTCATGGCGTGGCACGGGGCGCCCCGGTATGCCGTCCCGACGGAGGGGGCCGCCCGCGCGCGGCTCGTGAAGTCATGAACATCCGCCTGTCGGCCACGCAGGTCTCGCGCGATCGCTGGCTCGTCTCCTACGCCGACTTCATGACGCTGCTGTGCGCCTTCTTCGCGGCGTTGTACGCCGCCTCGATCGCCGCCGTGCCGGTGGCCCTGGTGACGCCGGTCGAAGCGACGGCGGCCGTCGTCGCCGTCGTCGAGCCCGCCCCGCCGCCGGCGGCGCCGGACCCGGCGCTCGCGCTCAGGGCCGAGGTCGAGCGGGCGCTCGCCCCCGAACTGGCTGCCGGCTACGTCCAGCTGGTCGAGGATCCGCGCGGCCTGGTCATCGAAGTGCCCGAGACGGCCGCGTTTCCGGTCGGACAGGCCGACCTGGCGCCGGCCGCCGTCGGTATGCTGACCCGCATCGGCGCCATGCTCGCGACGCTGCCGAACGCGGTGCGGATCGAAGGCCATTCCGACCCATCCCCCATCCGCACGACGAAGTTCGCGTCGAACTGGGAGCTGTCGACGGCGCGCGCGACCAGCGTCGTGCAGTTCCTGGTCGCCACCTCGGGCCTGGCGCCGGCGCGGCTCTCAGCCGCCGGCTACGCGGAGTTCAAGCCGCGCGCGACCAACGACTCGACCGTCGGACGGGCACGCAACCGGCGTGTCGACCTCATCCTCCTCAACGAGGCGACCGTGCGCGCCGAGGAGCCGGGCGGGGAGGTGCGGCCATGAGATGTCCCTTCACGCCGGCGGAACTCGAACGGCTGCTCGACCGGCCGCTGCGGCATCTGCTCGGCGCCGCTGACCGCGCCCGCTACCGCGGCCGGCGTCTTCTCATCACCGGCGCGGGCGGCTCGGTGGGCTCGGAGCTGTCGCGTCAGCTGGCTGACTGCCGGCCGGACGTGCTGACGCTCGTCGATCACTCGGAACTGCACCTCTTCGAGATCGCCCGCGAACTGGCCGAGCGCGTGCCCGGCCTCGTCATCGAGCCGGTGCTCGCCGACGTCTGCCGTCCGCGTCTCATCCGCCGCACCATCACGCAGGCGGCCCCGGATGTCGTCTTCCACGCCGCGGCCTACAAGCACGTGTCGATGATGGAACGGGACGTGTGCGCGGCCGTCGGCGCCAACGTGCTCGGCACGGCCAACGTCGTCGACGCCAGCCGGGACGCCGGCGCGCGCGTCGTCCTCATCTCGTCCGACAAGGCGGCCGCCCCCCGCAGCGTGATGGGCGCCACCAAGCGCCTGGCCGAACTCCTCACGCTGGCGGCGCCCGCCAGCGGGTGGCGGCCGATCGTCGTGCGGTTCGGCAACATCCTCGGCAGCAGCGGCAGTCTGCTGGCGATCTTCCGCGACCGCATCCGGCAGGGGCAGACGCTGGCGCTCACCGACCCGTGCGCCACCCGCTACGTGATGACGGCCGGCGAGGCGGTGTCGCTCGTGATGAAGGCCGACCTCCTGGCCCGCCGGCCCGAGACCTACTGGCTTGACATGGGCGAGCCGGTGGCGATCGGCGATCTGGTCGAGCGGCTGCTCGCCATCGAAGCCGAAGCCGGCTACCCGCGTGTGCCGATCGACGTCGTCGGGCTCGGTCCCGGCGAGAAGCGCTGCGAGGAGCTGACGACGCAGGGATTGCGGATGTGTCCGACCAGCCATCGCCGGATCTGGGTGGCGCGCCAGCAGGCCAGCGACGGCGCGGCGGTGGCGCGCGGCGTCGAGCGGCTGCGGGACGCGGTGGAGGAGGGCGACGCCGAGGCCGCCCTCGGTGAGTTGATCGCGGCGGTGCCGGACTTCGTGGCGAGCGACGACGCGTGGGCCGGCGCCCGCCGCCGCGCCGAGCGGGGCGGGCGGCGCCCGGGCTGGGCCAGAAGCGCGTAACGGAGGCAGCCGTGCGAATCCTCCACCTCCTCTCGTTCGTCAGCGGCACCGCCGGCACGGCGGCGGCCGAACTGGCACTCGGTCAGAAGCGCACCGGACATGAGGTGTCCGTCGTGACGTCGAAGACGCCGTCCGGCCTGCTGGCCAACGACAGCGCGCTCGTCGACAAGCTGACCGGCAGCGGCGTCGCGGTGCACGCCGTCGACTCGCTGGCCTCGCGCAAGACCGTCCCCAACGCCGACGTCGTGCAGTTCATCCACGACGGCCTGGGTACCGCCGAGGCCTTCGACGTCCTGCACACCCACGGCACGGTGCCGAGCGTCATCGCGATCGCGCTGGCCCGCCGCGTCACGGCCCGCGTGCCGATTCTGCAGACGACCCACGAGTGGACGGTGTCGCGGCCCGGAGCCGGACGCCAGGCCTACGACCTCGAGGTCATGAATCTGGTCGACCGGGCCGTCGTGCCGACGTGGTCGGCTGCCGAACACTTCGTGACCCGCGGCGTCGTCCGGCGGCAGCTCGCCGTCGTGCCCTACGGGGTGGTGCCGGAGCCCCCGCCGTCGCCCGGGGATGCCCTCGAGGCCGAGATGCGTGCGTGGCGCGCCGCCGGCGGCGTCGTCCTCTGCTACGTGGGCGCCACCACGACCACGCACGATCAGCGTCTGCTGCTCCACGCCCTGCCGTTCGTGGACGGCCGCCTCAGGGTGCTGTGCGTGTTCTTCGGCGGGACGGAGGGACGGGGAGCGACGTCATGGCCCTCCGACGGCCCGGTGACGGTACGCCTGGCGCCGCCGCAGGCCGCCGTGCGTCGCTACACGCACGAGGCGGATGTCCTCGTCCTGCCCTCCGGCGATGGCGACCAGCCGCTGGCGGTGCTCGAGGCGTTCTGCGATCAGGTGCCGGTGGTGGCCAGCCGGGTCCCCGAACTGCTCGAGTTCATCGACGACGGACAGACCGGATGGATCTTCGATCCGAGTGAGCCGCGCGCCCTGGCCGAGACGCTGACCCTGGCCCGCTCGGCGGCCCCGCATGCCGTGCGGGCGCTGTGCCAGCGGGCCCGCGTGCGCTACCAGTCGGAGTTCACGATCGACCGGATGGTCAGCGGCTACATGCGCGAGTACGCCCGCCTGGCGTGAGCCCGGCCGGTGTGTCGGCGCGGCGTCCAGCCGCCTGGGGAGCATGGTCGGCCCACCGACATCCCCCGCCAACAGACTGCACAGGACCGCCGATTGTCGCCCAGACTGTCGCCTCCGGCACGCTCGTTGCTCAATGGCAGAGCATGGTTCTCTCAGCCCCCCATCAGACCCCGACGGCGAGCGGCGCGGCGCCCCGGCACGAACGTCAACCGGTGCCGGCCACCATGCCCCTGGCCGTCGCCCTGTTCAACGACAGCGGTGACGACCTCCAGGTCGTCAGCCTGGCGGTGTCGCAGGCGCACCGCCGCATGCTGCAGCGTGCCGGCGCGCACGTGCGCCACGCCTACTTCCGTGGCGACTGGCAGGAGCTCGGCGGCGGTTCGCTCGATCAGGGCATTGCCGCCGCCCTGGCCGCGCCGGAACTGCGGCGGGTGTTTGCCGACGTCGACGTCGTGGTCGTGGCGGGCGACACCTTCGCCGGCGGGCGTCACCGCCATCTGCTGGCGATTCTCGGGGCGGCGCAGCATCTCGACCTGCCCACCCATCTCGTGAACACCACGGTCGGCCCGCTCACCGAGGGACGTGACATCCTGCGCGGCCTGGCCGACTGCACCGTCCGCGACCGGGCCAGCGCGCGCATCCTGAAGACCCTCGGCGTCGAGCACCGGCGCGTGTCGGACTCGATCTTCGCGGCGCCGTTTGCGGCCAGCGCCCGCCGCGACTTCTCCGAGCACCTCGTCGTGACCGACTGCCAGCCGTCGCGCCGCATCGAGTTCACGGCCGACCTGGCCGCCGTGCGGGCCTCCTGGCCCGGAATGGTGGCCGACTATCCGCTCGACGCCGCCGGCAACACCATCGACTGGACCTCAGCGGTGGCCGACCTGGCGACCGCCCCGGCCATCCTGACCGGCGGCCGCGACGGCGCCAGCCTGGCGTTGCGCGCCGGGGTGCCGTTTGTCGCCCTCGGCCTCACGGGCGGGGCGCTCGACGTCATCGAGATGCTCGACGGCTATCCGGCCGCCGCCGCCGATCCGACGCGCGTCGCTCGCCGAGCGGCTGGCCGCCGCCATCGACGCCCGCGCCTGGTTCGCGGAGGCCGCCGCCCGCGTCTCCACGCGCGGTCCGGCCGACGCGTTCTCGCGCCTGCGGCCGAGCATGGTGCTGACGGGCCGCGACGACACCTGGACCGGCACCATCGAGGGCGTGGTCGACGTCGTGCGCAGCCTGACCGCCGCCGGCGGCAGCGTGCTCCATGCCGGCGCCGGCCAGGGGCAGCTGGTCGAGGCCCTGGCCAAGATCGGCCTGCGTTCGTGGGGCACCGACGTCGCCCGCCGGCTCGACCGGCCCGACCGCAATCGCTACTCGAAGGCCACGCCGATGGCGCTGCCCTTCGCCGACCACGTGTTCTCGACGGTGGTGGTGTCGGCCGACTGGCTCGAGCATCTCGAGAGCGACGACTTCGACAGCGCCGTCGCGGAGCTGGCCCGCGTCGGCCGCGACAGCATCATCGTCGAAGTCTCCGGCCGTCCCGTCCGCACCGAGCGGGCGTTCGAGGACCGCCTGAGCGACGAGTGGTGGCGGCGCCGGCTGGCCACCCGCGGCCTCACGCCGCACGCCCTGGCCGAGACGCTGGTCACGCGCGGCGCCGGGCCGACCGGCGGCACGCTGCTCGTGCTGTCGGCGCACGTCCCCCTCTGTCCGAGCTGCCGGCGCGCGCACGCGCCGGCCGACCACATCGAGCCGGTGCATCCCGGCGTTCTGCTGGCGGCCGCGCAGGCGCGCGCCGTGGCGCCGAGGCGCTGAGATCATGGCTCACGAGCAGTCCCTGTTCGACCTGCCGCGGCTGCGACCGCGCGCCGCCGGCTCCCGCGAGCCGCTGCGCCTCCTGTACGTGGTGGTCGGGCACGGCGTGGCCCACGCCGCCTCGGTGGCGACGCAGATTCACGACGCCAGCCGCGGCGTCATCCGTGTCGAGCCGGTGGTCGGGCTCGGCCGCGCCCTCGACCACCTGCGCGACCGCCCGGCGCCGCTCGTGCTGCTCCAGGCCGAGGACGTCGACCTGGCGCGCGTGGCGCTGGCGGAGATCAAGCTCGCGCATCCGGCCGTGCCGGTGGTGCTGCTGACCGAGGCCGACGACGACGAAGCGGCGGTCGACGCCGTGCGCGCCGGCGCCGAGGACTGCCTGTCGCGGGCGGCCGCCACCGGGCCGCGCCTCGTGCGCGCGATGCGCTGTGCCCTCGAGCGGACCAGTCATGCCGCCACGCTGCGGACGCAGGCCGTCACCGACCCGCTCACCGGCCTCCCGAACCGGCACGCGCTGCAGAAGTCAATCGACCACGCCATCGCGATGGCCCGGCGCAAGGGCCGCGCGCTCGCCGTCCTGTTCGTCGACCTCGACGGCTTCAAGCACGTCAACGACGCCGACGGCCACGAGCAGGGCGACCGCGTGCTCCAGGAGATCGCGCGCCGCTTCGCCGGCCGTACGCGCGACATGGACACCGTCGCGCGCATCGGCGGCGACGAGTTCGTCGTCGTCATGGAAGACCTCGACGACGGCCGCTTCGCGGCGACGCTGGCCGCCAAGCTGCTGGCGGCGGCGGCCGAGCCGATCGTGCACGGCGGGCGGGCCACCGAGCTGACCGCCAGCGTCGGCATCAGCCTGTTTCCCGGCGACGGCGACGACGCGGCGGCGCTCGTGCGCCACGCCGACATCGCCATGTATGCCGCCAAGACGGCGGGCAAGAACCAGTACCGCTACTACCGGGCGCGCATGAACGAGCACTCGCGCGCCAAGACCGTGCTCGACGCCGCGCTCGACCGCGCCTTCGACAACGACGAGTTCGAGCTGCACTATCAGCCCGTGTGGCAGGCGTCGCGACGCGGCATCTCCTCGTGCGAGGCGTTGCTGCGCTGGCGCCGGCCGGGACACGGCCTGCTGCTGCCGGGCGCGTTCCTCGAGAGCGCCGACGAGGCCGGCCTGGCGGGCCGTCTCGCGCAGTGGGTCCTGACGCGCGCCGGTGCCGCCACGCAGCCGCATGCGCGCGTCCGGCTTCGAGGTCCCGGTGTCGGTCAACCTGTCGCGCCGCCAGCTGGTCGAAGGCGACGTCGTGACCTGCGTGCGCCGCCTGCGCGACGACGGCATGCCGGGTGCGGCGCTCCAGATCGAGATCGCGGAATCGGTGCTCGTCTCCGAGGACTCGCGCGTCCACCAGGTGCTGGCCGAACTGGCGCGGCTCGACATCGGTGTCATCGTCGACGACTTCGGCAGCGGCGTGTCGTCGCTGCGGGCGCTGCGACGCGTCAGGCCCGCCAGCATCAAGCTCGACGGCGCGCTCGTCGCGCGAGCTGCCCGAGGGGCAGGAGGCCGCGGCCATCGTCAGCGCCGTGGTCGCGCTGGCGCGCACACTCGAGATTCACCTGGTGGCCGAGGGCGTCGAGACCGAAGCGCAGTCCAGCCGGCTGCGCGCGCTCGGCTGCGACGATCTCCAGGGCTACTACTACGGCCACGCGTTGCCCGACGACGAGTGGATGAGCTATCTGCGCTGGGCGTGCACCGCGGTCATCGGCCGCGACCAGACGTCGAGCGCCCCGGCGCCGCCGGCGGGCGGGCGCCGGCAGGCGGGGCGGCGCAACCGGCGGGTGCTATCGGGGGCGGCCGTGGCGGCAGCCAGCACCAGCCGCGTGGTGGTGGGACGCTTCCGGTCGTCGTAGCCGGGGCGGGCAGAGGCCCGGCGGTCGCGACCGCCGGCGACATGAGGAATCGCATGGGTGAAGTATTCAGAACACTGTCCGAGGCGACACTGGAGCCGCGCGACGACCACAACAAGCGGCTGTTCGTCGATCTGTCGGAGTCGGTCCACATCCATTTCCGCGAGCACCGTCTGGTGTTCGGCGTCAGCGAGTTCCGCCACTTCGCGGCGGTGATCGCCGACGCAGCCGCGGCGCTCGAGGCCGAGGTCGACAGCGGGTACCGCACCAGGACGGACGACGAGTGCCGGGCCAACGTGCAGGTCCCGACCCGCATCATCGGCGGCTCGCAGGTCGAGGCCATCCCGGTCGTCGACCCGCACCGCTCGAAGTACTTCGACGAGCGGCTGGTCATCGAGCAGCAGACGCCAGCGGTCAAGGACCGGTTCCACGTGCACTACCGTGACCTGCGCCTCGTCTTCAACAACGACCGCACCTTTCTCGACGTCTGTGACGCGTTCGGCCGCGCCGCCGACAGCTATCGCGCCTGGATGCCGGTCGCCGTCGTGACGCCCCGCTGGACGCGGGCGCAGGTCGGAGCGCTCGATCACGTCGACGCCGACGTGCCGATCCTGATCGACCGGGCCGGCACGATCATCGACGGGCATCATCGCTACTACCACCGGCGCGACAGTGGCGCCGAGGCGATCGAGACGATCCGGCTCGGGATGTCCTTCGAGGACTCGCTGCCGCTGCGGCAGTTCGATCTGGCGCTCAAGGCTGCCGGCCGCTGGGATCTGCTGGCCGACTACAAACGGGCGCTGGTGCAGGCGTGCCGCTCGATGCAGGCCGCCGACGCGGGCGTCGCCGTCCTGGCCCTGGGCTGACACACCGCTCCATGACGCCTGAACCCGCTGCGACGACAGCAACCAGATCCGCACTGGTGCGATTCGATCCGGGCAGGACCGCCGGCGCGCCGCTCGTCTCGGTCAGCGCCGGTGATGGCGTGTGGGTGGCGCTGCACGATGCCGGCGATCCGGTCGGCGAAGCGCGCGCGCGCATCGCCGGAATGGCGGACGTGGCACCGCCAGTGGTCGTGATCCTCGGCGCGGGCCTCGGCTACGTCACCGAGGCGGCGCACGAGCGCTGGCCGGCCGCGTCGATCGTGGTGTTCGAGCCGCTGCCCGAGGTGGCACGGGCCGCGCGGTCACGCACGCCGGAGCTGTATGCGTCTGGGCGGGTCACCGCGCTGGCCGGTCCCGGGTTCGAAGGTGCCCTCGATCTGTGGCGGCTGTTCGACCTGCCGGATGCCGCCGCCGCGCTGCCGGTCGTCGTACACGACGGGCTGGCGCGTCTGGCCCCGGAGACGATGCTGGTGGCGGCCAGGCTGATGAAGCAGTCAATCGGCAGCGCCAGGATGAACGCGCGGGCCCGCGCCGACAACGCGGGCCGCTACGTGTTGAATACGCTGGCCAATCTCCCGCACGTGCTCTCGGGGGCCTCTCCGGCAGCGCTGGCGGGACGGTTCGCCGATGTGCCCGCCGTCGTCGTGGGCGCCGGACCGTCGCTCGACGGTCAGCTCACCGCGCTCGCGGCGCTCGCCGGCCGGGCGCTCATCATCGCCACCGACACCGCGTGGCGTCCGCTCGTGACGGCGGGAATCGATCCGCACCTGGTCGTGGCCATCGACCCGACGCCACAGAACGGGTGCCACTTGCGCGATGTGCCGGCGCGGCGCGTCACGTGGGTGATGGCGGAGGGGAGCATCGACCCGGAGGCACTGGAGCCGCTCAGCGGCCGCGTCGGCATCTTCCGTGTCGGCGAGCATCATCCCTGGCCGTGGCTGGCCACGCTTGGGGTGGACCGCCCGGTGGTGCGTGCCTGGGGGTCGGTCCTCACATCGGCCTTCGATTTCGCCATCAGCCTGGGCTGCGGACCGATCGTCTTCGTCGGAGCAGACCTGGCCTACACGGAGGGCCGTCCGTATTGCCGCGGCACCGCGTTCGAGCGCGAGTGGGCGGGCCATGCCGCGCGCGGCGTCAGCCTGGCCACCATCTGGCGGCAGTCACTGGCCGCCCGCACGCTGGTCACCGAGCCCGGGCTCGATGGCGCGCCCGCGGTCACCGCCCCGCACTTCCTGGAGTTCCGCAACTGGATCGTGGCGCGAGCGCAGGAAGCGGCGCCGCGCACGGTCTGCAACGCCTCCGCGGCCGGGATCCTGCACGGGCCCGGCATCGTGCGGACCACGCTCGATGCCGTCCTCGCCGGCTGGCCGGAATGCGATGCCCTGCTGCGCGATCGCGTGGCGCGGCATTGTGCGGAGCAAGGCGACGTGCCCACCGGGCCGGCACTCGACGCGGCGCTGGCCGGCCTCGAGGCGGCGGCCGGGTCGGGCGGCGATCCCGTGCGGCCGTGGCTGGCCTTCGGAGCGCCGACGCTGACGACCGAGGCGGTGCTCGCCGCCGCCGCCGCGGGTCGCCGAGGCATGGCGCGGCCGGTGACTCCGAAGCGCCTCGCGCCTGCCGCGACTGACCGACTGATTCCACGCTGGCACGACGCCGATCGCGTGGCGGCGGTGCGTGCCCGGCTCACGGGTGACGACGGCGGACTCGACGGCGGCCGGCCACCTGCTCTTGATCCGCGGCCACGCGGCGACGTCCTCGCCCATGCCCTCGCGTTGGCCACGCGCGTGGTGGCGTTGCCCGGCGCGGTGGTGTCCGCCGGGCAGGACCTACCGGGCGCCGACGGCTGGGCCCGGCCGCTGTCGGAGCGGTTTGCCTGGTCAGCTGAGGTTCGGCCGCTCGTGGCGGCCCTCGAAGAGGACATGCTCGCGGCCGGCGTCGTCGCGCCGGACGATCCGCTCGACGACGCCACGCGGCGGTTCCACGACGCGCCGATCGTGCCGGTCATCGACGCGGCCTCGGCCCAGGCGGACTTGGACGCCCTCGACCGCGCCGCCCGAGCGGTCATGGCCTGCGAGCGGGCACGGCTGCAATCACTGCTGAGTATGGCTTCCGGTGTCGACGACGGCTCGTCAGGCAACCTCGTCCTGCGGGCGGCCCGCCGCGCACTCGGCGATGCGCGTCTGCGTGATGCTCGAGCGCTGCCGGTGCCGGTGTCGCCGGGGACGACGATCGACCTGCCGCTCAAGATCGACGCCTTGATGCGTGCCTTGACCGGCTCCGTCATCCTTCCTTCGGCTGATCCCGATCCGCGCCAGGGATTCCTGCGCGCGGGCCTGGCCCATATAGCGCCGGTCATGGCGCCGCACCGGGGCCAGGGCCCGGGCTGGAGCGTCGCGTCGTGGGACGAGTCCCACGCGGTCTTCACCGAGGCGCAGCAGTCCTTCAGCTGGCTGCTGTCGGAAGAGGGGGCGTGCCGCCGGCTGGCGCCGTGGCCACGGGCCATCACCGCGGAGGTGCCGTGGGAAGACGGCGGCGCCCTCGCATGGAACGCCGTCACCTCCGAGGCCTTCGTGCGCGGGCGCGGCAGCGACGACGTGCGCGCCACACGCCTGCCGTTCCAGCCCGTCCACGTCGTGTGGGGAGAAGATTCTGGCCCGCTCTGGTGCGCCCGCGATCGCCAACTGTGGCACTGGACGCCAGGGACCGCGCCGACCCGCGGCGGCGAATTGCCGGTCGCGGGCTTCCCGCGGAGCGAGCGCGGGCACCTGGTGGTGGCGCCAGTGGTGCGCGACGCCCAGGGAGCGCTCGAGCGGCGGCGACTGCGCGACGAGCACTGGTGCATCGGTGGGCAATGGACGGTAGTCGACGCGTCGTCGGCAGGGCAGTGCGCACGCGTGGCCGCGGGGCGCGGCTGGTACGCACGCAGCTACCCGTTCGCCGACCTGATCCGGCTCGACGGTCTCGACGGCACGTCGTTCCTGCTGGCGTGCCACTCACCCCTGGGCGTGGCCTGGGCGGGGCGCACGCTGGCCGTCACGACCTCCGACGGCACCCTGCTGCTCTTTCCACGCCTCGCCGCGGTGCTGGATGCCCTCGCCGGTGGCAGGTGATTTGCTCCGGGAGTGCCGACGTGAGTGCCTGGTTCGATCGCCGCCGGATTTCGCCGACTGGTGCGGGTGAATGGCCGGAAACCCGGACGTCGCTGCCGGAGGGCCGACATCGCCGCCCGGACGTCAACTCGACATGTTCATCTCGTTTCTGATCCCTTCGGTCTTCGAAGACGTGCGCGCACGGCACCTCTGCGTGTTCTATGCCCAGCTCGGTGCATTCGGCCGGACGGAAGTGGGTTTCGTCGGCGAGCCGGCGTACTTCGAGTCACCGGCCGCGCTCGAGCAGGCGGGCCGTCCTGAATGGCAGCCCAGCTGGCGCGCCGCCTACGGCTACGATCCCCCCGCCGACCTGGCCGGCGTGTCGCACGAAGCGCTGCCGGCCGACCTGCTGACGCCGCGTCTGCAGCGCCTCGGGTCGAGCTGGAAGCTCTACGGACAGCTCGTGACGAAGCGCCTGCCCGAACTCGAAGTGGCGTTCACGGCGTCGCTGCGCGCGCTCGACAGCCGCACCCGCGTCGAGGCGATCCTCGCGTTCGCCAACAACCCGAGCGTGTCGCAGGTCGCGCGCGAGCACGGCCTGCCGGTCGTGCACAACGAGTTCGGTCCACTGCGTCCACCCGGCTACGTGATGACGGGGGACTGGGACCGGCGCGGGGTCAGCCGCACATCGGAGGCCGCCAGCCGCTACAGCACCTTCCGGCGTGCGGCGATCGCCGGGCGCGTGGGGCTCCTCGATCGCCAGGAGATGCTCGAAGTCCTGCGGCGGACGCCGCCGGCCGCGCCGATGGACGAGCAGCCGCGCTACCGCGTCGGCGTGGCCCTGCAGGGTGATGACAACGCCTGCGTGCAGGGGATCGGGGCCCTCGACCTGCTGTCGATGGCGCGCCGGCACCATCGCGCCGACGAGCTGCTGGTGCGCCATCACCCGGGTGCGATCACCCGCTACCCGGCGTCGCTCGGCGTCGTCGACACGTCGCCGTCGGCCACGGCGTTCATCGCGCAGTGCGACACCGTGCTGACCGTCAGCTCCGGCACCGCGCTCGAGACGTTGCTGCTGGGGCGGCGCGCCGTCGTGGTCGGGGACAGCCCGTTCACGCTGGCGGCCGACCGCCGTCTCGAGTCCCGCCGGGCGAGAAGCGAGGTCGAGCAGCTGCGGCGGCTGAACTTCCTCACCTTCGGCTATCTGGTGCCTGGCGCCTTGATGTTCGACGCCGACTATGTCCGCTGGCGCCTCACGTCGCCGAGCGAACTGGACATCTACCGCTGCCACCAGCGCTGGTATCTCGCACGGATGGCCGATCAACCGCGGCCGGAGCGGCTGCCGGTGGCGCTGGCTGCCGCCGTCAAGCTGCTGCACGAGCCACCGCAGAGCGACCGCCCGGCGCGGCTGGCCGTTTTCGGCGCCGGTGCCGCCACCTCGGCACTCGTGGCGCGGCTGCGCACGGGAGGGGTCGCCCCGCACCGCGTCTTCGACAACGACCCCGGGAAGTGGGGTGCCACGATCGCGGGCGTGACGGTCGAACCGCCGCGCTTCTGCGAGCACACCTCGGTGGTCGTCTCGTCCCTGACCTACGCCGATGCCATCGTCGGCCAGCTGCAGACGCTCGGGTATGCCCCGGAGCGCCTCCTGAGGCTGCGATGAGCGCACCGTCGACCACGGCCAGCGGCACCGTGCTCATCGTCTACCCGTTCTGCCTCGATCACGTCGGGCACGGCAACATCCAGCGCATCCTGGCCATGGCGCGCTACCTCGCGACGCGCGGATTCGACGTCGATCTCGTCTACCAGGCCAGTCCGCGCGTGGCGCAGGTGACGGCGCAGGTACTCCGCCTTCCGGCGCGTGTTCGCCGTCGAAGGCGGCGCGGAGTCGAGCGAGGCGGCGGCGTGGTCCGCCCGTCTCCAGGCCTTCTACGGCAGCCACGAGCTGCCGCCCGCACATATGCGGCCGTCCGCGCCGCTGTCCGCGCTGGTGCGAGGCCTGCTCGAAGCGGAGAGCTACCGGGCGGTGGTCGCCACCTATGCCTTCACGGCGCCGATCTTCCGCGGGCTGCGCCGCACGGTGTTGACCGTGTGTGACGTGCAGGACGTCATGCACGAGCACGCCGAAGCGTGTGCACAGACGACCGGCCACGCCAGCAGCTTCACGATGCCGGCCGCAACCGAGGCGTTTCTGTGGCGGCAGTGGGACGCGCTCATCGCCATCACCCCCGACGACGAGGCCCGCATCGCGCGCGATCTCGAGCCGGGGCAGCACCTCGTGACTGCCCGGCACGCGGCGACCCCGGCGGGGGCCGCCGCTCCCGGTGTCGACGACATCGCGTTGTACGCGGCCAGCGACAACCAGTCGAACGTACAGGGCGCCACGTGGTTGCTCGAGCAGGTATGGCCGATGGTGCGCGCGGCCCGACCGTCCGCCCGCCTGCGGATGGCCGGCCTCATCTGTGGCGCCGTGCCGGCGCATCTCCGCGAGACTCCGGGCCTCGAGCTGCTCGGGTTCTGTGACGACATCGCGGCGGAACTGGCTGGCTGTGGCGTGCTCGTGGCGCCCTACCTGTATGGTTCCGGTCTGAAGATCAAGGTCGTCGAGGCCGCCTGCGCCGGCAAGGCCGTCGTGACGACGACTGCCGGCCTGGCTGGCAGCGGCCTGGCCGCTGGCCGCGCCCTCGAGGTGCACGACGACGCCGCACCGTTCGCGGAGGCGCTGACTGGCCTGCTTGGCGATGGCAGCCGTCGCGCTGCGCTGGCCGAGCAGGCGCGCGTCGATGCCCGTGCGCTGTTCTCACCAGAGAGCTGCTACGAAGCGATCGCCGTCATCATCAAGCTGTTCGGCACGATCGCGCCGGCGGCGTCCGGCGGGGTGCGATCGGTGGATGCGGCCGCCATCGGACGGCTGCGCCTGGTCATCGACCAAGCGCGGCCCGGGCGGGTCGTCGTGTGGGGGAACGGCGCGTTCACGCGGGCCCTGCTGGCGGCGCTCCCCGAGTCCGGACCAGGGGTCGATGTCATCGTCGACGGCCGCGGCAGCGCGGCAGCGGCCAGTTCCGAAGGCGTGCCCGTCGTATCGAAGGCCGGGTTCGCCCCTCGGCCCGATGACCTGATCGTGCTGTCCTCCGAGACGTTCGAGGGCGACATGTGGCGAGACCTGGCGGCTCATCGTGAGACAGGCGGGCTCGTCCTCGGCATCTGCGACCCGCGCCTGCTCAGCCGCGCACTGCTCGAACGATTGTCGCCGGCGTTGCGCACGACGCTCGGCGCCCCCCGCCCGGGCAGGCGCCAGAGCGGCGGAGCCGGAGTGGCACTGTGGGATTCCGGCGCCGGCGTCTCGCGCTGGTGGCGCATGTGCCGGCTGCGTGATCTCGCCGCCGACGCCGCCGATCTCGGCTTCACGCCGATCGTGGCCTGCCGCGACGTCCTGGCCGCCCGTCCCGACGTGCTCGATGCCTGTGGGGCCGGCGTGCAGGTGCTGCCGGTGATCGAGGGCGCCGGCGAGGACGTCGAACGCCGCGACGTGGAAGGCGGCATCTCCGGGCTGGTGCGGGCGGCGTCGCTCGCGGCGACGACCGGCGCCACCGCCCTTGCGCACCTGCGCCTCGCGGCGTCCGATCTGCTGATCCTGCTCGAGCCGTCGCTGTCGGAGTGCCTCGGACTGGCCCAGGCCCTGTCCGCGGCTCCGCGGTCGGACGTGCCGTCAGTGGTGCTCTGGATGGAGACACTCGAGCGCACCCCGCTGCAGCTTTCGGGCGCGGACCGGACGGCCTACTGGCGGCTGGCTGTCGGCGCGCTCGCCGCCGCGGCTGGCGCGCGCCTGGTCGTCGTGACGCCAGGTGACGACGACGCCACACGGCTCGGCAGCGTCCTGCAGCATCCGGTGCATTCGGTCGGGCATCCGCACGCCCGCACCGCTCCGATCCCGGCGGCAGCGGCTGCCCGCGTCCTCTGTCTCGGGCCGGTGACGGCTCCGACTGCGTGGCCGATGCTCGAAGCCGTCGCGACTGCCACCCGCGGTGGGCCGCTCGACGGGGCGGCGGTGTCATGGCGCAGCGATCAGGCCGACGGCGCGCCCGGCGCCGCTGACCGGTGGGCGACGGCCCTGCAGGTCTCGCTGCTCGACGACGTCACGCCGATGGCGATGGCCGACGCGGTCGCCAACACCGACGTCGTGGTGGTGCTGTCTCATCGCGACGCCGCGTGGACCACCGCGCTGCGGACCCTGGCCGCCGCGGCCGGCGTGCCGGTCGTGACGCCGGCCTCGGCGGATGAGGTGGTCGCGCTCGCGGTCGAGGCCATCGGCCGGCCCCGCCGCGTGCCGGCCGGCGATCCGCCGTTCGAGTCCGTGTTCGACCGGCTGCAGGCCGCGCAGCCGTGGGCCACCGGGTTCGCACGCTCACGTACCAATCCTCGCGCCGTGCTGCCGCACGAGCCCTTCACGGAGATCTGTCAATGACGCCGCTTCCCGAACTCCTCGCCGCCCTTGGCGATCTGCCGGCCGACTGGCACGGTGCCGGCTGCCTCGAGATGCCGAACCTCGAGGCGCTGGCGCGGCACGCCGCCGCGCGCACCATCCGCTGTTCGGTCGAGACCGGGGCTGGCAAGAGCACGCTGCTGCTCTCGCATCTGAGCGAGCAGCACACGGTGTTCGCCCTCGATGCGGGCCAGAGCCTGACGCGCGCCGCCGACAGCTTCCTGCTGCGGAAGGACCACGTGCGCTTCATCGACGGGCCGTCGCAACTGACCCTCATGAGCCACGAGTTCACCGAGCCGCTCCAGCTCGTCTTCATCGACGGTCCGCATGGCTTCCCGTTCCCCAACATGGAGTATTGGAAGCTCTACCCGCACCTCGAGCCGGGTGGGCTGCTGGTGCTCGACGACATCCACATCCCGACCATCCGCCAGCTGTTCGATTTCCTGCGCGAGGACGCCATGTTCCGGCTGCTGGAGACGGTGGGGAAGACGGCCTTCTTCGAGCGCACCACCGCTCAGACGTTCTCGCCGGTCGAGGACGGCTGGTGGCTCCAGAACTACAACACGCGCCGGTTTCCCGTGCCCTACGAGAGCATCACCCCGGCGGGTGACGTCGCATCTCAGGGCCTCGGAACCGGCGATCGCGACGACGACCCGGCCGCCTACCGCGCCCGCCTCCTGCCGCTCATCGAGGGCTGGATTGCTTCGAAGGCGCGGCTCGCGGTGTTCGGCACCGGCGCCCACACCGATCGGCTCTTCGCCTATGTCCCGGAGCTGGCGCACGTCCAGCTGGTGGCGTTTCTGGACACGAATCCCACGCGACAGGGCACGCTCTATCGCGGCGAGACGGTGCAGGCGCCGGCGTGGACGCCGGGACGGGCCGACGTCGTGCTGTGCTCGTCGTTCGAGCACGAGCTGACCCAGCTCGAGCTGCTCGACCCGATTCCCGTGAAGGGCGTGCTGTCGCACGCCGTGCCGGGTCGGGCCGTGGCGCCCCGCCCGCTGGCGGCCGGCCGCGCGGCGTAGCGGCTCGTGCGGCCTGGAACGACGCTCCGGTCAGGCGCCAGCGCGTCCGATCGCGCGGCCGCGATACAGGCCATCGAACCGGTGCACCATCCGCGCCCAGTCGTAGCGCGCCTCGACCATCGCGCGGGCACGCCTGACGATCGCCGAGGCGGCCGGGTCGGCGAGCGCCGACCGGATCGCGGCGGCCGTGCTGGCGGCGCCGCCGTCGCCGATGACCCAGCCGGTGCGGCCCGCGGTGAGGAAATCCTCGATGCCGGCCACCCGCCGGGCGGCCACCGGCACCCCGAGGGCCATCGCCTCGAGGACCGCCAGTCCCTGGCCCTCGTCGGACGACAGCGACACGAACAGGGTCCAGCGGCGGACCAGGCGCGTGATGTCAGGGACACGTCCGGTCACCCGCACGCTCTCGCCGAGCCCGAGGTGCGCGATGCGCGCCGTCACCGCCGCGGCGTAGGCGGGATCACCGGGCGGGCCGACCAGTTCGAGGACGGCCGACGGCACGAGGCGCCTGACCCGCGCGAAGGCCTCGACCAGCGCCAGCTGGTTCTTGCGCGGTTCGAGGCGGCCGACGAACCCGAGCACCGGCGGCCCGGCGGGTGCCTCGCTCGCCGTCCGGCGGGGCAGGGCGGTCAGGTCGAGGCCCCACGGCAGGTAGACGAGCCGCCGGGCGGCCACGCCACCGGCGCGCAGGCGCGCGCTGTAGGCGCGGGCGGAACTGACGACCGTGTCCGCCTGCCGGAAGGCCCACAGGTCCTGCGCGTCCATCCACGCCGGCCGATCCGGACCCCAGCTGTACATCTGCCCGATGAGCGGCACGCGCCGGCCGGCGATGTCACGGGCAAGCGCGGCGAGCCCGGTCGGCATGCCGGCGTGCCCGTGGATCGCCTGCGGCGCCAGGCGCTCGACGAGCCGCGCCAGGGCGGTGGCGCTCGACCACACCGTAGCCGCCTCGCGATGGAAGGTGTCGAGTGTCACGTGGCGCACGCCGCCGCGTGCCAAAGTGCGCCGATAGGCCGGCCAGTCTTCGAGGCCGTGCCCGTGTCCCGTCGTGACCAGCACCACCGGCCGCGCGGCGGCCTGCGCCACGCACAGGTCGGTGATCACTTTGCCGGCACCGCTCCACAGGAACGGCGCGACGTGCAGGATGGGCGCAGGCATCGAGGCGACGGCCGATTATAGGTCCGGGCCGGCCGCCCGGGACTTCAAGGAAATCTCCCCGGGGCCGATTGCCTCAATGGTTCCGGGCCTCTCGCCGCGGCTACACACACACCACATGTTCGTCATCATCGGGCTTCTCATCGTCATCGGATCGGTGCTTGGCGGCTACGTCATGCACCACGGCAAGCTGGCGCTCCTCAACCAGCCGAACGAGTTCATCATCATCGGCGGCGCCGCGATCGGCGCCATGCTCATCAGCACGCCGATGGCCGTCATCAGCAAGATGGCCAAGCAGATCGTCGGCGTCCTGTCGCCGGGCCTGGCCAGGAAGGACTACGCCGAGCTGCTGGCCATGCTCTACCAGCTGTTCCGGCTGTCGCAACAGACCGGCATCATGGCCCTCGAGAGCCATTTCGAGAACCCGAAAGAGAGTTCGATCCTCTCGAAATACCCGAAGTTCCTCTCCCGTCACGCCGCGCTCGACTTCCTGTCCGACTCCATCAAGGTCATCATCGTCGGCGGCATGGCGCCGCACGACCTCGAGGCGCTGATGGACGAGGACATCTACGTGCACCATACCGAGGCGCGGGCGCCGTCGGCGGCGCTGGCGAAGGTGGCCGACGCGTTCCCCGGTCTCGGCATCGTCGCCGCCGTGCTCGGCGTCGTCATCACGATGCAGGCCATCGACGGTCCGCCGTCGGAAATCGGCGAGAAGGTCGGCGCCGCGCTGGTCGGCACCTTCCTCGGCATTCTGCTCTCCTACGGCATGTTCGGACCGCTGGCGACCAACCTCGAGACCCGCGTCGACGACGAGGGCAACTACGAGAAGTGCATCAAGGCCGGGGTGCTCGCCACCTTCAAGGGCCTGCCGCCGGCCATCGCCATCGAGTTCGCCCGTCGCGTCCTGCCGCACGAAGTGCGCCCGAGCTTCGAGGAGACCGAGAAGTTCTGCAAGGCGGCCGGCAAGCCGGACCAGATGGCGGCATAAGCGATGAAGCCCATTCAGCCGATCATCATCGTCAAGAAGCAGCGCGGCGGCCACGCCGGCCATCACGGCGGCGCCTGGAAGGTGGCCTACGCCGACTTCGTCACCGCGATGATGGCCTTCTTCCTCGTGATGTGGCTGGTCGGCTCGAGCCCCGACGTCAAGAAGTCGGTGGCTGGCTACTTCCGGGATCCGGGTGTCTTCAGCTTCGAGAGTTCGACCGGCATGATGCCGGGCGGCATGACCGGCGTCGATGCCGGCCGCGCCGAAGAGGTCCTGAAGATGCCCGACCCGGCGGCGCTGACCGTCGAGCGCCAGCGCCTGGAGCAGGCCGCCGACCACATCCGCGACCGGCTGGCACACACCGGCGGCCTCGAGGCGCTGCGCGACCAGATCGCCTTGTCGGTCTCCGAGGAAGGCCTGCGCATCGAGCTGCTGGAGAAGGACGGATCGAGCTTCTTCGGCAGCGGCAGCGCGGTGCTGCGCGGCGAGAGCGAGCACATCCTGAGCATCATCGGACGTGAACTCGGGACCATGACCAACGACGTGGTCGTCGAAGGGCACACCGACAGCCTGCCGTTCGGCTCGGGCCGGACCTACTCGAACTGGGAACTGTCGGCCGACCGCGCCAACGCGGCCAGGCGCGTCATGGAAGCGGTGGGCCTCAACCCCGGCCAGGTGCAGAGCGTGCGCGGGTTCGCCGCCACGCAGCTGCGGCTGCCCGAGGCACCGATGGACCCCCGCAACCGGCGCGTGTCGATCGTCGTGCGCAGCCAGTCCCACGCCCGTCTCGAGCAGTCGCTGCGCGCCGGCGGCGTGCCGGTGGCTGACCCGGCCGCTGACCCGGCCGCCGCGCCGCCCTCCCACTAAACCTTTGCCCCGGCTGGCCGATTGCCACCGGGGAATCTCCAGTCGGCCTTCCTGGCCGACACCGTCCGGCGGACGACCGCCGGCGCTGTTCCCGCGAGGTGATGATGTTGGCCGCGCAAACCGCATTCTTCGTGCCGTCAGCCCCGCTGTCGGCCGGCGTTGATCTGATGACGCCGGTGGCCGAGCTGGTGGTCTCGGCCGACGGCCGCATCCTCGAATGCGGTCCGGCGGCCGCCGAGGTGCTGGGTCTGATGGACCCGCACGAGGCCGTCGGCGTGCACCTGAGCCTGTTCTGCCGCGATGCCGACCGGCTGGCCGAGGCCCTGGGGGCGGCGGCGGTGACCGGCCGCCTCGAGCGGTGGGACGCCGACCTCGTCAGGATCGATGGCAAGACCGTGCCGTCGGTGGTCGATCTGGTGGCCACCTTCGACGCGCCGAGGACCCTCACGACATTGCGCGTGGCGATCAAGCCTGTCACGGCCTGGCCCACGCCGGCACCGGGGCCGACGGTGCTGCCGACCGAGCGCGACGAAGCGACGCAGCTCTCGCACGAACTGAACAACCTGCTGGCCATCATCAGCGGCCATGCCGAGTGTCTGACCACCCCCGACAGCGGTGCGGTGGACGGCGAAGCCGTCGAGGCCATCCGCCGCGCGGTGACGTCGGCCGCGCAGGTCTCCGCCCGCGTCCGCGGCCTCAGCCAGCGCCAGGCGCACGCGGCGCGCGCGGTGGATGTCGACGCGCTGCTGGCGGCCGTGCAGGACGATCTGCGGCGGACGTTCGGGCACCGCCTGGCGGTGGCCGTGCAGCCGGCGCCCCATCCGTGGACCGTGTCGCTCGATCGCGCCGTCGTGCACCACGCGCTGGCGGCCCTCGCGGCCGAGGCCGTCGGCGCCATGCCCCAGGGGGGCACCCTGACCTTCCGCACGATGAACGTCGAGGTCGGCCTGCGGCGGGCGTCCTCGCCGGTGACGGCGCGTCCCGGCCGCTATGTCCGCGTCGAGATCAGCTACCTGACGGCGGAGGTCGCCAGCCCGGGAGGCCGGCGGGCCGGCGATGACGCCGGCATGGCGGCCATCGAGGCGCTGCGTCGTGGCGGCGGCCGGGTCATGGTGGATACCGACGGCGACCGCGTGGCGAGCGTGGTGCTGCTCCTGCCCTCGGACGGCGTGACCGTGCTGCGCCCGCGCGACGTGCAGTCGCCGCGCCAGTCGGGCCACACCGTGGTGCTCGTCGAGAGCGATCCCACGCACCGCCGGCTGCTGCAGACCGTCCTGCGCGGGCAGGGCCACGATGTCGAGACCGTGCGCACCGCCGAGGAGGCGGGCAGCCTCATCGCGCGGCAGCCCGAGGCCGTGCTCGTGGCCGACCGCCTGCCCGGCACGAGCTCCGCCGACGGCGCGGCCTGGCTGGCCGAGCGGCCGGCGCTGCGGCTGGTCGGCACCTCCGACGAGGTGGCGCGCGTCGTGGCCATCGCCACCGGCGCGCATGCCGTGACGGTCGAGCGGCCGCTGGCGGCCGGGCAGATCATCGATGCCGTCCAGACGCTGGTCGATGCGGGCCTCGATGCCGATGTCGCAGGTGATGAATTCGCGGCCTACCCGGTCAAGCTCGACCGTATCAGGCCGATTCATCCCCTGGAGGCGTCATAGCGCGTATTCCGCGCGGACGACCGGTCGAGGATTCATGACGAACAACGCGGTCATCTCACTGAACATCAGGCGTCGCGGCGACGAAAGCGATGCCGCGCGGATCATGCGTCTGCTGGACGAGTTCCTGGCGTGGGCGCGCGATTTCCTCGCCGCCGACGATGATGCCGGCTGGGCGGCGGTGGCGGCACGGTTCGAGGCCTGCCGCATCGCGATGGCGGCCGGCGTGCCGGCGGCCGACGTCGACGCCCTGGCCCGCCTGTGCCTCAGCGAAGGCCGCACCCTCATCGAGCAGGTGCAGCAGCAGCGGGCGCAGCGCGTGGAGGATTCGTTCGCCGTCGTCGAGGCCCTGCGCGACGTCATGGCGACCATGGGCGCCGAGATGACGACCATGCAGGCGAGCCTCCTGCAGTCCACGGAACGGTTCGAGGCGATCGGCCAGCTGACCGACGCCCGCCAGATGCGGGTGCGCCTGATGGCCGAGGTGTTGACGCTGAAGCAGCTGGCGGCCAAGCGGCGCAAGGGCTGGGAGGAGACCGCCCGCGCCCTCACGCAGCGCGTGGCGACGCTCGAACGGGACCTGACGGCCGTCAAGGGCGAGGCGTCGACCGACTCGCTGACCGGGATCGCCAACCGGCGCGGCTTCGACGAGGCGCTCGGGCGCTGGCTGGGGCAGGCGCGTCCGCACTTCGTGCTGGCCGTGCTCGACATCGACGACTTCAAGAGCATCAACGACGCCCACGGCCACGCCGTCGGGGACGACGTGCTGCGCTACGTGGCGCAGTGCCTGATGCAGTCGTTCCGCAGCGAAGACGTGGTGGCCCGCGTCGGCGGTGACGAGTTCGCCGTGCTGGCCTCCGGGCTGACGTCGCGGCAGGCCGAACACCGCATGGCGGGCGTCATCGGCCGGATCGCGGCCGGCGCGCCCGGCGACCAGAACCAGCCCCTGTGCCTGCCGACGCTCAGCTGCGGGCTCTCCGAGTGCGCCGCCGGCGACACGCCGGCCAGCCTCTACGAACGTGCCGACGAGGCGCAGTACACCGCCAAGCGCAAGGGCAAGAACCGCGTCGCCGCCAAGGACGCCCGGCTGTTGCGCGATCTGGCCAAGTCGTGAGGCTTGACATGCGTGACACCGCGGCGCGCCGCGTTCTCATCGTCGACGATTCGCCGGCCTTCACCGACGCGCTGAAGCGGCTGCTGGCCGCCGAAGGCTTCATCGCCGACGTGCTGCACGACAGCGACGGCGTGGTCGGCGCGGTGGCCCAGTGCGCGCCCGACGTCGTGCTGCTCGATGTCGACCTGCCGGGCGCCAGCGGTTTCGAGCTGTGCCGGCGTCTCAAGCGCTTCGAGGCCACCCGTCTCATTCCGGTCGTGCTGCTCACCGGCCTGGTCGGCCGCGAACATCGCCTGGCCGGCATCGAAGCCGGCGCCGACGACTTCCTGACCAAGCCGTTCGACTCGTCGGAACTGACGGCCCGCGTGCGATCGCTGTCGCGCCTCAAGCGCTACACCGATGATCTCGAGTCGGCCGAGTCCGTGATCGTCAGCCTGGCGCTGACGGTCGAGGCGCGCGACGCCTACACCGAGGGGCACTGCGACCGCCTGTCCACCTATGCCGTGGCGCTCGGGCGGGCCATCGGCCTGCCGGCCAACGACCTGTGGGCGCTGCGCAAGGGCGGCCTGCTGCACGACGTCGGCAAGGTGGGGATTCCCGACGCCATCCTGCTCAAGCGGGGGCGCCTGACGGCCCAGGAATACGAGATCGTCAAGTCGCACACGGTCATCGGCGAGCGCCTGTGTGCCGGGCTGCGGTCCCTGAGCTCGGTGCGGCCGATCATCCGCCAGCACCACGAACGCCTCGACGGCAGCGGCTATCCGGACGGGCTGAAGGGCAGCGAGATCTCGCTGCTGGCGCAGATCATCGGCGTGGTCGATGCCTTCGACGCCATGACGACCGACCGGCCGTATCGCCGCTCGCTCGGCATCGCTCGGGCGTTTGAGGAACTGCGGGGGGACGCGGCCCGGGGCGCCATGGACGCGGATCTCGTCGAGCGCTTCATCGCGCTCGCGCCGACCATCTATGCCGAGATGCCGACGGGCGAGTCAGTGGCCGGCGGCCAGGCCACTGCCGCCAGCGCGCTGCCGGCACCACCCGTCCTGGTTGGACAGCGGCCCGCCAGGGCGAGCTGACACCGGGCGCCGTCCTAGCGGCTGCCGCCCGGGCCGCGCGGCACGGCGGTGCGGCCGCCGCTGTCGCCGCCGGACTGGCCGCCCGAGTAGCCGGAGCCACTGACGCCGGGGCTGCCCGAGACGCCGCCAGCCGTCTGGCCGCCGCTGCCGCCGCCATCACCGCGGCGGCCGCCTCCGCTGCCGGCGAAGGTGGTGTCGACCGGGCGCACCTGCGTGTAGCCACGGCCGTTCACCAGGCGGCCCTCGCTCTGCGGTTCGAGCGGCGCGCTCGGCCCGCCGCCGGGCTGCGTGACGATCCACCCGGCGCCGTACGGCCCCCAGTAGCCGCTGTAGTAGCCCGGATACATCGCGCCGGCGAGCCCGCCGTAGCCGGCGCAATTGCCCCAGTAGCTCGACGACGCCCAGCCGTAGTTCGAATAGCAGTTGTAGAGGGCCGCCGGTCCGACCAGGGGCGCGAAGAACGGATCGGCCATGGCCGAGAAACCGGCGCCGCCGCCCCAGGCGCCGGGGGCGGCGCGGCGGACCTCGAACTTCTCGGGATAGGTCAGCCCCACCATCAGGTCGATCACCCGATCGCCCACCCCGGCGTCGTCCATCGCGATGAGCGCTCTGGCGTTCAGCCGGAAACGCGACGGCGCCTCGCTGAGGGCGGCCTGCACGCCATCGGGAGGCAGCGCGGCGCTCAGATCGATGACGTCGGCAACGGTGAAGCCGGCGATCGCTTCCGGCGACCAGCCGTGCAGCCCGCGACGGGACAGGGCGGTGTCGCCGCCGGAGTCCGGCAGCTCGCCCGTGGGCACGAGGCGGCTGACGCGCACGCTGGTCGTGCCAGCCGCCTCCACCGTCTCGACGTCCACCCACACCGGTCCGTCCAGGAAGAACGCGGCGGTGGCCAGCGTCCGCGGCGCGCCGCCGTCACAGGCCATGGTGGCCGAGCGGTAGAGACGGAAGCCGTTGGTGGACCAGCGGGCGCTGACGGTGCCGCGGCAGCCGTCGCTCTCGATCGGGCGCGCCGTGCCGTCGGCGATCCGGGTCTCCTCGGCGACGCGCTGACCGCCGACGACGGTGCTGACGGTGACGCCGTCGCCGGCCGCCTCCACGCACACCCGTGCGCCCCTGCCGACCAGGTCGTCGGTGGCGCGCCAGCAGCCGAGGAACGGCGCCCAGCGGGCATCGACGAGCGCCGGCGAGGCGGCCGGAGGCTGCGCAGAGGCGGGTGCGCCGAGGGCCGCGACGGCCAGCAGCGACGAAACGACGATGACTCGGGTCATGGCGGCACTCCCGTGACTAGAAGAGCAACTTCAGGCTGGCGCCGAGGCGCACGCCGGCCAGGTCGATCGGCGCGAAGTCCACGAAGTCGGCGCTGAGCGGCGCCGAACTCCACGTGTAGCGCGCTTCACCGGTGACGTAGATCTTCCGGTAGAGGCGCAGGTCGGCACCAGCCAGCGCGTGCACGCTCGGCGCCCAGCCTTCCGACGTGAACGTGTCGTCGAAGACGCGCAGGGTCTGGAAATCGACGAAGCTGCCGTACTGCTCGAAGCGGTATCTGATGGCGCCGGCGCCGGCGCCGACAAACGGCGTCAGCGTGCGCGGAATCCACGCGAAGCGGCTGATGCGGCGGCCCGAGGGCAGCAGCGACCAGCGGACGGTGGCCGCGATCTGATTGTCCTGCCGCAGGGTCGTCTGCGTGATCGGCATCCCCTGGTTGTCGATGAAGTCGCGGTATTCCGACGCCGCCTGCGACCTCGCATGCTCGTAGAGCACGCCGAGCTCGAAGCGCGGCGACAGGACCACGCCGAAGCGGCCGCCGAAGACCGGCGTGTTGAAGCTCGTCTTCTCGATCGTCAACTGCTCGGTGATGAAGTCGTAGAGATCGCTGCCGGCGCGCGCGAACAGGAACCCGCCATCGAGCGCGAGGAAGCCCCGCGGCCGGCCCAGCATGAAATCGGACGGGGGAGGCGCCTGAACCGCCGGCGCCCATGGCGCGGGCTGCGCGAACGCTGGCGGCACGGCCGCGGCCAGCACGGCCAGCGCGAGGAGCCCGCCGCGGACGATGCACACCGAACGCCGATTGAACACGTGCGCCTCCATGCTGGTGCGGCGACACTGCCGGGGGACCACGGCGGTCCGCGCCGACTGCTGGGGAGGGGAGGAACTGGAGCCGGCGACTGGACTTGAACCAGCGACCTGCTGATTACGAATCAGCTGCTCTACCAACTGAGCTACACCGGCCCGGCGTACCGTCCGGCGCAAGGCCATCCCGAGGGCCGGACAGAAGATTCTACCACGCCCGAACGCCCGCGCCGGCCACCCGGCACCCGCCCTCAGGTGGCCGAGGCCGGCACCGCCCCACCGGACGCGCGCCGCCGCCGCTCGCTCGCCGGCGCGGTGCCCGCCCACCAGTCGGTGCCGCCGGCCGCGTCGCGTGCCAGCAACTGAAGCAGCGCCTCGGAGGGCACCGCGCGCGAGAACAGGAATCCCTGCCCGAGCGGGCAGCCGAGCGCCTTGAGCGCCTGCAGTTCGGACGGCGTCTCGATGCCCTCGGCCACGACGTCGATCCCGAGAATGGCGGCCAGCTCGATGGCGTACTGCACGATGGCGGCGCTGCCGCCGTGCTGGGGATTGCCGCCGAGGTAGCTGCGATCGATCTTGAGCGTGTGCACGCCGAGCGCCCGGATGTGCTCGGTCGTGGCCAGACCGAGGCCGAAGTCGTCGAGCGCCACCTTGAACTCGGCGCGCCGCAGCGCCGCCGACACCTCGACCGCGCGCTCGAAGTTCGCCATCGCATCGAGTTCGGCGACCTCGAGTTCGAGGTCGCCCGGGACCAGGCCGGCGTCGCCGACCGCGCCCGTCAGCTGCGTCACGAGATCCGGCGCCAGGAACTGCGGCAGCGACAGATTGACCGACAGGCGCATTCCCTGCGCCGGCGAGTGGGCGGCGCGCCAGCCGGCCAGCCCGCGGCAGGCCTCGGCAATCGTCTGCCAGCCGAGGGGCACGAGACGGCCGGTCTGTTCGAGCAGCGGCACGAAGATGTTCGGCCGGAGCAGTCCGCGCACCGGATGCCGCCAGCGCAGCAGCGCCTCGGCGCGCACGATCGAGCCATCGGCGAGGTCGACGGTCGGCTGGAACCACATCTCGAACTGGCGCTCGGTGACGGCGGCGTCGAGATCGGCGGCGAACTCCATGAACTCCGAGGGCGCCGCCCGGGCCGCGTCGTCGAAGAGCTGCGTCTCGGCGGGACCGCGGGCCTTGGCCCGCACGAGCGCCGAGTAGGCGTCGCGCAGCAGGTCATCGACCGAATCGTGGGCGGCGGAGTTCATCGCCACGCCGACGCAGGCCGAGGCGAACAGCCGATGCCCGGCGATCGGGAAGGCGGCAGCCAGCGCGTCGTGCAGGCGGGCGGCCACCCGCATGGCGTCGCGGGCGTCGGTGATGTTCGAGATGACGAGCGCGCACTCGTCGCCGCCGAGCGGCGGCAGGGCGACGTCGCCGGCCGTGGCCTGGGTGTCGTAGGCGCCGATCCGGGCGACGAGATCGCCGTCGCGCAGGCAGCGCGCCAGCCGCCGCAGGGCCTCGCGCAGCAGCAGGTCGCCGCCGTCGCGGCCGAGCATGGCGTTGAGGGCCGCGAACCGGTCGAAGTCCACGAGCAGCAGCGCGAAGCGCTCGCTGGGCGTGTCGCGCGCCGCGTGGACCAGGCGCTCGGCATGGGCGCGCAGGGCGAACAGTCCAGGCAGGCCGGCAAGGGTGTCGGTGCGGTTGCGCTCCTGGACCTCGGCCAGGGTGCCGGCCAGGCGCCGGGCCTGTCCCGCGGCATCACGTTCGGCGACCCCCTCGGCCACCGCCCAGCGGAAGGCGCCGCCCTGGGCGCGCAGGCGGTGCTCGCATCGGAAGCCTGGGGAGGCGCCGCTCAGGTGCCCATCGAGGGCCTGCATGACCGCCGCGATGTCGTCCGGATGGACGCGGCCGAGCCAGGCGTGCAGGGACTCGGTGGTGTCGCCCTTGGCCTCGCCGAGCAGCGCGTGCCAGGCCGCGGAGTAGGTGACGCGGTCGGAGGTGACGGTCCACACCCACGTCGCGCCGGTGGGGGCGTCAGGTGTCCCGGTCGGGGAAGATGTGCCAGCCATGACCATCCCATGGCGTCTGCGAGGACCGGCCGCCAGGTTCGACGATGGTAGTCCCGTCGCCGCCGCAGGCCAAGAGGGAACCCGGTCCGGGTCAGCCCGGCAGCAGCTTCTCCACGCTGTCCACGAGATGGTCGATGTCGACCGGCTTGGCCTCGAAGGCGTCGCAGCCGACCCGCATCGCGAGGTTGCGGGACTCGGTGTGGGCGTTCTCCGACAGCGCCACCACCAGGATGTCGCGGGTCACCGGGTCCGCCTTGAGCCGGCGCGCGGATTCCCAGCCCTCGAGGGCCGGCGGGTCCATGTCCATGAGGATGACGTCGGGCTTGTCCGAGCGCACGCTCTCGAGCGCCTCGCGCTTGGAGCGCGCGGAGCGGGCCCGGAAGCCCCGGGCCACCAGCGTGCGCACCATGGACTGGCGCAGCGCATCCTGATCGTGCACGACGAGGACGCTCCTGCCGGGCATTGATATTGGCATTGGATTCATCCCGATACGTGCGACCTATCAGGAAGCGTGCCAGATGCGGTGGTGGGCAACGGCCGTTGGTGCTGTGCAATCCGGCAGCTGAAATTTCGGCCGGCCGCCGAAGTCGCGGCACCGGCCGCCCGGAATTGTCGTCGGTGGACCGACCGCCCCGACCGCCCGGCCGCCCCGGTGCTCGCCGCTGCGCACGGAGCGGGGCGACTGCGCTACCATCAAGGGTTCGCGGTACCCGGCACCGTCTGCCCGTGACCGCCTCCTCGCGTCCCATGCCACGCCGCCGCACTCCTGATCCCATCGTCGTCAAGGGGGCACGTACCCACAACCTGAAGAACGTCGACGTGACCTTGCCGGCCGGCAAGCTCGTCGTGCTCACCGGGGTCAGTGGATCGGGCAAGTCGTCGCTCGCCTTCGACACCATCTACGCCGAGGGGCAGCGCCGCTACGTCGAGTCCCTCTCGGCCTACGCCCGCCAGTTCCTGGAGCGGATGGAGAAGCCGGACGTCGACCGCATCGAGGGCATCGCCCCGGCCATCGCCATCCGCCAGAAGAACAGCGTGCGCAACCCGCGCTCCACGGTCGGCACCGTCACCGAAGTCCACGACTACATGCGGCTGCTGTTCGCCCGCGTCGGCCGGACGTTCTGCACCAATTGCGGCATCGAGGTGATTCGCGAGACCGCCGAGGTGGTGGCCGACCGCCTGCTGGCGCTGCCGGCCGGCGCCCGCCTGCTCGTCGGCTTCGACATGCCGGTGATGGCCACCACACCGGCGCCGCACACGGCCGCCGACGACGACGGCGACGAGCCGGCCGACGACGACGACGGTGCGGCCGAGCCGGCGGCCCCGGCGGCGCCGGCATCGCCGGCCCGGGCGGCGGTGGATGCGCTGCGCCGCAAGGGCTTCGGCCGCCTGCTCGTCGATGGCCGGGCCGTCCCCTTCGAGGATCTCGCGGCCGCCGACCTCGACGGGCGGACGGCGCTCTCGGTCGTCGTCGACCGGCTGCGGACGAGCGCCGAGGAGCGCTCACGCCTCACCGACTCGGTCGAGGTCGCCTACCAGGAGGGCGGCGGCGCGGCCTGGGCGCTGCAACTCGGCGAGGACGGCGCGGCCGACGTCCGCCACGTGTTCAGCGAGCGCTTCGAGTGCCGCGCCTGCGGCTTGCCCTACGAGACCCCGCAGCCGCGCCTGTTCTCGTTCAACAACCCGTTCGGCGCCTGCCCGACGTGTCACGGCTTCGGCAACATCATCGAGCTCGATATCGACCTCGTCGTGCCCGATCAGGCCAAGACACTGGCGGACGGCGCCATCGAGCCCTGGACCAAGCCGCACTACCGGACCTACCTGGCCGACCTGAAGAAGGCGGCCCGGACGATCGCCGTGCCGCTCGACGTGCCGTGGCGCGATCTGACGCCCGAGCAGCGGCGGCTGGTCATCGACGGCGACGGCGGGGCGTGGAGCGGTGTGCGCGGCTTCTTCGCGTTCCTGGAGCGCAAGAAGTACAAGGTCCACGTCCGGGTGTTCCTGAGCCGCTACCGCGGCTACCAGACGTGCCCGGACTGCGCCGGCACGCGCTTGCGTCGCGAGGCGCGCGCCGTCCGGGTCGGCGATCGCACCATCGATCGGGTGTCGGCGCTGACGACGCGCGAGGCGCAGGCGTTCTTCGAGGCCCTGGCTCTCGGGCCGCAGGACGCGGCGATCGCCGAGAAGGTGCTGGTCGAGATTCGCCGCCGGCTCGGGTTCCTGGCCGACGTGGGGCTCGACTACCTCACGCTCGACCGCCTGTCGTCGACGCTCTCCGGCGGCGAAGCGCAGCGCATCAGCCTGGCGACCTCGCTCGGGTCCTCCCTCGTCGGCACACTCTACGTGCTCGACGAGCCGTCGATCGGCCTCCACTCGCGCGACAACGAGCGCCTGATCGCCATCCTGCGCAAGCTGCGCGACCAGGGCAACTCGGTGCTGGTCGTCGAACACGATGCCGACATGATCGCGGTCGCCGATCACGTCGTCGACATGGGCCTCGGCGCCGGCGAGCATGGCGGACGCGTCATCTTCAGCGGCTCGCTGGCCGACCTCCTCGAGGAGCCGCGCTCGCTGACCGCCAAGTACCTGCGCGGCGAACTGCAGATCAGCGTGCCGGCGCAGCGGCGCAAGGGACCACCGCAGAAGCTCCGGCTGTTCGGCGCGCGCGAGCACAACCTGCAGAACGTCGACATCGAGATTCCCCTCAACGCGCTGACCTGCGTGACCGGCGTGAGCGGCTCGGGCAAGTCCACGCTGGTGCACGACGTGCTCTATGCCGGCCTCAAGCGCGCCAAGGGCGACTGGGATCGCAAGGTGGGCTTCTACCGCCGGCTCGAGGGCGCGGAGATGCTGAGCGACGTGGTGCTCGTGGACCAGGCGCCGATCGGCCGCACGCCACGGTCGAATCCCGTCACTTACCTGAAGGCCTTCGACCCGATCCGCGAGCTGCTGGCGGCCACGCGCGACGCGCGCAGCCGCGGCCTCACGGCCAGCGCCTTCTCGTTCAACGTGCCCGGCGGCCGCTGCGAAGCGTGCCAGGGCGAGGGCGAAGTCAAGGTCGAGATGCAGTTCCTGGCCGACGTCTCGGTCCCGTGCGAGCAGTGCGACGGCCGGCGCTTCAAGCAGGTGGTGCTCGACGTCAAGTACAAGAATCGCAACGTCACGCAGATCCTCGACCTGACCGTGCGCGAGGCGCTGCAGTTCTTCAGTGGCTCGCCCAAGGTGCTGCGCCGGCTGCAGGTGCTCGACGAGATCGGCCTCGGCTACATCCGTCTGGGCCAGCCGGCCACCACGCTGTCGGGCGGGGAAGCGCAGCGCGTCAAGATCGCCTCGCATCTGGCCTCGGCCGGCGGCGAGCGCCTGCTCTACATCCTCGACGAACCGACCACCGGGCTGCACTTCGACGACATCGCCAAGCTGCTGGCGGCCTTCCGCAAGCTGCTCGAGGCCGGCAGCACGCTCATCGTCATCGAGCACAACCTGGACGTCGTCAAGACCGCCGACTGGGTCATCGATCTCGGTCCCGAGGGCGGCGCCGCGGGCGGCCAGGTGATCGCCATGGGCACCCCCGAGCAGGTGGCCCAGGAGCCGGCGTCGTACACCGGGCACTACCTGCGGCCGCTGCTTGGCGGGCGGCCGGCGTGACGCGCGAGCCGTAACCGCGCGACGAGGCCCACGGTCATGTCCCGGCGCTACGGCCGCGTCCTTGCCGCCAGTTTCTATGCCCGACCCACTCTGGTCGTGGCCCGCGAGCTGCTCGGCGCCACGCTCGTGCACGACACGCCGGCAGGCCTCACCGCCGGCCGCATCGTCGAGGTCGAGGCCTACATCGGCGAGAGCGACCCCGGCTGTCACGCCGCGGCCGGACCCACGGCCCGCAACCGGCCGCTCTACGAGGCGCCCGGTCACGCCTACGTCTATCTGAACTACGGAATGCACTGGCTGCTCAACGCCGTCACCGAGGCGGAGGGACGCCCGGCGGCGGTGCTGCTGCGGGCGGTCGAGCCCCTCGACGGCCTGGACCTCATGGAGCGGCGGCGTCAGCGCCGTGAGCCAGCGGCGTCCGCGGCAGCGCTGTGCCGCGGCCCCGGCAACCTGACGCGCGCCTTCGCGGTCGGCTCGCCGCACAATCGCCTGCCGCTCGCCAGTGGCGCGCTGCGCATCCACGCCGGCACCGGCGCCCGGCACGAGGTCCAGTGGACGCGTCGCATCGGGCTGTCGCGCGGCGGTGACCGCTACTGGCGCGCGATCATCGCCGGCAGTCCCGCGGTGTCGGGCACCCGCAGCTGGAACGCCGACCAGCGGCCGCGGCCGTGGCCGTCATCGAGCGCTGCGGCCGAGGAGTAACGAGGAGTGAGGGCAGTGACGCGGTGCGGCCGGCCGGCGCGGCGGCGCGTCAGCGGTTGCGCTGGGCTTCCTGCTGCACCGGGATCGTGAGCGTCCGGCGCGCCGACTCGCGCAGGATCTCGACGGCGACGGTGCTGCCGACGGCGGCATCGGCGACGGCGCGCTGGAACGCCGCCACGTCACTGACCAGCGTGCCGTTCAGGCTGAGGATGACATCGCCCGGACGCAGGCCCGCCTGGTAGGCGGCGCCGCGCACCATGCGCATCACCACCAGGCCGTTGACGCCCGCGGTGCCCAGTTCATCGGCCAGCCGCGAGGTCAGCGGCGAGAGCTCCAGGAACCCGATCGAGCCGCGGCGCACCTGACCGTACTTCGTGAGATCGGCGACCACGCGCCGGGCCAGGTTGCTCGGCACGGCGAAGCCGATGCCCTGATAGCCGCCGCTGCGCGAGAAGATGGCGGTGTTGATGCCGATGAGCTCGCCACGGGCGTTGACGAGGGCGCCGCCCGAGTTGCCCGGATTGATGGCCGCGTCGGTCTGGATGAAGTCCTCGTAGGCGGCGATGCCGACGTTCGCCCGCCCGAGGGCGCTCACGATGCCGAGCGTCACGGTCTGATTGAGCTGAAACGGGTTGCCGATGGCGAGCACCCACTCGGCGACTTTCAGCTTCGATGAGTCGCCCCAGGGCAGTGTCGGCAGTCCGCTGGCCTCGACCTTGAGCAGCGCCAGGTCGGTGGAGGAGTCGATGCCGATGACCTTGGCGCGCAGTTCCCGCTTGTCGGCCAGGCCGACGGTGACGTCGACATCGCCATCGCCGACGACGTGGCTGTTGGTCAGCACGTAGCCGTCGGCCGAGATCACGACTCCCGAGCCGAGACTCGACTCGTAGCGGTTGCGGGAGCCGAACATGTCGGCCTGGTCACCGAAGAAGTACTGGAAGAACGGGTCGTTGGCGAACGGCGAGTTCGGCACCGACACCCGTTGCAGGGAGGCGATGTTGATGACGCCGGCGACCGCCTGTTCGGCGACCCGCGTGAAGTCCGGGCCGGTCGGCGGCACGGCCGGCAACGCCGCGCGCGGGCGGGCGGCCGGGTCCTGGAGGGCGTCCGTCGGTGGCGGCGGCGTCGGTCGTGGCGCGCATGCGCCCGGACACCACGAGGCCGGCGGCCAGCCCGGCCAGTACGAGCGACAGGGCAACGGTGAGGCGGCGCATGGCGCGGCTACCCGACGTCGACCTTGCGAGGCCCGGCGCCGGCAGCCTTCGGGACGACCACGGTCAGGACGCCGTCCTTGAGGTCGGCGGTGATCTGCTCGCTCTCGATGCCGGACGGCAGGCGGAAGGTGCGGGAGAACTCGCCGTGACCGCGCTCCACCTGGTGGTACTGCTCGCAGGCCACGCGCGCATCGCGCCGGCCGTGGAGGGTGAGGTGGCCGTCGTGGTACTCGACACGGACCTGCGCGCGGACCACGCCGGGCAGCTCCGCCGTGACGATGTAGGCCTCGGCGGTCTCGCACAGATCGGCGGCCGGCACCCACCCCCGCGGGGCAGGGGCAGGCAGACGCTCCATTTTCAACTGGATCGCCAACAGGTCACGGACCGGATCCCAGCGCGCGAACGCCACGCTCGGATGGTAGCACGTGGCGCGCCGCCGGGAGCAGGGGGGCGTGGCGGAGCCAGCACGTAGGCGCGAGGGCACGCGCCCGGGCGCGACTCCCGGATCCCGCCGCCCCGGCGGAGCGGCATGGTAGCATCCGGTGGATCGAGCCTCATTTCTCACAGGACCCATGGCCAACACTCTCGCAGCGACGCGCCTCAAGCGGGGCATGATCATTCTCCAGAACGGCGACCTGCTCCGGATTCTCGAACTGGAACACAAGACGCCCGGCAACCTGCGCGGTTTCGTCCGTGTCAAGACACGCAACCTCCGCAACAACGCCAGTTCCGAACAGCGCCTGCGCTCGGACGACGTCGTTGAACGGGCCGTGCTCGACGAGAAGCAGATGCAGTATCTCTACACCGACGGCGACGGCCATCACTTCATGGACACGTCGAGCTACGAGCAGACGCATCTCACCGAGGAAGCGCTCGGCGACTCCTCCGGCTTCCTCAAGCCGGAGATGACGATCAGCGTCGAGTTCTTCGGCAACGAGCCGGTCGGCATCGAGCTGCCGCCGACGGTCGATCTCAAGGTGGTGTCGACGTTCCCGGCCATCAAGGGATCGACCGCCACCAACCAGCTCAAGCCGGCCACGACCGAAACCGGCATGGTCGTCAACGTGCCGCCCTTCATCGGTGAAGGCGACGTGATTCGCGTCAGCACCGAGACGGGCGAGTACCAGTCGCGGGCGTAGCCGGACCGCCATGGACGTCGTCCGCGCCGCCAGCCAGGGCTGGATCGAAGTGATCGTCGGCAGCATGTTCAGCGGCAAGAGCGAAGAGCTCATCCGCCGCGTCCGCCGGGCGCAGATCGCGCGGCAGCGGGTGCAGATCTTCAAGCCTGCCGTCGACGTGCGCTACGGCGAGGACCACATCGTCTCGCACAGCGAGCTGAAGATCGAAGCCGAGCCGGCCGCCTCGGCCGCCGACCTGCTGGCGAAGATGCGGCCCGACACCGAGGTCGTGGCCATCGACGAAGGCCAGTTCTTCGATGCCGCGCTGCCGGCGGCGTGCGGGGCACTGGCCGACCGCGGCCTGCGCGTCATCGTGGCCGGCCTCGACCAGGACTACCTCGGACGGCCGTTCGAGCCGATGCCGCACCTGCTCGCGATCGCCGAGTTCATCACCAAGACGCGCGCCATCTGCGTCGTGTGCGGCAACCCCGCCAATCACACGCAGCGCCTCGTGCACAACGCCGACCGCGTGCTGCTCGGGGCGCACGGCACCTACGAAGCGCGCTGCCGCCGCTGTTTCGACCCGATGCTCTCGCGCCACGACGGCGCGGCGCCGCCCGCCGATTGACGGCCGCGCGCGGGCCGGGCAGAATCGGCCTGTGACGCTCGTCGACCTGCTGCCGCAGGTCCTGTTCGTGCTGGGGCTGGGATTTCTCGTGGCCAACGTCCGCGCCGCGCTGGACCTGGCGCGCTGGGCGCGCCGGAAGCCGGCCGCGCTCGTCGTGTGGCGTCCGCCCAAGCCGCCCTTCTACGCCATGAGCCTGGCCATCGGCGGCGCGATGGGATGCCTGCTGCTCTCGGCGCTGTTCGTGCCGCGTCCGTTTCCGGCCGTGTTCGGTGAGTTGATGATGTTCATCTACTACGCCGCGATCGTGCCGCTCTCGACCCGCATCGCCCATGGCCTGTACGCCGACGGCATCTGGGCCGACACCGGGTTCATGCCCTACGACCAGATCGGCGGCCTGCGGTGGCAGGGCGAGGGGGCGACCATTCTGGTCGTCGCGTCGCGGCTGCGGACGCTGGCGCGGCGCCTGCCGGTACCGGGCCAGCGGCTGGGCGAGGTGCGGCGGCTGCTGCGCGAGAAGATTGCCGAGCACGCCATCGACATCGAGTCCGGCCCGGGCCTCCACCTGGGCGGCCACGACGCCAGGAACGACCTCTAGCGGGCAGCCCGCCGGCGGCTGTCAAGGCTGAGCTGGAGTCCCGCTGTGAATCCGCCGGTGCTGATGCCCGCTATTGCACGAAGGGCATTGGACCGATAGCGTTCTTACCGAACAGCCTCCCGGCAGGAGGAGGCGTGTGGGAGGCTACCAATGGCGGCGCGTCCAACCTGGAAGGGGTTCCTCAAGGTCAGTCTGGTGACGATCCCGGTGCGGGTCTACCCGGCGACCGAGTCGGCCGCGACCATCTCGTTCAACCAGCTCCACGAGGAGTGCCAGACGCGCATCCAGCAGAAGAAGTGGTGCCCGTCGTGTGAGCGCGAAGTCACCAGCGCCGAGATCGTCAAGGGCTACGAGTTCGAGAAGGGCCGCTGGGTGGTGGTGCCGGACGAGGACATCGCCAAGGTCAAGACCGAGTCGACCAAGGTCATCAACCTGCGTCCAGTTCGCCGCTGACGACGAGATCGACCCGATGTACGTCGACAAGGCCTACTATCTCGCCCCGGAGGGCCCGATGGCGGGCGATGCCTACGCGGTGATGCGCGACGGCATGAAGGGGAAGGCCGGCATCGGCAAGGTGGCCATCCACGGCCGGGAGTACCTGGTGGCGGTCAAGCCGCACAAGCAGGGCCTCGTGATGTACACCCTGCACCACGCCGCCGAAATCCGCACCATCGACCAGATCGAGGAGCTGCAAGACGTGCGCGGCAAGGTCAGCGCCGCGGAAACGAAGCTGGCGCAGCAGGTGATTGCCAGCTACGAAGGGCCGCTCGACCTGACGACCTACACCGACGAGTACCAGGCCGGCCTGCGCGCGATCATCGACGCCAAGGTGGCGGGCGAGGAAGTGGTCGCGGCCAAGGAAGAGTCCGCGCCCAAGGTGATCGACCTGATGGAAGCGCTGCGCCGCAGCCTCGACCAGGTGAGCGCCGGCCGCAAGTCCACGGCCAAGGCCGCGGAGACGGGCAAGGCGGCGGTCAAGGCCACCGGCCCCAAGGCCGTGGCGCGGAAACGGAAAGCGTCGTAGTGGCGACCGAACAGCGCAAGGTCGTCTGGTCCTGACGCTTCCGGGCTAGCGCAGGAACCAGCCGATCAGCCCCAGTCCCGAGGCGGTCGGGTCGCGCAGCCAGTCGGGCGGCGTCAGCCACACGAAGGCCAGGATCGCCACCACCCACACGTCGTAGTGGAGGGTGGCGCGCTCATCGCGCCAGAAGAAGTAGCGCGAGAACAGTCCCGTCATGCCGTCGGTCGACGGCATCGGCAGCTTGTTCAGTGCCAGGTAGGTGTAGTGGATCCGGTTGGCGACGGTCACCACCGCCAGCGTCAGGATCACCCACAGCACCCCGGCCATGCGGTCGGTGAAGGCGCCGATCATGAACAGCACGATGCGCTCGGGCCGCTCCATGAAACCCACCTTGCACTTGTCGATCAGGCTCTCGGCACGGGCGCGCGCGTAGCTCGTCATGATCGAGAAGATCAGCGCGGCGGTGGCGACGAGCACGTAGCCCTCGCGGCCGAGCGACGAGTAGAGCCAGATGAGGCCGGTGAACAGCGCCAGGTCGGAGAAGCGATCGAGCGTCGAGTCCCAGAACGCGCCGAACTCCGACTGCTTGCCGGTGATGTGCGCGACCTTGCCGTCGATGAAGTCGAAGATGTTGGCGCAGATCATGATGACGCCGGCCAGCACGAAGCGGTCGACGGCGAGCGCCCAGGCGGCGGCGACGTTGACGATGACGCCGATGAGGGTCAGGACGTTCGGGTGGATGCCGAGCGCAACGCTCGTGTTGATGATGAGGCGCAGCGGAAACATGCTGGCCGCACCGATGAACCCGGTGAAAGTCATTGGATAGAATCAGAAGCGTAGCGCATGGCCATTCAGGATCTCAAGGAACAGATCGCCCGGCTCCCCGAGCAGCCCGGAGTCTACCTCTAT
The DNA here is from genome assembly GCA_963807405.1 of uncultured Acidobacteriota bacterium. Taxonomy (GTDB): domain Bacteria; phylum Acidobacteriota; class Vicinamibacteria; order Vicinamibacterales; family UBA2999; genus CADEFD01. Next base: position 1,309,038 of record CAWEBU010000006.1, on the reverse strand, counting down.
GGCAACGCCGCCGGCGACACCATCTACGTGGGCAAGGCGCGGTCGCTGCGCGACCGTGTCCGCAGCTACCTGGCGGCCCGCGGCAGCAGCGCGAAGACCGATGCGCTGCTCGACGACGTGACGTCGCTGGAGGTCATCGTCACCGACTCGGTGGTCGAGGCCCTGGCGCTCGAGAACAACCTGATCAAGCAGCGGGCGCCGCGCTACAACATCCTGCTGCGGGACGACAAGAGCTACCCCTATCTGCGGCTGACGCTCAGCGAGGCCTTTCCCCGCGTGCTGGTGGCGCGGCAGGTGGCCCGCGACGGCGACCTCTACGCCGGCCCGTTCCTCCCCGCCTCGCTCGCCCGCAGGACGATCGGCCTCGGCCACAAGCTGTTCGGCCTGCGTTCCTGCAACGAGGTCATCACCGGCAAGCGGCCGCGGCCGTGCCTCGAGTACGACATCAAGCGGTGCCTGGCGCCGTGCGTGGACACGGTCTGCTCGCCCGAACGCTACCAGCGCGCCGTCGAGGACATGCGGCTGCTGCTCGAGGGGCGGGTCGACGAACTGGTGGGCGACCTGCAGAAGCGGATGCTGGAGGCGGCGGCCGGCGAACGCTTCGAGGAGGCGGCCGAGCGGCGTGACGCCATGCGGGTGGTGCAGGCGGTGGGCGCGCGGCAGCAGAAGATGGCCACGCCGGCCCTCGGCGATCGCGACGTCTTCGGCGTGGCCGTCGCGCCGCAGGGCGCCGTGATCCAGGTGTTCCAGGTGCGCCGCGGCCGGGTCGTCGAACGGGTGACGCTCCAGGGCGCCGCCGCCGATGCCGGCGAAGGGCCCGGGGCCCTGGTGGCGGCGGCGTTGCAGCAGTTCTACGAGGTGCAGGACCCGCCACGGCGAGATCGACCTGCCGGTCGCCATCGACGATGCCGACGTCACCGAAGCGTGGCTGTCGTCGCGGGCCCAGCGTCGCGTCGCCCTGCTCGTGCCGCAGCGCGGCGATCGCAAGCGCCTGGTCGACCTGGCGAGCCGGAACGCCGAGCTGGCCGTCCGCGCCGCCAGCGATCCCGGCGGCGAGAGCTTCGCCGCCCTCGACGGCCTGCGCCAGGCGCTGGCCCTGCCGGCGCTGCCGCGCCGCATCGAGTGCATCGATGTCTCGACGCTGCAGGGCAGCGAGACGGTCGCCGCGGTCGTCGTCTGCGAAGACGGCCGGATGGTGAAAGGGGAATACCGGAAGTACAGGGTCTCGGGGCCCGGGGCTCGGGGCTCGACAGTCGGCGCTCGGCGCCCGAAAACCGGGTTCCGGGCGGAGACCGCGACAAACAGCGAGGTCGAGGCGGTGGCCGGCACACTGCACGGGGACGACGGGCGTCCAACCTATTCAGTGGTTCGAGAGCCGGACCCCGCGCCCGTGACCCCGAGCCCCGGAACCCGAGCCCCGGCCCTCGAGCCCCGGTTCCTGAACGACTTCGCCGCCATGGCCCACGTGGTGCAACGGCGGTTCGCGCGGGTCGTCGAGGCCGGCGGGCCGTTCCCCGACCTGCTGGTCATCGATGGCGGCCGCGGGCAGCTCGACGCGGCCTATGCCGCGCTCGAACGCCTCGGGCTCGCCAACCTGGTGGCGGTCGGTCTCGCCAAGCGCGAGGAGCTGGTCGTGACGCGCGACTCCGAGGTGCCGGTGGCCTTCGACCGCAGCAGTCCGGCCCTGCGCCTGCTGCAGCAGATCCGCGACGAAGCGCACCGCTTCGCCGTGACCTTCCACCGCCAGGCGCGATCGCAGCGCGACTTCCGCTCCGACCTGGACGCCATCCCCGGGGTCGGTCCGCGCCGGCGGCGGGCGCTGCTCATCCGTTTCGGCAGCCTGGCCGGCGTCCGCCGCGCCACCCGCGAGGATCTCGTCCCGGTCGTCGGCCAACGCTGCGCCGATGCGGTCCTGACGCACTTCGCGCGCGGCGCGCCGTCGAACTGACACGGCCAGGGCGCGCGGCGCCTGTGGTACGCTTGAGCGCTTTGGCGGACCTGGATTTCCTGCAGATCGGTCTCCTGCTGGCCGTGCTGATTGCCTCCCTCTCGGTGCACGAGGCGGCGCACGCCTGGGCCGCCGACCGTCTGGGCGATCCCACGGCCCGCCTGCTCGGGCGGCTGTCGCTCAACCCGCTCGTGCACATCGATCCCATCGGGACCGTGCTCTTTCCCCTGGTCGCGATCGCGACCGGCGTGCCCCTCATCGGCTGGGCCAAGCCGGTGCCGGTGGACGTACGCAATTTGAAGGTGGCGCGGCGCGACTTCGCGCTCGTGGCGGCGGCCGGGCCGGCCAGCAACCTGGTGATGGCGGCGGTGGCGGCCACGCTGTTCCTGGCCGTGGCGGACTCGCTCGGCGAGACGGCCGGCTATGCGGTGGTCGTGGCGCTCTTCAACGCCGTGCTCATCAACGTGCTGCTGGCGGTGTTCAATCTCATCCCGGTGCCGCCGCTCGATGGCGGCAACATCCTGCTCGGCATCCTGCCGGCGTCGCTGGTCGGCGTGGTCGAGCGGATCCGCCCCTACGGCATCCTGGTGCTCTACGGACTCATGTTCTCGGGGGTGCTGGCGCGGATCATCTATCCCGTCCAGAGCGCCCTCGTAGGTTGGTTGCTGTGACGACGACGCGCGTGGTGTCGGGGATGCGCCCGACGGGACGACTGCACCTGGGGCACCTGGTGGGCGCCCTCGACAACTGGGTGGCGCTGCAGCGCGACCACGACTGCTACTACTTCGTGGCCGATTGGCACGCGCTCACGAGTCACTTCCTCGAGACCGCCGACCTCGTCGCCAACGCCATGGACAACGTGGCCGACTGGATTGGCTGTGGCATCGATGCGGAGCGGAGCACGATCTTCGCCCAGTCGCTCGTGCCCGAGCACGCCGAGCTCTATCTGCTGCTGCAGATGGTGACGCCGGTTCCGTGGCTGGAACGGGTGCCCACCTACAAGGAGCAGACCGAGCAGCTGGCCGATCGCGACCTGAGCAGCATCGGCTTCCTCGGCTATCCGCTCCTGCAGACCGCCGACGTCATCATCTACGACGCCAACGTCGTGCCCGTCGGCGAGGACCAGGTGCCGCACCTCGAGCTGTCGCGCGAGGTGGTGCGGCGCTTCAACAACATCTATGGCGACGTCTTCGTCGAGCCGCAATCGCTGCTCACGCCGACGCCCCGCCTGCCCGGACTCGACAACCGGAAGATGAGCAAGAGCTACGGCAACACCATCGACCTCTCGGATGACGCGGCCACCGTCGTCAAGAAGGTCCGTCAGATGTACACGGACCCGAAGCGCGTGCGCGCCGACATCCCCGGCACCGTCGAGGGCAACCCGGTCTTCATCTATCACGACGTCTTCAACCCCGACACCGCCGAGGTCGACGACCTGAAGGCCCGCTACCGCGCCGGCACGGTCGGCGACGTCGAGGTCAAGACCAAGCTGGCGGCCGCCATCAACGCGCGGCTCGAGCCGATCCGCCAGCGGCGCAGCGAGGCCCTGGCGCGCCCGGGCTACCTGCGCGAGGTCGTGATGGCAGGGTCGACGAAGGCGCGGGCGCAGGCCGTCGAGACGATGACGCGCGTGCGCGAGGCGGTGAAGCTTGTCTACTGACCGCGGCGGCCGGGATGCCGGCTTCGAGTCGCAGCTCGACTCGATCCCGCTGCGCCTCGAGACGTTCGAGGGCCCGCTCGACCTGCTGCTGCACCTCATCAAGAAGAACGAGGTGAACATCTACGAGATCCCGATTGCCCTCATCACCGAGCAGTACCTCGAGTACCTCGGCCTGATGCAGGAGCTCAATCTGGATCTCGCCAGTGAGTTCCTCGTCACCGCGGCCACGCTCATCCACATCAAGAGCCGGCAGCTCCTGCCGCGGCCCGAGGCGATTTCGGAGGACACCGGCGAGGAGATCGATCCGCGCGACGCGCTGGTGCAGCGCCTGCTCGACCATCAGCGCTTCAAGGCGGCCGCCGAGCTGCTGCACGAGCGCGAGACGCTGCGCAACGCGCAGTGGACGCGGCCTGATGAGCGCATCGAGGCGCTCGCCGGCGAGGATGCCGAGCCGGACCTGGACGTCGATCTGTTCGGGCTGCTGGCGGCCTTCCGCCGCGTGCTCGAGCGGTCGAAGCTGCCGCCGTCGGTGCCGCTGCCGCCCGCGGAAGTCTCGATCGAGAGCCGCATCGAGCAGCTGCTCGGGCGGCTGTCCGAGCAGGAAGCGTGCGGCTTCGACGATCTCTTCGACGACGTGGCCTCGCGCGGCGATCTCATCGTGACCTTCCTGGCCCTGCTCGAGATGGTCCGGCTCAAGCTGGTGCGGGCCTTCCAGCAGGGAGGTGGCGCGATTCGCATCTACAAGCGGGCGCGGCCGACCGACGCGCCGCATCCGATTCACGACCCCGAGGACGAATACAAGTCGCACCACCCTGAGGGTGGCGACGTGCCGCCGCCCTCGGCCGTGTCGTTCGAGGACGAGACCGCCCCGGCGGTGGTCGACACTGGTGCCGGCGACGGCGATGACGAGGACGACGAGTGATGAACGACGAGACGCCTGACGAGCGCGACGCCGACGCGGCCGACGCCATGCCGGCCGGGACGGCCGAGGAGAACGTCGCCGCGAGTGAGGCGACCGAACCGGTGGCAGAGACCATCTCGGCGGACGACGCCTCCGGAGCGGATGACGCCGGCGGAGCGGATGACGCCAGCGGGGCGGATCACGCCGGCGGAGCGGATGACGCCGCGGTCACCGCGGCAGGCGAGCCCGACAACGTCCAGACGCCTCGCCCGTCGATGGACGGCGGGCAGCTCGAAGCGATCGTCGAGGCGCTGGTCTTCGCGTCACCCGAGCCGCTGACCCCGAAGATGCTCTTCAAGTTGCTGGCCGACGAGCCCAGGGACGACGTGCAGGCGGCGCTCGACCGCCTGGTGAGCCGCTACGAGCGGCCGGGCGGGCTGCACCTCGCCCAGGTGGCGGGTGGCTATCAGATCACCACCCGGCCCGAACTGCACGACTGGGTGCGGCGGCTCTTCCACGAGCGCAACACGCAGAAGCTCTCGGTGGCCGCGCTCGAGACCCTGTCGGTCATCGCCTACCGTCAGCCGGTGACGGCGGCCGAGGTCAACGAGATTCGCGCCGTCAACGCCTCGGGGGTCCTCTCCACGCTGCTCGAGCGGCACCTCATCAAGATCGTCGGGCGCAAGAACGTCGTCGGCCGCCCGTTCCTCTACGGCACGACCAAGGAGTTCCTGATCCGCTTCGGCCTGAAAGACCTGGCCGACCTGCCGAACATGCAGGACATGGTGCAGGCGCTCGGCTTCGATCCGCCGGCGCTGCTGATGGAGCGGCCGGTGACCGACGAGATGCTGCCGCTCGAAGAAGGGGACATCCCGGCGGCCTCGCCCGGCGACGAAGAGCGCTAGCGCGGCGGCGCCGCCGCCTACTTCGCGGAGGCGCGCAGCGCCGCCACTTCCTCGGGACGCAGATCGCGCCATGCGCCGACCGGCAATCCGCGCAGCGTGAGCGATCCGTAGCGGACGCGCTGCAGCGAGCGCACCGGGTGGCCGACGCGCGCGCACATCTCGCGCACCTGGCGGTTGCGGCCTTCGTGCAGGGTCAGGACCAGCTTGGTGGTCGGCGTCTTGCCGGTGCGGACGGTGGTGCCGCGCGTGACGTCGGCGGCCGCCGTGCGACGGTTGTCGAGGTAGACGCCTCGTCGCAACTCGTCGATGGCCGCGTCGTCCGGTTCGCCGACGACGATGGCTTCGTAGACGCGCGCCACTTCGTGGCGGGGATGGGTGAGCCGGGCCGCGAAGTCGCCATCGCTCGTGAGCAGCAGCAGACCCTCGGTGTCGTAGTCCAGGCGTCCCACCGGGTAGATGTAATCACGCACGCCGCCGAGGAGGTCCATGACGGTGCGGCGTCCCTCCGGGTCCTGGCGGGTGGTCACGAACCCGCTCGGCTTGTTGAGCACGATGTAGCGCGGGCGGCCCGCCGGCTTGACGCGCCGGTCATCGACCCGCACGTCATCGACGTCGGGGACCGCCTTGGCGCCGAGCGTGTCGACGACGACCCCGTTGACGGTGACACGGCCGTCGCTGATGAGCGACTCGGCGGTGCGGCGCGATGCCACGCCGGCCGCGGACAGCAGCTTCTGCAGGCGAATGGCGCCCGGCCGGTCGTCGTCGGGCGCCGGCGTCCGGCGCTTGGGCGCGGCTGCCGTCCTGCGGCGCGGCGGCGCCAGCGCTTCATCGTCGACCATGCGCGAGGGACGAGCGGCGGCCGCACCACGCGGCGCCCGCGAACGCGGCGGCTTGCTCGGACGCGCGGCCGGCCGGCTGTCGGGGTGACTGGGGTTGCCGCCGGCTGGACGGCGTGACGAAGACGGTCGGCCTGAGGGGCGGCGAGCAGGTGTGCGAGGTGGCATGTCGTAGGTTCCTAGCCGCCAGCCGCTGGTCCCTAGCCGCTGTGGGTCCGCGAGGCGGCGCCCTCCTAGTATCGCATCAGCCCGCGCCAGAAGCGGGTGAGGTCCCAGATGTCGCCTGGTTTGGCCGACCGATCGACCTCCGCGTGCGTGATGAGGCCGCTCAGCAGCGCCGTGACCCTGGTGCGATCGTGCAGGTGAGTCGCCAGGAACACGGTTTCGACGGGCGGGATGACGGTGTCCTCACTGCCGTGCAGCAGGAACACGGGGGCCGAGGGCGGCGCCACCCGTTCGGGCGACAGCGCCTGCGCTCGAGGATCGTCGCCGGCCGCATCGACGATGGGGAAGAGCCGCGGCCCCAGCTGGTCGACGGCCCGCTCGTTCACCAAGGTCATGAGCGTTCGTGCCGGTTCGGGCAGCGCCGCGCCCAGCGTACGTGCGTGCGCGAACGCGGCCTCGGCCTTCGTCATGTCCACCAACGTGAGTGACGAGGCCGTGAGATAGACGAGGATGGCGCGGCGCAGCGGCTCCACCTGGTCGGCCGGGACGACGCGGTCCGCGAAGGTCAGCAGCACCACGGTGACGCCGTAGTCGTGCGGCGGGAGCAGGTGCATCGAGCTGGCGCCGACCACTGTCCCGTCGGCCGTGAGGTCGGCGGGCGCGGCCGGCGTGCGGCCGGAGGTGAGATAGCGCATGACGCGCGGCAGGTCGCCGTGGCCGCCGAACGACATGACGAAGGCGACGTTGTCACGGAGTGCCGGCCGGCCGGCCGCCACGATCGACAGGCCCCCGGAGAAGCTGATGCCGATCATGCCGACCTTGCCATCGGGCGCCAGCGTCGGCTGGGCGGCAATCCAGCCGGCCGCGTCCTCGATGACGTCGGTGTTGGCCGGCGTGATCTGGAAGCGACGGAGATCCGGCGGCGCCACGGTGACGACGGCGTAACCGGTCTGGGCCAGCTGCCGCGCCATGCCGACGAGGCGCGTTTCGTCGATGCCGTCCATGTGGACGCCGGGCACCAGCAGCACCGTGCGGGCGATGCGCGCAGGACGATAGAGGCGGGCCGGCACCTGGCCGTGACGCGTCGCGATCGGCGGCAGATCGATCCGCTCGATGGCATGGACGCGCGAGGCGGCGAGCCGCCCTGGCAGTCCGTCGGTCAGGCCCGCGGTGCGGATGATGAAGGCGCCGGCGTCGACGTAGGGCAGCACGCTGCGCACGCCGAACACGACCAACGCCACCACGAGGACGAGGCGCTGCACACGGAAATTGACCACGGAAAGCGCATGTTACACTGGCCGATTGTGAAGCGTCTGGTAGTCGCCGTCGATGGACCGTCGGGTGCGGGGAAGGGCACGGTCGCCCGTGCCGCGGCCCGTGCGCTCGGGTATCGTCACGTCGATACCGGGGCGATGTATCGCGCCGTGGCGTGGCGGGCGGCGCAGACCGGCATCGCGCTCGACGACGACGCCGGCCTGGCGGCGGTGGCGGCCGGCGCCGCCTTCGCGTTGTCGGACGGTGTCGTCGGCATCGACGGCCACGACGTCACGAGCGCGATTCGCACGCCGGCCATGGACAAGGCCGCGGCGCTGGTCGCCCGCAACCCCGCTGTGCGCGATGTGCTGGTGACGCGGCAGCGCGCCCTGGGCGCGGCCGGCGCGGTGGTCATGGAAGGACGCGACATCGGCACGGTGGTGTTTCCCGACGCCGACGTCAAGATCTACCTCGACGCCTCGCACGAGGAGCGGGCGCGCCGCCGCGCCGCCGATCCTGCCCACACCCGCAGCGGGACCGACATCGCCGACGTGGCCCAGGATCTGGCGGCACGCGACAAGTCGGACTCGACGCGCAGCGTCGCGCCACTGACGCAGGCGGCCGACGCCGTCTACATCGACACGACCAGCCTGCCGGTGGACGACGTCGTGGCGCGCGTGCTGTCACTCGTGCGGGAGAAGGAAGGGTCCCGGGCCTCGGGTTCCGGGTCTCGGGACTAGCCCGGCACGCGCCACGCGGTGGCGGTCGCGTCGCCTGTCCCCGGGGCCCCGAGCCCCGCTATCGTTCGTCGAAGTCGTCCGACGAGGCCGGATCCAGTTCCCAGCGGTCGTGGTCGCGGGCCGCGATTTCGTCGCCGCCCTGCAGTTCCTCGTCGTCCTCGTACTCGACGCCGAGCGCGCGGCCGATTTCTTCCACCACATCCTGATCCGGCGTCAGGTTGTCGCCGCCGGGGGCCTCGTCGCCGACGGATTCGGCGCCCTCCCAGTTGGCATCGACGTCCCCGCCGGTCAGTGCCGGGCCGGAACCCGTGTGGGTGGCCAGCTTGACGCGCAGTTCGTCGGCGCCGCTGCTGGCCGCGCTGGCGTGGCGGTTGGACGGGAACGTGGACGGGGCCGAGGGGGGCGGAGCGTTGACAGTACGCCGCTCCCGGTCGAGGGCCGGTGGGTGGCGGGGCAGGGCCGCCCGGCGGGCGGCCGGGGCCTTGGCGGCGGTGGCGGGCTTCGCCGCTGCCTTCTGGGTCGGGACGACGGCTCGGGCCGGCAAGGTCTTCCGGGCGGCCTGGCGCGTCGGCGTCTCGGTCCCCGCCATCTTCCGGGCAGCGGTCTTCTTTGGCGCAGCCTTCCTGGCCGCGCCGCTCTTCGCTGCGGTCTTCCTGGCCACGGCGCTCTTCGCTGCGGTCTTCCTGGCGACGGCCTTCGTGGCGACGGCCTTCCTGGCGGCCGTCTTGGGCGCGCTCTTCCTGGCGGCGGCCTTCTTCCTGGACGACGCGGCGTCGCGCGTGGACGCCGCGGCGCGGGCCGGGGCCTTGCGGCTGGCCGTCTTGCGAGGTGCCGCCTTCCTGGCCGCGGGCCGCTTCCTGGCGGCCTTGCGGGTGGCCGGCAGGGTCTTTCGGCCGCCGGCCTGGCGGGCCGCGGATTTCGCCCCGGCAGGCTTCTTCCGGGCGGCCCGGCTGGATGCCGGCTTGGCGCGGGCGGTCGTCTTCTTCCTGGCTGCGGTTTTCTTGGCCATGAACGCGTCCTCTCGGAGACCTTGACAGACCTACCTAAGTAACGTAAATTCTGTTGGTTACGCCGACGGTGCTTTCGGGCTCGACGGCGAACAACCTGCGGGGCGCCGGCCCCCGCTCACCCCGACCGGCAAATTCGTACGTCAGGAGGACGCGCACGTCAATGGCAACACACGAAGAGCAGGCAACGGAGCCCCAGGGCGCGTCGACCCCGGGAGCCTCACAGCCCGCGGGCCGGCACACCCTCAAAGCCACCCCGCAGATCACGGGTGGCTTCGACGATGACATGGACCCGGCGGAATTTTCCCGCCTCTTGGACCTTTACGATAACAGCTTCCGCAACATCGCGGAAGGTGAGGTCGTCAAGGGTACCGTCCTCAAAGTCAATGAAAACGAAGTCGTTGTAGACGTCGGCTACAAGTCCGAGGGCGTCATCTCGGTCAACGAGTTCCTCGACGAGACCGGCGCCGTCATGGTGCAGGCGGGCGACGTCGTCGACGTGCTGCTCGAGCGCACGGAAGACCGCGACGGCCACATCGTCCTCTCGCGCGAAAAAGCCGAGAAGATGAAGATCTGGGACGAGGTCGAGAAGGCCTTCGCGGATCGCAAGGTCGTCATCGGCCGCGTCATCGAGCGCATCAAGGGCGGCCTGGCCGTCGACATCGGCGTGCGCGCCTTCCTGCCCGGCAGCCAGATCGACGTGCGCCCCGTGCGCAACCTGGACGCCCTGCGCGGCCAGGAACTGCGCATGCGTGTCATCAAGGTCAACAAGAAGCGCGGCAACATCGTGCTCTCGCGCAAGGTCCTCCTCGAAGAGGAGAACGCCGAGAAGAAGAAGCACACGCTCGAGACGCTGGCCGAGGGCAAGATGCTCACCGGCGTGGTCAAGAACATCACCGACTACGGCGCCTTCATCGACCTCGGCGGCATCGATGGCCTGCTGCACATCACCGACATGTCGTGGGGCCGCGTCGGCCACCCGTCGGAAGTGCTCAAGGTCAACGAGAACATCGAAGTCGTGGTGCTCAAGTACGACCAGGCCACCGAGCGCGTCTCGCTCGGCCACAAGCAGCTCGTGCCCGACCCGTGGACGACGGTCATGGAACGCTACCCGGCAGGCGCGCGCGTCTCCGGCAAGGCCGTGAGCCTCACCGACTACGGCGCCTTCATCGAACTCGAGCCCGGCGTGGAAGGTCTGATCCACGTCAGCGAGATGTCGTGGAGCAAGCGCGTCAAGCACCCCTCGAAGATCCTCAACGTGGGCGACAACGTCGAGGCCATGGTGCTCGGCGTCGATCCGGCCGCGCGCCGCATCTCCCTCGGCCTCAAGCAGGTCGAGAGCAATCCCTGGCACGAGCTGGTGGAGAAGTACCCGTCGGGACGAAGATCAACGGCAAGGTGCGCAACCTCACCGAGTTCGGCGCCTTCGTGGAAGTCGAGGACGACATCGACGGCCTCATCCACATCTCCGACATGTCGTGGAGCAAGCGCATCAAGCACCCGAGCGAAGTGCTCAAGAAGGGTGATACGGTCGAGGCGATGGTGCTCAGCATCGACGCCGAGAACCAGCGCCTGTCGCTCGGCCTGAAGCAGCTGGCGACCGACATCTGGGAAGACTTCTTCGCCCGCCACAAGGTGGGACAGAGCATCGAAGGCCGGGTCGTGCGCATGACCAACTTCGGCGCGTTCGTCGAGCTCGACGAAGGCATCGAAGGACTCATCCACGTGTCGGAGTTCGATGACACGCAGGGCGGGGAGAAGGTCGACCTGCAGGTGGGCACGGCCTACCAGATGAAGATCATCAAGCTCAGCCCGACCGAACGCAAGATCGGCCTGAGCATCCGCGCCATGAAGTCCGACGAGATCCGGACCGACTGGGAGAGCTACTCGGCTTCGCAGGGCGACGGCTCGGCGACGCTGGGGGATCACTTCAAGATCAGCAAGTAACGGGATCCCGGGCCAGGGGCTGGCTGGCGGCCAGCCCCTAGCCGCTACTCGAGACGCCCATGACCAAGGCCGAACTCGTCGAGGAAGTCTCGCGCGTTTCCGAGCTGACCAAGAAGCACTCGGAAGTGATCGTCGAGACGGTGTTCCAGAGCATCATCGACGCGCTGCACCGTGGCGAGAAGATCGAGTTGCGCGGGTTCGGCAGCTTCCGGCTGCGCAAGCGCGAGCCGCGCAAGGGCCGCAATCCCAAGACCGGCGACAAGGTGGACGTGCCGCCCAAGAGCGTGCCCTACTTCAAGCCGGGCAAGGAACTGAAGGACCTCATCAACCGGGACGACGACGAGGCCGGCACGCCGGCGCCCGAGACGTCGTCCTCGTTCTAGGGCGGACGCTTCGTGGAACGGCTGTGGTCACCCTGGCGTCACGCCTACGTGACGCGCGACGAGCGCGAGCCGGCCGGCTGCGTCTTCTGCCATGTCGACGGTCCCGACGCGCAGTCCCTGGTCCTGCACACCGGGCTGACCGCCTTCGTGATCCTCAACCTCTATCCCTACAACGGCGGGCACGCGATGGTCGTGCCCAAACGGCACGTCGCCACGCTGGCCGGGCTCGGCGACGATGAGCTCGTCGAGATCGCGCGGCTCACGCGGCTCACCGAGATGGCCCTCTCCGAGGTCTACCGCCCGCAGGGCATGAACATCGGATTGAACCTTGGCCGCCCGGCGGGGGCCGGCATCGCCGACCACGTGCACGTGCACCTCGTGCCGCGCTGGGAAGGCGATACCAATTTCATGCCCGTCGTCGGGCAGGTGCGAGTGCTGCCCGAAACGCTCGACACGACCGCCGCGAAGGTGCGCCCGGTGCTGGCGCGGCTGACGGGCCCATCAGGAGACCAGCGCGCATGACCTTCGAACTCGATTCCGCCGCCGCCACTCGCCGTGACGCGGCCGAAGCCGTGGCCCGTGACATCGTGGTGCCGGCCGCTGCCGCCGCCGATCACCGTGGCGAGGTGCCGGTGGCACTGCGGGCCGCCGCCCGCGCCGTGATGCCCGCGGCACCGGCCGAGGCCCCGGGCGACTGGGTGGTGGCGCTCGAGGCGATCGCCACCGCGTCGCCGACGCTCGCGTTGATCGTGGCCGGCGAGGTGCTGGGCGCGCCGGCCGTGACGACGACCGCGCAGTGGAGCGGTTTGCGGGGCGCCGACGTCGACGGTCTCGGCGTGGCACTCGCCGTCGACAGCTCGTGGCAGCTCGCCGTGACGGCCACCCTCGTCGGAGCCGGCCGGGCTGCCGTCGAGGCGGCAGTCGCCGCGCTCAAGGCGGCGAAACACGCCGGTGCGGCCACCCTCGAAGGGCAGCCGCTCGTGGCCGATGCGGCCACGGCGGTCGATGCCTCGCGGCTCCTGCTGTGGGATGCGGCGGCTCAGCGGCCGGCGGCGGAGGCCGCCGCCGTGGCGCGCGGCCTGGCGCGGCTGCATGCCCTCGAGGCGCTGACGAGTGCGCTGGTGGCGGCCGAACGGGCGTGTGGCGCCGAGGCCTTCCGTCCGGGCGCGCCGCTCGAGCGGCTCCGTCGCGACGCCACGACGGCGGCGCAGGTGCTGGGCGACGCCGGGCGGGCCAGCGACGCCGTGGCGGCCGGCACCTTCCGCGCCTGACCGTCTCGCCGCGGCTCAGCGGTCGATGGTGTAGCCGAGCGCGCCGATCTTCGTTTCGATGTCGGCGGCGGCCACGCGCGCCGGGTCGAACGTGACCACGACCTGGCCGTCGCGATGCGAGGCGGCCACCGCGCTCACTCCGGGCAGCGTGCCGAGCGCCCGCTGCACCGCGTTCTCGCAGCCGCCGCAGGTCATGCCCTGCACCGGCAAAGTCAGTACCGTGGACACGGGGTTCTCCTCGTCGTGACGCCGGCCATCAGGCCAGGCACGCCTTCGCGATCGTGACCAGCTGCATGTTCGACGTGCCTTCGTAGATCTGGCCGATCTTGGCGTCGCGATACAGCTTCTCGACCGGGTATTCCTTGACGAAGCCGTTGCCGCCGAACAGGTTGATGGCTTCCGATGTCACGCGCTCGGCAATCTCGGACGTCACCAGCTTGCAGATGGCCGCCTCGTGCAGGAACGGCTTGCCCTGATCGCGCAGGCGCGCGGCGTTGTAGGTGAGCAGCCGCGCGATCTCGACGTCGGCCGCCATGCGCGCAATCTGGAACTGGACGCCCTGGAACTCGGCGACCGGCTTGCCGAACTGGGCGCGCTCCTTGACGTAGGCCACGGCGTGATCGAAGGCACCCTGCGCCAGGCCGAGCATCTGGGCGCCGATGCCGACGCGGCCCTCGTTCAGCGTCTCGATCGCGACCTTGTAGCCCTTGCCGACCTCGCCGAGCACGTTGGCCTTGGGCACCAGGCAGTCGTCGAACAGCAGTTCGCAGGTGCTGCTGGCGCGGATGCCGAGCTTGTCCTCCTTGCGGCCGACGGTGAAGCCGGGCATGCCGCGCTCGACCACGAACGCCGTGATGCCCTTGTAGCCGGCCTCGGGATTCACGGTGGCGAACACGATGAAGAGGTCGGCTTCGTTGCCGTTGGTGATCCACAGCTTGCGGCCGGTCAGGCGGTAGTGATCGCCGTCCTCGACCGCGCGCGAGGTGAGCGCGAAGGCGTCGGACCCGGAACCGGCCTCCGACAGGCAGAAGGCGCCGATGCTGGATTCGGCGAGCCGCGGCAGATAACGCGTCTTGACGTCGTCGTTGGCCCAGCGGACGAACGAGTTCACGACCAGCGTGTTCTGCACGTCCACCAGCACGCCGAGCGCGGGGTCGACGCGCGACAGCGACTCGACCGCGAGCACCGAGTGGAAGAGCGTCGCGCCGGCGCCGCCGTACTGCTCGGGAATCTCGATGCCCATGATGCCGAGGTCGAACAGCTTGGGCAGCAGCGACGGCGCCATCTTGGCGTGCTCGTCCATCTCGCGGACGAGCGGACGGACCTCGCGGTGGGCGAACTGGTAGACGCTGTCGGCGAACAGCCGCTCGTCGTCGGACAGCTGGGTCAGGGCGAGAGCGGGGGTATCAGTCGAATCGGACACAAGCACCTGCGTTTCGGGAAGAGAGGGCCACCTGCGCGGAGCGGTCTCGGTGCGGGCCTCGGCTCTTTCAGGATGTTATCATCGCCCCAGGGCTCCAGACAGTTTCTCCAGAGGTGTGCCGACATGCGTTCGAGCAGCATTCGACTCGCTCTCGCCACGGCGGCCGTCGTCAGCGTGATCGGGGCGGTGGGCGTCACGGGGCAGCAGTCCGGTCAGCCGCCCGAGACTCCCGCACCGCCTCCAGCGACGGCCCAGGCGCCAGCGCCCGAGGCCGAACAGCCGGTGTTCCGCGGCGGCGTGAACTTCGTCCGGGTCGATGCCATCATCACCGACCGCCAGGGCAACCCGGTGACCGACCTGACGCGGGACGACTTCGAGGTCTTCGAGGACGACCAGCCGCAGACGATCGAGACGTTCCGCCTGGTGCAGATCGATCCCGCCGCCCCCGTCGAGTCGACGGGGCGGCTGACGACCCGGCAGGACGAGGAGAACGCGGCCGCCGACGACGACGCCCGCATCTTCGTCTTCTTCCTTGACGAGTACCACGTCCGCCTGGGCAGCAGTCTCGCCGCCCGCCGGCATCTGATCGAGTTCGTGCAGACGCAGCTCGGGCCGAAGGATCTGGTGTCGGTGATGTACCCGCTCAGCCCGCTCGACAGCGTGATCCTGAGCCGCGACCACGAGCAGCTGGTGCACGCCATCGAGCGCTTTCAGGGACGCAAGTTCGACTACACCCCGCGTAACGCGCTCGAGGACCGCTACGCCAACCAGCCGACCGAGATCGTCGAGCGCGTGCGCCGGCAGGTCTCGCTCTCGGCGCTGACCGGGCTCTCGGTGAAGCTCGGCGCGCTGCGCGAAGGGCGCAAGGCCATCGTGCTGGTCAGCGAAGGCTACCTGGCGATGCTGCCGCCGCAGCTGCGTGGTCCGATCGCCACCATGCCCGGCCTCGGCAATCCCAACCGTGGCAATCCGCTGGCCGGCGAGAACATGCAGGAGGACCGCGCCCGGTTCATGGCCGAGATCGATGTCCAGAGCGAGCTGCAGCGGGTCTTCGAGGAAGCCAACCGCAGCAACACCGCGATCTATGCCGTCGACCCGCGCGGGCTGTCGACCGGGGAGTTCGACATCCAGGACAACGTGGCCGGCCGCGCCAGCCAGGACGCCCTGCGCCAGACGCAGAACACGCTGCAGGTGCTGGCTGGTGAGACGGACGGCCGCGCCATCATCAATCGCAACGATCTGGCCGCCGGCATGAAGCAGATCGTGCGCGACGCCAGCGCCTACTACCTGCTCGGCTACAACTCGACGCAGTCGCGCAGCGATGGCAAGTTCCACCCGATCAAGGTGCGCGTGCGCCGTCCGGGCGTACAGGTGCGCGCCCGCAAGGGCTACTGGGCGCTCACCGCGGTCGAGACCGCCAAGGCCACGGCGCCGCCCAAGGCCGGTCCGCCGCCCGCGGTGGTGCAGTCGCTGGCCGGCATCGCCGACGCCGGTCACCGCGCCATCCACACGTGGATCGGCACGGCACCCGCCGAGACGGGCAAGACGCGCGTCACCGTCGCGTGGGAAGGCGTGCCGCCGGTGCCCGGCAGCGGCGGCGCGCGCGTGGGACGCGTGACGCTGTTGGCGGCCTCGCTCGGCGGTGACGAGTTCTTCCGCGGGCAGATCGGTGAGCTGGCCCTGCCGGATGCCCCGTGGAGCGCACGTCGCGGCGCGGTGACCTTCGAGGCGCCGCCGGGTCGGCTCAACCTCCGTCTGTCGATCGAAGAGCGGCCCGACGAGGTGCTCGATACCGACGACCGCACCATCGACGTGCCGGACTTCAGCGCGCCCGAGGCGCGCATGACGACGCCGCGAGTCTACGTGGCCCGCACGCCGCGGGAGTTCCAGGCCATCAAGAAGGACGGCTCGATTGCGCCGACCGCCACCCGCGAATTCCGCCGCACCGAACGGCTGTTCCTCCGCCTGGACGGCGTGGCGCCCGGCGGACAGGATGCGCCGTTCGCCTACACCGCGCGGCTGCTCAACCGCCAGGGCGATGCCATGGTCGACCTGGCCGTCACGCCTCCGGCCGACGCGGGCGGCGTGGCCACGATCGACCTGCCGCTCGCCAGCCTGCCGGCTGGTGAGTTCCTGATCGAGATCGCCGCGGCCGGGCCCGACGGCGTGGCGCTCACCGAACTGGTGGCGTTCCGCATGGTCGGGTAGAGGCCGCGGTCAGCCGCAAGCCCCCTGGCCCCTAGCCGCCAGCCGCGAGGCTACGCGTACATCCCGCGCATGCGGGTCACGGTCGCGACGCGGTTGATGGCCACGATGTAGGCCGCGGTCCGCATGTCGACCTTGTGCTTGGTGGCCGTCTTGAGCACGGCATCGAAGGCCTCGACCATCTTGATCTCGAGGCGATCGTTCACTTCCTTCTCCGTCCAGAAGTAGCCGTGACGGTCCTGCACCCACTCGAAGTACGACGTGGTGACGCCGCCGGCGTTGGCGAGGATGTCCGGCACGACGAACACGCCGCGCTCGTGCAGGGCCCGGTGCGCCTCCGGCGTGGTCGGGCCGTTGGCGCCCTCGATGACCATCTTCGCCTTGATCGAGGCCTGGTTGTCGCGGGTGATCTGGTTCTCGAGGGCGCACGGGGCCAGGATGTCGACGTCGAGTGAAAACAGCTCTTCGTTGGTGATCGGCTCGGCGCCGGGAAAGCCGTGCACCGTCTTGTGCTCGGCGGTCCACTCGAGCAGCGCCGGCATGTCCAGCCCCTTGTCGTTGTGGACGCCGCCCTTCCAGTCGGTGGCGGCCAGGATGCGCGCGCCGTGGGCGTGCATCAGCTCGGCGCCGATCGAGCCGACGTTGCCGAAGCCCTGCACGGCGACGGTGGCGCCCTTCAGCTCGAAGCCGAGGTGCTGGGCCGACTCACGGGCGATGATCATGACGCCGCGGCCGGTGGCCTCGCGACGGCCGAGTGAGCCGCCCATTTCGACCGGCTTGCCGGTGACGACCGCCGTCGCGGTGTGCCCGACGTGCATCGAGTAGGTGTCCATGAACCACGCCATGACCTGGGCGTCGGTGTTCACGTCGGGCGCCGGCACGTCCTTTTCGGGACCGATGGCGTCGATGATCTCGGCCGTGTAGCGGCGGGTGAGCGCCTCGAGCTCGCGGCGCGACATGGTCGTGGGATCGCAGATGACCCCGCCCTTGCCGCCGCCGAACGGGACCTGCGCCACGGCGCACTTCCAGGTCATCCAGGCCGCCAGGGCCGTGACCTCGTCGAGGGTGACGTCCGGGTGATAGCGGATGCCTCCCTTGGCCGGGCCGAGCGTGATGTTGTACTGCACGCGATAGCCGGTGAACACTTCGATCCTGCCGCTGTCCCGCTGAATCGGGCAGGAGACCGTGATCTGCCGCTTCGGGTGCGTCAGGATCTGCCAGATGCCAGGGTCGAGGTCGAGTATCCGCGCCGCTCCTTCGAACTCCTGGAGCATCGCGCCGAAGATCTTGCCATGTGTGGCCATGGAATGGGTCCTTGTGTGCCCGTCGGCCCGGCGGGGCCGCACTGCGGGCGAGTCGAACAAACGAACAAACGTAGCCCGGCCGCGCTGTCGATGTCAATTGCACGTTCAATTCATGCGCCTGGCTTATTCACTTCGTCTGATGCCCACGTTGCCGCGCGCCGCGAGCCGCCGGGCGACGGGCGCTCGCGACGTCGTCAGAGGTCGCTCGCGGGAGTCGCTTCCTCTATACTGAAAACGATGTCTTCACCGGTGAAATCGACGACCAGCGACAAGGCGCGGTGGACCAAGGATGTGCTCGAGCCGACGCTCCGCAAGACGCCGGAGCGGGCCGGGCCCTTCACGACCATCTCGGGACGGTCGGTCGAGCGCCTCTACACGGCGGAGGACGTCGCCGGCATCGACGTGGCCTCCGAGATCGGCGCGCCGGGCGAGTTCCCCTACGTGCGCGGCATCCACCCGAGCGGCTACCGCGGCAAGCTGTGGACGATGCGGCAGTTCGCTGGATTCGGCACCCCCGAGGAGACCAACGCCCGCTACAAGGAACTGATCGCCGCCGGTGGCACCGGGCTGAGCGTCGCCTTCGATCTGCCGACCCTGATGGGCCGCGATCCCGATCATCCGCTGTCGCTCGGCGAAACGGGGAAGTGCGGAGTCAGCATCATGTCGCTGGCCGACATGGAGCGCCTCTTCGACGGCATCGCGCTCGCCGACATCACGACGTCGATGACGATCAACTCGCCGGCGCCGATGCTGTTCGCGATGTACCTGGTCGTGGCCGAGAAGCAGGGCGCCGACTGGAAGACGATTTCCGGGACGATTCAGAACGACATCCTCAAGGAGTTCATCGCCCAGAAGGAGTACATCTTCCCGCCGCGGCCCTCGATGCGGCTGATCACCGACATCTTCTCGTTCTGTACCCGCGAAGTGCCGCGCTGGAACACCATCTCGGTGAGCGGGTACCACATCCGGGAGGCCGGTTCGACAGCGCTCCAGGAGCTGGCCTTCACCCTGCGCGACGGCCTCGAGTACGTGCAGTACGGCGTCGACGCCGGTCTGGCGGTCGACGACTTCGTGCCGCGGATGTCGTTCTTCTTCAACTCTCACAGCGACTTCTTCGAGGAGATCGCCAAGTTCCGGGCGGCCCGCAAGCTGTGGGCCGAGGCGATGAAGAACCGCTTCGGCGCCCGGGACCCGAAGTCGTGGCAGCTGCGGTTCCACACCCAGACCGCCGGTGTCTCGCTGACCGCGCAGCAGCCCTACAACAACGTCGTCCGCACCGCCCTCCAGGCCCTCGCCGCCGTGCTCGGCGGCACCAACTCCCTGCACACGAACTCCCTCGACGAGGCGCTGTCGCTGCCCACCAAGGAGGCGGTCACGATCGCCCTGCGCACGCAGCAGGTGCTGGCCGCCGAGAGCGGCGTCACCAACGTGGTCGATCCGCTGGGCGGGTCGTATTTCGTCGAGGCGCTCACGCGCGACATGGAGCAGGGCACCCTCAAGTACTGGGACACCATCGATCGCATGGGCGGGATGGTCGAGGCGATCGAACTCGGCTACCCGCAGAAGGAAATCGCCGAGGCGTCGTACCAGTTCCAGCAGGCCGTCGAGCGCAAGGAGAAGATCATCGTCGGCGTCAATGACTTCATCCAGGAGAACGAGCCGCCGATCGCGATTCTCTACATCGACGACCAGGCCTCGGAGATCCAGCTGAAGCGGCTCGAGGCGCTCAAGACCTCGCGCGACAACGGCGCGGTGCGGCGGACGCTCGACGCCCTCAAGAAGGCGGCGGCGGGCACGACCAACACGATGGAACCGATGCTCGACTGCGTGCGGGCGTACTGCACCGTCGGCGAGATGTGCGACGCCCTGCGCGACGTGTGGGGCGAGTGGGAAGAGACACCGATCATCTAGGCGGGCGGGGCCCGGATTGCGGGCCCGAACGACCTGTCACGAAGGCGCCGATGGAGAAAGCTGTGAGCCTGTCCGAGACCTCAGATCAGAGACCCGGGATCCGCAAGATCCGTGTCGTCATCGCCAAGCCCGGGCTCGACGGTCACGATCGGGGGGCCAAGGTCATCGCGCGCGCGCTGCGCGACGCCGGCATGGAGGTCATCTACACGGGCCTGCGGCAGACGCCGGAGATGATCGTCGGCGCCGCCCTGCAGGAAGACGCGGACGTGATCGGACTGTCGATTCTGTCAGGCGCCCACATGCACATCTGTCCGCGCATCATGGAACTGCTGAAGGCGCAGGGCCTCGATGACGTGCTGGTCGTGGTGGGCGGCATCATCCCGGATCAGGACCTCCCGAAAATGCACGCCATGGGCATCACCGGCGTGTTCATCCCCGGTACTCCGATGCAGAAGATCGTCGACTTCATCGCCGCCAAGGCCCGCGTCCGCACCGACGCCTGACGGCCCGGAGCTTGCAGCCGCCAGGGATCGGAGACTGATCCCATGATGGTTGCCCCGCCCCGAGTCCTGCTCATCTCCGAAAGCCGGATCACCCGCCGCGTCGTCGAGATGACCTTCGCCGACCAGCACGTCGAACTCGTCACCGCCGCCAGCGGTCACGACGGTCTGGCCGCGTGGCAGGAGAAGGCCGCCGCGGTCGTGCTCGCCGACCTGGCGATGACCGCACCACCGGCGGGCCTGGAGCTGGCCCGACTCGTTCAGGCGCAGGCCGGCGGGCGGCCGGTGTCGGTGATCCTGCTGGCCGGCCAGCTCGAGGTCGTCGACGACGCCGACGTCGCGGCGGCCGGGGCGTGCGCCGTGCTCCGCAAGCCACTCGACTCCCTGCAGCTCATCGAAGCCGTCCGCGGCGCCGTGCGTGCCGGCCGTCAGGCGCAGGCGCCGTGGCCCGCGCAGGCGGAGGCGGCCGACGACCCCGAGCACCAGGCCGCGGCCGACGACCCCGAGCACCGGACGGCGGCCGACGACACCGAGGACCAGACGGCGGTCGCGCTGCGCGATGAGGACCTGGAGCGCGTGGCGGCGCGGGTGGCGGCTATCTGGGGCGGTGACGCCGACCGTGAGCGGCGCGTCACGGACCTGCTCGCGGCACGGGCCGAGCAGGCCGCCACGGCCACCGCCTCGGCCGCCGCCGAACGCGTGGCGCCGGCCGCGACCAGCGAGGCGGCCGAGCGTCTCGTGCGCGAGCTGGCGCCGGCACTCGTCGCCGAGGTCGCGCGCCTGGTCGTCGCGGACGTGTCGGAGCGCCTGGTGCGCGAGGAAATCGCGAGGATGCGCTCGGCGCCGGCGCTCCAGTAGCGGGCGCGACCCCGCGGGCGCGGTTGCGCCGGCCGGAGCGACTCGGTACGATGTGGGATTGATCGCGATCCGGTGATCGCGCCTCGTCCCCATGCACACACCACAGCCGCCCGCCGTTCCGGAATCACCCGCGCTCGAAGGTCTCGAGAGCCGTCTCACCGAGCGCTGGGAGCGCGAGGCGACCTACCGGTTCGACCGGACGCGGCCGCGTTCTGACGTCTTCGCCATCGACACGCCGCCGCCCACGGTGAGCGGCTCGCTGCACGTCGGCCACGTCTTCTCCTACACCCACACCGACATCATCGCCCGCTACAAGCGGATGGGCGGGCTGGCCGTCTTCTACCCGATGGGCTGGGACGACAACGGCCTGCCGACCGAGCGCCGCGTCCAGAACTACTACGGCGTGCGCTGCGATCCGGCCCTGCCCTACGACCCGGCATTCGAGCCGCCGGCGCAGCCCGCCAAGACGCCGATCGCGGTGTCACGGCCGAACTTCATCGAGCTCTGCACGCGGCTCACCATCGAGGACGAGCGGGCGTTCGAGAACCTGTGGCGCCACCTCGGGCTGTCGATCGACTGGTCGATGACCTACGCGACCATCGCCAAGCCGGCGCAGCGCGTGTCACAGCTCGCGTTCCTGCGCCTGCTCGCGCGCGGCCAGGCCTACCAGCTCGAAGCCCCGACGATGTGGGACGTCGACTTCAAGACCGCGGTCGCGCAGGCCGAGCTCGAGGATCGCGAGATGCCCGGCGCCTACCACCGGCTGCGGTTCGCGCGCGCCGACGGCTACGGCGACGTGACCGGGACGGGCGGGTGGATCGAGATCGACACCACGCGGCCCGAACTGCTGCCGGCCTGCGTGGCCCTGGTCGCTCACCCGGAAGACGCGCGTTACCAGGCGCTGTTCGGCAGCTATGTCGTGACGCCGCTCTTCGGCGTGCGCGTGCCGGTGGTGGCGCATCCGCTGGCCGACCCCGAGAAGGGCAGCGGCATCGCCATGATCTGCACCTTCGGCGACACCACCGACGTGACGTGGTGGCGGGAGCTGAAGCTGCCGGTGCGGGCGGTCATCCAGGTGAACGGGACGCTCGGGCCGGTGACGTGGGGCAGCGCCGGCTGGGAATCCACCGCGCCCGAGGCGGCGCAGATCGCCTACGACCAGCTGGCCGGCCTCTCGGCGAAGAAGGCGCAGGCGCGGATCGTCGAGTTGCTGACGGCGTCGGGCGATCTGCTGGGGGCGCCACGTCCGATCACCCACCACGTGAAGTTCTTCGAGAAGGGCGATCGGCCGCTCGAGATCGTGACCAGCCGGCAGTGGTTCTTCAAGACCATCGATCACAAGGAGGGACTGCTGGCCCGCGGCCGTGAGCTGCAGTGGCATCCCGAATACATGCGCGCCCGCTTCGACAACTGGGTCAACGGCTTGAACGGCGACTGGTGCGTCAGCCGCCAGCGTTTCTTCGGCGTGCCGTTCCCGGTCTGGTACGGGCTGCACGAGGACGGGTCGAC
Organism: uncultured Acidobacteriota bacterium; assembly: GCA_963807405.1. Lineage (GTDB taxonomy): Bacteria > Acidobacteriota > Vicinamibacteria > Vicinamibacterales > UBA2999 > CADEFD01. The sequence goes on along the minus strand of CAWEBU010000006.1, from coordinate 1,286,311 downwards.
CGACTACAGCCGACGGATCGTCCCCGACGAGTCGCGGCTGCCGATCGATCCGTCGACCGATGTTCCCGAGGGCTACACCGAAGCGCAGCGCGGCCAGCCCGGGGGCTTCGTGGGCGATCCGGACGTGATGGACACCTGGGCCACCTCGTCGGTGTCGCCGCAGCTCGTCACCGGCTGGGAGCGCGATCCGGACCTGTTCGGCCGCACGTTCCCGATGGACCTGCGGCCGCAGGCCCACGACATCATCCGCACCTGGCTGTTCTCGTCGGTGCTCCGTGCGCACCTCGAGCACGACTCCCTGCCGTGGACGCACGCCTCGATCTCCGGCTGGGTGCTCGACCCCGATCGCAAGAAGATGTCGAAGTCGAAGGGCAACGTGGTCACGCCCCTCGGCATGCTCCAGGAGTACGGCAGCGACGGCGTGCGCTACTGGGCGGCGCGCGGCGGTCCCGGTGTCGACACGGCCTTCGATGTCGGCCAGATGAAGATTGGCCGGCGCCTGGCCATGAAGCTTCTCAACGCGTCGAAGTTCGTGCTGGGCCGTGAGGCCGAGGTCGGGCAGGTCACTGCTCCGCTCGATCGCGCGCTCCTGGCCGGGTTGGTGGCGCTCATCGCCGACGCGACCGCGGCCCTCGACCGCTACGAGTACACGCGCGCGCTCGACCGCACCGAGTCGTTCTTCTGGTCGTTCTGCGACGACTATCTGGAACTGGTCAAGGCCCGCCGCTACGGCGACCACGGACCCGAGGGCGCGCAGTCGGCCAATGCCGCCATGCGCGCGACGCTGTCTGTGCTGACGCGCCTCCTGGCCCCCTACCTGCCGTTCGTGACCGAGGAGGTGTGGTCGTGGTGGCAGGCCGGGTCGGTGCACACGGCGGCCTGGCCCACCGTGCAGGAGATCCACGCGCTCGTGGCGGAGCCCGGCGACGCCGCGGCGCTGGCGGTGGCCGTGGACGTCACCGGCGCGCTCAGGCGCGCCAAGTCCGAGGCCAAGGTGGGCATGAAGACGCCGATCGCCCGTGCCGTCGTGGCCGATACGGCCGAGCGTCTGGCCGCGCTCGAGACCGTGCGACGCGATGTGGCGGCGGCCGGGAATGTCGGCGAGCTCGTGCTCGAGGACGCGGCGGCCTTCTCGGTGGCCGTCACCTTCGAGGCGCCGGCGGGAGACGCCGCCTGATGGCCCTGCAGCCGCCGCCGGTCGAGACCTACCGCGCACTCGTGGCCCAGGCGCTGGCCGAGGACATCGGCCAGGGCGACGTGACCAGCCGTACCGTGATCGACGACGGCGTCGTCGCCCGAGGCGTGATCCAGGCCAAGGCGCCGCTCGTGGTGGCCGGTCTCGACGTGGCCTTCGAGGTCTTCAGGCAGTGTGATGCCGGTGCCCTGTTCGAGGTGCGCTGGGGTGATGGCGCACGCTGCGAGCGCGGTGACGTCGTGGCGGTCGTCACCGGGTCGGCCCGGGCGCTGCTGACCGCCGAGCGGACGGCGCTCAACATCCTGCAGCGGCTGTCGGGCATCGCGACGCTCACGGCGGCGCATGTCCAGGCGGCGGCCGGGCGCATCACGGTGCTCGACACCCGCAAGACCACGCCGCTGTGGCGGGCGCTCGAGAAGTACGCGGTGCGCTGCGGTGGCGGCACCAACCACCGCTTCGGCCTCGACGACGCCGTCCTCATCAAGGACAACCACAAGCGCCTGGCGGGTGGGCTGACCGCGGCGGTGAGCCGCGCGCTCGCGGCCGGCACCGGTCTGCGCGTGGAGGTCGAGGTGGAGACGCTCGACGAGCTCGACGAGGCGCTGGCCGCCGGCGCCACCGCGGTCCTCCTCGACAACTTCACGACCTACGATCTCAGGCGCGCGGTCGAACGCGTCGCGGGCCGGGCCCAGATCGAAGTGTCGGGCGGGGTGACCCTCGACCGGCTGCCGGAGATCGCCTCGACCGGCGCCGACACCGTGTCGATTGGCGCGCTCACGCATTCCGCCCCGGCCGTGGACCTGAGCTTCGAGCTCGAGCCGGCGCCGAGTTGAGTGCCGTGATCGAGGGGGCCTCCTTGCCGTCCGCGCTTGGCGACGCCGTGGCGACGGCCCGCCCGCGCTTCGGCCGCCACGTCGCCGAGGTGCGCTACGTCGCGTCGCTGCCATCGACGATGGACGCGGTGGCCGCGCAGGCGGACGCCGGCGCGGCCCACGGACTGGTGGTGGTGGCGGGGCAGCAGACGGCCGGGCGCGGTCGCCGCGGTCACGTCTGGTCGTCGCCGGCGGAGTCCGGCCTCTACTTCTCGGTGCTCGTCCGTCCCCCCGTGGAGCCGTACGTCGAAGGGGCGCCGAGCGTGCTGGGCCTGCTGACGCTGGCTGCCGGCCTGGCGGTGGCCGAAGGCATCGCACGGGCCACGGGCATCGAAGCCTCGATGAAGTGGCCGAATGACCTGTTTCATGTGGACAAGATCGCCGGCGTGCTGGCGGAAGGACACCGGGTCGGCACCGCCGACCAGTACGTCGTGGTCGGTGTCGGGATCAACGTCCGCGACGTGACCTATGTCAGCGGCCAGGATCGGGCCACCTCACTCGAACGCGCGCTCGGCCAGGTGCCGGATACCGGAGCGGTGCTGGCGGAGGTGCTGAGCTGCGTGGGCCGGCTGCTACCAGGATCTGATCGAGGGCCGCTACGGACGTGTCGTCGAGCGGTGGCGCGTCCGTGCCGCGGGACTGGCCGGGCGGCCGGTGACGTGGATGGATGCGGACGGCGCGCACCAGGGGATGACGACGGGCGTGGACGCGACCGGTGCCCTGCTCATCGACACCGGCGTCGAGGTCGTGCGGATCACCTCCGGCGCGGTGCACTGGCAATGACGCGGCCAGAGCCGGCGGCCGCGGCGCCTGCCCCTGACGATCTGCACGCCTACTGCCGCGAGGTCGAGGCGTATCTGTGCCGCCGCAACGAAGGCCATCTCATTCGCGTGGTGGGGCCGGCCTTCGACCTGGTCAAGGGCTGGGCGGAGCAGGGCATTCCGCTGACCCTCGTGCGGGAGGCCATCGACCGCGTGGTCGAACGCGCCGCCAGGAAGGTGGGCCGCCGCCGGCCCGTGCGCATCGAGTTCTGCGACGCCGAGGTCCTCGACGCCTACGACCGCTGGCGCCGCGCCGTCGGGGTGGCGCGGATGGACGACGCGCCGGCCACGGCGGGACCGAAGCGCGGGTCCCTGCACGCGCACGTCGAGCGCGTGGCCGTGCAGCTGGCGGCGGCGCTCGGCAGCGAGCGCGCGCCCGCCGCGCTGCAGCCGGTCGTGAAGGCGGCGCTCGGTGCGCTCGATGCCGTCCTGGCGCCGAGCGTGACCGCCCGCGGCGCCGCCCGTGATGCGCTGCTCGCGACGCTCGCCGACATCGACGCGACGCTGGTCGCTGCCGCCTCCGAGACGCTGCCGGCCGCCACGCCTGGCCGCTCTCACCGACCAGGCGGCGGCGGAACTCGCGCCGTTTCGCGCCCGCCTGCACGCGGCGCAGTGGGAGGCGGCACTGGCGGCCGCGCGAACCCGTCTCGTGCGCGCCGCCGTGGGCGTGCCCGTCGTGAGGTTCGATTGACCCCGGCGCCGGGTGCACGCGTGACGCTGACGGTCGAGCGTCCGGCGGTGGGCGGCCGCATGATCGCCCGCCACGAGGGTGCCATCGTCCTCGTCGCCGGCGCCATCCCCGGCGAGCGCGTGGTGGCGACGGTCGAGCGCGTGCAGCGGCGCACCATCTTCGCCCGCACGGTCGAGGTGCTCGAGGCGTCGCCAGACCGCGTGGCGGTCGAACCCGGCCTCGCCTGCGGTGGCCACGTGCTCGCCCACGTCACCGCCGCGCGGCAGGCCGCCCTCAAGGCCGAGATGATCGGCGACGCCTTCCGGCGCCTGGCCCGCCTCGACGTCGGCACGGTGCCGGTGGCAACCGCCGCCGCCGATGGCTACCGCACCCGTGCCCGCGTGCACGTCCGCCACGGACGCTGGGGCTTCTTCGAAGAAGGCTCCCATGCGCTCTGCGACATCGCGGCGGCGCGTCAGGTGAGCGCCGAGAGTGCGGCCACTCTCGACCGGCTGTGCGCCGCGGTCGGCGTCGACCCACGCACGGCCGCCGAAATCGAGTGGGCCGAGTCGATCGAGGGCACGCATCGCGTGGGGCACGTCGCCTACGGCGCGGTCGCCGCGCCGCCGGCGGTCGCCGCGATCGACGGCCTGGACGGCCTGTCCTGGAGCGACGCCGGTGGCGGCGTCGGCCAGGCGTGGGGAGATCCCTTCGTGGTCGACACGCTCGCGACTCCTGACGGCAAGGGCGTCGACGTCCGTCATCACGTGCGGGCGTTCTTCCAGGGCAACCGCTTCCTGCTGCCAGGCCTCGTGGCCGACGTCGCAGGCCGCTGCGACGCCGACGAGGTGGCCGATCTCTACGCCGGCGTCGGCCTGTTCAGCGTGGTGCTGGCCGCAACGGGGCGGACCGTCGCGGCCGTCGAGGGCGACCCGGTGGCTGCCGCCGATCTGCAGGCCAATGCCGTGCGGGCGTTGCGGGTCCACGTGCATCACCGCCCGGTCGAGGCGTTCGTGCGCCGGGCGGGCCTCGCCACCTTCGGGACCATCGTGGTCGATCCGCCGCGCACGGGCCTGTCGCCCGCGGTCAGCGCGGCGCTGGCCGCCGCGCGCGTTCCGCAGATCGTCTACGCGTCATGCGATCCGGCCACCCTGGCGCGCGACGTGCGGCTGTTCGTCGAGGGCGGCTACGAGGTCGCCGACGTGCGCGCCCACGACCTGTTCCCGCGCACCGCCCACGTCGAGACGGTGCTCACGCTCACGCGCCGGCGCTAGGCGTCGGCGCGGCAGGCCTCGACGAAGCCTTCGAAGAGCGCCCGGAACTCGCCCGTGCGCCAGAAGTTCTCGGGGTGCCACTGCACGCCCAGACAGAACGCGCCGGGCCGCTCGATGGCTTCGATGACGCCGTCGGGTGCGGTGGCGACCACCTCCAGGCCCTTGCCGGTGTGCTTGACGGCCTGGTGATGCCGGCTGTTGACCTGGCAGCTCTCGCCGTCCACCAGCTTCTCGCGCATCAGCGTCGAGAAGCGCGAGCCCTGCGTGGCCCACACTTCGTGGGCCAGGGCGTAGCGCGGTTCACGCACGTCGTGCGGCACGGCGCCATTCACTTCGGTCGGGATGTCCTGCACCAGGTCGCCGCCGAGGGCGACGTTCAGCAGCTGCATGCCGCGGCAGATCGCGAACACCGGTCGGCCCGCGTCGAGGGCGGCGCGGACGAGTGCGATCTCGAAGTCGTCACGGCCGGGCTCGGCCGCCGTGAAGGTCTCGTGCCGCGTGGCGCCGTAGAGGGCGGGGTCGAGGTCGCCCCCGCCGGTCAGCAGCAGGCCGTCTGCCTTCGCCACGATCCCGGCGACCTCGTCGTCCAGCGTGAGCTCGAGCGGGGTCCCGCCGGCGCGACGCACCGACTCCAGGTAGTCGGACATCTGTCGGCAGGGGGTGATGGCGATGGTGGGCATGGCGCTCAGTGTCCTACATACGCGTCGGCACGTCGATGCCCATTGTCATGAGCGCCGCCGCCAGCTGCCGGCGGACGTAGCCGAGCGCGCCCGCCCGCCACAACCGCACGTCGTCACGTTCTTCGCCCAGCACCGGCAAGGCGTGGTAGACGGCGTTGAAGCCCTGGGCCAGGCCGAAGGCGTACTTGGCGAGGGCGGCGAACTCGAGCGTCCGGACGCAGCCGTCGACGACGTCATCGAGCCTGGCGGCGTCGAGCACGAGGGACCAGAGGCGGTCGGCGGCCTCCTCGCCCGCCAGGGCGGTGGGCGGGTGGGACGCCAGCGCCGCGGCGATGCCGGCGTCATCGAGGCCGTCGCGATCGCGCAGCTTCTGGAAGATCTTGTTGGCGCGGACGACGGCGTACTGCAGGTAGGGGCCGCTTTCGCCTTCGAAGCTGAGAGCCTCGTCGATGTCGAAGGCGATCACCTTGGTGCGCGAGAACTTGACCATGAAGTAGCGCACGGCGGCGACCGCGACCCGCTCCGGCCGTCTGGCGGGCGTCCTCGGCGGGCAGCTCCGGATTGCGGCGCGTCACCTCGCCGAGCGCCTTCTCGATCAGGCGATCGAGCAGGTCGTCGGCCTTGACCCCGAGGCCCTTGCGGCCCGAGACCTCGACGAACGGCTTGGCCGCCTCCTCGGAACCGGCGGGTGGGGCGAAGCCCAGTTCGCGCGCCGTCGCGTGCGACAGCGCCACCATCTCGTAGGAGAAGTGGGTGTGCAGCCGCGCCGCGTCGGGATGTCCGGCGACGGCGAGTGCCTGCTTCAGGAGCTGCTGCAGATAGGCCTGGCGCACGTCGATGACGTTGACGGTCGCGGCCGCGGCACCGAACGACGGATGCGGCTCGACGGCCTCGGCAGCGTGGCTGGTCGTCGCCCACAGCGTGTCGCCGTCGAGCCGGGTGGCGAAGGGCCGGTACTTGAAGTCATGGCCGAGCACGCCCAGCTTCCAGAACTGATACGCCATGTCCTTGCCGACGTAGGTGACCGTGCCGTTCGAGCGCACGATCACCTTCTCGCGCGGTTCCTCCGTTTCGCCGGCCGCGGGGGCGCTGGGGCTCCCGTCCGTCTCATCGGGCATCCCGCCGCCCTCGTCGTCGATGGCCATCACCCAGCAGCCGGCCAGCTTGCCGGTGGTCTGCAGGAACACCGCGCCCTTCTCCTTGAGCAGGGCGAAGGCTCGCGCCCAGAACTGCAGCCGCAGGATGTCCCCTTCCCAGGTGAGCAGGTCGTAGTCGATGCCGAGCCGGCCCATCGTCACGAGGTGGGTGCGCACGATACGCTCGGCCACGAAGGCGCCGATGGCCGCCGACGGGTCGAGGGCGTGTTCGATCTCGTGGAGGGTGGCGGCGCGCACCGCGAGACGCGTCGGATCCGCCTCGTACCACTCCGTCACCCGGGCGTAGAGGTCCCAGCAGTAGTAGTCGAACCGGGTCGAGTCGGCGATCGCGGTGACCGCCGCCAGGTCGAGCCCTTCGAGGTGGCGGAGGCCGACCACGACGTCGGCCACCTGCACGCCGGTGTCGTCGATGTAGTTCTGCACCTCGACCGGGGCCCCGCGGAAGCGCAGGGCACGCACCAGGGTGTCACCGAGACAGGCGTTGCGCAGATGGCCGATGTGCGCCGCCTTGTTCGGGTTGATGGCCGTGTGCTCGACGATCGTCTTGCCGCCGCGCGGCGCCGCGGCCGCCGGCTCGTCGAGGCGAGCGGTCAGGAACGCGCCGCGATCGAGGAAGACGTTGAGATAGCCGTTGGCGGCCGCCGACACCGAGGTGACGCCGTCGATGGGGCCGAGCGCGGCCGCCAGCTCCTGCGCGATGACGCGCGGGGCCTTGCGGAGCTCGCGGGCGAGTTCGAAGGCCACCGGTGACCCGACATCGCCGAAGGCGCGGTTGGGTGGCGTTTCGAGCGGGATGGCGGCGGCCTCGCGTTCGAGCGCGTAGAGAGTCGACAGGGCGGCGCGAATGGCCGAACGCAGGCGGTCGTAGAGCGGCAGCATCATGATGTGACGGATGATCCTAACGGGAACGGCGGGCGGCGGCTAGGTCCGCGTGCATCGCCGGTTGGACAAGGCTTCGGCCGCTGGGGTACGCTCCACGACGCCGTCGCATGCCCGAGCCTTGTCACAGCGCCGCGTGTTGGGTCGCGAGACGCAGATCCTCGGGGGTGTTCACGTTGAGCAGCAGCCGGCCGTCGGTGTCGAACCGCGACAGCTCCGCATCGGACACGGCGCGCACGTCGAGGTCGTCCAGCGCTTCGGTGACGCGCCAGTGCCCACGGCTGATACGGGCCTCGAGACGCGCGGCGACGGTCCGATGGTAGATCGCACACAAGGGCTGCCAGCGGCCGCCCGGCCGCGGCACGATGGCCTCGGCTTCCGTGCGCCACGCGACGAGCGCGGCGAGAAACGGCGCGCTCACGAAGGGCAGGTCGCCCGCGACCACGAGGGTGTAGGGCGTCGGGGCGGTGCTGACGGCCGTGAACAGGGCCCCGAGGGCGCCGGCATCGACCAGGTCGGCCACCACCTCGAAGGGCAGGTCCGCGTACGGGGTGGGATCCGGCGCAATCAGGCGCGGCACCACGCCGAGGGCGGCCAGGGCCTCGGCCTGACGCGCGAGAATCGTCCGGCCGTGGAGTTCGACGAGCGGCTTGGTGCGGCCATCCAGGCGCCGTCCGCGCCCCCCGGCCAGCACCGCCGCCGACCACGCGGGCATCATCGTCGTTACGCTAACAGAATCGCGGAGGCGAGGCGATGAGCGACGACGGCGTCGGCCGCCTGCTCGTGGCGAGCCTGCACCAGGGCATCGGCGACGTCCTGCCGACGCGGCTCGAGTACTACGAACACTGGCTGTCCCCGATGGGCCTGCGCGAGGGCCGCTCGGGTCTGGCCCCGCTGAACGCGGTGCTGAGCTTCCTGCGCCAGGAAGGCGAAGAACCCTACGCCGCCGTGATGACGGCGGCGGGACGCTACTCCGCCGAGTGGTACTACGCGCAGAGCGGCTTCGGGCGGCGGGCGCTGCGGTGGCAGCCGAAGTGGTTGCGGCGGCGCTCGGCACTGGCCCGCGCGCGCCGGCTCCTGCGCGCCGCCTACCAGCCCCTGGTCGTCACCACGGTCGTTGGCCGTGGCCGCGGCACGGTGACGATGCAAGGCAGCGTGTTCTGCGGCTTGCGGGACCGCTGGGCGTGGCCGACGTGCGGCTGGGTGGCCGGCGCGCTGTCGCGGTATCTCGAGCTGCACGGCCTCGAGGCCGACGTCCGCATCGAGACATGCCGGGCGCAGGGGGCACCCGGATGCACGCTCGCGATCGACTTCACCGGCTCGGCCGCGTCGGAGCCCGCATGACCTGGCGGGGCGCGGCGCTGGCCTGTGTCGTGTTCCTGGCGGTAGCTGCGCCGGCAGCCGCGCAATCCGACGCCGTGCTCGTCGTGCCGTTCGAGCTCGAACGGTTCGACCAGCGCGTCGGGTGGCTGAGCGAAGGCGTGGCGGTGGGACTGACGGAGACGCTGGCCGCGCGCGGCGTCGAGGTGGTGTCGCGCGATGAGCGCCTGGCCGCCCTCGACCGTCTGCAGCTGCCGCCGGCCGCGGCGTTGACGCGGGCCACGCTCATCAAGGTGGCCGAGCTGGTCGGGGCTACCCGGGTAGTGCTCGGCAGCGTGCGCGAAGCCGACGGCATCGTGACCATCGTGTCGCGCCGGCTGGAGGTGGACGAGGCGCACCTGATCGAGTTGCCGCCGGTGTCGGCGCCGGTGACGCGCCTGTTCGAGGCCTTCGCCGGTGTGGTGGACCATCTCGCACCGCCGTCGGCAGCGCCCCTGGCGCCAGCGGCGGCGATTGCGCCTTCCGTCCCGGCCTTCGAGCTCTACGTGCGCGGCCTCGTGGCGTCGGCCCCCGAGACGCAGGAGAAGCTGCTGGCGCAGGCGCTGAAGCTCGCCGCCGACTACCCGGCGCCGCGGCTCGCACTGTGGGTCGCGCAGACCGCGCGCGGGGCCCATGAGCAGGCCCTGGCGACGGCCGGCGGGGTCGCCGGACGCGGGATGGCCGCCGGCGGTGCTCCGGAGTGGCGCTTGCGGGCGGCCTCGTCGCTCGTCCAGCTACGCCGCTACGACGACGCGTTCAAGCTGCTGACGGCGCTGTCGTCGGTCGGCCGCGACGCCGCGGTTCCCGCGCTGCTCGGCGTGGTGCAGCTGCGCCGCGGCGCCACGCCGCAGACCGGCCGCGCGACCTACTACTTCAATCAGGCCGTCGAGCGCGACGCTGCCAGTGCGGATGCCTGCTTCAACCTCGGCTACGCGCACTGGCTCGACCGGGACGCGCTGGCCGCCGCCTACTGGCTGCGCGAAGCGGTGCGGCGCGAGCCGGCCGACGGGGATGCCCACTTCGTGCTGGCGGCTGCGCTGGCCGCCAGTGGCGCCGGTCCCGAGGCGTTGCGTGAGCGCGAGTTGGCGGGCCGCTTGTCCGGGCGCTGGGAAACGGCCGAGCCGCTGCCCGTGCCACGCGGCCTCGAACGCCTGCCCGAGTTCTCGCGCCCGGCCTCGTCCGGTCTCGAGGCCGCACTGAACGCCGGGGCGCAGCGCGATCAGCAGGAGCTGGCAGCGTTCTACCTGGCAGCCGCCAGCCGCGCCTTCGACGCGGGTCGCGACCAGGAGACCATCCGCGAGACCCAGCGGGCGCTGTATCTGCGGCCCTACGATGTCGAGGCACTGCGCCTGCTCGGGCGGGCGCAAGCCCGCAGCGGACTGCTGCAGGACGCCATCAGCGCGCTGAAGATCGCGATCTGGAGTGCCGACTCGGCGGCGACGCAAATCGAACTCGGTGAGCTGCTGTTGCGTGCGCACGATGCCGACGGGGCGCGCCAGGCCGCCGAGCGCGCGCTGATCCTCGAACCTGGCAACGCCGCGGCCATGGATCTGGCGGCGCGGGCGCGCGAACCCCGCGGCGGTGCGTGATACGATCTCTCGACCGCAAGACGTGTCCGACATGCCCACGTCCGACGACAGCGTTCGCGAAATGCAACTGAGCGGGAAGCAGCTCGTCTTCCTCTTCATGGCGGTCACGGTGGTGTCCGTCGTGATCTTCCTGTGCGGCGTCCTGGTCGGCCGCGGCGTGCAGGCGCGTACGGGCGTCGAGACCGACGCCCCGGCAGCCGCCATCGAAGAACCCGCGGACCCCACGGCGCCCGGGGCGATGCCGCCCGAGGCCCCCTCGCTCGGGCCGACCGCCGTGCCCGATCTCGGCTATCAGGACCGGCTCGAGGCGCGGACGCCACCCGCGGAGACCTTCGTCAAGCCGGGCAGTGCATCCCCGGCTGCATCCCCGGCTGCGTCCCCGGCCGCGTCTGCTGCGGCGCCGTCCACCGCGCCGCGCAGTGAGCCGGCCGCCGGGTCCGGTGAAGCGGCGCCCGCAGAACGCGCCGAACCCGCCGCGCCGGTGGCGAATCCCGCGTTCGCTGAACCACGCGGCGACGGCTTCGCCATCCAGGTGGCGGCACTGAGAGGCCGCCCGGAGGCCGAAGCTGTCGCCGGCCGTCTCAAGTCCAAGGGGTATGCCGCATTCGTTCTGGCGGCATTGCCCGGCCAGCCATCGGGTTTCAGGGTGCGCGTTGGCAAGTTCAAGTCGCGGGCCGAGGCGGAGAAGGTGGCCGCCCGGCTCGAACGGGAAGAGCAGTTCAAGCCCTGGATTACCCGCTAGCTCTCCTCGCGGGCGCCCTGCTGGCGCTGTCGTTCCCACGCTACGGGCATGCCGTGGTGGCGCTGGTGGCCGTCGTGCCGCTGATCGTGGCGGTGGCGGGGTGGCGCGGACGTCCGGGCGTGCTGCGTGGCCAGACGTTTCGGCGTGGCGCCGCCCTGGGGGCCGCGGCTGGCGTCGTCCACTACCTGGGCACCATCTATTGGACGGGGGCCGTGGTCGAGACCTTCGGCGGGCTGCCCGGCATCGTCGCCTGGCTGTCCGCGCTGGCGCTGGCGCTCTACATGGCGGCCTACACCGCACTGGCGTGCGGACTGAGCGGCGCCGTGGTCCGGCGCGTCGGCGCGCCCGGTCTCGTCATCGTGCCGGTGGCCTGGGTGGCGGCCGAGTACGCGCGCGGCCACGTGCTCGGTGGCTTCCCCTGGATTCCGCTCGGAAGTGCGGTCGTCACCCTGGTGCCGATCGCGCAGCTCGCGAGCCTGGTCGGCGTCTACGGCGTGAGCTTCTTCCTGGTGACCCTCGGCACCCTGGTCGGGTTTGCCATGATGAGCGATGGACGCCGGCGTCTCTCCGCCGCGGCCGGCGCCGCCGTGCTGCTGCTCGCGGCGTCCGCCTGGGGCGGTGCGCGGGCGGCCGAGGCGCGCCTGCTGCGCGAGGGCACGCCGCTCGTCGTGGGGCTCATCCAGCCGAACATCTCGCAGGAGGACAAGTGGGATCCCGCCATGGCGGGTGAGATCGGACGGCGCTACACCGCGCTCACGCGCCGGGCCGTCGCCCAGGGGGCCGAGGCCATCCTGTGGCCCGAATCGTCCACGCCGTTCCTCTTCAACGACGACCCCGTCAGGGCCGAAGGCGTGCGCGCGCTGGTGCGTGAGTCGGGTGTGCCGCTGCTGTTCGGTACCGACGAGGTCGAGCGCGGCGAGACCGACAGGTACTACAACTCCGCGTTCGTGCTCGACCCCTCCGGCGAGGTGGCGGCCGTGTATCGCAAGATGCAGCTGGTGCCGTTCGGGGAGTACGTGCCACTCAAGGACCTGCTGTTCTTCGTCGCGCCGCTGGTCGACGCGGTCTCGGCGTTCTCGCCCGGTGAGCGGGTGACGATGCTGCCGATTGCGGGCCACCTGGCCAGCACCGCCATCTGCTACGAGGTCGTCTATCCGGAGCTCATCCGCAAGGGCGTGCTCGAGGGGGCGGAACTGCTGACGACGATCACCAACGACGCGTGGTACGGCGATTCCTCGGCGCCCTACCAGCACTTCGAGCTGGCCTCGATGCGTGCCATCGAACAGGGCCGGTATCTCGCCCGCGCCGCCAACACCGGCATCTCCGGCATCGTCGACCCCTACGGCCGGCCAGTCGTCGCCACGCGCGTCTTCGAAGAAGCCGTGGTCACGGCCGAGATCCGCTTCCTGCAGGCGCATACGCTGTATGCGACAATCGGGGACGCGGTGGCCATCGCGTCGCTCGTCGCGGCGCTGGCGGCAGCCGCGTGGCTGGTCCTGCCGCGTCGGGTGCGGCAGGCCTGAAGGAGCACGGACGTGGCGCAGGCACAGGACGAACTGGTTCGGCGGTCGGGAGATCTGCTCAAGCGAGCCGACGATCTCCGGAGCTATCTTTGACCGGGCTACGGCCACCGACGAACTCGCCACGCTCGAAGCGCGCATCGCGGCTCCCGACTTCTGGAAGGACCAGGCCGACGCCCAGAAGGCGCTCCAGCGCCGCCGTCGCCTGAGTCAGGACGTCGAACTCCGGGACTCGCTCGGCCGCCGCATCGGCGACCTCGGCGTCCTGCTCGAATGGGCCGACGGCGGGGAAGACGTGGCCGCCGATCTCGAGCGCGGACTGAACGACCTCGAGTCGCAGATCGACGCCGCCGAGACGAAGAAGATGCTCTCCGGCGAGCACGACAACTCCAGCGCCATCGTCACGGTGCATCCCGGCGCCGGCGGTATCGACTCGCAGGACTGGGCGGAGATGCTGCTCCGCATGTATCTCAAGTGGGCCGAGAAGCGCGGCCTGCGCCGTGAGGTGATCGACTATCAGCCCGGCGAGGAAGCCGGCCTCAAGAGCGCCACCGTCCTGCTCGAGGGCGACTACGCCTTCGGGCTGATGTCGGCCGAGGCCGGCGTGCACCGCCTGGTGCGGATCTCGCCGTTCGATCAGGCGGCCCGCCGTCATACCGCCTTCGCTTCGGTCTACGTGTGGCCCGAGATCGACGATGACATCGACATCGAGATCGGCGAGAAGGACCTGCGTGTCGACACCTACCGGTCGAGTGGCGCCGGCGGTCAGCACGTCAACGTCACCGACTCCGCCGTCCGCATCACCCACCTGCCGACGGGCATCGTGGTGTCGTGCCAGAACGAGCGGTCGCAGCACAAGAACCGCGACGTGGCCATGAAGGTGCTGCGCTCACGGCTCTACGACCTGCGCCTCAAGGAGCAGCAGGCGAGGCTCGAGCAGATCGGCGGCGCCAAGCGAGACAACTCGTTCGGCAGCCAGATCCGCAGCTACGTGCTGCAGCCCTATCAGATGATCAAGGACCACCGGACGAAGATGCAGGTGGGCGACGTCCACCGCGTGCTCGACGGCGAACTCGATGCCTTCATCAAGGAGTACCTGATGGCCAAGGCCGCGGGTACCCTGGGGCAGGCGACGGCCGACGACGACGAGTAGCCGGCCGGCGAAGGCCGGTGCCCGCTCAGCGGCTCGGCTGCGTGCCGGTGATGAAGGCTTCGGTGATGGCGCCGGGCGCGCCGCTCTCGACCGGCTGGCCGGTGTCGCGGTCGACCGGCATGAAGACGATGTTGCCCGGCGGCTCGAACTCCGGCGCATTCTCGCGGTCGCGGTCGGCGAGCCACTCGCGCATGATGTCGATCCAGATCGGCAGGGCCGCCGTGGTGCCCGTCTCGCCGTTGCCGATCGGCTTCTTCTCGTCGTAGCCAAGCCACACACCGAGCGAGATCTCGGGGTCGAAGCCCACGAACCAGGCGTCCGTGTAGTCGTTCACCGTGCCGGTCTTGCCGGCCAGCGGCCACTTGAGTACCGCCGCCGAGGCGGCCGTGCCGCGCTGGACGACGCCGCGCAGCAGGCTGGTCATCACGTAGGCCGTGTCGGCCCGGATGGCGTCGCGCGCCACCGGCGTCTGTTCCTCGAGCACCAGCCCCTCGCGGTCGACCACCGAGAGAATCTGCGCCGGCACCATGCGGACGCCGTGATTGGGGAACGCGCTGTAGGCGGAGACCAGCGACAACAGGGTCGACTCTCCCGCGCCGAGGGCGGACGACAGGTAGGGCGGCAGGTCGCCCGGCAGGCCGAAGCGCGCCGCATAGGGCGCCACCTGCTCGGGCCCGAGCATCTCCATCACCAGCACCGCCGGAATGTTGCGCGACCGTTCGAGTGCCGTGCGCAGCGTCATCGGCCCGTCGAATCGACCGTCGTAGTTGCGCGGCGTGTAGGGGGGCTGTCCAGCGCCGGCATCGAAGGCGTGCGGTTGGTCGTCGAGGATGGTCGCCGGCGTGAGGCCGCGGTCGATGGCCGCGGTGTAGAGGATCGGCTTGAAGGTGGAGCCGATCTGCCGCAAGGCCTGCGTGGCGCGATTGAACTTGCTGCGCTGGAAGCTGAAGCCGCCGACCATCGCGAGCACGTGCCCGGTCTTGTTCTCGACCGCGACCACGGCGCCTTCGAGGAGCGGCGTCTGCTCGAGGCGCACGGTGGCCGCGCCGGCGGTCTCGTCCACGGTGAGGAGCTCGACGTCCACCAGATCACCCACGCCGACGACCTGCGAGGCGTGGCTGCGGCGGGTCCAGCGGAAGCTCTCCCGATCGAGCGCCGCTTCGAGCGAGCCGATGCGCAGCACGGCGTGCCCGGGCGCCACTCCGGGTGCGTCCACCCGCGCGACGATGGCCGGCACGATGTGGCCGACCGCCATCGGCCGGCTCCAGCGCTCGTGCCGGTAGGTGGCAATCGCGGCGCCGGTCGCCACGGCCTTCTCCTGCGCGCGCCGGAAGCCGGTGCGCCGCTTGTCGATCCGCCGCAGGCCGGCCTCGAGCGCGGTGGTGGCGATGCGCTGGAGACGCGGGTCGAGGGGCGTGCGGACGGTGAGACCACTTTCGTAGAGCTGCTGGGCGCCGTAACGGGCTTCGAGATGCTTGCGGACCTCCTCGAGGTAGTAGGGCGCAAACGACGATTCGCGCGCCGGGTCGCCGCGGGTGACGATCGGCCGCGCCTTGGCGGCGCTGGCGTCCTCCGCCGTGATGTAGCCTTCGCTGGCCATCCGGTCCAGGGCGTAGTTGCGCCGGCGCACGGCGGCTTTCATGTTCACGTAGGGGCTCTGCCGCACGTTCGCCTGCAGGATGCCGGCGATGAGGGCCGCTTCCTCGACCGCCAGATCCTCGACCGGCTTGCCGAAGTAGAGCTGGGCGGCGGCCTCGACGCCGTAAGCGCCGTGACCGAAGTACATCTGGTTGCAGTAGAGGGTGAAGATCTCTTCCTTGGTGTAGCGCTTCTCGATCTGGATCGAGAGCAACAGCTCTTTCACCTTGCGCTCCCAGGTCTTCTCGTCGGTGAGGAACAGCTTGCGCGCCAGCTGCTGCGTGAGCGTGCTGGCCCCTCCGGCCTTGCGCATCGCGATCGTGTTGGTGACCACGGCGCGCACCAGGCCGGTGATGCTCAAACCGAAGTGTTCGAAGAACCCCGAGTCCTCGGCCGAGAGCACCGCCTGCCGCATCAACGGCGGAATCTCGTCGTAGCGCAGCACGACGCGGCGCTCGGTGGCGAAGTCGCCGACGATGCCGCCGTCCTTGCCGAGCACGCGCGTGATGGTGTCCGGCTGATAGGAATCGAGGGCCGAGATGGCCGGCAGGTCGTCCGAGTAGGCGAAGAGGACACCGCTGGCGGTGCCGGCGAGCGCGGCGCCGACGAACAGCAGCGTGAGGCCGGCGTGGCGCGCGTAAGTGGGCAGGGCGGGCATGGCGTCGGTCCTCGATCCTCGGTCTGTCTGGCCCCGCTATTCTGACATCAGCCCGGGGCCGGGCACCCCGTTCGCCGCACTACGGCCGAGGCCGCACCCCGCCCGGCGCGGACGCGGCGCCCGTGCCCTCACCGCCGCGCGCGCCCGGCACACGTTGGCGCGGTCCGCTCGGCCGCGCTTCGCCTCCGCGCGGACGTGCCTGTTCGCCGCCGGGCGAGGCGATGGGCGCCCCGGGTGACGGCGGGCGCGGGGCCGCCGGGCGGCGCACGCCGCCGCGACGTTCCGCGGGTGCGCCCGAGGGTGGCGTCTTCCCCGGCGCCACGCCGGCACGAGGCGCGCGGGCCGGGACCTCGCGCGGCGCGACCTCACGCGTCTGGCCGCCAGGCCGCGCCGCCTCGACCGGAGGCCGGCCGACGTCGGTCCACGGTCGGGTGGGGGCGCCGCCCGGCCGACCCGGCGCCGTCGACCACTCGCGCGGCCGGGCACCTGGCACCGCCGGCGTGACGGGCGGAGGATCGATTGGCCGGCGCACGGCGGGTGCTTCCGGCGCGCGCTCGGGGCGCGGCTCGGCACGACGTGGCTGCCAGGCCATCGGGGGCTCGCTCCGGCCGCCTGCGCCGGAACGCGGCGCGGCAGGGGCGGTCCGTCGCTGGGATCTCGGGGGCGGGCGGCGAAGCGATCCCCCGGGCCGGCGGGGCCGCGCGGAGCGATCATCTGCGACACGAAGCCGCCGAGCACCGGGCCCGAGAGAGCGCGCGGATCCTGCAGGTCGCGGTAGATCGACCCACGGCGGCCGAACGCGTGGCGCGGAAGAATCGACCACGAGGAGGCGAACAGGCTGACCGGGCCCAGGCGTGCCCCGAGCGTGAAGTCCACCAGCGGCCGCCGATTCCAGCCGAGCGGCGACCACGCCACGTGGTTGGCCCCGACGGCCCAGCCGACCCACGCCGGTCCCCACGCCCGATCGGGCATCCAGTACCAGCCACGCGCCGCGTGATGTCCCCACCGCCCGTAGTGGTGCACCGGCCAGGCCCAGCGGTCGGTGTCAATCCACGTCCAGCCATAGCGCGTGTGACGCCACGAACCGTCCTGGTAGGGCCGCCACGACGGACCTGCTGACGGAAACCACACGGCGCCGTACGTCGGGAGGGTCGACCACCGACCGTGTGCCGCCAGGTCGGCGGCCCACGGCTGCAACGGCGCCGGCAGCGCGTCCTCGTGCGCGGCGGCGGCGGCGTCCAGGCGGCGCTCGGACCAGTCGACGAACGCGTCCGACGCGATGCGTCGCGCCCAGCGCGGTCGCGGATCGCGCGGGTCCACGCTCAGCACATCGTCGGTGCTCACCGGCGTCTCACGGTCGCCGGTCACGAGCGCCGCGTGGCCGCGACGCACGGCGATGACGGTGTCGCCGCGCAGGTCGTCGGCGGCGATGTCGTAGCTGCCGTCGGCGGCCAGGCGGAGCGGCCCGGCGGGCGTCGCGACGTAGAGCGACTCGACGTCGGCCGGCGTGTGCACGAGAATCCGGCCGCTCACGAGGCGCAACCGCACGCCGAGGTCGATGCGAACGTCCGACTGCCGCTCGACGTGGGCCACGGTGCCGTCGTCGAACACCAGCTCGGCCCGGCCCTCGGCCGTCACGAGGCGATCGCCTTCTTCGAGCAGGTCGGGGGCCTGAGCCGGCTGCACGCCGTCGGCGCCCACCAGATTGACCCGTCCATCGATGTAGGACAGGCTGGCGGGGGCGGGTGGCTCCGGAATGGCGGGCTCGCCGGGCAGCGGCAGACCCGGGGACACCTGAGCCGCGGCTGATGAAGCCAGCAGGCAGGCGACGAGCGCGACTGGGCCGAGACGTCGACAGCGCACGGGCGACCTCCACTCGACGAAACAGGCAGCGCTGGCCGGAAAATCCGCTCCGGGAGCGCAACTGGCAGGCCTGGTCAGTATAGCAACCACCCGCGGCGTGGGCACCGAGTCTGAAGTTGACAGTCCGGGACTCAGATTCCATACTTGAAGCCAGCGATGGACTTCTATCTCGTCCTGGGAGTGAGGCGTGAGGCAAGTGACGGCGACATCCGCCGCGCGTATCGCCGCCTCGCCCGCCAGTACCATCCCGATATCAATCCGGGCGACCGCGAGGCGGCGGCCCGCTTCCGTGACATCTCGACCGCCTACGAGACGCTGGTCGATCCCTCGCGCCGCCAGCGCTACGATGCCGGCGAGTCCACCGTCTCCATGGCGGCGGCCGCCGGTTTCACCGGCTTCGATTTTTCGCCGCTCGTGTACGCCGAGCCGTCCACCACCTTCAGCGATCTGTTCGCCGACGTCGTGCTCGGCACGGCCGACCGCCGCCCCGCGCGCGGCGCCGACGTGCACGTCCAGGCGACCGTGACACTCGAGCACGTGGCGCACGGAACGACGGCGCAGGTGGCGGTGGCGCGCCGCGTGGCGTGCCGCGGCTGTCGCGGCACCGGCGCCTCGCCCGGGGCACTGATCGTCTGCGAGGCGTGCGCCGGTCGCGGTTCGACCCAGGTGGCGCGTGGCCACATGATCTTCACGCGGCCCTGCGACCGCTGTCACGGCACGGGCCAGCGTGTCCGCATGGCGTGCGTGGCGTGCCAGGGCGTCGGCAGCGAGCCGCGCAGCGAGACGATCGACGTCGAGGTGCCGCCGGGCGTGGTCGAGGGCGCGGTCGTGCGCGTCGAGGGGATGGGACACGGCGGCCGGCACGGCGGGGCAGCGGGGGACGCCTACGTGACGATCGCGATTGCGCCGCACGCCCTCTACCGGCGCGACGGCGATTCGCTGCTCCTCGATGTCCCGGTGGCCGTGCACGAAGCGGCGCTCGGCACGCGGGTGACGCTGCCCGTGCTGGGCGGCGGATCGGTGCGGCTGAGGGTGCCGCCCGGCACCCAGTCGGGCCAGCGCTTCCGCCTGCGGGAGCGCGGCCTGCCGTCGGCGCGCGGGGGCGGACACGGGGATCTGGTGGCCGAGATTCGCATCATGCTGCCGCCGGTGCTGGACGAACGGTCGAAGGAGCTGCTGCGCGAGTTCGGCCGCCTGCAGGGTGACAGCGTGCGTGACGCGCGGTTCCAGGTGCCCGAGGAGCCCCGGTGATGGTCAAGCGTCCGAGCGGCAAGTCGTTCTACATGATCAGCGTCGTCTCGCAGAAGTACGACATCCATCCGCAGACGCTGCGGCTCTACGAGCGCGAAGGACTGCTCACGCCGTCGCGCACCGATGGCAACACGCGCCTCTACTCGGACGAGGATCTGGCGCAGCTCGAGACCATCCTCACGCTCACTCGTGATCTCGGTGTCAACCTGGCCGGCGTCGAGATCATCCTCAACATGCGACGCAAGATGGAGCGGATGCAGGGCGAGGTCAACGAGTTCATGGAATACGCCAAGCATGAGCTCGTGCGTGGACTCGGCGACTGGGAGCATCGCCTCGGCACCGCGCTCGTCAAGTCGTCGCCGACCGATCTCGTGCGCCGTACACCACCACCGGTAGAGGGCAAGGGCGGGACGACACGCAAGCCGAAATGAGCGCCGCAGCGGACGGTATACAATCGTCTGGCGATGGCGTGCGAGCAGTGTCACGACAGTTACTGGGTCACGGAAGCCGTCGACGGCGTGGAGCGCGTGCGCCGGTGCGACTGCTGGCGCCAGTCCATCGCCGGTCATCAGCTGAGCCACGCGCGGATTCCGCGACGCTACCAGCACTGCGAGCTCACGAACTTCGAGCAGACCGTCGACTCGCTGCGTGAAGCGCATCGCCGGGCGCGCGCCTTCGTCGAGGCGTTTCCCGCCGTCGACAAGGGGCTGCTGCTGCGCGGCCGTCACGGCGTGGGCAAGACCCACCTGGCCGTGGCGATGCTGCGGGAGATCATCGCCACCAAGGGCGCCCGCGGCTATTTCTACGAGACACGCGAGCTGCTGAAGCTCGTGCGTGACACCTTCGCCGGGGCCGGTGAATCCGAGCTCGACGTGCTGCGGCCGGTGCTCGACGCCGACATCCTCGTGCTCGACGACCTCGGGGCCGAGAAGACCTCGGAATGGGTGCAGGAAACGCTCGGCCTGGTCGTCAACACGCGCTACAGCGAGCGCCGGCCCACCATCTTCACGACCAATCTCGACGACTCGGCCGACACCACCAACCCGAATTCGATGTACGTGCAGCTCGGCGCCCGCACGCGCTCCCGCCTGTTCGAGATGTGCCACTGGGTGGACATGGAAGGGCCCGACGTGCGCGAAGTGGGCAGCCCCAATCCGACGCCGGCCGACATCGCGCGCTACAACCAGCAGTCGCCGCTCTCCGACCGCAATCGGCGGGCCGGCGGCGTGTCCGATTGGCCGAAGGGCATGGCGCGCGCGTCGCTGCGCCCGCGCGGCAACGCCGATGTCGCCTGGGCCGGCGGCAAGGGCGGGTCGGGGTAGGCGGGGACACGCGAGTGGCCGCGCTCTACGTCCACGTGCCGTTCTGCGCGGCGATCTGCCACTACTGCAACTTCACCCGAGGCCTGCTCGACGAGGCCGTCAAGGCCCGCTACGTGGCGGCGCTCGTCACCGACATCCACCGGCAGCGGTGTGATGCGCCGATTGACTCCATCTTCTTCGGTGGCGGCACGCCGTCGCTGCTCACGCCGGCCGAAGTGGGGGCCATCGTGGCCGCGGTCGGCGAGGCGTTCCGCCTGGCGCCGGACGCCGAAGTCACGCTCGAAGCCAATCCGGAAAGCGTCACGACGGCGAGCGCGGCCGGCTACCTCGCCGCCGGTGTCAACCGCGTCAGCCTCGGCGTGCAGTCGTTCCGCGACGACGAACTGCGGCGGCTCGGGCGGCTGCACTCGGCCGCGCGCGCCGGCGAGGCGGTGGCGGAACTGCGCGCGGCCGGCGTGACCAACATCAGTCTCGACCTGATGCTGTGGCTCCCCGAGCAGACACGCGCCCATCTCGGTGAGTCGATCGCGCGGCTGATCGAGGTCGGCCCCGAGCACGCCTCGGTCTATCTCCTCGAGGTCTATCCGAACTCGCCGCTCAAGGACACGATGGCCCGCGGCGGCTGGGCGGTTGCTTCCGACGACGAAGCCGCGGACATGTACCTCGAGACGATGGCGGCCCTCGACGCCGCCGGCTATCGGCAGTACGAGATCTCGAACGTCGCCCGGCCGGGTCGCGAGAGCCGGCACAACCTGGCCTACTGGCGGGACGGCGACTGGTATGCGTTCGGCGCCGGCGCGCACGGGGCGGTCGACGAGTGCCGGTGGCGCGTCGTGAGCGGCACCAGCGACTACATCACGCGCGTCGAGACCGGCGCCGACGTGGTGGCCGAACGCTGGCCGCGCGACTCGGCGAGCCGCGGCGAGGAAGCGCTGTTCATGGGACTGCGGCTGGCGGAGGGTATCGACCTGGAACGCGTCTCGGCCCGCTATGATCTCGATGTGTGGGCCAGATACGGAGCGGCCTTGCAGCCGTTCGTCGACGCCGGGCACCTCGTGCACCAACCAGGCCGGAGGATTTTCTTGACGCGGCCGGGGATGTTGGTGGCTAATGACGCCATGGCCGTATTCCTCGACACGGGAATGCGGTAGAGTATCGTTCTTTCGCCGTAAGGAGGGCTTGGCAATGCTTCGAGGTTTCGGTATGTCTCCGGCCATGCGCCGGTCGTTCGTGATGGGCGTGGCCCTGTCGGCTGTGATGGTCGCTGCGCCCGCGTTCGCCCAGGATGCCGCGCAGCCGGCAGACCCGGTGCTGGCTCTTGATGGCGATGCCGCCACGATCACCGTGCTCATCAAGCCGGACAAGACCGCCGACTTCGAAGCGGTCCTGGCCAAGCTGAAGGAGTCGCTCGCGAAGAGCGAGAAGCCGGCCCGCAAGGAGCAGGCGGCTGGCTGGACGGTCTACAAGGCCAACAGCCCGGGCCCCAACGGCAACACCATCTACGTCATGCTCATCACGCCCATCGTGAAGGGCGAGGAATACGACATCAGCCGCCTCATCGCCGAGGTGTTCCCGGTTGAGGTCGCCGAGTTCTTCGAGAAGTACAAGGGCGCGTTCGTGGGCCGTGGCATCACCCCGATGACCAAGCTCATGTCGATGGGGCAGTAGCCCCGTCGGGGTCCGCCTCGGACCTCGTCCCGTGATCACACTTGCCGTGTCACTGCTGGCGCTCGTGCAGAGCGCCAGCAGTGCGCCTCAACCCCCGCCTGTCACGCCCGCCGACGTCCCGGCCGCGGCCGATCCTTCCCGCCTCACCTTTCCTGCCGGCGCCTCGGGACTCGTGCTCGTCCTGGTCAAGGCCGACCGCACGGCCGACTACGAAGCCGTCATCTCGGCGCTGAAAGAGGCCGTGGCGCTCGCGCCCGATGCCGACCGGACGTTGGCCGCCGGCTGGCAGGTCTTCAAAGCGCGCGAGGCCGATGCGAAGGGCAACGCCGTCTACGTGCACTGGCTGCCGTCGCCGGTCGCCGACGTCGACTATCGGCCGTCGCTGCTGCTCGACCGTCTCTCGACCGCGTTGCCCGAGGCACTGCTCGTGAAATACCGGGATGCGCTGGCGGCACCTCCGACGCGCCTGTCACTCGACGCGTTCGCGGCGCTCGGGGCGGCGACGCCGCTCCCGCCGCCGCGCCGCTGACCCCCTAGAAACCGAGGGTCGCGCCGGCGTAGAGCCGGTGGTAGGTGGAGTGGAGCGGCGCGCCCTGCAGCCGGAACAGGCGGTAGTCGAGCCGCAGTTTCAGCGGCCCGGCCACGCCGATCTTCACGCCGCCGCCGAGGTTCACGGCGCTGTGGGTCTCCTGGCGCGCGCCCAGCCGTTCGCGGTAGAAACCGGCGCCGGCCGTGGCGTAGAACTGCAGGCCGGCGACGTCGAGGGGCGTCTGCACGAGCACGTTGCCCATGCCGGTCGTCAGTCCCGGCTCGCCGTCGTCGGTCTGTTCCACGAGTTGCGCCACCTCGACCTCGAAGGCCACGACGACCAGTCCGGCGCCGGCCGCCGCCCCGCGTCCGAGCCGCAGCCCCGGCGTCGGAGACAGGCCCAGGAACGCCGTCACGTCCGCCCGCGCAGGCAGCGGCGCGGCCAGCACGGCGAGCATCACGACGAGAGCGGTCCGGCAGGCGGTCATCGGCGGCGGGTCGGGACCCCAATGATATGATCGGACCGCGGGATCACTGCACATTCTCGACGCTACGCCGCCGCGTCACCCGGCGCGCCCGCCGGTGCCGCAGACGGCTGGCGCACCAATGTTCGTTTCTGACCTGGACGCCCCGTGCCCGACTTCTCACTGACCGACGACCAGCGCCTGCTCTCCCGCAGCGTCCGCGCGTTTGCCGAAGCCGAGATCGCTCCTCACGTCCGCGAGTGGGATGACGCTCAGCATTTCCCCCACGAGCTGCTCCCGAAGCTGGCCGAGCTCGGGCTGATGGGGATCCAGATCCCGGAGGCGTACGGCGGCGCCGGTATGTCGTCGGTCGACTACTGCCTGGCCCTCGAGGAACTGGCTCGCGTCGATCCGTCGGTGTCGCTGTCGGTGGCGGCGCACAACGGCCTCGGCCTGGCGCACCTGGCGCTGTTCGGCTCCGAGGAGCAGAAGCAGCGCTACGTGATGCCGCTCGCCTCCGGTGCCAAGCTGGCGGCGTGGGGGCTCACCGAAGCCGGCTCGGGCAGCGATGCCGCCGCCATGCGCACGACGGCGCGCCGCGACGGCGACAGCTGGGTGCTCGACGGGGCGAAGAGCTTCATCACGCACGGCGCGTCGGCCGACATCCTGGTCGTGATGGCGGTGACCGATCGCGCCCAGGGCGCCAAGGGCATCTCGGCGTTCGTCATCGAGCGGGGCGCGCCCGGCCTGGCCGCCGGCAAGAAGGAAGACAAGCTCGGCATGCGCGCCAGCGAGACGGTCGAAGTCCTGATGCAGCAGTGCCGCATCCCGGCCTCGGCGCTCATCGGCGAGGAAGGGCAGGGCTTCATCCAGACGCTGCAGGTGCTCGATGCCGGCCGCATCGGCATCGCCGCGCTCGCCGTCGGCCTGGCGCAGGGCGCCTACGAGTCGGCCCGTCGCTATGCCTTCGAGCGCAAGCAGTTCGGCGTCGCCATCGGCACCTTCCCGACCATCCGCGCCAAGCTCGTGACGCATGCGGCGGCGGTGCAGGCCGCGCGGTTGCTGACGCTGCGGGCGGCCTGGCTCAAGGACCAGGGCCGCAAGATGACGCTCGAGTCGTCGATGGCCAAGCTCTACTCGAGCGAGATCGCGGTGCGCGCCTCGGAAGACGCGGTGCAGATTCACGGCGGCTACGGCTTCGTGAAGGACTACCCGGCGGAGAAGTTCTTCCGCGACGTCAAGCTCACGACCATCGGCGAGGGCACGAGCGAGATCCAGCGCCTCGTCATCGCCCGCCAGCTGCTGGCCGCCTGACGTGACAGACCGACTGCCGCTCAGCGCCCGGGTCCTGGCCGGCGATCCGCGGGCCATCGCCCGCGCGATGTCGCTCATCGAAGACGACCACCCCGGCGCCGCGGCGCTCATCGCCGAGCTCTTCCCGAAGACCGGACGCGCCTACGTCATGGGCGTCACGGGACCGCCCGGTGCCGGCAAGAGCACGCTGGTCGACAAGATGGTGGCGGAACTGCGCCGGCGCGACGAGACCGTCGGCGTCATCGCGGTCGATCCGACCAGTCCGTTCACCGGCGGCTCGATCCTCGGCGATCGCCTGCGGATGCAGGCGCACATCGCCGACCCCGGCGTGTTCATCCGCAGCATGGCGACGCGCGGTCATCTCGGCGGGCTGGCCCCGACCACCTCGGACCTGGCGGTCGTGCTCGATGCGGCCGGCAAGTCGGTGGTCGTCGTCGAGACCGTCGGCGTCGGCCAGGACGAAGTGGAGATCGTGCGCACGGCCGATGTGTCGATTGTCGTGCTCGTGCCCGGAGCCGGCGACGACGTGCAGGCGCTCAAGGCCGGCATCATGGAGATCGCCGACATCTACGTCGTCAACAAGGCCGACCGCGACGGCGCCGACCGCGTCGCCACCTCGATCGAGTCGAACCTGGCGCTTCAGGCCTTCGGAGAGGGGCAATGGCGGCCGCCCATCGTCCGCACGGAAGCCACGACCGGCAAGGGCGTGGCCGAGCTGCTGACGACGGTCGACGCCTTCCGTGCTCATACCGCGTCGGCCCGGGCCGAACGCCTGGCCGCCCGTCAGGAGTACCGGCTGCGCGACCTGCTGGCCCGGCGCTTTCTGGCGCACGTGGAGTCGCGCGTCCTCGCGCCCGGAGAGTTCGACGCGATCGTCGGCTCGATCGCGCGCCGCGAAACCGATCCGTATACGGCAGCCGCCGGCGTGCTCGAACGCGCGCTCGGTGGCGGGGAGACGGCGCGTTGAAGGTGCGGCTGGACCACATCGGCATTGCCGTCGCGGATGCGCAGGCCGCCACGCGTTTCTATCGCGAGCGGCTGGGCCTCGAGGTGACGCACGTCGAGGAGGTGACGAGCCAGCAGGTGCGGGCGCACTTCCTGCCGGCCGGCGAATGCCAGCTCGAACTGCTCGAAGCGACGGCACCCGCGTCGCCGATCGGCCGCTTCCTCGAGAAGCGCGGCCCGGGCCTGCACCATGTGGCGCTGGCCGTCGAGGACATCCATGGCGCGCTGGCGGAGCTGACCGCGGCCGGCGTGCGCCTCATCGACGCGACGCCCCGGCCCGGCGCCGAGGGGGCGCTGGTGGCGTTTCTCCATCCCTCGGCGGCCGGCGGCGTGCTCGTCGAGCTGAAGCAGCCCGCGGCCGGCGGGCACGGGCGGCCAGCGGCCGTGCCGCTCTTCCGTGGCCCGGCGCGGTTGCCGTTCGGCGATGTCGAGCTGATCTCGCTGTCGGACGGCTTTCTCGCGCTCGACGGCGGCGCGATGTTCGGGGTCGTGCCGCGCACGCTGTGGGAGCGCCGGCTGCCCCCCGACGATCGGCACCGCATTCCGCTCGGCATGCGGCCGCTCGTCGTGCGCGGGGAACGCACGGTGCTCATCGACGCCGGCTGCGGCGACAAGATGGATGCCCGGAGCGCCGACATCTACGGGCTCGATCGCAGCTACCACCTGACCCACTCCCTGGCCGAGGCCGGCCTCACGGTCGAGGACATCGACGTCGTGGTGGCCAGCCACCTGCACTTCGATCACGTCGGTGGGTTCACCGAGCGCCTGGCCGATGGGCGGCTGGTCCCGCGCTTCCCGAACGCGCGCTATCTCGCCCACGCCGGCGAATGGCACGACGCCACCCATCCGCACGAGCGCAACCGCGCCAGCTACCTGCCCGAGAACTTCATGCCGCTGATGGACGCCGGCGTGCTCACGCTCGTCGAGGACGGCGCCGAGCTGGCGCCCGGCATGCACTTCCGCCGCTCGGGCGGCCACACCGCTCACCACCAGGTGGTGACGATCGCCTCGGGCGGCCGCACGGCCGTCTTCGCGGCCGACATGTACCCCACATCGGTGCACCTGCCGGATCCGTGGGTGATGGGCTACGACCTGTATCCGGTCGACACGCTGGCGTTCAAGCGCGCGTTCGCCCGCGAGGCCATCGAGCACGAGTACCTCGTCTTCTTCGAGCACGATCCGTCGATGGCGGCTGGCATCCTGCGGGACACCGCCGGCAAGCGCAGCGTCGAGCGGGTGCTCTAGCGACGGGCACAGGGAACAGCCAGCAGGAGAGCACGACGTGACCACAGCAGAGATCGGCATCATCGGCGGCAGCGGCTTGTACGACATGGCGGAGCTGCGCGATCGCGAAGAGCGCGTCGTCGCCACTCCGTTCGGCGAACCGTCGGGCCCCTACGTGCTGGCCACCCTGCGCGGCAAACGCGTCGCCTTCCTCGCCCGTCACGGCGCCGGGCACCGGCTGATGCCGAGCGAACTCAACTTCCGCGCCAACATCTTCGGCTTCAAGATGCTGGGCGTCTCGCACATCCTGTCGGCGAGCGCGGTCGGCAGTCTCAAGGAAGAGTACCGGCCGCTCGATCTGGTCTTTCCAGACCAGTTCGTCGACCGCACCTTCGGGCGCGTCGGCACGTTCTTCGGCAACGGGCTGGTGGCCCATGTCGGCTTCGCCCATCCGCTGTGCGAGCGGCTCGGCGAACTGGCGGCCGGCGTGGCCGAGACCATCGGCGCCCGCGTGCACCGCGGGGGCACGTATCTGTGCATGGAAGGCCCGCAGTTCTCGACGCTGGCCGAGTCGCGTCTCTACCGCTCCTGGGGCATGGACATCATCGGGATGACCAACCTGCAGGAGGCCAAGCTGGCGCGTGAAGCGGAGATCTGCTTCGCGACGATGGCGCTCGTCACCGACTACGACTGCTGGCACCCTGATCACGATGCCGTGACCGTGGAACTGGTGATCGCCAACCTGATGGAGAACGCCAAGACGGCGCAGCGTGTCATCGCCGACACCGTCGAGCGTCTCGGCACCGATCGGCCGTGCGGCTGCAAGGATGCCCTGGGCAGCGCCCTCATCACGCGGCCGGAGGCGGTCCCGGCGGCGGTGCGCCGCGATCTGGCGCCCATCATCGGCCGCTATCTGCCGCTGACCGACTGACATTTCGTGCCTGGCATGCCGCCAGCCCGCGTCCCGCCACTCCCGGCGCCGGACCCGGTTCCCGAGACCCGAGACCCTGACATGAAACTGATCGTCACCGGTTCGATCGCGTTCGACTACCTGATGTCCTTTCCCGGCAAGTTCACCGAGCACCTGCTGCCGGAACACATGCAGCGCGTCAGCCTGAGCTTCCTGGTCGACACCATGGACAAGCGGCGCGGCGGCTGCGCACCGAACATCGCCTACACGCTGGCGCTGCTCGGCGAGCGTCCGTGGCTGATGGCGACCGCCGGCCAGGACTTCAACGACTACGCGGCGTGGCTGACCGCCGCCGGCATCGATACCTCGCTCGTCAAGGTCGTGGCCGACAAGTTCACCGCCTCGTTCTTCTGCAGCACCGACCAGGCCAACAATCAGATCGCGTCGTTCTACACGGGCGCGATGGCGCATGCCGCCGAGCTGTCGTTCCGCACGGTCGACGGGCTGGCCGCGGACGGCCTGGTCATCATCTCGCCGAACGACCCCGAGGCGATGGTGCAGTACGCCGAGGAGTGCAGCACCATCGGCATCAAGTACATCTGGGATCCCGGCCAGCAGTGCGCGCGCATGGACGGCAGCCAGCTCAAGGACGGCATCGTCGGCGCCCATCTGGTCATCTGCAACGACTACGAGTTCGAGTTGATCCGGCAGAAGACGGGCCTGCAGGAGGCCGACATCGTGACTGAGGCCGGCACGCTCATCATCACCCGCGGGGAGCACGGCAGCACCGTCATCACCCGTGACGGCCGCTCCGACATTCCCGCCGTCCCGCCCGACCGCATCGTCGATCCGACCGGTGTCGGCGACGCCTTCCGGGGCGGCCTGATGAAGGGCCTGGCCAGCGGCCGCTCGCTGGACGTCTCGGCCCGCATGGGCAGCGTGGCCGCCACCTGGGCCCTCGAACACCTCGGCGGCACCAGCCACGCCTACACGTGGGCGGAGTTCGTCGAGCGCTATGAGCGTCACTTCGACCGGCTCGGCGCCTAGCGCCACGCCCGCCGGCTAGGAGACGCCGGCGGCGAAGCGGGCGCGGGCCGCTGCCACGATGCGGGCGTATTTGGCTTGCTGCAGCTGATACTCGGTCTGCAGCAGGGCGACCTGGGCATCGCTCAGCTCGGCCGACGTGATGACGCCGTTCTCGTACGACACCTGGGCGATCGAGACGCTCTCACGGGCGAGCTCGAGCGCTTTCTGCTGCGTCGTCACGACTTCGGTCGCCGCCTCGAAGTCCGACCACGCCGTCTCGAGTTCGAGCCGTCCGGCATCGAGGGCGGCTTTCAGTCCGTGCTCGGCCTGGCGGACCTGGGCCTCGGCGACGCCGCGCCGTGCCGCCGCCCCGGGCGTCGCCAGCAGCGGCAGCCGCAGGGCCACGCCGAACGTGTAGTTCTGGTTCGACTGGCGCAGCAGCCGCGTCGCGGCGTCGTTCTGATACGCGACATTGCCGATGAGGGACACCGTGGGCTTCCAGTCGGCGCTGGCGAGCGCCACCGAGAACGACGCCACCTGACGTTGCGCCTCGAACGCCCGCAGGTCCGGACGCGTCGGCAGCGACGAGGCGAGCGCCTCGCGCGACGCGGGTGGCGGCACGTCGTCGAGCGTGCCCTGGAGCTGCAGGCGCTGCGACCGGGGCAGGGCGAGCAGCGTGCGCAGGGCCTGATGCGACTGGTCGGCCGCCGCCCGGTACTGGATGAGGCGCGCCCGGGCGTTGGCGAGATCGACCTCGGCACGCAGCACGTCGAGCCGCGCCACCGAACCCGCCTCGAATCGCACGCGCGCCAGCTCGAGCTGGCGGGTGGCGAGAGCCACGCCCTCGTCGGCCACGCGGACGCTCTGCTCGCTCATGAGGGCCGCGAAGAACGTCTGCACCACGCGCAACTGCAGATCCTGCCGCAGGCGTTCGAGCGACAGCGTCGATCCCTGCAGCGCCGCCCGCTGCAGCTCGCGGGCGTTACTCAACCGTCCGCCGGTGTAGACGGCCTGCGACAGGTCGAGCTGCATGACGTTCTTGCGCACGAACGACGCTTCGAAGCGCTGCTCGTCGGGGCCGAACACGCCGGCGGGAATCACGATCTCCGGAAAACGCTGCAGCGGCTGGAACTGGTAGCTCAGCGAGGCCGTCGGGAGGAAGGCCGCGCGCGCCTCGTCGACGCGCGACTCGCCCGCGTGGACGACTTCCTGCGCCACCTGCAGTGACTCGTTCGACGTCAGCGCCCGCTCGAGCGCCTGGTCGAAGGTGAGCGGCAGCGCCGCGCCGTCCGCCGTCTGCCCGTAGGCACTGGCGGCGCTCCAGACCCAGCCGCCGAGCGCCACCAGCGCAATGACACCCGCCACCCGCGTGGCGTGCGCGATCCTGGCCGCCGATCGGCCCGTGCGCCAGACGGCCAGACGCGCCATCAACCGGGCGAGCAGGAGATAGGCGACCGGCACGACCAGCAGGGTCAGCGCCGTCGAGGTGATGAGACCGCCGATCGTGGCAATCGAGATCGGCGCGCGGAACTCGGCGCCCTCGCCGGTGGCGGCCGCCGACGGCCACATGCCGAAGATCATGGCCAGCGTCGTCATCAGGATCGGACGCAGGCGGATGGGCCCGGCTTTCAGGATCGCGTCCTTGACCGGCAGGCCCTCGTCGCGATGGTAGTGATTCGTCAGGTCGACGAGCAGAATCGCGTTCTTCGTCACCAGGCCCATCAGCATGACGACGCCGATCATGGCCGGCATGCCGATGTTGTTGCCGGTCACCAGCATGCCGAGCAGCGCGCCGACGATGGCGAGCGGCAGCGACAGCATGATCAGCAACGGCTCGGTGAAGGACTCGAACTGCGAGGCCAGCACGATGTAGATGAAGGCCACGGCGAGGACCAGGGCCAGCCCCATGGCGGCGGCCGATTCCGCCATCATCTCGACGTCGCCGGCGTAGCCCCACTCGAAGTTGTCGGGCATGGTCACGGTCGCCATGACGGCGTCCAGATCCCGGGTCACGTCGCCGAGCGCCCGGCCATCCAGTTCGATGGCGATCTTGGCCTGACGGCGACGCTGCTCCCGTTCGATGTTGGTCGGGCCGACGCCCGGCTCCATCGTCACGATGTCGCCGGTGCGGACGACGGCGCCGCGTGACGAGTAGAGCGGCGTCCGCGCGATGACCGCGAAGTCGTTGCGGTACTCCGGCGCCAGCCGCACGCGGATGTCGTATTCGTCGGCGCCATCGCGCAGCTTGGTCGGCACCACGCCCTCGACCATCCCGCGCAGCTGCGAGGCCACGCTGGCGACCTCGAAGCCGAGGTCGGCGGCGAGCGGCCGGTTGACTTGCGCGACCATCTCGGGCTGACCACCTTCGAGCGTGCTGTCGATGTCGACGGCGCCCGGCACCTGCCGCACCTTGGCGACGATCTCGTCGCTCAGGCGCTGCAGCGCCACCATGTCGTCGCCGCGGACGAAGATGTTGACCGGCGCCTCGCTCGGCGCGCCCTGCATGAACTCCGGATCGGTGACGGTGGCCCTGACGAGCGGCACGGCGGCCAGGCGGGCCCGCGCATCGGCCTTGATGGCGAGCAGGCCGCGCTCCCGCTCGTTCTTCAGCGTCGTCTTGACCTGCAGGCGCGCCCGCAGGGCGTCGCCGTTGACGCCGACCGTCGAGAAGATCTGACGGACCTCGGGGATGCCCCGGACGATGGTCTCGACACCGGCGACCGTGGCCTCGCTCTGCTCGAAGGAGGTGCCGGGCGGCAGCTCGACCAGGATCTCCATCTGGCCGCGGTCTTCGAACGGCACGAACTCGGTGCCGAGCACGGTCAGCGTCGACAGGCTGCCGACGAAGATGAGGACGGCGGCGGCCACGACCTTCCACGGGTGCTCGAGCGCCCAGCCGAGCAGCCGATGGTAGCGTTGGTCGACGCGGTCGTAGAGTGCCCCCCAGCGTTCCAGGAAGCGGCCGGTGGCCGTGGCCCGTCGTTCGTCCGGCGGGATGAAGCGGACGAAGCGGGAGGACAGCATCGGGTCGAGGGTGAAGGCGACGAGCAGTGACATCGAGACGGCGAAGGCGATGGTCAGGGCGAACTGCTTGAAGAACTGGCCGACGATCCCGGTCATGAAGCCGACCGGCAGGAACACGGCCAGGATCGTGAACGTGGTCGCCATGACGGCGAGCCCGATCTCGGCCGTGCCCTCGCGGGCCGCGGTCATCGGATCCTTGCCCATCTCCATGTGCCGGAAGATGTTCTCGCGGACGACCACGGCATCGTCGATGAGGATGCCGATGACGAGCGACAGCGCCATCAACGACATCATGTTGAAGGTGAAGCCGGCCACGTACATGAAGAAGAAGGTGGCGATGACCGAGGTCGGCAGCGCCAGCGCGGTGATGAGCGTGGAGCGCCAGTCGCGCATGAACACGAAGATGACGAGGACCGCCATGAAGCCGCCGAACAGGATGTGGCCGCGCACGTCGCGCACGTTCTCCTTGATGAAGTCGGCGTCGTTGTGGACCGGCCGGATCTCCAGATCCGGGAACGAGGCGGCGACCCGGGCCAGCGTCGCGGTGACGCGGTCGGTGATCTCGACGGTGTTGGCGCCGGACTGCTTGCGCACGGAGAACGACACCGCGTCGGCGCCGTTCAGGCGGGTGGTCGACTTGCGCTCCTCGAAGCCGTCGACCACGGTGCCGACGTCCCGGACACGCACCGTGGACCCGCCTTCCGAGCGGAGGATCACGCCGGCGATCTCCTCGGCGGTCCGGAACTGGCCCTTGGTGCGCAGCGTCACGCTCCGGCCGTCGCGCTGGACGTTGCCGCCGGGCAGGTCGAGGTTCTCGGCCGCCAGGCGGGCGGCCACCTCCGTGATGGGCATGCCGAGCGCTTCGAGGCGGCGCGGGTCGAGGTTGACCTGGATCTCGCGGACCTGGCCGCCGTTGATCTCGATGGCGGCGACGCCGTCGATCTGCTCGAGCAGCGGCTTGAGCTCGTCGTCGACCTGCCGGCGCACACGGTCGGACGGCTGCGTGGAGCCGACGGCGTAGACGGCCACCGGCAGGGCGGCGACGTCGAAGCGCTGGATCGTCGGATCCTCGATGTCAGCGGGCAGGAGGCCGCGGATCGCGGCCACCTTCTCGCGCACCTCGGCGGCGGCGGCCTGGGCGTCCACCTCGAGGCGCAGCTCGACGCCCACGCGCGAGAAGCCCTCGGTGGAAGTGGAGATGACGCGCTTGACGCCGTTGATGCCGGCCACGGCATCTTCGACCCGTTGCGTGACGAGCGATTCCACTTCCGCGGGCGCGGCGCCCGGGAAGACCACGCCCACGTTGATGAAGGGGAAGTTGACCTCGGGGAACAGGTCGATGCCGAGGCGGCCGAGTGAGACCAGCCCGAGCACCACGAAGCTCAGGATGGTCATGGTCGCGAAGACCGGGCGTTTGATCGAGGTATCGGAGATCCACATGGCGGTGCGTGCTCGGAACCTGGGGCGTGGCTAGTTGAAGGAGGTGCGGACGCGCGTGCCGTCCGCGAGCTGACGGCGGGCGTCGGCGATCACGGTGTCGCCGGGGCTGAGGCCGCTCAGGATCTGGACGCGCTCGCCGGCGGACAGGCCTTCGGTGACGGCCACCGCTTCGACGATGTCGCCGCGCACGGCCAGAGCGACGCGCCGGCCGTCGCGGGTGGTGATGGCCTCGCGCGGGACGATGACGCCCCCGGAGGCCCGCTCGGTGACGATGCGCGCCGTCGCATACATGCCGGACAACAGCACGGCATCCTGGTTCGGGACCCGGATCTCGACACGGAAATGCCGATTGCGCTCGTTCACTTCGGGGGCGATGGCGGCCAGCTCGCCCTTGTACGGCTGATCGGGTCGCGCCTGCACGATGACCTCGGCTGGCATGCCCACCGTGAGTCGGCCGGCCTCCAGTTCCGACACGCCGGCTTCGAGCGTCAGCACCCGCAGGTCGGCGATGACGACGACCGGCAGATCGCCCGGCATCGCACCGGGATCGTAGTTGCGCTCGACCACGTGGCCCGCCACTGGGGAGGTGAGCGTCGTGTCGCGCTGGATCTCGCGGGTCCGGCGCTCGGCGGCGCCGGCCTGGGCGAGACTGGCGCGCGCCAGCTGACGCTGCGCCACGGCGGACTTGTGCGCCGTGTCAGCGCCGTCGAGGCGCTGACGGGGGATGGCGCCCTTGTCGAACAGGTTGCGGGCTCGCTCGAGCTCGAGGGAGGCATTGGCCAGCGCGGCCTCGGCGGCGTCCACCCCGGCGGTGGCGACGGCGACGCTGGCGGTGGCAGCGTCGGCCTGAGCATCGATCTCGCGGCGGTCGATGGTGGCGACGGTCTGTCCCTCGCGGACGACGGCGCCGAGCTCGACCAGGATGCGCTCGATGGCGCCCGGCACCCGCGGCTTGACACCGACGCGCGCCCGCGGCGCCAGGTTGCCCGACAGCTCGAGCGCCGCCTCGAGAGTGCCGGTCTCGACCTTGACGGCGGCCACATCGACCGGCGGGGTCGCCACGGCAGTGGCGGCCTGGGGCGCCGTGCCGCCGCCGCACGCGGCCACGAAGGCGAGCCCGATGGTGGAACAGGCGAACAGGGACCAGCGACTAACCATCATGAGGCGGAACTCCGGTGGGGTGAGCGGGCGAGGGAGCGGCGGGGTGTGCCGGATCGCACGGCACGAAGGTCAGGGTGGTGCCGGCGGCGAGTCCGGCAATGGTGGTCTCGAGGACGTCGCGGGCCAGGGCGTCGCAGTCCTCACCCGGCGCGAGCCGGCAGGTACAGCCGAGGACGGCCGGGCCGGTCATCGCCGCCCACAGGATGTGCAGGGCGACCTGCGGGTCCAGCTCGCGCGGCAGCCGGCCGGCATCGATCGAGCGCTGGATGCGGGCGGCCACGCGCTCGAGCATCTGCTGCAGCACGCCGAAACCCTGCCACTGCGCGGTGATGGCCGGCACCGACCGATCCACGAACATCAGGTGGAAGAACTCCCGCTGGTCCTTCGAGAACTGATAGAAAGCCCACCAGCAGTTGCGCAGGTCCTGCATGGGGTCGGCATCGCCGGCGACGTCCTTGATGGCGGCATCGAGGCGCGCGAAGCCCTCTTCGGCCAGGGCGAAGAAGATGTCGTCCTTGCCGGGGAAGTAGCTGTAGATGGCGGCCGGGCTGTACTCGATGCGCTCGGCGATCTTCCGAATCGAGACGTGCGCGTAGCCCTCGGCCACGAACAGGTCGCGGGCCGCCGTGAGGATGGACGCCCGGACGGCGTGGCGTTCCCGGTCCTGTCGCTCGCGAATTCCCATGGCCCTCAGTTTTGATTGAACGCTGTTTGGAAAGCTAATGGCGTTTGACGGGGAGTCGCGCAGGGAGGTTCCGGCGTGGGTGGACTACACTAGGAGGCTGTGGGCGTGACCGCGGCCGAACGTGCGCAATCCGTCCCGCCAGTGGTCGCCGCAGCACTTGCGTGGCTCCTCCCTGGGGCGGGCCATCTGCTATTGGGCAAACGACAGAAAGGCGTCGTGTTCCTGGTGGCGATTCCGGCGATGTTCATGCTGGGCCTGGCCCTGCACGGCCGGATGTTCCCCTTCGATTTCTCGCAGCCGCTGGCCGGACTCGCCGCCGTGGCCGCCCGCGGGGCCGGCCTTCCGGCCTTCGTCGCCGGCTGGATGGGCTTCGGGCAGGGTCTGGTGACCGCCGCCTCCTACGAGTACGGCAACACGTTCGTCATCGTCAGCGGCTTGCTCAACATGCTGGTCGCCCTCGACGCCTTCGACGTCGCCTCGGGCCGGAAGTGAGATGGCGAGCCACCTGCTGAACCTGGTGCTCTTCGCGTTCTTCGTGGCGCTGGTGTTCGCCACCATCGCGCACGACGAGCCTCGCCTGCAGGCACGGCTCGGCCTGCGGATCTTCGGCGGGTTCGTGGCGGCCGGTCTGGCGCTCGGCTGGCTGATGTACCCGCTGCCGTTGTGACGGCGGCCGTCGGTCGATGACCGGGATATCGGCGGCGACGGCGCCGGGCGCCTCGCGACTGTCGCTGTGGGCGCCGGTGGCGGCCTACATGGCCCTCATCTTCTGGGTGTCCTCGATGTCATCGCCGCCGTCGCCAGACGGCGTCGACGACAAGCTGCTGCATTTCGTCTGCTACGGTGGACTGGCCGCGCTCGCACTGCGCGCCACGGCCGGTGGGCAGCTGGCGGGGCTGACGTGGCGCGCGGCGCTGCTCGCCTGGGCCATCGCCACCGCTTACGGCGCGACCGACGAGTTCCACCAGTCGTTCGTGCCGCACCGGTCGGTCGAGTTGGCCGACCTCGCGGCTGACGCCGCCGGGGCCGCGCTCGCCGTCGGCGTGCTCGGAGCGTCCGGTATAATCGCTCGTTCGCGCCAGGCGGTACCCCCGCGATGAGAAGCCGATGACTTACGACAACCTGCAGGTCGAGCGCGAGGAGGCGGTGGCGATCGTCACCCTCAACCGGCCCGCCAAGCTGAATGCGCTGAACGCGCAGACGTTCGACGAGCTGCAGCAGGTGATGCGGGCGCTCGGCAGTGACGTGAGCGTCGGGGCCATCGTCATCACCGGCGCCGGCGACAAGGCGTTCGTGGCGGGCGCCGACATCACCGAGCTGGCCGTCCTGACGCCGGCCCAGGGCAAGGAACACGCCGCCACCGGGCAGCGCGTCTTCGATCTCATCGAGACCCTCGGGAAGCCGGTCATCGCCGCCATCAACGGCTTCGCTCTCGGCGGCGGCTGCGAGCTGGCCATGGCCTGCACGCTGCGCATCGCCGCCGACTCGGCCAGGCTCGGCCAGCCCGAGATCAACCTCGGCGTCACGCCGGGCTATGCCGGCACGCAGCGGCTGCCGCGGCTGGTCGGCCGCGGCCGCGCCCTCGAGATGCTGCTGACCGGGGATCCGATCAGCGCCCAGCGCGCCTACGAGATCGGTCTCGTCAACCGTGTCGTGCCGGCGGCCGAACTGCGCGCCGCGGCGGTGACGCTGGCGGCGACGCTGGCGGCCAAGGCGCCGCTGGCGATGCGCTACATGCTCGAGGCGGTCCACCACGGCGCCGAGATGCCGCTGGCCGACGCGCAGCGCCTGGAGGCCACGCTGTTCGGCCTGTGCGCGGCGACCGAGGACATGAAGGAGGGCACCGACGCCTTCCTCGCGAAGCCCAAGCGCCAGGCGGCGTGGAAGGGCCGGTAGCAGTGCCCACCTTCGAAGGCCGGCAGACGGCGGCCGGGTGCCGCTTCGCGATCGTGGTGGCCCGCTTCAACGACTTCGTCACCGCACGCCTGCTGACCGGGGCGCGCGAGGCGCTGGCGGCGGCCGACGTGGCGGCCGACGCCATCGATGTCGTGTGGGTGCCTGGTGCGTTCGAGGTGGCCGCGGCTGCCCGGCACGTCGCCACCAGCCGCAAGCCGTCGGCGGTCATCTGCCTGGGCTGCGTGATTCGCGGCGGCACACCGCACTTCGACTACATCTGCTCGGCGGCCGCTCACGGCGTCACCCACGCGGCGCTCGACTCCGGCGTGCCGATGGCATTCGGAATCCTGACCACCGACTCGGTGGAGCAGGCCATCGAGCGCGCCGGTCCCGGGCCGACCAACAAGGGCTACGAGGCGGCGCTGGCGGCCGTCGAGATGGCGACGCTCCGGACGGCGCTCGAGGCGCACTCGTGAGCGACGCCCTGCCCGGAAGCGCCCGCTGGGACGAACGGCATCGGGCGCGCGAAGTGGCGTTGCGTGTGCTGTATCAGGCGCAGGTGGGCGGCGTGCCGATCGCCGACGCGCTGCACCTCATCGAGAAGCTCGACGACCAGGAGGCGGTGCCGCTCGACGCACCGGGCCGCGAGTTCGCCAGCCGGCTGGCCGCTGGCGCGTGGCAGGCGCGCGCCGAACTCGACGCGCTGTTCGCGCCGCACCTGCTCAACTGGCGACTCGAACGGGTGGCCGTCCTCGATCGGCTGGTCCTGTGGCTGGCGGTGCAGGAGTGGCTGCGCGAACCATCGACGCCGCCGCGAGTGGTCCTGAGTGAGGCCCTGGAGCTGGCCCGTGCCTACAGCGGTGACGCGGCGGTGCGGTTCATCAATGGCGTGCTCGACGCCGTGTATCGCCAGCTGAAGCAGGAAGGCCGTATCATCGACTGACCCGCGCGTGGAGCGGGCGGGGTGCGGCAGGGGAGTGAGTTCACAGCGATGTCCAACGCAGACGCGCAGTCCGACCAGCGCCGGGCCAACCTGGCGGCGATCGAGGCGCTCGGGTTTCCGGCCTATCCCCATCAGTTCGCGACGACGCATACCGTCGGTCAGCTGGTCGACGCGCATACGACCACGCCCGCCGAGACACTGGAGGCCTCGCGCGTCGACACGGTGGCCGCCGGACGCGTCATCAGCATCCGCAACTTCGGCAAGGCCAGCTTTCTCGTGCTGTCGGACGGCCGCTGCCACCTGCAGGTCTACGTGCGTCAGGATGCCCTGACCGAACGCGAGTTCCAGCTCGCCAAGCTGCTCGATTTCGGCGACATCATCGGCGTGGCGGGGCACCTGTTCCGCACCAAGACCAACGAGCTGTCGATCTGGGCGGCCTCGCTGACGTTTCTCGCCAAGTGCTTCCTGCCGCTGCCCGAGAAGTGGCACGGCCTGCAGGACATCGAGACGCGCTACCGGCAGCGCTATCTCGACCTGATCGTCAATCCCGACGTCCGCCGTGTGTTCGAGCTGCGCAGCCGCACGGTGGCGGTGATCCGCGACGTCCTCACGTCGCGCGGCTTCCTCGAAGTCGAGACGCCGATGATGCAGCCGATCGCGGGCGGCGCCCTGGCGCGGCCGTTCGTCACGCACCACAACGCGCTCGACCTCAAGCTCTACCTGCGGATTGCGCCGGAACTGTACCTGAAGCGGCTGGTCGTCGGCGGCATCGAGCGGGTCTTCGAGATCAATCGGAACTTCCGTAACGAAGGCATCTCGACGCAGCACAACCCCGAGTTCACGATGCTCGAGTTCTACTGGGCCTACGTGGACTACCAGACGCTGATGGCGTTCACCGAGGAGCTGCTCTCGACCGTGGCCGAACGCGTGACCGGCAGCACCACCTGCCAGTTCGGCGACGAGGCCATCTCGTTCGCGGCGCCGTTCCGCCGGCTGTCGCTGCGCGAGGCGGCGGCCGAAGAAGCCACGCGGCGTCTCGGCCGCACGGTGACTGCCGACGAGCTGCGTACGCTCGACGGGGCGACCGCCATCGCCCGGGCTCTGCACTTCGAGGTGCCCCCCGGGGCCGGCGCCGGCAAGATCGCCACCGAGATCTTCGAGCGTCTGTGGCAGGCGTCGCTGGTGCAGCCGACGTTCGTCTACGACTTTCCCACCGAGGTATCGCCGCTCTCCAAGCAGCGTGCCGACGATCCGGACACGGTGGAGCGCTTCGAGCTCTACATCGGCGGCTTCGAAGTGGCCAACGCCTTCAGTGAGCTCAACGATCCGGCCGAGCAGCGCCGCCGCTTCGAGGCCCAGCTGGGCGATCGCGCCAAGGGCGACGACGAAGCGCACGCCATGGACGAGGATTACGTCCGGGCGCTCGAGTACGGCCTGCCGCCGACCGGCGGCGAGGGCATCGGCATCGATCGCCTGGTGATGCTCCTGTCCAACAGCCCGTCGATCCGCGACGTCATTCTGTTCCCGCAGATGCGCCCACGCGACTGAGTCTTCCCGTGCCCTACGAGCTGTTCGTCGCGCTGCGCTATCTCTTCGCGAAGAGGAAGCAGGCGTTCATCTCGGTGATTTCGCTGGTCTCGATGCTCGGCGTCACGGTGGGGGTGATGGCCCTCATCGTCGCGCTCGCGCTGATGACGGGACTGCAGCAGGGCGTCCGCGATCGGATGCTGGGGTCGACGGCGCACGTCTATGTCTGGAAGCCGGGCGGCATCCCCGACTACCAGGCCGAAGTGACCCGGCTCTCGACGGTGCCCGACGTGGTCGGCGCGGCGCCGGCGCTGATGGCCCAGGCGCTGGTCAGCAAGGGCGATCAGCAGGCGTTCATCACCATCAAGGGCATCGATCCGGCCCTCGAACCTCAGGTCACCGAAGTGGCCTCGTCGTTGACGAGCGGGCGCTTCGCCGACCTCGGTGACGGCGGTGAGGAGGGGTTGCCGGGCATCCTGATCGGGCACGAGCTGGCGGGGAAGCTGGGGGCGCAGCTCGGCGACGCCGTCAGCGTGCTCACGCCGACTGGCACGCTCTCGCCGATGGGCGTGATGCCGCGACAGCGGCGGCTCACGGTGGTCGGCATCTTCCGCCTCGGGTTGTTCGAGTTCGACCAGGCCTACGGGTTCGTGACGCTCGAGACCGCCGGGCGGCTGGCCGGAAAGGTCGAGCCGGACCACATCGAGCTGCGCGTGCGCGACATCTACGAGGCGCCGGACGTGGCCGACGCCCTGTCGCTGGTCGATGGCGGCATCTACCTGGCGCAGGACTGGACCGATCTCAATCGCTCGCTGTTTTCCGCGCTGTGGCTGGAGAAAGTGGCCATCTCGATTGCCATCGGCCTGATCGTGATGGTGGCGGCCCTCAACATCGTCGCCTCGCTCGTGCTGCTGGTGATGGAGAAGAGCCGCGACATCGCCATCCTGAAGACGATGGGCGCTTCGGCCTCGAGCATCCGCCGCATCTTCATGCTGCAGGGCCTGGTGATCGGTCTCGTCGGCACCGGCGTCGGGACGGCGGCTGGCGTCGGCGTCGCCACGGTGCTCGACCGGCTGCGAGTCATCCAGATTCCGGCCGATGTCTATCAGCTGTCCTATCTGCCGTTCACGGTCGTGCCGCGGGACGTGGCGCTCGTGGTGGCGGCGGCGGTCGTCATCTGTTTCGTGGCCACGATCTATCCGTCGCGCCAGGCGGCGCGGCTCGATCCGGCCGAGGGCCTGCGCCATGAGTGAGGTGCTGCTCAGGGCGACGGGCGTGCGGAAGGCCTACATCGCTGCCGGCCAGCGCCTGCAGGTGCTGCACGACCTCGACATCGAGGTGGGGCGCGGCGAGATGGTGGCCATCATGGGCGCGTCCGGGGTCGGCAAGAGCACCCTGCTGCACGTCCTCGGCGGTCTCGATCGGCCCGACGCCGGCGAAGTCTCGGTCGGCGACTTCACCGTGTCGACGGCCAACGACGCCGAGCTGGTGGCGTTCCGCAACCGCCACGTCGGCTTCGTGTTCCAGTTCCATCATCTGCTTCCCGAGTTCAGCGCGCGCGAGAACGTCGAGATGCCGCTGCGGATCGCGCGCGTCAGCGCCGCCGAGGCGGCGCCGGTCGCACAGCGCCTCCTGGAACGCGTCGGGCTCGGCGAGCGCCTCACCCATCGCCCCGGCATGCTGTCGGGCGGCGAGCAGCAGCGGGTGGCGGTGGCACGGGCACTCGTGCGGCAGCCAGCGTTGCTGCTCGCCGACGAGCCGACCGGCGATCTCGACGAGCGCACCGCCGACGCGCTGCACGCCCTGCTGCGCGAGATGCACCAGGAGTTCGGCCTGACGGCCGTGATGGCCACGCACAACCCGCGGCTCGCCGAGCAGTGCGACCGCGTGCTGCGTCTCGAGCACGGCCGGCTGTCGGCCGCCTAGGCGGCGGCACGCGCGCTCTCAGTCGCCGAAGGTGATGCCCTGGGCCAGCGGCAGCGACGAACTCCAGTTCACCGTGTTCGTCTGCCGGCGCATGTAGGTCTTCCACGCGTCGGACCCGGACTCGCGGCCGCCGCCCGTTTCCTTCTCGCCGCCGAAGGCGCCGCCGATCTCGGCGCCTGAGGTGCCGATGTTGACGTTGGCGATGCCGCAGTCGGAGCCGCCCGCCGCCAGGAACGCTTCGGCCGTGCGGACGCTCTCGGTGAAGATGGCGGACGAGAGGCCCTGCGGCACGTCGTTGTGGAGGGCGAAGGCCTGGTCGATGGTCGAGTACTCGAGCACGTAGAGAATCGGCGCGAAAGTCTCGTGCCGCACGATGTCGGCCTGCGCCGGCATGCGGACGATGGCGGGCTCGACGAAGTGTGGCCCCAGGTCGGCACGACGGCCGCCGCCCGTGAGCACGGTGCCCCCGGCCGCCGTGGCCGCGGCCAGGGCCGTCTGCATCCCCTCGACGGCGGCCTCGTTCACGAGCGGACCCATGAGGGTGGCGGCATCGAGCGGTGAGCCGATGCGCACCTGGCCATACGCCTTGACCAGTCGATCGCACAGCGGGCCGACCACGTCCGTATGCACGATGAGCCGGCGCGTGGAGGTGCAGCGCTGGCCGGCGG
This sequence comes from uncultured Acidobacteriota bacterium, assembly GCA_963807405.1. GTDB lineage: Bacteria > Acidobacteriota > Vicinamibacteria > Vicinamibacterales > UBA2999 > CADEFD01. The sequence goes on along the minus strand of CAWEBU010000006.1, from coordinate 1,244,259 downwards.
TGCCGACGGCGCCGAACAGGACGGCGCGCACCGCCATGTCGAGATTGGCGTCAGCTGCCACGATGATCGCGTTGTTGCCGCCGAGTTCGAGCAGCGCCCGGCCGAACCGTCCAGCCACCGTCTGGCCCACGCGACGGCCGACGGCGGTCGAGCCGGTGAACGAGATGAGCGGCAGGCGGCGGTCGTTGAGCATGCGCTCGCCGATCACCGCGCCGGTGCCGACCGCCAGCGTGAAGACGCCATCGACGCCGTGGTCGGCCATCACCTGGTTGGCGATGCGCTGCACGGCCACCGCGCACAGCGGCGTCGGCTCGGCCGGCTTCCACACGACGGTGTCGCCGCAGACGGCCGCCAGCGCCGCGTTCCACGACCACACCGCCACCGGGAAGTTGAAGGCCGTGATGAGGCCGATCGGGCCGAGCGGATGCCACTGTTCCATCATCCGGTGGCCGGGACGCTCGGAAGCGATAGTGAGGCCGTAGAGCTGGCGCGAGAGGCCGGTCGCGAAGTCGCAGATGTCGATCATCTCCTGCACTTCGCCGTGCCCTTCCGCGCGGATCTTGCCCATCTCGAGGCTGACCAGGTCGCCGAGCGGTTCCTTGGCGGCGCGCAGCGCCTGGCCGAGGTCACGGACGAGGTCGCCGCGCTTGGGCGCCGGCCGCTCGCGCCACGACCGGAAGCGGCCGGCAGCGGCCTCGACCATCCGGTCGTAGGCGGCTGGGGTGGCCAGCTGCACACCGGCAATCGCCGCGCCGGTGCTCGGGTCGTAGGAGGTGAGCACCTCGGCGTCGGGGGCCAGCGTCCAGTCGGCGGCACCTGCCGACACACCGGGATTGAGGTCGGCGAGACCCAGACGGTCGAGAATCGCGCGGGGCGTGGAGACTGAAGAAGCGGACATGGACACTCCGGATCGGACGAGCGGACGGTTCAGAGCAGGCTGGCGAGGCGGAACAGCACGGTCGCAACGCCCGAGTAGTCGTCGTCGCCGCCGCCGGCCGCGATCTGGGCGTGCACGAGCTGCTGCACCAGGGCCGTGGAGGGCGCCGGCACGCCGTACTCGGCCAGGGCGTCGTGGACGATGCCGAGGTCCTTCTTGTAGAGGCGGGCCTTGAAGCCGGGCGTGTAGTTGCCGGCCAGCATCCGCTCGCCGTGCACCTCGAGCACGCGGCTCGCGGCGAAGCCGCCGAGCAGCGCCTGCCGCACCTTGGCGCCGTCCACCCCCGCCTTGCCGGCAAGCGCGAGCGCTTCGGCCACGGCCACCATCGTGCCGCCGATGACCAGCTGATTGCAGGCCTTGCAGATCTGCCCGGCGCCGGAGGGACCGACGTGGACGATCGCCTCTTCGCGGCCCATCTTGGCCAGCAGGGGAGTGACGCGGGCGAGGGCCGCGGCGTCGCCGCCCACCATGAAGGTGAGCGTGCCGCCGACGGCGCCGATCTCGCCGCCGCTCACCGGCGCGTCCAGGTAGCTGCCGCCGCGCTCGGCGACCTGCGCCGCGAACCGCACGGCAGCGGCCGGCGCGATGGTGCTCGCATCGACGATGACGGCCCCCGGTTGCAGGCCGGCGAGCAGACCGGAGTCGCCTTCGAGGACCGCGGCGACGTCGGGCGAGTCGGGCAGCATGGTGATGACGACCTGGCACGCCGCGGCCACCGCCGCCGGAGTCGTGGCGATGCCGGCCCCGGCCTCGGCGAGCACGCGCTCGGCCGCATGGCTGCGGTTGTGCACCACCACGGGCACATCGTGCCTGCGCAGGTTGAGGGCCATGGGCTTGCCCATGGCGCCGAGTCCGATGAATCCGACTGAGTCCGACACGCGGAAACCTCCCTGGCGATTGTAGCCGCCGGGCCGGGCTGGCGGCGCAGGGAACCGGACCTGACCGTTCGACCGGGGCCGCGCGTGAGGAATCCCGTATAATGAACATCGACAAGCGCCGGGACTCTATCCACGCGAAGGCGGTCGGATGTTCGAGCGGTATACCGAAAGAGCACGGCGGGTGTTGTTCTTCGCCCGCTATGAGGCAAGTCAGCTCGGCAGCATCTCGATCGAGACCGAGCACCTGCTGTTGGGACTGATCCGCGAAGGCAAGGGCCTGACCAGCCGGATCTTCCAGCGATCGCACCTGTCACTGGACACCATCCGGAAAGACATCGAGGGCCGCACGGTGTTCCGTGAGAAGGTCTCGACGTCGGTCGAGATCCCCTTCAGCGGCGAGACCAAGCGCGTCCTGCAGTACGCCGCCGAGGAAGCCGACCGGCTCCTGCACAACTACATCGGCACCGAGCACCTGCTGCTCGGCCTGCTCCGCGAGGAGCGGTCGGTGGCGGCCAGCATCCTGATGGAGAAGGGCATGCGCCTGCATGCCGTCCGCGAGGACATCGTCCAGCTCCTCAACGAGAAGACGACCTCCACCAGGGTCAAGGAGACGCCGCTGCTGGCCGAGTTCAGCCGCGACCTGACGGACATCGCCCTCAAGAACCAGCTCGATCCCCTGGTCGGGCGCGACTACGAGCTCGAGCGCGTGCAGCAGGTGCTGTGCCGCCGGACCAAGAACAACGCCGTGCTGATCGGCGAGCCGGGCGTCGGCAAGACCGCCATCGTCGAGGGGCTGGCCCAGAAGATCGTCTGCGGCGACGTGCCGCACTTCCTGGCCGACAAGCGCCTGCTGGCGCTCGACATCTCCCTCATCGTGGCCGGTACCAGTACCGGGGCCAGTTCGAAGAGCGCCTCAAGGCCATCATGAAGGAGCTCACCGACAACCCGAACATCATCGTCTTCATCGACGAGCTGCACACGCTGGTCGGCGCCGGGTCGGCCGAAGGCTCCCTCGATGCCGCCAACATCCTCAAGCCGGCGCTGAGCCGCGGCGAGATCCGCTGCATCGGCGCCACCACGCCGGCCGAGTACCGCAAGTACATCGAGAAGGACCGTTCGCTCGAGCGGCGCTTCCAGGCGATCAAGGTCGAGCCGCCAGGCGAGCAGGAGACCATCCGCATCCTGATGGGCGTCAAGGACCGCTACGAGGAGTTCCATCACGTCGAGTACTCGCAGGACGCCATCGAGGCGTCGGTCTACCAGTCGAGCCGCTACGTGACCGACCGTTTCCTGCCCGACAAGGCGATCGACCTGCTCGACGAAGCCGGCGCCCGCGCCAAGCTGCGTGAGGCGTCCTTCAGCGAGGAATTCGGCGAGATCAACAAGAGCATCCGGGTCGCCGTCGAGCAGATGGAGCAGGCGGCCTCGCAGAAGGACTTCGACCGCGCGCAGTACTTCCGCGATCAGGAGGCCTCGGCGCGCGAGAACCTGGCCCTGATCCGGGAGCGCTTCGACGTGCGGCCCAACCAGCGCAAGGTGGTCGTCGGCCGCCACGAGATCGACGAAGTCGTGTCGAAGTGGACCGGCGTGCCGTTGTCGTCGATCAACCAGGACGAGAGCGACAAGCTGATGCGGATGGAGGACGAACTCCATCGCCGCGTCATCAGCCAGGAACCGGCGATCTCGGCCGTGTCGCGCGCCATCCGCCGCTCGCGGGCCGGTCTCAAGAACCCCGCCCGCCCGGTCGGCAGCTTCATGTTCCTCGGGCCGACCGGTGTCGGCAAGACCGAGCTGGCGCGGGCGCTGGCGCACCTGCTGTTCGGCAGCGAGCATGCGCTCATCCGCTTCGACATGTCCGAGTACATGGAGAAGCACTCGGTCTCGAAGCTGATTGGATCGCCTCCCGGCTACGTCGGCCACGAAGAGGGCGGCCAGCTGACCGAGCGCGTGAAGCGTAATCCCTACTCGGTCGTGCTGCTCGACGAGATCGAGAAAGCCCACCCCGACATCTTCAACATCCTGCTGCAGGTCTTCGAGGACGGACACCTGACCGACGGGCTGGGGAACCGCGTGAACTTCAAGAACGCGATTCTCATCATGACCTCGAACATCGGCGCGCGTTTCATCCAGAAGCGCGCCACGCTGGGGTTCCAGTCCGAGACCGGCGACTCCGCCAAGAGCATCACCGACATGGTGCTCGGCGAGGTCAAGCGGACGTTCAATCCGGAGTTCATCAACCGCGTCGACGAGCTGATCGTCTTCGATGCGCTGACCGACGACGATCTGCGGCGCATCCTGGTGCTGCTGATCGAGCAGGTGAACGCCAACCTGGCCGATCGCCGGATGCAGGTGCGTCTCACGCCGGAGGCCCTGGACTGGATGATCGAGGTCACGTGCAAGGACCGCTCCTACGGCGCCCGGCCGCTGCGCCGGGCCATCCAGCGCTACGTCGAGGATCCGCTGGCCGAGGAACTCATCCGGGGCCGGCTGAACAACGGCGAGATCGAGGTCTATGTCGACGGGGGCGGTCTGGCCTACCGCCCGGTGCCGGAGCCCGCCGAACCGGTCGGGGCCGGCCAGCCGCTTTCCAGCGACGTCTGAATCCGGTAGGATCGACGGATCCGGCGACCGGCGACCCGCCGGCCTACCCCGGAGGCGCTCCGGGGGCGCCCGGTCGATCCGTGTGAACACGATGCGCAGGCTGCTTACTCTTCTCGGATTCTGTGTGATGGCGTCGGCGGGCGTGGTCGAAGCCCGGCAGGCGGCCCCCGCCGCGCCGGCCGCCCAGGCGGCGGTCCGTATGCCAGCGCCCGGGTCGGCCCCGGTCATCCGCTTCATCCAGTTGCGATTCCATCCGGTCGATGAATCGCTGATCGATCCCCAGACCTACCTGTATTACATCCAGACCCAGCCGAGCCGCAGTTCGGACGGCGTCTGGGTGCCCTACGACGAAGCGGCCGAGGCCCGGCTGCGCGATGACTTCCGCCGGCTGTGGGGCACCAACTTCCTGGACAACCTGTGGATCGAGGTGCTCGACGAGCCCTACGAGAACGGCGTCATCGGCAAGCGGGTCGTCTTCAACATGGAAGAGCGGCCGCGCGTCAAGATCGTCGACTACACCGGGTCGAGCAAGGTCGAGCGCACGAAGGTCGACGAGAAGATGAAGGAACTGGGCATCGCCCTGCGCCTCGACTCGTTCCTGGACGAGGGCGCCATGCGCCGCGTCAAGGGCATCATCCAGGACCTGATGAGCGAGAAGGGCTACCAGTTCGCCGAGATCACCTCGACGGTCGAGCCGCTGCCGGGTGGCCCCAAGCTCGTCAAGGTGCTGTTCGACGTGCAGGAAGGGCCGAAGGTCCGCATCCGCGAAGTGGCGTTCGAGGGTAACGAAGCCCTCGGCGACGGCACTCTGCGCCGCAAGATGAAGGAGACCAAGCAGCACGGTGCCTTCTCGTGGCTCACTGGCGGCGGCACCTACAAGGAAGCCAAGTTCGAAGAAGACGCCGACATGGTGGTGGCCCATTACCGCAACAAGGGCTACATCGAGGCGCGCGTCGGCGCGCCCGAGCTGAACACGCTCGAGGACAGCACTGACGGCAAGACGCGCTGGATTCAGGTGAAGATTCCCGTCACCGAAGGCCCGCGCTACAAGGTGGGCGAGTTCACCTTCGCCGGCAACACCATCGTCAAGTCCGAAGGCCTGCGCCCGCTCTTCAAGCTGGAACCTGGCGCCTGGTATAGCGAAAAGCGGATTCGCGACGGTCTGCGCAAGGTCCAGGAGATTTACGGCGGAGTGGGCTACTTCGAGTTCACGGGCTATCCCGACCTGAAGCCCAAGCCGGCCGCCACCGGGCCGATCGCCGGGCCCGCCGAGCCGACCGTCGACGTCACGATGCAGCTGCAGGAAGGCGAGCAGTACTTCGTCAACCGCATCACGTTCACCGGCAACACGACGACGCGCGACACCGTGGTGCGGCGCGAGATGCGGCTCATCGAGGGCGGCGTCTTCAATACCGAGGCCCTCAAGTACTCGGTGCGGCGCCTGAACCAGGTCGGCTATTTCAAGCAGCTCGAAGAAGGCAGTCCGGCCATCGACGTCAAGAAGACGCCGGACGAGAAGAACAAGGTCGACGTCACGCTGCGGCTCGAAGAACAGAATCGCAACCAGCTGACCTTCGGCGCCGGTGTCTCGCAGTTCGAGGGCTTCTTCGGACAGCTGTCCTTCCAGACCGCCAATTTCCTCGGCCGCGGCGAGAGTCTCACCGTCTCGCTGCAGGGCGGATTGCGGGCGCAGAACTACCAGGTGGCGTTCACCGAGCCGTTCCTGTTCGACCGGAACATCACCGGCGGCGTCGACGTCTACAAGCGGTCGCTCAACTACATCGGGCAGTTCACGCAGGCCTCGGTCGGCGGCAACCTGACGATGGGGTTCCCGGTGGCTGACTTCTCCCGCGTCTTCGTGAACTACAGCTACGAGCAGGTCAAGGTCCTCGACCTCAACACCGCCTACACGAACCCGGTGCTGCTGGCGCGCAACCCGTTCCTCGCCGACTCGCTGCTCATCGGCCAGGGGGGCACCCGCACGATCAGCAAGATCGTGCCGAGTTTCTCGTTCAACACCGTCGACAATCCGATCTTCCCGAGCACCGGCCGGCGGCTCACGGCCTCCTTCGACTACGCCGGTCCTGGCGGCGACACCTTTTTCGTGAAGCCGACCCTCGAAGGCGTCGGCTTCTGGCGCCTGACGCCGCGGATGTCGGTCGGCTCGCGCGCCCAGTTCCAGTACATCCGGCCCTACGGCAGCACCAAGCAGCTACCCATCTTCGAGAAGCTGATTCAGGGCGGCGAATACAGCATCCGTGGCTACGACATCCGCAGTGTCGGCCCGCGTGACATCAACTCCGGCATCGTGCTCGGCGGCAACAAGAGCGTGCTGTTCAACGCGGAGTACCTGATCCAGGTCGCGGGGCCGGTGCGGCTGGTGCTGTTCTACGACGCCGGCCAGGTGCGCGACATCGGCGACAAGTTCGGGATGAAGGAAGATATTCTCGAAGTCGTGCCGCCGGCGCTGCCGCTGCTCTACGACCCGACCGTGTTTGGCGGCCTGATCGATCCGAACGCGGCGGGCGCGACCACGCGCAGCATCGGGCGGCAGAGCGCGTTCAAGACGTCGACCGGCGCCGAGATCCGATTCTTCATGCCGGTGCTGAACGTGCCGTTCCGGCTGATCTTCGCCTACAACCCGCAGCGCGGCGGCGTGCTCACGAACAGCCTGCTGCCGGCCAAGCGGTTCACGTTCCGATTCGCGGTGGGGTCCACCTTCTGAGTTCCAGCCGCCGCGCGAGGCGGGCCGGGTCAGGGATGGTTGACTTCGAGCTGATAGTCCTGCGGGCTCGACAGCGCCCCGACGTCATAGATGCGCACGCACAGACCGCCGGTCGAGGTGGCGCGTCCAATCAGCGAGGCGGACACGGTGGCCCGGTCGTTCGAGAGGATGGCCTGGCAGGCCGTGCCGTTCCACGTGCCGAGGCTGAAGCCGACCACCGACGCGTCGTCGGGGGTCACCGCCCGGATCACCGCCGTGACGTCGCCGCCGCCGGCCGAAGTCACGAGGAACGGGTGTGAGGTGGCGCCGTTGGGCGTCAGGGTGCCGGTGAACGACTCGGTCACGTAGACCGGATCCGGAGTGGGAGCGAGCAGCGATTGGATATCGCCCCCGCAACCCGAGAAGGCGAACGGAAGCAATAGCGAGCAGGCGAGCGTGACTCGGCGCATTTCGGTCCTCAAGAACGGGGCGACCCGCCGATCTTACCCGGCGCGGCATAGTAGAGTAAAATGCGAAGGTTGTCGGTATTGCCGAAAAGGATGTCAGCAATGAGACGTATGGTGGTGGCCCTTGGCCTCGTGCTCGTGACCGGTAGCGCTCCCTTCGCCGAGGCCTCGCAGACCGCGAAGCCCGCGGCGCCCGCCGCTCAGGCGCCCGCCCCCGCGCCGGCTGAACAGCCGGTGCTGCCTTTCCCCGAGGGTGCCAAGATCGCCTTCGTGGTGCTCCAGCGGGTGGTCGCAGAGTCGGCCGAGGGCCGCGAGGCCAGTACTCGCGTCCAGGCGCTCCAGCAGAAGAAGGTGGCCGAGCTCAACGAGCGCCAGAAGACCGCGCAGGGCCTGCAGGAGAAGCTCGACAAGAGCGGCGCCGTGATGAGCGAAGCCGCCCGCGTCGATCTCACCAAGCAGGTGGAGCGCGCCCAGGTCGACCTGCAGCGCGCCACCCAGGACGCCCAGGCCGAAGTCCAGGAGCTGCAGCAGCAGTTGCAGGACGAGTTCCAGCGGCGTGTCGCGCCGATCATCGAAGCGGTGGGCAAGGAAAAGGGCCTGCACTACATCTTCAACGGCCCTGATTCCGGCCTCGTGTGGGCCGATGCTTCGCTCGACATCACGGCCGATGTCGTGAAGAAATTCGATCAGGCCAAGCCGGCGCCCCCCGCCGCCAAGCCGCAGGGACAGTAGTCCCGACCCAGTCAGGCGCAGCCCACCAGGGCTGCGCCCCCTTCGTTCCCGTGCACATTCCCACCCTCCTCGAACGCCAGTCGCTGCGGTGCCCCGTGTCGCTCGTCGATGTGGCGTGCCCGGGTCCTGACGCCGGGCACCTCACCGGCGCCAAGGCCGTCAGTGCCAGCGAGGAGTATTTCCAGGGGCACTTTCCCGGCGCCCCGCTGATGCCGGGCGTGCTGATGATCGAGGCGCTGACCCAGGCCTCGACGCTGATGCTGCTCGGCTCGACCGACGCGGCCGACGGCGCCACCGTGCGCCTGCGCGGTGTCGACGACGCCAAGTTCCGGCGCCACGTCGTGCCTGGCGACCGGCTGGACATCGACGTGCAGCTCGTCGCGCGGCGCGGGCCGCTCGCCCGCGTGCAGGCAACCGCGCGGGTCGACGGCGCCGTGGTCATCGAAGCGCGACTCGTGCTGCTCGTGACCGCGGGCGCGCCCCGTATCCATCCCACCGCCATCGTCGATCCGGCAGCGGTCATCGGCGACGGCTCCGTGATCGGTCCCGGCGCGGTCATCGGCCCGTACGTCGTCATCGGCCGTGACGTGTCGGTCGGGGCATCGGCCGTCGTCGAGGGCGACACCACGATCGGCGACCATACGCGGATCTTCCCGTTTGCGTCGATCGGACTGCCGCCACAGGACCTGAAGTACCGCGGCGAGCGCACGCGGCTCGTCGTCGGGCACTCCAACGTGTTCCGCGAGTCGGTGACGATTCACCGCGGCACGGTCGGCGGCGGCAGCGAGACGCGCATCGGCGACCGCAATCTCTTCATGGCGTATGCGCACGTCGCGCACGACTGCCGCGTCGGCAGCGACACCATCTTCGGACCGGGCGCCACACTCGGCGGCCACGTCGTCGTCGAGGACTTCGCGCAGATCAGCGCCTACTCCGGCGTGCACCAGTTCTGCCGCGTCGGCCGCTATGCGTTCATCGGCGGCTACTCGGTGGTGACGCTCGATGCGCTGCCGTTTGCCAAGACCGTTGGCAATCGAGCTCGACGTGTACGGCCTGAACACGATCGGCCTGGTCCGGCGCGGGTTCAGCCCGGACGTCGTGAGCAAGCTGAAGCGCGCCTACCGCTACCTGCTGACCTCGCGCCTGACGCCGTCACGGGCGCTCCAGACGATCGACGCCGAGCCGGGGTTGGCGTGTCCGGATGTCGCCTATCTCGTGGACTTCATCCGCTCGTCGAGCCGGGGCGTGACGCTCCGGCGGCCCAACAAGCGCGCCGACGACGGCGAGGACTAGCCGCACCGTGAAGCTCGGGCTGCTTGCGGGCAATGGCCGCTTCCCGTTCCTGGTGCTGGAGGCCGCGCGCAGCCTCGGCCACGACGTCACCGTCATCGCGGTGAAGGAAGAGGCCGATGCCGACCTCGAAGCGGCGGCCGCCCGCCCCACGCCGGTGCCGGTGCACCGCGTGGCGCTCGGGCACCTCGGCCGTTGCCTTCAGATCCTGCAGGACGCCGGCATCACCCACGCCGTGATGGCGGGGCAGGTCAAGCACACCAAGATCTTCGGCGTGATGCCCGACCTGACGTTCATGAGCCTGCTCGGCAAGCTGACGTCGCGCAACACCGATGCCCTGATCGGCGCGGTGGCCGACGTGATGCGCGAGCGCGGCATCGAGCTCATCGACTCGACGGCGCTCATCCAGCCGCTGCTCGCCGAGGCCGGCGTGATGACGGCTCGGGCGCCGAGCGACGCCGAAGCGGCCTCGCTCGCCTTCGGCTACCGCATGGCCGACACCATCGCCGGCCTGGACATCGGCCAGACGGTGGCGGTCAAGCACAGCGCGGTGGTGGCGGTCGAGGCGATGGAGGGCACGGACGCGGTGATTGCCCGCGCCGCCGAACTGGCCGGTCCGGGCGTGCTGATCGTCAAGGTGGCCAAGCCGCGCCAGGACATGCGCTTCGACGTGCCGGTGGTCGGCCTGCCCACCATCGAGGCCATGGCGCGGGCCGGGGCCAGCCTCCTGTCCCTCGACGCCGGCAAGACCTTGATGTTCGACAAGGCGGCGATGGTCGCGGCCGCCGACGCGGCCGGCATCGTCATCGTCGGGCGGCCCGCGGCCGCCGTGGAGGGCGCGTGATGGCGGGGCTGAGGGTGGCGGTGGTCGGCGTGGGGCATCTCGGCCGCCACCATGCGCGGCTGCTGGCCGCGATGCCCGATGTGGCGCTGGTCGCCGTGGCCGACATCGACGCGGAGCGTGCCGCCGGCATCGCCGCCGCCCATGGCACGACGGCCGTGGCTGGCTGGGAGGCGCTGCCCGAGGGGCTCGACGCCGTCACCATCGCGGTCCCGACCGAAGCCCATAGCGCCGTGGCACTCGGCCTGATCGCGCGCGGCGTGCACGTCCTGGTCGAGAAGCCGCTGGCGCGCTCGGTGGCCGAGGCCGACGCGCTCATCGCGGCGGCTGCCGGGCGGCAGGTGCTGCTCGCGGTGGGTCACACCGAGCGCTTCAATCCCGCGGTCACGGCCGCACGCGCCCATCTCACCCATCCGCGCTTCATCGAAGCGCATCGGCTCGGCACGTTTCCAGAGCGCAGCCTCGACATCGACGTCGTCTTCGACCTGATGATCCACGATCTCGACCTCCTGCTCTCGATCGTCGGCGAGCCGGTCGTCAGCGTGGAAGCCGTCGGGGTCCCCGTGCTGACGCCGCGTATCGACATCGCCAACGTGCGCCTGCGTTTTGCCGGCGGCTGCATCGCCAACCTGACCGCCAGCCGCATCAGCCGCGACCGCATTCGCAAGATCCGCTTCTTCCAGCCGCAGAGCTACCTCTCGATCGACTACGCGGCGCAGGAGGTCGAGCACTGGACGCTCGGCCCGGGCCCCGCCGGGACGCCCGCCATCACCGGCGGCAAGCTCGACGTGGCGCGGGAGGAGCCCCTCAAGCGCGAGCTGGAGGACTTCGTGGCCGCCGTGCGCGACCGGCGCGCGCCGGCCGTGACCGGTGACCAGGGCCGCGCGGCCCTGGCCCTGGCGGCCGAGATCGTGGAGCGTATGGAACATGTCGACTGAGCAGGGGACGACGATTCGTCCGTCGGTGGTGGACGCGGCTCGGGCCGGACGGCGGCTCGACGCCGGCGAGGTGCGGGAGCTGTCGGCCGTCACCGACATCCTGAGCCTCGGGGCGCTCGCGGATGAGGCCAGGCGGCGACACCACGGCGCGGCGACCACCTTCGTGCGCGTCCACCACCTTGACACGACCGCGGCCGACGCCTGGACGGCCGCGCCGCCGACCGCGCGCGAGGTGCGCCTGTCGGGACGGCCCGCCTCGACAGCGGCCGCGGTGGACCTGGTGCGGCGGGCGCGGGCGATTGCCGGCGGGCTCGTGGTGCGCGGCTTCGTGCTGGCTGACCTCGTGCAGCTCGACGATGCCGGTGTGTTCTCCGCGCTGAAGGCGGCCGGGCTCGATGACGTCGCGCTGGTGGAGCCTGGCCCGGGGGCCGGCGAGGCCGTGCGTGCCGCGCGCGCCGCTGGCCTCGGCGTGCGTGTCGTCGGTGCCGTGAGCGGGCCGGACGATCGCGCCGGCTGGCTGCTCGAGGTGCGCGCGCTGCAGGACGCGGTGGGCGGCTTCGAGGCGGTGGCACCGCTGCCGCAGCAGGCCGACCTCACCACGCCGACGACCGGTTTCGACGACGTCCGGCAGGTGGCGCTGGCGCGGCTCGCGCTCGAGACGGTGCCACGGGTCCAGGTCGACTGGCTGCGCCACGGCCCCAAGCTGGCCCAGGTGGCCCTCACCGTCGGGGCCGACGACCTCGACGCGGTGCTGGCTGACGACGACACGTCGCGTGGCGTGCGCCGGGCGCCGCTCGAAGAGATCCGCCGCAACGTCGCCGCCGCCGGGCTGACCTCCGTCGAGCGCGATGGCCGGTTCGCGTCGCCGGTGGCATGAGCGCACCGGTTCGAGTCAGCGCCGTGTCCTTCCTGAACGCCAGGCCGCTCGTGGCCGGGTTGTCGGAGGCGCGTGCGCTCTTCGACCTCCAGTTCGATCTGCCGGCCGCGTGCGCCGAGCGGTTGCACGCCGGGGAGGTCGACCTGGGGCTGATTCCGTCGTTCGAGTACCTGCGCGGCGACTACCGGCTGGTGCCGGACGTCGCGATCGGCTCGGACGGTCACATCCTGTCGGTGGCGATCTTCACGTCCGTGCCGATGAGCCGCGTTCGCCGGCTGGCGCTCGACACCAGCTCGCGGACGTCGGCGGCGCTGGCCCGCATCCTGTGCGCGAAGCGGTGGGCGATTGACCCGGAGTTCGTGCCGCTGGCGCCGTCGCTGCCGGCCATGCTGGCCGACGCCGATGCGGCCCTCATCATCGGCGATCCCGCGCTGGCCATCGATCCGGTGCCGGCGGGCGTCGAGAAGGTCGACCTCGGCGCGGCGTGGCAGGAACTCACGGGGCTGCCGTTCGTCTACGCGGCGTGGGCCGGCCGTCCCGGGGCGCTCGGCCCCGACCACCTCGCCGCGCTGAGCGCCGCGCGCGACCTCGGCCTGCAGCGCCTGGATCGGCTCGCCACCGACGCGGCCGGCGGCGACCTGGCGCGCGCCGGGACGCTGGCGTCGTATCTACGTCATAATCTTCGTTACGGTTTCGGGCAGCGGGAACAGGCCGGGCTCGAGCGATTTCACGCGCTGGCCGCCGAGGTGCACCTCACCCCGCGCGCGCTGCCGCTGCGATTCTACTGATGACTTTCAGTCTTGACGTCCTCGGTGCCCGCATCCTCGATGGCGGGCGGCTCTCGGCCGCCGAAGCGCTGTGGCTCTATCGCGAGGCCCCGACGATGTGGCTCGGCCGCATGGCCGACGCGGTGCGCCGCCGCAAGCATCCCCACGGCGTCGTCACCTACATCATCGACCGCAACGTGAACTACACGAACGTCTGCGTGGCGCGCTGCAACTTCTGCGCGTTCTATCGCACCGTCGGCCACGCCGAGGGCTACGTGCTCGGCTTCGACGAGATCCACCGCAAGATCGACGAGACCCTGGCGATTGGCGGCAATCAGCTGCTGCTGCAGGGCGGTCACAACCCCGACCTGCCGCTGGCCTGGTACGAGGATCTCTTCCGCAGCATCAAGACGAAGTATCCGGCCTTCAAGCTGCACGCGCTGTCGCCGCCCGAGATTCTGCACATCGCCAGGACCTCGAAGCTGACCGTGCCGGCGGTGATCGACCGGCTCGTCACCGTGGGCCTCGACAGCGTGCCTGGCGGTGGGGCCGAGATTCTCGTCGACCGGGTGCGCAAGCTGCTCAACTGCTACTCGAAGGCCTCGGCCGACGAGTGGCTCGGCGTGATGCGCGACGTCCACCGGGCGGGCCTGCGCACGACCGCCACCATGATGTACGGCACCGTCGAGACCGACGAGGAGCGTCTGGAGCACATGCTGCGGCTGCGCGCGTTGCAGGACGAGACCGGCGGCTTCACGGCCTTCATCACCTGGAGCTACCAGCCGGAGCACACCGAACGGGGCGGGGAAGAGGCGACCGGCGTCGACTACCTGCGCACGCTCGCCGTCGCCCGTCTCGTGCTCGACAACTTCGACAACCTCCAGGCCTCGTGGGTGACCCAGGGTGGCAAGGTCGGACAGCTCAGCCTGGCCTTCGGCGCCAACGACATGGGCAGCGTGATGATCGAGGAGAACGTGGTGCGGGCGGCCGGCGCCGAGTTCTGCATGGACGAGTACGAGGTCGTGCGCAACATCGAGAATGCCGGCTTCACGGCCTCGCGCCGCACGATGCACTACGAGCACCTGGGCACGCCGGTGTTCCGCCAGCGCGAGGTGCCGCGCGTGATGGCGCTGGCCACGGCGCGCGGCGACGGCGACCAGTCGGTGCCGGACGAACTCGTCAACTACGAAGCGAAGAGCGCCGTCGGGAAGCGTCAACGCGGGCAGGCGCCGCCCTCGCCACGGGCGTGACACCCGCCGTGGCCGCCGGCGCCGCCGGCGTGTTGTTGCGGGCGGCGTGGGTCTGTCCGATCGTGACGCCACCGCATCGCAACGGGTGGGTGCACGTGGTCGACGGCCGGGTGGCCGCCGTCGGCGGGGGACGCGATGCCCCGGCGGCCTCGCGGACGCTCGACCTCGGTGCGGCCACCGTGCTGCCCGGACTGGTCAACGCGCACGCCCATCTGGAGCTGTCGTGGCTGCGCGGTCTGGTGCCGCCGACGGCTGACTTCCTGTCCTGGGTCGGCCAGCTGATGGCCGCCCGCGTCGCCGTCGAACAGGCCGACGATCGGCGTGTGATGGCAGCGGTCGAAGCGGCGATCGCGGAGATGCGCGCCAGCGGCACGGTGGCGGTCGGCGATGTCGCCAACGCGCTCGTCACGCCCGGCGCCCTGGCAGCGGCTGGCATGCCCGCGGTGGTCTTCCACGAGCTGATGGGGTTCGGCGTGCGTGACGGCGCGTCCATGGTCGCGGCGGCGGTCGGCCGTCATGCCGCACTGACGTCTGCCGGCGTGCGGGTGGTGCCGGCGCCGCACGCTCCGTTCTCCGTTTCCGAAAGCCTGTTCGTGGCCATTCGGGATGCGGTCCGGGCGTCCGACCGGCCGCTGACCAGCGTGCACGTCGGCGAGTCGCCGGCGGAGGTCGAGCTGCTGCGCACGGGCGACGGCCCGTGGCGGCAGCGGCTCATCGAGCTCGGCGTGTGGCGCGACGACTGGCAGGCCCCGGGGCGCGGCCCCGCGGACTATCTGTGCGACCTCGGCGTCATCGCCGCCGGCACGCTCGTCGTCCACGGCGTGCAGCTCAGCGATGGCGAGCTGGCGCGCGTCGCCGCAAGTGGCGCCACGCTCGTGACCTGCCCGCGCAGCAACGTCTGGGTGGGCGTGGGCCCGCCGCCGCTCGCGCGGTTCCTGGACGCGGGTGTCCGCCTGGCCGTCGGCACCGACAGCCTGGCCAGCGTGCCGGACCTGAACCTGTTCGCGGAACTGGCCGCCATGCGCCAGCTGGCACCGGAGGCGCCGGCCCGCCGTCTGCTGGCGGCGGCCACACGCGGTGGCGCCGAAGCCCTGGGCTTCGGCGGCGACCTCGGCGTCATCGCGCCGGGCGCCCGCGCGGCCCTGATTGCCGTCGACATTCCGGCCGGTGCGGCGGATCCGGAAGAGGCGCTGCTCTCGGGCATCGCGCCGTCCGCCGTCCGCGTCGTCGACACCGCCAGTTACCATGAAGGCGCCCGCTGATGGCTTCCCTGGCGACCTATCTGTCGTTCGTGCGCGTCAGCCACACGGTGTTCGCGCTGCCATTCGCCTTCACCGGTGCGCTGCTGGCCTCGAGTCAGGCGGTGCCGTCGTGGCGCCAGTTCGCCTGGATTGCGGTCTGCATGGTGGCGGCACGCAGTGCCGCCATGGGCTTCAACCGCATCGTCGACGCGCGCTTCGACGCCGGCAATCCGCGCACGGCCGGCCGCGAGCTGCCGCGCGGCGCGCTGAGCACGCGGCAGGCGTGGGTGTTCGTCGGCGCCGCGGCGCTGGCCTTCATCGCGTCCGCCTTCCAGATCAGCGCGCTGTGCGGCTGGCTGTCGCCACTGGCGCTCGTCATCGTCGGCTGGTACTCGCTGGCCAAGCGCTTCACCTACTACACGCAGGCGTTCCTGGGTCTGGCGATGGCGGTGGCGCCGGTGGGTGGGTGGCTGGCCGCCGGCGGCGGGCTGGCCTGGGCGCCGGTCCTGCTCGGCCTGGCGATCGGTCTGTGGGTCGCCGGCTTCGACATCATCTATGCCTGCCAGGACGTGGCGTTCGATCGCGCCAGCGGTCTGCGGTCGATTCCGGTGAAGTTCGGCATCGCTGGTGCGCTGCGTCTGTCGCGCCTGCTCCATGTGGGGACCGTCGTCGTGATGGCGCTCCTCCCTCTGGTGGTGCCGCTCGGGGCGGTCTACCTCGGCGGGGTGGCGGTGGTGGGCGTGCTGCTCGCCTACGAACAGTCCATCGTGACGCCTGACGACCTGTCGCGCGCCGGCGAAGCCTTCAACCTGAACGGATACGTGGGAATTCTCTACATGACGACGACCGCCGTGGCTCTCTATGTCCGCTGATCGGGATGCCCGCGGGGCCGCGCCCCTGCCGCTCGACAAGGCGCCCTCGCGGATCGCCGGGATGTTCGACGCCATTGCCGGCAAGTACGACCTGTTGAACACGGTGCTGTCGGCGGGACTCGACCGGCGATGGCGGCGCCAGGCGATCGCGTCGTTGCGGCTGACCGGCAGCGAGCGCGTGCTCGACGTATGCGCGGGCACCGCGGACGTCTCGATCGGGGCGGCGCTGGCCACCCCGGTGCGGCCGCGGGTGGTCGGCGTGGACTTCGCCGGGGCGATGCTCGCGCGCGGGCTCGAGAAGATCCGCGCGGCGGGCCTGCCGGACCACGTGCAGCTGGTGCGCGGCGACGCGATGTCACTGCCGGTGGCGAGCGGCGCGGTGGACTGCGTGACCGTGGCCTTCGGCATCCGCAACGTGCAGGGCACGGCCGCCGCGCTCGGCGAACTGCACCGGGTGCTCAAGCCTGGCGGCCGCCTGGCGATTCTCGAGTTCGGCCTGCCGCAGGCGCCCGGGCTGCGTCAGTTGTACCGCTGGTATTTCCTCGGCGTGCTGCCGCGCATCGGGCGCCTGGTCTCCAGGCACGGCGGCGCCTATTCCTACCTGCCGGAGTCGGTCGGCGCCTTTCCCTGGGGCGCGGAGTTCGCACAGCTGCTGACCGACGCCGGCTTCGCCGAGGCGCACTCCAGACCATTGACGCTCGGCGTCGTCTATCTCTACACCGCCCGGCGGCGCTGAGCCGGCTGTCCGTCCGGGCGCCGCCCTGCGGGCCCGACGGGTATAATCGAGACAACTGCTTCATGTACTTCGACTTCGACGATCGTTACGAGCACGTCGAAGCGGTCGGCAGTGCGATTTCCAAGCGGGAAGGAGTCGTGCTTTCGGTCGTGGTTCACGTGGCCATCGTGCTGGCGATGCTCTTTGCGCCGCCGTTGACCATCTTCGAGCGGGACCCGGAAGAGGTCCGCGAGCAGCCGCCTCCGCGGCAGCCGAGCGATGCGCCGCGCTTCGTCATCGTCGAACCGCTGCGCGACGTGCCGGCGCCGACGCCGCCGCCGAGGGCGGACGCCTCGGACATGGATCGCCAGGCCGCCGCCCCCGAGATCGTCGAACGGCCGGAGAACGCCCTGCCGTTCTCCCGCGGCAACTCGACCGAACGGGTCGAGGCCGCGCCCGAAGAACGGCCGCGCGACCGCGGCCCGGCCCCTGAGCCATCCCCGCCAGCACCGGCGCGCACGGCGGAGAACGTCGCACCGCTGCCCGAGGCCGAGACCGCGCCGCCCGCGCCGCGACGCGCCGAGGTGACGCCCGCGCCCGCCGCGCAGACCCCCGGCGGCCGGTTGGGAGAAGCCCTGCGCGACCTGCAGAAGTACGTGCAGCAGGAGGCCTACAACAATCCGAACGGCGGCGTGAACGAGTTCGGCCCCGCCATCCAGTTCGATACCAAGGGCGTCGAGTTCGGGCCGTGGATCCGCCGCTTCATCGCCCAGGTCAAGCGCAACTGGATCGTGCCCAATTCGGCGCTGGCCATGCGCGGCCGCGTGATCATCCAGTTCAACGTCCACAAGGACGGCTCGATCAGCGATCTGAACGTGGTGCGCCCGTCGGACATCGACTCCTTCAACCGCTCGGCGGTGAACGCGCTGATGATGTCCAATCCCACGACGCCGCTGCCGCCCGAGTATCCGGATGACCGGGCGTTCTTCACGGTGACGTTCTTCTTCAACGAGTCGCCGGCGCCGCAGCAATGACCTCGCGGGCGCAGCAGACCGGCCTGGTGGTGGTCGTGACGGCGCTGGCGGTCGTGGCCTTCGGGCAGCTCGCGTGCCGCCTGACGTGGTGACGCCGCGCTTCGTGGCCGTCCTCGGCCCGACGGCCACGGGGAAGTCGGCGCTCGGCCTCGCGATTGCCCACCGCTTCGGCGGCGAGATCGTCAGCTGCGACTCGACGGCCGTCTACCGCGGCTTCGACATCGGTACCGACAAGGTGCCGCCGGCCGCGCGGCAGGGCATCGCGCACCACCTGATCGATGTCGTCGCGCCCACCGACGAGTACACGGCCGCGCGCTACGCCCGCGACGCCGCCGGCGTCATTCGCGACATCCACGCTCGCGGCCGGCTGCCGATCGTCGTCGGCGGCACCGGCCTCTACTATCGGGCGCTGACGCGCGGCCTGTTTCCCGGTCCGCCGGCCGACCCGGCGCTGCGCGCCCGGCTCGAGCGCGTGGCCGACCGTCGCGGCAATCGCTGGCTGCACGGCCTGCTGGCACGGCGCGATCCCGATTCGGCCGCCCGCATTGCCGCCGCCGATCGCAAGCGCATGATTCGCGCCATCGAAGTGCTGCTCCTCACCGGCCGCCCGCTGACCGCGCACTTCGCCGAGACGGTGGCGCCGCTGCCGGAATTCGAGGCCATCGGCGTGGCGCTCGCGATGACGCTCGATGCGCTGATGCCCCGCCTGGCGCGACGCGTCGACGAGCAGTTCGCGGCCGGTCTCGAGGCGGAAGTGCGTGGCCTCCTGGAGCGCGGGGTGCCGAGTACGGCGCGCCCGTTCGGCGGACTCGTCTACCGGCAGATGCTCGAGGAACTCGACGGGGTGCGCGAACGAGGCGCGACCCATGCACTCATCGTGCAGGAGAACCGCCGCTACGCACGGCGGCAGTTGATCTGGTTCCGCAAAGAGCCTACTCTAGGGTGGTTTGACGGACCCGGTGAAGCGGCGCAAGTCCAGGCGCGCGTCTTCGACCATCTGGGTTCGCGGGGTTTGCACGACGGGAGCGACGTGAGCAATGGCTGACGGAAAATCGAGCGCACCCAATATCCAGGACGTCTTCCTCAACTACGCCCGCCGCGAGAAGCTCGCCGTGACGGTGCATCTGCTCGACGGCCGGCAGTTCGAGTGCCGGATCAAGAACTTCGATCGCTTCGCGGTCGTCATCGAGTGCGACGGGCTCGATCACCTGGTCTTCAAGCACGCGATCTCCACCCTCCGCGTGCCGCGCAGCGTCCCCAACTACTTCTCGTCGCATCACCCCTGAGCGGGTCGTCACCCGGCATGCCGCGACGCGCCATCCTCGTCGTGCTCGACGGCGTCGGCGCCGGGGCGCTGCCCGATGCGGGCGCTTACGGCGATGCCGGCAGCGACACGCTCGGCAACCTCGCCCGCCAGGTGCGGCTGGACATTCCGACCCTGGCCGGACTCGGACTGGCGAAGGCCACGGTCATGCCGGGCGTGCCGGTGCCGACATCGCCGCGTGCGGCCTGGGGCCGGCTGGCGGAGCGCTCGGCGGGGAAGGACTCGGTGACCGGTCACTGGGAGCTGATGGGGGTCGTCCTCGAACAGCCGTTCCCGACCTTTCCTGGCGGTTTCCCCGCCGCGCTGATCGCCGACTTCGAAGCCCGCATCGGGCGCCCGGTGCTCGGGAACGTCGTGGCCTCCGGCACGGCGATCATCGAGACGCTCGGCGACGAGCACTGCCGCACCGGCCGGCCCATCGTCTACACCTCGGCCGACAGCGTCTTCCAGATCGCGGCCCACGAAGAGGTCGTGCCGGTGTCCCAGCTCTACGAGTGGTGCCAGCTCGCCTACGCACTGGTGGTCGAGGGCCTGGGCGTCGGGCGGGTGATCGCGCGGCCGTTCACCGGCGTCTCCGGCGCCTACGCGCGCACGGCCCACCGTCACGACTACGCGATGCCGCCCACCGGCGAGACCTTGCTCGACCGCCTGACGGCCAGCGGCGTGCCGGTGACGGCGATCGGGAAGGTGAGCGACCTCTTCGCCGGACGCGGGGTCACGCAGTCGATTCCGACAGCCAGCGACCACGACGGCGTCGAGGCGCTGGTCGGCCAGATGGCGGGCGGCCGCCGCGGTCTGCTGTTCGTCAACCTGGTCGACTTCGACACCAAGTACGGGCATCGCAACGACGTGGCCGGCTTCGCCGCCAACCTCGAACGGTTCGACCGGCGTCTGCCGGAGATCCTGGCGGCCCTCGACGACGACGATCTCCTGATCGTCACGGCCGACCACGGCAACGACCCCACGACCCCGAGCACCGACCACTCCAGGGAGTTCGTGCCCCTCCTCGTCACGGCGCCCTGGCTGACGCAGCCGCGTGCGCTCGGCGTGCGGGCGTCGTTCGCCGACGTCGGTCAGACGCTGGCCGCGTGGTTCGGCGTGCCGCCGCTGACGCACGGCACGAGCTTCCTGGCCGACCTGCGATGAGGGGACGGCTTTGTTACCATGGAGAGATGCCGCAGGGACCGAAGGCCGTCGCATGACCATCCGTGAGCAGCTCGAAGCGCGCGAGCACGATCTGCTGGCGCCGCAGGCGGCTCGTGCCGCGGCGACGCGCGGGCGCATGCGGCCCGAACCCGAGGACCCGATCCGTCCCGCGTTCCAGCGCGACCGCGACCGCATCATCCACACCAAGGCGTTCCGCCGTCTCAAGCACAAGACCCAGGTCTTCTTCTCCCCGGCCGGCGACCACTACCGCACGCGCCTCACGCACACCCTCGAGGTGTCGCAGATCGCGCGCACCATCGCCAAGGTGCTGCGCCTGCACGAGGAGCTGACCGAAGCCATCGCCCTCGGCCACGACCTCGGGCATACGCCGTTCGGTCACGCCGGCGAGCGGGTGCTCAAGACGCTCAGTCCGACCGGCTTCAACCACTACGAGCAGAGCCTGCGGATCGTCGACGTGCTCGAGCAGGACCGCCGCGGGCTCAACCTGACCTGGGAAGTGCGCGACGGCATCGCGCGCCACTCGAAGGGGAAGCACGGGCTGCCGGTTGGCGCCCCGCCGGAACACCGGGCCTCGACCATGGAAGGGCAGGTGGCGCGGGTCGCCGACATCGTCGCCTACGTCAACCACGACGTCGACGACGCGATTCGCGCCGGGCTGCTCGACGAGCGGGCGCTGCCGGCCTCGGCCCAGGCGGTGCTCGGGCACTCCGCCTCGGAGCGGATTGGCCGCATGGTGGCGGACGTCGTGCGCGAGACCCTCGCCGGCGGCAGCGACGAGGTGCGCATGAGCGGCGAGATGCTGGAGGCCACCCTGGCGCTGCGCGACTTCCTGTTCACCGAGGTCTACGAGAACGAAGCGGCCATGGCCGAGTTCGCCAAGGCCGAGGGCATCCTCGGCGGGCTGTGGGAGCGGGTCCAGAAGCAGCCAGCGGCGTTCCTCGACGCCCGGACGATCGAGGCGGAGGGCCTCGACGTGGCGACCCAGGATTTCATCGCCGGGATGACCGACCGCTACGCCGTCGGGCTGTTCGAGCAGCTCGTCATTCCCAAGCCCTGGGTCGGCCCGTGGCCGGTGTCGGAACGGGCGCCAGCCGGCCGCTGATACCCTGTGGCGGCCCACCCCGAGCCCCGGCCCACACCAGCGAAATAACGCGCGAAACCGCGTGATATACTGGCTGGTCGCCTCGGTTGCAGATACGCGCGCCGGGCCTGAATGCCATGTTCCTCGACCTGACCACCATCCGCCAGCCCGAAACGCCCGTCGACCGCACGTTGCCGGCCGACACGTTCCCGCCCGACGACGCCCTGCGCCTCGTGGCGCCGGCCCGGCTGGTCGCGACGCTGCACAAGGACGACCCGAGCTACCGTCTCGAAGGCCGGGTGACGACCGAGATCGAGCTCACCTGCAGCCGGTGCGCCGAGCCCTACACGATGCCCGTGGACGGCGCCTTTTCGCTTCGTTATCTGCCGCAGGCCCTGGCCGGCGACAAGAACGAAGATCCAGACACCGACCCGACGACGGCCTTCTATGCCGACGACCGGATCGACCTCGGTCAGGTGGTGCGCGAGCAGTGCTACCTGGCGATGCCGATGAAGCCGCTCTGCTCGCCCGACTGCCAGGGGCTCTGCTCGCAGTGCGGGATCAACCTCAACACCGAGCGCTGTCAGTGCGCCCCCCAGTGGCAGGACCCGCGGCTGGCCGTACTGCAGACGCTCGCCTCTGCCCGGAACAACGACGATGCCTAATCCCAAACGCCGACACTCCAAGACCCGCGGCCGCAAGCGCCGCACTCACGACGCGCTGCCCCAGACGACGGCCGGCGCCTGCCCGCAGTGCGGCGAGCCCAAGGCGCCGCACCGCGTGTGCGGCTATTGCGGGTTCTACAACGAGCGGCAGGTCCGCGCCGTCGACGAGGAGTAGAGCGCTGACCGCGCGCCCCGCCGGTCCGGAGCCGTGCGGCCCATGAGGGCGCCGGCCGGCCAGTCCGTGCGGATAGCCGTCGACGCGATGGGTGGCGACGATGGACCCGGGCGGGTCGTCGATGGCGCCCTGGCGGCGGCCAGGCACTCGGGCGTGGCGGTGACCCTGGTCGGGCGCAGCGACGCCATCGCGGCGGAACTGGCCCGGCACGACGACCACACGGCGCTCGACGTCACGGTGGTCGACGCGCCCGACCTCGTCGGGATGGACGAGTCGCCCGCAGCGGCGCTCCGGCGCAAGCCGCGGGCGTCCATTCGCGTGGCGGCCGAACTCGTACGCGAGGGTGCGGCAGCAGCGCTCGTCAGCGCCGGGCACACCGGGGCCACGGTGGTGGCCGCCCACGCGGTCTTCGGAATGCTGCCCGGCGTGGACCGGCCGGCCCTGGCGCCGGCCATCCCCACACGCACCGGCATGGCGGTGCTCCTCGATGCCGGTGCCACCGTCGAGTGCCGCCCCCACCATCTCCTGCAGTTCGGTGTCATGGGCGCGGTCTACGCCGAAGCCCTGCTCGGGGTGACGCGTCCGCGGGTCGGCCTGCTGTCGATCGGCGAGGAAGAGGGCAAGGGCAACGAGTTGACGCGGGAGGCCTACAAGCTGCTGAAGGCCGCGCCGATCGCCTTTGCCGGCAACATCGAAGCGCGCGAGATCTTCTCGGGCGCCGCCGACGTCATCGTCTGCGATGGCTTCACGGGCAACGTCGCCCTCAAACTGAGCGAAGGCCTGGTCGAGACGGTGGAAGAACTGCTCGGCGCCGAGTTGTCCAGCACCTTCTCGAGCCAGGTCGGCTACCTGCTCTCACGACGGGCCTTCCGCCGCTTCCGCAGGCGTCTCGACTACTCGGAGTACGGCGGGGCGCCGCTGCTCGGCGTGTCGGGGCTGGCGTTCGTCTGCCACGGCCGCAGTTCGGCCAAGGCCATCCGCAATGCCGTCGTCGCGGCGGCCCGCTTCGCCAGTGACGACATCCTCGGGCGCGTCGAAGCGCGCGTGACCGACCAGCTGATGGGGAATCGATGATCGCGTTCATGTTTCCGGGACAGGGCTCGCAGGCCGTCGGCATGGGCAAGGCCCTGGCCGAGGCGTTTCCCGTCTGCCGGCAGACCTTCGAGGAAGCCGATGCCGCCCTCGGCCTGCCGCTCAGCGCGACCATCTTCGACGGTCCGGCCGAACGGCTCACCCTGACCGAGATCACGCAGCCCGCGATCCTGACCGTCAGCGTCGCCGCCTGGCGGCTGCTCGAGTCCCGCGGCTGCCGGCCGGCCATCGTGGCCGGCCACAGCCTCGGCGAGTACTCGGCCCACGTCGCCGCCGGCACCTTCAGCTTCGCCGACGCCGTGCGCACGGTGCACAACCGTGGGCGCTACATGCAGGAGGCGGTAGCGGTCGGCACCGGGGCGATGGCCGCCATCCTCGGCGCCGACGAAGCCGTCGTCGCCCAGGCCTGTGCCGAAGCGGCCGAAGGCGAGGTCGTCAGTGCCGCCAACCTCAACGCGCCCGGCCAGATCGTGATCGCCGGCGCCGCCGCGGCGGTGGCGCGCGCCGGCAACCGGGCCAAGGCGCTCGGCGCCAGGCGGGTGATCCCGCTGCAGGTCAGCGCGCCCTTCCACTGCGCGCTGATGCAGCCGGCCCAACAGCGCCTCGCGCCGGAGCTGCGCGCGCTGGCCGTCGCCGACCCGCGCGTGCCGGTGGTCGCCAATGTCGATGCGGAGGTGCGCCGCGACGCCGCGTCGTCGATCGAGGCGCTGATCCGGCAGGTCTCGGCGCCCGTGCGCTGGGAGGACTCGGTGCGTCGCCTTGCATCCGAGGGAGTCACCGCATATGTTGAGGTGGGTCCCGGCACCGTGCTGAGCGGCCTCATCAGGAAGATCGCCCGCGAGGCGACGATCCTCAACCTGGACGCGCCAGACGGACTGGCGGCCATCGAGGCGCTGTTCGCGTCCGGTGGAGCGAACGCGAGCGAGCGGTCATGACACGGTTCGACGGAAAGGTGGCGCTGGTCACCGGCGCCTCCCGCGGCATCGGCCGTGCGATTGCCGCCATGCTGGCGGCCCAGGGGGCCACGGTCGTCGCCGCCGCGCGCGGCGACAACGCCGCGGACACGGTGACAGCCATCAAGGCAGCGGGCGGCCGCGCCGAGGCGCTGTCGCTCGACGTCACCGACGCCGAGGCGGCCGTCGCGGCCGTGCAGGGCGTGGTGGCTGCCCACGGGCGGCTCGACATCCTCGTGAACAACGCCGGCATCACGCGCGACCAGCTGCTGCTGCGGATGAAGCGCGCCGACTGGGACGAGGTCATCGCGACCAACCTGACGGCGGCGTTCGTGTTGTGCCAGGCCGCCGTCAAGCCGATGCTCAAGCAGCGCGCCGGCCGCATCGTGGCCATCAGTTCCGTCGTCGGCCAGATGGGCAACGCCGGTCAGGCGAATTACGCGGCGTCGAAGGCCGGCCTCATCGGGTTCTGCAAGTCGCTGGCGCGGGAGGTCGGATCGCGAGGCGTGACGGCCAACGTGGTGGCGCCCGGCTTCGTCGAGACCGACATGACGAAAGCCGTGAGCGAAGAGACGCAGAAGCAATGGGCGGCGCAGATTCCGCTCGGTCGGCTCGGCTCGCCCGACGACATCGCGGCGGCAGTCTGTTTCCTGGCGTCGGACGAGGCGTCGTATATTACTGGGCAGGTTCTCGCAGTGAATGGCGGGATGTACACGTAGGAGGGCCAGATGGCCGTAGCGGATAAGGTGAAGAGCATCATCGTTGAGCAACTCGGGGTGGACGAAGAGGAAGTGACGTCGGACGCCTCGTTCGTCGAGGACCTCGGCGCGGATTCGCTCGACACCGTCGAACTCGTCATGGCATTCGAAGAGGAGTTCGAGATCGAGATCCCGGACGAAGACGCCGAGAAGATCACGCGCGTCAAGGATGCGGTCGAGTACATCGAGAAGAACGCCAAGGGCAAGAAGTAGGACGAAGGGGGCATTGTTGAACAGGCGAGTCGTCGTCACCGGCATCGGGCTGGTGACGTCCCTGGGGGTCGGCACCGAGGCCACGTGGGCCGCGTTGCTGGCCGGCACGTCTGGCGCCGGACCGATCACGAGGTTCGATGCCACGGACTTCTCGACGCGCTTTGCCTGCGAGGTCAAGGGATTTGACCCGCTGGCGTTCGTCGGGAAGAAGGACGTCAAGAAGATGGACGTCTTCATCCAGTACGCGATTGCGGCGTCGCAGTTCGCGGTGGAGGATTCCGGCCTGGTGATCACCCCGGCCAACGCGCCCGAGGTGGGCGTGTGCATCGGCTCGGGCATCGGCGGGTTCCAGACCATCGAGGATGAGCACTCGGAGCTCATGCAGGGTGGTCCGCGGAAGATCTCGCCGTTCTTCATCCCGGCGTCGATCATCAACCTGGCGTCGGGGCAGGTCTCGATCCGCTTCGGCGCCAAGGGCCCGAACCTGGCCACCTGTACGGCCTGTTCGGCGTCGGCGCACGCGGTCGGCGATTCCTACGAGATCATCAAGCGCGGTGATGCCGACGCCATGATCACGGGTGGGTCGGAGGCGGCCATCACGCCGATGAGCGTGGGCGGCTTCGGCGCCCTGCGGGCGCTGTCGCAGCGCAACGACGAGCCGACCAGGGCCAGCCGGCCGTTCGACAAGGACCGCGACGGGTTCATCATCGGCGAAGGGGCCGGAGTGCTCGTGCTCGAGGAGCTCGAGCATGCCAGGGCGCGCGGCGCCCGCATCTACGCCGAGATCCTCGGCTACGGCATGTCGGGCGACGCGTATCACATCACGGCGCCGTCCGAGGACGGCGACGGCGCCTACCGCGTCATGAAGAAGGCCCTGCACAAGGCCGGCCTGCAGCCGGCCGACATCGACTACGTGAACGCGCATGGCACGTCGACGCCGTTCAACGACAAGCTGGAGACGGTCGCCATCAAGCGGACGTTCGGCGAGCACGCGTCACGGCTGGCGATTTCGTCGACCAAGTCGATGACCGGGCACCTGCTCGGCGCGGCCGGCGGCGTCGAAGCCGGCATCGCGGCCCTGGCCGTCCACCACCAGATCGCACCGCCCACCATCAACCTCGACGCGGCCGACCCCGCGTGCGACCTCGACTACGTGCCCATGACCAAGCGCGCCATGCCGATCCGGCACGTGCTGTCCAATTCGTTCGGGTTCGGCGGTACGAACGCCGCATTGATTCTGAGCCGTCACGAGGGATGAGCCGGGAGGTGCGGCCGCCGCGCCCCCGCCACCACACGCCATGAAGATTGCCGTCTGTATCAAGCAGGTGCCGACGCGGGAATGGCAGCCCCGTCTCACCGACGACCGTCGCTGGGTGCGCGACGCCGACATCTCGTACGAGATGAACGAGCCCGACGCCTACGCGCTCGAAGAAGCGCTGCGCCTCAAGGAGAAGCACAGCGGGGAAGTGGTGGTGGTGTCGGCCGGGCCGACCCGCGTGCAGCAGGTCATCCGCGAGGCCCTCGCCCGCGGCGCCGATCGCGCCATCCACGTGCAGGACGACGCGCTCGGGACGGCCGACGCGTGGGCCGGCGCGGTGGCGGTGGCCGAGGCCGTGAAGGACGAAGGGTTCGATATCGTGTTGACCGGCCTCCAGTCGGACGACCAGGGCCACGGCCAGTTCGGGCCGGTGCTGGCCGAGCGTCTGGGCATGCCGCACTCGACCATCATCATGGAAGTGCAGATCGACGGCGGCAGCCTGCGCGCCAAGCGCGAGCTCGAAGGCGGCTGGTTCCAGTACGTCTCGATGCCCCTGCCGGCGCTGCTGACGATTCAGAGCGGCATCAACCAGCTGCGCTACGCCACCCTCAAGGGCATCATGGCCGCGAAGAAGAAGGAGATCCGCGCCGTGGCGCCGGCCGCGCCGACCGCCTCGCGAATCAAGGTCCTGTCGCTTTCGGCCCCGCAGAAGACCAAGCAGACCGCGATGATCACCGGCTCGCCGCAGGACGCGGCGAAGGAGCTGGTGCGTCGCCTGCGCGAGGAGGCGCGGGTCCTATGATTCTCGTTGTCGCTGAACAGAAGGACGGCCGCCTGAACCGGGCCAGCTGGGAGACCATCGCCGCGGCCCAGGCCCTCGCCGGTGGCACTACCCCGATCACGGTGGCGGTCTTCGGCGCCGCCGTCGAGGACGCCGCCAAGGAACTGGCCGCGGCCGACGTCGCGGCTGTCTGGGCCGTGACCCACGAGGCGCTCGGCACCTACACGCCCGATGCCCTGGTGGCTGCCGTCGCGGAGGTCGTCGAGGCCCTCTCGCCGGCCCACGTCTGCCTGCCGCATACCTATCAGACCCGCGACTTCGCGCCGGTGCTGGCGGCGCGCCTCGACCGCGCCCTGATCACCGACGTCACCGGGGTCGCCATGCAGGATGGCGCGCCGGTCTTCACGCGCCCGATGTTCCAGGGCAAGCTGGTGGCCGAGGTCGCCGCGGACGGCCCGGCGCCGCACCTCATCTCGTGGCAGATCGGGGCCTTCCGGGCCGACGCCGCCACGCGTGGCGGCGGGGCGCCGGTCACGGCCCGCGAGGCGACCATCGATGCGGCGGCGCTGCGGCAGCAGGCGGAAGCGCCGTTCCAGGAAACCAAGGCGGCCGTCGACCTGTCACAGGCCGAGCGGATCGTCGCGGTGGGACGTGGCATCAAGGCCGAGGAACACGTGGCGCTGGCCGAGCAGCTCGCCAAGGCGTTCGGCGCGGAGCTGGCCGCCTCGCGGCCGATCTGCGACAACGGCTGGCTGCCGATGGAGCGCCAGATCGGCAGTTCCGGACAGACGGTGGCACCGAAGCTCTATGTGGCGATCGGCATCTCGGGCGCCATCCAGCACCTGGTCGGCATGAAGGGCTCGCGGACGATCGTGGCCATCAACAAGGACGCCGAGGCGCCCATCTTCGAAGTGGCCGACTACGGCATCCAGGGCGATCTGTTCGAGCTGGCGCCGGCTCTCATCGCCGAACTCGGGCAGGGCTGAGCCGGGTGCCGCGGCACACGCGGCAGCGCCGGCGCGGGAGATCTCGACGACATGGAACGTGAAACCCTCGACGTCGACATCCTGGTGGTCGGTGCCGGTCCGGCTGGCATGTCGGCGGCGCTGCGCCTGGCGCAGCTGCAGGAGCAGCAGGGCGGCGAACCGCTGACGGTGGCCGTCATCGACAAGGCGCGGGAGGCCGGCGCGCACTCGCTCTCGGGCGCGCTGCTGGACCCCTCGACGCTCGCCGAGCTGATCCCGGACTTCGTCGCCAAGGGCGCGCCGCTCGCGAGCGACGTGACGACCGACAGCGTCTACCTGCTCGGCGCGACCAGCAAGTTCCGCCTTCCGATTACGCCGCCGCCATTCGCCAATCACGGCAACTACGTGATCTCGCTCAGCCACTTCGTGAAGTGGCTCGGGCAGCAGGTCGAGGCCACCGGCACCGATCTCTTCATGGGCTTTGCCGGGCAGTCGGTGCTCTACGAGGGCACCCGGGTCGTCGGCGTGCGGACCGGCGACCGCGGCATCGGCCGTCAGGGCGCGCCGCGCGGCAGCGTCGAACCGGGCGCCGACATCCGCGCCAAGGTGACGATCTTCGCCGACGGCGTGCGCGGACACCTCACGAAGCAGCTGACGCGGGAGCTGCAGCTGGACAGCACCAACCCGGCTCAGTTCGCGATCGGGCTCAAGGAGCTGTGGGACGTCCCGAAGGATCGCCTGGCGCCGGGCACCGTGATCCACACGCTCGGCTATCCGCTGCGCGACGAGGAGTTCGGCGGCAGCTGGATCTACGCGATGCCCGAGGGGCGGCTGTCGGTCGGCTTCGTCGTCGGCCTCGACTACAAGGACCCGCTGCTCGATCCGCACCAGGCCTTCCAGCGTTTCAAGACGCATCCCTTCGTCCGCGACATCCTCGCCGACGGGCAACTGGTGCGCTTCGGCGCCAAGGCCCTGCCCGAGGGCGGCTGGAACACGCAGCCGACGCTCTACGCCGATGGCGCCCTGATCGTGGGCGACGCCGCCAACTTCGTCAACTCGATGCGCCTCAAGGGCATTCACCTGGCCATGCGCAGCGGCATGCTGGCGGCCGAGACTGCCTTCGCTGCCGTCCGCAAGGACGACACCTCGACGGCCATGCTCGCGGCCTACAAGACGGCCATCGACGCCTCGGCCGTGCGTCGCGAACTGTATCCCGTGCGCAACGTGCACCAGGCGTTCGGCAACGGCACCCTCATCGGCTCGGCGTTCGCGGGGCTGACGATGGCCACCGGCGGTCTGTGGCCCGGCAACCTGCGAGGCCACGCCGGTCACACGCGCATGAGCACGCTGGACAACTACTACGGGATGGCGCGCGGCGACGTCCTGGTGGCGTCCAACGCCCTGCCGGCCGACCGCGTGCTGACCTTCGACAAGGCCACCAGCGTGCACTTCTCCGGCGTCCACCACGAAGAGAACCAGCCGCCCCACCTGCGCGTGGAGACCGACGTCTGCCACTCGGTGTGCGGCCCGGAGTTCGGACATCCGTGCGTCAAGTTCTGTCCGGCCAACGTCTACGAGATGGTCGACAACGGCGCCGGCGGCCGCCGCCTGCAGCTGAACGCCTCCAACTGCGTGCACTGCAAGACGTGCGACATCATGGATCCCTACGGCGTCATCACCTGGGTGGCGCCCGAAGGCGGCGAAGGCCCGCAGTACGACGGCATGTGACGTCCGACGCCTTCGACGAGACGGCGCGGCCGGCCTGGCAGCGCTCGTGGCGGCGGCGGGCCGAGGTGGCGGCGATCGCCGGGATCGGCGGCCCGCTGCTCGGCGCCCTCGGGCGCACGCTGACGCTCGAGGTCGTCGGCCGGCACCACCTCGACGCCCTCGATCGCAGCGGCGAGCGCTACATCGTGGCGCTCTGGCATGGTCACATCCTGCCCGGGATGTACTACTTCCGCGATCGCGGCATCGTGGTCGTCACCAGTGAGAACTTCGACGGCGAATGGATCGCGCGCGTCATCCGGCGCTTCGGGTATGGTGCGGCGCGCGGCTCGACGTCGCGCGGCGGCGCCCGCGCCCTGCGCGCGCTGCTGAAGTCCCTGGCCGACGTGCCGGCCGCGTTCACCGTCGACGGCCCGCGGGGACCGCGGTGCGTGGCGCAGCCCGGCGTCGTCTGGCTGGCGCGGGCCACCGGCCATCCGATCCTGCCGATTCATGCGGCGGCGGACCGGCACTGGACGATGAAGAGCTGGGACCGCACGCACATCCCGCAGCCGTGGTCGCGAGTGGTCGTGGCCCTCGGGACGCCGCTGCGGGTGGCGCGCGACGTCGACGAGGGCGGCCTGGAGACGGCCCGCGTGGGGGTCGAGGAGGCGCTGCGGGCGGCGGCCACGGCGTGTGACACGGCGCTGGCGCGACCGGCCGGCGGGCGGGAGTGAGAACGGAATGCTACTGCTGACGAGTGAACGGTTCGCCCATCATCTGACGCCGCCAGGCCACCCGGAGCGCCCCGAGCGGGCCGAAGCCCTGCGGCGCGTGGCGCTCGCCTGGGGCGCGGCCGGCCACGACCTGCGGGAACCGGAACCGGTGGACGACGCGGTGCTCGCTCTGGTGCACGCGCCCGAGTACGTCCAGGCGATTCGCGAGACGGCGGGCCAGGCCGTGCGCCTCGATCCCGACACCACCACCAGCCCGGAGTCGTACGACGTGGCGCGGCTGGCGGCCGGCGCCGTCGTGGAGGGCGTGCGGCATGTGATGGCCCACCCCGACGAACCGGCCATCGCGCTCGTGCGTCCGCCCGGGCACCACGCCGAACCCGCCCGCGCCATGGGGTTCTGCCTGTTCAACAGCGTGGCCGTCGGCGCCGCCTGGGCCCGTCGCGAGGGCCTGGCCCGCGTCGCCATCGTGGACTTCGACGTGCACCACGGGAACGGCACCCAGGCGGCCTTCTACGAGGACCCGTCGGTGCTGTTCGTCTCGAGCCACCAGTTTCCCTACTACCCGGGCACGGGGGCGGCGAACGAGACGGGCACCGGGCCCGGCGCTGGATTCACGGTCAACCTGCCCCTCGAGGCCGGCGCCGGAGACGCCGATCTCGACGAGGCCTTCCGCACCATCGCGATCCCGGTCCTCGACCGCTTCCAGCCCGAGCTGCTGCTCGTCTCCGCCGGCTTCGATGCGCACCACGCCGATCCGCTCGGCGGCCTGCGGATGACCGCTGACGGGTTCGCGAACCTGGCGCGGCTCCTGGACGGCGTGGCCAGGCGCCACGCCGGCGGTCGCGTCGTCTACGTCACCGAGGGCGGCTACGACCTCGGGGGGCTCACGGCGTCGCTCGACGCCGTTCTGGGCGTGCTGGCCGACCGTCAGGCCGCTCCTGCCGGCGGAGAGGTGTCCGGCGATCGCGGCCGCGGGCGCGCGTCGGCGGCCGAAGCGCGGGCCGCGCTGGCCGCGCACTGGCCGGGTCTGTGAGACGGCCAGGCGCGCTGCGCGCCCCGGCCGGGACCAACCGCCCCCCCGGCTGCTAGAATTTGCGTGGCGGCGGTTCCGCCCCACCTTTTGGTACCCAATATCCGTGTCTGACTATCATCCGCAAGACCTCGACCAGAAGTGGCAGCAACGCTGGAATGACGCCCGCGCGTTCGAGGTCGTCGAAGACCCGTCGAAGCCGAAGTTCTACTGTCTCGAGATGTTCGCCTACCCCTCGGGGCACGCGCATGTCGGGCACGTCCGGAACTACATCATCGGCGACGTGGTGGCCCGCCTGAAGCGCCTGCAGGGCTTCAACGTGCTGCACCCCTTCGGCTGGGACGCCTTCGGCCTGCCGGCCGAGAACGCGGCCATCAAGAGCGGCATCCATCCGGAGACGTCGACCCTGGCCAACATCGCCCACATGAAGGGGCAGTTGCGGCGGCTCGGCATCAGCTACGCCTGGGAGCGGGAACTGGCCACCTGCCTGCCCGACTACTACCGCTGGAACCAGTGGCTGTTCACGCGGATGTTCGAGCGCGGGCTGGCGTATCGCCGGCGCTCCACCGTGAACTGGTGCCCGAGCTGTCTGACGGTGCTGGCCAACGAACAGGTCGTCGACGGCGCCTGCTGGCGCTGTGGCACGCCGGTGGTGGAGAAGGACCTCGAGCAGTGGTTCTTCAAGATCACGGCCTACGCCGACGACCTGCTGGCGGGAATCGAGGGCCTCGACGCCTGGCCCGAGAAGGTCCTGACGATGCAGCGCAACTGGATCGGGCGCTCCGAGGGCGCCCGGGTCCGGTTCGCCCTCGACGGCGGGGACGGCGACGTCGAGGTCTTCACGACGCGCATCGACACGATCTTCGGAGCGACCTTCGTTCTGCTCGCGCCCGAGCATCCGCTGGTGGCGAGGCTGGCGGCGGAACCCGACGGCGCCGCCCTCGGCGCCGCCGCGCAGCGCTTCCGCGCCCAGGACCGCACGGCGCGGGTGTCGGGCGAGGCGGAGAAGGAGGGCGTCTTCACCGGCCGGTACGCCGTGAACCCGTACTCGAGCGAGCGCGTGCCGCTGTGGGTGGCCAACTTCGTGCTCGGCGAGTACGGCACCGGCGCCGTCATGGGCGTGCCCGCGCACGACGAACGTGACCACGCCTTCGCTTCCAAGTACGGCCTCGAGATCCGCGCCGTCGTGCGCCCGGCCGAGGGACCGGTGCCGGACGTCACGACCGGCGCGACGGCCGACGACGGCGTCCTCGTGCACTCCGGCCCCTACGACGGCCTGACCTCGGACGAGGCGCGGCGGCGACTGACCGCCGATGCCGAAGCGCGCGGCATCGGGTCGGGCTCGGTGCAGTACCGCCTCAAGGACTGGGGCATCTCGCGGCAGCGCTACTGGGGCACGCCGATCCCGATGATCCATTGCCCGGTGCACGGCGTCGTGCCGGTGCCGGATGATCAGCTGCCGGTCGAGCTGCCCGCCATCACGGAGTTCACCGGCCGCGGTGACTCGCCGCTGGCACACGTGCCCGAGTTCGTCGACGTCGCCTGCCCGACCTGTGGCGGCCCGGCGCGGCGCGAAACCGACACGATGGACACCTTCGTCGATTCCTCGTGGTACTTCTACCGCTTCGCGGATGCGAAGAACGACCGCCTGCCGTTCGATCCGGCGGCCGTGAAGTACTGGTGCCCGGTGGATTTCTATTCGGGCGGCGTCGAGCACGCCATCCTGCACCTCATCTACTCACGCTTCTTCGCCCGGGTCTTCCGCGATCTCGGCATGATCGAGCACAGCGAGCCGTTCACGCACCTGCTCACGCAGGGGATGGTGCTGAAGGACGGCAACGTGATGTCGAAGTCGAAGGGCAACGTCGTCGACCCGGACACCATGCTGCAGAAGGTGGGCGCCGACGCGCTGCGCACCTACGTGATGTTCGTGGCCCCGCCCGAGAAGGAAGTGGAGTGGAGTGATGCCGGACTCGACGGCATGTTCCGCTGGCTGGCCCGGACGTGGCGGGTCGCCGATCAGTGGCGGGAGGCCGCGCTGGCGGCGCCGCCGCTCGACGTGGCGAGCCTGGCCAGCGGCGAGCGGGCGCTGCGCCGCAAGACCCACGAGACCATCCGCCGCGTCACCGCCGACATCGACGTGCGCAAGCAGATGAACACCGCCATCTCGGCGATGATGGAGCTCGTGAACGAACTCTACCTGTTCACCGAGCAGCAACGGGCGGCACCGACCGGACAGGGCGCCGCCGTGGCGCGGGAGGCGGTCGAGGCGCTGGTGCGGCTCGTCTCGCCCTTCGCGCCGCACACCGCCGAGGAGCTGTGGGAGGCCTACGGTCACGCCGACGGCCTCGCCGCGGCCTCGTGGCCGGTCGTGGATGAGGCGGCCGCCAAGGCCGAGCACGTGGTGATACCGGTACAGGTGAACGGCAAGGTCCGCGGTCGCCTGACCGTCGAGCCGGGCATTGCCGATGCCGAGCTCGAAGCGCTCGCGCTGGCCGATCCGGCGATCGGGCCGCACCTGGCCGGCAAGACCGTGAAGAAGGTCGTCATCGCGCGCGGCCGGCTGGTGTCGGTGGTGGTGGGATGACGGGGCGGGGCCCGGGGCTCGGGGACCGGGGACCGGGGGCGGCGCTGACGCGCCGCGACGTGCTCGGCCGTGCGGCCCTCGGCGGCCTCGCCGTGATCGCAACCGGCTGCGGTTACTCGCTGGCGGGACGCGGCTCGTTCCTGCCCGACTACATCCAGTCGCTCGGCATCCCGATGTTCGGCAATCGCACGCCGTACTCGCCGCTCG
This sequence comes from uncultured Acidobacteriota bacterium, assembly GCA_963807405.1. Classification (GTDB taxonomy): domain Bacteria; phylum Acidobacteriota; class Vicinamibacteria; order Vicinamibacterales; family UBA2999; genus CADEFD01. Next base: position 1,209,418 of record CAWEBU010000006.1, on the reverse strand, counting down.
AGCAGATCTTCACCGAGAAGGTGCGGGTCGAGTTCCAGGGTCGGGGCCGCTATCAGGTGCTGCCCGCCGAGACCGGCGTCGATGGCATCGTGCGTGGGGAGATCGTGAACATCAGCGCGGCGCCGGCGGGGTTCAATCCCAATCAGCAGGCCTCGCGTTATCGCTTCACGGTGACCGTCAGCGTGTCGTTCACCGACGCGCGCCAGCAGAAGGTGCTGTGGGAGAATCCGGCGCTGTCCTTCAGCGACGAGTACGAGCTGGCCAGCGCCGCGAGCGCGCAGCTGGCGGCCTCGGGCGGGGCCGGCGCCTTCATCGACCAGGAGCGGGCCGCGGTCGACCGGCTGAGCACCGATTTCGCACGCTCGGTCGTCAGCGCGATTCTCGAAGCGTTCTGAGGCGGACGCGATGACTCCAGCCCAGGTGCGTCAGGCGATTGCGGCGGGCACGCCGCACCCGATCTACCTGCTCGAAAGCGACGATGCGCCGTCACGCTACGATCTCGCGCAGGCCTTCCTCGGGCTGGTGGACGAGGGACTGCACGCCTTCAACGTGGCGTCGTTCCACGCCCGTGAAGCCGGCAATGCCGGCGACCGCGACGCCATGCTGTCGGCGATCCTCGGGGCCGCCCGCACGCTGCCGATGATGTCGCCGCGCCGCGTCATCCTGGTGCACGACGCCGAGTTCCTGCTGGCGCCGCGCAAGACGAAGGACGAAGAGCCGGCGCCGGTCGACGCTGCGGCCGGCAAGCGCAAGGCGCGGGCGGCGACCCCGGCCGAGGAGTTCGAAAGCTACGTCGCGGCGCCCGAGCCCCTGACGACACTGGTGCTGGACGCGCCGTCGCTCGACCGTGGCCGGCGCATCACCAAGCTGCTGCTGCAGAAGGCGATGGTGGTCGACTGCGGCACGCTCGAGACGGCGGCCGATGCGGCGCGCTGGATTACCGCGCGTCTCGAGCAGGACGAGATGACGATGGAGGCACCGGCCGTGCGGGCGCTGCTCGAGGCGACGGGGCTGCACCTGTCGCGGCTGCGCGCCGAGCTGGACAAGCTCGTGCTGTATGCCTCCGGGGCCGGCACCATCACGGCCGGGGACGTCAGGGACGTGGTGGCGCCGGTGGAGGAACCGGGCGAGGACTTCGCGCTCGGCAAGGCGATCTGGGCGGGCAACACGTCGGCGGCCCTGCGCGAGATCGCAGCGCTGATGGACGCCGGCGCTCCGGCGCCGATGGTGCTCGGTCAGATCCGCGCCGCCGTCATCCGGCTGCGGCCGGACCAGCGCGCGCGCAAGGCGCTGCGCCGCGTGCTGGAGACGGACCTGGCCGTCAAGACGTCGCGCGGCGAGCCTCGCTACGTGCTCGAGGCGCTGGTCGTCGACGTCTGTGCCGGCGCTCCGGGCACGGCGGCGGGGCCGCCTAGGCGGCCTTGGGCTTGAGCTTCGCGGCGATCCGCGACTTGTAGCGGCCGGCCGTGTTCTTGTGGATGATGCCCTTGCCGGCCATCTTGTCCACGAGCGACGTCGCCTTGCTCAGCAGTTCCTTGGCCTCGTCGATCTTGCCGGCCGTGAGGGCGGCGCGGATGGCCTTCAGGCTGGTGCGCAGGGCTGAACGATTGTCGCGATTGCGGGCGCGACGGACGACGTTCTGACGGTGGGCCTTCAGGGCCGACTTGTTTCTCTTCGCCACGTGTACAAACCTCTACCGGTGGAAGTCACCAAAACCCCGAGAATATCACACCTAGTGGCGGCCGGGAGGGCCGGGGTCGGCTTTGGCGGCGGCCTGGGGCCGGTCCGAGTAGCGCACCACCTCGCGGCCATCCACCATCTCGACCGAGCGGTAGATGCGCGTGGACGCGGCGACGCGGGACGACGCCCCGGGACGCGGCGGCCGGAGACGCCGTCTGACTCCTGGTGATCTTCCGGACGTAGTCGCGGGTCTCCCGGTAGGGGGGGACGGTGTGGCCGTAGCGGTCGACGGCGCCCGGGCCGGCGTTGTAGGCGGCCAGCGCGAGCTCGACCTTGTCGTCGTAGCGGACCAGCAGGCGTTTCAGGTAGCGCACGCCGCCGCCGATGTTCTGGGCCGGGTCGAAGGCGTTGCCGACGCCGAGCTCGCTGGCGGTGGCCGGCATCAGCTGCATCAGGCCCATCGCGCCCTTGGGCGAGACGGCGTGGGGATTGAAGGCTGACTCGACCTGGATGACCGCCCGGACGAGGTCGGGGTCGACGCCGTGGTCGGCGGCCTGCTCGTCGATGATGGCATCGAACCGGGCCGACTTCCTGTCGGGCGGGCGGGTGACGCGGACCCCCCGGGCCTTTGGCACCTCGAAGGTCTGCACGGACGTGCCGGCCAGCGGCGGCCGGTCCGACAGCACCATCTGCCCGGCGGCGTCGCGCCACGCGAAGATCTGAGCCTCGGCCGCCGACGTGGCGAGGACGCTCAGGACGAGCACGAGACACGGGACGCGACCGGCCATCATCGATGTGGAGGAAGGCCGCGAGCCCGGGTCGGGCGCACGTCCCCCTCGCACTATCGGCGGTCGTCCCGCGCGCGTTAGCTCTGCAGCAGCGACTCGATGTGACTGCGTGCAGCGGCCAGCAATTCCGGAATCTTCGCCGGCTCCTTGCCGCCGGCTTCGGCGAAGTCGGGCCGTCCGCCGCCGCCGCCACCCACGATCGGCGCCAGGTGCTTCACCAGGGCGCCGGCCGGCGCCTTCTTCGCGGCACCGGGCGTCACCGAGGCCACCATCGACACCCGCCCCTCGCCGGTCGGGCCGGCCAGGAACACCACGCCTTCGCCGAGTCGTGACTTGGTGAGGTCGGCCAGTGCCCGCAGGGCCTCGCGATCGAGGTCGCTGACCTGGCGGACCACCACCGTGAACGCGCCGACGGTCGTCTCGGCATCCGTTCCGCCCGTGCCGCTGGATCCGCGACCGCCGCCGAGCGCGGCGGCCGTCTTGAGGTCCCGCACGTCGCGCAGCGCGCGGGCGAGCTGGGACGCCTGCTGTTCGATCTTCGCCACCAGCTGGCCGGGCGGCGCGTGCGCCGCTTCGCACGCCCGCTGGAGGTCGGCGACGGCTTGCCGGAGGTAGGTGAGGGCCCCGGTGCCGGTCAACGCTTCGATGCGCCGGACACCGGCGGCGACGCCGGATTCCTCGGTCACCACGACGAGTCCGATGTCGCCGGTGGCGCCGACATGGGTGCCGCCGCACAGCTCTCTGCTGAAGCGCCCGTCGCCGACCGCCACGACCCGCACGCGGTCGCCGTACTTCTCACCGAAGAGCGCGGTGGCGCCGCCGGCGATCGCCTGCTCGGTGTCGGTCACCGTGGTCACGACGGGCTGGTTGGCCAGCACCGCGTCGTTCACGATCTGCTCGATGGCGGTGCGCTCGTCGGCCGTGACGGCGCCGCCGTGCACGAAGTCGAAGCGGAGTCGATCGGGGGCCACCAGGGAGCCGGCCTGCTTGACGTGCGCGCCGAGCGTCTGCCTGAGCGCGGCGTGCAGCAGGTGGGTGGCGGTGTGGTTGCGGCGGATGGCCGTCCGGCGCCCGGCATCGACGGCCGGGACCACGACGTCGCCGACGCGCAGTGGCCCGGCCGCCGCGGCGATCCGATGGCCGCGCGGCAGGCCTGGACCAAGTCGTACGACATCGACGACCTCAGTCGACACACCCGCCGCGTCCGTCAGCGACCCGGTGTCGGACACCTGGCCGCCCGATTCGACGTAGAAGGGCGTGACGGCCAGCACGACGACGCCGGCCGCGCCGGCGTCGAGCGTCGCGACCGGAGCGAGGTCGGCGTCGAGCAGGGCCGCGATTGGCGTCGCCGCACCCGTCTCGCCGTCGTAGCCGACAAAGGTGTCGCTGATGCCGGTGAGCGCCGAGCGCGCCTCGGCGGACAGCTCCGCCTTCCGGGCGCCGCCGAACGCGCTGTGCTTCCGGGCCTGTGCCCGTTGCTGTTCCATGCGCGCCTCGAAGCCCTCGACGTCGACGCGCAGGCCCAGACTGGCGGCCGTGTCCTCGATGAAGTCGAACGGCATCCCGAAGGTGTCGTAGAGGGCGAACGCCTTGTCACCGGCAATCACGCCGCCGGGACCGGCGCCCTCCATCACCTTCTCCAGGCGGGGGAGGCCCTCCGCGAGCACGGCGCCGAACCGCTCCTCCTCCTGCTGGACCACCTTCGTCACGGCGTCGCGCCCGGCCACCAGCTCCGGGTAGGCACCGCCCATCTCGTGCACGAGGACGTCGACGAGCTTGAAGAGGAACGCCTGCTCGAGGCCGATCCGGCGGCCGTGGCGCATGGCGCGCCGCATGATCTTGCGCAGCACGTAGCCGCGCCACTCGTTCGACGGCACGACCCCGTCGGCAATCAGGAAGGTCATGGCGCGGAGGTGGTCGGCCACGACCCGCATCGAGACATCGGCGCCGTCCATGGTGCCGCCGTGCCGCCGGCCGGCGAGCCCGCCGATGGCGTCGAGGAGCGGCGTGAAGAGCAGCGTGTCGTAGTTGGAGACGGCGCCGGCCATGACCGCGGAGATGCGTTCGAGCCCCATGCCGGTGTCGATCGACGGCGCCGGCAGCGGCGCCAGCACGCCGGCGGCCGAACGGTCGAACTCCATGAACACGTTGTTCCAGATCTCGACGAAGCGTTCGCTGCCCGACTGGATGTCGGTCATGAAGTCGCCGCTGCCGGCGATCGACGGTCCACGGTCGATGTAGATCTCGGAGCAGCGGCCGCACGGTCCGGTATCGCCCATCGACCAGAAGTTGTCGGCGGCGCCGAGCTCGCCGATGTGCTCAGCCGGCACGAAATCACGCCAGCGGGCGATCGCTTCGTCGTCGCGCGGAATGCCCGGCTCGCCCTGGAACACCGTGACCCGCAGGCGATCCGGCGGCAGGCCCCAGACCTCGGTGAGCAGCTTCCACGCCAGCGCAATCGCATCCTGCTTGAAGTAGTCGCCGAACGAGAAATTCCCCAGCATCTCGAAGAACGTGTGGTGGCGCAGGGACGGGCCGACGTTCTCGAGGTCGTTGTGTTTGCCGCTGACCCGCATGCACTTCTGCGAGGTGGCCGCGCGCGTGTACGAGCGGGTGTCGCGGCCGAGGAACACGTCCTTGAACTGGTTCATCCCGGCGTTCGTGAAGAGCAGCGTCGGGTCGTCATGGGGGACGAGCGGCGAGCTGGCGACCGTGGCATGGCCGTGAGTCGCGAAGTAGTCGAGGAACGACCGGCGAATTTCGTTCGGATGCATCGGGGACATGGTACTAGGGGCTAGCGGCCAGGGGCTAGCGGCTATGTAGGGCAGGGGCTCGGGGCTCGAGGGTGTTACGAGTCGCTGTCGTCGGGAGGGCGGGCGCCGCGCTGGCGCAGGCGCGTCATCACCGCCTGGCCGTCGAAGCCCTGGCGCACGAGCGCGGCCGCGATGCGGCGGAAGGTCTGGCGATCGAGCGGTCCGGGGGCCACGCCGCGCAGACGCTTCTCGATGGCGCGATCGAGCAGCCGCTCGACGTCGACCTGTTCCAGGGTCGTGGCGAGCGCGGCGTTCACGGTGGCCTCGTCCAGGCCGAGGGCGGTGAGCGCCATGCGGGCACGCCGGGGGCCGCGCCCGCGAATCGCCGTTTCGCGACGGGCGGCCGCCAATGCCAGCCGCCGTTCGTCGAGAGCGCCGAGCTCGACCAGCGCGGTGATGACCTCGTCGGCCACCTCCGGGGCGGCGCCGCGGCGGCGCAATCGCTGGCGCACCTGTGCCCGCGACAGCTCGCGCATCCCCAGCCAGCCGAGCGCCAGGCCGCGCGCCTGGGCGACGGTCAGCGGGGCCGGCTCAGCCTCCGAAGCGCGTGATTTCCGGGGCACCGGCGGGAGCGGGAGCGGGCGCGGGACGCCCGAAGAGCGTGCTGGCCATCTGGTCCCGCGACAGTTCCGCGGTCGTCGAGATGCCCTGCACCTTGAGCTTGAACTCGTCGACGTTCGAGGCCCAGCGCAGCGCTTCCTCGTAGCTGACGAGGCCCTGCGAGAACAGGCTGAAGATGGACTGGTCGAAGGTCTGCATGCCGTACTGCGAGGTGCCCTGCGCGATGGCGCCCTTGATGAGATGCGTCTTCTCCTTGTCGACGATGCAGTCGCGCACGAAGGGGGTGGCGATCAGCACCTCGACCGCCGGCACGCGCGACGCGCCATCGACGCGCGGGATGAGGCGCTGGGCGACGGCGGCCTTGAGGACCGAGGCGAGCTGCAGGCGGATCTGCTTCTGCTGGTGGGGCGGGAACACCGAGATGACACGGTTGATGGTCTCGGTGGCGTCGAGCGTGTGCAGCGTCGAGAACACCAGGTGGCCGGTTTCAGCGGCGTGCAGCGCCGTCTCGATCGTCTCCATGTCGCGCATTTCGCCGACCAGGATGACATCGGGATCCTGGCGCAGGGCGCTGCGCAGGGCGTGGGCGAACGAGCGGGTGTCGCTGCCGATCTCGCGCTGGTTCAGAATCGAGAGGTTGTCGCGGTGCAGGTACTCGATCGGGTCTTCGATCGTGATGATGTGGGTGTCGCGGGTGTTGTTGATGTGATCGACCATGGCGGCGAGCGACGTGCTCTTGCCGCTGCCGGTCGTGCCCGTGACGAGGACGAGGCCGCGTTGCTCGTCGGCGATCGTGCGCAGGACGGGCGGCAGGTCCAGTTCGTCGAACGTCCGCACGCCCATCGGGATGACGCGCAGGACGATGCCGATGGTGCCGCGCTGCTGGAAGACGTTGCAGCGGAAGCGGCCAAGGCCGGCCACGCTGTAGGCCAGGTCGAGCTCCTGGGCGTCCTTGAAGCGCTGGCGCTGGTTGGCGGACATGATCGTCGCCGCCATGGTGACCAGGGCTTCGTGGTCGAGGCGGACGGTCGTCGTCAGGGCCTTGAGCTGGCCGTTGACGCGGACGACGGGGTAGTTGCCGACCTTGAGGTGGACGTCCGACGCCCCCAGATCCGTGGCGTCTTTGAGCAGTTGGTTGATGTCCATGCCAGTTCGTGCAGTCCTGGGGAAACCTCGGCCTGCTCGTTCTGGATATCGGCCAGCCCGGCCCCCGGCTGCAGGGCCGACGGCCGCCCGGCTACTGTTTCTCGCCGCAGAACGGACAGGTGACGGTCTTGGAGTGCAGCGGCTTGGCGCAGTGCCAGCAGAAGCGCGCCGGCGGGGTGTCCCGGGCCCGCAGGCGGTCGCGGATGTCCTTGGCGGCCGGATCGCGGTCCGCCACGGCCGCGCCGGAGGCCGGCCAGGGCCGGCGGCCGGCCCCCACCGGCCGCGCCGCGAGGATGGCGTCGAGCAGGTCGTGCGCGCGGGCGTAGCGCTGCGAGACATCGGGGGCCATGGCCTTGAGGACGACGTCGGCGATGACCTTGGGAATCTTCGGATTGTGCAGGCGCGGCGAGGTCGTGAGTTCGCCGCGCATGAGCTTGTCGATGTCGCCCGGCGCCGGGGCTTCGTAGGGCAGACGGCCGGCGAGCAGCTGGTACATCGTGACGCCGAGGGAGTAGACGTCGGAGGCGAAGACCGCCTTGCCGTGGAACTGCTCCGGCGCCATGTAGGGCGGGCTGCCGATCACGGTCGTGCCGTGCGCCGCGATTTCGAGGAAGCGCGAGGTGCCGAAGTCCGCCACCTTGGCGATGCCGGACTCGGTCACGAGCACGTTGCCGGGCCGCAGGTCGCGGTGAATGATGCCCTGCTGGTGCGCGTGGTCGACGGCGTTGCAGATCTGGCAGGCGAAGTCGAGGGCGCGGCCGAGATCGAGCGGGCCTTCGCGGTCCGAGATCGCTTCGAGCGTCTCGCCGGCCACGTACTCCATCACGATGAAGAACACGTCCTCGATGCGCTCGGCGGTCAGCACCGTCACGACGTTCGGATGGCTGAGCGTCGCGAGCAGCCGCGGCTCGCGCAGCAGCTCCCCGAAATCGAGGCTCTGCCGATGCGGCACCTTGAGCGCGACCTTCTTGTCGATCCAGGTGTCTTCGGCGAGAAACACGGTGCCGAACCCACCGCTGCCGAGCGGCGCCAGGATCTTGTACTTGCCGATGACCTGGTCGCGGAAGAACATCCGCCCGCAGTATAGACGAACGCTGTGCCGGCCGGACCGCCCGCTGCCGACGGTATAATCCGCGCGTGATCGCGCGAGTGCTGGTCCCGGCCGCGGCCCGCGAAGGGGAGCGGCTGGAGGTCCCGACCGAGGAGGCGCAGCACCTCGTGCGCGTGCTGCGTCTGGGGCCGCACGATGCCGTGCGTGTCTTCGACGGCCACGGGCATGAGTGGGACGCGACGATTCGCGAAACCGGCCGCCAGCGCGCCGTCGTCGAGATCGGCGCGCCGCGCGCCGCCGCCCCGGAGACACGCATCCGCTACACGCTGGCCGTCGCGGTGCTCAAGGGCGATGGCACCGACGAGGTGGTGCGCGACGCGGTCATGCTCGGCGTGGCGGAGATCCGCCCGTTCGTGTCGGCCCGTAGCGAGGTGACGCGCTCGACGCTGACCCGCGCCCACCGGCGCGAGCGCTGGGAGCGCGTCGCCATCGCCTCGGCCAAGCAGAGCGGACGGGCCGTCGTCCCGCCCGTGCACGACGCAATCGAGGTCGGCGATCTGTTGGCCGCTGGCGGCGATGCCCTGCGCCTGCTGCTGGTCGAGCCGGGTGTGGCCGCGCCGGCCACGACAGTGGCGGCGCTGCCGCCGCCGCCCGCGGTCGTGCTGGCGGTGGGGCCGGAGGGCGGGTGGACGGACCAGGAAGTGTCGCGCGCAGTCGCGGCGGGATGGCAGCCGACGAGTCTCGGCGGGCGTGTTCTCCGCGCCGCGGCCGCGCCTCTGGTGGCGCTGGCGGCCTGCCAGGCCGTGTGGCTCGACGCATGAAGGAAAGGAGTGGCCGATGAAGATGACGACGTGGGTGGTGGCGCTGGGACTGGCAGGCGTGCTCGGCGCGGTCAGTGGCGCGGCGCAGCCGGCCGGCTCGGCGGCGGTGGCGCCGGATCCGGATCCGGTCGCGACCTTTTCGATTCTCGGCTACGACCCGGCCACTGGTGAGGTCGGCGGCGCCGTCCAGTCGCGCGTGTTCTCGGTCGGCAACGGCGTGCTGTGGGCCGAGGCCGGCGTCGGGGCCGCCGCCACGCAGGCCATCGTCGACGTGAGCTACGGGCCGAAGGCGCTGGCGCTGCTGGCGGCGGGGATGTCGCCGTCCGCCATTCTCAAGGCGATCTGGGACAGCGATCCGGATCCGCAGCCAGAGCGCTGGTCCAAGCAGGGACGTCAGTTCGCCGTCATCGACCAGAAGGGCGAGGCGGCGGCGTTCACCGGCCCCCAGGCCACCGAGTGGGCCGGGCACAAGGCCGGGAAGTACTGCACCGCCCAGGGCAACATCCTCGCCGGTGAGGCGGTCGTCAGCGACATGGTGCGGGCCTTCGAGACGACCACCGGCCATCTCGCCACGCGGCTCACGGCGGCCCTCGAAGCCGGGCAGGCCGCCGGTGGTGACAAGCGCGGCATGCAGTCGGCCGCCATCCTGATTGTCGGCAAGGGCCAGGGCGTGTGGCTCAACAACGACGTCGTGCTGCGGATGCAGGTCGACGACAGCGCCGAGCCGATCAAGGAACTACGGCGCCTGGTCGATGGCTGGAGCGAGCGGCGGGCGAAGGGGCAGCAGCGGGCGGTGAAGTAGCAGAACGGGGACCGAGCGGCCCTAGCGGCGGCGCAGCACGGCCGCGCACCACTCGTCTTCGTGGCGTCGCGAGATGACGTCGAAGGCGTCGAGTGCGGCCTCGACGCCGTCCCGTTCGTAGTCCATGAAGCCGCTCACGACGAGTGCCCCACCGGCGGTGACGAGCGCGGCCAGCGGCGCTGCCGCTTTGATCAGCATGGCGCCCGTGAGGTTGGCCAGCACGACGTCCGAGGCCGGCGAGGGCGAGGCGAAGAGGTCGGCGGTCTCGAACGTGACCGGCACCGGCAGCACGTTCAGCGCCGCGCTGCGGCGCGCCGCCGCGATGGCGTCCTCGTCGATGTCGACACCTCGCACCGCGCGTGCGCCGAGGAACGACGCGGCCATCGCCAGCACCCCCGACCCGGTGCCGAGGTCGAGCACGGTCCGCTCCGCCACCGCGACGTCGTCGAGGGCGGCCAGGCACAGGCGGGTGGTCTGGTGGTGTCCGGTGCCGAAGCCCATCGAGGGCTCGATCACGATGACGTGGCCGCCCTCAGGGGGCGCGGCCGGCATGTCCCACGGCGGGGCGACGATGAAGCGTCCAGCGGCAATCGCGGTCAGTGATTGCTGGCTGCGCGCCACCCAGTCCTCGTCGGGCAGGTCGACGGAGTCGACGGTCAGCCCGAGGTCGAGGGCCGCGATGGCCGCCGCGGCGTGGTCGCGCGTCGTGACGTCGGCGAAGCAGACGCGCCAGGACAGCGGGGTCGGCGGCGGCTCCGGTGCCGGTGGGGCCGTCGGATCCCACAACCCTGCGGGCGGCAGCGGCGGCGCGATCAGGTCCTGGACCGCCAGCGGCGCGTGGTCGTGCAGGGTCACGGCGACCAGGTCGCCGAGCGCGCCCTCGACGTCGATCCCGGCCGAGCGGATCTCGAGAGCCGGCCACCGACGCGGCTCAGCCAAAGATGTCTTTGACCTTGTCGAAGATGCCCTTGTCCTCGTCGCGGCGATCGCCGGGCCCGTCGACGGCCAGCGTGTCGCCGAACTGCTCGAGGAGCTTCTTCTGCTCGCGTGAGAGCGATTTCGGCGTGACACCGCGGACCGTGACCAGGAGGTCGCCCTTGCCGCGCCCGGACACGTCCGGCATGCCCTTGCCGCGCAGCCGGAACATGGTGCCAGTCGTCGTGCCCTCGGGAATCTTCACCGGATGCGGGTCCTCGATTCCCGGCGCCGACACCTCGCCGCCGAGCGCCAGGGTCGTGAACCACGCATCGACCTGGCAGTGCAGGTCGTTGCCGTCGCGGGTGAAGCGTTCGTCGTCCTGCACGAAGATGACGACGTAGAGGTCACCGGCCGGGCCGCTGCGCAGCCCGCCTTCGCCTTCGCCGGTCAGGCGCAGCCGCTGGCCGGACGCGATGCCGGCCGGAATCTTCACCGTCAGCTTCTTCTGCTGCTCGACCTGGCCGTCGCCGTGGCAGGTCTTGCACGGCGTCGCCACGACGCGGCCGGTGCCGCGGCAGGTGGCGCAGGTGCGGGCCATCGTGAAGAAGCCCTGCTGGAAGCGGATCTGCCCGGAGCCGCGACACTGGCCGCACGCGGTGGCCTGCGTGCCGGGCGCCGCGCCGGTGCCGGTGCACGTGCCGCACGTCTCGCGGCGGGGAATCTGGATGGTGGACTCGGCGCCCTTGGCCGCCTGGGCGAACGTGATCTCCAGGTCGTAGCGCAGATCGGAACCACGCTGGGCCCCGCCGCGGCGGCGGCCGCCGCCACTGAAGACGTCGCCGAATCCGAAGATGTCGCCGAGGCCGCCGAGGATGTCCTCGAACCCCGTGAAGACCGACGGGTCGAAGCCCTGGCCGCCGGCGCCGCTGACGGCGGCGTGCCCGAAGCGATCGTAGCGGGCGCGCTTGTCGGCGTCGGCCAGCACGGAATAGGCTTCGGCGGCTTCCTTGAACTTCTCCTCGGCCCCGCCGTCACCGGCGTTGCGGTCGGGGTGGTACTTCAGCGCCAGCTTGCGATAGGCGCTCTTGATGTCGCCGTCGCTGGCCTCGCGGCCGACGCCGAGCACTTCGTAATAGTCGCGTGCACTCACGATGCTTTGGCCACGCGGACGAGCGCCGGGCGCAGCAGCCGCTCGCCGAGCCGGTAGCCCCGCCGCAGTTCCGCGACGACCTCGCCGTCACGGGCCCCTGGACTCTCGTCGTAGGCGACCGCCTGGTGGATGGTCGGGTCGAAGTCGGCACCGGTGGTGTCGATGACCTGGAGGCCGCGCTTGCGGAGCACCTCGCCCAGTTGCCGGTGGATGAGCTCGACGCCCTCGCGGTACTTGGCCGCCTCGGGCGGCGCCGCCACGCTCAGCGCGCGCTCGAAGTCGTCGACCACGGCCAGCACCTCGCCGATCAGTTCGGCCGCGGCCCAGTCGGCGAACTCGCGGCGCTCGCGCTCGGTGCGCTTCTTGTAGTTGTCGAACTCCGCCGTCTTGCGCAGCAGCCGATCGTAGAGATCGTCGCGTTCGCGTTGCAGGGCGTCGCGCGACGGGGCAGTGGTGTCGCCGTCGGGCTCGCCGGACGGCACGGAGGAAGCGTCGGACACGGGAATGTCACTCATGGCGTTCTGTAGGAATGCGAAAACTAGTTCTCGTCGCGCAGGAAGCGCGCCACGGCCACCGCGGCGCCGTCGACGACGCTGATCGCGCGTGAGTAGTGCATGCGGGTCGGCCCGATGACGCCGACTGCCCCGCGCCGGGCGCCGTCGCCGTAGGCGGCCACGACGAGGCTGCAGCCGCGCAGCTGCGGGTCGTGATGCTCGGCGCCGATGACCACCGCCACGCCGGGGGCTTCGAGATACGCGTCGAGCAAACGCACCAGGCGCTGTTTCTCCTCGACCATCTGCAACAGCGTACGCAGGGTCGAGAGGGAGATCGGCGAGTCGTCGGCACCGCTGGCGAGCGACGACGCACCGTCGATGAAGATGGCGGTCGGGGTCTCGATGCCTTCGAGGGTCGTCCGTGCCAGCGTCAGCGCGACGGCGCGGAGCTGATCGTAGAGCGATCGTTCCTGTTCGAGGCGGGCGATGACCGTCTCGCGCACGTCGGCCAGCGGCATGCCCGCGAACTCGGCATTCAGATAGTGCGCGGCCTGGCTGAGCGCGCTCGGCGGGATCTCCTCGGCGGTGTCGATGACCTTCTGCGAGACGTGATTGCCGCGCGCGACCGTGACGACGAGGACGCGCGACCCCGACAGCGGCACGAACTCGATGCGCTGGAAGATGGCGTGCTGGTCGGAGGGCGCGATGGCGAATCCGACGTGATGCGAGATCTCGAACAGGATGTGCGAGGCACTCGACAGCAGCTGGTCGAAGAGCGGCGCGGCGCCGGCCTGTTCACGGAGACGGGCTTCGACGGACGAGGCATCGCGGCTGGCCCGCCGGGTGTCGAGCAGCGTGTCCACGAAATAGCGGTAGCCGAGGTCGGTTGGCACGCGGCCGGCCGAGGTGTGCGGCTGGCGGACGTAGCCCATGTCTTCGAGCTGGGCCAGCACGTTGCGGATGGTGGCGGACGACACGCCGAGCCCGGCCCGGCGGCACAGGGCGGCCGAAGCGACCGGTTCGCCGGTATCGATGTAGTCCTTGACCAGGCACGCAAGCACGCGGCGCGTGCGGTCGGACAGGGGTCCTGGAGTCATGGCAATTAGCACTCGTCAGGCGAGACTGCTAGCCACGAGTATACCAGATGCGTTCTGGCGGCCTTCGCCGGGCCTACGGCTGGGCCGGTGCGGTCACGAACTTCGGCGCCCACTTGAGCGACGCGCCCGCCACGGCCGGGTCGGCGGCGCGGCCGCGGCGCACGGCGATCAACTCGGCCACGATGCTGACGGCGATCTCCTGCGGCGTCACGGCGCCCAGATCCAGGCCGATCGGCGCGTGCACCCGGCTGAGGCGTTCGGGGTCGGTGCCTTCCGTCACCAGCACTTCGTAGACGCGGGCGACCTTGGCCCGGCTGCCGATGAGTCCGACGTAGCGCAGGTCACGGGTGACGACGGCCCGCAGCGCGTCGAGGTCGTGGCGGTGCCCCCGCGTGACGATGACCACGTAGGCGCTGGCGGGAATGGTCGCGCTGGCCAGCCACGCCGGCACGTCGTCCACGACCACGTCTGCGGCGTCCGGGAAGCGCTCGCGGTTGGCGAACTGCTCGCGGTCGTCCACGACGTTCACGAGGAAGCCTGATTCGTGGGCGAACTTCGCCAGGTAGTAGCCGACGTGGCCGGCGCCGATGATGTAGACGGCGGGCGGCGGCTCGATCGGCTCGATGAAGACCTCCATCTGGCCGCCGCAGACGAGCCCGTTCTCCTGCGCGAAGTCGTCGTCGAGCTCGTACTTCACGCGCGACGGCTGGCGCGATTCGAGGGACGCCCGGGCCTTCCAGAAAGCGTCGTTCTCGTAGCAGCCGCCGCCGATCGTGCCGACGGTGCGGCCATCGGCATAGACGAGCATCTTGGCGCCGACGCGCTGCGGCGTCGAGCCATTGGTGGCGACGATGGTGATGAGCGCGACGTCTTCCGCGCGCTTCATCGCCTCGCCGAGGGCCGCAAAGACTTCCTGGTTCATCGTTCCAGCTCGATTATCACTGAAACTGGTGCAGCGGGCACCACGTGGCCGGCTCGCTGCCCGCCAGGAACGACTCGGTCGTGACGCGCGGGCAGGCCGGCAGGGCCAGATGGCCGGTGTCGCGGTCGATTTCCAGCTCGACGACGCCGGGCGGACGGTCGAAGGGCGTATTGGGCCGGCCGGCCAGCGCCCGCTTCATGAACGAGATCCAGATTGGCAGGGCCGACTGGGCGCCGGTCAGGCCGAGCACCTGGTTGTCGTCCAGGCCCACCCAGACGACGGTCAGCAGTTCCGGGGTGAACCCGACGAACCAGGCGTCGCGCAGGTCGTTGGTGGTCCCGGTCTTGCCGGCCGCGTCGAGCGCGAAACCGGCCGCCCGCACCGAGGCCGCCGTCCCCTCGTTGAGCACGCTGCGCATCATGTTGGTGACGAGGTAGGTGACGGCGGGGTCGGCCACCCGCCGGCTGCGGGCCGCCGGCAGCGGACGGTCCACCCGATCGTGCACGACACGCGTGATGGCGCGCAGCGGCACCTGGGTGCCGGAGGTCACAAACGTCGTGTAGGCCTCGGCCACCTCGAACGGCGTCAGCTCGAAGACCCCGAGCGCAATCGAGGGGTACGGGCGCAGCGGCGTCTGGCCGAGCCCGGTGCGTTTCCACAGCGCCGCCACCGTGCTGAACCCGGCCTGCTCGGCGACCTTGATGGCGGCGATGTTGCGCGACAGCGCCAGGGCGCGGCGCAGCGTGACCATGCCGTCGTATTCGTTGTCGTAGTTGCCGGGGCTCCAGTCGCCGTCACTCACTGTCCACGTGGTCGGCTCATCGAGCACGAGCGAGGCCGGGGTGAGGTCGGTACGGCCTTCGCTGGCCGCCCGATCGAGCGCCGCCAGGTAGACGAAGGGCTTGAACACCGAGCCCGGCTGGCGGCGGGCGCCGGTGACGCGGTTGAACTGCGACTGGTTGTACGAGCGGCCGCCGACCATGGCCAGCACCTCGCCGGTCCGGGGATCGACGGCGATGAGCGCGGCCTGCGGCCGGCCCGGACGCTTGCGCCGGGCGAGCGTCTCGTCGATGCTGGCGAGCCCCGTGCGCATCGCCTCGTGCGCGGCCCGCTGCAGGTTGATGTCGAGCGTCGTGTAGACCTCGAGCGCGGCATCGGACGCGGCCAGCCCGGGATGCGTCCTGCCGAGCTGCTCGGTGACGAAGTCCACGAAGTAGGGCGCTTCGACGTCGAGGGCGCGCGCCACCGCCTTGAGCGGCTCGTCGAGCGCCGCCGTCAGCGCCGGCTCGGCCAGGAACCCGGCCGCGTGCATCGCGCGCAGGACCACGTCGCGCCGCTCGCGGGCCCGCTCCAGGCTGGCGAAGGGCGAGTGGTTGCCCGGCGACTGGATGACCCCGGCGATGAGGGCGCCCTCGCCGACCGACAGGTTGCTCAGGTCCTTGGCGAAGTAGGTGCGGGCCGCGGCAGCGACGCCGTGCAGGGCGAAGGAGCCACGGTGCCCGAGATAGACCTCGTTCAGATACAGCTCGAGGATCTCTTCCTTGCTGGCGCGGGTTTCGAGCACGACGGCCATGAACTGCTCGAGCAGCTTGCGCCGGATCGAGCGCCGGCCTGACTGCTGCTCGTCGGCCATCTGCTCGGTCAGGAAGAAGTTGCGGGCCAGCTGCTGCGTGATGGTGCTGGCGCCGACGAGATAGCCGCGCGTGCCGCGCAGGTTGGTGACGAGCGCGCCGACCATCCGGATCGGATCGACCCCGGGATGCGCATAGAAGCGGCGGTCCTCGATGGCGAGCACGGCCTGCTGGACGTGGGCCGGGATGGCGGCCAGCGACACGCGGCGGCGGCGTTCGCGGGCCGCCGTGACCAGGCCGCTGAGGAGCGGCGGATCGAGCGCCACTTCACTGATGGCCGCACCGCCGGCCAGCACACGGGCGATCGTTGGCGGCGCCGTGCCGGCGCGAGATGCCGGCGGCGCCGTCCACTCGAGACGCACGGCTCGCCCGGCGTGCCGGCCGCCGCGCGGTACCACGACGACGGCCTCGCGGGTGGCGGCGAACTCGCCGCCCTCGCGCGCCGTCTCACGCGCGGTGTAGCCGAGGTCGTTCAGGCGTTGCACGACGTCGTCGCTCGCCAGCGTCAGGCCGGGGCGCAGCGTCAGCGGGCGGCCATAGACGCGCGGAATGGTCCGCACGCGTTCGCCCTGCAGGCGCGTCTCGATGAGCACCGAGAACTGGCCGTAGTAGTAGCCGGCAATGGCCGAGGCGGCGAAGACCGGCAGGATCAACGTGGCGGCGAGGATCCGCGTCCAGCGCCGGCGGGGCAGCCACGAACTCTTCCGGGTCTTCTTCCTTCTTCAGATCGTCAGCACCCAGTGGTGGGCGTGGTCCACGGGCAGCAGGTCCACCAGACGGTCGACGGCGGCCGGGCCGTAGCGGTTGAGCAGCCACACGGCGCCCACCTCGCGCTCCTGCGGCTGGCCATTCGGGAACAGCTGGCCCTGCGTGCGGGTGAACTGGCGGCGCAGCGTCTCGTCCTTGCGCTTGGCTGCCTGGATCACCTTGCCGTGCAGGCTCTGCAGGTCGTGCTGCATCTTGCCGAGGGTCGACTTGGCGGCGCCCTCGAGCGTGCTGTCGACGGCGCGGGCGGCGGCCGTGACGGCTTCGAGACGGGCGGCAATCGAGCTCGTCGCCTCGGCGAAGCTCCGGTCGATCTCGGGCGGCAGCTGACGTTCGAGCAGCTGGTTGAGCGTCAGCTCGTCGCGGCGCTGGAAAGCGGCGAAGGGGACGTCGATCTTGCCGAGGGTGCGCAGCGTCGACGACTCGACCACCGACGCGGAGGCCCGCGGCATCACGAGCGGCATCGGCACCCCGAAGTGGGCGTAGACGTTCTTCAGCTGTCCCAGGTAGGCGAGTTCCGCCGGGCCGCCGACATAGCAGATGGTCGGGAAGATCGTGTCCTGGACGAGCGGCCGCAACAGGACGTTCGGACTGAAGCGCTCGGGATGCGCCGTGGCCAGCGCCGAGAGTTCGGCCAGTGGCATCTCGCGATCGTCGACCACCGCTCCGCCGTCGTGCCAGCGAATCGCCTCGCGGGTGCCGTTCATCAGGAACAGGGGGACGGTGTGTTCGGCCGCGCTCACCTGGGCGTGGTAGCCGAGCCGCTCGAGGCCGGCGCCCGCTTCCGCGGCCAATTGCGAGGTCCGCCCCGGCGCCTCGAGCGCGCGGGCGAACAGCCCGGCCGCCAGCGGCTTGGTGGCGGGATCCGAGGCATCGTAGACGACCAGGCCGTAGCGGCCCAGCATGTGCTCGAGCACGCGGCCGAAGGCCGCCGACATGGAGCGGCCGGGCGCGTACGCGTCGGCCAGCATGGCGAGCAGGGCGTCGCTGAATTCGGTGGCGGGCAGGACCGCCCGCAGCGCGTCCACGGCCGCCTGGCCCTGGCCGCCCAGGACGAGCCGGCCAATCGAGCGGTCACCGGCGCCGTCGAGCGCGCCGAGCTCGACCGAGTGGGGCTGCTGGTCGTCGTCGAGCACCGTACAGCCGCGCACCTCTTCCCAGTCGTGATCTTCCGAGTCGATCCAGAAGACCGGCACCGCGCGCACGCCGCGCTCGGCCGTGACCGTGCGTGCGAGCTTGATGGCGGTGATGGCCTTGTGCAGCGTGTAGAGGGGACCGCCGAAGAGGCCGGCCTGCTGGCCGGTGATGACGGCCACCGTCGCCGGGTCGGCGAAGGCGGCCGAGGCGGCCAGGGCTTCCGGCGGTGCCTGGCGATCGCGCTGCTGCGCCGCCAGGAGCTCTGCCAGCCGCGGCGTGGCTCGCGGCGGGCCGGCGTGGACGCGCGCGATGACATCGCTCCACGCCGCCTCGTCCTGCGGATTGCCTGAATAATAGGGCGCGAGCCCGTCGAACGCGAACGCGTAGTCAGCCGCGAGGCGGCGGATCCACGGCAGTTGACGGAGATCGATGGCGAGAATGCCCGCCGATGACGCGGGAGCGGAAGGTGACGACACCGGACGGCTACTGTTGCAGACGCCCTTGCGGGGTGTCAACCAGTGATCGTCCGCGCGCCCTGACGCGAAGTCGCGTGCTAACATAATTCGCGCCCCAACCGCCGGCGACCCGCGGCGAGGAGTACACCCACTGACCGAGGACCGCCTCCAGTTCGACGGCCCCCGCGCGACCTACGGTCGCTTCCGCGTCCTGCATCAGATCGGTGCCGGCAGCGTGGGCCCGGTATTTCGTGGAGAGGACGGCGAAACCCGCGATCCGGTCGTCGTCAAGGTCATCCGGGTGGGTCTGCCGCCGGAGCGCGTGGCGATTGTTGCCGCGGCGCTCGCCACCCTGGCCGAACGCCTGCCGGCGCACCGGGCGCTGGCGCCGATCATCGACACCGGCGTCGTCGACGTCGAGCCATACGTCGTCAGTCCGTTCATCGACGGCGACTCACTGGACGTCGCTCTGCGCGAATACGGTCCCGCCAACATGGCCGACGCGCTGCCGCGGCTGCGCCAGCTGGCCGATGCGATGGACGCGGCCGCCGCGGTCGGCGCCGCCCACGGCAGCCTGCACCTGCGGGACATCGTCGTGTCGGTGGACGAAACCGTGCTGACCGGCGTCGGCATGGCGGCCATCCTCGAGCGCGTCGGCGTCAGGCCACCGGTCCGCCGGCCGTACTGCGCGCCGGAAGTCGCGCTGGGCCACGGCATCAGCCCGGCGGCCGACCAGTACGCCCTGGCCGCCATCGCGCACGAGTGGCTGAGCGGCCGCCGGCTGTCGGGCAGCGGGGCCTCCGGCTTCCAGCTGCCGGCGTTGTCGGAGGAAGGGGCCGACGCCCTGCGCGCCGTCTTCGCGCGCGCCATGCACGAGTCGACGGACGAGCGCTTTCCGACCTCGACGGCCTTCGTCGACGCGGTCGCCGCGCTGGCCGGCCACGCCGCCCCGCGCGCGCGATCGGGCCGGCGGGCGCCGGCCGCCGCCGCGCCGCGGCTGGCCTTCGACGACCCAGCCGAGGACGCTGACGATCTGGTTGCCGTGGATGATGCGGATGATGCGGTGGCCACCGACGATCTGCGGCTGCACGTGCCCGCCCCGTCCGACCCGCTCGAAGCGTTCATGGGGCAGTCCGAGGAGCCGGCGGCCATGACGTTCGGCGCCGACGACGTCCCAGAGACTCCCGCTTTCGCCACCGTGGATGACGACGAGGCGGACGAGGCCTTCGCCGGCGCTCCGGCGCCCGTCTACCACCAGTGGGCGGCCGACGAGGGCGCGCCGGCACCGCGCTCCGGCGATTCTGGCCTTCGACGACCCGGCGGCCGACGAGGCCGAAACCCTCGCGCCGCCCGACGGCGGGGAACCCGAGGTCGCCGAGGACACGCGCGGCGCGTGGGGCGCCTGGGCCCTGCTGCTCGTGGCCGTGAGCCTGGCGGCGGTGGCCGGCGGCTGGCTGCTGCTGCGGTGGGGCACACCCGCTCCCCGTTCCGCGGTGACGGTGGAAGCGCCGCTGCCCGACTCGACTGGCGGCGGGTCGCCGGCCACGAGGGACAGCGCGCAGCCGCCCCCGGCGGACGCCCCATCGGCAGCGGCCGTGCCGGGCGCGCCCGCGGCCGTCGCGCCGCCATCGCCCGCGCCCGAGCGCAACCCTCCGCCGGCCACGACCACGCCGACGCGGCGCGCCACGCCCTCGGCCACGCCGCCACCCTCGGCCAGAGCGGCCGACCCGGCGCGCCCGACCAGCACGGCGCGCCCGGCCGCACCGGCGCCTCGACCGTCGCCCCAGCGGCCGCGAGCGGCCACGCCGGCCACCGCGGCCCCGGCTGGAGCCGCTGGGCGAGTGCTGGTGCGCACGACCCCCGGAGGCGCGGAAGTCTTCGTCAACGACGAACGCCGCGGCGTGACGCCGCTGGCGTTGCGCGACCTGCCGTTTGGCGCCTACACGGTGCGCGTCGTCCGCGCCGGCTACCGGCCGGTGGAGCAGCGCGTGGCCATCGACGCGGGCCGGCCCGCCCGTTCGCTCGAGATCGCACTCGCCAGGGTCGGGACCGCGACGTCCACCGCGTCACCGGCAGCGACACCGCCGGCCCAGACGCCGGCCGCGGCGCCGGGCAGCCTGCTCGTCGAGAGCCGGCCGGCCGGGGCGCGGGTGTTCGTCGACGGCGTCGAGATCGGCATGACCCCGGTCACCGTCCCCCGGCTGGCGATCGGCGCCCACAGCGTCCGGATCGAACGTCCGGGCTATCGACCCATCACGACCACGGCACGCGTGGAGGCCGGCGAGCGGACCCGCGTCGCCGTCACGCTCACGGCGGAAAGGCCCCGATAGATGAACGCGATTCTGGCTCTGGAAGACGGCACCTGGTTCGCCGGTGAGGCCGCCGGCGCCGCCGGCGAGACGAGCGGCGAAGTGGTGTTCAACACCAGCATGACCGGCTACCAGGAAGTGCTCACCGACCCCTCGTACGCCGGCCAGATCGTCACCATGACGGCGCCGCAGATCGGCAACTACGGAGTGGCCGCGGCCGACGTCGAGTCCGATGCGCCGAAGGTGGCGGGCTTCGTCATGCGCGACCAGTCGCCGATTGCCAGCAACTGGCGCTCGCAGGGCACGCTCAGGGACTACCTGATCGCCAACGGCATCGTCGCCATCGCCGACATCGACACCCGGGCGCTCACGCGCAAGCTGCGCTCGGCCGGCGTGATGCGCGGCGTCATCGCCACCGGTGCCGTCGATCCGCAGGCGCTGGTCGAGCGGGCGCGTGCCGTGCCGCAGATGGAAGGCCTGGACCTCGTGCGTGAGGTGACGTGCGCGGTGCCCTACGACTTCACGTTGTCACTGTCCGACGCGATCGTGGCGGCCTCGTTCGCCGTCACCCCGGAGAGTCCCGCCAAGCGGCCGCTCAAGGTGGCCGCCTACGACTACGGCATCAAGACCAACATCCTGCGGCGCCTGGCCGCCCACGGCTGCCAGGTGCGGGTCTTCCCGGCGACGGCGCCGGCGGCCGATCTGCTGGCCTGGGAGCCCGACGGCATCTTCCTCAGCAACGGTCCCGGCGATCCGGCGGCCGTCGGCTACGCCATCGACAACGTCAAGGCCCTGGTCGCCGCCGGCACGCCGATCTTCGGCATCTGCCTCGGCCACCAGCTGCTCGCGCTCGGCCTCGGCGCCTCGACCTTCAAGCTGAAGTTCGGACACCGCGGCGCCAATCATCCCGTGAAGTTCCTCGACAGCGGCGCCATCGAGATCACGTCGCAGAACCACGGCTTCGCCGTCGATCCCGACTCGCTGCCCGCCACCGTCACGATGACCCACAAGAACCTCTACGACGGCACGGTGGAAGGCATCCGGCACAACTCACAGCCGTTCTTCTCGGTGCAATACCACCCGGAGGCGTCGCCCGGACCGCACGACGCCGACTATCTCTTCAGGCAGTTCGTCGACCTGATGGAATCGCGCTGAAAGCCCTCGCCCCATGCCTCGACGTACAGATCTGAAGCGCATCCTCGTCATCGGTTCCGGCCCGATCGTCATCGGCCAGGCGTGTGAGTTCGACTACTCGGGCACCCAGGCGATCAAGGCGCTACGGGAAGAAGGCCTGGAGTCATTCTCGTCAACAGCAACCCGGCCACCATCATGACGGACCCGGAGCTGGCCGACCGCACCTACATCGAGCCGCTGACCGTCGACGTCGTCGAGCGGATCATCGCGCGCGAGAAGCCCGACGCGATCCTGCCGACGGTCGGCGGCCAGACGGCCCTCAACCTGGCCGTGGCGCTGCACGAAGCCGGCGTGCTCGACAAGTACGGCGTCAAGCTCATCGGCGCCTCGATCGAAGCGATCCACGTCGCCGAAGACCGGCAGTTGTTCCACGACGCGATGATCGAGATCGGCCTCGATGTGCCGCAGAGCCGGGTCGTCACGACGATGGCCGAGGCGCTCGAGGCGGTCGAGATCACGGGGTTCCCGGCCATCATCCGCCCCTCGTTCACGCTCGGCGGCGTCGGCGGCGGCATCGCCTACAACGTCGAGGAGTTCCGCGAGATCTGCGAGCGCGGGCTCGACATGAGCCCGACCCACGAGGTGCTGGTCGAAGAGTCGGTCATCGGGTGGAAGGAATACGAACTCGAGGTCATGCGCGACGTGGCCGACAACTTCGTCGTCATCTGCTCGATCGAGAACATCGACCCGATGGGCGTGCACACCGGCGACAGCATCACGGTGGCGCCGGCGCAGACCCTGACCGACAAGGAATACCAGAAGATGCGCGACGCCGGCCGGCGCATCATCCGCCGTGTCGGCGTCGAGACCGGCGGCTCGAACATCCAGTTCGCCTTCAATCCTGCCGACGGCCGCATGATCATCATCGAGATGAACCCGCGCGTCTCGCGCAGCTCGGCGCTGGCCTCGAAGGCGACCGGCTTCCCGATCGCCAAGATCGCCGCCAAGCTCGCCCTCGGCTACCACCTCGACGAGATTCCCAACGACATCACGAAGCTGACGCCGGCCTCCTTCGAGCCGACCATCGACTACGTGGTGGTCAAGATCCCGCGCTGGAACTTCGAGAAGTTCCCGCTCGCCGACCGCACCCTGACGACACAGATGAAGTCGGTGGGCGAGGCGATGGCGCTCGGCCGCACGTTCAAGGAAGCCTTCCTCAAGGGCTTCCGCTCGCTCGAGCTCGGCCGCGAAGGGCGCCTGTTCGGACCCGGCCAGCCGGCCGGCGCCAGCGCCGACCACGCCACGCCCGACGAAGTGGAAGCCAGCCTGCGGCGCCGCCTGTCGATTCCCACCGACCGTCGCATGTGGGCGGTGTTCGAGGCGCTCGAACGCGGCTGGGACACCGGGCGGATTCACGACCTCACGAAGATCGATCCGTGGTTCCTCGAGCAGTTCGCCGAGCTGGTGGAGCTGCGCCGCACGGCGGCCCTGGTCGGGCTGCGC
This sequence comes from uncultured Acidobacteriota bacterium, assembly GCA_963807405.1. GTDB lineage: Bacteria > Acidobacteriota > Vicinamibacteria > Vicinamibacterales > UBA2999 > CADEFD01. The sequence continues at coordinate 1,186,241 of CAWEBU010000006.1, read as the reverse complement.
GACATGTCGGCCGACCTGCTGCGCACGCTGAAGCGGGCCGGCTTCGGCGACGGCGACCTCGCGCACATCCTGCACGTCAACGAGTCGGCCGTGCGCGAGAAGCGGCGCGAGCTCGGCGTCCGCACGGTGTTCAAGCGCATCGACACCTGCGCGGCGGAATTCGAGTCGTTCACGCCGTACATGTACAGCACCTTCGAGCGCGACTGCGAAGCGGCGCCGACCGGCAACAAGAAGGTCGTCATCCTGGGCAGCGGGCCGAACCGCATCGGCCAGGGCGTCGAGTTCGACTACTGCTGCTGTCACGCGGTGTTCGGGTTCAAGAAAGACGGACTCGAAACCATCATGATCAACTGCAATCCGGAGACGGTGTCGACCGACTACGACACCGCCGATCGTCTCTACTTCGAGCCGCTGACCTTCGAGGACGTGATGGCCGTCCTCGACCGCGAGCGCGAGGGCAACGCCGACGTCTCGGTGGTGGTGCAGTTCGGCGGCCAGACCCCGCTCAAGCTGGCGCTGCCGCTGCTCGAGGCCGGCGTCAACATCGTCGGCACCTCGCCCGACTCGATCGACCTGGCCGAGGACCGCAAGCGTTTCTCGCAACTGCTGTGGGATCTGGGGATCCCGCAGCCGGCCAGCGGCACGGCCATCTCGCGCGCCGAGGCCCGTGAGGCAGCGGGGAAGATCGGCTTCCCGGTCGTGGTGCGGCCGTCGTACGTGCTCGGCGGACGGGGCATGGCCATCGTCTACGACATGGCCTCGCTCGACCGCTACATGACGTCGGCCGTGGACGTGTCGCACGACCGCCCGATCCTGATCGATCGCTTCCTCGAGCACGCCAAGGAACTCGACGTCGACTGCGTGGTCGACCAGACCGGCGCGGTCGTCATCGGCGGCATCATGGAGCACATCGAGGAGGCCGGCATCCACTCGGGTGACAGCTCCTGCGTGGTGCCGCCGACCGGCATGTCCGAGCGCCATCTGGCGGCGCTGCGCGACTACACGCGGCGCATCGCGCGGGCGCTCAAGGTGGTCGGCCTGATGAACGTGCAGTACGCCCTCAAGGACGACGAGATCTTCGTCCTCGAGGTGAACCCGCGCGCCTCGCGCACGATTCCCTATCTGGCCAAGGCCACCGGCGTGCCACTGGCACAGGTGGCGGCGCGCGTGATGATGGGCAAGACCCTGGCGGAGCTCGGGCTGACCGCGGATCTGGAGCCGGCCGGTGTGTTCGTGAAGAGCCCGGTGTTCCCGTTCATCCGCTTCCCCGGCGTCGACACGATTCTCGGTCCCGAGATGAAGTCGACCGGCGAAGTGATGGGCGGGGCGCGCGACTTCGGGCACGCCTTCGTGAAGGCGATGCTCGGAGCCGGCCAGCGGCTGCCCGAGCAGGGCACGGTGTGCCTGAGCGTCAACAACGACGACAAGGCCGAGGTCGTGCCGATTGCCAAGGCGCTGGCCGAGATGGGGTTCTCGGTGTGCGCCACGCGCGGCACGGCCGTCTACCTGCGGGCCCACGGCGTCGAGTGCGGCGTCGTCTACAAGGTCAACGAGGGCCGGCCGAACCTGTCGGACGAGATCGTCAACCGCAGCATCCACCTCGTGGTCAACACGCCGCTCGGCCTGGAGTCGTTCTTCGACGACAAGACGGTGCGGCGCGCGGCGATGATGACCGGCATCCCGTGCATCACGACGATGACCGGCGCGGCGGCCGCCGTGGACGCCATCCGGGCGCTCAAGGGCCGCGAGCTCGAGGTGTGCTCGCTGCAGGAGTACTACCAGACCGCCAAGACGGCCAAGTAGCCTCGGTTCTCCTCCTGTCCGCAGGCAGATTCCGCGTACGCCGGACCCGTCGGGCGCGGCGGCTTCTGCCGCCGCCAGCGGCCGGCGACCGCCGCCCCCAGCGTTGGCTGGCCCAATCGCGCCATCGATGAGGGTGCGCGCCGGCTTGCACGGCGGCGCGCATGGTCCTGCTGCCGGTCCTCGTGGCCGTGGTGCTGGCGTCGGGGGTGATCGCCGGTGCGATGTGGACGCCCCCGCTCCTCGCGGCGGCCGCCATCGCCCTGATCGCCTGGCTGGCCCTCGTCTGGGCCTGGTTGACGGGCCGCGATCGCGCGGTGACGCCGCTCGCGTTCGGCGCGCTCGCCGTGGTCGCCGTCCTGCTCGGCAACGACGCCATGCGGCGTGCGCTGGCGCCAAGCCTGGTCACCACGCTCGAATCCCGCGGCCTGCTGACAGCCGATGGCGGCCGCCCTGGTGAGCCGGTGCGCCTCGAAGGGAAGCTCGTGGTCGATGGGTGGCCGGCGGCGCGGGCCGTGCTGCTGCGGGTCGACGTGCGGCGCGTCTGGCTCGGCTCCGAGGAGGCGCCGGTAGACGTCGCGGGCCGCGTCCTGGCGGTGGTCGGCGGCACCGCCGCTGCCGAGGTGATGGACGAGTGGCGCGCCGGCCGCACGGTGGCGCTGACGGCCACGCTCGGTCGGCCGCGGTCGTATCGCAACCAGGGGGCGCCGGATGCCGCCATCGACATGGCCCGCCGTCGCACGGCGCTCGTCGCCTCCGTCAAGAGTGCGCTGGTCGTCGAGGTGGTCGCCCGCGGCAGCTGGCACCACGAGGCCGCCGCCGCCATCCGCGCCCGGACCCGCCGCGCCGTGCACCGGGCCGCCGGCGACGGCAGCGAGGCGGCCGCCGTCGGCACGGCCGTCCTCATCGGTGACCGTGCGGGCCTGGCGCCGCCGCTCGAGGAGCGCCTGCAGCGGGCCGGCACGTTCCATGTCATCGCGATCTCCGGCGGCAACATCGCGTTGTGGTCGGTGGGCACGCTGTGGCTGGCCGGCCGGCTCACGCGCCGGCGGCCGGTGGCGCTGGCCGCGGCTGCGGTGGCCCTCGTGAGCTATGCCGCCGTCGTTGGCGGCGGCGGCGGGGCCTCGGTGCTGCGATCGACGGGCATGGCGCTCGCCGGCATCGGCACGGCCTGGCTCGATCAACGAGGCGCGGCCCTCAACATCGTCGCCCTGACCGCCGCCGCGCTCATCACCGCCGATCCGATCCTCGTCTTCGACGCCGGCTTCTGGCTGACCACCGGCGCGACGGTCGGCCTGGTGGTGGGGCTGCCGCGGGCGCGGCTGGGCGAGTCGCGCTGGCGCGCCTGGACGCGCGCGCTGATCCTGACCTCCGTGTGTGCGGAGGCGGCGCTGCTGCCGATTGTGGCGAGCGTCTTCCAGCAGGTCACGCTGGCCGGCGTCGGGCTCTCGGCCCTGGCCATTCCGGCGATGGCCGTCGTGCAGCTGGCGGCGCTCGGCGCGCTCATCGCCGACACGGTGCTGCCGTCCCTCACGCCGCTCCTCGGCGTCGTGCTCCGCCTGATGACGGGGGTGGTCACCGAGTCGGCGCGGCTGCTGGACTGGCTGCCGTGGCTGGCCTGGCGCGTCCCGCCGCCGTCGGGGCCGGCGGTCGTCCTCTACCTGGTGTCCCTGGCCGCGTGGCTGTGGAGCCGCCGCCCGGCGGCGGACACGGCGGGTGCTGCCGCGCTCCGCCGGGGCACGTCCGTGGCCGCGCCGATCGCGGCGGTGTGGATCGCCGTGTCACCGGCCACACTGGTCCCGCCGGTGCCCGGCGAGCTGCGCGTGTCGGTGCTCGACGTCGGACAAGGCGATGCCGTCGTCGTGCAGTTCCCGAACGGCCGCCGCATGCTCGTGGATGCCGGCGGCATGGCGGGCGACGGGCGCGATCTCGGCGCGCGCGTGGTCGGCCCGACGCTGCGGGCACGCGGCATCCGCCGCCTCGACTACCTCGTCGTCACCCACGCCGACCGCGACCACATCGGCGGAGCGGCCACGCTGGTCGGCGAGTTCCGGCCGGCCGAGGTCTGGCTGGGCGTACCGGTGGCTGACGATGCCGCCACGGCGCAGCTGCGGACCGCCGCGCGGGCCGCCGGAGCGGCGTGGCGGCAGGTAATGCGCGGCGACCGGCTGGACGTGGGCGAGGTGGGCCTCACGGTCGTGCATCCGCCGCCGCCGGAGTGGGAGCGCCAGCGCGTCCGCAACGACGACTCGATCGTGCTCTCATTGCGTCACGGGGCGGTGCGCGTGCTGCTGACCGGCGACATCGGCGCCGACGTCGAGCCCGAGGTCAGCCAGGCGATCGCGGCCTCGACCGGGGAACCGCCGGCCGTCACCGTGCTGAAGGTGGCGCACCACGGCAGTGCCGGCGCCTCGAGCATGGACTGGCTGACCGCGGTGCGGCCGTCGCTTGCCATCGTCAGCGCCGGGGCGGCCAATCCGTTCGGTCATCCGGCGGCGGCGGTGCTGGCCCGGCTCGCCAGCGTCGGCGCCGACGTGTGGCGGACCGATCGCGACGGCGAGGTCACCCTGCGCAGCAACGGCCAGGTGATCGAGGTCGCCGCGCACGCCGGCCGGCGGCGCTGGCTCGCGGTTCAGCCGCGGGAGTCCGTGCGCTCGAGCGGGAAGCGGATGCCGCCGGGGTCGGTGAAGTAGACCTCGACTACGTCCGTTCGTCGCGCTTGACCGTCTCCCACAGCGCGTTCTGTTCGTCGAGGGACAGGTCCTTCATCCTGGTGCCGCTCGCGACCGCCAGCGCTTCCATGCGGGTGAAGCGAGCCTGGAACTTGTCGGCGGCGCGGCGCAGGGCGGTCTCCGGTTCCACGCCGAGCTTGCGGGCGTAGTTGGCACAGGCAAAGAGGAGATCGCCCAGTTCGTCCTCGAGGGCGTCGGCGACGCCGGAGGTGCGCGCCTCCCGCACCTCGGCGAGCTCCTCGGTGATCTTGGCCACCACGTCGTCGGGGGTGGTCCAGTCGAAGCCGACCGTGGCGGCGCGGGCCGTCATCTCGTAGGCGCGCAGCAGGGCCGGCATCGCCCTGGGCACGCCGCTCAGCAGCGTCTTCGGCGTCTGGCCGGTGGCGCCACGTTCAGCGGCCTTGAGGTCCTCCCACTTGTTGACGACGTCGCCAGCCGTCATCGGCCCCGGCCCCTCGGAGAGCGGCGTGCCGTCGGGGGTGAAGACGTGCGGATGACGTCGCACCAGCTTCTCGGCGATGCCGTTGACGGCGTCGGCGATCGAGAAGTGGCCGGCCTCCTCGGCGATCTGCGCCAGGAAGACCGCTTCGTAGAGATAGTCGCCCAGTTCCTCGCGCACGGCGTCCAGATCACCCCGATCGAGGGCATCGAGCAGCTCGTAGGTCTCCTCGAGGACGTAGGGCCGCAGGGACTGCAGGGTCTGCTCGCGATCCCACGGGCAGCCGCCCGGGGCGCGCAGCGCCCGCATGATGCGCACGAGATGGTCGAAGCGGTCGGCGGCGGGTGTGGACATGGCAGTCGGGTCGGGGCGCTATGCTACCATTCGAGCTTTCCAGCCGTGGCCGACACGACCTCCTCTACATCCGACGCGCGCGTCAGTTTCCTCGCGTTTCTCTACTCGCTGGCCGGCAGCGCCGCCGTGCATTTCGGCGATGTGCCAGACCCGGCGACGGGTGAGAAGCGGGCCCCCAACGTCGAACAGGCCGGGCACGTCATCGAGGTGATGGCGATGCTCGAACAGAAGACGAAGGGCAACCTGACGACCGAGGAGCGCCAGTTCCTCGAAACGGTGCTCTACGAGCTCCGCATGCGGTTCCTCGCGCTCAGGGGCACGAGCGGGCAGTCCTGATGCCGGCGGCGCGCGTCACGTTCCTCGGCACCGGGACGTCCCATGGGGTGCCGATGATCGGATGCCGCTGCGCGGTGTGCCGGTCGGACGATCCCCGGGACCAGCGTCTGCGGCCGTCGATTCACCTGGCGGTGGACGGCGGGCCGTCCCTGCTCGTCGACACGGCCACCGACCTGCGCCAGCAGGCGCTCGCGAACGACATCACGCGGGTCGACGCCGTGCTCTTCACCCACAGCCATGCCGACCACATCATGGGGCTCGACGAGCTGCGCCGCTTCAACGTGCTCGGCGCGCGCCGGCTGCCGGCCTACGCGGCGCCGGTCACGGCGGCCGAACTGCGGCGGATCTTCTCCTACGCCTTCGCGCCGCCAGCCGTCCAGGGGGGCGGCGTGCCGGAACTGACGCTGGTCGAGATCGACGGCGCGTTCGAGGTCGAGGGGGTGACGGTGCAGCCGGTGCCGATCATGCACGGCCCGCAGCCCATCCTCGGCTTCCGGGTCGGCGGCTTCGCCTACCTGACCGACTGCAACGCGGTCCCGGAGGCGTCGCTGGCGCTGCTCGGCGGCCTCGACGTGCTGGTCCTCGACGCCCTGCGCCATCGTCCGCACCCCACGCACTTCTCGCTCGCCGAGGCGGTGGAGGTGGCGGCCCGGATTGGCGCCCGTGACACCTACTTCACGCACATCTGCCACGACCTGCCGCATGCCGAGACCTGCGCGGCGCTGCCGCCCGGCATGGCGCTGGCTTTCGATGGCCAGGTGGTGACGCTCGACCAGGTGCCCTATCGGCCGCCGACGACGGCCGGCGGGGGAGCGGCGTAGCGATGGACGTCATTCATTTCCCCGAGGACGCGCGGCCGCCGCGCTGGATGAGCCCGGTGCTCGCGCTCGGCAACTTCGATGGCCTGCACCGCGGCCACCAGAAGATCGTCGAGCGGATCCGCCGCAGCGCCGCCGATCGCGGGACCACCGCGCTCGTCCTCACGTTCGACCCGCACCCCCCGCGGATCGTCCGCCCCGACAAGGCGCCGCCGCTGCTGATGACCATGCCCCAGAAGCTGGCCGCGCTCGAACGGGCCGGCCTGCAGGGGGTGGCGGTGGTGCGGTTCACCGAGGCGTTCTCGCGTCTGTCGCCGGAGCAGTTCGTGCGGCAGGTGCTGGTGGACTGGCTGCGCGTCTCGGAGGTGTGGGTCGGAGCCGACTTCCTGTTCGGGCACGAGCGGGCCGGCACCTTCTCGACCCTGCGCAGCCTGGGCCAGCAGTTCGGCTTCAAGGCCGAGAAGATCGACCCGGTGCGCTACAAGGAGTTCGTGGTGTCGAGCACCCGGATCCGGCGGCTGGTGGCCGAGGGCCGCGTCGACGAAGCGGGTGCGCTGCTCGGGCATCACTACGCGATCGATGGCCTGATCACGCCCGGCGCCGGCCGCGGCCGCACGCTGGGGTTCCCTACCGCGAACCTTTCGACCGACAATGAGCTGGTGCCGCCGACCGGAGTCTACGCCACCACGGCCGAACTGCACGGCACGCGCTGGCCGGCCGTGACCAACATCGGCGTCCGTCCGACCTTCGAGGCGGCCGGCGCGCTCTCGATCGAAACGCACCTGCTGGGGCTCGACGCCGAGGTCTACGGCGCGCAACTGTCGCTCAGCTTCATCCAGCGCCTGCGCGACGAGCGGAAGTTCCCGGACGTCGACGCTCTCCGCGAGCAGATCGCGGCCGACGTCAGACGGGCCGGACGGCTGTTCCACAACATCTCGGTGTGACGATGACTCCACGGACGTTCGAGCTCTCGATGCAGGTCAGCAGCGGCCGCGCCACGCTCGGGGCGGTCCGCGATCTGGCGTCACAGGTGGCCACCTATGCCGGCGGCCAGGCGCTGGCCGCTGCCGTGGCCGACGAAGTGGTGACCGCGGCCGAGGCCGCCATCGCCGCCGGGCGCGGCGACGGCACGCCGATCGATCTGCGCTTCACGCGCACCGACGCCTGCCTCGAGGTGTTCGTCTCCGGCGGCCTGTCGGCCACGCTGGCCACGGCGCCGCTGTCGCGTGGACACGGCCTGTCGGTCGTCTGGACGCACGAGGCCGGGCGGCCGGTGTGCCACATCCGCCAGGCGATGGCGTAAGGACGGTCATGCGGCTCTACAACACTCTGACCCGCCAGCGTGAAGACTTCGTGCCGTCCGACGGCCGGCTGGTCCGGATGTACGCCTGCGGGCTGACCGTCTACGCCCGCGGCCACATCGGCAACTTCCGCACCTTCATCGGTCTCGACGTCCTGCGGCGCACGCTCAAGCACGTCGGCGGCTTCGACGTGCGGCAGGTGGTCAATTTCACCGACGTCGACGACAAGACGATCGCCGGTGCCGAACGCGAGGGCGTGCCGCTCGGCGACTACACCGCGCGCTACGTCACCGCCTTCCACGAGGACAGCGCGGCCCTCGGGCTCGAAGCCTCCGAAGAGCACCCGCGCGCCACCGACCCGGCGAACATCCAGGCGATGAGCGACATGATCGCCACGCTCGAGCAGAAGGGCCACACCTACCGCAGCGACGGCTCGATCTACTTCAAGATCGCGACCATGCCGACCTACGGCCGGCTGTCCCGCCTCGCCCACGACGGCATCCTGGCGGGCGCGCGCGTCGACTCGGATGAGTACGGCAAGGAGGACGCCCGCGACTTCGTGCTGTGGAAAGCCACCAAGCCCGGCGAGCCGAGCTGGGACACGGGCGTGGGGCCGGGCCGCCCCGGCTGGCACATCGAGTGCTCGGCGATGGCGCTGCGGCTGCTCGGCGAATCTCCGATCGACATCCATGCCGGTGGCATCGACCTCGTCTTCCCGCACCACGAGAACGAGATCGCGCAGAGTGAGTGCGCGACGGGGAAGCCGTTCGCCCGCGTGTGGGTGCACTTCGAGCACCTGCTGGTCGAGAACCAGAAGATGTCGAAGTCGCTCGGCAACGTCTTCACCATCACGGACGTGGTGGACAAGGGCTTCCGGGCCTCGACGCTGCGCTACCTGCTGCTCTCGGCCCACTATCGCTCGCGCCTGAACTTCACGTGGGCGGGGATGGCGCAGGCCGAGGAAGCGATCCGCCGCTGGACCGACTTCCTGGCCCGGCTCGACACCATCACCGGCACGGCCGCCCATCCCGAGGTGGCGGCCCAGGTGGCGGCCGCCCGCGCCGCGTTCGACCAGGCGATGGCCGATGACCTGAACACCGCCGCCGCGCTCGGCGAGGTCTTCGAGCTGGTGCGCGCCCTCAACACGGCCGCCGACGGTCAGGCGCTCGGCGTGCCGGATGTCGAAGCCGTGCGAGCCGCCTTCACGCACTTCGACGACGTCATCGGCGTGGTGTCGCTGCGCGCGGTGGAGGACAGCGGGGCCGGCCTGCCGGAAGCCGACATCGAGCGCTACATCAGCGATCGACAGGAGGCCCGTCGTCGCCGCGACTTCGCGGCCGCCGATCGTCTCCGCGCCGAGCTGCTCGGGCTCGGCGTCATTCTCGAGGACGGCCCTCAGGGCACACGCTGGAAACGAAAGTAGGAGAGCGATGGACGCGCCACAGCTGAAGACGGCACTGCCGGGCCCGAAAGCGAAGGCCCTCATCGAACGGGACGGCCACGTCGTGTCGCCGTCCTACACCCGCGATTACCCGTTCGTCATCGCCCGCGGGGTCGGGGCCACGGTCGAGGACGTCGACGGCAACGTGTTCCTCGATTGCGCGGCCGGCATCGCCGTGAACTCCACCGGCCATGCCCACCCGAAGGTCGTGGCGGCGATTGTCGACCAGGCGCACAAGTTCCTGCACATGTCGGGGACCGACTTCTACTACGAGCCGCAGGTGAAGCTCGGCGAGGACCTGGCCGCCACGGCGCCGTTCAGCGGCCCCGCGCGGACCTTCTTCGCCAACTCCGGCGCCGAGGCCAACGAAGCGGCGATCAAGCTGGCCCGCTACAAGACCGGGCGCTTCGGCATCCTCGGCTTCCTCGGCAGCTTCCACGGCCGCACGCTGGGTGCACTCTCGGTGACCTCGAGCAAGGCCGTGCAGCGGCGCGGTTTCGGTCCGATGCAGGGCGGCACCTTCCACGCCCCCTACGCCACCTGCTATCGCTGCCCGGTCGGCCTCACGCCCGACAGCTGCAACGCCGAGTGCCTCGGGTTCCTCGAGGACCAGGTGCTCGTGCACCTCATCTCGCCCGACGACGTGGCGGCCGTGCTGGTCGAGCCGATCCAGGGCGAGGGCGGCTACGTGGTGCCGGCCAGGGCCTTCCACGAGCGGCTGCGCGCGTTGACCACCAAGCACGGCATGCTGCTGATGGTGGACGAGGTGCAGTCCGGCATGGGCCGCACCGGCAAGATGTGGGCGATCGAGCACTTCGGCGTGGAGCCGGACGTCATCACCGCCGCCAAGGGCATCGCGTCCGGGCTGCCGCTCGGCGTGACGGTGGCGCGGGCGGACATCATGACGTGGCCCCCGGGCGCGCACGCCAGCACCTTCGGCGGCAACCCGGTGTCGTGCGCGGCGGCCATCGCCACCATCGATCTGCTGCGCACCGAGCTGGTCAAGAACGCGGCCGAGGTCGGCGATCACCTGCAGCAGGGCCTGCGCGCGCTGATGGACAAGCACCCGATCATCGGCGACGTCCGTGGCCGCGGGCTGATGGTGGGCGTGGAGCTGGTGCGCGATCGCACCACCAAGGAGCGCGCCACGACCGAGCGCAACGAGGTGGTGAACGAGGCGTTCCGCCGCGGGATGCTGATCCTCGGCGCCGGTCCCAACGCGGTGCGCTTCTCGCCGCCGCTCGTGCTGTCGAAGGCGCAGGCCGACACCGCGATTCGTCTCTTCGACGAGTCGCTGACGGCGGTCACGACCGCCCGCCGCTAGCCGGCCGCGCCGCCGCGGTCCGGCCCTTGCAGCCGGCACGGCATGTCCCACGCCCGGCAGGCCCTCGGTCTCGAGGGCGAGACCCGCGCCTGTCAGGCCGTGGAAGCGCGCGGCTATCGCGTGATCGCGCGCCGCTACCGGACGCGTCACGGCGAGATCGACATCGTGGCCCGCCACGGCGGCGCCGTCGTGTTCGTGGAAGTGAAGACGCGGCGGGGCAGCAGATTCGGCGATCCGGCCGCCGCGGTGACCTGGCACAAACAGCGACGGCTGGTCGCGATGGCCGCCGACTATCTGGTGCGGCACCGCCTCGACCACGCCGCCGTCCGCTTCGACGTCGTGAGCGTCGAGTTCAGCGTTGCCGCGGCGCCGGTCGTCACGATCATCGCCGATGCGTTCCGGCCCGGCTGGTAGGCCCTTCGGTGTACGCTGGGCGCGGATGTCCGAATGGCGTGCCGACCCCGTGACCGGGCAGTGGACGATCGTGGCCGACGACCTGCCGCTCTCGCGGCGCGACTTCGTCGTCGACGGCGTCAGCCGCCCCCTCGACACGCCGTGTCCGCTCTGTGAGGGCCGCGAGCTGACGGCCGGCCACGAGATCGCGGCCGTGCGCGACGGCACGGCGGCCGACGGCCCCGGCTGGTCCCTGCGCGTGGTGCCGAACCGCGTGCCGGCGCTGCGGGTCGAGGCCGGCATGAGCGGCGGCCAGGACGGCCTGCTCGTGCACCGCCCCGGCCTCGGCGCCCACGAGGTGGTGGTGGAGACGCCGCGCCACGACCTGTCGTGGTTCACGATGACGCCCGAGGATCTCGGCCGTGTCCTTGCGGCGTGGCGGGACCGGATGGCCGACCTGCGGCGGGACGGGCGTCTCAGGGCCGTCGTCGCCTTCAAGAACCACGGCGTGGAGGCCGGCGCGCGCCTGGCGCACGCGCACTCGCAGCTGGTCGCCACGCCGCTCGTGCCGCCCGCGATCGCGCTCGAAGTGGAGGCCGCCCGGCGCCATCACACGGCCACTGGCAACTGCCTGTTCTGCGACCTCGTGGCACAGGAGCGGGCCGCCGAAGTGCGGATGGTGGCCGAGACGGCGGACTACGTGGCGCTGGCGCCGTTCGCGTCCCGCACGCCGTTCACCATGTGGCTGCTGCCGGTGGGCCACCAGGCGCGCTTCGACGAGGCCTCACCGGACGCCCTGACGGGACTGGCGGCGCTGCTGCACCGGGTGCTGGCCCTCCTCAGCCGCGAGCTCGAGTCGCCGGCCTTCAACGCCGTGATCCACTCGGCCCCGTTCGACGAACCAGGGGACGAGGCCTACCACTGGCATCTCGAACTCGTGCCCCGCGTGCTGCGGGCCAGCGGCCTCGACGTGGCCGGCGGACTCCCCATCAACCCGGTGTCCCCCGAGAAGGCCGCCCGTGTGCTGCGCGGCAGCGCGTAGGGGGCGCCGGCTCGCGAGTGCTTGCCGGGGATCGTGGCATTTGTTACACTGCCTGAGCGTTCCCGGGCGGGAATAACTCAGTGGTAGAGTGCGACCTTGCCAAGGTCGAAGTCGCGGGTTCGAATCCCGTTTCCCGCTCCATCTTTCGTCCCGGCGATCGCTCGGTCGAGGGTACGGCTGGCGAGTCACGAGAAGCGAGATCGAGAAGGATGTCTCGCCGACGCCCGGAGGCGACGGCGGACGACGCGCCGCCTGTGAGACACTAGCCCCCGACCCGAACGACCCCACCCAGTTCCAGAGCGGCGCCGTAGCCAAGTGGTAAGGCAGAGGTCTGCAAAACCTCCATCCCCGGTTCAAATCCGGGCGGCGCCTCCAAAAATTCTGCAGCAAAAATCAGGGCGATGCACGCCCAGACGGCGGCTCTTCCGAGTCGTCGTTCGCGCGTGCAGGGAGGACCGCGGGTCGATGCCCTGGCTGGCGGGCCCTGTCCACCAGTCCCGCCTGGCCACCCCACGACGCACAGTCCGTGTCGGGGGTTCCGGTGCGCTGGCGGTCAAACAACTGCAGGGGGCGGACGTCGGCGGAAGCGGGGGCCCCGCTGTGGCCCCGCGACGCACACCACGCGTCGAGCAGTGGCTGAACACCCCACGCGGAGCTTCGGCGCCGCCTTGCCGTGTGACGTCTCACGCGTGCGTGGCCAGCTCCGGAAGGCCCGGCGGACAGGGGCCGTCAGCCAGGCGCCCGATCCGCCCACTCCCCAGACGGCGGAGACATCGAATCCTGCAGGACATCGACGGCGATGCCGACCGGCATATCACGGTAGGCGGTGCGCACCTCGCGGCGCCGAAGTGCCGTCCCTGCACTGCGTTGTGATGAGCTTTGACGGCGGTGCCGGCCGGCGATATGCTGCGCCACCGGTCAGGATCTGCACGGATATGCTGGTCGGCCTAATAGTAGTTATGCCGACTCAATCCGGAACGAGCTCAGGTTGAACCGCTATACGCCATTGGCGTATCATAACGTTCATGCGGTTCGTCGAGACATCCGTCTTTACGACGGTGCTTCATCGGCACCTCGACGACGAACGGTATCGGCAGCTACAAATCGCGTTGATGCTTCGGCCCGAGCAAGGACCGATCATCAAGGGGTCGGGCGGCCTCCGGAAGGTGCGGTGGGCTCCGGCCGGGGTCGGGAAGCGGGGCGGCGTTCGGGTGATCTATTACTGGGCACCCGAGGAGAGCGCGTTTTACATGCTCTACATCTATGCGAAGGCCGAGCAGGGAGACCTGACGCCTTCGCAAGTTCGCGCCCTCGCGAAGGTGGTTCGAGAGGAATTCAAATGAAAGACGCTGCGTTTCAAGAGCTCCTCGCGAGCGTGCGCCAGGCAGGTGCGATCCGACGTGGCACTCGCCGGCCCGCACGAACGACCACGTTCGAGCCCACCGACGTGCAGGCGGTCCGGGCGAAGCTGGGCGCTTCGCAGGCCGAGTTCGCCCTGATGATCGGCGTGAGCGTCGCCACACTGCGGAACTGGGAGCAGGGCCGGTGTACGCCCGAGGGGCCCGCGCTGGCGCTGCTCCGCGTCGCGGCTCGGAATCCGAAAGCCGTGATTCAGGCCCTCCATGCCCACCCCAAACGGGGAGCGGCATAACATCCGAATGCAGCCGACGCGCCGGGTGTCGTTTGGCGGCGCGCGGCTGATTCGGCGTCGTTAGACGGACACGGACTGGAACCGGCAATGGCACAGACGGTGGGCGTAGTCAGCATTCCGGCGAGCTTCGAAACTCTTCGGGATGCAGTTGGACCGGCGAGAATTGGGCAAGTGCTTCTGGAGTGTCCCGAAGATCTGGACGCCATCAAGAAGGCGCTCGCCGAGGTGTCCTCGGCCCGTCAAGGGAAGCTCTTGTTCCTTCGTGGCACACCTGGGGCCGGCAAGACTTCGCTCGCCGAGTCTGTGCCGGTGTTCCTGTCGGACTCGGTTGGGCACGTCTTGACACCGCCGGCTGACTACGAGATCCCCATCACCGAGCTTCCGAGGTGGATATCTCAGGCCCTCCCGCAGGCTCGGCGCGACGCAGGCGACAGGATCATTCTGATCAACCTCGACAGGCGCGAGATCCCAGTGATCGACGAAGCCGCCACTCAGGCGGCGATGGGCAACCTAAATGGGCTCCTCAGGACTACGCCCAAGGTTCTCTTGGTCTGGCCTGTCAACAGTCTTGAATTCGCACGCGCCGCCGTCGAGCGGCTGAAGCTCGCGGGCGGCGAGACCGCCCTGGCCCGCGAGCCAGTACATGAACTGAAGGGGCTACCGCAGTCCCGCTTTGGTGACGCACTACAACTCCTCTTGAATGCTACCAACGTCAAGCTTGAGGACGCCGCAATATCCTTGAGCGAGATCGAGCAGCTGATGACGCCCGGCGACACCATCGGGCAGTTCCTGCGGCGCGTGCAGGGGTTGGTTGTCGAGCGTTACGACTTGGGCGAGCTAGGAACGACGCTCCCGAAGTTGAACATAGTGATCACTTCGAACGATGACACGTACAACACGTGTCGGCTCCTGAGGCGCGGTTCGCAGTTTTTGGTAGATCCCGACAAACTCTTGCAGTTCAGCCGCGCCAACGTCGCCGACGATTGGCGCCAGCGAGGGAATGACAACCCTCGCCGAGGCCTTGCGTTTATCGCCTCGCTGTTCGAAGTCCGTTTGCTAAATCTGTCGAGCTCAGCCGTGGTCAACGCATGCGCCTGGGGAGGCGACGCAGAACTACAAGAGCTCGTGCGTAAACACTATGCTCAGCCGGTTCGCGCGAACGCGGCGAACTCTTTGCGGAACAGCGCGCTTGCGCGTGCGCTGCGCGGCGAGGAAGATGTTGGGCTCGCAACCTCAAACCCGTCAAAGGACATCCGCGCCGCGTACAGTGCCATTCAGCGGCTAACGAATGCGAAGCACCGCTCCATCAATGAGTCGATCGTTCGGGTGCTGACCCAGCAGCTGGCGATTGATCTGGTAGGCCTCGAGCTCGAGTGGCAACCCTTGCGAGCCTCTGGTAAGGGTCTGCAGGTAGACGCGTGGTCGAGTGGTACTGGTAGGCCAATCGCGATTGAGTTCACGCACCGGAGAGACGGTGACGCGGTCCTCGGGGTAATCGCATCTTACGTGCTCGGAAAAGTGCAAGACTACGCGCGTGACTACGGGCTCCTGCAGTGAGCCGTCTAACCAGTAGTTGCAGCCGACGGCGTGCGGTAGCCTCCTGGGCGCGTCGCGGCTGAACTGCGGTCGTTAGCCAGTCTTGAGGCCAATCCATGAGCGACGAATGGTTCAGACGGCGCACCTGGACTGAGTCCACCGGGCTGAGTTCTTCGCCCGGCTCGGGCGAAGCCGCACCCCTTTCCACAAAGCCCAGTACGCACGGATCCAGGCCTACGAGTTGCACCAGACTGGCGGGGCACGGTACGCCCAAGAAGCCTTGGAGTTGCTCGACATGATCGTCGAATCCTGGATGGGGGATGCCCAGCGAACATCGGTCCACCACCAGCGCGCCGAGTGCCTTCGGGATCTTGGTCGTGATGCCGATGCGATTGAGGCGTACCGTGAGACCTTCGCCGAGCAGCGCCGGCTGCCCAGCCACCTCACGAACGCTCACCTCGACTTTGCCTGGTGGATTGCTGCCGGTGACAAGCACGAGCTCTTTGACGAGGCCATGAACGTTCTCGAGGAATTCTCGCGTGACGATGGCATCACCTTCGCTGCAGGCGCATATGTCGCGGAGGGCGCCCGTGCCCTAATTCAGCACGCTCGTGGGGACCGCGAGTCGGCTACCGTCCATGCTCGTCGAGCCCTGGATGCGGCTGAGCAAACGCACAGCGGGCTCCGCTATCACCCAACGGTTGGTTTGGTCGAAAGACGTGATGAGGCAACGCATGCAAGGCTCGCTTCGATTGCGGCAGGCTAACAACAGCATGCAGCGGACAGCGCTGTGCGCCGCCGCTGATGCTGAGCGTTGGCCTACGGGCGAACGGCGTACTTGACTCGAACCAAACACGGTGCGACCCTGAACCCATGACGCACGCGGCGAAAAAACTCCTCGACGAATTCGAGGCGCTGCCCGACGACATCCGCGCTGAGGTTGTGGCGGAGTTGGTGCGTCGCGTGGCCTTCGCCCCGCACGACCTACCCACTGACACCGACTTGGTTGCCGCGGCCGATCACCTGTTCCTGGAACTGGATCGACGCGAGCAACCGCAGTGACGGCAGCCCGAGGCGAACTCTGGCTGGTCGACCTCGGTATGGCCGCCAAGGTGCGGCCGGCCCTGGTGATCAGCGTGCCGGCCGACGACGCCGATCGCGCACTCGTGACGATCGTGCCGCACACGACCAGTCTCCGTGCCTCGCGCTTTGAGGTAGCGGTCGCCGTCCCCGTGCTCCGAGCTGGTGCATTCGACGTCCAGAGCTTGATCACAATTCCGCACGCGAAGCTCATTCGGCGGCTGGGCCGTCTGAGCCCGACTCAACTCAAGGCCGTTGAGGCTGGTGTTCTGAAGTGGCTAGGGCTCGACACAGATCGATCCGAGGCCTAACCTCCAAATGCAGCCGACGGGGAGCCTCCCTCACTAAAGTAGACACTTCCACCTAACAGCCGGAGGTGTCCGATGCGCCGAGCGGGCCCACGGAAGGTGCAGCGTTACAGCCTTGAGTTCAAGCGAAAGGCGGTGAAGCTGAGTCAGTTGCCAGACGTCGAGGTGCAGGCGGTGGCCGAGGCCCTCGAGATTCATCCGTTCATGCTCTCGCGGTGGCGGAAGGAGGCGCGTGACGGGGTCTTGCGCGGCTCATCGCCATTGCCCGCGACGGTGACGAGGGCGCCGCCGGCGCAGTGCGGTGAGGCGCTTCCAGGCGCTGCAACGTGCGCACGCGCTGCTCCAACAGGCGCATGCGCTGCTAAAAAAACTCATCCGGTTCACCTCCGCACGAAAGCCGCAATCTTCGCGTTCATCGCTCAAGAACGCGAAAGGTTCGGCGTAGCGCGACTGTGTCGGCTGTTGGGCGTCACGCGCGCGGGCTTCTACGCGTGGCACCAGCGGCCGCTCAGCGCGCACGCGAAGCAGGACCGGGTACTGCTCGACGAGATGCGTGTGATCTTCGAGCGCAGTGACCGCACCTACGGCAGTCCACGGCTGTATCGCACCTTGGTGCGCCTCGGGTATCCCGTGAGCCACCGCCGCGTCGAACGCCTCATGCGACAGGCGCAGTGGCGGGCGCGGGTGGTCCACGTGTATCGCCGCACGGCCGGTACGCACCGGTGGTTCGCGCAGCATCCCAATCGCGTGCGCGCCCAGGTGACCACCGCGCCCAATCAGATCTGGGTGGGCGACCTGACGTATGTGTCAGTGGCCGGCCGCTGGTGGTACGTGGCCGCCATCTTGGATCGGCACTCGCGCCGGCTGCTCGCGTGGCGGCTCGGACTGACGCGCGACGCCCGCTTCACCGGCCGGATGATTGCCGCCGCCCTGCGTCGACGCCGGCCGCCGTCGGGACTGATCTTCCACAGCGATCGGGGCAGCGAGTTCCTGGGCGCCGCATTTCACGCGCACCTGGCGGCCCACGGTGCGCTCCAGAGCATGACCCGCGGCGGCGCGCCGGACGAGAACGCCCACATGGAGTCCTTCTTCCATTCGCTCAAGGCCGAGCTACTGCACGGCCGGACGTTCACGAGTGCACGCGAGCTGCGCACACGCCTCGCCCGCTATGCGCGGTACTACAACCAGGAACGGCTGCATTCTGCGCTCGGGTATCAATCACCCGTTGACTACGAGCGCCGTGCCGCGTAGAACTCTGGTGTCTACCGAACTGAGGGAAGATCCCGCCGGCCCGGTGAATCATGAGGCCGCCGCGGCTGAAGCCGGGGCGTCAAGCGGCCAAGACGATGGTGAGGCTCAATGGAGAGCAGGGACTCAGAATCGTACAACTCGCGACTGCGACTGATCGCAGCTCTCGGGCTCGTGACCGGCGCGGTTCTCGGTATCGCGGGCACGTTCGCCCCGTCTGCGTCGTTGCGCGGACTACTCTGGGGCGTAGACGGCACAGCTCTTGTCGTGGCTTCGGCGTTGCTTGCCTTTCATCACTTTCACCGTGGAAATGCTTTCGCGGCGGCGGGATTCTTGGTTTTTGTTGCCGGGGAAGCGCTGGTTCTGTCTGGCGCCGCCATGACCCTTGAGGCCAGCGCGCCGTCGTTCGCGGCGGGCGTAGGCCTCTGGGCGGCGTCACTCGCTCTCATTGGTGCCTCCAACACCATGCCAGTCTGGCTTCGGGTGGTCGGGTGTGTTGCGGCGCTGCTGTTTGCGGTCGTAGCCGTGCGCATCTTTATGGGCGCGGCCCTGACACCACTCTCGGAGCCGTTGCCGTTCTTCGCGTATCCCTTCTTGGCGGCGACGCTGTTCGGATGGGCGTGGGTGCACTATCGCGGTGCCGCCTAATAGGCGCATGCAGCCAACGGCGGTCGAGCGTTGTGGCACTATGCGGGGCATCCGGCGGCCGCGGCTGAAGCGCGGTCGCTAGACGGCATATCCACGCCTCAGCGCTTGGCGAGGCGTTCGCTAGGCTAGGCGCATCGCCATGGGCAACATGATGTGCGAGGTCGTCGATAAGTGTGCCAGTTCCAGGAGGGCGACAATGGGAGCCACTCTCAAGCGCATGGTTGTGTCCTGCATCTCCGCGGCCACACTGTTGGCTGCTTCCGCATGCGCATCTGAAACCCCCTCAGCGACGCCGTCTCAGGGAGACTGCACGCTGTCGGCCGGTCAAGTTGTCGACCGATTCGTCGATTCGCTGTTCCGGAAAAAAGAAGTTCGCCACGCCTTCGAAACCTGGGTGATCCCCGACTATGTGCAACACAAGGCCACTCTTCCCGACGGCCGCGAAGCGGTCATCGAGTTCCTCGAAGACCTTGTGGAACGGTATCCGGAGCGGATGTTCAGTATCCATCGTGTAATCGCGTCAGACGACTTGGTCGCCGTGCACTATCACAGCCAAGCGACGCCAGACGACCTTGGGTTTGCAGTGGTTGATATCTTTCGAGTCGAGAACTGCCGCATCGTCGAGCATTGGGATGTCGTGCAGCCTGTACCCGCGCAATCCGCCAATAACAACACGATGTTCTGACGCCCTAAGGTTGAGCACGCCCGTCTAGAGATGCAGGCGACCAGGCCGTCTGCCATCAGCATGCAGCCGATCGGCACGCCTCGGGCCGAGCACCTGGAACCGTTGCTGGCAGCGGCCCGGGACGTTGCAGACCGCCTGCCGTAGCCGTGGCAGCCGCTGTGCCCGTAGTGTGACCTGGAGGGGGACGACATGACGATGGCGCTGTGGATCGTGCTGATGTGGGCCGTGCAAGGGACCGCCATCTTTGCCATTGTGTATGTCGCGGCGCGCCTGGCCATTCGCCACGAACGGCGCTAGCAGGCAGACCAGGCTCAAGGTCTGCGGCGGCGGGCCGATTCCCGGGCATGACCGTCAATCCCGCCTCGTCGTCCGCCGCCGCCAACGCCGCCGAGCGCGAGGTGCTGGTGCTGAAGAAGCAGCAGGACGTCGTCAAGGAAGTCGCCGAGTCGCTCGTCGAACTCGTCAAGAGCGTACCGGCGCCCGGCCGCATCGACACCTACGCGTAGGCCGGCGGCCAGGCAGCAGACGGCGTACAATCGCCGGCTGTGACGCCACCCGACCTCGAGTTCAGCGCCGACCAGATGCGGGCCATGGCGGCGGCCGTGACCAATCGCTGCATCGACCACATCGCCTCGCTGCCCACGCAGCCCATCCTCGGCGACGTCAACGCCGACGCGTTGTGCCGCAGCCTGCGCGAGCCGGCGCCGGAAGCCGGCAGCGAACTCGAGCCGCTGCTCGACCTGATCTTCGATCAGTGCATCCCGCGCTCGTTCAACGCGCCGGCGCCGGGCTATCTGGCCTACGTTCCGGGCGGCGGCCTCTACCCGGCCGCCCTGGCCAACTTCATCGCCGACACCACCAACCGCTTCACCGGCGTGTGGATGGCCGCGCCCGCGCTGGTCCAGCTCGAAGCCAACGGCGCTCGACTGGCTGCGCGACTGGATGGGATTCCCGGACACGGCGCGCGGTCTGTTCACGACCGGCGGATCGATGGCCACCTTCAACGCCATCCTGTGCGCGCGCGAACGCTATCTCGGCACCGACATCCGCGACGGCGTGCTCTACACCTCCGACCAGGCGCATCACTCGCGTGCTGAAGTCGGCCAAGCTGGCCGGCATCCTGCCGGACCGCGTGCGCGCCATCCCGTGTGACGCCGCCTACCGCCTGCCGCTCGGCCCGCTGGCCGCCGCCATCGCCGAGGATCGCGGCGCGCGGCCTCAAGCCCTTTGCCGTCGTCTCGAACGCCGGCACGACCAACACCGGGGCCGTCGATCCGCTGGACGCGATTGCCGATCTGGCGGCGGCCGAAGGCCTGTGGCATCACATCGACGGAGCGTACGGCGCCTTCTTCCACCTGTGCGACGAGACGCGCGCCACCGCTGGCCGGACTGCCGCGCGCCGACTCGCTCACGCTCGACCCGCACAAGGGCATGTTCCTGCCCTACGGCACCGGCGCACTGCTGGTGCGTGACGGCGCGGCGCTGCGCGCGGCGCACGAGGCCACGGCCGACTACCTGCCGGCCATGCCGCACCCCGAGGATTTCTACGACCCGAGCCAGCACGGGCCCGAGCTGTCGCGCGCCTATCCGGGGCTGCGCGTGTGGCTGACGGTGAAGATGTATGGCGCGCAGGCCTTTCGCGACGCGATCGCCGAGAAGCGCCAACTCGCGGTGGAGGCGGCGCGCCGCATCGCGGTCCTCCCGGGCATCGTGATCGATGCGCCGCCCGAGTTGTCGCTGTTCGCCTTCCACGTCACCTGGCCAGGCGCCAGCGCCGCCGAGGAGGACGACGCCACCCGGCAACTGATGGCGCGGACCACCGCCCGCGGCCGCATCATGATCACCGGCGCGGTGGCGCGCGGGCGCTACGTGGGGCGGGTGTGTGTGCTCAGCTTCCGCACGCACGCCGCCGAGATCGAGGCGTTGCTCGAGGACTTCAGCGCGGCGCTGGCGGAAGTGCGTCCGGTCGGCGTCTAGCGCTTGACCATCGTGGTCGTGAACGGCCCGTTGGCAATCAGCGCCACGATGGTCTCGCCTCGCCCGCCTTCGTAGTGGTGGGTGTCGGCCGGCATCACGGCGATGCCGCCGGCGTGAAGCGCCGTCGTGGCAGCGGCGTCGAGCGTGTCGCCGTGACCCATCAGCAACGTCCCGGAGATGACGACCAGGCGCTTGGCCACGTTGTGGAAGTGCGGCTGGATCCACCCGCCATCACGCAGCTTCAGCATCATCGTGAACGGGCCGGGCTTGGAGGGATCGCCTTCGGCGATGGCGGTGGCCAGGCCGCCAGGGCCCATCGGGCCCCACTTGATCTCCCCGGGCTGCACCAGCAGGTGGCCGGGAGGCGTCTGGGCGCCGGCAGCGGGAGCGAAGGTGAGGACGAGCAGGGCGACCAGGGGCAGGATGGGCATGACGGCGCCCATCCTACCGCGCCCCGGCCGCCGCCTGGCGGCGTTGGTCCCGGCAATCGATCAGCGGATGTCGAGGAACGTGCCCGCACGCAGTTGCGCGAACGCCTGCGTGCAGTTCCTCCTGCGTGTTCATCACGACCGGTCCCCGCCAGGCGATCGGCTCGCGGATCGGCGCGCCCGACACCAGCAGGAAGCGCAGGCCCTCGTCCCCGGCGCGGACGCGGATCTCATCGCCGGTGTCGAAGATGGTCAGCGAGCGATTGGCGACATCGGTGCCGTAGCTGGCGCGGTCGTCGTCGAGCAGGCCACCCTCGGTCACGACGTCGGTGGCGACCGGCCGAGGCGCCGAGGCGTCGCGGAAGCTTCCGCCGCCCTCGAACACGTAGGCGAACACGTTCTTCGAGCGCGCCACCGGGAGGCTGCGCTCGACGGCCGGCCGGTACCGTGATGTCGAGATACTGCGGCTCGGCGGCCACGCCCTCAACCGGACCGCGCCGGCCCCAGAACTCGCCGGAGATGATTCGCACCCTGCGTGCCGTCGTCGTCGGTCACTTCGGTGACGTCGTTCGAGGCCACTTCCTGATAGCGCGGCGCCGTCATCTTGTGCGCCTTCGGCAGGTTCGCCCACAGCTGGAAGCCGTGCATGCGGCCGGCCGGGTCGCCGTGCGGCATCTCCTGGTGCACGATGCCGCGACCGGCCGTCATCCACTGCACGTCGCCGGGGCCGATGGCGCCTTCGTTGCCGAGGCTGTCGGCGTGATCGACCGAGCCGGCCAGCACGTAGGTGATGGTCTCGATACCGCGGTGCGGGTGCCAGGGAAAGCCGCGCAGGTAGTCGTCCGGCACGTCGTTGCGGAAGTCGTCGAGGAGCAGGAACGGATCGACGCCCTCGGTCTCGCCGAAGCCGAACGCGCGCCGCAGATGGACGCCGGCACCTTCGAGCGTGGGACTGGACTGGACGTGAGAGCGGACGGCACGAAGCGACATGACACCTCCTGGGCCGGCGACAGCGCACGTGCGTCACCGCCGGACCTCTATGAGATGCCTACGCGGCAGGCGGTCGTTTCCGGCGGCAGCGTCAGCGTCAGGGCGGCGCCGGCCGCCAGCCCGGCCGCCAGCACCCACAGGCCGGCCGAGAAGCTGCCGGTGACGTCGCGCGCGTAGCCGACGAGCGTCGGCCCGACGATGCCGCCGACGTTGCCGACCGCGTTGACGAGCGCCACGCCGCCGGCGGCCGCGCTGCCGCGCAGGAACGCGGTCGGGCAGCGCCCAGAACGGGCCGAGGGCGCCCCAGATGCCGAAGGCGGCCACCGACAGCGCCAGCAGCGACAGCACGAGCGAGGGCGGCACGGTGGCCGCCGCCACGAAGCCCGCCGCGCCGATGAGGGCGGGGACCGCCACGTGCCAGCGTCGTTCGCCCGTGCGGTCGGAATGTGCGGCCGATCGCCACCATGCCGACGCGCCGCGACCACGTAGGGCAGCGACGAGATGAGCGCCACCACGCTCGACGAGCTGTTCGCCGAGCGACTGCACGATCTGCGGCAGCCAGAAGCTCACGCCGTAGAAGGCCAGCACGATGCAGAAGTAGACGCCGGCCAGCGCGCCACAGCCGTGGCTGAGAGCAGGGCGCTGCGGACGTCGTGCGAGACGCCGTGCGTCTCCCGCGCTTCGGCCTCGAGGGTCGTGGTCAGCCAGGCGCGCTCCGCTGCCGACAGCCAGCGCGCGTCGGCCGGGCGAGCCTCGAGCCGCCGCCACACGATCGGCGCCAGCAGCGATCGCCGGCAGGCCTTCGACGACGAACAGCCACTGCCAGCCGCGCAGGCCCCACAGGCCGTCGAGCAGCAGCAGACCGCTCGAGATCGGCCCGCCGATGACACCGGCGATCGCCGTCCCGGTCATGAAGAGCGCCACCGCGTGCGCGCGCTCGCGGGCCGGGAACCACTGCGTGAGGTAGTAGATGATGCCGGGGAAGAAGCCGGCCTCCGCGGCGCCGAGCAGGAAGCGCAGCAGGTAGAACGTGGTCGCATCGCGGCACGAAGGCCATGCCGATCGAGACCAGCCCCCAGGTCAGCATGATGCGGCCGATCCAGACGCGGGCGCCGACCCGCGCCAGGATGAGGTTGCTCGGCACTTCGAGCAGTGTGTAAGAGACGAAGAAGATGCCGGAGCCGAGCCCGTAGACGGTGGCGGAGAAGCCGAGGTCGCGGTTCATGTCGAGCGCCGCGAAGCCGATGTTGACGCGGTCCAGATAGGCGACCACGTAGAGCAGGAAGAGGAACGGGATGAGCCGGCGGCGCAGCGCCGCGATGGCAGTCACGGAGGGCGGCGGCGCGGGCGGCATGCGGCGCCATGATCGCATAGCTCAGCGGTTCGCCCCGGGCAGCAGGGCTGCTACAGTCAGGTATGCGACTTCTCAGCGCGGGTCTGCTGCTGGCGCTGGCGGCCGTGTCCGCCGGGCAACCAGCGGACGACCGGCCGGTGCCGCCGCTGCAGATGTTCTTCGATGCGGCGTCGTCCGATGTGCGCACCTCGAAGGAGGCGCTCGAAGCGCTGGCGCCGCTGTGGCGGGACGGCTACACGTCGATGATCATCGACCTGGCCCGGCTGCTGCGTCCGGCCGGTGTCGAAGTCGAGAGTGGTGCCGCCGCGGCGTTCCCGGACGGAGGCATGGACGACGGTCCCGAGCCGGGAGCCGGGCGCCGGCTCGACGACATGGGTGCGGCGGTGCGGCGGCGGCCGACGCGCGAATCGCTGGCCCGGGCGCGTCTCGTCCAGTTCCTCGAACGGCAGACCGGCAAGCGCTTCGACCCGCAGCTGCGAGGCTGGCGCACATGGATGTGGTCGCTGCCGTACGCGCCGCATCCCGGCTACGCCGAGTTCAAGGGCGCGTTGTACGGACGCATCGACCGGCGCATGGCGCGCTTCTTCCCGCCGGACGCCAGGACCCTCATCCGGCTCGACGAGGTGGACTGGGGCGGGGTGGTGGTCAACGGCATCCCGCCGCTCTACTATCCGGCGGCGGTGCCGGTGGCCGACGCCGGCTACCTGCGCGACGGCCACATCGTCTTCGGCGTGGTCGTGAACGGCGAAGCACGCGCCTACCCGAAGCGGATTCTGGCGTGGCACGAGATGGCGCGCGATCGCGTCGGCGGCGTCGAGCTGCACGTCGTCTACTGCACGCTGTGCGGTACGGTGCTGCCCTACGAAAGCGTGGCCGGGAACCGGACGTGGCGCTTCGGCACGAGCGGCCTGCTCTACCGCTCGAACAAGCTGATGTTCGACGAGGAGACCGGCAGTCTGTGGTCCACGCTCGAGGGACGGCCGGTGGTGGGGGAACTGGTCGACGCCGGGTTGCAGCTGCAGGCACGGCCGGTCGTCACGACCACCTGGGGCGAGTGGCGCCGCCTGCATCCGGCCACGACCGTGCTCGCCATCCCGGCCGGACACGACCGCGACTACCGGGAGGGCGCGGCCTACCGCGACTACTTCTCACACGACGCGCTCTACTTCCAGGTGCCCCATGCCGACGACCGCCTGCGCAACAAGGCCGAAGTGCTGACGTTCACGGTGCGGCCGGCCGGCGGCGGGACAGGGCTGGCGGTCGCCATCGCCCAGGATCTGCTGGAAGCGACGCGCGTATATCCGCTCGAAGCCGCCGGGCGTCACTACGTGGTCGTTACGAGCCGCCAGGGCGCCAACCGCCTCTACGCCCTCGGCAGCAGCCCGGTCGCTTTCGAGTCGAGGCCGCGAGCCGACGACGAGGTCATCGACGCCGACGGCGGTGTCTGGCGCGTCACCGAGGAAGCACTGATCGGGCCCGGCGTCAGTGGCCGTCGCCTGCCGAGGGTGAGTGCCCAACGGGCGTTCTGGTTCGGCTGGCGGGCGCAGTATCCAGAGACGGTGCTGCTGAAGTAGCGGCGCCAGGAAGTCATGGCCAAGTCTCGTCATAGTGACAAAAAGTCACCCAAACGCGGGTTAACGAACGTGCCACCGCGTGACAACTCGCTCAGGCTGAAGTGTGAAATCTCCAGTAATTCGTAGTTGAATTCCCTGTGGTACGGTCCGTGCTAGCAGGACAGCCAGCATGCCGACACCGGGTCAATCTCCTGCCGAATTCTCCCCCCTCTCCCTGGCGTCCACTCCCGACCGCCGGTCGCAGCCGCGCCTCAGCGCCGAAGTGCTCGGCCTGGACGTCAACGCCACGTTGTCGCAGGGCATCTTCGTCCGCGTGCTGAACGTCTCGAACGGCGGCGCGCTGGTCGAACTCGATGAGTACCTTCGCCCGGGCACGAAGAGTGCGCTGAAGGTCTCGCGGCCGGGCACCGGCGGCGAGGCGCCCACCCGCATGGTGGCCAACGGCCAGATCGCGCGCTGCTGGGTCGATCGCCTGGCGCCGCTGCGCTACCGCGCCGCCCTGGTGTTCAGCATGCCGGCCGCCGAGATGCAGGCACGTGCCGGCGCCAGCGAGACCGACCTCACCATGCTGCTGGAGCGTCCCGCGTGACCATCAGCGACGCCACGCACTCGCTGGCGCTGTCGAAGGAGGCGCGGCCGGCGGCACCAAAGGGAGCCACCACCGGCGAATCCGTCCGCCTCGTCGAGGCCATCGCGTGCGTCGAACCCACCTGGGTGGAAGCGGTCGCGGTCGTGCAGGCGGTGTGCGCGCAACTGGCACCCGGCGAGGCCGCACCGCCGCTCGACGCGATCGTCATCTCGCCGGCCGGCCGCGTGGCGTTTCCTCGCGGCGGCGCCTGCGACGACACGACCGCCGTGACGGCCGTGGGACGGCTGCTGAATGCCATTCTCGACTCCGGCGACTGCCCGATGTCGGTCTGGGACGCCACCGAGAAGGCGCGCTACGCACCCGCGAAGGTCGGGACCGTGGCCCGCTTCGCTGCGACCCTGACCTGCCTGGCCGCGTCACACGGACCGCAGGAACTACAGCGCTACGTCGAATCGGTGCACGAGAGCGAGGCGGCCGCCCGCAGCCAGCGGCGGAACCGGTCGCGACGCTCGGCCTGACGCTGGCGGCGCCGGTCGTTCCGCTGACCGCGACGCCCGGGCAGACCCGTCTGGCAGCTCAGCCGCGTGGACGCGCGGCCTGTTCCGCCTCGAGGTAGCGGGAGCGCGGCGGATGGTCGAGCGCGGCTGCGAGCCCGTGCGACGCCGCGGCCACTCCTTCCAGCGAGACCCCGGTGGTCACCCCCAGCCCGTCCAGCATGTAGAGCAGATCCTCGGTCGCGAGGTTGCCGGAGGCGCCCGGCGCGAAGGGGCAGCCGCCGAGGCCGCCGGCCGCCGCGTCGAAGGTCGTGATGCCGCTATCGAGGCCGGCCAGCACGTTGGCCAGCGCGGTCCCGCGCGTGTCGTGAAAGTGCAGCGCCAGTTGCTGGCGGGGCAGCGTCGCCAGCAGGACGGCCAGCAGCTCGCGCACCTGTCCGGGATGCCCGATGCCGATCGTGTCGCTCACCGCCACTTCGTAGACCCCGGCCTCGAGCAGCGCCGCCGCCACGCGCACGACGGCGTCGGGCGCGATGGCGCCTTCGAACGGACAGCCGAACGCGCACGACACATAGCCGCGTACCGCCAGGCCGGCCGTCGTCGCGGCGGTGATGACCTCGGCGTAGGCGCGGAGCGACTGCTCGATCGACTGGTTGATGTTGCGCGCGCTGAACGACTCGGAGGCAGCGGCGAAGACGGCCACTTCGTCGACGCGCGCACTCAGGGCGCGGTCGAGGCCGGCACGATTGGGGACCAGCGCGGTGTAGCGCACGCCGGGTCGGCGGCGGATGGCCGCGAATACCTCGGCGGCGTCAGCCATCTGCGGCACCCGGCGCGGCGACACGAACGCGGACACCTCGATGGTGCGGTGGCCGGCGTCGGCCAGCGCGTCGACGAACCGCACCTTGTCGGCCGTCGCGACCGCGCGGGCTTCGTTCTGGAGGCCGTCGCGCGGGCCGACCTCGACGATCCGGGCCGCGGCCGGCAGGTTCACGGCTCGATCTCCACGAGCCGCACGCCCGGCTTGACGAGGTCGCCGACCGCGCAGGCGATCGCGCGGACGACCCCATCGCGTGCGGCGCGCACGGTCAGCTCCATCTTCATCGCTTCGAGCACGACGACCGGCGCGCCGGCCGCCACCTGGTCGCCCACGGCCACGACCACGCTGACGACGGTGGCCGGCATCGGCGCCGTCATGTCCGACGCGGCATGGCGGGCCGCGCCGGATCGCTTCGGCGAGCCGTCGACGACGAGCGTGCGGGCCACGCCGCCGGTGCTGACCCAGGTCTCCTGCGGAGTCCCGGCCACGGTCACGACGGTGCTGCGGCCGTCCGCATCGGTGACCCGGTAGCGGCCGGACGATGTCGGCACGACGTGGAAGCGGCGATCGCCGACGGTGACCGCGCCGTCGGCGCTGGTGTCGACGGTGACTTCGTCGTCGCCGTGCAGGACCCGGTAGCGGCCGCTCATCGCTGCCTCACGAGCGCCACCCGCGGAGGGTGTCGAATGGATCGGAGGCGGGCGGCCGCGCCGCTCCGGCGCCCACCGGCCCGCCGGCGCCGCGCGAGGCATGCCAGGCGGCCGCCGCGGCCAGCTCCGGCGCCAGTGCGGGCGGCGCCTCGGTCAGGGCCGCGAGTTCGCGGCCGAGGAACCCGGTGTCGATCTGCCCGGCCACGAACGTCGGATGACGCAGGATGGCCATCAGGAACGCGACGTTGGTGCGGACGCCCAGAATCTCGAAACGCGAGAGCGCCTCGAGCGCCCGCTCGATGCTCTCGGTCCGCGTCTCGCCGCAGGCGATGAGCTTGGCCAGCATCGGGTCGTAGAACACCGAGACGGCGCCGCCTTCGACGACGCCCGAGTCGACGCGAATGCCGGGGCCGGACGGCTCGCGGTAGCGCAACAGCTGCCCGGCCTGCGGCAGAAATCCCTGCGCCGGGTCCTCGGCGTAGATGCGGCACTCGATGGCGTGACCGCGCTGCGTCAGGGCGTCCTGCGTCCACGGCAACGGCTCACCGGCGGCGACGGCCAGCTGCGCGCGCACCAGATCCACGCCGACCACGCACTCCGTGATCGGATGCTCGACCTGCAGGCGCGTGTTGATCTCGAGGAAGTAGAAGCGCGCCTCGTCCCCCTCGCCCTCGAGCAGGAACTCGACCGTGCCGGCGTTGCGGTAGCCGACCGTGCGCGCGGCGGTGACCGCAGCGGCGCCGAGCCGCGCGCGGACGGCGGGCGTGACGGCGGGGGAGGGCGTTTCCTCGACCACCTTCTGGTGGCGCCGCTGCGCCGAGCACTCGCGCTCGAACAGGTGCACCGTGTGGCCGTGACTGTCGGCGAAGACCTGCACCTCGACGTGCCGCGGCCGCTCGATCAGGCGCTCGAGGTAGAGCGTGGGATTGCCGAAGGCGGCCTGCGCTTCCCGCCGCGCCTGCGGCAGCGCGGTCGCCAGTTCGTCGAGCGCGCGCACGGTCTTCATGCCGATGCCGCCGCCACCCGACGCCGGCTTCACGAGCAGCGGCACGCCGAGCGCGGTGGCGGCCGCCGTCAGCGCGGCGTCGCTCTGGTCGTCTGGCGCGGCCCCCGGCACTACCGGCACGCCGGCCGCTTCCATCAGGGTGCGCGCCCCGGTCTTCGAGCCGAGGCGCGTGATGGCGTCGGCGCTGGGACCGATGAAGATGAGGCCGGCGTCCTCCACCGCCTGCGCGAACGGGGCGCGCTCGGAGAGGAAGCCGTAGCCGGGATGCACGGCGTCGGCGCCGCTGCGCCTGGCGGCGTCGAGGACGGCGCCGATGTCGAGGTAGCTCTCCGCCGCCGGGGCCGGGCCAAGGCGCACCGCGGTGGTGGCGGCCTGCACGTGCGGCGCCTCGGCGTCGGCATCGGAGTAGACGGCGACCGTTTCGATCCCGGCCGTATGGCAGGCGCGGATGACGCGCACCGCGATCTCGCCGCGGTTGGCGATGAGGACCCGCCGGATCACTTGACCACCCACGAGGGATCGCGCTTGGCGAGGAAGGCGCGCAGGCCTTCCTGGCCCTCCGCCGAGCCGCGCTGGGCGGCGATCGTGCGGGCGGTGAGCGTGGCGACGTCTTCGGGGCGCCGGCCCCAGACCTCGGGGATGAGCGCTTTGGCGGCGGCCACGGCGCTCGGCGCGGCCGCCAGCGACTCCTGGACGTAAGCCGCCACCGTGGCGTCCAGCTGCTCGGCGGGGACGACGGCGTGCACGAGCCCGATCGCCTTGGCCCTGGCGGCATCGAACCGGCTGCCGGTCAGGAACAGCTCGCGGGCCGCCGACACACCGATCTTCGGCAGCACGAAGGGCGAGATCATCGACGGCAGGATGCCGAGCCGTGTCTCGGTGAAGCCGAACACGGCGCGATCGTCGGCCACGACGATGTCGCAGACGGCCGCCAGCCCGGAGCCGCCGCCGAGCGCGGCGCCCTGGATGCGCCCGATGACCACGACCGGCAGCGTGTTGATGGCACGCAGCATCGCCGTCGTGGCCAGGGCGTCCTGTTCGTTGGCCGCCTCGTCCGCCTCGGCCATCCGCGCCATCCAGGTGGCGTCGGCGCCCGCACTGAAGACCTTGCCGGCGCCCGCCAGCACGACCACGCGCACGCCGGAGACGTGCGCGAGACCGTCGGCCCACTGCCGCAGTTCAGCCACCACGTCGTCGTTGAACGCGTTGCGCACCTCCGGCCGGTTGAGTGTGAGGTACTCGACCGGCCCGTCGCGTCGACTCTGCAGATAGCGATACATGGGGCGTTACATCCTGAAGATGCCGACGCGCGGCGGCGGCACCGGCGCGTTGGCGGCGGCCGAGATGCCGAGCGCCAGCGCGGCGCGGGTGTCGGCCGGGTCGAGGATGCCGTCATCCCACAACCGGGCGGTGGAGTAGTAGGGCGAGCCCTCTTCCTCGTACTTGGCGAGGAGCGGCGCACGGATCGCCTCCTCCTCGTCGTTCGACAGCGTCTTGCCGGCGCGTGCCAGCTGATCGCGCTTCACGGTCGTGAGCACGCCGGCCGCCTGTTCGCCGCCCATGACGGAGATGCGGGCGTTCGGCCACATCCAGAGCAGCCGCGGATCGAACGCGCGGCCGCACATGCCGTAGTTGCCGGCGCCGAAGGAGCCGCCGATGACGACGGTGAACTTCGGCACGACCGAGGTCGCCACCGCGTGGACCATCTTCGCGCCGTCCTTGGCGATGCCGCCGCGTTCGTAGGCGCGTCCGACCATGAAGCCGGTGATGTTCTGCAGGAAGACCAGCGGCACTGCCCGCATGTTGCACAGCTCGATGAAGTGCGTGGCCTTGAGCGCCGACTCCGAGAACAGCACGCCGTTGCTCGCCACGATCCCGACGAGCCGGCCGTGCAGACGGGCGAAGCCGCAGACGATGGTGGTGCCGTAGCGGGCCTTGAACTCGTCGAAGCGCGAGCCGTCGACGAGCCGCGCGAGAATCTCCCGCACGTCGACCTGGGTGCGCATGTCGGCCGGGACCACGCCGTAGAGCTCGCTCGGATCGTAGAGCGGGTCCTCGGGCGTCGTCACGTCGCGCGCCGGTGGCTTGTCGCTGTGCAGCGTCGAGACGATGATGCGCGCCTGGTGGAGGGCGTGACGGTCGTCATCGGCGAAGTAGTCGGCGACGCCGGACTCGCGGGTGTGGACGTCGGCGCCGCCCAGCTCCTCGGCGGTCACGTCCTCCCCGGTTGCCGCTTTGACGAGCGGCGGCCCGGCCAGGAAGATCGTGCCGGTGCCCTTGACGATGATGGTCTGGTCGGACATCGCCGGGACATAGGCGCCGCCGGCCGTGCACGAGCCCATGACAGCCGCGATCTGCGGGATGCCGGCCGCCGACATGCGGGCCTGGTTGAAGAAGATGCGGCCGAAGTGCTCGCGATCGGGGAAGACCTCGGCCTGGAGCGGCAGGAAGGCGCCGCCGGAATCGACCAGGTAGACACACGGCAGGTGGTTCTGCAGGGCGACGTCCTGCGCCCGCACGTGCTTCTTGACGGTGATCGGATAGTAGGTGCCGCCCTTCACGGTGGCGTCGTTGGCGACGATCATGACCTCGCGGCCCGAGACCCGGCCGATGCCGGTGATGACGCCGGCCGCGGGCGCCTCGTCGTCGTAGAGGCCCCAGGCGGCCAGCGGCGACAGCTCGAGGAAGGGCGAGCCGGGGTCGAGCAGCAGGTCGATCCGCTCACGGGCCGTCAGCTTGCCTTGCGCGCGGTGCCGCTCCACGTACTTGGCGCCGCCGCCCTCGCGCACCAGGGCCAGGCGCTGGCGGTACTCGGCGACGAGTGCGGTCATGCGATCGCGGTTGGCACCGAACTCCGGACTGGTGGTCCGGATGTGGGACTCGAGAACGTCCATGGAACTCCTGCCCACCGGGCGGCTGGAAGCGCGGCCTTACCAGCCGCAGCAGTCGGTCTTGAAGCGGCACGCCGGGCAGCGCCAGACCGCGTGCATGCGGTACATCTCGGCGCCGCAGCGCTCGCACAACGTGCGGGCGTCGTCGGCCGGGGCGGGTGCGGACGTGAGGGCCGACAACACGGGCGTAATCGGCGGCAACGGTCGGGAATCGGCCATCGCGGCGATTATAGCGGAAGGCCCGCCGGGGCGGCCCGGGCGCGCGGATGGGGAATAATGGAACGGTAGCCATGGCACGAGTTCAACCGCGCCGGCGGCGTGTGCTGGTCGTCGACGACGACCCGGCCACGGTCGACTGGCTCAAGATGGTGATTGCACAGGCGACGGTCGAGCCGTCGTTCGAGGTGCGCTCGGCCTCCCTCGGCGGGAGCGGCCTTGCCGTGTTCGAGGAATGGCGGCCCGACATCGTGCTGCTCGACCTGCTCTTGCCCGACAGCGACGGCATGGACGTCCTCAAGCGCATGAAGGAACAGGCGCCCGGCACCGAAGTCATCGTCATCAGCGGTCAGGGCACGATCGCCCGCGCGCTCGACGCGGGCCAGGCCGGCGCCTTCTTCTTCGTCGAGAAGTCGCAGCTCGATCCGGCCGGCATCGTCAGCATCCTGGAGCGGGCGGGGCGCCAGGTGGCCGAGCGGATGACGCACGAAGAACTGCGCGCCAAGCTGCGCGATCCCGACGGCATGGGTTCGGTCATCGGCCAGAGTCAGGTCATGCGGGAGCTGTTCGAGCTGGTCGACGCGGTGGCGCCGAGCAGCGCCAACGTGCTCATCCAGGGCGAGAACGGCACCGGCAAGGAACTGATCGCCAACGCGCTCCACCAGCGCAGTCCGCGCGCCGACGGGCCGTTCATCAAGATCAACTGCGCCGCGATTCCCAAAGACCTGATCGAATCAGAGCTGTTCGGCTACAAGAAGGGCGCCTTCACCGGCGCCAATACCGACAAGGTGGGACTGCTCGAACTGGCCGAAGGCGGGGCCCTGATGCTCGACGAGATCGGCGAGATGCCGGCCTACCTGCAGACCAAGCTGTTGCGCGTGCTGCAGGAACGCGAGTATCGCCCGATCGGCAGCGACCGGTTCGTGAAGGTCGACTTCCGGCTGATCTGCGCCACCAACATCGACCTCGACGCGGCGCTGGCCGACGGCCGTCTGCGCGAGGATCTCTACTTCCGGATCAACACCATCCAGCTCACGGTGCCGCCGCTGCGCGAGCGGACCGAGGACATCCCGCTGCTGTGTGACTGGTTCGTCGAGAAGTTCGCCCGCCGGCACCAGAAGTCGGTACGCGGCGTGAGCCCGGCGGCCTACCACCTGCTCATCCGCAGCCGCTGGCCGGGCAACGTCCGCGAACTCGAGAATGCGATGGAGCGAGCCGTGCTCGTGACGCGCTCGGCCGAACTGCAGCCCGGCGACCTGCCGGATTCACTGCGCGCCTCGACCGCCGACGACTCCTTCGCCATCCCGCCGCACCGGACGCTGGCCGAGATCGAGCGGATGGCGATTCTCCAGACGCTCGAGCGGACCAACTGGAACAAGCAGGAAGCGGCGCAGATCCTCGGGCTCTATCGACCCACGCTCTACAACAAGATGCGCCGTCACGGCATCGTGGCCCGCGACCAGCGGCGGCGCAACGTGCCGGCCGTCAACGAGGCCTGAACGTCCGTGCGGCTGGTGGCTCGGGCAGCATGGCGGGGCGTGAGCGGGCTCTACGCCAGCGAGGGACTGACGCACGCGGCCGCCATCGCGTTCTACGCGCTGCTGTCGATCTTTCCGTTCTTCCTGCTGCTGTTCTCGGTCATCGGCGGGCTCACCGCGGACCCCCAGTCGCGCGACAGCGTCGTCTCGTTCGTGTTCCGCTACTTCCCGCGCCAGTTCGATTTCCTCACCGGCCAGATCGACAGCTTCCGGACCGACCGCGTCAGCATCGGCGTTGGCGGCGGGCTGGCGCTGGCCTACGCCTCACTCGGCGTGTTCAACGCGATGAGCTCGGCGGTGAATCACGCCTGGGGCGTGGAGAAGAAGCGCAGCTTCATCCGCCACCGCTTCTTCTCCTTCATGATGATGCTGTCGGCCGGTGCGATGTTCGTGACCGCGATTGCCATCGTCGGCGCCGTCCGACTACTGGAAGCCAACTGGGCCTGGCCGCTGCAGTTGTCCGTGCCGTGGTTCGATCGGCTGCGGGGCGTGGGCGCGGATTCGGCGGCGCTGACGCTGCTGGTCATCTGCGTGGCGCTCGTGTTCCGCTTCGTCCCGAACGTCAAGGTGCGCTTCTCCCAGGTCTGGCCGGGCGCCATCATGACGGCGCTGCTGTGGCGGATCGCCTTCGCCTTCTTCTCGTGGTACGCTGCCGACCTCTCGCAGTGGACCGTGCACGGATCGGTGGCCGCGGTGGTCGTCTTCCTGTTGTGGATCTACATCTCGACTGTCATCCTGCTCTACGGCGTGGAGATGACAGCCGCCTACGTCCGTCTTTGCGGCGCCAGCGTGCGCCAGCCGCGGCTGAAGACGGCTACGCCGGTTTCGCCAGCAGCTGGCGGATGATGGCGTCGGTGAAGAAGCGCAGATCGTCGGACTTGCGCGACGTGATCACGCAGCCGTCCTCGACCACCGGCCGGTCCACGTAGCGCGCGCCGGCGTTCTTGACGTCGACGGCGATCGACGGCCAGCAGGTCACCATGCGGCCGGCCAGGGCCTTGGCGTTGATGAGCACCGAGGGAGCGTGGTCGATGGCGGCCACTGGTTTGCCGGCGGTCACGGCATCGCGCACGAGGTCGACCATGGCGTGCCGGAGGCGAATCTTGTCGGCCGCGTAGCCGCCGGGAATGACGACGGCGTCGACGTCCGCCAGCCGCACGGCACTGGCGGCTGCCTCCGCCACGACCTGCTGGCCGTCACGGCTGCGGTAGACCTGACCCTGGATAGGGGCCACGATCTGGACGGTGGCACCGGCGCCGGACAGGGCCGTGCGCGCCGCTTCAAGATCGACGTGGTCGTAGTCGTGCTCCACGAGAATCACCACGCGCCGTCCGCGAAGCGGAGTCGAGTCAGTCACGCCGGGTCATGCCTCCTCCGGGAGTGTACCCCAGCGGTTCGGGTGCGGCATATGATCGACGGATGAATCGCCTTGCCGCGGAGCCCAGTCCGTATCTGCGCCAGCACGCGGACAATCCCGTGGAGTGGTACCCCTGGGGCGATGAGGCCTTCGCACGCGCCCGGCGCGAGGACAAGCCGATCTTCCTCTCGATCGGCTATGCCACCTGCCACTGGTGTCACGTCATGGCGCACGAGTCGTTCGCGCAGACGGCCATCGGCGAGCAGCTGGCGCGTGACTTCATCGCCATCAAGGTCGACCGGGAAGAACGGCCCGACGTCGATCGCGTCTACATGGCCTTCGTCCAGGCGACGACCGGCAGCGGCGGCTGGCCGCTGAGCGTCTGGCTGACGCCATCGCTCGAGCCGTTCTACGGCGGCACCTACTATCCGCCGGTGTCGGCGTGGGGACGGCCGTCGTTCGGCGACGTGCTGCGTGAAATCGCACGGGCATGGCGCGACGACCGCGACGAAGTGCGGGCCTCGGCCGGCCGGGCGGTGGCCCACCTGCGCACGGCACCGCCGGCCGCCGACGGCGCGGCGATCACCGACCTGGCCGTCCTCGAAGCCGGGCAGGAGGCCTGGGCGCGGGCGTTCGACGAGCGGCGCGGCGGCTTCGGCGACGGCCCCAAGTTCCCGCGGCCGAGCGAGCTGCTGTTCCTGCTGCGGGAGCATGCCCGCACCGGGGCCCCCGAACCGCGGGTGATGGTGCTCGGCACGCTGCGGGCGATGGCGCTCGGCGGCATGCGCGACCACGTCGGCGGCGGCTTCCATCGCTATTCGGTGGATGGCGGATGGCGGGTGCCGCACTTCGAGAAGATGCTCTACGACCAGGCGCAGCTCGTCGTGGCGCTCCTCGAAGCGTGGCAGGTGAGCGGCGATCCCTTCTTCGCGCAAGTGGCGGAAGACACGCTGCGCTACGTCGAGCGTGATCTGCTCGGTCCCGACGGCGGTTGCTACTCGGCCGAGGATGCCGACTCGGTGCCGCCCGCGCTGGCCGATACGCCGGGCGCTCACGCTACCGAAGGGGCCTTCTACATCTTCTCGCGCGACGAAGTCGTGCAGGCGGTCGGACCGGACAGCGCGGCCTGGGAACTGCGCTTCGGGGTGCAGCCCGGTGGCAATGCGCCGTTCGATCCGCAGGGCGAGTTCGGGACCAACAACCTGTTCTACACGGCGAAGACCATCGCCGCCATCGCCGAGCAGACGGGACAGACGCCGGCGGACGTCGGCGCCACGCTGGCGCGCGCCCGCCAGCGGCTGTTCGCGGCGCGCAGCCGGCGTCCGCGACCGCAACTGGACGACAAGGTGCTGACGGCCTGGAATGGCCTCGCGCTGGCCGCCTTCGCCCGCGCCGCGCGCGTGCTGGCGCCCGAGGGCGTCCTCGACGAGGGCGTGGCGGGTAGCGGCCGGCGTCATCTCGAGACCGCCGGACGGATCGCCACCTTCGTGCGCACGCATCTTTGGGACGGCGCCACCGGGCGGCTCCAGCGCCGGGTCGCCGGCGGCGCCGCCGGTATCGACGGCTTCGCCGAGGACTACGCGTGCATGGCCTGGGGCCTCATCGAGCTGTTCCAGGCCAGCGGCGATCCGGCCTGGCTCGCCTGGGCGATCGAGCTCCACGCCACGCTCGACCGCCTCTTTGCCGCGCCCGACCATCGCGGCTGGTATGCCACGACCGGCGAGGACCCGTCGGTGCTGCTCAGGCAGATCGAGGAGTACGACGGCGCCGAGCCGTCCGCGACGTCGGTCGCGGTCGCCAACCTGCTGGCGCTGGCCCGCCTGACCGGCCGCGCCGAGTTCCAGCAGACCGCGGAGCAGGTCCTGGTGGCGCGT
Organism: uncultured Acidobacteriota bacterium; assembly: GCA_963807405.1. Lineage (GTDB taxonomy): Bacteria > Acidobacteriota > Vicinamibacteria > Vicinamibacterales > UBA2999 > CADEFD01. The sequence goes on along the minus strand of CAWEBU010000006.1, from coordinate 1,149,347 downwards.
CGTGGACAACTGGCGGCCCAGCCGCGCGTGGCGCCCCACCTGCTGGCCGCGCTCTCGTCCACGCTGCAGCCCGCGCTGGAGGTGGTCGTCACCGGTGGCGCGCGCGCGGACACGCTGCACCACACGGTGACCTCCCGCTTCGTGCCGTCGGCGGTCGTCGTACCGGTCTCGGAGACCCATGCTGCCGCCCTCGCGTCGGTCGCTCCGTGGGCCGGGTCGTATGCCGCGCGGGCCGGCGAGGCGGCGGCGTTCGTCTGTCGCGACTTCGTGTGCGCCGCCCCGGTGACCACGCCCGAGGCGCTCGCCATCCTGCTCGACGAGGCCACGCATCCCGGCCCGGTCGAGGACCCCGGCACCATCCAGTGACGGCGACGCGGATCGCCATGGCCGCCCTCCGCGCCTCGACGGCGGCCATCACAAGCGACGCCTGATTCCGGGTATCGTGGACGCTCGCCGGGGTGGCGAAACTGGCAGACGCACGGGACTTAAAATCCCGGGCTCCGTAAGGAGCGTGTGGGTTCGATTCCCACCCCCGGCACCATCCCTCGCCGCTGGCTCGTGCTGGCGCCGTGGGTGCGACTCAGGCGCTCGGCCGTCGCCCTGCGCGCTCGGCCTTCGGGCACGATCCCCTGCGTCAGGCGATCCCTCGCCGCTGGCTCGTGCTGGCGCCGTGGGTGCGACTCAGGCGCTCGGCCGTCGCCCTGCGCGCTCGGCCTTCGGGCACGATCCCCTGCGTCAGGCGATCACTCGCCGCTGGCTCGTGCTGGCGCCGTGGGTGCGACTCAGGCGCTCGGCCGTCGCCCTGCGCGCTCGGCCTTCGGGCACGATCCCCTGCGTCAGGCGATCCCTCGCCGCTGGCTCGTGCTGGCGCCGTGGGTGCGACTCAGGCGCTCGGCCGTCGCCCTGCGCGCTCGGCCTTCGGGCACGATTCCCACCCCCGGCACCATCACCTCGCTCGAGCACGGCATCGGGCGCCAGGCCGCTCGACTATCCGTGTAGCATGATCTCGATGGCTGAGCTGACCGCGACGTTGACCTGCCCGGCCTGCGGAAACGCATCGGTCGAAACGATGCCGACCAACGGCTGTCTCGCGTTCCATGAATGTTCCGCCTGTCACGCAGTGCTGACGCCCAAGGCCGGGGATTGCTGCGTCTTTTGCTCCTACGCGGACAAGCGGTGTCCGTCGGTGCAGGACGGCACGACGTGTGCAGGGCCGCTGGGTTGAACCCGGCAGTGGAACTCCGCCGCCCGGATTGATGGAGGCGACGACCCATGCGGTGGGAAAATCAGCGGCGGAGCGGGAATGTCGAAGACCGGCGCGGGATGCGGCTGCCGGGAGGCGGCGGGGGACTCGGCGTCGGCACCGTCGTCGTCGTGCTGGTCGTCAGTTGGCTGACCGGCGCCAACCCCCTCACGCTGTTCCAGATGGCCGGCGGCCTGGGCGGAGGCGGCGAAGCCCCCGTGGAACAGGGCCAGGTGGGGGCGCCGACCAACGATCCGCAGGCCGAGTTCGTCTCGGTCGTGCTCGGCTCGACCGAAGACACCTGGAGCCGCGTCTTCCAGCAGTCGGGCGAACGCTATCAGGCGCCGACCCTCGTGCTCTTCACGGACGCCGTCGCCTCGGCGTGCGGCACCAACTCGGCGGCCGTCGGGCCCTTCTACTGCCCGGCCGACCAGAAGGTCTACATCGACCTCGGCTTCTTCCGCGAACTCGCCGAGCGCTTCGGCGCCCCCGGTGATTTCGCGCAGGCCTACGTCGTGGCACACGAGGTCGGGCATCACCTGCAGACGCTGCTCGGCGTCTCGGAGCGGGTGATGGCCGCCAGACAGCGGGCCAGCGAGGTCGACGGCAATCGCCTGTCAGTCCTGCAGGAACTGCAGGCCGACTGCTTTGCCGGCGTCTGGGCCCATCACGCCAACCGGCAGGATCTGCTGCAGCCGGGCGACGTCGAGGAAGGGCTGCGCGCGGCGGCGGCCATCGGCGACGACATGATGCAGAAGCGCGCGCAGGGCCGCGTCTCGCCCGAGTCCTGGACGCACGGCTCGTCGGAGCAGCGCGTGACCTGGCTGCGCCGCGGCCTTACCGAAGGCACGATCGACGCCTGCGACACCTTCGGGCAGAGTGCGCGGCAGTAGACCGACGGACGCCCTGCGAGCGCCGGTGCGATGGGCGAGGCCAGCCTCGGCCACCGTCTACCAGATCGTGACGCGCGCCGCTGGCGCCAGGTACAGCTTGTCGGACGGCTTCACGTCGAAGGCCGGATAGAACGCCGCCACGTGCGGCAGCGGCCCGGTGCCGCGCACCTGTTCGGGTGAGTGCGGATCGGCCATCACCTGATTGCGCACCGCGGCGTCGCGCGACTTGGCGCGCCACGCCTGCGCCCAGCCGGCGAAGAAGCGCTGATCGCCGGTCAGCCCGTCCATCACCGGCGCCTCCGCGCCACCGAGCGACATGCGGTAGGCGCGGTGCGCGATGACCAGTCCCGTCAGGTCGCCGATGTTCTCGCCGAGCGTCAACTCGCCGTTGACCTTGACGCCGGGAATCGGTTCCTGGGCGCCGTAGTACCTCGACCAGGCCCTGGGCCCGGCGCGTGAACTCCTCGCTGTCCTTCTCCGTCCACCAGTCGCGCAGCTTGCCGGACGCGTCGAAACGCCGCCCCTGGTCGTCGAAGCCGTGACCCATCTCGTGGCCGATGACCGCGCCGATGGCGCCGTAGTTCACCGCATCGTCGGCCCCCATGTCGAAGAACGGCGGCTGCAGGATGGCGGCGGGGAAGACGATCTCGTTGCGGATCGGATGGTAGTAGGCGTTGATCGTCTGTGGGGTCATGCCCCACTCCTCCGGGTCGACCTCCTTGCCGACCTTGGCCAGTTGGAACGCGGAGTCCGCTTCGAGCGCGCGCAGCATGTTGCCGAGCAGGTCGTCCTTGCGGATCTCGACGGCGGAGTAGTCGCGCCATCTCGTCGGATAGCCGATCTTGGGACGGAAGGCGGCGAGCTTGGCCTGCGCTTCCTTCTTCGTCTCCGGTCCCATCCATTCGAGCGCGTCGATGCCCTGCTTGAACGCGGCGCGCAGATTCTCGACGAGCTGGTCCATGCGGGCTTTGGCGGCGGGCGCGAAATGCGCGTCGACATAGACCTGCCCGAGCAGTTCGCCGAGCGTGGAGTCCATGCTGGCGACGGCGCGGCGCCAGCGGGGCTGCAGCGTCTCGATGCCCTGGAGCGTCCGGCCGCGGAAGTCGAACCGCGCGTCGACGAGCGCACTGCTCAGATACGGCGCGAAGCGGTCGACGGCGTGGAACTTCAGATGGGCTTTCCACTGATCCACGGGCGTGGCGGCCACGGTCTTGCCCAGCGCGGCGAAGTAGCTCGGTTGCGAGACGACCAGGTGCGGTGCGTCGGCCACGCCCAGCTCCGACGTCCACGCCGCCCAGTCCAGACCGGGAAAGCGCGAGGGCAGATCCTTCACGGGCACGCGGTTGTAGGTCTTCACGGCGTCGCGGTTCTCGACGTTGGTCCAGTGCGCGCCGGCGAGCGCGGTTTCGAGCGCCATGACCCGCCCGGCCGCGGCGCGGGCGTTCGTGACGCCGGCGGCGGTGAGCATCTGGGCGACGTAGGCTTCGTACTTCGTACGAATCTCGGCCAGCTTGGGCTCGCTCTTGAGGTAGTAGTCGCGATCGGGCAGTCCGAGGCCGCCCTGCGACAGGTAGAGCACCGAGCGGGTCGGCTCCTGGGCGTCCCCTTCGACGCCGCCCTGGATGACGGCGCCTCCCACCCCGAGCTTGAGCTGCCGGGCGAAATAGGCCGCCAGATCGCGCTTGGTGGCAATCGCGTCGATGGCCGCGAACTCGCGCTCGAGTGGGGCGATGCCGAGCGCGTCGGCTTTCGCTTCGTCCATGAACGCCGTGTAGAAGTCCCCGATTTTCTGCTGCGGTGTGCCGGCTGGGCCAGGTGTCTTCGCTGCCGCCTCAGCCAGCGCGCGCAGCTGATCCTGGGTGCGATCGTGCGCTTCGATGAAGCCGCCGTACGACGCCTTGTCGGCCGGGATCTCGGTGCGGGCGAGCCAGCCGCCGTTCACGTAGCGATAGAGGTCGTCCTGCGGCCGCACCGTCGTATCGAACGTGGTGGGGTCGAAGCCCGAGGTCAGGGGCGGCGCAAGCGCGGGCGGCGGCGCCGACGGGCTGCAGGCCACGGCGAAACTCATCACGGTGCAGGCGGCGAGCGGTCTCAGCATGGAAGGTCTCTCCAGGAGATGCGGTCCTCATCATAGCTGCCGGCCGCGCGCGGCCGACCCCTTTCCGGATGCCCCGGCCCTCCTCGCGCGCATCCGGTCCCTGGGCCGGACTGGGACGCGCGCAGCTGCACTACACTGGCCGGACGATGCCGATCACGCTGGATCTCGACTTTCTCGGCCGGCCCGGAGTGATTGCCACCGCGGCGCTGCCGTGCGATGGCGGCGTGGTGCTCGTCGATCCCGGGCCGACCTCGTGTCTGCCGGCGCTGACACGGGCCCTCGGCACGCACGGTTACGGCCTGAGTGACGTGCGCGCCCTGCTCATCACGCACATCCATCTCGATCACGCCGGTGCCGCCGGCTCGCTGGCCCAGGCGCATCCGGGCCTGCCCGTTTACGTGCACGAGCTCGGTGCCCGCCACCTGGCGCAACCCGAGAAGCTGCTGGCCAGTGCGACGCGGCTCTACGGCGCCGACATGGACCGGCTGTGGGGCGCCTTTCTCGCGGTGCCGAAAGCCGCGCTCCATCCGCTGGCCGGCGGCGAGGCGTTGGAGATTGCGGGCCGGCGTCTCGAGGTCGCCTACACGCCAGGCCACGCGTCGCACCACGTCGCCTACCTCGATCACGCCGATCGCGTGGCCTACGTCGGCGACACGGCCGGCATCGCCATCGATGGTTATGTGCTGGCCGCCACGCCGCCGCCCGACATCGACATCGAGCGCTGGCAGGCGAGCCTCGACGTCCTGGCCGGGTGGGCGCCCACGAGCCTCTTCCTCACACACTTCGGCCTGATCGGCGATCCCTCCGCGCACCTGGCGGCCTATCGCGACGTGCTCCGCCGCTCGGCGGAGCGCGCGCGCGACGCAATCAAGGCCGGCGGAGATGAGGCGGCGCTCATCGCGGCGTGGGTGCAGTGGCTGCGTGAGGATGCCAGACGGGCAGGGTCGGAAGAAGCCGCGGCGGCCGCGGAGGCGGCGGCGCCGTTCGATCAGATCTGGCAGGGACTGGCGCGCTACTGGCGCAAACGGGTCGAGCGAGAGGGCGCCGGCGCGCTCGACGCGCCGCTCGGCTAGCGGACGCGCGGCGTCAGCAGGCGGCCGCCATCGCCGGCCGCGCCAGGCGCGGCGCGACCGCCGCGGTCTTCTCGGCCGGGTCGATGAGGAAGCGCAGGGCGTAGCCGTCAGCGCTCCCGGCGGCGTGACCACGCTCGACCCGCCACACCGCGGCGAGCACGCGGCCGGCGTTCAGCGGCTGGCAGGCGCCGGCGACCGCGGTCTCGAGCTGCAGGTGGACCAGCCGGAAGAGCGGCAGGGGAGCGGTGGGTGAGCACTCGACGAAGGCGCCGCCGTCGCTCAGGTCGCGTGTCACCGCCGACGCGAAGCGGACCGTGCCGCCCTGGTCTTTCCAGGTGAGGCGGGCCGGCACCGCGACCCGCTGACGCGAGTTGGTGCGCTGGGTGGCGCTGACGGCAGGAGCTGCGAACGACTCGATCACGGCATCTCCCAGGGTCTTGAGCATCGGTGCGGCATGCATTGCAGTTGCTGCCACTACTCCAAGATTCGGGCCGTGCAGTGCGTATAGACGACTACAAAGACATCCATGTGACTCTATGCGACAAACAAGATGTCTATGGTCTCTACTGTCCGGCTAGTGACTCGTCCTGTCAGGATACTTGGTATCCATATGGCTTCGCAGGTGGATACTGAATATCCTGCCTGATCAGGCTTCGGAGTCGATTCCCAGCCTCTTGAGCTTCAGATACAGTCCACGCCTCGTCAATCCAAGCGTCCGCGCCGTCTCGGCGATGTTGCCGGCCGACTGGTCCATCGACTCGACGATGAGCGAGCGTTCCACCTCATCCACGAGCTCCGCCAGCGTCTGCCCGGCTCTCAGCGAGGGTGACCGGCCGGAGCCGGCCGAGCCCGTTCCCGGGCCCTGCGCCGGGGCCTCGGTGGTGAGGTCGGGCGAGAGCTGGTCGGGGACGACGGTGGTGCCGGGCGCCGCCAGGGCGACGGCGCGCTGCACCTCGTTGCGGAGCTGGCGGACGTTGCCGGGCCACCAGTAGGACGCAAACAGGCTCAGCACTTCCGGGCTCAGGCCGACATCCGGTTTGCCCAGCCGCTCGGAGGCCTCGCGCAGGAAGAACGTCGTCAGATGCGGGATCTCGTCGGCGCGCTGCCTCAGCGGCGGGATGTGGATCCGGATGACGCTGAGCCGGTAGTAGAGGTCCTCACGGAACTTGCCCTCGCTGACGCGCTGCTCGAGGTCGGCGTTGGTGGCGGCCAGCACGCGGACGTCGACGTGCTGTGGCCGGGTGTCGCCCACCGGCAGGATCTCGCTCTGTTCGAGAAACCGCAGCAGCTTGGGCTGGACGTCGAAGGGCAGGTCGCCGACCTCGTCGAGGAAGAGCGTGCCGCCGGCGGCGGCGCGGATGAGGCCGGGCTGGTCGTTGACCGCTCCGGTGAAGGCGCCGCGGCGGTGGCCGAACAGCTGGCTGTCGGCGAGGTCGCGCGTGGTGGTCGTGCAGTTGTAGGGCAGGAAGGTGGCGGCATTGCGCGGCGAGCCGACGTGCACGGCGCGCGCGACGAGCTCCTTGCCAGTGCCGCTCTCGCCGGTGATGAGCACCGTCAGGTCATTGCCCTGCAGCCGCTGCACGTGCTCGACCACCCGTTGCATCGCCGGTGACGCGCAGATGAAGCCGGTCAGCAGGGGCTCGAGCGGGCGTTCGCTGCTCAGGACGCGCGCGGCGACGGGCCGTTCCCGGGCGCCACACAGGTCGAACCCCTGCCGGGCGACCGCCGCCATCATGCGCATGCGGCGGAGGGCCAGGTCGCTCCATGGACGCGCCGACGCCACGGCCAGTGCGCGCGGGCCGTCCTGGTCGCCGCCGAGCGGGCGGACGATGACGGGCTGCCCGGCGAACATGCCGCCCGAACCGCCGGCCGTGGCCAGCGTGCGGGCCGCCGCCGTGTCGCCGCCGGCGCTCGCGAGGATACGGAGATCGCCGCCGGGCGGGGAGACGTAGACGACCGCGAGGTCGGCCAGCACGGCCTCGCGGGCCGCCATCACCAGTTCGTGCGCCAGCAGATCCGGCAGGACCGAGGCATTGACGAGGCGCTGCACGATGGCGTCGTCGGCGTCGGCCGGCGAGCCGAGGTAGATGCCGGACCCGCCTCGGAGTGGTTCGCTGCGCGTGCGCTCGGCGTCTGCGAGGTCGCGCAGCGATCCCAGCGCGCGGAACTCGTCACAGGCCTGGCTGAGGTGCCGGTCGGATACCGAGCGCGCACCGGCGGCGCGGGCGAGGCGGCCCAGCGCGAAGTGGCTGACGGCCGCCTGGTAGCGTTCGCCGACCAGTTCGAACACGCTGACGCTCTGGGCGATGTCGTGGTACGCCTCGTTGGGGCGTCCCTCGGCGGCGTGGAGCAGGCCGCGCACGCGCAGGAACTCGCCCCACGCGCCGGGCGTCGTCCGCGGGTCGATCCGGCCCTCGACCCCCAGCAGGCGGCTCTCGGCATCGCGGGGCCGCTGTGAGAGCAGCAGCGCCTCGGCCGCGATCAGCTCCGCCTCCAGACGTTCGGCCGGCGGTGCGCCGTCGGCGTCGATGATCGCGTCGGCCAGGGCCAGCGCCTCGTCTGGACGGCCGCGACGGTTGGCCAGCCGCGCGGTGATCACCCGCACCGACCACTCGTACCAGCGGCTCGTCTCGCGGCCGTAGTTGCCAAAGGCGTCGGCGGCGCGCGTCAGGTGCTCGGCGGCACCCTCGTAGTCGCCGCGCATCAGCGCAATCTGCGCCAGCGTGTCGTAGACGGCGCCCGAGATCTCGTGGGCGCGCAGACTGGAGGCCTGATCCGAGATGTGAAGGGCACGGCGCAAGGCGGACTCGGCGGCATCGAGCTGGCCGAGCTTGACGTTGATCTGGCCGAGCGTGGCCAGGGACGCGGCCAGCCGATGCGGCTGGTCGCTCGACTCGTGCAGGGCCACGGCGCGCTCGGCGAGCGCCACCGCCTGGTCGTAACGGCGGCGGAGCTGGGCGACGGCCGCCTGATTCACGTAGGCCAGCGCGAGCACGTCGTCGGCGCCGAGCGCCGAGGCGAGCCGCTCGGCGTTGCGCAAGGCAGCGGTGGCGTCGTCGTAGCGCCCCTGCTGCGCGAACATCACGCCGGACACCGAATGCACCTGGGCGAGATGGCGGCGGTCGCCAGCGGCGTGCAGCGCGGCGGCCGCCTCTGTCAGGTGCTCGCGCACGATGGCGTGGTCGCCGACCTTCTGATAACAGAGCACGAGTTCCAGGTGGGCGAGTCCGATGCCGCGCGAGTCGTGTGCCGCTTCGGCATGCTTCAGCGCCCGGCCGTGCAGCGCGATCGCGCGCGACTGCTCGCCGACGGCGTAGGCGATGCGGCCGTGCAGGCGCCACAGGGTGGACAGCAACGCCTGCGGGATCGCGTCGCGAATCTGGTCGGGCGTGCGGCCGAGCACGGTGGCGGCACGCTGCGGATCGCCCTTGAGCAGCCAGGCTTCCACCAGGGCGGCACGGATCGCGAGTTCGTCGAGCCGCTTCAGACTGCGGCCTTCGAGCAGCGGTTCGAGCAGGTCCGCCGCCGCCGTGCCACGGCCCCGATCGAGCAGCGCCGAGGCGCGCGCCAGCGCCGGCTGCAGGGGCGTGCTGATCACCGGTGGGAGTATACGCCACGGGATCCGAGGTTGATGGCGCCTTCAAACGCTTGTAGTCTCGGCTGGTGAGCAGCTTGCGCGCACCGGCACGCTCGGCGGGAGGCCGCCGGTGACAGGGGCGGGACACACCGACACCGGACCGGTCCGGACGGCCAACGAGGACCACTGGCACATCGATGTCCGCCAGGGCCTCTTCATGGTGGCCGACGGCATGGGCGGACATCAGGCCGGAGAGATCGCGGCGCACCTGGCCGTCGCCGAGGTCGTGGCGGACCTGGCGGCGTCGAGCGCGGCGGCGTTCGCCTGGCCGCTCGGACGTGACGCGGACCAGCCACTGACGACCAATCGCATCAGTCACGCATTGCGGCGGGCCAACCAGGCCGTGCACGCGGCGGGCGTCGCCGATCCGGCGCTCATGGGCATGGGCACGACGCTGACGGTGATCCTCATCGAGCAGGGCCAGGCGTCGATCGGAAGCGTGGGGGACAGCCGCGCCTATCTCGTGCGCGGCGAACGGACCGAGGCGCTCACGCACGACGACACCTGGCTGGCATCGGTGTTCGGCGCCGAGGGCGCGCGTGATGCCGCGGCCCGGTCACATCCGATGCGCCACGTCCTCACGAGCGTGATCGGCGCGCGGGAGCCGGTGCGCCCCGAGGTCGTCACGCAGCCGGTGATGGCGGGTGACATTCTGGTGCTCGCGACGGACGGCCTCCACAACGTGGTGGACGACCACGACATCGGGCAGCTCGTGCGCGGCGTCCAGCCGGAGGCGGCCGCGCGGGCGCTGGTCGACACGGCGCTCTCGAGCGGCACGACCGACAACGTGACGGTGGTCGTCGTGCATCCGTGACGCGGATCCGCCGTCGGCGGGCTCACTCGCCAGACCGATGGGCGAGGGCCGGAACCTCGACGCCGGGCATCCGTCATAATGGATGGATGTTGACGTTCGGGAGGGCGGCCACCTGCCAGTGGCTCTTCGTGGTGGTGGCGAGCGCGGCCTGCGGCAACGCGCCGGCGCCAGCCGATGTCACGGCCGCGGCGCCGGACCACGAACGTGCCGCCACCGCCGACCGGCCGGAGCCGGCGACTCCGGCCCCCGCCGCCCGCCGTATCGTGATTCTCGGCGACAGCCTGACCGCCGGCCTCGGGCTGCCGCCCGACGAGGCCTATCCGGCCCTGATCCAGGCGCGGCTCGATGCCCGTGACGCCGGCTGGCAGGTCATCAATGCCGGTGTCTCGGGTGACACGTCGGCTGGCGGGATGCGCCGTCTCGACTGGTCGCTCGACGGCGGCGCCGCCGTGGTGGTCGTCGCGCTCGGCGGCAACGACGCGCTGCGCGGCCTGCCGGTGGCGGACCTCCGGCGCAACCTCGAGCGGGCCGTGGACCGCGCCAAGGAGGCCGGCGCGCGGGTCGTGCTCGCCGGCATGCAGGCCCCGACCAACACCGGCCCGGAATACACGACCGCCTTCCGCGCCGTGTATCCCGCGGTGGCGGCCGAGCGCGGCGCGACGCTCGTGCCGTTCCTGCTCGAAGGCGTGGCCGGCGTCGAGGCGCTCAACCAGGCCGACGGCATCCACCCCAACCAGGCCGGCGCGCGGCTGGTCGCCGACACGGTCTGGCGCGCGCTCGAACCACTGGTGCGCGAGCTCGAGGCACGTCCTACCCGATGATCACACTGCGCGGCGTCTCGAAGACGGTGGCCAGCGGCGACCGCCCGTTGACCATCCTCCATGCCCTCGATCTCACGGTGCCCGATGGGCAGTTCCTGGCCATCGTCGGGCCCTCGGGCAGCGGCAAGACGACCTTGCTCGGCCTCATGGCCGGCCTCGACGCTCCGACATCCGGCACCATCGACATCGGCGGCACCGACATCACGGCGCTCGACGAGGACCGCCTGGCGGTGCTGCGCGGCGAGCGCATCGGGTTCGTCTTCCAGTTCTTCCACCTCGTCCCTTCGCTCACCGCGATGGAGAACGTGCTGGTGCCGATGGAACTGGTGGGGCGACGCGACGCCAGGGAGCGCGCCACGGCGTTGCTGGCCGAAGTCGGCCTGGCCGAGCGCGGGCATCACTATCCGGCACAGCTCTCGGGCGGCGAGCAGCAACGCGTCGCCATCGCCCGTGCCCTCGCCAACGACCCGCCGCTCGTGCTCGCCGATGAGCCGACCGGCAACCTCGATGGCGCCAATGGCCGACACATCCTCGAGATCCTGCTCTCGGTGCGCACGGCGCGCCAGGTGACACTCGTGCTCGTCACCCACGACGCCGAGATCGCCGCCCTGGCCGACACGCGCCTGACACTGCGCGACGGCCGGCCGGTGCCCGAGCTGACGACGGCCGACGTCGGAGGCGGGCGATGAGATTCGTCCTCGCCATGGCCCGGCGCGAGATGCGCGCGTCGTGGCGGCGGCTGCTGTTCTTCTTCCTGTGCATCGCCATCGGCGTCGGCGCCATCGTGACCCTGCGCTCGGTCATCCAGAGCGTGCGGCAGGTCTTTGCCGGCGAAGCGCGGGCGCTGCTCGGTGCCGATCTGGTCGTCTCGAGCTCGCGGCCGATCGACGGCGAGATCGCGGCGACCATCGACGGGCGGCTGGCGGCAGCCGGTGCCGCCGTGACGCGGACGGCCGAGACCGCGACCATGGCGCGCGCCGCCGGCGCCGCCGAGGGGCAGGCCCGGATGGTCGAGGTGAAAGCCGTCGAGACCGGCTTTCCCTATTACGGCACGCTGGACCTGGCGGGCGGGACCCGCTACTCGCATGCCCTGGTGGCGGGCGCTGGTGCGCTCGTGCGGCCCGAACTGCTGGCCCAGCTCGGCCTCGCCGTCGGCGACCGGCTGGCGATCGGCGGTACCGAGTTCACGATTCGCGGTGTGATCGAGGCCGAGCCTGGACGCCGTCTCGGCGCCTTCAGCCTGGGGCCGCGGGTCATCGTCGACCTGGCGGATCTCGAACGGACGTCGCTGCTCGCCTTCGGCAGCCGTGTCACCTATCAGCGCCTCGTGAAGATCCCCGACGCGACGCTCGCCGGGCTCGCGACGTCGTTGCGCGAGGACGTCAAGAACAGCTTCATCCGCGTCCGCTCGGTACACCGCCACCGAAGGCGATCTCGGCGAAGACTTCGGCCGCGCCGAGGACTATCTGAGCCTGGTCGGCCTGGTGGTCGTGATTCTCGGCGGGGTCGGCGTGTCGAGCGTCACCCGGGTGTTCGTGCAGCAGAAGATCCAGCAGCATCGCCATCCTCAAGTGTCTCGGCGCCCGCGGCAGCCAGGTGCTGGCCATCTACATGGCGCAGGTGCTGGCGCTCGGCGTGCTCGGGTGCGTCGTCGGGGTGGCGCTGGCCTCGGCGGTGGTGGCGTGGATTCCGGCGCTGCTCGGCCCGGCGGTCACCGCGGGCATCGACGTGAGCTACCGCCTCACGCCGTCGGCCGTCGTGCAGGGCGCGGGTACGGGGCTGCTCGTCTCGATGCTCTTCGCGCTGGTGCCGCTGCTCGACGTGCGCCATGTCAAGCCGTCACAGCTCCTGCGTGACGAGGAGACGACGGCCCGGCGCGACCTGGCGCGCTGGGTGGCGATCGCCGCGGTCGGCGGCGCCCTCATCGGCGTGACGATGTGGCAGGCCGGCTCGATGAAGATCGGCGGCATCGTGGCCGCCGGGTTCGCGGCGCTCGCCGTCGTCCTCTACCTGGCGGGGCGGTTGCTCATCTCGGCGGTGCGGCCGCTGGCGGCCTCGTCGTGGTTCCCGCTGCGCCACGCCGCGCTGCAGCTGACGCGGCCAGGTGGGCAGGTGCATCTGGTGCTGCTGACGGTGGGACTCGGCACGTTCTTCATCCTGGGCGTGCGCGCCCTGCAGGACAACCTCGTGCGCGAGGTGTCGGTGGACCGGGCCGCCGACGCGCCGGACATGTTCCTGCTCGACATCCAGCGCGACCAGCTCGACGGCGTGCGTGCCGCGCTCACCGCCGATCTGCCGGCCGGTGCGCCGCCGCCGCGTGCCCTGCCGGTGCTGCGCGCCCGCGTGACCGGCGTGCAGGGCCGCGAGGTGACGCTCGACAACTACGAAGACGTGCGCGGCCGCGGCTCGCTCGCGCGCGAGTACACGGTGACCTACCGCTCGACACTCGAAGCCAATGAACGGATCGTCGCCGGCGCGAGCTGGGACGACCAGCCGGCGCCGGGCGGGGAAGTCTCGATCGAGGAGAGCATCCGGGATCGCTTCGGCATCGACGTCGGCGACACCATGAGGTTCGACGTGCTGGGCCGGGTGGTCTCGGCCACCGTCACGTCAGTGCGGCATGTCGACTGGAGCGACAGCCGCGCCGGCGGGTTCATGTTCGTGTTCCGGCCGGGCCTGCTCGACACGGCGCCCCACGGCTACGTGGCGTTCGTGCGCGGGCCAGCGTCGCCGCAAGGCCGCGCCAGTCTGCTCAGCCGGCTGGCGCGCGACTACCCGAACGTGTCGGCCATCGACGGCCGCGAGATGCTGGCCGCCATCACCTCCGTGGTCGACAACGTCACGCTGGCCGTCACCGTGGTGGGGTCGCTGGTGGTCGTGAGCGGCCTCTTGATCCTGATCGGAGCGGTCGCGATGACCAAGTTCCGCCGCGTCTACGAAGCGGCGATCCTGAAGACGCTCGGAGCGACGCGCCGCGTCATCGCGACCATGCTGCTGCTGGAATACGGCGTGCTCGGGGCTCTCGCCGGGGTGCTCGGCGCGGCCGGCGCCGCCGGGCTGACCTGGGCCCTGAGCCGGTTCGCCTTCGACATGGCCTACCGGTCGCCGACGGCGCTGCTGCTGGCCGGCGTGGCCATCTGCGGCGTCACGGTGTCGGTGGTCGGCGTCGTCTCGAGCTGGGACGTCCTGCAGCGACGCCCCCTGTCGACGCTGCGCGGGCAGTAGGCGCCGCTGCGGGCGCGCCGTGCAGGCGCGTGCTATTATCGGGTGTTGACCGGTCATTGATCCGGGCGCTTCGAGGACCTCTCATGAACCTGTCGGTGTACAAGGACCTCCTGTTGCGGAAGCGGGCCGAGTTGTCGACCGCCGCGGGCGTCAAGCCCATCCAGCACTCGATGGAGCACAACAACGGTCGGCAGGGCGACATGGCCGACCAGGCGAGCGGCAACAACGAGGTGCACATCGCCCTCAAGTTGAAGCAGACCGACGCGAAGATCCTGCAGGCCATCGACGAAGCGCTGGTGCGCATCGACAAGGGGGCCTACGGCGTCTGCCGCGACTGCGGCGAGCCGATCGCGGAACCCCGTCTGAACGCGATTCCGTGGACGCGCGTGTGCATCAGCTGCAAGGAGAAGCAGAAGGCGTGATCCCGACCGACCTGGCCCCAATGCTCCGCGAGTTCTACGTCGACCGCCTGGCGCTCCTGCAGCAGCACGTGGTGTCCGCCCGCGGCGTTGGCCACTACGACGTGAACAACGCGTATCAGTACGTCATCGCCCGCGAGGAGACGCACGTCTACTGGGTGCATCGCGCGCTGCTCGACGTCGGCGCCACCGTGCCGGCTGACGCCGCCCAGGGCGGGGAACCGTCCGGCTCGGCCACCGATCTCGCCGCCGCCGACGCCGCCGCCAACAAGGCGTTCGTCGCCAAATGGACGCCGCGGGTGGCGACCATCACCCACGCGCGCCACCGCAAGATGCTCGAAGTCGTGCTCGGCGAGATGCAGGAGCATCAGCGGCTGTTCCAGCAGGCGTCCGAGGGCCGAATCGACATCATCGGCGTGCCCCTCGCCGGCACCGTCCGCGTCGGCTCCGTGCTCCCGACCCGCTGGGTGGAGTGACCCGGGTCCGCCCGGTGACGCCGATCCGCGTCGCCGTGGCGCTCGGCAGCAATCTCGGCGATCGGGACGCCCATCTGGCCTGGGCCCTCGACGCTCTCTCCGGCATCCTGTCTGACGTCCGCTCGTCGCCGCCGATGAACTCGGCGCCGCAGGACGTCCCCGATGACCAGCCCGATTATCTGAATGCGGTCGCCGTGGGGACGACGACGCTCGCGCCGCGGGCGCTGCTCGATCGCCTGCTCGCGCTGGAGGCCGCCCGTGGACGGGTCCGGCACGGCGAGCGGACCGCCCGCACCCTCGATCTGGACCTCGTGCTCTTCGGCTCGCGCATCATCGACGAGCCGGGTCTCGTCGTGCCGCATCCGCGCTTCCGTGAACGGGACTTCGTGTTGGAGCCGCTGGCGACGCTGGCGCCGCGCTGGCGCGACCCGGTCACCGGTCGCACGCTGGCGGCGTTGTGGCGGGGCCGCCGGTCGTCCGCCGCGGCATCGCGGTAGGCCGCCGGCACGGCCCCCAGGCCGGGGTGGACCTAGTGTCCGGCCGCCGCGTCGTGTGACTTGCGGTGGAACAGCGCCCCCAGCCCCTCCTCGAACAGCGTGTACATCGCCGGCACGAAGACCAGGGTGATGAGCGTCGAGGTGAGCAGCCCGCCGATGACGACGCGCGCCAGCGGTGCCTGCAACTCGGCGCCCTCGCCGATGCCGAGCGCCATCGGCACCAGGCCGAGCGCCGTGCAGATGCTGGTCATCAGAATGGGCCGCAGCCGGTGATGGCCGGCCTTCTCGACCGCTTCACGCAGCGGCAGGTTGTCGCGCCGCCGCAGCGTGTTGGCGTAGTCCACCAGCAGGATGGCATTGCTCACCACGATGCCGGCCAGCATGATGACGCCGATGTAGGCCTGCATGCTGAAGGGCGTGCTGGTGATGAGCAGCGCCCCGACGACGCCGATGGCGGCGAGCGGGATCGAGAACATGATGATGAACGGGTCGCGCAGCGACTCGTACTGCGAGGCCATCACCGTGTAGACGAGGATGATGGCGAGAATCAGCACCAGCTGCAGTTCGCGGAACGAGCGCGCCTGGTCTTCGACCTCCTGGCCGAAGCTGAGGCCGAAGTCCTGCGGGATGGACAGCTCCGGCAGCCGCGCCTGGACGTTGGCCACCGCTTCGCTGAGGGTCACCTCCGTCTCGGCATTGACGCGCGTGATGCGCTGCTGATTCTTGCGGTCGATCTGCGTCGGGCCGGTCTCGCGGTTGACGACCATCACGTTCTTGGCGGGGAGCACCCTCCCGGTCGGGGTGCTGAGCAGCACGTCGCCGACCGAGGAAATCTCGTCGCGATCGGACTCGCGCAGCCGCACGACGATCGGATACTCGTTGCCGGCTTCGCGGAACATCGCCGCCTGGGTGCCGGCCACGTTGGTGCGGATGGTGTTGGCGACGCCGGTCACGGTCATGCCCAGCACGGCAGCCTTGTCGCGGTCGACGTTGACCGCCAGTTCCGGGCGGCCCTCCTCGCGGCTGAGCTGCGAGTCGGCAATCCCGGAGGTGGTGTCGAGAATCGACTTGAGATCCTGGGCCAGCTCCTTGGCCTGATCGAGATCGTGTCCGCGAATCTCGATCGACAGGCGGCTGCCATCGGAGTTGCCGCCGCCGCCGCGCATCATCATCTGCTGGCCGCCGGACGCGCGCGCCCGCACCACCACGCCGGGCAGGCCCGACAGCTGCCGTCGCATGTCCATGGCGATCTGCTCACTCGAGCGCGTCCGCTCGTCCTTCGGTGTCAGCCGGACGGTGATGCTGCCGCGGTTGGTCGAGCTGTTGCCGAAGCCGCCGCCACCGCCGCCGCCGGCCTGCGTGATGAGCATCGTGGCTTCGGGCGTGCTCTGGCGGATCCGCTCTTCGAGCTGGATGAGCACCTCTTCGGTCAGCTCGATGCGGGTGCCGACGGCGAGTTCGGCGTTCACCGACACCTCGCCCTCGTCGGTGGTCGGCTGCAGTTCGAAGCCCACCCGGGGCAGCAGCAGGACCGCGCCGGCGAACAGCGCCAGGCCGACCCCGAACACCGTCGGGCGATGATGCAGGGAGACGTGCAGGGCGCGCGCGTAGATCGTATCGAGGCCGGTCAGCGCACGCTCGCTGAGGCGGAAGAGCGAGCCGAGCGGCCCGCGGCGGCTCTCGGCCGGCGGCGCCAGCCGCAGCAGGCGTGAGCACAGCACGGGGACGATGGTCACGGCGACGAACAGGGACATCGCCAGCGAGAACGAGACGACCGCGGCCAGCTGGCCGAACATGATGCTCGACACGCCGGTCAGGAACAGCATCGGCACGAAGACGGCGATGTGCGTGAGCGTGGAGGCCAGGATGGCGCTCCACACTTCCTCCGCCCCCTCGATGGCCGCCGTCATGCGGTCCTTGCCCATCTCGAGGTGCCGATAGGTGTTCTCGAGCACCACGATGGCGGCATCGACGATCATCCCGATGCCGAGGGCGAGGCCACCGAAGGTGAGCGTGTTGAGCGTGTAGCCACCGAAGTAGAGCAGCGCGAAGGTGCCGATCACCGAAATCGGGATCGACGTGCAGATGATGACCGTCGAGCGCAGGTCGCGAAGGAACGCGAAGATGACGAGGACGACGAGGAAGCTGCCGAACAGCGCATGTTCCTGGACGCTGTTGATGGACCGGCTGATGTAGGTCGACTGATCGTCGAGCACCGAGAGGCTCATGTTCGGCACCTCGCGATTGATGCGCTC
The DNA here is from genome assembly GCA_963807405.1 of uncultured Acidobacteriota bacterium. Taxonomy (GTDB): domain Bacteria; phylum Acidobacteriota; class Vicinamibacteria; order Vicinamibacterales; family UBA2999; genus CADEFD01. The sequence goes on along the minus strand of CAWEBU010000006.1, from coordinate 1,131,896 downwards.
GACCTCGGCGCGCACGCCCTCCGCGATCTGCACCGTGTTGGTACCCGACTGCTTCGTGACGCGCATGCGGATGCCGGGATTGCCGTTGATGCGGGTGAAGCTGCGGCGGTCTTCGGTCGTGTCACGCACCTCGGCGATGTCGCGGAGGTAGACCGGCACGCCATCCTTGGTCAGCACGACCAGGTTGCGGATCTCGTCGATGTTCGTGAACTGGCCGGGGCTCCGCAGCAGATACATGCGGTCGGCTTCGAAGACCTCGCCGAGCGGGATGTTCTGGTTCTCCGTGCGGAGAATCTGCACCACGCGATCGACCGGCAGGTTGAGCGCCGTGATCTTCTCGCGCGACAGGTCGACGCGGATCTGCCGGCGCAAGCCGCCGTCGACGCTCACCGCCGCCACGCCGGGCACGCGCTCGAGCCGCGGTGAGAGATCCGTCTGCGCCATCTCCCGCAGCGTGACCGGGTCGTAGTTGCCCTCGACGCCGATGCCCATGATGGGGAACGACGTCGAGTCGAACTTGAACAGGGTCGGCGGGTCAGCGTCCTCGGGCAGCCGCCCGCGTACGCGGTCGACGCGGGACCGCACTTCGTCGGCTGCTTCGTTGAGATCGGTGCCCCAGGTGAAGTTGAGGCGGACCGTGCTGCTGCCTTCCGACGACGTCGAGTTGATCTGATCGAGGCCGGCCACGGCGCTGACAGCCTGTTCGATCGGGCGCGTGACCAGTTCCTCCATCTCGAGCGGCCCGACGCCGGCGTAGTTGACGCGGACCGTGATCGACGGGAAGCTGATGTCGGGCATCAGATCCACCGGCAGGCGGGTCAGCGAGATGGCGCCGAGCAGCATCACGACGAAGCTCAACATGAACATCGTCACCGGCCGCTCGATGGCGAGTCTTGGAATACTCATCGGTCCTCCACGTCCAACGGGTCTGAGGTGCTACTGAACGGGAGGCGCGCCGGGAGCGCCGCTGGCCCGGACGCCGCGGTGGCGCGGCACCGTCCGGCTGCCGCGCGGCGGCATCGCCGCCCTGGGCGCCGGGTCGCCGGCCCCCCGGAGGCTGCTGGCCACCGGGGCCACGCTGGCCAGCGACGATCAGGGTGTCGTTGTTGCGGAGGGCCGAGGCGCCGCTGGTCACCAGCGTCTCGTCCGTCGTGACGCCGGCGCGCACCTCGACGCGGTCGGCGTCCTCGATGCCGATCTCGAGCGGCTGGAACCTGGCTTTGTTGTCGGCCGTCATCGTGAAGACGCCCCGCGAGCCTTCGTAGTCCACGACCGAGGCCTTGGGGACGAGCGTGATGTTGCTGCGGCTCTCGATCGTCACGCTCATCCGGGCGTACATCCCGGGCTTGAGGCGGAAGCCGCTGTTCGGCACCTCGATCTCGATGGCGGCGGTGCGCGTCGCCGGATCGAGTATCGGCGCCACGCGCGCGATGTGACCGGAGAACGTCTCGCCGGGGTAGGCGTCGACGGTCACGCGCGCCGGATCGCCGGCGTTGACGAGCCGGAGGTCCTTCTCGACGACGTTGGCCACCAGGCGCACCGAGCTGAGGTCGACGACCGAGGCCACCGGCGCCTGTTGCGAGGCCCATGCGCCGACGTCGATGTCGCGCCGGCTGACGAAGCCGTCGACGGGCGACACGACGTTGGTGTTGCCCTTGGCGATCCGCAGTTCGTCGAGGCGTGCTTGGGTCTGCGAGAGCTGGGCGCGTGCCAGATCGAGCTGGGCCGCCGACGCGGCCTGCCGCGCTTCGGCATCTTCCAGCGACTGCCGCGGCAGGAGCTGGCGCTCGAACAGGTTCTGCGATCGCTCGAGGTTGCCGGCCGAGAACTTCAGGTCGGCCTCGCGCTGGCGGATGGTCGCCTCCGCCACCGCGTAGGCGGCTTCGGCCTGCTTGACCTGCTCGTTGATCTCCTGATCCTCGATGCGGGCCAGCGTCTGCCCGCGGCGAACCCGGTCGCCGAGCTTGACGTTGACGGCCACGAGACGGCCGGCCGTGCGCGGCACGACGTCGACGGTGGCGGCGCCGATGAGATTGCCGACCACGTTCAGCTGGGCGGTGATGTCGCCGGTTGTGGCCGTGGATACTTCGACGGTCATCGGCGGACGGAACGAGCCGCCGCCGCCGGGCCGCCCGCCGCCGCCGCCGGCGCCGCCGCCGGGCCGTCCCCCACCGCCGGGGCCACCCTGGGGGGCTCCGCCCGCCTGCGCGCCCTGCGGCGCCGTTGACGGCGCACTCGAGCACGCGCTCGTGGCCAGCAGCCCCCCAGCCATCACTGCGATGCCCAGACTCATCCACACCGTGCTACGCATTGTTCTTCCGCCTGACACACCTTGCGTGGGGCGCGATCCGCGAAGACGCCGTCCCACTAGTTACCGCCGCCCTGGTTCGCGCCGGTGCCGGTTGCGCCGGTCGTGCCCCCGGTGGCACCGGCCCCGCCGCCGGCGGGCGCTTCCTGGGCGCGTTCGAACGTCACGAGCGCGCGCTGCAGGTCGGTGAGCGCCCGCAGTTCGACGTTCTGTGCGTCGGCCAGATCACGCTGGGCCTGCACCACGAAGAAGTTCGTCGACAGCCCGACCTCGAACTTGCTCTGTTCGGCCTCGAGCCGGCGCTCCGCCAGGGCCCGTGCCGCCCGCGACGCATCGACCCGGCGCAGGTTGGCCTGCACCTGGATGGCCGCGTTCGTGACCTCGGTGGCCACCTGCAGTTCGAGCGCCCTGAGCCGTGTGGACTGCTGCGTGCGCAGCACCCGGGTGCGGGCGTACTGCCCGTCGGCGTTGTTGCCGCCGATCGGATAGCTGACGGTGACGGCCGCGTTCCAGGTGGGGAAGTCGCGTGCCGTGAGCAGGTTCAGCGCGTCGGTATAGCCGCCGGGAATCGTGTTGCCGGTCAAGCCACTGCCGACGCCGGTGCCGGTGCGTTCGAGCCGCGGACCGCCGATGCCCTGGGCGCCGTAGTTCAGTTGCAGGTCGATGGCGGGGCGGGACTGGTTCCTCCAGAAGCGGAGCGTGATGTCGTTGCTATCGAGGTTCTTGCGGGCGGTGGCCAGATCGGTCCGCTGCTCGAGGGCGCTGCGGACGGCACCTTCGATGTCGAGCGGCGGGGCATCGACCTGGGGCACGTCGGTGGCCTGCAATTCCTGCGTCCAGAGCGGGTCGCTCGTGCCGTTGACGAGGAGGCGCTTCAGGGTCAGCTGCGAGGTGGCCAGCGTGGCTTCGACCTGTGCCAGCGTCTGGCGCCGGTTGGCGGCTTCGGCTTCGGCCTGCACGACGTCGATCGGGGCCAGGGTGCCGACTTCCACCCGGGCCTGGTTGTCCTCCACCAGGCTCAGGGCCAGATCCAGCGACCGCTGCGCGACGTCGACCGCGGCACGCGCGTAGGCCAGTTCCCAGTAAGCGTTGCGGACGTTGGCGATGGTCTGGGCGATGGTCGCGCGCAGCGACTCGTTGCCGATGTCGCGGTTGATCTGCGCGATGGCGATCTGCTGGCGGATGTTGTCGATGCCGAAGTCGCGCAGCAGCGGCTGGACGAAGGAGGCCGTCAGCGTCGACGTGAATGTGGGGTTGTAGTTGGCAAACAGGTTCGAGGTCGCCAGCCGGTTGTTGTTGAAGGTGAGGGCGAAGTTGCCGCCGCCCCACGGCACGTCCTGCGCGATACCGAAGTTGTAGGTGGTCGTGTCGTTGGTGACGCGGTTGCCGCCCACCAGCTGGTTGGTTGCCGGGTTCACCTGGCTGCGAAGACCGACCGTGGAGGATGCCAGCGGCCTGAAATTGTTCCTCAGGCCGGCGAGCTGGAAGTCGACTGCCTGAGGCGTCAGGCGCTCGACGGCGATGTCCAGATTCTGCCTGAGGGCCAGTTCCACGGCATCCATCAGGCGCAGCTCGCGAGCACCGCCGGTCTGGAGTGCGGTGGCCGCCGGCGGCGCCGCGATGCCGTCCTTCTGAATCTCCGCCTCGTAGCGCGCGACCGCGTCGCGCACGAGGGCGTCATGGCCGCTCCCTTGAGCGGCGGCCGGGCCGTGGACGGCGACGGCCAGGGACAGGGCCAGCGCCAGGGAAAAACCACTTCTCGTCATCGTCGAGGACACCTTGTGGCCGGCCTATTCACCTGGCGAGGGCTTGCGGCCGCGCCGGGAACGCTGATGCTCGGCGAAGAGCACCTGGAGTTTCGTGTGCTGGTCGCTCGTGAGCAGGCGGCGCATCCGGTAGAGCATGAGCGCCCGCGTCTTGCCGAGCTCGCCGCGCGCCGCTTCGACCTCGGCGATCAGGGCAGCGGCGGTGGCTTCGTCCGCGCGCCCGCTCTTCACCATCTCCGACAGTTCCTTCTGGAGCGTGTCGAGGGCTTCCTTGCCGGCGCGCATCGCGGGGCTGGCGCTCTGGAAGAGCTCTTCGATGCGGGCGACCTGCTCGGTGGACAGGTCCAACTCACTCTGGAATTTCTCCTCGTGCCACCACTTGAAGCTTTGCGCGGTGGCCGACGCCGGGCCCGATCCGAGGAGTACGGCCGTCAGGAGGGCGCACAGGGAGACGGAGATATAGCGAGGCATGGTCTGGTTGGATTACGACGCCGAAGGCGCCGCCGTTTACGACGCCAGCTCGGCCGTGAAGTCGGTGAGGGTGGTCACCACCGTCTCGACCAGGTTGTCGGGAGTCGAGGCGCCCGAGGTGAGCCCGATCGTGACCGGACCAGCCGGCAGCCAACCCGTCGACAGCCGCTCGGACTTGGTGGCCACGTCCCGGTGCCGGATCTCGTCGCGCGAGACCAGGCCGCTCGGGTCGGCGATGTGGTAGGTGGGCACCTTGTCGGCGCAGATCCGCGCCAGATTGCAGGTGTTGCTGCTGTTGTAGCCGCCGATCACGATCATCATGTCGAACTGCATCTGATCGAGCATCGCGACCACCGCGTCCTGGCGGTCCTGGGTCGCGCTGCAGATCGTGTCGAAGGCACGGAAATGCAACGACTCGGTGTCGGCGCCGTAGCGGGCGCGGATGGCGGCCCGGAACTGCTCGCCGATGGCGAACGACTCGGTGCTGAGCATGGTCGTCTGGTTGGCGCAGCCGATCCGTTCCAGGTGCAGGTCCGGATCGAACCCGGGTGAGCAGGCGCTGGCGAAGCGCTCGAGCAGCGCGGCCCGCTCAGGACCACCCGCCGCCGGCGCGCTGGTGATGTAGGAGCACACGACGTCGGCCTCGGCGCGGTCGAGTACCACGAGGTAGTGACCGTCCTTCGCCTGGATGGCCTGGGACGCCGTGGCCCGCGTCTCCTCGTGCCAGTGCTTGCCGTGGATGATCGACGTGAAGCCGTCAGCCGCATAGCGCTTGACGTTCTTCCAGACGTTCAGCACCGAGCCGCAGGTGGTGTCGACCAACGTGCAGCCGAGGGTGTCGAGGCGCACCAGGTCCTCGACGGTGACACCGAAGGCCGGCAGGATGACGACGTCGTCGGCCGTCAGTGCCTGCCACGACTCCTCGGGATCGGAGAGGAACCGGATGCCCTGCGCCCGCAGTTGATCGTTCACGTGCGGGTTGTGGATGATCTCGCCAGTCAGGAACACGCGGCGATCCGGGAACTTGAGGCGCGCCTGGTAGGCATAATCCACGGCCCGGTCGACGCCGTAGCAGAAGCCGAACTCGCGGGCCAGATGCACCGTGAGACGCCCGGCCTCGTGGCGATAGTCACGCGCCTTGATCTCATTGACGAGCGGGCTGTGGTAGCTGGCCGCGAGGTGGCCGGCGACTTCGCGCTTGAGGTCGAGGCCTTTCTTGAAGATGAGTGATGGCACGCGGTTATCGAGCCTCGTAAGCAATTGGGGTCAGGCCGTCGAGCGCCTCGAACTCCGGGCGGATCTCCCGGGTCAGCATCTCTTCGACGTCACTGAGCAGTGATTCGTCCCGCAGCGGGTCCGGCGAGGCCTGCGACGAAGCCACGAGCGGCGCCGAGGCGGTCGACCCGGCTTCGTGCTCGGCCGGCCAGGTGCCGGGCAGGCGCCCGACAGCGATGCCGAGCAGCAGGCCGGCGGCGGCCGCCGCGAGCACCCAGCGGCGATTGGCCGCGGGCGGCGCCGAGTGCAACGGGACCGGCCCGCCGGCGGGAAAGGGCAGGACGCGGGCGGCGGCGCCCAGCCGGCCGATCCGGTCGAGGATGGCCAGCCGCTGGCGCTCCAGGTCAGCCGGGGTGAAGGCGGCGTCGGCGGCGCCGCGGGCTGCCACCCGGGTGGCCTCCAGCCGCACGGCCAGCCGCTCGCGCCGGTCTCGGCAGCGCGCGCACGATTCCAGGTGCGTGGCCGTCGCCCCGTCCGGGGCGTCCGACAGGCTCAGGCCGAGTTCGGCGGAATCGAGATGACGTCGGAACAGTCGCATCAGGGCGCTCCCAGTACCCGGCGCAGCTTGCGCAGCGCCCGGAACAGATGCACGCGTAAGGTCGCAGCGTTCATACCGAGCACTTCGGCGGCGTCGCGCGGCGACCGCTCCTCGAGATGGCACAGGATGAAGGCGTCCCGCTGGCGAGCGGGCAGGTCGCGCACCGCCCTCGTCACGTCGCGCCAGGCGTGGGCGGCCAGCAGCCGGCGCTCCGGCGAAGCCTCCTGGCTGGCGACCGCGTCGAGGGCGTCGGCCGCGAGCACGTCGGCCGGCGAGCCGCCGGGCGTGCGCTTGCGGCTCTTCAGCCGGTCGAGGCACGTATTCACGAGAATTCTCGTGAACCACGCGTCGAATGGCAGGTCGGCCCGGAATGACGGCATGTGCGTAAACACCTTGACGAATGCGTCCTGCACCACCTCATCGGCGTCGGCGGCGTTGCCCAGATAGTAGTAGGCGAGCCTCACGGCCCGTCGTTGCCACAGCCCGACGAGATCGCCGAACCGCTCGGCGGCCGCGTCGCGACGGCCTGCTTCGAGCAGCCCCTGGACGTCGGCCGCCACGACCGACGCGTCGTCGGGCAGGGCAGCACGTGTCGGGCCCGAAGGCGCGCCTGTCATTGGTGGATACGCTCGGCGCCGTCACGCCGTTTACGAATTCTATCAAGAGCTGACATGTATTGACTTCTCGTAAACTTGCTCGGTACGATCAGTGGATTGGGCCGCAGATTCGCCCGCGGCCCCGGGAGACCTAATGGCTTCGACGCAAGGAACGTCCGGACTGGACGCGCACGGTATCGCTACGTCCGGCTCAGTGCACTGGAATCTGTCCCCCGCGGTGCTCTACGAGCATGCCGTGCGAAGAGGCGAGGGCGCGATCGCCGCCGAGGGCCCGCTGGTCTGTCGCACCGGCCAGCACACCGGGCGGTCCCCCAACGACAAGTTCATCGTCAGGGACGACGCCAGCGAGGCCAACGTTCACTGGGGCAAGGTCAACCGTCCGCTCTCTCCGGAGCATTTCGCCGCCCTGCGGCGCGACGTCGTGGCCCACCTCGCCGACAAGGACCTGTTCGTCCAGAACCTGCACGCCGGCGCGGATCCCGCCTACCGCCTGCCGGTGCGCATGATCAGCGAGTACGCCTGGCACAGCCTGTTCGTCCGCAACCTGTTCATCGTGCCGACTCCCGAGGAACTGGCCGCGCACAGCCCCGAGTGGACGGTCATCTGCGCCCCGACCTTCAAGGCCGACCCGGCGAGGCACGGCAGCCGTTCGGACGTCGTGATTGCCGTGAACATCGGCGCCCGCGAGGTCGTCATCGGCGGCACGAGCTACGCCGGCGAGAACAAGAAGTCGATCTTCACGGTGCTGAACTACGTGCTGCCGCTCAAGGGCGTGCTGCCGATGCACTGCTCGGCCAACATCGGAGCTGACGGCGACACGGCCCTGTTCTTCGGGCTGTCGGGCACCGGCAAGACGACCCTGTCGAGCGATCCCGCGCGCGGTCTCATCGGCGACGACGAGCATGGCTGGAGCGACCGCGGCGTCTTCAACTTCGAAGGCGGCTGCTACGCCAAGACCATCCGGCTCTCCCCCGAGGCCGAACCGCAGATCTACGAGACCACGCGCCGCTTCGGCACCGTGCTGGAGAACGTGGACTACGAGCCCCTGACGCGCGTCCTCGACCTCGATTCGGCGAAGTACACGGAGAACACCCGCGCCGCCTATCCGATCGAGTTCATCGACAACGCGGTGCCCGGCGGCCAGGGCGGCCACCCGACGACCATCGTGATGCTCACGGCCGACGCCTTCGGCGTCCTGCCGCCGATCTCGCGCTTGTCGCCGGAAGCGGCGATGTACCACTTCCTGTCGGGCTACACGGCCAAGGTCGCCGGCACCGAGAAGGGCGTGACCGAGCCGAGCGCGACCTTCAGCGCCTGCTTCGGGGCGCCGTTCCTGCCGATGAACCCCAACGTCTACTCGAAGATGCTCGGCGAGAAGATCGCGGCGCACAAGGCGCGCGTGTGGCTCGTCAACACGGGCTGGACCGGCGGGCCGTACGGCGTGGGCAAGCGGGTGAAGATCGCCTACACGCGCGCCATGATCGGCGCGGCGCTCTCCGGCGCGCTCGACAGCGTGGCCTACGAGCGGCATCCGGCCTTCAACGTCGAGGTGCCGACCAGCTGCCCCGACGTGCCCGCGAACATCCTCGACCCGCGCAGCACCTGGCAGGACGGCGCGGCCTACGACGCCCAGGCCGCGAAGGTGGCCAGGATGTTCGTCGACAACTTCCAGACCTTCGTGGCTGACGTCGACGCCGCCGTGGTTGCGGCCGGCCCGCGCGGGTGAGTCCGGCGACGGTGCGCACCGATCTCGAGCCCGTGATCGGGCTCGAAATCCACGCCCAGCTCCAGACCGTCACCAAGATCTTCTGTGGTTGCCCGGCCCGCTTCGGTGAGCAGGCCAATCACGATGTCTGCCCGGTGTGCCTCGGACTGCCCGGGGCACTGCCGGTGCTGAACGGACAGGCGGTGGATCTGGCCATCGCGGCGGCGCTGGCGCTCGGGTGCACGGTGCACGAGACGTCGGTGTTCGCGCGCAAGAACTATTTCTATCCGGATCTGCCGAAGGGCTATCAGATCTCGCAGTACGAGCGTCCACTCGCGACCGGTGGTCACGTCGAGATCCAGGCGGATGGCGCCGCCACCTCCGTCCGCCTGACCCGCATCCACATGGAAGAGGATGCGGGGAAGTCGGTGCACGACGGCTTTCCCGACTCCGACCGCCGCACCTACGTCGACTACAACCGCGCTGGCGTGCCGCTCATCGAGATCGTCAGCGAGCCCGATCTGCGCACGTCCACCGACGCCGCGCACTTCTTCGAGAACGTCCGCCGGCTGCTGGTCTGGATCGGCGCCAACGACGGCAACATGGAGGAGGGCAGCCTGCGCTGCGACGCCAATGTGTCGCTGCGTCCGCGCGGCGCCACCGCGCTCGGCACCAAGGTGGAGGTCAAGAACCTCAACTCGTTCCGCTACCTGCAGAAGGCCCTCGACTACGAGATCGCGCGCCAGGCCGACGCCATCGCGCATGGCGAGCGGATCATCCAGGAAACCCGTCTCTTCGATTCGGCGCTCGGACGGACCTTCTCCATGCGCAGCAAGGAGGAGGCCCATGACTACCGGTACTTCCCCGAGCCGGATCTGCCGCCGGTGCTGGTGCCGGAATCGCGCCGTCAGCGCGTGGCGGCGGCGATGCCCGAACTGCCCGATGCGCGGCGCGACCGGTTCGTGGCGGACTACCGGCTGCCCGAGTACGACGCCGCGGTGCTGACGGAGTCCCGCGGCCTGGCCGACTACTTCGAGCAGGTGGCGACCGCGTCCGGCAACGCCAAGGCCGCCAGCAACTGGGTGATGGGCGAAGTCCTCCGAGTGCTCAAGGCGCGCGAGACGACCATTGGCGAGGTCGGCGTCTCGGCGGCCGCGCTCGGCGGGCTGATTCGCCTCATCGACGCCGGCACCATCAGCACCACGGTGGCCAAGTCGGTGTTCGAGCAGATGTACGGCACCGGCAAGGAAGCCGCCGCCATCGTGGAGGCCGAGGGCCTGGCGCAGGTCTCTGACGAGGGCGCGCTGCTGGCCATCGTGCAGCAGGTGATGACCGCGCAGGCGGACGCCGTGACGCAGTACCGTCTCGGCAAGAAGGCGACGTTCGGCTTCCTCGTCGGCGAAGCCATGAAGGCCTCGGGTGGGACTGCCGACCCACGGCGTCTCAGCCAGCTGCTGCGCACCTCGCTCGACACGCAGGCCTCGTAGTTTGCGAGCGCCCGGCCGTGCCCGCCCTGCTAGTATGTCCGCGGCGGCGGCACGGCGGGTGGCCCTCGCCCGGAACCAGTCCACGTGATCGAACTGCACAACGTCACGAAGATCTACGGCACCGACGGCACGGCGCTCGACCGTCTGACATTCACGGTCGAGAAGGGCGAGTTCGTGTTCCTGACCGGGCCGAGCGGCGCCGGCAAGTCCACCCTGCTGCGTCTTCTGCTTCGCCAGGAGATTCCCACCGAGGGCCGGCTCACGGTCGGCGGTCGCGATCTGGCATCGCTGTCGACCGGTGAGGTCCAGGCGTACCGCCGGTCGCTCGGCGTCGTCTTCCAGGACTTCAAGCTGATTCCGACCAAGACGGTCTTCGACAATGTGGCCTTCGTGATGCGGGTCCTCGGCGTGCCGGTCGAGCAGCAGCGCCGCCGCACCTATCAGGTGCTCAAGGGGGTGGGCCTGCAGCATCGCGCCCTGGCATTCCCGCCGGAGCTGTCGGGAGGCGAACAGCAGCGCGTCGCCATCGCCCGCGCGCTCGTCAACGAGCCGCAGATCGTGCTCGCCGATGAGCCGACGGGCAACCTGGATCCCGATCTGTCGCTCGAGATCATGGACGTGTTCCGCGACATCAATGCCGCCGGCACGACCGTGCTCGTGGCCACCCACGACCGCGCGCTCATCGCGCACGTCGGGCGGCGCGTGCTGCATCTCGAACAGGGCCGCGCGCCCCGGGCCGACGCATGAGGGCGCTGCTCTATGCCTGGCAGGAGGCGGTCAAGAGCCTGGCGCGTGCCCGCTGGACGCTCCTGCTGTCGATCGCGACGATCGCCGTGGCCTTCGCCATGCTCGGCGCCTTCCGGATCGTCTCGGGCACGCTCGAGCGGGTGACGGACGGCTGGTCGGAGTCGGCGGAGGTGTCGGTGTATCTCGACGACGTGGTCACCGAGGCCGAACGCTCGGCCATCCTCCAGGTCATCGAGCGCAGCGGCGTGGCGTCCTCGGTCACGCCGGTCACGAAGGACGAAGCGATGGCGCGCTTCGGCGCCCAGTTCCCGGAACTCGGCGACGTGACCGCGTCGCTCGAGGCCAACCCGTTTCCGGCCTCGCTCGAGGTGCAGCTGTCGGAAGCCGGCATGGCCGCGGGAGCCGACGGGCTGGCTGCCAGCGTCACGCCGCTCCCCGGGGTCGCCGACGTGCGGTTCGATCGCCAATGGCTGTCGCGGCTGCTGGCGGTCATCACCGCGCTGCGCACGGCGGGCTGGGTGGCCGCGCTGGCGCTCGTGCTCGGGGCGGCGTTGACCGTCGTCGCGGTGGTGCGGCTGTCGTTCGACGCACGCCGCGACGAGATCGGCATCATGGCCCTGGTGGGGGCGCCGGTCGCCTTCATCCGCGGCCCGTTCGTGATGGAAGGCGCGATTCAAGGGGGGCTCGGGGCGCTGGCCGCGCTCGGCGGCCTGGCGCTCCTCGGCCGCGCACTGAGCCGGGCCCTCGGACCGCTGGCGGCCGCCCTCGGACCCGAGACCCTGCGGCCGCTGTTGTGGACCGACGTGGCCGGCCTGCTCATCGGTGGGGCACTGGTCGGCGCCGCGGCCGGGCTGCTCGCCACGTGGCGATGGAACCCGCAGGGGCCGCTGGCACGTTGACAGGTGCCGGGGCGCGTCCTACACTCGAAGACACGCTGACTGAACGCACAGGACCAGAGGCCCCATGCCACACCTCCTGAGTGCACGACCCTTTCCGGCCGTCCCTGTACCTAACCCTCATCGATTTCTACCGGGAAGAGTTCGTCAAGCACCAGGTATGCCTGGACGCGCAACGCGAGTACTTCTCGGAGCATGCCATCCGATCGGTTGAAGTCGCCCTTTGCCGTATCATCTCGGAGATCGACGCACTCTCGCACAAGGCCGACGCCGATGAGGTCGTGGCCGGCCTGCTCAAGGAGTTCGACGTCGTGACCAGGCTGTCGGCTTGGACCGATCCGCTGCAGATCAACTAGCGGCCTCCCTGGCGCGACGGCGCGAGGATGCGTCCGCCATAGTGGAGGCAGCCGTCACGGCTGTCTCGCCGCGGGTGCTGATGCCGCGAGTGGCCGCCGCCCTCCGCCAGGCCGGCGCCTCCGGCAGCGCCCTCCACGTCGTGGCCGTCGGCAAAGCCGCGGCCGGCATGTTCGAGGCCTTCGCCGCCGCCCCACCGTTGCCCATCGCGAGGGCCGTCGTCATCGGGCCCAGCCGCCCCGCGGGCTGGAGCGGGACGGCCGCCTTCGTCGAAGCCGGCCATCCGTTCGCCAACCAGGGGAGTGTCACCGGGGCGCGCCTGGCCCTCGAGATCGCGGCCGACGTGCCCGCCGACGGCTATCTCGTGTGTCTGCTGTCGGGTGGGGCGAGCGCCCTCATGGCGGCGCCGATTCCCGGCCTGACCCTGGAAGCCAAGCAGCGCGCGGTGGCGCACGTGATGACTGGCGGCGCCGACATCACCGCCCTGAACGCCCTCCGCAAGCATCTGTCCCGCGTCAAAGGCGGCCGTCTGGCGGCGGGCTGCCGCGGGGCCGTCGTGACCTACGCCATCTCGGATGTCATCGGCGACGACCTGAGCGTGATCGGCTCGGGACCATGCGTGCCCGACTGGTCCACCTGGGACGATGCGGCACAGGCCGTGCGGCGCTTCGGCGGCTGGGAGGGGCTCGGACCCGACGTCCAGAGCTTCATCGAGGCCGGCCTCCGTGGCGACGTGGCAGAGACGTTGAAGGCCGACGCGCCCGGCGTGGCACGGGTGACGGCCGAGGTCATCGGCGGACGGCGGCAGGCCATGGAGGGCGCGGCCCGGGCCGCCGCGTCGCACGGCTACACGCCGCTCGTCGTCGACCCGGCCGTTCAAGGCGAAGCGCGGACGGCAGCGCTCGCCTGGTGGCGGTCGGCTGTCAGTGCGGCCGCGGGAGCCGGACGGGCCATGGCCCTCATCTCGAGCGGCGAGACGACCGTACGGGTGCGCGGCGGCGGGCGCGGGGGCCGCAATCAGGAGTTCGCGCTCGCGCTCGTCTCCGAGGTGGCCGGGCGCGGCGACGTCACGGTGGTGGCCTCGGTCGGGACCGACGGCATCGATGGTCCCACCGATGCCGCCGGCGCGATGATCGACGCCGGCACCGTCAGCCGCGCCAGCGCCCATGGCCTGGACGCCGCCGCGTCGCTCGCCGCGAATGACAGCTACGCCTACTTCGCGGCCACCGGCGATCTGGTGCGGATGGGCGCCACCGGCACCAACGTCGGTGATCTGCAGCTACTGCTGACCGGCCCGGCCTGATACCCTTGGTCGCGCGGCCCGACGTGCCGCCTTCATTCTCGTGACTTCCCTCGACCGACACACGTTGCTTCAGCGACTGCGCGCCGCGGCTGGACCGCCGGCCACCGCGCGCCAGCTCGCACGCCTGTTCGACGTCCCGCGCGAGGAGCAGGCCACGTTCCGCCGTCAGCTGAAGGCCCTGGCTGCTGAAGGAGCGCTGGCCCTCGTGGGCGGCAACCGCTACACGCTGCCCGATCGCGTGCGCGACGTCGCCGGACGGCTCCAGGGGCATGCCAGCGGCATTGCCTTCGTGATTCCTGATGGCGGCGGCAAGGACGTCTTCATCCCGGCGTCGCGCCGCGCCGGCGCCATGCACGGGGACCGGGTGGTCGCCCGGGTGGAGTCGGGCGACGAGGCCGAACGGCTCGAAGGCCGCATCGTCGAGGTCAGCGAGCGGCGCAGCGCCCGCATCGTCGGCCGCCTGACACGCGACCGTCGCGGCATGGCGCTGGTCCGGCCGTTCGATGCGCGGCTCGACACCGATATCCGAGTGCCGCCCGACGGCGAGCTCGAGGCCGCCGACGGCGACATGGTGACCGTGGAAGTGACGCGCTGGCCCGGCCCGACGGCCGAGGCCGCCGGGCGTATCGTCGAGGTGCTCGGGCAGCTCGACGACCCCGGCGTCGACACCGAAGTGGTGTTGCGCAAGCACGGCATCCCCGACGAGCACGCGCCGGACGCCGTCGCCGAGGCCCGCGCCCGTGATGCCGCCGTGCATCCGCACGAGATCGCGGGACGCACCGACTTCCGCGGCGAGGTCATCGTGACCATCGATGGCGAGCACGCCCGCGATTTCGACGATGCCATCTCGATCTCCCGGCGCCCCAACGGGCACTTCTGGCTGGGCGTCCACATCGCCGACGTGGCGCACTACGTCCGTGAGGGCAGCGCGCTCGATCTCGATGGCTTCGAACGCGCCACCTCCGTCTACTTCCCGGAACGTGCCGTGCACATGTTCCCGCACGAGCTGGCGACCGGCGTGTGCAGCCTGAACCCTCACGTCGATCGCCTCGTGCAGAGCTGTCTGATGGAAGTGAACCGCCAGGGCGACGTCGTGCACTACGAGATGCACGACGGCGTCATCCACAGCCGCGCCCGCATGACCTATACGGCGGTCAACGGCATCGTCGCCACCCGGGATGCGGCCCTGCGCGAGCACTACCGCGACCTCGTGCCGACGTTCGAGCTGATGCACGAATTGTTCGAGGTCCTGAACGGCCGCCGCCGCCGGCGTGGCTCCATCGACTTCGACCTGCCGCAGGCCGAGGTCGTGGTCGACGACGAGGGGGCCATCGCCGACATCGTGCTCGCCGAGCGCAACGTCGCGCACCGGATCATCGAAGAGTTCATGCTGCTGGCGAACGAGACGGTGGCCGCGCATCTCGAAGGGGCCGAGATGCCGGCGCTCTATCGCGTGCACGAGGCGCCCGATCCGGTCCGGGTGATCGAGTTCGAGGAGTTCGTGACGTCACTCGGCCTGAGCCTCGACGCGCCGCCCGACGGCGTGCATCCACGCCACTTCCAGCAGCTCGTCGATCGCATCAAGGGGGCCCCCGAGGAGCGGCCGGTGGCCTTCCTGATGCTCCGCACGATGCAGAAGGCGCGCTACGATTCCGCCAATCTCGGCCATTTCGGCCTGGCGGCGCACACCTATACGCACTTCACCTCGCCCATCCGCCGCTATCCCGACCTGATCGTGCATCGGGTCCTGCGCGAGCTCCGGCACAAGCGCGCCAACGCCGAGCGCCGCGCCGAGCTCGAGGAGGCGTTGCCCGAGGTGGCGCAGCACACCTCCGCCATGGAGCGCCGCGCCCAGGAGGCCGAGCGCGAGCTCCTGCAGTGGAAGAAGGTGCGGTTCATGGCCGACAAGATCGGCGAGGTCTACGACGGCTACATCACCGGCGTGGCTCCCTACGGTCTGTTCGTCCAGATGACCGAACACTTCGTCGAGGGGCTGGTGCACGTGTCGACGCTCGTCGATGACTTCTACCGCTTCGACGACATGGCGCGCGTGCTCATCGGCGAGCGGTCGAAGCGGGTCTTCCGCCTCGGCGACGCGCTGCGCGTCCGTGTGCTCCGCACCGACATGGATCGGCGCCAGGTCGAACTCGGTGTCGAGGAGGCACTGACGGCGGTCCGGCGCGCCGAGCCGGCGCGCGCACCGCGACGCCCGGCGGCCCGGACCACGAAGGGCCGCAAGACGCCGTCACGGCCCGGCGCCGCCCGGCGGGACGGCCAGCGCGGGCGGAGCGCGAAGAAGCGAGGCCGGCGCTGATGCGCTCGGTCGTCGTCGGCACCGCCGGCCACATCGACCACGGCAAGAGCGCGCTGGTGAAGGCGCTGACCGGAACCGACCCGGACCGCCTCAAGGAAGAGAAAGCCCGCGGCATCACCATCGAACTGGGCTTCGCGCACGCCGCGCTGCCGGGCGGCGTCGTGGCCTCGTTCGTCGACGTGCCCGGGCACGAACGCTTCGTCCGTGCCATGTTGTCGGGGGTCGGTGGCATCGATCTGGTGCTGCTCGTCGTCGCCGCGGACGAATCCGTCATGCCGCAGACGCGGGAGCACTTCGACATCTGCCGGCTGCTCGGCCTGCGGCGGGGCCTGGTGGTCGTGACCAAGACCGATGCGGCCGAACCGGGGATGCTCGACCTGGTCGAAGCCGAGATCCGGGAGCTGGTGGCCGGATCGTTCCTCGACGGCGCGCCCGTCGTCCCGGTGTCGGCGCTGACCGGCGAGGGCCTGGAGCGGCTGCGCCAGGCGATCGTGGAGGTGGCCGGGACGGTGCCGCCGCGCCAGGCCGCGGGGGCGGCGCGTCAGCCGGTCGACCGCGTCTTCACCTTGAAGGGGTTCGGCACGGTGGTCACTGGCACGCTCGTGCAGGGTGCGATCGCCGCTGACGACGAGCTCGAACTCCTGCCCGAGGGACGCCGCGTCAAGGTCCGTGGGTTGCACGTCCACGGCGGCGCCCGGCCCGCACGCCAGTGCCGGGGAACGGGTGGCGGTGAATCTTGCCGGCGTCGACGTGGCCGACGTCGCGCGCGGCAGCGTCCTCGCGACGCCCGGCGCGCTGGCCGTCACGCGACGGGCCGACGTGCACCTCACCATGCTGCCCGGCGCGTCCCTCAAGCACGGCGCCCGCGTGCGGGTGCACCAGGGGACGGCCGAGGTGCTGGCGCGCGTGGCGGTAGCCGGTGCCGGCGGCCTCATCGAGCCGGGGGGCAGCGCCGACGTGCGGCTGCGCTTCGAAGCACCCGCCGTGCTGGCGCGCCGGGATCGCCTGATCGTCCGCAGCTACTCACCGCTCGTGACCATCGGTGGCGGAGTCGTGCTGGATCCACGACCACCACGTCCCGGAGTGCGCACCGCGCGCGGCGTCGCGCGGATGGCGTCGCTGGCCGTCATCGACGATCCGACGGCGGATCGCGCCTCGGCCCTCGAAGTGCTGGTCGCGTCGGCGGGCGCCGCCGGTGCGTCGGTGCCCGATCTGGTGCAGCGCCTCGGGGCGACGCGTCACGAGGTGGCGGCGGCGATCACCGGCCTGAGCACGACCGGGCGGGCCGTG
Source organism: uncultured Acidobacteriota bacterium (assembly GCA_963807405.1). Taxonomy (GTDB): domain Bacteria; phylum Acidobacteriota; class Vicinamibacteria; order Vicinamibacterales; family UBA2999; genus CADEFD01. Next base: position 1,114,825 of record CAWEBU010000006.1, on the reverse strand, counting down.
CGCGGCGGCGACTGGGTCGTGCCGGCGGCGGCGCTCGAGCGGCCCATCGCGGCGATGCTGGCGGGGCTGGCCGATTTCCACCGCGCCGAACCGCTGGCGCCCGGGCTCAGCCTCGAGGACGCACGCAGCCGCTGGTTCCGCGTGGTGCCGCCGCCGGTTGTCGAGGCCGTGGTGGCGAACCTCGTGGCCAGCGGCCGCATCGTCGCCACCGATACCCTGGCGCTGACGTCACACCGCGTGGCGCTGGCACCCGAGGATCAGGCGACCGTTGACTGGCTGGATCGCCGGTTCCGCGAGGCCGGACTCGGGCCGCCCGATGTCGCGGCGCTGGCGGGGGAGGCGCGACGGCCGGCCGCGACCGTCGAGAAACTCCTGCAGCTCCTGCTCAAGGCCAAGCAGCTCGTGCGGGTGGACGGGCTGGTGTTCCACGGCGAGACCCTGGCGGCCCTCAAGGACGAGATCCGGGCGCTCAAAGGCACGGCGCCGGAGGGGCGGGCGAGTGTCGACGTGAAGACGTTCAAGGACACCTATCAGGTGTCCCGGAAGTATGCGATTCCGTTGCTGGAGTATCTGGACAGGGAGCGGGTCACGCGCCGCACGGGCGACGTGCGCATCGTGCTGTGACGCGGCGGGGAACCGCGCCGGAGTGACTACTTCGGGCTGTCGTCCTTCAAGCCGGTCTTGAAGTTCTTGATCCCGGACCCGATGCCACGGCCGAGCTCCGGCAGGCGGTTGGCCCCGAAAATCAGGATGACGATTGCCAGGATGATGAGCATCTCCGGCAAGCCGAGCGGTCCGATGAGGGCGATCACTTGCGTGGCCATGCCCAGATTCTAGCACCGGTCCCCTGCCACCGCATGGCGTGCGCCAAGATGCCCGCGGCGGGCGTCATAAGGACAAGGATCAGAGAGCGGCAGGGTTCGCGTGCGCCGATTGCCCTTGTCTCGGGCGAGAACCGTCGGTCAGAATTGAGGCACGCGCCGCCCATCGCTTCGTCAGACCGCGCATGTCCGAACCACAGAGCACGGCCGCCATCGTCCCCCGGGGTCCCACCCGCCAGACGCACCTCCTGCTCGATCGACCGCAGGAGGTCGCGTTCGGGTTCGAAGAGCAGCGCATCAGCGGGGCCGTCGGGGCGTCGGTGGTGTCGCATATCGCGATGGCCGTCATCGTCTTCCTGGCGCTGCGCTTCATGCCGCCGCCTCAGACGACCGAAATCCTGCCCGAGCGCCTGCCCTCCGACATCATCTGGATCGCCGAGGAAGGTCCGGGTGGCGGCGGCGGTGGCGGCGGCGACAACACGCCTGAGCCGCCCAAGAAGGTCGAGCTGCCCGGCAAGGAGAAGGTCAGTGTGCCGGTCGAGGTCGAGCCCGAGCCGGCGCCCGTCAAGGAGCCGCCGAAGGTCGAAGAGCCGCCCGAGGCGCTGCTGATTCCCGCGGTGCAGACGGCGGCTGCGCCGGTCGAAGCGCCCGGCGCGATCGTGGCGGAAGCGCCGCCGACGGCCTCGGCTGGCAGCGGCTCCGGCGGGGGAGGCGGCACCGGCAGCGGCGGCGGCTCCGGCGCCGGCACCGGTGTCGGCCTCGGCGAAGGCAATACGCGCGGGGTCGGGGGCGGCGAGTACGACATCGGCAGCGGCGTCACCTCACCGCGGCTACTGCGCGAGATCAAGCCCGTCTACACGGCCGACGCCATGCGTGCCAAGGTGCAGGGCGTGGTGCAGCTGCGGGCGGTGGTGCTGCCGGACGGCTCGGTCGGCCGGGTCGAGGTCCTGAAGTCGCTCGACGCGGTCTTCGGCCTCGATCAGGAAGCCATCAAGGCGGCCCGGCAGTGGCGCTTCGCGCCCGGCATGCGCCTTGGCGAGCCGGTGGCGGTGCGCGTCGTGCTCGAGTTGTCGTTCACCCTGCGGTAAGAGGGGGAGTCACAGTGGTTCGATCGTTCTGGATCGTCGTGTCCGCCGCCATCGCCGTCGGGGGGCTCGCCTCAGCGGCCTGTGATACCGCCGGCAGTGCCGCGGCGGCGGCCGACGCGACGGCTCCGATCACCGCCACACAGCGGGTGGCGACCGAGCAGCTGCGCGCCCAGATCGTACAGACCTATCCGCACGACCCCAATGCCTTCACGCAGGGCCTGGTGCTGGCCGGGGGCCGTCTCTTCGAGAGCACCGGCCTCGAGGGCCGGTCGAGTCTGCGCGAGGTGGACCTGGCGACCGGGCGCGTACTGCGCAAGCTCGACGTGCCCGAGCCGGTCTTCGCCGAAGGGCTGGCGCTCGTCGGCACGCGCCTCTTCCAGATCACGTGGAAACACCAGACGGCCTATACCTACGAGCGCGATACCTTCGCCAAGGGGCCGTCGTTCCCGTACACCGGCGAGGGCTGGGGCCTCTGTCACGACGGGCAGGAGCTCGTGATGAGCGACGGCAGCGCGCGCCTGACCTTCCGCGGACCGGAGACCTTCCGCGCCACGCGGGAAGTGGTGGTGCGCGAAGGCGGGCGGCCGCTCGAGCAGTTGAACGAACTCGAGTGCGTCGGCGGCGACGTCTACGCCAACGTCTGGATGACCGACCGGATCGTGCGGATCGATCCGAAGAGCGGCGCGGTCACCGCCAGCATCGACGCCTCGAACCTGCTCTCGCCCGCGGAGCGCTACGGCACCGACGTCCTGAACGGCATCGCGCACGACCCGGCCACCGACACGTTCCTCGTGACCGGCAAGCTGTGGCCGAAGATGTTCCGCGTCCGCTTCGTCCGCTGACCAGCGTTGCCCGGCCCCGGCGTCGGCTGACTTCGTGAGCCGACACGGAAAAAGGGCCCGGCGGGTTGTCTCCCACCGGGCCCTCTCCGTGATGCGTTCGGAGCCAGCCGCTAGCCGCCAGCCCCTAGACGAGCGTCAGTACATCCCGCCCATGCCGCCGCCGCCGGGCATCGCGGGAGCGTCCTTCTTGTCCTCGGGAATCTCCGAGACGAGCGCTTCGGTCGTCAGCAGCAGGCTGGCGATCGAGGAGGCGTTCTGCAGGGCATTGCGCACGACCTTCGCGGGGTCGATGACGCCGGCCTTGACCAGATCCTCGTAGACGTCGGTGGCCGCGTTGAAGCCCTCGTCGCCCTTGCCTTCCTTCACCTTGGCCACGACGATCGAGCCTTCGTGTCCGGCGTTGGTGGCAATCCAGCGGCAGGGCTCTTCGATGGCGCGGCGGATGATGGCCACGCCCACCGCCTGGTCGCCTTCGAGCTTGAGACCGTCGAGCGCCTTGCTGGCACGCAGCAGCGCGACGCCGCCGCCAGGCACGATGCCTTCTTCGACGGCCGCCTTGGTGGCGTGCATCGCATCCTCGACGCGCGCCTTCTTTTCCTTCATCTCGGTCTCGGTGGCCGCACCGACCTTGATGACCGCCACGCCGCCGACCAGCTTGGCCAGGCGTTCCTGGAGCTTCTCACGGTCGTAGTCCGACGAGGTCTCTTCGACCTGCATGCGGATCTGCTTGACGCGGCCCTCGATGGCCTTGCTGTCGCCAGCGCCCTCGATGATGGTCGTGTTGTCCTTGTCGATCGTGACCTTCTTGGCCTTGCCGAGCTCCTCGACCTTGATGTTCTCGAGCTTGACGCCGAGGTCCTCGGTGATCGCCTTGCCGCCGGTCAGCACCGCGATGTCCTCGAGCATGGCCTTGCGGCGGTCGCCGAAGCCGGGCGCCTTGACCGCGGCGGCGTGCAGCGTGCCGCGCAGCTTGTTGACCACGAGCGTGGCCAGCGCCTCGCCTTCGATGTCTTCCGCGATGATCAGCAGCGGACGGCCGAGGCGCGCCACCTGCTCGAGGACCGGCAGCAGGTCCTTCATCGAGCTGATCTTCTTCTCGTGGATCAGGATGACCGGGTTCTCGAGCACCACTTCCATGCGCTCGGGGTCGGTGACGAAGTAGGGCGAGAGGTAGCCGCGATCGAACTGCATGCCCTCGACCACTTCGAGCGTCGTCTCGAGCGTCTTGGCCTCTTCGACCGTGATGACGCCGTCCTTGCCGACCTTCTCCATCGCTTCCGCGATGATGGTGCCGATGGTGTGGTCGCTGTTGGCCGAGATCATCCCGACCTGGGCGATCATGTTGCCCTTGACCGGCTTGGCCATCTTCTTGATCTCGGCCGTCATGGCCTCGACCGCCTTCTCGATGCCGCGCTTGAGCTCCATCGGGTTGGCACCGGCAACGACGTTGCGGGCGCCTTCGCGGTAGATCGCCTGGGCCAGCACCGTCGCCGTGGTCGTGCCGTCACCGGCCGTGTCCGACGTCTTGCTCGCCACTTCGCGGACCATCTGGGCGCCCATGTTCTCGAGCGGGTCCTTGAGGTCGATTTCCTTGGCCACCGTCACGCCGTCCTTGGTGATGGTGGGGGAGCCGAACTTCTTGTCGAGGACGACGTTGCGGCCCTTGGGGCCGAGGGTCACCTTGACTGCGTCGGCCAGCTGGTTCACGCCGCGCAGGATTGCCTGCCGCGACTGCTCGCCGTAAATAATCTGCTTCGCCATGTGCGCGTATCTCCGTTCGAACCTGGGTTACTTCTCGACCACGGCGAGGACTTCGTCTTCGCGCATGATGAGGTACTCGTTGCCGTCGATCTTGATCTCCTGGCCCGAGTACTTGCCGAAGAGGATGGTGTCGCCGGCCTTGACGTCGAGCGGCATCTTCTTGCCGTCCTTGTCGGGCTTGCCGGCGCCGACGGCGACGACTTTGCCCTGCTGGGGCTTTTCCTTGGCGCTGTCGGGGATGATGATCCCCCCGACCTTCTGTTCACCCTCCTCGATGCGCTCGACGAGGATACGGTCGTGCAGTGGACGCAGCTTCGTTGCCATATCAGGGACTCCGGTCAGTTCAATCTGCGGCCCGTGAGGGCCGCGAAGTCAGGGTGTCGGCCACCGGACCGGCGACTCGCCGGCCGGGTGAACCCACCCACGGGGCTGGCACTCGCCCCCCACGGGGGCTAGCACTCACGCCTCTAGACTGCTAAGCGTAGCGACAAGCCGAACGGCCTGTCAAGCGGGGCCGCTCAGGCGGCGGGATTGCGGCGGACCTTGATCTTGAGCGCCGTGACCTTGCGGGTCAGCGTGTTGCGGTGCATCCCGAGCACCTCGGCCGCCTTGCCGACGTTGCCGTCGCAGTGGACGACGACGCGGGTGATGAAGCGCCGCTCGAACTCGCGCTGCGCATCGTCGAAGTGCACGCCCCGGTCGACCATCTCGTTGACGATGCGATCGAGATCCTCACGCATTCGGAGTCTCCAGGGGGCGTCCGGTCAGCCGCGTGTAGGCGTCCAGGTATTTCTCGCGTGTACGCCGCACGACGTCGTCGGGCAGCGACGGCACGGGCGGCTGCTTGTTCCACTTGATCGACTCGAGATAGTCGCGCACGAACTGCTTGTCGAAGCTCGGTTGCGGGCCGCCCGGGGCGTACTGATCGAGCGGCCAGTAGCGCGACGAGTCCGGCGTCATGACCTCGTCGATGAGCAGGAGCTCGCCGCCGTCGGTGACCCCGAACTCGAACTTGGTGTCGGCGAGGATGATGCCGCACGACGCGGCGTGGGCCACGCCCGCCGCGTAGAGCTCCATCGTCAGCGCCTTGAGGCGGGCCAGCATGGCCTCGCCGACGACGGCGGCCGCCGCCGCTTCCGGGATGTTCTCGTCGTGTCCGGAGTCGGCCTTGGTCGCCGGCGTGAACAGCGGCTCCGGCAGGCGGTCGGATTCCCGCAGGCCGGGCGGCAGGGTGACGCCGCACACCTCGCCGGTCGCCAGGTAGTCCTTCCAGCCGGATCCGGAGATGTAGCCGCGGGCCACGCACTCGATCGGCAGCGGTGTCGTCTTGCGGACCAGCATCGAGCGGCCAGCGAGCTGGTCGCGGTGCGGCGCCAGCAGCGCCGGGAACTCATCGGCGTCGGCGGAAACGAGGTGATTCGGCACGATGTCGCGCGTGCGAGCGAACCAGAACGACGACAGCTGCGTCAGCACGCGGCCCTTGTCGGGAATGCCGGAACCGAGCACGTAGTCGAAGGCCGAGATGCGATCGGTGGCCACCATCAGCAGCCGTTCGCCGACGTCGTAGAGATCGCGCACCTTGCCCTGACGGACAGGGGACATGCCGGGTAGCGACGTGGAGAGCAGCGGTGGGGACACAGGCACGGTGGGCTCGCGAGCGGAGAACGTGCATCGTAGTCATTCACCGTGGCCGGTGCAAGGCCCCGCAGCGACGTCATGTAGTATTGTCGGGCCCGATCGCGCTGGCGGCCCGCCGCGGCCGTATCGGCTCCAACTGCATGCGACCGTGGCTCCGCAATACCGTCCTCGTCGCGCTGATGCTCGTCCTGGTCGGCGTCTTCCTCCGCAACGCCAACCTGGCGGCGGTCTGGGACGTCATGCGGACGGCGCATCCGGGCCTGGTCGCCGTCGGCATCGCGTGCCTGTTCACGACCTACGCGCTGCGCGCCATCCGCTGGCAGCTGATGCTGGTGCCGCTCGGACCCACGCATTTCGGGACGGCGTTCCGCGCCACGGTGATTGGCTTCGCCGCGTCCTTCATCCTGCCGGCGCGCGCCGGGGAGGTGCTGCGGCCGTGGCTGCTGGCGCGCCGCGAGGGGCTCGACACGGCGGCCGTCATCACCACCATCGTCATCGAGCGCCTGCTCGATCTGGTGGCCGTGCTGGTCCTGCTGGCGGCGTTCCTGCGCTTCTTCGACCCCGGCATGTCGGCCCTCGACCCGGCGATGTTCGCGACGGTGAAGACCTGGGGCACGCGGGCCGGCTACGCCGCGATGGCCGGCATGGTGGCGCTCATCGCCGCGGCCGCGCGTCCCGACTGGCTGCTGCGCGTCGTCCGCGGCGTGACGGCCTGGCTGCCGCCACGGCTGGGCGACGCCATTCTCGGTCTGACCCGCCAGTTCGCCGCCGGACTGGCCGCGGTGCGCGATCCGCTGCGGCTGGTGGCCGCCCTGGCGTGGTCGTTTCCGCTGTGGCTGGTCATCGCCGCCCAGATCTGGGTCGTCTCGGCCGCCGTCGGCGTGACCCTGCCGCCGTCCGGCACGCTGCTCATCATGTCCCTGCTCGTGGTCGGCGTCGCGGTGCCGACGCCGGGGGCGGTCGGCGGCTTCCACGAGGCCTACCGGGTGGCCGTGACCGCCTTTTTCGGCGCCAACAACGACCACGCCGTCGGCGCCGCCATCGTCTTGCACGCGGTCGGCTTCGTGCCTACGCTGATAGCCGGGGTATGGCTGATGGCGCGTGAAGGCCTGTCGCTGAAGACCCTCGGTGCCGAAGCGCAGCGTGCGCATGGCGAGGAGACACACCCGTGAAGTGTCCGTACTGTGGTCAGCTCGGCGACAAGGTCGTCGATTCGCGCGAGAGCAAGGAAGGCGATGTGATCCGCCGCCGCCGGCAATGCCTGAGCGGCGAGTGCGGCAAGCGCTTCACCAGCTACGAGCGCATCGACGAGATTCCCTACATGGTCGTCAAGAAGGACGGCACGCGCGAGCGGTTCGAACGCCAGAAGCTGGTGGCCGGACTGCTCAAGGCGTGCGAGAAGCGTCCGGTCTCGGTGGCCGCGATCGAGGGCGTGGCCGACCGCGTCGAGACGATGCTGCAGGACCGTGCCGAGAAGGAGATCTCCACCGCCGAGGTCGGCGCCTTCGTGATGCAGGAACTGAAGGTCCTGGACAAGGTGGCGTACGTGCGCTTCGCCTCCGTCTACCGGCACTTCCGTGACATCGGAGAGTTCATGACCGAGCTGAAGGATCTTCTCGGCGCGAAGGAGTAGGCGGCCGCTCCGCCTGACAGCCATGGCGACGTCTTCACTTCCGCGTGCGGCCGAAGCGCCCTCCGTCGGGAGTGCTGCCGCGCGCCGCCCGTTCCGCGACAACCCGCGGCTCATCCTGCTCGGGATCGTGCTGCTGCTGGCCGCGCTCGCCAGTCTGGTCTGGCTGGCCAACCGGTCGGCGCGCCTCTCGCCTGACTTCCTGACCGGGTTCGTCCTCTACGCGCTCAGCGCCACCAACGTGACGATGCTGCTGGCGCTGGGGTTCTTCCTGGCGCGCAACGTCGTCAAGATCGTGGTGGAGCGCCGGCGCGCGCTGCCGTTCGCACGCTTCCGCGCCAAGCTGGTCGCCCTGCTGCTCGGCCTGACGCTCGTGCCGGCCGTGCTCGTGCTCGCCGTCGGATCGCAGGTCGTCCTCACCGCGGTCGACCGCTGGTTCAATGCGCCGATGGACGAGGTCCTGGCGTCGGCCAGCCGCATCGCGTCGGACTACTACCTGGAGCGGCAACGGGTCGTGAGCGACGAGGCGACACGCATGGCGCAGGCGCTGTCGCGCGTCGACCTGACCGACGTCGATACGGTGCGGGCGGTCGTGGCGCCCGATGTCACCGGCCGCCGCGTGGCGCTGGTGCAGGTCTACCGGATCGCCGGCGACGCCGGGGCCACGCCGGTGCTCGATGTGGCCAACCCGAGCCTGACGGCCGGCTCGACGCGGGCGAGCGGCGATCGGCTGGCCGCCCGGGCCGTCGAGAGCGGCCGCCCGATCTTCGAGCCGGTCCCGGGCGACGGCGGCGGTGAGCTGCTGCGGGTGGCGCAGGCCATCCGTGCCCCCGACGGCCGCATGGTCGGCGTCGTGCTCGCGAGTGACGTCCTGACCGGCGAGATGGCCGATCGCGCCCGCCGCATGACCAAGGCCTACGAAGACTACACACAGCTGCGCGTCCTCAAGCAGCCGCTGGCCGGAGTCTACCTGTCGTTCTTCGTCATGGTCACGCTGCTCATCCTCGTCGGCTCGACCTGGATGGGCCTGTATCTGGCGAAGCGGATCACGCGCCCGGTGCAGATGCTGTCGGCGGCGGCCCGCGAGATCGGCGCCGGCCATCTCGAGCATCGCATCGAGCACCAGGCCGACGACGAGTTCGGACACATGGTCGAGTCGTTCAACGCGATGGCGGCCGACCTCTCGACGCGCCAGCGCCGGCTCGAGCGGGCATCGCTCGATCTCGAGCAGCGGCACCAGGCGGTCGAGCGGCGTCATCGCTCGGTCGAGACGATCCTCGAGCGGATTGCCACGGGCGTCATCTCGATCGACGCCAGCGGGAACATCGGCCGCGTCAACTCGGCCGCCGCCCGCCTGCTGGGTGTGCCGCCGGGCGTCGAGGGCCGGCCGGTGGCGCAGGTGCTCGGCCCCGATCTCATCGCGGTGACCGCGGTGCTCGACGACGCCGCGCGGGCGCGCTCGGAGTCGGTGGCCCAGGAGGTGAGCATCACTCGGGAGGGCCGCGAAGTGACGCTCGCCGTGGCGGCCACCCGCGTGCACGGCGCGGCGGGCTTCGAGGGCACCGTCCTCGTGCTCGACGACGTGACCCCGCTCATCCGCGCCCAGAAGGTCGCCGCGTGGCGCGAGGTGGCGCGCCGGCTGGCGCACGAGATCAAGAATCCGCTGACGCCGATCCAGTTGTCGGCCGAGCGTCTGCAGCGCAAGCTCGGCGAGGCCGGGGCGCCGCACGAAGCGCTGGTCCGCGAGTGCACCAGCACCATCATCGGTGAGGTCGAGTCGCTCAAGGGCCTGGTGGATGAGTTCTCGCAGTTCGCGCGGATGCCGGCGCCGAAGGCCGTGCCGTCGTCCCTGAACCAGGCCGTGACCGAAGCCCTCACCCTCTACCAGGGACTCTTCCCGTCGCTCACGCTCGACGTCGTGCTGGCCGCCGATCTGCCGTCGGTCCGCCTCGACGCCGAGCAGATCAAGCGCGTCATCATCAACCTCGTCGACAACGCCGTGGAAGCGATGAACCGGCAGGGCCGGATCGTCGTCGAGACGTCGCACGACCCGCTGCACAAGGTGGCGCGGGTGGTGGTTGCCGACGACGGGCCGGGCATTCCCGCCGGCGATCGCGACCGGCTGTTCCTGCCCTACTACTCGACCAAGGGACGTGGCTCGGGCCTCGGCCTCGCAATCGTGCGCCGGATCGTCGCCGAGCACGGCGGCAACGTCGAAGTGGCGGACAATACTCCGACCGGCAGCCGGTTCACCATCGAGCTGCCCTGCTGAGTCGATCATCCATGTCCGCCATCCTCATCGTCGACGACGAACCGGGCGTGCGCTCCGCCCTCGGGGGCGTGCTGCGGGACGAAGGCTACACCGTCGAAGCCGTCGAGTCGGGCGAAGCGTGCCTCGAGCGGCTGGTCGAGCAGGAGTTCGACGTCGTGCTGCTCGACGTCTGGATGCCGGGCATCGATGGACTGGAGACACTGCAACGCCTGCGCGAGCGCAAGGTCGACGCCCAGGTGGTCGTGATCTCCGGCCACGGCAACGTCGAGTCGGCGGTGCGGGCGATCAAGCTCGGCGCCTTCGATTTCGTCGAGAAGCCGCTGTCGCTCGACAAGGCGGTGCTCGTCGTGCGCAACGCCCTGCGTCAACGCGCGCTCGAAGTGGAGAACCGCGACCTGCGGGCACAGGTCGATCGCCGTCACGTGATGGTGGGCGAGAGCGCCGTCATGCGCCACCTGCGCGAGCAGCTGCTGCTGGCGGCGCCGACCAACGGCCGCGTCCTCATCCTGGGGGAGAACGGCACCGGCAAGGAGCTGGTCGCCCGCACGCTGCACGCCCACAGCCGGCGCCGGGCCGGCCCGTTCGTGGAGGTCAACTGCGCGGCCATCCCCGAAGAGCTGATCGAATCCGAGCTGTTCGGCCACACCAAGGGCGCGTTCACCGGCGCGGTGGCCGACCGGCGCGGGCGTTTCGAGCATGCCCACGGCGGGACGATCTTTCTCGACGAGATCGGCGACATGAGCCTGAAGACGCAGGCCAAGGTGCTGCGCGCCCTGCAGGAGCAGGCGGTGCAGCCGGTCGGCGGCACGAGCACCATCCGGGTCGACGTCCGGGTCGTGGCCGCCACCAACAAGGACCTGCAGGAGGAGATCCGCGCCGGGCGCTTTCGCGAGGACCTCTACTTCCGCCTCAACGTCGTGCCGATCTTCGTGCCGCCGCTACGCGACCGGATGGAGGACATCCCGCGCCTGGCCGAGCACTTCATGGCGACGCTGTCGGCCGAGTACGGACGGCGCGTCAAGCGCTTCGCGCCCGAGGCGATGGCGCGGCTCCAGCATTACGCCTGGCCCGGCAACGTCCGCGAACTGCACAACGTCATCGAACGCCTGCTCATCATGGTCCACGATCACACCGTGACCGGCGACGACGTGAGCTTCATCGACGACGGGGGCGCGGTGGCCGCGGCGCCCGGCGGCGCAACCGCCAGTCCGATCACCATGCTCGCCGAGGCGCGCGATGCCTTCGAACGGGGCTACATCCTCCGGGTGCTGGCGGTCCACCAGGGCAACATCTCGCGGACGGCCGACGCGCTCGGCGTCGAACGCAGCAATCTCTACAAGAAGATGCGGGCGTTCGGCATCGCACCGTCGCGGCGCGAACTCGAATAGCGCGGGCTGACTCAGCCCGCGGTCAGGTGGCTCTCGAGGACTTTCGACGGCTGCCAGTTGGCGATGCGCAGCGCGGCCGCGTCGGCGTGCCCGAGCGCCCGCGCCGGCACCAGTCCCACCACCTCGCTGTCGGCCACCGCCACGCCGTGCCGCGCCGCCTCGCGACTGACTGCGTCGAACACGACGTCCATCGGCGTCTCGTCGACGTCGGTCAGGTTCATCGAGACCTGCACGCGTCCGCAGCCGGCCAGCATGAGCGCCATCGCCTTCACGTGAGGCAGGCCACCGCTGCTGGCGCGGACAGCGGCCGCCACCGCTGACCCGATATCCAGACGCCCGGTCGCCAGGTTGACGTTGTAGGCGACGAGCAGGCGCCTGGCCCCGACCGCCGTGGCGCCGAAGGTCGGGTGCGGCGCCGACGGCCCGAAGTCCGGACGCCAGTCCGGCTGCCGCAGCTTGTCGGCGAGCCCTTCGAAGCGGCCGCGGCGGACGTGTTCCAGGCGGCGGCGGTGCGCGGCCGTGGCGGCCTCCTCATACAGGAGGATCGGCACCCCGAGTTGCTCGGCCAGCGCGGCGCCGGTGGCGCGGGCCGCCGCCACCGCCTGCGCCATGGTGGCGTCGCCGATGGGGACGAACGGCACCACGTCGACCGCGCCGATGCGCGGATGGGCGCCGACGTGGCGGCGCAGGTCGATGGCCTCGAGCGCGGTCTCGCACAACCCGACGATGGCGGCGGTGAGGGCGCTCGCTTCGCCGACCAGCGTGTAGACCGAGCGATGATGATCGGCGTCCTGGTGGACGTCGAGCAGGCGAACGCCAGGCGTGGCGGCCAGGCCCGCGGCGAGGCGCTCGATGACGCCGGCATCGCGGCCTTCGCTGACGTTCGGGACACACTCAAGCCAGGGCATGCGCGGGTTGTACCACAGGCCGACGACACCGACGTAAGTGCTATACTTCCGCCGACTTACAGGCATGATCGATCCCAAACCCGGTGATTCACCGCTGGCCGATCCGCTGACCGACGCCGAGCGTGAGGCGCGCATCGAGCAGCTGCTGGTGTCCGGGCTCGACGAGTATTTCGCCGGGCGCATGGAGCAGGCGGTCAACGTGTGGACGCGGGTGCTGTTCCTCGACCGTGCGAACGACCGCGCCCGTGCCTACATCGACCGGGTCAGACGGGCGCAGGCGGAGCGGCAGCGCGAGTCCGAAGCGTTGATGCATCAGGGGCTGCAGGCGTTCGACGACGGCGAGGTCGAACGTGCCCGCCACCTGCTGACCGCGGCGGTCGAGCACGGCGCGCCCCACGAGCAGGCGCTCCCCGTCCTGCATCGCATCGGCCTGCTCGAGATGGCCGCGACCACTGGCAGCGGAGCGCCCACCGTGCGGAGCCGCTGGCGCCGCGCCGATCGACCCGCCGCCGGCGATGGCCACTCGCGCAGCGCCGCGTGGCTGCTGGCGCTCGCGCTGGTCGCCCTGACGGTCACCGGCGTGGGCGTCTTCCTCGTGCAGGAAGCCAGCGACCCCGGGCTGACTGCCGTGGCGGTCGAGACGGTCACGACCTCGCTGCCGATTCCGGCGGCCTCCGAGGCGCATCTGTCGCGTGCGCGCCAGCTGTTCGCCGCCGGCAAGCTGCCCGACGCCCTGCAGGCGCTCGATCGGATCGACCAGGGGGACGCGGCGTACGGCGAGGCGCAGGCGCTGCGCGGCCGCGTGCAGCGCGTCCTGCTGACGGCGGTCGGCCCCGGCGCGCGGGACGCGGCGCAGCCATGAAGTGCCCGAAGTGCGCCTACGTCGGCTTCGAGGCCGCCGATCGCTGCCGCCATTGCGGGTACGAGTTCTCGCTCATCGAACCGCCAGCGGCCACGCCGCCGCCGGTCCCGCGATCCGGCGAGCCGGCCCGCGGCCCGATCTCGCGTACCCCCACCCCGGTGCCGGCCCTCGATGCGGACCTGGGGCATGACGACGGCGCACCGCTCGCGGATCTCCCGCTCGGCGCGCCGGTCCAGGCGCCTCCGGCGCTGCCCCCGTCGCTTTTCACCGACGCACAGCCGCCACCGGCGCGCACGCCGCTGGCCGTCCGGCGCACGGCCGAACGGCCGCGGTCCCGCGCTACACCGCACGTTGCGCGGCGCTCGAGTCCGGCGCTGTTCGAGCCGGCCGGCGATCCGGCGCGGGCCAGCGAATCGACGACTGCCGGCGAGGCCGTCGCGATGGCCGCGCCGTCCGTGGCGCGTCTGGTCTCGGCCCTCATCGACGTCGCATTGCTGGCGTCGATCGATGCGGCCGTCGTCTACCTGACGGCCCAGATCGCGGAACTGCCGGTCGCCGAGGCGGCGACCCTGCCGCTCGTGCCGCTCTGCACGTTCGTCTTCGGCCTGAACGTCGCCTACCTCACGGCGTTCACGGCCAACGGCGGGCAGACGCTGGGCAAGATGGCCATGGGGCTGCGCGTCGAGGCCACCGAGGGCTCGTTGACCTTCGGCAGTGCGACCGTGCGCGTGGCGGCCGCCATCGTCGGAGGGCTGGTCATGGGCGCCGGTTTCATCCCGGCACTGTTTCGCGCCGATCGGCGGGCGGTGCACGACCAGATCGCTCACACGCGCGTCGTCAAGGTCGCCGCATGACGGGACGCCTCGCCGTCGTGCTGGCCAGCGCCGGCTACACCGGGTTCTTCCCAATCGCGCCGGGCACGGCGGGTTCGGCCGTCGGCGTCGCGCTCTGGTGGGCGATGCGCCTGGCGGGCGCGACCGTCGTCGTCGAGATTGCCGTCGTCCTCGCGCTGCTGGTGGTCGGGGCGCTGGCGGCGACGCGCGCCGAGCAGGCGCTCGGCACCACGGATCCCGGGCCGGTCGTCATCGACGAAGTGCTGGGCATGGCCGTCACGCTGGTCGCGGCGCCGCTCACCTGGCCCACCGCGCTGGCCGGCTTCCTGCTGTTCCGCGTGTTCGACATCGTCAAGCCGCCGCCGGCCCGGCAGCTCGAACGGGCCCACGGCGGCTGGGGCATCATGCTCGACGATCTGGCGGCCGGCATCTACGCATGGGCGGTCCTGCGCGTCATGCTGTGGCTCGCGCCCGGTTGGCTGGCGTGACGGCGACACCGCCGCGGGTCGCCATCGTCGCCATCGGCAGCGAGTTGCTGGCGCTCGGCCGCGCTGACACCAACTCGCCTCACATCGCGGCGTCGGTGCAGCGGATCGGCATGGCGGTGGCGTTCACGACCGTCGTCGGGGACGATCGCGGCGACCTGACGACGGCACTCGGTCACGCGCTCTCGCAGGCCGACCTCGTCGTCTGCACCGGCGGCCTCGGTCCCACCGACGACGACCGCACGCGCGACGCCGTGGCCGCGGTCATCGGCCGGTCGATGCACGAGGACGCGACCGTCATCGAGGCGATCGCCGAGCGCTTCCGCCGCCGCGGCCTGACGATGCCCGACATCAACCGCCGGCAGGCCCTCGTGCACGACGGGGCGGCGGTCATCCCCAACGAACGCGGATCGGCGCCCGGCCTGTGGGTGCCGGACGGGACGCGCGCGCTGCTGCTCCTGCCCGGGCCTCCGCGCGAGATGATGCCGATGCTCGAGCTGGCGCTGACGCGTCATGTCGTGCCGCGCTGGGGCGGCGGCGTGACGGTGCGTCGGGCCGTCATCGTAGTGGGCAGAAGCGAGTCCTGGGTCGACGAGCGGGCGCAACCCATCTACGGCCCGTGGACCAGCGAAGCCCTTCCGGTGGCGACGACCATCCTGGCGAGCCTGGGGACCGTCGAACTCCACCTGTCCTGCCACGGCGACGAGGTGGCGCTGCTCGACGAGCGCCTCGAGGCCGCCGTCGCGCGCCTGGCCGACGCCTTCGGCGACGATGTCGTCAGCTGCCATGGACGCTCGCTCGAACAGACCGTCGGCGATCTGCTGGTGGCGCGAGGCTGGCGGCTGGCGCTCGCTGAATCGTGCACCGGGGGCCTCGTCACCGCCCGGCTCACCGAGGTGGCCGGAGCGAGCGCGTATCTCGATCGCGCCGTCGTCACCTACAGCAACGAGTCGAAGATGGCGGCGCTCGGGGTGCCGGAGGCGCTCCTGGTCGAGCATGGCGCGGTCAGCGAGGCGGTGGCGGCGGCGATGGCCGAGGGCGTGCGCAGTCGTGCCGGGAGCGACGTGGCGGTGGCGGTGACCGGCATCGCCGGACCCGGCGGCGGCACCGCCGAGAAGCCGGTCGGCTTCGTCTGCTTCGCCGTGAGCGGCCGGCGCGGGACCGAGGTCCGGACCGCGCGGCTCGGCGGCGACCGCGCCGTCATTCGCTCGCTGGCAGCCACGACCGCGCTCGACATGGTCCGCCGCTATGTGATCGCGGACGGCGCGCCATGATCCTCTCGGCGCTGACGGGCTATGTCATCGGCTCGCTGCCGCTCGGCTACGTGGCGGGGCGGCGATGGGGCGGCGTCGATCTGCGCTCGGTGGGTAGCCGCAACGTCGGCGCCACCAACATGTACCGCGTGTCGGGCCTCCGGCTCGGGATCGTGGTGATGGCGCTCGACATCGCCAAGGGCGCGCTGGCGGTGCTGGTGAGCGTGGCCACGCTGCCCGGCGCCGATGCGGTGGCGGCTGGCGTGGGGGCCGTCGCCGGCCACGTCTATCCCGTCTGGCTGTGGGGACGAGGCGGCAAGGGCGTGGCCACGGCGTGCGGCGCCTTCGTCGTGCTGGCGCCGCTCGCCACGGCCGCCGCGGCGGCGGCCTTCGTGCTGGCCGTCTGGACGACCCGGATGGTCTCGGCCGGCTCGCTCGCCGCCAGTGTGGCCCTGCCGGCGGCGGCGGCCCTGACCGGGTCCCCGGCCCCGACCGTGCGCGGCAGCGTGGTGGCCGGCGCGCTGATCGTCTGGCGCCACCGCGGCAATCTGGCGCGCCTGCGACGCGGGACGGAACGCCGATTGGCGCGTCAGGAGCGTCCCAATGCGTAGTGTGACGGTGGTGGGGGCGGGCAGCTGGGGCACGGCGCTCGCCGTGCATCTGGCGCGCGTCGGCCACCGCGTGCAGCTGTGGTCGCGTGCTCCCGAGTTCGCCGCCGAGATGACGGCCCGGCGCGCCAACGCCGTCTATCTGCCTGATGTGGCGTTCCCGGCAACACTCAGCGCGACCGCCGATCTGCCGGCGGCACTCAGTGGCGCCGAACTCGTGGTGGTGGCCGTGCCGTCGCATGGAGTACGCCAGGTCCTGCGCCAGGGCGCGGCGCACGTCGATCGCGCGGCGGTCGTTCTCAGCGCCACCAAGGGCCTCGAAGACGGCTCGCTGCTGCGCATGTCAGAGGTCGTGCGCGAGGAGTGGACCCACGTCGACGAGGTCGCGGTGCTGTCGGGCCCGAGCTTCGCCCGCGAACTGGCGCAGTCCCTGCCGACGGTGGTCGTCGTCGCCTCGGCCAACGAGCGGGCGGTGCGTCACGTGCAGGAGGAGTTCCGTTCCGGCGCCCTGCGCCTCTACGCCAGCAGCGACGTGACCGGCGTGGAACTCGGAGGCGCGCTCAAGAACGTCATCGCGATTGCCGCCGGCGTGGTCGACGGGCTGGAACTCGGGCACAACGCCCTGGCGGCCCTCATCACCCGCGGCGTGGCGGAGATCTCCCGGCTGGCGGTGGCCGCCGGCGGGGAGCGGGAAACGCTGGCCGGCCTGTCCGGCATGGGGGACCTCGTCCTGACGTGCACCGGTCAGCTCAGTCGCAACCGCCATGTCGGCGTCGAGCTCGCCCGCGGCCGGCAGATCGACGAGATCGTCGCCGGCATGACGATGGTCGCCGAAGGCGTCAGGACCACGCAGGCAGCCCTCGCGCTCGGGCGTCGCCTGGGTGTCGAACTGCCGATCGCCGCGCAAGTGGACGCCCTGCTCGCCGGCCGGGTGGCGCCGGCCGCGGCCGTGGCCGACCTGATGGGGCGGCGGCAGCGCACCGAGTCGGACTGAGGGCACGCTCGGCGCGGAGCGGCGGCCCTGTTAAGATCGCACGGATGGGTCTGTTCGATCGGTTGACACGGGGGCTGTCACGCACGGCCGAGCGCTTCGCGCAGGGCTTCGATGAGATCGTCGGCCGCGCCGACGCGCCGGACCAGGCGGCGGCACTGCTCGACGTCGACTCGGTCGAGGCGCTCGAAGAACTGCTGCTCGCCGCCGACGTCGGCCTCGGCGCCACCGCGCGTCTCGTCGCCGGGGTCCGGCAGCAGCCGCGCACCGGCAGCGGGCTGCGCGTCGCTCTCACTGACGAGATCCGCGGGATCTTCGCCGCCGTGCCGGCGCCGGCGCCGCTGCCGGCCACGCCGCCCCGGGTCGTGCTGATCGTCGGCGTCAATGGCACCGGCAAGACGACCACCGTCGGCAAGCTGGCCCACCGGTTCCGGCACGACGGCCGCAAGACCCTCATCTGCGCCGCCGACACGTTCCGGGCCGCCGCCGTCGACCAGCTGCAGATCTGGGCGACCCGTGCCGGCGTCGACATCGTACGGGCCGCCGAGGGCGCCGACGCGGCGGCGGTGGTCTTCGATGCGCTCACCGCGGCGCGGGCGCGTGGGGTCGACACGGTGCTGGTCGATACCGCCGGACGCCTGCACACGCGCGTCAACCTGATGGCCGAACTCGAGAAGATTCGCCGCATCACCGCCCGCGAGGTTCCCGGGGCGCCGCACGAGGTGCTGCTCGTGCTCGATGCCACGGTGGGGCAGAACGGGCTCGTCCAGGCGAGAGAGTTCGCGGCCACCGCAGGGGTCACCGGCGTGGTCCTGACCAAGCTCGATGGCACCGCCAAGGGGGGCATCGCCGTGGCGATCGCCCACGATCTGAAGCTGCCGATCCTGTATGTCGGCGTGGGCGAGGGCATCGACGACCTGCTGCCGTTCGACGCCGGCGCCTATGCCGACGCGTTGTTCAGGCCATCGTGGTAGACGACACGGCGATGATGCGCCGGGCGCTCTTCCACGCGGAGCGCGCCGTCGGCGCCACGGTGCCCAACCCGATGGTTGGCGCCGTCGTCGTCGATGCCGACGGCATCGTCGTCGGGCAGGGCTATCACGAACGGGCGGGGCGGCCGCACGCCGAGATCATGGCCCTCGATGAGGCCGGCGGGCGGGCGCGCGGTGCCACCCTCTACGTGACGCTCGAGCCGTGCTGCCATGTCGGCCGCACGGGGCCGTGCACGGCGCGCATCATCACCGCCGGCATCGAGCGCGTCGTGGCTGCCACCCTCGATCCGTTTCCGCAGGTGTCCGGGCGCGGTGTCGCCGCGTTGCGCGAGGCGGGCACGACGGTCGAGGTCGGCCTCGAGGAGGCGGCCGCGCGCCGGCTCAACGCCGCCTACCTGATGGCGCAGGAGCGCCAGCGTCCGCTCGTCGTCATCAAGGTGGCGACCAGCCGCGACGCGCGCATCGCGGAGCGCCGCGACCGCCCGACGCGCATCTCCGGCGATTCCGCGGCCCGCCGGACGCAGCGGCTGCGCGCGGCGGTGGATGCGATCGCGGTCGGCGCCGGCACCGTGCGCGCCGACGACCCGCTCCTGACGGCGCGCGACGTCGTGCGGACCCGCCCGCTGACGCGCGTCGTCTTCGATGCCGCGCTCGACACGGCGCCGGGGGCGCGCATCTACACGACGCCGGAGGGTGGCCCGGTCATAATGGTCACGACGCCGCAGGCGCTGGCCGCGGCGCCGGAACGGGTGGCCCGCCTGCTGGAGGTCGGGGTCGACGTCGTGCCGGCCGCCTCGCTCGCGGCAGCGGCCGAGGCGCTCCTCGGGCGCGGCATCCACACGCTGCTCGTCGAGGGCGGGGCGGCGCTGCATCGCAGCTTCTGGGACGCCGGTCTCGTCGACCGACTGCATCTCATCGTGTCGCCGGCGCGGCTCGGCGGGGAGGGCGTGCCCCTCTTCGACGGCCTGGCGGTGCCGTGGAGCCGGCTGGCCGGCGTGACGAGCGTGGCGTGCGGACAGGACACGTGGATGGAGGCGGATGTTCACTGGAATCGTTGAGCAGATCGGCCAGCTGGTCGAAGTGAAGCCGATGGACGGCGGCTACCGTGTTCGCATCGAGACGAGCCTGGCGAGCGAGACCCGGCCCGGCGACAGCCTGGCGGTCAGCGGCGCCTGCCTGACGGCGCTGGTCGTCTCGCACGGGGAGGTCCACGCCGACATCGGCCCGGAGACCGCCCGCATCACCACCCTCGGCTCGTTCGCCCGCGGCCAACGCGTCAACCTCGAGCGGCCGTTGCGCGCGGATGCCCGTCTCGGCGGCCACTTCGTCCTCGGCCACGTCGACGGCGTGGGCGTGGTCGAGGAGACCCGTGACGAAGGCGAGAGCCAGTGGCTGACGATCAGCTTCCCGCCCTCGCTCGCGACGCTGTTCATCCGCAAGGGCAGTGTGACCGTGGACGGCGTGAGCCTGACCGTGGCCGGCCTCGACGACCGCCGCTTCGACATCCAGGTCATCCCCTACACGCGCGAGCACACGACGCTCGGCACCCTCCGCCCGGGCGACCGGGTCAACCTCGAGTGCGACGTACCTCGGGAAGTACGTGCTGCGGGCGACCGAGATCGCCGGGCTCGCCGAACTCCGCCGGCGCTGAGGCGCCCCGTCATGGCCAAGACCCCGAGGAAGCGTGCCACCGTGAAGACCCGCCGCGCCGCGCGGACCACCAGGCGTCGAGACGTCCCGTCCGGCGCCTTCTCCAGCGTGGAGGAGGCCGTCGAGGCCATCCGCCGCGGCGAGATGGTGATCGTCGTCGACGACGAGGACCGCGAGAACGAGGGTGACCTGACGGTGGCCGCCGAGATGGTGACGCCGGCGGTCATCAACTTCATGATGACGCACGGCCGCGGGCTCATCTGCATGCCGATGACCGCCGAACGGCTCGATGAACTCGAGATTCCCCTGCAGGTGCCGGTCGGGCGCAACACCACGGCCTTCGACACGGCCTTCTGCGTCGGCATCGAAGCGCGGCGCGGCGTGACGACCGGGATCTCGGCGGCCGACCGCGCCAAGACCGTCCTCACCGCCATCAACCGGAAGACCCGTCCCGCCGACCTGGCGCGACCGGGCCACGTGCTGCCCCTGCGGGCGCGCGACGGCGGCGTGCTCGTGCGCGCCGGACAGACCGAGGCGGCTGTCGACCTGGCGCGCGTGGCCGGGCTCTACCCGGCCGGGGTGATCTGCGAGATCGCCAAGGCCGACGGCAGCATGGCGCGCGTGCCCGACCTGGTGAAGTTCGCGCGCAAGCACAAGTTGCGGCTCATCACCGTGGCGGCGTTGATCCAGTACCGCATGCGGCACGAGCGGCTCGTCCGCAAGGCCGCCGAGGCCGTGATGCCGACGTCGCACGGGCTGTTCCGGGTCCACGCCTACGAGAGTCCGCTCGACGGCGAGACCCACGTCGCGCTCGTGTGCGGCGACATCGGCGACGGCGACGACGTCCTGGTGCGGGTCCACTCGAAGTGCCTGACCGGCGACGTCTTCCACTCCCTGCGCTGTGACTGCGGGTCGCAGTTCGACGCCGCCATGCAGCGCATCGCCGCCGAGGGCCGGGGCGTCCTCCTCTACCTCAACCAGGAGGGCCGCGGCATCGGTCTGGCCAACAAGATCCGGGCCTACGCGCTGCAGGACGAAGGTCTCGACACGGTGCAGGCCAATGAACAGCTGGGCTTCAAGCCCGACCAGCGGGACTATGGGATCGGGGCGCAGGTGCTGCGCGACCTGGGTGTCCGCACGATGCGGCTCCTGACCAACAACCCCCGCAAGTTCGTCGGCCTGCAGGGCTACGGTCTGGCGGTGGTGGCCTCGCTGCCGCTCGAAATCGCGCCCTCGGAGACGACGCGGCGCTACCTGCAGACCAAGAAGGCCAAGCTGGGACACCATCTCACGAAGGTTTGACCGGCAGCCTGAAACTCCAGTAGGATAAGGGTTTGTCTTTATGTTCGACGCCCTGAGCACCCGTCTCCAAGACGTCTTCCAGTCCCTGAAGGGGGAAGTCCGTCTCACGCCTGACACGACCGAGCGGGTGCTCGGCGCGATCCGCGTCGCGCTGATCGAAGCCGACGTCAACCTGCAGGTCGTCAAGGCGTTCGTCGATCGCGTCCGCGATCGCGCCTCGGCCGCCGACGTCCAGGCCAGCCTCAGCCCCGACCAGCAGGTCGTCAAGATCGTCCGCGACGAGCTGCTCGGCTTGTTCGGTGACGCCGCCGGTGGTCTCACGCCGGGCGGCCCGCAGCCCCGGGTCATCCTCATGCTCGGGCTGCAGGGCTCGGGCAAGACCACGACCAGCGGCAAGCTGGCGCGCATGCTCGCCCGGCAGGGCCGGTTCCCGCTCGTCGTCTCGACCGACGTCCGCCGGCCGGCCGCCATCGAGCAGCTGTCGATTGTCGCCGCGCAGGCCGCCGTCCGCGTCTACAACCCGGCCGGCAATCTGGATCCGGTGGCCCGCGCCAAGGGCGCGCTCACCGAAGCGCGCAACACCGGGGCGGACGTGGTCATCGTCGACACCGCCGGCCGTCTGCACATCGACGACGAGCTGATGCGCGAGCTGGTCGCCATCAAGGACGTCGTCAAGCCGTCCGACCTGCTCTACGTCGCCGATGCGATGACCGGCCAGGACGCGATCAAGAGCGCCGGCGAGTTCAACCGGCAGATCGGCGTGACCGGCGTCGTATTGTCGAAGATCGACGGCGACTCGCGCGGCGGCGCCGCGCTGTCGGTGGTGTCGGTGGTCGGCGTGCCGATCGCCTTCGTCGGCGCCGGTGAGCGCCTCGAGGATCTCGACACCTTCCACGCCGATCGCTTCGTCTCGCGCCTGCTCGGCATGGGCGACGTGCTGTCGCTCATCGAGAAGGCGGAGGAGGTGGTCGATCCATCGACCGCCGCCTCGCTCGAGGAGAAGATCCGCAAGAACACCTTCAGCCTCGCCGATTTCCGCGATCAGCTCCGCACGATCCGGAAGATGGGGCCGCTCGAGCACATCATGAAGATGCTGCCCGGCATGGGGCAGCTGAAGGATCTCGGGGCGCAGAAACCGGACGAGCAGCAGCTCCGCCGCGTCGAGGCGATCATCAACTCGATGACGCCGGAAGAGCGTGAGCACGCCGAAGTGATCGACGGCAGCCGCCGCAAGCGCATCGCGCTCGGCAGCGGCACCTCGGTCGAGGACGTGAACCGGCTGCTCAAGCAGTACGCCGAGATGCGGAAGATGCTGAAGATGGTGGGCCAGATGACGGGCGAGGCCGTGCCCGAGGCTCCCAGGAAGAAAAAGAAGAAGGGGCCGTTCAGCTTGATGCGCTAGCCGGATGTCCGGCTGGCCAGGACGAGGACACTATCTATGTTGGTCATTCGCATGCGTCGCACGGGGTCGAAGAAGCGTCCCCACTACCGGGTGGTCGTCACCGAGCGGCGCTCGCCGCGCGAGGGCGGGTTCATCGAGACGCTCGGCTTCTACAATCCACGCACCAAGCCCGCCGTCGTCGACGTCAACAAGGCGCGGATCGAGCACTGGATCTCGCAGGGGGCGCGGCCGTCGGATTCGGTGCGCACGCTGCTGGCGAAGCACGTGACCCGCGATCTCGGCGCCGTCGCGCCGGTCGAAGCTGCGGCCACCGCGCCGCAGGCCTGAGCGGGAGTCACTGGCCGTGGCCGAGCTCAAGACACTGGTGGAAACCGTCGCGAAGGCGCTGGCCGATGAGCCGGACGCCGTCGAGGTGGTGCAAGGGGAACGGCGCGGCGGCATGCACTTCGAGCTGCGGGTCGCGCCCGGCGATCTCGGCCGGGTGATCGGCCGACAGGGGCGGACCGCGGCGGCGCTGAGAACGCTGCTCGCCGCGGCGGCCGACGTCGATGGCACACAGATCCAACTCGACATCCGAGACGTCGACGGCCAGCGCTGAGCCGGCCGGCTGGGACGACATGCTCCTCGTGGGGGTCGTGGCCCGCACGCAGGGCAACAAGGGCGAGGTCATCGTCAACGCGACGACCGACTTCGTCGACGATCGGTTCGCGGTCGATGCCGTCCTGTTCGGGCGGCGATCACCCGAGCATCCGATCGAGCGGTTGCAGGTCACACGCTACAGGATGCACCTCGGACGGCCGGTGGTGGTGTTCGCGGGCGTGACGTCGATCGACGAAGCGGAGCGCTTCGCCGGTTGGGAACTGCGGGTGCCGGCCGACACGGTGCGGGTGCTGCCGGAGCACACCTACTACCATCACGAGCTGATGGGATGCGAGGTGTGGACGGTGGCGGGCGAGCGGGTCGGCCTCGTCGCCTCGGTTGACGGCGACGGGGAAGCGGTGCGGCTGGTGGTGACGACGGCCGGTGCGCCGGTGCTGGTGCCGCTGACGCAAGCATTCTGCACGGTGGACATCCCGGCGCGGCGCATCACCATCGACCCGCCGGAGGGGTTGCTCGAGGTGAACGGCGGCTGGCGGGAATGAGCGACGGTGGCGGCCGGAGCGTGACGTTCGACGTGGTCACGATCTTTCCGGCCATGATCGAAGCCGGCGTCGCCGAGGGCGTCGTCGGCCGGGCCCGGATGCGGGGGCTGCTCGACATCGGGGTGCACGACCTGCGGTCGTTCACGACCGACCGGCACCACGTGGTCGATGACATCCCGTTCGGCGGCGGGCCGGGCATGGTGATGAAGGCCGAACCGTTCCACGAGGCCGTGGACGCGATTCGGAAGCGCCGGGGCGGACCCGGGCTGGTGGTGATGACCTCACCGGCCGGACGGCGGTTCGACCAGGGGGCCGCGGAGCGGATGGCGCGCGAGACGAGCGTGACGTGGCTGTGCGGCAGATATGAAGGCGTCGATGAACGGGTGGTCGAGGCGGTCGGTGCCGAGGAGTGGTCGATTGGCGACTACGTGCTCAGCGGCGGCGAGCTGGCGGCGCTCGTGATGCTCGACGCCATCGCCCGGCTGGTGCCGGGCGTGGTCGGCGACGAGCGGTCGGTGACGAACGACTCGTTCTCGACCGGACAGCTGGACTACCCGCACTACACACGGCCGGCCGTGTGGCGGGGACGGGCGGTGCCCGAGGTGCTCCTGTCGGGACATCACGGGGCGATTGAACGGTGGCGCCGCGAGGCGGCCGGCGCGCGCACACGGGTGCGGCGTCCGGACCTGGCTGGCGGGACCGCGGGGATGGTGGAAGGGAAGGGCGAGAACCGATGAACGCAGTGGAAATGTTCGAGCAGACTCAGACGATAGCGCGGCCCGCGATGCAGTCCGGCGACACGGTGAAGATCCATGTCCGGGTCAAGGAAGGCGACAAGGAGCGGGTCCAGATCTTCGAGGGCATCGTCATCGGCCTGCGGCGCGGCGGCACGCGCGCGTCGTTCACGGTGCGCAAGGTGTCGTTCGGCCAGGGTGTCGAGCGCATCTTTCCGCTGCACTCGCCGGTCATCCAGAAGATCGAGGTCCTGCGCTCCGCCAAGGTCCGCCGCGCCAAGCTCTACTACCTGCGCGAGCTGAAGGGCAAGGCGGCCCGCATGAAGGAAGTCCGCAAGAAGCCGGCCTAGGCCGGACGCGGCGCCCGGGCCATGGCGAAAGTTCGTGCCCGGCGAACCATCGAGAACCACTACCGGCGATTCGGCTTCGGCCTGGTCGCCGGAGTGGACGAAGTGGGGCGCGGCTGCCTGGCCGGCCCCGTCCTGGCCGGCGCGGTGGTCCTCGACCCCGCCCGGCACGTGCCCGGCCTCGCCGACTCGAAGCTCCTGACGGCGACGGCACGGGACCGCCTGTTCGACCTCATCACGGCCCGGGCGCTCGCCTGGACTGTCGGCAGTGCAGACCCACCCGAGATCGACCGATACAACATCCATCGCGCGTCCCTGCGCGCCATGGCACGCGCCGTCGCCGCCATGGTGCCGCAGCCCGACCTCGTCCTGGTCGATGCCTTCAGGATCGAGGGCCTGCGGATGGCACAGCGCGCGCTGGTGGGAGGCGACCGGATATCAGCGGCCATTGCGGCGGCGTCGATCGTGGCCAAGGTCACCCGGGACCGACTCATGGCCGACCTCCATCGGGCCGATAGCCGTTATGGCTTCGATCGCCACAAGGGGTATGCCACGGCGGCGCACCTGGCGGCGGTGGCCGAACACGGATATTCCGAAGCGCACCGGCGATCGTTCAAGCCGGCGTCGCTGTTTGATACTCTGGACTGAGGGCGAAGCATCGTGGCGCCATTCGATCGCGACGGAGCACTGAAGCGGGCCGAGAAGGCCCTGCGGCTGGGCAAGGTGGACGCGGCCATCGACGAGTACCAGGCGCTGGTCCTGGCACAGCCTCGCGATTGGAACAGCGCCAACGCCCTCGGTGATCTGTTCGTGCGATCCGGCCAGCTCGACAAGGGCGTCGAGCAGTACACCCGGATCGCCGATCACCTCGCGGAAGAAGGCTTCCTCCCGAAGGCGGCCGCCCTCTTCAAGAAGATCCTCAAGGTCAAGGCCAGCGACGAGTACGCCCTCATCCGCTCGGGCGACGTGGCCGTCAAGCTCGGCCTGCTGGCCGATGCCAAGACCGCCTACCAGACCGTCGCCGACCGCCGCCGCAAGATCGGCAACATCCGCGGCGCCGCGGAGATGGCGGTGCTGCTCGGCCGGGTCGATCCGGAGGATTACGGCGCCCGCTTCACGGCCGCCAAGGCCGCCCGCGATCTCAGCGACACCGAGACCGCCGCGCGCGAGTTCAAGGCGGTGGCCGAGTGGTTCATCAAGGAGGGCCGCGTCGACGACGCCCGCGCCGCCTATCGTGACCTGCTCGAACTGGACCCGACCGACGAAGATGCCCGCACGCAGGTCCTCGCCGCCGACATCGCCAGCGGCGATTTCGCCCGCGCCCTGGCCTGGGCGGCCTCGCCGGCGGAACTGCGTCAGCTGGCGGCCGCGCTCGAGGAGGCCGGCCAGCACGGCGAGGCGCTGTCGGTGCTCGGCCGCGTGGCCGACATGGATGCCACCGATATCGAGGCCCGCGTCCAGCTGGTGCGTGCCCACGTCGGTCACGGCGACATCGCGACTGCCCGCCGCTATCTGACCGCCGAAGTCGTCGCCACGGATCCCACGCTGTGGATGGTGGTGGCGGAGTCCGAACTGCGCCAGGGCCATCTGGACGAGGGCAAGGCGGCGGTCGCCAGCGCCCTCGCCGCTGATCCGGCGCTGCGCGAGGCCGCCATCGACATGGCCTGCCGGCTGGCCGAGCAGGACGCCGACTCGGCCTATCCCGGGATCGAAGCGGTGGCCGACCACGCCGTGGCCAGCGGCGACTTCGCCGCCGCCGCCGCCGCGCTGCACGAGTTCGTGACCCGCGTCCGCCGTCACATCGTCGCGCTCATGCGTCTTGTCGAGACCTGCGTCGATGGTGGACTCGAAGCAACGATGTATTCGGCACAGGCCCAGCTGGCCGATGCCTACCTCGACGCCGGCCGCGGGCTCGAGGCGCGGATCATCAGCGAGGACCTGGTCGCCCGTGAGCCGTGGGACAGCGCCAACATCGCCCGCTTCCGCCGGGCGCTGGAGATGCTGGGCGAGGCCGACCCGGACGAGATCATCGCCGACCGCCTGAGCGGGGACAGCCCGTTCCTGGCCACCAACAAGATGGACCTGAACGAAGGCATCACCTTCGACGATCCGGTCGAGGTGCCCGAGCCGGCGGTGGCGTCCGCCGCTGTCGAGCTCGACCTCAGCGCGCAGCTCGAGGCGATGGTGGCCGCCAAGGACACCACGGCGACGAAGGCGCGGCCAGCGGACGCGTCGGCCGAGGCCGGTCGCGCGCAGGACGAGACCGTGGCGGCCGAGCAGCTGCGCCTCGGTCTGACCTATCGCGACATGGGCATGCTCGACGACGCGATTCAGTCGCTCGAGCTGGCCTCGCGCTCGTCGCGTCAGCGCTTCGAGGCGGCTTCCACCCTGGGGCGCCTGCAGGCCGAGCGCGGCGACCGCGCGGCGGCGCTCGAGTGCTTCGAGCGCGCCGCCGAGGCGCCGGCACCGAACGTGGAGGCCGGGCGGGCACTGCTCTACGACCTCGCCAGCGTGCTCGAGGATCTCGGTGAGGTCGAGCGGGCTCAGGCCGTGTTCAGCGAGCTCCAGGCCGACGCGCGGGGCTACCGCGACGTGGCGGCCCGGCTCGAACGGCTGAGCCGCGCCCAGGTGCGGGGCTAAGCCCCTCGTGCGGCGCCTCCTCATCATCGCCCTGCTCATCGAGTTGGGTCTGCTGTTGATCGTGGTGCCGTGGTCCGCCTACTGGGAGCGCAACTACTTCGCCCAGATCTCGCCGGTCGTGCAGGCGTTGGTCACCAACAACTACGTGCGCGGCGGCATCACCGGTCTCGGTGCCGTCAATGTCCTTGCGGCGCTGGCCGACCTCGCCGCGCTGGTCCGCCGCCGCCAGGCGCCGTGACGCCGCCGCTGTCGCCGGCAACGCGCCTCGGCATCGTGAGCGACCGCCGGCGTCTTGCGGCCGCCGCCGGACGGCCGCTCGATCAGGCGGCCGAGCTGCTGATTGCGCAGGTCGAAGGGGCGGCCGAAGCGGGCGTGGGCTTCTTCCAGCTGCGTGAGCCCGACCTGTCGGGGGCCGCGCTCCTCGGACTCAGCCGGCGCCTCGTCGCCGCCGCCGCCGGCCGGCTGCACCTCGTCGTCAACGACCGCGCCGACGTGGCGGCCGCCGCCCGCGCCGGTCTGCACCTGAAACAGACCTCCCTCGATGCGGCGCTGCTGCGGGGCTGGCTCCCGGACGCCACCTGGATGTCCCGTGCCGTCCACACGCCTCACGACGTCGACCAGGCCGGTCCGGTCGACGCCGTGCTGGCCGGGACGGCGGCCCCGTCGGCCTCGAAACCCGCGGGCAGCCCCACGCTCGGACCGGCCGGCCTGGCGGCGCTGGTCGCGCGCAGCGCCGTCCCGGTGTTCGCCATCGGGGGGCTGGGCCCTGCCGACTGGCCGTGGGTCGCCGCGAGCGGGGCGTTCGGCGTGGCCGCGATCGGCGCCTTCCTGCCGCAGCGGGGTGAAGACCCCGCCCGTGCGGTCACGCGGACCGTCGCCGCGTTCCTCGTGGAGATTGACTGACGGAGTGAGCGTTACTAACATCGCGGGGTTGGGGTGCGTGAGCCCCACCGACGCCGGGATGATGGCAGTGCTCGAGACGAGTGAGGATTTCGGACTGGCGCTGCGGACCACCCGCGAGGCCGCCGGCCGCACGCTGCGCGAGGTGGCGGATGTCACCAAGCTCGGCATGCGCACGCTCGAAGCGCTCGAGCGCAATCAGATCGAGAAGCTGCCGCCCGGCATCTTCCGGCGCGCCGTCGTGCGCTCCTACGCCAAGGAAGTGGGGCTCGATCCGGAGGAGACGCTGCGCATCTTCCTGTTGCGCCATCCGGACGCGCTGCCGCCGCCGGGGCCACCGCAAGGGCCGGTGTCCGACCTGCCGGTCGGGCCGCGCGGAAAGTCGTCGCTCGTCGTCACCGTCCTGGCCATCGCGGCGATCGTGGCGCTCATCATGGCGGCCTACCTGCTGTGGCCACGGCCGGCGCAGGTCGGGGCCTTCGGCCCCGCCGAGACACACGCCGGAGTGTCGATCGCGTCGCCGGTAGCAGCGCCCTGATGGACTGCGGGCTGAAGACGCTGCTGCTCGAGGCCTTCCGCAAGGACGATGTGCCGCGCGAGGTGCGTCTCGAGGCCGCGCTCGGCCGGCTGGCGCCGCGCGGTCTGGAGCAGCTGGCGCTGCTGGCGCTGCTCCTCGACGACGCGGATGCCGAGGTGCGTGCGGCCGCCGATGCCACGCTCGCCGCGATTCCGCCGGGGCCGCTCGCGGCCGTCCTCGCCCGCGCCGAGACGCCGGGCGAACTGACACGCTTCTTCGCCACGCGCGGCATCACGCCGGTGGCCGGTGCCGAGACCTCCGCCGTGGAGGACGAACGGCCGCTGGTCGACGCGTCCGCCGCGGCGCCGGACGGCGCGGATGACCTGGCGGCGTCCGACGACGTCGACGGCATGCTGCCGGCCGTGAGTGGCGTCTCGGTGACCCAGCAGATCCAGCAGATGAACATCGTCGAGCGCGTGCGGGCGGCGATGAAGGGCTCACGCGAGGTCCGCGCGCTGCTCATCCGCGATCCGAACAAGATGGTCTCGTCGGCCGTGCTGTCCTCGCCCAAGCTCACGAACGCCGAGGTCGAAAGCTTCGCCAAGATGGCCAGCGTCGGCGAGGACGTGCTGCGCGCCATCGGGCAGAACCGGGCGTGGGTCAAGAACTACGGTGTGGCGGCGTCTCTGGCCCGCAACCCGAAGACGCCGGTGGCCATGTCGATGAACCTGATGCAGCGCCTGATCGACCGTGATGTGCGGGCCCTGGCCATCGATCGCAACGTCCCGGAGGCGCTGCGCCTGGCGGCGCGCAAACGTCTCGTCAAGTCGAGCAACGGCTAGCGGGCGGGACGCTTGCGTCCCGTGGTCCGGCGAACGGCCGGCGCCGCCGCCGTCTTCACCCCCCACTCCGCACGCATCTGGGCGAGGCCATCCATGTAGACGGCCGCCTTCTCGCGCGCCTCTTCGTCGGGCAGGGCCTTCAGCAGATCGATGGCGCGCTCGATGTCGCTGACCACGGTGGCCTTGGTGGTGCCGTAGTAGAGGGCGCGGATCTCGGCAATCGCGTCGGAGGAACGGCTCATGCTGTGGTCACCTGCAGTCCTGTCGGATCGACGCCGGCATCG
Source organism: uncultured Acidobacteriota bacterium (assembly GCA_963807405.1). GTDB lineage: Bacteria > Acidobacteriota > Vicinamibacteria > Vicinamibacterales > UBA2999 > CADEFD01. The sequence goes on along the minus strand of CAWEBU010000006.1, from coordinate 1,084,693 downwards.
AGCACCCGCGCGCCCGCCGCGTGCCAGGCCTGGCGAATGGCCGCCACCCGCTCGGGTGGGGCCAGCGCGAAGACGCAGCCGCCGCCGCCGGCGCCACAGACCTTGCCGCCCCAGGCTCCGGCCGCCCGTGCCAGCTCGAGCAGGGCGTCGATCGCGGGCGTCGTCACGCCCGGCGCCAGGCGCCGCCGTGTCGCCCATTCGTCGGCCAGGCAGGCGCCCGCGCGGGCCCAGTCCCCGTCTTCGAGCGCCCGGCGCATGGCGGTCGTGGCGGCCACGATGGCGTCGAAGGCCGTCGTCACGTCGCGATCACCCTCGATCCGGCGCTTGGTGATTTCCCAGTTGTTGATGCCTGACTGGCGAGGGGCTCCCGTGTAGCACAGGACCAGGCGTGCCGACAGCGCCGCGCCGTCCACGGCCAGGCCGACGCGCCGCGCGCCGAAGGGACCGAGCTCGATCGCAGCGATCCCGCCGTAGAGCGCCGGCCGGTAGTCCTGCAGACCGGTCGGCACGCGGATGACCTGGGCCTCGACGTTCTGCGCCACTTCGAGCAGGCCGGCCTCGTCGAGCCGGCGGCCCGTCCACGCCGACAGCGCCCCCGTCACGGCCAGCGCGAGCGCGGACGAGCCGGCGATGCCGGCACCGGCCGGTGAGTCACTGCGTGTCGTCACGGTCAGTCCGCGGGCCTCGAAGGCGTGCGCGAGCCGGGCGAGCAGCGGCAGCGTCGTCTCGTCGGGCAGCGCCGCGAAGGGCAGCGGCGCCGTCGTCACGCCGAGATCCTCGGAGACGAGCACCACGGCGTCGTCCTCGCGACGCTCGAGCCGCACGAACGTGCGAATCGTCAACGCCGCGTTCAGGGTCTGCGCGCCGGGATGGAACAGATAGAGCGGCCAGATGTCGATCGTGCCGCCAGCGAGGTCGACGCGCGTGGGGGCCGAAGCGGTCACGGTCACGGCGGAATTATAATGCTCGGACTCGCATGCCGATGCCGCTTCGTCGACGCGTCGGGCAGGTGCTCATCGGGAGCTTCACCGGTTACACGGTGCCCGTCGAGCTCGTGGCCCTCGCACGGGAATTCGATCTGGGCGGCGCCACGCTGTTTGCGCGCAACGTCGAGAGTCCGGAACAGGTGCTCGAAACGGCCATGGCCGTCGAGGCCCTCGGCTCGGCGTCGCCCGGATGGGTGAGCGTCGATCAGGAGGGTGGTCGTGTCGCCCGCCTCAAGGCGCCGTTCACCGTGTGGCCGCCGGCCGCGACCCTGGGCCGCAGCACCGATCCGTCCCTGGCCGAACGCTTCGCGCGCGCGCTGGCACGCGAGCTCGTGGCCGTTGGCATCACGCTCGATTTCGCGCCGGTGCTGGACGTCCTGACCAACGCCGCCAATCCCGCCATCGGTGACCGGGCGCTGTCGGCCGATGCCGCCCGCGTGGCCAGCCTGGGGACCACCCTCATCCGCGTCATGCAGGAGGAGGGGCTCGCCGCCTGTGGCAAGCATTTTCCGGGGCACGGCGACACCGCGGTCGACTCGCACTTCGAGCTGCCGGTCGTCGAGCATTCGCCCGACCGCCTCCGCCGGGTCGAGTTCGTGCCGTTCCGCGCGGCGATCGCGGCCGAGGTGGCGTGCATCATGACGGCGCACCTGCTCGTCCCCGCGCTCGACGAGGCGCAGCCGGCCACGCTCTCCCCGGGCATCCTCGCACTCCTGCGGGGCGAGCTGGGCTACCCGGGCATGGTCGTGAGCGACGATCTCGAGATGCAGGCGATCGGCAAGCGCTGGACGCCGGCCGAGGCGGCCGTCGCCGCCATCCGGGCCGGCTGCGACACGGTGCTCGTCTGCACGGGTAATGTCGACGTGCAGGCGTCGGTGCTCGAAGCGCTCGTCAAGGCGACCGAGACCGGTGCGCTGCCGCTCGCCAGGCTCGACGACGCCGTGGCGCGCGTCGCCCGGCAGAAGGCGCGTTTTCTCGGGAAGCCGCGTCCGCCCGTCCGGGACCGGGTGCGCGCCTGCCGGCAGACGGTCGGGTGCGAGACCCATCAGCTGGTCGCGGCGGAAATGGCGGCGGCAGGATGAGCGGCGACGAGACCACCACCCTGGCGGGGCGCCGGCGCCCGCGCCGGCTGCAGCAGGGCGACCGGATTGCGCTCGTCGCCCCGGCCAGCCCGGTGCAGCCCGAGGACCTGGCGCGCGGTGCCGATGAACTGCGCCTGCTCGGATTCGAGCCCGTCTACGACGACCGCGTGCTCGCACGGCACGGCTACGTGGCGGGCCCGCCGGCCCTGCGCATCGCCTGTCTCACCGAGGCGTGGCGCGATCCGTCGGTGCGCGGCATCGTCGCGGTGCGCGGCGGCTACGGCAGCCAGCAGCTGCTGCCGGGCCTCGATCCCCGGTGGCTCGCCGGCGATCCGAAGGTCTTCATCGGCTACAGCGACATCACGGCCCTGCTCAACTGGCACGTCGCGCACGGCGGTGTCGCGTTCCACGGTCCGATGGTCGAAGGGCGGCTGGCGCGCGGCACGGCCGGCTATGACCGGGCGTCGCTGATGGCCGCCGTGACGCAACCCGTGCCGATGGGGACGCTGGCGCCGCCCGGGCTCGAGGTGTTCCGGCCCGGGGACGCGCGCGGGACCTTGCTCGGCGGCACCATCACCCAGCTGGCGTCCCTCCTCGGCACCCCGTGGGCGGCGATTCCGGCGGAACCGACCATCCTCTTCCTCGAAGATGTCGGCGAACGGCCGTATCGCCTGGATCGCCTGCTGACGCAGCTGCACCAGGCGGGCTTCCTCGCCCGCGTCACCGGGGTGGTCCTCGGCACGTTCCCTCGCTGCGACGAGAGCGGCGGCGGGCCGACCGCGCGCGGTGTGCTGCGCGATCTGCTGGCGCGGTTCCCGGGTCCGGTCGTGTTCGGCTTTCCGTCGGGCCATACCGGGACGCCGGCCTGGACGATCCCGTTCGGCGTCGCGGCGCGGCTCACGGCCGGGCCCTCCGGGGCGGGCCTTTCCATCGAAGAAGCGGCGGTCAGCTGATGGCGCGCACGGTTCACTTCATCGGCGTCTGCGGCACCGCGATGGCGACGCTGGCCGCGATGCTGCAGCGTCGGGGCGATCGCGTGCAGGGCTCGGACGCGCAGGTCTATCCCCCGATGAGCGACTTCCTGCGCGCCGAAGGCATCCGGCTCCTCGAAGGCTACGACGCCTCCCACCTCGACGGCCCGATCGACGTCGTGGTGGTCGGCAACGCGATCTCGCGCGGCAACTCGGAACTCGAGGCGGTGCTCGATCGCTCGATGCGCTACGTCTCGCTGCCGGAGATGATCCGGGAGACGTTCCTGTGGGACGCGTCGTCGGTCGTGGTGGCCGGCACCCACGGCAAGACCACCACGACGGCGCTGGCCGGGTGGCTGCTCACGAGCGGCGGCGCCGACCCCTCGATTCTCGTCGGCGGCATCGCCCGCAACCTCGGCGACGACGGACAGGGCGGCAGCTACCGCCTCGGCCGCGGGCGCCACTTCGTCATCGAAGGGGACGAGTACGACAGCGCCTATTTCGACAAGAGCGCCAAGTTCCTGAAGTACCTCCCCGACATCGCCGTCATCAACAACGTCGAGTTCGACCACGCCGACATCTACGACGATCTGGACGCGGTGCGGCTGGCGTTCAAGCGCCTGGTCGGGCTCGTGCCGGGGCGGGGGCTGGTGCTGCTCGGGGCCGACAGCGTCGAGGCCGCGCGCCTGGCCGACGGTGCCCGCTCGCGGGTGCAGACCTTCGGCCTGAGCGAGGGGGTCACCTGGCGCGCCACCGCGCTGACACAGATCGAGCGCGGCACGCGCTTCACGCTGGGCGGCCCTGAGGGGCTCGAGGCCACGGTGGAGGTGCCGCTGCTCGGCCAGCACAACGTCCGCAACGCGCTGGCGGCGGTGGCCGTCGCCCACGAATGCGGTCTGTCAGTCGACGCGATCCGTCACGGTCTTGCCGCGTTCCGTGGCGTGAAGCGTCGCCTCGAAGTGGTGGGGGAGCGCCGTGGCGTCACCGTCTACGACGACTTCGCGCATCACCCGACGGCGGTCGCCGAGACGATCGCGGCGCTGCGGACGGCGCGGCCGGGCCGGCGCCTGTGGGCGCTCTTCGAGCCGCGCTCCGCGTCCTCGTGCCGTCGCGTCTTCCAGGCCGACTTCGCCCGCGCCTTCGCGGCCGCCGACGAGGTCATCATCGCGCCGCTCTTCAGGAGCACGCTGGCCGAGCACGAGCGTCTGTCGGTGCCGGAGCTCGTGCGCGACCTGACGGCGGCTGGCGTGGCGGCGCGCGAACTGCCGTCGGTCGACGCGATCGTCGAGGCCGTCGCGGCCGCGGCGGAGGCCGGCGACGAAGTCGTCGTGATGTCCAACGGCGGCTTCGGCGGCATCCACGGCCGGCTCCTCGAGGCGCTGGCGCGATGAGTGCCGCGCTGTCACGGCCGCGCCTGCACCACGCAGGCGACGCGCTGCTGCTCGTGGAGTTCGAGCCGGCGATCACCCCCGAGGTCAATCGCCGGGTGGTGGCACTCGGCGCCGCCATCGCCGCCGCACGGGTGGCGGGCGTGCGCGACGTGGTGCCCTCGTACGCCTCGGTCGGGGTGCACGTCGATCCGTTGCGTTTCGACCACGCCGCACTGGAGGCCGTCATCTCCCACGCCTGGGACGCCGCGGCGCAGGAGGCGACGCGGCAGCGGGAGGTGGAGATTCCGGTCTGCTACGGCGGGGCGTTCGGCCCGGACCTGGCGGACGTGGCCCGCTTCGCCGCCTGTTCCGAGGACGAGGTCGTCGCGCGCCACGCCGCCGGCCACTACCGCGTCTACATGCTGGGATTCCTGCCGGGGTTCGCCTATCTGGGCGGCGTCGCCTCGACCATCGCCATGCCGCGGCGGCCCTCACCGCGCACGAGCGTGCCGGCCGGCAGCGTCGGCATCGCCGGATCGCAGACCGGCGTGTATCCGTGCGAGAGCCCCGGCGGCTGGCGGCTCATCGGCCGCACGCCGCTGTCGATGTTCGACCTGTCACGTCCGGCACCGGCGCTGCTCGCGCCGGGCGACAGCGTGCGCTTCGTGCCGCTGGCCCACGATCGATGGACGGACCGGCCGGCGTGAGTGGCCGGACACTGACCGTGACGCGGCCGGGCCTGCTGACGACCGTGCAGGACCTTGGCCGGTGGGGCCATCAGGCCGCCGGCGTGCCGGTGGCCGGAGCCATGGACACCTACTCGCTGCGGCTCGCCAACGGTCTCGTGGGCAACTCCGAGTCGGCGGCCGCGCTCGAGGTGACGCTGGTCGGTCCGTCCGTCGTGGTGGAGTCGCCGGTGGTCGTCGCCGTCGCCGGGGCCGTCTTCGACCTGTTCGTGAACGAGCGGCCGATGCCGCACGGCGCCGCTGTCGAGGTCGCGGCGGGCAGCGTCCTGCGCTTCGGCGAGCGCCGGCGGGGCACGCGTGCCTACCTCGCGGTGGGCGGCGGATTCGACACGCCGCTCGTCCTCGGCAGCCGGTCGACGCATCTGGTCAGCCGCATGGGCGGCCTTGGCGGCCGGGCGCTCGTGGCGGGCGACGTCCTGCCGGTCGGGGCGCCGCTGACCGCGGCCGTCGGCCGGCCGGGCGGGACATCGCTCCCGCTCGACATCACGCCGGGCCCCCGGCACCTCCGCGTCCTGCTCGGCCCGCAGGACGAATGGTTCACCGGCGCGGCGCTCGACGCGCTGCTGCAGGCCACCTTCACCGTGTCGCCACGCTCGGATCGGATGGGCTTCCGGCTCGACGGTCCCGCGCTCACGACCAGCCGTCCGGGGGAGCTCATCTCCGAACCGGTGGCCTTCGGCGCGATCCAGGTGCCGTCCGGCGGCGCTCCGATCCTGCTCATGGCCGACCGCCAGACCGCCGGCGGCTATCCGAAGATCGCCACCGTGATCGCCGCCGATCTGCCGCTGGCCGGCCAGCTGGCGCCCGGCGATGCGGTGCGGTTCGTGGCCGGCACCCGCGCCGAGGCCAGAAGCGCGATGATTGCGCGCGAGCGCGAGCTGCTGCGTGCGCTGCCGGAAGGGGTGCCCCGATGACGGCGATTGGCGACGCCCTGCGCGCCGCGTTTCCCGGGATGACCGTGACGGCGGACGCCCCGCTGGCCCCGCTGACGACCTTCAAGGTGGGCGGCCCGGCCGACTGGCTGGTCGAACCGAAGAGCGGCGACGACCTCGTGCGTGTCGTGCAGCTCGTGCAGCGCCATGGCGTCCCGCTGACCATGCTCGGCGGCGGCTCCAACGTCCTGGTCGCTGACGAGGGCATTCGCGGCGTGGTGGTGCGTCCGCGGGGTGGGTCGCTGCAGATGGTCGGGCCCGACATCGTTCGCGCGGACGCCGCCATCACCATCAACGCGCTCGTCCGCTGGACCGTGTCGCGCGGCCTGTCGGCCCTCGAAGCGTGGGCGGGCACTCCCGGCACGGTGGGTGGCGCCATCTACGGCAATGCGCACTGGCGCCAGGCCAACATCGGGGATACCGTCGAGAGCGTGCGGGTCATGACGCGCGACGGCGGTCTGCGCCAGGTGACGGCCGATCGCATGGACTTCGACTACGACACGAGCCGCCTGCAACAGAGCGGCGAGGTCCTGATCTGGGCGGCGTTCCGCGTGCGGCCGGGCGGCGATCCCGATGCCCTGCGGGCGGTGGCACGCGAATCGCTCGCCTTCCGGAAGTCGACGCAGCCGCTCGCGTCGCCGAGCGCCGGCTGCATCTTCCAGAATCCGCAGCCACGGCGCGTGACGCTGCCTGAAGGCATGCCCGCCTCGGCCGGCGCGCTGGTCGATCGGGCCGGGCTGAAAGGCCACGCGATTGGCGGCGCCAGGGTCTCGCCCGCGCACGCCAATTTCATCGTCAACGACGGGACGGCAACGGCTGCGGACATCGCCGCGCTCATCACGCTCTGCCGCACCACGGTAGCGGAGCGATTCGGTGTCACGCTCGCGGACGAAGTCGTCCGGCTGGGTGCGTGGCGGGAGAGAGGCTGAGGACCGGACACATGTCGACACTCATCATCGAAGGGGGCCACCGTCTGTCGGGGGTGCTCGACGTCGAGGGCAACAAGAACGCCGCGCTGCCGCTCATGGCCGCCACGCTGCTGACGACTGAGACGTGCGTGCTGACCAACATGCCGCGGATCGCGGACGTCGACGTGATGGCGCGGCTGCTGCTGGACATCGGCGCCGAGGTCGAGGGCATCGGCAGCGCGACCCTGACGATCCGCTGCCAGGACGTGCGCACGCACGAGCCCGACCGCTCCCTGGTCGGCCGCCTGCGCGGCTCCGTGCTGCTGCTCGGCCCGCTGCTGGCGCGCACCGGCCGGGCCTGGATCGCGCCGCCCGGCGGCGACTTCCCGGCCCGCCGCACCATTCGCACCCATCTCGAAGCGCTGACCGCGATGGGCGCCGAGCAGATCGAGGGACCGGGGCACCACCTCGAGGCCCCGCGCGGTCTGGCGCCGGCCTCGATCTATCTCGATGAAGCGTCGGTCACGGGGACCGAGACGGCGCTGCTGGCGGCGGCCGCGGCGCCCGGCATCTCGGAGATCCGCCACGCCGCCTGCGAACCGCACGTCGTCGAGCTGTGCGAGTTCCTCCAGCTGATGGGCGCGGGCATCACCGGCGCCGGCTCGCACACCATCCGGGTCGAGGGCGGCGCGCGCCTCGGCGGCGCGAAGAAGGCGCTCTACGGCGACTACATCGAAGCCGGCAGCTGGGCGGTGGTGGGCGCGATCACGGGCGGGGAAGTCGAGATTCGCGGCACCCGCCCGGTGGACATGGAAGTCGTCACGGCGACGCTGCGCAAGCTGGGCGTGGTGTGCGAACAGCGGGAGGATGTGCTGTCCGTCCTGCCGTCGAAGCTGGTCGGCGCGGGCCGCATCACGACCGGGCTGTGGCCGGCCTTCCCGAGCGATCTCGTGAGCCTGGCGACGGTGCTGGCGACGCAGGCCGAAGGCGCCACGCTGGTGCACGACTGGATGTACGAGCTGCGCCTGTTCGCGCTCGAGCAGATGAGCGGCATGGGCGCCGATCTCTTTCTCTGCGATCCGCACCGCATCATCGTGACCGGCCCGGCCAGGCTGCGCGGCAAGGCCCTCGACAGTCGTGACATCCGCTCCGGCATGGCGCTGATCGCGGCCGCGCTGGCCGCCAAGGGACAGAGTCGCGTCGAGCCGCTCGAGACGGTCGAACGCGGCTACGGCACGCTGGTCGAGCGGCTGCAGTCACTCGGCGCGCACGTCTCGCGCGTGTAGCCGCCGAGGTCAGTAGTGCGGCGGAGGTGGTGGCGGAGGCGGCTTGACCGGGGTCGCGGTGCCCGGGACGGGCGGCGTCGGACGCAGGAGCGGCACCGGGGTGGGCGTGCCGCCGCCGGCCGCCTCGCCGCCGGGTGGCCGGTTCGGTGCCGGCAGGTCGATGCCGGCAGCGCCGGTGTCACGTCCCACCCTGAAGGCGCGGACATCGGCGTCGGTGAGATCGAGCACGCGCACGATGTGCGGCGTGAGCGTCAGGATGATGTCGGTCTCCTGCGTCTCGAGCCGGTTGAACGAGAAGATCTTGCCGATCACCGGGATGTCGCTCAGCCCGGGAATGCCCGACGCGACCTTGCGCTCGTCGTCGCGGATGAGGCCCGCCAGCATGTTCGTCTCGCCGTCGCGCAAGCGGATGACGGTGCTGATCGAGCGATTGCCGAAGGTCGGCAGGCCGCCGAAGCCGCTGCCCGAGATGCTGCTGATCTCGATCTTCACGGCCAGCGAGACATCGTCGTCGTGGTGGGTGCGCGGCGTGATGTCGATGTTCACGCCGATGTTCTCGTAGTTGAACGAGGTGATCGGCTGCGTCTGGACGCCGCCGGCGGCGATCGGCGCGAAGGTCGTCACCGGCACCGGCACGCGCTCGCCGAAGCGGGCCTGGGCGGCGATCCCTTCCGACGTCCGCAGCTGCGGATTGGCGAGCGTGCGCGTGTTGGTGTCGCTCTTGAGCAGCCGGTAATAGAGGCCGGGCAGGTTGGTGAGCAGGACGTCCGAGGAGGTGAGGCTGCGCAGATCGCGGAGCGTCAGGTTCTCGCGGCCGACCGCCGCCTGGCCGTCGATGCCGGTCGGCGCCGAGGTCGGCGACGCGATCTGCAGACCGTAGTCGCGCAGACGGGTGCGATCGACTTCGAGCAGCTCGACGTCGATGACCACTTCCGGGCGGGCCTTGTCGATCGCCTGAACGATGCGGCCCGCCGCCGCCACGCGTTCGGGCGTGTCCTTGATGGTGATGGCGTTGGTGGCGGCAATCGGCGCCAGCCTTCGCGCGTCGACCACGATCCGCAGGACGTCGACGGTTTCCTTCAGGTCGGCGTTGCTCAGGAAGAACGTGCGCACCACCTCTTCCTCGTACTCGCGACGCTTGGCCGCGGTGTCCGGAATCACCGTGACCGTGCGCGGGGCGGTGACGCGCCAGAAGTGCCGGGTCGCCGTGCCAACCGACGACAGCGCTTCGGCCAGCGGGGCGTTGCGAAGATCGATGCTGAGCGTCTGGTCGCGGAACGCCGGATCGAACACCACGCTCATGTTGGCGAACTTGCCGATCGCCGTGAAGATGTCGCGGGCGCTGGCGTCGCGGAAGATGACCGATTCAGGCAGCGTCACGTCGGCCGGCACGTCGGCGCCGGGCAGCGGCGCCGCCAGGCTGTCCTTGATGAGGGCCTCGAGGGTGGTCTTGCCGCCGCGGTCGACCGCCACCTGCGTGCGCATCTGGGCGCGCAAGGTGCGCAGCTCGTCCTGGATCTCACCGCTCGCCGGGTTCAGTTCGGCGGCCAGCTGGTATTCAACCAGGGCTTCGTCGGTGCGGCCGGTGGCGGCGTGCCGGCGGGCGCGGGCGAAGTGGTCCTGCGACGCGCGCAGCTTGGCGCGGTCGAGCGAGAGGCGCACGGTGCGGTCGTCGGGATTGGCGCGCGCCGCCTTGGTGTACTCCGCGACGGCGAGATCGTAGTCCTGCTGCTGTTCCGCCAGGCGGGCCTGACGCAGGTTGGCGCCGCCGGACGCGCAGGCGGCGAGCGCGAGGGCGGTGGTCAGGAGACCAACGGCGCGGATACGCTGCCAACGATGGGGGACGGACTCGCGGGTCATTGCGTGACGACGTCCACGCCCTTCGGGATACGGAACTCGAACAGTGTATCGGGCGGGCGCTGGTTCTCCTTCAGGTCGCTGAAGGTGAAGGAGGAGCGCCCCCCCTGGCGGTCGAGGGCCACGAGGTGCCGGATCTGGTAGGTGGCCGGATCGACGGCAATCGCCAGCCACTCGAAGTCGTCGTCGGCCTTGCGGGCCACCAGCTTGAGACCGATCAGGCCGGGCGCGGCGCCCGGCACCTCCATGGCGGAGGCCACGAAGTCGCGCGTCAGGTTGGCCTCGCCGGTCAGGAACAGGGCCGGCGTCGTGTCGGCGCCCGTCGGCGCGTTGCTCACGATCACCTGTTTGTCGGCCGGGAAGTAGGCGTAGACCTTCACCCCGTTCGAGACGAATTCCTTGCGTTCGGGCTTCGTGTAGACCCAACGCATCCGGCCCGGCCGCTTGATGACGACGGTGCCGCGCTCGGTGGTCCTGGTGCGCAGGACGCCGCCTTCGTAGGTCTGCGTGAACTCACCGGCGAAGTCGGTCACGCTGTCGTAGCGGGCCTGGACCTTCCTGGCGATCTCGTCCGGGGATTGCGCGGCCTGGGCGGCCGGCCGCACCCCGAAGCCAGCCAGGCACACGGCCACGAGGATCGCTGCACGCCCGAGCGGCTGAACTGGTAGGGTCACCGCCCCAGTATACGGCCGTGCGTCTGCCTGGATGGAAAAGGCGAGTAGCGCGGCGGGCGGGGTCGCCAGGGAGCGCGGGCGGCCCGAGAGTGCACCGGCAGTGAGTGGTGGACGGCAGGAGGATCGAACTCCTGACCTCCGCGTTGCGAACGCGGCGCTCTCCCAGCTGAGCTAGCCGCCCACAGTAACCAGCGCGTCGCCTGCAAAGCGCGACAACCTCGTAATTCTAGCACAGCCTTCGCGCGTCGCTCCTGGTGCGGGACGCGTGACGCGACGGCGAACGCTACGGCACGACGACGCGAAGCGCGGCGGACGGTCCGCCAGGCCCGCAGGCATTCGTCCCGCGCACGCGGACGTAGTACTGCCCCGGCGGGGCGGGCACGGTGGCGGCCGTCACCGTGCCCACGGCGACGACGCCCACATCGAGGGCGTCGGGCCGGGTGCCGACGCCAAGCTCGTAGCTGGTCACGCCGGTCCCCGGTTGGGCGAACCATTGCAGCATCGCCACGCCGGGCGCCACCGAGGCCGCCAGCGCCGCTGGACCCGGAACGACGCACACCACGCCGACGTCGACGGCCAGCTCGGCGCCGGGCGGACTGACGCCGCCCGGACCGAGGCTGCGGACGCGCGCGTAGTAGCGCCCCGGCAGCACGTCGACGAAGACGATGGTCGGGGTGGAGACGACGAAGGGACCGTAGAGCGTGCTGCCCGGCGTCGGCCCCGCTTCGAAGACGAAGCCGTTGACCGGGCCGCCAAAGGACGGCGGCTGCCACGTCATCGTCACCGTGGTGCCCACGACCGAGGCGGCCAGGCCGAGCGGCGCATCCGGCGCCGTCGGGACCGCCGAGAAAGTGGCCACGAGCGGCGCCGTCTCGGACATGCGCCGCGCATTGTCCTGCAGGCTGTTGCCCGTGGGCAGGCCGGAGACCGCGGGCTCGCGCACGGTGCTGCTCGAGTAGTTGAGGAACCGCGGCGGCGACCCGAACGCGGCGTAGGCCATCAGCGTCCGGATCGACGAGCTGCGGTAGCCCCGCGCATACGGCACGGGACTGACGATCGGATCGCCGGGGGCGTGGTCGGCGCCGAAGTTGTGGCCGATCTCGTGGGAGAACGACCACTGACCGGCGAACAGGCACGCGTGCTCGGTGACGCTGAAGATGGCCGAGGGCGAAGGGCCCAGATACGCCACGCCGCAGCCGGAGTTCGCCTGCGGGCGTCCCACGACCAGCGCCACGAGATCCGCGCCGGACTGGGCGCGCAGGGCTTCGATACCGGCGCTCGCCGCACCGCCCACGCCGATGGCCCCCAGATCGCCGGCCAGCCCGTCCGGGGCTTCGACGTAGGGAATCTCCCGCAGGCCGACGGTGCCCAGCGTCGCCGCCACCGCACTCCGCTGGAACGCCGCGTTGGTGACCGCGACGGCGTTGGCGAGCTCCGCCTCGATCTGGTCCGTCCCGCCAGCGCGCTGGCGCGCCCCGGCCGTGTAGAGCACGAGGACATCGATGCGCGCCGGAAAGGCGGCGGCCATCGTCGGCGGCCGCCACGACGGGCGAGGCACCGCCTGGCGCGAGCCGTGCCGGCAACTCGAGCGGGGCATCGCGCGGCCTGAGCTCGCGGATGAGCACCTCGCCGGCGCCAGACGCCTCGAGTGCATACGACACGCCGCGGACGGTGACGCCGCCGCTCAGGCCGGCCGGGCCCTCGGTGAGCGCGGCGATGACGTCGTCGCCTTCTCCGCCGGCAATCCAGCTGCGATACCCCGGCGTGGACGTGTCGATGCGCACGCGCTCGAGGTCGAGCAGCACGTCATCGAAGAGATTCAGCGTGAACGGCGCGTCCGTCGCGCTCGAGGCATCGAGCGCCGCGGCCAGCAGCGCCCGGCGCACGGGCGCCACCCGCTGACGGACCGTGTCGGTGCCAGACACGTCCTGGCGCGCCGCCGAGGTCGTAGGGCCGAAGAGCAGCGGGCGGGTCTGTGCCCCGATCGTGACGGACGTGATGAGCGCGAGAACACACGCCGAGAACGCCGGTCTACGGAACGACCACGACGACCTCATTGGACGCTCCGCTCTGGCCGCAGGCATTGGTGGCGATGACGCGCGCGTAGTAGGTGCCGGCCGGGGCGGGCGTGGCCAGCCCGGTGGCAGTCGTGCCGGTGGGATAGACCAGGATGTCGGATCCTCCGGACACGCTGCCGGCCACGATGGTGTAGCCGGTGGGCGGCGTGCCCGCCGGGGCGTTCCAGCCGAGCGTGACGATGCCGCCTGCTACCGAGCGGACCAGGTTCACGGGGGCCGCCGGCGGCGCCTGGCAGGGCTGCACGACGAGCGTGATTTCAGGTGACGGCGGGCCGAGACCGCACACGTTGGTCGCGTGGACGCGCACGTAGTAGGTGCCGTAGGGCGCCGTGGTGCTGAAGGCGGTGACCGTCGACGGGAAGTTGATGACGGCCAGATTCGCCAGACCGGGGGCGCTGCCGGCGGCGAGCTGGTAACCCTCCACGACGCCGCTGGCCGGCGCCGTCCACTGCAGGTTGACCTGGGTGTCGTTGGCCGAGCCGGTCAGCGTGGCCGGGGCGCCGGGCGCCGTGCAACTGCCCACGGTGACCGAGCGCTCGGCGGTTGGCGCGCTCGTCCCGAGGGAGTTCTGCGCCCGCAGCCGCACGTAGTAGACGCCCGGGGCGGCGGGGCCGGCCGCGGTCGAAGTGGCCGGCGCGCTGACCGTGATGGTGCCCAGGTTGTAGGTGCCAGGTGCGGTGCCGGCATCAATCAGATAGCGCTGGGCCTGGCCGCCGGTGCTGGCCGGCGTCCAGTTCATCGTGACGGTCGAGAGCTGCGCGGTCGCGGTGAAGGCGGTAGGGGTGTTCGGCGGATTGCCGCCGCTCGGAATGCCCTCGTAGATCGCGGTGATGCCGGCGATGTCGTCGGCGCCGAGACCGTGCGGTCCGCTGCTGCAATTGGACGGCGGCGCGGCCACCATGATGGCGCCGGTGCTGGTCGTGTGGCCGAGGCCGAGCGCGTGTCCGATGCCGTGCGTGATGGCATCGCGGAAGCAGCCGGCCGAGGAGGTCTGCGGCCCGCTGTCGTTGAGCACGAGGAAACCCTGCAGGAACTTCTGGAACGTCACGCCGTTCACGGTGCGCAGGTCGCCGCGCGTGTAGTAGCCGCCGCCGACCACCCAGTCGCTGCCGGGGATACCGCACGGGTCGTTGTAGGCCACGCTGATGCGGCCGTTGCCCGTGAAGCTGGCCGGGCAGTTCGCCAGCGCCAGGGTGTTGCCGCCGTCGCGCAGGTCGAGGTCCATCCCCGAGTTGCGCCACAACGTGATCGCGGCAGTCGCGTCGGCGGTGGCGCCGGACCAGCCGCCAGGAAGCGCGGTGGGGTGATCCACGTAGACCGGCGTCGCGCTGTCCACCTCGTGCCAGCGCGGCGGCTCTTCGCCGGTCGGCAGGAAGACGAAGGCCGGGCTGTCGTCTCGCGGAGGCACCGAGTATTCAGCCGGGGCGGGGCGGAAGGCCGGGAGCGGCAGCCGGTCGCGCGCCAGGGCCTGCTCGACGTCGCCGAGCGGGCGACGCACGTCGGTGCCGTCGCCGCGCGGCTGGACCGCCACTTCGGCGCCGGTCGCCGGGTCGGTCTCGAATCCGCCACTTGCCACGCGCCAGACCGGCCGTGAAGAGCGTCCCGTCCGCCGGGCGGGCCACCAGTTCGAGGAGCACCTCCTCGTCAGGCGTGAAGGTGGCCTGGTCGGCGATCCACAGGCCAATTCCATTGGCCTCTCCGCCCAGCTGCTTGAGGACGAGGCGGTCCGGCACGCCGCTCCCGAGCAGCACCCGCGAGACGTCGACCGTCACATAAGTGTTGAGGACGCGGGCGGCGTCCCAGCGGGATTCGGCACTGACGACCCTGCCGCGGACGACCAGCGCGTCCCCGGCCGGCGCCGCCGGCTGTGCTTCTGTGGAGGAGGCTGCGAGTGCAACGACACAGGCCGTGAACAGGAGGGCGCGCGCTTGAATCATCGAACCTCAGTGATATCACGGACTGGGAAATGCTGCCGCGTCAGCCCGGCCCGGGCCGGGCGGGCCGGCAGCCGATGTCGAACATCCGGTACTCGGCGGCCGTGTAGGGGAGTTCGACCGGGCGATGCGTTTCGAGCCACCCGGCGACGTCGGGCCGCATGGCCGCGAAGGTCGGCCAGTCGGCGACGGCGACGTGGCAGGCGCCGTAGCGATCGCGCAGGAACTCGGCCACCGGCGAGGACATCGACGTCGCATCGAAGCTCCAGCCGCGGCGATGCGCGAAGTACAGCACCATCGGCGAATTGGTGCCGTAGCGCTCGTATTCCACGGTCACGATCGGCGCGTCGGCTGGTGTCACACGGTCGATCGCCCAGCCGGCATCGACGACCGCCTGGTTCAGATTGTCGGGGCGATACAGGTGCGGAATCACGCCGCTGTCGTGGAAGCCGAACAGTGCCGCCGTGGTCAAGGCCAGGCCGACCGTCGCGGCCACGGCCAGGCGGGGCACCCGCGCCCAGACGCGCATAGGACGCGCCGTCGAAGAGCGGCGCGGCGCCGCGGCCGAAATAGAGCGCCAGCGGCGGCAGGGACGGCAGCTGATGGAACTCGTGCGGCACCTGGCCGGCCAGCGAGACGACCACCAGCGAGAGGGCGGCGAGCAGCCAGATGTCGACGACCGAGCGGGGCCCTGGACCACGCCGCCAGCTGACGATTCCGACCAGCGTGATCACGCTGAAAATCGGCGTGAGATGGAGGGTCCAGTATCGGAGCAGGAGTTCGCGCGCGGTGTCCCAGGTCAGCAGGTTCCTGGTGGTCCAGTGCGAGACGGTCAGGAACGGGCCCGCATACTGGGCGATCTCGGGCGGGTAGGTGCCCGATGGCCGGAAGATGGCCTGGGTCAGTCCGGTCTCGAGATAGATCTGATCCGCGTGCAGGTACCAGACGCCGATGGCACCGACGGCGGCGATCGTGCCGGCCACGTACCACGCGTCGGCCAGCGTCTGCCGGAGGCCCCGGGTGGCCAGGCCGGTCCACAGGACCGGACCGAGGACGAGAATGGCCGGCAGCTTGACCAGGCCGGCCAGCGCCAGTGCCAGCGCGCCGCCCAGGGCGTAGCGCGCGCGGCCCTCCTGCGCGTAGGCGAGGTAGCCGAGCACCGCCGCCACCGAGAAGCACAGCATCGGGGTGTCCGACAACGGCGTGCGGCCGAAATACACGACACTCGGCGACACCGCCATCAGGAACGCCGCGCCCCGGCCGGCCGCCGTGCCGAACAGCCGGCAGCCCACCCGGTAGATGAACCACACGGTGGCGACCGAGAACGCCACGGGGACGAGCCGCCCGGCCACGTTCGTGACGCCGGTGACCTTCCAGACGAGCGCCATCAGCAGATGGAGCAGGGGGAATTCGAGGCCGACGCGGCCGTCGAGGCCGCCCCAGCTCACGGTGGGATACAGGAAGTCGATCGCGCCTTCCGCCCAGATGCGCGCGATATCGGCGTTCGTGACCTGACGCCAGCTGTGCGCGTCGATGAACGGAACGTCGATCCGGTAGAGGCGGAAAGCGCAGGCGAGCGCCAGCAGGAGGAGAGCGACGGCGTCCAGCGAGGGCCGGAGCGCTGGTACGCGCGGTGGGGAAGTCATGAGGTCGAACGGTGAGGGGCCGGACGTGCCGGTCCCTCACCGCTCGCGGTCTGTGCTACGGGATGAAGCCCGCCTGGATGTAGGGAATCAGTGTCCATCGAGCGTCGCGGCCGACGCCCGGAGGGGTCGGGCTGGTGATCTCGGTGGCCTGACCAGCGGGATTGGGACCGCAATGGCCGCCGATCACGTCCCACGCCCGCAGGCGCGCCGTCCCCTCGTCGCCCTCGTCACCCCAGTTGTAGGTGACCACGTCCTGCGACATGTCGCCGACGTTGGCGCGCTTCCAGTTGAGCCCCCAGCGCTTGTCACGCCGGCGCAGTTCCTCGACCAGGCGGAACAGCCAGCGGTTGTTGCCGCCGTGCTCGAGGCACGAGTTGCGCAGGTCGAACGGATACCGGGCGGCCAGGTCCCGGACCACCGAGAGGATGTAGCCGGGCGACCCCAGCGCCGAGCCAGGCGCCGGATCGGGCGTCCGCGGCTCCAGCTTGAGCGAGCGGTTGTCGACCACCAGCGTCGAGAGACCAACCGCGCCGGCCTGACCGCAGGAGAACACCGCCTGCACGCCGAACTGCCACGTGGCGACCGGCAGCCCGGAGTAGAGGAAGCGGGTGGTGTTGCCGCCGAACGGAATCTGCCCGGAGGCGCCGGCGCCCTGGTAGCTCAGGAGATAGGCCGATGCGCCTGGTATCGCTGACCACGAGGCCGTCAGGAACGGGCCCCAGGCGACGGTACTGAGGGTGGGCGCGGGTGGCGCGTCGCAGGCGCCGCCGGCCGGCATCGTCATCAGGACGTCCGCCGAGTCGCCGCTGGCGCCGCCGCCGTTGACGGCCGCCACGCGGAAGGCATAGTTGCCGGCCGGCACCGGTGAGAACGCGAACGAGTTGGTGCCCACCGAAATGGGGAGGGTGCCCTGAGCCGTGTCCACCGAGAGGCGATAACCGGTGGGCGCGCTGCCGCCAGCACCGGGACTCCAGGTGACCACGATGCCGACGCCGTTGCGCGCGGCGGTCAGGTTGGTCGGCACCGCGGGCGGGGCGACGAGTGACGTGACGGTCACCGCGATATCGAGCGACGGCACATCACCGGCGGGCGTGATCGCGACGACCCGCGCGAAGAAGGTGCCGGTCGCCGGAGCCGTGACCGCGAACGACGTGACGTTGCCGACGTCGAAGGTGGCGAGATAGAGGCCCGGAGCCAGTCCGGCCTGGAGACGATAGGAGGTGGCACCCGCCGTGGCCGTCCACGAGAAGGTGATGTTCGCGCCTGACACGACCGCCGGATTCATGGCCGGCGCCTGTCGCGCCTCGGCCATCGAGGCCGCCGCGAGCAGCGCCACGCACGCGGCGACGAACGTTGAACGTACAGCTGGAACCATCCTGCGTCTCCTTGTTCGGCCGTGGGCTGGGGGGTGGCACCCGGCGATACGGCCTTTGGTCATGCGCGTTCCGAATAGGAAACGGCGCGCAGGAGTGTAACACACGCCTGCGCGCCGTCTGCGGGAATGGACGCACCGGGCCTGCCGGTGCCAGTCAGTATCCCTACGGGACTGCCGGGAAGCCGGCCTGCACGTAGGGCTGCAGCGTCCACTTCGCGCCGGTCGACCACAGCACCGTCTGGTCGATCCACGCGCCGCTCGGGTTGCTGCCGCAATGTCCGCCGATGACGTCCACGGCGTGCACGTAGAGCGTCCCTTCGTCATTCTCGGGGCCGTAGTTGTAGGTGACGATGTCCTGGGACATGTCGCCGGTGCGGGCGCGCTTCCAGTTCAGCCCCCACCGGGTGTCCTCGCGACGCAGGCGCTCGACGAGGCGGAACAGCCACACGTTGTTGCCGCCGTGCTCGACGCAGGAATTGCGCAGGTCGCCCGGATAGAGACGGGCCATCTGGTCGACGACCGCCGAGCGGTTGGGCAGCGGCAGGTAGTTGGGCGGCGTGGGCGCCGGCGGGTTCGGCGTGCGGTAGCCACCGGGCGTGCCGGCCACGACGAAGGTGGCATCGGCCGACGTGGCCTGCGCCCCGCAGGCATTGGCGACGCGGACGCGGGCGTAGTAGGTGCCGGCGGGCACACCGGGGTAGGCGACGCTCAGTTGCCCGGCGCCGAGGGTCTGGGTGTAGGCCGGAGCGCCGCCTGCCGAGTAGGAGATGAGCACCTGATAGGCGGCCGCACCAGGCACCGCCGACCAGCTGATCTGGACCGTGCTGCCGTTGGCCTGGGCTTGCACGGAGGGCATGCTCGGCGTCGTGCAGGCCGAGGACGACACCGTCAGCTGCACTTCGTTCGACGGGCTGCTGGTGCCGCCGGGGCCGACGGCCACCATGCGCGTGAAGTAGGTGCCGGGGGGCACGTTGGGCAGCACGAACTGGGGCGCCACGGGCACCGGTATCACCGCGGCCAGCTGGCCGGGATTGACGCCGGCGGCGAGCAGCATGCCGGTGGCGCCGCTCGGCACCGTCACGTTGAAGGTCACCGTGTTGCCGGCGACCGACGCCCCGAAATTAGTGGGCGGTCCGGGCGGCGTCTGCGACGACGACACCGTCACCCCCGCGACGTTCGAGGGCGCGCTCGTGCCCTGGGCGTTGCGCGCGATCACACGCAGGTAGTAGGTGCCCTGCGGGGCCGTGAGGGCAAAGGTCGTGAGCGGCCCGACTTCGTAGCCGGCCACCATCTGGCTGGGGCTGAACCCGGCCTCGGCTCGGTAGCTCGTGGCCCCGGGGACCGCGTTCCATGTCGCCGTGACCGTCTGGCCGGACGCCTGCACCTGGAGGACCGGTGCCGCGGGCTGGGCGGCGGCCGGAAGGACAACGACGAGGGAGGCCAGCACGACGCCGGCAAACTTCTGGGCAGATGAGATCATGGACACTCCGGGCAACTCCGCGGCGCAGCTCATGCCAAGTATGTGCCAGACGGAATTGGCAGCTCGGCGGTGCGTAGCGCGCGCGGGGATTTCGTGACCGTGCAGGTTCGACACGGTTCTGACTGCCGGCTGACGGTTTTCGTCGTTTGTGGTCGCCGAGATGGAGGGTGACGTGGCGGGGGCCGATATACTGGGAAGCTTACATGTCACCTGAACATCGCAAGATCGGAGTGCTCACGGGCGGCGGCGACGCGCCGGGCCTGAACGCGGTCATCCGCGCCGTCGTGAAGGCCGGCTGCAACGCCGGCATGGAGGTCATCGGGCTGGAGGACAGCTTCGACGGCCTGCTCGACGAGACGCGGTCGCGGCGGCTCACGCCCCACGACGTCACCGGCATCCTGCGCCTCGGCGGCACCATCCTCGGCACCACCAATCGCGGCAATCCGTTCGAGTATCCGACCGAAGGCGGCAAGGCCGACTACTCCGACCGGGTCGTCGAGACCTTCGGCCGGATGGGCATCGACGCCCTGGTCGTCATCGGCGGCGACGGCACGCTCGCCATCGCGCACCAGTTCTACCTGAAGGGCATTCCGGTGGTCGGCGTGCCGAAGACCATCGACAACGACATCGTCGGCACCACCAGTTGCTTCGGGTTCGACACCGCCGTGTCGTTCGCCGCCGACGCCATCGACCGGCTTCACACGACCGCGCAGTCGCACAAGCGGATCATGGTGGTCGAAGTGATGGGCCGCTACGCCGGCTGGATCGCGCTGCACGCAGGCATGGCCGGCGGCGCCGACGCCATCCTGATCCCGGAGATCGCCTACGACATCGAGAAAGTGGCGACGCACATCCGCCAGCGCGAGCAGTGGGGCGCCCGCTTCAGCATCGTGGTCGTGGCCGAGGGCGCCAAGCCCGTGGGCGGCGTCCACACCGTGAAGTCGGCGGCCACGCCCGGTGTCGTCGAGCGTCTGGGCGGCATCGGCCATCAGGTCGCTGACGCGCTCCAGTCGATGACCGGCAAGGAGAGCCGCAGCGTCGTGCTCGGCCACCTGCAGCGCGGCGGATCGCCGACTTCGTTCGACCGCGTGCTGGCGACGCGCTTCGGCGCCAAGGCCGTGGAGCTCGTGCGCCGGGGCGTGTTCGGCCGCATGGTGGCCAACAACCCGCCCGACATCGTGCACATCCCGCTGGCCGACGTCGTCGGGCGCTGCAAGACTGTCCCGCTCGACTACGACCTGCTGATTGCCGCGCGCGCGATCGGCGTGTCGCTCGGCGACTGAGTCGCCCGGCGCCCGCCGGCGCTACTTGACCGTGCGCAGGACTTCCAGGTACTTCAGCGCGCCGCCGGTGTTGAACAGCACGACCCGCTCGCTGCGCTTCATGGCGCCGGACGCGAGCAGCATCCTGGCGGCCGACAGGGCGGCGCCGCCTTCGGGGGCGGCCGAGATGCCCTCGAGCCGGCCGATGAGCAGCATGTCGTCGACCATCTGACGGTCGGTGACGGCCAGCGCCGTGCCACCGCTTTCGCGGATTGCGCGCAACACCAGGAAGTCGCCGATGGCCTTGGGGACCCGCAGGCCATGGGCTTCGGTGGACGGGTTCTCCCACAGCGCGGCGCGCGTGGTGCCTTCTTCGAAAGCGCGCACGATCGGGGCGCAGCCAGTCGGCTGCACCGTCACCATCTTGGGCCGCTTCGACCCGATCCAGCCGAGGGCTTCCATCTCGGCGAAGGCCTTCCACATGCCGACCATGCCGGTGCCGCCGCCGGTCGGGTAGATGATCCAGTCGGGCAGCTCCCAGTCGAGCTGCTCGCCGAGCTCGTAGCCCATGGTCTTCTTGCCCTCGGCGCGGTACGGCTCCTTCAGCGTCGAGACGTCGTACCAGCCGAGTTCGCGCGCCTTCTCACCGGCCATCCGGCCGGCGTCGGTGATGAGGCCGTCGACCAGGGTGATGTTCGCGCCATAGAGCTGGCACTCGTCGATGAAGGGCTGTTTGGCATCCCGCGGCATGAACACTTCGCAGCGGATGCCGGCGGCGGCCGCGTAGGCCGCCGCGGCGTTGCCGGCATTGCCGGCGGTCGGCAGCGTGATGGTCGTCGCCCCGAGCGCCTTGGCGCGCGTGACGGCGGCCGACTGGCCGCGCGCCTTGAACGAGTTGGTCGGGTTGAAGGCCTCGTCCTTGACCAGCAGCTGGTCGAGTCCGACCTCGTCGCCGAGGCGGCGGGCGTGGAGCAGGGGCGTGAAGCCTTCGCCGAGGGTGACCGGCGACTCGCCCGGGAAGAGCGGCAGCATCTCGCGATACCGCCACATGTCGGGCGCGCGGCCGGCAAGACTGTCGCGCGACCATGACATCGCGCGCTCCATGTCGTAGCGCGCCAGCAGCGGCATGCCGCAGCCCGGGCAGACATGATGCCGCTCGCGGGCATCGAAGGGACCGGCCCCGCAGGGCTCACTGCATTCGAGGTGGCTGAAATACATAGCGGCTAGCGGCTAGCGGCTAGGGGCTAGTCCGTCCGGGTTAGCGAGCCGTTGAGAGCGGAGCTGGAGACTAGCCGCTAGCCGCTAGCCGCCGGCTGATCACTTGCCGAGCAGCTCTTCGTCCTTCTTCTTCTGCAGATCGTCGATGGCGCGGATGGCGCCGTCGGTGATCTTCTGCACTTCGTCGAGGCCGCGCTTCTCCTCGTCCTCGGAGATGGCGTGGTCCTTGAGCATCTTCTTGAGGCGGTCGTTGGCATCGCGGCGCACGGTGCGGACGTGGTTGCGGCCTTCTTCCGCCGCCTTGTGCACGTGGCGCGACAGATCCTTGCGCCGTTCTTCGGTCAGCGACGGAATCGGGATGCGGAGCACCTTGCCGTCGCTGGCCGGATTGAGGCCGAGGTCCGACAGGCGGATGGCGCGCTCGAGGCTGCCCATGGTCGACGGATCGAACGGCTGCGCGACGATCAGCGACGGCTCGGGAATCGACAGCGTCGCCACCTGGTTCAGCGGCACCTTCGATCCGTAGGCTTCGACCATCACGTTCTCGAGCAGGCCGGTGCTGGCGCGCCCGGTGCGCACGCCGGCCAGTTCGCGGCGCACGTGCTCCACCTGGCCGTCCATGCGCTTCTTGCCCTCGGCGTAGAGTTCCTTGAGATCGTTGGCGTCCATACTGTCGTTTCCTGAGCAGCGTGCCGCGGCAGGCCGCACGGTGTCGGCGTGAGTGCCGGGTCTAGCCCGAGACGGTCGTCCCGACCGCCTCACCGGTCACCACCCGGCGCACGTTCCCGGGCGTCCGGAGGTTGAAGACGACGATCGGCAGCTTGTTGTCCATGCACAGCGAGATCGCCGTCGCGTCCATCACCTGCAGGCGATCCTGCAGCACCTGCAGGTACGAGATGGCGTCGTAGCGCGTGGCGGCGGCGTCCGTGACGGGGTCGGCCGTGTAGATGCCGTCGACCTTGGTGGCCTTGAGGATGACCTCCGCCTTCACTTCCATGGCGCGCAGGGCGGCGGCCGTGTCGGTGGTGAAGTAGGGGTTGCCGGTGCCGGCCGCGAAGATGACCACGCGGCCCTTCTCGAGGTGGCGGATGGCGCGGCGGCGGATGAAGGGCTCGGCGACGGCCCGCATCTCGATGGCCGAGAGCACGCGCGTCGGCACGTCCAGCTGTTCGAGCGCGTCCTGCAGCGCGAGCGCGTTCATCACCGTCGCCAGCATGCCCATGTAGTCGGCCGTCGAGCGGTCCATGCCACGGGCGCCAGCGGCGACGCCGCGGAAGATGTTGCCGCCGCCGATCACGATGGCGGTCTGGACGCCGAGCGACTGGATGTCGGCCACCTCGGAGGCGATCCGGGTGGCGACGTCCGGGTCGATGCCGTAGGTGCCGTCGCCCATCAGGGCTTCGCCCGACAACTTGAGGAGCACGCGCGAGTAGCGGGTGCCGGTGGGTGGGGCGATCGTGGAGGGCGACGTCATTTCAGGCTCACATTATAGGACAGTCGGGCGCGCCCCTCGCGGCGAGCGGCGGCCCGGTGCCGGAGTGCCTATTCGCCGTGGGCGCCAAGCTTGAAGCGGACGAAGCGCGAGATGGTGATGTTCTCACCGGTCTTGGCCGTGGCGGCCTGGAGCATCTGCTCGATGGTGACGTTCGGATCACGCACCGACGGCTGCTCGACCAGGCAGATCTGGGCGTAGAAGCTTCCGAGCTTGCCTTCGACGATCTTGTCGATGACCTGGGCCGGCTTGCCGGAGCCCGCGAACTGGGCGCGGTAGATCTCCTTTTCCTTCTCCAGTTCGGAGGCCGGGACCTGATCGCGGCTGACGAAGCGCGGATCGGCGGCCGCGACGTGCATCGCGATCTCCTTCGCCAGCGCCTGGAAGTCGTCGGTGCGGGCGACGAAGTCGGTCTCGCAGTTGACCTCGACCAGCACGCCGACCTTGCCGCCCATGTGGATGTAGTGGCCGATGATGCCGTCCTTGGTGGCACGTCCCGCCCGCTTGGCGGCGGTAGCCACGCCGCGCTTGCGCAGGATATCGATCGCCTTCTCGAGGTCGCCGCCGGCCTCGGTCAGGGCGGCCTTGCAGTCCATCATCCCCGCGCCCGTCTTGTCGCGCAGCGCCTTCACCATCTCTGCCGTGATTGCCATCGTGTCGTTCTCCATCGTGGCGCCCGGGGCGCCCGTCGCGCCTGATGGCGCGGTACAAGAAAATGCCGGCCGGGGGTGCGCTCCCGGCCGGCGCGAGTCGTGCCAGACGCGCGCGACTAGTTGGTCGTCGTCGTCGGCGTCGGCGTTGGCGTCGGCGTGGCGGGAGCCGGAGCGGCTGCCCCGTCAGCGCGCTGCGGACGGCGAACCGCCCCCGGACGCACCACACGGTTGGCCTCGTCGGCCGCGGCCCGTTCGACATCGGCCGCGTTCTGTTCGGCGCGCCGCGATTCGCGTTCGGCCTGGCCGTCGAGGACGACGTCGGCCACGCGGGCGGCGAACAGCTTGATCGAGCGCAGGGCGTCGTCGTTGCCGGGAATCACGAAGTCGACTTCGTCCGGGTCGCAGTTGGTGTCGACGATGCCGATGACCGGAATCTTCAGCTTGCGCGCTTCGTCGACCGCGATCTTCTCCTTGCGGGTGTCGACGACGAAGAGCGCATCGGGCAGGCGCGACATGTTGCGGATGCCGTCGAGATTCTTCTGAAGCTTGCGCTTCTCCTTCTCGGCCTTGGCGATTTCCTTCTTCGGCATCACCTCGTAACGGCCGTCGGTGGCCATGGCTTCGAGGTCGCGCAGCCGCGCGATGCTGCGCTGAATGGTGGTGAAGTTGGTCAGCAGGCCGCCGAGCCAGCGCTCGTTGATGTAGTACATCCCGCAGCGGGCCGCTTCGGTCGCGATGACATCCTGTGCCTGGCGCTTGGTGCCGACGAAGAGGATCGTCCGATCCTCGGTGGCGAGCCGGCGGACGTACGCTTCGGCTTCGCGAAACAGCTTCACCGTCTTGCCGAGGTCGAGGATGTAGATGCCGCTGCGTTCGCCGAAGATGTACGGCTTCATCTTCGGGTTCCAGCGCTTCGTCTGGTGGCCGAAGTGCACACCGGCCTCGAGCAGGTCTTTCATCGCGAGTGGGGTCAAGGTTGCTCCGTCCATCGTTCCGCCTAGCGCTTGCTGAACTGGAACCGCTTGCGGGCTCCGGCCAGACCGTACTTCTTGCGTTCCTTGGCCCGCGCGTCGCGCGTCAGGAGGCCATCCTTCTTCAGCTTGCCGCGCAGCTCGAGGTCGAACGAGCACAGCGCGCGAGCGATGCCGAGGCGCACGGCACCGGCCTGACCGGCCACACCGCCGCCGGCGACCGTGCACAGCACGTCGAACTTCTCGGCCGTCTCGGTGAGCAGCAGCGGATGCTTGACCGCGATGCGCAGCGACTCGGTGGGGAAGAACTCTGCGAACTCGCGGCGATTCACCGTGATCGCGCCCGAGCCGGGGCGCAGGAACACACGAGCCGTCGCCGTCTTGCGACGTCCGGTCGCGTAATACTGAAGTGCCGCCACGTTAAGCCACCTCGAACGAAGTTGGTTGCTGGGCCGCGTGCGGGTGCTTCGCGTCAGCGTAGACCTTGAGTTTCGTGTACATCGCGTCGCCCATCGCGTTCTTCGGCAGCATGCCGCGGATGGCCTCCTCGACGAGGCGCGCGGGCTGCTTCTGACGGACGATCTTGGCGCGCTCTTCGCGCAATCCGCCTTCGTAGCCGGAGTGGTAGCGATACAGCTTCTGATCTTCCTTGCGGCCCGTGAGCTTGACCTTGGCAGCGTTCACGACGACGACGTGGTCGCCAGTGTCGATGAACGGCGTGTAGGTCGCCTTGTGTTTGCCCTGGAGCATCTTGGCCGCGGCCGTGGCGATTCGCCCGAGCACTCGGCCCTCGGCGTCGATCACATGCCAGCGGCGCGCCACCGTCTTGGGTGTCGCCACGTACGTTCGCATCGTCTCAGTACCCTTCCCGCCCCAGCATTGAGACGGCAAACCCAGATAATACGCAACTTTGCAGGAACCGGTCAAGCTGGATCGCCAGCGCCAATCTTCCGGCGCCGGATCGGCGGCGGATTACGGATTCGTGAGAATTGCCGCGCAACCCGTTCGGGGCCTCTGCTAGCATATGCCCGCCGATGCACAGATCTGCAATCCGGTCCGCCCCTTCCGGTGCCCGCCCCTGCACGGAGCTGCCGGGCGTAAGTTGCACGCCGCGAACGAGTTCGGCTCCTGCGCCAGGGCGGACGCGCCGATATCACCCACAGCGATGAAGGCTGTGGCTGCGGCAATCCGGTTCGGAAAAAACTGTCACCCGGTGTCGGTTCTGTCAGTGACGTTCCTGCCGGCCGGCCGACACCTGCAGCCCACCCGCCATGATTTCGGCCGATTTCCGGGCCGAGCCAGAACTCTGAAGGTTGGTACCGGGTTTGCCCTAGCGGTCGCGGCGGCTGAATCGGGCGAGCTGCCCGGGCAGAGAGAAGGGAAGGCGTCGTAGTGCTGTTCAACAGAAGCAGGCCGGTGGTCGGACTCGACATCGGGTCGAGCTCCGTCAAGGCGATCGAGCTCAAGAAATCGGGACGCGGCTTCAAGGTGACGGCGATCGGCGTCGAGCCGGTGCCGCCCGACAGCATCGTCGACGGCGCCATCATGGACGCCGGCGCGGTCACCGACGCCGTCCGCCGGCTCCTGCTGTCGCCCCGGTTCAAGGCCAAGGACGTGGTCGCGTCGCTCTCGGGCAGCGCGGTCATCGTGAAGAAGATCAACCTGCCGGTGATGAGCGACGCCGACCTGGCCGACTCCATCCAGTGGGAAGCCGAGCAGTACATCCCGTTCGACATCCAGGACGTGAATCTCGACTATCAGATCCTCACGCCGGTCGCCGAACGGCAGGGCACCATGGACGTCCTGCTGGTGGCCGCGAAGAAGGACAAGATCGCCGACTACACGGGCGTCGTCAGCGCCGTCGGCAGGAAGGCCGTGGTCGTCGACGTCGACGCGTTCGCGCTCCAGAACGCCTTCGAGACCAACTACCCCGAAGACAGCGCCAAGGTGGTGGCGCTCGTGAACGCCGGCGCCAGCGCCGTCAACATCAATCTGGTGTCGGGCGGCGCGTCACTCTTCACGCGCGACGTCGGCATCGGCGGCAATGCCTTCACCGAGGCCGTCCAGAAGGAACTCGGCCTGCCGTTCGAAGGGGCCGAAGACGCCAAGCGCGGCCTGGTGGTCGATGGCGTGCGCGCCGAGGACGTCCGGCCGGTGCTGCACGCGGTCATGGAGAACGTGCTGCTCGAGATCGAAAAGACCTTCGACTTCTTCAAGGCGACCTCGGCCAACGACCACATCGACCGCATCGTCGTCAGCGGCGGGGCGTCGATGGTCGACGACTTCGAGGCGGCGTTGCGCGAGCGGCTCGGTGCACAGGTCGAACGGTTCGATCCGTTCCGGGCCGTGCCCATCGACCCGGCCGCCCTCCAGGGTGGCAGCGCCGCCGACTACGCGCCCGTGTGCGCCGTGGCCATGGGCCTGGCGCTCCGCAAGGATGGTGACCGGTGATTCGTATCAATCTCGTGGCGGAGAGACGGCCGGTCGAGAGCGGCCTGAGCACCTTCCGCCTGGACGACGCCAAGAAGATCGCCCTCGGCGGCAGCCTGATCCTCCTGCTGGCCTTCGCCTATGCCGGCTGGAGCTACTGGTCGCTCGACCAGCGGGCCCAGCAGGTCGAGCGCGACATCGAGGCCGCGCGCGTGGAAGAGCAGCGGCTCATCCAGGTGATTTCCGAAGTGCGTGAGTTCGAGGCCCGGCGCGCCCGCCTGGAAGAGCGGGTGGCCCTCATCGAGGAGCTGCGGCGCGGCCAGACGGCGCCGGTCCACATCCTCGACCAGATCAGCCGCAGCCTGCCCGACATGGTGTGGCTGACGAAGATGACGCAGAGCGGCTTCGACCTGACGATCGAAGGGAACTGCCTGTCGCTGACGGCGCTCTCGGACTTCGTCGGCGCCCTGGAGCACTCCCGCTACTTCGCCCGGCCGGTCGAGATCATCAACAGCGAGGTAGTGGCGGCGACGTCGACCTCACCGGAACTCATCAAGTTCGTCGTCAAGGCGGGCTTCCAGATGTCGGGGCTGAAGCCGGCGGCGCCGGCCGGAGTCGCCGGGGCTGCGCCGGCCGCCCGCGGAGGCGCCCGTGGCTAACTTCGAGATGAACAAGCTGCCGTGGTGGGGCCAGCTGCTGGTCTTCACCTTCGTCGGGGCGATCGTCGTCGGCGGCTACTACTACTTCTACGAGCAGCAGGCGCGCGCCGACCTCCAGGTCCGCGACGCCGAGCTGGCCGCCATCCGCGGCCGGATCGACCAGGGCATGGAGACGGCGCGCAAGCTGCCCGAGTTCCGCGCCCAGGTCGGCGACCTCGAAGCGCGCCTCGACGGCCTCAAGGCGATCCTGCCCGAAGAGAAAGACGTGGCGGAGCTGCTGCGCCGGATGCAGACACTGGCGTCGCAGTCGAACCTGACGATCCGGCACTTCCGGCCGCGCGCCATCGTCAGCAAGGAACTGCACGCGGAGTGGCCGATCGAGATCCAGGTCGAGGGGACGTACCACAACGTGGGGCAGTTCCTCGACCGCGTGAGCAAGCTGCCGCGCATCATCAACGTCGGCGCGATGGAGATGAGCACGGCGCCGGAGCAACGGCCGGGCGCCACCGTGCGCGTGACGTGCACGGCCGTGACGTTCGTGCTGAACGACCAGCCTCAAGGAGCGCCGGCCGCCAACGGGCCCGCGAAGAAGACCGAATGACGCGTTTCCTTTCCACGCTCGCGGCGCTGTGGTGCCTCGGCACGACGGCCGCCGCCCAGGCCCCGGCCCCGCCGACGCCCCCACCGGCGCCGGCTGCGGCCGACAACCTTCCAGCGCCGCCGCCCGACTTCACGTATGAGGCCGTCGGCCGGCGCGATCCGTTCATGACGCTGACCCGCGGCATCGACCCCAGCCTCGAGGCCGGCACCTCGACCCGGCCGGCGGGCGCCGCCGGCCTGCTGGCCGACGAGTTGAGCGTGCGGGGCATCGTGCTGTCGAACGGCACGTATGTCGCGATGGTCTCGGGACCGGGCGGCCAGACCTACAGCGTGCGCCCGGGCAGCCGGCTGTTCGACGGCACAGTTCAGTCGATTACCCCCCGGGCGGTCGTGATCCTGCAGCAAGTCAGTGATCCGCTGTCACTTCAGAAACAGCGTGAGGTGCGGAAACTCCTCCGCACCCAGGAAGAGGGCAAATGATGCTCCGGCGAATGGCTCCACTTGTAACGGTTGTGGCGTGTGTCACCGCGTTTGCGGGACACGACGTCGCCGTCCGTGCTGCGTCAGGCGACTCCGTCGCGCCGCAGCAACTGCGTGCGGTGTCGATGCGCGACGACGACCGTGTGAGCGCGGTGGTGATCGAGGCGACCGAACCGGTCGCCTACGTCACGTCGCAGCCGGATCCGTTGACCGTCCTGGTCGACCTGCGCAACGTCCGGACGGCCGGCGTGCAGGCGCCGGCGGCTGGGTCCAAGACGTCTCCGTTCGGCGGCATCGAGGTCACCGACAGCGTGGCTGCCGACGGCACGCCGCTCGCCCGCGTGCGCGTCCGCCTCGAGCGTGCCGCCGCCCATCGGGTGCGCACGAGCCGCAATCTGATCATGGTCGAGGTCGAGCGAAGCGCGCCGGCGCTGAGCGCCACGACCGCGGCGGTCCCGGCGCCGGCCAGCGACGCCGTCGCGGCCGCCCTGGTGGTCCCCGACGTGACAGCCCCGGTCACGGCGCCGCCCGTCGCGGCCGCCATCCCCGCGCCCGCAGTGACGGTGCCGGTCACGGCTCCGGCCGCGGCAGCGCCGGTGGCGCCGCCGGTCGCGGCAGCGGTCGAGCCCGCCGTGACCGTGCCCACCGCGGCCGCGGTGGCCGCCCGCACGGTGGCCAGCGCCGCCGTGCAGCCGAGTGCCCAGATGCAGGCCGTGACGCCACCGTCCGACGCCGATGCCCGCCCGCGCTTCACCGGGCATCCGGTATCGCTCGACTTCCAGGGCGCCGATCTGCGCGCCGTCCTGCGCACGTTCTCGGAAATCAGCGGGCTGAACGTCGTCATCGATCCGAGCATCAACGGCACCGTCGACGTGTCCCTGCGCGACGTGCCGTGGGACCAGGCGCTCGACATCATCCTCAAGTCGAACAAGCTCGGCTACTTCGTCGACGGCACCATCGTCCGCATCGCGCCGCTCGCGGTGCTGGCGGACGAAGAAGTGCAGCGCCGCAAGCTGGCCGACGAGCAGGCGCTCGCCGGCGAGCTGCGGGTGCTGACGCGGCCGCTCAGCTACGCGAAGGGCGGCGACCTGGTCGGCATCCTGACGCGCAGCGCGCTGTCGTCGCGCGGCGAAGTGCAGGTCGATCCGCGCACCAACACCGTCATCATCCGCGACCTGCCGGCACGGCTCACCGCCGCTGACGCGCTGCTCACGGCCCTCGACCTGCCGCAACCGCAGGTCGAGATCGAGGCCCGCATCGTGCAGACGACCCGCGACTTCGCCCGCAACCTCGGCGTGCAGTGGGGCGTGAGCGGCCGCGTCTCGCCCGAACTCGGCAACACCACCGCCCTGGCCTTCCCGAACAACGGCAGCATCACGG
This sequence comes from uncultured Acidobacteriota bacterium, assembly GCA_963807405.1. Classification (GTDB taxonomy): domain Bacteria; phylum Acidobacteriota; class Vicinamibacteria; order Vicinamibacterales; family UBA2999; genus CADEFD01. Next base: position 1,054,223 of record CAWEBU010000006.1, on the reverse strand, counting down.
GCCGCACGGGTGCCGGTCCGCAGGGACCGGACGGCGCGCCGAACGGTGTCAACCTCGGCGTGGCGAATGCCACGAGCGCACTCGGACTGGCCCTCGGGTCGATCAACGGCGCACTGAACCTGGACGTGGCGCTGAGCGCGCTCGAGCGCATGGGGCAGGGCCGGGTGCTGTCGACGCCGCGCGTCTCGACCCAGAACAACGTCGAGGCCGAGATCACGCAGGGCGTCCAGATCCCGATTCAGACGGTGGCCAACAACACCGTGACCGTGACCTTCAAGGACGCCGCCCTGACGCTGAAGGTGACGCCGCAGATTACCGCCTCCAACACGGTCATCATGCGCGTCAACCTGGAGAACGCGTCGCCCGACTACAGCCGCGCCATCAACGACATTCCGCCCATCGACACGCAGCGCGCCGTGACCACGGTGCTCGTGGCCGACGGCGAGACGACGGTCATCGGCGGCATCTATCTGAGCCGCGAACAGTCGGTTCAGGGCCGCACGCCGCTGCTCTCGCGCGTGCCGCTCCTCGGGTGGCTGTTCAAGCGCGACGAAGTGAGTGACGAGAGCCGCGAGCTGCTCATCTTCATCACGCCGCGCATCACCAAGGGCTGATCGACCGGCGACATCTACGAGGCAAAGGACATCATGCGAGTCTCGACTGCAAATCATCGGACGGCCGCGCTGCTGCTGGCGGCCACGGCGGTCCTCACCACAGCCTGCGGCGAAGTGGCGCGAACGGGCCGTTCGCCAGGCTACCTCCAGATCGTGCGGCTCGATGGCGCCAGCGGCGCCCAGCCCGACGAGTTCGGCAGCACGCTGTTCTCGGACGTGCTGACCCTCGTCAAGGACGAGAACGAGAACCTGGTCCCCACCATCTTCGCGGACCTCGGGCGCGTCGAGTTCTCCGTGGGCATGAAGAATCCCGGCACGGCGGGCGCGCCGACGGCGCCCTCGACGCTCAACGCCATCACCCTGTCGCAGTACCGGGTCGTGTTCCGGCGGTCCGATGGCCGCAACACCCAGGGCGTCGACGTGCCGTATGCGTTCGATGGCGGCCTGACGTTCACCGTGCCCGAAACCGGCGGCGCGAGCGGGTCGTTCGCGATTGTCCGGCACCAGGCCAAGCGTGAATCTCCCCTGCGGAACATGGCCTACGACCGTGGCGCCCAGATGATTTCGACGATCGCCGAGATCACGTTCTACGGCAAGGATCAGGCCGGCAACGACGTCGTCGCCACCGGCACGATGTCCGTGAACTTCGGCGACTTCGGCGACCCGCAGTAGGCAGGAAAGGACTCGAGCCGTGACGTTCCCTATGTCCCGCACCCTATCGACGCTCGTCGCCGTGGCCACCACCGTGGCCCTCGGCGGCTGCACCGTCAAGAGCACCGAGGCGCCGTCGCTCTCGGGGCCTTCTGAGACCGGTCTCTCCGTCCGCACGACGGTCGTCCCCGACATGCTCGGCCAGGACGGCATCTCGCAGGCACAGGTGGAGATCGTGGCCCGTGGCCCCGATGGCCGGCCGGCCCGCGCCATCTCCATCCGCGTCGAGATCGTGGCCGGCGGCGCTCGCGCCGACTACGGCCGTCTGTCGGCGCGAACGGTCGTGACCGGCGACGACGGCATCGCGCGGCTGGTCTACACGGCGCCGCCGCCGCTGCCCGAACCGGTCGACCCGCTGACCATCGTGACGCTGCTGGTGACGCCGATTGGCGGGGATTTCGCCGGCTCGAACTCGCGCAGCGTCGAGATTCGCCTGGTGCCGCCGTCGACGACGCCGGTGATCATCCCGCCCAACGGGCCGCCGGTGCCGTCGTTCATCATCACGCCGACGCCCGTCACGACCTACACGCCGGTCTCCTTCGATGCGTCGGCGACGACGGACGAGGGGGCGCCGTGCGGCGTCGCCTGCACCTACGCCTGGAACTTCGGCGACGGCTCGTCCGGCACCGGCGTGACCGTGAGCCATGAGTACCGCACGGCGGGCACGTTCGAAGCGCGCCTGACGGTCACGGACTTCCGCGGCGGCTCGGCCACGCTCTCGAAGCCGGTGACGGTCACCGCCACGGCCGCCCCGCGTGCCGAGTTCACCTTCTCGCCGACCGAGCCGCGCTTCGGTCAGGAAGTGTTCTTCAACGCTGCCGCCTCGACCGCTGCCCCCGGGCATCGGATCGTGGCCTACGACTGGGACTTCGGCACCAATCGATTCGGTACCGGCCTGACGGTCGCCAAGCGCTACGATATCGATCTGATTCCGCCGGGCGCCGTCACCGGCGACTCGGTCTCCTTCAACGTCACGCTCACGGTGACCGACGACACCTTCTCGCCAGGGGGAGTCGGCGTCATCACCAAGGCCGTGCAGCTCAAGGTTCCGTAGGAGTCCTGTGACTGCGTCTCGTATCGATGAACTCCGGCGCCGGGTCCAGAACGATCCGGCGTCGATCGCCTTCGCGCAGCTGGCGGAAGAGTGCCGCCGCTCTGGGCAGACCGACGAAGCCGTCCGCATCTGCCGGGAGGGCCTGGTTCGGCATCCCGGGTATCTCTCGGCCCGCGTGACGCTGGGACGGGCGCTGCTCGATCTCGGCACGCTGGCCGAGGCGCGTGGCGAGTTCGAGTTCGTCGTGGCGGAAGCGCCGGAGAATCTGGCCGCCGTCCGAGGGCTGGCCGAGATCTGCCACCGCGATGGCCAGATCGGCGAAGCGCTCACCTATTACCAGAGGGCCCTGGCTCTGGCGCGTCACGATCCCGAGATCGAGGAGATCGTGCACCAGCTGTCGCGGCAGATCGGCGTGGCCGCGTCGGGGTCGCCCGGCGGCCTGTCGTTCGAGGAGGCGCACCAGGAACTGGCGTCGGCCGCCGAACGGGTGCCGCTGGCGCCGAGCGTGTCCCGTTCGCCGACCGAGGACTCGGTGGAGGGCTCGACGGACCCCTTTGATTTCGACCGCCTCGTCGCCGCCCTTGGCACGCCGGCGGCGCCGCCGCAGCTGGAGGCAGCCGTCGATGGCCGGGCTGTCTCAGCGCCGGCACTCCCCGACGTCATGGATCTCGGCCCCAACCCGTTCGCCGCTCTCGAGGCCGAACTGCGCGCGCACGAGGCGCCAGCCGCGCCCGCAACCGGGGAGGCGCCGGTGACGCCGGAGCCGGAGGCCACGCCGTGGCATCTGGCGACCGGGGAAGACCTGGACGCCGCGGCCGCCACGACGGCCGAGGCCGACCAGCCGACGGCCGGAGCCGCCGACCCGGCGACGCCGGGTGATCCGCCCTTGACCAGCGAGGATGGCGCTCCCGCGGCGCGCGACGGCGCGCCGGCGATGGCGTCGCCGGTCGTCGAACCGTCGCCGGCCGGCCAGGGGCCGGAGGACGTGCTCGGCGAACTCGAGAGCTGGCTCGAGACGCTGCAGGAACGCTCGACCGAGTAGCCGGCGCGCGGCCGACCGCCCACGATGCCTCCACCGCCCGACATCCTGCTCGCGCGCCTGGGCGCTGCACGAAACGGCATAGCGGCCGCCGGCGTCGACGCGCTGCTCGTGAGCAGTCCGATCAACCTGCTCTACCTGACGGGGGTGGCCGCTTCGGCGGGCATGGCGCTCATCACGGCCGACCAGGCGGTGGTCATCGCCGACCATCGCTACCTTCGGCAGTTCGAAGAGGCCACCGGTGGGCTCGCTGACGTGTCGCTGGCACCGGTAGCGGTGGGGCACAGCTACGAGGCCACGGCGGCGGCCGCCGTGGCGGCCCACGACATCCGCATCCTCGGCGTCGAGGCCGAGCACCTGACCGTGGCGCGGCTGGCGGGACTGCGGCGCCAGCCCGAGGTCTCGGGCCGCGACATCGGCGAAATCACCGGTTTCATCGAGGCATTCCGGGCGGTCAAGGATGACTGGGAGCTGAGCCGTCTGCGCGAGGCGGGCGGGCGGCTGGCGGAAGTGGCCGCGTGTATACTCCCAGAAGTGTCTGAGGGGCGAAGCGAACGCGAGGTGGCGTGGAAAGTCGAGCTGGCGCTCCATGCGGCCGGCTTCGACCGCCCGGCCTTCGAGACCATCGTCGCCTCAGGTCCCAATGCCGCCCGGCCGCACCATCGGCCCACCCTCCGCCGCATCGAAGCAGGGGAGCTGGTGGTCGTCGACTTCGGAGGCGTGCTCGACAACTACGCCGTGGACATGACCCGGACGGTCGCCGTCGGCGCGGTGCCGGCCGAGTGTCTCTCCTGGGTGCGGGCGGTGGCCGAATCCCAGGCGGCCGCCATCGACGCCACCGCCCCGGGCGTGCTGCCGTCCTCGATTGATGGCGCCGCTCGCGCGGCCCTGGCCCGTCACGGCCTCGCCGACGCCTTCGTCCACGCCACCGGACACGGTCTGGGGCTCGAAGTCCACGAGCGGCCGACGATCGGTCCGCGTGGCGACCACGAGGGCCCGGTCCGGCCCGGCATGGTGTTCACTGTCGAGCCCGGCGTCTACCTCGCCGGCCGCGGCGGGGTGCGGATCGAAGACGACATCGTCGTGACAGCTTCCGGCGTCGAGCGCCTGACCAGCGCCCCGTCGGGTATCGAGGCCCATGAACTCTGACGCCATCAAGCAATTGCTCGACCTCGTCCAGTCGCACGACCTCGCGGAATTCGAGGTCGAGGACGGCGGCTTCAAACTGCGCGTCAAGCGTGGCGGATCCCACGTCGTGACGACCGTGGCGGCAGCCCCGCCGGCCGCGGCGGCGCCGCTGCCGGCACCGGCCGCGCCGCCCGTCGCACCGCTCGAGGAGGGCGCGCAGCTGGCCATCGTGAAGTCGCCGATCGTCGGCACCTTCTATCGGTCGGCCGAGCCCGGCTCCGCGCCCTTCGTCAGCGTCGGCGACACGGTGAAGAAGGGCCAGGTGCTCTGCATCATCGAAGCCATGAAGCTGATGAACGAGATCGACTCGGAATACGAAGGCGAGATCACGAACGTCTACGTGGAGAACGGCCAGCCGGTGCAGTACGGCGAGCGCATCTTCGCCATCCGGCTGCGGTCGTAGAGCCGCCTATGTTCAAGAAGATCCTGGTCGCCAACCGCGGCGAGATCGCCCTGCGGGTCATCTTCGCCTGCCGCGAACTCGGCATCAAGACCGTCGCCGTGTATTCCGAGGCCGACGAGAACTCGCTGCACGTGCGCTTCGCCGACGAGGACATCTGCATCGGCGGCGCGCGCAGTGCCGAGAGCTACCTCAACGTGCCGGCGATCATCAGCGCCGCCGAGATCACCGGCGCCGACGCCATCCATCCCGGCTACGGCTTCCTGTCCGAGAGCGCCTATCTCGCCGAAGTCTGCGAGGCGTGCCATATCCGATTCATCGGGCCCGACCCGCACGTCATCCGCCTGCTCGGCGACAAGTCGAAGGCCCGGCGCGCGATGAAGAAGGCCGGCTTGCCGATGCTGCCCGGCAGCGACGGCCCGGTCGAGAACGAGGACAGCGCGCTGCAGATTGCCAAGGACATCGGCTATCCGGTGATCATCAAGGCGGTGGCGGGCGGTGGCGGACGCGGGATGCGCATCGTCAAGTCGCCAGCGGAACTGCAGCACGCCTTCCGTACCGCGCAGCGGGAGGCGGAGGCCGCCTTCGGCAACGGCGACGTCTACGTCGAGCGCTACCTGGAGTCGCCGCGGCACATCGAGTTCCAGATCCTCGGCGATCACCACGGCTCGGTGATTCACCTGGGCGAACGCGAGTGCTCGATCCAGCGCCGGCACCAGAAGCTGCTCGAGGAGTCGCCGTCGCCCGTCCTGACGGACAAGGTGCGCCGCAAGATGGGCGCCCTGGTGGCGGACGCCGCTCTCGCCGTGCAGTACACCAACGCCGGCACCTTCGAGTTCCTGATGGACGACAAGGGGCACTTCTATTTCATGGAAGTGAACACGCGCATCCAGGTCGAACATCCGGTGACCGAGTTCGTCACCGGGATCGACATCGTCAAGGAGCAGATCCGCATCGCCACGGGCGAGCGGCTGTCGGTGCGCCAGAGCGACGTCACCTTCACCGGGCACGCGCTCGAGTGCCGCGTCAACGCCGAGGACCCCGAGACGTTCGTGCCGTCGCCGGGCGTCATCCACGCCTTCTCGATTCCGGGCGGGCCGGGCGTGCGCGTGGACACGGCGGCGCACGCCGAGTGCACGATCACTCCGTACTACGACTCGATGATCGCCAAGGTCATCGTCCACGGACGCGACCGGGCCGAGTCGATCGCCCGCATGAAGCGCGTGCTCAACATGACGGTCATCGAGGGCATCAAGACGAGCATCCCGCTGCATCTGAAAATCCTGAACGATCCGGACTTCGTGGCGGGCCGGATGAGCACGCACTTCATGGAACGCTTCATGCCGCCGGCCAGGCCGTCCCGCCTGGCGGAGTCTGCCTAGTCACGACGGCATGTCGCCGCTCTACGCGATCGTGGATGTCGACGCGTGCGCGGCCGCCGGCCGTGAACCCGCGGAGCTCGCCACGGCGTTCCTGCGCGCCGGAGTCAGCCACCTGCAGATCCGCGCCAAGACCCTCGGTGCCGATGCCTATCTCGCCCTGCTGTCACGGGTGGCGCCCGCCGCCGTCGCCGCCGGTGCCGCCCTGCTCGTGAACGATCGGGTGGACGTGGCGCGCACGGCTGGCCTCGGCGTGCATCTCGGACAGGACGACCTGCCCGTGGCAGCGGCGCGCCAGCTGCTCGGACCCGCCGCCGTGATCGGCCGTTCGACGCACACGCCGGCGCAACTGCGGGTGGCGCTGGCCGAGCCCGTGACCTACGTCGCCTACGGGCCGGTGTTCCCGACGGCCACCAAGGCCAACCCCGATCCGGTGGTCGGTCTCGCGGGCATCCGCGCCGCCGCCACCCTTGCCGCGGAACGAGGGTTGCCGCTCGTGGCCATCGGCGGCATCACGCTCGACACCGCCCGTTCGGTCACCGACGCCGGCGCGAGTGCCGTGGCGGTCATCGCCGATCTGCTGTGTGGTGACAGCGAACCCGAAGCGCGTGCCCGTCAGTTTCTCTCGGCGCTGCGAGCCGACCCTGTATAATTTCCCCGGCTTTGGGCCCGATCTGGCGTCGCCGCCGGGCCCCGGCGCTCACATGGAGGCGGAATGGATTCGAATCTGCTCAAGACGAAGTCGATCGAGCAACTCGTCGGTGACGTCGAGCACGGCAACAAGGCACTGCGACGCAGCCTGACGGCCTGGGATCTGACGCTGCTCGGCATCGGCGCCATCATCGGCACCGGCATCTTCGTCCTGACGGGCACCGCCGCCGCCAACCAGGCCGGCCCGGGCATCATGGTCTCGTATCTCGTTGCCGGCCTTGCGTGCGGCTTCGCCGCGCTCTGCTACGCCGAGTTCGCGTCGATGATCCCGATCGCCGGCAGCGCCTACACCTACGCCTACGCCACGCTGGGCGAGCTGTTCGCGTGGATCATCGGCTGGGATCTCATCCTCGAGTACGCCGTCGGCTCGATGACCGTCGCCATCGGCTGGAGCGGCTACATGCAGAAGCTGCTGTCGGGTGCCGGCATCACGCTGCCGGTGTGGATGGCGGCGGCGCCGAGTGCCTCGTCGCCGGGCGCCATCATCAACCTCCCGGCGGTGCTCATCGTGCTCGCCATCATGTACCTGCTGGTCGTCGGCATCAGCGAAAGCGCGCGGTTCAACGCCATCATGGTCGGCGTCAAGCTGGCCGCGGTCCTCTTCTTCATCGGCGCCGGTGCCGTCTACGTCAAGCCCGACAACTGGGATCCGTTCATTCCCTATGGCTGGGCGGGCGTGATGGGTGCGGCCGGCGTCGTCTTCTTCGCCTACATCGGCTTCGACGCCGTCTCGACGACCGCCGAGGAAGCCAAGAACCCGCAGCGCGACCTGCCGATCGGGATCATCGCCTCGCTCATCGTCTGCACGGTGCTGTATCTGGCGGTGGCCGCCATCCTCACCGGCATCGTGCCGGTCGTCGACTACAAGAGCGACCCGGAGTTCCTCAACGCCCCGGTCGCGTTCGCGCTGAGCCTGATCGGACAGGACTGGGCCGCCTACCTCGTCTCGGCGGGCGCCGTGGCCGGCATCACCTCGGTGCTGCTCGTGATGCTCATGAGCCAGCCGCGGATCTTCTTCGCCATGAGCCGTGACGGGCTGCTGCCGCAGGCCGTGAGCAAGGTGCACCCGAAGTTCGGCACCCCCTACATCACGACCATCATCACCTGTGTGGTCGTGGCGATCGTGGCCGGCCTGACGCAGATTCAGACGGTCGGAGAGATGACCTCGATCGGCACGCTGTTCGCCTTCGGTATCGTGTGCGGCGCGGTCCTGATACTGCGGGTCAAACGGCCGGAGCTCCCGCGGCCGTTCCGGGTGCCGTTCGGCCCGGTGTTCCCGGTGCTCGGCATCGTGTTCTGTGCCTATCTGATGCTGAACCTGCCCATCCTCACCTGGGTGCGATTCCTCGTCTGGCTCGACCTCGGCATGCTCATCTACTGGTTCTACGGCCGCACCCACAGCCCGCTCGTGGACCAGGCGGAGGCTACACGGCGCACCTCGTTCCAGGGCCTGGCCAACTTCGTCTTCGTCGCCGGCGCCCTGGCCGTCTTCAACTTCGCCTGTGTCACGCTGCTCGCCTACATGACCGAGTTCGGCATCACGACCGAGACCATCGCCAAGTGGCACGAGATCGGTGTGACGGCGGAGGAAGCCGACGCCTTCGCGCTGCGCTGGCTGACGGTGGCGCTGGTCGTGCTCGCGGCCGGCTACGGCATGCGCAAGGCGAGTGGCGCCGACCGGACGAACTGAGGCGGTACCTGATCGGCCTCTCGAGCCGGCAGACCGAGCGGCGTCAACGCTTCGGCACCATCGTCGTGGCCATCCGCCGCGCACAAGGACACATGGAGTTCAACCCGTCACCGGAATCCCGGCTGCATGCCGGCGGCCAGTTGGTGCTGGCAGGCAGTAGCGACAAGCGGCGTCAGCGCGACGCCGTCGTCCGCCCGGCGGCCGCGACGGGGGGGCGGGCATGAGCGCGCGCTCACTCGACGGCGTGGCGACCGCGCAGGCCATCCGGGCGGCACTGGCGAACCGGATCGCCCGCTTCACGGCCGCCTGCGGCCGGCCGCCCGGCCTCGGCATCGTGCTCGCCGGCGATGACCCGGCCTCGCAGATCTACGTCAACAACAAGCTGCGCACCGCCGCCGAGGCGGGATGCCGCGCCGAGTTGTTCCGCCTGCCGGCCGACGCCGGACTGGACGACGCACTCGCCGTGGTGTCGCGACTGAACGCCGACGAGGCGATCGACGGCATCCTGGTGCAGTCGCCGCTGCCCGCGAGCATGGGACGCGAGGCCGAGCAGCGGGTCTTCGACGCGGTCGCCCCGGCCAAGGACGTCGACGGCTTCCACGCCGTGAACGTCGGACTGCTCGTGCAGAAGCGGGCGCAGCTCGTGGCCTGCACGCCCTCGGGTGTCATGCAGCTGCTGGCCCGCCAGGGCATCGCGCTGGCCGGCCAGCGGGCCGTCGTCATCGGACGCAGCGACATCGTCGGCAAGCCGATGGCGCTGCTGCTGCTGCACGCCGACGCCACCGTGACGATCTGCCACTCGCGCACGCCGGACGTCGCCCGGCTGGCGAGCGAGGCCGACATCCTGGTGGCGGCGGTCGGCCGTCCCGCCTATGTGACGCCGGCCTACGTCAAGCCGGGCGCCACGGTCATCGATGTCGGCATCAACCGGGTCGAGGACGCCGCGCTGGTCAACGCGTGGTATCCGGCCGGGCACCCTCGCCGGGCGAGATTCGAGAAGACCGGCAGTCTGGTCGTCGGCGACGTGCACCCGGACGTGTGGGACGTGGCCGGGGCGGTGACGCCGGTACCCGGCGGCGTCGGGCCGTTGACGATCGCCATGCTCCTGGCCAATACGGTCACCGCCGCCGAGGCGCGCGCCGGCCTCGGCGCCGGCGTCTGAGCAGGCCGTGCGTGTCGCGCTGACCGGCGGCATCGCGACAGGGAAGAGCGTCGTCGGGCGGGCGCTGGCCGACGCTGGCGTGGCCACCATCGATGCCGACGTCGTGGCGCGAGAGGTGGTGGCGGCCGGCAGCGAGGGCCTGGACGCAGTCGTCGCGCGCTTCGGCGCCGGCCTGCGGCGGACCGACGGCTCGCTCGACCGGGCCGCGCTGGCGCAACTCGTCTTCGCCGATCCGGGCGCACGGGCCGACCTCGAGCGGCTGCTGCATCCACGCATTCGCGCCGTCATCGACGCGTTCTTCGCGGGGCTGCCGCGTGGGCTCGCCGCCGTGGCCGAGATTCCGCTCGCCTACGAGACGGGATGGGCCGTGACCTTCGATGCAGTGGTGGTGGTGGCCTGTCCCGCCGACACGCAGCGGGAACGCCTGATGGCGCGCGACGGCCTGACCCGCGCTGACGCCGACCGCCGGCTGGCGGCGCAGTGGCCGATTGCCGACAAGGTGCGGCTGGCGGATGCCGTCGTCATGACCGACGGCGACATGGCCTCCACGCGGCGCCAGTCAGCGCGCCTGGCGGCCTGGCTCAGAGATCGTTGCCATCCTTCGTGACCGGCGCGATCCGTTCCTCCACGAAGGTGTTCCACTCGTGGCAATGCGGACACTGCCACAGGAGTTCCGTGCTGCGGTAGTGACAGCGCAGGCAGACATGCGGATCGAGGTAGAAGACGGCGGCCCGGGCGTGCGTGACGTAGCGCTCGACCGACGTGCGTTCGAGGCCCGTCGTCAGCAGGAGATCCCAGATCGCTTCGTGCACGGTGAGCCCGTGCGGGTTGTGGCTGAGCGCCTCGAGGAACTGCTCGAGCGCCGCCGGCCGCTGCCCGGCGTCGGCGAGCGCATGGCCGAGTGCCAGGCGGGCCCGCCAGTTGTGGGGGTGAGCCGCCGCCACCCGCCGGCACAGATCCAGGAAGCGCCCCGGCTGCGCGGAGTCGCGGTAGGCATCGCGCAGACGGTCGAGCACCAGGTGTGAGCGATCGGGGGCCCCGTCCACGACCCCCTCCCACAGCTTGACCGCCTCCGCCGGCTGGCCCGATCGCGCCAGCACGTCGCCGAGGTTCACCGACGCCGGCGTGACGGTCTCGTCGAGATCGAGGGCGGCGGCGAACCTGGTCCGGGCGGTCGCGAGATCGCCCGCCCTGAGGGCGGCCAGGCCGCGCTCGTTCTCGAGGAACGCCAGGATGGTCTGACTCCGTGCCGGTGACTCCGGACCCGCCATCGGCGAGCAGTTCCTGCCGCACCTTGGCGGCCTCCTCCCACTGGCGCTGCTCCTCGTGCACCTTCTCGAGATGCAGCAGGGCATAGGCGTTCGCCGGATCGAGGCGCCGCGCTTCCTTGAACGCCTCGACGGCACGATCGACGAAGCCCCCGCGCTTGTAGTCGAGGCCGAGGCACAGCATCACGTAGGCATGCTCGAGGCGGGTCAGGTTCTGGCGCTGCAGGAGCGACTGGTGCACCTGGATCGCCCGCGTGACCTGCCCGCGCTCGCGGTAGACATTGCCGAGGATGAGGTGGATCTCGAGGGCGTCGGCGTCGACCCGCGCCGCCTGGCTCAGTTCTTCGATCGCCAGGTCGATCTGGTTGGCCACCAGGTAGTTCAGGCCGAGCACGTAGTGGTGGGAGTCGCGGGCCTTGCGCCGGTCGATCCAGCGGCCATCACGCAGCTTGTAGCGTTCCCAGGCCTTGCCGATGGCCACGCCGGCCAGCAGCGCGAGCAGGACCGAGATGAAGGGGAGATACTCGAACAGCACGACCCGGAATCCTATACCAGACCGGTGCGCCACAGGTCGTGCAGGTGCACGATCCCCAGCACGCGGTGGCGGTCGTCGACGACGACGAGCGCCGTGATGCGGCGTTCCTCGAGGAGATGCAGCGCTTCGGCGGCCAGGATCTCGGGCGCGACGGTGACCGGCGTGGCGCTCATCGTGTCGGCGGCGCGCAGCGCCAGCACGTCGGTGTCGGCAGCGAGCGCGCGCCGGACGTCGCCGTCGGTGACGACACCGGCCAGCGTGCCGTCCGACGCCGTCACGCAGGTGATGCCCATCTGGCCGCGCGTGATCTCGGCAATGACGTCGCGCATCGGGGTGGCCGGCGCCACCGACGGCATCGCGGCGCCGCTGCGCATGATGCCGTCGACACGCCGGGCGCGGCGGAACAGGCTGCCGCGCGGGTGCAGATCGGCGAAGTTGTCGGGGCTGAAGCCCTTCTCGACCAGCACCGTCATGGCCAGTGCGTCGCCGAGCGCCAGCGCCGCGGTCGTGCTCGCCGTCGGCACCAGGTTCATCGGGCAGGCTTCTTCCGACACGCTGCAGTCGAGCACGACGGTGGCCGCGCGGGCGAGCGTCGAGTCGGGATTGCCGGTCATGACGATGAGCGTGGCGCCGAGCCGCTTCAGTGTCTCGAGCAGCCGGGTCAGCTCTTCGGTTTCGCCGCTGTGCGACAGGGCGATGACGACGTCGCTCGGCTGGATCATGCCGAGATCGCCGTGCACCGCCTCGGCGGGGTGCACGAAGTAGGCGGGCGAGCCGGTACTCGACAACGTCGCCGCAATCTTCCGGCACACGATGCCCGACTTGCCCATGCCGGTCAGGATGATGCGGCCGCGACACGTCACGGACGAGAGCCACGGCGTCGATGAACCGCTGGTCGAGGCGGTCGGCGAGGGCGCGCACCGCGGCGGCCTCGGTGTTGAGGACCTTGCGGGCCAGGGCGAGATCAGCCATGCGATCTTCACGGCGGCGTCGACGGCGACGAGCTGACGCAGCAGCCCCTCGAGCTCGGTCAGCGGGCAGGGCGTTGGCCGCGTCGCTGCGGGCGCGCTGGGGGTCGTCGTGTACTTCCATGAAGACGCCGTCGACGCCGGCGGCCACGCCGGCCCGGGCCAGCGGCGCGATGTACTCGCGCCAGGCCGGTGGTCACGCCGTCGCCGGCGCCGGGGAGCTGCAGGCTGTGGGTGACGTCGAAGACCACCGGGTGGCCGAGCTCACGCATCATCGGCAGACCGCGCATGTCGACGACCAGGTTGTTGTAGCCGAACGACGTGCCGCGCTCGGTGAGGAGCACGCCGGCAGCGCCGCTGTCGACCAGCTTCGCCACCACGTGCCGCATGTCGCGCGGGGCGAGGAACTGCGCCTTCTTGACGTTGACGGTGCGTCCGGTCCTGGCGGCGGCCACCAGCAGGTCGGTCTGCCGCGACAGGAACGCCGGGATCTGCAGGACGTCGACCACCTCGGCCACCGGCGCCGCCTGCGACGCCTCGTGGATGTCGGTCAGGATCGGCAGGCCGGTGCGGGCCTTGACGGCGGCCAGGGCCGCCAGCCCGCCCACCAGGCCGGGGCCGCGGAACGACGTCGATCGAGGTGCGGTTGGCCTTGTCGAACGAGGCCTTGAAGACGAGCGGCACGCCGACGCGCCGGGCGACAGCGGCGATCTCGATCGCCATATCGAGGACGTGCGCGTCGCTTTCGATGACGCACGGCCCGAGGATGAACGCCAGGGGTGATCCCGGTGCCGAAGGTGACGGTGCCGGCGGACACCTCCCGGACGCGGACCATGTCAGGCAATGGCGCTCGCCTGGTTCACCGACCGCGCGTGCCGCCTGCCGGTGGCGGTACGACGCCTCGACGAAGCTGGCGAACAGCGGGATGCGGCCGCAGCGGCCGCGACAGGAACTCGGGATGGAACTGCACGCCGAGGAACCAGGGATGGCCGGGCAGCTCCGCGATCTCGACGAACTTGCCGTCGGGCGAGCGGCCCGAGATCAGCATCCCGTGCTCACGCAAGCGCCGGTTCGTAGAGGGTGTTGAACTCGAAGCGGTGCCGGTGACGCTCCCAGACGACGTCGGTGTCGTAGACGCGACGGGCCAGCGAGCCGGGCGCCAGCTGGCAGGCGTAGCGACCGAGCCGCATGGTGCCGCCGAGGTCGTCGACGCCGAGCAGGTCGCGCAGCTTGTAGATGACCTTGTGCGGGGCCGACTCGTCGAACTCGGTCGAGTCGGCGCCCTCGAGCCCGCACACGTTCCTGGCGAACTCGACGGTGGCCCACTGGAAGCCGTAGCAGATCCCGAAGTAGGGCACGTTGTGGGTGCGGGCGAACTCCGCCGCCTTCATCATGCCGCGCGTGCCGCGGGTGCCGAAGCCGCCCGGGACGAGAATGCCGGCGGCGCCCTCGAGCAGCCGTGTGCCGCCCTCCTGCTCGAGCGCTTCGGCTTCCACCCACTGGATGTTGATGCGCAGGCGATGGGCGAAGCCGCCGTGGTAGAGGGCTTCGTTGAGGCTCTTGTAGGAGTCCTCGTAGCCGGTGTACTTGCCGACGACGTGAATCGTGAGCTCGTCGTTCGGGTGCTTGATGTTGCTGACCAGCTGCTCCCAGGCACGGACGTCGCCGTCCGTGGCCGGCAGGCCGAGCCGCTGCAGCACGACGCGGTCGATGCCTTCTTCACGCAGCGCCAGCGGCACTTCGTAGATGGTCTCGACGTCGCGCGCGGTGATGACGGCTTCCTGATCGACGTCGCAGAAGAGCGCGATCTTCTGCTTGATGTCGCGATCGAGGACGCGATCGGTCCGGCACAGCAGGATGTCCGGCTGGATGCCGATCGAGCGCAGGTCGCGGACGCTGTGCTGGGTCGGCTTGGTCTTGAGCTCGCCGGCCGACCCGATCCACGGCACCAGCGTCAGGTGGATGTAGAGCGTGTGTTCGCGGCCGGCGTCCTGGCGGAACTGGCGGATCGCCTCGAGGAAGGGCAGGCTCTCGATGTCGCCGACGGTGCCGCCGATCTCGATGAGCGCGACGTCGACGTCCTGGCCGACGGCGCGGATGTTGTCCTTGATCTCGTTGGTGATGTGCGGAATCACCTGCACCGTGCGCCCGAGGTAGTCGCCGCGCCGCTCCTTCTGGATGACCGACATGTAGATCTTGCCGGTGGTCCAGTTGCTGTTGCGGGTGGTCGTCGTGTCGGTGAACCGCTCGTAGTGCCCGAGGTCGAGGTCGGTCTCGGCGCCATCGTCGGTGACGAAGACCTCACCGTGCTGATACGGGCTCATGGTGCCCGGATCGACGTTGATGTAGGGGTCGAACTTCAGCAGGGCCACCTTGTAGCCGTGGCCCTCGAGCAGCGCGCCGATCGAAGCGGCCGCCAGGCCCTTGCCGAGCGACGAGACCACGCCGCCGGTGACGAAGATGTACTTGGTGGGTCGGGGTGATGTGCTCATTGATCGGACACCTTGCGCCGGGCGTGGGCGAGATCGGCCGGCGTGTCCACCGACAGCGACACGTAGGCGCTGTCGATGACACGAATGGAAATGCCATGTTCGAGCGCGCGCAGCTGCTCCAGCGACTCGACTGCGCTCGAGCGGCGTGGGCGGCAACGAAGCCAGGGTCAGCAGGGTCGAGCGCCGGTAGCCGTAGACGCCGACGTGCACGGCCGGCTCGGCGCCGTCGGCGGTGCGGCGATAGGGAATCGGCGGCGCGGGAGAAGTAGAGCGCGCGGCCGCGACGATCGCGGACCACCTTGACGAGATGCGGCGACGTCACGTCTTCGCCGGGCAGGAGCGGCCGGCACAAGGTGGTCATCTCGACGTCGCGGTCGCGCACGAGCGGCTCGGCCAGCACGTCGATCGCGGCCGGGTCGATGAAGGGCTCGTCGCCCTGGACGTTGATGACGACCTCGCAGGGCAGCAGGGCGGCAATCTCGGCCAGCCGATCGGTGCCGGTGGGGTGATCGGCACGCGTCAACCACGCGATGCCGCCGAAGCCCTCCACCGCGTCGACGATCCGCTGGTCGTCGGTGGCCACGATCACGGCATCCACCGCGGCCCGCGCCGCGCGGCGGTAGACGTGCTCGACCATGGGGCGGCCGTCGATGTCAGCGAGAGGTTTTCCGGGAAGGCGGGAGGAGTGGTAGCGCGCCGGGACGATCGCGACGACCGAAGATTCCGTCAGTCCGGCCGGCAGTCTGCCTGGAACAGCGGGCACGGCGAATAATACCACAGTGCACACGCTGGCACAGTCGATTGAGGCGGCCGGCGCGGCGCGACCGGGACTATGCTTCAGGCCGATGCGCACGGACACTCATCGGCTCGCTGGCACGCTCGTGGCCGTCGGCTTCCTCGCCGGCTGGTTCGCGGCCTCGTGGGTGAGTCCGCCGACGGCCGCCACGCAGGCTGGTCCGCCGCGGACGGTCACCGCGCGGCCCGACGTGCCGCTGCCGCGGATCGCCCTCGAGGCGGTCACGGCGCCGGTCACCACGCCGCTGAACGCGAGAAACCCGTTCACCTTCTCCTCCCGGCGCGAGGACGCGTTGGTGCGAGAGCGGGCGAGGGGAGCGCGTCGACGTCGCGGCCGCGCCGGAGGCCGAGGTGCTGACACCGGCCGCGCCGGAGCCAGCGACGCCGTCGTGGCGCGTCTTCGGAATCGCCGTCGAAGCCGACGGCCACCTGACGGCCGTCGTCAGCGGCGGCGGCGACGTGTGGCTGCTCGGGCTGGACGACCGGCTGCCCGATGGCTCGCTGGTCGTCGAGATCGACGCCACCGGCGTCGTCCTGCAGCCGTGCCGACGGCGAGCGCCTGGCCCTCCGCCTGCCCTGACCCTCAGCCCGCCGCTGGCGTGACGACGTTGCGTGCCACGCCGGTCCGCAGGAAGTCGCGGACGGCCGACGCGGCTTCGATGCCGACCCGTTCCTGCGCCTCGATGGTCGAGGCCGCGACATGCGGCGTCGCCACGACCGCCGGATGCCGCGTCAGCGACCAGGTCGACCGGCGGCTCGGTCGCGAACACGTCGAGCGCGGCGCCGCCGACCTGTCCGGAGTCGAGGGCTTCGAGCAGCGCCGCCTCGTCGATGAGCTCGCCACGCGCGGTGTTGACGAGGCGGACACCCGGCTTGCAGCGCGCCAGCCGCGCCCGATCGAACAGCCGCCGGGTCGCTGCGTTGACCGGCACGTGCAGGGAGATATAGTCCGCCTCCGCGCACACCACATCGAGCGGGGCGAACTGCACGCCGCCGGCCGGCCCGGCCGGCGCGGCATCGTGTGCCAGGACGCGCATGCCGAACGCCGTGGCCAGGAGGGCGACGCGGCGCCCGATGCGCCCGTAGCCGACGACCCCGAGGGTCTTGCCGGCCAGCTCGGTCCCGGAGAATGCCTTCTTCTCCCAGGCGCCGGCCTTCATCGAACGGTCGGCGGCGCACACATGACGCGCCAGGTTCAACAGGCCGGCGAGCGTGAGTTCGGCCACGCTGGTCGTCGTGGCCTCGGGCGCGTTCATCACGACGATGCCGCGTCGCCCGGCCGCGGCGACATCGACGTTGTCGACGCCGACGCCGGCGCGGGCAATCACCCGAAGCCGGGGCGCCGCCGCGATGAGCTCGGCATCGACCATGGTCGCCGAGCGCACGATGAGCGCGTCGGCCGCGGCCACGTCGGCCAGCAGCTGCTGGCGCGGTCGCCCCGCCCGCGCATCCGTCTTCCAGCCGGCCTCGGTGAACAGGGCGACTGCGGACGGCCGCAAGTCGTCTGGAATCAGAATGTGCATGCCGAATGTCTGGGGAGAGGGCGTTGCTGCGAAAGCCCACGATATAATGTCACGCTTGTGCGCCGCGCCGGGCGTGCGCATGGACGCGTCGAGCGCGTGGAGCGCGTGGGCATGGCGGAGCAGGTCGGCCGAAACGCCGCGCACCACACGTGGTGCAAAGTGGTGTTTTGTTCGACTTCGAGCGGGAAGAGGGCCGGCCGACGGCGCCTTTTCCACAAGGTTTTCCACAGAAGGTGTTGAACGTTCGTATCGAGTGCGGCGGGGGCCTGACCTAATCGCAGGTGTCGCGGCGGATTCGTCGAGTGCAGGAGCGTAGTAATGAATCGAAAAGTGACCGTGGTCGGCGGCGCCGGCAATGTGGGTGCGACCGTGGCGCGCGCCGTCGCGCACAAGGAACTGGCGGACGTCGTCATCATCGACATCGCCGACACCAAGGCGGCGGGCATCGCGCTCGACATCTATCAGTCGTGCCCGGTGGCCGGCTCCTCGGCCAAGGTGGTCGGCTACGGCGCCAACGAGGAGGGCTTCGCCGCGAGCGCCGGCTCCGACGTGGTGGTCATCACGTCCGGCGTGCCTCGCAAGCCGGGCATGAGCCGCGATGACCTGCTGGCGGTGAACTACAAGATCATGCAGGACGTCACCGCGCAGATCGTCAAGCATTCGCCCGACACCATCATCGTCCCGGTCGCCAATCCCCTCGACGCGATGTCGCAGGCCGTCTACCGCCTGAGCGGCTTCCCGCGCCAGCGCGTGATCGGCATGGCCGGCGTGCTCGACTCGGCGCGCATGCGCACGTTCGTCGCGATGGAACTCGGCGTCTCGGTCTCGGACGTGACGTGCTTCGTGCTCGGCGGCCATGGCGACACCATGGTGCCGCTGCCGCGCCTGTCGACCGTCGCCGGCATTCCGCTGACCGAACTGGTCGCCATGGGCACGCTGTCGCAGGAGCGCCTCGATGCCATCTGCGCCCGCACCGCCAACGGCGGCGCCGAGATCACCAAGCTGGTTGGCACCAGTGCCTGGTACGCGCCGGGCGAGTCGGCGGCGGCCATGGTCGCCGCCATCCTGAACGACCAGAAGAAGATCATGCCGTGCTCGGTGTTCCTGCAGGGCGAATACGGCATCAACGACCTCTTCGTCGGCGTGCCGGTCAAGCTCGGCGCCGGCGGCGTCGAGGAGATCATCCAGATCACGTTGACCGAGGCCGAGAAGGCCGCTCTTCACAAGTCTGCGGGCGCCGTGAAGGAGCTCGTCGACGTGATCAAGGTCTGAGGGCGCGGTGAAGATTCACGAGTATCAAGCCAAAGCCATTCTGGCCAAGTACGGCGTCCCCGTGCCTCGCGGGGAAGTTGCCCTCACGCCACAGGACGCGGTCGAGATCGCCAAGCGGCTCGGCGGACCGGTGGCGGTCGTCAAGGCGCAGATCCATGCCGGCGGCCGCGGCAAGGGCGGCGGCGTCAAGGTCTCCAAGGGCCTCGACGCGGTCGAAGCCAACGCCAAGGCCATCCTCGGCATGCAGCTGGTCACGCACCAGACCGGCCCCGCCGGCCAGCGTGTGGGACGGGTGCTGGTCGAGGAGGGGCTGGCCATCGCGCGCGAGCTCTACGTCGGGGTGCTGGTCGACCGCTCGACGCAGAAGCCCGTCTTCATGGCCAGCGCCGACGGCGGCATGGACATCGAAGAGGTGGCCGCCAAGACGCCCGAGCGGATTCACAAGGTGTTCGTCGAACCGGGCATCGGCCTGGCGTCCTTCCAGGCGCAGCAACTGGCCTTTGCCATCGGACTCGAAGGGGAGGCCGTCAAGAAGGCCACCCGGATCATGCTGGCCTTCTACCAGGCCTTCATGGCCACCGACGCGTCGCTGCTCGAGATCAACCCGCTCGTCGTGACCGAGAGCGGCGACCTGCTCGCGCTCGACGCCAAGATGACCATCGACGACAACGCCCTGTATCGCCACGCGGACTTCCGCGACCTGCGCGATCTGAGCGAGGAAGACCCGCTCGAAGTCGAGGCCTCGAAGTTCGCGCTGAACTACATCCGGCTCGAGGGCAACATCGGCTGCATGGTGAACGGCGCCGGCCTGGCCATGGCGACCATGGACATCATCAAGCTGTCGGGCGGGCAACCGGCCAACTTCCTCGACGTCGGCGGCGGCGCCAACGCCGAGCAGATCCGCAACGCCTTCAAGATCCTGATGTCGGATACCAACGTGAAGGCGGTGCTCATCAACATCTTCGGCGGGATCCTGCGCTGCGACGTGCTCGCCGCGGGGGTCATCGCCGCCGTCAAGGAACTGGGTGTGCCGGTGCCGATCGTGATCCGCATGAAGGGCACGAACGTCGATGAGGGGAAGCGCATGCTCGCCGAGAGCGGGCTGAACTTCACGACCGCGGACACGATGGGCGAGGCGGCCGTGCAGGTCGTCGAGCTGGCGGCTGGCAGCTAGCGGCTGGCCGCTGGGAGCGAAAAACGACGATGGCTGTACTCCTCGATTCGAAGACCCGACTGATCGTTCAGGGACTGACCGGACGCGAAGGCACGTTTCACGCGAAGGCCGCGGCGGCGTACCACACGAACGTGGTCGGCGGCGTCACGCCCGGCAAGGGCGGCACGACGCACGAAGGCTGGCCGGTGTTCAACACCGTGCAGGACGCCGTGAAGAAGACCGGGGCGAACGCCTCGGTCATCTTCGTGCCGCCGCCGTTTGCGGCCGACGCGATCATGGAAGCCGGCGCGGCCGGGATCGCGCTGGTCGTGTGCATCACGGAAGGCATCCCGGTCGTCGACATGCTGCGGGCCATGACCTTCCTGCAGACCTGTCCAGGCACCAGGCTGATCGGTCCCAATTGTCCGGGCATCATCTCGCCCGGCAAGGGGAAAGCCGGGATCATCCCGGCCAACATCTGCAAGGAAGGGCGCATCGGCATCGTCTCGAAGAGCGGCACCCTGACCTACGAAGCGATCGACCAGCTGACCCGCGTCGGCCTCGGCCAGTCGACGTGCATCGGCATCGGTGGCGATCCGCTCATCGGCACCACCCACATCGACGCCCTCGAGCTCTTCCAGCAGGATGCCGAGACCGACGCGGTCATCATGATCGGGGAGATTGGTGGCACCGCGGAGGAAGAGGCCGCGGCGTGGATCAAGGACCACTTCAAGAAGCCGATCGTGGCCTTCATCGCCGGGCAGACCGCGCCGCCGGGGCGGCGGATGGGCCACGCCGGTGCCATCATCGCCGGCGGACAGGGCACGGCGGCCGAGAAGATGAGCGCGCTCACGGCCGCCGGGGTCACCGTGGTGAAGAGCCCGGCGGATATGGCACAATCCCTCGTCTCGATCCTGAAATAGCAACCATGCGGCCCGATGCCTTCACGTTCTCGTTTACGCCCGCCGGCTTTACCGCCGGCGGGGAGGCCGTGTAGCGCGCCGACGGCCATCCGTCGACCGACCCACACCGCCGCCCGAGCCTGATGGTTCGGGCGGCGTTTTTCGTTCCGGGGAGAGTGTGCGATGACTCCGCCACCGCTATCCAACCTGCGTCAGGCCGTCGACGACATCGACAAGGTGCTGCTCAACGCGCTCGGTGAGCGCGCCCGGCTGATGCGCGACATCACCGCGGCCAAGGCCGAAGCGGCCCAGCCCCTGCGCGACGAGGCCCGCGAAGCCGCGCTCCTCGCGCATCGGGCCGCCTACGGCGAGCGGCTGGGACTCGACCCGTCGCTCGTGCGGCGGCTCTACCGCGAGATCATCGATGACGCCATCCGCCGGCAGCGCGACTGGCTGAAGGAAGGAAGCGACGACGACACCACGCCGCCCCTGGCCGTCGCCTTCCAGGGCACCGAGGGCGCCTACGGGCACGAGGCGGCCATCCGCCACTTCGGCGTCGAGCGCCGCGTCGTCACCTACAAGCCCTACCGGTCGTTCCGGGAGACGCTCGAAGCCGTGCAGCGCGGCGACGCGCAGCGGGCCGTCCTGCCGATCGAGAACAGCACCGCCGGCTCGGTGCACGAAGTCTACGACCTGCTGTTCCAGCTGAGCCTGTCGATCGTCGGCGAGGAAGTCATCGAGGTGAAGCACTGCCTGCTGGGGCCGCCCGGCGCCACGCTGGCCGGCGTGACGAAGGTGCTCTCACATCCACAGGCGCTGGCCCAGTGCGGCGAGTTCCTGGCGGAGCGGCCGGCGGTCGAGACCTCGGCCTTCTCCAACACCGCCCTGGCCGCCCGCCGCGTCGCCGAGAACAACGACCCGGCCGAGGCCGCCATCGCCAGCGCCGAAGCCGGCGATCGCTACGGCCTGGTCGTGCTGGCCCGCAACATCGCCAATCAGGCGGTCAACCTGACCCGCTTCGTCGTGGTGGCGGCCGCCCCCGTGGACTGCGACCCGAAGGTCGACGCCAAGGTGGCGCTCGTCTTCGGCACCCGGCACGAGCGCGGCGCCCTCGTGCGCTGCCTGAACGTCCTGGCGGACGAGGGCATCAGCCTGACCAAGCTCGAATCCCGTCCCCGTCCGGGCATCGCCTGGGAGTACGTCTTCTACGTCGACGTCGAGGGCCACGTCGCCGAGCCGCGGTTGCAGGCCGCCCTGGCCCGGCTGACAGGTGCGACCCAGTTCCTGCGCCTCCTCGGCTGCTTCCCGCGGGCGATCGGCGCGGCCGGCGAGGCCGCACAGGTATAATCAGCAGGATATGCAGCGTACATTTGCCATCATCAAACCAGATGCAGTGCGTGCCGGATCGATGGGGAAGATCCTGGCGCGGGTCGAGTCCGAAGGTTTTGCCGTCAAAGCCGCGCGGATGATTCACATGTCGAAGGCCGAAGCCGAAGGCTTCTACCACGTGCATCAGGCGCGTCCGTTCTTCGCCGCGCTCACCGACTTCATGTCGTCGGGCCCGTGCCTGGTCCTGTGCCTCGAGGCGCCTGACGCGATCAAGAAGTGGCGCGATCTGATGGGCGCGACCGACCCGGCCAAGGCCGACGCCGGCACCCTCCGCAAGGAGTTCGGCGCCTCCATCGACAACAACGCCACCCACGGGTCGGATGCCGCGGACACCGCCGCCTTCGAGCTGGCGTATTTCTTCCGCGGCCTGGAGCTGCGCTAGCGTCCCGTGGGGCCGCTGCTCGTCCTGCTCGGGGCGGTGATCGCCGCGGTGGGCGTGCTCGTGTGGCTCGGCGTGCCACTGGGCCGTCTGCCGGGCGACCTCGCCATCGAGCGCGACGGGTTCCGGCTCTACCTGCCGCTCACGACATCGATCGTCGTGAGCCTGGTTTTCATGCTCGTCAGCTGGCTGTTCCGTCGCTGGGCGGAGTGAGGCCGAGGACATCGATGGCGATCAAGAGCGACCGCTGGATTCGCAAGATGGCGATGGAACACGGGATGATCGATCCGTTCGAGGATCGCCAGGTCCGCGCCGGCGTCGTCTCATTCGGTCTGTCGTCGTACGGCTACGACACGCGCGTGGCCGACGAGTTCAAGGTCTTCACCAACGTCTACAACACGGTCGTCGATCCGAAGAACTTCGATCCGAAATCGTTCGTCGACATCCAGGCCGACACCTGCATCGTGCCGCCGAACTCGTTCGCGCTGGCACGCACGATCGAGTACTTCCGCATCCCGCGCGACGTGCTGACGGTGTGCCTCGGGAAGAGCACCTACGCGCGCTGCGGGATCATCGTGAACGTCACGCCCTTCGAGCCGGAATGGGAAGGCCACGTCACGATCGAGATCTCGAACACGACGCCGTTGCCGGCCAAGATCTACGCCAACGAAGGAATCGCGCAGGTGCTGTTCTTCCAGAGCGACGAGGCCTGCGAGGTGTCCTACAAGGACAAGGCGGGCAAGTACCAGCAGCAGCGCGGCGTGACGCTGCCGAAAATCTAGCAGCCAGGGGCCACGGGCCAGCGGCCAGGACAACCATGTTACGGAGCTACAAGGGCACGGTGCCGACAGTGGACGCCACGGCGTTCGTCGACCAGTCGGCGCAGGTCATCGGCGATGTGCACATCGGCGCCGAGTCGTCGGTGTGGATGAACGTCGTCATCCGCGGTGACGTGCACCACATCCGCATCGGCCGGCGGTCGAACATCCAGGACCTGACCATGGTGCACGTGATGCGCGATGCCCACCCGACCACCATCGGCGACGAGGTCACCGTCGGCCACTCCGCCGTCCTGCACGGCTGCACGATCGAAGACCGCGTGCTGGTCGGCATGGGCGCCATGCTGCTCAACGGGTCGTCGGTCGGGTCCGATTCCATCGTCGCGGCGGGCAGTCTGCTCACCGAAGGGATGCGCGTGCCGCCGCGCTCGCTGGTCATGGGCCGGCCGGCGCGGGTCAAGCGGTCGCTGACCGACGAGGAAGTCGCGGAGATCCGCTGGTACGCCGACAACTACGTCGCCTATCGGCTGGACTACATGAACGAGGCGGCGCGCTGATGGCGGGCTCGACCAAGCCCGCGCGCGGCATGCGCGATTTCCTGCCGGCCGATGTCCGTCGCCGCCACTACGTCATCGGCGTCGTGGCGGAGGTGTTCGAGAGCTACGGCTTCGAGCCGCTCGAAACCCCGGCCGTCGAGAACATCGAGACGCTGACCGGCAAGTACGGCGAAGAGGGCGACCGCCTCATCTTCAAGATCCTGAAGCGCGGAGAAGGGGCAGCCACTGGTGCCGCCGACCTCGCCCTGCGCTACGACCTGACGGTGCCGCTCTCACGCGTCGTCGCCGAGCACCGGGCGGCCCTGCCCAGATACTTCAAGCGCTACCAGGTGCAGCCGGTGTGGCGCGCCGATCGCCCCCAGAAGGGCCGGTTCCGCGAGTTCTATCAGTGCGATGTCGATGCCACGGGCTCGACGTCGATGGCGGTCGAGGCGGAGCTGCTGTCGGCCGGCGCCGACGTCCTGGCCCGCCTGGGCTTCGCGGACTTCACCATCCGCCTCAACCACCGCCAGTTGCTGGCGGCGATTCTCGACACCGCGGGAGTGCCGGGCGAGCTGCACGGCACCGCACTCGTGGCCCTCGACAAGGCCGACAAGATCGGCCGCGAGGCCGTCGTCGCCGAGATGGCATCACGCGGCGTCGACGAGACGGCCGCCACGCGGCTCGTCGGCGTGCTGTTCGGACTGCCGGCGTCGGACAACGCGTCGGTCCTCGACGCGGTGGCGGCCTTCGTCGGGGCGCACGAGGGCGGGACCCGCGCCGTGGCGGACCTGCGCGAGGTGCTGGCGCTCGTCACCGGCCTGTCGTCGGAGGCGCACGTGCGCATCGACGCGACGCTGGCGCGCGGGCTCGGCTACTACACCGGCGCCATCTTCGAGATCGCCGTGGCCGACCTGGCCGGCAGCCTCGGCGGCGGCGGACGCTATGACGAGCTGGTCGGCATGTTCCTCGGCCAGAAGGTGCCGGCATGCGGCCTGTCGCTCGGACTGGAGCGCATCCTCGTGGTGATGGGCGAGCGGGGCATGTTTCCGCCGGCGGTGGAACGCGCACCGGCGGCGGTGCTGGTGGCCAACTTCGAGCCGGCGGCCATCGCCGAGACGCTGCGCCTGGCCGCCGAGCTGCGGCGCGGGGCCGATGGCACGGCGCTGGCAGTCGAGGTTTATCCTGACGTGGACCGGCTGGGCAAGCAGTTCAAGTACGCCGCCGACCGCGGCATCCCGTTCGTGGCGGTCGCCGGTGCGGAGGAGCGTGGTCGCGGTCAGGTGACAGTGAAGTCGCTGGGCTCGGGCGCGCAGGAGGCCGTGGCGCGCGAGCGGGCGGCCGAGTACATAGTTACGAGCATGAGGACTTCACGTGGCTGAGCAACTTGGATCTCTGGCCCGCACGCACACCTGCGGCGAGCTCAGGGTGTCGGACGTCGGTGCCCGCGCCGTGCTCCTGGGCTGGGTGCAGAAGATTCGCGATCTGGGCTCGATCATCTTCCTCGACGTCCGCGACCGGCACGGCGTGACGCAGGTCATCGTGCAGGACGACCCCGGCCTGCTCGAACGCGCCAAGCGGCTGCGCAGCGAGTTCGTGGTCGGTATCGAGGGAGTGGTCGACCAGCGCGCGGCCGACACCGTCAACGCCAAGCTGCCGACCGGCGACGTCGAGCTGCGGGCGACCGGCATCCGCCTGCTCAACGAAGCGAAGACGCCGCCGTTCCTCATCAGCGACGACCAGAACGTGTCGGAAGAGACGCGGCTGCGTTACCGCTACCTCGACCTGCGCCGTCCGCCCCTGCAGCACAACATCGCCCTGCGTCACCGCATCACGATGGCGCTCCGGAAGTACTTCGACGCCGAAGGCTTCTACGAGATCGAGACGCCGATCCTCACCAAGTCGACACCGGAAGGCGCGCGCGACTTCCTCGTGCCGAGCCGCGTGCACCCCGGCGAGTTCTACGCGCTGCCGCAGTCGCCGCAGATCTTCAAGCAGATCCTGATGATCGCCGGCTTCGACAAGTACGTGCAGATTGCGCGCTGCTTCCGCGACGAGGCGCTCAGGGCGGATCGCCAGCTCGAGTTCACGCAGGTCGATCTCGAGATGGCCTTCGCGCGGCCGGAGATGGTCTACGAGGTCGTCGAGGGGGCGCTGGCGGCCGCCTTCCTGGAGATCGGCGTCACCATCCCGCGGCCGTTCCGGCGCATGCCGTACGCCGAGGCCATGGCCGTCTACGGCTCGGACAAGCCCGATGTCCGCTTCGACCTCCGGATTCAAGACGTCGGCAGCCACTTCACCGAGTCGCCGTTCGGCATCTTCCGCGAGGCCGTGGCGCACGGCGGCACCGTGCGCGGGTTCGTGATCCCGGCGGCCGCCGCCGCGTCGCGCCGCGAGCTCGACGAGATCGTCGAAATGGCCAAGCAGGCCGGGGCCTCGGGCCTCATCTACCTGCGACGTACCGCCGACGGCGTGCAGAGCTCGGCCAAGGCGATCGGAGAAGCGACGGCCGGCGCCGTGCTCGAGGCGATGGGAGCCGCCGCCGATGCGCTGGTCGTCCTGGCCGCGGGCGGCGGTGAAGCCACCTCCAAGGTGCTCGGCCAGCTGCGCCTCGTGGTGGCCAGGAAGCGCGGCCTGATTCCCGAGGGCCGCTGGGACCTGCTGTGGGTGACGGACTTCCCGCTCTTCAGCTGGAACGCCGAGGAGCGCCGCTGGGACTCGGTCAACCATCCCTTCACGGCGCCGCGCGAAGAGGACCTGCACCTGCTCGAGAGCGAACCGGGCAAGGTCCTCGCCAAGGCCTACGACGTCATCCTGAACGGGTGGGAGCTCGGGGGCGGCAGCATCCGTATCCACGATCGCGAGACCCAGGCCACGGTGTTCCGGCTGCTCGGGCTGAGTGAGGAGCAGGCGCGGACACGCTTCGGCTTCTTCCTCGAGGCGCTCGAGTACGGCACGCCGCCGCACGGCGGTCTGGCGCTCGGCCTCGACCGCGTGGTGGCGCTCCTGGCGGGCGAGAGCTCGATTCGCGAAGTGATTGCGTTCCCCAAGACGACGCAGGCCGTCGACCTGATGTGCGACGCGCCGGCGACCGTGGACGCGGCCCAGCTGCGCGAGCTGCGCCTGCGGACCGAGGCTTGACCCGGTGCGGTGGCCGCGCTAGGATTCTGCTATCAGAAACTAAGTGACTGATACTGAAGGAGATATCGGCATCAGCTCCATGACGACCCGTCGGATTGCGGTGAACGAATCGAACGTCGGTGCGCTCTTCGGCCCGTACGACGAGAATCTCCGGCACATCGAGGCGCTGCTCAACGTGAAGATCCGTACCCAGGGGCACGATCTGCTCGTCGATGGGCCGTCTCGCGACACCGCGCGGGTGGAACAGTGGGTCGGGCAGGTCGGCGGCCTCCTGCGCGACGGCCATTCGCTGTCCGATACCGACATCCGCACCGCGGCTCAGCTGGTGGCGGAGAACGACGGCATCGACCTCCACGACCACTTCCTGAAGGGCGGGCAGCTGCGGCAGGCGGGCCGGCGCCGCATCACGGCCAAGTCCGCCAACCAGCGGCTGTATCTCGACGCCATCGAGAAACACGACATCGTGTTCGGTGTCGGACCAGCCGGCACCGGCAAGACCTACCTGGCCATGGCCCAGGCGGTCAGCGCCCTGCTCTCCAAGCAGGTCACGCGGATCGTGCTGGCGCGCCCGGCCGTCGAAGCCGGCGAGAAGCTCGGCTTCCTCCCGGGCGACCTGCAAGAGAAGGTCAACCCCTATCTGCGGCCTCTGTACGACGCCCTCTACGACATGCTCGACGTCGAGCGTGCCGAGCGCCTGCTCGAGCGCGGCACCATCGAAGTGGCCCCCATCGCCTTCATGCGCGGCCGCACGCTGAACGACGCCTTCGTGATCCTCGACGAGGCGCAGAACACGACCGTCGAGCAGATGAAGATGTTCCTGACGCGCCTGGGCTTCGGGTCGAAGGCCGTCATCACCGGTGACATCACGCAGATCGACCTGCCCACGGGACGCACCTCCGGTCTCATCGACGCGCTGCGGGTGGTCTCCGGCATCGACGGCATCGCGACCGTGCGGTTCGACGACCGCGACGTGGTACGCCATCGCCTCGTGCAGGCGATCGTCAAGGCGTACGAAGCGGCCAGCGCGGCTGGCAGGGGTTAGCGGTGCTGCAGATCGCCATCGTCGCCACGCCGGCGGACCGTACCGAGCGTGCGCGGACTCGGACCGTGGCTGGCCCGCACGGCGCCGCGTGCCCTGCGCGGCGCGCTCACCGTGGCCGTGGTCACCGACGCGCGCATGCGCGCCCTGAACCGCCAGTTCCGCCTGGTCGACGGTCCGACCGACGTGTTGTCGTTCCCGTCACCGGGCGGACTCGATCTCGGCGACATCGCGATCGCCCGCGGCGTCGCGACGCGCCAGGCGAAAGCCGCCGGCCACTCGCTGGCCACCGAAGTGCGGGTGCTCGCCCTGCACGGGCTGCTGCATCTGGCCGGCTACGATCATGCGACCGATGACGGCGAAATGGCGCGGATCGAGGCGCGGCTGCGCCGCAAGGGCGGCTTGCCCGGCGGCCTGATCGAACGGGCGGCGCCGTCTCCGCCGCGGAGGCGCGCGTGACGCCACTCGCCATCTTCCTGCTGGCGTGCGGTGCCATTCTCGTCGGCACGGTATCGGCCGCCTTCAGCTCGATGATGCGGCTGTCGCTCCGGCTGACCGCCGAGCGCAGCGATCGCGACGACCTGCTCGGCCGCTATCTCGACGACCCGATGCGCCTGTTCATCCCGGCCCGCCTGGTGCTGGCGGTCATCTACGTGGTGGCCGGAGCGCTGCTCGCCCGGGTCATCCGCATCGAGACGGGGCACGGCCTGCCGACGATCATCGCGGCGATGGCCGTCTTCGCCCTGGTCGCCGAGCACCTGGTGCCGCTCATCCTCATCCGCAAGGATCCCGAGGCCGTGCTGAGCGCGACCCTGCCGGCCTTCCAGGCCGTCGAGCGGCTGCTGCGGCCGGTGACGCTGGCGCTGCTCAGCGTCAGCCGCACGCCGGTCGTGCCCGAACCGGCCGGCGACGGCAACGGAGCGCCCAACGGCGGCACCACCGCCGACGCGGTGCCGGACAGCGACGGCAACGTCGAGTCGGCGCCGGATCAGGCGCGGGCGCTGCTGCGGCTGATCATCGATTTCCGCGACACCCTGGTCCGCGAAGTGATGACGCCGCGTCCCGACATCGTCGCCATCGACGTGTCGCGCAGCCTGACCGAGCTGCGACAGCTGTTCCGTGACCAGCAGTATTCCCGCGTGCCGGTGTTCGACGGCACGCTCGACAACATTCTCGGCTTCGCCTTCGTGAAGGACCTCGTGCGCGAGGACGAGCTGACGCACCCGACCATCCGCGAGCTGCTGCGACCGGCGCACTTCGTCCCCGAGACCAAGAAGGTGCCGGCGCTCCTGGCCGAGTTCCAGAAGGTCCGCGTCCAGAGCGCCATCGTCGTCGACGAGTACGGCGGCACGGCCGGCCTGGTCACGATCGAGGATCTCATCGAGGAGATCGTCGGCGAGATCCGCGACGAGTACGACGTCGAGAGCGAGTCGGTGGTGGACGAAGGCGACGGCACGTTCGTCGTGAGCGGCAAGGCCGACGTCTCGGTCCTCGAAACGCACCTCGGGGTCACGGTCGAGCGGGCGGGCTTCGACTCGGTCGGCGGCTATCTGCTGGCCGTCCTCGGGCGGGTGCCGTCGAAGGGCGAGCGGTTCGACATCGGCGACCTGGCGGTGGAGGTGCTCGAGGCGGAGCGCCGCCGCGTGACGCGGGTGCGGATGCAACGGCGCCCGGTCGAGACCGACGCGGAAACGGCGTCGGCGTGACGGCCGGCTTCGTGGCGCTCGTCGGCCGGCCGAATGCCGGCAAGTCGACCCTGCTCAACCGGCTGGTCGGCACCAAGCTGGCCATCGTGTCGGACAAGCCGCAGACCACCAGGAACCGCATCGTCGGCGTGCAGACGCGGCCGACCGGCCAGATCGCCTATCTCGACACGCCCGGCATCCACAAGCCACTCAAGCGCCTGAACGCCCGCATGATGGACGTGGCGCGGGCGGTGCTGCGCGAAGTCGACGTGGTGACGCTGGTCATCGACGCCACCGCGGCGGAGGGCGCCGGCGATCGCTTCGTCCGCGAGATGGTGGCCACGGTGCGCGTGCCGGTGGTGATTGCGCTCAACAAGGTGGACCTGGTCGACAAGGCCGCCCTGCTGCCGCGAATCGCCTCCCTCGCCGATCGCAAGCTCGCCGTCGACATCGTGCCGGTGTCGGCGGAGACCGGTGAGAACGTCGACCGTCTCGAGGCCGTCCTGCTCGGCCACCTGCCGGAAGGGCAGCCGCTCTTTCCCGAGGACTACCTGACCGATCAGCCCGAGCGGTTCTTCGCCGCCGAGCTGGTGCGCGAGCAGGTGCTGCGTCATACCCATGCGGAGCTGCCTTTCAGCACCGCGGTCGTCGTCGACCAGTTCGGCGAGCCCGAGGAGCCCGGTGGCCTGATGCGGCTGCACTGTTCGATCCTGGTCGAGCGCGCCACCCAGAAGCCGATCCTGCTCGGCAAGGGCGGATCGATGATCAAGTCGATCGGCACGGCGGCGCGTCACGCGCTCGAGGCCTTCTTCGACACCAAGGTCTTCCTCGACCTCCACGTGAAGGTCAAGGACGACTGGCGTGACGACCCGCGGGCGCTGGCCGACATCGGCCTGCCGGAGATCGACCGGCGCGGCGGCCGGCGGAAGCGCTGATCGTCACAGCGATGTGATTCCAGCGTTGCTGGCCTGAAAATCGCTGTGGTAGCCTTGGGGGCTTGTGCGGATCTGAAACTCCCTGACTGACATGGCGCCGCAGCGAAAAATCGATGTCGTGCTGGATTCGGTCCGGCGGCTGCTGCGGATCGGCGCCACCGCCAACCTCCAGAACCTGCTCCAGAAGCAGCACCCTGCCGATCTCGGCCAGGTCTTCGGTGGCCTGCACGATCAGGAGCGCGCTGCGGCCTTCAGCATCCTGGTCGAGCACCAGCCGAAACTGGCGATGGAGAGCCTGAGCGAGCTCGGAGCCGAGCGCGGCGCGGCGCTCCTGGCCGGGCGCTCGTCCGAGGACATCGCCCGCCTGGCGCAGGAGATCCCGTCCGACGACGCCGCCGCGCTCATCGACTACCTGCCCGAGGAACTGTCGAACGAAGTGCTCGAGCTGATGCGGCGGCGGGAGTCGGGCCAGGTCGAGAGCCTGCTCGACTACGCCGAGCGGACCGCCGGCCGCATCATGAACCCGAATGTCTTCGCGCTGAGCGAGGACCTGACGGTGGCCGAGGCCGTCTCGGCGCTGCAGAGCGCCATCAACGTCGAGATGGTGTTCTACCTCTACGTCGTCGACGGGCGGCGCCATCTCGTCGGCGTCACCTCGCTGCGCCGGCTGCTGCTCGTGGCGCCGGAGACGCCGCTCAAGCGGATCATGACGCCCGACGTCTTCAGCGTCCGCGTCGACACCGACCAGGAAGAGGCCGCCCGGCTGGTCGCCTCCTACAACCTGCTGGCGATTCCGGTCGTCGACGAAGGCAACAAGCTGGCCGGCGTCATCACCGTCGACGACGTCATCGACGTCCTCAAGGACGAGGCCACCGAGGACCTCTATCACCTGGCCGGTGTGTCGGGCGACGAACGCGTCGAGACGCCGGCCTGGGAGGCCCTCAGCAAGCGTCTGCCCTGGCTCGGCGTCAACCTCGGCACGGCCTTCCTCGCCGCCGCCGTGGTGGCCGCCTTCGAGGACACGATCAGCCAGGCCACGGCGCTGGCCGTCTTCATGCCGATCGTGGCCGGCATGGGCGGCAACGCCGGCATGCAGACGCTGACGGTCATCGTGCGAGGGCTGGCCCTCGGCGAGCTGTCGTGGGCCAACGCCCGCCAGACGCTCTTCAAGGAGATGGCGATCGGCCTCGGCAACGGCGTGGCCCTGGGCGTGGTGGCGGCACTGGTCGCCTGGGTCACCAAAGGCAATCCCGTGCTCGGACTGCTGCTGGGGATGGCGATGGTCTGCAACATGCTCGTGGCGTCCACCGCCGGGACGCTCGTGCCGCTCGGCCTGAAGGCGATGAAGGTCGATCCGGCGCTGGCGTCCTCGGTCTTCATCACCACCTTCACCGACGTCGTGGGGTTTGCATCGTTTCTGGGCCTGGCGACGATCTTTCTGCGTTATCTCGGCCCGATCTAGCGCGGGGAAGCGGATAGAATGAGCAGCGAGGTCGGCGTCGGTGCCTCTCTATTCCGCTGACGCGCTGGTGCTGCGCACCTACAAGCTCGGCGAAGCCGACCGCATCGTGGTGTTCCTCACCCGCGATCGGGGCAAGAAGCGGGGCGTGGCCCCCTCGGCCCGGCGCCAGCGCTCGCGCTTCGTCGGCGCCCTGGAGCCACTGACGGAGGTGCGGGTGGCCTACTTCGAGAAGGAGCAGCGCGAGCTGGTGAATCTGAACTACGCCGAATCCGTGCGATCGCCGCTGGCGACCCCGAATCCCGACGCGCTCGGCTACAGCGCCTATTTCGCCGAATTGCTGGATGCCGTGGCCGCCGACGCCGACCCCGACGAGCGGCTGTACCGCCTCGGCACCGCCACGCTCGAAGCGCTGGCCGCGGGCGGCCCGATCGTGCCGCTGGCGCGCTACTTCGAGTGCTGGCTGCTGCGCCTGCAGGGCGTCTACCCGGCCGACGTCGCCTGCTCGGAGTGCGGCACCGACTTCGCGAAAGCCGATGGCGCCTACCTGGCGGTCGAAGGACACGGCTTCGTGTGCCGCTCGTGCCACGGCGCCCAGGGGACCGACGATCGCTTCCTCTCCGCCCGCGCTCTGGCCTTCATCCGCGCGGCCCGGCGCGTCCGGCCGATCGAGGCCGCCGGCCTCGGCGCGTCCGACAGCGTCCTTCGCGAGCTCGACATGGCGCACCGCGCGCTGCTTGGTTCGCACCTCGACCGGCAACTGAAGTCGATGCGCGTCGTGCAGGCGCTCGGCCGGCTCTCCCGATAGGCGACCTCCGGTGACCTTCCAGGACCTCATCCTCAAGCTCTCCAACTTCTGGGCCTCGCGCGGCTGCCTGCTGCAGCAGCCGCTCGACCTCGAGGTCGGCGCCGGCACCTCGCATCCCGAAACCCTCTTCCGCGTGCTCGGCCCCGACCACTGGCAGGTCGCCTACGTGCAGCCGTCACGGCGGCCCGACGACGGGCGCTTCGGCCAGAACCCGAACCGCCTGTTCAAGCACCATCAGTTCCAGGTCCTCCTCAAGCCGTCGCCCGACGAGATCCAGCAGATTTACCTCGACAGTCTCGAGGCCTGCGGCATCAACCCGCGTCAGCACGACGTGCGGTTCGAGGAAGACAACTGGGAGTCGCCGGCGCTCGGCGCCTGGGGCATCGGCTGGCAGGTGATGCTCGACGGACTCGAGATCACGCAGTTCACCTACTTCCAGCAGGTCGGCGGCGTGAACCTGGCGCCCATCTCGGTCGAGATCACCTACGGCCTCGAACGCATCGCCATGTTCCTGCAGAAGGTCGACAACGTGTTCGATCTGGAGTGGGCGCCGGGCGTGACCTACGGCGAGGTCCGGCTGCGCGAGGAGATCGAGCAGTCGAAGTACGCCTTCAACCAGGACACGGGCATTTCCGCCGCGGAGTTCGCGGCCTTCCACCGTCAGCAGTTCGACGCCAACTACGCGTTCGCCGGCCGGCTCGCCGACGCTCGGCTGCTCCTGCCGGCCCTCGAGTACGCACTCAAGTGCTCGCATCTCTTCAACCTGCTCGACTCGAGTGGCAGCATCGGCGTCACCGAGCGGACCGCCTACATCCTGCGGGTGCGCCAGCTGGCCGTCCGGCTATGCCGCGAGTACGCGGCCGACGCCGAGGCCGCGGCCGCCGCGAAGGCCGAGGTCGCCGGTTAGGCGCGCCATGGACAGAGAACTGCTCATCGAGATCGGGACCGAGGAACTGCCGGCACGCTGGCTGCCAGGCCTCACCGCCCAGTTCGGGCTGCGGGTCGAGGCGCGCTTGAGCGAGCTGCGCATCCCGGCCGCCGAACCTGTCGAGACCTTCAGCACGCCGCGCCGGCTGGTGACGCGCGCCGCCAGGATTCCGGAGCGGCAGTCGGACTTCGAAGAGCTGATCATGGGTCCGCCGGTGACGGCGGCCTTCCAGGCCGACGGCCAGATGACGGGCGCCGGCCTCGGCTTCGCGCGGAAGCAGGGCGTCGAGCCGAACGCCCTCGAACGCGTCGAGACCCCCAAGGGCGTCTACCTGGCGTTCCGCCGCCAGCTGCGCGGCAAGACCACCGTCGACGTGCTGCCCGAGGTGCTCGCTGGCGCCCTGCGCGATCTGCAGTATCCGAAGCAGCTCCGCTGGGACGCTCAGCTCGAGGACGGCAAGGGCGAGCTGCTGAGCGGGCGGCCGATTCGCTGGATCCTCTTTCTCTACGGCGGGCGCGTCGTGCCGTTCGACATCACGCGCAGCGCGGCGGCCTCGAGTTCGCTCGTGCAGGACATCCGCTCCGGCGCGGTGACCTTCGGACACCGCTTCCTGACCACCAGCGGCCGCGCCGGCCGCGCCATCAAGGTCAAGAGCTTCGACGACTACCGCCGCCGTCTGGCCGAGAACTTCGTCATCATCGAACGCGGCGAACGCCACGACCGCATTGCCCGCGAACTCGATGCCGAGGCGCGACGCCGTGGCGGCCGCGTCGAGGTGTCGGTTGCCGGCCAGGAGGCGCTGGCGGAAGTGCCGGATCTCGTGGAGTACCCGGCCGTCATCTCGGGCGCGTTCCCCGAGGAGTTCCTGCAGCTCCCGGCCGAGGTGCTGACGACCACCATGATCCATCACCAGCACTTCTTCCCGCTGGTCTCCGATCGCGGCGCGCTGATGCCGGCCTTCCTGGCCGTCCTCAACATGGAGCCGGAGAAGTCCGAGACGGTGGGGCGGAACCTCGAGCGCGTGCTGACGGCGCGCCTGCGCGACGCGCGGTTCTTCTGGGACGCCGACCGCGCCCAGACGCTCGAACAGCAGCGCGAACGCCTGGCCACGGTGGCCTTCCATCAGGGGCTCGGCAGCTTCCGTGACAAGGCCGACCGGCTCGAGCCGCTGGCGCGCTGGATCGCCGAAGACGTGTTCGGCCATGCGGAGGCCGCCGACGCCGCCGCCACGGCGGCCCGCCTGTGCAAGGCCGATCTGGCCACCAACATGGTGCGCGAGCTGACCGAGCTGCAGGGCGCCATGGGCGGCATCTACGCCCGCAACGAGGGCCAGCCGGTGCCGGTGTGGAAGGCCATCTATCACCACTACCTGCCGACGGGCGTCGAGCCGACGGCCGCGCCGTCGCGTGACGACCTCGGCGAGGCGGCCATCGTGTGGGCTGCCGTGGCGCTGGCCGACAAGGTCGACACGCTGACCGGGATGTTCGTGGCCGGCGAGCGGCCGACCGGCTCGCGCGACCCGTACGGGATCCGCCGCGCCGCGCAGGGGGTGGTGCGAATCCTCGCCGACCTCCCGGAACTCACCGGCGTGAATCGGGCGATTGCCATCGACCGGCTGACCGCCAGAGCCTTCGAGCCGTTCGCGGCGCAGCCCGGACTCGCGGAAGCCACCCAGGCGCTGACCGTGTTCCTGCGCGAACGTGTCGCCAGCGTGTTCGAACAGCGCGGCGCCGACGTGCGCAACGTGCGGGCAGTGATGGCCGGTCAGAAGTGGCTCGTGCCGCTCACCATCCGGCGCCGTCTCGACGTGCTGCCGGAGTTCACCGACACCGCCGAGTTCAAGCAGCTGGCCGTGCTGTTCAAGCGCGTCCGCAACATCGCCAGGCAGCTGCCGGACGACGCGTTCACGGCGGCCGAAGCGGCGGGGACGGCGCTGTCGGCGCTCGTCGAGCCGGCCGAGCTGGCGTTGAACGAAGAGATTGCCCGGCGCACGCCGGCGATTCAGACGGCCGTCGACCAGGGCGACGGCTACCGCAAGGCCTTCAGCGAGGCGGCGGCCTTCGGGCCCGCCGTGGCCAGGTTTTTCGACGATGTGATGGTCATGGCCGACGATCCGGCCGTGCGCGAGGCGCGCCTGCGTCTGCTGCGTCGTCTCGAAGCTCTCATCCTCCAACTGGCGGACGTCTCCGAGATGGTCCCGCAATCAGACGCGTAAGGAGTTCCAGCGACATGGCGAAGCGAAAGACGACGAAGAAGGCCGCTCCGAAGAAGAAGACCACGGCGAAGAAGGCGATGCCGGCCCGCAAGGCCGCCCCCGCCAGGAAAGGCGCCGCCACCAGGCGCGCCGCGAAGAAGAGCGCCGCGAAAAAGAGCGCTGTGAAGAAGAGCGCCACGACGAAGAGCGCCGGCAGGAAGCACGCCGCGTCGGCGGCCTCTGCGGCAGGCCGGGCGACGGCCGGCGCCGCGAGCAAGTACGTCTACTACTTCGGCGACGGCAAGGCCGAGGGCGATCGCCGGATGAAGGACACGCTCGGCGGCAAGGGCTCCGGCCTCGCCGAGATGACCAATGCCGGGCTGCCGGTGCCGCCCGGGTTCACCATCTCCACCGACGCCTGCAATCTCTACTACAGCAATCGCGGCAAGCTGACGCCGGCCATCGAGAGCGAGATCGACCGCCACATCGCGCGGCTCGAGAAGAGCGCCAAGGCCACGCTGGGGTCGTCGACCAATCCGCTGCTGGTGTCGGTGCGGTCCGGGGCGAAGTTCTCGATGCCCGGCATGATGGACACCATTCTCAACCTCGGCCTGAACGACCAGGCGGTCGAGGGCCTGAAGGCGCGGACGTCGAACGGACGGTTTGCCTTCGACAGCTACCGCCGCTTCATCCAGATGTTCGGCTCGGTCGTCCTCGAGATTCCCAAGAGCGCCTTCGAGCACGAGTTCGAGGCGGTGAAGAGCGCCGTCGGCGCCGCCGTCGACACCGATCTGGACGAAGCCGCGCTGCGCCAGGTCGTCGGCCGCTTCCAGGCGCTGGTCAAGGCCAAGACCGGCAAGGCGTTTCCACAGGCGCCGCACGACCAGCTGACGATGGCACGCGATGCCGTCTTCCGTTCGTGGCACAACCCGCGCGCCAAGGAGTACCGCCGCATCTACGACATCCCGGACGCCATCGGCACCGCCGTCAACGTCCAGATGATGGTGTTCGGCAACTCCGGCGATCGTTCGGCGACCGGGGTCGGCTTCACGCGCAACCCGGCCACCGGGGCCAAGGAGTTCTACGGCGAGTTCCTGGTCAACGCGCAGGGCGAGGACGTGGTCGCCGGCATCCGCACGCCGCGGCCGATTACCGAGCTGGCCGACGTCATGCCCAAGGCCTACGCGCAGCTGCGCCAGATCACGACGCGGCTCGAGAAGCACTACAAGGACATCCAGGACTTCGAGTTCACCATCCAGGACGACCGCCTGTTCATGCTGCAGACGCGCAGCGGCAAGCGGACCGGCTATGCCGCGGTGGTGATCGCCACCGACCTGATGCAGGAAAAGCTCGTCACGGCGAAGGAGGCCCTGCTCCTGGTCGATCCGGAAGCCCTGTCGCAGCTCCTGGCGCCCGGCTTCGATCCCAAGGAGTGGACGGCCATCGACGTGGCCACCAAGGGCCTGCCGGCCTCGCCCGGCGCGGCCTGTGGCCAGGTCGTCTTCACCTCCGACCACGCGGTCGAGTGGACCAGCCAGGGCAAGAACGTGATCCTCGTCCGGCGCGAGACGGTGCCAGACGACATCCACGGCATGTGGGTCTCGCAGGGGATCCTGACGGCCACCGGCGGCATGACCTCGCACGCGGCGGTGGTCGGCCGGCAGATGGGCAAGCCCTCGATCGTCGGCGCCGGCGAGCTCACCATCGACGAGCACGCCCGTGCGTTCACGATCAAGGGACAGACGGTCAAGGAAGGCGACTGGGTGGCCTTCGACGGCCTCACCGGTGAGGTCAAGCTGGCCAAGGTGGCGGCCGCGCCGAGTGAGATCCTGCAGGTCATCGACGGCACGCTGCCGGCGTCCGGCTCGGATATCTACCGGCGCTTCAACCTGCTGCTCGAGCAGGCCGACAAGGTGCGCCGCCTGGGCGTGCGCGCCAACGCCGACCAGCCCGACCAGGCCGAGATCGCCTACAAGTTCGGCGCGCGCGGCATCGGCCTGTGCCGCACCGAGCACATGTTCTTCGGCGAAGGCCGGATCCCGATCGTGCAGCGCATGATCCTGGCCGACAACGAAGCCGATCGGCGGGCCGCGCTCGACGAGCTGCTGCCGCTGCAGCGCGAGGACTTCTACGGCGTGTTCAAGGCCATGCGCGGCACGCCGGTCACCATCCGCACCATCGACCCGCCGCTGCACGAGTTCCTGCCGAAGCGCGAGGAACTGATGGTCGAGATTGCCGTCATGGAAGCCACCGGCAAGACGGGGGCAGCCCTCGAGAAGAAGAAGGGCCTGCTGGCGCGCGTCGAGCAGCTGCACGAGTTCAACCCGATGCTCGGCCATCGCGGCGTGCGTCTCGGCGTGACCTATCCCGAGATCACCGAGATGCAGGCGCGGGCCATCCTCGAAGCGGCGGCGCGTCTCAACAAGGAAGGCCTGAAGATCGTGCCCGAGATCATGATCCCGCTGGTCGGGCTGGTCAAGGAGCTGACCGATCAGAAGGCGATCGTCGATCGCGTGGCCACCGAGGTCATGAAGGAGCAGGGCATTCGCTTCAAATACCTGGTCGGCACCATGATCGAGGTGCCGCGCGGCGCCCTCACGGCCGATGAAGTGGCTGTCCAGGCGCAGTTCTTCTCGTTCGGCACCAACGACCTCACGCAGATGACGTTCGGGTTCTCGCGCGACGACGTCGGCAAGTTCCTGCGCATCTACCAGGAGCGCAAGATCCTCGACAAGGATCCCTTCGCCACCTTCGACGCCGCCGGCACCGGGCAACTGGTGGCGATGGCCGTGCAGAAGGGCCGCGCCGTCCGGCCGGACCTGAAGCTCGGCATCTGCGGCGAGCACGGCGGTGACCCCGCCTCCGTGCACTTCTTCCACAACGTCGGGCTCGACTACGTCAGCGCCTCGCCCTACCGCATCCCGGTCGCCCGTCTGGCGGCCGCCCAGGCGGCCTTGCAGGTCAAGGTCGGCGACTAGACGGGGGACCGGGTCCCGGGTTCCGGGACTCGGACCGCACATGACTCGCTACTTCGTGCATCGGGACGGAGCCACGCACCTGGTCGAGACCCTCGACCAGGCGTGGCTCCAGCCCGGCAGCGGCGTCTTCGTGTGGGCCGATCTGGCGGCGCCGACGCCGGCGGACGGCCAGATCCTGCGCGACGTCTTCGGCATCCACGAGCTGGCCGTCGAGGACGCTCTCGGCGCGACCCACCACCCGAAGGTCGAAGCCTACGGCGACCTGCTCTACGTGGTGCTGCACGGCATCAACTTCCACGCCAGCGAGCACGCCTTCGACACCCACGACACCGATTTCTTCGTCACCAGCCAGTTCCTCGTGACGGTGCACGACGGCAAGCGCCGCAGCATCGCCCACGTGGCCGAGCTGTGCGGCAGGAGCGGGCACATCCTCGCCGAAGGGCCGACGGCGCTGATGCACCGCATCATGGACACCATGGTCGGGCACTACCATCCGGAGGTCGACGAACTCGAGACGTGGCTCGACGATCTGGAACGTCAGGTGCTCGAGAGCCCGCACCAGGGGCTGATGTCCGAGATTCTCGCCGTCAAGCGCGACATCACGAACCTGCGGCGCATCGTGGTCCCGCAGCGCGACGTGCTCGGCCGGCTGTCACGGCGGGAGTTCGACCTCATCGGCCAGGAGGCGGCCTATCGCTTCCGCGATGTCTACGATCAGCTGGTGCGGCTGGCCGACGACGCCATCATCCTCCAGGACCGGATCACCGGCATGCTCGACGCCCACCTGGC
This sequence comes from uncultured Acidobacteriota bacterium, assembly GCA_963807405.1. Classification (GTDB taxonomy): domain Bacteria; phylum Acidobacteriota; class Vicinamibacteria; order Vicinamibacterales; family UBA2999; genus CADEFD01. The sequence goes on along the minus strand of CAWEBU010000006.1, from coordinate 1,014,328 downwards.
GAGCATTTCGATCCAGCTCGCTCAGACTTCGAAACTCATCGCGGTGGTGGCGACGTTGTTCGGGCCGCTGACGGTGGTGACCGGGCTCTACGGCATGAACGTGCCGCTGCCGCACCTGCCGGGCGGCGATGGCGCGCAGTTCTGGTGGGTCATCGGGCTGATGGCCACGGCGTCGGTCGCCATGTTCGCCGGCTTCCGGCGCTGGGGCTGGTGGTGATGTCATGAGCCGCATCGTCAAGCTGCCGGACGACCTCGCCAACCAGATCGCCGCCGGTGAGGTCGTGGAACGGCCGGCCTCGGTGGTCAAGGAACTGGTCGAGAACGCGCTCGACGCCGACGCCCGCCGGATCAGCGTCGCCATCGAATACGGCGGCAAGCGGCTGCTGCGGGTCGACGACGACGGCATCGGGATGTCGCCCGAGGACGCGCGCCTGTCCCTCGAGCGCCATGCCACGAGCAAGATCCGCTCGGCGGCGGACCTCGGCGCCATCGCCACCCTCGGCTTCCGTGGCGAGGCGCTGCCGAGCATCGCCTCGGTGTCGCGCTTCACGCTGCGCACGCGCGAGCGGGGGCGCGACGGCGGCACCGAGATCCGCGTCGTGGCCGGGATCGTCGAACGCGTCACGACCGTCGGCGCGCCCGAAGGGACGAGCCTCGTCGTCGAGGACCTGTTCTTCAACCTGCCGGCGCGTCGCAAGTTCCTCAAGTCCGACGGCGCCGAGACGGCGCATGTGTCGCGCCTGATGACGCAACTGGCGCTCTGCCACCCGGGCGTCGGCTTCACGCTGACGAACGCCGGCAAGCGCGTGCTCGAGTGCCCGCCGGCCGCCTCGCTGGCCGACCGGATGTACCAGATCTACGGCGACCGCCCGGATCTGGTGGCCGTCGACCGCACGACCCACGGGCTGCGCCTCTACGGAATGGTGGCGGCGCTGGCCGAGACCGGGCCGACCCGTGGACCGCAGCACGTCTTCGTCAACGGGCGGATCGTCAAGGACAAGACCATCGCGCACGCCGTCATCGACGCCTACCAGTCGGCCTCGATCAAGGAGCGCAGCCCGGAGATCCATCTCTTCCTCGAGGTGCCGCTCGATCGCATCGACGTCAACGTCCACCCGACCAAGGCCGAAGTGCGCTTCGCCGACCAGTCGCTGGTGCACGAGCTCGTGCGCCGCGGCGTGGCGGCGGCCCTCGGTGCGGCGCCGATGCCGGCCTTGCCGCCGGAGGGCGGCGCTGGCGCGCCACTGGACCTGGCCGCCGGCACCTGGGCGCCGGCGCCAGGTGGGGCAGTGTGGCCATCGCCGGGCGGCGGCGCGACCGCCGTGCGGGACTGGACCGCGCCGTGGCCGCCGGCGCCACGTGATGGCGGGGGGCCGGACGCCGACGTGCCAGGCATGACCTCGTGGTCGCCGGTCAGCGGCGAGCGTCCGCTGACGCCGCTCGGACAGTTCCGCAACACCTTCATCGTCGCCGTCGACGACGAGGGGCTGGTCATCATCGACCAGCACGTCGCCCACGAGCGGGTGCTGTTCGAACGCATCCTGCAGGCGCTGACCGCGGCGCCGCTCGAGTCGCAGCGCCTGCTGGTGCCGATGATCCTCGATCTGCCCGGCGCCGGCCACGCGACGCTGCTCGGCCGGAGCGCCGATCTGACGCGCTTCGGTTTCGAACTCGAGGACTTCGGCGGCACCAGCGTGCGGGTGTCAGCCGTGCCGGCGCTGCTCACCGCCGGGGACATCGACCGCACGCTGCGCGCGCTCGCCGACGATCTGGAGCACCTCGATCGCGGTCTCGTCGCCGAGCAGGCGCTCAAGCAGATTGCCGCGACCATGGCCTGCCATACGGCCGTCCGGGCGCACGACCCGCTGACCCGCGAGAAGATGACCCACATCCTCGACGAACTGCGGGCGACGGCCTATTCGACCGTGTGCCCGCACGGGCGGCCGGTCATGTTCCGTCTGTCGAGACGCGATCTGGAGCGTCGCTTCGAGCGGATCTAGGACGGCGCTTCGCCTTGATGTCCTTCCAGCCGTCGAGACGTCGCTTGATCTCCTTCTCGAAGCCGCGCTCGGTCGGCTGGTAGAACTGCCGGCCCTGCAGGCGTTCCGGCAGGCAGTCCATCGCCGCCACCGCGTCCGGCTGGTCGTGCGCATACTGATAGCCGCGGCCGTAGTCGAGGGATTTCATGAGCCGGGTCGGTGCGTTGCGCAGGTGCAGCGGCACCGGCTCGGCCACGTCCTGGGTCGCCGCCTCGGCGGCGGCGCCGTAGGCCGCGTAGACGGCATTGCTCTTCGGGGCGGTGGCCAGGTAGAGGGTGCACTGCGCCAGCGCGGCATTGGCTTCCGGCATGCCGATGAAGTGGAGGGCGTCGCGCGCCGCCATCGCGAGGCCGAGCGCCTGCGGATCGGCGATCGCCGACATCCTCCGAGGCGAAGCGCACCAGCCGCCGCGCCACGTACATCGGGTCCTCGCCGGCCTCGAGCATCCGCGCCAGCCAGTAGACGGCGGCGTCGGGGTCGGAGTTGCGCATCGACTTGTGCAGCGCCGACATCAGGTTGAAGTGCTCCTCGCCGTTCTTGTCGTAGCGCAGGGTCTTCTTCTGCAGCGTGTCCTGCACGAGCGCGAGGTCGACCTTCGGCCGGCCGACCGGCTGCGGAGCGGCCGCCACGACCAGCTGCAGGAGGTTGAGGGCGCGGCGGGCATCGCCGTCGGCGCACGCGGGCCAGGGCGCCCAGGGCCTCCTCGGTCACCTCGGGGTCTGACGAGCCGAGGCCGCGCTCGGTGTCGCGCAGCGCGCGCGCCAGGATGCGCGCGATGGCGGCCTCGTCGAGCGGCTGGAGCACGAACACCTTGGAGCGCGACAGCAGCGCGGCGTTCACCTCGAACGAGGGGTTCTCGGTGGTGGCGCCGATGAGCACGATGTCGCCGGACTCGACGCGCGGCAGGAAGGCGTCCTGCTGCGCCTTGTTGAAGCGGTGGATCTCGTCGACGAAGACGATGGTCCGCCGGCCGGCGCGCCGGCGCTGTTCGGCGGCGGCCATGACCTCCTTGATGTCCTTGATGCCGGCCAGCACCGCGCTGAAGGCGACGTAGTGGGCGGCGGTGGCGTCGGCAATCAGGCGCGCCAGCGTCGTCTTGCCGGTGCCGGGCGGGCCCCACAGGATCACCGACTGCAGTGCATCGCGGGCAATCGCCTCGCGCAGCGGCCGGCCGGGCGCCAGCAGCGTGGCCTGGCCTTCGATCTCGTCGAGCGTGCGCGGCCGCATGCGTTCGGCGAGCGGCGCCAGCGGGGGCGGCAGGCCGCTCTCACTCGCGTCGTCGTCGAACAGCCCGCTCACCGCCGGGCGCTCCGCTGCGCCGCCGCCGCATAGACCACCAGGGCGCCGGCGACGGCGACGTTGAGCGATTCGACCGGGGCGGCCATCGGCACGCTCAGGACGTGGTCGGCCTCGGCGACGAGAGCGGCGGCCAGCCCTGGGCCCTCGCCGCCGATGAGCAGCACGGTCGCGGCCGCGAGATCGAGGTCCGCTGCCGGCTGCCCGCCGCGCGGCGCCAGGGCCACGATCTGGAGCGTGCGGGCGCGGGCCTCGCCGAGGAAGACGGCGGTGTCGGGCACGCGGGCGACCGGCAGGCGGAAGGCGCTCCCCATCGAGGCGCGCAGCGCCTTCCAGCCGAGCGGGTCGGCCGACGTGCCGGCGGCGACGAAGCCAGTGGCCCCGGCCGCCTCGGCGGTACGCACGAGGGCGCCGACGTTGCCCGGATCCTGCACGTCGACGGCGACGACGACCAGCGACGGTGCCGGCGTGAACACCCCGGCGAGGGACAGCACCGGCCGGCGCGCCAGGGCGACCACGCCCGAGGGCGTGCGCACCGGACTCATGGCCTGCAGCACGTCGTCGGTGGCGTGCACGACCTGGGCGCCGCCCTCGATGAGCGTGTCGAGCGCCTGTGCCTCGACGGCTCCCGGCGGATCGGCCGTCACCGCCACGGCGTCAACGGCCAGGCCGGCCGCGACCGCCTCGACGAGCAGATGCCAGCCATCGAGCAGGAGCGGTTCGTCCGGGCCCCCGCCGCGAGCGTCGCGGCAGGCTTGCACGATGGGATGACGGCGGCTGGTGATGGAGGGCAGGGACAGGGTCACGGTGGGGGGGCCGCAGGGACGCGGCGCTCACGTCGGAGCATAGCATCCCGTGTGCTACAGTTACCGGCGGAAGCGATGAAAGAACGAATTCTCAAGCGTTTTGACGAAGAAATCAGCGTTCTCGAGCGCGAGCTCTACTCGGAACTCCCCAAGGAGATCCAGCGGGCGCGTGAGTTCGGTGACCTGCGCGAGAACGCCGAGTACTCGGCCGCGAAAGAGCGCCAGAGCTTCGTGCAGGCGCGGATCGCGATGCTGCAGCGCCGGCGCAACGAAGTGGCGCTCATCAATCTCGATCGCGTGCCGCGCGACAAGTCCGGCTTCGGTTCGACGGTCACGCTGCGCGAGCAGGGCGGCGGCGAGGTCGTCTATCAGCTCGTGATGCAGGAGGACGCCGACGCGGAGAAGGGCCTCATCTCCACCGCGTCGCCGATCGGGCGCGCCCTTCTCAACAAGGTCGAAGGCGACGAAGTCGAGGTCACTGCGCCGGCCGGCACCCGCATTTTCGACGTCATCAAGGTCGTCACGATTCACGACGAGTAGGACGGCACTGGTGGCGCGAGGCTCTCGAGCCCAGCACGAGCTGTATTCTCCCGAGCGCCCGACGGCCGTCATCCTGAGCGGGACGGGTGTCGACGGCGCGTACCACGCCGGGGTGCTCGAAGCGCTGCACGAAGCCGGCGTGAAGATCGATCTCGCCGCCGGACGCGGCGTCGGGGCCCTGGCCGCGGTGCTCTTCTCCCTCGATGGCGCGGCCGCGCTGTGGGATGCGGGCGGGTTCTGGCGCCGTCCGGCCCGCCGGGTGGCCTACGGGCTGACCTGGCCGTACCGTGCCGTCGGGCTGGCGCTCGCGGTCGCCGCCGGCCTGGTGGCCAGTCCACTCGCGCTGCTGTTGACGGCGGTGGCGGTGTGGCCGCTGAGCCTGGTGGCGGGCTGGACCGGTCTGGACCTGACGCCGCCGCTCGCCGTCCGCTATGCCGACTGGCTCGGCTGGGTGTTCCAGCCGGAGCATCTCGCCAGCTGGATCGCCCGCCTGGTGCTGGTCGTGGCGGCGCTGCTGCTGGCGGTGCTCGCCGTCGGCGCGGCCGTCACCGCGGTCCGGCTCTCCGCGCCGGCAGCGCGGACACCTGGCGTGGCGCCTGCTCGGGGCGCCGGTCGACTCGGCCAGCTTTGCCGCCAGTGCCACGAGCGCGCTGTGGGACCTGCTCCGGGGCGGCGCCACGCTGGCCCGTCCGCGGGCCGCCGACCTCAGCCTGCGCCTGTCGGAACTGCTGGCGTCGGGCGGCGGGCAGCCCGGCCATCGCGACCTGCTGCTCACCGTGCACGACCTCGACGCCCGGCGCGATCTGGTCTTCGGCATGATCGGGGGCGATCCCGGCCGCCGCCTGTTTCCCGGCGCGACGGGGCTGGCGGGCCGGCGGGCCGAAGCCTTCGACCTGACCGGACTGGCGCGGGCCGCCATCCTCGATGTCATCAGCGGCGCCCTGACCCTGGCCGAGATGTCCGAGCCGCATCCGCTGGTGTTTCCCGCCGACAGCTTCTGGCGCGGCGAGGTGCATCGGCTCGCCGATCGCCCGGCCGCGCTGTCGCGTCTGCTCGAAGAGGCAGCCGCCGCCGGCATGGAGCAGGCCATCATCGTCACGGCGTCGCCGGAAGTGGGCGGCCCGCACGACCTGCGCCCGGCCCGCCTCGATCCGCGGGGACGCGCGGGGGAGTGGCTGGTGGCGCAGGAAACGGCGGCCGTGCGCGACGCCATCCGCTACGCGCAGGCGCACTTCCATGCCGTGTTCGTCATCCGGCCCGCCCACAACGCCCTGACCCCGCTCGATCTCGCGGGTGCCGACGACGTGCGGTCCGATCGGCGGGTGGCACCGGCCGACCTCGTGACGCGCGGGCATGAAGACGCGCACCGACTGTTCATCGAACCTGCCCTCGGCGCTGCCGGCGAACGAGTGGGCGAAGAATCCAGAGGACGCACATGACCATCCCCGCTCACGGTTCCGCCACGCGCCTCATCCACTCGGGTGAGCGGCCGCCGGCCGCAGCCGCCTTGACCGTGCCGATCTACGCCACGAGCACCTTCGTCTTCGAGTCGGCGGCCGACGTCGAGGCCTATGCCGCGGGCACCTCGCCCGGCTACCTCTACAGCCGCTACGACAACCCGACGGTCGTGGCCACCGAGGCCAAGCTGGCCGACATCGACGGCGCCGAGGGCTCGCTGGTCTTCGCCTCGGGGATGGCCGCCATCTCCACCGCCATCTTCGGCCTGCTCGAGGCCGGCGACGAAGTCGTGTGCTGCGCCGCCATCTACGGCGGCACCTTCCACCTGCTGACCAGCCTGGCCTCCCGCTTCGGCGTGACGACGCGCTTTGCCTCGCTCGACGAGTTCCGCACGCCGGCCGCCGCTAATCGGTCCGAAGACGAAGATGGTGTGGTTCGAGTCGCCGATCAACCCGACGCTGCGCGTCCTCGATGTCGCGGCCGTGGCCACCGCCTGCCGGGCCGCCGGCGTGCTGTCGGTCATGGACAACACCTTCGCCTGCGCCGATCAACCAGCCGGTGCTGGCGATGGGCGTCGACCTGTCGATGCAGAGCGTCACCAAATACCTGAACGGCCACAGCGACGTGACCGGCGGCGTCCTGTCGGGCGGCGCCGCCCTGATCGGCCGGCTGGCCAAGACGCGGCGCCTGCTCGGCGGCATCCTCGACCCGCAGCCGGCCTACGCCCTCGGCCGGGGCTTGAAGACGCTGGCGCTCCGGGTGGCCCGCCACAACGAGAACGGCGATGGCGGTGGCCCAGGACCTCGAGGGCCATCCGGCGCTGGCCGCCGTGCACTATCCGGGGCTGCCGTCGCATCCCGACCACGCCATCGCCCGGCGCGCAGATGTGCGGCTTCGGCGGCATGATCTGCATCGACCTGGCCGGCGGCCAGGCGGCCGCCTTCCGCGCCTTCGACCGCCTGCAGGTGTTCCAGCGGGCGACCAGTCTCGGCGGCGTCGAGAGCCTGTGCAGCCTGCCGATTCTGACCTCGCAGTTCGGCCTGAGCGACGAGGCGCTGGCCAGTGCCGGCGTCACCCGCGGCATGATGCGGCTGTCGGTCGGTCTCGAAGACGTCGCCGACCTCATCGCCGACCTGCGTCAGGCGCTGGCCTGAACGGCGCGCCCGGGACTGCGCCTACGCGTCTCCTTCTTGCCGTTCAGCTCGTGCAGGAAGTCGAGCACCAGGTCGAGCATCCGCTGGTTGACGCGGTTGCCCTCGTGGACGCCGAACTTGGTCTGGAAGGCCTCGAGCGGCACGACCGCCTTGGCCATCGTGCGGTGGCCGCCGGCGCTGCCGATGTCGTTGAACCAGCGGCGCACGAAGTCGCCGGCGTTGCGCGAGTAGCCGAGGTTGCGGACCGACACGACCATCTGGTCGTTGACGACGCCCGACATCACCGTCCACTGCACGTCTTCGAGCTGCAGGTAGAAGTCGGCCACGTAGGGGATGAAGTCGTCGCGCGGCGGCTCGCCGAGGAACGCGCAGAACACGTGCTCGACCAGGCGGCCCTGCTGCCACGCCTTGATCACGTAATCGAGCCGCTCGCGCGTGATTTCCGCGCCCTCCATCTTGCGGATCAGGCTGGCGTCGGCCAGCGGATAGAGGAACGAGAAGGCGTCGAGGTCGGCGCGGTTGGCCTGGCGGTTGAAGAACAGCGTGTCGGACTTGATGGCGTAGAGCATCGCCGTCGCGGTGCGCTCCGAGATGTCGAGGTCGACGGCCTGCAGGTGCTCGGTCAGGATGGTCGAGGTCGAGCCGTAGTCGGACCGGATGTCCTTGAACATCGGCGGTCTAGCCGGTGGTCTCCGGGATGGTGATCGACCACCAGGTCGACGTGGCGCAGGGCGTCGCCGAAGTAGTGCGGCTGGACGTCGACCAGCGCGATCTTCTCGAACGAGGCGAACTGCTCGGCCGTGACCGTGTCGACGCCGATCTCGAGCAGCTTCAGCATGCGCTGGTTCTCGGGGCGGGAGACCGGCTGCATGGTGCCGATGATCGCGGTCTGCTTGGTGCGGCGGAGCAGCGTGCGCAGGGCCAGCCCGCTGGCGATGGCGTCGGGATCGGGATCGTGGTGGGTCAGGATCAGCACCCGGTCGGCGTCGCTGAAGTAGCGCTGGTACTGCTGCACCCGCTGGCGGGTGAGCGAGCGGTTGAGCTCGGTGGAGAGCCGCGACTCGACCAGCTCGGCCAGCGTGATGGTGGTCAGCTCGGGGAAGTCGGCCCGCAGCGCCGCCGTCGCGTTTGTCGTCCTCCGTGCCGAGGGTGCCGAGCAGGTAGACCAGCACGCCGCCGGCGTCGCGCACCGCGTCGAGCACCTTCGGCAGGTTGCGCTGCCGCGCGTCCTCGATGATGACCGAGGTCGTCGGCAGGAGGTCGGCCTTGACGTAGGTGTCGACGCGTTTGGGGTCGACGGTCTGCACGGTGGCGCCGGCGTCGTGCAGACGTTTGCCGAGCACCTTGCTCTCGACCAGGAACTCGATCTCGACCCGTGGTCCGAGTACCGCGAGGAGGAGGCGCCCGACGAGTTCGGTCTGGCAGACGGCCAGGCACCTCATCGCGGCGGATCCGTTGGTGACGGCGTCGACGGCATCTCTGTCAACCTCCGAGTATAGCGCCGGGACCGCCGTCCGGAAGGGCGGCGCGCCGGGCGACCGCGCGCCACGGACGGGCTGTGGTACGATCCGGATGTTCCACGCCGGCCAGCGCCTGCTCCTGGGCCACGGCCATGAGGCTGTCCGCATGCCCGCCACCCTCGACAGGTTCTCGCTCGTCTCGGACTTCCAGCTGGCCGGCGATCAGGTGCGCGCCGTGCCCGAGCTGGTGGCCGGCCTGGAGCGCGGCGACACGCACCAGACGCTGCTCGGCGTCACCGGATCCGGCAAGACCTACTCGATGGCCGAGGTCATCGCGCGCGTCAACCGCCCGGCGCTGGTGATGGCGCACAACAAGACGCTCGCCGCCCAGCTCTACCAGGAGTTCCGCCGGTTCTTCCCGCACAACGCCGTCGAGTACTTCGTCAGCTACTACGACTACTACCAGCCCGAAGCCTACGTGCCGGCGAGCGACACCTACATCGAGAAGGAAGCGACGATCAACGACGAGATCGATCGCATGCGGCTGTCGGCCACGCGGTCGCTGTTCGAACGCCGCGACGTCGTGATCGTGGCCAGCGTGAGCTGCATCTACGGCCTCGGATCGCCGGAGGCCTACTACGGGCTGATGCTGCCGCTCGAGCGCGGCCAGCGGATGAGCCGTGACCATCTGCTGCGCAAGCTGGTCGAGATCCTCTACGAACGCAACGACCTGGAGTTCGGCCGCGGCACCTTCCGGGTGCGCGGCGACATCGTCGAGGTGCATCCCTCCTACGACGAGCTGGCGCTGCGCATCGGCCTGTTCGGCGACGAGATCGACGAGCTGACCAGCTTCGACCCGATCACCGGCAAGACGGTGCACCGCCACGACCGGCTGTCGATCTTCCCCAAGACTCACTTCGTGACGACCCGCGACCGCCTGAAGGAAGCCGCCGACCGCCATCAAGGCCGAGCTCGAGGAGCGCCGCGGCTTCCTCGAACACGAGGGCCGGGTGCTCGAGGCGCAGCGGCTGCATCAGCGCACGATGTTCGATCTCGAGATGATCAAGGAGATCGGCTACTGCCACGGCATCGAGAACTACTCGCGGCACCTGACCGGCCGCACGACCGGACAGCCGCCGCCTACGCTGCTCGACTACCTGCCAGCCGATGCGCTGCTCATCGTCGACGAGAGCCACCAGACGGTGCCGCAGGTGCGCGGCATGTTCCACGGCGACCGGGCGCGCAAGGAGGTGCTGGTCGAGTACGGATTCCGCCTGCCCTCGGCCCTGGACAACCGGCCGCTCAGCTTCGAGGAATGGGAAGGGCGGATGCCGCAGACGGTGTTCGTGTCGGCCACGCCCGGGCCCTACGAGCTCAAGGCCTCCGGCGGCGTGGTCGTCGAGCAGGTGATCCGCCCGACCGGGTTGATGGACCCGCCGATCGAGGTCCGGCCCGTGCAGGGGCAGGTCGATGACCTGCTGGCCGAGATCCGCCAGCGCGTCGCGCGGCACGAGCGCGTGCTGGTGACGACGCTGACCAAGCGCATGTCCGAGGATCTGACGCAGTACTACCACGAGCTCGGCGTCAAGGTCCGCTATCTGCACTCGGACATCGACACCCTCGAGCGGGTGGAGATCCTGCGCGACCTGCGCCGCGGCGTCTTCGACGTGCTGGTCGGCATCAACCTCCTGCGCGAAGGCCTCGACCTCCCGGAAGTCTCGCTCGTCGCGGTGCTGGACGCCGACAAGGAAGGCTTCCTGCGCTCCGGCGGATCGCTCATCCAGACGGCCGGCCGCGCCGCTCGCAACGTCTTCGGCCGCGTCATCATGTATGCCGACAAGGTCACCGTCTCGATGCGCACGGCCATCAACGAGACGGAACGGCGCCGCGCGCTGCAGGCGGCCTACAACGAGGAGCACGGCATCACGCCGACCACCATCGTGAAGGACATCGACGGCGTGCTGTCGAGCGTCTACGAGCGCGACTACGGCGACCGCCCCGGCGCTCGACAGCGGCGACTCACCGGAGGAGACGGCAGCGCGCCTGGCCGCCCTCGAACTGCAGATGAAGAAGGCCGCCGTCGACCTCGACTTCGAGGCGGCGGCCGCGCTGCGTGACCGCATCGCGGCCATCAAGGGTCGGGAACTCGGCCTCGGCGGCCGGCCGCCAGGAATGCCCCGGTGACGGCCTTCACCGAGTGGGTGAAGCGCGCCCTCCTCGAGGCGCAGGAGTACACGCTGCTGGCGATGGCCACCGCGCGCTGCGCCGTGACGCGTCCGTTCTACTGGCACGACTTCGTCGAGCAGCTGAATGCCATCGGCTACGGGTCGATGACGGTGGTCATCCTGACCGGCCTGTTCACCGGGGCGGTGCTGGCCCTGCAGTCGGGCTTCACGCTCGACCAGTTCGGCGCCCGTCCCTTCGTCGGACGCCTGGTCAGCGCTTCGATGATCAAGGAGCTCGGCCCGGTCCTGACGGCGCTGATGCTGGCCGGGCGCGTCAGTTCCGGGATCGCCGCCGAACTCGGCTCGATGGTGGTCACCGAGCAGGTCAACGCGCTGCGTGCACTCGGCACCGACCCGGTGCGCAAGCTGGTGGTGCCGCGCGTCCTGGCCGGCATCCTGATGACCCCGGTGCTGACCGTCGTCGCCAACACCGTGGGCCTGCTCGGCGGATGGGTCGTGTCGGTGAAGACCCTGCGGGTGTCGTCGGGCCTCTACTGGTCGTCGGTCGTCGACGGCTTGTTCATGGAGGACGTCTGGATGGGCGTGCTCAAGCCGTTCTTCCTCGGCTTCATCATCGTCACGGTCGGCTGCCACGTCGGGCTGCGGACCCGCGGTGGCACGCAGGGTGTCGGGCGAGCCACCACCAATGCGGTGGTCGCGGCGTCGGTGGGCGTGATTGCGATGGACTTCTTCTGCCACCCAGCTCCTGCTGGAGCTGCTGTTCTGATGGTTGCGATACCTGAGGAACTGCGCGGACCCGCCAGGGGCAAGCCGGGCGACGACCCGGTCGTCGAGTTCGACGACGTGCGGCTGGCCTTCGACGACAACGTCGTGCTCGACGGCATCAGCTTCAAGCTGTTCGCCGGCTTCACGAAGATCTTCCTCGGGGCGAGCGGCTCGGGGAAGTCGACCGTCCTGAAGCTGATCCTCGGCCTGCTGGCGCCGGACTCCGGCCGCATCTGGGTGCACGGGCAGCAGATCGACAGGATGAGCGAGAACGATCTCTTCGCCGTGCGCGACCACACCGGCATGGTGTTCCAGGAAGGCGCCCTCTTCGACTCCCTCACCGTCGGCGAGAACGTCGGGTTCAAGCTCTACGAGGAAACCGACCAGCCGCTCGACGAGATCCGGGCCCGCGTCGAAGAAGTGCTCGGGTTCGTCGAACTCGGGCCGTATCGTGGACCGCAAGCCGTCGGAGCTCTCGGGCGGGCAGCGTCGCCGCGTCGCGATCGCCCGAGCCATGGCGTTCAAGCCGAAGCTGCTGCTCTACGACGAGCCGACCACCGGCCTCGACCCGCTGACGTCGCTGACCGTCGACGCCGAGATCATCAAGCTGCGCGATCTCGAAGGGGTCACCTCAGTGGTCGTCACGCACCAGCTGCGCGACGCCTTCCACATCGCCACCCACGGCGCCACCCGCGCCCCCGACGGCCACGCCATCGTCAGCGCGTCGCCCGCCAAGGTCGAGGAGGCTGACTTCGTGATGCTGCGCGACGGCAAGATCGTGTTCGAAGGCTCGGCCGACGAACTGCGCGCGGCGACCGATCCGTATTTGCAGGCGTTCCTGTCGTAGGAGATTGAGCACATGCCTCGCACCCGTTCCCTGGCCTGGTCGGAACTGAAGATCGGCATCATCACCGTATTCGCCATCGTCATGACAGCGGTACTGGTGTTCGCCGTCGGAGGGGCGGGCGGCTTCTTCTGGCAGCGTTATCCGCTCAAGACCCGGTTCGCGAACATCGCCACGGTGAAGTCGGGCACGCCGGTGCGCGTGGCCGGCATCGAGATCGGCGCCGTCAGCGACGTGAAGCTGGTCGGGGCCGGGGTCGAGGTCTGGCTCGAACTCGCCGACGACGTGCGGCCCCTGGTCACCGACCGGTCGGTCGCCGTGATCGGCGCCATCTCCCTGCTCGGCGAGGGCGCCATCGACATCACGCCGGCGCCCGGCGGCACGCCGATTCCCGACTGGGGCTACGTGCCCTCGGGCGTCGATCCCACGTCGATAGCGGCGCTGTCGGCGGTGGCCGGCCAGGGCCTCGACGAGACGGCGCGGCTGCTGGCGGACCTGCGCGCCGGGAAAGGGACGCTCGGACGCCTCTTCACCGACGACAGCGCCTACCGCGAGCTCAACGCGTTGATGGCCTCGGCGGCGCGGGTGACCGACGCCGTCGACCGCGGACAGGGCAGTCTGGGCCGCCTCGTCAAGGATCCGCAGGTCTACAACGAGCTGGTCGCCTCGACCTCGGCGCTGAACGCGATCACCGCCAAGGTGGCGCGCGGCGAGGGCAGCCTCGGCAGCCTGCTGAACGACCCCGCGCTGGCCCGCTCCGCGACCCAGGCGGCCGCCAACCTCGAGACCCTGACCGGCGGTCTGACCCGCGGCGAGGGCACGGCCGGCAAGCTGCTGACCGACGACGCGCTCTTCACGCGCCTCACCGCGACCGCCGAACGGCTGGACGGGATCTCGGCCCGGCTCGCAGAGGGGCAGGGCACGGCCGGGATGCTTCTGCAGGACCGGCGGCTTTATGAGAACATGAGTGCTGCGGTGACCGAGTTGCGCGGACTCGTCTCGGATATCCGCAAGGACCCCAAGAAGTACCTGAACGTGAAGGTCAGCTTGTTCTGACCGCGCGGGGCTCCAGGAGGAGTGCGATGTCGAGAGAGACCAACGGCGGCGGATCGGTGATGCTGGCCTTCCTGCTCGGTGCCGTGGCGGGCGCGTCGGTGGCGCTGCTCTACGCGCCGGCAACAGGCGATGAAACGCGCGAGTATCTCACCCGGCGTGCCCGCGAAAGCCGCGACAAGGCTCGTGACGCCGCCCGCGATGCCAGCGACCAGGGCCGCGAGTTCTATCAGCGCAACCGCGACAGCGTCTCGAGCGCCATCGAACGCGGCCGCGAGGCCTTCCAGCAGGCGCGCGAAGAAGGGCGCAACGCGTGACCGACGTCTGGCTGGCCATCATCGCCGTGGCGGTCGCCGTGATGGCGGCTATCCAGGTGGGCGCGATTGTGCTCGGCTTGCGTCTGGCCCGCCGGGTCGACACCCTCACGACGCAGGTCGAGCGCGAAATCCGGCCGCTCATCCAGAACCTGACCGAGGTGAGCGCGGAGGCCAAGCGCGCCACGGCGCTGGCGACCGCCCAGGTCGAGCGAGCCGATCGCCTGTTCGGCGACGTGGCGGTGGCGGCGGAACGCACGATGACCGTCGTCTCGCAGGTCGTCACCGGACCCGCGCGCAATGGCGTCGCCCTGCTGTCGGCGGCACGGGTGGCATTCTCCGCGTTCCGCGATCTGCGGAACGCCTCACGACGGCGTCAGGCCTACAAGTCCGCGGCGCCTGACGACGAAGAATCCCTTTTCATCGGTTGACCAGCGGCGCCCCGAGAGGCGCACGGAGGCTCAGGGCATGCGTCGATTGGTTCAGCTCGGCACCGCACTCGTCGTCACCATCGCACTCCTCGTCGCCGCCCGTCCTGCCGACGCCCAGGAGCCGAAGTCCGCGGCTTCGGCCAAGGAGCTGGCGCAGGTGCTCGCCGGCAAGAAGATGGATGCGGTGGCGGTCCGAGCCGCGGACTCGCCCGACACCTTCTATTCAGCCCTGGTCTTCCCCTCGCAGATCATCGTGTTCGCGGCGAGGTACCAGGCGCCGCCGCTGCTGAACGAGAAGCTCGTCCGGCTGGAATACCGTGACGTCTACGTTGAATTGAACAGCGCCTCGCTGGTCGAATCGCGCTTCTCGGTCACCGACATCGGTGCCGATGGCCTGCAGATCGAAGCCGGCCAAGCGCAACGAGCCGCCATTCGACGTCGGCTACACGGCGGGCAAGCCGTTCTATTTCGACGGCAACTGGCGCGAGGACAAGATGTCGGAGGCCGACTACATGAAGGTGCACGCGGAGTCCGACGAGCGCTACGCGCAGATCCTCATGGCGTTACTGGGAGAAGCCAAGAAGTAGCCTCGTGAGGGTGGCCATCGTCGGGCGCACCCCGGGTGCGCTCGTCGTCCTCAAACCGGCCGGCCTCGCCAGCGAACTGCCGCGCGACGCCGACGCCGACTCCCTGCTGCGCCGGCTCGCCTCGGCGGGCCATGTCGATCTCAGGCTGGTCCACCGTCTCGACGCGGCCGCCTGCGGCCTGATGCTCGTGGCGCGTTCGGCTGCCGCCGCCGCCTACTACTCCCGCGAGATCGAAGCGCGGCGCTGGCGCAAGTGGTACGTCGCCCGGGTCTCGGTGCCGGTCGCTGTCGCCGGCCGCCTGGTCGGCCCGCATCAGGCCTATCTGAAGAGCGACGGACGGGTGGCGACCGTGGTCCGTTCCGGCGGCAAGCCGTCGTTCCTCGACGTGGCGCTGGCGACACCGGTGCCCGAGGGTGGCGGACGAGAGCCACCTGCTCATCGAACTCCACACCGGACGCTTCCACCAGATCCGCGCCATGCTCGCCGGCCTCGGGGCGCCGCTCTCGGCGATGCCACCTACGGCGGCCCCGGTGTCGATCCGCTCTATCTCGAGCAGGTCGTGCTCGCGGGCTATGCCGACACGACCGGCGCATGGACCGCGTGGCAGGCGCCGCCGCACGCCGACCGCGATCGCTGGGCGCCGGAACTGACGGCCGCGGTCGACGACCGCGCGTCTAGGGCGCGAACAGCACCGCCGCCACGCGATCCGGGTCCCTGACGTCGACCGGCCACGGCGGCAGCCGCAGCCAGCGCGGTTCGCGCGGTAGCGCCGCATCGACCACGGCGCGCAGCGCGCCATCGGCCGCCAGCTCGCGGGTGTTCGAGGCGGCAAAGACGACACCGCCGGGCGACAGCACCCGAGCCGCCGCCGCCACCAGGGCGGGGTAGTCGTCGACCGCGCGCCAGGCCCGGACGCCGCGGCGCTTGCTGGCCGCCGCGAAGGTCGGCGGATCGAGGATCACCAGATCGAAGCGCTCGTCGGGCTGGCGCGCCGCCCGGGCCAGGACGTCCATGGCATCGCGACGCAGGAACCGCATGGCGGCGAGGCCCGGGCCGTTGAGCGCCGCATTGCGGCGCCCCCAGTCCAGATAACGGCCGGAGACGTCCACGTTGGTGACGGCGGCGCCGGCGGCCGCCAGCGGCACGGCGAACGCGCAGGTGTAGGCGAACAGGTTGAGGACGCGCGCCGGCCGGCGGAGGGCCAGGGCCCGCCGATGCTCCCGGTGATCGAGGAAGAGTCCCACGGACAACCCGTCGTAGGGCCGCACCTCGAAGCGCAGACCGTGCTCGGTGACGACCAGCGCTTCCGGCAGCGCCACGCCGGCCCGTGGCGTGGCCGACGAGGCCTCGTCGGGCAGGTCGCCGCCGAGCCGGCTGCGATCGCGGGCGAACGCCTTCACGTAGACCGCCTCGACGCCGGTCGGGGCAAGCAATTCAAGGGCGGCCGCGGCCATGCGCGTGACCTCGGCGTGGCCGAAGCGCGCGTCGTCGAAGACATTGAGCACGACGGCCGGGCCGTAGCGATCGATCGACAGCCCGGGCATGCCGTCGCCGGCGCCGTCGAGTACGCGATAGGCGGTGACGTCGCCGCCGGTGACGAGCGGCGCTCGCACGTCGATGGCCGTCTGCAGTACCTCGGAAAAAGCCACGCGTGAGGGGGGCGGCGGGGGCAAGCGGCGGGGCGGTGGCACGGGCGTGCTGAAGTGGTGCGCGCTCCAGGATTCGAACCTGGGACCCCCGCCGTGTGAAGGCGGTGCTCTACCGCTGAGCCAAGCGCGCGATGAGGCGAGACGAGCAGTTTACCGGAGGGCCGGTCGTACGGCAACCTCCCTGAGGCTGACGCCCGCGGAGCCTGCGCACGGCGGCCCCGGCCCTCAGACGGTGCCGAACAGGCGGTCGCCGAAATCGCCGAGACCCGGGACGATGAACTTCTGGGCGTTCAGCTCCCGGTCGACGGCTGGCGTGTAGATCGGCACGTCGGGATAGCGTCGTTCGATGGCCGCGATGCCCTCGGGGGACGCCACGATGCAGACGAAGCGGATGTCGCGGGCACCGGCCTGGCGCAGGAGTTCGATCGCCGCCACCGCGCTGCCGCCGGTGGCGAGCATCGGGTCGGTGACGAGCACGACGTCGGCGGCCAGGTCGGGCGGCAGCTTGACGTAGTAGCGCGTCGCCTGCGCCGTCGACTCGTCGCGCTGCAGGCCGATGTGGCCGACCCGCGCCGTCGGCAGCAGGTCGAGCACGCCGTCGATCATGCCGAGGCCGGCCCGCAGCACCGGCACCAGGGTCACGCGGGCGTCGACGCGGCGTGCGAAGGCGGCGCCGAGCGGCGTCATCACGGTGCCTTCCACGGTCGGCACTTCCTTGAGCACCTCTGCGGCAATCAGCAGCGAGATGCGCCGGGCCACGCGGCGGAAGATGTCGGGGGGCGTCGAGGCATCGCGCAGCGTCGCCAGGGCATCGTGCACGAAGGGATGGGTGATGAGATGGACCACGGGTGGCGCTGTTATATCACGCGCCAACCGGCCGGCCGCTCGCGGCCTATCGCCTACAATCGGGCGATGCGTCCCCACGTGTGGCTCTCGCTCGCCGCCCTCGTCATCGCCGCCGGTCAGGTGCTTCTGGCGCAGGCCCCGAGGACGGTGTCGCTGGTCGTCACTGGCGGCACCGTCGTCACGGTCGACGCCGCCCGCACCGTGCTGGCCGGGGGCGCAGTGGCCATCGACGGCGCGCGCATCGTGGGCGTCGGGCCGGCGGCCGAGATCGCCCGCCAGTTCACCGGGCAGACCCGCATCGACGCAACCGGGCAGGTCGTGCTGCCGGGACTCATCAACACCCACACCCACGCCCCGATGGTGCTCTACCGCGGCCTCGCTGACGACCTGGCGCTGATGGAGTGGCTGGAGAAGTACATCTTCCCGGCCGAGGCGAAGACGGTCTCGCCGGCCTTCGTCCGAACCGGCGCCCGCCTGGCCGCGCTCGAGATGATCCAGTCCGGCACGACGACCTACGCGGACATGTACTACTTCGAGGAGGAGATCGCCGTGGTCACCAGGGCGGCCGGGCTGCGCGCGGTGCTCGGGCAGACCATCATCCAGTTTCCCGTCGCCGATGCCAGAACGCCGGCCGAGGGGCTGACGCGCGCCGAAGCGTTCATCCGTCGCTTCGCCAAGGACGATCCTCATCGTGCCGGCCGTGGCGCCGCACGCCCTCTACACGAACGACGCGGCGACGCTCGTGGCCTGTCGCGATCTGGCGGTGAAGTACGGGGTGCCGCTGCTCATCCATCTGGCCGAGACCGAGGATGAGGTCACGGCAGCGCGCGAGCGCGGAGGCCTGAGTCCGACCGGCTATCTCGAGTCACTCGGGTTCTGGACGGGTGCGCACGCGCTGGCCGCGCATGGCGTGTGGGTCTCGCCCGAGGACATCTCGACGCTGGTACGGCGTGGCGTGGGCGTGGCGCACAACCCGGAGAGCAACATGAAGCTGGCGAGCGGCACGGCGCCGGTCGTCGGCTACCTGGCCGCCGGCGCGGCTCTCGGCCTCGGCACCGACGGCGCGGCCAGCAACAACGATCTCGACATGTTCGAGGCGATGCGCCAGGCGTCGTTCCTGGCCAAGCATGCCACCCGCGATCCGCGGGCGGTCCCGGCCATGACCGCGCTCGAGATGGCGACCATCGGCGGGGCCAGGGCCCTCGGCATGGCGGAGGAGATCGGGTCGCTCGAAGCCGGCAAACGGGCCGACCTCATCATCGTGCGCCTGGATCAGGCGCGGCAGACGCCGCTCTACGACGCGGTGTCGCACCTCGTCTACACGACGCGCGGCGACGACGTCGACACGACGATCGTCAACGGCAAGGTGCTGATGCGCGGGCGGGTCGTGCGCACGCTGGATGCGCCGGCGGTGCTGGCCGAGGCGCGCACGGCAGCGGCCGCGGTGCGCGCGGCGGTCACGCCGTGAGCGCGCCGATGAACGGCAGGTGGCGGTAGTGCTCGTCGAAGTCGAGGCCGTAACCGACCACGAACGTGTCCTCGATCTCGAACCCGATGTAATCCACCGGCACGTCGACCGTGCGGCGCGACGGCTTCGAGAGCAGGCAGGCCACCCGCAGGGACTTCGGACCGCGTGCCCGCAGCGTTTCCTGCAGGTAGTGCAGGGTCAGCCCGGTGTCGACGATGTCCTCGACGATGATCACGTGGCGGTCCTGCAGCCCATGATCGACGTCCTTGACCATGCGCACCTCACCGGTGGTCTTGGTGCCGGCGTAGCTCGAGACGGCGATGAAGTCCATGGTCACGGTGCCCGACATCGCCCGCAGCAGATCGGTCATGAAGAAGACCGAGCCCTTGAGGACGCCGATGAAGTGCAGGTCGGCGTCGGGGGCGTCGTGGCGGATACTGGCGGCGAGCGACTCGATGCGGGCCTGAATCTCGGCCGCCGAGATGAGCGGAGTGACCGTAGCGGACATGCGCGGCCGAGGGTACCATACCGAAGGCGGGCGGCCCGCGGGGACTTGCGATGACACGCTACGACATGCTGACCGAGACGATCGCGCGCGGGCTCGAACCCGGCACCACCATCGCGCTCGCGCGCGGGGGCCACGTCACGCCGCTGGCCCTCGACACCCTGCGCGAACGGCGGGTGACGCTGGTCCGCGACGGCGAGATCGGCGACAGCGAGGGGCTGGCGCCGGTGGCGTCGCCGACGCGGCTGGCCGTCGGCAGCGACCACAGCGGCCTCGGGTTGCGCCGCGCCGTGCGCGATCATCTGCGCCGCCGCGGCCTCGCGGTGCAGGAGATCGGCCTCGAGACGCCCGACCCGGTCGACTATCCCGACATCGCCGGCCAGGTGGCGCGGCTGGTGGCGCGGCGCGAGGTCGATGCCGGCATCGTCATCGACGGCGCCGGGCTCGGCTCGGCGATTGCCGCCAACAAGATCGACGGCGTCCGCGCCGCCATGTGCACGGACAAGACGCTGGCCCGCTACGCCCGCGAACACAACGGCGCCAACGTCCTCGCCCTCGGCGCCACGCTGGTCGGCACCGAGACGGCGCTCGCCATCGTCGATACCTGGCTCTCGACGCCGATGACAGAAGCCCGCTACATCCGCCGTCTGGCCAAGATCCAGGGCCTGGAGCGCACGCGATGAGCCAGCCGACCGACGGCACCGTCGGCGTCGATCTGGGGCGCCTCATCGCCATCATCGCCGAAGAGCTCGCCGCCTTCCGCCAGCAGCCGCCGACCCGCTGTGCCTGCCACGGCTGGCAGCTGGACTGCTGTCCGACACGCGTCCAGCAGGTCGTGGACGCGGGCGCTGCCCGCCTGGGCATGGAGGGTGCGGTCGGTGGCGGCGGCCCGATCGCCGGCCTCATCGACCACACGCTGCTCAAGCCCGACGCCACTGCCACCGAGGTCGAGCGCCTGTGCCAGGAAGCCGCCGAGCACCGCTTCGCCACTGTGTGTGTGAACCCGACCTGGGTCGCCCTGGCGGCCCGGCGGCTGCGCGGCACCGGCGTCGGCGTGTGCGCGGTGGTCGGCTTTCCGCTCGGCGCCACGACGCCGGATGTGAAGGCCTACGAGACGCGACGCGCGATCGTCGATGGCGCGACCGAGATCGACATGGTGATCAACGTCGGCGCGCTCAAGTCGGGCGATCTGCGACTGGTCGAGCACGACATCGAGGGCGTGGCGGCCGCCTGCCGCGCCTGCGGCGCCATCAGCAAGGTGATCATCGAGGCCGCGCTCCTGACCGACGAGGAGAAGGTCGCCGCCTGCAGCCTCGCGGTGGCGGCGGGTGCCGATTTCGTCAAGACGTCGACCGGCTTCGGTCCCGGCGGCGCCACCGTCGCCGACGTCGCGTTGATGCGGCGGGTGGTCGGCGCGGCGATGGGCGTCAAGGCGGCCGGCGGCGTCCGCGATCTCGAGCAGATGCAGGCGATGGTGGCGGCCGGCGCCACGCGCGTGGGAGCCTCGGCCGGGGTGCGGATTCTTCGTGAATCGCAGGGCAGCGGCACGCCAACGCCGTCACCGGCGGCGCCGCAACCGACCGGCCCCGGCGGCTACTGACTTCGTTGCACGCTCCGCGGACGGGCCGCTATGATGGCGAGATGCCCCTCGCACGAGACTGTGCGAGCCCCCTCACTCACGTAAAGGAACTGGTAAGTGGCCAAAGAATTGAACAAGGACGACATGCGGCGGTTCGCCCGCCTGGGCGCGATGCGCCGACTCGATGACATCCGGCAGGAAGAGGCCGCCATCCGCGCCGCGTTCCCCGAGCTGTTCTCGGGCGCGCGCCCGGCCGCCCGCGGCGCCAGGACGACGGCCGCGACGCCAGCCCGGAAGGCCAAGGCGGGCAAGTCGGGCAAGACGCGCAAGCGGTCGAACATGTCGCCGGCCATGCGCAAGGTCGTCTCCGAGCGCATGAAGAAGTACTGGGCCGGGCGGCGCAAGGCCAAGAACGCCTAGCCGTGCCACGCGTCGCCTCCATCGCCGCGTGGGCGACGCTTGCCGTCGGGCTCGTCGCCCTGCCCGCCTGGGCGCAGCCGCGCGAGGCGCTGGGCGGGGCGGTGGTGGACGTCCGCGTCGTCAGCACGACGCTCCCCACGGCGGCCGGCTGGGCGGCTCCGGTCACCGCCGCCGGCGCGCTGATACCGGCGCGCGGCGCCGGCGTCGACGCCGGCGCGCACGTCTTCCTCGGTCCTGGCAGTCGACGCCGCCTGTCGCTCGGCGCCTCCGGCCTTCTGGCGGAGGGCCGGGCCACCGGCCTCGACGCGCCGACGGTGGCCACGCGCCTCGTGACGGCCGCTCCGCATGTGGCCATCAACTTCGGTCACCGTCACGGGTGGAGCTACCTGTCGTCCGGCGTGGGAACGGCGTCGGTGCGCTCGTACGAGCGCGGACAGTCGGAGCCTGCCGCCAGCTGGGGCATGGTGATTCACTACGGCGGCGGGCGCCCGCTGGTTCCTGCGCGAGCACGTGGCCGTCACCCTCGACCTGCGCTTCTGGGCCCTGACGCCGCGTCGCGGCGACGCCGGAGCGGTCGAGCGCGGCGGCCACCACGCGCATCGCCCTGGGCGCCGGCCTGTCTTTCCGTTGAGGGCGGCGGCGGTCTGGCAAGCGCCGCCCGGGTGGTAGAATGGCCTCTCCAACCTGAGCGGGAGTAACTCAGTTGGTAGAGTGCAAGCTTCCCAAGCTTGATGTCGCGGGTTCGATCCCCGTCTCCCGCTCCATCCTTCTTCCTGGTCAGCGGTCCGGCGGCTCAGCCCCGTAGAGCACGGCCGCCGCCCCCTTGGCTGTGATCAGCCCGTCGAAGTGCGCGACCAGCGCGTCGCGCCGCTTCATGACCGCCTGCGCCTCGTACGACGTCAGGCAGTGGGCCGTGGCCGCCATCACGGTGCCGGCGTCGAGGGTCCTCAGACGGGCCAGCACCGTGCGGTCGACCTGCGGCAGATCGGCGGGGTACTTCAACCCGGTCGGCAGGCGGAACGCCCGCGTGAAGTCGATCATCCACAACTTCCAGTCGGGCGTGATGAGGATGTTGCCGAGGTTGCGATCGCTGTCACCGACGAGCGCCGCGAACAGCCGCATCTTGTAGACCTGGTGCATCCAGAACACCTTGTGGGGCGCGTCGCGCTTCTCCTTGCGCCGCGTGCGATCGTCGAACGCGTCGTCGATCCACCACGTGAGCGTGCCCTCGCGACCGTTCCACGTGCGGTGGACCGTCACCGGCATCATGCCGTCGAGGGCGAGCAGGCCGGCGATGACGTAGGCCGCGAGGTTGAAGTGATGGGAGTCGACGAAGTTGTACTCGACGCCGCGCGCTCCGAAATCGGCCTGCTGCCGGCGTTCGTCGACCGACTGGAAGCCGGCGTCGTGGGTGACGCTGCCGTCCGACAGGGTGAGGCGATACGGACTGGTCACGCCGGAGGTCAACTGCCGGCTGCGGATCACCTTCGCGGTGCGCAGGAACGCCGCCTGCGCCGCCCGATCGAGCTGGCCACCCGCCGGCTGCAGCGTGGGGACGGACGTCTGCGCCCGCGCGGGAGCCGCGCCCAGTGCGGCCGCGACCACGACTCCCCAGACGATGCTGCGGTGCAGGTGGATCACGGGACCCTCCAGTGGGCCGGGTGGACCGGCCGGCCGCTATCTTACAGCGCGGCTGGGCCGTCGAGGCGGACGGCCCGCAGGCGCAGACTGTTGCCCACGACGCTGACCGAACTGAAAGCCATGGCGGCGCTGGCGAGCACCGGACTGAGCAGAACGCCGAACCAGGGGTAGAGCAGGCCGGCGGCCACCGGAATCCCGATCACGTTGTAGATGAACGCCCAGAACAGGTTCTGCCGCATCACCCGCATGGTGCGGCGGGAGAGGGTGATGGCGCGGGCGACGCCGCGCACATCGGCACGCATCAGGACGATGTCGGCGGCCTCGACCGCCACGTCGGTGCCGGACGCCATCGCAATGCCGACATCGGCCATCGCCAGCGCCGGCGCGTCGTTGATGCCGTCGCCCACCATCGCCACGACGTGGCCCTCGCGCTGCAGTTGTTCCACGGCGTCCTTCTTCCCGGCCGGCAGCACGCCGGCGATGACGCGCGTGATGCCGACGCCGCGAGCGGCCCGCTCGGCCGGACCGTGACGGTCGCCGGTCAGGAGCACCGGCGTCAGCCCGAGGGCAATCACGCGGGCGACCGCCTCGGCGGCGTCCCCCCTGAGCGGGTCGTGCAGCTGGATGACTCCGGCATACCGTCCGTCGAGGGCCACGTGCACCTCGCTCTCGCCGTCGTCGGCCGCCGCGGGCCACGCCTCGCCGGCGCCGCCGCCGACGAACGCGGCCCGTCCCAGGCGCACCGCGATGCCGTCCACGGTGCCGGACGCGCCCAGGCCGGGTGCGCTCTCGAACGCCGACGGGCGCGGCAGCGCGAGTCCCCGGCGGGCCGCTTCGCTGGCGATGGCGGCCGACAGCGGATGCTCGGACAGGGCGCCGACAGCCGCGGCGAACCGCACCAGGGTGTCCGCCGATTCGTCCGCCGTCAGCACGCGGACCCGTGACACGGTGGGCCTGCCGATCGTCAGCGTGCCGGTCTTGTCGAACACCACGGCCGTGACGTCGCCGCTACGTTGCAGCGCTTCGCCGCCCTTGATGAGGACCCCGGACTCGGCGCCGCGGCCGGTCGCGACCATCACGGCCGTGGGCACGGCGAGCCCCATGGCGCACGGACACGCGATGATGAGCACGGCCACGCCATTGGCAAAGGCCCGCACCGGGCCGGCATCGCCACCCAGCAGCCACCATCCGGCCACCGTCAGCACCGCCAGGCCGGCGACGACCGGCACGAACACGGCGGCCACGCGGTCGGCCAGGTGCTGAATCGGGGCCCGGGACGCCTGGGCGTCCTGCATGAGGCGCACGATCTGGGCCAGCACGCTGGCCGCCCCGACGGCCGTCGTGCGCACCACGATCGATCCGCCGCCGTTGACGGTGCCGCCCACGACCCGGTCGCCCACGGATTTCTCGACCGGGATCGGCTCCCCGGTGAGCATCGACTCGTCAACGACCGTCCGGCCCTCGACGACGACGCCGTCCACGGCCACCCGCTCGCCGGGACGCAGCACCACCAGGTCTCCGCTCGCGATCGACGCGAGCGACAGGTCGTGGTCGCCGTTCGGGCGGCGCACCCGGGCGGTGGCCGGTTGCAGGGCCACCAGGCGGCCGAGGGCGCGCGTCGCCCGCTGCTTGGCGCGCGCCTCGAGCGCCCGGCCCATGAGCACGAGCGCGATGATGAAGAGCACGGCCTCGTAGTAGAGGTCAGGTGCGACGCCCGCGCGTGTGAAGAGGCCGGGCGCCACCGTGGCCACCAGCGAGTAGATGAAGGCCGCGCCGGTTCCGAGTGCGACCAGCGAGTTCATGTCGGCGGTGCCGTGCCCCAGGTTCTTCCAGGCGCGGACGTAGAACTCGCGGCCCGCCCAGGCCATGAGGCCTGCCGTGACGATGGTCAGACTCCAGGTGATCACCGGCGGCGGCACGGCGTAGAGCCACGGCATCGATGCCTGCAGCCATGGGCCGAGTCCCCGCATCACCCACTGCATGAAGGGGTCGGCCGTGACGAGATGCCCCTCGTGAGCGGCCGACGCCGGCGGTGCCATGAGCGGCACGCCGATGACCATCGCGGCCACGCCGGCCGCGAACGTGATACCGGCTTTCCACCACGACTGGCGATCCGGCAGCTGATCGAGGGCCGCCCGCGCCGCCGGAGCGCCCAGCGCGTCGTCGGCGCCGGGGAGCGCCGCTCCGTAGCCGAACTGGCGGACCGCCTCGAGCAGGCCGTCCACGGGCACCACCGCCGGCTCGTAGACGACGGTCGCCGTGTGGAGCATGAGGTTCACGGACGCCTCGCGCACGCCCGCGGTGCGGGTCAGACTCCGCTCGACCGCCGACTGGCAGGCCGCGCACGTCATGCCCGTGACCGGGAAGGTGACGCGGCGGGTGGGCGTGGCGGACGCCGTGGTGGTGTCTGGCACGCGGTGACGGGGACGCTGCCGGGAGTCTAGCCGCGGATGATGGCGAGCACTTCGTCGCGCCGCTTCTCCATGATCTCGGGCGTCGTGCCCTCGAGGTTCAGGCGCAGCAGCGGCTCGGTGTTCGAGGCGCGCACGTTGAAGTGCCAGTCGTCGAACTCCACCGAGATGCCGTCGAGGTGATAGACGTGGCCGTGCCCGTACTCCTTCGCCAGGCGCTCGAGCTTCTCGGGTACGACGGCCATGCTCGACACCTTGGTGTTGATCTCGCCGGAGATGAAGTAGCGCTCACGCAGCGGCGCCAGCAGGTCGCGCAGCGACTGCCCCTTGCGCGACATCAGCTCGAGAATGAGCAGCGCCGGGATGAAGCCGTTGTCGGCGTAGAAGTTGTCCTTGAAGTAGTAGTGGCCGGTCACCTCGCCGCCGAAGAGACCGTCCTCTTCGCGCATGCGGCGCTTGATGAAGGCGTGGCCGACGCGGTTCATCAGTGCCCGGCCGTTGTAGCGGGCCACCGTGTCCTTCACGGCGTAGCTGGCGCGGACGTCGTAGATGATGGTCGACCCGGGCTGCTTCATGAGGGCCGCTTCCGCCAGCAGCGCCGTGATGAAGTCGCCGGCGATGAACTCGCCGGTGCCGTCGATGAAGAAGCAGCGATCGGCGTCGCCGTCCCAGGCGATGCCGATGTCGGCCTTTTGGCGCACCACCTCGGCCACGATGTCCGCGCGGTTCTCCTCGAGCAGCGGGTTGGCCTCGTGGTTCGGGAAGGTGCCATCGACCTCGAAGCACAGCCGGGTGGTCTTGCAGGGCAGGCGATCGAACAGGTGAGGCGCGACGGCGCCCGCGATGCCGCTGCCGGCATCGAGCACGGTGTTGAAGGGCTGAATGACGGCGGGGTCGATGAACCCCATCACGTGGTCGACGTACGGCGCCATGATCTCGATCGGCGTCACCGTGCCTGGCCGCGCCGCCGGCGCCGGGACCGCGTTCGCCAGCAGCATCTCCTTCATCTCGCGGATGCCGGACTCGCCGCTGAGGGGGAACGCCTCGGCCTTGACCATCTTGCAGCCGTTGTACTGCTTCGGGTTGTGCGAGGCGGTGATCTGCGCGCCGCCCGTCAGGTTCGCGCTGGCCACCGCGTAATACATCATGTCGGTGCCGGCCAGGCCGCCGTCGTGGACGTCGACGCCCTGCATCGTCACGCCCTCGATGAAGGCCGCCGTCAGCGACGGCGACGAGACGCGCATGTCGCGGGTGACCGCCACCGTGCCCGGTCCGAGGAAGGCCGCGAAGGCGCGGCCGAGCTCGCGGAAGGTGGCTTCGTTGACCTCACCCGGATAGAGTCCGCGGACGTCGTAGGCCTTGAAGATGTCGGTGTTGATCGGAGTCATGCGCGTTTACGCCTTGGTGAAGTCGGAGAGCGTGGTCTTGTCGCCGAGGATGGCGCCGGCGCCGACCTCGGCACTCTTGCCGATGTAGCAGCTGCGGCCGACCAGCGCCGCCCCGACCACCGCGTCGCGGCCGATGCGGGCATTGGGCCACACGATGGCGCCGTTCACCTGCGCGTCTTCCTCGACGAGGACCGAACGGCCGAGCACGCTGTACGGCCCGACCTTGGCGCCGGCCTTGACGACGACGCCGGTGTCGAGGAAGCACGGCCCCTCGATGACGGCGCCGGGTTCGACCTTGGCGTCGGCGGCCACCACCGGCTGGCCCGAGGCGATGCCGGCCGGACCGAGCGGGCAGCGGCCATCGAAGATGTCGCGGTGCACGTCGCGGTACTTCTCCGGCGTGCCGATGTCGATCCAGTAGCCGCGTTCGACGTAGGCGATGAAGGTCTCGCCGCGCTCGACGAGCGACGGGAAGTAGCCGCGTTCGATCGAGTAGGGCGTGTCCTTCGGAATGCGGTCGAAGGTGGCGGGCTCCAGGACGTAGATACCGGCGTTGATGGTGTCGCAGGTGATCTGGTCGGCGGTCGGCTTCTCGAGGAAGCGGCGGACGTTGCCCTCGGCGTCGGTCTCGACCAGGCCGTAGGCGGCGGGATTGTCGACCGGCGTCAGCACGATGGTGGCGGCCGCCTGCCGCGCCTTGTGCTGCGCGACGACCGCCGCGACGTCCACCGCGGTCATGACATCGCCGTTGAACACGACGATCGTGTCGTCGATGCCCTTGGCCGCGTACTTGATGGCGCCGCCGGTGCCGAGCGGCGACGGCTCGACGACGTAGCGGAGCCGGATGCCCAGGCTCGACCCGTCGCCGAACGTCTCCTCGAGGCGTCGCGGCTGGTAGTTGAGGCTGAGGATGACTTCGTCGATCTCCGGCACCTGCTTGAGCAGGCCGATCTGGTAGCTCAGAAAGGGCCGGTCGAAGATGGGAACGATGGGCTTGGGCGTGTGCAGCGTGAGGGGGCGGAGCCGCGTGCCCTTGCCGCCGGCCAGAAGGATGGCTTTCATGGGAACACTTGATGATACACGAGCGTTCCGGCACGTGCGGCGCTGGTTGTCAGGACCTGGGGGCGGCGATAGAATCGCGGCCACGGACCGTCACGCCCATGAACTTGCCCAACACGCTGACGATCATCCGCATCTTCCTGGTGCCGCTCCTGGTGGTCGTCCTGCTCACGAAGTTCGAGGGCCGGGCGGTCGGCGGCGTGCACGTGGAGTTCGTGGCGGCGGCGATCTTCGGCCTGGCCGCGCTCACCGACTGGCTCGACGGCTACCTGGCGCGCCGTCGCCAGCAGATCACGTGGGTGGGGCAGGTCCTCGATCCGATTGCCGACAAGCTGCTCATTTCGGCCACGCTCATCTCGCTCGTGCAGCTCGACCTGGCGCCGGCCTGGATGGTGGCGGTCATCATCGGCCGCGAGTTCGCCGTGACCGGCCTGCGCAGCCTGGCGTTCACCCGTGGGCTGGTCGTGGCGGCCTCGCCTCTCGGCAAGCTGAAGATGGTGACGCAGGTCGTGGCGGTGCTCCTGCTGCTGCTCGGCTGGGAGCGCTTCCCGCTGCTGCTCGAGCTCGGCAAGCTCGCGCTGTGGGTCGTGATGGCGACGGCGCTCGGGTCGGCGGTCGACTACTTCTGGCGCGTCGGACGGGCCATGAATCAGGCGGGCGCTGACGCCGGGCCGTTCCCGGAGGCGGAGGGCGAGGCGTCGCCCGAGGCCCGCCGCGCCGGCCACGGGCGGGGCGCGGCGTGAGTCCTAGCGGCGCGTCGCGCCGCCGTGCAGGCTGATCCAGTCGCCGGTGGTCAGGGCATCGCGCACACGGTCGGCGATGACGGTGGCCGTGTCCTCACCCACGGTCAGGACGATCGCCTGACCGACGGGCACGAGCGGTCCTCCGGACTTGGTGTCGCGGTAGATGGCGAGGCGGGCGCCGGCGGTGAGGCCGTGCTGTGAGCCGCGATTGATGACGATCAGATCGCCGTTGGCGAACGAGCGGCGGCCGTCGTTGCCGAACAGCAGCTGCCCCATGTCGTCGAAGGTCGCCGCGCCGGGCGCCGCCACCGCGGCCGGCATCGGGGCCGGCGTGAACGGCTCCAGGAAGTCGTTCTTCATGAAGCCGTCGCAAGCGTGGTCGATGCGCGCCAGGGCGGCGAAGTCGCTGGCCCCGACAATCGTGATCCAGCCGGCCGTGTGCACCGTCCCGGGAGCGGTCGTGCGACGGCTTTTCGCGGCGCGGGCTGAGCAGGAGCCGCCGGACGAAGAACTGCTGGCCCACCTGGAGGCCCGCCGTGGTGCCACCGGGGACCACGAGGGTGTCGGGCGTCGAGAAGGCCCGCCGCAGCTTGGCGTCGACCTCGTGAGCGGCGATCAGCCGGTGAACTGGCCGCGGTTCACTGTAGGTCGGCACGTCCGCGCAGCTCAGCCGCTTGGGGTACATTCCGAGCACCCCGAACGCCTCAGGCTCGAGCGGCTGCTGCGCTGACGCGATTGACGACCCGACTCCGACCAGAACTGCACACAGCAACGCGACTCGACGCATAGGTCTACCTCTGGGCTTCCGTGGCCCCCTTCAGTTCTTCGACCCGACGGCGCGCCAACTGCAGGTACGAACTTTGTTCGAACTCTTTCAGAAGCCGTTCGAAGTAGGGCAATGCCTCGGCCTTGGCGGCCTCGGTGCCGACTCCAAGCAATGATTCGGCCAGGTGGTAATAGACCGCGTCGCGGTTGGTGAACTCGGGATCGGCGGCCAGGACGTCCTTGAAGCGATCGATGGCGCCCGGATACCACTTGGAGCGGTAGTAGTAGTAGCCCACCCGGTAGCTGGCTTCGCTCAAGCGGTCCTTGGCCTCGCGCATGAGCGCCTTGGCTTCGGGCATGCAGCGCGCTGTTCGGATAGCGGTCGAGGAAGACCTGCATCTCCTTCACCACTTCACGCGTGTTGGTCTGGTCGCGCTCGGGCGCCAGCATCTGCTCGGCCAGCGCCGTGGCCAGACGGAACTGCGCGTAGTCGGCGCGGGCACTGGTCGGATAGAAGGTCAGGAACTCGCGGAACTCGTTGACGGCGAGCATCAGGGCTTCGGTCGAGTGCTCGCCGATGTAGGTGTCGCCGACCGCCAGCTTGGCGTCCGGGCGGTAGGCGCTCTGCGGGATAGTTGTCGACGATCTGCCGGAAGTACTCGCGCGCCTGCACCCACTTGCGCTCCTTGAGCGCCTCCGACGCCACGATCGAAGAGGAACTGGTCGGCCTGGGCGCTGGCCGGCGGCACCACACTACGCGGCGCGCCGCAGCCGGCGAGCAGCAGCGCGCCCGCGACGAGGAAGTGACACCAGCGGGACTGGCCGCTCATCGCGACACGAACCATTCGTGCATCGCGGTCAGGCCCTGCTCGAGGGTGACCGTCGGCGCGAAGCCGAGATCGGCACGCGCTCGTGTGGTGTCGGCGTAGGTGTCCCGCATGTCGCCTTTCTGTGGCGGCTGTCTGTCGATGATGACCGGCCGGCCGGAGACCTTGCCGATCAGGTCGAACACGTCCAGCAGTGTCACCCGCGATCCCCCTCCAATATTGTAGACGCGCCCGGGCACGCCCCGGACGCCGGCGTCGGCGGTGGCGCGCGCGGCGTCGGCCACGAAGGTGAAGTCCCGCGTCTGCAGCCCGTCGCCGTACTGCACGACCGGGCGGCCGGCCAGCACCGCCGAGAAGAAGCGGTTGAACCCCATGTCGGGACGCTGTCGTGGCCCGTAGACGGTGAAGTATCGGAGGGCGACGGTCGGCACGCCGAAGTTGACGTGATAGAGGTAGCAGAGCTGCTCGGCCGACAGCTTCGACACGCCGTAGGGAGAGACCGGCTGCGGCAGGGCGTCCTCGCGCATCGGCATCTCCACGAGATCGCCGTAGACCGACGAGCTGGAGGCGTAGACCACGCGCTCGATCGGCCGGCCCACGCAGGCCTCGAGCAGGATCTGCGTGGCCTCGATGTTGAGCTCGGTGTAGATGCGTGAAATCGGCGCCCCAGCTCTTGCGCACGCCGGCCTGAGCGGCCAGGTGGAAGACGTGCGTCACGCCGTCGAGCACGGTGGCCAGATCGGCATCCTTGATGGCCGTCTCGATCAGGCGATAGCCGGGCCGTCCGACGCAGACCGGCGACGTTGGCCTCCTTGAGCGCGCGCGGGTAGTAGTCGGTGAAGCAGTCGAGCGCGACGACGTCGGCGCCCTGCGCCAGCAGGCGCTCGCTCAGGTGCGAGCCGACGAAGCCGGCGCCGCCCGTGATCAATGCCTTCATCGCGTGAACAGTGCCTTCATCGGAGCAGCTCCTCGATCCGTGCCGGCACCCGCACCGGCCGGCCGTCCCGGCCGAGCGTGGCGTGCACGGTGTGGCCGACGGCGATGAGTGCCGTCGGTCCGGTGACCTCGTAGTCGAACGCCACCCGCACCGGCGAGACCAGGCGGGCCGTGGCGGTGATGCGCAGCGCGTCGTCGTAGCGTGCCGCCGCCCGGTATTCGCAGCGCGCGTCGATCACCGGCAGGAAGAACCCTTCGGCCTCGAGATCGCGGTAGGTGACGCCGCAGGACCGCAGCCAGTCCGTGCGCGCCACCTCGAACCACACGAAGTAGTTGGCGTGATACGCCACGCGCATCTGATCGGTTTCGGCGTAGCGCACCCGCACGTCGCTCACGCTCTGACGGGCCTTCGGCCGGCCGCCGGTCATGCCGAGACCTCGGAGGCGGCCGCGCGCAGCGCCCGCACCGCGGCGGCGGCATCGGCGGTGGCCGAACACCGCGTTGCCGGCGACGACGACACTGGCGCCGGCCTCGACGACGGCCCGGATGTTGGTGGCGTCGACGCCGCCGTCCACTTCGATGAACGCCGTGCTGCCGGCGCGCGTCAGCAGGGTCCGCACGGCGCGTAGCTTGTCGAGGGAGCGCGGGATGAACGACTGCCCGCCGAAGCCGGGGTTGACCGACATCACGAGCACGTAGTCGACCTCGGCCGCCACCTCCTCGATGGCGGCCGGCGGCGTGCCGGGATTGATGACGACTCCGGCCTGCACGCCGAGGCGCTTGATGGCCGTGATGGTGCGATGGAGATGCGGCAGCACCTCGACGTGCACCGACAGCATCGCGGCGCCGGCCTCGACGTAGGCCTCGAGGTAGGCATCGGGGTTGTCGATCATGAGGTGGACGTCGAGTGGCCGGGTGGCCACGCGCCGGATGGCGCGGACGACCGGCGGCCCGATCGTGAGGTTGGGCACGAAGTGGCCGTCCATCACGTCGACGTGGATGAGATCGGCGCCGCCGGCCTCGACCGCGGCGATGTCGCGGCCGAGATGGGCGAAGTCGGCCGACAGAATCGACGGAGCGATGCGCACGGTCACTGCGCCACCTCGAGGGAAATGGCCGCGCCCGGCTGCACCTGGTAGCCGCCGGCCGGCGTCTGGCGCACGATCAGCCCGGCGGGCAGGCCGCCCGACGCCTGTTGCGCGACGAAGCTGACGCGGAACCCCTGCTGGCGCAGCACCAGCGCGGCGGCGTCGCCGTTCAGGCCGATGAGATCCGGCATGACGTAGGTGGTCGCGGCGACGCCGCGGCTCACGAGCAGCTGCACCGAGGCCGCCGGACGGCCGGGCGGCGGCTCCTGGGCGATGACCTGATCGGTCGAGAAGTCGCCCGA
The DNA here is from genome assembly GCA_963807405.1 of uncultured Acidobacteriota bacterium. GTDB lineage: Bacteria > Acidobacteriota > Vicinamibacteria > Vicinamibacterales > UBA2999 > CADEFD01. The sequence goes on along the minus strand of CAWEBU010000006.1, from coordinate 981,768 downwards.
CCTGATCTCGGCGACGATCGGCGCATCGAGCCCTTCCTGGGACAGGCGGATGGTGGCGCTGCGTTCGGATTCGCCGACCAGCTGCGGCATGTAGGCCACGCGAGGGCCGGCCGACAGCCAGACGCGCACGCTGCGCTGGCGGCGGGACGAGGTGCCCGGCCGCGGATCCTGGCCGAGCACGCGCCCGGCCGGCACCTCGACGCTCGGGCGCTCGACCGTGTCGACGCGCACGGCGAGATCCTCCTGCGCCAGGCGGCTCGTGGCGTCGCTCACGCTGGCGCCGGTGACGTCCGGCACGACGACATCACGCGCGCGCACGGCGACGCGGACGGCGATAGCGGCAAAGACGAAGTAGGTGACGACCAGGCCGGCTGCAATGAGCAGCAGCCGCCCGGCGGTCCACACTCGCGTTCTCAAGGGCATGCGCGATCGGTCACTGTACAACAGGCGCCGGGACAGGTCCATCCGGCCGCCGTTCGAGAACCGCCCCGAAATAGCCCTCGAGGCCATGGCGAACCGGGTGCGTGCGCAGGCATCCATCCTCTCCGACGAACGGCGCCAGCGTCTGGCCGGAGGGGCCGGCATCGGCCCGCCGCAGGACGAACTGCGGGGCCAGGGCGAGCAGCCGCCGCACCACCTCGATGTTCTCCTCGGGCTCGGTCGAGCACGTCGTGTAGACGAGCACGCCGCCCGGCGCCACGACGGCCGCGGCCCGCCGCAGCAGATCCAGCTGGCGCGTCTGGAACGCCGTGAGGTCCTCCGGCGTGCGCCGCCACTTGATGTCCGGGTCGCGGCGCAGGGTGCCGAGGCCGCTGCACGGCGCATCGACGGCGACGACGTCGAAGTCGGCGGCAAACGGCAGAGCGGCGTGTTCGTCGATCGCGGTCACCTCGGCCGTGGCGGCGTGACCGCGGACGAGCGTGGCGCGCAGCACCTCCAGGCGTCGCGCCCGCACGTCGCAGGCCACGACCTGGCCGGCCGGGCCGGCCGCCCAGGCGTAGGCGAGCGTCTTGCCGCCCGGCGCCGCGCACACGTCCAGCACGCGGTGTCCGGCCGCCACCGGGGCGACGAGCGCGGCCAGCTGCGAGCCTTCGTCCTGAATGCTGCAGGCGCCGTCGGCCAACGCCGGATGCGCGACCACCGCACTGGCGGCCAGGAGCCCGAGCGGCGCCCCCTCGCACGGCACGGTCGTGATGCCGTCGGCGGCGAGGCGGGCGGCCACGTCGTCGCGCGTGACGCCGGCCAGAGGATTCACCCGCAGCGTCGTCGGCGGCGGTTGGTTGTCGAAGGCCAGCCAGGCTTCGACGACGGCGCGCGGTTCACGCGCCAGCCAGCGCTCGACGAGCCAGGCGGGATGCGCGGTGGCGATCGCCAGCGCCGCGGCGACTTCCGCAACCGGGGCGTCGACGGCCGCCGCGGGCGGCGCCGGACGCTCGCCGCCGGCCAACCGCCGCAGCACGGCGTTGACGAGGCCGGTCGCGCTCGACTTCTTCGCCGCCCGCACCAGCGCCACCGTGTCGTTGACGATCGCCGAGGCCGGAATCCGGTCCAGGTGTTCCAGCTGATAGGCCGCCATGCGCAACGCGACGAGCACCTCGAGATCGAGCTTCGTCAGCGGCACGCGGGACAACGGCGCCAGCTGCCAGTCGAGGCGCGACTGCCAGCGCAGCGTGCCGGTCACGACTTCGCGCAGCAGCGCGATGTCCCGGCCGTCGCTGAGGGTTCCGCGCGCGCGCTCCAGCGCCTCGTCGAGATCGACGCGGTGACGGGCGATGTCGAGCAGGGCGGCGAAGGCGGCGCGGCGGGCAGGGGCAATCACGGCAGGTCGAAGGCGAGGCCGGCCGTGAGCGGACGGCCGGCCAGGAAATCAGCGGCGGCGAGGCGCTTGCCGCCTTCGGCCTGCAATTCGAGCAGGCGGACGAGATGGCCGTCGCCCGCCGCGACGTCGATTCCGGTGGCCCCGGTGGCGACGATGACCCCGGGCGGCCGGCCGCTCGCCCCCGCGAGGCAGGTGCTGCGGTGCAGGATGACGCGCGTGCCGGCCAGTGAGGCCGAGGCATGCGGCCACGGGTGGAGGCCGCGGATCCGGTCGTGGACGGCCTGGGCCGGCGCCCGCCAGTCGAGCGGGGCGTCCGCCCGTGTGATCTTCGCGGCGTAGGTCACCAGGGCCTCGTCCTGCGGCGTCTCGTCGACGGGCCCGGCGGCCAGCCGGTCCACCGTGGCAACAAGGCGCTCGGCCCCGATGGCGGCCAGCGCGCGCTCCAGTTCCTCGCTCGTCACGTCGGGTCCGATCGGCACGACGGCGCGATCGAGCATCGGCCCGGCATCGAGCGCCTGGACAACCCGCATGATGGTCACGCCGGTCGTGGCATCGCCCGCGATGATGGCCCGGTGCACGGGCGCGGCGCCGCGCCAGGCAGGCAGCAGCGAGGCATGCACGTTGATCATGCCGAGGGGCGGCAGCGCCAGCAGCCAGGCCGGCAGGATCTTGCCGTAGGCGGCCACCACGCCGAGATCGGCGCCGACCGCGGCGAGCGCCTCCGACACGCCGACCTCGGCCAGCCGGGCCGGCTGCAGCAGCGGCAGCCCGGCGGCCCGGGCGGCCTCAGCGACCGCCCCCGGAGAGACCTTCTGTCCGCGTCCGCGCGGACGATCCGGCTGGGTGACGACGCCGACCACGGTGTGCGACGACGCGAGCAGGGCCTGCAGCGTGGGCACGGCGAACTGGGGTGACCCGAAGACAAGGACACGCACGGCTCACCACGTCCCGTCGCGTTCGAGCTTCTTGACCTTGCGGAGGATCATCGTGCGGCTGATGCCGCGCAGGCGATCGACGAACAGCATGCCATCGAGATGGTCCATCTCGTGCTGCAGCGCCCGGGCCAGCAGCCCGGTGCCCTCGATGGACTGTGCGGCGCCGTGGCGATCGAGGCTGTGCACGACGGCGCGGGCCGGCCGGGCCACGGTGGCGACGAAGCCGGGGAGGCTGAGACAGCCCTCCTCCTCGAGCTGCATGCCGTCGCGGTCGCCCCATCTCGGATTGATGCACACCGTGAGCGCCGAGGCATCCCGCCCGCCCGAGATGTCGACGACGAAGATGCGCAGGTCGACGCCGATCTGCGGTGCCGCCAGGCCGATGCCGTGGGCCGCATACATGGCGGCGATCATCTCGTCCACGAGGGCGTCGATCTCCGGCGTGACGGCCTCGACCTCGCGCGTGGCCACGCGCAGCACCGGAGCGCCCAGACGCACGATCGGCCGCGCCACGTCACCGCGCTCCGGCGCGCGTCGTGCGGCTGGCCACCGCGGCGGTCGTCGCCTGCAGATGCCGCCGCATCAGGGCCAGCGAATCGCCGCCGAACCGTTCCATGAAGGCGTCGGCGAGGACCAGCGCGACCATCGCTTCGGCCACGACCGCGGCCGCCGGCACGGCGCAGACGTCACTGCGTTCGATGGCCGCGGGCGCCGGCTCGAGCGTCGTCAGGTCGATCGATCGCAGCGGCTGCATGAGCGTGGCAATCGGCTTCATGTGCCCGACCACCCGGACATCCTCGCCGTTGGTCACGCCGCCTTCGAGGCCGCCGGCGCGATTCGTCGGACGGACGGGCCGGCCGGTGGCGTCCGGCGGCAGGATCTCGTCGTGCACCGCCGATCCGGGACGGGCGGCGCTGCCGGCGCCGAGGCCGATGCCGACGCCCTTGATCGCGGGAATCGACATCACCGCCTGCGCCAGCCGGCCATCGAGCTTGCGGTCCCACTGCACGTAGCTGCCGAGCCCGACCGGAATGCCGGTGACGATCACCTCGAACGATCCGCCGAGGGTGTCGCCGTCCGCCTTCGCGCGGTCGATACGCGCGGTCATCTGCGCTTCGAGCGCCTGGTCCACGCATCGCAGTGGCGCATCGACGTCGAGGGCCGCGGCCTCGTCGAAGGTGACCAGACGCTCGGCGGGCAGGCGCAGCTCGCCGATGGCGGTCACGTGGCTCGTCAGCCGGGCCCCCATGGCCTCGAGCAGCTGGAGCGCCAGACCGCCGGCGGCGACGCGGGCGGCCGTTTCCCGCGCGCTGGCGCGTTCGAGGACGTCACGCACGTCGTCATGCTCGTACTTGAGGGCGCCGGCCAGGTCGGCGTGGCCCGGGCGCGGCCGGACGACCGCGGCCCGGTTGGCGCCGCTCGCCGTCGCCGGCACGTCGGGTTCGACGTGCATGGTGCGCTGCCAGTTCACCCAGTCCTTGTTCTCGACGACGAGCGCCACCGGTCCGCCGGTGGTGCGCCCCCGGCGCACGCCGGACATGACATCGGCGCGATCGGACTCGATGGCCATCCGCCGGCCACGGCCGTAGCCGCCCTGGCGCCGGCGCAGGCGTTCGTTCAAGGCGTCGAGATTGAGGGACAGTCCGGCGGGCAGGCCGTCGACGATGACGACGAGACCGCGGCCATGGGATTCGCCGGCAGTGAGAAACCGCAGCATTGCCTCGAAATTGTAAACGAACTTTCTGCGGTCCCCGGGATGTCGACGGTCGTCGGCTCGGGGAAGCAGGCGACGTCGGCGGCGGTCCGGCCCTTGCACCGGCCGTCGATCGAGTCACGTCGTGCATCCTGCCTCGATGAACGAACAACGGGCCGTCGAGCGCCTCTGCCGCCACCTGCGGGCGGCTCTCGGAGCCGAGGGGGTCGCCGTCTGGCGGGTCGAGCCCGAGCACCTCATCGCCGGCAGCGGCCTGCTGGCGCGGCCCGGCTGCCGTGGTGTGGGTGTGATGCCCGTCCTCTACGGCGACGATCTCGTGGCGCACCTGGCGTGGTGTGGTCGAGACGACATCGAGCCGCATCGCCCCCTGGTCGTGGCGGCCGCCGACATCGTGGCGCCGCTCGTCGCGGCGATGGAAGCACCGCTACCAGCCGCCCCGGACCAGTCTCCCTACGGGCTGGTGGGCGTGAGTCGCGCCATCGAGCAGCTGCGCGCGTTGATTCCCCGCGCCGCGGCCGCCCTGGTGCCGGTGCTCGTCGAGGGCGAGAGCGGGGTGGGCAAGGAAGTCGTGGCCCGCGCCATCCACACCGCCGGCCCGCGCCGGCAGGCCGCCTTCGTGGCGGTCAACTGCGCGGCGCTGTCCGACGACCTGGTGGACGCGGAGCTGTTCGGACACGTCCGTGGCGCCTTCACCGGCGCCGCGCTCGATCGCCGCGGCCTGTTCGAAGACGCGCACGGCGGCACGCTGCTGCTCGACGAGGTGGCCGAACTCTCGCCGCGCGCCCAGGCGAAGCTGCTGCGCGTGCTGCAGGAAGGGGAGGTGCGGCGTCTCGGCGAGAACCAGCCGCGCCGGGTCGACGTCCGCATCGTGGCGGCGTCGAACCGCCCGCTGCGCGGCGAGGTCACCGCCGGACGCTTCCGGCTCGATCTGCGCTTCCGCCTCGACGTCGTGCGGCTGACCGTGCCGCCGCTGCGGGAGCGGCGCGACGACATTCCGGTGCTGGCCGAGCACTTCTGGCGGCAGGCCATGCAGCGGCTGCGGCGCGGCGCGCGCCTGGCGCCGTCGCTGCTCGCCGCGCTCGCGGCCCACGACTGGCCGGGCAACGCCCGTGAGCTGCAGAACGTGGTGACGTCGGTGGCGGCGTCGGGGCCGGCGCGCGGCCTGGTCACCCGCGACGACCTCGGCGCACTCTGGGCGGGCCCGGTCAGCGAGGCCCCGCCGACGCTGGACGAGGCACGGCGCGCCTTCGAAGCGCGCTTCGTGCAGCTGGCGTTCGAACGATGTGGCCGCCGCCCGGCGGCGGTCGCGCGGGAACTGGGCCTCACGCGTCAGGGACTGGCCAAGCTGACAGCGCGGCTGGGCCTGGCACGCGACGGCGGGCGAGCCGCGCTCGAGCCGACCGGATAGAACGGCGGCGCCTGTCTGGAGCCGCCGCGCATCCCGGCACGGGCGGGAGCGCCGGCGCTTTCAACGCACCGGCGGCGGCCGATCGAGCGCGCGCTCCAGCGCGCGCAGCCCCCGATGCCCGGGCTCGAGCTCGAGGCCCGTCCCGATCATCTGGCGCGCATGCTCGCGGTCGCCGCGGCTCATGTCGGCTTCGGCGCGCTTCAACTGCAGGCCGGCCGACGGGCCGAGCTCGGCCGTGGCGCGCTCGTACCAGTAGGCCGCTCCGTGCGGGTCACCGGCGCGCATCGCCAGATCGCCCAGACGCGGCGCGACGGCGCCCGCGGCCGGCGTGCCGGCGGCCAGGGTCGCAAAGCGCGCCAGGGCGTCGAGGGCCTCGGCCGGGCGGTTGAGACGCTCGCACACGTCGGCCAGCGCACGGTAGGCCTCGGGCTTGACCGGCAGGCGCAGCACGGCCGCCCGCAGATCGCGCTCGGCGCCATCGAGGTCGCCGGCCCGCAGACGCGCCTGGCCGAGCAGCGCGAGGGTGTCGCCGTTGGCATCGCGCATCGCCGCGGCGCGTTCGAGGGCGGCCAACGCCTTGTCGAGGGCGACGCTGTCGCCGGCCTCCGCAGCCCGCATCCACACCCCGCCGAGGGTGGTGAAGACGAGGGCGCTCTCCGGGAAGCGTTCCGCCGCCCGGCCTAGCGCCAGCACGGCGGCCTCGTGCCGCCCGGCGTTGGCATAGGCCGCGGCGACGGCCACGGCCCGCTCGGCGCGCTCCGGCTCGAGCGCGGCCAGCGCGTTCAGTTCATCGACGGCGCGCGCGGTCTGGCCGCGCGCCTCGAAGACGTCGGCGCGGGCTTCGCGGATGGCCAGCAGGCCAGGCATGAGTCGCGCGGCAGTGGCGAGTGCCTCGCTGGCCTCGTCGAGCCGCGCCACGTCGCGCAGGCTGACGCCGAGCAGGTAGTGGGCGTGGGCGTGCTCGGGGGCGAGCGCGATGGCGCGCCGCAGCGGGTCGATGGCGGCGCCGGCGCTGCCGTTGCGGTAGCGGGCGACCGCCCGCTTGTAGTGGACGTCCGGCTGGCGATCGTCGAGGCGCGCGCTCTCGTCGTAGTTCTCGGCGGCGCGGGCGAACCGTCCGAGGTCGAGGTTGACGTCTCCCTGCCACTCGAACACGCGCGGGGCCGAGGGATCCAGTTCCGAGGCCCGCCGCAGGTCGCGCAGCGCCGCCTCGAGTTCCCGCCGTTGCCGGTAGGCGAGGCCGCGCTTGAGATGGGCGGCCATCGAGTCGGGGTTGAGCGTGAGGGCGCCGGTATAGGCTTCGATGGCGGCGCCCAGATCGGCCGCCGCGAGCGCCGTGTCCCCGGCGGCGACCAGGCGCGTGTAGTCCCGCTCGGTCGTGATCGAGACCACCGCCAGGACGGCGGCCACGGCGACGCCGAGCGTGACGGCCAGCGCCAGCGGCCAGCCCAGGAACCTCGACACGCGCCGATGGTAGCAAAGGGAACCTTTCGACGGCACCGGGTTCTAACGTTCCAGGCGCCTCCGCCATCTGCGGGTGCTACACTGACATGGGACGACTGATCTCAACCCCAGCTGTGAAAGACGCACGAGCCCTCGGGTGGTCGGATGTCGGCGCGGACGAAGCCGACCTGGTTCGGCGGTGTGCCGCTGGCGACCAGTCGGCGTGCGCCGACCTGGTGTCCGCGCACGAGCGGATGGTCTACCAGCTGGCCTTCCACCTGCTCGGCACCCGCGAGGAAGCCCTGGATCTGTCGCAGGAGGTCTTCCTGCGTGTCTTCCGGACGATGACCACCTTTCGCGGTCAGTCGTCGCTGCGCACCTGGATCTACCGCATCGTGATCAATCAGGCGCGCAACCGGCAGCGGTGGTGGAGGCGTCGGCACCAGAGCGACCAGGTCTCGCTCGATCAGCACGTCCAGACACACGGCGAGCTCCCCCAGCGCGCCGACACGCCTGACCGCCTGCTGGTCCGCAAGGAAGCCGCCGCCCGCTTGTGGCGGGCCATGGACCGTCTGCCCTTCGACCAGCGCACGGCCATCGTGCTGCGCGAGTTCGACGGGCTGAGCTACGAAGAGATCGCCTTCTCGCTGGATATCGCCGTCGGCACCGTGAAGTCGCGCCTGACCCGCGCCCGGCAGGCGCTGCGCGCCGACCTCGTGGAGGCCCAGGCATGATGCTCGTCCCCTGCCAGGGAGTGCGCCAGTACCTCGAGGCGTTCCACGACGGCGAGCTGGGTCTCGATCTGCACCTGTTCGTGCGCTCCCACCTCGACGAATGTGCCGGCTGCGCCTACGAGGCCGACGAGCTGCGCCGCCTGACCAGCGCCTTCCAGGAGTTGCCGGCCGACCGCCCGATGGCGCCGCCCTCGGGCTGGGCAGGCAACCTCCTCGACCAGGTGCAGGTGGAGCGCGATCTGTCGTGGCACACGTGGCTGGCGCACGTCTTCGACGACATGCACCTCGTGTGGCCGGCCATCGGTGCCACCGCGGCAGTACTCATCTGCCTGCTGGCGTCAGCCGGCGTGATGCAGGCGACAACCGTGCAGCGCCCGGACTCGCTCGCCGGCGTGATCGACTACCTGGCCAGCCCGGGCTCGAACGTGAATCCGGCGCGCATCGACGAGTTCACGATGGTGCCGCGCCGCCACGAGTCGTCGGACTGGCCGTCGGCCGGCGCCGACGCGGTGCTGGCGCTCTCGGCCGTCGTCACGCGCGAGGGGCGGATCCAGAGCATCGACGTGCTGGCGGCCGAGCAGGCGCTGGCGCTCAAGGTCAAGCCCGAAGTCGTGCTCGCCATGATCGAAGCCGCCTCGCGTGCGCAGTTCGATCCGGCGCGCGCCGGCGGAGCGCCGGTGGCGGTCAGCCTGGTGTGGCTGCTCGCCCACACGACGGTGGTCGGCAGCGCGGCGGATGTCGAGTTGCTGATGCGGCCGCTGGCCCCGTCGCCCGACGCCGGGCTCGGGCCGCAGGAGCCGCGGCGCCCCTCGACCAAGCCGATCGCCCTCACGACCGAGCCTGTCGCGCCGGCCGCCAGCGTCTCGTCCTTCGCCGGTTGACGCCCGCCGGCGTCCGTCACGCCCGCTTCTAGCGCACGACCCCGTCGGCGACGCCGACGTTGTGCAACGCATCGGTGGCGCGCACGACCAGCGTGCGGCCCGCGGCGGCGGCGGGGAAGCTCAAGGTCAGCGTCTCGCTTGGGCTGTCGAGCAGGCCATCGGTCGGATACGCGGCCTGCCATGGTCCGCCGTCGAGCGCGTATTCGACGCGCGCGATCGGCGAATGCAGGTCGCGGACGTCGATGGTCACGGTGAACCGGTCGCCGGACCGCGTCGCCGGCCGCACGACGACGACCGGGGCAACCGCATCGATCTCGACCACCGACGATTCGACCTCGCCCCGCAGCGCCTGGTCGCCCGGCTGTGAGGTCGCATCGGAGGCCGAGATCTTGAGCACGTAGTGCCCGCTCGGCACCGAGGTCGTGTCCCACACGTAGATCGGATCGACCAGCGCGGCCGCCAGCGGCGTCCACGTCGTCTCGCCCTCACGCCGGAACGCGACGTCGAAGGTCAGGTCGTCGCCGTTGACGTCGTCGCCTTTCCAGACGATGGTCTGCAGCCCCTGCTGGTAGGTGCGCCGCCCGAGGGTGGGCGAGCCGGTGGACGGCGACGGTTGCCCCTGGTTGGACAGCCGGCGCTCGAGCGCCTCCGCCCGGTAGCCCGCAATCTCGGTTTCGCCGGTCGAGAACGGCTTCTGGAACACCACGCCCGGCGGGTGGACGACCAGGCCGCTCACGACCGGCCGCTGGTTGCGCTGCAGGTAGGCCACTGACACCGACGTCACGACCGGGCTCGCATCCTTGGCGCTGAGCGTCATCCGCCACTGCAGGTAGCGCGCGGTCGGGCTGGTGACGGAAGCGCCCTCGGCCGCGGTATAGGCCTCGCTCCACGCGCTCCAGCCGTCGTCGGGCGTCGCGCTGTTGCCCGACCGGGTGCTCACCTCGACGCGGGCCGCGGGCGGGGTCGTGGCCCGCCAGGCGACGGCGCCCCAGCGGGCGATGGCGCCGGCGTCACGCACATCCGACGTGTAGGTGCCTTGCGCGGCGTGCGTGGTGCCCACGGTCACGATCGCGCCCGGGTTCGAGGTGGCCACCATGGTGCGGGTGGCCGAGGTGAGCAGTTGCACGGCCTGCCGCCCCGGCACGCGGCCGAGCAGCGTGGCGCGCACCGGTTCGCCCTCGAGACGATAGAGCTTGCCGCGATGTCCCGTGGCCACGAGCAGCGCACCGCCGGCCAGCGGCGCCACGTCGTAGGGCGTGTCGTCTCGTGATTCCCAGATCCGTTCCGAGGCGCCGTCTTCGTCGATGCGGAAGATGGCGCCGGTGACGGCGCCGCCACCCGCTGCTGACTGGGGAGCCGCCGCCTGAGCCGCCGCCGTCTCGACGGCCGCCATCGAGGTGATCGATACGGTCACGTTGGGAATCGGCGCGCGCGGCGTCTCGGTGGGCGGTGACACCTCGGCGCTGCCGCCGCCACTGTCGCCGCCGCCGCGGCTGGCCTGCGCCACCACGAAGATCCTCCCGCCGGCGTCGGGGCGCAGCGCGCGGACCTCCTGCAGGTTGGTGTCGAGCAGCAGAAAGGGGCGTCCGGCGGCGTCGACGCGAAAGACGCGCCCGGGCGACTCGGTGCCCACGACGAGGCGACGCTCGCGATCGAAGGTCATCGACACGACGTGGCTGGCACTCGTCGTGAAGGCCGGCGTGGCTTCACCCGCCGGCGTGACGCGGTAGACCCGGCCCTTGGGATCGCCGGTCGCCACATGGAGCTGGCCGGCGGCGTCGGTGGCGAGCGCCCAGATGTACTTCTCCTCGGGGTCGAAGAACGGCGTCGCCGTGCCCGCCGCATCGACCTTGTAGACGCGGCCGTCGGGCGACGTCCCCACGTAGAGGCCGCCGCCGGGCGCCAGCGCGAGCGCGTGCACCTCGAGTTCCGAGGTGTCGACGAACAGGCTGCCGCGCCCGCTGGCGTCCACCTTGAAGACCTTGCCGTCGTTGCCCGTGCCGAGGTACGTCACGCCGGCCCCGTCCTCGACGGCCGTCCACACGAACGGCGCCCCGGTGTCGAAGGTGCGGTCGATGGCCGGCCCCAGCATGAGGCGCCCATGCTCGTCGACCGAGACCTGCTCGAGGTCTCCCTTCAGGAACTCCGCCTGCGTCGCCGCCCGCCACACGTCAGGGCCGGCCGACAGGGACGTGGCGCCGGCCACGAGAAGCAGCGCGAACAGGGCGAAGCAGTCTGGGCATCGGGATCGTGAGCACGCGAAAGTCCCGGACGGGACGGTCAGTCGGGATCGACGGCGATCGTGATCTGGCGCGAGCCGCTCACCGCGAACGGGACCGGCACCGCCCACTCGCCGCGCGGTGTCGTGCGCAGGGCAGTGCTGCCGCTGGCGATGCGGTCGCTCTCGATGACCCCGGCCACCGACGGCGGCAGGCCGGGCATCGCCTCGCCCTCGATGACCGCACCGGGCGCGCTGGAGGTGAGGCGCAGGTAGACATGGTGATGGTGCTTCTGCCGGTTGGCGGCGCGGACGATCTGCGACACCGACTGCATCTCGGCGCGGCCCTTGGCGTCCTGCAGGCCGAGGCGCGCGCCGTCGCTCACGAGGAGCTGCAGCGCCCCGGTGGCGTTGGCCGGGATGTCGATCGTCTGCGACACCAGCCGCTCCTCGCCCTGGAAGGTCCGCAGCTGCACCTGCACGCGCAGCGGCCGCCCGGCGCGGACATCGGCCTGGTCGATCCAGACGCGGCCGATCTCGGCGGTGCGCGTTTCCTCGTCGGCCTCGATGGCCAGCGTGATCCCCTCGAGCGAGAAGGGCTCGGTGGCATTGCGGTAGAGCACGGTGAGCGGCGCGGCCACGTAGGCGGCGGCGTTGGCGGCGCCCTGGTCGCCGACGAAGACGTCGTCGAAGTGCACCGGCGGCTGGCCGCTGATGCGCGCGTCCCCCTTCAGGAGGTACGTCGCCGCGCCCGTCTGCCGCTCGTACGACGTGAGGACGTTGGCGACCGCCAGGTAGGTGAGGAGGGGCGTGAAGAGCTCGTCGTTGACGACCTGGAAGTTGAAGGTGCGGCTGGGCGCGCGCTTGGAGGTCAGCGTCACCTTCACCGGCACGAGCGCCGGCGGCGCGCCCAGCCGGCCGGCGATCGCCGTGGCGCGATCCTGCGAGATGGTGCCGACGACCGGACCCAGGCTGGCCAGCTTGCTCGACGTGACCAGGCTCGGCAGGACCGCGATCACCTCGGCTTTCGTCATCGGGAAGGCCGTCGGGCCCAGGTTGTAGAGCGGGTGGCCGAAGGCGTAGACCTTGTCGCCGTCCACATGCGTCACCGTCCCGGTGGCGCCAATCGAGAAGTCACCGGAGAGGAGGGCGACGCCGACCGCATCACCAGGCGCCAGCGTGGCCGCCGCCGTCGCCTCGGCGGCCGGCTGCGATGCGTGCACCGTGGTCGCGCCGGACACGCCGGGCAGGCCGGGTGCCAGGCGCTCGAGGGAGCCATTCGCGAAGCCTCCGGCTGTCATCGGCACGGTGATGGGCCGCAGGTCGAACGCCATCTGGCGGGGCAGTCCGGCACTGGCGGTCAGCCCCAGCAGGTCGCCGGTGGCGGCGGCGAAGGGCGCCGCGGAGGTCAGGGCGGCGCGCCAGATCGGCAGCAGGTCAGCGGCGGGTACCGCATAGCCGAGCGACAGGCTGACGGGCTTCAGCGCGCGCGTCGCGCCGAGGGCGGTCGCGTCGGTCATCTCGGCGATTGGCGTGATGCCGGCAATCGCCTCTTTCGGGAACTGGCCGAGCTGATACGACACGGCCCCGAGCAGCTTGCCGTCGATGTAGACGGGACTCCCGCTCATGCCGGCGATGACGCCGGTATCGGCCAGCGGCCCTCCCTCGAGCTTGGCCAGGATCAGATCGCGTTGCGGGGCGACGACGCTCTTGAGCGTGCCGATGATGCGGACGGTGAACTCCTCGATGACCGCACCCTTGAACACGGTGCGGCCGACGCCCACCATGCCGGGCCGAACGTCAGCGACCGCCATGTGTGTGTCGCGCGCGGCGACCGCGCTGCCGAGGAGTGCGAGCCCGAGCAGGGCGACGGCACCGGCGAGGAACGGGGAGGGACGGCGTGGCACGGTGTTCAATCCGTTATACGAGGTTCGGGCACTCGACGCAAGGCGACGTCCCTTCAGGAATTGACAGCGACGGCGGCCGTTTGCTACCGTCCTCGCACGTTGTCCACACTGGCCCTTCCCCCGATGCGTCTCGTTTCGTGCCGCCGCACTGCCGCGGCCGCCGCCTTCGACGTGTCGCGCACGGCCCGCTGGCATTGGTACTGGCGCGTCACCGAAGGGGCCCCGGGTCTCGCGTAAGTCAGTCTTCCCACGCGATTCGCTTTCCGACCAGCGCCTCTTCGACCTCCGGTTGAAGGGGCGTTTTGCATTATGACCACGACGCGCCTGTGCGCCACCGTCACGGCCTCCACCATGGCCGACCTCCGCCGCCGCCGCGACCTCGTCGCCGGTGCCGACCTGGTCGAGCTCCGTCTCGACGGGGTGGCGGATGTGGACGTCGACGGCGCGCTGCACGGCCGGCGCCTGCCGGTCGTCGTCACCTGCCGTCCGGTCTGGCAGGGCGGACGGTTCGACGGCGATGAAGCCACCCGCCTGGCGCTCCTCGAGCGTGCCTGGGAGTTGGGCGCCGACTACGTCGACGTCGAGGACGGAGCGGCGGACGCCTTCGTGGCGCGCGTCGGCGGCCGGCGCATCGTGCGCTCGTATCCACGACTTCGAAGGCCTCCCGGCCGACGCGGACGCGCGCCTGCGGCGCCTGGCGCAGTCCGGCGCCGAAGTCGTGAAGCTGGCCGTGACGGCGCACCGCCTGGCCGACGTCGTGGCACTCCAGCGCCTGGCGGCGCAGGTGCCCGGCCGCGGGGTGCTGCTGGCGATGGGCGCGGCGGGCGTGACGTCGCGCCTGCTGGGCGCCCGCTTCGGATCCCTCTGGTCGTACGCCGGCGAGGCAGTCGCGCCGGGCCAGCTGCCGCTCGACGTGATGCGCGACCACTATCGCGTCCAGTCGATTGGCCCGGCCACCGCCATCTACGGCGTGGTCGGCCGTCCGGTCGAGCACTCGCTGTCGCCGACCATGCACAATGCCGCCTTCCAGGCCGCCGGCCTTGACGCCGTCTACGTCCCGCTCGCCGCGGCCAGCTTCGACGACTTCGCCGAGCTTCGCCCGCGCCTTCGACGTGCGTGGCGCGTCGATCACCGCGCCCTTCAAGCAGGACGCCTGGCGCGCGGCGGCGGCCGCCGACGCGCTCTCGACGCGGCTCGGCGCCGTCAACACCCTGCGCGCGACCGGCGCCGGCTGGGAGGCGCGCAACACCGACGTCGAGGGCTTCCTGGCGCCGCTCGACGGGCGCGATCTCTCGCGGCACCGCGTGGCCGTCCTCGGGGCCGGCGGCGCGGCGCGCGCAGTCGCAGAGGCGCTGCGGGACCGCGCGGCCACCGTCACGCTCCACGCACGCCGCCGCGACGCCGCCACCGACGTGGCGGCCGCCACCGGCGCCGCAACCGGCGACTGGCCGCCGGCGTCGGAAGACTGGGACATGCTCGTGAACACGACGCCGGTCGGCACGACGCCAGACGCCGCGCGCGTCCCGCTGACCCTCGCCGGCGGGCTCGCCGGACGCCTGGTCTACGACCTCGTCTACAACCCGCCGGAGACCGCGCTGCTGGCGTCGGCGCGGGCGCTCGGCGCCGAGACCCTCGGCGGACTGCCGATGCTCGTCGCCCAGGCGGCCGCCCAGTTCCAGTGGTGGACCGGCACCCGGCCACCCGTGACGCGCATGCTCGAGGCGGCACTCGCGCGTCTGTCACCGCCGCCGGCTCTTCCGATCGATACCGTATGAAACTCACGACCTTCGAAGAATTCGTCGATCTCTCGAGACGCGGCAACTTCGTCCCCGTGTGCAAGGAGATCGTCGCCGATCTCCTCACCCCCGTCTCGGCCTTCCTCAAGGTGGCCGAACACGCCGACTACGCCTTCCTGCTCGAGAGCGTGGAAGGCGGCGAGCACGTCGGCCGCTACTCCTTCCTCGGCAAGGACCCGTTCCTCGTCCTGCGATCGGCCGACGGCGCGGTGACGGTCGAACGGGCGGGGGAGACGACCACCCTCGACGTCCCGTTTCCCGATGCGCTGCGCTCCCTCATGGCGGAGTACCAGTCGCCCTTCGTGACCGGACTGCCACGCTTCACCGGCGGCGCGGTCGGCTACCTGGGCTACGAAGCGGCCGCCTGGTTCGAGCCGACGGCGGCGCGCGCCGACGGGGCCACCGTGCCCGGCGATGACGCCGCCTTCATGCTCTTCGACACGGTGCTGGCCTTCGACCACGTGCAGCACCGCATTCTCATCATCGCCAACGCGCGCATCTCCGGGGACGACGACCTGAAGGCGCTCTACCATTTCGCCTGCGCCAAGATCGGCTTCGTCGAGCGCGAGCTGGAGCGTCCGCTGTCGGTGCCGAAGACGCCCGAGGACGGCCCGCTGGTGCTGTCGTCGAACCAGACGCAGGAGCAGTACGAAGCGGCCGTCCGCAAGGCGAAGGAGCACATCGCGGCTGGTGACATCTACCAGGTCGTGCTGTCGCAGCGCTTCACCGCCGAGATCGCCACCGACCCGTTCACCGTCTATCGCGCGCTGCGGCACGTCAACCCGTCGCCCTACATGTTCTTCGTGCGCAGCGGGCGGCGCAGCGTGGTCGGCTCCTCACCCGAGATGCTGGTACGGGTCGAAGGCCGGAATGTGGTGACCCACCCCATCGCCGGCACGCGGCCGCGCGGCCGCACGGAGGAGGAAGACCAGCGCTACGCCGACGAGCTCAAGCGCAACGAGAAAGAACGCGCCGAGCACGTGATGCTGGTCGATCTCGGACGCAACGACATCGGACGGGTCAGCGCCTACGGCACCGTGCGGGTGCCGACTTACATGAGCCTCGAGCGCTACTCGCACGTCATGCATCTCGTGTCGGTCGTCGAAGGGCAGCTCGCCGAGGATCACGACCGTCTCGACGCGCTCGCCAGCTGCTTCCCGGCCGGCACCGTATCGGGCGCGCCGAAAGTGCGGGCCATGCAGATCATCAACGACCTCGAGCCCGGGCCGCGCGGCGTCTACGCCGGCGCGGTCGGCTACCTCGACTTCGCCGGCAACCTGGATTTCTGCATCGCCATCCGGACCGTCGTGCTCGAAGACGGCAAGGCCTACGTGCAGGCCGGCGCCGGCATCGTCGCCGACTCGAATCCGACGGCGGAGTACGACGAGACGCGCGACAAGACCCGCGCCATGCTCGCGGCCCTTGAACTGGCGCGCAGGGGACTCTGACCATGGTGCTGGTTGTCGACAACTACGATTCGTTCACCTTCAACCTGGTGCAGTACCTGGGCGAGCTCGGTGCGGATCTGCAGGTGCGGCGTCATGACGCGGTGAGCGTCGACGACGTCGTCGCCCTGGCGCCGAGCCGCATCGTCATCTCGCCCGGCCCGGGCCATCCCGAGTCCGCCGGGATCACGGTGGATCTCATCCGTCGCCTGGCCGACCGCATCCCGATCCTCGGCGTGTGCCTCGGTCATCAGGCGATCGGCCACGCCTTCGGCGCCACGGTCACGAGCGCGCCGGCCCCCCGCCACGGCAAGACGTCGAGCGTGACGCACGACGGCCAGGGGGTGTTCCACGGCCTGGCCAGTCCGTTCGAGGCGGCGCGCTACCACTCTCTGGTCGTCTCGGCCGACGACTGGCCCGACGCGCTCGCGCCGACCGCGCATGCGCAGGACGACGGCGTCGTGATGGGCCTCAGGCACAAGCAGTTCCCGCTGCACGGCGTCCAGTTCCACCCCGAGTCGATTCTGACCGGCGACGGGCGCCGCCTGCTGCGCAACTTCCTGGAGCGCGTCTGATGTTTGCCGCCCTGCTCACCAAGCTCCTGAAGCGCGATGACCTCACGACCGAGGAAGCGGCGGCGGCGATGGACGCCGTCATGCGTGGCGAGGCGCATCCGGCGCAGGTCGCCGGCATGCTCATCGGGCTGGCGATGAAAGGCGAACGGCCGGCCGAACTGGTCGGGCTGGCGCGGACCATGCGGGCGCACGGCGTCCGCATCGATGCCGGCCCGATGGCCGTCGACACCTGCGGCACCGGTGGTGACCGGGCTGGCACCTTCAACATCTCGACCGCCGCCGCCCTGGTCGTCGCCGCCACCGGCGTGCAGGTCGTCAAGCACGGCAACCGGAGCGTGTCGAGCCACTGCGGCAGTGCCGACGTGCTCGAGGCCCTCGGGGTCGCCGTCGACGCGCCGCCGGCGACGGTGCAGCGCGCCGTCGAGCAGGCGGGCATCGGCTTCTGCTTCGCGCCGACCTTCCATCCGGCGATGCGCCACGCCGGGGACGCCCGTCGCGCCCTCGGCGTGCCGTCGGCCTTCAACCTCCTCGGACCGCTCACGAATCCGGCCCGCGTCCCGTTCCAGGTCGTCGGAGTCGCGCGGCCGGAGCTGACCGAACTCATGGCGCGCGCGCTGCAGCAACTCGGCGCCGCGCGGGCCTGGGTCGTCCACGGGGCCGATGGCCTCGACGAGCTGTCGACGACCGGCTACTCCAAGGTGTCGGAATGTCACGGCGCCGTGGTCCGGACCTTCTACGTCCATCCGTCCGATGTCGGCCTCCCCAAGGCCGCGGCCGGTGCGCTCAGCGGCGGCACCGCCGCCGACAACGCCGCCATCATCCGCACCGTGCTGGCCGGGGACGCCGGTCCGGCTCGCGATGTGGTGCTGCTGAACGCCGGCGCGGCGCTGCTCGTCTGCGGCAAGGTGGCCTCGCTGCGCGACGGCATCGCCCTGGCGGCGGGCGCGATCGACAACGGCAACGCCGGCCGGACACTGGCGGCCCTGGTAGCGGCGACGGGACCAGCGTCATGAGCGCGGCCACCCCGGATTTGCTCGCGGCGATCGTCGCCTCGACGCGCCGTGACCTCGCGCACCGCCAGGGCGCGGAGCCGATGGCGGCGCTCGAGTCACGCGCGGCCACCGCCCGCCGGCCCGACGGCGCCGCCTTCGCCGCGCGCCTGGGCCGCCCGGACAGCGTGAACATCATCGCCGAGTGCAAGCGCCGGTCGCCGTCGCGCGGCGTGCTGGCCGAACACTACGCCCCGGCTGCCCAGGCGCGCGCCTACGAGCGCGGTGGAGCCGCGGCCATCTCGGTGCTGACGGAGCCGGCCTTCTTCGATGGCGCGCTCGCGCATCTGGTCGAGGTGCGGGCGGCGGTGTCGGTGCCGCTCCTGCGCAAGGACTTCGTCGTCGACGAGTACCAGCTGCTCGAGGCGGTCATGGCCGGCGCCGACGCCGTGCTGCTCATCGTGAGCGCACTCACTCCGGTCGAGCTGTCGCGCCTGCACACGGCGGCCACGCGGCAGGGCCTGGCGGTGCTGGTCGAAGTCCACGACGAGGCGGAGCTCGCGATCGCGCTGGACGCGGGCGCCACCATCGTCGGCGTCAACAATCGCAACCTGCGCACGCTCGCCGTCGACACCACCGTGTCGGAACGTCTCGCCGCGCGCTTCCCGAGCCACGTCACCGCCGTCAGCGAGAGCGGGCTCAGCGGGGCTGGCGACGTCGCGCGGATGCGCGCTCTGGGCTACCGTGCCTTTCTCGTCGGCGAGCGCCTGATGACGTCGGACGACCCGGCGCGCGATCTGGCCGTGCTGATGGGGGAGAGCCGGCCGGCATGAACCGCGTCCGTCTCAAGATCTGCGGACTCACCCGCGAGGCCGACATCGACGCGGTGGCGGCACTCGATGTCGATGCGGCGGGCTTCGTCCTGTGGCCCGCCAGCCCGCGCGCCGTGGTGCCGGCCGTCGCCGCCGCGCTCGGCCGGCGGTTGCCGCCGTGGATGTCCAGAGTCGGTGTGATGGTCCGCCCGACACCCGCCGAAGCCACCGCGGCCGTGCGCGAAGGCGGAATCAACGTGCTGCAGGTCCACGGTGTCGACGACGTGACGCCGCTGCTGGCGCTCGAGGTGCCGGTCGTGTGGGTGACTGCACTCGACCGCGCGGAAGCGGCCCCGACGCCGCCGGGCACCACCCTGATGCTCGACGCGGTCGACCCGGTTCGCCAGGGCGGCACCGGACGGACGATCGACTGGTCGCGCGCCGCGAGCCTCGCCCGTCGCGAGCGTCTCATCCTGGCCGGCGGCCTGACCGCCGACAACGTCGCCACCGCCATCGCCGCCGTGCGTCCCTACGGCATCGACGTCTCCTCGGGCGTGGAATCCGCGCCCGGCCTCAAGTCCCTCGATCGTCTGCGTCAGTTCGTCGCGGCCGTCCGCGCTTCTTCCGTCGAGCAGTCTTCATGAACGCTACCGACATCACCTCCACCCACCGGTTCGGCCAGCGCGATCCCGATGAGCGCGGCTACTTCGGCGCTTTCGGCGGACGCTTCGTCCCCGAGACGCTGGTCGCCGCGGTCGAGTCGTTGACCACCGCCTACTTCGCCGCCCGCCAGGATCCGGCGTTCCGCGCCGAGCTGTCGCGTCTGCTCATGCACTACGTCGGGCGCCCGACGCCACTGTGGGAAGCGACCCGTCTCGGCGCCGCCTGCGGCGGCGTGCGGGTGTTCCTCAAGCGGGAAGACCTGAACCATACCGGGGCGCACAAGATCAACAACGCCCTCGGGCAGGCGCTGCTGGCGCAGCGCATGGGCGCCGAGCGCCTGATTGCCGAGACCGGCGCCGGGCAGCACGGCGTGGCCTCGGCCACCGCGGCGGCGCTGCTCGGGCTCGAGTGCGTTGTCTACATGGGCACCGAGGACATGGCGCGGCAGTCGTTGAACGTGTTCCGCATGCGCCTGCTCGGTGCCGAAGTGCGCGGCGTCGAGGCCGGGAGCGCGACCCTCAAGGACGCCATCAACGAAGCGATGCGCGACTGGGTGGCGACGGTGGGCAAGAGTTACTACCTGCTCGGCTCGGCGCTCGGCCCGCATCCGTATCCGCTGATGGTGCGCGAGTTCCAGAGCGTGATCGGGCAGGAAGCGCGCGCCCAGATCCTGGCAGCGGCCGGCCGTCTGCCGGACGCCGTCGTCGCGTCGGTCGGCGGCGGCAGCAACGCCATGGGCATCTTCGATGCCTTCGTGGATGACAAGGACGTTCGCCTGATCGGCGTCGAAGCCGGCGGGGAGGCGATCACGGCGGGACGCCACGCCGCCCGCTTTGCCGGTGGCGCCGAGGGCGTCTTCCAGGGCACCCGCACGTGGCTGCTGCAGGATGCCGACGGCAACGTGACGGCGACGCACTCGGTCTCGGCCGGCCTCGACTATGCGGCCGTCGGCCCGGAGCATGCGTGGCTGCAGTCGATCGGCCGGGCCGAGTACGCCTGGGCCGACGACCGCGCGGCGCTCGACGCGTTCGCCTCGCTGGCGCGTCTCGAAGGCATCGTGCCGGCGCTCGAGTCCGCGCACGCCGTGGCGCACCTCGGGACGCTCGGTCGCGAACTCGGTCCCGGCGGCATCGTCGTCGTCAACGTGTCGGGCCGCGGCGACAAGGACGTCCAGACGGTCGCCAACCTTCCCGGGAGCCGCGCATGAGCCGCCTCGACGACACCTTCGCCGGCCTGCGGGCCGGGAAGCGGACCGGCCTCGTCGCCTACGTGACCGCCGGCGACCCCGACCTGGCGCGCTCCGCCGACGTGATCAAGGCGGTCGATCGCGGCGGCGCCGATGTCATCGAACTCGGCGTTCCGTTCTCCGATCCGCTGGCCGACGGGCCGGTCATTCAGCGCGCCACCGAGCGGGCCCTGGCCGCCGGGACCACGCTCGGCCGGGTGCTGGATCTGGCGGCGAGCCTGCGGGACGACGTCCGCGCACCGCTGGTCCTCTTCACCTACGCCAACCCGATGGTGCGGATGGGCGTGGGCCCGTTCGCGCGCCGGGCGCGCGAGGCCGGGATCGACGGCGTGCTGGTCCTGGACCTGCCACCGGAGGAAGCCGGCGAGGCGCGGACCGCGTTCGTGGAAGCCGGCCTTGATACAATTTTCCTCTTGAGTCCAACGACCTCCGTTCCGCGTATCCGGCGCGCCGCTGAGCTCGGCGGAGGCTTTCTCTACGGCATCTCGCGGCTGGGTGTCACGGGCGCCCGCTCGGACGTGGCCGACTCGGCGGAGGCCCTGGCCGCGCGCGTGCGGGCCGAGACGTCACGGCCGCTGGCTCTCGGCTTCGGCTTCTCGCGCCCCGAGCACGTGCGCGCCGTCGGCCGCTGGGCCGACGCCGCGGTCGTCGGCTCGGCGCTCGTCCAGAAGGTGGCCGACCACGCCGGGAGCGCGGATCTCGGCGGGGAAGTCGAACGCTACGTGCGATGGCTGAGAAGCTGAGCATCGAGGCGCTGCGCGCCGAGATCGATCAGATCGACGAGGCCCTCGTGCGCCTCCTCGACCGGCGGGCCCGCTGCGCGAGTGCCATCGGGCAAGGCAAGCACGCGGCCGGCCGGCCGGTCTACGAACCGGGCCGCGAGGCGTCGGTGCTGGCGCACGTGCGCGACGTCAACGCCGCGCTCGATGGTCCGCTCGACGGGGACGCGGTCGGGCGGCTGTTCGAGCGCATCATCGACGAAGCGCGGCGGATTCAGCGGATTGAAGCAGAGCGGACAGCGCCGCCGGTCGACGTGGCCGGCGCGCAGGACCAGGAATAGGCAGAAGGAGCGGGGCAATGGTCGTCGTGATGAAGGAACGCGCCTCGGATGAACAGGTGCAGTCGGTGATCGCGCATCTGGTCGGTCTCGGCATGGACGTGCACCGATCGTCCGGCGCCGCACGCGTCGTTCTCGGCGTGGTCGGCTCGGGCAAGGTGGACCGCGGCCTGGTGGCGCTCATGGACGGCGTGCACGAGGTGCTGCGCATCACCGAGCCCTACAAGCTCGCGAGCCGGACCTTCAAGCAGGAGGACACCGTCATCCCGATCGGCGACCTGCGCATCGGCGGGGACGAGGTCATCGTGATGGCCGGCCCGTGCTCGGCGGAAACCGAGGAGCAGGTCCACGCCACCGCGGCGGCGGTCAAGCGCGCCGGGGCCAAGGTGCTCCGTGGCGGGGCCTTCAAGCCGCGCTCCTCGCCGTACAGCTTCCAGGGGCATGGCGAAGCGGGCCTGCGCATGCTGCGCAGCGGCGCCGACGCCCACGGTCTCAAGCTGATCACCGAGGTCATGGACATCTCGCAGATCGAGGTGTGCTCCAGGTACGCCGACATCTTCCAGGTGGGCGCGCGCAACATGCAGAACTTCACGCTGCTGCGGGAGCTGGGCCGGACACGCACGCCCGTGATGCTGAAGCGCGGCATCGCCGCCACCATCGAGGAGTGGCTGCTGTCGGCGGAGTACGTCCTCTCTGGCGGCAACGGCCATGTGATGTTGTGCGAGCGGGGCATTCGCACCTTCGAGACGAGCACGCGGAACACGCTCGACGTCTCGGCCATTCCAATCGTCAAGGAGCTCTCGCACCTGCCGGTGTTCGTCGATCCGAGCCACGGCACGGGCCGCCGCGACAAGGTGGCGCCGATGGCGCGGGCGGCCGCCGCCGCCGGGGCCGACGGGCTCCTCATCGAAGTGCACTGCGATCCGGACCATGCCTGGTCGGATGGCGCGCAGTCGATGTTCCCGGCGCAGTTCGAGCGGCTGATGGCCGAGCTGCGGATCATCGCGCCGGCCATCGGGCGCAGCATCTGCCTCGAGCCGACGGCCCGCCGCGGCTGGGCACGCTGACATGGCCCCGGCGCCGATCGCGCGTCTGCTGATCGTCGGCGCCGGCCTGCTCGGCACGTCCGTCGCCCTGGCCGCACGGCGCCGCTGGCCGGACGTGCACCTGACCGCCATCGACGTCGTGCCGCGCCGGCAGCCGCCCTTCGACGTCCATCTCGGCGCCTCCGACCCGTTGCCGCCGTTCGATCTCGCCGTGCTCGCGTGCCCGATCGACGGCTACGGCGGGTGGATGGCCCGTCTGGCCGCCGAGGCGCCGGGGGGTGCCGTGACCGACGTCGGCAGCGTGAAGCGCCTGCCGCACCGTCTGGCCCGCGACCACGGCCTCGTCACCTTCGCCGGCGGACATCCCATGGCCGGCGGCTCGCGACCCGGGCCGGAGTGCGCCTCGCCGGCGCTCTTCGACGGCCGCATCTGGTTCGTGACCGCCGCCGAGGCGCCGGCCGAAACGGTGCGTCTGGCACGCGCGCTGGCCGAGGGCTGCGGCGCCACGACCCGGGACGTCGATCCCGCCGCCCACGATGCCATCGTGGCCGCCATCAGCCACCTGCCGCAGGTGGTGGCGAGCGCGCTCATGGCCACGGTGGCGGAGGCCGCCGACGATGCCATGCTGGCGGCCGCCGCCGGCGGCTTGCGCGACTCGACGCGCATCGCCGAAGGGCCAGCGGCGATGTGGCAGCCGATTCTCGCCGCCAACGCCGACCTCCTCGCGCCGCTCGTGCGCGACACCGCCGGCCGCCTGCGCGCGCTGGCTGACTCGCTCGACGATCCGGCCGCCGTCCGCGCTCTTTTCGCGGCGGCGAATCACGGGCGACGGCGGCTGCCGCCGCTATAATCCCAGGATGCAGAAAGTCGTGAGCAGTGCCGATGCGGCGGTCGAGGACGTGCACGAGGGCGCCACGATCATGATGGGCGGCTTCGGTGTCTGCGGAGTGCCGGAACACCTGATCGCCGCGCTGCACCGCAAGGGCGTCCGCGGCCTGACCGTCATCAGCAACAACGCTGGCACCGACGATCACGGCGTCGGCATCCTCCTCAAGGCGCGCCAGATCCGCAAGATGGTGGCGACCTACGTCGGCGAGAACAAGGAGTTCGAACGCCAGTACCTGGAGAAGGAGGTCGAGGTCGAACTCGTGCCGCAGGGCACCTTCTCCGAGCGCATCCGCGCCGGCGGGGCCGGCATCGCGGCGTTCTACACGCCGACCGGCGTCGGCACCATCGCCGCCGAGGGCAAGGACGTGCGCGACTTCGACGGGCGCCTCTTCGTCATGGAACGCGGGCTGACCGCCGATTTCGCGTTCGTCAAGGCGTGGACCGGCGACACGGTGGGCAACCTCGTCTACCGCCGCACCACCCGCAACTTCAACCCGCTGATGGCGACCGCCGCCAGGACGACCATCGCCGAGGTCGAGCACCTGGTCGAGGCCGGCGCCATCGCCGCCGACCACGTCCACACCCCCGGCATCTTCGTCCAGCGCCTGCTGCAGGGCGACGCCTACAGCAAGAAGATCGAGAAGCGCACGGTGAGGAGCTGATGGACATTCGAGAGCGTATCGTGCGACGTGTCGCCCGCGAACTGCGGGACGGCGACTACGTGAACCTCGGCATCGGCATGCCGACGCTGGTCGCCAACTTCCTGCCCGAGGGCATCGAGATCACGCTGCACTCCGAGAACGGCATGCTCGGGGTGGGGCCGTATCCGACCGACGACGAGATCGACGCCGATCTCATCAACGCCGGCAAGGAAACCGTGAGCGAGCTGCCCGGCGCCAGCTACTTCAGCAGCGCCGACTCGTTCGCCATGGTGCGCGGCGGCCACATCGACGTCACCGTGCTCGGCGCGCTCGAAGTCGATGCCGACGGCAACCTCGCCAACTGGATGGTGCCCGGCAAGATGGTCAAGGGCATGGGCGGCGCCATGGATCTCGTGGCCGGCGCCAAGCGCGTCATCATCGCGATGGAGCACACGACCAAGAGCGGCAGCTCGAAGATCCTGCCGCGCTGCACGCTGCCGCTGACCGGCCAGGCGGTCGTGGACCTGATCGTGACGGAGCTGGCGGTCATCGAGGTCACCCCGACCGGCCTGGTGCTGCGCGAGATCGCCGACGACACGACCGAAGAAGCGGTGCGGGCGGCGACCGCGGCACCGCTGACCGTCGACGGTCCGCTCGGCCGCTTCTGAACCGGCCTGGCGTCGTGACCGCCGACGACGAGCCGCTTCGCATCGCCGCCGCCGACATCGACACGCTGGTGGCGCAGGCCGTCGCGTGCGCGCCACGCGAGGCCTGCGGGCTGCTCATCGGCCGCGGCCGCCACGTGGCGCGGGTGATGGCCGCGCGCAACCTCGATCCGGCACCGGCGCGCTACGCGATCGACCCGGCGGATCACTTCGCGGCGCTGCGCAGCGCGCGCCAGGACGGGCTCGAGGTGCTCGGCGCCTACCACTCGCATCCATCGAGCGGCGCGACGCCGTCGCCGAGCGACCGTGCCGAGGCCGTGCCCGACTTCCTCTACCTGATCGTGGGGCTGGTGCCGAGCACGGCGATCGCCGTCTGGCGCCTGACGGACGGGAACTTCAACGAGGTCAGCCTCGTCCGAACCTGACGTAGGCGGGTCGTGGTCGGCCCGGCAGGAGGCAGGATGCCAGCTGGGACTTCGCGGATCGTGCGCCACGCCCTCGGGGTGCTGCTGACGCTCGTGGCGCTCTCGACCGCCATCCCGTCCGCCGCGGCGCAACCGGGTCCGCTCTCGCCCACGGAGGCGGCCTTGCGGCGGCAGATCGAGGCCCGGTTCGACGTCGTGCCGCTGCGCAATGGAATCGCGCTCGCGGGACGGGCCGCCGACGAGCGTCTCGAGATCGACAACGGCGTGGTCCTGAGCCAGGGGGCGGCGCTCTCCGGTGTCGAGCTGCGTCGCCGCTTCGGCGCCGATGCCGACCTCATCCTGCGCCTCTCGTATCTCGACAACGCAACGCTCGCTCGCCTGTTCGCACCGGAGGGGCCAAGCCGCGTGCCCCTGCCCCCGACACCGGCGCCCGTGCCGCCAGCGCCCGCTGGCCCTCCCGTGCCCGTCGCCGCCAGTCCACCCGTGCCACAGGAGCCGCCGAGTCCGCCGGCTCCGCCGGTGAGCCCGCTGCCACCGGCGGCCAGTGCGCCCGCGCCCGCGGACTCCCGCGTCTTTCGCCGCACCGGCGCCCGCCTCGGCCTCGCCAAGGACATCGTCATCGCCGCCGACGAGGAAGTGACCGACGGCGTCTTCTCCCTGGGCGGCGCGGTACGGGTCGAGGGCCGCGTGCGCGACGAGATCGTGGTCGTCGGCGACGACCTCGTGCTGACGCCCACGGCCGACGTGCGCGGGGACATCACCGTGGTCGGCGGCGAGCTCGTCATCGCCGACGGGGCCCGCCACTCCGGGGCCGTGCACCATGCCGTCGGGACCTCGTGGCCGCGCTGGTCGTGGCCCACCATCGGCTGGTCGCGCTTCGAGCCAGGCGGTTCCGCGAGCTGGCTGCCGCTGGCCGCCACCTCGGTCCGCATCGTCCTGCTCGCGCTCGCCATGGCGGCGCTCGCGTTCTTCGCCCAGGCCCGTGTGGTGCGCATCGGCGCCGCCGCCGCGGCCACGCCGATCCGGGCGGGGCTCATCGGAGTGGCCGCGCAGGTCCTGTTCGTGCCGCTCCTCGTCCTCGTCGCCATCGTCATGGCGATCACAATCGTGGGGTTGCCGTTCGTGGCCGTGGTCGTCCCTCTGGCCCTGGCGGCGATGTTCGCCACGATGATCCTCGGCTTCACGAGTCTGGCCGGACGGGTCGGACGGCCGCTCGGCCGGTCGTGGGCGGGGACCGGCGAAGGCGTCGTCGCGGCGGCGCTCGCCGGCCTGGTCGTGATCGTCCTGCCGACGTTCCTCTCACGCCTGGTCGGTGTCGGGCCCGACTCTCTGCGAGCGGCCGCCGTGGCGCTGCTCGTCGTCGGGATGGCCATCGAGTATCTCGCGTGGACGGTCGGTCTCGGCGCCGCGCTTCTCACCGGCCTCGGGCGCTGGTCGGTCGTGCCCCCGCCGGTACCGCCGGCCTCATCCGGCCCGGTCGTCGAACCCTCCGCCGTGATCTAGGCGCGCGCGGCCCGGTCCGCCGAACGAGCGCGGCTACAATGGCCGCGTGCTCGCCCGCCTCGCGGCCCTGCTCGCCACCGTCGCCGAGCGCTACGTGCCGAGTGCCTTCGCGATCGCGGTGCTGCTGACCGGCGTCGTCTTCGCCGGTGCGCTGGCCATCGGGGCCACCCCGGGCGACACCGTCGTGGCGTGGGGCCAGGGCTTCTGGACGCTCAGCCCGTTCGCCATGCAGATGGCGCTCGTGGTGTTGACGGGCTTCCTGGTGTCCACGGCGCCGCCGGTCGACCGCCTGTTCCGCGCCGTGGCACGCTTTGCCGGCCCGCCGGCGCGCGCCGTCACGCTGATGGCGGCCGTCTCGCTGGCCCTGGCATGGGTGCACTGGGGCCTCAGCCTCGTCGGCTCGGCCATGCTGGTCCGTCACATCGCCCGCGAGCAGCCGCGCGTGGACTTCCGGCTGCTGGTCACCGCCGCCTACCTCGGCATGGGCGCGACCTGGCACGCCGGGCTGAGCGGTTCGGTGCCGCTGCTGATGGCCACGCCGGGACATTTCCTGGAAGCGTCGACGGGACGTGTGCCGCTCTCGGCCACCACCTTCGCGCCGTTCAATCTGGCGCTCAGTCTGCTCGTGGCGCTGGTGATGGCCGGTCTCGTCTGGTGGATGCACCCGGCGGCGGAGCAGGCCGTGCCGGTGTCGAGCGGGGCCCTCGAATCGCTCGAGCGGTTCGACCCGCCCGCGGCGCCGGCCGAACGGACCTTCGCGGCGTGGTGTGACCACACGCGGGTGCTGCCGCTGGCGCTCGGGGCCACCGGGCTGGCGTGGCTCGTGTGGTACGTCCGCACCTCGGGACCACAGCTCACGCTCGACGTGCTCAACTTCGTGTTCCTGATGACGGCGATCGTGCTGCACGGGCGCCTGGCGTCGGTCATGGCGGCCGGCGAGCAGGGGGCCCGGCTGCTGGCGGGCATCCTGCTGCAGTTCCCGCTCTACGCCGGCATGTACGGCGTCATCGAAGGGACCGGCCTGGCACGGGTGATCGGCGACGCCATCGCCCGCTCGGCCAGCGCCGACAGCCTGCCGCTCGCGCTCTACTGGTACTCGAGCGTCCTCAACTACTTCGTGCCCTCCGGCGGATCCAAGTGGGCGGTCGAAGCGCCGTTCATCATCGACGCCGCCAACCGGCTCGGCGTCGGGTTGGACGACGTGATCCTGGCCTATGCCTGGGGCGACATGGCCTCGAACCTGATCCAGCCCTTCTGGGCGTTGCCGCTGCTGGCCGCGGCGCGGCTCGGCTTCCGCGACATCATGGGCTACGCCGCCGTGTGCTTCGCCGTCGTCACCGTCATCGTCTCGACGGCGTTCTGGCTGCTGCCGCTCACGCGCTGATACGCACACGCGTGCAGACATGCACGGGAATCGCCCTGGCGGTTCTTGTAGCTCGGCAGTGCGATGCTAGACTACAGGGCACCTGCCCGCCGGGCATGAGGTTTTGTCGATGCACAGTCCGTTCGAGCTGCCCCAGTTGAGTGCCGTGACGGCCACCCCGGACCGCGTGTCCGCCGATCTGTTCGTAGCACTCTACGCTGGCGAACCGGCCGAGGCGTTCCGCTCGCGGCTGCCGTCGGCGGCCCATGCTGACTTCGAGGCAGCACTGGCGCGCGGCGAGGCGGTCGGCGATCTCGGACGCGTGTTGACGGCCGGCACGCTGCCTGGCGGCGCTCGCGTGCTGGTGGTCGGCGCCGGCCCCGGGGCGCTCACGCCACCACGGCTGCGACGGGCCGTCGCGGCCGCCGCGCACTGGGCCCGCGACCGCCGCTGTCAGCGGCTGGCTGTCGACCTCAGTCACCTGACGACCGACGTCGAGCGCCTGACGGCGGTCGCCGCCGACGCCGTCGTGGTCGCCAACTTCAACCACGGCCACCTGAAGGCCACCGTGCCGGCACCGCCCATCACCGAGGCCGTGTTCCTGGTCGCCGCGGCGCAGAAGGACCAGCTCGAACGCGGCCTGGTCATCGGCGAGGCGGTCAACGCCGCGCGCCTGCTCGCCAACGAGCCCGGCAACGTGCTGACACCGAGCGAACTGGCGGACCGGGCGGTCGCGCTCACGGCCGAGCCTGGCGTGTCGGCGGAAGTGCTCGGCCCCGAGCAGCTGGAAGCGCTCGGCATGGGGCTGCTCCTCGGCGTGGCGCGTGGCTCGGCGGAGCCGCCGCGGCTCGTGTGCCTCACCTACAGTCCGCCCGGAGTCACCACCGGCCCGGTGCTCGGCCTGGTCGGCAAGGGCATCACGTTCGACACCGGCGGCATCTCCATCAAGCCGGCCGACGGCATGGACCGGATGAAGGACGACATGGCCGGTGCGGCGGCCGTCATCGGCGCCGTCCGGGCGATTGCCCGGCTGGGCCTCCCGCGCCGGGTGATCGCCGTCGTGCCGACGTGCGAGAACATGCCCGGCGGGCGCGCCCTGAAGCCCGGCGACGTCATCCGCGGCGCTGCTGGGATTACCGTCGAGGTCAACAACACCGACGCGGAAGGGCGGCTCGTGCTCGGCGACGGCCTGTGGTACGCCAAGCGCCAGGGCGCCACTCATCTCGTCGACGTGGCCACGCTGACCGGGGCCTGCGTCGTGGCGCTCGGCAAGGTCACCTCCGGGCTCTTCGGCACCTCGGCCCCGTTCACCGACAGCATCAAGCAGGCCGCCGCCAGGGCCGGCGAAGCGGTGTGGGAACTGCCGATCGGGCCCGACTACGCCGACATCATGAAGAGCGAGATCGCCGACATGGTCAACAGCGGCGGCCGGGCCGCCGGCGCCATCTCGGCCGCCATGTTCCTGCGCGAGTTCGTGGGCGAGACGCCCTGGGCGCATCTCGACATCGCCGGCACCGCCTGGATCGACGACGCCAAGCCGTGGGCGACCAAGGGCGCGTCCGGCGTCATGGTGCGCACGCTCGTCGAGCTGGCGGCCGGTGAGCTCGAGCGCTGAGGCCTGCTAGAATCGAAGGGTGAGCCAGACCGCGCCGCCCGACGCGATCGCCGTCACGCCAGTCTACAGGACCGGCGTGCAGGAGCCGGCCCGTGAGGTCAGCATGGTCGACGTGACCGTGTCGGCCTTCCACCTGACCGGCCTCATCATGGGTGGGGCCCTCATCGCCGGCCTGCTGGCGGGCGTGTTCTACGTCCGCTTCCGCCAGGGGCGCGCCATCACGACCATCGAGGCGCGCGGCAACAACCACAACTTCCTTCGCGAGTAGGGCGCCGCCGCGTCCGAACCGCTCAGCGTGTGGCGACCGCGGTCTGCCGCTTGAGCGCCCGCTGGTACTGCAGCACGGCCGCCTGCAGCGACTCGGCGATCTTCTGCCGGTAGGCCGGCGTCTTGATCAGTGCCGCCTCCTGCTGGTTGGTGATGAAGCCGATCTCGGCGAGGATGGCCGGCATCTGGGCGCCGATGAGCACGACGAACGGCGCCTTCTTCACGCCGCGGTTGGGCAGGCCGGCGTTGCTGCGGGCCAGGTGGCTGGCCAGCGCCTTCTGCACCATGCCCGCCAGATCGCGCGACTCGTCGAGCTTGTTGTTGAGGGCGATGGCGCGGACGATGCCCGGCAGGTTGTGCATGCCGCCCGCCGACGTCGAGTTCTCGCGCGCGGCCACGGCTTCCGCCTCCGGGTTCGAGGCGAAACTCAGATAGTAGACTTCGACGCCGCGAGCCTTGCGATTGCGGCTGGCATTGGCGTGGATCGACAGGAACAGATCCGCGCCTTCGCGGTTGGCGATCGCCGGCCGCTGCTCGAGCGGGACGAAGACATTGGTGCGCCGGGTCAGCACCACGTCGAAGCCTTCCGCCACCAGCAGCTTCTCGAGGCGGAGCGCGACGTCGAGCACCAGGCGTGCCTCGCTCGAACCGGGAGTCAGGGTGCCGGGATCGTGCCCGCCATGTCCGGGATCGATCACGATGCGCGAGATGCCGAGCCCGAGTTGCCGCGACAACGAGAACGTGCCGTCGGTGTTGGCGTCGGGGACCTCGGGCGCCGGTGCCGGCGCTGCGGCCAGCGCCGCATCCGTGGCAACGGCCACGGCCGGCATGATGTCCAGCTCGCCCTCGTCCACCAGTTGGACGCTCGGGGCGGCGTCGACGGCGACGGGCACGACCGGCGCCGTAGCGGCTACCGGCGTGGCGACGCGCTTGCGCTCGGCATCGATCACGATGCGATACGGGTTGTAGAGCGTGAAGACGCTGACGGGCGTGGCCCCGTCGAGGTCGAGCACGACCCGCGCGGCGCCGGCGCGCTGCCCGACGCGGACCTGCCGCACGGCGTCGCCATCGACCGGAATGACGGCGTCGACCAGCGACTCGGCGACGGTGGCGCCGAACAGGTCGATGAAGGCGCGCGGCGGGCCGTCGAGCCGCTCGTGCGAGAACGGCGTCTCGCGATCGAGCGACAGCGTGATCCGCACCGCCGTGTCGAGGACGGCGCGATCGACGGCGTGCAGGGTGGCGATCGCCGGCACGCCCGGCGTCGGCAACGGCGACGGCGACACGGCGGCGCGCGGGGCGGCGGCGCCGTCGGCGGCCGCTGGCGCCGGAACGGGCACCGGCCGCGAGGGCGGGGGCGTCACCGTGGACGCGGCGGCCGGCGCGGTCGCGCTGCGCGCTATCCGCGAGGCCGGCACGGTGACGGCCAGCGTCCGCACGGCCGTGCGGGCCTGGGCGCGGAAGCGGCTGGTCGGATACTCGCGGATGAGCCACCCGTAGTAGTTCTCGGCGGTCACGCGGTCGGCCGATCGGCCGAAGCGGCTGTAGAGGAACTGCGAGAGCCCGGCCGCCTGCAGCAGCGCGTTGTCGCTGTAGCCGCTGGTGGGGTAGCGGCGCACCAGGTTCTCGTAGTCCGTCATGACCCGCCGGACCGGGCGCACGACCTCGTCGATCTCGGGAGTCGGCGCCGAGGGCGCGACCTTCTCAGCCGCCGCCCGCACCTGCGCCTCGCGCGTCCGGGCCGCCTCGTAGCGCTGTTGCGCGCTCGGGGCGCGGCCGTCGAGCGTGGCCACCGCCGACACGGCCAGCGCGACGGCGACGATCGACAGACGGCAGGCAAAGGCAGGCATGGTCACCGGAGGTGCTCGTCGACTTCGTCGAAATAGCCGCGATCGACCAGCACCTCGCGGGGCTTGCTCCCCGAGGCGCCGGACACGATGCCGTCGGCTTCCATCATGTCCACGAGACGGGCAGCGCGGCTGAAACCGATCCGCAGCTTGCGCTGGAGCGAGGAGATGGAGACCTGGCCGCTCTGCACGACCATGCGCGCCGCCTCGTCGAAGAGCTCGTCCTTCTCGTACTCGATGCCCGCCTTCTCGGTCTTCTCGTCGACCGTGATCGTCTCGTCGAACGACGGCCGTCCCTGCTTGCGGAGGAAGCTGGCGAGACGGGCCGACTCCTGCTCCGAGATGTAGGGCCCGTGCAGGCGCACGACGCGGGACGTCGCCGGCGGCATGAACAGCATGTCGCCGCGTCCGAGCAGCTGCTCGGCGCCATTGGCGTCGAGAATGGTGCGCGAGTCGATCTTCGACGACACCCGGAACGAGATGCGCGCCGGCAGGTTGGCCTTGATGAGGCCGGTGATGACATCCACCGACGGACGCTGGGTGGCCAGGATCAGGTGGATGCCGACGGCGCGGGCCATCTGCGCCAGGCGGCAGATCGATTCCTCGACCTCGTTGCCGGCCACCATCATCAGGTCGGCCAGCTCGTCGACGACCACGACGATGAAGGGCAGGAGCTTCGGCAGCTCGGCGTTCTCGGCCGCGCCGGGCTCCTCGAGCATGTGGCGGACGTTGCGGTTGTACTGCTCGATGTTGCGGACGCCGAAGGTCGCCAGGTGCTTGTAGCGTTCCTCCATCTCGCGCACCGCCCAGCGGAGCGCGTTGGCCGCCTTCTTCGGGTCGACCACCACCGGCGTGAGGAGGTGGGGAATGTCCTCGTACATGCCGAGTTCGAGGCGCTTCGGGTCGATCATGATGAGCCGCACGTCGTCTGGTGTGGCGCGGTAGAGGATGCTCGTCAGCATCGAGTTGAGCCCGACCGACTTGCCGGTGCCGGTCGATCCCGCGATCAGCAGGTGCGGCATGGCGGCCAGGTCGGCCATGAACGGCTCGCCGTGGATGGTCTTGCCGAGCGCAATCGTCAGCTTCGAGGCCGAGCGTGCGTAGGTCTCCGACTCGAGCAGTTCGCGCAGCGAGATGGCCTCGCGGTCCGGATTCGGGATCTGGATGCCGACGGTGGACTTGCCGGGAATACGGTCGATCAGCACCGACTCGGCCTTCATCGCCAGGCACAGGTCATCGGCCAGACCGGTCACCTTGCTGTACTTCACGCCGGCGTCCGGCTTGAACTCGAAGGTCGTGACGACCGGGCCCGGGTGGATCTGGACGACGGCGCCCTCGACCGAGAACTCGCGGCATTTCCCTTCGAGATGGCGGGCGGCCTCCATCAGCTCGCGCTCGTCGACCTTGCGCTCGTTCTTCACGGCGTCGAGCAGGGAGGCCGGCGGCAAGGTGAAGGCGCCGAGGCGGCGGGCGGCCGGCGGCATCGGCTCGGCTTCGGCCAGCGGCAATGGCGACGCCACCGGGATGGCCTTCGGGGCTGGACGCTTGGCCACCATCGGCGGGGCCGCGACCGGCGCCGGCGCGGCTGCCGGCTTGGGCTCGGGCGCGGCGACGCGCGTGCGCGGCGGTGGGGCGGCCAGTCCACCGGGCGGCTGCGGACGGGCGTCGGCGTCGGGGCTGGCACCGTCCCGAGCCGCGTGCTTGGCGATGACGTCGCGACGCTGCTGCATGCGCCGCCGCTCATCGAGCCAGGCGAGGACCCGGCCGCGCAGCGCGAGGCCGGTCGCGCCGCCCAGTTCGACGCCCTGCGTGAACAGACGTCCGAAGGAGACCTGCGTCGTGAGCACGACCGCCAGCGCGAGCAGCGTCAGCAGGACGATCGCCGCGCCGGTGCGGTTGAGATAGGTGGTCAGCGTGGTGGCCAGCACGGTCCCGACGAAGCCGCCCGCCTCGTAGGTGCGCACGCCCGCGGTCGCCGAGCCGACGAGCAGGCTCAGCATCGCGCTGGCGCAGGCGAAGAGCAGTCCCAGGCCGGTCAGCTTCGTGTAGAGCGCATCGACGGTGCGGCACCAGAAGTAGTGCCAGCCGGCCGTCGCGACCAGCGCCGGCAGGAGATACGAGGCGAAGCCCGCCACCTGGAAGGAGAGCTCGGCGAGGAACGCCCCGACCGGACCGATGAAGTTCGCCGGCGCCCGGGTGGCGCCGGCCGCGAAGAACCAGGCGGCGTCGTTCGGATCGTAGCTGGCCAGGGCGATCAGCCAGATGAGGCTCAGCGCGAAGAGCACCACGCCGACGATCTCGCTGACACGCCGCGACACCGGCGACGAGAAGCCCGATGACAACACCACGGAAGATGCCTGTTTCACAGCCACGGCCCCTAGATCTCCATCACCACGGGAAGCACCATCGGGCGCCGGCCCGTGCGGCGCTTGAGAAAGCGGCGGAACTCGCCGCGGATCCGTTCCTTGAGCAGGCCCTCGTCGCTCCGCTCGCCGGCCGAACACTGGTCGATGACCGAGGCGATGAACGTCGCGCCGTCGGCCAGGACGTCATTGGCCGCCGCTTCCGAGACGAAGCCGCGCGCCACGATCTCCGGCAGCCCCTCCCGCACGCCCTTCTGGCGGTTCATCAACACGACCGGCACCACGATGCCATCGGCCGCGAGATGGCGGCGGTCGCGAATCATCTCGCCGTCGACGGCGCCGCTGCGCGTGCCGTCGATGAGCACGCGGCCCGCCGGCACGCTGTCGATGACCTTGCCGCCCTCGGCATCGAAGCGGATGCGATGGCCGTTCTCGGCCAGGATGACGGTGGTGGCGACAGGCAGGCCGCCGGTCACCTCCCTGGCCACGCGGGCGTGGCGCGCCAGCTGCCGGTACTCGCCGTGCACGGGCACCAGGTAGCGCGGCCGCACCAGCGACAGCACGAGCTTCAGCTCCTCGGAGCTGCCGTGACCAGACACGTGGACATGGCGCGTGGCCTCGGTCACGACCTCGACGCCACGACGTGCCAGGTGATTGACGATGCGGCCGATCGCTTTCTCGTTGCCGGGAATGGCCCGCGCCGAGAACACCACGGTGTCCTCGTCCCCGAGCGAGATGTGTCGGTGATCGTCGATGGCGATCCGTGACAGCGCCGCCTGCGGTTCGCCCTGGGAGCCGGTCACGAGACACACGACATCCCCCGGCGGCAGGCCGGCGACGTCGCTGTCCTTGACGGCCAGGCCCGCCGGCACCCGCAGATAGCCGAGGCGCTGCGCGATCTCGGAATTCTCGATCATGCCGCGGCCGACGAAGGCCACCTGGCGGTTGAACTGCGCCGCCAGATCGACGATGAGCTGCATGCGGTAGACGCTCGAGGCGAACGAAGCCACCACCAGCTTGCCGGTGGTCGTCGCGAACACCTCGTCGAACGCATCCCGCACCGAGGACTCCGACCCGGTCACGCCGGGGCGGTCGATGTTGGTGCTGTCGGCGAACAGCGCCAGCACGCCGGCGGCGCCGAGCGCGGCCAGGCGTCCGAGGTCGGTCGGCTGGCCATCGATCGGCGTATGGTCGATCTTGAAATCGCCGGTGTGCACGATCACGCCCTGCGGGGTATGGATGGCGACCGCGACGCAGTCGGGCATGCTGTGCGTCACGCGGATGAACTCGACCTTGAACGGCCCGACCTCCACGACGTCGCCCGGCCGCACTTCGCGGCGGCGTGCGCCGAGGTCGACCCCGTGCTCGTCGAGCTTGCCGTCGAGCATGGCGTGGGTGAACGGCGTCGCGAAGACCGGTCCGTCGACGCGGGCGATCACGTAGGGCACTCCGCCGATGTGATCTTCGTGGCCGTGGGTCAGGATGAGCGCACTCACCGGGCCGCGCTGGTCGAGGTAGTCGGCCGACGGGATGACGCGGTCGACCCCCGGCAACTCGGCCTCCGGGAACATCGATCCGGCATCGATGAGGATGGTCGTCTCCCCACACGAGACGGCCATCATGTTGAGGCCGAACTCGCCGAGACCCCCGAGGGGCACGACATCGACCGCCAGATCGACCGGCGGCACACTCGACGCGGACATACGGATCCCAACCGGAACGACGTCCGGAACAGCGCGAAGCTGGCGGCACCTTCAGGCGAAGGCACTTCCATGCTTTGTCGGCCATCGATGGAATGCCACCGACGCACGTTTACCGACACTCGGGACGCTGGGACATCCCGAAAAATCAACAGGCGGGTTGGGCGAAACTATAGCACAGACCCCGGCCCGCTCGCGGCCACCCAGGCGTCCGCAAGTGCCGAGAATTCAACGAGCTGCAGCGTCTCCGGACGGCGGCGTCCGTCGAGCCCGGCGGCCGCCAGCACCGGCGCGATCGCGAGCCCTTCGCGGCTCGCCACCGCCTTCAGGGTGTTGGCCAACGTCTTGCGCCGCTGGGTGAAGGCGACCCGGACCAGCCGGTCGACCACCTCCGGGTGGGGCACCACCGGCGCCGGCGCCCGAAAGCGCAGGCGGACCAGCGTCGAGCGGACCTTGGGCCGGGGCCGGAACGCACCGGGCGGCAGGTCGAGCAGGCGAGTCACCTCGGCCGAGAGCGCCGTCAGCAGGGTCAGGACGCCGTACTCGCCGGTCGAGGGCCGCGCCACCAGCCGGTCGGCCACGTCGGCCTGCAGCATCACGGTCGCGTCCGTCAGGCCCGGCCACCGTCGCCACCAGCGCGTGAGCATGTAGAGAATGGGGGACGAGATGTTGTAGGGCAGGTTCCCCACGACGCGGAAGCGGCCATCGGCCTGCCCGTCGGCCAGCCACGCGTCGATGATGGCCGCGACGTCGTCCTCGAGGACGTCGCCGACGTGCACGGTCAGGGCCGGCACGCTCCGCGCCACCAGCGCCCGCGCCAGGTCGCGATCGACTTCGAAGGCCAGCATGCGCCCGGCGCGCGCGCTGAGCGGCAGCGTGATGGCGCCGGTGCCGGGGCCGATCTCGACGATCGCATCATCGGCCTGCGCCTGACAGGCGTCGGCGACGCGTGCCGCCCACACCGGCTCGAGGAAGTGCTGGCCGAATCGCTTGCGGGCATGGATCATCGTGGCTCGCCGTCCGCGGCGTCCGGCTCGGGATCCCCGCGCCAGTAGCGTTCCTCGATCGCCATGATCTCGTCCTCGCTCATCCCGAAGTAGTGCCCGAGTTCGTGGATGAGCGTCTCGCCGATGACGCCGACGATGTCGCCGTCCTCGGCGGCGTCCTCCTCGATCGGGCGCTGGAACAGCAGCACGCGGTCGGGCAGGTCGTTGCCGTGATCCCAGCGCCGCTCGGGCAACGGCGTCCCCTGGTAGAGGCCGAGCAGCGAATCGGGCGGTGCGATCTCCATCTCGTCGAGCAGCTCGTCCGAGGGCCGCTCCTCGATGACGATGGCCACGTTCCTGACGTGGCGGGCGAAGCGCGCCGGAATCGAGTCGATGGCTTCGGCGACCAGGACGCGAAAGGCCTCGCGCGTCATCGCCGCGGCCGCCTCGCCGGCGACGCCGCCGCGGCGCGTGGCCGGGGCGCCGCCGCCCGCGTGCGCCGGGTGCCGGTGACGGCGTGCGGACAGAGCTGCCGCGCGTGGCACAGATCGCAGGAGGGCGTCGGTCCGCAGATGCGGCGCCCGTGCAGGATGAGCGTGTCGGAGACCCGCGTCCACAGCGCCTTCGGGTACAGCGCGGTCAGCGCCGTTTCCGCCTTGACGGCATCGTCGGTGGCGATCAGCCCGAGCCGGGCGGCCACCCGCAGCACGTGCCGGTCGACCGGGAAGCCGGGCACGCCGAGCGCGTGTCCGAGGACCACGTTGGCGGTCTTGCGGCCGACGCCCGGCAGCGCCACCAGCGCGTCCATGACGGCCGGCACCTGGCCGCCGTGTTCGTGCTCCAGGGCGGCGGCGAGCCCGATGACGGCCTTGGCCTTCTGACGGAAGAACCCGGTCGAGTGAATCAGCGCTTCGACATCGGCCTGCGTGGCCGCCGCCAGGGCGCGCGGATCGGGATAGCGCGCGAAGAGCGCCGGCGTGACTTCGTTGACCCGGCGGTCGGTCGACTGCGCCGACAGCACCGTGGCCACCAGCAGCTCGAAGGCGTTGCGGAAGACGAGTTCGGTGTCGGCGTCGGGGTGATGGGTGGCGAGGGCCTCGAAGATCGCCGACGCGCGCGAGGCGCCGGCCATGCTAGTGCACCGGCCCCTTGGGTCCCTGGTTCTGCGTCGACTCCGTGTAGACGCGGAGGTTCTCCTGCAGCGCCGCGATGAGCGGGCCGATGAACTGCACCGGCAGCACGATCCGGGCCCGCACCGGCGCCCGCACGATGTGCTCCTGCTCGGCGTCGCGGATCTCCCGTTCGGAGAGCGGCTGCACCTCGCAGAAGGTGAGGGTGAAATCGAACGGCGTGTGCGCGACCGCGCAGAAGTTGGCGTACTGCCGATCGGGCCCGGGTGCCTCGTCGGGAACGATCGTGAAATTGATCTGCTTGTGGTCGGCCATCCCGCTAGCTTATCAGGCCGACGCGCGGCTAGTAGCGGCGCATCACGCCGACCACGACGCCCTGGATCTGCACGTCGGCGGGATCGGCGTAGATCGGCTCCATGGTGACGTTGGCCGGCTGCAGGCGGATGCGGCCGTTGTCGCGATAGAAGGTCTTCAGCGTGACGTCGGCGTCCTTGAGCAGCGCCACCACCATCTCGCCGTTGTTGGCGGTCTTGCGATCTTCCACCACCACCCAGTCGCCGTCGCGGATCTGCTCGTCGATCATCGAGTTGCCGCGCACGCGCAGGACGTAGGTGTCGCGGCGGTTGCCGAGCAGCGCTTCCGGCACCGAGATCGTCTCGGTCGAGGCGATGGCTTCGATCGGCTGCCCGGCGGCCACATACCCGAGCAGCGGCACATCGACGGCGCGCCCGCCGCTCGGCCCGGCCAGGAGTTCCACCGAGCGGCTGCGGTTCCACGAGCGCTTGATGAAGCCCTTGGTCTCGAGGTTCGTCATGTGCTTGTGCACCGTGGCGAGCGACGAGAGACCGAATCGCTGACCGATTTCCTCCAGGCTCGGCGCGTAGCCATGCTGCTGGATGAACTCGTTCAGGTAGTCCAGGATTTCTCGCTGGCGCTTGGTGAGCGGTTGCACGGCGGCCTCCGGTGGCGAAGAAAGAACCGAAAGATTCGAACGACGGGGACAGCATATACCAAACAAAAAGCGAAAATCAATGTCGCGCCGAAGCCCGGTATCATGCGCGGGCGTGCGAATTCCCGTCTCCCTCCCCGGGCTCCGGCCCTTCGATGTCCTCGCCGTCGGACTCAACAGCATCGACCTGCTCGCTGAAGTCGACGGCCACCCGGCCGCCAATTCCAAGATGTCGCTCGCCGGTTTCAGCGAGCGGCCGGGCGGGCAGTCGGCCACGGCGGCCGTGGCGCTCGCCCGGCTCGGCCTGAAGACGGCCTACATCGGCCGCGTCGGCGACGACGCCTACGGCGCCCGCGGCCTCGAGAGCCTGCGCGAGGAGGGCGTGGACGTGGCCGGCGTCATCACCGTCGCCGGCGCCACCAGCCAGTTCGCCGTCATCCTCGTCGATCGCCGCTCGGGCACGCGCACCGTGCTCTGGCACCGCCATGCCGGCTTGCACATGACGGCGGACGACGTGCCGTCCCGCGCCGTCGAGGCGGCCCGCGTGCTCCACGTCGACTGCCACGAAACAGAAGCCGTCACGGCGGCGGCCGAGGCGGCGCGGCGGGCCGGCACCGCCACGGTGATCGACGTCGAGCAGGTGCGGCCGGGCAGCGAGCGCCTGCTGCGATCGATCGACGTCATCATCGCGGCGGAGGCGTTTCCGGCGGCGTTCACCGGGCAGACCTCCCTCGGGGCTGCCCTGGCCGCCCTGCAGTCCGCCACCGGGGCGGCCGTCGTGTGCGTGACGCTCGGCGAGGAGGGCAGCCTGGCGCTGGCCGGCGGTCGCGAGATCCGGACGCCCGCCTTCCGGGTGCCGGTCGTCGATTCCACCGGCGCCGGGGACGTCTTCCGGGCCGGTTTCGTCGCCGCCTGGCTGCACGCCGGCGAGCGCGCCGAACTCGAGGACGCCCTCCGCTGGGCCAATGCCGTGGCCGCGCTCAAGTGCCGGGGCCTCGGGGCCCGCACCACCACCCCGACGCTCGCCGAGCTGCAAACTTTTCTCGCCGCCCCGATGTAACCTTCGGGCGGGCCGGCCTGTCCAAGCCTGCGAGACCACGTGTCATGGGTGCCGATGCCACCGCCACTTCCTGGCCCACGGGCGCTGCCCCGATGAGCGCCGCGTCCGATGCCACGCCGATCGACGACGCCGCCCTGGTGGCGGCGGCGCTCGCTGGCGACACGACCGCCTTCGACGTGCTCGTGACGCGCCACCGCCGCAGCGTCTACCAGATCTGCTACCGCTTCGTGCACCATCACGAAGATGCCGCCGATCTCACGCAGGACACCTTCGTGCGGGCGTGGAAGGCGCTCGGCAGCTTTCGCGGGCAGGCGCGCTTCAGCACCTGGATCTACCGCATCGCCGTGAACGTCAGCCTCAACCGCGTCAGCCTCAAGACGCCGCCGCGGGCGGTCGTCGATTTCGAGCTGAT
Organism: uncultured Acidobacteriota bacterium; assembly: GCA_963807405.1. Lineage (GTDB taxonomy): Bacteria > Acidobacteriota > Vicinamibacteria > Vicinamibacterales > UBA2999 > CADEFD01. Next base: position 941,266 of record CAWEBU010000006.1, on the reverse strand, counting down.
GGCCGACGGCCGCCAGCCAGTGCCGGGCGCCGCCCTCGAGGACGAGGAACGGCGGGCGCTGGTCCGTACGGCGGTGCGGTCGCTGCCGCCGCGCCAGCGCGCCGCGCTCATCCTGCGCACCTACCACGAGCTGTCGCATCAGGAGGTGGCCGAGATCGTCGGGACGAGTGTCGGCGCGGTCAAGGCCAACGTCTTCCACGCCCTCGCCAACCTGCGCAAGCGCCTGGAGCCGCTCCTATGACGCCCTGTCTCTCACCCGAGGAGTTCATCGATCTGCTCGACGACGTCCTCGCCGACGAGCGGCGCGCTCACGTCGCGGCGTGCGCCGCCTGCCGGCAGACGGCGGCGGCGGTGCGCGAGAGCGTGTCACTCGACGGCGGTGCCGACGTGCCCGAGCCGCCGGCCCATTTCTGGCCCGGCCTCAACGCCCGGATCGCGGCCGCCGTCGAGCAGTCGGCCAGCTCGGGCTGGCGGGCCTGGCTGCGCTGGGAGGTGCTCGTCCCGATGGTCGGCCTGACGGCGCTCGTCATGGCGCTGGCCGGCGCCGTCAATCGGCACGTCCCGATGGCGGACGGACCGACGCTCGCCGAGGCGCCGGCAACGACGCCGGCGGCGCTGGCGCCGCCGGAGGCCGGCGCGGACAGCGACGCCGCCTTCGCGTTGATGCTCGATCTGGTGGCAGGCCTGCCCGAGGGCGGGTTCGAGACGTTCGGCCTGCGCGCCCTCCCGGAGATGGGGGAGGCGGCGGCGGCACTCTCGGCCGACGAGCGCCGGGCCCTGGTCACACTGCTCACCGCGGCCGTGGAGCGGCCTGCGTCATGAACACCTTGTTCCGTCGTCCCGCCATCCGAGTCCTGATGCTGGGCGCCGCGCTCGGCCTGGCCTCCGCCGCCTGGGCCCAGCCCGCCGCGCAGCCGCCGCGCCCCGGCGACCTGCGCCCGGGAGAAATCCAGCGCCTGTTCGATGCCTACTTCGTGATGGAGGCGCAGCAGGCGCTCGGCCTGACCGACGCGCAATATGCGCCGTTCCTGACCCGGCTGCGGGCGCTCCAGAACACGCGGCGGACCTACCTCGCCTCGCGCGCCGTGCTGCTCGCCGACCTGGCACGCCTGACCGGACCGCGGGCCGGGTCACCGGACGAGGCGGCCCTCAAGACGCAGATGGCCGCGCTGCAGGAGCTCGAATCACGCGCGGCCGCCGACACGCGGCGCGCCTACGACGACCTCGACCAGCTGCTCGATCCGCGGCAGCAGGCACGCTTCCGCGTCTTCGAGGACCAGCTCGAGCGGCGCAAGCTCGAGCTGATGCTGCGGGCGCGCCAGAACGCCCGCCAGCAGCGCCCGCCGCGACGCCAGCAGTAGCGCCTGCTCGGCGCGCTAGAATGAAGTCCTGTCCCGGCACGCCTGCCCGGGGCCGAGGACGTACCGATGCGGACCCGACTTGTGCTGGCTCTTCTGTCCCTGGCGGCGGCGACCGCGGTCACCGCCCAGACGTCCGTGCAGGCGCAAGCCGACAAGGCACACGCCAAGTTGCAGACGGTGATGCGCGCCGAGAGCGAGAGCCGCCGCGCCGCGATCGGCAGCCGGCGGACGGTCTTCAGCGAAGCGGAGATGAACGCCTACCTGCGACATCGCGCCACCTGGCTGCCTTCGGGCATCACGGACCCGAGCGTGCAGTTCCTCGGCACCAATCGCATCACCACGCTCGTCACGGCGGACCTCGACGGCGTGCGCCGGAAGAGCTCCGGCGGGTGGTTGGATCCGACGGCCTACCTGAGCGGCCGCCTGCCCGTCTACGTGACCGGGACGCTGTCGACCGCCGACGGCCGCGGCCGCTTCGTACTCGAGAGCGCCACGGTGGACGGCATTCCGGTGCCGCGTCTGTTCATCGCCGAGCTGCTCGCGTTCTACACGCGTTCGGACGATCATCCGTCGGGCATCCGCCTCGAAGAGCCCTTCGAGCTGCCGTCCGAGATCGACCGCGTCGACATCACGACCGGCCAGGCCGTCGTGATTCAGTGAACGCTCCCGTCCCCATTCGGTAAGATCGCGCGGATGTCCGACGATCCGCTGCAGACCCCGCTGCAGTTCCTGAAGGGTGTCGGGCCGCGCAAGGCCGCCGACCTCGAGAAGGCCGGCCTGCGTACTGTCGAGGACCTGCTGGTCCGCTTCCCGCGACGCTACGAGGACCGCAGCCGTTTCCAGCCGATCGCGTCCTTGCGCGCCGGAGCCACGGCGGCGATTCTCGGCGAGATCCTCAGCTGCGGCGTGGCGCCGACCCGGCGCCCCGGCTTCGCCCTGTTCACCGCGCTCGTGCAGGACGAGAGCGGGCAGGTCAAGGCCGTCTGGCCCAATCAGAAGTTCCTGAAGGACGTGCTCAAGCCGAAGCAGCGGGTCGTGCTCTTCGGGCGCACGGAATACTGGGGCAGCCGCGGCCTGCAGCTGACCGCGCCCGAGTTCGAGGTCCTCCACGACGACGGCGAGAGCGAGCCGCTCCACACCGGCCGCATCGTGCCGATCCACGAACGCACCGGCTCGGTCACGCCGAACATGCATCGCACGCTGGTCTTCCGCGCGCTCGAGACCCTGACCGCGCCGCTCCCCGACGTCATCCCCTCGGCGCTGGCGGCGCGTCACGGCTGGCCCGATCGGCGGACGGCGTTCCGGCAGGTGCACTTCCCCGATGCCGGCACCGCGCTCGAGGCCCTCAACACGTGCGCCACGCCGGCGCAGCAGCGCATCATCTTCGAGGACTTCTTCGTCTACCAGACCGGCCTGGCGCTTGCGCCGGCGGCAGAACGCGCTGGTGCGGAAGCCGCACGTCATCGCCATCGACGACCCGCTGCGCGAGCGCGTGCGGCAGGTGCTGCCGTTCAAACTCACCCAGGGGCAGCGCGAGGCCGTACGCGACATCGTCGCCGACATGCAGCGCGGCTGGCCGATGCAGCGGCTGCTCCAGGGCGATGTCGGTTCGGGCAAGACGGTGGTGGCGTTCCTGGCCGCGATGGTGGCGATGGAGAACGGCCACCAGGTGGCGGTGATGGCCCCCACCGAGCTGCTCGCCGAGCAGCACCTGCGGACGTTCAGCCGCTGGCTCGAAGGCACCCGGTTCCGGGTCGCGCTGCTGACCGGCCGGAAGAACGACGCGGCGCGGCGCCGGCTCGGCGACGCCATCGCCGCCGGCGACATCGCGCTGGTCGTCGGCACCCATGCGCTCGTGCAGGAGGCCGTGCGCTTCCGCGCGCTGGCGCTCGCCATCGTCGACGAACAGCATCGCTTCGGCGTCGTGCAGCGCGGCCTGCTCGCCGACAAGGGGCTGCATCCGGACGTGCTGCTCATGACGGCCACGCCGATCCCGCGCACGCTGGCGCTCACGGCGTGCGGCGACATGGACGTCTCGGTCATGCGCGATCGCCCGCCGGGGCGTCTGCCCGTGAAGACGCTGGTGCGGCCCGAGACGCGCCGTGACGAGGTCTACGGGCTGATGCGATCGGCGGTGGCCGCCGGGCGCCAGGTCTACGTGGTGTATCCGCTCATCGAGTCGTCGGAGAAGACGGACCTCAAGGCCGCCACGACGATGGCCGCGCACCTGGCCGACACCGTGTTCCCCGAGCTGCGCGTCGAGTTGCTGCACGGCCGTCTCAAGGCCGACGACAAGGACGCCGTGATGCGCCGCTTCAGCGCCGGCGAGGTGCAGATCCTGGTCAGCACGACGGTCGTCGAAGTGGGGGTCGACGTGCCCAACGCCACGGTCATGGTGGTCGAGCACGCCGAGCGCTTCGGTCTGGCGCAGCTCCATCAGCTGCGTGGCCGCATCGGCCGCGGCAGCGAGGCGTCGACCTGCGTGCTGCTCTACGACGCGCCGTGGAGCGAGGAGTCGCGGGCGCGCCTCACGGCCGTGGCCGCGTCGGAGGACGGCTTCGCCCTGGCCGAGACCGACCTCGCCATCCGCGGCCCTGGCGACGTGTTCGGGACCCGGCAGTCGGGACTGCCATGGCTGCGCGCCGGCGACGTGGTGCGCGACGCCGACCTGCTGGCGCTGGCCCACGACGAGGCCCGGCAGATGGTCGACGCGGATGCCGTGCCGGCCACGCTGGCGCAGCACGTCGGCCGGGTGTGGCAGCAGCAGTTCGGCCTCGTCACGGTCGGCTGAGAACGGCAGTCATGCGCATCATCGCCGGCACACACAAGGGACGGATCCTGCAGTCGCCGACCTGGGACGGCCTGCGGCCGACCTCCGACCGGCTGCGCGAGACGCTGTTCAGCGTGCTCGGTGCCGAGCGTCGAGGGCGCGCGGTTCCTCGACGTCTGTGCCGGCACCGGCGCCATCGCGCTCGAGGCCCTGAGCCGCGGCGCCGTGTCGGCCACCTGTGTCGACAGCGACGCCCGCAGCGTCGCGCTCATCGCCGCCAACGCCGCCCGCTGCGGCCTCGAGAATCGCTGTATCATCGTGCGGGATGCGGCGCCCGCGGCCCTGTCTGGCGCCCGGATCGTCGGACCGTTCGACCTCATCGTGCTCGATCCGCCGTACGCCGCGCCATGGATCGACGATGCCGTCGCGCTGGCCGCCGCCCTGCTGGCGCCGGGCGGCCGGCTGGCCCTGGAACACGCGGCGCGGCGGGCGGCGCCGGTAGATACCCGGGCTGGTCCTCGAACGGACCAGGCGGGCGGGGGACTCGGCGCTCAGCACGTATCGCGCGGCGACGGACGGGAGAGGAGCTGACAGCGCATGAGCACGAGCGGCACACCCGGCAAGCGGCTCGCGATCTTTCCCGGTTCCTTCGATCCGATCACCAACGGCCACGTCGACATCATCGAGCGCGGCCTGCGGCTGTTCGATCGGGTGGTCGTCGCCGTACTCAGCAACGAGACCAAGGCGCCGCTTTTCAGCGCGGCCGAGCGCGTGCAGCTGGTGCGCGAGGTGTTCGGTGACGCGCCCGGGCTCGAAGTCGACACCTTCGATGGCCTGCTCGTCGACTACGCCGTCCGCAAGGGCGCGTCGGTCATCGTCAAGGGACTGCGCACGATCAGCGACTACGAGTACGAATCGCAGATGGCGCAGATGAACCGCCGTCTGGGCCCGTCGATCGACACCATGTTCCTGATGCCGTCCGAGGCCTACGCCTACACGAGCTCGCGGCTCATCAAGGAGGTGTGCCGCCTGGGCGGTGACATCCGCGGGCTGGTCCCGCCGGTGGTCGAGGCGCGCCTGCAGCGCACCTTCGCCGCCGCCCGCGATCCCCATTCCGCTCCGAGGCACGCATGACACTCGCATCCCGCATGGCCCGCGTGGCCCCATCGCCCACCCTCAAGGTTGCCGCCGAAGCCGACCGCCTGCGCCGGGCCGGCGTCGACGTGGTCGATTTCGGCGCCGGCGAGCCGGACTTCCAGACGCCGCAGAACGTCATGGACGCCGCCCACCGCGCCATCGACGCCGGCTTCACCAAGTACACGCCGTCGGCCGGGGCCGCCGACCTGCGCGAGGCGATCTGCCACCGCTACCTGGCCGACTACGGCGTGGCCTTCACGCCCGCCGAGGTGATTGCCAGCGCCGGCGCCAAGCAGGCCCTCTACAACACCGCCGTGACGCTGTTCGACGACGGCGACGAGGTCATCACGCACTCGCCGTTCTGGCCGACCCTCGTCGACCAGGTGCTGCTGTGCGGCGCGACGCCGGTGCTGGCCCGTGGCCAGCGCGAGCGCGGCTTCGTCGTCGAGGCCGATGAGATCCTCGACAAGGTCACGTCGAAGACCAAGGCCATCATCCTCAACTCGCCGTGCAATCCGACCGGCGCGGTCATGAGCGAGGACACCGTGGGGGCGATCGCCGATCACTGCGCGAAGACCGGCGTGTGGATCGTCGTCGACCTCACCTACGAGAAGCTGATCTACGACCCGGTGCCGCACAACCTGGTCAAGGTGCTCACCGACCGGCATCGCGAGCGCTCGGTCATCTGCAGCTCGGCCTCGAAGGCCTACGCCATGACCGGCTGGCGCTGCGGCTGGGCGATCGCGCCCCCGGCCTTCATCTCCGCCTGCAACACCGTCCAGGGCCATGCCACCTCGAACGTGGCGTCGATCACGCAGAAGGCCGCCGTCGAGGCGCTGACCGGCCCGCAGGACGCGGTGACCGCCATGCTCGACGAGTATCGCGGACGCCGCGATGAGACGCTGGCGGCGCTGGCCGCCGATCCACGTCTGGAGTGCCAGCGGCCGGGCGGTGCGTTCTACCTCTTCCCCTATGTCGCCGAGCTGCTGGCGCCGTGCGGACTGACGACCTCGGCCGCCTTCGCCGACGCCCTGCTCGCCGAGGCGCGCGTGGCCCTCACCGCCGGCGAAGGCTTCGATGCGCCGGGGTTCGTCCGCATCTCCTACGCCACCTCGCGGGAGCGGCTGCGGGAAGGCGTCTCGCGCCTCCAGGAATTCGTCCACGCCCGCGAGCGCGGCGCGACGATGGCCCGCTGACCCGTGCGCGAGGCGTTCCTGACGGCGCTCGCCGGCATCGTCGGTGCGCCGGCGGTCACGACCGACCCGGCGATCCTCGAGACCGCCGGCCGTGACGCGCTGAAGCGCGGGCGCCGGCCCGATGCCGTCGTCACACCGGCGACGACGGCCGAGGTCGCGGCCATCGCCCGCGCCTGCCACGACGCGCGCGTGCCGATGACCGTGCGCGGCGCCGGCACCGGCTACACGGGTGGGGCGGTGCCGATTCGCGGCGGCGTCGTCATCGCCATGACCCGCTTCGACCGCATCCTCGAGATCGACGACGCCAACCTGCTGGCCGTCGTCCAGCCCAACGTCATCACCCGCGACCTGCACGCCGCGGTCGAGGCCCGCGGCCTGTTCTACCCGCCGGACCCGGCCAGCCTCGCCGAGTGCGCCATCGGCGGCAACGTCGCCGAGTGTGCCGGCGGGCCGCGCGCCTTCAAGTACGGCACCACGCGCCACTACGTGCTGGCGCTCGAAGCGGTGCTGCCGACCGGCGAGATCATCCGCACCGGCGCCAAGACGGTGAAGAACGTCACCGGCTACGCCCTGACCGACCTGCTCGTCGGGTCGGAGGGAACGCTGGCCATCATCACCGAGGTGACGGTGCGGCTGATACCGCGACCGGTGGCGCGGCGGACGTTTGCCGCCACCTTCGCCACCGTCGACGCGGCGGCCCAGGCCGTCGGCGCCATCGTGGCGGCCGGCGTGGTGCCCGCCACGCTCGAGATCATCGACGCCGCGTCCCTCGACGCGGTCGCCGCGCACCTCGGCCGTCCGATGGCGCCAGCCGGCACGGCGGCGCTGCTGCTGGCCGAGGTCGACGGCGGCCACGCCGCCGTGGCCGAGGAGGCGGCGCGGGCACGCGACGCCTGCCAGGGGACGGGTGCGACCACGATCGTCGAAGCCGACGACGACGAGGCGCGAGCGTCCGTGTGGGCAGGCGCGGCGCGAGTTGTCGTATGCGCTGCGCCGGCTGGCTCCGCGCAAGATCAACCACGACGTGGTGGTGCCGCGCGGCCGCGTGCCCGCGCTCTTCGCGCTGGTCGACCGCCTGCGCACGCGCCACGGGCTGGTGGTCGCCGCTTTCGGTCATGCCGGCGATGGCAACATCCACGTCAACCTGATGGTCGACCCGGGCAACGCCGACGAGATGGCGCGAGCGGCGGCGGGGGAGCTCGAGCTGTTCGAAGGCGTGGTCGCCCTGGAGGGCGCCATCTCTGGCGAGCACGGCATCGGCTACGCCAAGGCCCGCTACCTGGGGCTGCAGCTCTCGGACGCCGAGGTCGCGTTGATGGCCCGCCTCAAGGCCGCCTTCGATCCCCACGGGGTGCTGAACCCCGGCAAGATGTGGGAGACGACGGCCGCCGACCTGGCCGGCCTGTCGGCCGAGCCGTCAGTCGACTAGCGCGCCTCGCCCCTCACTCGCGGGTGCTGACGAGCACGATCCGCTGCACGTCCCTGGCCGGGTCCGGCCACAGGAACGACCGCAGCCTCAGCCCCGCTTCGTTGAGGTAGGCGAACTCGGCCAGGCGTGTCGCCTTCCTGGCGCCGGCCGCCTCGACCCGATTCAGATCCTCGACCGGCACCACGATGAGCGCCCGCCCCTCCTGCGCGAGAAACGCGGTGAGCTGTTCGTCGTTGATGAGGTCGGTCTGCTGCAGCCCGGTGTAGAAGATGAGATTGCGCACGAAGACGCGCGACACGCCGATCGGTTCGTCGGCCCGGCGCGCCGAGCGCACCGCCTGCGCCACCTTGTGGACGGCGTCCTCAGGTCCCCCGGCGAGCCCGCCGAGCACCAGGGCCGGTAACGCCAGGCTGCTGCCGATGGCCAGGACCCAGGGCGCCCGGCGCCAGGCCCGCGAGAGCGCGGTCACGACGACGAGCAGGCCGGCGAGCACGACGACCGAGGCCGCGATCGCGCCGTAGAGCGGCGGCAGTTCGACGAACAGCGGCCGGGCGCGCCACAGCAGCAGCCCGGCGAGCACCAGGATGCCGCCGGCGGCGATCGAGGCCGCCTGCAGGCCGCGGTCGGGGCGGGACTGGTAGAGACCGCCGTCGAGTCCCCGGCGGGCCTCGGCCCGTTGCACGATGCCGTGCGCCAGCAGCAGGGCCAGCGGCGGCAGCAGGGGCAGCACGTAGCGCGGCTGCTTGCCGACCGACAGCGTGAGCAGGACGAGCGGCGCGCCGATCCAGATCGCCAGGCGCGTCTCCAGGCTGCCGGGGCCGCCGCGGCCGGTGACGAGCCGCAGGAACGCGCCGATGCCGAGCAGCAGGAACGGCGACCACGGCGCCACGCCGCCGACGATGACCGGCCCGTAGTACCACCACGGCCGCGGTTCGTTGAAGCGGTCGGTGGCGAAGCGTTCCAGGTTGTCGCCGACGAAGAAGCTGTCGAGATACGCCGTGCCGTGATGCGCCCACATCGCCAGGTACCAGGGCGCGGCGATGGCGACGAAGACCAGCGCCGCCACCCCGATGTCGGCGGCGGCCACCCGCGACTGACGCCGCTCGATGGCCACGATCGGCACGACCACGATGGCCGGCAGGATCACCGCCAGCGGTCCCTTGACGAGGAAGCCGAGAGCGGCGGCGACGGACGCCGCGACCAGCCACCGTCGCGGGCGCGGCACGCGATCGCCCACCGCCACCAGGCAGGCGCCGATCGTCGCTGTTACCGCGAGCGCCAGCGGCAGGTCGGGCAAGGCCATGCGACCGAGCGCCACGTAACCGAAGCTGGTGGCCACGATGGCGCCGGCCAGCAGGGCCGTGTCGTCGTCGTACCAGCGCCTGGCAATGCCGGCGGTGACGAACACCAGGGCGATGCCCGAGGCCGCCGCCCACAGCCGCGCCGAGGCCTCACCGGTCCCCGTCACGACGAAGGTGGCCGCCGTCGCCCAGTAATACAGAATCGGCTTCTGGAAGCGTGGCTCGTAGTTGTAGTAGGGCGTGATCCAGTCGCCCGACTCCACCATCTCCCGCGCCGCTTCGGCGTAGAACGCCTCGTCGGAGTCGGTCATCGCCGGTGCGCCGAGCCCCACGAGGAAGGTGAGGCCCGCGAGAACGAGCAGAGGAGCGAGCGACCGGCGCACGCTCCGATTGTAGCGGCTGCCAGCGCCATTCGCGCGTCGGGGCCACGGTATACTGCCGGGTCATGGCCACGATCAAGGTTCGCCAGAACGGATCACTCCTCGTCGATGGCGACGACGTGACGCTCATCGACTGGAACGGCAATCCCTACCCGATCGCCAAGCGTCCCTTCGCCCTGTGCCGGTGCGGCCACTCGCTGAAGAAGCCGTTCTGCGACAGCTCGCACAGCCGCATGGGATTCGCGGCGGCCGAGGCCGCGCTCGGCCCCGAGGCCGGCGACAAGCCGGCCTGACCGGCCCCCGCCGCCCCCACGCTACGCCTGCACGGCGTCCCGCTTCGAGAAGGTCAAGCCGTCGGGTCCGACGTCGACCAGCACGTGGTCGCCCTCGTCGAACCCGCCCTCGAGCACCCGCAGCGCGAGCGGATCGAGGATCCGACGCTGGATCGTCCGCTTGAGCGGCCGCGCCCCGTAGATCGGGTCGTAGCCCTCCTCGACGATGGCGGCGCGGGCCGCGTCGCTGAGCGAGAGGCCGATCTTGCGCTCGGCCAGCCGCGTCATCAGCCCGGCCAGCTGGATGTCGACGACCTCCGCGATGTGCTCACGGCCGAGCGCGTGGAAGAAGATCACCTCGTCGATGCGGTTGAGGAACTCCGGCCGGAAGTGGGCGCGGAGCGCCTCGTTCACCTGTCGCCGTACGTTCTCGTCGATGCCGCCGCCGCTCTGGGTCGCATCGGCGATGAACTGGCTGCCCAGGTTCGACGTCATGATGACCACCGTGTTGCGGAAGTCCACCGTGCGGCCCTTGCCGTCGGTCAGGCGGCCGTCGTCGAGCAGCTGCAGCAGCACGTTCAGCACCTCGGGGTGCGCCTTCTCGATCTCGTCGAACAGCACGACCGAATACGGCCGGCGTCGCACGGCCTCGGTCAGCTGTCCGGCCTCCTCGTAGCCGATGTAGCCGGGAGGCGCGCCGATCATGCGCGAGACGGTGTGCTTCTCCTGGTACTCGGACATGTCGATGCGAATCATCGCCTGCGCGTCGTCGAAGAGGAACGCCGCCAGGGCCCGCGCCAGCTCGGTCTTGCCGACGCCGGTCGGCCCGAGGAACACGAAGGTGCCGAGCGGCCGCTGCGGATCCTGCAGGCCCGCCCGCGCCCGCCTGATGGCGTTGGCCACGGCCACGATCGCCTCGTGCTGCCCGACCACCCGCTGATGCAGGCGTGACTCCATCTGGATGAGCTTCTGCACCTCACCCTCGAGCAGCCGGCTGACCGGGATGCCGGTCCACTTGCCGACCACGGCGGCGATGTCTTCCTCGTCCACCTGCTCCTTGAGCAGGCGCGGGCCGCTGGCGCCGTCGTGTTCGTTGGCCTTGATCTGCGCCTCGAGCTCCGGGATGCGCCCGTACTGCAGCTCGGAGGCCTTCGCGTAGTCGCCGTGCCGCTGCGCCGTCTCGACGTCGTGCCGCAGGCGGTCGAGTTCCTCCTTGAGGTTGGCGCTCGCCTGGATGGCGTCCTTCTCGTGCGTCCAGTGGGCGGTCAGCGTCCGCTGCTCCTCCTTCAGATCGGCAAGTTCCTTCTCGAGCTTCGCCAGCCGGTCGAGCGAGGCCTTGTCGGTTTCCTTGCGCAGCGCCTCGCGCTCGATTTCGAGCTGCATGACGCGCCGCTGCACCTCGTCGAGTTCCGCCGGCATCGAGTCGATCTCCATGCGCAGGCGCGAGGCCGCCTCGTCGATGAGGTCGATGGCCTTGTCGGGCAGGAAGCGGTCGGCGATGTAGCGGTCCGAGAGCACGGCCGCCGACACCAGGGCGGCGTCCTTGAAGCCCACCTTGTGGTGCAGCTCGTACTTCTCGCGCAGGCCGCGCAGGATGCTGATCGTGTCCTCCACGGTCGGCTCGCCGATCGTCACCGGCTGGAAGCGGCGCTCGAGCGCGGCGTCCTTCTCGATGTGCTTGCGGTACTCGTCGAGGGTGGTGGCGCCGATGGTGTGCAGTTCGCCGCGGGCGAGCAGCGGCTTCAGCATGTTCGAGGCGTCGAGCGAGCCTTCGGCCGCGCCGGCGCCCACCACCGTGTGGAGCTCGTCGATGAAGAGCACGATGCGGCCCTCGGCGCCGACCACCTCCTGCAGCACGGCCTTCAGCCGTTCCTCGAACTCGCCGCGGTACTTGGCGCCGGCCACGAGCGAGCCCATGTCGAGGGCCACGATGCGCTTGTCCTTGATGCCTTCCGGCACGTCACCGCGCGCGATGCGCTGGGCGAGGCCTTCGACGATGGCGGTCTTGCCGACGCCGGGCTCGCCGATGAGCACCGGGTTGTTCTTCGTCCGCCGCGCCAGCACCTGGATGACGCGCCGCACTTCCTCGTCGCGGCCGATCACCGGGTCGAGCTTGCCGCGTTCGGCCAGCTCGGTCAGATCGCGCCCGTACTTCTCGAGCGCCTGGTACTTGCCTTCGGGGTTCTGGTCGGTGACGCGCTGCGTCCCGCGCACCGAGGCGATGGCCTCGACCACGGCCTCCCGGGTCACGCCGCGGCCGCGCAGCAGCTCGGCCGCCGGCGCCCGCCCCCCCTCACTGACGATGGCCAGGAACAGGTGCTCGGTGCTGACGAACTGATCCTGCATGGTCGTCGCTTCGGCCTGGGCCTGTTCCAGGACGGCGCGCAGGCGCGGCGAGACGCCCGGTTCGCCGCCGCCGTGGGCCTTGGGCAGGCGGCCGAGCGAGTCCTTGAGCGCCAGGGCAATCGGCGCCGCCGGCTGGCCGAGCTTCTGGAACAGCGCCGGCACGATCCCCCCGGCCTGTTCGCCGAGCGTCACGAGCAGGTGTTCCGGCTCGATCTGCGCATGCGACAGCGACGTCGCGAGTCGCGGTGCGGCGACGATGGCCTCCTGGGCCTTCTCCGTGAACGAGTTGAGATTCATGAGCGATCGTCCTCCCTGACGTCGGCCCGGGCGTTGGCGCCACCGGGGCGTGCTGCTATGTCGTGTCCAAGGCGCGCAGGGCCTCGTAGTGAGCCTTCTGCTCGTCGGTGAGCGCGGTCGGCACGCGCACTTCCACCCGCGCGAACAGATCTCCCCGGTCGTCCGGAGCCCCCGGCGAGGGCAGTCCATGGCCGCGCAGCCGCAAACGCTGTCCGGGCTGCGTGCCGGCCGGCACCTTGACGCTGAGCCGGCTCCCGCTGAGCGTGGTCACCTCGGCCCCGCCTCCGAGCGCCGCCGTCGTGACGGGCACGACGAGCGGTGTCGTCAGGTCGCGGCCCGACCGCTCGAAGCGCGGGTGGGGCAGCAGGCGCACCCTGAGAAACACGTCGCCGACCTTGAGCCGCGTGCCATCGGTGGTCCCGGCCGGAATGCGGACCTCGAGCGTCCGCGACGAGCCATCGGGCGACGGGACCGTCATCCGCTCCACCCGGCCGCCAAGGGCCGCGGCCAAATCGAGCGCCACGTCGTACTCGACTTCCGGGGCCCGCCGGGCGCGCCCGCGCGCGCTGCGCTGGCGGGACCCGCCGGCCGTCTGGCCGCCGAAGAAGGTGTTGAAGAAGTCCGAGAACGGACTGCCGCCGGCCCCGAACATCGCCTCCATCTCTTCCGGGGTCATCGTGCGATAGCCGCTGCCGGCGCCCGGCTGGCCTCCCGGCTGGGCCCACGGCCCGCCGCCGCCCGGGCCCGCCTGTTCGTATTGGCGCCAGTTGCTGCCGAGCTCGTCGTACTTGCGCCGGCTCGCCGGATTGCCGAGGACCTCGTAGGCCTCGTTGACTTCTTTGAAGGTCGACTCGGCGGAACGGTCGCCGGGATTGACGTCCGGATGGTGCTTGCGGGCCAGCCGGCGAAATGCCTGCTTGATGTCCTTCTCGGAAGCCGTCTTGGCCACCCCGAGCGTGGCGTAGTAGTCGCGGAAGTCCATGCTCACAGCCCCACGACTTCTTTGAGCCGGAGCACTTCGCGGGCCAGCCGGCGTCTGGTATCCGAGCGCCCGGACGCCGGCTCGGCGAGCAGCGGCTCGATCCGTTGCAGGCCCTCGGCGACGGCCAGCAGCCGCTGCACGCCGGCCAGGTTCACGCCGGCATCCTCGACCAGGACCTTGATGAGCCTCAGCCGCTCGATCTCGACCTCGGAATAGAGCCGCATGCTGCCGATCGTCCGGGCCGGCTGCACCAGCCCCAGACGCTCGTACTTGCGCAGCGTCTGCGGATGCATGCTGAGCATCCGCGCCGCCACGCTGATGAAGATGAGATCCGGAGTTGACACATTTCGAATATATCCATTGATATGATTCGTGTCAAGTAGTGACGGCCGCCCGCACGGCAGACGCCGCGTCCCGAGCCTGCGTGGTGGCCGCCTCCCGCACCTGAACTACACTCGAAATGTGTCCTCCGCGCGGCAACGCCCTGTCCTGTGGCCAGCGGCCGTCTTTGCCGCGACGCTGACGGCGCTGTTCGTGACGATGGCAGCGGTCGTCGACGCCGTGCCCGCGCTCAGGCGGGCCGCCGATGACCTGCTCGCGGGCGACGGGCTGGCCGACGACGACTACTACCTGTCGAGCGACATCGGCGGTCAGGTCGATCACCACGTCCTCTACTTCGGTCTCGACGAGAAGGCCACGGCGCACCTGCAGGCCGCCGACGTGCTGTTCCTCGGCAACTCCCGTGTGATGTATGCGCTCCGCCCGCAGGTCCTGCGGCCGGCGTTCGCCGCCCTGGGCCTCGACTACTACGGGCTCGGCTTCGGCTTCCGCGAGGCCGACCGCTTTCCCCTGGCGATCATCCGCCGCTTCGACCTGCGCCCGCGCGTGGTCGTCGTCAACGCCGATGGCTTCTTCGGTGGGGGCCTGAGCACCTGGGCGGAGGTGGTCAACCGCGACACCGCGTTCGCCGCCCGCAAGATCCGCTGGGAGATCGAGATCGCCCACAACGTACGGCAGCCGCATGCAGCAGGTGGCGCCCAACTGGCTGGCCCTCATCGGGCGTCCGGGTCTGGACCAGGGCCGCCGCTTCAACACCTACCGGTCCAGGATCGACGGCACGTGGCTGGTCTCCCCGTGGCCCACGGCGACCAGGACGTTCCTGCCGCCGGAACCCGAGCGCCGGGAGATCGGCCGCGGTGAGCTGGCCGCCGCGCGCGCCTTCAAGGCCGAGATGGACGCCCGCGGCATCACGCTCGTGCTGACCATGGTGCCCACGCCGAGGCCCTTCGAGGGCGCGGCCGCCGCCCGCTTCGCCACCTTGCTGGACGTGCCCCTGATCGTCGTCGAGCCGCCGGGCATGACGAGCAGCGACGACAGCCACCTCGACGCCCCGAGCGCCTTCGACTGGTCGCGGGCGTTCATGGCGGCCTTCACGCCGCTCCTGCGGGCCTCCGGCGTCGTGCCCCCGCGATGAATTTCGTCTCCTGGGCGTTCGTCGCGCTGTTCCTGGTCGTCTTCGCGGCCCGCCTGACGGTCGGCCGGCGCAAGGTCGAAGCGAGCTACATCGGCGTGCTGCTGGCCGCCAGCCTGCTGTTCTACGGCTGGCACGTGCCGGCCTACCTCGCGGTGCTGGTCGGCAGCGCCCTCGTCGACTACGCCGTGGCGATCGCTCTCACCCGCTTCGAGCCCGGCCAGCGCGGCTGGCGCCGTGCCTGCCTCCTGGCCTCGCTCTCGGTCAACCTCGGCCTGCTGGCGTTCTTCAAGTACGCGGACTTCGCCGTGCATACGGCCGAGACGCTGGCGGCCGCCGGCGGCACGTCGCTCCGTCTGCCCGAGGTCAACCTGATCCTGCCGATGGGGATCAGTTTCTACACGTTCCAGACCCTGTCATACACCATCGACGTCTACCGCGGCGTGCTGACGCCCCTGCGCAGCTTTCCGCGCTTCCTGCTCTTCATCAGCTTCTTCCCGCAGCTCGTGGCCGGTCCGATCGTCCGCGCCAGCGAGTTCCTGCCACAGCTCCCGCGTCCACGCCGCCTCCACGCCCGCGTGTTCTATCAGGGCGTCTGGCTCGTGGTGCTCGGCTTCTTCCTGAAGATGGTGTGCGCCGACAACCTCGCCGCCTACGTCGACGAGTTCTGGGACCGCGGCGCCCGCAGCGGCGCCGACGCCTCGTTCGCGCTGTGGCTGTCGCTGCTGTTCTCGGGCCAGATCTTCGCGGACTTCGCCGGCTACTCGCTCATCGCCCAGGGCCTCGGGTATCTCCTCGGGTTCCGTTTCCCGGTCAACTTCAACGCCCCCTACATCGCGACCTCGTTCAAGAACTTCTGGGAGCGGTGGCACATCACCTTGTCCCGCTGGCTGCGCGATTACCTCTACCTGCCGCTCGGCGGCAACCGCGGCACCCGCGGGCGCACCCTGGTCAACCTGCTGCTCGTGATGCTGCTCGGCGGCCTGTGGCACGGCGCCGCCTACACGTTCATCGTCTGGGGCGCCATTCATGGCCTGTGCCTGGTGGGGGAGCGTCTGCTCGGCCTGCACCGGGACGTGCCACGCCCCCTGGCCGTGCGCGCTGCGTGGTATGTCGTCGTCCAGGGCGCCGTGCTCATCGCCTGGATCTTCTTCCGCAGCGGCACGATCGAAGGCGCGGCGGCGATTGTCGGCAATCTGTTGACCGGGGCGTGGCGCATGCCCGATGAGGGGATGCAGCAGGCGCTGTGGTTCCTGCTGCCCGTGGCGGTCCTGCACGGCTATACCTGGCTCGTCGAGCGCGGCCGGCTGACCCCGGTCGGTCCGACGGCGCGGGCCGTGCTGGCCGCCGTCATGGTCTACGCCATCATCACGCTGCACGGCGGCATGAGCGACTTCCTGTACTTCCAGTTCTGACAGCCCCCGCGCGGCTGCACGCGCTGCTCGAGGACCGGCATACCGGTGGGGGAGCCGGGCGTCGGACCGTGGGGTGGGGCGTGCCGGCGTCGTGCCGCGTGACAAGACGCGCGGCGGGACGGCATACTTGGAGGCCGCTCGTGCCAGACATCACCTCTTCCGACCTCCTCACGATCCTGCTGCTGATCCTCCTCGAGGGGGTGCTGAGCGCCGACAACGCCATGGTGCTGGCGATTCGCGTCCTCAGCCTGCCCAAGGACCTGCAGACCAAGGCGCTGCGCTACGGCATGGCGAGCGCCTTCACCTTCCGCGCCGCCGCCACCGCGGCCGCGGCGTATCTCATCGCCCTCGGATGGGTGAAGCTGGTCGGCGGCCTCTACCTGCTCTACCTGCCGTTCCAGCACTTCCGGCAGCGGGGCGGTGGTGACGGCGAGTCCCGCCACACCATCAAGCCGGCCGAGCGCTGGCTGGGCCTCTCGCCGTTCTGGGCGACCGTCGTCAAGGTCGAGCTGACCGACATCGTCTTCGCCATCGACTCGATCCTGGTGGCCGTCGCCGTGTCCGACAAGCTGTGGGTGGTCATCACCGGCGGCATCCTGGGGATCGTCATGATGCGCCTGGTGATTGGCCAGCTGCTCGGCCTGATCCGGCGCTATCCGGTGCTGGTCGACGGCGCCTTCGTCATCATCACGTGGGTCGGCATCAAGCTCCTGCTCGAGTACGCGCACCAGTACGGCTACGTCCACTTCGTGATCCCGAAGTGGATCTCGCTCGGCTTCATCGTCGTCATCTTCGGCGGGTCGTACCTCTACGCGCGCAAGCTCGGCCCGGTCGAGGACGACACCGAGCCCCTGCCGCACCTCTGAGCCGGCGGCGGCTCAGCGGCCGGCGCCGAAGCGCTCGGCCGAGCGGGCGCGGGCGCGCGCGGCTTCGCTCTCGCGGTTCTTGGGTTCGGCGGTCGTGACGAGCGCGTCGAGCAGGCGGTGGGCCACCTCGGCCACCTCGTCCACGGCACGGTCGAAGGGCTCCTGATTGGCTTTCGACGGCGCCGTGAAGCCGCTCAGCTTGCGGACGAACTGCACCGCGGCCGCCCGGACCTCGTCATCGGTGGCGGGCGGATCGAAGTTGAAGAGCGTGCGGATGTTTCGGCACATGCGTTCATCTTACGCGCGCGGCCGCCGGGCCGGACGCCAGCTCTCCCGTGCGCCACAATGGCAGCGATGACGGTCGGCGTGAACTATCCGTGGCGGCGCTACGGGGGCGACTTCGGCCCGACCGTGTGGCGGAGCCGGCACGGCATCCTGGCCGACTACGACGAGATCGCTCGCGATTTCGCCGCCATGGCGGCCGCCGGCATCGAGGTGGTGCGCTGGTTCGTCTTCACCGACGCGCGCGGCGGCCTGGCCATCGACCAGGCGGGCTGGCCGGCCGGCTTCCTCGACGGCACGCTCGACGACCTCGACGCGCTCTTCGCGCTGGCGCTGGCGAGCGGGCTCACCGTGGTGCCGGTGCTTTTCGATCACACCCTCGTCTTCCGTCCGACCGAGGCCGGCGGCGCGCGCGTGGGCGGCCATCGGGCGTGGCTGGCCGACCCGACCGGCCACACTCATCTCATCGACCGCGTCATCGCGCCGCTCGCCGCACGCTACGGACGGCACGGGTCGCACGGCCGGCTCGGCCGCGCCGTTCACGCCTGGGACCTGCTGAACGAGCCCGACTGGATCGTCGCCGAGCAGCATCCCAGTCCCCGTGTGTCGAGGCCGATTCCCTTCGCCGTCCTCGCCGCGTGGGCCGCGGCGGCCACGGCGGCGATTCGCGCCCACGAGGCCGGCGCGACCACCATCGGCAGCGCGCGGCTGCGCTTTGCCGGCTGGTGGGACGACCCGTCGTTCGGCTTCGACTTCCTGCAGGCGCACGCCTACTACGACCCGGCGCACGACTTCGACCTCCTGCGGACACCGTTCGCCGCGCTCGGCCTGAGCCGGCCGCTGGTCGTGGGGGAGTGCTCGGCCCGCGGCGACGATGCTGACCAGGCGCGGCGGCCGTCCAGCCGTGTCGGCCGCGCAACTGGCGCGTGCGGCCGCCTCGCTCGGCTACGCCGGCGCCTGGCCGTGGAGCTGGCGCGGCGTGGATGGCCATGGGCCACTGGCGCCGGCCGCGGCCCGCCAGCTGCGCGTGGATGCCGACGTGCGTCGCAGCGCCCCGCCTGCAGAGACGCCATAGCGCGGCCGTGGCTATCGGACCGGCACGGCCGCGACCATCGGCCTCGGCCAGTGGTCGCCCTCGTAGAGCACGTGTTCGAGGAACAGGCCGGCGGCCGGAGCGGTGAGCTGCGCCGGGAGCGGGCTCGAGCCGCCGAGCAGCGTCGCCACATCGCCCGGCAGCAGATCGCCGGTGCCGACGGCCGCCAGCACGCCGACCATGCGCCGCACCATCTTCCACAGGAAGTGCGAGCCGGCCACGCGGATGAGCACGAGCTCGCCGTCTTCGGCGAGCGTGACCTCCTCGAGCAGGACCTTGGTGGACTTCTCGCCGGGGTCGTCGTCCGAGAAGGCACGGAAGTCGTGCAGGCCGGCGAACGTCGCCGCCGCCGCCCGCATCTCCGTCAGCGCGAGTTCGTCCTTGATCCACCAGACGAACGGCTTGGCGAAGGCACTGCGCCGGCGCGAGATCTGGTAGAGGTAGCTGCGCCGCACGGCACTGTGGCGGGCGTGGAAGGCGCGCGACACCGGCGACACGTCGAGCACGTGGATGTCGGCCGGCAGGTTGTCGTTGATGCGGCGGCGGAAGGCTTCCGGAGCCGGCGCACGGGTGACGTCGACGTGCGCGATCTGGGCGAGCGCATGGACGCCGGCATCGGTGCGGCCAGAGCCCTGCGAGTCGACCAGCGCGTCGCCGATCGCCTCGACGATGGCGCGGTTGAGTTCGCCCTGCACGGTGCGGGCGTTCTTCTGGGACTGCCAGCCGCTGTAGCGCGTACCGGCGTACTCGAGTGTGAGTTTGAATCGTGGCACGCGGCCGTTAGAATAGCAGCCCGCTCGCCCGCTGCGCGCGCCGACTGCTGTCAAGGAGCCCCATGTCTCAGTCCCACCGTCCCGTACACGCCGCCAACCTGCCGAAACCCGTGGGACCGTATTCCCCCGGCATGGGCTTCGACCGCCTCGTCTTCGTGTCCGGGCAGGGCTCGACCGATCCGGCCACCGGCGAACTGGCCGGCTATACCGCCGCGCTCCAGACCGAGCAGTGCCTCAAGAACGTGGAGGCGATCCTGCAGGCGGCCGGCACCGACCTGCAGCACGTGCTCCGCTGCGGCGTCTTCCTCGTGGACATGGACGACTTCCAGGAGATGAACGCCGTCTACCAGCGCATGTTCGGCGAGCATCGCCCGGCGCGCACGACGATCCAGGCCGCGAAGCTGCCCGGCAAGGGCCTGCGCGTCGAGATCGACTGTATCGCTTACGTCCCCTGAGGGCTGAGGGCTAGGGGCTTGGGGCTGCGGGCTCGGGGCTCGGTACGCCGTCAGCGCGCTCGCGCTAGCGCCGGGTCTGCGCCGACGGCGTCTGCTGGCTGACGACCGACATCGCGGTCGTGATCATCGAGGCCACGTCGGCCACGTTCGACGGCAGGATGATGGTGTCGGCGTTGTTGATGACCTTGCCGAACTCGGCGATGTACTGCTCGGCGACGCGCAGCTGAATCGCTTCCTGGCCGCCCGGCGCCTGCGTGGCCTCGGCCACGCGCTTGATGCCCTCGGCGGTGGCGGTGGCGACGGCCAGAATCGCCGCCGCCTGGCCCTCCGACTCGTTGATCTGCTGCTGCTTGCGCGCTTCGGAGGCCTTGATGGTCTGCTGCTTCTCGCCCTCGGCGTTGTTCACGTTGGCGTCGCGCTGGCCCTCAGAGGTCAGAATCACGGCCCGCTTCTCGCGCTCGGCGCGCATCTGCTTTTCCATCGCCGCCAGGATGTCGGCCGGCGGCGTGATGTTCTTGATCTCGTAGCGCAGCACCTTCACGCCCCACGGCTCGCTGGCCTTGTCGAGCTCGGCGACGACGGCGATGTTGATGTTGGTGCGCTCCTC
Source organism: uncultured Acidobacteriota bacterium (assembly GCA_963807405.1). Lineage (GTDB taxonomy): Bacteria > Acidobacteriota > Vicinamibacteria > Vicinamibacterales > UBA2999 > CADEFD01. Next base: position 920,833 of record CAWEBU010000006.1, on the reverse strand, counting down.
GAAGGTCCGGTCCAGATCGATCTTGCCGACCTCGGAACGAAGCGTCGTCTGCGCCAGCTGCGAGATGGCAAAGAGGTAATCCTGAATCCCGTACGAGGCCCGCTCGGGATTGAGGATCTTGAGGTAGAGCACGCCGTCGACGCCGACCTGCACGTTGTCGCGCGTGATGCAGACCTGGGCCGGGATGTCGAGCGCCGCTTCCTTGAGCGAGTGCTTGTAGCGAACGACATCGACGAACGGCAGCAGGACGTGGAACCCGGCATCGAGGGTGCCGGAGTAGCGGCCCAGCCGCTCGACGACGAAGGCGCTCTGCTGCGGCACGACGATGGCCGTCTTCGCGATCACGATGAGGGCCATGATCGCGAGCAGCACGATGACGATGAATCCGCCTTCCATGAGTCGTTGTCCTTGGGCTATTCGGCGACCACGCCGAGCTGCAGTCCCGACACCCGCGTCACCCGGCAGCGTTGATTCGCGCCGAGCGGGGTGTGGCCTTCGTTGCGAGCTTCCCAGTCAGAGCCGCGCAGCGCCACGCGGCCGACGGCCCCGGGCGCCATGACCGCCACGGGATACGCGATCTCGCCGACCAGCGAATCGATCGGCGGCCGCGACACCGGTTCGACGCGGGCCTGGATCTTGCCGCGAAAGAGCAGCAGGCTCGCGACCGAGATGACGGTGAAGGTGAGCCACTGCGCGGCCAGGCCGGAGACGGCGCCGGTCGAGGCGACCACGCCGGTCAGGATGGCGCCGACGCCGAAGAACATGATGTAGAAGCCGCTCGGCGTCACCAGCTCCAGCACCAGCAACACGAAGCCGCCCGCCAGCCATACCCACCAGTCCATGGCCGGCAATCATACAGGGGCTGGCGCCGTCGTCGCGCCTCGCGTGGTCACGACGCGCGCTTCCGCGCAACCTGTGCCCCCGACCGCGACCGGCGTGCACGGTTCAGCCGAATGCTAAGATCGGCGGCTCACATGCCAAGAATCCTTGTCACCAACGACGACGGCGTGCACGCCCCCGGCATCAGGGCCCTGGCCGACGCGGTGCGCCCGCTCGGCGATGTCGTGATCGTGGCGCCGCACCAGGAGTCGAGCGCCATCGGCCACGCCCTCACCCTGCGGCGGCCGCTGCGTCTCGAGAGTTTCGGCCCGCAGATCTACGCGGTCGACGGCACGCCCACCGACTGCGTGAACATCGCCGTGGCGGTGCTGTTCAAGGGCCAGCTGCCAGACCTGGTCGTCTCGGGCATCAACACCGGCTACAACCTCGGCGACGACGTCACGTATTCCGGCACCGTCTCGGGCGCCCTCGAAGCGGCGCTGCTCGGGGCGCCGGCCGTCGCCGTGTCCCTGATGCGGACCCGCGACTGGACGTTCGACTTCGGCCCCGCGGCCGCGGTGGCGCAGGACGTGGCCGCGCACGTGCTCAAGGAAGGCCTCCCGGACCGGGTGTTCCTCAACGTCAACGTGCCCCGCGGGCTGCCGAAAGGCGTGCGGCTGACCGTGCAGGGGAAGCGCAACCACGTCACGACCATCGCCGAGCGCACCGACCCCCGCGGCCAGACCTACTACTGGATCGAGGAAGGGCAGGACGACTGGCACCCGCACGATCGCAGCGACCACGTGGCCTGTCGCGAGGGCTACGTGTCGGTCACGGCGCTCCAGCCCGACATGACGGCCCACGCCGACGCCCCGGCCTGGCTGGAACGCCTCGAGACGGGCGACTAGCCACCGCCGGCGGGACCGACGGGGCATCGAGTTGTAACGGGGTCTGTCACCGTCACGAGGATCGACGGGACGGGCACGTGACGGTGACAGACCCCGTTACAACTCGGTAGGTTCTGGGGTATGATGGCCGCTCAGTCGGGGCGTGGCTCAGCCTGGTAGAGCACTCGGTTCGGGTCCGAGGGGTCGGAGGTTCGAATCCTCTCGCCCCGACCATCTTTTCAAGGCCCGGTGATGGCGACATCATCGGGCCTTTTTCATTGGTCGTGGTCCTCGTCGCGGTCCGGCTCGGCGATCGCATCCGACGGATCGTCAGGCGTGGTGCGCTCCAGGTAATCGCGCACGGCATCCGCCTGGTGCTCGTGGACCGCGTCGCCGGCGTTCGGCGCCGGGTAGTCACGGCCGTCGTCCACCCAGCCGTCCGGCGCCTCGGTGACGCGCCAGCGGCCGTCGGCCAGCCGGTGCAGGATCGTCCTCGACACGCGCCTACGGCTGCCGCCCCTTGAGCAGCTCCTCGAGCGTGAAGCTGCGGCCGTTGGCGATGACGTGCTTCACGTTGATGGCGGCGCCGATGTCCTCGAGCGGGTTGCCCTCCACGAGCACGATGTCGGCCAGCTTGCCGACGGCAATCGCGCCCGCCTCGAGGTTCAGCGCCTCGGCCGGCGTCACGGTTGCCGCCCGCAGGGCCTGATACGGCGTCATGCCGGCCTTGACGTAGGCGTTCAGCTCGCCGTGGAGGTTGAAGGCGTTCGGCGTGTCGGTGCCCGCCACCACCTTGCCGCCGGCCTCGAGGATGTCCATCAACATCCGGTCGTTGCCCGGGCTGTCGGCGCCGCCGCCCGGCGCGCCGCCCTGCTGCGGGGTGCGCACCTGCTGCTGCATCCACTCCGGGTAGAGAGCGAAGCGCGGATCCTGCCTGAGCGCCGGCGCCCGTTCGAACAGCCGCCGCACGCCGCCGCCCGACATCATCGGGCACCAGTAGCGCTGGCTCTCGCCGAAGAGCTGCACGACGTCCTCGTAGGCGCGCTGATTCGACCGACTGCTTCGGCGAGTAGCCGCGGCGGCTGGTGGCCGCCGTGTGCTCGGTGTTGTCGACGCCGACGAGCGCGGCCGGGAAGATCTCGTGCGTGGCCACCGGGATGCCGTTGGCGTGCGCGAACTCGACCATCCGCTTCTGCGGCAGGTCGGGCAGCCGCACGTAGCTCTTGAGGAGATCGTGCTGCAGCACCCGCGCCCGCTCGAGCTCCATCTCCAGGTGCGCGACGCTCGAGATGGCGACGCCCATCTTGTAGTAGACGCGCTGCCACTCCATCAGATACCCGGTGCCGTAGACACGCGGGCCGGTGCGCACGCCCGCTTCGTTGGCCTCGCGATCTTCGACCGCCTCGTACGGCGTGCTGCCCGGGCTGCGCACGGTGGTCACGCCGAAGGCCAGCCAGGCGCGGCCCTGCGCCTCGCCGAAGTCCTTCTGCAGGTGCGAGTGGAACTCGATCAGCCCGGGCATCGCGGTGAGCGCCGAGGCATCGACGAAGGCGCCGGCCGGACGGCCGGCACGCGCCGGCGTGATGGCGCGGATGCGGTTGCCGTCGATGACGATGTCGACGTTCTCGCGCGCGGTCTCGGCGACGCCGTCCACGAGCCGGCCGACCCGCACGGTCAGGCGGCCCGAAGGCACGGCCGGCTGCCAGGTGAGATCGAGCGGCACGTCGGTCCGCTCGCCGGTTTCGATGTCGACGATGCGGAGCTGGTCCATCGACTGGTAGAGCAGCCGCTTCGAGTCGGCCGCCCAGCTCGGGGAATGCGCCATCTCGGTCGTGACCCGGCGCGGCGGCCCGAGCGGCTGGCCGGTCTTCGACACCGGCCACACCTTCAGCAGGCCCTCGTAGACGGCCGCCATCTTCGAGCCATCGGGTGACCACACGACGCCGCCGCCGCCGCGCGAGTCGATCGACAGGTTCGGATCCGGCACGAACCACCGATCGTCGCCGCCGGTCGACGACATCGTCAGCACCTGGTTGGTGCCCTCGCGGTACCGCGACGAGTAGCTGGACACCATGGCCACCGCGACGCGGCTGCCGTCCGGCGACCACGTGGGCGTGCCCGGCGAGAACAGCGACTCGTGGATGCGCGTCACCGTGCCGCTCGCGACGTCCACCACCGAGACCGGCGCGCGGCGCCACATGCCGTCGACATCGAAGAACGCGATCCGGGTGCCGTCGTTCGACCAGGTGGCGCCCTGGGGCTGCGTCGTCAGGCTCGTGAGCTGGCGATCCTGGCCAGTGGCCAGATCGCGAATCCACAGCTGCAGCAGGCGTCCGCCCTTGTCGGAGGAGTAGACGAGCCTGGTCCCGTCGGGCGACCACGCCGGGTCGGTGTCGAGGAAGCGATCCTTCGTGATGTTCTCGGCGGCCCCGCCGACCGGCATCACCCAGATGTCGCCGACGGCGGCGAACGCCACCCTGGTGCCGTCGGGCGACAGCACCGGCCGCACGAGGCCGAGCGTCTTGCGCGGGGCGCGGGAATCGAAGTCGCGCGCCACGCGCGGGTAGCTGCCGGCGGCACGCGTGACCTGGAGCGTGGCCGTGAACGGCACGTCGCTGAAGGCGGTGGCGCCGAGCGTGCGCTTGCGGATCTTGCCGTCGGCCGTATAGAAGAACTCGGTGGCGCTCGCCCAGCTCGGGCGGAACGGAAAGACGTTCTCGTCGGCCGTCAGGCTGGCGCCCTCCGTCTCCAGGCGGCTCGCCGTCCCCTGCATCGCATGCAGCACGATCGGTCCGCCAGGGCTCCACGACGCGGCGTCCACGACCCCCGGCGAGGTGGCGACCTGCCGCTCCTGGCCGCCGGTGGACGGCACCGCCCACACATGCCGGCCGCCGTCGCGTGTCGAGACGAAGGCGATGTCGGCGTCGGTGCCCGACCAGCTCGGCATCGAGTCCTCGGCCGGGTCGGTCGTCAGCTGGACGAGAGCGCCGGTGGCGAGTTCGAGGGTCCAGATGTTGTAGCTGCTGCCGAGCGGGTCACCGCGGTCGGAGGAGAACGCGATGCGCTTGCCGTCGTGGGACCACGCCGGTTCGCGGTCGTCGAAGGCCCCGGTCGTGAGCTTGCGCTGGTTGCTGCCGTCGGGCGCCACCGCCCACAGGTCGTAGCCGCCGTCGCGATACGCGAAGAAGGCGATCGACTGCCCGTCGGGCGACCACGCCGGCTGGCGGGCGTCGTTGAAGACGTCGGTGATGCGCGTGGCCACGCCGCCGCTGGCCGGCAGCACCCAGATGCTGCCCTGGAGATCGACGGCGAGGCGGCGGCCGTCGGGCGAGACCGTCACCGACATCGAGGTGCCCTCGCTGATCGTCACCTCGCGCACGGCGGCCGGCGCGGGGGTGCCCGGGCGCGAGGGCCGGACGGCGCTCGACGGCCGCTGCTGCGCGGCGACGAGGGCGAGGGTGCTGGTGAGACTGACGGCGAGGAGGAGGGCTGCAGGCACGCGCATGGTGGTCGGTAGCCTAGGAGGTGGGGGAGGGCGAGTCAAGCAGCCGTTGCCCCTTGAGGGCGGCGACAGCAGCCGTCGACCGGTGAGGGCGCGACCAGCGGGCCGCGCCGGCCCGGCTACAATTGACAGCCCCGTGTCTTCGTCCGCGTCGTCATCGTCCTCCGTCCGCGCCTCGCTCGTCGGCCTCGTCGCGGCCCTGGTCGGCACGGTGCTGCTCGTCGTCACGATCCGGCAGGTCGGCTGGGACGAGATCCAGCGCGGCGTCGGCGCCGTCGGCGGCTGGTTCGCGCTGGTCGTCGCGCTCGGCGTGCTGCGGTTCTACGTGCGGGCCCGGTCGTGGATTCTCTGCGCCGAGCGCATCGGCGCGCCCGGGCTCACGCCGGCCCCGGCGCTGGCTGCCATCCTGGCCGGCGACGCCGTCGGCAACCTCACGCCGCTCGGCCTGCTCGCCTCCGAGCCGACCAAGGTGCTGCTGGTGCGGCGGACCCTCGCCACGAGTGCCGCGCTCACCTCGGTGGCGCTCGACAACGGCTTCCACGCCGTGGCCGCGCTCGCGATGATCGCCGCCGGGGCGTGGGCGCTCGTCCGGCAGGTGGCGCTCGATCCGGGCATCAGGCTGATGGCCGAGGGCGTGCTCGCCGCAGCCGTGCTGATGGCCGTGGCCGGCGGCTGGGTGGCGCTGCGCCGGCCGGCGATCCTGTCGCGGCTGGCGCAACTGGCCGCCCGACTGCTCGGACGCGAGGCGCGCTCGGCCGAGGTGCTGGGCGACATCGAGGCCCGGTTCTACGGCGTCTTCGCCTGGCCGCGCCGGGCCCTGTGGACCGCCGCCGGCTGGCAGGCGGCGTTCCACCTCAGTGCGGTCGTCGAGGTGTGGGTCATCCTGCAGGCGCTCTCCGGCGGCCGCACGTCACTGGCCGACGCCTTCGTGCTGGAGTCGGCCGGACGGCTGGTGACCGTGCTGTTCAAGGTGATTCCGTTTCGCATGGGCGTCGACGAAGTGGGCGCCGCCGTCGTCGCGACCGCGCTGGGCCTGCCGGCCAGCCACGGCGTGGCGCTGGCGCTCGTGCGCAAGCTGCGCATTCTCGTCTTGAACGCGGTCGGGCTGATCGTGCTGGTCCGGGCGCGGCGCTGAGGCTTATTCTGGGGGAAGCGGCCCCGCGGACCGGCCGCCTCACTGGAGCTGCCCATGCCTGCCCGCCGCACCCTCGCTGTCCTGGCTCTCGTCGCCGTCACTGGACTCGCCAGTGCGCCGCCGCTCCTGTCGACTCGGGTGGCCGCCCAGGGAGCCGCCGTCGACCCGGTGCTCTACAGCGGCATGCAGTGGCGCAGCGTAGGTCCGCTGCGCGGCGGCCGCTCGATCGCCGTCGGCGGCAGCGATGCGAGACCGTACGAGTACTGGTTCGGCGCGGTCGGCGGCGGCGCCTGGAAGACGACCGATGGCGGCACCACGTGGGCCCCGATGACCGACGGCAAGATCACGATGTCGTCGGTGGGGGCACTCGGCGTCTGCCAGAGCAACCCTGACGTCGTCTACATCGGCGGCGGGGAAGTGGCCTTCCGCGGCAACATCATCCAGGGCGACGGCGTTTACCGGACCACCGACGGCGGCAAGACGTGGACGCACCTGGGGCTCAAGGACTCGCAGGCCGTGGCGCGGCTGCGCGTCCATCCCACCAACTGCGACACCGTCTACGCGGCGGTCCTCGGGCAGACCTACAACGACCATCCCGAGCGCGGCGTCTTCAAGTCGACCGATGGCGGCACGACGTGGAAGAAGACGCTCTACCGCGACGAGAAGAGCGGCGCCGTCGATCTGACGATCGATCCGAAGAATCCGAACGTCATGCTGGCCGCAACCTGGGAGGCGTTCCGCACGCCGTGGTCGATGTCGAGCGGCGGTCCGGGCAGCGGCCTCTTCAAGTCGACGGACGCCGGTGACACGTGGACCGAGATCTCGAAGAACCCGGGGCTGCCGGCCGGCCTGTGGGGCAAGGTCGGCGTGACCATCTCGCCGGTCGACGGCAACCGCGCCTGGGTCCTCATCGAACACGAGACCGAGGGCGGTCTCTACATGACCGACGATGCCGGCGCCACCTGGACCAAGGTGTCCGACGATCGCAACATCCGCCAGCGGGCGTTCTACTACACGCGTCTCGTCGCCGACACGCAGGAGAAGGACACGGTCTACCTCCTCAACGTGCAGTTCTACCGCTCGACCGACACCGGCAAGACGCTGACCCGGATCCGTGTGCCGCACGGCGACAACCACGACCTGTGGATCTCGGCCACCGACAACACGCGGATGATCCAGGCCAACGACGGCAGCGCCAACGTGACCGTCAATCGCGGCCAGACGTGGACGGAGCAGGACGTGCCGACCGGCCAGTTCTACAACGTCTTCACCACCAGGCACGTGCCGTATCACATCTGCGGCGCGCAGCAGGACAACTCGACGGCCTGCGTCGGCAGCCAGTCGCAGGGCGGCGCCGGCGAGGGCAGCCTGCCGCCGATCTTCTATGCCGTCGGCGGCGGCGAAAGCGGCTACATCGCGCCCGACCCGACCGACTTGAACGTGTTCTACGCCGGCAGCTACGGCGGCTACCTGACGCGCCTCGACCGCGAGACCGGACAGCAGCGGGCGGTGAACATCTACCCGGACAACCCGATGGGCTACTCGGCGATCGACATCGCGGAACGCTTCCAGTGGACGTTCCCCATCGTCTTCGCGCCGACCGACCCCAAGGTGCTCTACGCCTCCTCGCAGCACCTGTGGCGGACAACGACCGCGGGCCAGAGCTGGGAGAAGATCAGCCCCAACCTGACGCGCTCGGATCCCAAGACCATGCAGGCGTCGGGCGGGCCGATCACCAAGGACCAGACCGGCGTCGAGACCTATGCCGTCATCTTCACCGTCGCGCCATCGCCGCAGGACGGCAACACCATCTGGACGGGCTCGGACGATGGCTGGGCGCACGTCACGCGCGACGGCGGCAAGAGCTGGGAGAAGGTGACGCCGCCGGACCTGCCGGAGTTCGCGCGCATCAGCCTGATCGAAGCCTCGCCGCACCAGAACGGCGTCGCCTACCTGGCGGCCAACCGCTATCAGCTCGGCGACCGCCGGCCGTATCTCTACAAGACCGCTGACTTCGGCAAGAGCTGGACGGCGATCACGACCGGCATTCCCGATCACGATTTCCTGCGCGTGGTGCGGGAGGATCCCACGCGCCGTGGCCTGCTCTATGCCGGCACCGAGCATGGCGTTCACGTCTCGTTCAACGACGGCGCGGCCTGGCAGCCGCTGCGGCTGAACCTGCCCGACACGCCCGTGCACGGCCTCGTCGTCGAGGAGCGGGACCTCGTCATCGGCACCCACGGCCGCGGCTTCTACGTGCTCGACAACATCGGCGTGCTGCGGCAGGCCACGCCGGCCATCACGAGCAGCGCGTTGCACGTGTTCGAGACGTTCACGCCGCTCCGGGGCCGGGATCGCAACGTGACGGTCGACTACTACCTCGGCTCGGCGTCCGAGGAGGTGAAGATCGAGTTCCTCGACGGCGCCGGCGCGGTGCTGCGGACCTTCACCGGCACGCCGAAGGACGACCCGAACGCCGGCCTGCCGCCCGGCCTCGACGCTGAAACGGCGGCCTTCTTCGGGATACGGCCGGTCAAGGTGGGGATCGCGAAGGGGATGAACCGCTTCACCTGGGACATGCGCTACGAAGGGTCGGTCGTCTTTCCCGACATGATCATGTGGGCCGCGCAACCGCAGCGCGGCCCCGCGGCGCCGCCCGGCCAGTACTCGGCACGAATCACGGCCAACGGGGAGACCAAGACGATGGCGTTCGAGATCGGCCTCGACCCGCGCCTGCAATCCGACGGCATCACGGTCGAGGACCTGCGCCGGCAGTTCACGCTCTCGACCCGCATCCGCGACAAGGTGACCGAGGCCAACCAGGCCGTCATCACCATCCGCTCACTGCGCCAGCAGGTCAACGACCGGATGGAGAAGATTCCGCCGCGCCGCAAGGCCGAGATCCAGAAGCTCGCCGACAACGTGCTGACGACGCTCGCGACGGTCGAAGCGCAGGTCTACCAGGTGAAGAACCGCAGCAGCCAGGACCCGCTGAACTTCCCGATCATGCTCAACAACAAGATCGCCGCCCTGGCCGGCGTGGTCGAGAGCGCCGACAACCAGCCGACGGCGCAGAGCTACGAGGTGTTCACGGCGCTCAGCGAGGCGCTCGACGCCCAGCTCGGCACGATGAAGAAGACCCTCGACACCGAGCTGCCCCGGCTGAACAACGCCCTGCGGCGGGAGAAGCTGGCGCCCGTGGACCCGGCGGCCCCGGCGCCGCCCGCTCCTCCGCCCGGTGCCAAGCCCCCGGCCTGAGACGGCGGCGGCGCCCGGCCCGGCGATTCAAGTCCGGCGCGCCGCGGCCGATTGTCCGGCCGGAGTCCTCATGACCGAGTCGCCCGGGTCCCTGACGGGCCAGCCAGCCCTCGTCGTCGGCGAGTCCAGTGAGGCCGCCGCCGTGTGCCGATTCCTCGGCCGCGAAGGGGTGGCGTGCACGCACGCGCCCACGGCGGCCAGCGCCCGGAGCTATCTCGAGCACGGTGGGGCCAGCGTGATCGTTCTCGACATCGACGAGGACCACGCCGCGGCGGTCGGCCTGTGCCGCCACGTCAAGCTCGACAGCGCGACCCGGCTCATGCCGATCGTCCTGCTGTCGGATGACCGCCGCAAGGACCACCGCCTGGCCGGCATCGACGCCGGCGCCGAAGCCGTGCTGATCAAGCCCTTCGATCCTGACGAGCTGCTGGCGCGCGTGCGCGCCGCCAGCCGCGCCAGCCAGTACGCCAGCGACCTCGATTCGGCGGCGGCGATCATCATGACCGTCACGGCGATGATCGAGGCCCGCGAGTCGTCGCCCGGACACTGCTTCCGGATGGCCAACTACGCGACCGCCCTCGGCCGGGCCATCCAGCTGCGTGACACCGACCTGCAGGCGCTCTACCGCGGCGCCTTTCTACACGACATCGGCATGCTGTCGATTCCGGACGGCATCCTGCACAAGGACGGGCGGCTCGAGCCGGCGGAGTACGAGGTCATCAAGTCGCATCCGGTCATCGGCGACGCGCTGTGCGCGAACCTGCGCACGCTGCATCCAGTCAGGCCCATCGTGCGCCATCACCACGAGCGGCTCGACGGCTCTGGCTATCCCGATCGCCTGTGCGGCGATCAGGTGCCGCTGCTGGCGCAGATCGTCAGCATCGTCGATCTGTTCGAGGCCATGACCATGGGACGCCTGTACGTGGCGCCGCGCAGCGCCGGCGAGGCCATCGCCGTGCTGCGCCACGAGACGTCGATCGGATGGCGGCAACTGGAACTGGTCGAGTCGTTCGCGGCGCTCGTGCAGAGCGGCGCCCTCGAGCGCTTCCAGGGGCACGCGCCAGACGCACCGGTCGGCGTCTCTGGTCTGGCCGCCGATCTGGCCCACGCTGTGGCCTCACCGGCGACCGCCGCCTGGGGCCGCGCGCAATAGCGCCGCCCGGCCGCCGCGCCTGCGACTGCTAGAATCGGCGCATGCGTCAGACGCGCCGCTACCTGGTGACCGGGCGAGTGCAGGGCGTGGGCTACCGGATGTTCGTGGCCGAGTGCGCGCGCCGCGACCGGCTGGCCGGCCACGTGCGCAACCTGCCGGACGGCCGCGTGGAAGCGGTGGCGGATGGCGACCGCGAGAGCCTCACGCGCTTCGAAGCCGCACTGTGGCGCGGGCCCTCGCGCGCCGTCGTCGAGAATGTGACGATCGACGAGGTCGAGCCGCTGGCGCTCGCGGACGGCTTCGCGATCCAGTAATCTCTGTGAGCTGTCGCGACGGACCGGCCGCCCGGATCGCCGTCAACCGACGTCACACGAGCCCATGGAACACCTCAAGTCGCGCATCCGCCACGTCCCCGATTTTCCGAAGCCGGGCATTCTTTTCTACGACATCACGACGTTGCTGGGCGATGCCAGCGGCCTGCGCGACACGCTCGATGCGCTGACGGCGCCCTACCTCGGCGCGGGCATCGATCGCGTCGTCGGCATCGAGAGCCGGGGCTTCATCCTGGCGGCGGCGATGGCCGACCGGCTGCACGCCGGCTTCGTGCCGATCCGCAAGCCAGGCAAGCTGCCCTCGAGCCGGCTGGGCGAGTCCTACGCCCTCGAGTACGGCACCGACACGCTCGAGATCCACGACGACGCCCTGGGGCCGGCCCACCGTGTGCTCCTCGTCGACGACGTGCTCGCCACCGGTGGCACGGCACGCGCCGCGGTGAATCTGGTGCGCCGCCTCGGCAGCACGCTGCACGGAGCGGCGTTCCTCATCGAGCTGGATTTCCTCAAGGGACGCGACAAGCTCGCCGGGACCACGGTATCCTCGTTGCTGCACTACTAGCGGGACCCGGTCTCGGTCCCGCGCGTCCAGGCGCCCGTAGCTCAGGGGATAGAGCACCCGCCTCCTAAGCGGGGGGTCGGCGGTTCAATTCCGCCCGGGCGCGCCACCTCCGCCGCAGCCGACCGGTGTCGAGCGCCGGCGAGCGCCTTGCCACGCCCCGTGGCATCCCCTACGATCGCGGCGTCGTATGAACCTGGACGAACTGCAGCGGCACTGGGACGCGTTTGGCACCGAGGATCCCATGTGGGCGATTCTCACCGACCCGGCGAAGAAGGGCCGCCGCTGGACGGCGGAGGAGTTCTTCGCCACCGGCGTCGTCGAGATCGCCGCCCTGATGGGCGAGGCGCGCTCCCTCGGGTTGCCCCGGAGCCGCCGCCGCGCGCTCGACTTCGGTTGCGGGCTCGGCCGCCTGACGCAGGCGCTCGCCGAACACTGCGACGACGTGATCGGGATCGACGTCGCGCCGTCGATGATCGCGCAGGCCCGCGAACTCAATCGCCACGGCCCGCGGGTCCGCTACGAGGTGCAGGCGGCGCCGCCGCTCGACACCATCGCCAGCGCCTCGGTGGACGTCGTCTACACGGGGCGCGTGCTGCAGCACATCGCGTCGGTCCACTCGCGTGCCTACATCCGCGAGCTGGCGCGGGTGCTGGCGCCCGGTGGCTTCCTCTCCTTCGACGTCCCGAGCCGCTGGCTCGACCAGCCCACGCTGCCGGCCGGCGCGCTGCCGATGAGCGCCTATCGCGCCGAGGTCCTCGCCTCCGTGCGTCCGGAGTCGCCGGCCGGTGAACTGGTCGTCGACGTCGTCGTCACCAACGCCGGCACCAGCCCGTGGCCGGCCGCGACGCCGCTCAACGTCGGCAATCATTGGCTGGCCCACGATGGGGCAGTGGTGGTCGCCGACGATTGGCGCGTCGCCATTCCGCTGCCGCTCGATGCCGGCGCCTCCGTCGCGGTGACCTTCACGGCCGCGCGTCCCGACACACCCGGGGCCGAGGTCCTCGAACTGGACGTCGTCCACGAAGGCGTGGCGTGGTTCGGCTGGTACGGGTCGCCGACGGTCCGGATCGCGATGACCGCCCCCGGCGCCACCGCGCCGCCAGCCGCGCCGGCCGCCTTCGCACCGGTCATGGAGATGCACGCCGTGCCCCGCGCTGAGGTCGAGGACCTGCTGACGCGCTCGGGGCTGCGCCTGCTGCGGGTGCGCCCGGAAACCCACTGCGGCCCGCAGTGGGAAGCGTTCCGCTATGACGTGACGGCCGACGGCGCCCGCTGATACACTGTGGGGTCGCCTTCGACCTTCCACGGCAGAGACTCATGAAGCAATCCGAGAGAGAACACCTCAAGCAGAACCCGGTGGCCGACGCGGTGTCGGCGGCGTCCGATGCCTTCGGTCAGCACCGGACTCAGTACATGGTGATTGGCGGCGTCGTGCTGGCCATTCTCGTGGGTATCGGCGGCTTCGTGACCTGGCAGCGCAACAAGGACGCCCGGGTGAGCGGCCTGCTGGCCGACGCGATGGTCGTCTACGAGGCCCCCGTGCAGGCGCCGGCGCCGCCCGGCATGGAGGGCGGCACGGGCGTGCCCGCCCAGGCGCCAGGGACCTATCCCAGCGAGAAGGCGAAGTTCGAAGCAGCGCTGCCGCAGTTCCTGGCCGCCGCCGAGGCCGCGCCGGCGAGCACGCCCGGCCGTCTGGCGCGCTTGAACGCGGCGTCGGTGCTCGTGGCCCTCGGCCGCTTCGACGAGGCCCGGACTCACTACGCCGAGCTGTCGGGCGGCAGCGACATCGTCGCCAAGGGGGCCGCGCTCGGCAAGGCCCAGGCCGAGATCCGCGCCGGCCAGTTCGAGCCGGCGATCGAAGGCCTGAAGGCGCTCAGCAGCGACGCCAACGCGGACATGCCGGTCGACGGCGTGCTGATGGAACTGGCCCGCGCCTACCGCGGTTCAGGGAAGCTGGACGAGGCGCGCAAGACGCTCACCGAGATCGTCGAGAAGCACGCCGAGTCGCCCTTCGCCAGCGAGGCGCGCGCCGAACTCGACAAGCTCGCCGGCTGACCGCGACGGCGGCCGGGGCCGCGCTAGTCCTCGGCCTCGCGCTTCAGTTCGGCCAGCAGGCGCAGGGCGTCGAACGGCGTCGTCCGGTCGACGTCGATGGCTTTCAGCCGGTCGCGCAGCACGTCGTCGGCCACCGCCTGAAAGAGCCCCAGCTGCTGCTGGGCCGCCGCCGGTGAGCCGCTGATCGCGGGACGTCCGCCGCGCGCCAGCTCGTCGCGCTCGAGCGCCGTCAGGATCTCGCGGGCCCGTCCCAGCACCGAGCCCGGCAGCCCGGCCAGCCGCGCCACGTGGATGCCGTAGCTCCGATCGGAGCGCCCCGGCTTGATCTTGTGCAGGAAGACGATGTCGTCCTTCCACTCCTGCACGGCGACGTGCGCGTTGACGACGCCGGGGATGCCATCGGCCAGATCCGTGAGCTCGTGGTAGTGCGTGGCGAACAGCGTCTTGGGCCGGGCGCGGTGATTGGTGGCCAGATGCTCGGCCACCGCCCAGGCGATGCTCAGCCCGTCGAAGGTGGCGGTGCCGCGCCCGACCTCGTCGAGCACGACCAGGCTCTTCGAGGTGGCGCCGTTCAGGATGAGCGCGGTCTCCTGCATCTCCACCATGAAGGTCGACTGGCCGCGCGCGATGTTGTCCGAGGCCCCCACCCGGGCATAGATGCGGTCGACCAGGCCGAGTTTGGCGTCGCGCGCCGGCACGAACGAGCCGCTCTGCGCCAGCAGGGACAGCAGCGCCACCTGCCGCAGGTAGGTCGACTTGCCGCCCATGTTGGGGCCGGTCAGGACGATCAGCTGATGCGTCGAGCCGTTCAGCGCGACGTCGTTCGGCACGAAGGCGCCGCCAGCCAGCCGCTCCACCACCGGATGCCGCACGTCGGTGGCGCTCAACTCGTCGCCGTCGTGGACGTGCGGCTTGGTGAAGTTGCCGACCGCGGCGGTCTCGGCGAGCCCGGCCAGCACGTCGAGCGCGGCCACGGCGCGCGCCGTCTCGAGCACGCGGGCGCTGGCCGCCGCGACGTCGCGGCGCAGCGCCTCGAACAGCTCGAGCTCACGCTCGACGCTGCGCTCGTCGGCGCCGAGCACCTTCTCCTCGTGCGTCTTGAGGGCCGGGGTGACGAAGCGCTCACCGCCGGCGATCGTCTGCTTGCGGATGTAGTCGTCCGGCACCGCGTGCAGGTTGGCCTTCGAGATCTCGATGTAGTAGCCGAAGACGCGGTTGAAGCGCACCTTCAGGGACTGGATGCCGGTGCGGCCGCGTTCGCTGGCCTCGAGCTCGGCGATGATCTGCTTGCCGGAGCGGCTGGTGCGGCGCAGGTCATCGAGTTCGGCGTCGACGCCGTCGCGGATGGCGTCGCCGTCGCGGGCCAGGGCCGGCGGCTCGTCGACGAGCGTGGCGTCGATGGCGCCGCGCACCTCCGGCAGATCATCGAGGCCGGCGACCAGCCGCGTGATGAGCGGCGCGTGGCACTCGCCGAGCAGCAGCCGCGTGCGCGGCACGGCGGCCAGCGACCCGGCCAGCGCCACCAGATCGCGCGGACTGGCCGTCGACAGCGCCACCTTCGAGACCAGCCGTTCGAGATCGAGCACCGCCCGCAGCGTGTCGCGCACCTTGCCGCGGTCGGCGGCGCGGAAGGCGAGTTCCTCGACGGCGTCGAGCCGCTCGCGGATGGGCTCGAGCGCGACGAGCGGGGCGATCAGCCAGGCGCGCAGCAGCCGGCCGCCCATGGGCGTGACCGTGCGGTCGATCTCGTCGAGCAGCGAGCCGCTGCGGCCGCCCTGGGAGGACGCCACCACCTCGAGGTGCTGCAGGGTGGTCGGATCGACCAGCAGCCGGTCGGCCGTTTCGCGCAGCCGGATGGTGCGGACGTGGGCGAGGTCGGCCTTCTGCGTCTCGCGCAGGTAGTGGACGAGCGCCCCGGCCGCCGCCACGGCGATTGGACGCTGGTCGAGACCGAAGCCCTGCAGGCCCGCCACCCGGAGCTGTTCACAAAGGGTGGCGCCCGCCCGCGCCGGCTCGAACGTCCAGCCGTCCACCGGCGTCACGGCGATTCTGGCCGCCGCCACCGCCGGCAGCAGGCGGGCGACGTCGACGCCGGCCGCCACCACGATCTCGCGCGGCTGCAGGACGCGGATCTCGTCGTCGAGCGCCTGCAGTGCGGCCGGGCCGGTGAACTCGGTGGCCTGGAACTCGCCGGTCGAGAGATCGAGGAGCGCCACGCCGAGGCGCAGGTCCGGTCCGGCTGGCGCGTCGAGGCCGGTCGCTGCCAGCAGGAACGCCGGCTCGCGCGCGTCGAGGTAGGAGGCATCGGCGAGGGTGCCGGGCGTGATGACGCGCACGACGTCACGTTTGACGACGCCCTTGGCCTTCTTGGGATCCTCGATCTGCTCACAGACGGCCACCCGGTGGCCGAGCTTCACGAGCCGGGTGATGTAGCCATCAGCGGCGTGGAACGGCACCCCGCACATCGGCACCGCGGCGCCGGAGGGGTCCTTCGACCGCGAGGTGAGGGTGAGGTCGAGGGCGCGCGCCGCCACCAGCGCGTCTTCGTAGAAGAGCTCGTAGAAATCCCCCATGCGGAACAGCATCAGGGCGAGCGGGTACTGTCGCTTCGCTTCGAGGTACTGACGCATGGCCGGCGTCGTGGTGGCGCCGAGGGCGGGCAGGGGAGGCGCGGACTGGGGAGCGGAGGACAGGGATACCTCGACGGGGGACCGGGCGGCCGAGGCCGGCCGTCTCAGCGTCGAGTATAGTCGGGTTGCCGCGGGCGCGGCGCACGCATGTGGGTGCTGGCACTCGACACGACGACACGCGACGGTAGCATCGCCCTGGTCCGCGACGACCTGGTCGTCGTCGCACGGGCCGGCGAAGGCGGCGTCTCGCACGCCGAACGGGTGCCCGCCGATTTCCGCGCCGTCCTCGCCGAAGCCGGGCTGGCCCTGTCCGCCGTCGACGTGTTCGCGGTGGCCACCGGTCCCGGTGGCTTCACCGGGCTCCGCATCGGCCTGGCCGCCGTGCAGGGCCTGGCGCTTTCCCTCGACCGGCCTGCGGCCGGCGTGCCGTCGCTCGATGCGCTGGCCTGGGACGTCCTCGATCGCATGCCCGCGGCGGCCGCGGCCGGCGCCTGGATGGAAGCGTCCCGCGGCGAGGTCTTCGCCGCCGCGTTCGCCCGTCCGGCAGCCGGCCATCCGCCGGAATGGCCGCTGTCGCCCCTGGCCCCCGCCACCGCCGCCACGCCAGACGTCACGCTGGCCGAATGGCAGGGCCGGGTGGCGGCCGGGACCGCGGTGGCCGCCGCCTGCCCACCGGAACGAGCGGCCGTGGCCGCGGCGGCGGGCTATCGGATGGTGCCACCCGCGACCCACCTGGCCGGGACCGTCGGACGCCTCGCGTGGCGCCTCCACCGGGCCGGGCTCAGTGGCTCGCCGGCGGCGCTGGCACCGGAGTACGTGCGCCGCCCCGATGTCGAACTCGAGCGCGACCGCGCGCGCGCCGCCGGACCCCTCGGATGACGTCGTTCGAACGCCTGACCTCGTCCGACGAACTCCCCGCGATTCTCGCGCTCGACGCCGTGTGCTTCCATCGTCCGTGGACCCGCGCCGAGTACGAACGCGAGTTGCAGGATCCGGCTCGCTGCTTCCTCTACGTCGTGCGCGTCGACGGCGAAATCGTCGGCTACTCCTCGTTCTGGCGCATCTTCGACGAGATCCACCTCAACAACTTCGCCATCCATCCGACGCGGCGCCGGCAGGGACTCGGCGGCGCGCTCCTCGCCCATGTGGTGGCCGAGGCGGATGGCTTCGGCGCCCCGAATGCCACGCTCGAGGTGCGGGCCTCGAACACCGCCGCAATCGCCATGTACGAAGGCGCCGGCTTCACGCGGACCGGTCTGCGGCGGGCCTACTACATCCATCCCGTCGAAGACGCGCTCATCCTCTGGCGCGGCCGTCCCGGTCCGTCTTGAACCAGCCGGGGCACGGTGTTAGAGTCGCCCCAGTGGCCCCGGTCGCATAGGGCGCCGGGGAACGGGAAAGGGGCGGATGTCATGACCGACACCGAGGAAACACGCCGCCTGCTGCTGGAAAGCAGCGATGTGTTCCGTCAGCTCTCGACCGATCATCACACCCTCGACGACCGCATCAGACGCCTGGCCCGCAAGACCCACCTCACCGACGACGAACAACTCGAAGAAGTCCGAATGAAGAAGGAGAAACTCCGTTTGAAGGATCAGATGGAGAGCCTGATGCGGCGTCAGCACCCGCCGCTCGGCACGCTACGGGCCTGAGCCCACCTCGACCTCGACGGCGCCGGCGACGACCACGCCGGTGCCGTCCCCTGACGCCCGGCGCCCGGGCAACGCTACAATCGGTCTCATGTTCGGATTCGATCGCGCCGGCTGGCCCTTCCTCATTGGCGCGCTGGTGCTTGCCCTCGCGGGCGGTGGCTACGGCGGCCGCTGGTGGGCGCTGCCCGGCCTGGTGCTGGCCCTCTCGTTCCTGTTCTTCTTCCGCGATCCGGACCGGCCGCTGCCGGCCGACCAGTCGCTCATCGTGTCGCCCGCCGACGGCCTCGTCATGGCCGTGGGTCCGGCCGGCGCCGACGCGCCGCCCGGCACCTGGCAGCAGGTCACGATCTTCCTCTCGCCGCTCGACGTCCACGTCAACCGATCGCCCGTGTCGGGACGGGTGACGAAAGTCACCCACAAGCCAGGGCAGTTCCTGCCGGCCTACAAGCCGGAAAGCGGCGCCGTCAACGAGCAGTCGGAGATCTGGGTGGATCACGACGGCCGTACGGCCGTCTACCGGCAGGTGGTCGGCCTGCTGGCCCGTCGTGTCGTCAGCCGCGTGCGTGAAGGCGACAGCCTGGTCGTCGGCCAGCGCGTCGGCGTCATGAAGTTCGGGTCGCGTATGGACGTCTTCCTGCCGCCGGACATCCCACTCCAGGTGAAGAAGGGCGACCGCGTGGTCGCCGCTCGAACCGTCCTCGGACGATGGAGCCCGGCATGAGCCTGCCCGACCCGCCCCTGACGACGACACCCGAGCGCCGTGGACTGCGGCGCGGCGTCTTCCTGCTGCCGAGTCTGTTCACGGTCGCCAACCTGTTCTGCGGCTGGGCCTGCGTCGTCTACGCGATGCGCGGTGAGTTCCACACCGCCGCGCCCTTCATCGGCATCGCAGTGGTGCTCGACATGCTCGACGGGCGCATCGCCCGCATGACGGGCTCGACGAGTGCCTTCGGCGTCGAGTTCGACTCGATGGCCGACCTCATCTCCTTCGGCATGGCGCCGGCCGCGCTCACCTTCCAGTGGGGCCTGTGGCCGCTCGGCCGCCTCGGGTGGGCAGTCGGCTTCCTCTATCTGACGGCGGCGGCGGTGCGGCTGGCCCGCTTCAACATCCAGCACGTCACCGACAAGCGCTATTTCGTCGGCATGCCGAGCCCGTCGGCCGCCGGCGTCCCCGCCGCCACGATCTTCTTCATGAGCGAAGGCCTGAGCGAACGCGGTCCGGCGCTGCTGGCGCTCGTGATGCTGGTGGTGCCGGCGCTGCTGATGGTCAGCACGTTCCGGTTCCGCAGCCTCAAGACGATGAACCTGTCGTCGCCGGTCAACCCGAGAATGCTGATCGTGGTGGCGGCCGCCCTGGCGCTCTTCGTCGCCGCGCCCGCCGTGGTGCTGCTCGTCCTCGCCTACGGCTATCTGCTGTCGCCGGTCATCGAGTGGGCCATCACGCGCGCGAGCCGCCGTGCCGCCGCCACGCCCGCGGCGCCGCTCGAGGTTCCGCCCGCCGAATCGGCGGGTGACGCCCCGCATCCCGAGTTGTAGCGCGGCCGCGGCTCAGGCCGCCGGCAGCCACATCGAGACCGTGGTGCCGACGCCCGGGGTGCTGGCCACCTCGATCGTGCCGCCGTTCAGCTCGACGTTCCGGCGCGCGATGGTGAGGCCGAGGCCGGTGCCGGTCGCCTTGGTCGAGAAGTAGGGCTCGAAGATCCGCCCGAGCGCCTCGGCGTCCATTCCGATCCCCGAGTCCTCGACATCGAGCCGCACCCGCCCGGCGTCGGCCGGGTGCGCGCGCACGGCGAGCCGCCCCTGGCCCGGCATCGCATGGAGCGCGTTCTCGATGACGTTGGTCAGCGCACGCGCCAGCAGCACGCGGTCCACCTGCAGCACGAGCGCCGCGGCGCCCTCGTGCGTGAAAGTGATGCGCCCGGCCAGCGCCACCTGGTAGGGCGTCAGGATCTCGTCGAGCAGCGGCCCGAGCGGCGTCGGCGCCGGCCGCGCCTGCGGCGAACTGGCGAAGCTCGAGAACTCGGAGGCGAGCTGGCGCAGCAGCCGCACCTGCAGCAGGATGTTGTTCACGCACTCGTCGACCATGCCGTCGAGTGGACGGCCGCGATCGACGTGCACGCGCCGCAGGTGCTCGGCATTCAGCTGGATCGGCGTCAGCGGGTTCTTGATGTCGTGGGCCACCTGGCGCGCCATCTCCGCCCACGCCTCGAGACGATTGGTCTTCTCGAGCTGCGTGCGCTGGCGCCGCAGGTCGTCGGCCATGCCGTTGAAGGCCTCGACCAGCCGGCCGAGTTCGTCGCTCGTCCTGACGAGCACGTGTGCTTCGAGATCGCCGGCCGCCAGGCGGCGGGTGGCGCGCGTCAGCCGGCTCACCGGGTCCGAGATGCGCTCGGCGGCCCAGTAGCCGATGGCCGAGCCGAGCAGGATGAAGGCGATGGCCGCCAGCAGCACGCGGCGGTCCAGCTCGTCGACCTGCCGCTCGATGCCGCGCTGGCGCAAGGTGAGCGGCACGCTGACGATGGCCTGCTCGGCGTCGACACGCACGAGCGCCGACACCACCTGATACTCGTAGTCGCCGACCGACTCGCGGGCCAGGAACGTCGGCCGCCCTTCGAGCACCAGGGCGCGGTAGGTGTCGCCGGGAGTGCGCGTGGGCAGCAGGCCCGATGCGAACAGGGTCCGCTCGCTCGACGCCAGCAGCCCGGTGCCGGCAAAGACGTTGATGTCTTCGCCGATGACGCGGCTGAGCCACACGAGCAGGCTGTCGTCGAGCGCCGGCAGGTTGGTGGCGCCGCGCGATTCGATGGCCGCGAAGTCCTCGACGACGCGGCTGGCCGACAGCACCGTGCGCGTCGCCTCGCGCTCGATGTCCTGGCGCAGCGAGGTCGCCATGTAGGCCCGCGTGACGAGCGCCAGCGCCACGACCGGCACCACCACCGCGGCGACGAAGGCGAGGAAGAGCGTCCGCGAGAAGCTGGCCCGCACCTCGCGGAAGAGGGCGCGACCCGTGACGGGCGACCGGCCGCCGATCCGCGAGGCAAGCGCCACCGCCACGAGCAGCGCCGCGAAGACGACACCCGTCAAGGCGATGAGCTGCGCCACGGTCGAGAGGTGGGCGAGCAGCGACGGCCGCGGGTAGCCGATCGCATAGATGGCGCCGCGGTCGCTCAGCAGGTAGACGTCGGAGACGACGTCATGGTCCTCGATGGCCGCCCAGAACGGCTCCCGCGAGGCCGCGAGGCGCTCGAACAGCGGCTCGGACAACGTCCACGCCTCACCGCCCGAGACGTAGAGCGGACGCCGGCTCCAGCCGTAGACGACGAACGAGACGTCGTCTCGCGCCAGCGTCTCGCCGGCGCGCGGCTCGGACGCCGCCATCAACGCCACATACGGATTCTGCGCCGCCAGGAACGGCAGGTTGGCGTAGTCGAGCACGACGTGCACGACGATCGAGCCGATGACCGTGCCTCCCTCGCACACGCCGCGGCCGGCGTGCAGCAGCCGGCGCTCCTCGGCGAAGAACGGGGAGACCTCCTCGAACAGCTCCCAGCCGCACGTGGACTCCTGCCAGGCCTGATCGACCTGCGTCTCGGGCAGGTTGAGGGCGAAGCGGCTGACCATGCGGCCGCTGCCGTCGTAGAGCTCGACCGACGAGGTCAGGCGGCGGGTGGCAAGCGTGGTGCGCGACCAGACGAGGAAGGAGGCGTCGGTCGGGACCTGACCGGCCGATGGCGGCGCCGACGCCCGCACGAGGTCGGCGAGGTCGCTCGACCGGTCGAGCTCCGCCAGCGCCGCGCGCAGCGACAGCTGCAGGTCCTGGCGCTGGTCGGCCACCTGGCGCGCGATGTCGCGCACGATGATGTCCCGGCGTCCGGCGGCGGCCGACACGGCCAGCGATGGATAGGCCGCCAGCGACGGCACGGCCAGGGCGGCAAACAGCACGACCAGGCGTGCCGGTTGCGACCCGCGCCGCAGCGTCCGGAAGGCGCCGTCGAAGGACGCCGTCAGGGCGAGGGTGCCGGCCACGAGGCCGAGGGCCACGACCGTGCCCCCGCCGAGCCACGCCACCAGGAGGGCGCCCATCGCCGTCGCCAGCAGGTTCGCGGCGTTGACGCCGCGGCGGCGCGGGCAGGTGACGAGGGCGACGGCGCGCAGGGCGGCCGCCAGGAACAGCGCCCCGCCGGCATGCAGGAGCACCAGGCCGGCGGTGACCGCCAGGCGCCCCGGGGCGAGTGGTGTCAGCGCGAAGCCGGCCACGTCGCCGAGTTCCACCGGCAGCACGGCGGTGACGAGCCGGTGGTGTTCCAGCGCCAGGGCCCCGACGATGCCGCCCGACACGAGATGGGCCAGGTGGCACAGCGCCGCCGCCCGGCCGCCGCGTGAGGCGTGGCGCAGCGCGCGCCAGCGCGCGACGACCGTCGCCGTCACGCCGGCCAGCGCCAGGGCGACCAGGGCGCCGACGAGAAAATCCGCTTCGCCGGTCCATGGCAGGGCCGCCGTCGCGGCGGCGCGCCACGCCATTCCGCCGGCGGCCAGCGCCGCTCCCGCCATCAGCAGGCTGAGTCCGAGGAAGCTGGCGCGGGTCACCGACAGCCGGCGCCAGTCGGCGAGCGGCCACACGAACACGGCCAGGCCGAGGGCGGCCGTGAGCCAGAGCAGCGCGCGGACCTGCCGCGCAGCGCCGACGCGCGCAGCGGTCAGCGCCTCGGGCGCGATGCGCACCGTGCCGAGCGTGGCGCCGTCGGCCGTCATGACGTCGAAGGCGTCGGGATCCTCGCCGTGCGGCACCGGCGGCCCCAAGGCCACCGGCGCGATCGGTGTGGCCCACTCGGCCAGCCCGGCCATGTCCCCGGCCGGCGCGGTGACGGCCGAGACGGTGGCTTCGGCGACCACGCTGCCGACCCGGCGGCTGACGCTCTCGAGCGAGAACACCGGGACCACCCGCGCCACGCGCAGGCCGAGCGGCGTCGGCAGCATGAAAGTGGCGGCCCCGGCGGTCAGGCGCGAGGCTGGCAGCGCCGACGGCCGGCCATCCCAGGCCAGCGGCGCGCCATCGGGACCGTAGACCGTCAGCGCCGCGATGCGCCCGTCGTCGCGGCGCTCGTCGACGGCCACCGCGCCAAAGAGCTGCGTGACGCTCGGTCCATCGCCGCCCAGGGCCCGTTCGACGAGGGCGCCGTCGGCCGCCACCGCGGACGCGGCCGCATCGAGCGCCCCGGTGAGAGCGGCCATGCGTGCCCGGGCGTCGGCTTCGACGCGCTGGCGCGTGTCGGCGGCGGTGTCGCCCAGCCGCTGGCGCGCCCACTGCCAGCCGCCCACTCCGATCACCACCAGGCCCACGAGCAGCGCCGCGCTCACCCGCAAGAGCGCGCGCCGGACGATCGGGGGACAGGACATGGAGACGCTGCCCATTCTTGCAGGGCGCTCCGCACCGCGACAAGGCGAATCCCGCCGAAGCCGTTTGGTATAGTGCAGACAGCCTCCCGTGATTGCGCTCCCCGCCTCTCCCAAGCTGGCGCTGAAGCGCGGAGCCCTCATCACCGCCGCGAACTGGCAGGTCATCGTCCTGCAGTGGGTCGCGGACTCGGTCTACAAGGCGCTCCTCGCCGTCCCGGTCGTCGGTGGTGCCGCACTGGTCGTGCTGACGTCGGGGCTGGCGCCGCAAACGCTCTTCGAGCAGGGCCTGCGACGGGCGGTGCCGGTCGTGGCCGCCGCCCTGCTCGCGCATCCGGTCGCCCTGGCAGCCTTTCTCACGGCCGTGCTCGTCGTGCTCGCCGGCGGCTCCCTGTTCATGGCATTCGTCAAAGGCGGGACGATGACCGTGCTGGCGATGGCCGACGCCGAGGCCGGGCCGCTCGAACACCCGCCGCTGCAACTCGAGGCGGTCGGCAGCGCCGGGCGGTTCCGTCTCGAAACGGCGTCCGCCGGGGCCCAAGGTCTGTTCGGACGGTTCGCGCTGCTCGCGTTCGGCCTGTCCGTCGCCTACGCGCTCATCGCCGCCGCCACGCTGGCCGTGGTGATGGCGGAAGGGGCGCCGTCCTCGGCCTGGGATGCGGCGCGGCTCTTCGGCGTGTCCGTGGCGGTGGTCGCGGCCATCACCGTCGTCAACCTGCTGTATCTGCTGATGCAGATTGCGATCGTCGTCGACGATTGCGACGCCAGCACCGCCGTCGCGCGCACGGCCTCGTTCCTGGTGCGCCAGCCGGGCGCGATCGGCTTCGTCTTCGTCGTCGTCGCGACCCTGGTGGCGCTCGGGACGGCAGCGGCGTTCCTGGCCACGACAGCGCTCGGCCTGATTGCGTTCGTGCCGCTCGTCGGCCTGGCGGCCGTGCCGCTCCAGGTGGCCGCATGGATGGTGCGTGGCCTGGTGTTCCAGTTCCTGGGACTGACCGCGCTCGCCGCCTACCTGCGCCTCTATCGCGTCAGCGGCGGTGGCGGTGGCGGTGGCGGCGGCGGCACGGCGGCCTGAGGCGGCGGTTCCGGGCTCGGCGTCCCGGGCGGGTCGGAGAGCAGTGCCGGCGCGGCTTCGATGCGCGGGCCGAACGCGATGAGCTGCCCCTCGGTGGTCACCGCGGTGATTCGCGTGCCCGTGACCCGGCCGCCGACGCGGAAGCGGGTGGCGCCGGCGACCTCGGTGGCGCTGGCCATCGACAGCGTCGGCGTGCCGGTGGTCGCGTCGTAGCCCGCCAGCTCCGTCGACAGCGACGGCACGAGCACCGTGCCGCCGACGACGAGCGGCGCCCCGGCTGGCCGGTGGGGAAGCGCGCGCCGCCAGCGCAGGTTGCCGCTGCGGCGATCGAGCGCGCGCAGGATGTGGTCGTAGGCGATCACGTAGATGCGGGAGTCATCGGCCGCCGCCGCGGCGACCACCGCGGCCCCGGTGCGCCAGCGCCATCGCACGCGGCCGCTGCGAGGGTCGAGGCTCCACAGCGCGCCCTCCGACGAGCCGACGAGAATCTGGTCGTCGAGCGCGGTCACGCCGGTGGCGCGACCGACCTCTCGCGTCCACACCGTCTCGCCCGAGGCGAGGGCCACGGCCACGGTGCGGCCATCGGCCAGTCCGAGATACAGCTTGTCGAGGGCCGGCGCCGGCGGCACGTGCGCGACCGCGCCGAGCGCGACCCGCCACACCGGTTCGCCGTCGGCGGCGCGAAACGCCGCCAGGTCGCCGCTCTCGAACGACAGGATGAGCCAGCCGGTGTCCCAGTAGGGCGGCGCGGCCACGGTGCCGGGGAACTCACGCTGCCAGACGACCTCACCGGTCGCCGCCGCCAGCGCGCGCACGCCGCCCTCGGCGACGACGTAGACCATGGCGCCGCCGACGGCCGGCGCGAAGCTGGTGGCGGCCGCCACGCTCCAGCGCGGCGCGCCGGTCTCGAGGTCGCGGGCGGTCATGGCGCCGTCACGCGTGGGGACGTAGGCGGTGTGCTCGTCGAAACCGGGCGGCGCGGCCACCGGCGCCGCGGGCGAGGTCGCCCACCGCACGTCGAGGGCCCCGCCGGCCAGCAGGCTGAGCGAGGTGTCTGGCGTCTGGGCGTCCAGCCGGGGCGCGCCGGGGAACGCGGCCACGACACTCAGAAGCACGAGGACTGTGCCACTACATCTAGCGGTCGCACCACGGAGCACACCGTTATAATAGCGGCGGCGCGCGCGTTCGCGAACCTTCCGGCCCGCCATCACACCGACAACGTGGCACACCAGACCATTCTCGTCCTCGATTTCGGATCCCAGGTCACCCAGCTCATCGCCCGCCGCGTGCGCGAAGCGCACGTCTACAGCGAGGTCCATCCCTGCGACGTCAGCGACGACTGGGTGCGGACCTACGCCCGCGAGCACGAGGTCAAGGGCGTCATCCTCTCCGGCAGCCATGCCAGCACCTACGAGGCCAGCGACCTGCGCGCCCCGCAGGCCGTCTTCGAGCTCGGCGTGCCGGTGCTCGGCATCTGCTACGGCATGTTCACGATGGCCGTGCAGCAGGGGGGGCAGGTCGAAGCGAGCAGCCACCGCGAGTTCGGCTACGCCGAGGTGCAGACCCACGGCGCCTCGCCCCTGCTCGACGGCCTCGAGGACGTCCGCCGTGAGAGCGGCGAGCAGCTGCTGGGCGTGTGGATGAGCCACGGCGACAAGATCACGGCGCTGCCGCCGGGCTTCGCGCTGATGGCCTCGACGCCCAATTGCCCGATTGCCGGCATGGCCGACGACGCGCGGCGCTTCTACGGCCTGCAGTTCCATCCCGAGGTCACCCACACGCCGCAGGGTGCGGCCATCCTGCGGCGCTTCGTGGTCGACATCTGCGGCGCGTCACCCGACTGGATCATGCGCGACCACATCGCCGAGGCGGTGGAGAGAATCCGCGCCCAGGTCGGCGACGGCGAGGTCATCCTGGGCCTGTCGGGCGGCGTCGATTCGAGCGTGGCCGCGGCCCTCATCCATCGCGCCATCGGCGACCAGCTCACCTGCGTCTTCGTCGACCACGGCCTCCTGCGGCAGGACGAAGGCCGCCTCGTCATGGAGATGTTCGTCGGGCGGCTGCACGCGCGCGTCATCCATGTCGATGCCAGCGCGCAGTTCCTCGGGCACCTGACCGGTGTCACCGACCCCGAGCAGAAGCGCAAGATCATCGGCCGCGAGTTCGTCGAGGTGTTCAAGGCCGAGGCGGAGAAGCTCAAGGCCGGCGGCGGCGGGCACACAGGCGCCCGCTTCCTGGCGCAAGGCACCATCTATCCGGACGTCATCGAATCCGGCGGCGCCAGGACCAAGAAGGCGGTCTCGATCAAGAGCCACCACAACGTGGGCGGCCTGCCGGCCGAACTCGGGCTCGAGCTGCTCGAACCGCTGCGCGATCTCTTCAAGGACGAGGTGCGGGAGCTCGGCCTCGCGCTCGGCCTGCCGGCCGAGATGGTGCACCGCCACCCGTTTCCCGGCCCGGGCCTCGGCGTCCGCATCCTCGGCGAGGTGCGCCGCGAGTACGCCGACCTGCTGCGGCGGGCTGACGCCATCTTCATCGAGGAGCTGCGCCGCTGGCGCGACGACGCCACGGGCCGGAGCTGGTACGACCTCACGAGCCAGGCCTTTGCCGTGTTCCTGCCCGTCAAGAGCGTCGGCGTGATGGGCGACGGCCGCACCTACGACTACGTGGTGGCGCTGCGCGCCGTGCAGACCACCGACTTCATGACGGCTGACTGGGCCGAGCTGCCGTTCGGTCTGCTCAAGGCGGTGTCGCGACGGATCACCAACGAGGTGCGCGGCATCAACCGCGTCGTCTACGACGTCAGTTCGAAGCCCCCGAGCACCATCGAGTGGGAGTAGGATCGGATGACGAACAGCGGCTAGCGGCCAGCTCGCGGCTAGGCGCCGTTGACTGTGCCCATGTCTGATTTCGTCCATCTGCACCTTCACACCGAGTTCTCGCTGCTCGACGGCGCCTGCCGCGTCGACGAGCTGCTCGATCAGGCGGCCGCCCTCAAGATGCCGGCCCTGGCCGTCACCGAGCACGGGAACATGTTCTCGGCGGTGGTGTTCCACGACGCGGCCAGGAAGCGCGGCATCAACCCGATCCTCGGCTGCGAGGTCTACGTGGCGCCCGGTGACCGCCGCGACAAGTCCGGGACGCCCGGCGAGACCGCCAACCACCTGGTGCTGCTGGCCGAGAACGCCACCGGCTTCCAGAACCTCATCAAGCTGGTGTCGTCCGGCTACACCGAGGGGTTCTACTACAAGCCGCGCATCGACAAGGCCCTGCTGGCGCAGCACAGCGAAGGGCTGATCGGCCTGAGCAGTTGTCTCAAGGGCGAAGTGGCCAGCGAGATCCGCACCGAGCACGCCAAGCGGGCGCTAGCGGCCGCCGCCACCTACCGTGACATCCTCGGCGCCGGCAACTTCTTCCTCGAGATGCAGTACCAGGGCATCGAGGAGCAGCGCGTCGTCAACAACGGGCTGCTCCCGATCGCCAGGGATCTGGAGATGCCGCTCGTCTGCACGAACGACGTCCACTACCTGCACCAGCACGACTCCAAGCCGCACGATCTGCTGCTGTGCATCGGCACCGGCAAGTCGGTCAACGACGAGAAGCGGCTGAAGTATCACGGCGACCAGTTCTTCCTGAAGAACGCCGCGCAGATGGCGCAGGTGTTCGGCGATTTCCCCGAGGCCATGCGCAACACGCTGGCGATCGCCGAACGCTGCAACGTCACGATTCCCTCGGGCACGCTGCACGTCCCGAAGTTCGACGTGCCGGCCGGCTATACGCTCGACGATTACTTCGAGCACGTCTCGCGCCAGGGCTTCGCGGAGCGCCTGCCGCGGCTGCACCAGCTGGCCGCCGAGGGCAAGCTCCGCCACGGCCTCGACGAGTACGGCGTCCGGCTCGACTACGAGATCGCGATGATCAAGCGCATGGGGTACACCGGGTACTTCATGATCGTCTGGGACTTCATCCGCTATGCCCGCGAACAGGGCATTCCGGTGGGCCCCGGCCGCGGCTCGGCGGCCGGCAGCCTGGTCGCCTATTGCCTGCGCATCACCGACGTCGATCCGATCGACTACGACCTGCTGTTCGAGCGCTTCCTGAATCCCGAACGCGTGTCGATGCCCGATATCGACGTCGACTTCTGCGAGCGGCGGCGGGGCGAGGTCATCGAGTACGTCACGCGCAAGTACGGCCGCGAGAACGTCTCCCAGATCATCACCTTCGGCACCATGAAGGCCAAGGCCGTCATCCGCGACGTCGGCCGCGTGCTCGACCTGGCCTATGCCGATGTCGATCGCATCGCCAAGCAGATCCCGCCGGCCCTCGACATGACGCTCGAGAAGGCGCTCGCCGAGAATCCGGTCCTGCGCGACATGCGCGACAAGGACCCGCGCGTCAAGGACGTCCTCGAGATGGGCAAGCGCCTCGAGGGCATGTCGCGCAACGCCGGCGTCCACGCCGCCGGTGTCGTGATCGCGCCGGGGCCGATCACCGACTACGCGCCGCTCTACAAGAGCAACCGCGACGAAATCACCACCCAGTGGGCCATGAAGGAGGTCGAGCGCGTCGGCCTGCTCAAGATGGACTTCCTGGGCCTGAGCACACTCACGTTGATCCAGGACGCGCTGGCCGAGATCAAGCGCACCGAAGGGTTCACGCTCGACATCGACGGCGTCGCCCTCGACGACGCCCGCACCTATCAGGTGTTCTGCGAAGGCCAGACCTTCGGCATCTTCCAGTTCGAGAGCTCCGGCATGCGCGACCTGCTGCGCAAGTCGAAGCCGCAACGCCTCGACGACCTGATCGCCCTGAACGCCCTCTACCGTCCGGGACCGCTCAAGAGCGGCATGGTCGACGACTACGTCGCCCGCAAGCAGGGCAAGACCGAGGTCAAGTACGACCTGGCCGCCCTCGAACCGATCCTCGCCGACACCTACGGCGTCATCGCCTACCAGGAACAGGTGATGCGGATTGCGGCGGTGCTGGCCGGCTTCACGCTCGGCCAGTCGGACGTGCTGCGCAAGGCCATGGGCAAGAAGGATCCCAAGGTCATGGCCAAGCAGCGCGAGGCCTTCCTCGAGGGCACGCGCAAGAAGGGCATCAGCGAGAAGAAGGCGACCAAGATCTTCGAGTTGATGGAGTACTTCGCGGGTTACGGCTTCAACAAGTCGCACTCGACGGCGTATGCGTTCCTGGCCTATCAGACGGCCTACCTGAAGGCCAACTACCCGCGCCACTTCGCGGCGGCGCTGCTGACGATCGAGGCCGCCAACACCGACAAGCTGGCGCTCTACATCGCCGAGTGCCGCGACCGCGGGATCGCGGTGCTGCCGCCCGACGTCAACGAGAGCCAGCAGCACTTCGCGGTGGTGCCGGAAGGCGTGCGTTTCGGCCTGACGGCCATCAAGGGCCTCGGCGAGGGCGCCATCCAGGCCATCCTCGACGTCCGCCGGAGTGCGGGCCGCATCACCTCGCTCCACCAGCTGGCCGAAGAGCTCGACCTGCGCATCGCCAATCGCCGCGTCTTCGAGGCGCTCGTGAAGGGCGGCGCCTGCGACGGCCTGGCGGCCGTCGACGGCCGCGCCGTGCCGCCCGCTGTCGGCCGCGCCCGCCTGATGCGTGGCGTCGATCTGGCGCTCGAACACGGTGCCCGTGTCCAGCGTGACCGCGAGCAGGGGCAGGCCAACCTGTTTGGTGAGGCCGTGCCGTCGACGCCCGGGGCGGCGCCCGGCGTGCTGGCCGACGGGCCGGCCTGGTCGGAGATGGAGTGGCTGGCCAACGAGAAGGAAGCCCTCGGGCTCTACCTGAGCGGCCACCCGGTGGATCGCCACACGGTCGACCTGCGGACCTTCGGCGCGCGCACGGTCGGCGATCTGCTCGCGGCCGAAGTCCCCGAGGCCGAGGAAGGCGCGCCCGGCCGCCTGCTGCTCGAGGACGTGGCGGTCGGCGGCATCGTCAGCGCGGTGCGGGCGCTCAAGACCAAGAAGGGCGATCCGATGGCCGTCCTCACGCTCGAGGACTCCCAGGGATCGGTCGAGGTGGTGATCTTCCCCGAGACCTACGGCCGCTTCCGCCATCTGGTCGAGACCGGGGCACTGCTGCTCGTCCGCGGCAAGTTCGAGCGCGACGAGGACTCGTCGCGCTTCCAGGCCAACGAGCTGTCACTGCTCGTGGGCCTGCGTGAGCGCATGGCCAAGGCGGTCAACATCCATCTGAGCGCCGGAGCGTCGCGCTCGACCCTCGAAGCGCTGTGGGACGTCCTCGCCCAGCACCAGGGCGATCGGCCGATCGTCCTCGAGCTGGAAGTCGCGCACGACACCCGCCGTCTCAGGGTGAAGGCCAACGTCACGCCGCAGATCCGCGTGCGGCCCTCCGAGCAGCTCGTCACCGCCGTCGAGCGCGTGTGCGGCGCCGGCTCGGTTGTGCTGCAATAGAGTGGAGAGAGACCCGACCGATGCCTGACCTCCTCGATTTCGAAGAACCGATCGGCGTCCTGCAGAAAGAGATCCAGGCGCTGTCGATGCTGCCGTCGACCGCCGACCGGCAGCGCGACATCGCGCGTCTCGGCGAGCGCATCCGGTCGATCCGCGCCGAGCTCTACCAGACGCTGACGCCGTGGCAACGGGTGCTCGTGGCCCGCCACCCGGCCCGTCCGACGACGCTCGACTACGTCGAGATGCTGTTCACCGACTTCGTCGAGATCCGCGGCGATCGCCGCTTTGCCGACGACCATGCCATCGTGGCGGGTCCGGCCGTGTTCCGCGGCCAGCCGGTCATGGTGGTCGGGCACCAGAAGGGCAGCGACACCAAGCAGAAGATCTACCGGAACTTCGGCTACGCGCGGCCGGAAGGCTACCGCAAGGCGCTGCGGGCGATGCAGCTGGCCGAGAAGTTCGGGCGGCCGATCGTGTGCTTCGTCGACACCCCGGCCGCCTATCCCGGCATCGAGTCCGAGGAACGCGGCGTGGCCGAAGCGATTGCCGTCAACCTGCGCGAGATGGCCGTGCTCGACGTCCCGATCATCGTCGTGGTGCACGGCGAAGGCGGCAGCGGCGGCGCACTCGGCATCGCGGTCGGCGACCGCATCCTGATGCACGAGTTCGCCATCTACAGCGTCATCCCGCCGGAGGGCTGCGCGGCGCTGCTGTGGCGCGACACCAATCGCAAGATCCAGGCGGCCGAGGCGCTCAAGATCACGGCGCCGGACCTGCTCGGTCTCGGCATCATCGACGAGATCGTCAAGGAGCCGGACGGCGGCGCCCACACCGATCCGCCGGCGGCCGCACAGATGCTCGACGGCGTGCTCGCCAGGGCGCTGGCCGACATCGGCGCGCTCGACTCCGCCGATCGGCTCGAACGGCGCTACCAGAAGTTCCGCACGATGGGCCGCGTCGGCATCATCGAGTCCTGATCGTGGCGCCCCCGCTCGTCTGGAAGGCGCGGTCCTGTGACGAGGCCGCCGCCACCCGCCTGACCGCGGAACTGGGGCTGTCGCCGGTGGTGGCACGGCTGCTCGCCATCCGCGGTCACCACGATCCGGAGCTGGCCGACCGTTTCCTGCGCCCGTCGCTGTCGCACCTGCTCGACCCGTGGCTGATGACCGATCTGGCGCCGGCCGTCGAGCGCCTGCTGGCCGCCGCCGCCCGCCGCGAGCGGATCGTCGTGCACGGCGACTACGACGTCGACGGCGTGACCTCCACCGTGATCCTGCGCCGGGCGCTGGAACTGCTCGGCGCCGACGTCACGCACTTCATCCCGGAGCGCCTGCGCGACGGCTACGGACTGCAGCCGGCGACCATCGAGCGGCTGCACGCCGACGGCGCCAGGGTCATCGTGTCGGTCGACTGCGGCATCCGCGCCCCCGACGCCGCCCGCCGCGCCCGCGAACTCGGCATCGACCTCATCATCACCGACCACCACGAACCCGATGCCGAGCTGCCGCAGGCGCTGGCGGTCGTCAACCCGAAGCGCGCCGACTGCCGCTATCCCGACAAGCACCTGGCCGGCGTGGGCGTCGCCCTCAAGCTCGTTCAGGGTCTGTGCCAGAAGGCGGGGAAGGACAGCTGGCTGCCGGCGTTCGTGAAGATCGCCGCCATCGGCACCCTGGCGGACGTCGTGCCGCTGGTTGGCGAGAACCGCGTCATCGCCAAGCTCGGCCTCGAACAGCTGACGCGCGGTCCCCACAAGGTAGGCCTGCGGGCGCTGCTCGATGTCTCGGGCCTGTCCGGCAAGACGATCGATGCCTACCACATCGCCTTCATGGTGGCGCCGCGGGTGAACGCCGCCGGCCGCATGGCCAGCGCCGACATCGCGACGCGGCTGCTGCTGGCCTCGGACGAGTCGCTGGCCGGCGAAGTGCAGGCCCTCGCCGAGCAGCTCGACGCCGAGAACACGCGCCGGCGCAGCGAAGAGCAGGACATCGTGATCGCCGCCCGGAAGGCGGTCGACACCGATCCGGACATCGGCGCCCGCACCGTCCTCGTCGTCGGCGGCGACGGCTGGCACCGCGGCGTCATCGGCATCGTGGCCTCGAAGCTGGTCGACGCCTACTACCGGCCGGCGATCGTGCTCTCGGTCGAGCACGGCGTGGCCCACGGCTCGTGCCGCAGCATTCCGGGGTTCGACATCCTGGCCGCGCTCGAGTCGTGCGCGACGCTGCTGCAGCGGTTCGGCGGCCACAAGCAGGCGGCCGGCCTGCAGTTCGACGCCGCCAGGATTCCCGAGTTCCGGCGCGCGGTGAACGACTTCGCCGACGCCCGGCTCGGCCCCGACGACCTGCGTCCGAACCTGTCGCTCGACGGCCCGCTCGATTTCGACGTCCTCACGCCGCAGGTGGTCCGCGACCTGATGGCGATGGCGCCGTTCGGCCTGGCCAATCCGAAGCCGCTCTTCACGGCGGCCGGCGTCGAGGTGGTGGACGGACCGCGCCGCCTCAAGGAGCGCCACCTCAAGATGTCGCTCCGCCAGCGCGGCCGGACCTTCCGCGCCATCGCGTGGAACGCGGTAGAGAAGGAAGCGGTCATCACCGGCGCCGCCGGCGCCCTCGAGGTCGCCTACGCGCTCGAGCAGAACGAGTTCAACGGCAACACCTACACCGAACTCCGGCTCTCGGACGCCCGTCGCGCGTGAGCGGGCGCCGCGGCCGCTCCGCGGGCGCGCGGCGGCGGCTTGCGCCCCTCCCGGCTATCCGTCACCATGAGATGAGGATGGTGCTGTGACGTCGTGGCAACGCCGGGGACGCCTGATGGCGGCAGCCGTGGTCCTGGGGGTCGCGGCGAGCGCCTATTGGTTCGCCAGCGGCCGCCGCACCCCGCAGCCGCCGCCAGCGGTGACGCCGCTCGGTCCCACCGTCACCGCCCGCGTGACCGGCGGCCAGGCCGAGCAGACGAGCGGCAAGCGCCAGGACTTCGCCCTCGACTTCGAAGAGCAGGTCCAGTACAGCGATGGCCGGACCGTGGCCAAGGGGCTGGTCGTGACGGTGGCCCGTCCCGCGGGCAAGAGCTTCGTCATCACGGGGCGGGAGGGCACGATCGGAGCCGCCCAATCGTCGGTCGAGATGACGGGCGATGTCGTGCTCAAGGCCTCCGACGGACTGGTGGCGAAGACGGGGACGGCCTCCTACTCGAACGGCGAAGGGATTCTGCGCGCACCCGGACCGGTGACCTTCGAGCGGGCCAAGACCCACGGCTCGGGCGTCGGATTCACCTACGACAAGCGCCGCGACACCATGTCGGTGCTGGACGAGGCGGCGGCTCACGTGGCCGGTGGCGACACCGTCGGCGACATGGAGATCACGGCCGGCGCCTTCACCGAGGCCCGCCGCGATCGCTACATGCACCTCGAACGGCAGGCCACCGTCACCCGGCCGGCTCAGACCTTCGCCGCCGACGACATCATGGTCTTCCTGCTGCCGGAGCGCGACGAGCCGGATTCCATGGAGCTGCGTGGCAATGCCCGGATCAGCGGCGGCACGGGGTTCGGCAGCCTGCGCGCCATGCGGGCGCGCGACATCAACATCGACTACGCCGACGATGGCCGCACCGTCCAGCACATCACGCTGGCCGGACAGGCCGTGGTCACCCTGGCCGGCGCCACGCCAGCCGCGGCGGGGCAGCAGCTGGCGGCCGAGTTCATCGACCTCGCCCTCGGGCCCGACGGTGCCATCACGAGTCTGGTCGCGCGCGAGCGGATGCAGGTGTCGTTGCCGGCCAGCGGGGAGGTCGCGGCCCGCACGATTCGCGCCGACGAGCTCACCGGCGACGGCGTCGCGGGCGCCGGGCTGACGGCGATGCGCTTTGCCGGCAACGTCGACTTCCGGGAGGGCGGCACGACGAAGGCAGGTCCGGCGCGACTGGCGCGTTCGGCGACGCTCACCCTGGCCCTGGCGCCCTCGGGGGCGCCGCAGCAGGCGACCTTCGCCGGCGGCACGACCTTCGAAGCCGGCTCGCTGCGCGCTGCCTCGACCGACGCCCGCTACCTGATGGCCGACGACCGCCTGATGCTGAGCGGCCGGCCGGGCGCGGCACCGCGCGTCACCGACACCGGCCTGCAGGTGGAAGCCGACGACATCGCCATCGGCCTGGCCACCAACGCGCTGTCCGCGACCGGGGCCGTGTCGAGCGTCATGCAGCCGGCGGCGGCGCGCGGCGGCGACGCCCCGGCGCGGACGCCAGCCCTCCTGGCCGATGACCAGCCGCTCTTCGCCAGCGCCGGGGCGCTCGAGTACGACAGCCAGTCCAGACGTGCGACCTACACCGGCCGCGCCCGGCTGTGGCAGGGCCCGACCGACATCCGCGCCGAGGAGGTGGTCCTCGACGAGCAGCGCGGCAATCTGACGGCCTCGGGCGGCGTCACCTCGACCTTGAATCTCGCCGCGCCCGCCGCGCCCGGAGGGACCGGCGCCGCCAGTCCGGCCCGCGGTACCATCGCGCGTGGGCAGACCCTGCGCTACGACGACCAGGCGCGCACCGCGACCTACGAGACGGACGCGCAGATGAGCGGGCCCGAGGGCAATCTGTCGGCCGACCGCATCACGCTCGTCCTCGCCGCCGCCGCTCGCACCCTCGAGCGCATCGAGGGGGAGGGCACCGTCGAGACCCGGGTCGCCTCGCGCGAAGCAGTCGGCGCCCGGCTCACCTATCACGCCGACGATGGCCGCTACGTGCTCACCGGATCGCCGGTCCGCTTCACCGAGAACTGCCGCGTGACGACCGGCCGGACGTTGACCTTCTTCGGCACGGCCGGTAAGCTCATCGTCGACGGCAACGAAGCGGCCCGCACCGTCACGACGGGTGGCGGGCGCTGCGAGCCCCCGAAGTGATCGGGGATGCCGCGGCGGCTGCCGGCCCCTCCCGTCCCCCCTCTGCCACGATGGCCACCCTCCGTACCGAAGCCCTGACCAAGAGCTACAACGGCCGTACGGTCGTGGCCGGGGTCAGCCTCGACATCTCGGCGGGGGAGGTGGTGGGTCTGCTCGGGCCGAACGGCGCCGGCAAGACGACCACGTTCTACATGACGGTCGGGCTGGTGGCCCCCGACAGTGGCCGGGTGCTCCTCGACGGCCACGACGTCACCGACGACCCGATGTACATCCGTGCCCGCAAGGGCCTCGGCTATCTGCCGCAGGAGCCCTCGATCTTCCGCGGCCTGACCGTCGAGCAGAACCTGCTCGCCATCCTCGAGACGCTGCCGATCCCGGCCGCCGAGCGGCGGACACGCCTGGCCGCCCTGCTGGCGGAACTGGGGCTCACGCACCTGGCCAAGTCCGCCGCCTACACGCTGTCCGGCGGCGAGCGGCGCCGCGCCGAGATCACCCGCGCGCTCGTCATGTCGCCGCGGTTCATCCTGCTCGACGAGCCCTTCGCCGGCATCGATCCCATCGCCCTCAGTGACATCCAGCAGATCATCTTCCACCTGAAGGCCCGTGGCATCGGCGTGCTCATCACCGACCACAACGTGCGCGAAACGCTGCGCATCACCGACCGGGCCTACATCGTGACGGATGGCACAATCTTCAAGGCCGGGACCCCGCAGGAGCTCGCTTCCGACGACGAAGTCCGGCGCATCTACCTGGGACAGGATTTTCGCCTCGACTGAATCACGCGCTTTACCTGTCACGATTCTTGCACCGGGCTGCTAGAATTCCCTTCAAGTCTCGGGAACCCCCGGACGGGTTCCCCCGGCACCGTCAATGGCCATTCACCAGAAGCTCCAAGCGAAGCTCTCGCAGAAGCTGATTCTGACGCCGTCGCTCCAGCAGGCCATCAAGCTGCTGCCGATGTCGACGCTCGAGCTGGCCGACATGCTGAACCAGGAGGTGGTCGAGAACCCCCTGCTGGAGGAGATCCCGAACGAGGATCTCCAGGCGGCCGAGGCGCAGCCGGCCACCGACAAGGCCGACGAGCAGGACGCCCAGCGCGCCGAGGGCAAGGCCGACAACTGGGAAGACAACGACTACGAGTATTTCTTCAGCGAGTACCTCGACGACGGCTACCGATCGCGCGTGCCGACCGAGGTGAAGGAGCTGCCGCCGATCGAGAACACGCTCTCGACCGGGTCGTCCCTGACCGACCACCTGGAGTGGCAGCTGTCCCTGAAGTCCGACGATCAGACCGAGCGCGCCATCGGCTCCGCCATCATCGGCAACCTGGACGACAACGGCGAGCTGGTCGCCTCGGTCAGCGAGATCGCCCAGATGGGCCCGTGGCCGATTGACACCGTCGAACAGGTGCTGCGCCTCGTGCAGGGCTTCGACCCGACGGGCGTGGCGGCGCGCGACCTGCGGGAATGCCTGACCCTGCAGCTGCGGGCCCTCGGCCTCGAGGGCACCCCCACCGAGCGCATCGTCTCCGAGCACCTGCGGCTGCTGCAGAACCACCAGATTCCCGAGCTCTCGCGCAAGATGGGCATGAGCATCGAGGACCTGCGCGAGCACATCCAGATCATCACGCACCTCGACCCCAAGCCGGGCGCCCGCTACAACGCGCGCCAGCCCGAGTACGTGATGCCGGACGTCTACATCCTGAAGGTCGAGGATCAGTACGTGGCGGTGCTGAACGACGACGGGCTGCCGCAATTGCGCATCAGCTCGTCGTACAAGCGGCTGCTCGACAAGGACCAGGCGGACGCCGATACCCGTTCCTACGTCAAGGAGCGCTTCAACGCGGCCCGCTGGCTGCTGAAGTCCGTGGAGCAGCGGCAGAAGACCATCCAGAAGGTCGCCACCAGCATCATCAACTTCCAGCGCGAATTCCTCGACCACGGCATCGAGCACCTGCGGCCGCTGGTGCTGCGCGACGTGGCCAACGACATCGGCATGCACGAGTCGACGGTCAGCCGGGTCGTGACCAACAAGTACATGCACACGCCTCAGGGCGTGTACGAGATGAAGTACTTCTTCCACAGCGGCATCAGCAGCTCGTACGGCGACGCCGTGTCGTCGGTGACCATCAAGCAGCGGATCCGCAAGATCATCGAAGCCGAGGACCTCAAGAAACCACTGAGTGATTCGAAGATCGTCAGCATCCTGCAGCGGGAAGGGCTGGTGCTGGCACGTCGCACCATCGCGAAGTACCGTGAGGAACTCCGCATCCCGACCTCGAACCAGCGCAAGGTTCTGTACTAGTACCGCACGAGCACATGCCGCCTCCGCCAGTCGTCACGGTGGGCCACCTGCTGCGCGGCCAGGCCGACGCCTACGGGCTCGGACTGGACCTGGTTGCCGGCGCCGCGGGCCTCGATCGGCCGATCACCAGTCCCTACATCCAGAAGACGGGGCTGGCGCTGGCCGGCTACCATGAATACCTGCGGCCGGGTCGCGTGCTCATCTACGGCGACAGCGAGGTCCGCTTCCTGTTCGGTCTGGCTCCCGAGGCGCGCACCACGGCGTTGACGCGCTCGTTCGCCTCCGGCGTGCCGTGCATCCTCGTCACCACCCGGCTCGAGCTGCCGCCGGAGGTCGCCCTGACCGCCGAGGCGGCCCGCGTGCCGGTGCTGCGCACCGCCATCTCGACCCCGCTCGCCATCGGCAAGCTGATGTCGATGCTCGAGGACCGGCTGGCGTCGCGCGAGCTGGTGCACGGCGTGCTCATGGACGTGCTCGGCCTGGGCGTGCTCCTCATCGGGGAGAGCGGCATCGGCAAGAGCGAGTGCGCCCTCGATCTCATCGGCCGCGGTCACCGTCTGGTCGCCGACGACACCGTCGAGGTCCGCCGCCGGGCCGAGACGGTCATCATCGGCACCTCACCGGCCGCCACGCGCTACTTCATGGAAATCCGGGGTCTCGGACTGATCAACGTCCGTGACCTGTTCGGCGTGGCCTCGACCCGCAGCTCGAAGCGGGTCGAGTTCGTCGTCGAACTCGAACGCTGGGATACCGCGCGCAACTACGACCGCCTCGGTCTCGACAATCACCACCACGAGATGCTCGGCCTGCGTCTGTCGAAGGTGACGATGCCGGTGGCGCCCGGACGCACCGTGGCCACGCTCGTGGAGGTGGCGGCCCGGAACCAGCTGCTGCGCGCCCGCGGCACGCACACGGCCCGCGAGTTCGCCCGCGCGCTCGACCATCGCCTGGCCCGCCTGGCCGGCGGCCACGAAGAAGCCGACGACGCCGACGACCTCGACAGCGGGGGCGCGGCATGAGCCGCCGCACGCCGAAGCTCACGATGCGTCCGTCGCGCGCCGACTTCCTGGTCGTGACCGGCCTCTCCGGCGCCGGCAAGTCGCAGGCGATTCACGCGGTCGAGGATCTCGGCTACTACTGCGTGGACAACCTGCCGGTGGAGCTGCTGCCGGACCTGCACGCGCTGCACCAGCGGGACGAAGCGCTCTCCCGGGTGGCGGTGGTGGTCGACGTCCGCGAGAAGCGGTTCCTGACCGCGTTCCCAGCCGTCTATGCCCGGCTGTGCGCCAGCGCCGACGTCCCGCCGTCGCTCATCTTCCTCGAAGCCTCGGCCGCCGTGCTGCATCGCCGCTTCAGCGAGACCCGGCGGCCGCATCCGCTCGCGCCCGACGAGCCGATCGCCGACGCCATCGCCCTCGAGCGGCGCAAGATGAGCCGCATCCGCGCCATGGCGGACGAGATCGTCGATACCTCCGATCTGAACGTGCACGAGCTGCGGCGGGTCTTCCTCGGGCTGGCGCACGATCACAAGCAGCGCGCCACGCTCGTGCTGACGTTCGAGAGCTTCGGGTTCAAGCACGGGCTGCCGCTCGCGGCCGACCTGGTGTTCGACGTCCGCTTCCTGCCGAACCCGCACTTCGTGCCCGCGCTGCGTCCCCAGACCGGGCGCGATCGGCCGGTGGCGGCATTCCTGGAACGCCAGCGCGCTACCGCCCAGCTGCTGCGGCGCCTGACCTCGCTGCTCAAGTTCCTGCTGCCGCAGTACATCGCGGAGGGGAAGAGCTACCTCACCGTCGCCATCGGCTGTACCGGCGGACGCCATCGCTCGGTCTACATCGCCGAGGCCCTGCGGCGGGAATTGACCGGCGTCGCCGGCGTGACGGTGCGCGCGCGCCATCGCGACGTCGGCCGGGAAAGGACGGACGCATGATCGGAGTCGTCGTCGTCACGCACGGACAGCTGGCGGCCGAACTGGTAACGGCGGCCGAAACCATCGTCGGCGATCTGCCGCAGATGAAGGCGGTCTCGATCGGCTGGCACGAGGACGTGCAGGACGCCCGCCAGGAGATCGCCGCGGCCATCGCTGCCGTCGCCAGCCCCGAGGGCGTCGTCATCGCCACCGACATGTTCGGCGGCACGCCCGCCAACCTCGGCATCACCTTCCTCGAGACCGGTCGCATCGAAGTGGTCACGGGGGTCAATCTGCCCATGCTGATCAAGCTGGCCGGGCTCGGCGACACGTCGAACGTCCTCGACGCGGCGCGCCAGGTCAGGGAACACGGACGCAACGCCATCTGGGTCGCTTCCGACCTGCTGAGTGGCGAAGCTGGAGGAACGAGCACGTGATACGTGAAGACGTGACCATCGTGAATGCCCTGGGTCTGCACGCGCGCGCGGCCGCCAGATTCGTGCAGCTGGCCGGCCGCTTCCGCGCCAAGGTGCGCGTCATCCGGGCCGACCGCCAGGTCGACGGCAAGAGCATCATGGGCATCCTGCTGCTCGCCGCGGCGAAGGGGGCCGTCATCACCATCACGGCCGACGGCATCGACGAGGCCGACGCGCTGCAGTCGCTGGCGGCGCTCGTGCGCACCGGCTTCGGCGAGGACACGTGGAGCGCCTGACCGGCATCGCCGTCTCGCCGGGTGTCGTGGTCGGACGGGCGGTGGTGCTCACCGGGCACGCCGACGTCGTCAGGTTCCCGATCCCGCCGGACCGCGTCGAGCACGAACTGCACCAGCTCGACATGGCGCGGACCCGGTCGCACTCGCAGCTGCAGGAGATCCGCGATCGCCTGGCCAGTGGCCCCGGTCACGACCTGGCGCCGCTCTTCGACGCCCAGCTGCTCATCCTCGACGACTCGATGTTCATGGGCCGGGCGCGTGACATCGTGCGGCACGATCGCGTGAACGCCGCCTGGGCCGTGCATCGTTCCTACGAGGAGCTGTGCGCCGTCTTCGCCACCGTCGAGGATCCGTATCTGCGCGAGCGCGACAGCGACCTGGCGGACGTCGCCGGCCGTATCCGCATGAACCTGCGGCGCGCCGGCGGCTGGGCCGCCGACCTGCTGCGCGATGTCGACGGGCCGGCCGTGCTGGTCGCCGACGAGCTGACCGCCTCGCTGGCCGCCCAGATGGACTGGTCGCGCGTGCTCGGCTTCGCGACCGACGCCGGCGGCCGCACCCATCACACGGCCATCCTCGCGCGCTCACTCAAGGTGCCGGCCGTGGTCGGTCTCCGCCATCTGAGCCGGCGGGTGAGTCCGGGCACCGTGATCGTCATCGACGGCACGACCGGAACCGTCACGCTCGACCCGACGCCTGAGGACATCGATGCGGCCCGGCGGCGGGCGCCGGCCCGGCGGGCGACGTCGCCAGCCCCCGCGGCAGGCGCGCTGCCGGCGCCGACCCTGACCGCCGACGGCGTCGCCATCCGTCTCGAGGCCAATCTGGAGCGGCCCGAGGACGTCCCGGCGCTGCTCGAAGCGGGCGCCGAGGGCATCGGTCTCTTCCGCTCGGAGTTCCTCCTCGCGGAACGGTCGCCGGAGCGGCTCGACGAGGAGCGCCAGTACCGAGATCTATCGCGACCTGCTGACGTCGGTGGCGCCGCG
The DNA here is from genome assembly GCA_963807405.1 of uncultured Acidobacteriota bacterium. Lineage (GTDB taxonomy): Bacteria > Acidobacteriota > Vicinamibacteria > Vicinamibacterales > UBA2999 > CADEFD01. Next base: position 879,148 of record CAWEBU010000006.1, on the reverse strand, counting down.
CCGCGTCACGGTGCGGACGTTCGACCTCGACGAACGGCAGTTCTCCCGCTGGGCCGGCCGCGATCGCCGTGACGCGCGCCCGGGCCGGCGCGGCCTGCGCCTCGGACTGGCGCACCCGGACGTGCTCCGGACGCAGCTGCGGGCGCTCCTGCGCGCCGCGCCGGCCGGACAGCTGCGGGTGATGTTCCCCTTCGTGACGTCGGTCGAGGAAATGCGCATGGCCACCGCGGTCGTCCGCGAGGTGGCCGAGGCGCTCGGACGGCCCGGCGCGGTGCCGGTGGGAGCCATGGTGGAGGTGCCGTCGGCGGCGCTGGCCGCCGACCTGCTGGCGTGTGAGTCGGCGTTCTTCACCGTCGGCACCAACGATCTCATCCAGTACACGCTGGCCGTCGACCGGACCGACGAAAGGGTGTCGGATCTCTACGAGCCGCTGCATCCGGCCGTGCTGCGGCTGCTGCGCCTGGTTCGCCGGGCCGCGACCAGGCGTCGGATCGATGCCTCGGTGTGCGGCGAGATGGCCTCGGACCCGACGATGATCGGCCTGCTCATCGGGCTGGGGTTCCGTGAGTTCAGCATGACGCCCTCGGCCATTCCGGTCGCCAGGCGTCTCATCCAGGACGTCCGCGCTGCCGACGCGCGGCAGATGGCCAACGAGGTCCTGCGGCTGGCAACGGCCGCCGACATCGAGCAGCATCTGTTCAACGCGCTGGCCGCCGTCGACCGCGGACCGGTGCCGCGCTGAGCGCGGCGTGTGACAATCAGCGCCGGAAGGAGATTCGCATCGTGACCGAACCGCTCAAGCGGGTAGAGAAGCCCTGGGGATACGAACTGTGGTGGGCCGTGACCGACCGCTACGTCGGCAAGGTGATTCACGTCAACAAGGGGCACGCGCTCAGCCTGCAGTTCCACCACCGCAAGGACGAGACGATCTTCGTCTGGTCGGGGAAGATTCTCTTCGAGCGTCAGGAAGGCGACGAGCTCGTCGGACGCGAGATGGGTCCCGGGGACGCCGTCCACGTCACCCCGCCCACCGTGCACCGCATGACGGCGCTCGAGGACAGCGACATCTTCGAGGTCTCGACACCCGAGACCGACGACGTCGTGCGCCTCGAAGATCGCTACGGCCGACAGGGGACCTAGGGGCCAGGGGCCAGCGGCTGGGAGCCGGGGGCCGATGCTGCGGCGTGATTCGCGCCAACGACGAAAGGCCGGCGCATCACGCGCCGGCCTTTGCATGTCTACCGCCGAGCCCCGAGACCCGGGACCCGAGCCCCTGCCTAGAAGGGAATGTCGTCGTCGGTGATGGCGCCGGCCGGTGGTCCCATCGGCTCGTTGTAGCCGCCGCCACCCTCACCGCGATCGCCGCGCTCACCGCCGCGGCCGCCGCCGCCGAGCAGGACGACCTTGTCGGCCTTGATCTCGGTCGTGTAGTGCTTCTGGCCTTCCTTCTCCCACTGCCTGGTCTGCAGCCGGCCTTCGAGATAGATCTGCTTGCCCTTGGTCAGGTAGGGCTGCAGTGTCTCGGCCGTCTTGCCCCACAGCACGATCCGGTGCCACTCGGTCTGTTCCTGCTTCTGGCCGTCCTTGGACGTCCAGTTCTCGGTCGTGGCGATGCTGAAGCTCGCCACCGGCGCGCCGTTCGGGGTGACGCGCACCTCGGCGTCGCGGCCCAGGTTGCCGACCAGAATTACCTTGTTCACGCTACCCATGTGTCGATGTCCTCGAGGAGAGAGAGGGAGAAGCGGCCCGTGACGCCGGCTATTGTGGCCGCGCGCGGTTGAGCGCGTCGAGCCGCTGCTTGGCCAGACGTCCGGCATCGGTGTCGCCGAACGTCTTGATCAGATACTCGTAGGCTTCGCGGGCGCGATCCGGCTGATTCAGCCGCTCGTAGGACAGCCCGCGCTTGTAGTAGGCCTGGCCGCTGACATCGCTGGTCGGATAGTCGGCAATCACACGGCCGAAGGCCTCGACCGCCTCCGGGAGCTTGCCGCGCTGATAGAAGCTCTCGCCGATGTAGTACTGCGCGTTGTCAGCGAACTCGCTCTTCGGGAACGAGCGCACGTAGCTGGAGAACCCTTCGACGGCGAGGTCGTAGTTGCCGGCCGTGTAGTCGGCCCACGCCAGATCGTAGAGCCGGCTCGGGGACATGGTGTTGGGCGCGGCGCCGGGCGTGCCCGGGGCCGGCAGCGGGGCGGTCGTGCCGGGCGCCGTCGGCACGCCGTCGCCGGGCGCCGTGGGATCGCCTGGCATGCCGGTGAAGAACGGATCGGTCGGCGGCGGCGCCACCCGCATCGCGGCGACGGCATCGCGCAGCGACTGCACCTCCTGCGACAGCGAGGTGATGCGGACGTTGGTGTCGTCGACGCGCTCGCGCACGACGCGGATGTCGCTGCCGGTGGCGTCGGCCTGCAGCTTGGCGTCGGCGAAGGTCTTGCGGGTGAGCGCGGTCTGGTCGTCGATCCGCCCGTTCACCGCCTTGAGGGCGTCGGTCAGCCCGGCCAGCGCGTTCTGCAGCAGCTGCGTCTGCTCCTGCAGGATGCGGATGTCGGCCGCCATCTGCTGCAGCTCACGACGCTGGGCGAGCGCGGGGGAGACGGAGGTCGCCAGGAGGGCAGCCACGAGGGCCATGCGGAAGGCAGTCACGGTCATGGTGCACCTGCTGTCAGCATACTTGATCGATCTGGCGCGGCGCCGCCTCACTTGGCGGTGATGACGAAATGCGCCCGCCGGTTCCGGGCCCACGCCGAGTCGTCGTGGCCGGGGTCGAACGGGAACTCCTTGCCGTAGCTGACCGTCCGCAGGCGGTCGGCGGCAATCCCCAGGGACACCAGGTAGGCCTTGGCGGCCAGCGCGCGCCGTTCGCCCAGGGAGAGGTTGTACTCGGCAGTGCCGCGCTCGTCGCAGTGGCCTTCGACGGTCACCTGCCAGGTGGCGTTCTGTTGCAGGAACTGGGCGCTGCCCTGGAGCTGGGTTCGCGCCTCGGTCGACAGCTCGTAGCTGTCGAGGGCGAAGAACACCGGCTCGAGCGGCGACTCGCGGTTGAGCTCATCCAGGTTCTTGCTGCCGATGGCCGGATCGGCGGCGGCCGGCGCCATCGAGATGGGTTCGTCGGTCACCGGGGCGGGCGGGGCCGGTGGCGCCGGCGTGGCCCCCATCTCCGCATCCGTCATGGCCGGCGGCGGGGCAGGCCGCACCACCGGCGGCGTCTTCTTCGAGCACGAGGCGCCGACGAGCGCCACCATCACCACCGTACTCACCATCATCCACGTGCGCATGCGCTGCATCATCTGACTCCTGTCCTTGTCGTGCCCTGCCGCCGGCGCCGTCGCTACTGCGATGACGACCAGTTGGGCGTGAAGTTGTTGCCCTCGCGGGTGATCTGCCGCACGTCGCGGCCGTCGCGGCGGGCCACGAAGATCTGGCTCATGCGGGCGGCCCGCGTCGACATGAACGCCAGGTGCTTGCCGTTGGGCGCCCACGCGGGACTCTCGTTGGTCCCTTCGCCGAACGTGATCTGGCGGGTGGCGCCGTTGTCGACCTGGTAGATCTTGATGTCGAAGCGGGAGCCGGTCCGCACCGAGAACGCGATCTCGTTGTAGGGCGCCGGCGACCAGGTCGGGCGGTCGGCGTACGACTCCGAGGTCAGGCGGCGCAGGTTGAGGCCGTCGGCGCTGACCACCCAGATCTGCGGCGCACCGGTGCGGTCCGACGTGAAGGCCACCTGGGCCCCCGACGGCGACCACGTAGGCGTCGAGTCGATGGCCGGGTGCGTCGTCAGCCGCCGCAGGCCGGACCCGTCGCGATTCATGACGTAGATCTCGGAGTTGCCGTCGCGGTTGGAAGTGAAGGCGATGCGGCTGCCATCGGGCGAGAAGGCCGGCAACCAGTTCTGGCCGACGCCCTTGGTGGGCGTCTCCATCGTGCCCTGGTAGATGAGCGAGATGAAGATGTCGGGGTAGCCGCGGCGATACGAGGTGTAGGCGATGGCGCGGGCGTCCGGCGACCACGACGGGAACACGTTGAGCTGTCGATTCACCGTGACCCGCCGCTGATTGGCGCCGTCGTAGTCGGCGATGAAGATCTCCTTCACGTTCCGCTGCTCGACTGTGTCGCTGGCGCGGTCGCGCACCCGATCCGAGGAGAAGGTCAGCTTGGTGCGGGCCACGCCCTGCAGGTTGGCCTGGTCGAGATGGATCTCGTCGGACATGGTGTGCGCGTAGAGCCGCGGGTTGGTCGCGGCGCCGCTGTACTCGCGGCCGAGCATCTGGCGGCGCGTGCGGACGTCGAACAGCCGCATCTCGACCTTGAGCGTGGTGCCGGTCTTGCTGATCATGCCGATGAGGAGGCCGTCGGCGCCGAGCTCCCGCCAGCGGTCGAACGGCGCGTCCGACAGCGACTGCGCCACCGGCACCGAGGCATAGGTGTCGCGCGGGATCATCATGAACTCCCCCTCGAACGCCAGGTCGTCGTAGAGGACCTGCGCGAGGAGCGTCGCGAGCTGTGCCGTGTCAGGGTCGCTGCCGGACCCGACCAGGAAATTGGGCACGGCCAGGCGCGGCGGCGAGCCGGTGTCACCGGTGAGGCGGGTGCTCACCTCCGACGGCTGCTGCGGGACCTGCGACGCCGGGGCCGGTGTCTGGGCCCGGCCGACGGCGACAGCCCCAACGGCCGCGGCGATGAAGACGAAGGTGCGAACGGTCGGTGTCATCGCTGGTACTCGAGAGTCAGGTGGACGGTGAGCGTCGGGTTGCCGTATTCGGGTGGCAACGGCGGGATGCGCTCGGTCAGGCGGAGGGCGCGCGTGGCGATGAAGTCGAGCGAGGCGTTGCCGCTCGTCCGCTCGACGGCGACATCGGTCAGCGTGCCGTCACGCTGCACCTTGAAGATGACGATGGTCGTGCCGAGCGCCTGCTGCCGGCTCTCCCAGTTGCGCAGGATGCGCTCCTGCATCGTCGCCAGGTATTGCGGGCAGCAGAAGCTGCCGACGTCGACCCGGGCGCCGGTCCCGCCGGCGCCCGAGGCGGTGCCGCCGAAGGGCACGCGGCTCGTGGTGGCGGTGTTGGCGATGGCGTCACCCGACTGCACCACGGGCCCCTTGGACGGCGCCGTGCGCGTCGGCGCATCGCGCGGCGCCTGCTTGACGGGCGGCGGCGGGTTCTTCTTCGGCGGTGCCTTGGTCGGCTCGATCATCTGCGGCGTGACCGTCGTCGGCGGGGCAATCGGTTCGGGGCGCCTGGAGGGCAGCGCCTCCGCCTGCGTGGCCTGCCGGCTCTCGGCCTGACGCCCGCCGGTCTGCGGGCCGACGGGACCGGCCAGGCTCACCGTCATCACCGCCTCCTCCTCGGCCACGCGCATGCCCATCCAGGCCGCGGGGACGAGAAACACCGCCACCGCGAGCACGACGTGCGCGGCCGCCGAGACGCCGAGCATCGGACCGGCGCGGTCGACGTCGAGCCGGGCGGCGAGCACCTGCGACACCGCATCCATCGCCATCACCGCCGCGCCGGCGTGGCCGTGAGGATGCCGACCCGCTCGACGCCGCCGATCTTGAGCGCGTCCATCACCTCGGTGAGCTCCTGCAACTGCACGGTGGCGTCACCGCGCAGGAACACTTCCTTCTGGTCGCGCCCGCTCATCGCCTGACGCATCCGCTCGCGCAGCGCGGTAATCGGCACGCCCTGCCGGTCGTCGCCAATCTGCACCCGCTTGTCCGTCCCGTAGGTCGCCGGCACCGTGACGTAGAGCCGCTCCTCGGGCAGCTTGGTGGAGCGCGCCGCCACCGGCAGGTTCACCTCGATGCCCTTCTGCAGCATCGGTGCCGCGACCATGAACACGATCAGCAGGACGAGCATCACGTCGACGAGCGGGATCACGTTGATCTCGGCCAGCGTCGTCGTCACGCGGCGGCCGCGCGACCGTCCGCCGCTCCCCGGCGAGGCAGCCATCACCTTGGGCATCGGCGGCCTCCTACGTGAAGTTCCGCTCCGAGATGTTGAGGAACTCCAGCGCGAAGTCGTCCATCTCGGAAGCCATGACCTTCACCGTCGAGGTGAAGTGATTGTAGAAATAGACCGCCGGCATGGCGGCGAAGAGACCGACCGCGGTCGCCACGAGCGCTTCGGCGATGCCGGGGGCGACGACGGCGAGATCGGTCGAGCCCTGGGCGCCGATGCCCGCGAAGGCCGACATGATGCCCCACACCGTGCCGAACAGCCCGATGAACGGCGCCAGGCTGGCGGTGGTCGCGAGGAACGTGACTTGCTGCTCCAGCTTGTTCACCTCGACGGACGATGCCCGGAGCAGCGCGCGGTCCACTGCGGCGAGGCTCTTGAGGGTTGGACGCGCCGCCGGGGCGTCCGGACTGGCCGGCGCCGACTTCGGCTCCGCGCGCAGCTGGAGGTTCAACTCCGCGTAGCCGGCCTGGAACAGGCCGACGAGCGGCGAGTGCTCGAGCGACTTGCAGACGCCCTGCACTTCGGAGAATCGGGCGCTCTTGCGGAAGACGTCGAGGAACGACTTCGACTCGCGCCGGGCTCGCGCGAGCGCTATCGACTTCGAGAGGATGATGCCCCAGGACACGACCGAGAAGGCGACGAGCACCCCGAGCGCGGCTTTGGAGACGATACTTGCATCCGCGACGAGTTGCAGGATGCTGAGAGACCCGCCAGCGGCGGGTTCGGCCTCGACAGCTTGCAAGGCCAGGAAGAACAAACCAGACGTGCGCAACTACACCTCCACTGACAGGGAGAGATGCGCCGCTGGGAACAGCGCGAGTGTGCAACCGTAACACGCCCTGAGAAATTCTGTCAAACCCATGATACGATGGTACTTCCGTCTCTCCCAGTCGTTCGCGTCTGGCCCACCCCTGGCGACCCGTCGATGATCCGTTACCTGGCGATCAAGAACCTGGCGGTGATCGAGTCGGCCGCCGTCGAGTTTGAACGCTCGTTTAACGTGCTGACGGGGGAAACCGGGGCCGGCAAGTCGATGCTGGTCGAGGCCGTCGGGCTCCTGCTTGGCGGCCGCGCCTCCTCCGACCTCGTCCGCACCGGCGAGGATGTCGCCAGCGTCGAGGCGCAGCTCGAAACCCCCGATGGCCGCGATGTCGTCGTGCGCCGGGAGATCACCGCGCAGGGCCGTTCCCGCGCCTTCGTCGACGGCCAACTGGTGAACGCCGGCGCGCTGCGGGCCCTCGTCAGCGAGCTCGTCGAGCTGCACGGCCAGCACGAGCACCAGGCGCTCCTCGATCCCGCCACCCACCTGCCGATGCTCGACGGCTGGGCGCAGCTGGGCACGGAGGCCGCGGCCGTCGCCACGGCCTGGGGGGTCGTGAGCGAGGCGGCTCAGACGCTGGCCCGAGCCGAGCTCGACGCGGGGGAGCGCGCCAGCCGACTCGAGCTCGTCGAGTTCCATCTGGCGGAGCTGCGCAAGGCCGCCGTCCTCGAAGGCGAGGACGAGGCCCTCGAGCGCACGCGCGACGTCCTGCGTCACGCCGGGCGCCTGCAGACCTTGTGCGCGGAGGCCTACGGCCTGCTCTACGATCAGGAGACGGCGGCCCTCGGCACGCTGGCGCAGGTGTGGAAGCGGGTCGGCGAGCTGGCGGCCATCGATGACGCCTTCGCGTCCCATGCCGCGGCCCGCGACGCCATCAAGGCCCAGCTCGACGACCTCGCGCTGACGCTCCGCGACTACGGAGAAGGGCTCGACGCGTCGCCGGGCAAGCTCCAGGAGATCGAGGACCGGCTCGCCCTCCTCGAACGGCTCAAGCGCAAGCACGGTCCGACGCTCGAGGAGGTCCGCGCCCGGACGGCGCTGCTCGAACGGGAGCTGGAAGCCCTGACCGGCGGACCGCAGCACAAGGACGCCGCCCGCGCACGGCTCGAAGAGGCGCGCGTCGCGTTCCTCGCGGCCGCCCGGCGCCTGTCGGCGGCCCGCCACAAGGCGGCGCTACCGCTCGGCCGCGCCATCGAGGCCGGCCTGGCAGAGGTCGGCATGGCCCGCGTCACCTTCCAGGTGCGGCTGACCACCAGCGACACGCCGCAGACCTGGCACGCCGGAGGCATCGACACGGCGGAGTTCTACCTGGCAGCCAATCCCGGCGAGGACCCGCGGCCGCTGGCGCGCATCGCGTCGGGCGGCGAGCTCTCCCGCATCATGCTGGCCTTCAAGACGCTGGCCGCCGGCGAGCATCCGAGCCGCACCCTGATCTTCGATGAGGTGGACGCCGGCATCGGCGGCCGGGCCGCCTCGGTGGTGGGCGAGAAGCTGCGCTCGCTGGGCGAGCGGACCCAGGTCCTGTGCATCACGCACCTGCCGCAGATCGCCGCCCTGGCCGCTACCCATTACGCCATCGACAAGTCGGTGAAGGGGCCGCGCACCGTGACCTCCGTCACGCGCCTCGACACCCCTTCCCGCGAGCAGGAGATCGCGCGCATGATGGCAGGGGAGAGCGCCCTGGCCGGCGATGTCCTGTCGGCGGCCCGTACGCTGCTCCAGGCGAAAGCGAAAGTCGCCCCGGAGGCGAAAGCGAAAGTCGAAACCGGTCGTGGGGCGAAAGCGAAAGCGCGGAAATAATGGCCAGGAAATACCTCATCGAGACCTACGGCTGCCAGATGAACGTGCACGACTCGGAGCGGATGGCCGGGCTGCTCGAACAGGCGGGGTTCGAAGCGACCGAGACCGACGAGGACGCCGATCTGGTCGTCATCAACACCTGCTCGGTGCGGGAGCGCGCCGAGGAAAAGCTCTACAGCCGCCTCGGCCACATCAAGGGCGCCGCCACGCGCACCGGCCGGGCGCCGATGGTCGCGGTCACCGGCTGCGTCGCCCAGCAGGAGGGCGCCCAGGTGCTCGCCAAGTCGAAGCTGGTCGACATCGTCATCGGCACGCAGCGGCTGAAGATGCTTCCGATGATGGTCGAGCGCGCCGCGGCCGCGCCGGAACCGCTCGTCGACATCGCCACGCCCTACGACGACCCGACGTTTCCGCTCGGCCTCACGCGCCGCGACGATCCCGTCAAGGGCTTCGTCACGATCGTCGAGGGCTGCAATGACTACTGCTCGTACTGTGTCGTGCCCTACACCCGTGGTCACGAGCGCATGCGCGCCAGGGCCGAGATCATCCGCGAGGTGGAGGAGCTGGCGGCATCTGGACGCCGGGAGGTGCAGCTCCTCGGCCAGATCGTGAATCACTACCAGGCGCCGGACGACCGCGGGTGCGACTTCGCCGGCCTGCTCGAGGCGGTGCACGACGTGCGCGGCATCGAGCGCATCCGGTTCTCGAGTCCGCATCCCAGGCACTGCTCAGACCGGATGATCGAGGCGATGCGCGACCTGCCCAAGGTCTGCCGCCACCTGCACCTGCCGGTGCAATCGGGCTCGACGCGCATCCTCAAAGAGATGCGCCGCCGGCACACGCGTCAGGACTACCTGACCCTGGTCGAGAAGCTGCGGACGGCCCTGCCGGACCTGCATCTCTCGACCGATATGATCGTTGGGTTCCCGGGGGAGACCGCGGACGACTTCGACGAGACGATGTCCCTCACGGCCGCCATCAGGTTTCACAGCATGTACTCGTTCAAGTACTCACCGCGCCCGAACACGCTGGCCGCGCAGCGGCTGCCCGACGACGTGCCGGACGCCGAGAAGACCGCTCGCATCATGGCCCTGCAGGCCCTGCAGAAGGACATCCAGGGCGAGTTGCACGCCGCCACCGTCGGCACCACGCTGGAGGTGCTCGTCGACACGAGCAGCCGGCGACGGACCTGGGAGCTGGCCGGCCGCACGAGCGGAAACATCGTGGTCAACTTCCCCGGCGACACCTCATGGCTCGGCAACTTCGTGCCGGTCACCATCGAGCGCGCTGGCGCGTTCGGCGTATGGGGCCAGGCCGCCCGCGCGGGCGTCCTAAAGTCCGAGGCAACCACGTGCTGATCGAAATGACCATCAAGGGGCTGACGGTCGACCCCGTGACCAACATGCCCATCGTGATCCTGCACGACGACCAGGACAAGCGCGTGCTCCCGATCTGGGTCGGCGTGTTCGAGGCCAACGCCATCGCGCTGCAGATCGAGAACGTGCACACGCCGCGGCCGATGACGCACGACCTGCTCCGTAACGTCATCCACGACCTGCAGGCGACCGTCGAGCGGGTGGTCGTCTCCGACGTCAAGGACAACACGTTCTACGCGCACATCCATCTCGACACGCCGGCGGGGAAGGTCGCCGTCGATGCGCGGCCGAGTGACGCCATCGCCCTCGCCCTTCGAACGCGCTCGCCGATCTGGGTGGAGGAGTCGGTCATCGAGAGCGCCAAGACCATCGATGCCAGCACCGCCAAGGTGGACGGTGAGCGCCTGCACCAGTGGCTCGAGAGCCTGGACCCCGAAGACCTCGGCAAGTACAAGATGTAGTGTTCGCGGCCGAAGGCAGCGCAACGCCCGCCCATTGTCGGCCGGCCGACAATTTCTCTAAACTACACGTTTAGAGTCACTTAGCCCCGCTAATTACCCAGAACATCAGGCCCCGACATGGTGGCGCCTTGACGGATCTGCACGGCCGCTCCTAGAATGGCGGCACCCGCTCCCCCCGGGTGGTCCGCTCCTTCCAACGCATCAGTGCAAGACAACCGTCATCAATGATCCTCGCCATTGCGAATCAGAAAGGCGGCGTCGGTAAGACCACGACCGCCCTCAACCTGGCGGCGGCGCTGGCGCTCCGAGGCAAGCCGACCCTGCTCATCGACCTCGACCCGCAGGCCAACAGCAGCATGTCGTATCTCGACCTGCGCGAGGTCGAGCGAGGGATGTTCGATGTCTTCGTCGACCCAGCGATCAACATGCACGAGATCATCAAGCCGACCGCGGTGCCGAACCTGTCGGTGGCGCCGGCCCGCATCTCGCTCGCCAAGCTCGAGTCGCGACTGGTCGGGGAACTCGACGCGCCGTTCCGCCTGAAGGACCACCTGGCGCGCCTGGACACGTTCAGCCACGTGGTCATCGACTGCCCGCCGGCGCTCGGGCTGCTCACGGTCAATGCCCTGGTCGCGGCGACCCACCTGCTGATTCCCATCCAGTCGTCCTACTTCGCGCTCGAGGGCACCGACGACCTCCTCGAGACCATCGAGAAGGTGCGTCAGCGGCCCAACCCGGGGCTGCAGATTCTCGGCGTCGTCATCACGATGCACGACCGGCGCACGGCGCTCGGGCGTGACATCCTGGCGCAGATCCGTAAGGTGTTCGGAGACAAGGTGTTCAAGACGGTCATCAGCAAGAGCGTGCGTCTCGAGGAGAGTCCGGCGTATCGTGAGTCCATCTTCACGTTCGCCCCGGAGTCGTCGGGCGCGAGCGAGTACTACAGCCTGTGCGAAGAGGTGATCGAACGTGCCTAAACCACGCGGCCTTCCCGTAGCTCTCCAGATGCGCCACGACGCGCACTACGTCGACACCCTCGCCGCCTCGGCGGCCACGCCGATCGGCCGCCTGATTCCGATCGACAAGGTCGATCCCAATCCCGACCAGCCTCGCCAGGCCATGGGGGATCTCTCCGATCTCGTCTCCTCGCTGACCGAGAAGGGCATCATCGAGCCGCTGATCGTCCGGCAGCGCGGCGAGCGCTATCAGATCATCGCCGGTGAACGGCGCTACCAGGCGGCCATCAGGGCCGGCATCCTCGAGCTGCCGGTCGTCGTCCGCGACGTCGACGAGACCGAGATGCTCGAACTCGCGCTGGTCGAGAACATCCAGCGCAAGGACCTGACCGCCTTCGAAGAAGCCGAGGCCCTCCACAGCCTGAGCCACAAGTGCGGCTACACGCACGAGGATCTGGCGAAGCGGCTGGGGAAGTCGCGGACCTCGATCACCGAGTCGCTGTCGCTGACCACCATCCCGAACGAGGTGCGCAAGGTGTGCCGCCTGGCGGACATCTCCAGCAAGTCGATCCTGCTCCAGGTGGCCCGCCAGGGCGACCCGAAGAAGATGCTGGAACTGGTCGAGAAGATCGCGACCCAGGGCGTCACCCGGGAACAGCTTCGCAAGGAACAGGACAAGCCGAAGCCCGGACCCGGACGTCCGAAGGCCTTCGTCTTCAACTTCCGTCCGCCGACCAAGGCATTCAACCTGCGCCTGACGTTCAGCAAGAAGACGGCCTCGAAGGACGAAGTCATCAGCGCGCTCGAAGCGATTCTCGAAGACCTCCGGCACCAGCAGGAATAGCTCGCAGGCGACCCTCGCGCCGGGCCCTGAGCGGCCCCTCGCGGCAGGCACGCCACGACCAGGCCGCGGGTGTCGAGACCCGGCGATGGCCACGCAGCGGTCCGCCCACGGACCTGCGACGGTAGCCCCGGGAAGCCATACCCGGACGGGACCGGAAGACCGCGACCTCAGCGCTCAGGTCTGCCATGGACATGCAACCGGTTGAGCCGACGACGTCACCTGCCATCTAGGCCGAAGCCAGTAGCCGTATGCGGGGCTGGGTTCGCATGAACCGTCTCCCTGGAAATCCCCCTTTCACCTCATTTGGTTTACATAAGAACTATTATCAGACGTTGATGATTTACCTAATAAAACGTGCCTGTTAATGGTTTGTGGGTGTTTGACCCCGGCTGCGGCCGCCGTTCCCGCCCGCCGCCGATGCGCTGAGCTGGTGCGAGCTCAGGCGGTCGCTCAGGCGGTCCAGACGGCGTCGGACGCGGCCGGCAACGCGATACGCCGGGCCAAGCCGTCGGCGGGCACCGTCTCGACGATGCGGCCCGCGCCGTCGCGGACCACGACGCGAAGCCGCACGACGTCGCCCGGCGCCGCGGCGAGCTTCAGCCACCGGATCCGGAACGCACGCGCACGAGGTCGACCGCCGTCGCCGGGCCGCCGGCATCGACTGGCGCCACCTCGACCGTGGCGGTCACTCCGGGCGCCGTCTCCGCCCACACGACGAGGCCGCGGGGGCTGGCGCCGGCCTCGCAGCGGATCACCATCCTGGCAGCCGCCCGCTGCATCGACCCGGCGGCGCCATCCAGTCGGCTCGGCTCCGAGCCGTTCGAGAAAGCTCCGCCCGAGCTCGGCCGTGCCAGCCGTCGCTCGCAGGCGAAGCACGTCGTCGCCGGTCACGGCGGTCGTGATGTTGGTCCGGTGCAGCTCATCCGGCGGCTCGTGGCCCATGGCGCGCCACGCGCGCCGCAGATGGGCGGGCATCGGGGTTCCCAGCACGGCGTCGAAGGCCTCGGTGGACGCCGCCGGGGGGCAGCGCCCGTGGCACGCGTCAAGGGCGGCGCGGGGATCGGCAGGCGGCGTGTCGAGGCCCGTGAGCTCCCGCGAGAGCGTGATGACCCTCGTCGGTCGCCATCCAGGAGAAGCCGGCGCGGGCGATGGCTGGTGCATGTGCCAGAGGAGCGCGAGCCGCACCGGGGGTGACGGCAATGCTGCTGGTACAATCCCGGTCAGCCGCGCATGCGCACGCTCGACCGATATGTGATTCGCGAAGTCCTGGCGCCCTTCGCGCTCGCGCTGCTCGTGCTCACCTTCATCCTCATCATTCCGTTCCTGATCGCTCAGGCCGAGACGATGATTGCCAAGGGCGTGCCCTGGCTGACGGTGGCGCGGGTCATGGCGACGCTGGTGCCGCAGGCGCTCGGGCTGACCATCCCGATGGCCCTGCTGGTCGGGCTGCTGGTGGCGCTCGGGCGGCTGTCGGGCGATCGCGAGGTGGTGGCGATGCAGGCCTGCGGCCTGAGCCCGCTGCGCCTGCTCCGCCCGGCGCTCCTGGTCGGCGTCCTCGGCTGGGCGGCCACGTCCTGGGTGCTCATCTGGGCCATCCCCGACGCCAACCAGACCTTCCGCGAAATCACGAGCCTCCTGGTGGCCGACCGCGCCGAGGGCGAGGTGAAGCCGCGCGTCTTCTTCGAGGACTTCCCCGGCTTCGTGATCTACGTGCGCGAGGTCCCCGCCAGCGGCGGCTGGACCGGCGTCGTCGCCGCCGATACCCGCTCGCCCGAGCATCCCGTGCTGTACGTCGCCCGCAGTGGCCGCATGCTGGTCGACCGGGCCAAGCGCAGCATCCAGATGGTGCTCATCGAGGGCACGCGCCACAACACCACCGACCGCGATCCCGACGGCTACGAAGTGGTGACGTTCGCCGAGACCATCGTCCCGCTCGATCCGGAGAGCGTCTTTCCGCGCATGGGGCCGGCGCGCGGCGAACGCGAGATGTCGATCGCCGAGCTGATGACGCGGGCCGCCGAGTTCGAAGGCCGCGGCGACTCGTCGCACGGCCAGTGGCTCGAGATCCACAAGAAGTTCTCGATCCCCGCCGCCTGCCTCGTGTTCGCGCTGCTCGGTGTCGCGCTCGGCGCGACCGATCGGCGGGACGGCCGGCTGGCCAGTTTCGTCCTGGGACTCGGCGTCATCTTCGTCTACTACGCCGTGATGTGGCTGGGCGAGTCGATGGCCAAGGGCCGCTACCTCGACCCGTGGCTCGCCCGCTGGCTGCCCAACGTCGTGCTCGGGCTGGCCGGCGCGGTCGCCCTGTGGCGGCGCGCCCGTCCGGCGCGCCCGAGCCCGGTGCGCCTGCCGGCGGCCCTCACCCGCCGGCTGGCCGGCCTGTGGAGCGCCACCCGCGGCTCACTCGTGTCGCGGGTACCCAATCTCTCGTGGCTGCGTCCGACCCTGCTCGACCTCTACGTCGGCATGATGTACGCGCGCGTGCTGGTGCTCTGTCTCATCGGCATGGCCAGCCTGTTCTACATCTCGACCTTCATCGACCTCTCGGACAAGCTGTTCAAGGGCACGGCCACGACTGCCCTGCTGCTCGAGTACTTCTGGTGGGCGACGCCGCAGTTCCTCTACTACATCATCGCGCTGGCGGTGCTGATGGCGGCCGTCGTCACCATCGGCGCGCTGACCAAGTCGAGCGAGCTCATCGTGATGCGCGCGTGCGGCATCAGCCTCTACCGGACGGCCGTGCCGCTGCTCGTGTCGGCGCTCATCGCGTCCGGCGCCCTCTTCATGCTCGAGGAGTTCGTGCTCGGGCCGGCCAATCGCAGGGCCGCCGAGCTGAACTACATCATCCGCGGCCAGACGCCGCGGACCTTCGACGTCCTCAACCGCAAGTGGCTGACCGGTGAGGACGGCCGTCTCTATCACTACCAGTTCTACGACCCCAGGCAGCGCGAGCTGAACGGGCTGACCGTGCTCGCCTTCGCCGCGGACGACGAGGGCCTCGTGCGCGAGCGTGTCTACGCCGCCGTGGCCGTCGCCCCCGACGCTGCGACCGTCACCTGGCAGGCCAGCAAGGGCTGGACCCGCGCCTTCGGCGCCGACGCCACGGTCACGGCCTACGAACGCTTCGACACCCAGGCCCTGACGCTCGAGTCGCCCGACACGTTCGTGACCGAAGTGCCGCCGCCGTCTCAGATGAACTACCTGCAGCTCAAGGGCTATGTCGAGGAGCTGCGGGCGAGCGGCTACGACGTGCGCGAAGACGAGGTGGCCCTCTACCGCAAGGTCGCCTTCCCGTTCGTGACCCTGGTGATGACGCTCATCGGGGTGCCGTTCGCCGTCACGACCGGCCGGCGCGGGGCGCTCTACGGCGTCGGCGTCGGCATCGTCCTGGCCCTCACCTACTGGACGCTCATCAGCGTCTTCGCCGCGTTCGGCGCCGGCGGCGCGATGCCGACGCTGCTGGCGGCGTGGGCGCCAAATCTGCTGTTCGGCGCCGGCGCGGTCTACCTGCTGCTCACCGTGCGGACGTGAGCGCGGATCGCGTACCAGCAAAGGCTCGTAGGCGTCAGCGCGCCAGCCACAACTCGTCGAAGGTGACCGTGCCGCGCGTGCCGGGCCGCGTGTGGACCGTGTCGACGACGAGCAGGAGCGCCGTGACCTCGTCGAGCGGCACGGCGGCGCCGGCCCGCCGGTCGATCGACAGGAAGCGCGAGAACGGCAGCGTCACCTGCCGCGGCGTGCCGTCGAGGTAGACCGAACTCCCCCACCGGTGGCCGCCGCCGGCGGGCGTGCGCAGCTGCAGCCACAGACGCATCGGCCGATCGGCGGTGGCCCGCAGCACGACGCGGTCGAAGCGGGCAAGCTCGGCGGGCGTGTCCAGCTTGAGCGCGGCGTATGGCCCCTCACCCGCGGCCGCGAGCTGCCACCGGTACTCGAGCCTGCCGGGACTGCCGGACACGGGCGCCACCGCGCCGCCCGAGCCGGCGCCGGCCTCAATCGCCCACGAGGCGGCGGCGCCGCTGCCAGCCATCGGGATGACGACCTGGGGCTCGGGAAGACGCGAGACCTCGGCGCGTTCCGGACCGCTCCGCACGTAAATCGGATTGGTGACGATCCACGGCGCGCGGGTGGTGGAGTCGTCGAGCGCGACCTCCAGGCGGCAGGCGCCTGGCGCGGCGGTCGTCGTCCAGCTGAGCCTGGCGCCGGCGGCCGACGCCACGGTCTGGCCGTCACAGACGAGCGTGGTCGTCGCCGTAGACGGCGCGTCCGTTTCGGCGGTCACGACGACCGGCCCGGTGAGCGCCAGCCGTTCGCCCATGCCTGCCGTGGCATCGCCCGAGGTGGCCGCGAAGGTCACCACCCGCCCGTCGCCGCGGCCCGTGATGACCGTGTAGACGTGGCCCGCCCGCAGGGCGTCGAGGACGGCGGCGGCGTCCCGTTCGGGGTCGGCGCCCCAGCGCGTCCGATCCACGTGCACCACGTTCGAGAAGGCGCGGAACATCGCCTGGTAGCCCGGCGCGCGCAGGGCCACGGCACCGTCGTAGGGCTCGCCGGCCCCGCGCAGTCCGATCCGGGCGTGCGCGTCGTGGGCCGCCAGCGCGGTCACCGGCCGCCGCGCCGCGCGGCGATCCCACTCGTGCAGTTCGAACACCGGCCGATCGAGCAGCGCCGCGATGGTCGCTGCCGGCGCCCACGGGTAGGTGACGACGGCGTCCCACAGGCGGCCGGGACGATCGCGCCACTCGCTGTCGGCGTTGAGCCACTCGAGCGCCGGGAACGGCAGGTCCCAGTCGCGCCACTTGAGGTCGTCCTTGGCCGACCCGGGATGCGCCACGATGCCGTAGCCCCCGAGGCGGGCGACGTCTTCGACCACCGATTCCGGCAGCCCACCGAGCGGGTACGGCGACGGCCGGGCGCCGAGCGCCACGTAGTGGCCCGCCCAGGTGCTGATCTCGGCGGCATCGACGACGAGGACGCCCTCGACGCGGCGCGGCGGGTCGACCACGCGCGTGCCGTCGCCGTGGTCGGTGAGGATGACGACATCGAGCCCGGCCGCGGCCGCCGCCGCCGCCACCTCGTCGGGCGATCCGGTGCCGTCGGAGCGGTTCGTGTGGACGTGGAAGGCGACCCGGACCTCGCCGGGTCCGGCCGCTGGTGGCTGCGGCAGCGGCCGCTCGGCCGGCAGCGCGGCGAGGCGCCACAGGACGACTCCGGCCGCGAGGGCCAGGACGAGCAGCGCGCTGCCGATGACACGCCGAGCCGTCATGCGCGCGGATGGAAACGCTCGTAGACCGACCGCAGCCGCTCGTCGAGGACGTGGGTGTAGATCTGCGTGGTCGACAGATCGGCGTGTCCGAGCATGGTCTGGATCGCGCGCAGGTCGGCGCCGCGCTCGAGCAGATGCGTGGCAAACGAATGACGGAGCACGTGCGGCGAGATCGGCCGCAGCCCGCACGCCACGCCGTAGGCGCGCAGGATCTTCCAGAAGCCCATGCGGGACAGCGGACCGCCGCGGGCGTTCACGAACAGGCGCGGCTGCGGCCGCGCGCCGACGAGAGGCGCACGCCCGTCGGCGAGGTAGCGCCGAATCCACCGCACCGCCTCATCGCCGACCGGCACGATGCGCTCCTTGCGCCCCTTCCCCATCGTCGTCACGACGCCGCCGGCCGAGATCGACCTGGGCCAGCGTCAGCCCGAGCAGTTCCGAGACCCGCAGCCCGGTCGCGTAGAGCAGCTCGATGAGCGCGCGGTCGCGCAGGCCGCGCGGCGCGGCGACGTCCGGTGCCGCCAGCAACGCATCCACCTCGTCGACGGAGAGGAACTTCGGCAGCGCTTTCCAGGCACGCGGCGCCTGCAGGTCGGCGGCCGGGTTCTCGCCCGCCTCGGCGGCCGAGGTGAAGCGGTAGAAGCCGCGGACGGAGGCCACGAGACGGCCGACCGAGCGGGGCGACCGCCCTTCCGCCATCAGCGTCCGCACGAACCGCTCGAGCGCGTCGATCCCCAGGCGTTCGACGGACACGCCCTCGCCGGCCGCGAAGGTGGCGAGCTTGCCGAGATCGAGCGCGTAGGCGGCGTGCGTGTGCGGCGAGACGCGGCGCTCGAGTTCGAGGTGCGCCAGGTAGCGGTCGATGGACGACACAACCGACGTATTGTACGCGGCGGCCGGGCCGCCGTTGACACTGCCTGGAGCGGGGACTAGCATGCGGGGTTGGCGTTCGACGCCTCGTCCATCCATGTCCTCATCCTCGAAGTGGCAGTCCCTGCCGACGGAAGCCATCAACCCCGCCACACTCGCCATCGACAAGCAGCCGGCCAGCGGCGTCGTCGACATGATGCTGGCGGAAGACAAGAAAGTCCTGGTCGCGGTGCAACGCGAACGCGACCGCATCGCCGTCGGCGCCGACATGCTCGCCAAGGCCCTCGGCAAGGGGGGCCGCGTCATCTTCGTGGGCGCCGGCACGAGCGGCCGCCTGGGCGTCGTCGAAGCCGCCGAGATGCCGCCCACCTTCGGGACCGATCCGGCGCTGGTGCAGGCGATCATGGCCGGCGGCAAGTCGGCCATCCTGCGCGCCAAGGAGGGCGCGGAGGACAACTACGGGCAGGGCGCCCGGGCCACCAAGCGGCTCAAGCCGACCCGGCGTGACGTCGTCGTCGGCGTCTCGGCCAGCGGCATGACGCCGTTCGTGCGCGGCGCGCTCACCTCGGCCCGCAGTGCCGGCGCGCGCATCATCTTCGTGACCTGCGATCCTCGCAGTGAACTCCAGAGCTTCGTCGACCTCACGATTGCGCCCGCCGTCGGCCCGGAGGCCATCGCCGGCTCGACCCGCCTCAAGGCCGGCACCGCCACCAAGCTCGTGCTGAACGCGCTGACGACCTCGGCGATGGTGCTGCATCGGCAAGACCTACGGCAACCTGATGGTCGACGTCCGCACCGGCTCGGACAAGCTGCGCGATCGGGCCCGGCGCATGGTGCACATCGTGACGGGCATGGAACTGGCCGCCACGGACGCCCTGCTCAAGCGCGCCCACTGGAACGTCAAGGCGGCGATCGTCATGCAGAAGACCGGCCTCTCCTACCAGAAAGCCCTCACCAGGCTGCGCGGCGCCGACGACCGCCTGCGCGATGCCATCGGTGAGGACATCGAGCCCCGCCTCAGGGCGCTGCTCGAGAGCGCCACGCCGCGCTAGCCGGCGGTGCGCGCCGCGCCCGCCGCCCGGTCGAACACCACCGTGACGTCAGGGTGGGTCTGCAGCCACGAGGCCGGACACCACGTCGTCAGCGGCCCGTCGAGCATCGCCGCGACCGCCTCGGCCTTCGACGGGCCGGTCGCCAGCAGCACGACGCGTCGCGCCGACAGCACCTCGCGCATGCCCATGGTCAGCGCCCGATCCGGCACCTGCTCCCAGTCGCCGCCGAACGCGCCGGCGTTGGCGCGCCGTGTCGACTCGTGCAGTTCCACCGCGTGCGTGGCCGCCGTCAAGGACTCGCCCGGCTCGTTGAAGCCGATGTGGCCGTTGGCCCCGAGGCCGACGAGCAGCAGGTCGATCCCGCCCGCCGCCGCCACCGCCGCGCTGTAGCGGCGGCATTCGGCCGCTTCATCGGGCGCGGTCCCGTGCAGGAACCCGATCGCGTCGGGCGCCAGGTTGACGTGCCGGAACAGATGCTGGTCCATGAAGGCGCGGAACGACCCGGGATGGTCCGGCCCGAGGTGCGAGAACTCGTCGAGATTGAAGGTGCGCACGCCCGACCAGTCGAGGCCCGCGGCGACGAGCGCTGCATACATCGCCACCGGCGTCCGGCCGGTGGGCAGACCGAGCACGATCGACGGCGCGGCGGCAATGGCGGCGGCGACCAGTGCGGTCACCCGCGTCGTGGCGGCGCGGTGGTCGTCGACGAGTTCGAGCGTCATGCCCGGCCCGCCCGCGTGCCGGCATAGACCGGCAGCTTCAGCTCGTTCCGCCCGACGGCCAGCGCCAGCCGCACGGCGCCGAGCGCCGGCTCGTCGCTGAGCACCGCCACCGACGCCTTCGGGGCGACCTCGGCCACTCCGGATTCGAGCATCGACGCCATCACCGGCGCCATCTTGAACAGCCCGCCCGACAGCACGACGTGAAAACTCTCGCCCCGCATGCCGAGCTGCTCGACGACCGAACGGGCGGCAACGACCAGTTCGGACGCCGCCGCGCGCAGAATCTCTCCGGCCACCACGTCGCCCTCGGCCTCGGCCCTGGCGACCAGCCCCGCCATCGCGGTGATGAGCTGCCGGCGATCGGGGCGCGCGTGCACCTGGCCGACCAGCCCATCGATGCGATCGGTGCCGGCGTGGCGCAGCACGAGCGCCGACAGGGCCGTCGCCGGACCGCGACGATCGGCCGCGCGGACCACGGCCGCCAGCGCCCGCGCGCCGACCCAGAACGCCGAGCCCTCATCCCCGTAGACTTCGCCCCAGCCGCCGGCGCGGGCGGCCGTGCCGGCCGGGCCGATGCCGTAGGCGATCGATCCGGTCCCGGCGATGACGACCACTCCCGGTTCGAGGCCGGCACCGGCGACGAGCGCGATGTGGGCGTCGTTGACGGCGACGAGCTGCCCGCGGCACCCGAGGCGACGCAGGATACCGCGCACGATCGCTTCGTCGTCGGGCCGATCCATGCCAGCCATCCCGATTGCGACCACGCCCGGCATCTGGTCGAGATCGCCGAGCGCGGCGTGAATCACGTCGAACAGCACCTTCTCGGTGGCCAGTTCGCCAGCACTGTGCAGGTTGGCGCCGCTGCCGCGTCCCTCGCCCACCACGCGGCCGTCGGCGTCGGCCAGCCAGGCCACGGTCTTGCTCCCACCGGCGTCGATCCCCAGTACATGCACGTTGGAAGCTTATACTGGCGCGTGCTCGCTCCGCTCGACTACGCCGTGATCGTCACCTACCTGGTGGCCATCACCGCCTTCGGCTCGTGGTTCGGACGCTTCCAGCACACGACGCGCGACTACTTCTTGAGCGGTCACTCCGTGCCGTGGTGGGCCGTGTGCTGCACGGTGGTCGCCACCGAGACCAGCACGCTGACCTTCATCGGCATTCCGGCCACCGCTTATGCCGGCGACATGACGTTCCTGCAGCTCGCCCTCGGCTACATCATAGGGCGGCTGCTCGTGAGCGTGCTGTTCATCCCCGCCTACTTCCGCGGCGATCTCGTGACCTCGTACGAACTGCTGCAGCGGCGTTTCGGGCGCCGCGTCACCACGCTCTCGGCCGGGCTGTTCCTGGTGACGCGGTCGCTGGCCGACGGCATCCGGCTGTTCGCGACCTCGATCGTCATCAGCGTGGTCACCGGCGTGCCGACGGCGTGGTCGACCGTGATCGTCGGCGCCATCATGATCATCTACACCGTGCGCGGCGGCGCGGCCGCAGTCATCTGGACCGACGTCGTGCAGATGTTCATCTATGCCGGCGGCGCGGCGGTGGTCGCCGTCGCGCTGCTGCAGCAGATTCCCGGCGGCTGGCCGGAGGTCGTGCGGGCGGGCGCGGCGGCCGGCAAGTTCACCGTGCTCGATCTCTCGACGGACCCGACCGCCATCTACACGCTGTGGACGGGACTCATCGGCGGGGTGGCGCTGACGCTGGCCACCCACGGCACCGACCAGTTCCTGGTGCAGCGTCTGCTCGCCGCCACCAGCGCGCGGGCGGCGGCCTCCGGGCTCGTGCTGAGCGGCTTCGTCGTGTTCGTGCAGTTCATCCTGTTCCTCCTCATCGGCATCATGCTGTTCACCTTCCACCAGCACGTGCCGCTCGAGGCGCCCCTGGCGCGCACCGACCAGGTGCTGCCGCTGTTCGTCGTCAACTACCTGCCGACCGGCGATCGCCGGCTTCATCGTGGCGGCGATCGTCGCCGCTGCCCTCTCGCCCTCGCTCAACGCGATGGCGGCCACCACGATCAACGACTTCTACCGCCCGCGCGCCCGCCGCGAGCTCGACGAGACGACGCTGCTCGCGCTCTCGCGCCGCATCACGATCGGCTGGGGCCTGGTGCAGGTGGCGGTCGCGCTCGGCGCCCAGTTCATGGAACGCTCGGTCCTCGATGCCGGGCTCGCCGTGCTGTCGTTCGCCTCGGGCTCGGTGCTGGGCGCATTCCTGCTGGCCACCCGGATGCCCTCGATCGGCGAGCGTGATGCCTGGTTCGGCATGATCGCCGGCCTCACCGTGATGACCGCGGTGTGGGGGCTGACGCCGACCGCCTTCACGTGGTACGTGTTCATCGGCGCCTCGACGACCGTCACGACGGCCTGGGTGCTGTCGCGCGTGGCACCGGTGCGCGGATGACTGAGTCCGCGCCGCGTGCGGTTCGGGCGGTGCTCGCGGAGGCGGTGGCCGCCTGCGTCACGCCGGGCGCGGTCGTCGCCGTCGGCAGCGCCGCGGGCCCGGCCTACACGCTGGCGCTCGGCCGCCTCACCTACGCCGCCGATGCCGCGCCCGTCGAGCCGACGACGATCTACGACCTGGCGTCGCTCACCAAGGTGATGGCGGCCACGCCGCTGGCCCTGCGCGCCGAGGGCGCGGGGACGCTGCCGCTGGCGACCCGTGTCGACGCGCGCCTGCCGAGCCTGGCCGCTTGCGGCGCCATCACGGTGCAGGATCTGCTCGAACATGCGGCCGGCTTCCCCGCCCATCGCCCGTACTACCGCGCGGTGGCCGGCGCGGCCGGCTATCTCGCGCGGATCACCGACACCGCTCCCGCCTACGCCGCGCGGACGACCCACATCTACACCGACATCGGCTTCATCGTGCTCGGGCTGCTGCTTGAATCAGCCGTCGGCATGCCGCTCGCGGCGCAGTTCGATCGGTTCGTGGACGACGCGCTGCCCGGCGCGGAGATCGGCTTCGGCGTACCGCCCGCGTGGCGGTCACGCGTCGCACCGACCGGCGTCGATCCGTGGCGCGGGCGCGTCATGGCGGGTCACGTCCACGACAGCAACGCCGCCGCGCTCGGCGGTGCGGCCGGGCACGCGGGTCTGTTCGGCACCGCCGACGCGGTCGGCACGTTCGCGCGCTGGTGGATGGCCCTGGCAAGCGGTGCGGTGCCGGCGTCCGGCGGGATTCCCGCGGCACTCGCTGCCAGAGCGATCGCCCGCGGCACCGTCCCCGGCAGTTCGCGCGCTCTCGGCTGGGACACGATGCTGCCGACCTCGTCGTGCGGCACCCGCATGTCGGCGCGCGCCTTCGGACACACCGGCTTCACCGGTACATCGTTGTGGATCGATCCGGCGTGCGATCTCTACGTGGTCTGTCTCACCAATCGCGTGCATGCATCAGACGACACCGAGGGCATCCGGCGCCTTCGCATCGCGCTCCACGACGCAGTCGTCGAGAGCTGGGACGGCGGCCGCTAGTCCTGCTGCCGCTTCGGCGGCGGCGGCGCGCCGAAGGGCGACGTGCCGGTCTGGCCGGGCGGCGGCGGATAGGCCGGCGTGAACACTCCGCCGCCGGACTGGAAGGGATTGGTGCCCGGAGCCCCGAACGGGCTGCCGCCGGGCGGCGCTTGACCGAAAGGGTTGGCGCCCTGTGGCGGCGGCGGCTGGCCGAACGGATTGCCGCCACCCGGCGCAGGCTGCCCGAAGGGATTGCCGGCTCCGGGCTGACCGAACGGATTCTGGCCGCCCTGACCACCCTGGCCGCCGACGGGCGTGCCGAATCCCCCGCCCGGCTGCGGCTGCCCCGCCTGCCCCTGCTGAATGGCCTGGTTCAACGCCTGCAGGATGTCGGGCGGCAGCCCCTTGCCGGGCTTCACGTCCTGGTAGGTGACGGCCCACTGGTCGTAGCGCGTGCGGCCGTTGAAGATCTTGATGCTGGTGGCCTTGCTCTTCGAGACGACGCCGATGATCGGCGCCCCGGGCATGGCGGCCGTCTGGCCCGTGGTGGGCGTGCCGCCGGTCTGCTGCGTGGAAGTGCTCCCGAAGCCTGAGGCCGGGGGCGTGGCGCCCATGCCCACCTGCCCGGGCGTGGTTCCGGCGCCGACAGAGCCGCCGCCCGGCTGCGGGATGGGGGCCGCCGTCTGATAGACAGGCTGGAAATCCTGTCCGCTCAGAGGGTCCTTGTACTTGCGCCGCACGAAGCGCTGCTCGACCAGCAGATCGAGGGTCGGCGGCAGCGTGCCGGGGCCTGCCTTCTGCTGGAACTTGAGAATCCCGCGGGCGTACTCGTGGGCGCGGAACAGGTATTCCTCTTCACGCTCCCGCTGGGCCTGCTTGTTCCACACCGGCAGCGCCACGCTCATCAGGATGGCCATGACGCTCAACCCGACCAGCAGCGCGACCATGGCATAGCCGCGCTGGGCCTCCGGACGACGGCACCTGCCTTGACCCGGTAACTGCACGTAACTATTATCGTTAGCGACCCGCCACATGTCACTCACCACTCGCACCACGTTGCTGTGCACGCTTCTGGCGGCGCTGGCCGTCTCAGCCTGCGACAAGGTGCCGCTGCTGGCGCCCACCAATACGACGATCCGGCTCACCAGCGGGCTTGGTGTGCTGCCGGTGGCCGGCAGCACCGAGATCACCGCGGTCGTCATCGAGTCCGCGGGCACCGCCGTGCAGAACGGCACCGTGGTGACCTTCACCTCCTCGCTCGGCACCGTCGAGCCGCGGGAGGCGCGAACGCAGAACGGCCAGGTGACCGTGCGCTTCGTGGCCGGATCGCAATCGGGCGCCGCCAAGATCGGCGCCTTCTCCGGCGGCAACAAGTCCGAAGACCTCGAGATCCTGGTCGGCGCCGCTGCCGCCGGCGTCGTCACCGTCCGCGCGGACTCAGCGTTCGTCCCGAGCACTGGCGGCACCACGGGTGTGGTCGCCGCCGTGATCGACCGGGGCGGCAACCCGCTGCGCGGCGTGCCGGTGGGCTTCTCCACCACGACCGGCCAGCTGTCCCAGAGTTCGGTGCTCACGAACGACGCCGGCGAGGCGCGGACCCAGCTCACGACCAGTACCAATGCCGAGGTGACGGCGACGGTCGGCGGCGCCGCCACGGCGCTCACGGCGCGGGTGACCGTCACGGCCCGCGACCTGCCGGTGGTGGCCCTGACCGCCACCAGCCCGGTCGGCGGCGCCGCCAACACCTCCGAGGTCGGGCTGCCGACCATCTTCACGCTGACGCCGTCGGCCAACGCCGGCATCCGCTCGGTGCGGATCGACTTCGGCGACGGGACCGGCACGACGCTCGGCGCCGTGCCGGCCGCCACCACCATCACCCACACCTACAATCGCGCCGGCAGCTATACCGTGACCGCGACCGCCACCGACGGCTTCGACTTCACGGGGACGTCGTCGATCGTCGTCAACGTGTTCGAACGCAGCACCGTCGGCGTCCAGCTGCAGGTGCTTTCGAATCTCTCAGGACTCGTGACCTTCAGTGCCAGCATCACCGGCACGGTGTCTGGCACGGTCCGCACCTACGAGTGGGACTTCGGCGACGGCACGGGCACGACGACGACCGGGCCCCAGACCTCGCACCGCTACACGTCGACGGGCACCTTCGTCGTGCGCCTGAGAGTCGTGACGACGACCGGGCAAGAAGGCTTCACGGAGCTGACGATTCGCGTCATCTGACGGCCGGGCTCGACGCACGTCGCGACTGCGGTCGCCGGCTCGTCGCCCGCGTGTCGCTCAGCGACGCGCGTTCACCACTCCGCGTACGGCCGGCCGTCGAGCGCGGTCTTCTCGGATCCGCTCTTGACGTCGAAGATCCCGCCTTCGGCCGTCGGATTGGCCGGATCCGCTTCCGCCGGCACCGTCTGCCAGGTGTCGGCCGAATTGGTCATCGGGTCATCGGGGATCTTGCGCACGTAGCCGTCGGTGACGAGGTCCTCCAGCGTCGCCGGCCACTTCTGCTTGTCGGCGTAGTACTGGTCGATCGCCTCGCGCAGCTTGTAGAGGTCGTCCATCAGCACCGCCTCGCGCGTCCGCACGATGCTGTTCTGGTAGCCGACCAGCGCCACCGACGACAGCACGACGACGAGCGCCATCACGATGAGCAGCTCGATCAGCGTGAAGCCGTCGGCCAGCGTCGGCCGTCTGCGTATCAGTCTCATCGCGGTCCTCGGGCCCTACCAGTCACCATACTTGGTGCCGTCGAGGGCCGTGCCGCCGCTCGTCGAGCGGATGTCGTAGACGTTCTGCCCGCCCCAGCGCGTCGCGTCGGGCTTGTCCTGATACGAACGGAGCGCCCACTCGGCCTCACCGGTCATCGGATCGGTCGGGATGCGCCGCAGCAGCTTGACCTTGCGCCCGGTGGCATCGCCAGCGAGCGGCACGCCCTCGACCAGCGTCTCCAGATCAGGGGGATAGCCTTCGTTGCCGGGCTTGAGCTCGGTCGACGGCACCCGCCCGGTCGCCACCAGATCGTAGTAGGCGTCGATGGCTTCGCGGATGTTGCGCAGGTTGTGACGCAGCTCGCTTTCCTTCTGGCGCTGGATGGTGACGCGCGCCAGCGGCTGAATCCCCGCCGCGAGGATCAGCAGGATCGTCGTGACGATGAGCAGCTCGAGAAAACTGTAGCCGCGCTCGGCGCGCCGAATCCAGGTGCCCACGTCTCGTCCTCTCTACTTGACCGTCACCGTCACCGGCTGGAACTGGAACGGTGCCGCGCCGCCGCCACCGGCGAGCGAGCCGACACCGGACAGCGCGAGCGGCGAGGTGCCGGGCGCGATCGCTTCGATGAGCACGGCGCCGATGACACCGGTGCCCGAGGCGCCAAGCACGTCGCCTGGCCGCACGATGGCGATGTCGACGCGCCCGGCGGCTTCGTCGATCTTCTGCGTGAAGGCGGCTTGCATGCCGCCCTGCTGCATGAGGCTGCCCTCCTGCACGGTGCGCACGCGCAGCACCGCCGGATTGTAAGAGAGCGAAATCGAGACCGTCGACAGCCGCGACGCGTTGGACACCGAAATCGGCACCAGGTACGGCCCACCGCCGACACGGAACTCGGTGCCGGGCGGGCTGACGAGCACCACCGCCGGCGCCTGCGAGGCCGGCGGCGCGAACGGATTGACGGGCGCCGGCTGCGCGCCGGTCTGCGGCGGCGGCGGCGGCTCCGCGGGGGCCGCGGGATCGGCGGGCGGCAGGCCGAAGGGATTGGTCGGTGCCGGCTCGGCGGGGGGCGGCGGCGCGGCGGTGAAGCCGGGCGTCGGCGAACTCCCCGGGGGAATGATCTGCTGGCCGGCGGCCGGCGGCGTGACGGCGGCGGGTGCCTGGCCCTGCGGTGGCTGCGCCGCGGCCGGCGGCGCCGCATCGCCGCCGCCGAAGACCGGCGGCGGACCGCCCACGGCCATGTTGGCCTGGGTGCCGATGTAGATGGGGCTGAGGTCGGCCGACGTGAGCTGGTGCGACCGCACGATGCGCGGCGTGAGCAGCATCACGATGTCGGTCTGGCGGATGTTGGTGTCGTTGTCGGCGAACAGCTGCTGCAGCAGCGGCAGGCGCATGATGCCCGGGAACCCGCGCAGCGAGCGCCGCTCGTCTTCACGCAGCAGCCCCGCCAGCAGGTTCGATTCCCCGTCGCGCAGGCGCAAGCGGGTCGTCACCTTGCGCGAGGCAAACGCCGGCAGCGACTGTCCGGCAATCGTCGAGTCCTGGCCGCGGGCGCTGTTCTCGAGCACCAGGTCCATCACGATGTCGCCTTCGTAGGTCACACGCGCCGTCATCTCGACGATGACGCCGATCGGCCGGTAGGTGAACGACGTGAGCGGATTGGCATTGGCACCACCCTGGGCCAGCGGCGTGAAGGTGGTGCTCGGCACCGGCACTTCTTCGCCGAGGTTGAGCGTGATCTTCTGCCCCTCCGTGCCGCGCAGCTGCGGCTTGGCGACCGTCTTGGTCTGCGAGTCGCTCTCGAGGAAGCGGACGATGGCGGCCGGCACGGCCAGGTAGAAGTCGGCCGCGCTCACGCCGGTCGAGATGGTGTTGGCGTTGAAGACCGGTGGCGAGCCCACACTCGAGGGCGCCGTCGCGGTCCCGGCCGTCGTCGTGGTGCCGCCGGTGGTCGAACCGCCGCTCGGAGACTGCTCGGGGGAGAAGATGCCGCCGAGCGCGTAGTCGGTCAGGTTCAGGCCGAAACGCTTGGCGCGCTCGCGGCTCACCTCGAGGATCTGCACGTCGACGATCACCTCGGCGCGCGGCCGGTCGTTGATCTTGATGACCTGCTCGATGATCTCCATCACCGGCGCGGCCGCCCGCACGGTGAGCGTATTGGCGGTCTTGTTGGGGGCGATGCGCGGCTGAATCGCCATCTGTGGCGCCAGGATGACCGTGTTGACGAGCTGCGCCAGCTCCACCGCATCGGCGTGCGAGACGAAGAACGTCTTGATGACCTGTTCTTCGTACTGCTGGCGCTTGGCGGTGTTGTCGGTGGCGATGATGATGGTGCGCTCGTTGAGCACCTTGTAGAAGATCTGGTTCGACAGCATCACCTGCTGCAGCGCTTCGTTGAGGGTCACGCCCTCGAGCTGCACTGTCACGCTGCGGTCCTGGAAGTCGCGGTCGTAGGTGACGTTGATGCCGGTCGAGCTGCCGATGAAGTTCAGCAGATCGCGCAGGCTGGTGTTGGAGAAGCGCAGGTTGAGCGGCTCGCTCGAGGTCGGGTTGAGCACCGGCTCAGCCGAGTTGCGTCGCGCCTGCTCGCGCAGGGCCTCGATGGCCGGACGCGGCCGGCTGGCCTCGAGCCGTTCGCGCAGCTCGCGATCCAGCTCGCCGGCACGGGCCGCCACCGAGCGGTTCGACGGGTCGTACTCGGCCGCCTGGCGGTACTCCCGCAGCGCCTCGTCGGGCCGGCCTTCGGCTTCGAAAGCGCGGCCACGCTGGACGTGGAAGGTCGCGGCCACCTGCATCGCCCGCTCGAGGGCAATCTTGTACTCGGGCTTGTCGGGGGCAGACTGGAGCGCCTGCCGGTAGTACTCGACCGCCTCGTCGAACTGCTGGGCGTTGGACGCCTGCTGCCCGCGCCGGTAGGATCGGCTCGCGCCGCATCCCGCCACGACCACGAGGGCCAGCACGACGGCGACAGCCTTCAGCATCCCTGATCTCGCCACTCGTTCTCCCGTTGTCCTGCTACTGCCCACTCAGCCGCAATGTCTGGCGGCCACGCCCGTCGGCGTAGGCGATGTCGATGGAATCGGTGCCGATCGACAGAATCCGGAACCGCCCGTCGATGATAGTCCCTTCGGCGCCATGGACCACCAGGCCCTTGGAATCGCTCAGCACCGCGATCCGCCGGCTGCCAGACGCCTCCTCCACCAGGCCGATGAACTTGAACGGAATGGGCGGCAGCGGCGGCGGTCCTGGCGGCACCAGCGCCGGCATGGCGTCCGGGGCCTCCGCAGCCGGCCTGACCGGACGCCGGCCTCCGTCGTCGACGAGCGCCGCCCGGCGCACGCCGAACACGAAGGGGTTGCGGCCGCCGTCGTCGGGGCCGGTCCGCCCCCCCTCGAGGGCGTCGAGGGCGACGTCCACTGGCGGCGGAAGCGCGGTTGCCGCGGCCGCGCGGCGCGCCGCGACGGTGGCCGGCGGCGCCGCCGCCGTGGCGTCCCCGAAGTAGCGCCACGCCCCCACGGCCGCCAGCACCGCCAGCAGCGCGAAGAGCACCTGCCGCTGACGTTCAGGGGACATCAGGCGCCGCCTTGAAGTAGGTCGAGATGACCGAGCGTGAGGTTCAGGGGGGCGTTGGTGTCCTCGCCCTCCGCCAGCACGATCGAATCGACGATCACGAAGTCGGTGGCCGTCTCCAGCTCGTAGAGGAACTGCCGCACGTCGCGATACCGGCCGACCAGCTCGATGCTGGCCTGGAGTCGCGCCAGCTGGCTGCCGCGAATCGCCTCGGGCGTGGCGATGCTGCGGGCAAAGGTGACGTCGTGTTCACGGGCGAGCTGCGCGATCCGGAGCTGCAGCAGCCGCCGGGCGTCAGCGACGCCGGCCGGCAGCACCTCCGAATGGAAAATGGCCAGCTCACGGGTCGCGTTGTCGCGGCCCGCTCGCGCGGCCTTGGCCGCCGCCAGCTCGGTAGCCGCGTCGGCGGCATCGGCCGAGGCCGCCACGGCCCGCGTCTCCGACGACGCGACCGCCCGCGACATCGGCAGGATGCCGAGCAGCATGGCCAGGGTGTTCAGGCCGAGCAGCACGGCGAGCGGCCAGATCCAGGCGCGGTGCTCGCGCAGCACGCGGCGCAGCAACACTCCGCGACTGACACTCATCGGGTGGCCTCCGGCGTCCGCGGGGGAGCAGTAGACGCGTCAGCAGGTTCAGACGACGGCGTCGGCGGCTTGGCCGCGTCGACGTAGTAGCCCTGGAGCGTCGACACGATGGTGCCGTCCTCCAGCGCTTCGTCGGATCGGGACAGCACGCCGCTGAACGCGCCCGTGGCCTCGAGGCCGATGATGAAGTCGTCGAGATCCTCGATCTTGCGCGAGACGACGGTCAGCGAGAGGATGAGCTGTCCTTCCGCGTTGGTCTGCGGCTGCACCTGGACCAGCCGCACGTCGGGCGGCAGCGTCGTCTCGAGGCGATTGAAGAGCCCGGTCCACGAGAACGTGCGCCGGCTGATGAGCGCATTGGCTTCGAGGGCCGCACCCGCCACCGTCTTCAGCTCGGCGACATCGACGCCGCGGCGGACCGTGTCGGCCTCGGTGCGGCTGCCGGCGGCGTTCATGCCCTCGCTGCGCACGCGCTCGCTCAGCATCGCGCTCTGCTGCGACAGGCTGACGAGCGTCGCCACGGTCACCGCCGCCCACGCCACCGCCGCCGCCAGCGCCACCACCAGGGCGCCGCGCACCAGGCGCTCGTTGTAGAACGGCCGGGTGGCGAGATTGCCGCTGAGCATCATGACGCCGCCCTCTCGCGCAGCAGGATGCCGATTGCCGGCGCCAGCGCGTCGGCCAGCGACGGCGAGGCGCCCAGGCGCGCGCCGGGCGCCGCCGTCTGGAACGGATCGACGGCGGTCACGTCGAGGCCGAGCCGGTCCGAGAGTTCGCGGCGGAGCGTGTCGGCCGTCGAGACCGTGGCGCCGCCGGCCAGCAGTGCCCGGCCGAAGCGCTGCCCGCCCAGCCGGTCCTCGTAGTACATCGCCGTCTGGTGCACGAGGTCGGCGACCGAGCCCTCGGCCTCGTCGCCGCGGGTGCGGTAGAAGATGAGGTGACCGTCGCGCAGCACGGCCAGGCTGACATACGTCGGGGCGGCGTGCACCAGCAGCCAGTCGCCGGCCACCGGACCCGAGGACGCCAGCACGGCGTTCACGATGTTGAAGGTCGCCAGATCGACGATGCCGGCGTGCACGCCAGCCAGATCGCACGCTTCCTCGTACTGGCGCACGACGTCGCGCCGCGCGACCGTCACCACGAACTCGTGGCTCCCCGGCGCCGAGGCGCCCGGCGTGTAGCCGATGACGGCCTCGTCCAGCGGGAACGGCGTGGTCTTCTTGACCTGCCAGCGGATCAGCTCGTCGAGGTCGCCGGCCCTGGCCGGCAGCGTTTCGAAGCGCACGAGACTGACACGGGCGATCGAGTCGGGCACGACCAGCGACACGCGCGTGGTGCGGGCGCCGGCGCTGACCAGGGCCCGCCCGATGGCGGCCGCCACGGCCGGCACATCCGCCATGTTCGGCGCCGACAGCCCGCCGGTGACCAGCCCCGGCGGCAGCGGCTCGACGCCGTGCGCGGTAATCGACGTCGTGACGCCGCGCCGCTCGACGCGCACGACGGCGACGCGCTCGGGCGCGAGGTCGACGGCGACCGTGGGTGGAGCCTGCTGAAGGAACGCCGGCAGCGTCATTCGACGAATGTCACCTTGTTGATCTCACGCAGCGTCGTGAGTCCGAGCATCACCCGTTCGACCGCCGATTCGCGCAGGAAGCGCATGCCCTGCTCCTTGGCGGCCCGCTTGACTTCCGAGATCGGGCGCCGCTCGAGGATGAGCTCGCGCACGTGATCGGTGAGGTCGAGCAGTTCGCAGATCGCCATGCGGCCCTTGAAGCCGGTGCCGCCGCATTCGACGCAGCCGGCGCCCTCGGCGAAGGTGTGGGAGTCGGCAAGCAGCGGGTCCATGGCCGACTCGACCAGCTGTTCACGCGTCAGCCGCACCGGCTGCTTGCACTTCTCGCAGATCTTGCGCACGAGACGCTGCGCCATCACGCAGTTGAGGGCCGAGATGAACTGATAGGGCTCGACGCCCATGTTGAGGAAGCGGCCGAGCACGTCGAAGACGTTGTTGGCATGGACGGTCGTGAACACGAGGTGGCCGGTGAGCGCCGACTGGATGGCGATCTGGGCGGTCTCGGAGTCGCGGATCTCGCCGACCATGATCTTGTCGGGGTCGTGGCGGAGGATCGAGCGCAGGCCGCGCGCGAAGGTCAGGCCCTTCTTCTCGTTGATGGGAATCTGCGTGATGCCGCGCAGCTGGTACTCGACCGGGTCCTCGATGGTGATGATCTTGTCCTCGACGGACTTGATCTCGGCGAGTGCTCCGTAGAGCGTGGTGGTCTTGCCCGAGCCGGTGGGGCCGGTCACGAGGACCATGCCGTAGGGCTCACGGATGTACTTGCGGAAGCGGCGCAGCTCGACCTCCGGGAAGCCGAGGATGTCGAGCTTCAACTCGGTGAACTGCTCGCTGATCGACTGCTTGTCGAGGATGCGGATGACCGCGTCCTCGCCGTGCGCGCTCGGCATGATCGAGACGCGGAAGTCGATCGTCTTGCCGCGCACGCGCAGGCGGAAGCGGCCGTCCTGCGGCACCCGCTTCTCGGCGATGTCGAGCTCGGCCATGACCTTGATGCGCGAGATGATGGCGCTGTGCGAGGCCTTGGCGATCGGGCGGCTGGCCGGCTGCAGCACGCCGTCGATGCGGTACTTGACGACCACCGCATCGTCCTGCGTCTCGATGTGGATGTCGCTGGCCCGCCGCTGGATGGCCGTGAACACCATGGCATCGACCATGCGGATGATCGGGCTGTGGTCGCTCGTCAGCCGCTCGACCGTCAGGTCTTCGCTCGAGTCCTCGTCCTTCAGGACCTGGATGAAGTCCTCGGTGGCGTCGTCGAGCACGCGCTGGGAGTTCTCACTCTTCTTGAGGATGCTCTCGATGGCCGACCGCGCGCCGACCATCACGCGCACCGGCGTGCCGAGCAGCACCGCCAGCTCGTCGATCATCTGCAGGTCGGTCGGGTCGGAGACGACCACGATGAGCGTGCGGCCGTCGCGCCGGAACGGCACGAACCCGTAGCGCAGCATCAGCTCGGCCGGGATGCCGCGGAAGAGTTCCTGGTCGATCCGGAACAGGCCCATGTCGAGGAACTCGAGCCGGTAGCGTTCCGCCAGGCGGCGGGCCGCCATCTCCTCGGCCGCGCCGGCGTCGGGCGCGGTCACCGGCACGAAGTCGTGCACGACCTCGGTCTCGAATGCGTCGTCGGGCTCGGCAATGGCCATCGGGTGCGGAATCCTAGCGACCGACCACGGTCGACAACTGGAAGAGCGGCATGTAGAGCGCCAGCACGACGCCGGCGATCACGACGCCCATGAAGACGAGCATCACCGGCTCGACCAAAGTGACGAAGCGGCCGACCTCCGTCTCGACGTCCTCGTCGTAGAAATCGGCCAGCGAGGTGAGCATCTCCTGCAGCGCGCCGGTCGACTCGCCCACCTCGATCATCTTGATCGCCACGTCGGGCATGACCCGGCGCTCGAGCAGGGTGGCGGCGAAGCCGCGCCCCTCCCGCACCCTCCCGGCCACCACCCGCAGTTCGTTGCCCAGGTAGTGGTTGCCGGTCGAGGTGGCGGCGGTGTCGAGCGCGTTGACGAGCGGAATGCCGCCGCCGACGAGCGCCGCCAGCGTGCGTGCGATCTGCGAGGTGGCGAACTTGTGGGCGATGGCGCCGACGACCGGCAGGTGCAGCAGCAGGCGGTCGAAGCGGGCCCGCTGCCCGGGACGCTTGACCCACGTCGCGAAGGCGACGCCCCCGGCCACCGTGAGGACGGTGAGCAGGAGCAGGTTGGCGCGCACGACATCGGAGATCGCCACGATGATGCGGGTGATGAGCGGCAGCTCCTGATCGAAGCTCTCGTAGAAACCGGAGAAGGCCGGCACCACCTTGACCACGATGATGCCGACGAGCACGACCGCGAGCGCGGTCAGGATGGCCGGGTAGAGCATCGCCGAGAGAGTCTTCTTGCGCACGGTGTCGATGACCTTGGAATAGGTCACGAACCGCCGCAGGACGGTGTCGAGCGAGCCGCTGCGCTCGCCGGCGACGAGCGACGCCGTGTAGACACCGGGAAAGAGATCCGCATGCGCGGTGAAGGCATCCGACAGCGCGGTGCCGCCCCGGACCTTCTCGTAGACATCGTCGAGCACCGCCTTGAAGACCGGGTTGTTCAGCCGCTGCCGCAGGATGTCGAGCGACTGCACGAGCGGCATGCCGGCCTTGAGCAGGGTGGCCAGTTCCTGGTTGAAGATCAGGAACTCGTCTCGGCGGATCTTGCGGCGGCCAATCGAGATCCCCTTGACGCCGCCGCGCGCCGACAGCGACAGGACGTGCAGGCCCTTGTCTTCCAGCTCGCGGCGCAGCGAGGCCTCATCCGGGGCGATGTACACGCCCTCGATGACCTGTCCTGCCGCGGTGCCGAGCCTGCAGCGAAATTCCATGTCGTCGTGCCGTTACGACCCCTGCGGCTGCACGAACGCGTGAAACACGCGGGCGCCGAGCTCGCGTGGATCGTTGGACGCGGCCCCCGCTTCGAGGGCCGGGACGAACGTCTGGTCGACGACCAGCTTCAGCTCCACCATGTCGGCGCTGCCGAGCACCGCCGCCGGCAGGGCAATCTTGTGCACCGGCGCGTCACCGGCCGCCAGCTTCACCGTCTCGAGCACCTGATCGCCGAGCCGGATCTCGACCTGGGTGGCCGCGGTGGACGCCTGCCCGGGGTTGTCGGCCTGGAAGTAGAGCGTCGAATCACGGCGCGGATTGCGGAACGCCAGGGTGGCGTCCTTCTTGGTCCATTGCCATTCCACCATCGAGTTATCGGCCGCAGACTCCACGGCGTGCCAGCCGTCCTTGAAGATCAGGAAGACGTTCTCGGTCTGTGGCAGGAGTTCGAACTGCGCCACCTCGTAGGCGCGGCCGCCGGCGTCGGTGCCGGTGAGCCGGGCGCGCTCACCCGACGCGCTGTCGTAGAGACCGGCGACGATGCGGGCGGGCCCGACGTAGGGATAGACGGGAGCGAACACCGTCCGCGTGTACTCCACGGTCTGGCCCGGCTTCCAGCCGCCGGTCGCGACCGGCGGCTCGTGATCGTCGGTCCACATCTGCTCGCCGTCGGCGTCCAGGAAGTGGACGAAGGCCTTGCGGGCGCCGAGCGGCGGGGCGTCGGCCGCCAGGGTGAACCGGTAGGTGACATCGACCGGGCTGCCGAGGGCGACCCGGGAGCGCGACAGCTCGACGGCGATGGTCCCCTGGGAGGGCGCGGTGTCCTGCTGGCCGCCGCACCCGGCGGCCGCCAGCCCGGCCACGAGCACGACGGCGAGGCGGGAGCGAGTGAGGATGAAGTTGTACATAGCCTTGTGAACCAACATGATAGCGCCTCCAGAGGGGCGGCGCCACAGCGCCTCGGGTGACTGTGCTACAGTGCGGCGCGGCAGGCCGCTCGCCGCCAGAACAGGCACATGGACACAGCACACGACGCCCTGGGCATGGTGGAAACGCGCGGCTTCATCGGCTCGGTGGAAGCGGCCGATGCCATGGTCAAGACCGCCAATGTCGTGCTCGTCGGCACCGAGTACATCGGCGCCGCCTACGTCACCGTGATGGTGCGCGGCGATGTCGGAGCCGTGAAGGCGGCGACGGATGCCGGCGCCGCCGCCGCCCGCCGGGTCGGCGAACTGGTGTCGGTGCACGTCATCCCGCGCCCCCACGCCGACGTCGAGCGCATTCTTCCGAAGGGATAGCCGCCCGTGGCGAGCTCCGCCCCCGGCGCGACAGCGCCCGCCAGCCCCCCACCCACCGACCGCGACCTGGCGTCGGCGGCCGAAGCGCGGGCGCTGGCCCGGACCGCGCGCGCTGCCCAGCGTCTGCTGGCCGAGTTCCCGCAGGAGGCGATTGACGCCATCGTGGCGCGGATGGCGGCGGCGGCCGAGGCGCACGCCGAGCCCCTGGCCCGTCTGGCCGTCGAGGAGACCGGGTTCGGGGTGGTCGCCGACAAGGTCGAGAAGAACCTCTTCGCCGCCCGCGACGTGCATGCCTTCATCCGGCCGATGAAGACGGTCGGCGTGGTGGCCCGGCACGACGACCGCCGCATCGTCGAGATCGCCGAACCCTTTGGCGTCGTGGCGGCGGTCATCCCGTCGACCAACCCGACCTCGACCGCCATCT
This sequence comes from uncultured Acidobacteriota bacterium, assembly GCA_963807405.1. Classification (GTDB taxonomy): domain Bacteria; phylum Acidobacteriota; class Vicinamibacteria; order Vicinamibacterales; family UBA2999; genus CADEFD01. The sequence continues at coordinate 842,548 of CAWEBU010000006.1, read as the reverse complement.
ACAAGCTGCTCATCAGCATCAAGGCCCGCTGCGGGGTGGTGCTGAGCCCCCACCCGTCGGCGGCGCGTGCCATCACGCGCACCGCCACGCTGATGAACGACGCGGCGCGGGAAGCCGGATTGCCGGCCGGCGCCATCGGCTGGCTGACGACCGTGACGCTGCACGGCACGCAGGAGCTGATGCGCTCGCGCGACGTGGCCGTCATTCTCGCCACCGGCGGGCTCGGGCTCGTGCGCTCGGCCTACTCGGCCGGCAAGCCGGCCTACGGCGTCGGCCCCGGCAACGCGCCGTGCTACGTGGAGGCGTCGGCCGATGTCGCCAAGGCCGCCGATGACATCCTGGCCGGCAAGGCCTTCGACAACGGCGTGCTCTGCTCGTCGCCGAACTCAATCGTCGTCGACCGCGCTGTCGCGCCGGCGTTGAAGGCGGCCCTCGAAGCCGGCGGCGGTCACTTCCTGACGGCGCCGGAATCGGCCCGTCTGGCGGCCGCCCTCGTCACGCCACAACGCCTGCCGCACCCGGCACTGGTCGGCAAGTCGGCCCTCCACATCGCCGCGTCCATTGGGGTGACCGTCCCCCCGGCCACCCGCGCGCTCATCGTGCCGCTCGCCGGCGTCGGCCGCGATCATCCCCTCTCGATCGAGAAGCTGTGTCCGGTGCTCTCGTATTACGAAGTGGCCGACTGGCGCGAGGGCTGCGAGCGGTCGCGGCAGATCCTGCAGTACGGCGGGCTCGGCCACACGATGTCGATCCACTCCCGCAACGAGCAGGTCATCCTCGAGTTCGGGCTCCACAAGCCGGCCTTCCGCATCTGCGTCAACACGTCGACGACCCACGGGTCGATCGGGCTCACGACCGGGCTCGACCCGGCGATGACGCTCGGCTGCGGCGGTCTCGGCGGCAACAGCACGTCAGACAACATCACGCCGCGCCACCTGCTGAACATCAAGCGGCTGGCCTACGAGGTCCGGCCCCGCGGCACGCGCCGCGCGTCCGGGCAGCCGGAGGCCGCAGTCGCAACGCCGGTCCACGGCGAGAGCGGCGAACGGCCGCCGCTGCCGCGGGCGCCGCGGCCGCCGGCCACCGATCCCGTGCCCGCCGACCAGGTCCGTGCCGGCATCGAGCGCGTGCTGGCGGCCCGCGGGGCGCCGCCGCCGGCGCCGCCCACCCCGGACACCACGCCGCTGGGTCCGCCGGCCGAGTTCATCTGCGAGGACGACGTCCGGCGGGCGGCCCGTGACGGGCGACGTCTGCTGGTGGGGCCGCGAACGATCGTGACGCCCGCGGCCAGGGACGCCGGCATCAGCACCGAGACGCTGGTGTGGATGGACGGCACTCCGCGTTAGGGCGCGTCCGGGCGCCCTCCCCGCCGTCGTCCGCGCAGGCTGGCACGGTTTGACCCCCTGCCCCTCCCGTGTTAGCGTCTGAACTTACCGGACGGCATGCGTCGCGTTGGTCTATTCGTCTTGCTCGTTGGGGCCACCGCCTGTGCGGCCCGCACGCCGGCCGCGGTCGCGACGGGCCCCGTCCAGGCGCCAGCCGTCGTCAGCCCGCTAACCGCTCTGCTGGTCGACCCGGTCGAGCACGCCCTCGCCGCCGCTGAAGCGGCCTTCGCCGCCGGCCAGGCGGCCAGCCAGCACGGACACCTCAAAGACGCCCGGCTCGAGTTCGATCGGGCGCTCGACACCCTCCTGCTCATGCCCGGCGGTGCGCGTTCCGATCCGCGGCTGGCGGCGGCGGTCGATTCGCTCACCGATCGCATCAGCGCCATCGAACTGGAAGCGCTCTCGAGCGGCGACGGCTTCACCGAGACGAGCTCGGAACCGGCGTCGATCGACACCCTGCTGTCGCTGCCGGAGGCGGAGGCGGACGCGCTGCCGGCCGACGCCGTGGCCAGCAACGTCCGGGCGGACCTGGCGGCCACCGTCCACGACATCCCGATCCCCCTCAACGACCGCGTGCTGCGCTTCGTCGAGCTGTTCCAGGGCCGCTTGCGCGGCTTCCTCACCGAAGGCCTGACCCGCGGCGCCGCCTACCTGCCGATGATCCAGATGGTGTTCCGTGAGGAGGGGCTGCCGCTCGACCTCGCGTTCGTGCCCCTCGTCGAGAGCGCCTTCAAGCCGACGGCCGTCTCGCGCGCCAATGCCCGGGGTGTCTGGCAGTTCATGCGCGGCACCGGGACGGAGAACGGCCTGCAGCACGACTGGTACATCGACGAGCGGGCGGATCCGGAGAAAGCGACCCGGGCGGCGGCGAAGTACCTCAAGACCCTGCACAAGATGTTCGGCGACTGGCACCTGGCGCTGGCCTCCTACAACGGCGGGCCCGGGCGCGTGCAGCGCGCCATGAAGCGGTCGGGGATCGACGATTTCTGGACGTTGAGTGCGTCGGCGGGGCATCTGCCGCGCGAAACCCGCGACTACGTCCCGATGATTCTCGCGGCGACGATCATCGCCCGCAATCCGGCGCAGTACGACTTCGCGATTCCCCCCGCCCTGCCGTTCGCCACCGACCTGTTCACGGTGTCGCGGCCGGTCGATCTGCGGCGGGTGGCGGAGTGGGCCGGGGTGTCGGCCGACGCCGTCCGCGCGCTCAACCCGGAACTGCGCCGCTGGACGACGCCGGTGCGGGCGCGCGAATACCAGCTGCGCGTGCCGATCGGCACGATGCGGTCGGTGATTCAGGGCTACAGCGAAACCGCGCCCGAGGACTCTGCCGCCCTGCAGGTACTACGCCGTGCGCAAGGGCGAATCCGTGGCCAGCATCGCCCGCCGCCTGGGAGTGTCGCGCGGCGACCTGGCCGACGCCAACTACCTCGGCAAGACCGCCCGGGTGAAACCCGGCCAGCGCCTGATCGTGCCGCGGGCGCCAGCGGCCGCGCTGCTGGCTGGCCGCGTGACGACCGGTGGCACCGCCAGAGCCGACGCGACCCGCACGGTCTACCGCGTGCGCAAGGGCGATACGCTCTCGGCGATTGCCCGCCGCTACGGCGTCAGCGTCGCGAACCTGCGCGCCTGGAACCGCCTCAAGGGCTCGGCCCTGTCGATCGGCGACCGCCTGCAGATTCACAACGCGCGCGCCGACAACGCGCAGTAGCGGCGCAGCGGATTCTCCACTTCCCGCCGCTCTCCCGGTACGCACGAGGTGCCGCCTCCCGCGGCCCCGGCTGCCACAGCCGCGACATTCCCGCACCTGCCTGACTGGCATCGTCCTTGGAACTGGGGCCGTCGATGCTGGCCCAGATCCAGAGCGCCGCCTTGCGCGGCATCGACGCGTTCCCCGTCGCCGTCGAAGTGGATGTCTCCTTCGGCCTGCCGGTGTTCGCGATGGTCGGCTTGCCGGATGCCAGCGTGCGCGAGAGCCGCGACCGCGTCCGCGCCGCCATCCGCAATTCCGGCTTCGACTTCCCCGCCCACCGCATCACCGTCAATCTGGCTCCGGCCGACGTGCGCAAGGCCGGCGCGTCCTTCGACCTGCCGATTGCCATCGCGGTGCTGGCCGCGGCCGGCATCGTGCCGCGCTGCGACCCGGAGCGGGTGGCCATCGTCGGCGAGCTGTCGCTCGATGGCGCGGTGTTGCCGACGCGTGGCGTCCTGCCGGTGGCCATCGGCCTCGTGCGGCAGGGCGTGGGCGCGCTGCTGTTGCCGGCGGCCAATGCCGCCGAGGCGGCCGTGGTCGATGCGCTGCACGTCGTGCCGATCGCCACGCTGGCTGACGCAGTCGCCCGCCTGCGCGAAGCGCCTGAGACGTGGCCGCGCGCCCGCGCCGCACCGGCCGCGCCGCCGCCACCGCCGCCGCGGGGCCGGACCTGGTCGACGTGCGCGGGCAGGCGCTGGCGCGGCGCGCGCTCGAGATCGCGGCCGCCGGCGGACATCACATGATCCTCGTCGGACCGCCCGGCGCCGGCAAGACCCTGCTCGCCCGCCGCATGCCGGGCATCCTGCCGGCGCTCACCTTCGACGAAGCGCTCGAGGTCACCGCCATCCACTCGGTGGCCGGCCTGCTCGGCGCCGGCGGTGGCCTGGTGGCAGTGCGGCCCTTTCGCAGTCCGCACCACACGGCGTCGGAGGCCGCCCTGGTGGGGGGCGGCAGCGTGCCTCGCCCCGGCGAGATCACGCTCGCGCATCACGGCGTGCTCTTCCTCGACGAACTGCCCGAGTTCGGGCGCCGCGCGCTCGAGGCCCTGCGGCAACCGCTCGAAGAGGGCGTCGTGCGGGTGGCGCGCGCCTCCGGCACCGTGGCATTTCCGGCCGCCTTCACGCTCGTCGCCGCCATGAATCCCTGTCCGTGCGGCTACGCTGGCCAGCTGACCCGGACGTGCCGCTGCACGCCGGAAGCCGTCGCGCGCTACCACGGTCGCGTCTCGGGGCCGTTACGCGACCGCCTGGACCTGACCGTCGAACTGGCGCCCGTGCCGTTCGACGTCCTGACGGCCCCGGCGCCAGGCGTCGAGCCGTCGGCCGCCGTGCGCCAGCGCGTCACCGCGGCCCGCCTGCGCCAGTACGGCCGCGCCGCGTCGACCGGCACCGCACTGAACAGCCGCCTGCCGCCGGCCGCCCTCGACACGGTGGCGGCTCTCGACCGGACCACCACCCGCCAGCTGGCCGTGGCGGCCGAACGGCTGGCCCTCAGCGGCCGCGCCGTCCACCGCACGTTGCGCGTCGCGCGGACGATCGCCGACCTCGACGCGAGCCACGAGGTGGCGTCTGCCCACCTTCTCGAAGCGCTGCAGTTCCGCGCCGGCGGGCCGGAAGCCGCGAGATGAGCCATTCGCCGTATCTTCGCCACTGACTACCGAGCCCGTCTGGCCGCATGGTATGCTCCGAAGGTTGCGTCCACCTCGGGTGGGCCCACACCTACTTCACCCCAACTGGATGCCATCGACCCGCTACACGATCCTGCTCGCCGACCGCCAGACCGGCGTGGTCCGTCGCTTCACGGTGGGCCTGCGCCCGGCGCTCGTCGCGCTGGGCCTCGTGGTCACGCTGCCCGTGCTCATCGGCATGGGCGCGGCGTGGAAGGCCAAGTCCGAAGTCGCTGACCTCTACGAGTCGCACGCGACGCTGTCGCTCGAACTGTCGAGCTTCCGCGCGACGACCGAAGCCCTGACCGGTCAGATCCAGGGACTGCAGACCGCGCTCGACGACCTCGGAGGCCGCTCGGCGCTCGACCCCGCGCTCCGTTCGGCCATGGACAAGCTGCCCGCGATCGTCAAGGCGCGCGCCATGGGCGGCGGCGAGACCACCAGCGCGGCCGCCGGGCTCGCCCTGCTGCCGAGCCTCAATTCCGCGGAAGACACGTTCGGTCTGCTGCGCGATCTGCTCCAGGGCCTCGAGAGCCGTCTGCAGTCGGTGCAGACCGGCGTCGAGAATCGCAACCGGCTGGCCGCCGCCACGCCCTCCATCTGGCCGGCCACCGGGTGGCTGACGTCATCGATGGGCGCTCGTCGCGACCCGTTCACCGGCGGCCCCGACTTCCATCCTGGCCTCGACATCTCCGCCGACCGCGGCACGCCGGTCTACGCCACCGCCGACGGCACCATCGTGCACGCCAGCAGCTACAACGCCTACGGCAACCTCGTGCGCATCGACCACGGCTTCGGCCTCGAGTCGCGCTACGGGCACCTCGCTCGCTTCACGGTCGCCGTCGGCGCCACGGTGAAGCGCGGCGACATGATCGGCACGGTCGGCGCCACCGGCCGGGCGACGGCGCCGCACCTCCACTACGAGGTGCGCGTCAACGATCGGCTGCTCAATCCGCTGCAGTTCCTGCTGACGAACGCCGGGAAGGCCGCCAACTAGCCGCCGCCGGCGGCCGCCGTTCCTTGACGCTCCCCGGCGTCGCCAGTAAGATCGTTTGAATCTCCTGACGCGCGTCAGTCCCGCATGGTCGGTAATCTACTCACCAAGGTCTTCGGCACCCAGAACGACCGCGATCTCAAGCGGTTGAAGCCGCTCGTCGATAGCATCGGCGCGCTCGAGTCCGCGCTCACGGCGGTCCCGGACGACGCCCTGCGTGAGCGCACCGCCGCCTTCCGCACCCGCGTCGCCAACGGCGAGTCCCTCGACGACCTGCTGCCGGAGGCCTTTGCGGTCGTGCGCGAGGCCGGCCGTCGCGTGCTGCACATGCGGCACTACGACGTGCAGCTCATCGGCGGCATCGTGCTGCACCAGGGCCGCATCGGCGAGATGAAGACCGGTGAGGGCAAGACCCTCATGGCGACGCTGCCGGCCTATCTCAACGCGCTGTCGGGCAAGGGCGTGCACGTCGTCACCGTCAACGACTACCTCGCTCGCCGCGACGCCGAGTGGATGGGCCGCGTCTACCGCTTCCTCGGCCTGAGCGTCGGCGTCATCCAGCACGATCTCAACGACGAGCAGCGGCAGGCCGCGTACGGCTGCGACATCACCTACGGCACCAACAACGAGTTCGGCTTCGACTACCTGCGCGACAACATGAAGTTCGATCTGTCGCGGATGGTGCAGCGCGGGCACAACTTCGCGATCGTCGACGAAGTCGACAGCATCCTGATCGACGAAGCGCGGACGCCGCTCATCATCTCGGGACCGGCCGAGGAATCGAACGACCTCTACTACGAAGTCGATCGCATCATTCCCTCGCTGGTGCGCGGTCTGGTGCACCAGGGCCAGGTCAAGACCGAAGACCGCGAGCGCATGGAGGCGTCGGGCGACTACACGGTCGACGAGAAGGGCAAGACGGTCACGCTCACCGAGGCCGGTATCGCCCACGCCGAGTCGCTGCTCGCCCACCGCCTGCAGCCGGGCGGCCTCTACGACCCGATCAACATGCCGCTCCTGCACCACGTGCAGCAGGGCCTGCGTGCCCACACCCACTACCGCCTCGACGTCGAGTACATGATCAAGGACGGTCAGGTGGTGATCGTCGACGAGTTCACCGGCCGCCTGATGCCCGGCCGCCGCTGGAGCGATGGGCTGCACCAGGCCGTCGAGGCCAAGGAAGGGGTGAAGATCGAGCGCGAGAACCAGACGCTCGCCACCATCACCTTCCAGAACTACTTCCGCAAGTACGGCAAGCTCTCCGGCATGACCGGCACGGCCGAAACCGAGGCCCCGGAGTTCAACAAGATCTACAAGCTCGACGTGATGGTGATCCCGACCAACAAGCCGTTGCGGCGGCTCGAGGAACCGGACCTGGTCTACCGGACGGCGGCCGAGAAGTACGACGCCATCGTCAACGACATCATCGAGAAGCAGCAGGTGGGCCGACCGGTGCTGGTCGGCACGGTCAGCATCGAGAAGTCCGAGAAGATCTCGGCGATGCTCAAGCGCCGCGGCATCAAGCACGTGGTGCTCAACGCGAAGTACCACGCCCAGGAAGCGGAGATCGTCGCCCAGGCCGGCCGGAAGCACAACGTCACGATCGCCACCAACATGGCCGGCCGCGGCACCGACATCCTGCTCGGCGGCAGCCCCGAGCACATGGCGCGCCAGCAGTGCCTGCACGAAGAGGTCGCCGAGAAACTCGAGAAGGGCCTGGAGCGCTTCGTCGACGACGACGAGTTCGTCTATTTCTCGCACGGCGACAACTACCGCGTGGCGCGCGCCGACTGGGAGCGCATCTACTCGCACTTCCAGGCGCAGTGCGCGGCCGAGCACGACGACGTGATCGCCCTCGGCGGCCTCCACATCCTGGGCACCGAGCGGCACGAGTCCCGCCGCATCGACAACCAGTTGCGCGGCCGCGCCGGCCGTCAGGGCGACCCGGGCAGCTCGCGCTTCTACCTGTCGCTCGAAGACGACCTGATGCGCATCTTCGGCTCCGATCGCATCTCCGGCCTGATGCAGCGCCTGGGCATGGAAGAGGGCGTCCCGATCGAGGCCGGCATGGTCAGCCGCGCCATCGAGCGTGCCCAGAAGCAGGTCGAGGCGCAGAACTTCGCCGTCAGAAAGCACCTGCTCGAGTACGACGACGTCATGAACAAGCAGCGCGAGAGCGTCTACACGCTCCGCCGCGAGGTGCTCGAGGGTCTCGTCCGCGTCACCGAGGACGAAACCTCCGACACGCGCGGCTACCTGCTGGCCACGGCCGACGATCTGGTCGACGAGAAGGTCGAGCTCTACTGCCCCAAGGAAGGCGACGACAGCACGTGGGACCTCGACGCCCTGCGCCGCGAGATGGCGGAGCTGTTCTCCCTCGATGAGCAGGACTTCGCCGCCGTCCCCTTCGACGGCCGGCCCGCTGACATCCGCGAGGCGCTCTCCGACCGCGTGCGTGAGAAGTACGTGGTCAAGGAGGCGATGATTCCGCCCGACATCATGCGGCGCGTCGAGCGCGACCTGATGCTCCAGATCGTCGACTCGCAGTGGAAGGACCACCTCTACTCGCTCGATCACCTCAAGGACGGCATCAGCCTGCGCAGCTACGGTCAGCGCGATCCGCTGGTCGAGTACAAGAAGGAAAGCTACGCCCTGTTCCAGGACATGCGGAGCCGCATCGAGGCCGAGATGGTCCGCTACCTGTGGTGGCTGCGACCGGTCGAAGGCGGCCCGGACGGCGAGCAGGCGGTCGTCAACGTGCCGGCGCGTCCGGCGCCCCGCAAGGCGGCGCCCCTGACCTACAGCGGCCCCTCCGACACCCCGCCCTCCGGCTTCCCGCCGCCGGCGGCCTCAGGCGGCGGCTTCCCGTCGCCGGCCGCGGCCAAGCCGGCCCGCGTCGGCGGCGACGACGCCCCGATCGCGACCGTGAAGCACGCCGAGCCCAAGATCGGCCGCAACGACCCCTGCTGGTGCGGCAGCGGCAAGAAGTTCAAGAAGTGTCACGGAGCCAACTGACGCCGTGCACCACCACCGCCTCTTCCCCCTCACCCCGCGACTCCCAAAGGCCGACCCCTGCGTCGGCCTTTCGCGTATCTGTCCAGAGACCCACCGCCCATGACGCTGCCTACCGCCACCACCGCGCCAGCCACGACCTCGCTCGACTCCATGCTGACGACGGCCCTGACCTTCGATGACGTGCTGCTCGTGCCGGGCTACTCCAACGTGCTGCCGGCGCAGGTCAACGTCTCGACGCGGCTCACTCGCAACATCCCGCTCGACGTGCCGCTGCTCAGCGCCGCGATGGACACCGTGACCGAGTCGTCGATGGCGATCGCGATGGCCCAGCAGGGCGGCCTCGGCGTCATCCACAAGAACCTCTCGATCGAGGACCAGGCAGCCGAGGTGGACCGCGTCAAGCGCTCGGAGAGCGGCATGATCGTCAATCCGATCACGCTCTCCCCCACCCACCGCATCCACGAAGCGCTCGAGATGATGGCGCACTACCGCATCTCCGGCGTGCCGGTGACCGAGGACGGCAGCAAGGAAGGCCGGCTGGTCGGCATCCTCACCAACCGCGATCTGCGCTTCGAGACCAACGTCAACCAGTCGGTGGCCGACGTGATGACGCGCGACAACCTGATCACCGTGCCGGTCGGCACGACGCTCGACGAGGCGCGCGAGATCCTGCACAAGAAGAAGGTCGAGAAGCTGCTGGTCGTCGACCATGCCTTCCGCCTCAAGGGCCTGATCACCGTCAAGGACATCCAGAAGGCGATCAAGTACCCGAACGCGTGCAAGGACTCGCTCGGCCGGCTGCGCTGCGCGGCGGCGGTCGGCACCGCGCAGAACACGCTCGAGCGGGCCGAGGCGCTGGTGGCCGCGCACGTCGACGTCATCATCGTCGACACGGCGCACGGGCACAGCCAGGGCGTGCTCGACATCGTGCGGGAGCTGCGCCGCCGCTTCCCGGAGGTCGACCTGATCGCCGGCAACGTCGCCACCGCCGCCGCCACCGAGGCGCTCATCAAGCTCGGCGTCGACGCGGTCAAGGTCGGCATCGGCGCCGGCTCGATCTGCACGACGCGCGTCGTGGCCGGCATCGGCATGCCGATGATCTCCTCGATCTGGGAGTGCGCCAACGTGGCCCGTCCGCAGGGCGTGCCGGTCATCGCCGACGGCGGCGTCCGCTACTCCGGCGACATCGTGAAGGCACTGACCGTGGGCGCCAGCTCCGTGATGATCGGCAACCTCTTCGCCGGCACCGACGAGAGCCCGGGCGAGCTGATTCTCTTCCAGGGCCGCAGCTTCAAGGAGTACCGCGGCATGGGGTCGATCGGCGCCATGCGGCAGGGCAGCCGCGACCGCTACTTCCAGGACGACTTCCAGCTCGAAGGCCGGACCAGCCCGACGTCCGAGAAGCTGGTGCCCGAGGGCATCGAGGGCCGCGTGCCGCACAAGGGCAGTCTGGCGTCACTCGTCCACCAGCTGGTGGGCGGACTGCGCGCCGGCATGGGCTACTGCGGGTGCGGCACCATCACCGACCTGCAGTCCAACGCACGCATGGTCCGCATCACGCCGGCCGGCGCCCGCGAAAGCCACGTCCACGACGTGACCATCACCAAGGAAGCGCCGAACTACCGCATGGAGTAGCGCCGGGCCCAGCGTCGCCCGGGCTCGGCCCCGATACGCCTGCGGCGCGTGGCCGCCCCGCCTCGCCACCGGGATGTCGCATGCATGATCCCGGCCCCGGGCCAAGAGCCCCGAGCGCCGCCTGAACCACGGCCTCCTGCTGCTCGCCGGCCCACTGCCGCGGCAGACGCGCCCGCATCGTCGATGCCGCCCGGCGACGGCGTCGAGCACGGACCGTGACGGTGCGTGCCGCCGCCCTCGACGCGTCGGCGTGCCTTACGGCTGAATGTTCGGTCTCTACTTCCGCGCGGCATGCTGGCCTGCGCGCGTCGGCGTGGCGCTCCGCGAAGAGCGCGATCCGTGCTCGACCCGCCACGGCGACCCCGAGGATGTCGTCGTGGGAGGCGTCGTCGCCGACGAGCCTGGGACGGAGAGTCGTGGCGACGGTGGGGCGAGAATAGAGCCCCCCTGGGTGCAGCGCGCCGACGACCGCGAACACACCGCGCGTCCCGTCGGCCAACCACCCGCGCCACCGTGTCGGCAGGGGACGTGCAGCCGGTTCCCACACCGGTGGGACTTCCAGGCTGCTCCACGGCTCCGAGTGGTCTCGCTCGTCGAAGTACCACACGCCATCGGCGAGAGCGGCCACCGGACGAATGCCGAGCGCCGCCCGCGGCCGCCGCACGGACTCGTCCCCGCCGTCGTAGGTCAACACGCCGACCCAGAGGCCACGTCTATCGGGTTGTGCCGCCAGTGGCACCGAGAGGGCGAGGGCGAGCAACGCGATGGCACAGCGCACGGCCCGATTATCGACCGCAAGGCTGCAGAAGACCATGGTCGCGAGCGCTGCCGGTCGGCGGCGGGGTCACGCGTAGCGTCTGCGCCAGGACCTCCCAGACGCCGGATGCGGCGCCCTCTCACCCGGTGATCCGGAGAGGAACGGCTCAGGCTTTGCGGACGACCGGGGTCACGCGAATCTCCCGCGCCTCGGCGCCGAGGTCGCCGATGCGGACCAGGAGCGACGCCGGCGAAGGCGCGTCAGGCGCTCGGCCCACTCCACCACCACGACACCGCGGGCCGCCTGGTCCGGATCGAGGCCCACCTCGTCGAGGTCGGTCGCCGTCGAGGCGATACAGGTCCAGGTGCAGCAGCGGCAGACGTCCGCCCAGGTATTCGTGGACGAGCGTGAAGGTCGGGCTGCTGACGCCGTCGGGGTCGAGCCCGAGGCCTTCGGCGAGGCCCTTCACGAACACCGTCTTCCCCGCGCCCGAGGTCGCCGTATAGCAGGATCAGGTCGCCGGGCTGGAGTCCGGCGGCCAGCGCCGCGGCCACCGCCCGCGTCTCCGCTTCGCCGACCGTGACGTGGGTGACGGGACCGCTCATTCGCCGCGCGGCTCGGCCGGTTCGCGGCCGGCGAGCTCCTGCACGGCATCGCCGATGTGGCTCACGATGTCGCCGGCCACCATCGATACCTCGCCCTCGTCGGCGTCGGCGAGTTCTCCCGCGGCGCCGTGCACGTAGGCGGCCAGCTGGCAGGCCGTGGCCGGATCGAGGAGCTGCGCCAGCGCCGCCGCGATCATCCCGGTGAGGACGTCGCCGCTGCCGGCCGTGGCCATGCCCGGCGTCCCGGTCGGGTTCACGAAGACGTCGCCCTGCGGGCTGGCGATGATCGTCCGGTAGCCCTTGAGCACGACGGTCACGCCGTGACGGGCGGCGAACTCGGTGGCGAGCCCGAGGCGGTTGGCCTGCACGTCCTCGGTGGCGCAGCCGATGAGGCGGGCCATCTCGCCGGGATGCGGCGTGATGATGACCGGCCGCTCCTCGCGGCCGATCAGCATGGCCGGGTCGCCGGCACAGGCGTTGAGTGCGTCGGCGTCGAGAATCAGCGGCGCCTCGCAGCGGGCCAGCAGGGCCCGGACGAAGGCGCTCACGCCGGGACCGCTGCCCAGACCGGGCCCGACCGCCACGACGTCAGCCGTCAGCTCGAGCACGCGGTCGGCGGCGGCCGCCGACACGCAGCCGCCGTCTTCGGCCAGCGGCACCGTCATGAACTCGCTGCCGAGACCGGCCACGACCGGCTGCACCGATCCGGGTGTCGCCACCGTGACCAGACCGGCGCCCATGCGCAGGGCCGCCCGCGCTGACAGCGCGGCGGCGCCGGTCATGCCGAGCGATCCGGCCACCACCACCACGCGGCCGAAATCGCCCTTGTGGGCATCGGGGCTGCGCGGCGGCAGGAGCGTGCGGACGTACTCGCGCGTGAGCAGGAACAGCCGCGGTCCTTCGAGCTCGTCGATGACGAACTCCGGAATGCCGATGTCGGCGATCACCACGTCGCCGGCGGTGTGCTCCGCCGGCGGCAGCACCAGCGGCACCTTGGGCGCGCCGAGCGTGACCGTGATCATCGCGTGCAGCGACGGGCCGAGCGGCTCGGCCGCATCGGCTGACAGACCCGACGGCAGGTCGACGGCCACGACCGAGGCGCCCGACGCGTTGACGTCGGCCACGATCGTCTCGTGCAGCCCGGCCAGCGCGCGGCTGAGGCCGGTGCCGACGATGGCGTCGACGATGACGTCGGCGCCCGTCACTTCAGAGCCGTGCAGCTCCCAGGCCGAGGCGTCGGCGATCTCGACGACCGGCGTGCCGAGCTGTCCCAGCACGTCGAGGTTGATGCGGGCGTCGCCGCGGACCTCGGCGGCGGTGCCGACGAGGAAGACGGCCGGCGCCATCCCGCGCTGCTGGAGCGAGCGCGCCACGACGAAGCCGTCGCCGCCGTTGTTGCCGGTGCCGCACAGGATCGCCACCGAGCGCGATGGCAGCTCGTCGATCAGCGTCTCGAGCGCGGCCACCACCTGACGGCCGGCGTTCTCCATCAGCACGATCGACGGCAGGCCGACCTCGTCGATGGTGCGGCGATCGGCCGCCCGCATCTGCCGGGCGTTCAGGACCCGAAGCGGCCCGACGCGGTGGAAGCCTCCCATGACGTCGGGCGGTCCACCCCCGCTACGCGTAGGCCTCCATCGGCGGACAGGTGCAGACCAGGTTGCGATCGCCGTAGGGGTTGTCGACGCGGCCCACGCTCGGCCAGAACTTCCCCGCCCTCACGTAGGGCAGCGGATACGCCGCCTGCTCGCGCGTGTAGGGATGCGTCCACGTATCGGCGGTGACGACCTGCGCGGTGTGCGGCGCGTTCTTGAGCACGTTGTCCGTGGCGTGTGCCTTGCCCGTCACCACGTCCTCGATCTCGGCGCGGATGGCAATCAGCGCGTCGCAGAAGCGATCCAACTCGCCCTTGTCCTCGCTCTCGGTCGGCTCGATCATGATCGTGCCGGGCACCGGGAACGAGACGGTCGGGGCGTGGAACCCGTAGTCCATCAGGCGCTTGGCGACGTCGCCCTCTTCCACGCCAGCCGCCTTGAACTTACGCAGGTCGAAGATCATCTCGTGCGCCACGCGGCCGTTGGCCCGGGCGTAGAGCACGTCGTAGTGGCCGGCCAGGCGGGCCTTGATGTAGTTGGCGTTCAGGATGGCGTACTTCGTGGACTCGGTGACGCCCTCGCCGCCGAGCATCTTGATGTAGCCGTAGGAGATGAGCAGGATGCTGGCGCTGCCCCACGGCGCCGCCGACACCGGCAGGATGCCCTTGTCGCCGCCGGTCGCCGCCAGCGGATGCGCCGGCAGATACGGAGCCAGGTGCTCCGCCACGCAGATCGGTCCCATGCCCGGACCACCGCCGCCATGGGGAATCGCGAACGTCTTGTGCAGGTTGATGTGGTTGACGTCGGCGCCGATGAGGGCCGGGCTGGTCAGGCCCACCTGCGCGTTCATGTTCGCGCCGTCCATGTAGACCTGGCCGCCGTGCTCGTGCACCGCCGCGCAGATGTCTCGGATGGCGTCCTCGAACACGCCGTGCGTCGAGGGATAGGTGACCATCAGCGCCGCCAGGTTGGCGCTGTGCGTCGCGGCCTTCGCCTTCAGGTCCGCCACGTCGATGTTGCCGTTGGCGTCGGAGGCGACGACCACCACCTTGTAGCCGGCCATCACGGCACTGGCCGGGTTGGTGCCGTGCGCCGAGGCCGGGATCAGCACCACGTTGCGGTGACTCTCGCCGCGGTCGCGATGCCAGGCGCGGATGACGAGCAGTCCGGCCAGTTCGCCCTGGGCCCCGGAGTTCGGCTGCAGCGACGTGGCCGCGAAGCCGGTCAACTCGGCCAGCGCCGCTTCCAGATCGCGGCACACTTCGGCGTAGCCGGCGGCCTGATCGAGCGGCACGAACGGGTGCAGGCGCGAGAACTCGGCCCAGGTCACCGGATACATCTCGCTCGCCGCGTTCAGCTTCATCGTGCACGAGCCGAGCGGGATCATCGAGATGTCGAGACCGATGTCCTTGCGTTCGAGCGCCTTGAGATAGCGCATCATCTCGCTCTCGGAGCGATGACGGTGGAACACGTCGTGGGTCAGGAAGGGCGTCGTGCGGCGCAGGGCCGGCGGCAGCGCGTCGCCATCCTCCGCGGCCACCGCGCCGGCCGTCTTCCCCACCGCCGCGGCGAAGACGTCGAGCAGCGCCGCGATGTCCTCGTCGGTGGTCGTCTCGTCGAGCGCCACGCCGATGCCCGTCTCGCCGAGGTGGCGCAGGTTGTAGCCGGCGGCCACCGAGCCGCTGCGAACGGTGGCGGCCGCGACCGGCGGCAGCGTGAAGTGCAGCGTGTCGAAGTAGTGCGCGTTGGTCTGCTCGACGCCGAGCGCGGTGACGCCGGCCGCCAGGCGCTGCGCCAGGCCGTGCACGCGCCGGGCGATCGCGGTCAGGCCGTCGGGCCCGTGATACACCGCGTACATCGCCGCCATGTTGGCCAGCAGGGCCTGCGCCGTGCAGATGTTCGAGGTCGCCTTCTCGCGGCGGATGTGCTGCTCGCGGGTCTGGAGCGCCATCCGGTAGGCGCGCTGGCCCTGGGCGTCGACCGAGACGCCGATGATCCGGCCGGGGGCGTGTCGGACGTGCTCCTGGCGGGTGGCGAAGAACGCCGCGTGCGGACCACCGTAGCCGAGCGGCACGCCGAAACGCTGCGAGTTGCCGAGCACGATGTCGGCACCGAGTTCCCCGGGAGGGGTGAGCACGGTGAGCGCCAGCAGATCGGTGGCCACCGCCACCAGCACCTTGGCGGCGTGGGCGGCCGTGATGAGCGCCGAGGGATCGACGACGGCGCCGCGATCGTCTGGATACTGCAGCAGCACGCCGAACACGTTCGGGTCGTCGAACGCCATGTCGCTGATGGGCAGCGACGCGCAACTCGATCCCGAGCGGCTCGGCGCGGCTCTGCAGCACCGCCAGCGTCTGCGGGAACACGGTGTCGGCGGCCAGGAAGATGCCGCCGGTCGCCAGCCTCTTCGGCGACACGCGGTGCAGCAGCGTCATCGCCTCGCCGGCGGCGGTGCCCTCATCGAGCAGCGACGCGGTGGCCACCGGCAGGCCCGTCAGGTCCGACACCACCGTCTGGAAGTTCAGCAGCGACTCGAGGCGCCCCTGGGCGATCTCGGCCTGGTAGGGCGTGTAGGGCGTGTACCAGCTCGGATTCTCGAACAGGCACCGGCGGATCACGCTCGGCGTGATGGTGTCGTAGTAGCCCATCCCGATGCACGTGCGCAGCAGCCGGTTCTTGGCGGCCACGCCGCGCAGCCGCGTCAGGTAGGCATGTTCGCTCTCGCCTGGCGGCAGCGCTACCGGCTGGGGCCGGCGGATCGACGCCGGAATCGCCTCGTCGATGAGCGCATCGAGCGACGAAGCGCCGATCGTGGCGAGCATCTCGGGCAGGTCGTGCGGACGAGGGCCGACATGGCGGCGAACGAACGTATCCATCAGGGGAACCAGACGTGAAAAGAGCGCTCGGTCAGTGCGAGAGCGAGGCTTCGTAGTCGGCGGATCCGAGCAGGGCGTCGGCCTCGGACGGGTTGGTCAGCTGCACCTTGATCATCCAGGTGTCATGCGGCGCGCTGTTGACGGCGTCGGGGCGATCCTTGATGGCCGTGTTGACCTCGGTCACCGTGCCGGTCAGCGGGGCGAACAGTTCCGAGACCGCCTTCACCGATTCGATGGTGCCGAACGGCTGGCCGGTGGTGAGGGCGGCCCCCACCTCCGGCAACTCGACGTAGACGACGTCACCGAGCTGCTGCTGGGCGAAGTTGGTGATCCCCACGGTAGCCTGGTCGCCTTCGATGCGCACCCACTCGTGGTCCTTCGTGTACTTCAGATCGCTCGGATACATTGACCGGCTCCTCGCACTAGGCTTTCGGACGCTTGTAGAACGGCATCGGGACGACGACGGCGCGCGCCATCCGTCCGCGGATGTCGATGGTGAACTCGGTGCCGGTGGTAGCGAGCGCCTTGGGCACGTAGGCCATGCCGATGGCCTTCTTCAGGAACGGGGTGTGGGTGCCGCTCGTGACGACCCCGACCGCGGCGCCGTCGTGGTGCACGGCGTGGCCGTGCCGCGCGATCGCCTTGTCGAGCATCTCGAAGCCGACCAGCTTCTTCGTGACGCCCTCGGCCTTCTGCCGCACCAGCACGTCGCGACCGATGTACTCGGTCTTGTCCCAGCCCACGGCCCAGCCGAGGCCGCATTCGAGCACGGTCGACGTCTCGTCCATGTCGTTGCCGTAGAGCCGCATCGCCGCCTCGAGGCGGAGCGTGTCGCGGGCGCCGAGTCCGGCCGGCACCAGGCCGTCCGCCTTGCCGGCGTCCAGCAGGGCGTTCCACAGCTGGGTGGCGAACTGCGGCGGCACGAACAGCTCGAAGCCGTCCTCCCCCGAGTAGCCGGTCCGTGAGATGGTGGCCCGCACGCCCGCCACCTCTCCGTGGGCGAACCAGTAGTAGCGGATCTCGGAGAGGTCGACCGCCGTCAGGCGCTGCACGATGGCCGCGGCCTTCGGTCCCTGCACGGCGATCAGGGCGTAGCGATCGGAGGAATTCACGATCGCCACCTCGCCGACCTCCGCTGCGTGCTTCGCGATCCAGGCGTGGTCCTTCTCGATGTTCGACGCGTTGACGACGAGCAGGAAGTGCTTCTCGGCGAAGCGGTAGACCAGCACGTCGTCGACGAAGGTGCCCTCGGGCGTGGTGAGGGCCGAGTACTGGGCCTGGCCGTTCTGCAGCTTGGAGGCGTCGTTGGTCGTGATGTGCTGCACGGCGGCCAGGGCGTTGGGACCGGCCAGCTCGATCTGCCCCATGTGTGAGACGTCGAAGAGGCCGGCCGCGGTGCGTACGGCCATGTGCTCGGCGCTGATGCCCGAGTACTCGACCGGCATGTCCCAGCCCCCGAAGGGCACCATGCGCGCCCCGAGCGCGACGTGAGCAGCGTGCAGCGCGGTCTTCTTGAGAGGCGTAGATGTCGTGTCGTTCATGCGGGGTCCCAGGAGGCGAACAAGATCCGCAGAAACGTACTACGCCGGCCCACGGCGGTCAAGGACGGGAGCCCGGCGAACCGCCCCTCAGGCGACGTCGTCCTCCACCTGCCGCCCCGCCGGCGCCTCCTCGCCGTAGCGCAGATGCGCCTGCAGGGTGTGGTAGCTGATGCCGAGCGCCCGGCACGCCTTGCGCTTGTTGTGCCCGGAGCGCTCGAGCACCAGCCTGGCATAGCGGCTCGCCCATGCCCGCAGGCTGTCGTTGGCCTCGAGCGACGGCACCACCACCTCCGCGTACGAGCCGCGGAGCGCCGTCGGCAGGTCGTCGAGGTCGATGACGCGTGAGGGCGACATGGCCACGGCCCCTTCCAGGGTGCGCTGCAACTCGCGCACGTTGCCCGGCCAGTGATACGCCTGGATGGCGTCGGCGGCGGTGGCCGAGAGCACGACCTTGCCGCGCGCCTGGTGACAGGCCAGGAAATAGTGGGCCAGCTCGAGGATGTCGTCGCGGCGCACGCGCAGTGGCGGCACCACCACCTCGAGGCCGCTCAGGCGGTAGTACAAGTCGGAGCGGAAGACGCCGCGGTCGGCCAGACCCGCCAGCGGCTTGTTGGTGGCAGCCACGATGCGCACGTTCAGTCGTCGGGTGGCGTGGCCGCCGACGCGCTCGACGGCCAGATCCTGAATCGCCCGCAGCAGCTTGGCCTGGGCGGCCATCGAGAGCTCGGCCACTTCGTCCAGGAAGAGGGTGCCGCCATCGGCGTGCTCGAACTTGCCGCGGCGGCCCCGCACGCCGGTGGCCGTCCGATCCTCGACGCCGAACAGCTCGGCCTCGAGCAGGGTCTCGACGAGCGCGGCGCAGTTGACGGCCACGAACGGCCCGCGGCTGCGGTCACTCAGCTCGTGAATCTGGCGCGCGACCAGTTCCTTGCCGGTGCCACTCTCGCCCTGGACGAGCACCGTGAAGTCGCTGACGGCCACGCGTTCGATGCGATCGCGCAGCAAACGCATCAGCGCACTCGACCCGATGAGCGGCGCGGCGCCGGCGCCGGCGCGCGGCGCTCCGCCGCGTGCGATCGGCTGACGGTCGGCGGCGTGCGCCAGCGTCAGGAGGTGCGCGGCCGTCTCGAGGAGTTGCTCGTCCCATGCGTCCAGGCACCGGTGCGGCAGCGCCAGTTCGAAGAAGACGTCCTGCCCGGTGACGGGACCCTCGGCCCGGACGCGCGCCGCCCGCGAGGTGGCGTTCCGCCCGGTCGCGCCCGCCCCGCGCACGGTGCGCAACCAGTCGGCCCCGAGGGCCCGGGCGAGGCCCGCTTCGAGGACGCCTTCGAGCCGCACGAGCGGCTCGCCGGTGACCAGGTGCGTGGCCAGCGCCCGGACTATCGCGTGGATCCCGTGCCGGCGATCGCCGCGGCGCGGGTGCCGCTCGCCGTCGTCTGCCGCGTTGCGTTGATGCTCCATCCGCGTGTGCCCCCGCCGCGTGTGCTAACAAGCCCGATGCCAAGGCGCGGTCGAGCACCTCACCTGCCCTTTTCGCCGTTTCCCGGACGCGCCACCGCCGTCACTCGGTAGCCTGTGAGTAGTTACTACCCGGACCCGGCCCGCCGAGCACCGGGTAGCGCCTACCCGCTACCCTCCAGCGACCCGCTCCTCGAATCGCATGGCGGTGTGGTACCGCACCGGGTCGAGTGCCGCCACCCAGCAGCGCAGCACCTCGACGCTGACCGGCCAGCGCCGACCTTCGCCGGCATCGAGCGTCAGTTCCGTGCGGGCGCCGGGCCGGATCGGGGCGAGAGACTCGACCCGGGCGCCCAGGCACGAGATGGCCACCACGCTGACCGGCAGGCCGGGCCGAATCACCGCGAGGTCGGCGATGCCGAAGCCGGGCGCGGTGCGCCGCGGTGCGCGGCGGCGGTCATCGGTCTTCAGATCGCCAGCCACGCTGCCCGCCCCCGGTCGTAACGCAGCACACGCGCGCGACCGGTCACGCCCGAGATCCGCACGGCCAGTTGCACCCCGGCACGACTCGTGAGGTACGCCGTCCCGCCGGTGGCGGTGCCGAGCGGCGTGAGTGTCAGCTGGTCCGCGGCGCCGAACCGCACCGGGTCGTCGCTGCCGGTGAGCACCATGGTGTCGTCGATCGCCTGCACCGGACCGGCAATGCCGAAGCGGACGCGCGGAAAGTGGTCCTCCAGGCGGTCGGTCGAGCGGATGACGGCATCGATGCCGGCCGCCACGTCCTCGGCATTCACGCCGTCGCCGTCGCCGTCGGCGACCACGGTGAAGGTCACTGGCGTCTGCTGCGTGAAGCGCACGGCAACCGTCCGCTGGCGGCGCGCCGCGTCGAGCCGGGCGCGGGCGACGACCGACGCCAGGTAGCGCGCCGCCGCGGTGGCGTCGGCGGCATCAGCCGCGCGATCGAAGGCCGGGACGGCGGCCGTCATGACCGCGCCCACGAGGCCCACGACCACCAGCAGTTCGACCAGCGAGTAGCCCGGCGCCGGGGACCAGACCGACGGCCACGACGACGCGGCGGCCGCGGCGCGATGTTCCCGCCCGGAGCCGCGGGCCTGTGCCCGCGGCTCCTCCACCCGCCTACTGCTGGGACTTGGCGTCACCCTTCACGCTCCCGACGGTGACGAGCGGGCGCAGCCGCAGGAAGCTGCGCTCGCCGATGCCCTGGATCTTCATCAGGTCCTCGACCTTCTTGAAGCCGCCGTTCTTGGTGCGGTAGTCGATGATGCGCTGGGCGGCGCGCGGACCGATGCCGGGCAACGCTTCGAGCTGCGCCGGCGTCGCCTGATTCAGATTGACGGCCTCGGCCGGCGCGGCGGCCTTGCTCCCGGCCTCCTGCGCCTGCACCGCCGGCGCCACGGGGCCGAGGGCGATCGAGAGGACGAGGGCGATGCGAGTGAACGTGGATGTCATGCGCGTGTCTCCTTGATGGATGCAGTGGATGTCGCGCACGAGGCACCAGGACGGACACCCGAGGTCAACGGTCACCACCTCCGATACCCCGTGCGGACAGCTGTCACCGTGCAAGCGGCGGCCCGCCACCCCGGCATCCGCCGCAAGCCGCTCACGCCGGACGACTTAGGCAGATCGGGGGCGCCTCGACAGCGGTGCGGGGACCCGCGTCGCCGTCAACCGGCGTTGTCGCCGCGGTCCGTTGGCGCCGCGATTCGCCGTGGAAGCCCTCGCAACCGCCGTTGCCACGAGCGCAACCCGTGTCCCTTCGCGCCCTGCAGGTCGGCGCGCAGGCCGCCCCGCTCGCGGCTAGAATCCGGCCAGGAGTCAACCATGCGTCCCATCGCGCTCCGCGTTGCCGTCACTGTCTGCGCCCTGGCCCTCGCCGGCGGCGGCGATGCCGTCGCCCGGCAGGCCGCCCCGGCCACCAGTGCCGCGCCGGCCCTGTGCTCGCGCCTGTGGCCCGGGCAGGAAGCCGCGGTCGAAGCTCACCTCGTCTCGGCCGGCATCACCAACATGGAAGCGGTGCCGGTCGGCGTCACCAAACCGCATCGCGGGACGTTCACCGTCGGCGGCCCGGTCCAGCGCTTCGCGTGGAAGGCGCTGCCGCCGCAGCGGCGCGGGGGGTTCGCCGAGAGCTACAAGGCCGAGATCGCGGCCTACCAGCTCGATCGTCTCCTCGGGATGCAGATGGTCCCGCCGGTCGTCGAGCGCACCATCGACGGCGAGGTCGGCGCCGCCATCCTGTGGATCGAGGACGCCATCCCATGGGACAAGGACCGCCCCGCGCAGGGGCCGGAGCCGTCGTGGTCGCGACAGCTGAGCCGCATGAAGCTCTTCGATCAGCTCACCGGCAACATCGATCGCAACCAGGGCAACCTGCTCTACGACCGCGACTGGCATCTCTTCCTCATCGACCACTCGCGGGCGTTCACGACGCGCACCTCGAGCGACGGCATCGCCGCCATCAACACGGTCGATCGCGAGCTGTGGGAAAAGATCGACCGGCTCACGGCGGCGGACGTGGACAGCGCACTCGGTGCCTGGCTGACGCCCGGCGAGCGTCGCGCCTTGCTGACGCGGCGCGACCGCATGCGCCAGGCCATCGACAAGCTGGTCCGGCAGAAGGGCGCTGACCGCGTATTCTTGGACTAGCCGTGTTCACCTTGCGCCACGTCCTCATTCTTGCGGCGGCCCTGCTGACGGCCGTGCCGGTCACCCGCGCGCAGCGTCCGCCGGGCGACCGCGTCGTCGCGGTCGGTGACATACACGGCAGTCTCGAGGGCCTGCGCGCGGTCCTGCGGGCGGCCGGCCTCATCGACGGCAAGGACCGCTGGACGGGCGGCGCCGCCACCCTGGTGCAGACGGGCGACGTGACCGATCGCGGCGCCGACGTGCGTGGGGCGCTGGACCTGCTGATGGCGCTCGAGCGGGAGGCCCCGGCCCACGGCGGCCGGGTGCTGCCGGTCCTCGGCAATCACGAGGCGATGAACCTCGTCGGCGAACTGCGCGACGTCACTCCCGAGATCTGCGGGCGCTTCGCCGGGCGGGACGCCGCCAAGGTGCGTGAGGACGGCTGGCGGGCGTACGAGCGGCTGGTCAAGGCCCGCGCCCGCGTGCGGAAGGACGAGCAGCCGCCCGGCCTCAGCCGCGCCAAGAGCGGCTTTCTCGCGTCGTATCCGCTCGGCTGCATCGAGTACCAACGCGCGCTCGGGCCCGACGGCGTCTACGGCACGTGGCTGCGCCAACGGCCCATCGCCGTGAAGGTGGGGCGCAGCGTGTTCATGCACGCCGGCGCGCCGCCGGAGACGACCGACAGCCTGGAGGCACTGAACGCCCGCGCCCGGCGCGACATCGACGACGTCGACCGCTTCGTCGCCCGGCTGGTGGCGGCCGGTCTGGCCGAGCCGTGGTTCCGGCTGGAAGACGTGCTGGCCATCGCCGCCGCCGAAGTGCGCTGGGTGAACGGCCTCGTGGAAACGGCGAAGGAGCGGGGAGAGGCGCCGGATCTGCGCGGTGTCGACATCGCGCTCGTCAAGGAGGCGGCCGCCTTCACCGGGCTCGGCAGCTCGTCGCTGCTCGATGGCGATGGACCGCTCTGGTATCGCGGCTACGCCAACGACGCCGCGGCGGCGATCGACGCGCCCCTGCGGGGGCTGCTGCAGCGCTGGGAGGTCGATCGGATCGTGGTCGGCCACACCGTCAACCGCGACTTCCGCATCCACTCACGGCTCGACGGGCGGATCTACCTCATCGACACCGGCATGCTGACGCCGGTCTACCGGGGCATCGGATCGGCGCTCGACATCCAGGGCACGGCGGTGCAGGCGATCTACGGCGACGGCCGCCGCGAGGACGTGTCGCCGCAGCCGTAGGCGGCGCGGCGCCTGGCAGGGCCACCCGCGCGCCGTCCCGGGGCACCTATTCCGTGGCTGCCGGCTGGCCGTCGACCGCCCACGCCACCGTGCGCCGAAGGCCCTCGCTGAACGGGACGATCGGGCGGTAGCCGAGCAGGCGCTCGGCCTTGGTGATGTCGGCCTGCGAGTCACGGACGTCGCCGGCCCGCGGCTCACCGTAGAGGGGCGCGAGAGAGGCGCCACACAGCGCGGCCACCTCGGCCCACAGCTGGTTGAGTGACACGCGGCCGCTGGTGGCGATGTTGATGATCTCGCCCGACACCGCCGCCGGTGCCGCCGTCGCCCGCAAGACACCGTCGACGACGTTGGCCACGTAGGTGAAATCGCGCGTCTGCTCGCCGTCGCCATAGATGGTCGGGGCGCGCTCTTCGCGCGCCGCCTTGACGAACAGCGAGATGACGCCCGAGTAGGGCGACGACGGATCCTGGCGCGGACCGAAGACGTTGAAGTAGCGGATGGTGACCGTCTCGAGGCCGTAGAGCGCCGTGAACATCTGCAGGTACTGCTCGCCCACCTGCTTCTGCAGCGCGTAGGGCGACAGCGGGTTGTAGCCCATGTCCTCGCGCTTGGGCAGCACCGCGGCATTGCCGTAGACCGACGACGAGCCGGCAAAGACCAGCCGCTTCGCGCCGGCATCGCGGGCTGCCACCAGGATCGCCAGCGTGCCGTCGATGTTGGCGCGGTTCGACGTGATCGGATCGGCGACCGAGCGGGGTACCGAGGGGACGGCGGCCTGGTGCAGTACGTAGTCGACGCCGTCGCAGGCCTGCCGCGCCGTCTCCAGATCGGCGACGTCGCCTTCGAGGAACTCCGGCAGGGACGCGCCGGCGGCCTCGGCCGCGGCCTCGAGATTGGCGCGCGTGCCCGTCCGCAGGTTGTCGAGGACGCGGACCGTCTCGCCGCGCCGCAGCAGTTCTTCCACGAGGTGAGAGCCGATGAAGCCGGCTCCCCCGGTCACGAGATAGCGGGCCACTACTGCGGCCAGCCTTCCTGCGGCAGGCCCGGAATCAGCTTCAGGGCGTTCTTGTAGTAGAGCTTCTTCAACACCTCGTCCGGCAGGCCCATGCCGTAGAGCTTCCAGAACGCGTGATAGTCGCGGTAGTAGTCGAAGTACTCGTCGTTCGTCTCGAAGACGCGCCAGAAGTACGGGAACTCGTCGGGCTGGAAGCTGTCCTTCCCGAACAGAATCCGATCCTGGTACTTGATGAAGAACGCCCGCGCGGCGCGCGGCTGGCGGCCGAGTTCGGCCAGGATCGCCCCGACCTCGGTGTAGACGTTCGGCAGCTCGTCGAACAGCTTGCCCATGCGGGTCAGGTCGTTGGCGTGATAGGCGAAATGCGCCGCCACGAAGGTGGTCTTCGGGTGCTTCTTGAACATGCGGTTGCGCTCCGCCATCAGTTCCTCGAAGCGCGGAAACTCACCCGCCGGATAGCGGCGGTCGCGATAGAGCGCCAGTTCGAGCCAGCGCTCGTTGGCGAAGTCGATCGGCTCGAAGAACTCCTGCGGCTCGGCGGTGTGGATGAGGACGGGCACACCCAGGCGCCCGGCGGCCTCCCAGACGGGATCGAGGTCGGGGTCGTCGATGCGCAGGCGCGTCCCATCGGCCTTGCGGTAGCGCAGTCCGAAGCCCTTCGAGATCTCACCGATGCCGAGCGCGCCCGCCTTGACGTCGGCTTCGAGCTGCGCCACGGCTTTCGCGCTCCAGCCGGGGCCGACGTTGCGAAGGTCGAGATCGGTGAACTGCACCATGCGGTTCTTGAAGCGGCTCGACTCGAGCGCGGCCAGCGCCTGGACGAGACGTGGGCCCTGCGCGCCGCTGGCGTTGACGAGCACGCGCAGATTGTTCGCGTCCATGCCCTGGACGACGCGCGCGAACTGCTCGTCGCTGATCGGAGTCGGCTGATGGCTGTGAATGTCGATGACCGGGAACTTCGCCTTCGGCACCACATGCACGGCCGTCGTCAGCGTCGAGCGTGGCTTGTACTGGGTGATCGTCGGCTCCGGAAACTCCGGGACGCGGCCGTCGCCCGGCCGCCGCATGACGCCGCCCGGGCGGGGCTGCCCCGGCTGGGACGCCACTGGCGTTCCCTGGCCGTCGCCGGCCGTCATCGACGTCGTCGCCAGGGCGAGGAGAACAGCGGCGGCCAGCCCGGAGATGAGGCCGATGGAACGTATGTGCATGATCGACAGTGTCTCGAACGCCGGCGAAAGAAGAGCCGCAGTGAACCTGTAAGCCGAATTCTGTCCGCCGTCACCCGACCTTGCGGCCGGGCTCCGGCGGGATGACCATTCCTCTAGGTCCGCCATCACTGACGGACTCGAGCGACCTACCCGGAAGCGTCGATCGGACGGGCCGTCCGATTGGCCGAAGCCAGCGCCTCCCTATTTGGTCTTGCTCCGTGCGGGGTTTGGCCTGCCACGTCTGTTGCCAGCCGCGCGGTGCGCTCTTACCGCACCTTTTCACCCTTACCCTTCGCTCCGCCCTTACGGGCTTCGCTCGAGGCGGTATATTTTCTGTGCCACTTTCCGTCGGGTTGCCCCGCCCGGGAATTACCCGGCGCATTGCCCTGTGGAGTTCGGACTTTCCTCCCCGCCAGTACTTCGCTTGCGCGGTTACCTGACGCGGCGGTCATCCGGCTCACTGCGGCCGTTCTCTTATCCGTCGGTCTCCTGAGAGATTCGGTATTGTTCCAGCTTCTTGTAGAGATTGCTGCGCGGTGTGTCGATGACTTCGGCGGTCTTCGAGATGTTCCAGGTGTTCTCGCGCAGTTTCGTCACCAGGAACGCGCGCTCCGAGGTGGCCTTGAAGTCGTGCAGCGTCGGCGCCCGCATCCAGTCATTATCGGGGGCGGGCGCGGATTGGTCAACGCGCGCCGTCTCCGACAGGCGCAGGTCGTCGACATCGATGGCATCGCCACTCGACATGATCATCAGCCGCTCGATGGTGTTGCGCAGTTCGCGGATGTTGCCGCGCCACCCGTGCTGGCGCAGGCGGTCCATCGCCGCGACGGTGAAGGTCTTGCGCCGGAAGTTGTTGTCGCGGGACAACAGGTCGGCGAAGTGCCGCACCAGCACCGGGATGTCGTCACGCCGCTCGCGCAGCGGCGGCACCCAGATCGGGACGACGTTCAGACGGTAGAACAGGTCCTCGCGAAACGTGCCCTTGGTGATCTCCTGCTCGAGGTCCTTGTTGGTGGCGGCGATGACCCGCACGTCGACCTTGATCAGCCGGTTCGAACCGAGCCGCTCGAGTTCCTGCTCCTGCAGCACGCGCAGCACCTTGGCCTGCGTCTTCAGGCTCATGTCCCCGATCTCGTCGAGGAAGATCGTGCCCTTGTCGGCCTGCTCGAACTTGCCGATCTGGCGGTCGCTGGCGCCCGTGAACGAGCCCTTCTCGTGGCCGAAGAGCTCCGACTCGATCAGCTCATCCGGGATGGCCGCGCAGTTGACCTGCACGAACGGACCGTCGTGGCGCAGGCTTTCGCGATGCACCGCCCGCGCCACCAGTTCCTTGCCGACACCGCTCTCGCCCCAGATGAGCACCGTCGCGGTCGTCGGCGCCGCCTTCTGGATGGCCGCCCGGACGGTCGCCAGGCCTGGAGCTGTCGCCGACGATCTGATGGCGCTTCTCCTGGTCCTTGCGCAACGTGCGATTCTCGGCGCGCAGGCGGCGCGAATCGAGGGCGTTGCGCACCAGGACCAGCAGGCGCTCGGTCTCGAGTGGCTTCTCGACGAAATCGAAGGCGCCGAGGCGCGTCGCCTCGACCGCCGTGCTGATCGTCGCATGCCCCGACATCACCACGATCGGCGTCACGTCGGCGAGATGCGTGAGGCGCTGCAGCACCTCGAGGCCGTCCATGCCAGGCATCTTGATGTCGAGCAGGACGAGATCCGGCGCCTCGCGCTCGACGAGCGCCGCCCCTTCCGCGCCGGTGGCCGCCAGCATCACCGAGTAGCCCTGGTACTCGAGAATCATGCGCAGGGAATCGCGAATCGCCGCCTCGTCGTCGATGACGAGGATGCGGGCGGACAGACCATGTCGGCTCATCGGGCTCCGGGGGCTGGCACTAGCGTGGATCGGCGCGGACGACGCGCAACAGACGTTGGTCGAGACCGGGATCGAGCAGCAGCACGGCCACCGCATCGCCGGGCGCGCGCTGGTCGAGCATCTGGCGCAGGCCGGCGATGGTCGCGACCGGGCGCCGGTTCACGTGCAGCAGGATCTGGCCGCGCTCGATGCCGGCTTCGGCGGCCGGACTCACCGGTTCCACGCGCTGCACGAGCAGCCCCGATACGCCAGCCGGCACGTCGTAGCGGCGGGCATTGCCCGGATGCACTTCGATGAGGGTGAGTCCCAGCTGCGGCGTCGTGGTCTGCGGCGCCGGCCTCGAACCGGGTGCCACCGTCCCGCCGGCGCTGCGCCGGGGCCGCTCGGCGAGCTTCATCACCGCGCTCATCTCGCGGCCGTCACGCAGGAACTGCACGCGGGCCGGCTGGCCCGGGACGCCGCGCGACACGACGCGAATCATCGCCTGGTCGCTGTCGACGGTGCTGCCGTCGATGGCGGTGATCACGTCGTAGGGCCGGAGGCCGGCGCGGGCCGCCGGCGAGCCGGGGGTGACGTCCTCGACGATGGCGCCCTCGGTCGCGCCGAGCGCCAGGGCCAGGCGCAGGTCGTCGTCGACGCCGCGCAGGGCGACGCCGAGATAGCCGCGCGCCACGCGACCGGTCTCCACCAGCTGCGGCAGCACTTCGCGCGCCATGTTGACCGGAATCGCGAAGCCGATGTTGCTGGCCTGGCGGCTGACCGCCGTGTTGATGCCGACGACCTCGCCGGCGGTGTTGAGCAGCGGCCCGCCGCTGTTGCCGAAGCTGATGGCGGCATCGGTCTGGATGAACTGGTCCAGGCTCTGGTCGAAGAGCTTGCGGCCGACGAAGCTGACGACGCCGACGGTCACGGTGTGCTCGTAGGCGTAGGGGTTGCCGATGGCGCACACCCACTCGCCGACGCGCAGGCGATCGGAGTCGCCGAGCGTCAGCTGCGGCAACGGCATGCCGGCATCCACCTTGAGCACGGCCAGGTCGATATCGGGGTCGGCGCCGACGACGGTGGCGCGGAAGCTGCGGCCGTCGGCCAGCTTGACCATCACGCGCTCGGCCGCCTCGACCACGTGCTGGTTCGTGAGGATGAGACCGCGGGCGTCGACGATGAAGCCGGTGCCGGTGCCCCGCCGCGGCGTCTCCGGGCGGCGCGGAACACCATCGTCGTCATTCCGGCGGGCCGGGTTGGCGCGGGCACGGGCGCGCGAGGCGACATCGATGGAGACCACGGCCGGGTTCGCGCGTTCGGCGACGTCGGCAAAGCTCGTCGGGAAGCCGCTCGTCGGCACGGCGAGCACCGGCGCCAGCGGCCGCGCCACCGCTGGTGCGATCACCGGGGCCGACACGGCCACGTTCGGCGTGAACGAGCCGGCCAGGATCGCTCCGACCAGGAGGCCGATGGTGGCCGTCAGGGCCGCCGTCAGCCACGCGAACCCGCGCGTCATGTCGCCATTATAAGCGCCAGAAACTCCGCCTCTTCGAGAAGCGGCACTGCCAGCTGGCGGGCCTTCTCGACCTTGCTGCCCGGCTCGGCTCCGACGACGACGTAGCTGGTCTTGCGGCTCACGGCACTGGACACCCGGCCGCCGAGCGCCTCGATCCTCGACGCGGCCTCTTCGCGGCTCATCGCCGCGAGCGTGCCCGTCAGCACGAACGCCTTGCCGGCCAGCGGGCCCGCCGGCACCAGCTCGGCGGTGACCGGCCCGGTCGTCTTGACACCGGCGGCGGCCAGCTTGGCGACGAGGGCGCGATTGGCCTCGTCGGAGAACCACTCGACGACGGCCGCCGCCAGCACCGGGCCCACCTCGGGCACGGCCTGCAGGGCCTCCGGCGTCTGGCCGGCGACGACGTCGAGCGATCCCAGGTGCCGGGCCAGGACCTGCGCCACGCGTTCGCCGACATGGCGGATGCCCAGGCCGTAGATCAGCCGCCAGACATCGTTCTGGCGCGAACGGTCGATCTGGCCGAGCAGGTTGGCGGCCGACCGCTTCCCCATCCGCTCGAGGGCCTCCAGCTGGCCGGCTGTCAGCGCGTAGAGATCGGCGGCGTCATGCACCAGCCCGGACGTCACGAGCTGGTCGACGAGCGCCTCGCCGAGCCCCTCGATGTTCATGGCACCACGGCTGGCGAAATGCTCGAGGCTGCGCCGGAGGCGCGCCGGACAGCTGCTGTTGCCGCAGCGCCACACCACCTCGTCCTCGTCGCGGTGCAGCGCGCTGTCGCAGACCGGACAGTGCGTCGGCATCACCCACGGCTCGCGTCGCGCCGCGCCCTCGGCAACCACCGGGCCGACCACCCGCGGGATGACGTCACCGGCCTTCTCGATGATGACGGTGTCGCCCTCGCGGATGTCCTTGCGCGCCACGTCCTCGGCGTTGTGCAGGGTCGCCATCGAGATGGTCGAACCCGCGACCAGCGCCGGCTCGAGCATCGCGTAGGGCGTGGCGGCGCCGGTGCGGCCGACGTTGACGCGGATCTCGCGCAGCACCGTCGTGACCTGCTGCGCCGGAAACTTGAACGCGATGGCCCAGCGCGGGAACTTGCTCGTCACGCCCAGCCGCGCGCGGTCGGCAAGGTCGTTGACCTTCACGACCACGCCGTCGGTTTCGAAGCTGAGATGCTTCCGGGCCTCCGCCCAGTCCTGACAGAAGGCCCACGCGGCGTCGATGCCGTCGCAGCGACGCCAATCGGGCTGGACCGGCAGCCCCCACCCAGCCAGCCGGCCGAGCAGTTCCTCGTGCGTCGGCGGAGTGGCAGCAGGATCCGCGACCAGCTGGTAGGTCCAGGCCATCAGGCCGCGGGTGGCGACATGCGCGGGATCGAGATTGCGCATGGCGCCGGCGGCCGTGTTGCGCGGGTTCGCGAACAGGGCGGCTCCGGCGGCTTCCCGTTCGCGATTGGTGCGCTCGAAGGCGGCGGTCGGCAGGTAGACCTCGCCGCGGATCTCGAGAGCGCCAGCGGGCGCCCCCTCGAGCGCCAGCGGCAGCGCGCGCACGGTCCGCACGTTGGCCGTCACGTCCTCGCCGCGCGAGCCGTCCCCGCGGGTCGCTCCCCGCACGAGGCGTCCGTCCTCGTAGGTCAGGGCGATCCCCAGCCCGTCGATCTTGAGTTCGGCGATGTAGGTGACCGGCCCGTCGGCGCCGAGCGTGCGGCGGACGCGATCGTCGAAGGCCCGCAGCTCGTCCTCGGTGAAGGCGTTGTCGAGGCTCATCATCGGCGCCGCGTGGCTGACCGTCGGGAACCCCTCGACCGGCCGGCCGCCCACGCGCTGCGTCGGCGACTCAGGCACCAGCAGCTCGGGGTGCGCTGTTTCGAGCGCCTGCAGCTCGCGCATCAGCGCGTCGAATTCCTGATCGCTGATCTCGGGTCGCGCGTGGAGGTAATACAGCTCCTCGTGCCGCCGGATCTGGCGTCTGAGGGCGGCGGCGCGTGCAGCAGGCGGGGCCGACACGGGTCGGACGGGCAACCGCCTCAGCGGTCGCGGGTGGCCACGAACTCGGTGAGGG
Source organism: uncultured Acidobacteriota bacterium (assembly GCA_963807405.1). GTDB lineage: Bacteria > Acidobacteriota > Vicinamibacteria > Vicinamibacterales > UBA2999 > CADEFD01. The sequence goes on along the minus strand of CAWEBU010000006.1, from coordinate 811,735 downwards.
CCAGGAGCGCCTCGCGCTCGGGGCGGTCCGGGAACACGGCCAGGTTGCGCCGCGCGGCTTCGGCGAACGCGTGGGCGCGCGACTGCGCGTACTCGAGGGAACGATGCTCGGCCATCAGCTGCCGCAGCCGCGCCCAGTCGGCCGGCGAGCAGTGCCGCTCGGCGACGATGCGGCGGATGAGGGCGACGGCGTCGGCGCCGCCGTGGTCGCGCAGGTGAATGAGCGGCAGCGTCATCTTGCCTTCGAGCAGATCGCCGCCGACCGGCTTGCCGAGCGCCTCGGCCTCGCCGGTGAAGTCGAGCTGATCGTCGACGAGCTGGAACATGACACCGAGGTTGAAGCCGTACTCGCGCAGCGCCGTCTGCTTCTCCGCGCCGGCCTCGCCGAGAATGGCGCCGATCTCGGCGCAGCCGCCGAACAGGTGCGCCGTCTTGCGGCGAATGATGTCGAAGTGCTCCTCTTCGCTGATCTCGAGATCGCCGTTCTTGGTGAGCTGGTAGATCTCGCCCTCGATCATGCGGAGGGTGATGTCGCACAGCAGGCGCACGACATCGAGCGTGTCCTGGGTGAGCGCCATCGCCATCGACTTGATGTAGAGGAAGTCGCCCGCCAGCACGGTGACGTCGTTGCCCCAGCGCGAGTGCACGGCCTTCTGGCCGCGCCGGGTCTCGGCGTCGTCGATGATGTCGTCGTGGACGAGGGTGGCGGTGTGGATGAACTCGACCACCGCCGCGTTCAGGACGGCGCGCGGGCCGCTGTAGCCGCACAACCGGGCCGCCATCAGCAGCAGCGCCGGGCGCACGCGCTTGCCGCCGCTCTGCTGGATGTAGGCGCCGATCTCGGGAATGACCCCGACCTGCGACGCCACCTGGCGCAGGTACTCCTGCTCGACCTCGACGAGGTCGGCGCGCACCGGTTCGAACAGCTGAAGCAAATCGAGAGTCGTCTTCGACACGGCGGGGCTCAAACCGGACAATTCGACCATAGCGATCGTGCTGGTGTCAACGCGGCTGGCCCGGGCTTAGTGCTTGCAGGGCGTGGGTTTGCGGCGCGAAGAGGCGGTCGTAGTTGCGCCGCACCGCCTGAGCCAACTCGTCGATTGCCATCCCACGCTCCCGTGCGGCCACCTCGAGAGTGGTCTGCACCCATGCCGGCTCGTTGCGTTTGCCCCGATGCGGCACCGGCGCCAGATACGGGGCGTCGGTCTCGACCAGCAGCCGGTCGAGCGGGGCCTGTCGTAGTGCCTCTCGTAATTCGACGGCGCGAGGGAAGGTCAGGATCCCGGCAAACGACAGGTAAAAGCCGGTCTCGGCGGCCCGTGCCGCCGCCGCCACGTCGCCCGTGAAGCAGTGGAACACCCCGGTGAGGGGCCCGTCGGCCTGGGCCTCGGCGATGAGTGTCAGGGTGTCGGCCTCCGCCTCGCGCGTGTGGATGGCGACCGGCAGCCGGCGCGCCCGCGCCAGCGTCAGCTGGGCCCGAAACACGGCCTGCTGCACCTCGCGGGGCGAGAAGTCGTAGTGGTAGTCGAGGCCGATCTCGCCAATGGCGCGGACCTCGGCCCCCGCGTCGAGCCGGCGCGTCACCAGCTTGGCGGCGCCGTCCGGGTCGGCGGCGAACAGATGGGCGTGATGGGGGTGCACCCCGGTGGCCAGCTCGATCCCGTCCCAGCCGACCGCCAGCGCCCGGGCCCGATCCCACTCCGCGTCGTCCTCGGCAGCGACGATGACGAGCAGCTTCTCGAGGCCCGCCGCGCGGGCGCGCCCGACCACCACGTCGGCGTCCGCCAGGAACTCCTCGCCGGCGAGATGGCAGTGGCTATCGATCATGGCTGGGGTCCGGGGGCTAGCGGCTCGGGGGTTGGCCGCTAGCGGCTACAGGGCTTCCTTCCGCCGGTGGTCAGCGGACGCGCGTTCCCGGGACGGCCGGATCGGGGTTCACGAGCATGGCCGGGCCGCCGTCGGTGCTGGCGGCCAGCACCATGCCCTGCGACACCATGCCCATCATCTCGCGTGGCTTGAGGTTGGCGACGATCACGATCAGGCGGCCGACGACGGCCTCCGGCTCGTAGCTCTCGGCGATACCGGCCAGGATCGTGCGCGGCGTGGCCTCACCGGCATCCACTGACAGCTTCAGGAGCTTCTTCGACTTGGGAAGACGCTCGGCCGCGAGGATCTTCGCCGTACGCAGTTCGACCTTCGTGAAGTCGTCGATGGTGATGAAGGCTTCCGCGGCCGCCGGAGCCGGGACCCCAGCGGCGGGCTGGGCAGGCGCGGCGGACTCGGCGGGCGCGGCCGAGGTCGCGGCCGGCGGCGCTATCGTCGGGGGGGCAGGGGTCGGGGTCTCGCTCACTACAATCGCTCCCTTGTCTTCGATCCGGGGCCACAAAGGCCCGGCGTTGCTGGTGTGTTTGATGCCATCGGACCGCCACGCGGTGTCGCCGAGGCGCAGGTCCTCGACCGGCCGCGTCTCGCCCACCCGGCGAAGGATCTCGGCGGCCGAGGCCGGCATGAACGGCCTGAGCAGGACGGCCGCGACCCGCACGGCTTCCGCCGCGTCGTAGAGCACGCCGGACAGGGCGTCACTCTGCGCGGCGTCCCTGGCCAACGCCCACGGCTGGCTGGCGGCCACGAACTCGTTGGTCGCGCTCACCAGCCGGAAACTGGCGGCGGCCGCCTCGTGCAGGGCCAGCCGCTCCATCGCATCGGTGTAGGCGCCGACCGCCGAGGCCGCGGCGGCGGCCAGACCGGCCGCGCGCGGGCCGTCCGGGGCCAGCCGGCCCTGGCGGTAGCGCTCGCTCATCGAGGCGACCCGGTTGACGAGGTTGCCGAGGTTGTTGGCGAGGTCGGCGTTGTACTTCTCCTCGAACCGCTCCCAGGTGAAGTCGCCGTCCGCGCCGTACGGCACTTCCTTCGCCAGGTACAGCCGCAGGGGGTCGGGCCCGAACCGCTTGGCGGCGTCGAGCGGATCGACGATGTTGCCGAGCGACTTGCTCATCCGCTCGCCCTTGAAGAAGACCCAGCCGTGTCCGAACACCCGGCCCGGCAGCGGCAGCCGCGCGCTCATCAGCATGGCCGGCCAGATCACGCAGTGGAAGCGCGTGATGTCCTTGCCGACGATGTGCAGGTTGGCCGGCCACCAGTCGCGGAAGCGCTGGTCGTCCCAGCCGTAGCCGACCGCGGCCGCGTAGTTGATGAGCGCGTCGAACCACACGTAGACGACGCTCCCCGGATCGAACGGCAGCGGAATACCCCACGACTGCCCGGCCCGGCTCATCGACAGGTCGTCGAGGCCGCCCTCGACGAAGCGGAGGATCTCGTTGCGCCGCACCTCGGGTTCGATGAACGACGGGTGCGCGGCGTAGAAGTCGAGCAGCGGCTGCTGGTACTTCGAGAGCCGGAAGAACCAGTTCTTCTCGCGAATCCACTCCGGCGTCGTCTTGTGGATCGGGCACTGGCCCTCGACCAGGTCCTTCTCCGGCTTGAACTCCTCGCAGCCGACGCAGTAGTGCCCCTCGTAGGTGCCTTCGTAGATGTCGCCGTTGTCGAAACACGCCTGTGCCATCGCCTGCACGGCCGGGAAGTGGCGGCGGCGATCGGAGGTCCGGATGAAGTCGTCGAACGACACGTCCAGGCCGTGCCAGGTGGCGCGAAACGCCTCTTCCATCTCGTCGCAGTAGGCAAGCGGCTCCTTGCCCTGCTCCTGCGCCCGCTTGAAGACGTTCTGGCTGTGTTCGTCGTTCCCCATCACGAACCACGTGTCATCGCCCTTCAGGCGGTGGTAGCGCGCGATGACGTCGGCCGTGATCTTCTCGTAGGCGGTGCCGAGATGGGGCCGGCTGTTGACGTAGTCGATGGCGGTAGTGAGGTAATAACGCATGTGGGCGGCTGGCGGCTAGCGGCTGGCGGCTAGCGAACGCCGCGGCCTGCGGCCGCGATTCACTTCTCGGTCCTGTCGAGCCAGGCACGCTGCGCCTGGGCGTGGACGTCCTTGATCGGGACGCCGTGGTCGGCGGCCAGGCGAGCGACGTCGTCGAACTCTGGCTGCGCGTTCAGCAGGCGGCCATCGCGACGCGCCACCTTGATACGGACCTCGCCCCACGGCGTCGTCACCGGCACCGTCTCGCGCGCGAGGCACTCGCGGGCCATCTCCTGGTAGCGGACGCCGATCGTCGTCGTCTCGGCGAACACGAGATCGGTCAGGGCCCGGCGGTCGTCCGGACGGCAGACGATCGTCACGAGCGTGCCGGGGCGGTTCTTCTTCATCTGCACCGGCTGGTAGTAGACCTCGAGCGCGCCGCCGGCGTAGAGGCGATCCATGAGCGGCCCGAAGATCTGCGGGTTCATGTCGTCGATCTCGCAGTTGACGACCGCCACCCGCACGGCCGGAGCCGCCTCGGCCATCGTGCCGACCAGCACCCGCAGCACGTTGGGCGTCTCGGGCAGGTCGCGGTCGCCGGCCCCGTAGCCGATGCGCTCGACGCGCATGGCCGGCACCGGGCCGTAGGCGGTGGCATATTCGGTGAGGACGAGGGCGCCGGTGGGGGTCAGCAGTTCATACGGCAGGCCGCTCGAATAGACCGGCGCATCGCCGAGCACGTGTAACGTCGCCGGCGCCGGTACCGGGAACACGCCGTGTGCCGAGCGCACCATCCCGCCGCCGACGTTCATCGGCGAGACGACCACGCGATCGGCCGCGAACCACTCGAGTGCGAAGACGGCGCCGACGATGTCGATAATCGAGTCGAGCGCGCCCACCTCGTGCAGGTGGACCTTCTCGAGCGTCGAGCCATGGATGGCGGCTTCGGCCTCGGCCAGACGGGTGAAGAGCCGGTTGGCGCGCGCCTTCCCGGCGTCGCTGAGCGCCGAGCGGCCGATGGCGGCACGGATGTGCTTCAGGTGGTAGTGCTTGTGTGCCGGCGCGTCCGCGGCGCCAGGGGCCGCCACCGGCACGGGTTCGTGGACGCGGAACTTGATCGAGGCGATGCCGCCCTTGACGACGCGATCCGCCGTGACGTGACAGCCCTCGACGGCCAGCGACCCGAGGGCGGCCTGCAGGGCCTCGATCGGCATCCCGGCATCGACCAGCGCTCCGAGAATCATGTCGCCGGCGGCGCCGGCGAAACAGTCGAAATAGAGAACTTTCATGGGAGACGTGAACGGACCCCAAGCGTACTCCATTCCGCGCGGCCGGCCGGCGACGGGCCGCTCCCGACAGGTGACCGGTGCGCCCCTCAGCGCCGGAACAGTCCGGGCGAGGAGTCGCGCAGGCTGTGCCAGCAGCCGTCGCCGAGCACCACGTGATCGATGACGGCAATCCCCATCAGCTCCCCCGCTTCGACCAGCCGCCGCGTGAGATGCAGATCGTCGGCGCTCGGCGCCGGATCGCCGGAGGGATGGTTGTGGAAGAGCACGACCGCGGCGGCGGCGTGGTCGGCAGCCGCGCGGAACACCTCGCGCGGGTGGACCAGGCTCGCATCGAGCGTGCCGCGAGAGATGGCGACGGCGCGGATGGCGCGGTGCCTGGTATCGAGCAGCAGCACGCCGAAGCGCTCTTCCGGATGGCCGGCATGATGCGGCAACAGGTAGCCGGCCACCGCGGCCGGCGAGGCCAGACGCGGCTGGGCCAGCCGCGTCGACGAGAGCGACCGGCGTCCCAGTTCCATCGCGGCCAGGAGCCGGGCCGCCCGCGTCGGGCCGACTCCGCTGGCGCGCGTGAGGCGGCCGGCGCACGCCCGGCCGAGCCCGGCCACGCCGCCGACACCAGCCAGCAGATCCGCCGCGATGGCCAGCGCATCGCAGTCGCGAACGCCCGCGCCGAGCAACACCGCCACCAGCTCGTTGTCGCCGAGGGCGGCGGCTCCGGCGCGCAGGAGCTTCTCGCGCGGCCGGTCGGACGGTGCGAGCGCGGCGAGGCGTGCGCCCGCCGCCGGGGCCGTCCGGTCCGCGTCGATTCCTGCCTCGAGGCGACGATGCCGCATGCCGTTCTCCTGTCCGCGTCCGGCACGTCCGGTATACTGCCGCCCGCATGCCCGTGCCGGCCCGCTGGCGACTCGCCGCCCTCACGTCCCTCCTCGTCGTGGCTGTGGCCTGCGCCGCACCGCCCACCAGGGAGCTGTCCCTCGCCGAGGGGGCCATCGAGGCGGCCCGTGCGGCCGGCGCCGCCACCTTCGCCACCGAAGAATTCACCGCCGCCGAGCAGACCCTGGCCCGCGCCCGCGCCGACGTGGTGGCGAGCGACTACCGGGCAGCGCTCAGCCACGCACTGGAGGCCAACACCCAGGCGCAGGAGGCCGCCCGCATGGCCCCGCTCGGCCGCGTGCGGGCCCGCCTGGCGGCCGGCAAGACGCTCGACGCCTACGCCGTGCGCATCGAGCGCGTCGAGTCACAGCTGGCGTCGGACGAAGCCAAGCGCGTGCCAGCGGCGGTGCGGCGCAGCGCCAGCGCCGAGCTCGAGACGGCGCTGGCACGGCTGCAGTCGACACGGGCGGCCCTCGAACGCGGCGAACTGGCCGCCGTCGACGACATTCCCGAGGCGACCGCCGCGCTCGATGCCACGCTCGCCCGCCTCACGCCACCGCCCGTGAAGCGGCCCCGCTCGCGCCGCTAGCGGCGCCGGATCGCAGCGGCGACGACGCCGGCCTCGCGCCGCCGTCGCGGTTCCGGCAACAGTGGCCGGGTCAGGGCTTCCAGGTGGCGTCGAAGAGAATCTCGGCCCAGCCGGTCAGGTGCACGCCGTCGGCGCGCCATTCCACGCGCTGGCTCCCGCCCGGCGCCACCACTTCGACGTCGCGGGACGCCCCGCCGAACTGCATCGCCGTGACGGCCGCGGCACAGGCGCCGGTGCCGGACGCTTCGGTCGGTCCGACGCCGCGCTCCCAGATCAGGATGCGCACCCGGGACGGCGCTTCGACGACGGCGAACTCGACGTTGGTGCCCTCCGGAAACCGGGGATGCGTCGACAGGCCGGGGCCGAGGCGAGCGAAGCGGTCGCGATCCGGCAACGACGACATCAGCGCGACGCACTGCGGGTTGCCGATGCCGAGCGTGGCCACCACCAGCGACTCGCCCGCCACCTCCAGCGTCTCCTGCTGCAGATTGGTCGGCTGGCCCATCGCGGCAGTGAACGTGTAGCGGCCGTCGGCCCGGTCCGTGAGCGACAGGTGACGCTCGCCGGCGTCGGTCGCGGCCACGACCGCCGTCGACACGCCCTCGGGCCCGCCGCCTCTGCGCTCGCGATCGCGGATGACCAGCGCTGCCAGGCAGCGCAGGCCATTGCCCGACAACTCCGACGGGCTGCCGTCGGCGTTGATGAGCCGCATCGTCGCGCCGTCGGGCGTGAACGAGTAGAGGATCAGCCCGTCGCCGCCGACGCCGAGATGGCGGGCGCACAGCGCCCGCGACAGGGCCGCCGTGTCGTGCCCGCGCACGTCGTCGCGATGCGCGAACAGGAAGTCGTTGCCGTAGGCGTGGGCCTTGCTGATCGGAAGTGTCATGGTCATGGCATCGTGAACGCGTGAAAGATCCAGGTGAGACCGGCGGTGGCGCCGAGATCGAGATCGGTGGACGTCGCCCCGACGAGCGCCGCCGCATCCAGGCGCAGGCGGCCGCGCGAGAACCGCACGCCGCCGCGTGCCACGCCGCGGTTCTCGGTCCCCTCGACGGGAGAACTGGCAGCCAGGTTCATCCGGCCGTTGTACTCGGACACGACCTCGAAGCCGCGTCCGATCTGCGCGGCGAGTGACATGCCGAACGTCAGCAGGTCCTCCTGACGGGCCGCCACGACCGGATCGCCGACGATGGCCAGTCCGGCGTTGGCGACCCAGCGCACGCGCGACACGGTCTTGCCGACCAGCAACGACGCGAAGAAGTCCGTCGTGTCGTGCCCGAGACCCGATTCGTTCGAGGCGTTCGGCAGCCGCGTGGCGAACCGGATGCCGAGGGCCGGCCGGCCGCGCGCTTCGCCGAGCAGGCGGAGCTTGGTGGCGATCACGAAGTCGTCGACCGCCGACGTCGTCGTGCCCGACACATTCAGGATCGAGGACAGCGGCGCCTCACGACGCTCGGTGATCCGCAACTGCCGGTAGGGGCTGCCGTCGATCTGGATCTCGGCGATCGAACCGACGCCGACGCTGATGCCGATGGTGGGCCCCGAGACGAGGTCGCCACGCAGACCGGAGATCGGGAACGTGACTCCCTGCATCCAGTCCACGCCGGTCTCGAAGAGCACCTGGCCGGCGCCGATCGTCTGAGGATCTTCCGTCACGAACGGACGCTGTTGCGCCACCGCCGGCCGCGCCGCCAGCCCGACGGCGATCGCCGCCGCCAGCGCGGGCCCGGCCCACCACCTGCCTCTTCCCGTCACCATCATGCTCCTTCGCCGCGACGGCGCGCGGCCGCGCCCAGGTAATGAAACGCCAGCACGTCGTAGCAGGCATGCGCCGTGATCGGCGCCAGCAGGCCTTCGGTGGCCAGCGCCAGGCCGCCGAGCACGAGCCCCATGCCGGTCGCCCACACGCCGAAGGCCAGCATCCGTACTCCGGCCACGTGCGCCAGTCCGAACGCCAGCGAGGCCGGCAGCCAGCCGACGACCTGCTGCAGCCAGCCGCGAAAGAACAGCTCCTCGCCGACGCCGGCCGCCAGCGACACCGCCACGATCTGCGTTGGCGACAGAATCGCGAAGGTCGGCACGAGCACCTCGTCGACGGCTGAACGCACGCGGGTGAAGACGCCGGTCGGCGCGTGGAGCCAGCGGTAGTTCGCCGCCGCCAGCACGGCCGCCACGGCCAGGCCGGCCGCCAGGGCGACGAAGGGCCGCTCCATCCCCGAGCGGAGCGGGACACGCGCCGCCCCCGCCGCCAGGACACCCGCGGCCCCGAGTCCGGCCTGGGTCGCCAGGGCCACGGTGGTGAGGCGCGCGGCCGGAGTCACTGGCGCCGGCTTTCCACGACGAACGTCACCGGGCCGTCGTTCTCGAGCGTCACGCGCATCGCCGCCTGGAACTCGCCGGTTTCGACCGGCAGTCCGGAAGCGCGCAGCTCCGCCACCATCGCGTCGTAGAGGCGCCGGGCGTCGTCGGGAGGGGCCGCCGTATCGAACGACGGCCGCCGTCCCGCGCGGCAGTCGGCCGCCAGGGTGAACTGCGACACGACGAGCACGGCCCCGCCGACGTCGACGACCGAGCGGTTCATGCGGACGCGGCCGGTGGCGTCGCCGTCGTCGTCGAAGATGCGCAGCTCGCGGATCCGGGCGGCCATGTACGAGACGTCGTCGGGCCCGTCACCGCGCTCGACGCCGACGAGCGCCAGCAGTCCCGGTCCGATGGCGCCCACGACGCGGTCACCGACGTCGACGCGCGCATGGCGGACCCGCTGCAGCACCGCCCGCATCTAGAGCCGCCCCGCTTCCACTAGCGCGACCTGAGCGCCACGAGCTGCGAGAACGGCACCTCGGGCGCGGCGGCCGGGACCGTCGCCTCGGCCGCGGCAGTCAGGCCAGCCGACTCGCCGGACAACCGGCGGTCGAGCAGATGGCGCGGCTTGACGTTGGTGAGCGCCTTGATCATCGAGGCCTTCACCTGGGGATGCTCACGCTCCAGCTCCATGATGAGGCGCTTGACGCGCTGACGCTGCAGGCTGAGGTCACCGCACGCCGGGCAGCAGCAGCCGATGACCGGCAGGGCGCTTTCCTCGGTGTAGGCGCGAGCCTCACCCTCGGTGACGTAGACGAGCGGGCGGATGACGACGTGCTTCTGGTTGTCGGACACCAGGCGGGCCGGCATTGCCATCAAGGCACCGGCGAAGAACACGTTCAAGAGCAGCGTCTCGACGAAGTCGTCGAGGTGGTGGCCGAGCGCGATCTTGGTGGCGCCCACTTCGTCGGCCACGCGGTAGAGGACGCCGCGGCGCAGCCGCGCGCACAGCGAGCACGGCGTGTCGCCGGCCTCGAGGATGTCGTCCATCTGCGCGCCGATGGTCGTGTGCTCGATGCGCAGCTCCCAGCCGCGGGCCAGGCACGCCGAGGTGATGAGGTCGTGCTTGTAGTCCTTGTAGCCGGAGTCGACGGTGACGGCGACGATCGAGAAGTCGATCGGCGCGCGCTTCTGGAGCACGTCGAGGATCTGGATGAGCGCCCAGCTGTCCTTGCCGCCCGACAGCCCGACCATGACGCGATCGCCATCGGCGATCATCTGGTAATCGGTGATCGCGCGGGTGACCTGCTTGGCGACGCGCGACTCGAGTGGTGTGCGGTAGCCCATGACGCGTCTCAGTCTACCGCCGTGCCGAGCAGCCGTGCCACCGTGGCCGGCCACGTCAGCAGCGCGCCGCGGGCGCGCGCGGCGGTGCCCATCCGCTCGGCGTCGGCGGGATCGGCCATCACGTCGCGGAGCGCCCCGGCGACGGCCGCCGCCGTGCCCGCCACCACCCGCCCGGTCACGCCATCGGTGACGAGTTCGGTCGGGCCGCCGCTGTCACTGCAGGTGACCACCGGCTTGCCCGCCGCGAACGCCTCGACCGTGACGAAGCCGTAGTCTTCGTCGAACGGCAGGAACGCCACGGCGCGGCAGCGGGCATAGTGGGTCGAGCATCTCGGCGTCGGTGAGGCGGCCGACGAACTCGACCCGCGATTCCAGGCCCAGACGGCGGCGCTGCTCGAACAGCCGGCCGCGTTCCTCGCCGTCGCCGGCGATGACGGCGCGAAGGCCCTGCCCCGCCGGTTGCGCCAGCGCTTCGAGCAGCAGGTCCATGCGCTTCAGCGCCGTCAGCCGCGACACCGCGAAGATGTAGTCGCCGTAGGCGTCGCAACGGTAGGGCCGGTCCGGCGCCGGCGGGTGCAGCACGTCGGCGTCGATGTCCCCCAGCGCCCGAGCCGCGCCTGTACGGTCCGCGAGATGGCGAACCGCCGCTGCACGCCACCGTGCAGGAAGTGACGGTCGGCCCGGTGGACCAGGGCGCGGCGCAGCGACTCCTTGACCGTGTTCTTCCACGACAGCGAGGCGCTGAAGCGCGGCCACAGGTCGTAGTACTCGCGCATCGTGTGGTTCAGCCAGCAGGTGTGGTGCGGATGCCGCACCGCGAACGCCGGATAGCGCAGGCTGATCACGCGGTCGACGGGCGCCCCGTCGGCCGACACGCCGACGTCGGTGAGCCAGGCGGCCAGGTAGGCGGCGCCCTGGCGTCCGAAGCGATTCTGCGGCGTGACGACCAGGTCGGCGTCGTGACCGGCGGCACGGCACGCCCCGACCAGCTCGCGGCCGATGACGAGATGACCGCCCTCGACGAACGGCGGGCTCGAGGTGACGACCAGGACCCGCATCGCCTACTCGTAGCGCGGCGCCAGCCGCACGAAGATGCCCAGGAAGCGGTTGTCGCGCCCGCCGGTCTCGAACAGCGGGATGAAACCGGTCGCGCTCTCGATCGACAGGGCGTAGACGTAGTTGGTCGGATTCTCGGGATAGGGCTTGTAGGGCAGGCCGGGACCCATCGGCACGACGATCGTGCGGCGGTCGTTGGCCGGCACGTCCACGACCTGGGTGGCCACCGCGGTCCGCACGGTGACGCGATTGGGCCGCGGACCGGTTTCGAGGGTGATCTCCATCTGCGGCACGCGCAACGCGCGGGCGCGGTCGCCGCCGTTCGGATCGTCGGCGGGCGCCGGCGCTCGCAGCATGACGTCGGCCCGGCTCTCGCCCCGCACCCAGAAGGCGTCGCCCTCGCGGTTGTAGGCGTTGTCGTCCATGAAGTAGCCGCTGAGCGGCGGCGCGCCGCCGAGCGGCTGGCGCGACCTGCGACGGGCTGACGTTCACCGGCAGGTCGTTGACGAGCGACAGCTCGAGCGGCAGGGCGCGGAACAGCCCCGTCTTCGTGTGCTCGCCGGGATGGAACGACGAGTAGAACGGGTTGCTCAGCACCGGCATCACGAACGCGGCACTGGCCGCCGCGATGGCGATGGCGTTCCAGGGCCGGGTGAAGGCCGGCATCAGGAACAGGAACACCGGGTAGACGCCGAGGAAATAACGGTTGCCGACCGGACCGCCGCCGCCCGAGTAGGTGTACGGCATGTAGAGCATCGAGGAACACCGCCGACCCGAGTCCCCCGGCCAGCGTCAGCCAGCCCCACGCCGTCTGCTGACCGCGCAGCAGCAGGAACAGCACGCAGCGCCGCCATGCCCGGCAGGAAGTAGATGGCGAAGCCGGTGTGACGGCCGACGAAGAAGTAGAGCAGGTTGTGGCGGAACACGTCGACCACGGCGTCGCGATTGACCAGCACTTCGAACAGGATCGCGGTTGGTGGCGCGCCCGATGCCGGTCGAGTCGAACGTGCGGTCGTCGGTCTGGAACGGGAAGCCGCGGGAATCGCCGCCGCTGTAGAAGGTCTTGCGATCGCCGCCCTGGTAGTTGAACTCGCCGGTGATGGCGACGTTGCCGCCGAAGAGACCGAGCACCACCGCCGAGAACACGAGGCCGCACGAGCAGGCCGCGGCGCCACTGGCGGCGCACGGCGAACAGCGCCAGCAGCGGCAACATCAGCAGCACGTGCGTCGGCTTCGAGAAGGTCGCCAGACCCAGCCACACGGCGGCGACGACATCGGTCCGCGTCCCGACCAGCCAGGCGCTGCGCGGCACGCCGTCCGGCCGGACACCGGTCGCCACTTCCTTGTAGAGCCAGAAGAAGTAGCCGAGCGTCACGAGGCCCAGGTTGAAGAGATCCGGCGTCAGCCACACCAGGTAGACCGGCGCCATCGAGACGAAGCACGAAGGTCAGCGCGAAGACCAGCGCCGCCACCGGATGACTGCGGGCGGCGAGGAAGGCATAGGCGCAGGCGAAGCTCGTCACCAGCACGAGGACGTGCAGCAGCAGGAAGCCGTTCGTGCCGAACAGCCGGATGAACGGCGCCGCGAACAGGGGGTAGAGGAACGACTTGGCGAAATAGAGCCGCGTCGGATCGCGATCGGGACCGTCGTCGACGTGGACGAACGGCGCCACGGCGTCGACCCGCAGGTCGGGATCGCTGCCTCGCTTCAGGAAGATGCCTTCAGGGCCGCTCGGGAACTCGCGCCAGACGCGCACCAGATCCTCGCGCCGGAACTCGAAGTCGCCGTCGTCGGCCAGGCTGTGGCCGAGTCCGTAGTAGGTCGAGGCGTCGGAGAAGAACCCGTAGGAGGCTTTGGGATAGTTGACGGTGAGCGCCCAGGCCACGAGCACCACCGCCAGCGTGGCCGTCGCGGCGACGCCCAGGCGCCACGCCTCCGACCGCGCGCTCCAGCCCGCCGCTCACCGGCGCGCCCCCTCGTGCAGGAACGACAGGTCGAGCGTGAGCGCGCTCTGCCGCTTCGTGCGTCGCGACGACTCGTGCAGGAGATCGTAGAGCCGTTCCATCTTGCGCACGAACGCCGCGATGTCGTAACGGGCGCCGGTGGCGCGAGCGCCGCTGGCCAGGCGCGCGGCGAGCGCCGGGTCGTCGATCAGGCGATCGATCGCCGCCGAGAGCGCCGCGCTGTCGCGCTTCGGCACGACCAGCGCGTCGCGGCCGTCGGCCAGCACGTCGAGCAGGCCGTCGGCGTCGGTCGAGACGATCGGCTTGCCCATCGCCAGCGCCTCGAAGGCGGTGAGCGGCGTGCCCTCCCACAGCGACGGGAACACCACCAGGTCGAAGGCGCTGAGCGCCGCCGCGACATCGCTCCGGAAGCCGGCGAACACGAAGCGGTCCCCGAGCCCGAGCGCGCGGCCTGCGCCTCGAGCGGCGCCGCCAGTTCGCCCTCGCCCACCAGGTAGAAGCGCGCCTCGGGATGCGCCGCCAGCACCGCCGGCGCCGCGGCGACGAGGAACTCGTTGCCCTTGGACGGCATCAGACGGGTGACGCAGCCGATCGCCACCGTGCCCTCCGGCATGGCGAACGAACGCCGGGCCTCGGCGATCTCGTCGGCCTGACGCGGCCGCGCGAACTCGTCGAGCGGGGCGCCGAGATAGACGACGTGGGTACGGTCGGCCGGCATCAGGCGGGCCCGGGTCGTGAACTCGGCCGTCGAGGCCGAGACCGCGATGGCGAGATCCGTGAAGGGCGCCAGCGCCCGATCGGCGACCTTCTGGAACCACGGCGTGTCGGTGTGATTGGCGTGCTCGTGCAGGATGGCGGGAATGCCCATCCAGGCCGCGCACAGCCGGCCGAAGGTCGTGGCGCCGTAGCCGTGCAGGTGCACCACGTCGGCGCGCTTGTCCTGCAGCACCTTGAGGAGGTGCGTGAAGGTCGCCGGATCGAACTTGTGCCGCCCCAGGTAGGTGACGTCGATGCCGAACTGCTCGAGGGTGTCGTCCGACAGATCCTTGCGGCGCAGGCTGATCAGCGAGGCCGTGAAGCGGGTGCGGTCGAAGCGCGGCATCATCCAGGCGAACAGGCGCTTCACCCCGTGCATGCGGGAGCCCGCCCACCCGAGGTGGTCGCAGACGTGCACGATGTTCAGCTTTCTCATCGTCATCACAGCCAGCCCTGCGCGCGATACCACTCGATGGTGCGCTGAATGCCGGTGCGCAAGTCGACGGCCGGCGCGTAGCCGAGCTCCGTCCGCGCCCGCGAGATATCGAAGGCGCGGCTTTTCGTGTAGAAGTCTACCCGCCGGCGATACAACGGCGGCTCGATTCTGAGCGGCACGCAGACGGCTTCACAGAGCAGCCCGGCCAGCCAGACGGGCCAGACCGGCAGGTGGAGGCGCGGCGGCGGGACGCCCAGCTCCTCGGCCACGATGGCGACCAGTTCCGCGAGCGTCGTGTAGCGCTCGCCGGCGAGGATGTAGGTGCGGCCGCGGGCCGCCGGCACCTCGCCGCACAGCCGGAAGCCCTCGACCAGATCGTCGATGTAGGTCAGGTGGTAGAAGGCCGTGCCCGCTCCGAGCATCGGGAAGCGCCGGCGCGCCAGGCCGCGAAACATCTTCAGGAAGCGCGTATCCCCCGGGCCGTGAATGCCGATCGGGCGCGCCACGACGACGTCGAGGCCATGCGCACTGCCGAACTGCCGCGCCATCTGCTCCGCTTCGAGCTTGGTGTCCTGGTAGATGTCGCCCGGGTTGAACGGCGCGTCCTCGTTGGCGGGCGGCCGCGCGATGTGCCCGTGCACGCCGCCCGTCGAGCAGTGCACGACGCGCGACACGCCAGCGGCGAGCGCCGCCTCGAGCAGGTGACGGGTGCCGTCGATGTTGACGGCCCGGTAAGCGGAATCGGGTTGGCCGGCTTCGCGGTAGGTCGCCGCGATGTGGTAGACGACCTCGACGCCGTCGCAGGCACGCAGCAGCGCGTCCGGCGAGGTGAGATCGCCTTCGACGGCCGTCACGCCGGCCGCCGGCAGACCGGAGGCCGCGAATCGGGCGAGGCTCTTGGTGCGGACCAGGGCCCGCACCTCGTGGCCGCGGCCGGCCAGCATCGTGGCCAGATGGCCGCCGGTGAAGCCGGTGGCACCGGTGACGAGGACCTTCACGACGACACCGGCGCGCGCGACGGCGCGCGGCCGGCCGCCAGCCGGCGACAGGCTTCAGCGGTGCGGCTCAGGTAGACCTCACGGCTGTAGCGGGCGTCCGACAGACGTCTGGCCGCCTCGGCCAGCGTCCGGCCGGCGGCCGGGTCGTCGAGCAGGGCGCCGATGGCCGCGGCGAAGGGCGCCGGCTCGGGCGGCACCAGGCGGGCGACGTCGGGCGAGAGCACCTGGGTGTGGGTGAGCAGATCGGTCGCCACGATCGGCGTCTCCGATCGCAGGTACGAATAGATCTTGAGAGGCGTGTTGGTCCCGCGGATGCGCGGCGACGCCAGCACCGCGGCGGCCGCGACGAACGCCGGAATCTCGCGGGCCGGCTGCTGACCGGTGAAGATCGCGTTCGACGCGCCGCGGGCGGCGGCGCGTGCGCTGGCGGCGGCCACCTGCCCCGGGTCGCCGCCCACGATGAGCACGCGGGCCGCCGGGTGGGTCGTGGCCAGGAGCGCCGCGGCCTCGGTCAGCATGTCGAGCCCCTGATACGCCTCGAACGTGCCCGTGTAGAGCACGATCGGCGCCCCGGGCGGCACGCCCCAGCGTTCGCGGATCGTCGCCGGGGTCAGCGTCGGCGGTTCCTCGACATCGCCGCCCATGACGTTCTCGATGAGCAGGGCACGCTCGCCGTGGCCCATGGCCACGACCGTGTCCTGGAGCTCCTGGCAGATCGTGATGACGACATCCGACTGCCCCACCATCCGCGTCTCGACCGCATCGAACACCGCGCGCAGGGTCGACGACCCGCTGAAGCGGAAGTTGCTCAGCTGCTGCGGCAGGCTCGAGTGCATGTCGTAGAGATGGGGAATCCCGAGGAGCTTCGCCAGCCACACGCCGACGATGCCCATCTCCTCGTGGGAGTGGATGGCGTCGTAGCGGCCCCTCAACGCCCGCCGGGCGATGGTGAACAGCATCAGGCCATCGAGGACGACCTTGACCGCCGACGGCCCGATCGGCACGCGGGTGACGAAGGGCGGCCGCGGGCCGCGGAAGATGCGCAGGCCGGGCAGGTCGACGTCGCGGCCAATCGGATAGGTGACCAGATCGACCGTGTGGCCGAGCGCGCCGAGCGCCTTGATGCGGTGGAACTCGCTGAAGGGCGTGCCCCGAGGCTCGAAGAATGGCTCCGGCGCCAGCATCAGGATGCGCAGGGGACGGGATGGGGCGGACACAGGAGACGCCGGGGACACGAACCGGAATCATACCACCCCGCTCCCCGCTTCTTGCTGACCTGTCAACACTTATGCTATATCTCGGAGGTTGGGCCAGATAGCGGTGCCGGACCGGGCCCGAGCCAACCTGAATGTCAGATGCCACCCCGCGATCGCTCCCGCGCCTGGCCGCCGGGGGCGCCAAACTGGCGCTGAGCCTGGGCCTGATGGCCTTCGTGCTCCGCGATACCAGCCTCGTCTCGTTGTGGAACACCTTCCGCCGGGTGCAGCCGATGTGGGTCGTGGCGGCCATGTCGATGCACGGGCTGATGGTCGGCGTCAGCGTCTGGCGCTGGCGCCTGCTCCTCCGCGCCCAGCATGTCCGGGTGCCGGTTCGCCGCCTGACCGAGTCCTTCTGGGTGGCGCTCTTCTTCAACAACTTCCTGCCCAGCAACATCGGCGGCGATGTCGTGCGCATCGCCGACACGTCACGGCCGGCAGGCTCGAAGACCCTGGCCACCACGATCGTCCTCGTGGACCGGGTCGTCGGGCTGTTGGCGCTCACGAGCATGGGCGCCCTGGGCGCCCTGGCGGCGCGGGCAGCCGGCTTCGACATTCCCGGCACCGTCTGGATCGAGGCCGGGGCGCTGGCCGCACTGGCGCTGTGCATCCTGCTGTTCTTCGCGCCGTCGCTGCTGGATCTGGCGCTCACGCCGGTTCGCGCGCTCGGCCACCCATGGGTCCTGGAGCGACTGGCGACGCTGCAGGAGACGCTGGCCCGTTTCCGCGAACGCCCGTCCTCCCTGGCCGGTGCCCTGGTCGGCGCCTTGCTCGTGCAGGCGGTGATCGTCGCGTTCTACACGCTCACCGCACGCAGCCTGTCGATCCCGCTGCCGCTGGCCATGGCCGGCGTGCTCGTGCCGGTGGCCCTCGTCCTCCAGCTGGCGCCGGTCTCGATCAACGGCTTCGGGGTGCGCGAGGCAGTGTTCAGCTTCTTCTTCGTGCGTTTCGGCCTGAGCGTCGAGGGGGCGGTCGCCGTCTCGTTGCTCGGCACGGCCCTCATCATGCTCTTCTCGCTCGGCGGCGGCGCCCTGTTCCTGCTGCGCGGTCCAGACCACGGGCAAGCTCGACCATAGAGCCCCCTGCCCCAGCCCGGCGGCCTGTAAAGACCTGTGCACCTGCCGCCGATAAGGATGTGAGCCGGGAGGGCCACCATGTCCGTTGTGAAAGCCGTGGGAATCGGCCTGGCCGCACTCGTCGCGGCAGGCTGCCAGCAAACGAAGAGCGCCAATCCGCTCAGCCCTGACATCGCCGGGCCGATCCCTGGCGTCTCGATCACCTCGCCGAGAGCGCTCGAGCCGGCCGTCGGCCAGACGCTCGAGACAACGCAGCAGCCGTTCAATTTCCTCATCGAGAACGCCGGTACGTCCGGCGTCCGGCCGCTCTACCTGCAGTTCCATCTGGCCTCCGACGCCGGGTTCCAGACGATCGTGCACAACGCCGACCGCATCGAGCCGGGCCCGAACGGCCGCACCACCTACCGCATGACGGTGTCGCTCGACAGGCCTGGCGCCTACTACTGGCGTTCGCGCGCCTTCGACGGGGCCAACACCGGACCGTGGTCGGCTGCCGCCAGCTTCACCCTCGCCGAGCCGGTCGTCATCGAGACGCCGATCCCGATCTCCCCGGTCGGGCAGATCGACACCGTGACGCCGCAGTTCGTCCTCCGCAACGGTCGGATCTCGGGGCCGGCGGGGCCGGTCATCTATCGGGTCGAAGTGGCGAGCCTGCCCGATGCCGGCGCCGTCGCCGCCGTGCTCAGCGCCGGCGCGGGTTCCGGCACGACGACCGCCATCGCGTCCGGCGGCGCTGGACCCTACGCGACCACGATCTACTGGCGAGCCTTCGCCACCAACGGCACCGTCGAGAGCCCGCGCTCGGCCTGGGCCGCCTTCCGGACACCGAATGCTCCGACCACGCCCGGCGGCGGGACGGGAGGGGGCGGCACCGGTGGCGGGGGCAACACCGGCGGCGGCACCGTCGGCGCGGCGCGCAACATCGACATCGGCGAAGCGCTCTCGATCATCCGCGGCTTCCACGATGGGACGGGAGTCGACCTCGGTTCACGGTCGTCGCGCGACGGACGCAACCAGTTCTTCGCCAGTGCCGTGGCGGTCGTGCGCTACGGTCACGCGCGGTTCAACCCGAAGGGCCCGGACGGCAACTGGTGCATCAAGGACGGCGGGTCCGGACGTCCGCAGTCGGATGACGTCATCGTCCGCTGTGACACTCGCGAGGCCTGGGACCTCATTGGCGGGGTCGGCGGCAACGGCTACTCGTTCCACATCGACCCCATCGGGCGCCTGCCCGGCGACCAGAACGTCTATCCTCCGCCGCGCTCGGCGCTACCGTAGCGCCGCGCCAGCCGCGGGTCGCCGTACATGCTTCGGGCCGGCTGGTCAGGCGACCAGGCCGGCCCGAGTCGTGTACCGAGCGCGAGCTAGAACCGCACGCGCAGACCGGCGCCCACCTGGACGCCGCCGAGCTTGGTCGTCACCGAGTTCGACACCACCGTGAACTCCGACGAGGCGCCGGCATAACGCAGGTAGCCGCCGAGGCGGAAGCTGGTATCGCCCGACTGGTAGACCGGATACGACACGTCGGCGCCGACGTGACCACCCCAGGCGTTCTTCTTGCGACGCGCGGTCTCGAAGCGTCGTGTTGAAGCCGCCGGTGTCGGTGACGACGACGTCGCTGACGACCTCCTGCGAGAAGCGGAACTGCGACGGCCCGGCGTAGAAGTGGACATCGAGCTTCTCGCCGACCGGCAGCCGGTAGCCGACGCTCAGGTGCAGTGCCTGCTCGCTGCGCTTGAGGTCCTCCACCGTGGTCGCGAACGGGCGCGGCCGGTCGAAGAAGAGCGGATGCGGCGCGCCGCCGGTCGACCGTCGAGACGTCAGTGCTCGAGGTGCGGTGGAAGTTCGCGCCCACGATCCAGCGGCCGGACACGCGCGCGCCGACGCCGAAATCAAGGACCGCGCCGCTCGACACTTCGCTCGAGACGTCGAGGCGGCCGGTCTCGGCATAGAGGGGAAACGTGCCGTTGTCGGTGTAAATCTGGGTGCCAGGCTCGAACGCGCCGCTCACCGACAGGAAGAATCGCGATTCGTCGTCCTGCGCCGCCGCGTCGTTCACCCCCGCCAGGAGGCCCACCATCACCAGTACCGTTGCCAATCGCATCGTCGTCCGCTCCCACGAAGTGGCGCCTGCGCGCCGGAACTCTGACCGCACGGGGGGCGTGCGCCGAGCTACATGAACCGCCGGATGGTAGCACGGCCGCCCGCATCTCGTCGAAATTGCCTTTAATAGACGCGCGGCTGGAGTATGATGAGCCGTTCTAGGACCGGGCTCTGCCCCCCTATTCGTTCGAGGAGAGACTGACCAATGGATCGACGACTGCTTCGCCTTGCTGCGAGCCTTGCCGTGGTGGCGTTCGCCGCCGCGTGCGCGCAGAACCCCGAGAGCCCGATTTCGCCCTCGGCGACGGCAGGTTCGACAGCCGCCAATCCCGATGGCTCCACCCTGAAGGTCTCGGCGCCGACGCCGGTGAGCCCGGCCGATGGCGCGGTGGCCGATTCCGTGCGGCCGACGGTGGTCTTCGGCAACGCGGTGGGCCGCTTCACGAGCGCGGCCTTCTCCTATCGCGTGCAGGTTCTCAACACGGCCGGCGGCGTGATCGCCGAACTGGTCGTCGGCCAGGATCCGAGCGGTCAGACGTCGCTCGGCGCCGAGGCCGACCTGGCGTTCAACACCGACTACCGCTGGCGCGTGCGCGCCGAGTTCCAGGGCGAGGGCGGCCCGTGGTCGACCGTGTGGGGGTTCCGGACGCCGAACCGCGTCGTGATCGGCTCGAGCGACAACGTCGGCGCGCCACGGAACATCAGTTTCAACGAGGCCTACGACATCCTCTTCACGATCTACCAGGCCGCCCGGTGGGACATCAGCGGACGATCGAACCGCGATCAGCTGAATCTCTTCCTCGAGACCGCCGTCTCGGCCCTCCACTACGGCCACGGCCGGTGGAACCCGCGCGGACCCGACACTGGCTGGTGCATCAAGAACGGCGGCCCCGGGCGGCCGCAGTCGGATGACGTGCTCGTTCGCTGCGACTCGCGTGATGCGTGGGATCTCGTGAGCGGCATCGGCGGCCCCAATCCCGTGTGGACCCCGACCTACATCGGCCGGCTCCCCAACTCGCAGCAGGTCTACCCGCCGCGAGCCAGCACGCTGTCGCTGCTGCCCTGACGGGCGGCGACGTCCAGACGTCACGAACGGGCGACAGTCGAACGCTGTCGCCCGTTTTCTTGTACATTCGCGGCGAGGGCATGTGGCCGAGCAGCAGGACACCTTCTACAAGTCGTTCTCCGAAAAGAAACTCACCGGCTACGGCAGCGGGCGGCGCAACCGCATCGAGCAGCACCGGCTCGCCCTGCTCCACCGCTACCGGCCGGCGCCCGGCGACATGGTGGAGGTCGGTCCGGGGCACGGCACTCTGGCCGTCCAGGCGGTAGCCGCCGGCTGGCGCTACACGGCCATCGAGGCCAGCCGGATTCTGATCGAGGTGCTGCGCGCGCAGGGCCTGGCGGTCATCGAGTCGTGGGCGCCGCCGATTCCCGTGCCCGACGCCAGCGTCGATGTCGTCTACGCCGATCAGGTCCTCGAGCACATGAACGGCATCGAGCAGGCGCGTGAGTTCACGGCCGAAGCCCTGCGGGTGCTGCGGCCGGGCGGCGTGCTGTTCGTCGTGGTGCCCGACTACCTGAAGGAGCGCACGTTCTTCTGGGACGTCGACTACACGCACAACTTCGTGACGACCGAGCGTCGCGTGCGGCAGCTGTTCAACGACGGCGGCCTCGAGGTGCAGCACGTCGAGCGCGCCATCGGCCTGGCCACCGGCTTCGCCCGCGACGCGCTGGCGGCGGCGGCCCTGCTCGTCAACATCCCGGGCGTCGACGCGCTGTCGCGTCACACCAACACGACCGAGCTCGTCTTCAAGATCCGGAAGAACCTGTTCGAGACCCTGACCTTCGTGGCGCGGAAGCCCCAAGGGGGCCGCTAGCGTGCTGCGGCGCCTGGCCGGGTCCTGGTGGTTGCGTGCCGCCATCACCGGCGTCATCCTGGCGTGGCTGTCCGCCCGGATCGACATGCGCGCCGCCGCCCAGGCGATGGCCAGCGTGTCGCCCCTGCACCTGGCGGCGGTGCTCGGCCTGGTTGCCGTCGACCGGACGGTCATGATCTGGCGCTGGGTGCTGCTGCTGCGGGCGGCCAACATCCCGATCGCCACCGCCGACGCGGCCCGGCTCTTCCTCACGAGTTCCTTCGTCGGCAGCTTCCTGCCGGCGGGCGTCGGGGGTGACGCGGCGCGCGCCTGGGGCCTCTCGCAGATCACCACGCGCATGGGGGATGCCCTGGCCTCGGTGGTGGTGGACCGCATGCTCGGCGTCCTGTCCCTGGCCGCCATGGGCGCGGCCGGCCTGGCGGCGTGGACACCGGACGGGGTCGATCCGCTGCGCGTCGTCGCCGCCGTGCTCGTCCTCGGCCTGGCGTGCGTGGCGGCCTTCTGGGGCGACGTGCTGCTGCGCTGGGTGCTGCCGGCATCCCGTCACACCGGCGCGGTGGCCCGCCGCCTCCTGCGCCTGGCGGATGCGGTGGCGCACTACCGCGGCCACCGATCCACGCTGGTCACCGTCATGGCGTGGTCGCTGCTCGTCCAGGTGCTGCGCATCGTGCAGGCGCACTGGCTCGGGCTCGGCCTTGGCCTGACGGTGCCCTTCGCCTACTACCTGCTGGTGATGCCGCTCGGCCTGCTGATGCTGCTGCTGCCGATCTCGGTGAGCGGCTTCGGCGTGCCGCAGGGCGTCATCGTGTGGCTGCTGCGCCCGATGGGCGTCGACGACGCTTCCGCCTTCGCGCTCTCGACGTTGATCGTGCTGACCGGCCTGGCCGGCAACCTCCCGGGCCTGGTGCTGTGGCTGCGTCGCACGCCAGCCGCCGGCGCGCCGGTAGGCGCCTCGCCGGGCGGCAGCGCCTGACGCGCACGCGGCTCACTGCCGCGCCTTCGCGCCCGGGCACGGCCCGAGCGCGCCTCAGGCGGAGGTGGAGCGGGAGGCCTCGACGGACGGGGGCGGCGGCGGCGGCGTGTCCGGCGAGGGCCGGCGCTTCTCCATCGACGCGCGCACCAGGAACTTGGCGTACGGCACGACCTGCTTGATGGCCGCCACGTTCATCTGGCAGGGGCTCAGGCAGCTCGGGCACTTCTCGTCGCGGATGTGCTTGCGGTGCGTCTGCGCCGACTCACGGAAGTAGATCGCGCTCGGATCTTCCTGCGTGACGTTGCCGACCACGTCGCTGTTCTCGCAGAAGAACATGTCGCCGTTCGGGTTGAGCATCACGCCCTGCGTCTGGAACGGGCACGGCGTCAGCCGATGATAGCCATTGGCGATCATGTCGGCGTAGTGCATGTAGATGTAGTTCTGGCCGTCGAGCAGCGGATCCTGCCGCACGCGCTCCATGAAGAACTGCCGCATGCGCTGCTCTTCGGCGCCCATCGGCTTGAGCGTGCCCTCGAGCTCGCTGTTGCCCAGCATGGCGTCGGTGAAGCGCACCATGTTGAAGACGATGTCGAGCTTTTCCTTCTTCGCCCAGGCCAGGATGTTGTCGGCGTCCGCGAGGTTCTTCGAGAAGATGGTCGAGGAGATGCCGAAGTTGAAGCGGTACTTCTTCTGCAGCTCCTGCATCGCCGTGATGGTCTTGCCGGCCTTCTCGAACGCCTTGCGCACGTTGCGCACTTCCCCGTGCATGTCGCCAACGCCGTCGACCGACACGCGCGTCGAGAAGATCACCTTGCGCTCGTGGCACATCTCGACGACCTTGGTCAGCATCGGGATGGCGCGCTGGGGCGTCAGCCCGGTCGTGTTGATGGTCAGCTTGCGGAGCTTCGGGAACTTGTCGATCATCAGGCGGCAGATGTCGACCATGTCGTTGCGCGTGGTCGGTTCACCGCCCGAGAGGCTGGCGTTCTCGATCTCGCTCCACAACGGCGAGCTGAAGGCGCGCTCGATCTGCTCGAGCGACATGTCCTCCTTGCGGTTGCCGCGGGTCCAGTTGCTGCACATCTCGCAGCGGGCGTCGCACACGAAGGTGCAATGGAAGATGAAGACGGTCGGGTGCAGTGGCGTGTATTTGCCCACCACCGCCTTGACCATGTCCTTCGGGGCGCTCAAGGCCGCCTTGGCCAGGTATCTCGCTGCGTAAATCTGTGCCATCTAAGTCGTTGATCTTACGCCCTTTTCGGCTGGGCGCCAACCCAGCCCGGCCGCACGGGCCGCCGCCGGTCGGCGGCGCCGCATCCGGGGCCGCGCCGGGGCCGCCGGGAGCCCCAGCCAGGGCCGTCGGGAGCCCGCCAGGATTCAGGAAGCCAGGTTCGCGGCGGCGCCCGGCCCCTTGCGGCAGAAGGCCATCAGGTGCCAGCCGAGCGGCCGCACGAGCGGCCGGGGCAGCGCGTTGAAGGTGCCGACGAACAGCTGGTTGAAGGCCACGGCCTTCCAGCCGTGGTGCAGCCGCGACTTGACCGGAAACCGCTCCGGGACGATCCGGGCGTCGGCGAACGGCGCCAGGAGACGGCGGAACTCGCCGATCGAATACTTGCGCAGGACCGGCGCGTCTTCGTGCTCGAGAGCCACCTTCATGACCTTCGACAGGGCATTCAGCCATGAGACGCGGTTGTAGACCATGAAGATGGCCCGGCCGCCCGGCTTCAGCACGCGGTGCGCCTCGGCGATGATCCGCTCGGGGGCGGCCGCGTACTGCAGGACGCCGTGTCCGTAGACGACGTCGAACGAGGCGTCCGCCATGTCGAGGCGCTCGCCGTCGGCGACCTTCAGATCGCCGGTCAGGCCGAGCCCGTCGAAGTTCTTCCGCGCCAGGTCGATGGCGGTCTGCGACAGGTCGATGCCGGTGACGTCGGCGCCGCCGGCGGCGAAGCGCGCCAGATCGGTGCCGATGCCGCAGCCCACTTCGAGGAGACGCTGGCCCTTGAATCCCGCGAAATCCACCAGCTCCGGCAGATACCGCAGCTTGTCGAAGCGGTAGTCGTCGAGGTCAGCAAAGAACGCGGGCGTGCCCACCGGGTGGGACGTCATCTCGAGATCGTGAATGCGCTCGTTCCAGTAGCGGCGGATCGCCTCGGTCGTCACAGCCCCCTATCGTACAATGTCAGCGAGCCTGATGCAGCGTGACGTCAACGGCCTGGCCGACACCGCCTTCGACGTGGTCGTGGCCGGCGCCGGTATCTACGGCGCCCTGGCCGCATGGGACGCCGCCCGGCGCGGCCTGACGGTCGCCCTGATCGACCGCGGCGACTTCGGCGGCGCCACCTCCTTCAACAGCCTCAAGACCCTGCACGGCGGTCTGCGATCGCTGCAGGCCCTGAACCTGCGGCAGATGCGCCTGTTCATCCGCGAACGGCGGGCGGTGGCGCAGATGGCGCCTCATCTGGTCACGCCGCTGCCGTTCTGCGTGCCCACCTACCGCCATCCCACGCGCAACGCCGTCGCCCTCCGCGTGGCGCTCGCCATCAGCGACGCGGTGGCGCACGACCGCAACGACGGCATCGTCGACGAGGCCCTGCATCTGCCGGGCGGTCGGGTCGTGTCGGCTCCGGAGTGCCTGCGTCTCAATCCGCTGGTCGCCACGGCCGGCGTGACCGGCGGCGCCATCTGGTACGACTACCAGATGCGGCAGACCGAGCGGCTGGCGATCTCGGCCGTGCGCTCGGCGTCCGACGCCGGCGCCGTCGTCGCCAACCACGTCGAGGCGCTCGCCCTGGTGTCGGCCAACGGCCGCGTCAGCGGCCTCGACGTGCGCGATGGCCGCAGCGGCACCCGCTTCCGCATCCGCACCCGCGCGGTGGTGAACGCGGCCGGCCCCTGGGCCGGCGCCCTGGCGAGTGCGCTCACCGCCGGACGCGCCGCCGCCCCCGCGTCGCGTCTGTCGCGCGCCATGAACCTCGTCGTCTCGCCGCACGCCTTGACGCACGCCTGCGGTGGCCTCGTCGAGGGGCGCTATCTCTTCATGGTCCCGTGGCAGACCGTGTCGATTGTCGGCACGAGCCACGCGGCTCACGACGGCGACGCGGACGCCCCCCATGGCACGGCAGCCCACACGGCAGAACTGCTGCGCGACGCGCAGACGGCGTTCCCGCGCGCCGGCCTGACGACGGCGTCGGTGCGTCTCGTCCATCGCGGCCTGCTGCCGATGGTGTCCGCCTCGGCCTCGTCGGTGGCCCTGCTCAAGGAAAGCGCGGTCGTCGATCACGCCGGTGACGGCCACGCCGGCCTCGTCTCGATCTTCAGCGTGCGCTACACGACGGCGCGCCACACGGCCCACGCGGCCGTCGACGCGGTGTGCCGGGCGGCATCGCTGCCGGGCGGGGATCGCCC
The DNA here is from genome assembly GCA_963807405.1 of uncultured Acidobacteriota bacterium. Lineage (GTDB taxonomy): Bacteria > Acidobacteriota > Vicinamibacteria > Vicinamibacterales > UBA2999 > CADEFD01. The sequence goes on along the minus strand of CAWEBU010000006.1, from coordinate 785,574 downwards.
GCCGCTGGCACGCATGTCGTCGGCCGCGTTCGCGACAGTGGCGGACCTGGTGACCGACGCGCGGCATCAGGACGTGCCGGCGACCACGCCGGCTGTGCGCGAGCGCCTGGCCCGCGCTTACGGCAGCCACTGGACCGAAGTGGCCGACCTCATTCGTGGCGACGCGGCCCTGGCCACGTCCCTCTCCGCCGACTGTGCGACAACACGGGCCGAGATGATCCACGCCGTGCGCCGGGAATGCGCCGCCTCGCTCGCCGATGTGCTGCTGCGGCGGACGGGCGCGGGCTCTCTGGGGTATCCGGGCTCCGCGGCGGTCGATGCCGCGATCGCGGTGCTGGCGGCCGAACTGGGCTGGGACGCCGCGCGAAGCCGCCACGAGGCGGCCGAGTTCTCGGCCCTCTACCCCACGACCTAGCGCGTCGAGCGCGCGTGCGCCGCTACGGCAGGTGGGCCGTGGCCCACCGCTCGAAGACCATCAGCGGGAACAGGACATGGGCGTGGTTCTCGCGTCCGGCGACGTGCGCGTCGACCAGCGCCTGCACTTCCGCCGGCACGAACAAGCCGCGGCGCGCCACGCGCTCCGGCGACAGCAGTTCGCGCATGAGCGGCGCGAGCTCGCGGCGGAGCCAGTTCTTGAGCGGAATGCTGAAGCCCTGTTTCTTGCGGTGCAGGATGGCGTCCGGCAGCAGGCCACGCATGGCCCGCTTCAGCACCCACTTGCGCTCGCCGTCGCGAATCTTCAGGTGGCCGGGCATCGAGAACGCCAGCTCCATGACGTCGACGTCGAGAAACGGCGCCCGCGTCTCGAGCGAGGTGGCCATCGACATGCGGTCGACCTTCACCAGGATGTCGCTGGCCAAATAGATCGTCAGGTCCGTATAGAGCTGGCGGTTCAGCACGTCACCGCCGCCGGCGTGCGCGAGCACGTCGCGCACCGGCTGATAGACGTCACTGGCGGCCAGCGCCGACTGCAGCGCGCCCCCGTAGAGCCGCGCCTTGCGGCGGGCGTCGAGGTGCACCATCCAGCGATAGTGCTCGAGATCGGCCGGCGCCGTGGCGACGCCGCCGATGAAGCGCTTGAACTTGTTGACCAGCCCCTTCTTCTGGCCCGTGGGCGGCAGCGCGGCGCCGACGGCGGCGAGCGCCGGAATGAGCGGCGCGCCCACCGACTGGAAGCGCGACGCGAGCGCCTGCGCCTGATAGGTGTCGTAGCCGCCGAACAGCTCGTCGCCACCATCGCCGCTGAGCGCCACGGTGACGTGCGCCCGCGCCACCTTCGACACGAGATAGGTGGGAAACAGCGACACATCGGCGAACGGCTCGTCGAAGTGCGGCACGAGACGGTCGAAGAGGTCGACGAGATCCGCGGTGACGCGCTGCTCGGTATGCGCGGTGCCGAACAGGGCCGCCACCTGCCGGGCGTACGGCATCTCGTCGTACGAGCCGTCCTCGAAGCCCATGCTGAACGTGCGCACAGGCTGCGCGGCGCCCTGGCTCATCAGAGCCACCAGCGCGCTGGAATCGATGCCCCCCGACAGGAAGGCGCCGAGCGGCACTTCCGACATCAGCTGACTCGTGACGGCACGCTGCAGCGTCTCGCGCACGGCCTCGGCGGCCTCGTCGTCCTTCCACGCACGCAGCGGAATCGTCGACGGGTCCCAGTAGCGTTGCACCTTCACGCTGCCGTCCCGATACCGCAGCCACGAGCCGGGCGGCAGCGCCTGAACGCCCTGCAGCATCGTGCGCGGCGGGATGACGTACTCGAAGGTCAGAAACTGATCCAGCGCCTCGAGGTCGAGCGCCCGCGGCACCTCGGGCCGCGTCAGCAGGGCCTTCAGCTCGGATCCCAGCAGCAGCCCGCGGTCGGTCGACGTCCAGTAGAGGGGCTTCTCGCCAGCCCGGTCCCGCACGGCGAACAGCGTGCGCGTGCGCGCGTCCCAGATGACGGCCGCGAACATGCCGCGCACCCGGGCGGGAAACGCCTCGCCCCACGCTTCATAGGCGTGCAGCAGCGACTCGATGTCGGAGGAGCGCGTCTTGAAGCGGTGCCCCAGCGCCTCGAGCTCGCGGCGCAGCTCCAGGAAGTTGTAGATCTCGCCGTTGGCCACGATGTGGACGTCGCCGGTCTCGTTCGAGATCGGCTGCTGTCCCGTGGCGAGATCGACGATCGCCAGCCGGCGCATGCCGAGCGCCGCCCCGGCCAGGCACACCCGGCCCTCGTCGTCGGGCCCGCGGTGACGCAGCGCCTCGACCATGCCGGCGATGTCCCCGTCGGGCGTCACCCGGGCGGGATCGCGTTCGATGATGGCGGCGATGCCACACATAGGGACAGCGGCTAGCGGCTAGAGACTAGCGGCTAACCGACTTCTCCTTTCGCAGGTTCAGCGGCCGCTCCGGCGTCGCGCCGGTCGCGCACGACTTTCGCGGGCGTGCCGACGGCGATGGCGAACTCGGGAACCTCACCGACCACCACGGCTCCGGCGCCGACGATGGCATCGCGGCCGACGCGCGAGCCGTCGGTGACGACGACATGGGCGCCGAGCCACACGCCCTGGCCGATGTCGATGCCACGCGCCGTGCGGCCCTGCTGCAGCACCGGCACGTCGACACGGTCGTAGAGGTGGTCGCCGCCGACCAGGTAGGTGTAGGCGGCCATCAGCACCTCGGCCCCGACGCGCACCGTCGAGGCCGAGAAGATCTCGCAGTTGAACCCGATGTTGGCGCCGTCCTCGAGCACGATGTCGCCGTTCTTGCAGCTGAGGATGGTGTTGCGGCCGATGAACACGCCGTTGCCGATCGTGATGCCGCGATTGTCGGTGCCCTTGGCGTCGAGGCAGCACTGATCGTCGATGACCACGTTGTCACCGATGGCGATCTTGTGCGGATGGCGGATCGTCACGTTGGCGCCGAACACCACGTTCCGGCCGACGCGGCCCAGGATCCGGGGGTAGAGCGCGCCGCGCAGGAACAGGCCGAGCGCGCCGGGGACCCACGACGCACACACCATCGCCAGTTCGTAGGCGACGAGCGCTCCGAGGCCGGGGCGGCCGACCACCAGATCCTGATACTTGGCGACCTTCGACTTCCGCTCGTCGAACAGTTCCTGCTGGATGACCGTGATGCGCGGATCGTGCGGACGCTCGCCAGGCGGCATCAGCGCACCGCCGCGAGCGTGGACGCCTCGGCCGGTGGCTCGCTCTGCCGGACCTCCCGGATCACGTAGGTCGGCTTGCCCTGCGATTCGTAGTAGGTGCGGGCCATCAGCTCGGCGAGCAGACCGAAGGTGACCAGCTGCACGCCGGTGAAGACCAGCAGCACCCCGAGCAACAGCAGCGGCCGGTCGGCGATCGGCTGCTGCTCCACCAGGCGCACCCAGCCGAGGTAGACCGTGATCAGCCCGCCGAGGGCGCCGCTCGTCAGCCCGAACAGACCGAAGATCTGCAGCGGGCGGGTCGAGTAGTTGAGCAGGAACTTGACCGTCGCCAGATCGAGGATCACGCGGATGGTCCGCGAGATGCCGTACTTCGTGGTGCCGGCGCGGCGGGCCCGGTGGTTGACCGCGACTTCGGCGATGCGGACGCCCTGCTCGCTGGCGATTGCCGGCAGGAAGCGGTGCATCTCGCCGTACAGCCGCAGCGACTTGACGACCTCGGCACGGAAGACCTTGAGCGAGCACCCGTAGTCGTGGAGCGCGACGCCGGTCGCCTTCGAGATGATCCAGTTGGCGATGATCGACGGCAGGCGGCGGTTGACGAAGGTGTCCTGGCGCCGCTTGCGCCAGCCGCACACGATGTCGATGTCGTCCTTGTCGGCCAGCGCGACCATGGCCTCGATGTCGCGCGGGTCGTTCTGCAGGTCGCCGTCACTCGTCACGACCAGGCGCCCGCGGGCATGCGCGAAGCCGGCCGCGAAGGCCGCCGTCTGGCCGAAGTTCTTACGGAACCGGATGACGCGCAGGCGCGGGTCATCCGCCTGGAGCGAGGCGAGTTGCGCGAAGGAGTCGTCGGTCGAGCCATCGTCGACGACGATGACTTCGAACCGGCGTCCTGTCGCGCCCAGCACCTGCATCAGCTCGTCGTACAACGGCCGGATGTTCGGCGACTCGTTGCGGATCGGGATGACGACGGAGAGCTCTGGGGTCATTCGGGGCGGGCAGCCAGATCCGTTTGAGTATACCCCGCCGAGGATCTGCCCGCCCACTCCGGGGCCCGCGGCCCTAGAACTTCACATGCATCGTGAAGAGGTAATGAAAGCCGCCCAGGTCGAGCTTGGGGCCGAGGAACTCGTTCGACAGGTCGGCCGAGGCCTTCTGGTAGCGCACTTCCCCGCCGAGCGACCAGGTATCGCCGACCGGGAACCGGATGCCGGCCAGGGCCACCGGACCGAGCTCGGTGCCGGAGGCGACGAAGCGGTCGGTGAAGACGCTGCGGTCGGTGAAATCGACGAAGTCGCCGACCTCGCTGTAGCGGTAGTTGAAGATGCCGAGGCCGCCTCCCAGGTAGGGCTCGACGGCGCGCGAGCGCCCGAAGGGCAGGAGCCTCGCGGTGATCGTCATCGGCACGATGCGCAGCTTCAGGTCCTGCTCGATCTCGGAGCCATCGCGGTTCACGAAGTCCTGGTAGACCGAGTTCACCGTACGACTGGTGAAGCCGGCGCCGGCGCCGACCTCGAGGAACTCGCCCACCGGCAGCAGCCACTCGATGCCCACCGATCCGGTGTTGAAGTCGGCGACGTCGAAGTCGAGGATGTCGCGGTTCTCGAACAGGACGTCGCCATCGACGCGCGCGTCCTCACCGGTCACGGCGAAGCCGCCGAGGGACAGATTGATCGCCTGCTGGGCCTGGACGGGCGCGGGCAGCATCAGCAGCCCCGCCACCATCACGCCGAAAGTCATCTCTACGATTCGCATCGAACTCTCCACTGCGGTGAATGGCGCGGGTGACGTCCCGCGGCCACGCCTGTGCGCGTGACACTCTCCTAAGCACGCGGGATGCCAGATCCGAGAGCCGCGAAAACGCGGGGAATCTGGCGTGGCCTGGCGACGCTGAGCGCGTCGCGAGGGTCAGGGCGTCTTGTTTCGGCGACGTTCCGCGAAGCGCGCCGCGACCTCGATCATCTGATCGTGGAGGTGACCGTTCGAGGCCAGCAGGTGGCCACCGGCCGGATCCCACGTCCCGCCATCGAGCCCGCTGATCCGGCCACCGGCTTCCTGCACGAGGAGCGCTCCGGCCCTGGTATCCCACGGCTGCAGGCGCTGCTCCCAGAAGCCGTCCATCCGGCCGGCCGCCACCCAGCAGAGGTCGATCGCCGCCGAGCCCAGCCGCCGGATCGCCCGGGCCTGACCGACATAGGCGGCGAACAGGCCGATGACCTCGTCGAGGGTCGCGTGCACGTCGTAGGGGAAGCCGGTGACGAGCACGGCGTCGATGAGGTGCCCGGCCGTCGAGACCCGGAGGGGTTGCCCGTTGAGCCACGCCCCCACACCCCGCTCGGCCGTGAACAGCTCCTGGCGGATGGGATCGAACACGGCGCCGACGACGGCCTCGCCGTCGATCTCGAGGGCCAGCGAGGAACAGAAGATCGGGATGCCGTGCGCGAAGTTCGTGGTGCCGTCGAGCGGATCGAACACCCAGCGGTGCGACGCGGTGGACCGGCCGCCACCCATCTCCTCGGCCAGGATGTCGTGCTCCGGGAAGCGGGCGCCGAGCAGGGCCCGGGCCGCCCGTTCGACCTCGAGATCCACCTCGGTGACGAGATCGATGGTGCCCTTCTTGTCGACCTTGAAGCCGGTGCCGAAGCGGGCGCGTTGAATGGCGCCAGCCGCCGTCACGACCTCGATGGCGGTCGCCAGGTAGCGCGGGTCGGGCGCCGTCACGACGCGGACGCGTCCGGCCGGCGCTTGACCATCCGCACTTCCATGCCGCCCTGAGGCGCGCGGCGGAGGGTCAGATCGTCCATGAAACTGCGAATGAGGAAGATGCCGCGGCCGCTCGACTTGAGCAGATTCTCGGGGGCCAGGGGATCGGCGACCTGCTCGGGATCGAAGCCTTCGCCCTGGTCGCGCACGAGAATGACCAGTTCGGTCGGCTGATCGGCCGGCGAGGCGGTGAACTCGACGGCCACGCGCTTGGACTCGTCGCCCTTGTTGCCGTGCTTCATGGCATTGGCGACCGACTCACGGACGGCAATGCTGATCCAGTGGAGCGTGTCGTCGTCGAAACCGACGAGCCGCGACATGTGACCGCCCACGACCTCCACGAAGTCGAGCATGTCGAACGCGCTGCCGATGTCCAATCGGACGAAATGGCTGGGGAGAGTCATTCCACTCCGTGGCGGTCCACCAGTGTTCCTGGCATCCCCCGTAGTATACGCGCGCCGCGAGCGCATTGCCGCATCCCCCGGCTGATCGTTATAGTGAGGGCCCATGACCGTCTCCCGCGCGACCCTGGTGCGGCCCGCGCGAGCAGTGCGCGGCACCGTGCGCGTGCCGCCCGACAAGTCGATCTCCCACCGCTACGCCCTGTTTGCCGCGCTGGCCGACGGTCCCACGAGCATCGTCGGCTACTCGACCGGGGCCGACTGCCAGTCGACTCTCGACGTCCTCGCGGCACTCGGGGTGGCCGTGACACGCACCACCACGGCCCTCGGTCAGGACGTGAGGATCATCGGGCGGCCCGACGGCTTTGCCGACCCGCGCGGCCCGCTCGACTGCGGGAACTCCGGTACCACCATGCGCCTGCTGGCGGGCGTGCTCGCTTCGCAGCCCTTCGAGAGTGTGCTCGTCGGCGATGCGTCGCTCTCGTCGCGCCCGATGCGCCGGGTGATGACGCCGCTCGTCGACATGGGCGCGCGGCTCACGGCCGGCGAGGGCGGACGGCCGCCGCTGCACATCACGGGCGGACCGCTGCGCGGCATCGACCACACTCCCGAGGTCCCGAGCGCCCAGATCAAGAGCGCGGTGCTGCTGGCCGGGCTGCGCGCCACCGGCGTCACTACCGTGCGGGAGCCGGCGCAGACGCGAGACCATACCGAGCGCGGCCTGGCGGCCTTCGGTGTGCCGGTGAGACGATCGGCGACCGGCGACGTCAGCGTCGACGGCGGCGCCCGGCTGGCCGGGGGATTGGCGCTGCGGGTGCCGGGCAATCCGTCGGCCACGGCCTTCCTGGCGGTGGCCGCCGCCGGCCTGCCCGGCTCGGTCGTCGACATCGAGGACGTCGGACTCAACCCGACGCGCGTCGCCCTGTTCGACGTGCTGCGGCGGGCCGGCGCCGACGTCTCCACCAGCGAGACCGGGGTCTGGCACGGCGAGCCCGTGGGCCGCGTCCGCATCGCGACCGGCGAGCGTCTCGACGTCGTGGTCGAGCCCGCCGAGGTGCCGCTCCTCATCGACGAGCTGCCGGCGCTGGCCGCCCTCGCCACCTTCGGCGGCTCGATCGTCGTGACCGGGGCCGCCGAGCTCCGCGTCAAGGAGAGCGATCGCATCAGCGCGCTGGTCGCCGGCCTGCGCGCGATGGGCGGCGACGTCGACGAGTTTCCAGATGGCTTCGCCGTGCGGGGATCACGCCGCCTCGCCGGTGGCACCGTCGACGCCAGGCACGATCACCGTCTCGCCATGAGCTTCGCCGTCGCCGCCCTCGGCGCCGAACAACCCACGGCGATTCACGGGGCGGAGGTGGCGGCCGTGTCCTTCCCCGGTTTCTTCGCCGTCCTCGACGCCCTGCGCGCATGAAGGCCGACAAGCTCTACCTCGTCGGCTTCATGGGCGCCGGCAAGACCACCGTGGGACAGGCGCTGGCCCGACGCCTCGACTGGCGCTTCGAGGACATCGACGCGCGGATCGAACGGGCCGAGAACCGCGACGTCGCCGCGATCTTCCGCCAATCAGGCGAGCCGTACTTCCGCACCCTCGAGCGTCAGGCCCTCGTCGACCTGATGCCCACGCGCGGCGTCGTCGTCGCGACCGGCGGCGGAACGCCGGTCGACCCAGCCAACCGCGCCCTGATGGCCCGCGACGGCGTCGTCGCGTGGCTCGACGCCCCCTTTGCGACCATCACCGACCGTCTGCCCGCCGACGGGCGCCGCCCGCTCGCCGCCAATCGCGTCGAGATGGAGCGGCTGTACAATGAGCGGCTTGCGGCCTATGCGCAGGCACACGCCCGCTTCGATGTGTCGAGGGCGAGCGTGGACGAGATCGTCGATCATGTCGCCGACTGGCTGGAACTCTGATGCGCTACCTGGTCCTCAGTGACATCCACGCGAATCTCGAAGCGCTCGAGGCCGTCCTCGACGCCGCGCGCGAGATCCCGTACGCGCGCATCCTGGTGCTCGGCGACCTCGTCGGCTATGGCGCCGACCCGAACGCCGTGGTCGACCGCGTGCGCGGGCTGGAACCGCACACCGTCATCCGCGGCAATCACGACAAGGTCGGCGCCGGTCTCGAGCCGTCGGACGCCTTCAACGCCGTGGCCCGGGCCGCCATCCGCTGGACCTACGAGGCGCTCAGCGACGACAACCGCGACTGGCTGGCCGATCTGCCGGCCGGCCCTCTCGCCGTCGACGAGCTGCTCGCGATCTGCCATGGCACCCCGTTCGACGAGGACATGTACGTGTTCGACGATGCCGATGTCCTGCGCTCGATGCAGTCGGCCGACCGGCGGGTGGTGCTGTTCGGGCACACCCACGTGCAGGTCGGCTATCGGCTTTCGAACCAGTCACTCACGCTGGTCACCGACGACCTCCGCCGCCCGCTGCACATCAGCATCGGCCAGGGGCACTATCTGATCAATCCGGGCTCGGTCGGTCAGCCGCGCGACGGCGATCCGCGCGCCGGCTTCGCCGTCTACGACGCGACGAAGCAGGCGGTCGAGATCTATCGCACGCCTTACCCCATCGAGCGGACGCAGGCGCGGATTCGCGACGCCGGCCTGCCGGAAGCGCTGGCGCAGCGGCTGACGATCGGACGCTAGACGCGCCCGGCCGGGCCGCCCGCAGCGGCCTGCCCCTTGCGCTCGGCGCGTTCGGCGCGCTTCTTCTGCTCCATCGCCATGGCGTCGGCCGCCGCGCGGGAGCCGAGCACCCAGCCGATCACCACGCCGACCAGAATCATCACCGGGATGTAGATGAAGTGCCCGGCCGTCGGCGTCCCGAACTCCACGTCAGGAGTCCTTGCGCTCGAGCCGGGCGAGATCCGCTTCCGCCTGTCCCAGGCGCCGGCCGAGCGACCACACGTAGGCGAACAAGGCCAGCCACACGAAGGCATAGGCGGCGGCCACCAGGTTGATGGCGGGAATCAGCTCTTCGGCCGGGATCTCCGAGATCGGCACGAACTCGTCGGGCGACGGAGTGGGCTGGGCTCCGAGCAGGGCGGGCAGCCACAGCACCATCACGATTACGAACGGTCGAAGGTATCGCATCACGCCTCGTCGTGGAGCAGGTAGAGCGTGTCGATCCGCGCTCGTTGTTTCTCGAGCGTCGCGCGGAGCGACAGGAGCGCCAGGAACAGGAGCAGGAACGCCATGACGCAGAACCACAGCGGCCGCCCCATCTCGACTGGCAAGGTCGGCACGACCGACGTCTTCGGGTGCAGCGTGCGCCAGTAGTTGACCGACACGTAGATGAACGGCACGTTGGCCATGCCGAAGAGGGCCAGCCCGGCTGACAGCTTCTCGGAGCCCGGCCCGCCGAACTGCCGGAGCAGCAGGTAGGCCACGAAGATGAGGAACAGCATCAGGCTCGAGGTCAGGCGCGCGTCCCACACCCACCACACCCCCCACGCCTTGCGGGCCCAGAGGGGACCGGTCACGAGCGCCAGCAGTCCGAACACCACCGCCAGTTCCGCGGCCGCCACGGCCGTGGCGTCCGACGCCTTCCGCTTGGTGAAGAGGAAGCGGCCGCTGGCCACGCCCGACACGATGGCGGCCAGCAGGAACATCCAGGCCGCAGGCATGTGGTAGAAGTAAATCTTGTAGACGAGGCCCATCGTGGCCTCGTAGGGCGCTGCGTTGATCACCCACGGCGAGGCCGCGAACATCAGCGCGGCGACCCCTAACTGCACTTTGACTGCCGTCGTCACGTCGTCCTCTTTCGTCCGGCCGCCGCACCCAGCTCAATCGGTCATGAGCGGCTCGAACGTCCAGAGGGCCAGCGTCACGAACACGACATCGAAGAACACGAGCAGGGCGAACCAGAACTGCGCCAGACCCGGATCGGGCTGCGGCTGGAACAGCGCCGCCGTGCCCCGCACTCCGGCAATCATGACTGGAACCGTCATCGGATACAACAGCACCGGCAGCAGCACGTCGCGGCTCCTGGCGCGCACCAGCATGGCGGCGAAGAGCGTGCCGATGGCGGCAAAACCCAGCGTGCCGGCCGCGAGCAGGCCGGCCAGCCGCCACGGCGCGGCGAAGATCGGCGCCTGGAACAGCAGGCCGACGAGCGGCACGAGGATCAGCTCGACGAGCGCCATCAGCAGCAGCATCCCGACCAGCTTGCCGGCGTAGAGCGCGGGCCGGTCGGCCGGCGCCAGCATCAGCGCGCGCAGCGTGTCCGCCTGGCGCTCACGCTCGAAAGTCCGTCCCAGGGCCAGCGTGCCCGAGAACGCCACGGTGATCCAGAGAATGGCGGCCGCCACGCCGTCGAGCGGCACGCCTTCGCGCACGAACCCGAACGCGAAGATGAGCACCACCGTGATGGCGAAGAACAGCGTCGTCGACAGCACCTCGAGGCTGCGGACCTCGACAGTCAGGTCCTTGCGCACCACGAGCGCCGCCACGCGGATGAACGCCCTCATGACGCGTGCATGGCGTCGCGATAGCGATCGCGCAGGGCGCCGGTGGCCGCGGGCGGTGTGACGCGACGGCCGCCGCGCAGGAACAGCACGTCGCTCAAGAGGCCATCGACGACGTCGAGATCGTGGGTGGCGAGCACGGTGACGACGCCGCGCCGCTGCTCCTCGCGCAGCCGGGCGACCAGCGCCGCCGCCGACGCCTGGTCGAGCCCGGTGAAGGGCTCGTCGAGCAGCAGCAGGCGCGGTCCGTGCAGCAGCGCCCGTTCGAGGGCCACGCGCTGGCGCATGCCGCGCGAGAACGACGACACGAGGTCGTCGGCACGGCCGGCCAGGCCGGCCCGTTCGAGCGCCGCGGCGGCGGTGCGCGGCGCGTCGGGCAGATCGTAGAGTCGGCCGAAGAACACGAGGTTCTCCCTGGCCGTGAGTTCGGGATACAGGAACAGATCGTGGCCGAGCATGCCGATCCGGGCGCGCAGGGCGGCGCCGGCCTCCTGGCCGGCGATGGCACCGTAGCGCACGTGGCCGGTCGAGGCCGCCAGCAGGGTCCCCAGGATCGCCAGCAGCGTCGACTTGCCGGCGCCGTTGGGGCCGAGCAGGCCGATGATGTCGCCCTGCCGGGCCGTGAACGAGATGTCAGCGAGCGCCCGGCGCCGGCCGTAATGACGGCCAACCCCATCGGCCGTCACCGAGTCGAAGTCGCTCACGCCGCCGTTCCAGAACCGTTGGCCGTCTCGTCGAGCTGCGCGTAGACCTGCTCGACGGCGGCCATGAGGCGTTCGCGCTTGGCCTCGCGCCTGGCGTCGACGCCTTTCGCGCGGGTCTCGGCGTCGAGAGCCGCAATGGCGGCGAGCAGCCGTTCGCGTTCGGCGGCCAGCGCGCGCTCCACGCGCGACCGGTCGGGCCCGCCGCCGACGATCGCCCACACCACCCACAGCACGCCGCTGGCTGTCACGATGGTGGCCGTCCAGTAGGGCCACGTCGCCGGCGCCGGAACGTTCGCGAAGGTGATGTCGAGGGTCTGCCCTTCCGCCAGCCGCCCGCCGGTGCCGACGATGAACGACTGGCCGTTCGATTCGCCCTCGCGTACGCCGGACAGTTGCGGGCTGCTCAGCGTGAGGCCGCCGGCCTTCTCCGCCGCCACCAGGATCCCTTCCACGGGCGCCGGCCACGCATGGGAGAGACGGAGCGTGGACGCCAGCGGCAGCCGGAACGCGAACTGGAACGCGGTCTGGCCGGGCGGAAACGGCCCCGCGAACGAGACCGCGCCATCGGCGACCCGCGCCATGGCCGGCGGACCGGAGACGAGGGAGGCGGCCGTGGCGTCGGCCGGCAGCTGGAGCACGAGCGGCGTGCCGGGATTCACAGGCGTGCGCGCGTTGTTGACGACGCTGAAGATGTAGAAGAACGTCGGCTCGTCGTCCTGGAACTCGAGCACGATGCGCGTGTCTGGCCCGAACACCACCGACCCGGTGCGCGCCGGTGCCCGCGCCGCCTCGGCGTTGGCACTGGCTTCGGCGGCCGCGGCCCGCTCGGCGCCCGCCACCAGCGCCACGCGCACGCCGCCGCGGGCCGGCACCGCGAAGGGCTGCGAACGCAGCGTCTCGCCGTCGACGGTCGTCTCGGCGATGACCTCGGTGCCGACCGGCACGCTCGTGAACTCGGCCCGCCCCTGGGCGTCGGTGACTGCCGTGACCCGGCCATCGGGCACGCTGAGCGCCACCTCGCGGTCCGGGAGGTTGTTGCCCATCCGCTCGCGCACGACGCGCACGGTCACGGTGCCGTCGGGCAGCTCGGGCGCCGGCAGCGGCACGCCGGACATCTGGCGTGCGTCGGGCATGGCGACCTGGGCGGCGGCCGGGGGGCCGACGGTCAGCCCGGCGAGCAGTCCCAGGACGAGGGCCGCGAGCACGTGGCGGTTCATGACGCCACCTCGCCGAGGGCCGCACCGCAATGCTTGCAGAAGCGGGCATCGATGTCGTTGACGCCGCCGCATCCTGCGCACGGGCGTGCCGTGGTCGCGGGACCGGCGGCCGGCGACGCGTCGGCCGGGGCTGCGGCACTCGACGTCGAGGCGGGAGCGGCCGGCGCCGGCGGCGCGAGCGAGGTACGCGATCGCAGATCGCGTTCGACCGCGTCACGGAAGTCGGTGTGCTCGAGGCGGCGCATCAGGCCGACGGCGCGCACCTTCAGGCGGTCACGCATCTCCTCGAACTCCGCCGTCGCCGTCTTGCCCATCGCGTGGTCGAACTCGAGTTCCTTGATGGTGCGCAACAGCAGGGCCTTCTCGCGCTCGAGGGCGGCCCGCGCCCGCCCGCCGACCGGCGCGGCGGCGGCGTCATCTTCGGCCGCGGCCAAGGGCGCCAGCGAGCGGTAGCCGGCGACGGCGACGAGGCTCGAGGCGACGACCGTCGCGCTCAGCACGATGATGCCGGCCATCGTCTGGCCCGTCGACACGAGGACGACGGCGGTCGCGGCGAGCATGCCCGCCAGCAGGAACAACTGCCAGGGCCGCAGCCCGGGATCAGTCGAGGTCGCGGAGTTCATCGTCGAGTTGCTGCTGCAGACCGCGGTCGACACCGGCAGCGGACGCCGGTCCCGCCGCGGCGGGTGCCTCGCTCTCGCCGCCGGCCCAGCGCCGGGCCACGAACGCCAGGCCGAGCGCCGAGAGGCCGGCCAGCGTATACGGCAGCAGCCACAACAGCTTGTGATAGCCCTCGTCGAGCGGCCGCGCGAGGATGTGCTGCCCGCCGAACTCGTCCACGAAGCTGGCGAGCACGGCGTCGCGGTCGTTGCCGTCGGCCACGAGCGCCTTGATCTTGGCCAGCTGGGACGCCTTGCCCTCGCAGTTCGTCATGCCGCAGGTGCCGGCCGGCAGGCGGCAGCCGCAGGTGCACATGACCTCGTTGGCCAGGTCGCGCTCCAGCGCCGAACGGAAGACGATCGTGCCGGCGGCCGGGGCGCTGCTGGCCGCCGCGTCAGCGGCCTCCTGCGCGTGCAGGCCGGTCGGCGAGAGCAGCGCGCCGATGAGCAGCAGGGTGGCGGCCGCCTCCGCGCCGACGCGCGCGCCGGCCATGGCAAACACCGTCTCGGGCAACAGCGCGATGCCGGTACCGATGGCCATCAGTCCGAAGCCGATCCAGATCCAGTTGACGAGTTCGTTGACGTGCACCTCGACGCTGGCCGACTGATCGCCCAGTTCGAAGGCCGCCATCACGATGTAGAGGTCCTCGGCCAGCGAACGCTGGATGGCCACCTCGGTCGTCGGTTCCTGGGGCCGGCTGCGGTAGAACCACTTGGCCGGATACATCGTGCCGAGCGTCGCGCCCGACGTGTCCTGGACGGTGATCTGCGCCGTCACCATCTGCTTCTGGCCGTCGTCGGTGGCGCGAATCGAATCGAGACGCAGGACGTAGCGGTCGACCGTCACCTGCTGGCCCGGCCGGAGCAGCGCCTGCTCGTCGCGCCCGAAGCCCTCGCCGGCAAAGCCCATGAACATCAGCACGATGCCGACGTGCACGGTGTAGCCGCCGTAGCGCCGCTTGTTGCGGCTGACGAGCCCGACCATCGCGGTGAAGAGATCCGTACCGGTGGTCTGGCGGCGGACGCCGGCGCCGCGCACGAACTCCTGCACGATGGTGCCGATGACGAAGCCGCTGAACGCGAAGCAGAGGCCCGAACTCCAGACGCGAATGCCGAGCGACAACGTCAGCGCGCCGGCGGCCAGGCCGGACAGGATGGGCCAGCGGAACTGGTGCCACATCACCGACGGCGACGACGAGCGCCAGGCGAGCAATGGACCGATGCCGGTCAGGAGCAGCAGCACCAGCCCGACCGGGGTCATCCAGGTGTTGAAGAACGGCGGCCCCACCGTGAGGCGCTCACCGGTGATCGCCTCGGTGAGGGTCGGGAACATGGTGGCGAAGAGCACGAATACGGCCGAGAACACCAGCACCCAGTTGTTGGCCAGGAACGCCGCTTCCTTGGACGCCCACGAGTCGAGTTCGTTGCGGGCCCGCAGGAGCGGCAGCCGGTAGATCACCCAGCCGAAGCTGAAGACGAGCAGCGCGCTCATGAACACCATGAACATCATGGCGAGCTGCTTGTCTTCTCCGAAGGCGTGCACCGACTGGACGACACCGGAGCGCGTCATGAAGGTGCCGAACAGCGTGAGGAAGAACGTCAGGATGACCAGCGTGACGTTCCACACCCGCAGCATGCCGCGGCGTTCCTGCACCATCACCGAGTGCAGGAAGGCGGTGGCCGTGAACCACGGCAGCAGGCCGGCGTTCTCGACCGGGTCCCAGCCCCAGAAGCCGCCCCAGCCCAGTTCCTCGTAGGCCCAGATCATGCCGAGCGTGAGGCCGAGCGACAGGCAGAACCACGAGATCATCGTCCACCGGCGCACCGCGCGCAGCCAGCTGTCGTCGAGGTGCCCGGTGATGAGGGCGGCCATGCAGAAGGCGAACGGCACGGTCATCCCGACGAAGCCCAGGTACATCGTGGGCGGGTGGATGGCCATGTAGAAGTTCTGCAGCAGCGGGTTCAGACCCGCACCGGTCCGCGGCGCATCGGTGAGATACGTCGCGAACGGATTGTTGTGGGCGATCATCAGGAACAGGAAGAACATCTGCACGACGCTGAGCGTCGCCACGACGTAGGGAATCAGTTCCCGGTGCCGTTCCTTGTTGATGCGCACCGCTGCCGCGCCGAACAGCGACAGCAGGAAGACCCAGAACATGACCGAGCCGTCGAGCCCGCCCCAGTACGACGCCAGCTTGTAGCCGAGCGGTTGCGCGCTCTCGGAGTAGCGCTGCACGTACTTGATGGCGTAGTTGCCGACGACGAAGGCGTGAACGATGACGCCCGAGGCCACGGTCATGACCGCCGCCACGAGGTAGAGCGCGCCGACGCCGCTCTCCATGAGGCGGCCGTTGCCCCGGCGTGCGCCGACGACCGACGCCGCCGCCGCGTAAGCAGAGAAGACGAACGCCGACAGGAGCAGGACTGCGCCGAGTGTGGCCATGGACGGATCTCGATGACGGGACGGACGTTCAGGCGCGCGCCGGAGCGCGCGCTCCTACTCGCCGCCCGAGGGGACGCCGGGCTTCAGCCCGCGGCCGGTGGTGTCGACTTGCGCTTCGTACTTCGACGGGCACTTGGCCATCACGCCGTTGGGCTGGACGACGAAGCCTTCCGGGCCGAGCACGCCCTTGAGCACCACTTCGGCGTCGGGCTGGAACGTATCTGGCACGATGCCGGTGTAGGTGGCCTTGACGACGTGGCCCTGGCTCTGCACCTCGAAGCGATACTCGAGCGACTCGCGCTTCCGGAAGATCGAGTCGGGCTTGACGAACCCGTGCAGCTGCAGCGGCTTGCCGTACCACACGGCCGGCTCGTTCATGACTTCTTCGACGTGCTTGTAGTACTCGGTGCTCTCCGACATCGTCGAGTACAGGAGACCGCCGAACGACAGGATGAGCACCAGGCTCGTGATGCCGACCTTGATGGCTTTGTGCTTCATAGTCAATGACTTCCGGAGACACTCGCGGTCCGGGCTCCCCATCTAGAGTATCCCTGGCTCGATGGCCGGTCAACCGATCCGGACCGGCCACTCGCGTCCCGATCGGACCGCCGCAGCGCTCAACACGGCGGGGCCGGCCGCCCGCGCCGGCCTCCGGCAGGCTAACTGCCGCGAGCCTCCGCGAGCAGCGCATGGACGAGGGCCACTGGTAGTCCTACGACGTTGCTGTAGGAGCCTTCGATTCGCGTCACGAACCGGGCCGCCCGCCCCTGGATGCCGTAGGCCCCGGCCTTGTCCATCGGCTCTCCGGAGTCCACGTAGGCGGCGATCTCGGCGGCCGACATCGCGGCGAACCACACGGTGGTCGCCGCCACCGAGACGCGCGACCAGGTGGCCGACACGAGCGCCACCCCGGTCAGCACGTCGTGCGCACGGCCCTGCAGCCGGCGCAGCATCCGCGTCGCCTCCGCCGCGTCGGCCGGCTTGCCGAGGATGTCGCCATCGACCACGACCGTGGTGTCGGCGCCGAGCACCAGCGCCTCGGGATGCTGGTCGAGGACGGCCCGCGCCTTGCCCTCCGCCAGGCGCGCCACGTAGACGTCCGCCGTCTCACCGTCACGCGGCGTCTCGTCGACCGTGGCGGCGACGATCGTGAAGCGGTAGCCGGCCGCCATCAGCAGCTCCTGGCGGCGCGGTGAGGCGGAGGCGAGGATGAAGGACGGCGTCGCCGGCATCCGACGATTTAATCACGTGGGCTACGATGCCGGTATGTTGCCGCTGCGCTCCGTCCTGACGACCCTGGCCCTGCTCCTCGTGCTCGCACAGCCGGCGCCGGCGCAGGCGCCTGATGCCAGCTCCCCCGCCCTGCTGCCGTGGTCGCAGCAGATTGCCGTACGCGAAGGCTGGGTGCGCCAGCGGCACGCGGCGCTCCTGCCGATGATGCGCCGGCACGACATCGCCATGTGGATCATCGCCACCGAGGAGTTCCACGACGACCCGCTGGTGCAGCACATCGCCCCGCCGCGGCCGTACGTCGGCAACCGCGACTTCTTCGTGTTCGTCGACGCCGGCGACGCCGGACTGCGGAAGATCGCCATCACCGGCTACACCGAGGACAACCTGCGGCAGTTCTTCGAAACCGGCGAGCCGATGCCGGCGGAGCGCCGCCTCGGCGAGCTGGTGGCCGAGTTCAAGCCGAAGACCATCGGCCTGTCGATCGGCGGCTCGCGCGGCATGACGCGTTCGCTGACGCACGACACCTACCAGTTGATCGCCGGCGCCGTCGGCGCCACGGCTGGTGTGGCGATCGTCAGCGCGCAGGACCTGATCGAGGAGTTCGCCGACACGCGCCTCGCCGACGAGATGCCGCACTACCGCACCGCGGTCACCTTGACCGAGGCCCTGGCGCGCCGCGCGCTGTCGAGCGAGGTCATCACCCCGGGCACGACCACCGTCGGCGACATCCGCCGCTGGCTCTACGACGCGCTGTGGGCGCACGGCGTGCGCACCTGGTTCCAGCCCGACCTCCGCGTCCAGCGCGCGGGCAGCGCCAGCGCCGAGTCGCGGGGCTTCCTCGCCGTGGCACCCGAAGCGATGGTCGTCGAACGCGGCGATGTCGTGCATCTCGACTTCGGCCTGAGCTACATGGGGCTCGATACCGACTGGCAGAAGATGGCCTACGTGCTGCGGCCCGGCGAAACGGGCGTGCCGCCCGGCCTCGCGGCCGCCATGCGCAACACCAACACCTTGCAGGACGCCCTGATGCGCCGCCACTCGCGGCCCGGCAAACCCGCCGCCGAGGTCTACACCGACACCATGGCCGAGATGAAGAAGGCCGGCATCGAGGCCATGATCTACTCGCATCCGATCGGTCTGCACGGGCACGGCCTCGGGGCCTCCATCGACTTCCGCGCCGCCCAGCGCGCCGACATCGGCCAGCAGGCGCAGAAGCGCCTCCGGCTCGGGTCCTACATCTCGATCGAGCTCAACACGGCGACGCCTGTGTCCGAATGGAACGGCCAGAAAGTCTTCGTGATGATGGAGGACGACGCCTATCTGACCGAGACCGGCTGGGAGTTCTTCCGGCCGCGTCAGGAGGCGTGGTACCTCGTCCGCTAGCGGGTGCTATCCTTCGAAGGATGGATCACGCCAGCCGCGTGCTGCCGGCGGTGCTCGCGACCGCCATCCGCCAGGCGCCCCTCACGCCCGAGAAGGTCGAGTTCGCCTGGCGCGCCGCCAGCGGCGCCGCCATCGCCCGCGTCACCGACGTGACGCTCGCCGGTGGCGTGCTCACGGTCCAGGCGCGCGACCCGCAGTGGGCCCAGGAGGTGCACCGCCTGCGGCACGATCTCGTCCGCCAGCTCGAGCCGTGGCTCGGCACGGGCGTGGTCACCACCATCGCGATCGCCGGCGGCGTGCAGCGTCGCCGCCGCCGCACGTCGCTCGCCGCCGCCCCACACACTGGAGACTGAGCCGTCATGCAGGAAGCCGTCATCGTCAGCGCCGTTCGCATCCCCACTGGTAAGTTTCTCGGCACCCTGAAGGACATGCCGGCGACGGCGCTCGGCGCGCTGGTCGTCCGGGAGGCCGTCTCGCGCGCCGGTATCGACCCGGCGGCCGTCGAAGAATGCATCATGGGCAACGTCGTGTCGGCCGGCGTCGGCCAGGCGCCCGCCCGTCAGGCGGCGCTCAAGGGCGGACTGGCCAATCACGTGGCGGCGCTCACGATCAACAAGGTCTGCGGCTCGGGGCTCAAGGCCGTGATGCTGGCGCAGCAGGGCATCCAGACCGGTGACATCGAGATCGCCGTCGCCGGCGGCATGGAGTCGATGAGCAACGCGCCCTACCTCCTCGGCAAGGCCCGCGAAGGTCTGCGCATGGGCAACACGCAGATGATCGACTCGATGATTCACGACGGGCTGTGGTGCCCGTTCGAGAACTGGCACATGGGCAATGCCGGCGAAACCGTGGCCGCGGAGTTCAAGGTGTCGCGCGACGAACAGGACGCCTACGCCGTCGACAGCCACCGCCGGGCCGCCGCCGCGCACGCCGCGGGCAAGTTCGCTGCCGAACTGCTGCCGGTCGAGATTCCGCAGCGCAAGGGCGAGGCCGTGATGTTCGACAAGGACGAGTCGGTGCGGGCCGACACGACGAGCGACACCCTGCGTGCGCTCAAGCCGGCGTTCAAGAAGGACGGCAGCGTCACGGCCGGCAACGCGCCGCCGGTCAACGACGGCGCGGCGGCTCTGGTCGTGATGTCCGCCGCGCGCGCGCAGGCGCTCGGAGCCAGGCCGATGGCCCGCATCGTCGCCCAGGCGACCAGCGGACTCGAGCCGAAGATGTTGCTGATGACGCCGGTCGAGGCCTCGCGCAAGGTCGCGAAGAAGGCCGGCTGGAATCTGCAGGACGTCGATCTCTTCGAGCTGAACGAAGCGTTCGCCGTGCAGGCGGTGGCCGTGATCCGCGAGCTGGGCATCGACGGCGCCAAGGTCAACGTCAACGGCGGCGCAGTGGCCCTCGGCCATCCGATCGGCGCCTCCGGGGCACGCGTGCTGACGACGCTGCTCTACGCGCTCAAGGATCGCGGCGGCAAGCGCGGCATCGCCACACTGTGCCTCGGCGGCGGCAACGGCGTGGCCCTCGCCGTCGAGCTCCTGTAGCGCTCAGGCCGGCGCGGGTCAGCCCCTGGCCTGCGTCGTCGTCATGTAGCGGGAGGAGTTCCTGGCCACGTGGGTGACCGCCTCGAGCAGGCGGTCCACCTCTCCCGGCATGTTGTAGATGTGGGTGGCGGCGCGCACGCCGTTCAGGTTGCCGGTCGCCATGGTCCGGATCCACACCCGGTTGAAGTCGTAGATGCCCTTGACGACGTTCTCCATCGGGATCTGGTGGACCGAGAACAGCGTGAGACCGGCGGCGAACTGCGGGTCCTCCGAGGTCCACATCTTGACGCCCGGAATGGTCTTGAGGCCGCTGCGCAGCCTGGCGCTGAGCTGCCGCACGCGCCCCTCGACGTTCTTCTTGCCGATCGCTTCGTGGAAGTCCATCGCGTCGGCCATGGCCATGAAGCTCGGCACCTGGCGCTGGCCGCCGAGCTCGTAGCGCTTGGCGCCGAACGACGTCGACGTCGGATCGTTGACCGCCTTCTCGTCGGCGTAGCCCATGAGCGGCCAGATGCGGTCCTGCAGGGCGCGCTTGATGTAGCACACGCCGGTGCCGGTGCCGGCGAGCAGCCACTTCTGGCCCGCCGCGGCGTAGTGGTCGATGCCGGTAGCCGCCAGGTTCAGATCGAGCATGCCGAGCGGATGCGCGCCGTCGACCGAGATCAGTGCGCCCTTGCTGTGTGCCAGATCCGACAGCGCCTTGATCGGCGTGATGAGCCCGGTGACGTAGGTCATGTGGCTCACCATGAGGAGGCGCGTCTTCGCCGTCATGGCCCGCTCGTAGATGCCGACGATCTGATCGACGCTCTCGGGCGGTGACGGCACCTCGACGCGCACCAGCTTCACGCCGTAGCGCGCCTCGAGCTGCTGCAGGGGCTGGATGCCGCCGCCGTGCTCGTGGGTGCAGAACACGACCTCGTCGCCGGCCTTCCAGTCGAGGCCCTTGATGAAGATGTTCATGCCCTCGCTCGTGCTGCGCGTCAGGGCGATCTCATCGGCGCTGGCGCCGACGAACGTCGCCATCCGCGCCCGCACCGCGTCGCGGCCGGCGTTGCGGTAGTTGTCGGTCGGGTCCTCGGCCAGCTCGCGGTCGTAGCGCGCCAGCGACTCGACGACCACGCGGGGGGTCGGGCCGTAGGTGCCGTTGTTCATGAACGTGAGGCCGTCGACGACGTTGAACTGCCCCCGCACCTTCCACCAGTAGGCCTCGTCCACGGCACCCGCCGGCGTCAGGGCCGAGAGCGGCCCGGCCAGCGGCGGCGCCTTCGGCTGCGCGGCCAGTGTGTCGCCGAGCAGGCCCGTGGTGAGGCCCCCGAGCGCCGCGGCCGAGCCACCGAGGAACCGACGCCGCGAAACCTGGAGCGAACGAGCCATGGAGCCTCCTGCGAGTGGAGCGGACAGACGCGCCCGCCTTCGCGGGCATTATCGCTGGCGAGCCGGAGAAGTCAACCGGCGGCCGCGCCAGGCTCAGCGTCCGAACCGAAGACGGTTGAGGGCGAGACGGCCGTTGCTGACGACGAGCAGCGGGTCCTGCAGGGCGCGGATGTCGACCAATGGATTGGCCTCGACGGCGATGAGGTCGGCCTCGAAGCCGGGGGCGACGCGGCCGATCCGGGTGTCGAGGCGCAGCAACTCGGCGCCCACCGAGGTGGCCGCCTGCACGGCCTGCAGCGGCGTCATTCCCAGCTGGACGAAGTTGGTCGCCTCCTGCCCCACGCGTGTCACGCTGCCCGGGCCGTAGCTGGAATCGGCGCCGGTGGCGATCTTGACGCCGGCGGCGAGAGCCTCCTTGAACGCCGCCCGCAGCACCGGCAACATGAAGCGCCCGCGGACGTGGACCACCGGATCGTCGTAGTCGCCGCCCGGCTCGACCAGGTCGATGATCGTCGAGTAGGTCGGCACCCAGAAGATGTTGCGGGCCTTCATCTCGCGGAACTGGGCGGCCGTGAGATACGTGCCGTGCTCGATGCTGCGGACGCCGGCGCGAATCGCCGCCTCCGAGCCCTCCGTGCCATGCGTATGGCACAGCACGTCCAGTCCGAGGGCCGTCGCTTCCTCGACCACCGCGCGCAGTTCCGCCTCGCTGTAGACCTGCTCGCGCGGGTCGGTGTCCGGCCGTCCCGCCCGTTCGGTGCCGCGCGTCTTGATCACGTCGACGCCGCGCGCCTTGTTGAGCCGCACCAGCTGCCGCAGGCGTTCGGTCGAGTCGATCCGGGGCCACAGGGCGACCAGCGCCGGATCGGCCAGCCACGAGGGGTCATCGCGCGTGACGTAGAGACCGGCGGCGAGGACCTCCGGACCGGCGAGGTAGCCGGCCTTGACGAACTCGCGCAGCCCGACGTCCTGGAAGTAGCCGACCGACGCGGACCGCACGGTCGTCACGCCTGACATGAGTGCCCGACGGGCGGCGTCCATGGTCTCGAGATGCGTGTGGACGTCGATGAGACCCGGCAGCAGCCAGCGTCCCCCGACGTCGATGACGGTGGCGTCAGCCGGCGCCGGGTCCGGGCCGACCGACGTGATGCGGCCATCGCGGACGACCACGGTGACGCCAGCGCGGATGCTGCCATCTCCGACATCGACGACGTTGGCGTTCGTGAAGGCCAGGTGCAGCTGCGGAATGACGCCCGCCGAGGGGCCCGGAGTGGCGGCGGGTGCCTGCGCCCATGCCGTCGCCGTCACGGCCATCATCGTGGCCGCCACGCCAGCGGCCAGGGCCAGTGCCCAGAGGGGCGGAATCGTGGAACGAGGTGTCGTCTGGGGCATGGGCAGCATCTTACGCCCCGCTCCGGATCGCCGCAGCGCCAGGCCGTGCGGAGCGCGTTATCATCGGCTCATGCCGCGTCCTGACCGTGCGCTTCGCGTCGTCGTCGTGATCGGATGGCTCCTGGCCGGGCCGAGCGCCGCCGTGCACGTCCATGCGCAGGCGCCGGCGCAGGACCTGCCGCCGCTCATCTACGTCTGCCCGATGCACTCGGATCAGGTGGCACACGAAGACGGCGAGTGCCCGATCTGCAGCATGGGCCTGGAACCGATGCGGCTCGACACGGTGTTCACCTGCCCGGTGCACTCGGTGGTGGCCGAGAAGGACGACGGTCAGTGCCCGATCTGCGGCCGTACGCTCGGCGAGATCACGGTGACGGTCGCCTGGCGCTGCCCGGCGATCGACAAGGACCTGACAGAACCGCAGGCGTGCGCCGACGGCACGCGCGCGGTCCGCGTGCAGCGAGCCGCCGCCCACGGCAACCACAACCCGCAGCACGGCGGCCAGTTCTTCATGGCCCAGGACTACTGGCACCACGTCGAGGGCGTCTATCCGTCGCCCGGGGTCTTCCGCCTCTATCTCTACGACGACTACACGAAGCCGCTACCCAGGGCCAAGGTGGAGGCCGTCAAGGCGCGGCTCGTGACCAAGGAAGCCACCGACCCGCAGACCTTCGTCACGAAGGAAGTCGCGTCCGTGCCG
Source organism: uncultured Acidobacteriota bacterium (assembly GCA_963807405.1). Taxonomy (GTDB): domain Bacteria; phylum Acidobacteriota; class Vicinamibacteria; order Vicinamibacterales; family UBA2999; genus CADEFD01. The sequence goes on along the minus strand of CAWEBU010000006.1, from coordinate 762,142 downwards.
CTCCTGCCGGCCGACGACGGCAGCTATCTCGAGGCCGCCGTCGACTCGCTGCCGCTGCCGGCGAATATCACGATGCAGGCGGTCTTCGCGCCGGACGGCGCCGAGCAGCGCTTCGACTTCGCCTTCGCGGACTTCTCCACCGACTCGATGCCCGCCGCCCTCGACGTGGCGGCGCGGTTGATGATGGATATTCCCGACACCCCTGGCGAACTGGTGGCGATGCTGGTCGAGCGGCGTGCATCACTGGACGAGATCGTTGCCCGCGGCGGCCTCAGTGAGGTGTGGGTGCCGGCGCTCCAGGGAAAAGAACTGGCGCTGGCGCTGGAGATGCACGCCCGCGAGTTCCCGGCCGCACGGCGCGCCGAGGTCGCACACGCCAGTCGCGCCATCGTGTTGTCGGCCTTCCGTCTGGATTCAGCCGGTGACCGCGGAGAACGCGACGTGGTGCAGCGGGCAGCGGTGGAGTTCGCTGATGCCGTGAAGGTGATGCAGACCGCATTCGGAGGTGCCCGGTGACACACGTCGCTTCCCTGCCGCGTCGCCTCGGCGCCGCCCTCGCCGTGGGCATGGGCGTGGTCCTGTCGCTGCACGTGCCCGGAGAAGCCCACAAGGCGATCACCTCCAAGTACTCCTTCAACGAGGACCTGTTCCCGCTCTTCCGCGAGCAGTGCGGCCGCTGCCATATCGACGGCGGCATCGCCCCGATGTCGTTGCTCACCTATGAGGACGCCGCGCCGTGGGCCGAATCGCTGCGCATTGAGTTCCTCAGTGAGGACCCGCCGCCGCGCTGGCATCCGATGAAGCTGTCGGCCCGCGAACTCGACGTGATGCTGGTGTGGGCCAACGGCGGCACGCCGCGCGGTGATGTCGACGCGGCCCCGCCGGCCGTGCCGCTCGTCAACGAGTGGGCCGACGGACCACCCGATCTCCCGGTGCCGCTGCCGGCGCCGTTCACGCTGGAGGCCAAGGTCAACCAGGCCACCCACGATGTCCTCGTGCCGATCCCGGCCGCGGCCGGCCGCGAGATCACGGCAGTGGACCTCCTGCCGGGCAATCCCGCGATCGTCCGGCGCGCGACACTGGCGCTCAGGACCGCGGACGGCGGCACCCAGGTCCTCGGCGAGTGGATGCCGGGACGGACGTCCGCCGTGGTGCTCCCGGCGCCGCTCCGCATTCCGGCCGGCGCCTCGCTCGAGGCGCACATCGACTACAAGCGGACGTGGAAGTACGAAGGCCAGGTCCTCACCGATCGCAGCACGATCGGACTCTACGCGGCGCCCAGGAGCACGCCGCCGCCGCCGGTCAGGAAGCGGTAGGCCCCGCTGACGCGCGTTCCGCGGGTTGCACGGGTTGCGCGCCGGGGGTGGCGGACGGCCGCGCCCGCCACCAGGCCGCGGCGGCCAGCACGGGCCCGAGGATCAGCACTTCAGTCGTCACGGCCCACAGGTTGTGGGCCCAGAACCCGGCCAGCCAGTAGCGTCGCGAGATCGCCTCGAACACGTAGGCATGCGCGAAATAAAACGTGGACGTGGCCGGCCACAGGGCCATCACGCCGAGCGGCGGCGTGTCGTCCGAGCCCAGCCAGTCGAACACCACGTGCGACGCCCAGGCCACGACGATGGCGAGCGCACCGCGCCAGCCGATCCGGCCGCCGCGCCACAGCCAGGCCAGGAGCCCGGCCAGCAGGGCCGCACCCAGACTGTGCGTCTCCATGCTGTGGCGGCCCCACAGGAAGTCGAGGTCTGGCAGGCAGCCGGCCACCGCCGAGGCGATGACCAGTGGCGACGTCAGCACGGCGCGGAGGCGTCCCCTGAAGTCGGCCGCGCGCGCCACCGGCCCTCCGCAGACGAGTCCGGCAATGGCTCCGCCCAGCGCGTGTCCTACTGGGCTCGGCATCTGCTCACCGTACGCAACTGATGCGCACGCGGTCAAATGGCGGCACGGCAGTTCCTGCACCAAGCCTGGAGGTTGCCCAGAGGGGCGAAAGTCCGTGATCCCGTTAAACTACTGACACGGAAGGTCTATACATTTTCACCTGCACGTATTTTCGTTTGACTTTCGCTTGGCCTGCCCTTAGCATCGTCCGTAGTTGACCGGCGGCTCCGACTGGGGAGCGGCCCCTGTCAACGGAGAATTCAGCCATGCCAGTGGATGATGTGAAAGAACGCCTCAAGGCCATCGAGATGGCGGTCGGCCAGATCGAAAAGCAGTTCGGCAAGGGTGCCATCATGCGCCTGGGCGCCAAGGGCCCCGTCGCCCCCCACGAGGCGATCTCCACCGGCTCGATCAGCATCGACTACGCCCTCGGCATCGGCGGCTTCCCGCGCGGTCGCGTGGTCGAGGTCTTCGGGCCGGAATCCTCGGGCAAGACCACGTTGACGCTGCAGGTCATCGCCGAGGCGCAGCGCGCCGGCGGCATGGCCGCCTTCGTCGATGCCGAACACGCGCTCGACGCCGAGTATGCCCGCAAGCTGGGCGTGGACATCGAGAACCTGCTGGTGTCGCAGCCCGACAACGGCGAACAGGCGCTCGAGATCGTCGAAGTGCTGGTGCGATCGGGCTCGGTCGACGTCGTCGTGGTCGACTCCGTGGCCGCGCTCGTCCCCCGGGCCGAAATCGAAGGCGAGATGGGCGATGCCCAGGTGGGCCTGCAGGCGCGCCTGATGTCGCAGGCCCTGCGCAAGCTGACCGCGGTGGTGGCCAAGTCCAAGACGACGCTCGTCTTCATCAACCAGCTGCGCGAGAAGATCGGCGTGATGTTCGGCAGCCCGGAAACCACCACTGGTGGCCGCGCGCTGAAGTTCTACTCGTCGGTGCGCGTCGATATCCGCCGCATCGGCGCCATCAAGGACGGCGACGTGGTGGTCGGCGGCCGCACGCGCGTCAAGATCGTCAAGAACAAGATGGCGCCGCCGTTCCGCGAGGCGGAGTTCGACATCATGTACGGCGAAGGCGTGTCGCGCGAAGGCGACCTCATCGACCTGGCCGTCGAGCGCAAGATCATCGACAAGAGCGGTGCCTGGTTCTCCTACGGCGGCGAACGCCTCGGACAGGGCCGCGAGAACGCCAAGGTGTTCCTCAAGGAACACAAGGACATCCGCCAGACGATCGAGGATCGCGTGCGGCGCGAACTCGGCCTCGTGCGCGACGTCGAAGTGGCGGTCGTCTAGGCCGCTCTTGGACGCGGCGCTCTTCTCGCTCATCAACGGCACGCACGCACCATGGCTCGACGCCGTGATGCGTGCGGCCAGCTGGCTCGGCTACTTTCCCGGCATCTGGTTCATCGCCGCGATCGTGGCGCTGGCGTGGCCACGGTTGCGGGCGGCTGCGTTCCGCGCCTTCCTCGCCGTGGCCCTGGCCTACGTGATGGCGAGCGGCGTCGTGAAACCGATGGTGGGTCGGGTCCGCCCGCATCGCAGCGGCCTCGCGGCGGTCCGCACGATCGAGACGGCACCGGCCACCAGCTATTCGTTCCCCTCCGGCCATGCCGCCACGGCCGTCGCCGGGGCGCTGGCCGGTACCCGCCTCGTGCCGGCGGCGGCGCCCGCGCTGTGGGCACTCGCCACCCTGGTGGCGGTCTCGCGGGTCTACGCCGGCGTCCACTATCCGTCCGACGTGGTCGCCGGAGCGGTGCTGGGAGCGCTGTGCGCCTATCTGGTGCTCGGCGGCCGCCATCCGTCGACGCGACCGTGGCCGGCATCAGGCGCCACGGCCACGTCCACGCGGCGTCTCTGACGACGCGGCATGGATCGGCTCGATTGCCCTGTGTTATAGTCCATTTTCTGTGCCTGCCAGTCGGGCACAGGCATGGCCAGGTAGCTCAGTTGGTAGAGCACGCGACTGAAAATCGCGGTGTCGGCGGTTCGATCCCGCCCCTGGCCACCAGCCTTCCTCCCGCCGCACCCGACGCCCGCGGTCCAGACCAGCCGATGTCGCGCCCGAACGGCCCGCGTTGACGCGCTCTCACCTGACGTCTTCCCCTGCGCTGCGCCTCGCGTCTCTCGTGCGTCACGGCTAGCGACGCGGGCGGCGGTTCGCTGGACGGCGATCGACGGTCGCCTGCCGTGGACGCGCCGGCGGCGCCGCCCGGGGCCGCGGGTCAGCGGCCAGCGCGATGAGCGACCGGACACGCTGATGAGCCTCGACCGGGTGCCGCAGCGGCCGGTCGCCATCGATGTCGTACTCGTTCTGCCGTCCGGACCGCCGTCTGGTCAGGTAGCCGCCCTCCTCCAGGTCGGCGACGATGCGCTGCACGGCGCGCTCGGTGATGCCGACCTCCACCGCGACATCGCGCAGACGCAGCGCCGGCGAGCGCGCCAGGCACAGCAGCACGTGTCCGTGGTTGGTGAGGAAGGTCCAGCGCGGCTGATCGACACCCACGGCCATGGCATCAGCATACATTCAATTCGCGACAATTGACACGCGATATTATTTGTCGCGTATCATGATTCACGTTTTGAGCGCCCGATCCCGGACCGGCCGGAGCGGGGGCGCACACACCATGGCACAGCCGCCCCACGCCCCGCCCGCCGTCGCCGAGGCCCGCGCGCTCGTTGAGTTCCTCGCCGCCGCCCACGGGGTGACGCTCGACCACGCCACTCTCGACACCACCGCCCGGCGCCTCGCCGCGGCGACGACGCCGCCGTCCTTTCCGGAACTCGTGCTCGTGCTCGCCGCCGAAGCCGGCCTGTCCGTCGCCCGCGTGCGCCGGGCGCTGGCCGACGTCCTCGATGACGCCGATCCCGCCATGCCCTGGATCGCGCTGCGCCAGGATGCCGGTGGCGTCTACGACGCGCTCGCCGTCCTCGAGTCGGTGCGCGGCGGCGCGCGGGTGGTGGTGCCCGGCGCTCACGCCCGGCCGGGCCGCTGGTCGCGGGCCAGCCTCCGCCTGTGGCTCGGCCTGGCCGGCGATGCCGATGTCCGCTGACTGGCTGCTGGCCGAGCCGGCGGCCCCGCTGGCCGGCATGCGCTCGGTGACGACCGGCCGGCGCACACCCTTTCGCGCCTGCGGGCGCTGCTCTCGGCCGAGCGGCGGACGCTGTGGGTGGCCGTGGTCTACTCGGCCGTCATCGGGTCTGCTGTCGCTGGTCGTACCGATCGCGGTGCAGTTGCTGCGTCAACACCATCGCCTTCGGCTCGCTGCTGCAGCCGCTGGCCGTCCTGATGCTCGTGGTCTTCATCGCGCTCGGGCTTCTCGACGGCCCTGAACGCCTTCCGGGCGGCCGTCGTCGAGATCATCCAGCGCAGCATCTTCGCGCGGGTCGCCACCGACGTCACGTGGCGGCTGCTGCGCGTGCGCGCCGACGCCTTCGATCGTTACCACGGCCCGGAGCTCGTCAACCGATTCTTCGACACGGTGACCGTGCAGAAGTCGGCCGCGCTGTTGCTCATCGATGGCTTGAGCATCGTGATGCAGACGGCGATCGGCATGGTGTTGCTGGCCGTCTACCATCCGTTCCTCCTGGCCTTCGACGTCCTGCTGGTGAGTGCGATGGTGTTCATCGTGGCCGTGCTCGGCCGCGGTGCGGTCACTACCGCGATCAGCGAATCGAAGGCCAAGTACGCGCTCGAGGCCTGGCTCGAGCAGATCGCGGGCGCACCTGCTCACCTTCAAGTCGGCCGGCGCGCCGGCCTTCGCGACGCGAGCGCTCGCGGCGGCTGCTCGAGGACTACCTCGACCTACCGCGCCAAGCACTTTCGCATTCTGATCCGCCAGGTCGTCGGATCGTTCGCCCTCCAGGCCATCGCCAGCTCGGCCCTGCTCGGGATCGGCGGCTTCCTCGTGATCGACCGCCAGCTCACGCTGGGGCAGCTTGGTCGCCAGCGAGACTCGTCGTCACGCTGGCATGATGAGCGCCTTCACCAAGTTCGGCAAGCAGCTCGAGGTCTTCTACGACCTGTGCGCGGCCATCGACAAGCTGGGCGACCTGGTCGACCTCCCGCTCGAGCGCAGCTGGCGGCGAGGCCGACGCTGCCGGGACGACGGTCCGGTGGCCGTCGACCTGCGCGACGTCGATGTCCGCTACGCGGACGGCACCGCGGCCGCGCTCGCGTATCCGGCGCTGGACGATCGCCGCCGGCGATCGCGTGGGCGTCACCGGCCCCAACGGCTCCGGCAAGAGCACGCTGGCCGACTGTTCTGTTCGGGCTGCGGACGCCGACGGCCGGCGCCGTGCGCGATCGACGACGTCGACGTGACGCGACGTGCCGCTCGCCGAGTCTGCGGACGGCGGTTGGCGCTGGTCCGCGGGGTCGAGCTCTTCCCCGGCTCGGTCATCGACAACGTCCGCCTCGGCCGCGACCACGGCGTGAGCCACGCCGCCGTCACCCGGCGCTCACCGCCGTGGGCCTGCTCGATGAGCTGCTCAGCGCTGCCGCGAGGGTCTCGACACGGTTCTCCACCCGCCACGGCCGGCCGCTGTCGCACCGCCAGGCCTGCCGCCTGATGATCGCCCGGGCCATCGTCGTCCGGCCGCGGCTGCTCGTGCATCGACGGCGCGCTCGACCAGCATCGACCGAGCCCGATGAGCGGGCCCGCTCTCGACGCGATCCTGTTCGACGCGCGGCGCGCCGTGGACGGTCGTCTGCATCTCCGAACGACCGGACGTGCTGGCGCAGCTGCTCACGCGTCGTCAGCCTGCGCGGCGGCGAGATGCCTCGAGGAGGCTGCGTCATGATTCCACCCCACCGAGTGGCGAATGGACCAGCGGCTCGCACTGCACGGCGTCCAGGCGCCGCGGTCGGCCCGCGTCCTGGCCCGGCTGCTCGTCGCCCTGCTCTGCGTCAGCGCCATCGGCGCTGGTGCGTGACGCCGTGGCAGCAGACCATTCCCGGCAGCCGGGCGCGTCATCGGCCTACAGCCCCGACGAGCGCCCGCAGCAGGTCGCAGGCGCTCGTCGACGGCCGCGTCGTGCGCCTGGCATGTGGTGGAGGGCATCCAGCGTCCGCGCCGGCGACCCGATCGTCGACCTGAGCGACAACGACCCGGCGATCCTGGAGCGGCTGGCAGCAGCGAGCGGGACCAGATGCAGTTCGACCGGTCGAGAGGCGGAGCTGCGCGTCGCCGTCGCTCGACGACCGCATCGCCGGCCTGGGCGACGACAGCGACCGCGAGCGTGGAACCGCGGCCACCTTGCGCGAGCGGATGGCGCAGCGATCGCGTGGTCGCGGCCGAGCAGGGCGCTGGCGGCGGCCCGGGCGGCCGCGGTCACCGCCACGCTGAACCTCGACCGCCAGCAGGCGCCCTGCCCGCCAAGGGCCTGACCTCGACCCGCAACGTGGAACTGGCGCAGTCCTGGAGGGCGGCGACACGCGCGGCGCGACGTCGACCGCGCCGTGGCCACGCTCAACGCCGCGCACAGCGAAGCAGGCGTCGCTCGAGCCGCCGAGCTGCAGCGCACCGCGCGCCGACGCCGACGACCCGCGTCGACGAGGCGCGCGCCCAGCCTGGCCGTCCGGCCGCAGCGATGTCGGCCAAGGCGCGCGCCGAGCTGGCGAAGCTCGAGGTCCGCCTCGCCCGGCAGCGGACCCAGCGCGTGACCGCCCCGATCGACGGCACCGTCCTGCGCGTCATCGCCCGCCGCAGCGGCGAGCTGCTGAAGGCCGGCGAGACGCTGGCCGTGATCGTGCCGGTCTCGACCGAAGGACGTCGTCGAGCTGTGGATCGACGGCAACGACATGCCGATGGTCGCCGCGCGGCCACCTCGTGCGCCTGCAGTTCGAAGGCTGGCCCGCGCTGCAGTTCTCTGGGCTGGCCGTCGATTGCGGTCGGCACCGTTCGGCGGCCGCGTGGCGCTACGGTCGATTCCACCGACAACGGCCAGGGCACGGTTCCGCGCTGCTCGTGGAGCCCGACCCGGCGCGACGACCCGTGGCCGTCGTCACGCTTCCTGCGCCAGGGCGTCGCGCGCCAACGGCTGGGTGCATGCTGAACGTCGTACCCGTCGGCTTCGAGCTGTGGCGCCAGTTCAACGGGCTTCCCGCCGGTCGTCGGCATGGCTCGCCTCGGTGGATGCCTGTCGTGAAGCGACGCTCACGCTCAACCGCGGCACCGCATGGCCGGAACGCCCCCTCCGCCGCGCCACCAGCCGTGCCTCGTCGTGGTAACGTGACCAGCGCGTCCCGGTGCCGCCATGCCCGTGTGCCCACGCCTCCTCGTAGTTCTCGCCGCCAGCGGAATCCTGGTCGGCAGCGCCTTGCCGCTGTCGGGGCAATCCACTGAAACGAATCTGAACCGGGCGCAGCGCACCGCCCTGGAAACCGTGATCCAGGCTGTGGACCGCGCAGCGACATCGGCGCCTGATGCGCACGTGACCGACGCCACGTGGCTGTCGCATGTGCTGCGGGCCTCGGACGGATCGCACTACATCGCCCTCAGTGCCGATGTGCCGGGCGTCGCGAGACCGGCCGGCGCCGTCATTCTGTATGCCCGTCTGTCCACCCGCCGCGATGCCACAGCGCCGAGCGCGGTGACGGAGCGCTCGGCAGTCATGGAGTGGCTGAAGGGCCGGCGCGGCGACCCGCTGCCCATGCAGGCGGCCCGGTCCACCACCGTCAACGCCGGCGAGATGCCGTTCGGCGGCACGGCGGCCGCGGTTGGTGACGTGGCGGCCGGCTCCTCCGCGGCCCTGCGCCTGGGCGAGTTGCGTCGCGAACGCGAGGCCCGCATGCGCGAGGACGAGAACGCCCGCCGCAAGGCCATCCTCGAACAGGGCGACCGGCAGCGCACCTCGCTCTTCCCCTTCGAGGACTTCGATGCGGCGGCGCGGCTGGAGGCAGACGCGACCGGTCATCTACGCCTGTTGCGCGGCGTCACGGCCGGGCCCGGCGACTACGACCTGTTGGTCGGCTGGGTGGATCCGTCGGCGGGCGCCAAGGCGTCAGTCGTCGTCATCAGGCATCGGCTTCGCCTGCCCGCGACGAGCGCCCGCTTCGGCCTGAGCGAGGTCGTCGTCGCGCAGGACGTCCAGCCGCTGGCCAAGCCGTACACCGGCCAGCAACAGGCCGGACATCCGTACGCGTTTGGCGGCGTCGAGGTGGTGCCGGCGCCGGGCAATCGGCTCGTCAACGACGGCACGCTCGGCCTCGTCTACCAGGTGGTGAATGCGAGCGCCGCGGCGGACGGCAAGCCGAACGTCGAGGTCACCTTCGAACTGCAGCGCATGGTCGGCGATCGATTCGAGAACTTCGGGCGTCTGGAGCCGCAACGGCACCACGCGGCCACACTGCCGGGGGACTTCGACGTGGCCCTCGGCCACCCGCTGTTCGGTGCCGTCCGGGCGCCGCTCGGCACGTTCCCGCGCGGCCACTACCGCATCGACGTGACGGCCGTCGACCGGCTGGCCGGCCTGCGGGTCGCCTCGTCGGTGCCACTCGAGATCAAGGGCTCGCCGTCCAGCCTGTTGCGCGAAGCGCCGACGGCGGGACAATCGTTCCGACGCGAGCAAATCCTGACCCCGGCAGTGCTGACGAGCCTGGCCCGCGCACTCGCTCCGGCGTCACCGTCAGGGCCGCTGACGCTGGCCCTGAGGGCGGCCGAAGCCGGGCGTTTCGCCGACCTGCTCCAGGTCAGCATCACGGAGCCGGCCGAACGTCCGGCGGGGCAGGCGCTCTTCGCCCTCGGCCTGTACGGCCTCGGCGACTCGCCGCGAACGGTGGCGACCCAGCTCACCCAGGCGGCCGCGCAGGGCGCGTCAGCGGGCCCGGTTCAGGTGATGCTTGGCGCCACCTCGGCCCTGCTACGCGACGACGCCGGGGCCATCGCGGCATGGAACGACGCTCGCGAACAGGGGATCGAGGACACGGTCGTCGCGCCGCTGCTCATCGACGCCTACCTGCGGCGGCAGGATGCCGGACGCGCGGCCGCCATGGCCACCGCGATGCTCGACCGTCATCCCGGCGACGGCGACGCGCGGCGCGCGCTGGCGATGACCCACATCGCGACCCGCCGCTATGCCGAGGCGCTCACCCTGCTCGACGGCGCCGAGTCCGCCGACGACGCCACCGACTTCCTGCGGCTGCATGCGCTGTTTGCCGCGCACGTCAGCGGCGCGCCGCTGCCGGATTCGACGGCCCGCTTCGCGTCGACCGGCGGCGCCTACGTCGCCCGTGACGGCCCGCATGCCGCGCTCGTGCGGGAGTGGCTCGCCGTGGTGGCCGGCGCGCGGTGAGCGGACAAGCTGACGGCGGACGTTGAGCGGACGCGCTAGCGCTTCTTGCGCGTCGGCGCCGGCGGTCGCGGTGGCGTGCCGGGCGTCTTGACCGAATAGGATTGCCGGGCCGCCACCGTCACATCCGCTCGCGATGTCGTGACCTCGATCTGCCGCACACGCTTCAGCGGATCCGGATTGGTCGACGAGTAACCGATGATGTAGTAGTCGCTGGTCTCGGCGTCAATGCGCTTGAACTCGGAGGCGAAGTCGTTGACGTTGACGACCGCGAAGCCGCCGGTCTGCTCCGACATGAACCTGAGCGTGCTCTGCGTCTTCTGCAGGTAGGTCCGCCACTCGCTCTGGTCGAGATAGTTGCCGGCATCGACGACGCCGCTCAGGCCGCGCGGATCGATGGCGTAGATGCTGACGTTGGCCCGATTCGCCGAGAGCGTGAGCTCCCGCATGTAGGCGTAGAGATCGATGTCGGCGTTGATGCGCGGCAGCTCGAAATACGGATTGCCTTCCTGGCCCTTGGTGAGCTCGCGCGTCGGCTCGGCGAACCTGCCGCCCATCACGCGGTCGGTGCCCTTGCGGCCCTCGGCAAACGGATCGAAGTCGTAACCGGTGCTGATGTAGAGAAAGGCCTTCCGCTTGTTGGCCACCGCCTCGAGTTCGCCCAGCACCTCGTAGGCCGCGTAGAAGGCCATCTGGGCGCGGTTACGAACGTCCGCCGGCCCCTGGCCGGTCTCGAGCATGCGGAAGATCTCCTGCGCCGTCTGGCCGCTGCCGCGGATCTTGGAGGCGGAAGCCGCGATCAGCTTGCGGTCGTAGGTGAGGCCGGTCGAGATGCTTGACGGGCCGCTCGAGATCATGGCCACGAGATCGCCGTCGTGCAGCAGGTTGTCGGCCAGGTCCTGGACGATGCGCCGCACGTGGGGCGTGTACTCGGGCTCGAAGTGGACGTCGTCGATGAAGATCACGAGGACGCGCCCGGCCGTGTCCTCGACCGTCCGCCGCTTGGCCGGCAGCACGATGCCTTCCGGCACGTTCGACGCGGCCGGCTCGGCTGGCGTCAGCAGGTTGAAGGTGCGCCCGCCATGGATGAGCGAGAACGACGTGATCGTCTGCGGCACGCCGTCTTCGACCACCGCCAGATCGTCCTTGGTGAGATCGGCCACGAACCGGCCGTCGTTGTCGCGCACGATCACGTCGGTCGTGACCGCCGTGACGCCCGAACGGAACGTCGGCTGATCGCCAGGTGAGGGTTGCTGCGCCGCCGGACCGGCGACCGCCACCGCAAGCAGGAGGGTGGCCACGAGAGAACCGGGGAGCAGGCGGATTGCCATGCAGCGATTATAGCGGGCGCGTATGGAATACTTGGCCATGCGCGCCGTAGCGCCCCTCGACCCCCAGGCGCGGCCGTCGCGCCGCTATTTCCTGCGCGGCGCGGCGAGCGCGGCCGGCCTGGGGCTGGTGGCAGCAGACGCCTGGGCGGACTGGCTCGTGCAGGCGGCGTGCGAGGCGCTGCCCGAGGGCGAGCTGATCCGCACCCTCCCCCTCTACGGCCCTGGTGCCCAGGAGACCCCGCTCGGACAGATGCTCGGCTCCCCGGGGCTTGACGCGCGACTCTTCACCGACCTCAGGATGCTGCAGCCGGATCGGATGGTGACGCCGACGCGCGAGATGTTCGTGCGCACCTCCGCACCGCCCGGACTCGCGCACGAGCCGGCGACGTGGTCGATCGCCGGGCCCGGTGGCGCCGCGTTCCCCCGGGGCCGCCTCATGGCGGCCGAGCTCGACCGTCGCGCCGTCCCGCAAGGTGCGCACCTCATCGAGTGCGCCGGCAACAGCAATCCCGGCAACTTCGGCTTGATGAGCGCGGTCGAGTGGCACGGTGTGCCGCTGGCCGGGATCCTCGAGACCACGAGCCGGCCGGCCACCGCCACGGCGGTGCTGGTCTCGGGCTTCGACGATGCGTTGCAGCCCTCGCGGCGATCGCAGCCGGGGGCCAGCTGGGTGCTGCGTCTTGCCGAACTGCAGTCGAGTGGCGCGTTCCTCGCCACGCGCATGAACGGCGAGCCGCTCACGCCGGATCATGGCGCGCCGGTGCGGCTCGTGGTCCCCGGCTGGTACGGATGCGCGTGGATCAAGTGGGTGAACGACATCCGCTGGGTGGGCGATGGCGAGCCGGCCACCTCGCAGATGCGGGAGTTCGCCGGGCGCACCCATCAGGATGGACGGCCCGATTCTCGCCCGCGACTACGAGGCGCCGGCCATCGACACCGCGGCCATGCCGATTCGCATCGAACAGCGCCGCGTCGACGGCGCCACCGAGTACCGCATCGTCGGCATCGTGTGGGGTGGCGGGCGCCCGGTCGACCGTCTGGTCCTGCGCGTCGGCTCGCGCGACGCCGGCACGCCGGTCCGCGTATGCCCGGCGCCGACGTCGGTCCGCACGTGGACGCTGTGGACACACCGGTGGCGGCCGGCGGAGCCGGGCTACTACGACCTCAGCCTGCGCACCGAGGACGCCTCGATTCGCACCCGCCGTCTCGACTTGTCGTTCTACATCCGGCGCGTGCGGATCGACGAGGTGTAGCGCCTCTCGCACCTGGTGGCGTTACGCCACGCTGCTGCCGGACGGCGCACGGCGGCGGTGCGGCCCTCATTCTCCGAGTGCGGCGCGAGCTTCGGCCAGTTCCGGCAGCCCCGGATCGGCGCCGGACCAGTTGGCGAGGAACTGCTGGTAGGCCGTGCGGCTCTTGTCGCGCTGTCCGGCCTTGCCGGCCGCACGCGCCAGCCCCAGCACCGCGCGGCTGCGGTTGGGTGTCCGTCCGAGCGCCCGCTCGAACCAGGCGACCGCGTCCCTGGCGCGGCCGGCCTCGAGCAGCAACTCGCCGTAGAGCTCGTCCGCTGCCTTGACAGGATAGGGACGGCCGATCGGCTTCGGCATCTTCGCCTGCAGTGCCACGGCCTCGTCCATTTTGGTCCACGCCACGGCCGGCGTCTCGTCCATCAGCGCGGCAATCGCCTCGACCTCGAGCAGCAGGATCGCCGCCTGCTCTCGCAGCCCGGCATCCATGCGCGGCCCGGCCGCACCGGCCAGCTCCTGGTACGCCGCTCGTGCCCGCGGTGCGTCGTCGAGCCGGAGCGCACTCACGGCGAGCACGAACAGCTCGTCGATGTTGTCGAAGGAACTCTGCCCCGCCATCTCGTGCCAGCGCTCGCTCTCCAGCACGTAGCGCGCGCGCATCGACCCCTTGTCGTTGCGCAGGGCGAGCGGCCCGGACCCGCGCCCGATGTCGCTGTCGGCATAGTGGTGCCCGCCGATGGCGTCCTGCTCGCGGGCCACGGCCATGGCGGCATCGACCTCCCGGGCAATCCGTTGGGCCTGGTCGAACTGGCCGAGCTGGGTCAGCTCGTACTGCCACCACACCAGGCTGTGGAAGTCGCGCAAGGTGATGGGTTTGGACCGGCGGGTGGCCCACTCCACCGAGGCCTGCCAGGAGGCGGCGTCGCTGGCCGCGGCATCGTGCCAGTAGCCGAGCTGGACGAAGAAGTGCGCCGGCATGTGGAGAGCATGGCTCGCCGCCGGCGCGATGGCGGCATAGGCCCGCGCCGCCGCCAGACCGCGAGGGGCCAGGGTGCCGTGGTCGTAGGCATGGAGGACGAGATGGGGAGCGCCGGGGTGCTTCGGATTGCGCGCCATCACCCCTTCGGCGATCGCGCCGGCCTTCTCCCTGATGGGCAGGGACAAATCTCCACGCGGCATCGTCCCGAGGAGCGCCAGCGCGTAGAACACCTGCGCCTCGTCGTCGGCGGGATAGGCGGCGGCGACCGTGGTCATCGCCTCGGCGAAGGCCGTGGCACGCGCGGCCCGATCGCCCTCGCCCCACAGCGCCTCGACGGCACCGAGAAACGCCTGCTCGCGCGCCGTGCCGGCCTTGCCGCGCCGCGCCTCCCGGCTGGGCGCGAGCCTGGCCAGGGCGGCCTGTGCCTTCGCAGGCTCCTCCTGGAACCACAGCGGCTGGCTGTATGCCAGCGCCTCGCCCCAGTAGGCCAGGGCAAAACCAGGATCGCTGGCTTGGGCCTCCTGGAAGGCGGCAATCGCGTCCTCGTAGCCGAAGTTGTGGAGCCAGGCGACACCGCGCCTGAAGGCATCCTGGGCTTCGGGCTTCCCCGAATTCGGAAACGCAATCGCCCCGAGGTCTCCGCCGGGGTGCGCCGGATCGACGACCGCCTGCGCCACGGCCGGTGCCGCGGCCTCTGTCGTTGGCGCCGGCGCTGGCGATCCCCCGCACGCCGGCAGCCACAGACACAGCAGCCCCACACCGAGCTCCAACCGTCCGACCATGATGCAGATCGTACTTCGCGCCGATGCCGGCGACAACCCGCCGTACAGACGACGGGCGGCTCGGAGGAGCCGCCCGTCGTCCGTTTGCCAGCCGCTAGTTACCAGCCGCTAGCCGCTGTTCTGGAGTGGCCGCAGGCCGCTCTAGAACGACATGCGGAACATGATCTGCGTCAGGCGCATGAACCCGCGCTGCGACGTGATCTGGCCGAAGGCCGCCTGGCCGAACACCGAGTTCGGGCCAACCGTCTTCACCGTGTTGGTCACGTTCAGCACTTCGATGCGCAGCTGCCCGCGGGCGTTGCCCACGAGCTTCACATCCTTGCTGGCCACGAAGTCCCAGTTGTTGCGATGCGGGGTGCGCGCGTCGGTGAGCGTGCGCGGCGCATTGCCGAGCGCGAAGAGGCCGGGGTTGGTGAAGGCAGCGTTGTCCAGCCACACGCCCGGGTTGCCGCTGTAGAAGAGACGGTCCTCGCGGTCGCCGGAGGTGGCCGGATCGGCACCCGTCAGGTTGGGCCGCTGCAGGCGGAAGAACGCCTGCGACAGACCGTTGGAGTTGTTCGAGACGGCCACCGGGAAGCCGCTCTCGAAGGCGATGATCGAGGACAGCGTCCAGCCGCCGAGCAGCACGTTGCCAACGCCGCTCTGGGCCCAGCGCTTGCCTTCGCCGAACGGCAGTTCGACGACCGGCGAGAGCACCAGCTTGTGCGGCACGTCGAGCAGGCTCACCGCGTACTCGGCGTCCAGGTCGTAGGCGTTCTGGGCTTCGGCGCGCGAGCCGGTGTTCTGCGAGTAGGCGTTCGTCTCGCCGAACTGGTTGTCCTTCATCCGGCTCCACACGTAGTTGACACGGCCGCCCCAGCCGTTGCTGACGCGCTTCTCGAACTTGAAGATGGCGGCGTGGTACTGGCTCCTGCCACCGGTGTTCTGGCGCATCAGGATGTTGCCGAACTGCGGGAAGGGCCGCAGCGTCTGCGCCCGCGAGATGGTCGGGCTGGTGACGGCGAAGCCCTGCCCGGCCGGATTGCCGAAGAAGGGGTTGGGCACCTGGTCGTTCAGTGCCGAGCCGAGCGCCAGGGCGCTGACCGGCAGCTGGTTGATGTTCAGGATGCCGTCGTTCGAGCCGCCCGAGGCCGAGGTTACGACCGGTGGCACCCGAGGTACTCGAAGCCGACGGCGATGTTGCCCGGCAGCTCGCGGTTGAGGTCGAACGAGTACCTGCTGGACGTAGGGGGCCTTCTTGTCCTGATCGATGAACTCGATCTGGCTGGTGCCGACGCCCTCGAGCGCCCCGCGCGTGTTGCCGCGCGGCTGGACCACGCCGCCCGGGAACGGGTTGGTCAGGTTGCTGGTCGGGAAGAACTGCCCCTGGGTCATGAAGGTGTCCTGGCTGTAGCCGACCTGGCCGTAGTTGGTGGAGCCGACGAACTGATAGTTCCAGGGTGCCCAGTAGACGCCGTAGCCGGTGCGGATGACCGTCTTCGGATTGATCGAGTAGACCACGCCGACGCGCGGCGAGACCTTGAGCGCCGGCTGGTTGCCCTGCTCGGTCGGGTTGCCGTCGACGCCGGCATACATGAGTCCGCCGCGCACCGGGTTGCCGTTGACGATGGTGTTGCCGAGCGCGCCGCCGGGATTGAGCGTGCGATCGAAGCCCACGGTGAAGCGGTCGTTCTCTTCCACGCAGGCCGTCTTCGTGCTCGATGCGGATGCCGCCGTTGATGGTCAGCTTCGGCCCGACGCGGAAGTCGTCCTGCAGGTAGGCGCCGTAGTAGCGCGTGAAGTAGTTGGCCGGCTCCGAGACCAGGATGCGGCTCAGGTTGCCGGGGTCGCCCGAGGGATAGCCGAGCAGCATGCTGGCCAGATCGTTCCCCGAGGGGTTGGCACCGCGTACGCCATTGACGTTCGGGTTGGCCGAGGTGAAGCGGCTGTCGAAGTTGAAGTTGCCGGCGCCGCCCGAGAAGGACTGCGTGTCGATGCCGATGGTGCGGAAGTCGGCGCCCAGCTTCACGGTGTGGCGGCCGAGCAGCCGCGAGGCCGTGGCATTGGCGCTCCACGAGTAGAGGTTCCGGTCCGACGGATCGATGGCTCCGAGATCGTAATAGTCATCGAACAGGATGTTCGGGAACTTCTTGGTCTGAATGGCGTCGCTGAAGGAGCTGTTGAAGCCGAGCGTCGACGGGTCGAAGTCGATCGACAGCGTGTCGTCGTCGCGGAACTGCGTGTAGCCGTAGCGCAGGGTCAGCACCGTGTTGCTCGACGGCAGCCAGGTGTTGTTCAGCGCCAGCACATGGACGCTTGCGGCGCAGGATGTAGTCGCCGTTGTCGATGAAGCGGTTCGGCCCGTCCAGCCCGGGCTCGAGGTAGTTGGCGCACGGCTCGTCCGTCTTGTTGTAGAGGTAGAAGCCCGACAGCGAGATCTTGTCGCTGAAACGGTGATCGACCTTGCCGGTGTACATATAGGCGCGGTCGATGATCTCGGCCGTGCTCGGGAAGTTGGTCGCCACCGTCGCTGACGTTGCGGGTCGGGTCCTTCAGGTAGCTCAGGATGTTGCGCGACACCGGGTTGATCCGGCTGGTCGGGATGACGTTGCCGGGGAACGGCGTGCGGCCGTTGCCGTTGGCATCGCCGGTGAGCGGGTCGTAGATCACGATCAGGTTGCCGTTCGAGTCGCGGGTCTGCGAGAAGTCGCCGGCCTTTTCGCGCGCCGTCGGCAGACGCAGGTTGTTGCCGCGCGTCGAGTTCGAGCCGTAGCCTTCACCGGCCACCCAGAAGAACGTGCGGTTCTTCAGGATCGGACCGCCGAAGCCGCCACCACCGAGGTGGTAGTAGGTCTCGGGCAGCGGCACGCCATTCTTCTCGGCGAAGTAGTTGTTGGCCATGCCCCAGCGCGGACGGTTCTGGTAGAAGCACGCTGCCGCGCCACGCGTTGGTGCCCGAACGGGTGGCGACGTTGAACGTGCCGCCGCCGGTGCGGCCGGTTTCGGCGTCGTAGTTGTGCACCTGCACGGCCACGTCGTCGAGGGCCTCGATGGTGGGGTTGGCCGAGGCGCGGTTGCGGATGTCGGTCACCGGCACGCCGTCGATCAGGTAGTTGTTGCCGCGGCGCGTGCCGCCGCCAAGCGACAGGAGCGACGCGTTGGTCTGATCCTGCTGGCGGTTGAACTGCGGATCGCCCGAGGCGACCACGGTCGGCAGGGTGACGGCGAACAGGAACGCCGAGCGGCCGCCGCTCGGCAGGGCCGCCATCTGCTCGGTGCTGATGACGCCGCCGCCGGTGGCGTTCGACGTGTCGATGACCGGCGCCGCGCCGGTGACGGTGATCGTCTCCTGCAGCGCACCGACTTCGAGCGTGGCATCGACGGTGACGAACTGCTGAGCGGCGACGCGAATCGCTTTGTTCTCGTAGGTCTTGAAACCGGTCAGGCGTGGCCCGGATCGTGTAGAGCCCCGGGGTCACGGCCGTGAAGTTGTATTCGCCCGCATCATTCGACACGGCGTCGCGGGTCTGCCCCGTCGCCTCGTTGATCAATTCCACCGTCACGCCGGGAATGACGCCGTTTGCGTCCTTCACCGCTCCACGTACGCCGCCGGTAAAGGTCTGGGCGTAGGCGAAGCTTCCGGTCGTGGCCACCATCAGGCCAAGGACCAGCAGTTGCCGCAGGGTCTTCATGGTCACCTCTCGTTAATAGTCCCTATTCACTCACGCCATCCCGAAACCGTTCACGTGAGCGCGCATCGCGCGGGGACGTCCCGAAGCGTGATCCACCAGTCGTGCCAACGAGCGGGCGGGGGGGCTACGGAGCGATTCCGACGAAAGCGCGAGAATCGTAGGGCGGATCGCAGTTGTAACGCAAGGGTTACCTGAGGAGCAGAACGCTGACATCCGAGACAATCCAACACAACCGTGGCCGCCGGTCCAAATGGGTGGATTCCCGGCCCCCTTCAGAGCGCACCGCTGGCGCGAATCGCGCAGCCGGCGCACCCGAGCGACAGGTGGCGCCGCCTTCAGCCTTCGTCGGTCACGGCGCCGTCACTGGCCGACCCGACCAGGCGCCGGTATTTGGCCAGCACGCCGCGGTCGTAGGCGCTCTTCTTCGGCCGCCAGGCGCGCCGGCGGGCCGCCAGCTCGCGGGCGGTCAGCGCCACGTCGATGGTGCGCCGGCGGGCGTCGATGGTGATGGCGTCGCCGTTCTTCACGAGCGCCAGCGGACCGCCCACGGCGGCCTCGGGCGTCACATGGCCCACCACGAAGCCGTGGGTGCCGCCGGAGAAGCGGCCATCGGTGATGAGCGCGACCGCATTGGCCAGGCCACGGCCGATGAGGGCGCTGGTCGGCGACAGCATCTCACGCATGCCCGGTCCGCCCTGTGGGCCTTCGTAGCGGATGACGACGACGTGCCCCGCCTTCACCCGGCCCGACAGGATGGCATCGAGCGCCGCTTCCTCCCGGTCGAACACGATGGCGCGGCCGGTGAACCGCTCCCCTTCCTTGCCGCTGATCTTGGCGACGGCGCCGTCGGGCGCCAGGTTGCCGCGCAGCACCACGAGATGGCTGTCCTTCTTGACCGGGCGATCGAACCCGAGCACCACGTCCTGCCCGGCCGGGTAGTCGGCGACGTCCTTCAGGTTCTCGGCCAGCGTCTTTCCGGTCACCGTCATGGCATCGCCGTGCAGCAGCCCCTCGTCCAGCAGCCGTTTCATCAGCGGCGTCAGGCCGCCGATGCGGACGAGTTCCGCCATCACGTAGCGGCCACTCGGCCTGAGGTCGGCCAGCACCGGCACGCGCTTGCCGATACGCGTGAAGTCGTCGAGCGTGAGCTTGACGCGGGCGGCCCGGGCGATGGCCAGCAGGTGGAGGACGGCGTTGGTCGAGCCGCCGAGCGCGATGACGACGGTGATGGCATTCTCGAAGGCCTGCCGGGTGAGCAGGCGGCGCGGGGTCAGGCCGTCGCGCACGAGCCGGGCCACCGCCTCGCCGGCGCGGCGGCAGTCATCGCGTTTCTCGGGCGAGATGGCGGCCTGCGCCGAGCTGTTCGGCAGGCTCAGGCCGAGCGCCTCGATGGCCGAGGCCATGGTGTTGGCGGTGTACATGCCGCCGCACGAACCGGCGCCGGGACAGGCGTGCTGCTCGAGGTCAGCCAGGTCGGCGTCGCCGAGCGTGCCGGCGGCGTGCTTCCCCACCGCCTCGAAGACTGACACGATGTCCACCGGCTGCCCGCGCCAGATGCCGGGCATGATGGTGCCGCCATAGACGAACACGGCCGGCCGATCGAGCCGCGCAATCGCCATCGCGCAGGCCGGCATGTTCTTGTCGCACCCGCCGATGGCGACCAGGCCATCGAACCCCTCGGCGCCGGCCACCGTCTCGATCGAATCGGCAATCACCTCGCGCGACACGAGCGAGTACTTCATGCCCTCGGTGCCCATCGAGATCCCGTCGGAGATCGTGATGGTGTTGAAGATGACGGCCTTGGCACCCGCCGCGTCCGCGCCGGCGGCGGCGTCACGCGCCAGTTGGTCGATGTGGATGTTGCACGGCGTCACCTGACTCCAGGTCGAGCAGATGCCGATCTGCGGCTTGGCGAAGTCGGCCCGCGTGAAGCCGACGGCGTGCAGCATGGCGCGCCCGGCGGCGCGCGCGGCGCCGTCGACGACGGCGGCGGAGTGACGCCGCGACGCGGCAGGTGGTGTCCCGGGAGAGGCGGCCTTCGGCGAGTGCTTCGGTGACGGCATGACGGACGGCACTTTATCATCGGCCGCCGGTCACCTCGCCGGCCCGCGGCGGGCCGTCGACGGCCATCGCGCCAACACCGGCTGACACGATATCCTCAGTCTCAGTCATGTCCGTGCCTCCGGCGCCCGCCGCGATCCGCCTCGACGTCTGGCTCGACGTGGCCTGCTTGTTCCGCACGCGCTCGGAAGCGCAGCGGGCCTGCCGGAATGGCAAGGTGGCCGTCAACGGCGTCACCGCCAAGCCCCATCGCGAGCTGCGTGCCGGCGACCGCCTGACGATCGGGCGGCCCTTCGGCGCCACGCAGCTCATCGTGGTCAAGACGCTGGCCTCGACGCACGTCGCCAAGGCCGAGGCGCGCCAGCTCTACGACGACGAAACGCCGGCGCCGTCGCCCGAAGCGCTGGCCATGCGCCGCCTCGAACGGACCTTCCGCGCCACCATGGCGCCGAAGCAGCGGCCGGACAAACGGGAGCGGCGCCTGCTGCGCGGCCTCAAAGGCGCGTAGACTGACACCACCCCATGCGTTCGCCCTACCGCTTCCTCGTGCTGGCCGCCCTGGCCGTCGTCTTCTTCGTGCTCCCCTCGCTCGTCGACCTGGTGACCAACTGGTGGTGGTTCACTGAACTGGGCTTCCAGGCGGTCTACTCGACCGTGCTCGGCGCCCAGGCCACGCTCGGCACGCTGGCGTTCATCGTGTCGCTGGCCTGGCTGACGACCCACCTGCGCGTGGCCGCCAGGACGCTGCCCGTCGAGTCGCAGGTGGTGTCGACGCCCGAAGGCCTCACGATCGCGCTGCCGGCGCGGCGCGAGATGCAGATGCTCGGCTCGGTCGTGGCCGCCGGCGCGGCCGCACTGGTCGCGCTCTACGCCGCCTCGTCATGGCAGGACTACCTCGGCTGGCTGCACGCCGAGCCTTTCGGCGCGACCGACCCGATTCTCGGCTACGAGGTGTCGTTCTACGTCTTCACCCTGCCGATGCTGGAGCTGGTGCGCTCGTACTGGCTGGTCCAGGTGGCGGTGGCCGCCGCCGGCGCCGGCGCCCTCTACCTGCTCGGCGGTCAGCTGGCCGTGACGCCGTTCGGCGTCCGCCTCGGCGGGCGCGCCCGTCTCCACCTCGGTCTCCTGGGCGCGGCGTTTCTCGTGCTGTTGGCGGCTGGCGCCTGGCTCGACCGGCCACGCACGATGCTCACGCCGAGCGGCATCATCCGCGGCGCCGCCTACACCGACGTCAACGCGCGCATGCCGTTCTCGCTCGCCGAGGCCGCCGCGGCGCTCGTCGGCGCTGGACTGGCGGTGGCCTACGCCCGGGGCGGGCGTCCGGGTACTGGCGGCGGCCGCCATCGGCGTCTATGCGGTGACGGCCATCACCGGGCAGCTCTACTCGGGGGCTATCCAGCGCTTCGTCGTCACGCCCAACGAACAGGTGCGCGAGTCCCCGTTCATCCAGTACAACATCGACGCCACCAGGCGTGCGTTCGCCTTGGACAAGATCCAGCAGCGGCCGCTCAGCGGCGACGCCGAGCTGACGGCCGCCGACATCGAGCAGAACCGCGACACGCTCGACAACGTGCGCCTCTGGGATCACCAGCCGCTGCTCGAGACGTTCGGACAGATCCAGGAGATCCGCACCTACTACGACTTCACGGCGGTGGACAACGACCGCTACATGATCGACGGCAAGCTGCGCCAGGTGATGCTCTCGGCGCGCGAGCTGAACCCGGCGGCGCTGCCCAACCGCACCTGGGTCAACGAGCGGCTCACCTTCACGCACGGCCACGGGCTCACGCTCGGCCCGGTGAACCAGGTGACCTCCGAGGGGCTGCCGGTGCTGTTCATCCGCGATCTGCCGCCGGTGTCCACCGTCGACCTGCCAGTCACCGAACCCAGCCTGTATTTCGGCGAGCTGTCGAACGAATACGCCATCGTCCGTACCCGGGCCCGCGAGTTCCACTATCCCAAGGGCGACGACAACGTCTTCACCACCTACGAGGGCCGTGGCGGCATCGCGCTCGACTCGCTGTGGAAGAAGCTGATGTTCGCGGTGCGCTTCCGCGACTACCAGCTGCTGCTGAGCGACGACATCACCCCCGAGAGCCGTCTCATCTTCGATCGCCAGATCAAGCGCCGGGCGGAGAAGATCGCGCCGTTCCTGACCTTCGACACCGACCCCTACCTGGTGGTGCACGAGGGGCGTCTCGTGTGGATGCTCGACGCCTACACCGTGTCGAGCGGCTATCCGTATGCCACCGAGGGCGCGCCCGGCGTCAGCTACATCCGCAACGCCGTCAAGGTCGTGGTCGATGCCTATCAGGGGACGACCACGTTCTATCTGGCCGAACCCAACGACCCGCTGATCCGCGCCTATGCCCGGGCGTTTCCGTCGCTGATGCAGCCGCTCGACGCGATGCCGGCGGGTCTGCGCGCCCACGTGCGCTATCCCGAGGGCATCTTCGGTCTGCAGGCCAGCGTCTACTCCACCTACCACATGACCAACGCCGCGATCTTCTACAACAAGGAAGATCAGTGGGAGGTGCCGGCCATCGACTCGGGCGGTCAGGCCGTGCGGATGGCGCCCTACTACACGATCATGAAGCTGCCGGGCGAGAGCCGGGCCGAGTTCATCCAGATGCTGCCCTTCACGCCGCGCCGGCGTGACAACCTCGCGTCGTGGCTGGTCGCACGCTCCGACGGCGCCGCCTACGGCCAGCTCGTGGCGTTCGAGTTCCCCAAGCAGAAGCTCGTCTTCGGCCCGCGGCAGGTAGTGGCCCGCATCAACCAGGACCAGGTCATCTCACCGCAGATCACGCTGTGGAGCCAGCAGGGGTCGGAGGTCATCCAGGGCACCTTGATGGTGATCCCCATCGAGGAGTCGTTGCTCTACGTGCGGCCGCTCTACCTGCGGGCCCAGCAGGGGCGCATTCCCGAACTGACGCGCGTCGTCGTGGCCTACCAGAACTCGATCGCGATGGACCGCTCGCTGGACGCGGCGCTGGCGCGCCTGTTCTCACCGGAGGCCGTCCGTGCCCGCCGCGCGCAGCCGAAGGACGCGCCGTTCACCGCCGCCGATGAGCCGGCGATGCCCGGAGCGCCGGCCGTCGACAGCGCCGCCGGCGGACGGCTGCCGGACGCTTCTGCCCCGGGCGGCGTGACCGCGCCCGCGCCGGCCGTGCCGGGCGCGCTCGCGGCCCTCTCCCCCGCTCAGCTGGCCGCGGAAGCGCAGACCACCTACCAGCGCGCCATCGACGCGCAGCGGGCCGGCGACTGGGCGAGCTACGGCGCCGAGATCACCCGGCTCGGACAGATTCTCGAAATGCTCGCCCGCACGCGCGCTCAGTAGACGCCGCGCGCACTCTCGACCGATCGTCCGGCCAGCGCGAAGCGCGGCTCGACCGCCGTGCGCCCGCCCACCAGCTCGGTGACGTGCCTGGCCACCGCCGGGCCGTGCTTGAAGCCGTGCCCGGAGCCACCGCCGACGATCCAGACGTTGGCCCACTGGGGATGGCGGTCGATGAGGAAATCGCCGGTGGATGTGTTCTCGTACTGGCAGACATGGGCGTCGACGAGCGGGGCGTCGACGAGGGCCGGGAAGCGGCGGGTGAAGAACTGCCGCACGAGCGCGAGAGCGTCCTCGCCAACGACGCGGTCGGCGGTGTCCGGGTCAATCGCCGGCCCGTGCCGGTCGATGCCCACCTTGACGCCGCGCGCGTCGAGGTCGGGCACGCCGTAGACGCCGGCATTGAAGTCGATCCACACCGGCAGGCGGTCGATACCGAAGCGAGAGTCGCCGGCGGGCACGCCGAAATACAGCACCTCCTGACGCGTTGGCCGGATGCGCGCCCCCACCGCCTGTGGAAAGAGCCGGGGCAGCCAGGGCCCGCACGCGAAGACGAAGTGGTCGGCGTCGAGCACCTCACCGTCATCGAGGGTGACGACCGGCAGCGCTGCCGATTCGTCGAGCACCTGCACACGCGCCTGGCGGTAGGTGGCGCCGGAGGCCTGCGCCGCCGCCACCGTCGCGGCCACCGCACGGCGCGCCCGGATCACGCCGCCCCGCGCCTCGTAGACCGCCTCGCCCAGGCCGATCACGCCGAGTTGCGGATAGCGGCTGGCCACGGCGGCGGCGTCCATGCGTTCATGGGTCACGCCGCAGGCGGTGAGGGTCGCGGCGGTGTCGGCGAGATAGGTGCTGCCCGAATCGCCGAGGAAGAGCGCCCCGCACTCCTCCACCAGCGCCTGGCCGGTCCTGGTCGCCAGCCAGCGCCAGTCGGCGAGGGCCTCGGTCGCCCAGCGGGTGTAGATGTCGATGGCGCCGTAGCCGGCGCGAATCACGCGCGACGCGTCGGATGAACTGGCCCGGCCGTTGGCCGGGCCGTAGGCCTCGACCAGCGTGACGCGCCATCCCTCGCGTCCGAGCCGCAACGCCGTCCACGCGCCGAATACGCCTGCTCCCACGACCACGACCGACCGGTTCCCACCACCGTGTGCCATACGCTCCAATCCATCGTCCGTCGCGCCAGCGCCACACCGCGGCCGAGCACGGCCCGGACATCGGCGCATCGGGCGGCCAGTGTGCCACAATCGTAGAGGTGCCTGCCCCGATGCTCACCGACCGCTTCCAGCGACCGCTGCGCAACCTGCGTCTGTCGGTCACCGACCGCTGCAACCTGCGGTGTCAATACTGCATGCCGGAGGCCGATTACACCTGGCTGCCGAAGCAGGACGTGCTGACGTTCGAGGAGATCGATCGCCTCGTCGGCCTGTTCGTGTCACTCGGCGTCGACAAGCTGCGGGTGACCGGCGGTGAGCCGCTGCTGCGGACCAATCTGCCGCAGCTGGTCGGCCAGCTCGCCCGCCACGCGGTCGGCGATCTGGCGATGACCACCAACGGCATCCTGCTCGGCCCGTTCGCCGCCGCCCTCAAGGCCGCCGGCTTGAAACGGGTGACGGTCAGTCTCGACACCCTGCAGCGCGATCGCTTCGTCCGCATGACGCGGCAGGACGAACTGCCACGCACGCTCACCGGCATCGAGACGGCGGCGCGGGAGTTCCCCGGCTTCAAGATCGACACGGTGGTCATTCGCGGTGTCAACGACGACGAGATCGTCGACCTCGTGCACTTCGCGCGTGCTCAGGGCGGTGAGATCCGCTTCATCGAGTACATGGACGTTGGCGGCGCCACCGGCTGGACGGCGACACAGGTCGTCTCACGCGCCGAGATCCTCGAGCGGATTGCCGATGCGTTCGGGCCGATCGCCCCGGCCGAGAAGGAGGCGGCGGCGCCGGCCGACCGGTTCCGCCTGCAGGACGGCACCCCGTTCGGCGTCATCGCGTCGACGACCGTGCCCTTCTGCAAGGATTGCGACCGCGCGCGTCTCACGGCCGATGGCGTGCTCTACACCTGCCTCTACGCCACGGGCGGACTGGATCTGCGGGCACCGCTCAGGGCCGGTGCCACCGATGAGGACGTGCGTGATCTGCTGACGGCGACGTGGACGGCCCGGACCGACCGCGGCGCCGAGCTGCGGCTCGGCGTCCCGGATCGCCGGCCGCTCATCCCGGTCAGCACGCTCAAGCGGAATCCGCACCTCGAGATGCACACGCGCGGCGGCTAGCCTGGCCGCTGAGGCCGCCGGCGCCAGGTCCCGCGCTCTGGCCCGACGGCGCCCGCGGACGCGGCTAGCAGTGCGCGTCGAACGCGGCGGTGAGGGCGTCGGCGATGAGTTCGGCGGAACGCCCTTCGATGTCGCGGCGCTCCAGCATGAACGCCACCTTGCCGTCCTTGAGCAGCGCGATCGACGGCGATGACGGCTGATACGGCGCGAGATGCGCACGCGCCTTCGTGGTGGCCTCGAGGTCGGCGCCGGCGAACACGGTCGCCAGCTGGGCCGGCGTGGTCGCGTGGCGCAGCGCTTTGGCGATGCCGGGTCGGGCCTTGCCGGCCGCGCAGCCGCACACCGAGTTGACGACCAGCAGCGTCGTGCCGGGGCGGCCCACCGCCTCATCCACTGATTCCGGGGTGCGCAGTTCCTCGAAGCCGAGAGCGGTGAGCTCTTCGCGCATCGGGGCGATGAAGTGTTCGGGGTAACGCTGGGCGATCATTACTGCAACTCCTTGACACACGCACGAACCGTGGACGGGGCGACACCGCCGCGTCCAGCCGGCAGGAGCCGGCGTTTGGGGGCACACCGATGATAGCGCAGGGCCGCCGCGCCGTCCGCCGGGTATCCTCGCTGTTATGACTGCGATCCCCGCGTCAAGGATACGCACGACCAACAACCGGCCCGCCGGTCGCGGTCGCTATGTCCTCTACTGGATGATCGGCGCACGGCGCGCGACGTGGAACTTCGCGCTCGAGCACGCCATCGCCGAGGCACGCGCCGCCGGTGTGGGCCTGGTCGTGTTCGAGCCGCTGCGCGTCGACTATCCGTGGGCCTCGGCCCGCTTTCACCGCTTCGTCATCGACGGCATGGCCGACAACGCGCGCGCGTTCGCGGTGCCGGGCGTGACCTATTTCCCCTACGTCGAAGCGCGGCCGGGCGCGGCGCGGGGGTTGCTCGAAGCGCTGGCGGCGGACGCGACCCTGGTCGTCACCGACGACGTCCCCGGCTTCTTCCTGCCGCACGCGATTGCGCGCGCCGCCGAGCTGCTGCCGGTGCGGCTGGACGCCGTGGACGGCAACGGCCTGCTGCCCCTGCAGGCCGCGGACCGGGCCTTCCCCACGGCCTACGGCTTTCGCCGCTTCGTCCAGCACTCCCTGGCTGGCCATCTGGCCGACCGCCCCGAGCCTCGCCCGCTGTCGGTGAAGCTGTCGGTGGCCGCACCCCTTCTGCCGGAGGTCGTGACCTCGCGATGGCCGGCGTGGCCCCTGCACGGCAGCGGCAGCGACCGCGAGGCGTTCTCGGCCCTGCCGATCGATCACGGCGTCGCCCCGAGTGATGACCTGCGCGGCGGCGCGGCGGCGGCGCGCACCCGGCTCGGCGCGTTCGTCACGGCAGGGCTGCCTCGCTACATCGACGACCGGAACAACGTCGACGACGACCCGACCAGCGGCCTGTCGCCGTACCTGCACTTCGGCCACGTCTCGTCGCACGAAGTCTTCGACGCGGTCATGCGGCGCGAGGGCTGGCTTGGCGACGTGCCGGCGACTGGCCGCGGCGCGCGCGCGGGCTGGTGGGGTGTGTCGCCGCCCGCCGAGTCCTTCCTCGACCAGCTGGTGACCTGGCGCGAACTCGGCTTCAACATGTGTGCCCACCGCGAGGACTTCGCTCAGTTCTCGTCCCTGCCGCCGTGGGCCCTGGCCACACTGGACCGACATGCGGCGGACCCGCGGGACCCGAGCTACTCGCCCGAGGTGCTCGACGCCGCCGAGACGCACGACGTCATCTGGAACGCCGCCCAGCGGCAGCTGCGGCGCGACGGCCGGCTCCACAACTACATGCGGATGCTGTGGGGCAAGAAGATCCTGGAGTGGTCGGAGTCGCCGGAGCAAGCCCTGGCGACGATGATCGAGCTCAACAACCGCTACGCCGTCGATGGCCGCGATCCCAACTCCTACAGCGGCATCTTCTGGACGCTCGGCCGCTACGATCGTGCCTGGGGCCCGGAACGCCCGGTGTTCGGCACGGTCCGCTACATGTCGTCGGAAAACACTGCCCGCAAGATCCGCCTGAAGGGCTACCTGGCCCGCTACGCCTGAGGGGCCTGGCCCCAATGGCACGGCGATGGCGCCGTGGCGCTGCTAGAATCGCGCGCATGGCACGAACTGCAATCACGCTCGCGACTCTCCTGGCGGTGTTCTGCACGCCGGCTGCCGCCCAGGTCACCGCCTTCGTCGGCGGACGCGTCCTCGACGGCACGGGCCGGGTGATCGAGGCGGCGACCGTCGTCGTCCGCGACGGCGTCATCGTGGATGTCGGTCCGGCGGCGAGCGTGCCCATACCGGAGGGCGCCGTCCGCGTCGACACGCGCGGCAAGACGCTGATGCCGGGCATCGTCAACGCTCACGGCCATCTCTCCGCCGTCGACGGTCTCAAGTCCGGGCCGCAGTACTACTCGCCCGCAAATCTCGAACGGCAGCTGCGCGCCTACGCGACCTACGGCGTGACGACCGTCTTCTCGCTGGGCGACGACGAAGCGGCGGCCTTCGCGCTGCGAGCCGCGCAGGCGACGGCGCCGCCGGCCCGGGCGCGCGTCTACGTCGCCGGTCCGATCGTCCTCGCCGACTCGGCCGAGACGGCGCGCGCGGCGACGGACAAGGTGGTGGCGCTGAAGCCGGACCTCATCAAGATCCGCGTCGACGACAATCTCGGGTCATCGAAGAAGATGCCCGAGGCGGCGTGGCGGGCCACGCTCGAACGGGTCAAGGCGGCGGGCCTGACGCTGGCCGCGCACATCTTCTACCTGGCCGACGCCACGGCGCTGGCCGAGGCCGGCAACACCTTCATCGCGCACAGCGTGCGCGACCGGCCCGTCGACGCCGCCTTCCTGGCGGCCATGAAGCGCAACGACATCTGCTACTCGCCGACGCTGATGCGCGAGGTCTCGACGTTCGTCTACGACGCCACACCGCCCTGGGCCAACGACGCGTTCTTCCGGCGCGGCTACGGCGCGGACATCTCGGCGGAGCTGGCCGACCCCGGCCGGCAGGAGAAGTTCAGGGCCAGCAACGCCTGGGCGATGGGCCAGAAATACAAGGCCGGCCTCGAGGTCGCGAAGGCCAACCTGAAGCGCGTGCAGGATGCCGGCATCCGCGTGGCCTTCGGCACCGATACCGGCCCGGCCGGCCGCTTCCAGGGGTTCTTCGAGCACATGGAACTGGAGCTGATGGTGGAGTCGGGCCTCACGCCGATGCAGGCCATCGTGGCCGCCACCGGCAACGCCGCCGCCTGCTGGGGCCAGCAGGGCGTCATCGGCACCATCGCGAAGGGCGCGCAGGCCGACCTCCTGCTGCTCACCCGCAATCCGCTCGACGCAATCGCCAACACGCGGTCGCTCGAACACATCTACATCGGCGGCCGCCGCTTCGAGCCGCCGACGCCGTAGCCGCGCGTCAGCCGAGCGCGCGGTCGCGGCAGGCCGGACAGCGGCCGGTGGCCGCATCGAGGTCCTCGGCCGGTGCCGGATAGCCGCACGTCCCGCATGGTCCACTCGCAATGGCCTGCGCGGAGGCCTCGCCGTAGACCTCGCGCAGGACGACGACCGCCCGCGCCACGATGGCCTGGCTCTCGGCCGCGGTGAACGGGGCCTTGCCACGCGACCAGGCGAAGCGGTCGGCATAGGCCGGGAAGAACGGCGACTCCCCCCACTGCCATGCGGGATCGGCTGCGTGCGGACTGCGGCCGCACAGGTGCTGATGCAGCGCGCGGGCCGCACGCGGGTCCTTCGGGCCGGCCGGGTCGGCCGCGGCATTGAGGGCCCAGTTCCCCGCGTCCCAGTAGTTCAGACAGCCGTGCGCCAGTTGCGGCAGCGTATCGAGCATGGCGCGCGCGGTGGCCGCGATGAGCAGGTCCCAGGCCACCAGCTCGTCACGCGTGAGCGCAGTGCGATCCCAGACCCGCCGCGGCGGATACACCACGAGCTGGCCGCCGTCCGCGCGGTCGATCATGATGGTCGCCGGATCCGGCAGACACACGGCGCCGCCGCTCCCGCGCATCAACACATGAGACATCGCCACTCCCCCGGCGGGCATCGCCGCGCCGCCCCGCTGTCGCTATACTTCGCGCAACCATGCTGACTGTGCACACCGCGCCGCCGCGACGCCCGGGCGCGGCGGGACTGTTCACCGGCGATGAGTATGCGCGGCGCCGGGCCTTCTTCACAACGCGGGTGGCGCCGACGCCGCTCGTCCGGCTGCCGGCGCTCGCCACACGGCTCGGTCTCGCAGCCGTGTGGGTCAAGGACGAGACAACGCGCTTCGGTCTGCCCGCCTTCAAGAGCCTGGGCGTGGAGTTCGCCGTCGCGGCGCTGCGCGAACGCGGCGAGCTGGCCGGGATCACGACGCTCGTCTGCGCCAGCGCCGGCAACCACGGGCGGGCCGTGGCGCGGGCGGCGCGCGTCGCCGGTCTCGCCTCACGCATCTTCCTCGACGCCGACGTCAGTCCGGACCGGGTGGCGGCCATCGCGACGGAAGGCGCCGAGATCGTCCGCGTCACCGGCAGCTACGACGACGCCGTCCGCGTGGCGACCGAGGCAGCCACTGCGCGCCGGCAGTCTCGTCGTCTCGGATACCTCGTGGGCGGGCTACGAGCAGGTGCCGCACGACATCATGCTCGGCTACTCGCAGGTGATGGACGAGGCGGAGGCCGCATGGGGGGCCGATGGCCCGCCGGACGCCTTCCTCGTGCAGGCCGGCGTCGGCGGCCTGCTCGCCGCCGTCGCCTCGTGGTCGGCCTGGCGCTACGGTGACGAGCGGCCCCGTCTCATCGCCGTCGAGCCGGTCCACGCCGCCTGCCTGCTGGCCTCGGCGCGGGCCGGGCATCCGACCGCCGTCGCCGGTCCGCTCACCACCATCATGGCGGGCCTGCGGTGCGGCGAAGTGTCGCCGCTCGCCTTCCTCACGCTGCGTGATCTGGTCGATGGCTACCTGGCGGTCGACGACGACTGGTGCCGCGCGGCCATGAAGCAACTGGCGCGGCCCACCGGCGACGATCCGGCCCTCGCGGTCGGCACGTCGGGCGCCGCGGGTATCGCCGCGTTGCTGGCACTGGCGGCCTCACCGGACGCGTCGCTCGGCGAGCGGCTGGGCCTCACGGCGGCGTCGCGGGTCATGGTCCTTGCCACCGAAGGCGTAACCGAGCCCGGACTCTGGGGCGAGGTGGTGGGCTGAAGTCCCAGTCGCGGGCGGAGCGTCCCACTTCCGGACAGCCAGGCCGCGCTGATACGGAACCGGGGAGCGGTAACCCTCGTTCTATCAGTAGCTTCGCTTGCCGGTCTCGTGGCACGGCGTTTGAGTAATCTGCGGTAGCGATGCCATCCAAATTGGCCACTGCCACCGTCTAAGGGAGCGACACGAGTTCATGGACATCCAACGCCCGGCGTCTGTAGCCCAGCACAAGAAGCGCAAGCGCATTTTCATCGGCGTGGTGGCGGCGTTGCTCGTCGCCAGCGTCTCGGTCGTGCTGTCGCGCCTCAAGCCCGCCGCGCCCAGCGTGGAGCGCGCCACCGTCTGGGTCGACACGGTCAAGCGCGGCTCGATGTTGCGCCAGGTGCGGGGGCTCGGCACCCTCGTGCCGGTGGACGAAGCGCGCCGCTGGCTGCCGTCGGCCACTCAGGGGCGGGTCGAGCGCATCATCCTGCGGCCCGGTGCCGAGGTCGAACCCGACACCGTGATTCTCGAGCTGGCCGATCCGCAGCTGCAGCAGCAACTGCTCGAAGCGGAGACCCAGCTGCGCGCCTCGGAAGCCGACCTGGCCAGCCTGAAGGCGCGGCTCGACACCGAGCGCCTCAACCAGCGGTCGATTGCCGCCACCGTCGAGGCCGATTTCGAACAGGCCCGGCTCGAGCGCGAGGTCAACGAGGACCTGGCCAAGGATGGCCTGGTCTCGAGCCTGATCCTCAAGCAGTCCACCGTCCGCTCCGAGTCGTTGCGGACGCGGGCCCAGCTCGAGAAGGAGCGGGTCAGCGTGTCCGAGGAAAGCGTGCGGGCGCAGCTGCAGGCGCAGCAGGCACGTGTCGACCAGCTGCGTACGATGTTCAATCTGCGCCGCCAGCAGGTGGATCAGCTCCGCGTGCGGGCCGGCATGTCGGGTGTGCTCGAACAGGTACCGGTCGAGGTCGGACAGCAGGTGGCGCCCGGCACCAACGTCGCCCGCGTCGCCGACCCGACCCGCCTCAAGGCCGAACTCCGCATCGCCGAGACGCAGGCCCGCGATCTGACCATCGGCCAGATCGCGCAGGTCGACACGCGCAACGGCATCATCCCCGGCAAGGTCGTGCGCATCGACCCG
Organism: uncultured Acidobacteriota bacterium; assembly: GCA_963807405.1. Taxonomy (GTDB): domain Bacteria; phylum Acidobacteriota; class Vicinamibacteria; order Vicinamibacterales; family UBA2999; genus CADEFD01. The sequence continues at coordinate 729,957 of CAWEBU010000006.1, read as the reverse complement.
GCCGCCCAGAACGGCACCGTGACGGTCGATGTCGAGCTCGAAGGCGAGTTGCCGCGCGGCGCCCGGCCCGACCTCTCGGTCGACGGCACGGTTGAACTCGAGCGTCTCGACAACGTCTTGTACGTGGGACGCCCCGCCTTCGGACAGGAGAACAGCGCCGTCGGGCTGTTCCGTCTCGACGGCTCGTCGGGTGAGGCGCTGCGAACGCAGGTGCAGCTCGGCGTGAGTTCGGTGAATACGATCGAGATCAAGGGCGGCGCCAAGGAAGGCGATGAGCTGGTGCTGTCGGACATGTCCGCGTGGGACGCGTTCGACCGCGTGCGGTTGCGATAGAGGCCGGCCGGCCCAGACCGGCCCCAGACCCGAGCCCCGGTTACCGGGACCCGGTTGTTCAAGGAGCGACGATGTCCGAGTCCACTCAGTCCCTCATCCATCTCGATGGCATCAAGAAGGTGTTCCTGACCGACGAGGTCGAGACCCACGCCCTGTCCGGCATCCACATGGACATCAAGCAGGGCGAGTACGTGGCCATCTCGGGGCCCTCGGGCTGTGGCAAATCGACGCTGCTCGCCATCCTCGGCCTGCTCGACTCGCCCTCGGACGGGAAATACTGGCTGAACGGTCAGGAAGTGGCCGACCTGCCGATGTCGCAGCGGGCGCGCGTCAGGAACCGGGAGATCGGCTTCATCTTCCAGAGCTTCAATCTGATCGGCGATCTGACCGTGTTCGAGAACGTCGAACTGCCGCTCATCTACCGCGGCATGAAGGCCACCGAACGCCGCGAGCGGGTCAACGCCGCGCTCGAGCGCGTCGGCATGGCGCATCGCGCCAAGCACCTGCCGTCGCAGTTGTCGGGCGGTCAGCAGCAGCGGGTGGCCGTGGCCCGCGCCGTCGGCGGTCAGCCCTCGATCCTCCTGGCCGACGAGCCCACTGGTAACCTGGACTCGAAGAACGGCGAAGCCGTGATGGACCTGCTGCGCGAACTGCATCGCGGCGGCGCCACCATCTGCATGGTCACCCACGACCCGCGCTACGCCGCCCACGCCGACCGCGCCATCCATCTGTTCGACGGGCGCGTGGTGGAAGACAACGTCGCCGCCGCCGTGTAGGACTTCTGCCGCAGCCGCCGGCGAGGCGCCCCGACGCTCACCAGGTGTGCGGGCGCGCCGGCGGCCGCATGCTATCGTGGCCGTCAGCCTAACGCGTGCCCTCCGATTGTCCTAGCCGCCAGCCGCTAGCCCCTAGCCACTGGCCGGGGAACTCATGATCCGCCTCGTCAACATCGAGAAGTCCTACCGCCACGGCGTCAGCCAGACCTTCGTCCTGCGACGCGTGACGGCCGACATCGCCCAGGGCGACTTCGTGTCGATCATGGGGCCGTCCGGCGCCGGCAAGAGCACGCTGCTCCACATCCTCGGCATGCACGACTCGGCCTGGCAGGGAGAGTTCTGGCTGCACGACCAGCCCGTCCACGCCCTGTCGCAGAAGGACCGGCTGAAGCTGCAGAAGCAGCACGTCGGCTTCGTCTTCCAGAGCTATCACCTGCTCGACAACCTGACCGTCTACGAGAACATCGACCTGCCGCTCTCCTACCGCGACGTCAAGCGCACCGACCGCCAGGGCATGGTCGCCGACATCCTCGACCGTTTCAGCATCGTCGGCAAGAAGGACCTCTACCCCAACCAGCTCTCCGGCGGCCAGCAGCAGCTCGTCGCCATCGCCCGCGCCGTCGTCGCCAACCCCTCGATCATCCTGGCCGACGAACCGACCGGCAACCTGCACTCCGATCAGGGACGCGAGATCATGGAGCTGTTCGCGAAGCTGAACGCCCAGGGGACCACCATCGTGCAGGTGACGCACTCGGAAGCCAACGCCGCCTTCGGCCGCCGCGTCATCCAGCTGAAGGACGGATGGATCGTCGATGCAGCCTGACGTGCCGTCGCGGGTCCTGATCGGCGACGATCAGGCCGACGTCCTCGAAGCGCTGCGACTCCTGCTCAAGCCCGAGGGCTACGTGATCGACACCGCGTCGTCGCCGGCACAGGTGATGCGGGCGCTCGACCTCAAGGACTACGACGTCGTCCTGATCGATCTGAACTACTCGCGCGACACGACCTCCGGCGAGGAAGGTCTCGACCTCCTGAAGCGCATCCGGCTGGCCGACGAATCGCTGCCGGTCGTGGTCATGACGGCCTGGGGCTCGGTCGACGTCGCCGTCGAAGCCATGCGACGCGGCGCCCGCGACTTCGTGCAGAAGCCGTGGGACAACGAGCGGCTGCTGGCGATCGTGCGGACGCAGACCGAGCTGGGCCGCGCCATCCGCCTCGGGCGACGCCTCGAGCTGGCCAACCAGGCGCTGATGGCCGACGGCCGCTCGCCGCTGCATCGCCGAGTCGCCGGCGATGCGGCCGGTCCTCGACGTGATCGCGCGGGTCGGCCCCTCGGACGCCAACGTGCTGGTCACGCGGCGAGAACGGCACCGGCAAGGGCCTGGTCGCGCAGGCCCTGCACGCGGTGTCGCAGCCGGGCCCCACGGCCGATGGTGACCGTCAACGCCGGCGGGATGGCCGAGGGGGTCTTCGAGAGCGAGCTCTTCGGCCACGTGCGCGGCGCCTTCACCGATGCCAAGGCCGACCGCGTCGGCCGCTTCGAACTGGCCGACGGCAGCACGCTCTTCCTCGACGAGATCGCCAACGTGCCGTCGAGCCAGCAGGCCAAGCTGCTGCGCGTCATCGAGACCGGCGAGTTCGAACGCGTCGGCTCGTCGCGCACGCGCAAGGTCGACGTCCGCGTCGTCTCGGCCACCAACGCCGACCTGAACGCCGAGGTCGAGGCCGGGCGCTTCCGCCAGGACCTGCTGTTTCGCCTGAACACCATCGAGATCGTGCTGCCGCCGCTGCGCGATCGCCGCGAGGACATCCCCTTGCTGGCCCGCCACTTCCTCGCCCAGCACACCCAGCGCTATCGCAAGGGCGTCACCGGCTTCGAACCGGCGGCGCTGCAGCTGCTGATCGACCACCGCTGGCCGGGCAACGTGCGCGAGCTCGACCACGCCATCGAGCGCGGCGGTGCTGATGGCGCAGGCCGCGGTCATCCGCGCCGTCGATCTCGGCCTGCGCGTCGAGGCGGTCTCGGCCGGGCGCCTCGAGGACATGAGCCTCGAAGACGTCGAGGCCTTCCTCATCAGCAAGTCCATGGCCCGCTACGGCAACGTCAGCCACGCCGCCCGCGCCCTCGGCCTGTCACGCAGCGCGCTCTACCGCCGCCTCGAACGCTACAAGCTGTAAGCTGGCGTTCGCCCGTTCGCGGGCTGCCCTCGTATGAGTCGCCTTCGCTTCGATCAGCACGCCGTCGTGCTCGCGCTCACGGCCGCCGTGCCCCCGCTGGTGGCCACGCTCCTGCTGCTGTGGCTGGGCGGCTACTCCGCCAAGGTCCGCTGGACGGTGGCGCTCCTCCTCGTGGCGACCTCGGTCGGCGGCGTTGACGGCGCTGCGCCAGCACATCGTGTCGCCGCTGCAGACGCTGGCCAACCTGGTGGCGGCGCTGCGGGAAGACGACTTCTCGATTCGTGGCCGCAGCTCCGTGGCCGGCGATCCCGCTCGGCGACGTCATGACCGAGGTCAACGCTCTCGCCGAAACGCTGCACGAGCAGCGCCTCGGCGCCGTCGAAGCCACGGCGCTCCTGCGCACCGTCATGGAGCAGATCGACGTGGCGGTGTTCGCCTTCGATCCGGAACGGCGGCTGCAGCTGGTCAACCGCACCGGCGAACGGCTGCTCGGCCGTCCCGCCGAGCAGCTGCTCGGCCACACGGCCGACACGCTCGGGCTCGACGCCTTGTTCGGCGAGGCGCGCGGTGTCGATGGCCCTCGATCTGCCGGGCGGCAGCGGCCGCTGGGACGTGCGGCGGACGACCTTCCGGCTCGGCGGGCAGCGGCACGAGCTGCTGGTCGTCTCGGACGTCAGCCGCCCGCTGCGCGAGGAGGAGCGCCAGGCATGGCAGCGCCTCATCCGCGTCATCGGCCACGAACTCGGCAACTCGCTCGGCCCCATCAAGTCGATTGCCGGATCGCTCGATGCCCTGCTCCAGCGCTCCCCGCCGCCGGCCGATCTGGGCGACGACCTGCGGCGCGGGCTGCAGGTCATCGGATCGCGCGCCGATGCCCTCAGCCGTTTCACCGCCGCCTACGCCCAGCTGGCGCGCCTGCCGCCGCCGCGCCTCGCGCCGGTCGTCCTCAAACCCCTCCTGCAGCGCGTGGCAGGGCTCGAGACCCGCGTGCCGGTGGCCGTGCGTCCGGGGCCCGACGTGACCGTCAGCGCCGACGGCGACCAGCTCGAGCAGTTGCTCATCAACCTGCTCAAGAACGCCGCTGAGGCCACCCTCGAGGCCGGGGCCGATGGCGGCGTCGTGGTCGGCTGGCAGCGCACCGCGCGTGGCGTCGACCTGTGGGTCGACGACCAGGGCCCGGGCCCGCCCAAGACCGCCAACCTGTTCGTGCCGTTCTTCACGACCAAGGCCGGCGGGTCGGGGATCGGGCTGGTGCTGTGCCGGCAGATCGCCGAAGCGCATGGCGGCACCATCGCGCTCGAAGCCGGGAGTGGCGGCACGGGCTGCCGCGCCGTCCTGACGCTGCCGGTGTGACGACGGCGACCCGGCGCCGACGACCGGCGGCGCCGGCGCTCGGTGTCGTCAGACGACGATGACGCGACCTTCGGCGGCCCGCCGCAGCCGGTCCCACACCGCCGCGCCCAGGCCTGCCCGCACCGGTCCGAGCGCGAGGATGACGTCCACGCCGGCCGCGTCGAGCTCGCGCAGCGCCGCAAACAGGACGCGCGCCGCGGCAGCCGCGTCGTCACGCGGCCCGAGGCTGGCCACGGTCACGCGCCCGACCGAGGCGCGCGCCGCCAGCTCCGGCGCCAGGGCCACCAGCGCTTCCTCGGGGGCGAGGACGCCGACGCGCGTGCCCGACGCGGTCAGCTGGCGCACCTCGCGCGCCAGCCGCGCCACCGCGGCCTCACCAGGACCGTCGTAGACGGTCAGCCGAGCCGCCGGCGCGTAGTGGCGAAGGAGTTGCCCCGGGGCACGCTGCGCCACGCCGACGTCGGCGAGGTCGTCGACCGTGGCGATGGCCTTCACGACAGCGGCGAGCGCTTCGATCGGCACGCCGCCGGCACGCCGCACGACCGGCGGCGACACCGTGCAATCGACGATGGTCGATTCGACACCGACATCGGTCGGGCCGCCGTCGAGCACGAGGTCGACGCGTCCGTCGAGGTCGGCCAGCACGTGCGCCGCCGTGGTCGGACTCGGCCGCGAGAAGCGGTTCGCGCTCGGCGCCGCCACCGGCACCCGGGCGGCCGCGAGCAGCGCCTGCGCCACCGGATGCGCCGGCACCCGCACCGCCACGTTCGGCAGTCCGGCCGAGACGATGCCGGGCACCTCCGGATGCTTCGGCACGATGAGGGTCAGCGGTCCAGGCCAGAACGCCTCCGCCAGGGCCGCGGCAACGGGAGGGACGAGCGCCGCCACGCGCGACAGATCACGCGGCCGAGGCGAGATGGACGATCAGCGGATCGGTGCGCGGCCGCTCCTTGGCGACGAAGATGCCGGCCACCGCCTCCGCGTCGAGCGCGTGCGCGCCGAGGCCATAGACGGTCTCGGTCGGGAACACGACCAGTCCGCCCGCCACGAGCACCCGGGCCGCCTCGGCGATGGCGGCCGGATCAGGGGCCGCGGGATCGACGGCGAGCCGGACGGTCGGACGCGGGCGGCGTGGCGTCATCGTGGCAGCGGCGGCGCCGCGGTGGATCGCGCGCGCCCGGCCCGCACGATGAGTTCGACGACGCGCGAGTAGCTGCGCACGCCCTCGTCGACGCCCTGCGAACGCAGGTAGGAGTCGTAGGCGCGCCAGCCGACGCGCTCCACGAAGTCGACGCGGGAGGCCATCCGCGCCGCGATGTCCGCCAGATCCTGGCGCGGCCCGGCGGCCAGCGCGGCCATCGACGCGCGACGGGTGGCCGGTGAGACCTGACGCGCGGCCTCGCTGACGAGAAAGAGCCAGCCGCTGTAGCGGGTGTGCGTCCCGGCCTCGGGCGCCTGCGTCACCAGCCAGGCCACGAAGTTCGCGTCGGCTTCCGGGGCGTAGCCGGCCAGATGCGCCCACTCGTGCGCCAGGACGAACGGCCGTTCGGCGCTGGTGAGGTCGGGATTGAGCAACGTCTCGAGCGCGAGCGGCGCCGTCAGACCGTCGACGCCGGCCATGCGGAAGTAGGCGGCCAGCAGCGTCGGCTTCGGCGTACCGGGCACGGTGGGACGCGGGCGGCCGTGGGTCGCCTCGACGGCATGGAGCGCACGCACGACGTCGGCCTCGGCGCCATCGAGTCCGGCCTCGTCGGGCCAGTGCGTCCGGTGCAGACGGTTGGCGCCGGCAATGGCCGCGTCGAGCAGGTCCGCCACTTCGCGTTCGGCGGGCGCGTGCGCCGCCAGTCCCAGCCGCACGTCGATCGGCGGCCGCGCGTAGTTGAGGCCCCAGACCGCGAGGAACCACAGATACGCGGACGCCGCCAGCGTCACGGTGGCGGCGAGCGCCGCGGCGGCGGTCGCCAGTCCGCGGCGGCGCCTGCGTGCCGAGATCGCCCGCGACCACCACCAGACGAGGAGAGCGATCGCGGTCGCGATGCCAAGATCGAGGACCGCTACCGGCACCTGGTTCGACAGGCCGGTGACCACGGCCTGCAGACCGGGGTAGACCCGACCGCCGTAGGCTCGCTCGATGAACGCGGCCGGACGTGGCACGAGCGCGGCCACCACCGCGGCGACCACGACGAGCGACTGGAGCACCCGGCGTGTGCCTGGCATGCGTGCGATGGCTGGTGGCGCCGGCGCCCCGGCCGCTACTGGAGGGCGATCGACACTTCGTTCGACGGCGAACTCGTGCCGCAGGCGTTGCGCGCGTAGACGCGGAGGAAGAACGTGCCGGGCACGCCCGCGCGCTCGGTCTCGGTCGTGTTGCCGGGCAGGATGAAGGTGGCGACGTCGTTCAATCCGGAGGCCGAGCCGGTCTCCAGCACGTAGCTGGTCGGCGTCTCGGTGCCGCCTGGTGCCTGCCAGGTGATGCGCGCCGAGGTGTTCGCCACGGCGTTGGCGGCGAGCGCGGTCGGGGCGGCGGGAGCCGCGGCGCAGTCGAACTGACGCGCGCCGGCGCGCTCGCGGCCGGTGCGCAGCGCCCACAGCCCGATGAGGATCACCGCCGAGATGACGATGACAACCGAAAGGATGCCGTTCTTGTTCATCGGTGGTGGCTGCGGGCGGTGGGAGGTGGCGGTTGGGTCCGCACGTGGCGTCTGAGGTTGGTCGGGATGCCGGGATTCGAACCCGGGACCTCCTGCACCCCAAGCAGGCGCGCTACCAGGCTGCGCTACATCCCGTCGGTGTTGCACGAACGCCGCATCTTACCGCTTGCTCCGCCGCGCCGGCTTTGCGGCCGCCGGCCCGTTGGTCGTGCCCGTGGCTGCCACCAGCTCGAAGCCCACCCCGCTCACCGGCCGCTCGAGTAGAGCGAGCACGCCGAGCAGGCCCTCGCGCACCGACTGCAGCCGGGCGCGGGTGGTGGCATCGACCAGCGAGAAATCCGCCGTCGTAGCCGCCGGGCCGTCGTCTTTGGTCTCCTCCAGCCGCCGTCTGGCGCCGGAGAGCGTGAGCCCCTCGACGTAGACGAGCTCCCGGATCCGCAGCACACGCTCGACGTCCGAGCGACCGTAAATCCGTGGCCCCCCGGCCGTCGACTGGCCGAGATCCGGGAACTCTGCCTCCCACGTGCGCAGCACATAAGACTGCACCTGCGCGATCTGGCAGACGTCCGCGGCTTTGAGGCGCTCGAGTTTCGGAGCGGCCATACACCTCGTGTCCGTCATCCGGTGCGAAGTCACCAGCCGACGGAAGGTTGGAGTATAGCACGGCGATCAGGCCCCTTCCGGCGCCGATCCCTTGCGCACGCGGCGGCGGATGTGGAGCCGGATGGGGCTGCCGGCGAAGCCGTACTCCTCGCGCAGGCGATTGGTCAGGTAGCGCAGGTAGGAGAAATGAAGCGTGGCCGCGATGTTGGTGAAGAGGACGAAGGTGGGAGGCGCGACGCCGGTCTGGCTGGCGAACAGGATGCGCACGGCGCGGCGGGCGTCGGACACCGGCGGCTGGGCGGCGGTGATGGCGGCGATGAAGCGGTTGAGGCCGGGCGTCGGGACGCGCTTGCGGCGCTCGGTGGCCACCCGGTCGACCACCTCGAGCAGACGCGGCGTCCGCTCGCCGGTCATGGCCGAGATGTGGACGATCGGCGCGTAGTCGAGAAACGGCAGCCGGCGCCGCACTTCGTCGTCGACAGCCTCGGCCGTTTCCTGGGTGCGTTCCTCGAGCAGATCCCACTTGTTGAGCGCGATGACGACGCCGCGGCCGGCCGCATCCGCCTCGCCGGCAATGGCGGCGTCCTGATCGGTCGTGCCCGCCGCCACGTCGATCACGATGACGACCACGTCGGCGTCGGCGATGGCGCGCCGCGCCAGCATCACGCTCAGCGACTCCATGGCGCCGCCGCGGGCCACCCGGCCGGCCTTGCGCATGCCCGCCGTGTCGACGATGCGCACCTGCTTCTTGTGCCACGCAAAGACCGAGTCCACCGGATCGCGGGTCGTGCCCGGTATTGGGGACACGATCATCCGGTCCTCGCGCAACAGACGGTTGACGAGGGAGGACTTGCCCGCGTTGGGCCGGCCCACGATGGCCACCCTCAGCTCGTCGGGCCGGTGGCTGCCGTGGCGCGCCGTCTCGTCGCTCGCCTGCACCTCGTCGTCGGAGGGCGGCGCCGGCAGGCGCTGCTTGATCTCGTCGAGCAGCTCTCCCACGCCCCGGCCGTGCTCGGCGCTCACCTCGATGACCGGGTCGAAGCCCAGCCGGTAGAGGTCGAGCACGCCGACCTCGGCGCGCCGGTCGTCGGTCTTGTTGATGGCCAGGAGCACGGGCTTGCCGGTGGCCCGCACGGCCTGGGCAATCTCCTCGTCGCCGGGCACCAGGCCTTCCCGCCCGTCGACCACGAAGACCACCAGGTCGGCGCCCGCCAGGGCCCGGTGGCCCTGCTCGACCACCAGCTCGTGCAGGGGGTCGGTGCTCTGGCCGAACATGCCGCCGGTATCGGTGAGCAGGAAACCGCCGTCGGCGACTGGCACCGGATGCGCCATGGCGTCCCGGGTGGTCCCGGCGATCGGTGTGACGATGGCCCGCCTGGTCCCGGTCATCCTGTTGAAGAGCGTGGACTTGCCGACATTTGGCCGTCCGGCGAGGACGACGATGGGGAGCTGACGGGGCACGACGGACCCAGTGTACTGCGGGCGACACCGGCAAAAAGGCCCGTCAAGCGGCGCAAAAATGGCCGTGGTCCTCAGGGCCGCTCCACTCATCACCGGGATTGACAGCGTAAGTCGCTGTATCTATGATAGTTATCGGTTTCGAGGAGTCACCCTCCGCCCGATGATTAAGGTCGACATCGTCAATGAGGTCTCGCGCCTGGCCGAGATCACCAAAGTGAAGGCGGAGCTGGCCGTCGACGCGGTGTTCGACGCCATGCGGATCTCGATGCAGCGCGGCGAACGCATTGAGCTGCGGGGATTTGGCGTCTTTCAGGTGAAACCCCGCAAGCGCGGAATCGGGCGCAATCCGCGCACCGGCCGCGAAGTCAAGATCCCTCCCGGCCGGACCATCCGGTTCAAGCCCGGGAAAGACCTGCAGAACATCGGATAGCCCGCGACCAGCGAGATGTACGCGGATCCCGTGCTGCCGGTGCCCCCCCTCCCCAGGCCGCCCAGCCCCCGACGCTGGCTGGTGCACGGCGGGTGGCTGCTCGCCACCTTCATCGTCACGACCTTCTTCGGCGGCTGGCACTACGTGAGCTTCGTCGCGGAGCTCGGGCCGGAGCCGCCACTCACCCACGCCGACGCGGGCTTCTGGCTCGGCGGCCTCTGGTTCAGCGTGTCGGTGCTGGCGATCCTCGGAACGCACGAAGCCGGCCACTACATCGCCTGCCGCCACTACGGGGTCGATGCGTCGCTGCCGGTGTTCCTGCCGGCGCCATTGCCGCTCACCGGCACGTTCGGGGCCTTCATCCGCATCCGCGATGTCATCCCGCACAAACAGGCGCTGTTCGACATCGGTGCCGCCGGGCCGTTTGCCGGTTTCGTCGTCGCCGTGCCGGTGCTGGCCCTGGGGCTGTGGCTGTCGCGGCTCGTGCCGGTCCCCGCTCACGGCGAGATGATCTCGGCTCGGCGAGCCGCTCATCTTCCAGGCCACGCAGCAGGCCCTGTGGGGCACCTTGCCCGAAGGCCAGCTCCTGCACCTGCACCCGGTCGCCCTCGCCGCCTGGTTCGGGCTGCTGGCCACCGCCCTCAACCTGTTTCCGCTGTCCCAGCTGGATGGCGGCCACGTCGCTTACGCGGTCTTCGGCGCGCGGTCGCGCTGGATCACCATCGCGACGGCCACCGCCATCATCGCCCTGACCCTCGTCTCGACCAGTTGGATCGCGTGGGCGCTGCTCGTCGTCGTCGCTCTCGGCGTCGCCGGTCTGTCACATCCGCCCACCGCCAACGACTACCTGCCGCTCGGCCGCCGCCGCACGGTGCTGGCGCTGGCCGCCGCCCTCGTGTTCCTGCTCTGCTTCACGCCGGTGCCGCTCGATTCGATCGACGTCCCTGCCGGCGTGACCCACGCCGGCCCGGTGCCCTGACGCGCCGGACGACGCCTCCGCTCGCGCACGCGGCTAGAGCATGCTCACCGGATCGACGTCGATCGAGGTGCGCCGCGTCAGCGCCGGATAAGCGTCCATGGCGGCGCGGATGGCGTCGTTCATCAGCGCGCGATCGCCGCCCTTGACGAAGAACTGTGCCCGGTGCTCGCCGCGCAGGCGCATGAGCGGCGCCGGCGCCGGGCCGAGCAGCACGATCGGCTTGCCCGCCACGACGCGCGCCACCTCGCGCGCCAGGGCACTGGCGGCCTCGAGGGCGCGCTCGAGCGTCGAGCCGCGCACCACGACGTTGATGAGCGCCGTCACCGGCGGATAGCGCAGCGCGGTGCGGAACTCGAGCTCCTTCGTGACGAACGTGCCGTAGTCCTGCGCGCAGCCGCACTGCACCGCGTAGTGGGTCGGGAAGAACGTCTGCACGCACGCTTCGCCACGGCGCTCGCCGCGGCCGGCCCGCCCGACCACCTGCGTGATGAGCTGAAAGGTGCGCTCGGCGGCGCGGAAGTCCGGCAGGCCGAGACCGACGTCGGCCGAGACGACGCCCACCAGCGTCACGAACGGGAAATCGTGGCCCTTGGCAATCATCTGCGTGCCGACCAGCACGTCGAGCTCGCGCCGGCCGAAGGTGGCGAGGAGCGCGGTCAGGCTGCCGCGGGTCGACACGGTGTCGCGGTCGACGCGCCCGATCCGGGCACCGGGAAACCGCGCCCGTAGGTCCTGCTCGACGCGCTCGGTGCCGACCCCGACGTGCTCGAGGTAGGGGGCGGCACACTGCGGGCAGGCGGCCGGCACGGCCTGGCCGAAATCGCAGTAGTGGCAACGCGCCCGCGCCCGGCTGCCCGACCCGTGCACGGTCATCGACACGCTGCAATGCGGGCACTCGATGGTGTTGCCGCACTGCCGGCACAGCACCGCCGAGGACACGCCGCGGCGATTGAGCAGCACGAGCGCCTGTTCGCCGATGGCCAGGCGCCGCTCGATGCCGTCGACCAGGGCCCGGCTGAGCGTGACGTCGGCGCCGGCCGCGGCCCACTCGTCGCGCATGTTCACCACCTGGACGTCGGCCATCGGCCGATCGGCCACCCGCCGATCGAGCGTGACCAGGGTGTAGCGCCCGCGCGTCGCGTTGTGGAACGACTCGAGCGACGGCGTCGCCGACCCGAGCACCACCAGCGCGTCCTGCTGCTTGCCGCGCACGACGGCCACGTCGCGGCCGTGGTAGCGCGGCGTCTCGTCCTGCTTGTAGGAGGTGTCGTGCTCCTCGTCGACCACGATGAGACCGACGCGCTCGAACGGCGCGAACACGGCCGAGCGCGTGCCGACGACGACATCGACCTCGCCGGCGCGGACGCGGTGCCACTGGTCGTGCCGCTCGCCGACCGAGAGTCCGCTGTGCTGGATGGCGACGCGCTCGCCGAAGCGGGCGCGGACGCGGCCGGCCAGCGCCGGGGTCAGCGCGATCTCGGGCACGAGCAGCAGCACCTGGCGGCCCTGGCGGCGGACTCGATCGGCCAGCGCAAGGTAGATCTCGGTCTTGCCGCTGCCGGTGACGCCCTTGACGAGCGCCACCCGGTAGGCCGCCGCGTCGGCCAGCGGCTCGAGGACATCGAGCGCGGCCCGCTGCTCGGCGGTGAGCGGCGGCGGTCCGCTGTCGGCCAGGTCAGACGCGTGCACGGCGAACGGATCGCGCGCGACCGTCTCGTGATGGACCGCCACCCACCCGATCTGGACGAGACGGGTGAGGGTCGCCCCCGACACGCCGCGCGCGGCCAGCGCCGTCGCGGCGAGGCCAGACGGCGCACCGGCGAGCAGCGTCAGCGCCTCGCGCTGACGGCTGCCCAGGCGCACGGCCGCGACCCGCGCGTCGGGCGGCGTCGCCGGCTCGGCGCTCGGCGCGCTCGCCGCGCTCGCCGCCTCGATCCCGAGCGCCGTCAGGCGCGCCACCCGCCGGCGCTTGAAGGTGCGGGCATCCCCTGTCAGCACCCGCGGCGGCAGCGCCGAGGTCAGCACGTCGCCCGGCCCCGCCACGTAGTAGTCGGCCACCCAGGCGGCCAGCGACACCAGCGCGGCCGGCACGAAGGCCGTCGTATCGCGCACGGCCAGCACCTCGCGCAGCTTCATCGCCGGGTCGGGCGTGACGTCGGTGGCGACGACGATCCCGGTCAGGCGTCGCGGTCCGAGCGGCACGTCGACGCGGGCACCGGCCACCGGCGGAGGCGCATCCTCGGGCCAGCGATAGGTGAGGACGTCCAGGGCCGGCACGGGCACGGCCACCGACACGATTCGGCTCACGCGCCGAGCAGGTCGCGGACCTTCTTCATGTCCTCCCAGACCTCGCGCTTGGCGGGGGGATTCCTGAGCAGGTACGCGGGATGGAAGGTCGGCAGGAGCAGCGCACCGCGCCACTCGAAGACCCGGCCGCGCAGCTTGGTGATCGGCTCGGTCGTCCCGAGCAGCGACTGCGACGCGAACTTGCCGAGCGCCACGACGATGCGCGGCTGGATGATGGCCAGCTGCGAGAACAGGAACGGCTCGCAGGTGGCGACCTCGTCGGGCTCCGGATTGCGGTTGCCCGGCGGCCGGCACTTGATGACGTTGGCGATGTAGACCTGCTCTCTCGTCATGCCGATCGCTTCGATGATCTTCGTGAGGAGCTGGCCGGCGCGGCCGACGAACGGCTCACCCTGCTTGTCCTCGTCCTCGCCCGGGGCCTCGCCGACGAACATCAGCCGCGCCTGCGGGTTGCCCACGCCGAAGACGACCTGCCGCCGGCCGAGCGTGTGCAGCTTGCAGCGGGTGCAGGCCGGCCCGATCTCGGCGCGCAGGGCCGCCAGGGCCTCGCCGGGTGGCGCGCTGGCCGGCGCTTCGAGCGGCGGCGAGTCGACGGACGACACGGCGGTGGCGCTGGCCTCACCCTCCCGTGGCGCCTCGACGCGCGTCCGCCACTCGGCGGCACGGCTCACGCCTTCGACACCGAGCTCACGCATGAAGTCGAGATGGGCGGCCAGCTCGTCGCGCTGCATCAGCCCACCTCCGTCGCCGGCGCGACGCCGAGCAGCGCCTCGAGCCGGTCCAGGATACGCACGGCCACGGCCGCCTTGCTCATCAGCGGCAGCGATTCACGGCCGCGGTCGTCGAGGAAGGTGACGATGTTGGTGTCGACGTCGAAGCCCGCGCCCGGTTGCGCCACGTCGTTGGCCACGATGAGGTCGACGCCCTTGCGCCGGCGCTTGGCCTCGGCGTGATCGAGGACGTCGTGCGTCTCGGCGGCGAAGCCGACGAGCACCGGCCGGCCCGACGCCCGCGACGGCAAGGCGCCGAGCGCGGCCAGGATGTCCACGGTACGGACCAGCGGCACCGCCCAGCCGCCGTCGCTCTTCGAGACCTTCTCGGTCGCCGTGGTCTCGGGCGTGTAGTCGGCCACCGCCGCCGCCATGACGATGGCTTCGGCCGTGCCGGCCCGCGCCATCACCGCCGCGTGCATGTCGGCGGCGCTGCGGACGCGCACCACCTGCGTGCCGGCCGGCGTCTCGAGGTGCGTCGGTCCGGTGACGAGCGTCACCGTCGCGCCGCGCCGCACCGCCTCGGCCGCCACGGCGTAGCCCATCCGTCCGCTCGAGCGGTTGCCGATGAAGCGGACCGGGTCGAGGTCCTCGAGGGTCGGCCCGGCCGTCACGAGCACGGTGCGGCCGCCGAGCGAACCGGTGGCCACGATCGCATGCGCGGCCTCGACGATGGCGTCGGGTTCGGCCAGCCGGCCCTTCCCCACCCACCCGCAGGCGAGATAGCCCTCGCCCGGCTCGACCAGCCGCACGCCGCGCGCGACCAGGGTCTCGAGGTTCGCGGCCACCGCCGGGTGTTCGAGCATGTGGGTGTTCATCGCCGGCGCCAGCAGCACCGGCGCGGTCGTGGCGAGGAAGAGGGAGCTCAGGAAGTCGTCGGCCAGGCCGTGCGCGAACTTGCCGATGGTGTTGGCGGTCGCCGGCACCACGAGCAGCAGGTCGGAGGCCGTGGCGAGGGCGATGTGCTCGATGTCGGCATTGACGCCCGGCGCCCACTGGCTGGTGACGACGCGGCGCTGCGTGATGGCCTCGAAGGTCAGCTCGCCGACGAAGCGGCGGGCGCTCCTCGTCATCACCACGGTGACGTCGTGGCCCTTCTTCTGCAGGCCGCGGACGACCTCGACTGCCTTGTAGGCGCCGATGCCGCCGCTGACGCCCACCGTGATACGTGCCATGTTGTCCTCCCGCGGCTAGGACCGCGGCACTTCGCTGAAGAACGTCCGCACGATTGCGTCGGCGAGGCGCGTCATCCGGTGCACGCGCGACCGCTCGGCCGCGATGATCTCCTGCAGCCGCACGACCGTCGACTCGAGATCGTCGTTGACGACCACGTAATCGTACTCGCGATAGCTCGAGACCTCGGCGCGCGCCGTCTCGAGCCGTCGCTGCAGGGCCGCTTCCGGCTCGGTGCTGCGTCCGCGCAGCCGCCGCTCGAGCACCTGGAACGACGGCGGCATCACGAACACCGCCGTGTGGTCGGTGCCGCGCTGCCGCACCTGTCGCGCCCCCTGCACGTCGATGACCAGCACGACGTCCTGGCCGCCGGCCAGCATGCGCTCGACTTCGGCGGCGGCGGTGCCGTAGAGGTTGCCGAAGACGTCCGCCCACTCGATGAAGGCGTTCTCGGCAATCATGCCGTCGAAGCCGGCGCGGTTGATGAAATGGTAGTCGACGCCGTCCCGTTCGCCGGCGCGCATCGTCCGCGACGTGTAGGAGCGCGACATCCGCAGGTTCGGCAGGATCTGCACGAGGCGCTCGACGAGCGTGGTCTTGCCGGTGCCCGAGGGCGCCGAGATCACGAACAGGAGGCCGCGCCTACTCGACATTCTGCACTTGCTCCCGCATGCGCTCGAGCTCGGCCTTGACGTCGATGATGTGCTCGGACACCTGCAGGCCGTCGGCCTTGCTGCCGATGGTGTTGACCTCGCGGTTCATCTCCTGCAGCAGGAAATCGAGCTTCCGCCCGCACGGCTCGTCGCCGTCGGTGAGCGCGTCCCAGTGATCCAGATGGGCGCGGAAGCGCGTCACCTCCTCGGTGATGTCGGAGCGCTGGGCGGCCCGCACGACCTCCTGCGCCAGCGACGACTGATCGATCGGCAGCGACGCCGACAGCTCACGCGCCCGTTCGAGCAGCCGCAGTTCGAGCTGCGCCCGTCCGGCCTCGGCCGCCGCCACCACGGCGTCGATGAGCGTCGCGAGGGTCTGCTTGCGCGCCGCGAGGTCGGTCTTGAGCAGCGCGCCTTCGTGCGACCGCATCTCGTCGAGCGCCGACACCGCCCGGCTGACGACGGTGTCCAGCGCCTCGGCCCAGACCGCACCGGCGTCCACCTCGGGCCCGCGTTCGCGGATCGCCAGCGCCTGCGGCAGGCGCAGCAGATCGCCCGGCGTGAGCGATCCCTGCACGAGACCGGCGGCGCGCGCCACTTCGATGGCCGAGGTCACGGCCATGACGAAGCTCTCGTTCAGCTCGACCACCGGCGCCGAGACGCTGCGGGGCTGCACCGAGGCCTGCAGTTCGACGCGGCCGCGGGCCAGACCGCGCTGGACGAGCCCGCGCACGCGCGGTTCCAGCTCCGCCAGCGCCGGCGGCAGACGCAGCTGCAGGTCGAGGAACCGGTGGTTCACGGTCCGGATCGTCACCGACACCGAACCGCGCGGATCGTCGACGGTGGCCGCCGCGAATCCGGTCATGCTTCTCATCATGCGCCGCTCGCCTCTCCTTCTCGGCTGTCGCGGCGGTCAGCCGCGCGCCACTGCGCCCGATGCCCGGCCCGGCTTGCGCGCCCCGGCCAGCTGCGCACGGTGCAGGCGGGCGTAGGCACCGCCGAGCGCCAGCAGTTCGTCGTGCCGCCCCGATTCGACCAACCGGCCGCGCTCCATCACCAGAATGATATCCGCCCTCTCGATCGTCGACAGCCGGTGCGCGATGACGAATGACGTCCGGTTCCGCATCAGCACGCTCAGCGCGTCCTGCACCAGCCGTTCGGATTCCGAGTCGAGCGAGGACGTCGCCTCGTCGAGCACGAGAATCGGGGCATCTCGCAGCAGCGCGCGCGCGATCGCCAGCCGCTGGCGTTGACCGCCGGACAACCGCTGGCCACGCTCGCCGATCGGCGTGGCGTAGCCGTGCGGCTGCCCCTGGATGAAGTCGTGGGCGTGGGCGGCGCGGGCGGCGGCCTCGATGGCGGCCGGCGAGGCCTCGGGCATGCCGTAGGCGATGTTGGCGGCGATGGTGTCGTCGAACAGTACGGTTTCCTGCGTGACGATGCCGATCTGGCGGCGCAGCGACGCCAGCGTCACCTCGCGCACGTCGCGGCCGTCGACGAGCACCGCACCGGAGGTGACGTCGTAGAAGCGCGGCAGCAGGTTGACCAGCGTCGTCTTGCCGGCGCCGCTCTGGCCGACGATCGCCACCAGCTGACCGGCCGGCACGCGGACGGACACCCCGTTCAGCACCGGCCGGCCATGCCCGTCCTCGTAGCCGAAGGTCACCTCACGGAACTCGACGACGGTCGTGAAGCGCGGCAGGTCCTGCGCGCCCGGCTGCTCCACCACCTCGGTCCGCGCATCGAGCAGTTCGAACACGCGCTCGGCCGCGGCCGCCGCCTGCTGCAGGTTGGCATTGACGCGGGTCAGCTTCTTCACCGGTCCGTACATCAGCAGCAGCGCGGCGACGAACGCCGTGAACTCGCCGGGCGTGAGGCGGCCGGCGGCAATCTCGCCGCTGCCGTACCACAGCGCGCCGACGATGGCGAGGCCGCCCAGTGCTTCCATGAGCGGCGGCAGCAGCGACAGCACGCCGGTCACGCTCATGTTGGTGCGGTAGAGGTCGTCGGAGGCGGCGCGGAATTTCTGCGCCTCGCGGCCTTCGGCCAGGAACGCCTTGACGATGCGGTGGCCGGCGAACGCCTCGCCGGCCACGTGCGACAGCCGCTCGAGCGCTTCCTGGCTGCGCCGCGACACCGTCCGCAGCCGCTTGCCGAGACGGGCCAGCGGATAGACGACGATCGGCGCCGCCGTGAGGCAGACGAGCGCCAGGCCGGGGTCGATGTAGATGAGCACACCGGCGTAGCCGATGACCGTCACCGTCTCACGCGCCAGGTCGCCGATCGTCTCGGAGACGGCGCGCTGCAGCAGGCCGACGTCGTTGTTGACGCGCGACAGGAGCTGGCCGGTGCTGCGGCGGGCGAAGAAGGCCGCCGACTGGCCGAGGACGCGCTCGAAGAGCTCGCTCCGCAGGGCGCGCACCACGCGGTGGCCGAGGTCGTCCATCCAGTAGTTGGACAGGAAGGCCCCCAGGCCCTTGACGACGTAGACCACCATGATGGTGGCGGCCACGAACCCGAAGCGGTTGCGCGCACTGAGGACGTCGTCGAGGATCGGCTTGACCAGCCAGGCCAGCGCCGCCGAGCCGAGGCCGTAGAGCACCATCGCGCCGAGCGCGCCGCCAATCACGGCCCGGTGCGGGGCGGCGTAGTGGAGGAGACGGCGCAGTGGATCCATCAGCGTCCCGGGCTGGACCGATAGCCTCCGGGACGGGCCGCGTGCCAGGCCGCCGCGTGCTCGACGATCGTCTCGAGATCGCTCAGCCGCGGGCGCCAGCCGAGGTCGGCCTCGGTGCGGGCACTGGCGGCGTAGAGCGCCGAGGGATCGCCGTCGCGCCGTGGCGCCGGCGCCCATTGCACGGGCGACCCGACCACGCGTCCGACCGTGTCGATGACTTCCTTGACCGACCACGGGCGGCCGGTGCCGACGTTGTAGCGGTTCGACGCGGCGCCGGCCTCGAGCGCCGCCAGCGCCTTGACGTGCGCATCGGCGAGGTCCGCGACGTGCACGTAGTCACGCAGACAGGTGCCGTCGGGCGTCGGGTAGTCCTGGCCGAAGACCTTGAGGCCGGTGCCGCCGCGCGCGGCCGCGATGGCCAGGGGAATGAGGTGGATCTCCGGGTCGTGATCCTCGCCCAGCTCGCCGTCGGGGTCGGCGCCGGCGGCGTTGAAGTAGCGCAGCGCGATCGACTTCACGCCGTGCGCGGTGTCGAAGTGTCCGAGCGCGCGCTCGACGGCGAGCTTCGACTCGCCGTAGGCGTTGACCGGCGCGCGCGGATGGTCTTCGGTGAGCGGCAGCGCCTGCGGCTCGCCGTAGACCGCGCAGGTCGACGAGAACACGATGCGGCTGACGCCCTCGGCCACCATGGCGTCGAGCAGGTGCAGCGAGCCGGTGAGGTTGTTCTCGTAGTACTTGCCGGGATGGCGGACCGATTCCCCCACCGCCAGCCAGGCGGCGAAGTGCATGACCGCGTCGATGCCGTGGCCGGCCAGGGCCGCCCGCACGGCGGCCGTGTCGTGGACCCGCGCCTGCACGAACGGCAGGCCGCGGGTGGCCTCGAGGTGCCCCGCCGACAGGTCGTCGAGCACGACGACGTGGTGGCCGGCGGCTACGAGCGCCTTGGCCGTGTGGCTGCCGATGTAGCCGGCACCGCCGGTGACGAGCACTCGCGCCACGCTACCTCCCGATCGAGTAGTAAGTGAAGCCGAGCTCCTTCATCTGGTCGGGCTGGTAGATGTTGCGGCCGTCGAAGATGACAGGAGTCTTCAGCAGCTTGCGCATCCGGGCGAAGTCGGGCTCGCGGAACTCCTGCCACTCCGTGACCACGGCCAGCGCGTCGGCGCCCTTGAGCGCGTCGTAGTTGCGGGCGTAGTAGGCGACCGAGGACTTGAAGAGCCCCTTGGCGGTGGGGATCGCCTCCGGGTCGTAGGCCTGCACGCGGGCGCCCTTGTCGAGCAGCGACTTGATGATCGGGATCGCCGGCGCCTCGCGCATGTCGTCGGTCTTCGGCTTGAAGGCCAGGCCCCAGAGCGCGATCGTCTTGCCCTTGAGCGAGCCGAAGTGCGCGTCGAGCTTCTTGACCAGGAGCCGCTTCTGCAGCTCGTTCACCGCCTCGACCGCCTTCAGGATCTTGAAGTCGTACTTCTTGTCGGCGGAGAACTTGACGAGCGCCTTGACGTCCTTGGGAAAGCAGCTGCCACCGTAGCCGACCCCGGGGAAGAGGAAGGCCGGACCGATGCGGCGATCGGCGCCCATCGCCTGCCGCACGCGATCGACGTCGGCGCCGTAAGCCTCGCAGACGTTGGCGATCTCGTTCATGAACGAGATCTTCGTCGCCAGCATGGCGTTGGCGGCGTACTTCGACAGCTCGGCGCTGGCGCAGTCCATCACCATGATCGGCGCCCCGGTGCGCGTGAAAGGCTTGTGCAGTGCGATCATCAGATCGGCGGCCTTGGGATCTTCGGCCCCGATGACGACGCGGTCGGGCTTCATGAAGTCGTCGACGGCGGCCCCCTGCTTCAGGAACTCGGGATTGCTGACGACACTGAACGGATGCGTCGTCTCACGGCGCACGACGTCGCGGACGCGTTCGGCGGTGCCGACCGGTACCGTGCTCTTGTCGACGATCACCTTGTAGCCGTTCATGGCCTTGGCGATGTCCCTGGCGACGCCCATCACATGCTGGAGGTCGGCCGAGCCATCCTCGCCCTGCGGCGTCCCGACGGCGATGAAGATGATGGTCGATTGACGGACGGCCTTGGCCAGGTCGGTCGTGAACACCAGACGGCCTTCGAGCTTGTTGCGCCGCAGCAGGTCTTCGATGCCGGGCTCGTAGATCGGACTCTTGCCGCGGCGCAGCATCCGCACCTTGGCGACGTCCTTGTCGACGCAGATGACGTCGTTGCCGCTTTCCGCCAGGCAGGCGCCCACCACGAGCCCTACGTACCCCGTGCCCACAACCGCGACCTTCATGCACTCCCCCGAAAGCGACAGCGAGCCGCTTTGGTGCGGTCGCGCAAACATCGAACGGTACCATTCAGCTGAGATTGGTGTCAACATACTGAACCACAAGGACTTGCCGTCATCGAGCGGTCGTGGTACCGTCCCCGTGCGTGCGCGTGCTCGTCGACTACCGCCCGGCACTTCGGGCTCGAACCGGCATCGGCGAGTACGTGCACGAGCTGGCACGCGCTCTCACCGCCGGCGCCGGCGCCTCGCTCGACCTGACGGTCTTCTCGGCGTCGTGGCGCGATCGCGTGGCGTCCGAGGCGATGGCCGAACTGAACGGCGTGCGGGTGGTGGACCGGCGGATTCCCGTGGCCGCGCTCACCTGGAGCTGGCACCGCGGCTGGCCGCCGATCGAGTGGCTGGCCGGCCGGCACGACGTGGCGCACTCCCCGACGCCGCTCCTCCTGCCGGCGCGCCGTGCCGCGCAGGTGGTGACGGTGTTCGATCTGCATTTCCTCGAGCGTCCCGACGACGTGCGCGGCGCCACGCAGCGCGACTTCACCGCCCTCGTCCGCACCCACGTGCAGCGGGCCGACCATGTCGTCGCCGGCTCCCACTACGCGGCCAGTCTGGTGACCGGCCGGCTCGGCGTGGCGCCCTCCAGGGTCACCGCCACCCCGCTCGGCGCGCCCGGCTGGGCGGCGGACGTGCGCGCCCTGCGCGGCGGGAGCACCGGCCGTACCCTGCTCTGCCTGGGCACCCTCGAGACGAGGAAGAACGTCGGCCTGCTGCTCGACGGCTACGAGCGGCTGCTGGCGCGCCGGACAGACGTGCCGCCGCTCGTGCTGGCCGGCCGCCTGGGGGCGGGCGGAGCGCCGTGGGTGGCACGCACCACCGTGGCCCCGCTGGCCGGCCGCGTCACCGTCACCGGCTACGTGAGCGAAGCGCGGCGGCGCGAGCTCTATGCCGACGCACGCGCGGTGCTCGTGCCGTCGCTCGACGAGGGTTTCGGGTTGACGGCGCTCGACGCCATGGCCTGCGGAGTACCGGTCGTGGCCACCCCCGTCGGGGCGCTGCCAGAGGTGCTCGGCGATGCCGGGCTGTTCGCCCCCCTCGGCGATGCGGACGCCTGGGCCGACGCGCTCGATGCCTGCAGCGACGAGTCGCGCGTGAAGGCGATGGCGGTGCGGGGTCTGGCGCAGGCGGCGCGCTACTCGTGGGCGGCCACCGCGACGGCCACGCTCGACGCCTATCGCCACGCCATCGCGGCCAGGGCGGAGCGCCGCTGATGCGGGTCGCCATCGACGCGCGCGAGCTGACCGGGCATCCGACCGGCGTCGGCCGCTACCTCGGGGAACTGCTCGTCGAGTGGCAGGCGTCCGGGATCGACCGGCGGCACGAGCTGCGGCTGTACGCCCATGCCCCACCCGCCGCGCTCCCGCCCGGCCTGACCGCGGCGGTACATGTCCTTCCCGGCAGCGGCGGCACGCGGTGGGAGCAGTGGGACTTCGCGCGCGCGCTCGGCCGCGACCGGCCCGATGTGGTGCTGGCGCCCGGCTACTCCGCCCCCCTGGCCGCGCCGGCGCCCACCGTCGTGATGATTCACGACGTGTCGTTCTTCGCGCATCCGGAATGGTTCGGTGGCCGCGAGGGCGCCCGCCGCCGGCTCCTCACGGCCTGGTCGGCCCGGCGCGCGCGGCTCGTGCTCGCGCCGTCGGCCTTCTCCGCCGCTGAAGTCGTCAGGCATACCGCCATGGACGCCGCCCGCATGCGGGTCATCTACCCGGGCGTGCGGCCGGCCCTGTCAGTCAGCGCCGGACGGCGCGCACCCGTCGTGCTCTTCGTCGGCTCGCTCTTCCAGCGCCGCCGCCTCGACGTGCTGATCGATGCCTTCGCACGGGTGGCCGCCACCCGTCCCGACGCCCGCCTCGAGATCGTCGGCGCCAATCGCACGACGCCGCCGGTCGACTTCGCCGCCGCGGCCGCGAGCCACGGCCTCGCGGATCGCGTGCGCCTGCGCGACTGGGTCGACGACGCCACGCTCGACGCCCTCTACCGCGACGCGGCGGTCTTCGTCTTCCTCTCACGCTACGAAGGCTTCGGCCTGACCCCGCTCGAGGCGATGGCGCACGGCCTGGTGCCGGTCGTCCTCGACACGCCGGTGACCCGCGAGGTCTACGGCGACGCGGCCTGGCGCGCGCAGGACGGGCCGGCACTGACGGGCCACGTCGCGACGGCGATCGCTGCCCTGCTCGACGACGACGCCGTGGCGGCGCGCTACCGGACCGCGGCCGTCCCCGTCCTGGCCCGCTACGCGTGGGCCGACACGGCACGACAGGTGATGACGGCGCTCGAGGAGGCGGCCGGTGGCTGAGCCGTCGCTGGCCATCGTCATCGTGAGCTACAACGTGCGCGCCGATCTCGATCGCTGCCTGCACAGCCTGGCCGCACAGACGATGCCGGGGCCGGCCACCATCACCGTGGTCGACAACCAGTCCACCGACGGCACGCTCGCGTGGCTCGGTCAGGCCTGGCCGCAGGTGCAGGCCATCGACGCCGGCGGCAATCTCGGATTCGCCCGCGCCAACAACCTCGGCATCCGCGCCACGTCGAGCGACCTCGTGCTGCTGCTCAATCCCGACACCGAGACGCCCGGCGGCGCCGTCGCGACGCTGGTGCGGGCGCTGCTGGCCGACGACACCGCCGCCATCGCCGGCCCGCGTCTCGTCGATGGCGCCGGCCGGCCGGAGCTGTCGTTCGGGTCGATGATCGGTCCGTGGGCCGAGTTCCGGCAGCGCCGTCTCGGGCGGGCCTACGAGGCCGGCGCGACATGGGCGGTGGCCCACGTCGAACGCGTCACGCGCGAGCCGGGCCATCCCGACTGGGTGAGCGGCGCCTGTCTGCTCGCCCGCCGCGCCGATCTGGAGGCGGTCGGCCTGCTCGACGAGCGGTTCTTCATGTACACCGAGGACGTGGACCTCTGTGCCGCCGTGCGTGCGCGGGGACGCCGGGTGCTGTTCGCGCCGGAGGCGACCGTCCGCCATCTGCGCGGCCGTTCGCGGGCCTCGGCGCCGGCGGCGACCGAACGCCGGCGGCGCGAGAGCCAGCTGGCCTTCTACCGCAAGCACCATCCGGCCTGGGCGCCGCTGCTGGCCTGGTGGCTCCGGAGGCGCGGCGTCGATGTCCGATAAACTGCCAGGGACCATGCGGATCGTCATCGACGCCAGGAAGCTGCACGACTTCGGCATCGGGACCTACATCCGCAATCTGGTGACCGGGCTCGGCGCGCTCGACCACGAGTCCGAGTACGTGCTGCTGACCCGCCCCGAGGACACCGAGGCCGCCGCCGAAGCCGGTCCCAACTTCCAGGCCGTCGTCGAGAAGAGCCGGCCCTACTCGGTCGGCGAGCAGTGGCGGATACCCCGCGCCGCGTCGCGTGCCGGCGGCGTCTCTGCTGCACGAGCCGCACTACGTGCTGCCGCCGCTCACCCGCTGCCGCACGGTGGTCACGATCCACGACTGCATCCACCTGCGCTTCCCGGAATACCTGCCGGGCCGGGCCGCCCACGCCTACGCGCACGCGATGATCCGCCTGGCCGCCCGCAAGGCCGACCGCGTGCTGACCGTGTCCGATGCCTCCAAGCGCGACATCCTGCACTACACCGGCGTCGCGCCAGAGAAGGTCGTGGTCGTCCCGAACGGCCTGGACGCCCGCTTCTCGGCCGCCCCCGATGAAGAGGCCATCGACCGCGTACGTCAGCGCTTCCAGCTCGACCACCCGTTCGTGCTCTACGTCGGGAACATCAAGCCGCACAAGAACCTGCGGCGCCTGATCGCGGCCTTCGCGTCGATGCGGGGCGACGGGCCGGACGGCCTGAAGCTGGTGGTCATCGGCGACGAGACCTCCAAGCATCCGGAGCTGCGGCAGGCCGTCCACCGCCACCGCCTCGACAAGCACGTGCGTTTCTTCGGCTTCCAGCCGGCGGCCACGCTGGTGGTCTTCTATCGTCTGGCCCGCGCGTTCGCCTTCCCCTCGCTCTACGAGGGCTTCGGACTGCCGCCCCTCGAGGCGATGGCCAACGAGACACCCGTCGTCACCTCGAACGTCTCCTCGCTGCCCGAAGTGGCGGGCGACGCCGCCCTGCTCGTCGACCCCTACGACATCGATTCGATTGCCGACGGCCTCCGCCGGGCAGTCACCGACGAGGAGGTCCGGGCGACGCTCATCGCGCGCGGCCGCGTCCGCGCACGCGAGTTCTCATGGTCACGAGCCGCCGCTGACACGCTGGCCGTGTATCGCCAGGTCGTAGGAGGGGCGTGATGCGCGTGGCCCTCGTGCACGACTGGCTCACCGGCATGCGGGGCGGCGAGAAGGCCCTCGAGCGGCTGTGCGAGATCTTCCCCGAGGCCGAACTGTTCACGCTGCTGCACGTGCCGGGCTCGGTGTCGCCGCTCATCGAGCGCCGCCCGATCCACACGGCCTTCACCCAGCACCTGCCGTTCGTCCGCCGCGCCTACCGCTACTTCCTGCCGATCTTCCCGTCGGCCATCGAGCGCCTGGATCTCGCCGGCTTCGACCTCGTGGTGAGCTGCAGCCACTGCGTGGCCAAGTCGGTCATCGTGCCGCCCGGCGTGCCCCACCTCTGCTACTGCCTGACGCCCATGCGCTATGCCTGGGATCAGTTCGATGCCTACTTCGGGCCGGAGAAGGTCGGCCGGCTGCCGAGCGCGGTGCTGCGGCCGGTGCTCGCGCGGATGGCCCGCTGGGACCAGGCGACGGCCCACCGCGCCAGCCGCTATGTCGCTATTTCTCAGTATGTTGCGCGGAGAATCGCGCTCTACTATAATCGCCAGTCGGCCGTCATCTACCCGCCGGTCGACACCGACTACTTCACCCCGGGCACCGCGGCGCCGGGTTCGACATTCGTGATCGTATCCGCCTTGGTCCCGTACAAGCGCCTCGAAGTTGCCATCGACGCGGCCCACCGCGCCGGCGTGGCTCTCGACATCATCGGCGACGGACCAGAGCGTGCGGGACTCGAGGCGCGGGCCGCCCGCGGCCGCGGCGTCCGGCTGCTCGGCCGTCTCGACGACGCCACGGTCCGCGACCGCTACCGCACCGCCGCCGCCGTGCTGCTCCCGGGCGAGGAGGACTTCGGCATCGTGCCCGTCGAGGCCCAGGCCACCGGCCGTCCCGTGGTCGCCCTCGGACGGGGCGGCGCCACCGAGACCGTCATCCACGGCGAGACCGGCCTGCTCGTGGCCGACGACTCCGTCGAGTCGTGGAGCGAGGCGCTGGTCCAGGCCGGCCGCCACCACTGGGACTCGACGCGCATTCGCGCCAACGCCGAGCGCTTCAGCCACGCCCGCTTCCGCGCCAGCTTCCGCCACGCCGTGGATGAGATCCTGGCGCAACCGACGGCGCACCACGAGTTGCCGGGCACGCCGGGGGAGAGCCGGTGGTAAAGCGCTACAACCGGCTGCTGGTCGCCCTCCACGTCGTCACCGACGCCTCGATCGGCATCGTCGCCTTCGTGCTCGCCTACCTCGTCCGCTTCGAAACCGGGCTCTTCGCCGTCACCAAGGGGCAGCCGCCGCTGTCGCAGTACCTCGAAGTCCTGCCGTTCGTGGCGGCGATCGTGCCGATCGGCTTCCACCTGCAGGGGCTCTACCGTCTGCGCCGCGGGCGCTCGCGGATCGACGACTTCTTCAACGTCCTGGTCGGCAGCGTCTTCGCGGTCATCATCGGCGTCGTCGGCACGCTCTACTTCCAGGCCTACTACGTGCCCGAGGACATCAAGAGCCGCGGCACCTACGAGATCTCGCAGCTCGTCTGGGCGGTGTTCCTCGTGTGCACGATCGTCCTCGGCTACCTGGCCCGCGAGTTCGTCCGCGAGTTCATGGAACGGCGCTGGATGTCGGGGCTCGGCCTGCGCCGGATTCTCATCGCCGGCTCAGGCGAGCTCGGCCGCATGGTCGCCGACCGCATGTTCGAACACCGCGAACTCGGCTACGTGGTGGTCGGCTTCGTCGATGACCGGGCCGGTGGCGACCACCTCGGCTACCGCGGCCTGCCGCTGCTCGGCACGCTGGCCGAGGCGAGCGAGATCGCCGTGCGCGAGGAGATCGACCATCTCTACGTGGCGCTCCCGATGGAGGAGCACGTCAAGATGCTGGACCTCGTCGAGGGCGCCAGCCGCGAGTGCATCGACGTCAAGGTGGTGCCCGACCTGCTGCAGTTCATCGCCCTGCGGGCGCGGCTCGAAGACCTCGACGGGCTGCCGGTCATCAACGTCAACGACGTGCCGCTGCAGGGCCTCAACGCCGTCGTCAAGCGCCTGCTCGACATCGCCATCTCGGTGTTCGCGCTCGCCATCATGGTCGTGCCCGGCCTGCTCATCGCCTGGCTCATCAAGCGCAGCTCGCGCGGGCCGGTGTTCTACTCACAGGAACGCATGGGCCTCGACGGCCGGCCGTTCAAGGTCTACAAGTTCCGCACCATGCCGATCACGGCCGAGGACGACACCGGCCCGATCTGGGCCGATGAGGACGACACGCGTGCCACCACCGTGGGCCGCTGGCTGCGGCGGGCGGACCTCGACGAGTGGCCGCAGTTCGTCAACGTGCTGAAGGGCGAGATGTCGATCGTCGGACCGCGTCCCGAGCGGCCGTACTTCGTCGAGCAGTTCAAGCACCGCATCCCGCAGTACATGCTGCGCCACAAGGTCAAGGCCGGCATCACCGGCTGGGCCCAGGTCAACGGCTGGCGCGGCAACACCTCGCTCGAGAAGCGCATCGAATACGACCTCTACTACATCGAGAACTGGTCGGTCTCCCTCGACCTCAAGATCATCTGGCTCACCGTCGTACGTGGCATCTTCTCGCACCGCCCGGCCTACTGACGGTTCCGCCCCGCAGGACCCCCAATGCAGAGACGCGTCGTCATCACCGGAGCCGCCGGCTTCATC
Source organism: uncultured Acidobacteriota bacterium (assembly GCA_963807405.1). Lineage (GTDB taxonomy): Bacteria > Acidobacteriota > Vicinamibacteria > Vicinamibacterales > UBA2999 > CADEFD01. Next base: position 702,374 of record CAWEBU010000006.1, on the reverse strand, counting down.
GGCTCACACCTGTCGGACGCGCTGCTCGACCGCGGCTTCTCGGTCGTCGGCATCGACAACCTGCTGACCGGCGATCTGGCCAACATCGCGCACATCAAGAACCGCGACTTCGAGTTCATCAAGCACGACGTCACCAACTACATCAACGTCGAGGGGCCGGTCGACTACGTCCTGCACTGGGCCAGCCCCGCCAGCCCGATCGACTACCTCGAGCTGCCGATTCCCGACCTTGAAGGTCGGCGCCCTCGGCACCCACAACGCGCTCGGCCTGGCCAAGGCCAAGGGCGCGGCGTTCGTCATCGCGTCGACCTCGGAGGTCTACGGCGATCCGCTCGAGCACCCGCAGAAGGAGACCTACTGGGGCAACGTCAACCCGGTCGGTCCGCGCGGCGTCTATGACGAAGCCAAGCGCTTCGCCGAGGCGATGACCATGGCCTACCACCGCTACCACGGCCTGGATGCCAAGATCGTCCGCATCTTCAACACCTACGGACCGCGCATGCGCGTGCGCGACGGCCGCGCGGTGCCGGCGTTCATGTCGCAGGCGCTCCGCAACGAGGACGTGACGGTGTTCGGCGACGGCAGCCAGACGCGCAGCTTCTGCTACGTCACCGACCTCGTCGACGGCATCATCAAGCTGATGCTGTCGAAGGAGAACATGCCGACCAACATCGGCAATCCCACCGAGATGACGATCAAGCAGATCGCCGAGACGATCATCGAGATGACCGGCTCGACGAGCAGGATCATCTACCAGCCGCTGCCCGAGGACGACCCCAAGGTGCGCAAGCCCGACATCACCCGCGCCCGCACCCTGCTCGGCTGGGAGCCGAAGGTCGAACTGCGCGAGGGCCTGACGAAGACCATCGACTACTTCCGCACCAAGGTGCTGTAGCGCACTGAGCGGCTGTCGACCTGCCTTGCGCCATGACAGCCGACACATGAGCAGGTTCGTCATCGACGCGAAGTGGCAGTAGCCGACGGCGAGACGCTAGGCGATCGTGGCACCGTGTTCGATGAGCAGCGCACGCAATACCGAGCGGTGGCAGCGGGCCTCGTCTTCGCAGTAGCAGCCCACCGAGAAGTCCGCGGTGTGCGACAACGCAGCCAGCAGCGCGACGGCGTGGCTGGCGTCGGGCGTGGCCATCTCGGCGCGGTACTTCTTCACGAACGCCGCCCAGTGCGCGGGCGTCTCGACTGCCTGACCGAGCTTCATGGTCTCGACGCTCGGCGCTAATCTGGGGAACCATACGTCGTACCAGTTCCCCGACGAGAACTCCGCCTTCGGCACGCCGCGTGGCGGGCGCCGCACGGTGCCGATGCGCAGCCCCTCACGGGCGTGACGCGGAGAGCCGAGACGGACGATGCGGATAGCCACCGAGATCCTCCAGCGCGGTGCCGCTGTTCAGGGACGACGCGACCGGGCGCGTGCCTCGCCTGCCGACTACTTCGGCGGGTCTGGCAGGGCCAGACCGACCAGCTCCGCGGCCGCGCCCTGGCCGGCCACCGCCACCACGATGTACTGCTTGCCCTCGTGCAGGTAGGTCATCGGGGAGCCGGTCTGCGGGCCCGGAAGCGCCACGGCGCCGAGTTCCTTGCCGGTCCGCTTGTCGTAGGCCCGGAACATGCCGCTGCGCTGGCCGTTCGGATGCGTCGCCATGCCGGAGTCGCCGGCCATCACCAGCGACTTCGTCGTCAGCACCCCGACCCGGCCCGGGCGGCCCGTGCGCGGGATGGTGACGCCCTTCAGTGCCGGGTGGTTGGTGACCGCGTCGTCGGTCTCACCGTGGACGGTCTGCCACAGCAGCTCGCCCTTGTTCAGGTCGATGGCGCTGATCGTGCCCCACGGCGGTCGCAGGATCGGCAGGTTGTCGATGGCGAGACGCCGCCCGCCTTCGCCTCCGGCGCCGTTCACCCAGTCCATGTTCGAGCGCTTGGCGCCACGCACCATCGACAGCGCCGTCGCCTCGTCCTTCGAGTAGATGTAGACGATGTTCGACTCGGGATCGATCGAGCCGCCCTGCCAGTTGGGACCGCCGGTCGACCCGGGCAGCTGCAGCGTGCCCATCTTCCCCGCCGCCGGGTCGAGTTCCGACGGCGGCTCCCACATGCTGCCCATGCGCCAGCCTTTCACGAACTCCTTCGCCTTGGCGTTCAGTTCCGGCGTGAAGTCGAGCAGGTCTTCCTCGCGCACGCCCTGGCGGCCGAAGGCCGGCGGCTTGCTCGGAATGGGCTGCGTCGGGGCGTACCACTCGCCCTCCAGATCGCCTTTCGGCACCGGCGTCTCGACGATCGGCCACACCGGTTCGCCGTTGGTCCTGTCGAACACGTAGAGATAGTTCTGCTTGGTCGGCACCGCCACGGCCTTGATGGCCTTGCCGTCGACCGTGATGTCGGCGAGGATCGGCGCGCTCGGCATGTCCCAGTCCCAGATGTCGTGATGCGTCGTCTGGAACGCCCACTTCATCTTGCCGGTCTTGACGTCCAGCGCGACGATCGAGCTCGAGTAGAGGTTGTTGCCGTGGCGGTGGCCGCCGTAGTAGTCGCCGGTCGGCGCCTCGACCGGCACGTAGACGAGACCGAGCTGCTCGTCGGCCGACATCTGCGCCCACGAGCCCGTGTTGCCCGTATAGGTCCACGACTCGTTGAGCCAGGTCTCGTTGCCCTTCTCGCCGTGGCCGGGAATCGCGCTGAAGCCCCACACCTTCCTGCCGGTGCGGGCGTCGAAGCCCATGATCACGCCCTTGATGTGTTCCTTGGTGGCGGGCGCGCCGCCGGGCAGGTGCGCCGAGCCGACGATGACGATGCCGTTCACGACGATGGGCGCCGAGTGCAGGCCGATCTCCGCCGTGTCGAGGTCCTCGACCGCGTAGCCGAGGTGCTTGCGCATGTCGAGCACGCCCTTGACGCCGAAGGCCGGATCGAGGGCGCCGGTCGCGGCGTCGATCGACAGCATCTGGTAGCCAGGCGAGACGAAGAAGATGCGCTTGCCGGCCCCGGACTCCCAGGTACGCCACGCCCCGGCCCGACAGGCCGCGCGGGAAGGTCCGCGGCCGCTCGTCGAAGCGGCGCGACCACAGCAACTCACCGGTGGCGGGGTCGATGCTGACGGCCGTGCGGCGTGTGCCGACAGACGCGTAAAGGCCGCCGCCCGCGTAGAGCGCGGTCGTCTGGAGCGCGAGCTCCGAGCGCGGCCCGAAGACGTCGGTGCGGAAGCGCCAGGCGATGCGAAGCGACCCGAAGTTGGCGGCGTCGATCTGATCGAGCGGCGAATACCGCGTCGACGCGAGATCGCCGCCGTAGGTCCGCCACTCGCCGGCGGCTGCGGCCGGCGGCGCCGCCGCGGGCGGGGCTGCCCGCTGGCCGGCCAGGGCCCCCGTCAGTGCCGCCACCGTCAGGCCTGCCGTCAGCAGCAGGCCGACGCTCGTCCGTGAACGTGTCATGGGTCCCCCGAAGTGTCGTTGGGCGCGCGCGCCGCCGGAGATACTACCAGCGACCGCCGGTTTCACACTAGGAGCCGGTGGGGTCGGGGCGGGCGGCCCGCGTGATACGCCGGACGTAGTCCACCGACGAGGCCAGCGTGATGGCCAGCGATGCCCAGATGAAGGCGTCGACGACGGGCGAGGTCTCGCCCAGGTAGTTGTAGAAGAGGACGACCACCCCGGTCACGATGAACAGCGCCGTGGCCACCTTGCCGAGCGGCGACGGGCGGAAGGTCCGCGGCCCCACGGCCAGGTTCACGATGGCCACCGTCAGCACGATCGCCACATCGCGGCTGATGACCAGGACCGTCAGCCAGATCGGCAACCGGTTCGGCAATCCCAGGTTGGGCAGCGTCAGGACGATGAAGGTGGTGACGAGCAGCAGCTTGTCGGCGGCCGGATCGAGCCACGCGCCGAGCGACGTCTTGCCGTTGGCGCGGCGCGCCGCCAGACCGTCGAGCGCATCGGTCAGGCCGGCCGCGGCAAACGCCACCAGGGCCCAGCCGAAGCGGCCGTAGACCACGGCCAGCACGAACACGGGAATGAGCAGCAGGCGCAGAAACGTGAGCTGGTTGGCCAGGGTCAGCACCGGCTCGCTCATCGGCCCCCTCCGGCCACCGCCGCCAGGCGCCCGACGACCTCCACCACCTCGGCACCCGTCACCGGCCCGAGCAGATTGAAGGCACCGCCGTCGAGACGCATCACCCCGGCCGCCACGGCGCGGCGGACGGCGGGAAACGCCAGATGCTGCGGCGGCAGGTCGGCCATCGTGACCGGGGTGTCATCCCAGACCGCGACCGTCTCTGGCGGCAGCAGCACGGCCAGCGCCCGGCTGACGGCGTCGGCCAGCCCCAGGCGCCGCAGCGGCGCATCGGGCTGGAACGTGTAGTTCGGATAGATCTCCATGGCGCCGGCGCGGGCGACGTTCCGGATCCAGGGTTCCGCCCAGTGCCCACGGACATCGGTGACGACGACCTGGCGCTCGGGCGCGCGCTCGAGCGGCGTCGTGAGACGCACCCCGATCAGCGCGGCGAGGTCGGCCCGTGTGGCCTGCGGCTGGCTGCCGATGGCGCGGTACGGGGCCGGCATCGACAGGTCGCGCAGGCGCTCGCGCGCCCGGGTCGTGGCGGCTTCGATCGCCGCCGACGGCTCGATCGCCGCGGCGCGGCTGTAGGAGGCCAAGGCCTCCGCCCACTCCTCGCGCTCGGCCAGCACGTCGCCGATCATCACGTGCGACCTGACGTCGTCGGGGTCGTAGACCAGAGCGGCGCGGGACAGCTCGAGCGCCGTCTCGGGCCGGCCGGCGCGGCGCTCCACCGCCGCCAGGTCCCGATAGAGGAAGGCGGCATCGGGCGAGGATTCGATCGCCGTGCGATAGGCCGTGCGCGCGTCGTCCAGCCGGCCCTCGGCGGCGGCCCGCTGAGCGCGGCTGATGCGGTCCTGCACCACCCGCACGCGCAGTGTCGCCACCCGCTCGGCGAGCAGGGGGATGGTGGCGTCCACGGCCAGCGCGCCTTCGAGGCTGACGAGGGCGTCTTCCTCGCGTCCGAGATCGAGCAGCGCCAGTCCCTGACCGAACAGCGCCGGTGCGAACGGACGCCCGGCCGGTGACGCCGCCGCGAAGTGCGGCAAGGCCTGCTCCGGGCGCTGCTGCGCCAGTAGCGCGTAGCCGGCACCGGCCCGCGCCGGGGCGAAGTCGCGGTTGCTGTTGAGGAGCGCCGCGAACTCGCGCTCGGCGGCCGGCGCCTCGCGGCTCTGCAGGAGCCGCCAGCCGCGGGCGAGGCGATCGACCGTGGCCTTGGGCGTGCCGGCCGGCGCCGCCGGGAACACGTATTCCGGGTGCTGGGGCGGCACCGGCGTCGTGACGACCGGTGGCGGCGGCGCGCAGGCGGCCGCGAGCACGAGGGTGAGGGCCAGGGCCGCAAGGCGGCTAGACATGCGATGCCTCGGTCGCTGACGCCCGCAGCTGGTCGGCCAGCCGGCGCGGCACGTCGGCTTCGATCCTGGTCCGCCGCCCGACCGTGAGCTGCGACACGACGCGGCCGTGGCGGAAGATCCAGCGCAGCCGATCGGCGTCGGCTGGATCGTCGGGATCGAGTTCGACGTGGACGAGCACGCGGTCGAGGGCCACGGCGGCGGCCACCGCCTCGACGAGCGCCGGACAGCCTTCGCCGGTGCGCGCCGAGATGCAGAAACGGGCGGGATCGCCGCGTTCGAGGGCGGCTCGTTCGTCTGGCGTCATCTGATCGATCTTGTTGTAGACCTCGAAGCGCCGCACCGCGATCGCGCCGACACCGTCGAGCACGCGCATCACGGCCGCGATCATGCGCTCGCGCTCGGGATGCGACGCGTCGATGACGTGGAGAATGAGGTCGGCGTCGGCCGCTTCCTCGAGCGTGGCGCGGAAGGCCGCGACGAGGGCATGCGGCAGGCGGTCGATGAAGCCGACCGTGTCGGACACGAGCAGCTCGCGTTCGTCGGGCAGGTGCATCCGCCGGACCAGCGGGTCGAGTGTGACGAACAGCGCGTCGGACGCCACGGCGTCGGACTTCGTGAGGCGGTTGAAGAGCGTGGTCTTGCCGGCGTTGGTGTAGCCGACGAGCGCCACGGTCGGCACCAGGGCCTTGTCGCGACGCTCGCGCAGCTGTCCGCGGCGCTTGCGCACCTGCTCGATGTCGTCACCGAGGGCCTTGATCCGCGTGCGGATCCGCCGGCGGTCCATCTCCAGCTTGGTCTCGCCTGGACCGCGGGTGCCGATGCCGCCACCAAGGCGGGACAGGGCCGAGCTGGCGCCGACCAGCCGCGGCAGCAGGTACTTGAGCTGCGCCAGCTCCACCTGCAGCTTGCCCTCGCGCGTCCGCGCCCGCCTGGCGAAGATGTCGAGGATGAGCTGCGTCCGATCGACGACCGGGCACTCGACGACCTTCTGCAGTTCGCGCAGCTGCGCCGGCGTCAGCTCGTTGTCGACGATGACGACGTCGACGCGCGCCTCGGCGCAGGCCAGCGCGAGCGCCTTGGCCTTGCCGCGGCCGATGAAGGTGCCCGGGTCGGGAGTCGCCCGCTCCTGCAGCGCGCGCACCGCCACGACGGCGCCGGCGGCGTCGGCCAGTGCCGCAAGTTCCTCGAGTGATTGCTCGGCGTCGGACCGGCGCATGGCGCCGGTGACGAGCCCGACGAGCGCCGCGCGCTCCGGGGCGGCGAGCCGTCGTTCGGTCATGGTTGGATCCTGAAGCGTATAATCGCACACCTTGACCGCCGTTCGGCGGCGACACGCGGAGACTTCGTGCCCCAGATCCCCATCGACTTCGTCCTGTTCGCTCTGACTCTCGTCGGCGTCGCCCTCTTCCACCACCATACGCTGCGGGTCGCCACGACCGGTCTGGCGATCATCACCGTCTACAAACTCCTGTTCTCGCCCTTCCGCGATGGGCCGGGCTTCGCCGGCCTGGCGGCGCACCTCGGCCACGAATGGGTGATCATCGTCAACCTCGGTCTGCTCCTGACCGGCTTTGCGCTGCTCGCCCGCCACTTCGAGGAGAGCGGCGTGCCGGAGGCCTTGCCGCGCGTGCTGCCGACCGGCGCGCTCGGCGCCTTCACGTTGCTCGGTCTGGTGTTCGTCCTGTCGTCGTTCCTCGACAACATCGCCGCGGCCCTGATCGGCGCCACGGTCGCCAAGATCGTCTTCCCGAAGGTCCACATCGGCTACCTCGCGGCCATCGTCGCGTGCTCCAACGCCGGCGGCGCCGGCAGCGTTCTGGGCGACACGACGACCACCATGATGTGGATCGACGGCGTCTCGCCGCTCGACGTCATCCACGCCTACTATCGCCGCCGTGCCCGCCCTCCTGGTGGTGGGCGTGATCGGAGCCCGGCAGCAGCACGCCTACTCCGCCATGCGGATGGCGGCCGACAGCTCGCATCCGATTGACTGGGCCCGCATCGGCGTGGTCGGCATCCTCCTGCTGGCGGCCCTCGCCGCCAACATCGGCGTGAACGCGGCGGCGCCTGAGCTGGCCAACCAATTCCCGACGCTCGGCGCCGCGCTGTGGACGGCGCTCCTCGCCACGGCCGGCTACCGCCGGCCCGACTGGGGCGCGCTCCCGAGCGCGCTCACCGGGTCCATCTTCCTGCTGTCCCTGGTCCTCGCCGCCTCGATGATGCCGGTCGAACGCCTGCCGCTGGCCGCCTGGACGACGACCCTCGGCCTGGGGTTCGTCTCGGCCGTCTTCGACAACATCCCGCTGACGGCCCTGGCCCTGCGGCAGGGCGGCTACGACTGGGGCGTGCTGGCCTACGCGGTCGGCTACGGCGGCTCGATGGTGTGGTTCGGCTCGTCGGCGGGCGTAGCCGTGACGAACGTGTTTCCGCAGGGCAAGTCGGTGGTCCAGTGGGTCCGGCACGGCTGGCACGTCGGCGTCGCCTACGTCATCGGCTTCGCCGTCATGCTGCTGCTGTGGGGCTGGCACCCGCACGAGTCGCATCGGCCGACGCCGGCCGGGGGCGCGGGCGTCGAAGCCCACTGAGGCCCGGGGGCGCGGGCTAGGCTTTCGAGACCGCGGCGGGCCGCCGGCCCATCCGCGTCCAGACGAGCGCGGCCAGCCCGACCATGAGGACCACGTCGGCCTCGAAGACCACGGCCAGATCGGGCCCGCTGATGAAGCCGGCCAGGATCGGACTGGCCGCCAGGCCGATGAGCGACGCGGTCATCATCAGCCCGAAGCCGGTGGCGTGGGCATCCGGCGGCAGCAGCGCGCCACCCGACGTGAAGGCGGCCGTCATGCCGACGCCGATGGCCGCTCCCGACAACGCCAGGGCCGCGGCGAAGGCGGCGACCGACGGCGTCAGGATCAGCAGGACCAGGCCGGCGGCGGTGGCGAGCGACGACCACGTGATGAGCGCCCGTGGCGTGAACCGGATGAGCAGCGGCGCGGCGAGGCGATGGCCGAGTGCCGCGAACACCGCGGCGACCGAGAACAAGACCCCCGAGACGAAAGGCACCTGCGCGGCCGGGACCAGCCGCTCGACGTAGAGCGGCAGAATCGGACCGAAGCTGCGGTCGACGAGCTGCATGGCCAGGATGACGGCGAAGACCATCCAGAAGCCGGGGGTCGCGGAGAGCTCGCGCAGCACCACGAGCAGGCCGCGCGAGGCGGTGCGCGCGTGCCGGGCCCGCGGCTCCCGGTAGATGACGGTGATGAGCAGCACGGCGATCAGGTAGACCCCGGCAGCGACGAAGAACGTCGCCCGCAGGCCGACGACCGGCGCCAGCAGCCCGCCGACCAGCGGGCCGAGGGCCGGTCCGAGGCGCTGGGCGACCTGCACGGTGCCGATGGCGGCGGCCATCTCTTCACGCGACACCGATTCGGCTGCCATCGAGACCGTCAAGGCGCCGTAGCCGGCGAAGATGCCGAGCAGCGCCCGCAGCGCGAACAGCTGCCACGGCGCGGTCACGAGCCCCATGGCCGCCATCGTCAGCACGAAGGCCCCGAGCGAGCGGATGACCAGGACCTTGCTGCCGTAGCGATCGCCGACCCGTCCCCACAGCGGGGCGCTGATGGCCGTCACGGCCGGCGTGGCGCCGAGCGTGAGGCCGGTCCAGAGGGCGATGTCCGCCACGTCCTGCACGCCGAGTTCGCGGATGTAGAGCGGCAGGAACGGCATCACGAGCGTGAAGCCCGCGAAGCCGATGCCGTTGGCGCCGGCCGCCGCCAGGACGTTGTGCCGGGGATTGAACGCCCCGGCTCCGGCCGCGCCGCTGCTGGCAGTCACCGGCGGCGGCTAGAAGCGGATCTTCACCGACGGGCCGGCGTAGACCTGGATGCTGTCGATGAAGCGGATGCGGTGCGGGTTGTTCTGCATGACGATCGAGCTCATGCGGATGCCATCGCCGAAGAAGCGCACGCCCTTCAGCAGGCTGCCGTCGGTGACGCCGGTGGCGGCGAAGATGATGTGCTTGCCGCACGCCAGGTCCGCTGCCCGGTAGAGGCGCCGGGTATCGGTGATGCCCATGGCGCGGCAGCGCTCCTCGTCCTCCGGCTTGGCAATCACCAGGCGCGCGAAGATCTCGCCGTTCAGGCAGCGCATCGCCGCCGCCGTCAGCACGCCTTCCGGCGCTCCGCCAATGCCCATGACCGCGTGGACGCCACTGCCCGAGACGGCGGCGGCGATGCCCGCCGACAGGTCGCCGTCACCGATGAGGCGGATGCGCGCGCCGGTGGCGCGGATGTCACCGATGAGCTTCTCGTGGCGCGGGCGATCGATCACGACGACGGTCAGCTCGTCCACCTGACGGCCGAGCGCGCGGGCGATGGCGCGCAGGTTGTCGCGCACCGGGGCGTCGAGATCGACCAGGTGCTTCGAGCTCGGCCCGACGATGAGCTTCTCCATGTAGAGATCGGGCGCATGCAGCAGCCCGCCCTCGTCCGAGGCGGCCAGCACGGCGATGGCGTTGGGGGCGCCGGTCGCGCACAGGTTGGTGCCCTCGAGTGGGTCGACGGCGATGTCCACCTTGTCGTAGGAACGGCGGTCGCCGTTGGCCTTCCCTGCCAGCCCGACCTTCTCGCCGATGAAGAGCATCGGCGCTTCGTCGCGCTCGCCCTCGCCGATGACGATCGTGCCGTCGATCGGCACGGTGTCGAGTTCGCGGCGCATGGCCTCGACCGCCGCCTGATCCGATCCGTGGCGGTCGCCCTGCCCCATCGTGTGGGCGCAGGCGATGGCGGCTTGCTCGACCACACGCAGGAACTCGAGCGAGAGATCTGATTCCATGGATGACCCGGGTGACCGGCCATTCGTCACGGGCCAACCCCGTGCAATGAAAAGACTTAGCGGCCGAGCGCGAATCGTATCACAGGCGCGCGCGGCGGCGCACGGTGACGGTCGCGCCGACGCCGGCCTCGATCTGCGCGGCGGCGCTGCCGCCGTTCATCGCGATCTCCAGGTGATCGGTGCTGCCGAACAACGCGCACAGTTCGCCCGCCGCGGCTTCCCCGTAGGTGGCGACCAGCCGCGGAACGTCATGGTCGGCGATGCAGACGTCGATGGGACCGTCGTTGAGGAGCACGGTGACGGCCGCCCGGTCGATGTTCGAGATGAGGTTGCCGAAACGGTCGGCCGACTCGACCTCCCCGTCGATGCCGTCGGCACGGACGACGGGCACCGGCCACTCCAGGCGCTCGAAGCCCTGAACCGGCCGGCCAAGGGCCGCGAGCGCCGTCCCGCGTGCCAGCCAGGCGGCCGCTGGCGCGAAGCGATCGCGCCCTTCGAAGGTCCGGCTCACGGTGGCGCGCTGGAACTTGCGTTCGGTCAGCTCGACCAGGCGCTTCGGCGGATGACGGTCGAGCATGGCGCCGAGGACGCCGTTGTCGGGACCGACGACCCGGTAGTCGCCGGTGTCGGCGGCGATGCTCCGGCGCGCCCCGCCGACGCCCGGATCGACCACGGCGACGAAGATGGTGCCGGCCGGATAGCAGGCGCAGCAGGCGGCGAGCAGCCGCGCCCCCGCGCGGACGTCGTGCGGCGGGATGTCGTGGCTGAGATCGACCAGCGTGACGTCCGGACAGATGGAGAGCACGACGCCCTTCATCGCACCGACGTACGGGTCACGAGTGCCGAAGTCGGTGAGGAAGGCGATGACGGGACGCGCCATGCGCGGTCCTCCTGCCGGCGGGCGCCGGTCAGAGCCCGGCGAGATACGCCGGCTTGCGGAAGATGATCTCCCGCATGTTGGTCTTCATCAGGAACGAATCCGACACCCGCAGGCCCTCGAAGAGCTTGATGATGTCGCGATTCTGCAGGCTGCGCTGCCGCACGCGCGTGCCGGCGTAGGTGCGATAGCGCAGGTTGCCCTGGTCGACCACGAGGTACTTCGTGTAGTGGGCGCGGCCCGGATCGGTGGCCGTGCTGAAGAAGCCGAGCAGCGATCCTTCGGCGCCGAGCAGGCGCGCCAGCGCCGTCGCGAGCGACGCGGCGGCGCTTCGCTCGAGATAGTCGAACACGTCCCAGCACAGAATGCCGTCGATGGTGCCCGGCGCGCTCTTGAAGCGCGTCCGGAAGAACTCCGGCAGCTGGTCGACGGTGCCGGCGGCCGTGTGCCGCTCGATGTCGGCCATCACGTCCTCGACACGAATGCGGCAGCCGAGTTCCTCGCCGAAGAACGACACGTTGCTGCCCACGACCGGGCCGAGGTCGAGCAGCGCGGGCGCCGGTTTGGCCGCCATGTTGGTCAGGAACTTCGGCAGAGCCTTGGTCGGATAGACGAGCTCGGGGGCATCGCTGGCCGCGGACGCAGCGGTAGCCCCGGGGGCGTCCGTCCGGCGCCCGCCGAGCCGCGAGAGGAGTTGATTCAGTCCACCTGTCACACGCGCTCCTGGCGAGGCCGGGGGGCCTCCGGCCTCGCCGCTGGGAGATTCTCGACTACCCGCCGGCCTTGTGTCCGGCAGCGACGGGGGTGGGCGCGGCGGCCGGGACGTCCTTGGTCGCGGGCTTGCCCTGCGACTGCGGCTGTCCGGGACGCTGCATGTCGATGGCGCCACGGAAGTGCGCGCCTTCGGCGATGGCGACCCGCGGCGAGGTGACGTCGCCGTCGACCGAGCCGTTGTCGCGGATGTCGACCTTCTCGGACGCCGTGACGTTGCCGGTCACTTCACCGAGGACGATCACCTGCTTGGCGAACACTTCCGCCCGGATCTTGCCGTTCGGGCCGATCGTCAGCGTGTTGTCCTTCAGTTCGATGCGCCCCTCGACGTTGCCCTCGATCGTGAGGTCTTCGCTGCCGCTGAGCTCACCCTTGATGAAGACCGACTTGCCGATGTTCACGTTGTCCCTCGCTGTCTCGCGGCGAAAATCGCCGCCACTGGGGACGGCAGGTGTGTGCGCCGGCGTCGCTGCTGGCGCGGGTGCCGGAGCCGGTGATGCCGGCTTGGGCGACTCGTCACGCTTCCACATTGCTGAAACCTCCCCGAAATGCGGGCACACCTACCGCCCGCGCTCTTCGCCGTGTCACCTGGGAGATGGGGTCCGGACAGAAGCCCCGCCAGTATAGGCATCGCGCGAAATGGGTGTCTAGTCCTTTTGTTGCTGAGGGTTAGGGCGTTTGCTACGATCACGGGGTCGTGCCGCGCATCTACCTCGATCACAATGCCACGACGCCCGTTGTATCGCCCGCTCTCGACCGCTTCTGTAGTGTGGCGCGGGAGGTCTGGGGCAACGCATCGAGCGTCCACCACTTCGGTCAGCAGGCCAAGGCCGTGCTCGACACCGCGCGGGCCGCCGTGGCGGCCCTGCTCGCCGCCGAGCCTTCGGAGATCGTCTTCACGGGCGGCGGCACCGATGCCGACAACGCCGCCGTGCGCGGCGCGGCCGAGGCCCTCGAGCCGACCGGCCGACGTCATCTCATCATCTCGAGCATCGAGCACGAAGCCGTGCTGCAGACGGCCAAGGCCCTGGCGCGCCGCGGCTTCCGCGTGACGCACCTGCCGGTCGGCCAGAGCGGCGTCGTCGAACCCGAGGCGCTGGCCAGCGCGCTGACCGATGACACGGCGCTCGTCTCGGTGATGCACGCCAACAACGAGATCGGCACGCTGCAGCCGATTGCCGCGCTCGCCGCGCTCGCCCGCGCCCGCGGCGCGCTGTTCCATACCGATGCCGTGCAGACGGCGGGCAAGCTGCCGCTGCAGGTCGGCGAGCTGGGCCTCGATCTGCTGTCGATGTCCGCCCACAAGTTCGGCGGGCCCAAGGGCGCGGGAGCCTTGTGGATTCGCCGCGGCGTGCGGCTGGTGCCGTTCGTCACCGGTGGCCGGCAGGAGCGCAGTCGCCGCGCCGGCACCGAGAACGTCCCCGCCCTGGCCGCGATGGGCGTCGCGGCCGACTACGCCCGGCAGACGATGACCGAGGCGGCGCCGCGCGTCGCGGCCCTGCGCGATCGGCTCGAACAGGGCATTCTGTCGCGCGTGGCGAATACCCACGTGAACGGCACCGGCTCGCGTGTGCCCAACACCACCAACATCAGCTTCGAACGTGTCGAGTCGGAGTCGCTGCTCATCGCGCTGGACCTCGAGGGGATCGCGGTGTCGTCGGGCTCGGCCTGTTCGTCGGGCACACTGGAGCCATCGCACGTGCTCAAGGCGATGGGCTTTCCGCACGCGCGCACGCTCAACTCGCTGCGCTTCAGCCTCGGCGCCTCGAACACCGAAGCCGAGATCGACCACGTCGTCGAGGTGATGCCGGCGCTGGTCGCCAAGCTTCGCGGGCTGGCTGCGCGGGCGTAGGGTTACGCGGCTAGCGGCTCGGAGCGGCTAGCGGCTAAGATGGAAGAACACCCCATGCGAATTGTCGTAGCGATGTCGGGCGGCGTCGATTCGTCGGTGGCCGCGGGCCTGCTCGCCGAGGCCGGCCACGAGGTGGTCGGCGTGTCGATGCAGCTCTACGACGCCAGCCGCGGCTTCGGCAGCTGCTGCACGATCGACGATCTGCACGACGCCCGGCGGGTGGCGGCGCGGATCGGCTTCCCCCACTACATCGTGAACTTCGAGTCGCACTTCCACCGCCACGTGCAGCAGAATTTCGTCGACGAGTACGCGCGCGGCCGCACGCCGATTCCCTGCGCGCACTGCAACAGCGAGGTCAAGTTCAGCGAGCTGCTGACGCGCGCCAGCGGCTACGGCGCCACGCACCTGGCGACCGGCCACTACGCGCGTCTCGTGCGGGACGAGGACGGCCGCATGCACCTGCACCGCGGCTTCGACCGCGCCAAGGACCAGAGCTACTTCCTGTTCTCCCTGACACAGACGCAGTTGTCACAGGCGCTCTTCCCGGTCGGCGATCTGGCCAAGGACGACGTGCGAGCCGCCGCCACCCGCATGGGCCTCGGCGTGGCCGGCAAGCCCGACAGCCAGGAGATCTGCTTCGTCCCCGACGACGACTACGCCGGCTTCGTCGAACGGCAGGTGCCGGCGCTGTCACGGCACGGCGCCATCGTCAACCAGCAGGGGGAGGCGCTCGGCGCCCACGGCGGCGTGCACCGCTTCACGGTCGGCCAGCGCAAGGGGCTCGGCCTCTCGGCAGGTGTGCCGCTCTACGTGGTGGGGATCGACGCCGGGCGGCAGGAAGTCACGGTCGGTCCGCGCGCCGCCCTGGAGCGCACGGACTTCGCGGCCTCGCGCGTGAACTGGATCGCCGGCCGGGCGCCGGACGGAGCGATCTCGGCGGACGTGCAGATCCGCCATCGCCATCAGGCCGCCCCGGCCCGCGTGCGCCCTGTGGAGGACGCCCGCGCCGAGATCGCATTCACGATGCCGCAGTCGGCGGTCGCGCCGGGCCAGGCGGCGGTCTTCTACGAGGGCGACGAAGTGATCGGCGGCGGCTGGATCGACTAGCCCCTAGCCGCTAGCCCGCAACGCCGCCTAGCCGACGCCGCTCAGAAAGCGCTCGGCATCGATCGCGGCCATGCACCCGGACCCGGCGGCCGTCACCGCCTGACGGTAGACATGGTCCTGCACGTCGCCGGCGGCGAAGACCCCCGCCACGTTCGTCCGCGAGCCGTGGTGCGTCTGGATGTAGCCGGCGTCGTTGAGCGTCAGCTGCCCCTCGAAGAGCTTGGTGTTCGGGATGTGGCCGATGCCGATGAAGAGGCCATCGATGGCCAGCTCGCTGACCGCGCCCGTGACCGTGTCGGTCAGCACGAGGCCGGTGACCTCGCCCTTGGTCACGTCCTTGATGTCGGTCACGGCCGTGTTCCACAGGAACGAGATCTTGGGGTCGTTGAACGCCTTGTCCTGCATCACCTTCGACGCGCGCAACGAGTCGCGCCGGTGGATGACGGTGACGTGCGAGGCCAGCTTGGCCAGATAGATCGCTTCTTCCATGGCCGTGTCGCCGCCGCCGACGACGGCCACCGGCTTGCCCTTGAAGAAGTAGCCGTCGCAGGTCGCGCACGTGGACACGCCGCGGCCCGAGAGCACCTTGTCGACGCCGAGGTCGAGCCACTTGGCCGACGCCCCGGTGGCCACGATGAGCGCATCGGCCGTGTAGGTGGTCTTCCCGACCTGAATCTTGAACGGCCGTGACGAGGTGTCGACCGAGGTCACGTCGCCCTGGACGAACTCGGCGCCGAAGCGGGCGGTCTGGGCCCGCAGCTCCGCCATCAGATCGGGCCCGAGGATGCCGTCCCGGTAGCCGGGCCAGTTCTCGACCATCGTGGTCAGCATCAGCTGGCCGCCGGCCTCGATGCCTTCGATGACGAGAGGAGTGAGGTTGGCGCGTCCCGCGTACAGGGCCGCGGTGAGGCCGGCTGGCCCCGTGCCGATGACGACGACGGCGCGATGAGTGTTGGCCGGCGCGCTCACAGGTGCTTGTCGATCATCCGGGCCAGATCTTCCTTGGACGCGAGCCCGACCACGGTTTCCTTGACCTCACCGTCCTTGAGCAACAGCAGCGTCGGGATGCCCCGCACCATGAACTTGCTCGGCGTCGCCGGGTGCTCGTCGATGTTCACCTTGGCCACCGTGACCTTACCCGCGTAGTCCTCGGCCAGCTGGTCCACGGTCGGCGCCAGGCGCCGGCACGGCGCGCACCATTCGGCCCAGAAATCCACCAGCACCACGCCCGTCTTCACCGCCGCGTCGAAGTCCCCGTCGCCGAGTGTCTTGATCTTGTCCGAAGCCATGTGTCCCTCGTCTGTTTCGATGCCGGGCCCGCCTGTGCGGTATCACGCCCGGGCCGCGGTGGCTCTCGGACGACGCTTTCGTCGAGCGGCGATCACTTCTTTATACACCTTGAGGTAGGCCCGTGCCGAGCGGTCCCAGCTGAAGTCCTCCTTCATGCCGTTCTGCTGCAGGCGCTTCCACTCGGCCGGGCGGCTGAACACGTCGAGGGCCTGTGACAGCGCCCCGAGCATGGCGTCGCCCGTGTACGGGCCGAACAGGAATCCGGTCCCCTTCCGGGTGGCCGGGTCCCACGGCGTGACCGAGTCCACGAGCCCGCCGGTGGCCCGCACGACCGGCACCGTGCCGTAGCGCTGGCTGTACATCTGGTTGAGGCCACACGGCTCGTAGCGCGACGGCATCAGGAACAGGTCCGCGCCGCCCTCGACCAGGTGCGCCAGCCGCTCGTCGAAGCCGATGTGGACGCCGACCGTGTCCGGCCGCCGCGTGGCGAGGGCCCGCCACAGCCGTTCGTAGCGGGCGTCGCCGCTGCCGAGCACGACGAACCCGGCTTCCAGGTCGACCAGCGACTCGGCCACCTGCGCCACCAGGTCGCAGCCCTTCTGATCGACCAGCCGCGAGACGATGCCGACGAGCGGTCGCGCCATGGCGGCCTCGTGCACCGGCAAGCCGAAGGCCTCGAGCACCGCGCGCTTGGCGGCGATCTTCCCCGCCATCGCCTTGGCGGTGAAGGGGGCCGGCAGCAGCGGATCGGTGGCCGGGTTCCAGACGTCGGTGTCGATGCCGTTCAGGATGCCGGTGAGTGCCGCCGACCGCGCTCTCATGACGCCGTCCAGGCCGAAGCCGTATTCGGGCCGCTGGATCTCCTCGGCGTAGGTCGGGCTCACGGTGGTCACCGCGTCGCTGATGGTCACGCCGGCCTTGAGGAAGCTCAGCTGATCCCAGAACTCGACGCCATCGACACTGAACAGATCCCAGCCGAGCCCGAGTTCCGGCAGCCACGTCTTGTCGGCGAGGCCCTGATAGGCGAGGTTGTGGATGGTGAATACGGTCGGCACCTCGGCCAGCGCCGGATGCCCGGCGAAGTGCTGCGCCAGGTAGGCACCGGCCAGTCCCGCCTGCCAGTCGTGCGCGTGCACGACCTGAATCGGCGCCGCCTCGGCCGCCGCCCACTCGAGGGCCGCAATGGTCAGGAAGGCGAACCTGAGCGGGTTGTCCGGATAGTCGACCTGATCGGCGTTGTAGAGGCCGTCCCGATCGAAGAGCGGCGGACAGTCGACGAAGATCGCGCGCGCGCCGGGGCCGAGCGGCTCGGCGTAGAGACCGGCGGTGAGGGTGGCGCCGGCCATGGCGACGCTCGTGTCGGCGAACCACTGCCCGGCCTCGATGCCACGGTAGCGCGGCGTCACGACGGTCACGTCGTGCCCGGCGCGTCCGAGGGCCCGCGGCAGCGCGGCGGTCACGTCCGCCAGCCCGCCGGTCTTGGAGAAGGGCGCCACTTCGGAGGCGATCATCAGGATGCGGAGCGAGGCCGGGGCGGTGGCGCGCGGGGCGCGCACGGGCGGCGCGGCGGGCTGGGGCGGCAGGCTGGGGGAGCGTCGCGGCATGGTGCCTAACATATCGTGCCGGCGCCGGGTCCCGACCCCACGTTGTGTAGAATCCCTCCGTGTCGCTGCCCCCCCCACCCGAGCGGACCGATCCCCCCCGTGAACGCGGCGAGCCCCGCGAACTCGCCGCCTTGCGCGCCCTGGCCGACGAGCAGCCCGATCTGGCGCCGGCGGTGGCGCTCGAACGCGAGCTGGTCGACGGCGAACGGCGCCTGCAGCGGCGGATCGGCACCCCGTGGGTGGATGTGTCGAACGAGGATCTGGCGGCGCGGCTGGCCTCCGGTCAGCGCCTCATCGAATGGGCGCAGCTCGGCATCGACTGGCCGGAGTTCCGCCTGCGCCTGAGGCAGGTGGTCGACGTCCTGCGGCGCCACGACATCCTCGACGCCCGCGATGCCGCCCGGCTGCACGACGCCGGGCGCGATGCCGGGCTGCCAGCGCTCGTCGAGCGCTGGTATGACGAGGGTTCCAACGGCGGACCGGTGCTCGACACGAGCCTCGCCGACGTGCTCGGCCTCGCGGTGCGTCCGTTCCTGACGCGTGCCGCCGAGGTCGTGCAACAGCGGGTCGCCACCGACGGGTGGGCGCGCGGCACCTGCCCGATGTGCGGCGCCCGGCCCGGCTTTGCCGTCATCACCGCGCCTGGCGTGCGGCACCTCGTGTGCGGCCGTTGTCAGGGCCGCTGGGCGTTCGACGCCCGCACCTGCCCGCGCTGCCTGGCCACCGATCGCCAGCGCGTCTTCTCGGCGCACAACGGCCAATACCAGGTGGCTGCCTGCGAAGCCTGCAAGCGCTACATCAAGGCGATCGACGTGCGACGGGCCGGCCGGCCGCTGCTGATGTCGGTGGACACCGTGGCCACCCTGGCGATCGATCGGGCGATCGCCGAGCAGGGATTCGAGACGGACTGAGGGAGGCGGACGGGACGCCGCGCGCGCGGGCCCGCCGGGTCGGCCTACTGCTGCTGGCCGGCGTCGGGACCGATGGTGGCGACGCTGTTGCTGTTGAGCCAGTTGAAGAGGTGGCGGGTCTCGGCGAAGCGAGCCGCGTTCGACCGCGCGCCCAGCACCACCACCGCGACCTGACGGCCCGTCTGCGGCAGGCGGACGAGCGTGGCCAGGCAGTAGCCGGAGCTGCTGATGAAGCCGGTCTTGCCGCCGACCACGTCGAACTCACCCGAGCGCACGAAGCGGTTGGTGCTGTTCACGTGGACGTTGCGCTTGACGGGCACGAAGTTGAACTCGGCCTTGCGCATCACGCTGCCGATGCGCTCGTCGGCCACGGCGTACGAGATGAGGCGGGCCATGTCGTAGGCGGTCGACACGTTGCCCGAGAGCAGGCCCGACGGATCTTCGTAGCGCGTCTGCTGCAGGCCCAGTTCGCGCGCCTTCTCGTTCATGCGGGCGATGAAGCCCTCGCTGCCGTAGGGCGACACGCGCGCCAGCACGCGGGCGGCGGCGTTGTCGGAGCCGATGAGGAGCAGGTGCAGCAGGTCATCGGCGGTGACCTCGTAGCCGGCACGCAGGTAGGTGGTCGACGCGCGGGTCACATCCGCCCGCTCGACCTTGACGGTCGCGGTCGGGTCGGTCAGCGACTCGAGGAAGACGAGGGCGGTCATCACCTTGGTGATGCTGGCGATCGAGCGCGGCTCGAGGGCGTGCTGCTCGAACAGGACCTGGTTGGACTCCGGGTCGTAGATGATGGCGGCCGCCGCGCGCGGCGCCGGCACTTCCCGTCCCGAGTCGTCGATCTTGAAACGCGGCGTCGCGAGTTCGCGGGCGGCCGCGGCGGCGGTGGCGGCGCGCGAGCGGGCGATGGCCCGGCGGCGCGCGGCGGAGGTCGTGCGAGTCGGGGTGGCGGTGGCCTTCTTGGTGCGGGTGACCGGCTTGCGGCTCGCACTTCTCTTGACGGGGGCGGGTGCTTTCCGGGCGGTGGCGCCGGTTCTGGTCTTCTGTGCGGCCTCTTCACCGGCCAGCGCGTAGACCGGCTGGGCGCAAACGGCCGCCATCATCATGGCGACGATCCCGCCAAACATCTGCCAGCGTCGAGAATTCAGCACACGCATGCGTTCAAACCACCGTTTCGGACGTCGGGGAACAGGACTTCGGGCTACCGAAAGTGTCGGCATTGTAGCAAAGCAGCTTTAGAGCGCAAGGTCCGAATTGCGCTTCGCCGTGCATAGCGGTGAATGCGCGGCCCGCGCCTCAGGGCTGCGCGAGCGCCACAGCCAGCAGGAGGGCCCGCTGCGAGCCTTGCCACGAGTCGGTCGTGTCGAACAGCTCGTCGAGCGCGTGGGCGCCACGGCCACGACCGCCGCCGTCGATGGTGATGGCGGGAATGCCCACGCTTTGCGGGTAATTCGCATCGGTCGAGCCCTCGTCCAGGGTGACCGGGAAGCCGAGCGCACTGGTCACCGACGCGGCGGCCTGGACGATGGCCGACGTGGCCGGCGCGCTGCCGGCCGGCCGGTTTCCGACGACCGCCTTGTCGACGGTGAGGGCGCGGCTGCCCCAGCGGGCGTTCTCGGCGGCCACCGCGTCGTCCACCGCCCGGTGGAACTTGGCGTCGAGCGACTGGAGCGACGCCTGGTCGGCCGACCGCATGTCCACTTCCATCCACGCCTCGAACGGAATGGAGTTGACCGACGTCCCGCCGCCGATGCGGCCGACGTTGAAGGTGGTCTTCGGCATGCTCGGCACCTGGAAGTCGCCGATGGCGGCCATGGCGCGGCCGAGGGCGTGGATCGGGTTGACCATCCCGAAGGCGCCGTAGCTGTGGCCGCCGGGGCCCTTGAAGGTCACGCGGTAGCGAAGGCTGCCGACCGAGATGTGCGTGACGCCGAGGCCCGTGCCGTCGATCGAGACGAAGCGGTCGATCTGGCCCTTGAGCCCCTCGTCGACCAGGAACTTGACGCCTCGCAGGTCGCCGAGACCCTCCTCGCCGACGTTGCCGACGAAGGTGATGGTGCCCGGGGTCTGGACGTTGCCGGCCGCGAGGGCGCGGACGACCGCCAGCACGACCGCCAGACCGCGGCAGTCGTCGCCGATCCCGGGTCCCCGGATGATCGTGCCTTCGCGCGTCGTCTTGACGTCGGTGCCCTCGGGGAACACGGTGTCGAGGTGGGCGGCCAGCACCAGGTGCGGGCGGCGGGCCGTGCCTGGACGCTCACCGAGCACGTTGCCGACCTTGTCGGTGCGCACGTTCTGCAGGCCCAGCTCGCGGAACTTGCGGGCGTAGAGCTCGCCGCGCTTGCTCTCCTTGAACGGCGGCGCCTCGACTTCGCAGATCTCGATCTGCTCGGCGATGGTCCGGGCCTCGTCGGCCTTGATCGCCGCGAGCGCGGCCGTGATGCTCGCCTCCTGCATCAGCCGGGCGCCAAGGTCCGGCGCGCCCTGTTGCGCGGCGGCCGTGCCCGGCAGACTCAGGCACGCGACAGCGACGACGACTGCGATACGCATGGGGGAGCATTCTACTCGCGTCGACGGCGCCTCCCCGACGCCACCACGCGCTGATCGTCTACTCCCCTTCTGCGCATCCGCATACCTGTACGACCGGTGCCGGAAGTCATGTCGGGACGGGATGGCCCCACCAGACGAACCCACCGGCACCCGCCGCCATGACATCCCGTGGCATTTCGCTTGCTCCCCCGGACCGCCGTTGCAGACGTATCCGCCGGCGTTCGATCCGCGGGGCCGGTCCCGTGGGCGGTGACGGCGGTTCAAGCCTGGCTGCGGCCAGTGCGTGTGGAGGGGTGTCCATGAGGGTGAAGATGACAGGCTGGCTCTTGTGTCTGGCTGCGGCGCTGGTCGCTGCTCCGCCAGCGAGTGCCCAGGATTTTCGTGGCCGTATCAACGGCACCGTGACCGACGACACGGGCGCCGTGCTCCCGGGCGTCACCGTGACGGTGTCCAGCCCGGCGCTCATCCAGCCGCAGGTGCAGGCCACCGGCAGCGACGGGTCGTATCGGTTCCTGGCCCTGCCGCCGGGCGTCTACGCCGTCGACTTCGAACTGGGTGGCTTCCAGACGGTCAAACGCGACGGCATCCGCGTCGTCATCAACACCACGCTCAGCGTCGACCAGCAACTGAAGGTCGCCACGCTGCAGGAAACCGTGACCGTCACCGGCGCCTCCCCGGTCGTCGACACCTCGACGACGACGCTCGGCACCAACTTCACCAAGGAACTCCTGACCGAGATTCCGAACGGGCGCGACGTCTGGGCGGCGATGGCCCAGGCGCCCGGCATGCAGATGACGTCGTACGACGTCGGCGGCTCGCGCACGGGCACCCAGACTGGCTACCGGAGCTACGGCTTCGACGACCAGAACCAGACCCGCCTGGAGGGCATCGACACCACCGAGGGCACGAGCGCCAATGCCGGCTACTTCGACTTCGGCAGCTTCGAGGAGTTCCAGGTGGGCGGGGCCGGCGCGGATGCGTCGGCGTTTGCCGGCGGCGCCGTGCTCAGCATCAGCGTCAAGTCGGGCAGCGACCGGCTCTCCGGCAACTGGTACAGCAACTTCCAGAACGAAGACATGATCAGCGACAACGTCCCGGGCTTCCTCAGGACGGCCAACACCCGTGATGCCGACGGCTACTTCAACCGCAACGGGCTGCGGCGCGGCAACCAGATCCAGAAGCAGTACGACCTGAACGGCAACATCGGCGGTCCGCTCTGGAAGGGCAAGATCTGGGGCTTCTACAGCTACCGGCTCAACAACCAGTTCAGCTACATCACCGGGCTGCCCGACCAGCTCGCCCAATCCAAGCTGACCAACCCCTTCACCTTCAAGGTGACGTATCAGGTCTCGCGCAACAACCAGCTGATCGGCTTCCTCAACAAGCGCGAGAAGCTGCAGGACAAGCGCGGCATCAGCCTCACCCGTCCACTGTCCACCGCGCAGTACCAGGCCTCCCGCAATTACCCGATGAAGGCCGAGTGGACGAGCGTGCTCGGCAACCGCGCCTTCCTCGACGTGATCGCCGGCAACTGGTGGAACTTCTTCCCGCTGCGCCCGGTGCGGGACTTCGGCCTCTACGATGGCCCGTGGGGCCCTGGACGGATCGACTTGGCCAACAACCAGTACTTCGACGGCGGGGGGTTCACCACCTACCAGGACCAGAAGCGCTGGAAGCCGCAGGGCTACGTCAGCCTGTCGTACTTCAAGGACGGCTGGGGCGGCAGCCACGACTTCAAGGTCGGCTACGACATCAAGCGTGACCGCCGTCAGCTCTTCCGCGACCAGCCGTTCGACGTCTTCTACCGCGACCGCGGCGCCGCCCTGTCGCAGGTCGACCTCTTCAACACCGACGTCACCGGCATCAACGACGTCGTCAACCAGGCCGCCTGGATCAACGACACCTGGAAGCTCAGCAACCGCCTGACGCTGAACCTCGGCCTGCGCTTCGAGCACTACCGCGATGGCTGGCCCGAGCAGCAGTTCGCCCCCAACGGCCTGCCCGGCTTCGAGAACTTCGCCGACAGCCGCTACCAGACGTTCATGGCCCAGCGCACGGTCGGCGCCACGACCGTGGCCAGGACCAACACCGTGGCGCCGCGCGTCGGCTTCGCCTACGACCTGACCGGCGACAACCGCACGGTGGTCAAGGCCTACTTCGGGCAGTCGCGCTGGAACTCCGCCGACGAGCTGTCCGACAAGGAGAACCCGGTCGGCATCGCGCAGCTGCGCTACGCCTTCCTCGATTGCACCGCCACCCGCACGACCGGCTGCGACCTGAACGGCAACCGTCTGCTCGACAGCCCGGCGGAACTGGGCGCCTTCAACACCACGGTCGGCGGCGCCGGCTTCGTCCGCATCGACCGGGGCATCGTCCGCCCCACCAGCAACGAGCTCTCGACGAATCTCGAGCGCGAGCTCCTGCCTGGACTGTCGGCCCGGGTGTCGTACGTCTACAAGAACATGCGCAACGTGTGGGCCGAAAGCGACACCCTGCGAGCGGGCGCGTTCACGGTGCCCTTCACCGTCAACGATCCGGGCGCCGACAACGTGGCCGGGACGCCCGACGACCAGTCGTTCCAGACCTTCGACCGGCCGCAGGCGATTGGCCAGGACCGCGTCTACACCAATCCGGACGGTACGGGTGCGGACTTCAACACCTTCGAGGTCGCCCTCAATCGCCGCTTCCGCGGCAGGTGGATGCTGCTGACGTCGTTCGGGCACACGCGGTCGAAGATGCAGCACTACTCGACGACCACGCCGACCGGCTACACGCGTGACTACTCGTTCCGTCCGGCCGACCGGCTGTTCGGCGACGAGTTCGGCCGTGAGACGTCCACGACCTGGAATTACAAGGTGGTGGGCCGCTACGAGATGCCGTGGGGGATCGGCGGCTCCGGCTCGTGGCGCGTTCAGAGCGGCCAGAACTACGGCCGCACGATCAACGTGGCGTTCCCGGGCGACGGCGCCCGCACGGTCCGGGTCGAGCCGATCGACACCAACCGCTACCCGAACATCTCGATCCTCGACCTCCGCCTCGACAAGTCCTTCACGCTGCCGGGACCGGCCGGCAAGGTGACGTTCGAGTTCGACGGCTTCAACCTGGTCAACAGCGGTGTCCCGACGAGCTTCCGGACGACCACCGTGAACTACCGTGAGGTCACCGAGCTGCTGGCGCCGCGGATCTTCCGCGTCGGCCTCCGCTGGGACTTCTAGACTCCAGAACGAACCTTCTGACGGTGAGGGCGGCCCTGCGGGGCCGCCCTCGACCTTTGTACGGCTGGCGCACGACGGCCTGGCCACGATCCAACTTCCCGAATTACACGATCGCCAAACCCGGCCGCTTGGATGCCTGCGGAGGTAGGCACACGTATTACTGTGTCTCCGAGTGTGAAATTAGATATATTTCAGCCTCGCAACTACTGGCAAAGCCCTTGCGTGGGTAGCGCCTGCCAGTCGTGCGCGGGATCAGGCGTCCTGGTCGGCTGAATCGCTCCCTCTGCGTCGCAGAACGGGATTTGTTGTCGAGCGGCACGAGCCGCTGTTGTGGAGGAAGAGACTCATGAGGTTGAAGACGTTAGGCGGGCTCCTGTGTCTGGTAGCGCTGCTGCTGGGCATTGCCCACCAGGCCAGCGCCCAGGATTTCCGGGGCCGCATCAACGGCACCGTCACCGACGACACCGGCGCGGTGCTGCCCGGTGTCACCGTCACCGTGTCGAGTCCCGCGCTGATCCAGCCGCAGGTGCAGATCACGAGCGACGCCGGCGACTACCGCTTCCTGGCCCTGCCCCCCGGCGTCTACCAGGTTGAGTTCGATCTGACCGGCTTCCAGACGGTGAAGCGCGACGGCATCCGCGTCGTCATCAACCAGACCCTCAGCGTCGACCAGCAGCTCTCCGTGGCGACCCTCCAGGAGTCGGTCACGGTGACCGGTGCTTCACCCGTCGTCGACACCTCGACGACCACCATGGGCACCAACTTCACCAAGGAACTGCTCACCGAGATCCCGAACGCCCGCGACGTGTGGGCGGCCATGGCGCAGGCGCCCGGCATGCAGATGACGTCCTACGACGTCGGCGGCTCGCGCACGGGCAACCAGACCGGCTACCGCTCCTACGGGATGGACGACCAGAACCAGACCCGCCTCGAGGGCATCGACACCACCGAGGGCACCAGCGCCAACGCCGGCTACTTCGACTTCGGCAGCTTCGAAGAGTTCCAGGTCGGCGGCGCCGGCGCGGACGCGTCGGCCTTCGCTGGTGGCGCGGTGCTCAGCATCAGCGTGAAGTCGGGCAGCGATCGACTCTCGGGCAACTGGTACAGCGACTACCAGAACGAGAACATGATCGCCAACAACGTTCCGGGGTTCCTGCAGACCGCCAACACCCGGAACGACGACGGCTTCTTCACGCGGGCCGCCAACGGGCTCCAGCGCGGCAACCAGATCCAGAAGCAGTACGACTTGAACGGCAACGTCGGCTTCCCGATCTGGCGCGGCAAGGCGTGGGGCTTCTACAGCTATCGCCTCAACAACCAGTTCAAGTACACGACCGGCCTGCCCGACAACATCGAGCAGTCGAAGCTGACCAACCCCTACACCTTCAAGCTGACCTACCAGGTCTCGCGCAACAACCAGTTCATCGGCTTCATCAACAAGCGCCAGAAGCTGCAGGACAAGCGCGGCATCAGCGTCACCACGCCGCTCTCGGCCGCCTACTACCAGTCGTCCGAGAACACGCCGATGAAGGCGGAGTGGACGAGCGTGCTCGGCAGCCGGGCCTTCCTCGACGTGATTGCCGGCAACTGGTGGAACTTCTTCCCGCTGCGCCCGGTTCGGGATTTCAATCTCTACGACGGCCCGTGGGGTCCCGGGCGTGTCAACCTGGCCAACAGCCAGATCTTCGACGGCGGCGCCAACAACGGCTACCAGGACCAGAAGCGCTGGAAGCCGCAGGGCTACGTGAGCCTGTCGTACTTCAAGGACGGCTGGGGTGGCAGCCACGACTTCAAAGTCGGCTACGACATCAAGCGTGACCGCCGCCAGCTCTTCCGCGACCAGCCCTTCGACGTCTTCTACCGTGACAACGGCGCGGCGCTCTCGCAGGTGGACATCTACAACACCTCGGTCACCGGCACCAACGACGTCAACTACCAGGCCCTGTGGATCAACGACTCCTGGAAGCTCAGCAACCGCCTGACCGCCACCCTGGGCCTGCGCTTCGAGGCCTACAAGGACGAATGGCCCGACCAGACCTTCGCGCCCAACGGCATCTCGGCCCTCACCGGATGGACCGACGCTCGCTACCAGGCGTTCGTCGCTCCGCGCACGGTCCAGGCCACTACCGTCGCCAGCACCAAGGACCTGTCGCCGCGCATCGGCTTCGCCTATGACCTCACGGGCGACAACCGCACGGTGGTCAAGACCTACTTCGGCCAGTCGCGCTGGAACTCGGCCGACGAACTGGCGGACAAGGAAAACCCGGTCGGCATCGCGCAGCTCCGCTATGCGTTCCTCGATTGCACGGCCACTCGCACGACCGGTTGCGACCTGAACGGCAACCGGCTGCTGGACGGCCCGGCCGAACTGGGCGCGTTCAACACGACGGTCGGCGGCGCCGGCTTCGTGCGCATCGACCGCAACCTCAATCGTCCGGTCAGCAACGAGCTGTCGACCAGCCTCGAGCGCGAGGTCACGACCGGCCTCTCGGCGCGCGTCTCCTACGTCTACAAGAACATGCGCGACATCTGGGGTGAGGACGACACCATCCGCAACGGCTCGTTCACGGTGCCGTTCACGGTCAACGACCCGGGTCCGGACGGCGTGGCCGGCACCGGTGACGACCAGCAGTTCCAGACCTTCGACCGCGCGCCCGGCGTGGGCCTCGACCGCGTCTACACCAATCCCGAGGGCTTCGACGCCGACTTCAACACCGTCGAGGTCGCCCTCAACCGCCGGATGACCGGCAAGTGGATGCTGCTGACCTCGGCCGGCATGACGTGGTCGAAGATGCAGCACGTCTCCACCGCCACGACGCCCACGCCGACCGGCTACACCCGGGCCTATTCGTTCCGCCCGGTCGATCGCCTGTTCGGGGACGAGTTCGGCCGCGAGACCTCGACGACCTGGAACTACAAGGTCATCGGCCGCTACGAGTTGCCGTGGGGCATCGGCTCCTCGGGTTCATGGCGCGTGCAGAGCGGCCAGAACTACGGCCGCACGGTCACGGTCACGATGCCGGGCGACGGCGCGCGCACGTTCCGCGTGGAGCCGATCGACGCCAACCGCTATCCGAACATCTCGATCCTCGACCTTCGTCTCGACAAGTCGTTCACCTTGCCGAGCCGCGTGGGCAAGGTGACCTTCCAGGTCGATGGCTTCAACCTGGCCAACAGCAGCGCCATCACGCTGTTCCGCCAGACCACGGTCAACTACCGCGAGGTCACCGAGACCCTGGCGCCGCGCATCTTCCGCGTCGGCTTCCGCTGGGACTTCTAGTGGGCGGGGCGCGCTCGACGCGCGCCACCCTCAGGGGCTAGCGGCTACGGGCTAGCGGCTAGACCTTCGCGAACGACAACGGGCGGCTCCACCGCCCTTCGGCCAGCTCAGCGGTACTGAGCGACGTCGGAGGGTCGTGGGACCGCCCGTTGCCTTTTCCGGCAGGCGTGCGTCGGCGCGTGTCGCCGCACGAGGGTGGCGGCGAATTGAGGCCGTGGCCCCGGGCGGATGTGCTAGTGTGGCGCCGCCAACCACCGAATGACACGACGCGCGTGGACCCCTCACCTCGCCGCCGTGCTGGCGTATGCGTGTATGGCAGTGGCCTTCTCCTGGCCCCTGGCTCCGCGCCTCGCCACGCACCTCACCGGCGATCCCGGTGGCGACACCGGCGTCTATGTGTGGAACCAGTGGGTGTTCCAGCACGAAGCGTGGACTGAACGCCGCAACCCGCTGACCACGGATCGCATTTTCTCGACGACTTCCCGCCCGGTCGATCTCACCCAGCACAACTACACGCTGTTCGCCGACCTCGTGGCGCTGCCGCTGGCCGGCCTGACCGGCACCATCGCCGCCTTCAACCTGGTCTTCCTCGCCAGCGTCGTCCTGACCGCCTGGATGACCTTCGTCCTGGCCCGCCGCGTGACCGAGGGGGCCACGGTCGAAGCCTGGCTGGCCGGACTCGCCTTCGCGTGGGGACCCGTGCTCGTGGCCCGCTCGACCGGGCACTTCAGCCTGGTGGCGGCGGCGCCGCTGGCCGCCTTCATCTGGAGCCTCCACCGCGTCGAGCGCTCCCAGCGTCTGGGCGATTCGATTCTCGCCGGCGTCTCGATTGCCTGGGCGGCCTCCTGCGACGCCTACTACTCCGTCTACTGCGTGCTGATTGCCGCCATCTACATCACGTCGCGACTGCTGCGCCTCGAGTGGCGGCCGGGGTGGACGACGCCGCCCGGCCGGTGGATGCTCGATCTCGCGATCGTGCTGGCGGCGGGCCTGGTCGTGGGCCTGCTGGCCGGACGCGGCGGACGCGTCGAGCTGCTGGGCATCCCGGTCAGCATTCGCGGCCTGCATGCGCCCGTGCTCCTGCTGACGGTGCTCGTCCTCGCCCGCATCGCGCTCGTGCTCAGGCCGCGACTGCTGCCCGCGGGATTGCCGCGCCCGCGCGCACTCGGCCTGGCCGCGGCGGCCGGGCTCGCGGGCGTCCTGGTGCTGTCGCCCACGCTCTACGGTGCGGCGCAGCTCTTCGCCGACGGCTCCTGGGTCTCGCCGCCGGTCTACTGGCGCAGTAGTCCGCGGGGCGTCGATCTGCTGGCCTTGTTCGCGCCCAACCCCTCGCATCCGCTGGTGCGCTGGCTGGCCGGCTCTCAGCAGGAGATCGCCCCCACTGTATTCGTCGAGTTCACGGCCGCCCTCGGGTTGGTGGTCCTCGCCGTCATCGGCGTGGCGGCGTGGCGCGCCGGACTGCGCGCGCGCGGCTGGTTCTGGGCGCTCGGCATCTTCGCGACGCTGTCGCTCGGCCCGTTCGTCCACGTGGCCGGCGTCAACACCTTCGTACCGGGGCCGTGGGCGCTGCTGCGCTACGTGCCGGTCGTCAACCTGACCCGCATGCCCGGCCGCTTCGCGATCGTGGCCGCGCTGTGCGCGAGCGTGCTGTTCGCCATGGCCCTCAAGGCGATCGGCGAGCGCTGGCCGCACCGCCGCCGCCAGGTACTGGTCGTCGTGGGATTGCTGCTGGCCTTCGAGCTGCTGCCCTCGCCGCGCCCGCTCTACTCGGCGCACATTCCGTCGCTCTACGACACCATCGCGGCCGACCCGCGCCCGGTCCGCGTGCTCGAACTGCCCTTCGGCATCCGCGACGGCGTGTCGTCGGAGGGAAACTTCAGCGCCCGCTACCAGTTCAACCAGACGCGGCACCAGAAGAAGCTGATCGGCGGCTACCTCTCGCGGGTGTCGTCGCGCCAGTTCCGGGAGATCCGGCGCGTCCCCACCCTGGCCTCGCTGCTGGCCCTCAGCGCCGGGCAGCCGCTGGCGGCGGTCGACCTCGACGTCCTGATGGGCGAGGCGCCGGCCTTCGCGGAGCGCACGCGACTGGCGTGGGTGGTCGTGCACCGCGACGTCTCGCCCCCCGGCCTCGAGGCGGTGGCGATTCGCGCCTTCGACCTCGAGCGCGTGGCCGAAGACGGCGAAATCGTGCTCTACCGCCGACGTGAGCCGGCGGCCGGCGCGTCGCCTCGCTGAGGCGGGCTGCTACACTCCTCGCGATGGCACGGCGCTCGTTTCTCCTCGTCTACGCGCTTTCGGGCGCCGCGGCGCTCATCTACGAAGTCGCGTGGACGCGCCTGCTGACCCTGTCTCTCGGCCACGGCGTGGCGGCCGCCAGCACCGTGCTCGCGGCCTTCATGGGGGGCCTGGCCATCGGCGCCGCCCTGGCCGGCCCGGCCAGCGACCGCGTCACGCGTGGACGCGCCATGCGCGTCTACGCCCTGCTCGAGGTCGCCATCGCCGTCCTGGCGCTCGCCATGCCGCTCGGGCTGCACCTGATGGAGCCGCTCCTCGGCCGCGCCTACGCGGATGGCGCCGGCGGAGCCGGCCTTCCCGCTGCTGCGCCTCGTCACGAGCGTGCTGCTGGTCGCCCTGCCCGCCGTGGCCATGGGCGCGACGTTTCCGTATGTCGCCCGCTGGTACGTCCCGGATGCGGCAGCGGCCACGCGTGAGGCCGGCGCGCTCTACGCCGCCAACACCGCCGGGGCCGCGTTCGGCGCGCTCCTCAGCGGGTTCGTGCTGCTGCCGGCCATCGGTCTACGCCTGACGACCTGGACCGGCGTGGCCCTGAACCTCACCGTGGCGGTGGTGGCGTGGCGCCTGGCGGGCGCCGCGGCCGCCGACGCTCCGGCCGGCGAGACCGCGACCCCGGCTGCCCCTGCCGCCCCGGCCCCGGCCCCGTCGCGGCGGCGGGTGACCAAAGCTGCCCGCCCGATGGTCGTCGCGGCGGCCGCGGTCCCGCGTCCGTGGCTGGCCGCGCTGGCGATGGCCGCCTCTGGCTTCCTGTCCCTCGGCCTCCAGATCGTCTGGTCACGCCTGCTGGCGCAGGTGCTTGGACCGACCACCTACGCCTTCAGTCTCGTCGTCGCCATCTTCATCGTCGGCCTGGCGATCGGCGCCACGGCCGGCCGGCGGCTGGCGGCCGCTGCCTCACACCCGGTGGCCGGGCTGTCGCTCGCCCTCGGGGTGGCGGTGCTGCTCGGCGTCGGTGCCGTGTGGACGATCGACGCCGGCCTCGGAGCGATGGCCGCCGCGGTCTCGGCGCCGGACGCGACGTTCGAGTCGGTGCTGCTGCGCCAGGTGCTGCTCGTGACGGCGTGGCTGCTGCCGCTCGCCGTGGCGCTCGGCTGCGCCTTCCCGTTCGCCATCCGCACCGGCACCGGGCACGACCAGTCGCTCGGCGCCGACCTCGGGCTCATCTACGCGCTCAACACCATCGGCGCGATTGCCGGTGCGCTGGCGGCCGGTTTCGCCATCATTCCCGCGCTCGGCCTGCACGGCAGCCTGCGAGCCCTCGGCGCGGGTGCCGCGGCAGCCGGCCTGGCCGTGCTGGTGGCCGGAGGCGCGAGGGGTGCCAGCCGCGTCGTGGCGGCCGTCGTCGGCGTAGCGGCCGTCGCCGCGAGCCTGGCGATGCCGCAGTGGAACCAGGCGCTCTTCACGAGCGGCGCCTACAAGTACGCCGCGGGGATGACCGGGGACGCGCTGGAGGTGTCCCTGCGCGCCGGGCACCTGACGTACTACAAGGAGGGCGCGACGGCGACGGTGGCGGTCCGTGACGCGGCCGGTACGACGTCGCTGGCCATCGACGGCAAGGTCGATGCCTCGAATGCCGGTGACATGCTGACCCAGCGCCTGCTGGCCCATGTGCCGCTGCTGCTCCACCCCGATCCGAAGCGGGTCGCGGTGCTCGGCCTCGGCAGCGGCGTGACACTGGGGGCCGCCCTCACTCATCCCATCGACCACGCCGACGTGCTCGAGATCTCGCCGGAAGTCGTGGAGGCGTCGCGCTTCTTCGAGCCCGAGAACGGCTCCGCCCTGCGCGATCCGCGGACCCGTCTCATCCTCGGCGACGGCCGGACCCACATCCTGCTCGGCCAGACCCAGTACGACGCCATCATCTCGGAACCGTCGAATCCGTGGATGGCCGGGATCGCGGCCCTCTTCACGCGCGAGTTCTTCGAGGCCGCGAAGGCGCGCCTGACACCGGGCGGCGTGCTGTGCCAGTGGGCGCACACCTACGACATCAGCGGCGACGACCTCAGGTCGATCGTCGCCACCTTCGCCGAGGTCTTTCCCGACGCCACCCTGTGGCTGGTCGGCGACGGCGACGTGCTGCTCATCGGGTCGAACCAGCCGCTGGGAGCACAGGTGGCCTCGCTGCCGGAGCGGCTGGCGGACCGGGCGCGGGCAGCCGAGAACCTGGCCGGCGTCGGCGTGCAGGACGCCTTCGCCCTCACCTCCCTGCTGATCGCCGAGGGACCGGGCATCGCGGCGTTCTCTCGTGGAGCCCGCATCCAGACCGACGACCATGCCCCGGTCGAGTTCACCGGACCGCGCGCCGTCTTCTCGCGCGGCGGCCCGGACAACTCGGCCGCGCTGCGGGCGCTGGCCGCCGAACGGCCGGTGCAGGCCGCGGTCGACGCCCGCCGCCGCGCCTCGGCCGCCTCGTGGCGGGACCGCGGCTGGATGCTCTACGAGGCCAGCGCGCCCGGCGCTGCCTGGGCCGACTTCGAAACCGCCGTCCGCCTCGACCCGCGCGACACGCGGGCGCTCGAAGGCCTGGTGCGGGCGGCCGGCCAGGCCGGCAAGCAGAGCGAGACCCTGCGCGTGCTCGAGAACGCCGCGGCCCCGCGCGACCATCTGGCGGCGCAAGTGGCGCTGTCGCGGTTCCTGGCCACGGGCGGCCGCATCGAGGATGCCGCTGGAGTCGCCTTCGCCGCCGCCGAGCGTGAGCCGTCGAGCGTCCCGGCACTCGAGCAGCTGGCGTCCGTGCTGGCCGACGTGGGGGATCGGGAGCGCCTGGTGCCGGTCGTCGCGCGCATGCGCCTCGTCGCCCCGACGGCTGATGCCACGCGCTACTACTCGGCCAGCCTGCTCTTCATGGAGGGACGGCTCGACCTGGCCATCAGCGAGGCGCGGGCGCTCGTGGCCGCCAGCCCCACTCACGCCAAGGGCTACAACCTTCTCGGGGCCGCCCTGGCCACGGCCGGCCGGCGCGACGAGGCTCGCGAGGCCCTGCTGGCGTCCCTCCAGGCCGATCCGCGCGATCCGTCGACCTACACCAACCTCGCACTGCTGGAGCTGGAGGGCGGCAACTCGGCCGCCGGTCTGCAGCGGCTGGCCGAGGCGCTCACGCTCGATCCCACGGCCGCCGCCGCGCGCGAAGCCTTCGAGCGCGAGCTGGCCCGCACGCCTCGTCGCTGAGTCGTCGCCGCGCCGTCACGCGCCATCCAATTCGGCGAACGATGATCCAGAACGGCGTCGGGCGGGTGGCTCATGCGCCACCACTATTGGCCGATTCCTGACCTGCCTGTGACGAATCGCGACCAGTTTCGATACGCCGTGAGGTGGTCGTCGGTCAAATCGCGCCTTCAAGACTAGCGATGCGGTGGGCACGGAACTTGCGAGCGGCGATTGCGGGAGAGCGTGATTATGAGTGTCGTGAAGCTCCTCGGGTTCGGCACCATGCCTTGCGGCTGCGTCATCGGTCGCTACCGCGACGTGGGAAGCACGCGTGAAGTGGTCTACGTCGAGGAGAAGGGGCCGCAGTGCGCGAGCGCCTCTCACCGCCAGAATCACACGATTTCCGCGCTCCGCGACAGCCGGACGGCCGAGGGCTATCCCCCGCCGGTCGTCGCCATGCGCGCGTCGTAGTCCGGCGCCCGCGAGGCGCTGCCAACCGGCTGTACGCCACCGCCTGAAGGCGGTACAATTCGCGCGCGTGCCCTCCCGCGTTCCCCGCCCCTACGAGACCGTCCAGACTGGCCGGTCGACCATCACGTTCTACCTCGGCGACTGCCTCGATGTCCTGCCGGCGCTGCCGGAGAACCGGATCGATGCGGTCGTCACGTCGCCACCCTACAACCTCGGCATCCGCTACCGCACCTACGACGACGGCCAGCCCCGCCACGAATACCTGGAGTGGACCGGCCGCTGGGTGGCCGCCGTGGCCCGGACGCTGACCGCCCAGGGGTCGCTGTTCCTGAACGTCGGGGCCAAACCCACCGACCCGTGGACGGCGCTCGACGTGGCTCAGGCGGTGCGGCCGCACCTGCACCTCCAGAACATCATCCACTGGGTGAAGTCGATCGCCATCGAGCGCGACGCCGCCGGCAGCCGCGCCGGCCTGGCGGACGACCTGGCGGTCGGCCACTACAAGCCGATCAACTCGGCGCGTTTTCTCAACGACTGCCACGAGTTCCTGTTCCACTTCACCCCACAAGGCACCACCCGGCTGGACCGCCTGGCGCTCGGCGTGAAGTATCAGGACCCGTCGAATGTCGCCCGCTGGCGTGGCGCCTCGGGCGGCCGTCGGTGCCGCGGCAACACCTGGTTCGTGCCCTACGAGACGATCCAGAATCGCGAGAAGGATCGGCCGCATCCGGCCACCTTCCCGCCGCGCCTGCCCGAGTACTGCCTGCGCCTGCACGGGCTCGGGCCGGACCTCACCGTGGCCGACCCGTTCATGGGCCTCGGCTCGACGATGGTCGCCTGTGCCCGTCTCGGGGTGCACGGCATCGGCATCGAGCTCGACGAGCACTACCTCAAGGAGGCGGTGGCCCGCGTCCGCGCCGACGCCGCCCGCCCGGCGCCCCGCAGCCGACGCGGCTCCGCGGTATAGTCACGCCATGACATCACGCTCGCTGTACCTCTGGGTCAGCGTGTTCGCCGTGCTGGCCGCGGCGCCCGTCCCGGGCGCCCTGGCACAGACGCCGGGCACGACCGCGGCGCCGACCCCGCCGCCGCCCCCGCCGCCCCCGCTGGTGCAAGTGGGCCAGCCGATGCCCGACTTCACGCTGCCCTACCTCGAGCCGGCGCCCGATGGCGGCCGTCCCGTCTCGAAGACGGCGACCCTGGCCTCGTTCAAGGGCCGGCAGTCGGTCGTGATTGCGTTCTTCCCGGCGGCCTTCTCCCCCGGTTGAACGACCGAGATGTCCCGGTACCGGGACAACTACGCGCAGTTCGGCGCCAACAACGCCGCCGTCTTCGGCGTCAGCGTCGACTCCACCTGGGCCAACAAGGCATTTCGCGATCAGATGGGACTCGACTTCCCGCTGCTCTCCGACACCAAGCGCACCTACGCCCGGACCCTCGGCATCCTCGACGAGAATTCCGGGACCGCTCGCCGCGTGACGTTCGTCGTGGACGACGCCGGAGTGGTGCGGCACATCGATATGGCGGCCGATGCGCTCGATCCGAGCGGCGCATTGGGCGTCTGTTCCCTCATCAAGAAGAAGTGACGGAGCGGCGTCCCGGTCCATTCCGGGCCGGGACGCCCGTTCCCGTCGACTCCGTCACATAACTTCTTCCGGCGGACTTCGCTAGGTCCATCTCGCGGCTGCATGTATACTCGCCAGCGGGAGTCACCCGTTGGACCTACGCCAGCTCGAAATCATCCGCGCCATCGCCGAGACCGGCTCGTTCACTGCCGCCGGCCACAAGCTGCACGTGTCGCAGTCGGCGATCAGCCGCCAGATCCTGCTCCTCGAGGACGAGCTGAAGACGCCGGTCTTCCTGCGCATCGGCCGGCGCATCCGCATCACCCCGGCCGGCGAGGCGCTCCTCCAGCTCAGCCACCGCGTCTTCCAGGATCTGACCGACACCGTCACCCTCATCAGCGACAGCCAGGAGACGCTGCGCGGCACGGTCCGCATCCTGGGCGGCATGACGGTCTGTCTCTACGTCTTCCCGACGCTGCTGTCAGAAGTGACCCGCCAGCACCCCGGCATCGACGTCAAGATCATGAGCGACAGCGCCGAGCGCTGCGTCCAGCATCTGCGGGCCGGCAGCGGCGACATCGCGATGCTGACGCTGCCGATCAAGGACGCCGACATGGTGGCGGTGCCGGTGCTGCAGGAGGAACTGCTGGTCGTGACCTCGGCCAAGCATCCGCTCACCAAGAAGCGGAAGGTCAATGCCCAGGATCTCGCGGCGCAGCCGTTCGTGCTGTTCGAGTCGGGCTCGAACACGCGCCGCGTCGTCGACGAGTTCTTCGCCTCGGCGGGCATCGAGCCGCGCATCGTGATGGAAACGGAGAACGTCGAGATCCTGAAGGCGCTGGTCCGTCACGGCCTCGGGATCACGATCGTCTCCTACCAGTCGGTGGCGCGCGACGTCGCCAGCGGCCACCTCTACTGCGCGCGCATCGAAGGCCGCCCGCTCATCCGCGAGACCGGCTGGGTCTATCCGAAGATGAGCCGCACCCCGCGGGCCGTGGACGAGGTGATGAAGGCGTTCGAGAAGGTCCGCCCGCGCCTGCGTCTGGCGCCCTAGCCGACCGACGCCGGCGCACCGGCTTCCGCCAGCACCTTCCCGAGCGTCGCCACCGCGTCCGCGATCTCGTCGGTCGAGAGCGTCACGAAGCTGAGCCGCATCGTTCGCACGTCCGGCGCGGCGGTGTAGAACGGCGCGCCCGGCACGAACGCCACCCCGGCGTCGATCGCCTTCTGCAGCAGCGGCAGGGTGTCGAAGCCTTCAGGCAGCCGTAACCAGAAGAACATGCCGCCGCGTGGCACCTGGTAGGTCGTGCCCGGGGGCATGTGGGCGGCCAGGGCTTTGGCCATGGCATCGCGCTGCTGACGGTAGCGCTCGCGGATGGTCGGCACGTGCCGGTCGAGGAAGCCGTCCTTGATGACCTCGAAGATCACCCGCTGGTTGAAGCCGGGCGTGTGGAGGTCGGCGGCCTGCTTGGCCGCCAGGAACCGCGGATAGAGGTCGCGCGGGGCCACCAGGAACCCCAGCCTGAACCCCGGCGTCAGCACCTTCGAGAACGAGCCGAGATAGATGACGCCCTCCGGCCAGCGCGACGTCATCGACGGCGGCGGCGCCTCGTCGAACCACAGGTCGCCGTAGGGGTTGTCCTCGATGATCGGCACCCCCGCCGACTGCGCCGCCGCGACGATCGCGTCCCGGCGGTCGTGCGAGATCTGGCTGCCGGTCGGGTTCTGGAAGTTCGGCAGCAGGTAGGCGAAGCGCGTTCCCGGCGCCCGCGTCGGCAGCGCCGCCAGGGACGCGGCCGTCGGGCCTTCGTCGTCGCCGTCGAGCGGCACGAAGGCCGGCTCGTAGGGGACGAACGCCTGCAGGGCGCCCAGATACGTCGGTGCCTCGACCGCCACCGGCGCGCCGGCGTCGATGAAGACCTTGCCCACGAGGTCGAGGCCCTGCTGCGAGCCGGTCGTGATGAGGACCTCGTCGGCGCCCACCTGATAGCCGGGGCGTGACAAAGACGCTGCCACCCACTCGCGCAGCGGCGCAAAGCCCTCGCTGGCGGCGTACTGCAGCGCGGCCTTGGGCTGCCGCGTCAGCACGGCGTCGCAGGCGGCGGCAATCGCCTCGACCGGGAAGGTCTCCGGCGACGGCAGTCCGCCGGCCATCGACCGGATGCCGGGACGCTCGGCGACCTTCAGGATCTCGCGCAAAATCGACGGCTGCATGCGCTCACAACGACGGGCCGGGGTCCACACGCTCATCTTCAGTGCCTCGCAGGGGTGGGGTTGATTATGCAGCGCCGACGCGTCTCATTCCAGCCGCATTCCGTGACCCCTGCGGCTGATGCACGCTGAGCATCGGTGCAATTCGATCATTCTATTTTTCAACTGGATGGCGGGCCGCTAGGATCGCTCGGTCACATCTTCCTGGAGGGCCAGCCCAATGCCACAGACTCCCGACCGCGTCATCAGCATCGCCCTCGACCACGACGTGTGGCGTGCCTTCACCGAACTGCAGCCCGAGCCGGTGTCGTGGTTGCGGACGCGTATCCTCGAGTCGATCGAGCAGGCACGCGGCACCGGCGGCGATTCCGCCTCGGGCAACCGCGCCTAGCGCGGCGCCTACTGGCTGGGCGGGGTCGGCTGGCGCAGCGTGTAAGACGTGCGCGACCACACGTTCAGCCCCTCGCGCTTCACCTTCACTTCGATCTTCCGCGTGCGCTTCAGCGGGTCGGGGTTGCTCGAGTAGTAGCCGACCACGTAGTAGTCGCTGGTCTCGGCGTCGATCCGCTTCAGGCCCTTGTCGAAGTTGTTCTGGTTGACGATGGCGATGCCGCCCGTTTCGTCGGCCAGCACGCGCAGGCTGTCCTGCGTCTTGCGCAGGTGCTGCTGGAAGTCACTGGGGTCGACGGTTTCGTCGAGGTCCTGCCCCGCCACCAGGCCACGCGGGTCGATGGTGTAGAAGGTGGCGTTGGCGCGGTTCGCCGAGCGCGTCAGGTCGGCCAGTTCACGCGCCAGATCGGCGTCGGCGAACTGGGTGCCCTGATTCATCGTCCGGTTCATCTCCTGCCCTTCCTCACGCGTCTGACCCATCCGCCCCCCGTAGATCGGGTCCTCACCGAGGCGCTGGTTCTCGAAGGGGTTGAAGTCGAAGCCGTTGCTCACCCACACGACCGCCTTGCGGCGGTTGGTGATCCGTTCGAGCTGGGTGACGATGTCGCGGGCGGTCGAGAACGCCACGTGCGCCCGGTAGCGCACTTCGCTCGGCCCCTGCGGTCCGTCCTGCCCCTGGATGATGTCCGACGGCTTGAGCCCGTTGCCGGTGATCCGCTTGATGGCTTCGTCGAGGATCTTGCGGTCGTAGGTGAGATCGATGGCCAGCGACGACGGGCCGGTCGAGACGATGCCGAACATGTCGCCTTCGTGCACCAGCGTGCGCGAGATGCGCTTGAACAGGTCGCGGATCCGGCCGGTGTTCCGGAAATCCAGGTGCAGGTCGTCGACGATGATGAGGAAGATGCGTCCGGCCGCGTCGTTGCGCGGGCGGGCCGTGGGCAGGATGATGCCTTCCTGCTGCGGCGGGGGCGGCGGCGCCTGCAGATTCAGCACCCGGCCGCCGTGGACGAGCGTCATCGACGCGAGTTCCTGCAGGACGCCGTCCTCGTAGATCTCGATCTCGTCCTTGGTGAGGTCGGCGACGAACTGCTCGCGGGCGTCGCGGGCGATGACATCGGTGGTCACGAGGTCGACGGCGCTGCGGAAGACGCCGTCGGGATTGGCCGGGCGGCCCGGCTGCTGCTCGACGCCCGGCGCCGGGGGCTGTCCCGCGGGTGCCTGACGAGCATCGGTCGCTACGGAGAGGCCGAGGACGGCGGTGAGCGCGAGCCCGGCTCCGACGACGGCGAGGCGGCGGTTTCCCATGGGTCTCAGTATAGACGCACGGCTCCGCCCGTCGGCTCGACAAAGCGCGGCCGGATCAGAGGCCGGGCGGGGTGCTGTCGAGCTCGTCCGTGAGGGCGTCGAGGTCCTGCTGGACCGTGGCGATCCCGGCCATCACCGCTTCGGGCGATTCCCAGCCGTCCGGGTCCATCCGGGCGAGGCGGCCGCGCCACGCGACCTTCACGTCCGAGCTGACCGCCGCCGTCTCGATGCTCTCCGCCAGCGCATCGAACTGGCTGCGGAGGCTGGCCGCGATGCCGCGGCCGAGCAACTCGCCGAGCAGGTCCGGGCGGAGGTCGCTCTCGCGCGGGGCCGACGCATCTTCCGACTCTCTCGGCGCCGCGACGGGCTCGCCGGGCGCGGCCTGACGAGGCGCGGCCTCGGGCGGCGCGCTGCCGTCCTCCTCGGCCTCGGGACGTCGCGGCTTGCGCTTGCGCGGCGGAATGGCGGCCTCGACCTCGACCGGGGTCATCGCGCCGACGTCGAGGATGTACGGCCAGTCGAAGTCGATGTCGGGATACTGCTCCTCGAGCGAGCGCATCGCGGCGTCGTCGAGCGCGGGCCGTCCGATCTTCACGCCCGGTACGGTGCGGTACCAATACAGGATCTTCGGCCGCTCGCCCGGAGCGGCCACGTGGAGCAGGAACGTGTGCTCCACGCCCCGCCGGTCGGCGGTCAGTCGCAGATACGGCACGCCCGACTAGCGCCGCTTTCCGGCCGGGCCCCGGGCCGCGGCCTTGCCGGTTGACGCTTTCCTGGCCGCCGGCTTGGCCGCGCTCTTCTGGCGCGCCGCAGCGGCGGACTTGCCGGGAGAGCCCGCCTTCGCGGCTGGCTTGCCCGCCGCCTTGGCCGGCTTCGCCTTGCCCTTCGCCGCGGCCTTGACCGCGGCCTTGACCGGGGCCTTCGCGGAGGTCTTCGCCGCGGGCGCCGGACTGGCGGACTTGGCCTTCGCCGACGTCCTGGCCGGCGGCGCCGCGGTGACGGGCGTGGCCTCCGCTGGCGTCTTGCTGGTCGGCGCCGGGCTGCTCGCCTTGCCGGTGGAGACGGCGGCGGCCTGACCGGCGCTCGCCGGCTGGCTCTGGGCGGCCGGCTTCGTCTTGACGGCCGGTGGAGGCGGCGGCATGGCCGGAGCGCCGGCGTGCTTGGCCGCCGACGCCTTGGCCGCGGCCACGAACTTGCCGAACGAGGCCTTCTGCGCGGCCGTTCGGGTCGGCGCCTTGGTGTCCTGATTGCCACGCACCGACACCGGTGGCGGCGGCGGCAGGGGCGGCGGCGGGGGCGGTGGCGGTGGCGCCACCTTCAGCTTCGGCGTGCCGCTCAAGCCGGCCTTCCGGGCCGCGTTCAGGGCGGCATCGGGGCCTTCTGCACCAGGGTGAAGCGCACCTGATCGAGGTTGGTGTGGTAGGTCCAGAGCTCGGCGACCGTCACGTTGTGGTCGCGACACAGCCGGCGGACGGTGTCGAGCGAGTTCGGCGGCACGTAGAGGTGGAACGGCACGCGCAGCCGGCTGAACGGGCTCCACTGCGCCAGGGCCTCGAGCGAGTTGACCGACTCGCCCGTTTCGACTTCGACCACGCCCTCGAGCTTGCGGGCCTTGTCGTTGGCGACGAGGATCAGATCGGGCACGAATTCCGCGGTGCCGATGACGATCGACGTCGGCGGCTCGTGGCCGATGTTGATGACCGGGTCGTGCTTCTTCTGGTAGCGCGCCTGGAGCAATCGGATGATGCGATCGTGCTCGAGCTGTTCGCGCACGGGCCGGACGAGGATGGGCACGATGCCTCCGCGGCAGTCGCTACTAAAGTAGCGGTTGTGAAAACAAACCCCATAATATAGCACGCCGGTGCGAGGCCAGCCCTACATCGTGGGCATGACAGCCGCGATTATCGTGGCGGCGAACGTCGCCGCATACAATCTCGGCATGAAGCCCGCCCACCTGATCGGCGTGCCCCTCGACCTTGGTGGCAATCGCCGCGGCGTCGACATGGGCCCGTCCGCCATCCGCATCTCGAATCTGGCCGAGCGGCTCGTCGCCCTCGGCTTCCCCGTCACCGACAAGGGCGACATCGACACCCCGCTGCCCGAAACCAAGGGCCCGGGGGATCCCGGCCAAGCGCTACGTGGAGGAAATCGCCCAGGTCTGCCAGGAGCTGTTCACGACGGCGCTGGCGTCGCTCGAGGAGGGCGCACTGCCGATCGTGCTCGGCGGCGACCACTCGCTCGGCGCCGGGTCGGTGGCGGCCAGTGCCGCCTGGCTGAAGGGCCGTGGACAGGCCCTGGGCCTCATCTGGGTGGACGCCCACGCCGACATCAACTCGCCGGCCACCTCCCCCTCGGGCAACGTCCACGGCATGCCCCTGGCCGCCCTCCTCGGCCGCGAGCCGGCGGAGCTGGCGCGCATCTCGGGCGCCGGACCGGCCATCCTCCCCGAACACACGGTGCTCGTCGGCATCCGCAACCTCGACGATCGCGAGAAGGAGATCGTGAAGGCCTCGGGCGTGCATGCGTTCACGATGAAGGACATCGACCGCCTCGGCATCGCCGAGGTGATGGACCGCGCGCTGGCGGCCGCCTCGGCCGGCACCGGCGGCGTGCACGTGTCGTTCGACCTCGATGTCTGCGACCCGGCGATCGCGCCCGGCGTCGGCACCCCGGTCAAGGGCGGCCTCGACTACCGGGAGGCGCACTTCGTGATGGAGGCGGTGGCGGAGTCGGGCCTCCTCGTGGCCCTCGATCGTCGTGGAAGTGAATCCCGCCCTCGACCTCCGGAACGCCACCGCGGAACTGGCCACCGAGCTGGTGCTGTCGGCCTTCGGCAAGCGCATCCTGTGAGGCCCTGCCGCCCGGGCGGAAACCAGCAGGCGGCTGCTATAGTCCAAAGGCTGTTTGCCCCGGCGCTGACGCGCCGGATCGCATCTGTCGTTCCTCAAGGAGTAGTCCAGTGATTCAGCGTCGTGCATTCGTCGCCTCGGCCATCGTGGCGGCTCTGGCCGTCCCAGCCGGCCTCGTGGCCGCCCAGGAAAAGCGGGCCAGCCCGCACGAAACCGTGAAGGCCACCATCGATGGCGCCGCCATCAGCGTGACCTACGGCCGTCCCTACATGAAGGGCCGCAAGGTCTTCGGAGGCATCGTGCCCTACGGCCAGGTCTGGCGCACCGGCGCCGACGAGGCCACGATTCTCGAAACCGACAAGGCGCTCATGATCGGGCCCCTCCACGTCAACCCCGGCAAGGTCTCGCTCTACACCCTGGTGGACGAGAAGGGCTGGCGGCTCCTCGTGAACAAGCAGACCGGCCAGTGGGGCACCGAGTACGCCCAGGCGCAGGACGTCGGTCGCGTGCCGATGAAGACGGAGACGCTCGCCAAGCCGGTCGAGCAGTTCACCATCACCATCGAGAAGAACCCGGCCGGCAAGGGCGGCATGATCGTCATGCAGTGGGACACCACCAAGGCGAGCGTCCCCTTCACCACCATGTAAAGACCTGGCGGCGGCAGGGCCTCGCAACGGGGCCTTGCCGCCCGCGCGATTGCGGCACAAGATAGCCCCCGCCGCATGCTGTCCCCCATCCCCGTCCTCCTCACGGGCCTCGTGCTCGTCGTCCTCTGGTTCGTCGCCACCTGGTGGCAAAGCGCGCGGCGTGGCCATCCGCACGGCATGCCGACGCCGACGCAGTTCGGCCTCGGCGCCGTTGGCCTGTTCTTCGATACCCTCGGGATCGGGAACTACGCGCCGACCACCGCCGCCTTCCGCTTCCTGCGGATCGTCAAGGACGAGTGGATCCCCGGCACGCTCAACGTCGGCTCCTCGGTGCCCGTGGCGCTCGAAGCGTTCGCGTTCGTGACCGCCATCGCCGTGGATCCGCTCACGCTGGGCCTGATGGTGCCGGTGGGCGCGCTCGGCGGCTACGTGGGCGCCGGCATCGTGTCGCGCCTGCCCCGCCGGCAGGTGCAGTTCGGGATGGCCATCGCGCTCGTGGTCGGCGCCATCTTCATGACCATGACCAACCTGCAGTGGATTCCGGGCGGCGGCGAGGCT
The DNA here is from genome assembly GCA_963807405.1 of uncultured Acidobacteriota bacterium. Taxonomy (GTDB): domain Bacteria; phylum Acidobacteriota; class Vicinamibacteria; order Vicinamibacterales; family UBA2999; genus CADEFD01. Next base: position 659,229 of record CAWEBU010000006.1, on the reverse strand, counting down.
CTGGGCTTCACGGGCGCCACGCTGGTCGTGGCGACGCTCCTCAACTTCACCTTCTGCGCCTTCAACGCGCTCGGCATCGGCAGCTACGCGCCGAGCCTGATCGTGTTCAGCCTGCTCGGCATGAGCCCGCGCTCGGCCTTCCCGATCATGATGGGCTCGGCCGCCTACGGGCTGCCGCTGGCCGGGATCAAGTTCGCGCGCATGGACAAGTTCGACGGCCGGGCCGCGCTGGGTCTTGCGCTCGGCGGCATTCCCGGCGTGCTGGTGGCCGCCTATGTCGTGAAGTCGCTGCCGCTCGAGGCCATCCGCTGGCTGGTCGTGGTGGTGGTGCTCTACGCGGGCGTGTCGCTGCTGCGGACGGCGCTCGACAAGCGCCAGCAGTTGCCAGCAGCAGAGCCGCGCTAGAGCACGCATCAACGTACAGGCGCGCGCCAGCTCGCAGATCGGCGCCAGGCGCCTCGCGCGTCGATGGGCTCAGTGCGTCGCAGGGTCGGTGCGATCCGCTGGTGCGGGTCAGAGCGTGGTGGGCCGCCTGGGGATCGAACCCAGGACCACCTGATTAAAAGTCAGATGCTCTACCACTGAGCTAGCGGCCCGCGTTTCAATTCTACCTGCTCCGCACGGCGCTGACCCACCCGGAGCGGCCCGGCGGCGAAGTTCGGGCGCGGACGCGGCGGCGGCGCGTCAGTCCAAGGACGTGGGCGGGCTCGGCAGCGCGGCTTCGCCCTTCATGTCGAGCAGGCGCCGCGTGGCCTCGTGCGCCGGCGTCGTGAGGACGGTGCCCGGCAGCCCCTCCTCCACCACCCGTCCGCCGGCCAGGACCACCACGCGGGTGGCGTAGTCGCGCACGAAGTCGTCGTCGTGGCTGGTGACGAGCAGGCTGCGGCCGCGGGTCGACAGCTCGCGCAGGGTCTGGCCCAGTTCGGCTCGCCGCGCCGGATCGAGCGAGGCGGTCGGTTCATCCAGGAGCAGCAGGCGCGGGTCGGCGGCCAGGGCGCGTGCGATGGCCACCCGCTGCGCTTCCCCGCCGGACAGCTCGCGCGGCAGGGCGTGCTCGCGATGCGCCACGCCGAGGTCGGCGAGCAGTTCCTTGCGCCCGCACGGCGGCGTCCGCGGCCGCGGTGCCGTAGACATGGACCGGCGCCAGGCAGATGTTCTCCACGGCCGTGAGGTGTTCCCACAGGCAGTGGAACTGGAACACCATGCCGACCTTGTGGTGCAGGTCGCGGTGATGGCTCGCCGAGCCGTCGAGGACGAGGCCGTCCACCTCGATGCGCCCGGCGCCGAAGGCTTCGAGGCCGGCAATCGCACGCAGGACGGTCGTCTTGCCCGAACCCGAGAGGCCCATCAAGGCCACGATCTCGCCGTGGTCGACGGCCAGATCGACGCCGCGCAGGATCTGACGCTCGCCGCGCGCCAGCTCGAGCCCGCGTCACGGTCAGCACCGGAGTCGTCGTCACGGCGTGGGCGCTCCCCACCGCCGCTCGAGCCGGGCTGCCAGCCGTGCCAGCGGCCACGACATCGCCAGGTACATCACCGCGCACAGCGCGCCGGGCACGGCCCAGCTCCCGAGGTTGGCGGCGAAGATCTGCGTCTGCTTCGTCAGCTCGACCACCGTCAACACGGAGACGAGCGACGAGTCCTTGAGCAGGGCCACGAAGTCGTTGGTCATCGGGGCCAGGGCGTAGCGGAACGCCAGCGGCCCGCGGATGAGCCTGAGCGTCTGCCCTGCCGTGAAGCCAAGCGTGCGCGCGGCCTCGAGCTGACCACGCGAGACGGCCATCAGCGCGGCGCGGTAGATCTCGCTCTCGTAGGCCGCGTAGTTCAGGCCGAGGCCGAGGAGAGCGGCCAGGAACGGCGGCAGCCGCACCACCGCCGCCAGGCCGTAGTAGAGGACGAAGAGCTGCAGCAGCACCGGCGTGCCACGAACGACCTCCACGAACACGGTGAGCAGCATGCGCACCCAGCCGGGCCCGTAGACGCGGCCGACGGCGATCGCCACCCCGAGCGCCACGGCCAGCGCCATGGCCGCACACGACAGCACCAGCGTGAGCAGCGCGGCGCGGAAGAGCGCCGGCAGGTAGCGCCACGTCAGCGTCCACACGTCGGGTCGCGCCGACAGGCCGCCGCCGGGCTGTTCCAGCAGGGAGTCGGCACCGGCCAGCACGCGGGCGTACATCAGCGGCTGGTCCGTGTTCCACACCTGCCAGCGGCGAAAGATCGTCTCGAGGCGCCCGTCGGCCATCGCGGCACGCAACTCGGCGTTGACCGCATCACGCAGTGCCGTGTCGTCCGGCGCCATCAGCACCACGTAGTAGCCGGTGGTCACCGGGTCTGGATGGGTGACCATGCCCTCGTGCCGCCGCATCGAGCGTTCCGCGAGCACGTTGTCGAGCAGCACGGCGTCGACGCGGCCGAGCAGCAGGTCTTCGTAGGGATGGACGTCGTCGTCGTAGGAGACCGGCTGCACGCCGTGCTCACGTTCAGCCTTCGTGAGAATCTCCCACGCCAGCGTCGCGCTGAGCGTGGCCACGCGGCGGCCTTCGAGGTCGGCCAGCGTGCGGAACCGGCCGGCGTCGGCCGTCCGCACGGTGAGCACCTCGCTGAACTCGTAGTACGGCACGCTGACCGCGAGCGCCGCGCGCTTGGCGGGCGAGTCCTCGAGGCCGTTGATGGCGATGTCGAAGTCGCCGCGCTTGACCGACTGGTCGAGCGACGCGAAGGCGGCCTGCACGAACACCGGCCGGCGCCCGAGGGCGGCCGCCAGGAGTTCCGCGATCTCGACGTCGAAGCCGCGGTAGGTGGACGGATCGTTGGGGTCGGCCTCGACGAACGGCGCGCCGCCTTCGGCGTCGGCCCCCCACCGCAGCACGGGTTCCTGAGCCAGGGCCGTGGCAGCGATGAGCACGCCCCAGAGAACGACGCTCCCCGCCGCGAGCAGGCGAAACACGCGAGCGAGTATACGCGGCTCGGGCCGCCGTCGTACCTCAGCGTCCCGCGACGACGCCGGTGATGCGGCGGTACTTCACCGGACGCCCGTCTTTCGTCGCCGGCTGATAGCGCCACTGCTTGACCGACTCGAGCAGCACCGTGTCGTAGATGCGGTTGACCGACTGGTAGATGCGCGCGTCCACCACCCGGCCATCCTCGTCCACCACCACCTCGATGGCGCCGAGCGGGGCGCCAGCGGCGGGCGCGCCCATCGAGCCCCACCAGCCCGAGACGCCCTGGTCGACGGCCACCGGCGGCACCACGTCCTTGTCGCGCCAGTCGTAGGTGAAGATGCCGAGCGGGGTGAACGGCAGCGCTGCGGCCGCAGATGCGGCCGACGGCGCCGCTTCGAGCGCCGGGGCGGACATCACGGCCGGAGCCGGCGCCGCGACGGCAGCGAACGCGCCACTCGGTTGCAACACCGCGAGCGCCGCCTGCACCGTGTCGTAGTCGCGCTGGGCGGCTTGGCGCTCGATCGCCGCCGCGGTCAACTGCAGGAAGCCCTCGGTCAGCGTGCCGAGGTCGGCAAAGGCGGGGTCGGCCGCCGCCACGTGCGGATCCGCGAGCAACCCGGCGAGGCGCGTGAATCCGTCGCCCGCCTCGGCGTACCGGCCGTTGTCGTAAGCCCGTTTGGCCTCGCTGTAGACGCGCCGGACCACGGCCGGCAGCACGCGCCGCCTCGTCTCGTCGAACATCGCGCGCACGCGGGGGGCGGCGTCGTGCGCGGTGAGCACGAAGTCGGGCCTGCTTTCGAGCAGGCTGGCGGCGGCCTCGTCGGCCGCGGCCATGCGGCCGAGGGCCAGCAGGCACAGCATGCGGTGCCGGTCGAGCGTCACGCGATCGTCGAGCGGCAGGTCGACGGCGCGGGCGGCGTCGAGCGCCGTGAGGGCCTCGTCGTAGGACGCCGCGGCGTAGAGGGCGATGCCGGCCTGCAGGCGCGACGCCGGCGGGGCCTTTGGCTGCGCGAGGACGGGCGGCACCGCGGCCAGCGTCCACGCCAGGGCGGCGGCGATGGTGATCCGGCCCAGCATGGACATGGTCCTATCGGCGCAGGTCGGCCGAAACACGGTTGGCGCCGCTGGCACGCACGGTCACGGTCTGCCGGCGCTCCCCGAGTTCGGGATGGCGCAGCACGATGTCGTGGACGCCAATCGGCAGCATCACGTTGGCGAGCGGCGTGTCGCCGTGCACGCGGCCATCGACGATCAACTCGGCCCACGGCTGCGCGTTGACGGCCACCGGCACGCGCGGGGTGTCGATGACGAGCGGCACGAGCTTGCCGGTCACGACGTTGGCCTTGACGGTGGCACGGTAGCCGAGCGCGGCACTGACCAGTACGAGGTCGTGGCCGCCCGCCGGCAGCATGATGCGTTCGCTGAGGCTCGAGCCCACCAGGTCACCGGCGCGGAAGACCTGGACCTCGAACGGCGCGTCCACGCGCAGCCAGCCCGAGGCGGGTGCGGCCGGCGCGACCGGCCGCGTGGCCGGCGCGTCCAGCACGAGCGACAGGGTCTCGCTGGCCGGCACCGTGACCGTGCGTTCGATCGACGTGCCGTTACGGAACTCGACGCGCACGGCGTGGGCACCAGCAGCAAGGTTGGCGCGCGTGACGGGCGCGGCGCCCGCCGGCTCGCCGTCGATGAGCACCTGCGCCGGTGTCCGGCCGGTGTCAACGCGGAGCGCGCCGGCCTGGGGCGTCTCCACGGCGGCCGGGGCCAGCACGACGTGCCGGGTCCAGCGCTCGCCGGCCACCACGTCAGCCTCGAGGAAGGTGGGGTCGCCTGACGCGCCGACCAGCTCCACGCGGTGGCGGCCAGCGACGAGCGGCAGGACGAGGGGCGTGGTGCCGTGCATGTCGCCGTCCACGCGCACCTGCGCGCCCGTGGGGTGGGACGAGACCACCACTTCGCCCACATCCGGCCGGGCCGAGGCCTCGCCGGTCAGCGAGAAGCCGATGTAGAAGCCCTGCGCCACGATGACGGCGCCGAAGAGGGCCAGCACGGCCGCCATGTGACGTGGGAACGGCAACCCTAGTCCCTGCGTGCTGTCGGCCGCTGGGAGGGGCATGGGGAAGGCACTGGCCGCCGGGACGCCGGCCGCCACGGCCGCCAGTTCCGGCAGGGCGTCGAGGAACGGCTCGTCGTCATCCACGGGTTCGTCGATCGGCTCGTAGCGCGCGATGACAGCCGACTGGTCGTCGCCGCCGCTGGCGCCGAATCCCCAGGGATCCAGTTGGTCCAGAATCTCGGTTGGGCTAGTCGTGGGCAGCATCACTCGTCCCCTTTTCAGGCCGGGACCACCATGCGGCAACCCCGGACTATGAGGACAAGCGGTGATTCGGGAGCCCGTCCCTCACGGCAGAGACGGCAATCCGGTCGTGCCCGTCGACCGTCGAGGGACGGCCAACGACCGAGATATGACAAGGCGTGTGCGACCGCGGGATTCGTGCCCGCTCGCGTCAGGCCTGCCTGACGCGGCGATGCCTGAAGACCGTCGCGGGACGGCCAACGACCGAGCTCTGACAGGGCGTGTGGGCCGACCGCGGGATTCGTGCCCGCTCGCGTCAGGCCTGCCTGACGCGGCGTGCCTGAAGACCGTCGCGGGACGGCCAACGACCGAGCTCTAACAGGGCGTGTGGGCCGACCGCGGGATTCGTGCCCGCTCGCGTCAGGCCTGCCTGACGCGGCGTGCCTGAAGACCGTCGCGGGACGGCCAACGACCGAGCTTGCGAGGGAGTTGGCGTCCCCGACGGGATTCGAACCCGTGTTTTAGCCTTGAAAGGGCCACGTCCTGACCTCTGGACGACGGGGACGCGAGTGGTGAGAACCACGAATCGTAACATGGGCGGGCCCTCGGTCGGGAGTGCCCCGGGCCAGACACGACGGATCGGCACCAGGCGCCGCCCGCGCGCTACCGCTCGCCCATCACCTTGACGACCACCCGCTTCTTCCGCTGGCCGTCGAACTCGGCGTAGAACACCTGCTCCCACGGCCCGAGGTCGAGGTCGCCGTTGGTGATCGGCACGATCACCTGATGCCCCATCAGCGTCCGCTTCAGGTGGGCGTCGGCGTTGTCCTCCCCGGTCTGGTGATGGCGATACGGCAGCCCGGCCGGCGCCAGCTTCTCGAGCCAGACCTGGAAGTCGTGGATCAAGCCGTCCTCCCAGTCGTTCACGTAGACGCCGGCCGTGATGTGCATGGCCGACACGAGCACCATGCCGTCGCGGATGCCGCTCTTCTCGACGATGGCGCGCACCTGGTCGGTGATGCGCACGAACTCCTGACGGTTGGCGGTCGTGAACCAGAGGTAGTCGGTGAAGGTGGCCATGGCGGGTCCTCCGTATTATTCTGCCTGCATGCCGGTTGCCCTGAACCAGGCGCCGGCCGTCGCGGCGCACGCGCACCGGGTCGTGGTCCTCGTCGTCGCCACCCTCGCGCTCGGCATCGCGCTCGACGCCACTGCCCTGCCCTGGGCCCAGCCGGTCGTCTCGGCCTGGAGCTGGGCGGCGCTGCTGTGGATCGCCGCCCACTCGGCGCCCCGCCACCGGATGGAGCTGGCCGCCTGCGTGGTGCTGGCCACGGCCGGCGAGGTCTTCCTGAAGGACGTGTGGGGGCTCTACGACTACCGGCTCGGCAACCTCCCGCTCTTCATCCCCGCCGGCCACGCCCTGGTCTTCGCGGCCGCCGCCCGCATGAGCCGCGCCGCCCCCGCCTGGCTGCCGCGGGCGGTGGCGCATCCTGTTCGGGGCCGTCGTGGCCTACGGCGCCTGGCGCGGCTACGACACGTTCGGGCTGCGTGTGGTTCGCCGCCTTCGCGGCCTACCTGCCGCTTCAGCGCCAACCCGCGGCTGTGCGCCACGCTCTTCCTGTTCGCCTTCGCCATCGAAGCCTAGGGCACCGCGCTCGGCGGCTGGCGCTACTACACGGTGGAGCCGTGGTTCGGGCTCACGACCACCAACCCGCCGGTCTGGATTGGCGCCATCTACTGCACGCTCGAAACCCTGGTGCGCCTCGCCACCACCGCCGGCGGCGCGGCGCGGCCCCGCCAGCTGTCGGACCCGCGCCGGGCGGAGCTGAAGGTGCGGGCGAGCAACCTGTAGGCCTTGTATCAGGTTGTACCGGCGCTGGATTCGCCTTGCGGCGCCGCGAGCGGCCGAGCTACCCTGATGGGCGATTCGGGCGGCAGATGCGGCCTGCGAAAGGGATGAACCATGAGCGAGCAGCACACAAGGCGTGAAGTTCTTCGCGGCGGCTTGGCCGCAGCCAGTCTCGGCGTTCTTGGCGTGCCCGAGTGGGTGCTGCCGGCGCTCGCCCAGGGCGCCGCGGTCGTGCCGTTCCTCGATTTCCCGGAGACCTTCAACGCCACCCCGGCGCCCGACCGCCGGCTGTTCGACTCGCGCACGCTGACGTCGTTCGCGACGCCCCGGGATCAGTTCTTCACCACGCAGCACTACGGCCACCCGGTGCTCGACGAAGCCACCTTCAAGCTGAACGTCTCTGGCCTGGTCGGCGACGCCGCAGGCGTTCACGGTGGCCGACCTCAAGAAGATGCCCAAGGGCGATGTGATGTTCGGCTTCGAGTGCTCGGGCAACCGCGCGCCGGTGCAGGGCCTGGCCAGCAACGGCAAGTGGACGGGCGTGCCGCTGGCGACGCTGCTGAAGAGCGTGGGCGTGAAAGCCGACGCGCGCGAGATCGTGTTCCTCGGCGCCGACCACGGCACCGAAGAGGTCGAGTGGCGCACCCAGAAGTACAGCCTCGATCAGCAGTTCGGCCGCAGCCTGCAGCGCGACAAGGCCATGTCGGCCGAGCCGCTGGTGGCCTACGCCTACAACGACGAGCCGCTCACCCGTCACCAGGGCTTCCCGGTGCGCCTGATCGTGCCCGGCTGGTACGGCGTGGCCAACGTCAAGTGGCTGTCCGACATCGTCGCGCAGCGGGACCCGTATCTCGGCAAGTACCAGGCGCGCTGGTACCGCACCGTCCGCGGCGAGATGATCAACGGCGAGATGAAGTGGATGGAGAGCGCCGTCACCCACCTGCAGCTCAAGTCCTACGTGGCCCGCATCACCAAGGAAGGCGACACCCACAAGGTGGTCGGCGTGGTCCTCAACGACGGCACGGCGCTCAAGTCGGTCGAGGTCAAGGTCGACGACGGCCCGTGGCAGCCGGCGACCATGGACAAGCAGAACACGAAGTACTCGTGGAAGCTGTTCCACTACGACTGGAAGGGCGCCACGCCCGGCGAGCACACCATCGTCTCGCGCGTCACCGACGCCACCGGCCTGGTGCAGCCCACCGAGAAGGAACTCGAGAACAAGAAGTCGTTCCTCGAGCACAACGCACAGCACGTGCGGCGCGTCATGATCGCCTAGCCGCCACGCGGCGTCTGGACCGTCCGATCACGCGGGCCGCGGCAGCCACAGCGCTGCTGCGGCCCGTCGTCTGTACGGCGGCGTCGCGGGACGCCGGCCGCCTCAGCGCGGGGCCAGCGTGGACGAGAAGTAGTCGGGCAGGTCGCTCTTGGTCGCGCGCAGGATCTCGAGCATCGCCTTGCGATCCGCTGCCGTCAGGTGCGCGTATCTGGGGCCGGGGCGCGCCGCCGAGAGCACCTGCCACAGCCGGCGATAGGTCGCCTGGCGCACCGCCGGCGGCATGCCCTCGAAGGCCACGGAGTAGATCGTGTAGCTGAGCGGATAGCGCATCATGCGGCCGTCGAGCGTCAGCTCCCGCAGCGACCGCCCGGCACCGTCGCGCGGCCCCTGCGCGGCGAACCACTCGGTGAAGCCGGAATTGCCGCGCACGGTGCCGAGCGGCACTTCATCCACGAACACCAGGTAGTCGACGAGTTCCTCGACCGCCTCGACGACGCGCGGCGTCAGCGCCGGCTCGCGTCCCGGCGCCACCTCCGCCTCGGCGTCGGCGCCGGCCACGAGGCGATGCTCCCAGGCCGTGCGGGTCATGAGGTTCATGGCGTGGAGCTGATGTTCGAGCACGACCAGGGCGGCGATGTCGCTCGTCGGCGTGAGGTAGTCGTCGATGTCGCGGACCAGGCCGGTCCCCTTCAGGGTCGTCAGCGCCGCCGGCGGCGGCGTGGCCTCCGGGGCGGCCGCGTGCGGCCCGATCAGCGGCTGGTTGCCCATGTGGCGTGGCGGCACCCTGGCGCCGGTCACGTACCAGCCGCCGTAGCGGCGTCGAGACGGGTTCCCGGTGATCGCTGACGCCGCCGTTGGCGTAGTCGCGATCGGACTTGCGCGGGAACGTCGTCATCACGAACACGCCCGGGCACGGCCCGCGTGTCCCACGACAGGTGGCAGGACAGGCACGTCTCCATCCGCGACGGCCGCGGGGTGGCGCTCTCGGTCTGCGACAGCTGGTAGAAGACGGTGCCGAGCCGCGCGTCCTGCGCCGCCAGCTCGATGAGCGGCGCGCCGCGGATCCACGCCACCGACACGTTGTCGTTGAAGTAGATGGCGCGCGGATTGGCCGCCGAGATGTAGGACGCCTGCAGGCTGGTGCCCGAGTAGACGAGGGTCTGCGAGCTCTCGTCGATGCCGAGCGCCGCCAGCACGGCCTTCAGGTAGCCGCGGCCGCCGGCCTCGTAGGCGAGCGCTCAGCTCGCCGCGCTCGAGCCGCGCGTTCAGCCTGGCGACGACGTCGGAGGGGGCCGTCGATCCGTACTTGATGGCGGGATGGTGCCGCGAATCCGGGAAGGCGTCCGAGCGCTGGAGCGCCATGCCGGTGGCGCCGAGCCAGAGCGCCGCGGCGACGGCGAAGAACGGGACGATGCGAGGAACGTTCATGGGTGGATACGGCAACGGGCGGAGGCCGCGGCCCCCGCCCGTAGATATCGTATCGCGTTCCCGCCCAGGGCCGCCCGGCCGTTGCCGGTCCGCGCCACCTACAGCGGGTTGTCCGGGAACATCATCGTGCGCCACATGTGCGCGGTGCCGCTGTTGTCGTTCCCCAGCCCTTCCTTCGGCTGCTTGAACTGGCGTCCGATGATGTCGATGAACGGCTCGATCGACACCTTCGCGTTCGGGTCGAACGCGTAGAGGTCGTTCACCGTCACCATCCGGGCCTCGAAGTACCACTTATGGTTGCGCGCGAACTCATAGGCCGCCTTGATGTGCGGCTGCGGCTCGTAGTCCTTGCCGTAGATGCGCGTGTAGAGCTCGGGGTATTCGTAGCCGTGTGCCGAGTCAGGGTAGAAGCGCAGGGCCTGGTGATACTTGATGGCCCAGGTGACCTTCTCCGACACGTAGGGTTCGACCAGCTGCGCGCCCCACCAGCCGTGATCGACCTTGACCAGGTTCTGCACGACATCGTGCAGCAGGCAGGCCATCACGATCTCTTCGCTCATCCCGGTCTTGAGGGCGCGGGTCGCGCTCTGCAGCACGTGGTTGGCGGGCGCGAAGCGCTTCTCGAAGAACTCGAGCAGTGTGGCGTTGTTCGACATCGGCGCCAGCACCGGCATCCGGCGGTCGTCGGCGGGGCCGCGCGGGGTGAACAGGCTGCCCGCGCCGCGCCGCACGGTGGCCTCGGGCGGCGCCGGCACGACCTGCTCCTCGGCCAGCGTCAGCGGGCTCGTCGCACCGGCGTCGAGCTTCTCGACCATGTAGTGCTCGAGCGCCTCCGCCTTCGACTCCGGGTCCATGGCCTCGACGACAGCCAACCCGCCCAGGCTCGCGATGAACGCGCGCCGGTCAATGTCCATGTTGCCCATGCCCATGCCCGAATCCTCCCCGGAAAAGACAACCGGGCTTCCTTCCCTCGCTCGCGCGTTGAAAAGAAGCCCGGTGTTGACAGTCGGGACTATCGGCCGGTGGGGCCGATTTGTCAATCGGTGGTTATGCGGCCGCGGCGCGCGCCGGCTTCGCCAGCACGCGGTCGAAGACCTGCACGGCCTTCTGCATCTCGTCCATCGTGCCCACCGAGATCCGCACGTGCGTCTTCTCGTAGGGCGGGAAGTCGCGGGCCACGAGCACGCCGCCTTCCTTGAGGCAGTCCTCGCGGAAGCCGCGCGACGGCCGCTTGATGTCCACGAACATGAAGTTGGTCTGCGAGTCGGTCGGCGTGTAGCCGTGATCCGAGAACCACTTCATGGTGAAGGAGCGCGCCTCGGCGTTGCGCTTCTGCTCGGCCTTGACCCAGCTGTCGGGCACGGCCAGGGCCGCCTTGGCGCCGGAGAGCGCCATGACGCTGATCTGGTCGATGCCGTCCCAGGCCGCCATCTTGGCGATGGTGTCCTTGTGGGCGATGGCGTAGCCGATGCGCAGCCCGGCCATGCCGAAGCACTTCGAGAAGGTGCGCGCCACGATGACGCGCGGGTTCTCGATGGCCAGCGGGATCATCGTCTCGTAGCCGGGCATCGTGCCGTACTCGAAGTAGGCCTCGTCGACCAGCACCGTCGTCGACGGCGACTGCTTCATCAGCGTGGTCAGATACATCTTCGTATCCGAGCCGCTGATGGCGGTGGCCACCGGGTTGTTGGGGTTGCAGTAGAACACCAGCCCGGCGCCCTTCGACGCCTGCTGCAGCGCGTCGAGGTCCATCTTCAGCTCGGAGTTGAGCTTCACGCCGGTGATCGGGTGGCCCATCAGCCGCGCGTAGTCGGCACACTCTTCGTAGGCCGGAATCGCGGCCACGAGCCCCGCCGTCTTCGAGGTGAAGACGTGCGTGGAGGTGCGCAGGATCTGCGTCGAACCGGCGCCGAGGAGCACGTTCTCGGGCTTGACGTTGTGCTTCTTGGCGACGATGCCGCGAACCTCATCGGCGACCGAGAACGCGTAGCGCCCGGCCGAGCTCATGCTGTCCGAGACACCGGCCAGCACGTCGCGGTGACAGCCGAGCGGGTTCTCGTTGCTCGACAGGATGATGGACGGGGACATCCCCTGCGCGGAGAGCGTCTGCCCGCCGAAGAGCGAGCCTTCACGGCCGCGGCCGGCGATCCAGAGTCCGGCGGCACCGGCGCCGACCGTGTGCACGAATGAACGTCGCGAGAGCGACATGGTTGAAACCTCCTTGGTCGTCGACACGGTTAGCGCCCCGCCTGTCTGGAGGTGCTGGTGGCGCCTCCGAGCACGGTCTTGAACACGGCCACCGCACGCTGCATCTCGTCCATCGTGCCAATCGACACGCGGCAGTACTTCTTCTCGAACGGCGGGAAGTCGCGGCCCACCAGCACGCCAGCCTCGCGGCAGGCGTCACGGAATCCCGCGGCGGGCCGCTTGATGTCCATGAACAGGAAGTTGGTCTGCGAATCGGTGCCGGTCACGCCCATGTCGGCGAACGCCTTGGTCGTGAAGGCGCGCACCTCGGTGTTGCGGGCGCGTTCGGCGTCGATGTGCGCCTGGTTGGCGAGCCCCGTCACGGCACCGGCGAGCGTCAGGGTGCCGAGGCCGTACGGCATCTTGAAGGCGCGGACCGCCTTGATCGCGTCGGCGTGGCCGATGGCGTAGCCGGCGCGCAGCCCCGCCATGCCGTACGCCTTCGAGAAGGTGCGGGCGACGAAGACGTTGGGCGTCGACAGGGCCAGGTCGATGGCCGAGCTGTACGACGGGTCGGTCACATAGTCGTGATACGCCTCGTCGATGAGGATGACGGTGTCGGGCGAGGCCGCGCGAATGGCCTTCACCATGTCGGCCACGGCGGTCTTGCCGTGCACCGTCGCCGTCGGATTGTTGGGATTGCAGAAGAAGACCAGCCCGGCGCCCTTGGACGCCTCGACCATCTTCGCCAGGTCGATCTTGAGCCCCGCGTCGAAGCCCACCTCGCGCACCGGCGTGCCGAGCTTCTTGGCCGTGTCGCGCGGATTCTCGAACGACGGCCAGGCGGTGACGAGCGGACGGGTTGGCGAGGTGAAGGCACGCACCGAGTGCGTCAGGATCTCGCCCGACCCCGGCCCGAGCACGATCTGCTCGTTCTTGGCGCCGTACATCTTGGCCAGGCCGCCGACGAGGGCGGCCTCGGTCTTGCTGGCGTTGAACGGGTAGCGGGCCGCCTCGTCGAAGGTGCCCGTGATGGCGTCCACCACGTGCTTCCCGGGACCGAGCGGGTTTTCGTTACTCGAGATGCGAATCAACTTCGCGCCGGGCGCGCCCATCTGGGCCTCGGAGTGGCCAGCCACCATGGCTTCACGGCCTCGGGCCGAGAGCCACTCGTTCTGCGAGGGCTCGAACATCCCGGCGAAGAGTCGCCGTCGTGTCAGCGACATAGTGTGTCCTCCTGCGCCTTCACGGCGTCGATGTCAACAGTGAATATGATCGATACCCGAAGAGTTTAACGTCTCGGTCCGGCTCACGCCACCCCTTTCTCCCTTCGGCCCGCCTCGGGGCTACGGCTTCTCCGCCGCCACCAGGGCCAGCCAGCGCCCGTCAGGCGAGACCGCCAGACGCGACAGCGCCCCGATTCCGGGCTCGGCCAGCAGCGTCCAGCCCTCCTGGCCGGGCCGCCACCAGTGGACGTCGCCGTCCCTGGTCATGAACAGCGTGCCATCGGGCGCCCAGGCCGTGTCGCGCTCGGCGCTGCCGGAGAGCGCCGGCACCAGGTCGCGGATCTCGCCGGTCGCGGGCAGCCATTCCTTGATCCGCCAGGTCTCTCCCTCGCGCTGCACGAACGAGAGCCCGCCGCCGGGTCGGCGCTGGAGCGAGCGCCCGACATCGGTGGCGATCACCCGCGCCGAGCCCTTGGCGATGTCCACCATCTGCAGCGTGGCGGGTGTCCCCAGCACGTAGACGGCCAGCCGCCCGCTGTCGATCCAGAGGTGATACCCGGCGGGCTTGATGGCGGGCGCGACCACCGTGGGCGCGCCGCCGCCCTCGTCGAAACGCCACACGCGCTGCGTGCCATCGGCTTCCACGCGGATGACGGAGATGCCGGCATCGTCGGGCATGATGTTCGGCGAGTACTCGGACTCGGGCGTGTCGGTGAACTGGCGGATCTGGCGGGTCTGCAGCTCGAGAAAGTAGATGTCGGACTGCTTGCCGTCGCGGTTGGACGTGAACAGCATGGCGCGGCCGTCCGGCCCGAAGAACGGCTGGTTGTCATAGCCCCTGGCATTCTCCGACGCGACGCGCGCCGGCCCCATCGTGGGCGCGGACGCCAGCAGCCGGATCGGCGCGAGGAAGATGTCGGTCGCCGGCGGCGGTGTCTGCGCCGCCACGGTGGCCGCGCCGGCCACGAGCGTCATCGCGATCGTCACGGCACGGCCGAGCATCCGTTGCTGCATGCGGCCACTATACTAGCGGCCCGTGCTGGTCACCGATCTCCTGCCCCTGGCAGGTCTCTTCGTCGTTGGTCTCGTTGCCGGCGCCCTCAACGTGGTGGCCGGCGGCGGCTCGTTCATCACGCTGCCGGCGCTGCTCTTCCTCGGCTTGCCGGCCGCCGAAGCCAACGGCACCAATCGTGTCGGGGTGCTGGCGCAGAACGTGACCGGGGTCGTCGGGTTCCACCGGTCACGGGCGATGGACTGGCGCTGGGGCCTGACCGTCAGCGTGCCCGCCCTCATCGGTGCCGGTCTCGGGTCGTGGTGGGCGCTGCAGATGTCGGACCTCGGCTTCCGCCGGCTCCTGTCGATTGCCATGCTGGCGATGACGCTGTGGACGGTGACGCGTTCGCCACGGCCGCAGGGCGAGGAGGAAGTCGGCTCGCCGTGGCATCCCGGCACGATGCTGGCGTTCTTCGGCATCGGCGTCTACGGGGGCCTGATTCAGGCGGGGGTCGGCTTCGCCGTGCTGGCCGCCACGAGCGCCGCCGGCATGAACCTCGTCAAGGGCAACGCCGTCAAGCTGCTCTCGGTGCTGCTGCTGACGGTGCTGTCGCTGGCCATCTTCGCGTCGGGCGGCGTGGTCCGCTGGGGCTACGGCCTGGCGCTCGGCGCCGGCAACATCGCCGGCGCGATGGTCGGCGTGCGGCTGGCCGTGACGCAGGGACACGCGTGGATTCAGCGAGTCGTGACCGCCACGGTGATCGTCTTCGCCGTGCTGCTCTGGTTCGACTTCTAACAACCGCGGCAAGGGCCAATATCTGGCCTGATATCAATAGTTTACGCGGACGACAAGTGGTTCGAGACGCCGGCCTTTGGTATGCTGGACGGCAATCCCATGGCCGACGCCTCTCCCGAGCCGTCCCGCCCCGGCGGCCCGCTCCCGTTTCCCCAGCGCCGCAGCCGCGGCCGCCGCGCAGTGCCGGCGCCGGCGCCGGCGCCGGCCGAGCCGCTGCCGGCCGACTGGTCGACGCTCGACCCGGACGACCTCGGCAACTCCGCGCTCTATATCAATAGAGAACTGAGCTGGCTCGAGTTCAACCGCCGGGTGCTCGCCCAGGCCACCGACGCCTCGCATCCGCTGCTCGAGCGGGTGAAGTTCCTCGCCATCTCCGCCACCAATCTCGACGAGTTCTACATGGTGCGGGTGGCGACCCTGCTCAAGAAGCTGCGCGCCGGGATCGACGACACGTCGATCGACGGCCTGAGCACCGAGGACGAGCTGGACGCCATCCGCATGCACGCCGGCGAGCAGATGGCCGAGCAGACCCGCTGCTGGCAGGGCCAGTTGCGTCCGCAGCTGGCCGGCGAGGGCATCCACTTCCTCGACCCCGGCGACTACTCGCCCGCGCTCGACGAGTGGCTGACCGAGTACTTCGAAGCGCAGGTGTTTCCGGTGCTGACGCCGCTGGCGTTCGATCCGGGACATCCCTTCCCGTTCATCTCGAACCTCAGCATGAACCTGGCCGTGCGGGTCCGCCACGGCGGCCGCACCAAGTTCGCCCGCGTCAAGGTCCCGGGCATGCTGCCGCGTCTCGTGACACTGCCGGCCGGCCTCTCGCCGCACGCTGGCGTCACGTTCGTGTTCCTCGAGGACATCATCCGCCGCAACATCCGGGCGCTGTTCCCCGGCACGACGGTCGAAGGCGCGCATCTCTTCCGCGTCATCCGCGACACCGACATGGTGATCCAGGAAGACGAGGCCGACGACCTGCTCGAGAGCGTCGACCGCGGCCTGAAGCAACTGCGCTACGGCGCGCCGTCACTGCTCCAGGTGGAAGCCGACATGCCGCGGCGGGTGCTCGACATCCTGATCGAGAACTTCGAAGTCGACCACGACGTCGTGGTGCGCACCAGCGCGCGCATGGGTCTCGGCGACTGGAACCAGATCTCGGCCCTGCACCGCCCGGCGCTCAAGGACGCCATGTTCCACCCGCGGA
The DNA here is from genome assembly GCA_963807405.1 of uncultured Acidobacteriota bacterium. Taxonomy (GTDB): domain Bacteria; phylum Acidobacteriota; class Vicinamibacteria; order Vicinamibacterales; family UBA2999; genus CADEFD01. The sequence continues at coordinate 643,035 of CAWEBU010000006.1, read as the reverse complement.
CGCTGTGGGGGCCGGACGACGCCGACCAGGTGTTCGAGCAGGTGGCCGACGAGGACGTGCTGGTCCACCACCCGTTCGATTCCTTCACCTCGGTGGAGACGTTCCTGCGGGCGGCCGTGGCGGACCCGCACGTGGTGGCCATCAAGATCACGCTCTACCGCATCGGCGCCGACTCCCCCCTCGTCGACCTGCTCATCCAGGCCGCCGAGCAGGGCAAGCAGGTGGCGGTCCTGGTCGAGCTCAAGGCGCGCTTCGACGAACGCAACAACATCGCCTGGGCGACGCGCCTGGAGGCGGCCGGCATCCACGTCGTCTACGGTCTCGTCAACATCAAGGTGCACTGCAAGCTGTGCCTGGTCGTCCGCAAGGAAGCCGGCGGCATCCGCCGCTACGCCCATCTGGCCACCGGCAACTACAACCGCGTGACCTCGCGCGTCTATACCGACATCGGTCTGTTCACCGCCGACGACGCCATCGTCGACGACGTGACGGAGGTCTTCAACACGCTGACCGGCTACTCGAACAAGCGCAGCTACCGGGCGCTGCTGGTGGCGCCGGTCGGCCTGCGCCAGGGCATCCGCGCGCTCATCGAGCGCGAGATCGAGCACGCCGTGGCCGGGCGTCCCGCCGGCATCATCATCAAGAACAACGCCGTCGCCGATCTGGCCACCATCAAGCTGCTCTACCGCGCCTCGCAGGCCGGGGTCGCCATCGATCTCATCGTGCGCGGCGTGTGCTGCCTGCGTCCGGGCATTCCGCGCGTCAGCGACCGCATCCATGTCCGCTCGATCGTCGGCCGCCTGCTCGAGCATTCGCGTCTCTACTGGTTCGAGAACGCCGGTGATCCGGAGCTCTACATCGGCAGCGCCGACCTCATGGAGCGCAATCTCGATCGGCGCGTCGAGGTGCTGTTCCCGATCGGCGATCCCGGTCTGCGCACCCATCTGCGCGAGGTGGTGCTCGGCCCGCTGCTGAAGGACACCGAGCGGACCTGGGTGCTCACGCCCGGCGGGCGCTACGAACGGGCCTCCACGACCGGCGAGTCGGTCGACGCGCAGCGTCTGCTCATCGAGTCCTACGCCGCCAGCGCCCGCGACGAACAGGGCGCGTGAACGTCCGCTAGGTCCAGCGGAAGTACCTGAACGCGGCCGCGAATGACGCGCCGCCCCAGGCCGTCATCACGGCCAGGTCGCGCCACAGGGCGGCGAGCGGCTGGCCGTCGTTCATCACGCCCCGCAGCGCGTCGTTGAGCGCCGTCAGCGGCAGGGCGTGGATGAACGGCTGCATGGCCTCGGGAAAATTCGACGAGGCGAAGAAGACGCCCGAGAACACCCACATCGGCAACATGACCAGGTTGAGCAGGCCCGACACGCCCTCGACGGTCCGGGCGCGGCTGGCGGCCAGCAGCGCGATGCCGCCGAAGGCGAGCGCCCCGACGAGCGAGACCACGGCCAGCGCGGCGAGGCTGCCGTGCACGCCGACATCGAACGCCAGCCAGGCAAAGCCCACGAGCACGATGGCCTCGGCCGCCAGGAACGCCAGGCGGCTGCCGACGAACGACAGCAGGTACGCCGAGCGCGGCATCGGCGTGGCGGCGAAGCGCTTGAGCAGCTTTCTGGTCCGCGCCGTCACGATGGCGAAGCTGGTGCTCCACATGCCGGTGCCCATGATGTTCAGGCCGAGCAATCCGGGAACCAGCCAGTCGATGTACCGCGACCCGACCGCCCGCACGGCGTCCTCGCGCGCGACGAACGCGTCCTCACGGCCGGCGGCCCGCTGCAGCGCCCGGTCCGCGGCCAGGCGCGCCAGCTGGCTCTCGGCGCGGTCGGGATCGAAGCGGTAGGTCGGCGGCGTGCCCGGCACGATGACGACCTGCACCGCGCCGTCGCGCAGCGCCGTCTCGACGCCGGTCGCCGGCACCTCGCGCACGATGAACCCACCCGCCGTCTCGAGGGTGGCCACCACCGCCGCGGCGCCGGCGCCGCGCTCGACACCGGCCACCACCGGTTCGTCGGCGCGCGTCCGGAACGCGATGCCGAGGGCGATCGTCATGATGACGGGAAAGCCGAACACCCAGAAGATGGCTTCTGGCTCGCGCAGGAACTCGCGAATGCGCGCCAGCGTCAGCTCAGACAACGCCGTCATGTAGGCGCGGGAACGATGCCGATCAGCCATCGCGCAGATGCCTCCCGGTGAGGGCCACGAAGACGTCTTCGAGCGTGGCGCTGTGCGTGCGCAGTTCCTGCACGGCGGCGCCGGCCCCCGCCAGCTCGGCCAGCACGGAAGGAATCGTCTCGTGGATGGCGGCGCTGCCGAGCGTGACGACGCCGGCTTCGAGGCGCGCCTCGGCCACGCCGGCGAGCGCGGCGAAGCGCTCGACGGGTGGGAGCGAGCCCCCGTCGAACGTCACCTGGACGACATGGGCGGTGCCGAGCGACTGCACGAGCGATTCCGGCGTGCCGAGGGCAATCAGCTTGCCGCGGTCGACGACCCCGACCCGATCGCACAGCGTCGCGGCCTCGTCCATGTAGTGGGTGGTCAGGAGGATGGTGCCGCCGCCGTCCTTGAACCGCCGCAACACATCCCACAGCTGGAGCCGCGACTGCGGATCGAGGCCGGTGGTCGGCTCGTCGAGGAACAGCACTTCGGGGTCGCCGACGAGCGCGCACGCCACCGACAGACGCTGGCGCTGCCCGCCCGACAACTTCCCCACCCAGGCCCCGGCCTTCGACTCGAGTCCGACCAGCGCCAGCACCTCGGACACCGGCCGTCCGGTGGCATGGAACGAGCGGAACAGGCGCAGCGTTTCTGCGACCGACAGCTTGTCGGCCAGCTGCGTCTCCTGGAGCTGGATGCCGAGCCGCGACCGCAGGGAGTTGCCGGCCTCGCTCCAGCGCTGGCCCAGCACCTCGACCTCGCCGGCATCAGGGGTGACCAGTCCCTCGAGCATCTCGATGGTGGTGGTCTTGCCGGCGCCGTTCGGGCCGAGCAGCCCGAAGCACTCGCCACGGTAGACGTGCAGGTCGAGGCCGTCCACGGCCACCACCGCCCCGTAGCGCTTGACGACCGCGCGGCAGGCGAGCGCGACTTCGGGCGGCATCAGGGAATTGTATGCGCGTTGCGCCGGTGCGGACGCTGCCGTAGACTGAGCCTCTCGTGTCAGCGACCATCGTCGTCATCGGTCCGGAGCGCACGCTGCCGACGCTGCGCGCCAGGTTCGAATCAGGCGGCCGCGTCCACAGCTTCACCGACGCCGAAGCGATCGAGGCCCTCGAGCACATCTTCCGGCATCGGCCGCGCATCGTGGCGGTCGAGAGCGAGTTCTCTGGCACCTCGCGTGGCGTCGCGCTGATCGGACGCGTCAAGGACGATCCGACGCTGGCGGAGTGCGAGGTGCGGGTGGTGGCTCACGAGGCCGGCCCGCGGCCCTCAGGAGTGCGGCGGCCGCCGTCGCCCGACGACGGGGCGCCCGTCACCCCCTTCCAGCAGGGCGTGCGGCGAGCGGCCCGCGTGCGTATCTCCGAGGGCATCGAAGTCCTCGTCGACGGCGATCCGGCCCTGCTCATCGATCTGTCGATTCTCGGCGCGCAGGTGGTGGCGCCGTTCGCGCTCAAGCCCAACCAGCGCGTGCGGGTGTCGTTCGCCGACGCGCGCGGTGTCGTGCGCTGCATCGGGTCGGTGGCGTGGGCGTCGTTCGAGATGCCGAAGAACCTGTCCCCCCGCTACCGCGCGGGCATCGAGTTCAACGGCACCAACGCCGAGGCGCTCAGCCAGTTCTGGGAAATGCACCGGCGCGGCTAGCGCGGGCCTCCGCGGGCCGGCGCCGGACCGAGGCTAGCCGGCGAGCCAGGTGGCGAGCGGCCGATCCGGGCGCACGATCGTCTCGTCGCGTTCGGAGCCCGTGGAGACGAGCCCGACCGGCACGCCACTGACTTCTTCGAGCCGGGCCACATAGCGCTGCGCCGCCTCGGGCAGCTGGTCGTAACGCGTCGCGCCCTTGGTCGGCGAGGTCCATCCGGGCCACGTCTCGTAGACCGGCTCGATGGTGGCGCCGGCCGGCAGCGACGACGGGAACTCGTCGACCTGGCGCCCGTCGATGCGGTAGGCCACCGCCACCCGGATCTCCTCGAGTCCGTCGAGGACGTCGAGCTTGGTGAGCGCGATGGCGCCGATGCCGTTGACGCGGGCCGCATAGCGCACGGCCACCGCGTCGTACCAGCCGCAGCGCCGCGGCCGGCCCGTCGAGGCGCCGTACTCGTGCCCGGTCTCGCGCAGCCGCTCGCCCAGGGCGTCGTGCAGTTCGGTCACGAACGGGCCCTCGCCGACGCGTGTGGCGTAGGCCTTGGCCACCCCGAGCACGCCCCCGATGGCCTGCGGCGGCACCCCGAGACCGGTGCAGACGCCGCCCACCGAGGCATTCGACGACGTCACGAACGGGTAGGTGCCGTGGTCGATGTCGAGCATCGTGCCCTGCGCCCCCTCGAACAGCACCCGCCGGCCCTCCCGCATCGCCTGGTGCAGGAACAGCGAGCCGTCCACCGCCCAGCGCATCAGGCGCTCCCCCTGCCCGACCAGCGTCGCGTGTACCTGTTCCCACTCCAGATGCGTGTCGAGGATGATCTGATTGCGCGCGTGCACGTTCTCGCGCACCAGGTCGACCAGCCCGGCGGCATCGCGCAGGTCCGAGAGCCGCACGCCGCGCCGCCCGATCTTGTCTTCGTAGGCCGGGCCGATGCCGCGCGAGGTGGTGCCGATCTTGCGCTCGCCGCGACGGGCTTCGCTCAGCACGTCGAGCTCGCGGTGATACGGCAGGATGAGATGGGCCCGGTCGCTGATGAAGAGCCGGCCCTCGACGTCGATGCCAAGACCCGCCAGCATGTCGATCTCAGCGAACAGCGCCGCCGGGTCGACCACCACGCCGTTGCCGATGAGGCAGGAGACGCCGGCGTGGAGGATTCCTGACGGAATCAAGTGGAGGACGTACTTCTGGCCGCGCACGTAGACGGTGTGACCCGCATTGTGGCCGCCCTGATACCGTCCGACCACGGAAAAATGCGGCGTCAGCAGATCTACGATCTTGCCTTTGCCTTCGTCGCCCCACTGGGCGCCCAATACCACGATGTTCATGCACGCTTGGGAGTCCCGGACGAACTCGCGCAGCACGCGCGCTGTCGAGCCGCCGGACGCCTCAGGATAGTGCAGGCCTCCCACTCGGCGCCAGTCGTGGTTGCGGTGGCACGGAAACGCCGATCTCCGGCCGTCGCCAACGGCGTTCGCCGCCCTCCCATCGTTGTCAACTTTTTTCTTGCCGAGATTGACGTTGACAAGCGCGCGCCGCGTGCTTAGTTTCTAGAACTCCGCGCGTCCCCCGCGCTTCGCGTCGCCTATGACCATCGCCGTCACACTCGCTCTCATGAGTCACGACCGCGCGGCCCCCTCGGGCCTGCGCGTGCGGCGAGGTCTCGATTCATGATGGCTCCTCACGCCGGGCTGGAACGCCGCATCACCGCCTCGCTCGACGCGACGCCGTCGCGCGTTCCGGTGGTGCTCGGCGGATGCGGCACCGGCCGCACCACGCTGCTCCACGCGCTCGCCGACCGCTTCGGGCGCACGCATTGTCAGTACGTCGACGTCGAGCGCTCAGCCAGTACGCCCGAGCGCTTCCACGGCGCCGTGCTGGCGGCCTCGCCGTTCGTCGATCCCGCGACCGGGCCGGATGAGGCCGCGCCGCCGACCAGTGCGCGTGACGCCTTCGACCGCACGCTGGCCTTCCTGCAGCGCGCCCGCACGACGGACGGCCAGGCCGCCATTTTCCTGCTCGACGAAGTGCTCGAACTGCGCACCTTCGAGAACTTCCCCGGCCTGCGTCACGTCCTGCGCGAGCTGGTCGAGGCCATCGCCGACAGCCCGAACCGCTTCGTCTGCTCCAGCCGCTACGTGGCTCGCGCCCATCGCGTGCTGCGCGATGCCGCGGCCCGCTTCGAGGTGGTGCACCTGCCGCCGCTCGCCCTGGCCGACGTCGCCGGCATGCTGCCGCCGTCGGACGCCGCCGGCGCCACCGACCGCGATGAGCTGGCCGCCGCCGTGCACGCCCTCGCCGACGGCCGCGCCGCCTACGTGCACGCGCTCGGCGAGATGTGCGCGTCGATGAACCAGCGCGGCGGCGATCCGATCAGCGCGCTGACGGCGCTGCTGACGTCCGACGGGGCGCTGACGGCGTGGTGCGGCTACCGCTACGAGCTGCGCCTGCATCGGGCGCGCGGCTACGGCGCGCTCAAAGCCATCCTCGAGATCCTGGCCGAGGAAGAACCGCTGACCCTCACCGAGATCGCGCAGCGCCTGCGGCGGACGCCCGGCTCCACGAAGGACTACCTGTCGTGGCTCGAGGACGTCGACCTCGTCTCGGCGCGGCAGAAGCGCTACAGCTTCGCCGACCCGGTGCTGCGCCTGTGGGTGCGGCTGCACGCGAGACCGATGCCGCCCGGCGTCGACGACGTGGCGCGCGAGGTGCAGCACTACGCGCTCGGACGCCTGCCGCGGCCGGAGCGCGACCTGGCCGCCGCCGGCACGGCAAGCGCAGCCGAGCGCAAGCCGTGGGGCATCATCGAGATTGACTAGCGGCGCGTCAGCGCCACCATCGCGAGGCGGGCCGCTTCCTGCTCCGCCTCTTTCTTCGTGCGGCCAGTCCCGGAGGCGATGACGACGCCGTCCACCACCGCGTCGACGTGGAAATGCTTTTCGTGATCGGGGCCGGTTTCGAGCGCGATGCGATAGCCGGGTAGCGGTCGCCCGGTGCCCTGCAGCCACTCCTGCAGCGCCGACTTGTGGTCGCCGCCGAACGTGGCCGTCTCGCGCACCGTGTCGACGAGCGGTCGCCAGGCGAGCTCGATGAACTGGCCGGGCGGCGTCGATGCCGCCGTCGAGGTAGATGGCGGCGATCACCGCTTCGAGCACGTCGGCGAGCAGGGCCGGCTTGGTGCGGCCGCCGGTCTTGGCTTCGCCCCGGCCGAGCAGCAGATTGTCGCCGAGGCCGAGCCGCCGGCTGATGCCGGCGAGCGTGGCGGTCGAGACGAGCGCGGCCTTGGCCTTCGACTTCGGGCCTTCCGAGTAGTCGGGGAACTCGCGATAGAGCAGGTCGGCGACGATGAATCCGAGCACCGCGTCGCCCAGGAACTCGAGCGACTCGTTGTCGACGACCCCGCCGCTCGGGTCCTCGGCGGTACGCGACTTGTGCGTGAGCGCGTGTTCGAGCAGGCCGCGGTCGCGGAACACGTAGTGCAGCTGCGCCTCGACGTCGCGCAGCTGCGTCAGCGCCGGCACGACCAGGCCGGCGCCGCCGGCATCGCCGTGGCTGAGCAGCACGCGCCGGGCGTCGGCCACCTCGTCCTCGGGCACGCCGATCCGGATCTCGCCGAGCGTCGTGACGGCGAAGGCGAACACGTTGGCCGGCGGTCCCGACAGGCGCACCGCGTGCAGCCCCTGACTGACGAGCAGCCCCTCCACGACCGACGCTTCGATCTCCGACTGCGTGCGAAAGACGACTTCGGTGTCCGTCATCAGGCCTCCACCGGCACCACCGCGGTGACCGGCCGTTCTCCCGCCGCCGCCGCCTCGACGCGCAGCAGCAGCATCGTCATGTCGTCGTGCTGGCCGGCGCCGGCGCCGAAGGCGCGCACTTCGGCCACCAGGCGATCGGCCAGCTGATCGAGCGGCAGGTCGCGGTGGAGACCGGCGAGCTCCCCGAGCCGCGCCTCCCCGAAGCAGTCGTGCTGCGGGTTCATCATCTCGCTCATGCCGTCGGTGAAGAGCATGAACAGGTCGCCGGGGGCGAGCGGCACCGTCACTTCCTCGAGCAGCGACTCGAACAGCGACCCGTCGTCGAGCGACAGCCCGACGACCAGGCCGTCGGGAGCCAGCACCTTGATCGGCGGCTGGACGCCGCCACGGGTGCCCGGCGCCACGATCATCGGGCAGTGGCCGGCGCGCGCGTAGGTCATCACCTGACGCCGCAGGTCGACGACGACGTAGCTCATGGTGATGAAGCTGCGGCCGTCGAGATGGTCGACCAGGATGCGATTGACGGCCAGCAGCAGATCGCGCGGCGACGGGTACTGCCGGGCAAGGGACAACACCAGTCCCTTGAGCTGCGCCATGTAGAGGCCGGCGCCGACGCCCTTGCCCGAGACATCGGCAATCAGGAACCCGAAGACGTCGTCGCCGACCGGGAACATGTCGTAGTAATCGCCCCCGACCTCGCGCGCCGGTTCGCAATAGGCCGAGACGGCCAGCCCCGGGACGGTCAGGGGCCCCTGGGGCAGCAGCTTCATCTGGATCTCGCGGGCGGTCGCGAACTCCTGCTCGAGCCGCTCCTTCTGGGCGACTTCCGACAGCAGGCGCGTGACCTCGCCGGTCATCACGTTGAACGAGTCGGCGAGCTCGCCGAGCTGGTCGCGGGCGCGGACGGGAATGATGTGGGTGAAGTTGCGGTTGCGCAGGTGCTCGGTGCCGGTGAACAGGTCGTGGACGGCGCCCGTGATCTGGCGCGCCAGCGTGAGGCCGAGCACCAGCGCCACGCCCTGGATGAGCAGGAACAGCACGGCGACCACCACCAGCGCCCCGAGCAGGACACCGCTGAAGGCGCTGCCCAGGCCGGCGCCGAAGGCGATGCGACGGTAGATGTCGACCAGGTGCAACGACAGCATGACGTTCAGATCGCCGCGCGCGCCGGTGGTCCAGTCCACGTGCTGCACCAGCACGACCCAGCGGCGCATCGCCTGATTGACGAGCCCGCTGCCGTAGTCGGGCACCGGACGGGCGTCGAGGGCGGCGCCGCGCGCGGCGACCGCCGGCGATTCGTCGGTGCGCAGGTCGCCGATGGCGCCCAGCTGGATACCGGTCTCGTCGAGGATCCGCCGCTCGACCACCGCCGACACCGGCAGGTCGAGCACCACCGCCCAGGTCGGCGCCGCCGTGGCCGGCAGCGCCACGGCGCGCGCCACCAGCCGGAGGTCGGCTTCCCCGCCGGCCCGGCGCGCCGGCTCGGCCGCGTCGTAGGCGGTGAGCTCCGCCACGCCCTGACAGGTCGAGATCCAGGACGGCAGCGACGTCGGCGCCGGCAGGTGCGCCCACGGCCCGGCCGCGGCCGGCAGCTGCGGGGTCCGTCCGCTGTCGGTGGCCGGGACGCCTGCCGCACAGGTGACGCCAGCGACCGGCACGATCGCGATCGACAGGAACGGATAACGTGCCGCGGCGTTGGCCTGCTGACGCTCGAGGGTGTCGCGGACGGCCGCCGCGGAGGTGGCGCGCTGCACATCGAGGAGCACCGTCTGCGCGAGGAACCGCGCCTGCGTGGTCTGCGCCTCGAGGCGGGTCTGCACCATGTAGCCGGCGACGTTGCGGATGAGGAGCAGTCCCGTCAGGACGAAGAACGTGACGATGAGCAGGCTGGGCACGAGGCCGACGAAGACGTAGGACAGGATGAGCTTGCGGCGCACACGCCACAGCAGGCGGCGGCGCATCCAGCCGAGGCCACGCGTCAGCACATAGGCGAGGGTCAGGACGATGGCCAGCGTGCCGACGGTGTCGACGAGTTCGACCCACCCGGGCCGCGGCTCGCCGAAGACCGCAGTGGCCGCCAGGTCGATGACCTTGAGGACGACACCGGCCGTGAGGATGCGGCCGGGCATCGAACGGCGCAGCCAGTCGCGCGCTCGCGCGGTGGGCGCGAGGGCCGGACCCGGCAGGAGCGGTCGTGGGGTGCGGTCGGGCATCAGCGGGCAGTGCGGCCGCTCGAATGCGCCGCGCAGCCGATTGCCACGCGGAATGATAACAGAGTAACGTCTTGAGGTTGTGAAACTTACCGACTCCGCTCGCTTCGCTACCGTCTGTGTGCACGCCGGCCAGGAACCGGACCCGACCACGGGCGCCATCATCACCCCGATCTACCAGACGTCGACCTACGTCCAGGAAGGGCTCGGCCAGCACAAGGGCTTCGAGTACGGGCGCACGCAGAACCCGACCCGCATGACCCTCGAGGCCAACGTCGCCGCGATCGAGGGCGGCAGCGCGGCCTTTGCCTTCGCCTCGGGCATGGCCGCCATCGACACGGTATTGACCCGCCTGCAGTCAGGCGACCACGTCGTCGTCAGCGACAACACCTACGGCGGCACCTTCCGCCTGTTCGAGAAGGTGCGGCGCAAGTTCGGTCTCGACTTCACCTACGTCGACACCTCGGACCTCGACGCCATCGCTCCGGCGTTCACGCCGAAGACCAAGTACCTGTTCATCGAAACGCCGACCAACCCGATGCTGTCGGTGACCGACATCGCCGCGGTCAGCGAGATCGCCCACCGCCACGACGTGCGGGTGGTCGTCGACAACACCTTCGCCAGTCCCTACGTGCAGCGGCCGCTCGAACTCGGCGCCGACATCGTGCTGCACAGCACCACCAAGTTCCTCAACGGCCACAGCGACTCGGTCGGCGGCATCGTCATCCTGAAGCACGACGACGACGTGGAATGGATGCGCTTCGTGCAGAACGCCGCCGGCGCCATCCTCGGCCCGATGGACTCGTGGCTGGTGCTGCGTGGCACCAAGACGCTGCCGATCCGGATGGAGCGCACCAACGCGAATTCGATGCAGCTGGCCGAGTATCTCGCCGCGCATCCGCGCGTCGAGCGGACGATCTATCCCGGGCTGCCCTCGCACCCGCACCACGCCCTGGCCAGTCGCCAGATGAAGGGGTTCGGCGGCCTGATCTCGTTCGACGTCGGCTCACTCGAGCGGTCGCGCGAGGTGCTCGGCCGCGTGCGGCTGATGGCGCTCGCCGAAAGCCTCGGTGGCGTGGAGACGCTCATCTCGCACCCGGCGATCATGACACACGCCTCGGTGCCGGAAGAGCGCCGGGCCAAGCTCGGCATTACCGGCGGGCTGCTGCGCGTCTCGGTGGGCATCGAGGACATCGACGACCTCATCGAAGACCTCGCCCAGGCGCTCGGCTAGCCGACGTCGTCGCCCAGGCGCTCGGCTAGCCGACGTCGTCGCCCAGGCGCTCGGCTAGCCGGGGTCCGGGCTCTCGGGAGCGGCGACGCTGTCGGCGATCCAGGCCAGATAGTCGTCGCCGCCGCTCACCTCCACCACCAGCCATTCCGGCAGCGCATACGGATGCGCCGCCCGCACGCGGGCCTCGAGGGCCGCCACCCGGGCCCGGGTCGTCTTGAAGACGACCTGGTGCTCGTCGGCGCTCTCGACCGCGCCCTCCCAGCGATACACCGAGCGGCCGGCCGCGGCCACGTGCACGCAGGCCGCCAGCCGGGCCTCGACGATCGCCTGCGCCAGCGGCGCCACGGAGCGGTCGGCCGGCCAGGTGGTAAGGATGAGGCAGGGGCGCGAATCGTTTTCCACTTGTACTCTCGAAATAATTCTTGTACTTTTGCGGCTGGCGCAGTACAAAGCCCTTGTACTTCGCGGCACGAGCCGCTATTCTGACATCGGCCATGACCGACACACGAGTCCAGCACGACACACCGAAGCCGGAGATCACTCCGCGCGGTCGTCGTCTGCTCCGGGTGGCGCTCGTCATCATCACGATCGTCGTGCTGATCGACGCCGTCATGGGCGAGAAGGGCCTGCTGGCGCTGAAGCGGGCGCAGGAGGTGGAGACCGCCGTCGCGCTCGACCTCGAGGCGGCACGACGCGAGAACCTGCGGATGGTCGAGCAGGCCCGCCGCTACCGCGAAGACGCCGCCACGATCGAGGAACTCGCCCGCCGCGACCTCGGCTTCATCAAGCCCGGCGAGAAGCTCTTCATCATCCGCGACCTGCCGGCCGCGCCGCGCCGCTAGCCACGCCCCGCCGCGGCACTGGCCGCGTGCTACGCTAACCCTTTGGACGCGCCACGCGGCTTTCGTGTACTGGCGCACGCATCAAGGGAGCAGCAATGGCACGCACGGCGACAGCGGAGTGGAAGGGCGATCTGATGGAGGGCACCGGGAAGGTAGCCCTGGGCAGCGGCGCGTTCGAAGGCGCCTACTCGTTTGCCACACGGTTCGGTGACGAGACCGGGGCGAACCCGGAAGAGCTGCTGGGCGCGGCCAATGCCGCCTGCTTCTCGATGGCGCTGGCCAACGCGCTGGCCAAGGCCGGTTTTCCGGCCACCTCGGTGGCCACGACGGCGAGCGTGCACCTCGGCAAGGACGACGGCGGCTTCAGGATCACCCGCATCGACCTCGATTGCACGGCCAAAGTGCCGGGCGTCGACGCCGCCACGTTCCAGTCCCACGCCGAGCAGGCCAAGTCCGGCTGCATCATCTCGCGCGCCCTGGCCGCGACCGAGATCACGCTGAAGACCACGCTGTCCTGAGCGGACGCGATGCGCGTCCACCTGGTGCACTGGGACGCCGACGACGCGCGTGAGCGTGTCGTCGCGCTCGCAGCCCTGGGGCACGACGTCGTCTATCTTCCGGGCGTCACCGGCACGCCGCTCATGCGAGCGCTGCGTGCCGGGGCGCCCGATTGCTTTGTGGTCGATCTCTCACGCCGCCCCTCGCACGGGCGCGAGGTGGGCGTGGCGCTGGCCTCGAGTCCGGCCACCAGGCATCGGCCGCTGGTCTTTGCCGGCGGCGATCCCGAGGCCGTCGCACGGATGCGGGCGCTGTTGCCGGATGCCGTCTACGCCACCTGGGGCCGGATCGGGTCGGCACTGCCCCGCGCCCTCAAGGCCGTCCGGGGCACGCCGATCGTGCCGCCAGATCGGCTGTTCGCGGCCCGCACACTGGCGCAGAAACTCGGACTGGCCGCCGGCGAGCGGGTCGCGGTGGTGGGGGCGCCTGACGGGTTCGCCACGCTGCTCGGCGCGCTGCCAACGGGCGCGCGCCTGACGGCCGGGGCGACCACTACGGCGGACCGCTTCGTGTGGTTCGTCACCTCGCGCGCTCAGCTCGACTCGGCACTCGCGCGCCTGTCGACGCTCGTCACCACGCAGGTCGTCTGGCTCGCCTGGCCGAAAGGCGTGTCGCGGCAGGCGGCGCGCATCAACGGCAACGACGTGCGCGAGGCCGGCCTGATGGCCGGCTTCGTGGACTTCAAGGTCTGCAGCGTCGACGCCACCTGGTCCGGGCTCGCCTTCAAGCGGCGCCGCCGCTGAGCCGCTAGCGGCGGACGAGGTCGGCGCTGCCGGCCTTGCTCTCGACGGCCGCCTTCACGAGCGGCGCGAACTCCTCGAGCTTCATCTGACCAGGGTGGTAGAGGCGCACGACGCCGTTGCGGTCGACGATCACCACGGTCGGCGTGGTGCTGGCACCGTAGGCCTTGAAGTTCTCCTCGCTGACCGGCACCGTCTCGTTCTTCATCCACGGGTAGACCTCATCGCGGATCTTGGCGATGTAGGCCATCTCCTCGGCCGGTGGCGCCGACTTGCGCGCCGCCACGTAGCCGTAGCGCTGCGTCGGCGAGACGATGGTGAGCCCCTGCGCGGCGTAGCGCTGGCGCATCTCGTCGAGCACCGGCCCCATGGCCTTGCAGTCGGGGCACCAGTGCGCCCAGAAGAACACCACGACCGGTTTGCCTTTGAGGGAAGAGAGGGCGAGCGGACGCGCGCCGCCCAGGGCTTCGCGCAGTTCGAGCTCCGGCGCCGTCTTGCCCTCGAGCGAGAGCAGGTTGATGTTCTTCTGGATCCGGGTGCGGATCGAGGTGGCCTTGTAGGTGGCCAGTTCCTCGGTCAGGAAGTAGACGGCGTCGGCCCGGGCGCCCTGCTCGGCCGCCACGTTGGCCCGCACTTCGATGGCCGCGCCAATGGCGATCGGCAGGCGCGGCTCATCGTCCATCTTCCGCGTCTTGAGCGCCGCCACGGCCAGGTCGTAGGTCTGCTCGGCGTAGGCGTTGGCCTTGTCGAGCTGCTTGGCGGCCAGCGCGCCGCGGCCCAGCCACGACATCGCTTCGAGGGCTTCCGGCGTCGTGCCCTTGTCCTTGCGGTAGGCCGCCAGCACCCGCTCGCCGGCGGCGAAGTCGCCCTTGGCAATCTCGGCGCGGACGGCGGCGATGACGTTCTGGGCCGGAGCCGTCTGCGCCGCCACCGGCACGGTCCCGAGCATCAGTGCGTAGACGAACATGAAAGCCGCGGATCGCATCACAGTTCTCCTCCAGCCGGTCATGTTACTCCCGTTCATCACCGCCGCGTCCCGCTGCCGCGTCGCGGCTCACTTCCAGGCCGCCGACTCCGCGCCGCTGCTACAGTGGCAGTTCGACTCGACGTACACCGACCCCGGAGGTCAGCATGCGCTACGGCGTACTCGCGGTGGACTACGACGGCACGCTCTCCGAGGGGGGAGGTCTGTCCACCGACGTCCGGGAGGCGCTCGAGGCGACGCGGGCGGCCGGCGTGGCGATCGTGATCGTGACGGGCCGTCAGCTCGCCGACCTGCGGAAGGTGGCCGGCGACCTCGACCTCGCGGACGCCATCGTCGGCGAGAACGGCGCCGTCGTCGCCTTCCCCGCCAGCGGCCGCTCGATGCGCCTCCACGCGCCGCCGCCAGCGGCGTTCAGCGAGGCACTGCGGGAGCGCGGCGTCGCGATCACCGAGGGCGAGTGCGTCATCGAGATGGCGGCCGACATGGCCAGCACCGTCCTCGAGGTGATCCGCGCGATGGAGTTGCCGTTGACGCTCGCGTTCAACCGCTCGCGTCTGATGGTGTTGCCCCAGGCCGTGAGCAAGGCGACCGGGCTGCGCGAGGCGCTGGCGACCATGCGTCTCTCGGCCCACAACACGCTGGCGATCGGCGATGCCGAGAACGACCATGCGCTGCTCGAAGCCGCGGAAGTCGGGGTCGCCGTCCGCTGGGGCTCGGCGGCGCTCGCGCGCGCGGCGGATCTCGTGATCGAAGGCCGCGGGCCGGCCGACGTCGCGGCGTTCCTGCGCGCCCGTACAGGCCGAGCGCGACCTCCCGGCCACCCGCGGGCGGCGCAAGCTGCTCATCGGCCACGTCGACGACCAGCCGCTGACCCTCGCCGTCCGCGACCGCAACGTCCTCGTGAGCGGCGACCCGCGCTCCGGGAAGTCATGGGTAGCCGGCCTGTTGAGCGAACAGCTGATGCTCGCCCGCTACGCCGTGGCGGTCGTCGATCCCGAAGGCGACTACCGCACGCTCGAGGCCCTGCCGGGTGTCCGCGTCGTCGGCGAGGACCACGCGCCGGGACCCGGCGAACTCGAACGGGGCTTCCGCTTCCCCGACGGCGGCCTGATCGTCGACCTCTCGCACGTCCCGCACACGCAGAAGATCGACAGCATGCGGGCGATCCTTCCGGCGCTGGCGCGGCTCCGACGGCTGCGCGGGCTGCCGCACCGCATCGTCGTTGACGAGGCGCACTACTTCCTGCGCGACGTCGACACCGAGGTGATCAACGACCTGGCCCACGGCGGCTACACGCTCGTCACCTACCGGCCGGCCGACCTCGACAAGGCCGTGATGCGGCATATCGGCATCGTCATCGCCACGCGGCACTCGGACCCGCGCGAGGCCGCCGCGCTCGCCCGTCTGGCCCCGGTGGACGCGACGCGGCTGGCCGAGGTTCTCGCCTCGCTCAGCGTCTCCGAGGCGGTGCTGCTGCCGAACGCGGACGAGGCCGGCGGTGAGCTCATCCGCTTCAAGGTCGCACCACGACTGACGGCCCACGTCCGGCATCGCCACAAGTACGCCGATCTGCCGGTGCCGCGATCGCAGCAGTTCGTCTTCAGCCAGGCCGCGGGCGTGCCGGCCGCGGCCTCACTCGCCGGCCTCGCCGCCATTCTCCGGCAGTTGCCGCCGAGCGCCCTGCGGCATCACCTGCGCCATCACGACCTGTCGCGCTGGCTGTCGGACGTCTTCCGCGACGACGCGCTCGCCCACGCGGTGCGTGAGGTGGAGCGTGCCTGGCTGTCCGGGCGGGCGCCGGATGCCGCCGGCGCCATCGTCGGCGTCATCAGCGAGCGCTACGACCTGAAGGGAACGCCGCTGACGTGACCGCACTCGACCACGCGCCGGGCCTCGCGATCGCAGTGCTGGCCGGGGCGGTCATCGGGCTCGAACGTCAATGGTCCGGTCACGCCGACGGCCCGGCGGCGCATTTTGCCGGCCTGCGGACGTTCACCCTGCTCGGCCTCGTTGGCGGGATCGCCGGCATCCTGGCGGCCAGTGCCCCTGGCCTCGCGGTCATGCTCGCTGGCGGCGCGGCGGCGCTGGTCGTGGCGGCCTACGTCTCGGCCAGCCGCAGCGACATCGACGGCACGACCGAGGTGGCCGCGTTCGTGGTCCTCGGCGCCGGCATCCTGGCCGGCTCCGGGCAGTTGCGCCTCGCGAGTGGCCTGGCGGCCTTCACGGGTCTGCTGCTCGTCGAGAAGTCGGGCCTCCATGCGTTCGCGGCGCGCCTGGCCGGCGACGATCTGCGTGCCGGCCTCCGCTTCGCGGCCATGGCGCTGGTCGTGCTCCCGCTGCTGCCGGCCGGTCCGTTCGGGCCCGCGCCGGGATTCCGCCCGCAGGAACTGTGGGCACTCGTGCTGTTCTTCAGCGGCCTGAGCTTCACCGGACACATCGCGCGCAAGGCCGTGGGCGCTCGCCACGGGCTGTGGGTGGCGGGAGCGCTCGGCGGTCTCGTCTCGTCGACCAACGTCACCGTCACGTTCGCACGGGCCAGCCGCGACGGCCTGGCGCCCGGACGTGCGCTCGTCGCAGGTGCGCTGGCGGCCAATCTCGTACTCTTCCCGCGCGTGCTGGCGGCCACGGCACTCCTGAACTGGCCCCTGGCCGGAGCCCTCCTGACGTGGCTGGTGCCGCCGCTGCTGGTGCTGGCCCTGCTGACCACCTGGGGCGTCTGGCGCACACCGGCCGGTCACCAGCCCAGCGCCCCGACCGAGAACCCGCTGCGCATCGGCGCCGCGCTGCAGATGGCGGCGCTCTTCCAGATCGTGCTCTACGGGGTGGATGCGGCGCAGGCGTGGTTCGGTCAGGCCGGCCTGTTCTCCTCGGCCGCCGCCCTCGGTGTGACCGACGTCGACGCCCTCACGGTCACCATGGCCCGCGGGGTCAGCCCGCGGACCGGCCTCGACGACGCGGCGCGCGCCATCGCGATTGGCATTCTCGCCAATACCGTGCTGAAGTTCTTCGTGGCCGTCGTCATCGGCCGCGGCGTGTTCCGCGCCGTGACGGGCGCCGCGCTGGCCGCGGTGTGCGCCGTGCTGGCGGGTTTGCTGTTCGTCTGGTGAGCTGCCTGAGGCCCCGGCAGCACGCACAGGTGTCGTGCCCGGTGGACCGCTGATTCGCCCTGGCCGCAGCGGGCGGCACGGCGTCTGCAGTACTCTCGGGCTGGAGGCACTGCCATGACGACGTTCCTTCGCCGCCTGCTGGGCGCGCTGGCGCTCGACCCGAAGGTGTTCGAAGAGGTGGAGGCCGATCGGCACGCCACCGGCCAGGCCCTCCTCGTGGTGCTCGCGGCCGCGGTGGGTGCCGGCATCGGCTTCGGCGGAATCGGCGATGGCGCGGCGACGGTGGTCGCGGTCGCCGCCCTGGGGTCGGTGGTGGCGTGGGCCGCCTGGGCCTCGCTGATCTACCTGATCGGCGCGAAGATCCTGCCGGAACCGACCACCTCGGTCGACCTCGGCGAGGTGCTGCGCACGCTCGGGTTCGCGGCGGCGCCGGGCATCTTCCGCGCCTTCGAGATTTTCGGCGACACGCGCTGGTTCGTGCTGCCCCTGACGTCGGTCTGGATGGTCCTGGCGATGGTCATCGCCATCCGTCAGGCCTTCGATTTCACGAGCACGGGACGCGCCATCGCCTTGAGCCTGCTCGGCTGGGCCATTGCCGCGGGCGTGGCGCTGGTGGTGGGACTGCTGATGGCGCGGCCGGTCTCCTGAGGCTCCGCCCTGGCGGCGCCGGATCGCCGCAGCCGCCAGGCGGCCTTCAGGCCGCCGAGGGCTTCACGTAGTGTCCGGACGGGGTCTGATGCAGGTAACCCGCTCCGACCAGCCGGTCCAGCACGACGCTGCACATGCGTGGCTCGATCGCCCATAGCCGCCGCGCCTGATCGGCGGTCAGCACCAGCCCGGGCATCTCCTCGAACTCCCGCCGTACGACGACGACCAGCGTCTCGATGTCGTTCTTTTTGGTGATTGCGTGCGCCATGTTGTCCTCCACCCCACGATTCGCAGGGAGGAGTGCGAAACGCGTACCACGGCGGTAGCCGCGCCGGCCAGCGATCTCCAGGGCAGAGGTCGAGCGCCACGCCGTCGCCGGGAAAAACTTCGCAGGCCGGTCAGGCGCTTTCACGCGCCGCGGTCGGCAGGTCGATCGTCACTTCCGTTCCGGTCCCGAGCCGGCTGGCGATGGTGAAGCGGCCGCCGTGCTCCTCCACGATGCGCCGGGCAATCGACAGGCCGAGGCCGGTGCCGCGGGTCTTGGTCGTGAAGAACGGCTCGAGGCACCGGGCCCGGACGTCATCGGACATCCCGGGGCCGCCATCGATGATCCGCAACTGATAGCGGTCACCCGCCTGCTGGCCGGTCACGCGCACCACGCCCTGATGGCGCATCGCCTGCGCGGCGTTGGTCACCAGATTGAGCACGGCGCGGCTCATCTGGGCGGCGTCGAGCCACAGGTCGGACTCGTCGCCGCTGACCTCGAAGTGCAGGGGCGAGGAGGAGGGAGCGTTGTCGAGCAGGGCGGTCGTCTCGCGCACCAGCGCCAGCACGGACGTCCTGCCGAAGGTGGGCGGCGCCGGCCGGGCGTAGACCAGCAGATCGCCGACCAGCTCATCCAGAGAGCCGACGCGGGCCAGCAGGTCACCGAGCACCTTGCGGTCGGCCGATTCAGGCGGAAAGCGCGTCTGGATCACCTCCACCACGCCGCGGATCGCCGCCAGCGGATTGCGCACCTCGTGCGCCACGATGGCCGTCAGTTCGCCGATGCGCGCCAGGATCTGGCGTTCCTGCAGCAGCCGCTCCAGGCCCTTCTGCTCCGACAGGTCACGCAGAATCCCGGTGAACTTGCGCTCGCCGTCGACGGTCGTCTCGCCGACCGCCAGGTAGAGCGGAAAATCGCTGCCGTCCTTGCGCCGTCCCCGCACCTCGCGTCCGATGCCGATGATGCGGCGCTCACCCGTCTCCAGATAGCGGCTCAGATAGCCGTCGTGGTGACTCGAATCGTGCGGTGGCATCAGCATCGAGACGTTGCGGCCCACGAGTTCGCTGGCGGCGTAGCCAAACATCCTCTGCGCGGCGCGGTTCGACCACGCCATGCGCCCACCGGCACTGATGACGACGATGCCGTCGACGATGGTCTCGACCACGGCCTTGTAAAGGGCCAGCGTCTGGTCCAGATCCTCTTCGTCGCGGTCAGGGGTGCGGTCGGTCACGAATCAGCCCTTCGGGAGAGCACGGCGCCCGGAAGTCTACCTCCCCGTCGGCGGCAGCGGGCAGACCGCTATACTGCCCCGGATGCCTGCCGCAACCATCCTGGTGGTCGACGACGAACAGCTGATTCGCTGGACGCTCCGCGAGCAGCTGATGGCGAACGGCTTCGACGTGGTCGAAGCCGGGTCCGGTGCCGAGGCCGTGGCGGCCTTCGGGGACACCATCGACCTGGTCTTGCTCGATTTCAAGCTCCCCGACACCGATGGCTTGCAGGTACTGCGCCAACTGAAGGAACTGCAGCCGACCGTGCCGGTGATCCTGCTGACCGCCTTCGCCACCATCCAGACGGCGGTCGAAGCCATCAAGCAGGGCGCCTACGACTACGCGAAGAAGCCCTTCGAGTTCGAACAGCTCCTGATTTCGATCGGCAAGGCGCTCGAGACCAGTCAGCTGCGCCGCGAGGTGAAGGCGCTGCGGGCGCGCGAACGCGAGCCGCACGCTTTCGATCGTGTCATCGGCGGCTCGCCCGCCATCGCCGCCGTCAAGGCCGTCATGGCCAAGGTGGCCGCCAGTCCGGCCTCGACCGTGCTGCTGCAGGGTGAAACCGGCACCGGCAAGGATCTGGCGGCCAAGGCCATTCACTACAACAGCGACCGGGCCGCGCGGCCGTTCCTGAACATCACCTGCTCGGCGCTGCCCGAGCATCTCCTCGAGAGCGAGCTCTTCGGACACGAGCGCGGCGCGTTCACCGATGCCCGGATGCAGAAGCGCGGCCTGTTCGAGACGGCCTCCGGCGGCACCATCTTCCTCGACGAAATCGGCGAGATGAGTCCGGCGCTGCAGGCCAAGCTGCTGCGGTTCCTCGAGGAGAAGACGTTCAAGCGCGTCGGCGGGCTCAACGATCTCAAGGTCGACGTGCGCGTCATCGCCGCCACCCACCGCAACCTCACGCAGTCGGTGCGTGACGGCAAGTTCCGCGAGGACCTCTACTACCGCCTGGGCGTCATGCCGATCACGCTGCCGCCGCTGCGCGAGCGGACCGGCGACGTGGCGCTGCTGGTCGACCACTTCGTGCGGCTCTTCAACGGCGAGTTCAGGAAGAACGTGAAGAGCGTGACGCCGGCGGCGCTCAAGGCGCTCGATGCCTACCATTGGCCAGGCAACGTCCGCGAGCTGCGCAACGCCGTCGAACGCGCCATGCTGCTCACCGAGAGCGAAGTGCTCGGCCCGGAGCACTTCTCGATGCTGGCCGCCGCCACGCCCATCACCTCGGGCTTCACGCTCCCGGCCGACGGCGTGAACCTCGAAGTGCTGGAGCGGGATCTCGTGGCGCAGGCGCTGCAGCGGGCCCACGGCAACCAGACGCACGCGGCGCAGCTGCTCGGCATGAACCGCGATCAGATCCGCTATCGGCTCGAGAAGTTCGGTCTCGACAAGCACGGACGTACGACGGGCGACGACAAACCGGCCTAGACCGCTGGCGGGTGGATTGCCACCGCCGTGCGGAGGAATCCGCATCCCCACGCGGACAACTACCCGCGGCCGTCGAGTGACACGCGCCGGGCCGGAGAATGGCCGGCGCGGCACCCGGCACGGCCGTTGCTCGGTACGAGGTGGCCCCAGAGTCGTGGGCACACAGGAGGTCGGCGCATGTTGAGCCTTTCTCGCATCCTCTGTCCGACCGATTTCTCAGAGGTCTCGACCAAGGCCGAGGTCTACGCCACGGCCCTGGCCGGCCACTTCGACGCCACGCTGCACCTGCTGCACATCGATCCGCCGATGCCGATCATGGCGCCCTACGGCGAGATCCCCGTCGACGTGCGGCTGTTCGAGGAGCAGCGCGAGCAGGCGCAGCTCGACCTGGCGGCTGCCCGCGACCGCGCCCGCGCCACGGGCGTCGTCACCGAGACGGCGATCCGAGGCGGCCACGCCGCACGGGAGATCCTGGCAGCGGCCGAGGAGCAGGAGGCCGACCTGCTCGTCATCGGCACGCATGGCCGGGGCGGCGTCGAGCACCTGCTGCTCGGGTCGGTCGCCGAGAAAGTGGTGCGGCGCGCGCCCTGCCCGGTGATGGTCGTGCCGCCGGCGGCGCATCCGGAGACGAGCGTGCTCTTCTCGCGGATTCTGTGCCCGGTCGATGGTTCGGCCGCATCGGCCGACGCCTTGACCTTCGCCCTGTCACTGGCGCGGGAGACCGACGGCCAGGTCACGCTGCTCTACGTCGTCGAGCCGGTGCCGGCCTCGGGCGAGTTCGGCGCGCTCGACACCGGCGAGTATCGCCGGCTGGGTGAGACGCACGCCCGGGAGACGCTGGCCGCCGCGGTGTCGCCGGAGGTGCGCGAGTGGTGCCATATCAAGGAGCACGTCGCCTTCGGGAAGCCCAGCCAGTGCATCCTCGAAGCGGCACAGGAAGGCCGGGCCGACGTCGTCGTGATGGGCGTGCGCGGCCGCGGCGCCATCGACCTGATGGCCTTCGGCTCGACGACCAATGACGTCATCCGCCGCGCCGGCTGTCCGGTGATGGCGGTGCACCCGAAGGTGACCGACCGCCGCCGCACGGAAACCGCCCCGGCCAGCGTGCCGGTCTGACCCGCGCCTGAACGACCCGCCATCGCCGCATGCGCGAAGGCGGTCGAGCGGGAACGGCCCGGCCGTCAGCGTCCCGGCGTCGGCGGCATGCTATGGCACGTCGGGGTTGGCGAGGCGCTCGAAGAGCGCGGCCAGACGGGCGCGCGCGGTGTTCAGCCGCTCCGCGAGCTGGTCGAAGACGAACTGATGGCCGGCCTGCGTGGCTTCGATGATCGGCACTTCGGCCTGCTGCGCGGCCTGCTCGAGCGACGCCCGTCGCGCCGTGTCCTTCACCCGCCCGATGGCGTTGCGCGCGTCCTTGAGCAGCGCGCGCGCCTCGCGCAGGCCTTCATCGGCCATGCGCGCCTGCGCCGCGTACTCGGGACGCGGGGCGATCTTGCCGGCACCGTGACAGGACGCGCACTGCGCTTCGAGGGCTTTCGGCGACAGCCGGAACGCGGCGGCCTCGCCGTGGCAGGTCGCGCAGGTCGGAGCGCTCCTGTCGCCCGCCCGCAGCAGCTCGTAGTGCTTGCTGCGCTGGAACGCCAGGAACGGGCCCGTGTGACACGCACCGCAGGTCTTCGGCAGATTGGTTGGATGCACGGGACTGGCCGGATTCGTGCGCGCCAGGATGCCCTGGTGGGCGACGAACGGCTCGAAGGATCGCGGATCGCCGCCGTGGCAGGTTTCGCAGCCCACGTTCTGGCGGCCGTGGCTCGAGAGATCCCACTCCGACAAGTGACCGGGCGACACCGAGCCCGGATTGGCGAAGTGACAATCGGCGCAGCGGCTCTGCGTCTGTGCCTGGCCGTCCGCCGCCAGAAAGACGCCTGTCACCACCAGTGCTGCCATCCATTTTCGGTCACGAATCATGCGGCCCCCCGGCGGTCCTATCCACGTCCCGTGCCACAGCCGCGGAACGTCTGCGGTGGCGAATGAACGGGGCGGACTGCGCGGGCCGAGGCCACGTGCCCGCCGGATTCTTCGCGCGACTGCGAGTTCATCACCACTCCGGGGGAACGACGGCTCACGCGGTCCACCCTGTGTGCCATTGCCGCTGGCGCGAGGCTTGCTCCCACCTGACGTGGTGGCGGCGCTTGGCCAGACGGCCACCGGACGTCCCCCGTCGCCCACAAGGAGAGCGGTATGGAACTCGATACGCAAGTAGTCGTCATGGCCTTCTTCGGGGCCATCGCTGGCGCGTCGATCGGCGCCTGGGGCGTTCACTGGCTGCGCGAGAATCGCCCGAGCTGGTGGCCCGGCAATCGCGGGACCTGAGGGAGAGAGGCCCCGGCCCAGCCGTGAGGTGCGGGGATCCGGCGGCGTTGCCGGTGCGGCGGATGCCGTGGCAGACTGGGAACCTTGTCGTTCCCGCGCCAGAACCGCCGACGTTTCCTCAAGTCTTTCGTGATTGCCGGCGGCGCCCTGGCGTTCCGCCCGGCGCGGGCCCACGCCGCGGTGCCGCGCGCGATCGGCTTCCGGCACCTCCACACAGGCGAGGCACTCACCATCGAGTACGCCGAGGGCGAGCGCTACCTACCCGAGGCACTGAGCGCGGTGAACCGGCTGCTCCGCGACTTCCGCACCGGCGACATCCATCCCATCGATCCGGGCCTGATCGATCTTCTCCACCAGATCGCGCGGCGTCTCGATACCCGCCACGCGTTCGAGGTCATCTCCGGCTACCGCTCGCCGCACACCAATGCCGCGCTGCGCGAGCGCAGCGGCGGTGTCGCCGCGCGCAGCCTCCACATGGTCGGTCAGGCGATCGATGTCCGGGTGGCCGGTGTGCCGCTGGCGACTTTGCGTGCGGCCGCCCTCGACGTGCAGGGCGGCGGCGTCGGCTACTACCCCGCGTCGAACTTCGTACACATCGACACCGGCCGCGTCCGGCGCTGGTAACACCGCGCTCCGCGCGCCCGGCTACCGCGCGCGCGTGAGCGCACGCGCCAGCGTGGCGTCGTGCCCGTAGATGTCGTTCGCGAAGTGGAGCGCGCCGTCGTCGGGGCTGACGGCGGCGGTCGAGTAGAACAGCACGACATCGATCGGTGCGGCCACGGGCACCGAGCGCGACGTGCTCCTGGCCATCGCCGCCTCGATGACCGGCTTCGTCCAGCCGGCTCTCCCGGCCAGCACCCACGCCGCCAGCGCCGTCGGGTCCTGGACCCGGATGCAGCCGTGGCTGAAGTCGCGACGTTCACGCGCAAAGAGCAGCGGCGCCGGCGTGTCGTGCATGTAGATACTGTCGTTGTTGGGGAACATGAACTTCACCAGGCCGAGCGAATTGTGGGGCCCCGGCCGCTGCCGCAGGCGCAGCCGGCCGGCCGCGAGGTCTGTCAGCGCCGCCGCGTCCGGCGCGACCGCCGGGGCGTCGTCGCCCCATCCCCGCACGATCTCCATCTGCTGGCGCGCCAGGTAGCCGGGGTCGCGGTCCACCGCCGGCAGCACTTCCCCGAGCACGATCGACCGCGGCACGTTCCAGTACGGCCAGAAGACGACCTCTTCCATCTGCTCGACGAACACCGGCGTCTCGCTCCGCATCGCCCGGCCGACGATGACCTCCATCGACACGACGGGCGGCGCAACGAGCTGTCCGGCTTCCCACGCCCACAGCCGGAACATCGGGATGTTCACGAGCACCAGGCGCCGGTCGCCCAGATCGGGCAGCCACCGCAGGCGCTCGAGCGCGAACTCGATCTGCGCGACCCGCGCCGACAGCGGCACCTGCAAGGCCGCCAGCGTCCGCCGGCCGACGACGCCGTCTGGCGTGAGGCCGTGGCGGGTCTGGAAGCGGACCACCGCCGTGCTCAGGGCCGCGTCATAGAGGGTGCTGCCGGCGGACCACGCAGCCGCCGAGTCGAGATCGCCGAACGCCACCAGCCGACGCGCCAGGGCCGGGACGCCCGGATAGCGGTCACCGGCGCGAACGGCCTCCACGGCCGAGGGCACCGCCGGGAGCGCCAGCGCCGCCAGCGCGCGATAGCGTGCGAGGGCGTCCACGAGCTGACCGTAGACGGCAAACGGTGGCGCCAGGGCGTCGATGACCTCGACCACACGTCCGTCGGCCAGCGCCCTGGCCAGCAGTTGCGGAAAGTCGTGCGGCTCGGGCCGCACCTGGAAACGCCGGCCGAGGCTGCGCGGATCGATCCGGCCGAGATGCAGGTGGCCCATGTAACGCAGCACTGCCAGCGTCAGGGCGACATCACGCCTGGTGGCATCGCCCGCGGATCCGTCGAGGGCGCTGACCACGGCGGGCGTCAGGTAGGCAGCAGGGGCGAGCGCATGGCGCGCGGCGTCGTGCAACCGCGCCAGCATCGCCTCGGCCGCACCGGGCGGCGCCCCGTCGGCCGCCGCCCACGCCAGCGCTCCCGCGCGTGCGTCGTAGAGCGCGCCCACGCTCACAGCCTCCGCACTCGAAGCGCCGAGCGTCACCGCCACCTCGGTGACCGCGCCGGTCACCGAGGCGACGACGCGCTGGGGCCCCGCCTGGACGGCGGCCGGCGGCGCAGCCGGTACGACCTCACGCCCGCAGGCGGAGGTGGAGAGCCACGCCACCGTCAGCCACCAGGCGAACCTCGGACGTATCGTCACATCGACTATCACCGCATCACTCGTGCCAACCCGCGCGGCCCTTCAAGCGAGAAGGCCGTCACGCCGGCCGCCGCCGCATGACGACCCACACGCCGATGCCGACCGCCAGCCACGCGGCCGCCGCCAGCTGCGCGAAGCCCGACGCCTCGACGAGGACCCAGACGATCACGCCCGCGCCGAGTGCCGGCACGACGGTGTGTCGCGCGCCGGCAGCGGCGCGGCGCCGCAGCACGAAGAACCCGACCACTGAGACGTGCAGCAGCAGAAAGGCCGAGAGCGCGCCGACGTCCACGATCGCGACGAGCACACCGAGGCCATCCGGACGGCGGGCGGCCCAGACGCTCACGACGAGGGTCACCGCGCCGATGACGAGGAGCGCCGTCCGCGGCACGCCGCGCACCTGGTCCACCGCGGCGAGCTGGCCCGGCAGACGGCCATCGCGCGCCATGCCGTAGAGCAGGCGCGCCGCCGCGGCCTGCCCGGTCATCGCGGCGAACATCGGGCCGATGGCCTTGGTCACGGCGAGGACCACGGCGAGCCAGGCGCCCACAGCGGTTCGTGTGACGTCGTAGAACGCCGTGCCCTGGGTGGCAGGCGCGGCCGCCAGGGCGTCCGGCACCTGATCGCTCAGGACCGCCACCATCCAGGTCTGGGCCACGAACGCCACGCCGGCCACCGCCAGGCAGATGCCGATGGCCTGGCCGACGTGCCGGGCGTCGCCTTCACTCTCTTCGGCGAAGGAGGCAATGGCGTCGAAGCCGAGATACGACAGCACCGCCACCGACACGGCGTTCATCACGAGCGAGGCGTCTGGCACGGCCAGGCTCGTGAACGGCGACAGCCACGGGCGCGCGCCGCCGCTCGTGGCCAGGACGACGACGCCGGCGGCGAGGAACACGGCGAGCACGATCAGCTCGGCGACCAGCACGACCAGCCCGGCTCGCGCCGCCACGCGCACCCCGGCCAGGTTCAGCGCGGTCGTGCCGGCGAAGGCCACGACCGTGAAGACCCAGGCCGGCACCGCCGGCACGAGCGCGTGCAGGGCGATGCCCGAGAAGAGATAGGCCACCGACGGGATGAGGACGTAGTCGAGCATCGCCAGCCAGCCGGCGAAGAAGCCGGCGGTGGGTCCGATGCCGCGGCTGGCGTAGGCAAACACCGATCCGGCGTGCGGAACGACGCGCGACATCTGGGCGTACGACCAGGCCGTGAACGCCATCGCCAGAGTGGCGGCCACGTAGACGAGCGCGACCGCGCCGTTGGTGCGTGCATCGAGCACGCCGAAGACGCCGACGGGCGCGAGCGGACCGATGAACAGCAGCCCGTAGACGATGAGGTCCCGGCGGGTGAGGCGGCGGCTGAGCGCGGTGGGCGCGCTCATGCCCGGAGAGCCGGTACCGGCAGCGCGCCGACGGCGCGCTCGATCGCTTCAGCGGCATCGAGCACCGCGGATTCCATGAACGGCGCCCCCACGATCTGGACGCCGATCGGCAGCCCCTCCGGCGAGTGGCCGGCGCTCACGACCGCGGCGGGCGCTCCCAGGATGTTGAACCACTGCGTGTAGATCATCGCGTCGAGGTAGCCGATCTCACGGCCGTCGACCGTCCATCGCCGTTCGCCATGGCGGAAGGCAGGAATCGCCGCCACCGGGCAGACGAGCACCCGCCCCTGCAGCTCGTGGATGAAGCGGGCCCGCAGTTGGTCGCGGGCCGCCCACGCCTCGGCCAGCCTGTCGGCCGTCAGCGGCGAGCGCGGGCCGCGCTCGCGGTGCATGGCGGCGAGGATCGGCAGCGCGCGCGCCGTCTCGCCGAGCGCCGCCGTGAGCAGCATCTCGCCGGCATCGCCGAAGAAGACGTCCCACAGCGCGGTTGCGTCCGCGAGCATGCTCGGCCGGTGCGGGCGGACACGGTAACCCTGCGCCGCCAGCGCGCCGACCGCCGTGGCCACGGCCGCGCGCGTCGCGCCGGTCGTCGGCGCCCGCTCGTCGCTGTCGAACCACCAGACCTCCCGCGCCGGCGCGAACGGCATCGGCACGACCGTCCCCGGCAGCGCGCACGGGTCGTCGGCGTCCCAGCCGGACACCACCTCGAACAGCCGGCGCAGGTCGGCCACCGATCGCGCCAGCGGCCCGATCACGCCAATGAGCGAGAACGGCCCCAGACAGGCCGGCTGGTGGCCGGTCGACGGCACGCGGCCCGGGGTCGGCTTGAGGCCGCAGATGCCGGTGAAGTGTGCCGGCACTCGAATCGACCCGCCCCCGTCGCTGCCGAGGCCGGCGAACGAGCAACGGGCGGCGATCGCCGCCGACTCGCCGCCGCTCGAACCGCCGGGCGTGCGCGTGAGGTCCCAGGGATTGCTGGTGGTGCCGTGGAGCGGGTTGACGGTCTCGTAGCCCATCAGCATCTCGGCGACGTTGGTCGTCCCGAGCACGATGGCGCCCGCGGCGCGCAGCCGCGCGACGGTGACCGCGTCGGCGCTCGCGCGCACACCGAGGCGCGATGCGCTGCCGGTCTCGCAGCGCAGACCGGCCACGTCAATGGCGCTCTTGACCGTCACTGGCACACCGCCGAGCGGACGTGCCGCATCGTCACGCGCCGATCGGCGCCGGGCGGCGTCGTCGAATGCCCGCGCCTCGCGCAGCGCCTCCTCGGCGCGCACGTCCACGAAGGCGCCGAGCGACGGGTCGACGGCCGCGATGCGGTCGAGACAGGCACTGACGGCCTCGCGCGCCGACAGCGCGCCGGCCGCGATGCGGGCAGCCAGCGTGCTCGCATCGAGCGACAGACACTCGTTCACGACGGCGTCCTCAGCCATCGCACCAGCACGCCGGCCAGCGGCAGCAGCAGGAAGATCCAGGCGATGGCCCGGACCAGGCCCGGCGGCGAGGTCCTCCGGATCGGCGTGAACCCGAGATTGCCGGTGAACTGCGCCGCCGTCTCGGCATCCCAGACGAGCCAGACGAGGATCGCGAGCGGCACGCTGACCGAGATCGCCGGCAGCAGGCCGGCCGCCAGGCCGACCCCGGCGACGTAGACCGCGGCAAGTGTGGCGGAGAGGGCGCGGTGCAGATCCACGGGCCGCATTCTCGCACCGGCCGCCCGGGCGGCGCGAGTCCGGCGTGCGCCCGGCCCCGGAGCGTGCCATGATGAGCGGCGAATTTTCCGGAGACGCGAGCGCCGTCCCGCTGGCAGGACCCGGACTGGAGTTGCCATGAGTGCGATCGGACGTCGTGAGTTCCTGGCAGGGGCCAGTGCCCTGGCCGTGTCGAGCGGCCGCGTGTTCGCGGGCCAGGCGGCGACGCGGCCTGGCGCGATCTTTCCGGCGACGGTGCGGGACGAGTTCCCGCTGGCGTCGGTCGAGACCTACATGAACGCCGCCGCCCTCCATCCCGTGGGCCGGTTCGCGGCGCGCGCCATCGAACAGGGCCTGCAGTACCGCCTGCACGGTCCGGGCCCCGGCCGCGCCGACTTCGGCAACGACCGCCAGGCCGACCTGAAGAAGCGCTTCGGCCAGCTCATCAACGCCGCCCCGAGCGAGATCGCCTTCACGTCCAGCACCTCCGACGGCGAGAACATCGTCGTGATGGGCCTCGATCTGGCGAAGAAGAAGGGCAACATCGTCATCGACGAGCTGCACTTCACGACCTCCCTCTACATGTACAAGGAGCTCGAGAAGCAGGGCGTCGAGCTGCGCATCGTCAAGCACCGCGACTGGAAGATCGATCCGGCCGACATGGACAAGGCCATCGACAAGAACACGCGGCTGGTGTCGCTGGCGCTCGTCTCGAACGTCAACGG
The DNA here is from genome assembly GCA_963807405.1 of uncultured Acidobacteriota bacterium. GTDB lineage: Bacteria > Acidobacteriota > Vicinamibacteria > Vicinamibacterales > UBA2999 > CADEFD01. The sequence continues at coordinate 613,704 of CAWEBU010000006.1, read as the reverse complement.
CTTCCTGCACGACTGCAAGGCCGTGAGCGCGATCGCTCACGCGCGCGGCGCGCTCGTCTTCGCCGACATCATCCAGGCGGTCGGCTGCGTGCCGGTGGACGTCAAGGCCCTCGGCATCGACTTCGCCTCGACCGGCACCTACAAGTGGATCATGGGCGAGCGCGGCTTCGGCTTCCTCTACGTGAAGGAAGACCTCCAGGGCACGGTGCTGCCGACAACCCGCTACGGCCACCGTCAGGTCTCGAACTTCAATCGCGCCGAGCTCACCTGGGCACCGATGCCGGGCGCGGCGCGCTACGAAACCGGCGGCATCGCGGTGCTGCTGGCGGCGGCAGTGTCGGAAGGCATCGACTACGTGCAGGGCCTCGGGATCGACAAGATCCGCGCCCACGCAACCCAGCTGACCGACCGCCTGCAGCGCGAGCTGCCGCCGCTCGGCTACACGCCGCTCACGCCGGCCGGCAACGCCACGCCGATCGTGGCGTTCGGGCTGAAGGACGCGGCCGCCACCAGCAAGGCGCTCCAGGCGGCGAAGATCACGGCCACGGTGGTGGCCAACGAGAGCCGCCTGCGGCTGTCGGTGTCGGTCTTCAGCAACCACGACGACATCGACAAGGTGGTCGAGGTGCTGGGCGGCCGGGCCCGCTCGAGCGTCGCGCGCGGCTGAGGGCGTTCTACCAGGCCAGGGTCGCGCGCACCGCCACGCGACTCGCGGTGCGCCGTTCCCACATCGCGCTCTTGCCTGGCGCGCTGAACACGGTCGTTGAGCCGCTGTGCATCGCGTCGAGGGCGAGCCCGAGACCGGCGCCCGCGGCCGCGAAGATCAGGGCGCCCTGCATGCAGTCGGCGGCGCGGAATTCACCCGAGAACACGCCGCTGACTGCGCAGCCGGCGGCGCCCCCGATGAACGCGCCGATGCGGAAGCCATTGCCGAGCCCGTCACCCCGGCGTCGCACCCGCTGAACCTCAGCGGCGACGAAAACGCGCTCACGCGCGTCGGGGCCGGCCACTGCGATCTGCTCGGCCGTGATCCGCACGAGGCGCCCCGTGACCGGGACACCCGACTGCACCTCGACCGTGACGGCGTCACCGACGTTCACGCGCAGCGCCAGGTCGGCGAACCGATCAACCGGCTGCGCGGAAGCCGCGGCGGCGACACCGACAAGCGACAGCAGCGCCATCCAGGTCGTACGCATCACGCCCTCCCCCGCCGTCACCATCGCACCATCAGGCCCACGCCGGCCCCGCCCCCGGCCGGCCAGCCTACGGCCGTAACCGGACGATCGACGGCACGGAACACCACCGTGCGTCGCCGGATGGCGGCATCGATCAGCATGCCGACGCCGGCGCCGAGTCCGCCGAGGACCACGGCGCCCAGCCCGCACTGCGCGGCGGCGTCGTCGGTGGCCGCGGGGATGCAGGTGAGCAGCGCCGTCGTCGCAAAACCGATGGCCGCGCCGTTCTGCAGCCCGTCGCGCCGGCGCATCGAGATCTCGCGCACGTCGGCGCGGGCAAGGCGCTCAGTCGCGCCGGCTTCACGCCTCAGGGTCACGTACCGGGGGTCAACATCGCAACTTCGCCCTGCACGACGCGGCCGGTCCACTCCGTCGCCCGCACCCGATCGCCCGTGTTCAGGACCTCGACGAGGTGATCGAAGGCGGAGACTGGCTGGCCGCGCGCGAGGGGCCGGCACCAGCATCGTCAGCACGATCAACATGAGACGCGTGAAGAAGGTCAGGGCAGCCTCCGTGGACGGTCTCTGCCAAACCCCTGCCATCGGGCACAGCCGGCCATCGCGTCACGCTGCCATCGCCGTCGAGAGCCCCGCGGATTCGCCACCGCCACCGGGGGGCATTTTCCGCAGGCCGTCCGGGCCATCGTCGCCGCCGAACGCCGCCACGCGCCCCTGGCCGAGGCACGCCAATTGCTGCCACACCTGGCAACGGTCCTTGAATCGACGCGGCCGCCGAAGGAGCGCGGTTCTGGCTCGCGACCTGTGTTTCGTGACCCTCGTCGCCACACTGCTCGCCGCTGGCGCCGCCACGGCGCAGCCCGTGCACTCGTTCGGCGAGGTGGGGCTGCGGCTCAACGTCGGCGACCGCGTCCGCGTGGTGGGCACCGACGGCCGCCGCCTCGAGGGCGCGGTCCGCAGTCTGTCGCCGGACACCCTCGTCGTAGCAGGCCCGAACGGCACTCGCGGCTTCATCGCCGAGACCACCGCGCGCATTGCGCGTCGCGGTGACGGCCTCGCCAACGGCTTGGTCATCGGCGCCGTGCCTGGCTTCGCGCTGGGCGTGGCGCTGGTCGACGGTTTCTCCGACAACCCGGAGCCGGCCGGCAGCTACCTGCTGGCTGGCGGCGTGCTCGGCCTGGCCAGCGCCGGCCTCGGGGCGCTCGTCGATGCCCTGCATGAAGGCGAGACGACGGTCTACATCGCGCCCGGTACAGGCGGCGCTGGTGCCGCTGGTGTCGCGGCGGTCGGTCGGCGTGGCGGCGGCGTGGCGCTGGTCGGCGGCGCGGCGTCCGCTGTTCAGCGCCCGACCCGGCTGCTAAGATGCCGCCCATGTTCTGGTACTCCCGCCGCCTCGAGACCGGCCTCGTCGTGATGCACGCCCGGCCCGAGCACGCCGAGCAGCTCGAAGCCCTGCAGGTCACCTGCTTCCCCACCCTGGCCGACGAAGAGCGCTTCAAGGCGCGGCACTACCGCAAGCACCTCGAGATCTTCGACGAGGGCCAGTTCGTGGTGCTCGACGGCGAGCGCGTGGTCGGCGCCACCGCCACCATCCGCCTGCACTTCGACTTCGACCACATCACGCACACCTTCGGCGAGGTCATCCAGGGCGGCTGGCTGACGTCGCACGAGCCCGACGGCGCGTGGCTCTACGGCGCCGACATCGGCGTCGATCCGGCCTATCGCGGCCAGGGGCTGGCCACCGCCCTTTATGCCGCCCGTCAGGAACTGGTGTGGCGGCGGGACCTGGCGGGCCAGGTCACCGCCGGCATGCTGCGCGGCTACGGCGCGGTGAAGCACGAGATGTCGGCCGAGGACTACTACGCCGGCGTCGTGGCCGGCCGTCTCAAGGACCCCACGGTCTCGATGCAGCTCGGGCTCGGCTTCGAACCGCGCGCCCTGCTCAAGGACTACCTGCAGGATCCGGTCTCGGACAACACGAGCGCCCTCATCGTGCTCGATGCCGCGAAAGACGTGCCCGGGGCCTCACGCGAGCTGGCCCGGCGCTACGTGCGCCTCACGACGCCGGTGCCTGGGCCGCGAGCGACGGCGATGCTCGAGCGGCGCAAGGCGGCGCTGCCCTCGGGGCTCGGCAAGGCCACCGACGTGGTGGTCGAGCGGGCGGCCGGCGCGCTCATCGTCGACGTCGACGGCAACACCTTCATCGACATGGCCAGTGGCATCGGTGTCGCCGGCGTCGGCCACGCGCCACCGGAAGTCGTCGCCGCCGTCGAGACGCAGACGGCGAAGTTCCTCCACACCTGCTCGCTCGTCACCACCTACGAACCGATGGTGCGGCTGGCCGAGGTGCTGAACGAGCTGACGCCCGGCAGCTTTCCGAAGAAGACGGTCTTCGCCAACAGCGGCGCCGAAGCAGTCGAGAATGCCGTCAAGCTGGCCCGCAAGGCTACGGGTCGTCCCGCCGTCATCTGCTTCGAGGGCGGCTATCACGGCCGCACGCTGCTCACCCTCACGCTGACGAGCAAGTACGGCCTGTTCAAGAGCGGCTTCGGCCCCTTCGCGCCCGACATCGTGCGCCTGCCGCTGCCGCACGTCTACCGCACGCCGGCCGGCATGACCGAGGAGCAGTACCTGTCGTTCGCCATCCGGCAGCTCGAGCAGGCGTTCGTCGCCCAGGTCGAGCCGTCGGCCGTCGCGGCCGTCATCATCGAACCCGTCCAGGGCGAGGCCGGCTTCATCCCCGTGCCGCCGCGCTTCCTGCAGCGCCTGCGCGAGCTGTGCACCGAGCATGGCATCGTGTTCATCGCGGATGAAGTGCAGTGCGGCATGGGACGCACCGGCCGCGTCTTCGCCTCCGAACACTACGGCCTCGTGCCGGACCTCGTCGTGACGGCCAAGTCCCTCGGCGGCGGCACGCCGATCGGCGCCGTCACCGGCCGCGCCGACATCATGGACGCGGCGCATCCCGGGCGGCGTCGGCGGCACCTACGGCGGCAATCCGGTGTCGTGCGCGGCGGCGCTGGCCGCCGTGGAGATGATTCGCCAACCCGCCTTCCTGGCCCACGCCTGCCGGCTCGGCGACGTGATGCGCGAAGTGATGACCGGGTGGCAGCGCGACTATCCCATCGTCGGCGACGTGCGCGGCCTCGGTCCGATGATGCTGGTGGAGTTCGTCAAGGACCAGCAGAGCAAGACGCCGGCCACGCCGGACGACACGCTGGCCATCGTCAAGGGCACGGTGGCGCGCGGCGTGGTGCTGATGCGGGCCGGTCTCTACAGCAACGGCGTCAGGCTGCTGCCGCCGCTCACGATGCCGGAAGACATGCTGCGCGAGGCCCTCGAGGCCCTCGGCGCCTCGGTGGCCGCCGTCGCCGAACGGCTGGCCGGGACCCCGGCCTAGCCTCCGCCCTCCCCCATGGCGGACCTGGTCCTGACCAACGCGGTCGTCGTCGCCGGCCGGCGTCAGCCGCCGGCCACGACCGTCGTCATCCGCGACGGTCTGATCGTCGCCGTCGGTGACGAGCGTGCCACCGCGGCCGCCCACCCGGGCGCGCGCACGTTCGACCTCGGCGGGCGCACCGTCGTGCCGGGCTTCAACGACGCGCACGCGCACGTCTGGAAGATCGGGCATCTGCTGACGACGATGCTCGATCTGCGCGGCGTCGAGAGCCTCAGCGCCCTGATGCACCGCGTCGCCGGCTTTCGCCATCGCCTCGCGCCCGGGACGTGGCTGCTCGGCCGCGGTTTCAACGAGGCGACGATGGCCGGGCACCGCCTGCCGACGCGCGCCGACCTCGACCGCGCCGTGCCCGACCAGCCGGTCGTGCTCACGCGCACCTGCGGCCACATCTACGTCGTCAACTCCGTGGCCCTCGCCCGCGCCGGCATCACCGCGGCCACCGTGCCGCCGGTCGGCGGCGAGATCGATCGCGCTGCCGACGGCACGCCCACCGGAGTGCTGCGCGAGACGGCCATGGGCCTCATCACGCGCGTGCTGCCGCCGCCCGGCGACGGCGACTACGAGCGGATGATCACGGCAGCGCTGCGCCACCAGCTCTCGCTCGGCATCACCATGTCGTCGTGCTGCGGAGTGGCGCCGCAGCTCCTGGCCGTCTATCGCGCGATGGACGAGGGCGGCCGTCTGCCGGCACGGATGAACGTCATGCCGTTCCGCCGGGTCGACGGCCTCGCGGCGCCGCTGCCGCTGCCCGCGCAGCACCGCTCGCCGATGCTGCACGTGGACACGGTGAAGTTCCTGGCCGACGGCGGCCTGAGCGGCGCCACCGCCGCGCTCAGCGTGCCCTACCGCCATGCGCCGCACAGCGGGCTCCTGCGCTTCGATCGCGACGAGCTGACGGCGCTCTGCCGTGAGAGCCACGACGCCGGCTGGCGCATCGCCATCCATGCCATCGGCGACGTGGCCATCGAGCAGGTGCTCGACATCTACGAGACGCTCGGGCCGCCGCGCCGGTGGTCCGGCCATCGTATCGAGCACCTCGGGTTGCCGAGTGCCGCGCAGCTCGCCCGCGCCGCCCGCCTCGGCGTGGTGGCGGCACCGCAGTCGATCTTCCTCCTCGAACTGGGCCGCAACTTCCGCGACTACCTGCCCGACGCCCTGCTCCCGCGGTGCTATCCCCTGCGAGCCATGCTCGAGGCCGGCGTGACGGTGGCGCTCTCGTCGGATGCGCCGGTGGTCGAGAACGACGACCCGCTGGCCGGCATGGCGGCGGCCATCACGCGTCGCGATCGCGCCGGCGAGGCGCTGGCGCCCGAACAGGCCCTGACCGCCGCTGAAGCGCTCGACGCCTATACACGCGGCGGCGCCGTCGCGGCCGGCCTCGAACACGAACTCGGCACCATCGCCAAGGGCTACCGTGCCGACCTCGCCGTGCTTTCCGGCAATCCCCTCACCACCCCGCCCGACGCACTCACGACGCTCGCCGTGGACCTGACGATCCTCGGCGGGCAGGTCGTCTACGAGCGCCCATGACACCCAGCCAGCAGCTCATCAACGGCCAGTGGCGCGACGCCACCAACGGCGGCACGTGGGACGTGCTCAACCCGGCGACCGAGCAGGTCGTGGCCACCGTCCCCTACGGCAGCGCGGCGGACTGCGACCTGGCCATCGAGGCCGCCCACGCGGCGCTGTCCGACTGGAGCCGGATGACGCCCTACGAGCGGGCGGCCATCCTCGATCGGACCGCCGCCCTCATCCGCGCCGAGGCCGACGCGCTCGCCACCACGACCGTGCAGGAAAGCGGCAAGCCGCTGGCACAGGCGCGCGGCGAATGGCTGGCCGCCGCCGACCTCTTCGAGTGGTTCGGCGAAGAAGGCAAGCGCGCCTACGGCCGCATCATCCCGGCCCGCACGGCCACCAAGCGACTGCTCGTGCTCAAGCAGCCGCTCGGCGTCGTCGGCCTGATCACGGCGTGGAACTTCCCCGCCTGGAACATCGCGCGCGCCGGCGGCGCCGCGCTGGCGGCCGGCTGCACCATCGTCGTGCGGCCGTCGGAGTACACGCCGCTCTCCGGCATGCAGGTGGTGCGGCTCCTGACCGAGGCGGGGGCGCCGCCCGGCGTCGTCAACCTCGTGAACGGCGAGCCGGGCCCGATGGGCCAGGCGATGCTGGCGCATCCGGCGGTGGCGAAGATCCACTTCACCGGCAGCACCCGCGTCGGCCGGCTCCTGATGGACGGCGCCTCGAAGACCATCACGCGCCTGTCACTCGAACTGGGCGGCAACGCGCCGGTGCTGATCTTTCCGGACGTCGACCTCGACCAGGTCGTGGCCGGCGCCACCGCCGCCAAGTTCCGCAACGGCGGTCAGGTGTGCGTCTCGCCGCAGCGCTTCCTTGTCGCGAAGGAGACCGCGCCCGCCTTCACCGAGCGCATCGCCGCCGCGGTCGGCGCACTCGTGGTCGGGGACGGCCTGGATCCGGCGACCCAGGTCGGGCCGCTCATCAACGCGACACAGCGGGACCGCGTCGAGGCCCTGGTGGCCGGTGCGCGCACGGGCGGCGCGCAGGTGGCCGTCGGTGGCGCCCGTCCGGGCGGACGCGACCGCGGCTACTTCTATCAGCCCACCGTCGTCTCCTCCGTCACGCCCGACGCCCCGCTCTACCGTGACGAGATCTTCGGACCGGTGCTGCCGGTGAGCACGTTCGAGAGCGTCGACGAAGCGATTGCGCTGGCCAACCGCACGCGCTACGGCCTGGCGGCCTATGTCTGGACCAACCATCTGCCGACGGCGCTGCGCGCCGCCGAACGGCTGGAGTTCGGCCTGATCGGCGTCAACGAGTGGACGCCGCAGGCAACCGAGGCGCCGTTCGTTGGCTGGAAAGAAAGCGGCATCGGGCGGGAGTCGGGCGCCGAGGGCCTCGAGGAGTACCTCGAGACCAAGCTCGTCTCGATTGGCGGCGTGCCGCGATGAGCCAGGTCGAGGCCGGCCAGGACGGCGCCCACGTCGTGCCGGCGCTCGGGCGCTGGGACCTGATCCTGCTGAAGATCGTCGCCATCGTCAACCTGAACAACGTGCCGGCCACGGCCGTCTACGGCTGGTTCGCGCTGGTGCTGTGGCTGCTGGCGTTCCTGTGCTTCATGGTGCCGTCGGCGGTGGCCGTCATCGTGCTGAGCCGCCGCTACCCCGGCGAGGGCGGGCTCTACGTGTGGATCCGCCAGCGCTTCGGCGATGCTCACGGCTTCCTGGCCGGCTGGTGCTACTGGGCGACCAACCTGTTCTACGTCCCGGTACTGCTCGTCTACATGGCCGGCGTGTTCGCCTTCGCCGGTGGCGAGGCGCGCGCCGAGGCGCTGGCCGGCTCGCGTCCGTTCGTGGCCAGCCTGGCCTTCGGCTGGCTCGTCTTCATGACCGTGGCCAACATCCGCGGCGCGGCCGTCGGCAAGTGGATTCACAACGTCGGCGGCATGAGCAACCTCGTGAGCGTCGTGCTCGTGCTGGTGGCGGCGGCGGCCGCCTTCGGCTCCGGGGCGGTGGCCGAAGTGCCGGCGTTTGCCGGCGTCAGCTGGGAGGCCGCCACCAGCTTCGCCGTGATGTGCAATGCGCTCGTCGGCGTGGAACTGGCCTCGACGATGGGCGACGAGATTCGCAATCCGCGCCGTGACCTGGCGCCCGCCATCGCCATCGCCGGCACCGTCTCGATCCTCTCCTACGTGCTCACGACCGGTGCCGTGCTGCTGCTCGTGCCGGCCGCCGAGGTCGGCGTGCTGCAGGGCATCATGCAGGCCATCGGCATCGGCGCCGACGCCGCCGATCTCGCGTGGATCGTGACGCCGCTGGCGGTGCTGATGGGGCTCTCGATCGGCGGCGCGGCCTCGGCGTGGTTTGCCGGCTCGGCCCGCGTGCCGTTCGTCGCGGGGTTGACGAGCGCGCTGCCAGAGCGGCTCGGCCGCGTGCACCCGACCTACAAGTCACCCTACGTCGCGCTGATTGTGACGGCCGCCTGCTGCGCGCTCTTCACCGGCATCTCGTTCGTCGGGGCGTCGGTGAACGAAGCCTACCAGGTGCTGCTGAAGTCAGCCGTCGTGATGCAGATGGTGCCGTTCTCGTATCTCTTCCTGACGCTCGCGAAAACGCCAGACATACCGGCGTGGGCGCGCGCGGCCGGTGCCGTCGGCCTCGTGACCACGCTGTTCGGTCTGGTGGTGGCCTTCCTGCCGACGTCGGACGTGACCAACGTGTGGAGCTTCGAACTCAAGCTGATCGCCGGCGTCGCCGGTCCGATCGGCCTCGGCTGGTTCCTGTTCAGCCGCTCGACCCGTCACGGAGACGCCGCATGAGCACGCTCCTTCGATCCGCTGTCCGCGTGGCAGCGCTGGCCGGGCTCGCCGCGCTCTGTGCCGGTGCGATCGCGGCCGCGCGCCAGACGGCGCCTCCACCGGCGCCAGTGCCGATGCCGATGCGCGGCTACTCCCCCGCCGGCGCCATCGCCCAGCGCCGGATCGAGGCCCGGTTGCGCGCGCTGCCGTCCGCCGACGCCATCCGCGTCTGGCATCGTGAGTTCACGAAGACGCCGCACGTCGCCACCTCGCCGCGCACGAAGGAGATCGCGGACTACATCGCCGCCTCGTGGAAGGCGCAGGGGCTCGACGAGGTCCACCTCCGCCGCTACGACGTCCTGTCCTCGAACCCCCGAACGGTGGCCGTCGAGATGGTGGCGCCGGTGCGCTACACGCCGACGCTGCGCGAGGACCCGATTCCCGAGGATCCAGACTCGGCGCAAGCCGCCATCAGCGGCGCCTGGACGTCCTTTTCGGCCTCAGGCGACGTCACGGCGCCGGTCGTCTACGCCAACAGCGGCAATCCCGCCGACTACGACGAGCTGCGCAAGCACGGCATCGATCCGAAGGGCAAGATCGTCATCGTCCGCTACTCGAATCCCTACAGCTACCGCGGGTTCAAGGCGCTCACCGCCGAGCGCGAAGGCGCGGCGGCCATGATCGTCTACTCGGATCCCGGCGAGGACGGCTACGGCCAGGGTGAGGTCTATCCGAAGGGACCGTGGGGGCCGGCCAGCCACCTGCAGCGCGGCGGCATCGCCTACGACTACATCGTGCCGGGCGACCCGCTCACGCCCGGCTGGGCATCGGTCGAGGGCGCCAGACGGATCCCGGCGTCGGAGGCTGAATCGATCCCGAAGATCATGGCGCTGCCGATGTCGCACCGCGACATCCAGCCGATTCTCGAGCAGCTCGGCGGCCCGCTGGCCCCGGAGGCGTGGCAGGGCAAGCTCCCGATCGAGTATCGCCTCGGCGGCGCCGCCGCCCGCCTGCACGTGCGGATCGACATGCAGACCGACGTGCAGCCGAACTGGGTCGTCGAGGGCCGTATCCGTGGCAGCGAGCGGCCCGACGAGTGGGTGGTGCTCGGCAACCATCACGATGCCTGGGTGTTCGGCGGCGTCGATCCGTCGAGCGGCACGGCCGCGATGATGGAGCTGACCAAGGCCCTCGGGGCGCTGGCCAGAAGCGGGGTGCGGCCGAAGCGCACGCTGGTCTTCGGCGCCTGGGACGGCGAAGAGGTGACGCTGACGGGCTCGACCGAATGGGGCGAGCAGTTCCGCGACGAGCTGACCGGGAAGGCCGTGGCCTACCTGAACGTCGACTCGGCCGCCTCGGGCCCCAACCTGGATCTCTCGGCCGTGGGCACGCTGGCGCCGATGATCGTCGACATCACCCGCGAGCTCACGACGCCGACGGGCGTGTCGCTCTACGAGGCCTGGCGGGCGGCCGGCAGCGGCGGCGGCAGCATCACGTCGGGCGCCCGCGCCGACGGTGAGCTGGTCGTGACCCGCATCGGCAGCGGCTCCGACCACACGGTCTTCATCAACCACCTGGGCGTACCGGTCGTCGACATGAGCTTCAACGGGCCGTACGGCGTCTACCACTCCGCCTACGACAGCCATCACTGGGTGGCGACCATCGGCGATCCCGGCTTCAAGTACGCGCGGCTCATGACCGAGTTGTGGGGCACGATGGCGCTCCGGTTGGCCAACGCGGATCTCCTGCCCTTCGACGTGCCGAGCTACGCCCGCGCCATCGACACCTTCATCGGCCACCTCGCCGACATTCCCGGCGCGCCGGCCCGCCTCGACACCGCGCCGCTCACGCGGGCGGTGCAGTCCGCTGAGAACGGCCGGCACGACCCTGGCCGCGCGCACGGCCGCGGCGCTGGCCGCCGGACCGCTGCCGCGCGCCACCGCCGACGCCGTCAACCGCGAGCTCATCGCCTTCGAGCGAACGTGGCTGCACGACGCCGGCATCCCCGGCCGCCCGTGGTTCAAGCACCTGCTCTACGCCCCGCGCTACACCTACGCCGCCATGAGCCTGCCCGGCGTCACCGAAGCGGCCGAAGCCGGCGACTGGGCGCGGGCCACCGCCCAACTGGCGCTCGTCATCGCCAAGGCCGACGAAAACGCGGCCCGTATCGCCCGGGCGGCGAATCTCGTCGCCCCGCTGCCGCGGCCGTAACAACAGGCGTAAGCTTGGCGGCATGGCGAATCCGAAACTCGTCGGCGTGAACTACACGACGCCCGACCTGGTCGCGAAGGTCACCGGCCGGGCCCGCTATGCCGAGGACTTCCGCGTCGACGGCATGCTGTTCTGCAAGCTGTTGCTCAGCCCGATGCCGCACTGCCGCGTCCGCGCCCTCGACACGACGGCGGCGCTGGCCGTGCCCGGCGTGAAGGCCGTGCTCACCGCCGACGACCTGCCGGCGGTGACGGCCGCGGAAGGCGGCCTCGCGCCCGAGCGCGCACTCACCATGGAGCCCGTCTACCAGGGGGAGCCGATCCTGGCGATTGCCGCGGTCGACGAAGCCACCGCCGCGGCGGCGCTGGAACTGGTCACGATCGATCTCGAGCCGCTGCCCTTCGCCGTGGATCCGCTCGTCAGCCTGCGGCCAGGCGGCGCCAACGCCCGACTCCAGGGCAACGCCTTCGTCGACGGCACGCTCACGACCCTGAAGTGGGACGCCGACACCTTCGCGGCGGCCGCCGAGGGCACGCTGCCCACCGGCCCGCACGGCACGACCTGGGCCTACGGCGACGTCGAGGCCGGCTTCCGGGACGCGGCGCTCGTCCTCGACGAGACGTTTCACACGCCGTCCACGCATCACCAGCCGCTCGAGACGCGGTCGGCGATGGCCTACTGGCGCAACGGCACCCTCTACCTGCATGGCTCGACGCAGAGCGTGGCGCAAACGGTCGGCCCGGTGGCCCGCTGGGTGGGTGTGGATGAGAGCCAGGTCGTCATCGTCAGCGAGTACACCGGCGGCGGCTTCGGCAGCAAGATTCCGGGCGCGCACTCGATGGCCATCCCGGCGCTGCTCGCGAAAAAGACCAACACGCCGGTCATGATGCGCATCAGCCGCGAGGAGGAGCACTACATCGGCCGCACGCGTCCGAACCTGGTCGGCCGCGTCAAGGCCGGCTTCGCGAAGGACGGCCGGCTGCTCGCCGTGGACATGTACGTGCTGCAGGACACCGGCCCCTACGAGGATCAGTACGACGTCATCTCGGCGCCCGGCATCTGCTCGCTCGCCTACCAGCCGCTGGCCATGCGCTTCCGCGGCCTGTCGGTGCTGACGAACACGCCGCCGCGCACCTCGCAGCGCTCACCGGGCGGCATGCAGCAGAACGCCATCATGGAGCCGATCCTGGCCAAGGCGGCGCGGCAGCTCGGGGTCGACAGCGTGGCGCTGCACCGCATCAACGCGCCCGCCGGCAAGGCGCTGCTCGGGCCGGCCCGCGCCGACGGCACGCGCGGCTACGTCACGAGCGCGTTCGTCACCGAGGCGCTCGATCGCGGCGCCGAGCTCTTCCACTGGACCGAGCGCAAGACGCGCAGCCGGATGCGACGCGGTTCGAAGGCGCGCGGCATCGGCGTGGCGGTGAGTCCGTTCATCGGCGGCTACTCGGTGAACTACGACGGCCTGCTGCTGCTCAAGCCCGACGGCAAGCTCTACGTGCAGTCGGGCGCCGGCAATCTGGGCACCCACTCGGTCATCGACACGGCGCGCGTGGCGGCGGACATCCTCGGCATGGCCTGGGACGACGTGGTGGTCACCTGGGGCGATACCAGCAAGCACGTGCCGTGGACGTGCACGTCGGACGGCAGTCAGACCATCCACGCGATGTCGCGCGCCAACCACGCCGCCGCTCACGACGCAATCCGCAAGCTGCAGGAACTCGCCGCGCTCGAACTGGGCGGCGCACCGGAGAGCTACGTCGTGGCCGATGGCCGCGTGGCGCGGCCCGGCGGCCGCGGCCTGACCTTCGCCGACGCGGCGACGCGGGCGGTTGCCCGCGGTGGGCGCTTCGACGGCCATGAGCTGCCGGCCGACATCCACGCCATGACCCGCACCTCGGCCACCGCGCTGGCCGGCCAGGGCCTCATGGGCGTGGCCAAGGACACCTACGCGCACGACGGCGACACGCACTCCTACGTGGTCGGCTTCGCCGAAGTCGAAGTGGACGTGGAAACCGGGGCCGTGCGGCTCGTGGAGTACACGGCGGTCGCCGACGTCGGCACGGTGATCAATCCACGCAGCCTCGGTGGCCAGGTGCTGGGCGGCAGCTGCCTCGGCATCGGCCACGCGCTGTGCCAGAAATCGGTCTACGACCAGCAGTACGGCGTGGCCCTCGCACGGCGCTTCCACCACACCAAGCCGCTCACCATCATGGACGTGCCGGCCGATGGCCTGCACCACGCGGCGCTCGACCTGGCCGATCCCGACACGCCGGTCGGGGCCCGCGGCGTCGGCGAGCCGCCCGTGGGTGCCGGCTTCGGCGCCGTGCTGGCGGCCATCGCCGATGCCGTCGGCGACGACGTCTTCCGCCGGGCGCCGGTCACACCGGACCTCGTGCTGACGGCGCTCGAGGCCGGGCGGCGTACGCACGACGTCACCACGTCGCACATCTGACCGCCCCGCGAACGTGAGGCTGGGGACGAGGCCACGGCCGTCCCCGCCCGCGGTCCGTTCGCGGACCTCCACGGTCAGCCGCAAGTTCGATCGTTCAATCCAGCGTGCGGAGGGAGCGGGCGGCGCGGCGCCCCACGTCCTTGGCTTTCGCGGCGCGCGCCCGGGCGGTGGCGCGACGCTTCTGCGCCAGCTTCTGGAGGCGCCGGCGGGCGGCCGTGAAGGCCTCGTGGATCACGACGTTGACGTCGGTGAAGGCGCCGTCCACTTCGTCGGCCTTGTGGTGCGCCGTCTTGTCGTCCGTCGTCACGCCGCGGCCGGCCGGTCCGCGGGTCACCACGATGTCCTTGCGCCGCGGGATCGAGACGTCGATCCGGACGGCGAAACGCTTGCCGGTGGCCTGGTGCCGATGCGGCAATTCGACCAGCACCCGGCAGTGCGAGATCGTGGGATACACGGCCGCGAGCTCTTCGGCGGCGGCGCGTATTCTGGCTTCGGCGGCAGCACTGCGCCGCACATGCAGGAAGACAACTTCGACTGACACCATGGATGTCCCAACTCCGGGCGGGGTGGTGCGGAACACACCGGGGCCCTCACGCCGTGCCTACTATGTACCCAAATTCCTGTCGTCAATGCCAGCGCCGGTCGAGGGTCGGGGCTGCCGCGTGCCACACCGGCACTCGCGGGCATCGCGGAGAATCTCGGCGGCGAGCGGAAGAACCAGCGGTGCCGGCGCCGCACGCCGCGGCGATCCGCGTGTCGCCCACGCCTTTCGTGATCGTGGAACCCGGAATCGCCCGGTACGGCGTTTGCGAGTCCACGCAGGAGCGCAGGACGCTACCCGTCCTTGCCCGGGAGGATGCCCATGACGTCGTCGCCCCAGTTCACCCTGTCCCGTGTGCTGTGCCCGACGGATTTTTCGGACTTCTCGACGGCCGCGGCCAGCTATGCCGCGGCTCTCGCCGCGCCCTACGGCGGGACGCTGCGTCTGCTGCACGTGGCGCCGCCCGGCGACGCCGGGGACACGGCGCCCATCACACCGCAACGGGTCGAGTGCTACAAGGCGCTCGAGAAGGAGGCGGAGCGCATCCGCCGGCCGGGCCTCGCGATCGAGGTCGATGTGCGCGAGGGCAGTCCCGTTCACGAGACGTTGGCGGCCGCGGCCGACTGGGGCGCCAACCTCATCGTTCTCGGCACGCACGGGCGCGGCGGCATGGAACGGCTCGTGCTCGGGTCGGTGGCCGAGAAGCTGCTGCGCAAGGCCCAGTGTGCGGTCCTGGCGGTGCCGCATGCCGCCCTCGAGCGGGCGGCCACCGCCGAACGCATCGGGCACGTGCTGTGCGCGCACGACGGGTCGGCGGCCTCGGCCACCGGTGTGGCCTACGCCCTGTCGCTGGCCGAGCGCACCGGTGCCCGGGTCACGCTGGTGACCGCAATCGAGGCGCTGCCTGAAGACGGCGCCCTCACGGGTTCGGCGTTCGCGGCCTTCCACGAGGCCCGCGAGACGCATGCACACCAGGCGCTCGAGGCTGCACTGCCGTCGGAGGTGCGGACGCGTGAGAACGTCCAGGGCCGTCTCATCTACGGCCACCCGGGCCAGCAGATCGTGGCGGCGGCGGCGCAGGAACAGGCCGATCTCGTCGTGATGGGCGTGCAGGGCCGGGGCGCCATCGACCTGCTGATGTTCGGGTCGACGGTGAACCACGTGGTCCGCCACGCGAGCTGCCCGGTGCTGACGGTGCGCCCTCCCGCGGCCGCTGCGTGACACAGGCTCCTCCGCGCGGACGACGGCACTGCCGGGCGACACCATCATGACGATCTGAACCGACAGAGGCGATGCCGGGTGTATCATCCGCCCTCGTGTCGTTCCTGACGGAGGTCACCATGCACCGCACTGCCGCCACACTCCGCGTCGCCGGCGTCTTCATCGCGGCCGTGAGCGTGCTGTCGCCGTCGTCCGCGACAGCCGCTGGACAGGATGTCCGCGCGGTGGTCTGCTCCGCACTCGACAAGACCCCGCGTGAGATCGCGGCACTCGTCGAGCCGCTCGGCGAGACAGGGCGCGCGGCGCTCCTGACGATGGCGGAGACTGCCACGGGCGACACCGCCTGCGGACTGGCGGGGCTGGCGGCGGTGCGCGATCCGCGCGTGGTGCCGCGGCTCGTCACCGCCATCCAGGCAGCGCCGGCCGATGCCGACGTGTGGCGCCTGCTGCGCTGGGCGGCGTTCGTGGCCGGCGGGCCCGACCCCGATCTCGGTGCGCCGCTGCAGGCCCTCATTCCGGCCTTCGAGGCGCCAGCGGCCAGGGCTGCGGCCGGGGACGACTGGGCGCGCCTGCTCGGCGAGCTGGCGGCGCCGGCGGCCCGCGAGCAGCTGCTCGCGGAGCTGGAGCGGCCACTCCCGGACAGCGCGATCGATGCGGTGGTGCACGCCCTCGCCCGGCAGCGCGAGCCGCGGCCGCGGGCGCGGGTGGCGGCACTCGGCGCCGAAGTGGCGTCGGGACTGGCCGGCAACGCCACCTACGAGCAGGCGCGACGCCTCGGCGCCGCCGCGTTCTATCTGCTGGCGCTCGGGCCGGAGACGCGGGCCGAGGGCATGGCGCTCCTCGCCAAGATGTCGCCGCAGGATCAGGCCGATACCGCGGCCTGGGCCTCACAGACGCTCTGCGAGCAGGCCGTGCGCCGGCCCGACACCGCCGATGCCGCACTCGCCCTGCGCAAGACGCTCGGCGACGCCTTCGCGGCGGCCGGCGTGCGCTCGGACCATCTGACGCGCGGCGCCTTCACCTGCCCGGCGCTGCCGTCATCCGGCCCGGTCGACGCGGTGCCGGCGCGTCAGTAGGCGACGGCGTAGCAGTCGCGGCGCGGATCGGCGGCCGCCAGCCGGTTCCTGGTCGCCGGATCGATCATCACGGCCGTGGCACAGCCCGACATCCCGAAGGCGCGGATGCGGCTGACGTCGTGGCCACGCGCCTTCAGCTCGTCGAACACGGGATCCGGAATCGTGGCTTCGAGGTTGAGCTTGTTGAAGCCGGCGTCGTGCGGCCAGAACGAACCGTGGAAATGCAGCGTCTGGAAGCGCGGCCACTCGAGGGCGCTGTGGAGGTTGGGATACCAGGCATCGCGGAACTCCACGATGTTGAGGAACGCCTGCAGGATGGTCTGATCCTGGTTGTCGCCGCCGGGCGTGCCGAGCGCGAGGAGCGGCTGGCCGTCCTTGAAGACCAGGCTCGGCGTGAGGGTGTAGCGGGGACGCGCGCGCGGCCGGATCTGGTTGGCGCGGGTCGTGTCGAGCCAGAACTGCTCGCCGCGCACGCTCATGCCGATGCCGGTCTCCCCGAGGATCACGCCGCCCGGCACCCAGCCGCCGCTCGGCGTCGCGTCGAAGACGTTGCCGGCTTTGTCGATGATGGCCATGTGCGTCGTGTCCTTCGACACGCCCGCGCTGTCGAGCCCGCGCGAGAGCATCTCTTTGGCCAGGGCCGCTGCCGCGGCCGGCGCGTCGTTCGCCAGGGCCGCTGGCGCCTCCGGCGCGGAGGTCGTGCCATCGGCCACGTTGTAACGGTGGAACGGCCACGTCTTGACCTTCGAGTCGTGCGGCAGCGGATCGCCGGCAATGAACGCCTTCGAGGCCTGACGCGGATTGATGAGCGCGGCCCGTTCACGCGCGTAGGCTTTCGACAGCAGGCCTTCGCCCGGCACCTGCACGAAGGCGGTGTCGGCGTAGTAGGTGTCGCGGTCGGCGTAGGCCAGCTTCATCGCCTCGGTCACCGTGTGCACGTAGTCGGCGCTGTCGTGCTGCATGCCCGCCAGGTCGAACTGCTCGAGGATGTTCAGCGTCTGCAGCAGCACCGGCCCCTGGCTGGAGAAGCCGTGCTTGTAGACGGTGTAGCCGCGATAGGTGGTCGAGGCGGGCGCCTCGAGGCGCGCGGTGTACTCGGCGAAGTCGCTCAGCTCGAACGGCGCCTGGTGCTTCTGCAGGAAGGCCACCATCTCCCGCGCGATGTCGCCCTTGTAGAAGCGGTCGCGCGCGGCGACGACGCCCGCCGCCCGGCCCTTGCCCTTGGCGGCGCGTTCGGCCTCCACCATGCGGGTGAGCGTACGGGCCAGCGTGGGCAGCTTGATGGTGTCGCCGGCGGCGTAGAACGAGCCATCGGGCTTCAGCCAGTAGCGTTCGTTGTCGGGCCATTGGCGGAAGAACTCGCGCTGCCGCCGGATGCCGTCGGCCGTGCTCTGGCGCAGCGGGAAGCCGCCCTCGGCGTACTCGATGGCCCGCGCGGCCACCGTCTCGAAGCTCATCGTGCCCCACTTCTCGAGCACGGTCAGCGCCGCGTGCAGCGCTCCGGGCACGACCGCGGGATCGAGGCCGGCCCCCTGCAGCGTCTTGCCGCGCGACAGGTACCAGTCCACGTCCACGGCCTTCGGCGCCCAGCCCTGCCCCACGACCGAGGTCACCTTCTTCTCGCTCACGGGATAGACCAGGACGAGGCCTTCCCCACCCAGGCTGTAGAGGTCCTGCTCGACCACGCCGCCGACCAGCAGCGAGGTGGCCCCGGCATCGAAGGCGTTGCCGCCCTTGAGCAGGATCTCGAGCGCGGCCGAGGTCACGAGCGGGTGTCCCGTGGAGACACCGCCGTTGGGCCCGGCCACCAGCGGCCGGAGTGCCGAGGGCGGCGCGGCACCGCGCGTTGGCGGCTCGGGATCCGGTGCGCGCTGCTGTCCGGCGGCCGCGACGCCGAGCGCCGTGGCCGCCAGCGCAACGATGGCGAGCGAGCGAGCTGATCGTCATACGCGACCTCCCGGAAAACGGTGCCGACAGTGTAGATCGCGCCGGCGGCAGCCGCGCGGCCGTCAGCCGGTGCTGCCGGACACGGCCTGTCGCTCGCGCTGCCAGAGGATGTAGTCCACACCGGCCGCCTCGGCGCCGGCGGCCCGCAGCGCGGCATTCGCCTTGCCCCGGTGATACTGCCCGTGCGTCATGAGGTGCAGCAGGATCTCGCCCAGCGGCGTGACGAAGGCCTGCCCCGCGGAGTTGGTGTACTCGACCGGCCGGTTGAGCGTCTCGGCGTCGAGCTCGCCAAGATACGCCTGCCACGCGGCATCCACCGACGCGCCGGCGGTCTCGAGTGCGGCCAGCGTCAGCTCAGGCCAGACCGGCAGCGTCGGCGTGCGCCGCTCGATGCGGGCCAGCCAGACCTCCTGGGCGCCGCGCACGTGCGCCAGTTCGCGGAGCGCCGCCGGCACTGGCACGGCGGCCGCGAGTGCCGCCTCCAGCAGCCGCTGGTCGGCCCATGCGCCGTGCGCGTGGAGGGATCGCAGGTGTTCGACGAAGATGCTCATTGGCCGCTCGTGGAAGGCCGACGCCCGGGCGCTGCGCCGCGCGCGCCATCATCCCATCGCGCGCCGACAGGCGGCAAGCGCGCCAGGCGCGGCTGGCGCCAGATCGCCGTTCGCACTGCGGAGATCGCCTCGGCGAGGCCGCCGGCCAGCGAAGCGGCAACCACTCACCGGCGGCGTCGGCGCGGCCACTCGAGTTCGACCTGTGTTCGCCGCTCCCCCCGGACCGTCAGCGTGCCCGTGTGCTGCACGACGACGTGCTCGCCGGCCGTCACCTCCACGGAGCGGTCGCCAGCTACCGGCGGCACCTGCAGGACGCCGGCATGCACACGAACGACGAGCCCCGTTTCGGCGGCGACGTCGACGTCCCCGAGGAGCGAGAACCTCCCCCACACTGTCGCTCGCGACCAGGGGGCGGCGGCCGACGGCACCTTGCGTGACGCGACCGTCGCGGTGGCGGCCAGGATGGCCCGGTGGTCGTGGTGCGGCGCGTCCGTCGTGACCACGGCGGTGCTGCTTTCGAGGCTACGGGATGTGTCTGTCATTGGAAACTCTCCTGCTGATGTCTAGCGTTGGTGGGCCGCGGCTCTGAGCGTGCGCACGACGTCCACGAGCCGGCGAGCGACGTAGTTGATCTGGTCGAGCGTCGTGGCACGCCCCAGCCCGAATCGCGCCACGCTGCTCGTTCCTGCGGGAGGGCCGAGCGCGGCGATGACGTGAGACCGGGTCGCCGCGCCGGAGGTGCACGCCGACCCGCCAGAGAACGCGACATCTGGCAGCGCCGCCACCAGGGTGTCGCTGTGCACACCCTCGAACGAGAGATTCAGATTGCCGGGATGCCGGCGGTCACGGCACCCGTTGACGCGCACCCCGGGCAGCGCGGCGACTACCCGCGACTGCAGCAGGTCGCGCAGCCGGGCGATGGCGACGGCCGCCGCGGGTCCCTCGTCGAGGGCGATGGCGCACGCCTCGCCGAAGCCAACGATGGCCGGCACATTCGCGGTGCCGGGCCGGAGGCCACCTTCCTGCGCTCCTCCAAACAGGACGGGATCCAGGGGCACGCCGCCGCG
Source organism: uncultured Acidobacteriota bacterium (assembly GCA_963807405.1). Taxonomy (GTDB): domain Bacteria; phylum Acidobacteriota; class Vicinamibacteria; order Vicinamibacterales; family UBA2999; genus CADEFD01. The sequence continues at coordinate 593,671 of CAWEBU010000006.1, read as the reverse complement.
ACGTCGGCGCACGAAGAGCGCGCCGGCGCCCTTGGGACCATAGACCTTGTGCGACGACACGGCCGCCAGGTCGATGCCGAGGGCATGGACGTCGATGGGATGCCAGCCGGCTGCCTGTGTCAGATCGCAGTGGAACATCGCGCCGGCCCCTCGACACAGCCGGCCGATCTCCTGAATCGGCTGAATCGTTCCGATCTCATGGTTGGCGAACATGATGGAGACCACTAAGCGTCGGCGTCTCCAGGGCGCGGGCGAGCTCGTGCAGCGACACCCGCCCGACGCCGTCAACGGGAAGCTGTGTCACGCGGACGCCTTCCCGCTCCAGCGACCGGGCCGCGCCTGGAGGCCTTCTGGCTCCGCAGGTGGGCGACCCCCGAGGTGCCGTCCCAGGTCAACGCGGGGCCCGGCCCCGGCACCGGCGGGTCCGTGCACGACACTCCGAGCAAGCCGACGATTGCCGTGCTGCCGTTCACAAATCTCTCGGGCGATCCCGGCCAGGAGTATTTCTCGGACGCCATCGCCCAGGACGTCCTGTCGGCGCTCTCGAAGCACCGCTGGCTGAACGTCGTGGCGCGCAACACGTCCTTCGGATACCGGGGACGGTCGGTCGACGCGCGGACACTGCACGCCGAGCTCGGGGCCACCTACGTCGTCGAGGGCAGCGTGCGCCGCGCCGGCGGCCGGATTCGGGTGGCGGCGCAGCTGGTAGACGCAGCCACCGGCACCCAGACCTGGAGTGAGCGCTACGACCGCGAGGTCGAGGACGTATTCGCCGTGCAGGATGACATCACCGAGCGGATCGTGGCCCGCCTCGAACCCGAGATCGGATTCTCGGAACGCCAGAAAGTGGCGCGCCGGCGCCACGCCGATCTGCACGCCTGGGACTGTCTGCACCTGGGGCTGGCGCACCTGTTCCGGTTCACGGGCCCGGACAACCTCGAGGCCCAGCGCCTCCTGCAACGGAGCCGGCAACTCGACGGACAGTGTGGCGAAGCCCACGCGTGGTGGGCCTACGCCGTCGTGCTGGGCATGGTGTACTGGGACACGCCGCCGACGGCGGACCGGCTGGACGAGGCGCTGACCGCCACCACCGCGGCGCTCGACCTCGACGACCGCAACGGTGTGTTCTACGCGCTGAAGGCCCGCGTGCAGCTGGCCCGCGGCGAGTACGCGAGCGCGCGCAGCGGCAACGAGATCGCCATTCGCCTGAATCCCACGCTCGCGGCGGCTCACTGTGGACTCGCCGACACATTGGTCTACGAGGGGCGTTACGACGAGGCGCTGGAGTGGTTCCACCGGGCGGTCGAGCTGAGCCCCAACGATCCGCAGCGATGGGCGTTCTTGACCTACGGCGCGCTGGCGCTGCTGTTCAAGGGTGATTACGACGTCGCGCTCCGCTGGATCGACCGCGCGCTGGATACTCCCAACTGCCAGTACTGGACATTCGCGCACCAGGCCGTCGCGCTGGCGGCACTCGACCGGCTGGCGGACGCCCGGGCGGCGATCGCACTGCTGCTCGCAAGGAAGCCGGGCTTCTCGCTCGCTTTCGCCGAACAGAAGCTGTTCTATCTGAAGCGGCCAGAACAGCGGCGCTTCTATCTCGACATGCTGGCCAAGGCTGGCGTGCCGTAGCCAGCCGCTGGCCGGACCGGTCCCGTCGGCGGCACGAGGCAGCCTTCGTCGACCTCGTCGTCGGCCTTGCCAACCCGTGCCGCCGCGCGTTTAATGGGCCGACGCAACTCCCCTACCGAGGTTCTCCATGAAGCAGGTGGCCACCGTCGTCGTCGTTTCGATGCTCCTGGCGGGTTCGGCGTCTGGGCAGGTGCCGGCCGGCCGCGCCCTGTCGATCGAGGACTACTACCGGATCAAGACGATTGGCGACGCCACGGTGTCGCCGGACGGAACGTGGGTGTCGTACACGGTGGCGACGAAGGTCGAGGCCGACAACACAACCGTGCTGGACACCTTCGTCGTGAAGTCGGACGGCACGGCGCCACCGCGCCGGATCACGCACGAGGGCGCGAGCGTCGCGAGTCCCCGGTGGGCCGGCGACAACGTGCTCGAGTACTCGCTGAACGCGCGCGTGCCGAGTGCGATCTTCATCGGCGGCGGTCAGGCGTCGCCGCGCGCCAGCGGCGGCCCGACCCCGACGTGGCGGGTCGCGATCGAGACGCCGAATGCAGTGCCCCAGCCGGCGCCGACGCCGGCGACGGGCGTACAGAGCGCCGATGGCAAATGGATGGCGCGCATCCAGGATGGGCCGACACCCACCGCGGCGGCCTCGCACGCGAGCGATTTCGAGAAGCGGCACGCCGACCGCTTCAAGGGCCGGTCGTTCGACTGGATGCGGTTCCAGCAGGACGGCCAGGACTATCCAACGCCCGACCCGCGCGCGCGACCGGCGGCCGAGGTCGTCATCAGCGCCGTCGGCGGCGGCGCGGCGAAGCCGATCACCGGCCTGGGCCTGCGTCCATCGAACCTGGCGTGGCACCCTGGCGGCGAGCGGCTCGCGTTCACCGCCGACGAAGACTGGCGGAACGAGCAGACCTACGAGCGCCCGGACATCTACACCGTGTCAACCGCCGGCGAGATCGCCCGGCTGACCAACGACGGCTACGTGTGGAACTCCCTGGCCTACTCGCCCGACGGCCGGTTCCTGCTCGCGGAGCGGACGTTCGGCGCCGGGATGATCATCGAGCAGAAGCTGAACCACGGCGGGTCCGACGACCTCCTGATCTGGCCCGTCGACGCCCCGAGCGGCACGCCCGCTGGCACCCCCGTCAATCTGACGGAAGGGTGGGACCTCGAGCCGAACGAGCCGCGCTGGTCCCGCGACAGCCGGCACGTCTACTTCACGGCGCAGAGGGGCGGCACCGTGCATCTGTTCCGGGTGGCGGCACGAGCGGGCGCGCCCGTCGAGCAGGTGACGTCGGGCGAGCGGCGGCTGAACGGCATCACGTTCGACAAGGCGATGACGCGCATGGCCTACACCGTGGGCACTTATGACGGCCCGTCCGAGGTGTGGACCGCCAACATCGACGGCACCGGTGAGCGACAGCTGACGGACGTCTTCGCCGATGTCCGTCGCGACCTCGCCATCACGAAGACCGAACGCCTCACCTGGAAGAGCACGGATGGAACCGAGATCGAGGGGTGGCTGACCTACCCGCACGGCTTCGACCGCGCGAAGGGTCCGTATCCCATGGTGGTGTTCAATCACGGCGGCCCGCATGCCGCGGTCGGCTACGGATTCAACTTCAAGCAGCAGTACTTCGCCGCCCACGGCTACTTCGTGTTCGACACCAACTTCCGCAGTTCCACGGGCTACGGGGACGCGTTCAAGTGGGCCACCTGGGGCGCCTGGGGCACGAAGGACGGCGAGGACGTGGTGTCGGGCATCGACCACGTGCTGAAGCATTACCCCGTCGATGGCCGGCAGATCGCGGCGATGGGCCATTCCTACGGCGGCTTCATGACCAACTGGCTGATCACCCGCTATCCCGATCGCTTCGCCGCCGCCGCGGCCGGCGCCCCGATCTCCAACTGGATCAGCGACTACGGCACCGCCGACGTCTACCGGACCAAGGAAACGGAGTTCTTCGGCGCACCGTGGGAGGAGGAAGGGCTGCGGCGGATGATCGCGCAGTCGCCGCTGCTGCACGCGGGCAAGGTGCGCACGCCGACCCTCTTCATTCAAGGCGAGGCGGATCAGCGGGTGCCCTACGAGGAGGCCGAGCAGATGTACTTCGCCCTCCGGCGCCTGGGCGTGCCCGCGAAGATGATCCAGTACGCCGGCCAGCCCCACGGGATCAGCGGGCACTGGAACAACGTGCATCGCATGCTCAACGAGCGGCAGTGGATCGACGCGCACGTCAAGCCGGGTCAGGCGCACCCTACCTCTGCGAAGTAGGACCTTTCTCTACCGCGCCATCGCCGCGCTCCGCCGTCCGCCCCCGCCGGAGCCAGAGAAGTACGACGCGAGCTCGTCGATGTCGGCATCGGTCAGGCGATCCGCGAAGCTCAGCATGATGTGTCCGTAGTCGGAGCCGCCGCGCCGCCGTGTCTTGAACAAACGCAGCTGTCCAGCGAGGTAGGTGTGGCTGAGTCCGTCCAGCCTCGGATAGGCGTCGTTGACGCGCGCGGCGTCCAGACGGTGGCAGCTGACGCATGCCGGGATGTCTCGCGCAGACACCCCGCTCCTGGCCGTCGCCGCCCCCGCCGACTGCTCGTCCAACGCAGGTTGTGCGCGCGGGATCGACGCGTAGTAGCGGGCGGCGGTCGCTCGTGCCCCGGGCGGCAGCGCGGTCGCGATGGGTTCCATGATGCCGCTGTAGCGGCGGCCGTCGGCGTAGGCCGTCAAGGCGCGCGTGAGGTATTCGAGCCGCTGGCCGGCCAGCGTGGGGAACGCCCCATCACGGCCCAGGCCATCGAATCCGTGGCAGCGGGCGCAGGCTTCGACGACCACCGGCGGCGGTCCCGCGGCATCGGGGATCGCGAGGTCTTCGACTCCGCCGCCGCGGCGCTGCACGAGGGCCAGGTAGGCCTCCTCATCGAGCGTCGGCAGCTCGCGAAGGAAGGCCACCACCGGCCACACCTCGTCGGCTCGTTCGCCCCGGGGCCACGCCGGCATGCCGGTGAACTTCACGCCGTGCCGCACGATGTAGAACAGTTCGCGGTCACTCCAGGAGGCCACACGGTCCGCCAGGGACGGCGGGTGGGGCGTCATCGCCTGCGGCACGACGGGCAGGGATTGCCCGGGCGCGCCGTGGCATGGACGGCATCCGGTGTCGAAGTGTCCAGCTCCCTGCGTGACGAGTCGGGGGTCGCGCATGTCCGGACGCGGTGGGTGTGCCATGACCAGGGCATGCGTCGAGACGGATCGCCGCATGGCGAAGTGCAGGAGCCACTCGGTGATGGCCCAGTGCCCCGAGCTGGCCTTGAGGGGCATCACCCCTGACGCGGCCACCCCGAACGCGAGGACGCCAATCGCAAGCAGCGCGCCGGTGGCGCTCAGGGCCGGGTGAGCAACGGCGACCGCGGCCCAGCGCCTCATGGAAGCCTCCCGCCGGCCGGCGCCGCCTGGCCGAGCCCCTCGTGCGCCAGCCACACCCCGCCCGCCAGGTAGGCCGTACCCCCGACGAGCAGCATGACGCCACCACCGGTGTGCTGGTCGGTCAAGGCGGCATCGCCGGCGCCACCGAGGGCATAGACGACACGGGGCGCCAGCGCGAACAGGGCGCCGAGCAGCGTCATGTGGATCGACGTGAAGAGAAGGCCGGCCATCCCCGCCCAGGCGCGCGCCGTGCGTTGAGCCGGCGTGCCGCCGTAGGCCGCAATCCACAGCCACAGACCCACGAGCAGGAATGTGCCCTGTTCGAGCACCAGGATGTCGAGCCGGTGGCGCGCGGCCAGATGCCAGGCCGGCGCGTGCCAGCCCCATACCAGCAGGAGTTCCCCGATCGATGCGGCGACGGGATTGAAGACGCCTGGCCAGCGACGCGCCGGGTCGAGCCGCGTGCCCGCCACGCCGATGGCGAGCAACGGGGCCGCCACCGCCACCACGCCCATGTGCATGGTCATGTGCGCGCTGAAATGGGTCATGGCCAGCCGCGGCAGCGGCCCGAGCCAGACCAGCGCCAGCACCGCCACGCCGAGTACACCCACCCACGCCCGCGTCACCGGCACGTCTCCACGAATACGGCGGCCAGCGCGGAGAAGATCGTGGCGACGGCGCTCAGGCCCGACAGCAGCACGGTCGCCCGGCCCAGGAAGCGATGCCGGTCTTCAGGCGAATCGGCGTCGTAGGGCGGCGACTCCGCGCCGAGGCGCTGCGCCGTGAGGCCGGTCATGCCGATCCAGGCGATGGCCGCCAGCGCCACGACCGTGTAGACAGCGATGGCCAGCCGGGCCGGGCCGAGCGGCGCGCCCTCGCCGGTGAAGCGACCGCACCAGACGGCCGCCGTGATGTAGCTCGCCATGAAGTGCACCGCCCACACGACCGGCGACGCCGGGACGATCCAGATGCGTTGACGCGATTCGGCGGCCTGGTGCATGTGCGACATCCTCAGGCGACGAGGGGGAACCCGGCGATGACCGCCACGGTCACGAGCGCCGTGAAGCAGGTGAAGTGCCAGAAGAGCACCGTGTTCTCGATGTCGATGTCGTGACGGGCGGTCATCCGCCCGGCCAGTCGTCGTGCCAGGCAGTAGCCCTGCATGATGACGCCGACGACCAGGTGCGCCGCCGTCCAGGCGACCAGCAGCCACACCGACGCCGCGTAGACGTGGGCCGTCGGATCCAGCCCGCTCCGCCATGGTCCGGCCAGGAGAGCGGCCGCCGCAGCCAGCGCGACGAGCATGCCGCCGGCGACGGTGAGGTAGTAGAGGCCGGCGCGATCGGCCCGGTTGCTCCGCAGTGCGGCGAGGGTCAGGCCCCAGGCGACCGCCACGAGGAGTGCGCCCGCCAGCGGCCAGCCAATCCCGGGGCCGGACATCCCGGCGGGGGGAAAGTTCTCGTGCAGCGTCCAGAAGAACAGGTAGCCGAAGACGAGGCTGATGAAGGCGGTCTGCATGGCGACCATGGTGATGCCCATGGCCCACCAGCCCACCGACGACGGGCCGGACGCGTACAGGGGCAGCGTCGTGCCGAGGCCCACGTCCTTGACGGCCTTCTCGGGAATGACTGCCGTGCCGGTCCAGAGCCACCACAGGATGACGCCGACGGCCACGACCAGGCTGACGATCGCCGCGCTCCACAGGTGGTAGGTGCCGAGGACGAAGAAGCCGCCCGTCGTCAGTGCGGCGACGAGCGGCACGAAGGAGGGACCAGGCAGGCGGAGGCACTGCTCGGGAGTGGCATCGACCACGGACGTGACGAGGGTTTCACGCGCGCCCTCCTCGGCGTCGGGCAGGTAGCAGCGGCCCTCGTCGACATCGCGCACGATGTTCGGCTGGTCCCACAACGGATACCGGCTGTCGATCTCGGGGATGCTGCGCACGCCCCATGGCTTTTCCGGCATCTCCTGCAGCCACTCCAGCGTCCCGGCGTTCCAGGGGTTGCGCGGCGCGAACGGCTGGTGGCCCTTCGGGCGCACCAGGTCCCAGAAGATGATGGCGACGCCGATGGCCAGAATGAAGGCGCCGATGGTGGACGTGAGGTTCAGCCCGTCGAGACCGACGCCGGCCGGGTAGGTGAAGACGCGTCGCGGCATGCCGCGCAGGCCGGTGAGGTGCATGGGCAGGAAGGCGATGTTGAAGCCGACGAACGCGAACCAGAAACCGATCCGGCCGAGCCGTTCGGACAGCGCCTTGCCGTTGATGAGCGGGTAGAAGTAGTAGCAGCCGCCGAAGATGGGGAAGAGGGCGCCGCCGATGAGCACGTAATGGAAGTGCGCCACCACGAAGAAGGTGTCGTGCGCCTGGAAGTCGAAGGAGGCGACGGCCACCATGATGCCGGTGAGCCCGCCGAGGACGAAGATGGCCAGGCTGCCGATGGTGAAGAGCATCGGCACCGAGCGCCGGACCCGGCCCGCGGCCAGTGTCGCCACGAAGCACAGGATCTGCACGCTGGTCGGAATCGCCACGGCCTGCGAGGCCGCGGAGAAGAGCGCCAGCGTGATGCCCGGCAGGCCCGTCGTGAACATGTGGTGCACCCACAGGCCGAAGCTGATGAAGCCGGTGCCGATCGCCGAAAGCACGATCCACGTGTAGCCGATCATCGGCCGCCTGGCGAAGGTGGGCACGATCATGGCGATGAGGGCCACCGACGGCAGGAAGATGATGTAGACCTCCGGATGGCCGAACAACCAGAACAGGTGCTGCCACAGCAGCGGATCGCCACCACCAGCGGGATCGAAGAACGGCCAGCCGAACGCCCGCTCGAGCTCCAGCAGCAGGCTGCCGGCGATGAGCGGCGGAAAGGCGAAGAGAATCATCACCGACGCCACCAGCACGTACCACACGTAGATGGGCAGCAGGTTCAGCCGCATGCCCGGCGGGCGGCACTTGAGCGAGCCGACGATCATCTCGACGGCGGCGGCGATGGCCGCAATCTCGATGAACGAGAAGCCGAGCAGCCAGATATCGGGCCCGATGCCCGGTTGGTAGTTCGAGGTCAGTGGCGGATACATGAACCAGCCACCGCGCGGGGCCGCATCGAAAAAGATCGATCCGGAGAGGAATATCCCGCCGATCAGGAATGCCCAGAACCCGAAGGCCGACAGCCGCGGGAACGGCAGGTCACGTGCGCCGAGCATCTGCGGCAGGAACATGACCGCAATCGCCTCGAACACCGGAATGGCGAACAGGAACATCATCACCGAGCCGTGCACCGTGAACAGCTGGTTGTAGGTCTCGGCCGAGACGAAGTCGTTGCCTGGCCGCGCCAGCTGGATGCGCATGAGCAGGGCCAGGACTCCGCCGAAGGCCAGGAAGATGAAGGTGGCCGCCGTGTACCACAGCCCCACCTCGGCGTTGTTCACGGCCGACCAGTAGCGCCAGCCGGTGGGAGTGCGCCAGGCATCGAGCAGGCGCTGGGCCTGCGCCCGTCGTAGCGGGAGCGGCGGCGCCTCGGGCAGCGGGTCCACGTCGTCGGTCATCGCAGGCTTTCCAGGTAGGCCGCCAGCGCGGCGATGTCGTCGCCGGCCAGCATGCCGAAGGCCGGCATGTGCACGGCCGGCTTGATGGCGTCGGGCCGGGCCAGCCAGCGTGCCAGCGTGCCGCGATCGAGCGGCAGCGTGGCGGCGCCCAGACTGCGGCGGGATCCGACATGGGTCAGATCCGGCCCCAGGCGCCCGATGGCGTCGGTGCCGCGCACGCGATGGCAGGCGCCGCACCCGCTTTCATGGAAGAGCTCGAAACCGCGCCGCCCCAGGGAGTCGTCGGCCTCGGCGGCGGGCGCGGCCTGTGCGGTGAGCCAGCGATCGAACGCGGCCTGCGGCATCACGTCGACGTCGAAGCGCATCAGCGCATGCGAGGTGCCGCAGTATTCCGCACATGCGCCGGCGAAGATGCCGGTTTGCGTGGGACGGAGAGTGAGGCGGGTCAGTCGCCCGGGAATCATGTCCATCTTGCCGCCGAGCGACGGAATCCAGAAGGAGTGGATCACGTTGTCGCTCGTCAGGCGAAACTCCACCGGTGCACCCACCGGAAGCCGCACCTCATTGGCGGTCTCGACGGCGGCACCGCCCGGACGGAGGTAGCGCACTCGCCACCACCACTGCTCGCCTTCGACCTCGACCACCAGGCTTCCCGCCGGCGCGCGTGCCAGCAGGTCTGGCAGCAGCGCCAGGCCGAACACGAGCAGGCCGCCCACGACCACCGTCGGCAGCGCGACGCCCGCACCGAGGATGAGCCACCGGTCGCGTCGGGGGCTTGGCCGACCGGCGTGCGGGCGCGCGTAGTAGGTGACGAGCAGCAGCATCCCGACCCACACGACGGCCGCTCCGCCGGCCATCCACCAGTACAACCGGGCGATGCGGGTGGCGGCGTCGCCAGCCGGGGCCAGCGACGACTGCACGCCGGCACACGCGGTGGTCGCCGCGACCGCGACCGAGATGCACGAGATGAACAGGTGTCGGATGTTCACGGTGCCTCAACGCAGGTAGTAGAGTCCGCCCAGCCCCAGCAGATAGACGGTCAGGATCGACGCCGAATCGACGCCCATGCCGAGCACCACGCGATCGCGGCGTTCGAGCAGGCCGAGCAGCAGCAGACACGTGACCGTCAGCGCCATCCCCGCCGCAAAGAGCGCCGAGGCATCGACGGCCGCCAGAATCGGGCCACCGTCATAGAACACATCGGCCAGCAGAAACAGCGCCACCTCGAGGCAGTTGGTACCGAGGATGTTCGACACCGCCATCTGGAAGTTACCCTGACGTGCCGCCCCGAGCGTCGTGCTCAACTCGGGGAGCGACGTGCTCACGGCGACGAGCGCCACGCCCACGAAGCTGGCGCCGAGTCCCGTCTGGACCGACAGCGCGTCGCCGACGATCGCGAGCGCCCAGCCGGCGCCGAGGATCACGAGGGCCATGACCGTGCCGCGGCCGGCGAGCGACGTCGAAGACACGTGGGCGTAACGACGCGGCGCGTCGCCCTTGCGGTCGTCGTCGCCGGCGGTGCCGCTGTCACCGCCCCCGGTGGGACGCCAGCGCGGACGAAAGCGGCCGCCCGCGGTGCCGCGGACCGTCAGCAGGTAGCCGATGCCGAGGAGAATCGGCGTCAGACCGACGCCGAATATCGAGAGCGGGTCGCCGATGGCCGCACCCGTGAGCGCCACGGCCAGCAGCAGCAGGAGCATGACGCCCTGGAACAGCAGAATGGGACGGGGGACGACGCTGGTCAGCGCGCCCTTGACGGCCGCGGCGTCCACGATCGCCAGCACGGCGATCTGCATCGAGACGCCGCCGAACAGGTTGCCGGTGACGAGCTGGGGGTTGCCGATGAGGGCGCCGCTCACGGTCGTGGCGATTTCCGGCAGCGACGTCGCGACGCCGAGCAGCACCATGCCGAGAAAGGCGTGGCCGAGTGTCGTGCGCTCGCCTACTTCGTCGACGACTGCGGCCAGACGCGTGCCGGCCATCCACACGGCCGTGGCCGCCACCAGGAACACGGCAAGGTTGCCCCAGAGCGGCAGGGTCGGCAGGCCGTTCATGCGCTCGCCGTTGCAATCGCGATACCACTGGGCCGCTGTCGAGGGGCCGAGGTCCACGCCACGGGCGCTCTCAAACTCCCCTCGCGATGCCCGGCAGATCGGCGTGCCGGGATGGCGACGCGGGCGCGGCGCGGCGCGGGTCTGGACGGACGCACCGAAGGCTGAGCGCCGGTGGCTGCCGGCTACTGATTGTGGGCATCGGGCGGGTCAATAGGAGTGACGAGACTCCCACCGGCGCCGGACCGTCGCGTGCTACGCTGCGGCGGCCATGACCAGCCGCCGCCTGCTGTCACTTCTGGCGGTGACGTCCCTGACGTCGCTCCTCCCCGCTGGCGCCCGCGCCTCCACCTTGCAGGCGCCGCTCGGCTCGGACGACCGCGAGCACCGCGCCATCTATCGGGAGCTCGTCGAGATCGACACGTCGCCCGAGGGCGGCGGCATTCCGGCGGCCGCGCGCGCCATCGAGCGCCGCCTGCGTGACGCCGGCTTCCCCGCCGGCGACGTCATCGTGGACGGCCCGGTGCCGGCCTGCCACAACGTCGTGGCCACGCTCGCCGGACACGACCGCACGTCGCCACCACTCCTGCTGCTCGCGCATCTGGACGTCGTGCCAGCCCGCCGGACCGACTGGCAGCACGACCCGTTCGTGCTGCGCGAGGTCGACGGCTGGTTCTACGGCCGCGGCACGGTCGACAACAAGGCCGGCGCCTCGGTGCTCGTCGCCAACATGGTGCGGTGGAAGCGAGACGGGTTCGTCCCGGCGCGCGACCTCGTCATGGTGCTCACCTGCGACGAGGAGACGTCGGCCGAACAGGGCATGCAGTGGGTGCTGCGCACGTTCCCCCGCCTCCGCACGGCGGACTACGCGCTCAACACCGACGCCGGCGGCGTGAGCCGGACCGAGACCGGGCGCGTCGTGGTCGGCGCCCAGGCGGCCGAGAAGGTCTACGCGACCTTCGCGCTGACGGCGACCAACCCGGGCGGACACTCCTCGGTCCCGCGCCCCGACAACGCCATCTACGCGCTGACCGCCGCGCTGCAGCGGCTCGCGGCCCATCGCTTCCCGGTCGGCTACAACGATGTGACGCGGGCAGGCTTTGCGCGGAGCGCGTCCCTTGAATCGGGCCAGCTGGCCGACGACCTGGCGGCCGCCGGCCGCGGCGACACGTCGGGCCCCGCCATCGACCGGCTGAGCGCGGTGCCCCACCAGGCGGCGCAGCTGCGCACGACCTGCGTCGCGACCATGCTCGCCGGCGGCCATGCCGAGAACGCCCTGCCCCAGTCGGCCACGGCCACCGTGAACTGCCGCATCCTGCCGGGTGACGACCCGGCCGCCGTGCAGACAACGCTCACCGGCATCGTGAACGATCCGAGCGTGGTGGTCACGCCCACCTACGACCCGATGGCCAGCCCGCCCTCGCCGCTGCGCCCCGACGTGATGCGCGTCGTCGAGCGCGTCTCTGCCGAGATGTGGCCCGGCAGCGTGGTCGTGCCGGAGATGTCGAGCGGGGCCACGGATGGCTTGTACTTGCGCAACGCCGGCGTGCCGGTCTACGGCGTGGCCGGCCTCGCCATGCAGCCGGCCGACGACTTCTCCCACGGGCTGAACGAGCGCCTGCCGGTGGCCGCCCTCTACCAGGCGCGGGTGTTCTGGGACCGTCTGGTCAGGTCGCTCGCCACCCGCTGACCGCGCCCACACGCGCCTCACGGCGCGTCGTGTCGGCCGCGGCGTGGATGACGTCCAGCAGGCCGTTCACGATCGCCTCGCGATCGGTGCGATCCCAGTTGCTGACCATCACCAGGCCGACACCGTCGTCGGGTTGCAGCAGGATGTAGCTGCGACAGCCGGTGCCCTCGCCCGAGTGCCGCACGCTGCGGCGCCCACCGCGCTCCTCGAGTATCCAGCTCAGGCCCACGTGACCGCCCTCGGGCACCGCGTACGACGGGGTCCACAGCAGGTCGAAGCTGTCGGCACGGAGAAAGGCACCGGCCGTTTTCAGAACGGCCGTGCTCGGGGGCCGGAGCGGCACCGGGCGTGCTAGTCTCGTAGACGCTCGATCAGGTCTCCCGAGCAGCCAACCCCGTGGCTGGTGGCGCGTCGCCCGGCGCGGCCCATGGTCGATTGACGTCGAACCGATGAGTGACCCCGACCGCATCGGCCGCTATGAAACGATCCGGCTCCTCGGACGAGGAGGCATGGGGGCGGTCTATCTCGCCCGCGACCCGCTCATCGACCGCCTCGTGGCGATCAAGGTGCTGTCGCGCGATTTCGAGGCTCCCGCCCGCCAGCGGTTCACGCGCGAGGCGCGGGCGTCCGGCCGGCTGCAGCACGAGAACATCGCAACGATCTTCGACGTCGGCGAGCACCTCGGCACGCCCTTCATCGCGATGGAGTACGTGGAAGGCCAGACGCTGGGCCACGTGGTCCGCCACCACGTGCCGCTCACCCCATCGGACACGCTGCGACTCCTCGAGGACGCCTGTGCCGGTCTGGCCTTCGCTCACCGGGCGGGCGTCGTTCATCTCGACGTCAAGCCAGACAACCTGATGCGCCGGCACGATGGACGCCTCAAGATCCTGGACTTCGGGATCGCCCGCGTCATTGCCGGCGAGGAGACGCACACGCGCCACGTGTTGGGCACGCTGGCCTACATGTCCCCCGAGCAGCTCCACGGTCGGGAGGTGGACCACCGCAGCGATGTGTTCGGGCTGGGGTGCGTGTTGTACGAACTCGTGGCGCGCACGCCCGCCTTCAGCGGCACGGTGGCCGAGGTCGTGTCCCGGATCGATGGCGGCGTGGTCACGCCCCTGTCCGTCGTGATACCGGGCGTGCACCCGGCGCTGGTCCGCATGTGCGACCGGGCCATGGCGCACGAGCCGTCCGATCGCTACGACGACCTCGAGGAACTGCGGCGGGAGCTGGCATCGCTGCGGCGAGAGGTGGCTGGTGCGACCGGCGCGGTGCTGACGGCAGACGGGGAGGAGGCGAGCCGTGCCACCACCGCCGCGGCACCAAAGACAGTGCTGCGATCGGCGGCGACGACCGACCCTCTCCCCGGTGAGAATCGGATGCGGCGGAAGTTCGAGGGCGGCAGAGGCATGGCCCTGGCGGGCGTCGGCGTGCTGAGCGTGGCCCTCGCCTCCGGCGTGGTCTGGTCGAAGCGGACGCCAGCGCCTGAGGCTGAGCGCCCGGCGGCAGAGAGCGCCCTGCCGGTGGCGCCAGCGGCCGCTGAGCCGACTGAGAACGCACCGCCCCCCGCGTCTGACTCCACACCGGCCACACCGGCCACACCGGACGCGGCGACCCGCGGACGCGACTTGACGGCGGGGCGACCCGCGGAGTCGACCGCACAGCGTGCGGAGCCGATGCCGCGAGTTCCACCGCCGGTATCGACGTCCGGCGCCAACCGCGCCGTCACGGAGTCACCGGCAAGGCCGACGCCCCCACCGGTTGTACCGGAGCTCCCCGTCCCCGCTGCCAAGGAGCCTGTGGCAGCGCCGCCAGAACCGCCGCCAGGGAGCGCCAGGAGCGACGGCGCTGCGACACCTGAGAAGAGTGCGCCGCCCGCCTCGCCGCCGCCGCGCGCGCCCGCATCCGTCGAGCGTCCGTCGGCCCAGCCGCCCGAGCGGGCGGTGGAAGACGTGCTTGGCGCGTATGCCGCGTCGTACGGTCGGCGTGACGTGGCAGCGATCCAACGGGTCTTTCCGGCGCTGCCCGCCGATCAGGCCGCCGCCATCGCCACCACCTTTGCCGGGGCGAACAGCTACCGGATGGACATCCGGGTGCTCGACGTCACGGTCAACGGCGCGGCCGCAACCGCGACCTGTGACGTGACGCACGTGCTCGTGCCGAAGGTCGGCAATACCTCGAGCAACGTACTGCGCTCGCTCTTCCACCTGCGCCGCACCGATGGCGGCTGGGTCATCGAACGGATCGACCGTACCGCCGTTCGCTGAACGGGCGTCAGAACCCGTAATCGATGCCAATCACCGGGGTGACGCGGTCGCGCATCCCCGCTTCGGTCAGGGGGAACAGCAGCCCGGCCGTGACGAGCAGGCTCCGCCAGGGGCTGAAGCGGACGGTGGCCGAGCCGAAGTAGAGCTGCAGGTTGCCGGTGTGGAGCTTCAGTTCAGGCCGCACCACCGACTGCAACTCCTCGATCGGCCTGCCGCCTCCACCCCCACCACCGCCGCCGCCCCCGCCGCCACCGCCCCCGCCGCCGGTTCCGGTGCCGCCGGCGGCGAACTCGAACACCTTGTCGGTCAGCCGCAGGCGCCCGGCCCCGATCAGCGTACGGCCCACGACATCCACGGCCACGGTGGTCCTCGGCGTGATCGCCGTGTCGAAGCCGACGGCGGCGTTGATCTCGTCGCGCAGGCGCGTCCGTGGCAGTGCGCCGCGGGTCGAGAACGTGTAGCCGGCATTGACGTGCGGCGACACCCGCCCGCGCGTGAACGAACCAATCGCGTAGGCCCGCGCCTGCACGCCGCCCGTGCCCAGGAGGTTGGTTTCGTCGCCGGTGGGCAGACGCAGATCGAGCGCGGCGGCCAGGCCACCACCATTGGCCGGCCGCACGACGTACTTGGCGCGCACGACGATGTCGCCGATCCCGCTGGCGCTTCCCGACGCACTGAACACCTTGCGGTCGGAGTCGGCGCCTCCGAACGAGTGGATGTCCGTGTCGGCCTGGGTCGAGAGCCGATCGACCCTCGCCAGCACGCGGGCGTTCATGTCGACGTGAACGAAGGGCACCGCCACGCCGATGTCGAACCGGTCGTGCACGCCGTAGGTGGCGAACACGACCGACGTGTTGGTGGCCAGGTCGAGCGCCAGTGTGGCCTCAATGAGATCACCCTCGAACGCCGGCGTCAGCCGCGACCCGTCGGGCTCGGAGAGGCGACCGCCGCCCTGGCCGCAGCAATCGATGTGCGGCACGTAGAACTTGACCTCCCCTTGCCGCAGGTTCAGGCCCTCGAACGTGTCGTAGGTCGCGCGCTGGTTGCCGAAGCCGAGGCTGACCCGGCCGCGCCCGATGGTGAGGGCCCGGTCCGCGAACGAGGGCCCGAAGCTCTCGCTCGTGCGGCGGAACGTGCCGAGGGTGGGATCGAACGTGTAGGTGAAGCCGCCGGACGGCGTGCCCACGGGATAGGTGGAGAGCAGCGTCAACAGCGCGCGGTTGAATTGCCCCGGCACTTCCAGTAGATCGAACCCTGGTATGAAATGCGCCTCGTGGTTCGGCTGGTCCGGCAGATTGGTGGGCTGGAGGACGATGGTGCTACCCAGCAGCTGCGGCAGGATCTCCGAGAGCGGCAGGCGCCCTTGAGCGGACGCCGCCCCGGCGCCGAGCAGGGTGAACACAACCGCGGCCGCTAACGCACACCGGCTCATCATCAACCCTCGCGACATGGACACCCCCGTGGATGGGCGATCACGTTGGCACACAACTGTTGGCCTGTCCAGAGACGGCACTGCCCCGCAGCATTCCCGACATCGTGGGCCCAACCGCCTGAACCACTCGCGCGAAGGCGGGGTGGCTCGTGCCGGGCCCGGTCTACGCAGCCCGTCAAACGACTGCGGGGGCGAGTGTCGGCGGAAGCGCGGGGCCCCGGGTTCGGGTCGAGGCTGGGATCCCCAAGGGTGCCATCGAACACCCCACGCGGACTTCGGCGCCGCCTTGTCGCTTGACGTCTGACGCGGGCGCGGTCTGCTCCGAACGGGCCCGGCCCGAGCCACCCCGCCTTCGCGCAAGGTGATCGAATCACCTTGAGCAGACCTGGCGCTGCTCCACTGCGCTGTGACTTCGATGCCTGCGAGGAGCGTCTCGACCTGGAGGTGATTCATCCCCTCGCGCAGAGGCAGAAGGTCGGTAGGCGTGGGAGTATTTCAATTCAGCCAAAGGGCTCGTGGTCGACGGCGAGCGAGGGCAAGCTTCTTCTCCGAGGGATGTGTGTCGCGCGGAGACGACGGTGGAATTGCGATGGTTGGGACAACACGCAGAGGAGAAGACCCATGGCCAAGTACGTCGACGGATTCGTCATCCCGCTCAAGAAGAAGAACCTCGCGGCCTACAAGAAGATGGCGACGGCCGGCAAGCAGGCCTGGATGAAGTACGGCGCACTCGAGTACTACGAGTGCGTCGGCGACGTCCTCGACAATCCGTGGGGCTTGCCGTTTTCGAAGCTCCTGAAGCTCAAGAAGGACGAGACCGCGATCTTCGCGTTCGTCGTCTACAAGTCGAAGGCCGACCGCAACCGGATCAACAAGCTCGTCCAGGCGGACCCGGCGATGAACGATCCGAAGCTGATCGCGAAGATGCCATTCGACATGAAGACCATGACGACCGGGATGTTCAAGGTGATCGTCTCGACCTGACCAATCGCACGCCCGTGCTGAAGCCCGCCTATCCGCTCCTCGCCGTTGGCGGGACCTCGCTGAGAATCGCGGAGCAAGGAACCTTGTCAACCTCTGGGCGTCTGGCGCATACGCTCAAGGGAGCGGGCTACCCACGACCCGCAGGCCATGCGCTTGTGCGCCCAGCGCGAGTGCGCGGTCGTGGGTGGCCATCACAAGGTCTCCCTTGGTCATGTCTTTCCACAGAAGCGCGGTCGCCAGGTGAATCGCATCCAACGTCCCCAACTCCGTCGGCATCGGTTGTGCTGCACGCTCGAGGACCATCGGATCGACTTCGACCAACTCCAGCGACCCGGCGAGCGCCAGGATGATGCTCCGGCGCTCCGCGACCTCGCCGTCGCTCAGATGCGCCCGAAGCCGAAGGCGATCCAACGTGCGCAGGCTCTCTGTCATGACAAGCGCGCTCGCGACGCCCTGCCGGATCCTGGGCCATTCGGGTAAGGCGTTCGGCTGAGCCAGCGCCACTCGAAGAAGTACCGACGCATCCACGTAGGCGATCATCGATGGCCCTGCCGTTCCTCGAGGAGCAGTTCCACGATCTCCACGCTCAGGCGGGCGCGCTTTGGAATCTTGATCCGTTGGAGCGGCGGTGCTCCAGGAGCTGGCTTCTGGACCCGCAATGCTCGCGACCCGCGAACCGGAATGAGTTGGGCGACGGGGGTGTCGCGGTCCAACACGGCAATGGATTCACCCGCACGCACGGCCCGCAGGTACTCACTCAGCCGCGCCTTGAGGTCAGCGATACCTACTTGCTTCATGGGTTAATTATGACTAGAAGTAGTCACATCGACAACATCGAACAGAGACCTTCCCTGCCTCTCGTTTTGACCCGTTTCGCGTTGGCGAGCCAATCTCTTAGGTGCAAGGAGTCGACATTCAGACACGTCGAGAGAGAACAGCTCACCGTCGTGCCCGTCGCCAGGGTTGGTCTGTTCGTCGTAGTACGCCGCGTGGTGGCTCGCCAGACACTTGGCGTCGATCATCAGGGGATTCAGCGCGAGCGTGACCGCCCGGCACTCGTCTTCAACGGACCGGGGACGGCCATGGCCGTCGCGCAACTGTGCAGCTTCGGACAGGAAGGTTTCGACGTGTCGCGCACCACGGCATGCAGCATCGAGGCGCTCGGATCTCGCGGCGTGTACTCGACGAGGGGCATGCGCCCGTTGGTGCTGAGGGCATGCCACGGCGTCAGCGTTCAAAACGCTCGGCAGCGGGCCGATTGACAGTGACAACGCGCAGAGCCTGCGTCTCTCAGTGCGCGAGCACGTGGCAGGAACGGAAAGGGCCGCCGCACAGGTCGCGCGCCTCAGCTCTCGCCGAGCGCGCCCGATATGTGGCACGAAGGAGGCGTCCTTCATCACAACCGACGGCTGGACACTCGAGACCAGTGAGGACTTACGCTGGGTCTCGAAACCACGCTCCAGAGTCGTCGATTGCTGTCGGGGGCGGCCGTTGTGAGCTCCGCGACGCAAGGGACGCTGCACGCGCCCGCGCTGAGGCGGGGTGGCTCGGGCCGGGCCCGTTCGGAGCAGACCGCGCACGCGTCAGACGTCAAACGACAAGGCGGCGCCGAAGTCCGCGTGGGGTGTTCAGGCGCAGGCGACGCGCCGCGCGCGTCGCGCAGCACCGCCCGGGGCCCCGCGCTTCCGCCGACACTCGCCCCCGCCGTCGTTTGACGGGCTGCGGAGACCGGGCCCGGCACGAGTCACCCCGCCTTCGCGTGGAACCGCACGGGAGAGGGTTTCGCCACGCCCGGGGTCCAACCGCGTGGGCTATTCTTCTCCGCGATGCCGATCAGCGACCGCGCCCGCCGCCTCCACTCGGAATCCATCATCATCGACCCCTGCGTGCAGTACCTGCTGCGGCGCACCGAGCGCACCGACCGCTCGGGCCTGACGGCCGTGGCCCTCACCGTGCCGATGCCCAACGAAGACGGCGCCGACACCTACGCTCGCGTCCGCGACTTCCTCGAGGTGATCCACGCCGAGCCGACCTTCTGCCTGGGCGACTCCCCCGACGCGATCCGCCGCGCCAAGGCCGAAGGCAAGATGGCGCACATCCTGCTCTCGCAGGACGCGACGTTCATCGGCGCCAATCCGAAGAACCTCCTGCTCTGGAAGCAACTCGGGCTGCGCATCTGCCAGCTCACCTACAACGAGAAGAACCTGTTCGGCGACGGCTGCCTGGAGGTGCACGACGGCGGCTTGAGCCAGCTCGGCCGTGTGATGGTGCGCGAGATGGAGCGCATCGGCATCACGATCGACCTGACCCACGCCGGGCGACGCACCTTCCACGACATCTGCGCGGTGGCCACCGCCCCCGTCATCGCATCGCATTCCAATCCGAAGTCGGTGGTCGACAACCCGCGCAACATCGACGACGACCAGATCCGGGCCATCGCGGCGCTCGGCGGCGTCGTGTGCGTGGCGACCTGGGCCCCCCTCGTCTGGGCCGGCACGCCCGGCATGCCGACGCTCGAAGACTGGTGGCGGTGCGTGGCGCACACGGTCGACCTCGTGGGCCTCGACCACGTCGGGGTGTCCACCGATTCGATGGGCACCATGGGCGCCTACCCGAAACATCCCCGGAACCCCGATGCCCTGCCCTACGGGTCGGTGACCGACCGCTTCGACGAGATCGCCCGCCCCCCCGACAACAACAACCGCCAGCCGTCGGATTTCAACGGCATCGAGGACTTCCCGTCCCTGGTCGAGTGTCTGTGCCGGCACGGGGTCTCGGACGCCGAGATCCAGCAGCTGCTGGGCGGCAATCTGATGCGCGTGTTCGACGCCACCTGGCGGCCCGCCTGGCTGGGCTGAGCAGCGCCGGCGAATCGAACGGTCGTTCAAAGAGCAGACGACGGGCGGACGGCGAGGCCGCGCCACAAACCGTGAATACCTGTTAATATCTCGCGGGCAAGTTCGGCAATACCCTCTCTCGTCATAGCGAGGAACGCGATGTCAGACATGGACATGGGCCACACCGCACCAGAGGCGCCGCGCGGCGGGGCGACCCGGCGCAACTTCATCAAGGGCGTGATCGCGGCCGGTGCCGCCGTTTCGACCAGCGCATACCTCTTCCGGACCTCGATTGCCGGCCAGCCGGCCGGCGCCGGCGAGCGCCTGATTTCGCTCATGGTCAACGGCCAGGTGCGGCGCGTCGACGTGCTGAAGCAGGAAACGCTCGCCATGACGCTCCGCTACAAGCTGGGGCTGACCGGCACCAAACTCGGGTGCGACCGCGCCGAGTGCGGCGCCTGCACCGTGCTCGTCGACGACGTGCCGCACTACGCGTGCTCGATGCTGACGCACACCCTGCGCGGCCGCAAGGTGGCGACCATCGAAGGCCTCGAGGGTCCTGACGGCACGCTGCACCCGGTGCAGCAGGGCGTCGTCGAGGAGCAGGGCTTCCAGTGCGCCTTCTGCATGCCCGGCTTCGTGATGGCCACCGTCGGCTTCCTCAAGACGAATCCGAATCCAACGCGCCAGGAGCTGGCGCACGGCGTCTCCGGCAACCTGTGCCGCTGCCAGGACTACGACAAGATTCTCACCGCGCTGATGAAGGGCGCAGAACTGTCGCGGGGAGCGTAACGTGGCCAACGACTACAAATACATCGGCAAGAACTACACGACGCCGGATCTCGTGGCCAAGGTCACGGGCAGGGCGAAGTACGCCGAGGACTACCGCGCCGAGGGCATGCTGTTCATCAAGCTGCTGCTCGAGCCCCATGCCGCACGCGCGCGTGCGCAGCGTGGATGCCACCGCCGCGCTGGCCCTGCCCGGCGTCAAGGGCATCCTGCGCGCCAGCGAGTTCCCGCCGCCGCCGACGCCGCCCACGCCGCCCGGCGGACAGGCGCCGCCGCCGCCGCCGCTGCCGCCGGAAACCGCGCTCACCGACGAGCCCGTCTACCAGGGCGAGCCGATTCTGGCCATCGCCGCGGTCGACGAGACGACGGCCGCCGAGGCCATCGAGCTCATTCGCGTGGACTACGAAGCGCTGCCCGTTCGTCGTCGACCCGATCGACAGCCTGCGGCCGGGCGGCGCGAATGCCCGCACCCAGGGCAACATCTACACCGGCGCCGGCCCGACCACCAAGGTGGCCAACGTCAAGTGGACCGACGCCGACTTCGCCGAGACGAAGGAAGGTCGCATGCCGATGGGCGACGCGCCCGACACCTTCACGCTCGGCGACATCGAGGAAGGCTTCAAGAAGGCCGACCTGGTGCTCGACGAGACGCTCTACACGCAGTCCACCGGCCACCAGCCGCTCGAAACGCGCACGGCGATGGCCTACTGGCAGAACGGCAAGCTCTACCTCTACGGCTCCACGCAGAGCGTGGCGCAGACGGTGCCGAACATCGCCCGCATGGTCGGCATCACGGTCGACGAGGTGGTGCTCATCAGCGAGTTCACCGGCGGCGGCTTCGGCAGCAAGATCCCGGGCAGCCACAGCATGGCCATTCCGGCGCTGATGTCGAAGAAGGTCAACGCGCCGATGCATGATGCGCATCACGCGTGAAGAAGAGCACTACATCGGCCGCGCCCGCGCCGGCATGTTCGGCCGCGCCAAGGTCGGCTTCCGCAAGGACGGCCGCATCGTGGCGATGGACTTCTTCACGATCCAGGACAACGGCCCCTACAACCCGCAGGGTGACCACCGCTCGGCCGGGTCGATGGCGTCGCTCAACTTCCAGCCCGAGACCTACCGCTGGCGCGGCATCTCGGTGCTCACCAACACGCCGCCGCGGACCTCGCAGCGCGCGCCGGGCGGCATGCAGATGAACGCCCTGCTCGACCCGATCATGGCCAAGGCCGCGCGCCGTCTCGGCGTCGATCACGTCGAGCTGCTGAAGATCAACGCCCCGGTCGGCAAGGCGCCCTACGGCCCGCCGAACGCGCAGACCGGCAAGCAGGCCTACGTCACCCAGGCCAACGTCCGTGAGGCCCTCGACCAGGGCAGGACGCTGTTCGGCTGGGAAGAGAAGAAGGCCACGGCTGGTCAGCGCCGCGGCTCCAAGATCCGCGGCATCGGCGTGGCGGTGGGGCCGTACACGGCCGGCTCGGTCGGCTTCGATGGCCTGGCCATCGTGCGGCCCGACGGCAAGGTGCAGGTGCAGAGCGGTATCGGCAACCTCGGTACCGAGTCGGTCATCGACTGCCAGCGCGTCTACGCCGAGGTGCTCGATACGCCGTGGGAGAACTTCGAAGTGGTCTGGGGCAACACCTCCAAGGGCCTGCCCTGGTCGTGTGTCTCGGCCGGCAGCCAGACGGTGCACGCAATGACGCGCGCCGCCCACGCCGCCGCCACCGACCTCAAGACCAAGCTGCAGGAAGTGGCCGCCAAGATGCGGGGCGGCTCGCCGGCCAGCTACACGGTCGCCAACGGCCGCGTCGGATCGCTGACGTTTGCCGAGGTGGCGAAGAAGGCGATCGAACTCGGCGGCAAGTACGACGGGCACGAGGCCCCCGAGGACATCAACGCCTTCACCAAGAGCGCGCTCAAGGTGGTGGCCGGCCAGGGCCTCATCGGCGTGGCCAAGGACACCTACCCGCGCGACGGCAACACGCACTCGTTCGTGGCCGGCTTCGCGGAAGTCGAGGTCGACATCGAAACCGGCGCCTGGCGCGTCGTCGACTACACGGCCGTGGCCGACGTCGGCACCATCCTGCACCCGCGCAATCTGCACGGCCAGACCTTTGGCGGCTCGATGCTGGGCATGGGCCATGCGATCTCGCAGCGCTGGGTCTACGACAAGCAGTACGGCGTGGCGCTGGCCCGCCGCTTCCATCACAACAAGCCGCCGTCGATCATGGACATCCCGGCCACCGTCAAGATCGACGCCACCGACATCCCGGATCCCGAGACGCCGGTCGGCGCCCGCGGCATCGGTGAGCCGCCGGTCGGCGCCGGCTGCGGCGCGGTCGCCGCGGCCCTCATCAACGCCCTCGGCGACGAAGCCATCCGTCGCTACCCGATGACGCCAGACCTGCTGATGACGTCGATCGAATCCAAGACCTGGCAGCACGACGCGCTCACCGCGCACATCTAAGGGAGCATCGAGTCATGGCTGTGATTCACGACATGATGGCGCCGTTCGAGCTGTTCCAGCCGGCGAGTCTCGACGACGCGCTCGGCCTGCTCGACCGGCACGCCGACGCCTGGGTGCTGGCGGGAGGTCTCGACAGCTTCGACTGGCTGAAGGACCGTATCCGCAAGCCCGCGGTCGTCGTCGAACTCGGCGCCATCGAGGGGCTGCGCGGCGTGCGCGCCTCGGGCGACGGCATCGAGATCGGCGCGATGACGACCCTCACCGAAGTGGTGCGCGACCCGCTGGTGCGCGACCGCTTCGGCGTGCTCTTCCAGGGCGCCGAAGCGGCGGCTTCGCCGCAGATCCGCAATCAGGGCACCATCGGCGGCAACCTCTCGCAGGACGCACGCTGCTGGTACTACCGCGCCGGCTGGTCGTGCTACCGCGCCGGCGGCAACATCTGCTATGCGGACACGCCGACGGCGGTCAACCGCGAGCACGCCATTTTCGGCGCCGATCGCTGCGTGGCGGTCAATCCGTCCGACACGGCGCCGGCGATGATCGCGCTCGACGCGCAGATGGTCATCCGCTCCAGCCGCGGCGAGCGCGTCGTGGCGGCGCAGGACTACTTCGTCGGGCCGGGCACCGACATCATGCGCCTGACCACGCTGCAGCCGGGCGAACTCCTGACCTCGATCCGCATCCCGGGCACCTGGGCCGGCGCCGAGTTCTACACCGAGAAGGTCGCCGACCGGAAGGTGTGGGACTTCCCGCTCGTCAACATCGCCTCGGCGATGAAGGTCAACGGCAGCACCATCGAGCGCGCCCGCATCGTCGTCAACGCCGTGGCCGCCCGGCCGATGCGCCTCGAAGAGGTCGAGCGCTTCGTCGCCGGCAAGCCGCGCAACGAAGACACCGCCAGCGCCGCCGGTGAGATGGCGGTTCGCGGCGCCGTGCCGCTGGCGCACAACGCCTACAAGATTCCGCTGATGCGCAACCTGGTGAAGCGCGCGATCCGCGGGGGGGACAACGGATGGGCATCGACTTCCTAACCAGGGGCATCAGCCCCTGGGGTCAATCGGTCTTCACGCACATCTCGTGGGACCTGCTGTGGGTCTCGTTCTTCGCTGGCGTGGTGTTCCTGGCGGCCCACTCGGTCTACATGCTCCTGTCGGCGCACTCCAAGCGCGCGTCGTCCGAAGTCGACGCGCTCGAGGCACGGCTGAAGGGGCTGCCCGCGAAGATCCAGCGCCACAGCCTGGCTGCCCGCATGTTCCACTGGATCATGGCGGCGTCGATGTTCACGCTGCTCTTCACCTCGTTCCTGCCCATCATCGGCGTGCAGTTCGCCTGGGTGGAGTGGCACTGGTGGGCGGGCCTCGTGCTGACGGCCTCGATCCTGTACCACATCGTCCACGCCATCTTCTTCATGGACTTCTGGTCGATCTGGATCGGCCCGAAGGACATCCCGGAGTTCAAGTCCGAGATGATGCGTGAACTGGGGCGTGAAGCCACCGGGCCGAAGCCGGCGAAGTACCCGCTCGGCAACCGCCTGTATCACCTGGCGATCGTCATCACCGGCCTCGGGGCCACGGCCTCCGGGCTGTTCATGATGAAGAGGGTGCAGACGCCGTTCTTCACGCGCGATCCCTACATCCTGGCCGACGCGACCTGGGGTTGGATGTACGTCGGCCACGGCGTGGCCGGCGTGGCGCTCGTCGGTCTCACGATGGCGCACGTCTACTTCGCCATCCGGCCCGAGAAGCTGTGGCTGACCAAGTCGATGCTGTTCGGGTACATCACCCGGCGGCAGTACCTCGAACACCACGATCCCAACCGCTGGCAGGTGCCGGGCTCCGAGCCCGTCGGCGGCCGGCCGTCGGAGTAGACGCCGTGACCGTGCTGGACAACGTGGCGGCGCGCTGCGACCGCATCGAGGAAGCCTACGAGTACATGCTCGCCTACGCGGCCCAGGGCCTGGCGAGCGACCAGGGGTCGGCCAGCGGGACGCAGGTCCGGGAGTTCCTCTCGGGCCTCGACCAGGCGCTGGACGGCCTCGGCGAGGTCTTCCGCGCCGTCGTCGCCGCCGACGCGCTGCCCCACGCCGACCGCTATCACGCGTTCATCGAGGTGCTCGAGCGGGATGCCGCGGCGTCGCGGGCCGCCGTCCGGCTGGTGCTGGCGCAAACCGGCATCAGCTCCCAGATGGTCGACAATCTCAACGCGTCGATCCATCTGCGCGCGCTCCTGACCGACGTCTTCCTGCTCGACGAGGTGCTGAAGGCCAAACGGTAGTAGATTGGGGTCAGTGTCGAGTTCGCGATGAGACCTGGCCCATCCGCATCCCCTCCTGTTTCACGCGCTCGCCTCCGTCCCACCCACTCGCGCCGACCCGGCAGCCGCCGGGTACCCCCCGGCTGGCTGCACCTCACAGGAGTTACCCCGTGATCAGGTCCCCGCGACTTTCCGCCGTCCTTCCCTTCGTCGTCGCATGCCTTGTCGGGCCGTTGCTGGGCCAGGCAGCGGCGCAGGGTGTCTTCAACGCGACCCCCTCCACCCTCGGCGTCATCCCGGATAGCGTCGGGGAGTGCGTCGGGAACGACGGTCCCCCGCTGTTCGTGTCCGTCCCGGTCAGCGGCCTCGTCGGCGGCATCACCGCCGTATCGGCCAGCATGACGATCTCCCACACGTGGATGGGTGAGGTCTCGGCCGTGCTGATTTCGCCGGATGGCACGAACCACGTGCTGTTCGGCCGCACGCTGGCCAACGCGCCGCCCGGCTGGGGCACCGAGGCGGACCTCAGCGGCACCTACAGCTTCAGTGACGCCGCCGGCGGCAACTGGTGGACCGCGGCCCAGGCCGCCGGTTCCGGCGTGGTGCCCCCGGGGGCGTACCGCACCTCGGAGCTGGGCAACGGCACGGGGTCATCGACCGGCGCGCTCACGACGATGAACCCGGTGTTCAACAACCGCGAGGCCAACGGCACCTGGCTCGTCCGCTTCACCGACTCCTGCCGGCTCGACATCGGCACCGTGAGCGCATTCAGCCTGACCATCGCCACCAACGGCCTCATCACGCCGCCGATCGCCGCCGTCAACGACGCCTACACCGCGGGACGCAACACGCCGCTCGTCGTGCCGGCACCCGGCGTGCTCGCCAACGACCAGAACTCGGCCGGCAGCGGCGCCTTGCAGGCGACGCTGCAGAGTGGCACCGCGAACGGCACGGTCACGCTGGCCCTCGATGGCAGCTTCACCTACACGCCGAACACCAACTTCCTCGGGACGGACTCGTTCACCTACGTCGCCAGCAACAACGGCGGCAACGCTCCGGCCCCGGCCACGGTCAACCTCACGGTCGTGCCAATCCAGCCGCCCACCAACTTCCGCGTCGACCGGGTCGTCGGCAACACGGTGACGGTTCGCTGGGATCCGCCGGCCGTCGGGCCGCGGGCGACCAGCTACGTGATGGACGGTGGCATCGCGCCCGGGTCCACACTGGCGTCCCTCGGCAGTGCGGGACCGGTCCTCACCTTCACCGCGCCGACTGGCTCGTTCTTCATCCGCGTCAAGGCGCTCGACGGCGCCATGGTGAGCGCGGTGTCGAACGAGGTCCCGCTGCACGTCAACACGACGGTCACGCCGTCGGCTCCGAGCAGCCTGACGGGGCTCGTCAACACCGACGCCCTGGCCCTCAGCTGGAAGCTGACCTACGGCGGCGGTGAACCGACGAGCGTCGTGGTCGACGTGACCGGCACGCAGAACATCTCGCTGCCGCTCGGCACGGCCGAGACCTTCGCGTTCAACGGCGTCCCTGGCGGCACCTACACCTTCGCGGTTCGCGCCGTGAACGCCGGTGGCTCGAGTGCGGCGTCCGCGCCGGTGACCCTGACCTTCCCGGGCGCCTGCTCGGGCGTGCCGGCGGCGCCGAGCGGCTACGCCTTCTACAACGTCGGCAGCAACGTGTTCGTGCTGTGGGATCCGCCGACGACGGGGCCGGCCGCCACGTCCTACGCGCTGACCGTGACGGGGGCCTTCGTCGGTTCGGTGCCGGTGGGCGCGAGTCGCAGTCTCGCCACCAGCGTCGGGCCGGGCACCTACACGGTGAGCGTCTCGGCGAGCAATGCGTGTGGCACGTCGGCGCCGACGGCGACGCAGACGGTCACCATCCCCTAGACCGGTCGATATCGGGCGCCAGTGAGGTGCCGCGGCTCGAGCCGCGGCGCCCACTCGCGTCCCGCTCGGTCAATCAGACGCCCAGGACGTCGAGCATCGCGGCGACGCTCTGCGGGCACAACGTGCCGTCGGCGGCATCGGCCCGCAGCACGGCGGCGACGCGGTCGACGTCGAGGCCGGCGCGGTAGGGCCGGTCGGAGCGCAAGGCATCGGTCACGTCGGCGACGGCCAGCAGGCGCGCCGACGGACTGAGGGAGGCCCCCGGCAGCCCGAGATGGTAGCCGCCGCCGTTCAGCCGTTCGTGATGCGCGGCGGCATCGACGGCGAGATCGCGGAAGATCGGCACCGCGTCGAGGATCTCGAACGTGTGCCGCGTGTGCTCCCGCATCGCCTGCCACTCGGCCGGCAGCAGCGGTCCGGCCTTGTCGAGAATCGCGTTGGAGACGCCGAGCTTGCCGATGTCGTGGAGCAGCGCCGCCCGCCGCAAGCGCACCAGCCGGCCCGGGGAGAAGCCGAGCCGGGTCGCCGCCGCCACGGCGTAGTCGGCCACGCGGCGCGAGTGATCGTGGGTGTAGGGCGTCTTGGCGTCGATCACGCCGGCAAAGGCGTCCACGATGCAGTCGAGACGGGCGCCGTCGGCCGCGAGCATCGCCGGCGCCGGAGCCACGTCGCGCAGGAGCGCGATCGGCGCCGCCTCGCCCAGCACGCGCCAGAACGCAGCGTCGTCGAGGAGCGCGGTGGCCAGGTCCGCCAGCTGCGGTGAGAACCACCGCCGGCGCCGACGCCGGATGACCTCACGGGCCGCCGCCACGTCGCTCTGCTGCCAGAAGATCTCGAGCACCTGCGCGATGCCGATGATCTGCGCGGACAGCGGAATGCGGTCCCCGGCCAGCCCGGCCGGCTGGCCGCCGCCGTCCCAGTGCTCGTCCATCGACCGAATGGCCGCCGCCGTTGCCGGCGACAATCCCAGGTCGATCGCGATCGCGGCGCCGCGGTCGCAGCGAATCTGGAACATCTCACGTTCGGCGGCCACCCCCTGGACGGCCAGCGTGGCGATGCGCAGGGCGCGCCGCCACGCCGACTCGCCCTTGCCGGCGTATCTGAAGCTGTAGCGGATCTTCTCCGGCCAGCGGCGCCAGTCCGTCAGCCAGATGGCGCGTTTGGCCTCGTGGTCGCTGCCGCCGACGAGCTGATGGAGCCGGGCGGCGGTACTCGAGCAGCCGACATCCTTCAGCAGCAGCGCGTGGAACAGGTCGGAGAGCGCCGCCTCGTCGAGACCGCAGGCGTGCGCCAGCCGCATGCCGATCACGCACGAGCGCGCGGCATGGCCGGTTGGGTGGCCCTCGGTGATGTCGAGCGCGCGGGAGAGGCCGGCGATGACGTCCATGACGGGCACCGACGTCTGGACAATCGGCGATGCCTGACGGGACCGAGTGAGGGCTTGCACCGCGGGCCGACGTGCAAGAACGGCGCCCTGCCCGCCGATGCCAGCCGGTGCACGGGACGGACCGGCGGCGCGCGCCCGCGGTGGCCGCGTCGTGTCTCGACGCGGCTCGCGGACTGACGGGTTTTAGATCGTGACCGACTTGTCCACGATGAAGAAGTTGTTCTCCGTCTCCTGAATCGTCACTTCGACCCGGTAGTCGAGGCCGCGGTCCGGATACTGGGCGCGAATGAGCTCGACGACGTTCTCGAAGACGTAGCGCGCCACGTTCTCGACACTGGGGCCGGTCCCCTTGATGACGACCACGCCCTCGGGTTCGAACAGCGCGGGGTTCGTGAAGGTGGCGTCGGCGGCGACGACGAGCATCTTGTGGTCGAGGTCGCGCATCACCTTCTTGATGCGGCCGAAGTCGAGCGACATGTCGAGCTCGTCGCGCGGGAACTCGGTGGCGGAGACGGCCACCGTGCCGCGCCACGTGTGCCCGTGCACGAAGCGGCATTCGCCGGGATAGCCGAGCTGTCGGTGCCCGGTGTGGAACTTGGCGTGAACGATGATCTTTTCCATGTCAGTGGGCCCGGCCGGACGTCCGGCGCGTGGCCTCGACGACCAGTATAGAACCCTCGAAAGCCCGTCCCTTTCTGCTATGGTCCCCCTGTGACCGGCAGGCGCATCCTGGGGGAAGGCCCCACCGCCGAACTGGCGCTCACCGAGGACGGCTTCGACGAACTGACGGCCCGCTCGGCGCTGCGGAGCCTGTGGATCGCCAGTCTCGTCGTGTCCCTGCCGGCCCTCGTCTTCACCGCACCGGCGACCTACTACCTGGCCCAGGGCGTCGCCCTGCTCGCGTTCGCGATCGTCCTGACGGCGACCCGGCGCTTCCTGCGGCCTCAGACCCTGGCCCGCACCGTGCTCGGCAGCGCGGCGGTGGTCGTGGCGGTGACGTCGTGGCTGTCGGGCGGCGTCGCCTCAGCGGCCTTCCATGCCTACGCGGTGGCGCTCGTCGGCGCCACCTGGCTGGTCCTGCCGCTGCGCGCCGCGCTCGGGGTGACGATCGGCATCGTCGCTTTCGGCGCCGCGATGGCCCTGGCCACCGTCCGCGCCTGGGTTCCCACGCCCCTGGTCGCCCACTCGCCGTGGGGCATCTGGCTCACGGTCTCCGGAGCGGTCCTGCTGGTGGCTCTGGTGCAGTGGCTGGAAGTGCATCGCCTGCGCACCGCGGCCTCGACCGTGACCCGGGAACTGGCGCGCAGCGAGGTGGCCCTGCGCCAGCTGGAAACGAGCGAGCAACGCTACGCGGAGATCGTCTCGACCGCGCCGGGGGTCGTCTACGAGTTCGAGGTGCGCCCCGACGGCACGCGGGGCTTCACGTTCTTGAGCGAAGGGGCGCGCCAGGTCTTCGACTGTCCCCCGGTCGATCTGGTCGCCCGCGCCGAGCGCTTCTTCGAGATGCTCGAGCCGGCCACGCGGCACGCGATGGAGGCGGCCCTGGCGCACTCGAGCCAGACGCTGACCGCCATCGACATCGAAGGGGCCATCCGGACACCATCCGGCACGCGGAAGTGGATGCGCGCGCACGCCCTGCCGTCGCGGCAGCCCGACGACACCGTGCGCTGGCACGGCATGATCACCGATCTCAGCGAACGTATCTCGTCCGAGCAGGCGCTGCGCGAGTCGCAGGCGGCCCTGAAGCACTCGCTCTCGATGATTCAGGGCGCCTTCGAGTCCACCGTCGACGGCCTGCTGATCGTCGACACCGCGGGACGCGCCACCGGCTACAACCAGAAGTTCCTGTCGCTGTGGCGCATGCCGGACGTCATCGCCCGCACCTACGACGTCGACCAGATGCGCGCGCACGTCCAGCAGCAGGTGGTCGATGGCGAGGCCTTCGTGACTCGGGCGCGGGAGATCTACGCCGTGCCGGAGGGCGTGAGCTTCGATACGCTGTCTCTCGCCGATGGCCGCCAGTTCGAGCGCTATTCCCAGCCGCAGGTCGTGGACGGCGCGGTGGTGGGACGGGTCTGGAGCTTTCGTGATGTCTCGCTGCGCGTGAGCGAGGAGCGACGGCGCGCCGAACTCGAACAGGCGTTGCAGCAGGCTCACACTCTCGAAGCCCTCGGGACGCTGGCCGGCGGCATCGCGCACGACTTCAACAACCTGCTGACCATCATCCTCGGCAACGCCGAGCAGGCGGCGAGCGACGGGCCGGCCGGCGATCCGGATGCCAACATGGCGGCCATCGTCCGGGCCGCGGACCGCGCCAGCGCGCTCGTGCGCGAGAT
Organism: uncultured Acidobacteriota bacterium; assembly: GCA_963807405.1. Classification (GTDB taxonomy): domain Bacteria; phylum Acidobacteriota; class Vicinamibacteria; order Vicinamibacterales; family UBA2999; genus CADEFD01. The sequence continues at coordinate 562,681 of CAWEBU010000006.1, read as the reverse complement.
CCGGGAGTTCAGCACGCCGCGGCCGACCGAACGCACGGTCGTCGCGGTGGCCGAGACCATCGGGAGCGCCGTGCAACTGCTACGCACGGCGATGCCGAAGAACATCGTCGTCGACGTGCGTCTGGCGCCGAATGTCACGATGTTCACGAACGCCACGCAGTTGCAGCAGGTGGTGACCAACCTCGTGCTCAATGCCGGCCAGGCCATCGGCGATGCCCACGGCCGGGTCGACGTGATGCTCGACGACGTGGGCGCGGACGAGGTGCCCGAGACCACGCCGCGTCCCCTGGCTGACCGCTACGCCCGGCTGACCGTCCGCGACACCGGACGCGGGATCGCGGCCGACGCCATGCCGCGTATCTTCGAGCCGTTCTTCTCGACGCGGCGCGAGACCACGGGCACGGGCCTCGGCCTGGCCGTCGTCCACGGCATCGTGCGCCGCCATCACGGCGTCATCACGGTCGAGAGCACGCCTGGAAGCGGCTCGACGTTCGAGGTGTTCTGGCCGGCGCTGGCGCCGGTCGGCATCGACGCTCCTGCCGCCGCCCCGTCGGTCCGCGAGGCGCCCGTTCAGGCGCCCGGCCGCGGCCGCCATATCCTGGTCGTCGACGACGAGCCTGACATCGTCCGGGTGATCGGCGAGGGGCTGCGGCGCCTGGGCTACGAAGTCACGACCGCCACCGATCCACGGGACGCGCTGGCCATCTTCACCGCGCAGCCGGGCCGCGTCGACGCCGTCCTGTCGGACCTTTCGATGCCGCAGTTGTCCGGGGCCACCCTCGGACGGCGGATGCTCGACCTGCGTCCGGACGTGCCGATCCTGCTGTTCACGGGCCACAGCGCCGAGCTCAGCCCCGATGAGGCGCGCGCCGCCGGCTTCCGCGCGGTGCTCAACAAGCCGATGAGCCTGGCGGTGCTGGCCGAGTCGCTGCACCGCGCGCTGATGTCCTCGTCCCCGACCTGAGGGGTCCCATCGATGACCGACGAACCCGTCGAGATTCCAATCGAGCACGAGCTGGACCTGCACGCGTTCCGGCCGCGCGACATCCCGGACGTCGTGACCGAGTTCCTCAGCGCCGCGCACGAACGCGGGCTGGGCGAAGTGCGGCTCGTGCACGGTCGCGGTCAGGGCGTGCAGCGCGCCATCGTGCAGGGCGTCCTCGCCGGTCATCCCCTCGTGGCGGCGTATCGCGACGACCACCGCTCACACCTCGGCGCCACGATCGCCGTGCTGGTGCACGGCCGCGGCGGCGCTACTCGGCCGCCAGCGTGACGGCCGGATCGACGCTGAGCGCCCGCCGCGCCGGCGCCGCCGTGGCCGCCAGTGCCGCGACGAGGAGGAGCAGCACCGCGGCGCCGACCGCGGTGGGATCGAAGACGCCCACGTCGACGAGCTCACTGGCGATCAGGCGGCCGAGCCAGGCCGCGCCCGCCAGCCCGAGTACCAGCCCGGCGCCGACGACCAGCAGGCTCTCGCGCAGGACGAGGCCGGCAATCGCCGTCGATGAGCCGCCGAGCGCCATGCGGATGCCGATCTCGCGCGTGCGCAGCGCGACCAGATACGCCAGGACGCCGTAGAGACCCACCGCCGACAGGACGAGGGCCAGCGCCCCGAACGCCAGCGCCAGCATCGTCGTGGCGCGCCGCGCGCCGAGCGCGCGGTCGACACGTTCCTGCATGATCTTGACGTCGTAGAGCGGCAGGCGCGGATCGATGCCGGCGAGCAGGCGGCGCAGGTCGGCCCCCACCGCGGCCGCCGGTGCGTCACCGCGGATCGCCATCGTGACGTTGCCCGGCACCTCCTGCGTCATCGGCAGGTAGTAGGTGCCGACCGCATCGGCTGGCGTCACGAGCGCGTCCTGTTTGACCTCGCGCACGACCCCGACCACCCGGCGCCGCCGCATGTTGTCGGGACCAGGGTTGGTCAAGGCCTCGGGGGACAGGGGCTGGATCAGATAGCGGCCGATGGCGGTCTGCCCGGGCCAGAAGCGCTCGGCCAGGCGGGCGTCGAGCACGACCACCGGTTCGCGCGCCGCGATGTCGCTGCCATCGAAGGCACGCCCGGCCACGATCGGCATCCCCATCGCCTCGAAGTAGCCATCGGAGGTGACGATCCGGTCCGGCGACAGGAACGCGATGCCCGGGGTGATGGGCCGGTCCGCCGGCCAGACCACGCTGTCGGAGTGGCTGTCGCCGAACGGGATGCTCGTGGTGGCGCCGGCCGCGCGCACGCCAGGCAGCGCGCGCAGGCCGTCGAGCAGCCGCTGCAGGAGCGCCAGCCGCGCCTGGTCGGACGGATAGGCGGCCGCCGGCAGCGAGACCGCGCCGGTGACGACCGACGGCTGAAAGCCCGTCTCCACCGTGAGGAGGCGCCGGAAGCTCTCGAACAGGACGCCGGCGCCGACGAGCAGCATGCAGGCCAGGGCCACCTGCCCCGCCACGAGCGCCTGACGGAGGCGGCGCGCGGCCCGACTGCCTGTCCGGCTGCGGCCCTCGTCGCGCAGCGCGGCCGCCGGTTCGTCCTGACCCACGGCCCGCAGCGCGGTGACACCGAGCAGCAGTCCGACCACGACGGTGAGGGCGGCTGCATAGGCGGCGCCCCGCGCATCGAATGCCAGCACGCGGCCGGGTGGCAAGAGGGCGGCGCCCGCGCCGGCGATCAGCCGCAGCACGCCCAGCGCCAGGACGAGGCCGGCCACGCCGCCGACCGCGGCCAGGGTCAGGTGTTCGGTGATGAGCTGGGCGCGAAGACGGGCGCCGTCCGCGCCGAGGGCGATCCGAGTGGCCATCTCGCCGCGGCGAGCTGTCGACCGGGCCAGCGTCAACGAGGCGAGGTTGACGACGCCGATGAGCAGCACGCAGGCCACGCCCGCCCACAGCAGGTAGAGAGGACGGGCGAGGTCCGCCGACAGGACCGCCGCCACGCCTTCCACGCGCGTGTGGAAGCCGGCATCGACCAGCGCCTGCCGCATGGCTGGAAATCGTTCGAGATTGGCGGCGTTCAGCGCGTCGACCTGCGTCCGCACCTGCTCGATGGTGGCACCGGGTGCGAGGCGGCCGACGTGCGTCCAGTTGTTGCTGTGTCGTGCCGCATCGGCGCGATCCTCGACCGTGAAGGCGGTCGGCAGCCACAGCACCACCTCGTCGTCATAGAAGCGGAACCCCGCCGGCATGACGCCGACGATTTCGTGGGGGACGCTGCCGATCGTGAGCGTGCGGCCGATGACGTCCGGGGCGGCGGCGAAGCGGCGGCGCCACAGCCCGTCGCTCAGGATCACCTTCAGGTGACGGCCCTCGACCGCCTCGTCGTCCGTGAACGTGCGGCCGAGCGCGGCCTGCACGCGCAGCATCGGAAAGAGCGACGGCGTGGTTGTGAGGGCGGTGAGACGTTCGGCCGAGCTGTCGCCGACGCTGACGCCGCGCGCATCGAAGAGGGCCTGCTCCGGCAGCGCCCGTACGGCCGTGAGTCGATCGAAGTAGTCGGGGACACCGGAGTTCCCGCCGGCGTTGGCGCTGGCCCCGGCCCCTGGATAGCTGTTGCCGAGCTGCACGAGACGATCGCCCTCTGGCACGTCCACCGCGCGCAGCAGGACGGCGTCGACCACCGCGAAGACGGCGGTGTTGGCCGCCAGGCACAGGGCCAGCGTGCCAGCGGCGGCCAGGGTGAAGGAGCGGTCGCGGCGCAGACTGCGCCAGCCATCGCGCAGGTCGCGCCCGAAACCGGCCAGCCAGCTGTCGTGGCCGGCAGGCGGAGCCGTCGCTCCGCCTGGGTGACGGCGATTCGCGCGTTCGTGATGGCCCTCGTCCATGCGTCACTCCCCCGATGTCTCACCCCTGCCGCGCGCCACGAGGTGTCGGCTGGTGCTGTGTTCTACGACCCTTGGACGGTGAAGGTTCACGGTGGGCGGCCCGTGCTGGCGTACCGATGAGCCCGCTCGCATCGAGCCACGATGCAACGGGCGACGGTCGCCGCCGCACGCCCGCCGCGGGAGGTGCCTCATGCCACACGTGATTGAACGCGCCACCACCGGCCGGGCCAAGTGCCGGGGCTGCGGCGCCGTCATCGCCAAGGACACGCTGCGCGTCGGCGAAGCGGTCCCCAACCTCTATGCCGACAGCGACGGCGCCGAGAGCACGCACTGGTACCACCCGACGTGCGCCGCGTTCCGCCGCCCCGAGCCGTTCCTGGTCGCCGTCGCGGAATCGCCGGGTCTTCTGCCCGATGCCGAGATGCTCGTGGCCGCCGCGGAGCTGGGGGTCAGATGCCACCGGCTGTCGCGCCTCGACCGGACGGGCCGGGCGCCGTCGGCGCGGGCGGCGTGCCGCGCCTGCCGCTCTCCGATTGCCAAGGGCGCGTGGCGGATCTCGCTCCTCTTCTGGCAGGACGGCCGTTTCGCCGCCGCCGGTTTCATTCACGTCACCTGTGCCGAGGCCTATCTCGGCACCCCCGCCATCCTCGAGCGGCTCCGCCACTTCACGCCAGATTTGACCGCCGCGGACGTCGAAGAACTGACCGGCCTGCTGGCAGCCAGGCCGTGACGGTTGCCTCCGCCGCGCTGGCCTCGTTCATGTAGGATGACCGGCACGCCGCCCTTACCTCGACAATTGAGCCGCGCCGCGTAGACCGATAGACGGCACCGTGTCGCCTGGACTGCACGCCACCCTCGTTGGTTCCGCCGCCGCCGTGGTGCTGGTGTCGGCGACGATCTGCCTCGCCCGGAATGCCCGGTCGGACTCTGTCCGTCTTCACGCGGTATACAGCGCCACCGCCGCCTGGTGGCTCTTCTCGATGGCGATGGTGGCCGGAGCCGAGTCGACCGGGCGCGCCATGTACTGGGCGTGGCTGGCCCAGCTCGGCATCGCCGTCCTGCCGGCAGTGGTGTACCACGTGAACGTCGCGGTGGCCGGACGCCTCGACGAGCACAGGCGGTCCGTGCGCGCGCACTACGCGGTGGCCGCCGCCGTGACCCTGTTCTCCGTGGGCTTCCCCCGCCTGATGACGACGCCGCACATCTACAGCTGGGGCCCGTATCCCGCCTATACCGCCTGGGGACTCGTGCCCGCCACGGCCATGGTGGTGGTCTTCGCGGAGGTCATCCAGATGTACCGCGCCGCCGTGGCCCGCTACGAACCGGGCACCGCCGAGCATGCGCGGGCCCGGGCCTTCCACTACGGCAACTGCGTGGCCTTCCTCGCCGCCGTCGATTTCCTGCCGGCCTTCGGCGTGCCCATCTATCCGTTCGGCTTCGCCACCGTCGGCCTGATGTCCGCGGCCACGGTCTACGGCTCCGCACGGTATCGGCGCATCGAGATCACGCCGGAGATCGCGGCGCAGCCCATTCTGGACACCATGGCGGACGGCCTGATGGTGGTCGACGCCAAACACTGCGTTCACATGGTCAATGCCGCCGCGGCGCGTCTGCTCGGCCGTGAGGCCGCGACCGTCGAAGGGCAACCGCTCGAGGCCGCCATCGCCGATCCCGGTCTGCTCCGCGTCGTGCGCGCGCCACTCACCGCCACGCCATCCGCCGATGAGGTGCAGTTCACGGCTGCGGACGGCACGGTGCGGACGGTCTCCGCGTCCGGCGTCCTCGTCCGCGAGCCGTCCGGCCATCCGCTCGCACAGGTCTGGCATCTGCACGATCTCACCGAGCAGCGGACGGCTGAAGCGGAGCGTCACCGGCTCGAGAGCTGGGTTCGCGAGACGCAGAAGATGGAGTCGCTCGGGGTCATGGCCGGGGGCATCGCCCACGACTTCAACAACATCCTGATGGCCATCATGGGTCACGCGGAACTGGCCAGACTGAAGTCCGGATCCGGCGAGTCGATCGACAGAGAACTGCAGACCATCCTGACGTCGACCGAGCACGCCGCCGAACTGACGGACCAGCTGCTGACCTATGCCGGACGCGACACGGCCGTGGCCGTCGACGTCGATCTCAACGAGCTGTCACGTGACATGGGCGATCTCCTGCGGGCGGCCATCTCGAAGAAGGCCAGCCTCGACCTCGACCTGGCGCGGGCCCCCTGCATGGTCCACGGCGACCGCAGCCAGCTGCGGCAGGTGGTTCTCAACCTCGTGACCAACGCCTCTGAAGCGCTCGGCGGCGAGTCCGGCGCCATCACCCTGCGCACGTCGCTGCTCCAGCCTTCAGGCAGTGCGGCGCGCGCAGCGGTCGTCGGGGCCGCGCCCCGCGCCGGACGACGCGTGCTCCTCGAGGTGCGCGACACGGGCGCCGGCATGGACGCCGCCACCCAGCAGCGCATCTTCGATCCGTTCTTCACGACGAAGTTCACCGGACGCGGACTCGGGCTGGCCATCGTCTTTCGCATCGTGCAGGGACTCGGTGGCCGGATCGAGGTGATGAGCACACCGGGTGCCGGTACCGGCGTCCACGTGGAGCTGCCGGAGTCCGACGGCACCACCACGGCGCTCGCGCCCGGGACCTCGGGTGCCACGTCCAGCTGGGTCGGCACCGGCGTGGCCCTGCTGGCCGACGACGAAGACGCGGTGCGCGGCGCGGTGGGATCGATGCTGACGAGGCTGGGATTCGAGGTGGTCCCGGCCGTCGATGGGGTCGACGCCGTGGAGCGATTCCGCGCCAGACCGCACGACTTCGCCGTCGTCGTGCTCGACGTGACGATGCCCCGTCTGGACGGACGTCAGGCAGCGGCTGAAATCCGCCGCCTCGCCCCGGCCGTGCCGATCGTCTTCATCAGCGGCTACACGGCCGGCACCAGCGACACGGGCGGATGGCACGACGGCCGCACCGTGTTCGCACACAAGCCCTTCCGGATGCCGACGCTCGCTGCCACGCTGCGCGCTGCCCTCTCCGCGCAATAGTCCGCTCCGCCCGCGCAGAACACGCCCGCAACGCACAACGGCCGCCGGTTGCCCGGCGGCCGCATGCGGCGAAAGGTCCGTGGCGCCGCTCGGCGCCGGGATGCTACTTGCGACGGTTGTAGGTCACGTGCGTCACGCCCGTGATCTTGCCGTCCTTGTCCATGCGGATGTACTCGTTGCTGATCGTGTTGTTGTCTTCCGACAACGTGTTGATCACCACCTGGTAGACGACGCCGTCGCGCTTGTTGAGGATGCGGATGCTCTTCGCGCTGCCGTTGATGAGCTCGACGGCCGTCTCGGAGCCCGGCTGGCCGGTCACGGGACGGAACTTGCCGTCGAACATCGTGACGTAGCTCCACTCGTCGCCCGGCTTGCTGGGGTTGCTGACGGTGAGCTTGCTGCCGCCCTTTTCGAAGGCCTCGTATTTCATGACGTTGTTCGGGTTGGTGGAGTTGTCCCACACCCCGAAGCGCAGCTCGGCCTGGGCCGAGGCCGGGCTGGCGGAGAGCATCATGGCGGTGGCGAGAGCGGCGCAGACAAAGTACTGACGAAAACGCATCGGTTGAACTCCTGTTTCGGCCCGCGGAATTCGACGAGCCTGCCCGTCAGCATACTCACTCCCCCCGGGGACCGGCAAGGACTCCGAACGCGAGCGCCGCCTCGCGGCCTTCGTCACCCGCGTGCTGGCGGACGCTGACCGCCTCCGGCGATCCGCACTCGGCCAGCGTCTGAGCAGGCCCCACGGCCCGACGCCGTCCCGGCGGCCCTCAGCGCTTCTTGGCCGTCCGCGCGGGGCCACGGCGGCGCGCCAGGGCCGCGCCGACGGCCGCCTCGGCATTGACGCGCCCATGGCCATACTTGGTGCTGACGCCGCCGCGATAGCGCGCGGCCGATCCCCCGACCTTGTCGGCCGTCGTCATCAGCACCTCGCCGACCTCTTCCGCTGTCAGCGCGTCGTTGGCCGACAGCACGAGCGCGGCCACGCCGGCCGCCAGCGGCGTCGCCGCCGAGGTGCCGCTGAAGTCATCGCAGTAGGCGCCACTCGAGTAGCCGCGCCCACGGCGGCTGACGTCGGTCGTCGTGATGCTCTGGCAGCCGTTGTCTTCGTCGCCGCTCGGCGCCACAAGGTCGATGCCCGCACCGTAGTTGCTGTAGGCGGACCGACGCCCGCGGTCGTTGCAGGCGCCCACGCCGAACGCCTGCGGGTGGTACGACGGGAAGCCGATCTCGCGCCCATACTCGTTGCCGGTGGCCACGAACACAGCCGCGCCTCTGCCCTGCCGGCCCGTGACCGCGGCGTCCCGCACGGCACTCTCGATGTCGGGGTGCTGCGCCGTGGCCCAGCTGCACGACAGCACGTCGGCGTGCAGGCCGGCGTAACGCACGCCGTCAGCGATGCGGTCGAGCGGCGCCAGGCTGGCGGCGAAGACCTTGACCGGCAGCAGGGTGCAGCCGTAGGCGATGCCGGTGACGCTCCGGCCGCTGGCGGCGATGATCCCGGCGCACGGCGTCCCGTGGATGTCGTTGACCTCGGTGTCGTCGTAGGGCGGCGCGAAGACCTTCGGCCGCGGGTTCCAGCGGTCGCTGTCGTTCACGAAATCCCGGCCGTGCCAATCCTTGGCGTTCGTTCTGGGATTGGTCCAGATGTTCGGCTTGAGGTCCGGGTGGTCGATGTCCACGCCGTCGTCAATCACCGCCACCACGATTGTCTTCTTGCCTCCACCCACGAGCGTCCACGCCCCGGAGGCTTTGACGTCCTCCTTCGCGACGGCCCCTGCCTGCCCCGTGTTCTCGAGGTGCCACTGCTGGCCGAACAGCCGCGATCGGAGCTGCTTCCGTACCTCCGTGATGAAGTTCGGCGCGGCGTAGTCCACGAGGTCGTCGGCCTCGACCAGCTGGTTGGCGAGGTCGAGCGCGCGCGATGCCCGGCGCAGCGTGGCCGGCACCACGATGTGCGTCGCCGGGTCGAAGTCGCTGGTCCGCTTCACCTCCAGCCCGAGGCCGGTCAGCAGCGCCGCGCGCCGGCGAGCCGTGGCTTTCCGGGTGAAGCGCACGACGATCTCCTCGGTGGCCATCAGCTTGATCTGCGATCGGCGCTCGATGAACACCGGCAGGTTGCGCTCGACGCGCGCGGCCAGGCGGCGCGGCAAGGCGCTGGCGATACTGCCTACGGGCAGGGCGGCGGCGTTGGCATCGTGCAGCATCACGAAGCGATGGAACTGCCGGAGGGCAGGCTCGCCAGCACGCGCGGCGCCGCTGCCGCGTGACACGCTGGCCGCCGCCCGGCGCGCGTCCCGCGGCCCCTCGTCGCCGGCGAAGCGGATGCCGATGTCGTCCGCGGCGACGTCCAGCTGGATGCGCGTGCCCGCGGTCGAGTAGTAGTGTGCCACCTGGGCCTCCCGGTCAGCGCTTCGCGTCCACCACGTAGTTGGGTGCGGCGAACTCCACGTCGTCGCGCTGCTCGAGGCGGCGCGCCACGTCGAGGGTCCGCATGCCGGAGGCCCGCGCCACCTTGAGCGTGTACTGCGTCGGGACGAACTCGTTGCGCCGGGCCACCGACAGATCCTCAGCCCGCGCCATCTCGCCGAGCACCCGCCGGGCAGGCGCGCCGGCACGCAGGCGCACGGTGATCTCGTCAGTCAGAATCTGGCGCCCGCCCGTCTTCCGGTCCTGCAGCACGGGCGTGACGTAGACGACCGAGGCGTGCTGCTCCACTTCCGCGAGGACGCGTGCCCAGTCGCTGGCCGAGGTGCCCTCCGCGGGATGCGCGATGAGCAGGTGCATGGGCTCGAACGGCTCCACCTGCCCCACCGCGCTCAGCATCTTGCGGACGCGGCTCACGGCCGAGGCCGCCACGCACACCGCCACCTGATCCGGACGCGCGGACGTGGACGCGGACCTCGAAGTGGATCGCCGGGGGGGAGGAGATGTGGCCATCGGACGCACCGCTCGGGCGTCACCTGCCGCTCAGTGTAGCGCAGCTCACGCACACGCCGGGACACCGTTGACCTCCGCGAAGAACCAGTCGTCGTCGAAGCGCCGCCGCGCCAGCAGCGTCGCGCGTCGATCGAACACGTCGCTGTCGGCCAGCCGCTCCTGCGCCGACGCCACATGAGGATTGTCCCGCACCGCCTCGCGTACCCGGCGGATGCGCGTCGGCGAGAAGTGCAGGTCGATCATACGGAGGAAGTTGTAGGTGACCTCTCCGTCGTCGACGTCGTAGTTGTCGCGCGACTCCCGGAAGTAGTGCGCCACCGTCACCGCCGGGTCGACGGCCACGCGGTAGCCGAGCAGCCACGCACGCAGGCACATCTCGACGTCCTCGAATCCCCAGCGCGTGAACCCGGGGTCGTACTGGCCCATCTCGAGGAACGTGTCGCGCCTGAGAACCTGGCAGGCGCCGGTCGTCAGCGGGGCGTTGTAGCTCCCCTGCTGCGCCGGCGTCTCGAACCAGCACGGGTCGAGCGTGTAGTCGGCCCAGTACATGCCGCAGCCGCTCGGCACCGGCGTCTCGAGCTTGGTGAAGCTCGGCCCGCACATCCCGACCGCGGGGTCATCGAGCAACGTCGAGAACTGGTCGAGCCAGCCGGGCGACACGCGGCAGTGCGCGTCCATGAACACCAGGTTGCGGCCGCGCGCGTGACGGGCGCCGAGGTTGCGCGCCCGCGCCACGCCCAGGCCGCCGCCACGCACGAGCCGGACGCCCGGTGGACGCGCCGCCCGCAGGCCGTCGACGCTGCCGTCCGTGGAGCCGTCGTCCACGACCACCACCTCGCACGGCACATCGCCAGCATGCTGCGCGATGCTCTCGACGGTCATCGAGAGCATCGCCCCTTCGTTGAGGCACGGCAGGATGACGCTGAACGTCGGCGCTCCAGGCATCGTGCCTCTCAGCGCCGCGCCAGCTGCATCAGGTGCTGCGCCATCTCGATGACGGCCGCCGCCTCCGCCAGCGAGTAGCCGGTGACGGCCGCCACCTCGTGCGGGCTGGCCGTGACGAGCTGATGCAGACCCTCGAAGCCGGCGGCCTGCAGCTCGTCGGCCGCCCCCGCCAGCTCGTCGAAGCGTGACAGCGCCAGATCCTCGGGCGCGAAGATCGTGTTGCCGAAGCGGACGAACGGCGTCACCGACGGCGCCGCCTCGGCGCCGGGCCGGATCGGCGGGAAGGGCGGCCGCGTGAGGTCCGGGAAGCGCGTGAAGCGTGTCAGATGGGTGAACCGCGTGAACGTGGTGAAGCGGGTCAGCGACGTGAAACGCGTCAGCCAGGTGAGGCGCGTCAGCCGCGTCAGCGGGGTCAGCCGGGTCAGGTGCGTGAGCCGCGTCAGGGGCGTCAGATGGGTGAAGCGCGTGAATCTCGTCAGCGGGGTGAGACGCGTGATCGACAGCTCGGCGTGCTTGAAGAAGAACGGATCGATCGACGCTGGCACCTCCGTGGCGCCGTCGAGCGCGAGCAGTCGACCGGTCGTGAAGTCGTGGTTGCGCAGGAACGTCACGCCTTCCGGGAAGTTGGCCGGATCCGGCGTGTTGTTCGCGCTGAAGACCCCGTAGAACGTGTTGCCCACCGCCATCATGTGCATGTAGTCGCCGATGTAGGGCAGGAAGGTCGGCGCCGGCGTGGTGGCCGGGACGGTGGCCAGCACGTGCCCGGTCACGGTGGTGAAGGCGTCGGCCGTCAGCTCGAGGTGGGTTTCCCAGCGGCTCGTCGACCCGCTGCCCGTCACGCGCTGATACGCGAGTCCGACACGCCCGGCCGCGTTGATCGCGAGCGCCGGGTTCTTGGCGTCGGCCAGCGTGCGGAGGTCCGCCGACCAGGTCACACCGCGGTCGGTCGAGCGCCGGATGTGGATGGTGTAGGCGCCGCCCTGCACGTCGCAATAGGCGATGTAGACGACTGAGCTGTTCGTGGGGTCGACGGCGATCGACAGGTCCCCGCCGAGGCGTTCCTGTCCCAGGCGGCCATTCCAGGTGAACTGCACGCCGGTGGCGACGAGCCGGCCCGACAGGCTGTCGCTCGGATCGGTGAGGGCGGTGAACGGGCTGGTGCCCGAACCCCAGTTGTCGTCGCGCACGACGACCACGTCGGTCGTGACGAGCGCGCTGCTGTTGAAGGCGCGCCAGCCGTAGAACACGGCGTAGACGGTGCCGTCGGCATGCACGGCGGGCCGGATCTGCGGGCCGTTCTGCCCGGCCGTGCCGGTGCCGCGGGTTTCGATCCGCACCGACGTGAAGGCCGGCGTCGTCGCGCCAGCGTTCAGGCTGCGCTCGACGGTGGCGGTCCGTCCCGATGGCGCGGCGAAGTCGTTCAGCCCGACGTAGACGCGATCGTTGCCGGCGCCTGCGCCCGAGGGCACCGTCATGGCCTGGACGAACGGCTGGTCCACCTGATTGCGGTCGACCAGCACGGTCATCGCGGTGCCCGCGGTGAAGTTCGCCGCGCGCAGGATGTTGAGGCGCAGGTTGCCGGGCTGGCGCAGGATGCCGGCGTAGAAGCGGTTGCCGGCCGATCCGAAGCGCGGCACGATGTCGCCCGTGCCCGTGACGCTGCCGGCCTGGCTGGGCACGATCGAGTTCAGCACCCAGCCGGTGCCGCCGTTGGTCGACACGTAGACCGGGGCGGTCGCGCCACCCATCGGGTCGGGCGTGAAGGCCGAGATCGCGATCTGGTTGGCGTTGACGGGGTTGACGGCGATGTTCGGCTCGCTGTCCTGATTGGTCTCGCCGCTGAGAGCGTTCGGGATGATGTTGACGACTGTGATCATGAGAGCCCCCAGGTCAGTCGTTCAGGACGGCCATGACCCGCTCGGCGAACTCCGCGGGCAGGAAATCGTCGCGGCTCACGACGACGTATTCGCTCTTGGCGGCACCGGCGGCCGAGCGCACGGCCTGGTTGTCCTTGGTCTGCTTCTTTTCGCCCAGGAACCAGACGCCGGCGTCGCCGACGGCGAACTTCGGAGCCGACGCCCAGCGCACGTCGGGACTCGACGGGAAGCGCACGACCACCTTCTGCGGCTTGCGGCCGCCGCTGGCGCGCCGGCCCGTGCGTGGCACGTCGTCCACGGCGATCACGGCCTTGCGCCACTCGGGATCGTGTTCGGTGATCGGCGCCCGCGGGGCGCGCGGCGCCTCGCTGATCTCGGTCACCCGACCGGTGACGACGAGTTCCGCCTCGTTGGCCCGTGCGCGCAGCGCCCGCTCGGGCGCGGTCTCGAGCGCCTGGCGGCTCTGGCGGACGGCCCCGTCCGATTCCGGCACCAGCTTGACGCAGCTCACGGCCAGCCCGGCCCCGAACATCCAGCCGACGGTGTGGAAGATGTAGGGCTTGCCGGTCGTGGCCTTCTGCCCACGCGTGAGCTGCACGGTCACCTCGCGCCCCGCATAGCCCATCAGCACCGCCGGGCCGTCCAGGATCTCATCCACGCGCACGATGAGCGTGTCGCGCGTCAGCGGCACTTCGTCGAGCGTGGCGGCGCCCCGCTGCTGGACCGTGCCGCGGAACACGAAGGACGGGGCGGCCGCTGGCGCCTCCGGCGTCGCCCGCGTCTTTCTCGCAGCCGACGTGCGCGTCTTCCGGGCAGACGACTTCCGGGCAGACGACTTCCGCGCCCGCGGTGCGGACGCCTTCCGTGATCGCTTGGCCATGACGGACCTCCTTGGTCCAACCGCAGGGCGGTGCGCGACGTCGCGCTACGAGCGCCGGGGCGAGGCGAGGGCTTCGGGACCGCGGATGGCCACCGTCACGAGGTGTCGGACCCCGTCGACGACGTACCACGTGGCCAGGAAGGCGCCGGCTTCGAGCAGGAAGCTGTGGAACTTGAACGAGACCTCGGCGATGCCGAGAGCGATGGCGAGTGCGGGGGCCTGCTCCGTGAGCAGCCGGCGCAGCGGGACCGCACGAACGAGGGTGAACATGGAACCTCCTCGGATCGACGACGGTGCTGGGGGGCGGGGCCGAGTCTATGCCCGGAAGAGCGCGGATGTAAAGGGCGAACCGGTGGCGACGCCACGAGACCTGTGAGCCACGTCTCGGCCCTGGCCAGTGCCCGGCTGCGCCAGCGCGAAAACGACGTGGCGGGACCGGTGCTCGCCTGGTCCCGCCGCCGTCGACCTCGTCACCTCTGCGACACCGCCCGCCGCTTCCTGTACAGGAACTGCAAGGCGACGGCGCCGAGTCTTGACCTGAACCAGTCTCGCTGCGTCCTCAGGCCCGAGGAGCGCGACTCCTCACTGTCTGCGTCAGGGGAGCCGCAGCACCTGACCGGGCTTGATCTTGTCAGGATCGGTCAGCTGGTCCTTGTTGAGGTCGAAGATCTTCATGTAGGCGCTGGCGCTGCCCAGATGTTCCTTGGCGATCGCGCTCAGCGTATCGCCAGCCTTGACCGTGTAGGTCTTGGCAGCCGCTGACGCGGGGGCGGCAGCCGGCGCGGCGGCCTTGGGCGCACCGGTCACCTGGATGTCGGCGACGACATCCTGCTGCCAGGTTGGAATCGTCTTGATCGCGTCCCAGATCTGGTTCTTCTCCGCCTCCGTCGCCACGGTGCCCTTCCAGTAGAGCTTGCCGTCACGTTCTTCAGTCGTGCCGTGGAACTTCCCCTCGGCCGTCTTGATCGCCCACGCGTACATGCCTTTTACACTCACGTTTCACCTCATCTATTCAGCCAGTGCGAGCGCAGTGCGCTCGCCGTCCACTGTCTGCGATTGCGCTGCACACCCGCAGCCAGACGCCGGCAGCAGCGCCGACTCCGTCTCTGCGTCGCCCAGGCCGACCCGTGATCCAACTTGTTTCACGGTGTCGCCGCCCTGAGCGCTCATGATCCGATCGAGAATACTTGTCGCGTTGCTCCTCCCCGGGGGTCCGGAGTCCCGAAGTGACTTCGCTGGGTCTGCCGGCTGCCGACTCACTCGACCATAGCGGTACAGGGCAGTCTCGATGTGGGTCCGTTTTCGCCGGCCATCTTCGGCCGGCTGCGACGCGCCGGTCAGAAGTCGATGAGTCGCGAACGGCGCGCCCGTTCACCGCGCCAAGGGCAACAGCGACGCTCGGAATGGGCAGGCGTATCACGGCCGAAAGGCGACGCCCATGCGATCAATCCGATGGAGCTGCATGGCGCCACGGTCGCCATCTACGCGCGCGCCTCATCGAACAGCCGGCGCGACGCTTCCATCGCCGTCCAACGACGGGTGTGCCGAGCACCGGGGAGCGACAGCGCTGGTCCATCTGCGAGGAGGAGGCGGACCACGCCGTGTCCAGGCCGTCGCAAGGGCCTGCAGGCTCAGCTCGAGAAGGTGTCGACGCTGGCAGACCAGGACGAGTTGCGAATCGAACTGAAGGGGAACCTGGCAGCGACCAAAAATACGAAGAGGTCGCCAGAAACGGGCGACCTCTCGCTGCAAGTTGTGTTGGTTGCGGGGGCGGGATTTGAACCCGCGACCTTTGGGTTATGAGCCCAACGAGCTACCGGACTGCTCCACCCCGCGAAGGAAGAGTATCAGGTCCGGACGCTTCGGCGCAACGCGATTCTGCTGAGCCAGCCCGAATGAGGCCCTGCCGCCTCTAGGACCGGATCGTCAGCACCACGGCCCGTGTGCGCCGTGCGCCGTCTGACGCGCGGGCGCAAAGCGCGTCCAGATCGGCTGTGTCGTCCACGTCCGCCCACGGCATGACGCGCACGACCTCGCGGCCGGAGGCCGTGAGGTTCGCCGTGACGTCCGCCAGCACGGCCGGCTGGCTCCACGCCACGCCGGCAGAGGCGGCCGCCAGCGAGGCAGAGTCGGTCACGGCTACCAGGTAGAAGCCGCCGTCGTCCGACGGTCCGAAGGCCACGACAGCCCCCGGACGCGTGTCCACGAGCGCCTCACGGGCAGCTACGAGCGCGGCGCCCGGCAGGTCGGGGATGTCGGAGCCCACGAGCAGCGCCACGTCGTGTCCGGCAGCCAGCGCCGCACCCACGGCATCCGTCATGCGCGAGCCGAGGTCCCCGGTGGACTGCGCCCGCCACGAGATTCGGGCCGCCTGCGGCGCCAGCGCCAGATCGCCGCGGACGAGTTCCTCGACCCGCGCCACTTCATCAGGCGGATCGAGATGCACGTGCAGGCCCCAGCCGGGAGTCAGCGCCGCCTCGATCGTGTCGAGCAGCAGGGCCGTGCGCAGCGCGGTAGCGGTCACCTCGTCGAGTCCGCTCGTCAGCCGCGTCTTCCCCGCCACGAACGGGCTGCGCGCCAGCATCACCACCACGGGCCGTGCGCCAGCGACGCGCGGCACATCCGGCCCGGCGCTCACGCCTGCGGCGCCACCCGGGCGCCGGCCGGCGCCACTGTCCGGCGCTTCGCCGCCGCCTTCCACACCCGCGCGGCCAGCAGCAGGCCGATGATCGCGAAGTAGTAGATCGGGTTGGTCGTGTCGAGCTTGACCTTCCAGAAGTAGTGCAGCGTGCCGGCGAAGGCGGTGACGTAGATCAGGCGGTGCAGGAGATTCCAGTTGCGCCCGCCCAGCCGGCGGATCCAACCGGTGGTGGAGGTGAGCGCGAGCGGAATCATCAGCACGAAGGCCGTGAACCCCGCCGTGATGTAGGGCCGCTTCACCACGTCCTCCCACACGCCGTCGAACGCCAGCGAGTGGTCGAGCACGAAGTAGGTCATGAAGTGCAGCGTGCCGTAGAAGAAGGCGAACAGCCCGAGCGGCCGCCGGAAGCGCGACAGCGGATTGAAGCCCGTGAGCCAGCGCAGCGGCGTGATGGCGAGGGTTGCCACGATGAAGCGCAGCGTCCAGATGCCGGTGTGGTTGGTGATCGTCTCGACCGGATTCACGCCCAGGTCGCCCCAGAATGCGTTGTACACGAGCCAGCCGGCCGGCTGCAGCGCCGCGAGGAAGATCACGGGCTTGGCGACCCGGCGCACGAACTGGGTTTCGGTCATCACGGGCGAGCGAAGGTCGGGCGCGTCAGTAGTACCTTGCGCAGGTCCATGCCGGCGTAGAGCGACGCGACCTGCTCGGCGTAGCCGTTGAACGGCAGCGTCTTGCGGCGGAAGAACTCGCCGATGCGACGCTCGGTCGCCTGGGTCCAGCGCGGGTGATCGACGTCGGGGTTCACGTTGGCGTAGAAGCCGTACTCGCTCGGCGCGGGTCTGCTGCCAGGTGTTGAGCGGCTGCTTCTCGACGAACTTCACCGAGACGATCGACTTGATGCCCTTGAAGCCGTACTTCCACGGCACGACCAGCCGAATCGGCGCGCCGTTCTGGTTCGGCAGCACTTCGCCGTAGAGGCCGACGGCCAGGAACGTCAGCGGGTGCATCGCCTCGTCGATGCGCAGGCCCTCGACGTACGGCCACTCGCAGCGCCGGCTCGGTCTGCCCCGGCATCTGCCGCGGTCGACGCAGCGTCGTGAATCTCGACGTACTTCGCCTTCGAGGTCGGCTCCACCCGCTTGACGAAGTCGGCCAGCGGGAAGCCGAGCCACGGAATCACCATCGACCACGCCTCGACGCAGCGCATGCGGTAGATGCGCTCCTCGAGCGGGAACCACTTGAGGATGTCCTCGATGTCGTAGGTGCCCGGCTTGGCGCACTCGCCTTCGACCTTGATCGTCCACGGCCGCGGCTTGAGCGAGCCGGCGTTGCGCGGCCGGGTCGCCCTTGTCGAGGCCGAACTCGTAGAAGTTGTTGTAGGTGGTGACGTCGCGGTAGGAGTTCAGCTTCTCGTCGGTGCTGAACGGACTCTTCTTCAGGTTGGTCAGCTTCTGCGCCGCCGGGTTCTGGGCCGCGGCCCCGCCGGGCCCGACCAGGCCGGTTGCCAGGGCAGCCGCCGTGACGCTCGCGGCGCCGATGAACTCGCGTCGTCGCAGATAGAGTTCGCGGGGGGTGACCTCGGACTCGCGCAGATCGGACGTGGGTTTGATCAGCATCGTGCAACCTCAAGAATCATTCGAACGGCGATCATACCTTCGCGCCAGCCGCCAGGGCGAGACACCCACGAAATACAGCAGCAGCGTGGTCAGGTTCGAGAAGCTCTGCCGCCACCAGCCGCGCCCTTCCCAACGCCGGGCCGAGGTCACGAGTCCCTCGCTGAGATGAGCCAGCCGCCCCTGCCGTTTCAGCCGGCGCACGAAGTCCACGTCTTCCATCAGCGGAATCGGCGCGAAGCCCCGCAGCACGTCGAACACCGCTCGACGCACGAAAATTCCCTGGTCGCCGTAAGGCAGGCCGAAGAGGCGGACACGGACAGCCACCGCCGTCTCCAGCCATCTCGCCTGCCAGGCCGGCGAATCGAGGCGGAACGCGAACGCCCCGCCCACCACGTCCGGGCGGCCGTCGAGGTCGGTGAAGACTCGCCGCCAGTCCGCCGGGGGACGGCTGTCGGCGTGGACGAACCACAGCCAGCGGCCGCTGGCCACGGCCGCGCCGGCGTTGAGCTGCAGGCCGCGGCCGGGCGGTCCGTCGATCCAGATGACGTCCGGGCGCTGCTGGCCGATACGCCCGGCGGCGGCGGACGCCGGCCCGGTGCTCGAGACCACGATCTGCACGTCGGGACGCCTCGGCAGGTGCGCCAGGAGTGCCGTGAGCGGGACCTCGTCGCCCCGCACGGGCACGACGACGGTGACCAGCGGATCGGCGGCAGACATCGATGACCTCGCCATAGTACCGTCAGCCCCATGCGGACAGGTATCGCCGCGCCCCTGCTGGCACTCATCGGTCACGAACTGCGCGCGCCGGCCGGTGTCGTCGGCGGCTACCTGGCGCTGCTCGAGCAGGGGCGCGACCCCCTGACGCCGGCCCAGCGCAGCGCGCTCGACGGCGCCCGCCGGGCGCAGCAGTCCCTCGTCGAGGCCCTGGATGACATGCGACGCCTGACAGCCGCCTGGCAGGCCGAAGCCGACCCGGCGACGTGGGTGGCACTGCCGCGCCTGGCCGAGGAGGTGCGCGCCCTCGCCACCGCTCGTGGCGTGCCGCTCACGCTCGACGCTGCCGGCGCCGTGGCGGTGCCGCGGCGTGGTCGCGATGCCGCCCTGGCGGAAGGCCTCGTGACCGTCGCCGAAGCCGTGGCTCGCGAACACGGCGTCGACGTGGTCGCGACGGCGGACGTCGAGGAGGGCGCGCTGGTGTGGCGCCTGCGGCCGGTCGGTGCTCCGCCCGCCGCCAGCGACGTCGTGCGTCACGAGTTCGATCTGTGGCGGCCGGGCCTCGGCGTGCGGCTGGTCGCCGCGGCGGTCGCGGTGGCAGGCGCCCACGGCGTGCTGCACGACGTCAGGCTCGGCAAGGAGCGCTGCGGCGTCGACATCACGTTCGACCTCACAGCCGCGCCGCCACCGGTAACGCCGTCCGACGCCGCCTGATCGCCCCGGCCGTGTTCAGCGGATGTCGGTGAGCCGCCGGCCGCGCGCGATCTCCCGCTGCACGCAGCGTTCAGCCCGCAGGAACGCCTCGCGCTGCGCGCCGCCCGACACCGGTCGCAGCAGCTCCGCCTCGCTCGGGCACGTCACGCGCTCGCTGCTGGCCGAGTCGGCGGCGGGACTGGCATACATCATCGCCGCCCCCACCTTCACCCAGGCCGGCGCCTTGGTGAGATACGGCGTCACCACCGCCGACGCCACCTCGTAACGCAGCGTGGACTCCAGCACGCCGCGAAGCCTGAGATGCGCCAGGGGCGCCAGGTCGATCGCGGTGCCCACCGTGGACGCTGTCACCCACCACGGCTGCCCGGTCTCGAGGCCGAACGCCTCGAGCGTCGGATGCACGTGGACCGAGAGCACCGACGGCGCCGTCACGAGCGCCCGCAGCGCGACGTCGTCGCGGGTCTTCCGCACGAGGTCCAGAACCATCGCGCGATCGGGCTCTTCAGTGGGCGGCAACGTGAGACGCACGTCCGCGGCAGGCGCGGTGGCGGGCACCAGTGGCGGCGGCACGCGCGGACGGCGCGGCCGGCGCGCGGCACGGCCGGCGGCGGCCCGGCCGGCGGCGACACGCGGGTCATGGTGGTGGCACCGGCAGTGCCGATCACCAGATCGCGGAAGTAGGCGCGCAGGATCGCCGGCGCCGTGTCGCCGCGGGCGGCACGCTTGCCGGCTCCCACCACGCACAGCCCGACGCCGTGCCCGTAGCCGACTCCCTCGAAGCGGAAGCCCGCCCGCTCCTTCGTGATCTCGAACGCCGTGCTGCGGACGAGCTGCCAGCCGAGCGTGCGCCCGACGGCCATGCGGAACTCGTAGGCCGAGAGCGTGTCGGGCGAGAAGCCGTCCACGCGCAGACGCCCGGCCCGCCCCGAGGCCGTGCGGTCGATGACGGAGAGGCCGCGCAGGCGGCCCTTCAGGCCGGCCGCTCGCACCGATCGTTCGAGGTCCTTCGTGGCGATGACGTTCGACCACCCGGGCTCATCCGCACAGGCGTCGTGGGTCTCGCCCGGTGGGTAGTCCGTCGCGCCGGGCCACACCTCCGATGCCAGCGCCGGCGTGCCGCCATTGTTGGCGGAGTAGAAGACGAACGCGGGCTTGCCGTCGGCGAGCAGGATCTGTCCCGCGGTGGCGGCCGCCGCCGCGCGCGCCGCCGGTAGCGCCGGACGCATCACCTGACAGTGCGTCGTGTCGCACAGGTCGTAGCCTTCGGCCCGGTGCCGGTGGCGGTTGGCGGCCGCAAAGGTCCGGATCACGATGGCGAGGGCCTGCTGCGCCGCCGCCGCCGCTCGTGGCTGCCCCTCGCCGGACACGACGCGGGCGACGTACTCCTCGAGCGGCAGGGTCTCGACGCGCACGTCGCCGCGCTCGGGCGTGACGCCGATGCGAATGGTGGGCGCGTCCGGCTGCGAGGGGCGGGCGGCCGCCCAGCCGGCGGTTCCAGCCGCCGCCGCTCCGCCGTGGGACATCACCGCGGCCAGCAGGCTCACGAGCGCTGTCAGCGCACGAAGGAGGCGGGTCAGAGCCGGTTCTTGCAGCCCGGTCGGCAGCGACATTGGATGGTCTTGTCGCCTTCCGTGTTGTAGTCGTAGGTGAGTTCGTCGCCCGGCTGGATGGACTTGCCGGCGCGAATCCAGATGGTCTTGGTCTTGGGGTCGACCGCGCTGTAGCAGTTCGGCTTGCACGAATGGTTGATGAAGCGGGCCACGTTCCCGCCGACGGCGGCATCGCGCGACCACGCCCGGTTGATCCGGAAGACCCAGATGCAGCCCTTGGTTCAGGTACTTGTCTTCCCGCTTGTCGCTCACCTTGTTGGAGATGAGCTCGCCCGCGTAGTCGATGATGATCTTGTTCTTGTTGATGGGCTCGCCCGCGAACACGCCCCAGCCGTGGAGCTTCGAACGTTTGCGAGCGATCTTCGGCAGATACAGCGTCGATGCCATGTGCGCTGGCCAGTGTAGCGGATTCCCCGCGTCTTCGGCTATCCTTCGACCCGACACTTCAAGGAGGCGCACGTGCGACGACTGGCAGCGGCAGCACTCATCGGATTCATCGCCCTCGGAGGCACCATGGCAGCGCAAGTGCAGCGCTTCGCGGGACCGGCGCAGTTCCCCTTCAGCGAGGCCACCAAGGCCGACGGCCTCGTCTACGTCGCGGGCACGATCGTCGCCGAAGGCGACATCAAGAACCAGACGAAGAAGGTGCTCGAGAGCATCGATCAGACCTTGCAGAAGGCCGGATCGAGCCTGGCGATGGCGGCCGCGATTCAGGTCTACATCAAGAACGGCTCGGACTTCGCGGCGATGAACGAGGTCTACCGCACGTTCTGGAAGGCCGACCCGCCGACCCGCACGACTATCGTCTCGGATTTCGTCGTGCCCGGCGCCCTCATCGAGATTTCGGCGATCGCGATTCCCACCGGCGGTGACCGCCAGGTCATCCACCCCGCGTCGTGGATGAAGTCGCCCAACCCTTACAGCTACGGCATCAAGAGCGGCAGCACGCTGTTCCTGGCCGGCCTCGTCTCGCGCAACGGCAAGGACAACTCGGTGGTCGAGGGTCCGATGGCCGTGCAGACCAAGGCCGTGCTCGACAACGCCGGCGAGATCCTGAAGGCGGCCGGCATGACGTTCGACAACGTCGTCAGCTCGCGCGTGTTCATCACCGACGGCGCCCAGTTCCAGGACATGAACAACACCTACCGCACCGTCTTCACCAAGGACCCGCCGGCGCGCGCCACGGTCGTGGCACCGCTCATGGGGTCCGCCAACGTCGTCGAGATCACGCTCACGGCATCGAGCCTGCCGAAGCAGATCTTCACGACGCCGGCCGCCGACGGCACGCCCGGCAAGCCGAACGCGATCCTGAGCAGCGCCGTCAAGGTCGGCAATCGCCTCTACCTCTCGGGCCTGCTCGGCAACACGGCCGACAACAAGGGCGACACCGAGGCGCAGACCAAGGAACTGCTGGCGCGCGTGGGTCGCACGCTGCAGGTGGCCGGCTTCGGCTGGGGCGACCTGGCCGACGGGATCGTCTACCTCACCGACACCGGGAACTTCGACGCGATGAACCGCGGCTACCGCTCCGTCATCAAGGAGTTCCCGGCCCGCGCCACCGTCAAGGCCGGACTCGTCAGCCCCGAGGGACTGCTCGAGATCATGTTCGTCGCCTCGAAGTAAACGCGTCCGAACCGGCGCCGGCGGCCCGCCACAAGGGCCGCCGCGCCCGGCCTCTCCATCCTGCGGGTCCCTAGGCGTCGCGCAGGGCCACGGCGGGATCGACTCTGGAAGCGCGCCAGCTCGGCGCCAGCGCGGCCGCCGTAATCACCGCCATCAGGAGCAGCACGCCGGCCAGGAACGCCACCGGGTCGAGCGGGCCGATGCCGTGCAGTGTGCTCCGGACAGCCGCGCCAACGAGCGCGGCCAGGCCCAACCCCACCAGCACGCCCGGCGCGGCCGCCGCCACCGTCTGCCGCACGACCAGCACCACGATATCGATCCGCCTGGCGCCAATCGCCAGCCGCACGCCGATCTCACGGCGGCGGCGCTCGACGAACCACGACACCAGGCCGTAGAGGCCCACCACGCTGAGCAGCAACGACACCCCGCCCAGACCGGCCGCGGCACGGGCGGCCGCGCGCGTGGGCAGGAGTTCGATCTCGAGGTGATCGGTGAGCGTACGTGGGAAGAAGCCGACCACGCCGGGACCGGCCCGACCGAGCGCCTGTTGCACGCCGTTCAGCACCGCGCGTGGGTCCCCGGTGGCCCGCGCCAGCAGCGTCAGATGGAAGGCCGGCGCCGTCGGACGGTAGAGGTGCGGCTGGCCCGATTCGGCCAGCGATCGGTACTTCGAATCGCGAGCCACGCCCACGACCCGCACCTCGCGCTCGTCGGCGCCGACGATGAGCGAGCGGCCGAGGGCCTCGCCGCCGGGCCACAACCGCCGGGCGAGGCTGTCGTTCACGACCACCACATCGGCCTCGCGTTCGCTCTCCTCGGCCGTGAACGCCCGGCCGTGCACGAGCGGCACGCCGACGGTCTCGAAGTAGCGGGCGGTCGCCAGATACATCGTGACGTCGCCGACGATCGGCGTGCCACGCGCGCGGCGCACGTCGACGAGGGGCGTCGAGCCGTCGATCGGAGCCCGATTCGACATCGCCACCGCGGCCACACCCGGCGCCGCCGCCGCCAGCTCGAGGGCCGTGCGTGCCGTCAGCGCCGACTGGCCGGGAGGCCCCATCGGCTCGATGTCGAAGTCCATCGCCACGAGACCTCCTCGCGCGAAGCCGACATCATCGGCCTCGAGCGCCTGCAGACTGCGCGACAGCAAACCGGCGCCGACGACGAGCGCCAGCGACACGCCGACCTGCGTGGACACGAGCAGGCGACGCGTCTGGGAGAGCCGGCGTCCGCCGACGGCGCGCGCCTCGCCGGCCCCAAGGGCGGAGGCACCAGACGTTCGCGCGGCCCACAGCGCGGGACCGATGGCCAGCACCACGCCGGCGCCGCCTGACACGAGCGCCACGGCAGCGACGACCACGGCGTCGAACGGCAGATCCACCCGCAGCGCCAGCGTCGGCAGGACGGCCACCTCCGCCAGAGCCCGGCGCGCCCACAGATAGCCGCCGAGGGCGAGCACGCCGCCGGCCACACCGAGCAGCGCGCCTTCGAGCAACATGCGGCGGACGATGGCCACCCGGCCGGCACCCATCGAGAGGTGGATCGCAGTCTGGCGCTGGCTGGCGGCGGCGCGGGCCAGCAGCACACCGGCCACGTTGGCCGCGCCCACGGTCAGGATGAGGGCGGACAGGCCACCGAGAATCCACACGAGCCTCACCGCGTCCGTGCGCTGCCGCCCGGTGAGGACGGTGCCGGCCTCGGTGCGCAGTGTGCGCTCGTGCCACGCCTCCGGCACCTGGCGGGCCAGAGCCGTGGCGGCCGCCGCCAGGCGGGCATCGACTTCCGCGACCGACCGTTCCGGCAGCACGAACAGCGAGAACCAGCGCGCCGTGACGTCCGTGCGCCAGCCGGCCCCGAGCAGCGCGTCGCCCTGCGCCAGGGGCGCCCAGACATCGACGGCGCCGCCGAACGCGCTGGCCGACGACGACGCGCTCGTCACCCCGACCACCGTGAAGCTCGTGCGGTTGAGCTCGATGTGCTGGCCGAGGACGCCCGGATCGGCGCCGAACCGCCGGCGCCAGAGTGTCTCGCCGATCACGACCACCGGCGGAGCGCCACGACGATCGTCGGCGGTGACGAGCGCCCGCCCGGCCACGATGGGGCTGCCGACGATCGCGAAGTAGCCACCGTCCACGACCTCGACCACGCTCTGGGCATCCGCGCCGCCCGTGCGCAGCAGGACCGGCTGCAGGTTGACCGTCGACAGCGCGGCGGCGCCATCGAGATGTCGACGAATCTCGTCGAGTTCGACGTACGACAAGCGGAATCCCGCGCGCCCGGCGCGGTCGACGGTTGCCACCCGGCGCAGCGCCTCGCCATGAGCGGCGGACACCGTTCGGAACAACAGCGGTCCGGACAGGCCGCTCGTGACGAGCACGGCCAGCAGGCCCGCGGCGAGCGTGGCCGCGGCGCCAAGAGTGGCCAGGGGCGCCCGTCGCAACCCGCGCGTCACGCAGCGGAGATCCCGGCTCCAGATCGGCACCTGGGCCAGCGGCGCCAGCAGCGCCGCCTGCGTGAAGGCCAGGACCAGCGAGATCGTCTCGCCCCACAGCCACCAGGCCGCGCCCCATCGCGACCGGTCGCGCCGCATGAGGCGGTAGTCGTCGTCGAGGTCGCTCAGCACCTGACGGCGGGCGCGAGCGGGCACGACGCCCGACAGCAGGAGGACGACCACCCGCGGGAGTGCAGGGGTCATGGCTCGTCGAGCAGCGGCTCGATCCCCACTCGCATCCGTGCGACCGCGGAGAGCGCCCGGCGCAGCGCCGTCAGGCCGCGCGCCGAGGCGCGGTAGAAACGGCGAGGGCGGCCGCTGCCCGTTCGATCGGCGTCGGCCAGCCGCGACGTCAGCAGGCGCTTGCCTTCGAGGCGGTCGAGCGTCACGTAGACCGCGCCGCGCGACACCGGGCGGCCGGTACGGGTTTCGATGGCGGCGCGCACGGCCGGCGGGTAGGCGCCGTCCGCCAGATGCAGCACCGACATCAGGACCAGGACTTCGAACTCACCGAGTGGACTCGTCGCCATAGCGTGCTTACGATGTAAGCATGACTCGCCCGCCATGTCAACAATGTCGGCATCACCCGGCGTCGGCGGCAGCCCCGAGGGCGGCGGCGGGCGCCGGCGGCGACCGCGAGGGCGCGGCGCGCGCGGACGAGACGGGCCGGACGCGCCGCCGTCAGGGCGCCAGGCGCCAGATCAGCGCGTCGTAGCGCCAGGCGGTGAACGCCAGGCGCCGGCCGTCGGGCGACCAGGCGGGCTGCGACTTGTTCACCGGATCGAACGTGAGCTGCTCCACCGCGCCGCCGGACAGCGCACGGCTGAAGAGCTGGTAGAAGCCACCGGCGGCGGGCGCCACGAACGTGAACCCGCGTCCATCCGGCGTCACGCTCAGCCCCGGGAAGTCGTGTTCCGAGGCGAAGCGGTGCAGCACCGTCGCCTCGCCCCCCGCGGCCGGCACCAGCAGCACCGCGTGCTGGCCGGGCCCCTCCTTGGCGACGGCGACGATCCGGGTGCCGTCGGGCAGCCACTCGCCGTGCGTGATCTCGAAACCGGCGACGCCGAGCTCGCGCAGCTCAGAGGTGACCTGACCGCTGTCCTGGTCGAGTCCCAGGGTGAACATCACCGAGCGGCCGTCCTTGGTGCCGTCGAGGAGCAGCGTCTTGCCGTCGGGCGCCCAGCGCGGCCATCCGACTTCGGCGCCCCGTCCGAGCATCGTGATGCGGCGATCCGGCACGCCGCCCTCGGTCGGCCGCAGCCACACGTCGTCGGACATCTCGCGATGCGAGTGGAACGCGATCCAGCGGCCGTTCGGTGACCAGGCCATGCCCTGGTCCTCCGAGTCGGAGTCGGCGATGACTTCGTCCGGCTGGTCCGCGGGCAGCGCTCCGGAGACGTCGATGACGCCGACTTCCTGCGCGATGTCGGGATAGTGCACGTCGTCGAGCTGACGGCGCCAGGTGCCGTAGGTCATCGAGACGAGCGGACGGGTCGGATGCCACCACGGCGTCTCGGCCTGGAAGGTCGTGAGCGGCGCGACGGCCCCGCCGGCCAGCTCGCCGAGATGCGTGCGGTACTCCTGCGTCTTGTAGACCACGGTGCCGTCGCGCGTCACGGTGGGCCCGTAGGCATCGCGGGCGGTGGCGGTGAGCCGTACGGCCGCGCCCGTGCTCCGGGCCACGCGCCACAGGTCGAGGAAGCCGCGGGCGTTGGCCGCGCCGGTGTAGACCAGCTGGCCATCCGCGCTGAAGGCCATCGGTCCCGACACCTGCAGCGGCGGCTGGGTCGCGAGCGGCGCCGCTCCGCACGGCACCGACACCCCGTCGCCGTCGGCCGTGGTGAGGACGCAGGCGATCTCGGTGTTCGAGGCCCACGCCGGCCACGACGGACGGCCGGCCGTGATCTGCGTGCGCCACAGTTCCTGGCCATCGAGCCGCACGCGCCACACATCGAGGCCATCGGCGCCGGCGGCCAGCCCCGCCAGCCACGCCCCATCGGGGCTGACGCTCAGCTGCCGCAGCGCATTGGCCGGCAGCGACATGCCGCTCGTGGCGCCGCTGCCCTCGAGCGTCGTCACCGGCCACAGTGGCCGGGTGCCGACGCCGAGCTCGTGCACCTGCCAGCGCGCCGCCGCCCCGCCGTCTTCGAAGAGAACGCGCCGGTCGTCGATCCAGGCCAGGTGCCGCACCTGCCCCTCGGCGCGGGCCGCCGCCACGTCCACGCCGCCGGCGATCGGCGCCACGCGCAACATGCGGCCTTCCGACATCGCCACCAGCCGGCCCGACGGCGACACGGCCACCGCCGGGTCGCGGTAGCCGACGATCCCCTGCTGATGAGCGGTGGCGACCCAGGCGGTCGTCGACGGGACATCCGGGGCGTCGCCCGGCGCCAGCCCCCGCCGTCCGGCCGCCGCCATCCACACAGCCAGCCCGATGGCTGCCACGCCCACGAGCGTCAGTACGCGACTCGACATGGCCGGGATTCTAGCCCGGACGGTGCCGTCCGGTCGCCGGACGGCGTCGGGGCGCCGCGGTGGCGGTGCGGAGTGCAGAACAGGCGAGCGCACAGGTGAGGCTGGCGCGTGAGCCGTCGCGTGAGGCCGTCAGGCGCGGTTGCGATAGAGCGCGGTGTCCACGGCCCGGGCCATCGCGGCCGTGTCCAGGGGTCGGCCGAGGAAGCGCGCCACCGCGACGGCCGTGGCCTCGGGATCGGCCACCGCATCGCGATACGGCACGTAGAGGGTGGTGAAGCAGGCACGGGCTTCCATGAAGCGCTCGACCTGCGTCAGGTGCGAGGCGAACATCTCACGCGAGCGCGACGAGGTCGCCGGGCCACTGGCCGTGCCGCGACGCTCCAGCATCTGCTGCTGCGAGGCCAGGACCTCCTCCAGATCGCGCTGCATGAAGATCACCTGGTAGTTGTAGTGCTCGGGCAGCCAGGTGAGGAGGAACGAGATGATCTTCACGGCCTTGCCGCGGGCGGTCGGCAGCCAGGGCACGTCGCCCTTCGCCGTCTCGAGATCCTTGACTGGCTCGAACTCGAAGTAGCCGCGCGGATTGCTGTCGTCGGCGGCGCGGCGGCCGTCGTCGAGCGGCGTGACGCCGCCGGCCTCGAGCATCCGCATCATCATCGAGGTGCCGGATCGCGGCAGGCCGGAGACGACCACGATCGGGGCGCCGCGGCGCAGGCGGCGGATCAGCCGGGCAATCATCGATGGCTGGTCGTGCAGCGGGATCGCGACGCGCCGCACGGTAGAATGAGGCCCGTCCGCTTGCAGTTCTCGATGCGCTCCGGCATGGCCAGACTTGTACCACACCCCCGCGCCGCGCTGGCGGCGGTTGCCGCCACGCTGGTGGCGCCCGTCGCGGCCGAGGCCTACATCGGGCCAGGCGCCGGCTTCGCCGTGGTGTCGTCGTTCCTCGTGATCTTCGTCACGATGGCCGTCGTCCTGGCCTCGGTGCTCGCCTGGCCGTTCCGCGCCCTGTGGCGGATGCTGCGCCGCACCGGTCCGCCGCCGGCCGCCATCGACCGCTTCATCGTGCTCGGATTCGACGGCCAGGATCCCGTTCTCACCGACGACTACCTGCGCCAGGGCCTGCTCCCCAACTTCGCGGCGCTGCAGGCGCGCGGCGCCTATCGCCGTCTGCAGACCACCTACCCGGCGTTGTCTCCGGTGGCCTGGTCGTCGTTCAGCACGGGGACGCATCCGGCCCGCCACAACATCTTCGACTTCCTCGATCGCGACCGCCGCACCTACCTGCCGCGTCTGTCGTCGACGCGCATCGGCACGGTCGAGCGCTTTCTGAAGCTCGGCAAGTACCTCATCCCGCGGGAGCGGCCGGTCCTGACCAACCTGCGGCGGTCGAAGCCCTTCTGGACCATCCTGGGCGAGCGGCGCATCTGGAGCACCATCCTGCGCGTGCCGATCACGTTCCCGCCGGACCGTTTCTACGGGGCGGAGCTGAGCGCCATGGCCGTGCCCGACCTGCTCGGCACGCAGGGCACGTTCCTGCTGTTCACCACCCGGCCACCAGCGACCCGCTTCAAGGAAGGCGGCCAGCGGGTGCACGTCACCGTCGCGGGCGATCGCATCGACACGGTGGTGACCGGTCCGCCCAACGGCTTCGTGGTCGGCCACCCGCCGCTCACCTGTCCGCTGACGCTGACGCTCGATCGCGCCGCTGCCCGGGTCACCATCACGGCAGGTGCGACGACCGTCACGCTCGGCGTCGGCGAGCTGAGCGGCTGGCTGGCGCTGTCCTTCCCCGCCGCGCCCGGCGTCACGGTCTCGGGCATCGCGCGCCTGCAGGTGCTCGAGATGGGCGAGCACGTCTCGCTCTACATGTCGCCGATCAACCTCGATCCCGAGGAGCCGGCGATGCCGATCTCGCATCCCGGCTACTACGCGAGCTACCTGGCGAAGCGCCACGGCCCGTTCGCCACGCTCGGCCTGGCCGAGGACACCTGGGCGCTCAACGAAGGCGTGACCGACGACGCCACGTTCCTGCGGCAGGCCCACGACATCGACGACGAGCGGCGCCGCATGTTCCTGACCGTCGCTCGACAAGCTGCGCAGCGGCGTCGCTGGTCTGTGTGTTCGATGGCACCGACCGCATCCAGCACATGTTCTGGCGCTACATCGATCCGAAGCATCCCGCGCACCGCACTGACGCGCCGCCCGAGCATCGCGACGCCATCAAGCGCGCTCTACCAGAAGAACGACGCGCTGGTCGGCGAGGTGCTGCGCACGCTCGGTCCGCGCGATGTGCTGATGGTCATCTCCGACCACGGCTTCAGCTCGTTCCGCCGCGGCGTCAACCTGAACGCGTGGCTGCACCGCGAGGGCTATCTCGCGCTCGAGGCCGGCGCCGACGGCGCCAGCGAGTGGCTGCGCGACGTCGACTGGTCGAAGACGCGCGCCTACTGTCTCGGGCTGTCGGGCCTCTTCCTCAACCTGCGCGGGCGCGAGGCCGCGGGCATCGTCGCGCCGGGTGACGAGGCGCGGGCGCTCAAGGCCGAACTCATCGCGAAGCTCGGCAACCTGCCGGACGAGGCCGGCGGCGACATCGGCGTGCGCGAGGCCTTCGACACGACGGCGCTCTACCAGGGGCCGTACTCGGAGAACGCCCCGGACCTCGTCATCGGCTACAACGCCGGCTACCGCACCTCGTGGGACTGCGCCACCGGCGTCGTGGCCGGCCCGGTGTTCGAGGACAACACCCGCGCCTGGAGCGGCGACCACTGCATCGATCCGCGGCTGGTGCCCGGCGTCGTCTTCTGCAACCGCAAGATCGAAGAGACGCGTGATCTGTCGATCGTCGACATCGCGCCGACCGCGCTGCGGTTGTTCGGACTGGATCCGCCGCCGCACATGGACGGGCGGCCGTGGGCGGTGGCGCCATGAGGCCGCTTCGGCGTCGCTGGCCGCTCGCCACCGCGTGCCTGCTGGCCGCGTGCGCGCTTGCCGTCGCGAGCGGCTGCGGGGGCGCCGCCCCCGGGCGTGCCGGCCAGAAGGTCATCGTGCTCGGCATCGACGGCTTCGACCATCGCCTGGTCTCCGAACTGCTGGCGGACGGCCGCCTGCCCAACCTGGCCCGCCTGGCCGCACAGGGTGGATTCCAGCCGCTCGCCACCTCCACCCCGCCGCTCAGCCCGGTGGCCTGGTCGACCTTCATCACCGGGCTCGATCCTGGCGCCCACGGCATCTTCGACTTCATCCATCGCGATGCGGCGACCCTCGAGTCGTTCCTCTCCACGTCGCGGACCGTCCCGCCAGGCCGGATGCTCACGCTCGGCCCATGGCAGTTCCCGCTGTCGGCCGGACGCGTGGAACTGCTGCGCGGCGGCACGGCGTTCTGGGACGTGCTCGAGCGACAGGGCGTTCCGACGACCATCATCCGGATGCCGGCCAACTTCCCGCCGTCGGGCACGGCCACCCGCGAGCTGAGCGGCATGGGCACGCCCGACATGCTCGGCACCTACGGCATCTTCACGCTGTTCTCGTCCAAGCCCGACGTCTTCGAGCGCCGGGACGTGTCGGGCGGCGTCCTCCAGCCCGATCGACGTCATCGACGGCGTGGCACGCGGCGCCATCGAGGGGCCGCCCAACCCCTACCGCGTCACGCCGACACCGATGACGGTCGAGTTCGCCGCGCACGTCGATGCCACTGGCCAGGCCGTGCAGCTCATCGTCGGCGACGAGGCGCGCGTGCTCGAGGTCGGCCAGTGGAGTTCGTGGGTGCCGATCGGCCTGCCGATGCTGCCCGGTTCGACCCTGCCGGGTGAGGTCCGCTTCCTGCTGAAGAGCATCACGCCCTACTTCGAGCTCTACGTGAGCCCGACCAACCTCGATCCGTATGCGCCGGCGCTCCCCATCTCCACGCCCGCGGACTACGCGGCCGAGCTCGCCGAGGCGACCGGACGCTTCTACACCCAGGGCATGCCGGAGGACACGCGCGCCCGCAACGCCGAGCTGCTGACGACCGACGAGCTGCTGGCGCAGGCCCGCATCACGGCCGACGAGAACCTCCGGCAGTTCCGCTACGTCCTCGACCGCGTCAGCGGCGGCCTGCTCTTCTACTACTTCGGGCACGTCGATCAGGTATCGCACGTCATGTGGCGGTCCATGGATCCGGCGCATCCGGCCTACAGCGACGCCGACGCCGCCTATCGCACGGTCATCGGAGACCTCTACGTCGAGATGGACGGCGTCGTCGGGGAGGCCATGGCGACGCTCGGCCCCGAGGACCTGCTGGTCGTGATGTCGGACCACGGCTTCGCGCCCTGGCGCCGCGCCGTCAACATCAACAGCTGGCTGCGCGAGCACGGCTACCTCGCGGTGACCTCCGCCCGCGCGGCCACCACACCGGGGCTGGCCGGTGTGGACTGGACGAAGACCCGCGCGTATGGGGTCGGCCTGAACGGCGTCTACCTCAACCTGCAGGGGCGCGAGTCGAACGGCCTGGTGGCGCCGGCCGATGCGGCGCGGCTCACGGCCGAGATCGCCGCCGCCATGGAGGCCACGATCGATCCGGCCACCGGCGAGCCGGCCATCAGCGAGGCGTTCGTGACGGCCACGGGCTTTCCCGGGCACGCCTACCCGGCCATCGAACCCGACATCGTCGTCGGCTACGGGCGGGGTACGCGCGTCTCGAGCGATTCGGCGCTCGGGGTGGTCGCGGCCGAGATCTTCACCGACAACCGCGAGGCCTGGAGCGGCGACCACAGCATGGACCCCGCGCACGTGCCGGGCGTGCTGTTCACGAGCCGCCCGCTCAAGGTGCCGGCCGATCGGCTCCAGACGCTGGCCGGGGCGATCCTGGCCGAATTCGGTATCGGCGGGTTCCCCGCCGGGAGGGCTGCGCAGTGATCTTCGGAACAGGCATCAAGCTCGACAAGGGCCTGCTGGCCCGCGTCAAGCGGATCTCGGATCTGGCCGGCTACTCGTCGGTCGAGGAGTTCATCACCCATGCCCTCGAGAAAGAGCTGGCGCAGCTCGAGAGCGCCGAGTCCGAAGAGGAACTGAAGAAGCGCCTCAAGGGTCTCGGGTACCTCTCGTAGCCGATGACGCTCGTCAACGCCCTCTCCGTGCGGCTGAGCGATCTGCTGCTGGCGCCGCTCTCCGGCCTGCCGCCCGCGCTGGTGATCGCTGGCTGGGCCCTGGCCTCGGCGCTGGTCGTCCTGGCGGTGATGCGGCTGACGTCGAACCAGGCGGCACTCGCCGCCGTCAAGCGGCGCATCCATGCCGCGCTGCTCGAGATGCGTCTCTACAACGACGACCTGCCGGCGCTGCTGCGCGCCCAGCGTGAAGCGCTCGGCCACAACCTGTCCTACGTCGGCCTGTCGCTCGTGCCGCTCCTCATCACGGCGGTGCCGCTCACGCTGGTCATCGCGCAGCTCCAGGCGTGGTACGGCTACACCGGCCTCACGCCAGGAGCGCCGCTCGTCATCACGGCGGTGGTCGATGGCGAGCTGGCCGGCGCGCTGCCGAGGCTGAGTGCCGGGCAGATGGAGCTCCTCGGCCCGCCGCGCTACTTCCCGACCCTGGGCGAGGTGACGTGGCGGGCGGTGCCGCGCGGCGCGGGGGCCAGCACGCTGCGCCTGGCCGCCACGGACGGCACGGTGCTCGAGAAGTCAGTCCATGTCGCCGCCGGCACCGAGACCGCGCGCCGGTCGCCCGTGCGTCAACGGGACTCGCTGCTCGATCAGCTGCTCTATCCCTCCGAGCCGCCACTGCCCGCGGACGCCGCTGTCGCGGCCATCCGCGTGCCCTATCCGGGCCGCACCATCGACGTCTTCGGCTGGGACCTGCATTGGCTCTACCTCTACCTCGGCGCGACGTTCGCGTTCGTGCTGCTGCTGCGCAAGCCGCTCGGCGTCGTCATCTGACGCGCATCCCGTCCCGCCGCTTCCCGGCGATGCGCCGGCGCCGGGCGCGGCCATCGCCCCTCTGGGTACAATCAGGCATGTTCTTCGCGCCCGTGCGCCATCGCCTCGCCCTCGGCGCCGTCATCGCCGCCCTGGCCGGTCTCCAGGCCTGCAGCGGCCGCCCGTCCGGCCCGGCCAACGTCCTCATCGTCACGCTCGACACCCTGCGCGCCGATCACATCGGCGCTTACGGTTACAGCGCCGCGCGCACCCCGGTGCTCGATGGCCTGGCCGCGCAAGGCGCCCGCTTCGCAAGCGCCACCACCACCACCCCACTCACGCTGGCCGCCCACACCTCGCTCTTCACCGGCACCTTTCCGGCCTACCACGGCGTACGCGACAACACCGGTTTCCACGTCGACGACCAGCTCACCACCATGGCCGAGGTGTTCGCCGCCAGCGGCTACCGCACCGGCGGCTTCGTCGGCGCCTTCGTCCTCGATGGACGCTGGGGCATCGCCCAGGGCTTCGCCGACTACGTGGATGACTTCGACCTCTCGAAGGACGTCGGCCCGGGTCTCGACACGATTCAGCGGCGCGGCGACGAGGTGGTCACCCGCGCGCTGGCCTGGCTCGGCCAGGCCGACCAGCGCCCCTTCTTCGGCTGGGTCCACCTCTACGATCCGCATTCGCCCTACGAGGCGCCCCCGGAGTTCGCGTCGCGCTTCCCGGCCAGCCAGATCGGCGCCTACGACGCCGAGATCGCCTACACCGACCAGCAGGTCGGGCGGCTGCTCGAGGCACTGAAGGCCAGCGGCCAGCTGGCCAACACGCTCGTGGTCGTCGTCGGCGATCACGGCGAGCAGCTGGGCGAGCACCGCGAGCAGTCGCACGGGTTCTTCGTCTACGACGCCGCCGTCCAGATCCCGCTCATCATGGCCGGGCCCGGCGTCACGCCGCGGGTGGTGCCGGATCAGGTGCGCATCGTGGACGTCATGCCGACGGTGCTCGATCTCGTCGGCGTGAAGGGGCCGGACGCGGTGCAGGGCACGACACTCAGGCCGGCACTCGACGGCGGGACGGTGGAGCTGCTGGCGCTGGCGGAGTCGTGGTATCCGCGCTACCACTACGGCTGGAGCGAGCTCACGGCCGTGCGGGACGGCCGCTACAAGTTCATCCTCGCGCCGACCCGCGAACTCTACGACGTGACGACGGATCCGGGGGAGTTGACCAACCTCGCCGCCACCAATCAGGCGCAGGCCGACCGTCTGGAGCGCGCGCTGCGCGCGCTGGTCGCCCGCACGACCCGCGCCGAGGCCGCCGCCGCGCCGGCTGCGGTCGCCGCCGAGGTCGAACAGAAGCTGCGTGCCCTCGGCTATGTCGGCGGCACCAGCGCGAAGAACATGGAGACGCGGGCCCGCCGCGATCCGAAGGACACGATCGAGCTCTACAACCTGCTGCGGCTGGCCGGCTCGGACTCGGAGGCCGGGCGCTACGACGAGGCGGCGGCCAAGGTGCAGCGGGCGCTGGCCGACGACCCGGAGATCATCGACGCCCATTCCCAGCTCGGCAACATCTACTCCAAGGCCGGACGTCATGCCGAGGCCGTGCAGGCCTACAGGAACGCGCTGGCCCTCGATCACGAGCACGCCCAGTCCACGTTCAACCTGGCGCTCGCCTATCGCGCGCTCGGCCGGGTCGACGACGCCGTCCTCGGCTTCGAGCGGTCGCAGCAACTGGAGCCGCGCAGCGGACGCGCGCACTTCCAGCTCGGCGACATCTACATGCAGCGGGGCGAGGCCGCCATGGCCGCCGAGGTCCTGCAACGCGGCCTCTCGCTCGATATCGATCGGCCGCCGTTCCTCGTCAAGCTGGGTGAGGCCTATCTGACGCTGCAGCGTCACGACGAGGCCGAGAAGGTGCTCAAGGAAGCCGTGGCGCTGCGCGCCGATGTGCCGCGCGGGCACTACAACCTGGCGCTCGTGCGCGAACAGCGCGGCGACGAGGCCGGCGCCCGCGGCGCCTACGAAGCCGAGGTCGCCGCCAACCCGAAGAACTACGGCGCCCAGTTCAACCTCGGCAAGCGCCTGCTCACGGAGCGGCGTCTGCCCGAGGCCACCGCGCGGCTGCGCGCGGCGGTCGAGGCCAAGCCCGACTTCGCCGAGGGCTACCTCTACCTGGCCAAGGCGCTGCTCGACGGCGGCGATCTGGCCGGCGCCACCGCGGCCGCGAAGAAGGGGCTGACACTGGCGCCGGAGCCCACCATCGCGCCACTCGGCCACTACGTGCTGGCCGACGTCTACAGCCGCGAGGGCCGCGAGAACGAAGCCGCGCGCGAAGTGGCGCTGGCCCAGCGGCTGGAGCGCAAACGGTGATCCGGCAAGGCGCCATGGCTGCGTGGCTGGTGGCGGCGCTGGCGGTCACGGCCTGCGGTGGCCGCTCCGCCCCCGCGCCCGCCGTGGCGGGCCCGCGGCATCTGGTGCTCGTCACCATCGACACCTTGCGCGCCGATCGCCTGGGCGTCTACGGCGCCACCGCCGTGCCGACGCCGCACCTGGACCGCATCGCCGGTGAAGGCGTCCGCGCCCTCGACGCCACCGCCCACGTGCCGATCACGCGTCCCTCGCACGCGTCGCTCATGACCGGGCTCTACCCGGCCGAACACGGACTGCGCGACAACATCTCGCTGCCGCTGGCCCGGTCGGTGCCGACGCTGGCCGAGGTCCTGTCCGGCCAGGGCTTCACGACGGCCGCCTTCGTGTCGTCGTTCGTCCTGGCCCGGCAGTCGGGCCTCGATCGCGGCTTCGCCCACTACGACGACACCTTCGACACGAGCGGCGGCGACGCGGCCCTCTTCCTGAACTCCGTGCAGCGGCGCGGCGACGAGACGCTGACCAGGCTCGAGCAGTGGCTCGACGCCCGGCCAGCCGACGTCCAGGCCATGCCGACGGCGCTGTGGGTGCATCTCTACGATCCGCACGATCCCTACGAGCCGCCGGAGCCCTACGCCTCGCAGTTCGCCGGCCGTCCCTACGACGGCGAAGTGGCCTGGACCGACGCGCTCATCGGGCGCCTGCGCGCGCTGCTCGAACGCCGTGGGCTGTGGCAGGAGGCGCTCGTCGTCATCACCGCCGACCACGGCGAGGCCTTCGGCGAGCACGGCGAGACCGGACACGGCTACTTCGCCTACGAGACCACGCTGCGAGTGCCCTTCATCGCGCGCGGGCCAGGGCTGCCGGCGGGCACGACGGTGCCCGGCACCGTCCGCGCCATCGACGTCATGCCGACGATGCTCGATCTGCTCGGCACGCCCGCCCCGGCGGTGACCGGCGTCAGCCTCGCGGCGGCTTTTCGCGGCGGCGTCGCGCCGCCCACGCCGACCTATGCGGAGTCGCTCACGCCGCTCGTGCACTACCAGTGGAGCGACCTGCGGGTGTGGCGCGAAGGACCTTGGAAGTACATCCTGGCGCCGCGGCCGGAACTCTACGACCTGGCCGCCGATCCCGGGGAGACGACCAATCGCGCCGCCGCCGAACCGGCGCGGGCACGGGCGTTGCGCGCCGCGCTCGAACGCATGCTGCGGGCTGAGCGCGAACGGGCGACGGCGGCCGAGGCTCCGGGGGCCGCCGCGGCGGCCCTGTCAGCGGACACGCTGCAGAAGCTGGGGGCGCTCGGCTATGTGAGCCCGGGGGCGGCGTCCGGATCGCTGGCCCAGGGCGCCGATCCCAAGGACAAAATCGAGGAGTTCAGCACGCTCAACGGCTTGATGCGCGACGGCCTCACGCTGCTCCGGGCCGGCCGCTTCGCCGACAGCGCCGCCAGGCTCACGGCCCTCAAGGACGCCGGCGGCAACAGCTTCCAGGTCCACTTCTACCTGGGGCGGGCGCTCGTCGGCCTCGGACGCGGACGCGACGCCGAAGCGGCGTTCGCGCAGGCGGCCGCCCTGATGCCCACGTTCGGCGCAGGCGCACCTGGCGCTCGCCGACGCGCGCCTGACGCGCAAGGACATGCGCGGTGCGCTGGCCGCGCTCGCCGCCGGTCAGGCGGTGCTGCCGAAGGACGCGGCCCTCGTCGATCGCGAAGGCCAGGTCTGGCAGCAGCTCGGCGACCGCCAACGCGCGCTGGACGCCTATCGCCGCGTGATGGCGCTGGCCCCGCAGGACGCACTCGTGCGCTGGCGGACTGGTGAGGTGCTGCTCGAGCTCGGCCAGCCGGCGCAGGCGGCGGCGATGTTCCGCGAGGCCACGACGCTCGACGGATCCGTCCCCGACTTCTGGAACTCGCTCGGCATGGTGCTCGGCGGCGACCTCCGGCATGACGACGCGGCGCGGGCGTTCCGCGAAGCCGTCCGCCTCGACGATCGCAACGCACGCTACGCCTACAATCTGGGTCTGGTGCTGCAGCGCGCCGGGCGCCCCGAAGCCGTCCAGTGGTTCGAGCGGACGCTGGCGCTCGACCCGGCGTTCCGGCCCGCACGCGAGCGTCTGGCGGAACTCGGCCGATGACGCTGCTGCGGGCGTTGGCGGTGGCCGTGGTCGTCGCCGCGAGCGCGCTCACCTTCCGGCCGGTGCTCGATCACGGCTTCCTCAACTGGGACGACCCGCAGGTGGCCCTGCACCCGCGCCTGGCCGACCCGCCGGCGGCGCTCGCCGCCTGGGCGTTCACGACCACCGACATGCAGCACTACCAGCCGCTCTCGTGGCTGGCCTACGGCGCGCTGGCCACGGCCGACGACCGCGCGGCGGCCGTGCACGGGGCCAGCCTCGCGCTGCACCTGCTCAACGTCGCCCTGCTGTTCTGGCTGACGACGCGCATCCTGGCCACCGGCGACGACGACGGCAACTGGTGGATTCCCGCCGCCACGACCGCGCTCTTCGCCGTGCACCCGATGCGCGTCGAGCCGGTGGCGTGGGCGAGCGCCCTGCCCTACCTGCTGTCGTACGCGCCGCTGTTGCTCTCGGCCGGCTGCTGGGTGGCGTGGCTGCGCGGCGGCCGTTCGCGGTCCCTCGCGGCGGCCGTGCTGCTCTACGCCGTCTCCCAGCTGACGCGCGTCACCGCCCCGCTCTATCCGCTGATGCTCGTGGCACTCGCCGGGGCCGTGCCGGGCACGGGACGGCGGCCGCGTGGCGATGTCCTGCGCGCCGCCACGGTGTTCGCGCTGATCGCGGTGCCGCTCGCCGTGATGGAGGCCGGCGCCCGGTCGATCGAAACTCTCGCCGAGGTCGGGTTCGGGCCGCGCCTGGCGTGGCTGCTGACGCATCCGGCCGAGTACCTGTGGCGCGCCGTGTGGCCGGTCGCCGCCTCGCCGCTCGACGTCCTGCCGCGCGCACCGCAGGCCCAGTGGGGCGTCGCGGTCGTGGCGGCCATCGCGGCCGTGGTGGTCGTTGCCCTGACGGCGCAGCTGGCCTCGGCGCGTGCCGCGGCAGCCACCTGGGGCAGCTACCTGCTGCTGCTGCTGCCGGTCATCGGGATCGCCCCCTCGGGCCTGCAGTTGACGGCCGACCGCTACATGTACGGCCCGGCGCTGGTGCTCTCGGCCGCGCTGGCCGTGGCGCTGACGCGCGCACCTGGCGGCCTGCGCCAGGCCGCGCTCGTGGCGGCCGGCGCCGCCGCGGTCGTCTTCGCACAGACGGCGCATGCCGGGACGGCCTACTGGCACGACTCGATCGCGTTGTGGTCGCGCGCCGTGGCGCTCGACGCCGACAACGACGTGGCACTCTACAACCTCGCCGAGGCGCAGGTCGCCGCGGGCGACCTGCCCGCCGCGATCGCCACCTACGATCGGCTGCTCGTGCTGGTCCCCGACCACGCCCTCGGACGGCGCCGGCGCGACGGTCTCGTCGCCGACCGCGAAGAGCGCGCGGCCGACCAGGCGGCCGCGGCCGGCCGTCTGGCAGAAGCCGCCACCGGCTACGGCCGCGTGATCGCGCTCGACCCGTCGCGTGACGCGGTGCGCGCCAAGCGCGGCATGGCGCTGGCGACCCGCGGCGACCTGGCCC
Organism: uncultured Acidobacteriota bacterium; assembly: GCA_963807405.1. Lineage (GTDB taxonomy): Bacteria > Acidobacteriota > Vicinamibacteria > Vicinamibacterales > UBA2999 > CADEFD01. The sequence goes on along the minus strand of CAWEBU010000006.1, from coordinate 523,418 downwards.
GGGCACTACCGGATCTCGAGGCCGCGCTGGCCGCCGGCAACAGCGAGCCGGCAGTGGCGAGCGCGCTGGCCTTTGCGCGCGTGTCGGATGGCCGCGTGGCCGACGCCATCGCGCTGCTCACGGCCACGGCGGCCCGTCACCCCGATGACCCCGCCCTCGCCGGCAACCTCGCGCGGCTGCTGCTGACGGCCGAGCCCGCGACGCTGCGCGACCCGGCCCGTGGTCTCGCCCTGGCGGCGCGCGCCGCCCAGGCCACCGGCATGCGCGAGCCGCGCCTCCTCGACACGCTGGCGCTCGGGTTCGTGGCGGCCGGACAACGCGCGGATGCCCGCCAGGCCTGGACTCGTGCCATCGCGCTCGCCAGCGAACAGGGTGATGTCGAGCTGGCCGACGCCCTCACCCGGCGCCGCGCGGCGCTCGCCCCCTAGCGCCGTACACACGAAGAGCGGCTTCGAGGGGAAGCCGCTCTTCGTCGAGTGGTGGTGAGAGCCGGGCGCGTCCTGCGCCCTGCTCCCGGTGGCCGGTTCCTAGAAGCGGAACTTGCCGCCCACCATGAGGCGGCGCGGCAGGATGAAGCGCGACGGCACGTCGAGGTTGGTGTTGCCGATGCGCCGATCCAGGACGCTCTCGTTGGCGTCGCTGTTCAGCAGATTCAGGAAATCGCCGAACACGGCCAGTTCCGCCGTGCCACCCAGACTGAACTCCTTCTCGATACGGGAATCGAGCTGGTTCCAGTGCTTGGTGCGGTTGTCGCCATCGACCTCGAAGGCCAGGATGCGGCTCTGGCCGGGGATGTTGGTGACGCTCGACGGCACGCGGATCTCGGTGTAGATCGGCCGTGCCGCTCTGGCTCTGGAAGTTCAGCGACGAGGTGATGCCGTAGGGCAGCTGGTAGATGAACTGCGCCTTCATCACGAACGGACGGTCGCCGACCAGGCGGCCATCGCTGTTGATGTAGTCGTTCGGATTCTGGCCGAAGATGCCGGCGGTGCTCGTCTGCGAGGTCAGCGGCGTGGCGCGCGCCGAACTCGAGCCCTGGCGGCCGACGCTCTTCGAGAGCGTGAGGCCGAAGTTGGCCTGCCAGCGGTTCGCCATGCGCTTCTTCAGCTCGAACGCGACGCCGTTGTAGTCCGAGTACATCCGGTCGTCGTTCATCAGCTGGAACAGCCGGTCGCCGCCGGTCAGGCGGTAGACCTGCGGCACGTTCGCGCCGGCCGGCGCGCCGCCGTAGCTGACGAGCGAGTAGTTGCCGCCGATGTCGTTGAAGGCCGTCTGGTTGCGGCTGCGCTTGCCGACGTAGTTGACCGAGAAGCCGACGTTGGCGCCGATCTGCTGCTCGACGGCCACGATGAACTGGTCGGTGTGGGGGTTCTCGAGATCCGGGTCGACCCGCAGGCTCGAGTTGTCGGACACGAGCTCCAGCCCGATCGGATTCCCGGCCGCGTTGTACTCGCCGGAGAATGCGTACTTGGGCGTGACCGAGGGCGTGGTGTTGTCGAACTCGCCGGTGACGATGCCACGGTAGTAGCGGCCGTAGTGCGCCTTGAGCAACGTCGAGCCGGACTCATTCAGCTTGACGTTGACGCCGAAGCGCGGCGAGATCGCGTTCCAGGTGAACACGTTGTCCACCGCCGGCGACTGCTGCCCGGTCGGATCGCCGTTGCGGTCGAGCAGGTCCTGGGACACGAAGTAGGCGCGGCTGCGGTCGAAGCGGACGCCGACGTTGAACGTGGCGCGGCCGAGCTTGTAGGTGTCGTCGGCGAAGACGCCCAAGGCACGCAGCCGGCCGCCCTGGTTCCACGGCAGCTGCGTGTAGCCGGAATCCGGCACGCCACCGTAGGTGTAGATGTAGTCGTTGTTGCCGTAGGTGTACTCACCGAGGCCCGAGTTGAACTGCACGCCGACTTTGAAGTCGTGGCTGCCGCCGATGAAGTTGTCGGCGTACTTGGTGACCTTGCCGGAGAACGCCGTCTTGGCGCTCTTGCCGTCGTACCACCCGTAGATGCCGCCGGTGGTCTGGCCGGTCTCGAGGTCGAGGTAGCGGCGTGCCACGCGCGGGCCGCCGTTCAGCGGGTCGCCGTGGTCCACGCCGTAGAAGCCCGAGTAGCGCGCTTCGAGCACCGTCGTGGGCGTCAGCACCGACGACCACAGGAAGCCGGGCGAGGGGTTGTGGCCAGTCTCGATGCTGACCGACGACGGCGCGTCGGTAGCCGTGGCGCGCTGCGGGATCCTGTAGAAGTCGTCGTGCATCTGCGCCTGCAGACGGTTGTTCTGGTTGATCTGGTAGTTGAGCTTCCAGAAGTAGCGCTTGGCCGACGACGCGGCCGGGAACGCCGGGTCGGTGCCGGGCTGCGAGTCGCTGTCCTTCTGGTACTGGAACGAGCCGAAGAACCAGAACTTGTCCTGCATCAGCGGCCCGCCGAGCTGCACGGTGGAGTCCTTGAACTGCTTGCGGTTGTAGGGCAGGCCGCCGTCCTGGGCGTCGGTCGTGTTGCGGCCGGTCAGGCTCTGGTCCTGGAAGTAGAAGTTCAGGTCGCCGTGGAACTGGTTGCTGCCCTGGCGGGTGACGACGTTGAAGACGGCGCCGGCGAGGTTGCCGTAGTCGGCCGGCGCGCCGAGCGACAGCACCTGCACTTCTTCGATGGCGTCGGTGTTCGGCCACGGCCAGGCGGCGCCGGTCAGCGGCGCGGTGAAGTCGGTGCCGTCGAGGAGGTACATGTTCTCGTTGGTGGCCGACCCGAAGGACTGCGAGCGCGAGCTCGTCGAGGTCGACGGGCTGACGCCGGGCGCGGCGTTGATCAGGTCGAAGAAGGTGAAGCGGCGCACCGGCGCGTTCTCGACCCACTCGCGCGAGTAGTTGGTGGCCACCTGCGAGCTGGCCGAGTCGACGACCGGCGCTTCGGCCGTGACGGTGATCGTCTCCTGCTGCGTGCTGACCTTCAACTGGACCGGGATGTCGGCGGTGCCGCCGAGGGCGACCGGAATGCCCGTCTGCGCGCTGGTCGCGAAGCCGGCGAGTTCGACGGTGATCTCGTAGCTGCCGGGCGGCAGGTTCGGGAACCGGAACACGCCCTGCTCGTTGGTGATCGATGTCGGGGCGCCAGGCACGGCGCGGCCGCGGAGCGTGACGGTCACGCCCGGCAGCACAGCGCCGGATTCATCCGTCACGGTACCGCGTATGTTGCCGGTGGTCTGTTGGGCCCACCCGGCCATCGGCGCGGCCAGAAGGGCCGCCATCGCAAACATCCAGATCAGTCGAGATCGCATGTAGACCTCCCACACGCCCCGACGGAGTCGGTGGACTCCTAGTCGGACCATGAGACGGGCAAAATTGTGCGCTGAGCTCAGCAGTGTGTCAAGGACGAACACGGCGGGGCCGGCCCGCCCACTCGCCGTTATTACGAGGATTTGTGTGATCCAAAGGGCCGGATCACCCGGACGGAACCTTCGCGGTGATGGGTCGTGGGATCAGCAGCGGGGTCGCGCCCGCGAGGTCGCCTGCGGTTACAATCCCGCGCATGTCCACCACACGCGACCGCGAACTCGGCATGGACCGGCCCATCACCCGCCGCGATTTCATCGGCGGTGTGGCGGTTGGCCTTGGCAGCGCCTCGTGGCTGACCGGCTGCAACGCCGTGGCGCAGCCGGTGGCGCCCGACCCGGGCCTCGAGAAGGTGGCGGGCTACTATCCGCCCGGGCTGACCGGGCTGCGCGGCGACCACGAGGGCTCGTTCGAAGCGGCCCACCGGATGCGCGACGGCGCGTTCCCGATCGGCGAGGCGGTCGACCGGCGCGAGACCTACGACCTCATCGTGGTCGGCGGCGGCATCAGCGGGCTGACGGCGGCGCACGCGTTCCGGCAGCAGGCCGGCCCGTCGGCCAAGGTGCTGGTGCTCGACAACCACGACGACTTCGGCGGCCACGCCAAGCGCAACGAGTTCACTCACGAGGGCCGCACCTGGATCGGCTACGGCGGCACGCAGTCGATCGACAGCCCGGCGCCCTATTCGGCCACCGCCCGCGCCCTCATCAACGACCTCGGCATCGACGTCTCCCGCTACGAGCAGGTGCTCGACCGCACGCTCTACCCCTCGCTCGGCCTCTCGGCCGGCACCTTCTTCGACCAGGAGACGTTCGGCGCCGACAAGCTGGTCGTCGGCACCTCGCGCAACCCGTCGAAGGAGTTCCTCGCCGCCTCGCCCCTGTCGAAGTCGGTGCAGCAGCAGATCCTGAAGCTGACGACGGAGAAGCGCGACATCTTTCCCGGGCTGTCCTCCGCGGACAAGAAGGCGAAGCTCGCACGCATGAGCTACACCGACTTCGTGACGAAGGAATGGGGGCTCGATCCGCAGGTGCTCGGCATCTACCAGACGCGCACCTACGGCCTGTTCGGGTTCGGTGTCGACGCGGTGCCGGCGCAGGATGCGTGGGCGCTCGGCTTCCCCGGCTTCCAGGGCATGGACCTCGAACCCGGCAACGGCCCCGGACAGAACCACGACTCCGTGCGCCATCCCGACAGCGAGGAGTACTACTTCCACTTCCCCGACGGCAACGCATCGGTGGCCCGCCTGCTCGTGCGGCGGCTGATTCCCGCTGCCGTGCCGGGATCGACCGCCGACGACGTCGTCACGGCGAAGATCGACTACGCGAAGCTCGACGATGAGACCTCACCGGCGCGCATCCGTCTGAACAGCACGGTCGTGCACGTGGCGCACGAGGGCCCGGCCGAGACGGCCTCCAGCGTGGCCGTGCACTACGCGCGCGACGGCAAGGTCTACACCGTGCGCGCCAAGGCGGCGGTGCTCGCGTGCTGGCACCACGTCATCCCGCATATCTGCCCGGAGCTGCCGGAGAAGCAACTGACGGCGCTGCGATACGCGAAGAAAGTGCCGCTCGTCTACACCAACGTCTTCATCCGGCGATGGACGGCGTTCGAGAAGCTGAAGGTCAACAACATCTCGTCGCCGGGTCTGTGGCACGCCTCGACCAACCTGGACTTCCCGGTCAGCATGGGTAACTACACCCACACCAGGTCACCGGGCGAGCCGATCGTGCTGCACATGACCAAGGCCGCCTGCAAGCCGGGCCTGCCGGGCCCGGCGCAGCACGTAGCCGGGCGGGCGGAGCTCCTGCGCACCTCGTTCGAGACCATCGAGCGCGGCATCCGCGATCAGCTCGGACGCATGCTCGGCGGCGGCGGGTTCGATCCGGCCGGCGACATCCTCGGCATCACGGTCAACCGCTGGCCGCACGGCTACTCGTATCAGTACAACTCGCTGGCCGATCCGTTCTGGCTCGAGGGCGGCGAGCAGCCGTGCGAGATCGCGCGGCAGCGCTTCGGGCGGATCGCCATCGCCAATTCCGACTCGGCGGCCTACGCCTACACCGATGCCGCCATCGACCACGGCCATCGGGCGGTCATGGAGCTGACGGCGAAGACGTTCGTAGGCGCGGCTCAGGTCGGCCGTCAGCGACGAGCGCCGAAGACGTCCGCGAGCGTCAGCGTCAGGTTGGCGAGCCTGACGGGCGTGAACGGCGCCGTGGGCGGGACGGGCGCGATCCGCTGGTAGGTGCCACCGACCGGCTCCAGATGGCGGATGACGGTGTCGCTCGTCAGGTCGATCACCCAGTACTCGCCGATCCCTGCACGGGCGTAGAGCGCGGCTTTCGTTGTGAGGTCATAGCGAATTGACGTGTCGGCCACCTCGATGAGCAGCAGGATATCGTCGGGCGCGGGACGCGAGCCGGTTTCGTAGAAGTCGTCACGGTATCGCAGCACGGCCAGGTCGGGCTGCGGTTCGGTCGAGAAGTCGAGCCGCAGCGAGCCCTGCGGCTGAACGATGGCGCCGTCTCCCAGACGCGCCACGAAGAGGTGGTTGAGGCGGTTGACCAGGGCGACGTGACGCCGGCCGATCGGCGTCATGGCGACGACGTCTCCGTCGATGAGCTCCACGCGGTCCTCGGCGCGCAGGATGCCGGCGTCGCCCATCGCCAGGTACTCGTCCGCAGTGAATCGTCGTCGCGTGATGTCCACGGCCATCGCCATCGCTCACCCGCCATTCTAGCGCCGCTGCCAGCGAATGGCATGCCAGCCGGCACCGTGCCGAATCGCCAGGATCGCCGTGCGGAGTCACCTGCCCCGGTGCGAGACCTGCCACCTCGATCGAGGCGCCAGTACGCACGTCCCGCGGCCTGACCTCAGCGGAAGTCGTGCGACTCGACCGCCATCGAAGCCAGCAGCCCCTCCAGCCGCTGCAGGCGTTCTGCCTTGATGGCCGTGACCCCGTCCTGCACCTGCAGCCATCCCTCCACGAGGAGGAACGGGGACTCGACCACAATCGCCTTGTCCCGCGCGTAGATGTCGGGCCGGATGATCACGTTCGAGACGCCGGTCTCGTCCTCGAGCGTGAGGAACACGAAACCCTTGGCCGTGCCCGGCCGCTGCCGGGTGATGACCATGCCGGCGGTGCGCACGCGGCGGCCGCTCTTCACGAGCGGCAGATCGATGGCACGCAGCACGCCCTTCATCGACAGCTCGTGGCGCCGGAACCGCATCGGATGCGGCCCTACGGTGAGCCCGGTGCCGGCGTAATCGGCCACCAGGCGCTCGCCCGCACTCATCTCGGGCAAAGGGCTACTTGCATAGCGGCCAGGGGCTAGCGGCTGTCCGTCATCCCCTGGCCGCTGATCCGCCGGCAGTTCCCGCTCTTCGCGCATGTCCTCCCCGGCGAAGAGTTCTCCTGCCGGCCTGACCGCCCGTTCCACCTGCCACAAGGCGCTGCGCCGGTCGTAGCCGAGGCTGTTGAGCGCCCCGACTTCGGCCAGCACGGTCACTTCGTCGCGGCGCAGGCCGGTGGCGCGGATGAGATGCTCGATCGAGCGGAAGCGGCGCCCGGCCCCGCCTTCGCGCCACTGGTGCGAGCAGACGTTGCAGAACAGTGCCTGCGGCTCCGGGAAGCGGCCAGGGGCTAGCGCCGGGCGGCTCGACCCGTCCTCGGTCACGCTGTACGAGGGGGACGATTCGGCGACATGCGACGCCAGACTGCGCCCGCCGGCCAGCTCGATCATGCTCGGGTCGTCGCAGCCGCACTTCGGACAGCGCAGCGGCACCGCGGTGGCCGGACAACGCAGCGGCACCGCGGCGGCACGCGTGGCGCTCGGCCGCGCGCCGCCCAGATCCTCGCGTGGTCGCGCGGCGAGATTCGCGTCCTGGGTCGGCGCCGTGTTCGCGATGGTGAGGCCGATATCCGCGCGCAGGCCGGCCACGAAGCGCAGCCCCAGACGGATCGTGCCGTCGACGCCCACGGTGCAGTCCCAGTCGGATTCCTGCACGTCGACAGGCGCAAACCGCACGCCGCGGCGCTGCGCGTCCTTGACGAGCGTGGCCGGATGGTAGAACCCCATCGGCTGGTTGTTGAGGAGCGCCGTGTAGAACGCCGCCGGGTAGTGGGCCTTGAGGTAGGCGCTGGCATAGGCGATGAGGGCGAAGCTGGCGGCGTGCGACTCGGGGAAGCCGTAGAGCGCGAACGACCCGATCGACAGCACGATGCGATCGGCGACCGCCCCCGAGATGCCGCGCGCCGCCATCCCCTCGCGCAACTGCACCTCGATCTGCTTCATGCGCTTCTCCGAGCGCTTGAAGCCCATGGCGCGGCGCAGTTCCTCGGCCTGTCCGCCGGAGAACCCGGCCACCACCATCGCCATGCGCAGGAGCTGTTCCTGGAAGAGCGGCACGCCGAGCGTGCGCTTCAGCACGGGTTCGAGCAGCGGATGATCGTAGACGACGGGCTCGCGGCCGGCGCGGCGATCGAGATACGGATGCACCATCTGCCCCACGATCGGTCCGGGCCGGATGATGGCCACCTGCACCACCAGGTCATAGAAGCAGGCCGGCTTGAGCCGCGGCAGCGTCGCCATCTGGGCCCGCGACTCCACCTGGAAGAGGCCGACGGTGTCGGCCGCTTGAAGCATCTGGTAGACCGCGGGATCGTCAGGAGGCAGATGCGCGAGATCCACCCGCGGTGAATAGCGGCCAGGGGCTAGCGGCTGTTCATGATCCTCCAGCCGCGAGCCGCGAGCCCCCAGCCCCTGTCCATTGATGATCCAGAGCGCGTCCTGCAGCGCCGACATCATGCCGAGACCGAGCAGGTCGACCTTGATGAGGCCCATGTCGGCGCAGTCTTCCTTGTCCCACTGCACCACCACCCGGCCGGGCATGCTGGCGTTCTCGAGCGGCACGACCGACGACAGCGCGCCCTGGCAGATGACCATGCCGCCGGAGTGCTGGCCGAGGTGCCGCGGCAGGTCCTGCATCTGCTGCCACAGCTTCGCGAAGTGCACGACCTGCGGCTGCCGGACATCGACCCCCACGGTCTGCATGTTGTGCTGCAGCGTGTCATCGGCGTCCTTGAACTCGAAGTTGTGCATCACCTTCGCGATCCGGTCGATCTGGCCGGGATCGAGGTTGAGGGCCTTCCCCACTTCGCGCGCCGCGCTCTTGCCGCGGTAGGTGATGACATTGGCCGTCATGGCCGCGCCGTGCTGGCCGTACTTCTCGTAGACGTGCTGGATGACGCGCTCGCGGCGATCGCCGCTCGGCAGATCCAGATCGATGTCGGGCCACTCGCCGCGCTCCTCCGACAGGAAGCGCTCGAAGAGCAGCTCCATGCCCACCGGATCGACCGCCGTGATGCCGAGGCTGTAGCAGACGGCGCTGTTGGCCGCCGAGCCGCGTCCCTGCACGAGGATGTCCTGCTGCCGGCAGAAGTTCACGATGTCCCACACGATGAGGAAGTAGCCGGCGAGATCCAGCTTGGTGATGAGGTTCAACTCGCGTTCGACCTGCGCCCGCGCCCGGTCGTGGTACGGACGGTAGCGTTCGCGGGCCCCGATGTCGGCGATCTTCCTGAGGAACGAGGCTTCGCTTTCCCCCGGCGACACGGGATAGCGCGGGAAGCGGTAGCCCAGATCCTGCATCGTGAACTCGAGCCGATCGGCGAGTTCGCGCGTGGCCGTGACGGCGTGCGGCAGATCCTCGAACAGCCGCGCCATCTGCGCGGGAGACTTCAGGTAGCGCTCGGCGTTGGCCACCAGGCGCCGGCCCGCCTGGGCGAGCGTGGTGTGTTCGCGGACGCAGGTCAGCACGTCGTGCAGCGGCCGGGTTTCCGGGGCGGCGAAGCGCACGCCGTTGGTGGCGAGGACCGGCACGCGGAACGCCTCGGCCAGCGAGACCAGCATCTCGTTGTCCCAGGTTTCGTCGCGCTGCAGGTGGCGCTGCAGCTCCACGTAGACGTTGGCGCGGCCGAAGGTGCCAACCAGCCGGTCGAGCAGCCCGCCGACGCCGTGCCGTTCCGACTGCAGGAGCGACCGGCCGGCCAGCGCCACGAGCCCGTGCACGTGGCCGTCGAGATCCTCGAGCGTGAGCGCGCCTTCCCCTTTCGGGGCCCGCAGCTTCATCTTCGTGATGAGGCGGCAGAGATTACGGTAGCCCTCCTGGGAGGAGATGAGGACAGGCAGGATCCAGCGGCCAGGGGCGAGCGGCTCGCGGCTCGTGGAGCCCGCTGTCCCCCTGCTCATACGCGACTGAGTTGCCGGTCCCTGGACCGGATGCTCCACTGTCAACTCGGCGCCGATGATCGGGCGGAGGCCGGCGGCCTTCGCCGCCTTGTGGAAGCGTGGCGCCCCGTAGACGCCGTCGCGGTCGAGGAGCGCGACGGCCGGGTAGCCGAGCAGCGCTGCCCGCTCGATGATCGGCTCGGGCAGAGAGGCGGCGCGCAGGAAGCTGAAAGCGGAAGAGGTGTGGAGTTCGACGTACACAGCGGCTAGCGGCTGGCGGCTGGCGGCGATGAAGACCGCTTGCCCTGCCGTCCTCTTACTGGGAAATCGTGTGGATGAAGGACGGGCGACTTGATGCCGGCGGGAGTTCGAGTTCTGTTTCGATCTCTGCCTGAGAACCGAGTGCAATCGCCAGATGAGTGAGAAACACCGGGCGCGTCCGCCCGTTGTAGCCGCTAGCCGCTATCAGTCAAACGTCCCCTCGACGAACCACTGTCCGACGTCGCGTTCGAGGAAGACGCGGCAGGCCACGCCATCGGCCAGCACCACGTCCCACTCGTCGCGATCCCAGGCGGTGGTGCGCGACGGGGCCGGCGGCGTGTGGCCCACCGGCTCGTCCCACCAGTGGCCCGACGTGCGCCAGGGCCCGGCGCTGTCGACGATCGTGCCGCCGCTGATGCCGCGCCGATCGGGCATGAGGCGAACGGGCCGGCCGTCCTTCAACGTGACGCGCGCGGGCACGGGCAGACGGAAGCGGCGAAAAGCAACAGAACAGGGGCTGGGGTCGGTGGCGGAGCCGCTAGCCCCTGGCCGCTGTCCATGATCCGTTAGACCCGGCTCGAAGGGCCGCATGGCAAACGCACCCGGCCGCCACGAATCGATGAGGGCGGGGGCGCCGACGTGCGATTCGCCCATGAGCGCGTTGAGGCGCGCGATGAGCGTCGAGACCTGTTCGGGCGACGGCTGCGCGCGTTCGAGGAGCGACCACTGGACGATGCGTCCGGGCGTGGGCTCGATGCGGACGACCACGCGATCGATCGCGGCGGCCGGCGGATGCGATTCGAGATCCAGCAGGATGAGCGTGCGCAGCGTCTTCGGATCGCGCATCGGCGCGGGCAGCTGCAGCGTGCGCGTGTGGAGATCGCGGGTGGTCAGGTGCAGGTCGGTCGTGAGCACGGCCGCCCCGCGGTCGGCGCGCTCGAGGCGCGCCGCCAGCGGCTCGAGCACCCGGCCGAGCACGAACGACAGCGGTTCGAGGCCCTCGACCGGCCACTCGAGTTCGAGCGAGGCCTCGAAGGGCTCATCGTCGACGATCGGCACGAGCGGCGCCAGATCGTCGCCGCGCGCGGCGTGCTGCCAGCGCGGCCCGAGCGTGCCGAGACGGGCCGACAGATCATCCGCCGGCAGCTCCGCCAGTTGCGCCAGGGTGCGGATGCCCCAGCGCCGCAGCACGTCGAGCGCCCGCTGTGCGTCCTGCCGCGCGGCATCGGCCGCCCGGCCGCTGCCGGAGGCCGCCATCTGCACGCGGCCGCGCACGTGCCGGCGCGTCAATGGGGCCTGATGCGTATCGCGCGGATGCCGCCACCCCGAGGGCGCGTCAGGTGCTGCCGTGCCCGGCACCGGCGGCGCGCCGCCGCCGCTCTCCCAGGCCGCCAGGGTGGCTACCGCGACCGGGCCGAGCGCGCTGCGCGCTTCGGCGGCCGTGGCCGCCACGCTGACACCCGGACGCCCGAGCGCGAGCAGTGAGGCGGCCGTGTGCGTGGGTGCCAGCGCCAGCCGTACCGCGCCGCCGTCCACGAGGGCCCGGCGGATGTGATCCGCCACGTCCTGCGGCCCGCCGAACAGACGCTCGACGCCGTGCAGGTCGCACAGCACGAGCCGGCCCGAGACTTCCACGCGCGGCGAGAACGACTGCGCCACGCGCACCAGGGTGTCGACCGGTGCGGTCAGGGAATAGAACGCGGCGAACATGCGGGCCTCCTGCCGGTTACCGTTCGGCCCACAGCCGATCGACGCGCGGAGACGCGGCGAGCGGCACCCGGCCGGCCATCTGCCGCCGGGAGGACGCCACGCGCACCTCGGACCGCAAGCCATCGAAACGGCGGGCCCGCGGGGACGTCCCCTGCCAGACCACGCGGGTGGTGACCGTATCCGCCCCCGGAGCCGCCGGACGGCCGAGCCCGGGCGCGGCTTCCGGGCTGCCGGGCGCCTGCATCGTGAGCGTGACACCGCCCGCGCTCCGGGCCAGCGGCTCGGGCGCCAGCAGGACGCAGGTCGTGTCGCTGCCTTCGAGGATCCGCTGCACGCGCAGCCACGTCGTGTAGGGAATGCGCCTGAGCGCCGCGGCCGGCACATCGGCCATGTCGATGACCACCGCCGGGCACACGCCCGACTGCAAGGCCAGGTTGAGCGCCTTGAGCGCGCGATCGATCGTGCGTTCGACCATCGTGCCCGGCCCCTCGACGGTCCGCACGCCGGGCAGCCACACGGGATCCACGGCACCCGCGGTCTTCGAGATCGCCTGCCCGCGGATCCAGAGCACGCGCTCGAGCACGATGCCGCAGGCCGCCGCCGAGGCCGGATCGAACCGGTCGAACGTGTCGATGAGCGCCACCGTGTCGCCGCGCTGGGTGGCGGCCGCCATCCACTGCCAGACGAGCGAGGTGCGGCCGGAGGAGGCAGGACCCACCACTTCCGACAACTGCCCCGCCGGCAGCCCGCCGCGGAGATAGCTGTCGAGCGCCTGCACCTGGAACGGCACGCCCGGAGTGGCGGCCTCGAGCGGGTGCGCGGTGGTGAGGGTACGGTCGAGCTTGCGTTCTCGGAGCAGGGACTCCACGGCGGCACGGGCGGTCGTGGGCGAATCGGCACGAAGAGAAGCGGCGGCTGGGCTCATGTGTTTTCGCCTTTTGTTTGCGTATCGCCATGTTAGCGAATCAAAAGCGAAAGTCAAGAGCGAATCGGATCTGTGGCACCCTTCTCTGCCATGTCCATCCGCGTGGTCGCCGTCCTCATCCTGCTGGCGGGTTGTGCCGCCGGCGCCGTGACCCAGGCCACGCTCGCCGCCCAGCCGCCGGCCCGCGTCTTCGAGCTGCGCACCTATACCGCGCCGCCGGGCAAGCTGGGCGAGCTCCACGCGCGCTTCCGGAACCACACGCTCCGGATCTTCGAGAAGCACGGCATGACGAACGTCGTCTACCTGGCGCCGATGGACGCGCCGGCTGCCGACAATCAGCTCGTCTATCTGCTCGCGCACCAGAGCCGCGAAGCGGCCAAGGCCAGCTGGGACGCGTTCCGCAACGACCCGGAATGGAAGAAGGTGGCGTCGGAATCACAGGTCAACGGCACCATCGTGAGCAAGGTCGACTCGGTGTTCCTCACCGCCACCGACTACTCGCCCCTCAAATGACGCGCGTGGTTCGCCCCTTCACGCGGACTCGCTGCTAAGATCAGCCGTCTTGCAAGCGCACTTCTTCGCGGCCCTGCACCGCCTCGCCTCGGCCCTCACGCACCGGGATTTCCGGCTCCTGTGGACCGGCGCGCTGGGCTCGAGCATCGGCACGTGGATGCAGAAGGTGGCGCAGGCGTGGCTCATCGTCACGCTCACCGGATCGGCCTCGGCGTTCTTCCTCGGCCTCGACTCGCTCATGGGCGAGCTGCCGATCCTGCTGCTCACGCTCATCGGCGGCGTCATCGCCGACCGCCAGGACCGCCGCCAGCTGCTCCTGATGTCGCAGTACACGCAGATGTCAGCGGCCTTCATGCTGGCCCTGCTCGTCTACTTCGACGTCATCCAGGTGTGGCACATCCTGGCCCTCTCGGCCGTCACCGGCGTGGCGCAGGCGTTCGGCGGCCCGGCCTACCAGTCGCTCATCCCGTCGCTCGTCAGCAAGGAGAACCTGCCGAACGCCGTCGCCCTCAACTCGATCCAGTTCAACCTGGCCCGCATCATCGGCCCGCTCATCGCCGGCGCGGCGCTCACCGCCTTCGGCATGGTGGCCTGCTTCGGGTTGAACGGCCTGTCCTTCCTCTGTGTCATCGCCGCGCTCCTGGCCCTGCACGTGAAGCACATCCCGCCGGCCGAGCGGAAGCCCATGCTCGACGAGCTGAAGGGCGGCCTGCGCTACGTGAAGGCGGACTCCACGCTGGTGGCGCTGACGGTGCTCGGATTCGTGGCCGCGTTCCTCGGTTTGCCGCTCATCACCTTCCTGCCCATCATCGTGAAAGAGGTCTACCAGCAGGACGTCGGCCTCTACACGATCATGATGGCGTATTCGGGCTCCGGCGCCGTGCTCGGCGCGATGGCCGTCGCCTGGCTGGGCCGGTCGCGCGCCATGGGCCGGGCGCTTCTCGGCGGCGTCTTCGCCTTCGGCTGCGTGATGATCGTGTTCGCCTACTCGCGCCAGCTGTGGCTCAGCCAGCTGCTGCTGTTCCTGGGCGGTGGGCTGCTCGTCTCGACCTTCTCGATGACCACCTCGCTCGTGCAGCTCATCGCGCCCAACGAGATGCGCGGCCGCGTGATGAGCATCTACATGGTGGCGTTCCGCGGCGCCTCGCCGCTCGGCAACTTCGTGAGCGGCAACGTCGCCACGCTGTTCTCGGTGCCGACCGTCATCGCGGCCAACGGGGCGCTGCTGATCGTGGCCGCGATGATCTTCTGGTTCCGCGGCCGCGGGGTCCGGGAGTCCTAGCTCGACGGTACCCGGACACGCGCCGGCGCGTGCAGGCGTGTGGCGCGGTGTGTGGCCACAGCAGGGCGCCGACAATCGCCTCTACACCCCGGATGCTGCCGGGCCGAAAACCCGCACACGCGACCGTCTGTTGGACAGTCGTCTTTCCTGGAGGAATCGCGTGTTTCGAATCTCGCAGTATCCGCGGCTGTCCCTGGTCATCGCGGCCGCGGCCATCTGGAGCGCACAGGTGCTGCCAGCGCCCCACGCCCAGACAGCCGACGCCGTCCGCACGCTCGGCGCCACCGACGCCACGCCGAATGAGCTGCGCCAGGCGGTGGACGACGTGCGGCGCCTGGAGCGCGACGGCGCGATGCGGGTCGCCGCGTCGAGCGACGATCTCCTCCTTCCCGGCCACCGTCACGAGCGGCTGCAGCAGTACCACCTGGGCCTGAAGGTGGTTGGCGGCTCGATCGTGCGGCAGACGGCCAACGGCGTCGTCACGTCGATCCTCGGCCAGGTCTACCGGGCCACGGCCGAATCGGTCGCACCGGCGCTGACGGCCGCGGCCATCACGACCAGGCTCGGCGACAGCGGCGCGACGCTGCTGGCCGATCCCGCGCTGGCCTTCCTCGGCCTCGAGGACGGCGCCATGGCGCTCGTCTACGAGGTCGCACGTGCGCGGCGAGGGATTCGATGCCCGCACCGTCTATCTCGATGCCAGCACCGGCGCCGAGCGGCTGTCGCTGCCGCTCGCCAAGGATCAGAGCGCGGTCGGTGAAGGCCTGGGCGTGCTGAACGACCGCAAGAAGGTGGCCACGCGGCTGGTCGGCGGCACCTACTACACCGAAGACATGCTGCGACCGCCGCTGCTGTGGACCATCGACCTGCGCTCGAACCGCGGGCGCCTCGACGAGGTGGCCGAGCGGGGCGCGGTCGTGCAGTCGGACCTGGCCAGCGACAGCGACAACGTCTGGACCGACCCGGTGGCTGTCGACGCCCACACCTACCTGGGCTGGACCTACGACTTCATCTTCAAGCGGATCGGCGTCCGCGGCCTCGACAACGGCAACGCGCCGATGTTCGCCGCCATCAACATCTACACGCCGCAGCGCTGCGTGCAGCCGCTGCCCGACGGCGAGTTCGGCGCCTTCTGCGCCAATGCGTTCTGGATCGGCCCGCCCTTCGGGCCCGGCGGCCGCGGCCTGATGGTGTTCGGCAACGGCATCCCCAGCAACTTCATCTTCACCGCCACCGGCCAGACCGTCGGGCCCCTGGCCGGCGCCCTCGACGTCGTGGCGCACGAGCTCACGCACGGCGTGACCGACTACACGTCGGGCCTCGAGTACCGGGGCGAGTCGGGCGCGCTCAACGAAGCCTTCTCCGACATGGTCGGCGTGGCCGTCGAGGCCTTCTTCCAGCCGCGCGGCACCTCGCTGCTGCAGGCCGACTACCTGATGGGCGAAGACTCGTTCCGCGCCGCCCGCGCCGGCGCGCTCTCGGGCATCCGCTCGATGCAGGCGCCCACCGCCTATGGCGATCCGGACCACTACAGCGGGCGCTTCACCGGCCCCGAGGACAACGGCGGCGTGCACATCAACTCGGGCATCCCGAATCACGCCTACTACCTGGCCATCGAAGGCGGCACCAATCGCGTCTCCGGCCGCACGGTCACCGGCGTGGGCTTCGCCAACCGCGACCAGATCGAGAAGGTCTTCTTCCGCGCCTTCACGACCATGCTGCCGGTGCGGGCCACCTTCGCGCAGGCGCGCGCGGCCACCATCCAGTCGGCCCGCGATCTGTATCCGGCCAACGCGGCGGTCGAACGTGCCGTGACCGACGCCTGGACGGCCGTCGGCGTCCAGTAGAGACCATTCCGATGCGCATCCTGCCGATCTGCCTCGTCCTGGTGAGCGCCTGCGCGCTCACCGCCGCACCGCGTTTCGCCCTGGCCGCGGCCGCGCCGCAACTGGCCGCCGCCGCACGGCCGCCGGCGCCCGCGCCCACGACCGCCATGCCGGCCCCGACCCCGGCCCCGCCCGCCCGCCTCCAGACGCCAGCGCGCCCCGGCGCACGCGCTGCCGCGCCCCGGGTCGCGAACTCGCGTGGCCTGCTCGCCATCAGCGGCCTCGGCCAGCCGGTGACGACGTCCTTCACCGACGCCCGCGACCTCACCTACTTCCGTGAGACCGCCTCGCGCACCGGCCGCTACGACATCGAGAGCGGCGCCGGTGTGGACGTCGGCGCCTTCGCGCGCGTCTGGCGCAACCTCGGCCTCGGCGTCAGCGTGTCGCAGGTGTCGCGCTCGGGCGACGCCGAGTTCTCGGCCCGCTACCCGCACCCGTTCTTCTTCAACCAGGCACGCACGGCCGAGTCGCTTGTCACCGGCCTGGACCGATCGGAAACCGGTATCCACGTCTCGGCGGCCTACCTGGTCACTTCACCGGCCCGCGTCCGCATCGTGATCTTCGCCGGCCCGAGCTTCTACAGCGTGTCGCAGGACGTGGTGGACGACCTGACGGTGACCGAGACCTATCCCTACGACACCGTCGCGATTGCGCCCGGCGCCCGCTCGGAACTCTCGACGAGCCTGGTCGGGTTCCACGGCGGTGCTGACGTGTCGTGGTTCTTCAGCCGGCGGGTCGGCGTCGGTGCGCTCGTGCGCTACGCCGGCGGCTCGACCAGCGCCGCTATTGGCGCCGGCGAGTCATTCGATCTCGAAGCCGGCGGCTTGCAGGCTGGTCTCGGTCTGCGCGTCAGGTTCTAGCCGTCCGCGCGGCGGGGAGAGCCACCCCGCGGAGTGCGGTACACTGCCCGCACATGCGCCTTTCCCGCCATTTTCACGTCCTGGCCACGACCTGGTTGCTCGCGGCCGTGGTCGCGACCGACGCCGACGCCCGTCCCGAATACCTCGCCAAATTCCAGGCCGACCCGATGCGCCGTGCCGAACGGGACGGCTGCGGCACCTGCCACGTCAAGCCGGATGGCGGCGGCGCCCGCAACGACTTCGGCACCGCCTTCGACGGCGCCACCCGCGACTTCACGCCGCTGCTGCGCGCGAGCTTTCCGGAGTACTTCACCGTGGCCTCGGCCAAGCTGCCGGACGGCACCACCTTCTTCATGTCCGACCCGTCGAGCAAGGTCATCGTCGTGGAGCGGGCGGAGAAGAAGGTCGTGGTGACGGTGGCCGACATCGCGGTCCCGGCCGTCGCGCCGCTGCCGCCCGCCAGCAACCGCATGACGTTCTTCGTCTCGAGTCATGGCGTCGAGCACGGCGGACGCCTCGGCGGGCTGGCCGGCGCCGATCGACTGTGCCAGCAACTCGCGGCCAAGGCCGGCGCCGCCGATCGGCCGTGGCGCGCCTATCTGAGCACCAGCTTCAAGGGCCAGCCGGCGGTCAATGCCGGCGACCGCATCGGCGCCGGACCGTGGCACAACCAGGCCGGCGTGCTGGTCGGGCGCGGCGTGGTCGAACTGCACCAGCGCAGCAGTCTGCCCGACGGTGTCCTGCTCACCGAAACCGGCGACCCGGTGGCGGCCGGTGTGCCGATCGTCACCGGCACCTTGCCCACCGGCATGGCCGACCTCGCGCGCAACTGCAGCAACTGGACCGCCGATGCCGGCGGCGAGGCCGCGGCCCGACAGCCCGGTGGCGCCTGGAACGGCGGCGGGACGGTGAGCTGTGCCGCCGCGCCGGCCGCCGAGGCGCCGCGGCTCTACTGCTTCTCGCCGGAATGAGGTCGAGGTGGCCGTCACCCGGCCACTGTCCGCCGACCACGGCAAGGCGGCACAGGAGCGGATATTGCCTTACAATCGGAGCGCTTCGACCATCTGTCTCCCGTGGGTGGCCGCTCCATTTGGAGGTCCGTGAATGAGGGTCTCTCGTCTCGCTGGCGTGCTGGCGATCGTGCTGCTCGCCGCCGCCGGCCGCGGGCTGTCGAGCGCGCCACCGCAGGCGGCGCCGGCCGCCGATCCAACGACGGTCGAGGCTCAGCGCGCCTTCGTCCAGACCTACTGCGCCGGCTGCCACAACGAGCGGGTCAAGAGCGGCGGGTTCTCGTGGACCGAACTCGACGTCGCGCGGCCGCATCTGAACGCCCGGCGGGCCGAAGACGTGATTCGCAAGGTGCGGGCGGGCCTCATGCCGCCGGCCGGAGCGCGGCGCCCCGAGGCCGCGGCCCTCACGGCGTTCAGCACCGCGCTCGGTTCACGCGTCGACGAGCTGTCGGCGGCGCGTCCCACCTACAAGGCGCCCGAGCTGCACCGCCTCAACCGCCGCGAGTATCGCAATGCCGTGCGCGACCTGCTGCGCGTGGACGTCGACGTGGCGGCCCTGCTGCCGCCGGACGCCCGCACCGGCGCCTTCGACAACATGGCCGACGCGCTCACCATCAACCCCGGCCTGATGCAGGCCTACGTGCGTGCCGCCGACAAGGTGGCCCGCCAGGCGCTCGGCGATCCGACGGCGCCGCCGGTGATGACGAAGTACGACGTGCCGAAGGTCGTCAACCAGATGCGGCACATCGAGGGCACGCCGCTCGGCACACGCGGCGGCATGGCCGTCACCCATCAGTTCCCCGCCGACGGCGACTACTCCTTCCAGAACGAGCTCTACTTCTACTACCTGGGCGAGCTCATCGGCGGCAACCTGCCGGAGTCGCTGCAGGGGCAGGAACTCGAGATCTCGATCGACGGCGCGCGCGTGGCCGCCTTCACGATCGATCCGCTCTATGAGGGCAACGCCGGTCCGCTCACGACGCCGCCCGTGCACGTGACGGCCGGGCCGCACCGCGTGGCGGCCGCCTTCGTGGCCAAGGCCGACGGCCCGGTCGAAGACTCGGTCCGCCTGGTGGAGCAGACGATTCTCGATGTCAGCGTCGGCCTGCATCCCGGCATGACGACCCTGCCGCACCTGATGACGACGACCATCGTCGGGCCGCTGACGACCGGCGGCGTGTCCGAGACGCCGAGCCGCCGCCACATCCTGACCTGCCGTCCGGCCAGCGCGGCCGAGGAACCGGCCTGCGCGCGGACGATCGCGACCACGCTGGCCCGCCGGGCGTTCCGCCGCCCGCCCACCCCGCGCGACCTCGACACGCTGATGGAGATGTACGCGCTCGGCCGCGAGGCCGGCGGCACCTTCGACGACGGCATCCGCACCCTCGTGCAGAGCACCATCACCCGCCCCGAGTTCATCTTCCGGTTCGAGCAGGTGCCGGCCACCGTCGAGGCCGGCGAGCACTATCCGATCTCGGACTTCGAGCTGGCGGCGCGCCTGTCCTACTTCCTGTGGGGCTCGAGCCCCGACGACGCCCTGCTCGACGCCGCCGCCAAGGGCGACCTGCGCACGCCGGCCGTCCTCGAACGGCAGGTGAAGCGCCTGCTCGCCGATCGCCGCGCCGAGAGCCTGTCGACGCACTTCGCGGCGCAGTGGCTGCGCCTGACGGGACTGGCGGACGTGCATCCCGAGCCCACCATCTTCCCGGACTTCACGCGCGACCTGGCCACCTCGATGCGGCGCGAAGTGGAGCTCGGCTTCGACCACCTCGTGCGCCAGGACCGGCCGCTCACCGAGCTCCTGACCGCCGACTACACCTTCGTGAACGAAGTGCTCGCCAGGCACTACGGCATCCCGAACGTGGCCGGGCCGCACTTCCGCAAGGTCACGCTCACCGATCCGAACCGCTTCGGCCTGATGGGACGCGGGGCGATTCTCACCCAGACGTCGCTCGCCAACCGGACCTCGCCGGTGGCGCGCGGCAAGTACGTGCTCGAGGTGCTGATGGGCGCCCCGCCGCCGCTGCCGCCGCCGAACGTGCCGCCGCTGGCCGAGACCGTCAACAACGAAGCGGTGCTGACGGTGCGCGAGCGCATGGAAGCGCACCGCACCAACGCCACCTGCGCCGCCTGCCACAAGATCATGGACCCGATCGGACTGGCGCTCGAGAACTTCGACGCCACCGGCAAGTGGCGGACGAAGGACGGGCTGCACCCGGTCGATCCGCGTGGCGACATGTACGACGGCCGCGCCCTCGACGGCCCGGTCAGCCTGACCGCCGCCCTCGCCGACCACGCCGACGCGTTCCGCTCCGGCTTCACCGAGAGCTTCCTGAGCTACGCCCTCGGCCGCGTGCTCGATGTCACCGACATGCCGACCGCCCGGGCGATCGCCCGCCAGGGCAGCCGCGAGAAGGACCGCTTCTCCGCCTACGTCATGGCCGTCGTGACGAGCGGTCCGTTCCAGATGCGCACGCTCGCGCCGGCCACCGAGAACCTGGCCGGCGACGTCCCCAAGGGAGTCCACTGATGTTCCTGACCAAACGTGCCCTGTCGCGGCGCACCGTCCTTCGCGGCCTCGGCGCCACCGTGGCGCTGCCGCTGCTCGACGCCATGGTGCCGGCCGCCGCCACCGCCCGTCAGTCGGCCGTTGCCACCCCCAAGAGCCGTTTTGTCGGCATCGAGATGGTGCACGGCAGCGCCGGCAGCACCGAGTACGGGACCAAGAACCATCTGTGGTCGCCGGCCACGGCCGGACGCGACTTCGAGTTCACGAAGATCCTGAAGCCGCTCGAAGCCCACCGCGATCATCTGACCGTGGTCAGCCACACCGACTGCTCGGCCGCCGATCCGGTATCGGCCGAAGAGGTCGGCGCCGACCACTTCCGCTCGAGCGCCGTCTTCCTGACCGCCGCCCACGCCAAGCAGACCGAAGGGTCCGACATCCGCAACGGCGCCTCGATCGACCAGCTCTATGCGGCGGCTCACGGCCAGGACACGCCGCTGCCGTCGATCCAGCTGTGCATCGAGAATCTCGACTCCTCGGGCACCTGCGGCTACAACTACAGCTGTGTCTACATGGACACCATCAGCTGGGCCGATCCGACGACGCCGCTGCCGATGACGCGCGATCCGCGCCTCGCCTTCGAGGACCTGTTCGGGACCGGCGGATCGTCGTCCGACCGCGCCTCCAGGAACCGCATCAACCGCAGCATCCTCGACAGCATCACGCGCGACATCGGGCGGCTGCAGAAGAACCTCGACAGCAAGGATCGCGGCCGCCTCAACGACTACCTCGACAACATCCGCGAGATCGAGCGCCGCATCCAGAAGATCGAGGCCTACAACACGGCGCACGGGCCCGAGCGCGAGCTGCCGGCCGCCCCGATCGGCGTGCCCGACTCGTGGGAGGACCACGTCAAGCTGATGTTCGATCTGCAGGTGCTGGCGTTCGCGGCCGAAGTGACCCGCGTCTCGACCTTCAAGCTGAGCCGCGACACCAGCAACCGCGTGTTCGCGGAGAGCGGCTGCATGACGCCGTGGCACTCGGCCTCGCACCACGGGGAGCGCGCCGAGACGATCGAGGATCAGGGCGCCATCAACCGCTATCACCTGTCGGTGCTCGGCTACTTCCTCGACAAGCTGAAGGCGACCCCTGACGGCGACGGCACCCTGCTCGACCACTCGCTGGTGTTCTACGGCAGCCCGATGGGCGATGGCAACGTGCACGGGCACCGGCGCGTGCCGATCGTGATTGCCGGCCACGCCAGCGGCGCCGTGCAGGGCAACCTGCACGTCGTCGAAGCGGACAAGACGCCGCAGGCCAACGTGCTGCTGACCGTGATGCAGAAGCTCGGGGTGGACGTGCCGCAGATTGGCGACAGCACGGGCACCGTGGCCATCTAGGCCGCGGACGGAACGAGGACGGGTCATGACCATGCGGACACTCGCCATTTGCGCCGTGCTGCTCGCTGCCGCCGGCAACGGCCTGGCCGAAGCGCAGCCGAGCCCGCTCGCCGACGCCGCCATGCGCCGCGATGCGGCGGCCGTCGAGGCGCTGCTGTCACAGAAGACGGACGTCAACCAGGCCCAGGGGGATGGCAGCACCGCGCTGCACTGGGCCGCCTACAACGCGCAACCGGACCTGGTGCGGCTGCTGCTCGAGCGCGGCGCCAACCCGGCGGCAGCATCGCGCCTGGGCGGCCTGACGCCGCTGATGATGGCGGCGCGCGCCGGCGACGCGGTCAGCGTGGGCCTGCTGCTCGAGGCCGGCGCCGACCCGCGGCGGCCGAACGCCAACGGCACCACGACGCTGATGTTCGCCGCCGGGGCCGGCAGCGCCGACGCCATCCGCCGCCTGACCGCCAGGGGCGCCGACGTCAATGCCGCGGATCGCACGAGTGACCAGACGCCGCTGATGTTCGCGGCCGCGCAGGGGCGGCTCGATGCCGTGACGGCGCTGCTCGCGGCCGGCGCCAAGCCGAATCTCGCCACCAAGGTCAGCCCGATCATCACGATGGGCGAACGCTACAAGACCGAGACCGGCGGCAAGGGCACCCGCGAGATCACCTCCGAAGGCGGCCGTAGCGACATCACCGCGATGGGCGGCCTGACGGCGCTCATGTTCGCCGCGCGCGAAGGACATAGCGCGGTCGTCAAGGCGCTGGTCGCGGCCGGCGCGGACGTGAACATCGTGAGCGGCGCCGACCATCTCAGCCCGATCACCATGGCCATCGTGAACGGCCGGCTCGACATCGCCGCCTACCTGCTCGAGCAGGGCGCCGATCCGAACCTGCGCGCGCTGAACGGCGTGGGCCCGCTGTGGGCGACGGTGGACGCGCGGTGGCCGGAACGCACCTGGTATCCGCCGGCCACCATCACCGAAGAGAAGACGACGCACCTGGCGCTGCTGCGGGCCCTGCTGGCCAAAGGCGCCGACCCGGACGCCCGCATCGTGAAGAAGCCCTGGTACCGCACCTTCCACGGCGACTGGGCCAATCCAATCGGCGCCACGCCCTTCTGGCTGGCCGCCAAGGCGAACGACGTCGAGGCCATGCGCGTACTCACGGCCGGCGGCGCCAATCCCACGATTCCCTCGACGGCCGGCGTGTCGCCGCTGCTCGTGGCGGCCGGCTACGGCATCGAACCCCAGGTCACGAATTTCAAGCCGGGGGCGCGGCTGGACGCCGTGCGTTTCCTCGTCGAAGAGGTCGGCCTCGACGTCAACGGACGCGACAACCAGGGCTACACGCCGCTCCACGGGGCGGCGCTGACCGCCAATCACGAGCTCATCCACTATCTGGTGGCGATGGGCGGTGACGTGGCGGCGCGCGCCACCAACATCTTCGGCGGCGAGAACCAGGCCGACAAGGACGCCGGCGGCGGCAAGGGCGACACCGTGGCCGACATGGCGAACGGCCCGCGCGCGCACAACATGCAGTACCCGGAGACGGTGGACCTGCTCGTGGGCCTCGGGTCGGCGGACTCGGACAACTGCCGCTATGCCGCGTGCGTCATCCGCACGTTGCCGTCCACGGCGAAGAAGTAGCCGCGCCGGCGCACCCAACCGCCATGCCGATCTACGAGTATCGCTGCCGGGCCTGCGCCCACCCGTTCGAGGCACTCGTCCGCGGCGGCGACGTGCCCGCCTGCCCGGCCTGTGCTTCGCCCGACCTCGAGCGCCTGGTGTCGCTGTTCGCCGTGGATTCGGACGGCACGCGCGAGAGCGCGCGCAGCCGCTCGATGGGCAAGGCGGTCAAGCGCCAGCAGGACAAGGACGTGGCTGACGTCGAGCTCTACGAGCGGCATCACCACTGACGCCTGACCGCCGGGTCCGGCGCCGGTGGCTCATCCGGGGACTGGCTGTCGAATTCACGCCCCGGCCAGCGACTAGTGTCTGAGCGCCGTTCTCTGGCAGTTCGTCAGGGGCGGCGGTCGGGCGGTTCGGGCCCCGCCGCGCGTCTTCAAGGCCCGGGGAGATCACGATGCGCTACCTCTGCCTGATCTACGACGACGAGAAGACGTGGGCCAAGATGTCGAAGGCCGAAATGGACGCCGACATGAGCGAGTACTTCGCGTTCACCGAGGGCATCCAGAAGAGCGGCCACTACGTGGGCGGCGAGGCCCTGCAGCCGACGTCCACGGCCTCGACCCTCCGTATCCGCCAGGGCAAGACCTCGACCACGGACGGACCGTTCGCCGAGACCAAGGAACAACTGGGCGGCTACTACGTCGTCGAGGCGAAGGACCTCAACGAAGCGCTGCAGATTGCCGCGAAGATTCCGGCCGCACGGACCGGCAGCATCGAAGTGCGCCCGATCATGGACTTCAGCCAGGGGCAGTGACCGACGGAGCTCAGGCCGCGCGGCAGGCGGTGGACGCCGTCTACCGCGCGGACTCGCGCCGGGTGCTGGCCACGCTGATTCGGCTGCTCGGCGACTTCGAGCGGGCGGAAGAGGCGCTGCACGATGCCTTCGTGGCGGCGGTGCAGCAGTGGCCGGTGGAGGGCGTGCCGGCCAACCCGCGCGCCTGGCTGGTGTCGACCGGCCGCTTCCGGGCCATCGACGCCATCCGCCGGCGGGCGCGGCAGCAGGCGTCGTTGTCGGCGCTGGCCGACGAGCTCGAGCGCCAGGCGGCCGAGACGCAGCTGGCCGACGACGACGACCCCGCGGTCGAGGACGACCGGCTGCGGCTCATCTTCACCTGCTGCCACCCGGCCCTGCAGCCGGATGCCCGCCTGGCCCTCACCCTGCGCGAAGTGTGCGGCCTGACCACTGAGGAGGTCGCGCGCGCGTTCCTGACGACGGCGCCGACCGTGGCGCAGCGCATCGTGCGCGCCAAGGCCAAGATTCGTGATGCCGGGATCCCCTACCAGGTGCCGTCGCCGGCCGAACTGCCCGAGCGCCTCGATGCCGTGCTCCGCGTCGTCTACCTGCTCTTCAACGAGGGCTACTCCGCCAGTGCCGGCCCGTCGGTGACGCGTGCCGATCTCGCGATGGAAGCGATTCGCCTGGGACGGCTGCTGGTGAACCTGCAGCCCGAGCCGGAATCCCAGGGCCTGCTCGCGCTGATGCTCCTCCACGACTCGCGACGCGAGGCCCGCGCGACCAGCGCCGGTGATCTCATCCTGCTCGAAGACCAGGATCGACGGCGCTGGGACCGCGCGCTCATCGACGAAGGCGTGGCGCTGGTCGAACGCGCCCTCGCCTCACGCCGCTTCGGCCCCTACACGCTGCAGGCGGCGATTGCCGCCGTGCACGCCGAGGCGCCAACCAGCGCGGCCACGAGCTGGCGCGAGATCGTGGGTCTCTACGACGTGCTGCTGCGGGTGGATCCGTCGCCGGTACTCGAACTGAACCGCGCGGTGGCCATCGCCATGGCTCACGGCCCGGCCGAGGGACTCGCTGCTCGTCGACGAGGTCCTCGCTCGCGGTGACCTCGACGGCTATCACTGGGCGCACTCCGCCCGCGCCGACCTGTGCCGCCGTCTTGGCATGACCGGCGAAGCCCGCGTGTCCTACCTGCGAGCGCTGACGCTCGTGAAGCAGGAACCGGAACGCCGCTTCCTGCAGGGCCGGCTGGACGCGCTGGGCTGAGTTCTACCGGGTCCGCGTCGCGGCCGCCGCTGCCGCTGCTACCGAGCCGAGGGACGGGCGGCGTTGCGGTCCACGGCGACACCCTTGAGATACACCGCCGAGATGCGGCGCGTGTTCGTGATGTCGGCGGCCGGGTTGCCGTCGAGCACCAGCAGGTCGGCGCTCTTGCCCACCGCGATGATGCCGGTGTCGCTCATGCGCAGGAACTCGGCGCCGTTCTTCGTGGCCGCCACGATCACCTGCATCGGCGTCATCCCGGAGGCCACCATGTCGGCCATCTCCACGTGCGGCGCCCAGGCGGTGTTGCCGTCGGTGCCGACCGTGATCGTCATGCCGGCATCGGACAGCTTCTTCAGGTTGCGCGCCTGGATGCTCCAGGCCGCGTGCGCCTGCGGCCGGTCGGTGGCGCCGGCCTGAATCTTCGCCACCTCGGCGTCGCTCAGGCTGCCCTTCAGCCACGAGTAGTCGGCCTTGACGCCGCGGTCGGGCATGTTGGGGATGAGCACCACGTTCTTGCGGGCCTTCACCATCGCCACCACTTCGTCGTCGGCATCGACATCTCGGATGCCGTGGGCGAAGGCGTCGATGCCGGCCGTGAGCAGGCCCTTGGCATCCGACAGGTTGAAGATGTGCGCCGCCACGCGGAGCTTGGCCTTGTGCGCCTCGTCGATGACTGGCGTGTAGATCTCACGCGGCATCTTCTTGTATTTGCCGTCGCGGTCGTCGACCCAGATCTTGATGAAGTCGACCTTGAGGGCGGCCTGCTCCTGTACGGCCTTGCGGGCCTCGGCTTCGGTCGTCACCCAGTAGGGCACGTCCGAGCGGCCCGGCTCCGGCATGGTGATGCCACGGCCGGCCAGAAAGTAGCGGGCCACGCCGGCCGGCGTGGCGGCGCGCACCGCGAACGGATCGCCGGCCGGGTCGAGGCCCAGGCTCATCGCCGCGCTGACGCCGAAGTAGGCGCGGTCGCGCAGGTCGGCCACCAAGGCCTCCCGCGCCGTGCCCAGGTGCACGTGCGTGTCGATGATGGTCGGCATCACGGTCTTGCCGGCCAGGTCGACGCGGGTGGCGCCGGAGGGCGCCTTGACCGTGGCGCTCGGGCCGACCTCGACGATCCGGCCGTTGAGGACGAGAACCGAGGCGTTCTCGATCGGCGCCGAGCCGTCGCCCACGATCACCCGCCCCCCTTCGAACAGCGTCGCGGTGCCTGTCGTCTGTGCGCCAGACCGGGCCACGGTCGCCATCGTCGCCACGGCGGCGGCTGCCGCAAGCACCTGCACGGAACGGATCGTCATCGCACGCATGTCGTCGCCTCCAGATGCGGCGGGGCCCGAGGGCGCCGCGCATCGTTCCCGCCGCGAGCCCATGCCGCGCGGTCTGCCCGCCATCCTACCCTACGGCGACCTCCCCTTTCGGCGTCAGGCATGGCATGATCGGAAGGATGCCATCCCGCCGCCGTTCGCAACCCGCGCCAGCGCCTGCCGCCGCGCCCGTCTCCGTCAAGCACTTCCGGCCCCATCCGTGGCACGGCCTCGAAGTGGGCCCCGAGCCGCCGAACCTGCTGAACGCCTACATCGAGATCACGCCCTTCGACCTCATGAAGTACGAGGTGGACAAGGTCTCGGGCTACCTGCGCGTCGACCGGCCGCAGCGCTCGTCCGCCCAGCATCCCAGCCTCTACGGCTTCGTGCCCCGCACCTACTGCGGCGAGCGCGTCCGCAAGCTGGCCCCCGGCGCCACCAGCGGCGACGGCGATCCGCTCGACATCTGCGTGTTGAGCGAGCGCGCCATCACCAGGAACGAGATCATCGTCCGGGCGCGCGTCATCGGCGGGCTGCAGATGGTCGACCGCGGCGAGGCCGACGACAAGATCATCAGCGTGCTCGACAACGACTACGTGTGGGGCGAGGCCCGCGACCTGCGCGATCTGCCCTCGGTGCTGGTCGAGCGCCTGCAGCACTACTTCCTGACCTATCGCCTCGTGCCGGGCGAGAAACCGCTGGTCAGCATCGCCAAGGTCTACGGACGCGCCCATGCCGTGAAGGTCGTGCAGGCGGCGATGGACGACTACGTGGACATGTTCGCGCGCTAGCGGCCGATGAGCGGACGCGGGTCTCGGCGGGCGCGTCGGCTGTCGCCCACCAGCGCCATCGTCATGGCGCTGGCGGCGCTCGGCGCCTCCCCTGCCGGCCAGACACCGGCGTCCTTTCCCGGCGTGCTCGACGAGCACCCGAGCATCGCCTACGCCACGACGCCGCCGACCGACGTGGTGGCGGTGCTGAACCGGGCGCTGGCCGCCGGGACCGAGACGCTGGTACGCGACCCGCGTACCGGGTATCTGCCGGCCGTCCTCGAGGCCCTCGACCTCTCACCGGCCTCGCAGCTCCTGGTGTTCTCGAAGACCGGCCTCCAGCGTGCCCACACCGGCCCCGACACGCCGCGCGCGCTCTACTTCAACGAATCCGTCGTCGTCGGCTACCTCCCCGGGGCCACGGCGTTGGAAGTGGCGGCGCTCGACCCGGCGCAGGGCGTGATCTTCTACACGCTCGAGCAGCAGCCCGCCGAGCGGCCGGCGTTCACACGCCGGACGAGTTGCCTCACCTGCCATGTCTCGTCCGCCACCTTGGACGTGCCGGGCTACCTCGTGCGCAGCCACCTCGTGGATGCCACCGGTAGCCTCGTGCCGAAGCAGCCGGTGCTGGCCGTCAACCACGCGACGCCGCACGCCGATCGCTGGGGCGGCTGGTTCGTGACGAGCGAGGCGGCGCCGCCGCCCTATCAGCCGATGGGCCACCTCGGGAACCTCACCGCCGCCCCCCATCCGAGCGGCGGTCCGCCGATCCTGTCGAACCATGCGCTGATCGAGTGGCTCGACGGCGACCACACCGCCGCCGGCTATCTGTCCCGAGCCAGCAACCATGCCGCCCTCATGGTGTTCGACCATCAGACGCACGCGGCCAACCTGATGACACGACTCGGCTGGGAGGCCCGCGTGGCCGCCGCCAGCGGCCACGTCAGGAGCGCGGCGCTCTCGGCCCGCATTGCGCGAACTGGTGGACTATCTCCTGTTCGTGAATGAGGCGGAATCCATCGTCGAGGTCGAGCCGCCGGCCGGCTTCGTCGCCCACCTGCGCGCCCGCCTGCCGGCCGACCGGCGGGGACGCTCGCTGGCCGAGATCGCCATCGTCCCGCGCAGCGCGCTCGCCACCGACCTGGCGCCGCCGGCGCCGCTCTTCGTCTACCCGTGCAGCTTCATGATCTACGCGCCGGCGTTCGACGGCCTGCCGGCGGAGGTCAGGACCGCCGTCTACCGGCGGCTGTTCGCGGTGCTGGACGGCGACGTCAGTGGTCCCCGCTACGACCATCTGACCGCGGCCGGACGGCAGGCCGTACGCACCATCCTGCTCGACACCAAAAACGACATTCCCGCCGACCTCAGGGCGGCGCCGGCCGCCGCTCAGTAGTAGAAGGTGGCGAGCAGCGTGACGGCGACGATGCCGCAGAGCAGCGTGAGCGGCGCGCCGAAGCGGATGTAGTCGGACAGCCGGTAGCCGCCGGGGCCCTGCACCATCAGGTTCGTCTGATAGCCAATCGGCGTCGTGAACTCGCACGACGCGGCGATCGCGATCGCCATGGCGATCGGCTCGAAGGCGAGGCCCGAGGCCTGCGCCGCCCGCAGCGCCACCGGGAACATCAGCACGGCCGCCGCCGAGTTGCTGAGCACGCTCGTGAGCGCCCACGTCAGCGCGTAGACGCCGGCCAACAGCCACACCGGGCCGCCCCCCGCCGTGGCGCTGAACACGCCCTCGGCGGCCACGATCGCCAGGCCGCTCGACTCGACCGCCTTGCCGACGCCGATGCCGGCGCCGATCACGATGAGCACCGGCCAGTCCACCGTCTGGCGGGCCACCGACACATCCGTGCACCGCAGCAGCAGCATCGCGCCGCCGGCCAGCATCGCCGCCGTCAACGTGGCCAGCCAGCCCAGCGCTGGACAGCGCGACGAAGGCGGCGAGCACGCCAATGGCAATCCAGGCGCGGTCATGACGCGGCAGCAGCGGCCCATCGGGCACGCTCACCAGGTGGAATGCGGTGGAGTGCTCATGCCTGGCGGCGAACCCGGGCGGGGCCTCGATGAGCACCGCGTCTCCCGGCCGCAGACGGATGTCGCCGAGCCGGCCGGCCAGGCGCTCGCCGTGCCGGTGCACGGCCACGATGACGCCGCCGTAGTTGGTGCGGAAGCCGCCGTCGCGGATCGTCTGGCCGACCATCGACGACGACGAAGGAATGACGGCTTCGACGAGACGATGGTCGTGGCGCGTCCCGGCCGCCGGGTCCCAGGCGACCGGCAACAGCCCGGGAATCTGATGCAGTTCCACCACCGACGTACGGACGCCGACGAACACGAGGACATCGTCGGCGCGCACCACCTCGTCGGGGGCGACCGCACGCAGCATCTCGTGCTCGCGTTCGATGTGCGCCAGGTAGAGGCCGGTGAGATGCCGCAGTCCCGCCGCTTCGAGGCTCAACCCGACCACCGGCGCGCCGGGCGCGGCCCTGAGCGCCACCATGTAGTCGCGGCGGCCGAGGTCGGGCTCGTGCGCCGGTCGCCCGCGCCGGCAGCAGACGGCGGCCGGCCAGCATCACGTAGGCCAGGCCGATCGCGGCCACCGGCAGCCCGACCGGACTCAACGAGAACATGCTGAACGGCGAGATCGGCGTCCCGGTGCCCGTCCGGTTGTAGTCGAGGATGAGACCGTTGACGACGACGTTGGTACTGGTGCCGATGAGCGTGCAGACCCCGCCGAGGATGGCGGCGTAGGAGAGCGGAAGGAAGAGCTGGGACGCCGGCACGCCGGAGCGTCGGGCCAGACTCGAGACGAGCGGCAGGTAGACGGCAACCAGCGGCGTGTTGTTCACGAACGCGCTCATGAAGGCCACCGGGCCCACCAGCCGGCTCTGGGCCGCAAAGGCGGAGGTCGGCCGGCCGAGCAGGCGCGCGGCCACCATGGCAACGGCACCGCTCTGGCGCAGGCCCGGCGACGATGACGTAGAGGAATGCCACCGTCAGCAGGCCCTCGTTGGCGAACCCGCCGAAGGCATCCTCCGGCGACACGACGCCGGCGGCCAGGAGCACGGCGAGCGCACCGAGCAGGACCAGGTCTGGCCCCACACGATTGGTGGCGATGACCGCCATCATGCCGGCGACGACAGCCGCCGTCACCCACGCCTGCCCCGTCATGACCGTGGAGCCGCGCCGGCTGCCCGGCCTCGCGCCGCCTCATCGCCCGGTCGCCTGGCCCGCCGTGGTCAGGCACAGCGGACTCCGCAGCCAGACGAGAATCCGATCGGCGGCCGTGTCCGCCGCTTCGGTTGTCGTGTCGATGACGAGCTCCGGCTCGTCCGGCGCTTCGTAGGGATCGTCGAGCCCGGTGAACTGCGCGATCTCTCCGGCGCGCGCCTTCCGGTAGAGGCCCTTGGGATCGCGGCGCTCACACTCGGCGAGATCGGTGGCGACATGGATCTCGACGAAGGTCCGGCAGTGCTGCCGTACAGAAGGCGCGCGACTCACGGTAGGGCGAGATGAGCGAGACCACGACCGTCACACCATGAGCTTCGAGCCGGCTGGCGAGGTAGCCCAGGCGGCGCACGTGCTGGTCACGATTGGCCCGCGTGAAGCCGGTCCCCGGGAACACCTGCCGCATGGCATCGCCGTCCAGATGCTCGACCGCCGCCCCGGCGGCCTCGAGACGGGCGGTGAGCGCCCGCGCGATGGTCGTCTTGCCGGCACCCGAAAGGCCCGTGAGCCACACCACCGCCGGCGGCGGCGGCAGGAAGCCGAGCACGAACGGGCCGTTCCTGAGCGTCGCCGAGCCGTAGGTCAGCGGCGATTCCAGCGGCTCGTCACCCTCGCCGGCCCAGCGGAACACGGCGTCGCCGGCCGCGACATCCCATTCCATCGTCGGGCCGAGCCGCACATAGACGTCGGCCGTGCCCTCGGCGACCAGGCAGAACTTGAGCGAGCTGCCGATGGCCACGCGCGCCCCGATCCGGTACGGGGCGAGGAAGGCCTCCATGTCGGGAGAGGGATGCGAACGGCTTTCGACCAGCGTCAGCGGCCGGCCGGGCGCCGGCGGTGTGGCCAGGAGACGCGTCGTGAGCCCGTCCCGCACCCGCCAGCTGCCCTGCCCCTGGGCAGCGTAGTAGGTGACGTCCCGTCCGGAGGCGTGCACCACCCCGGCGACCGGCACCCCATCGCGGATGAGCGCGATGTTGACGGTGTAGTCGGGGACGCCGCGCAGGAACTCCTTGGTGCCATCGAGCGGATCCACCAGGAACCAGGTGGTCCAGCCGGCGCGCTCGTCCGCCGGCGCGAGGTCCCCTTCCTCGCTCACGATCGGCACGCCCGGCGCCAGGCGGCCGAGTCCGGCCACGATGCAGGCGTGCGCGTCGGTGTCGGCGCGGCCGACCGGACTCCCGTCAGCCTTGGTCTGGACGTCGAGCGAGCCGCCCCGGCACTCCTCGATGGCGCGGCCGGCGGCCCGCGCGAGATCGACCAGTGACGGCAGGAGTACGTCCAGAGGTGGCAGGCCCGGAGGGGGCGGAGAGGTCATGACGGCAGTCCCCACGCGAGCGGCGGGCGGGTGTCGGCCGGCCAGCGCCCCGCGATGACGCTTCTGCACGGTTTCTCATCTCCCACCACGACCATCGGTATCGCGCTCACGAACGAGCCGTCAATGTTACGCGAAGAGACGCCGTGCCGCCCATTCCTCCGCGACCGCGCGGCCGTCAGCGCGACACGGCCGCTTCGAGCCGGTCCGGAGGTCGCGGTATCATCGGCGGGCGATGTGGCGTGGGGCCGTGATGGTCGTGCTGGGCCTGTGCGGCGCGGTGGAAGTGTCGGCGCAGGAACCCGCGACACGCGCCGCGGCGCTCGAAGCGCTGCGTGCCGCGCGCGAGCAAGACCTGGCCGCACCGACCCGCTCGTTCCTCGAGCGCACCCTGATCTTCGTCGAGGAGAAGCGGGTCATCGAGCGCCTCAATCCGCCGCAGGGTTTCTATCCGCTGGCCGGCAGCGTGACACGCGGCAGCGCCATCGGTCTCGGCCTCGGCTACCGTCGGCGCCCGCTGGCCGGCCGGATGGTCATCGACACGTCGGCGGCCATGACCTACCGGGGCTACCAGACCCTGCAGTTCGCCGTGGCGGCCCCACGCCTTGGCGGCACGCCAATCGAGCTCTCGGCCGGCACGCGCTGGTACGACTACCCGCAGGAGGACTTCTTCGGCCTCGGCCCGAAGACCAACCGTGGCGATCGCGTGAGCTTCGCGCTGACCGGGCTCGACACCTACGTCCAGACGATGGCACGCCGCGCCGGCTGGTTCGTGACGCGCGGCCGCGTCGGCGTGCACCGCTTCGATGTCGGCCCCGGCACCGACAAGAACTTCGCCTCGCTGGAGGAGCGGTTCACCGACCAGACGGCGCCCGGACTCGCCGCGCCGCCGACGCTCGTCTACGCCGAGGCGGCCGTCGGCGTCGACACCCGCGATCAGGCGGGCAACACGCGCAGCGGCGGCCTCTACAACGTCTCAGCGGGCATGTTTCGCAACCGCCAGGGCAGCCGCTTCGACTTCAGCCGCATCGACGTGACCGCCATGCACGTCATCCCGATCTTCGACAAGAAGCGGGGCATCGCCTTGCACGCGGTCGCCTCCCGCATCGATCCGGTCGGCACGAGCGCGATGCCGTTCTTCCTGATGCCGACCGTGGGCGGCTCCGATTCCCTGCGCGGCTACCGCGACTTCCGCTTCCGCGACGCGGCCGCGCTGACGCTGAATGCCGAGTATCGCTGGGAGGCCTTTTCGGGCCTCGACCTGGCCCTGTTCGTGGACGCTGCCGACGTCGGCCCGTCCTGGCGCTCGCTGGTCGGCGCGCGCCTCAAGTCGTCCTGGGGCGGCGGCTTCCGCTTCAACACCAACCGGCGCGTGTTCCTGCGCCTTGATGTCGCGGGCGGCCGCGAAGGCACGCGCCTGTGGGTCGCCCTGGGCCCGGTGTTCCGCCGATGACAGCCGCCGGCCGTATGCTCGCGGCCGTCACCGCGGCCGTGCTCGGTTTCGGCGCGCTGGGCTGGAGCGCGTCTGCCACCTACTATCCCGACGACCCGCTGGCGGTCGACCCGGAATCGCGCGACGCTGGCGGCGTCGTCGAGCGTGAGCTGAGCGACCCCTACGACTTCGTCGAGAACACCTTCCTCAGCCCGGGCGATCGCACCAATCAGCGGGCCGTCAACGTCAACACGGCGGACGAGGTGCCGGACTCGAGCTGGTTCACGAATCGCGTCGGCCGCCGCACGCTGACGGTCGCCGACTACGTGCGGGGGCCGAACGTCTCCGGCCCGCCGGCGACCGGGCCCGTGGACGGTCATCTCGGGCAAGAACGACGGCATCACGCCCGGCTTCACCGTGCGGGACACCGCCGGCACGGTCTGGTTCATCAAGTTCGATCCGCCGTCGAATCCGGAGATGGCCACCGGCGCCGAGGCGATCGCCACCAAGCTGTTCTGGGCCCTCGGGTATCACGTGCCGGAGAACCACCTCGCGGTGCTCGACCCGGCGATGCTCGTCGTCGGCCCGAACGCCACCTACCGCGATGCGCTCGGTGTCCGGCAGCCGCTGACACGGGAGGTCGTCGACGCGTTCCTGGCGCGCGGTGCCCGCCGCGCCGACGGCCGCTTCCGCGTCATCGCGAGCCGCGCCCTCGGCGGCCGTCCCGTGGGCCCGTTCAAGTACTACGGCACCCGGCCCGACGATCCGAACGACATCTTCCCGCACGAGCACCGCCGCGAGCTGCGCGGACTGCGCGCGTTCGCGGCGTGGCTGAACCACGACGACTCGCGCTCGATCAACTCGCTCGATACCGTGATCGACGAGGGTGGCCGGGCCGTGGTGCGTCACCACCTCATCGACTTCGGCTCGACGCTCGGCAGCGCCAGTGTGCAGGCGCAGAAGCCGCGCGCCGGCAACGAGTACATCTGGGAAGCGCGCCCGACGCTGCTGACGATGCTCTCGTTCGGCTTCTGGGTACGGCCGTGGATCAAGGTGCAGTACCCGGAGTTCCCCGCCGTCGGCAACATCGAAGCCGCCTACTTCGCGCCCGAGCGCTGGAAGCCCGAGTATCCGAACGTGGCGTTCGACAACGCCCGCGCCGACGACCTCTTCTGGGCCGCCCGTCGCATCATGGCCGTGCCCGACGAGGCGATCCGCGCCGTCGTCGCGGCCGCCGACTACTCCGAAGCGGGCGCCGCCAACTACCTGGCCGATGTCATCATCGCGCGCCGGGACAAGATCGGGTTGCAGTGGCTGACGGCGGTCAACCCGGTCACCGATTTCGCCCTCGCCCCGGGCGGCGTCCTCACCTTCGCCAACACGGCCGTCGACACCCGGCGCGCGACCGCGCCCGAGAGCTACGAGATCGCCTGGGCGCGCTTCGACAACGCCACCGGCCGGGCCACGCCGGTCGGCGGACCGGTCTCGGTCACGCAGACGCGCGCACAGGCGCCCGCCGCCGCGCTCTCCGGCGACTTCGTCGAGGCCGCGATCCACACCCGCCACGCCGGCCACCCGGCCTGGCGCCGTCCCGTGGTGGTGCATTTCCGGCGGCTGGGCGAGGGCTGGGTGGTGGTCGGGCTTCGCCGCGACGGCCTCGATTGACGCTGCGCCCGGCGAGGCGGGCGTCACCGGGGCGCTATACTCTGGACCTCATGCCTCGCATCCTGGTAGCCGAAGACGACCCCGACATCTCGGGCCTCGTCCGCCACTACCTCGAGAAGGACGGCTTCGACGTCGCGGTCACCGACTCCGGCCGCGACGTGGCCCCGCGCGTGCGGGCGACGCCGACCGACCTCGTCGTGCTGGACCTGATGCTGCCCGGCCTCGATGGCCTCAGCGTGTGCCGGGCGCTGCGCGCCGATCCCGCCACCGCCGCCATCCCGATCATCATGCTGACGGCCAAGGCCGCCGAGTCCGACCGCATCGCCGGTCTCGAACTCGGCGCCGACGACTACATCACCAAGCCGTTCAGCCCGAAGGAACTGGTGGCTCGCGTGCGGGCGCTGCTGCGCCGCCTGGAGCGCCTCGTCCCGATCTCTGGCAGCCTCACCTACGGCCCGCTCGCCATCGATCTCGAGCGGCACATCGTGACCGACGGACGGCCAGGAGATCCGCCTGACGGCCAAGGAGTTCCTGCTGCTGCAGTACCTGATGACCCATCGGGGCCGGGTGCTGTCGCGCGATCTCCTGCTCTCCGACGTGTGGGACTACTCCTACACCGGCGGCACCCGCACCGTCGACGTCCACGTGCGCCGGCTGCGCGAGAAGCTGCCCTTCCTCGTCGAGGCCCTGGTGACCGTGAAGCAGTTCGGCTACAAGCTGCTCGAGCCGGCGCCCGTGGCAGCCTCGCCGGTAGAGTCCGCCGGCCGCGCCTGACCCAGTGGCCGTGCGCTCCGACACGCGCTCCACGATCTTCGCCGCCGCGTTCGGCGTCTCGTTCGTAGCCCTGGCCTTCGTCGGCCTCGTCATCGGCCAGGGGGCCGTGACCAGTCCAGGCGTGGCGGTGGCGCTCGGGGTGGGGCTGGCCGGTATCGCGGCATTCGTCACCGCCTCGGCACTGGCCGACCGCTACCGCGTGCGCTCCGCCGCCATCGCCGATGTCGCCCGCCGCTACGCGCTCGGCGACCTCAGCCGGCCCGGCCCCGACTACGGCGACGACGAACTCGGCAGCGCCGCCCGCGCCCTCGACGGCGCCGTCCACGAGCAGGAGCGGCGGATCGTCTCGCTGCTGCGGGACCGGGCGCGCATGCAGGCCATCCTCGGCAGCATGGTCGAGGGCGTCATGGTCGTCGACGAAGGCGGGCGGCTCCAGCTCGTCAACGAGACGGCGCGCCGCATGCTGCGCCTCGAGAGCGATGCCGTGGGCCGGCCCTACGTCGAGGCGCTGCGCCACCCCGGTGTCGTCGAGCAGGTCGGCCGTCTGCTCGGCGGAGGCTCGCCCTGCGCCCTCGAGTTCTCGACCGCGCGCGACGGGTCGCGCGCCCTCGTGGCCCGCCTGGCGCCGGTCGCCGGCACCGGACGCGGCGTCGTCGTGGTCCTGCACGACGTCTCCGACCTGAAGCGCGCCGACCTGATTCGCCGCGATTTCGTGGCCAACGTCTCCCACGAACTGCGCACGCCGCTGACGGCCATCCGCGGCTACGCCGAAGCGCTGGTCGACGATTCCGAGGATCCCGAGGCGCGACGACGCTTCCTCGAAGTCATTCAGCGGCATGCCGACGCGCATGGAACGGCTCGTCAAGGACCTGCTGCGGCTGGCCCTGCTCGAGGCCGGCAAGGAGCCGCTCGAGACGTCTGCCGCGAACCTGGCCCCGATCATCGCCGGCATCGTCGACGACACCGGCCCCGGAGCGCGCGCGAAGGGGCTGCGCGTCACGACCTCGATCGACCCGGCGACCACGGCGGTGGCGATTGACGCGGCCAAGGTCCACGACATCGTGCGCAATCTGGTCGAGAACGCGGTCAACTACACGCAGGAGGGCGGCGAGGTGGCGGTGGCGGCCGCGCTCGACGCCCGGACGCTCGTCATCACCGTGACCGACAACGGCCCGGGCATTCCCGAGGAAGATCTCGGGCGCGTCTTCGAGCGCTTCTACCGGGTCGACAAGTCACGCGGACGTCCGGGCGGCACCGGTCTCGGGCTGGCCATCGTCAAGCACCTGGCGGGCCTGCACGGCGGTGCGGTCAGCGTCGAGAATCGCCCGAGCGGCGGCGCCGCGTTCCTCGTCCGTCTGCCCCTGGCAGCGGCCGCCCGAATCTACCTGAAGCCGCTGGCGGCCAGGACGTAGTAGGTCGCGGCCGCGATGATCGCCGAGGCGGGGATCGTCAGCACCCACGCCCACACGATCTGGCCGGCCACGCCCCAGCGAACCGCCGACAGCCGCCGCACCGAGCCGACGCCCACGATGGCCCCGGTGATGGTGTGGGTGGTGCTGACCGGCACGCCGAGGGAGGACGCGAGGAAGAGCGACACGGCGCCGGCCGATCTCGGCCGCGAAGCCGCCCACCGGCTGCAGGCGCGTGATCTTCGAGCCCATGGTGTGGATGATGCGCCAGCCGCCCGAGAGCGTGCCGGCGGAAATAGCGGCGTAGGCGGCGAAGACGACCCAGGTCGGGATCTCGAAGGTCGTGATGTAGCCGCCCGCGAAGAGTGCCCCGGCGATGATGCCCATCGTCTTCTGGGCATCGTTCGAGCCGTGGCCCAGGCTGTAGAGCGCGGCCGAGACGAGCTGCAGCCGACGGAACAGCTGGTCGACTGTGGACGGCGCGGCGTCTTGCGGCAGATCCACAGGATCATCGTCATGAACGTCAGCCCGAGCACCAGCCCGAGCAGCGGGCGCGAGGACGATGAAGATGAGCGTCTTGGTCCAGCCGGCGGCGACGATCGCCTTCGGCCCGGCCGTGGCCAGGGCGGCTCCGGCGTAGCCGCCGATGAGCGCATGCGACGAGCTGGTCGGCAGGCCGTAGTACCAGGTGATGAGGTCCCAGACGATGGCTCCGATGAGCCCGGCGAGGATCACCGACCCGGTCACGTAGGCCAGGTCGATCATCCCGGAGCCCATGGTCTTGGCGACCGCCGTGCCGAACACGAAGACGGCCGCGAAGTTGAAGAACGCCGCCCACACGACCGCCTTGCCCGGCGACAGCACGCGGGTCGAGACGACGGTGGCGATCGAATTGGCCGCGTCGTGGAAGCCGTTGATGTAGTCGAAGACCAGCGCCGCCACGACGACGACGATGACGAGCGAATGCTCCATACCCGGCTAACCGTGCTTGACGACGACGCTTTCGAGGACGTTGGCGACGTCCTCGCAGGCATCGGTCGCCAGCTCCAGCAGGTCGAGCATCTCCTTGCACTTCATCAGCGTGATAGCGTCCTTCTCGTGCTCGAAGAGCCGGCGCAGCGCCTCGTCGTGCACCGTGTCGGCGGCGTTCTCGAGACGGTTGATCTCGACCGAGCGGTCGTGCACGCCCGTCTTCTTCTCGAGCGCCTCGACGGCGACCTTGACCTGCATGGTCGAGCGCCAGATGAGCGAGGCCAGCTCGCGCGTGCCGTATGGCAGGGTGGCGATGCGGTAGCGCCGGACGACGCCCGCCGCCGCGTCGATGGCGTCCATCACGTCGTCGAGCGACTTGGCCAGGGCGTGGATGTCCTCGCGGTCGATCGGCGTGACGAAGGTGCGGTTCAGGCGCTGGATGATCTCGTGGGTCACCGAGTCGCAGGCCTCTTCGACCTGCTTGATCTCGATGGCCATCTCCCACGCCGGCGGGTCGGTCGCCAGCATCTTCTCGAGCAGGGTGGCGCCAGAGACGATGCGGTCGGCGAGGGCGATGAAATCGGCGAAGAACTTCTCTTCCTTGGGGATCAGGCGAAAGGCGGCCACGGGCACTCCTCGGTCCGGCCAGTCGCCGGCCGGCGCACGGGGAGTATGCCATAGGGCACGTTGCATCGCCGTTACAAATGTCTCTGCGACCGGCCCGGGATCCCGGGCGGATACGGGTGCACACCAGGTGCCGTCGCAGAAGGAACGTGGATCTGGCCGCGACGTCAGTCGCTCGTCACGTAGCTGAACACCTTCCAGCGGCCGCTCTGCTCGACCATCGACCCACAGAGCCGCACGTCTTGCGTGGTTCCGTCGGAGCTGCGCACCACGAACACGCTGTCGCGATGGACGGTGTAGCCCTGATACGACGTCGCTTCGCCGTGCCGCACCGCGACGAGCGACAGGCGCTGCCCGCGATACCGCGCCCGCGTGGCGGCCAGGCTGGTCCCACTCTTCTGGTGCAGGTCGCCCCACACGTACGCGAATGGCAGATTGCGCTCGGGACGGGCGGCCGGCAGACCGGGCCAGATGTGATCGCGGAACTCCTGCTCCGACAGCGCCAGGGAGCTCAGCGCGGCGCCGTCGCCGGCGGTCACCGCGTCGATGACGGCCTGCGCCACGGCTGATGGCGAGTCGCGCGTGTCGGCGAGGGGCGTCTTCGTCGGGGCGCACGCGGCCACGACGATGAGGCCAGCGGCAAGGATGACACGGAGGGACATGCGGCGACACCTTACGACGGAGAGCGTCGAACGCGACACTACCGCTGCGGGAACGACGTCCAGCCGGTCATCCAATTGTCGGCCGGGGCCGGCGGCACCGCGCCGATAAAG
Organism: uncultured Acidobacteriota bacterium; assembly: GCA_963807405.1. Lineage (GTDB taxonomy): Bacteria > Acidobacteriota > Vicinamibacteria > Vicinamibacterales > UBA2999 > CADEFD01. The sequence goes on along the minus strand of CAWEBU010000006.1, from coordinate 483,561 downwards.
GTCACGGGCTCGAAGAAGCCGTCGTTGGGCGGCTGAATCGGCGTCATCTGACCGCCCGCCAGCGTCGCCACCGACGACGGCTGAAAGTTCGGATTCTCGTGCACGAAGCAGCCCTCGACCCCGGGATTCACGCCGGTTCTGACATCCGGGAACCGCCCGTTGGCCACGAACGGCTGCGCGCTGGCGTGCAGCGGGGTGGCCGGTCCGAAGATCACGCCGGCACCGATCTGCGTCGTGCCGTTAGTGACCTGCCCGAGCGTCGAGGCGCCGTCGATCTGCAGCCCGAGTGTGCGGGAACCGAGAATCAGGAAGTTGCGGAACGTGACCGCCGTGCCGCGGCGGAACAGGACGGCGCGGAAGGCCTCGGCGCCCTCATTCGCGTCGGGGTCGCCGCAACTGGTCCAGTTGTAGATCTGCGGATTCGATCGCGGCAGCAGGTCGTTGGCGAACTCGTTGTTGTCGGCCTCAATGGCCCAGTCGCCGTCGTCGCTGCGCTGGTGCGACGGCCAGGAACTGCGCCCGCCCGGTCCAGCCGAAGGTCCAGTCGAAGCTGTCGTCGCCGGTGTTCGAGGCGACGAGATTCCTGCCATCGACGGTGCCGCCGAACCACTCGAAGGCGTCGTCGCGGTTCATGTGCACCTGGATGTATTCGTAGGTGCTGCCGCGGCCCACGCCCTGGAAGGCGATGCCGTTCAGTTCGTTGTCGGGGCTGAACTCGGACGCCGGCGAACTCCACGCGCACGTAGCGCATGGTGCCGCTGTTGTCGTTCGGGTCGTCGCCGCCGTAGATGCCGGTCTGCGCTTCGCCCACGCCCTCGCCGCCCGGGATGTTCACCGGGGCCCGGCCGTTGATGATGAGCCCGCCCCAGTCGCCGCGCGACCGCTGCCCGACCGGCTGGTCGCTGGTCATCACGATCGGCTGCTCGCGGGTGCCGAGAGCGTTCAACCGGCCGCCGCGCTCGACGATGAGCGTGCCGACGCTGCCGGCCTCGCCGGCGATGAGCGTGCCGGCGGCGATGTTGAGCGTGCCGCCGTCCTTGACGAACACCGCGCCGCGCAGCACGTAGACGAAGTTGCTCGTCCAGGTCATCGTGCCGGTGATGTCACCGGTGACGACGACGACCGGACGGTCGATGCCCGGCACGGTCACCGGCGGCTGGAGCTGGGCGGCCACGGGAATGGCCGTGACGACGGCCGAGGCCACCGCGGCGACGGCGGCCAGCCCCTTCAGGATGCGTGATACGTGAACCATGATGCCTTGTGCTTTCCTCATGAACGGCTCGACCTAGAAGACGTTGACGCCGACCGACAGGCTGAAGGTGCGGCCCTGCACGAACGTGCGCTCGCGCTCCTGCACCGGCCCACGCCCTGCGTGAAGTTGTAGCGGCTGTCGGCGAGGTTGTCGGCGCCGAGGCGGAGGTTGAAGCGGCCCAGCCGCTGCGACATCACCAGGTCGATCTGCGGCCGGCCCTGCTCGATGATGTCGGGCGCGCCGTTCGAGCCGACGTCCGAGATGCGGTCGCCGTAGCGGTTCACCAGCACGCGCACGTTGAAGCCGCCGGCGGCGAACTCGGTGGTGACGTTGAAGACGTTCTTCGACTGACCGGCCAGCGCGCGCGTGAGCGAGGTCTGCACCGTCCGCTGGCCCGGGCTGAGTGTGATCTCCGAGTCGACGATAGGTGTAGTTGGCGGCGACGTAGAGGTGGCGGAACACCTGCCGGGCCGCTTCGAGCTCGAGCCCGAAGTTGCGCGCGCTCTCGGCGTTCTGGAAGGTGACGATCGGCTGCGCGCCGGCAATCACGATGCGCTCGATGGGCTCGTTGAAGTACTTGTAGAACCCGCTCACCGCGACCACGTTGCGGGCCCCGGGGAACAGTTCCCAGCGGGCGTCCACGTTCTGGATGATGGCGCGGCGCAGGTCGGGGTTGCCGCGCACCGCACGGGCGCCGACCACGTCGGTGAACTCGAAGGTGGCCACCTCGCGGAACTCGGGGCGGTTGACGGTGGAGCTGTAACCCAGGCGGAGGTTCGAGTTGGCGGTGATGCCCTGCACCAGGTTGACCGACGGGAAGACGTCGGTGTTCTTGTTCTCCGAGGTGGTGGTGGCGACGAACAGCCCGAACGGGTCGAACGAGTCGACCGTGCTGCTCGAACCGCTCGACGCGGGCGCCGGCCACAAGGCGGGTGCGGGCACGCAGGGCGATATCGACCATGCCGTAGCCGGCGTAGGTCGTCTGGGCGCCGTCGTAGGCATCCACCGGCCGCGTCTCTTCGTTGAAGCGGAACGCGGTCCCGATGTTGTTCGAGGTGAAGATCTCCTCCGGCGTGAGGGTCAGATTGGCCTGCACGCTGCTGCCCGAACCGGTCGTGATCGGAATGAAGCGGAAGCGGCGCGACTGGAACGCGCGGTCGCGGTCGACGACATTGAGGCCGAACTTGTATTGGGTGGGACGGTCGCCCGCGGTGCTGAAGATGCTCCAGTTGGCGGCCACGTCGAGGGTGTTGTCTTCGAGGTCGTTGAACATCCGGAAGCCGCTCTGCGACTCGTCGGCCAGCACCGGGGTGCCGCTGTAGGTGAACCCGCCACCGGCGATCGGCACGAGGTTCGCCTGATACAAGGTCTCGCGCAGGTCCGGCTCGTCGCGGCTGGCGCGCGAATAGGTCGCCCGCCAGTCGAGCCGGCTGTTCGACAGGCCGCGGAAGAAGTGCTCGCCCGACAGGCCGTTCGAGACCAGCCCTTCTTCGATGAACTGCACGCGGTTGTTGAAATAGTAGAAGTTGTTCTCGGTGTTCGGACCTTCGAACCGGCGGCCCTCGTCGCGGCCGCTGTGGGTGTAGAAGTTCTCGAACGACAGCCGGTGGTTGGTGGTCGCCTGGTACGACAGGTTCGCCACGCCGCCGATCTGGGCACGCTGGGTGCCGGCTTCGATCTCGTAGTCGCTGACGGCCTCGAGCTCATCGCCTTCGCCGAGGCGATAGAACGCGCGGCCTTCCCGCTGGAACGTTTCCCGATACGATTGCGAGAGGCTGGCCACGACGCCGAGGCTACCGAAGCGGTTACCGGCCACGAGACCCCAGTTCTGCCCTGGAGCGCCGTCGGCATTCTGCGGCCGCCAGGTGTTGTCGAGGGCGCGGCCGAAGGCGCTGATCTCGGCAGGCGTGAACCCCACGGTGGGGGTGAAGATGCCGCGCCGCACGATCTTCGAGTCGGGGAACGAACCGGGCAGGGCGCGGATTCCGTTGTCGAAGCCCAGCCAGTCGCGCGACCCGAGCGAGCTGAGCGGGATGCTCTTGCCGGTCGAGATGCTGTTGCCGGAGAGACCGTAGGAGAAGTCGAGCACCGGGCGGCTCGGCAGCGTGATCGGATTCACCTGCACGAGGCCGCCGGCGAACTCGGCCGACTTGTCGGGCGAATACGACTTGGCTACCTGCACGCTGTCCAGCAAACCCGAGGGGAACATGTCGAGCGGTACGACTTTCTTGTCGGGCTCGGTCGTGGGCAGCGTGGCGCCCGACAACTGGGTGTTGCTGTAGCGCTCGCCCAGGCCGCGCACGAACACATACTGGTTGTCGACCACCGAGATGCCGGTGACGCGCTGCATGGCGGCGGCGGCGTCGCCGTCGTTGTTGCTGCGCATCTCGCTGGCTCCGAGGTTGTCGCTGATCATCGGCGCGTTCTTGCGCTCGATGAGCTGCACTTCCTGAGAGGAGGTCACCGCGTCGATCGGCGCGTCACCGCGCACGACGACCGTCTCGGCGAACCTGGCCATCGTGATGCCGATGTTGACATCCACCGTGCGCACGCCGGCGGCCACCACGACCTTCGCGGTCATCTCCTGGTAGCCTTCCATCGCGACCTCGAGCTCGTAGCTGCCGGGGACGAGGTCGACCACGTATCGGCCGTCGACATCACTGTAGACGGTCTCGCCGCCGACCACCTCGATCGGGATACCCGGAAGACTGATGCCGTTGGTCTCGTCGCGGACCACACCGGTCACGCGGGTCTTCCTGGCGTTCGTCACCGCCGGCTGTTCAGCCCGCACCGGTGGGACGGCACCTGGCAGCAGCACGCCTGCCAGCAGGGCTACCTGGACACATCGCAAGTTCATACGCTCCTCGACCTCACACACTGGGGTTGGCTCACCCAGTCAGGCTATCGAGGAGCCGTGAAGCGTCTGCGACAGGGTTGTTTCAGGCGGGTTAATTCGCGGGAGGGTGGCAGGCGAGGCCGCGATACCGGCGGCTCGCGGAGCATTCCGGCGAGGGTCAGGCCGCCGATTCTCGTTACACGCCTGAAAACAATGCGCGCCGCACGCCCCGAATCAGCTGGAGCGCCCGGCGCGCAGGATCAGTGGCACGTGGCCGTGGTCAGTTGCAGCAGCCCGGAGCGCAGCCACAGGGCTGCGTTTCGCCGCCGGGCTTGCTGGCGCGCACGAAGGCGCTCATGAACTTGCCGTCGATGGACTCGGCCAGGCCCGGCCGGTCGAGGCCCGCCTCGACGAGAAACGCCCGCGCATCCGCGGCCTTGTAGATGCGGGTCGGCTCCAGATCGACGTGCTCGAAACCGGCGCCGGTCAGCAGCTGCCGGTACTCGACGTCTTCCAGCGCGCCGGCGACACAGCCGATCCACAGCTCCATGCTCTTGCGGATGTCTGCTGGCACCTCGCCTCGGACGACGACGTCCGAGACGGCGAACCGTCCGCCCGGCTTGAGCACCCGGAACGCCTCGCGCAGCACGCGCGGCTTGTTGCCCGACAGGTTGATGACGCAGTTCGAGATGATGACGTCCACCGAGTTGTCGGGCAGCGGGATGTGCTCGATCTCCCCCTTGAGGAACTCGACGTTCTCGGCGCCTGCCTTCAGGCGGTTCTCGTTGGCGAGCGCCAGCATGTCGTCGGTCATGTCGAGCCCGTAGGCCTTGCCGGTCGGGCCGACCCGGCGGGCCGACAGCAGCACGTCGATGCCACCGCCCGAGCCGAGATCGAGCACCACCTCGCCGGCCTTGAGTTCGGCCAGCGCCGTCGGGTTGCCGCAGCCGAGCGAGGCGGCCACCGCTTCGGCCGGCAGGCCGGCCTGCTCCGCCACGTCGTAGAGATTCGACGTGATCGGATCGCCGCAGGCGCCATCGCTCGGGCTGCCGCAGCAGCCAATCGCCAAGCCGCCGCTGGCGGCCCGCCGGGCCGCCTCACCGTACTTCTCCTTCACCGTGGTCGTGATGTCGCGTGGGGTCGCCATGATCGAGTCTCCTGGGCCGGCTGTGCAGGCCAGCGTCAACGGGTCCACATATTTGCCAACACGAATATAGAACATCGTGCTATATTCGTCAACACGAATATGTCGAGCTGCTGCACGACCTCGTCGGCGCCGCGCGTCAAGCACACCGCCACCCTGGTCGGCCTCTATCAGGCCCTGGCCGATGCCACCCGCCTGCGGATTCTGGCCCTGCTGGCCGAGACGCCCGGTGGCCCGGGCGGCGAGTTGTGCGTGTGCCACATCCACGCCAGCCTCGGCGTGTCCCAGCCGACGGTTTCGCGCCACCTCGCCTACCTGCGCAAGGCCGGCCTGGTCGCAGCGCGGCGCGGCGGGGTGTGGATGCACTACCGGCTGCTCCGCCCGCAGGAGGCCGTCCTGGCCTCGGTGTTCGACGCGGCGCTGCACGCCCTCGGCCATGTGGAGAGCACGACGCGCGATCGCAGCCGGGCGGCGCGGGCCGCGTTGACGACCCCGCCACCGCCCTGACCGCAGCCGCCATCGCACGTGCCACTACAATGGCGCGCGCATGTCCGCCGCCGTCGCTCCGGTTCGCCTCGGCCGCCTGGCCGCGCTCGTCGCGCTGTTCCTGGCGCTGACCCTGCTGCTGCCCCGCCCCGAGGGCATCACGCCGCAGGGCTGGCGCACCTTTGCGATCTTCGTCTCGGTGATTGCCGGCATGGCGTTGCAGCCGATGCCGGGCGCGGCGCTGGTCGTGCTCGGCCTGACCGCCATGACGGCCAACGGCATCCCGATGCGCGACGCCCTCGGCGGATTCGGCGAGCCGTCGGTGTGGCTGGTCGTGGCGGCCATGCTGATGGCGCGCGCCATCCTCGACTCGGGCCTGGCGCGCCGCATCGCGCTCGTCTTCATCCGCCGCTTCGGCGGCAGCTCGCTCGGCATCGCCTACGCCCTCGTCATGACCGACGTCACCCTGGCGAGTGGCGTGCCCTCGATCACGGCCCGGTCGGCGGGCATGGTGCTGCCGATCGGACGCGGCATCGCCGAGCTGTTCGGCTCGACGCCGGGGCCGACCGCGCCGCGGCTCGGCCGCTTCCTGCTGGCGGCGATGTACCAGGGATCGGCGGTGGCCTGCGCGATGTTCCTGACCGGCCAGGCCAGCAACGTGCTGGCGGCCGGACTGGCCGCCCGGATTGCCGGCGTCGACGTCACCTGGTCGGGATGGCTCGTCGCCGCCAGTCTGCCCGGTCTCCTCTCGTGCCTGGTGGTGCCGTGGGTGGTCTACCGGATGGTGCCGCCGGAGGTGACGCGCACGCCCGAGGCCGCGGAGTTCGCCGCCCGCGAACTGGAGGCCCTCGGCCCGGTCCGCCGCCGCGAAGGCATCACGATGGCCGTCTTCATCGGCGTCGGCCTGTTGTGGCTGACGTCGGGCCTCCACCGCCTCGATGTCACGTTCGTGGCGCTGCTGGGCCTCGGGGTGATGCTCGTCACGAGCACGCTGCGCTGGGACGGCATCATCGAGGAGCGCGCGGCCTGGGACGTCTTCATCTGGTACGGCGGCCTGCTCAAGATGGGCGAGCTGCTGAACGCCACCGGCGTGCCGACGGTCTTCGCCACCGCCGTCGGCGCCGTGCTCGGCGGCATCGGCTGGTTCCCGGTGCTGCTGGTGGTCCTCGTGCTGTACTTCGTGAGCCACTACGCCTTTGCCAGCATCACCTCGCACATGCTGGCGCTCTTTCCGCCATTCGCCACGATGCTCATCGGCGTGGGGGTGCCGCCGGCGCTGGCCATCTACAGCCTGATGTGCCTCACCAACCTGCCGGCCGGACTCACCCACTACGGCACGACCACCGGCCCGATCCTCTTCAGCCAGGGCTATGTCACGCTCGGCGAATGGTGGCGCACCGGCGCCGCCGTCGGCGCGGCGAACCTCGTCGTGTGGCTGACGGTGGGCCTCCTCTGGTGGCGCTGGCTGGGGTTCTGGTGAGGCCGGGGCGCGTGCGCGGCGCCATGACCATCGACGCCGCGCGGTCACGCTGGCGCAAATAGCCGCGCGCCTTTACACTGCTCGGGTGATGCGCGACACTCTCGCTCTCATCCTCGGCGGCGGCCAAGGCAGCCGGCTCTTCCCTCTCACGCAGCTGCGGTCGAAGCCGGCCGTCCCGATCGGCGGCAAGTACCGCCTGATCGACGTCCCCATCAGCAACTGTCTGCACGCCGATCTGCGCCGCATCTTCGTGCTGACGCAGTTCAATTCGGCGTCGTTGAACCGGCATGTCTCCGCCGCCTATCGCATGGACACCTTCTCGAGCGGCTTCGTCGAGATCCTGGCCGCCGAGCAGACCCCCGACAGCACCGCCTGGTTCCAGGGCACGGCCGACGCCGTGCGCAAGGCGACGCGGCACTTCGCGCAGTACGACGCCGACTACTACCTGATTCTCGCCGGCGATCATCTTTACCGGATGGACTACGCGCAGATGCTCGACGCGCACATCCAGCGCAAGGCCGACGTGACGATCGCGGCACTGCCGGTTGACGCCGACGACGCCACCAGTATGGGCATCTTCACCTTCGACGGGCGGGGCGCCATCCAGCAGTTCGAGGAGAAGCCGAACCTGGAGCGGCTCTCCGTCATCGGCCGCAGTGCGCCGGAAGGCTCGACCGTCATGCCGCTCGAGGACGACAAGCCGTTCGTCGCCTCGATGGGCATCTACGTCTTCACCCGCGAGGTGCTGTTCGAGCTGCTCGAGCAGCAGTCGGGGGTGGACTTCGGCCGCGAGCTGATCCCGGCCGCGCTCGACCGCTACAAAGTCGTTGCCCACCTCCACAAGGACTACTGGGCGGACGTCGGCACGGTGAAGTCGTTCTACGACGCCAATATCATGCTCACGCAGCCGGGTGCCGCCTTCAACTTCTACGACCACCGCCGGCCGGTCTACACGCACGCGCGGTTCCTGCCGCCGTCGCGGATCACCGGCACCACGATGGACCGCGCGCTGGTCGCCGAAGGCTGCTACGTGGACCGGGCCGACCTGCAGGAGTCGGTCATCGGCATCCGCACCACGATCGGTGCCGGTGCCACCATCCGCCGCTCGGTGCTGCTCGGCGCCGATGCCTACGATGCGCCGACCCACGGCCACCCGTCGGGCGTCGGCCTCGGCATCGGCCCGGGCGTCGAGCTCGACCGGGTCATCGTCGACAAGAACGCCCGCATCGGCGAGGGCTGCCGGCTGGTGAACCAGCAGGGATTGCAGGAGTTCGACGGGCCCAACTACTACATCCGCGAGGGCATCCTGATCGTCCCGAAGGACGCGGTCATTCCGCCGGGCACGGTCGTGTGAGGACCGCGGCGGCACCGTAACCTGGAATTAACGAGTCCGTCACAGCCAGGACATCTCCCGGCGCTATCGTCGGGCGATGATGCTCCACGCGCTGCCGACTCCACCGCTCGATCGTCCCGGCCCGACCGCATCCGCGGTGACCGCCGCCAGGGCCAACCGTCGTCGCGTGCTGGTCGTCGAGGACGAGGGCGACATCGCCGATCTCATCCGGCACACGCTGGAACGAGGCGGCGATATCGCGGTCGAAGTCGCCGCCAGCGGCGATGCGGCGCTCAAGGCGTCCAGCGAGCAGCCGCCGGATCTCGTGGTGCTGGATCTGAACCTGCCGGTGCTGAGCGGCCTCGAAGTGTGTCGCATCCTGCGCCAGCGGTCGGCCACGGCCAGCGTGCCCATCATCATGCTGACGGCGCGCACCAGCGAGGGCGACCGCGTCACCGGCCTCGACTCGGGCGCCGACGACTACGTCACCAAGCCCTTCAGCGTGCGCGAACTCGCCGCCCGGGTGCGGGCGGCACTGCGGCGCGGGCGCGCCAGCGACAAGGCGCTGGTCACGACCTATCAGGGCGCGCACCTGACTGCCGACTTCGATGCGGTGGCGGTGGCGGTGGACGGCGTGGCCGTCAGGCTGACCCGGCGCGAGTTCGAGCTGCTGCGCTATCTCGTGGACAACCGGAACCGGGTGCTGTCGCGCGACCGTCTGCTCGAGCGGGTCTGGGGCTACGAGCGCTTCATCGAAACGCGCTCGGTCGATGTCCACGTGGGCCGGCTGCGCGCCAAGCTCGGCGTGGCCGGCCATCAGATCGAGACCGTGGTCGGCCTCGGCTACCGCTTCGTCGACTGGCGGCCGCTCGCCATCCCGGGGGCCTGAGCAGGGCCTCAGCGGGCGTCGAGCCAGCCTTCGGCGCGCAGCGACGACATCTCCACGGCAAACGCCCGGCGGGCGCGTTCCACGCGGTGCCAGTCGGTGTAGACGTCGTCACGGACCACCGTGGCGTCGGCGCGCTCGACCACCCGCCAGCCGTTGGGCTCGGCCAGAATCTCGAAACGCCGGGTGTGCGTGTCTTTGGTCAGGATTCGTTCGAAGGTCGGCATTGCAGGCCTCCCGTCGATCGTGCCCTCGCTCGACCTGCCGCGGCTGTAAATTCAGTGTAACGAAATCGCCGTCGCAGACGCGGCCTACGCTCGGGGTGGCGGCACCATCACGTTCAACGCCCGGGGATGCACGCCTACCGCCAACGTGCCCTGAATGGTGCGTGGCTCGCCGTCGAGATGGAGGTCGCTGCCCGGCGGGGCCTCGATCGCGGCGCTCGTGAACGTCGACATCGTGACGCCGACACCCGGCTTCAGGCGGCCGGAGAAGAACGCCGGCAAGCGCGTGACCAGACGCCACAGCGGCTGGTCTTCGACGATGACGAGGTCGAGGCGGCCATCGTCGAGCGAGGCCGGCGGTGCGATACAGCCGTGGCTGCCGTACTGCCGCGAGTTGGCGAGCGCGACGAAGAGCGCGCGCGGCGACGAGACTCCCCCGTCCCAGGCCACCTCCAGCCGCTGCGGGCGGTAGCTGAGCAAGGCCTCGACACCGACGCGCGCGTAGCGCAGACGTCCGCGACGCCCGGTCCGGACGGCGAACGCCCGCGCGATGCGCGCATCGAGGCCGACGCCGGCGACGTTGAAGAAGTACTCGCCGTTCACCTCGCCGACGTCGATCTGCCGGCGTTGCCGGCCAGCCGCAATCGCCAGCGCGCGCGCCGGGTCGAAGGGCACGCCGAGTTCGCGCCCGAGGCCGTTGCCGGACCCGGCCGGCACGAGCGCCAGCGCCGTGGCGCTGAACGCCACGGCACCGCCCACCTCGTTCATCGTGCCATCACCGCCCCACGACACCACGAGCTCGGCCCCGCCGGCCACGGCGTCGCGGGCCGCCTGGCGGGCGTGACCGGGGCCGGTCGTCACGGCCACCGTCGTCTCGTAGCCGGCAGCGCCGAGAATGGTGCGGGCCAGGTCGGCTTCCGCCGCGCCTCCTGGGTGTGACCGACCGGTGCCGGAAATCGGGTTGATGACGACGAGCGCCGCGCTCACGGAGCCAGGCCTCGAAGCACCCGCGGCGTCAGGAACCATCGCAGCGTGCCCGGCCCGGCCGGCATGGCGCGATCGACGTCGATACGGCAGACGGCGCCCTTCTTGAACTCGAACCGTCCCTTGGCGCCGAGGAGCCGTGCGGCCAGCTCGCCGAGGTCGGGCTCGTGGCCGACCAGCGCCAGGCGCGCCGCGCCGCGGCCGCTGGCCGAGTGGTGCGCCACGGCGGCCACGATCTCGACCGCCGCTGGCCGGGGGCCAGCGCCTCCACGACCACGACCTTCGGCTTGGGCCGCAGGCCGGTCGCGAGCAGCTCCGCCGTCTCACGAGCCCGCACGTAGGGGCTGGTCAGCACCAGGTCCAGCTGCACCCCGGCCTGGCGCAGTCCGGCCACCGCGCGGCGGAAGCGTGCGCTGCCGTCGTCGGTCAGCGGACGGTCGGCGTCGTCGGGATAGTCGGGTCCCCGCAGCGCGGCCACCGCATGGCGCACCAGATACAGCTCGAGCGAGGTGGGCCCGGGCGACGGACTCATGCGGCGGCCCGCCGGCGCGATCTCGCGGGCGCGGCGGCGAGCGCGCCGGCCAGGGCGTGGAGCGCGTCCCGACGCCTGAGGAACGACCCGTGGATCCGGCGGCACTCCGCGTCGAGGCCCTCCGCCACCCGGCGCAGATCGCGGGCGGCCGGCCGCGATCGGGAGATGACGCGACCTTCGACCTGGCGCACATGCTCGGCCAGCACGTGCAGGTCGTGCGCCCGGCCGAGCAGTTCCTGGACCGCCCGCAGCTGGCGCAGGGCGGCGGCGGCCGGCGCGCACCGCAGCCGGCCGGCAATCTCGAGCGTGTAGCGCAGCTGCTTCACGGCGATGCGGACCTCGTGCAGTCGATCGGGCGCATACAGCACGCCGAGGTGGTCGAGCGCCGCGCCCACGCGGCCGGCCCGGCGCTCGAGCCGCGCGCGCACGGTTCCCGCAATCGCAGCCACGCGCAGGCCGGCGACCTCGCTGACGAGCGCGTCGAGGCGCGCCCACAGCGTGGCGCGACGCGACGCCGAAAGACTCTGCCCGGCCGCGCGCATGGCGGAGGCCCGTTCGCGGATCAGGGTGCGACCGATGGCCGCCTGTGCCAGCGGATGAACCGGCTCCTTGTCCATCACCTCCGCGTAGAGCCGCGACGTGACGTCGAGTTCGCGCACCGGCCCGAGGGCGCGCGTCACGCGGCGCACGGCAGTGCCGGCTCCGGCGGCGGATGGCAGCACGGCGTCGAGAACGGGGGTCACTTCCCTCAGCCGGCGTGAGGCCACGCGGGTCCGATGCACGGCGACCGGGTCGCCGCCGAGCGCCGCGGGCAGCGAGGCCGCCAGCGCCGCGATACGCGTCGAGACCAGGAGGTCGATGGGTGAACGTCGTGCCATACTGGCGCCGCCGGCAGTTTCGGTGGGCGACCGGAAGGCGCTCATTATATCCAGCCGTCACCCTGCCATGCGACTCGCCGCCATCGACATCGGCACCAACTCGGTCCACATGATCGTGGTCCAGGTGCGCCCGGACTTCTCGTTCGAGGTCATCGACCGCGAGAAGGAAATGGTGCGGCTCGGCGCCGGAGGCCTCGACGGCCGCCGCCTCACCCGCGAAGCCATGGCCGCGGCCCTGCAGGCGCTGTCGAAGTTCGAGCGCCTGGCCCGCTCGCACCAGGTGGACGAGATCCTGGCGGCCGCGACGAGCGCCACCCGCGAAGCCGAGAACGGCGGCGATCTGCTGGCCGCCATCGAGAACCAGACCGGCATCCGGCCGCGCATCATCACCGGCACCGAGGAAGCGCGCCTCATCCACCTGGCGGCCGTCTACGGCGTCGACACGCCGAAGCCCGCCGTCGTCATCGACATCGGCGGCGGCAGCGTGGAGGTGACGCTCGGCACCGGCGGCGATGTCCGCTTCGCGCGCAGCTTCAAGCTCGGCGTGCTGCGCCTCTCCGAGCGCTTCGTCACCTCCGACCCGCTGAGCCGGCGTGACGAACGCAAGATGGTCAAGCACATCGGCGGCCTCGTCGATCGCTATCTGGAGCACATCGTGGCCGCTGGCTACGACCGCGTCATCGGCACCTCCGGCACCATCCTGTCGCTCGGGACGGTGGCCGAAGCGCTCGGGACGGGCGTGGCGCCGGCCGAGGTCCGCAACCTGCGCGTGAGCGCCAAGGCGATCCGCAAGGTGCGCAAGCTCGCCTGCTCACTGCCGCTCGACCAGCGCCTCAAGATGCCGGCCCTCGACCCCCGGCGCGCCGACCTGGTGGTGGCCGGCTCGGTGCTGCTCGACACCCTGCTGCGCACGCTCGCCGCCAAGGACATCACGTTGTGCGACCTGGCCCTGCGCGAGGGCCTGGTGCTCGACTTCATCCAGGACAACCGCCGCCACATCCGCCAGGTCGAAGAGATTCCCGATGTCCGGAAGCGCTCCGCCCTCGAACTGGCCGAACGCTGCGGCTGGGAGGAAGCGCACTCGCGGCAGGTGGCGCGGCTCGCCCTGGCGCTCTTCGACGGGTTGCGGGCCCTGCACGAGCTCGGCGACCGCGAACGTGAGTGGCTCGAGTACGCGGCCCTTCTCCACGACGTAGGCACTCACATCAGCTACGAGCGCCATCACCGCCACTCCTACTACCTCATCAAGAACGGCGACCTGCGCGGCTTCGAGCCGCGTGAGATCGAGATCATCGCGCTCGGCGCCCGCTACCACCGGCGCGCCCGGCCCAGCCGCTCCCACGACGGCTACGGCGAGCTGCCCGGGCGCCTGCGCCGCACGGTGCGGCTGCTCGGGGCCATCGTGCGCCTGGCCGAATCGCTCGACCGCAGCCGCCACTCCATGATCCGGACGCTCGACGTCAGCACCAGCGCCGACAGCGTCGGCGTGGCCCTCGAAGCGCGGGGAGACGCGGAGCTGGAAGTCTGGGCCGCCCACCGCCAGCTCGGCCCCCTCGAACGCGCGATCGGCCGGCCGATTCATCTGGATGCCCGCGTCGTCGAGGACGGGGACACCGCAGAGGGCGCCCCCCCAGCCCGGCGCCCGCTGTCGCCGCCAGCGCGCCGACGCCCCGCGGCCGCGCCCCGTTAACGAGAAATTTACACATCCGAAACTGCCGCGAAACCGCTACCGGGTAGGCTCTAGCGATGAGATTACAGGGCTTCAGCAGCCTCGTCGTGATGATGGCGGCGGTGGCCACGGCGGCGGCCTGCGGCGGATCGGCCGGCGGCGCCGGCGGCCGGAGCACGACGGTCACCATCGACGGCTCGAGCACGGTCTTCCCGATCAGCGAAGCCGTCGCCGAAGAGTTCCAGAAGGCGACGCCGGGTATGCGCGTCACGGTCGGCATCTCGGGCACGGGCGGCGGGTTCCAGAAGTTCTGCCGCTCTGAGACCGACATCAGCAACGCCTCGCGGCCGATCAGCACCAGGGAGATCGAGACCTGCGCCGCGGCTGGCGTCTCGTTCGTCGAGCTGCCGATCGCCTACGACGGGCTGGCCGTCGTGGTGAATCCGAAGGCCACCTGGATCGACCACATCACGGTCGCCGAGCTCAAGACCATCTGGGCACCGGAGGCGCAGGGCACCGTCAAGCAGTGGTCGCAGGTGCGTGCCGGCTGGCCGGCCCGCGAGATGCACCTCTTCGGCGCCGGCGTCGATTCCGGCACCTACGACTACTTCACGCAGGCCATCAACGGCAAGGAAGGCGCCAGCCGCGGCGACTTCACCTCGAGCGAGGACGACAACGTCCTGGTGCAGGGGATTGCCAACGACGAGCTCGCCCTCGGCTTCATGCCCTACGCCTACTACGCCGAGAACAAGGCCAACCTGAAGCTGATCGGCGTCGACGACGGCAAGGCCGACAACGGCGACGGCGCGATTCTGCCGAGCGTCGAGACCGTCAAGGGCGGCACCTATCAGCCGCTGTCGCGTCCGATCTTCATCTACGTGTCGACGGCGGCCATGGAACGCCCGGACGTCCAGCAGTTCGTCGACTTCTTCCTGACCGAAGGCGGCGCGCTGGTCGAGGAAGTCGGCTACGTGCCGCTCGGGGAGCGAGGCTACCAGCTGGTGGCGGCGCACCTGGCCGCCCGCAAGACCGGCTCCGTCTTCGAACACGCCGGCTCGCAGGTCGGCCTCACCATCGAGCAGCTGCTCAGCCGCGAGGGCCAGTAGGCCGATGCCCATCCGCCGTGGCGAACGCGCAATCGAGAGACTGCTCTTCCTGTGCGCGCTCGCCTCGGTCGGGACCACGGCGGGCATCATCGGCGTGCTCGCCGTCGAGACCTTCGGCTTCTTCCGCGAGGTCTCGATCGTCGAGTTCCTGACCGGCACCGAGTGGACGCCGCTCTTCGCCACGCAAGCACTTCGGCGTGCTGCCGCTGCTGCTCGGCACGGCCGTCGTCTCGACGATCGCGCTCGTCGTGGCCGTCCCGACCGGACTGCTGAGCGCCATCTATCTCAGCGAGTACGCGCCCGACCGCGTCCGCCGCATCGTCAAGCCGGTGCTCGAACTGCTGGCCGGCGTGCCGACGGTGGTCTACGGCTACTTCGCGCTGACCTTCGTCACGCCGCTGCTCCAGCAGTGGCTGCCCGGCCTGAGCGGGTTCAACGCGCTCAGCCCCGGCATCGTGATGGGCCTGATGATCCTGCCGCTCATCAGCTCGCTGTCCGAGGACGCGATGCGGGCCGTGCCACGCGGGCTGCGCGAAGGCGCCTACGCCCTCGGCGCCACGCGCATGCAGACCGCCCTCCAGGTGGTCGTGCCGGCGGCCTTCTCGGGCATCACCGCGGCGGTGATCCTGGCCGCCTCGCGCGCCATCGGCGAAACCATGATCGTGGCCATCGCCGCCGGCCAGCAGCCGCGCTTCACCGTCAATCCGTTCGTGCCGATCGAGACGATGACCGCCTACATCGTGCAGGTCAGCCTGGGCGACACGCCGCAGGGCACGCTCGAATACCGCACCATCTTCGCCGTCGGCATGCTCCTCTTCGTGATGACCTTCGGGCTCAACCTGCTCAGCTCGTGGCTGCGCGCCCGCTTCCGCGAGGAATACAACTGATGGCTACCAGCCTCGGCTCGAACGCCTCGTCGGCCGGCCGGCGGCGCGCCGATCTCGTGTTCCAGGCGACCGCGCTGGTGGTGCTGGCCGTGGCCCTGGCCGCCCTCGGCGTGCTGGTCGCCACGGTCTGGCGCGACGGCGCCAGCCGCCTCGACTGGGAGTTCCTGACCAGCTTCCCGTCGCGGCGGGCCGAGAACGCCGGCATCTACCACGCCATCGTCGGCAGCCTCTACGTCATCGCGCTGACGGCCGCCATGGCCCTGCCGGTGGGCGTGGCCGCCGCCACCTACCTCGAGGAGTACGGCGGGCGCAGCCGCCTGGCGCGCTTCATCGAGCTCAACATCGCGAACCTGGCGGCCGTGCCGTCGATCATCTACGGCCTGCTCGGTCTCGGCCTCTTCGTCCGCATGATGGGGATGGGCCGCAGCGTCCTGGCCGGCGCCGCCACCCTGGCGCTGCTCGCCCTGCCGGTCGTCATCCTCTCGACGCGCGAAGCCCTGCGCACGGTGCCGTCCTCGATTCGCGAGGGGTCGTACGCCCTCGGGGCCACCAAGTGGCAGACCATCTGGTATCAGGTGCTGCCGATGGCGCTGCCTGGCATCCTGACCGGGCTCATCCTGGCCCTGTCGCGCGCGGTCGGCGAGACGGCGCCGCTGATCGCGATCGGCGCCCTCACCTACATCCCGTTCGCGCCCGACAGCATCTGGTCGCCGTTCACCGTGCTGCCGATCCAGATCTTCAACTGGGTATCGCGTCCGCAGGCGGCCTTCCAGGCCAACGCGGCCGCCGGTATCCTCGTGCTGCTGGTCCTGCTCCTCACCATGAACGCCATCGCCATCGTGTTGCGCGATCGCTTCCAGCGGAAAGGCCGTCCGTGACGACCGACGTGCGCCCCCTGCCCCCGACCCTCTCCTCGCTCGTTCGCTCCGGCGCTCCGGCGGCGGAGCTGGCGCCGGTCAAAATCGACGTCCGCAACCTCAACTTCTATTACGGAGAGAAGCGCGCCCTCGACGGCATCTCGATGGCGATTCACGCCAATCGCGTGACCGCCTTCATCGGGCCGTCCGGCTGCGGCAAGAGCACGTTCCTGCGCACCATCAACCGGATGAACGACATCATCCCCGGGGCCCGGGTCGAGGGCTCCGTCACCATCGACGGCCACGACGCCTACGGGCCGGGCGTCGACGTGGTGTCGCTGCGGCGGCAGGTCGGGATGGTGTTCCAGAAGTCGAACCCGTTTCCGAAGTCGATCTTCGAGAACGTCGCCTACGGACTCCGCATCAACGGTCTGGCCCGCAGCAATGCGGAACTGGCCGAGCGGGTCGAGGAAAGCCTGCGTGCCGCGGCCATCTGGGACGAGGTGAAGGACCGGCTGAACGACTCGGCGCTGGCCCTGTCGGGCGGCCAGCAGCAGCGCCTGTGCATCGCGCGCGCCCTGGCGATCCGTCCGGACATCCTGCTCATGGACGAGCCGGCCTCGGCCCTCGACCCGATCGCCACCCAGCGCATCGAAGAACTGATCTACGAGCTGAAGAAGACCTACACCATCGTCATTGTGACGCACAATATGCAGCAGGCCGCGCGGGTCTCCGACCACACGGCCTTCTTCTGGCTGGGCCGGCTGGTCGAGTACGGGCGGACCGATCGCATCTTCACCGCCCCCTCCGAAAAGCTGACCGAAGACTACGTGACTGGGCGCTGCGGCTAGCGGCAGGGAGAATCACGGTGGAACGCGTCGTTCGACACTTCCAGGAAGAACTCGGGGCACTGCAGGAACGGCTGCTGGCCATGGGCGGCTTCGCCGAGGAGCGCGTCCGCGAGGCCGTGCTGGCCCTGACCAGCCGCGATGCGGCGCTGGTCGACCGCGTGTCGGTGGGCGACGAGCCGATCAACGACCTGCACATCGAGATCGACGACCGCTGCTTCAAGCTGCTCGCGCTGCATCAGCCGATGGCGGCCGACCTGCGCGCCATCGTCGCCGCCGTCAAGATCAACACCGACCTCGAGCGGGTCGGCGACCTGGCCGTCAACATCGCCGAGGCCGCCAAGCGCTACCTGCTGCACGCCCCGGTCAAGCCGCTCATCGACATCCCGCGTATGGGGGAGATCGCGCAGCGCATGCTCCGCGACGCCCTCGACGCCTTCGTGCGCCGCGACATGTCGCTCGCCGAGTCGGTGCTGGCCGCCGACGACGCCCTCGATGCCCTGAAGTCCCAGATCTTCCGCGAGTTGCTCACCTACATGATGGAGGACACCGCGAAGATCGAACCGTCCCTCGATCTGATCCTGGTCTCGCGGCACCTCGAGCGCATCGGCGACCACGCCACCAACATCGCGGAAGACGTCATCTTCATGGTGTCGGCGCGCGACGTGCGGCACCTCGGCGCGGCGCCCGGCAGCCACTGATCCACGGCCGGTCACGGCATGGTTCCCATCTGGTCGGCCGCATCGACGACGCGGCTGACATGCTGGCGCCGAGGCCGTTCTGGCCGCCGGCGGCCACGGACTGTCATACAATGAGTTGGATGGATGGACCGCTGGTGTGCGCCGCGTGCCGCCTCCATCCGGTGGACCGGCGCTTCCGCCCGTTCTGCAGCCGGCGCTGCCAGCAGCAGGATCTTGCGCGGTGGGCCGACGGCACGTATCGAGTGCCGGGACCGCCGGTGGACCGAGAAGAACAGCCCGACGACGACAACTGAGACGACCGCGGCCCACGCCGCCACTCCGCCCGGGCCCGAGGCCGCGGGCTCCGAGCCCGAAGTTATGGCCGACACCCTCACGATTACCGACAACCGCACCGGCAAGTTGTACGAAGTGCCGATCACCGACGGCACCATCAAGGCGATCGACCTGCGCCAGATCAAGCAGGACGAGGACGACTTCGGGCTGATGACGTACGACCCGGCGTTCACCAACACCGCCTCGTGCCGCAGCAAGATCACCTACATCGACGGCGACAAGGGCATCCTGATGTATCGGGGATACCCGATCGAGCAGCTCGCCGAGAAGAGCTCGTATCTCGAGACCGCCTACCTGATCCTGCACGGCGAGCTGCCGACCGGCCCGCAGATGGCGGCCTGGACCCGTGAGATCACGATGCACACGATGGTGCACGAGAACATCAAGAAGTTCATGGAGGGGTTCACCTACGACGCCCATCCGATGAGCGTCTTCGTGAGCACCGTCGGCGCCATGTCGACCTTCTATCCCGACGGCAAGGACATCTACCACGCCGAGTCGCGCCGCAAGCAGATCATCCGCCTGATCGCCAAGGTGCCGACCATCGCCGCCTACGCCTACCGCCACAGCATCGGCCGTCCCTACGTCTACCCGGACAACGACCTCAGCTTCACCGGCAACTTCCTGAACATGCTGTTCAAGATGACCGAGGTGAAGTACACGCCGAACCCGGTGCTGGAGCGTGCGCTCGACGTGCTCTTCATCCTGCACGCCGACCACGAACAGAACTGCTCGACGAGCGCCATGCGCGGCATCGGCAGCTCGCAGGTCGATCCCTACTCGGCGATGGCCGGCGCCGCCGCCGCGCTCTACGGCCCGCTGCACGGTGGCGCCAACGAAGCCGTGCTGAAGATGCTGCAGGAGATCGGCTCGGTCAGCAACATCCCGTCCTTCATCAAGGGAGTGAAGGAGGGCAACGGCCGGCTGATGGGCTTCGGCCACCGGGTCTACAAGTCATACGACCCGCGGGCCCGCATCATCAAGCAGGCCGCCTACGATGTGTTCGAGGTCACCGGCAAGAACCCGCTGCTCGAGATCGCGCTCGAACTCGAGAAGATCGCCCTCGAAGACGACTACTTCGTGAAGCGCAAGCTCTACCCGAACGTGGACTTCTACTCCGGGCTCATCTACGAGGCCATGGGCTTCCAGATGGCGATGTTCCCGGTGCTGTTCGCCATCGCCCGCACGGTCGGCTGGGCGGCGCAGTGGCAGGAGATGCTGCTCGACGACGAGCAGAAGATTGCCCGCCCGCGCCAGATCTACACGGGCTACGAGGCGCGCGACTACGTGCCGTCGGACCAGCGCAAGTAACGCGCGACGTCGAATGTGAACGGGCCCGGCCGCCACGCGGCCGGGCCCGTTCGTCTTTGTCCGGTCAGGCGGCCGGCGGGGCCGGGGCCGGCGCGCTGCTGTCCGGCGGCCCCAGATAGCGGACGACCAGCACCGTCACGTCATCGCTCTGCGACGCGCCCTTGGCGAACGCCTGGACCGACGTGATGATGCGCTGCAGGAACTCATCGAGCGGCGCGGTGCGGTGCGCGCTCGTGATCTCCGCCAGCCGGTCGTCGCCGTACTCCTCACCAGCCACGTTGAGCGCTTCGGTCACGCCGTCGCTGTAGACCACCAGCACGTCGCCCGCTTCGAGCCGGGTGTGCTCGTCGGCGTAGGTGGCGGCGGCGAACAATCCGACCGGCATGCCGCTCCCCATGAGCGGTCGCACCCCCGCCGCACCGACGACGAGCGGCGGATTGTGGCCGGCGTTGCAGTAGGCCAGTGCGCCGTCGGGCAGCAGCGTGGCGTAGAACACGGTGGCATAGCGCGCATCCACCTGCCGCTTCAGCAGGCCGGTGTTCACGAGCCGCATCGCCGCCGCCGGGCTGCTGCCGCCGACCTGCGCCGAGAACAGCCCCTGGATCTTGGCGGTCAGCAGCGCCGCCGCCGGCCCCTTCCCCGCCACGTCACCGAGCACGACGCCGATCGCGCCGTCGTCGGTGTCGATGTACTCGAAGAAGTCGCCGCCGATCGACCGTGACGGCAGTGAGGTGCCCATGGCGTGGAAGAAGGCGCCGTCGCGGCGCCCTTCGGGCAGCAGGGCCCGTTGAATCTCGGCGGCGATCCGCAGCTCGTGCTCGATCTTGGCCTTCTCGAGCGTCTCGCGGTAGAGGCGGGCGTTCTCGATGGCGACGCCGGCTTCGTTGGCGAGGGTGTCGAGCGCGCTGCGGGTCTGCGCGGAGAGCAGCTGGCCCTTCTCGCGGCTGTCGAGATAGAGCACGCCGATCGCCCGCGCCTCCGGCGCCATGTCCGGCCGGTCCAGATAGCGGACCAGTCTGAGCGGTGTGCAGAGCACGTGGCGGATGCCGAGCGCGACCGTGCCGCGATGGTCCTGCGCCAGGTCGCCGTCGAGCAGGTCGGCCACGACCCGCAGTTCACCGGTGGCGAACACGTCTTCCGGGATCTTGCGGCTGGTGTCGAAGCGGTCGCCCGGCAGCGTCACGCGGCCGCGGGCCCGGGCCAGCTTCAGGTCGAGCGTGCCGTCATCGCCCGCCAGCATGATGAAGCCGCGCTCGGCGCCGGTGACGCCGATGGCGGCGTCGAGCACCAGCACCAGCACTTCGTCGAGCACCCGGCCCGAGCCGAGGGCGCGCAGCCCTTCGAGCAGGGTCGCCATCTGGCGGATGTCGCCGACGGCGGTGCCGGCCGACGAGGTCCCCGAGGCCGAGGCCACCCCGTCGCTCAGGAACACGACCTCTGCCCCGCCGGTGCGCCCGAACTGGACGCGGTCGCCGTGCGCGAGCCGGTGTTCGGTCACCGGAGCGCCGTTGACGAACGTGCCGTAGCGGGAACCGCGGTCGCGCAGCACGAGGTGGACGTCCTCGCGCGCGATCTCGGCGTGCTCTCGTGAGACGTCGCTGCCGACGAGGCGGACGTCGCTCTCGGTGCGGCGGCCGATGGTCAGCATCGGCTTGTCGATCGGGATGACGCGCCGGCCGAGGCCGTCGTTGACTTCAAGGCGGGGCTCAGACATGGGCGCTCGCGTGGATCATAGCGTGTGGATGGACGCCGCGCCAGACGGGCATCGCCGCCTAGCGGCGGCCGGCACGGCCACCCCACCACAGCGCCAGGGCCCCGGTGGCGATCGTGCCCAGCCCCGCCCAGCCGGCGTAGAGGGCGGCGCCATCGGCGAGTTCCGGCAGCCCCAGCGCGGCCCCGGCGGCGGCCACCGTCACGCCGGCCGCCGCGCCGGGCGGGATGCCGCGCGGACGTCGTGGCGGCGCCACCTTGGGGTCGGTCGTGGCGCGACCGCAGCGGAAGCAGATGAGCGCCTTGTCGGCGATCTCGGTGTCACAGAATCGGCAATGCATCATGGTGAGGACGGGGACGCTTGGGTGAGCACCCCAGCATACGCAATACTACTAGCCAGCAGCCACTCGATGATTCCCCTGCGCGACGTCATCCCTGCCCGCACGCGGCCCGTCGTGACGATCGCGCTCATCGTCATCAACGCGCTCGTGTTCCTGCGTCAGGTCGGCCTCGGCCCCGGGGAGATGGAAGCCTTCATCGGCGCCTTCGGCCTCATTCCGGCCGACTTCTCGTGGACCGACCGTCGTCACCTCGATGTTCGTCCACGGCGGGCTCATGCACTTTGCCGGCAACATGCTCTACCTGTGGATCTTCGGCGACAACGTCGAGGACCGCGTCGGGCACGGCCGCTTCATCGCGTTCTACCTGCTGTGCGGGACGGCCGCGGCGCTGGCGCAGACGATGTCGGCGCCTGGCTCGCTCGTGCCGATGGTCGGGGCGTCGGGGGCGATTGCCGGCGTGATGGGGGCGTATTTCGTGCTCTATCCGAAGTCGCGGGTGCTGACGCTCATCCCGTTCCCGATCACGGTCGTCGAGATCCCGGCCGTCTACCTGCTGGGGCTGTGGTTCGTGATGCAGTTCGTGAGCGGCATGGCCACGCTCAATCCGCCCGACGAAACGGCCCTCGCGGGCGGCATCGCGTTCTGGGCACACGCGGCTGGATTCGGCGCCGGCGTCGTCCTGGTGTTCCTGTTCCGCCGTCCCGAGCGCCAGCGCGTCGAGTGGTGGGACGGCAAGGCCGCCGGCCGCTAGACGCGCCCCGCCCTCACGACCGCTCGCGTATCTGGCGTGACACACGCGCCAGTTCAATCATCAGACGCTCGAACTCGGCGCCCCAGCTGCCCGGATCGGCGCCCGGCTTCGCCTGGATGTGCGTTTGCGCCTCGGCTTCGAGCGCCCGTCGCCGCTCGATGAGCTCCCTCACGGCCGGATCGGCGCTCTCGGACGCCACGTCACGATCGAGGTAGAAGGCACGGGCCATCGTCCCGACGGGGCCGGTCGTGACCGTGGCCTGCACGCCGCCCTTGTCGCCGGTGTCGCTCAGCATCGCCCGCTCGGTCGTGAGCTGCGCCCGCTCGCTGTAGTGCCGCACCACGGCGCCGCTCGACGACGCGAACAGCTCCCAGATGGAGGTGCGCCCGTTCTTGTCGAGGTCCGACTGCGCATCGCCGAGCGCCTTGGCGAAGTACTCGGGAAAGACGGTCGCGTAGCGCTGGGCGGCGGTTTCGGTGGCGGTGATGACGATGCGACCGGGGGCGGCCAGCGCCTCGAGAAACGGGGCGCTCGCCTCGGTGGTGTTGACGACGACCTGGCGCCCCGGCAGCTGCCCGAGCAGGACGGCCCACTCGGCGGCGGTCAGATCCGGCCCCACCAGGTTGAACTTCGCGGCCTGTCCATCGAAGGTGCCGTGCCCGAGCAGCACGACCAGGACCAGGTCGTCCTTGGCCACCTGGCCGCGCAGCGTCGCGAACGTCTTGCGCACGTTCTCGGCGGTGGCGGCTGTGCCGGTGGCGCGCGCCGTTTCATCGACGAGCTGCACGATCTGCGCGGGCGCGAAGCCGAAGCGCGAGGTGAGCGCCGTCTGGATCGCCTCCCGCCAGGCGGCCATCTGCTCGGCGTAGGAGGCGCCGCCGGAGGCGCCGCTCACGACGATCGCCCAGCGGGCATCCCGGGGCGCGCCGCCCGCTGGCGCCGTCGCCTGTGCCGCGGCCACCGCCGGCACGAGCAGCCACATGGAGAGCAGGAGCGATCGTCGTACCGCGTGTGTCATGCCAGCCCCACCTGCCGCCGCAACGTCCATTCGGCAGCCAGTATCCCAATCACGGCCAGGAGGCTCCACGCGCCGTGCCACAGGTCGCGCAGTTCGGGCGGGCCGTCCACGACGGCCGGCGCCTGCAGGCGCGGTGGTATCCGCGTGACCTCGTCGGGCGTGACGTAAAGGCCCCCGGTCTGCTGCGCCAGACGCTCCAGGACTGCCTCGTTCAAGCGCGGATCGGCCATCTCCGGATCGGCGCCGCCGGCCAGGACGACCCGCTCGCCCGCCCCCAGCCGCTCGGCGCCGCGACGGGCGTCGGCCGCCAGGCGATAGACGCCGGCGTCGGCGAAGCGGACCGGGGCATCGTAGCGTCCGTCGGCGGCATCGGCCAGCGTGGCGGTGGCGCGCGTTTCATCGCCGCCGGGCGCGGTGACGACGATCTGCACCTCGGCGTCGCCGACCGGCTCGAAGTCGGCATCGCGCACGAGCACCGACACCTGTTCGGTGGTACCGGGTGACGGACTGCCGAGGGCCACCACCGACACCGGTTCGAGGGCGCCGTGGGCGAGCCACCGTGACATCTGCCGCCAGATCGTGTCGTAGGTGGTGTCGGTCGCCGGCAGCATCATCCGCCAGCGCCACGACGCTTCTCCGGCAAAGACCATCGTCCGCCCCTGGCCGTAGCGCTGAACCGCCACCAGCGGGCGAACCTCGCTCCCGCCGCCGCTGGTCGCCAGCACCTGGGCACCGGCGCGCGGGCCCCCGACCAGCGCCACCGAGGCCAGGGCCGGCAGCGCCCCCCACAGCCGGCGGGCGTCGCCGGCCGATGCACCGACGCGCGTGGCCGGATGAGACGCGCCGTCGCCGGTCAGCTGCACGGCGCCCGAGGCCGGAGCATCGCTGGCGGTGAGAGCCACGGCGTAGCGACGGTCGGACATGTCCAGCGGCAGCACCTCGTCGAGCGCCGTGCCGGCCAGTCCCTCGCGCTCGAACGACTTGCCCCCCAGGACCAGCAGTCCGCCGCCGCGCGCGGCCACGAAGGCCGCCGTCGACTCCAGCTGCTCGGTCGTGAAGAACGACGCGTCGACGTTGCCGAAGACCACAGCGTCGTAGGCGAACAGGTCGGCGCGCGTGCGCGGATAGCCGGCCGCCAGCGCGGCCGCGCGTGAGGCGGCGGCCTGCACGAAGTAGGTCGGCTGGCCGTCGTCGGTCTGTCCCTTGCGGATCACCGAATCGACGTCGAGGCTGCTGTCATGAGACAGCGCCCGCTTGAGGAACGTGTGCTCGTAGCCGGGCGCGCCTTCGACCAGCAGCAGCCGGCGCGGACGTCCCGGCGGCTCGACGAGCACGCTGCGGCTGTTGTTCTCCGCGGCGATCTCGCCGGGCGCCACCGGTACCTCCACGCGATAGACGGTGGCCAGGGCGGGATCGGGCGACACGGTGAAGACGGCGCTGACCGGACCGCCGTCCGTCACCGGCACGCGGCGCACATCGACCGGACGGCCATTGGCCGTGAGCGTCAGTTCCAGCGGCTGGGTGCCGAAGCCGGTCGAGACGGCCGAGACATGGACGTCAACCGTGGAGTCGGCCAGGCGCGGCTCGCCGGCGGAGATGGCCACGATCTCGCGGTCGCGCGTGATTCTCGGTTCGCCCACGCCGACGGTGAAGACCGGGACCGTCAGATCGGCCGGCGCCTCCGCGGCCGACGTGTCGCCGCCATCGGAGACGACGACGATGCCGCCGAGCGGACGTCCACGGTAGTGGTCGTGCACGGCCGAAAGCGCGCGGCTCAGATCCGAGCGCCCCGCCGACGCCTGCATGTCGTCGAGGGACGAGCGCACGACGCCGTCGCCGAACGCCCACACCTCGGTGCGCACGACCGAGTCGAGGCTGGCCACCAGCTCTCCCGCGGCCGCGCGCGCCCGCTGCATGCGCGCCGGTCCCTGGGCGTCGGCCACGCGCATGCTGCGGGAGACGTCGACCAGGACCGGCACCAGGCGATCGCGGGCGCTCGACGGCGGCAAGACACGCACGGGCCGCAGGACCGCGCCGACGAGCAGCAACAGGGCAGCCGCCCGCAGGGCCGTGAGCGCCAGCTTCCGTCCCGGCGCGACCCTGGCGCCGGCGTAGGTGAAGATCGCCAGGCCCAGCGCCGACAGCGCGACGAGCGCGTAGCCCCACCAGGGCAGAACGACGGCAAAGCGCATCAGGGCTCCGGCCGCCGCGGCGTCGCGAGCGACCGATAGTACTTGTCCACCAGCCGACGGTAGTCGTCGGGAACGGCATCGGACGCGCCCGCGTTCAGGCGGTCGCGCGTCGCCTGCTGCCGCAATTCGTCTGACAGGCCACGCTCCACGCGCTCCAGCGCCACGAGCAGACTGCGTTTGAGTGCGTCCCAGCGGGCGAAGTCCTGCTTGAAGGCCTCGGTCCCGGGCGCCGACACGCTCGGCTGCCACGCTTCAGGTGTCGACGGCCCGCGCATGTCGTTCGAGGCCCGGCCCAGCGCCTCGACCTGCTCGCGCGCCTGCCGCATCTCCTCGGCCAGCTGCTGCTGCAGGCGCGCCACCTCGCCATCAGCACCGCGGCCCGCACCCGGCGACGCGGCGGACTTGCCCTCACCACGCCCCTGACCCGAGGGCGGCTCGCTGCCGTTCTCCCCGGCGGCCCGCTTCCCTTCCTGGGCCCGCAACTGCGCCAGCGACTGCTCCACGGACTCGAGCTGTTCGCGTAGCTGACGCGTCCTCGCCAGGTCCTCCGACAAGCGGGTGCTGGCCGCCTGATCGCCGGTGCGGCGCTCTTCGAGTTCGCCGGCCACCCGGTCGAGGGCGCTGGCCGCATCGGCGCCGAGACGCGCGGCCTCACTGGCGGCCGGCCGCGGCCGTGCGCCGGCCGCCCCCGGCCTGGCAGCACTGCCGTCGAGCGCCTGCTGCGCCTCGCGCATCAGCTCGGAGGCGCGGCTGGCCTCCATTTCGCGGCCGGCCCGGTCGAGCGAGTTCCGCCCCTCGCCGCCACGCGCCTGCCCGGCCAGATCGTGCATCCGCCGCCGCAGCCGCTCGGCGCGGTCCGCCAGGCGACCCTGTTCGCCGGCCACTTCCCCCGCCGTCGGCGTCCCGGCCTGGCCCGGCGTTCCCGCCTGGCGGAGCGCTTCGCTCAACCGCCGCTGTGCCTCGGCGAGCTGGCGCGCCTCGAGCTGCATGTCGCCCAGGCGGCGCTGCATGTCGTCGCTGCTCGAACCACGCATGGCCTCTTCGGCCCGCCGCATCCGTTCCAGGGCGCGTCCGGCGCTTTCGCTGGCGCGTGTCGCGTCCTCGTCCCGCAGGCCGGAGGCCGCCTTCTGCATCTCGGCGACGGCGTCACGCACCGCCTGGCGCTCGTCGGGCGGTGCGCTGTCACCGGCGGCCTGCCCGGACGCACCGGGCTGCCCCGCCTGCTGCCCGGCCTGACCCTGACCGGCCGACCCTGTCCCCTGCGCCTGCTGTCCCTGACCGGGCTGCTGGCCCGGCGATGGCGGCGCTCCGTCCTGACGCTCGGCCCTCTGGTCGCCCTCGCGGCGGTCACTCGGCGCGGGCATCTCGCGGGCCAGCTGCTCCAGCTGGCGCCGCAGTTCTTCCTGGTCGCGGGTGAGACGCTCGAGCCGTCGCTTCACCGCCTCGGCGTCGAGGCCGGCCTGCTGGCGGGCGAGGTCCTGCTGCTCCCGGCTGAGCGCTTCCTGCCGCCGCGCCAGCTCGCGCAGGCGTGCCAGCGGATCCTCCGCGGTGCGCTCGTCGTCGCGCGTCTCGGAGGTGGCCGGCGTCTCGTAGTTGGTCTGCTGCTGCTTGCGGAGCTCCTGATCGAAGAGCGCGGACAGGTCCGGCGTCTCGCGATTGCCGCCACCCCCGCCGCCCTGCTGCCGGGCGATCTGCCGGCGCTGCACGGCCGACTCGGCACGCAGCAACTGGGTCAGGGCTTCCATCTCATGCGGCAACGCGGCGGCCGTTTCGAGCGCGTCGAGCCGGGCGGTCGCCTGGCGCATCGCCTCGATGGCCTGACCCATCGGATCATCGGCCACGGGATTGAGCGTGGCGCGGCCGCGCCGGCGGCGAGGCGACGGGCTGGGGGCGCCAGCCTGCATCTGGTTGCCGGCCTCCTTGGCAGCCCGCTGCTCGAGCGCCCGCTGCGCATCGGCGATGGCCTTGATGTCGGGCGCCGAGCCGGCCCGGTTCGCGCGCTTGCCGCGGCTGTCGAGCTTCCACGTGGCGACGACGATCTCTTTCTGCGCGGCGGCCAGATCCTGCACGCCTTCGGTCTGTCCACCCGCCGCCATGGCCTGGCTCTGGGCCGCCACGAACTCGTCGTTGAACGCCTTGACCTCGAGGAAGTAGATGTCGCTCTGCGACTCCGACGAGGGTTTGCCGCGGCCGATATCGCGCGCGCGCACGTAGTAGCTCACGATATCGCCCGGTTCGACCTCGAGATCCTCCAGGTAGAGGGTGTGCGCGCCGTTCACGGTGAGCCCGGACTCGCGGCCCTTGAGCGGCACCACCACCTCCGCCTCGCCCGCCTTCTGCAGGACGAGGTCGAAGCTCTGCACGCCGAAGTCGTCATCGGCGCGGGCTTCGATGCGCACTTCCTCGAGCGGGGACACCTGCTTGTCGCCGGCCGGCCGCAGCACCCGCACGTCGGGTGGCCAATCGAGCAACGTGCGGATGAAGTACTCGGTGTCGTCGGGCATCTCGACGCCGTCCTCGTCGACGAACGCGATGCGGTACGAACCGTCGCCCGACACGGTGAGTTGCCCGGTGGAACTGGTGCCCTCGACGCCGAGCGCGACTCGCTGGCCATCGCCGAGCACGAGCGCCGTGGCCCCGACCGGCCAATCGGCCGTGATGCGGAGGGTGACGGCGGTCCCCTCGGGCGCGTAGATGTCGCCGCCATCTTCCTCGCGCCGCGGCTCGAGCTCGAGCGCCGACGGATACAGATAGTCGAGGTCGATGCGCTCGACGCGAGCCGGATGCACCACCGTCACCGTGTAGGCATCGGAGCGGCGCGCGCCGGCCACGACGTGGTACGGGAAGGTCGCGGTGACCTCGGGCACGAAGACCTGGAACCCGCCGTCGGCGGTCGGGGTCATCGGCACCGGCACGACATCCGGCCCCTCGCCGGCGACGAGCGCCGGCGCCAGGGCCGCACTGCCGGCGACGCGGGCCGTGATCGTGACCGAGCGGCCGGCCCGGACCCGGACATCCCCCGGCTCCACCACGATCGTGAGGCGCGACGGGAACAGGTAGGCGCCGCTCACCTGGACGGCGTCCTTGAAGGGACCGCTCATCACCGCGAGCGCGGCCACGAGACCGGCCGTGGCGACAAACGCCCGGGACCGCGCGCTCGTCAGCAGCGGCGACGGGACCACGGCCTCCGCCCCATCGCTGCCCACCGCGCGCAGCGCGGCCGCCGCCAGGCGGTCGGCCATCGCCGGCACATGATCGGGCCGGCCGGCGTAGTCCACGGCGGTGACGACGACATCGTCGAGCCCGCCCAGCCGCTCTTCGAGCAGGCGTGCCAGCTGCACCGGCGTCGACGACAGGCGCGAGGCGTGCAGGGCCACGGCCAGCGCGGCCACGGCGGTCACCGTGGCAAGGATGACGAGGGCGAGAAAGGCCGGGCCGGTCGGCGCCAACAGCAGCACGCCGAGTCGTGCCACCGCCAGCGCGGCGGCGGCCACCACCGCCCCGGTGGCCCACCCCCGCCGCCACGCCAGCGTCGCCCGCCGGCGCGTGATGTCGTCGAGGAGTGTCCGGAGCGTGGTGAGCTCGTCGGCCATGAGGACTCGCTGCTTTCTGGTGTCTATCCTAACCCGGTCTGCAAGTCCCGGCGCCGCGTCACGCGACCCACCAGACTCTCGACGACGAGCAGCGCGAGCATCACGAGCAACCCGATCTGCCACAGCCGTTGATCGGCTTCCCGGGCCCGCGCTTCATCGGTGACACGGGCCGGCCCGGGGCTCGCGGCCCGGCGTAGCCGGCTGGTGAATACGTCCACCGTGGTCGCCGCGGGATCGCTCTCGGACGGATCGAGATTGACGACGACGGTCGTGGCCGCTTGGCCGGGGGCGGCCGGCCGCACATGAGGGCCGGGCGCCGCCGGCACGTCCGCCGGCACCTCGGGCAGCACGAACGAGGTGGTCGTCTGCGCCTCCCGCGTGAGGTACTGCGCGGTCTCGGCGATGAAGGGCGCAAACCCCGGCTCGAGCGGAAAGCGGTTCCAGCGGTTGTCGAGGTCCGAGGCGAACAGCAGCAGCGTCCCCTGCCCCACGTGACGTTCCGCGAACGCCACCGCGCCGCCGGCGAAGCGCGCCAGCACGTCCCAGTCGCTGTCGTCGATCATCTGCCGATACCGATCGATGGGCAGACGGCCGAGGGCCGATCGGGAGCCGGCCAGCTGGCGCCACACCGGGTGCCGGCGATCCGACGGGATGATGGCGGTCTCCTCGGCGGCCGGCACCACCGGCTCTGGCGCGAGACGAATGGCGACGCCGAGTGCGTCGCCGAGCGTCGGGACATCGACGTCGGGGCCAAGCGACAGCAGGACGCGTCCGCCCTCGCGCAGGTAGGCCACGAGGCGCTCACGCCCGCGTCGATCGAGCGTCCGCGTGCCGATGATGACGAGGGCATCGGGCGTCTCGGCCGCCGCCGACGACGAGTAGCGCCGTCCGTCCTGCACCAGCACCCGCATCGGCCAGGTGTCGGCCGCGGCTTCGAGCGCGCGTTGCACGTAGAGGCCGGTGGTCGCCGACTCCGGCGGCTCGGCAGTGAGGACGAGCACGGTGACCGGACGCGGCGGCTCGAGCGGGCTGTAGCGCGTGTTGTCGCCCTGGAAGCCGTCGGGATCGTCGATCGCCACCGCAGCGACGCCGCCGGCCGGGAGGGTCGCCGTGAATCGCACATCGGAGGCGGAGAGCGGCGCCAGCGCCACCGTGGCGCGAGCCACCTCGGCGCCGTCCACGGCGAGACGCGCGACCACCGACCGCGGCCCCGTCGCGTAGTTCTGCACGACGGCGGTCAGGCCGCCGTCCCGGCGCAGCGCCGTGACCGCGAGGTTGGCCGTCGCCGCCGGCACGGACGCCACCGAGACGTCGATGCCTTCGGGAACGTCGATGCTGCCGGCGCCCTGCCAGCCGCGCTGCTGCAGGTCCGTCACGACGACGATGCGGCCGCGGCCGCCGGCGATGGCCCCGACCGCCGTGCCGACACCGGCCGCGTAGCTGGTGCCGCCAGCACCAGGCGTCAGCGCCGCCAGTGCCGCCGCGGCTTGGTCGCGATTGGCACTCGGCGCCACGACGAGGTGCCCGCGGTCGTCGAACGTCACGAGCCCGACCAGATCGGCCGCGGGTGCCCCGGCGATGGCGGCCGCCGCCTGCCGCTGCACCGCGGCCCAGGTGGCCGGCGCCGACGTGCTCAACGAGACATCGACCGCCACCATCGACACGGCCCCGGCCATCGGCGCGACGCCGCTCTGCATGTAGGGCCGGGCGAACGACAGCGCCAGCAGCACGAGGGCCGCCACACGCAGAGCCAGCAGCAGCAGGTCGCGCAACCGCCGCCGGTCCTGGCTGGCCACCGGCGAGGCCGGCAGCATCTGCGCCGCCGGGAAGTCGATCACCTTGTCGGTGCGCCGGCGGAAGAGATGCAGCGCGATCGGCACGGCGATGGCCAGCAGGCCGGCGAGGAAGGCGGGCGCGAGGAAGCCGAGGCCGAACATCAGCCGCGCCCCCGCGCCTTGAGGTAGGCGACCAGCGCCAGGTCGAGCGGCTTCGAGGTGTCGAGGAGCTGGTAGTCGATGCCGGCGCCGCCGAGCTCGCGGCGATAGGTGTCGATCAAGCCGCCCACCGCGGCCAGGTAGTCATCGCGCACGGCGGCCGGATCAGCGAACACCTCGTGCGCGGACTCGACGTCACGGAAGCGCGCCACGTCCTCGAAGGTGAAGCGCAGTTCCTGCGGGTCGAGCACGTGGAACACGATGACATCGGTGCCGCGCTGGCGGAAATGCCGCAGTCCGCGGATGACGGCGGCCGGCTCGTCGAGCAGGTCGGAGATGACGACGACGAGCCCCCGCTTGGCGAGCACCCTGGCGAGATCGCCGAGCGGCTTGGCGACGTTCGTGCGCGAGCCGCGCGGCAGGCGCTCCAGCCCGAGCAGCACCGTCTTGAGATGCGAGGCGCGGGCCGAGGCCGGCAGCCGCTGCACGATCGCCTCGTCGAAGGCGATGAGCCCGACGGCGTCGCGCTGCCGATGCATCAGGTAAGCGAGGGAGGCCGCCAGATAGCAGGCGTAGTCGCGCTTGGTCACGCCGTGCGAGCCGTAGCTCATCGAGCCGCTGACGTCGACGAGGAGCTGGCAGTCGAGGTTGGTGTCCTCCTCGAACTTCTTGACGTAGTGGCGATCCGAACGCGCGTAGACCTTCCAGTCGATGGTCGACAGGGCGTCGCCGGGCAGGTATTGCCGGTACTCGGCGAACTCGACGCTGTAGCCGCGTTTGGGGCTGCGGTGCAGGCCGCTCAGCACGCCCTCGACGATGGTCTTCGCCTTCAGGTCGAGCGAGCCAATCCTGGCCAGCACCGCCGGGTCGAGGTAGCGCGCGGGACCAGCCATCAAATCACAGGCCGCTGGCCGGCGGCGGCACGGCGCCGAGCAGGCGCTCCACGATGATGTCCGGCGTGATGCCTTCGGCCTCGCCGTAGAAGTTGGGGATGACGCGATGGCGCAGGATCGGCGCGGCCAGCGCCTGGATGTCCTTCACCGCCACGTGATAGCGGCCGTGGATGAGCGCACGCGCCTTGGCGCCGAGGATGAGCGCCTGCGACGCGCGCAGACCGGCGCCCCACTTCACGAACTTCTCCACGAAGTCGAGGCGCGGTCCGCGGCCCGGCCGCGACGCGTCGACCAGCCGCACGGCGTAGCGGGCGACCTCGTCGGCCACCACCACCTGCCGCACGTACTCCTGGAACATGAGGATGTCCTCGCCAGCCAGGACGTGCACCGGCGCCGGGCGGCGGACGCCGGTCGTCTGGGTGACGACACGCACCTCGTCGTCCTCCGACAGGTAGGACATGGTGACGTTGAACATGAAGCGATCGAGCTGCGCCTCGGGGAGCGGATAGGTGCCCTCGAGCTCGATCGGGTTCTGCGTCGCCAGCACGAAGAACGGGCGCTCGAGCGCGTAGGTGCGCCCGGCCGCCGTGACGTGGAACTCCTGCATCGCTTCGAGGAGCGCCGCCTGGGTCTTGGGCGGCGTGCGGTTGATCTCGTCGGCGAGCAGGATCTGCGCGAAGACCGGGCCGCGCACGAAGCGGAGGGCGCGCACGCCCTCGGCCTCGTCGAGGATCTCGGTGCCGGTGATATCGGCCGGCATGAGATCCGGCGTGAACTGGATGCGCTTGAAGCTGAGGTCGAGGATGCCAGCGAGCGTCTTGATGAGCAGGGTCTTGGCCAGTCCGGGCACGCCGGTGAGCAGGCAGTGCCCCCCCGTGAAGAGCGCGATCAGCACCTGGTCGACCACTTCGTCCTGGCCGACGACGACCAGCCGCAGCTGCTCGAGGATCTTCTCGCGGCCGGCCGCGACGCGCCCCGCCAGGTCTTCGCCGTGTGCCTCAGTCGTCTTCTGCATGCCGAATCGGTTCTCTCTAGCCGCTAGCCCCTAGCCGCTGTCTCAATGCGTAAGTGTGTAGACGACCTCGTTGATCATCATCTGGTAGGCGACCGTGGTCCACTTCAGGTAGCCCGGATACTCCGCCGCGTTCGACCACTCCCAGCCGTCGCCCATGTCGGTGTTCCAGTTGATGAGCACCATCGGCCGGCCGGCGTCGTCGAGAATCGCCCGCAGATGCGCCGTGTAGCCGCCCTTCTCCCAGGTGCGGCCGTTGAAGAACGACCCGAGGCCGGGTACCTGCGGATAGCGATCGAGCTGATAGAAGGACGTGAAGATCGGGTGCGGCGGCGTGAGCTCGACGATCTCGCGCTCGGGAAACACCTGCGCCAGCAGGCGCGCCGTCAGCTCCCACTCGAACGACCCGTGGAAGTCGTCGAGCGTGAGCGTCCCGCCGCGCAGCAGGAACTCGCGCAGCGTCGCGGCCTCGGCCTCGCTGAAGATGGCGTTGCTCGGCTCGACCAGGTAGAGCCACGGATACTGGAACAGCCGCGGGTCGTCGAGCGCCATCACCAGCGGCTCGCCGACCTCGATGGCCGTCGCCGTCTGCACCCGGCGCGACAGATTCTGTTCGGCCGCCGGGCCGTCGATGGCCCACGGATCGTCCCAGAAGCCGAACCGCGTGCGCATCGCCAGGTCGCCCTGCGTGGGCGTGTACTTGAGGCGGACGAAGGTCCACTGCAGGCCGGCGAAGCGCTCCTCCTTGAAGACACCCGACTGGGCGGCGGCCTGGGCCGCGAGCGACGACAGGGCGGGCGCGACGAAGGCGAGCAGGCCGGCGATGGCCGCGGCGAGAGGCGCCTGACGCAGCAGGCGGCGCCAGGCCGGGGCCAGCTCCGCCGCCCCGGCCGTCATCGCGGCGGCTCCACCAGCCGTAGCAGCAGTTCCTGCGCCCGCACGTAGCTGGGCGCCACTTCGAGTGCCAGCAGCGCCTGGCGCTTGGCGTCAGCCTTCTCACCGGACTGCTCGAGCGCCTCGCCGAGATCGGCGAGGGCGCCGGCGCGATCCTGGGTGCCGGCGGCGACGGCCACGCGGAAGGCGCGCAGCGCGTCGGGCAGCCGGCCAGCGGCCAGCGCGAAGCGGCCGAGTTCGGAATGGGCAGCGGCGTCGAACGGGTCGATGGCCACGACCCTGGTGAGTGCCGCCTGGCGCCGGGTGCGCGTCGGTCTCGGCGTCCAGCAACGCGACGAGGGCGCGCGCCGCGCCCACCGCCGTGTGGTCGACGACAGTGAGGGCTTCGAGCGCCGCGGCGGCGCCGGCGCTGTCGCCCTTGGCTTCGAGCAGGTCGGCGATGCGCGCCTGCGGGCTGTCCTCGCCGGTGGCGATCGGCACGAGGGCGGCGGCCCGGCGATACGCCGCGAGCGCGGCGTCCGGATCCGACGCTTCGAGGCCACGGGCCAGCGCCAGCTGGACCGGGAAGCTGCCGGGGTTCGCCTCGGCCAGGGTGCGGAGCTGCGCGGGCGCAGCGCCCGGGTCGAAGCCCTCGGGCGCCGCCATGGCCTGCCGCAGGCGGCCGAACCGCTGGTCGAGGAAGCGGTCGAAGGTCGTCTGCAGATCGTCGAGGTCGACCTCGAGCACGCGCGTGACGGCGGCCTCGGTGTTCAGATCATCGGCAAAGGCGCGGACCAGCTCGCGCAGCGACGCCTCGCCGAAACGCGCCACGATGTGTTCGACCAGCAGCGACGCCTCGTAGTAGGCGAGCGAGATGAGTTCCGGATTGCTGAAGCCGGCGTTCAGGTCACGCAGCTTCATGACCTGCCCGCGGTTCAGGGCGCCGGCGAAGCTGACCTCCATCTCGCGTCCCCACGCGTCCCGCGCCCGCGTCTCTTCCCAGACCGAGATGCCCTCGGTCAGCCAGCGCGGCACCCGCTGGTTCGACAGCTGCAGCGTGATGACGTGGGCGATCTCATGCCAGAGCGTCGCGCCCCAGTTGAAATCGCCCGGCGGGCGCGCCTTCGGCGAGTCGAGGGTGACGACCTTGCCGAAGCAGGCGCCGAGCGCTCCGATCATCCCGGGCAGCCCCAGCGTGCGCACGGCGAAGTCGTCGTGGCGCGGGAACATCTCGATCAGGATCGGCCCTTCCGGCTTGAAGTTCCAGCGCTTGGAGAGCGCGTCCAGGGCTTCGCGCGCCAGCGCCGGCACGTACTCGCGCATCACCGCGGCTTCGTCGGGATGCAGGCGAATCACCAGGTCGCCGTCGCGAATCGTCTCGAAGCCGTCGAGCGTATCGAGCAGCGCCAGCAGGTTGTAGGTGACGCGGTCGAAGGGATCGGCGCGGAAGGCCGTCTCGAGGGCACGCCGCGCGGCCTGCTCGTCGCCGGTGCGCATCAGGTGCCCGCCGAGGTCGGCATACGCGCGGATGTTCTCTTGATCGACGGTCAGAGCCTGCCGCGCCAGCTCGGCGGCTTCCTCGAAGCGGTACTGACGCGCCGCCACGGCGCCGACGATGCGGTAGACCTCCCCGTAGGTGGGGTTCAGCTTCAGGAGCGCGCCGGTGACGGCGGCGTAGTCGTCGTTGCGCTTGTCGAGCCACGCGATGGCGGCCTTGAACGACAACGCCTCGAAATGGTTCGGGTTGACCTCGAGCGCCTTCTCGATCTCGGCGGCGGCGTCGGCCCGCTTGGTGTCGTCGAGAGCCAGCTCGGCGATGAGGACCCGTGCGCCGGTGTGCTTGGGATTGATGGTCAGCAACTGGGCCGCCAGCTTGCGCGCCAGCGGCGGGTTGTCCTCGGACACCGTGCGGGCGAGGCCGATGAGCGCCTCCGGGTCGTCGGCGTCGGTCCGGAGCGCGGCCTGGAAGGAGCGCGCCGCTTCGCCGCGTTCGTGCGCTTCGAGGAACAACTCGCCCCACGCCACGTTGGCTTCGACGTCCGTGGGCGCCAGGGCATTGGCCTGGCGGAAGAAGCCGTTGGCGTCCTGGAACCGCCGCAGGGCGCGGGCGGCACGACCGGCCCGCACGTAGTCCGGCGCGCTGGCCGCCATCAGGTCCCGCGACAGGATGAGCGAGAGCGGCCGCAGCCCCTGGCGTTTGCCGAGCTGGCGCTGCAGGATGCCGAGTTCGAGCGCCGCATCGCCGATCGGGTTCTCGGACACCGCCGGCTGCAGGACCTTCTCGGCCTCACCATACTGCCCCACCGCAATATAGGCGCGGGCGCGCAGGACGGCCGCCGGCGTGTCCTCGTTCAGGGCCGCGAGCAGCGTATGGACCTCGTCGTAGCTGCCGCGATCGAGCGCGCCTGCCGCCGCCGCACGTGCCGCCGCGGCCGGCGGCTGCGCGGCGGCCACCCCCGAGAGGACCATCGCGGCCACGAGCGGCGCAGCAAGGAGGTGGAGCGATCGGCGTGCCAGCAGGAATGAAGTCATAAAGCGGCCGGGACGAGTTCAGTATACGGCCTCGTCCAGCATGCCACTACAGACGGCGACGGCCGCGAAATAGCCGGGGCGGCGGTTCAGAAGAGCGGCCGCCAGGTGAAGAACAGCGTGGCGGCAAACGCCTGCACCGCTGCGAACGCCGCGATCCACACCACCCGGTGCCGCGCCGGCACGACGTCGGCCAGCCACAGGAAGATCGGAAACAGCACAGAAGTAGCCCGGCCGACGGAGAGCCAGCCGCCGCTGGCGATCGCCGGCAGCAGATTGACGACGAGCACCGCCGCCGCCGGCAGGCCGAAGCGCCGCCACACCGGCAGCAGGCCGGCTCCGACGAGCAGCACGGCCGACGCGTTCAGGAAATTCGGCACGTCGTTGGTCGCGTACCGGAAGAGTCCGATCTCGCCGAGTGCGCGCGCCTCCCCCGCGAGGAACGTCACGGCGCCGATGTTCTCGCGTCCCCACGCGGCCTGCAGGCGGATCCACATGAACGGGTCGCCCGTGAGCTCGTAGATGTAGCCCGAGTAGACGAGCATCCCGAGACCCGGCGCCGCGGCCACCACGAGCCGATCGGCAAGGCCGAGCCACCCGCCGGCCGGCCGGTGAAACCGCCCCTGCCGCCACAGGGGCGCGACGGCCATCAGGGCCAGCGGCACCGACAGCAGGCAGCCATTGGGGCGAGTGAGCCCGGCCAGGAACCCCCAGGCGAACCCCGCCCACCGCTCATCGCGCCGGGCATGCCACCAGGCGCCGAGCATCGTCAGCAGGAACAGGCCTTCGGTGTACGGCGCGCTGAAGAACACGGCGAACGGATAGACGGCGGCCAGCCCCACGGCCATCGCCGCCCGCTCGGGATCGAGCAGCTCGCGCGCCAGGCGATACAGGTAGCGCATGGCCCAGGCGAAGGCGATGACCGAGACCAGGGTCCCGGCCCAGACCAGCTGCCGCCCGACCAGCAGCGACACCCACGACATCAGGATCGGAAAGGCGGGAAAGAACACCAGGTTCTGCTGCCGGTCGGTGCGGCCCGGCGTGTAGTCATAGCCGCGGGCGGCAATCGTCAGATACCACCCGGCATCGAATCTTGCTGGCAGGTTCGCGACTTCCCCCGCGGCCACGCGCATCGGCGCCTGCCCGTTCGGGTAGCCGACGGAGTAGACGGCCAGCAGGCCGATGAGCAGCACGCCGGCGCGCGACGCGGCGACGATCGGCCAGGTGGCGCGCGTCACCGGATCCTGCCGCCAGGCGAGGAACCCGTGCCAGGCGCGCGTGAGGATCGACGGCGACCGCTGCCAGGCGTGACGCACCAGCAGCGCCAGCAGCGCCGCCCCGGCCAGCCGCTCCCACGAGGTCACGGAGACGCGGGCGCCCAGCACCTCGGCGCGGAAGCCGCCGGTCGCCAGCGTGGAGAGAGCCAGCAGCGACAGCAGCGCGACCAGCAGGTCGAGGGCGGCCACGGTACGGCCGATCGATCTGTCGGAAGCGAGAGGAGCCCGCGGCGCGGCAACCGGCATCATCGTCATCCTGGTGAGGAGCCGTTCACCTGCCGCGGCCGAGCGCGCGGTCTTCGATGGCGATGCGGCGGCGGATCAGCCAGCCGAAGCCCAGGACGGCGACGAGACCCGACAACGGCGCGCCGACGATCAGCGCGACGCCGATGATCTCACCGGCCACCGCCACGTAGTTCGGATGGTTGATCAGCCGGTACGGTCCGGCCACGATGGGCGGCTCGCCCGGCGGCACCAGGACGCGAAACGACCACCGCGATCCGAGCGTGGCGATGGCCCACGCCTTGAGCGCCTTGGCGAGTCCGAACACGCCGAGGCCCACGAACAGCGCCACCGACGGCGACGGTCCCGTGAGTGCCCCTTCGATTGCCATGCCGATGAACGCGACCGGATAGGCCCACAGCATCGTCTTGAAGACGTCGTCGGGCGGCTCGACGGCACCGCGCGCCCGCAGCAGCGAGGCATTGACGCCCGACAACACGGCCTCGCCCGCCATGACGGCGAGCACGGCCACGAGCGTGCCGAGCGCGATGATCGAGGCCATGGACATCGCCGTCATGCCGCCCGCGGCGCATCGCCGGCATAGCGCACCATCGACTCGAAGGCGGCCGGCCAGGCCCGCGCCGCCCAGGTGGCCGCGCGCACGAGCGCCGGCGCATCGACGAGGGTGCGCACGCCACGGTTGAAACGCCACTTGGCGGCGAAGGCGGCGCGACG
This sequence comes from uncultured Acidobacteriota bacterium, assembly GCA_963807405.1. GTDB lineage: Bacteria > Acidobacteriota > Vicinamibacteria > Vicinamibacterales > UBA2999 > CADEFD01. The sequence goes on along the minus strand of CAWEBU010000006.1, from coordinate 444,734 downwards.
GCGGGCGTCGAGGAGGCCCGGGGCCGCCGCCACGTCCACGCGTCCCTCGAGCACGGCGGCCGCCACGCCGGCGGCCAGCAACGCGCCGTCGAGCGCCAGGCGCATGCCGTCGCCGGTCATCGGGTCGACGAAGCCCGAGGCATCGCCGGCCAGGAGCAGTCCCGGCACCCCGGCGCGGTCGACGTCGACCGCCATCGGTCCCAGCACGACGGGCGCCGAGACGAGGCGGGCGCGGGCGAAGCGCGCACCGAGCACGTCGTCGGCGGCGACCGCCTGGCGTATCGCGTGCCACGGCGCCGTGACCGCATCGGCCGCGCGCGGCCGCGGCAGCACGAGACAGACGTTGGCAATCCCGCCAGCCACCGGCGCGATGCCCAGATAACTGCCGCTGCGCACGTGCATCTCGCCGAAGTCCGGCCGCAGGTCGGCGACGTCCTCGGCGTAGACGCCGAACGCCCAGCGCCGCGGCCGCCGCGGCGTCCGCGCGCCGCCGCAGGCCCGCGCCAGCGACGAGGTGCGCCCGTCGCAGCCGAGGACCAGCCGCGCCGGATGCACGCGGTCACCGCCGCCGGTTCTGATGGTCACGCCCCGTACGACGCCGCCGCTTTCGTGGGGCCCGCGGACGAGCACGCCGTCCTCGACCGACACGCCCGCCAGGCGCGCCTCGTCGAGCAGCCAGGCGTCGAGCACGAAGCGGGTCACCGACAGCCCGGCAACGCCGGTGGGATACCGCCCCACGACCGACGTCCCGCCGGGGCCCGACAGCCGCATGCCCACGAGCGGGATGCCCTGCGCTCGCAGCGCGGCCAGATCGAGATGGGCGGCCAAGGCCGCCAGCGCGCCGGGGTTGAGCGTGTCGCCGCACAGCTTGGCGCGCGGGAAGCGGGCGCGATCGAACAGCCGGACCCGGTGACCCTGGCGGGCGAGGACCAGCGCGGCCAGCGTTCCGGCCGGACCCGCGCCGACGACCGTCACGTCGTCGACCGGGGCGCCGCGGCTCATGAGACCGCTCCGAGGACCAGGGCGCTGTTCTTCGAGCCGAAGCCGAGGCAGTTGCAGAGCGCGGCCTCGACCGACACCGCACGCCCGCTCCCGGGCAGGAAATCGAGATCGCAGGCGGGGTCGGGGTCGGTGAGGTTGATGGTCGGGGGCAGGAAGCCGCGCGACAGGGCGAGCGCGGTCGTGACGACGCCGGCCGCCCCGCTGGCGCCTTGCGGATGCCCGATCATGGACTTGGTGGAGGACCCGGCCAGGCGATCGGCCAGGCGGCCGAACGTGTGGCGGGTGCAGCGCACTTCCACCGCGTCGTTCAACTGCGTCGCGGTGCCGTGGTAGTTCACGTAGCCGATGGCGGCCTTGTCGCGGCCGGACCTGGCGATCGCGGTCTCCATGCAGCGCACGATCTCGGTGCCGTCGGGGTCCATCTGCACGCGGTGATAGGCGTCGCAGGTCGACGCGTAGCCATCGACGCTGGCGTAGATACGGGCGCCGCGGGCGCGGGCGGCGTCCTCGCGCTCGAGCACCAGCATCCAGGCGCCCTCGCCGAGCACGAAGCCGTCACGCCCGCGATCGAAAGGGCGCGACGCCTCGGACGGCCGGTCGTTGTAGTGGGTCGAGACGGCGCGCATGCGCCCGAAGCCGAACATCATCCCGGGCAGCACGCAGCCGTCGGTGCCGCCGGTCAGCATCACGTCGGCCTCCCCTGCCCTCAGCAGCGCCGCCGCGTAGCCGATGGCATCGGTGGACGAGGTGCAGCCGTTCGAGAGCACGTGGCTGACGCCGCGCAGGCCGAGGGAGATCGACACCTCGCTCGAGACCATGCCGCAGATGCCGATGGCAATCGCGTAGGGCGTCACCTGCCGGCCGCCGTTGGTGAAGAAGTCGCGGTACTGCTTCTCGCCGACGTCGATGCCGCCGCCGCCGCTGCCGATGACGACGCCCGCCTCCGGCGTGCCGACGCCGAGGCCGGCGTCGTGCCACGCTTCGCGCCCGGCGATCACCCCGAAGAGCGCGGCCCGCGAGTAGCGCTTCGGGTCGGCGCGCGATTCCCAGCCCGCGCCCTCCTCCCCGTCGAGCGCGACCGCCGCCGACATGTCGACCGGCGGCACCGCGGCCGCCACCCGGGACGGATAGCCGGTGACGTCGAAGTCGGTGATGGCGCGCGTGCCGCTCACGCCCCGTGAGACGTGGTCCCAGAAGCACTCACGTCCCACGCCGAAGGTCGAGACGACGCCGATGCCGGTGATGACGATGCGCGGTGTGCTCACGGGATTTGGACCACGCGAGGCGCGCGTGAGTTCCTATAATACGTGCGGGCTCCCGCCGGCGGGCACGCCCGCATGCCATGCCCTCCACCCGCCCATCGACCCGTGTGGCACGCTCGGTGGCGTGGCTGGGCGGCGCGAGCTTCGTGGCCGCCCTCGCGACCGGGGTCTGGTTCTTCGTCGTGGTGCTCGCCCGGCCGGCCGCCGGTGCCGCCATCCCGCTGGCTGCCGTGGCGTGGAACGTGGCCGCGTTCACCCTCTTCGCCACGCACCACAGCCTGATGGCCCGCACCCGCGCCAAGGCGTGGCTCCATGCCCTCGTGCCGCCGGCCCTCGAGCGCTCGGTCTACGTGTGGGTGGCGTCGTGGCTGTTCATCGCCGTCTGTGTCAGCTGGCAGCGCGTGCCGGGCGTGCTCTACACGGCCACCGGCTGGACCGCCTGGCTGCTCGGGGCGGTCCAGGTGACCGGGGTGGTGTTCACCGTGGCCGGCGCGCGGGTCCTGGACGGCCTCGAGCTGGCGGGCATCCGTCAGGTGACGCGGGACGGGGACGCGGCCCAGATCCGCATCGTGTGGCCGTTCACGGTGGTCCGCCACCCGATCTATCTCGGCTGGGCCCTCATGGTCTTCGGCGCGTCGCCGATGACGGTCGACCGCGCCGTCTGGGCCCTCGTGAGCACGCTCTACCTCGTCATCGCCATGCCTTGGGAGGAGCGTAGCCTTTCCGCTGCCGCGGGGCCGGCGTACTCGGCGTACTGCCGGCGGGTGCGCTGGCGGATGGTGCCGGGGCTGTACTAGCCGGAGGCGGCGCCTCCTCCTCGTCGTCCACCTTCGGCAGACCTTCGGTCTGGTCGACGAAGACGAGCGAGTGCATCGACGGAATCTCGAAGCGCTTGCCGCACGTCTTACAGGTGAGCTCGTCGTCGACGCGGATCAGGTGATCGCGCAGCTTGGCGAACTTGGCGCGATCGTTCTCGTCGGCATTGCCGGGCAGGCGGTCCTTCTTGGTCCGCCGAATCCAGCGCATCTGGTAGTCGTTCGTGCGGCGGCACCGGGGGCAGCCGTAGCGGCCGCTACGCTGCTCTGGCCGTTCGTTGAAGAAGGCGCGTTCGTCAAGGGCCATGGCGCGATCTTAACAGGTCGCGTCGGCCGGCGCGGACGCGTATGATGCCGGGGAGAGGCCGCTCTCGGGCGGCGACCGCGAAACATGCCTGATTCTGAGACGCCGCCCATTCCGTCCTCGCTGCCGGTGCTGCCGCTGCGCCGCACCGTGGCCTTCCCGCTCACCCTGCAGCCGCTGGCGGTGAACCGTCCGGGCTCGATCGAATCCGTCAACCAGGCCCTCACGGCTGACCGGATGCTGCTGCTCGTCGTGCAGAAGAACGACGCCGATGAGCCGGACCCGGCGGAACTCGAATCGATCGGCACCATCTGCATCGTGCGCCAGATGGCGCGCGCCGAGCATGGGCTGAACATCATCTTCGAGGGCATCGCGCGCGTGCGCGTGCTGACGGTCAGCAAGACCGGCGCCTCCATCACCGCCAACATCGAGCCGCTTCCCGAACGCCTCGAGCGCGGCGTCGAAACCGAAGCCTACGAGCGCCGCATCCGGGAGCTGGCCGAGAAGGCCGTCGGGCTGGCCACCGGCGCCTCCGCCGAAGTGCGCCAGCTGGTGCTCGGCATCGACGACCCGCTGCGCCTCGCCTACCTGCTCGGCTCGATGCTCGATGCGACGGCGGCCGAGAAGCAGGCCATCCTGGCCGCCGATCCCCTGCTCAAGAAGCTGCAGCTCGTGCACACGATGCTGGCGCGCGAAGTGTCGGTGCTCGAACTCAAGGGCAAGATCGAGTCGCAGGTGCAGGCCGAGATGTCGGAGTCGCAGCGGCAGTACTACCTGCGGCAGCAGCTCAAGGCCATCCAGGAGCAGCTCGGCGAGGGCGAGAGCACCGACCTCGCCGACCTGCGCAAGAAGGTGGAAGAGGCCGCGCTCCCCGAGGCGGTGCTGGCGCACGTGAATCGCGAAGTCGACCGCCTGGCGCGCATGGGCGGCAGCGGCGCCACCGAGGCGCAGATGATCCGCACCTATCTCGACTGGGTGCTCGAGGTGCCGTGGTCGACGACGACCGAGGACCGGATCGATCCGGTGGCCGCGCGCGCCGTGCTCGACGAGGATCACTACGACCTCGACAAGGTCAAGGACCGCATCGTCGAGTACCTCGCCGTCCGCAAGCTGAAGGGCGACCTGAAGGGCCCGATCCTCTGCTTCGTCGGCCCTCCCGGGGTCGGCAAGACGTCGCTCGGCCAGTCGATTGCCCGCGCCATGCAGCGGAAGTTCGTGCGCATCTCGCTCGGCGGCGTGCGTGACGAGGCCGAGATCCGCGGCCACCGCCGCACCTACATCGGCGCGCTGCCCGGCCGCATCGTGCAGGCGCTCAAGCAGGCCGGCTCGATGAATCCCGTCTTCATGCTCGACGAGGCGGACAAGCTGGCGGTCGGCATCCAGGGCGATCCGGCGGCCGCCTTGCTCGAGGTGCTCGACCCGGCGCAGAACCACGCCTTCCGCGACCACTATCTCGAAGTGCCGGTCGACCTGTCCAAGGTGCTCTTCATCGCCACCGCCAACCAGCTCGGCACGATGCACCCGGCGCTGCTCGACCGCATGGAGATCATCAACCTCTCGGGTTACTCCGAGGAGGACAAGGTGCACATCGCGCGGCGCTACCTGATCCCGCGCCAGCTCACCGAGCACGGCCTGACCGCCGAGAACCTCGCCATCGACGACGGCGCGCTCTCGACCCTGATCTCCGAGCACACCCGCGAGGCCGGCGTACGCAGCCTGGAGCGCCTGATCGGCGCCATCGCCCGCAAGGTCGCCGCCAAGGTGGCGACGGCACCAGACGACACGCCCCTGCCGACGATCAGCGTCGGCGCCGGGGAGATCGACGACTACCTCGGCCCGGCCCGCTTCAAGAAAGAGGTGGCGTTCCGCACCTCGATGCCGGGGGTCGCCACCGGCCTTGCGTGGACGGAAGCCGGCGGCGACGTGCTGTTCATCGAAGCCTCGCTCCTGCCTGCCGGCAAGGAGCAGATCACGCTCACCGGGCAGCTCGGCAGCGTGATGCAGGAGTCGGCGCGGGCGGCGGTCAGTCACATCCGCGCCCAGGCCCACGCCCTCGGCGTCGATGCGGCGTTCCTGCGCGACAAGGATCTGCACCTCCACGTGCCGGCCGGCGCGATTCCGAAGGATGGCCCGTCGGCGGGCGTCACCATGGCCACCGCCATCCTGTCGGCGGTGTCGGGACGGCCCGTGCGCGAGGACGTCGCGATGACCGGCGAGATCACGCTGACCGGCCTCGTGTTGCCGGTGGGCGGCATCCGCGAGAAGGCCCTGGCGGCGCGCCGATTCGGCGTGACGACGGTCATCCTGCCGGCGCTCAACGAACCGGACATCCTCGAGATCCCGGAAGCGCTGCGCAAAGACCTGCACTTCGTGTTCGCCAAGACCCTCGAGGACGTGCTGGCGGTGGCGCTCGCCCCGTCCACCGCCGCACCGGCACCCGCCCTCGCGCACGCGCCGCAAGACGTGGACGCGTAAGGCGGCCGCATGCCGCGTCCGCTCGTCTACTACATCTCGGGCCATGGCTTCGGCCATGCGTCACGGTCGATCGAAGTGGTGAACGCGCTGCAGGTGGCGGCTCCCGAGCGGCCGATCCACATCCGCACCGCGGCGCCGCGCTGGCTGTTCGACCTCACCGTCCGCGGTCCGTTCTCGTTCGAGGTGGTGGCGACCGACCCGGGCGTGGTGCAGCGCGACAGCCTCAGCCTCGACGCCGAGGAGACGGTCCGCCGCGCCAATCGCCATGTCGAGGACCTGCCGGCTCTGGCCGCGCAGGAGGCCGCGTTCCTGAAGCACGCCGAGGCCGCGTTCGTGGTGGCCGACATCCCGCCGCTGGCGCTCGAGGCCGCCCGGCTGGCCGGCGTGCCGGCGATGGCCATCGGCAACTTCACGTGGGACTGGATCTTCCGTGACTACCCGGGGGGCGGCGGCGCGGCCGACGCCCTCGGCGAGGTCTACCGCCGAGGTGGTCGGGCCTTCCGGCTGCCGCTGTGCGGCGGCTTCGCGACGATTCCAGAAGTCGTCGATCTGCCGTTCATCGCCCGCCGGGCGCAGCACGCGCCGGCCGCCACCCGTGCTCGTCTGGGCCTGCCCGAGGGGCGCCTGGCGCTCGTGTCCTTCGGCGGGTACGGCGTCTCGGGTATCGACCTCGATGCACTCAGCCGCACCGAGGGCTGGTCCCTGCTCGTGAGCGCGAGCGTGCCGTTCGGGCCCGGTGGGGGGACGCTCGGCCAGGCGGCCGCCCGCGGCGCGCTTCACCCGCTCGACGAGCCGGCCATGTACGCGATGGGCCTGCGCTACGAGGATGTCGTCGCCGCCGTGGACGTGGTGGTGACCAAGCCCGGCTACGGCATCATCAGCGAGTGTGTCGCCAATGACACGGCGCTCGTCTACACCGAGCGCGGACACTTCATCGAGTACGACGTGCTCGTGGAGGAGATGCCGCGCTACCTGCGCTGCGCGTACCTGTCCCAGACGGAACTGCTGGCAGGGCGATGGCAGGCGGCGCTCGACACGGTCGTCGACCTGGCGCCTCCGGCCACGCGGCCGGCGGTCAACGGCGCCGAGGTGGCCGCGCGCTGGATCCTCGACCAGCTCGGCCGGGAGTGAGGGGCTGGGGGCTTACGCGTCCTTGACGCAGGTCACGAGCGACCACATCGACAGCAGGTTCACCTTGTCGATGGAGATCGGGGTCAGTTCCGCCTGTTCGAGGAAGCGCGGCAGGTCGAGGTCGGACTTGAAACCGATGTGCACCGTGAGCGGCGAGATGGCCGTCTCGATGCGCGAGAGCACGGGGTTCTCGCTCTTGAAGTGGTTGAGGATGACGATCTTCCCACCCGGCTTGCAGACACGCCGCATCTCGCGCACGACCGCCACCGGGTCGGGGACGACGCTGATGAGGTAGGGCGCGTAGACGACGTCGAACGTGTTGTCTTCGAAGGTGAGCGCCACGGCGTCCATCTCGACCACGCGCACGTTGCGCAGCCCGTTCTTGGCGATCCGCTCGCGCGCTTTCTCGAGCATGCCGGCCGAGAAGTCGATGCCGACGACCTGGCACGAACGCGGGTAGTGCCGCAGATTGATGCCGGTGCCGACTCCGACCTCGAGCACCGAGCGGCCTTCGCCGATGGCCATGCGCTCGAGGGCCTGCAGGCGTCCGGGGTGGAGTGTCGGGCCGAAGGTCAGGTCGTAAACGCCCGCCATCTTCTCGTAGACGCGCTCGACGAACGCGTTCTCGACAACGGTGGACGACAGCGCACGGGTGGCGGCCTCGCCCCCCATGTACTTCTCGTCTGGACGTTCACTGAACAAAGCCATTCGGGACCCTCCCGGGGCGACAGTCGGCACTATACCAGAACCATTCTGGCCGATCGGGACTCTTCAGGGGGCCGGGATCAGCCGGCCGCCAACACTTCCAGGGCACGTTCGACGCGTCCGGCGGGCGTCGAGACGACGACCCCCGCGGTCATCGGCCGCAGGGCGGCCAGCAGTTCTACGGCAATCCTTGCGCCCTCGTGACGCGCCGCCTCCGGGCCCACCGTTGCACGCATTCGCTCGACGAGGGCCTGGGGCACGACGACGTCCGGTACCTCGTTGGCCATGAACTCGGCGTTCAGCGCCGAATCGAAGGGCCACAGGCCGGCCAGAATCGGGATCTTCAGGTGCTCGACCCGGCGCAGGAACCGTTCGAACGCGACCAGGTCGAACACCGGACGGGTGACCACGAACTCCGCGCCGGCCTCGACCTTGAACTCGAACCGGCGCAGCTCCCGGTCGAGATCGCCAGAGGCCGGGTTGACCATCACCCCGGCCAGCAGCGCCGTCGGCTCGCCAATCGGCTGGCCGGCGATGTCGAGGCCGTGATTCAGCCGGCTGAGGACGTGCGTCAGGCCCACCGAGTCGACGTCGAAGACGGCGGTGGCGTCCGGAATGTCGCCGATCTTGCGGACATCGCCGGTGATCCCGAGCACGTTACGCACGCCCATGGCGTGCGCGCCGAGCAGGTCCGACTGGATGCCGAGCAGGTTGCGATCGCGGCACGAGTACTGGAGCAGGGGCTCGATGCCGCCCTGCTGGCGGATGAGGGCAGCCAGCGCCAGCGCCCCGACGCGGGCGCCGCCACGCGGGGCGTCCGAGACGAGCACGAGATCGACGCCGCGGCCGGCGGCCAGCCGCGCCGAGGCCAGCGCGTCGACGGCGGTATGGCCCCGGGGCGGCACCAGTTCGACGCCGGACACGAAGGTGCCGAGCGCCAGCTTGGCGCCGACGACGGACTTGTCCGCCTGCGCGACCGGCGTGCATGCCATCGGCGTGGCCACGGTGATGGCGCGGTGCCGGTCTTCTGCGACGCGCGCCCGATCGGGCGCGAGCTGCTTGACGGCGTTGGCGATCTGACGGATGTGCTCCGGCGTCGTGCCGCAGCAGCCCCCCACCAGGCGGACGCCGCTGGCGATGAAGCGGCGGGCGTAGGACGCCATGTACTCGGGCGAAGAGAGATAGATGTTGCGGCCTTCGATGTCGCGCGGCTTGCCAGCATTCGGCTGCGCCGACAGGGGCGCGCCGCCGCAGGCCTCGGCGAGCCGCTCGATGGTCTCGAGCATCGGCGCGGGGCCGACGCTGCAGTTCACGCCCACGACATTGGCGCCGCGGGCCAGCAGGGCCGGTCCGAACTGCTCGGGCGGGGTGCCATCGAGGCTGTTGCCGTCTTCCTCGGTCGTCACCAGCGCCACGATCGGCAGCGCGCACACCGACCGTACCGCCTCGACGGCCGCCGCGGCTTCATTCCAGTCGCGGAAGGTCTCGAGGATGAGCAAGTCGACGCCGCCCTCGACGAGCGCCGCCGCCTGCTCGCGGAAGAACTCGCGCGCTTCGTCGACCCCGGTCTTGCCCCATGGCTCGATGCGCACGCCGAGCGGGCCGATCGCCCCGGCGACGTAGGCCATCTCGCCGGCCGCCGCCCGCGCCAGCTGCGCGCCGGCGAGATTCAGCGCGTGCACCTGGTCACCGAGGCCGAAGGCGCGCAGCTTGAGACGCGACGCCCCGAAGGTGTTGGTCTCGATGACGTCGGCGCCGGCGGCCAGATACTCGCGGTGGACGTCGCTCACGAGCTCCGGCTGCGAGACGTTCAACGACTCGAAGCAGCGGTTGATGAAGATGCCCTTGCCGTACAGCATGGTGCCCATCGCGCCGTCGCAGACGAGCACACGCGAGGCGAGAGCGTCGAGGAAGGGCGGACGGGGCATCGGGTTGTGACGGCGTCAGCGCGCCGGGCGCCGGCCTAACGGACCGACTGCGGCGCGCCTACGCCGGCCGGCGCCGGCACGAGCAGCTCGGTCTTGTCCCACACGAAGTCTTCCTTGCTGTAGACGGCGAGCTCGTAGTCCTTGCCCATGAAGATCGCCGACACGGGGCAGGCTTCCTCACAGTAGCCGCAGAAGATGCAGCGGGTCTTGTGGATCTGATAGACGGCGGCGTAGCGGGGACCGGCCATCACGGTGCCGTCGTTCTCGGCCGCTTCCATGTAGATGGCGTCGGCCGGGCAGGCCACGGAGCACAACCCGCAGGCCACGCACTTCTCCATGCCGTGCTCGTCACGCATCAGCACCTGCTTGCCGCGGTAGCGGGGAAACATCGGCACTTTCTGCTCGGGGTAGTCCACCGTGATGGGCTTCCGGAACAGGTGCTTGAATGTCAGCGCGAAACCGTTGACCAACGGGCGAATCATGCCGCTCCCTTACCGGGGCGGACAGGCGCCCCGTACTTCGCCAATTGTAGCATCGGCCCACCGTGCCGCAGGCGGTTTGGTCCGGGCCGCGGGCCATCGGTTAACATGGTTCATCCGGAGCGGGGCAAAACACCGGGCCCGGCGCCACCGTCTCAGGTTTGTAGGAGCCCGCCCTGTGGATCAGCCCGATCGCGCCGACGACCAAGCGCCCGTGACGCCCGAGGCCCTGCCTGCCGGTCCGCCCGACGATCCCGAGCCGGTCGTCCCGGCCGAGCCCGACCTCTTCACCGCCGTCCCGCTGCAGGGATTCGACGCGCCGCAGGGCCCGCCGCCCCCGCCCGCCTTCACCCCCGCCACCCCCTCGCCGTCCCGGTCGGAGCGCCTGGCGGCGTGGCAGGAGGAATTCTGGGCCTGGATGAAGACGCTGGCCTCGGCCGCCCTCTACGCCATCGTCATCGTGACGTTCGTCTTCCAGGTGGCACGGGTCGAAGGGCTGAGCATGGCGCCGACCCTCGACGACCAGGATCGGCTGATCGTCAACAAGCTGATCTACCGCATGTCGGATCCGCGGCGCGGCGACATCGTGATGCTCTACTACCCGCTCGATCCCGACAAGATGTTCGTCAAGCGGGTGATCGCCGAGGAAAGCGATCAGGTGCGGATCGTCGACGGCCGCGTCTATGTCAACGACGTGCCGATGCCGAGCGAGTACGTGCCGATCGAGTATCAGAGCCACGACGACTGGGGGCCGCAGGTGATTCCGCAGGGCCACTACTTCGTCATGGGCGACCACCGCAACAACAGCCAGGACAGCCGTCACTTCGGGTTCGTCCCGAAGCGCTACATCGTCGGCAAGGTCCAGGTGCGGTGGTGGCCGGTGCCGCAGGCCCGCACCTTCTAGGTCGCTCGTCGCGACGGCACCGCCACTGCGATCACGGATCTGCCGGGCCGGGCGGTGCCGGCCCGTGATCTGGCGCACGCCCGTTCGCCGCGCTGCACAGGCTGACCTCCTGGCACGCCGCGTGCTCCTCCGAGGGTGTCCCCCGCGGCGTTTCGCCGCATCGACACCCCATTTCGGAGGCTCAGACATGAACTCAGCTCGGAACTCCCAGCATGCGCGCTCCGCGTGGCACGCACGACTTGGCACGGCCGGTATCGTCGCCGCCACAGCGCTCGCTCTTTCGCCCTTGGTGCTCGCGATGGCCTCACCGGCGGCCGTCGAAGCCCGCGAGCAGGCGCCCGAGCCGTGCGACTTCACGACCAGCGGCGGCTTCGTCGTCAGCCCGGTTACCGGCAAGAAGGCCAACTTCGGCGTTCACGGCGGCTGCAAGAACGGCGCGTTCTGGGGGCACCTGAACTTCGTGGACCACGCCAACGGCTACCACGTCAACAGCGTCGAGGTCACGGCCTACCTGGCGCCCGAAGGCGCGACCTCGCCCATGCGCGACGTCTGCGGCATCGCTCAGACGAACAACCCGGCCGACCCCGAGTTCATCTACTTCCGTGCCCGCCTGGTCGACAACGGCGAGCCCGGCGGCAGCGACCAGTTCGCGCTGAAACTCGGTGGCACCGCCACGCCGTTCGAGGTGCCGCTGCTGAACCTCGGCACGGCACGGCCCGGTGGCAATGTGCAGGTGCACTCGCCGAACCCATCGACCGTGGTCCTGCCGGTGGTCGACGAGTTCACGGCCTGCGGCGGCCTGAGCTTCAACAGCCGCCCACCCGAGTAGTGCCATCGCCGGCCGTGGGGCGACGCCGCTCGCCTCACGACCGGAATCCGGCCAATCGCGGCTTCAGCCCTTCGGGGCGGTGGCCGGCTTCGACAGCGGCTCGCCGGGTTTCCCCAGGATCATCGCGCAGATGACCGCCGCCTCGCTGTCGCTGGCATTCGCCGAGGTGCTGTGCACCGCACCCATGGGCTCGAAGAACGACTGCCCCGCTTCGAGGACGCGCGGCGCCTCTCCGTTGATGGCCCAGCGGATCTTGCCGCGTACGACGTAGCCGAAGGTCGGGCCCGGATGCTGGTGGGAGGCCGACTGGCCGCCCGGCGGATAGGTGACCTCGACCATCGTGCCCTGCCAGCCCTCGAACGGCGCGCCGAGGGGATGCGCGCCGAGCGGCTTCGACTGCGGCGACGCCGCCGCTTGTTCCGCGTGCGCCCGGGCCGCACCCGCGCCTACCAGCATCGCGACTCCCGCCTGCAATACCTCTCGACGTTCCATGAGCGTGTCCCCCTGGCGCCGGAAAGTATCACGACGCGGCCGGCCGCGCGCGCCGGCTCCCGGCCGTCACGTCACACGGGCCTTCAACCGGTGCCACGGGGCTTCGACGACGCGCCACAACACCGCCGCCATGGCGAGCGAGACGAACCAGGCTGCCAGCGCCCGGCCGGCGGCGCCGAAGGCTGGTGACGGCGGCAGCCCCAGCTTCGTCAGGACCGCGTTCAGCACGATCGGCGCGAAGGGATGCACCAGGTAAATGCCGTAGCTGATGCGCCCGATGGCCACCAGCGCGCGATGACCGAGCACGCCACCGACCGCGCCGGGCCAGCCGTCGACCGCGCGCCACACGATCCACGCGAAGACCACCGCCTGCAACACCTGACGCCAGACGGCGATGAGCGGCGGCAGTGCCGTGCCCTGCCACTCGACCAGCGCCAGCGCGAGCCACGCCAGCAGCGCGGCCGCTCCGGCGCGCGGCCACAGCCGCGCGTGCGGTGCAGCCGCCGGCGCCCACGACCGCCAGGCCACGAGCGCGCCCAGGCCGAGCGAGTCGGCGCTGCCGCCCGGCACGAGCGCCCAGAACGGCTCGGGCAGGCCGCGGGCGGCGGCCAGCGCGTGCGTCAGCGGGCCGAGCAGGATGGTGGCCGCGAAGAGCGCCGGCAGCGCGCGCCGCGGCGTCCAGACGACCAGCCATGGCCACACGAGATAGAACTGCTCTTCGACGGCGAGCGACCACAGGTGGCTGAAGTGCCCCTGCCAGGCACCCTGCCACGCGATGAAGACGTTCGAGAGATACGCCGCGTGCCACGGCCAGGTGGTGGCGGCCAGGGGCACGGCGGCCAGCCACGCCAGGGCCAGCACCACGTAGAAGGCCGGGAACAGGCGCAGGGTGCGGCGCAGGTAGAAGCGTCCAATGGCCCCGCGGCGATCGGGCGTCTCCCTGAGCCCGAGCAGGATGCGCGTGATGAGGAACCCGCTCAGCACGAAGAACAGGTGCACGCCGGCGCCGAACGGCACGCCGAACTGCCACCCCGGCAGCCAGTGCGAGTAGGCGACGGCGGCCACCGCCACGGCACGCAGGCCGTCGAGTTGGGGGGAGTAGGCCGGTCGCGGCTCAGTAGCCACGCGCGGCGTCGACCTGCCACTGGACCGGCAGTCCCGCGTCGAAGCGGCCGATGTTCTCGACGAACAGATCGACGACGTCCATCCAGTGATCGGGACGGAAGCCGGAGGTGTGCGGCGTGATGATGACGTTCGGCGCCCGCCACAGCGGGTGCGCCGCTGGCAGCGGCTCCTCGTGGAACACGTCGAGCGCGGCGCCGGCGAGATGGCCGGCCGTGAGCGCCTCGGCGACCGCGTCGCTGTCGACCAGCGGACCGCGCGCCACGTTGACGAGGCGGGCTCCCGGGCGCATCCGCGCCAGACGCGGACGGTCGAGCAACGCGTCGGTCTCGGCGGTCAGGGGCGCCGCCACGACCACGACGTCGGCAGCCGCCAGCAACTGGTCGAGGTCCTCGACACCCCAGACCTGGTCGACACCGGCCGGCGCGCCGAGCGCGGCGTGGCGCCGCACGCCCACCACGCGCATGCCGAAGGCGGCGCCGAGACGGGCGACCTCGCTGCCGATCGAGCCGAGCCCGATGACGCCCAGGCACTGCCCCCGCAGCACCGTCGGCAGGTGCGGCCCGGCGAACTCGTTCTGGGACCAGCACGCCTCGCGCTGCCGCGCGAACGCCAGCGGCAGCTGCCGGGTGAGCGCCAGCAGCGACGCGAAGACGTGCTCGGCAATCGGCGTCGACTGCACCTGCCGCGAGTTGGACACGACGATGCCGCGGGCGGCCAGCTCGGGCAGGCACAGGGTGCCGACGGCGACCGCCGACGAGTGCACCCACGCCAGACGCGGCGCCGTGGCCGCTTCCGCGGCCGTCATGACCCAGGTGAAGGCCACGTCACAGGTGCTCAGCCCGTCGCGCCGGGCCTCCGGCGTCGTGGCGTAGTCGATCGTGTGCTGCGGGCAGCGGGCGGCCAGCCGGGCGACGGCGGCCTCCGGAATCTGCCAGGCCGCCACCGGCTGCTGGATCGACACCAGGATCGTCACCGCCGAGGACTCCGCGGCGCCGGCCGGGCGCGACGGTAGTGCCCCGAGCGGCCGCCGCGCTTCTCGTCGAGCTGCACGTCCTCGATCACCATCCCGTGGTCGATCGCCTTGAGCATGTCGTAGACGGTCAACGCCGCCACCGACACGGCCGTCAGCGCCTCCATCTCGACGCCGGTCTGTCCCGTGGTGCGCACGGCGGCCCGGATGGCGATGCCCCGCCGGGTCGGCGTCAGCTCGACGTCGATGCCGGTCAGCACCAGCGGATGGCAGAGCGGAATGAGATCCGAGGTGCGCTTGGCGGCCATCACACCGGCCAGGCGGGCGGCCTGCAGCGGATCGCCCTTCTTCAGACGCCCGCTGGCGAGGGCGCGGCGGGTGGCCGGCGCCAGGGTCACGTGGCCCGACGCCACCGCCTCGCGCTCGGTCGCGTTCTTGGCACCGACGTCGACCATCCGCAGGCGGCCGTCGGCATCGGCATGGGTCAGTCGCGCGGGTCTGGGCATGCGCCCTCCTCGGGAGTCGACAGTCAGGGCGTGGGATCACCCTGGGCCAGGAAGAACGACAAACTTTCGAGCGAGACCGTGAGGTCGACGCTCTTGATCTTGATGCCGTCGGGCACGAGCAACGAACCGGGCGAGAAGTTGAGCACGGCCTTGACGCCGCTGCCGGCGACCTGATCGAGCACATGCTGGGCGGACTCGGCCGGCACGGCCAGCACCACGATGTCCACCCGCTCCTTGCGCAGCACCTTGCGGATCTCGCGGATGTCGTGAATCGGCACCCCACCGCGCGAGTGGTCGCCGATCTTCGCATCGGCGCTGTCGAACATGGCGACGATCTCGAAGCCCTCGCGGCGGAACCCCGGGTAGTCGGCCAGGGCCATCCCGAGGTTGCCGGCGCCCATGACGGCGACCTTCAGCTTGCGGTCGAGGCCGAGGATCTGCCGCAGGTGCAGCTTCAGATCCTTGACGTAGTAGCCGACCCCGCGCACGCCGAACTCGCCGAAGTAGGCCAGGTCCTTGCGGATCTGGGCGGCGTTCAAATGAAAACGCTCGGCCAGCGTCTGGGACGAGATCGTCTCGACCCCGTCGGCTTCGAGTTGGTTGAGGCAGCGGAGATAGACGGAGAGGCGGCCTGTCGTGAGTTCCGACACCTGCTCGGCGGCAGCCTTCCGCTTGTTCGGTGCGTTCACAAGCTTCGCCAGAATACGGCAAAGGGTCGATGCCGGTAAAGCCTCGCCACGCGGCGCTACCGGTCCTGCGTTACCATCCCGCCCTATGGCTCACACCCCCACGACGCCCGCGACGGGCGCCGCCGCCGCGCCGCGCACGTTCACGCCTTTCGTGCCACACACGCAATCGATGGCGGAGTTCACCGCCAAGGCCATCATTCTCGGCGTGCTGTTCGGCCTCCTCTTCGGCGCGTCCACCGTCTATCTCGGCTTACGTGCCGGCCTCACGGTGTCAGCCTCGATTCCCATCGCGGTGCTCGCCATCTCGGTGCTCAAGCGGTTCGGGGGGTCGACCATCCTCGAGAACAACATCGTGCAGACCATCGGCTCGGCCGGCGAGTCGGTGGCCGGGGGCGTGGTCTTCACGATTCCGGCGCTCATCTTCCTCGTCCCGGAGGGCCCGAAGTACTTCAACTACACGCAGATCACGATGCTGGCGTTCGCCGGCGGCATCCTCGGCGTGCTGATGATGGTGCCGCTCCGGCGCGCCCTGATCGTCAAGGAACACGGCGTGCTGCCCTATCCGGAAGGCACGGCCTGTGCCGAGGTGCTGGTGGCGGGCGAGCGCGGCGGCAAGCTGGCCGGCCTGGTGTTCTCGGGACTCGGCGTCGGCGCCTTGTGGAAGTCCCTGTCCGGCACCTTCAACCTGTTCCTCGCCGAAGTCGGCTACTCGATGCCGCGCGCGAGTCAGTTCCCGAACGCCACGCTCAACGTCGACATCTCTCCCGAGTATCTGGGCGTCGGCTACGTGATTGGACCGCGCATCGCCGGCACCATGTTCGCCGGCGGCGTGCTGTCCTGGCTGGTGCTGCTGCCGCTGCTGTCGCTGCTCGGCGCGGCCATCCCGACGCCGTTTGCCCCGATCCGGCCGGACCTGGCCAACAACCCGGCCACCGGGCTGCCCTTCCTCATCTCGGAGATGAGCCCGGGGCAGATCTGGAGCGCCTACATCCGCTACATCGGCGCCGGCGCGGTGCTCGCCGCCGGCCTCATCACGCTGGCGCGCACGCTGCCGACCATCATCGCGTCGGCGCGTGAGGGGCTCAAGGGCTTCGGCGCCGCCGGCGGCGCGGCCAGCCTGCGCACGGAACGCGACGTCCCGATCACCGTCGTGCTCGGCGGGTCGCTGCTGCTCGCGGTGTTCCTCGCCGTGATGCCCGGACTGCCGACGCAGGGCAACGTGCTCGTCTCGATCCTGATCGTGCTCTTCGGCTTCTTCTTCGCCACGGTGTCGTCGCGCATCACGGGCCTCATCGGCTCGTCGTCGAATCCGATCTCGGGCATGACGATCGCCACGCTGATCATCACGTGCGTCATCTTCGTGGCGCTCGGCTGGACCGGCGACGTCTACGCTCCGGTGGCGCTCGCCGTCGGGGCCATCGTCTGTATCGCGGCGGCCAACGCCGGCAACACCTCGCAGGATCTGAAGACCGGCTACATCGTCGGGGCGACGCCCTTCTATCAGCAGATGGGTCTGGCCATCGGCGTCATCACGTCGGCCTTCGTGATCGGCTGGACGGTGCTCTACATGCACCAGGTGTTCGGCATCGGCTCGGCGGCGGTGGCGGCGCCGCAGGCCACGCTGATGGCCACGCTCATCAAGGGACTGCTGTCGCAGAACCTGCCCTGGGGCCTCGTCCTGGTCGGCGTCTTCATCTCGCTCACGCTCGAGCTGTGCGGCATCCACTCGCTGTCGTTCGCCGTCGGCGCCTACCTGCCGATCGCCACGACCGCGCCGATCTTCGCCGGCGGCCTGGTGCGCTGGTACGTGGAGCGCAAGACCGGCGTCACCCAGGATTCCGACATCAGCTCCGGCACGCTGTTCAGCTCGGGCCTGATTGCCGGCGGCTCGCTCGCCGGCATCCTGTTCGCGGTGCTGGTCGGCCTCGAACAGCAGGGCTACGGCATCCTGGCGGCGCTGCAGTCGGTTGGCAATGCCCTGCCGTTCCTGCGCGCGGAAGGCGCCGCCGGCCATCTGTTCGGAGCCGCGCTGTTCCTGACCCTCGCCGTGATTCTCGCCCGCGCCGGCCAGCGCCGTCTCGAGTGAGCGTGACGCCCGGCGTCAGGGCACGAGACGAATGGCGTAGTCGCGCCTTTCGGTGCGGTCACCTTTGACGGCCGTCACTTCGAGCACGTACTCGCCGGCGGCGAGCGGCGCCAGCGTGACCTCGGCGACCACGGCCGGTAACTGGCCATCCCTCCCGGGACGCTCGCTCGTCGTCACCGGCACCCGCATGGGTTGTCCCTGACGGTTGAGTAACCGCCCGCTGACGACAGCGGCCCGATCGATCAACGCGACCTCGGCGCGCAGCCGTTCGGTGCGACGGAAGCGCGCATCCGCCGTCGCCACGAACGCCCGCGCGGTTGCCGGGCCGCGCCGCGACATGAGCAAGGCCGAGCCGAGGAGGCCGCCGGAGCCCGGCACGTCGGCGATGATCGAGACGACGACCGGCGCACGGCCATCCTCCGCCAGGGCCTCGACGCGGACCCGGTAGCGGCCGGCCGCCAGCCGTGGCTCGTCGTCGCCAGGCACGTCGAGACGCTGCACGCGGGTGCCCGAGGGCAGCACCGCGCTGACCGCCGAACGCGAGCCCGACACGCCGTCGGCGGGTTCGACGGCCACCACGACCCGGCCGCCGTCCGCCCACTCGGGTTGCGCGGCGGCCGAGCGATCGACTTCCACCGTCACGGCCAGGCGTCCGGGCGCCCCGGCCGCGTGCAGATGCACCGCGGCCGGCCGGCGGCCGACCGGCAGGCGCGACAGCGCGTCGCCCACCGAAGAGGGCGCGGCGGACGCCCGGCTGCCGGTCCTCTCCGCCTGCGCCGCCGCCAGGTCGGCGGCTGAGGGCGCCAGGTAGCCGGGCCGTGCCCGAATGACGGTCCCGGGCCGGTGCACGCGCACGGTGAGCCGGCGGTAGCGGCCATCGAGCTTCGCATTGGTCGAGACGTAGCCGAGCAGGTAGTACGAGCCGACGTCGGTCAGGAGCCGCGGCAGGGCCTGCTCGATGTTGGCGTCGAGCACGGCGGTGCCGTCGGTCTGATCGGCCAGCGCACGCATCGCCTCCTGACGCGCGGCCAGGCGCGCCCGGTCGACGGCCGGCGACGCGGGGCGGCCGGGCCCGATGGGCTCGTCGAACACCACCAGGCCGCGCGGATCGATCGGATAGAAGCTGACGTTGGCGCGGTTGGCGCGCTGCACGAGACGCTCGAACTCCATCGCCAGGTCCGAGAGGGCGACCAGCGATCGCTCGCGCTCGCAGCGCGCCATCGGCGAGGCGCCGGGGCCGCCGGCCGTCAGCGTGCCATCGACGACGCCGAGCGGATCGGGCCGGCCGGGTGGCGCCGCGTTGCCGAGCGGCGCGGCCAGGCGCTCATCGGCACGGGGCAGCGTCCAGCCTTCGCTGAGCACCAGCACGAAGGTGCGTTCGTCACGCAGTCCCTCCAGGTGATCGACGAGATCGCCGAGGACGCGGAGCACGGTCTGCTCACGTCGCCGTGCGATGACCGCCGCGGCGATGCCGGCCGACGGGCCGCTGTCGGGATAGCACTGGCGCAGATCTGCCTCGCGCGAATCAGCCGGCTGGGCGGCGCCGCGCTGGCCCCAGTTCCACCCGGTGCGCAGCATGTCTCCGACCGGCTCGGTGCGCGGCGAGAACGTCATGTTGCGCGGTGCCATCTCCGGCGTCATCACGCCCAGGAGGTCGTCGGGGCCGATGACACGGTCGAGCATGGTGGCGACGGGATTGGCCGCACGGTAGGAGCCCTCGACCTGTACGTGCAGGGTGTCGAGGAAGAGCACGAAGGCGCGGGCGTCGGCCTCGGCCGCCCGCGCCCGCATCTCGCCCACCGTGTTCGACTCGACCGGTGGCGTCTGCGCGCCGGCCGCCCGCGCCGGCACGAACTCGAACGACGAGACCACCTGCGGCGCGTTGTCTTCGAGCACCTCGAAGTCGTCAGCCGTCAGATCGGTGACCGCCTCGCCATTGGCCGACACATAGACGTCGAGACGGACCAGATTGGCGCCGCCGCGGAAGCGCGGCTCCTGCGCCACACCGGCCGCCCCGGCGGCGAACGCCAGGGCTGCGATCAGAGAAGCGGCGATCGCGCGGGGGGTGACGCCCGGCATGGAAATGACTCTCAGTGCACCGGCCGCGCCACGGGCGTCGACGGCGACGCGGCACGTCGAATCCAACCCACGAGCCAGCGCAGCAGCCACACGATCGCAATCAGACAGACGAGCGTGACGACGAGCGCCGCCACCGGATACGCCATGGCCAGGGCGCCCAGGCCGAGGACGAACACATCACCGGCCAGGCTGAGGCCCCAGTTGGTGAACGGCTCCGGGCTCAGGTTGACGGCGGCCCGGGTCCCGGCCTTCGTGACGTGGCCGCCGGCGGCAATCGTGCCGCCGACGACGGCGACGAGGCCCATCATCCACGGCGAGGCCTCCCCCAGCGTCGCCACTGCGACCAGGGCGCCGCCGAGTGGACGCACCAGGGTGTGCACGGTGTCCCACAACGTATCCACCCATGGCACCTTGTCGGCCACGAACTCGACCGCGTAGAGCGCGAGTGCGGCGCCGATGATCCAGGCGTTGTCGAAGACGGCGAACTGCGGCGGCAGCTCCACCAGGTCCCAGCGCGTGGCCAGGCCGAGCATGGCCACCGTGGCGTACAGGTTGACACCGGCGGCCAGCGAGAACCCCAGCGTGCGCCCGGCTGTGACGAGCAATTCCACGGGCCGTCCCCCGCTAGCGCTCGGCGGCCGTGACCGGCCCCTGCGCCATCAACGTCGTTATCGCCGCCCGCACCTCGTCGATGATCTGGTCGCGATCGGCCAGCGTGCGCCCGGCCGTCTCGATCGGCGCGCCGATCCGCACCGACGCCACCACCGGCCGCACGATCGTGCTGCCCCGCTGCATCGCCGCCCGGCCGCCGGTGATCGCCACCGGCACGATCGGCACGCCGGCCTTGATGGCCATGATGAAGCCGCCCTTCTTGAAGGGCAAGAGCTGATCGGTCTTGCTGCGCGTGCCTTCGGGGAAGATGAGGAACGAGTTGCCACGGCGCAGCGACTCGGCGGCCACGTCGATCGAGGCCAGCGCTTCGTCGCGGCTGCGGCGGTCGACCGCCACGAACCCGCCCGTCTCCATGACCAGCCCGAGAATCGGCAGCTTGCGCAACTCCGCCTTGAAGAGGATGTGCAGGCGCGGATGCAGGGCGCGGTAGAGCACCGGCGGGTCGATGTTGCTTTGATGGTTCGCGCAGAAGACCACGGCGCGGCCGTGCGGAATGTGCCCGCGGCCGGCCACGCGGTGGCGGATGCCGGCGATGCCGAGCGCGATCGCCACCCCGCCGTGGCCGAGCACGTAGAGCAGGTCCTTCCACTTGAAGGGAATCGCGACCAGCAGGCCGGGGGGCCCGACTGCCAGCACGTACAGCGCCGTGACGACGTAGGCCGACAGGGACCGCACGGCCGCGATGGCCGTCTCCATCACAGGATGCTCACGGGAAAGAGGATGCTCACCGACGTCAGAGACACGAATGCCCGGCGCGGACATGGTCCGGCCGGGCATTCTAGATCGAGAGACGCGGCGTTACGAGGCCCGCGCCTGGCGCGCCTTGGCCGCCATCGGAGCGGCCGCTGCCGCCGCCGCCCGCACGGGCGCCGCGGCCTTGACCGGCACCGCCTTCACGGGCGCTGCCTTGGCTCGCGCCTCGGCGCGCTGCGCATTGCGCGCCTTGACGGTGAAGCACTGCTCGAGTGCCTTCTCAACGCGCGTCTCGATATCGAGCGGCGTCACTCGCATCACCTCCGACACCTCGGAGACGATGAGGGACTTGGCGCGATCGAGCATGCGCTTCTCACGGAACGACAGGCTCTTGGACTTGGCCAGAAAGGTGAGACTCTTCAGCACGTCCGCCATGTCGGCGATCGAGCCGCTCCGCATCTTGTCGGAGTTGTCCTTGAAGCGCCCTTTCCAGTTCGCGTGGTTGTCGATCTTGCCGTCGCCCAGCTTGCCGAACAGGCGTTCCACTTCGTCGTCGTCGATGGCGCGGCGCAGGCCCACGTTGTCGACGTTGGCCACCGGCACGAGCACGGTCGTGTCGTTGGACAGAATGCGAAGATGGAAGAAGCCGCAGGTGGTGCCGAGGATGGTCTTTTCTTCGACCTTTTCCACGACACCGAGCCCGTGATTGGGGTAGATGACCTTGTCGCCGACCGAGAATGACACGTGGCCCCCGTTCCAGGTTTTGGTAGGTCCAATAAGGGCGGGAAGTTGCCCTCGAAAGCCTCTTCATTATAGCCGACCTGAGGGCCAAAGTTCACGAAAAACGCCTGAATTCTGAGGATTTCCGCTGCGCGGCATTGCACCCGGCGGTCCCCCCTAAACCGTGCGCCAGGCACGGGTTACCGCGCCGGTGACGGGTCGTACCGGGGCCCGGGATTGTCTGTATCCTTGAGCGATGGGCCGGCGTCACCTCGCATTCGTCCTCCTCGCGGCTACGGTCGGGCTGGCTGCCGGGCAGCCTCCGCAGGCGCCAAAACGGCTCGATGCCCCGAACCTGGCGCCCTACGTCCCCACCCCGCAGGACGTCGTCGATCGCATGCTGGTGCTGGCCAAGGTCACGAGGAAAGATGTCGTCATCGACCTCGGGTGCGGCGATGGCCGCATCCCGATCACCGCCGCCCGCGTCTACGGCGCGCGCGGCATCGGCGTGGACATCGACCCGCAGCGGATCGCCGAGGCCAACGCCAACGCCCGCAAGGAAGGGGTGTCGAAGCTCGTGACGTTCAAGCTCGAGAACGCCCTGACCACCGATGTCTCGAGCGCCACGGTCGTCACGACCTACCTGCTCACCTCCTCGAATCTGAAGCTCCGCCCGATGCTGACCCGTGCCCTCAAACCGGGAACCCGGATCGTGGCGCACAACTTCGGCTTCGGCGACTGGACGCCCGAGAAGGTCGACACCTTCACCGACAGCGGCAACCACCGCCGCACGTTGTATCTGTGGACGGCCGACGGAATCGTCCGGCCGTAACCGCCGCCGGCCTCGAGCGGCGGCGGCTGTTGACGGCGGAACTGGCCGCCTGCGACCGGGCCGACGCCCGGTTCGCCGCGGCGCGCCTGGTCCTCGCCTTCGCCGCGCTCGGGCTCGGCATCGGCGCCTTCGCGGCGGCGCGCTGGTCGGGCTGGTGGCTGCTCGTGCCGGCACTCGCCTTTGCCGTGACCGCCGTCGCCCACGCGCGCCTCGTCGACCGCCGTCGACTGCTGCAGCGCCGCCTGGGGACCGTCGAGCGCGCGCTGGCGCGCCTCGAGGAGCGCTGGCACGGCCTGGGCACGACCGGCCACGACGCAGCAACCGGCCGGGCACCCCTACGCCGAGGATCTCGATCTGTTCGGTCCTGGCAGCCTCTTCGACCTGATGTCGACGGCGCGGACCGACGCCGGCGAACGGACGCTGGCGGCCTGGCTCCTGGCCCCGGCCGGGCCGGACGAGGTCGCCGTGCGCCAGGAGGCCGTGCGCGACCTGGCCACCCGCGACGCCTTCCGCGAGGACCTCGCCGTGTTCGGGCCCGACGTGCGCGGCACGGCCACTACCGCCGCGGTCGCGGCCTGGGCCGTCAGTGCTCGCCGGGCGCCGCCCATGTGGGCGCCGGTGGCGCTGGTGGCGCTGTCGCTGGCAACCCTGGCCGCGCTCGGCGTCTGGATACGCACCGGCACACCGCCCGACTGGCTGACCGCCGCGCTGACCGCGCAAGCCGTGGTGGGCTGGTCGCTGCGCCGCCGCGTGCTCGGCGCCATTCGCGACGTCGAATCGCGCGTGCACGATCTTCGCCTGGCGACGGCGCTCGTCGCCCGAGTCGAACAGGAGACCTTCGCCAGCCCGCGTCTGGCCGCGCTGCAGGCGCGGCTGGCGGCCAGCGGCGCCCCGGCCTCGCTCGAGATCCGCCGGCTGTCGCGGCTCGTCGACCTGCTGACCTCGCGGCAGAACCAGATCTTCGGACCGCTGTCGGTGCTGCTCTTCTGGGCCACGCACCTGGCCTGGGCGATCGACCGCTGGCGGGCGCGCGTCGGTCATCACGTGGCGGACTGGTTCGAGGCCCTCGGCGATCTCGAAGCCCTGGCCGCGCTCGCGACCTTCGCGGCGGAGCATCCCGACGCCGTCTATCCCACGCTCACGGCCGGCCCGCCGGCCCTCGACGCCAGCGTCGTCGCCCATCCGCTGCTGCCTGCCGCCACGGCCGTCGGCAACGACGTCGCACTCGGCGGCGCCGCGCCGCACCTCGTCATCATCAGCGGCTCGAACATGTCCGGCAAGAGCACCTACCTGCGCGCCATCGGCGCGAACGTGGTGCTGGCACAGGCCGGCGCGCCAGTCTGCGCGCGCCGCTTCGCCCTCACGCCGCTCGTGCCGGCCGGCACGCTGCGCGTGCAGGACTCGCTGCAGTCGGGACACTCGCGGTTCTACGCCGAGATCACCAAACTGCGGCAGATCGTGGACCTGGCGCGCCAATCCGGCGGCGCCGGGACGCTGTTCCTCATCGACGAGTTGCTGGCCGGCACCAACTCCCACGATCGCCAGCAGGGGGCGGCCGGGGTTCTCCGCGGCCTCGTCGACCTCGGCGCGATCGGCATGGCCACCACGCACGACCTGGCCCTCACCGCGTTCGCCGACACCCTCGGGCCGCGCGCCCGCAACATGCACTTCGTCGACCACTTCGAGGACGGCGCGCTGCGCTTCGACTACCAGCTGCGCGACGGCGTCGTCGGCACGAGCAACGCGCTGGCGCTGATGCGATCGATCGGCCTGGACGTCTGAGGTCGCGCCTACAATGGCCGCCACGATGGACTACGAGCAGCTCGGCCTCTTCTACCTGGGACGCCGCTACGACGCGGCCACGCGGCGGCCAACCACCGAGGCCGTGCTCTACGACTCCTCGGACCTGCTGACGCACGCCGTCTGCATCGGCATGACGGGCAGCGGCAAGACCGGCCTCGGCATCGCCCTCATCGAAGAGGCCGCTATCGACGGGCTGCCGGTGCTGGCCATCGATCCGAAGGGCGACCTGGCGAACCTGATGCTGACGTTCCCAGGGCTCTCGGCCGAGGAGTTCCAGCCCTGGATCAACCCCGACGAGGCCCGCGCCCAGGAGCTCACCCCCGAGGCGTTCGCGGCGAAGGAGGCGGCGCGCTGGAAGAACGGCCTGGCGGCCTGGGACCAGGACGGCGCGCGCATCGCCCGCCTCCGCGCCGCCGCTGAGGTCGCCGTCTACACGCCTGGCAGCCGCGCCGGGCGGCCGCTCTCGATGCTCGACACCTTCCGTCCGCCGCCCGCCGCCATCCTCGACGAGCCGGAGCTCCTCGCCGCCCGCGTGCAGTCGGTCGCCACCGGCGTGCTGGCCCTGGCCGGCGTCGGGGCGGACGCGAGGAGCCGCGAGCACGTGCTCGTCGCGACGCTGCTGCTCGAGGCGTGGCGCGCCGGCCGGACGCTCGACCTGGCCGCCCTCATCGCCGAGGTCCAGGCGCCGCCGATGACCACGATCGGCGTCCTCGAACTGGAAGCCTTCTACCCCGCCGCCGATCGGTTCACGCTCGCGATGAAGCTGAACAACGTGCTGGCGGCGCCGGGCTTCGCCACCTGGATGGAGGGCGAGCCGCTCGACGTCGCGCGCCTGCTCTACACGCCGGCCGGCACGCCCCGCATCGCCGTCGTGTCGATCGCCCACCTCGGCGACGCCGAGCGGATGTTCGTCGTCGCCCTGCTGCTCGAACAGGTGATCGCGTGGATGCGCGCGCAGCGCGGCACGACCTCGCTGCGCGCCGTCCTCTACATGGACGAGCTGTTCGGCTTCCTGCCGCCGACCGCCAATCCGCCGAGCAAGGTGCCGCTGCTGACACTGCTCAAGCAGGCGCGCGCCTACGGCCTCGGCTGCGTGCTGTCGACGCAGAACCCGGTCGACCTCGACTACAAGGCGCTGTCGAACGCCGGCACGTGGTTCCTCGGCCGCCTGCAGACCGAGCGCGACAAGGCGCGCGTGCTCGACGGCCTCGAAGGCGTGGCCGCCGGGTCCGGCCAGGGCTTCGACCGCCAGGGACTCGACACCCTGCTCTCGGGCCTCGACAAGCGCGTCTTCCTGCTGCACAACGTGCACGACGCCGCGCCGATCGTGATGCAGTCGCGCTGGGCGCTCTCGTACCTGCGCGGGCCCATGGGCCGCGACGAGATTCGCGCGCTGATGGCACCGCAGGACGCGGCGGCGACCGCCGCGCGCGCCTCGTCCGGGCCGACAGCGGCGCCGGCCGCGGCGGCGTCAGCGCCAGCCACGCCGGCGCCCGCCTCGGCGGCGGCGGCCGCGCCGGTCGCGTCCCGACCGATCGTGCCGCCCGACGT
This sequence comes from uncultured Acidobacteriota bacterium, assembly GCA_963807405.1. Lineage (GTDB taxonomy): Bacteria > Acidobacteriota > Vicinamibacteria > Vicinamibacterales > UBA2999 > CADEFD01. The sequence goes on along the minus strand of CAWEBU010000006.1, from coordinate 418,682 downwards.
CCCGCAGTTCTTCGCCCCGGGCACCGGCGGTGCGTGGATCCCGATGCTGGTCGGCGGCGCGCGCCTCACCTACAGCGACGCCAGGCTCGGGCTCGACGAGACGACCGACATCGTCGTGTGGACGCCGCTCACAGGCGGCGCCGTGGCGGCCGACTGGGAGGACGCCGAGCCGGCCGACTTCACGCTCGATGACCTGGCGCGCGAACCGCAGGCCGGCGGCACGTTCGCGCCGTTGCCGCAGGTGGCCGCCGCCGCCAAGAGCTACGCCGCCTGGACCAAGGCGTTCTCGTCGTGGGCGGCGCGCTCGCAGTCCGTCGAACTCCTGCGCTCGGGCAAGACCGGTCTCCTCTCGCAGCCCGGCGAGACCGAGGGGACCTTCCGCGCCCGCGTCGCCCACGCCGCCCGCGAAGCCCGCGACGAAGCGCTCGCCCGCCTGCGCGCGAAGCACGCGCCGAAGCTGGCGACTCTGGACGAGCGCATCCGCAAGGCCGGCGCCGCCATCCGCAAGGAAGAACAACAGGCCACCGACTCGAAGTTCACGACCGCCGTCTCGGTCGGGGCCTCCCTGCTCGGCGCCCTGTTCGGCCGCAAGGTGGTGAGCGCCACCAACGCCGGAAGGGTGGCCACGGCGGCGCGCGGCGTGACCCGCGTCGGCCGCGAAGCCCAGGACGTCGAACGCGCCAGGGAGAACGAGGCGGCGCTCGTCGCGCAGCGGCAGGCGCTGGCCGAGACGCTGGAGGGCGAGCTGCAGGCGCTGCAGGCCGAGTGGAGCGCCGGCCGCGAAGACTTCGAGACGGTCGTCGTCAAGCCCCGCCGCGGCGGCGTGCAGGTCCGCCTGGTCGCGCTCGTCTGGCGGCCCGAGTGAACGCCGCGCGCTCGTAGTAAACTTGGCGTTCCACGTGCCGGCGTGGCGGAACTGGCAGACGCGCGGGACTCAAAATCCTGTGCCCCTAAAGGGCGTGTGGGTTCGATTCCCTCCGCCGGCACCAACGGTCTCCCGACCCGCCGCGGGGCACCCGCGCGGGTCCCTCAGTCGAACAACTGCGCGCCGTCGACCCGCAGCCACCGCCGCGCCTCGACATAGTGCGGGCACGCCGCCGCCACGTGGCGCCAGAAGCGCGCCGAGTGGTTCATCTCGCGCCGATGCATCAGCTCGTGCAGCAGCACGTACTCGCGGACGGAGGGCGGCGTCTGCACCAGCCGCCAGTTGAGCGAGATGGTGCCACGACGCGAGCACGAGCCCCAGCGCGAGGCCTGATCGCGAATCGACACGCGCGTCACCTCGATGCCGTGCCGCTCGGCGAGCGCCAGCAGCTCCCCCGGCAGCGACGCCACCGCGCGGGCCCGCAGCCACGCCTGCACGGCGGCCTTGAGCGCGCGCGCGTCCGCTGATGCCACCGCCACGACGGCGCCGTCGAGGTGCACGCGGCCGTGGCCGCCGTCGACCAACTCGACCGGCCGGCCATCGACGAGGACCGCCGCTCCGATCGTCCAGCGCGCCACGGCGCGGTCCTGACGTCGCGCCCGCTGGCGTGCGATCCATGCCTGTTGCGACGTCGACGAACTGGCGCGCGTCCCGCTTGCTGCCCCACCACGGCACGGTGACGCGCAGCGTGCCGTCGTCGAGCACACGCAGGATGTAGCGGCGCGTGCCGCGGCGCCGCACGTAGACGATCGCGGGCGGCGGCGCGGGCGCGGCCGGCGGCGGCAGCGCGGACGGCGGTGGCGCCTCGGCCGGCGCCGTCTCAGCGGCGGCCGCAGCGGGCTCGGCGAAGAGCGGCAGGCCGAGCTGCATGACTACGGCCGCCTCATCCGCGTCCACCCGACGGTGAACATGTGCGCGTTGACCCCGGGATTGCGGATCAGACGATTGCCGTTCGAGATGTGATGCAGTCGATAGCCGAGCACGAGGCCGTGTCCCTCGTGCCCGAGGACGCGCACGCCGACGCCGGCGTGGGCCGTGAAGTTGCTGCCGGTCGTGGTCAGTGGAATCGGCGCCGAGGTCCACAGAGCGCCGCCGCCGACCTCGGCGAAGGGGGCCAGGCGGCCGCGCGGCACGAAGTTCCAGCGCCAGGCGAGCGGCGAGAGGCCGACGCCCCGCGCCTTACCGGCCGACCACTCGCTGAACACCGGCACCACTTCCACCGACCACTCGAAGCGGCCCCGCAGCCACGACGGTCCGCGCAGATCGGTGAGCACCCGGCCCCAGGCGAGCTGCGTGGACAGGTAGCGTTCGCCGCCATCGGCCTGCAGGAAGGCGATGCCGCGGGCCGCGCTGGCCGAGGCCGACCACTCCGTGGCACCGCGCACCAGCGGGGGCTGCGCCGCGGCGGGATGCGCGGCAGCCAGTGCCGACGCCACGACGACGATGAGCACACGATAGAATTGGAACGTGAGTGAATTTCGAGCCGTCACGTCCGCCAGCGACCTCGATGCCGTGTGGAGCGCGTCCCAGGTCGAACCGGTCATCCTCTTCAAGCATAGCCAGTCCTGCGGCGTCAGCCTGATGGCGCGCGAACTGATCGCCGAGGGCGAGGTGCCGGTGCCCGTGCACGAGATCGTCGTGCAGCAGCAGCGCGCACTGTCGAACGCCGTGGCCGATCGGCTGGCCGTCAGGCACGAATCGCCACAGGTGTTCGTGGTCGCGGCCGGCGCGGCGGTGTGGCACAGCTCGCACTCCGGCGTCCAGCCGGCACGGATCGCACGCGCCTGGCGCGAAGCGGCCGCCAGCTTCACGCCTGCCCCGTCGTCCTAGGCTTGCGGGCCACGACCGACGCCACCATCCGGCCGTCCACGTCCCCTTCGCGCTGCCGCTCGACGACGAGCGGCGCCACCAGCCGCGGCAGTTCCCCCGACGCGAGCAGGAAGGCCGGGTTGCTCGGCCGGCCGCGCGCCGCCTGCGCCGTCGTGAAGGTCTCGTAGAAAAGCAGGCCGCCCGGCGCCACGGCCCGCGTGAGGGACGGCATCAGCGGGCGGTGCAGATAGTTCGTGACGATCACGAGGTCGAAGGCCGCGTCGCCGAGGTCGACTTGGCCGGTCTCGAGATCGCGGACCACCGTCGTGACCGGCCAGCCAAGGCGGTCCGCCACCGCCTGCAGCGCGGTCATCCTGGCCTCGTCGCGGTCGATGGCGGTGACCGGCCAGCCGGCCGCCGCGAAGAGCAGAGCGTGGCGTCCGCGCCCGGCCGCCACATCCAGCACGCGCATGCCTGGCGACAGCAGGTCGGCGTTCTCGATCACCCAGCCGGCCGGCCCGTCCACCGGGGCGTCGCCGAACTCCCGCGCCCCGTCCCACTCCGCCATGCCATCGGCCAGGTCGTAGACCGGGCCCAGACCGGCCGCCACGAGCAGATGAGCGGCCCGGGCGCTGCGCACGCCGTGCTCGCAGCAGACGAGGATCGGGCCGCTGTCGGGCAGCACCGCGGGGCCGGCGGCCATGAGATCCACCGGCAGCAGCCGCGCGCCAGGCAGATGGCCGAGCGTGACGAACTCGCGCGGTGTCCGCACGTCGACGATCGTGAGAGTGCCCGCCGCCATCAGGCGGCGAGCCTCGTCACCGGACACCCGGACGGCGCGCCCCGGCGTGTCGCTCACGCGCCCCCGACGCGCTCGGCGAAGGTGAGCAGGGGCCCACGCGGCGGGACGACGGTGACGAAGCGAATCGCGTGGGACATGGCAGGCTTCAGGCGGCGCGTGCGATTCGACGGCGGCAGGCCGCGAAGGACGCTGGCAGTCTACGAGCCGGCACGGGGCCGGCGCAACACCCGTCCGGCCTGCTATCCTGCCGTCATGGCGCGCGGCTGGGAGAGCAAGGCCATCGAATCACAGCAGCAGGACCGGGAGGCGCGACCGGCGCCGGGGCCGGCGCGGACGCCGGCCGAGCAGGAGCGCCACGAGCGCGCCGAATCGGTGGCCCTCGCCCTGGCCGACACGGCGGCGCAGCTGCAGGCGGCCTGCCGGCCGGCGCAGCGCGACATGCTTCGCCAGCGGATCGAGGCCCTCGAAGGCCTGCTGGCGGACCTCAAGACTCCCCCGGCGGGCTGACCCCTGAACGAGCCCGTCCGTTTGCAGACCTGCGGCCTTCCTGTTATGCTCGGCCGAATCCCACGGGTTTGACGCCTCCCAACCGCCACCACTTGTCGCCTCGGTCCCCACGCGGAGACATCGCGTCGCTCCATCCAGTGAGTCGCCCACCGGAACCTCAAGAGTAACCAGACGTGCCAGCCGTTCGCCTGTTCATCGGAAACCTCCCCTACAACGCCACCGAAGACGACATCCGCGCGCACTTCGCGCAGGTGGGCCCACCGACGCAGATCGTGCGTCCCCTCGATCGCGAGACGGGCCGCGCGCGCGGCTTCGCCTTCGTCGAGTACGGTGAGCGCCCGCTGGCGGAAGAGGCCGTCAAGCGCTTCGACGGGCAGCTCTTCATGGGCCGTCCCCTCGCGGTCAGCGAAGCCCGGGCCCGCGACGATCGCGGTCCCAGTGGCCCGCCTCGTCCCGGAGGCTACGGCGCGCCGCGGCCCGGTGGCACCGGCTTCACGCCGCGCCCCGGCGGGTTCACGCCACGGCCAGCCGGTGAGGGCGGTTACGCGCCGCGCACCGGCGGTTTCCGGCAGAACCCCGGCGACCCGCCGCTGACCGAGGCCGCCATCGCCCGCGCCCGCAACTTCGGTCCGCCGGCGCCGCCCAAGGGCAAGAAGGGCCCGAAGGCCGGCTTCGCCGCCAAGGAACGCGGACCGCGGGGACCGATTCCCACCAAGTTCACCGGCCGTGTCTACGGGCTCGACGATCAGGACGAAGCGGCCGCAACCGGCGACGACGCGCTGCCGGATTTCATGAAGGCCGACGCCGACGCCGACACGGACAAGGACAAGGACACCGACACCGGGACCGACTCCACTCCGGCCAGCGACGACACCTCCGACGACAAGGAGTAGCCCGCCCCCATGGTGGTCGCGACGATCATCGGCGAGTTCCGCAGGACCAGGGAGCTCGCCGATCGCGCGATCGCCCAGCTCTCCGACGACCAGCTGCATGCCCGCCTCGATGCCGAGGCCAACAGCGTCGCCATGCTGATGGCGCACATGGCGGGCAACATGCGCTCGCGCTGGACCGACTTCCTGACCACCGACGGCGAGAAGCCGTGGCGCGCGCGTGACACCGAGTTCGAGCCGCCGCCCCTTTCGCGCGAGGCGTTGACCGCCGCCTGGGAGGCGGGCTGGCAGCAGCTCTTCGACACCCTCGGGACGCTCAGCGACGACGACCTCGGGCGCACGGTCACGATTCGCGGCGAGCCGCTGACGGCGCTGGCCGCCCTGCTCCGCCAGGTGAGTCACTACGGCGGACACACCCACCAGATCGTGCTGCTCGGCAAGCACCTCGCCGGCGCCGGCTGGTCCGTGCTCTCGATTCCGCGCGGCCAGTCAGCCGCCGCCGCGGCCCGGCACCGCATCGCCCCCCGCTCCTGACATCCGCCCAAGGTATGATCGCGACGATGGAACTTTCGAGTCCCACCGTGCTGTGGCGCCTGTGGAGCAAGGCCGGCGAGCAGGCCCGCGCGGTCGTCATCCCCGGCGAGCCGCACTCCACGCTGACGGTGTTCGTCGGCGAAGTGATCGATCGGGCCGAAAACTTCGACGCCCTCGACGTGGCGCTGTTCCGCGCCGACGACATCAAGGTGACGCTGCTCGAGAGCGGCTGGCGCGAAGAGAACTGAGTTCAACCCGACGATGATTCAACTGACGTCACGGCACAGAACCGTGCCGGTGCCGGTGGGTCCGGTCGTGGTGGGTGGCGGCGCCCCGGTGGTCGTGCAGTCGATGACCATGACCGACACCGCCGATGCCGCGTCGACCGCGCGCCAGTGCATCGAGCTGGCCGAAGCCGGCTCCGAGATGGTCCGGGTCACCGTCAACCTGCCCGAGGCGGCGGCCGCGGTGCCCGAGATCAAGCAGCGCATGCTCGACGCCGGCTGCACCGCGCCGCTCATCGGCGACTTCCACTACAACGGGCACCTGCTGCTCACGCGCCATCCCGGACTGCGCGACGGCACTCGACAAGTACCGCATCAACCCGGGCAACGTCGGCACGGGCAAGCGGCGTGACGAGCAGTTCTCGACCATCTGCAGCGTCGCCGGCCGAGCACGGCAAGCCGGTGCGCATCGGCGTCAACGGCGGCTCCCTCAACCAGGAGCTCGTCATGGCGCAGATGCAGGAGAACACCGACCGCGATCTCGGACTGACCTCCGACGAGATCCTCAACGAGTGCATGGTGCTGTCGGCGCTGCAGTCGACCGAGCTGGCGCTCGAGAGCGGCCTCACCGTCAACCAGATCATCATCTCGTGCAAGGTGTCGCGGCCGACGCATCTGATCGCGGTCTATCGCGAGCTGGCGACGCCAGACGACGCAGCCGCTGCATCTCGGCCTGACCGAGGCCGGCATGGGCGTGAAGGGGCTGACGTGGTCGGCGGCCGCGCTCGGCGTGCTCCTGAACGAAGGCATCGGCGACACCATCCGCGTCTCGCTCACGCCGCGCCCGGGCGGCGATCGCCGCGAGGAGGTCTACGCGGCCTGCGAGATCCTGCAGGCGATGGGGCTGCGCACGTTCGCGCCGAGCGTCACCGCCTGCCCGGGCTGCGGCCGCACGACCAGTTCCACCTTCCAGGAGCTCGCCGAACGGGTGCAGGACTACATCCGCGAGCAGATGCCGGCGTGGAAGACGCGCTACGACGGCGTCGAGACGCTGACCCTGGCCGTGATGGGCTGTGTCGTGAACGGACCGGGCGAGTCGAAGGCGGCCAACATCGGCATCTCCCTGCCCGGGACCGGCGAAGCGCCGACCTGCCCGGTCTTCATCGACGGCCAGCACCACTCGACGCTGCGCGGCAGCTACGAGGAACTGGCCGCGGCCTTCCAGAAGCTGCTCGACGACTACGTCGAGGCGAAGTACCCGCGTAAGAGCTAGGGGCTCGGGGCCCGGTCCCCGCCGCTCAAACGCCGAAGCCGTAGCCGCGCTCGTCGTTCACGTCCGGCCCGGGCAAGTCCACGTCGGCGGCCGGCGCGAAGCCGTCGGCCTGGTCGAACGACAGCTCGCCCCACGACGGGCCGGCGGCTGCCCACCCCATCAGGGTGGCGAGGTCGGCGGAGTTGATTTCGGGGTCGGTGGGCTTCGAGTAGGTCATGGTGATCGGTCTGCCGGGAGGCCTGAGAAGGCATCGATTGTATCGGTTCGCGGCATGGATGGCTATAGCCCGCCGGCCAGCACCCGCGCGCGACCGCTACAATGCGGGACGCTGGCGACCTGACACCGCTTCGTGCGAGACCTCTGCCCCATGAGCATCCGACGCCCTGCCCCTGCCCTTCTCGCCACGGCCCTGGCGCTGGCCGCCGTCACGCCACAGGCGCAGACGCGCTATGACCTCATCATCCGGGGCGGCGAGATCGTCGACGGCTCGGGCAACGCGCCCGTCCGGGCGGACGTCGGCGTCAGCGGCGACCGCATCCGGGCCGTCGGCGATCTGGCCACTGCCGCGGCCGGCATCGTCATCGACGCGACGGGCCGCTACGTGACGCCAGGGTTCATCGACGTCCACTCCCACGCTGGCCCCGGGCTGGCGACGGCCGAGCTCAAGGAAGGCCGGCCCGTCCTGGCCCAGGGCATCACGACGGTGCTGGTGAATCCCGATGGCGGCGGCCCCGTGGATCTGGCGGCGCAGCGCGCCGGCTATCAGACGCACGGCATCGGGCTCAACGTCGGCCTGATGGTGCCGCATGGGTCGGTGCGCCGGGAAGTGCTCGGCATGAGCGACCGTGATCCGACGCCGGCCGAGCTGGCGAAGATGACGGCGCTCGTCGGCGAGGGCATGCGCGCCGGCGCCTTCGGCCTGTCGAGCGGCCTCTACTACGCCCCGGGTTCGTACTCGAAGACGGCGGAAGTCATCGCCATGGCGAAGCAGGCCGCGCCCTTCGGCGGCAGCTACAGCAGCCACATCCGCGACGAGGCCGACTACGGCGTCGGCGTCGTGGCGGCGGTGGACGAGGTCATCACCATCGCCGAACAGGCCGGCGTCACCGGCGTGGTCACGCACATGAAGGCCCTCGGGCCCGCCAGCTGGGGGCTGTCGAAGACCCTGGTCGCCCACATCGAGGCCGCGCGTGCCCGCGGCGTCCCGGTCTACGCCGACCAGTATCCCTACGAAGCGAGCGGCACGGGCATCGTCGGCGCGCTGATCCCCCGCTGGGCGCAGGTCGGCGGCAAGGACGTCATGACCCGCCGCATCACCGGCGAACTGCGCGGCAAGGTGCGCGATGAGGTGAAGGCCAACCTCGTCCGGCGCGGCGGCGCCGATACGTTCCTCATCTCGGAGTACGAGCCCGACACCTCGATCGAAGGCCAGCGGCTGTCCGACCTGGCGCGGACCGCGGGCCTGTCGCCGGAGGAGTACGTCCTGTCGCTGCTCGAGAAGGGCGATGCCGGCCTCGTCTCGTTCAACATGGCGGAGGACGACATCGCGCTCATCATGCAGCAGCCGTGGACGATGACCTGCACCGACGGCGGCCTGCAGCCGGCCACCGAAGGCAAACCGCATCCCCGCGCCTACGGCGCCTTCCCGCGCAAGCTGCAGCGCTACGTGCGCGAGCGCGGCGTGGTGGCGCTGCCGTTCGCGATCCGCTCGATGACGGCGCTGGCGGCCGAGGTCTTCGGCATCAAGGACCGCGGGGTGGTGCGGCCGGGCGCCTTCGCCGACCTGCTCGTCTTCGACCTGGCGCAGGTGCGGGAGCTCTCCACCTACGAAGATCCGCACCAGCTCGCCGTGGGCCTCGAGACGATCGTCGTCAACGGCCGCCTCGCCCGCCAGGCGGGACGCTTCACCGGCAGCCTCACCGGGCGCGTGCTGCGGCTGGAACGCCCGTGACACCGGCGCCGGCCCCCGCCTCACCAGTGACGCCGCCGTCAGCCGCGGGCCGGTGGCGCCCCGGCGATCACTCGTAGCGCAGGGACTCGACGGGGTCGAGCCGGGCGGCCTGCCGGGCCGGCCAGTAGCCAGCCACCACGCCGACGACGATCGCCGTGCCGAGTCCCGCACTCACGGCCCACAGCGGCGGGACCGCCGGGAACCCGGGCGCCAGCGCCGTCGCGATGAGACCGAGCGCCGTCGCCGTCGCCACGCCGGCCAGGCCGCCGATCCCCGACAGCATCGCGGCCTCGAACAGGAACTGCCGCAGCACCTCGCGACGGCGCGCGCCGATGGCCAGACGCACGCCAATCTCGCGCGTCCGTTCGGTGACGCTCATGACCATGACGTTGGCGATGCCGATGCCGCCGATGATCAGGCTGACCGCCGCCAGTCCCACCGTCGCCAGGAAGATCTGGGCGCCGAGCTTGTCGAACTGGGCGATGATCTGGTCGGACGTCGAGAGCTGGAAGTCGCTCTCCTCTCCGAAGTCGACGCCGCGCAGCAGTCGCAGGATGGTCTCGGCTTCGTCGCGGGCTCTGTCCCGCACCCCGGGCCTGGCGCGCACGTACAAGACCGTGTTCTCGGCTTCCGGAAAGCGCCGCTTGGCGGTCGTCACCGGCAGCGACACGACGTTGTCGTTGCGGTTCTCACCGAAGAACGTGCCCTTGCGCTTGGCCAGCACGCCGACCACGAAGTAGCGCTCGCCGCCGAGCAGGAACGGCTTGCCGACGGCGTCGTCGGGGCCGAACAGCGCGGCCGCGACGTTGGCGCCGACGACCACCACCGGCGCCACCACCCGCGTCTCGGCCTCGCTGAACGGGCGGCCGGCCGCGAACTCGGCGCCGGTCACGTCGAAGAAGTTCGGCGACACGCCCTCGATCAGCACGGTGTCGGATTCATTGCCGCCGGCCCGCGCCGTGATGACGCGCGTGGCCGTCACCGCCGGCACGAGCAGCTGCACGCCGACATCGCGCACCGACGGGCCGAGCCGCTCGATGGTGTCGGCGAAAGCCGGCAGGAGCGGACGCCGGAGGGCATCGCGATCCGAGGCCGGGGTGTACGGATCGCCGTTGCGGTGGAAGGCGAAGATGTTGTCGGTGCCCAGTTCGCGGAACAGCTGCGCGACGCTGTTGCGCAGGCCGACCAGCACCGACGCCACGAGGACCACGGTCACGATCCCGATCACCACGCCGGCAATCGCCAGGCCGGAGCGCGCCGGCTGCGACCGCAGCGAGTCCCAGGCGAGACGCGCGGCCTCGCGAAGCGAGAACGCGAGCGCGGCGGCGCGTGATTCAACCGGATGGACCGCCATCACTCGCTCCTCAGCGCGGTGATGACGTCGAGCCGGGTGGCGCGACGCGCGGGATACCAGCCGGCCAGGACGCCGCTCAGGCCGGCCGCGCCGATCGCCACAGCGAGCGTCGCCCCACTCACCTCGATCGGCACACCGAGCGCGGCGGCCAGGAGCTGGACCAGGCCCGAGGCGACCACCACGCCGGTGGCGCCGCCGACGATGGCGACGACGACGGCTTCCGCCAGGACTTCCTGGACGATCCGCGTGCGCGACGCCCCGAGGGCGCGGCGCACGCCGATCTCGCGCGTGCGGGTCGTGACCGAGACGAGCACCGTGTTGGTCACGACGATGATGGCCGCCAGCAGCGCCATGGCCGAGATCGGGGCGGCAGCCGCGCCGATGCGCTGTGACAGGTTCAGCACGAAGCTGCGCGCCGCATCCGGTGTCAGCAGGTCGAAGGTGTCGGTGGTGCCGGGGGCGAGACCGCGAATGGCCCGCAGCGACACCCGCGCCCGGTCCTCGCCATCCACCGCGGGGCGGCCGTCGGTCGTCTTGGCGAAGATCTGCAGGCTGCGCGGCGCGCCGAACGCCCGCTCGTAGGCCGAGAGCGGGATCCAGACGTAGCGGTCGAGCGACGCGCCGCCGGAGTTCCCGAGCGTGTCCTGCAGCCCGATCACCTCGAAGCGGCGGCCGGCGATCCGGATCGGCTTCCCGAGCGCGTCCTCGACCGGGTAGAGCGCCGCCGCGACGTCGGCGCCGATGACGGCGACCTGTGCCCCGGACCGGTCTTCGTCGGGGCGGAAGAAGCGGCCGCGGACGATCGCGAGATCGCGCAGGCCGGCCAGCGTCGACCAGGTGCCGGTGATGGCGCCGTTCTCGTAGGTGCGACCGCCGGCCGCCACTTCCGCACGGGTCTGGGCATTCGGCGCGTACTCCACCAGGCCGCCGGCGAGCCGCTCGATGGCCGTGAGCTCGATGCGCCGGATGGCCGGATTGCGCTGGAGCTGCTGCTGCAGTTCCCGGCGCGAGACGCGGCCGGGCGAGGCCACCTGCGCGATGAGGAAGGTGTCGGCGCCGAACGCCCGCGACGTGGTGGTGCGGGCGTAGGCGGCGACGCCGTCGAGCGCCGCGACCACGATGACGATCGTCGCCACCGCCGCGGCGATGGCCAGACCGCCGAGCGCGGACCGGAGGCGATGGCCGGCCGCGGCTCGCAGGCCCTGTCCGACGGCATCGGTGATTGCGCGCAGACGCGATGGGCGGGACATGGAACTTCGAGGTTGGACGCCGCGGGAGTCGCTGAGGCCCCGCGTCACCGGGACGTGATCGATCGACTGACGCGTCGAAACTATACACTTACCATGATGACCGCGCGCCGTCTGCTGCTGGCCTTCGTCGTCCTCGCCCTCGTCGCGGTGGCCGTGGTGGTCGGCCGCGGCGGTCCCGACGGCATCGACGTGGACATGGGCACCATCACCCGCACCGACACGCTCGCCTCGTTCGTGACCGCCTCGGGCGAGATCGTGGCGACGCGCTATGCCGACATCGGGTCGAGTGCCATGGGCCGTCTGGTCGGTCTCCAGGTGAAGGAAGGCGATCGCGTCGAGGCCGGCCAGGTGCTGGCGCGTCTCGACCGCGTGCAGGCCGCCAGTTCCGCGGCCGCGGCCGCCGCCGGTCTCGGCGCGCTCGAAGCCGAGGCGCGGGCGGCCGCCGACCAGGGACGCGCCGCGGCCGCCGAACTCGAAGCCGCCCAGGCACGGCGCGCCGAGAGCGAGCAGTCGCTGGCGCGCGCGACCGACTTGCGCTCCGGCGGCCTGCTGCCCCAGTCGGAGTACGACGCGGCCGTGGCCAATGCCGCCAGCGCGGCGGCCCAGGTCGGGGCCGCCACCGCCGCCGTGTCGCGCGCCGCCGAGAGCCGCGCCGCCGCCGAGCGACGCGCGACCCAGGGCCGCGCCGAGGGCACCCGCGCCCGCGACCTGCTGGCCAAGACCGAGATCACCGCGCCCATCGACGGCGTCGTCACCCGCCTCGACGTCGAGGAAGGCGAGATGGTCGTCATCGGCGTGCAGAACCAGCCCGGGACGATCCTGATGACGGTCTCGGATCTCGAGCGCCCTCAACGCCGAGGTCAAGGTGGCCGAAGCCGACGTCCTGCGCCTGGCCCTCGACAACACGGCCACCGTCTCGCTCGAAGCCGCCGGCGGGAAGCAGTTCAAGGGACGCGTGGTGGAGATTGGCGCCAGTGCCCTGCCCCAGGCCGGCGCGCAGGCCGCGGCACGCGAGTTCCGTGTCAAGGTCCGGCTCTCGGGCGAGGTCGGGATGCTGCGTCCCGGCTTGACGTGCGATGCCGAGATTCTCGTGGCCGAACGCACCAACGTGCTGACCGCTCCGCTGCAGGCCATCGTCCAGCGTGGCGGCAAGACCGGGGTGTTCGTCGTCGAGGACGGCGTCGCCACATTCCGCGCGCTCACGACCGGCATCATCGGCGGCCTGGAGATCGAAGTCGACGGCGTAGCCGAAGGCACGACCATCGTCTCCGGCCCGTTCCAGGCCCTGCGCGAGCTGGCCGATGGAGCGCGCGTGCGCCGTCGGGCGGCCACGCCCTGAGCGCCGCCGGCGGACGGGCCGGCGAGCCCCTTGATAAGATGTCGCATGGCTATCCGCCCCGCCGTCGCGCCACCTGAAGCCACCGTCGGCACCGCCTGCCCGCTCGACTGCCCGGACGCCTGCACGCTCGACGTCACCGTCCGTGGCGGCCGCATCACGGTCATCGACGGCAACACGGTGAATCCGGCCACCGGCGGCTACATCTGCAACAAGGTCCGGCATTTCGACCGCCGCATCTACGGCGAGGACCGCCTGCACTTCCCCGCCCTGCGGAGCGGCGCCAAGGGCGAGGGCCGCTTCCGCCGCGTCAGCTGGAACGACGCCCTCGACGCCATCGCCGAACGCCTCGGCGCCATTCGTGACGAGCACGGCGGTGAGGCCATCCTGCCGCTGTGCTACGGCGGCTCGAACGGCCTGCTGACGCAGGACACGACCGACGCCGCGCTGTTTCGCCGGCTCGGCACTCTCCGTCTCGCCCGCACCGTGTGTGCCGCGCCGACCGGCGCCGTCAATCAGGGCCTCTACGGCAAGATGCCCTCGGTCGTCTACGACGACTACGAGGAGGCCAGGCTCATCATCGTGTGGGGCGCCAATCCGTCGGTCTCCGGCATCCACCTGATGCCGCACCTGAAGCAGGCGCGCAGCAAGGGCGCCACCCTCGTCGTGATCGACCCGCGCGCCACCACCGTGGCCCGGCAGGCCGATATCCATCTGGCGATCCGCCCCGGCACCGACGTCGCGGTGGCCCTGGCGCTGCACCGGCATCTCTTCGAGAGCGGCGCGGCGGACCTGGCGTTCCTCGAGGCCCACACGACCGGCTGGGAACGGCTGCGCGAGCGCGCCAGTGCGTGGACCTTCGAGCGGGCGGCCGAGGTCAGCGGCCTGAGCGTGGCCGCGCTCGAGCGTGTCGCCGAGCTCTACACGACGTCGTCGCCGGCGCTCGTCAAGTGCGGCTGGGGCCTGGAACGCAACCGCAACGGCGGCAATGCCGCCGCGGCGGTGATGGCGCTGCCGGCCGTCGGCGGCAAGTTCGGCGTGCGCGGCGGCGGCTACTCGATGAGCAACTCGGCGTCGTGGGGCATCACGCCGTCCTGGCGGACCGACGAGGAGCCCGGGACGCGCGTCGTGAACATGAACCACGTCGGCCGCGAGCTCACCGAGCCGGCCGGGGCGCCGATCCGCGGGCTCTTCGTCTACAACTGCAATCCGGCGGTGACGCTGCCCGATCAGCAGCGGGTGCTGGCCGGACTGGCACGCGAGGACCTCTTCACGGTGGTGTTCGACCAGGTGTTGACCGACACGGCCGTCTTCGCCGACGTCGTGCTGCCCGCCACCACCTACTTCGAACACTACGACTTCGCGAAGGGCTACGGCCCGCTGTCGCTGCACCTGACGCGCCCCGTGATCGAGCCGGTGGCCGAGGCGCGGCCGAACACCGACGTCTTCGCCGACCTGCTCCAGCGGATGGGTGTCGGCCGGGACTCGGACTCGACCAGCGAGCTCGACGAGATGCTGCGCGTGATGGCGGCGCTGCCGGGCGACGGCGGTGCCGAAATCGGCGAGAACGGCTGGGCGGCGCCGCCCTACGGCGGGCGCCCGGTGCAGTTCGTGGACGTGTTCCCGCTCACGGCGGATCGCAAGGTGGCACTCTTCCCGGAGCACCTGGAGCGGGAAGCCCCGCAGGGGCTCTACACCTATCAGGCGGACCCCGGCACTGATGCCTATCCGCTGACGCTCATCTCGCCGGCCACCGAGCACACCATCAGCTCCACGCTCGGTGAGCTCGTCCGCCCGGGCGTGCGCCTCGAGATGCACCCGGAGGACGCGGCGGCACGCGACGTCGAGGATGGCGACAAGGTGCGGGTGGTCAACGGGCTGGGCGTACTCGAATGTCCGGTCAAGATCACGGAACTCATACGGCCGGGCACGGTGGCGTTCCCGAAAGGCGTGTGGCGGCGAAACACCGGCAACGGCCTGACGTCGAACGCCCTCGTGCCCGACACACTCACCGACCTCGGGGGCGGTGCGTGCTTCAACGATGCGCGCGTTCAGGTCGAACGCGCGTCGCCACCGCGGCCCTAGAACCTAGGCGACCGACTCCTGCTCGACCGGGAGTTTGCCGCGGCCGCCACGGCTGACCATGCCGCCCTTGCGGCCGGCGTCGCGCGCCTCGTTGGACGACCACTCGTGCGCGGTGCCCTTGGCGTGTGCGGCCCGGCCGCCCTTGCTGGCAATCTCGCGCTGCTTCTCTGACGACATCGACGCGAAACCGCGTCTGGCTTTGGGTTTCTCGTTCACGGAATCACCTCTTGCTGGCTTACGGTGCTGACGTGTGAACGTAGCGCAAGCGACGTACCAGTTCTGTCCGAAGAGCTGGCCTGCGCCAAGTTGCTGAAAACGCGCTGTTTGTCAGCAAGGAGTGCTGAGCTGCGTGCGCACGAACGAACTGTTTTGATACTCAGCTCCAAGGCAGAGTATCAAAACAATGCATTCAGATGTTTTGGCAGGCTCTTCGCGGTCACCGCCCGGGCGGCGGCTTCATGGGACGGAAGTAGTCGCACTGCGCGCAGTTGCTGACGTCGAACTCATAGCCGACGACGGGCCACAGCATCGGGTGGGCGCAGTAGAGGAGCTGGCCGTCCATGATCGTGTGGAGTCCGAGCTGAGCCGGAATCCGCGGGGTGCGCCGGCTGTACCAGCACACGCAGTGACGATCCTCGGGCGTCATGGAGCCTGCGCTCATGATACGACGAGCACCGGGCGGCAAAGCTCGCTACAATCGCGAGATGAGCGGCGGTTCCTCTCCTTCCCACCCGCACGACGCCTCGGGCGCAGTGCGCATCGTGCACTGCGTCAAGCTCGACGAGGATCTTCCGGGCCTCGACGCTCCCCCGTGGCCGGGCGAGATCGGCGAACGCATCTATCGCGAGGTCTCGGCCAATGCCTGGAAGCTCTGGGAGGAACGTCAGAAGATGATCCTCAACGAGTACCGCATCCTGCCGTGGCAGAAGGAAGGCCAGGAACTCATCATGAAGCACATGGAGGAGTTCTTCTTCGGGCAGAACGCCGCCCTGCCTCCCGGCTACGTACCGCCGCAGTCCAAGTAGGGGCCCACCGCCCCGGTCTCATCTCTCGCCGCGCCGCATCGGCAGCACCGCGGCAATCGAGAAGCGCAGGCAGGCGTGCGCTGCGCGCAGTGCGGCCAGCACGCCGTCAGACGTGCGGGCCCGCGCGAAGACGAACGCCAGGTAGCTGGCCCCCTCGGGAATCGGCTGCAGCAGTTGTCCGGCCTTGGCGGTCACGACGACATCGCTCACATGCGGCACGGCACGCGCCGCCTCGACGCCGTCCACTCCGCGCAGGATGCCGGCCTGCGGGATCGGCACCATCATGACGCCGGTCGCACCGGGCGCCGCGGCGGCCGGCACCCCACCGCCGAGCGCGTGCACGAGCAGGTGATGCTCCAGGGGATAGATGCCGCCGTCGGCCGTCTCGCACTCGACGACGCGGGCGCACAGCCCGCCGATTGGCCGGGCGGCGGCCTCCAGGACGACGACGCCTGAACTGCTGACACGACATTCGGCGTGCACGGGACCGTGCCACAGGCCGGCGGCCAGTGCAGCCTCGGTGACGGCGGCCACCGCCGCCGCTGCGCTGGCGCGCGAGCGGTCGGTCGGCGTGACGTAGATGGTCTCTTCGAAGAACGGCCCGACCAGCGGATCGGGTTTGTCGAACACGGCCAGCGGGTGGAACGTGCCGCGCTCCATGATCCCTTCCACCGCCAGTTCGTCGCCCTCGATGTAGCCCTCGATGAGGAGGCGGGAGGCCGCCTCGTCCCGCAGCTCCCTGACGTCAGGGGCCTCCAGAATCGCGGCCACGCGGGCCATCGCCGCGCGGAGGTCGGCCGGCGTATCGGCCCGAATGACCCCACGGCTGCCCGAGAGCACGAGCGGCTTGACGACGCACGGGTAGGTGACGCCCTCGGGCACGGCCGCGTCGGCGGCGTCGACGGTGACCGTCCATGGCGCCGGCAGTCCCGCGGCACGCTGCGCGGCGCGGAACACGCGCTTGTCGCGTCCCGCCCGCGTCCCGGCCACCGAGTGCCATGGCAGGGCGTGCTGCCCGGCCACGAGCGCCGCCAGCACCGCCGGCCGGTCGCCGACCGCCAGCACGCCGTCGAGCCGGCCGTCTCCGAGGCGCTGTGCGATGGCGGCCAGGGCTCCGGCCTCGTCGTGGAAGCGCACCGGCACCGCGCGATCGCGCCACGGGTCATCGAGCTGATCACAGCGGTCGCTGGCGACGAGCAGCTCCACGCCCAGCCGCCCGGCCGCCTCGTCGAACATCCGCGTCTGATAGCCGGTCGTCGTCGTGCATAGCAGCACGCGCGGCGAGCCGGAGGCGTCACGCATTCGCTGGTCCTTCACGCCGTGCCGCTGCCCGGGGCCGGTCCGGTTAGAGGAGAGCCAACTGCTCTCCGGATGGTTCCGCTCAACAGTACCAAGGCTCGCTCAGATACGGAATGGCCGCACGTGCGACGCGCGGCGGCTCGGCAACCGCGGCGCGGCCGACGGCGGCGTCCGCCAGGGCGCGGATGGCCGCGAACGTGAGGTCGCGAGGTTCCTGCTGCGCCAGGCCGGCGCGCGCCATGACGGCGCGCTGCAGCGTGTCGACGCGGCTGTCCGGGTGCGTCCACGGATGCGTGAGGCTGGCGGCGTCGAACGGGCGCGCCACGGCCTGGATGTCGTCGAGCTCGAGCAGCCGCGACCGCTGCGTGATGAGCAGGCGCAGCGTCCATTGCACCGGCGCCACGTGCAGCGCGAGGCCGAGCCCGTCGACATCGTCGAGGAAGCGGCGGTAGCCGTCGAGCGTGGTCCACGGCGTGAAGGCGAGGAACGTCGGCGACAGCGCCAGTCCGAGCGCCCGGCACCGCGCCGCCACCACCTCGACATCGGCGCGCGTGTGCCCCTTCTCGAGCAGCGCCAGCACCTCGTCGTCGAGGGACTCGACGGCCGTGGTCACGAACGCGCAGCCGGTCTCGACGAGCAGCGGCAGCAGCGCCTCCTCGGCGCGCAGGTGCTCGACCTTGATGGTGGCGTCGTAGGTGAGGTCGGGCCAGGCGCGGTGCACGGCTTCCACGAGCCGGCGTGCATGCGTCGGGCCGTTGAAGAAGTCGGGGTCGGCGAAGGTGATGTGGGTGGCGCCCTGCTCGACCTGAGCGCGGATGTCGGCCAGGACGGTCTCGACCGGCACGGCGACGAAGCGGCCTTCGTAGACGGGCACGATGGGACAGTGCCGGCAGCGATGCTTGCAGCCGCGCGTCGACTCGGTGGCACCGACGACCGATTGGCGTCCGTCGGGCCACAGCAGCCGGGCGTAGCGGTCGAGCGCCGGCAGACCGGTGCGATCCGGCACCACGGCGCGCCGCACGGCTGGGAGGGCGGGCGTGCCGGACGGCGGCACGGCGGCCACGCCGGCGGCGTCCGGGACCGCCGCGCGCGCCATCGCGATCAGCGCGTCCTCGCATTCCGGTCCGAGCACGACGTTCACGCCGGCGTCCCGGAGACACTCGTCGTTCAGCGGCGCATAAAGCCCGAACGCACAGATCGGGATGGCGGCCGATCGCTGCCGCAGGGCGCGAATCACCGGCAGCGCCAGCCGCGTCGCCGTGTGCATCGGCAGCGAGAGGGCGACGAGCGTCACGCCGTCGAGGGCATCCGCCGGCAGACGATCGACCGCCAGGTCGCAGACGCGAGCCGCGATGCCCGCCCGCCCGAGCCACGCTTGGGCCGCCGCCAGCCCGAGTGGCTGGCGCCCGAGGTCGTAGGTGGACAGCAGCAGGACCAGCTCAGCGCTCCCCAGCCGCCGGCGTCCCGCTCGGCTCGATCATGCGGCGCAGCGGGCCGACGAAGACGAACAGCACCAGCGCGGCGACGATGGCAAAACCGCCGATGGACCCGAACAGCGTCGGCAGGGCCATCGATTCGTAGAACCCGGCGGCACGACCGCCGATGAAGTTGCCAACCGAGGTGCCGAGGAACCAGACGCCCATGACGAGACCGGCGATGCGCGCCGGGGCCAGGCGGGTCATCGCGCTGAGGCCGACGGGACTGATCGTCAACTCGCCGATCGTGTGCAGCAGGTAGGTGGCCACGAGCCACAGCGGGCTGACCTGCACGCCCTGCTCCGCCAGCCGGGCGGCGACGACCAGCACGACGAAGCCGAGCCCCACGAAGATGAGGCCGACCACGAACTTGGCCGGACTCGTCGGCTCCTGGCCGCGCGCTGCCAGCCTGACCCACAACCACGCGAACACCGGCGCGAGGATGAAGATGAAGAGCGAGTTGAGGGACTGGAACCAGCTGCTCGGGAAGGACACGCCCGCCAGCTCCGTGTTGGTGTTGCGGTCGGCGAACAGGTTGAGCGTCGATCCGGCCTGCTCGAACACCGACCAGAAGAGCGCCGAGGCCAGGAAGAGGACCGCCACCACCACGAGTCGCCGGCGCTCGTCGCGCGTGTAGTCGCGGCTCGTCAGGAGCCAGGCGAAGAACACGAGGGTCGAGAGCAGCAGCAGCACGCCGGCGACGTTGGCGACGCCGACGGCGGTCACCGGCAGCAGGCCCGTGAAGCCGCCGATGCCCATCGCTGCCAGCACCGCCAGGAAGCCGCCGCCCCACAGCGTGGCGCGACTCCGCAGGGCCGCGGCCGCCGCCGGCGAGGCCGCGGGCACGGGATGCAGGCCCTTGTCGCCGAGGTGGCGCGACCCGATCAGGTACTGGACGATCCCGATCGTCATGCCGACACCCGCGGCGCCGAAGCCGGCGTGCCAGCTGACCCGCTGACCGAGGTAGCCGCAGATGAGCGGCGCCAGGAAGGCGCCGAGGTTGATCCCCATGTAGAAGATCGAGAAGCCGGCGTCGCGACGCGCGTCCTCGGCGGTGTAGAGCTGACCGACGATGACGCTGACGTTGCCCTTGAGGAGTCCGGTCCCGATGACGATCAGCACGAGCCCCAGGTAGAAGGTGGCCATTGACGGGATGGCCATGCTGAAGTGACCGCTGGCGATGATGATGCCGCCGTAGAGCACGGCCTTGCGCTGGCCGATGAGGCGGTCGGCGATCCAGCCGCCGGGCAGGGCCGCCATGTAGGCCATCGAGGTGTAGAGGCCGTAGATCGCCCCGCCCTGCGCGGCATCGAATCCGAGCCCCCCGGCCGCGATCGGTGCGGTCATGTAGAGCAGCAGGAGCGCCCGCATGCCGTAGTAGCTGAAGCGCTCCCACATCTCCGTGAAGAAGAGCGTGGAGAGCCCCCGCGGGTGACCGAAGAACGCCGTGTCCGTCGATGCCGGGTTGGCCATAGGCAGGGCGTATTGTATCCTCCGCAAGAGTCCCGCCCCTCATGCCCCTCGACGAGTACCGCCGCAAACGCGACTTCAAGAAGAGCCCGGAGCCGTCCGGCGATTCCCCGTCGCCGGCGAGCGGGCGCGAACGCTACTTCTGCGTGCAGAAGCACCTCGCCAGCCATCTCCACTACGACCTGCGCCTCGAACACGACGGCGTGCTGCGGTCGTGGGCGGTGCCCAAGGGCCCGTCGCTCGACTGGAACGACAAGCGGCTGGCGATGCAGGTCGAGGACCATCCCGTCGCCTACGGCTCGTTCGAAGGCGTGATTCCCGAGGGCTACGGCGCCGGCGTCGTGATGTTGTGGGACTACGGCACCTGGACGGCCGAGTCGCCCGACATCGGCGCGGCGCTGGCCAAGGGCGAGCTGAAGTTCACGCTCGATGGCTTCAAGCTCAAGGGCTCGTGGGCGCTCGTGCGGACGAAGGGCTACGGCGACAGCGGCAAGCCGAGCTGGCTGCTCATCAAGCACCGCGACCACTGGTCGGGCCCGATCGACATCACCGAGTTCGCGCCGCTGAGCGTGAAGACGCCGGGCGCCGACCTGGCCGACATCCTGGCGGCCGATACCCCCGCGGTCTGGCACAGCAATCCGCCGGCGAAGACCGGCGACACCGGCAAGCTCTTCCAGCGCATCATCGCCACCGCCCTCGAGCTGAAGGCGACCCGCCATGCCGACCCGCCGACCCGGCTGATGTCGGCGGCCGCGGCGGCCCGCAAGCTGAAGGCCATCGAGCCGCCGGCCGCGCCGGCGCGCCCGGCCGCGACACCCACGCGCAAGACCCCGGCGCGCAAGACCCCGGCGCGAAAGACGCGCGCCACCGCGGCGCCGAAGGCGGCACGCCCCCGCAGGAAGCCAGGAGCACACCGATGACCGACCCCGCCACCCGCCGCACCTTCATGGCCACCACCGGCCTGGCCGCCGCCCACGTCTGGGTGCCGAGCGGCGCCCGCGGCTACACCACCGCCGAGATGCGGGCGATGGACAACCCGGTCGGCGTGTCGAAGTGGGAGCTCGACACCCCGGCGCTGTGCGTGGACCTCGATGCGCTCGACGCCAACATCAGCACCATGCAGAAGCGGCTCGCCGCCACAGGCCTGGGCACCCGTCCGCACGCCAAGACCCACAAGAGCGCCGACATCGCCAGGAAGCAGCTGGCGGCCGGCGCCCTCGGCATCTGCACGTCGAAGGTCAGCGAGGCCGAGGCGCTCATGGCGGCCGGCATCGACCGCGTGTGCATGACGACGACCAATCCCTCGGCGTCGAAGATCCGGCGCGCTCTGGCGCTCAGTGCCCGCTCGTCGGACTTCATCCATGCGGTGGACGAGGAGAAGAACGCGCGCGACCTGTCGGATGCCGCACGGACCGCCGGCCTGACCGCCCAGGTCGTCATCGACGTGGCCGTCGGCACGCGGAGCGGTATTCCCCCGGGAGACGGCGCCATCGCGCTGGCCGAGCTGGTCAGCCGGCTGCCGAACCTGAAGCTGCGCGGCATGCTCTCCTACGACGGTGGCGCCCAGCACATCACGGGCTTCGCCACGCGGCGCTCGACGGCGCTGGCCAACCTCGAGGCCAACGTCCGGGTGTTCGAGGCGTTGAAGGCCAAGGGCCTGCCGATGGACATCTTCAGCGGCGGCGGCACCGGCACCTACAACATCCAGCACGAGGTCCCGGGTTTCACCGACGTGCAGGTGGGCAGCTACGTCTTCATGGACATGCAGTACCTGGCCATCGGCAATGCGGCCGGCGCGCCGGTCTACGACGACTTCGCGCGATCGCTGACCGTCGTCGCCACCGTCCTCAACAACCGCTTCCAGGGGCGTCTCACGACGGATGCCGGCGCCAAGGCGCTCACGCTGAACACCCCGCGCCCCGGTGTCGTCGGCGAACCCGACATGGAGTACAACCCCGGCTCCGACGAGTTCGGCGTCGTCACCGTCAAGGCGGCCAGGAAGACCTACGCCATCGGCGACCGTCTCGAGCTGGTCGTGCCGCACTGCGATCCGGTCGTCAACCTCTACGACCAGATGTACGGCATCCGCAAGGACCGGGTGGAAGTCGTCTGGCCGGTCACCGCCCGCGGCAAGTCGCAGTAGCGGCGCGCGGCGCGCTCAGCGGTTGTCGAGCGCGCGAGCGCTGAGGACGCTCCACACGGCGTGCGACAGCCGACGCCGGTCATGGCGCGCGATCTCGCGGGTCCAGAGCGGCGCCTCGACGAGCGTGGTGTGGGCCGGCAGCGTCCCCAGCGCGAGCGGATGCTTGTGCTCGAGGGCGTAGCTGGCGAGCAGCGGCGAGGGCATCTTCGCGGTGTTGAAGACCAGCAGATCCACGGGGCGCTGGATCGTGTCCTCCACCCAGCGCACGGCGTCGCCGGCCGTGAAGTCGCGCATGCCGAGCCCTTCGGTCAGCAGGTTGCTCACGAACACCACCGGGCCGGGCATCTCCGCCAGCGCCTCGCGGACGCCCTCGACGAGCAACGTCGGCATCAGGCTCGTGAAGAAGCTGCCGGGTCCGATCAGCACGGCGTCGAAGCGGCGGACGGCCTCGCCGACCGCCGGGTGGATCGGCGCGGCCGGCTCCAGCCAGATGCGCTCGACGGCGTGGCCGGCGGCCTGCCACGCGTCCACCTCCACCTCGCCGCTGCTCACATGGCCGTCGACGTGGCTGGCCGTCAGCGCCGAGCGGGCCACGCTCACCGGCCACACGCGCCCCTGGCAGCCGAGCAGCGCCCGCAGGCCATCGACGGCCGCCAGGAAGTCGCCGCTGTAGGTCTCCATCATCGACAGCAGCAGGTTGCCACCGGTGTGGCCGCCCAGCCGCTTGTGCTCGAAGAGCATCGGCAGGCGCGCCAGCAGAACGCGTCGCGCCTCGCCCTCGTTCCTGGCCAGCGCCAGGGCGCAGCGCAGCACGTCGCCCGGCGGCAGCACGCCGAGCTCGTCACGCAACTGTCCGGAGCTGCCGCCGCTGTCGAAGGTGGTGACGATCGCGTTGAGGCGCAGCCACGGATTGCTCTTGAGACCGCCCAGCAGGCTCGGCAGGCCGGTGCCGCCGCCGAAGCAGCCGATGTTCAACTGGCGCAGTCGCATGCGGCCCCATTCTACCCGGCGGCCCGGCCGTGCGCCGGCATCGACCGTGTAGACTGGCGGTATGGTGAGTTCGTCTGCCGCCGCCGCGGCGCTGGTGCTCGACGACCTGAAGACGATCTTCGGAGCGCGCCTCGAGACCTTCGTCACCTACGGTGCGGGCGTGTCACCCGCACCGAGCCTGGCGCTCGTGGCCTCCCTCGAACTCGCCGACCTCTCGGCCTGCGCCGCCAAGGTCGGGCGATGGCAGGCCGGCGGCGCGGCGACGCCCGTCGTGCTCACGCGCCAGGAGTTCTCGCGGTCGCTCGACGCCTTCCCCGTCGAGTTCGGCGAGATCATCGCCCAGCACGCCACGCTGCACGGCACCGATCCGTTCGCGGGCCTGGCGGTGGCGCCGGGCGATCTGCGCCGCGCCTGTGAAGCCCAGATCAGGAGTCTGCTGCTGCACATCCGCGAGGACTACATGGAAGCGGCCGGCGCGCAGCGCGCCGTGGCGGCCGTGGTGATCGACTCGGCGGCCGATTTCCGCGCCTTGCTGAAGCTCGTGGCCCGGCTCGGCGGTCAGTCCGGTGATGAGCGGCAGGTGGCATCGTGGGCCGCCGACCACCTCGGACTCGATGCCCGCGTCGTGTCCGACGTGCTCCACCTCGCCAACGATCCGGGCGGGAGCGGCGTCGATGCCAGCCGGCTCTTCCCGCAGTATCTCGCCGTCACCCAGCAACTCGCGCAACACATCGACGAATGGCCCGATCCATAGAGCGCCCGATCCACGGGCGACGCGGCCGGGCGGCCGGGCGCACTCGCCATCGCCGTCCTGTGGGTGCTGGCCGTCGCCCTGCCGGGGTCGGCTCAACCGGCGCCGCCCGCGCTCACCGCGCCCGTCAACGACTTCGCGGGGGTCATCGACCCGGCCTCGGCCCAGTCGCTCGACTCGCTCATCCGCGCGCTCGAAGCCGCCAGCGGCGACGTGGTCGTCGTGGCCACGGTGAAGACCTTCGAGCCGTGGGGCGACATCCGCAGCTACGCCACGAAGATGTTCGAGAACGAGGGGCGAGGCCTCGGCAAGAAGGGCCAGGACAACGGCCTGCTGGTGCTGCTCGCGGTGGACGACCGTCAGGTGTGGATGGAAGTGGGCTACGACCTCGAGGGCATCGTCACCGATGGCTTCGCCGGCGAGACCAGCCGCCGGGTCATGACGCCCTACTTCCGTCAGGGCCTCTACGGCCAGGGACTGTTCGCCGGCACCTCGCGGGTCATCGAGCGGATTGCCGCCGACCGCAACGTCCGGGTCACGGGTCTCGAAGTGCGCAGCGCGCCCGAGCAGACGCGCGATCCGGTGTCGCCTGGCGCCACGATCCTCATGCTGGCGCTCGTCTTCGTCGTCCTGCCGATGCTGAACCGGGGCGGTGGGCGGCGGCGGCGCTCGTGGCGCGGCGGCGTCGGCCGCTGGGGCGGCGGCTACTATGGAGGAAGGTGGAGCGGCGGATCGTCGTGGGGCGGTGGTTCGTCGGGCGGCTTCGGAGGGTTCGGCGGCGGGCGCAGTGGCGGTGGCGGCGGCGGTGCGTCCTGGTGAGCACGACCGCGCGGGAGGAATCATGCGACAGGCAGTGATGGCGATATTCGTGCTTGCGAGCGCGACGGCAGCGAGCGGCTGTTCCTACAACACGTTCGTGAGCCAGGAGGAAGCCGTGAAGGCCCAGTGGGCGCAGGTCGAGAACCAGTTGAAGCGCCGCAGCGACCTCATCCCGAACCTGGTGGAAACCACCAAGGGCTTCGCCCAGCAGGAACAGGACGTGTTCCGGGCCATCGCCGATTCGCGGGCGAAGCTGGCCGGCGCACGGACTCCGAGCGAAACCATGACGGCCGCCAACGAGCAGTCCAGCGCCCTGGCGCGCCTGCTCGTGGTGGTCGAGAACTACCCGGAACTGCGCTCGAGCGAGCTGTTCGCCCGCTTGAGCGACGAGCTGGCCGGCACCGAGAACCGCATCTCGACCGAGCGGATGCGCTACAACGAGCGGGTCCAGGTCTACAACACCTCGCGACGCCAGTTCCCGGCCAACATCACCAACGCCATCTTCCGCTTCGAGGACTATCCGCTCTTCGAAGCGCCGGCGGAGGCGCGCGAGGTCCCGAAGGTCGATTTCTCCCGCCCGAAGTCGGGCCAGTAGCCGGCGCGTTCCAACCCTGCGCCCGGCCCGGCCATCCAACCGGGTGAAGGAGCTGACGCGCTGGACCGCGGTGTGACCCCACAACCTCACTCCCGGCCCTCCACGGAGGCCGACGATGTGGCCCGCGCTGTTGCGGGCGACACGGCGGCATTCGAGCGCCTCTACCGTGCCCACGTGCCACGTATTGTCGCCCTCACCCGCCGGATGGCCGGCGCCGACCGCGCCGACGAGCTGACCCAGGACGTCTTCGTCAGGGCCTGGCAGAAGCTGGCGCTCTTCCGCGGGGAGTCGTCGCTGGCGACGTGGCTGCACCGGATGGCCGTCAACATCGTGATCGAGCAGTTCCGAACCCTGGGCACGGCCCGTGAGCGTTTCCTCCCGGAGGGCGACGACGTGCTGACGCGACTGGCCGCCCCGACCGACACCGTCCGCGGCTGGAATGCGTCGATGGACATCGACCAGGCGCTCAACCGCCTGCCGCCGGGCGCGCGCACCGTCTTCGTGCTGCACGACGTCGAGGGCTATCGGCACGAGGAGATCGGCACGCTCCTCGGCGTGTCGATCGGCACCTCGAAATCGCAACTGCACCGCGCGCGTATGTCGCTTCGCGGGCACTTGACCGCCACGGAGGCGGCGTCATGAACACGCATCCTCACCACGCCCTGTCCGCCTACCTCGATGGCGAACTCGACGAGGCTGCCCGCGCCGACGTCGACGGCCACCTCGAGGTCTGCGCCGAGTGCCGGACCCTGGTGGCCGACCTGTCGGCCATCCGCACCGCGGCCGCGACCTGGCGTCACCACGAGGCCGCACCGGCGCAGGATCTGTGGCCCGGGGTGGCGGCGCGCCTGAGCGGACCACGCGAGGTCGCGCCGCCGGCGTTCTCGGGCGCGACGCCCGTTCCGCCAAGGGCGATCGCCTGGCACGAGCGGCGCTGGTCGGTGGGCGTGGCTGAGCTTGCCATCGCGGCCACTCTCGTTGCCGCCGTCGGCGGCGCGCTCCTGTGGCCGCGCGCCACGCCGCCTGCCCCCGTGGCCACCGGCCCGGTGCCGATCATCGCGCAGGCCGAGGGCTTCGATCTGGGCGGCATCGACGCCGTGCCGGTGAACTTCGCCGATGCGCAGTACGACGCCGCGGTGGGCGATCTCGAGCGCGTGCTGCAGGAGCATCGCGAACGCCTCGACCCGCGCACGGTCATCGTGCTCGAACGGAATCTGCGCATCATCGACGACGCTATCGGCGAAGCCAGTCAGGCCCTGGCCGCCGACCCCGCCAATGCGCTGCTGAACGCTCACCTCGCGGGCGCCCGACAGCGCAAGCTCGATCTGCTGCGCCGCGCGGCGCGCATCACCGAAGGAGACTGATGTCCATGGCCGCTCGTGCCCTCCCGCTCGCCCTCGTGTCGGTGCTCGCGTTCGTGCCAGGAGCCGTGGCCGGTGCCACGACGGCCGCACCCGATCTGGCCCAGAGCGCCCCCGCCACGCCGCAGGCGCCCGTGCAGGCGCGCCCCGGGTGGACTGACGCCGCCGAACCGCCGCGCACCGATGAAACCGTGGATGTCACCAAGGGCACCCGGCTGGTGCTGTCGAGCCACGCGGGCGAAGTCACCGTGCGCGCCTGGGATCGTGATGCGGTGCGCGTGGAGGCCAGCCACAGCGCCCGCGATCGGGTCGAGATCCAGTCGGGCGACAACACGATGCGCGTCCGCACGCGCAGCACGCGCGGCCCCAGTGGCATCGTCGACTACACGCTGACGGTTCCGCGCTGGATGGCGGTCAACATTTCCGGCACCTACCTGGCCGCCACCATCGAAGGCACGACCGCTGAAGTCAGCGTCGAAACCGTGGGCGGCGACCTGAAGCTCAAGGGCGGCTCGGGCACGGTCTCACTGCGCTCGATCGAAGGGGAGATTCGCGCCGAGGGCTCGTCTGGCAGGCTGAACCTGTCGACCGTGAACGACTCGATCACGCTGACCAGCGTGGCGGGCGACGTCGTGGCCGAGACCGTCAACGGCGATGTGACGATTACCGATGCCAAGGCCTCGAGTCTCGAGGTCTCGACGGTCAACGGCGATGTGCGCGTCGGGAACACGACGACCGGCAAGGGCACCTATCGGGTGACCACGCACCAGGGAGACATCCGCGTCAGCCTCGGTCAGCAGCCGAACGCCACGGTCTTCGTGCGCACCTTCCGCGGCGACTTCGACAGCGACTTCCCGGTGACGCTGCCGAAGGACACCGCCAGCCGCGACTCCAACAAGCGCTTCAACTTCACGCTCGGCACCGGCGCGGCGCGCGTCGAGCTGCAGTCGTTCCAGGGCGACATCCACGTCTCGAAGGGGCCGCTGCGCACGCGCGACGAAGAGCGGGCGCGCCGCAAGAACCGTGGCCACAACCAGGCGTTCGACTTCGGTCCGGTTGCGCCCGGGATGGGCTGGGCGGTGCCGCCAGTGCCGATGACGCCGCCCGTGCCGTCGGCCCCGCCCGTGCCGCCGGTGCCGCTCGTGGCCCCGATGCCGGCCGTGCCGCTCCTGTCCGCGGTGCCGCTCGTGCCGCCGACGCCCCTGGTGGCTCCGGCGCCGCGCGCACCGCGTCCGCCACGGCCCTAGGCGAGCCGCAGCTCGGCGCGCAGCACCGAGGCATCGCCGGGCACCGGGCGCACGACGAAGCCAGCGTGCCGCACGAGGGCGCGCATCGCGTCATTGCCGGCCAGCATGTCGCCGTGAAGCCGCTGTACCTGCAGGTCCCGGGCGCCCTCGATGAGGCGCGCCATCATCGCCCGCCCCAGACCGCGTCCCTGCCAGCGGTCCACGACCAGCAGGCCGATCTCCGCCGCGCCCGGCTCGCTTCGCTTCACACGTCCGAGGCCGACGATCTCCAGCCCGCCCTCGTCGAGCGCGGGCTCGGCGACCATCGACACGCCGAGGGCGGGGTCGATCTGGAGCGCCAGTGACAGGTGCAGCCGCGCCAGCCGCTGCTCGAGCGAGCTGATGTGGAAGTAGCGCTGGTAGACGGAGCGCGGCGAGAGACCGGCGTGGAACGCCGCCATTCGCGGCTCGTCGTCATCGCGCATCGGACGCAGGACGACGCGGGCGCCGTCCGCCAGGGTCACCTCGTCCGCGCGCGCCGCGCCGCCCGTACCCATGGTGATAGCATAGCGGTCGTTCATCCTCGCCGTTGAGGACGTGCTGCCATGGCCCTCATTGACGCGCTGCTCCCTGAATTCGACCGTGAGATCGCCACGACCAGACGGCTGCTCGACCGCCTGCCGGACAATCGCCTCGACTGGCGCCCCCATCCGAAGAGCATGACGCTCGCCGCCCTCGCCGAACACATCGGGCAGCTCGGCGTGTGGGGACAACTCACGCTGAACCAGTCCGCCGTCGATCTGGAAAGCATGACGCGCCCGCCCGGCTATCAGCCGCTGTCGTCGAAGGTGGCCCTCCGCACGCACTTCGACACCGAGATGGGCGCCGCTCGAACGGCCCTGGTCGACCGGTCGGACGCCGAGCTGATGGCACCGTGGACGCTGCGTCGCGGCCAGCGGGAGTTCTTCACCATGCCGAAGGCGTCGTGCTGGCGCACCTTCGTCATGAACCATCTGATTCATCATCGCGGACAGCTCAGCGTCTACCTGCGCGAACTCGACGTGCCGTTGCCGTCGATCTACGGACCGAGTGCCGACGAAGCCATGTGAGGCGGCGCGCATCCCGTCCACGTGGATGTGGCTGGGGGGCCTCGCGTTCGCGCTGCTCGCCACGCTGAACGCCGGCGGCTACCGCTACGGCGCCGCCGACCAGGCGTTCTACATCCCCGCCACCCTCCACCAGCTCGACCCCACGCTCTACCCGCGCGACTGGGCGATGCTCGGCGCACAGGGCCGCTACTTCCTGGTCGACGAGATCGGCGCCGCGATGGTCCGCCTGACGGGCTGGCCGCTGCCGGTGTGGTTCGCGCTGGCGCAGGCCGCGACGCTCGCCGCCTTCTACGTGGGCGCGGTGAGGCTGGCCCGCGGCATCCTGACGACCCCGTGGGCGCTGACGGCGTGGCTGGCCGCGCTCACGCTCAGGCACCGCATTGCCAAGACCGGCGCCAACACGCTCGAGGGCTACTTCCATCCGCGAATTCTCGTCTTCGGCCTCGGACTCATCGCGCTGGCCGACGTCCTTGCAGGGCGCCGTGTGCGGCCGCTGCTCATCCTCGTCGCGGCCGCCGCCATCCACCCCACGACGGCGGCGCTCTTCTTCGCGATCGCCCTCATGGCGATCGTGGTCAGCGAGCCGCGGTTGCGACGACCGGCGTTCGCGGCAGGCACGGGTCTCGCCCTGACGGGCGCCGTGGTCGTGGCCGCGGGACTCTCGCCTGTTGACCTGACGCCGATGGACCCCACGTGGCGGGCGCTCGTGGCCACCAAGGACTACACGTTCCCCACGACCTGGTCGGCATCGACGTGGGCGGTCAACCTCATCGCCCCCCTGGTGCTGGTCGCGGCCGCCTGGGCGCGCCATCGGGCCGGCGCCCTCACGCCGCGCGAGCTGGGTCTCGTCGCGGGATGCCTGGCGCTCGTGGCCGGCTTCGTGCTGTCCTTGCCCCTCATCGCGGCAGGCCTGCCGCTGGCGGTGCAGCTGCAGACGTCGAGGGCGTTCTGGCCGGTCGAGATCGTGGCGACGCTTTTCCTCGTGTGGTGGCTCGTCGACCGCAACGCCCAGCCAGCGGGCCGCGCCGGGTTCGCCCGCGCCGTCGCCGCGCTGCTCGTGGCCATCAGCCTGGCGCGCGGAATCTACGTCGGGTTCGTCGAGAACCCGACCCGGCCGACGTTCGCCTTCGACTTGCCGGCCGACGACTGGGGGACGGCGCTGGCGTGGATACGCACCCACACGCCTGCCGATGCCTGCGTGCTCGCCGATCCGGGACATGCCTGGAAGCCCGGTATGGGCACCGCCGTGCGGATCGGCGCCGCCCGCGATGTCTACCTCGAGGAAACCAAGGACGTGGCGATGGCCATGTACTCGCGCCCGGCGGCCCACCAGGTCAGCGCACGGATCGCGGCCACGCAGGGCTTCGCGGAGATGAACGCCGACGCCCTCGGGCAGCTGGGCCGGCGCGAGGGCTGCAGGCTCGTGGTCGTGACGCGCGCCCTGCCGCTGCCGCTGCTGTTCCAGGCCGGAGCTGCCCGCGTCTACCAGGTGGGCGCGCCCTAGTCGACCGCGACGACCACCCCGGCCGCGCCCGTGCAACACTTCGCCGCGCGCCGCGCCGGCGCTGTATACTCCGGCCGTTCGCCGGTCACCCGGCAGGAGGACTCGACATGGCCGCCAACGTCTCGCGCCGCAGTTTCGCCAAGCTCTTCGCCGTCGGGGGTTCCGCCGCCCTGTTGTCCGACCCGCTGTTCGCACGGACGATGCCGAGCGCCGGCGACATCCTGCCGGCCGGACCGGCGGCTGGCGAGCCGTTCTGGACGAGCGTGCGCGAGCAGTTCGTGATGCCACCGGACCTGGCCGTGATGAACGCCGCCAACCTGTGCCCGGCGTCGCGACCGGCCGCCGAGGCGCTCACGCGCGAGTCGTCGAGCGTGGACCGCGATCCCTCGCCCAACAACCGCGCCCGGCTGATGCCCGAGAAGGAGAAGACCCGGGTGGCGCTGGCCGAGTTCCTGCGCGTGACCCCCGATGAGATCATCATCACGCGCAACACCAGCGAGTCGAACAACATGGTCTCGAACGGCCTTGACCTCAAGGCTGGCGACGAAGTGCTGCTGCACGAGGACAACCACCCGAGCAACCTCGTGGCGTGGCAGGAGAAGGCCAAGCGGTTCGGCTTCTCGGTGGTGATCGTGCCGCAGAAGAACCCGCATCCCGGTCCTGGGTACTACGTCGAGGCGTTCACCAAGGCCATCACGCCGCGCACCCGGGTGATGTCGGTCACGCACCTGACGAGCACGGTCGGCGACCTGATGCCGGCCAAGGAGCTGGCGGCGCTGGCCCGCTCCCGCGGCGTGCTCTTCCTGCTCGACGGCGCCCAGAGCTTCGGCCTCCTCGACGTCAACCTGGCCGAGATCCAGCCGGACTTCTACTCCGGCAGCTCGCACAAGTGGCCGTGCGGCGCGCGCGAATGCGGCGTGCTCTACGTCAACAAGACGGCCCAGGCCAAGCTGTGGCCGAGCGTCTACAGCGCCTATCCCGGCGCCGTCGGCTTCTCCAAGACCTTCGAAAGCTTCGGCCAGCGCGACGAAGCGACGATGATCGCCATGCACGCGGCATTGGCCTTCCAGACCAAGGTCGGACGCGCCGCCGTCGAGACGCGCTCGCGCGAGCTGACGACCCAGGTGATGGAAGGCCTGGCCAAGATCCCCGGCATCACCAACTGGACCTCACCGGTCGCGGCGCGCCGGGTGGCGGTCGTGTCGTTCGTGCCTGGAACGCTCGATGCCGGCAAGCTGGCGGCCGCGCTCTACACCAACGATCGCATCGGTATCACGACGCGCGGCGGCAAGGATCGGGCCGGCATCCGCGTGTCGCCGCACTTCTACAACAGCCCCGCGGAAGTGGACCGGTTCGTCGCGGCCGTGGCGAAGTACATGAAGAGCGGCGTCTAATCGCGCATGGACGTTGCGTTGGCGTGGCGTCCGGTCGTCGGCTCCGATGAGTCGCGCCGGACACTCGCGCCTTTCGGCTGACACCGGTGTCGGGCAACGCCCGCAGCCAGTTCAGATACCAGGACCAGACGAACCGGCGAGCCACCGCGCAAGGCTGTGCGACGTGCGAACGACGACCATGCCGGTCGTGATGATGAGCAGGTTGGCGAGGGCCTGTGGCCAGGATCGCTCAAGTGACGCGGCGGGCACCTGGAGATGCCAATAGAACGCCACGGCTCCAGCGGCGGATGCTCGTGGCCAAAGACGGATCGGCCGCGGAGAACGCTGCGGGCGAGACGAGATAGGGCGTCAGCATCAGCGCGAAATAGAGCGCCACCACGCGGCTGGCGAAGTAGAGGCCCAGAAGCGTGACCGCGGCGGCTCCTGCCTCGCGCAGTGTCATATCGCGCGGTCGCTACGACTGCAGTTGAAGCGGACTCAGCGCCAGCACCGGCGCGTCTTCGTCGCCGTACCACAGGCGCATCGAGCCGCCGTCCACCCGCGCCCCTGGAATCGGCAGGTCCACCGACCCGTCGGCGGCCGCCGGCCAGGTCGCATCGAGCGCTTCGCAGACGACGTCCTGCGCCAGGCTGAGCACGCCTTCCGCGGCTTCGGCGTAGACCTCGAAGTCGCCGATGTCGTCGTCGTCGACGTCGAGCGCCGTCGTCGCCCCGTCGCCGCCCGGCGCCTCGATGGTCACCATCTCGCCCTCCGCGCTGGCGGTGAAACCCTCCGGGAGACCCGCCGCCAGTGCGGCGGCGAGTTCCCGGGCGAAGTGTGCTGGCGTCACGCCTACTGCTGCTCGTTCTGCTGCGGCGTGGGCGGCGTCGTGCGCACGGTGGGGTACTTGATCCCGAGCTGATCGAGATAGGTCGGGAATTTGCTCGGGTCGTAGTAGAACTTCTTCATCTCCTCGCGGTACTTGCCGAGGATGGCTTCGTTCAGGTGGGTCGGAGCCGGCGTGTCGGCCTTGATGAAGGGGATGTACTTCACGTCCTTGGTCTGGACGTTGTTGAAGTAGTCCCACGCCGCCGTGATGAGCTCCGGCTTCGTCAGCAGGTCGAGGATGGTCATGGCCTGCACCTTGGCGCCCGCCACGACACCCTTGTGCGCGATCGGCGTGGCGCTGGCAATCCCGCTCGACCAGTTGTGGCCAGGCAGGCCCGGGATGTTCGACGGGTAGCGCAGCGTCACCGTCGGCACGTTCCACGACACGTCGCCGATGTCGTCGGAGCCACCGCCCATGTTGTCCTCGTTCTTCACCGGCTGCCCCATCTCGGCCAGCTTGGTGGCCATGCCTGGCTGCGTCGGGTTGCCGAGCTCCTTCTGGAGGCCTTTGGCCAGCGCCTGGTCAGCCTCGCTCCATTCGGGCAGGCCCACGCGCTGGATGTTGGCGAAGACAGTGTCGGCCACCGGCTTGTTGAAGTGCTGCGGATACGCGGTGCCGAGAATCCTCGACGTCCACGTGGTGTTGGTCATCAGCGCCGCGCCTTCGGCCATCTTGTTGCCGATGTCCCACAGCTCCTGGATGTGCGGCTGGTCGTTCTCGCGGAAGTAGAACCAGATGCTGGCGTTGCGTGGCACGACGTTGGGCTGATCGCCGCCGTTGACGATGATGTGGTGCGAGCGCTGCGACAGCCGCAGGTGCTCACGGCGGTACTGCCATCCCGCGCTCATCAGCTCGACCGCGTCGAGCGCGGAGCGGCCGCGCCACGGCGCCCCGGCGCTGTGCGCCGTCTCGCCCTCGAAGGTGTACTCGACCGACATCAGGCCGTTGCCGCCGCCGGCGCCCCACGACACGTTGAGGTTGTTGCCGACGTGCGTGAAGAGCGTGACGTCGACGTCCTTGAACATGCCGTCGCGCACGAACCACGCCTTGCTGGCGACGAGCTCCTCGGCCACGCCGGGCCACAGCATGATCGTGCCGGGCAGCTTCTCACGCTCCATCACGCGCTTGACGGCAATCGCCGCCACGATGTTGAGCGGCATGCCGGTGTTGTGACCCTCACCATGCCCCGGCGCGCCCTCGATGATGGGATCGTGATACGCCACGCCCGGCTTCTGGGACGACTGCGGAATGCCGTCGATGTCGGAGCCGAGGGCGATGACCGGCTTGCCGCTGCCGAAGGTCGCCACCCACGCGGTCGGGATCCCGGACACGCCGCGCGTCACCGTGAAGCCGTTCTTCTCGAGGACTCCGGTGAGGTACTTCGAGGTCTCGACTTCCTGGAACCCGAGCTCCCCGAAGCTGAAGACGGAGTCCACGGCTTCCTGGGCCAGCTTGGCCAGGCCGTCCACGTGTTCGGCCACGCCGCGCTTCATCGCCGCGAGGTTGGCCTCAGCAGGCGTGGGCTTGGCGGCTGGCGTCTGCGCCAGCCCGACGGAGGCTGTCAGCGCCAGGGCCACAGCCGCGGGAACGAGAGTGCTCGTGCGAATCATCAGCAGGTCCTCCACAGACCACGGGAATTACAGGTGCCGGCCGGTTGGCGGGACAAAGGTGCTGGACCGCCGACGGCCGCTGGCGTCGTGCCTAGTGCTGCTCGTCCTGCCGCGGCGTGGGCGGCGTCGTGCGCACGGTGGGGTACTTGATGCCGAGCTGATCGAGATAGGTCGGGAACTTGCTCGGATCGTAGTAGAACGGCTTCATCTGCTCGCGGTACTTGCCGAGGATGTCCTCGTTCAGGTGAATCGCCGGAGGCGTGTCGGCCTTGAGGAAGGGGATGTACTTCACGTCCTTGGTCTGGACGTTGTTGAAGTAGTCCCACGCCGCCGTGATGAGCTCCGGCTTCGTCAGCAGGTCGAGGATGGTCATGGCCTGCACCTTGGCCCCGGCGACGACACCCTTGTGCGCGATCGGCGTCGCGCTGGCAATCCCACTCGACCAGTTGTGGCCGGGCAGGCCGGGGATGTTCGCCGGGTAGCGCAGCGTCACGGTCGGCACGTTCCACGACACGTCGCCGATGTCGTCGGAGCCGCCGCCCGTGTTGTCCTCGTTCTTCACCGGCTGCCCCATCTCGGCGAGCTTGGTGGCGAGGCCGGGCTGGGTGGCGTTACCGAGCTCCTTCTGCAGCGCCTTGGCCAGCGTCTGGTCGGCCTCGCTCCACTCCGGCAGACCCACGCGCTGGATGTTCGCGAACACGGTCTCGGCGACCGGCTTGTTCATGTGCTGCGGATAGGCCGTGCCGAGAATGCGCGACGTCCAGGTGGTGTTGGTCATGAGGGCCGCGCCCTCGGCCATCTTGTCGCCGATCTCCCACAGTTCCTTGATGTGCGGCTGGTCGTTCTCGCGGAAGTAGAACCAGATGCTGGCGTTGCGCGGCACGACGTTGGGCTGGTCGCCGCCGTTGACGATGATGTGGTGCGAGCGCTGCGACAGCCGCAGGTGCTCGCGGCGGTACTGCCATCCCGCGCTCATCAGCTCGACCGCGTCGAGCGCCGAGCGGCCGCGCCACGGCGCCCCGGCGCTGTGGGCCGTCTCGCCTTCGAAGGTGTACTCGACCGACATCATGCCGTTGCCGCCGCCGGCGCCCCACGACACGTTGAGGTTGTTGCCGACGTGGGTGAACAGCGTCACGTCGACGTCCTTGAACATGCCGTCGCGGACGAACCACGCCTTGCTGGCCAGCTGTTCTTCGGCCACGCCGGGCCACAGCATGATCGTGCCGGGCAGCTTCTCGCGCTCCATGACGCGCTTGACGGCGATCGCCGCCACGATGTTGAGCGGCATGCCGGTGTTGTGCCCCTCGCCGTGTCCCGGGGCGCCTTCGAGGATGGGATCCTTGTAGGCCACGCCGGGCTTCTGCGACGACTGCGGAATGCCGTCGATGTCGGAGCCGAGCGCGATGACCGGCTTGCCGCTGCCGAAGGTGGCCACCCACGCCGTCGGGATGCCCGACACGCCGCGCGTGACCGTGAAGCCGTTCTTTTCGAGCAGGCCGGTCAGGTACTTCGAGGTCTCGAACTCCTGGAACCCCAGTTCGCCGAAGCTGAACACCGAGTCCACGGCCTCCTGGGCCAGCTTGGCCATGCCGTCCACGTGTTCGGCCACGCCGCGCTTCATCGCAGCGAGGTTGGCGTCAGCGGGAGTGGGCTTGGCGGGTGGCGTCTGGGCGACGGCGACCGACGCCGTGACGGCCAGGGCCAGAGCAACGGGGACGAAAGCACACGTTCGAATCATTGAGCGCTCCTCGACTAAAACACGCGAATTGTAACCGCCAGCCGCTACTCGAGCGTCGGCTTGAAAGCCGGCGCCGTGCGGGCGTTCGTCTTCTGCTCGAAGGCATAGCCGAGGGCCAGCAACTCCGCCTCGGCATGGGCGCGTCCCATGAAGGCCAGCCCCAGTGGCAGGCCGTGGGTCTCGCCCATCGGCACGGTCAGGCTCGGGGTGCCCGCCACCGCGGCCATCCCGTAACCGGCGCCCACGAAGTGATCACCGAGCACGTGATCGGTCGGCCAGGCCGGCGCCATCGCCGGGGCGATGAGCGCATCGAGCTGCTTGCCGTCGAGCGCGGCGAGCAGTCCGTCGCGGCCGGCCAGTTGCCGTGCCGTGGTCCGCGCCCGCGTGTAGGCGGCGTCGGTGAGCGGCCCCTTCGCCTGCGCCTGCTCGAAGATCTCCTGGCCGAAGAACGGCATGGCGGTCTCGCGGTTGGCCGTGTTCCAGGCAATCAGCGCCTCGAGCGACTTGTGCGGCGATGCGCTGCTCGCCAGATACTTGTTGAGTCCATCCTTGAACTCGTAGAGCAGCACTTCGAACTCCGGCTGGCTCCAGCGATTGTAGGTCGCGACCTCCACGTCCACCACCGTGGCGCCGGCGGCCGTCATCGTCGCAATCGCACGCTCCATGGCCGCATCGACGTCCGGGTGATAGCCCATGGCCTGCCGCACCACCCCGAGGCGTTTCCCGGCGAGCGCCTCGGTCGTGAGTCCGGACAAGTAGTCCTTCCCGGGGGCGCCGTCGCCGGCCGCCGGATCGGCGGCGTCCCGGCCGGCCATCGCCCCGAGCAGCAACGCCGCATCCGTGACCGTGCGGGTCATCGGTCCGGCCGTATCCTGCGAGATGGAGATCGGGATGATGCCGGTGCGGCTCACCAGGCCGACGGTCGGCTTGAGGCCGACCAGGCCCGCCACCGAGGCCGGGCACAGGATGCTGCCGTCGGTTTCCGTGCCCACCCCAACGGCGGCGAGGCTGGCGGCTACGGCGGTGCCGGTGCCGGCGCTCGAACCGCACGGATTCCTGTCGAGCACGTAGGGATTCTTCGTCTGGCCGCCGCGGGAACTCCACCCGGAGCTCGATCGCGTCGACCGGAAGTTCGCCCACTCGCTGAGATTGGTCTTGCCGAGGATCACCGCGCCCGCCTCGCGCAGCCGCGTCACGAGGAACGCATCCTGCTCGGGACGGTTGTCGGCCAGCGCCAGCGACCCGGCCGAGTTGGCCATGCCGACGGTGTCGATGTTGTCCTTGAGCAGGACCGGCAGGCCGTGCATCGGACCGCGCACCCGCCCGGCCGCGCGTTCGGCGTCGAGCCGCTCGGCGTCCGCCAGGGCCGACGGGTTGAGCTCGATGATCGAGTTCAGCGTGGGCCCGGCCTTGTCCACCGCCGCGATGCGCGACAGATACGCCTCGGTCAGCGCGCGGGCGGTCAGCGTGCCGCCCTCCATCTGACGGCGGGCCTCGCTGGCGCTCAGCTCGGCCACGTCTACGGCCGGCGCGACGTCGGCCGCGGCGGCGGGCTCGTCTGGTGCCGCCGAGCAGGCCAGCGGGGCGACCAGGGCGAGCACGAGGGTGAGATGGCGAACGGTCATGGGGACAGCGTCTCCGGGCAATCGCAAGCCCCCAGTGTACCCCCCGACACCGGGTGCGGTGGCGCACTGTGGGTAAGATCGCCGAGACACGCCGTGACGTCTGCCCCGCCCACCTTCGCGCCCCGACTGCTGCTCGCCGGCGGCCACCGCATGACGCTCTACGCGTGGGCGGCGGCCCGGCGCTTCCCGGCGCTGCCAGCGGCCGAGGCGCGGCACTTCCAGGTGTCACCCGACACGCAGGTCCTCGGCCACTGCCACTGGCAGGCCGAGCGCTCGCGCGCCCTGACGGTCATCCTGCTGCACGGCCTCGAAGGCTCCAGCGACAGCCACTACATGCTCGGCATGGCCGACAAGGCGTGGCGTCGCGGCGCCAACGTCGTGCGGCTCAATCAACGCAACTGCGGCGGCACGGAGCATCTCACGCCGGGGCTCTATCACTCGGGACTGACGGCCGACCCGCTCGCCGTGATGCGGCTGCTGCGCGCCGAAGACCTCGCACGCTTCGCCTTCTGCGGCTATTCGCTCGGCGGCAACATCGCCTTGAAGCTGGCCGGCGAACTCGCCGCCACCGCAGACGTCGAGGGCGTGGCCGCCGTCGCCGCGGTGTCGCCGCCGATCGAGCTCGCGCGCTGCATCGACGCCCTCGAACGCACCGCGAACCTCGCCTACCATCTCAACTTCCTGGTCGGCCTGGAACGGCGGCTGCACCGCAAGGCCAGGCTCTTCCCGGGCCTGTACGACACGCGGCCGCTCGTCCGTGTGCGCTCGGTGCGCGCCTTCGACGACACCTACACCGCACCCCACAACGGCTTCGACGGCGCCGCCGACTACTACCACCGCGCCAGCGCCCGGCGCGTCATCGCGCACCTGACCGTGCCGGCGCTCCTCATCACGGCGGACGACGACCCGTTCGTGCCGCCCGAGGCGGCCCATGATCCCGCACTCGGCGCGATCCGGTCGCTGACCCGCGTGATGACCCGGCACGGCGGACATTGTGGCTTCGTGACGGCCGCCAGCCGGGACGACGACGGCTACTGGGCGGAACGCCAGGCGATCGACTTCGTGACGGCGCACGCCGCACCGGGCTGAGCCTGGCAGGGCCGCTCAGCCGCGGGCGAGCAGCTCCAGCATGCGCTGGCCGAACGTCGCGCCCTTGCCGGCGTCCTCGTGCTTGAAATACACGAAGACGTCCTTGCAGGTGGCCGCCAGCTCCTGTGCGGTGCGTGTCCAGTGCTGGATGGCGTCGTCGTCGTAGCCTTCGTCGCGCAGGCGCAGATAGGCGAAGTCGGCGGTGGCCACGACCGGCACCGACCGCGTCTCGGTGTCCGCCACGCACAGCGCGAAGTTGCGGGCCCGCAGCCGCGCGTAGACCTCCTCGCTCAGCCACGAGTCGTGGCGGAACTCGAACGCCGCCTGGACGCCGTCGGGGACGGTGGCCAGGAAGGCGTCGAAGCGCTCGAGGTCGCACTTCAGATTGGGCGGCGTCTGGAACAGCAGCGCGCCGAGCTGCGGGCCGAGCTCGCGGGCGGTCTTGACGAAGAAGTCCACGGCATCACCCACGTCCACGAGACGCTTGTCGTGCGTGATGCGGCGATTGGCTTTGAGGGTGAAGCGGAAGGAGGGCGGCACCTGCCCGGCCCAGCCCGCCACCGTCTTGGAGGTGGGCATCCGGTAGAAGGTGGCGTTGATTTCAACCGAGGGGAAGCAGTTCGCGTAGAAGGGCAGCATCTTCGACGCAGGAAGGTCCTGCGGATAGAAGCTGCCCTTCCACTCGGGATAGTTATAGCCGGACGTGCCGACGAGTATCACGGGACGACCCGCGAAGGTGGGCGCGCGCTACCAGCGCGGTTCGCGCCGACCGCCGCCGTTGCCGCCACGGCCGCTGCCGCCGCCGCCGCGGCCCATGCCACCGCCGCCGCCGCCGCCGAACCCGCCGCCGCCGCTCGGCTTGGGCCGTGCTTCGTTGACGACCAGCGCGCGACCGTCCATCTGGAATTCGTGGAGCTCGTCGATGGCCTTCTGCGCGCCCTCATCGGTCGTCATCTCGACGAACGCGAAACCACGTGCCCGGCCCGTGGCCTGGTCGCGCATCACGTGCACATTGGCCACCGCGCCGGCGCGGCTGAAGAGTTCGTTCAGTTCGTCGTCGGTCGCGCTGTAAGGGAGATTGCCCACGTAAAGTCTACGGCCCATCGGTCACTCGCTCCTGCCGCGCTTCGATCATTTCAGCCAGGCGCGCGCGAACGCCGTGACTTCCCCCTCGACCAGCTCACTACGCGGGATGGGGAACGTCGTTCCGCCGACCAGCACAGGGGCTCCCTCAGGGACGTGAAAGCTGGCGAAGTATAGCAGACCCGGAGGCAAGCGCCAGCGCCCCTCCCGGCCCGTCCCCGCCGTGGTACAGTCGCTGCCAATGGCACGTTGCGGAGTCGCGCTCCTGGTTCTGGCGCTCGTGGCCGGATGCGCCGATCCGCCGGTGCCCGCCGACCGCTATCCCATTCGCGGACAGCTGCTGGGGGTGCAACTCGACACCGGGGAGGTCCTCCTCAAGCACGACGCCGTCGAGGGCTACATGGACGCCATGACCATGCCCTTCCAGGTGGCGGACCGGGCCTCGATCCTCGAGCGCCGTCCCGGGGACCTGGTCTCGGCGACCCTGGTCGTCGAGCCGACGCGGGCCTTCCTCGAGGACGTGACCATGACCGGCCAGGCGCCGCTGCCCGCACCGGCCGCCCGTCCGGTCGCCGAAGGCGTCCACATCCTGGCCCCCGGGGACCCGGTGCCGGCCGTGGCCCTCACCAATCAGGCGGGCCAGCCGGCCTCGCTCGCCGACTGGACCGGCCAGGCGGGCGTCGTGACGTTCATCTACACGCGCTGCCCGCTGCCCGACTTCTGCCCGCTGATGGACCGGCGCTTCGCCGAGATCCAGACGGCGGCGAAGACCGACCCGGCGCTCGCCGGCAAGGTGCGGTTGCTGTCGGTGAGCTTCGACCCCGCCTTCGATACGCCGGCCGTGCTGTCCGCGCACGCGTCCCGCGTCGGCGCGGAGCCCGGCTGGCACTTCGCGACCGCGCCGCCGGCCATCGTGGACCGCTTCGCCGCCGAGTTCGGCGTGAACGTCATCCGCGAGACGGATGGGACGATCACGCACAACCTGCGCACGGCCGTCATCGGCCCCGACGGACGGCTGACGGCCGTCTACTCGGGGAACGACTGGACGGCGGCGCAGATCGTGACCGACCTGCGCCGCGCCCTGACGACCGCGCCGTCGTGACGATGCGCCGGCCGGTTCCGCTCCGCCCCGAGACGCTGCGCCAGGCCCTGGCGCCCGACGTGCCGGCGCCGCCCGCCGCCGCCTTCACGGCCCGTGAGCGGGCGCTCGTCGCGCGGCTGCGCACGCCGCTGGCCGTGCAGCGCTGGCTGAACGCTCTCCCCTACAACGTCGAGCAAGGCGGCGAGACCCTGCACACCTTCCGCGGGGTGGTCGCGCGCGGCACGGCGCACTGTCTGGAAGCGGCGCTGACTGCGGCGGTCGTGCTCGAACAGCACGGGTATCCGCCACTTCTGCTCAGCTTCGAGTCGGTCGATCGGCTGGACCACGTGATCTTCGTGTTCCGCGGCCGCGATGGCTGGGGATCGGTCGCCCGCTCGCGCGATCCCGGCCTGCACGGGCGCCGTCCGGTGTTCGCCACGCCGCGCGCTCTCGCCCTGAGCTACGTCGATCCGTACGTCGACTACAGCGGCCGCGTGCGTGGCTACGGCGTGGTGCACCTGGCGGCGATGGCGGGCTACGACTGGCGCTTCGCGACCGGCAACGTGTGGGCCGTCGAACGCCTGCTCATCGACTGGCCGCATCACCGCATCCGCACATCGGACCGTCGTTACCGGCAGCTGAAACGCCGCTATGTCGCCTACCGGCAGGCCCATGGGCACAAGCCGATCGACTACCGCGGCCGCGAGCGCTGGACGCCGCTGCCGGCCGAGTTCAGGCGGTTCGCCCGTCCCCTCGGGAGCGCGTGAGATGGCGGCCCTGACGCGTCAGTCGAGGTCGAACCCGCGCACCGGCTTGGTGATCGGCTCCTTCTTCGCCTGTTCGAGCGCTTCCTCGAACCGCCGCGACAGCGCGTCGTCGCGCGACCGCTCGCTGGCCATCGACTGCTCGAAGATCGCCTCGCGGCGGCGCGCCTGCTCCTGGAGCACGCGTTGCGCGTTGTCGATCGCGGCCGCGTGGCCCGACGGCGCCTCCTTGTGGCCCACGACGCGGCCGAGATTCAGGTCGACGACGAGCGTCGCATTGCAACACGGACAGGTGACTTCTCGCTCGCTCTGCAGAATCGCCATCGCACCTCCGCAACCGGGCTCTCGCCGCGGGCCCAACCGTCCGTCAAGCCTAGTGGGATGAGCATCGATGCCGCAAGATGAACCCCTCCGCGTCCGCACCGTGCGGCTGGCCACCTACAACGTCCACCGCTGCCGCGGCATGGACGCCCGCACGTCGCCGCAGCGCGTGGCCTCGGTCCTGGCGGGCCTCGACGCCGACGTGATCGCGCTGCAGGAGGTGGTGGGCGCCAGCCAGCGGCGGGCCGGACAGGCCGCCGAACTCGGCGCGGCGCTCGGCATGGGCTGGGTGATGGCGCCGACGCGTCACCTGCGCGGCGCGCTCTTCGGCAACGTCGTCCTGACGCGCTTCCCGGTGCGCCAGCACGTCCAGTACGACCTGTCGTGGAAGACCTGCGAGCCGCGCGGTGCGCAGCGCGTCGACGTGGCGTTCGACGATCCGCACGTCCTGCACGTCTACAACGTGCACTTCGGCACCTCGCTCGGTGAACGGCGGGTGCAGGCCGACAAGGTCGCCTCGCTCGTGCACGACAACCGCTCGCCCGGCGCCAGCATCGTGCTCGGCGACTTCAACGAGTGGGCGCGCGGCCTGACCGCCGACATCCTGTCGTCACGTCTCGAGAGCCTCGACCTGACCAAGCACCTGCCCAGGAAGCGCAGCTACCCGGGCTTCTTCCCGCTGTTCCACCTCGACCACATCTACTACAAGGGACGTGTCGAAGTGCTCCACGTCCAACTCGTGCGCACGCGCCAGGCGCTGATGGCGTCCGACCACCTGCCGCTCGTGGCCGACCTGCGCATCACCTACTGAGACTCAGCGCAGGTCGTCGCCGACGCGCGCCAGCGTGAGGTGCAGCAGCCCGAGATTGCGGGTGCGGAACGCCGCCTCGCAGCTGGCGAAGTAGTACTCCCAGGTGCGGATGAAGCGATCGTCGAAGCCCATCCGCCGGACGTCTTCGAGCCGGGCGAGAAAGCGGCCGCGCCAGGCCTCGAGCGTGGCGGCGTAGTCGAGCGGCCGATCGTCGACCTGGGTCACGGCCAGCCCGGTGTGTGCGGCCGTGACGGAGCAGACCTCGCGCAGACACGGCAGCAGCCCGCCCGGGAAGATGTGCTTCTGGATCCAGTCGGCGTGCTTCACGTAGTGGTCGAAACGGCTGTCGGGGATGGTGATGGCCTGGATGCCGACGCGGCCGCCGGGCGCCAGCGCGCGGTCGAGGGCCTGGAAGAAGCCGGGCCAGAACTCCTGCCCGACCGCCTCGATCATCTCGACCGAGACGATGCGCTGATACTGCCCCTCGACGTCGCGGTAGTCGCGCAGCTCGATCGACACGCGGTGGCTCAGGCCG
Organism: uncultured Acidobacteriota bacterium; assembly: GCA_963807405.1. Taxonomy (GTDB): domain Bacteria; phylum Acidobacteriota; class Vicinamibacteria; order Vicinamibacterales; family UBA2999; genus CADEFD01. Next base: position 375,056 of record CAWEBU010000006.1, on the reverse strand, counting down.
GCGGCCGCGACCCGCGCCGTCGCCAGCGCCCGCTGTTCCTCCGACACCGTGATGCTGGTGACGCGGCAGCCGTAGGTCCGGGCGAGATGCATGGCCAGGCCGCCCCACCCCGAGCCGATCTCGAGCACATGATCGGTCGCCGCCGGCTGCAGGCGCTCGCCCCACTGACGGTACTTCTCGAGCTGCGCCGTCTCGAGCGAGTCGCCGGGCGCGAGGAACAGCCCACTCGAGTAGGCCATGGTCGGATCGAGGAAGAGGGCGAAGAAGTCGTTGCCCAGATCGTAGTGGGCGTAGATGTTGCGCTTGCTGCCGCCGGTCGTGTTGCGGCGGCGCCGGTGCCGCCAGGTGTCGATCAGGTTCCAGACCCGCGGAGCCACCGACTCGAGCGGCGCCACGTGCTGGTTACGGAGCGCCAGCTCGACGACGAGGGCCAGGTCGTCGGTGCCCCAGTCGCCATCGACATACGCATCACCGATGCCGATGTCACCGTGGAAGAGCACGCGGCGGAAGAAGCGGTCGCGTGCGATCCAGACCGAGGCGTGGGGCTCGGCGTCCGGCGCGCCGAGCACCGCCGTCGTGCCATCGGGCATGGCAATCGTCAGCCGCCCGTAGCGCCAGCCATCGAGATCGGCGAGCACGCGCGCCCGCGCGATGTCGGCGATGCGCCGGTCGAACCACGACGCCGCGCTCGAGCGCTCGAGCGCGGGAACGGAACGGTCGGCGCGGGCGCCGGGGGACGCAAGCATGGGGATCTCCTGGGTAGACGTCAGGCCCGGGTGTCAGTGCGGGCGCCGGCGGGGTCGTAGGCGGGCTTCGACAGATACGGCAGGCCCCTGCGCCACAGCCGCAGAGCCTCCCAGTGGATGGCGCCGATGACACGCGCCGTCATGGCCGGGAACCGCGTGAGGGCCCGGATGAGCGTGCGGTCGGTGAGCGGCTGCGCCGCCAGGCGAAGCCGCGACACGAAGACCGGCTGACCGTTGGTGTAGAGGTCGATGTGGATGTCCACGTCGTCGTCGGCGAAGGTCATCTGGAACCGGTAGGTGCCGTCGAGCGTGAAGAACGGCGACACGTGGAAGACCTTCTTCTCCTGCCAGGCGCCCGGCGCCGAGGCGCGCGCCGCCGGCAGCACGTAGGCGTGCCGCTCGCCGAACGTGTTGTGGACGTCGACCACGACCCCGGCCAGGGAGCCGTCGCCGGCCGCGTAGCAGGCGAAGAAACTCACGGGGTTGAACACGTAGCCGCCGATGCGCCCGTGGGCGACGAGCTGGATGCGGCCGATGCCGCCGGTGACCCCGTGCTCGTGGAGGGCCGCGACGACCGCCGCGCGCAGCGCCGCCACGCGTTCACCGATTGGCGCGCGCCCGGGCTCGAGCCCCAGGAAGTCGGCCGGCTCGAAGCGCACGGCCTTCCACCACCGCGTGCCGAAGAGACGCAGGCGCTGGTCGAGATCGCCCACCTCCGACAGATCGAGGCGGAGCATGAACAGGTCGTAGGCGAAGGCGTGCGGCCGCGGCGCCAGCCGGCTGTGCGAGACGCGGCCCACGAGCAGCCCCGAGCGGGCCGGCAGCGCGTTCACGCTGCCGCCTCCCGCAGGCCGTCCACCACCGCGAGCGCCGACATCACGCCGTCTTCGTGGAAGCCGTAGCGGAGATGCGCGCCGCAGAACCACGTGCGACGGGTGCCGTTGAGGGCCGCGACTGCGGGCTGAGCCTCGAGCGCCGGGCGATCGAGGATGGGATGGGCATAGGTCATCCTCGCGTAGACCGGCTCGGCGATCGCACCGCCGTTGAGGGTGGCGAGCACCGGGCCGACCCCGTCGAGCCCCTGCAGCCGCGCCAGGTCATACGTCACGCTGACGGGGCGATGTTCGTCCCGGCAGTCGGCCATCCGCACGTTCCACGAGGCGCGGGCCGCGGGCCGCTCCGGCAGGTAGGTGGCGTCGGCGTGCAGCACCGCCGGATTGACCGAGTAACGGAACGACGACAGCGCCTCGCGCTCGGCGGTCGACGGATCGGTCAGCAGTGCCAGCGCCTCGTCGGCGTGGGTCGCCATGACGACGGCATCCACGCCGAGGGGCGCACCACCCGCCGTCTCGATGATCGCGCCGTCGGCCGTGCGGGTGACGGCCACCACCGGCGTCCCGACCCGCACCCGGTCACCGAGGGAGGCGGCGATGCGGTCGACGTAGGTCCGGCTGCCGCCGATGACCGTGCGCCACACCGGCTGCCCCGAGGCGGCCAGGAGGCCGTGGTTGTGGAGGAAGCGCAGATACGAGGCGGCCGGGAAGTCGCGCATGGCCTGCGACGACGCCGACCAGATGGCGCCGCCCATCGGCAGCACGAAGTGACGGACCAGGGCCTCGCCGAAGTGGTGCCGCTCGAGGAACTCCCCGAGTGACAGGTGACGCGCGCTGCCATCGGCCAGCGCCCGCGTGCCGACGCGGAAGAAGCGCCGGATGTCGACGAGCATCGCCAGGTAGGGCGTCGTGAAGGCGCGGCGCGGCTGGGCGAACAGGCCGCGCAGGCCGGCGCTCGAGTACGACACGTCACACCGGAGACAGTGCACGCTGAACGACATGTCACTGGGCCGGCTCTCGACGCCGAGGTCGGCCAGCATCCGCACGAAATGCGGATAGGTGCGCTCGTTGAACACCATGAACCCGGTGTCGACGGCGACGGTGCGGCCACCGACGGCGAGATCGTGCGTGTGTGCGTGGCCGCCGAGCCTGGCCTCGCGCTCGAACAGGTGGACCTCATGGTGGGACGCCAGCCGCCAGGCCACGGTGAGGCCTGAGACGCCGGAGCCGATGATGCCAATCCTCACGGTATGGAGGGGGAACCCCGAGCCGCTGTCATCTATTCCCGCCGCCGGCCGGCGGCGTGAGGATGAGGCATCATGTGGGATGTCCCGACCGCTCGTCGACCACGAACTGGCCACCCGCCTCGAACGCACCGAAGCTGCGGCGAACGCCCGCTTCATAGAAGCACGAGGCCAGGTCGACGCTGGCCGAGGCGCCACGTGGCGGGACGTCGAGGGCATCTGGGCCCTCTTCGACGGCATCGACTCGCCGCTCACGCAGACCTTCGGCCTTGGCATCGAGCGACCGGCGACCGCGGCCGCCCTCGAGGTCGTCGAAGCGTTCTTCCGGGAGCGCGGCGCGGCCGTCGACCATGAGGTCAGTCCCCTGGCGCTCGGCGATCCGCTGCCCTTGCTGGCCGGCCGCGGCTACGCTCCGATTGAGCTGACCGATGTGCTGTGCCGGCCGCTGACCGACGACGACCGCGTGCCTCCGCAGCCCGCCATCGGGGTCGCGCCGATTGGAGTCGACGAGGGTGCCGCCTGGACGGCGGCGGCCGTCGATGGCTGGAGCGAACACCCCGAGGTCGAACACTTCGTCCGCGAGCTGGGCGCGGTCTACCCACGGACGGCAGGCGCGACCTGCTTCGCCGCCACGCTGGACCGCACGCTCGCCGCCACCGGCGTGCTCGCGATGCACGAGGGCACCGCCTTGCTGGCCGGCGCCAGCACGCGCCCCGCGTTCCGGCGCCGAGGCGCACAGACGGCGCTACTGGCGGCGCGCCTCGGACACGCGCGAGCGGCGGGCTGCGACCTCGCCATGATCTGCGCGCGGCCGGGCAGCGAATCGCACCGCAACGCCGAGCGTCACGGCTTCGGCGTCGCCTACACGCGCATCAAGTGGCGGCTGGCCTGACGCCAGGGTTGTCACGGCAGCGAGATGCCCGCCGGGCCTGTGGTCTCCGTGTCGCGACGCTAGTCGGCCACCGGCGCAGGCCCTGACACACCGCGGCGCGCCTCCTCGTAGATGCGCGCGGGCACCGGCTGCAGGCCCCACGCCAGGCCGAGCCATGACATCGCCTTGACCACGTACCACGTGGGATCGAACTCCCACCAGTAGAAGCCGTTGCGCGCGGCCCGCTGATAGCGGTGGTGGTTGTTGTGCCAGCCCTCGCCCACCGCGAAGAACGCCGTCACGGCGTTGTTGCGCGAATCGTCGGGCGTCGCGAAGCGGCGGCTCCCCCACAGATGGTTCACCGTGTTGATCGAGAACGTGGCGTGCGCGAGGGTCGTGGTCGCGAGCGAGAAGCCGTAGACGAGCCAGGCATAGCCGCCGACGAGATACAGCGCGAGGGCCAGCAGGAGCGGCGGCACGACGTAGAAGCGATCGAGCCAGGCGATCTCGGGCACGGCGCCGAAGTCGCGTACGACCGGGTTGCTCGAGGGCAACACGGCATGCCTGGCATCGTGGAGGAACCAGCCGACGTGGGCGTGATAGAAGCCGCTCACGCCGGGACTGTGCGGATCGCCCTCACGATCGGCATGACGGTGATGGCTGATGTGGTGACCGGCCCACCAGATCGGCCCCTTCTGCATGGCCGCCGTGCCGGCAACGGCCCAGAAGAAGCGCGCCGGGCGCGACAGCTCGAAGGCGCGATGCGCCAGGTAGCGATGGAATGCGAGGGTGAGGCCGATGGCCCGAAGGAAGTGCGAGACGGCCCAGACGGCCAGGAGCGACCAGGTGAACGGCACCGTGAAGACGAGCAGCGACGATGCCTGCACGCCCCAGAACACGGTGGCGGCGGCTAGCTCTCTTCCTCGAACCCTTCTTCGACCGGTAGCGGGCGCGTCGCCGGACGCAGCGCTTCCCGGTGGTCGTAGATGGGCACGTCGCGGACGTGCATCGAGTTCGAACACGCTGGTGACTTCGCCTCGACGATGACGGTAACGGGACTGCCTCCGGTGCCCTCGCGAAACGCGAGGCGGCATCCGCAGGCGAGGCGCGCGTGTGTGAAGCCCTTCAGCATCGATCTGAAGGAATCATACTACACGCCCCTGTCAGAGCAGAGCCTTGATCTCGCGTTCGAACTGCGACTTGGGTGCAATACCGAGATGCCGCTTGCACACCTTGCCGTCGCGGCTGATGAGGAACGACGCGGGAATCCCGTAGATCGGTCCGTAGGCGTCCTGGATTTCATCGTGGCCGAGGCCGAGCACCATCGGGTAGTTCACCTTGTACTGGGCGGCAAACGCCTTGGCCTTGTCCGCGGAGTCGTCGACTGACAGCCCGAGCACGACGAGGTCATCTTTGTACTGGCTCTGCAGTTCCACGAAGGCGGGCACCTCGGCCTTGCACGGACCACACCACGTCGCCCAGAAGTTCAGCAGCACCACCTTGCCCTTGAAGGAGCTGAGTGACACCTTCTTCCCGTCCAGCGACGGCAGCGTGAAATCGGTGGCGGGCTTCGCGTTCGGCATACAGGCCGCAGCGTCCGCCTGCGCGGCGCCGTCGAGCGATGCAGCCTGCACCGCCACCGGGTCGACGACGGAGAACGGCTCGCCGGCGGCATCGCCCTCGGTCTGCCACGTGAAGGGGATGCTGATCCCGATGAGCGCCACGACCGTGGCCACGATGGCCACCGTGCGGATGGACGAACGACCGGGGGTGGACGAAGGCAACTGCTCCATGTCTGTCATTCTGCCTCAAGACCCATCGCGGCGGCCACTCCGGACACCCGTGCCGGGGCCACCAGGACGTAGGTCGACTGACCGGTAGTGATGATCTCGGCGTGACGCCCGAAGGCCTGGATGTCGGCCGGTGACGCGTCCCGTCCTGCCAGCACGAAGAGCGACACCGGGGCTCCGTCCACGCGATAGAGCGCGTGTGCCACCCAGCCGTCCCCGAACAGGCACCGGCGGACGCTGAGGAGCTTGGCGCGGTCGGCGGCCGGCGGCACCGGCAGACGGACGTCCATGCCGAAGTTCTCGTGGAAGCTCGCCTCGGCCGTATCGGCGGTCATCGGGTGGTCGTGGTCGTCGCCATCGATGACGAAGCATTTCAGATGGTCGAGCGTGAGCTGTGCCGCCAGCAGCACCGACGAGCGTGCCGTGGCCCATGAGAGGCCGCCAGCCACGGCCAGGACGACGGCCGCCGCGGCCGCGAAGGCCGACAACTGCGACCACATCGGTGGCCTGCTCGCCTCCCCGGCCGCCGCGGCCCGCCGCACGTGTTCGGCCAGCCCGGCCGGCGCCGCTTCGGCCAGCCGCCCCCGGCGCTCCACGAGCAGTGCCCGCACCTGCCTCTGGGCGGCGACCGCCTCGCGGCACGCCGTGCAGCCGACCAGGTGCGCTTCGATGTCAGCGGCCATGCGCGGGGAGGCGTCCCCGTCCACGAAGGGTGGCAGCAGCGCCTCCATCTGGCGACAGTCGGCTGGCCGGGGTGAGAATCGTAGGGTCATTGCTGTTGTGCCGTTCCTGGGTCGGGGCGTGGGGCGGCGGCCCGCGCGCTGAGCGAGGCGTGCAGCAGTTTGCGGCCTCTGGAAATTCGCGACATGACGGTGCCAAGGGGCACCGCGAGGGCATCGGCGATCTCCTGATACGAGAGATCCTCGACATCGCGCAGCCACACGGCTTCGCGGAAAGCATCCGGCAGCGCATCGACGGCCGCCTTGATGTCGGCGTCCATCACCGAGCGCAGCAGGACGGTCTCGGGAGTGGACGCCTCGACTGCACCGGCACGACCGGACTCGACCACGGCATCGACCGCGTCGCTGTCGAACGAGACACGGGCGCGAGCGAAATCGCGGCGCCGATTCCGCCACGTGTTGTGGAGAATCGTGTAGAGCCAGGCCTTCAGGTTGGTCCCCGGCTCGAAGCGGGCCTCGGCTCGAATGGCCTTCAGATACGTGTCTTGCACGAGATCCTTCGCCGCGTCGCCATCTCGGGTGAGACGCACCGCGGTCCCGTAGAGACCGTTCATCAACGCCAGCGCTTCATCCATGAGCCGCCCACCAGCAGCCGCGTCAGGAGGAGATTTACGAGCGGTCACGATCCTCCCGGAGCGCGGATACGGGTATGAACCCCCGGCTGCGGCGGTCTATTCCCGGCATGGTGTGAGGGATGGACGCGTCACAAGTATAGGACACGAAAGCGAGGCCCGGAACTTGCTTGAACCCTCTCGGGTGCGGGCTGCGTCGCTCAGAGTAAGATGCCCGAAGCGCTGGCGCCCGGTGCCCGACTGCCGCGACGTCCTTCGGATTTGCGAGGAGTTCCCCGTATGCGAACCTGTCCGCCGGCTCGGTCCCTCCCAGCGGCCCTGTCGCTCGCCCTCATGCTGGCGCTGATGGCCGCGAGCAGCCCGGCGCCTGCCGCTGCCCAGACGCAGTTCGCGCCCTACTACGGGAAGAACGCGATCCGCTACGACGACTTCAAGTGGTTCACCTATCAGACGGACCATTTCGAGATCTATTACTACCCGGAAATCGAGCCGCATCTCGAGCGCATGGCCGGGTACGCCGAGAGCGCCTACCAGCACATCAGCTCCGAATTGAAGCACGACCTGGCGGCCAAGGTGCCGCTCATCCTGTTCCAGACCGGTGCCGAGTTCTACCAGCAGAACGTCATCCCGGGCGCCGCCCAGGACGGCGTCGGCGCCTTTGCCGAACCGAGCCGCTACCGCATCCTGATGCCGATGGACGAGCCGCCGGATCTGCTCTACGGCCTCATCGTCCACGAGCTCACCCACATCTTCCAGTTCGACATCATTCCGACTTCGCTCATCCGCAACACGACGCCCCTGTGGGTCAACGAAGGGATGTCCGACTACATGCGCGGCAGCTGGCGCCCGCTGGACATCATGATGGTCCGCGACGTCGCCATCGCCGACATCGTGCCGAAGATGAGCAACCTGCAGGGCTACGGCGACCTGGGCAGCCCGCGCGGTATCTACAACCTCGGCCATGCCGCCTTCGAGTTCATGGAGGCCCGGTGGGGCAAGGAAGGCGTGCGGCAGTACGTCTTCGCCCTGCGCAAGAGCATCATCGGCGGCGGCGACGATGCCTACCAGGAAGCGTTCCAGATGTCGGCCGACGAGTGGGACCGTGAATTCGATCGCTACCTCAAGGAGCGCTTCAAGCCGTTCCGCGACAAGGAGCGCCCGGCCGACTACGGCCGCGATCTGGCGCCGAATCCCGAGAAGTCACGCTTCCGACAGGCCTTCTCGATCGAGCCCTCGCCTTCCGGTGACCTGATCGCCGCGATGACCGTCAACCCGAACGACCGCGAGATCGACATCGTGCTGCTCTCGGCCAAGGACGGCCAGGTCATTCGCAACCTCACGCCCGGCTTCGACCAGTCGCGCGGCTTCGAGTACATCGTGCAGCCAGGCGGGCGCGGCAACTCGGTGCCGTGGATGTCGTGGTCGCCGGCCGGCGACCGTCTCGCCTTCTTCGTGCGGACCGAGAAGGACCGCTCGATCGTCATCCAGGATGTCGTGACCCGCAAGGTCGTGCAGCGCGTCGAGCTGAACGATCTCGACGCGCCGGAGTCTCCCGACTTCTCACCCGACGGCCGCACCCTGGCGTTCTCGGCCATGCGCGACGGGACCACCGACATCTTCACGCTCGACCTCGGCACCGAAGCCGTCACCAACGTCACCAAGGACGCCTTCGCCGACTACGCGCCGACGTGGACACCCGACGGCAAGGGTCTCGTCATGTCGACGCGCATCAGCGGCAACGAGAAGCTGTTCCGCGTCGACGTGGCCACCGGCAAGCGCACTCAGCTGACCTTCGGCACTCACGACGACAACGGCGCGCAGTTCAAGGACGAGCACACGCTGGTCTTCGCCTCCACCGCCGTCGATCCCAACGTGACGATCGACCCGGAAACGGCGAAGAACGGCGCCATCTACAACATCTGGACGCTGGACCTGCGGACGAGCGCGCTCGAGCGCTACACCGACGCCGTCGGCGGCAACGTCTCACCGATCGTCCTCAACAGGGGCGGCGACGGGCAGCAAGTGGCATTCGTCAGCTACTACAAGGGCGACTACAGCGTGCACGTGCTCGACCGCCGCGAGCCGCTCGACAAGGCCACGACCGAAGACTTCGGCGCGCCCGGCCCGATCATCGACTTCCAGGCACCGCTCACCCACACCCTGGTGGCCGACAACCAGAAGCGCAAGGGCAAGTTCGAGAAGCTGTTCCTGGAAGGGCGACCGCCGGTGAACGTCGGCCTGACGAGCGGCGGCGATTTCCTCGGCGGCACCGCCATCGCCTTCTCGGACGTGCTCGGCGACCAGCAGTTCACGTTCTTCGCCACCTCGGTGTCGCAGTTCCGCTCGTTCTCAGGCTCCTACATCAACCTCGAGCGCCGCTTCCAATACGCCATCCAGGGCTACTCCCAGACGCAGTTCTTCTACGGGCAGAACCAGGGCATCTTCTACGACCCGGCGTTCAGCGGCTTCATCGATCGCGATCTGGCGGTGGCCACCACGACCTCGCGCGGTGCCACGGCCTTCGGCATCTGGCCGTTCAACCGCTACCGCCGCATCGAGCTCTCGGGCGGTGTCTTCCACTCGCAGCAGCGCTTCGAGGACGTCAACCTCGAGCAGTTCTCGCAGCAGTACCAGGAACAGCAGTTCGGACGCAGTCTCTTCAACAACGGCGTCCTGCTGCCGATCGGCCTGGCCTTCGTGCAGGAAACCACCATCTTCCGCGAGTTCGGACCGCTCTCGGGCAGCACCATGCGGCTCTCCTACGAGATCGCCCCGAAGGTGGCCGGCTCCCTCACCCGCCAGTCCGTGGATGCCGACGCGCGCAAGTATTTCCGTCTCGGCGGCTCGGGTCTGCTGGCGCTGCGCGCCCGCGGGTTCAAGAGCTGGGGCGACAACCCCGGCTACTTCTTCTTCGGCGGCAACTCGGAGATGCGCGGCTACGAGTACCTCGAGTTCCTCGGCCAGAACGCGTATCACATGAACGCCGAACTACGGCTGCCCCTCATCCACGCCATGGCGACGCCGATCGGCATCCTCGGCGGCATCCGCGGCACCCTGTTCGCCAACCTCGGCGGCGCCTACTTCGAGGAATCGGGATTCAAGAGCTACTCGCGCGCGACCACCACCGAGCGCCCCATCACCGGCTACGTGGCGGACCCGGCCAACCCGGCGCAGAGCGCGCCGGTGTTCGGCGAGCCCGTCGACGTCAGCGGCTTCCGTCTGGTGGATGCGCGCGCCAGCTACGGCATCGGCCTGCAGACGTTCGCGCTCGGCTTCCCGGTCCACTTCGACTGGAGCTGGCGGACGCTGTTCAACCGGAACTGGGAAGACGTGGTCTTCGCGCAGCAGGGTGGCAGCGCCACCTTCCGCAAGCCCCGGTTCCAGGTCTGGATCGGCTACGACTTCTAGTTGGCAACACCCGGGTGCCGGGGCTGGAATGGCGGCCTCGACATCCGGCGACTGACCGGCGCGACCGGTCTGGCCGTCAGTCAGTTCGTGCCGGCGCGCGCGTCATGCGCAGTTCGCTGCGCTCGAGATCCATGGCGACGCGGTAAGGGCTGAGGAACTTGTGTCCCACGATCCCACCGAGCTGGAAGCCGAGCAGCACGCTCGGCGCCCGCAGGTTGAGGACGACCACCGAGAAATTGCGGTACTCGATGTCGCGGAACGTCAGGTTCAGCCCCTGCATGAGGAACGCGTCGCGATCCCAGCCCGACGTGCCGTAGACCCGTAGCGCGATGCGACGGCCCGGCATCTGGCCGCCCGGGTGCAGCGCGTCGGCGGTGGCCTTGCTGATCGAGATCACCTCGCCGCCGGTATCGACCACGAAGTAGGCCGGGTGGTCGGCGTTGATGAGGCCGCGCACCATCGCCAGCCGGTGCATGCGCAGCGGCAGGCGGATATCGGCCGGCTCCTCGGGCAGCGAGTCGCCCATCGTCAGCAGCCTGGTCGAGTAGTCGATGGTCATCGACAGGCCCAGCGCCATCGGCGAGAAGCTCTCCATCTCGCGCTTGGGGATGCCCTTGAGCGCCGGGTTCTTGATGAGCACCGGGACGTCGCGCACCTTCAGCGTGCCGACCTGGAACGAGTCGAGACGAGCCAGTTGCAGGCCGCGCAGCCCGACCTCGCCGACGCCGGCGCTCAGCGTGTAGGTGATGGGCACCACGCCGGCCGACTGGCCGATCTGCCGCGAGATCGTCGTCTGCTCGGACCCGGTGTCGAGCACGAAGTCCACCGGGCGGCCGCCGTTGACGCGGCCCTTCACGATGACCTTGTCCTTGACGAGCTTGAAGGGCACCGTGTGAAGACGACCCTTGGAGTCCTCGTCGAGCGCATTGGCTTCGCGGCTCTTGAAGGCCCGCAGAAAGCGGATCTGCGCCTTCGACCAGGCAGCCTTGTCGCTCCGGTCCTTGTTCGGGAGCAGGTTGACGTAGTTGGTGTAAGCGACGGCGGCTTCCTCGTAGCGGCTCATTCGCTCGAGGATGACGCCCGTCGTGTGGTGAATCTCGCCGTCGCGAGGCGCCGCGCTGAGCGCCGCCTGCACCTCGTTCAGGGCCTCGTCGAGCATCGACCGTGAGGCCAGCGCCTTGGCGAGGCCGTGTCGGCCGCGCGACAACCCCGGCGCCACCGACAGCGCGTCGCGGAACTCCCGCTCCGCTTCGTCGAACAGGCCGGCCGACCACAGCGCGTCGGCATGCACCGACATCGCCTCCGGATTGCGCGGCGCCTCCTGCTTCAGTCCGGCCGCCTCGCGCTGCGCCTCCTCGAACTCACCGACGAGCAGGGCGGTCTTGACGACGCCGATGCGAGCCCGCATCCGCAGCTCCGGATCATCGGAGTCGGAAGCGCGGCGATAGGCATCGCGCGCTTCGTCGAAACGAGTCTCCTGATACAGGAGCTCCGCGAGCTGCAGCTGCAACTCCGCGTCCGTTCCGGGACCGCGCGCTTCGAGCGACAGGACGACTGCGGCACACGACACCGCAACGAGCACACTGCGACTGGCCACATGCATAGCCGGGCCCTCCCCCGGGGCGGGTCACTCCCGCACCGGGAAGCTCGCGTGCGTGTCGGCGCCGACGCGCGCGGGCGGATATCGCTTGCCGGGAAGCCTTACGACACTTCCGCGGCCCCGCTCACTTCTGGTAGTGAGCCGAGTTGATTTCGATGTAATTCTTCCACTTCTCCGGGACCTCGTCGAGCGCGAAGATCGCTTCGACCGGGCAGGCTGGCACGCACGCCCCGCAGTCGATGCATTCATCCGGGTGGATGAAGAGCTGCGTCGCCGACTCGAAATCGCCCTCGTCCTTGCGCGGGTGGATGCAATCCACCGGGCAGACGTCCACGCAGGCCGAGTCCTTGGTGCCGATGCAGGGTTCAGTGATGATGTACGCCACGCGTTCCTCCGGTTGGTAATGCAAGTGCCGCCCCGGGGGCGGCAGTCGGCTAGGCCGACGCCTCCAGCGGCGTCGAGGGCAGGTAGCCGAGTCGTAGTGAGATGTTCCGGGCCAGTTCCCAGATGCCCCTGTGATCGGTCGTTGCCAGCGGCGCCTCGGCCGCTCCGTGCGCAAAGGCCCCGACGCGGGCCACTTCCTGTGCGGTGTAGTCGCGAATCGGCGCGCACGTGCACACCAGTCGCTGCGCCCCGGCCGGCAGTTCGCCAGGCGGGCCGAGCCGGACGAGGGCGGCGCCTGGGGTCCGCACCTCCGCCGCATCCGAGAGCTTCAGGCAGCTGAGCCGTCTGGTGGCCTGGGACGCCTGCGCCTCGAAATACAGCGCGCAGTGCCCGGGCATCGCGCGCCCGTAGACCGTGCGCATCGCCACCTCATCCGGCGCCGTCGTCCATAGATAGGTGACCTCACCGGTCGAAGGAATCGCCACGAACATCCGCCGCGACGTGCGCAGCACGTAATCGCGGACCTGTGGATAGGCGTGGAGCCGCAGTTCCGACCCGCCGAGGGCCCGGAACATCATGTCGAGCATCTTGAGGGAGAGGCTGTAGCGGGCCGTCTCGTCGTCCTGCCGCACGAAATCCCGCCGCTTGAGCACGGAAAGAACGCGATGAGCGCTCGACACCGGCAGATGGAGCTGACGGGCCACCTCGGAGACGCTGAGGCCCCGAGGCGAGCGGCTGAGCACCTCGCACACGTCCAGCGCCTTGTCGGTCGAGGTGCTGGTGGTCGGTCGGGTGGCAGTCACGGGAGTTTCCATCAGGCGGAATGGAATTTCAAAAACAACCTCTGCCACTCTACTTGCAGCGATTCCACGGGGTCAAGATCCGCGGCACGGCGTTGACTCCGCGTACGTCGCCCCCTACGATGGAGCGTCCCATCGTGACGAACCTCTCAGGGCAGCAGCTCGGTCACTACAAGGTTCTCGAGCCTGTCGGCGCTGGCGGCATGGGTGTGGTCTACCGCGCCCAGGACACGGTCCTCGGCCGCATGGTTGCGCTCAAGGTGCTGCCGACCACCTCCTCGACCGATCCGGACGCGGTGAACCGCTTCCGGCGCGAGGCGCGTACGGCGTCGAGCCTCAACCACCCGAACATCTGCACCATCTACGGCTTCGATGAGCAGGACGGCCGCTGCTACCTGGCCATGGAGTTGCTCGAGGGCGAGACGCTCGATCGCCGCCTCCTGAAGGGGCCGCTCGATCCGGTCACGCTCGTCGAGGTCGCCAGCCAGGTCGCCGACGCGCTCGACGCCGCCCACGCCGAAGGCATCCTGCACCGGGACATCAAGCCCGCGAACATCTTCATCACCAGGCGGGGGGCGACCAAGGTCCTCGACTTCGGCCTGGCGAAGCTCTCGACGTCCCACCACCGTCGCGGGGGTCGCGGCGATCACTCCACGACGGTGGAGCCGACGCTGTTCACGAGCGTCGTCGGCACGACGGTGGGCACGGTGGCCTACATGTCGCCCGAGCAGGCGCGCGCCGAAGAACTCGACGCGCGGACCGACCTCTTCTCGTTCGGTGTCGTGCTCTACGAGATGGCGACCGGACGGGTCAGCTTCCCCGGCAACACGACGGCCGTCATCTTCGACGGCATCCTGAACCGCGACCCGGCCCCGGCGTCGGCACTCAACCCGTCGATTCCAGCGGAACTCGATCGCATCATCGCCAAGGCGCTGGAGAAAGATCGCGCCCTGCGCCATCAGACGGCCGCCGATCTCCGAGCCGATCTGGAACGTCTGCGTCGGGACTCGAGTCGTCGGATCGTGGCGCCCGGGACCGGCACCCACGCCCCGGTCACGCCGCCGGCCTGGCCGATCTCCGGCAGCGATCCGCGGGCACTCGACGCCACCGTCGTGTCGCCGGCGTCCGGCCTTGCCGCGACCGCCGCCGCGGTGGATCCGGCGCTGGCGATGACGGCGGTCGTGGCCGCGCGACCGCCCTCGACCCGCGTGCCCGCGAGCGCGGCGGCAGCCCCACCCGCTGCCGCGCCCATGCCGGCTTCCGCGACACCGGTGCCGGCGGCACGCCCGAGTCCGTCGATGGCGGTCATCGGCGGCGGTGTCGCCGCCCTGCTCGTGGTGGGCGTGGCCGTCGTGATGATGACGCGCGGCGCCGCCGAGACGCCGGCCGCGGAGCTGACGGCGCCCGCGCTCGCGACCGCGGCTGGCAGCACCGACGCGCTCGGCGGCGCGGCCACCGCACCGCCCACCGAGCCGGTGAGCGTCACGCCGTCGAAGCCCGTCACCTCACCCGCTGCGCCGGCCGGGGCCGCCGCTGGCCGTCCGGTGGCAGCCGTGGCCGCGACGGCCCCAGCGGCAAAGGTGTCGTCGCCCGCACCCGTCGTGCCCGACGTGGCGGCCGAGTCCGCCAAGCGCATGGAAGTGGCACGGGCAAAACTGAACAGCAATCTCATCGACCAGGGTGTCGCCGACCTGCGCGACATCGTGACCGACGTGCCGAACACCGCACTGGCCGCCGACGCGGCCTTCCTGGTGGCAGAGACCCTGACCGCCGCGGGGCGCGTCGACGATGCGATGGCGGCGCACCTCGAGTTCGAGAGTCGTTTCGGAAGCGACCAGCGGGTGGCGGCGAGCCAGCTCGCGCTGGCCGATCTCACACTGAAGTCGCGACAACCGAACCGCGACGACACCGCTCGTGCGTACTACGGCCGTGCCGCCGCCGCCGCCCCCGGCACCGCGACGGCCCTGCGGGCGCTGCAGGCCAAGATTGCGATCGAGGAACGTCGCAAGCTCAAGGAGCCGGATGCCGCCATCGGCCGCGAGATGCCGGCCAGCTTCGCCACGCTCCGCACGCTGGCCGACCAGTTCCCCGATTCGCCACACGGAATGCTGGCACTCTATCGCCTCGGCGCCGGTTACGCCGACAACGACCAGTGGCAGCTGGCCGCCGGCGCGTGGACCGATCTGGCCACGCGCTATCCCGACAACCCGAACGACGCCTGGTGGCTGCTCGGCGATCTCTACGAGCGGCGGCTGCGTGACAGCGAGCGGGCACAGGCGGCCTATGCACAGGTGCCGCCGTCGTCGCGGCGCTATCAGGACGCGCAGCGCAAGATTCGCCGCTGACGGCGGCGGGTCCTCAGCGCCCGCCGGGCGCGTCGATCCGGATCGTACCGGTCACCACGTCGATCGACAGGATGCGATCGGGCCGTCCGATCGTGGCTTCGCCCCAGCGCGGTCCCCAGCCATCCTTCATCGTGAGCGGCACCGTCGACGCAATCGTGCCGTTGAGGACGAGCGCCATCACGCGCGCATCAGCCAGCGGCGCCGCCAGTGCCAGGTGCACATCGCCGTTGAAGGTGCGCAGACGGATGAGCCCTTCGGCGCCGAGGCGGGCGCCGGTGACGTCGATCGGCCCGATGGTGGTCTCGAGCCGCAGGACGCCGGACACGTCGTCGGCCACGATCGCGCCGCGCGCCACCGTCGCTCGCACCGCACCGTGAATCCCCCGCAGTTCGAGCCGGCCCTCGGCGATCGTCACCGCATCGAGCGCGATGTCTGGCGGCGCGCTGACGGTGACGTCGGTGCGAATCCCCGGATCGGTGCCGCCGGCCACCTGGGTCACGCTCAGGCGCGGCCCGCCAGGACCCTCCGTGAGTGCGATCGGGACCTGCGCGAGCGCCTCGGTCGTCGGCGCCTGCCGCACGACCTCGAGCCGGATGTCCTTGCGACGGCTGTCGCCCGTCACGCGAATCGTCCCACCCGTGATGGCGATGGCGAGCGCCTGTCCCGCCTCCAGGCGCACCGTGTGCACGACGCGATCGTCGGCCGTGCGGCTCGCTGCGCCAGGTCCGGCGGCGGCGACCGCCACCGCGCAGGCCACGGCCACGACGAGCGGCAAGCGACGCGCGGACGCCAGGGCCTGCATGCGCGGCATTATAGTGACCACGGCCGCGGGTGAGGACGCCCGCGGCCGCATCGACGAGACGGGCTTGACGCGCCAGGTACGTGTTTACGTTCGTCGAAATCCAGTGCGCTGGAGACGACGCTCCCGCGGCACGGCCAGCCCCGGGAAACGGTCTGATTCTCCAGGCGCGCGCAGGGACCCCGGCGGCATTCGATTTGCACGGCGGAGGTCGTCGCGCCCGATGGGTCTCCGGTCACCGGCGCAGCAACACATGCACCCTCTCGTCGAGTTTCGACTGGTGCCGTCGCGGGGATGGCGCTCCTCCGTGGAACGCCGGTACACGCCGGCGTGGGGAAGGACCCCGCCACGGCAGTCGCGCCGCACCGCCCTCGGCCAGGCGGCGGCATTCCCCGCAGCGAGCACGCTCGATATGCGACATCTCCGATTGCTCATGGGCATCCTTGTCCTGGTGTCGTTCGCCGCCGGCTGCGACGAGGCGCTGTCGGAACTGGCGGGCCCGACGCCGACGCTGACCCCCACGCTCTCGAGCATTCAGCGAGAGATCTTCAGCGCGCAGGACTCGTCTGGCCGGCTGGCGTGCACGGCGTGTCACGTGCCAGGCGGTGCGGCCAACGGCACCGGCCTGTTCCTGACGGACGCCGCGACGTCGTTTGCGGCACTCGTGGGACGCGGCAGCCGGCTCCGTCCCGGTGAAACCTTCGTCATCCCCGGCGATCCCGACGGCAGCTACCTCGTGCGAAAACTCGAAGGCGGGCCGAACATCAGCGGCCTGCGGATGCCACGCAACACCGGACCGTTCCTGACCGACGGGCAGATGCTGGTCATCCGCCGCTGGATCAGGGAAGGCGCCGCCAACAACTAGGCGCCAGCCCGCCGCCTCGCGACAGGAGTTTCCCGTGACGTCTCGCTTCCCCGACTCGACGCTGACTGTGGCGCTCGTCCTGCTCCTGGCCGCCTCGCCAGCGGCCGTGGCTTCGGCCGGCGATCCCCCCGGAGCCGCCTCCAGGCCGGCCGCCCTTGGCGCCGCCGCTGCCGGCGCCCCGGCTGGCGTCACCGCCCCCGCGTCGTCCGGCACGCAGGACGACGACGACGACCCCGACCGCTACGTCAACCGGGCACAGCCGGACTTCACGTTGATCGGCCTGCCCACCTCCCTGAGGCTCCCGGCGCACAAGAGCGCCTTCCGCATCACGCACCGCTTCGGCCGGCCGCTGGGCGCCGGCGACTTCACCGACCTCGTCGAGGACTTCTTCGGCTTCGACAGCGGCGCCAACATCGGCTTCGAGTACCGCTACGGCATCCTCAGGGCCACGCAGATTGCCGTGCACCGCACCAACGATCGCACTATCCAGTTCCTGCTGCAGCGTGAGATCAAGGGTCAGTCCGGAGAGTTCCCGGTCGGCATCACGGCCTTCGGCAGCGCCGAGGGCACCAACAACTTCAGGGACAGCTACTCGCCGGGCCTCGGCCTCATCGTGTCGCGTGAGTTCACGGATCGGGCCGCCATCTACGTCGAGCCGTTCTGGGTGAACAACACCAACCCGCTGCCGTCCGAGCTGGTCGACGACAACGACGCCTTCCTGCTCGGCCTGGGCGCCCGGCTGCGCCTGACGCCAGGCGTCTACGCCGTGTTCGAGACCACGCCCCGGCTGGCGGGCTACGATCCGGGCAGGCACCAGGTGGGTTTCGGTCTCGAGAAGCGCGCCGGCGGCCATAGCTTCCAGTTGAATGTCGGTAACGCCTTCGGCACGACCTTCGCGCAGATGGCGCGCGGCGGCAACGACGACTGGTATATCGGCTTCAATATCTCGCGTAAGTTCTACTGATTCGCGGGCTCGTGTAACCTTGGCTGCCGTGGAGCGGTCTGAGTTCGATCGAGGAGTACCCCACATGCGACCCCTGCGGATTCGCGGCGTGCTGCGCGTGGCCCTGGTGGCCATCGTGACCACCGCGTGCGGCGGCGGAGGCGGCACGCCGGCCGGACCGAGCCCAGGCACGAGCGGCGGCGGCAGCGGCGGCGCGACCAGCGCCACCATCACGATCGGCGCCACCGGTGTCGTCAGTCCGGCCGCGGTGACGATCCAGCAGGGCGGACGCGTGACCTTCGTGAACAACGACTCGCGCGCGCACGACATGGGGTCGGACCCGCATCCGAGCCACGAGGACTGCCCGCCGCTCGACCAGGTCGGCTTTCTCTCGCCCGGCCAGTCGAGGACGAGCGGCAACTTCACCATCGCGCGCGTCTGCGGTTTTCACGACCACAACCTGCCCACCGTCACCGGCCTGCAGGGACGCATCACCATCACGCCTCAGTAGTCGTAGACGCCCCTTCCGACCTTGCGACCGAGCCGGCCGGCAGCCACGTACTGCTCGATCAGCGGGCAGGGCCGGAACTTCTCGCCCAGCGTGCGGTGGAGGTGGCGCAGGATGCTCAGGCGGGTGTCGAGGCCCACGAGATCGACGAGCTCGAACGGGCCCATCGGGTGATTCAAGCCCGAGCTTGAGCGCCTTGTCGATGTCGCGCGCCGAGGCCACGCCTTCCTGCAGCATGTAGAAGGCTTCGTTGCCGATCATGGCGTTGATGCGGCTGGTGGTGAAACCCGGCGACTCCCTGACGAGCACCGTCTCCTTCCCCATCGCCGTCGCCACCGCCGTCATGACCTGCACGGTCTCGTCGCTGGTCTCGAGCGCCTTCACCACCTCGACCAGCTTCATCTTGTGCACCGGATTGAAGAAGTGCATGCCGCCCATCCGGCTCCGGGCGATCGAACACGGCGGCCATCTCGGTGATGCCGAGGCCGGAGGTGTTCGAGGCGACGACGGCATCAGCGGGGGCGGCGGCCTGCACCTGCGTCAGCAAAGCCAGCTTCAGCTCCATCGACTCGGGGGCGGCCTCGATGACGATCCCGGCGCCGGCCACCGCCTCGGCCACCGAGGTCGTGGTCGTCAGCCGCGCCAGCATCGCCGTGGCCTCGTCTGGCGCGACCTTGCCGAGGTCAACGCCCTTGGCCACCACGGCCTCGATGGCCAGGGCCGCCGCCGCCAGCGGCGCTGCGGCGACGTCGTAGAGGCGGGTCGTGTAGCCGGCGGCGAGCGCGGCGTGCGCGATGCCGTGGCCCATGATGCCGGCGCCGAGCACGGCGAGCGGTCGGTCGAGGTGTGCCATGTGGAGGTGCCCGAGGGCCGCCTGGCGGCCGGTGAGATGCGCTGCGGTGGACGGAGGCAGGCAGCCTATCCCACTTTGAACGCTCGTTCAACTTCATGCTAGAGTGAGCGCCGTGGCGCGATGCGCCTCACCCATGCCGCCAGCTCAGACGCTCGCCAGCGCCGATCGCCGCATCGACATCCTGAAGAGCGCCGCCGCCGCGTTCCGCCGCCGCGGCTATCACGGCGCCAGCGTCGACGAGATCGCCAGCGCCCTCGAGATGACCAAGGGCAACCTCTACTACTACTTCCGCAACAAGGAAGAGATTCTCTACGCCTGCCACGAGTACTCGCTCGACGTGCTGCTCGGCCTGCTGGAAGAGGTGCGCGCCGAGTCCTGCCCCGCGGACGAGAAGCTGCGCAAGCTGGTGCTCGCCTTCGTGCACCTCATCCTCGACGAACTGCAGGCGACGGCCCTGACCCTCGATTTGCAGGCCCTGTCCCCGCCACTCCTGCGCAAGGTCATCGCCCGCCGCGACAGCTTCGATCACGGGCTGCGCGAGATCATCCAGCAGGGGATGGACGAGGGACGCTTCACGCCCGGGGATCCGAAGATGGTGGCGTTTGCCATGATGGGCGCCGTCAACTGGATCACCAAGTGGTTCGACCCGGCGGGTCCGATGACCTCGGACGACATCGGCCGCGCGTTTGCCGACTACCTGGTCGGCGGCCTGTCGCGCGTGCCGGCGCCCGTGGGCCTCCCGGCGAAGTCGCGCTGACGCCCTACTCGGCCGTCTCGCCCGGCGCCAGGGTCAGGACCTGGATGCCCGAGCCGGCGAGGTGGGTCGCGAGCGCCTGCGGCGTCCCGGTGAGGAGCGGGATCGTGCCCCAGTGCATCGGCACCACCTGGCGCACGCCCAGCCATCGGGCAGCGATCGCCGCGGTGTCGGGGCCCATCGTGAAGCGGTCGCCCACCGGCAGGAACGCGATGTCGGGCCGGTAGACCTCGCCGATCATCTTCATGTCGCCGAACAGCCCCGTGTCGCCGGCGTAGTAGATCGTCTGGCCGTTCTCGAGCGCCACCACGAATCCGGCCGGCTCGCCGGCACCGGTGCGGTCGTCGACGCTGCTGCTGTGACACGCGTCGGTCATCGTGATGCGCAACCCGCGCAGTGCGATCGAGCCGCCCTTGTTCATCGCCTCGACCCGGCGGACGCCCTTGCTCCCGAGCCACTGCGCGAGCTCCTCGATGGCGATCACGGTCGCCCCGGTCGTCCTGGCCAGGGGCACGACGTCGCCGGTGTGGTCGGGGTGGCCGTGCGAGAGGAGCACGAGGTCGGCCACTTTCGGCTCGTGGCCGGCCGGGAACGACGGATTTCCGGTGTGCCACGGGTCGAACAGCAGCGTGAGGCCGCCCGGCGTCCTGACCGAGAATGCGCTGTGTCCGAGCCAGGTGATCGCCAGACGTCCGTGAGCCATGGCCGGAGTATGCCATCGCCGGCGGGCGGTCCCGCTCGCCGGTCAGGCGCCCTACGGTAAACTGGGGAGGTGCAAGCCCCACTCCAGTTCATCAAACCGCGCGAGCCGAAGCCCGACTGGTTGAAGGTCCGGGCCCCGGGGTCGGAGAACTACCTGCGGCTCAAGAGCATCATGCGCGACCTGAAGCTCAACACGGTCTGCGAGGACGCCCACTGTCCCAACATCGGCGAGTGCTGGCACCACGGCACGGCCACGTTCATGATTCTCGGCGACGTCTGCACGCGGGCCTGCGCCTACTGCGCGGTGAAGCACGGCCGTCCGGCCACGCTGGACCTCGACGAACCGGTCCGCGTCGGCGAAGCGGTGCAGGCCATGCGCCTCAGCTACGCGGTCGTGACCTCGGTCGACCGCGACGACCTGGCGGACGGCGGTGCCGCGATCTTCGCCGGCACGATCCGCGAGATCAAGGTGCGCGTCCCCGACTGCCGCGTCGAGGTGCTGATTCCCGACTTCAAGGGGGAGGCCTCGTCCCTGCACGCCGTGCTCGACGCCCGCCCCGACATCCTCAACCACAACACCGAGACCGTGCCGCGGCTCTACCGGATGGCGCGGTCCGGCGGCAAGTACACCCGCTGCCTCGAGCTGCTCGAACGGGCCACGCGCTACGCGCCGGACATCCCGACCAAGACCGGCCTGATGGTGGGCCTGGGCGAGGAGCAGGACGAACTGGTGCAGGTCTTCACCGACCTGCGCAAGGTCGGCGTGGCGATCCTGACCATCGGTCAGTACCTGCGGCCGTCGACCGACCACGCCCCGATGACGCGCTACTACCATCCGGATGAGTTCGCCGAGCTGAAACGCATCGCGCTCGGTCTCGGCTTCGCGCACGTCGAAGCCGGGCCGCTCGTGCGCAGCTCCTACCACGCGCACGAACAGGCCGATGCGGCGGCGCTGGCCGCCGCGACGCGCTAGCCGGCGCTCGACGCGGGTCGATCGGCCAGCCGTCCCGGCTGCCGGCCCGGGGATGGCCGCGCCACGGTGCGATACAATCCGCGGCATTGTCACGATGACGCGATTGGGACGTCTGCTGCTCGTCTGCGGCGCGCTCGTCGCCGCGACGACGTGCGGCGAGCGTGACCCGTCCTCGCCCCGCCCGGTGCCGGACCGGGCGCTCGTGCAGGGCACCAACGCCGCCATCGGCCACATGGGCCGCTACGACTTCCAGGCGGCGGTCGAGGTCCTCACGCCCCTGGCGGCGGCCGCGCCCGATTCAGCGGCGACGTCGTTCAACCTCGCCATCGCCCTCATCAACCGTCAGCGCCCCGAGGACGCCGCCGAGGCCGAGCGCCGGCTGCGCGGGCTCCTCGCCCACCCCACCGTGGGCCCCCAGGCGCAGTACGCCCTGGCCGTGCTGCTGCTCTACCAGGGACGCGACGCCGACGCGTTTCCGCTGTTCACCGCGGTGGCCGCCACCGTCCCCGGCGATCCTTATCCGGCCTACTTCGCGGGGCAGGCCCGGCTGGCCACCGCGCCCGCCGAGGCCCTGACGTGGTTCGAACGCGCCGTCGCCATCGATCCGCTGCTGCGCAGCGCGCACTACGGCATGTTCCAGGCCGCGCAGCGCACCGGGCGCAGCAGCGACGCGGCCGCGGCGCTCGCCACCTTCCAGGCGCTCGACAGCGATCCGCGCGCGCGCATGGCAGAGTTCAAGTACACCCGCATGGGGCCGCTGGCGGAGGCGCGCTTCGTCGAGGCCGCAGTGCCACCCGCGCCGCCCCCCGAAGGGCCGCGGTTCGCACCCGCCGCTGTGCTGATGCCGCTGCCGCCGTTGTCGTCCAGGACGCCGCCGGTGCCTGCCATCACCGTGGCCGATCTCGAGGGCGACGGCGCGCTCGAGATGTTCGTGGCGGGAGGCGGCGCGGGCACGGCACCGAACCTGGTGCTGCGGCGCAGCGGCACGACGCTGGCGACAGGATGCCGCGCATCCCCTGGCTGCCGTCCCCGGCGTGCGCACGGCGCTGTGGGGCGATCTCGACAACGACGGCACGACCGATGTCGTGCTGGTGCGGGGCGACGGTCGGACCGCCTTGTGGCGGCAGACGTCCACCCACGCCTGGCGGGACACGACGGCCGAGAGTCGCGCGGCCACACCCGGCATCGACGCCGTCGATGGCGCGCTCTTCGACGCCGACCATGATGGCGATCTCGACATCTGGCTCACGAATGCCGCCGGGCCGAACGCGCTGCTCAACAACAACGGCGATGGGACCTTCCGGGACATCGCGGTCGAGGCCGGGCTGGCCGGCGACCGGCGGCCCTCGGTGGGCGTCGCCATCGCCGACCTCGACGCCGATCGCGACCACGACATCGTGGTGCTCAAGGCCGCCCCGCCGCACCAGGTGTACCTGAACGAGCGGGTGTGGCAGTACCGCCCGGCACCGGGCTATGAGGCGTTCGCCGCCGTCCCTCACGATGCCGTGCTGGCCGCGGATCTCGATGCCAATGGCCAGCCGGAGTTGTACTCGACGAGCGGGCGTGGCCTCGAGCGCTGGAGCCGCGACGCCACCGGGTCGCTGCGCGCGGAGCGCCTCGCTTCGTTGGTGCGCGAGCCGGCGGCGCGGGCGCAGCTGGCGCTCGCCGATACCAACGGCGACGGCGCCTTCGAACTCCTGCTGTCATCGGCCGGATCGTGGCAGGCCTACACGGTGCCGCACGGGGGCCAGGCAGCGACCGTCGCCGCCGGCGGCGCTCCCACGAGCGCCTGGACCGTCGCGACACTCGACTGGGCGGCGGGCCCGTCGGTCGTCGCCGTCACGACCGCCGGCCTCATGGAGTGGGCTCCCGGGCCCGGACGCCAGCCCTACGCGGCCATCGCCACGACCGGCCGCTCGCAGTCGAGCGATCAGCGCCGCTCCAATGTCTCGGGCATCGGCACCAGGCTGACCGTCCGCACCGCGTCGCGGTGGACGGCATTCGACACCGTGCGCCTCCAGTCAGGACCGGGACAGAGCCTGCAGCCGACGCCGGTCGGCCTCGGCGGGGCCGCGCGGGCGGACCTCGTGTCGCTCGTCTGGTCCGACGGCATCCTGCAGTCGGAACTCGGCCTCGACGCCGGGCGCCTGCACGTCATCGAAGAGACGCAGCGCCAGCTCTCGAGCTGCCCGGTGCTCTTCGCCTTCGACGGCACGGCCACGCGGTTCGTGACCGACATCCTCGGCGTCGGCGGCATCGGGTTCTTCGAGGCGCCCGGCGTCTACAGCGCCCCCTACCCGCAGGAGCACGTGCTCCTGCCACCAGGCACGTTGGGCGCCACGGATGGCCGCTATCGCCTCGTCATCGGCGAGCCGATGGAGGAGGTCGCCTATCTCGACGAGTTGTCGCTCGTGGCCTACGACCTGCCACCGGGATGGCAGATGGCCCTCGACGAGCGCAAGGCGATCGCCAGCGCGCCGCCCACCGGCGAGCCGATCTTCTTCCGCGAAGAGCGCCTGCCGGTGGCGGCCACCAACGACCGCGGGGAGGACGTCACGGCCCGCGTGACGACCGCCGACCGCCAGGCGGCGCCCACCGGCACGCCCGATCCGCGCTTCATCGGTCTGACGGCGCGACACACACTCGAGCTGACGTTTGCCGAAGCGGTCGAGCGCGGCCCCGGTCGCCCGGTGCTCATGATCGACGGCTGGGTCGAGTACCCCTACGCGCAGACCGTGTTCGCCGCCTGGCAGGCCGGGGCGGCCTTCGCGGCCCCCACCCTCGAGGCCCGCGACCGCCACGGCCGCTGGCACGTGGTGGCCCCCGACTTCGGCTACCCCGCCGGCATGCCGCGCCGCATGACACTGCCCCTGCCGTCCTTGCCGCCCGGCACGGTCGGGTTGCGGCTCACGACCTCGCAGGAGATCTACTGGGACCGCGTGGCGGTCGTCTACGCCGAGCCGCGCCCGGCACTGGTCGAGCGGGTGCTGCCGATGGCCGGAGCGTCGCTGCGCGACGTCGGGCTTCGCCCGCCGCACCACCGGGCCGCAGCGCACGCCCGACTACGACTACAGCCGGCGGGCGCCGCTGTGGGACACGCGGCATCCACGCGGCTGGTACACCGCCTTCGGTGATGTCGCGCCGCTCGTCAGCGCGGCCGATGATGCCGTGGCGATCATCGGGCCCGGCGAGGAAGTGACGGTCGAGTTCGCGGCCCCGGACGCCGCCGTCCCCGCCGGCTGGAACCGCCACTTCGTGCTGCGGACCCGCGGCTGGTGCAAGGACATGGACCTCTACACGCGCGACGGCGAGACGGTGGCGCCGCTGCCGGGTCGCGAGACGCCGGCCCGCACGCGGCTGCACGCGGCATTCAACACGCGCTTCGAAAGCGGACGATGAGCCCGCACCCCGACCGGTCCATCGTGATGGGCGCCGGTGCCGGGCGGCTGCTGCAGGTCGTCTATGCGCTGGTCGCCGTCCTGACGGCCACGGCGCTCTATCTGGGCGCCGTCAGCGCCGCCGACTGGGTGAGCGGCGGCAGCCATCAGGGCTACGTCTATCAGTGGGCGCTCGTCGCGCACCTCGGCGTCGGCCTGCTGCTGCTCGTGCCGTTTGTCGCCTTCGTCGTGGCGCATGTCGCGCGTGCCCGCCGTCATCCCAACCGCCGTGCCGCCCGCATGGGCTACCTGCTGGCCACCCTGGCCGTGCTCGTGCTGGCGACGGGCGTGGCGCTCCTGCGGGTCGGCGGGATCGAACTGCGTCAGCCCACCGTGCGAGGCCTGGCTTACTGGCTGCACGTCCTGGTGCCGGTGGCGGCGTTCTGGGCCTACCAGCTGCACCGCCGCCGGGGTCACCGCGTCGACGCCGCGGCGGCGTGGACGTGGGGCCTCATCACCGTCACCGCCGTGGCGTTCACGGCCGTCGTCGACCTCCGCGTCAGCCGTGAGCCGGCCCCGCCTGGCGACCAGGCGTCGTTCGAGCCGTCGCTCGCCCGCACGGCCACCGGCCGCACGATCCCATCCGACGCCCTGATGAACGACGCCTATTGCGCCGAGTGCCATCAGGACGCGCACACCGGCTGGCTCTCGAGCGCTCATCGCTTCAGCTCGTTCAACAACCCCGTCTATGCCGCCAGCGTGAAGGAGACGCGCCAGGTGCTGCTCGCGCGCGACGGCACGGTGGATGCCAGCCGCTGGTGCGCCGGCTGCCACGACCCGGTGCCGCTCTTCGCCGGCGCGTTCTCCCGCCCCGACTTCGACACCGACCGCGACCCGATGGCGCAGGCCGGCATCACCTGCACGGCCTGCCACGCCATCGACCGCGTGAACAGCACGCGAGGCAACGGCGACTACACCATCCGCGAACCCAGGCACTACCCGTTCGCCTTCAGCGCGAACCCGGCGCTGCGTGCGCTCAGCCAGCAGCTCATCAAGGCCAAGCCGGCCTTTCACAAGGCGACCTTCCTCAAGCCGTTGCACCGCACGGCGGAGTTCTGCTCGACCTGCCACAAGGTGCACATCCCGGGCGCGCTCAACGACTACAAGGAGTTCCTGCGCGGGCAGAACCACTACGACAGCTTCATTCTGAGCGGTGTCTCGGGCCGGGGGGCGCGCGCCTTCTACTACCCGCCGCAGGCCCAGGATCGCTGCGCCGGCTGCCACATGCCGCTCGTGACGTCGCGCGACTTCGGGGCGCAGCCGTTCGACGGCAGCGGCAGTCTCCAGATCCACGACCATCGCTTCGTGGGCGGCAACACCGCCCTGCCCCATCTGCGCAACGACCAGGCCACGGTGGACGCGCAGCAGGCCTTCCTCCGCGATTCGGTCACGCTGGATCTCTTCGGCCTGCGTGAGGGCGGCACCATCGCCGGCCGCCTGCTCGGGCCGATCGACGGCACCGCGCCGGCGCTCACGCCGGGCAGCCGCTATCTCGCCGAGCTGGTCGTCCGCACGCGCACGGTCGGCCATCACTTCACGCAGGGCACCGCCGACTCGAATGAAGTGTGGGTCCAGGTGACGGTGCGGGCCGGGGACACCGTCGTCGGCCAGAGCGGCGCGCTCTCGCCGGACGGGCGCGTCGACCCGTGGGCCCACTTCACCAACATCTACATGCTCGACCGGCAGGGCCGCCGCGTCGACCGGCGCAACGTGCAGGACATCTACGTGCCGCTCTACGACAAGCAGATCCCGCCGGGCGCGGCCCAGGTCGTCCACTACGCGTTCACGGTGCCGGCGGGCCCGCCGGTGCCGATCACCATCGAGGCGCGGCTTCTCTACCGCAAGTTCGACGCCACGCTGATGCGCTTCGTCAACGGCGACGACTACCGCATCGACCTTCCCATCACGACCGTCGCCTCGACGTCCGCACGTCTGCCGGCCGCGGCCGCTGCGCCGTCGCCACAGCCGCTGTGGGAGCGCTGGAACGATTACGGCATCGGCCTGCTGCTCGAGGGCAATGCCGGCAGCGACAAGGGCGAACTGCGGCAGGCCGAAGCGGCGTTCACGGCAGTCGAGCGGCTCGGCCGGCCCGAGGGCCCGCTCAACCTGGCCCGGGTCTTCTACAAGGAAGGTCGCCTCGATGAGGCCGCCCGGGCCCTGCGGCGGGCGGCCGCGGCGGGGGCGGCGCCCTGGACCGTGGCGTGGATGAACGGGCTCGTCAACAAGGAGAACGGCTACCTGGACGAGGCGATCGCCAACTTCACGGCGGCGCTCAGCGCCACGTCACCCGAGCTCACGGCACGCGGCTTCGATTTCAGCCGTGACTACGAGGTGCTCAACGAGCTCGGCCTGACGCTGTTCGAACGCGCCAAGCAGGAACGCGGCGAACGGCGTGCCGCCGCCAGACGGGCGCGGCTGGAGCAGGCCGTGGCCGCCTTCACCCGGACGCTCGCGGTCGACAGCGAGAACGTCACCGCGCACTACGCGCTCGGCCTCGTCCATGCCGACCTCGGGAACACGGCGCTGTCCACCGCGCACCGCGAGGCGCACGAACGCTACCGGGCCGACGAACTGGCACGCAGCCGGGTCGTCGCCGAGCATCGCGCGCTCTCGCCGCCGGCCAATCACGCGGCGCAGTCGGTCGTGATCTACGATCTGCAGCGAAAGGAGGCGGCGCCGGCCGCGCCAGCGCCGCCATCGACACCGCCGTGAGTCAGCCCACCCGCCGCCTTCGTCCACTGCTCCTCGCGGTCGCCCTGCTCGCCGCCGGCCTCGCCGTGTGGCTGGTGATGCGCAACCGGGCCACTTCCGTCGCGACCGGCCCCGATGCCACCGAGCGCGCCAGCTCCGCGGCGCCGCCCGCCCTCTTCGTCGACGTCACGACCGACGCCGGCCTCGGCGCCTTCCTCCGCGTGAGCGGCGCCACCGGCGAGAAACTGCTGCCGGAGACCACCGGCGGCGGCGGTGCCTTCGTCGACGTGGACAACGACGGCGACCTCGACATCGTGCTGGTGAACGGACGGGCGTGGCCGTGGACGCCATCGAGTGGCACCCCGCCACGCTCCACCGTCGTGCTCTACACGAACGACGGCGCCGGGCGCTTCACCGATGCCACCGCTGCGGCCGGTCTCGCGGTGCAGGCCTACGGCATGGGCATCGCCGCCGGGGACTTCGACAACGACGGCTGGACCGACCTCTACATCACCGCGGTCGGCAGGAACGTGCTGCTCGAGAACGTCGGCGGGCGCTTCCACGACGTGACGGCCGACGCCGGCGTGGCCGGCGGCGCCAGCGACTGGAGCACCTGCGCCACCTGGTTCGACGTCGACAGCGACGGCGACCTCGACCTCTTCGTCTGCAACTACGTCCGCTGGTCGCGCGACATCGACCGCGCCCAGGACTTCAGCCTCGCCGGCGTCGGCCGCGCCTACGGCCCGCCGCGCAACTTCGCCGGCGCGGCGCCGTTCCTGTTCGTCAACCGCGGCGACGGCACGTTCGCCGAGCGCGCGTCGGCGGCGGGCCTCGTCGTCACCGACCCGGCCACCAGGGCCCCGGCGGCCAAGTCACTCGGCGTCGTCCTGGCCCAGCTCGACGCCGACCGCTGTCCCGACCTCATCGTGGCCAATGACACGGTCCGCAACTTCGCTTTCCGCAACCAGTGCGACGGCACCTTCGAGGAGGTCGGCACGACGCTCGGCCTGGCCTACGACAGCTACGGCCACGCCCGCTCGGGGATGGGCATCGACCTCGCCGACGTCCGCGACGACGACGCGCCGGTCGTGGCGATCGGCAACTTCGCCAACGAGATGACGGCCTTCTTCGCGCGGCAGGCCTCCGGGCAGTTCGCCGACGAAGCGATCGCGGCCGGCATCGGCGCGCCGAGCCGCGCCTTCCTGACCTTCGGCGTGCTGTTCTTCGACTACGACCTCGACGGACGCCAGGATCTGCTGACCATCAACGGGCACGTCGAGGATCAGATTGCGCTGGTGCAGGCCAGCCAGCAGTACGCCCAGCCGGCGGCGCTCTACTGGAACGCCGGGGCGGACGCCGCCGCCACCTTCGTGCCAGTCGCCGAGACAGGCGGGCTGGCGGTGCCGATGGTGGGCCGCGGCGGCGCCTACGGCGACCTCGACGGCGATGGCGATCTCGACCTGCTGCTCGTGCCGGTCGACGGCGCCGTCCGCCTGCTGCGCAACGACGCGCCCCCGGGGCGCTGGTTCCGGCTACGCCTGGTCGGCACGCGAAGCCCGCACGATGCCATCGGTGCGGTGGTCGAGGTCACGGCTGGCGGCCGTACACGGCGACGCCTGGTGACGCCGACCCACGGCTACCTGTCGCAGTCGGACCCGGCCCTCACCTTCGGCCTGGCCGCCGACGAGTCGCCGGAGATGATCCGGGTGACGTGGCCGAGCGGCGCCGTGCAGACGCGGTTCGGCGTGGCGCTGGCGCGGACGACGACCATCACCGAGGTGCAGTAGCGGCGGCCGGCCGCGGCACGCCGGTGCCCTGGCGCAGGGTCGTCACGGCATCCACGCCAAAGGGCCCGAACCGCTCGCGCTGGCCGCCCGCCCACGTCACGTCGACGGACTCGATGGCGGCGGCCGTGCCCAGGCCGACGTGTACGCGCGGGTCGTTCGCGGCCAGGTAGCTGTAGCCGGAGCGCACGTCGCGCCGCCACGTGCGTCCGCCCGCCGTCACGGTCAGCGACGGCGCCGAGGGCGTCGCTCCCGCTGCGCGGTCTCGACGACGAACTGCGCCCAGTGTCCGCGCGCCCCCACCACGTTGCGTAACAGGTGCGGCGCGCCGTCGCGATTGGCGACCAGCACGTCGACGCCGCCGTCGTTGTCGATGTCCCCGAAGGCCGCGGCCCGGCTGGCCGCCACGAGCGCCGTGGCGGTGCCGCCACGCGGCGCCACTTCGGCGAATGCCGCGCCGTCGATGCCCTTGAAGAGCAGGTTCGGCTCCGCGTAGGGATCGGACGAGAAGGTCTCGCTCTGCAGCCCGACGCGGCCATTCGCTTCGTAGAGGTCGAGCCGGCCGTCGTTGTCGAAGTCGATCATCGCCACGCCGAAGCGGGTGAAGCGGCGGCTGGCGACCCGCAGGCCGACCATGGTGGTGGCGTCGACGAAGTAGGGGCCGTCGTTGCGGAAGTAGGAGTCGGACTCCGAGTCGAGGTTCATCACGAGGAGATCGTTGTCGCCGTCGTCGTCGACGTCGGCGGCATGCACGCCCATGCCGGCTTTCGGGGCCCCGTCCTGATCGATGGCGACGCCGCGCGCCAGCGCCACCTCGACGAACCGCCCGCCGCCCTGGTTGAGCCACAGATGGTTCGGCGTGCCGTCGTTGGCCACGAACAGATCCGGGACGGCTGGTCGCCGTTGACGTCCTCGGCGAGGACGCCGAGCCCGTTGCCGCGGGCGGCGGTGAAGCCCGCCGCCACCGAGCGGTCGCTGAACGTGCCATCGCCGTCATTGACGAACAGCAGGTCGCTCGTCGGCGCGTCGTAGTTCCGCGGGCTGCAGAAGTCGACGCGGCCGGTCAGGCTGAAGCACTGCCGTTCACGCGACGGCTCCCAGGCCAGGTAGCGCGTCGACGAAGAGGTCGAGGTCGCCGTCGGCGTCGGCATCGAAGAAGGTGGCGCTCGTGCTCCAGCCCGATCCGGCCACGCCGGCCCGGCGCAGTGACATCGCGGAAGCGCCCGCCGCCGTCGTTCTGCAGGAGGACGTTGGCGCCGAGGTTGGTCACATAGAGGTCGACGTCGCCGTCGCGATCGTAGTCGCCGGCGGCCACGCCCATGCCGTAGCCGGCCACCTCCACGCCGCTGGCGGCCGAGACGTCGACGAAGCGGCCACGGCCGTCGTTCTCGAACAGCCGATGGCGTGACCCGGCTTCGCCGGTGCCGAGCGCGCCGCTCTGCACGAGCAGCGCGTCGAGATTGCCGTCCCCGTCCTTGTCGAAGAGCGCGGCGCCGCCGCCCATGATCTCGGGCAGACGGTAGCGGCCGTCTTCATGCCCCGACCGGTGCGTGAAGACGAGGCCGGCCGACGCGGCGATCTCCTCGAACCACGGCGACGCGGCGGAGGACGGCGTGCTGGACGGCGACGCTGGCGCGGCCGGGCCGCAGCGGGCGGTGCCGAGTGCGCCGACGAGCAGACCTGCGACAGCCACCACATGGAGCGACCGCATCAGCGCGCGCTCCCGGCCGCGGCCAGCCGCTGCTCGACCTCCGCCAGTCCGTCATGTCCCGGCGCCACCTTGCGGGCCCGGGCGACCCAGCGCGCGGCGTCGCCGGCCGCACCGGTCGACAGCGCCGCCGAGGCGCCGCCGACGAGGGCGTCGGCGAGCAGCGGATCGCGGGCCAGGGCCTGGCGATACGCGGCGAGGGCGAGGGCCGGCTGCCGTCGTGAGAGGCGGATGCTGCCGACCCAGGCCAGGGCCTTGGCGTCACTCGGATTCGCCGCGGCCGCGTCGGCCAGCCAGCGCTCGGCGTCGTCGAGACGCCCGCTCCGCCACGCCACGACACCGCGCAGGCGGGTGGCGTCGGCATCCTGCGGCCGCAGGGCCAGCGCCCGCGCCACGACCCGCTCGGCCTCGGCGTAATCGCGATCGAACAGGTGAGCCGTGGCCAGGTTCATGGTGGCGTCGAAGTCCTCAGGATGGGCGGCGAGAATCGCCCTCCAGCAGGGGACGCGCCGACGCGGTGCGGCCGGCGGCGGCATAGAGGCCGCCGAGGTAGGTGGTCAGCGCCTGATCGTCGGGCCGCTCGCGTGCGCAACTGCTCGAGCACGCCGATGGCGGCCGCGTAGTCGCCGTCGAGCCCGAGCGCCGTGGCCTCCTTGAGCATGGCGGCGAAGCCGCGACGGTAGGCCCCCACTTCGTCACTCCACGGATCGGCCAGGCGCGGCTCGCCGGAGACGCCAGCCGCCACCGCGTCCTCGGCTTCTTCCGCGCGGCCGAGAGCGCGATAGGCCCGGCCGAGCAGCTGATAGGCGTAGCGGTCCTGCGGCGTGCGGTCGAGCAGCGCCTCGAGCGTGGCCGCCGCCTCCTCCGGGTGTCCCCCGGCCATCTGCACGCGGGCCAGTCCGGTGGCGCCGCCGGCATCGCCCGGCGCCAGGTTCACGGCCACGCGAAAGGCCGCCTCAGCCTCGCCGAGATCGCCGCGATCGAGCAGCACCAGGCCGCGCCGCCAGCGCGACGGCACGTAGTCGGGTGACAGCGCGATCGCGCGGTCGTAGGCGGCCAGGGCGGCGTCGGTGTCGCCGGCGCGAGCGCTGCAGCCGCCCCAGGTGATGCCACCAGCGGCCGTGCGAGGCCTCGAGCGTCGTCGCCGTCGCGTACGCGTCGCGGGCCGGTGGCGTCAGCCCGTTGGCTTCGAGCGTCATCGCCAGGACGCCCCAGCGGTCGGCATCGCGAGGCGCCGCGTCGAGTGCGGTGAGGTGCTCGGCGACGAGCGCGGAGACCGCCGGATCGAGCGTGCCGAACGACGCCAGCGCCGGCACGGCAGGCCCGCGCTGACAGGCCGAGAGGCAGAAGCAGGAAACCGCGAGCGCGATGAGCGCGCGGCGGCGAATGGCAGTGACCACGATGGACGTTCAGGCTACACCAGCCGCCGTCTCCGTGAACGGTCCCTGGCCGCCGTCCGTTCGACCAGTCCGGCCGCCGCTCGTCCCGTTTCGGTTGACGCGGCCACGCCCGGTGGCCACAGTGTCGGCATGACCACCCTGCTCCGCTCGGTCGCCGCCACCTGTCTCGTTGCCGTTGCCGGCGCCGCGTCCGCCGGTCCGATCACGCCCGCCGATCGCCAGCGCCTGGTCGCGCACCTCGAGATGACCGAGGCGTGGCTCGTCAGCGAGGTGACCGGGCTGTCGGCGGCGCAACTCGCCTTCCGGCCGGCCCCGGACGCCTGGTCGGTCAAGGACGTCGTGGAGCACCTCGGCATCGCCGAGCCGCAGTACTGGACGCAGGTGCTCGACTCGCTGAAGCGTCCGGCCAGCGGTTACACGTCCGAGACCACCGATGCCGGCATCCTCTGGTACGGCATCGACCGCACGAAACGCGCGGTCACGGGCGAAGCACGAGTGCCCGACGGCCGCTTCAAGACCGTCGACGAGGCCCTGACCTCGTTCCGGGCGCTGCGCGCGACGATGCTCGACCACGCGCGCACGACGCGACGAGGATCTGCGCGGCCGCCAGCTCGTCGACGGCAACATGGACGTCTACCAGTGGTGCCTGATGATCTCGACGCACGCGCAGCGGCACATCCTGCAGATCCGCGAGATCAAGGCGGCGGCCGGCTATCCGGCGCACTAGCGCGCTACTTCTTCTTCGGACGGTAGACGTGCGTGGCCTGGCCGAAGAACACCTCGGCCGCTTCCATCACGGTTTCCGACAGCGTCGGATGCGCGTGGATGGTCAGCTTCAGGTCCTCGGCGGTCGCGCCCATCTCGATCGCCAGCACGCCCTCGGCGATGAGCTCACCGGCGCCGGTGCCGACCATGCCGACGCCGAGGATCGCGCCCGCTCTCGGGATCGAGAATGAGCTTGGTCATGCCGTCGACGCGGTCGATGGCGATGGCGCGGCCCGAGGCCGCCCACGGGAAGCGCGCCACCTCCACCGTGCGGCCGGCCTTCTCGGCGTCCGCTTCGGTGAGCCCGGCCCAGGCGATCTCGGGATCGGTGAACACGACGGCCGGAATCGCCGCCGGCTCGAACACGGCCTTGTGGCCGGCGATCGCCTCGATGGCGACGCGTCCTTCGTGCGAGGCCTTGTGCGCGAGCATCGGCTCGCCGGCCACGTCGCCGATGGCGAACATGGTCGGCTCGGCGGTGCGGCGCTGGCCGTCGGTTTCGATGAAGCCCTTGGCGTCGACCTTGACCTTGGTCGTGTCGAGGCCCTCGATCTTCGAGTTCGGCCGGCGGCCGATCGACACGAGCACGTAGTCGTAGCTCTCGCTGGCCGGCGCGCCCTCGCCCTCGAAGCTCACCGTGATGGCGTTCTTGGTGGCCTTCATGCCGGTCACCTTGGTCGAGAGCATGACCTTGGCGAAGGTCTGCTCGACGCGCTGCGCGAGCGGCTTGACCAGATCGCGGTCGGCCCCGGGCAGCAGCCCCGGCGTCATCTCGACGACCGACACCTTGGTGCCGAGCGCCGCGTAGACCGAGCCGAGTTCGAGACCGATGTAGCCGCCGCCAACCACCAGCAGCGTCTTGGGAATGGCCGGCAGATCGAGCGCGCCGGTCGAATCGAGCAGGCGCGGGCTGTCGACGCTCAGGCCGGGAATCCGCGTCGGATGCGAGCCGGTCGCGAGCACGATGTAGTCGGCCTGCAGGTCCTCGGTGCCGCCGGCCGTCTTGACCGACATCGACGTCGGACCGGTCAGCGTGGCGCGGCCCTGGACGTAGGTGATCTTACGCAGCTTGGCGATCTGGCCGGTGCCGCCGGTGAGCTTCTCGACGACCGCGTCCTTGTAGCCGCGCAGCGCGTCGAGATCGATCTTCGGCGCGCCGAACTGCACGCCCCAGGCGGCGGCGTGCTTCGCCTCGTCGACCACCTTGGCCACGTGCAGCAGCGCCTTGGACGGGATGCAGCCGCGGTAGAGGCAGACGCCGCCGGGATTCTTCTCCTCGTCGACGAGCGTCACCTGCATGCCGAGGTCGGCGGCATAGAAGGCCGCGGCGTAGCCGCCCGGCCCGGCTCCAAGAACGATCACTGATGGCATCTGATGTTTCTCGCGTGAATGTCGTCTGGTCATCCGAGCCCCGAGACCCGGAACTCGAACCCCGGTGCTTCAGCCGCGCAGCGCCAGCGCGAACGGGTTCTCGAGGGCGTCCACGACCCAGCGCAGGAAGCGGATGGCGTCGGCGCCGTCGATCAGGCGGTGGTCGTAGCTGAGCGAGAGCGGCAGCATCTGCCGCGGCTCGAAGGCGGAGCCGTTCCACTTCGGCTCCAGCGCGCCACGCGAGATGCCGAGGATGGCCACTTCGGGCCAGTTGACGATCGGCGTGAAGGCGGTGCCGCCGATGCCGCCGAGGTTCGAGATCGACATCGACCCGCCGGACATCTCGTCGAGCGACAGCTTGCGGGCCTTGGCCTTCTCGGCCAGCTTCTGGATGTCGACCGAGATCTGCGTCAGGTTCTTCTGATCGGCATCGCGCACCACCGGCACGAGCAGGCCGTTCTCGGTGTCCACGGCGATGCCCACGTGCACGTACTTCTTGTAGACGATGGCTTCACCGGCCGCGTCGACCGAGGCGTTGAACTGCGGGAACACCTTGAGCGCGCTCGCCACGACCTTGCAGGCAATCGCGGTCATCGTCAGGTTGCCGCCGGCCTTCTCCACTTCGGCCCGGTACTGCTTGCGCACGGTCTCGAGCGTGGTGATGTCGGCCTTGTCGAACTGCGTGACGTGCGGAATGGCGTTCCAGGCGTGCGTCAGGTGCTCGCTGGTCTTGCGGCGGATGCCGCTCATGCCCTTGCGCTCGACGGCGCCCCACTTCGAGAAGTCCGGGAGGGCGACCGAGGCACCCGAGACCGTGGACACGGCGCGCTGCCCGCCGCCGCCGAGGCTGGCCATGACGCTCTTGGTGAACGTCTTGACGTCCTCCTGGCTGATGCGGCCGGCCGGACCGCTGCCCGTCACCTGGTGCAGGTCGACGCCGAGTTCCCGTGCCAGCCGCCGGACCGATGGCGCGGCCGCCACCGGCACTCCGGGCGCCGACGCCGGCGCCGACGGCCGGTTGGCGGAGAAGGCCAGCACCTTGTCCTGGCGCTCCGCGGCGGCCTCGGCACCGCCGGGGCGGTCGGCCATCGCGCGGTCGATCGGGCCATCGGCCTCACCGGGCCCGGCGGCCGCCTCCATCATGGGGCGGTCGATCGGGCCGTCGGCTTCGCCAGGGCCCGAGGCCGCGGCGGCCGCCGCCGGCGTGTCGGCGGGCTCGTCGTCCTTCGCCGCCGGCTTCTCGGCGGCCTTGTCGGCAGCCTTGTCTTCTTTGGCGGCTGGCGCCGCCGCGGCTTTGCCACCGGCCTCTTCGACGAGCAGGATGACCTGGCCTGGCGTGACCTTGTCGCCCTGCTTGACCTTCAGTTCGGTCACGCGGCCGCTCACCGAGGACGGCACCTCGAGCGTCGCCTTGTCGGTCTCGAGTTCGAGCACCGCCTGTTCGTTGGCCAGCTCGTCGCCGACCTTCACCAGCACGCGGAGCACGTCGCCCGCGGCCACACCATCACCCAGGTTGGGCAGCTTGAACTCAGTCACGGCAACTCCTGCTTACGACACGTCAGGGGTCCGGTTCCCGGGGCCAGGCCGCCGGGCGCCGACCCTCAGGAAATGGCGGGGTCGACCTTCTCCGGATTGATCCCCAGGTCCTTGATCGCCTTCTCGACCACCTTCGCGTCGACCTGCTTCTCCTGCATCAACGCATGGAGGGTGGCGAGGACGATGAAGCGGGCATCGACTTCGAAGAAGTCACGCAGCGCCGCGCGCGATTCGCTGCGGCCGAAGCCGTCGGTGCCAAGGCTGTGCAGCGGCCGCGGCAGCCAGCGGTCGATGACGTCGGGCAGGACCTTGAGGTAGTCGGAGGCGGCGACGAACACACCGGGCGCGTCCTTGGTCATCTCGGTGACGTAGGGCACGCGCGGCGTGGCCGTCGGGTGCAGCCGGTTCCAGCGATCGGCGGCGTGGCCATCCCGGTAGAGGTTGCCGTAGCTCGTGACGCTCCACACGTCGGCGCCGACGTTGTACTTCGTCTCGAGGATCTCCTGGGCCTTCAGGGCTTCGGTGAGGATGGTGCCGCTGCCGAAGAGCTGCGCCCGCAGCTTGGCCTTGGGCGTGCCGGTCGGCTTGATGACGTACATCCCCTTCAGGATGCCGTCGCGCGACCCCTCGGGCATCGGCGGATGCGCGTACTGCTCGTTCATCAGCGTGAGGTAGTAGAAGATCTGCTCCTCGTCCTGATACATGCGCTTGATGCCGTCCTCGATGATGACGGCCAGCTCGTAGGCGAACGTCGGGTCGTAGGACAGGCAGTTGGGCACCGGCAGCGCCAGCACGTGGCTGTTGCCGTCCTCGTGCTGCAGCCCCTCGCCGTTGAGGGTCGTGCGGCCGGACGTGCCGCCGACGACGAACCCGCGCATCCGCATGTCGGCGCCGGCCCACACGAGGTCGCCCACGCGCTGGAGTCCGAACATCGAATAGAAGATGTAGAACGGAATCGTGTTGATGCCGTGCGTGGCGTAGGCGGTGCCGGCGGCGATGAACGACGACATCGAGCCGGCTTCGTTGATGCCCTCTTCGAGGATCTGGCCGTCCTCGGCTTCCTTGTAGTAGAGCAGCGTGTCGCGGTCGACCGGCTCGTAGAGCTGGCCGGCGTGCGCGTAGATGCCGACCTGACGGAACAGCGACTCCATGCCGAAGGTGCGGGCTTCGTCGGGCACGATCGGCACGATCAGCTTGCCGATCGCCTCGTCGCGCAGCAGCTTCGAGAGCATGCGCACGAACACCATGGTGGTCGAGGCCGAACGGCCGGCGGTGCCGGTGCGGAACTCGTCGAAGGCGTCGCCGAGATCCACCTGCAGCGGCTCGGACTTGACCTCGCGCTTCGGCACCGGGCCGAACATCGCCTTGCGGCGTTCGGCGATGTACTTCGCCTCGGCGCTCTCCGGCGACGGCAGGTAGAGCGGCGCGTTGGCCACTTCCTCGTCCGAGATGGGGATGCCGAACCGCGTGCGGAAGGCCATCAGCTCGGCTTCGTTCAGCTTCTTCTGGTTGTGGGCGACGTTCTTGCTCTCGCCCGACTCCCCCACCCCGTAGCCCTTGATGGTGCGGGCCAGGATGACCGTCGGCTGGCCCTTGGTCTCGACCGCGCGCTTGTAGGCGTTGTAGACCTTGACCGGATCGTGACCGCCGAGCGTCAGCTTCTTCAGCTGTTCGTCCGACAGGTGCGCCACCATCTCGAGCAGATCGGGATGGGCGCCCCAGAAGTGCTCGCGGACGTAGGCGCCGCTCTCGACGGCGTACTTCTGGTACTGCCCGTCGACGATCTCGCCCATGCGCTTCATGAGCAGGCCCTGATCGTCATTGGCCAGCAGCTGGTCCCACTCCGAGCCCCAGATCGCCTTGATGACGTTCCAGCCGGCGCCGC
Organism: uncultured Acidobacteriota bacterium; assembly: GCA_963807405.1. GTDB lineage: Bacteria > Acidobacteriota > Vicinamibacteria > Vicinamibacterales > UBA2999 > CADEFD01. Next base: position 336,749 of record CAWEBU010000006.1, on the reverse strand, counting down.
GGAACGCCGCTTCGAGTTCCTGAATGATCTGGCCATTGCCGCGCACCGGACCGTCGAGGCGCTGCAGGTTGCAGTTGATGACGAAGATCAGGTTGTCGAGCTTCTCGCGTGACGCCAGCGTGATGGCGCCGAGCGACTCCGGCTCGTCGGTCTCGCCGTCGCCGAGGAAGGCCCAGACCTTGGCATCGGAGACCGGCTTGAGGCCGCGATCCTCCAGGTAGCGGTTGAACCGCGCCTGGTAGATGGCCATGATCGGCCCGAGGCCCATCGAGACGGTGGGCACTTCCCAGAAGTCCGGCATCAACCACGGGTGCGGATAGCTGGAGAGGCCGCCCGTCTCGGCCAGTTCGCGGCGGAAGTTCCGCATCTGCTCGCGCGACAGCCGGCCTTCGAGGAAGGCGCGCGCGTAGATGCCGGGCGAGGCGTGGCCCTGGAAGAAGATGAAATCGCCTTCGTGGCCGTCGCGGCCGCGGAAGAAGTGGTTGAAGGCCACCTCGTAGAGGGTCGCCGCCGAGGCATAGGTCGAGATGTGGCCGCCGATCCCGTCTTCTTCGACGTTGGCGCGCACCACCATGGCCATCGCGTTCCAGCGGACCAGGCTCTTGATGCGGCGCTCGATCTCACGGCTGCCCGGATAGGGCGCCTGTTCATCGGCGTGGATGGTGTTGATGTAAGGGGTGTTGGCCGTGAAAGGCAGCTTGACCCCGCTGGCCTGCGCGTGGCGCCCGAGTGCGCCGAGCAGCTCTCCGACCCGCGCCGGGCCCCCGTGCTGCATGACGTAATCGAGCGACTCGAGCCACTCCCGGGTTTCGAGAGCCTCGAGCTCCGCAGCATTTGCCTGAGCGGTGTTTCTCATCTCGTTCATTACCCTTTCGCCTCGACTTGGCAATCGGACTATCTTACCGCCAGCGGCCCGGCAGTCTCAATCCGGGCGGCCATCCTGCGAGTCCCCGTGCCGCCACAGCCACCGATTCAGGTTCCCGGTCCGAAAGCCCTGCAGCTGGCCCGGCGCGCGATCGTCGCGTGTCACGATTGTGCGCGCCTGCGCACCTACTGCCAGGCGGTCGCCGTCACGAGGCGCGCCGCCTACCGGCACGAGACGTATTGGGGCCTCCCGGTGCCCGGCTACGGCGATCCGGCGGCGCGGATCTATCTGCTCGGGCTGGCGCCGGCCGCACACGGCGCGAACCGCACGGGGCGCGTCTTCACGGGCGATGGCCGGGGCGGCTCGGGAGATTTCCTGATTGGCGCGCTGCACCGGGCGGGGCTCGCCAACCGGACCACGTCGGACTCGGCCGCCGACGGACTGGCGCTCAGCGGGGTCTTCATCGGCGCCACCGCGCGCTGCGCGCCGCCGGCCAACAAGCCGACGCCGGCGGAGGTGCTGGCGTGCCGCCGGCACCTGGCCGCGGAGATCGGCGCCCTGCCCGACCTGCGCGTCGTGGTCGCCCTCGGCAAGATCGCGTGGGACGCGTGGCTGGCCTTCGTCGCCACTCATGCGGCGCTGCCGCGCCCGCGGCCCGTCTTCGGCCACGGCGCCGTGGCACACCTGGGCGAGAAGGGGGCGGGCGGTCCGGAACGACTCGTCCTGCTCGGCTGCTTCCACCCGTCACGACAGAACACACATACCGGCCGGGTGACGGCGGATATGTACGACGAGGTGTTTGCGCTCGCCTCGGGACTAGCGGCTAGCGGCTAGTTTACGGCCGCCGCTAATTGCCGGCCTTGTACGTGTACGCCCCGTCAGCCGCCTTGCCGCGGTACTTCGCGTGACATCCGGCACAGGTCTTCTGCAGGTCGGAGGCCGCGGCCGTCGCGGCTTCGGCCGTGGCGGCGCCGGCGATGCCGTCGGCCGCCTTCCTGGCCACCTGCGACCACTCGACGCCATCGGCTTTGCCGTGGCTCTTGAAGAACGCTTCGGTGTCGGCGAAGGCCTTCGCCAGGGCCTGGCCGCTGGTCTTGGCCTCAGCCATCTTGCCAGCCGCTGCTGCCTTGCGCGCCGCGCTGAACGCCGGGCCCACCGCCTTCATCGCCTTGTCGACCACCGCGGCATCCTGTGCCTGCTCGGCACGAACACCGGCTCCCGTCGCCATCGCCACCGCCAGGGCCAGACCACTCACTACCAGGACCATCCGCCGCATGCTTTCCTCCTCGTGTCCGGGCGCCGGCGCGCCGACATCGGACGTGAGAACTCATCGTGCCTCAATCCGTCGCGCGCGGTAAAGCGCGCCTCACACATGGGTTTGAAGCGGCGGATGCATGCGACGTCCGTTCGTGAGCGACATGAGGACGACATCCGAGGTGACCGGCGCCCGCCGGAACGCGTCGACGCCGATGGCCGAGGCGATGGCGTTCAGCACGGCCCCGTAGCCGGCGCCGACCGGCGGCTCGCCCACGCCCTTGGCGCCCGTCGGGGTCTCGGGATCGGGCACGCCCAGCCCTTCGGCCTTCATGTGCACGGGCACGTCCATGATGCTGAGCGGCTTGTTGTAGTGGAAGCGGCGCGCCAGCGACACCCCGTAGTGCGGGTCGTAGACGAGCTTCTGGAACAGCGCGTGGGCGATACCGAGGCAACAGCCGCCGTTCAACTGCGCCACGAGACTGCGCGGATTGATCACCGTGCCGACATCGCCGACCGACAGGAAGTCGACGAGCGCGACGACGCCCGTCTCGACGTCCACTTCGACTTCGGCGAAGCCGGCGACGAAGCCGTAGGTGTCGCCGTCCCGGGGATAGGTGTCCTTGGCCACGCCCATCAGGCCCAGCCCGGCCAGGCCGGCCGCCGCGGCCTTCGTCACGGCGTGGATGTCCTCCGGCAGCTCATGGCCATCGAAGCGGCCGCCGAGTGCCACGGCACGTTCGGCCGCCTGTCCGTAGGTCAGCCCGCGGGCGGGCCGGCCCTGCTGGAACACGCGCTCGCCGCCGAGCACGTAGTCATCGGGCGCGCCGCCGAGCTCGGCGGCGGCAATCGCCTGCAGCTTGCGTTTGAGGTCTTCGGCGCCGGCCATGTTGGCGCGCGTCATGGCATGGGTGGTCTGGCTGCCGACCGACAGGCACGTCCACGGCAGGCCTTTGCTGGTGTTGCCCCAGACGACCTCCACCTTGTCCCACGGCATCGCCACCACGTCGGCGGCCACACGGGCCAGGTCGATGGCCGAGTGGGTGCCGAGGTTGCCCACCCCCGACTGCACCTGCAGCCGGCCGTCGGGACGCAGGATCATCAGGCCGTCGTAGCCGACCGAGCCGGCCCCGTGCGGCCCCACCGCCACGCCGACGCCGCGCACCTTGGAGCCGCGCTGCCGGCCGGCGCGGGCGACGCGCGTGGACCAGTCGAAGAGCCCGGCGCCGCGATCCAGCGATTCCTGAACGAAGGCCCCCGTCACGTAGCGCCGCTGGCCGTCGGCCGCCGCCGGTCCGTAGGAGGCCTTGCCGGCCGGCGCATTGAGCCGCCGGATGGCGAGCTGGTCGAGGCCGAGTTGCACGGCCGCCTTGGTGACGATGCCTTCGATGATGCCGTTGGCCTGCATCGGCCCGGGGGAGCGCTGCTGGCTGCGCGGCGGCGTGTTGGTGAGCACGTTCACGGCGCGCCAGCGCATGGCCGGCGCCTGGTAGACGAGCGAGGCCGCCAGTCCGGCCGAGCGATGGTCGCCCAGCGGGCCATACGGTCCGCTGTCCTGCACGATGAAGAGGTCGAGGGCCGTGATGCGGCCGTCGGCGGCGAAGCCGATGCGGGCGCGGCCGGTCATGCTGGTGCGCGCGCGCCCGAAGTAACTTTCCTCCTCGCGGCTGACCCGCATCATCACCGGCGCGCCGACCTTCTTCGAGAGCACGCAGGGAATCGCCATCGACACGGCGCCGGCGCCCTTGCTGCCGAAGCCGCCGCCCGTGTACTCCGATATGAGCACGAGCGTCGAGGGGTCGATGCCGACCCAGCGGGCCACGGCGTCCACCGTGCGCACGACACTCTGCGTCGAGCAGTGCAGGAAGCACTTGTCGTTTTGCCAGTAGGCCATCGCGCTGCGCGTTTCCATCGGGTGATGGCCGGTGGCGTTCACGACGAACGTCTCGTCGAGCACGAGAGCCGCCGCACCGAAGCCGCCCTCGAGGTCGCCGTAGCTCCATTCTTCCGGCGCCTGGCCGGTCGGCAGCGCGCCGGCGGGCGCGGCGGCGAAGTCGTCCGCCGTCCACTTGAGGCGCGTGACCTCGGGGCGTCCCGGCCGGCCCGGTTCCGCCGGCGGCGCCACGCCCCAGACGTTGCCCTCGCTACGGGCGTCGCTGCTCCCCGGCCGCAGGCTGTCCAGCGCGTCGATCGCGAACGGCAGCGGTTCGATGTCGAGGTCGATGAGCTCGACCGCGGCGGCGGCGACGTCTTCGCTCACCGCCGCCAGGGCCAGGATCGGTTCGCCCTGGTAGAGCGGCTCGTCGGTCAGGGCCCGCTCGGCGCCGCCGAGCTCGGGCAGATCGGCCGCCCGGAGGACGCCGCGCACGCCGGGAAGCGCCAGTGCCTTGTCGAGCCCCACGCGCCGCACCCGGCCGTGTGGCACCGGGCTGAGCAGCAGCTTGCAGAACAGCATGCCGTCGGCTCGGAAGTCCTCGGCGTAGCGAGCGCGGCCGGTGACCTTGGCCACGAGGTCGGGCGGCGTGTAGTTCGAACCAACCAGGCGTTCAGCCACGGGTGCCCTCCGAGTGGTGCGAATGCGTGGGTCGGATTATAGGGCCGTTCACGCGCGCCCGAGGACGGACGGCCGCCGTGAGATGCTGAGGCGGCCCATGACCGCCGCCCCCGCGTCCGGCTTCTGGAACCGCGACTCCGCCATTGCCGTGCTGGCCGCGGCCGGGATCGCCGTGCACCTCGGGGCACGCGTCGCCGGCCTCGAAGGTCCGCTCCGGCAACTTCCGCTGTGGCTCGTCCTGGCGGCCGGCGGACTGCCACTGGTGTGGGACCTGCTTCGCAAGGCGCTGGCGCGCCAGTTCGGCGCCGACCTGCTGGCCGGGCATCTCGATCGTCACCTCGATCGTGCTCGGCGAGTACCTCGCCGGCGCGCTCGTCGTGCTGATGCTCTCGGGCGGCGGCGCCCTCGAGAACTACGCCGTCGGCCGCGCCTCGTCGGTGCTGCAGTCGCTGGCCCGGCGCATGCCAGCCACCGCGCACCGCCGCACCGACGGCCACGTCGAGGACATCGCGCTCGACGCCGTCGAGGTCGACGATCGCATCGTCGATCTTCCCGCACGAGATCTGCCCGGTCGACGGCGTGGTCGTAGACGGCCACGGCGTGATGGACGAGTCGTACCTGACGGGCGAGCCGTTCCAGATGCCGAAGGCGCCGGGCTCGCAGGTCTTCTCCGGCGCCATCAACGGCGAGCACGCGCTGACCATCCGCGCCGCTCCGTGTGGCCGTCGACTCGCGCTACGCGCGCATCATGCGCGTCATGCAGGACTCGGAGCAGCGTCGGCCGGCGCTGCGCCGCCTCGGCGACACGCCTGGGCGCCTGGTACACGCCGCTGGCGGTGACGATCGCCGTCGGCGCCTGGCTGTGGGCGGCGATCCGGTCCGCTTCCTCGCGGTGCTCGTCGTGGCCACGCCGTGCCCGCTCCTCATCGCGATTCCGGTGGCCATCATCGGCGCGATCTCGCTGGCCGCCACGCGCAGCATCGTCATCCGCGATCCGGCGGTGCTCGAGACGATCGACCGCTGCCGCACGATGGTCTTCGACAAGACCGGCACCCTGACCTACGGGCAGCCGACGCTGACCGATCGCGTGACCGCGCCGGGCTTCGACGCCGACGAGGTGCTGCGGCTGGCGGCCAGCCTCGAACGCTACTCGAAGCACCCGCTGGCCGCGGCCGATGCTCGAGGCCGCGGCCCGCGAGCAGGTGGTGCTCGCCGACGCCGCCGCGCTGCGCGAGCCGCCCGGGCAGGGCCTGCGAGGGCATGGTCGACGGCGCGACGGTGCGCATCGTGGGACGCCGGCAGGCCGAGGCGGCCGGCCTGGGCGCCGCCCTGCCGCCGCTCGCCGCGGCCTCGAATGCATCGTGCTCGATCGACGGCGCGCTCGCCGCCACCTACCGGTTCCGCGACGCGCCACGGGCCGACAGTCGCGCCTTCATCGCGACATCTGGCGCCGCGTCACCAGCTTCGAACCGCGTGATGCATCGTCTCCGGCGACCGCGAATCCGAGGTCCGCTACCTCGCCGACCAGGTCGGCATCACCGAGGTCCACGCCGAGCGGACCCCCGAGGAGAAGGTGACGCGATCGCGCGCCGGAGATCGCGAAGGCGCCGACGCATCTTCGTGGGCGACGGCATCAACGACGCCCCGGCGCTCGTGACCGCCACCGTCGGGCTCGCCTTCGGCCACCAGAGCGAGATCACCGCCGACGCGGCCGGCGCCGTCGTGATGGACACCTCCCTCAAGCGGTCGACGAACTCCTGCACATCGGCCGGCGGATGCGTCGCGATCGCGCTGCAGAGCGCCGTCGGCGGCATGGCCGCTAGCGTGGTCGGGATGGCGCTCGCGGCCGCCGGACTCCTGCCGCCGGTCAGCGGCGCCGTCGCCCAGGAAGTCATCGACCTGGTCGCCGTGCTGAACGCGCTCAGGGCGGCGCGTCCGGGCGGCGCGCTCAGCGACTACTAGGGGCGCTGCCGCGCCGCCCGGAACGCATCACGCGCCCCGACCGCCACGTCGGGACGGTCCGTGATGATGCCATCGACGCCCATCGCGAACAGGCGATGGATGTCCTCCGGCGCATCCACGGTCCACACCTGCACCACGGCACGCTCGCGATGCGCGCGCGTCACGAAGGCGGGCCGGACCACCTGCAGGCGTCCGGACCGCTCGGGCACCTGGAAGGCGCGATAGGGTGGCGTCGCGGGAAACGGCCAGCGCAGCCACGACCGCGCCAGCGTCCCGATCGCCTCGCGTCGCGAGGCGCTGGTCGCGATCTCGGGCGCCACCGCCCGCACGCGATCGATCACGACCTGGTGGAACGACCCGAGGCAGACGCGCGGCCCGGCGCCCAGCCGGCGGACGAGCGCCGCTACCGCCTCGGCCAGCCGCGGGCTCTCGTCCTTGATCTCGATGATGACGCGCGCGCCGCGAAACCGTGACAGCGCCGCCTCCAGCGTCGGCACGCCTTCGCGGGCGGCGACGGCGAAGGCCGGGTCGGCCGGCGCGAAATGGCAACGGGCGTCGAGGCGCCCGAGTTCGGCGGCCGTGCGGCCGTGCACCGCGCCCGTCGCGTCGGTGGTTCGCTCGAGGGTCGGGTCGTGGATGACGACCGGCACCTGGTCGGCCGAGAACCGCACGTCGCACTCGAATCCGTCGGCGCCGGCGTCCATGGCGCGGGCGAACGCCGTGATCGTGTTCTCAGGGCCGAGCCGGGCGCCGCCGCGGTGGCCGAACACGAGCGGCCCGTCGGCTGCGAATGTCGGCACATCGAAACCGTGCGGGCCAGTCACGGCGTCATAATAGAACTTATGCCCTCATCGGCCCGCCCTGCCACTCTCGGCGCCCTCAAATCGGCTCTGGCCCGGGGCGACTACGCCCGGCGTTCGGTGCGCGACGAGGTGCGTGACAACCTCATCCTGAAGCTGAAGAGCGGCGACCGCCTCTTCCCCGGCGTCGTCGGCTACGACGACACCGTCATCCCGCAGCTGGTCAATGCCATCCTGGCGAAGCACCACTTCATCCTGCTCGGCCTGCGCGGCCAGGCCAAGACCCGCCTCATCCGCGCCCTCGTCGAGCTGCTCGACGAGGCCATCCCGGTCGTGCCGGGCAGCGAGATCCACGACGATCCGCTGGCGCCGATCTCGGCCCACGGCCGGGCGGTGGTGGCGGCCGAAGGCGATGACATGCCGCTCGAGTGGCGTGGCCGCGACGCCCGCTACATCGAGAAGCTGGCCACGCCGGACGTCACGATCGCCGACATGATCGGCGACATCGATCCAATCAAGGCCGCCTCGTCCGGGCTGCAACTCGGATCGGAGCTGGCCATGCACTTCGGTCTGCTGCCGCGCGCCAACCGTGGCCTGTTCGCCATCAACGAACTGCCGGACCTGGCTGGCAAGGTGCAGGTCGGGCTGTTCAACATCCTTCAGGAAGGCGACGTCCAGATCAAGGGCTTCCCCGTGCGCCTGCCGCTCGACGTGATGCTGGTCTTCACGGCCAACCCCGAGGACTACACGGCGCGCGGCAAGATCATCACGCCGCTCAAGGACCGCATCGGCGCCGAGATCCGGACCCACTACCTCGAGTCACGCGCCGACGCCATGGCCGTCACCATGCAGGAAGCCTGGGTCTCGCGCGGGCTGCCCGTCGAGGTGCCGCGCTACGTCCGCGAAGTGGTCGAGGAGATTGCGTTCCAGGCGCGCGCGGACCGGCGGGTGGACCGGCGGTCCGGCGTCAGCCAGCGCCTGCCGATCAGCGCCCTCGAAACCGTGGTCTCGAACGCCGAACGGCGGGCCCTGGGCGCCGGTGAAGGCGTGGTCGTGCCGCGCGTGACCGACGCCTACGCGGCCTTGCCGTCGATCACCGGGCAAGATCGAACTGGAGTACGAGGGCGAACTGAAGGGCGCGCACGCCGTGGCGCGCGAACTCATCCGCAGCGCCGTGGCACAGGTGTTCGACGGCTACTTCGTCGATGCCGACGTCTCGGCCACCGTCAACTGGTTCGACAACGGCGGCTCGGTCATGCTCGGCGACGGACTGCCGGCATCGAGCCTGGTGGTCGAAGCCTCGAAGGTGCCCGGCCTGATGGACCTGGCCGGCCGCGCCGACCTGCCGCCGGGCGCACCGGCGCCGCTCGTGGCCGCGGCCGTCGACTTCGTGCTCGAAGGCCTCTACTCGCAGAAGCGGATCGGCCGCAGTGACGCTGGCGGCTACGTCGGCACCGAGCCCATGCGGCGGCCGCAGCCGGCCGTGCGCAAGGCCCCGGCCCTGACCCTCGAGGACGACGAAGAGCCGGGCGGACCACCGAAGAAGAAGCGGTATTACAACTGATGCTCGACCAGGGACTGGCGGCTGGCAGCGAGCGCCTAGACCCGCCGACACCAGACAGTTCGACTGCGCGACGTCACTAGCCGCTAGCCCTAACCCTGGCCGCCACGAGGATCATGAAATTCAAGTACGGCAAATACGTCCCGAGCCTGGCCGACGACGTCGACATGGAGGAACTGGTGTCGGCGCTGTCCGAGATGCTGCTTTCGAGCGGCTTCCAGTCACCCTATGGCGATGGCTCGCTCGACGGCGATCGGACGATGCAGGCCCTGCACGATGCCATCCTCGATGCCCTGCTGAACGGCGGCCTGCTGCCCGAAGACGTGCTCGAGCAGCTGTTCGGCGAACAGGCGGAGACCGCCAAGCAGCAACTCGATGAACTCGTGCAGCAGATCATGGATCGCATGCAGGAGGCCGGCTACATCACGCCGTCGCCCGAACTCGAGAGCGAGCGGGAGCGGCGCGCCTCAGGCGGCGGGGGCGGCGAGGGCGAACCCGGCCAGGCGCGCTTCGAGGTGACCGACAAGGCGCTCGACTTCCTCGGCTACCGGGCGCTGCGCGATCTGCTGGGCTCGGTGGGACACGCCAGCGCCGGCCGCCACGACACCCGTGACATGGCCACCGGCGTCGACGCCAGCGGCGCTCCCAAGGCCTACGAATTCGGCGACACCATGAATCTCGATGCCAGCAGCACGGTGCTGAACGCCGTCACGCGGGCTCATCGCGCCGGCGCGGCCGGTGGTCCGGTGCAGATCGGCTACGAAGACCTGATGGTGGCCCAGGGCGAGTACCAGAGCTCGTGCGCCACCGTCATCATGCTCGACTGCTCGCACAGCATGATCCTCTACGGCGAGGATCGCTTCACCCCGGCCAAGCAGGTGGCGATGGCGCTGTCGCAGCTGATTCGCACGCAGTACCCGGGCGACACGCTGCACGTGGTGCTGTTCCACGACTCCGCGGAGGAGATTCCGCTGCGCGAGCTCGGCCGCGTGCGCGTCGGGCCCTACTACACGAACACCCGCGAGGGGCTGAAGCTGTCCCGCCGCATCCTCGAGCGGCAGCGCAAGGACATGCGCCAGATCATCATGATCACCGACGGCAAGCCGTCGGCCATCACGCAGCCCGACGGCCGCGTCTACAAGAACGCCTTCGGCCTCGACCCGATGGTCATCCGTGAGACGTTCGGGGAAGTGTCCGCCTGCGCCAAGGCCGGCATCCTCATCAACACGTTCATGCTGGCGCGCGACTACGATCTCGTGGCGTTCGTCAGGCGCGTCGCCTCGATGTGCCGGGGCAAGGCCTACTTCACGACGCCGCAGTCGCTCGGGCAGTACGTGCTGATGGACTACCTCGACAAGAAGACGCGGACCATCCACTAGTGCTGCCTCCGTTGCTGCCGCTCTTCCCGATGCCCGACACGGTGCTGTTCCCGGGCGTGTTCCTGCCGCTGCACGTCTTCGAGCCGCGCTACAAGCAGATGGTCACGCGAGCGCTCGAGGGCGACCGCATCATCGGCATGACGCTGCTCGAACCCGGCCAGGAGGACAGCTACGACGGCCGGCCGCCCGTGTTCCCGGTCGGCTGCGCCGGCCTCATCACCCATGTGGAACGGCAGAACGACGGCCGCTTCAACCTGATCCTGCGCGGTCTCGACAAGTTCCGCATCACCGAGGAGGAGCCGCCGACCGACGGCGTGCTCTATCGCATCGCGCACGTCACTCCGATCGAGGAAGCGATGTCGACGGCGGCGCGGGCGCCGCTGGCCGACGCGAGACGGCGGCTCGAGACCCTGCTCGCGCCGTCGCTCGAGAGCGAGGGCGGAAGCCGGCTGCCGCGCGACATGGCCGATCCGGATCTCGTCAATGCCCTGTCGCAGTACCTGGAGCTCGAGGCCGTCGAGAAGCAGGCGCTGCTCGAGCGCGACGGCGTGCTGGCGCGCTGCCAGACACTGGTCGAGCTGATCGAGATGAAGCTGCTCATGCAGCGCCAGCCCGATAGCGGTCTGCGGCATTAGAGCAGGGGCTCGGGGCTCGGGGCTCGGGGCTCGAATCACGCTACACTCGGCCGCATGTCGACCCCGCTGACACGCCGCGCCTTGATGGCCACGGCCGCTACCTGCGCCGGTGCGCTTGCCGCCGCTCCCTATCGGCTCCACGCCCAGGGCACGGCCGGCAACGCCGCCTCCCGCCTGTCGAACCTGCACCGGTATCTTCACTACGACGTCTTCACCAGCACGCCGCACGCCGGCAACCAGCTCGCCGTGTTCATGGCGCCGCAGGGAGTCAGCAGCGAAGCCATGGCGTCGATGACGCGCGAGATGAACTACTCGGAGTGCACCTTCGTCCAGCCGGCCGAGGCGGCGGGCACGGACATCCGCCTGCGCATCTTCGGCCGCGGCGGCGAGATGCCGTTTGCCGGACATCCCGTCATCGGATCGGCGTTCGCTCTGGCCGACGACGGCGTCATCGCCGCCGGCCGCACCGACATCGTGTTCGGCCTCGGCATCGGCCCGACGCCAGTGACGCTCGAATGGGAGGACGGCCGCCTGCGCTTTGCCTGGATGACGCAGCAGCGTCCGGTCTTCGGTCCGTCGCTGCCGGCCAGCGCCGCCCTGGCCGCGGCCATGGGCCTCTCGCCCACCGACCAGATGCCGGACCTGCCGGTACAGGAGGTCTCGTGCGGCTCGGCGTTCTTCTACGCGCCGCTCGCGACCCGCGCCGCCGTCGACCGCGTGCAGATGAACGGCCGCGAGCTGGACGCGCTGTTCACCGCCGCCGGCGTGCGTCGCCGCGGCATCTTCGTGTTCACGACCGAGGCCGGGGCCGATGGCGCCACCGTCTACAGCCGGATGGTCGGTGCGACCGGATCCGAAGATCCCGCCACCGGATCGGCGAGCGGTCCGCTCGGCTGCTATCTCGTCACGCATGGCCTCGTGCCGGCCACCGCCGCCGGCGCGATCGTCAGTGCCCAGGGCGTGAAGATGGGCCGGCCGAGCCGCATCCACATCCGGCTGGCAGTCACGGGCCGCGACATCACGCAGGTCCAGGTGGGCGGCACGAGCGTGCTCGTCGGCGACGGCCGGCTGCGGTCGGCGTAGCGATGATCGTCCGCCCCGGCGCTGGTGTCCTGCACCTCATCTCGCAGCCGGCGCACGCCGCCCTGGCGCGCCGGCTGATGGAACTGTGGCCGTCGCTCGGCAAGTCCGAACGCCGGCGCGACGTGCTGACGGCGATCGAACATCACGACCGGGGCTGGGCCGAATCCGACGAGGCCCTCACGGTCGATCCGGACAGCGGCCGGATTCGTGACTTCCTCCACGTGCCGGCGGCGGTGCGGCAGGGCGTGTGGCCGGTGAGCGTCGCGCGGCTGACGGCGGCGCCGTGGGCGGCGGCGCTCGTCGCCCATCATGCGGTCACCGTCTACGACCGTTTCCGCCAGGAGGCGGAGTGGCGCGAGTTCTTCACCTCGATGACCGCCCTGCGGGACGAGCACCTGGCGCGCTCCGGCGGCGATCAGAAGACGCTCGTGCGTGACTATGTCTACCTGCGGCTCGGCGACCTGCTGTCGCTCGCGTTCTGCACCGGCCAGACGACGACCGAGACGCTCGGCCCGTGGACGATCCGCCTCGACGGCGCGCGCCTGCAGGTCACGCCGAACCCGTTCGTGATGGACGTGACGTTCGCCATCGAAGCGCGCGAGATTCCCGACGTCGCCTACCCGACTGACGAGGCGCTGCGTGCCGCCATCGCCGCCGGGACGTCGCGCGCCCTCGAAGGCGTGATCGCCGTCGCCGCGACGCACTGACGTGGGGCCGTCCTAGCGCTCGCCGAACCGGGCCGCCAGCGTCTTCCCGATCTGCTCGCCGTGGAAACGGCCGTTCTCGATGAACACCGATCCGGTCCGCACGCCGGCCACCTGACCGCCGGCCACGAACAGGTTCGGGACGTTGGTCTCGAACGTCAGCGGGTCGTGGCGCGGTGCCAGCGTGTCCGGCTCGAGCGTGATGCCGGCGCCACGCAGGAACTCGGGGTCGGCCCGGTAGCCGGTGAGCAGCAGCACCGCGTCGGCAGCGATCTCGCTGCGGACACCGTCCCGCTCCACGACCACCGCCGTCGGGGTGATGGCCACGACCGTGCTCTCGAAGTGCGCCGCAATCGACTGATTGCGGATGCGGTTCTCGATGTCGGGCCGCACCCAGTACTTGACCGAGGCGCCGAGGCCGGCGCCGCGGTGCACGAGCGTGACGTGGGCGCCGTTGCGGTAGAGGTCGAGGGCCGTCTCGCAGGCCGAGTTCTTGCCGCCGACCACGACCACCCGGCGCCGGTAGTACGGATGCGGCTCGTTGTAGTAGTGCGAGACGTGCGGCAGGTCTTCGCCGGGCACATCGAGGCGGTTGGGGCGGTCGTAGTAGCCCATCGCCAGCACCACCGCTCGGGCGTGACGCACCCGCTCGGCGCCGAGCCGGCTCCTGGTCGACACCGCGAACACCGCATGCTCGTCGTCGCCTTCACGCTCGACGGCGGTCACGGTCTCGAAGAGCGACACCTGGAGCTGGAAGGCGTCGCAGGCCTTGCGGTAGTAGCGCAGGGCCTCGGCCCGCGTCGGCTTGTCGCCCAGGGTCGTGAACGGCACGCCGCCGACCTCGAGCAGTTCGGGCGTGGTGAAGAACATCATGTTCACCGGAAAACGGGCGATGGCATCGACGAGGGCGCCCTGTTCGAGGACGACGTAGTCGAGGCCGTGATGGCGGCAGGCAATCGCCGTCGCCAGGCCGGATGGACCGGCCCCCACGATGAGGACGTCACGGACGGACACAACCACCGATCATAGCGGAGGGCGCCCGCCGGCGCAGCGGGGCGGGCGGGCGTACAATGGCCCGGTTGCCGTCCGGCCCCGGCGGCGGCCGCGCCCTCGAGGTCGCTCACCATGCCGCAGTGCCGCTCGTCGATCGTGCTCGTGGTTCTGGCCGTGGCCGTGGCCGCGCACGCCGGCCAGACGCCGTCCCCCGCGCAGGCGCCGGCCGCCCCGGGCCAGCCACCCGTGTTCCGTACCGGCGTCGAGGTGCTGCCCCTCGACGTCACGGCCCTCGACCGCGACGGTCGCCAGATCGTGGACCTGACGCTGGCCGACTTCAGCGTCGAGGTGGACGGCAAGGCGCGCAAGGTCGTCTCGGCCGAGTACGTGAAGCTCACCGATGCCCTCGCCGCCGGCACGGCCCCGCGTGGCGCGGCGCCGGTCATTGCGGCCCCACCGCCCCCCGACTACGGCATCTCGACCAACAGCGGAGGCGGACCGCAGGGGCGCGCCATCCTGCTGATCGTCGACCAGGGCAACATCCGCTTCGGCGCCGCCCGGCCGGTCATGCAGAGCGCGCTCGCGTTCGTCGATCGCCTGCAGCCGAACGATCGCCTGGCCCTGGTGGCCATTCCCGGGCCCGGCGAGCTCGTGGACTTCACGACCGAACACAGCCGCGTGCGGGAAGCGATGCTCCGCGTATCGGGACGCGTGACGCCGCAGCAGCGCCGCTTCAACATCAGCGTCACCGAGGCGTTCGCCCTCTACCGCAACAGCGACGCCACGTTGATCGTCCAGGTCCTGCTGCGCGAATGCGCGGCCACCGCCGGGGCCGCCGACGCCGAGCGCTGCGAGCGCGATGTCGAACAGGAGGCGAGCGAGATCGTCAACGACCAGCGGATCCAGACGGATCGCTCGGTCGCCGGACTCCGCACCGTGCTCAAGGGCCTCGGAGCGATGGAAGGCGCCAAGTCGGTCGTCCTCATCTCCGAGGGGCTGGTCCTCGACAGCCTCGGCGGCGAGCTCGACGACCTGGCGGCGATCGCCGCCGACGTGCGCGCCAGTCTCGACGTGCTGATGCTCGACGTGGCGCCGTTCGACGCCTCGCAGTCGCAGCGCCCGACCACCGCCAATGAAGATCGGCGGCTGCAGGAGGAAGGCCTGCAGATCCTCGCCGGCATGGCGCGCGGCACCTTGCACCGCGTCGTCTCGACGGCGGAGGGGGCCTTCCGGCGCATCGAACAGGCGCTGGCCGGCTACTACCTGCTCGGCGTCGAACCAGGGACCAACGATCGCGACGGCAAGCGCCACAAGATCGAGGTGAAGACGACGCGCCGGGGCGTCACGCTGCAGGCGCGGCGCGCATTCCTGTCGCCGGAGGGGCCGCCCGCGGCCACGCCGGCCGAGGCGCTGGCACGCACGCTGCGCTCAGCGGTGCCGGCCACGGCACTGCCGCTGCGCGCGTCCACCTGGACCTACAAGGAGCCGGGCACGTCGCGGGTCCGTCTCATCGTGGCCGCCGAGGTCGAGCGCGCCACCGACGGGCCGCTGGAGTACGCCACCGGCCTCGTCATCGCCACCACGGACGGCAAGGTGGTGGCGGCGAGCGAGGACTCGCGGCAGCTGGTGCCGGTCGACGGCGACGCCACGCGCGCGTCCTATGCCGGGATCATCACGGTCGAGCCCGGCATCTATCGCATGCGCCTCGCCCTGGCTGACAGCGAGCGGCGGGCCGGCAGTCTCGAACGCGAGGTGCGGGCCTGGCAGTTGAACGGCGACACCCTGACCGTTGGCGATCTGCTCGTGGCCGCTCCACCGGCGGACGGCGCGGCGTTGACACCGCAGGTCGAGCCGCGCGTGCGCGACGGGTCGCTCGTGGCGATGGCCGAAGCCTATGCGCCGCCCACCGGGGGCGACCGCACGGTCACGGCCCGGCTCGACATCCTGCGCGACGAGTCCAGCCGTGCGCTCGTGTCGGTGTCGCTGCCGGTGTCGATCGGGGCGTCGCCGGAAGTGCGTCTCGCGCAGGGCCGTCTCGACGTCAGCGCGGTGCCGCCGGGCGCCTACCTGGCGCGCGTCAGCTTTGCCGAGGACGGCGCCGCGCGCGGCGCGCTCATCCGCCCGTTCCGCGTGCTGGCGCCGGAGGCCGCGAGTTCCGGCCCGACCGCCGCCGGGGCCCCGCCGGAGCTGATGGCCGCGGTGCTCGGCTCGTTGCCGGGCGCGACCAGGGACGAGGTGCTGAACGCGGACACGACGTCGGCGCTGTGGGTGGCCGCCGCCGTGGGCCGCACGCCACTGGTGCGGGCGGCGCTCGAGACGGCGCGCGGCGGCCAGTTGACCGACGCCGCCCTCGAGGCACTGGCCGCCGGTGACCAGGCCATCGCGGCGTTCGTCCGCGGCGTCGACCTGCTCGGCCGGTCGCAGATCGATCAGGCGGCCACCCAGTTCCAGACGGTCATGCGCCTCGAAGGCAGCTTCGCGCCAGCGCGCGCCATGCTCGGCGTGTGCTACCTGCTGGCCAATCGCGAGAAGGAGGCGGCGGGACTCCTCATGAGCATGCCGCCGGGCGCCGTGCCGGCCTTCGCGCGCCTCGCCGGCGAGGCCTGGCTGCGCGCGGGGCAGCCGGCGGCAGCGGTCACGCCGCTGGCGCAGCTGGCGGCGACAGGCCCGGTCGACCCGCGCACGACACGCGACCTGGCGCTCGCCTACGCGCTGACCGGCGACGCGGCCCGCGCCCTGCCGCTCCTGACCGGGCATCTCGCGGGACCAGGCGGCACGGACGGTCCGGCGCTGGCCGCCGGCGTCTACAGCCTGTATCGCCGTCACGCCGCCGCCATCGACGCCTCGACCATCGCCGCCGACCGCGCACAAGCCCGCGCCTGGGCCCGCGCCTATGCCCTCACCAAGGGTCCGCTCGCGCCGATCGTGCTGGCCTGGGCGGAGTTCCTCGACACGGCGAAGTGAGCCGCCGGGCGGCGTCTACCTCCCCGCCCCCATCAGCTCCAGGCTCGCGATGGCGATCACCTTCGTCGCCGCCACCAGATCGGCGACGGCACAGGTACTCGTCGGGCTGGTGCGCCAGCACCAGCTCCCCCGGACCGTAGGCCACGCAGTGCGGCACACCGGCGATCCTGGCGACGTGCTTGTGATCGTAGGTGCCAGGACTGGCGATGAGCGACGCCTGGCGTCCGAGCACGCGCCGGATGGCGCCGGTCAGCGCCGGAATGATCGGCGAGTCATCGGGCGTGCGCGTCGGGTGCACGATCAGCCGGTCGTGGACTTCGAAGCGGATGCCGGGCACCAGGCGGCGCGCCTCGTTGACCAGCGCCGCGATCTCGTCACGCGTGAACTCCAGGCCCTCTTCGAGCAGGAAGCGACGATCGAAGATCGCCCGGCAGCGATCGGCGACGCACGGTGTCTGCACGCCGTCGATGGGCTGTCCGCCCTCGATGCCGTTGGTGTTGATGGTGGCGTGGCGGGCGCCCGCCGGCACGACCGGCACCTCGGTCAGGCGGCCGGCCAGCTTCGGCTTGAGCTGCTCCTCGACCAGCGCCTGGAAGCGGCTCATGCCCTCGATGGCGCTGGCGCCGAGAAACGGCATGCTGCCGTGCCCGATGCGGCCGTGCGCTTCGACCTCGAACCAGTAGACGCCGCGGTGGCCGATGCACACCCGGTCGACATCGAGCGGTTCGGGAATGATGACGAAGTCGGTCTTGTCGGCGGCAATCCAGCGCTCGTCGGCCAGGTACTTCACGCCGGCGAGGCCGCCGCTCTCCTCATCGACCGTGCCGCTGACTTCGATCGTACCGGGCAGCGCGATGCCGGCCCGCCGGATGACTTCGGCGGCGAACACGCCGGCGGCGATGCCGGCCTTCATGTCGCAGGCGCCGCGGCCGTAGACGCGGCCGTCCTTCACCACCCCGGCGAACGGGTCGACCGTCCAGCCCTCACCCGCCGGGACGACGTCGAAGTGACCGTTGAGGTGGACCAGCGGGTGCGTGTGGCGCCCGACGCGACGGCCGATCACGTTGACCCGGGGGTGGGCCGCGGTGTGGTCGGGATGTCCTTCGGCCGCGACGTAGTGCACGTCGAAATCGAAGCGGCGGAGCGCCTCGCCGATGAAGCGGGCGCACGTCGGGTATTCCTCGCCCGGCGGATTCACGGTCGGGATGCGGATGAGGTCCGCGGTGAAGGCCACGATCTCGTCCGCGGTGTCGTCGACCACGTCCGAGATCCGTTCGACGAGCGCAGGATCCAGCGGCACGGCGACCCCATCTTGGATCAACACGATGCTTGGTTCACACCCCGCACATCCCTTACCATCACTGCCGTGGCCCTCGGGCCCATCCGAGGTTCCGCCATGCCGCACACGCCGCCTCCGCCCACGCCGCCGTCGCGCCGTCTCGCCTGGCCAGCGGCCATCCTCCTCGCCGTCTGTGCCGGCGCGGTGACGACGCGCACGCAGCCCGCGGCCGGTCCGGACCCACGCGGCATCACCGCGGTGGACGGCATCAAGGTCGGCTCGGTCACGCTCACCGGGCGGCCGACCGGCTGCACCGTCATTCTCGTGGACGGCGAAGGCGCGGTCGGCGGTGTCGCGCAGCGCGGCGGTGCCCCTGGCACGCGCGAGACCGACCTCCTCGATCCGGGCAACATGGTCGACAAGGTCAATGCCGTGGTGCTGTCGGGCGGGAGCGCCTTCGGCCTCGATGCCGCCACTGGCACCGTGCGCTGGCTGGAAGAGCACGGCATCGGCTGGGACGTCCGCATCGCCAGGGTGCCGATCGTGCCGTCGGCGATTCTGTTCGACCTGCCGGTCGGCGGCAATCCGAAGATCCGGCCGACGGCGGAGTGCGGCTACGAGGCGGCGCAGGCCGCCACGAGCGGCAAGGTCGCCGAAGGCACCGTCGGCGCCGGCGCTGGCGCCACCGTCGGCAAGTCCGGCGGCCCCAACCGTGCCATGAAGGGCGGCCTCGGCAGCTACGCCATCACGCTGCCGAACGGCCTGACCGTCGGCGCCATCGTGGCCGTCAACGCGGTCGGCGACATCATCGATCCCGACACCGGCAAGGTCGTGGCCGGCGTGCGCAATCCCGATGGGTCGCTCGCCGATGCCCGCCTGCTGCTGCGCAGCGGCGGGCCGAGCCAGACGCCGCGCCCCGGGGAGAACACGACCATCGGGCTGGTCGCCACCAACGCCCGGCTGAGCAAGGCCGAGGTGCACCGCATGGCGCTGATGGCCGACGACGGCTTTGCGCGCGCGATCTTCCCGGCCCACACCATGGGCGACGGCGACACGGTGTTCTCGCTCGCCACCGGCACCTGGACCGGCCAGGCGAACATCACCCAGATCGGGGCGCTCGCCGCCGATGTCATGGCCCGCGCCATCGTGCGCGCGGCCACCGAAGCCACCGGCCTGCCGAACATCCCGGCAGCACGCGATCTTCCCAGGCGCTAGCGACATCACCGTGCGGCCCACCTGGCAGCTGGCGCTGCTGCTCCTCTACTCCGTCGGCCTCACGCTCTTCGGCGTGTGGGTAGGGCGGCGCGTGCGCGGCAGTGCCGACTTCTTCGTCGCCGGCCGCAAGCTGACGGCGCCGCTGGTCTTCGCCACGGTGCTGGCCGCCAACGTCGGCGCCGGCACCACCATCGGCGCCGCCGGCCAGGCCTACATCGACGGCGTGAGTGCATGGTTCTGGAACGGCGCGGCCGGCCTCGGCTCGATCGTGCTGGCGTTCTGGATCGGCCCGCGCCTCTGGCAGGCGGCGTCAGACCACGGCTTCCTGACCGCCGGGGACTATCTCGAGTTCCGCTACGGACCGCTCGTGCGTGGTCTGCTGTCGTCGCTCATCTGGCTCGGCACGCTGGCGATTCTCGCCGGCCAGCTGATCGCCGGCGCGGCCGTGCTGACGGCGGTGGCCGATATCCC
Organism: uncultured Acidobacteriota bacterium; assembly: GCA_963807405.1. Classification (GTDB taxonomy): domain Bacteria; phylum Acidobacteriota; class Vicinamibacteria; order Vicinamibacterales; family UBA2999; genus CADEFD01. The sequence continues at coordinate 317,030 of CAWEBU010000006.1, read as the reverse complement.
GCGCCCGATCGGCGCCGCCATCGGCGGCCTCGCCATGACCATCTACTTCACGGCCGGCGGCCTGTTGAGCTCGGCCTGGGTCAACGCCGTGCAGCTCGGCGTGCTGCTGGTGGGTCTCGTCATCGCGGTGCCGCTCGCGCTGTCGGCTGCCGGCGGCCTCGCCGCCATCGCCGCGACGCCGGGCCTGCCGGCGACCTTCTGGGACCCGTGGTACTCGAGCGGCCCCGGATCGGGCTACGCCTTCCTGGCCCTGCTCGGACCCGCCTTCGTCATCTCGCCGGGCCTCATCCAGAAGGCCTACGGTGCCGAGAGCCAGCGTGCGGTGAAGCTCGGCATCGGCGCCGCCGGCATCGCCCAGATGCTGTTCGCCTTCGTGCCGCTGCTGCTCGGACTGGCGGCGCGTCACCTGCATCCCGGCCTGGCCGAGCGTGATCTGGTGCTGCCGACGCTGCTCGTGCAGTCGCTGCCGTGGTTCATCGGCACGGTGGCGCTGGCGGCGGTGTTCAGCGCCGAGGTCAGCACCTGCGACGCGATCCTGTTCATGCTCTCGACGTCGCTGTCGCAGGATCTCTACAAGCGGTTCCTCAATCCACGGGCGACCGACCGCCAGGTGCTGTTCGTGGCGCGTGCCGCCGCGGTTGTCGGCGGGGTGGCCGGCGTCTACCTCGCCGTGCAGCTCCCGAACGTCATCGCGGCGCTCTCGATCTTCTACTCGCTGCTCGGCGTCAGCCTGTTCGTGCCGATCGTGGCCGGGCTCTACGTGGCACGCGCCGGCACCCCCGAAGCGCTGGCGGCGGTCGCCTCCGGCATGCTGACGCTGCTCTACCTGCGCGTCCAGCCCTGGGCGGCAACGAGCATCTGGTTCAACCCCAGCCTGGCCGGCCTCGTGGTGGCGGCCGCGGCCTTCTTCCTCGTGGCGGCGGTGAGACGGCCGGCCCCCACGACCCTGTAGCGCCGTCTCGAACTCAAGGAGTGACTGCGGTGAAGGCAGACATGTTTCGACTGGACGGGAAAGCGGTGGCGGTCATCGGCGCCGGCGGCGGCATCGGCGCCGCCGTGGCCACCGGCGTGGCGCAGCAGGGCGGGCACGCCATCTGCTACGACGTGAAGGGCGACACGGCCGAAGCGACGGCCGCGGCGATCCGCGAGGCCGGCGGCAAGGCCGAGAGCGCGGTGCTCGACATCACGGACGAGGCAGCCGTCGCTGCCGCTCTGGAGTCGGCGGCCAAGACCCATGGACGACTCGACGGCCTCGTGTGCACACCGGCGATCAACGTGCGCAAGCCGATCCTGCAGGTACTCCGGCGCGGAGTTCGACAAGGTGGTGGCGGTCAACCTGCGCGGCAACTTCAACGTGCTGATGGCGGCCGGCCGTATCATGACCGCCCAGAAATCAGGCAGCGTGGTGCTCTTCAGCTCGATCCGCTCGATCGTCACCGAGCCCGGTCAGTCGGTCTACTCGATGACCAAGGCCGGTATCCTGCAGCTCGCCAAGTCGGCGGCCACCGAATGGGCGACCTCCGGCGTGCGGGTCAACGCGGTCGGCCCCGGCGTGACGGAAACGCCACTGACCGCCCCGATCAAGGCCAACGCCGACTGGTACAACGCCTACGCCAACAAGAACCCGATGAATCGCTGGGCCAGCGCCGACGAGATGGCCGGGCCCACGGTGTTCCTGCTCTCGGACGCCGCCAGCTACGTGACCGGCACCATCATCTACGTCGACGGCGGCTGGCTCGCCGCTGACGGCCGCTTCACGCCGCCGGGCATGTAGAAGCAGCGGCTGGCGGCTAGCGGCTGCAACACGTCGGACCTGCACGCCATGCGTCAGTATTCAATCGCAGTCATCGCCGGGGACGGCATCGGCAAGGAAGTCACGCCGGCCGCCCTCGCCGTGGTGGCGGCCGCGGCCGCCCGCCACGGCTTCGGCCTGGCCACGACCGCGCATCCATGGGGCTGCGAGTACTACCTGGCGGAGGGGCGGATGATGCCGGCCGGCGCCCTCGACGCCCTGCGCGGCGCCGACGCCATCTATCTCGGCGCCATCGGGGCGCCGACCGTGCCCGACCACGTCTCGGTGTGGGAGCTGATTCTGCCGATCCGGCAGCGGTTCGAGCAGTTCGTGAACCTGCGCCCGATGCGTCTGCTGTCCGGGGTGCCCGGCCCCCTCGCCCACCGCACGCCGGCCGACATCGACTGGGTGTGTGTGCGCGAGAACTCCGAAGGCGAGTACGCCGGCCTCGGCGGACGCCTGCACAAAGGCACGCCGCACGAGGTCGCGGAGCAGACCGGGCTGTTCACGCGCCGTGGGATCGAGCGCGTCGTACGCTACGCCTGCCATCTCGCGCTGACGCGGCCGCGGCGGCTGCTCGCCAGCGCCACCAAGTCGAATGCGCTGCAGCACTCGATGGTGCTGTGGGACGAAGTGGTCGACGAGGTGGCGCGCGACTTCCCGGCCCTGACCATCGTCAAGTACCACGTCGACGCGCTGGCCGCCCGCATGGTCACCCATCCGCAGACGCTCGACGTCATGGTGGCCTCGAACCTCTTCGGCGACATCCTGACCGATCTCGGCGCGGCCGTGTCCGGCTCGCTCGGGGTGGCGCCCGGGGCCAACCTCAATCCGCCGCGTGACTACCCCTCGATGTTCGAGCCGATCCACGGATCGGCGCCCGACATCGCCGGCCAGGGCATCGCCAATCCGATCGGGGCGATCTGGGCGGCGGCGCTGATGCTCGACCATCTCGGCGAGGCCGACGCCAGCCGCGAGATCGTGAGAGCCCTCGAGCAGGTGCTCGCGGAGGGCCGCGTGCGGACGCCCGATCTGGGCGGTGCGGCGACCACGCGCGACCTCACGGCCGCGGTCGTCGCCGCACTGTAGGGACCGCGAGCCTTCAGCGCTCCGAGGTCTGCTGTCTGGCGTGGGCCAGGGCCGGACGGTCGGCCGTGGCCGATCCGACCATCGTCAGCAACTGCTTGTAGAGCGCGGCGGCGGCCGCCTTGTTACCGGCCGCCTCGGCGGCGCGGGCGCCGCCGTAGAGGCCCAGGAAGCGTCCCGGTTCCTTCTTCATGGTGGCGGCAAAGGCCGTCTGTGCCTCCTTGGCGCGGCCGGCCTCGAGCAGCATGAAGCCGAGCAGCTCACGCGCCGGTGCAATCGGGCCCGGCGTGACCGCCGACTTGTCCGTCAGGTCCTCGGCGTCGGCCGCGGCCGACAGCAGCGTGATGCCGTTCTCCTTGTCGCCCTCCGCGAAGACCTTCCAGGCCTCGGCCACGCGCCGCTGGATGTCGACCTGCTCGGCCCAGTAGGGATCCTTCGCCGCCGCCAGCAGCCCCTTGATGGCCGCCAGGCGTTCGATGTCGGCCGCCGCGGCCGCCGGCGTGCCGGCCCGCGCCGCGCCCATGGCGCGCGCGAAGTGCGTGATCGCTTCCGCGTAGACCGCTCCGGGCGCCGGCCGCACGGTGAGGGCTGCCGCTTCGGTCCACGCCTGGCGTTCGAGGGCGTAGCGGGCGGGAATGGCGGCCAGGGCGAAGCCGTAAGCGCCGCCAGCGGCGCCCGCCTCGAAGGTCACCGCGCGTTCGCGCGCGGCCAGAGCCGCGGCGTCGTCGGCCAGCTGCAGCGCGGCGTAGGTCTGGTAGTCGAGCGCGTGCAGCTCTTCCCCGGCGCCCGCCAGCCCCCCGGCCTTGCGGGCCGCCTCGGCCGACTTCTTGTTGGTCTCGATTGACTCCTTCCAGTAGCCGACGCGCGTGAAGGTGTGCGACGGCATGTGGAGCGCGTGCGGCACGACCGGCGCAATCGACGCGTAGCGGCGCGCGGCATCGAGCGCACGCGGCGCCAGCGTCGGCGTGTCGTAGGCGTGGATGATGTAGTGCGCGAGCCCCGGGTGCGCCGGCATCTTCTTGAAGAGCGGCTCGAGGATCTCGGCCGCGCGCAGATTCGCGGCCAGCGTCTTGTCGGTGGGCGTCGCGGTCTGCGCCACGGCCAGCGCCCAGTAGATGCGCGCCTCGGTATCGCCAGGATTGTCCTTCGACACCTGTCCCATGGTCTGCTCGTAGGCGACGATGCGGGCACGCTGCGTGGTGACATCGGCGCTCGAGAAGAGGCCGGCCACCGCGTCGATGTAGCCCTTCTCGCGCCGCGTCGGCGTGCCGGTCGCCTGCGCCTTCTCGATGACCGCCTTGCCGGTGGCAATGGTCTGCGCCGTGCGCAGACCACCGAACGGGTTGCCCCAGTGCGTCAGCGCCACGCCCCAGTAGGCCATGGCGCACGCCGGGTCCTTGGCGGCAATCGCCTCGAAGGCCTGGCGCGCCTCAGGGAACCAGAACGAGTGCAGCAGCGCCACGGCGGCGTTCATGTCGGCCTTGACCGCGGGACTGCACGAGGTCTGGAAGTCGACCGTGCCGACCTGCTCGGCCGACAGCACCCCGGCGCCATGGTTGTCGTGCTGCGCGAAAGCGGGCGCCGCGAGCGCGCACACCATCCCGACCAGTGCGAGAGTTCTCATCACGTGTGTCCTCCGGCGCGTGTCCATGGATCGCGGACCCGCCATCACCTTACTATCTGCCAAAACCCAGCCGGTCCAGAGCGACTCGGCCGTTACTCACGACGTACAGCGGATCGAGCAGGGTCCGCGGATGCTCCACGGGATTGGCATCGACCACCACGAGATCGGCCTCGAAGCCGGCCCGCACCTGACCGATCTGTTTGTCGAGCCGCAGCATCTCCGCGGTGCGGCTGGTGGCGGCCTGCAGGGCCGCGAGCGGCGGCAGGCCGGCTTCGACCAGTTCGACCACCTCGCGCGACAGCCGGGCCATGCTGGCCGGGCCGTAGCCGGTGTCGGACCCGGCGACGATCTTCACGCCGGCGGCCCGCGCGCGCCGGACGGTCTCGACCAGCACCGGCTTCAGCATCTGCCCGCGCAACTGCAGTCCCACGTTGTCGTACTCGCCGCCCGGCCCGGCCAGATCGTTGACCACGTCGATCGTCGGCACGAAGTAGGTGCCGGCCGACGCCATCAGCTTCAGCGTCTCCTCGTTGAGGAAGGTGCCGTGCTCGATGGAGCGCACGCCGGCCCGCACCGCGGCCAGCGCGCCTTCGGCGCCGTGCGCGTGCGCCAGCACCGGCACGCCCCGCGCCGCCGCCTCGCTGACGACCAGCGCCAGCTCCGCCTCGGTGTAGACCTGCTTGCGGGGATCGGTGTCGGGGGTGCCGGCGCGCTCGGTGGCGATCACTTTGATCCAGTCGACGTCGCGCGACAGATTGAAGCGCACGAAGCGGCCGAGCGCGCCGGGCGTCGTCAGGCCCGCCATCAGATCGCCGAGATCGGGCGCGTCGAGCCAGGCCTCGGCGGCCGGCTGTGGACGCACGTGATAGCCGGCGGCCAGCACGTCGGGGCCCGGCAGGTGCCCCTTCTTGACGAGCTCGCGCAGCCCGACGTCGGCGAAGTGCGACACGCCGCCGCTCCGTACGGTGGTCACGCCGCTTTCGAGCGCGACCCGCATGGCCGCCGGCGTCGCGATGTGGACGTGCGCGTCGATGAGACCGGGGATGAGGTAACGGCCGCCGAGGTCGACGCGGGCCGGCGCGCTGGCCGCCGGCGGCGCCGCCGTGCCGATCGACTCGATTCGTCCGGCGCGCAGCACCACGGTCTGTCCGCGGCGGACTTCGCCGGTGGCGACGTCGACCACCGAGGCATTCGTCAGCATCAGCGGGGCGGGCGGCACGCTCTGGGCGCCCAGGGTCCATCCCGTCGCCGCCACGACGGCGGCGGTCAGGAGCGGCGCCAGCGGGGTGCGGGTCATCAGCGCAGTGTAGCAGCGGATGAGCGGCCACGGTCGTGCTGGCTCCGCGCTCGGCCGGATCGACATTGACGAGCCGCCCACCACGGCACTAGGAATGGGATGTTCCCTGTTCGCAATGTCGGACGGGACCGGCCGGCCGTGCGGCGTGTGTCGGTTCCCCAGGAGGGTTGGACATGCGCGCACCAGCGAAGTACCTCGAAAAAGGCTTGGCCCTTGCCGCAGCCGGCGCCTGGGCAGCGTTCTCCCGGCTCAACCGGGTCGCGCCCGGCGGCAGCTTCACGCCGCGGTGGTCCGACCTGCCGATGCTGAAGTCGCACGAGAAATCCAAGCCGCCGCTGGGGTGGCCGCGCCAGACCGACTCCCTCTGTCCGACCTGTGTGCGCGAAGCGCGCGAGGCCATTCTCGACGGCCGCCGGCCGCTCGAAACGCTCATCAACGAGAAGGTGGGCGAGATTCCGGCCACCATCCTCGAACGCGACGGCCGCATCCTGATGGTGAAGGACTGCCCGCAGCACGGCCACTTCGAGGACGTGATGGCCATCGACACGGCCTTCTTCAAGCACCTCGAGGACGTGTTCCCGGGACGCGACATCCGCGCGCACAACGACGAGACGCTGCACAACCACGGCAGCAGCACCATCAAGCACGGCCGCGGCTCGGTGTTGACGGTGGATCTGACCAACCGCTGCAACATGATGTGCGACCCCTGCTTCATGGACGCCAACCAGGTCGGCTTCGTGCACGAACTGACGTGGGACGACATCAAGACCGTGCTCGACAACGCCGTGAGCATCAAGCCGCGGCGCCAGATGTCGGTGCAGTTCTCGGGCGGCGAGCCAACGCTCTCGCCCTACTTCCTCGACGCCATCCGCTACGCCCGGAAGCTGGGCTACACGTCGATTCAGGCCGCCACCAACGGCATCGAGTTCGCCAAGCGCCCCGAGTTCGCCACCGAGGCCGCCGAGGCCGGCCTGCGCTTTGCCTACCTGCAGTTCGACGGCATCGGCAACGCCGCCAACGCGCACCGCCGCGTCGGCAACCTGTTCGACGTCAAGCTGCAGGCGATCGAGAACCTCCACAATGCCGGCGTCGAGATCGTGCCGGTTGTCACGATCATCAACGGCGTGAACAACGAGCAGGTCGGGCGCATCATCGAGTTCGCGCTCGACAATCCGAGGAAGATCAACTTCCTCTCGTTCCAGCCGGTCAGCTTCACCGGCCGCGACGAGGAGATCACGCCCGAGCGCCGCGCCGCCCAGCGCTACACCCTCTCGCATCTGGCGCACGACGTGAAGAGCCAGACCGGCATGGGCGAGCCGGCCAAAGACTGGTTCCCGATCTCGTTCATGGGCACCTTCACCGACTGGGCCGATCAGGTCCACGGGCCGGAGCACGCGTGGGGCAACCTGACGTGTGGCTGCCATCCCAACTGTGGCGTGGGCATGCCGGTGATGGTCGACAAAGAGACCAAGGAGGCCGTGCCCGTCACCGCGTTCCTGAACGGCGAACAACTGGCCAAGGACGTGGCCGCGGTGACCGACGCCGGCCGTGGCCGGTTCCTGTCGGTGGCCGGTATGGCGCTGGCGCTGATGCGCAACTACGATCCCTTCAAGGCGCCCACGCACTTCCGCATCAAGGATCTGCTGCTGAAGTTCGACAAGACGTTCGGCGCCACGAAGAACGCCGACGCCGCCTACGGCAGCGTCGAGGCCACTCGCACCAGAACCGACATCGAGCGCCGCCGCGCCGACCGCTGGAACTTCCTGTTCATCGCCGGCATGTGGTTCCAGGACCTCTTCAACTACGACTTCCGGCGCACCGAGATGTGCATCATCCCCTACGCCACGCAGCAGGGCGAGATCTCGTTCTGCGCCTACAACACCGGCATCGGCTGGCGGCAGATCATCGAGAAGATGCACATGACGGCCACGCTCACCCAGTGGTACGAGGAACACGGCCGCCACGACATCTTCGCGGGCAACAAGTCGGTGCCGCTGCCGACGACCGCGCACAGCCTCGAACTCGATGCCGAAGCGGTTGCGCGCGGAGCCCAGACCGACCTCGAGGAACGCGGCGTCGCCAAGAACGCCCGTGAAGAGAAGGTCAAGGCGCGGCGCGACGCCGAGATGGCGCGGCTCTACCGGCAGCACGTCCTGCACGAGCCGGCGCAGCCGCTGGTCCAGATCCAGGGGCTGAAGGCGCGCGCGGAGACGAGCGTCGACCCGGCCGACGCCGTCCACTAGGCGTCGTCGAGCACCACACGAGCGCGGCGCCTCGCCGGGCGCCGCGCCCGTCACCCCTCAGCGAGCCGCCGCCTCGGCAGCCCGTTGCTCGTAGATCCGCCGCGCCTCGTCGAACTGCGCGAAGACATGCGCGCGTTCCTTCTGTGACCGCCACCCCGGCCACGCCTCCGCCATCTGACGCAGCATGTCGATCCACTTGATCGAGTAGGCGGCGGCCGCGGCGCTGCGGACCGGCGCACCGCCGACCGAGATCCACACCGGGTTGGTGAACGCCTGCGCGAAGCCGGCATCGAGCGGGAACCGGTCGCCGCGGGCCCCTTCGACCCGCAGGTGATACCAGCCGCTCCGGCGGACCGTCACGGTGCGGGTGAAATCGAGTCCCTTCTTGTCGCCGGTGAAGGGAATCCGTTCGACGACCTCGCCGTTCGACACGAGCAGCGCCTCCTGCAGCGGCGTGATCGACCGGGCCCAGCCGGCGATCTCGACCTCGCCGCCACCGGCCGGCAAGGCCAGGTCCTCGCCCGGGCCCCGGCCGTTGAGCGTCAGCGTGACGAGGGGTCCGAGGGTGACGAAGGCGCGACCGGCGCGCAGTCCGTCGAACCACGCCTCCATGGTCAGCCCGCGATCGCCGGTGTTGACGTAGGTCCGCGACGATCCCACCAGCTTGCTCGCGTGCATGCTGCTGATCGAGTCCTCACCGCCGACCGCCGTCACGCGGAAGCCGTTGTTCAGCACCGCGTACCACGGCACGAAGCCGCCGCGGCTGGCGTCGGACCACTCCACGGCGTCGGTGGTGTCGAGCGCCGCGTCCACCATGAAGCCCTTGCCGCCGCCGAGGCCGAGTTCGATCGGGTCGGTGTCGCCGCCGAAGGCATGGACGTAGCCGACAGTGGCTCCCTGGGCCTTGGCCTTGCGGAACATGTCCGTGTTGCTCGGGTAGAGGCTCTCGACGGCCGTCCCTTCGTAGCCCGTGACGAACGGCGAGATCAGATGGTCGCGCATCCCGAACATGAAGACGTGACCGTAGAACGGCGGGCGGTATTCCTGGCCGACCACCAGCACGCGCTCCTTCGTCGACAGCGGATGCGCGCCGCCGCCTTTCACGAAGTGCTGATAGTCGAGGATGCGGTTGTCCTTGTTGGCGACCTGCTCGTTGACGATGTCCTGGTCTTCAGCCGCCGACATCATCATCAGGTTCTCGAGCGTGTTGTGCAGGTTGCCGGCGTAGTTCATGTGCACGTGGGTCGAGCCGCTGAACCAGCCGCGGGCTCCCAGATCGGCGATGCGCTTCAGCCGTACCGTCACGGACGTGACCTCGTTGGCCCGGATCTCGGCTGACGTCGTCTCGACGCCGCGCTCGAAGCCGGCGATGGTGGTCATCGAGGCCTGTCCGACCGGCAGTTCCGCGGTGAAGGTGCCGTCGGTGTGGAAGATGCGGTCGCCGATGCCGCTGACGCGGGCGTAGGCGTCGCGCGGCACGTACTGCTTGCCGTCGGCCCCGGCCAGATGCGTCCGGGCGGCGACCGTCTCGCCCGTCGCGTCCTCGACGACGCGGACCTGGAGGGTGCCCATGGGCCGCTTCCACGTCCGCTCGGCGATGGCCACGGTGCGCTGGGCGCCGCCGTAGGTCTCGAGCAGCGCCAGCCGCGGCAGACCGCCCTCGTTCGAGATGAAGGCAATCCACTCGCCGTCCGGCGACCAGCGCGGATGGAAGGCGTCGTGCTCGAAGAACGTCAGCTTGTAGGGTTCGCCGCCGACGGTCGGCTGCACGTAGAGGTTGTTGTACTGGTCGGCGGCGCCAGCCGTCGAGGCATAGACGAAGCGCTTGCCGTCGATCGAGACGTCTGGGCGGGTGCGGTAGAGCGTCTGCTCGGCACGCACGACGACGGCTTTCTCCATGCCGTCAGCGGCGGCCGGTACCCGGTAGACGTTGCCGGAGCCGAGCGCCACTCCGCGGTTCGATACGAGGAGCAGTTCGCGGCCGTCCGGCAGCCACGCCGGGCTGATGTGGACATCGACGTTGCCGAAGTAGAGCCGGTCGCTCGGGAAGGTGTGGTCGCGCGTGACGGCCACTTCCGGTCCAGTCCACTTCCCGTTCGCGAGGGCGCGGATGTAGACGTTGAAGTAGCCGTTGGGCGCCGTCGACACGTAGGCCAGGCGCGTTCCGTCCGGCGAGAAGACCGGATCGGTGTAGATCTGGTCGTCGCTCGTGAGCGGCGCGACCGCGCCGGTGGCCAGGTTCAGGATCTCCAGCTGGATCTTCTTGCCGTCGTGGTCGGCCGTGTAGACCAGCCACGCGCCGTCGGGCGAGATGTCGGGCGACGAGTGGTAGGCCGGTCCGGTCGTCAGCTCCGTGGCCCGTCCCGAGGCCGGGTCGACGCGCCAGATGGTGCCGTGCATCGCCACCGCGAGCCACGAGCCGTCCGGCGACCAGTCCGGCCACCACGGCGTCGACGTCACCGCCGGCGGGAAGTAGAAGTTGTGCATGTAGGTGCCGCCGGTCTTCGCCGCCGGGTAGGCCGTGACGCCGCGCGTGCCCTGCTGCATGGCGCCGCCCTGCATCGGGATCGCCACCTTGGGGGCCACCGTCTGGGCCGACGGGTGTGACAACGGCGCCGCGGCAACTCCGGCAAGGATGACGACAAGACCTGGCACTAGTGACCGGCGAACTCTGAGCATCGTGATAGCCTCCGCGGCGTAGCATGCCAGATTCCCGGCCCCGGCTCACTGCCATCGACGCGTTGCGCGGTCTGGTCATGGTGATCATGGCCCTCGACCACACCCGCGACTTCCTCCACGCCGGGGCGATGAACTTCCCGGCCGACGACCTCAGCCGCACGACGGCGATGATCTTCCTCACGCGCTGGGTCACGCACATCTGCGCGCCGGTGTTCGTCTTCACGGCGGGGATGGGAGCCCGGCTGCGCCTGCTGCGTGGCGGCTCCCCGGCGGAGCTCGCCACCTTTCTCTGGACGCGCGGCCTGTGGCTGATTGTCGTGGAGCTGACGGTGATGCGCCTGGCGATGAACTTCACCCTCGACGGGCGCTATCCGGTCCTGCTCATCATCTTGTGGGCACTCGGCTGGTCGATGATCGGCCTGGCCGCGCTGGTGCGGCTGCCGGCCCGGACCGTGGGCGCGATCGGTCTCCTCATCGTGCTCTTTCACAACACGCTCGACGGGGTGCAGGCCAGCCAGCTCGGCGCCTTCGGCCCGCTCTGGCACGTCTTGCATCAGCCGGGTCTGGTCATGGTGGGCGATGTCGCCGCGGTGGCCGGCTACCCCGTGCTGCCCTGGTTCGCCGTCATGGCCCTGGGCTTCTGGTCGGCCGAGATCTACACGTGGGAGCCGCACCGGCGCCGGCGCCAGCTGCAGTGGACGGGCATCGCGTGCGTCATCGGCTTCCTCCTGCTGCGCGTCGTCAACGGCTACGGCGACCCGCTGCCCTGGTCCGGGCAATCCACGGCCGTGTTCACGGCGCTGTCGTTCCTCAACACCGCCAAGTACCCGCCGTCGCTGATGTTCCTGCTGATGACGCTGGGCCCGGCGCTGCTGCTGCTGGCGGCCTTCGAGCGCCGGCCGTTCGGCCCACGCCATCCGTTCGTGGTGTTCGGACGGGTGCCGTTCGCCTACTACGTAGTCCACTTCTGGGTGCTGCACCTGGTAGCGGCCGTCATCGCGTTCGCCCGCTACGGCTCAGCCGCCTGGACCTTCCTCTGGCACCCGCTGCCGTCGATGGGCGGCGCCCGCGACATGTTCCCGCCCGATCTGGGCGTCTCGCTCGGCTGGACCTACGTGGCATGGCTGCTGGTCGTGGCGGCCCTCTACCTGCCGGCGCGCCGGCTGGCACAGGTCAAGGCACGACGGCGCGACAGCCGCTGGCTCGGCTATCTGTGAGACCACACCGCGGCGCGCGCCGTACATGAAACGGGCCCGACCGCGAGGCGGCCGGGCCCGGTCCCCCATTCCGACGATCAGAAGCTGACGCGCACGGCGAGCTGGCCGGTACGCGGCCGGTAGGTGTTGCCGATGTTCTGCTGCGGCTGGCCGAAGGTCGGCGACGACACCACCGCGTTGTAGGACCCGTAGTTGGCGTAGTTGAACAGGTTGAACACCTCGGCCACGGCCTGCAGGCTCACGTTGTTGATCTTGAACGCCTTGGTCGCACGGGCGTCGACCTTGTGAATCGCGTCGCCCTTGAGCGCGTTACGCGGCACCCGGTCGCCGGAATTGAGCGTCGTCGGCCCGTCGTAGCGATCTCCGGCGAGGGCCGTATTGACGACCAGCGGGTTGGCGCCCACATAGAGGCGGTTGGCCAGGCCGAGGGCCGCGCGGCTCTTGCCGTAGGGATTGCCGCCCACGGTCGTCTGGTAGTAGTTGCCCGACCCGAACTGATAGGCGCCCGAGAACGTCAGGCCCCAGCCCGGTGCCCAGATGCCGTTCAGTCGCATCGTGTGACGCTGGAACTCCTGTGAGCGGGCCCACTGACCGTCGCCACTGATGTCGAGGGGGTTGTCGGCGTTCGGGCCGAACCCGTTGGCCGGCTGATCGTCCCGCGCGAAGAACGTGTAGGTGTAGGTCAGGCCGGCCTGGAAGTTGTTGGCGTAGCGGCGCGTGATGCCGTTGGCGAGCGACAGGAAGTCGGCCTTGCCGCCCGATTCGATCCAGATGATCGGTCCCCAGGTCGGATCGGCCACCCGCCCCGGTGCGGGATACCCGGTGGCCGGATCGGCCACCAGATTGATGTCGACGCCGCGGGTCCGGTTGTACTCGCGCCAGTGCGTCAGGTCCATCTCGATGCCGAGCACCTCGGTGAGCTGACGCTGGAACCCGATCGCGCTCTGCCAGGTCACCGGGAACTTGAAGTCGTGCGCGATGACGCGCGGCGCCTGCGGCACGGCACCGCTGGCGATCTGCGCGGCCGAGAACTGCCGCGTCGGGTTGAGGAACCAGCCCGGCTGGTTGTCGTTGGCGAAGCTGTTGACGATGATGCGGTTGCCGAACGACTGCTGGCTGAAGGTGACGTTCGAGACGACCGAGCCGTAGTAGAGGCCGGTGCCGCCGCGCACGACGAGCTTGTTGCCGCCGCCGACGTTCCAGGCGAACCCGGCGCGCGGCGAGATGTTGTTGTTGTCGCGGATGTTGTCCTTGAAGAGCGGTCCGTTGAACGGCGCGAACACCGTCGCGTTCTTGGTGTCGGGCGGATCGGTGGCGCCCTGGTCGAGGTCGTAGCGCACGCCGTAGTTGACCGTCACCTGGTCGCTGATGCGCCAGTTGTCGCCGAACCAGACGGCGTAGGTCGGCCGCGGGATATCGACGTCCCAGTTGCCGGTGTTCTGCAGGAAGTTCGTCGCGAAGGTGTCCAGCCCCGTGATGTCCCACTGCGTGGGATCGTTGCCCGGGAAGCGCCGGTCGAGATCATTCGGGTTGGCGCGGAAGTTGTAGACGCCGCGTTCGCCGAGGTGCCACTCGCCCGAGTCCTTCCAGCCAAGGAACTCGGCGCCAATCTTCATCTCGTGATTGGACTTGTTCCACGTCAGGTCGTAGCGCGCGGTGAACTGCTTCTGGTTGAACTCCTGCGGGAAGTTCTGGGGCGGCCCGATGGTGCCGTTGATGAAGTTGTAGGACGGCGTACCCACACCGGTCCATCCGGGAGGGGCCGACGTCACGAGATCGCCGAGGGCCACACCGTTGGTCCAGCCGAAGGTGTTGTAGCCGACGCGCACTTCCTCGACCATGCTCGAGGAGCGCACGTGGGCCCAGCTGGCGAGAAAGTTGTCGGCCTTGCGGGTCCGCGACGCCGACTGCGTCGGGTGCTCGGCCTGCTTGTCGTTGGGCCGGTCGAAGCGCCAGAACGAGTAGCGGTACGACAGGTGGGAGTTGGTCGTCAGATCCTGGTCGACGCGGCCGAGCGCGCTGTGATTGACCTGCTTGTCAGCCTGCGAGTCGCGGAGCGACAGGTTCACCGGCGCGAAGAACACGGTGCCCGGCTCCCGCTCGTACTCGTAGCTGGCGAAGTAGTGCAGCTTGTCCCTCATGATCGGACCGCCGAGCGAGGCGCCGGTCTGCTGGTTCTGGTACGGCAGCACGCGCTTGGCGACGAAATCAGCGCTGTTCCACTTGTCGTCGCGGAAGTAGCCGTACGCCGATCCGTGCAGCGTGTTGCTGCCCGACTTCGAGATCGCCTGCACCTGCACACCGGTCGAGCGGCCCTGGGTGATGTCGAAGAGATTGGTGATGATCTGGAACTCGGCAATCGCCTCGCGGCTGAACTTCGGCTGGCCGAAGCCCGAACTCGCCACCTTGTTGGTGATCTGCTGGCCGTCGAGGTTGAGCTGGAAGGCGTTGTCGTCGCCGACGCCGGGCCGGTTGTCGACGTTGTTGGCGGTGATGCCCTTGACCTGGAGCGACAGCTCCATCCAGTTGCGGCCGGCCAGCGGCAGCTCTTCCATCTGGCGGCGGTCGACGTTGCCGGCCACCTCCGACGAGGTGATGTCGACGAGCGGCGAGGCGCCGGTCACGGTGATGGTCTCGGCCAGGCCGCCGACCTTGAGCGACAGCGGAAGGGTGGCGTTCTGCCCGACGCGCAGCTCGATGACCGGAACCGTCGCGGTGCCGAATCCGGACAGCTCGGCCACGGCCGAGTAGCGGCCCGGCGGCAGATTCAGCAGCTGGTATTCGCCGCGTTCGTCGGTGACGCCACTCGTGACGCGGCCGGTGCCGAGGTCGGTTGCCGTAACGGTCACGCCGGGCAGCACGCCCTTCGATTCATCGGTTACGATTCCAGACAAAGTGGCGTTCTGCTGTGCCAGCGCGCTCGTGGGCGCGAACAGCAGCAGCGCCGCGACAACGACGCGTGCGCCGAGGGACTGAACCATCTAAGCCTCCGGTGTGAGAGGGCGCGGCGAAGGATGCCGGCCGGAACTGGCGCGGACTATAGCACCGATGTCCGCGCATTGCGTCGTAATTCCAAGCGTTCTATGATGCCGCGCCGCGTGTCGCGGCCTGACAGGTGCCCATGCCCTCCACTCCTTCACCGTCGTCCCATGCTGCGCTCGAGTCTCTCGCGGTTGCCCGCTGGCGCATCGGGCTCGGACTCACCGCCGCGATGACCGCCATCTACGTGGTCTTCATCCTGCTCATCGCTTACGGGCGCGAGTTCCTCGGCCGGCTCATCGCCCCGGGCCTCAGCATCGGCATCGCGCTCGGCGTCGTCGTGATCGTGGCGGCCTGGGCCATCATCCTCATCTACGTCCGCTGGGCGAACGACCACTACGATCGCGAAGTCGCGGCGATCCGGGGAGGCCGCCGATGAATGGCGCGATCGGCGAGCCGAACGCGCTCGCGATGCTCTTCTTCTTCGTCTTCATCGCCGCCTCGCTCGGCATCACGTGGTACGCCGCCCGGCGCACCAAGACCACCGAAGACTTCTACGCTGCCGGCCGCTCGGTCACCGCCGTACAGAATGGCCTCGCCCTGGCCGGCGACTACATGAGCGCGGCCAGCTTCCTCGGCATCGCGGGGCTGGTGGCGCTGTCCGGCTTCGACGGCCTCATCTACTCGATTGGATTCCTCGTCGGCTGGCCGGTGGTGCTCTGTCTCATCGCCGAACCGCTCCGCAATCTGGGCCGCTACACGTTCGCCGACGTGGTGGCGTTCCGCCTGCGGCAGCGGCCGGTACGCGTGGCCTCGGCGTTCGGCGGCCTGGCCGTCATCGCCTTCTACTTGATCGCGCAGATGGTCGGCGCCGGCAATCTGATCCGCCTGTTGTTCGGGCTCTCCTACGAATCCGCGGTGCTGATCGTCGGCGCCGTCATGCTGGCCTACGTGCTCTTCGGCGGCATGCTCGCCACGACCTGGGTGCAGATCGTCAAGGCGGTGCTGTTGATGAGCGGCGCCGCCATGCTGGCGCTGATGGTACTGGCGCGCTACTCGTTCAATCCACTGGCGCTGTTCGCCGAGGCCGCCGCCACCTTCGGCCCGGGCGTGCTGGCGCCCGGGCGCCTCGTGTCCGACCCGATCGACGCCATCTCGCTCGGCATCGCGCTGATGTTCGGCACGGCCGGCCTGCCGCACATCCTGATGCGCTTCTACACCGTGCCCGACGCCCGCACCGCCCGCGTCTCGGTGGCCTATGCCACGGCGGCGATCGGCATCTTCTATCTCCTGACGTTCATCCTGGGCTTCGGCGCCATGGTGATTGTCGGACAGGACGCGATTCGCGCCGTCGATGCCGGCGGCAACATGGCGGCGCCCCTGCTGGCCGAGGCGGTTGGCGGCCAGGCGTTCCTCGGCTTCATCGCCGCGGTGGCATTCGCCACGATCCTGGCGGTCGTGGCCGGGCTGACGCTGGCCGGTGCGGCGGCACTCTCGCACGACATCTGGGTCGGCGTCGTGCGCCGCGGCCACGCCGACGGCGGCGAACAGCTGCTCGTCGCGCGCGGCGCCACCATCCTGCTGGCCGTGCTGTCGATCGCCCTGGGGATCGCCTTCAAGGGGCAGAACGTGGCCTACATGGTCGGCCTGGCGTTCGCCATCGCGGCCAGCGCCAACTTCCCTGCCCTGCTGCTGTCGATGTTCTGGAAGCCGTTCACCACCGCCGGCGCCGTGGCGTCGATTGTCGTCGGCACGGCGTCCGCACTGCTGCTCATCTACTTCTCGCCGAGCATCCAGATCGACATGCTGGGGCACGAAACCGCGCTCGTGCCGCTGCGCAATCCGGGCATCATCTCGATCCCGCTCAGCTTCGCGGTCGGCATCGTGGTGTCGCTGGTCGCCCCGGAGACCGCCGCGGCGGCGAAGTTCGCCGCCACCGAGCGGCAGCTGCACCTCGGGGAAGAGGTCTAGAGGCTGGCGGGCGGCCCGAGCAGCCGCTCGACAATCACCACGTCACGCCACTCGCCGTCGAGGCGAGCGTGCCGCTGGTAGACACCGACTTCGCGGAACCCGAAGCGGGCCGCCAAAGCCCGCGAGCCGGCATTCTCCGGGAACAGCCGCGACAGCACCTTCCAGAAGCCGGCGGCTTCGAGGGCATCGAGCAACGCCGGCATCAGCGCCCGGCCGACGCCGCGGCCGTGATGGCTGGTGGCGACATAGATGGAGTACTCGGCGATGCCGGCATAGCAGTCACGGGAACGGTAGGCCGAGGACGCCGCCCAGCCGACCACGACCTCTCCGTCGGTGGCGACCAGGATCGGGAAGCGGGCGTCATCGAACCAGCGGCGCACCTCGTCGCTGGCGCGCTCGCGGGTTTCGAACGTGGCAGCGCGGCCGCGGATCCCTTCGTTGTAGATGCGCGTGATGGCATCGGCGTCGGCGGGAACGGCCGGGCGCAGGCGAACAGACACGACATCGGCCATCGCGGTCTCCCTGATCGGCGTCCACTATACCCAAGGCGCGGTTACGATGCGGCATGTCCAGTCGCGAACTGCTCCTGTCGGCCGCGATGCGGGCCGTCGCCTTTCTCGACGGGGTCGGGGCCCGGCACGTCGGCGCTCAGGCGACGCGGGCGGACCTGGCGGCCGCGCTCGGCGGTCCCCTGCCGGTAGCCGGCGCCGACGCCGCGCACGTCATCGCCACGCTCGCCCGCGCCATCGACCCCGGCCTCGTGGCCACCGCGGGCCCGCGCTACTTCGGCTTCGTCACCGGCGGCGCGGTGCCGGTCACCGTCGCCGCCGAGTGGCTGGGCACGGCCTGGGATCAGAACGGCGCCCTCTACGTGATGTCCCCGGGCGTGGCGGTGCTCGAGGACATCGTGAGCGCATGGCTGCTCGAGCTGCTCGGGCTGCCCTCCACCGCGAGCGTCGGCTTCGTCACCGGCTGCCACATGGCCAACATGACGTGCCTGGCCGCCGGGCGGCACGAGGTCCTCCGCCGCGCCGGCTGGGACGTCGAGCGCGACGGGCTGCAACGCGCGCCCCGGGTGACGGTGGTGGTCGGCGACGAGGTCCACATCTCGACCATCGGCGCGCTCCGGATGCTCGGGATCGGCACGAGTGAACTCGTGCGGGTGGGCGTCGATGGGCAGGGCCGCATGCGTCCCGACCGGCTCGAAGCGACGCTGGCGGCGGTCGCCGGCCCGACCCTCGTGTGCGTGCAGGCCGGCAACGTCAACACCGGCGCGTCGGACCCGATGGCCGCCCTCGTGCCCGTGGCGCACGCGCGTGGAGCCTGGATTCACGTCGACGGCGCCTTCGGCCTGTGGGCGGGGGCGGTGCCGTCGCTCGCTCACGAAGTGACCGGCGTGGCCGGCGCCGATTCGTGGGCCACCGATGCGCACAAGTGGCTCAACGTCCCCTACGACTCGGGCCTCGCGATCGTTGCCGATCCGGCGCCGCACCGGGCCGCGATGAGCATGCGGGCGTCCTATCTGCAGCGTGGCGCCGACGAGGAGCGCGTGGGCATGGACTGGGTGCCCGAGTCGTCTCGACGGGCGCGCGTCGTGGCGCTCTACGCACTCATCAGGACGCTCGGTGCCGACGGCATCCGCGATCTCATCGAGCGCACGTGCCGCCTGGCGCGCCGGATGGCCGAGCGGCTGACGAGCGAACCCGGTGTGTCCGTCCTGAACGAGGTGGTGCTGAACCAGGTGCTCGTGACATTTGCCGGCACTGGTGGGGCCGACCCCGCGCAGGTGACGCGCGAGGTGATCGCGCGCGTGCAGGCCGACGGCACCTGCTGGGCCGGCGGCGCGTCATGGCAGGGGCAGGAGGCGATGCGGATCTCGGTCTCCAACTGGTCGACCACCGAGGCCGACATCGACCGCGCCGCCGCCGCCATCATCGCCTGCTACCGCGCACGCTAGGGGCGATCGGCGTGCCTCAGCGCTTCTTCGGCGGCGGGCCCGGGCGGTATTCGAGCATCACGTTGCTGATCGTGGCCACCGGCCGTCCGGGGGCGCTGAACTGGTCGGTGCCGTCCGGGCGGACGATGGTCAGCCGCTCGCCGAGCACGCTGGCCTCGGTGGTGCCCTCGGGGAGCGTGAACTGCACGAACTCGGCGCCGATCGGCGCCACCGCCTTGACGCCGGCCGGACCGGCGCCGCCGCCGACCCGGTCGTAGAGGTCCTTCTCCGCCCGGAACTCGGAGTCGACGACGGCCCGATCGATGAGCGTGCCGTCCATGAGCAGCACGCCGATGGTGGCCGTGTAGTGCCGGTAGCCCACGTTCCGCTTCACGAGTTCGGCTGAGTAGGTGTGACGGTTGTGGAGTTCGAACGACAGCGTCACCGGTCCGCGATGCGGCGGCACCGTGATGACGATGCCGCCCTTCGGATCGAGGCCGGTGAGCACGTCGCAGAAGCGCCGCTTGCTCTTCACGCCGTCACCGAGTTCCGCCGGACATGCGAGGGCGGCGGGCACGCGCGTCGCCGCCGCCGGTGCGGGGGGCGCCTTGCGCTGGGACGCCGGCCGCCGGGCCGGAGTCCTCTTGGTCTGCGCATCGGCGGGTATGGCCGCCAGCATCAGCGCGAGCGCAACGAGGACGAGTCGCATGGGCCTCAGCTTATCTGACTTCGGTCGCGGGCGTGGCGGGGAGTGCACGTGGCGCCAGCCTCGATTGCGTGCCGGCTCGCGGCACATGCCTTGCTGCGATTCGGCGCGTCGCCTCCTCGCGCACGAGCGTCCGATGCAAATCGTGGATCGCACCGGCAGCGATGGGGCGGCGTGTCCTGCACTCATCCAATCTCTTGCACGAACGCCCACGAAATCTTGGAGGCTGGCGATGAACTCACTACGTCGAACGATGGTGGCGATACTCCTGGCGCTGGCGGCGGCGCCGGCGGGGGCGCAGATGCAGACGGGATCGATTCTCGTCCGCGTCACTGACGACCAGGGTGCCGCCGTGCCGGGCGCCGCTGTCACGCTCACGAGCCCGGTCCTCGTGGCCGGTACGATGAGCGGCGTCACCGATGGAGCCGGTGCCAACCGGTTTCCCTCCCTGGTCCCCGGCGTCTATGCGGTCCGTCTGGAGCTCCAGGGGTTCAAGACGGTGATTCGCGAGAACGTCACCGTCCAGGTGGGCGCCACCGTGCCCCTCGACCTGCAGATGCCGCTCGCGACCGTGGCCGAGACGGTCACCGTCACCGGCAGCTCGCCCGTGGTCGACACGACCAGCGCCAACACCAGCGTCAACCTGGGCGAGCAGCTCCTCCAGGGCACGCCGGGCGGCCGCGACATCTGGTCGCTCGTGGAATACAAGGTGCCGAGCCTGCTCATCACCCGGCCCGACGTCGGCGGCACCTCCGGCGGCCTGCAGGGCGTCTTCAACGCCCGCGGGACGACCAGCGCGCAGAACTCGAGCTACCTGAACGGCATCAACGTCGGTGATCCCCAAGCCATCGGCGCGGCCGGGTTCTACTACGACTTCGACGCCTTCGACGACATCCAGGTCTCGACCGGCGCCCACGACATCACGGTGCCAACGAGCGGGGTCTTCCTCAACATGGTGACCAAGAGCGGCGGCGACCAGTGGAAGGGGCGGGCCACGTTCGCCTGGCTGGGCGACGCCACGCAGACGCAGAACATCGACGACAACCTGCTCCGCTACGGCTTCCGGCCCACCACCAACGCCGTCGACTTCGTGTCCGACGTCAACATCAGCGCCGGCGGCCCGCTCCTCAAGAACAAGCTGCGGATGTTCACCTCGCTCCGTGACTGGCGCGTGCACGTCAACGTGCCGGCCGCCTTCTCGACGCTGGTGCTCGACAAGACCGACATCACCTCGGGCCTCATCAACGCCAACTACCAGGTGTCGCAGAACAACCGCCTGACCGGCCTCTACTCGCGGCAGTACTACAAGAAGCCGCAGCGCTTCCTGATTGCGTCCAACCTGGCGGTCCAGGAATCCACGGTCAACGAGGACGACGTGTTCGACATCTACCAGGTGCTGTGGAACTCGGTCGTCACCCAGCGCTTCTTCGTCGATGCGCGGGTCGGGCTGAACAAGATCTTCTTCCCGACCTACCAGAACACCGCCGAGCAGACGCTGCTCGATTCGGCCACCAACATCCGCACCAGGAATTTCAACGTCGGCACCGAACGCTGGCGCGATCGCTACCAGGCCAACGCCACCGGTCAGTACTACCTCGACGACTTCCTGGGCGCCCGCCACGAGTTCAAGTTCGGCTTCGACCACGCTCACGCGCCGGTCGAGAATCGCGCCACCCGGGTCGATGACGTCGAGCCGGTCTACAACAGCACGACCGGCCTCTCTCAGAACGTGCAGATCTTCGCCACGCCCTTCTTCACCAAGACCGCCGTCGACGTCACCGCGCTCTACGCCCAGGACAGCTTCTCGGTGCAGCGCCTGACGGTCACGGCGGGGGTGCGCTGGGAACGGCTCGAGGGCTACCTGCCGGAGCAGAGCAGCCCGGCCAGCCGCTTCTTCCCGAACCTGCCACGCTCGTTCCAGGAACAGCGGGATGTCGTGAACTGGAAGACGCTGGGGCCACGCCTGAGCGCCGCCTACGACCTCATGGGCAACGGCAAGACCGCCCTCAAGGCGGCGGCGGGCCGCTATTACTACGTGATCGCCGCCGGCGGCGGCATCCTCGACGGCGTGAATCCGAACGCCACGTATTCGGAGACCTACAACTGGAACGACCTCAACGGCGACCGCCTCTTCCAGCCTGGTGAGCAGACCGGCAACCCGGTCATCAACCGCGTCGATCCGGCCACCGTCTCGATCGACTCCGATTACACGCGCCCCTACACCAACGAGTTCACCGGCGGCGTCGATCACGAGCTGCTGCCCGCGCTGCGCCTCAGCGCCACCTTCACGCACCGTCTCGAGCGCAACCCGCAGGCCACCGCCAACCCGGCCAATCCGTTCGACACGTTCCTCACGACCCGCGCCGACGCCGGCCGGGACGGCGTGCTCGGCACCGCCGACGACGGCACCTTCCAGTTCTACAACCGCACGTCGACGGCCGTGAACCAGACCTTCTTCACCAACGACCGCAGCTACCGGCAGACCTACAACGGGCTCGAGATCACCGCCACCAAGCGGATGTCCGGCCGCTGGCAGATGGTGGCCGGCTACACCTACGCGCGCAGCCGCATCAAGGGGCTGAGCGTGAACGTGGACCCCAACACTCTCATCAATGTCACCGGCCCGCTGGCCGGACAGAACACGAACTTCAACGGCCAGATCGGCGACCGGCCGCACCAGTTCAAGCTGACCGGCACCTATGTCCTGCCCTTCTACGAGATCGGCCTGGCCGGCAACCTCAACTCGCAGAGCGGCATCCCGATCACCAGGCAGATCGCCGTCGCGAAGACGGTCGGCGGCAACAGCACCGTCAACGTGGAACCGCTCGGCTCCTTCCGTCTGCCCCGCCGCACGGCGGCCGACCTCAGGGTCTTCAAGACGCAGCAGTTCGGCACGCGCTCCCTCGAGGTGTCGGTGGACTTCAACAACGTGACCAACACCAACACCTTCTGGGACGCGCGGACGCTCAGCGGCACCATCAACCTCCGGCAGAACGGCGATCCCACCGGCGCCTTCAACACGCTGCCGCAGTTCGGATCGCCGTCGCAGGTCTACGGCCCGCGGAACATCCGCTTCAACGTCGCGTTCCGGTTCTGAGCCTGGACGGGGCCCGCGTGCCGCCGCGGCACGCGGGGCCCGCCGCGCCGCGCTTCCCGCCTTCCCGACCCGAATCGTGTAGGCTCATAGGCCACGGCCGCTCCCCCCGCCGCCGGACCATGGACCCGACACGCATCTCCATCGCGCGCGTTCTCGAGCTGGCCGTTCCTCTGACATGGCAGGATGCCGTGGCGGTGGCGCAGGAAGCGGCCATGCTGAGTGACGTCGAGGCGGCGATGAGCGGCCGGCCGTTGTCCGTCAGCCCGGAGACCTGCGTCATCACGACCTCGGGAGAGATCGACCTCCCCGAGGCGACCGACACGGCCGCCCCGGGGGACGTGTTCGACCTGCTGCGCGCGATGCTGGCGGGCCGCGAGATGCCCCCCGCCCTCGACGCGCTCCTGCGGCGGCGCTCGACTGACGATCTCTTCGGTGAGCTGGCGACGTTCTCGCGCAGCCCGCGCCGCCCGGTCATCGCGCAGCTGGCGGCGCGAGCCGTCTCGCCGCCGGCTCCGCCCGTCGAGGGTGAGCCGGCGCTGCCGGCGGTTCCAGTCCCGCCCCCTGCAGCGCCGCCGCCGCAACCGGCGGTACCAGCGTCTCTGCCGTCTCCCGAGTCTCTGCCACGCCCGGAGTCTCTGCCCCGCCCGGCGTCGCCGCTGGTCGAGGCCGCCGCGGTGCCGGTCCGCCCGCCGCCGTCGCCGATTCCCCCGCCGTTCGTCGCCAACCCGCAGCCCCCTGTGATGGTCCCTCCGCCGTTCACAGCCGACCCCCCACCGGCAGCGGCCGGCGTCCCGCTCGCGAAGCCGGATGTCGAGTTGCAGCGGCTGCGCGCCCGGACGCTCGAGCGCGGCGGCCCAGGGCAGAACTGGTCGGCACGCGTCGCGTCGTTGCTGTCGTGGCGACCGGCGTTTCCCGATCCGCGGCTGCTCGGCGGCGCTGCGATCCTGGTGGCGGCCGTCCTCGCCGGGCTGTGGCAAAGGACCGGCCCGGGCGCGACCGAGACGGGCAGCAATCCGGCACGCGCGGTGACCCCGGCACCGACGCCGCCTGAGACACCTTCCGCCAATGCCGTCGCGCGGCCCGGGAATACGGGGGCCGGGCCGGCCGCGATCTCGCCACCGCCCGCCCTGCCACCGACCGCGCCGCCAGCGATCGCGCCCGCCCCGGTGTCCGGACGGCCGCCGGTCGCGAGGCCCCCACCGGCCACGGCCGGCGTCGCGACGCCGGCGCCGGCGGTCGCCGACACCCGTCCTCGCCGGGCGTTGCCACGGCCATCGGCTGGCGAGGCTGAGACCCGCGGCCTGGCCGGTCCGCCGGTGACGCCATCGCCGGGAGTGTCCGCGCCCGCGTTGCCCGCCCGCCCGCCGTCGTCGACATCGATCGTGGTGCCTGGCCTCGAAGTGCCGCGGCCGCCCGCACGTGAGGGCGCACGCGAGAACGCACGCCGTCGCAACGCCATCTACACCGCACAGGACGTCGACGTCACGCCGCCGGTCATGCGACGCCAGCAGTTGCCGTCGCCGCTCCTCGAACCCGGTGCGGAGGTGCAGCCCGGCGGCCCGTACCTCGAACTGCTCATCGACGAGCAGGGCGTCGTCGAGCAGGTCCGCCTGCGGGCCCGCCAGCCCGCGCCCGGTCAGACCTGGTACCGGCACCGGATGCTGCTGGCCGCCGCCAAGGCCTGGCAGTTCGAGCCGGCGCACCTCGACGGCCAGGCCGTGCGCTACGCGATGCGCGTGCCCCTCGAGCCGTGACCGGGCGCCGCGGCTCCCCGCACTTCCTCTCGCCGGTCGCGGACGGCAGCCCCTTCACGCTCCGCGTCAAGCGCACGACGGCTGTCCTCGCCTCGGCCGCCGCCCTGGCGGGTGACAGCGGCTCGCGCCGCCGCGGCCTGCTCGGCCGCGCGGCCCTGGCGCCGGGCGAGGCCCTCGTCATCGCACCCTCCCAGGGCATCCACACCTTCGGCATGCGGTTCGCCATCGACGTGGTCTTCGTCGACCGGCGCGGCCAGGTCGTGCGGATCGCGGCCGCGGTCCCGCCCGGCCGGTGCCGCCTGTCGTGGCGGGCATTCGCGGTGGTGGAACTCGGAAGCGGCACCTGCGCGGCGGTCGGGCTGGGCGCCGGCGACGAGCTGGAAGTGGCCCTGCCGGCGACGCCGGAAGCCCCGCAGACTCACCTGGAATAAGTCAAGACCACAAGTGACTTTCGTCTTGGCCATACCCCCGTGGTCGGTCCGTGTGTCAATTCGTGAAACCGGCGGTGCCGACTCGGCGATAATGCCTCCCAGTCAGCGTCGTCCTCGGACGCTAACCGGCGTATCCTGAGAGCGTTCGGGCGCGCTGCGTCATCCGTGAATGCTGGGGACCGGGCGAGGCGCGCAAGGGCGTCTGAACGGGGCGTCACGGATGTTCATCCCTGCAATTGGAGTACTGACATGACCAACCTCCTTCGGCGACTGATGAGCGACGAGTCCGGACAGGACATCATCGAGTACGCACTCATCGCGACGGGAATCGCCATCCTGCTCATTCCTACCGTTCCCGCGCTTGGTCAGACGCTCATCACGGTCTACCAGCGGATCAACACACAGGTCAGCAGCATCGGGGCTACGCCTTAGGGGCGGCCTCAGTGGCTCCGACAGACGTCGCCGCACCCTGGTCCGCAACGAGCAGACCCGCCGCCACGCTGGCCTCGTGCCTGGTGCATGACGAGCGGGGACAGGACGTACTCGAGTACGCCCTGTTGACAGCGGCGGTCGGTGTGGTGGCGGTTGCGATCTGGCCGCTCATTGCGAGTTCGATCGGCTCGGCGTATTCGACGCTCGAGTCGAACAGCCAGTCCCTGTGGGAACCGCCGCCGCCTGGCGGCGGATCGTGACCGGGTTCGAGGCCGTTGCCGTCGCGGTGGCGGCCGGGGCCACGCTGACCGATCTCCGGGCCGCCCGCATTCCGAACGCGCTCACCGTGACCAGCGGGCTGGTCGGGGTGTTCGCCCATGCCGTGTTGCCGGGCGGCAGTGGCGTGACCGCCAGCTTCGCCGGCCTGGTGGCCGGCCTCGCGGTGTTCTTCCCGTTCTTCGCGCTGGGTGGACTCGGCGGGGGCGACGTCAAGCTCATGGCCGCCCTCGGCGCGTGGGTCGCGTGGCCGTCGATTCTTCCGCTCGCCTTGTACGCGGCGCTGGCCGGCGGCGTGCTCGCGGTGGGCGTTGCGCTGGCGAGCGGCTACCTGCGCCAGGCAATCGGCAACATCGGGGCGCTGGCCAGGTTCTGGATGATCGCGGGCGTACGCTCCGAGCCGTCGTTGACACTCGAACATGGCCGAGGACCGCGCTTGCCGTATGCCCTGCCGATCCTGGCCGGGCTATTGGTGACGCTATGGCGCCAATGAGTGGGAGAGTCTGGAAGAGCGAGCGCGGCGCCGAGCTCATCGAGATGGCGATCGCGCTGCCGCTGCTGCTCTTCGTCGTGATGGGAATCGTGGACTTCGGGTTTCTGTTTCAGCGCTACCTCGTCCTGACCAACGCGGCCATGGAGGGGGCGCGCGTGGCGGTGCTGCCGGGCTACTCGATCGCCGACGCGCAGGCACGTGCCACGTCCTACGCCAGTGCCGGCGGCATCCCGGGCGCGGTGAACGCCGTGGCCACATCCGTCTCGCTGCCCGGCGCAGGGGGCGGCACGTGGCCGGGCATGCAGATCACGGTGACACACGACTACCAGTACCAGTTCATCGGTCCAATCGCCGGGCTGTTCGGTGGTTCCTTTAGTTCCGTCACGCTGAGAGCACAGTCGACCGTGCGTCGTCAGCTGGGCTCGTAGAGCCCATCGAGGCGTCAGAATGTCGCGCATCACCCGGACTCTCCTCGTCTTCGCCCTGTCACTGGTCGTGGCGGGGTTCTTCAGCACGCTCGTCTATCAGGCCGGACAACGCACGCAAACCGCGGTCTCGACGGTCCCGGTGGTGGTGGCCCGGCGGGCGCTGCCGGTCGGCTCCCGCATCACGGCCGCGGACGTGAAACTGGTCGACTGGCCCGGGGCCAGCCCGCTCGCCGGCGCCATTTCCGCCCTTGACGGCGCCGTCGGGCGCGGTCTGCGCGCCTCGGTGGTCGAGAACGAGCCGTTGACGACGGCGAAGCTGGCCGCCGCCGGCTCGGTCGCCGGCCTGCCCTCGATGATCGCGGCGGGGATGCGGGCCATCTCGGTCAAGGTCGACGAGGTGGTCGGGGTGGCGGGATTCGCCGTACCCGGCGCGCACGTCGACGTCGTGGTCTCGATCACGCAGCGCGAGGAGGGCGTGGCCCGCGTCGTCGTCAGCAACGTCGAGGTGCTGGCCGCCGGCACGCGCGCCGAGCAAGGTGAACCCACCGATGGCCGCAACGCCAGCGGCACCTCGGTCGTGACGCTGCTCGTCTCGCCCGGCGACGCGGAACGGATCTCGCTGGCCTCCTCGGTCGGCCGGATCACCCTGACGCTGCGCAATCCGCTCGACGCCTCGGAGAGCGACACCCGGGGGACGGCCGTCGCGTCACTGCTCGGAGCCCCCGAACCAGCACCGGCCCCCGCGCGCCCGGCGACGGTCAGAACCGCCCGCGCCGCCCCACCCGCCGCGCCGCGGGCACCGGAGCCGGAGCCTGAGCCGTATACGGTCGAGACGATTCGCGCCGCCAAGCGCGTCTCGGAGGTGGTGAAGTGAGCCGTCGTCTGTTGCTCGGCGGCGTCATCGCCGTGACCGCAGTCCTGGCGCCGGTGTCCGCCACCGCCCGGACCGGCCAGGCGATGATCCAGGCCCCGCAGCGCGTGCTCCTCACCGCCGGCCGTTCCACCGTGCTGACGACCGACTTCGACATCACGCGGCTCGCCGTCACCAATCCGGCCATCGCCGACGCCGTCGTCGTCAAGCCGCGCGAAGTCCTGGTCGATGGCAAGGGGGCCGGCACCGTCAGCCTGATCGTCTGGGGCGCGACCGAGCGCACGCACTACGACATCGTGGTCGACCCGGGCGTCACCAGCCTGCAGCAGAACTTCCAGCAGCTGTTCGCCGGCGAGGACATCAATGTCTCGGTCACCGATGATGCCGTGATCCTCTCGGGCGCCGTCTCGAGCAATGACGTGATGCTGCGCAGCGCCGAACTGGCGCGCGCCGCGATGCCGAAGCACGCCGTCATCAACATGCTGCAGCTGCCGAGCGGCTCGCCCAGCAAGCAGGTGATGCTGCAGGTCCGCTTCGCCGAGGTGAACCGGAACGCCCTGCAGCAGTCGGGTCTGAGCTTCATCTCGACGCGCGCCGAGGCCACGGGCCGGATCACCACACAGCAGTTCGCGGCGCCCGACTTCGCCAATCAGGGCGACATCGACCTGCTGCAGTTCTCGGACTTCCTCAACGTGTTTCTCTTTTCCCGCGAGCACGGGATCGGCGGCGTGATGAAGGCGCTGCAGTCGCGCGGCTTCCTGCAGAGCCTGGCCGAGCCCAATCTCATCGCCTACAACGGCGAGGAGGCCAGCTTCCTGGCTGGCGGCGAGATTCCCATTCCCATCGTGACCGGCCTCGGACAGACGTCGGTCCTGTTCAAGGAGTTCGGCATCCGTCTCACCTTCCGCCCGACGATTGCCGGCGACGTGATCCGGCTCAAGCTGAAGCCGGAAGTGAGCACGCTCGACTTCACCAACGGCATCGTGCTGCAGGGCTTCCGCATCCCGGCGCTGAACACCCGGCGCGCCGAGACCGACGTGGAGCTCCGCGACGGCCAGTCGTTCGCCATCGCCGGCCTGCTCAACAACCTGACGCAGACCGACCGTCAATCGATCCCGTTCCTGAGCCGGCTGCCGATCATCGGCACCCTCTTCAAGAGCCGGGCGCTGCGCGCCGATCAGACCGAGCTCATGGTGCTCGTCACGCCGCGCCTCGTGCGCGCGCTCGACCCGGACGAAGTGCCGGCCATGCCGGTGCGTCCCGGCGCGTTCCTCAATCCGTCGGACGACGAGGACCGGCGTGTCCCGGGTGACGAGTTCGATCCGAACGAAGCGCCGGGACTCGGCGATCCGCCGGCCATCCGCCGGCCGCCACCGGCTGGCACGGTGAAGCCGCGTCCACCCGGAGGCGGCGGGCACTGACCATGACGAACGCCGGCTCGAGCGCGACGCCGTGTCACGGCCGGGGCCCCCGCCCCGCGGCGCCGGAGGTCCGCTCGGCGCGCGGCGCCATCCTGGTGCAGGTGGCGGTGATGCTCGTCGGCCTCACCGCGCTCAGTGCCTTCGTCGTCGACTACGGCATCCTGTGGACGGCCCGCCGGCAGATCCAGAACACCGCTGACGCGGCGGCGCTGGCGGCGGCCATCTCCCTGGCCTTCGATGCGCCGGGCGACCAGGCGCGGGCGATCGCGAACGCCCAGACGGCGGCGGCCCAGAATCCCGTGTGGGGCGGACCCGCCACCATGGACAGCGGTGACATCACGTTTGCGGCCTGCCCGACCGGCTCGGTCGGTTCTGGCACCTGCGTACGCGTCCAGGCCTTCCGTGAGCGCGAGGCCGGGTCGGAGCTGCCGACGGTCTTCGCGTCGCTCGTCGGGATCGACCACCAGGGCGTGAGGGCGACGGCCACCGCGCAGGTGCTCTACGGCAACAGCAGTGACTGCGTGCGGCCGGTCGCCATCCCGGATCGGTGGCAGGAGATGCAGTCGCCTCCCTGGGACCCGCTCGATACCTTCGTGCTGGGCGACATCTACACCCCACCGGCGGGCCCCGGCGCCAATGGCACCGGCTACTCGCGGACCGGGGTGGGCGGCAGCCTCGGAGACCTTGGCCAGCAAGTGCGGTTCGAGCCGCAGCAGGATCTGAGCATGCCGGTCGGCAACGAGCGGTTCATGCCGGTGCGTGTGTCGCTGGGCGCGAGCGGTCCCGACGACATGCTGCGCGACCTGACGAGCTGTTCGCCCCGCGTCGTGCAGTCGGGCGACCGGCTGGACGTCGAGACCGGGGAGACGCACATGCCGTCGCGCGAAGGCTTCACCGCGCTCATCGCGCAGGACCCGGAGGCCTCCTGGGACCCGACCATGAACGGCGGTCGTGGCGGCGTCTCCGGCGGGTGCATGTCGACGGCCGGCTGCACGGTCAGCCCCCGCATCATCCCGGTGGTGGCCTTCGATCCGGAACACTGGACGTCACGGCCTGGGTCCGGATACATCGTCGTCTCGCGCATCGTCGGGCTCTTCGTCGAGGGCTACGTGCCACGATCCTTCACTGCCCGTATCGTTGGCTATCCGGCGGCGCCGCGCAGCTCCATGACGTCGGATCCGGCGTCGGCCTTTGTTTTGAGCGTCGCGCTCGTCAGGTAACCGTCGTGCACCCGTCCATCACTCTGCTCGGAGCCACCGAACGCGACCTCGCGGGGGCGCTGCGCGATCGCGGCTTCGTGGTCACCGACAGCGACATCGTCAACGTCGTCGCCTCCCACGTGGCCGCCACCAAGGGGCCGGACGTCTTCATCGTCGACATCCGCGGCCTGTCCGAACTGCCGCGTGAACTGGTCACGCTGAAGCGGCACTTTCCGAATTCGGCCATCATCGTACTGGCCAAGACCCTGGAGCCGGCGGCGATGCTGGCGGCCATGCGCATGGGCGTCAGCGAATGGCTGCCGGAACCGGTCCTGCTCGACGAGCTGGAAGCGGCGGCCCGCCGCGTCACGCGGCCCGCCCACGGGACGATCACCGGACGGGCGTTCGCCGTCCTCGGCGGCAAGGGCGGCGTTGGCTGCACGACGGTCGCCGTCAATCTCGCGACCGCGCTGCAGCGGGCCACCGGGCAGCCGACGCTGCTCATCGATCTCCACACCGCCCATGGCGACGCGTCGGTCTTCCTCGGCGTCGAGCCGCGCTTCTCGGTCCTGGACGCGCTCGAGAACATCCAGCGGCTCGATCAGACCTATATGAAGGGGCTGGTCACCGCGACCAAGGGCGGCCTCGACCTGCTGGCGGCCGCCACCCGCCCGCAGCTCGGCCCGATCGACGCCCTGCGCGTGCGCGCGCTGATCGAGTTCGTGACGACGACCTATCCATGGGTCGTGCTGGACTGCCCGCGGACCGACGGCACCCTCATGGAGGCGCTCGACACCGTCGCCGCGGTGCTCGTCGTGACCAACCAGGAGCTGGCCACCCTGCGCAGCGCCAGCCGGCTGGCGGCCACGCTGCGTCAGCGTTGCGGCCCACACCGCGTGAAGGTGGCCATCAACCGCTTCGACCCCGAATCGGAGATCGGCCGCAAGGACGTGGAGCGGGTGATGGCGGGACGCATCGACCATACGATTCCGAGCGACTACCGCGCCGCGGTCGCCGCTCTCAACAAGGGCGAGCCGATCGCCCTCCAGTCGAACTCACGGCTGGCGTCGTACTTCGACGAACTGGCCCGCGATCTCGCGGGTCTCGGTCCGGCGCAGCGCGACAACGGCAAGAGCGGCTTCTTCGCCCGGCTCGGGGGCCGGCGCTGACCGGAGCACTGACCATGGCAATGCGAGCCGAACGAGAAGAACCGCGCCTGGACATCCGTCAGGCGCACTACCAGGAGAGCAAGGAGCGCATCCACCGTGCGCTGCTCAACCGCCTGAATCTCGACCGCCTGACCCGGGTCGGACGCGACCAGGCCGAGCCCGAGATCCGGAGCCTGATCGTCTCGCTGCTCGATACCGAGTCGCGCGGCATGCCGCTCAGCCTGATCGAGCGTGACGCGCTCATCACCGACGTCCTGAACGAGCTGTTCGGGCTGGGCCCGCTCGAGACGCTGCTGGCCGATCCGACCATCTCGGACATCCTGGTGAATCGATTCGACCAGGTCTATGTCGAACGCGAGGGCCGGCTGGAGCCGAGCCCGCTCGTCTTCAAGGACAACCAGCACCTGCTGCGGATCATCGAACGGATCGTCAGTTCGGTCGGTCGCCGCATCGACGAATCGAGCCCGATGGTGGATGCGCGCCTCGCCGACGGCTCGCGCGTCAACGCGGTCGTGCCGCCGCTGGCGATCGACGGCCCGCTGCTGTCGATCCGCCGCTTCCGGACCGATCGCCTGGGCGCCCGCGACCTCGTCGAACGCCTGACGCTGACCGGACCGATGATGGAGTTCCTGAGCGCCGCCGTCGCGGCGCGCCTCAACATCGCCGTCTCCGGCGGCACCGGCGCCGGCAAGACCACCTTCCTGAACGCGCTCTCGAGCTTCATCTCCGAACGCGAACGCATCGTGACGATCGAGGACGCCGCCGAGCTGATGCTCCGGCAGCGTCACGTCGTGCGCCTCGAAACCCGGCCGCCCAACATCGAGGGCAAGGGGGCCGTGCACCAGCGGCAGCTGGTCATCAACGCGCTGCGCATGCGGCCGGATCGCATCGTGGTCGGCGAGGTGCGTGGCGAGGAGGCCCTGGACATGCTGCAGGCCATGAACACCGGCCATGAAGGCAGCTTGACCACCATCCACGCCAACAGCCCGCGCGACGCGCTGTATCGTCTCGACACCATGGTCGCG
This sequence comes from uncultured Acidobacteriota bacterium, assembly GCA_963807405.1. Lineage (GTDB taxonomy): Bacteria > Acidobacteriota > Vicinamibacteria > Vicinamibacterales > UBA2999 > CADEFD01. The sequence continues at coordinate 284,904 of CAWEBU010000006.1, read as the reverse complement.
ATGGCCAACCTGAACATTCCGGAGAAGGCGATCCGCCAGCAGGTGGCGTCGGCGATCCACATCGTGGTGCAGCTGTCGCGCTTCTCCGATGGGCACCGGCGTGTCACCGCGATCACCGAAGTCACCGGCATGGAACAGGGCGTCATCACGATGCAGGACGTCTTCCTGTTCGAGCGGCACGGCGTCACGGCCGATGGCCGCGTCACCGGGGTCTTCCGCGCGACCGGCATCCGCCCCAAGTGCGCGCAGTCGCTCGCCACGGCCGGCTTCATGATGGCGGCCGATCTGTTCGACCACCGCTTCGCGATCGACTGAGGAGCACCGACGTGACGCTGGCGCTGCTGACTTTCGTCCTCTGCCTCGCGGTGATGATGGGGCTGTACTGGGCCCTGGTGGTCCGGCCGGAGGACGTGCGCTCGCGTGACCTCGCGCGCCGTGTCCAGCGCATCGACCAGCCGCGAAACAAGGCCACGACCGTCACGGCCACGGTGACGACGGCCTCCTTCGTCGACGCCGTGCTGGCCAGCAATCTCAAGCTGGCCGGCTGGCGTGCAGGCGCTGCTCATCGAAGCCGGCCTGTCGTGGACGGCGGGCGGACTGCTGGTGCGCACGCTCATGAGCGGCGGGCTGGCGGCGCTCCTTGGCGGGCTGCTGGGGGGCACCGTCCTGGCGATGATCCTCGGCCTCCTCGCCGGCATCATTCCCTACGCTTACGCGCGGCGCACCCGGACCCGGCGGCTGCGGGCGTTCGAGGAGCAGTTCCCCGAGGCCATCGACCTCATCGCGCGTTCCTTGCGCGCCGGCCACACCTTCACGACCGGACTCGGCATCGCGGCCGATGAGATCCCGCTGCCGGTCGGACCGGAGTTCCGTCGTGTCTTCGACGAGCAGAACTTCGGCATGGCGCTGCCTGAAGCCCTCAAGGGCATGGCCTGGCGGGTTCCGGTCCTGGACGCACGATTCTTCGTCACGGCCGTGCTGACCCAGCGCGAGGCCGGTGGCAATCTGGCCGAAGTCCTGGACAACCTGGCCAGCGTGATGCGCGACCGGTTCAAGGTCAAGCGCCAGATCCGCGTCGTCTCGGCGCACGGGCGCATCACCGCCTGGGTGCTGTCGCTGCTGCCGCCGGCCGTCGCTGCCGTGCTCTACGCCCTGTCCCCGCAGTTCATGCGGGTGCTGATCGACGACCCGCTCGGCGTCCGCCTGATCTTCTTCGCCGTGACGTTGCAGGTCATCGGCACCATCATCATCACCAGGCTCGTCCAGGTGGACTACTGACATGGACGCCGTGATCCTGTCCGCGTTCTTTCTCGCCGTGGCGACGGCGACCGGCGCCGTGCTCTGGCATCTCACCGAACCCGACCTGATGAAGCGCCGGCTGTCGGAGGTCGTCGCCGGTACGACGTCAGCACCGCGCCGACGGGAGTCGGTGATCTTCGAAGGGCCGAGCCAGATGGCGCGGCGGGTCAAGGCATTCGTGCCGATGTCGCCGCAGCACATGAACCACATCCAGCAGATGCTGGCCAGCGCCGGTTATCACGGCGAATGGCCGGCCATCCTGTTCTCGAGCACGCAACTCGCGTTGCCGGTCGTGGTGTTCATCACCGTGCTGGCGGTCTTCGGCGCCGGCTCGCCGCTGTTCTTCGCAGCCATCGTCGGCGTGCTCAGCTACTACCTGCCGGTGTTGTGGCTCGGACGGCGCATCGACGATCGCCGCCGCGAGATCCGCAACGGTCTGCCGGACGCGACCGACCTGCTCATCGTCTGCCTCGAAGCAGGTTCCGGGCTCGACCAGGCGCTGGCGCGCGTCGCCGAAGAACTGCGGATCGCCTACCCGTCCCTGGCCCGAGAACTGGAGCTCATCGGCTCCGAGACGCGGGCCGGCAAGCAGCGCATCGAGGCCCTGAAGAACTTCGCCGAGCGCACCAAGGTCGACGACGCTCGTTCGCTCGTGGCGATGCTGGTCCAGACCGATCGCTTCGGCACGAGCGTGGGCCAGGCCCTGCGCGCGCACGCGGACACGTCGCGGACGAAGCGCCGGCAGCGGGCCGAGGAGCGGGCCGCCACGCTCAGCGTCAAGCTGCTCTTCCCGCTCGTGTTCTGTTTGTTCCCGGCTTTCTTCACCGTCGTCCTGGGCCCGGCGATGGTGCAGATCTACCGGCAGTTCATCGTAGGCATGGGGTCGAGGTAGGCCACTGTGCGTTGGACGTCCGAGGGCTCACACGAGAGGATCACCTATGGAAACCTGGCAAATCATCATGTACGTGGTGGGCGCTATCCTGCTGCTCGCCTACTTCAAGCGCCGGAGCGACCGGCTCGGACGGCACGAGTAGGGCCAGGCTGGGGCGTGCTCGCCAGCGCGCTGCTGGCAGCCGCCGCCAGCGGCGCCTGCGCCAGCGCACGCCCGCCAGCCTGGCTCGACGGCGTCGGCGCGCCGGGCGCGGCGATCGTGGCGCCGGGTGTCCCTCAGCCGAACGAGAGCCCGCCACCGGCCGGCGGGGCGTCCGCGCCCGCTGCCGACGACGCGCCGGACCCCGGCGCGGCCCCCACGTCCGCAGACCAGGTGGTCCCGACGCCGGTGATGGCGGCCACGCTCGAGGACTCGTCGCCGCTGCTCAGCACGCGCCTGGCAGCCCTGGCGGCGTCGCCCACACCCGAAGCGCACCTCGACGTCGCCGCCGCGTACGCCAGCTACCAGGTGCACGACCGTGCCTTCGACTATCTCGCGGCCGGCCTGGTTCTGCACCCGCGCCACGCCGGCCTGCACGAGGCACTGGCCCGTCTGTGGCGGGACTGGGGCATGCCGGATCTGGCGCTCAGGCACGCCCACCTGGCCGTCCGGTACGCGGCCACGTCGGCAGCCGCTCATACGACGCTCGGGTCGGTGTTGTGGGCGCTCGACGCCCGCGCGGAGGCGGCCCAGGCCTTCGAACGCGCGTTCGCCCTCGAGCCCTCTGCCGGCTACGCGCGCTACAACTGGTGCACCGCCCTGGCCGCGCTGCAGCGGGAGCAGCCCTTTTCCTGCGACACGCCCTACGTCTCGGCGTCACCCGGGAAAGCCGCGCCATGACGCCCTCGCCGGCTGCCCTGACCCGCCCTTCGATGCCCCGGGCGCCCGTCACCGCGGAAGAGACCGGGCTGTCGTTCGACCTGCTCCAGCAACTCGTGCTGAAGATCCTGCACATGACCGGCGAGCAGACCGCGGCCGCGCTGGCCCGCCGCCTGGGCGTCGTCCACTCGGTGCTCGAACCGGTCCTGCAGCACCTGAAGCGGTCGTACCTCTCGGAAGTCTGGGGCGGCGGTGCCGTGGGCGGCCCATCGTATGTCTACCGCGTCACCGACGCCGGACGCGACCGCGCCACCATGTCGCTCGAGCAGAGCCAGTACATCGGCGCGGCGCCGGTGCCGTTCGCGCAGTACGCCGCCTACATGCGCAGCTACGCCCGGGCCGCCTTCACGACCGTGACCCGCGTCGAGGTGGAGCAGGCGTTCTCGCATCTGGTGCTCAGCCGGCGACGTCCTCGACCAGCTCGGGCCGGCCGTCAACGGCGGTCACTCGCTGTTCGTCTACGGCCCGCCGGGCAACGGCAAGACCGTCATCTCCCAGGCCATCGCGAGCCTCCTGACGGGCGAGATCGCCATCCCCCACGCGCTCGACTTCGACGGGCATCTCGTGCAGGTCTTCGACCCGGCCGTCCACGTGCCGTTGCCGGTCGTCGACGACGAGACGCTCGACCGCGGCGGCGCGGCGCCAGACGGCCGCTGGGTGCGCTGCGCCCGGCCGCTCGTCACGGTCGGCGGCGAGCTCACGCTGCAGTCACTCGAACTGGCCTACAACGCGGCCTCGCGCCTCTACCAGGCGCCCGTGCAGCTGCTGGCCAACGGCGGCGTGCTCGTCATCGACGACTTCGGCCGCCAGCGCTGCTCGGTCGTCGACCTGCTCAACCGCTGGATCAGTCCACTCGAGAGCCGCACCGACTACCTCACCCTGCAGTCGGGCCAGAAGATGCCGGTGCCCTTCGTGGTGCTGGTCGTCTTCGCCACCAACATCCAGCCCGCCGACCTGGTCGACGAGGCTTTCCTGCGCCGCATCCACTACAAGGTGTTCGCCGAGAATCCCTCCGTCGAGGACTTCAAGCGCATCTTCGAGCGCTGCTGTCTGGAGCAGGGCCTCGCCTACGACGACGCCATGGCCGGCCGTCTGGTCACCGACTTCTTCCGTCGGCGCGGCATCGCCCTGCGCGGCTGCTACCCGCGCGACCTCATCGAACACGCGCTCGCCATGGCTGACTACCTGGGCACCGAGCGGAGGCTGACCGACGACAGCCTGCGCGACGCCTGCGCCAGCTACTTCCTCGACGAGCAGAGCGTCGGGCCGACGTGATGGTGATCCCGGCGTGGTGGCACGCCGCCCTGACCCTGGTCGTCCTCGCCCCGCTGGCCCTCTCCGCCCAGACCACCGGTGTCCGCATCACGTCCCCCCTCGGACGCACCGGCGTGCCGGGCGTCATTCGCGTCGTCGCCCAGGTGCAGACCGATGCCGATCGCGGGGTCGTCCCGGTGCACTTCTTCGTGGACGGTGTCGTCATCGGCGACGACCTCGACGGCCCGCCCTACGTGGTCGAGTGGGAAGACCAGAATCCCTACGAGGCGCGGGAGATCCGCGTCGACGTCGAGGACGGCCGGGGCGGCGTCGTCAGCGACACGGTCAGGCTGCCCGCCCTCGAGATCATCGAGGAGACGAGCGTCTCGTCGGTGCTCATCGAAGCAACCGTGCTCGACGAGCAGAACCGCTACATCTCCACCCTCGGCCTCGACGACTTCAGCCTCGCCGAGGACGGGGTGCCGCACGCGCTCGACCTCGTGCAGCTGCAGTCCCTGCCGACCACCTTCACGCTGCTCATCGACGCCAGCCAGAGCCTGCATCGGCGCCTCGACATGATCAAGGCGGCGGCCCGCCGGCTCGCCTCCCGCCTGCGTGAGGGCGACCGCGTGATCGTCGCGCCGTTCCGCACCACGGTCGAGTCCACGACCGGGCCGACGGCCGACGAGCCGACCATCACCGAGGCCATCGGCGCCATCTCCGCCCGCGGCGGCACGGCCATTCTCGACGCCCTCGCCACCGTGCCGGAGATGTTCGCGCACGTCGAGGGCCGGCACGTCGTGGTGCTGCTGACCGACGGCTACGACGAACAGAGCACGACCTCGTACCAGGAGGCCATGACGTCGCTCCAGCGCCTGCAGGCGACGGTCTACGTCGTCGGCATCGGCGGCGTCGCCGGCATCTCGCTCAAGGGCGAGACCTTGCTCAAGCGGGTCGCCGCGCAGATGGGCGGCCGGGCTTTCTTCCCGATCCGTGCCGAGCAGCTGCCCGACGTTCACGCCGCCGTGGCGGCCGATGCCTTTCACCGCTACGTGATCAGCTACACGCCGCAGCGGCAGGACGCCGACGGCTCCTTCCGCGCCATCGCGCTCACGACGCCCCACCCGAACTACCGCGTGCGCGCCAGGGAAGGCTACTTCGCGCCCAAGCCGCCGCCGATCAAGCCGGCCATCGAGTTCAGCGCCGCCTACGCCTCTGGCGCCGCTGGCTCGCTCTCGGCAGACGATCTCATCGTGGTGGAGGACGGCGTCGTCCAGCAGGTCGAGTCGTTCGAGGAGGCGGTGTCGCCGATCTCGATCGCGATGGTGGTCGACGCCAGCGGGAGCATGCGACGCGCGCTGCCGGCGGCCCAGGCCGCCGCGCGCACGTTCGTCAACTCACTGCGGCCCACTGATCCGCTGGCGCTCGTCCGCTTCGCCGACCGGGTGCTCGTCGAGCACGACTTCTCCGAGCGGCGCGAGACGACCAGCGAAGCCATCGAGCGGCTCCAGGCTGCTGGCGGCACCGCGCTGTGGGACGCGCTGCACGATTCGATGCTGATGCTGCAGCAACGCGCCGGACGGCGCGCCATCGTGCTGCTCTCGGACGGCCGTGACGAGAACAATCCCGGGACGGCGCCGGGCAGCGAGCGCACCCTCGCCGAGGTGCTGGACCTCGTGCGCGAGACCGACACGGTGGTTTACGCCATCGGCCTCGGCGCGAACGTGGACCGTCCGGCTCTCGAGCGCATCGCGGAGATGTCGGGCGGCACGGCGACCTTCCCGCTCGAAGCGGCCGCCCTCGAAGGCGAATACCAGCGGGTGCTCGACACCCTGCGTCAGCGCTACGTGCTGGGCTACACCTCGACGAACTCGACGCGCGACGGTGCGTGGCGCAATGTCGTCATCGCGGCCACCCCGGACGGCGTCACGATCCGCAGCGCCGGCGGCTACCGGGCGCCGGCGCGCACGGCCGTGCCCCGCTGACGGCGTTCACGTCCGCTTGATCAGCTGCAGGAACTCCGCGCGCGTCCGCGCATCGTCACGGAACAGGCCGAGCATCGAGCTCGTGACCGTCGTGGAATGCTGCTTCTCGACACCGCGCATCGCCATGCACAGGTGGGTGCCCTCGCAGACCACGGCGACGCCGAGCGGCTGGATCGTGTCGCGGATGGTGTCGGCGATCTGGCTGGTCATGCGCTCCTGGAGCTGCAGCCGCCGGGCGAACATCTCGACGAGACGCGGCACCTTGCTGAGGCCGATGACCTTGCCGTCCGGCACGTAGGCGACATGACACTTTCCGAAGAACGGCAGCAGGTGATGTTCACATAGACTGTAGAAGTCGATGTCGCGCACGATCACCATCTCGTTGTAGTCGACCGAGAAGAGCGCGCCGTTGATGACGTCGGTGACGTTGGTGCGGTAGCCGCGGGTGAGGTATTCCATCGACCGCGCGACGCGCTCCGGCGTCCTCACCAGACCTTCACGGGTGGGATCTTCCCCGATCTCGGCCAGGAGACGCGTGATGAGATCCTGCATGTTCGTATCTTACCTTGTGGTGTTGGCGCTCCTCTCCGGCGCCGCGCCCTCGGTCGCGGCCGCGCAGGACGAAGCGGTGGCAACGACCGGCGACCCCGACGCGCTCTATCGCGATCGCGAGTCGCCCGCCAGCGCGCGGGCGGCCGAGGCCATCTGGGCCTCCCGACTGGCGGCCGATGCCGGCGACTTCGACTCGGCCTGGAAGGCGGCGCGGGCGCGCTACTGGCTGGGCACCAGCGGCAGCGGCTCCGCCGGGGAGAAGAAGCAGTGGCTCGAACGTGGGATTGCCGCCGCCCGCGCCGCCGCGGTCACGCGCGCCGATGCCGTCGAAGGACACTTCTGGCTGGCGGCCAACATGGGCGCTCTCGCCGACGCGCACGGTCTCCGCCAGGGCATCAAGTATCGCAAGCCGATCAAGGCCGCGCTCGAGAAGGCGCTGGAGCTGCGCCCTTCGTACCTGGATGGCTCCCCCGACCGCGCGCTCGGCCGCTGGTACTTCAAGGTGCCGGGCATCTTCGGTGGCGATCTGCAGAAGTCCGAAATCCACCTCCGGAAGGCGCTCGGCTACAACCCGGACAGCATCATCTCGCTCATCTTCCTCGCTGAGACCTTGCGCGCGCTCGACCGGCGACCGGAGGCCACGGCGATGCTGCAGGCGGCCCTCGACGCTCCACCGGATCCCGAGTGGCTCCCCGAGGACGCGCGCTTCAAGGCCCAGGCGCGCACGCTGCTCGCCTCGCTCAGACCCTGACGCCCGGCGCGTCCGAAGCCGCGCGGGTCGGTCCGCGCTCAGTAGGTGTAGAAACCGCGACCGCTCTTCTTGCCAAGATGCCCGGCCAGCACCTTGCGCTTCAGCAGCGGCGGCGGGGCGAAGCGGGTCTCCCGGAACTCGTCGAACATGATGTTCGCGATGAAGTAGATCGTGTCGAGTCCGACGAAGTCGAGCAGGGCGAACGGCCCCATCGGGTAACCGCACCCGAGCTTCATGGCGCTGTCGATGTCCTCGACGGTCCCGAGACCCTCTTCGTGGCAACGGATGGCGTCGAGCAGGTACGGCACCAGCAGACGGTTCACGATGAACCCGCCACGGTCCGGCGCCGAGACCGGCTCCTTGCCGAGCTTGCGCGCGAAGGCGACGAGCGACTCGTGCGTTTCCTGGCTCGTCGTCAGCGAGCGGATGACTTCCACCAGCTTCATGAGCGGCACGGGGTTGAAGAAATGGAGGCCGCCGAACTTGTCCGGACGCTTGGTGGATGCCGCCAGCTCGGTGACTGAGAGCGACGAGGTGTTCGACGCGATCAGGCAGTCGGGACCGACGACGGCCTCGACAGCGGCGTAGGCCTGGCGCTTGACCTCGACGTTCTCGACGATCGCCTCGATGACCAGGTCGCAGTTCTTCAGGTCGCCGTACTCGGTCGTACCGGACAGATTGCCGAGGATGCGCGCCATCTCCTCGGCGGTCATCTTGCCCTTGTCGACGCCGCCGGCCAGGAACTTCTCGATGCGGGCGAAGCCCTTCTTGAGGGTCGAGTCTTCGACTTCGAGCACGATCGTGCGGAACCCAGCCGCCGCCGACACCTGGGCGATACCCGCCCCCATCAACCCACAGCCCAATACACCAATTGTCTTCATCGTGTGTCCTTCAGGGCGCCCCGCGCGTCGTTCGCGATGATATCAAACGACCGTTCAACAAGCCGCCACGGTCGCGGCCACGCCGCCCGCGCGAGGCCCTTGTACCGCCGCCGGTCACCGTGAGCGGGAATCGCCCCGCCACAGGCGGCGGCCGTCACGGCAGAACGTCGTTGGGCCCGCCTGAATACGCTGCGCGGTAGCGGCTCGCCCGGAATCCTGAATTTGCCGCCTCCGTCTCTCCCGGCCAGGAAACCCGGTTTGGCCAATTGCGCTGGTTTCCTCATGGATGGGACGTGGCACGGATTTTCCTTCGTATCGAGCGTTCGGTATTTCAATACTGTCAACGTTTTCAGGAGGACCAGAAATCATGAGAATCCGAATCAGTGCCCTCTTCGCGGCGGTCTGGCTCGTAGTCGGAGGAGCCGCCTGGGCGCAGGAGACCACGGGCACCTTGAGCGGCAAGCTCACCGACTCTCAGGGCCTCGCGCTTCCGGGGGTCACGGTGACCATCACCGGTCCACAGGGCGTCAAGTCCTTCTTCACCGACAGTGACGGCCTCTTCCGTGCCCCCTTCCTCGTGCCCGGCAGCTACGATGTCCGCGCCGAGCTGCAGGGCTTCAAGGTCGCCGAGCAGAAAGCCGTGCCCGTGAGCCTTGGTCAGACGACCGCCATCACGCTCAGGCTGGAGGTCGGCGGCGTCACGGAAACAGTCACGGTGACGGCCGCGACCTCAATCGTCAATACCTCCTCGACCACGACCGGAGCGGTCATCACGAGCGACCTGCTGGCCACCGTCCCGGTGGGACGCCGCTTCACGGACACGATCTACCTGGCCCCCGGTGTGAGCAGCAGCGGCTCGGCCGGCCGCGCCAACCCCTCGGTGTCGGGCGGATCTGGACTCGACAATCTCTACGTCGTCGATGGCGTCAACGTCACGAATACCGGCTACGGCGCCGTCGGCTCCTACTCCATCGTGTTCGGGTCACTCGGCAGCGCCACGCCGTTCGACTTCATCAAGGAAGTGCAGGTCAAGACAGGCGGCTACGAGGCCGAGTTCGGCCAGTCGCTCGGGGGCGTGGTCAACGTCGTGACCAAGAGCGGCAGCAACGCCTGGCGCGGGTCGTTCTTCGGCTACACCCAGCCGAACGCGCTCGAGGGCACCTGGAAGACCTATCAGACTGCCAACGGCACCGTGAACACCACCAATACCCAGCGCTCGGATGCCGGAGTGGAGGTCGGATTCCCTCTCGTGCGCAACCGTCTCTTCGGATTCGTCGCCGTGAACCCGGCGTGGGAGAAGCGGACCTTCATCGCGCCTGACAACTTCCCGCTGCGCAGCCTCGGTGAGGTCGACCGCGACCGGACATTCCTGGCCTATTCCGGCAAGGTCACGTGGCAGGCCTCGTCGGCCCACCGCTTCGACGGGTCGTTCTTCGGTGACCCCGCCAAGGGCGAGTCGGGGCCGCAGCGCACCTCGGCGCTGCTCGTGGACGACACCTCCTCCTTCAGCGAGATCGAGTTCGGCGGGCACAACCAGACCCTGCGCTACGACGGCGTGCTCGGGTCCAATCTGCTCGTCGAGGGCAGCTACGGCCGCTCCTTCAACCGCATCGCCGAGACGCCCACCGTCAACGACTGGCGTGTCACCGACACCAGGGTCGTGCCGAATGTGATCACCGGCGGCATCGGCTTCTACGAGCAAGGCAACGAGAGCACCAACGCGCAGTACGTCGGCAAGCTGACGTGGATCTGGGGCGGGCACCAGGTCAAGGTCGGCGGCCTGTTCGAGGACGTGGAGTACTCGCAGGTCAACCAGCGGACCGGGCCCACGTTCACCGGTCCGGATGGCCGCCGCACGGCGACCGGCGCGCAGGTATCGATCGTGCCGGACGTCAACTTCGGGCAGATCTTCCGGGTGACCCGCGCCAACTTCAACTCCGCGCGCGTCACCACCCAGGAGTACTGGTCGGCGTTTGCTCAGGACAGCTGGCGGGTCAACGATCGGCTGACGGTCAACGCCGGCCTCCGCTACGAGCAGCAGACCCTCGTCGGCACCTTCGACACGCTCACCACGCTGACCGGGGAATCCCTCAGCAACTTCCCACTCAAGAACAACTGGGCGCCGCGGATCGGCGTGGTCTACGACGTCGTGGGCAGCGGCAAGAGCAAGCTGTTCGGCAGCTACGGCCGCTACTACGCACGCATCCCCAACGACCTGGCGGCGCGCGCGCTGTCCGGCGATGAAGGGGCCAGCCGCATCGACTACTTCGATGCCGGGCTCACCCAACCAGTCGCCAACGGCGTCGCCACGCAGATACCCGGCCAGGGAGTGGTGACCAATCACTTCGTGATCTCCGGCGTGGGCGCCGACCAGATCGATCCCGATGCCAAGCTGTCCTACCAGGACGAGTTCGTGGCCGGCTTCGAGTACGAGGCATTCCCCAACACCAACGTCGGCGTGCGCTACATCCATCGCAACGTCGGCCGGGTGCTCGAGGACATCGCCGACGCGCCGGTGGTCGCCTACGACCTCGGGTTGCCCGGCTTGGGCTCGGTCGAGTACATCCTGACCAACCCCGGCAAGAGCTTCCCGACCCGCTATCCCGAACTGGGCGCCAGCTTCGAGGATCCGAAGCACGTCTACGATGCGGTCGAGCTCACCGTGGACCGCCGATTCTCGAACAACTGGTCGGCGCTCGCCAGCTATCGCTGGTCGCGGCTGTTCGGCACGTTCGAGGGCTTCTACCGCGAGGACAACGGCCAGTCGGACCCCGGCATCACGTCGCTCTACGACTTCCCCACCAACGACCCGTCCTTCACGGCCATCGGCGGGACGCAGTTCGGCTACCTCGGCGACATCCGGTTCCTCGGCAAGCTCGGCGAGGGCCCGCTCCCGCTCGACCGTCCCCACCAGGTCAAGCTCTACGGCAACTATGCCTTTGGCGGCGGTTTCGCCCTCGGCGCCGGCCTCAACCTGTCGTCGGGCAAGCCGCTCACCGCGCTGGCGGCGCTGGCCCCCTACGACAACGACAGCGAGATTCCTCTGACGCCGCGCGGTGACGGATTCGAGACCGTCGACGGCTTCAAGACGCGCACGCCGTTCGAAAGCCAGCTCGATCTGCAGGCGAGCTACGGCGTCACGATGGGCGGCCGCAAGCTGACGCTGCTGGCGGATGCCTTCAACATCTTCAACGTCCGGCGCGTGACCGACTACAACGCGGCCATCGAGCAGAGTTTCGGTGTGCTCAATCCGGACTACGGGACGCCGACGTCGCAGAACGTCTCAGGGCAGCAGTACCAGCCGCCCTTCTCACTGCGTCTCGGCGTCCGCTTTGCCTGGTGAGCGGACAAGCGCTGCACCTGATTGATTGACGAGAGGAGGGGCCGGCATCGCTGCCGGCCCTTTTTCGTGACGCCACCTCGGACGGACGTGCCACTGTCGCGCCCGTCCTGCGCGGAATGGCCGCGAACTCCACGGTGCTAGCCCTGCGTTGTCGCCAGGGGCAGGGCAACCATTGCCAGCCGTGGCGTGACGGGAAGTGTCCCTTTACGCGTCCGGCCGCCACGCCGATCAGGCACTCGCTCGATTTTCACTGTGATTTTTGCCGCGGCAGCCGATTCCCTGGTTGGCCCGCTTCTTGATAAGTGAATGCCACAGGACAAGCGATGCGAATCACACCGACCTCTCCCGCGTGTCAGATCCTCCGAGTGATGGTGGTGGGCGGCGGACCGGCCGTGCTTCCGCGCATAGAGCCGCTGCTGCCAAGCGGCGCCTACGACGTCGAGTTCGTGGACCTCGATCAGGAACCGTACGGCTGCATCCTCGATGACACGCCGGACCTGCTGGTGGTGTGCCTGAAGATCGAGGACGCTGCCTCGTTCCAGTTTCTCAGCATGTTGCAGATCGACCCGGCCACGCGGCAGCTGCCGGTCCTCACCTACACCACCGAGTCCGAGGGCCAACCCCTTCCGGGCGTCGATGACGTGGCACCGCGCCGCCGGCATCCGGGTCGTCCCGCGGGCCGGCTCGGCCGGCACTGATGCTATAGTCAGCCCGCCCGAATGACCGACGATCGCACACGCGCCCACGAGCGCCTCGATCTATCCGATCCGGCCACCGGGGAGGTGAAGATCTACCACTCGATGGCGATCCGCCAGCTGAGCGGCGGCGGGGCCCTGATCGAGATCGGCGTGCCACTGCAGTTGAACTCGCTGCACGACTTCCGCCTCGCCCTCGGGGAGCGTTCCGTCGTGGTGCAGGCGCGGGTGGTGCACTCCCACATCAGCACGGTGGCGACGCTCGGTGTCAGCTATCACACCGGCATCGAGTTCGTCGATCTCTCGGAACCGGTCGTCCAGGTGCTGGCCACCTTCATCGACACGCTGAAACGCCAGCGCACCCCCGCACCGTAGTGCGTTGGTGGCTGGCGTCGGCCATCAGCCAGGTGGTTCGAACCCGCCGCGCCGTCTAGCGCACTTCCGCCGGACGGCGTTTGCGCTGCATGCCTTCCAGGGCATCGAACATCTCAGGGGGCACCGCGAAGCCCACCGCCACGGTCCGGCCTTCGCCGCCAAGCTGCAGCGAGTCCACGAAGGTGCGCATCTCGGGCTTGCCATCGGCCTGCAGCTTCACCATCGCCATCGCACCGCGCAGCAGATCACGGAGGTTGGTGGCGGCTTCTTCGTCCTTCGCCTCGGCCTTGAACGTGCCGGTGATGCCGCCGTTCAGGTGGCCAGCGGCTGAGAACCAGGAGAGCGTCGGCATCCGCTGCTGCAGCTCGCCGGGCAGTCCGGTGGTCGAGGCCATCGCGTCGAAACGGCCCACCGCCCAGGCGTTGTTGCCGTCGAGTTCTCCGACGAGGCGCATGATCTCGGTGTTGGACATCACGTTGCGGCCGGAGCGCTTGGCATCGACGGCGCCTTGCACGCCGTCGCGGCTGCCCACCGCCACCACGCCCGGTGCCATGAAGCCCAGCGCCATCGTCTTGGCACCCTCGGTGTGGGCGATCATGCGCACGCCCTGGTAGTCGCTGACCTCGCCGCCGTGGTCACGCGCCAGGCCCTCGATGCGGACCTGATCGAACCGGCCGCGCGCCAGCACGAGCGGCTGGCCCTCACGGCCGCCATCGACCCCTGCCGGCAGGAGGGCGGCCACGACGGCGTCGATGTCACGTTCGACGTTGACGCCGGTCTTCTCCTCGAACTGGTGGCGGTCGGGACTGTCGGGATTGTCGGTCTGCAGGCGGCGAAGCCGCTGCCGCAGTTCGGAGGCCATCACTTCCTGGACATTGGCGTAGCCCACGGCGACGGCGTCAGGGGGGATGTAGGCGAGGTCGTCGGGACCAGCCTGGCGGGAGAGCGCCACCGGCAGCCCTCCGGTGTAGGACGCAACGAGCCCGGTGACGAGGCCGGCCGTCAGGATGCCGGCGGCGGTGAGCACGAAGTAGCGGGTCTTCGCGGCCATGTGGGTCTTCCCCCTTGATTCAGTATACGGGCCAGGTCGTAGGCAAGTTCAGCCGTTCGGCCCGCGCCAGCCTCGGTCACTGCTCCAGCACGTACTCCCGCCGGCTCACGGTGCGCATGGCCAGCCACAGGAAGACGACGAGCATCAGCCCCAGAGCGGCCATCGCCGAGGTGGCCGACGTGGTCTGGCGGAACAATCCCTGAATGGCGCTGAGCGCGCCGTCGGCCGGCATGGTGTGCGGCACGAGCGCCTGCAGGTGGTGCGCCACGGTGAACTGACGCAAGTACCCGGGCAGCGCCAGGGCCAGCTGTTCCCAGCCGAAGGCGAAGACCAGCCCGCTCACGAGCGGACGCTTGAGCCGGGCCCCGACGAACGCGAAGACGGCGCCGTAGACCGCCAGGCCGGCGGCCAGAATGGCCAGATCCAGGACGAGCGAACGGAACGTCCCGGCCACCTCGGCCAGGGGCACGGCCAGGAAATAGGTCAGCATCACCGACGGCAGCACGACCAGCGCGGTGCACGCCAGATAGGCCAGATACTTTCCGAGCAGCACCGCGCCCCGCGACACCGGGCGCGTGAACAGGTAGGTCAGGGTCCTGTCCTCGACCTCGTCGGCCATCAGCGCCGTGCCGTAGAAGAGGCCGAGCACCGGCACGATGAAGCGGACGTAGAGCATCCAGATCATGATGCCGAACACGGTGCCACCGCCCAGCCTGGCGCCATTCACCCGCAGCGCCGGCGCCCCGAAGGCCTCGACGATCCGGAAGATGAGCGCCAGCAGCACGGGACCACCGACGACGAGCGCCATGAAGATCGTGCGCCGGGACCAGAGCATCTCTCCGAACGACAGCTCGAAGACGCGCCTGGCGGCGGCCGCGGTCGACAGCGAGGCGGGGCGTGGGTCAGGCCGGCTCATTGGCGCACCAGGTACGAGAAGACCGCCTGGAGGTTGTCATCGGGCGACGTCACCTCGGAGATCGTGCCGGCATCGCCGGAGGCGGCCAGATCGGTGATCTGCCGGTAGAACGCATCCGGCTGGCGCGTCTCGACGACGAGCGCGTCGGCCTCGAAGGCCACTCTCGTCACCCCTTCATCGTGCAGCAGGCGCACCGCCAGGGCCCGCGGGTCTTCCGCCTTGATGTGGACGGTATGGGGATGCGTGTCGATCAGCTCGCGAATCTGGTGGACGTTGCCCTCGGCGAGAATCCGGCCGTTGGTGATGAGCAGGATGTTCGAGGTCATCACCTCGATCTCGTGCAGGATGTGGCTCGAGACGATGACGTGGCGGCCACGCCTGGCCCAGTCCTTCACGAGGCGGATGGTCTTGCGCCGCTGCAGCGGATCCATGCCGGTGAGCGGCTCATCGAGAATCAGGATCTCGGGGTCGTGGACGAGCGCCTGGGCGAGCTTCACCCGCTGCCGCATGCCCTTGCTGTAGGCGCCGATCTTCTTGCCGGCGGCCTCGCCGAGATCCACCAGGTCGAGGGCCCGCCGGGCGGCGCTGTCGGCGTCGGCGTCCGACAACCCGTTCAGCTTGACCAGGGCGGTGACCCATTCGAGGCCGGTCATCCGGTCGTAGAAGGCGTCCTGCTCGGGACAGAAGCCGATTCGCGAGAAGGCCTCTGGCGTGTCCCAGAGCGACGTCCCCAGCACGCGGATCGTGCCCTGGCTCGGCTTCAGCTGCCCGGTCATGAGCTTCATGAACGTGGACTTGCCGGCCCCGTTCGGCCCGAGGAGTCCGGTGATCCCGGGAGGAATGGCGACGGTGACGTCGTTCAGCCCGCTCACCTGTCCGTACCACTTCGACAGGTGCTCGGCTTCGACGATCGGCGTCCCGGCGGTCGCGTCGACGCCAGCCATCAGCTCACCACCTCAACCGCGCGAACGCGGCGTTCGAGGACGACGCCGGAACCGACGATCAGCCCCACCACGACCAGAGCGGCCACCCAGAGCGGCAGGTCGTAACGCAGCGGCAGGCGGAAGATCGCGTCGCCGAGCTGCTCGAGCGCGTCGGTGGGCGACAGCCAGGCCAGCCACGACGCTCCGGTGATGCCGCGCACGGCCTGGAAGAGCGCGCCGGTGAAGAAGATGAGGCCGGCGTACATCACACCGACGAATCGACTGCTCTTCGAGAGCGACGACAGCGCCAGCATCGTCGACGAGGCGAGCAGCACCTGCGCGAGCGAGTAGAGCGTGATGGCCGGCAGCAGGTAGAGGTTGCTCGACAGGAAGGCAAAGGAGCCGGCGAACCCGACCTGCACGAGCAGCAGCATCATCGCCGGAACGAAGGTCACCGCGATGAGCAGGGTGAACAGGACCGCCATCTTGCCGGCCACGTACTCCCAGCGCGAGAGCGGCTTGGCCAGATACAGCTGCAGGGCGTTGGCACGCCGGTCCGAGGCGATCAGTCCGGCGCCCGCATAGATGGTGATGAAGAACACGAAGACGGCCTGCGTCTCGAGGAACTCGCGGAAGGTCTCGCCCTTCGGCTGCAGGAACGAGGCCTGGGCGTAGTTGGCCGCCACGTAGACCTGCACCGCACGGACGAGGAAGGGCGTCCAGGCCAGCAGGATGAGGGCGAGGAACTTGCGCTCGGCGAGCACGGTGCGGATGCCGGCGCGGGCGATCACCTGCCAGGCGGCGCCGGTGCGGGCGCGGGAGCCGGCGTAGCGCTGATATCCCTGATCGTGGATGGGCACGCGGTCTCCCTCTACTCGGCGCCCACGGCGCGCGCGAAGGCATCCTCGAGCGTGGGCACGCTCTGTTTGAGGTGCCGTACCTGGAGGCCGTTGGCGGCCGCGAGGCGGAAGATGGGGGCGGCACCGGCATCACCCGGCACGAAGACCCGCATGACGTCGTCGTCGGTGTCGTGGCACTCGTAGCCGGCGGCAGCCAGCAGTGCCACCATGCGCTCGGCGCCCTCCTTGACCCGCAGCTCGAAGACGCGCCCCTGCGGTCCACGCACGGTATCGAGCGCGCCCTGGGTGACCACGGTCCCCTTGTCCATCACCACGACGTGATCGCACGTGAACTCGATATCGGGCAGGAGGTGCGAGGAGACGATCAGGTTGACGCCCTTGTTGCGGGCCAGATCCCGGATGAGCTCGAGCATCTCGTCGCGACCCTTCGGGTCCATGCCGTTGGTCGGCTCGTCGAGAAACAGCAGGTCCGGGTCGTGGACGAGCGCCTGCGCCAGCTTGATGCGCTGCTTCATGCCCGTCGAATACGTCTCGACGTTCCGGTAGCGCGCCTCCCCGAGTCCCACGTAGTAGAGGACCTCGTGCGCCCGTTGCATCGCGTCGGCTGGCGGCAGGCCGGCCAGCTGGCCGCAGTAGGCGACAAACGCCACCGCCGACATGCCCGGGATATGCGCGTCGCTCTCCGGCATGTAGCCGAGCCGTGCCCGGATGTCGATCGCCGAGGTCGCGACGTCCAGCCCGAGGACCTGCAGCTGGCCCTCGGAGGGGACGACGAAGCCGAGCAGGGCCTTGAGCATGGTGCTCTTCCCCGCGCCGTTCGGGCCCAGCAGGCCGACGGCCCCGGACGGGAATGCGGCCGAGACCTGCTGGAGGGCCAGCTGGCGGCCGTACACCACGCTGACTCCCCGGAGCTCGACGACGGAGGCGCCGTCGGCTCGGGCGGGGCCACCGTGGGAGGGGTCGTTCGCCTGCATTCGCTGGTAGATACGAGAGCGCCCGGGACGTCGTTCGACCGGCCGGGCCTACAGGGTGCCGCGCAGGCCGAGTTCATCGGCCCGTTCGCGCATGAACGAGATGACGTTGGTGACATGCGCGTCGAGCGGCAGCGCCATCAGCTCTGCCCCCTTCCGCAGGTGCTCGCGCGGTACCGCGCGGGCAAAGGCTTTGTCCTTCATCCGCTTGATGACCGACGAGGCTTCGAGGTCGAGCACGCTGCGGCTGGGGCGGACGAGCGAGGCGGCGGTGACGAAGCCGGCCATCTCGTCGCACGCCACGAGCGCCTTCTCCACCGGCGTCTCAGGCTCCACGCCCGTGATCTCCCAGGCATGCGCCTGGATGGCACGCATCACCCACTCAGGATAGCCGAGGCTGCGCAGGTGTTCGCAGCCCTTGTTGGGATGATCGCCGAGCGTCGGGTAGCGCTCGTAGTCGAAGTCGTGCAGCAGCGCCACGACGCCCCAGTCGTTCTCGTCCTCGCCGGCGAGCCGCGCGTAGCCTCGCACCGCGGCTTCGACGGCCAGGGCATGCTTGCGCAGGCCATCGCTGGCCGTCCACTCGGTCAAGAGTTGCCAGGCCGCAGCCCGATCCAGAACCATGGTCGACATCCTACCCGGCCGCGGGGTCGAGGCCGAGCAGAAATCCACGCTCGATGACCGCGACGGCGTGGCTGTTGACGCCGAGCGCGTGCAGGTCCTGGCGCGGCACCCAGCGGACATCGGCGGCGTCGTCGCCGGCGCACAACGTCCCGCCGACCGCCCGGCACAGGAAGTCGACGATCACGAAGTGATAGCGAATGCGCCCGCTGCCGTCGTGGTCGACCCGGTCGAAGACGTCCACGACCGCTCCGACCTCGACGAGCAGACCGGTCTCTTCCCGCACCTCACGGCGCAGGCCGTCCTGGAGCGACTCGCCGAGTTCCAGCTGTCCCCCCGGCAATGACCATTCGCCCTGCCGCGGAGGGTAGGCGCGCTTGACGAGCAGGACGGAGCCACCCTCGATGACCACGGCGCCGACCGCCGCAACCGGCGCCGCTGGATACTCCCGCGCCACCGGCCTCAGCCCAGGACGAGCGACGGCACGGCGTTCAGCCGGTCGGTCGCCAGCTCGCCGCGCTCGAAGCGGCGCAGCCCGGCGGCGGCGATCATCGCCGCGTTGTCGGTCGACAGGGCCATCTCCGGCACGAACACCGGCAGACGGCGTGCCCTGCCACGTGTCGCCAGCTCCTGGCGGAGCCGGTGATTGGCCGACACGCCGCCGGCCACGCCGATGGCCCGCGCACCGTGGGCCGCGGCCGCGTCGAAGGCGCGCGTCAGCAGCGTCCGGACGACGACCCGCTGGAAGCTGGCGCAGATGTCCGCGATCTCGGCGGCCGGCAGCACGTCGACGGCGAGGGCGGCCTGGCGTGCCCGCACATGCCGCAGCACCGCCGTCTTGACGCCGCTGAAGCTGAAATCGAAGGTGCCGTCGCGGTCGGGGGCGTTGCGATCTGGATGGGTCAGGCGCGTCACGGGGAGATCCACGGCCTCGTCCCGGCCGGTCGGCGCGAGCCGATCGATGAGCGGCCCGCCCGGGTAGCCCATCCCGAGCAGCTTGGCGACCTTGTCGTAGGCTTCGCCGGCGGCATCGTCGCGAGTCCGCCCGAGCAGACGGTAGGTGCCGGCCTCGGGCACCAGGTAGAGACTGGTGTGGCCACCGGACACGACGAGCACGACGGCCGGCAACGGCAGCGGGCCGTGCGCCAGCCACAGCGACTCGATGTGTCCCGCGATGTGGTTCACACCGACGAGCGGCAGGCCGCGGGCCCACGCCGCGGCCTTCGCGAAACTGACACCGACGAGCAGCGACCCGACCAGGCCCGGCCCCTCGGTCACGGCCATGCCGTCGAGGTCCGCCCATTCGACGCCGGCTTCTGCCAGCGCGCGCTGGACCACGCCGCAGATGTCGCGCACGTGCTGCCGGGAGGCCAGCTCCGGCACGACCCCGCCCCACTCGGCGTGAATCGCGACCTGTGAGGCAACGATGTTCGAGCGCGCCTGCCAGCCGCCCTCTGCCGTCGTCGCGACCACGGCCGCCGCCGTCTCGTCACACGACGTCTCGATGCCGAGCACTAGCACCGGGCCGCCGCCAGCGTCTCGACATAGGGCGGCCGCAGAACGCCACGCTCGGTCACGATGGCCGAGACCAGGCGCGCCGGCGTGACGTCGAACGAGGGATTGCGGACGCTGGCGCCCGCCGGCGTCACGAGCGTGCCCGCCATGTGCGTGACTTCCTTGGCGTGACGCTCCTCGATCGGGATGCCATCGCCGTCCGGCGTGGCCAGGTCGACCGTCGACCACGGCGCGGCGACGTAGAACGGGATGCCATGGGCATGCGCGACGATGGCCAGTCCGTAGGTGCCGATCTTGTTGGCGACGTCGCCGTTGGCGGCGATCCGGTCGGCACCGACGACCACGAGGTCGATCCGCTCGCGCGCCATGATGGCGGCGGCCATGCCGTCGGTGATGACCGTGGTCGGGATGCCGTCCTTGACGAGCTCCCAGGCGGTCAGGCGGGCGCCCTGGAGGAACGGGCGCGTCTCGTCGGCGAACACCGCCACGCGTTTGCCCGCATCGACGGCTCCCCGCACGACGCCGAGGGCCGTGCCGTAGCCGGCGGTCGCCAGCGCGCCGGCGTTGCAGTGGGTCAGGACGCACGCGTCGTCGGGCACGAGCGCCGCGCCGTGGCGGCCGATGGCCCGGCAGCTCTCGACGTCGGCGTCGTGGATGGCGTCGGCCTCGCAGGCGCAGGTGCGCCGCCAGTTCCGTCACGCCCTCGCCGGCCCGCACGCCGGTGGCCAGCGCCTGCTTCATCCGCTCGATCGCCCAGAACAGATTCACCGCGGTGGGCCTGGTGGCCGCCAGGGTGTCAGCGAGGCGCTGGAAATCCACGGCGAACTGCTTGGTACCGGTGGCCGAGCTGCGCCGGGCGCCGAGCGCCAGCCCCATCGCCGCTGCCACTCCGATCGCCGGAGCGCCGCGGATCACCATCGTGGTGATGGCGCGGGCGACCTCGTTGCCGGTCTTGCAGCGCACGTAGATCTCGCGACCAGGCAACTTGCGCTGGTCGATCATCACAATCTCGTCGCCGTCCCAGGCGATGGTCGGAAGCATGCCTACATTCTAGAGGCTGGCAGCCGCACGGACCCTAACGCCCCAGCAGGCGGCGGTCGAACGGCAGCGGCAGGAGGCCGGCGAGCTGATGGCGGGCGGTCTCCTGTTCGAGGTTGGCCATCACGACCTCGATGTCGCCGGCGTACTCCCAGAGCAGCTGACGGCAGGCGCCGCAGGGCGGGGTGGGCTGGTCGGTATCGGCCACCACCGCCACCCGCACGAAGCGGTCGCGGCCCTCCGACAGCGCCTTGAGCAGCGCGACGCGCTCGGCGCACACCGTCAGGCCGTAGGTGGCGTTCTCGACATTGCAGCCGGTCACGATCGTGCCGTCCTCGCACTCGAGGGCCGCGCCGACGCGGAACTTCGAGTACGGCGCGCGGGCGTGCTCGCGGGCGGCGCGGGCGGCGGCGACGAGCCGATCAGAGCCGGCCAACGACAGCCTCCAGGAGCTGGATGAACTGCCCGCGCACGCGTGCTGTCACCGCCATCACGTCGTCGTGATTGAGCGGCGCGTCGACCACGCCCGCGGCCGGGTTCGAGATGCACGAGATGCCGAGCACCTCGAGTCCCATCTGCCGGGCGACGATGGCCTCGGGCGCGGTGGACATGCCGACGGCGTCGGCGCCGAGGGCGCGGAAGGCCCTGATCTCGGCCGGCGTCTCGTAGCTCGGGCCATGCACCGCCACGTAGACGCCGTGCTCGAGGCCAATCCCCAGCGCCGCCGCGGCCTCGGCGGCGACGGCCCGCAGCCGGCGCGAGTAGACCTCCGACATGTCGGGGAATCGTGCGCCGAGGGCCGGATCGGCGGGGCCGACGAGCGGGTTGCTGCCCATCAGGTTGATGTGGTCGTCGATGAGCATCAGCGCGCCGGTGGCAAAACGCGTGTTGATGCCGCCAGCGGCATTGGTGAGCACGACACACGGGACGCCGAGCGCGCCGAGGACGCGCATCGCGAAGGTGACCTCGGAGAGCGCATGCCCTTCGTAGAAGTGCGCCCGCCCGGCGAGGGTGATGACGCGCCGTCCGGCCAGCCGGCCAGCGACGAGCACGCCGGCGTGGCCCACGACGTTGGCCGCCGGCCAGTGCGGGATGTCACCGTAGGGCACGCGGAGTGCGTCCTCGAACGCCTCGGCGAACGCCCCGAGGCCCGAACCGAGGACGATGGCGACGTCGGCGCCCCCGACACCGCGGGCCCTCAGGGCGGCGGCGGCCGCGGCGATGCGATCGGTGTAGTCAGACACGCGGGTCCCTCGTCACAGCAGCATCGACGCCACGCAGGCGTTCACCAGCGTGGCCAGGAACCCGGCAAGCAGGGCTCGACCGCCCAGCCGGGCCAGATCGCCGCGACGGCTCGGGGCCATGCCGCCGATGCCGCCGAGCTGAATGCCGATCGAACTCAGGTTGGCGAAGCCGGTGAGCGCGTAGGTCGCCAGGACATAGCCGCGCTCGCTGAGCACGTCCTGATACTGGGTGGTCAGCTTCACGAAAGCGACGAACTCATTGGCGACGAGCTTGGTTCCGAGCAGATCGGCCAGCGGGGCCACGTCGCCCGGCGCCACCCCCATCAGAAACGCCACTGGCGCGAACAACGTCGAGAAGACCCGCGCCAGCGTCAGGCCGGTCCAGGCCCAGCCGAGCAGCGCATCGACCAGCGCAATGAAGGCGAGAAAGGCAATCAGCATGGCGGCCACGTTCAACGCCAGGGTCAGCCCGTCGGAGGCACCGCCGGCGACCGCATCGATGACGTTGACGTGATGGCGCTCGACGGTCAGCGAGATCTTGCCGCCGGTGACCGGCCGCTCGGTTTCCGGCAGCATCAGCTTCGAGAGGTAGAGGCCGCACGGCGCGGCCATGACGCTGGTCGTGAGAATCGCGATCGGATCGGCGCCCAGGCCGATGTAGACCGCCATGACGCCACCCGAGATGGTGGCCATGCCGCCCACCATCATCGCCAGCAGCTCCGACCTCGTCATCTCCGGCACGTACGGCTTGACGATGATCGGCGCCTCGGTCTGCCCCATGAAGACGTTGGCGGCCGCGGCGAGCGTCTCGGCGCCGCTCGTCCGCATGGCGAACATCATGGCGCGGGCCATCAGCCAGACGATGAACTGCAGCACCCCGAAGTAGTAGAGGACCGTGAAGAACGACGAGATGAAGATGATGGTCGGCAGCGCGGCGAAGGCGAAGACGAAGCCGTTGGCCGGGCCGAACACCCGCCCCATCATCTCGCCGTTGGCCAGCGGACCGAACACGAAGTAGGACCCGGCGTTGGTGAACTCGAGGAAGCGCTTCACCACGTCGGCCAGGCCAGCGAACAATCCGTAGATGGGGCGGGTGCCACCGACCTCGAACTTCAGGATGAGGAACGCGAGCGTGAGCTGGATGGCCATGCCCCAGCCCACCGTGCGCCAGTTCACGGCCCTGAGGTTGGTCGAGAAGAGCGCGCAGACGGCCACGAAACAGACCGCGCCGGCGGCCGCCTGACCGCGCACCCCGACCACGTCGCCGAGGAGCCATGCCAGCAGCGGCGCTCCGACCGCGACCGTCGCGGCGGCCAGCTTGAGTGAACGATCGGACTCCGTCATGGCGTTCGCACATCTCCATCGGGGCCGACCCACGCGCGCACGAGACCCGGTGACGGCAGCGGGCCGCCGATGGCGATGCCGCCCTCGGCCACGCGGAGCGCGGCCGATACTCGCGCCTCGTCGGGGCCGTGCAGTTCGAGCAGTGGCTGTCCGCGGCGCACCGTCTCTCCGATGCCCGCCCGCAGCACGATGCCCGCTGCCGGATCCACCACGTCTCCCAGCCGGGCTCGACCGGCACCGAGCGACACCGCCGCCCGGCCGATGACGGCGGCGTCGATGTCACTGAGCACGCCGTCGTCCGCGGCGTCGAGCGTCGTCACGACGGACGCGGCAGCCAGACGCGACGGGTCGTCGATCACCCTGGCGTCACCGCCCTGCGCCTCCACCATGTCGCGGAGCTTCCGTCGCGCCGCGCCCGACGCGATGGCCTCGCGCAGCTGGCGCTCCGCCGCCGCGGCATCCGGGACGCTGCCGGCCAGGAGCAGGACCCGCACGCCGATGGCTTCGACGACCTCGATCAGATCGGCGGGCCCGTGCCCGGCCAGCGTCTCGACGCACTCCCGGATCTCGAGCGCGTTGCCGACGGCGCGTCCGAGCGGCGTATCCATCGCGGTGACGACGGCTTCCGTCGGCACGCCGTGGGCGCGTCCGATACCGACGAGCGACCGCGCCAGCTCGAGTGCCCGCGGGAGCGTCGGCATGAAGGCGCCGCGCCCGCACTTCACGTCGAGCACCAGTGCGCTGCTGCCCTCGGCGAGCTTCTTGCTCATGATCGACGCCGAGATGAGCGGCACGCTTTCGATCGTGGCGGTGACGTCGCGCAGGCCATAGAGCACCTTGTCGGCGGGCGCGATGTCGGCCGTCTGGCCGATGAGCGCGCAGCCCACCGCGCCGAGAACGCCGATGAACTCCTCGACCGGGAGCGCGACGCGGAAACCGGGAATCGCTTCGAGCTTGTCCAGGGTGCCACCGGTGTGCCCCAGCCCGCGGCCCGACATCTTCGGCATCACGACGCCGCACGCGGCCACCAGTGGCGCGAGCACGATCGACACCTTGTCCCCGACCCCGCCGGTGCTGTGCTTGCCCACTTTGACGCCGGGCAACCCGCTGAGGTCGATGCGCCGCCCCGAGCGCAGCATCGCCGCGGTGAGCTCGGCGGTTTCGTCGGCGGTCATCCCCCGCAGCACGATCGCCATGAGCAGCGCCGAGGTCTGGTAGTCGGCCCACGTGCCGTCCAGGATGCCTCGGACGAAGGCCGCAATCGCGTCGGGCCCGAGGACCTCGCCGTCGCGCTTGGCGCGGATGATATCGACGGCGCGCATCAATCGGAGCGAAGTATAGCAGCCGGTTGACGTCTATAATCTACGCGGGTCGGCGCCCCCGCCTGACCCGGCGTCCGGCATCCATGCCATACGAGACCGAGCCGCTGTCGGCCGACACGAGCAGTAAGCTGCTGGACCTGGCCCGTGCCTGCAAGGCGGCGGCGCGGGTCGTGTCGATGTACCCGGCCACCCACCCCGCTATCCAGGACTCCCTGGCGCGCATCACCAGTGCCGGCGTCAGCGCCGTCAGCGACGGCCCGCTGCTCATCACGGTGATGCCCGACACGCTGCTCGTCGATGGACGTTCGCTCGCGCGTCCCGATCAGGCCGTCACCGAACTGGCCGCCATGCTGCACGCGCACAGCGTCGGCGAGCTGCACCTCGCGGGACCGCTCGAACGCCCGGCCTGGCATGCCTTCCTCGTCCTGATCGCGCAGCCGCCGGCCGACATCCGCGATGAAGGCGGCATCACGCGCGCGTGGGCCGCCGGCGGCGGCGGCCCGCTCGAGGTCCGGCAGATCGACTACGGCGAGGTCCTGCGTGAGCGCGCCGGCCAGGAGAACGCGGACTGGGAGAACATCGTCTCGGCCTACCTTGCCGGCGAGAAGACCGACCTCGATGACGCCATGCTCTCGACACTGCTCGAGATCGCGGGCGACCCGCAGCGCCTGGCCGCGTTCGTCGACCGGCTGGTCGAGCGCGGCGAGCAGGAGGGCTACTGGGAAGGCCAGCAGAAGGCGCAGCTCTCCAAGCTGCTGCAGGCACTGGCCGCCTTCATCACCCGCTTCGATCCAGCGCACCTCGATCGGGTGCTGCACAACGTCGCTGGCACCCTGCCGCGGATGTCGCCCGAGATGGTGCTCTCGCTGCTCGAGGAGCCGCAGCCCGTGGACGAGGACGGGCAGCCGGAGGGGATCGACCTCGGCAGCGAACTGCGCGAGCGCGTCGATGAGACCCTGGTGTCCAGGCTCCTGGCCCAGTCGGTGGCGCGGGATCGCACGGCCACGGCGCGTCTGGCACAGGCCTTCCAGTCCCTGGTGCCCGACCCCTCGCAGCGCGATCGGGTGCTCGAGCTGGCGGCCGGCCAGGCGGCGGCCGGGCCGCTCGGGCGCGAGACGCAGTTCGCGGAGTTGTGGCGCGAGGCGGCCGACATCCTGTCGTCGTATTCCGATGAGAAGTTCATCTCCGACGACTACGCGCGCGACCTGAGCCAGGCGCGTGCCGTGGCGGTGGAGCTGGACCGGATCGGCGACGATCCGCCGGAACGGGTCGCGGCCTGGGTGGCGACCGTCTCCGACGAGGAGAGACGCCGGCTCGACCAGCAGGTGATCGGCGACCTCATCGTCGTGGAATCGCGGCCTGATGAGTGGCGCAAGGTGCTGCTCCTCGGTCTGGCCCGTATCGAGCAACTGGTCCTCGTCGGCGACCTCGCGCCGGCCCAGGACCTGCTCGACACCATCCTTCACGTCTCGCGCGATCACGGGTCGCCGTTCGCCGCCGCGGCCAGGGAGAGCGTCTCGCAGCTCGCCGCCGGGGAGGTGATGACGCACGTGCTGCTGTTCATCCGCCAGGCCGAGGATGCCGAGATGCCGCGCGTGACCCGCCTGTGCCTGTCGCTCGGGCGGGGCGTGGTCGGGCGGCTCGTCGACACGCTGCTCGTCGAGGACAGCGCACGCACCATCCGCCGCCTGCGTGAGGTCCTCATCTCGTTCGGGTCGGCCGCCCGCGCCCGCGTCGCCGAACTCTGCACATCGCCCAATCCGGCCGTGCGCCGCACGGCCATCGATCTCGTGCGCGCAATCGGCGGCCGCGAGGCCGTGCCGCTGCTCCTGCCCCTTCTCGACGACGAGGAGGTGCAGGTCCAGCGCGAGGCGCTCAGGGCGATTGTCCAGACGGGCACCGACGACGCGTTCGCGGCCCTGCGCGACGCACTCACGGGCGGCTCGCCGCGCACGCGCGACGCCATCACCGGCTCGCTCACCACGCTGCGCGATGAGCGGGCCGCGCCCCTCTTCGCGTTCATCGTGCGCCAGGGGCCAATCAGCGGGCGCGCCGAGAAGGTGTTCCTGTCGGCCGTCGACGCGCTCGGCGCCCTGCGGGTCTCGAACGAGATCACGGTCACGGCCCTGGTCCACGCCGCCGGCCGCGGGGCCTGGTGGAACCCGGTCCAGGCCAAGCGCCTGCGCACCGCCGCCGTGAAGGCGCTGCGCTCGATCGGCTCTGCGGACGCCTTCGCCGCGCTCGAAGGCCTGGCGCGGCGTGGCGCCTACGGCGCGAAAGCCGCCGCTCAGGCGGCCCTGGCCGGCGCGCGAGATCCGGCGTCCGGCCGGGCGGAGACGCTGGAGGCCGCCGCGGCGGAGTCGGTGTCGCCACGGGCCGAGAGGGGCGAGTCGTGAGCGATGCCGCACGCCTGCTACGGCAGGCCGACGAGTTCGCGCGGCGCCTGACGGCCGCGGTGCGCGCCAACCAGCTCTACGCGCCCACACATCCGCTCGCCGGGCGCGCGCTGCAGGCGCTCGCCGAATCGGCCAGCCAGATGCTCGTCGACGAGGCCTCGCTCGCCGTCGGCTTCATCGACAACGAAATCATCGTGGGCGAGATCCCGCTCGTGCACGCCGGCGAGGCGTTCGCCGAACTGCTACGCCGAGTGCGGCAGGTCGGCATCGAGCGGGTCATCTTCGACCGTGGCGTTCCGACCGAGGAGCTGGCGCTGCTCGTGGAGACGCTGGCGCACCCGGAACGCGCCGGCATCACGGGACCGGGACAGATTCCCGATCCCCTCGCCGTACTCGGCGCGCTGACGCGCATCCGTGTCGGCCGCCTCACGCTCAACGAACGGGTCGAAGGCTCGGCCGCCGACGTCGCCACCATCCGCCGGCTCTACGCCGACGGCGTGTCGGTCGCCGGCGCCCTGTGGGAGATGACGCAGAAGGAGGGGCTGCCCGATCCCAACCAGGCCAAGCAGCTGGTCGACTCCCTGGCCCAGGCCGTGGCGCAGAATCGCACCGCGCTCATGGCGCTGACCGCCCTCAAGGACTACGACAACTACACATTCACCCACATGGTGAACGTGTCGATCCTCGTCATGGCCCAGGCACGCAGCCTCGGCATCGACGGCGCGCTGCTGCGGGAGTTCGGCGTGGCCGCGCTCATGCACGACATCGGCAAGGTGCGCACGCCGCTGGAGATTCTGACCAAGCCCGACCGCCTGACCGATGCCGAGTTCGCCCTCATGCGGATGCACGTGGTCGACGGGGCCGAAATCCTGCGCCGGACACCGGAGATTCCGGCCCTGGCGCCGGTGGTCGCCTTCGAGCACCACCTCCGCATCGACGGCTCGGGGTACCCGATGGGCGTCAGACGCGCCTCGCTCAACCTCGGCACGATGCTGTGCAGCATCTCGGACGTCTACGACGCCATGCGGTCGCAGCGCGCCTACCAGGGCGCGCACGCGACCGACCGCATTCTCGCCGTCCTGCAGAAGAGCGACGGTCTGCACTTCGACCAGCACCTGGTGCGCCGCTTCTCGCAGCTCATGGGTCTCTATCCGGCTGGCAACATGGTGCGGCTCGACACCGGACAGGTCGGCGTCGTCATCCGGGTCTTCGCGCCCGACCCGCGGCGCCCGCGCGTCCGCGTCATCATCGACGCCGCCGGCACCCGGCTGGCGCGGCCCTTCGACGTGAGCCTGTGGGACGTCGACGGCGAGACGAGCGGTCCACGGGCGATTGCGGCCCCGGTCGATCCGAAGGACTTCGGCATCGATCCCCTGACGTTCCTGTGATTCGACGCCCCACCTCCCACATGCCCACCGTGTCCATTGCCGTCCGCCGCCGGACAGCCCTCGCCCTCGCCGTCTCGGCCGTCGCCGGACTGGCTGCCCTGTGGCCCATGCAGGCCGGACAGCCGGCCGCGCCACGCCGCCCGGCACTCGTCGTCGTCGTGGTCATCGATCAGATGCGGCAGGAGTTCGTGGACCGCTGGGCGTCGCGGTGGAGCGCCGGCCTCAAGCGCCTGCTCGACGAGGGCGCGTTCTACGACCAGACGTTCTACCCCTACCTGAACACGGTGACCTGTGCCGGCCACGCCACCATCGGCACCGGGGCATGGCCGACGACGCACGGCATCATCCTCAACCAGTGGTTTCGCCGCGAGCTCGACGCGGTACGCCCGTGCACGGCGGATCCATCGTCGGCGAACGCTTTCTACGGCGCGGCGTCGCCTGGCGAGGGTCACAGCGCGCGGGCACTCCAGGTGCCGACCCTCGCCGAGCTGATGCGCCGGCGCTGGCAGGACTCGCGCGCCGTGACGCTTTCGCTCAAGGCGCGTTCGGCCATCATGATGGCCGGCAACGGCGCCACGGCCGTGACCTGGCTCGGCGACAGCGGCTGGCAGACGTCCAGCGCCTACGGCGGCGTGCGGCCGGAAGTGGCGCGCTACCTCGACGCGCATCCGTTCACGAGCGACGAGGGCCAGGTCTGGGAGCGCCTCTACCCGATCGAGGCTTACACCGGCAGCGACGACGGCGCCGGTGAACGTCCCACCGCCGGCTGGACCTCGACCTTTCCGCATCCCCTCTCCGGCGCGGCCAGCGGCACGTTCCAGGACCGGTGGGAGGACAGTCCGTTCTCCGACGCCTTTCTCGGTGCCATGGCGGCGGCCGCGGTGCGCGACTTCGCGCTTGGGCAGCGGGGTGTGCCCGATTTCCTCGGGGTGAGCTTCTCGGCACTCGACCTGGTTGGCCACCGCTTCGGCCCCGACAGCCACGAGGTGCAGGACGTGCTGGCGCGCCTCGACGGCACGCTCGGCCGGCTGCTCGCGGCGCTCGACGCCGCCGTCGGTCGCGATGGCTACGTGCTGGGCCTGTCCGCGGACCACGGCGTGGCCACCATCCCGGAGGCAGCCAGGGCCGCCGGCGCGGACGCTGGACGCGTGCCGCTCGGGGTCGTGCGCCGCACGGTGGATCAGGCCCTCGAGGCGCTCGGTGCCGGCCCCCACGTGGCCCGCGCCGAGTACACGCAGGTCTACCTCACCGAGCCAGCCCGTGCCAGAGCCACGGCCGCATCGATGGCGCCAGCGGTCGCCGCGCTCCGCGCCACGGAGGGCATCGCGACCGCGGTCTGGAACGGCGGCCTCGACGGCCCGAACGACGACGTGCCGCCGGCGCTGCTGTCGGCGATCCGGGCGAGCCACGTCCCCGAGCGCAGTGGCGACATCACGCTGGTGCCCAGACCAGGATGGATTCTGGTGCAAGGCAACAGCCCGAGCGGCGGCGACGGCACCACACACGGGACGTCGCACTCCTACGACCAGCACGTGCCGATGGTCTTCCTCGGCGCGCCGTTCACACCCGGCCATTACCGCGCACGCGCGACGCCGGCCGACCTCGCGCCCACGCTGGCCGCGACGATTGGCGTGCCCATGCGCGATGTCGAGGGGAGACCACTCATCGACGCCGGTCGCCGTACGCCGCCACGGTAGAATGGACGTCGCCTGCCCTGCTCGCCGCCAGGACCGTACGCTATGACACCAACCGCTCGACGTGGAGCCTCGTCCGTCTTCCTGGCCGTCGCGACCGTGGCGCTGGCCGTCGCCCTGCCGTCTGGCCGCCAGACGGACGCGCGGCTCAGCCGGCAACTCCTCGGCGACGCGGCTCTCCCGGGGATCGATCGCGGCCTGGCCCCGGACACCGGACCGATCGAGCCGGTGGATCGCATGCACCGGGCAGCGCTCGTGACCGACGCCTCAGGCGAACCGCGCGCCCTCTATGCGCGCGGCTCGGTCATCGTGAAGTTCCGCGACGAGACGGTGACCGCCCGCCAGAGCGCCCTGCGGATGGTCGGCGGCCAGCGGCTGGAACGGCCCACCGGCGCCGACTTCGAGCTGATGACGATTTCGCCGGCCGCGGATCCCGAGGCGGTGGCCACGACCCTCAGCGGCCTGGCCGAGGTCGAATACGCGCAAGCGCGCTATCGCAATCACGCGATGCTCACGCCGACCGACCCGTTCTACTCGCTGCAGTGGAACTTCCCCGCCCTCGACATGGAGCGCGCGTGGGACATCAACCCCGGCGCGTCGAGCAGCGTCGTCGTGGCCGTGCTCGACAGCGGCGTGGCCTACCGTGACGCCATCGTCCGCTACAACGCCACGCCGTTCCGGCTCGAACAGAACGGCCCGGTGTATCCGGCCCTGGGGATCGTCGAGGTGCCGTTCGCGTCGCGCTCCGGACCTCGGTCCCGCAACGCGCTTCGTCGCGCCGCGCGACTTCGTCTGGGACGACGACCTGCCGCTCGATCTCGATGGCCATGGCACCCATGTCGCCGGCACCATCGGCCAGGCCACCAACAACGGCATCGGCGTCGCCGGCATGGCGTTCAACGTGCGCATCATGCCGGTCAAGGTCATCGACGAGGTGTGGGACTTCATCTTCGACAGCCCCAACTTCGGCAGCGACGACACGGTCGCGCGGGGCATCCGCTACGCCGCCGACAACGGCGCCCACGTCATCAACATGAGCATCGGACGCGAGCTCGGCGGCGCGGCGCCGGCCGTCGAAGCCGCCGTGCGCTACGCCGTGTCGAAGGGCGCCTTCGTGGCCATCGCCGCCGGCAACGACGGCGAGCGGCGAGAACCGGGCCAACCGCGCCGCCGACTTCGCCGCCGCGCATCGACGGTGCCGTCGCCGTGGCGCGCGGTCGGTCGCGGGCTCGACCGCGCCTACTACTCGACGAGCGGCCCCTACGTGGAGATCTCGGCGCCGGGCGGCGACTCAGCGCCTGGCCGGCAACCTGCGCGAGGGCGGCATCCTGCAGCAGATGGTCGACCAGCAGCTGGTCAACACGTTCACGCTGGCGCCGGCGCTCTTCCGCGCAACCGCGCTTCGATGTCTTCAACTACTACTACCTGCAGGGCACATCGATGGCCACTCCCCACGTCGCCGGCTTCGCCGCCCTGCTGCATCAGCAGGGTCTCACGAGTCCGGCCGCGATCGAAGCGGCGATGAAGCAGTTCGCCATCGACCGCGGCGCCACCGGCCGCGACGACCTCTACGGGGCCGGCCTCATCAACCCCCGTGCTGACGCTGCGCGGCCTCGGTCTCGCGCGCTAGGAGCCGACGATGCGATCCCTGCTCCTGGCCTTCGTCCTCCTCGGCGCCGTGGCGCCCGCCCCGTCGCTGGCGCAGCCGTCCCCTGGCCGGCCGGTCGGCGCCCGCCTACCCAGACGGCCTGCAGATCCGGCCGTTCGCCTCCGTCGGCACCACCTGGTTCACGGCCTCGAGCACGTTCAAGGCCGTGCTCGGCAGCGGCCAGGGGCAGGACGTCGGAGGCGGTCTCAACCTCACGAACGGGCCGGCGTTCCTCGAGATCGGTGCCCGGCGCTTCCAGAAGACCGGTAGCCGTGTCTTCGTCACCGACCGGTGGTCAGGTGTTTCCTCTCGGCATCCCGACCGAGGTGACGATGACGCCACTCGAAGTGGCGGCCGGCTGGCGCTTCCGGCCCTTGCTCGGCCGCATCCGGCCCCACCTGGGCGCCGGCTACACGCGTCTGCGCTACGAGGAGACGGCGGACGTTTGCCGACGAGGGCGACGACGTGGACGAGTCCTTCAACGGCTTCCACCTGCTCGGGCGGCGCCGAAGTGCGCCTGACGCGCTGGGTCGGTGTGGCCGGCGAGGTCGTGTGGACTTCAATCAGCGACGCCATCGGCGAGGGTGGCGCGTCGCAGGCCTTCGACGAAGACAACCTTGGCGGCACGAGCCTCCGTCTCAAGATCGTCATCGGCCGCTGACAGCTTCGAGCGGCGCGTCCTCGCGGTGGTCTCGCGGGTGCCACCCGGGCGCGTGACCACCTACGGAGACGTCGCGGCCCTGGCCGGCCGGCCACGCGCCGCCCGCGCGGTGGGCAACATCCTGGCCCGCGCCGAGCGCCCCGGCCTGCCGTATCACCGGGTGGTCGCTGCCGGCGGCGCGCTCGGCGGCTACAGCCAGCCGGCCCTGAAGCGGGCCCTGCTGGCGGCCGAGGGCATCGACATCGGGGGGCGGCGCATCCGCGGCTTCGACCGGCTGAGGTGGACGGGCCGGGCTCTTCGCTAGCATCCAACTCATCTTCACCTTCTGGCACCCCGTCGCACGGTCTACTGCCCTACCCGCCCCGGAAATCTGGGCTCGGCCTGCACAAACTCGGGTCGACGTGCCGATATATTGGGAGGAACGGCCAAATTGCGGTCGTGGGGCCCCGGTAGTCGGGGCCAGCGTAACGAGGACTCATACCATGTTTCGACCCTTCAATCGGATTGCCGCTCTCGTGGACGGCCGCGCCAGCCAGCGGTCGTCGGCCAGAGGCGAAGGCCGAGCGCTGTGGCGCACGTCACTCGCACTCCTGGGAATAGTCCTGCTGTCGTGGTCGACGGCCTTCGCTCAGGGCCGCCAGACCGGCACCATCGTCGGCACGGTCACCGACCGCGACGGCCTCGTCATCCCCGGCGCCGTCGTGACGGTGTCGTCCGATGCCCTGCAGGGCGTCCGCTCGACCACCACCGACGGCAACGGCAACTTCACCATTCCGCTGCTGCCTTCGGGCGAGTACGTCGTGCGCATCGAGCTCGCCGGCATGAAGACGATCGAGCAGCGCCAGCGCGTCGATCTCGGACTGACGGCGCGCGTCGACGCCCAGATGCAGCTCGACTCGCTGACGGAGATCGTGACGGTCGTCTCGGCCACGCCGTCGGTGGTCACCGCCGTCAGCACGGGCGCCAACTACCGCGGTGAGATGATCGACAAGCTGGCCTCGCCGCGCACCATTCAGGGCGTGGCGGAACTGGCGCCCGGCCTCACCGACAACACGCCGAACGCCGGCCAGGTCACGATCGGCGGCGGCTTCGCCTACGACAACCAGTTCCTGGTCGACGGCGTGGACGTCGCCGACAACCTGTTCGGCACCGCCAACAACCTGTTCATCGAGGACGCCATCGAGGAGGTGCAGGTGCTGACCTCGGGCATCTCCGCCGAGTACGGCCGCTTCGGCGGCGGCGTCGTGCAGGCGATCACCAAGAGCGGCAGCAACCGTTTCGCGGGCAGCTTCCGCAACAATCAGTACAAGCCGTCGTGGACGACGCAGACGCCGTTCGAGAAGAGCCGCAACCTCGAGCGCACGGGCGACGTCCAGAACATCCAGGAGTGGACGCTCGGCGGCCCGGTGCTGCGCGACCGCCTGTGGTTCTTCCACGCCGGCCGTCGCCAGTCGACGACCACCCCGGCGCCGTTCCAGCAGACCGGCATCGCCAACAGCAACACCGCCAAGAACGACCGCTTCGAGATCAAGGGCACCGGCACGCTGTTCTCGAGCCAGACGTTGCAGGCGCAGTTCATCCGCGAACCAGACCGAGCAGGTGCAGCCGTCGTTCGGCTTCTCGATCGACCCGTCGACGATCGTCAACCGCACGCTGCCGAACAACCTGGTCGTCGGCAGCTGGCGCGGCGTGCTCAGCGACAAGCTGTTCGCCACGGCCCAGGTCTCGCGCCGCAAGTTCGCCTTCGACGGCTCGGGCGGCACCAGCACCAACATCCTCGACTCGCCATTCCTGACCCGCGGCTTCACCTCGGGCGTGCCCGGCGACGCTGCACTACAACTCGCCCTACTTCGACGCGACTGACCCGGAGAACCGGAACAACCGCCAGGTCACCGGCTCGCTGAACTACTTCCTGACCTCGCCGACGGTCGGCTCGCACGACATCAAGGTCGGCTACGAGAACTTCCGTACGACCCGCATCGGCGGCAACTCGCAGAGCTCGACCAACTACGTGTTCCAGACCGACTACCTGCTGAACGGCACCACGCCGGCGCTCGATGGCAACCAGAAGCCGATTCCGGTGTTCACGCCGGGCCTGTCGCGCATCCAGAGCTGGGAGGCCACCCGCGGCGCCGAGCTCGACATCACGACCCAGTCGGTGTTCGCCCACGACCGCTGGGTGCTGAACTCGCGCATCACGCTTCGACCTCGGCGTGCGCGGCGAGTTCGTCCGCAGCGAAGCGACCGGCGGCATCGTCGGCGTCGACACCACCACGTGGGTGCCGCGCCTCGGCGCCAGCTACGACGTCACCGGGCAGGGCCGCACCATCCTCCAGGCCTCGTATGCCCGCTACGCCGGCAAGTACAGCGAAGCGCAGATCGGCCGCAACACCGCCGTCGGCACGCCGGACCTGCTGGTGCTCGAATACCGCGGGCCCGCCGGCCAGGGCGCGAACTACGCCCCCGGCTTCGACCTGGCGAACTACGCGGTCATCGGCGGCTCCTTCCCGCTCGAGACGGTGTTCTTCGATGACGGCCTGCGCTCGCCGACGACCGACGAGTTCAGCGCGGCGCTCGGCCACCAGATCAACGACCGCGGCTCGGTCAAGGCCACCTATCAGTGGCGCTCGGTCAGCGGCTTCATCGAGGACTTCCTCGACGACCCGTCGGCCAGCGGCAAGGTCATGATCGTCAAGAACGGCATCAACTTCGGCACCTTCGACAAGACGTTCTGGCGCAACACCGACACGCCGGTGCGTGAGTACCAGGCGCTGGTGTTCCAGGGCAACTACCGGCTGAAGTCGAACTGGACGGTCGACTCGCACTGGACGCTGCAGCTGCGCAACAACGGCAACTTCGAGGGTGAGGGCACCAACCAGCCCGGCTCGTCGTCTGCCATCGGCGACTACCCCGAGGTCTACGGCGGCGACTGGGATCGGCAGAACGCGCTCGGGCGCTTCAACGACTACCAGCGCCACAAGGTGCGCGCCTGGACCACCTACGGCCTGCAGCTGGGCCGCCTCGGGTCGCTCGACTCGTCGGCCAGCTATCGCTTCAACTCGGCGCAGACCTACAGCCTCGCGGCCACCGGTCAGCCGCTGTCGGCGGTCCAGTTGGCTCGCAACCCCGGCTACGCCCGAGCCTCCGGTCAGGCGCAGACGCTCTACTTCGACGACCGCGGCTCCGAGTCCTTCGAGGCCTCGCACCAGGTCGACCTCGCGTTCCTCTACCAGATCCCGGTCTGGAAGACCGCGCGCCCGTGGCTGAAGCTCGAGTTCTACAACGTCTTCAACAACCAGCCGCTCGTGGGCTTCAACACCGCGGTGACGCCCGACGCGGCCAGTGCGCTCGACGCCGACGGCCTGCGCACCGGCTACGTGAAGGGGAGCAACTTCGGCACCGCCCGCTCGCAGGCCGACTACCCGCGCGCGACGATGACCCCCGGCGGCACGTCGCTCTACGCACGCACCTTCCTGATGTCGTTCGGGTTGCGCTTCTAGCGGCCGGGGCTCGGGTCTCGGGGCCCGGGTCCAGGCAGACAGACGAAGGGCCGGCTGGACTCCCAGCCGGCCCTTTCTTCGTCCCGGCGCGTCCGCGGAGGCGCTGGTCCCGGGATCCGCGTCCGGGACCCCGGCTCCTAGCCGCCGATCGACATCACGTCGAACTGCTCGTGATGGAGCTGGACGTCGGCCTTCACGATGACGTCCTTGCCGAGCATCTGCTTGAGGTCGCGGACCACGCCGCGCTCCTCGTCCTTGAGGGCGCGGGCGATGTCGGGATTGACGCGCAGCAGGACGCCCAGTCCGTCGAGGTCCGGGCCGACCTTCTTCACCTCGGTCAGGATCTCGTAGCAGACCGTCGAGCTCGACTTGATGGTGCCGGTGCCCGAGCAGTACGGGCACGGCTCGGTCAGCGTGCGCTCGAGGCTCTGCTTGACACGCTTCCTGGTCACGATGACGAGGCCGAAGTCCGAGACCTGCAGCGCCTTCGAGGGCGAGCGGTCGCGCCGCAGTTCCTGCTCGACCACCTGGAACACCCGCTGGCGGTTCTTCTTCTCCTCCATGTCGATGAAGTCGAGCACGATGATGCCGCCGAGATCGCGCAGCCGCATCTGCCGCACGATCTCCTTGGCCGCCTCGAGGTTGGTCTTGATGATCGTGTCCTCGAGACGCCCGGTGGTCTTCTTGCCGACGTAGCGCCCGGTGTTGACGTCGATGGCGACCAGCGCCTCGGTCTGGTTGATGACGATCGAGCCGCCCGACTTCAACCACACCTTGCTCTTCAGCGCCTTGTCGAGCTCGGCCTGGACGCCGTATTCCTCGAAGATCGGGTACGGCTTGTCGTGGAGCTTCACGCGCGCCGACATGCCCGGCATGATGCGGTCGAGGAGCTCGACGATGCGCTGGTGCTCGCGCGCGTCGTCGATGCGGATGGCGATGTAGTCGTCGGTCAGGAGGTCCCGCAGCAGCTTGGCGACCAGGCTGGCTTCGCGGAAGACGACGGCCGGCGCCCGGCTCGAGTCCGACTTCTGCCGCATCTCGGTCCAGACACGGTGGAAGTACTGCAGGTCGGAGACGATGTCCTCTTTCGGCTTGCCCTCGGCGGCCGTGCGGATGATGACGCCGCCGCCGAAATGGTGCTGCTCGCGGAACTCCTTGACGATGCCGCGCAGGCGGTTGCGCTCCTCGCGCGTGGCGATCTTGCGCGAGACGCCGACATGGTCGACCGTCGGCATGAAGACGAGGAAGCGGCCGGGCATGGTGACGTGCGAGGTGAGGCGGGCGCCCTTGGTGCCGAGCGGCTCCTTGGCCACCTGCACGATGATGTCCTGCCCCTCCTTGACCAGGTCCTCGATCTTCGGCTCCGGCCCCTTCTCCCGATCGCCGCCGCGGTCGCGGCCGCCGCGGCCACGGCCGCCCCGTCCGCCGCTCTGCGGCTGGGCCGGCGCCGGGGCGCCGGCCACCACCTCGGCGGCGCCGCTGCCGACGGCTTCCGCCACGGCCGGCGGGGCCGGTTCGTCCTCCTCGTCGTCGCCGCTCAGGCGCTCGAACTCCTCCATCGTGTTGACGACGTCGGCCACGTAGAGGAAGCCATCGCGCTCGAGGCCGAGGTCGACGAACGCCGACTGCATGCCCGGCAGCACTTTCGACACGCGGCCCTTGTAGACGTTGCCGACCACGCCGCGATTGCGTTCGCGTTCGACGAAGACCTCGGCCAGCAGGTCGTCTTCGAGGATGGCCACCCGCGTCTCGTGGCCGTTGGTCGAGATGATCATTTCCTTGTTCATGCCACTCTCAATTCGTGAACCGCCGCATCCGCACGTTGAGGATGAGGCCGAAGCCGGCCAGCGTCGCGATCATGGAGGATCCGCCGTAGCTGAGCAGCGGCAGCGTGAGTCCCTTGACCGGCGCGAGACCCGCCGACATGGTGATGTTGTAGATGACCTGGAAGACGAAGCTGGCAAGGACGCCCAGCACGAGATAGGCGCCGGCCCGGTCCTTCGACAGCCGGGCGGCATCGAGCGAGCGGGTGATGACGAAGAAGTAGAGCCCGAGCGCCACCACGACGCCGGCGAAGCCCTGTTCCTCGGCCAGCACCGAGAAAATGAAGTCGTTGTGCGCCACCGGCAGGAAGCGCAGCTGTCCCTGCGTGCCCTTCATGAAGCCCTTGCCGGTGACACCGCCCGAGCCGACCGTGATGCGGGCCTGAATCTGCTGGTAGCCGGAGCCGCGGGCGTCCTGCTCGGGATCCAGGAACGTGGAGATGCGTTCCTTCTGGTAGTCCTGGAGCGCGAACATCCAGGTGGGCGGCGCCAGCACCACGGCAACCAGCGCGGCAATGCCCAGGTAGCGCACCGGCAGGCCGGCGGCGAAGACGACGATGCCGACGATCGGCAGGAGCGTCACGGCGGTCCCGAGGTCGGGCTCGTTGGCGATGAGCAGCAGGGGGCCAGCCGTGAGCGCGGCCGCCAGGAACAGGTCCTGTGTCGAGGGCGCACTGCGGCGGACGTCCCCGAGGAGCTTGGCGAGGATGAGCGCCAGGCCCGCCTTGGCGAACTCCGACGGCTGCAGGTTGAAGACTCCGAGATCCAGCCAGCGGCGCGATCCGCCGCGCACGACCCCGAACATCAGCACGGCGAGCAGGGCCAGCAGGAGCGCCAGGTAGATCCAGTGCGCCTTGTCGATGAGCGTCCGGTAGTCGATGACCAGGCACGCCACCATCGCGCCCAGGCCGAGCACGAGAGCATAGATCTGGGTGGAGTACTCGCGGCTGGCGCCGCCGGTCGCGCTGTAGATCATGACGACGCCGATGACGGCGATCGTCAGCACGGCCCCGAGGAGCGACCAGTCGAGGTGCGTGGAGAGGCGGCGCTCGAACACGGTCAGCGCTGCCCGGCGTCGCCGTCGCCACCAACCGCCGCCGCGGCAGGGCGGGTCGGCGGCGGGGGCGGCGTGTAGCCGGGAGTTCCGGGCACGGCGGGCATGACGGGCAGCGGCCGCCCTTCCTTCCGCGCGTAGTAGGTTTCGATGATGTGGCGCGCGATCGGCGCCGCGAGATAGCCGTGGTCCGAGTGCTCGGCGAAGATCACCCCGGCCAGTTCCGGGTTGTCCTTGGGCACCATGAACACGAACCAGCCGTGGTCGCGCAGATCCTTGCCGCTGCCGCGCGCCCGCAGACGCCCCTGCAGGGAGATGACCTGGGCGGTGCCGGTCTTCCCCGCCACGTCCCGGCCGGCGATTCTGGCGCGTCCCGCCGTGCCGGCGCCGTTGACGGCCATCCACAGGCCGTCGTGGACGGCCGATACCGTCTCTGGCGCGAGGGTGACCGGCGCCGCGGCGGTTGGTGGCGGCACCGGCGTCCACTCGCCGCCGTTCGAGGTGGCGGTCACGAGACGGGGGATGACCCGCGCTCCCTGGGCCACCGAGGCCATCATCACCGCCATCGACATCGGGGTGACCGACACCTGGCCCTGGCCGATCGCCACCGAGATCGTCTCACCCGGATACCAGCGCTCGCCGGTGCGCCGCTTCTTCCACTCGGTCGACGGGACGATGCTCTCGACCTCGTTCGGCAGGTCGACGCCCGACTTGGTCGCCAGGCCGAGCTTCTCAGACCAGGCGTGGATCTTGTCGACCCCGAGCTGATTGCCGACCGTGTAGAAGAAGGTGTTGCACGACTTCTCGAGCGCATGGCGGACGTCCATCCAGCCGTGACGTCCGAGGCACTGGAAGAAGCGGCCGTAGAAGACCCCGCCGCCGGCGCAGAAGACCTTGGTCTCCGGCGTGATGGCGCCTTCCTCGAGTCCGGCCGTGGCCACCACCACCTTGAAGGTCGAGCCCGGCGAGTAGCGGCCCTGGATGGCGCGGTTCTGCAGCGGCCGCAGGGCGTCGCTGTTGAGCGCGGCCCAGGTCGTGCGATCGATGCCGGAGGCAAAAGCGTTGGGGTCGTAGGCCGGGAGGCTGACGAGCGTGAGCACGTCGCCCGAGCGCGGGTCGAGGACGACCGCCGATCCCCAGTAGCCGGTGCGCTTGAAGCCCTCTTCGGCGGCCCGCTGCATCGAGGCATCGAGCGTCAGCTGCACGCGCCGGCCCTCGGTGGGCGGCTCCTCGTCGAGGGTGCGGATCTCGCGGCCGACGCTGTTGACGACGACGCGCCGGGCGCCATCCTCGCCCATCAGCACGTCGTTGTAGGTGCGCTCGAGTCCCGATTGCCCGATCACGGTGCCGGTCGCGATGCTGCCGTCGTTGACCTGCTGCTCGCTGGCCTCGCCGACGTAGCCGAGCAGATGGGCGCCGAGCGAGGCGGCCGGATACTTGCGCGTCGGCACCTGCTGCACCACGACATCCGGCAGCTCGAAGTCGAGGCGGCGGGCGGTCACGGCCGCCACCTGGGCCAGGGTGGCATCCCGCACCACGACGATCGGCCGGTAAGCCGGCTCGCGACGATGCCGTTCCACCGCCTCGTGCATCTCGGCCTCGTCCACGCCGGTCACGGTCGAGAGGATGCGCACGGTGCGCGCGAGGTCGCTCGTGTGCTCGCGCATGATCGAGATGTTGAACGAGGCGCGGTTCTCGACGAGCACCTCGCCATGCCGGTCGAACATCACGCCCCGCGGCGCGCGCAACGGCAGCGTCCGCTGGTGGTTGTTCTCCGCCATCTCGCGGAACTTGGCGTGCTGGAAGACCTGGAAGAACCAGAAGCTGCCGAGCAGGAGGACGAAGACCACCGTCATGCCGACACGCAGCGCGACGATGCGCGTCTGCATGCGGCGGCGGTCCTCGACGGCGCCCATGGCCCCGATGCGCATGGCTCAGGCGCCTCCGGCCGTTCGCTGCGCGCTCACCGCGACACCCGCATGCCGCGGCCGGCGCGGCGCCGCTCGATGGCGCGAGGCAGCCACTCGCTCAGCTTGAAACCGACGACGCCGGCAATGCCGTTGCCCACCGCCTGGACGGCCACGGCGGCGAACGGGTCGGGAAAGCTCCGCAATCCGAGCAAAGAATACGCTCCAATGAACAGCACGGCGTGCACCGCGGTGGCCACCGCGAAGGTGAGCAACCGCGGCAGGGTGCCGGTCACGATGAACTGCGTGCCGAACCGACCGGCCAGAAAGCCAACGACCGTCTTGGCCAGTCCCCCCATGCCGAGGATACCGGAGGACAGGGCGTCTTGCACCAATCCTCCCGCGGTGCCGGCGGCCAGGCCGGCGACCGGGCCGCCGGTCAGGGCGATGTAGACGACGACCACGAGCACCAGATCGACCGTCGGGACGCCCCGCCACTCGAGCCCGCGCAGCGTCGACTGGGCGACGACGGCCAGGGCCAGGGCGGCGAGGGTCGCCAGGCTCCTCACTTCGGCTCCGCGGCGGACGGCTGTGGCTGCCGCTGCAGCACGACGAGCACATCCTCGAGCCGCGAGAAGTCGACGGCCGGCTGGACCGCGATGTCGTGGTAGAGCCCGTCGCCGCGCGCCACCCTGGTGACGGTGCCGAGGACGAAGCCCTCCGGGTAGATGCCGTCGATGCCCGAGGTGACGATGACGTCGCCCGTCACGACGTCGCCGGTGGTCGGCGCGAAGTCCATGCGCAGCGTGCCGTCACCGACGCCGACGACGATGCCCTGAATGCGCGTCCGCTCGACCAGGGCACCGGCCGCCGCGTTGCGGTCGATGATGAGCTGCACCAGCGCGGCCCGGGCGCCCGGCTGCGTGACGCGGCCGACGACGCCGGCCGGTGCCACCACCGCCTGGTCGGCGACGACGCCGTCCGATCCGCCCTTGTCGATGGTCACGGTGCGGAATTCGGGGCTGACCCCGGCGGCGATGATCTCGGCGCCGGTCGTCTCGAGAGGCACGCGGGCCCGGAGCTGCAGCAGGCTGCGGTAGGCGTCGGCGCGTTCGGCGCGGGCCCGCTCGGCCTGGAGCTCCACCTGCAGGGAGTTCATCTCGGCCCGCAGCGCCTCGTTCTCGGCCCGCACGTCGCGCAGCGCGAAGTAGTTGTCCCACACGCTGAGCCCGCCGCCGACGACGGTCGACGCGCCGCGTTGCGCTTCGGAGAAGCCCCCGAACACCACGGTGTGGAACACGGTGCGGCCGCCGCCGGTCGTGACCTGCAGGGAGATGAGGCCGACGTGCAGCGACACCGCCATCACGAGCAGGAGACCCGGACGCTGACCGATGTCGGCAAGTGCCATTTGGTGACGGCCAAAAGCCGGCGGAGTGCCTCCCCGAGCCGCTAGCCGCTAGCCGCTAGCCGCCCGGCGGCGCCGCCGCCGGTCAGTCGATGGCGATCTTCCTGAGGAGATCGAAGTTCGAGAGCATCTTGCCGGCGCCGAGCACGACCGACGACAGCGGATCCTCCGCGTTGGTCACCGGCAGGCCGGTCTCTTCGCGCAGGCGCTTGTCGAGGTTCTTCAGCATCGAGCCGCCGCCGGTGAGCACGATGCCCCGATCGACGATGTCGGCCGACAGCTCCGGCGGCGTGCGCTCGAGCGCGACGCGGACGGCATCGACGATGACGTTGACCGTCTCGGCCAGCGCGAGGCGGATCTCCTCGTCGCTGATGGTGATGGTCTTGGGCACGCCCTCGATGAGATGGCGGCCCTTGATCTCCATGGTCGTGCTCTCTTCGAGCGGGAAGGCCGAGCCGACCTCGATCTTGATGGCCTCGGCCGTGCGCTCGCCGATCAGCAGGTTGTAGGCCTTCTTGATGTAGTGGATGATCGCCTCATCCATCTCGTTGCCAGCCACGCGGACGGCCTTGCTGTAGACGATGCCGGCCAGCGAGATGACCGCGATGTCGGTCGTGCCGCCGCCGATGTCGACCACCATGTTGCCCGACGGCTCCTCGATCGGCAGGCCGGCGCCGATCGCCGCGGCCATCGCTTCCTCGACGAGGTGCACCTCGCTGGCCTTGGCCCGGTAGGCGCTGTCCTTGACCGCGCGCTTCTCGACCTGCGTGATCTCCGACGGGACGCCGATGACGATGCGCGGACGGACCCAGACGGTCCCGTTGTGCGCCTTCTTGATGAAGTACGTCAGCATCTTCTCGGTGACGTCGAAGTCGGCGATGACGCCGTCCTTCATCGGCTTGATGGCCACGATGTTGCCGGGCGTGCGGCCCAGCATCTCCTTGGCCTCGCGCCCGACCGCCTCGACCCGGCCGTTCAGCTTGTTGACGGCCACGATCGAGGGCTCGTTGACCACGATGCCCTTGCCCTTGGCATAGACGCAGGTGTTGGCCGTGCCCAGATCGATGGCCAGATCGGTCGAAAACGCCGAGAACAGCGAGCCAAGTCCCACCTAAACTCCTGACTAGGGGTTGGCGACGGCGACGCCGTCCTTCCCCGATTCCTTGATGCGATACATGGCGACGTCGGCCGCTCGCACGAGCTCCTCGGCCGAGCTGGCTGCGTCCGGCAGCGTGGCGACACCCACCGACACGGTGAGACGCACGTCGAGTCCGTCGGCGGCCAGGAAGACGAAATCCCGGACCCGCTCGCGCACGCGATCGGCGACGCCGAGCGCCCCTTCCGACCCGGTCTCCGGCAGCACGATCGCGAACTCGTCGCCGCCGAAGCGTGCCACCACGTCGGTTTCCCGCGCCGAGCCACGGATGACCCCGGCCGCTTCGACCAGCGCACGGCTGCCGGCCAGATGGCCGAACGAGTCGTTGACGCGCTTGAAGCCGTCGAGGTCGATGAAGAGCAGCGAGAGCGAGCGCCCGCTCCGCGAGGCGCGTTTCGACTCGCGGCGCAGTACCTGATTCAGGTAGCGCGAATTGTACAACTGCGTGAGGTCATCGGTGACCGAGAGGGCCTCGGCGCGCCGGATGGCGAGGGCGTTGTCGAGGGCCAGGGCCGGCCCTTCGAGGATATCGGCCAGGGCATCGGCCGTGCCCTGCGCCAGGCGTGGTTCGCTCTTCGACACGGCGCGCTCGACCGCCACGAGCGCCGCCACGACGCGGCCGCGGCAGCGCAGCGGCACGGCGAAGGAGGCGCCGGCGGCGCCGCGTACCCGCAGATCGTGGTGCAGGTCCTGGCTGGCGAACTCGCGCCCGTGCGAGAGCACCCACCGGCTGACGGCGGCGGCCGGCGCCGAGAGCGCCGCCGACATGCCGCGCGAGGCCATCAGGCCGATCTGTCCGTCCATGTCCACGGCGTAGACCGCCAGGGCGGGCGCCCGCAGCCACTGGGCCGCACTGGTCACGATGAGCTCACCGATTTCTTCCGGGTCGAGCGTCTCGTGCGCGGACCGCATGAGCGCGAGTTGGACATCGGGTCGGGCCAGCCGCGTCTTGAGACTGCGCTGCGACTGGCGGAGACGGGTCGCGAGGTCGGTGCGGGCGGCTGCTGAAGGTGGCATTGGCTTCAGCCGAGACTGGGGGAGTCTGGGTCGAATTCGGCCCGTTCCGGCACTGTGGTCAGTAGCCGACTATACCACAGCGCCCGCGCCGGCCGGGCCGGATTTCCAGCGGTTGAATCGGGGTCGTGCGACGGGGTGTGGGAATCGGCGCGCAACCTTGTTAGGATGCAAGGTTCAAGGAACCTATCATGACCTCTCTCGACTGGATGCGGCGACACCGTGGCTGGCTCAAATGGAGCCTGGCCCTCCTCATCATTCCGTTCGCCTTCTTCTTCGTGCCCAGTAACAACGTCACCACGGCGGGCCTCGCGCCGGACGTCGTGCTGGCCGAGGTGGAGGGCCAGAGCATCACCGTCGCGGAGTTCCAACGGCGCTACAACGCGCAGCTCCAGCAGTACCGGAACGCCTACGGCGGGCAGATCAACGAGCAGATGCTCAGGCAGCTCGGCATCGACCAGCAGATCCTGCAGTCGCTGGTCGACGAGCAGGCGATGGTGGCCGAGGCCCGGAAGCAGGACCTCTCGGTCAGCGACATCGAGGTGCGCCAGCGCATTCTCTCGCTGCCGGCGTTCGTCGA
Source organism: uncultured Acidobacteriota bacterium (assembly GCA_963807405.1). Lineage (GTDB taxonomy): Bacteria > Acidobacteriota > Vicinamibacteria > Vicinamibacterales > UBA2999 > CADEFD01. The sequence continues at coordinate 239,928 of CAWEBU010000006.1, read as the reverse complement.
GAACGGCCGGTTCATCGGCGAGACGCGCTACCGTCAGCTGCTCTCGATGCAGACGCCGCCGTTGACCACCCGGGATTTCGAGGAGCAGCTGCGGCAGGCCATTCTGGCCGAGAAGCTGCGCACCTCGGTGACCGGCTGGATGTCGGTGAGCGACGACGACGTCGCCCAGGAGTTCCGCCAGCGCAACGAGAAGGTCAAGCTCGAGCTGGTGCCGCTCACCGCCGAGGCCTTCCGCAGTCAGGTCACGGTGTCCGATGCCGACCTCCAGAAGCGTTTCGAGGCCAACAAGGAAAGCTACCGCATCGGCGAGAAGCGCAAGGTCAAGTACGCCCTGCTCGCGGTCGACAAGGTGCGCGAGAGCGTTCAGGTGCCGGATGCCGATGTCGAGGCGTTCTACAACCAGAACAAGGCGCAGTACACGACCGAAGGGCGCGTGCGCGCCAGCCACATCCTGCTGAAGACCGAGGGCAAGGACGAGGCGGCGGTGCGTGCCCAGGCCGAGGCCCTGCTGGCGCAGGCCAAGGCGCCGGGCGCTGATTTCGCCGCGCTCGCCAAGGCGAACTCGGAGGACGAGGGCTCGGCCGTCAACGGCGGCGACCTCAACTACTTCGGCCGCGGCCAGATGGTGCCGGAGTTCGAGCAGGCGGCCTTCACGCTGAAGCCCGGTCAGGTCAGCGACCTCGTGAAGACGACCTTCGGCTTCCACATCATCAAGGTCGTCGACAGTCAGGCCGAGACGTCGCGTCCGCTGGCCGAGGTGAAGCCCGAGATCGTCGATCAGCTCAAGTGGCAGAAGGCGCAGCAGCAGGCCGAGGAGATCGCCAAGGCCATGGAGGCCTCGATCACGTCGCCCGCCGATCTGCAGAAGGTGGCAACGGAGCGCGGCCTCACGGTCGTCGAGTCGCCGCTGTTCCTGCGCGACGAACCGATCGGCGAGATCGGCGCGGCGCCGGACCTGGCGGCGCGCGCGTTCACCATGAAGGACGGCGAGGTCACCCCTGCCCTGCGCGTGTCGAGCGGCTGGGTGTTCGCCACGCCCGCCGGCACGCAGGACTCCTACCTGCCGGCGCTCAGCGAAGTGACGGCCCGCGTGCGCGAGGACGTCGTGCAGGAAAAGGCCGAGCAGCTCATGAAGACGCGTGCCGCCGCGATTGCCGCCGATCTGAAGAAGGCACCCGACTTCACGGCGGCCGCCAAGAAGGCGGGCTTCGAGGCCAAGACCACCGAACTGGTCGCCCGCGGCGCGGCGCTGCCCGACATCGGCGTCAACGCCGAGGTCGAGAAGGCCGTCTTCGGCCTGGCGCCCAGTGGCGTCACCGACGCCATCACGATCTCGACCGGCGCGGTCATCGCGAAGCTGGTCGAGCGTGCCGACGTGACCGAGCAGCAGATCGCCGACGGCCGCGACGCCCTGCGGGACGAACTCGTGAACCAGCGTCGCGATCGCTTCTTCAGCGCCTACATGGCCAAGGCCAAGACGGGCCTGTCGATCGCGGTCAAGCAGGACGTTCTGGCGCAGCTCATGGGGCCGATGCCGGCCTCGCCTGGGTTCCCGGCGCCGGTCCCCGGCGCGATGCAGTAGAGTGCGCGGTCGGCGGCCCGCCGGGCCGTCGACCCCTCACTTCCCGGTCAGCGTCCCCCGCCCCAGGCCGCCAGCGCCGTCTCGATCGCCGCGGCCGTCTCCTTCCACGCCTCCAGCATCTGCGGTGTCGGCGCCACATCCGCGGCATCGATCAGCCCTCGCACCCGCGTCGCCTGGCTCTGGGCACGGCTCAAGGCCGTCTCGGTCGATCGCGCCAGGGCCGCCCGGGCGCCGCCCGCCGCGACTGCCGCCCGCACCTCGCCGAGGGCCGTCGCCACCCTGGTCAGACCGGCGTCGATCGCCCGTGCGGTTGCGTACTGCGCCGCCAGGCCGGCCACTGACGTCTGCACGCGCGGGTCCATCCGCACGACGAGGGGCGCGGTGTGCCCGGCGCCGTCGACGGTGAGCCGCACCGTGTAGCGGCCGGGCGGCACGACGGTGCCGCGCGGCACCCGTGGCGTCGCGCCGGCGACGGCGGCAATCGGATAGGTGAACGAGGCCACCGCCGGCGCCTCGTGGCGGAGATCCCAGACGAAGCGGTGCAGACCGGGCGCCGCCGTCAGCACCGGTTCGCGGCGCAGCCAGTAGTCCGGCGTGTTGCGCCCCTCGACGAACGGCGGGACGGCGTCGCGGTTGGTGTAGCGGCGCACGACGGCGCCGCTGGCGTCGAGCACCTCGAGGGCGACGTCGGTGGCGGCTTGCGACAACCGGTAGTGGATGAGCGCGCCGTCAGCGGGATTCTGCCCTGCCGGTTCATCGGGCGGCAGGGGCGTGTCGGTGCTGGTGTTGAAGCGCCACCGCCACGCCGCCTGTGGCGTCAGGAGGTGCGTGCCGCGCTCGAGGGCGCCGGCGGCGATCTGCCGGAGCGGCGTGATGTCGTCGAGGATCCAGAACGACCGCCCGTGCGTCCCGGCGACGAGGTCGTCGTCCTTGATGACGAGGTCGCGAATCGAGGTAGCCGGCATGTTGACGCGCAGCGACTGCCAGTGGTCGCCGTCATCGAACGAGACATGGACCGCCTGTTCGGACCCGGCGAAGAGCAAGCCGCGCTGCCGGGGGTCCTCGCGCACCACGTTGATGACAGCGCCGACGGGCAGGCCGGTGACGATCTCGGTCCAGGTCCGGCCGCCGTCACGCGTGCGGAAGATGTGCGGGCGCAGATCGTCGAGCCGGATGGTATTGACGGCGGCGTAAGCCGTCTGGGCGTCGAAGTGCGAGGCGTCCATGAGCGAGACCTTCCACCACGGCCCGAGGGCCGGCGGCGTCACGTCCGTCCAGCGCGCTCCGCCGTCGCGGGTCACCTGCACCAGCCCGTCATCGGTGCCGACCCAGATCGTCGTCGCATCGACGGGCGACGGCGCCACCGTGTAGATGACGCCGCGGCGGGTCGGCGTCGCCTCCGGGGAGCCGCGGTAGACGCCGACGCTGGCCGGCACGTCCCATCGTTCACGCGTCAGGTCGGGGCTGATGGCGGTCCACTGCTGTCCGCCGTCGACGGTCTGCCACAGCACGTTCGAGGCGAAGTAGAGCTTGCGCGGATCGAGCGGCGAGAACAGCAGCGGCATCGTCCGCACGACGCGGTAGTCGCCGCCGCCGAGCGGCCGCGGCCCCACCTGCTGCACCTGGCCGGTCCGGCGGTCGTAGCGGCTGACCTTGCCGCCGTAGACGATGTCGGGGTTGAGCGGATCCGGCGCCACGTAGCCGTACTCCTCGACGCCGACCGGGTGCCATTCGCGGAAGGTGATCTGGCCGTCGTCGCCGCGGCTGGCGACGCACGCCGATCCGCTCTCCTGCTGCCCGCCGCACACCCGGTAGGGGAAGGCGTTGTCGGTGGAGACGTGATAGAAGGCGGCGGTGGGCTGGTTGTACCAGCTGCTCCACGTCTCGCCGCCGTTCAACGAGATGATGGCGCCCTGATCGGACGACATGGCCATGACGTCGGGGTTGGTCGGATTGATCCACAGGTCCTGGTAGTCGTCGCCCCCCGGCGCCCCGCGGAACGCGGTGAAGGTGCGTCCTCCGTCCACTGACTTCCAGGCCACGATGGTCGGCACGAAGACGACATCCGGTTGGGTCGGATGTACCTGGATGTCGGCCGCGTCGGACGGCCGTGCCGTGACGCGCGGGTCGCTGTTGACACGGGACCAGCTCTCGCCGGCGTCATCCGACCGGTAGATGCCCTCGCCCTGCCGCGCTTCGACCACCGCGTAGAGGCGTGACGAGAGGGTCGGTGCCACGGTCACGCCGATGCGGCCGAGGCGGCCGTCCTCCCAGCTCGGCAGCCCCTTGGTGAGTGGCCGCCACGTAGTGCCGCCGTCGCTGGATTTGTAGAGGCCGGTGCCGGCGCCGCGAAAGTCGCCGTTCTCCCACGGCCCCTGCCGCGCCTGCCACAACGACGCGTAGAGCACGTCGGGGTTCGCGGGATCCAGGGTCACGTCGGCGGCGCCAGTGTCCTCGTTCACGAACAGCACGCGCTCGAACGTCTGGCCGCCGTCGCGCGAGCGGAACACACCGCGCTCGTCATTGGGGCCATAGGGATGGCCGAGCGCGGCCACGAAGAGGCGCCGCGGGTCACGTGGATCGACGACGATGGCGGCGATCTGCTGGGTGTCCCGCAACTGCGGCAGATGGGACCAGCTGCGGCCGGCATCGGCGGACACGTAGATGCCGTTCCCCACCGACAGGTCCGGACGCTGGTGCGCTTCGCCGGTCCCGAGGTAGAGCACGCGCGGATCGGACGGCGCCACCGCGAGGGCGCCGGTCGAACCGGTGCTCTCGGCGTCGAAGATCGGCATCCAGGTGCGGCCGGCATCGGTCGGTCTTCCAGACACCCCCGTTCGAGACGCCGATGTAGAAGGTGTGCGGCTCCTGCACCACCCCCGTGATCGCCCGCGTGCGGCTGGCGCGGTGCGGTCCGATGTTGCGCCAGGTCAGCTCGGTCAGCAGTTCCGGGGCGACCGCTGCCGGTCCGGCGTCCGGCCGCTGCGCGCGTGGCGCCGCGAGGAACACGAACGACAGCGCACACATTAGAGCCACGGGTCCACGCATGCCACACTCCTCGGACGACGGCGGGCCCTGTGGGCTCCAGCCCAAAACACCACGAGCACCAGCGGCGTCGCTGGTGCTCGTGAAGTTCCTGATCGGGGACGGCGGCGCCGTCCGGGGTCAGCCGCGCGCTGCCGCGGTGGCGGTGCGGGCCGGGAAGATCTGCTTGAAGGCGGTGGTGAACTTCGCCATGTCGTCCTCGGTGCCGATCGAGACGCGCAGGTGTTCCAGCATCGGCGGGAACGGCCGGCCCACGAGGATGCCCTTGTCGCGGAACTCCTGAATCACGCCCTGCACCTGGCGGCCGGTGTGCACCATGAAGAAGTTGGTCTCCGACGGAATCACGTCGTAGCCGTAGGCCGTGAGATCGCCAACCGTCTTCTTGCGCACCGCGATGGTCATGCGCTTGGTCTTCTCCTGGGCGGCCGGATCGTTGAGCGCCGCGGCGCCGCCGTGCTTGACCAGCACGTTGATGCTGCCGATGCTGAACGGCCGCATCCGCTGCACGACTTCCTTCGGCGCGATGGCGTAGCCGAGCCGCATCGCGGCCAGGCCGACGATCTTCGAGAACGTGCGCGCGACAATCACCGGGCGGCCCTCGAGCACGTAGGGAATCGCCGTGCCGTAGGCCGGATCGTCGACGAAGTGGTGGTAGGCCTCGTCGACCAGGACCGGCATGTCCTTCGGAATGCCGTCGAGGAGCTGCTTGACTTCCTTCGCCGTCACGACGACACCGGTCGGATTGTTGGGATTGCAGAGATACACGAAGCCGACGTCGGCGGCGTTCTTGTTGGTCGCCTCGATGAGCGAACCCATGTCCTGACGGTAGTCCTTCGTGAGCGGCAGCTTGATCGCCTCGGCCTTGATGGCCGACGCGTGCTGGTAGACCGACCCGTATGACGGATCGACGCCGACGACCTTCTTGTTGCCGAGCAGGAACGTCGTGCCGACGACGTCGAGGATCTCGCCCGAGCCGGCGCCGAGCAGGACGTTCTCCGGCTTCACGCCGTGATGCTCCGCGATGGTCTGCACGATGTTGCCGTCCGGATAGCCGTAGCGGCCGACGTACTTCCAGGCATGGTTCATCGCCGACATCACCGACTGGGGCGGGCCCCAGTTGTTCTCGTTGTTGCCGATCTTGATCATGCGGTCGTAGTCGGCTTCCGACATCGGACCGCGGGCGCGCTGGGCGGCGATGGCGGCCGGACCGCCCTGCGCCCACACTTCCGCGCTGGGGCGGCTGCCGATGTAGCCAAGGGTGGCTGCGAGGCCGCCAACGAAACGACGCCGGGACACGTTCGTGTGAATCATGATTCCTCCGGAGAGCGGCCTCTGCCGCGCCGCCATTCTACTCCCGGCGGCCGGCCCACGAACCGCCCCGTGCGCCCGTTCCGGAACTTACTCGGTGACGAACGAGTAGGGGCCCTGGGCGGTCGTGGCGTGGTGCTCGACCACGGACAGGAAGGCCCGCACGGCGTGGGACGGCTCCCCCTCCCGGCGCTGGACCAGCCGCAGTTTTCGCTCCATCGACAGCTCTGGCACGGGCACCCGGACGAGCTCGCCGCGGCGCAGCTCATCCTGGACGCTGATGGCCGGCAGCAGCGCGACGCCGTGGCCGAGGGCCACGAACCGCTTGATGGCATCGATGGTCGGCATCTCGACCGGCATCTGCAGGGTGACCCGATGGGTCCGGAACGCGGCCACCACCCGGTCGCGATAGGGAGAGGCCACGTGGTGTGCCACGAACGACTCCGACCCGAGCATCCCGATACTCACCTCGTCGCGCCGGGCCAGCGGGTGCGTCGGCGGCACGACGAAGACCAGCTCGTCGCGATAGACCACGATCGACCGCAGTCCCGGCTCGGCGGGCCGGTAGGTGGTGACCCCGAGATCCACCGCGTAGTCCAGCACGCTGGCCGGGACGCGGCTGGCGAGGGAGCGTTGCACCGTGACGGACACTCCGGGATAGAGGCGCCGGAACTGGTCCAGCACCGGCAACAGGTAGAGGCAGGTCAGCTCGTTGGCAGCCACGGCGAGCCGCCCCGATCGCAGTGCCCGGACGTCCTCGAGAGCCACCCGTGCCTGCTCACGCACCGTGATCAGCCGCCGGGCGAAGTCGACGAGCGCCTTGCCGGCATCGGTCATGCCGCCGCGCCTGGCGGGGCGCTCGAACAGCCGCTGCCCCAGCTCGTCTTCCAGCCGGCCGATCACCTGGCTCACCGCGGGCTGGGTGCGGCCAAGCGACTTGGCGGCGGCGGAGAAACTGCCCTCTTCGACGACCGCCAGGAACGTCTCCAGCTGGTGGATATCCATAACGGCGCATTGTATCAGCGTGCAAGAACAAGCGTTCGATACAAGCCAAACTTATCAAACTCAAACTTTATAGCATCTTGACTTATCGCCTGAAGTCGTGTCCCATCAAGGGCATGGCAACACGTCTCCGCCCGGCCATCCAGATCTTCGACACGACGTTGCGTGACGGCGAACAGGCCCCCGGCTTCAGCATGAGCCCGGCCGACAAGGTCCGTCTGGCCGGACAGCTGGAACGGCTCGGCGTGGACATCATCGAGGCGGGCTTTCCGATCGCCTCCGCCGCCGACTTCGAAGGCGTGTCGGCGGTCGCCCGCGCCGTGCGCAAGCCGATTGTCGCGGCGCTGGCACGCGCGGTGCCGGAAGACGTGACCGCCGCCTGGGAGGCGGTGCGGTTCGCGGCGCGGCCGCGCATCCACGTGTTCCTCGCCACCTCGGATCTGCACCTGTCGGCGAAGCTCCGCATCTCGCGCCAGGAGTGCGTCGAGCGCGCGGTGGCGGCCGTGCGGCAGGCGGTCGCGCTCTGTCCCGACGTCGAGTTCTCCGCCGAGGACGCCACGCGCAGCGATCTCGATTTCCTGTGCGACGTGGCGGCCGCCGTGGCCGAGGCCGGCGCCACGACCATCAACCTGCCGGACACCGTCGGCTACGCCCTGCCCGACGACATCCGCCGGATGTTCACGGCCGTCGCGGCCCGCGTCGGCGCCGCCATCACGCTGTCGGCCCACTGCCACAACGACCTCGGTCTGGCCGTGGCCAACTCGCTGGCCGCCATCGAGGCCGGCGCCCGTCAGGTGGAGTGCACGGTGAACGGCATCGGCGAACGGGCCGGCAACGCGGCGCTCGAAGAGATCGTGATGGCCATCGACGTGCGCGGCGACACGCTCGGCTGCCGCACGCGCATCCAGACCCCCGAGCTGTATCCGACGAGCCGGGCGCTGTCGGCCGTCGTGGCCGTGCCGGTGCAACCGAACAAGGCGATCGTCGGCGACAACGCCTTCGCGCACGAAGCGGGCATCCACCAGGACGGCATGGTGAAGAACCCGCTCACCTACGAAATCATGCGGCCCGAATCGGTGGGCGCGCCGGCCACCCGGCTGGTGCTGGGGCGGCACTCGGGGCTGCGCGGCCTCGATGCGCGATGCCGCGCCCTCGGCCACCGCCTGCGCGTCGAAGATCTGCGCCGGCTCTATACGAAGATGATCGAGGTCACGGACTACGCCAAGTCGGTCGACGACACCGAACTCGTCGGCCTCCTCCGCGACCTCGACGTGCCCGGCCTCGACCCCGCGTTCGACGCCGTGAGCGCACGCATGCGAGACTCCCACGATGAAACTGCGACTGGTCACACTCGCTGGTGACGGCATCGGTCCGGAGGTCACCCGCCAGGCAATGCGGGTCCTTCACGCCGTTGCCGCCGTCACCGGCCTCAAAGTAGATGTCGCCGACCACCCGGTCGGCGCCGCCGCCATCCGATTGACCGGCGTGCCCCTGCCCGACACCACGCTGGCCGCGTGCCTGGCGGCCGATGCGGTGTTCCTCGGTGCCGTCGGGGACCCGGCGTTCGACGATCAGCCGCCGGCGCTGCGTCCCGAAGCCGGCCTGCTCCAGTTGCGGCAGGCGCTCGGCGGCTTCGCCAACCTGCGGCCGGCGGTGGCCTTCGAGCCGCTGCTCGACGTCACGCCGCTGCGGCCGGAACGAGTGCGCGGTGCCGACATCCTGGTGGTGCGCGAACTGCTCGGCGGCCTCTATTTCGGGGAGCCGCGCGGCTACTCGGCCGACGGCGAGGAAGCGTTCAACACGCTGCGTTACTCGAAGGCGGAAGTCGAGCGGCTGGCGCACGTCGCGTTCGCACAGGCCCGCCAGCGCCGCCGCCTGGTGACCTCGGTCGACAAGGCCAACGTGCTCGAAGTCTCCCGGCTGTGGCGTGAGACGGTGACCCGCGTCGGCCGGGACTACCCCGACGTCACGCTCAAGCACATGTACGTCGATGCCTTCGCGATGCGCCTCGCCACGGCGCCGACGGAGTTCGACGTCGTCGTGACCGACAACCTGTTCGGCGACATTCTCAGCGACGAAGCGGCGGTGGTCTCGGGCTCCCTGGGCCTGCTGCCGTCGGCGACGATCGGGGGCAAGGTGGCGCTCTACGAGCCGGTGCACGGCTCGGCGCCCGACATCGCCGGCAAGGACATCGCCAATCCGATCGGCGCCATCGGCTGCATCGCCCTGCTGCTCCGCCACACCGCCAACATGCCACGCGAGGCCGACGCCATCGATGCCGCCGCGCGCGAGGTGCTCGCGCACGGCCTGCGGCCGGCCGATCTGGCGCGTCCCGGCGAGCCCGTGACGAGCACGACCGAGATCGGCCACGCCATCGAGCGGGCGGTGACCGAGTCGCTGGAACGCCACTGGTCCTACCATGGCGTCTAGCGCCCCGCAGACGCTGCTCGACAAGCTGTGGGACGCGCACGTCGTCGACCGGCTCGATGGCGGCCGTGACCTGCTCTACATCGACCTCCACCTCATCCACGAGGTCACGACGCCGCAGGCGTTCGAGGGCCTGCGCCTGGCCAACCGCCATGTGCGCCGGCCGGATCTGACCGTCGCCACGCTCGACCACAACATCTCGACCGGCCCGCGCCACCTGCCGCTGGTCGATCGGCTGGCGGCCGCCCAGCTCGACGCGCTGCGCGCCAACTGCGCCGAGCACGGCATCACGCTCCACGATCTCGACTCGCCGGCCCAGGGCATCGTCCACGTCATCGGACCGGAACAGGGCCTCACCCAACCCGGCATGACGATCGTGTGCGGCGACAGCCACACGACCACGCACGGCGCGTTCGGCGCGCTGGCCTTCGGCATCGGCACGTCCGAAGTCGAGCACGTGCTGGCCACCCAGTGCCTGGCGCTGACCAAGCCGAAGGCGATGGAGGTGCGTGTCACCGGTTCGCTCGCCCCCGGCGTCACGGCCAAGGATCTGGCCCTGGCGGTCATCGGCGAGATCACCTGTGCCGGCGGCGCCGGCTACACCATCGAGTTCACCGGAGAGGCCATCCGCGCGATGTCGATGGAAGCCCGCATGACGCTCTGCAACATGAGCATCGAGGCGGGCGCCCGCTCGAGCCTGGTGGCCGTGGACGAGACGACCATCGCTTACCTGCACGGTCGGCCGCAGGCGCCGGCGGGCTCGGCATGGACGGCGGCGGTGGCACGCTGGCGCACGCTGACCTCGGACCCGGGCGCGGTCTTCGATCGCACCATCACGCTCGACGCCGCGCGTGTCGTTCCGCTCGTGACCTGGGGCACCCGGCCCGACATGGTGGTGCCGGTGACCGCCTCGGTGCCGGATTCCGCGGCGCTGGCCGGGGCCGCCCGCGCCAGCCACGAACAGGCGCTCGCCTACATGGGCCTGACGCCCGGCACCCCGATGGCGGAGATCCCCGTGGACCGCGTGTTCATCGGGTCGTGCACCAATGCCCGGCTCGAAGATCTGCGCGAAGCCGCGCGCGTGGCCCGCGGCCACCAGGTGGCGCCGTCGGTGCGTGCGCTGGTCGTGCCCGGATCGCAGCCGGTGAAGGCCGCGGCCGAGGCCGAGGGACTCGATGCCATCCTGCGCGAGGCCGGCTTCGAGTGGCGTGAACCGGGCTGCTCGATGTGCCTCGGCATGAACGACGACGTGCTGGAGCCGGGCCAGCGATGCGCCTCGACCAGCAACCGCAACTTCGAAGGCCGGCAGGGCCGCGGCGGACGCACGCATCTCGTGAGTCCGGCGATGGCGGCGGCGGCGGCCATTCGCGGCCGCTTCACCGACATCCGCGACTGGACCTACCGGTAGGACCGACCAACATGCAGGCGTTCCGTTCCCACACCGGCGTCGTGGCGCCGCTCTCGCGGCCCGACATCGACACCGACCAGATCATCCCCAAGCAGTTCCTCAAGCGGCTCGGACGCACCGGCTTCGCCGACGCCCTGTTCTATGACTGGCGGGTCGATGCCGAGAGCGGCGCCGCCCGCGACTTCGTGCTGAACGACGCGCGCTATGCCGGCGCCTCGGTGCTCGTGGCCGGGCAGAACTTCGGCTGCGGCTCGTCGCGCGAGCACGCCGTGTGGGCCCTGCACGACTACGGCTTCCGCGTCGTCCTCGCCCCCTCCTTCGCCGACATCTTCGCGAGCAACGCCGTGGCCAACGGGTTCCTGGCCGCGCGCATCGACGAGGCCACGCTGGAAGCACTGGTCGGCGCCGCCACCCGCGCACCGGGTCTGGCCGTCACGGTCGACCTCGAGGCGGGGCGGGTCAGCGGGCCCGACGGGCTCGACGCGCCGATTGAGGTGGAAGAGCGCGCCCGCCAGCGCCTGCTCGAAGGCCTCGACGACATCGCCCTCATCCTCCGGCACGAGGACGCGATCCGGCGCTTCGAAGTCGTTCGCGAAGCCACCGGCCGGGGCTAGCGGGCCGCGCCGGACAGGCTGCGGATCAGCGACAGCAGCAGATCGACCGCCACCGCGTTGTGCCCGCCGACCGGGACGATGATGTCGGCGTAGCGCTTGCTCGGTTCCACGAACTCGAGGTGCATCGGCTTGACCGTGCCGAGGGTACTGCTCGATCACCGACTCCATCGTCCGCCCGCGTTCGGCCACGTCGCGCTGGAGCCGGCGGATGACACGCGTGTCGTCGTCGGTATCGACGAACACCTTGACGTCCATGAGCGCGCGCAGCGGCGGATCCGTGAAGATGAGAATGCCTTCGACGATGAGGGCGCGGCGCGGCTCGATGCGGTCGGTCACCGCCATCCGGGCGTAGCGCGCGAAGTCGTAAACCGGCGCTTCCACTTCGCTGCCGTGCTTGAGCGCCTGCACGTGCCGGACGAGCAGGTCGGTCTCGAGCGAATCGGGGTGGTCGTAGTTGAGCGCGGCGCGCTCTTCGAGGCGCAGGTCGTTGCGATCGCGATAGTAGCGGTCGTGTTCGAGGACGCTGACCTGGTCGCCGCCGAGGCTGTTGACGATGCGTTCGACGACCGTGGACTTGCCGGAGCCGGAACCGCCGGCGACACCAATCACGATGGGGGTCATCGCCCGGCACGATAGCACGGCGAGCGCGCCCGGTCGGCTGGCACGTCGCTTGCGAATACGCCTGCATATGGCCCGACGACTCGGCACGGTAGACCTCTCCCACGAACAACTGCTGCAGGCGGTAGCCCTCCTCAACCGGATCGAGAGCGCGACGGCCGACGTGGCGCGCGACAAACCGGAACTCGATGAATTCGTGGGCGATGTCAGGCTGTGGCTGCGCGAAGTGCGCACGCTGTTCCGCACGCCGCGCTCAGAATCGCACGCCGTGCTGCTGCGCCGGCTGCTCGACGAGGTCGACGCGATCGACCGCCGCCTGGCGGTGCACTGATGTCTCGAAACGGCACGACGCACTGAACACCCTGCCCCGTTCCGGCACACGGCCCGCCGGTACGGTATACACAGGAATGGGGTCGTTGACTGCTCGTCTCGCGCTGACCGCGCTCGTCATGCTCGTCGCGTCCGGCCTGCCGCAGGCACAGTCGCCGCGCCTGCCGGCCGTGGTGGCGCCGTTCCCGCCTGGACTCTCAGGCACGCTGGTCTTCGAGTCGGACGTTGCCGGCCGCCCGGGCCTCTACACGCTGGACCTCGCCCGCGGTGTCGTCACCCGCCTCGTGGGCGATGCCAACTCCCGGGCCCAGACGCCGCGCTGGTCACCCGACGGACGGCAGGTGGTGTTCGCCTCGAACCGGGCGCACTACGTCGGCTCGCCCGCCGAGACGGGAACGCCGGACTTCGATCTGTGGCTGGTCGACGCCGATGGCCGCAACGCCCGGCGCCTCACGACCGACCCCGCCAACGACTCCGATCCGGCGTGGACGCCGGACGGCGCCGGCGTCGTCTTCTCGTCGGACCGCGACAGCCGCGGCGATCTCTATCTGCTGACGCTCGCCACCGGCACCACGACGCGGCTCACGCGGCACTTCGTCGGACGCGCGATCATGCCGAGCGTGTCGCCCGCGCCCTCGCGCACGGCCTTCGCGGCGCAGACGTTGCGGGTCGGCGCCTTCTGGGATTTCCAGATCCACATCCGCGACGGCAGCGGTGCCGTCGAGCCGCTGGCGGCCTCCTCCGGCGCCTGCTGGCCGCGCTGGTCGCCCGACGGCCGCGCCTCGCGCACGTCACGCTCAGTCCGGATGCCCCGTCGGTCCTCGGCGTGCGCGACGGCCCCGGCCTCGAGCGCTCGAAGGCGCTGACCGTGCCGGGCCTGTGGAGCTACTACCCCGCGTGGTCGCCCGACCAGTCCCGCCTCGCCTTCTCCGTGAGTCCCGCGCACCACGAGGGCGAGAACTGGGACCTGGCCGTGATCGATCCGGCCACCGGGGCATGGAGCCGCCTGACGGAAGGGCCAGGCAACGACCGGCTGCCCGACTGGAAGCAGTAGCCGCCGTAAGATCGTCCGCTGGCCACGACGTTTGGCGATGCGTGGCGGCACCAGTGGAGCGGCGCGCGTGGGTATTCGCGGGGCCCGGCTCGGGAACAGCCCAGATGCTCGCTCGCTATGACGCTCGCTCGGCATCCGGGCGCCCGTTCCCGGCCGCCCGCGAAGCGCCACTGAGCGCCGGGGGTGTGCTGACCGACATGCGCGTCGCGCGTCAACGGCGAGGGGACATACGGTAGATCTCCGTTCGCCGGCTTACAACGAGTGTGGCCTCAACCTTCAGCTTCTTTCGGATCGGCAGCGTGACTAGGCTCCTGCCGGACTGAAGGTCGCACGACCGGGCCTCATGGCTCCGACCGCGCTCAGACACCAACGTCTAGGCGGTCGGGTGCGCCGCGATCGATGAACGCGGAGCGAGCGTCGAGTAGCCCGCTTGCCCTGCCAGGCGATGGTGGTCAAGCGCGTAAGCCCGTCGCCGCACAGGTGGAGCGATCGTGACTGTGTGACTGCGTCCCAGCTCGTGACGCGTCTTCGAACGAGCCTCACACGCTTGACTTGACCGCTCTCGCGATCGCGCTGCATGCGCAAGTGTGGCGAGGTCGGACGCGTGACAGCGTCCGATCGGACAGGCGCTCAGGGGCACCTCGCGGGCGGCCGGGAACGGGCGCCCGGATGCCGAGCGAGCGTCATAGCGAGCGAGCATCCGGGCTGTTCCCGAGCCGGGCCCCGCGAATACCCACTGAGGCGCCTCGCCGCTGGCCTACTCACGGCCATCGCCCACGGAAGCCCAAGGTCTGGGGCGTCTTCCGCGGCGCGAGCTTCGCAAATGTCGAGGGAGTGGTGCGGAAGAAAGGATTTGTGCCCAACGGCCGAGCGCGTTGCGCGACGGCCGAGCGCCTGAGGCCTTCGTCCGCGCGACGAACGAGGCGAAGGCCGAGAGAGTGGTGCGGAAGAAAGGACTTGAACCTTCACCCGGTTGCCCGGACTAGCTCCTGAGGCTAGCGCGTCTGCCAATTCCGCCACTTCCGCACAAGAAGAGGGTCATTCCGTCGGCAGGAACACTCCTTTGTATCGCACTCCGGGCGGCTCTGTCTACTCCCCATACAATGGCGCCGTGCATTCGCTCACCCAGTTGAACGACTTCCTGGGCCTGGTGCCACGCCTGGCGCTCGGCCACTTCCCGACGCCGCTGGTGGCCCTCGAGCGCCTGAGCGAGCGCCTCGGCGTCGACCTGTGGATGAAGCGCGACGACTGCTCCGGGGTGGCGCTCGGCGGCAACAAGACCCGCAAGCTCGAGTACATCCTCGCCGACGTCCAGGCCCGCGGCCAGCAGAGCGTCGTCACCCCCGGCCCGCTCATCTCGAACCACACCATGATGACCGCCACCGCCTGCCGGCGCGTCGGCCTCGACGTGCACTGCATCGTCGGCGGCGAGCCGCCGCGTGAGCGCCGCGACTGGCAGGGCAACCTGCTGCTGCTCGACTACCTCGGCGCGACCCTGCACTTCAGCCCGATGGACGTCGCCGCTGCGTCCCCGGAGGACGGCGCGCGCATCGAGCGCCTCTGCCAGGAGGTCACGGCCGAGACCGGCGGCTACTTCGTGCCCGCCGGCGGCACCATGCCGGAGGCCGAACCCGGCTACATGCAGTGCATCGCCGAAATCGCCGCCCAGCGCGGCGGGCGCTTCGACTTCGACCACGTCGTCGTCGCCTATGGCACGGGCTCGACCACCACCGGCATCCTGCTCGGACTGGGCCTCGGCGGCATCCACGCCGCCGTACACGCCATCGCGATCGAAACGCGCCATGCCGTCGAAGAGACGTTCGGCCTGAAGCCGCCGGCGACCCTGTTCCTCGAGTCGGCGGCCCACTTCGTCTTGCCGCTCACGTCCGCCGACATCCCGCCGCACGAGGTCGTCTACGGCTACGCGGAGGAGGGCTACGGCATCGCCAACCGCGCCAGCGACGAGGCGATGCGGCTGATGGCCACCGTCGAGGGCTACTTCCTGGACACCGTCTACACGGCCAAGGCCTTTGCCGGGCTCTGCGGGCTGATCGAGCGCGGCGACATCGCGCCCGGCAGCCGCGTGCTGTTCGTGCACACCGGCGGCCTCTCGATGACGCCGGCCGCCGAGAAGCGCTTCAACGGCTGACGACGTTGTACTTCT
This sequence comes from uncultured Acidobacteriota bacterium, assembly GCA_963807405.1. GTDB lineage: Bacteria > Acidobacteriota > Vicinamibacteria > Vicinamibacterales > UBA2999 > CADEFD01. The sequence continues at coordinate 224,376 of CAWEBU010000006.1, read as the reverse complement.
TCAGGATGCCACGCAGGCGGTCGATCGGCAGCGCTTCGACGGTGCCGCCGCGGCCGGTCATGGTCGTGGCGCGGAGCAGCGAGTTGTAGACCGCCTCCTCGGTGGCCTCGAGCGCCGCCTGGAAGAGCGGCGAGACGCCATCGGTCGGCAGCACGGTGCGAGCGATCGGCGCCGACGCCCCGAACGTGGTCCTCAGCGAGGGATGCGTCGAGAAGGCAATCGCGAAGTCGCCGCTGCCGTTGCTGAACGAGCTGCCGGTGCGGGCCAGACCGAACACCGCGCGGGCCGCCAGCCGCTTGAGATCGCGGGCGTCGAGCGGCGCGTCGGTGGCGACGACGATCATGCACGAGCCGTCACCGGCCTCCGGCTCGCGCGACGACGGCGCGTACGCGTAGCGGCCGAGTTCGCGGCCAACCGGCGCGCCGCCCATGGTCAGCACGCCGCCGTAGTTGCTCTGCACGAGCACGCCCACGGTGTAGCCGCCGAAGGCCGCCGCCAGGCGGCGCGACGAGGTGCCGATGCCGCCCTTCCATCCGAAGGCCTCGGTGCCGGTGCCGGCCCCGACGCTGCCCTCGGCGACGGCGCCGCCGCGGGCGGCGTCAATCGCCTGCACGACGTGCTCGGGCCGCACGGCCAGCGCGCGGATGTCGTTCAAGCCGGCCGTCATTGGTCTCGCCGACGAGCGCGTTCACCGAGCGGACGTTGGCGTTGCCGTCGCTGGGCGAGCGTCCAGCGCACGACGCCCTCCACCGCCGCGCCGACCGCCAGCGTGTTGGTCAGCACGATCGGCGTCTCGATGGTGCCGAGTTCGTCGACCTGGGTCGAGCCGGCGAGCTTGCCGAAGGCGTTGCCGACGAAGACCGCGCCGGCCACCTTGTCCTGCGAACAGGTTGCCGCCGTGCGGCACGACCGCCGTGACGCCGGTGCGCACGGCCTCGCCGGTCGATGAGCGTCACGTGGCCGACCGTCACGCCGCTCGACGTCGGTGATCGCGTTGAGCGGTCCGGGGGCGAAGACGCCCGGCGCCAGGCCGAGGTCGCGCGCGCGAGGACGCGCGTCCGGACCCTGCGCCAGCGCGCTCACGCTGCACACCCCCGCCAGAACCACTACTCCGAGCCGCACTATCGTCATCCCGCCTCCGCGTGTGCATTCTACGCGCGGACGGCAGCGTGGACGCCCGCCGGCCGCCGCCTGCTCCTGAGGGCGCCGAGCGGCCGTGGTACCATGCGCGCCACCAATGCGGCACATTCCGATGAGCGCGGTGGACGAGGCGGCGTCGGCGATCTACTCGTCGGTCGTGCGGACACCGCTCGTGCGGCTCCCGGTGCCGGTCACGACGCCGGCCGGCGAGCCGGTCGAGGTCTACCTCAAGCTCGAGTGTCTGCAGCCGATCGGCTCCTTCAAGCTGCGCGGGGCGGTCAACGCGGTGCGGCAGCTGTCGCCCGCCGAGCTGGCCGGCGGGGTGTGGACGGTCAGCGCCGGCAACGCCGCGCAGGGCGTGGCGTTTGCGGCCCGCGCGGTCGGCGCGCCCTGTTCGGTGCTGGTGATGGACACGGCGCCGGACACCAAGGTCAAGGCCATCGAGCGCCTCGGCGCGTCGGTGGTGCGGGCCAGCTACGACGAATGCTGGCACACGGTGGAGACGCACGCCTCGGCGCGGATGCACGGCCATTTCGTCCACCCGTTCGACGACGACGCCTTCATCGCCGGGAACGCCACCGCCGGGCTCGAGATCCTCGAGGATCTGCCGGACGTGGCGGTGGTCGTCGCCGCCATCGGCGGCGGCGGCTTGTTGTCGGGCCTGGGCGCCGTGATGCGCGCCCGGCGGCCGGACGTCCGCGTCGTCGCGGCCGAGCCGGAAACCGCGGCGCCACTGGCGCAGTCGCTCGCCGCCGGGGAACCGCAGCGGTTCGAGGCGTGGCGCTCGTCCTTCGTCGACGGCGCCGGCGGCAAGTCGGTGCTGCCCTCGATGTGGCCCCTCCTGCAGGCGACGATCGCCGAATCGCTCGTCGTCACGCTCGACGATGCCGCCAGGGCCATGGCGCTCGTGGCCGACCGTCTGCACGTCATCATCGAAGGCGCGGCGGCCTGCGCCTGTGCCGCGGCGCTGTCGGGCCGGGCCGGCGGCGGCAAGGTCGTCGCCGTCGTCTCCGGCGGTAACATCGATCTCTCTCGCTTCGCCACTCTCGTCGGAGCCTGCCCGCCCGCCAGGTGACTGCGGCGCGACGCCGCTCCGACCGATACCTCCTGGAGTGGGAACGGGCGACCACCTGGTCCCCGCGACCCAGCCCCGAGCCCCGAGCCCCGAGACCCGCCTGATATGGAACGTTTTGCAATTCCCTTCCCCTCCCGCATCCACCGCATCGGCGAACTCGCCACCGACGTCTGGTGGAGCTGGCAGCCGACCGCCCGGCAGCTCTTCCGGCAGCTCGACATGGAATCCTGGCGCACCACCGCCCACAACCCGGTGCGCATGCTGCACTCGGTCGGATCCGACGTGCTGCTGCGGGCGGCGGAGGATCCCGAATTCGTGCGGCGCTACGACGCGGCCATCGCCGGTCTCGACCAGGCGCGCCGGCCGGGCTCGTCGTGGTGGAAATCGGAGGGGCCGGACCTCGGCGGCAAGGTCATCGCCTACTTCTCGGCCGAGTTCGCCCTCCACCAGTCGCTGCCGATCTACGCCGGCGGCCTCGGCGTGCTGGCCGGCGATCACTGCAAGGAGGCCAGCGACCTCGGCGTGCCCCTGGTCGGCATCGGCTTCATGTACCCGCAGGGCTACTTCCACCAGCGCGTCACCGGCGACGGCTGGCAGCAGGAGCACTACGAGCGCATCAACTGGGCCGATGCGCCGATCGAGACCGCCATCACGCCCGACGGCAAGCCGTGCATCACGGCCGTGCCACTCGGCGATCGGACGGTGCTGGCGGCGGTCTGGCGGGTGCGCGTCGGACACGTGCGCCTCTACCTCCTCGACACCGATCTGCCTGAGAACGCGCCGTGGGATCGCGAGCTCTCGGCGCGCCTCTACGGGGGCGACCGCGAAACCCGCATCCAGCAGGAGGTCATCCTCGGCATCGGCGGCGTGCGCGTGCTGCGCGCCATGGGCATCGAGCCCGCCGTCTGGCATCTGAACGAGGGCCACGCCGCGTTCGTCGTCCTGCAGCGCATCCGTGAGTTCATCGAACAGGGCCTGTCGTTCGACGACGCCCTCGACACCGTCCGCAAGAGCACGGTGTTCACGACCCACACGCCGGTGCCGGCCGGACACGACGCGTTCCCCTACAACCTCGTCGAGAAGCACCTCGCCGGCTGCTGGGGCGACCTCGGGGCGCATCGTCCGCGCTTCCTCGCTCTCGGCGAACACGACGGCGGCCACGGCTCGATGTTCAACATGACGGCCCTCGCCATGCGGGCGGCCGGCGGTATCAACGCGGTGAGCGAACTCCACGGCCACGTCACCCGGGACATGTGGCAGGGCATGTGGCCCGATCGCGCGGCCAAGGACGTGCCGGTGCAGGCCATCACCAACGGCGTGCACGTGCCGACCTGGGTGGCCTCCAACGTCCGCTCCCTGCTGACGGCCCACCTCGGCGAGGACTGGATTCGCCGGGTCGACGATCCCGAGACGTGGCAGCGCTTCGACGCCATTCCCGACGCCGAGCTGTGGCGCGTGCGCCTGACGCTGCGCGACGCCCTGTTCGCCTGGATCCGTGAGCGGGCCCGCCAGCGCTGGACGGTCGAGACGCGTGGCGCCGCCGCGGGTGGTGACGCACGGCGTGATGCTCGACCCACACGCCCTGACCATCGGCTACGCGCGCCGTTTCGCCGCCGTACAAGCGGCCCGAGCTCATCTTCCACGACGTCGAGCGCCTGGCGCGGCATCCTCAACGCTCCGGGCCGCCCGGTGCAGATCGTGTTCGCCGGCAAGGCGCACCCGGCCGACGAACCGGCCAAGCACCACCTGCAGCGGGTCTTCCGCCACGCCCTCGATCCGGTCTTCGGCGGCCGCGTGGCCTTCATCGACGACTACGACCTGCACGTGGCGCACCTGCTGGTGCAGGGCTGCGACGTGTGGCTGAACAACCCGCGCAAGCCGCTCGAGGCGAGCGGCACGAGCGGCATGAAGGCGGCGCTCAACGGCGTGCCGCACCTGAGCATCGGCGATGGCTGGTGGGCCGAGGGCTACACCGGCGACAACGGCTGGCTGATCGACGGCGGCGCCGACGCCAACGACCATGACGCGGCCGACGACGCCGACGCGGAAGCCCTCTACACGCTGCTCGAGCGCGACGTGGTGCCGGCCTTCTACGAACGCGACGCGGCCGGCGTGCCGCCGGCCTGGATGCGCGTCGTGCGTGAAGCCGATGCGCACCAACCTGCCGCGCTTCTCCACCGCCCGCATGCTGAAGGAGTACGTGCGCCGGCTCTACGCTCCGGCGGCCGGGCGATGACCGTCGGCGTTTGCGCCTGCCGGCGGGCGCCCGCTACAATGGTCTGATGTCCCGCAAGACGACGAGCAACAAGGTCCACTGCGCGCTGTGCGGCGCCAAGGACGTCTCCGAGCCGAAGGGCGAGGAGCGCTACTGCGCCGACTGCTGGGACAAGAAGATCGCGGTCGAGGAGATCGTGGCGCGCGAGTTCGCTCTCAAGCGCTACATCCGCGCCCACAGCGCGGAGAAGTACCTCGTCTATCACTCGACGCAGAAGGCCCCGTGCGGTCAGCTGATCGTGGTCGACGACGGCTACGACCTGTTCCTGACCATGACGCTCTACCCGAACTTCTCATGGGACGAGCCGGCCTACCATCTGGAGGGCGACCCCGAGGGTCGCACCTTCGCGGAGCTGCTGGTCGATGTCGTGGCCACCGAGGTCATCGAGCCCTGGGGCGGCGGCAAGTGGCATCTGGAAGTCTTCCGCTCGGCAACGGCCGAACCGGAGGACTGGAACGGCGAGATGTAGGGAGCCGGGTCCGGCTGCTATATACTCCCAGAACAAGGGCGGCGATTGCCGGCTGCCGCCATGATCGGAGGAAATGTCGATGAAGCGCTTTGGGCAGTTCATGTTGGCCGTTGCAGTCGCGGGCCTGGTCACGAGTGAGGCTTCGGCCCAGGAGCGCCGGCTCATTCCGCCGATTCGCGGCGAGGCGACGCTCGACATCACCAAGCCGAACACGAAGATTCAGGGCGGCGAGGTGGTCACGGTGATTACCGTGCGCAACCCGGCGACGACCGGTGCCATCGCCGGCCTGAAAGTGGAAGAAAACTGGTACGACAAGAAGCGCAACCCCGTGGGTGGCGACGTCTACCGGCACCGGACCCCGCTCAAGTCTGGCGAAGCCGTGACGATCACGCTCCGGACGCCGCGCAGCGCGAACATGGACACGAATCAGTACCAGTTCTCGCACAACAACGGCACCATCAAGACCAACGTCGTAGAGAAGATCGAAGTGCCTGAGCCGCCGAAGTAACCGCGTCTCAGCAGTACGTGCCACGGCCCGCGGATGCAGCGCATCCACGGGCCGTGTCTTTGTACGGGCGACGCGCGGGCCGCACTCAGGGGGCCGGCGGCGCCACCACGTTGATGATGGTCTCCCGCATCACTTCCTCCTGGTCGCCGATGCGGGCCTTGCCGGTCACGCGCAGCACGTAGAGGCCGGGCGCCACATCCTTGAGTGGCACGCGGGCGACGAAGCCATAGCCGCCCGGCCCGCCCGCCAGCTCGCTGCTGTCGCGCTCTTCGCGGGTCTGGAACACGGGCTGCCCGCCCTCCGAGCGCAGGCTGGCCTCGATCTCCACCTTGTGCGGCTGCCGGCCGGTGTTGTCATAGACCTCGGTGAAGAGCGCCAGCTCGTCGCCCTGGACGAAGTCGCGGTAGGTGGTCATCGGGCCGGGCAGCATCTTGGCCAGGGGATCCTTCGGGCGCGCGGTCGGTATCAGGCCGCTCGTGGCCGAGGTCAGCGCCAGGTCGCTCATCGAGAGCTTCTCCTTGGAGAAGTCCGGCACGTCGAGATCGTAGACCACCGAACCGGCCCGCCCGGTGTTCGCTTCGTAGGCCGCGGCGCGCAGTTGATAGCGTCCGGGCGGCAGGTCGATCGAGCTCAGGATCCGGAAGCCACCGGCCCGAAGACGCTGCACCGAGTCGGGCTTGAGCGCCAGGGTCAGGGTGGCGCGGTCGCCGGGATAGGACTTGCCGCCGTAGTCCGTCGCCGTGACCACCACCTGCAGTTCGTTGTTGAAGGTGCCGTTCTTCTCGACCAGCTCGATGTCGCGGGCCGCCATGAGGGTGGAGAGGACCACCGCCCCCTTGCCGTCGCCGCCCTTGAACACCGCGGCGGCGAGCGCCATCGGCAGCGCCGAGGTGGGCAGCGGGCTGACCAGCGCGGCGCGCAGTTCCGGGGGCGTGCGGCCGTCGTCCTTGGGGGCGTCGGCGCGTCCGCGCGCCGCCACATAGCCCTTGCGGGAACGCACCGTGAATCCCGGCCGGTTCACCTTGACCTCGATCTTGCGGAAACGGCCGTCCCGGCGGGCGTTGCTCGAGTAGTAGCCGAGCAGGTAGTAGGCGCTGTTGTCGGCCACGACCCGCTCGAACGCGGTCGCCATGTCGTTCTGGTTGACGACGGCGAAGCCGCCGGTCTCGCTCGACAGCACCCGCAGGCTGTCCTGCGATCGCTGCAGTTCGTTCGAGAACGACGACAGGCCGAGATTGAGCGATTGGTCCTGCGGCGTGTCCTGCACCTCGATCATGTCGTCCGACAAGCCGCCGAGACCGCGGGGATCGATGCCGTAGATCGAGACATTGGCCCGTGTCGCCGCCGCCACCGCGTCGCGCGAGGCCTGGAGCACCGCCGAGGCGCCGCCCGAGCTGCTGAAGACGTCGTAGATGTCGTAGTCGACGCCTTCACTGAAATAGATGATGGCCTTGCGGCGTCCGCTGATGCCGGCCATGTAGTTCGACAGGTTGCGCAGTGAGTCGAGCGTCGTGCGTGCCACCATGGCCCGCTCCTGGTCGAACGGATCGTTGATGGCGTCCCCCATCTGCCGCATCCCGCGTGTCCGCGACTCTTCTTCGATCCGCTCGAGCGTCGACGAGCGGAGCTTGCGCCCCATGAACTTGTCGACCGCGGCCAGCAGCCGCGTCTGGCTGTTGGTGAACTCCTGGGCGACGTCGGACCGGCCGCTGGTGTAGACGACAGCCGCGGTGTCGTTGGCGCCCATGTAGCGCTCCACGAACTGGCGGGCCGCCACCTTCAGCCGCTGGCTGCGCAGGGGATGCGTGTGCTGGTCGTCGAGCACGATCACGTAGACGCGCCCGTCGTAGCCGGTGATGTTGTTGACGACATCCCGTTCGATCGGCGCCTTGGCGAACAGCGGCCGCGCCTGACGCTCGACCGGGATGTTGATGAAGGAGAAGGCATCGACCTTCTGCGGCTTGCCGTCCTCGGTGACCTGGAAGTCGGCGGCCGTCAGATTGGGGACGAAGGCGCCCTGGGCATCGAGCACCCGGGCATCGACCTCGACGTAGTTGATCTCGGACCGGAAGGTGACCGGCGGCTGAATCGTCGGTTCCTGGGGCGCGGCCTGGGCGCTGAGCACGACGCCAACGGCGAGGGCGGCCGACGTGACGAGCCATGTCGTACGGGTCATACGTGTTGATCCTGGGTTGGCTGAGGCTTCACCGGGGCGCACCGTCGGCACGGCCGCCCGGCGCACGGCGCGGGTACCGCTGATTATAGGACGGCGGGCGGCCGCGGCTGGTTGCGGCCAGCCCTCGGCCCGTCAGGCAATCGGGGGGCGCCGCGTGTGCCAGTCGGTGGCCTGCTCGTAGGCATGGCCGACGCGGAACAGGGAGAACTCGTCGAACGCCCGGCCGTAGAGCTGCAGGCCGATCGGCAGCGCCGGCGGACCGGCCGAGAAGCCACACGGCAGCACCAGCGCCGGCAGGCCGGTCATGTTGCCGAGAAACGTCGTGCCGCTGCGGAACCGGGACGCCTTCGAGCCCGGTTTCACGTCCGTGGCGGCCAGCTCGGCGGTTTCGAGCGGGGCTGGCAAGGCCTCCCCCGCCGGCACTGCCATGACGTCACACAGGGTGTAGACGGTCGCCATCTCCTGCATCAGCACGGTGCGGACGCGTTGCGCCTTGATGTAGTCGGTGGCGGAATAGAACCGCGCCGCGTCGAGGCGCTCGCGGACGACCGGGTCGAAGAGCTCGGGCGTCCGGCGCAGGCGCTGCTCGTGGAAGGCGGCGGCCTCGGCCATCGCCACGATCCAGCCGGCGCCGGCGGCATAGGGGGCGTGCGGCACGTCGACATCGACGAGCGCCGCCCCCAGTCCGCGCAGCGTGTCCAGGGCGGCGCGATAGGCGCGCTCGATCTCCGGTGCCAGCCCCTCGGTCATGTGACGTACCGGCACGCCGACGCGCACGCCGCGCAGATCGCCGTTCAGCGCCTGCGAGTAGTCGGGAACCGGGTCGTGCGTGGTCGAGGCGTCGAGCGGGTCGTGGCCCGCGATGGCCTGCAGCACGAGCGCGGCATCGGCCACCGTGCGGGTCATCGGGCCGGCGTGATCGAGCGACCATGCGAGGGTGGTCACGCCGTGACGGCTGACACGGCCGTAGGTCTGCTTCAGCCCGACGATGCCGCAGAAGTTGGCCGGCCCGCGAATCGAGCCGCCGGTGTCGGTGCCAATCGAGAGTGGCACCATCGAGGCCGCGACCGCCGCACCCGATCCGCTCGACGAGCCGCTCGGTGTGCGCGTCAGGTCCCAGGGGTTACGGGCGGGCCCGAAGCCCGACACGACCCCGCTCCCCATGGCGAACTCGAGCAGGTTCAGCTTGCCGGCCAGCACCGCCCCAGCCCTGGCCAGCCGGTCGGTGATCGTCGACTCGAAGTCCGGCACGGTCGTGGCCGTGACCTTGGAGCCGTTGGTCGTCAGGATGCCGCGGGTGGCCAGGATGTCCTTGGGTGCGTAGGGAATCCCGTGGAGCGGTCCCCGGTAGTGCCCGCGGCCGATCTCCCGCTCGGCTTCGGCGGCCTGCGCGCGAGCGTGGTCGGCGGTCACGGTGATGAAGGCGTTGGTGCGCGGGTTGAGCGCGTCGATACGCGCCAGATAGGCCTCGGTGAGCTCCACCGGGGAGAGCTTGCCGGCACGGATGAGCGCACCCTGTTCGCGGGCGGAGAGGAAGAGGATGTCGGTCGGGACGGGCATGACGGGACTACCGGAGGGGCGCGAACACGGGGGCCGGTTCGACCAGGTCGTCGAGCACCAGCTCGCGGACGGCGGCGGCCTGCTCGAGGTTCCGCTGCACGGCCCGCTCGGCGACCGCCAGCCGCGCGGTGTCGAAGCCGCCATCGAGGAGTGAGGCGGCCTGCTGGAGCGTGGCAGCGGTGACGGCCGGCCGCGCCTGAGCGGCCAGCTCCGCGGCCGCGGCCGTCCCGAATCCCAGCGCCGCAAGAATCTGGAGCACCGCGCGCCGGTCGATCGTGGACTCGCTTCCCGTCATCTCGAGAACCCTCTTTCCGCCCCTCCGCAGGGCTCGCGAAAACTTTCGACCGCCTCGCTGCGTCGTAACAGTGAGGGCAGCGGCCACGTGGACCGTAGTGCCGGCGGCCCTGCCCTGTCAAACCCAGCTATACTCGAATTCCGTATGATTCTTGACGTATCCGCCGTCCAGGCGGCCCTCCGTGCGTCGCGGCTCGATGGCTGGCTGCTTTACGATTTTCACGGCTCCAACCCGGTGTCGCGCCGCGTCGCGGGCCTGGCGGGCACGGGTCACATGACGACCCGGCGGTGGTTCTACCTGATACCGGTGGAGGGGGAACCGCGCGCGCTCGTCCACAAGATCGAGAAGCGGACCCTGGCGCACCTGCCCGGCCAGGCCGTGGAATACGCGGGGCGGGTCGAGCTCGAGGCCGGTCTGCGCCGCATCCTGACCGGCTGCCGCACCGTGGCCATGGAGTACTCGCCGCACGCGGCGATCCCCTACGTGTCACGCGTCGACGCCGGCACCATCGAACTGGTGCGGGACTGCGGCGCCGCGGTGGTGTCCTCCGGCGATCTCGTGCAGGAGTTCGAGGCCATCTGGCCCGCCGGTGGCATCGACACCCATCGGGCCGCCTCGGCGGCGCTCTACCGCATCAAGGACCGCGCATTTGCGCTCATCGCCTCGCGCCTGCGCGAGGGGGTGGCCACGACCGAATACGACATCCAGTCGGCGATGATGACCTGGTTCGAGGACGAGGGGCTCATCACCGACTCGGCGCCGATCGTGGCCTCGCAGGAGAACGCCGGCGATCCTCACTACCAGCCGACGGCGACCCGCGCGCGGTCGATCGGCCGCGAGGAAGTCATCCTGCTCGACCTGTGGGGCAAGCTGAAGCAGCCGGACGCCGTCTACGCCGACATCAGCTGGATGGGCTACACCGGTCCGGCGGTCCCGGCCCGGGTCGAGGCCGCCTTCACGGCCGTGCGCGACGCCCGTGACGCCGCCGTCGAGGTCGTCACGTCGGCCGCTGCCGCCGGCCGCGACGTGCGCGGCTACGAGGCCGACCGGGCCGCCCGCGCCGTGCTGCAGCAGGCCGGCTTCGGGGCCGCCATCCTGCACCGGACCGGCCACAGCCTCGGCGAGGAGGTCCACGGCAACGGCGCCCACCTCGACGACTACGAAACGAAGGACGAGCGCCGGCTGCTGCCGGGCACGGGCTTCACGATCGAACCCGGCCTGTATTTCGACGAGTTCGGCGTCCGCACGGAAATCAATCTTTCCTGGGGTCCGGACGGGCCCGAGGTGACGGGCCCGCGGCAGACCGCCGTGCTACCGTTGGTGTAAGTGGAGGACTCGATGTCGACCCGTAAAACCACGCTGTTCTACGCCCTGCTCATCGCGGTCGCCTCGGCCGCCGTCGGCATGGTCATCGCGTCGAAGCTCGAGCTGGCGCCCGCCTCGTCGGCGCAGGCCATCACGGCCGACATGCCGCCGGCCAACAGCGCGCCGATCACGGGCACGATCGATGCCGCGACCTTCCGCACGATCGCCAAGTCGATGAGCCCGGCGGTCGTCAACATCCGCACCGAGTCGCGTCAGCGCCAGTCGCAGATGACGCAGTTCTTCGGCGGCGACGACGACCTGCTCGAGCGGTTCTTCGGCGGCGGCGGCCAGCAGGGGCGCCCGCAGCAGGGACGCCCGCAGGTCACGCAGGCGGCCGGCACCGGCTTCATCATCAGCGCCAAGGACGGCCTGATCCTGACCAACAACCACGTGGTCGAAGACGCCACCAAGATCCAGGTCTCGCTCTATGGCGACGACCCCGACGTCAGCTTCCTCGCCCGCGTCGTCGGCCGCGACCAGCTCACCGACAGCGCGCTCATCGAGCTGACCGAGAAGCCCAAGCGCGAGCTGACCGAGGTCCGCTTCGGTGACTCGCAGCAGATGCAGCCGGGCGACTGGGTGATGGCCATCGGCAATCCCTTCGGCCTGGCCCACACCGTCAGCGTCGGCGTCATCAGCGCCACCGAGCGGCCCTTCCCCATCACCGACGGCCGCAGCCAGGACGTGCTGCAGACCGACGCCGCCATCAACCCCGGCAACTCCGGCGGTCCGCTCCTCAACGTGCGCGGCGAGGTCGTCGGCGTCAATACCGCCATCTACACCGACTCGCGCCAGGCGGGGAACATCGGCATCGGCTTTGCGATTCCCATCAACGCCGTACGCGAACTGCTGCCGCAGCTGCGTGCGGGCAAGGTCACGCGCGGCGTGATCGGCGTGGCCGTGGGAGCGATTCCGCTCGACTCGCTCGAGATGCTCGGCCTCAAGGAACGCACCGGCGCGCTCGTCTCGTCCGTCAATGGCGGCGGCCCGGCCGCCAAGGCCGGCGTCGAACCCGGGGACGTGATCATCGAGTTCAACGGCAAGACAGTCAGGAACCGCGACGAGCTGGTTGGCTACGTCACGCGGACCACCCCCGGCTCGACGGTGCCGCTCAAGGTACTGCGCGACAAGGTCGAGAAGGGGCTGAGCATCACGGTCGACGAGCTGAATCTCGACGCCGAGAACACCCGCACCGCGCGCAACGCCGACCCGTCGGAACCCGAGGAACAGGCGGGCGAGGGCTTCGGCATGACCGTCGGCTCGCTCACGTCGGAGATGGCGAGCCGTCTCCGCCTGCCGGCCGGCACCGAGGGCGTGATCATCACCGAGGTGGAGTCGGGCGGTCCCGCGCAGCGCGGCGGTTTGAGCCGCGGTGACGTAATCCTGCAGGTGAACCGCCGTCCGGTCACCACCGTCGCCGATGCGGCGCGGGAACTCGGCCGCGCGTCGTCGGGCTCGAGCGTGTTCCTGCTCGTGCTCCGCAACGGCCAGGAGAGCTTCGTCACGGTCCGCAAGGAGTAGACGCTGGCCGGCGGCGTCGAACGCGAGATCAAGCTGCGCCTCGTTGATGTGGCGGCAGTCCGCGCGCGCCTCATCGCGCTCGGGGCGACGCCGCATCGTGCGCAGCGGCTGCAGCGGGACGTCCTGGTCGATACGCGTGAGGCCACGCTGGCCGGTCGCGGCTGCGCGCTGCGCGTACGCGACGACGGCGGCCACGCGTTCCTGACCTTCAAGGGCGCCGTCGAGCCCGGCCCGTTCAAGATGCGCCAGGAAATCGAAACGGCGGCGGGCGGCGCCGCGGATCTGCTGGCGATTCTGGCCGCCCTCGGCTACCACCCGGTCTTCCGCTACGAGAAGTATCGGGAGGAGCTGACCATCCCAGGGGCTCTCGTGGCGATCGACGAAACGCCGATCGGCGCCTTCCTCGAGATCGAAGGCGAGGCCGACGCGATTCGCGGCTGCGCCGAGCGACTCGGCTTCGCCGCCGCCGACTACCTCACCGCGTCGTACCGCAGTCTCTATCTCGAGACTCCCGGCCGGCCCGCCGACGGCGATATGACATTCGCCGCCTTCGCGCCGTGATCGACACGGCAATTCTGCTGGCGGCCGGCCTCGGTTCCCGCCTGGCGCCGCTGTCCTGGGTGCGGGCCAAGGCGGCGCTGCCGGTGGCCGGTGAGCCGATGATTCGCCGGCAGATCCGCTGGCTCGCCGCGGCCGGCGTACGGCGGGTCGTGGTCAACCTCCATCACCTCCCCGCCACCATCACCGGTCTCGTCGGGCACGGCGACGATCTGGGAGTCGCGATCCGCTACTCGTGGGAGCCGGTCGCGCTCGGCTCGGCCGGCGGTCCGCGGCGGGCCTTCGACCTGCTCGGCGCCGATCGGGCGTTCGTCGTCAACGCGGACACGCTGTCGGATCTGGATCTGACGGAGCTGGCCGCCGCACACACCCGGCACGGCGCGCTCGTGACGATGGCGGCGACGGCTGTCGCGCGCGACGGCTACAACGCCCTGGCGGCCGATGCCGACGGCGGCTTCCTCGGCGTCACCCGCAGCGGCGCTGTGCCGGCCGCGGCCCTTTCCGGCTGCCGCCACCACCATTTCATCGGCGTGCAGGTGGCCGAACGGGCCGCCTTCGCCGCCGTCTCTCCCGACCTGCCGTCCGAGACCCTGAAGGCGCTCTATCCACGCCTCGTCGCGGCCGATCCGGGCTGCGTGCGCGTGTCGGCGAGCGCGGTGGCGTTCCACGACATCGGGACGCCGCTCGACTACCTGGCGACCGTCCGCACGATTGCCGCCGCCGAGGGACGGGGCCTCGATCGCGGCGCCGGGGTCGACGTCCATCCGTCCGCCGACGTCACCGGCTCGGTCCTCTGGGACGGCGCGTCGGTTGGCGCCAACGCCGTCGTGCGCGACTCGGTCATCGCCGATGGCGTGGCCATTCCAACGGGCCTGACACTGTCGGCGGCGGCGGTGGTCCCGCGTCGGCTGGCGCCGGCCGCCGCCCGCGGACGGGCCGAGGGCGAGCTGTGGATCGCGCCGCTCGACGGGCCCGGATAGAATCGGCCGCCATGACCGCCGACCTCGACCAGCGCGTCGCCGCCTACCTGGCGCGCCACGACCTGACGCGCGATGTACAGCGCACGATCCTCCTGACCGGCGATGCCTCCGACCGGCGCTACGTGCGGGTGCTGCTGCGCGACGCGCCGTCGATCGTGCTGAGCGTGCACGCCGGGCCCATCGACTACGCCACCTCCTCCTTCGTGCGCGTGGCCGAGTTGTTTGCCGCCATGCCGCTGCCGGTGCCCGCGCTGCTCCACCACGATGATGCCCTCGGCATCCTCGCCCAGCAGGACCTCGGCGACGTGACGCTGCAGGCGCACCTGGGAGGCGCCTCGGCCACCGAACGCGCCAAGCGCTACCGTGAGGCCGTGGGTCTCGTCGTGCGGCTGCAACAGCGAGGCGCGGAGCTGTCCTCATCCGCCTACCCGCCCTACGCCGTCGCCTTCGACCACGAGAAGCTGACCTGGGAGCTCGAGTTCTTCGTGCGCCACTTCCTGCTCGCGTATCGTGGCGCCGTGCCCGAGGAGCCCATCCGCGAGGCGCTGCGGGCCGAGTGGGCCGCGATCGTCGAGGAACTCGCCGGCGATCCGCGCGTCCTGTGCCATCGCGACTACCACAGCCGTAACCTCATGTGGCACGACGGCGCGCTGCACGTCATCGACTTCCAGGACGCGCGCATGGGACCGGACACCTACGATCTGGCATCGCTGCTGCGCGACTCCTACGTCGACCTCCCGGAGGCCGCCGTCGACGATCTCATCGACTACTACTACGCGCTGTCGCGCGGCGAAGAGGCCACGCCGGCGCAGAGCGCGGAGTTCCGCCGCCGCTTCGATCTCATGGCCCTGCAGCGGAACCTCAAGGCGCTCGGCACCTTCGGCTATCAGACGACGACCCGCGACAACCCGGTCTACATGCAGTACGTGCCGCGGACGCTCAGTCACGTGCGGCGCACGCTCGGCGGCGATCCGCGGTTCGGGCGGCTGGCGGAGCTGCTGAGCAGCCTGGTCGACGAGCTGCGCTACAATTCTCCGCCATCGTGAGCGCCTCCCGTTTCAGTGTCTCCACGTATCTCTTCCACCAGTCCCGCCTCGACCGCGAGCACCTGGTCGAGATCGCCGCGCACGGCTTCGACGCCATCGAGCTGTTCGCGCTGCGGTCGCACTTCGACTACGGCGATCCGGCCGCGGTGCAGCAGCTCGGTGAGTGGCTCGACGACACCAGGCTGACGCTCGCCGCCGTGCACGCGCCGACGGCTGAGGCCTTCGACGGCCAGTGGCGCGGCTCGCTGTCGCTCGCCGCCGCGACGGCCACGCCGCGGTTGCGGGCGGTGGACGAGACCTGGGCGGCCATCAACGTCGCCCGGACCCTGCGCTGCGACACGCTGGTCGTGCACCTGGGCCTGCCGGAGCACGTGGCCGCGGCCGGCGACAACGACCCGGCGGGCGCACGCGCGAGTCTCGACGTGCTGATGCCCTATGCCGGCGAGTGCGGCGTGCAGATCGCCCTCGAGGTGCAGACCAACCCGCTGTCGACGCCCGACGCGCTGGTCGAGCTCATCGAGGATGCGGCGGACTGGCCGATGGCCGGCATCTGCGTGGACACCGGCCACGCCCGCCTGCTGGGGGATCCCGTCGATGCCATCGAGTCGGCGTCCGGGCATATCATCGCGACGCACGTCAACGACAACTTCGGTTCGCGCGACGACCATCTGGTGCCGTACGACGGTGCGATCGACTGGGCCCGCACGCTGCTGGCCTTCATGAAAGTGGGCTACGCCGGGCCGTGGGCGTTCGAACTGGCGCCGGCCCAGCCGCCGGTGGCCACCCTGGCCCGGGCGGCCGCCGCCCGCCAGCGCTTCGAGCGGGCGCTCGGCCTCAACGACGAGCTGATGAGCCAATGAGCATTCCGACCATCTCCATCAACCGCCTCGGCGAGCACGTCGGCGAAGACGTCGAGATCCGCGGCTGGCTGCACAACCGCCGGTCGAGCGGCAAGATTCACTTCCTCGTCGTCCGCGACGGCAGCGGCTTCCTCCAGGTCGTCATGGGCAAGAACGACGTCGGCGAGGACGCGTTCAAGGCCGCCGACCATCTGGCGCAGGAGACCTCGATCATCGTGCGCGGCAACGTGCGGGCCGATGCCCGCGCCAAGGGCGGCCACGAGCTGATTGCGTCGGGCTTCGATGTCGTCGGGGTGTCCCACGACTACCCCATCACGCCGAAGGAACACGGCGTCGACTACCTGATGGACCGCCGCCACCTGTGGATCCGTGCCGAACGGCAGACGGCCATCCTGAAGGTGCGGCATGAGGTGATCAACGCCGTTCGCGACTTCTTCAACGGCGAAGGCTTCATCCTCGCCGACACCCCGATCTTCACGCCGGCCGCCTGCGAAGGGACGACCACCCTGTTCCCGGTGCAGTACTTCGACGACACGACGGCCTACCTCACGCAGAGCGGACAGCTCTACAACGAGGCCAACGCGATGGCCCTCGGCAAGGTCTACTGCTTCGGTCCGACCTTCCGGGCCGAGAAGAGCAAGACCCGTCGCCACCTCACCGAGTTCTGGATGGTGGAGCCGGAAATGGCCTATGCCGACCTCAACGACGTGATGGACCTGGCGGAGCGCCTCGTCGACGAGCGTCGTCGCGCGCGTGCTCGACCGCCGCGCCAGCGAGCTGAAGCTGCTCGAGCGCGACACCACGAAGCTCGAAGCGGTGAAGACGCCGTTCCCGCGCATGACCTACGACGAGGCAGCGCAGACTGCTGGTCGACAAGGGCCAGCCGTTCCAGCACGGGACCGACCTCGGCGGCACGGACGAGACGGTGCTGTCGCAGCAGTTCGACGCGCCGCTCTGCGTCACCGCACTATCCGAGCGCGGTGAAGGCCTTCTACATGAAGCCCGATCCGCAGCAGCTGGACCGGGCGCTCTGCGTCGACGTCCTGGCGCCGGAAGGCTATGGGGAGATCATCGGCGGCGGCCAGCGTCTCGACGACCTCGATCTGCTCCTGGCGCGCATCAAGCAGCACGAGCTGCCGCAGGAAGCCTTCGAGTGGTACCTCGACCTGCGTCGCTACGGCACGGTGCCGCACGGCGGCTTCGGCATGGGCATCGAGCGCGTGCGTGACGTGGCTGTGCGGCCTCGAACACGTCCGCGAGACCATCCCCTACCCGCGCATGCTGTACCGCTTGTATCCGTAGTGACCGGGACGTCGCCCGCCGGTGCCGGCTACATTGCCTCGCCATGCGCGCTCCCCGGGCGCTGTCGGCTGGCCGTCAGGGCCCTTGCCACCGGGTGCGTAAGCAATACACGGTCTGTGATTCCTACACGGTAGATCGGCCTGGCCCGGGGCGGAAACCGGCGTAGTTTGCCGATCTTTCCGCGTGACGCCACCCGGCCTTCGTCTTGCAGAGCAGCGGCATTGTTCTGCCCCCGCTGCCGACACCTCACATCGCGAGAAGAACACGCATGCCTGCATCGCTCGACGCGCTGACCAGGGGCCTCCTGGTTGGCTGGCTCCTCCTTTCACCCGCACTCACCTTCGCGCAGACCGCCACCGCCTCCTGGGACCTCAGCCCTGCCGCGGAAGCTGTACGGTCCTATCAGGTGTGCGTGAGCAACGCGCGTCCGCTGGCCTGCGACAACGTGGCCTGGACGGTGCCCCCGTCGCAGAATTCCTTCACGTTCACCTTGACCAGGGGCGTGCTGCACCTG
This sequence comes from uncultured Acidobacteriota bacterium, assembly GCA_963807405.1. Lineage (GTDB taxonomy): Bacteria > Acidobacteriota > Vicinamibacteria > Vicinamibacterales > UBA2999 > CADEFD01. The sequence goes on along the minus strand of CAWEBU010000006.1, from coordinate 206,732 downwards.
GTGGCGGTCCGCGCCGTCAACGACTACGGCGCGGGAACGTATGCGGGAGAGATCGGCATCTCGGCCCCTCAGCTTTCGCCGGTGGCCGATCGCAGCGCACCAACGGGCACGCCGCTGACGCTCGCCATGGCGACCACCGATCCGGATGGCAGCGCGCTGACCTACACCGCCACCAACCTGCCCCCCGGTCTGGCCATCGATGCGGCCAGCGGGCGGATCAGCGGCACCCCGACGACCGCCGGAACCTACCGGCCGAACATCACCGTGAGGGACAGCCTGGGCTCCGACACGCAATCGTTCGCGTGGCAGATCACAACCGGTGGCGGAGGCGGCGGGCCACAACCAGCCCGATGACCAGCGTCGCGCTGGCGTTCGCTCCCGCGTCGCCGCAGGCCGTCGGGTCAAGTGTCGTGCTGACCGCACAGGGCCAGGGCGGCAGCGGCTCGCCGGCCTACCGCTTCTCGGTGCAGCTCTCGGGCGGCGCATGGCAGGTGATCCAGGACTGGAGCGCCTCCGCCACCGTCACCTGGCGGCCCACCATCGCCGGGACCTACAACCTCGCCGTCAGCGGCCGCACCGGCACGACCGGTGACGGAGTGAGCACCAACCGCACCTTCCAGGTCACCGCCACGGGCGGCGGCGGGGCCACCAGCCCCATGACGAGCGTCGCGCTGTCGTTCACGCCCTCCTCCCCGCAGGCCGTCGGAGCGAGCGTCGTCCTGACCGCACAGGGCCAGGGGGGCAGCGGCGCGCCCGCCTACCGCTTCTGGGTGCAGCCCTGGGGCGGCGCGTGGCAGCTCATCCAGGACTGGAGTGCGTCCTCGACCGTCACCTGGCGACCGTCTGCCGCCGGCGGCTACAACCTGTCGGTCAACGGCCGCACCGGCACCACCGGCGACGGCGTGGGCGCCAGCCGCACCTTCGAAGTGACCGCCTCCGGCGGTGGCGGCGGCGGGGGCGGCGGCGGCGGGACCACCAGCCCGATGACGAGTGTCGCGCTGTCCTTCGCCCCGACCTCTCCCCGGCCCCTCGGAACGAGTGTCGTCCTGACCGCGCAAGGCCAGGGCGGCAGCGGCACGGCCTACTACCGATTCTGGGTGCAGCCGTGGGGCGGCGCCTGGCAGATGATTCAGGACTGGAGCACGTCCTCCACCTTCACCTGGCGACCCGCCGCCGCGGGCGGCTACAACCTGTCGGTCTACGGCCGGACAGGCACCACGGGTGCCGGGGTGGCCGCCAGCCGCACCTTCGAAGTGACGGCGACGAGCGGGGGCGGGGGTGGCGGCGGGGCCACCAGCCCGATGACGAGCGTCGCGCTGTCATTCAGTCCAGCGTCACCATCGCGCCTCGGGACGAGTGTGGTCCTGACCGCGCGAGGCCAGGGCGGCAGCGGCACGGCCTACTACCGATTCTGGGTGCAGCCGTGGGGCGGCGCCTGGCAGATGATTCAGGACTGGAGCACGTCCTCCACCCTCACCTGGCGGCCCCCTGTCGCGGGCGGCTACAACCTGTCGGTCTACGGTCGCACCGGGACGACGGGGAACGGGGTGACCACCAGCCGCACCTTCGAAGTCAGGCGCTGAAGTCGGAGAGCACCTGCGTGGCCCGGCTCGGCTCGTGTACAGTGGTTGGATGTTCCACGCCACCGTCCTCGAGCCGACCGCGCGCCGCTGAATGAAGATCGGCTTCGTTTCCCTCGGCTGCCCGAAGAACCTCGTCGATTCCGAGGTCATGCTCGGCACAGCTGAACAGGCCGGCCACGAGATCACGACCGACGCCGACGGCGCCGACGTCGTCATCGTGAACACCTGCGCCTTCATCGACCGCGCCAAGCAGGAGTCGATCGACACGATTCTGGAGATGGCCGCCAGGAAGAAGGCCACCGGCGGCCGGCTGGTCGTCACCGGCTGCCTCGCCGAACGCTACCGCGACACCCTGCAGAAGGAGATCCCGGAGATCGACGCCGTGCTCGGCACCGGCGACGTCCCGCATATCCTCGAAGCCATCCAGCCAGGGTCGAGCGCGACGCGCCCGGCCGGCGCGGCCCCGCTGACGTTCTACCGGCGCGATCCAGTCCGGGTCCCGGGGTCCGGGTCTCGGACCTCGGAATCGGGCCAGGCCGCCGTCGAAACGCCCCCAGCCCCTGTCTTCGGCGTCGACCTTCCTACCTACCTCTACGACGCGACCAGCCCGCGCCGTCTCGCCACCCCGGGTCACTACGCCTACGTGAAGATCGCCGAAGGCTGCGACTACAAGTGCGCGTTCTGCGTGATTCCGAAGATGCGCGGGCACTACCGCAGCCGCAGCATCGAGTCGGTGGTCGAGGAAGCGCATTTGCTGGCGGCCCGCGGCGTCAAGGAGCTGCTGCTCGTGTCGCAGGACACGACGTTCTACGGCATCGATCGCAAGGAACGCGACGCGCTGCCGCGGCTCATCCAGGCGCTCGACGAGGTCGAGGGCATCGAGTGGGTGCGGCTGCTCTACCTGTATCCGACGACCATCACGGACGCCACCATCGAGGCCATGGCCGAGCAGCCGGAAGGTGGTCCGCTACGTCGACCTGCCGCTGCAGCACGCCTCCGACCCCGTGTTGAAGCGCATGAAGCGTCCCGGCACCCGCGCCTCCTACGAACGCCTGCTCCACAACATCCGCGCCCGGATGCCCGACGTCGCGCTGCGCACCACCTTCATCGTCGGCTTCCCCGGGGAGACCGCGGCCGACGTCGACGAACTGCTCGACTTCATCAAGGCCGTTCGCTTCGATCACGTCGGCGTGTTCACCTACAGCCACGAGGAAGACACCTCGGCCTTCGACCTGGTGGATGACGTGCCGGGGGCGGAGAAGACGCGCCGTCAGCGCAAGGTGATGGCCGCGCAGAAGAAGATCGTGGCGGCGCGGCAGAAGGCCCGGATCGGCAGCCGCACCCGGCTGGTCGTGGACGGCCCCTCGCCCGAGCACGAATGGGTGTTCACCGGCCGCCTGCCGGGACAGGCCCCGGACATCGATCCGATGGTCTATCTCACGGACGCGGATCCGGCGACGCTTTCGCCTGGACAGTTCCTGGAGGTCGAAATCGTCGGGGCGGAGGGCTACGATCTCATCGCCCGGCCGCTGGACCTCTGAGCCCCCTGAATGTTAAACTCAAGGGTCCGGTGCTGATCTGGGAAAACCAGAGTGGGCTGTAGCCCACTCTTTTCTGTTTCTGGGTGAGTCGTGGTGTCACTTGAACGGATTCGGGAGCTCGCGGCGGGTATCGCCGGGGCGTACGGGCTCGAGTTGTTCGACCTGACCTACGGGCGTGAAGCGGGCCGGAACGTACTGCGGGTGGTGCTCGACAGGCCTGGGGCCTCGGCGACCGCCGAGGACAGCGTGAGTCTGGAGCATTGCCAGAAGGTGAGCGAAGAACTGAGTGCGGTGCTCGACGTCGAGGATGTCGTCGCCGCCGAGTACACGTTGGAAGTGTCGTCGCCGGGGCTCGACAGGCCGCTGCGCTCGCGCGACGACTACCAGCGGTTCACGGGACGGTTGGCGAAGATCGTGACCGCTGAGCCCGTCGCAAGGCAGACGGCATTCGCGGGCCATCTGCGTGGCGTGGATGGCGATGACGTGCTGTTCGAGAACCAGGGCGGCAAGCTGATTCGGCTGCCGCTCGGACTGATCCGGCGCGCCCGTCTCGAAGTGGAGTTTTGAGGAACATGGCGACCAACCCGTTGATGCAGACCATCGAAGCGCTGGCCAAGGAGAAGGGCATCGAGCCCGGCGTGGTCATCGACGCCATGGAAGAAGCCGTGCTGACGGCTTCGCGCAAGTATTACAAGGCTGGTGAGGAGCTGAAGGCCAAGCTCAACACCGACACCGGCCAGGTGGAGCTGTTCGCGGTCAGGACGATCGTCGACGAGGTGACCAATCCCGCGACCGAGATTTCCCTCGCCGAGGCCCTCGAGATGTACGGCGCCGACGCCGGTGTCGAGGTCGGCTACCAGATCGAGTTCCCCAAGAGCACGGAAGTGCTGGGACGCATCGCCGCGCAGACGGCCAAGCAGGTGATCTTCCAGAAGGTCCGCGAAGCCGAGCGCGAGAACGTGTTCCTCGAGTTCGATCAGCGGGTCGGGGAGGTCGTGACCGGCCTGGTCAAGCGTTTCGAGCAGGGCGACATGATCGTGGAGATCGGCCGCATCGAGACCATCCTGCCCCGCAAGGAGCAGTCGCGCGCCGAAAGCTACAACCAGGGCGACCGCGTGCGCGCCGTCATCCGAGGCGTGAGCAAGAGCGCCAAGGGACCGCAGGTCGTGCTGTCCCGCACCGACCCGGCCCTGCTCATCAAGCTCTTCGAGCAGGAAGTGCCGGAGATCTACGATGGCACCGTGATGATTCGCGGCGCCGTCCGCGAGGCCGGCGATCGCGCCAAGGTGGCCGTCTATTCCCGCGAGCGCGACATCGATCCGGTGGGCGCCTGCGTCGGCATGAAGGGCACGCGCGTGCAGGCCATCATCCGCGAGCTGCGCGGCGAGAAGATCGACATCGTCGAATGGTCGGACGACCCGATCCAGTTCGTGATGAATGCGCTCAGCCCCGCCAAGGTGCAGCGCGTCTCGATCACCGATGACGAGAACAAGGTGATGGAGGTGCTGGTGGAAGACAGCCAGCTCTCTCTCGCGATCGGCAAGAAGGGTCAGAACGTGCGCCTCGGGGCGAAGCTGACCGGCTGGAAGATCGACATCAAGAGCGAAGAAGAAATGCGTCGCGAAGTGGAAGCCGAGCTCGGCGCCCTCGAAGCCGGCGCCGGCGACGAGACCGTCGGCGATGAGACCGTCGGCGATGAGACCGCCGGTGTCGAGCAGGCGGCTTCGGACACGTCGGAGCCCGCGCCCGAAGCCGAGCCGGCGTCGGAGACCGAGCCAGTGCCGGAGACCGAGCCGGTGCCGGAATCGGAACCGGTGCCGGATGCCGGCCCGACCAGCGGCAACGATCAGTAAGCGAGTACGTCTTTCCAGGGGTGACTGTTGGCCACTGTCCGGATCTTCAAAGTCGCAGAGCTGCTGGGTACGACCAGCCAGGAAGTTCTCCAGCTGCTCAAGCAGAACCACGGCATCGAGCTGAAGAGCGCCTCGAGCACCGTGGAGGAGATCGTGGCGCGCCAGTTCGTGGAGCGCCTGGCGCGGCAGCGCGGCATCGAGTTGCCGAAGGGCGACATCTTGTCGGAGACGGCGGTCAAGGCCGCCAAGGCCAAAACGGCCTCTGCCAAGAAGGGGCACGCGCCGGAGCCGGCCAAGCCGGCGGGCCCGCCGCTGCCGCCGCCCCGCCTCATCCGCACGGTCAGGCCGCCGTCGGCGCCCGAGGCCGAGGCGGCTGCCGATCACGACCAGGCCGCGTCAGCTCACGCCCAGGCGTCGGCTCCGGTCGACGCCGCGAGCCCGGCTCCAGAGGCCGAGGTCGAGCACGTCCCGGCTGAGCAGGTCCCCGCCGAGATCCCCGTGGAGGCGGAGCCGGAGCCCGAGCCGGAGCCCGAGTCGGAGCCCGAGCCCGTCACCGAGGCACCGGTCGACGCGCCAGCGATGGCCGCGGCACCCGACGCCGGCACCGTTCAACCTCAGTCAGAAAAGGACGCCCCGATAGCACCTCCTCCAGTGGCCGCACCGCCGCCGGTCCCCAAGGGCCGGATTCTGCCTCCCAGCCTCCGCTTGCGCATCGAAGAGCCTGGCCAGGCCGTCCCTCAGGCGCGCCCGCTTGCGCCCGCCCGACGTCCGCCGAGCCAGCCCCCGCCGCGCATCGTCGCCCCACCGCCGCCGCGTCCCGCGACGCCCGCCGGCACCGGTACCCGTCCGCCGATGGGCGCGCGTCCCCCGTACCCGGGTTCACGCCCCTATCCGACCACGCCGTCGGCGCTCGGCGGACCACGCCCTCTGCCGTCGCAGCCCGTACGGCCCGGGCAACCGGGCCTGCCGCCGCGACCCGGCAGCTATCCGCAGCGCCCGGGAATGCCAGGACGTCCGCCGATGGGACGCCCCGGCATGTATTCACGGCCCGGCGGCCGCCCCACCGGCGGCCCGCGCCGCGACGGCGGTTCGCGCCAGGCGCCGCCGCCACCGCCCGTCGCCCTGCCGCCCATCAACCGCACCATCACGCTGGCCGAAGGCATGACCGTCAAGGACCTGTCGGACAAGCTGGAGGTGCGTGTCAAGGACGTGCTGAAGGTGCTGCTCGACCGTCGCATGATGATGACCATCAACTCGGCGGTGGACATCGAGACGGCACGCGACGTCTCCCGGCACTTCGGTGCCGAGGTCGAGACGCGCAGCTTCGAAGAAGAACTGCTCGAAGTCGCGGCCGAAACGGCCGACGACAAGGACACGATCGCGCGCGCGCCGGTCGTCACCGTCATGGGCCACGTGGACCACGGCAAGACGACGCTGCTCGACTCGATCCGCACGACGCGGGTGGCCGAGCGCGAAGCCGGCGGCATCACGCAGCACATCGGGGCCTACCTGGTGAGCGGCGTCGGCGAGAAGAAGGACAAGCGCATCGTGTTCCTCGATACGCCGGGTCACGCGGCCTTCACGCTGATGCGCGCCCGCGGCGCCAAGGTGACCGACGTGGTCATTCTGGTGGTGGCGGCCGACGACGGCGTCATGCCGCAGACGCGCGAGGCGGTCGATCACGCCAAGGCCGCCAACGTGCCGATCATCGTGGCCGTCAACAAGATCGACAAGCCCGGCGCCAATCCCGAGGTGGTCAAGCGTCAGCTGTCCGAACTCGGCCTGATGCCTGAGGCGTGGGGCGGCACCACCGTCTTCGTCGAAGTCTCGGCCAAGCAGAAGACCAACCTCGAGTCGCTGCTCGAGATGATTCTGCTGGTCACGGAAATCGGCGAACTCAAGGCCAACCCGAAGCGCGCGGCCGCCGGTACGGTGCTCGAAACCAAACTCGATCGCGGCCGTGGCCCGGTGGCCACGGTGCTCGTGCAGGACGGCACGCTGAACGTCGGCGACAACATCATTGCCGGCCCGGTCGTGGGCCGCGTGCGCGCCCTCATCGACGACCGCGGCCGCCCGACCAAGACGGCGGGGCCATCCACGCCGGTCGAAGTGCTCGGCCTCGAAACGCTCCCCTCTCCCGGTGATTCGTTCCAGTCGGTTTCGGATCCGGCCAAGGCACGGCAGATCGCCATGTTCCGCCAGGCCAGGGCCCGGGAGAAGTCGCTGGTCTCCAAGGGCAGCCGCCTGACGCTCGAGTCGCTGCAGGCGCAGATGGCGGACGGCGCCATGAAGGAACTGCCGATCATCGTCAAGGCGGACGTGCAGGGTTCGGCCGAAGTGCTGGCCAACTCGCTCGACAAGCTCTCGACCGCCAAGGTGAAGGTCAAGATCATCCACTCGGCGGTGGGCGCCATCAACGAGTCGGACGTGCTGCTGGCCACGGCCAGCAACGCCATCATCATCGGCTTCAACGTGCGGCCCGACCGCAACGCCGCCGACATCGCCGACCGCGAGAAGGTCGACATCCGGCACCACACGGTGATCTACACGGTGACCGAGGAAATCGAGAAGGCCATGGCCGGCCTGCTCGATCCGACCTTCAAGGAAGTGCGCGTGGGCGCGGCCCAGGTGCGCGACACCTTCAAGGTGCCGAAGGCCGGCATGATCGCCGGCTGCATGGTCAGCGAGGGCGTCATCACCCGCAAGGGCGACGCGCAGGTGCGGCTGATTCGTGACGCCAAGGTCATCTGGGAAGGCAAGCTGGCGTCGCTGCGGCGCTTCAAGGACGACGTCAGCGAGGTCAAGACCGGCTTCGAGTGCGGCATCGGCCTGGCCGGCTACAACGACATCAAGGTCGGCGACGTGATCGAGGTGTTCCAGATGGAGCGCGTCGCGAGCACCGCGTAGCGGGGCCGCCGCGAGGGGACGATGGCCGTCGTGCTGCTGACGATCGAGCTGCACATCCCCTTCGCGCAGTCCCTCAAGGACAAACGGATGGTCGTGCGCGGCGTGAAGGCTCGCGCCGCGAAGTTCAACGTCAGCGTGGCGGAGATCGACCATCAGGACAAGTGGCAACGCGCCACCCTCGGAATCGTCGCCATCGCCACCGACGGGACGCACGCCGAGCGCGAGCTGCAGGCCGTGGTCAACGAGGTGGAACGCCACGATCCGGGTTTCATCACCCGCACGGAGATCGAGCACCTCGCGTAGCCCCGGACTGCGGCACCGCTGAGCCAGACCGGCGCGATGACGTCCCGAGCCCCGAGCCCCGCCTAGAATAGAGACATGCCCCTCAGCCATCGCACCGAGCGGATCGCCGAGCAACTTCGCGAAGAGGTCAGCCAGATCCTGGCCACCGAGGTCGCCGACCCGGACGTCGGGCTGGTGACGGTCACGCGCGTCAAGGTGACGCCCGACCTGTCGCTCGCGCGCGTCTACTGGACGCTCCTCGGCGACGCCGCCGAGCGCAAGCGGACCATCAAGGCCCTGCAGCGGGCGTCGTCCTTCGTCCGCCACATCCTGGCCACGAGAGTCACGTTCCGGCGCGTGCCAGAGGTGCAGTTCCAGTACGACGAAGGCCTGGCCGCGCACCAGCGCGTCGAAGAGCTCCTGCACGAGATCCACGAAGTGGAGGCGGCGCGCGCGCCGGCCGCCGACGCCGTTTCGGCCGCCGACGCCGAACCGGCCGCCGGCGACGCCAGCACCGACAGCCCCGCGCCGCCTGCCGGTAGCGAGCCGCATGACCCCGACACCACCGCCTGATCCCACGCTGTCCGCGCTCGTGGAACGGCTCCGCGGCGCCACCCGCGTCGTGGTGTCGTCGCACGAACGGCCCGATGGCGATGCCATCGGCTCGGGCCTGGCCCTCGTGCTGGCCCTCCAGGCGATGGGGAAGGATGCGCGGATGGTCATGTGCGACGTGCCGCCCGCCAACCTGCAGCCCTTCCCCGCCGTGGACGGCCTGTGGATCGCGCGTCAGGTCGACGAGACGTTCGACGCCGCGGTGATCATGGAGTGCGGGGACCTGACGCGCACCGGCGTCACCGGGCTCGACCGCTCCCCGCTCCTCAACATCGATCACCATCCGGGGAATACGCGCTACGGCGCCGTGAACTGGGTCGATGAGTCGGCCGCCGCGTGTGGCGAGCTCGTCTACACGCTGGTGTCGGCCCTCGGCGCCCCGCTCACGGCCGACGTCGCCACGCACATCTACCTCGCGATCCTGACCGACACCGGCTCCTTCCACTTCTCGCACATGTCGCCGCGCACGTTCGACATCGCGGCCCGGTGCGTCGAGGCGGGGGCGCGGCCGGAGTGGATCGCGCGCACGCACTACGACAGCAACCGGATGGCGCGGATACGGCTGTTCGGCAGCGTGCTCTCCGGCATGGTCGTCGATCCGAGCGGACAGATCGCCGTCCTGACGATCACGCCGGCGATGACGGCCGCGGCCGGCGGGGACTACGACGACATCGAGGGCCTCATCAACTTTCCGCTCTCGGTGAAGGCCGTGCGAGCGGTGGCCTTCTTCAAACAGGGCGAGACGCCGGAACGGTGGCGCGTCAGCCTGCGCTCGAAGGGATCGGTCGACATCGGCCGGATCGCCTCGTCGCATGGCGGGGGCGGCCATCGGAACGCGGCCGCGTGCACCATGAGCGGTCCGGTCGAGGCGCTGCGCACCAGCCTCCTGCAGGACCTGGCCGCGGCCGTGGCGACCGCGGCCGTCGAGCCGTGACCAGCGCGCCCGACGGCGTCCTCATCGTCGACAAGGCATCCGGACCGACCTCCCACGACGTCGTGGCGGTGGGCCGGCGTGCGCTCGGCACCTCGCGAGTGGGCCACACGGGCACGCTCAATCCGATGGCCACCGGGGTGCTGGTCCTGGTGGCCGGCCGGGCGACGCGGCTGGCCCGCTTCATGGCGCACGACGACAAGGAGTACGTGGCCCGCGTCGCCTTCGGCCGGGCGACCACGACCTACGATGCGGAGGGGGCGACCACCCGCGAGACCGGCCAGACGCCCGAGCGGGAGGCCCTCGTGGCCCGCCTGGCCGCCAACCTCGGCCCCCAGCTCCAGACACCACCGGCCTACTCCGCCAAGAAGGTCGGCGGCGAGGTGGCCTATCGCGCCGCCCGGCGTGATGCGCCGCTGGAGCTGCGTCCTGTGCCGGTCGTCGTGCACGCACTCGACGCTCGAGGCCTTCGAGGACGGCGTCGCCACGGTGCGGATACGGGTCTCGGCCGGGTACTACGTGCGGGCCCTGGCGCACGCCCTCGGTGAGGCGCTCGATACCGGGGCGCACCTGTGCGGGCTTCACCGCACCCGCGCCGGCCCCTTCGACCTGTCCGGCGCCGTGACCTGGCAGGCCCTGGCCACCGCCCCCCGGGGCTCCCTGACGTCCGCCCTGTTGCCCGTCGACCGCCTGCTGCCGGCCCTGCCGGCCGCCCACCTCACGGCCGAGACGGCCCGGAAGGCCCGTCATGGTCAAAGCGTGCAGGCGACGGTGACCGGCCCCTCGACGACCGGGCCGATCCGGCTTCTCGACGATGCCGGCCACCTGCTCGGCATCGCGGAGAGCGACGCCGCGGGCGATCCGCCCGGCCAGCGGATTTTGCGGCCAATCGTCGTCCTGAGCTAAGATGAAGGGTCGTTCTGCGAACGAAATCGCAGACATACGGCGGCGTGGAGCGGCGGCAGTCCGTGCTCTGGGCCGTACGTGGAGGTAGTTGTGGCACTGACGAAAGACAAGAAGACAGAGCTCATCGATTCGTACCGGACGCATGGTACGGACACCGGATCGCCAGAAGTCCAGGTGGCGATTCTCAGCGAACGCATCACCTACCTGACCGAGCACTTCAAGAGCCACGCGAAGGACCACCACTCGCGCCGCGGCCTCCTGAAACTCGTCGGCCAGCGCCGACGCCTGCTCGACTACCTGAAGAGCAAGGACACCGACCGGTACGCGGAGCTCATCAAGAGGCTCGGCATCCGCAAGTAGCCGCACCGCCGCCCGGGAGTCCTCCCGGCGTCAGCGCGACAGCAGTATCGGCGACGGCCGCCGCGCTCCGCACCATGCGGAGGCCCGGGGCCGTCGCGCCGACAAGCCCGGGGAACGTGACCCCGGCATCGAGGTTCCCAATGATCAAACGCGAGATTCAGATCGGCCAGCACACCCTCTCGATCGAGACGGGCAGACTGGCCAAGCAGGCCGACGGCGCCGTCGTCGTGCGCATGGGCGACACGATGGTGCTCGTCTCGGCCTGCCATGCGTCGAGCCCCCGCGAGGGCATCGACTTCCTTCCGCTCACGGTCGACTACCGTGAGTACACCTACGCATCGGGACGCATCCCCGGCGGCTTCTTCAAGCGCGAGGGCAAGGCCACCGAGAAGGAAACGCTGACGAGCCGGCTGATCGACCGCCCGATTCGTCCGCTGTTCCCCGCCGGCTGGGCCTTCGAGACGCAGGTCATCGCGTTCGTCGTGTCCGCCGACACCGACCACGACTCCGACGTGCTGGCGATCACCGGCGCCTCGGCGGCGCTGGCGCTGTCGGAGATGCCGTTCGAGAAGACGATTGCCGGCGTCCGCGTCGGCCTCGTCGATGGCAAGTTCGTCGTCAACCCGACCTTCCCCGAGCGCAAGCAGAGCAAGCTGGACCTGATCGTCGCCGGCAGCAAGGACGGCATCGTGATGGTCGAGGCGGGCGCGCACGAGGTGACCGAAGACGAGGTCCTTCAGGCGCTCGAGACCGCCCACGTGGCCATCAAGGACATCTGCGGGCTGATCGACGGCATGGCCGCCGAGGCCGGCCGCAAGAAGCTGCCCAAGCCCGAGGTCAAGGTCGACGAGGCGTTCCGGCAGGGCCTGGAAGCCAAGGCGCTGGCGCCGCTGACGGCCGCCATGCGCATCAAGGGCAAGATCGAGAACTACGCCACCGTCGCCAAGGTCGAGAAGGAGGCCATCGCCGGCCTGCCGGAAGATCAGGCCAGCCGCAAGAGCGAGGCGAAGGGCATCCTGCACGACCTGCAGGAGAAGGTGCTGCGCGGCGAGATCCTCGAGCGCAGCGTGCGCCTCGACGGGCGCAAGTTCGACGAGATCCGGCCGATCACCATCGAGACCAAGGTGCTGCCCCGCGTCCACGGCTCGACCGTGTTCACCCGCGGCGAAACGCAGGCCCTGGTCACCGCCACGCTCGGCACCGCGGACGACCAGCAGAAGATCGAGATGGTCGACGGCGAGATGTGGAAGCGCTTCATGCTCCACTACAACTTCCCGCCCTTCTCGGTCGGTGAAACCAAGCCGATGCGCGGTCCAGGCCGTCGCGAGATCGGTCACGGCGCCCTGGCTGAGCGCGCGCTGGCACCGATGATGCCGCTCGAAGCCGACTTCGCCTACACCGTGCGCATCGTGTCGGACATCCTCGAATCGAACGGCAGCTCCTCGATGGCGTCGGTCTGCGGCGCCTCGCTGGCGATGATGGATGCCGGTGTGCCGATCAAGGCGCCGGTTGCCGGTGTGGCCATGGGCCTCATCATGGACGAGGCCACCGGCAAATACGCGGTGCTGAGCGACATCGCCGGCGCCGAAGACCACTACGGCGACATGGACTTCAAAGTCGCCGGCACCAAGGACGGCATCACCGCCCTGCAGATGGACATCAAGGTCACCGGCATCTCGGCGGAAGTGATGCGCGCGGCGCTCACCCAGGCCAAGGCTGGCCGCCTGCACATCCTCGGGATCATGCAGGAACACCTGCCGGCGACCCGCACCAACATGTCGGCCTACGCGCCGCGCATCATCACCATCAAGATCCCGGTCGACAAGATCCGCGACGTCATCGGGCCGGGCGGCAAGATGATCCGCAGCATCATCGAGAAGACCGGCGTGAAGATCGATGTCGAGGACAACGGCCAGGTCAACGTGGCCTCGTCGGACGAGGCCGCGGCCGCCAAGGCCATCGGCATGATCCAGGAGCTCACGGCCACGCCGGAGCTCAACAAGACCTACCTCGGCAAGGTCCAGCGCATCACCGACTTCGGTGCCTTCGTCGAGATCATGGCCGGCACCGATGGCCTGCTCCATGTCTCGGAGATCGCGAATCACCGCGTCAAGGACGTGCGGGACGAACTGAAGGAAGGCCAGCAGATCCTCGTCAAGGTCATCAACATCGACCCGACCGGCAAGATCCGGCTGAGCCGCAAGGCGCTGCTGCCCTCCGAGGGTGGTCCGCCGGCCGCCGAGCCGGGCAGCGAAGTGCCGGCCGGCGACGCCGGCGACGCCTGGCGGAGACCGGCCGCGCGGCCCGCGCCGCGATCGCGGTCCGCGCCGCGAATAGCACCGACGACCATCAACGGCAATTCGCACGAAGGGCGGGCCCACGGGTCCGCCCTTCGTGTTTTCGGCCGCCTGCCCCGCGCCTCGATCGCCGCCGACCACAAGCCGCGTAGAATCGGACCATGAGCCGAATGTGGGTGGGCGCCCTCGCACTGGCGCTGGCGTCGACCGTCGTCACTGCCCCGGCCGCGCAGGACGCGGCCCCGAACCGGCGCGCGTTCACCGTCGTGGCGAAGGACGGACGCTTCGAGCCGGACCGGCTCGACGTGTCGAAGAACGACCTGGTGACCATCACGCTGAGGAGCGAGGGCGGCCCCGCCAGCTTCGCCATCGACGCCTACCGCCTGATGAAGCGGGCGGGTGCCGGCGGCAGCGTGTCCTTCGAATTCCGCGCCGATCAGGCCGGCCGCTTCGCCTACTACTGCTCGCTGTCGAATGACGCGCAGTGCGCCACCATGAAGGGCACGCTGGTCGTCGCCGAGCGGTAGCGCGCGGCCGGCGGCGGCGGGCTCACCGGCGAGGAAAGCGATCGGGGTTGTCGGTGAAGAGGGCGTCGACGCCGAGCGTGTAGAGGAAGTGCTCCATCTCCGCGGTCACCGAGGCGAAGCCCGGAGTGGCCGCTGCCCGGAAGGTGTAGGGCGTCACCGTCATGTCCGCGGCGTGGGCCAGCCGCACCAGTTCCGGCCAGCGCGCGACCACCCTCTTGGCGGGACCGAAGCCGGAGACGATCCCCCGCCAGCGCGCCACCATCGCCGCCGCGTCGAAGGCCTCCGCGACGTCGAAGAGCAACACGACCGGGACGCCGATCGTCCGCTGCGCCAGACGCTCGGCCGTCGACTCGCCGAACGTCTGCAGGATGACCGGGGTGGTGGCGTCGGCCTTCACGCCGCGCAGGCGCAGACGGTCGAGCGCCGCTTCGACGGTCGCGACGAAGTCGACGTCGCGCCCCTCGTAGATCTCGGGCGTCTTGAGCTCGGGATAGAGGCCGGCCCGGCCGCGGATGAGCGCCACCGCCTCGTCGAAGGTCGGAACCCGCTCGCCCGCGAACTTCGGAGCGAACCAGCTCCCGGCGTCGAGGGTCTTGATCTCGGCCAGCGTGAAGTCGTTGGCCAGCCACACCTGCCGCGTCTGGCCCTGCACGGTGATCTCCGTGGAGCGGTCCGGAAAGCGCTGCTCGACATCGGTCGTACGCTCGAGCGAGGGATCGTGCAGGCAGATGAGCACCCCGTCCTTCGTCACCGCCAGATCCTGCTCGACGAAATCCGCCCCCTGGTCGAGGGCCAGCCGATAGGCGGCCAGCGTGTGTTCGGGTGCGTAGGCCGAGGCGCCGCGATGGGCGACGCTCACCTTCTTCCTGGCCGCCTGTGCGGCGACGTCAGCACCCTGCACGAGCACTGCCACCATCCCGAGAATCAACGCGTCCACGCATCCGGCTCACTCCTTCGCGTCGAGGATCCCATGCGCGGGCAAGGGCGCGGCGACGCCACTCCAGGCCTGCGCCGCCGCGATCCGCTCGCCGAGCGGCGGATGCGAGTAGAAGAGCCAGCGGGCCAGCGCCGACGGGCGGTCCTCGGCGAGATTCTGCTGTCCGAGCCGCCGCATCGCCGTCACGAACGCCTCGGGGTTCCGGGTGAGCGACAGCGCGAAGCGGTCGGCACGCCGCTCCTGGGCGCGCGAGAGGGCGTTGCCGACCGGCAGGAAGAGGAACGATGCGGCTCCGGCCACCAGCAGCAGCAGCGGCGCACCGGCCGGATCCGCCACGCCGCGCAAGCCGAGCCACGGCACCGCCGCCGCGAGAGCCGTCGCCGCGAGATAGGCGCCGGTGAAGAGCGTGGCCGTACGCAGGGCCATCCCCAGCCACAGGTCCCCGTGCACGTGGTGGGCCAGTTCGTGCGCCAGCACGACCTCGATCTCGTCGTCTGAATAGACGTCGAGCATGGTGTCCGACAGGAGGATGCGTCGCGACCGGCCGACGCCGGCCAGTGCGGCGTTCGCCTTGCGGGTGTGGCCGCTGACCGCCCACTCGTAGACCCCGATGACCGGGGCGCCGCCGCGCTGGGCGAGGCGGAGGAGGCGGTCGGACAATTCGGGGCGCCGCAACGGGCGCACGCGGTAGAAGATCGGCAGCAGCAGGACGGGCGCCAGCCGCGCCAGCAGGACCATCGCGAGGGTGAAGACGCCGGCGGCGACCGCCCACCACGCATCCGGCCATAGCCGGATCGAGACATACACCGCCACGAGGCCACTCCACATGACGGTGCCGCTGGCCGTCACCGCCTTCACGTGATCGGCCAGCCAGTGCGGGAGGATCTGGGTCGTGAGCCCGTAGCGCCGCTCGAGCCAGTAGCCCTGGTACCAGGCGAACGGCAGTTCCAGGGCGTTGACCGTGGCGACGAGACCCGCGAAGAAGAGGCCAGCCGTGACGAGCTCGCCGAGCGGCGACGGCATCCACGAGGTCGTCCACTCGACGGCCCAGCGAATGAAGGCTGCCGCCCCGGTGGCCGACAGCAACAACAGGAACAGGCCCACCAGCAGGGTGCCGGCCAGATCCGAGCGGCGGCGACGGCGATGGTAGCGGGTGGACTTGTCTTCGGTCACGGGTGACGCTCGGGCGCCCCGTCAGGGTACGACAGTCGGCCGTGGGGCGACAACGGGCGCCCGGCCGCTCGTCCCTACGACGAGCCGATCTTGACGCCGCCGTTGGTCGTCTGCAGGTCGATGCGGGCGCCGCCGCCGTTGAGGGCGCCCCGGACGCGCCGGCGGCTCTGCTCGCCCTCGACGGCCAGGGTCAGGCCGCTGACGTCGATCCGCCCGTTGGTGCAGCGGGCGGAGACATCGGCTCGTGTGTCGGCAGGCAGGTCGAGGCGCACCCCGCCGTTGACGCTCGTCAGGCTGACCGACCCGTCGGGCGCCAGGGCCCCAGCGAGGGACAATTCGACGCCGCCGTTGGTGGTTCTGGCCTCTACCAGCGAGGCCGCGCCAATCGTGCCCCTGACGCCGCCATTGGTCGAGGTGGCGCGCACTTCCCCACCGACGTTGGCCAGCCGCACGCCGCCGTTCACCGTGCGCAGATCCACGTGCACCCCGGGCGGCACGCGGACGAGGAAGCTGGCCTTGTGGCCGCCCCGCCACCCTTTCGGGGCAATGGTCTCGATCCGGACCCGTCCGGCGCCGACCTCTTCCCGCATCTGGACGGCGTTCAGCAGATCCCGGGCGGCCTCGTCGCTGGACGCCGCGGCCGATCGTTGCGCCGTCACTTCGACGGCACCCCCGGCGGTCCCTTCCGCGCGGATCTCGCCGTTGACGTTCACGATCTCGATCCGTCCGCCGGCGCGGCAGGTCGTAGGACCGCGTCCAGGTATCGGTGGCCTTCGCCGGCGGCGAACTCGAACGAGAAATCGCCCTCGCCCGCCGTGATCTCGCAGCCGGCCGTCAGCGTGGCCGCGGCCACCAGCGTGGCCGCCGTCCATCCCCGCCATCCCTGGGTGGTCATGATCGGTCCTCCTTGGGAAGACTACGCGCCCGGCCAGGAATTGTTCGGCGCCCGTCGAGTCTGGCCCTCAGTTCATCTGCAGCGAGATGACCTTCGAGACGCCCGGCTCCTCCATCGTCACGCCGTAGAGACGGTTGGCGATCTCCATCGTCTTGCGGCTGTGCGTGATGATGATGAACTGGGTGCGGTCGAGCATCGAGCGCAGCAGCTCGACGAAGCGGCCGATGTTGGCGTCGTCGAGCGGCGCGTCGATCTCGTCGAGCAGGCAGAACGGGCTCGGCTTGTACTTGAAGATGGCGAACATCAGCGCGATCGCCGTGAGCGCCTTCTCACCGCCCGACAGCAGCATCACGCTCTGCAGGCGCTTGCCGGGGGGCGAGGCCACGATGTCGATGCCGCTCTCGAGCGGATCCGACTCGTCGAGCAGCGTGATGCCGGCCTTGCCGCCGCCGAACAGCGTGGCGAAGGTCACCTGGAAGTTGGCGTTGATGGCCGTGAAGGCATCCCGGAAGCGGACGTGCGTCGTCTCGTCGATCTTCTTGATGGCTTCGTTGGTCTGCGCGATCGAGTCCACCAGATCCTGGCGCTGCGTCGTCAGGAAGATGCGCCGCTCGTCCAACTCGGTGAACTGCTGGATGGCCATCATGTTGACGGGACCGAGCCGGTCGATCTGGGCGCGCAGTTCCGCGATGGCTTCCTCCGCCGTCATGGCCGCCTGGGCCGCCTCGGCCACGGCCGCGTCCCCCGCCACCGCGTCGGCCCCGGTCTCGGCGGCGAAGTCGACGCCGCCCTCCTCGTCCGGCAGCTCGGCGGCTTCGGCGACGGCCCGGCGGATGACCCGCGCGTCCGGCGCGTGAATGCCCTGCCGTTCCATCTCGGCCACTTCCTCGGCCACCGTGTCGAGATCGGCCTGCACGGCGTCGAGGCTCTGCTGGGCGAGGTGCGAGAGTTCGGCCTCGCCGGTGGCCCGCGAGATGTCGAGTTCGGCGGCCAGGGCACGGACGGCGTCGAGCGCCCGCCGGGCATCGCGGATCGTCTGCTCCTGCCGTTCCGTCGCCGCCTTCAGGACGAGCGTCTCGTCGTCGGCCTTGAGCATCTCGTCGCGCAGCTCTTCGAGCGCCCGGATGCTCTCGTCGAGCGCGCGGTGCCCGTCGACACCGGCCGCCAGCAGCCGCTCGCGCTGCTCACCCATGATGTCCATGTCGCGGCGGCATGCCGCGGCCCGCTCGTCGACCTCGCGCGCGGCGTCTTCCAGACGCCGCACTTCGGCCACGACGGCCACCGCGCGCTCGCCGAGCGCCGCATGTGACGCCCGCGCTTCGGCCGCGCGCTGACCGAGCGCGTGCAGGTTGTCACGGGCATCGGCGAGCTGCCGCTGGCGCTCGGCCAGCGCCTCCTCGAAGACGCCGCGATCGTCGCTGAGCCGCGCGACGGTGGTCTGGGCTTCGTCCTGCCGCACGTCGATGGCCTCGATCGACTCGCGGGCGCTGCGCCCTTCGGCCGCCACGAGATCGACGCGCTGCCGGACCCGCCCCTCGTCGGCGCTGGCGCGCGCCACGTCGGATTGTGCCGCGACGATGGCCTTCTCGTGGCGATGGCCGTCGCCGACGAGCCCGCTGACCGCGGCCGTGGCGACCGCGATGGCCTGCGCGAAGCCGGTGAGGTCGCCGTCGAGGACGGCAATGGCTCGCTGGTCTTCCTCCACCCTGTCGCGCAGCTCACGGATCTCGCGCTTGGTCGCCAGGATGCCGGTCGATTCGGTCCGGCTGCCGCCGCTGACGACGTGCGGGCCGCGATAGACGTCGCCGTCGATGGTGACCACCGGCACGCCGGCGTGGGCGGCCAGCGAGGCGGCGCGATCGAGCGAATCGGTGATGAGCGCCTCGCCGACGACGGCGGCCAGGGCGGCGCCGAACGGCCCGGCCACGCGCACCACGCTCGACAGCGTGACGCACCCCTCGGGCACGGTGGTCAGCGACGGGACGGGCGTGGCCGCGCTGTCGCCGATGACGATGAAGCCGCAGCGCCCGGCGCCTTCCGCCCGCACGATCTGGAAGCCGGTGTGCGCCTGCGAGTGGCTGTCGACCACCACGTGCTCGAGCAGATCGCCGAGCATCGCCTCGACGGCGCGTTCGTAGCTGGGCTGGACCTCGAGATAGTCGGCCAGCGCGCCGCGCTGCCCGATCGAGGCATCGGCCGTGGCGAGCAGCATGCGGGCGCCGTCGCTGAAGGCGGCGCGTGCGGCTTCGACCTCTTCGAGCGACAGCAGACGGGCCCTGGCGCCGGCCAGGTCGTGCTCGCGCTGCCGCTTCTCGCGTTCGCGCCACTCGTGTTCGATACGGGCGGCGGCCAGGTCCCGCTCGCGCTCACCGCGGGCGATCTCGGTGGCGGCCAGGTCGCTCTGCGCCTGGCGCAGGACGGACGAGGCGCGGTCGCGGGCCTCGATCGCACGGCTCAGTTCGCCGTCGAGGTCACGCGCTTCGACATCGAGCCGGCCGACGACCGCGGCCGCCCGCTCGCGCTCCGAGGCGGCATGGTGCATGGCCGTCGTCAGCGCCGTGACGGCGTTCATGACGGCGTAGACCTCGGCCCGCGCCTGCTCGACGGCGCCCTCGACGGCGGTGATGGCCTGCTGCGCCTCACCGTAGGCTTCGGCGGCAGCGGTGGCGCCATCGGCGGCCTCCCCGCGGGCACGCTCGGCCTCGGCGATGGCGGCGCGGCGTTCCTCCAGCCGCAGCCGCTCGGGTTCGCGGCGCCCCTCGAGCGCCAGGCGCTCGCTGTCGAGTTCGCCGATCCGGGTCTGCAGCATCGTCGCCTGCTGGGCGTCGAGGGCGAGCTGCTGCTGGCGGCGGTTGACGTCGAGCTCGCGGGCATGCGCGGTTTCGCGGACGCCGGCCGCATCCTGCTCGGCCTTGGCCAGCTCGATGCGGACCCGCGACAGCTCGGCTTCGACCTCGGCCAGCCGGGCCGACGAGCTCACCTCGTCCTGGCGGGCGTCGCTGAGGCGGGTGCGGGCCGACTCGATGTGCTCGGCCAGATGGCGGTAGCGGCGCGCGAACAGCACCTTCTCCCACCGCCGCATCTCGTCGCGCAGGCGCTGGTAGCGCCGGGCCTTGCCGGCCTGGCGCTTGAGGGAGCCGCACTGCTTCTCGACTTCGAAGACGATGTCGTCGAGGCGCGTCAGGTTCTGCTGCGCGGCATCGAGCTTGAGCTCAGCGGCGCGGCGCCGGGCCTTGTACTTGGTGACGCCGGCGGCCTCTTCGATGAGGTGCCGGCGGTCGGTCGGCCGCGAGCTCAGGATCATCCCGATCTTGCCCTGCTCGATGATCGAGTAGGCCTTGGCGCCGAGCCCGGTGTCCATCAGGAGCTCGTGCACGTCACGCAGGCGGCACTGCGCGCCGTCGATCAGGTACTCGCTCTCGCCCGAGCGGTAGAGGCGGCGCGTCACTTCGACATCGCGCACGGCCTGCAGCGGATCCATCAACAGGATCTCGGAGGCCGGCTCGTGGCCGTTGGTCGACGGCTCGTGGCCGTTGGTTGACACCAGGGTCGGCGGAGCCATCGGCACGCCGCTCAACCGGAGGCGGACCTCGGCGGCGCCCGTCGGCTTCCTGGCGTCGCTGCCGCTGAAGATGACGTCCTCCATCTTGTCGCCGCGCAGGCTCTTGGCGCTTTGCTCGCCGAGCACCCACGTCAGCGCGTCGGCGACGTTGCTCTTCCCACAGCCGTTCGGTCCGACGATGGCGGTCACGCCGCCGTCGAAGGCCAGCTCCGACCGATCGGAGAACGACTTGAACCCGGAAATTTGAAGGCGATCGAGACGCATGGATACCCGCGAGGAGAGGCCGGCGGAGTGAGGAGGACGCCGCAGGACGAAAACTGCGGGTCAGTCTAGCAGGGCGCTACCAGTGTGGCAAGGCGAACCGGACACCCCAACATTTTGGGGTTTGCCAGAACCGGGACGGCCGCTCAGCGGCGGCCGGACCGGGTCGTTTTGGCCTTCGAGAGGGTCAGCAGCTGCTCGGCTTTGGGGAAAAGCCCGAGCGCGTGCTGCGCCTGTGGATCGACCTCGAGCAGGCGTCGGCGGGCCACGCCCATCCCGAAGACCGCCGAGTCGATCTCGAAGCGCACCATGGCCCGAATGAAGACCGCATCCTGTGTCCAGGCAGCCTCGTCCAGCTTCACGCGCTTCGACTCGACGTACTTCTTGAAGTCGGCCAGCATCGCGTCGTCGACGGCGAAGTCCTTGGCGACCGCCCTTCGGTCGGCGCCGGCCGCACCCGGGCGCGCGTCGCCTTCGGCATAGAAGCGCTCGGCGTAGCCGGCAAAGAGCTGGCGGCCGAAGAGCGAGCGGCCGAAGCGGGTCGGGTTGAAGCCCTCGACGGGGCCGTCGAAGCGCTCGTCGGGCTCGACACCGCCGCCGCTGTAGACCTTGCGGCCGCCGTCGGTCAGCTTCAGGTCCTCGGCGAGGTGCTGCCGCTCGGCCTGGTCGCGCATCGTGTAGGTCAGATACTCGTCGAAGGCGCCGTCCCACGGCCGCTGAATCAGGCGCCCGCTCGGCGTGTAGTAGCGGGCCGTCGTCAGCGCCAGGCCGGCGCCGCCGCTCACCCGGTAGACCGACTGCACGAGGGCCTTGCCGAAGGTGGTCTCGCCCGCCACGATCGCGCGATCGTGGTCCTGCAGCGCGCCTGACACGATCTCCGAGGCGCTGGCGCTGTTGCGGTTCACGAGCACCACCATCGGCATGTCGAGATAGTCGCTCTGGCGCGTGGCGTGGTAGTCCTCGTCGGAGTTGTCGACGCGGCCGCGGGTGTAGACGATGAGGTCACCACGCGGCAGGAAGCGGTTGGAGACGCGAATGGCCTGGTCGAGCTGACCGCCGGGATTGCCGCGCAGGTCGAGCACCAGCTTGCGCATGCCCTGGCCCTTGAGGTCCTCGAGCGCCTCGCCGAGTTCGTCGTCGGTGTGCTCGGCGAAGTCCTCGAGACGGATGAGGCCGACGTCGCCCCGCACGATGAAGTGCGCCGGGATGCTCGGGATCGTGACCTGGTCGCGCATCACGTCCATCGGCAGCAGCTCGGCGATGCCGGGACGGCGGATCGAGATGTTGACGAAGGTGCCCTTGGGGCCGCGCAGCTTGGTGACGGCCTGATCGGTGGTCCAGCCGGTGAGATCCTCGTCGCCGGTCTTGGCGATGACGTCGCCGCGGCGCAGGCCCTTCTGGTGGGCCGGCGAGCCCTCGAACACGCGCACGACGGTGATGTTCCGGTCGAGCGACTGGATGGTGATGCCCAGACCGTAGTAGCGCTGCTCCTGGCGCTCGCGCATCTGCGCGTAGGTCCTGGGATCCATGAAGCTCGAATGCGGGTCGAGCGTCTGGAGCATGCCGTTGATGCCGCCGTAGACCAGGCGGTCGGATTCGATCGGCTCGGCGTATTCCGCCTCGATGGCCGCCAGTGCTGCCGTGAACGCCCGGTAGTGCGCGGGCACCCGGTCCTGCGTGGCCAGCGCGCTCTTGCCGAGCAGGCCGCCCAGGGCCGCCGAGAGCACCACCGCCAGCGCCGCCGCCGACACGAATCTGGACGTCCGCATGACCGCTATGGTAGCGCGGACCGCCCCTGACATGGCGACGATCTTGCCTGCGCGGCGGCCCGGGGCGCTTGGCCCCTCACCCCATCCGGCCTATACTGAGGAGTGGCGTCCCGGATAGTCTGGATGCCGCGAAACGGGCGAGGCGACGTGGAACGCCCCTCCCCTTTGCCCTGGAGTTCGCGATGTTCGGATCGATTGGCATGCCGGAACTGGTCATCATCCTGGTGATTGCCCTCATCATCTTCGGACCCCGGAAGCTGCCAGAGCTGGGCAAGTCGCTGGGCAAGAGCATCAACGAGTTCAAGAAGGCGTCCACCGAGCTGCAGAACACCCTCGAGAAGGAGATCCAGATCGAGGAGCAGAAGGAGAAGGACGACGAGCGCGCCAAGACCGCCGCGGCCGCCCCGGCACCGTCGGTCGTCGATGATGACGGCACGCATGGCCAGCCCGTGTCGCGGAGCGAAGCCGGCAGCTAGATCGTGGCCCTCGTTCCTTTCAAGAAGTCGCAGGACGAAGACAAGCCTGCGCTCGGCCAGTATGACGGTGGTCTCGTGGAGCCCCCCGACGAGGAGGACGACCTCGACGGGCGGATGAGTTTTCTCGACCACCTCGACGAGCTGCGCAAGCGGCTGACCCACGCCATCGTGGCGCTGCTCGTCGGTTTCCTGGCCGCCTTCGCCTTCGCCGCGCGCGCCCAGGACTTCGTGATGAAGCCCCTGGTCGCCACGCTGCCCCCGGGCAGCCACTTCGTCTTCACCGAGCCCGGTGAGGGCTTCTTCCTGCAGCTCAAGATCGCCGCCATCCTCGGGCTGCTGCTCGCCAGTCCCTACGTCATGTGGCAGGTCTGGCAGTTCATCGCTCCCGGCCTCTACGCCAACGAGAAGCGCTTCGCCGTGCCCTTCGTGCTCGGCACGTCAGTCCTCTTCACCGCCGGGGCGGCTTTCTCGCACTACCTGGTGTTTCCGGCGGCGTTCGACTTCTTCGGCAGCTTCCAGACCGACAACGTCGTGTTCATGCCGCGCATCGCACCGGTGTTCGGGATGTACGCATGGCTGCTGCTGGCGCTCGGCATCATCTTCCAGATGCCGATGCTGGTCATGGTGCTGGCGCGCATGGGCCTCGTGACGGCGGGCTTCCTCGCCCGCCACATCAAGTACGCCATCCTCATCATCTTCATCGTCGCCGCCGTCGCCACACCGTCGCCTGACCCGATCAGCCAGACCGTGGTCGCAGCGCCGATGATCGTGCTCTACGGCATCAGCATCGGCGTGGCCTGGCTGTTCCAGAAGAAGCGCAAGACGGACGACGAGGACGAGAAGGACTAGGGGCAGGGGCTAGGCTAGGGCTAGCCGCTCGCCGCTGGTTCCCAGCCGCTGGCCTGCGTCAATACGCTTTCGCGAACCAGGCGTTCACGACGGCGGGCTTCCCGCACTTCACGCAGGCGCCGGTCGGCGTCTCGGATCCGAACGGGATGTTGCGGATGGTCGCCTGGGTCTCGGCCTTGATGGCCGCTTCGCACTCGTCGGTCTCGCACCACGGCGCGATGACGAAGCCCGGGCGTCCCTCCATCGCCTGCAGGAACTCGTCCCACGTGGCGGCCGTCGAGGTGTGCGACTCCCGGAAGGCCCGCGCGCGCGCCAGCAGATTGGCCTGAATCTCGGCGAGCAGGGCCGTGACATGGCCAGCCAGGCCGTCCATCGGCAGCGGCGCCTTGGCCTTGGTGTCGCGGCGGGCGGAGAACACCGACCGCTTCTCGATGTCCTTGGGGCCGATCTCGAGCCGGAGCGGCACGCCGCGCATCTCGTACTCGGCGTACTTCCAGCCCGGCGTCTGGCTCTCGTCGTCGTCGAGCCTGACGCGGATGCCGGCCGCCTTCAAGTCATCGCGAATGGCCTGACAGGCCGGCAGCACCGTCTCCTTCCAGTTCCCGCGCGGAATCGGAATGATGACGACCTGCCACGGCGCGACGTTCGGCGGCAACAGCAGCCCGCTGTCGTCGCCGTGGGTCATGATGACGCCGCCAATCAGACGCGTCGACACCCCCCACGAGGTCGTCCAGACGTACTGCAGCGTCTTGTCGCGGCCCTGGAACTGGATCTCGAAGGCCTTGGCGAAGTTCTGGCCGAGGTTGTGCGAGGTGCCGGCCTGCAGGGCCCGCCCGTCCCCCATCAGGGCCTCGATCGAGTAGGTGCGCTCGGCGCCGGCGAACTTCTCGCTGCTGCTCTTCTGCCCGTCGACGACCGGCATGGCCAGCACGTTCTCGGAGAACTCCTTGTAGAGCGCCAGAATCGTCAGCGTCTCGGCCTGGGCCTCGGCCTCGGTCTCGTGGGCGGTATGCCCCTCCTGCCACAGGAACTCGGTGGTCCGGAGGAACGGGCGCGTGACCTTCTCCCAGCGCACGACGTTCGCCCACTGGTTGATGAGCAGCGGCAGGTCGCGCCACGACTGGATCCACTTCTGGTACATGACGCCGAAGATCGTCTCCGACGTCGGCCGCACGACCAGCCGCTCTTCGAGGTCCTCGGTGCCGCCCCTGGTCACCCACGCCACCTGCGGCGCGAACCCCTCGACGTGCTCGGCCTCCTTCATGATGAGGCTCTCGGGGATGAACAGCGGGAAGTAGGCGTTCACGTGGCCGGTCGCCTTGAAGCGATCGTCGAGTTGCCGCTGGATGAGTTCCCAGATGGCGTAGCCGTAGGGACGGATCACCATGCAGCCCTTGACGGGCGAGTAGTCGGCGAGTTCGGCCTTGCGGACGACGTCGAGGTACCAACGGGAGAAGTCTTCGGATTGGGGCGTGATCTCGGTGACCTTGCCACCGCCGCTGTCAGGAATCTTGGTCATGCGTGCTTTCGGATAGGTGAACCATCCAGTGTAGATCGTCTCGCGCCGGGAAGTCCGCGCGGGCGTGGCCGCCGCGGCTCTCGGCGCGATCGAGGGCGCCGCGCGCCATCAGCCAGGCCACGGTGACGAGGGCACCGGTCGCGTCGCCGGCGTCACGGCCGGCGGCCCGCAAGGCGCGCCGCCAGCCGTCAAGCGTGGCGACCGCCGGCGCGAGTCCCGCCGCCTCGCGCACGAGACCGACATCCCGCCACATCAGGTCGCGGACGTCGGCGGGCTCGGGCAGGATGGCAGCCGCAGCGGCGGTCGGCATCGGACCGCGGCGCCGCCCCGCGGCGCGGGCAGCGGCGCGCGCCGGCAGACGCATCGCCTCGGCGGCCCGTGCTCCGAAGACGAGGCCTTCGAGCAGCGAGTTGCTGGCCAGCCGATTGGCGCCGTGGACGCCGTTGCAGGCGACTTCACCGGCGGCCAACAGCCCGGGCACCGACGTGCGTCCGTCGATGTCGGTGGCCACGCCGCCCATGATGTAGTGGGCCGCCGGCGACACCGGCACCGGATCCGTCGCCAGATCGAGTCCGCGTTCGCGACAGGCCGCGGCCAGCGTCGGAAATCGCCGCCGCACCCAGTCGGCGTCGAGATGGCGCATCGACAGCGTCACCGGAGCGCCCGTGCGAGCCGCCTCCCGGACGATCGCGCGGGCGACCAGATCCCGCGAGGCCAGCTCCCCGGCCGCCTCGTAGCGCGCCATGAAACGCTCGCCGTCGGCGTTGAGCAACCACGCGCCGTCGCCGCGCAAGGCCTCCGAGAGCAGGAAGCGCGGCGTGCCCGGTACCGACATCACGGTCGGATGGAACTGCACGAACTCCATGTCGGCGACGGCCGCCCCTGCCTCCCAGGCGAGCGCCACCCCGTCGCCCGTGGCCACCGAGGGGTTGGTGGTCTCCCGGAACACACGGCCGGCGCCGCCGGTCGCCAGCAGCGTCGCCGTGGCGTCGGCGTCCACGATCTGCCCGCCACGAACGTAGCGCGCGCCGCGACAGATGCCCCGCTCGACCGTCAGGCGGACGGCGCGGGCCTCGGACGTGACGCGGACGCCCGGCAGCGCCGTCACGTGCTGCCACAGCACGCGGC
Organism: uncultured Acidobacteriota bacterium; assembly: GCA_963807405.1. Taxonomy (GTDB): domain Bacteria; phylum Acidobacteriota; class Vicinamibacteria; order Vicinamibacterales; family UBA2999; genus CADEFD01. The sequence goes on along the minus strand of CAWEBU010000006.1, from coordinate 180,364 downwards.
TCAGCTCACGGCCGGTCGCGTCGGCCGCATGGAGAACACGGCGAACCGAGTGCGCGCCCTCGCGTCCGAGCGAGAAGCGGCCATCCGGCTCGCGGTCGAAGCGGGCGCCCCACTCGGCGAGCTCGCGCACGTAGCGAGGGCCTTCGGTGACGAGCACGCGCACGGCCTCCGGGTCGCACAGCCCGTCACCGGCCGCCTCGGTGTCGCGGGCATGGAGAGCCGGGGAGTCATCGTCACCGACGGCCGCCGCGATGCCGCCCTGCGCGTAGCCGGTATTGCTTTCGGCGGGCTCGCCCGCCTTGGTCAGCACGAGCACGGAGCCGTAAGCCGCGAGCGCCGCGGCCGCGCGCAGCCCCGCGACGCCGCTGCCAATCACCAGGAAGTCGGCGGACTCGCGCACCGGGTGCTATCCTACCACCCGCGTCGGGCTCGCCCGGCCGCGCCCAGCGATGCCACCCACCACCATCGACGTTCGCGCCGCCAGCGGCGCCTACCAGATCGTCGTCGAGCCCGGGTCGACGAGACACCTGCCGGCCGCGCTCGCCGCCCATGGGGTGACCGGCCGGCCGCTCGTCATCTCGAGCCGGCGCGTGTGGACGGCCATCGGCGCGTCGCTTCGGCCGCATCACACCGCGCCTCGTCCCCGACGGCGAGCGTGCGAAGACGCTGGCGACCGTCGCGCGCGTCTACGACGCGCTGGTCGACCTCGGCGCCGACCGCGGATCGACGATCGTCGCCGTCGGCGGCGGCGTGCTGGGCGACATGGTCGGCTTCGCGGCCGCCACCTACATGCGCGGCGTGCGCCTCGTGCAGGTGCCGACGACGGTGATGGCACAGGTCGACAGCGCCATCGGCGGCAAGGTCGGCGTCAACCACACGCGCGGCAAGAACCTGATCGGCGCCTTCCATGCGCCGGCGGTGGTGCTCGTGGATCCGGAGGTGCTCCGCACCCTGTCGCGGCGGGAGTTCCGCGCCGGCCTCTTCGAAGTGATCAAATACGGCCTGATCGCCGATGCGACGCTGCTCGACCTCCTCGAGCGCCACCTCGACGAGGTGCGCACGCAGGAGGGCCCGGCCCTGGCGGCGATCATCGAGCGGTGCTGCCGCATCAAGGCCGAGGTCGTCAGCGCCGATGAGCGCGAGCAGGGCCTGCGGCGGATTCTCAACTTCGGTCACACGCTCGGCCACGCCCTCGAATCGACGACCGGCTATGGCTGGCTCCGTCACGGCGAAGCGGTCGGTCTCGGCATGCGCGCGGCCCTGGCGCTGGGCGTCGCCCGCGGGGTGACGCCGCTGGCTCTCGCCGAGCGCGCGTCGACGCTGATGGCCCGGCTCGGTCCGCTGCCCGACGTCGGGCAGGTCACGCTCGGCGCGGCAGTCGATGCCGTGTCGCGCGACAAGAAGGTGGTGCACGGACGCCTGCACTTCGTGCTCGTGAACGGCACCGGCGCCACCACCGTCACCGACGTCACGCGCGCGGAACTGCGCGCCGCCCTCCGCGTGGTCGGCGTCCGCAGCCGCTAGCTCACTGCGTGCCGAGCCCGTGGGCTCGCATCCTGGCCAGCAGCTCGCGGAACGGGACATCCAGCAGCTCGGCGGCTCGTCCCGGGTCGTTGCCGGCCTCGGCGAGGCCGGCCGAGATCTTCCGGCGCTCCGCATCCGCCTGCGCGCGCGCCACCACCTCGGCCAGCGTGCCGCTCAGATCGAGGCCGTCGTCGGCGGCCGGAGGCGGGCCCATCGCCGGCACCACCGACTCCTGCAGGTGGAGGTGACGGGCGCCGATGACGTCGCCATCGGCGAGGATCGCGGCGCGCTCGAGGCAGTTCTGCAGCTCGCGGACGTTGCCCGGCCAGGGGTAGGCCAGGAGCGCCTGGCGCGCCCCGTCGTCGAGCGTGGGCGGCGTGCGCCCGCTCGCCTGCGCGTGCCGCTCGACGAAATGAAGGGCGAGCAGCAGCACGTCGTCGCCGCGTTGGCGCAGCGGCGGCACGGTGATCGGCATGACCGAGAGGCGGAAGAACAGATCCTCGCGAAAGCGACGCTCCGCCACCTCGCGCGGGAGGTCGCGGTTGGTCGCCGCCACCAGCCGCACATCGGCGTGAATGGTTGCGGTGCCCCCGAGCCGCTCGAACTCGCGCGTCTCGAGCACGCGCAGCACCTTGGCCTGCAGGGCGGGCGCCAGTTCTCCGATCTCGTCGAGGAACAGCGTGCCGCGGTGCGCCAGCTCGACCCGGCCGAGCTTGCGCTGCGAGGCGCCGGTGAAGGCGCCCTTCTCGAAGCCGAAGAGCTCGGACTCGAGCAGCGTCTCGGGGATGGCCGCGCAGTTGATGGCGATGAACGGACCATCGGCCCGCGGGCTCCAGGCATGGAGCGCGCGCGCGAACAGTTCCTTGCCGGTGCCGCTCTCGCCGCCGAGCAGGACCGTGACCTCGGTGGCCGCCGCCCGGTGCATCGACTGGATCGCCTTCGTCAGCACCGTCGCCGTGCCGATGATGGTCGGGGCACCGCGTCGCTCGGCCGCCTCCTGCAGCAGCCGCTCGTGATCGCGGACCAGTCGCTGCTGCGCCACGGCTCGGCCCACGACGAGCAGCAGATGGTCGGGATCGACGGGCTTGGCGAGGAAGTCGAGGGCGCCGTCACGCATGGCAGCCACGGCGTCCTGCACCCCGCCGTAGGCCGTCATGACCACGACGGGAATGTGTGCGTCGGCCGCCTTGGCCGCTCGCAGCACGCCCAGGCCGTCCCCGGCGGGCAGGCGGAGGTCGGTGATGACCACCGCCGGCTGATGGCGCGACAGCAGGGCCTCCGCTTCGGGCTGGTCGCGCGCTTCGAGCGCCCGGTAGCCGTGCGCCTCGAGGGCGAGGCGCAGCATCGTGCGCAGGGAGTCGCGGTCCTCGACGACCAGCACGTCGCCGTCGACGCCGCCTGTCGCCGCCACGCTCACGGGGGTCAGCGCAGCCAGCCGGCCGGCACGCCGGCCTTCCGCGCTTCGTCTTCGATGGCGGCGATGGCCTTCGTGTTGTCCACGATGTCGCGCTCGGTGCGTTCCAGTTCCGCCACGGCCTTGAGACGCTGCTGTTCGATCTGCGCGCGCTGCGCCGGGTCGTCGCGATTGACGAAGTCGGCGGTCAGGGCGCTGATCTGCGTGCGGAGCGCCGAGGCGAACGCCGTCGAGCGGTCGAGGTTCTCGCGGGCGCCGGTGATGCGGGCGCGCCACGCGGCCTCATCTTTCGAGCGGTCGCCCCGGGCATCGGACACCGGATCCGACGGTGCCGCATCGGCGGTCGCACTGCCGTCGGCAGGCGCCGTGGTCGTGGCGCCGTCCGGAGACGGTGCGGCGACCGGCGTGCTCGGCGTGATGTCGGTCTTGAGGTTCTCGTTGGTGTAGACCTTGCCCGTCTTCGGCTGCGAGCGCGTGACGGCGGACTTCCGCGCCACGTCGGCGAGAGACTGGGCGAACGACGCTCCGGGCACGGCGCACAGGACCGCAGCCAGACACGAAACAACGAGACGGCGAGAGGCGTGTGACGTCATGCATTGCACCTGCATCGATGCTACGCCCCGCTCGGGGCATGGTCAAGGAAGGCTGTCGCGCACCGCGCCCCACGACTGCACGCGAATGCCAGGACAGTTCAGATTCGATCGCCGGCACGGCCGCGCGACCAGGGCTTCGACCTCCGCCAGCGCGCCGCCGCCGCCGATGGCCGCGCCACGGACCAGGAGCACGCCGTGGCCGCTGACGCCCGGCGGAGCGTCGCGCGCCGGGTCGCCGTCGTCGTCCGCGGGATCGTCGCTGACCCAGGCGACGAGGTAGCAGGGACACGCCCGCGCCGCCACCGGGTCGACCGCTGTCAGTGCCTGGTGCACCACCAACCGCCAGCGCGGATTCCGCTCACCCCACGGCCGCGCGGCCGCCACACTGGCCGTGGCCGCATCGTCGCACAGCGAGGTGCGGCCGCACGTGCGGAGCCTCGTTTCGACGACGAGGTCGAAGGTTCGCCCGGCGAACGTGCGTGGACCGGGCGCGCCGTCGATGAACGGCGACGCGACGCCGGTTCCCGGGATGAGCGTCCAGTCCGCCTCGGCGGCCAGCGTGGCCATCGCGAGCGCCACGGCCGATTCCGCGGCCCGCGACATCCGCAGCCGATCGTGCAGAGCGCTCGTGGCAAGCGGCTCGGCCGACGTCGCGAGCGCGACACCGAGAGCCATGGTGGCGAGGAGACTGAGCCAGAGCAGCACCGTGAGCAAGCCGAAGCCGCGCGCATCGCCCGCTGCTGGCCATCGCATGTTCACGCGCCTCCGCTCCGCCGTCCTGGACGCGCGATGGCTTCCACGGCGAGATCGGGCACGAGTCTGGCGCCAGGTCGCCGCCCGAGGCCGAGGCCGACCGGCGGACGGAGCGTGGTGGCCGCCACCGCCACGGCAATCACGACCCGGACCATTGCGACGCGCGCCAGATCGGCGTCCCACCTGAGAGCCGCTTCGGGGCCTGGACACCAGGGCCCATCGGCGAACATGGCGAGCGTGGCGGGCGCGGGCGCGCCTCCGCCGGCGGCACCACGCCAGTGTGCCGCACCGGATGCGTCACGGAAGAAGGCGCAGTTGTCGCCGTCTGGCCACGCGGGGTGCGCCCCGGCAGCAGGCGCCGGCGGCGCCGGTGCCGACGTCGCGTGCTCCTCGGACCCGTCCGGCGCGAGATGCACTCGCGGCGCGCCCGCGGCGACGATCCACTCGACCTCGAAGCGCCGCACGAAATCGACGACCGGTGACGGCGGGCCGCCGCCGAGCCGTCGCACGATCTGCATGAGGCCGGTCGCTGGATCGGGTCGCGGCTCGTAGGTGTGCGCGGTGATCGCCGACACCGCGGCGCCGGCCGGCCACGCCTCGAGCAGCGGCGCGGCGAGCACGAGCTCGAGTGGCAGCACGACCTGCCGGACGGTGGCGAGCGCCAGCCGACCGTGCGGCGTGAAGACGACGACTTCGTCGCCCGGCGCAAAGCCGCAGGTCGGCGTCGCCGCCGGACAGAAGGCCGGGCGCGCCAGCGGCACGACGACCGCCCCGGCGGCGAGCGCCACGCGCAACGCGCCGTGCGCAGCCCCACGCGGCGCGTGCCACGCCGAGAGCACACGCGCCTGCGGCTGCACGGTCCACGCGCCGGTCGCGACGCCATCGGGCAGCAGCGCGGGAAGCGCCAGGCCCGGACCGTCGTCGGTCGTGTGCAGGAAGCCGCTGCCAGCACGCTGCACGTCGTCGAGGAGGACGTGGATCGCACTTCGCACGCGCTGCTGGGCATCGGCGGCCGCCGGTTCGGCCTCGAAGGCCGCCAGCACCGGAATGGCCAGCGTCGCGACGACCGCCATGGCGAGGCCGAGCAGGGCCACCGCGACCAGCAGTTCGACCAGCGTGACGCCACGTTCCCGCCGCGTCATTGCACCGTCTCCGCCACGATGCGCGCCACGCACGCGCCCGCCACCGGTGCCGCGCGCTGGCGCAGTTCGGAGGACACGACACACACCGTGAGGCTCCACGCCGGCACCGGCGCACCGGCCACCGCGGCGATGCGCCATCGCCGCACGTAGGCGGGCGGTCCCGCGGCCGGACGGCCCTCGCCGTCGAGCTCCTCCATGCAGCCGCCGATGTCGCGGTCGAGACAGTCTGGCGGGGTGGCCACCAGCGGCCACCCGATGCGCGTGGCCACGAACCCATCGGCCAGCACGGCCGCCGACAGGTGACGCCGCGATCGCGCGACCGTGTCGGTGACCTGGCGCGCCAGTCCGGCCAGACTCAGGACGGCGCCCGTGACGATCGCGAGCGTCACGATCGCTTCGAGCACGGTGACGCCCTTTGCATCGGCGACGTGCATGATGCCCCTCCACGCGGCCGCGTTGGTGCGACCGACGACGGCACGTGGTGCAACGCGCGGACCATCCCTGCCAGCCCCGAGGATCACGAGCGTTTCCGCGCCGTCAGCCGAATCGGCTGGTCGGCGCGGGGTAACGGCCTGCTCGTGTCGGCAGAACCTGCGCGCCCACTGCGGCGCGCCGCTGGCAGCTACTGCGTCAGGGCGGGGCTGGCGCCGCGCAGCGGCAGGAGCACCGTGAAGATGGCGCCGCCCTCGGGACGGTTGGCGGCGCTCACGCGGCCGTTGTGGGTGACGATGAACTTCAGAACCAGCGCCAGTCCCAGCCCCGTGCCGTCCGACCGCGTGGTGAAGAACGGCTGGAACAGCCGCTCCCGGTCGGTGTCCGGCAGCCCGAGGCCATTGTCGGCGACGGTCACTTCCACGAGACCGTCCGGCGCGCGCACCGTGCCGCGCACCTCGACGGCGGGCTGGCGTCCGGCGCGCTCGCACGCCTCGACCGCGTTGCGAATGAGATTCGAGAACGCCTGACGAAGCAGCACGTCATCGCCTTCGATCTGGCCGAACGCCCCCCCGACGGACACCGAGCCGCCCTCGCCGTCGACATCACCAGCCGCGCGCCGGATGACCAGTTCGAGGGCCAGCGGCTGCAGCGTCAGGCGTTCCGGGCGCGCGAACTCGAGGAACTTCGTCACGACGTCGCCGAGGGCCTGGGTGCCGCCGCGGATGCCTTCGGCGTAGGTGCCATAGGGCGCCGCCAGCGCCGACGGATCGAGCAGGCGGGCGTAGCCGTGGATGGTCGCCAGGCCGTTCCTGAACTCATGGGCGAGGCCCGCGGTGAGCTCGCCCAGCCGTGCCAGAGCGTCCTTCAACCGCAGCTGCTCCTCGAGGGCCACGACGCGCGACAGGTCCGTGAACAGGCAGATGACGCCGCCTTCCCCTGGGCCGCCGGACCACGGCGAGAGCGTGACACCGAGGTGCGAAGGGCCGCCGGCCGTGTCGCCGGTGGTGATGTGGCGGCGCGACAACGTGCGTCGTCCCACCGCCGCCTCCCGCACCAGCGCAGCCAGCGACGGCACGCTGCTCAGCAGGTCCTCGAGCGGGGCGGGCATCGCGCGCGGCGCGACGCCGAGAATGCGGTAGCCGGCCGGGTTCAGCATGCGGACCTTGCCGTCGGACCCGGCCACCAGCAGGCCCGAGGTCAGGCCTTCGACGATCTGGGCGTTCAAGCGCTCGGAGGCCTCGGCCCGCGCCAGCGTCGAGCGCTCCTGCTGCTTCAGCTTGCCGACTGCCTCTTCGAGTGCCGCCGACAGGATCGCGGTGTCGGCGCTCGGCTCGCGCAGGCGCCGGCCGGACTCGCGCGCGCCGGAGACGAGGCGGAGGGCGGCGAAGCCGAGCAGGCCGGCGAGGAACCCGACGAAGGCCGTGAACCCGAGCAGCAGGTAGCCGGCGGAAGAGAAGGGCGGCATGGCCTCAGTAGAAGCCCAGATACCAGTCGATGATGGGCTGACCGCCGAGCATCGCCACGAGCGCGCCAATCGCCAGGAAGGTCCCGAAGGGCAGCGCGTACTTCATCGAGCCGCGCTGCACCGAGATCATCGCCAGGCCGATGAGCGCCCCGGACAGCGACGACAGGACGAGCGTCAGCAGCACGGACTGCCAGCCGAGGAAGGCGCCAATCATGCCGAGCATCTTCACGTCGCCCATGCCGAGGCCTTCCTCCTTGCGCACGGCGTAGTAGGCCCAGGCGATCGCATAGAGCACGCCGCCGCCGAGCAGCACGCCGAGGAGCGACGCGCGCCAGCCGGGCGGCGCCACCAGCGAGAACGCCACGCCGACGACCGTTCCCGGCAAGGTGATGACGTTGGGCAGAATCTGGTGCTCGAGGTCGATGCCGAAGAGCACGACGAGCGCGCACGCGAAGATCAGTCGCGCGGCCAGCAGCGGGCCGATCGGAGTCGTCGCCGCGATGATCACGAAGAGCAGGCCGGTGATGGCTTCGACCAGCGGATACTGCAGCGAGATGGGCGCCTTGCAGCGGGCGCACCTGGCGCCCAGGACGGCCCAGCTCACGAGCGGGATGTTCTCGAACCACCGCAGCTCACGCTGGCAGCTGCCGCAGGCCGAGGCCGGCCACACGATCGAGGTGCCCCGCGGCAGCCGGTAGATGCACACGTTCAGGAAGGAGCCGACGAGCAGGCCGAAGACGCCGGCGACGACGAGCGTGAAGGTCTCGGGCGTCATGGCGTGCGCTCCAGCGTCGGCAGCGGATGCAAGGTGGACGCGGTCCCAAGCGTGACCGCGCCGTCGTCGTCGAGTTCGTAGGCCACACCGGTCGGATCGGTGGGCACCGCCGCCAGGAGTCGCGCCCGCACCAGACTGGCCCAGTCGACACGACCGCCGCGCGACGTGCGCGCCCGGGTCACGAGGGCGGTCAGCGCGTCGATGTCGTCGAGCGCAGCCAGTTGCTGCAGGCGGTAGTCGGCCGACCGACGCAGCCAGTCGACATCGGCCGTCTCGCGCAGCTCCTGCCACAGCTTGCGCGCCGCCTGGCGATCACCGCCCTTCACCATCGTCACGCCGGCCATGGCACGCAACCACGTCGGCGCCTCCGGCAATTGCGCCGCGAGTTCGAACTGCCGCGCCGCCTCCGGGTAGTCCTTGAGCCACCAGTAGTGAACGAAACCGATGTCCTGGCGGTCCTGCCAGCGGTCGGGCTCCTGGCGCAGCCCTTTGTCGAGCAGCGCCAGGGCCTGGTCTGGCCGGCCGGGTCCGCCCGGATAGCCCTCGCTCAGGAAGATGGCGCCAAGACGCACCGCCACCTCGAAGTGCGGGTCGAGCGTGCTCGCGAGCTCGAGGAAGGGATAGAGCAGCTCGTAGCGCTTGTCGGTGGAAGTCGAGCGGCGCTCGCCGCCGTAGTGGACCACCGCCCGTATCCAATAGATGTCGGCGGCCAGATCCGTGAATGACAGCATGATGCGGCGCGCCGCCTCGGGCGACTGCATCCACAAGGTCGGCACGACGGCGGCGCGCGGCGGTGCCACCCGCTCGCGCACGGCCTGCAACGCGATGGCGCTCGCCAGCAGCACGACGAGGAGCACGGCGGTGGCCCGATCCTGCACGGCGGGCACTCGGCTGGTCACGGCCCTCGCCTACCTGAAGTCCCGCCGGTTGAAGACGAGGACGGCGGCGGACACGAGGACGCCGATGTAGGCGGCCATGGACGCGACGCCCAGTCCGACGGCCGACCAGGGAAGCGGCAGGCCGTGCACCACTTCGTTCTTGATGTCCAGCGCGTCGAGGTTGGGCAGGGCGTAGTAGAGACCGCGCGCCATCGCGGCCGCCAGCGGCGAGTCGACCGCCGCCTGGAAGTTGCGCAGGTCGCCACTGAAGTGCCCCGCCACCCACACCGCCAGTGTCAGCAGCATGGAGAGCATCGGCGTCGAGAAGGTCGAGAAGAACAGGGCGACCGCCGTCGTGAGCATCAACTGCACGCCGATGAGGCCGACGGCCACGAGGAGCCGCGGGTCGAGCGCCGGCGCGCGCCAGCCCTGCTGAACCCACTCCTCGGTCGTCAGCTGCGTGTACTGCAGGACCAGGTAGAAGGCTGCGGTCATCATCCCCAGGTTGACCGCCAGGGTGAGGACCAGCCCGAGGTACTTGCCGACCAGGAAGCTCGACCGCGACAGGGGCTTCGACAGCACGGCGTAGATGCTGCGCCGCTCCACTTCCTTGGCCACGAGTCCGGTGCCGATGAAGATGGCGATGAGCAGTCCGATGGCGTTCATGGTCGCCAGGCCGAGGTCCTTGATGACCTTCAGGTCCTGCCCGGCGGTCAGGCGGCTCATGAGGAACGATGCCGCCATCAGGATGACCGCGAAGATGACCAGGCTGTAGGGCACGCGGTCCCGGACCGACTCGCGGAACACCGCCACCGCCACCTTGCGCACGGCGGCGCCGCTCACGATGCCTCCCGCGTCGCCGTCCGAGCGACGTGCTGGACGAAGTAGTCCTCGAGCGTGCGACGGACGGGATTGAGCGAGACCACGCGGCCCCCGGCGTCCGCGAGCGCCTGCACGGCCGGCTCGGGTGGGTCGGGCGGCAGGTCGATGGTGTAGCGGCCGTCGTGGAGTGCGGTCACCGAGCGGGCGCGCGCGCGCAGGATGTCGAGCGCCGCGGGCGTCACGCCATCGGCCACCAGCTCCCAGCCGAGGACGTCGACGCCGACGATGTCCGAGAGCCGTCCGCCGCCCGCCAGCCGCCCCTGCGCCATGATGGCCACCCGGCTGCACAGCGCTTCGGCGTCCGACAGGATGTGCGAGCTGAAGAACACCGTGCAGCCGCGGTCGCGCAGGCCGAGCAGGAGCTGGCGCACGTCGCGGCGCCCGAGCGGGTCGAGGCCCGACATCGGCTCGTCGAAGAACACGACCTCGGGATCGTTGATGATGGCCTGCGCGATGCCGACCCGCTGCACCATGCCTTTGGAGTACGAGCGCAGGCGCATGCGGCGCTCGGCGCCGATGCCGACCTCGTCGAGCACGCGGGCGACGCGGGCGGCGCGCTCGGCGGCCGGGACGTCGAACAGGCTGGCGAAGTAGGTGAGCAGTTCCTCGGCAGTCAGATAGTCGTAGAACGACGGGTTCTCCGGCAGGAAGCCGATCCGCCGGCGCGTCTCGACGTCGCCCACCGGGCGGCCGAGGATCCGGGCCGTCCCGCTGGTGGGATAGATGAGCTGCATGAGCAGCTTGATCGCGGTGCTCTTGCCGGCTCCGTTGGGCCCCAGGAAGCCGAACACGTCGCCCTGCTCCACGGCGAGCGTGAGCCCGTGCAGCGCCCGGTACGGGCGCGGCCGCCAGAAGCCGACCAGGTAGTCTTTCGTGAGGCCTTCGGTCTCGATCGCAAGCATGGAGCGCCAGACGGGCCGGCCCAGGCTGGCCCTCCCTACCTATCGGTCGTTCGGCGCCGGGCGTGCGCCCTCGGGCAGCCGGATGTGGTGCAGCCGCGCGCAGTCCCGGACGCGCGGGCGCTACTTGACCGTGACGCCGGCGCGTTTCATCTCGATGGCAATGGCGGCGTCGAGGAACGACGCGCGCAGACCGGGCAGCCGGATGCCATTCAGGAAGAACGTCGGGGTGCCCTGCACCTGGAGTTGGCCGCCCTGGTCGATGTCGCCCTTCACGAGCTGCAGCGTGGCCGCATAGCGGGCATCGAAATCGGTCACGCCGCCAATCGACTGCGCAGCCTGCTTGACCGAGGCCGGCGTGAGCGCCGGCTGGTTGGCGAACAGCCAGTCTTCCATCGGCGCGGCCTTGCCCTTCTCCCGTGCCAGGCGCACGGCCACCGCCGCCTCACACGAGGCCAGGTGGCTGCCACCCGGCGCCAGGCGGTTGCACTCGGGATCGAGCGGGTAGTCCTTGTAGACGACCTTCAGCTTGCCTGGATACTCCTTCGCCCACTTGGCGAGGACCGGCTTGTATTCGGTGAACGTCTGGCCGCAGGGCGGACACATGTAGTCGTTGAACTTCACGAGCACGACGGCCGCGCCTTCGGTGGCGACCATGACCGGCACGCGTTGCTGGGCGGCGAGGAACTTCTCCAGTTCCTGCTGCTGGGCGGGGGTCAGCGGCGGAATGGCGGCAGCCTGCTCGGCCTCGACGGTGCCAGAACCGCCGGCCGATGCCTCGAGCGTCTCGCCAGGGAACGACCAGAGCAACGCGGCCGCCGCGGCGACGAACGCGGCCACCGCCGTCATGGCAGCTGGGGTGGTGAAGAGGCGGCGGAGATCCGCAGCCAGTCGCTCGGGAATTGCGCTCATGGAGATCCTCGAGGCCGTGACGGCCGACGCGAACAATGCGACCACCGCGGCATACGTGGTCAGACAGAGAAGACAGACTGTTTTCAGCACGACGAACGAGGCGTAGCCGAGATAGCCGACGACGAGCAGGCCCACCGCTGACAGCGCCAGCACGTAGCTGGCGGCATGCCCCCGGCTGGGCGCGGCCCGTGAGGTCAAGGCCAGCACCAGCAGGACCCCGGCGAAGAACAGCACGCCGAGCAACGCCGTCGGGACTCCGGCCAGGGTCCCATAGGCGCTGGCGTAGGCGTTGGTGCAACTCACCGTCGCGCTGACGTCGCAGAAACTTGCGTAGGCCGGGTCGGTGAGGAGCTTGTAGTGCACCCGCGACGACTCGGCCGACGCGCCGAGACCGACGAGCGCGGCTCCCCACATCAGGGGCGTCGCCGTGGACGCAGCGTCGCTGCTGGCTGCCATGGCCGTATTGTAGCCAGTTTCCCGACGCCGCCGGTACAGACGAACGGGGACGGCGCGCCCGGCGCGCCGTCCCCGTGGTCCGGTTACGTCCTGCGGTTGAGCTTACTGCAGCGCCGTGCCGCCGGCCACCATCTGCGCTTCGGTCGTGGGCGTTGCGTTGTTCGTGAAGAAGATGGTGCCCATGGTGCTCGACGCGAACGAGCGGTTGCCGCTGGTGCCGAAGGTGACGGGAATCGCCGTCACGTAGTAGCCGCTGATGCCGGCGATGGTGTTGCAGTCCAGGCCCTGAGCCGCGGAGCCGGTCGCGCCGACCATCGCGAGGTCGAAGCCGCTCTTCTCGGGCGTGGCGCTCGACGTCAGGTCGGGCGACAGGAACGGCGCGGTCGAACCGCCGCAGGGGTCGCCGAGGACCGTCAAATCAGTGGCGTAGGGACTGCCCGTGCCGGCCGCCGAGTAGGCGCTCTGGGCGCTGTTGATGGCGCGGACCGAGCCGATGGCCGACGCTTCGTTGCCAGCCATGCGAGCGCGCAGCAGGCCCGGGATGGCGATCGCCGCGATGATCCCGATGATGGCCACGACGATCAGCAGTTCGATGAGGGTGAAGCCCTTGGTGTCACGAATACGCATGGTGTGCTGCTCCTGAGTCTCTGTTTATGACGTCTTGCGGTTGGTTCGAGTTTGTCGTTCGGTCAGCCGACGCCGCCACCACATGGCGGCGTCGATATCAGCCTAACAGCAAGCGCGGTGCCAACTCCAAAAGGTCTCCAGCACGACCCTATAAGTCACATGCTTTCAGTCGTTTGCACCTCATGGCCGGCGAGCCCCCATGGCGAGGAGTGGCAGGATCCATGACGGAGGCTGTCACCGGGATGGCGAAGACTGACAGGGCCCGGCACTACCTGAGCTGGTATTTCTTCGCCAGGTAGCGGAACTGCCGGAAGGTGATGCCGAGCAGGTCCGCCGCCTTCACCTGCACGCCGCCCGCCTGCTTGAGCGCCCGCTCGAGGTGCATGCGCTCGATCTGCTGCAGGTGGGTCTCGAGATTGAAGCCCGCGGCCGGAATCGCCTCCATCGCCGGGGCCTCGCCGGCGACGCCGCCAGAGGCGGCCGCCAGGTGCGGCGGCAAGCTGTCCGGCATCAGCTCGGCGGTCTGCTCGAGGGCCACGCCGCGCTCCATGACGTTCTCGAGCTCGCGGACATTGCCCGGCCAGCGATACGAGACAAGGAGCCGCATGGTCTCGGGAGCGATGGTCTGCACGGGCCGTCCCATGCGTTCCGCGAAGCGGCGCAGGAACTGCTCGGCGAGAATCGAGATGTCCTCGACCCGTTCACGCAGGGCCGGCAGCCGCACCGAGATGACGTTGATGCGGAAGAAGAAGTCCTCGCGGAAGGCACCGCTGCGCACCATCTCCTCGAGGTGACGATTGGTGGCGGCGATGAAGCGGACGTCCGCTTCCAGTTCCTGCGTGCCGCCGACGCGGCGGAAGCGGCGCTCCTGCAGCACGCGCAGCAGCTTGACCTGCATGCCGAGGCTGGTCTCCCCCACCTCGTCGAGGAACAGCGTGCCGCGGTCGGCCGACTCGAGCAGTCCCTTCTTCGTGTCCACGGCGCCGGTGAACGAGCCCTTCATGTGACCGAACAGCTCGGACTCGAGAATCGACTCGGTGAAGGCCCCGCAGTTGACGGCGACGAACGGCTGCGTCTGACGCGTGGACTGCTGATGAATCTCGCGCGCCGTCCATTCCTTGCCGGTGCCTGACTCGCCAGTGATGAGGACGCTGGCGTCGGTGCGCGCGACCCGCGCCACCAGGCTGATGACGTCGAGGATCTGGCGGCTGCGCCCGGCGAGCACGAAGCCCTGGCCCTTGCGGGCCTCGGGCGCCGCCACCTGGATTTCGGCCAGGCGCTTGGCTTCGAGATAGCGCGCCACGCGCCGCTTGAGATCGGCGACATCGAACGGCTTGGTCAGGTAGTCGACGGCGCCGAGCCGCATCGCCTCGACGGCGGTGTCCGCCGACGCGAAGGCCGTCAGCAGCAGGCCCACCGACCCCGGGCTGAGCTCCTTGAGGGCGCGCAGGACATCCACGCCCGAGCCATCGGGCATGCGCAGATCGCTGATCAGCAGGTCGGGGAGCGGGCCGCGGCGGATGTGCTCGATGGCCGAGGCGACGTTGTCGGCCGTCGTCACCTCGTAGCCTTCACGGCCGAGCACGATCGACAGCATCTCCCGCAGCGATCGTTCGTCGTCGACGACGAGGATGCGCGGCTTGTGGGCGGAAGGTACGGTCATTGGGCTCGACGCCGATCGGGGCCAGGAGCGCCGGTGCCCGGCGCCGGGAAGCGGGCGGTGAAGGTCGTGCCGTGTCCCACCGCGGACTCGACGTCGATGCGGCCATTGTACTCGGTGACGATCCGATGCACGATGGCCAGCCCGAGGCCGCTGCCGCGGCCGAACGAGCCGCGGAACGGCTGGAAGATCGAGTCCACTTCGTCGGCCGGGATGCCGGTGCCCTGGTCGCGGACGCCGATCGTGACGGTGGCGTCATCGCCGTGCGCGAACAGCTCGAGGCGGCCGCCGCGCGGCATCGCCTTGAGGCCGTTGCTGGCCAGGTTCCAGACGATCTGCTTCAGCTGGTTCTCGTCGGCGTCGAGCCAGACCGGGCGATCCGGGATGGTCAGCTCGACATGGTGGTCGGCCGAGGCGTCGGGGCTCGTGCGCAACAGCTTCGCCGTGTCCTCGACCGCGCGGCGGACATCGGTGCGGGTCACCGCGACCGGGCTCGGGCGGGCGTAGTTCAGGAACGACCGGATGGTGCTGTTCAGCCGCTCGGATTCACGCAGCACGATGTCCATGAGCTGCGCCTGTTCGGTGGAGAGCGGCAGCTCGTCGCGCAGGACCTGCATCGCACCCGACATCGACGCCAGCGGGTTGCGGATCTCGTGGGCGATGCCGGCCGCCATCTCCCCGACCGCGGCCAGCCGCTGCCGCAACTGGGCCGTGCGTTCGAGGCCCTTGATGTCGGTCACGTCCTGGAACGTGAAGATGAAGCCACGCTGACCCGATCCGAGGGGCAGGGGCGCAGCGCTCACCCCCAGTTCGATCGACCGGCCGTCGCGGCGCTGATAGCCGTAGTCGACGCGGTGGGCCCGGCCGGATGCCCGATCCTCGTCCAGGGAGGCGGCGAACTCCTCCGGCAGCTGCAGCACTTCGGCGGCCGGCTGACCGGTGACGTCTCCGCTCCAGCCGGTGATGACCGCCGCCGCGCGGTTGTAGGTCATCACGCAGCCGTCCGCGTCCATGGTGGTGAGGCCGCTCGCCAGGTGATCGATCACGTTGCGGTTGAAGGCTTCGAGGTCGGCAATCTTCTCGGAGGCCTCCTCCACCGCCACGTCGGCCCGGCGCAGGTTCTCGGTCAGCTGTCCCGCCAGGAACGCGACCGCGAAGAACGCGAAGACGTTGATGCCCACCGTCGCCAGGGCCACGTCGCCCGGCGGCAGGCCGGCCATGACGCTGGCGCCATTGCTCCACCAGTACTGCGTCCACACGATGCCGACGAAGCACAGGCTGGCCAGCACCGCCACGCGCACGCTGCCCCGCCGGTACTGCACGCCGGCAGCGGCGAGTACCGGCAGCGCGAACAGCGGCGTGAACACGCTGGCCACGCCGCCGGTGGCGTAGACGTAGGCCGAGATGAGCGCCGCGTCGAGCGCGAAGTGGAGGCCGGCGGTGGCGGCGAAGCGGTCGGCCAGCCGCACGGTGGCCAGGTCGACGAGCGCCACCGCGAACAAGCCGGCCAGCGCCACCGTCGCCCGGGACAGCGGCCACAGGCCGGACCCGACGAGCGCCAGGGCCAGCGCGAACAGGGCGAGGATCGCCGCCGCGCCCAGACGGACGGCGACGAGTCTCGACAGCCGCTGCCTCAGCGCCGGCATCCCGCGACTAGACGAGCTGGCTGATGAGGCCGAAGATCGGCAGGTACATCGCCACGACGATACCGCCGACCACGATACCGAGGAAGGCGATCATGATCGGCTCGAGCAGCGTCAGCAGCCCGGCCACGGCCGTATCGACTTCCTCCTCGTAGAACTCGGCGATCTTGGCCAGCATGGTGTCGAGTGCGCCGGTGGCTTCGCCGACGCCGATCATCTGGACCACCATGCCCGGGAAGACGCCGGTCGTCTTGAGCGGCCCCGCCACGGTCTCGCCGCGCTCGATGCTGCGCCGCGTCTCGAAGAGGGCGTCCTCGATGATCGCGTTGCCGGCCGTCCTGGCGGTGATCTCCAGGCCATCGAGAATCGGCACGCCGGAGGTCATCAGGGTCGACAGCGTCCGGCAGAAGCGGGCGACGGCGATCTTGCGCATGATCGAGCCGAGCACCGGCAGCTTGAGCACGATGCCGTCGACGACGCGGCGGCCGCCCTCGGTGGCGTAGTACTGGCGGAAGGCGAAGCCCAGCGCCACCATCATGACGATGATGAAGGGCATGAACTGGACGAGCAGGTTGCTCATCGCGATGACCATGCGGGTGAGGAACGGCAACTCGGCGCCCAGGCCGGCGAACAGCGTGGCGAAGGTCGGAATGACCTTCCACAGGATGATGGTCACGACCAGGCCCGCGATCACGATGATCGCCACCGGGTAGATCATGGCGGACTTGACCTGCGACTTCAGCTTGACGGCCTTCTCGATGTAGGTCGCCAGCCGCTTCAGAATCGTGTCCAGGATGCCGCCCGCTTCGCCGGCGGCGATCATGTTGGTGAAGAGCGGGTCGAACGTCTTCGGATGCCGCTTCATCGCGTCAGCCAGCGAGGCGCCGGCTTCGACGTCGGAGCGGGTGTGCAGGATGACGGCGGCGAAGTGCTTGTCCTCTTCCTGGTTGCCGAGAATGTCGAGACACTGGACGAGCGGCAGACCGGCGTCGATCATCACCGAGAACTGCCGCGTGAAGACGGCCAGGTTCTTGGGGTTGACCGAGCGGGCGCGCACCTTCTTCGGCGGCGCCACCACCTTGGCCGCCACGGCGGCGATCTTGGTCACCAGAATCTGTTCGCGACGCAGCGTGTTGGTCACCGATTCGACGGTGTCGCCCAAGCGCTCGCCACTGATGGTCTCGCCGCCGCGCGTGCGGCCTGAGAATGCGAAAGTCGGCATGTTCTTCGTCTCCTGGGGGGAGCCTGAGTGCCTTCGTACCTTAGCGGGCGGGACCGGGCGCGCCCCCGGCGTCATCCGTCCCATACCTGCGCCGGCTACCACCCCGACGCCGCGACTGATCATCTCGGTCAGCTCGTCCCGCAGTGACGACGCGTTCATCGCCGTCTCGGTCGAGATCAGCCGGCGCTGGTGCAGCGTGACCAGCGACTGGTTCATGGTCTGCATGCCGAGCTTTTCCTGGCCGGCCTGCATCGCCGAGTAGATCTGGTGAACCTTGTCCTCGCGAATGAGGTTGCGGATGCCCGGCGTCGGCACCAGGATCTCGAGCGCGACGACCCGGCCCTGGCCGTTGATGCGGGGCAGCAGCGACTGGCAGACGATGCCTTCGAGCACCAGCGACAGCTGGACGCGGACCTGCGACTGCTGATGCGCCGGGAAGACATCGATGATGCGGTTGATGGTCGACGACGCCGAGTTGGTGTGCAGCGTCGCGAACGTCAGGTGGCCCGTTTCGGCGATGCGGAGCGCCGCTTCGACGGTCTCGAGGTCGCGCATTTCGCCGACCAGGACGATGTCCGGATCCTCGCGCAGCGCGGCGCGCAGGGCGTTGCTGAAGTTCTGGGTATCGCTGTGGACCTCGCGCTGGTTGACCAGGCAGCCCTTGTGCTGGTGCAGATACTCGATCGGGTCCTCGATCGTCAGGATGTGACCCTTGCGCTCGGTGTTGATCTTGTCGATCATCGCCGCCAGCGTCGTCGACTTGCCGCTGCCGGTCGGGCCGGTGACGAGCACCAGACCGCGCGGCCGTTCGGCCAGCTTGCCGATGACCGCCGGCAGGCCCAGTTCGTCGAACGGCCGGACGCGTTCGGGAATCAGGCGATAGACGGCGCCGACGGCACCGCGCTGGTTGAACAGGTTGCAGCGGAAGCGCGCCATGCCGCGGATGCCGAACGAGAAGTCCAGCTCCTGTGTCTCCTCGAAGCGCTTCTTCTGGGCGTCGGTGAGGACGCTGTAGGCCAGGGTCTTGGTGTCCGACGGCGTCAGGTCGGCGTGCTCGAGCCGGCGCAGCTCGCCGTGCACACGCACCTGCGGCGGCGTCTGGATCGACAGGTGGAGGTCGGAGCCATTCAGCTCGACCGTGGTCTTCAGCAGTTCCGGCAACGTTGCCATGTGTGTGTCTTCCTAGCCGCTAGCCGCGAGCCCCTAGCCGCTGAACGTGTTACTTCACCGTCTCCCGCACGACTTCTTCGATCGTCGTCACGCCGTCGGTGATCTTGCGGAGACCGCTGCCACGCAGCGTGATCATCCCTTCCTCGATGGCCTTGCGCCGCAGTTCGATGGCCGAGGCCCCGACCAGGATCAGCTCGCGCAGCTCTTCGGCGATCTCCATCACTTCATAGAGGCCGACGCGGCCCTTGTAGCCGGTCTGGTTGCACTTCTCACAGCCCTTGCCCTTCTTCGGCACCACCGTCTCGGCCAGCTCGGGCGTGAAGCCGACATTGATGAGGGCCGCCGGCGGCAGCGGGTCGTCGATCTTGCAGTTGGTGCAGATGCGGCGCACCAGGCGCTGCGCGCACACGAGATTGAGCGAGCTGGCGACGAGGAACGGCTCGATGCCCATGTTCATCAGGCGGTTGATGGTGCTGGGCGCGTCGTTGGTGTGCAGCGTGGACAGCACGAGGTGTCCGGTGAGCGCGGCCTTGACGGCGATCTCGGCGGTCTCGAAGTCGCGGATCTCGCCGACCAGGATGATGTTGGGATCCTGGCGGAGGAAGCTGCGCAGGGCGGCGGCGAAGTTGAGGCCGATACTCTCGCGGACCTGGACCTGGTTGACGCCGACGAGGTTGAACTCGACCGGGTCCTCCGCGGTCATGATGTTGGTGTCCATCGTGTTGATGCGCGAGATGGACGAGTAGAGCGTGTTGGTCTTGCCGCTGCCGGTCGGGCCGGTGACCAGCACCATGCCCCAGGGCTTCGAGATCTGGGCCTCGAGCTTGGCCAGTGACTCCGGCTCGAAGCCGAGCTTCGTCATGTCGAGCATCAGCTTGGTGCGATCGAGCAGACGCATGACGATCTTCTCGCCGAAGAGCGTCGGCAGGCACGAGACGCGGAAGTCGATGTCGCGCTGCGTGCCGGCATCCGAGAAGCGGATCTTGATGCGGCCGTCCTGCGGCAGGCGCTTCTCGGCGATGTCGAGCTTGGCCATGATCTTGATGCGCGAGGTGATGGCATCGCGCATCTTGAGCGGCGGATTCATGACGTTGTAGAGCAGGCCGTCGACGCGGTAGCGGACGCGGTATTCCTTCTCGTAGGGCTCGATGTGGATGTCGCTGGCGCCCTTCGAGATGGCCGACATCAGGATGACGTTGACCAGCTTGATGACCGGCGCTTCTTCGCCCTGCCGCGTCAGCAGCTCGGCGCTGATCTCCTCGAGTTCATCGAGCACCTCGACGTCGTCGGCGTCGAGCAGCGGCATCTCGGACATCGCGCGGGTCGCGATGTCGAGAGCGCTTTCGCCGGCCGGCACTTCGGCCGCCTTGGCATTGTTCCTGAGCCCGCCCGACCCCGGCGCGCCGTAGTACTTCTGGATGGCGTCGAGAACGGCCGTCTCCCACGCCACCACGGGCTCGACGTTGTAGCCCGTCATGAACTTGAGGTCGTCGAGTGCGAAGACGTTCGTCGGGTCCGTCATCGCGATGGTGAGCGTCGCTCCCACGCGGCTGAGCGGGATGATCTGGTATTTGTGCGCGGTCTCGGCGGGAACGAGCTTGATGACGGCGGGGTCGATCTCGAACTGGTTCAGCGAGATGGACGGCACGCCGTACTGCTTGGAGAGCAGCGACGTGATCTCTTCGTCCTTCACGAAGGCGAGCTTCACCAGGGTGGCGCCGAGCTTGCCGCCGTTCTGCCGCTGATGACTCAGCGCTTCCTGGAGTTGTTCAGGGGTGATCCGCTTCTCTTTGAGGAGCAGCTCCCCGATCCGTACCGCCATGTCGTGGTCGTCCGCCTTGGGCCGTCAGAGTCCGGACGGGCGTGTCAGACCTGTCGTCCCATTACCTTTTCGGCAGTGACGGCAGCTCACTTGAGGTACCGCTGAGCCGCCGGTGTGCCGGGGTCGTTGCAGCCGCGTGCCACGGCACGCAGTCCCGTTGGCCGGGCCAGCATCACCCTCGCCAGCCGAGCGCGTCAGCAGCGGCCGGCAGTC
Organism: uncultured Acidobacteriota bacterium; assembly: GCA_963807405.1. Classification (GTDB taxonomy): domain Bacteria; phylum Acidobacteriota; class Vicinamibacteria; order Vicinamibacterales; family UBA2999; genus CADEFD01. Next base: position 159,879 of record CAWEBU010000006.1, on the reverse strand, counting down.
GACAAATTCGTGACGAGGCCGCCTCGGCGATCACGGATCTGGCGCTTGCCGGGTCCTCGCAGCGGCGCCGCCGCCCCCGGACCGCGCCTCGGGCGGACATCTGGACCGTCCGCGGAAGTGCGTGGAAGTCCATCTTTATCAGCCACTTGACAGGTGCGGACGGGAAACAAACCAGGGCGGACCGCCGTAGTACACTCATCGACAGGCGCTGGCGCCCGCACCTCATGGATGTCCTTGTCTAGCAACCCTCCGGCCATGTCGCCGGCCCATCGCCTGGCCGCCATGTGCACGAGGCCACGCGCCGCCATGCGCGGCGCCGTCGCCAGCTCGGCCGCCCAGGTCGCCGCCGCATGGGCCCTGCTCCTGACGGCGTGGGGCGGCGCCGCCTGGATGGTGCTCGCTTCACCGGTGGGTCGGCAGGCGCTCGTCGACGAGCGGGTGCGGGTCATCGAGGCTCTGGGCGGCACCGTCGATGACGCCGCCTACGCGGCCCTGCAGGCGGCACCTCCCTACTGGGTCTACGTGACGAGCGGTGGCCGTCTGTTGCTCCTCCCCGTCGTGACGCTGGTCGTCGCCACGGGGCTGTACCTGTGGCTCGGCCGGCGCGGCGCCGGCTTCGTCGCGGCTCTCGCCGTGGCCGTCTACGCCGGCGTGGCGCTCGTCCTCCAGCAGGTCGTGGCCGTCCCCTTCCACCTCATGCGCGAGTCCCTGACGAGCCCGTTCAACCTGGCGGCGGTGCTGCCGTTCTTCGACGAGGGCGGCATGGCGGCGCGGCTGCTTGGCACCGTCGAGCTCTTCGGGCTGTGGTGGATCGGGCTGCTGGCCATCGGTTGCGGCGTGCTGGCCGGACGCCGCGCCCGCGATTTCCTCCTGCCGCTCGTCGGCCTCTATGTGGGTATCGCGGCTATCGTCACCGGGCTGGTGGCACTGACGGGAGGGTCGTAGCAGTGTTCCGACGAAAATGGCCATGGATCGTGGCGGCCGTGGTGGTGGTCGCGCTGGCGGCGGGCGCCTATTTCCGCTCGACGCGAGAGACCGGCACCCTCGTCACCGGGGAAACCGTGCAGCGACGGGACCTCGAAGCCCTGGTCACCGCGTCCGGGAAGATCGATCCGAAGCGCTCGGTGAACATCAGCGCGCAGTCGATGGGCCGGGTCACGCGGATCGGCGTGCGCGAAGGCGATCAGGTGAACGCCGGACAGTTCCTGCTGCAGATCGACCCGGTGGCCGCCGAGAGCGCGGTCCGCCGTGACGAAGCCGCCGTCGCCGGCGCGCGGACCGGCCTCGAACAGGCGCGCGTCCAGTTGCAGAGCGCGCGCGCCAGCCTCGACGTCGCCCGCCAGGCCCTGAAGCGGCAGCAGGAGCTGTGGGCCGGCGGCCTGACGACCCGCGAGACGCTGGAGAAGACCGAAGCGGAGGTCGAGATGCGCGAGAGCGACCTGAACGCCCGCACGCAGGAGATCCGCACGCGCGAAGAGCAGGTGCGCCAGCAGCAGGCCGGCCTCGTCAGCACGCGCCACAACCTGTCGCAGTCGCGCTTCGAATCGCCGTTCGATGGCATCGTCACCCGCCGCAACATCGAGGAGGGCGAGAACGTGGTGGTCGGCACCATGAACAATGCCGGCACCGTGCTGCTCACCGTGGCCGACATGTCGGTGATCGAGGCCGAAGTCGAAGTCGACGAGACGGACATCCCGCTCGTGCGGATCGGACAGAGCGCCACCGTCACCATCGACGCCATCGAGGGCAAGACCTTGACCGGCCGGGTCACCGAGATCGGCAACAGCCCGATCCAGATCGCCGGCCAGGCGACGGGCCAGCGCACGGCCACCAACTTCAAGGTGGTGGTCACGCTCGACGAAGCCCTGCCGGCGATCAGACCCGGTTTCACCTGCACCGCGGAGATCTCGACGGCGACCCGACCCGGCGCCGTCGCCGTGCCGATCCAGGCCCTGACCGTCCGCGAGCTCGAGTACGACGCCGCCGGCACGGTGGTGCCGAGGGTCCGCCCGGCGCCCACCTCGCGCTTCAATTTCAGCTTCGGCGGGTCGGCGGCGACCACGGCGCCGGCAGCGCCGAGGGAGCTGCCCGTCGGCCATACGCGGCGGGAGGTCGAGGGCGTGTTCGTCATCCGCGACGGCAGAGCGGTCTTCACCGCAGTCGAGGTGGGCATCGCCGGCGAACGCTATTTCGAGGTGACATCGGGCCTCGAGGAGGGCGACCGGGTGATCACCGGTCCCTTCGAGAGCGTGCGTAATCTTTTCGACGCCGACGAGATCCGCGAGAATCGTCCCGCCCCGGCCGCGAGGTAAGCGGGACGCTGGGTCCGCCATGCAACAGCTCTGGGAATCGGTCAAGCTGGCGCTGTCGTCGATCTGGGCCAACAAGCTCCGCTCGATGCTGACGCTGCTCGGCAACATCGTCGCGGTGTCATCGATCATCGCGGTGGTGGCGCTCATCCGCGGCGTCAACGGCGCGGTCTCGGACGCCATCGTCTCGGACCTCGGCGCCGATTCCTTCACCATCAGCCGGATGGGTCTCGTGCGCAACGAGGACGAGCGCGATCGCCAGCGCAACAACCCGCGCATCACGGTCGAGGAGGCCGAGGCCGTCGCCCGGTTCGGCGTCTCGATCGGGTCCGTGATGGCCCAGGCGCAGCAGCGGGCGTCGGTGGCCTACCGCAGTGAGGAGCTGGAGTCGGTCGAAGTCCAGGGCGTCACCGAGCGCTACCTCGACTTCTCCACTTTCGATGCCGAGCGGGGCCGCATGATGGGTCCCGTCGAGGTCTCGCGCAGCCGGCCCGTGGCCCTCATCGGCTGGCAGACCGCCGACCGGCTGTTCGGCGCCGCCGATCCCGTCGACAAGACGATCAAGGTCGCGGGCGTGCCGTTCCGGGTGGTCGGTGTGAGCGCCAAGAAGGGCTCGTTCTTCGGCAGCTCGCTCGACGAGTTCGTGGTCATCCCGCTCGGCAGGTACCACAAGCTCTTCGGTTCGCGGCAGAGCCTGTCGCTGATCGTCAAGCCCCGCCATCCGACGCTGGTCTCGCAGGCGAGGGACGAGGCCCGCACGGCACTGCGCGTGAAGCGCCACCTCGGCCCGGCCGACGAGGACAACTTCGGACTGGTGGCGTCCGACTCCATCCTCGACATCTTCGAGCAGGCCACTGCCGGCATCGCCGTGGTGCTGGTCGGCATCGTCGGCCTGTCGCTCGTCGTCGGCGGCATCGTCATCATGAACATCATGCTGATGGTCGTCAGTGAACGCACGCGCGAGATCGGCCTGCGCAAGGCGCTCGGCGCCAAGTCGCGCGACATCATGTCGCAGGTCCTGACCGAGTCGGTGACGCTGTCGCTGACCGGGGGGATCATCGGCGTGGCGGTCGGCGCGGCCTTCGCCCGCGGCCTGGCCGCGGTCACGCCGCTGCCGGCCGCCATCGAGACCTGGTCGATCCTGGTCGGGGTCCTGGTCACGGCGCTCGTGGGCCTGTTCTTCGGCTGGTATCCGGCCCGGCGCGCCGCCGGGCTGGCGCCGATCGAGGCCTTGAGGCGCGAATGATCCGTCGCCTCCGCACCCGGCTGTCGCTCTTCCGCGAAACGGCGGTCATGGCCCTCGACACCCTGTGGGCCAACAAGATGCGATCCGTCCTGACCGTGCTCGGCGTGGTCATCGGCATCACGTCGATCGTCGGCATGACGGCGCTCATCCGCGGCTTCGACGAGTCGCTCAAGGACTCGATTCGAGCGCTCGGGCCCAAGACCATCTTCGTCCAGCGCTTCGGCGCCGTCAGCTTCTCGTCGGGAGCGTCGTTCCTCGAGCTGATGCGGCGCCCGTCGCTCAACGCCGACGACGGCGAGGCCATCCGCCGCCTGGCCCCGTCGGTGGCGCTGGTCGACACGTGGCTCGGCGCCGGGCCGCCGCAGCCGACCACCGAGCGCGTGTTCTACCGCAGCGACCGCACCCCGCCGAACGTGATCATGGGCGTCTCCGAGCGCTTCGTCGACGTCCGCTTCGCCAAGATGCTGGCCGGCCGCTCGTTCACCGCGCAGGAAGTCTCCCGGCGCCGCAACACCGTCGTCCTCGGCTACGGCCCCTACGAGGCCCTGTTCCTCAAGTCGGGCATCGATCCGATCGGCAAGCAGGTCCGGCTCGGCGCCGTCCGCTACACGGTGGTCGGCGTCATCGACGAGCAACCGAGTTTCGGCCCCAATCAGGACGACTTCGTCATCATCCCGTTCACCAGCTGGCGCAAGCAGTTCGGCTCCGAACGGATCCAGAGCGGTCCCTTCGGCGGCGCGCCGGCGATGATCGCGGTGGTGCCGCACGAGTGGGCCTCGCGCGAGGACGCCCTGCGCGAAGTCGAGGCCGTGATGCGCATCCGGCATGGCCTCACGCTCGACAAGCCGAACGACTTCGACCTCGTGACGCAGGACGCCATCCTCAAGGTGTGGGAGCAGATCTCACAGGCCGTGCTGCTGTCGCTCGTGGTCATCTCGTCGATCGCCCTGATGGTCGGCGGCATCGGGGTGATGGCGATCATGACCATCTCGGTCACCGAGCGGACGCGTGAGATCGGGGTCCGCAAGGCGATCGGCGCCCGGCGGACGGAGATCCTGTTCCAGTTCCTCATCGAAGCCGTCGTGCTGACCTCGATCGGAGGGGTGCTCGGCATCCTCTTCGGCAGCGGCATCGGCCTGGCGGTGAACCTCATCTCGGGGTTCCCGATCTCGCTGCCGTGGTGGTCGTTCGCCCTCGGGCTCGGCTTCTCCGCCGGGGTCGGCATCTTCTTCGGGATGCTGCCCGCCTGGCGGGCGTCCCGCCTCGACCCGATCGAAGCCCTGCGCTACGAGTAGCCGCGCGCCGCCCGGCGCCCTCTTGACTTCGGACAGCGAAGGCATAGGCTACGGGGAAACGACGTCCTGGGCCGCCAGCCGGCACAACCGGGTGCGGCCAGGACCAGGGACACGCGGAGGGTCCGGCCTATGAAGGTCTACGATGCCGCCAGTATCCGGAACGTCGCCGTGGCCGGCCACGGCGGCTGCGGCAAGACGCAGCTCATCTCGGCGATGCTCTTCGCCGCCGGGATGGCGAACCGGCTGGGGCGGGTCGATGACGGCACGAGCGCCACCGACTACGACCCCGAAGAGATCGCCCGCAAGCACACGCTCGCCACCTCCCTCGCCTACGCCGAATGGCGCAAGACCAAGATCAACCTGCTCGACACGCCGGGCGTCGCCAACTTCTTCACTGATACCCGGGCCGGCCTGCGCGTGGCCGACGCCGTCCTCCTGGTCGTCGACGCCGTGTCCGGGCCCGCCGTGCAGACCGAGAAGGCGTGGGCCGCCGCCGATGCACTGGCGCTCCCGCGCCTGGTGGCGCTGAGCCGCTTCGACCGCGACCGCGCCTCCCTCGAACGGACCATCGTCGCCCTCCGGAAGTCCTGCCATCGCAACATCTATCCCGTCCACCTGCCGATCGGCGAAGGCGACGCCTGCACCGGCATCGTGGACGTCATCGGCATGAAGGCCTTCACGGCGCCCGTCGATGGCGGGCCGGCGGTCGAGGGCCCCATTCCGGACGACCTGGTCGGCGAGGCCAACGCCGCCCGTAACGCCCTCATCGAGGCGGTGGCCGAGGGCGACGAGCGGCTGATGGAGAAGTTCTTCGAGGCCGGCACGCTCGACGACCACGACCTCATCACCGGCCTGCAGCGCGCCACGGCGGCGGCTCAGCTCTTCCCCGCCGTCTGTACCTCGGCGCTGCTCAACATCGGCATCGACGCCACGCTGAACGCCATCCTCAGCTGGCTGCCGGCGGCGGCCGACCGCACGTTCACGGCCCGCGACTCGGCCGGTCGCGAAGCCCAGCGCCCCGTCTCGGACGAGGCGCCGCTCGCCGCTCTGGTGTGGAAGACGGTCGCCGACCAGTTCGCCGGCCGGATCACGCTGTTCCGCGTGTATCAGGGCGTGCTGGCCTCCGACTCGACCATCCGCAACGTCACCCGCGACAGCGACGAGCGGCTCGGCAGCCTGATGCTCATGCAGGGCAAGAGTGCGGTGCCGGTCACCGAGATCCGGGCCGGCGACATCGGGGCGGTGGCGAAGCTGAAAGAGACACGGAGCGGTGACACGCTGGCGGCGCCGGGCGCCGACGTGGTGTTCGCGCCGCTCGAGGCGCCGGAGCCCGTGCTCTCGTACGCCATCGAACCGAAGAGCCGCGGTGACGAAGACAAGATCAGCACGGCCATGCACCGGCTCGAGGAAGAAGACGCCGCCATCCACTACGCGCGCGACGCGAACACCCACGAACTGCACCTCTCGGGCCAGGGCCAGCTCCACATCGAAGTCACGGTCGCCAAGCTGAAGCGCCGGTTCGGCGTCGACGTGGTGCTGAAACCGCCGCGCATTCCCTACCGCGAGACCATCACGATGGCGGTCGAGGCACACGGCCGGCACAAGAAGCAGACCGGCGGGCACGGCCAGTTCGGCGACTGCAAGGTGCGTTTCGAGCCGCTGCCGCGCGGCGGCGGCTTCGCCTTCGTCGACGAGATCTTCGGCGGCTCGATCCCGCGCCAGTTCATTCCGGCGGTCGAGAAGGGACTCGACGAGTCGCGGGCGCGCGGCTTCCTGGCCGGCTTCCCGATGGTGGACTTCAAGGCCACGCTGTTCGACGGCTCGTACCACGACGTCGATTCGAACGAGCTGTCGTTCAAGACGGCCGGCTCACTCGCCTTCCGCGACGGCATGGCACGGGCCCGGCCGACCCTGCTCGAGCCGGTGATGCACGTCGAGATCTACGCGCCGACGGAGTTCGCCGGCGACCTGATGGGCGACCTGAACGGACGCCGTGGACGCATCGCGGGTATGGACACCCGTGGCTCGAACACCGTCATCAAGGCGCAGGTGCCGATGTCGGAGATGCTGACCTACGAGCAGCACCTGACCTCGGTCACCGGCGGCCGCGGCAGCTACCACATGGAGTATTCGCACTACGAGGACGTGCCGACGACCCTGCAGACCAGGATCGTGGAGGCCCACAAGGCGGCGCACCCGCGCGGCGCCGATCATCATGCGTAGCGAGCGGCCGCAGCACATCGACAGTCGCGGCGACGTCGACTGGCCGCCGGGTGGAACGGCGGAGGGCTGGCCCGGCGCCTGCGTCCGGCCCTCCGCAGGCCGTCAAACGTCGGCGGGGGCGAATGTCGGCGGCAGCGCGGGGCCCCGGGCGGTGCCGCGCGACACGCACGGCGTGTCGCCACTGTGCCTGAACACCCCACGCGGACTTCGGCGCCGCCTCGACGTTTGACGTCTTACGCTGGCGCGGCCTGCTCCGGACGGCCGCAAGCGCCGGGCCAGCCCTCCGCCGCCGTGTGAGAACAGGCGACGCCATCCGGCTGGTGCATGTCGGTCGAAGAGTGATGCGCGACGGCGCCGTGAATGCTGAAGCACCGATCACGGATTCAGCGGCTCCGGATAGCGCACGCAGACCATCACCAGGTGATACCCAAGCGGAGTCAGGGACAGGTGGCTGTACTCACCGTTCACCCAGAAGCTGCCGTTGACCAACCCCAAGCGGGCGAGATTGTCGGCGAGCACTCGGAAGTTGTTGAAGGGCATGGTCAAGGTCACCGGCGGTTGAGATGCGTCGTCTGACCGGAGTACCAACCTCCTCGGATTGAAGTGCGCTCCGGAACCATCGGCGTCGTAGTCGATCCGACTGGGGCCCGCAACGCCATCGGAGTCATACAGCGCCTTGAGAAGCAGCGCCTCGCCCGGCGAAAGGTCACGAAGGATTGTGACGAAAGAAGGAAGCACGTCAGCTGTGCTCCTGGCGTCGCCCGCGCTCGCCAAGAGCCTCGTCCACATCGCCGTGAGTGTCTCGTCATCCTCGAACGACGCAGCTTCGAGTATTGGAAACAGCACGCGTCCGGGCACCGGAACCACCGGCGCGGCGCTGGCTTCGAGTAGCGCGCTCGCGTTGAGGACGACCGCTTCGGCCCGCTTGCGCCGCTTCCGCAGATAGTCGCGCAGCGCCGTTCCGGCGTCCTGGGCGGAAGGCATCAAGAGAGCCGATACCAGTCCTGCAACGGTATCGACACCCTTCTTCGCCGTGTAGATGCCTGCACCCAGAAGGGTGATTACGGTCTCGTCGGCCATGGCGCCGGATGGTATCGGAGCAGAAGCCGCTGGACAACCCGGTCCACAGCCATCGCACACGAACGGCGGAGGGCTGGCCCGGGGCCGGCGGCCGTCCGGAGCAGGCCGCACCAGCGTAAGACGTCAAACGTCTAGGCGGCGCCGAAGTCCGCGTGGGGTGTTCAGGCACAGTGGCGACACGCCGTGCGTGTCGCGCGGCACCGCCCGGGGCCCCGCGCTGCCGCCGACAATCGCCCCCGACGACGTTTGACGGCCTGCGGAGGGCCGGCCGCAGGCACCGGGCCAGCCCTCAGCCGTTCAACGGGTTTGAGCACCTTGCAGAGGGAATCGACCTGAACGACAAAACGGCCCGAAGCGGTTCGCACCGCTCGGGCCGTTAGCCGTGAATCGAGCCCGGCGGACTTAGGAGCCGCCGGCCTTGCGCGGGGTGGTGGACTTCTTCTGGGCGCCCCGGGCCGGCTTGGAAGCCTTGCTCGGCACGTCCTTCTTGTCCTTCTTCTCGCCACGGATGCGCGACGCCGCGGCCCGCAGCCGCTCGCCGACGCTCTTCTGCGACTTCGGCGCCTCGCCAGTTTCGGCCGCCGCCGCCTTCTCTTCGGCCGCCTTCTTGGGATCGAACTCGGAGCCGATGAGCTCGACGAGCGCCGTCTCGGCGCCGTCACCCTTGCGGAGGCCGAGCTTCAGGATGCGCGTGTAGCCGCCCGGGCGCTCCATGAAACGGGGCGCCAGCTCACCAAACAGCTTGGTGACGACGTCGTCGTTGTGGATGTCGCGGCCGACCTGGCGCCGCGCGGCCAGCGTCTTGCCCTTCGGCTCGGCCGCCTTCACGCCGCGCTTGGCCACCGTGATGATCTTCTCGACGAAGGGCCGCAGTTCCTTGGCCTTCGGCAGAGTGGTCGTGATGTGCTCGTGCGTGAGCAGCGCCTCGGCCTGGTTGCGCAGCATCGCGATGCGGTGCTCCGTCACGCGGCCCAGTTTGCGGTGTCCTACTCGATGTCTCATGATGTTCGTCCCAGCTGGGCGATCTAGCCCTTGCCGCTAGCCGCTAGTCCCTAGCCGCGCAGCTCAGTCCTGTCCCTGTTCCAACCGCATGCCGAGCCCGAGACCCATGGTCTGCAGGATCTCCTTGATCTCGTTGAGCGACTTGCGGCCGAAGTTCTTCGTCTTCAGCATGTCGCCCTCGGTCTTCTGGACGAGCTCGCGGATGGTGCGGATGTTGGCGTTCTTGAGGCAGTTGTACGACCGCACCGACAGCTCGAGTTCCTCGACGCTCTTGTCGAGGTGCTCGTTGGCGCCGCCGGCGCGCACCGCGTCAGCACCGGCGTCGCCGGCCGGCTCGTCCTCGTCCTCGAGGTTGATGAAGATGCTCAGGTGGTCGCGCACCAGCTTGGCGGAGAGCGACACGGCGTCGCGCGGCGTCACCGAGCCGTTGGTCCACACGTCGAGCGTCAGCTTGTCGTAGTCGGTCGTCTGGCCGAGGCGCGCCGCCTCCACCAGGTAGTTGACCTTCTTGACCGGCGAGTGCACCGAGTCGATGGGGATCCAGCCGATGCCGAGGTCCTCGTCGAAGTTCTTGTCGGCGGCGACGTAGCCGCGGCCGCGCTTGACGCGCAGCTCCATGTGCAGCTTGCCGCCCTCGGAGATGGTGGCGATGTGGGCATCGGGCTCCAGGATCTCGATGTCCTGATCGACCTCGATGTCGGCGGCGCGCACCTTCCCGGCCTTGTTGACGCGCAGCGTCAGCGTCTTGGCCGCGTCGGAGTGCACCTTGAGCGGAATCATCTTCAGGTTGAGGATGATATCGGTCGCATCTTCGACCACGCCCTTGATGGGCGAGAACTCGTGCAGCACGCCGTCGATCTTGACCGCCGTGACGGCCGCGCCCTCGATCGAGGACAGCAGCACGCGCCGCATCGCGTTACCGACCGTGGTGCCGAAGCCCCGTTCGAACGGCTGGGCCGTGAAACGGCCGTACCGGTCGGTGAGCGTATCGCGCTCGAACTCGAGGCGCTTGGGACGCTGAAAACCCTTCCACAACATATCGATCACCCTCTCGCCAACGGGCCGGCAGACCGGCCTCCAGACCTGCATGTAATCACCGCCGGCCTCCCGCTGCAGGTCTGTCGAGCTGCGGGCCGGCGATGGGCGTCCCCGGGAGTCACCCCGAGGCCGTGCTTGTGAATCGTGAGCGTCGGGCCCCGGAACCCGGGACCCGGGCCCCGCCTACTTGGAGTAGAGCTCGACGATGAGCTGTTCCTGCACCGGCAGGTTGATCTGCGCGCGCGTCGGCACCGACACCACCTTGGCGCCGAGCTCGCCTTCGAGCGCGATCCACTCCGGAATGCCGCGGCCCTTGACCTCGCCCACGGCGTGGAGAATCGACGCGTTCTCCTTGCTGGTCGGGCGCACGCTGACGATGTCGCCGGCCTTCAGCGAGTAGGACGGGATGTCGACCTTCTTGCCGTTGATGAGGAAGTGGCCGTGGCGCACCAGCTGGCGCGCCTGCGCCCGCGACGTGGCAAAGCCCATGCGGTAGACCGCATTGTCGAAGCGCCGTTCGAGCAGCTGGAGCAGCGTCTCGCCGGTGATGCCGCGCGTGCGGTCGGCCATCTCGAAGTAGCGGCGGAACTGATCTTCGAGCACGCCGTAGGTGCGCTTGACCTTCTGCTTCTCGCGCAGCTGCACGCCGTAGCCCACCATCTTGGAGGCGCGCCGGCGGCCGTGCTGGCCGGGAGGCATGTTGCGCTTCTCGATGGCGCACTTCTCGGTGTAGCACCGCTCGCCCTTGAGGAACAGCTTCATGCCCTCGCGGCGGCAGAGGCGGCAGACCGGTCCGGTATATCGAGCCATGTAACGTCGTCCTTCTCTCTCTGAATGCGGGAACGCGCGACTAGACGCGGCGGCGCTTGGGCGGCCGGCAGCCGTTGTGCGGAATCGGCGTGACGTCGCGGATCGACTTCACCTCGATGCCGGCGTTCTGCAGGGCGCGCACGGCCGATTCGCGGCCTGAGCCCGGGCCCTTGACGAGCACTTCGCATGAGCGCATGCCGAACGTCTTGGCGACGTTGCCGGCAGTCATCGCCGCCTGCGTAGCGGCGTACGGCGTACCCTTGCGCGACCCCTTGAAGCCGATGGCACCGGCGCTCGACCACGACACCACGTTGCCTTCGGTGTCGGTGATGGTGATGAGCGTGTTGTTGAACGACGCCTGGATGTGCGCGTAGCCGTGGTGCACCACGCGCTTCTCGCCGCGCTTCTTGAACGTCTTCTTCTTGGGGGTGGCGTCTTTGGCGCCTTCGGTCTTGGCCATGGGTTACACCGTCTTCTTCTTGGCAACCGCACCCTTGCGCGGCCCCTTGCGCGTGCGCGCATTGGTCTTCGTTCGCTGGCCCCGGGCCGGCAGGCCGCGGCGGTGGCGCATGCCGCGATAGCTGCCGATCTCCATCAGCCGCTTGATGTTCAGGGAGATCTCCTTGCGGAGGTCACCTTCCACCCCGCCCTGCTCTTCGAGGACGCGGCTGATCTTCCGCACGTCGTCGTCGGTCAGATCCTTGACGCGGACGTCACCGCTGACGCCGGCTGCCTCGAGGATCTTGCCGGACCGGTGCTGCCCGATCCCGAAGATGTAGGTGAGCCCGATTTCGACCCGCTTCGTCCGCGGAAGATCAATGCCTGCGATTCTCGCCATGCTTCTCGCTCGTCCTTGTAGCGGCTAGCGGCTCGCGGCTAGCGGCTGGATTGTCCCGCTGCCACGGCCTTCGCCGTTCGTTCCCTGGCGTTGCGCCCGGGGTGGTATCCCCGGCGCGACGCCCCAGCCCTAGCCGCCAGCTCCTAGCCGCCAGCCGTGGCTCTGTTATCCCTGCCGCTGCTTGTGCTTCGCATTCGTGCAGATGATCCGCACGACACCCTTGCGACGCACGACCTTGCACTTGTCGCAGATCTTCTTGACTGACGCTCGCACTTTCATCGCTCGTCCTTACATTTTCTCGACGATGCGCCCACGCGTCCGATCCGTGGGCGACAGCGCCAGCTTCACTCGGTCTCCGACGACGACTCTGACGTAGTTGCGCCCTGGCGTGCCGCCGAGGTGCGCGACGACATCGTGCCGTCCCTCCACACTCACCCGAACCAGCGCGCTCGGGAGCAGTTCCCGAACCTCGCCTTCCACTTCCAACGGAGACGTCGGCGCCTCGCCGGTCATCGTCTACGCTGCGGCGTTGGCCGGCGAGCCGGCCCGGGTCAACACCCGGCAGCCATCCGCGGTCACCGCCACCGTGTGCTCGAAGTGCGCCGAGAGGCTGCCGTCCTTGGTCACCGCCGTCCAGCCGTCGCTCAACACCTTCACGCCCGCGCCGCCCATGTTCACCATGGGTTCGATCGCGAGCACCATGCCTTCGGCCAGCCGCGGACCGCGCCCGGGCGTACCGTAGTTGGGAATCTGCGGCTCTTCGTGCAGTGTCTGCCCGATGCCGTGTCCCACGAACTCCCGCACCACCGAAAAGCCCGCCGCCTCGACGTGGCGCTGAACCGCCGCCCCGATGTCCGACAGCCGGGCTCCGGCCTTCACCACCGCCAGCGCCTCGTGCAGTGACGCATTCGTCACCTCGAGGAGGCGCGCCGCCTCCGGCGCGATTGCGCCGACGGGCACCGTCACGGCGCTGTCGCCGTAGAAGCCGTCCATCTTGGCGCCCAGGTCGACCGACAGGATGTCGCCTTCGACCAGCTTGCGCGCCGACGGAATCCCGTGGACCACCTGTTCGTTCACCGACGCGCAGATGGTCGAGGGGTACCCATGGTACCCCTTGAACGCCGGTTCTGCCCCTGCTTCGCGCAACCGGCGCTCGGCCAGCGCGTCGACCTCGGCGGTCGTCACGCCGGGCGCGATCATGCCGGCCAGTTCGGTCAGCACGCGGGCGACCAGCGCGTTGACTCGCGCCAACCGCTCCAGCTCCGCTTCCGATCGACAGGTGATCATCGTCGCCATTCCCTACCGCGTGCCGTTCACCGAAGCCACCGCCTCGGCAATGGCCGCGTATACGTCCTTCGGGCCGCGGGCCCCGTCGACACGTCGAAACGTCGTCCGGCCCTCGTAGTACCCGATCATCGGCTGCGTCTCGCGCCAGTAGACCTTGAGGCGGTCGCGCACGACCCCCTCACTGTCGTCCGACCGCTGGACGAGCCGCCCGCCGCACAGCTTGCACGCCTGGGCCTCCGACGGCTCGCCGTCGAACGCCGACACGGTCGTGCCGCAGGTCTCGCAAATCCGCCGCCCGCGCACCCGCCGCACGAGCTCCTCGTCCGGCACGCGGATTTCCACCACCGTCAACGGCGCGCTGTCGAGCAGGCCGTCGAGCGCCTTGGCCTGCGCCACGGTGCGCGGGAAGCCATCGAGCACGAACCCGTCGCGGGCGTCGTCGTCGCCGAGTCGCCGCTGCACCAGGGCCACGATGAGATCGTCGCTCACCAGCTGCCCGAGCGCCACCGTCTCTTTCACCTGCAGTCCCAGCTCGCTCCGGGACGACACGGCGTCCCGCAGCATGTCGCCGGTCGAGATCTTCGGCACGCCGTGATCCCGGGCAATCTGCACCGCTTGTGTGCCCTTACCCGCCCCAGGCGGACCGAGCATCAGCAACCGCAACGCCATGACGTCAGTCGCGCCGTCCCCGGATCCGGGACTTCTTCATGAAGCCGTCGTAATGCCGCATGATGAGCTGCGACTCGAGCTGGCTCACCGTGTCCATCGCCACGCCCACCACGATCAGGAGGGACGTGCCACCGAAGAAGAAGTTGACCCCGAGGCCGTTGGTGAACCACTGCGGCAACACGGCGTCGAGCCGCTCGCCGATGACCGGAATCGGCGCCACCTTGAAGCCGGTGATCATGAACTCGGGCAGCAGCGCGACCAGGCACAGGTAGACGGCGCCGGCCAGCGTGATGCGGGTCAGGATCGTGTCGATGTGCTCGGCCGTCCGCTTGCCCGGGCGGATGCCGGGGATGAAGCCGCCGTACTTGCGCATGTTCTCCGACACGTCATCCGGATTGAAGATGATCGCCGTGTAGAAGTAGGCGAAGAACATGATCAGCGCGACGAACAGCAGGTTGTAGATCGGCATCCCGTAGGCGAGCTGCCGGACCACGGCGTCGCCCCAGCCGCCGGCCGGGAAGAAGCCGGTCAGGGTGCCCGGGAAGGCCAGCAGCGAGCTGGCGAAGATGACCGGAATGACGCCGCCGGTGTTGACCTTGAGCGGGATGTGGGTGCTCGTGCCGGCGAACTGCCGCCGGCCGACGACGCGCTTGGCGTACTGCACGACGATCCGGCGCTGTCCGCGCTCGACGAACACGATCGCCGCCACCACCGCCACCATCAGCGCCACCAGCAGCACCAGGCGGATGAGCCCGATCTGACCGGTGCGCAGCTGGTCGAACGTCAGCGTCACCGCGCGCGGGAAGTTGACGACGATGCCGGCGAAGATGAGCAGCGACATGCCGTTGCCGATGCCGCGCTCGGTGATCTGCTCGCCCAGCCACATGACGAACATGGTGCCCGTCGTGAGCGTCAGGATGCACATCAGGCGGAAGCCCCAGCCGGGCTCGTAGACGAGCGGCAGGCCGCCGGCGACGTTGGTCTGCTGTTCCAGGTAGACCGCGATCGCCATCGACTGCGCCAGCGCCAGGATCACGGTGAGGTAGCGCGTGTACTGCGTGATCTTGCGGCGGCCGAGCTCCCCTTCTTTGGACAGGCGCTCGAGGTACGGCCAGACCACCGTGAGGAGCTGCAGGATGATCGAGGCGCTGATGTAGGGCATGACGCCCAGCGCGAAGATCGTCACCTGCGACAGGTTGCCGCCCGAGAACATGTCGTAGAAGCCGAACATGGTGCCGCGCGCCTGCTCGGCGAGCAGGGCCAGCGCCTCGGTGTTCACGCCGGGAGTCGGAATGTGACTGCCCACGCGATACACGCCCAGCATCGCGAGCGTGAACAGCACACGATTCCTGAGATCGGCGATTGCGAATAGGTTCTTGAACGCGTCGAGCATGGCCTACGCCTTCTGACTGCCTGAGCGGGAACCGGCCGTCAAGCCGCGGTCTTTCCCAGGACTTCGGTCGTCCCGCCAGCAGCCGCGATCTTCTCGGCCGCCTTGCCGCTGAACTTGTGCGCCTGCACGGTGAACGACTTGCCCACCTCGCCGCGCGCGAGAATCTTGATCGGCATGCGGCGGTCGGACACCAGGCCGACGGCCCGCAGCGTGTCGGGGCTGACGACCGCGCCGGCCTCGAAACGCTCGGCGAGCGCATCGAGATTCACCACCGCGTACTCGACGCGGAAGATGTTGGTGAAGCCGCGCTTCGGCATGCGCCGGTGGAGCGGCATCTGGCCGCCCTCGAACCCGCGCTTCCGCTTGTAGCCGGAGCGCGACTGGGCGCCCTTGTAGCCGCGGGACGCCGTCTTGCCGCTGCCCGAACCGGGACCGCGACCGACCCGCTTCTTCTTGAACTTGGAGCGGTCGGCGGGGCGGAGATTACTGAGATTGGTTGCCATGTGCGTTACTCGGCGACCGTCACCAGGTGACGGACCTTGTGGATCATCCCACGGGTCTCGGGCGAGTCGATCAGCGTCACCGAGTGACGGATACGACGGAGGCCCATGCCCTCGACGGTCTTGGCCTGGGTCTTGTTGAAGCCGATCGGGCTCCGCACCAGGGTGATCTTCACTGTCTTCTGCTGCTTCGACATGATGTCCTCAGCGTCGTCCTGCTCAGGACGTCGCCGCGGCGACGTCTTCGAGTTCCTTGCCGCGCAGACGCGCGACGTGACCCGGATCCTTCAGCTCCGACAGCGCCGTGAACGTAGCGCGCACGACGTTGTGGGGATTCGCCGTGCCGAGCGACTTGGTCAGCACGTTGTGAATGCCGCACGATTCGACCACCGCGCGCACGCCGCCGCCGGCGATGATGCCGGTGCCTTCCGGGGCCGGCTTGAGCAGCACCCGGCCGGCGCCGTAGCGTCCGAGCACCGGATGCGGGATCGAGGTGCCGCTCAGCGGCACGCGGATGAGCCCCTTCTTGGCGGCCTCGATGCCCTTCTTGATGGCCGAGGGCACTTCCTTGGCCTTGCCGATCCCGAAGCCCACCACGCCGTGGCCGTCACCGACCACCACCAGCGCGCTGAAGCTCAGGTTCTTGCCGCCCTTGACCACCTTGGTCACGCGGTTGATGGCAACCACCGTGTCCTTGATGTCGAGCTGGCTTGCATCGATTCTTTCGCGTGTCCGCATCATCGCCTTCCGATTCGCCTAAAACTCGAGTCCGGCCTTGCGGGCGGCCTCAGCCACCTCGCGCACCCGGCCGTGGTAGAGGAACCCGTTCCGATCGAAGACCACCTTCGAGATGCCCTTCGACTTGAGGCGCTCGGCGATGGTCTCGCCGACGACGCTCGCACCCTTGTTGTTGCCGGCCCGCGCCCCGTCGGTCATCTTCGCCTTCACCTCGGCCTCGACGCTCGAGGCCGACGCCAGCGTCTGGCCGGCCAGGTCGTCGATGACCTGGACGTAGATGTGGGAAACGCTGCGGAAGACGCTGAGACGCGGCTGCGTCGCGGTGCCGCGCATGCGCTTGCGGATGCGGAACTTGATCCGCTGACGACGTTCGTCCCTGTTCGTGATCTTCATGGCCCTACGCCCCCGTCTTTCCGGCCTTCTTCTTCAGGACCTCGCCCGTGTAGCGCACGCCCTTCTGCTGGTACGGGTCGGGCTTGCGCAGCTGGCGCATGTTGGCGGCGACCTGGCCGACGAGCTGGCGGTCGACACCGGTCACGGTCACGTGGGTCTGCTTCTCGACCAGCACCTCGATGCCGGCGGGGATGTCGTAGACCACCGGATGCGAGTAGCCGAGCGCGAAGTGCACCTGCTTGCCCTTGACTTCGGCACGGTAGCCGACGCCGACGATGTCGAGCTCGCGCTTCCAGCCCTCGTGCACGCCGAGCACGGCGTTGGCCACCAGGCTGCGCGCCAGGCCATGGAACTTGGCCAGCGACTTGTCGTCGGCGCGCTCGCGGCGCGCCTCGATCTGGTCACCTTCGATGGCGACGACGACACCGGGCGGCAGCGCCTGGCGCATCTGGCCCTTCGGCCCCTTGACGTCGACACCCGCGGCGTCGACCTTGACGGTCACGCCCTTCGGAATCGGAATCGGTTTCTTGCCAATACGTGACATTTCGGTTTCCCAACTAGCGGCTAGCGGCTGGCGGCTAGCGGCTAGAAAACCCAACTACTTCCCTATGGTCCAACATGCTGACGGAGTCCCTAGCCGCTAGTCCCTAGCCGCTAGCCGCTCGCAGGTCACCAGACGTTACAGAGCACTTCCCCGCCGATGCCGGCCTTCTTGGCCGCCCGGCCGGTCATCACGCCGTGCGAGGTGGTCAGGATGCTGACACCCAGCCCACCGAGCACCGGACCGATGCCGTCGGCCGCCGCGTAGACGCGCCGGCCCGGCCGGCTCACCCGCTGGATGCCGGAAATCACCTTCTCGCCGCCCGGCCCGTACTTGAGCAGGACGCGAATCAGCGGGCGCACACCGCCGCCGGCACGCACGGGCTTGTCCTCGACGAGCTTGAAGCCCGCGATGTAGCCCTCGTCCTGCAGGATGCGCGCGATCTCGGCCTTCAACTTCGACGCCGGCATGTCCACGCGGGCGTGTCTCGACGCCACGGCGTTACGTACCCGGGTCAGCATGTCTGCAATCGGATCAGTCATGTTCTTCGTGCTCTCGTCAATCTTGTCCGAGCTCCGGAACCCGAGTCCCGGCCCCCCGCCAAAGCTACCAACTGCTCTTCGTCACGCCCGCCACGTCGCCGGTCAGCGCGTGCTCGCGGAAACAGAGCCTGCAGAGCGCGAACTTCCGCATGTAGGCCCGCGGCCGTCCGCACCGCCGGCAGCGGTTGCGGTGGCGCACCTTGAACTTCAGCGCCTTCTTCTCACGAGCCTTTTTCGCAGTCGTCGCCATTGCTCGAATCCTCGGGTCCTAGTTCGCGCGGAAGGGCATGCCCAGGAGCTGCAGCAGCTTGCGGGCTTCCTCATCCGTCTTCGCCGTGGTCACAACGCACACGTTCATGCCGCGCGCCTTGTCCACCTTCAAATAGTCGATCTCGGTGAAGATCAGCTGGTCGCGCAGGCCGAGCGTGTAGTTGCCGCGGCCATCGAAGCCACGCGCCGACACGCCGCGGAAGTCGCGCACGCGCGGCAGCGAGATGCTGATCAGGCGGTCCAGGAAGTCGTACATCCGCTCGCCGCGCAGGGTCACCATGGCGCCGATCGGCATGCCTTCGCGCAGCTTGAAGGCGGCGATCGACTTCTTGGCCCGGCGCACCGAGGCCTTCTGGCCGGTGATCTTCCCCAGCTCGTCGGTGGCCACGTCCACGACCTTGGCGTTCTGTGTTGCCTCGCCGAGGCCCATGTTGACGATGACCTTGTCGACCCTGGGCACGGCCATGACGTTGTCGTAGTCGAATTCCTTCGACAGCGCCGGCACCACGTCCTTCAGGTACCGTTCGCGCAGCCGGTTCGTCTTCGCGCTCATATCGCCTTACCCCTGCCGCTTGCGGCGGACGCGCATCTTGGTGCCGTCGGCTTCGACCTGCACGCCCATGCGTGCCGGCTGGTTGGATTCCGCGTCGACCAGCATCACGTTGGAGACATGGATGGCGGACTCGCGCTGGAGAATGCCGCCCTTGATGTTCTTCTGGGGGTTCGGGCGCGTGTGGCGCTTGATGAGGCCGATGCCTTCCACCACCACCCGGCTCTTGTCCGGCAGCACCTGCAGCACGCGTCCGCGCTTGCCGCGATCCTTGCCGGCCCGCACCAGCACCGTGTCGTTCTTCTTGATCCGCACCTTGGCCATGGTCTACAGCACCTCGGGCGCCAGGGAGATGATCTTCATGAACCGGCGTTCGCGCAGTTCACGCGCCACCGGACCGAAGACGCGCGTGCCCACCGGTTCGCCATCGTTGTTCACGAGCACCGCGGCATTCCGGTCGAACCGGATGTAACTGCCATCGCGGCGGCGCTGTTCCTTGCGCACACGCACGATGACCGCCTTGACCACGCTGCCCTTCTTCACGTTCGACTCGGGAGCCGCTTCCTTCACCGAGGCCGTCACGATGTCGCCCAGGCGCGCGTAGCGGCCGGTCGATCCACCGATCGGATTGATGACCGCGAGCTTGCGCGCGCCCGAGTTGTCGGCCACGTCGAGAATCGTCCGCATCTGAATCATGGCGGCTCTCCTAGACCTTGCCGGCGCGTTCGATCACGCGCGTGACCGACCACCGCTTGCTGCGGCTGATCGGCTTGGATTCCGAGATGGCCACGAGATCGCCCATCTTGGCGTCGTCGTTCTCGTTGTGGGCCATCAGCTTGGTGGTCCGCTTCTGGATCTTGCCGTAGACGCCGTGCTGGACACGGCGCTTGACGGCGACGACCACGCTCTTCTGCATGCGGTCGCTGACCACCACACCCTGCATTTCAGTCTTCACGGCCATGGCTACTTCGCCTTTTCCCTGAGAACGGTCTTCACGCGGGCCAGATTCCGGCGGGCGTCGCGCAGAGCCACCGGCTTCTCGAGCTGGCCCATGGCCTTGCGGATACGGAGGCGGAACAGGTCGTCCTCGATCTCCGACGCCTTGGCGCGCAGACCGTCCGCGTCGAGCTCGCGCAGTTCGGTTGCCTTCATCACTGCTTCACCTCGCCGAACCGGACCGAGAACTTGGTCTTGATGGGCAGCTTGGCGGCCGCGAGCTCCATGGCGCGACGCGCCTCGGTCTCGTTCACGCCTTCCATCTCGAACAGGATCTTGCCGGGCCGCACCACGGCCACCCAGCCCTCAGGCGCGCCCTTGCCCTTGCCCATGCGCGTCTCGAGCGGCTTCTTGGTGACCGGCTTGTCGGGGAACACCCGCACCCAGATCTTGCCGCCACGCTTGATCGATCGCGTCATCGCGACCCGGGCCGCCTCGATCTGCCGGTCGGTCATCCAGCAGGGCTCCATTGCCTTGAGCCCGTAGTCGCCGAACGACACGTCCGAACCGCGCCACGCTTTGCCGCACATGCGGCCGCGCTGCTGCTTCCGGTACCTGACCTTCTTCGGCATCAACATGATGTCGTCTCGCTATCCCCGTGCGCCGGCCGCTCGACGCGGACGGTCGCGGTACTCTTCGTCGCGGCCCACACGCGGGGTGAGCCGTTCGCCCTTGTACATCCAGACCTTCACGCCGATCTGGCCGTAGGTCGTGTGGGCTTCGGCAAAGCCGAAATCCACGTCCGCGCGCAGCGTCTGCAGGGGCAGCTGCCCGTGCAGATACCACTCGGAGCGGGCGATCTCAGCGCCGTTCAGGCGGCCGGACACGCGCACCTTGATGCCGCGCGCGCCGAAGCGGAGCGCCGACTCGACGGCCTTGCGCATCGCCCGGCGGAACGCCACCCGCTTCTCGAGCTGCATGGCGACCGATTCGGCCACCAGCTGCGCATCGAGTTCGGGCTTCTGGATCTCCTGGATGTTGATGAAGACCTCGCGCTTGGTGCGCTTCTGGATCTCCTGCTTCAGCTTGTCGACTTCGGTGCCCTTGCGGCCGATGATGATGCCCGGCCGCGAGGTGTGCACGTCGATCTTCAGCTTGTTGGCGGCGCGCTCGATCTCGATCTTGGCGACACCGGCGTGCTGGAACCGCTTCTTGAGGTCGGCCTTGAGCGCCAGGTCCTCGTGAAGCAGGTCGGCGTAATCCTTGCCGGCGAACCAACGAGACTTCCAGGTCTTGTTGAACCCGATCCGGAACCCGTACGGGTGAACTTTCTGACCCACTGCGATCTCCTCGTGCTACTCGGCCGCCGCGGCCTTCTTGACGCGGGCTCGCCGCGCCGGGGTCTTGGTGTCGCCGTCGCCCACCGCCGTGATCTTCTGCGGCCGCTCGGTCACTTCCACCGTCAGATGCGTCGTGCGCTTGACCACCCGGAACGCGCGTCCCATCGGGGCGGGCCGCACACGTTTCTGCGACGGGCCCTGGTTGGCGAACGCCGCCGAGACGTAGAGACGCTCGACCTCGCCACCGAAGCCCTCCGCCTGCCGGGCGTTGGCCACCGCCGACCGCAGCACCTTCGCCAGGTCGCGCGCCACCGACTTCTTGGCGAACTGCAGCGTCGAGAGCGCGCGGTTGACGTCCTTGCCGCGGATCAGGTCGCACACGAGTCCGGCCTTCTGGGCGGACGAGCGCACGTACTTCGCCGTTGCCTGCGAGGTGACCATGTCAGTTCTTCCCCTGCGACGACGAGGCCGTCTTCTCGGCCTTCGCCGCGTGGCCCTTGAACTGCCGCGTCGGCGAGAACTCACCGAGCTTGTGGCCGACCATGTTCTCGGTGAGATAGACCGGGACGAACTTGCGTCCGTTGTGCACGGCCAGTGTGTGTCCCACCATCTCGGGGATCACGGTCGACCGGCGCGACCAGGTCTTGACGACCTTCTTGTCGCCGGAACGATTCATGGCCTCCACCTTTTCGAGGAGGTGGGTATCGATGAACGGGCCCTTCTTCAGCGATCTGCTCATAACGCCTACTTCTTCCGCCGCTGCACGATGAACTTGTTGCTCAGCTTCTTGTTCGACCGGGTCTTGTAGCCCTTGGTCGGCACACCCCACGGCGTCACCGGGTGACGTCCACCGGAGGTGCGGCCTTCGCCGCCGCCCAGTGGATGGTCGACCGGGTTCATCGCGACGCCGCGCACGTGCGGCTTCTTGCCGAGCCAGCGGCTGCGGCCGGCCTTGCCGATCGAGACGTTCTCGAAGTCGAGGTTGCCGACCTGGCCGATGGTCGCCAGGCAGTTCTGGAGGATCTTGCGGATCTCACCGGACGGCATCTTGACCGAGACGTATTCGCCTTCCTTGGCCACCACCTGCATGGAGGCGCCGGCGCTGCGGGCGAGCTGGCCGCCACGCCCCGGCTTGAGCTCGACGTTGTGCACCAGCGTGCCCTGCGGGATGTTCGACAGCGGCAGGGTGTTGCCCGGCAGGATGTCGGCGGTATCCGACGCCACGATGGTGTCGCCGACCTTCATGCCGAGCGGCTGCAGCACGTAGCGCTTCTCGCCGTCCGCGTAGGTGACCAGCGCGATGCGCGCCGACCGGTTCGGGTCGTACTCGATGGTCGACACCTTGCCGGGGATGTTCTTCTTGTCGCGCTTGAAGTCGATGATGCGGTAGAGCCGCTTGTGACCGCCGCCGCGCCACCAGCTGGTGAGCTCGCCGGTGTTGTTGCGGCCGCCCGAGCGCTTGAGCGACTCGGTAAGCGGACGATGCGGCGAGTCAGTGGTGATCTCGTCGAAGGTCTGCACGGTCTGGAACCGGCGTCCTGGTGAAGTGGGCTTGTACTTGCGAATCGGCATGGCCGTCTCTCTAGGATCCCTGAGGCACGTGATGCTTAGGCGTTGTCGGCGAAGTCGGGCATCTTCTCGCCCTCGCGCAGCACCACGTAGGCCTTCTTCCAATCGGAGCGCCGGCCGACGAACTGGCCCTGACGCTTCTGCTTGCCGTGCGCCAGCGATGTCCGCACCAACGCCACCTTCGGGCCCAGCAGCTTCTCGACGGCACGCTTGACGTCGAGCTTGTTGGCCTGCCGCGCCACTTCGAACACCAGCGTCCGGCCGTCTTCCTTCATCACGGTGGTCTTCTCCGTGACGAGCGGGCGCCGAATCACTTCCGTAAGCTTCATGTCCGTTCTCCCGCCTAGGCGCCGAGCGCCGACTGCAGCTTCTCGACCGCCGACTGCGTCAGCACGACCTTGGTCGTGTCCATGACATCGCGCGCGGTGATGCGTGAGCTCGCCAGGAACTTCACGCCCGGGATGTTGCGCAGCGACAACGACAGGTTGTCGTCGGGCTGCACGTCGACGAGCAGGGCCTTGCCGTGCACGCCAATCGTCTTCAGCATGGTGGCGGCGGCCTTGGTCTTGATGGCCGTCGCCGTCAGGGTGTCGACGATCACGAGGTCGCCGTCCTGGGCCTTCTGGGCCAGCGCTGCCTGCAGGCCGCCGAGTTCCACCTTCTTGGGGGCGGTGAAGGCGTAGCTGCGCGGCTGCGGACCGAACACGGTGCCGCCCTTGCGCCACAGCGGGTTACGGATCTCGCCGACGCGGGCGCGACCGGTGCCCTTCTGCCGCCACGGCTTCTTGCCGCTGCCGCTCACCATGGCGCGCGTCTTGGTGGCGTGGGTGCCGCGGCGGTCGGCCGCGTTGGCCCGCACCACGGAGGCGTGGATCAGGTCGGTCTTGACGCGGCCGCCGAACAGGGCGTCGCTCAGCTCGAACGAGCCGACCTTCTGGTTTTCCGCGTTGACGACATCTACAGTCATGGCGTCCTACTTCTTGCCCTTCTTGGGCTTTTCCTGGAGCTGCGGCTGCGGCTCGGGCTTGGCCGCGATGGCCTTGCGGATGAGCACGTAACCGCCGTTGGCGCCGGGCACCGCGCCGCGGACGACCATCAGGTTGTTGTCGGCGTCGATCCGCAGCACCTTGAGGTTCCGCACGGTGACCCGGTCCTGGCCCATGTGGCCGCCCATGCGCATGCCCTTGACGACACGCGACGGGTAGGACGAGGCGCCGATCGAGCCGGGGGCGCGATGGAACATCGAGCCGTGGGTCGCGACGCCGCCAGCGAAGTGGTGACGCTTGACGACGCCCTGGAAGCCGTGGCCCTTGCTGGTGCCGATGACGTCGACCCGCTCGCCCAGGTTGAACAGGGCGCCGACGACGATCGAGTCACCCGGCTTGGGCTGCTCGCCACCGGCCGCCCGCTTGACCTCGCGACGCACGCGCGTCGCCGGGACATTGGCGGCCTTGTGGTGGCCGACGGTGGCCTTGTTCGCCTTGTACTTGCCGCCGATGAGACCGAGCTGCACGGCTTCGTAGCCGTCGCGCTCCGCGCTCCGCGCCTGCACGACGATGCAGGGCCCGGCCTGGAGGACGGTGGCCGGTTCGACCGTGCCATCCTCGAGGAAGAGCTGCGTCATTCCGATTTTCTTGCCGATGATTCCATTCACCATCGCGATTCCTTCCGGGTCCCAGCTGCCGGGTCCCGGGTCCCGTTACTTACCGTGTTCCTTGCCGAACGCCTTGATCTCGACGTCGACACCCGCGGGCAGGTCGAGCTTCATCAACGCATCGACCGTCTGCGGCGTCGGCTCGAAGATGTCGATGAGCCGCTTGTGCGTCCGCACTTCGAACTGCTCGCGCGATTTCTTGTCGACGTGCGGCGACCGCAACACCGTCCACTTGTTGATCTCGGTCGGCAGCGGAATCGGTCCCGCCAGCCGCGCACCGGTCCGCTTGGCGGTGTCCACGATTTCGCCGGTGCTCTGGTCGAGCAGCCGCGCGTCGTAGGCCTTCAGGCGGATTCGAATCTTGTCGCCAACCATTGTTGTTCCTCGAAGCAGTGCTTCTAGCCGCTAGCTCCTAGCCGCTAGCCGCTGCTATTTCGTGCCCTGGACCCGTGCGATGACTTCTTCGCTCACGTTGCGCGGCGCCTGCTCGTAGCGGTCGAAATACATCGAGTAGGTGGCGCGGCCCTGCGTGCGCGACCGCAGGTCGGTCGCGTAACCGAACATGTCACTGAGCGGCACGCGCGCCGAGATGATCTGGGTGCCGCCGCGATCTTCCTGCGACTGGATGCGGCCGCGCCGGCTCGCCAGGTCGCCCATCACGTCGCCGAGGTTGTCCTTCGGACAGACGACCTCGACGCGCATCACGGGTTCCATGAGCACGGGACCGGCCTTCTTGGCGGCTTCCTGGAATGCCAGCGAACCGGCGATCTTGAACGCCATTTCCGACGAGTCGACGTCGTGGTACGAGCCGTCGAACAGCTCGATGCGGACGTCGTCGATCGGATAGCCGGCCAGGATGCCGCGGGTGAGCGCTTCCTGGATGCCCTGGTCGACCGGCTTGATGAACTCGCGCGGAATCGATCCGCCGACGGTCATGTTCTCGAACTGGTAGCCGCTGCCGGGTTCGAGCGGGAACAGGCGGATCCAGGCGTCGCCGAACTGGCCGCGGCCGCCGGTCTGACGCTTGAAGAGCCCGCGGCCCTCGGCCGGCTTGGTCAGCGTTTCCTTGTAGGCGACCTGCGGCTTGCCGACGCTGGCCTCGACGCCGAACTCGCGCTTGAGGCGGTCGACGATGATCTCGAGGTGCAGCTCGCCCATGCCGGCGATGACGACCTGGCCGGTCTGCTCGTCGGTCTTGACGCGGAAGGTCGGGTCCTCGGCCATCAGCTTGGCCATGCCCTGGCCGAGCTTTTCCTGGTCGGCCTTGGTCTTCGGCTCGATGGCGAGCGAGATGACCGGCTCCGGGAACTCCATCTTCTCGAGGATGATGGGCTTCTTCTCGTCGCACAGCGTGTCGCCGGTCGTGACCGACTTCAGGCCGACGGCGGCGGCGATGTCGCCGGCGTTGACTTCCTTGATCTCTTCCCGCTTGTTGGCGTGCATCTTGAGCAGGCGGCCGATACGCTCGGTCTTGCCCTTGGTGGAGTTGATCACCGAGGAGCCCGAGGTCAGCGTGCCCGAGTAGACACGGAAGAAGGTCAGCTGGCCGACGAACGGGTCGGTCATGATCTTGAACGCCAGGGCCGAGAACGGCTCCTTGTCGTCGGCCGACCGCTCGACCTTGCTCTCGTCCTTGGAGTCAGGGTCGATGCCGGTGACCGGCGGGATGTCGAGCGGCGACGGCAGGTAGTCGACGACGGCGTCGAGCATCGGCTGGACGCCCTTGTTCTTGAACGCGGTGCCGCAGATGACCAGCACGAACGGCGACGCTTCGCTGCGCACCGAGGCGATGACGCGCTTGCGCAGCGCCGCCTTCAGCTCCGCTTCGGAGATCGTCTCGCCCGACAGGTACTTCTCGAGCACCGTGTCGTCGGCCTCGCTGGCCTTCTCGACCAGCTTCTCGTGGTAGACCTTGGCCTCCTCGAGCATGTCGGCCGGGATGTCCATCACGTCGTAGTCGGCGCCCATCGTCTCGTCCTTGTAGACGAGCGCTTTCATGCGCACCAGGTCGACGACGCCCTTGAACTTGTCCTCG
This sequence comes from uncultured Acidobacteriota bacterium, assembly GCA_963807405.1. Classification (GTDB taxonomy): domain Bacteria; phylum Acidobacteriota; class Vicinamibacteria; order Vicinamibacterales; family UBA2999; genus CADEFD01. The sequence continues at coordinate 133,621 of CAWEBU010000006.1, read as the reverse complement.
GCGCCGATCGGCAGCTGGATGGCCACCGGGTTGGCCTGCAGCTTGGACTCGATCTGCGACAGCGTCTCCTTGAAGTCCGCGCCGATGCGGTCCATCTTGTTGACGAAGCAGATGCGCGGCACGCGGTAGCGGTCGGCCTGACGCCACACCGTCTCGGACTGCGGTTCGACACCCGACACCGCGTCGAACACCGCGACGGCGCCGTCGAGGACACGCAGCGAGCGCTCCACTTCGACGGTGAAGTCGACGTGGCCCGGCGTGTCGATGATGTTGATCCGGTGTTCCTTCCAGAAACAGGTCGTCGCGGCCGACGTGATGGTGATGCCGCGCTCCTGCTCCTGCTCCATCCAGTCCATCACGGCGGTGCCTTCGTGCACTTCACCGATCTTGTAGGTGATGCCGGTGTAGAACAGGATGCGCTCGGTCGTGGTGGTCTTACCGGCATCAATGTGGGCCATGATGCCGATGTTGCGCGTCCGGTTGAGTGGTGCTTGCCTAGCCATGGATCTGCGACGCCCTTACCAGCGGTAGTGCGCGAATGCCTTGTTGGCTTCGGCCATGCGGTGCACGTCTTCGCGCTTCTTGACGGCGCCACCGCGGAGATTGGCCGCGTCCAGCAGTTCGTTGGCCAGCTTCTCCTGCATCGTCTTGCCGTCGCCACGCGAACGCGCGTAGCCGACCAGCCAGCGGATGCTGAGCGACAGGCGGCGGTTCGGATTGACCTCGATCGGCACCTGGTAGTTCGAGCCGCCGACGCGGCGCGACTTCACTTCGAGCGACGGCTTGACGTTGTCGAGCGCCTTCTTGAAGACCTTGATGGGATCGTCGCCCGACTTTTCCTTCACGATTTCCAGGCTGCCGTACACGATGCCCATCGCCGTCGACTGCTTGCCGTCGCTCATCATGCAGTTGATGAACTTGGTGACCAGCTGGCTGCCGTAGACGCCGTCGGCGGGGAGTTCGCGCTTGGCTACAATTCGTCTGCGAGGCATAACGTCGTTCCTACTGCTTCGGGCGCTTGGCGCCGTACTTCGATCGACTCTGCTTGCGGCCCTGCACGCCGACGGCGTCGAGGGTGCCGCGTACCACGTGGTAGCGCACGCCCGGCAGGTCCTTGACGCGGCCGCCGCGGATGAGCACCAGCGAGTGCTCCTGGAGGTTGTGGCCGACGCCCGGGATGTAGGTCGTCACTTCAATCTTGTTGGTGAGGCGGACACGGGCCACCTTGCGGAGGGCCGAATTCGGCTTCTTGGGGGTCTGCGTGAACACGCGCACGCACACGCCGCGCTTCTGCGGGCTTTCCTGCAGGGCCGGGCTCTTCGTCTTCCACTTCACCGCATCGCGGCCCTTGCGGACCAATTGGCTGATCGTCGGCACGATCTCTCCACTCGCGCGGCGTCCGTCAGGCCCGCGCTGCCTTGCGACGGCTCACGCCATCGCATCGCCCGGCCGTTCCCGGCGGGCGAGATCTTCAAACAACCGACACGAAACAGCACCGCCCATACGCCGGCGGCGTTCGTGTGGCGCCGAGCCTGAAAGCCTTGCGGCCTGGCACTCGACGCGCAACTAACCCCAACTGTCGAATCTGCGGCACCGGCGGACGCACCACGCTCCGAGGGTGACTCGGCGCACGACTGACGGCGTCACGGTGCTCCGATCGCGGTCGCCCCCGCAAACCGGGGAAATGTCGACGCTACGAGGAGCGGACGGTTCTAGATAGGGTGTCCTAGAACCACGAGAACCTGACGAGCATAGCACAGACTCGGACGTTGTGCGCAAGCCCCAGTCAATGGGGTGGGGCCTGCGGTGCCTGCGCGCGACGGATTATGGCCCGAAAACGCGCCCTCAGGCCACACAGGCGCCGTCGAACGAGGGTGTCGTGGCGTGCCGGTGGCGCCGCGCATGTGCACGAAACTGCCGGCCGGTGGCCATTTCTGCCCGGCGGCGGCCGTTGGGGGCGGGTTGCGCCGGTCCGGTCCAGCCCCTACACTTCCCCGCCTGGAGACTCTTGCCATGCGCAGCCGCCGTACTTTCCTCCGCCTCACCGGCGGCGCCGCCGGCGCCGCCTTCGCCACCGCCCGCTATGGAATCGACGAGGTGGCCGCGCTGACCGCCCAGGCCGCCGCCGGCGGCCGCACGCCGGCGCAGGTCGCCGCCGACGAGGACTACTGGCGTGAAATCCAGTTCGCCTTCACGCTCGATCGCACCATCATCAACCTGAACAACGGCAACTCGAGCCCGGCGCCCACCGTCGTGCACGAGGCCGCCCAGCGCTACGACGACTGGGCCAATCAGGCGCCCGTCTATCACCGCGGCATGACCGAGCGGAACGTCGAGACGACGCGGCGGCGGCTGGCGCAGGAGTTCGGCGCCGATCCGGAAGAGATCGCGATCACGCGCAACTCGAGCGAGTCGCTGCAGATCGCGCAGAACGGCATCGACCTCAAGGCCGGCGACGAAGTGCTGACCACCGAGCAGGACTACGGCCGCATGCTCACGACCTGGGATCAGCGCGTGCGCCGCGACAAGATCAAGCTGACGCGCATCGACTTCCCGGTGCCGACCAACGGTGAAGATCTGTTCGGACGGCTCGCCCGCGCGATCGTGCCGCAGACGAAGGTGATGCACTTCTGCCACATCACCAACCAGTCCGGACAGCTGTTCCCGGTCAAGGAACTGAGCGAGTTGTGCCGCTCGCGCGGCATCATCTCGATTGTCGACGGCGCTCATGCCATGGGCCACTTCCCGTTCCAGCTGCGCGATCTCGGCATGGACTACTACGGCGTCTCGCTGCACAAGTGGCTGCTGGCGCCGATGGGCACCGGCATGCTCTACGTCCGGCGGGAGCGCATCGCCTCGACCTGGCCGCTCCAGGCCGCGCCGGCCACGCGCGACACCGACATCCGCAAGTTCGAGGAGATCGGCACGCACCCGGTCGGCCCGAAGGCCGCCATCAACGAGGCGATCGCCTTCCACCAGGCGATCGGCATCGAGCGCAAGGCGGCGCGCCTGCGCTATCTGACGCTGCGCTGGGCCAACGCGCTCAAGGACGAACCGAAGATCCGCATCCACTCGAATCTGGCCGAGGGCCAGACGTGGGGCCTGGCGGTCGTCTCAATCGACGGCGTCGACACGGGCAAGCTGGTCACGCACCTGTGGGACAGGTACCGCATCGTGATCACGTCGATCGGTCACGACAACCCGGACAACCCGGCGATGTCGTATCGCGCGTTGCGGGTCACGCCGAACATCTACACGCCGCTCGAGGAGATCGACACCTTTGTCGGCGCGATGCGGGCGGTGGCGAAGAACGGGCTGCCCGCATAGAATGCCGGGGCGCGCCGCGACGAGCGGCGGCGAAAGGATCGAGCATGACGCGCGCGTGGATTCTGGCCGCGACGGCGGCCGCGGGACTCGGCACCATGGCGATGGCGGCGGCGCAGGCGCCGGACGCCCCGAAGGTGGTCACGGTCGACAAGCTGAGTGAGACGCTCTACGTGCTCAAGGGCGGCGGCGGCAACACCGCGCTCTTCCTCACCGCGAAGGGCGCCGTCCTGGTCGACACGAAGCTGGCCGGCTGGGGACGGCCGCTGCTCGACGCGGTCAGGACGGTGACCGACAAGCCGCTCACGACGGTCATCAACACCCACTCGCATTACGACCACACCAACGGCCAGGTCGAGTTCCCGGCCTCGGTGGAGGTGGTGGCGCACGAGAACACCAGGCGCTACATGGAGGAGTCGAATCCGGTCTACGCGCTGCAGAGCGGCCAGCAGCCCAACATCTTCACGGCCAACGGCGGCCGCGGCATGCCGGCCCGTACTTTCCGGGACACGCTCACGCTGAACAGCGGCGCCGATCGCATCGACCTGCACTACTTCGGCCGCGCCCACACCGGCGGAGACACCTATGTGGTGTTCCCGGCGCTCGGCGTCATGCACGTCGGCGACACGTTCCCGAACCGGGACCTGCCGATCATGGACAAGAACAACGGCGGCAGCGGCGTGGCCTTTGCCGACACGCTCACGAAGGCGGCCGCCGTCCCCGGCGTGAAGACGATCATCAACGGCCACTTCCCCACCACCATGACCCCGGCCGATGTCCGGACCTACGCGGCGTTCATCCGCGAGTTCGTGACCACGGTGCAGGCCGCCAAGGCGGCCGGCCGGACCGTGGACGACGTCGTCGCCACCTGGAAGACGCCGCCCGCCTACATCGGCTACAACGCCCCGCAGCCAGCGCGCGTCAAGGCCAACGCCGAGGTGATCTGGAGCGAGACGAAGTGACGGCGGCGTTGCGACCGATTGGCGCGCTCGCAGCCATCGCGTGCGCGGTCCTGTGGCTGGCGCCGGCGGCCGCCGCGCAGCCGCCGAAACAGCCGCGGCCACTCGAGAACATCAAGATCCTGAAGGGCTGGAACAGCGACGAGGTCCGCGCCGAGATGCGGCTCGTGGCCGAGGCGCTCGGCGTGAAGTGCGAGCACTGTCACGTGCAGGGCAACTTCGCCAGCGACGAGAAGCGAGCGAAGCACACGGCGCGGCGAATGCTCGAATTGACGATGACCTTGAACGCGGACAACTTCGCCGGTTACGTGGCGCAGGACGGCCAGTCGAAGCTCGGCCGTGTGACGTGCTACACCTGCCACCAGGGCGCACCCACGCCGAAACAGACCGCCGGGGCAGGAGGCGTGGCATGGTGACATCGACCAGACCGGCGCCGCGCCGCGCAGCCGTGGCCGTGGCCGTCGTCCTCGCCGTCGCCGGCGCCGCGCTGCCGGCCGTCATGTTCGCGCAGCCACCGGCGCCGATGCAGCCCGCCATCGCCGAGAGCGCCACGATCACCGTGCTGAAGGGACTGACGGTGCCGCAGTTCGAGAACGAGATGCGGCATTTCGTGCAGGGCGTCGGCCTGAGTTGCGGCGGCTGTCACACCCGCGGCAACTTCGCCAGCGAAGACAACCCGCGCAAGGCCGTGGCCCGCCGGATGATCGAGATGACGCAGGCGCTCAACCGCAAGTACTTCGCGGCCTGGGTGCCGGCCGAGGGCGAATCGACACTCGGCCGCGTCACCTGCTACACCTGCCACCAGGGGGAGACGATCCCCAGGGCGCACCCGCCAGCCACGCCCTGACGGCGCCAGGTGCCGGTGGCCGGCGCCTGGGCGCTACTTGCGGGCGGCCAGCGTCCTGGCGAGCGCCGCGATGTGGTCGGCGCTGAGGCGTGAGCCGTAGACCGGCATCATCGAGTCGCCGTACTCGTCGTTGGGGTCGTTGATGATGACCGCAATCGCCTCGGCGTCCCGGCGCGCGCCGATGTGCGTCAGGTCGGGCCCGGTGTCGGCGCCATCGCCGTCCAGGAGGTGGCAGGCGACGCACCGGGTGCCGAGGGTCTTGGTGACGGCGGCCTCCTCGGCCGGCACCTCCGGCGGCGTGGCGCCGGCGCGCAGCCGGCGCAGATAGGCGAGGACGGCGCGGGTCGCATCGTCGTCGAGCATCGGTTCGGCGTTGGGATCGGTCGGCTTCGCTCCGGGCGCAATCGCGGCCGGATCGGCCATGTGGAACGTCAGCCAGCCTTCGTCGCGGCTGATGCGGGTCACCCGCACCGGCGAGGCCGGTCCGCCGTCCACGTGACAGCGCACGCACTGATTCTGCTCGTCTTCGGCGGTCAGGTAGCCGGCGACGGCCTGCGGACCCCAGTCATTCGGATCGAAGCGGATCGGGGCATCGCGCAGCCCGATGGCGGTCAGAGCCACGATCACGCTGCCGATGGCGGCCAGGCCGAGGGTGAAGATGCGTCGCGACGGGGCCCATGGATGGCGATGCGGCCCGCGATCGAGGAACGGCAGCGCGAACATGCCGCCGATGACGAGGCCGGGGATGACCTGCGTGGCCACCACCTCGAGCGGTCCGGGGAAGTACTTGAGCAGCTGGAAGAGGGACAGGAAATACCACTCCGGCCGCGGGATGTAGTCGGCGTCCGCCGGATTGGCGATCTCGTCGAGATGGGCCGGGAACAGCGTTGCCGCCGTGAACAGGGCGGCGAACACCGCCGCCATCATCACGGTGTCCTTGATGACGTGCCACGGGTAGAACGGAATCGGCGGTCCGCTCTGCGGGGTGATCGGCCCCGAGATGCCGTGCTTGCGCATGAGCGCGATGTGGGCCACCAGGAACACGATGAGCGTGCCCGGCAGCAGGAACACATGGGCCGCGTACCACCGGCCGAGGGTCAGCGCGCCGAGCTCATCGCCGCCGCGCAGGACGTTCGCCAGGAAGCCGCCGATGAGCGGTGAACTCTCGGCCACGCCGATCGTGACGGTGGTCGCCCAGTAGGCTTTCTGGTCCCAGGGCAGCAGGTAGCCGCTCAGCGAGAAGCCCAGGATCACGAGCAGCATCACCAGGCCCGTCATCCACGTGACCTCCCGCGGCGCCTTGTAGGCCCCGGAGAGGAACACGCGCAACAGGTGCACCACGGCCGCCACCACGATGAAGGTGGCGCCCCAGACGTGCAGGCCGCGCATCAGGCCGCCGAGCGGGATCTCGCTCATCAGGTAGCGCAGGCTGTCGTAGGCCAGCGACGGCGAGGGCACGTAGTACATCGACAGCCCGACACCGGTCAGGGCCTGGCAGCCGAGGAGCAGCGCCACGACGCTGCCGGTGGTGAAGGCCCAGCCCGTGCCGGGCGGCAGGGGCTCGTCGAGCGCGTGCCCGCGCAGGGCCCTGAAGCCCGTTCGCGAATCCAGCCAGTTCAGAATCGAGGACAACATCGGCAGCGGGCTCTACACGCGCACGAGGACGTTGCCGTCCTCGATGCGGGCTTCGATGCGGCGAAGCGGCGCCGGCGGCGGCCCCTCGAGCACCGAGCCGTCCTGCCCGTAGACGCCCCCGTGGCACGGGCAGACGAAGTTCTCGCTCACCTGGTCGTAGCGGGTGCGGCAGCCGAGATGCGTGCAGGTCGAATCGAGGACGCGCACGGCGCCACTCGCGTCACGCTGCATGTAGACGACGCGCCGATCGACCACCTGGCGGTAGCCGTCCTGCCGGATGAGCCGCAAAGTGATTGGTGTCGGGCTGCTCTCGGCCAGCTCGCTGACCGAGGCCGCACGTTGCCACGACGCTTTGCGCGCCGCGAAGCCGGGCGCCAGCGCCGCGCCGCCGACCACGTAGGCGACGGTGGCGCCAATCACCGTCTGCACGGCGATGACGATCTTGGAGAGGAAGTTGCGGCGCCCGGTGGACGGGGTCGGCTGATTGGGAGTGCTCATGCGAGTGCCTTCGGCCTGGCAGTGCTGGGACTCGCGCCGTCGCGTGACACGATTCCCACTCAGCGGACGAGTGAGGTGTGGCGATTATATGAAGCACCGCCCGCATGGAGTGTCTACCGTTGTCATGATTGTTCATACCCTGTCTTTCGGCGCCGCGACAAGCTGTCCGCTCGTCACGCGCTGTGCTACAAGAAGGGGTTTCGATCACGAGATTCCTGGTGCACCTAGCGTCTTTCCTGCCGTCCGTCGCTCCCGCGGTGGAGCCCTGGCCGCAGCCGTGGCCAGGGCCGCTCACGGTCGTGCGCGGCGCTGCGGCCCGCCCGCCACGCAACCGCCATGCGGCTCCTGACTCGCCTCCTGGCTGACGTGCCGGACATGCAGATCATCGAGTTGCCGCCGCCGGCCGAGTGGCCGTTCCACTACCCGCTCGTGCCGGCGACGCTCGACGCCGCGGCACCGGTGCTCGTGTGGGCGCCCGACCTGCACGAGGCGTTCGTCAATCACCAGACGAACTCGACGCGGCTCGTGACCACGCAGCCGCTCTACCTGCTCGCGCTGTGGGTCGAACTGAGGCGGACCCATCCGGCTCTCCAGTTGCTCGGCACCGTCGACGTGGACGCGCTCCGCGCCCATGCCAGCGAGGCACTGGACCGCCGGGGGCCGTGGCGCGACGTGACGTGGATCGATGCCGTCGACCACGACCAGCCGGCGGCACCGACGCTGCCCCTGGGCGCCCTGCCGCTGGCCTTCCGCGAGCCGGCGCCGGCCGACCGGCTGGCGGCGGCCGGTCGCGTCCTCGACGCGGCACGCACTCCGGCGCACCTGCTGGCGATGGCCAGCGTCTGTATGGAGGTGAACGATCTCGACAACGCCGGGGCACTGCTCGCCGAAGCGGTGACAGCGGCCCCCGAGTGGGCGGCGGCCCGCTTCGAACACGGCAAATGGTGGCTGCGCAAGGACGACATGCCGGCGGCGGCCGAGGCCTTCGGCGCCGCCTCGCGCCTCCTGCCAGGGTTTCCCTCGGCGGCGGCGAACTGGGGCGCGACCCTGGGCGAACTCGATCGCCCCGACGAGGCGCTGACCGCGTTCTCCTCGGCACTCGCGGCCGACCCCGACAATCCGCAGGCCGTCAACAACGTCGGCGTCGTCTCGCGCGAGCTCGGACGCCTCGCCGAGTCCGAGGCGGCGTTCCGTGCCGTCATCCGGCTGACTCCGGATCTGGCGTTCGGGCACTACAATCTAGGACATACCCTGTTTCTGCAGGGGCGCTACGAGGCGTCGCTCTCGGCCTACCAGGCAGGGCAACGGCTCGACCCGGCTCGCAACCCGGTCCAGGCCAGCCGCCTGGCGCTGGCGAAGCTGGCCACGGGGGATGCGGCCGGCGCCTTGCGGGAGTTGCAGGGCTGCACGGCCAACCTGCCGCGGGACTACCGCCGGCAGCTGCTGGGCGACACGCAGTCGGTCGCCTGGGCCCTGCTGTCGGCCGCACCCGGCTTGCGCGACTGGCGCACGGTCGGTGACTGGCTGGCCGCCGAACTGGCGCGCGCCTAGGCCGAGACGACGAGAGGAGCTGCCATGGACGACGGAACCCCCACCCCGACGCCCACATCGTTCCGGGATCGCGCCCCGCACTGGCTCGGGCAGGTGCTGAACGACCGTGGCGTGCGTCTCGCCACCGGACTGGCCGTGGTGGTCGCCATCCCGGTCGCGGTGCTCTTCTACTTCCAGTTCCGCTCGATCGACGACCTGGCGAGCACGTCCTCGGTGGTGCTGCGCCAGCTCAGCCAGGAAACCGCGGATGCCGCGGCCCGCGCCATCGAGGACACCCTGAAGCGCCCGCACATCAGCGTGCTGCTGGCCGTGCCGCAGGCCCGCAGCGACGTCATGGACCGTGCCTGGATGGACGACGTCCTGCGCAAGGGCCTCGAAGAGAGTCCGTTCGTCGAAGCGTTCTACGTCTGGTCGGCGGTGTCGACCGAGGCCCGCGGCCAGCTGCTCGTCTACAACCGGCTCGGGCTCGCCGACCAGTCCGGCGATCTCGAGCGCCGGTTCCGCGACGCTCCCGGGGTCGGCGCCGTGGTTCTGCCGCGCCTGCGGGAGCTGCTCGAGCACAAACGCGCCATCGTCGCGTTCCCCGCCACCATCGGCGGACGGCGCAAGTACGTACAGGTGCAGCTGCGCTTCTCGACGGCGACCCGCGACACCATGTCGAGCCTGGTGGCTCTGGTCGTCGACGCCGAGGACATCCGCACCAAGCACCTGCCCGAGTTGATGAAGCGGCGCCTGGCGTCGGTGCAGCACCTGGGCGGCTTCCCGCAGCTCGACCTGACGCTGCGCGACGGCAAGGGACGGGTGCTCTTCTCCTCCGCCCCGGCGGGCGCCGACGTCTTCGTGGACGAGCGCAGCTTTCCGCTGGTCTTCTTCGACCGCGAACTGCTCGAGTATGCCGCGCCGGTCGAGGTCGAGCCCGAAACGTGGACGCTCCAGACCGGTTTCGGCGGTCGGACCATCGCCGTCATCGCCGACTCGAGCAGCCGCCCCCAGATTGCCCTGATGGCCATCCTGGCCGTGGTCATGGCCGCCGGCGTCTTCTTCGTCGCTCGCGCGGCGGCCCGCGAGGTCCGCCTGGCAGAGCTGAAATCGAACTTCGTGGCCTCGGTCTCCCACGATCTCAAGACGCCGCTGGCGCTCATCCAGCTGTTCGCCGAGACCCTCGAACTCGGCCGCGTGCGCACGCCCGAGCGCGCCACCGAGTACTACCGGATCATCAACGGCGAGGCCAAGAAGCTGACCCGCCTCATCGAGAACATGCTCGATTTCTCGCGCATGGAGGCCGGGCTGCGTCCGTACCGCCAGGCGCCGGCCGACCTCGGCGAGGTCACGCGCGAGGTGCTGGACCAGCTCCACAGCCAGTTCGAGCAGGGGCGCTTCACGGTCACGACCCGCGTCGAGCCGGACCTGCCGCTGGTCGACATCGACGCCGGCGCCGTGCAGCAGGCGATCGAGAACCTGCTGTCCAACGCCATGAAGTACTCGCGCGAGGAGCGCGACATCGAGGTGGCGGTCGAACGCCGCCATGGGCAGGTCGCCGTCCGGGTCACCGACCACGGTATCGGCATCCCGCCCCACCTGCAGCGCCGGGTGTTCCGCAAGTTCTTCCGTGTCGACAGCGGGCTCGGCGGCGGGCCGCAGGGCTGTGGCCTCGGACTGGCCATCGTCGAGCACACGATTCGCGGCCACGGCGGCTCGGTCAGCGTCGAGAGCGAACCCGGCCGTGGCAGCACCTTCACCCTCGCCTTCCCGATTCCGGCCCGCTCGGCCGACGCGTACGGAGACAGACATGAAGCGCATTCTGGTGATCGAGGACGAGCCGCAGATGCTGCTCGGCCTGCGTGACAATCTCGAGCTCGAGGGCTACGAAGTGCAGACGGCGTCCGACGGCGAGCAGGGGCTCGTGCGGGCCGCGGCCTTCAATCCCGATCTCGTCATCCTCGATCTGATGCTTCCGAAGAAGAACGGCTTCGACGTGTGCCGCGAGCTGCGCGAGCGCTCCGCCTCGACGTCGATCGTGATGCTCACGGCGCGCTCGGCCGAGACCGACAAGGTGCTCGGTCTCGAGCTGGGCGCCGACGACTACGTCACCAAGCCGTTCTCGATCACCGAGCTGCTGGCCCGCGTGCGGGCGGTGCTGCGGCGCACGACGACACGGCCACCGACCGAGGACACGGTCCGCATCGGCGACCTCGAGATCGACTTCAAGCTGCACCAGGCCCGGCGCGAGAAGCGGCGGGTGGAGTTCACTGCCCGCGAGTTCGAACTCCTGCGCTACCTCGTGCAGCACAAGGGCAAGGTCGTCACGCGCGAGCAGATCCTCAACGAGGTGTGGGGCTACGAGGAGTTCCCCACCACCCGCACCATCGACAACTTCGTCGCCAAGCTGCGGCAGAAGATCGAGCGGGCGCCGCACGAGCCCGAGCACATCCTCACCATCCACGGCAGCGGCTACAAGTTCGTCGGCTGACCTCCACCGCGGCAAGGTCCCACGTCCGGCGTGGGATAGACTCCGCCTGCCCGCCGCTCGCCCAGGAGATTCATGGACGCCAAGTCACTGCTCGTCGCCACGCTCGTCGCCGTCACCCTCTTCTACCTCGGCCGCTGGATCGTCGTGGCCCGCGCCCGGCTCGCCGCCGGCGGCCACGGCGCCCATGAACCGGTGCGGCCGACCGGCCCGCAGCTGGCCATCGGCGCGGTCACGAACTTCTTCGACACGCTCGGGATCGGCTCCTTCGCGCCGACCACGGCCTTGTTCCGGGCGTGGCGCATCGTGCCGGACGAGCTCATCCCCGGCACCCTCAATGTCGGGCACGTCGTCCCCACGGTGACCCAGGCGATCATCTTCACGCAGATCGTCGAGGTCGACTTCACCACCCTGGCGCTGCTCATCGCCGCTGCCTGCACGGGCGCCTTCTTCGGGGCCGGCGTCGTCTCGGACATGCCGCGCCGCAACGTCCAGCTGGGCATGGGCCTGGCCCTGCTCGGCGCCGCCACCATCATGCTGCTGCAGCTGGTCGGCTTCGTCCCCGGCGGCGGCACGGCCCTCGGGCTCACCGGCGGCCGCCTCGCCATCGGCGTCGGCGCCAACTTCGTCCTCGGCGCCCTGATGACGCTCGGCATCGGGCTCTACGCCCCGTGCATGATCGTCATCAGCCTGCTCGGCATGGACCCGACCGCCGCCTTCCCGATCATGATGGGCTCGTGCGCCTTCCTGATGCCGGTCGGCAGCATGCAGTTCCTGGCCCGCGATGCCTACCATCTGCGGGCGTCGGTCGGTCTGGCCGTCGGCGGCCCGCTGGCCGTGCTGGTCGCCGCCTTCATCGTCAAGTCCCTGCCGCTGCTCTACATGCGCTGGCTGGTCATCGGCGTCGTCGTCTACACCGCCAGCTCGATGCTGCTGGCGGCGGCGAAGAGCCGGCGTGCGCACGCTGACGTCCAAGGCCGAGGCGCTCGGAGCCGGCAGCTAGCCGTCGCAACGGCAGCTGGCGGTCCGTAGCGGACCGCCGTACACGACAAAGGGCCGCGCGATCCATCGCGCGGCCCTTCGCATTTCGAGAGGTGTCCGGGGCCCGGACGCCGGTCCCCGGAACCCGCCTATTCCCCGGCCGTGTCGTTGCCGGTCCGAGCCACCGGCTCGTCCGCTTCCACCAGGTACTCGAGCTCGCGGTCGAGCTCCAGCTCGTCGTCGGCGGGCTGCGGCGGTGCCGGCGGCGGCGGCGGTTCGTCGGCCGGAATCGTCAGGTGGCGGTACCACCAGAAGCCGGTGCCGGCCGGGATCAGGCGGCCCATGGTGACGTTCTCCTTCAGGCCGCGCAGGTGGTCGACCTTGCCTGAAATCGAGGCCTCGGTGAGCACCCGCGTCGTCTCCTGGAAGGAGGCCGCCGAGATGAACGACTCGGTCGACAGCGACGCCTTGGTGATGCCGAGCAGCAGCGGCTGCGCGGTGGCGGGACGGCCGGCGTCGGCGAGCACACGCTCGTTCTCGCTGAGGAAGCGGAACTTGTCGACCTGCTCGTCGATCAGGAACTCGGTGTCGCCGACGTCCTCGACGCGCACCCAGCGCAGCATCTGACGCACCATCACTTCGATGTGCTTGTCGTTGATGTTCACGCCCTGGAGCCGGTAGACCTCCTGCACCTCGTTGACGAGGTACTTCTGGAGTTCCTTCTCGCCGAGCACATGCAGGATGTCGTGCGGGTTGCTCGGACCATCCATCAGGGGATCGCCCGCCCGCACCCGCTCGCCGTCCTGCACGTTGACGTGGACGCCGCGCGGAATCGAGTACTCACGGGCGTCGCCGCCACCCTCGTCGGGCACGATGAGGATCTTGCGCTGCCCCTTGACGATGCCGCCGTGCTTGACGGTGCCGTCGATCTCGCTGATGACCGCCGGGTCGCGCGGCTTGCGCGCTTCGAAGAGCTCGACCACGCGCGGCAGACCGCCCGTGATGTCCTTCGTCTTGGTGGTCTCGCGCGGGATCTTGGCGATCACGTCGCCGGCCTGCACCTCTTCGCCGTCCTGCACCATCATGTGGGCGTGGACCGGCATGATGTAGCGGCGTCCGACCTTGCCGTCGGCCCCGCGCACTTCGACCGCCGGCTGCTTCTTCTCGTCAGCCGAGTCGATGATGATGAGCCGTGACAGGCCGGTGATCTCGTCGAGATCCTCGTGCACCGTCACGCCTTCGATGATGTCCTTGAAGCGGATCTGGCCGCTCTCCTCGGTGAGGATGGAGAACGTGTAGGGATCCCACTCGACGAGGATCTGGGCCGGTTCGACGATCTGGCCGTCCTTGACCCGGAGGTGCGCGCCGTAGACGACCTGGTAGCGCTCGCGGTCGCGCCCCTTGTCGTCCTGCACCACGATGTAGCCGTTGCGGTTCATGACGATCAGGTCGGCGGCGCCGCCCGGCATCTTGGTCCGCTCGACCACCTGCAGGTTGTCGAAGCGCACGACGCCCTTGTGCTTGGCATCGAGGGTCGACTGTTCCGACACCCGCGACGCCGTGCCGCCGATGTGGAAGGTGCGCATGGTCAGCTGCGTGCCGGGCTCGCCGATCGACTGCGCCGCGATGACGCCGACGGCCAGACCGAGCTCGACCAGCTTGCCGGTGGCCAGGTCGCGGCCGTAGCAGTGGGCGCAGACACCGCGGCGCGACTGGCAGGTCAGCACCGACCGGATCTTCACCTTCTCGATGCCGGCGTCCTGCACTTCGGACGCCTTGTCCTCGTCGATGACGTCGTTGACGTCGAGCACGAGGTTGCCGGTGATCGAGTCGACGATCTTCTCGAGCGAGACGCGGCCGATGATGCGGTCGCGCAACGGCTCGATGATCTCGCCGCTCTCGACGATGGCCCGCGACTCGATGCCGTCGACGGTGCCGCAGTCGTACTCGGAGATGATGACGTCCTGCGCCACGTCGACCAGACGCCGCGTCAGGTAGCCTGAGTCGGCGGTCTTGAGCGCCGTGTCGGCCAGCCCCTTGCGGGCGCCGTGCGTCGAGATGAAGTACTCGAGCACCGACAGGCCTTCACGGAAGTTGGCCCGGATCGGCTGCTCGATGATCTCACCCGACGGCTTGGCCATCAGGCCGCGCATACCCGCCAGCTGGCGAATCTGCTGCTTGCTGCCGCGGGCGCCGGAGTCGGCCATGATGTAGACCGGGTTGAAGGTCCGCCCTTCGCGGTCGAGCTTCTCCATCTCGGAGAACATCTCGTCGGCGACCTTCTCGGTCACGTCCGACCACACGGCGATGATCTTGTTCTTGCGCTCGCCGTTGGTGATGGCGCCTTCGAGGTACTGCTGCTCGACGCGAATCACCTCGTCGCTGGCTTTCGCCACCAGCTCCGGCTTGTTCTTCGGGATGATCAGGTCCTTGATGCCGACCGACAGTCCCGAGCGCGTGGCGTAGGTGAAGCCGGTCGTCTTGAGGCCGTCGAGCATCTCGACGGTCAGCGGCAGCCCGTGGTGCAGGTAGCAGCGCTGGACCAGCTGCTGCAGCCCCTTCTTCTTGAGCAGGCCGTTGACGAACGGCAGCCCCTTCGGCAGCGCGGCGTTGAACAGCACGCGGCCGACGGTGGTGTTGATGATCTTGTTCTGCACGTCCTGCACGTCGGTGTGCAGCACGTCCTGGTCGTCACGCGCCGCCGTCAGATCCTGCAGCGGACCGGAGTAGCGCAGGCGGATCGGCGACAGGGTCTCGACCTCACCGGCCTCGAGCGCCAGCACGACGTCGTCGATGCTGCCGAACGCCCGGCCCTCGCCCTTGGCGCCGGTCTTCGACTTGGTCATGTAGTAGCAACCGAGCACGATGTCCTGCGAGGGCACCGTGATGGGCGCGCCGTTGCTCGGCGAGAGCACGTTGCGCGACGACATCATCAGCTCGGTCGCTTCGATCTGCGCTTCCGGCGACAGCGGGATGTGGACGGCCATCTGGTCGCCGTCGAAGTCCGCGTTGAACGCCGTGCAGACGAGCGGGTGGATGCGGATGGCCTTGCCCTCGACGAGGACCGGCTCGAACGCCTGGATGCCGAGGCGGTGCAGGGTCGGCGCACGGTTGAGGAGCACCGGATGCTCCTTGATCACCTCTTCGAGGACGTCCCACACCTCGGGACCCTGCTTCTCGACCATCTCCTTGGCTTGCTTGATGGTCGCGACCAGGCCCCGCTCTTCGAGCTTGTTGTAGATGAACGGCTTGAAGAGCTCGAGCGCCATCTTCTTCGGCAGGCCGCACTGGTGGAGCTTCAGCTCCGGCCCGACGACGATGACCGAACGGCCCGAGTAGTCGACGCGCTTGCCGAGCAGGTTCTGACGGAAGCGGCCCTGCTTGCCCTTCAGCGTGTCGGACAGCGACTTCAGCGGCCGGTTGTTGGCGCCGCGCAGCACGCGGCCGCGGCGGCCGTTGTCGAACAGCGCGTCGACGGCCTCCTGCAGCATGCGCTTCTCGTTGCGGATGATGACGTCCGGCGCCTTCAGCTCCATGAGCTTCTTGAGGCGGTTGTTCCGGTTGATCACGCGACGGTAGAGGTCGTTCAGGTCGGAGGTCGCGAAGCGGCCGCCGTCGAGCGGCACGAGCGGACGCAGTTCCGGCGGAATCACCGGCACCACGTCGAGAATCATCCACTCGGGCTTGTTGCTCGACTTGCGGAACGAATCGACGACCTTGAGGCGCTTGGCGAACTTCAGCTTCTTCTGCGTCGAAGTCTCCGAGCGCATCTTCTCGCGCAGCTCGACGGCCAGCGTCTCGATCTGGACGCGCTTGAGCAGCTCCTTGATGGCTTCGGCGCCCATCTGCGCCTTGAACTTCGTGAAGCCGTATTCCTCACGCGCCTTGCGGAACTGGTCCTCGTTGAGGAGCTGGTTCTGCTTGAGGTCGGTGTCGCCCGGATCGACGACCACGTAGGCCTCGAAGTAGAGCACGCGCTCGAGGTCACGCAGCGGGATGTCGAGCAGGTGGCCGATGCGGCTCGGCAGCCCCTTGAAGAACCACACGTGGCTGACCGGCGTGGCCAGGCGGATGTGGCCCAGGCGCTCGCGGCGCACCTTGGCCTGCGTGACTTCCACGCCGCACTTGTCGCAGATCACGCCGCGGTGCTTCATGCGCTTGTACTTGCCGCACAGGCACTCCCAGTCGGTGATCGGCCCGAAGATCTTGGCGCAGAACAGGCCGTCGCGTTCCGGCTTGAACGTGCGGTAGTTGATCGTCTCGGGCTTGGTCACCTCGCCGAACGACCACTGCTCGATCTTCTCGGGCGAGGCGAGGCTGATGCGGATCGCGTCGAAATCAGCGCGAAGCGCCGTCTTGCTGTCCGTAAAGCTTGGTCTCAACATGGAATCCTCAGCCCTCCAACACCGGTTCAGCCGGCACGTCGATGACATCGACCGGCCGCCGCTTCGTGGAAATCAGCTCCACGTCGAGGCAGAGCGACTGCAGCTCGCGGATGAGCACGTTGAACGATTCGGGCAGCCCGGGCGTGAAGCTCGCGTCGCCCTTGACGATCGACTCGTAGATCTTGGCGCGGCCCGTGACGTCGTCGGACTTGGCCGTGAGCAGTTCCTGCAGGATGTGGGCGGCGCCGTAGGCTTCGAGCGCCCACACCTCCATCTCACCGAAGCGCTGCCCGCCGAACTGCGCCTTGCCGCCCAGCGGCTGCTGGGTGATGAGCGAGTACGGCCCGATCGAGCGGGCGTGGATCTTGTCGTCGACCAGGTGCGACAGCTTCAGCATGTAGATGTAGCCGACAGTGACCGGCTGCTCGAACAGGTCGCCCGTGAGACCGTCGCGCAGGCGCGTCTTGCCGCCTTCCTGATCCAGCCCGGCCTGATCCAGCCAGTTGGTGATTTCGGCCTCGGTCGCGCCATCGAACACCGGCGTGGCGAAGTAGAGGCCGAGGGCGTGTGCCGCCCAGCCGAGGTGCGTTTCGAGAATCTGTCCGACGTTCATGCGCGACGGCACGCCCAGCGGATTGAGCACGATCTCGACCGGCGTTCCATCCGGCAGGTAGGGCATGTCCTCTTCCGGCAGGACGCGGGCGATGACGCCCTTGTTACCGTGCCGGCCGGCCATCTTGTCGCCCACCTGCAGCTTGCGCTTCATGGCGACGTAGACCTTGACGAGCTTGATGACGCCCGGCGGCAGCTCGTCGCCGCGGCGCACCTTCTCCTTCTTCTCTTCGAAGATCTGGCGGATGACGTCGACCTGACGCTCCGTGCGCTCCTCGATGGCCCGCAGATCCGGCTCCAGGCCGGCGTCGTCGGTTTCCACCTTGGCGCGGACCACCACCGAGAACGTCAGGTCCTGCATGGTCTCGGCGGTCAGCGCCTGGCCCTTGCGGAGCAGGCGTTCGCGGCCGAACTCGTCGAACAGATCCGAGCGCAGCGTGCGGCCGGTGAGGAGCTGCGCCACGCGCTTCTTGGTCTCCTCGTGCAGGATGCGGATTTCGTCCTGCTGGTTCTTCTCCATGGTGTCGAGCTCTTCCTGCTCGATCGCCTTGGCCCGGTCGTCCTTCTCGATGCCCTTGCGCGAGAAGATCTTGACGCCGACGATGATGCCCTCGATGCCGGGCGGGCAGATCAGCGAGGCGTCGCGGACGTCGCCGGCCTTCTCACCGAAGATCGCCCGCAGCAGCTTCTCTTCCGGCGTCAGCTGCGTCTCGCCCTTGGGCGTGACCTTGCCGACCAGGATGTCGCCCGGCTTGACGTAGGCACCGATGCGGATGATGCCGCTGTCGTCGAGATCGCGCAGGTAGGTCTCCGACACGTTCGGGATGTCGCGGGTGATTTCTTCCGGCCCGAGCTTGGTGTCGCGCGCTTCGATCTCGAACTCCTCGATGTGAATCGAGGTGTAGTAGTCCTCTTTGACGGCCTTCTCCGACACCAGGATGGCGTCCTCGAAGTTGTAGCCGCGCCACGGCATGAAGGCGACCAGCACGTTGCGGCCGAGCGCCAGCTCACCGAGCTCGGTGCACGGCCCGTCGGCCAGCACCTGACCCTTGTGCACCCGCTGCCCCACCGCCACGATCGGCTTCTGGTTGATGCAGGTGTTCTGGTTGGAGCGCTTGAACTTGGTCAGGGGGTAGATGTCGGCCCCCATCTCCTTGCTCGTGTCCTCGCTGCCCTCGACGCGCACGACGATGCGGGTGCTGTCGACGAAGTCGATGGTGCCCGAGCGGCGCGCCACGATCACGGCGCCGGAGTCGCGGGCGGTGATGTACTCCATGCCGGTGCCCACGTAGGGCGACCTGGCGCGCAGCAGCGGCACGGCCTGGCGCTGCATGTTGGAGCCCATCAGGGCGCGGTTGGCGTCGTCGTTCTCGAGGAACGGAATCAGCGAGGCGGCCACCGAGACGAGCTGCTTCGGCGACACGTCGATGAAGTCGATCTCGTCCTTGCGGGCGAGAATGAAGTCGCCCTGCTGGCGGGCGTTGATGCGCTCGTTCTTGAAGTTCAGGTCCTCATCGAGCTCGGCATTCGCCTGGGCGATGATGTACTGATCCTCTTCCCACGCCGACAGGTAGAAGGCGTGCGGTTCGAACTCGACGCCCTTCTTCTTGCTGCGGCCGTCGGCGCCCATCAGTTCGTCGGAGGGGACGACGTCCCCCACCTTGTACTTGGGGTTGCCGCCGCTGTTGGTGACGAGCACGTAGTCGACCACCCGGCCGTCCTTGACCTTGCGGTAGGGCGACTCGATGAAGCCGAACTCGTTGATGCGCGCGTAGCAGCTGAGCGAGCTGATGAGGCCGATGTTCGGGCCTTCCGGCGTCTCAATCGGGCAGATGCGGCCGTAGTGCGTGGTGTGCACGTCGCGGACCTCGAAGCCCGCGCGCTCGCGTGACAGACCGCCGGGCCCGAGGGCCGAGAGACGGCGCTTGTGCGTCACCTCGGACAGCGGATTGGTCTGGTCCATGAACTGCGACAGCTGCGACGACCCGAAGAACTCGCGAATGGCCGCCATGACCGGCTTCGCGTTGATCAGGTCGTGCGGCATGGCGGTCGCCATTTCCTGGTAGACCGACATCTTCTCCTTGATGGCGCGCTCCATGCGGACCAGCCCGATGCGGAACTGGTTCTCCAGGAGTTCGCCCACGGAGCGGACGCGGCGGTTGCCCAGGTGATCGATGTCGTCGACGTTGGCCGGGTTCTTCTTCAGCTTGAGCTGGTACTTGATGACCTCGTAGAAGTCCTGCGGGTGCAGGATCTTCTCGTCGAGCGGCGTGTTCAGCCCGAGCTTGGTGTTCAGCTTCAGCCGGCCGACCCGCGAGAAGTCGTACTTCTGCGGATTGAAGAACATGTTCTCGAACAGCGTGCGCGAGCTGTCGAGCGTGGGCGGGTCGCCCGGACGCAGACGGCGGTAGATCTCGATCAGCGCCTCTTCGTGCGTGCGGATCGGATCCTTGCGCAGCGTCTGCGACAGGATGGTGCCGACCTCGTCCCGCTCCGGGAAGAAGATCTCGACCGCGTCGACGGCCTTTTCGTGGGCCATCGAGATGATGCGGGCGGTCAGCTCCTCGTTGGCCTCGAGCAGCACCTCGCCGGTGGCCGGGTCGACGATGTCGGACGCCGCGAAGGCGCCTTCGAGAGCCTCGTCGGTGATGTCGATGGTGTCGATGCCGGCCTTGCGCATGGCATCGACGTGGGCCTTGCTGATCTTCTTGCCCTCGGCGACCGAGACGTCGGCGCCGGGAATCTTCACGCCCTTCTTGGCGCGCAGGCCGACGATGGTGTCGTTGACGGCCCAGCGCACGGTGTTATCCGACAGGTGCAGACGGTCCACGCCGTAGAAGGCGCGGATGATCTCGTCGGCGCCGCGCAGCCCGAGCGCGCGCAGGAACACGGTGGCGAGGAACTTGCGCTTGCGGTCGATCCGGACGTAGAGCAGGTTCTTGGAGTCGTACTCGAACTCCACCCACGAGCCGCGGTAGGGGATGATCTGCGCGACGTAGAGCGTCTTGTCTTCCGAGTGGAAGAAGGCGCCCGGCGAGCGGTGCAGCTGGCTGACGATGACGCGCTCGGTGCCGTTGATGATGAAGGTGCCGTTGTCCGTCATCAGCGGGATGTCGCCGAAGTAGACCTCCTGCTCCTTGATGTCGCGGATGGTCTTGACGCCGGTCTCCGGGTCCTTGTTCCAGACCACCAGCCGGATCGTCACCTTCAGCGGCACGGCGTAGGTCATGCCACGTTCCTGGCACTCGTCGACGTCGTACTTGAGCTTGAGCTGGACGGTGTGGCCGCAGATGTCACAGACATCGCCACGCGCCTGATTGGCGGTGCCGCACTTGCCGCAGATGACGTCCTTCTCGCCGTAAGGATCGGCCACCAGCGTGAGACCGCAGGCCTTGCAGGGCTTGCGCAGGTGATGCAGGCCGGCCAGCTTGCCGCACTTGCACTCCCAGTTCCCGATCGAATACTCGATGAACTCGAGCGACGAGTTCTCGCGGAAGTCGCTGATCGGGAACACCGACTTGAACACCGACTGCAGTCCCTGGTCCTCGCGTTCCGAGGGCATCCGGTTCATCTGCAGGAAGCGCTCGTACGAGCGGCGCTGGATCTCGATCAGGTTCGGGATGGGAACCGTCGTCTTGATCTTGGAAAAGTCCTTGCGCTCGCGGTAGACGTTCTTGGGAAGGCTGTACATGCTCAACTCAGGCTGGGGCCAAAGGGCTACGGTCGTGGAAGCTGGTGCCCGACCAGCTGCCAACGGTCCTACCGCACGACGATCTCGCAGACGACGGCCGGGTGCGCACCCGGCCGCCGTCCGGCACGGCCTGGCTTACTTGATCTCGATCTTGGCGCCAGCCTCTTCGAACTTCTTCTTGATGGCCTCGGCCTCTTCCTTGGTCACGCCTTCCTTGACGGCCTTGGGCGCGCTCTCGACGAGGTCCTTGGCTTCCTTCAGGCCCAGGCTGGTGACTTCGCGGACGACCTTGATCACGTTGATCTTGTTGGCGCCAATCTCGGTCAGCGTCGCCGTGAACTCGGTCTGCTCTTCGACGGCCGCCGCGGCCGCGCCGCCGCCCATCGGCATCGCCATCATCGGCATGGCGGCCGCTGCCGACACTCCGAGTTCGCCTTCCAGCGTCTTCACGAGCTGCGAGAGCTCCATCACGCTGATGTTCTTGATGTAGTCCACAACCTGCTGCTGCGTCACGTCGGCCATTGCTCTTGTCTCCGTCTAGGTGAAACGAAAAGGTGGGAAATGGGCGATTACGCCCGCTTCTTCTCCGCCTCTGCCAGCACGTTCATGAAATCGCGCGGCACGGCGCTCAGCACGCGCACCAGGTTGGTGGCGGGCGCATTCAACAGGTAGAGGAGCTTGGCGTACAGCTCCGGCTTGCCCGGCATGTTGGCGAGTTCGGTGACCTCAGCCGCCTTGATCGCCTGCCCCTGCACCACGGCTGCCTTGACTTGCAGCGCGGGCACGGTCTTCATGAAGGCGGTCAGGGTCTTCGCCAGCGCCACCGGGTCGGACTCGGTGTAGGCGATTGCCGTCGTGCCCTCGAAGTGCGCGGTCAGGGACTCGAACACCGTCCCCTGCAGCGCGCGCTTCGCCAGCGTGTTCTTGACCACCCGATAGCTCGAACTGACCTTGCGGAGTTCGCGCCTGAGCTCGGTGACCTGCGGGACGTTGATGCCCTTGTAGTCGATGAGAATCGCCGCATCCGCGCCCTGGAACATCGTTGCCAGGAGCTGCAGTTCGGCTTCCTTGTCGGCTCTCGTCACGGCCATGGTTGGAGCGCCTCCTACTGTTTCGCCGCCGACTCGATCCGCAGCTCGTCGATGCGGATGCCGGGGCCCATGGTGGACGAAATGGTGATGCTGCGGAGGTACTTGCCCTTGGCCGCAGACGGCTTGGCCTTCATGATGCTGTCAAGCAGCGTGGAGGCGTTGTCGATGAGGTTCTCCGGGGAGAACGAGGTCTTCCCCACCGGCGCATGGACGATACCGGTCTTGTCCACGCGGAATTCCACCTTGCCCGCCTTGATTTCCTTGACGGCCTTGGCGATGTCGACGGTCACCGTGCCGGTCTTCGGATTCGGCATGAGGCCGCGCGGACCGAGCACCTTGCCCAGCTTGCCCACGACACGCATCATGTCGGGCGTGGCCACGACGGCGTCGAACGCCGTCCAGCCGCCCTGAATCTTCTCGACCAGCTCTTCCCCGCCGACCTGATCGGCGCCGGCTTCGGTGGCTTCCTTCTGCTTCTCGGGACCGGCGATGACGAGGACGAACTTCGTCTTGCCCAGCCCGTGCGGCAGCACGACCGTTCCACGCACCATCTGGTCGGCGTGTTTCGGGTCGACGCCGAGGCGAACCGACAGTGCCACGGTCTCGTCGAACTTGGCGAACTTGAGCTTCTGCAGAAGCGGCAGCGCTTCATTGAGCTCATAGGCGCGCTCTTCGACCTGCTGGCGCGCCGCGAGGTATTTCTTCCCGCGTTTTCTCATGTGCCTCCTCCGTGGTTCCAGCGGGTGAACTCACCCTCCCACGCTGCATCGCCGGCGACCAGGACGTGGCGCCGGCGGCTGGTGAACGAACGACCGACTGCGTGCGAACGAGGGCGGGTCCGGCCCGGGCGTCGTGGCCGGCCGCCAGCCCTGGCTACGTGATGACGTCGATCCCCATGGAGCGCGCCGTGCCTGCCACCGACTTGATGGCCGCCGCCAGGGACTCGGTGTTCAGGTCGGGCAGCTTCTGCTTGGCGATCTCCTCGACCTGCTTCATCGTGACGGTGCCGACCTTCGCCTTGTTGGGCTCGGCCGATCCCTTGGCCACGTTGGCGGCCTTCTTGAGCAGCACCGGCGCCGGCGGCGTCTTGGTGATGAAGGTGTACGACCGGTCGGAGTAGATCGTGACCACGGCCGGGATGATGAGGCCCTCGTCCTTCGCCGTGCGGGCGTTGAACGCCTTGACGAAGTCCATGATGTTGACGCCGTGCGGACCGAGCGCCGTGCCCACGGGCGGGGCCGGAGTGGCCTTCCCCGCCGGGATCTGGAGCTTCACCATCGCCTGAATTTTTTTCGCCATTGCTTAAAGTTCTCCTAGCCGCTAGTCCCTAGCCGCTAGCCGCTAGAGCTTCTCCACCTGAAGGAAGTCGAGTTCGACGGGCGTGGCCCGGCCGAAGATCGTCACCATGACCTTCAGGGTGTTCTTGTCCATGTTCACGTCGTCGACGGTGCCGTTGAAGCTCGTGAACGGTCCTTCGTTGATGCGCACCTGATCGCCCCGCTCGAAGGAGTACTTCGGCTTCGGCTTCTCGTGCGCGGTGCGGACCTGCACCAGAATCTGCTCGACTTCCTCGGTGCTGAGCGGCGTCGGCTTCGAGCCGGCGCCGACGAAACCCGTGACCTTCGGCGTGTTCTTCACGCAGTGCCACGCGTTGTCGGACATCTGCATCTCGACCAGCAGGTAGCCCGGGAAGAAACGCTTGGCCGTCACCACTTTCTTGCCGCCGCGCATCTCGACCACGTCCTCGGTGGGAATCAGCACCTCGCCGATTTCCTCCTGCAGACCGTAGGCCTGGACCCGCTGCTGCAGCGACTCGGCGACCTTCTTCTCGAAGCCGGAGTAGGTGTGAACGATGTACCAGTGCTTCGTTGCGACGTCCGTCATGCTCCACCGAACCGCTGGAAGAGCCGCTGGACGGCCGAGTTCAGCAGCAGGTCGATTCCGAAGAGATAGAGGCCGAACGCGAGTGACGTCAGGATGACCACGAACGTCGTCGCGTAGACTTCGCTCTTCGACGGCCAGGTCACGCGCTTCAGCTCGGCCCGGACCTCGCCGATGAACTCGACGAGCCTGCCGGGACCGCGCGCGTTGGAGACCGCGCCGCCCTCCGGCCCGCCTTCACCGGCGGGTCGCGTTCCTACGTTGTCGAGCGTTTCGGTTGCCACGAATATCTCGATTCTCTTCTTGCCCCGTGCCGCGGCGTCAGCTCACTGCGCGACGCGCCCGGCGGCCGGGTCCAGATTGGCAGGCCAAGAGGGAATCGAACCCCCAACCCCCGGTTTTGGAGACCGGTGCTCTACCAATTGAGCTATTGGCCTTCACACCACCGGCGCCCGGGACCCGGGCCCCGGGACCCGCAAAACTACTTCTGCTCTTTGTGAGCCGTGTGCTTGCGGCAGAAACGGCAGTACTTGCTCAGCTCGAGCCGCTCCGTCGTCTTCTTCTTGTTCTTCGTCGTGCTGTAGTTGCGACGCTTGCAGTCGCCGCACGCCATCTGGATGATGTCTCTCACGGGCTCGCTCCGCTCGCCTGACTAGCGGCTAGGGACTAGCGGCTAGCGGCTACAACCTGCCTACGAGCGACCGGGCCAGGGCCGGCGGGTCGGGACTGCGTGAGCCCCTGGCCGCCAGCCGCTAGCCGCTGGCCGCTTACTCGATGACTTCCGAAATCGTGCCGGCGCCCACGGTGCGGCCGCCTTCACGAATCGCGAACCGGGCGCCCTTTTCGATGGCCACCGGCGTGATGAGCTCGGCGGTGATCGGCGTGTTGTCGCCGGGCATCACCATCTCGACGCCTTCGGGCAGCTTGAGCGTGCCCGTCACGTCGGTCGTCCGCAGGTAGAACTGGGGACGGTAGCCGTTGAAGAACGGCGTGTGGCGCCCACCCTCTTCCTTGCTGAGGATGTAGACCTCCGCCTTGAACTTCGTGTGCGGCTTGATCGAGCCGGGCTTGGCCAGCACCTGGCCGCGCTCGACGTCGTCCTTCTCCACGCCGCGCAGCAGCACGCCGACGTTGTCGCCGGCGACACCCTCGTCGAGCAGCTTGCGGAACATCTCGACGCCGGTGACGATCTTCTTCTCGGTGGGCTTGAAACCGACGATCTCGATTTCCTCACCGACCTTGACGCGACCGCGCTCGATGCGGCCGGTCACCACGGTGCCGCGGCCCGAGATCGAAAACACGTCCTCGATCGGCATCAGGAACGGCTTGTCGACGTCACGCTCCGGCATCGGAATGTAGGTGTCGAGCGCTTCCATCAGCTTGGTCACTGACTCGACGCCCTCGGGCTCACCGTTGATGGCCTTGAGCGCCGAGACGCGCACCACCGGCGTCTTGTCGCCGGGGAAACCGTAGCTCGTGAGCAGTTCGCGCACTTCGAGCTCGACCAGGTCGACCAGTTCCGGGTCGTCCATCATGTCGACCTTGTTCAGGGCGACGACCAGGTACGGCACGTTGACCTGGCGGGCGAGCAGCACGTGCTCGCGCGTCTGCGGCATCGGGCCGTCGACACAGCTCACGACCAGGATGGCGCCGTCCATCTGCGCCGCGCCCGTGATCATGTTCTTGATGTAGTCGGCGTGGCCGGGGCAGTCGACGTGCGCGTAGTGCCGATTGGCCGTGCTGTACTCGACGTGGCTGGTCGCGATCGTCAGGATCTTCGTGTCGTCGCGGCGGCCCTGCGACTCGGACGCCTTGGCGACCTCGTCGTACGGGATGAACTTCGCCCAGCCCTTGTCGGACGAGACCTTGGTCAGCGCCGCTGTAAGGGTGGTCTTGCCGTGGTCGATGTGGCCGATCGTGCCGACGTTGACGTGGGGTTTGGAACGGTCGAATTTCTCTTTCGCCATGACTCGTCTACGCTCGCTTCGTTTGCGGACTGACGTCCCGGCCCCGTGCCGGCGTCGAACTTCCGTACCAACTGACTTCTGGAGCCGATGACCGGGATCGAACCGGTGACCTCGTCATTACCAATGACGTGCTCTGCCAACTGAGCTACATCGGCCTTGCCTACTGCGTGGAGGCCAACACGTCGGCCTGCCCTGCGAAGCCGCGGCGCATCACCGCGACCTCTGTCCGGGGCTCCGACGTCTGCCCCGACTTTCCTGCGCGGCGCCCATGTCGTGCCTGGGCGCCGGTCTTGCCTGACGACTGGAGCGGGAGACGGGGATCGAACCCGCGACCAACAGCTTGGAAGGCTGTGACTCTACCACTGAGTTACTCCCGCCTTCGCCTTGCGGGGCACGAGCAGACACGGCTGCCGTTCCCCTATTCCGAGGCGTCGGCGAGACAGGCCCGCCATTGCCCCTTCTCACTCGATCGACCCATCGCGGCCGGCC
Organism: uncultured Acidobacteriota bacterium; assembly: GCA_963807405.1. Classification (GTDB taxonomy): domain Bacteria; phylum Acidobacteriota; class Vicinamibacteria; order Vicinamibacterales; family UBA2999; genus CADEFD01. Next base: position 107,243 of record CAWEBU010000006.1, on the reverse strand, counting down.
GGACTTCCGGTCCAGGCTCGCGGTCCACCCTCGCGGCAAGCAGCGCCGCTCCGGCAGACGTCCTCGCCCGCATCGCGGGCGAATATGGTGGGCAGGGGAGGATTCGAACCTCCGTAGGCACAAGGCCGGCAGATTTACAGTCTGCTGCGATTGACCGCTCCGCCACCTACCCGTAATCGTTTTGTCGCGCGACAGCACTCCGCCGCCGTCTCACGCGCGTTGAATTTGTGTCCTGGAGTCCCCCGGCTGCTTCGCGATCCTGATGGGGCCGACGCGGCACCCGGTGGAGCTGGCGGAGGGATTTGAACCCACGACCCGCTGATTACAAATCAGCCGCTCTACCGGGCTGAGCTACGCCAGCCAGACGAATCAGGGATGGTAGCACGTCCTGTGCCAGAAGTGCAACAGCGGACCTGCCTGCGTACGCGGGGTGACGATCGACAAGCGTTCTTCCTCCTCCGGAGTCCAAGCGGCCGACGACATCCGACCTCGATGGTCAGAAGCCCGGCCTCCCCCGGTAGCGCTGGCGGACCGCCTCGAACAAGAGCACCGCGGCGGCCACCGACACGTTCAAACTGCCCAGCTGGCCCCGCATGGGTATCGATGCCAGCCGGTCGCACCGCTCCCGCACGAGGCGTCGCAGGCCGGAGCCTTCGGCTCCGACGACGAGCGCTGTGGGAAGCGTGAGGTCCACCACATCGTAATTCAGATCGGCATCCGCGTCGAGCCCCACGGTCCACACGTTGAGGGCCTTCAGTTCTTCGAGCGCGCGGGCGATGTTCACCACGTCGGCGACCGGCACGTGATGGACCGCACCGGCCGACGCCTTGGCGGCGCCGCCGTCGAGGGGGGCGGCGCGACGTGTCTGACGCACGACGCCGGTGGCGCCGGCCGCATGGACCGAGCGCAGGATGGCGCCGACGTTGTTCGGGTCCTCGACGCCGTCGAGCACGACGATGAGCGGCGTGCCGTTCACGCCCGAAGCCAGTTCTTCGAGCGTCGCCGACGGCGCCGGGCGCATCCGCGCCACGACTCCCTGATGCACGCCGGACGGCACGAGGCGCCGGATGCCGTCGGCCCCCACCGTGCGCACGGGCACGCCCGCCACCCGCGCGGCCGCCACGATCTCACGAACGCGCTCGCCGTGGCCGTCCTGCACCACCACTTCGGTGGCGCGGCCGGTGCGCACGGCCTCGAGCACGGGGTTGATGCCGTAGATGATCACGATAGCGGCTAGCGGCTAGGGCCTAGCGGCTAGATCCTCCAGTCGGTCGAGGGCGGCGATGAAGGCGTCCGCGCGGGTGCGGCAGTTCATGACCGGGGCCAGGCCGTCGGCCGGCGTCAGGCCCGCGGCCTGCTCGATGGCCGGAATCAGGAAGTCGAGTTCAGGGCCGTCGGGCTCGCCGGTGCACACGAGGCGGATGGTGTGGAACAGCGTCTTGCCTTTGGCGCCGGTGGCGGCGCCGACCTGCTTCGCCAGCGCGCGGAACGCCTCTTTGCTCGTGAGCGGCGGTGCCGACGCGACCGCCACCTGGAACGCGCGGGCCACCGACGCGGCCAGCGGATCGCGCGCCTCGACGCTGACCTCGGGCCGGGCCAGGGCGGCCTCGGCATCGTAGGTGAACACGAGATGCAGGCGCTCCGGCAGGTCAGCGAGCTTGTCGATCGAGGCGGCCAGCGGCGGGACGACCGCGGTCAGCCACGCCGCGAGCGCCGGCGACGGCGGTCCGGTGACCCGTCCCGCCTGCTCGAGATACGGGGTCGACAACGACACCAGGCGGTCGGCAGCAGCCAGCTTCAGGTAGTGCCGGTTCATCCACGCGAGCTTGGCCTCGTCGAAGACACCGGCGCTGTGTCCCACCGCGGTGATCTCGAAGCGGGCGGCCAGTTCGGCGAGCGGCAGCAGTTCCTCGCCCTCGCCGGGCGACCAGCCGAGCAGGGCGAGATAGTTGGCGAGGGCCTCCGGCAGGTAGCCCTTGGCGCGGAACTCCGCGACCGACGTGGCGCCGTGCCGTTTCGACAGCGGCGCGTGGTCGGGACCGAGCACGAGCGAGAGATGGGCGAAGGCCGGCGGCGTCCAGCCGAACGCCTCGTAGACGAGGATCTGCCGCGGCGTGTTCGAGATGTGATCCTCACCACGCACGACATGCGTGATGTGCATGAGCGCGTCGTCGATGACGACCGCGTAGTTGTAGGCGGGCACGCCGTCGCCGCGCACGATGACCGGATCGCCGATGACGTCGGTGTGGAACGACACGGTGCCACGCACCAGATCGTCGAACGCGACGGTCCGCGCGGCGGGCACGCGGAGACGGACGGCCGGGGTCTCGCCGGCGGCGATGCGCCGCGCGACCTCCTCGGCCTCGAGGGCGCGGCAGGTGCCGGCGTACTTCGGCGGCGTGCCGGCGGCAAGCGCGGCCTGGCGCTCGACCTCGAGCCGGTCGGGCGTGCAGAAGCAGTGATACGCGTGGCCGCGCGCCACCAGGTCGCGCGTGTGCGCGGCGTAGAGCGCGAGCCGCTCCGTCTGGCGATACGGGCCGAGCTCGCCGCCGGCGTCGATGCCTTCGTCCCAGGCCAGCCCGAGCCAGCGGAGATCGTCCTTGATGGCCGTCTCCGACGCCGCGGTCGAGCGCTCGCGATCGGTGTCTTCGACGCGCAGCACGTAGGTGCCGCCGTGGTGACGCGCCAGCAGCCAGTTGAACAGGGCCGTGCGGGCGTTGCCGACGTGCAGGTGCCCGGTGGGGCTGGGGGCGAAGCGGACTCTCATCATGGACGGCGACTCGCGGCTAGCGGCTCGGGGCGAGCAGGAGGGCCACCGCATGACAGGCCATCGACTCGCCGCGCCCCATGCTGTCGACCCGTTCGTTGGTCTTCCCCTTCACGCTCACGGCCGCCGGCTCCACCCCGAGGGCGGCAGCCAGATTGGCCCGGATTGCCGGGACGTGCGGCAGCAGCCTGGGCCGCTCGGCGATCACCGTGACGTCGACGTTGCCGACGCGGAAGCCCGCCTCGTGAACGCGCGCCACCGCCTGCCCGAGCAGCGCGATGCTGTCGGCGTCCTTCCAGGCGGCATCGCTGTCGGGGAACAGCTGCCCGATGTCGCCGAGCGCGGCCGCGCCGAGCACGGCGTCGGTCACGGCGTGACAGATGATGTCGGCGTCGGAGTGACCGTCGAGCCCGGTGTCGAAGGGCACGGAGACGCCGCCGAGGATGAGCGGCCGTCCCGACACCAGGCGGTGGAGGTCGTAGCCGGAACCGATGCGGATGTCCGGCCGCGCCGCCGCCACGTCGGGCCGCGCCCGCGCGCTTGCCAGATCCTCCGGCGTCGTGATCTTCACGTTCCCCGGCTCCCCTTCCACCAGCTCGACCTGGCCGCCCAGGCGCTCGACGAGGCCGGCCTCGTCGGTGGCCAGTTCGGCCTTCGCCCCTTCGGCGAGTGCGGCGGCGAGCACGTCACGCGTGAACGCCTGCGGGGTCTGCACCAGATAGACGTCCTGACGCGGCACGGTGGCCACGACCCAGGAGCGGCCGTCGGCCTCGCGGCCCAGCTTCACGGTGTCGATGGCGGCCAGCGCGGGAACGGCGGCGCCGCTCGCATGCGCCGCGTCGATCATCCGGCGCACCAGGTCGCCGCTGGCGAACGGCCGCGCCGCGTCGTGCACCAGCACGACCTCGGTCGATGGCTGCACGGCGGCGAACGCTCTGGCGACCGAGTCCTGCCGCCGCGCGCCGCCGGCCACGGCACGCACCGGGCACGGCCAGGCCTGCGACAGACACGCCGGCGGCGGGTCGAGGTGTGACGCCGGCAGCGCGACGACCACCTCGTGCACGTCAGGATGCGTCGCCAGCACGGCCAGGCTGCGCTCGAGCATGGAGCGGCCGTCGAGATCCAGGAACTGCTTGGGCTGGCCGGCGCCCAGCCGCACGCCGATCCCGCCGGCGGCGAGGATCGCGCTCACGCGCGGACGGCTCACGCGATCCACCGCCCCTCCTCGTGCCCACCCACGGCGCCCTGGATACGGGCCGCCGTGAGATCGAGCACGCTCGAGAGCGTGGACGTCGAGATACTGGCCGGCGCGTAGATGACGATCATGGCATCGAGGGCGCCGAGGTTGACCATGGCGCGCGCCGAATCGGAGGACGGGTTGCCGAACGGGCCGAGGTCGTCGGCCAGGGTGAGGCGGCCGCCCACGTTTACCGTGTCCTTGCGGATGCCGTCGTAGGCCTCACCTTCGTGGCCGAGCCGCAGGGTCACGCTCCCCGCCAGGGCCGCCCGGTCGTAGACGCCGTAGGGCAGCTGCGCTTCGAGCGAACAGAGGTTGACCGCATCCACGAGGCCGTTCACGCGAGGGAACGGCTCGCCACGGCGGACGCGGCGCAGGAGCGCCTCGTTCGACGGCCGTGTCTTGGTCGGATCGAGGCCGATCCGGCGGTACATCTCCCGCACCGTGTGGACATCGGCCGGCGGGGCGGCCTTGACGGTGGCGGCGACGGCCGGGATGACCTGCTCGAGTCCGGGGGGGCGGTCCACGACCTCGGCGCCGCGCCACCACAGCACAGCCGGCCGCACGATGCCTGCGAGCGCACGGTCCACGGAAAACGGCGTCAGCACCACGGGATTCTACCCCGTCCGCCACGGCCGGTTTGGCGTGCCTGTAAACTAGGGCGATGATCGATTTCCTGTTGCATGTCGATGAGCGCCTGGTGGCCATCGCCAACGCCGCCGGCCCGTGGTCGTACGTGGTGCTCTTCGCCATCATCTTCGCGGAGACCGGGCTGGTGGTCACGCCGTTCCTGCCCGGCGACTCGCTGCTGTTCGCCGCCGGCGCGCTCGGCGCCACCGGGCTCTTCGACCTGCGCATCCTGACGCCGGTGCTGCTCGTCGCGGCCGTGCTCGGCGACGCCGTGAACTACTCGATCGGCGCGCGGATGGCCCACCGCTTCCTCGGCGCCCGACCGCGAGCGGGTGGCCGGCCCGCTCGGCCGGCTGGTCAAGCGCGAGCACGTCGCACAGGCGCACGAGTTCTTCGTCAGACACGGCGGCAAGGCCGTGGTGCTGGCGCGCTTCGTGCCGATCGTCCGCACCTTCCTGCCGTTCGTGGCCGGCGGGGCCGACATGCCGTATCGCACCTTCGCCTTCTACAACGTCACCGGCGCCGTCGCCTGGGTGGGCATCTGTCTCGGCGCCGGGTATCTCTTCGGCAACATCCCGGTCGTGAAGGAGAACTTCGAGCTGGTCGTGCTCGGCATCGTCGCCGTGTCCGTGCTGCCGATCGTGCTCGAGTTCCTGAAGATGCGGCGCACCGCCGCGGCCGGCCGCGCCTGAGCGCCGCGGGGACCGGACGCGCCTAGGCGCCGGCGCCGTTCGCTTCGGCATCGACGGCCACGCGCACGATCTCGCGCACCCGCGCCGCCAGCTCGCGCATGGCCTCGGGCTGTGGCTCGCGCTCGGCCGCCACCACCACCGGCGCGTGCACGATCAGGCGCACGTCCCCCGGCCTGGTCGTCAGCTCGCCCTTGCGCATGACGTGGCGGCTGCCGACGACCGACAGCGGGACGATGGGAATGCCCGTCTGCACGGCCGCCACCAGGCTGCCGGCCTTGAAGGGGGCGACGTGGCCGTCCTGGCTGCGCGTGCCCTCGGGAAAGACGATGAGCGACAGGCCCCGCTCGGGCAGCGAGGTCGCCCACGCGAAGATCCCGGCGCGGTCCGGCCGCCGTCGATCCACCAGCATGTGGCCGGTGCGGCGCAGGTGCCAGCCGAGGAACGGGAACCGGCCGAGCGACTCCTTGGCGATGATGCGGAGCTGGAACGGCAGCGACCCGAAGAGCACCGGGATGTCGTAGATGCTCTGGTGATTGGCGACGAAGACGTAGGTGGTGCCGGGCGTCAGGTGCTCCAGCCCCTCGAGGCGCACCCGCACGCCGGTCGTGGCGAGGATCAGCCACGACCACCACTGCGCGCACCGGTGGGCGAAATGACCGTGACCGCCGAGCGCGGTCGAGGCGAGCGACATCGTCCCGAGCACGATCGTGTAGACCGTGATGGCGGGAATCAGCCAGAACACCGTGCGCAACAGATGAAACGACACGCCGCTACCCGATCAGGACGTCGAGCGCTTCGCCGACGTGGCGGATGCCGACGAGGGTCGTCCCGGCGTCGTCCGCCTGCTGGCGGCTGTCGTCGTCGAGGTTGGCGGCCGGCAGGACGACGCGCGTGAAGCCGAGCTGGCGCGCTTCGCGCAGGCGCAGCGGCGCCTGCGGCACGCCGCGCACTTCCCCGCCCAGGCCGACCTCGCCGAAGACGGCCGTGCCCTGCACGATCGGCCGGTTGCGCACGCTCGACGCCAGGGCGGCGATGACGGCCAGGTCGGCCGCCGGCTCGTCGATGCTCATGCCGCCGGCGATGTTGACGTAGACGTCCTCGCCGACGAGCACCAGCCCGGCGCGCTTCTCGAGCACCGCCAGCAGCATGGACACGCGCCCGGAATCCAGGCCGACGGTCATGCGGCGCGCCGTGCCGTAGCTGGCCGTGCTGACGAGCGCCTGGACTTCGACCAGCAGCGGGCGCGATCCCTCGACACAGCACAGCACCGTCGATCCCGGCGTGGCGGTCGGCCGCTCGGCCAGGAACATCTGCGAGGGGTTGGCCACCGCCCGCAGGCCGCCGCCGGTCATCTCGAACACCCCGAGCTCGCTGACGGCGCCGAAGCGGTTCTTGATCGCGCGCACGACGCGGTGGGAGTGATGCCGTTCGCCCTCGAAGTAGAGCACGGTGTCGACCACGTGCTCGAGCACCTTGGGCCCGGCCAGGGCGCCGTCCTTCGTGACGTGGCCCACCAGGAAGGTCGGCAGATCGTGCCCCTTGGCGGTGAACAGGAACTGGGTGGCCGCTTCGCGCACCTGGCCGATGCTGCCCGGGGCCGACTGGAACTTGAGCGAGAACACGGTCTGGATCGAGTCGACGACCAGCAGCCGCGGCCGCACCCGGCCGATCTCCTCGAGGATGCGCTCGACACACGTCTCGGCCAGCAGGTAGAGCGGCGCATCGCCGACCCCGAGGCGCTCGCCGCGCGACTTCACCTGATGCTCGGACTCTTCGCCGGAGGCGTAGAGCACGGGCCCGTGCACGCGGGCGAAATTCGCCGCCGCCTGGAGCAGCAGCGTCGACTTGCCGATCCCCGGCTCGCCGCCGAGCAGGACCAGCGACCCCGGCACGATGCCGCCGCCGAGCACGCGGTCGAACTCGTCGATGCCGCTCGTCAGGCGCGCCGCGTCGCTCGTCTCGATGTCGGCGTATTTCCTGGCGCCGCCGGTGCCCCCCGGCAGCGAGTAGCGGTGGCCGCCGGCCGCCAGCCCGCCGCTGCCCGCGGCCGGGTCGGTCGCGCGCTCTTCGACGAACGAGTTCCAGGCGTCGCAGTCCGGACAGCGGCCGAGCCACTTGGCCGCCTGGCTGCCGCATTCCTGGCACACGAACACCGGCTTCGACGCCTTGCTCATCGCATGAGATCCTACACGCCTTGCCGTGGCCGCGCCGGCGCCGTCAGGCGTACTGGCGCTCGACGCGGGCGCCGAGCCGGCACAGCACCTCATAAGGGATGGTGCCAATCCACGCGGCCATCTCGCGGGCGTCGATCGTCTGCCACGACTCCGGTCCCTGCCGGCCGAGGAACACCACTTCGTCACCGGTCGACACGCCGTCGATGGCCGTGACGTCGACCGACAGCATGTCCATGCTCACGGCGCCGACAATCGGCGCCCGCTGCCCGCGTACGAGGGCGGCACCGCGGCCTTCGAGCCGCCGATCGAGGCCGTCGGCGTAGCCGGCCGGCACGACGGCCACCGTCATCGGCCGGTCGGCCTCGTGACGCCCGCCGTAGCCGATGCGCTCGCCGGCGCGGACGCCCTTCACGGCCACCACCCGGCTGGTCAGCGTCATGGCCGGCGTCAGGGCCACGGTGGTCGCCAGCGGGGCCGGCACCAGCCCGTAGAGCAGCAGGCCCGGCCGGATGAAGTCGGCCCAGGTGCGCGAGTCGCGCAGGCAGGCGGCGCTGCTGGCGGCATGGGCCAGGCGTATGGGCGCGCCGAGCGCGGCCACCGTCTCGCGGGCAGCCGCGAAGCGCAGGCGCTGCGTCTCGAACATCGGGTCTTCGGCATCGTCGGCGGTGGCGAAGTGGGTCGACAGCGCCTGCACGTCGAGCGACGGATGGGCCAGCACCTCGGGCAGCGAGCGCCGCAGGTTGTCGAAGCGGAAGCCGAGGCGGTTCAGCCCGGTGTCGATCTTGAGATGGCAGGCCAGCCTGACGCGGCGTTCTGCCGCCGCCGCCGCCAGCGCGCGGGCCGCCGCCGGACTCGACAGCGTCGGCGTCAGGTCGTGGGTGAACACGCCGCTGAGGTCACTGACGCTCAAGGCCCCGAAGACGAGGATGCGCCCCGTGACGCCGGCCTCTCGCAGCTGCAGCCCCTCTTCGATATCGGCCACCGCGAGCCAGGTGGCGCCGGCCTCGACCAGGGCGCGCGCCACCGGCACGGCGCCGTGCCCGTAGGCATTGGCCTTGACGACGGCGATGATGCCGGGCGCTGTCGCGGGCGCGGCCCCGGCCGCGCGGTTCTGGGCGGCCTCGGCCGCCAGGTGCGCCGCGAGGGCGCGGAAGTTGTGCCGCACGGCGTCGAGATCGACCCGCGCCGTCGTGCAGCGGATCACTCGCCCGGGGCGAGGGGCATGAACTTGGTCTGCCCCGCGAGGAAGGCGGTCTTCACCGTGCCGGTCGGACCGTTACGTTGCTTGGACAGGATGAGCTCGGCGATGCCGTCCGTCTCGGCGGGAATCGAGCGGTCGGCCTTGTACATCTCTTCGCGGTAGATCATGATGACGACGTCGGCGTCCTGTTCGAGGGCGCCGGATTCCCGCAGGTCCGACAGCATCGGCCGCTTGTCGGAGCGGGCCTCGGGGGCGCGCGACAGCTGCGACAGCACGATGATCGGGACGTTCAGCTCCTTGGCCAGGCCCTTGAGCGAACGCGAGATGGCCGCCAGTTCGAGGGTGCGGTTCTCCGACTTGCCGCGCCCGGTCATCAGCTGCACGTAGTCGACGGCCAGGATGTCGAGGCCGTGCTCGGCCTGCAGGCGCCGCGCCTTGGCGCGCATCTCGAGCACGCCGATGCCGGCCGAGTCGTCGACGAACAGCTGCGCCTCGGCGAGCGTCTCCATGGCATGCGTGATCTGCCCGTACTCGCGCTGGCCGATCTGGCCGCTCAGCAGCCGGAAGCTGTCGATCTTCGCCTCCGAGGCCAGCATGCGCATGAACAGCTGTTCCTTGGACATCTCGAGGCTGAACACGCCGGCCACGCCCTGCCGCGGCAGCCCGCCGGGCGCCTCGTGGGTGGCCACGTGCTGGCAGACGTTGAGGACGAGGCTGGTCTTCCCCATCGAGGGACGGGCGGCGACGATCACCAGATCGCCGGGCTGGAAGCCGCGCGTCATCTTGTCGAGATCGGGCAGGTGGGTGCCGACGCCGGTGATGTAGGACTGGTGCTCGAACAGCTTCTCGATCTTCGGGAAGCTCTCCTGGACGAGCTGGCGCATCGGCACGAAGCCGGCCTTGACGCGATCCTCGGCCACCGCGAAGATGGCGCCCTCGGCATCGTCGAGGATGAGGTCGGCGTCCTGATCGGCCTCGTAGGCGTTGCCCACGATCTTGTTGGCTGCGTAGATCAGGCTGCGAAGGGTGGCCTTCTCCCTGACGATGCGCGCGTAGTACTCGACGTTGGTGGCGCGCGGCACACCGTCGACGAGTGACGCCAGGTAGGTGGCGCCGCCGACCTCCTCGAGCTCTCCGGCCTTGGCCAGCTCCTCGCGCAGGGTCACGAAGTCGATGGCGTGGCGGCGCTCGGTGAGCTGCACCATCCGCTCGAAGATGCGCCGGTGCGCGTCCCGGAAGAACGACTCCGGCGTGATGATGGCGATGGCGGTGTTGAACGCCTCGTTGTCGAGCAGCACGGCCCCGAGCACCGAGCGCTCGGCGTCGAGATTGTGCGGCAGGGTGCGCTCGTGGGCGGCGACGGCGGTTTCAGCCATAGGGAACCAGCGGGACCCGGGTCCCGTGGCCCGGGTTGCGGGCGGGATCGGGTGAGGAGGGAACTGTACGCCCGGCGCTCAGCACCGTTCAAGTACTGATCGCGCCCGGGAGGCGCGGCCTGTCCCGGAAAACGAAACGGCCGGGTGCGTGCTTCGCACCCGGCCGCGGTTTGACATGATCGTCCCGGGACCCGGCCCCGGGCCCGACCGCTATTCCTTGCTGATGGTGACCTTGAGCTGAGCGGTCACGTCGCGGTGCAGCTTGACCGGCACCGTGTACTCGCCGAGCGCCTTGATGGCGTCGGGCAGCAGGATCTTCCGGCGATCGACGTCGAAGCCCTTGGCCTTCAGCGCGTCGGCGAGGTCCTGGTTGGTGACCGAGCCGTAGAGCTGCTCGGTGTCGCCGACCTTGCGGGTGAAGGCCAGTTCGAGGGCCGAGAGACGCGTGGCGATCGCTTCCGACGACGCGCGTTCTTCCGCTTCGCGCGCCTCGGCGATCTTGCGCTCGCGCGCGACACGCGTCTTGTTGCCGTCGGTCGCCAGCAGGGCCAGCTTCCGGGGCAGGAGGTAGTTGCGGGCGTAACCGTCGGCGACCTTGACGATCTCGCCGCGTTCGCCGAGGTGTTCGACGTGGTCGCGGAGGATGATTTCCATGGCTCCTCCTACTCGGTCACGTACGGCAGCAGCGCGATCTGTCGTGCGCGCATGATGGCCGTCCGGAGCTTGCGCTGGTGCAGCGCACAGGTACCCGAGATGCGGCGCGGCAGCACCTTGCCGCGTTCAGGGACGAAACCGGAGAGCATCCGGACGTCCTTGTAGTTGATGTCGTCGATGCGTTCCGCGCAGAACTTGCACACCTTGCGGCGGCGGAACATCCCACGACGCTGCCCGTCCTTCTTGTCGCCGGTAGCCTTGGCGCCGCGGCCGCGGCCCTTGCCGCCCGGCCCTGTCTTCTTTGCAAATGCCATGATCCTTATGCCTCCGGCGACTCGTAGCCGTCGCGATCGTCGTCTTCGCCATCGGTCTGCTGCGGGCCCTCGCCCGGCTGCCGATCCGGCGGCAGGCCGCGCGCAACGCGCCGACGGCGTGAATCATCCACGCGGATGGTCTTGGCGCGCTCGGCCTTGGTCTCGCTGATGTCGATGCGGACCACGAGGTGGCGCAGCAGGCCTTCGGTGACGCGCAGCCGGCGGTCGATCTCCTTCATGAGCTCGCCGCTGCCGACAATCACGTGCAGGACGTAGAAGCCTTCCTTGTGATTGCCGATGTCGTAGGCCAGCTTGCGGCGGCCCCACACGTCGGTCTTCTCGAGGGTGCCGCCGACGCGCGCGATGATGGCCTCGAGCTGCGTCTGCTGCTCGGCCACCTCGGCCTCGGAGGCCTCGGGCTTCATGACGTAGACCAGTTCGTACTTTCGTTCGCTCATCCGTTCTCCTTGTGGACCCGCCTTCGCCCTGCGGGCTTCGGCGCGGCTTGCGCCCGCCTTGCAGCGCGACCCTGAAACGGCTCAGGGCCTGTCCGCTGCATCCCGTCCGACGACGACGATGGCCACCGTAGTGGCAAGGAGACCTTCTGCCCCGTCAACCGACGGAGCCAGGGTCCTGCTTGTCGTTCGCTGCGTTGAACACGTTCATCACGCGTTCGATGCCATCGGTGACGAACATCACCGCCGCATCGGCGGCCCGCAGCACGGCCGCCTCCACCTGATCGCGTTCGTCGCCGGCGAAGGTGCCGAGGACGTGATCCGCGAGTTCCCGTTGCCCGTCGCCCCGGCCGACGCCGATGCGCAGCCTGGGCACGTCGCTCGTGCCGAGGCGGGCGATGACCGACTTCAGGCCATTGTGCCCGCCGTGGCTGCCCCCGCGTCCGGCCCGCAGCCGTCCGAGTGGCAGCGCCACCTCGTCGAGCACCACGAGCACGTCCGCGACGGTCAGCTTGTAGAACCCCGCGAGGCCGGCGACGGCCTCCCCGCTGAGATTCATGAACGTCATCGGTTTGGCCACGAGCACCGGCTCGTCGCCGCCCCGCACCCGCGCCACGAGCGCCTGGTGCTGTTCCCGCCACTGGTCCACCGACCACCGGCGGGCAAGCGCGTCGATCACCCGGAACCCGACGTTGTGGCGCGTGTCGCTGTAACGCGCGCCTGGATTCCCGAGCCCGACGAGCAGCTTCACTTCTTCGGCTTGTCCTTGTCGTCGCCTTCCTTGTCGGTCTTGCCCTTCTTCGCGACTTCGGGCTCGGCCGCGGCCGCCGGGGTGGCCGCGCCCTCAGCCGTCGGCTCGGCCGCCGCCTTCATGTTGACGATGTGCACGAGCATCAGGTCGGCGTCGCTCAGCGGCGTCCACGAGGCGTCGGCCGCCAGGTCGCGCACGTAGATGGCCTGACCGAGTTCGAGCTCGGCGACGTCGACATCGATGTGCTCGGGAATGGCCGTCGGCAGGCACTCGACTTCCACTTCCTTGTTCAGGAACTCGAGGATGCCGCCCTGCGTCTTGACACCCTTCGGATCGCCGTGCAGGACGATCGGCACCATGATGGAGATCTTCTTCTCCAGGTTGACGCGGTAGAAGTCGGCGTGCAGCAGCGCCTGCGTGACCGGGTCGACCTGGAACTCGCGGACGAGCACCCGCTGCGTGGTGTCACCCGGGCCGTTGAGGGTGATGAGCGTGTTCACCCCGGACGCCGAGTGCAGAATGCGCATCATCTCCTTGGGACTGATGGCGATGTGCACCGGCGCGATGGCGTCGCCGGCCTTCTGCGCGCCGTAGACCACCGCGGGCACGTGACCCGACGCGCGCAGCCGGCGCGCCTCGTTCTTGCCCTTCCCCGTCCGATCGACCGCCGAGAGTGTCACTTCCATGACTCCGTGTCCTTCTTTTGCGTTCCTAGCCCCGAGCCCGGGACCCGAGCCCCTGGCTCGTCGTTACACGAACAATGACGAGACCGAAGTCTCTTCGTGGATGCTGCGGATGGCCTGGCCGAGCAGACGCGCGACCGAGAGTTCGACGATCTTGTCGCACTTCGCCCGCTTCTCTTCGAGCGGCACGGTGTTGGTCAGGATCAGCTTGTCGATCGGCGATTTCTCGATCCGCTCGATGGCCGGTCCCGAGAGCACGCCGTGGACGGCGCACGCGAGCACGCGTTCGGCGCCGGAGTCGACCAGCGCCTGCGCCGCCTTCTGGATGGTGCCGGCGGTGTCGATGATGTCGTCGGCGATGACGCAGGTGCGGCCCCGGATGTCGCCGATCACGTTCATCACTTCGGCCGTGCCGTCTTCGCTGCGCCGCTTGTCGATGACGGCCAGTTCGGCCCCCAGCCGCTTGGCGTAGGCGCGGGCGCGCTCGGCGCCGCCGGCATCCGGCGCCACGATCGACAGCCGCTGCAGGTCCTGCCGCGAGAGGTGATCGATGATGACGGGCGCCGCGAACAGGTGGTCGACGGGAATGTCGAAGAAGGCCTGGATCTGCGCCTTGTGCAGGTCCATCGTCAGGACCCGGTTGGCACCGGCCGCCGCGATCACGTTGGCCACGAGCTTGGCGGAGATCGGCACGCGTGGCTTGTCCTTGCGATCCTGCCGGGCGTAGCCGTAGTAGGGAATCACCGCCGTGATGCGCGCGGCCGACGAGCGGCGGAAGGCGTCGATCATGATCAGCATCTCGACGATGTGCTGATCGACCGGGGCGCAGGTCGGCTGCACGACGAAGACGTCCGTGCCGCGGATGTTCTCGTCGATCTGGAACGACACCTCGGTATCGGGGAAGCGGCGGAGGCGGGCCTGGCCGAGAGGCACGCCGAGGAACTGGGCGATCTCCCGGGCCAGGCGCGGGTGCGCACTCCCGGCGAACACTTTCAGATCCCCGAACCCCGTCTGTGGCATCGCCTGTGAAATCGCCTGTCGCTGGCGTCTCTGCCCCGCGGGGCGGACACGAATTTATGAAATTGGTTGGGGCGGAAGGATTCGAACCTTCGAATACGGGCTCCAAAGGCCCGCGCCTTACCGCTTGGCCACGCCCCAGCACCCGTGGCCGCCGCCGCCACGCCCCGCCGGCCACAACGTGCCTCGCGAACCAACCCGAAGGCCGACCCGTAGGGCGCGCTCGAGCCGAGCGGCCGAAACTCCAATTCTATACGAGCGCTTCAGCCTCCGGCAAGCACCCGCCGACGTTCGCGGGCCACGGCGGCACGAGACGCCGTCTCGGTCAGCCAGGCGGTCCAGCCCCGCCGGGTCAGGGCGGCATGGGCCGTCCGGGCCGCCTCGGGGTCTTCGAACAGGCCGAAAACGGCGGATCCGCTGCCCGACATCGCCGCGTAGCCGGCCCCGAGGCTGGTCAACGACCGCACCACCTTGCCGACCGCCGGGTGGCGGCGAACGACCGGCGCTTCGAGATCGTTGCGGACGGCGGCCGCCCAGGCCGGCCAGTGCGGCGGCAGGCGGCGCCGGCCGGGGGCTCGCCGGGCCGGGCCGTCCTCGTCGAACCAGCGGTAGGCCTCCGGCGTGGAGACGCCGAGCGGCGGCTTCACGATCACCACCGCCACCCGGGGCGGCTCGCTGAGCGGCGAGATGTCGTCGCCCCGTCCGGTCCCGAGCACGGTGCCGCCGGCGAGAAAGAAGGGGACGTCGGCGCCGAGCCGCGCGCCGAGACGCCACAGGCTCGGCACGTCGAGATCGAGTTGCCACAGCCGCGTCAGGGCCAGCAGCGTCGCCGCCGCGTCGCTGCTGCCGCCGCCCAGTCCCGCTTCGGCCGGAATGCGCTTGGTGAGCGTCACGCGCACGCCGCCCGGATCGCCCTGCCGGCGCCGGATCGCGCGATGGACGAGCGCCGCCGCCTTCCAGACGAGATTGCGGGCGTCGACCGGCACGCCCGGCGCATCGCACTCGATGACGAAGCGGCCGCGCGTGGTGGTGAAGGTCAACGTGTCGTGCAGGCGGACCGACTGCAGCACGGTACGCACCTCGTGATACCCATCCGGCAGCAGGCCGACCACGCGCAGGTCGAGGTTGATCTTGGCGAACGCGCGAACGGTGACGGCGGCGGGAGGCGGCATCGGGAGCGCGGCCGTCAGCGGGCGGTCAGCGCGCTCGCCTGGCGCAGTTCGTCGAGCGTGATGGCGGCGGCATCGGCCGGCACGTCGACGGCGAAGGCACGCGGGTCGAGATCGACGTTCAACTGGACCTCGCCGATGGCGGCGGTGAGGTCGATCGGCCCGGCGGCGACGGCGCGGCGCACCCGCACCTGACGCGCCACGCCGCCCTCGAACTGCCCGTAGTCGATCTGCCAGCCTCGATAGTCGGCGGCCACCGGCGTGCCGTCCCGCAGGAAGATGCGCGTGTCGGCGTCGGCCACCGCCTGCCAGGTGCCGTTGTAGCGCTGGCCGCGTCCGTCAGCGGGTGCGAGGCACCCGAAGATCATGCGGCGCAGCTCGCCGGCGTCGAGCGCGAGGCCCGTCAGCGCCTCGAGGACCGCCGGCAGCGGCGCCCCGCGCAGCACCTGCCGTTCACGGGGGAACAGGAGCGTGGTCGCCGCGCCGTCGGACGCCAGGATGAGGCCCGGTGCGCCGAACGGGGCGAGTGCCTCCAGTCGCACCGAGGACGGGGCCGCGAACCCGGCCAGCAGGCGCGCGCGGATCTTCTGCGGACCGGCCCGTCCGGCCAGCCGGATCTCGCTGGTCGCCGTGCGCAGCGGACGGCAGTGCGGGGTGGCCGCCTCGAGCGCGACCGTGGCGGCTGGATCGTCGCTCGGCGCCCCACCGGGGCGCACCGCGCCGCGCGAGGCGCACGCCGCCGAGAGCACCAGCACGCCGACGGTGACGGCGCGTGCCGCCGCGCCCCGTCCGATCATCGCGAACGCCGGACCTCGGCCAGTCGGCGCTCGACGGCGGCGCGATCGATGTCGACGCCGTCGCCCTTGAGCGCCTGCTCGAGGCGCGTGGCCGCCTCCTCGCGCTTGCCGAGCGCGGCCAGCACCTCGGCGTAGTGCAGCTGGATGACCGAGCTGCCGCCGAGCGCGTTCGCCGCCTGCCGCAGGGGGTCCAACGCGTCGGCCGCACGCCCCAGCTTGAAGAGCGCCCAGCCGCGGCTGTCCAGATAAGCGGGGTTACCGGGCTCGACGACCAGCGCGCGGTCGACGAGCGTCAGCGCTTCCGGCAGCTTCAGGCCGCGATTGGCCAGCATGTAGCCCAGATAGTTGAGCGCGTTGGCGTGCAGCGGATCGCGTTCGAGGATGGCGCGGAACGCGCGCTCGGCCTCGGGCACGCGACCCGCGGTCTCGTAGGCAGAGGCCAGGCGGAACGCGACGGTTTCGTCGCCCGGCCGCCCGGTGGCGAGCGACGACAGGATGTCGATGGCCTCGCCGTGCCGCCGGGCGTCCTGGTAGAGGTCGGCGAGCACGAAGGCCCCCGGGGCCTGCGCACGCCGGGCGCCGATGGCGCTCTCGGCACTGGTGATGGCCTCGTCCGCGCGGCCGGCGCGGATGCCGGCCAGCGCTTCGACGCGGATGAGACCGAGGTCGCCGGCCGCGCCGGCCCGCGCCTCCCGCGCGATCCGAGCCGCCTCGTCCGGGCGGCCGGCCTGCAGGTAGGCCTGCGCGAGGGCGGTGGCGAGCGGTGCTGAATCAGGCAGCAGCACGCGCGCTTTCTCGAAGGCCGCGGCCGCGCCGGCCGCGTCCCCGAGTTGCTGGCGGGCGCCACCCAGCTCGGCGAGCAGGCGGACCATGTCGGTCGGCGACGAGGGGCTGGCGGTGCCGTTCTCGACGAGCGGCGCCAGCAGCGCCGCAATGGCCGTGAAGTCGTAGGTGTCGCGATAGTGCGCCGCCAGCAGGGCGAGCGTCGGCAGATGGCGCGGGTCGATGCCGAGCGCCCGCGTGCCGGCCGCGACGACCGCGGCGCTGTCGCGGCGCTGCAGTTCGGCACGCGCCAGCAGGTAGTAGGCGGCCACGTCGTTGGGCGAGTCGGCCAGATACGCGGTGAGGGCGGCGACCGCGCGGTCGGCGCCCTTGCCCTCGGCGATGCCGAGCAGCGCGTTCACGCGGCGCAGCCGCATCTCGCGAGCGGGAGGCTTCAGGACGCGGGCGCCGCGCTCGAAGGCGTCGGCCGCCTCCTCGAACTTCGACTGCCGCTCGTAGACGTCGCCGAGGGCCATGAAATAGCGGGGATTGACGGCCGCGGCTTCCTCGAGGACGGCCGTGGCCCGTTCGAGCTGGCCGAGCGACCGCAGCGCCTCGACGAGCATCGATGCCGGCTCGCCGGCCGGGCCGGTCTGCGAGACCAGGCGCTCGAGCAGCGGCACGGCCTCGGCGACGCGCTCGGCCGCGATCAACTGCCGCGCCAGCGTCACCTGGAGCCCCAGGTCGGTGGCCATGGCCGGCCGGCCCTGCACCCGCTGCAGATGCGAGATGGCCTCCGTCCGCCACGCCGCGGCGCTGCCCCCGGCCGGCCCATCGACCACGCCGTCGGCCCACGCCGCGTTGACCAGCCCGAGAATGCGGTGGCCTTCCTCCGACTCGTCATCGAGCGCCACGGCCTTGCCGGCCTCGGCCACCGCTTCGGCGGCGCGGTTCTGCCGGGCGTAGAAGCCGGCCAGCTCGGCATGCAGGTCGGCGGCGTCCGGGTCGAGTGCGATGGCCCGTTTGAAGGCCGCCTCGGCACCCGTGATGTCGTCGGCCGCCTCGGCCCGGCGGGCCAGCAGGAACTCGAACATGGCGGCGCCGCTGGCGGCACCCGCCGTGGCGGTCACGGGCGCGACGGGCTGCGCCGCGACGGGCCGGCCGGTCAGCAGCAGCAGCAAGACAAGGACGGCGCGGCCTGGCGTCATGCAAAGCATCTTTTCACATTTCGCGGCCGTGGGCGGCCGCCGGCTGGCGCGCGTTATACTGCGCCTCGGAGTCCCCGATGCCCATTGATGCGGAGCTGCTCGAAATCCTCGCCTGCCCGGCCTGCAAGACCCCGGTCGTGCTCGTGAAGGACGGCGCCGCTCTCAAATGCGAGGCGTGCCGGCGCGTCTATCCCATCAAGGACGACATCCCGGTCATGCTCCTCGACGAAGCCACGGTCGAGCCCTGAAGATCCTGCTGGTGCGCCTGCGTCTCGTGGGCGATGTGATTTTCACGACGCCGGCCGTCCATGCCCTGCGCCGCCATTTCCCCGCGGCGCGTCTCGACTACCTGGTCGAGGCGTCGGCTGCCGCCATCGTGCGCCACTCTCCCGCCGTCGACCGCGTGCTCGAAGTGGCGCGGCCGCGCGGCCTGGCGCGGGTCGTCTACGACGTCGGCCTGGCGCGCCGGTTGCGCCGCGAACGCTACGACCTCGCGCTCGACTTCCATGGCGGGCCGCGATCGGCATGGCTCGTCCGCGCCAGCGGCGCCACCCGGCGGATCGGCTACGACATCCCGGGGCGGCGCTTCGCCTACACCGACCGCGTGCCGTGGCATCCGTCGCTCGTGCCGCCGCGCCACTCGGTGCTCAACCAGTGGGACCTGTTGACGCCGCTCGGTCTGGCGCCGCCGACGCCCGCGCACGACCCGGTGCGCATGACGGCGGGACCACAGGCCGAACGTCAGGCCGCTGCCCGGCTGGCCGCGGCGGGCGTGGCCGCCGACGCGCCGCTCGTCGTCATCCACGTCAGCGCGAGCAACCCGTTCCGGCGCTGGCCGCGTGAGTCGTTCGCCCGGGTCGCCGCCGACCTGGCGCTCGCCGACCGGCGCCGCCGCATTATGATCACCGCGGGCCCGTCGGAAACGGACGCCGCCGACGCCATCGCCGCCGACGCCGCACGCGCGGCCGGTGCGGCGGCCGAGGCGATCGTCCGCTGCGGCGAACCGCCACTCGACGAGCTCCAGGTCATCATGTCGCGCGCAGCGCTCTTCATCGGAGGCGACTCCGGCCCGCTCCACGTCGCCGCCACGACGGCGGTGCCGGTCGTGGCGCTGTTCGGGCCGACGCTGCCGGCGCGCTCGATGCCGTGGCGCGATCCCGCCGCGCCGGCCGAGGCGCTCGAACCGGGACCGCTCGCCTGCCGGCCCTGTCACCAGCGGACCTGCGTGCCGGGCGACTTCCGCTGCCTCACCGCGACGACGCCCGCGCAGGTCGTCGAGGCCGCCAGCCGCGTGATGGGAGCCCGGGCGTGACGACACTTGCCGCCGCCGCCACCGCGCGCGCCATGCTCGACCGGGTCGACCGCGTGGGCTGGTGGGCCGTCGTGGCCACCGTGGCCGCCCTCCAGATCTCGATCGCGGCGGCGCAGATTGCCGCCACCGTCGGCGGCCTCGCCTGGGTGATGCGCACGGCCATCGCCGGCCTGCCGCCACTGCCCCGCTTCGCGCTGCCGCTCGGCGTCTACGTCGCCTGGACGCTGCTCTCGGCCGGCGTCTCGAGCGACCCGGCGGTGAGCGTCCCCGACACCAAGCAGCTGGTGCTGTTCCTGCTGGTGCCGCTCGTCTTCGAGTTCGCCCGCGGATCGCGCGCCCGCATGCTGATCTCGGTGGCGCTGACGGTGGGCGCGGCCAGTGCGCTCGTCGGCATCGTGCAATACGGCATGCTCAACTACGCCGGCCTCGGGCGGCGCCCGCAGGGCACGCTGTCCCACTGGATGACCTACTCCGGCACGCTGATGCTGGTGATCTGCGCCGGCGTCTCGCGCCTGCTGTTCGATACCCGCGACCGCGCCTGGGCGGCGGTGGCGATGCCGGCGCTCGTCACGAGCCTGGCGCTGACGCTGACGCGCAGCGCCTGGGTCGGCGTGTTCGCGGGCGTCGGCACGCTGTTCCTGCTGCGGGACCGGCGGCTCGTCGGCCTGCTGCCGATTGCCGTCGCCGTGGTGGTCGCGCTGGCACCGGCCACCGTGACCGACCGCGTCTACTCGATGTTCGACCGCAACGATCCCACCAGCCGCGATCGCATGGCGATGCTCGAAGCGGGCCGGGCGATGGTGCGCGACCATCCCCTGACCGGCGTCGGCCCCGACATGGTGCAGCACGTCTACCCGCAGTACCGCGTGCCGTGGGCGGTCCAGCCGTCGAATCCGCACCTCCACAACGTGCCGATGCAGATCGCGGCCGAGCGCGGTCTGCCGGCGCTGACGGCGTGGATCTGGTTCATCGGCGCGGCCATCCGCGGGCTGTGGCCGCAGCTGCGCCGCTCGCGCACGCCGGCGCTGGCGGCCGGCGGCCTGGCCGCCATCGCGGCGATGCTGGCTGCCGGCCTGTTCGAGTACAACTTCGGCGATTCCGAGTTCCTGATGCTGTTCCTCGTGATGATCACCGTGCCCTTCGCGGCCAGCCGGGACGGGGGCCTGCCGTGATCGAGGCGCCCGAACTGCCGCCGCTCGCGGGCGATCGCGCCCGTGCCCTGCTCGACGCCATCGCCGCCACCCACGTCGTCGTCATCGGCGACGCCATGCTCGATCACTTCATGATCGGCAAGGTGTCGCGTATCTCACCGGAAGCCCCGGTGCCGGTCGTGGAGTTCGAGCGGGAGTTCAGCCTGCCCGGCGGCGCCGCCAACGTCGCGCACAACGTCCGGGCCCTCGGTGCCCGCGTCTCGCTGGTCGCGGTCGTCGGCGACGACCGACACGCCGCCGAGATGCGCGGCCTGCTCGAAGCCCGCGGCGTCGGCGCGGACGGGCTGGTCACCGATGCCACCCGGCCCACCACCCGCAAGACGCGCATCGCCACCACCCGCAACCAGCAGGTGGCCCGCATCGACATGGAGCGTCCCGACGATCTGGCCGCCGAGGTCGAGGACGCGGTGATGGCGGTACTCGACCGGACCGCGGCCAGCGCTGGCGCCATCATCGTGTCGGACTACCTCAAGGGCGTCGTCACCGAGCGGATCATGCGGCACGCGATCGCGACCGCGCGCACCCGCGGCATCCCGCTGCTCGTCGACCCGAAGGTCCCGCACATGCCGCTCTACGCCGGCGCCACGCTGCTGACGCCGAATCACCACGAGGCCGAGAGCGCCAGTCACCTCCGTATCCGCACGACCGACGAGGCACGCCGGGCGGCGCATCTGCTGCGCGAGCGCCTGCGCGTGGACGGCGTGCTCGTGACGCTCGGCGAACAGGGCATGTGGCTGGCCGACGGCGCCTACGACGGGCACCTGCCGGCGATCGCCCGCGAGGTGTCCGACGTGACCGGAGCCGGCGACACGGTGGTGGCCGCGCTCGGCGCGGCCATGGCCGCCGGAGCGACCTCGTTCGAGGGCGCGCGGCTGGCCAATGCGGCCGCCGGCATCGTCGTGGCGCGTTTCGGCACGGCGGTGGCCACGCCCGACGAACTGCGCGCGCGCCTGGAGTTGTAACGGGGAGTTGTAACGGGTCTGTCACGGTCACCGGGTAGTGACAATTGGTGACCGTGACAGACCCCGTTACAACTCCCCCCGTTACAACTGCCCGTTACACGGTTCAGTGCCGGAAGTGCCGCCGGCCGGTGAAGACCATGGCCAGGCCGTGCTCGTCGGCGGCGGCGATCACCTCGGCGTCGCGGACCGATCCGCCGGGTTGCACGACGGCCGTCGCCCCGGCCGCCGCCACCGCGTCGAGTCCATCACGGAAGGGGAAGAACGCGTCAGAGGCGGCGACGGTGCCGGCCAGCGGTTGCTGCCCCGCCGTCACGGTCCAGCCGGCCGCCTTCATGGTCGCCACCTGGACGGCATCGACGCGGCTCATCTGGCCGGCGCCAATCGCGCGCGTCCGGCCGCCGTCGGCGAAGAGCACGGTGTTGGATTTGACGTGGGCCGCCACCCGCCACGCAAAGCGCAGGGCCAGCCACTCGGCCTCGGTCGGGGCGCGCCTGGTCACGACGCGCACCGCCTCGCACGGCCAGGCCTGCCGCGCTTCCTCCACGACGTCGCGCGCCTGCACCAGGAGACCGCCGAGCACCGACCGGATCTCACGCGTGAACTCGGCGGTCGCCGGCCGGCCGAAGGCCGCCGTGTCCGCCACCACGACCCGCATGTTCGGCTTGGCGGCGAGCAGCGGCCGCGCCTCGTCGGTGACCGACGGCGCCACGACCGCCTCGATGAAGGTGGCGGTCAGGGCTTTCGCCGTCGCCGCATCGAGCGGACGGTTGAGCCCGACGATGCCGCCGAAGGCCGAGAGCGCATCGGCCTCGCGGGCCCGCTCGAAGGCCTCGGCCGCCGTGCCGCCGATGGCCACGCCGCACGGATTGGTGTGCTTGATGACGACCGCGGCCGGCTCGTCGAACTCGAGCGCGATGCGGGCCGCGGCGTCGAGGTCGAGCAGGTTGGTATAGGAGAGCTCCTTGCCCTGCACGACGGCCGGCCTCCCGAGGCCCTCGCCGGCGCCGACCGCGTACCAGCTCGCCGGCTGGTGCGGGTTCTCGCCGTAGCGCAGGTCGCGGACCTTGCTGGCGGTCACGACGAGGCGGGCCGGGGCGAGCGCCGCCGGCTGGCGTGTGGCCCCGGCGTCGTCGAGGTCGATGGCGTCGAGCACGGCGGCGATCGCCGTGTCGTAGGCGGCCGTGTGCGCGATCGCCCGCCGCGCCAGGTCGAAGCGGAACGCCACGGGCGGACCGTCGCCGTCGAGCGATTCGAGGACCGCGGCGTAGTCGGCCGGATCGACCACGATGACCACGTCGCGGAAGTTCTTGGCGGCGGCGCGCACCATGCTGGGGCCGCCGATGTCGACGTTCTCGATGAGCTCGTCGAACGTCGCCGCCGGGTTGGCTGCCGTGCGGGCGAACGGATACAGATTGACGGCCACGAGATCGATGAGCCCGATGCCGGCGCCCTCGGCGGCGGCCAGGTCGTGCGGCTCGTGCCGCCGGGCGAGAATGCCGCCGTGGATGGCCGGATGGAGGGTCTTGACCCGGCCGTCCATCATCTCCGGAAAGCCGGTGACCGCCGAGACATTGGTCACCGGCAGGCCGCCTTGGGCGAGCGCCGCGGCCGTGCCGCCGGTCGAGACGAGCTCGAACCCGCGGGTATGGAGACCGCGCGCGAAATCGAGCAGACCGGTCTTGTCGGAGACGCTGAGCAGGGCACGTCGCATGGTCGGAAACCTTGATCGCTACCAGTGAGTCACTGGCGAAAGCGTGAAACGGTCAGCACTAAGAGGCGAGACAGCCATTGACACTCGGAGACATGCGTCGGTATCATCCACGGTGCGGATCCCCCGGTGGGGACGCGGAAGGCCGCGATCGCGCGGCTTTTTTTCGTGGCTCTGGCGCCCGCCCGGGGGTCTGGGGTCGGATGTAAGGTGGCGAAAGCCACAGCAAGCTAGGAAGAAGAACGATGCGTATCACAGGCAAGGTCAAGTGGTTCAACAACGCCAAAGGCTACGGGTTCATCGAGCGCGAGGGCGGTAGCGACGTGTTCGTCCACTACTCGGCGATCCAGGGCTCAGGCTTCCGCTCCCTCGAAGAGGGTCAGGGCGTCGAGTTCGAAATCGTCGACGGTCCCAAGGGCCCGCAGGCGGGCAACGTCCAACTCGTCTGAGCCCCTGATGTCATCCGGCGCCGGCCTCGCGGCCGGCGCCGCTTCTGCCGCATCGCTCCCCACCCTGCGCCTTCCCTCCCACCCATTCATTCGTCCGCCGCGTCCCGTGCCTTGGCCGTGAACACGACCCGGCCGTCCTGCACCCCGACCTTGAAGGCGACCGCGACGCCGTCCTTGGCGTACTTCGAGACCTGCGCCCGCACGACTTCCTGGAACCGTTCGAACGGCACATCGGCATCGCCGGTCTTGCGTCGGGCCTCGCTCAGCCGGTCGTAGAGCGCCCGCACCTTGTCGGTCTCGGCTTCCGGATCGCGGAGCGCCACCACTTCCGGGCGCGCCGGCGCGGCCGGACCGGCGCCGGCGCTCGGGCTGGCGCTGGGGCTGGCGGCCGGGGTTCTGGCCGCAGCCGGCTCGCTGCTCGGCGCGCGGCCGCGCGGGCCGGGCCGCGCCCCTTCCCGCGCCTTCATGTGCCGTTCCCACAGTTCGCAGAAAGCACTGAACCGCGACTGCATTCCCTGGAAGCGGAAGCGCTCCGCCGTGTTCTGGATGTGCATCCGGTCGTACTTCTTGATCAGGCCCTCGACGCGGGCGCGGGTGTCCCACGGGAGCTTGGGCAGGCGACCGGCGAAGAACAGGTTGTATTCGACCTCGAGCCGTTTGATTTCGGCCTCGAGATCGCGCAGCTGCCGATCGAATTCGCTGGTGGGCGGCGCCACGGTTACCTGAGCAGATGGAACCACAGCAACGGCAGCCACAGCTCCCGCGCGTAGGGAACGGGCCGGTCGTCGATGAGCACTTCGGACGCGGGCAGATGGCCGACGAGACCGTACAGCTCGCGCAGCGCGGCGGCGTCGGCGCTGAAGAAGCGCGCCCGATGGCGGCGGGCGGCGCCGGCGCCGAGGGCGCGATACTCGGGGGCCGCCTGGGCCCGGGCCAGGGCGTCCGCAAAGGCGTCGCCCGCGAAGTCGGGGAAGACGAGGGTGATCGAGAACGGCAGATCGCGCGGCCCGAACAGCGCGGCGTGCAGCTCCGGATCGAGAGCCGCCAGTTCGTCCGGCGCCGGCGCCTCCGTCAACTCGACGTACGGCCAGAACCGCTCGAGCGGGCGACTGGTCGGCGTCGGCACGGCGACGGGCGTGGCAGCGTGTGAGTCTGGCATGGCGGGACGCGGCGCTCGCGCGGGCGCCGAGTTGGTGATGGTATCCTGATCCGCCACCCCTCGCAAGACGGCGTCCCTTGGACTTTCGCGCACTTCCCTCAATCGACCAGCTGCTGCAACGTCCCGACGTCCGGGGCCTCGTCGGCGCGCACGGCCACGACGCCACGACGGCGGCCCTGCGGGCGGCCGTCGGCCAGTTGCGCCGGACCCTGGCCGGCGAAGACAACACCGCCGTCGCCGCTGCCCGAGGCGATCGTCTCGCTGGCCGGGACCGCCCTCGCCGCGGCCGAGCGCGGCACCCTGCGTCCGGTCGTCAACGCCACCGGCGTGGTCATTCACACCAACCTCGGCCGGGCGCCCCTGGCGAGCCGGGCGCTCGAGCGCGTGGCCCGTGTGGCCGGCGGCTACGCCACGCTCGAGTACGACGTGACCAGGGGCGTGCGCGGTTCGCGCGCCGTGCACGCCGAGGGCCTGCTCACGGCGCTGACCGGCGCCGAAGCCGCCGTCGTCGTCAACAACAACGCGGCGGCCCTGCTGCTCGTGCTCGGCGCGCTCGCCAAGGGCCGTGAGGTGCTCATCTCGCGCGGGGAGCTGGTCGAGATCGGCGGCGGCTTCCGCGTGCCCGACGTGATGACGCAGTCGGGCGCGATGCTGCGCGAGGTCGGCACCACCAACCGCACGCGGCTGTCGGACTTCACGGTGGCGTTCGGTCCAGCCACCGCGATGGTGCTGCGCGTGCACCCGTCGAACTTCCGGATCGAGGGCTTCACCGAACAGCCGGCGCTCGCCGCCGTCGTCGCCGCCGCGCACGCGGCCGGCGTGGCGGTGGTCGAGGACCTCGGCGCCGGCAATCTCGACCCGGCCTCGCCGTGGGAGCCGACCGTCCAGGCGTCGCTGGCCGCCGGGGTGGATCTCGTGCTGGTCAGCGGCGACAAGATGCTGGGCGGCCCGCAGGCCGGCATCGTGCTCGGGGCCAGGGCCCTGGTCGATCGCCTTCGCCAGCATCCCTTGATGCGGGCCCTGCGCGTCGACAAGCTGACCTACGCCGCCCTCGAAGGCACGCTGCTCGAGCATCGCGCCGGCCGGGCGCACCTGACGGTGCCGGTGCTGCGCATGCTGCACGCGCCGCTCGACGGCATCGTCGCGCGCGCCCGCGCGCTGGCCGACGGACTGGCAAGCGGCGGCTGGGTGTCGGCGGTCATCGACGGCGCCTCGGCCATCGGCGGCGGCAGCGCGCCCGGCGTCACCGTCCCGACCGCGCTCGTGACGCTGGCGTGGCCGGGCTGGAGCGCCGATCGCCTGGAGTCGTGGCTGCGCACCCTCGAGCCACCGGTCATCGCGCGCATCCAGGACGACGCGGTGGTGCTGGACGTGCGAACGGTCGCGCCCGAGGACGATGCCTACCTGTCGCGGCTAGCCGCTAGCCGCTAGCCGCTCGTCGGCGGCCGGTCCACGGCTCAAAAAATCGTCGCGATCGACTGCTCGGCCCAGGCGATCACCCGTGCCGGCAGCACGCCGAGATAGAAGACCGCGATCATCGACGCCACGAGGCCGGCCATCGCCAGCCGCGGCACCGGCGGCGGCACCGGGCGTGCGTCCCGCTCGGTCATGTACATCATGACCACGATGCGCAGGTAGAAGTAGACCGAGACGACGCTCGACAGCATGCCGATGATGGCCAGGCCGTAGTAGCCCTCGGTGACCGCCGCGCTGAAGGTGTACCACTTGGCGATGAAGCCCGCGGTCGGCGGGAAGCCGCCGAGCGACAGCAGGAACACGGTCAGCAGGGCCGCCAGCGCCGGGTGCGAATGCGCCAGACCGGCGTAGTCGCGCAGCTCGTCGTTGGCGCTCTCGCGCGAGCCGAGCAGCGCCAGGACGCCGAAGGCGGCCACGTTGGTGACGGCATACGAGGCGAGGTAGAACAGCAGCGAGGCCTTGCCGATGTCGTTGGCCGCGATGATCGCCACGAGCAGGTAGCCGGCGTGGGCGATGCTCGAATACGCGAGCATGCGCTTGATGCTCGTCTGCGACACCCCGACCACGGTGCCAACCACCATCGTGAGCACCGCGATGACCCACAGCACCGGTGTCCAGTCGTCCACCAGCGGGCCGAGCGTGGCCAGGAACACGCGGGCGAAGGCTGCCACCGCCGCCGCCTTGACGCCCGTCGACATGAAGCCGGTCACGACCGTCGGCGCGCCTTCGTAGGCGTCGGGCGACCACATGTGGAACGGCACGGCCGCCACCTTGAACGCGAAGCCGACGATCAGCAGGCCGACGCCGATGAGCAGCATCGGGTTGTCGGCCATCGACTGCGCCGCGATGGCCGCTCCCGCCCGTTCCAGATGGGTCGTCCCGGTCACGCCGTAGACGAAGGCGATGCCGTAGAGGAAGAACGAGCTGGAGAAGGCGCCGAGCAGGAAGTACTTGAAGGCCGCTTCGGTGGCGTTGGGCTGGTCGCGGCGCAAGCCGGTCAGCACGTAGACCGCAATCGACATGGTCTCGAGCGCCAGGAACATCAGCAGCAGGTCGTTCGACTGCGCCATCAGCATCATGCCGACGATGGCAAACAGCATCAGGGCGTAGAACTCGCCCACCGGCAGGCCGTCACGCTCGAGTGTCGCCGCGGAGAAGATGACCGTGAGGACGCCGACGGCGACCAGCACGAGGTTGACGAACAGGGCGAAGTTGTCGGCCGTCACGACGCCGAAACTCGACGCGTTGCGGTCCCACAGGAGCACCGAGGAGACCCCGGCGCCGAGCAGGCCGATGATGGCCAGCCCGCCGATCGGCATCTTCTCGCCCTTGCCCCGGAAGGCCTCGGCCAGCATCGCGAACAGGCCGGCGAGCGCCACGCACAGCACCGGAACGACGGCGTCAAAAGCGCTGGTGCTCATCCTACTGACCCTCGCCGGCGCGGCGCGCCGTGACCGGCGCCACGGGGCCGGCAAACCAGGAACGCCAACCGGCGTCGACCCGCATCGGTTCGCGCGCCTCGATGCGCTGGACGATGCGCGTGACGGCCGGTTCCATCGGGGCCAGGAACAGGTTGGGCGCCACGCCCATCAGGATCGACATCGCGCACAGCGGCCCGATGACGGCCCATTCGCGGACACTCAGGTCCGGCAGGTGCCGGTTCTCCTCGTGCGTGATCTCGCCGTAGAACACCCGCTGGAACATCCACAACATGTAGACGGCCGACAGAATCACGCCGAGGCCGGCGACCACCATGAAGGTCGGCTCCCAGCGGAAGGCCCCGAGCAGGATCAGGAACTCGCCGATGAAGCCGTTGAGGCCGGGCAGGCCGACCGAGGCCAGGGTGATGATGAGAAAGGCGGCGGTCAGCCGCGGCATCACGGCCTTGAGGCCGCCGAACTCGCTGATGAGGCGCGTGTGGCGCCGGTCCGACAGCATGCCGACCACCGCGAACAGGCCGCCCGTGCTGACGCCGTGCGCGAGCATCTGGTAGGACGCGCCCTGCACGCCCTGCACGTTCATGGCCGCGATGCCGAGCACCACGAAGCCCATGTGGCTGACCGAGGAGTAGGCCACCAGCTTCTTCATGTCGGGCTGCACCATGGCCACCAGTGCGCCGTAGACGATGGCGATGACCGCCAGCGTGGCCAGGAGCGGCGCGAAGGCCAGGGCCGCCTCGGGGAACATCGGGAAGGCGAAGCGCAGCAGGCCGTAGGCGCCCATCTTCAGCATCACGCCGGCCAGGATCACCGAGCCGGGCGTGGGCGCCTGGACGTGCGCGTCGGGCAGCCAGGTGTGGAACGGGAAGAGCGGCACCTTGATGACGAACGCCAGCGCGAAGGCCAGGAAGAACCAGTACTGCAGGTGGTCGGGCACGCGCAGCTCGTAGAGCTTGAGCAGGTCGAACGAATACTGCCCCGTCGCCTGCTGGTGCAGCCACGCCGTCCCGATGATGGCGACCAGCATCAGGACGCTGCCGGCCATCGTGTAGAGCAGGAACTTGATCGAGGCGTAGAGGCGCTGGTCGTAGCCCCAGATGCCGATCAGGAAATACATCGGGATGAGGACGATGTCCCAGAACACGTAGAACAGGAACAGGTCCAGCGAGACGAAGACGCCGATCATGGCGGCCTCGAGCACCAGCATGAAGATCGAGAACTCCTTCACCCGCTCGTGGATGCCTTCCCAGGAGGACAGCAGCGCGATCGGCGTGAGGAAGGTCGTGAGCACGACCAGCATCAGGCTGATGCCGTCGAGGCCGAGGGAGTACTCGATGCCGAAGGTCGGAATCCAGGCATGGCGCTCGACGAACTGGAAGTCGGCCGCCGCGGCCGACGGGTCGAAGCCGGCCCACAGCACGAGCGACGCCACCAGCGTCACGAGCGAGATGGCCAGCGCGCCGAGACGCATGGTCTGGTCGTTGGAGCCGTCGCGATTGGGCACTGCCAGCAGGGCCAGCGAGCCCACGACCGGCAGCGCGATGAGCAACGTCAGGATCGGCACGTTATCTCCAGAGGTAGTAACCGAGAATCACGACGACGCCCACGAACGTGGAGGCCGCGTAGCTGCGCACCGATCCGGTCTGGAACAGCCGCAGCACCGCGCTCACCCCGGCCACGAGGTAGCCGGTCACGTTCACGAAGCCGTCGATGATCCGGGCGTCCGCGACCTTCCACAGGCCTTCGGTCGACGCCGTCTTGATCGGGTTGACGATCGCCGCGTCGTAGATCTCGTCGACGTAGTACTTGTTGAGGAGCAGGCGGTGGAGGCCCGGGAACCGCGCCGCCATCGAGGCGGGAATGTGCGGGTTCTTCAGCCACAGGAAGGCCGCCAGGCCGATGCCGAGGAACGCGATGAGCGAAGAGACGCCCATCAACGTCAGCTCGAGCGCCGTCAGGTCCTCCCCGGCGGCCGCGCCGTGTTCACCCGCCGGCTGCGCCTCGTGAGCGTCGGCCGCCTGGGCGCCGGCCGGCAGCGCCAGCTCGCCGGTGGTCTGGACCGACGAGGCCATCGCCGGCACCGCGTCCCCGGGCGCGCACTCCGCCATGGTCATGCCCGCCGGAGCGCCCGGTAGCGCGACCGGAATGTTGCATTCGGCCAGCGCCGACGCCGTGGCGGCAAACGACGGGCGCAGCCACTCGCCGAGGGTGTTGTGGCCGCCGAGCGCATGCGGCACGCCGATGTAGCCGGCCGCGACCGAGCCGACCGCCAGCACGATGAGCGCGAGGGCCATCGCCGGCGGCGCGTCGTGGAGGCCGCCGTGGCCGTGTCCGCCGCCATGCCCGTGGGCGTCGTGGCCGTGGGCACCGTGCGCCGCGTGGCCGGGAGCGGCGTGTCCGTGAGCGTCGTGGCCGTGAGCGTCGTGGCCGTGGTCCCCGTGTCCGCCTCCGGCCGGCGCCAGGCGGCGCTCCCCGTGGAAGGTCAGGAACACCAGGCGGAACATGTAGGTCGCCGTCAGGAGCGAGGTGAGGACGCCGACCACCCACAGCACCTGGTGGCCGTGCGCGAAGGTCTCGAACAGGATCTCGTCCTTCGAGAAGAAGCCCGCGAGACCCGGCACGCCGGCAATCGCGATCGAGGCGACGAGGAACGTCCAGTAGGTGATCGGCAGGCCCTTCTTCAGGCCGCCCATGTGGCGGATGTCCTGCTCGCCGTGCAGGGCGTGGATGACCGCGCCCGAGCCGAGGAACAGGCAGGCCTTGAAGAAGGCGTGCGTGTAGAGATGGAAGATGCCGGCGCCGAACGCGCCGACGCCCATGGCCAGGAACATGTAGCCGAGCTGGGAGACCGTCGAGTAGGCCAGCACCCGTTTGATGTCGTTCTGCACCAGGCCGATGGTGCCGGCAAACAGCGCCGTGGCGGCGCCGATGACGGCGATCACCCCGAGCGTGATCGGCGCGTGCTCGAACAGCACGGCGTTCCTGCCGATCATGTAGACGCCGGCCGTGACCATGGTGGCCGCGTGGATGAGGGCCGACACCGGTGTCGGGCCTTCCATGGCATCGGGGAGCCAGGTGTAGAGCGGAATCTGCGCCGACTTGCCGGTCGCCCCGACGAACAGCAGCAGCGTGATCAGACTGAGCGTGCCGAACGCCATTTCCGGCGCCATGGCCGTGACCTTGGCCGCGATGATCTGGAAGTCGAGCGAGCCGAAGGTCACGAGCGCCAGCAGCGAGCCGATGATGAAGGCGTAGTCACCGACCCGGTTGACGATGAAGGCCTTCTTGCTGGCGTCGCCGGCCGCCTTCTTCACGTAGTAGAAGCCGATGAGGAGGTAGGAGCACAGGCCCACCCCTTCCCAGCCCACGAACATCACGAGGAAGTTCGAGCCGAGCACCAGCAGCAGCATGAAGAACACGAACAGGTTGAGGTAGGAGAAGAACCGCGCGAACTCGCTGTCCGTCTCGTCGCTCATGTAGGCGGTCGAGTAGATGTGGATGAGCGAGCCGATGCCGGTGATGACGAGGATCATCACCGCCGACAGCGGGTCGAGGCGGAAGCTGAAGTCGAGCGTGAAGTCACCGGAGGTCATCCACGTGAAGACCGTCTGGTTGATTTCGCGGCTGCCCTCCGGCAGGCCGGCCAGCGTCATCACCTGCGCGACGGCGATGCCGAAGGCGGCGACCATGACGGCCGAGGCCAGGCCGCCGGACAGCGACCGGGGCAGACGACGGCCGGCGCTGGCGTTGACCAGGAAGCCGAGGAACGGAAGGAGCGGGATCAGCGCGAGCACGGCGTCACCACTTGAGGTTCGTGAAGGCCTCGGGACTGAGCGATTCCCGATGGCGGAAGAGCGCGATGACGATCGCCAGGCCGACGGCGGCCTCGGCGGCGGCCACCGTCATGACGAAGAAGGTGATGATCTGTCCGTCGACCGTGCCGAACTGCCGGCCGAAGGCCACGAACGAGAGGTTGACCGCATTCAGCATCACCTCCACCGAGAGCAGCAGGGTGATGACGTTCTTGCGCAGGAACACGCCGGTCGTGCCGATGGCGAACAGGATGCCCGACAGGACCAGGTAATGAGTGATGGGAACCATGGCTAGTTCCCCTTCCTTCCGGCCAGGACGACGGCGCCGACCATCGCCGCGACGATGAGAATCGAGGTGACTTCGAAGGCGAACATGTAGTCGGTGAAGAGCACGCGGCCGAGCAGCCGCACGCTCGAGGCCGCCGGCTGCTGTTCACCGATGCCGCCGGTGCTGGCGAGGCGGGTCACGGCCCACACCAGCTGGCCGAGCAGCAGCACGGCCAGCACCGCGCCGACCCGCGTCGGGCCCGGGCGGTAGTAGGGGTGGGTGCGGTCCCATTCGGCGCCGTCCTCGCGGGCGGCGTTGAGCAGCATCACCGTGAACAGGAACAGCACGAGGATCGCGCCGGCGTAGATGATGATCTGGACGACCGCGACGAAGGGCGCCTCGAGCAGCACGTAGAGCCCGGCGAGCCCGCAGAAGGAGCCCACGATCGCCATCACGCTGTAGACCGGGTTGCGCTGTCCGACGACGGCCAGCGCTCCCGCCACCGTGATGGCGGCGAAGACGTAGAAGACGATCAGATCAAAGGCCAAAGGCGATCACCCCCGCGGCCACGGCCAGCAGATTGACAGTGGCGACCGGCAGCAGCACTTTCCAGCCGAGCGACATGAGCTGGTCGTAGCGCACGCGCGGCAGCGTCCAGCGCAGCCACAGATAGATGAAGAGCAGCACGGCCAGCTTCAGGAGGAACCAGATCCAGCCGTAGGCCGGCCCGATGAGCGGGCCATGCCAGCCGCCGAGGAACAGGTTGACCGCCACCGCCGACACCGTGACCATGTTGATGTACTCGGCCATGAAGAACATGGCGAAGCGCATCGAGCTGTATTCCGTGTGGTAGCCGGCGACCAGCTCCTGTTCGGCTTCCGGGAAGTCGAACGGGGCGCGGTTGGTCTCGGCCACGCCGGCCGTGAAGAACAGCAGGAAGGCGATCAGCCCGCCCGGGAACATGGCGAACACGTTCCAGCGCGGGATGATGTCGGGGATGTCGATCGACGGCAGCGCCAGGTAGGCGAAGTAGCCTTCCTGGGCGTCGACGATCTCGCGGAAGGACATCGAGCCGGCGAGCAGGATGACGGTGGCCAGCGCCATGCCCATGGCCAGCTCGTAGCTGATCATCTGCGCTGAGCTGCGCAGGCCGCCGAGCAGCGAGTACTTCGAGTTGCTGGCCCAGCCGGCCAGCACGATGCCGTAGACGCCGACCGAGGTCACGGCGAACACCACCAGCACGCCGACGTTGAGGTCGGCGATCTGCAGCGCGACCGGCTCGTCGAGCCAGCCGAAGAAGGTCGTCGTGGCCCCGAACGGCACCGGCGCGAAGGCGATGAGGCAGGTGGCCACCGAGATGATCGGCGCCAGCGTGAAGAGGAGCGCGTCGGCCGCCTTGGGCCGCAGCTCCTCCTTGAAGATGAGCTTGACGACGTCGGCGATCGGCTGCAGCGTGCCGCTCGGGCCGACCAGCGTCGGACCGTAGCGCTGCTGCATCCAGGCAGCGACCTTGCGCTCGAAGTAGACCATCACCGCGGCGCTGATCTGCAGCGCGAAGAAGGCCACGCCGACGATGGCCGCGTAGGCCACCCACCAGTTGTTGGGCGGTCGGAACAGGGACGAGAGGAAGTCGAGCATGTGCGTGAGTGCCTCGGCTCCGGCGCGCTAGTGGTGCGCGCCGGCCGGCTGGCTGGCGCGGTAGTCGGCCGACGCGGGACGCTCGCCGCGCGCGTAGACCTCGTACTCGTTCTTGAACAATTTGAGCGTCGTCAGCACCGGCGTCGCCGCCGCATCACCGAACGCGCACAGGGTCTTGCCGTTGATCTGGTCGGCGACGCTCTGCAGCAGCGCCACGTCCCGCGACGAGCCTTCGCCGTGCAGCATGCGGTGCAGCAGGCGATAGAGCCAGTCGGTGCCTTCGCGGCACGGCGTGCACTTGCCGCACGACTCGTGACGGTAGAAGTGCAGCAGGTTCTCGGCCAGCCACACCATGTCGACCGTCTCGTCGAGCACCATGATGGCGGCCGAGCCGAGCAGCGAACCGGCCCGCTGCACGTCGTCGAAGCTGGCCGGGATGTCGATCTGGTCGGGCAGCAGAATCGGCACCGACGAGCCGCCGGGAATCACCGCCTTCATGGTGTGCCCGTCGCGCATGCCGCCGGCGTAGTCCTCGATGAGCTCGCGCAGCGACACCTTCATCGGGGCCTCGAACACGCCCGGACGCTTGACCTGGCCGCTCACGCAGAACAGCTTCGGGCCGCCGTTCTTCTCCGGACCGAGGGCGGCGAACCATTCGGCGCCGCGGGTCATGATGAGCGGGGCGTTGCACAGCGTCTCGACGTTGTTGACGGCGGTCGGGCAGCCCCACAGGCCGGCCACGGCCGGGAACGGCGGCTTGAAGCGCGGCTGCGCGCGCTTGCCCTCGAGCGAATCGAGCAGCGCCGTCTCTTCGCCGGCCTCGTAGGCGCCGGCGCCACGGTGCAGGTAGACCTCGCAGTCCCAGCCGCTGCCGAGGACGTTCTTGCCGACGTAGCCGGCCGCACGGGCATCGTCGATGGCCTGCTGCAGGACCGGGAACAGATGGTAGAACTCGCCGCGGATGTAGATGTAGGCGGCGTGCGAGCCGATGGCGTGGCAGCCGATCAGGCAGCCCTCCACCAGCAGATGGGGGTTGCGCTCCATCAGCAGGTGGTCCTTGAAGGTGCCGGGCTCGCTCTCGTCCGCGTTGCAGACGATGTACTTGGGATTCGGCGACTTCTTGTCGACGAACTGCCACTTGAGCCCGGTCGGGAAGCCGGCGCCGCCGCGCCCGCGCAGGCCCGAGGCCTTGACCTGCTCGATGACCTGGTCGGGCGTCATGGCCAGCGCCTTCTTCAGGCCCTGGTAGCCGTCCTGGTGCTGCTCGTAGTGCTGCAGCGTGGCGCCGCCGGGCGTGAACGCGTACTTCGTCAGCACCGGCTCGTAGCCGTTGACCGAGGCCGGCTGCACCGGCACGGTGGTCTTGCCGGCGGCGTCGCTGCGGGTCTCGACGTCGAGATGGCAGCCGGAGAGCGACTTCACGCCGTCCTTGCGCATGCCGTCGAGGAACGCCGGCACGTCGTCGGGCTGCAGGCACTCGTGCCAGTGCACGTTGTTGACCATCACCACCGGCGCCTTGTCGCAGGCGCCGAGGCACTCCATCTGCTGGATGGTGAACAGGCCCGACGGGTCGATCTCCCCCGCCTTGACGCCCAGCACCTGCTCCAGCCGCTCGATGACACGCTCGGCCCCGGCCAGCGCGCACGACAGCGTCGTGCACACCTGCAGGACGTAGGTGCCGACCGGGTTGCGGTGGAACATCACGTAGTAGCTGACGACGTCCTCGACGTCGGCAGTCGTGATGCCGACCACCTCGGCGACGTGCCGGGCCGAGTTGGCGCTGATGTAGCCCTGCTGGTCCTGCACCAGGTAGAGGGCGTAGAGCACCGACGAGCGCCGGTGCTCGGGCGGATACTGCGCGGCCAGGCGCTCGAACTCGGCGCGCCGCTCGGCGGTGAAAGCGAACTCCGGGCCCTCCGGCAGCGTCTGGCGCTCCGACCGGTGCCAGCGCTCGGTGCCGTAGGGCATCGCGGGATGGAAACTCATCGATCCACGTCTCCCATGACCACATCGAGCGACCCGATGACCGCGACGACGTCCGCGATCATGCCGCCCACGACGAACTTGTGCAGTGCCTGACTGGCCATCAGCCCCGGCGACCGCATGTGCACCCGCCACGGCCGGTTGGTGCCGTCGGAGACCACGTAGCAGCCGTGCTCGCCGCGCGGTCCCTCGATCGGCACGTAGGCGTCGCCGGCCGGCACGTTGAAGCCCTGCGAGTAGATCAGGAAGTGCTGAATCAGCGCCTCCATCTCGGTGTAGACCTCGTCCTTCGGCGGCGGCGCCACCTTGCGATCGGCGACCTGCCACTCCCCCACCGGCTCGATGCGGTCGAGCGCCTGGCGGATGATCTTGATGCTCTCGCGCATCTCGGCCACGCGCGTGATGTAGCGGTCGTAGACGTCGCCGTTGCTGGCGCCGATGACGTCGAACTTGTAGGTCTCGTAGCCCGAGTAGGGGAAGGCCCGGCGCACGTCGTAGTCGCCGCCGGCGGCGCGCGCAATCGGCCCGAACAGCCCGTACTGGTAGCAGTCGGCCAGCGTGATGGTGCCGACGCCGCGCGTCCGATCGAGCCAGATCGGGTTCTTCGTCAGCATCGTCTCGTATTCGTCGAGCTTGCCCGGCAGGCGGTCGATGAAGGCGGTGACGGCTTCCTTGAAGCCGCGCGGCAGGTCATCGCGCAGGCCGCCGACACGGATGTAGCTGGGGAAGAAGCGGAACCCGGCCAGCATCTCGTTCAGGTTCATCAGGATCTCGCGCTCACGGAATGCGTAGAGCATCACCGTGATGGCGCCGATTTCCATGCCGTGCGTGCCGAACCACACGAGGTGGCTGCTGATGCGCTGCAGCTCCGCGATCAGGACGCGGATGTCCCTGACGCGCTGCGGCATTTCCATCCCCAGCATCTTCTCGACCGACAGGCAGAAGGCGAAGCTGTTCGACTGCGCGCCCAGGTAGTCCATGCGCTCGACGAGCGGGATCACCTGCTGCCACTTCTTCTGCTCGGCGGTCTTCTCGATGCCGGTATGCAGGAAGCCGATGGTGGGGGACACGGAGACGACCGTCTCGCCGTCGAGCTCGAGCACGAGCCGCAGCACGCCGTGCGTGCTGGGGTGCTGGGGCCCCATGTTGACGGTCATCGTTTCGGTGCGCAGTTCAGCCATCCTCAGCCTTCCACTTCCCGGTCGACGAAGGCACAGAGCAGGTGCAGCACCGTCACGTGCGCTTCCTGCACCCGCGCCGTCACCGTCTCCGGCACGTTCACATGCACCTCGGCGAGCCGTCCCGCCGCGCCGCCGTCGTTACCCGTGAGCGCGAGCGTCCGCAGCCCCCGGGCCGTCGCGGTCTCGAGTCCCCGCACGACGTTCGGCGAGGTGCCGCTCGTCGTGATCCCCACCGCCAGGTCGCCGGCGCGGCCGAGCGCTTCGACCTGACGCGCGAAGACCGTCTCGAACCCGTCGTCGTTCGCCACGGCCGTCACGATACTCGGGTCGGTCGTGAGCGCGATGGCCGGGAATCCCCGCCGCCGCCGCTCGAACCGCCCCACCAGTTCCGCTGCGAAGTGCTGGGCATCGGCGGCGCTGCCCCCGTTGCCGAACACCAGTACCTGTCCACCCGCCGCCAGCACCCGCACCAGGACCTCGCCGGCCCGCGCGATCGCCTCGACCGCCGGACCGCCGGCCAGCGCCAGGTGCAGCCGCGCGGTCTGCTCGAGCGTCTCGACCACGAGCGCCCGCCGCGCCGTCTCGCCTGCGACCATGCCTACTTCGGACGCGTACGCGAGTAGCGGTCGCGCTCCATGTTGGCCCGGAACTCCTCGGCCGTGATCTGGAGCGGCATGTAGGTCTGGGCGTCTTTCCGCACCTGCACCGGGTAGTCCTTGCGCAGCGGATGCCCGACCCAGTCTTCCGTCATCATCAGGCGGCGCAGATCGTCGTGCCCCTCGAAGACGATGCCGAACAGGTCGTAGACCTCGCGCTCGCACCATCCGGCGCCCGCCCACACGGACGTGACCGAGGCGATCGGCTCGTCGAGCCCGAGCTGCACCTTGAGGCGGAGCCGCGTCCGCCGATGCGGCGAGACCACGTGATAGACGACGTCGAAGCGCGGCTGCCGCCGCGGATGATAGTCGACCGCGGTGACGTTCGAGAAGGCGGTGAACTCGAGGCCGGGCGTGACGGCGAGGGCCTGGCACACCGGCAGGATGTGGGCCGCTGACACCCACAGCGCGGGCGTGACCGCGGCATCGGCGCCCGGGGCGGGCGACAACTCCGCGCCCGGCACGAGCGCCGCGAGCTGGTCGAGGATGGGCTGAACGTCCACCATTACGACGCCCGCAGCCTCGTGGCGTCGATCTTCTTCTGCAGCTGCACGATGCCGTAGAGCACCGACTCCGGCCGCGGCGGGCACCCCGGGATGTAGACGTCGATGGGCACCACCTGATCGGAGCCCTGGACGATCGCGTAGTTGTCGAACACGCCGCCGCACGACGCGCAGGCGCCCATCGAGATCACCCACTTCGGCTCGGGCATCTGATCGTAGATGCGGCGCAGGGCCGGCGCCATCTTGCGCGACAGCCGGCCGGCGATGATCATCAGGTCCGACTGCCGCGGCGACCCGCGGAAGACCTCGGCGCCGAAGCGCGAGATGTCATAGCGGCTCGAGGCCATCGCCATCATCTCGATGGCGCAGCAGGCGAGGCCGAACGTCACCGGCCAGATGGCCGAGCGCCGGCTCCAGGTCACGACCTTTTCGAGCGTGGTCGTGAGTACCCGGAATCTCGGGGAGATCAGTTTCCAGTCCCATAGTTGTATCTCTTGACCACGGCCGGCCCGGGCTTGGGCGGGCGCACGTACTCGGGATCCGATTCGGGGCCCCAGTCGAGGACACCCTTGCGCCAGACGTAGGTGAACGCCACGGCGAGAATCGAGAAGAAGACGGCGATCTGGACGAAGCCCGGGCCAGCCGAGGTCGCGCAGCGCCATCGCCCACGGACCGAGGAAAGCGACCTCGATGTCGAACAGCAGGAAGATCATGGCGATCAGGTAGAACTTGACCGACTGGCGTTCGCGCGCATCGCCCACCGGGGGCATGCCGCACTCGTACGCCGCTTCCTTTTCGGGTGTAGGATGCCGCGGACCCGCGAAGTAGGACAGGGCCACGTTGAGGGCTCCGAAGCCCACGCCAAGCGCGACCATGATGGCGAGACCGCCCCAGCCTTCCATAGTTCTCTCTCGTTAGACCCCGGCGCGCCAGCGCGCCGCTTGTGAAGGATTTCGCAAGAGCGTAGATGTTAGTCAACGACACCGGGCACAGTCAAACGCCCTACGCACGATTACTGGTGGCTTCTCCCACATGATTCTCCCGCCCGTCGAGGCCCGGCCCGCTGCCGTGCGAGATTCCGAGCGCCACACCGCGGCGGCCCCGTTGCGGCTGGCCTGGTTCAGCCCGATGCCGCCCTCGACATCCGGCATCGCCGCCTACTCGGCCGAACTGCTGCCGCTCCTGCGCGGGCACGGCCTGCACGTGGACGTGTTCTCCGAGCCGCCCGGCTGCGACGCCCCCGGGGTGGTCGCCGCGCGGGAGTTCGTCTGGATGCACCGGCGTCAGCCCTACGATCTGACGATCTACCACCTCGGCAACGCGCAATGCCACGACTACATGTGGGGCTACCTCTTCCGCTACCCGGGTCTGGTCGTGCTGCACGACGCGCAGGTGCACCAGGCGCGGGCCCGCTCGCTGCTCGAACGCTGGCAGCCGCGGCGGGACGACTACCTGGCGGAGTTCGCCGCCAACCATCCGGACGCGCCGCCCGATCTCGGCCTGCTCTTCGAGGCCGGCCTCGGCGGGTCGTTGTATGCGCACTGGCCGCTCGTACGGCTCGTGCTGGCGCAGGCGCGAGTGACCGCCGTGCACAGCGCCGCGCTGGCCGTCCGTCTGCACGAGGCCTTCGGCGTCGAGGTGGCGACCATTCCGATGGGCGTGGCTGATCCGCTCGAATCCGCCGCCGGCCCTCTCCGCGGCGGCCATCCGCGCCCGGCACGCGCTGCCGGATGCGGCCGTGATCGTCGGCGCCTTCGGCGGGGTCACGCCGGAGAAACGGCTGCCGGAACTGCTGGCCGCCGTGGCCGCCGTGGCCGAACGGTCACCCCAACTGCACCTGCTCGTCGTCGGCGCGCGGGCCGCGCACTACGACGTGATGGCGGATGCGGCCGCGCACGGCCTGGCCGGACGCGTACACGTGACAGGGTTCGTGGACGATCGGGAGCTCGGCGCCTATCTGGCGGCCACCGACATCTGCGCGTGCCTCAGGTGGCCGTCGAACGGCGAGAC
Organism: uncultured Acidobacteriota bacterium; assembly: GCA_963807405.1. GTDB lineage: Bacteria > Acidobacteriota > Vicinamibacteria > Vicinamibacterales > UBA2999 > CADEFD01. Next base: position 67,589 of record CAWEBU010000006.1, on the reverse strand, counting down.
GTCGGCGTCGTGGTGGCGGGCGATGGCGGCGGGACGGGCCACCATCGTCACCGAGCTGGCGCACCAGCCGGACCTGACGGTGGTGGATCCGCGCGGCTGGCGCACGCTTGGGCCGGCTGGAGCGGCGCCGGTGGCGGTCGGCATCCCGATCCTCGACGAGCACCGTACGCTCGTGGAGGCCCTGGAGGTGCTGGCTCGCAGCGCCATGACACGCGACGAGCTCGGCCGGGCCGCACGGCACTCCTGGCAGGAGCGGCACACACTCGGGCACATGGCCGAGGCGTATCGCGCGCTGCTGCCGCGGGCGGCGGACCGGCCGGTGCCGGACGTGGAGCTGCCGGCGCACCTGCGGATAGAAGGAGACGAGCACCTGGCGGCGCTGCTCGCGCCGTTCGGTGTGGACACGCCAGCCGGCGTGTCGAACGGATGAGCTCAGCGGCCGATCAGGCCAGCGCTTGCATCCGACGGTCGAGCTCAGCCACGGCGGCGTTCAGCTGCTCGAGGCGCGCCGGGTGCGTCGCCGTTTCGAGCTGACGGCGCATCTCGATCTGCGCCAGCCGGCACGATTCGAGTTCGCGCACCTTGACGGGGTCCTTCGTCGGACCGGTCTTGCGGGAGGCGCGGCGCTCCTGCTCCAGTTCTTCCATCCGCTCCTGAATGCGGAGGTCGGCGTCGATCAATCCTTCAGCGGCATCACCCATGAGTCTGGTTCGTCCTCTCGACGTCCACTCCCGGCACGGTTGTTACCAGCAGGGACATCCGAGCCATTATAGCGGTGATGCGTCCCGACGTGCTGCGACAGTTTCATCCCGCGGTCGCGGCGTGGTTCGCGGCCTCCTTCGCGGCGCCGACCCGGCCGCAGGTGCTCGGCTGGCCGGTCATCGCCCGCGGTGAATCGGCGCTGATTCTGGCGCCGACGGGCACCGGCAAGACCCTGACGGCGTTCCTGTGGTGCCTCGACCGCCTGATGTTCGCGCCGGTGCCGGCCAAGGACGCGCGCTGCCGCGTGCTCTACATTTCGCCGCTCAAGGCGCTCGCCGTCGACATCGAGCGCAATCTGCGGGCGCCGCTCTCCGGTATCGCGCACGTGGCCGGCGCCGCCGGCACGCCGTTCCATGCGCCGAACGTCGCCATCCGCACCGGTGACACGCCGGCCGCCGAGCGCTCGGCGTTCCAGCGCGCCCCGGCCGACATCCTCATCACGACCCCTGAGTCGCTCTTCCTGCTGCTCACCTCGAACGCGCGCGAACGTCTGGCGGCCGTGGATACCGTCATCGTCGACGAGATCCACGCGCTCGTCTCGACCAAACGAGGCGCGCACCTGGCGCTGTCGCTCGAGCGGCTCGCCGCGCTGACCGGCCGGCCCATCCAGCGCGTCGGGCTCTCGGCGACGCAGAAGAACCTCGAGGAGATCGCCACCTTCCTCGGCGGGCACGAACCGGCGCGCACGCGCTCGGGATCGGCCGCGCGCGCCGAGCAGTCGCCCGAAGCGGCGCTCGCCGCCGAGTTCGCGCTCGACGCGCCGCCGCCGGCGCGGCCGGTCACGATCGTCGATGCACGCGTGCCGAAGACGCTCGCCATCACCGTGGACGTGCCGATTGCCGACATGGCCACCGTGGGCCAGCGCACCGAGCCGGCCAGCGGGCCGGCCAGCGCCATGCCGGCGCAGACGATCTGGACGTCGCTCCACCCGCGCCTCGTCGAGCTCGTCCGGGCGCACCGCTCGACGCTGCTCTTCGTCAACAGCCGTCGTCTCGCCGAACGCCTGGCCGCCGCGCTCAACGAGCTGGCCGGCGAGACGCTGGTGCGGGCGCATCACGGCTCGCTGGCCCGCGCGCAGCGCACCGAGATCGAGGACCTCCTCAAGAGCGGCCGCCTGCCGGCGCTGGTCGCCACGTCGTCGCTCGAACTGGGCATCGACATGGGCGCCATCGACCTGGTCGTGCAGATCGAGACGCCGCCGTCGGTGGCCAGCGGCCTGCAGCGCATCGGCCGCGCCGGCCACCAGGTGGGCGGCACCAGCCAGGGCGTGATCTTCCCGAAGTTCCGCGGCGACCTGCTGGCCTCGGCCGCCGTCTCGGCCGCCATGACGGCCGGCGATGTCGAGCCGTCGCGCGTGCCGCGCAACCCGCTCGACGTGCTGGCGCAGCAGATCGTCGCCGCGGCGGCGATGGATGCCTGGGACGTCGACGACCTCTATTGCCTGGTGCGCCAGTCGGCGCCGTTTGCCGCGCTCAACCGCCGCGCCTTCGATGGCGTGCTCGACATGCTGTCGGGCCGCTACCCGTCCGACGAGTTCGCGGAGCTGCGGCCGCGCGTCACCTGGGATCGCGTCAATGGCACGGTCGTCGCCCGCCAGGGCGCCAAGCGCGTCGTCATCGCCAACGCCGGCACCATCCCGGATCGCGGACTGTTCGGCGTGTTCCTGGCCAGCGGCAGCCGCGACCAGGCGCGCGTCGGCGAACTCGACGAGGAGATGGTGTTCGAGGCGCGCGCCGGCGAGACCTTCCTGCTCGGCGCCTCCTCGTGGCGCATCGAGCAGATCACGCACGACCGCGTGCTGGTGTCGCCGGCGCCCGGCGAGCCCGGCAAGATGCCGTTCTGGAAGGGCGAGGGCCCCGGACGCCCGGTCGAGCTCGGTCGCGCGATCGGCCGGATGACGCGCGAACTCGGCGCCGCCACGCCCGCCGAGGCGACGGCCCGGCTCACCGAGCGGCATGGCCTCACGCTGCCGGCGGCGGTGAATCTGCTGGAGTACCTCGACGACCAGCGCCGCGCGGTCGGCGCCGTGCCCGACGATCGCACGATCGTCGTCGAGCGCACCACCGACGACCTCGGCGACTGGCGCCTGTCGGTGCTCTCGCCGTTCGGCAGCCGCGTGCACGCGCCGTGGGCGATGGCCGTCGCCGAGCGCCTGCAGGCCGAGCGCGGTCTCGACGCCGACGTGATGTGGGCCGACGACGGCTTCGTGGTGCGGGTGCCGGACGGCGACGAGCCGCTCGACACGTCGCTGCTGATTCCCGATCCCGAAGAAGTGGACGCCCTCGTCGTCGCCCGCCTCGGCGGCACGGCGATGTTCGCGGCCCGGTTCCGCGAGGCCGCCGGCCGCGCCCTGCTGCTGCCGCGCCGCCGGCCGGGCCAGCGGGCGCCGCTCTGGCAGCAGCGCAAGCGCGCGGCCGACCTGCTGGCGGTGGCGGCGCGCTTCGGCTCGTTTCCGATCGTGCTCGAGTCGTATCGCGAATGCCTGCGCGACGTGTTCGACCTGCCGGCGCTCGTCGACCTCCTGACCAAGGTGCGCAGCCGCACCGTGCGGGTCGTGACGGCGGAGCCGCGGACGCCGTCGCCGTTCGGCGCCTCGCTCCTCTTCGGCTACGTCGCCAACTACCTCTACGACGGCGACGCCCCACTGGCCGAGCGCCGGGCGCACGCGCTCTCGGTCGACCAGGCCGAGCTGGCCGCGCTCATCGGCGAAGGCGAGTTGCGCAGCCTCGTCGACGTCGAGGCGCTGGCGGCCATCGAAACCGATCTCCAGCAGCTCGACGCGCGGTTTCACGCCCGATCGACCGATGGCGTCCACGACCTGCTGCTGCGGCTCGGCGATCTCTCGGCGGCCGAGATCGACCGTCGCGCCGTGCCGGGCGTGGCGGCCACGGCCGTCGACGAGCTGGTGAAGGCCCGTCGCGCCGTGCCCCTGCGCCTCGGCGGCGAGACGCGCTTTGTCGCGGTCGAGGACGTGGCCCGCTATCGCGACGGCCTCGGCACCCCGCTGCCACCGGGCCTGCCGGCCTCGCTGCTCGAGCCGGCGCCGGATGCGGTCGGCGACCTGCTGCGGCGCTACGCGCGCACGCACGGGCCCTTCCCGTCCGGCGACGCGGCGGCGCGCTTCGGCCTCGGAATCTCCGTCGTCGACATCACGCTGCGTCGGCTGGCCGCCAGCGGTCGCGTCGTCGAGGGCGAGTTCCGTCCAGGAGGCCACGGGCGTGAGTGGTGCGACCGTGATGTCCTCGCCACCCTCCGCCGCCGCTCGCTGGCTGCGCTTCGGAAAGACGTCGAGCCGGTGGCGTCGGATGTGCTCGGCCGCTTCCTCGTGGCGTGGCACGGCATCGCGTCTCCCCGGCCGGGCCTCGATGCGCTGCTCGACACGATCGAACAGCTGCAGGGGGCGCCGCTCCTCGCCTCGGTCCTCGAACGCGAGATCCTGCCGGCCCGCGTGGCCGACTACACGCCCGCACTCCTCGATACGCTGGTCGCCGCCGGCGAAGTGGTGTGGACCGGCGCCGAACCGGTGGGCGATCGCGATGGCCGCATCCGGCTGTTCCTCGCCGATCAACGGGCGCCGCTGAACGGCCCGAGCGAGACGGCCGACGGCCTGCTCGAGCGCGAGACGCGGATCGCGGCGCTGCTGACTCGCCAGGGGGCGTCGTTCTTCAACGCGGTGCACGAGGCGGCCGGCGGCGGCTTCCCGCAGGAGACGGTCGAGGCGCTGTGGAGTCTGGTGTGGCGGGGCCTCGTCACCAACGACTCGCTGCACGCCCTGCGCGCCTACGTGGCCGGCCCGGAACGCCAGCGCCGCATGCCGCGCACCTACCGCTTCCGCTCGCGCCGCCTGCTGCCGCCGTCGGCCGAAGGGCGCTGGTCGATCGTCGACACCTCCGGAGCCGACAATCCCACGGCACGCGCGGCGGCGCTGACGCGGCAGATGCTGGCGCGTCACGGCATCGTGACGCGTGAGGTGACGGCGCTCGATCCGGTGCCGGGCGGCTTCAGCGCCCTCTACGCCGTGCTGCGCCGGCTCGAAGACACGGGACGGGTGCGGCGCGGCTACTTCGTGGCCGGCCTGGGCGGCGCGCAGTTCGCCGAGCCCGGCGCCCTCGACCGCCTGCGCGCGGAACGCGACCCGGCGCCCGAACCACGCGCCGTCACGCTCGCGGCCACCGATCCCGCCAATCCCTACGGCGCCCTGGTCGACTGGCCGGAGTGGAACGGCCAGCCGGCGCTGCGCGCCAGCCGCGTCGCCGGCGCGCGGGTGGTGCTGGTCGACGGCCATGCCACGGCGTGGATCGCGCGCGGCAACCGGCAGCTGCTGGTGGCGTTGCCGGCCGAGGAACCCGAACGCGGGCGGCACGCGCGCGCCCTGGCCCGCGAGCTGGTCCGCGTGGCGCACGTCTCGCCCGAGGCACGCCGCGGCTGGCTCATCGCCGAGGTCAACGCCGCGCCGGCGGATACCAGTCCGATCGCGGCAGCGCTGGTCGATGCCGGCTTCGCCGTCACCTCGGGCGGGCTGCAACTGCGGGTGGCGCGCCGCGAGATGGCGGCGGTGACCGCGACCGACCCGGAGACGACACCACCCACGCTCGACGACGAGGCGTTCGATGCCTGAGGGCGACACCATCGCGCGCGCGGCGGCGGCGCTCGACGCCGCGCTCGGCGGACAGCTCGTGACGGGCTTCCGTTCGGAACTGGCGGAGGTGGCGGCCGTCGACGGCCACCATCCCGTGCGCGGGCGGACGATCGAAGGCGCCGCCGCCTTCGGCAAACACCTCGTGCTCACCTTTTCGGACGGCCTGCTGCTGCGCACGCACATGCGGATGCACGGCTCGTGGCATCTCTACCGGCCGAACGAGCGCTGGCAGCGTTCGGCGCGGCGGATGCGCCTGCAGATCGACACCGCGGCGTGGATCGCGGTGGCCTTCGACGTCTACGACGCCGAACTGGTTGCGGTAAGTCATCCGGCGCGCCTGGCGGCCATCGCCCGGCTCGGTCCGGACCTCCTCGATCCGGCGCTCGACGAAGCGGCCGTCGTCGCCCGGCTGGCCGCCCAGGGGCCGCGCGCCATCGGCGAAGTCCTGCTCGACCAGCAGGTGATGGCCGGCCTCGGCAACGTGTTCCGCTCGGAGTTGTTGTTCCTCGTCCGGCGTGCACCCGCGCACGGCCGCCGCCGATGTGCCCGAGCAGGTGCGGGCCGGCCTCGTCCGACGGGCGGTGACACTGTTGCGGGCCAACACGGTGGCCGGCGCCGGACGACGCGTCACCACGGGACGGCTGTCGCCGCACGAGCGCCTGTGGGTCTACCAGCGCACGACCGCGCCGTGCCGGCGCTGCGGCACGGCCATCGAATCGGATGCCGACGGGCCCGGCGGACGGCGTGTCTACTGGTGCCCGCAGTGCCAGCCGCAGGTGCCGCCGGCCTAGCCGTCGACGGCGATGCGGTGCGGGTGCGTGTAGACGTTCATCGACCCGCCGCGCACGAACCCGCAGAGCGTGATGCCAGTCTCGCGCGCCAGGTCGACCGCCAGACTCGACGGCGCCGAGACGCCGGCCACCAGCGGGATGCCGGCCAGCAGCGCCTTCTGCACGAGTTCGTAGGACGACCGGCCGCTCACGATGAGCAGCGTGTCGTCGAGCGGCACCAGGCCGTCGAGCAGCGCCCGCCCGACGATCTTGTCGAGCGCGTTGTGGCGGCCCACGTCCTCGGCGGCGAGCCGCACGCGCCCCTCGCGATCGCAGAGGGCCGACGCGTGGATGCCGCCGGTCTGCGCGAAGGCGGCCTGCGCGGCCCGCAGGGCCGAGGGCAGGCTCGAGATGACGGCCGCCGGCACCGTCCACCGCCCTCCGACCGAGGAGACGCGGGACCGAATCGAGTCGATGGTGCGCCGTCCGCAGAGGCCGCAGGCCGCGGTCGTGATGATCTGGCGGCGCTCACCCAGGCGATCGGTGACGCGGGCGGCCGCCTCGCCGGTGACGGTCACATTCAGCACGTTGCCGCGGGCCTCGTCCTCGACGTCGTCGCAGCGTTCGATGGCGGCGATCTCGCCGGCCTCGCGCACGACGTCCTCGGCCAGCAGGAAGCCGGCGGCCAGCGGGAGGTCCTGCCCCGGCGTCCGCATGATGACGGCGAACGGCGCGCCGTTGACGCGCACCTCGAGCGGCTCTTCGGCGGCGACGTAGTCGTCGGCCTCCTCGCCGGCGCCGTCCTGGAGGCGCAGCATGCGCACGGCGCGCACGGCACCGGCGCCGCTCATCGCCCGGTCCCGGCCGCCAGCGCGGCGTCGATGAGCCGGCCGATCGCCCGCACGACCTCGGGCGCCGGACTGGGCTTCACGATGAAGGCATCGCACCCGGCCGCCGAGGCGGCGTCGGCGACGTGCGCCTCGACGTGGCCGGTGATGGCGAGGACCGGCACGTGGCGGGTCCGCGGATCGGCCTTGAGACGGCGCGTCGCTTCGATGCCGTCCACGCCCGGGAGGGACAGGTCCATCAGGATGGCGGCCGGCGGCTCGGCCTGCGCCAGCGCGATCGCCTGGGCGGCGGTGCCGGCTTCGGCCACCCGGTAGCCCGAAACCTGCAGCCAGGCGCCGTACATCGCGCGGGCCTCCGTGTAGTCGTCGACGACGAGGACGAGCGGGGGGGCGGACACATGCGGAGTATATAGGCGCGCTCGCCCGGCCGGCGGCGCCGCCGCCGCGGTCGCCGCCGATGCGCGAATCAGCTACGATTCCCTCATGGCGCAGACGAATTCGTTCGACATCACGTCCAATGTCGACCTCCAGGAAGTGGACAACGCGGTCAACCAGGCGAAGAAGGAGATCGGGCAACGCTACGATTTCAAGGGCTCGACGGCCACCATCGAACTGGACCAGAAGGCCGGCACGCTGACCCTGACCGCCGAGGACGCCTTCAAGCTCGGGGCGGTGTGGGAAGTGGTGCAGTCGCGGCTCGTGCGCCGCAACGTCCCGGTCAAGAACATGAAGCCGGGCGATCCCGAGCCCGCCTCGGCCGGTTCGTACCGCCAGGTCATCACGTTGCAGCAGGGAGTGCCGAGCGAGGCCGCGCGCGAGATCGTCAAGTACCTCAAGGAGGCCAAGCTGAAGAAAGTGCAGGCGGCCATCCAGGGCGACCAGCTGCGTGTCTCCTCGGCGTCGAAGGACGATCTCCAGGCGGCCATGGCGGCGCTGCGCGACCACGACTTCGGCGTGGCCCTGCAGTTTGGCAACTACCGTTCCTGACACGGTATTCTGGGCATCGGCCGTGCCGCCGCCCCCGAGGGGGCCGACCGCAGCACTGATCGGCGTCGTGCCACTTCCGAGGAGAGACCCGTGAGACAGGTTCGTGTGTTGACGATGTGCGCTGCCCTGCTGGCGGCGATGGCGATCGGGATGCCGGGACTGGGGGCGCGTCAGGCGCCGCCGGGGGCCCCGTCAGGCCTGCAGTACGTGGTGAGCCCGGGCGGTGGCGTCAGCCTGCAGTGGCTGCACGGCGTGGGCACGGTGACGGGCTACATCGTGGAGGCCGGCGTCGTCTCGAACAACCCGTTCATCCGCATCCCGCTCCCGGCCAATAACGATCCCTACGGCAAGCTGCCGCAGCTCGTCCCGGCCTTCTCGGCGGCCGGCGTCGGCGCCGGCGACTACTTCGTGCGCGTCGTCGCCGCGAACGGCGCCGTCGAGAGCCTGCCGAGCAACGAGGTCCTGGTCCCGGTGCGCGCCGGCTGCTACGCCCCGGGCGCCCCGACCACCTTCACCCAGATCGTGCGCGGCAACGACGGGTTCCTGATGTGGAACGCCGGCAACGGCGGCCTGCCCACCACCTACACGGTCCGCGCCAGCTTCCAGCCGAACGACCCGAATCCGCCGATTCAGCTGCCGCTCACCACCCTGTCGCTGTCGCTCGGCATTCCGTCCGGCACCTACTACGTGACCGTCGTCGCCGCCAACGCCTGCGGCGTGAGCCTGCCGTCGAACGAACTGGTCGTCACCGCGCCGAACAGCACGCCGGCGCGCACGCCCGATCCGCCCCTCGGCGAGCGCCTGCCGATGCCCGACGTGCGGAGCCGCGTCTCCCAGTTCGCCGAGGAAGCCCGCAACCTCGGCTACCTGTCACCGAGCGTGGCCTGCCCGGATCGCGCCGGCACCTTCAGCGATCCGCTCGAGGCGCGCAAGACGCAGCCGAACCCCTACATCAACCACATCGTCAGCCGCCTGCGCCAGATCGACACGCGGTTCGGCTACAACGCCAAGCCGACGCGCGCCTGGATCCCGTCGATCGTGGCCGGTGACGAGATCGCCTATCACTACGGCGCGGGTCCGTCGGAAGGCTCGCCGGACGCCTACGCCGTCGACGTCCTCGGCGGCCACTGCACCGGCGTCGGCGGGATCTCGGGTCCCGACCGCCACACGCCGGACTTCCGTCCGTTCTTCAACGAGTTCGTCCGCTGGACCGGCGCCGGGTTCTTCTAGAGCCGGCGCACCGAGGCGACGGAATCCGATCGCTCCCGACCAGGGCCCGGGCACCATCCCGGGCCTTCGTCCTGTACCGCCTAGTCGAGGAAGAAGTCCGGCATCAGATCGTCTTCGCGCGCACCGTCCGGCAGGTAGGAGCTCAGGTCGCGCACGCCGGCCTCGGCCAGCACCTCGTCGTCGATCAGGAAGCGGCCGGTGCAGCTCCGGCTCGGGCGCGTGAGGATGGCGTGGGCGGCATCGGCCATGATCGACGCCTTGCGCGTGCGGCGCTGCCGTGTCTCCTCGCCCGCAATCAGGCGGATGGCCGCCGTGTCGATGGCCGTGCGTGGCCACAACGCGTTGACCGCCACGCCGGCCTCGCGGAACTCCTCGGCCATCCCCAGCACGCACAGGCTCATGCCGTACTTCGCCATCGTGTAGGCCACGTGCGGCGCGAACCAGCGCGGGTTGAGGTTGAGCGGCGGCGCGATGTTGAGCACGTGCGGGTTGGCGCTCTGCACGAGATGCGGCAGACAGTGCTGCGTGGCCAGGAACGTGCCCCGGGTGTTCACCTGGTGCATGAGATCGAAGCGGCGGATGGGGGTCGCGAGCGTGCCGGTGAGGTAGATCGCCGAGGCGTTGTTGACCAGCACGTCGATGGCGCCGAAGCGCGTCAGGGTGGCCTTCACCGCGGCCTTGACCTGGCCCTCCTCGCGCACGTCCATGGCCACCGGCAGCGCCTGCCCGCCGGCCCGCTCGATGGCCTCGGCCGCCGTGTAGATCGTGCCCGGCAGCTTGGGGTGCGGCTCGGTCGTCTTGCCGGTGACGACCACGTTGGCGCCGTCGGCCGCCGCGCGCAGGCCGATGGCGAGGCCGATGCCACGGCTGGCCCCGGTGATGAAGATGGTTCGGCCGGCTAGCGACATGGACATGGACATCAGCTTAGCGGCTAGCGGCTGGGGGCTAGCGGCTAGAGGTGTCGGGCGGCCGGGCCGCGCGAACGACAAAGGGCCCGGCGGATGTCCACCGGGCCCTCGTCGTGTGAGTTCGATTCCAGCCGCCAGCCGCTAGGCCGCAGCCGCCAGTCGCGTCGCTACTCGACGTAGCTGTAGCCGCAGTTGTCGCACACCCACATGCGGCCCTGCTTGTACATGTTGTAGGCGCACTGCGGGCAGATCCGGTACTCGCGGCCGTCCTCGTCGGTGTAGGTCTTCTGCGAGCTGCCGCCGCTCTTCTTGTCGTCGTTGGCGAACGGATCCTTCTTCTCTTCGTTGGGCTTCTGCTGGGCCAGCGCCGCGGCGGGGGCCGCAACCGTCAGGCCGATCGCGGTGGCGAAGAGCGCCGAACCGCGCAAGAAACTCCGACGATCCAGATTGGTTTCGAACATGTCCGCGCGCCTCCTCGGGTTGCTATCGAAAAAAGGGATGGGATGATTCTAACTGAAGGGCCGCCGGGCCGCCGCCCTCAGGCGTATTCTTCTGTCATCTTTCGTCTTTCCGGGCCGCCAGACGGTCCGTGCGGCCGGATTCTCAGGCCATTTCGCGGATTTCGACCGCGCCCGTCAGCTGCCGCGACACCGGGCAGCGGCCGGCGATCTCGGCCAGGCGCTGGCGCTGTTCGTCGGTCAGGGGCGCGCCATAGGTCAGGCGGCGCTCGACCACGAACACGCCGCCGTCGTTCGAGCCGGACAGGTCGACGGTCAGTTCGCCCAGTTCCCAGCCCTTGCGGCCGGCGTACATCTTGAGGGTCATGGCGACGCACGCCCCGAGCGCGCCGAGCAGCAGCTCGGTGGGCGCCGGGCCGCGGTCTTCTCCACCCACGTCGGCCCCCTCGTCGGACACGATGTCGTGGTGGCGAACCTGGATGCTCTGGGCAAAAGGGCCTCCGGCGGAGGCGATGTGCACACGGGTCATGTCGGAGGGTTCCTCAGGCGCGGTTGATCATGAACGAGGCCATGTGGTGGAAGAACGGCGCCAGCACGGCCACCGCGTCGGCGGGAAGCTCGGCCTCGGCCAGGGCCCGCTCCATGAGCTCGACCCAGCGGTTCCGTCCGGCCACGTCGATGGCGAACGGCATGTGCCGCATCCGCAGCCGTGGATGCCCGCGCTGCTCCATGTAGCGGGGCGGGCCGCCGAACCGGCCGACGAGGAAGTCTCGCAGCCGCACCTCGGCGCCTTCCATGTCCTCAGCGGGATACATCGGTCCGAGGATGGGATCGCCGGGCACCTGGGCGTAGAAGGCCCGCACGAGGCGCGCGAAACCGTCCTCGCCGATGCGGGCATACACCTGGCCTTCGTCGAGCGGGGTGCTCATCCTCCGATGATACTGCCCCGCCGCCGGCAGTCTAGAATGCGGCATGACCGACGAAGCCCCGAAGAGCGCGTACGAGCTGGCCATGGCCCGCCTGAAGAAGAAGGACGCCGAGGCCGGCAGCGTCGAGGCGCCGCTCAGCGACGCGCAGAAGGCGGAGATCGGCGAGGTGCGGCAGCTCTACGCCGCCCGGCGGGCGCAGGCGGAGATCATGCACAACGCCAGCCTCGCCAGTGCCATGGACGTCGAGGGGCTGGCCCGGCTCCACGAGGAGTTCCGCCGCGACACCGATCGCATGGCGCGCGAACTCGAGGAGAAGGTGGCGGCGATCCGGCGGCGCTCAGAGTAGGCGCAGCAGGCAGGTCTGCAGATAGCGCGCGCCGGCATCCGAGAGCTCGGTCGGATAGTCGGGCGGCAGTCCGCCTTCGGCGACCAGGCGCGGTTGCCGGTCCGCCGGCACGGCCACCTGCACGGCGCCGGCCAGCGAGTAGCCGCGCGTGTTGCTGGCCAGCCACAGGTCCCCGCCGGGGGCGAGCAGATCGCAGGCCGCCCGGATGATCGGCGGATAGTCGCGATCGATGGCGAACGGGGCCTGGCGCGCGGCCGAGAAGCTGGGCGGATCGATCATCACCACGTCGAAGCGCGCGCCGTTGCTCGCGGCCTCCTCCAGGTAGCCGGCGACGTCGGCGGCAACGGTGGCGTGCTTGCCGGCGTCCAGGCCGTTCAACGTGAAGTGGTCGCGCGCCCAGGCGAGCACGCCTTCCGAGAGGTCCACGCTCGTGACCTGCGCGGCGCCGCCGGCCGCCGCCGCCACCGACAGCGCACCGGTGTAGGCGAACAGGTTCAGCACGCGACGCCCGGCGGCGAGGCTGGCGATCCGGAGGCGCTCGGCCCGCATGTCGGTGAACAGGCCGACATTCACGCCGGTCGTGAGATGGACTTCGAACCGCCACCGGCCTTCGGCGACGATCAGCCGCTCGGGCGGCGCGTCGCCGAGCACGTCGACGACGCCGGGGCCAGCCGCCGCACGGCCGCGGGCGCGGTGCTTGACGACGACGCCGCGCGAAAGCCGCCGGTCGATCATCCCCTGCGCCACCAGCCGGGCCATCGGCAGCACGGCCTCGGTCTGTGCCGAGACGACGGCCCAGTGGCCGTAGACGTCGGCCACGACCCCGGGCACACGGTCGCCGGCGCCGTTCAGGAGGCGGTAGGCGCCGTCGGGCGCGATGAGGCCATGCGCGACGCGCAGCGACCGGGCGGCTTCGAGGCGGGCGTCGACCCACGCCTCGTCGAGGGCGGCGCATTCGCCGGCCGCCATCAGCCGGAAGCACGCCGCGGCGCGATCGACCACCGCCAGACCCACGGTGGCCAACCGGTGCGACCGCAGCCGCACGACCTCGCCGTCGGCCAGGTCCGAGGGCACGGGGAACAGCGAGAACGGCGCGTCGGAGGCGCGCGCGAGGCGCTCGACGACACGCTGGGGGATGGTGACGTCGATCACGATGCGGCTCCGGGCGTCCAGTGGCCGTCGAGCCACGTGGTGAGCTCGGCCAGGTCCCCTGGCCAGGGCGCCGTGGCGACGACCCTCCGCCCGCCGGACGGATGCGGCACGTCGATGGAGGTGGCGTGTCCCGCCAGCCGCGGCACCGGGACGCCGGTGAGCGCGGCGATGGCGGCGCGGCCGTAGAGGGCATCACCGAGGAGCGGCGTGCCGATCGAGCGCAGGTGCACGCGAAGCTGATGGTGCCGTCCCGAGCGCGACGTGGCCGTGACGGCCGCGATCTGCTGCTCGCCGTCATGCCAGGCGCGGGTCATGGCGTAGTCGGTCGCGGCCGGACGAGCGCCCGCTTCACCGGGAAGGGCCGGGCGCATCTTGCCCTTCCGCGCCTCGTGCAGGGCGACCTCGATGGTGCCGGTGTCGAGCGCGGGCCGCCCGTGGACCAGGACCGCATGCTGGATCACGACCCCACCGTCGTCGAAGGCGCGCGAGAGCGCGCGATGCGCGTCGGGCGTCCGCGCGAAGGCGAGCACGCCGGACATGTCGCGATCGCTCCGGTGCACCACCCAGACGCGCGTGCCGAGCGCCGCGGCCACCTGGTCGCGCAGGTTCGCGGCCTCGGCCGCGCCGGCGCCGGGAATCACCGTCATGCCCGGCGGTTTGTCGACGATGGCCAGCGCCGCGTCCTCGTAGAGGAACGTGACCGGCCTGGCGCCGGGGAGTGCGCCGCCTGAGTTCATGCGACTATCTTCCCCTGAACCGGCCCGGCCCGCCGGTGGAACGCAACTTGAAGGCACGGGCGCGGAGGGTTCGCATGGTCCACTTGCGAGGACAGCACGGCACCGGCATCGCGTCGAAGGTAGGTCAGGGATGGACGCGGGCGCTGGTCCCGATCCTGGCCGCGCTGGCGATCGGCGCCGCCGCGCCGTCGTCGGCGGCGGCACAGGCCGCGATCGGCTTTCACGGCGGCGTGGCGGTGGATCCCGAGCAGGTCTTCGGCGGGGTGTTCTTCCAGACCGACGACATCGGCCGCGGCATCCGGCTGCGGCCCGGCATCGACGGCGGCACCGGCGACGGGCTCCGCATCGCGACCATCAACGTGGACTTCGTCTACGGCTATCCGCTCGGCGCCAACGGCTGGACGCTGATTGCCGGCGGCGGCCCCTCGGTCGTCATCACGCGCATTCCCGAGTTCGATTTCAAGGACACCGGCGTCGGCTTCCATTCGCTCGTCGGGTTCGGTCACGACAGCGGCTTCTTCACCGAAGTACGCCTGGGGTCGGGCAGCACGCAGCGGCTCAAGGTCGGCATCGGCTGGGCCATCACACTCGATTGACGCGCCGGCCGCAGCGGCCCCGAGACGTCCGTCCGGTGTGATACTCGTCTGCGCATGAACGATTCGACCCGCAGCCGCACGGTCACCTGGGCCGATCCCGCCGAGCACGCCTGGCGCGCCTCGAGCGGACCGGGCCTCGAGATCCTGAAGAAAGTCGTCGCCGGCGAGCTGCCGCCCGGACCGCTGGCGAGCCTGCTCGGCTACGACCTGGTCGAGGTGGCCGAGGGTCTGGCCGTCTTCGCGGTGACGCCGGCCGAGTATCACTACAACCCAGCCGGGCATGCGCACGGCGGGTTCGCCGCCACGGTGCTCGACTCGGCGATGGGCTGCGCCGTCTACTCGACCGTGGAGGCCGGCTCCACTTACACGACCGTCGAGATCAAGGTGAACTACCTCAAGCCCATCACCGTCGCCACCGGGCCCCTGCGCGGCATCGGCCGGCTGCTGCACCGCGGACGCCGCACCGCGATGGCCGAGGGGCGGCTTGAAGACGCTGCCGGCCGGCTGCTCGCCCACGCCACGACCACCTGCCTCATCTGGCAGCCCTCGCCTGCCGCCTCCTCAGGCGGCGGGCCGGTGGGAGGGTGACGGTCCCGGCTTCGGCTCGCGGCCCACGAGCGGACGCACGATCCAGGCGGCCAGTATGGCGAGCACGCCGAGCATCGCCCAGCGCAGCAGCGCCGCCACGAACGCCGCGTCGACGACCGGCCAGGTGAGCGGGAACATCGCCAGCACCTGCCAGCGCTCGGCCAGCCAATGCCAGGCCGTGTGCGCGACCAGCGCCGACAGCAGGATCGTGCCGACGCGTTCGTCGACCAGCCGCGCGAACACGAACGACAGCACCGGCAGCGTCACGAGCAGCACCAGCAACTGGCCCGAGCTCGACGCCGACGTTGAAGGCCAGGAGCGACGTGACGAGATGGCTGCCGGCGAACTGCAGCGACTCGCGCAGCGCGAACGAGAAGCCGAACCCGTGCACCAGGCCGAAGCCGAACGTCACGGTCCAGCGCCGTCCGAGGCGGGCGCCGGTGATGTTCTCGAGCGCCATGTAGACGATCGAGGCGGCAATCAGCGTCTCGATGAGGGGCGGGAACCACAGGGCGCTCGGCGCCATGTCGAACGCCGAGGCGATGAGCGTGATCGAGTGCGCCACCGTGAACGCCGTGACCACCGCCACCAGGGGCCGCAGCCGGCGGAACGGGATCACCAGGCACAGCAGGAACAGCAGGTGGTCGATGCCGTCGAGGATGTGGAAGAACCCGTCCTTCGTGAAGCGCAACGCCGCCTGGTACCAGCGCGGGTCGAGCTCGCACGATGCCGGTCTCGCCGTGGACGTCGAAGACGCGCTCCTGGCTGCCGGGTGCGAGCAGCCGCAGCACGACGTTGACCCGCAGGCCCAGCCGGGTCAGGCCGGGCTGGATGGCGAAGCGGGACTGGTCCGACTGGATCGGGAACTCGAAGCGGACGTCGAGCAGGCCGTCCTGCCAGTAGAGGTCCGTGTCCGTGGGCAGGGCCGGGGCCGCGAAGCTGGCCACCGCCTGCTCGTAGCTGGCGAACGACTTGTCCGACGGCAGCGACACCCGCGCCGCGACCACCGTGGGCCTGGGCAGCGGCTGGCCGTTCTCGTAGACCTCGACGAAGTCCCCGATCCACAGCGTGGCGGCATCCTCGAGCGTGGGCCCGAGCCGGCTCAGGTCGAGGAAGCCGTTGGGACGGGTCGGCACGTCCATGTCGCGCATCGCCTCGAGGGGCGCCCGCACGAGGAAGACGAGGCGCTGCCCTTCGGGCTTCAGGAACGTCTGGACGGTGACTTCGTTGGGGATTTCGTGGGCGGCGGGCCGGGCGGCGACCAGCAGGCAGCCCACCAGCGCGAGCGCCAGCGTGCGATTCACGCCCGGAGCCTACCGAGGAGGGCCCCGGTCTGGCAAGGCCGGCAGCGCGAGGCCCGGGATTCCGGGGCTGCCGCCGCGCGAACCGTGTATACTCGCCGGGTTTCGGGTTGCCCGCGCGTAGCGGGCCCCTGTCGTGGAGGCACCATGAGTCGTGTTATTCGGTCGCGCAAGGTCAGAGTTGGCGGCGCGCTCTTCGCGCTGGCGCTCGCGCTCGGCGTGAGCGCATCGTGGATGGAGCAGCGCGCCGTCGTCGAGGCCCAGGCGGGTGCCGTCGCGCCGCGCTTCGAAGTGGACCCGCTGTGGCCGAAGCCCATGCCCAACAACTGGGTGATGGGACAGACGATCGGCCTCACGGTCGACGACCGTGACCACGTGTGGGTCATTCACCGCGGCAACGACCCTGGCACGG
Organism: uncultured Acidobacteriota bacterium; assembly: GCA_963807405.1. Taxonomy (GTDB): domain Bacteria; phylum Acidobacteriota; class Vicinamibacteria; order Vicinamibacterales; family UBA2999; genus CADEFD01. Next base: position 50,926 of record CAWEBU010000006.1, on the reverse strand, counting down.
CCGGTCTCGACCGGACCGAACTCGCGGTCGTCACCCCGGGCTCGCCGCGCGTCGGCGAGTGCTGCGATCCGGCGCCGCCGGTGCTCGAGTTCGACGCCGCCGGCAACCTGGTCGGCTCGTGGGGCGGCCGGAAGGAAGGCGCGGCCTACGAATGGCCGGAGTCGAACCACGGCATCGTCGTGGATCACAAGGGCTTCGTGTGGATCGGCGGCAACGGCGGCAACGACTCGCACCTGCTGAAGTTCACCCGCGACGGCAAGTTCGTGGCGCAGTTCGGCAAGGCCGGCGCCCGGCGCGACCCGAAGTCGACGCCCGAGAAGCCGAACTACATCGCCAACAGCCAGGACATGAACAACTTCGGCCGCGTCGCCAAGATGTTCGTCGACCCCAAGGCCAACGAGGGCTACGTCGCCGACGGCTACCTGAACCACCGCGTCGCCGTCATCGACCTCGACAGCGGCAAGATCAAGCGCATGTGGGGCGCCTACGGCAAGCCGCCGACGGACGAGGCGCTCGGCCGTTACATTCCCGGCGAGCCGCCCGCCCAGCAGTTCCGCAACCCGGTGCACTGCGCGGAGATGTCGACCGACGGCATGGTCTACGTGTGCGACCGCCCGAACGACCGCGTGCAGGTGTTCACGAAGGACGGCAAGTTCGTCAGCGAGCACTTCGTCGAACCGACCACCCTGGCCGACGGCTCGGTGTGGGACATCGCCTTCTCGAAGGACGCCGGCCAGAAGTACATCTACATGGCCGACGGCGTGAACGAGCACGTGCGCATCTTCGACCGCAAGTCGATGACCGAGCTGACCAACTTCGGCTACGGCGGCCGTCAGCCCGGGCATGTTCCTCGGCGTGCACAGCATCGCCACCGACTCGAAGGGCAACATCTACACGACCGAGACCTACACCGGCAAGCGCCTGCAGAAGTTCGTGTTCAAGGGCGAAGGCCCGGTGACCGCGAAGAAGCAGGGCGTGCCCTGGCCGAAGACGAGCGGCAACTAAGCACCGCGCTTTCAAGCGCCTTGAACGGCGGCAGCTTCACGGCTGCCGCCGTTTTTCTCGTACAGGGAGGCTCGACATGCAACTCGGCGCGTTCTCGATCAGCCTGGCGGTGAAGGATCTCCAGGCCTCCAAGGCCTTCTACCAGACGCTGGGCTTCACCGCCTTCGGCGGCGACGGCGAGCGCTGGCTCATCATGAAGAACGGCGCGCATCTCATCGGCTTGTTCCAGGGCATGTTCGAGAAGAACATCCTGACCTTCAACCCGGGGTGGGACGCCGACGCACGGCCGGTGCCGGGCTTCACGGACGTGCGGGAGCTGCAACGGCAGTTGAAGGCCGCGGGACTGACCCTGGCCACCGAGGCCGATGAGTCGACCTCGGGGCCGGCCAGCTTCGTCGTGGTCGATCCCGACGGCAATCCCGTGCTCTTCGACCAGCACGTCTGACCCGGCGCAGCGGCGCGACCGCTCGAATGGATCGATTACGCTAGGTTCGAGGGAACGCCATGAAGGGTGCGGAGCTCGGATTCCTTGCGCTGCCGGCTGCCTGGCTGCTGCTCGTCACCGCCACGCCCCAGGCCGCCCAGCCGAAGAGCGTGAACGACGGCGCCTACACGGCGGTCCAGGCCACCCGCGGCGAGGAGGCGTATCAGAAGGACTGCGGCTCCTGCCACGGCGCCGGCCTGGCCGGCGATGGCGCCGCGCCCGGACTCGCGGGCATGGAGTTCCTCGGCAACTGGAACGGCACCACGGTCGGCGATCTGTTCGACCGCGTCCGCATCTCGATGCCGCCGGGCAGCCCCGGCTCGCTCAGCCCGCAGGCCACGGCCGACATCATCGCGTTCATCCTGAAGTTCAACACGTATCCGGCCGGCTCGAGTGAGCTCGTCGGCAGCGCCGACGCGCTCAAAGACGTCCGGTTCGAGCTGCCGAAGTAAGCGACGTGCTATTTCTATAGGGCCTGCCCCCAGAGGATCCCCAGTCATGCGCAGAGTCGCCTCGCTCGTCCCCGTCCTGCTCGCTGCCTCCACTCTCATGGCCACCGCCCAGCCGTCGAGCGGTACCGTCTTCATCAGCGCCGCCGCCTTCGCGGCAATCGAAAAAGAGCCGACCTTCGGCGGCCTGGGCCAGCCCGCCGGCGACCTCGGGGGCACGGTGGCCGGCGGCGCCCTCGGGCTCGGCGTGCACCTGACCGAGAAGGTCTCGGCCCGCTTCGAGTGGTCGCTGACCGACACGCTGCGGCAATCGCTCGACTACTCGTATCCCTTCTATCCGCCCCACATCCTCGCCGTGCTGGCGCTACCGGTCGACCTGCTGCCCTCCACGGTGCCGGCCAATTCGGAGACCAGGCGCAGCACGTCGGCCGGTTTCGCGCTGCTCGGATACCACGTCACGGCCGGACGCGCGTCGATCGAAGTGCTGGGGGGTCTCGGGATCATCAATACCGATGTCACGACCGACTACGACTTCAGGATCGCGCGCAGCTTCGCGTCGATATACCCGCTGCCGTCGAACTCGAACTCGACCTACGACGCGGTGGCGGTCGTGGGCGCCGATGTGGCCGTGGCGCTCACCGAGCACGCCGCCATCGTGCCGCAGGTGCGCGCCTACGTCCGCGACGGCGGTATGAGCGTGCGGCCCGGCCTGGCCCTGCGCTGGACGTTCTGAGGCCGTCGACGACAGAGCTCGCGCCCGCCCTGGCGGCGAGCCCGTGCTATCCTCGGCGTTGGTTCCCTGCGAGGGTCACGCCGTGCCCATTTTCGAATATTCCTGCAACGCCTGCCGCCACGAGTTCGAGACGCTGGTCCGCACCGGCGACACTCCCGCGTGTCCGAAGTGCGCCGGCACCGTACTCACCAAGCTGCTCTCGCTGCCCGCCATCAAGTCCGAGTCGACCCACGGTCTGGCGATGCGCGCCGCGCAACGTCGCGACAAGGTCCAGCAGTCGGACAAGAACCGCGAGCAGCGCGAGTACGAGCTGAGCCACGACGACTAGGCCCGCGTCGAGGGCGCCGTCGGTCGCCCCACCCGTGTGAGGGCGACCGGCCGCGCCACCCAGGCGCGGCCGCACCCGGTCCTCAGAACCGCACGAGCAGCGTCGCCTGCGCCGCCCGCGCGGCCTGCTGGTTGCGGAACTGCAGGTAGTTCGCGGTGTTGAACACCTCGTTGGCGCCGCTGTAGTTGTACTGCGAGTAGTTGCCGGCGTTGAGCGCGTTGAAGATCGAGACGCCGGCCACGACTTCCCGCGAGCCGCCGAGCTTGACCGCCTTGTTGAGCGTGATGCCGAGCGTCTTGATGGCCGGCGCCTGCACCTGGCCCTCGCCGCGCGTCGGGTTGACGAAGCGCATGCGCGTCGACAGCGGATTGCTCTGCGAGGTGCCGTTTGGCAGGCGCACGGTGGTCGGACCGAACACCGCGAGCTGCGGATCGCCGACCGGCAGCTGCGTGACGATCGGGCCAGACCACGGCCCGGCCAGGATCGTGAAGCTGCCGCCGAGGGTCACGTTCCACGGCAGGATGTAGGTGCCGCCGAAGCGCATCGAGTACTTCTGCCACGTCGGCCCGTAGGTGTGGACCGTGGTGCCGGTGGCAATCGGCAGGCTGTTCTCTTCGTTGTTGCCGCGCGGCATGTAGATGAGCGTGTTGCTCGGGAAGGTGTCCGGCTGGATGAACCGGGCCGGGATCGGTCGGGTTCCACGTCCCTCCGAAGTGCTGCCACTGCCGGTTGATGCCCGCCATCAACTGGAAGTTGTGCGACATGTTCTTGGCCACCGTCACTTCGATGGCGCGGTACTCGAGCGTGCTCCACTTGTTGTTCTGCTGCTGGAACACCACGCCGCGCGTGGGATCGACCAGCCCGAAACCGCCGAAGGGCTGGTTGGGGCCGCTCGGATAGATGCCGTTGACGTCGACCCGCGCCCAGTTGTCCTGATAGCTGCGCCAGATGCCGGCGACGTCCAGGCTGAGCTGCAGCGGGAACTGGCGCCGCAGGCCGAGGATGAACTCGTCGACGAACGGCTGGTTGAGGCCGTCGGCGAACTCGTAGTCGGCCAGCGTCGAAGTGCGGGCGGGATTGGCGATCACGGTCTCGAACCGGCCGTCGCCATCGAAGTCGTACTCGTTACGCTCGGCGGCCGCGCTGTCGGCCCCGAAGGTCGTGATGGCGTCGCGGCCCATCACCTGCTCGTGTACCCGCACGGCGCTACCGCGCAGGATGGTGCGCGCGTCTTTCGTCAGCTGGTACGAGAAGCCGAAGCGCGGCCCGATCTCCAGGCTGTTCTGGCGCTCGATCTTGAAGACGTTGTCGTAGCGACGGACGAAGTCGGCGCGTACGCCGAGGTTCAGGCTCAGGCGTCCCGTCGGCCGCCATGAATCCTGGACGTAGATGCCGATGTCGCGGTCCTGCGCCTGACGGGTGGTGAGCGAGGTCGGCTCGAAGTAGCGACGGCGGAACGGAATGGTGCCGCTCGCGACGTCGCCCGGCACGCGCAGCCGCTGTTCTTCGAGCACGAATCCGCCGTTGACGTAGTTGGTCTCCTGGTCGTAGCGGTTGCGCGGCGCCGCGAAGATGCCGGTCTGGAACTGGTGGTTCCCGAACCAGCCGTCCTTGAAGTACGTGAGATCGGCCCGGATGATGACCTGCGACGCCGGCTGATAGGCGTAGCTCTGGAGGTTGCCACCTTCGAGGATGCGGCCTTCGCCCTGCATCGTCGCACCGGAGGCGAAGGCGCTGTTGTGAATGATGATCTGCGGGCCGCTCAGGCCGAGCGCCTGGAAGGTGCTGGCGTCCGATCCGCCCTTGCCGTTGTAGGACGCCGTCACCGAGGTCGTGACGCTGTTGCCCCACACCGAGGTGGCCTTGGCGGCATAGAGGGGCCCGCCGGTGGACTGGGCCGCGATCTCTTCGTAGTTGTATTCGCGGTTGCCGGTCAGCAGCAGGCGATCGCGCTGGTAGAAGGCCTGGAGGTCGTGCCGGCCGACCCGCGTCGTGACCTTGACGAACGGCTGCCAGCTCTCGCTGTCGTTGTCGAACAACGGCGCGCCCGGCTTGAACTCCTGGATGCGGGCCACCTCGGACGCCGTCCGGCTGATGCCGCTCGACGACAGCCCACGGCGCAGCGCGGCGAAGAACCATGCCTTGTCCCGCATGATCGGGCCCCCGAGAGCGCCGTCGAACTGGCGCACGTACGCGGTCGTCGGCGTGCCGCCGCGGCCCGGCTTGCAGCCGGGCGCGCTCGTGCAGTTGTCGATGTTGTTGCCGTTCCAGTTGTAGGGCTGATAGCCGCCGGCGACGCTGCCGCGGAAGTCGTTGCCGCCGCTCTTGGTGATGATGTTCATCACGAGGCCCACGCCCATCGGCTCGGCGGCATCGATGCCGCCCGTCTTCACCTGCGTGTCGGCCACCATGTCGGCGCCCATCGAGACGTAGGTGAGCTGCGCGTCGTGATAGTTGCTGGCGATGGTGCCTTCGAGCTGCAGCACGTGCGCGAAGTGCTCGGTGGCGTGCCCGAAGTAGACCTGCCGGCCGCTGCCGTCGTCGAAGCCGCGCGAGATGACGCCCGGCGTCAGCTCGAGGAAGTCGCTGTAGTTGCGGCGGGCCTGGATCGGCATCAGCCGCTGGAACTCGCCGTCGATGTTGAGGACGTTCGAGGCCTTGTCGACCTCGATCATCGGGGAGTCGCCCCTGACGGTGATGGTCTCCTGGAGGGTGCTCAGCTGCATCGTGAGGTCGACCTGGAAGGTGGCGCCGGCCCGCAGCAGAATGCCCTCGCGCCTGGAGTTCGCAAAGCCGGTCAGCTCCGCCGTCAGGGTGAACGTGCCCGGAGGCAGGTTGATCACCCGGTATTCTCCGCCGGCGTTCGTGACGTCCACCTGCGGTCCCAGCATGCTGGGTGAGGTGATGGTCACGGTCACGCCGGGCAGCACGGCGCCCTGGTCGTCGGTGATGACGCCGCGCAGGCCGCCGAGCCCCTGCTGGGCCTCGCCCAGCGTCGCGGCCACGAGCACGAGCAGCACGGCACCTGACAGTCGTTTCGTCATGACCTTCTCCATTCCCAGAGTCGTGTGGCCGTCGTGTGCGTGTATCAGCCGGAGGGGCCACCGCAGCCGGCCGACGCGCTGTCATGAAGTATCGCCAGATGTCTGCAGGTGTCAACGGCATAGCGACGGCGACAGGGGCGCCTCGGAGGGGCCCGGCCGGACGGGATGCGGGTAGGATGCTCGGACATGGATGACCTGGTGGCTCTCGAACGCGGGGAGCTCGACGCCTTCCTCGCCCGCACGCCGGCCTCCCGGGCCCTGCATGCCAGGGCGCGCGACGTGTTGCCGGGCGGCGACACCAGGACCGGCACCTTCCACGCGCCCTACCCGCTCTACGTGTCGCACGGCGAGGGCTGCTGGCTGACCGACGCCGACGGCCGGCGCTATCTCGACACGCTCTACAACTTCACCTCGCTCCTGCACGGACACGCGTTCCCGCCGCTCGTCGCCGCCATCACGGCGCAGACGGCGCGCGGCACCGTGCACGGCACCGCCAACGAGCTGCAGGTGCGGCTGGCCGAGGTGCTCGGGCGGCGCGTGCCGTCGGTGGCGCGCCTGCGCTTCTGCAACTCGGGCACCGAAGCCACCATGGGCGCCATCCGGGCGGCCCGTGCCTTCACCGGCAAGCCGGCCATCCTGAAGATGACCGGCGGCTACCACGGCTCGCACGACGTGGCGGCCAGCACGACCGGCACCGGTGCCGCGCCCGTGCCGCCCGGTCTCACGGCCGGGGTCGCGGGCGAGGTGCTGCTCGGCGGGTTCAACGACCTCGACCGGACGGCGTCGATGGTGCGCCAGCATCGCCACCACCTGGCCGCGGTCATCGTCGAACCGATGCTGGGGTCGGGAGCCATCCTCGCCGACCGCGCCTTCCTGGCCGGCCTGCGGGCCGTCACGGCCGAATGCGGCGTCCTGCTCATCCTCGATGAGGTCATCACTTTCCGGCTGGCGGCCGGCGGCCTGCAGCAGGTGATGGACGTCACGCCCGACCTCACGAGCTTCGGCAAGATCATCGGCGGCGGACTGCCGGTCGGCGCCTTCGGCGGACGGGCCGACGTCATGGCGGCCTACGACCCGTCGCAACCGGGCGCCATCGCCCACTCCGGCACCTACAACGGCAACGCCGCGACGATGGCCGCCGGGCTGGTCGCCCTGGAGCACTTCGACGACGCGGCGGTGAGCGCGCTGAACGCCACCGGCGACACGCTGCGCGCCCGCCTGAACGCGGCCGTCGCCGCCAGCGGCCTCGACGCCGTCGTCACCGGCTACGGCTCGCTGATGCAGCTGCACCTGACGGCGCCGCCCGTCGCCACACCCGAAGCGGCGCTGGCCGCCAACCCGCGGCTCGTGAAGCTGATGCACCTGGCGCTCGCCAACCGCGACGTCTTCAGCTCCACGCGGCAGCTCTATGTCTTGCCGACGGTGGTCACGCCCGTCGAGGTCGACCGCTTCGTGGACGCGTTCACCGACGCGCTCGCCGTCGTCACCCGCGCCGCCCACGCGGCGGCGGCGGTTCTCTGATAGTCTTCCCCCGCCGGAAGGGTCCCCTGTGTCGAATACGTCTGTCGCGAAGCCTGCGCCCTCTGTCAGTTTTCTCAAGCTCGCCGGTCCGGGCCTCGTCGTGGCCGCCACCGGCATCGGCTCCGGCGACGTCGTATCGGCGACGGTGGGGGGCGCGCGCTACGGCGTGGTGCTGCTATGGGCGATCGTCCTCGGCGCCTTCTTCAAGTTCGTGCTGAGCGAGGGCATCGCCCGCTGGCAGCTGGCCACGGGCCAGACCGTCATCGAAGGCTGGGCCGAACACCTGCACGCGTCGGTCAAGTTCATCTTCGGCGTCTATCTCGTGCTGTGGACGGTGGCCGTGAGCGCGGCCCTGACCAACGCCTGCGGGCTCGGGCTCACCAACCTCACCGGTGGCGCCGTGCCGCAGTCGTGGGGCGCGGTGCTGCACAGCCTCGTCGGCTTCGCCTTCGTGTGGCTCGGCGGCTACGGCAAGTTCGAGAAGCTGATGAAGACGCTGGTCGGCGTCATGGGCTTCAGCATCCTGGTGTGCGCGGCCTTCGCCATGAGCGACCCGGGCCGCGCGGTCACCGGGCTGGTCCTGCCGACGATTCCCCTCGGCAGCGGCACCTACGTGCTGTCGCTCATCGGCGGCATCGGCGGCTCGGTCACGATGCTGTCCTACAACTACTGGATGCGCGAAGAAGGCATGCGGGGCTCCGGGTTTCTCTCCTACGTGCGCGGCGACGTCGCGATCGCCTACGTGTTCACGGCCATCTTCGGCATCTCGATCATGCTGATCGCCAACACGGCGTTCTTCGTGCCGGGCGTCGCCCTCAAGGACGCCGAAGCCGTGCCGCGCATGGCGGCGTTCCTCGGCACCATCCTCGGGCCGTTCGGCGTCTGGGCCTACGGCGTCGGCTTCTGGGCGGCCGTGTTCGCCTCCCTGCTCGGCGTGTGGCAGAGCGTGCCCTACCTCTACGCCGACATCTTCGGCGTGATGAAGGGCCTGTCGATTGACGCCCGCAAGGAGATCACCAAGGTCACCAGCCGGCCGTATCAACTGGCCCTGGTCTTCATCACGCTGGTGCCGCTGCCGCTGGCCTTCACCGGGGCGCCGCTGCTCGTCATCGTGACCTACACGGTCATCGGCAGCCTGTTCGTGCCGTTCCTGGCGGCCACCCTGCTCTACCTGAACAACCGCGTCGCCTGGGCGGACATGGCGGTGCCGAAGAACGCGCTGACCACGAACCTGCTGCTGATCGCGATTCTGGTGCTGTTCCTGTTCGTCGGGGCGCAGGAGGCCATGAGCGCGCTCCGGCGCGTGATGGGCTGAGGGATCACCCGATGATGGCCCTCGTGGCCCGGGTGGCGGCCCCGTGATCGACCTGCTGACCGCGCTGGCGGCCATCTATCCCGCCGATCGTCTGCTCACCCACACGAGCGCCCTCGCGTCGTACGAGAGCGACGCGCTGACGGCGTTCCGCGCCCGGCCGCGCGCCGTGGTCCTGGCCGAGTCGCGCGAGGAGGTCATCGAGACGGTGCGCCTCTGTCACGACGCCGGCGTGCCGTTCGTGGCGCGCGGCTCCGGCACCAGCCTCTCGGGCGGGTCGGTGCCGCTCGAGGACGGCATCGTCATCGCCCTCAACCGGATGAACCGCATCCTCCGCCTCGACCCGGTCGACCGCATCGCCGTGGTCGAGCCGGGCGTCATCAACCTCGACATCTCGACGGCCGCCGAGCCCTTCGGGCTCTACTACGCGCCGGATCCGTCGAGCCAGTCGGTGTGCACGATCGGCGGCAACGTCGCCTTCAACTCCGGCGGCGCGCACTGCTTCCGTCACGGCATGACCGCCAATCACGTGCTGGGACTCGAGGTGGTGCTGCCGGACGCCACGGTCGTGCGCCTGGGCGGCGACAGCGTCGAGGACAGCGGCCCCGATCTGACCGGGCTGTTCGTCGGCTCCGAGGGACTGTTCGGCGTGGCCCTCGCGGTGACGGTGCGGCTGCTGCCCCGGCCGGAGGCCTATCGCACGGTGCTCGCCAGCTACGCCTCGCTGCAGGCCGCCGGCGACGCCGTGACCCGCATCATCGCGGCCGGCCTGCTGCCGGGCGCCATGGAGATCATGGACCGCCTGGCCATGGACGCGGCCGAGGCGGCCGTGCACGCCGGCTATCCGCCCGAAGCCGCGGCCGTGCTGCTGGTGGAACTCGAAGGCGCCGAAGCCGAAGCCGAGGCCGACCTCGCCCGGCTGGCCGCCGTGCTCGCGGCCTCCGGGCCCACTCATGTGCGCGTGGCCGCCAACGCCGATGAACGCGCGCTCATCTGGAAGGGCCGCAAGTGCGCCTTCTCCGCCGTCGGGCGCCTGAGCCCGGACTTCATCGTGCAGGACGGCGTGGTGCCGCGGACCCGGCTCGGCGACGCGCTGGTCGCCATCGAGCAGTTGTCGCGCCAGCACGGGCTGCGGGTGGCCAACGTCTTCCACGCCGGCGACGGCAACCTGCATCCGCTCATCCTCTACGACGGCCGCGAACCCGGCGCCCTGGCGCGCGCCGAGGCGCTGGCCGGCGACATCCTCCGCCTGTGCATCCGTCTCGGCGGTTCGATCACCGGCGAGCATGGCGTCGGGCTCGAAAAGCGGGCGTTCCTGCCGGAGATGTACAGTCCGGCGGACATCGCCTTCATGGAGCGCCTGCGCCACGAGGTGGACGGGCGCCGGCTCGCCAATCGCGGCAAGATGCTGGAGCCGCGGGCGTGAGCCTGTCGCCACCGTCCACCCTCGAGGCCCTGGTCCAGACGGTGGCGGACAGCGCGCCGGCGCCGCTCGCCATCGCTGGCGGACGTTCCAAACGAAGCTTCGTCGACGGCGAGGGCGGCAGCGTGGCGCGGCTCGACCTGCGCGCTCTCACCGGCATCACCGCCTACGACCCGGCGGAGTGCGTGGTCACGGCGCTGGCAGGCACGCCGGTGGCGGAGGTGGCGGCGGCGCTGGCGGCGCACGGGCAGTACCTGCCGTGGGACCCGCCGCTCGGACTCGAGGGCTCCACGGTTGGCGGCATGGTGGCCTCGGGCGTGAGCGGGCCCGGCCGCTATCGCTACGGCGGCGTCCGCGACTTCGTGATCGGTGCGCGGGTCGTCGACGGGCGCGGGCGGCTCATCGCCAGCGGCGGCCAGGTGGTGAAGAACGCCGCCGGCTTCCTCACGCACCATGGCCTCGTCGGCAGCGCCGGCCGTTTCGGCGTCATCGCCGACGTGAGCTTCAAGGTCTTCCCGCGGCCCGAGCGCACCTGCACGCTGGTGGCGCGGCCGGCTTCCCGCGCCGACGCCGCGGCGGCGCACGAGCGGCTGCGTCTGGCCAATCTGGATCTCGATGCGCTCGACCTCGACGCGCTCGACAGCGATGGGCGTGGGACGGCGGTCTCGGCTCGCCTCGCCGGGACGGCGGATGCGCTGGACGCGCGCGTCGACCGTGCCCTGGCCGCCCTCGAACTGCCGGCCGAGCGCCTGAGCGGCGACGAGGAAGCGCGCCACTGGCAGGCCCGATCGCTCGCGGCCTGGCCGGCGTCCGCCCCCACGGTCAAGGTGCCGACGACGCCGTCGCGTCTGGCCGGCGTGCTGGAAGGCCTCGCCCCGCTCGGCGCCTGTCGCGCCTCGGTCGGCGGCGCCGTCGTCTACCTCCACGCCGCCTCGCCGCTCGAGGATCTCGACCGCTCCTTCCGCATGCTCGGCCTGCGGGGCGCCGTGGTCCGCGGCGACGCCTGCGGCCGCCGGCTCGGCGTCACCGAGGCGCCGGACTTCTACGAGCGCGTGCGGCGCACGCTCGACCCCGACGACCGGTTCCGCTGACACCGTCATGCACCATCGCATCCCCCCGTCACCGGATCCCCGCCGCGCCGCCATGGCCACCGCGGTGTCGTCGTGCGTGCACTGCGGCTTCTGCCTGCCGGCCTGCCCCACCTACAAGGTGCTCGGCGAAGAGATGGACTCCCCGCGCGGCCGCATCGTGCTGATGAAGGAAGTGCTCGAAGGCGGACTCGCCCTCGACGACGCGGCGCCCCATCTCGATCGCTGCCTGGGATGCCTGGCCTGCGAGACCGCCTGCCCGTCCGGCGTCCGTTACCGCGACCTCATCGAGCCGATGCGCGAGGCGCTGGTGGAGCGGCGGTCGACGTTCGAGCGGCTGCGTCTCGGCGGCCTGCTGACGGTGATGGCCTCGCCGGCGCTCTTCCGGGCCGCCGCGCTCGCCGGCGGTGCCGCCCGGCCGCTGCGACCCGTGCTCCCGGCGTCGCTCGCCGCGATGCTCGATCTGCTGCCGTCGTCGCTGCCGGCGCCGACCTCGGTGCCGGCGCGGACGCCGGCCCGCGGCGTGCGCCGCGGCCGCGTGGCGCTCATGACGGGCTGCGTCCAGAGCGTGCTCGCGCCCGCCATCACCGAGGCCGCCATCCGCGTGCTGAGCGCCAACGGCGTCGAGGTTGAGGTGCCGCCGGACCAGGGGTGCTGCGGCGCGCTGGCACGACATGCCGGGGCCCACGCCCGCGGCACGGCGCTGGCGGCGGCGCACCACGGCCGGTTCCCCGCCGACGTCGATGCCGTGCTCGCCACCGCGGCCGGCTGCGGCTCGTCGATGAAGGACACCCACACCGGCGCCGCGCCCGTGCTCGACGTGCTGGAGTATCTCGATGCCCTCGGGCTGGTCACGCCGCTGGCCCTCGCCGCTCCGCTGCGCGCGGCCTACCAGGACGCCTGCCACCTGGCCCACGCGCAGCAGGTCACGAGCGCGCCGCGGCGGCTGCTGCAGGCGGTCGACGGGCTGACCCTGAGCGCGCTCGCCGACGGCGGGATGTGTTGCGGCTCGGCCGGGCTCTACAACCTCGAACAGCCGCAGGTGGCGGCGTCGCTCGGCCGGCAGAAGGCGGCCGCCATCGCCGCTTCCGGCGCCACGCTCGTCGTCAGCGGCAACATCGGCTGCCTCACGCAGATGCAGGCGGCGCTGGCGGCGTCCGGACACGCGGCTGGGTTCGCGCACGCCGTCGAGCTCCTGGCGATGGCGCTGCCCGGGCAGCGCGGCCCACAATAGCCCATGCGTCTCAAGCTCGACTATGGCAGCGACGGCCTTCTCGTCGACGTCCCCGACGATCGCACGGTGGTCGTGGCGCCGCGTCACGTCCATGCCGTGGCCGATCCGGCGGCGGCGCTGGCCGAGGCGCTGCGCCGCCCCACGGCCGGGCCGCCGCTCGCCTCGCTGGTCACCGCCGGCCAGCGCGTGGCCCTCTCGGTGTGCGACATCACCCGGGCGCAGCCGCGCCAGATCATGCTCGAGGCCATCTTCGCGGCTCTCACCGAGACCCGCGCCGAGGACGTGACCATCCTCGTGGCCACTGGCACCCATCGCGCCAGCACGCCGGACGAGCTGACGCGCATGCTCGGGCCCGAGATCGTGGCCCGTTACCGGATCGTCGACCACGACGCCCGCGACGCCGCCTCGCTGGGGTTCGCCGGCACGACCTCCAGCGGCGTGCCGATCTGGCTGAATCGCCACTGGCTCGAGGCCGACGTCCGCATCACGACCGGGTTCGTGGAGCCGCACTTCTTCGCCGGCTTCAGCGGCGGTCCCAAGATGGTGGCCCCCGGGCTGGCTGGCCTGGCCACGACGCTCGTGCTGCACGACGCGCGTCACATCGGCCATGCCAATGCCGTGTGGGGCGTGACCGAGGGCAATCCCATCCACGACGACGTGCGTGAGATCGCCACCGTGACCGGCGTCCACTTCGCGCTCGACGTGGCGCTCAACCGCGAGCAGGCGATCACGCGGGTCTTTGCCGGCACGCTGCTGGACGAGCACGCGGCGGCCTGCGCGTGGGTGAAGGAGACGGCCATGTGTCCGGTCGACGGCCGGTTCGATGTCGTCGTCACGACCAACTCCGGCTACCCGCTGGACCAGAACCTCTACCAGGCCGTGAAGGGGATGTCGGCGGCCGCCTGCATCGTCAAGCCCGGCGGCATCATCGTGTGCGCGGCCGAGTGCCGCGATGGCGTCCCCGAGCACGGGCCCTACGGCCGCCTGCTGCGCCAGCGCCGCACCCCGGCGGCGCTGCTCGAGATGGTCGAGACGCCGGGCTTCGCCGAGCAGGACGCCTGGCAGGTGCAGGTGCAGGCGCTCATCCAGCAGAAAGCCCGGGTGCTCGTGAAGGCCGGCGGCCTGAGCCACGAGCAGCTGCGACAGGCGCACTTCGAGCCGGTGACCGACGTCGGCATGGCCGTGCGCGACGCCCTGGGACAAGCCGGCCCCGGCGCGTCACTGGCCGTGCTGCCGCACGGCCCGCAGACGATTCCCTACGTGCGCTGAGGCGCGCGTGTCAGAGCCCCGCAGGCGGGCTCAGGCGTCGACCCGGATCTCGCGCGTCCACTGCGAGTTGTCCTCGCGGCCGCTCGCGATCTCGGCATCGCGCTCGGCCTTGGTGGGCTGCACGCGGCCGTTGACGTCGATGGCGCGCGATACGAGCGTGTGGGTGCCGACGCTCAGGTCCGGCACCCGCAGCGACCACAGCACCCAGCCGAACCTGGCGCCGTTCGGCAGGCGCGCCGCGTCCGCCGGCAGCGGATCGATGCTGGCCGGCTGCCACGGGCCGCCGTCGATCGCCACCTCCACCGCCTTGATCGGCACCTGGCCGCCCCACGCCGGCCCGGCGATCCGGTACTGCCAGCCGGCCCCCTGCCTGGTGCGGGTCACGCGCGCGACCAGCGACTTCAGGCGGTTCTTCGAGATCGAGGTGTCGATCCACATCGGACCATCGGGCGTGGCGACCGAGCGCAGCGACAGGTAGTTGCGCACCTGGTGCTGGCCCTCGTAGCGGCGGTCGAGCACCTCGATGCGCCCGAGCCACTTCACCTGTGTCATGCCGTACCAGCCGGGTACCAGCAGCCGCACCGGGAAGCCCTGGTCGCGGGGGATCGGCTGGCCGTTCAGCGCGAAGGCCAGCATGGTGTCCGGATGCAGCGCGTCGAGCAGGTGGACGGCACGCCCGTGCGGGGCCGTGTACTCACGGTTGCCGGCCTGGAACTTCTTCTCCGTCTCCATGTCGAGGCCGAGGAACAGGACTTCGCGGGCGTCGGGGCTGAGACCCGCCTCCTCGAGGATCGACTTCAGGCCGACGCCGGTCCACACGCCGTTCGAGAGCAGGCCCGCCATGCGGTTGGGCCGCGTCGAGTTGCCGGAGCACTCGAGCGTGACGGCTTCGTCGCGGCGGTCGGCGCGGGCCTTCAGCTGGTCGAGCGTGAACTCGAGCGGCGTCTTGACGAACCCGCTGACGCGCAACGTGTAGGTGGCGGCGTCGACCGCCGGCGACGTCTTCTGCGCGAAGGCGTAGTGATCCTCGTTGGGCGTCGTCCAGCTCGTCAGCGTACGCAGGTCGACGCAGCGGACCCGGGGTTCGGCCTCGGAGGCCTCGATCCGGAAGGCATCGGTGTAGTCGGTGAGCGTCACCATCTCCTCACCGGCCTGCCGCGCCCACGCCACCTCTGGAATCCCCAACGATGCCAGCCAGCTCAGGCCGGCGGCACTCTGCGTGATCATCTCTCGACGCGTCGACTGGCTCACGTTCTCTCCTGTGGCGCCCTGCGGCGACCGGTCAATGCTGATGCACGCCGCCGGCTGTCACCGGCGCTCGGCGGTGGCCGTCGCGGCCGCGGGAAGCTGCGGCGTCACGCCGAGGTGGTGCATCACGAAGGCGTAGATGTCGGCCGTGCTCTCGATCTGCTTCCTGGTGTTGCTGGCCCCGTGCCCGCTCTTGGTGTCGATGCGGATGAGCACCGGGGCCGGACCGCCCTGGCGCGCCTGCAGCGTCGCGGCGTACTTGAACGAGTGCGCCGGCACCACGCGGTCGTCGTGGTCCGCGGTGGTGACGAGCGTGGCCGGATAGTGCGTGCCGGCCTTCAGGTTGTGCAGCGGCGAGTAGGCGTGGAGCGCCTTGAACTGGTCCGCGTTGTCGCTCGAGCCGTAGTCGGCAATCCAGTTCCAGCCGATGGTGAACGTGTGGAAGCGCAGCATGTCCATCACGCCGACCTGCGGCACGGCCACGGCGAAGAGCTCCGGCCGCTGGTTCATCACCGCCCCCACGAGCAGGCCGCCGTTCGATCCGCCCAGCATGGCCAGCTTCGGCGTCGACGTGTACTTGTTGGCGATCAGCCACTCGGCCGCCGCGATGAAGTCGTCGAACACGTTCTGCTTCTGAAGCTTGGTGCCGGCCTCGTGCCAGGCCTCGCCGTACTCGGCGCCGCCGCGCATGTTGACCGAGGCATAGACGAAGCCCTGTTCGAGCAGGGCCACCCGCAGGGCGCTGAAGGCCGGCGGCGTGTTCACGTTGAAGCCGCCGTAGCCGTACATCAACGTCGGGGTCTGCCCGGTCTTCTGCAGGCCCTTCCGGTGCGTGAGGAACATCGGCACCCTGGTGCCGTCCTTGCTCGTCACGAACACCTGCGTGACCTCGTAGTCGTCGGCCTTGAAGCCCGGAATCGTGACCTCGCGGAAGGCCGTCGTGGCGGTGGTCGCGACGTCGTAGCTGAAGATCGTCGGCGGGTAGTTGAACGACGTGTAGGTGAAGAAGATCTGCGTGTCGTCACGCCGGCCGCCCAGGCCCGCCACCGTGCCAGGGCCGGGCAGGGCGATCTCGTGCTCCAGCCTGCCGTTCAGATCGAACACGTAGGAGCGCGACGTGACGTCTTTCAGGTAGTTGGCGAAAAGCTTGCCGCCGCCGGTGGCCACGCCGTCGAGCGGCTCGGGCCGCTCCGGCAGCACGTCCTGCCACGACGCCTCGGCCGGCGTCTTCGGGTCGAACCGGAACACGCGGCCGTTCGGGGCCTGGCGATCGGTGTAGACGAGGAACGTCGCGCCGATGTTGTCGACGACCGAGAACGTGTCGTCGCCGATCTCGCCGACGATCGGCGTGAACGTCTTGTCCTTCGAGGTCAGGTCGCGGTAGTAGAGCGCGTTGCCCTTCTTGCCCGTGCCGCGGTCCGACACCGTGAGGATCAGGAACCGCTCGTCCTCGGTGACCTCCACGGTGTGGAAGCGCTCGGGATTGGCGGGATCGGAGAACACCTTCTCGTCGGCTGACTGCGGCGTGCCGACGCGGTGGAAGAACACCTCGTGGTTGACGTTCTTGGCCGACAGATCGCGTCCGCCTTCCGGCGCCGGATAGCGGCTGTAGAAGAACCCGTCGCCGGCCCACGCCGCGCCCGACACCTTCACCCACCGCACCGTGTCCTCCCGCGGCGTCTTCGTGGCCACGTCGAGCACGCGGTACTCCATCCAGTCCGAACCGCCCTGCGACAGGCCGTAGACGGCCAGGGCGCCATCGGCAGACAGGCTGAACACGGCCAGCTTGGTGGTGCCGTCGGGCGAGAGCGTGTTCGGGTCGAGCAGCACCTCGGGCGCGCCGTCGAGGCCGCGCTGGCGGTAGATCACGGCCTGGTTCTGCAGGCCGTCGTTCTTCGAGAAGAAGTAGGTGTCGCCTCGCCGCTCCGGGGCGCTGTATTTCGGATAGTCGAAGAGCTGCTCCAGCCGGGCCGTCAACCGTGCGCGGAACGGAATCGTCTCGAGGTGCGCGAAGGTGACCGCGTTCTGGGCCTCGACCCAGGCGGCCGTCTCGGCCGACCGGTCGTCCTCGAGCCAGCGATACGGATCGGGCACGGCCACGCCGTGATAGGTGTCGACGTGATCGACCGTGGCGGTGGTCGGGTAACTCATCTTCGGCGGCTCCGGCGAGGTACAGGCCGACGTGAACATCAAGCCAACGGCGGCCAGGGGCAGGCGCGACATGACGGCTCCTCAGTGGCTGGACGTGTAACCCGGTCCGCGCAGCGGCCGCCCCGGACGCTCGGCCGTGATCGCCCCGTCGGCCACGACCGCCTTGCCGTTCACGAACACGTGCCGCATGCCGGCGGAGTAGCGGTTCGGCTGCTCGAAGGTCGCGACGTCCTTGACCGTGGCCGGATCGAAGACCACGAGATCGGCGAACATGCCCGGCCGCACCAGGCCGCGGTCGGCGATGCCGACCCGGATGGCGGCCTGCGAGGTCGCCTTGCGCACCGCCTCTTCGAGCGTCAGCACGCCGTCCTCACGCACGTACTTGCCGAGCACGCGGGTGAAGGTGCCCCACGCGCGCGGGTGCGACTTCGATTCCGAGAGCGGTCCGTCCTCGGCGCGGGCGCCCGAGTCGGTGTCGAACGACACCCACGGCGTCTTCATCGCCTCGACCACGTCGCTCTCGCGCATGATCGAGATGATGACGGAGGACTCGGCCTTGTCGGCGATCACCAGATCGATGGCGGCGTCGCGCGGATCCTTGTCCATCGCGCGCCCGATCTCGAGGAAGTTCAGCCCTTCGTACTTGCGCAGCGAGGGATCGAGCACCGAGCTGAGCATCACGCCGGCCGGACCGCCCGAGCCGTACCACTGGTTCTCGAACGGCGCGTTGGGGTCGTCCATGTCGCGCTTGACGCGCTCGCGCGTCTCGGGATTCTGCAGCCGCGTCAGCATGGCCTCGGTGCCGCCCTCGCGCACCCACACCGGCAGGCAGGCATCGAGGCCGTTCGAGGCGCGGTCGTAGGGATAGATGTTGGCCGACACGCGCAGGCCGCGCGCCCGCGCCGCCTCGAGGCGGCGGAGGACCTCGGTCATCTTGCCCCAGTTGGCCCGGTAGGCCGTCTTCAGGTGCCAGATCTCGGCCGGGATGTCGGCGCCCTCGGCGATCGCGATCACCTCGTCAATCGACTCGAACACCTTGTTGCCCTCGGACCGCTGGTGGGTGATGTAGATGCCGCCGTGTTCGGCAGCCACCCGCGACAGCTCCACCAGTTCCTCGGTGGTCGAGAAGCGGTTGGGGATGTACTGCAGCGACGAGCTGAGCCCGAGCGCGCCGTCGGCCATCGCCGCGGCCACCAGCTGCTTCATCTTCGTCATCTCGTCCGGGGTGGCCGGCCGGTCGTCGTTCCCCACCACGTAGTCGCGCACGCCGCCGGACCCGACGAAGGTGCCGATGTTCACCGCGCTCGTGGCGGCGGTGAGCTTCGTGAAGTACTCGGCCAGCGTGGTGAAGTCCTGCGGCACCTTGAAGAAGTCGTAGGTGGCCTTGCGGGCGGCCATCATCCGGTCGTTGACCGGGGCGATCGAGACGCCCTCGCCGGTGATCTCGGTCGTGATGCCCTGGGTGATCTTGCTGGCGACACGGCTGTCGACGAGCACGTTGAACTCGGATTGTCCGAGCAGGTCGATGAAGCCCGGCGCCACCACCTGACCGGCGGCGTCGATGCGCGTGGCGGCCTCGGCGCGCGACAGATTGCCGAGCGCGGTGATCCGGTCCCCCACGATGCCGACATCGGCGTGGAACCACGGCGCGCCGGTGCCGTCGACGACGCGACCGTTCGCGATGACCACGTCGAAACGCGGCGCGGCCGGGGCCTGGGCCGCGGCCGGGGGCGGCGTCGCGGGCTCCGGGGCCGGACCGCCGCAGGCGGCGCCGAGCGCCGCCACTCCCAGAACTCCCGCCACCACCAGCCGTGCGTGCGAAGACCACATGAACATGCGGCCGATTGTATCGCCCCGGCGGGCGCTCAGGCGTACCCCGGCAGCTCCGTGAACCAGTTGACCGTGACCGACAGCTCGTCCGGCCGGGCCTGCTCGGCGTCCTGGGCGATCAGCACGAACTCGCCGCTCGGGGTGACGTCGTAGTTGGGCAGACCGGTGGAGGCGCCAGCCAGATAGGGGCCATCGCACACGGCACGCGGGGCCCCGACGACGGGACGCGCGTCCTCCGGGAACTCGACCGCCATGAGGCTGGAGCCCTGGCGGTAGTAGAGATGGCGGCCATCGCGCGCCCACACCGGCTCGGCGCCACCGCCCGGGCTGATCTGCAGCCGCCGCGTCGGCTCGGGAAACGACACGACGTAGACCTCCATGCGGCCGGACTCGTTGGCCGAGTAGGCCACCCACCGGTTGTCAGGCGACAGGGCCGGGCCGTACTCGTCGAACTGCGACCTGACGAGCGGCACCGGCGGCGCGGTGGTGCCCGGCCGGCACATCCAGATGTCGGCGCCGGTGTCGGGGTGGTACTCGGTGAAGAGCAGGACGGTGCCGTCGGACGACCACGACCCCGGCACCAGGTCGAAATCGCCGCCGACGATGCGCTCGTCGGGCCCGGTGCCGGCGGCCGCCCGCGAGTAGATCTGGCACGGGCCCATCCGATTGGAGCTGAACGTGAGGCGGCTGCCGTCCGGCGACCAGATGGGCGCGAAGTTGTCGGCCTCGAAGGTGGCGCGCGTCAGTGTCCCGCGGGCGATGTCGAGGGTCCAGATGTCGTTGGTGGCGGCGCGGACACCGACGGCCAGATGGCGGCCATCGGGCGACAGCCGCGGCTCCTCGACGACCCGGCCGGCAATCGGCAGCGGATCGAGGCGGCCGTGCGCGTCGAGCCGCACCAGCTGGCTGTGCACGTGACGCGACTCTCCGGCCAGGTGCACCAGGCAGCCCGTATCGGACACCGAGAAGTAGCCGGCACCGGTGTGGGCCGGCATCACCCGGTCCACGACGGGGACGGCCGCGCCCGGCACCGGCAGTCCATCGTCGCCAGTGGGGGCCGCCAGCAGCGACGTGCCGCGCAGGTAGACGAGATGACCGGTGGGCAGCGAGCGGGCGCTCGTGCCGTTGCGCAGCACGATGCGCTGCCCGGGGCGGCCGATGGCCGCCTGCGCGATGAGGCCGTCGTCGAAGGACGCGGCCCCGGCCCGGGCCACGGTGAAGAGCACGTCCACGCCGTTGGCCATGACCTGGGGCCAGCGGTGCGTGCGATCGCCGCGCTGGTAGTCGAGCGTCGTGACCGGCCGCGGCTCGCCGCCCTCGGCCGGCACGACCACCAGGCCCGATGCCGGGGTGGGCGCGAACACGATCTCGTTGCGCACGCTCCACCACGCGCCCCGCGTTTCGCTGCCCGCCTCGCACACCTCGAGCGGGACTCCGCCGGCGGCCAGGACCCGGCGCAGCCGCCCGTTCGCGAAGAAGCCCACCCAGCGGCCGTCCGGGGAGAAGAACGGCGAGTAGACGGCGCCGGTCCACAACACCAGCTCCGATTGGAGCCGGTCGAGTCGACGCACCCGCAGGCTGGTGTCGCCCTCCCCGCGTGCCACGTAGGCGAGTGACCGCCCATCCGGCGACAGGGCAAAGGGCGGGCACGGCCCCAGTTCCAGCACGGCCCCGGCGTCGAGCCTGAGCGTCAGCCACAACGGCACCTGACTCGGGCCGCGCGCTGGAACGGGCGCCGCCTCCCGGGCCGGCGGCCGTCCGTTCACCTCGCGGACGTCGGCCACGAACCGGTAGCCGCGGCGCGGCAGGGTGGCGATGTAGCGATGGTCGCGGCGGCCGTCCCCGAGCAGCTTGCGCAGCAGGAAGATCTGCTGGCTCAGGTTGCCTTCCTCGACCGCCGTGTCGGGCCACACCTGGTGCATCAGCTCGTCCTTCTCGACGATCCGCGTCGAGTGCCGCACGAGCACCGCCAGGGTCTCGAACATCTTCGCCGTGAGGGACAGCGGCTCCCCCTCCCGCTCGAGCCGCCGGGCGTCCAGATCGAGCAGATAGGGACCGAACTCAAACCGCTGGCCAGCCATAAACGTGTGGTCGCTCCACAAGAGACGTGAGAAGAATTGAGGCCCCGCCCAAGGACTTCGGCGGGATGCCGCGGGATTATATGCCCGCTGGCGATGAGGCCGGCCGCGAGGGAGGCACACGATGGTCTACATGGTCGAACGGGATCTGCCGGGAATCACCCCCGAACAGCTGGCGGGCGCGCAGCGCGCCGCCATCGAGGGCTCACAGACGTCCACCACCGGCGGCACGCCGGTGCGCTACATCCGCAGCACGTTCGTGCCCGGCGAGGCGCGGTGCATGTGCCTGTTCGAAGCGGCGACGTCCAGTGCCGTCCGCGACGTCAACGAGGCGGCCGGGCTGCCCTTCACGAGAATCGTCGAGGCGATGGACCTGACGCCGGCCCGCTAGGGTCCCGGCCCAGGTCGTCACGCCCGTGGCCCCCGAGCCGGCTATTGCGGCTGGCTCGGAGTCCCCTCCAGCGCCACGTAGCCGACGCCGTCGCGCACGGTCAGCTTCGTGCCGAAGGGCGCCGACAGGGTCGACAGGTCGTTCAGGATCTTCTGCGCCAGGGCCGGGTCCGCCAGCACGGGGCGTCCGCGCAGTTGCCGCGCCTGGCCGAAGCCGAGGCTGATCGGGTGCAGCGCCACCTCGACCAGCCGTTCGCCGTCGAAACGCGGCATCGCCACCACCGATTCCCAGATCAGGGGGTTGGCCGGGAAGCCGGCCTTGTCGTTGTCGTAGCGCCGGTTCAGGTAGTCGTTCGGCTGCCCGTCGACGCCGAGGCGCTGCTCCTCGTAGTTGTCGGTCGGGTAGCGCAGCAGCGTCTCGTTCTGGAACACGAAGTCGCCGAGGCTGTAGAAGATCGGCTTGCCCTTGTAGATCTCGATGCCGCGCAGCACGTGCGGCCCGTGCCCGACGAACATGTCGGCGCCGGCATCGACCATCGCCCGGGCGAACGTCGGGAGGAACATCGCCGGCTCGGTCACGCCCGCCCGCCCCGACTCGTGAGCGTGAATGGTGACGATCACGTGGTCCGACAGGGTCGCCGCGCTCTTCACGACGGCGGCAATCTCGGCCAGGTCGCGCGCGTCCGGCTCGGTGCGCACGCCGGGCGTGGCGCCGGCCACGAAGCGCCGTCCCACGAAGGTCAGCGTGTCGCCGGCTGCCGCCGGGCGGCCGGTGACCTCACCGGCGGCGAGGCGCAGCTGTTCCAGGCGTTCGGGCGTGACGACATAGGTGGTCGTGAAGCGCAGCGGGCTCAGGCCCGGCCGCGCCGGCACGTCGCCCCGGGTGGTGCCGGCCCGCGAGTGATCGGGGAACGTCGAGGCCACCGAGATGAGCGCCACGCGGCCGCGCGCCGTCTCGAGGAACTTGGCCTCGCGCGCCTCCGGCAGGCTCTGCCCCACGCCGGCCGCGACGATGCCGGCCTCGGCCACGTATTTCTGGGTCAGCCGCATGCCGGCCACGCCGTAGTCCCCGGTGTGGTTGTTGGCCAGGGACCCGAGGTCGAAGCCGGCCCACGCCAGATCCTTCGCCAGGGCCGGCTCGGCGCGCATGTAGGTGCCGCCGCTCTCGTTCATCGGATACATCTCGAAATCGTGGAAGAGCATCTCGATGTTCGTGAACGCCGCATCCGCCCCGCGCACCAGCTCGATGAGGCGCGTGAAGGCCGGCTCGGTGTAGACCGAGAGCTTGCGCGTGATGATCGAATCGCCCGTCAGGGCGAACGTCATGCCGGCCGGCTGGGGCTGGGCGAGCAGTCGCGCCCGGCTGTCGGCCGCCCACAGCCCGAAAGCCGCCAGCCACACCAGCGCCAACACGTATCGCGGTCGCATCTCGTCCTCCCGCCGCGCCGCCGCGGCTCGCCGTTCCCGGGGGATGCTACTCCATGAACCGGCGCATCGTGTTGCCGAACGACTCGCGGCCAGTGGCCGGGTCGTAGACGATGACCGGCATGAAGCGGCCACGGATGCGCTGGGGATTGGCGCGGGCGTAGCCCATCAGCGTCTCGGCCAGGCCGACCTTGGTGGCCGATACCCCGGGATCGTGCGGGTAGGAGGTGAAGAGGTCGATGAGCCCCACCGGCCACGGCGCGCCGCGCAGCAGGCCATCCACCACCGCGCCCTTGAGCACGTTGTGGGAGAAGTTGAAGAAGAACGAGAGCGGCGAGTAGGCCGCGGACGTCGGACGGAAGGCCTCGAACTCCTCGCGCAGCCGGTCGCGATGGGCGAGCAGCAGTTCACGGGCGCGTGACCGCTCCGCTTCGTGCGGGAGGAGCGTGGTGAACGGGGCGCCGACGAAGGCGCGCGCGTCGGGGGTGAGGCCGTTCAGCAGCGCCTCGACGACCAGGTCGCGTCCCGGCCCGATCTGGCCCGCCTCCGTCAGCCGCACGTACTCCTCGGCGGCGCCCGCCACCGCGAAGCACAGCCACGGGTAGTCGGCCACGTTGTCGTCGCGCATCTTGATCGTGTCGCGGGCGTAGGTGGCCTCGAAGCCGAAGCGCAGGTGCGACCCCATGGCGGCACAGTGCTGCACCGCCGTGCGTGTCCGGCGCACGGCGCCGAGCCGGCGGACGCGCTCGAGCAGGAGGCCGTAGCCGAACTCCTGCGGCTCGAAGTGGGCGGTGGCGATGAGGGCCAGGCCTTCGGCGTCGTCGCAGAAGCGCTGGCCGCTGCCCCCGGGCCCCTGCAGCCGGGCGAGCAGCCCCTCGACGAGCGCCAGGTGGTCTTCGGGACAGCCGGCGTCCCAGCCGCGCAGCGACAGCAGCGCCAGCAGGTACATCAGGTAGTAGTCGAACAGGATGGCCAGGGCCACGCGGTCGGGCCGGTCGGCGCCGCGCACGCGGATGACGTAGTCGAGGACGTCGACCGCGATCGTGTCGTCGTTGACGCGATCGGCCACGCCGTCCCAGTCGTTGAGGGCGTGCAGGCCCTCCTCCGTGCGGGTGCGGCCGTCGTAGTCGGCAATCGCCGCGCTCAGATCGAAACGCCGCGCGCCGACGTGCCAGACGTGCGTGCGCATGCCGTCGCGCAGGCGCAGCAGGGCGTGCTCGAGGTTGCGGCCATCGGCCGCGAAGGCGAGGATGTCGGGCCGCACGTCGATCAGTCCGTCGAGCAGATGGCAGACCTCCTCGAAGGGCACGGCGGGAGGACGCGACACGGGACGGGCAGAGGAAGACGTGGACATGGGATCAGTGCGGGACTGCTGCATTATCGCGTCTCGGGCGGCGCCGGGTGAAGGGCCGTGGCCAGCCGCCCTATACTTCGGCATCGGGAGGCTCGTGCTAGGCTGGCGTCAAGCCTCCCCCAAGGGGTGTTCATGTTCGTTCGGATCCTGCCGCTCATCATCGCGGCTCTCATCGCAGCGCTGCCGTCGACCGCCCACGCCCAACTCCGCGCCCGGCTACTGGCCAGCGGCTTCAACCGTCCCAACGGGGTCGTCTTCGATCCGGTCGTGCCGGGCGCCGTCTACGTCGTCGATCAGAGCGGCATCATCCGGGCATTCCTGAACGGCGTGGAGCGGCCGGCGCCCTTCCTCGACCTGAGCACGGTCGTCTCGACCGGCGGCGAACAGGGCCTGCTCGGCATGGCCTTCCCGCCCGATGCGGCCACCAGCGGGCGCGTGTTCGTGCACTTCACGAACCGGACCGCGGTCGTGGGCGAGGGCCACTCGGTCGTGGCGCGCTTCACGCGCAGCGCCAGCAACCAGCTGGTGGCGGACCCCGCCTCACGCTTCGACCTGCAATGGCCGGCCGCCGCCGGCGGCCGCCAGGGCTTCATCACCCAACCCTTCGCCAACCACAACGGCGGCCATCTGGCCTTCGGCCCCGACGGGTACCTCTACATCGGGCTGGGCGATGGCGGTGCCGGCGACGATCCCAACAACAACGCCCAGACGCCGGGCACGCTGCTCGGCAAGATGCTGCGCATCGATGTCGCCGGCAACCCGCCGAACGGCTACTCGATCCCGCCGACCAATCCAGTCTTCCCCGTCGCCAACGCGATGCCGGAGATCTGGGCCTTCGGCCTGCGTAATCCCTGGCGCTACAACTTCGACGACCTCGGCACCGGCGCCACCGGCGCGCTCTTCATCGGCGACGTCGGCCAGGGCGCCCGTGAGGAAATCGACATCGAGCCGGCCAACCAGGGCGGGCGCAACTACGGCTGGCGCGTCTATGAGGGTACCCGCGAGAACACCGACGTGACGCCGCTCGGGCCCGCCTACCTGCCGCTGCAGGCGCCGAGCTTCGAGTACACGCACGCCGTGGGTGAGGCGATCACCGGCGGCTACGTCTACCGCGGCGCAGCGCTCGGCGCCGGCTACCGGGGGCGCTACTTCTACGCCGACTGCGTGCGCGGCAAGATCTTCTCGCTGGCCTGGACGATCGACGGCGGCACCGGCGAGGCCGTGGTCGGCCCGGCCACCGACCACACGATCGACATGGGCGGCCCGTTCCAGTGCATCGCGTCGTTCGCGCGCGATCCGAACGGCGAGCTCTACTTCATGGACTTCGGCTATTCGGCCACCGGCACCGGCCGGGTGTTCGTGATCGAGAACGCCGTGGCGACGGCGCCTGGCACGCCGCTCAATCTGGCCGCCACCGTGTCCGGCAACGAGGTCAGCCTGTCATGGGCCGCGGCTCCGTCCGGCGGCGCCGCCACCGGCTACGTGCTCGAAGCCGGCACCGCGCCCGGGCTCGCCAACGTCACGACCTTCGCCACTGTCTCGCAGGGCCTGGTGGTGGCGGGCGTCCCGACCGGCCAGTACTTCGTGCGGGTCCGCGCCACCAACTCGGTCGGCTCGAGCGCGGCCACGGCCGATCTCACCATCAACGTCGGCTGCACGCCGCCGCTGGCGCCGGCCACCTTCACCGCCGCGGCCTCGGGCAACACCGTCACGCTGAACTGGAGCGTCGCGGCAGGCACGACCCAGACGGTTATCGAGGCCGGCTACGCGCCCGGCGCCACGGCGTTCACGATCGCCTCGGGTGGTAGCGGCGCCGTCTTCCCGGGCGTCCCGCCCGGGACCTACTACGTGCGGACGCGTGCCGTGAACGCGTGCGGCCAGGGCCCGGTGTCGGTCGAACGCACGGTCATCGTGCCGTAGCCGGATTCGGGAGGGCCGGCCGGGGCACACGGGAGGCCGGCGGCGGTGCCGCGGCCGGAGCCTGTGATACCGTCCACGCCGTGCGGCCCCTGGCGCTCGCCACCGTCGCCGTCTGGGCGAGTCTCGCCGTCGTCCACGGTCAAGGCCGTGGGCCGGCGACGGCGCCGGATCCGGAGCGCTTCGCGGCCGACATCGCGGCGTTCGAGACGGCCGATCGCGCCACGCCCCCGCCGGCTGGCGCCGTGCTGTTCGTGGGCAGTTCCAGCATCGGGGGCTGGGATGTGGCGCGTGCCTTTCCGGCGCTGACGACGATCCGCCGCGGCTACGGCGGCTCGCACGTCTCGGACACGATTCATTTCTTCCCGCGCATCGTCGCCGTCTACCGGCCCGCGCTGGTCGTCTTCTACGCGGGTGATGCCGATGTCGCCGGCGGGAAGTCGGCGGCGACGATCGCGCGCGACACCGCGACACTGGTCGCGCTGGCCCACGCGCAACTGCCGGCCACGCCGGTGGTCGTCATCGGCACCAAGCCGAGTCCGGCGCACTGGGCCCACATGGAGACCATCCGCGCCGCCAATCACCTGGTGCGGACCAGCCTGGCCGCCGATCCGCTGGCGGCCTACGTGGATGTCGAAGCCGCGCTGCTCGGTGCCGACGGGCAGCCGCGCCCCGAGTTCTACGCCGGCAACCGCCTCAACCTGAACGCCCGCGGCTACGAGGCGTGGACCGCGGCCGTGCGCCCGACCATCGAACGGCTAGCCCGAACGCCCTGATCGACGCGGCCCGCGCGTGGCCGACTCGCCGGGCCGGCGCCGCGGGCGGGCGGGGGTCGGCCGCGCGGGCGCGGCATCACGCGCGGTGCCGAGGAAGAGGACGTGGCGCGGTCCGCCGGAGGCCAGCCGCGCCCGCACGCGCACGACCTCGACCGCGAAGCCGGCCCAGCCGAGCCGCTGCTCGAACTTGCGATCCTCCCACGCCGACCACACAGCCACGACACCGCCCGGCGTGACCGTCTGGCGCAGCGCCGTCACGCCGGCGTTGCCATAGAGCCACTGGTTGCCGGTCGTCGTGAAGGCGTCGGGACCGTTGTCGATGTCGAGCAGGACGGCATCGAAGCGATGGCGCGAGGCCCGCACCACGGCCGCCACGTCCCCGACCTCGACGCGGACGCGCGGGTCGCGCAGCGGGTGCGCTGCCAGCGGGCCGAGCGGGCCCTCGTTCCAGGCCACCACACCCGGCACCAGTTCGGCGACGACGACGGTGGCCTCGGCGGGCACGTGGGCCAGCGTGGCGCGCAAGGTGAAGCCCATGCCGAGCCCGCCGACGAGCACGACCGGCGCCTCGTGCCCGGTCAGGTGGGCCAGGCCGCGCGTGGCCAGCGCCTCTTCGGAGCCGTGCATCCGGCTCGACATCAGCGGCTTGCCGCTGGCGAAGATCACGTACTCGCCGCCCCGGCGCATGAGCGTCATCTCGTCGCCGGCGGGCGTCGACGTGCGGCCGAGAAGTTCCCAGGGTTGCATGCGGTCGGGCGAACGCGCGCGTCCGCGGTCACGAGCATACCAGCCCGCCGGCGGCGGACCGGGGCGGCCGCGGACTGGGCGTCGGTTCGACGCGGGCGGCCGGGCGCGCCGGTCTAGGCGGCGACGTCCACGGCGCCCACGGCGCGCTGCCAGGTCAGCGCGTCCATGAAGGCCGCCGCCAGGGCGCCGGGCTCCAGACCCAGCGCGGCGGTCAGGCGGGCGGCGTCCTCCCACTGCCCGCGTTCGTGCGCCACGACGGCATCCAGCACCTGACGGGCGCCGTTGTCGTGGCCGAGCAGGGCGGCACGGACGTCGGCGGGCAACGGCAGGTCGGCAATGGCCTGCTCCAGCGGGTACTGCAGCAGGGCGTCGAGCAGCGAGCACAGGCCGAGCAGGAACAGCCCGGAGCCGCGATCGGCGTGGCCGAGCGCCTGCCCGACCAGCTCGCAGGCACGCGCCCGCACGATGGTCATCGTCACCAGTTCCGACGGGCCGCGGTTGAGGCCGGCCAGCGCCCACAGCGAGGCCCACTTCCGGATCTGATCGAGGCCGAGCAGGACCAGGCCTTCGCGAATCGATCCGATCTCGCGGCGCAGCCCGAAGCCGGCCGAGTTCACGCAGCGCAGCACGCGGTAGCTGAGCGAGACGTCCCGCTTCAGCAGATCCTCGATGTGCAGGATCGAAGCGTCCGGCTGGTAGAGCGCGGCCAGCAACTGGATGCGCGTCAGCTGGCTGGCCGACAGCGCCTGCAGCGAGATGGTGCGCGGGCGGCTGAAGTAGTAGCCCTGGAACAAGGTGCAGCCGGCCTCGTGCGCGAGGTCGAAGGCATCCTCGTTCTCGACCTTCTCGGCCACCACCGCCACCCCGAGCTCGCGCAGTCGCGGCACGTGAGCGCTGACGGTGGCCGGCGACACCGCCAGCACGTCGAGCTTGACGAACTTCACGAGCGGCACCAGCACCTCGGCGGCGGAACCCGGCACGAAGTCGTCGAGCGCGAGCGCGTAGCCGCGCTCGTGCAGGGACTTGCACATCGCCACGACGTCGGGCGTGATCTCGACGTCTTCGAGCAGCTCGAGCACCACCTGTCCGGGCAGGAAGAGGCTGCCCGCATCCGAGAGCAGCACCTCGCGCGACAGGTTCAGGAAGGCCCGCCGGCCATCGGCCAGCGTCTCGAGGCCGAGACCGGCCAGGGCGTTGCTGAGCACGCGCGCTGACGCCTCGGTCTTGCCGCCGGTGCACATGGAGTCGGTGACACCGGCACGGTAGAGGAGTTCATACCCGAACACCTCGCTGTGCCGGTCGAGGATGGGCTGGCGGGCGACGTGTACCTGCTCGGGTGGGGCCATGGCTGCCAAGAACATCGACCGACGGCGGCTGAGCTTGAGCGGGCGGCTTGCTCACGGCAGTCGGTAGCGCGCGCCGATCGCCGCCAGGTACTGCCGCGTCTCGCGGTAGGCCACGGCCCGGCCGGCGCGCACTTCGCGCGCGTGCTGCGGCCCGGCATTGTAGGCAATCAGGGCCAGGCGCGGATTCTCGTCGAAGGCCCGGAGTAGTCGTCCCAGGTAGACGATGCCGCCCCGCAGGTTGTCGCGCGGCTGCCAGGGATCGACGCCGAGCGAGGCGGCGGTCCCCGGCATCAGTTGCATCAGACCGATGGCGCCGGCGGCGGAGACCGCTCGAGGATTCCCCGCCGACTCGGCGGCCATCACGGCCCGCACGAGATCGGCCGGCACGCGATGCTCACGTGACAACCAGACGAGGTCCGCCTCGAGCGCCCCGGGCGCCCCGGGCGCCTCGGGCGCCTCGGGCGCCAGCGGCGGTCTCACGGCCGAAAGCCGGGTGTCGGCGCCGGGATCGACCTCGCCGGCCGGCCGCGGGTCGCGCCAGCGCGCGTCGAGATAGGCCGCCACGGCCTCCTCGGGCTGTCCGGCCATGAGCCGGGCCCGGGCCTGGTCGAGGTCGGCCAGCGCGAGGTGCCCGTCGAGGACATCGGCAATCTCACGGGCCGTGTAGCCGGCCAGGCCCAGACGCCACGCCACCTCGTCGCGGGACCGCACCGGCGCGTCGCACGGGACGGCGGCTCCTGGCGGCTGGCCGACAGGCCCGTCCGGGAAGGCGGCGGCCCGTCCGGCGATGTCATCCACGACCGGCCCCGCCACCGCGCGGGCCACGCGCCAGAAATCGGCGGCCTGCGAGGCCTCGAGGCCGCCCGGCGCGGCGGCGTCGACAGCGGACCGCGAGGCGCGGCGGGCCCGCGAAAACTGGGCCGCCAGCCCCGGGAGATCGGCCACAGCGCAGGTGGCCGTGGGCGCCTGGAGCACGGCGGCCGACGTGGGCCGGGCCAGCGCCAGCGCCGCGACGACGAGCAGACACGTCGTGAGGGACAGGCCGCGGACCTCGGGCATCAGGCCTGACGGGGCAAGCCGGGTGCCAGCGCTAGGGCAGACGCGGCACTTCGTCGTAGACGGTCAGGTGTGGCTGGTCCCTGCCGCCCGCCTTCGACGACGGTCGCCACCTCGAGGCGACGCGGATCGTCCCGCACCTCGAAGGTGCGGACCACGGTGAGGCGCTCGCCGAGCGTGATGGCGATGCGCAGGGCGGCCCCGCTCCAGCTGGCCTTCGTCTCGATGGTGCCGTTCGTCAACTGGTGCTTCTCGGTGGCGCCGCTTGCGACGTAGGTCCGCACCACCCCGTCGGGTTCGATGAACGACACCTTGTCGCCGTCGCCGGCGATGGTCATTCGCGCCGGCAGCGTCATCACTTCCTGCATCAGGGCCGCACGCGCCTCCAGCGTTTCACGCGACGGGACGCCGGCGGACGGCCCGCCGCGCGCCCGGCCGCCACCGAAACCGCCGCCGCCACCGGCACCGCCGCCACCGCGGCCGCCCGGACCGCGCGGGCTCCCGCCACCAGCGCCGCGTCCACCGCCGGGGCGCGGACTGCCCGCGTCGTCACTGACGCCGGGACCCGTCCCCGGCGCGCTGCTCAGGTCCCGGTTCATCTCCCAGGCGCCCGAGAGGTCCACCGCCGCCACGCGGGCGGCGACGCCGGAGTCCAGGAACACCACGCTCACCACGGCGCTGGCGAGCGCCCACCGACCAACGACGTTCATCGACACACTCCAGGCCACAGCAGGCGGCACGAGCAGTCTGACGCCGCCGGAGGCGGGCTGGACGGCCGTAGTTGAGACAAGACGGTGACAACCGGCTACGCGGCGAGCAGGTGGGCATCAGACGACGCCCGCCGGGGCGCACGCTATACTTTCGACGGCCGGTGCGGCGCCACGCTCTGCAACGCACAGGCCTGGAAAACGGAGTCGTTCATGGTTCTCGCGCTCCTTCTGGCCCTCGCACAGGCCGCTGCCCCGCTCACCGGTGTCGTCACCGACACCAACGGCCAGATCCTGGTCGGCGCCACCGTGATCGTGCGGGCCCCGTCGGGGGGCGAACAGCGCACCGTGACCGACGCTGACGGCCGCTTCACCGTCCTCGCGCCGCCACCGGCCGGCGTCGTCATCGTGCGCGCCCCCGGCTTCGCCGACGCGCAACGGCCGCTCGGCGCGCTCGGCACGCCGATCGCGCTGGCCCCGGCCTCGGTGCTCGAATCGGTGGTCGTCACCGCCACCCGGACCGAACGGCGCCTGGGCACGATTCCCGCCAGCGTCAACGTCGTCACGAGCGAACAGATCAAGGCCTCGCCGGCCGTCATCGCCGACGACATCCTGCGGCAGATTCCCAGCTTCAGCCTGTTCCGGCGCACCAGCGCCATCGCCGCCCAGCCCACCACCCAGGGCGTGTCGCTGCGCGGCATCGGGCCGAGCGGCCAGAGCCGCACGCTCGTGCTCCTCGACGGCGTGCCGTTCAACGATCCGTTCGGCGGCTGGGTCTACTGGACGCGCGTGCCGCTGCTCAGCGTCGACCAGATCGAGATCACCGAGGACACGGCGTCGAGCCTCTACGGCAACATCGCCATGGGCGGTGTCATCAACATCGTCACCAACCGGCCGTCACCGCGCACGCTCCAGTTCCAGACCCAGTACGGCAACCGCAGCACGCCCAAGGTCGATCTCTTCGCCAGCGACCGCTGGGGCAAGTTCGGCGCCTCCGTCGAGGCCAGCGCGTTCGACACCAAGGGCTTCCCCATCGTCGCCCCGCGCGAGCGCGGCCCGATCGACAACAACGCCGATGTCGAGTTCACCAACGTGGCCGGCCGGCTCGAGTTCGACCCGTCCGATCGCGTGCACACGTTCGTGCGGGCGAGCCGCTTCTCCGAAGACCGCACCAACGGCAAGGTCGGCGAGGTG
The DNA here is from genome assembly GCA_963807405.1 of uncultured Acidobacteriota bacterium. Classification (GTDB taxonomy): domain Bacteria; phylum Acidobacteriota; class Vicinamibacteria; order Vicinamibacterales; family UBA2999; genus CADEFD01. The sequence continues at coordinate 18,817 of CAWEBU010000006.1, read as the reverse complement.
AACGGCACGACCTGGCACGCCGGCAGCATCGGCCTGCAGGCGTCGCTCCCCGACAGCAGCACGCTGCAGGCCCACGCCTTCGTCGATCGGCAGCGCTCGAAGTTCAACTTCCTGGCCGTCACCAACGCGTCGACGACGCGCACCGCCGTCCGCCTCGCCACCGATCAGCGGGTGCCGACCAACGGCGTCGGCGGCATGGTGCAGTGGACGAAGGTGTTCGGCACCGCGCACGTCGTGAGCGCCGGCACCGACTACCGGTGGGTGGACGGCGACAGCGAAGAGGACCTCTACGTCGCCGCCGTGCCCACCGTCATCGTCGGCGTCACGCAGCAGGCGCGACTGAACGGCTACCGCGTGTCCGGCGGCACGCAGCGCACCCTTGGCGCGTTCATCTCGGACATCATCACGCCGACCGACAAGCTGGTGCTCACCCTGAGCGCGCGGGCCGACCGCTGGCGCAACTACGACGGCCACAACTTCGAGACGACGGTCGCGGGGGTGCCGACCGCCGGCAACATCGACTCCATCCCCGACCGCACCGACACGGTGTTCAGCCCGCGGGTGGCGGCCCTCTACCATTTCACCGATCGCGTCACCGGATGGGGCGCCGTCAACTCGGGCTTCCGGGCCCCGACGCTCACCGAGTTGTACCGCCAGTTCAGGGTCGGCGCGATCCTGACGCTGAACAATGCCGACCTGGGACCGGAGCGGCTGGTCGGCGGCGAACTGGGTCTGAACATCAGCCCGCTGCGCAATCTCACGGCCCGGGTGACGCTGTTCGACAACCGTCTCCGGAACCCGATCTCGAACGTCTCGCAGACCGCGACGGTCAACCAGAAGCAGAACCTCGGCAAGACGCGGATCCGCGGCGTGCAGACCGACCTCGAGTACCGCGTCACGCCGACCCTTCGAGTGGCCGGCGCCTACCTCTACAACGAGGCCACGGTCACCGACGGCGGCGTCGCCAACGCGGACCTGGTCGGGAAGTATCTGGCCCAGGTGCCGAAGCATCGCGGCTCCGTCCAGGTCTCCTACTCCCATCCGCGCGTCGCCACCATCGCCATGAGCGTGCAGTTCCAGGGCCTGCAGTTCAACGACGACCAGAACACCAACTTCATCCCGGCCGAGACGCTGATCGACGCCGGCTACGACGCCGATTTCGGGGCCGGACTTCCCGGCTTCGCGTCGGTCGACGTGAGCGCGTCGCGGAGTCTGGGCCGCGGCATCGAGGTGTTCGCCGGCGCGCAGAACCTGTTCGACACCGCCTACTTCGTCCAGACCAATCCCTCGACGATCGGCACGCCGCGCCTCGTCAACGCCGGTCTGCGCGTGCGCTTCGCCGGCCGCTAGCGTCAGAGGTCCGGGCCAGGCGACCCGCTGACGCGGAGGCGGCCCTCAGGCCGGCAGCACGAGCGTCTCGCCGATCTCGCGGATGGCGAGCCGGCCGCGCTCGGCGCTGAGCACCTGTTCGGCGCGCTCGATGGGCTCGCGCACGGGCTCGCGGCTGAGCGCGAAGGACTGATGATGGACGGGGACGAAGAGCCGGGCGCCGGCCGCGTCCGCCATCGTCACGGCCTGCTCCGGCGTGCAGTGGTTCCTGATCCACGGGTCGTAGGCGCCGATCGGCATCACCGCTGCCTCGAACGGGCCGAGCCGGCGGTGGCCGCGGAAGGCGTCGGTGAGCGCCGTGTCGCCGCCGATGAGCAGCCGCTTCCCTTCCCGCTCCACGACCCAGCCGACGTAGCCACGATGGGTGTCGCGCTGCACGCGCGCCCCCCAATGACGCACTTCGAGCGCGTGGACGACGGCCTCGCCGCGCGGTGTTCTGATCCGCGTCGACTCGTTCCAGCGCAGTTCCTCGACCCGTGAGTAGGCACGCCGTGGCAGCAGGTCCGACGTCTCGGTGGCCATGACCGCCACCGGCCGGCCACGGACCGCGGCCAGCGACGGCGTGTCCAGGTGATCGAAGTGCGCGTGCGAGACGAGCACGAGGTCGATCTCGGGCAGAGTCTCCGGCGTCAGCGCGCACTGCACGAGGCGCCGCGGCCCGATGCTGCCGATGCCGACGTCGACGCCGATGCGGGGGAACAGGACCGGGTCGGTCAGGATCCGCAGACCGTAGAAGTTGATGAGGACGGTGGCGTGGCCGAGCCAGGCCATCGTGACGGCGTTGTCGTCCCACGAGGCGGGCACCGGCGTGTGGGGCGCCGGCGGGACATCCTGCCCGATCTCGGCAAAGCGGCCACGCAGGAAGCGGGCGGCCCAGGATTCCGACAGCCCCGTCCACAGGGCGCCGGCGGTGCCGAAGGCGCCGGTGGTCAGGATCGAGCGGCGGCTGAACGACGTCATACCTTGCTGAGACTCCCTGCCAGATTAACCAGTTCCACGGCCAGTCGCAAAGGCCGCGTCTGAACAGCCGGCGTGGTTGACAGGTCCACTGACACGGCACCATTGTGAAGACGTGAGGAGATTTCATTCATGACCACCCTCGGACTCATCGGGGCCGGCCACATCGGCAGCCAGCTGGCGCGACTCGCCGTCAAGCACGGCTACCAGGTGGTGCTCAGCAACTCCCGCGATCCGAAGACGCTCTCGGGTCTCATCGACGAGCTCGGGCCGAAGGCGCGGGCGGCGACGCCCGAGGAAGCGGCTGCGGCCGGTGACCTCGTGGTCGTCACGGTGCCCTTGAAGAACTACCGCGAGGTGCCGGTGGCGCCACTCGCCGGCAAGGTCGTCATCGACACCAACAACTACTATCCGCAGCGCGACGGACAGATCCCGGAGCTGGACGCCGAGTCGACGACCACGGCGGAACTGCTGCAGGCGCATCTGCCGGCCTCCAGGGTGGTCAAGGCCTTCAATCACATCCAGGCCTCCGACCTCCTCACCCATGCCCAACCGGAGAACACGACGAACCGCCGGGCCCTCGTGATCGCCGGCGACGACGAGGCCGCCAAGACGGAGGTGACGCGCCTCATCGAGCACTTCGGCTACGACGTGGTCGATGCCGGGGCGCTCGAGGAAGGCTGGCGTATCCAGCGCGACACGCCGGGCTATGGTCCGCGGCGCACGTCCGCCGAGCTTCGCCGGGATCTGGCCAACGCCCGGCGCTACGCGGACATGTGACCGCGGACGCCGCGAGAAAGCTCCAGATGGCACCTCGACCGCGCGTCGTCATCGTTGGCGGAGGCTTCGCCGGCCTCGCCGCCGCCAAGGCCCTGGCGGACGCGCCGGTGGATGTGACCGTCATCGACCGGCGCAACCATCACGTCTTCCAGCCGCTGCTCTATCAGGTGGCCACCGCCGCCCTCTCGCCGGCTCATATCGCCGCGCCGATTCGCACGGTGCTGCGGAACCAGAAGAACTGCGAGGTGGCCATGGCCGAGGTCACCGGCGTCGATCTCGGCCAGCGCCAGCTGCTGTTTGCCGGCGGGCGCCTTCCCTACGACTATCTGGTCCTGGCCGCCGGCGCCACCCACGCCTACTTCGGACACGACGAGTGGGCCCCCATCGCCCCGGGCCTCAAGAGCATCGAGGATGCGATCGAGCTGCGCAAGCGCATCCTGCTCGCGTTCGAGTCGGCCGAGTTCGAAGGGAGCGACGAGGCGCGGGAGGCCAGCCTCACGTTCGGCATCGTCGGTGCCGGAGCGACCGGGGTCGAGCTGGCGGGAGCGATTCAGGAGATCGCGGCTCGCACGATCCCGGAGGACTACCGGCACATCGACACCCGGATGACCCGCGTCATCCTCTTCGAAGGCGGCGACCGGGTGCTGCCGCCCTTCCCGCCCGACCTCAGCCAGCGCGCCCAGAGTCGCCTTGAAGCCATGGGCGTGGAGGTGCGTCTCCAGTCGAAGGTGACCAACGTCACGGCCGAGGGCCTCTACCTCGGCGCCGAGTTCATCCCGATCCGCAATGTGTTCTGGGCCGCTGGCGTGAAGGCCAACCCGGTCGCCGCTACGCTCGGCGTGCCCGTGGATCGCGCCGGCCGTGTCATCGTGACGCCGGATCTGGCCGTACCGGATCATCCGAACGTGTTCGTCGTCGGGGATCTGGCCGCTGCCACCTCGGCCGACACCGGCCAACCGGTGCCCGGCGTGGCGCAGGGCGCGATGCAGATGGGCCACTTCGCGGGCCAGGCCATTGCCGCGGAGGTGTCGGGGCGATCGAAGCCGGAGGGTCGCACCGCCTTCGTCTATCGCGACAAGGGTTCGATGGCGGTCATCGGCAAGGCCAGCGCGGTCGCGCAGATCGGCCGCGTGCACCTGAGCGGCTTCGTGGCGTGGGCCGTGTGGGCGGTCGTCCACGTCACCTTCCTCGTCAACTTCCGCAACCGGGTGCTCGTGATGCTCAGCCTGTTCTGGAACTGGCTGCTGAACGCCCGCGATGCCAGGCTCATCACCGGCGAGGCGGAACTGGACATCGAGCGCGTGGGACCGGCGTCGTTCGTGCCGACACACGTCGCGCCGCCGCCGGCCAGGCAGTCAGGGCACAGCCAGGATGCTTGAGCGTCAGCTCGGGCGACGCGGAGTGACGCGCGATAGAGTTTGCGACTCCGTGTCAGCTGCCGCGGGTGGAAGACCGCACGATCGAGGGCGCCGGCCACCTCCTGCAACTGCAACGCCCCAGCGCGGAGGCCGAGGCCCTCGCTGAGCCCGCTGACATAGGCGCGCAGGCGGCGGTGGCTCTCGTCCCAGGTCTCCCGGAGTTCAGGGAGCGACCGCTCCCCGGGACCGGATGCGCATCGAGCCGGGACGGCTCCAGTCGGGCGACGGCGTCGAGCAGCGACGTCCGCTTCTGCTCGATGCGGTCCAGCTGCCGGCGGGCACTCATCGGCGCGCGCATGTGGCCGACGCCACCTTACCCCATCGCCGGATCGCCAGCGATCGCCGCCGGCCGAATCAGCGTCAAGTCCTCGACCAGCAGCTGGAAGTACTCCTGCGCCCGCTCTTCGCCGCGCAGGACCGCCGACGGGTGCACCGTGACCACCATGCGTGGCGCCCACGCCTGCCCCTCGATCACCTTGCCCCGCAGGGCGCCGACCCGTGCCTGCGGCCCGAGCAGCGCGCGGGCGGCGGTGGCGCCGAGGCAGACGACCACGTCCGGCCGGATGGCCTGCAGCTCCGCTTCGAGCCACGGCCGGCACGCGCGCATCTCGCTCATGCGGGGCGTCTGGTGGATGCGTCGCTTGCCGCGCGGCTCCCACGAGAAGTGCTTCACGGCATTGGTCAGATACACGGACGCGCGGTCGATGCCCGCCGCGCGCAGCGCGTCATCCAGCACCTGCCCGGCCGGGCCCACGAACGGCCGTCCCTGCACGTCCTCGGCATCGCCGGGCTGCTCCCCCACCAGGACGACGCGTGCGCCGGGCGCGCCCTCACCGAACACGGTCCGGGTCGCGCGTGCGTGCAGAGCGCAGCCCTGGCAGGACTGCGCCGCCGTCCGCAAGGCCTCGAGCTCGGTCGTATCGGGCACGAACGGACGCGCGGTGACGGGCGCCCGCGCGCGCAGCGTCTGCTCGGTCGTCTCCTGCGCGCTGTGCAGCAGCGACGGAATGAGCGCCGCTTCGGGCAGCTGCGCCCAGCGGCGCAGCGGCATCTCGCGCAGCGTCGCGCGCAGGTTGGCGCGCGCCGGATTGAACACCGACGCGTAGTAGACGCGCCACAGCTCTTCGACATCGCCGGTGGCGTGGGCAACCGGCGTCGGCACGCCGCTCGTGAACGACAGCGCGTGCCCATCCCAGTGCGCCGAGAGATCCGGGGTGAGGATCGACCAGCGCATCGAGGAGAAGCGCTCGGCGAAGAAGGGCGCGGCACGCCGGACCACCAGATGATCGGGCCGATACCAGGCGACGTAGCGCTCGCCCTCGGCGTCCGTCAGCGGCGTGAAGCGCACGAACGCGTGCATCTTGTGCGCGTCGCGCCGCACCTGGCCGGCCATGTCGCTGACCATCCGGATCAGCGGGTCCGAGGTCAGCTCGAGCACCGCCGCCCCTTCGCGCTGGATGCGCCACAGCAGGCGGTAGAGCGCGTCCCATCTGGCCGGGTTGCGATGACTCGCCGCCGCTTCGGCCAGCTCCACGAACGCCCGCGGCACACGCAGACGCCCGCCACTCACCGCATCGGCCGCGGCACGGGCGGGCGACGAGCCGCCTGCGGCGTTGACCGGGGCCGGCGGCGGATCACCTCCCGCCAGAGGCAGCACCGCCTGCGCCGCTTCGCTCGCGACCCAGACGACGTCGTCTGGCGGCTGCTGGCGTGCCACGAGCGTCCGGGCGGCGTCGCGCCATTCGCCGTAGTCGGAGACGGTGACCGTCACCATCCGAGCGTCTGCTGCACGGGCGTCTCGAACACCTCCACCGTGCCCTTCACCACCGGCCGTGAATCCGCGGTCACCACGAAGTAGCGCGCTTCGCTCCATCGCACGCGCAGCGCCGTCAGGTCGCCGAGGGTGAGGCGATGGTGCCGGCGAATCCGCAGCATCCGCGTGACCGTGCGGGCGCCGATGCCCGGCACGCGCAGCAGCTGCTCGCGGGGCGCGGTGTTGACGTCCACCGGGAACATCTCCGGGTGGCGCAGCGCCCACGCCAGCTTGGGGCTCACCGACAGGCTCAACTGCGGGGCCTCGGCCGTGGTCAGCTCCGACGCGTCGAACCCGTAGCTGCGCATCAGCCAGTCGGCCTGGTAGAGGCGATGCTCGCGCATGCGATCGACCGCCTCGATGGGCAGCGCCGCCGGCGCGTGCGCGAAGGGGCTGAACCCGGTGTAGTAGACGCGCCGCAGCCGGTGCGCCTTGTAGAGGCGCGACGCGGTGTCGAGAATCTGGGCGTCGGTGCTGGCACTGGCGCCGACCAGCATCTGCGTTGTCTGGCCGGCCGGCGCAAACGGCGGCGGCGTCTTCATCCGCCGCTGGTCCTCTTCCGCCGCCTGGCTCTCCACGCTCACGACCGTCATCGTCTGCTCGACGGCGGCGTGGGTCTTCTCGGGCGCCAGCCGTTCGAGATCGCGCTCGGTCGGCAGCTCGATGTTGGCGCTCACCCGATCGGCGAGGCGGCCCGCGGCGGCGACCAGCTCGGCGCTGGCGCCAGGGATGAGCTTGAGATGGATGTAGCCGCCGAAGCGATGGTCCTTGCGCAGGCGCCGGGCGACTTCAACCAGCTGCTCGGTCGTGTAATCGGGGGACTGGATGATGCCCGAGCTGAGGAACAGCCCCTCGATGTAGTTGCGGCGGTAGAAGTCGAGCGTGAGGTCGACGACCTCCTGCACCGTGAAGCGGGCGCGCTCGACGTCGCTCGAGACGCGGTTGACGCGGTACTGGCAGTCGTAAATGCAGAAATTGGTGAGCAGGATCTTGAGGAGCGACACGCAGCGGCCATCCGGCGTGTAGCTGTGGCAGATGCCGGTGCCGTCGGAGTGTCCGAGCCCGCCGGGCGTGCCGGCGCGGACGACGCCGCTGCTGGCGCAGGAGGCGTCGTACTTGGCGCCGTCGGCAAGGAGGCGGAGCTTGTGCGTCACAGTCATGTCGAGGAGGCGCGGGCGCAGCGGCCGGCACACTCGAATGACGCTCCGGCAGGCGCGAAGGTTTCGCTGTCCCGAGGCTACGGGCGAGGAGCGGCGGAGGCAGCCGTGCGCGCCGCCAGGCGGCGGATCATGCCGCTGAAGATCACCTGGTGCATCGGATACAGCGCGTACCAGTAGATGAGGCCCAGGAGCCCGTAGGGCGCGAAGAACGCCGTCTGCGACAGCAGCGTCCGGCCCGGCGCCTGCGGTCTGGCCTGGAACTCCAGCCACGCCCGCCCCGGCACCTTCATCTCGGCGCGCAGGCGCAGGAGCGTCCCCGGCTCGACGGCTTCGACCCGCCAGAAGTCCAGCGCGTCCCCCACCCGCACGTCGCGCGGGTGCCGGCGGCCGCGGCGCATGCCGACGCCGCCGGCCAGGCGGTCCAGCAGGCCCCGCAACTGCCAGGCCCAGTTCATGTAGAGCCATCCGGTGGCGCCGCCGAGCGTCGTGAACGCCGCGAACACCGCGGCCGGCTCGGCTTCGACCACGAGCTGACGATGCTCGATGACCAGGCCCTCGCGGGTGGTGAGCACGACCGGTGGCACGTCCCGCTGGCTGGAGGCCAGCGCGTCGGTCCAGGCGGTTTCGACCGCGCCCGCGTTGAGCCGATCGAGCGCCCGGACGACCGCGTCGTCGTAGTTCATGGGCGAGATCGCCGGGAAGAGGGCGCGCGCCCTCGGGTCGCGCACGACCACCTCGTTGCGCAGCCCGTCGATGAGCGGCCGCGCGATGGCGGCGGGCAGCGGCGTGACCAGGTGCACCCAGTAGGAGCTGAGACGCGGCGTCAGGACTGGCACCGGCACCAGGATCCGGCGCAGGCCGCGCACCTTCGCATAGCGGGTCATCATCGCGCCGTAGGTGATGACGTCGGCCCCGCCGATCTCGATGACCTGACCCGTGCTGGCGGGCACGTCGAGAGCCGCCACCAGGTAGTCGAGCACGTTGCGGATGGCGATCGGCTGGATGCGCGTGTAGACCCAGCTCGGACAGATCATGATCGGCACGCGCTCGGTCAGATAGCGGATCATCTCGAAGGACAGCGACCCGGCGCCGACGATCACCGCGGCGCGGAACTCGGTGACCGGCACGCCGGCCTCGCGCAACGCGTCGCCCGTCTGCTGGCGCGAGCGCAGGTGCTCCGACAGCTCCGGCGACGGGTCGCCGAGTCCCCCGAGGTAGACGATGCGCTTCACTCCGGCCGCACGCGCCGCCGCCCCGAACGCCCGTGCCGCCCGCGCATCGCGGGCGTGGAAGTCGGCGCCGCTGCCCAGACTGTGAATCAGGTAGTAGGCGACATCGACGCCGTCCATGGCGGCGGCGAGGGTCGGCTCGTCCAGCACGTCGCCTCGGATGATCTCGACCCCGGCCATCCAGGGGCGGCCACCGAGGCGCGCGGGGTCGCGCACCATGCACCGCACACGGTGCCCCTCGGCCAGCAGGCGAGGCGCCAGCCGTCCACCGACGTATCCCGTGGCTCCCGTCACCAGCGCGTGCACGGCGTCATCCTCCCACTGTTGGACGCCGCGGCGACGTCACTCGCCCCGGATCCCGGCCAAGTTGTTTACCGCGCACCGGGACCTGGTGCATCTGAAGGCCGGCGCTCTCGAGCACGACGCACACCGCCGCATCGTCGAGGCAATCGTCGGAATCCTGCGAGACGGCGGCGTGCCAACGTCACCGTAGGCCGAAGGCGGAAGGAGTGCGACACTCCGAGGGCTGGATTCGTGCCGAGTCGCGACACGCGGAAGCGGTCGCGCGGATGCCTGAAGACAGGTCGAGGTGGCCAACTCGCTGAAGCGAGTTGGCTCCTCGGGCTGGATGCGAACCAGCAACCCTCCGGTTAACAGACCTTCCTTGATGCGCGTCGGATGACGCCTATCCGCGCTTTACGGGGCCGTCCCCGACCGGGTAGGTGCTGCGTGCCCGGAGGGGCAGCGCGCCGAACGTCTAGGTGGACGTGCGCTTGACGCTTTCAGCGCGCGGCCCCTTGGGGCCCTCGGGCCAAGCTCGAACTCCACGTTGTCACCTTCGCGCAACATCTCGATACCCTCGCCGTAGATGGCGCTCTGATGAAAGAAATACTGCGAACCGTCCGAACCCTTGATGAAACCGAAGCCTTTGTCAGCTCGCAGTGTCTTGATCACACCTGTCATGCAATCCCCTCCTTATCTGTCTCCAGTATGCCTCTGGATTTCGGTCTTGGTTGTTCCGAGGCGGAGCTGCCGGCAGATGTCCGCCCGGCGGGCGACCCGCCTCCACCCCGCGCGGGCGTAGTGGATCGGCCGTTTCCAGCCTTCTCTACCAGACCTTCCGGCGTGGGTTTGCCGCTACCGTTCGACGGATTGCGGGACGACGAAATCCCCGCGGAAACTGGGGAAACGAGCTTGGCTCCTCGGGCTGGATTCGGTGCCGAGTCGCGACACGCGGAAGCGGGTCGCGCGGATGCCTGAAGACAGGCCGAGGTGGCCAACTCGCTGAAGCGAGTTGGCTCCTCGGGCTGGATTCGAACCAGCAACCCTCCGGTTAACAGCCGGATGCTCTGCCGTTGAGCTACCGAGGAACAGGCAGGACGCTCACCCCTGCGCGCGATCGCGGAGGCAAGAGAAACCCAATCGTAAACCGAAGGCGGCTGGCCCCGCAAGACGCAACCGCGTGGGGACGTCGACCCTGCGCGGGGGTCATAGACTACAGTCATGCCGCTCATCGTTGCCGAGGCCCTCGAGAAGACCTATGCCGAGGGTGCGACCCCTGTTTCGGCCCTGCGCGGCGTCTCGCTCACGCTCGAGCGCGGCGACTTCGTAGCCCTCACCGGCCCCTCCGGCTGCGGCAAGTCGACGCTGCTGCATCTATGCGGGGCGATGGACCGGCCCACTGCCGGCCGGCTGACCTTCGAGGGCCAGGACGTGGCCGCCCTCGACGACGACGCCCTGACGACCCTGCGCCGCGACCGCATCGGCTTCGTGTTCCAGTTCTTCAACCTCCTGCCCACGCTGACCCTCGGCGACAACATCGCCCTGCCCTGCCTGCTGGCCGGCATGGCGTCCAGGCCGCGGAGGCGAGGGCGGCGGCCCTGGCCGAACGGGTCGGCATCGCCCATCGCCTCGCGCACTACCCGCAGCAGGTGTCGGGCGGCGAGGCGCAGCGCGCGGCCATCGCGCGGGCGCTCGTCCACGAGCCGGCGCTGCTCATCGCCGACGAGCCGACCGGCAACCTCGACTCGGCCAACGGCGCCACCGTGCTCGCGCTGCTCGGCGAGTTGAACCGCGACCTCGGCGTGACGATGCTGCTGGCCACCCACGCCGCGGACGTGGCCGCCGCCGCCAGCCGCACGTGCGCATGCGCGACGGACGCCTCGATCGGCATGAACGGCCGCCTCTTCCACCAGTTCATCGTGCGCCGGATGGCGCACGAGCCGGTGCGCACGGTCACGACCGTGGCCGGCATCGCGCTCGGCATCGCCGTCGTCATCGCCATCCAGCTCACCAATGCGAGCTCGGTGCGCGGCTTCGAAACCGCGCTCGACACGGTGTCCGGCCGCGCCTCGATCGAAATCACCGGCAGCGGCGGCATCGACGAGACGCTGCTGCCGTCGCTCGGCTGGCTGCGCGACTTCGGGCCGGCCTCGCCCGTCATCGAGGGCGACATGGCGATCGTGACCGGCGAGCAGAGCCGCCTGTTCCGCCCGCGCCGCGCCGAGGCCGTCAAGGTGCTGGGCGTCGACATCCTGCGCGACCGCACGGTGCGCGACTACGCCCTGGCCGCCTACGCGGCCCCCGGCGGCGACGCCACCGGCGATCCCCCCCGGCCGATGCCGACCAGGCGCTGTCGTCGGCAGGCGTTCCTGGCGCTGCTGACGAGCCCGCAGAGCATCGTCATCACCGAGAAGCTGGCGCTGCGCCGCGGCTACTCGCTCGGCTCCGAGAATCCGCCTGCTCGCCGGCGACCGCGTCAACACCTACATCGTGCGCGCGCTGCTCGAGGACAAGGGCCCGGCGCGGGTGATGGACGGCAGCTTCGTGCTGATGGACATCGCCGCCGCCCAGCTCGCCTTCGCCCGCCTGGGCCGCATCGACCGCATCGATGTCCAGGTGGCGCACGAGGCCGGCACGCTCGATACCTCGCGGGCGCCGACCACCGCCGAGCTCGAAGCGGCCGAGTCGGCGATCGCGGCCGGCTGCCGGCCGGCCTCACCGCCGCCAGGCCGTCGCGGCGCGGCCAGCAGGTCGAGAAGATGCTGGCCGCCTTCCACCTCAACCTGACGGCGCTGTCGTGGGTGGCGCTGGTCGTCGGCCTGTTCCTCGTCTACAACACCGCCACCGTCGCCGTGCTGGCGCGCCGCGAGGAGGTCGGCATGCTGCGCGCCCTCGGCGTGACGCGGCGGCAGGTGCTGTGCTTCTTTCTCGGCGAAGCGGCGCTGATGGGCGTCGCCGGCACGCTGCTCGGCATCGGCCTTGGCCGCGTTCTCGCCAACCTCGCCGTCGGCGTCACCGGCGCCACTGTCAGCACCCTCTACATCGCCACCGCGGCCGCGCCGCCTGCCCTGACGTCGCCCACGTCGCCCTCGCCTTCGCGATCGGGGTGCCGCTGTCGCTGCTGGCCGCGACCGTGCCGGCGCTCGAAGCCAGCCGCGTGCCGCCGACCGCGGCGATGCGCGGCAGCGACGGGCTGGCGACCCGGCGGCGGCGACGCCCGGCCTCGTCGTGCGCCGGTGCTGCTCCTGATCGCGCCCTCGGCCTCGCCCAGCTCGGTCCGATCAACGGCCGGCCGCTCTTTGCCTACGGGTCGGCGTTCGCCATCATCATCGGCGCCTCGCTGCTGGTGCCGGCCATCATCTTCGGGACGGCCGGCGCTGCGGCGGCCGTTGACCGCCGTCCTCGGCGTGACCGGCCGGCTGGCGCATGCGCACTTCATGGCCGCCATCCCCGCGCCTGCCCAATCTCGATCGCCGCGCTGGCGGTGGCGCTGGCGATGACGGTGGCGATCGCGATCATGGTCGGCAGCTTCCGCGAAACGGTCGTCTACTGGGTCGGCCAGACGCTGCAGGCGGACCTGTTCGTCGGCCCTGGCGTGCAGCCGACCACCGGGTCGAGCCAGTCACTCTCGCCTGCCATCGTCGACGCCATCTGTCGCCACCCGTCGGTGGCGGCGGTCGACACCTTCCGAAATATCGACCTCACTACCAGGGCAACCTGGTCGTGCTCGGCGCCGGCCAGTTCGAGATCGTGCGCTGGCAAGGCTCGCTGCTCTTCAAGTCCCCGGCCGACGGCGCGGCGCGCTCGCCCACGCGATCGGACGGGACGCCGTGCTGGTCTCCGAGGCCTTCGCCAATAACTACCGCATCGAGCCCAGCAACACCGTCCAGCTCGCCACCGCGCCGGCGACCGGCCGTTCACCGTGGCCGCCGTCTACTACGACTACGCCGTCGACCGCGGCGTCGTCGTGATGGACCGGCCGGTGTTCGCGCGCCACTACGGCGAGCGGCCGGCGACCAGCGCCGCCGTCTACCTGCGCGCGGCGCCGACCCCGAACCGGTGCGGCACGAGATCCTCGACGGCCTCGACGAGGGCCATCGCGCCTTCGTCTACACCAACCGGGCGCTGCGCGCCGAGGTGCTGCGCATCTTCGACAGCACCTTCGCCATCACCTACGCGCTCGAGCTCATCGCCATCGTGGTGGCGATGCTGGGCGTGGCCGGCACGCTGGTGACGCTGGTGCTGGAACGACCCCGCGAGCTGAGGATGCTGCGCCTCATCGGCGCGCTCAAACGGCAGGTACAGCGGGTCGTCGTCATCGAGGCGGCGCTGATCGGCACGACCAGCATGGCGATCGGCCTGGTGATCGGCCTCGCGCTGTCGGTGCTGCTCGTCTACGTCATCAACGTGCAGAGCTTCGGCTGGACGATCCAGTTCCGCGTGCCGGTGCTGTTCCTGGCGCAGGTGTCGCTGGCGGTCATCGCCGCCACGGCGCTGGCGGGTTTCGTGCCGGCCCGAAAGGCGACGGCGCTGGGGGTGGAGCATGAGGAGTAAGCGGCCAGGGGCCAGCGGCTGGCGGCAATGGGGACGGACGGGCGCCCGGAGACACGGGCTCCGCGTGTCGACACTCCTCCTGCTGGTCGGACTGGTCGGCACGCTCGCCCCGCTCGTCGCGCAGTCGGGCTGGAAGGATGCCGCCGCCGGTTACCGGTTCGAGTTCCCGCGCGATCATGCCAGCCACCCGGAGCACAGAATCGAGTGGTGGTACTGCCCCGGCAACGTGGCGACGGCCAGCGGGCGGCGCTTCGGCTACCAGGTGACGTTCTTCCGCGTCGGCATCGATCCGGCGCCGGTCAATCCCTCGCGCTGGGCCGTGCGCGACATCTACATGGCGCATCTCGCCGTGTCGGACCCGGACGGCCGACGCTACCGCTTCGACGAGCGCCTGAGCCGCGGCGGCCCGGGGCTGAGCGGTGCGGCCGTCAATCGCTACCGCGTGTGGAACGACGACTGGAGCGCCGGGCTGGACGAGGCCGGCCGCCACGTCCTCCAGGCCGCGAGCCCGACGGCTGCCGTGCAGCTCACGCTCGACGAGGGCAAGGGGCCGGCCGTCAACGGCATCGACGGCATCAGCCAGAAGGGCGCGCGGCCGGGCAACGCCTCGCACTACTACTCGATGACGCGCATGCCGACGCGCGGCACCATCACGGTGGACGGCGAGCGCTTCGAGGTCACCGGCGACAGCTGGATGGACCACGAGTTCGGCACCAGCTTCCTCGAACCCGAGCAGCAGGGCTGGGACTGGCTGTCGCTGCAGCTCGACGACAACCGCGAGCTGATGCTCTACCAGCTCCGGCGGGCCGACGGCTCGCGCGACCCGCGTTCGAGCGGCACGCTGGTCGACGCCCGTGGCGCCGTCCGTCATCTGACCAACGCGGACTTCACGCTCACGCCGACCGGCGTGACCTTCGCGGCGCCGTCCGGGGCCGTCTATCCGGTGGGCTGGGCGATCGCATCCCGGGCGAGCAGATCGCGCTCACGGTCTCGACGCCGCTCGCCGTCCAGGAACTGGCCACGACGGGCGCCGGCATCTCCTACTGGGAAGGGATGGTGCAGGTGGCGGGCACGGCCCGCGGGCAGGCCGTGACGGGCCGCGGCTACCTGGAGATGACCGGCTACAAGGGCAGCCTCGGCCGGGTGATGAGCGTCACCCCCGGCCGCTAGTCGCGGCCAGGCCTTCTGCGGATTGCGGCTAGGCCTTCTTCGCCTTGACGACGCGGCCGCGGCCGCCGCCCATGACCTTGAGCTGCATGAGGACGCCCAACACCCGAGCCCAGCCACGCCCACGGCACCCACGCTTCGCCCGGTGCCGGCTGCAGGGGATAGGGCACCCAGACGTCGCCCGCGGCCGCCGCCGCCAGCCTGGCCTGGTCGCCGGCGAGCGCGAGTCCGCCCACGAGCAGCGCCCAGGCGCCGGCAAACGCCGTGGCCACGATGGTGACGTAGCGCTGCAGCCAGGTGGCGAGCCACGCGCCCGCCACCGCGGCGAGGACGACGACGTAGGGATGGGAATAGCCGGGCGGCTGGGTCCAGACAGCGTGGCCGCGGCCGCGCCGAGTCCGGCCCCTACGAGGGCCACGCCGATGAAGGCCGCCGCCACCATGATGATGGCGCCCACGGCGCCACCGGCGATGAAGCCCGACCATGTAGGCCGTTTCGCTGGCGCCGAGCACGGAGCTGGCCGCCAACCGCCGATGATGAAACCGAACACCGCCAGGACATAGCGCAGCAGGCGGTAGCCGGCCACGCACGCCATGAGGCCGAACACCGCGACCACGACGGCGGCAGGGAGCTGGTCGGAGATGGGGAGCATCTCGGAGAAACGCTGACGATTCAGCCCGATACGGCCGGGCTACGACACGTCGCGCCGGCCCTCCATCGCCTTGCCCATGGTGAGCTCGTCGGCGACCTCGAGGTCACTGCCGACCGGGATGCCGGTGGCGATGCGGGTCACGCGCACGCCGAGCGGCCGCAGCAGGCGCGCCAGGTAGATGGCCGTCGCCTCCCCTTCCACGGTCGGGCTCGTGGCGAGGATGACCTCGTCCACCGTGCCGCCCTCGATGCGCGTCAGCAGGCCCTTGATCTTGAGGTCGTCGGGTCCCACGCCCTGGAGCGGCGAGATGGTGCCCATTAGCACGTGATAGACGCCGCGGAAGCCGCGCGAACGCTCGATGACGTTGACGTTCTGCGGCTCCTCGACCACGCAGATGAGGCGCTGGTCGCGGCCCTCGTCGCTGCAGTAGCGGCACGGGTCGACGTCGGTGATGTTGTGGCACACCGAGCAGTAGGTGACGTTGTCCTTGACGTGGCGGATGGCCTCGCACAGCCGCTCGGTGTCCTCGCGCGGCGTCCTGAGGATGTGGAACGCCAGGCGCTGGGCGCTCTTGGCGCCCACGCCGGGCAGTCTGCGGAATTGTTCGATGAGCGCGTCGAGCGGACCTGGCTGCACGTCTACGGCCTCACATCTCTTCGATCTTCACTTTGTCGACCGGGAAGATCTCGAGCATCGACTGCACGACCGGATTCGACATCGCCTCGTCCCGCAGGGCGTCGCCGCTCGGACCGGCGACCGGACTCTTCATGGTGGGACGGGGGGGCGTGGCCGCCGCCCGGGCGTCGCCGCCAGGATTGGCGGGCGCGGCATCGGCTTCCGCGGTGGTGACCCGGACCAGAATAGCGCGGCCGAAGGTCTGCTCGGCGAGCGACTCGAGCAGGGCGCGGTTCTCCTCGCACTGCGAGCGCGGCACCTTCTGCTTGGGCAGGAAGGTGAACGTGATGAGCGCCGGCGTGACCTCGATGCGATAGGCCTGCGCGACGACGGCGTTGAAGAAGAACACCTTCGCCGCCTTGACGGTGGCCAGGTACTGCTCGCGCGCGCCCTCGGGCAGCGAATAGCCGGGCGACGACGGGGCCGCGGCGGCGCGGGCGGGTGCCGGCTGGGAGGGGGCGGCTGGCGCGGTGGCCGGCCGCGCGGCCGGCACCGGCGCGGCGGAGCGCGGCGACGGCGCGGCCAGGCCTGGACGTGCCGCCGGCGTGGCGGCGCGGGCGGGCGCGGCCGCCGCCGGGCGCGGCGCCGGCGCGGTCAGGCCACGGCCGCCGCCCTCGAGCAGTTCGGTGAGCGGCAGCAGCTTGCGCAGGTGCATCAGGCGCAGCAGCGCCATCTCGAGCTGGAAACGCGGGTGGTCCGACTGCCGCACGTCGTACTCGGCCCGCGTGAAGCCGTCGAAGGCGCGCAGCAGGTCCTCACGCGAGAAGCGGGGACCGAGGGCGGCGACCCGCTCGCGCTCCGATTCGCCGGCCACGTCGGCGTCCTTGAGCCGCGCCGCATCGACCGACACGATCAGCAGGTCACGCGCGGCGCGCGCCAGCTCGCGGCACAGCAGCCGCAGGTCGTAGCCGCGTTCGATGGCGCGCTCGACCAGCGTGAAGGCGGCGCCGGCGTCCTCGGCGGCAATCGCTTCGAGCATGTCGAAGACCAGATTGCGGCCGACCAGCCCGAGCACCGAGGTGACGTCGTCGAGGGTGAGCGTGTCGCCCGAGAAGGCCCGCACCTGATCGAAGGCCGACAGCGAATCGCGCATGCTGCCCTCGCCGGCACGGGCCAGGAGCTGCAGCGCGTCGTCCGGGACGGTGATGCCCTCCTGCTCGGCCACGAACCGCAGCCGCTCGCTGACCGTCTTGGCCGGGATGGTGCGGAACTCGTAGACCTGCGAGCGCGACAGCACGGTGTCGGGGATCTTGTGCAGCTCGGTCGTGGCCATCATGAAGACGACGTGCGGCGGCGGCTCTTCGATCGACTTGAGGAGCGCGTTGAACGACGAGTTCGACAGCATGTGGACTTCGTCGATCAGGAACACCTTGTAGCGGTTGCGCGCCGGGGCGATCGACAGCCCCTCGATGATGACCTCACGGACGTTGTCGACGCCGGTGTGGGTGGCGGCGTCGATCTCGAGCACATCCATGTCGCGGCCCTCCGCGATCTCGATGCAGGCATCGCACACGCCGCACGGCGTCGGCGTGGGGCCCTGGGCGCAGTTGAGGGCGCGCGCCAGAATCCGGGCGGTGGTGGTCTTGCCGCAGCCGCGCGGGCCGGCGAACACGAACGCCTGGGCGATGCGCTTGCTCTTCAGTGCGTTGCGCAGGGTGCGCGTGACGGCCTGCTGTCCGAGCACGTCATCGAGCGTCTGGGGCCGCCATTTGCGCGCAAGAGCCTGGTAGGCCATCGGGAATCAGTGCCCTGGAACGAGGTGCGGGCCCCACCGCAGCCCGGAGGTCCTGCAGCACATCCCAGGAGCTGCTGAGCGCTGCTGCCTTCCGGCCCTGACGCGGTTTGCAGACTGACATTGCACAGGTTCCGGGCCGCGGTGCGGCCCGCCGCCTGCCGTGCGCACGACGTGCGCCGAAGCCGGCTGGACGAACCCATAGTGTATCGCGCGCAGCCGCCGTGCGGCAAGGTCCGGCTCGACCGCGCCGTGCTAGGATTCCCGGCTCTGTCACTCTTCGTCGCCGGCGTCCTGAAAGCGACCTATGACCCACATCACACTCTTCTCGACGGCCGCGGTCGTGACCGTGGCCTTGTCGGTGGCGGCCATCGCCGAGGCCCAGGGGCCGCAGACCGTCCGCGTGCGCGTGCTGACCACGCTCGGCGACATCGTCCTCGAGCTCGACCCGGTCAAGGCACCGAACACCACCGCCAACTTCCTGAAGTACGTGGATGGCGGTCACTACGACGGCGGCTCGTTCCATCGCACGGTGAAGATGGACAACCAGCCCGAGAGTCCGGTCAAGATCGAAGTGATCCAGGCTGGCGTCCATCCCGACAAGGCGAAGGCCGGCTTCGACCCGGTCCCGCTCGAGCGCACGAGCGTCACGGGCCTGAAGCACGTGGACGGCGCGGTCTCGATGGCGCGGAACCCCGGCGGCGACGCCACCTCCGGCTGGTTCATCTGCATCAACGACCAGCCATCGCTCGACTTCGGCGGCGCCCGCAATCCCGACGGTCAGGGCTTCGCGGCCTTCGGACGCGTGGTGTCGGGCATGGACGTCGTGCGCAAGATCCAGCAGGCGCCGTCGTCGTCCAACCGCACGAGCAACACCGAAGCGCAGAAGCTGACGCCGCCGATCACGGTGGTCAAGGTCGCGCGCCTCACACCGTAGGCGGCGCTGGCCGGCCGCGCCGGATCCCGGTCAGGCCTGGAGCAGACGGGCGGCGAGAGCGGCGTACATGTC
>CAWEBU010000005.1:0-25232 GCA_963807405.1 uncultured Acidobacteriota bacterium | reverse complement strand
CCGGCCCCGCCGGCGATCAGCCGCCGCCTCCTGCTGCTGGCCCTCGCGCTCCTCGCCACCACTGCCGCGCCGCGGGCGCAGGCGCCCGAGCGCGAGGGCGACTACGTCATCCCGAGCTACGGCTTCAAGAGCGGCGAGACGCTCGAGCAGGTGCGTCTGCACTACCGCACCATCGGCACGCCGCGGCGCGACGGCGCGCGGCCGGATCCGCAACGCCGTGCTGATCATGCACGGTTCGAGCGGCGATGCCTCGCAGGTGCTGGCGGCGTCGATGCGCGAGCCCCTGATCGGGCCGGGCCGCCCGCTCGATCCGGCCGAATACTTCCTCATCTTTCCCGACATTCTCGGCGCCGGGAAGTCGAGCAAGCCGAGCGACGGGCGGCGGGCGACGCTTCCCCAGATACGGCTACGAGGATCTGGTGGACCTCGAATACCGCCTGGTCACCGAGCACTTCGGTATCGAGCGGCTGCGGCTGGTGATGGGCATCTCGATGGGCGGCATGCACACCTGGCTGTGGGGCATCCGCCATCCCGGGATGATGGACGGTCTGGTGCCCATCTCGTCGCTGCCGGTGAAGGTGGACGGCCGCAACCTGCTGTGGCGGCGTATCCTCTCGAACGCCATCCGGACCGATCCGGCCTGGCACGGCGGCAACTACACCGAACAGCCGCGCGGGTTCCTCAACATCATGCCGATGTTCGACATGCTGGTGCAGAGTCCGGCCCGCCTGGGTGAGCGGCTCACGACCTACGCGCAGGCTGATGCCTACGTGCGCGAGGTGGTGGCCGAGACCCTCGAGGAAGACGACGCCAACAACATCCTCTACCGTTTCGAGGCGTCGTTCGACTACGACCCGGCCGGCGAGGTCGCTGCCATCAC
Organism: uncultured Acidobacteriota bacterium; assembly: GCA_963807405.1. Classification (GTDB taxonomy): domain Bacteria; phylum Acidobacteriota; class Vicinamibacteria; order Vicinamibacterales; family UBA2999; genus CADEFD01. The sequence goes on along the minus strand of CAWEBU010000005.1, from coordinate 24,352 downwards.
GGCGCCGCTGCTCGCCATCCTCTTTGCCGACGACGAACTGAACCCGGTCGAACTCGGCGTCATCGACCAGGTCATCGCCACGGTGCCGCGGGGCAAGGCCGTGGTCGTGCCGGCCGGTCCATCGAGCGAGGCCCACCGCACGCAGGTCAAAGCGTCGGTCTGGGCCGGCCACCTGGCTGAGTTCCTGCGCGGGCTGGCGCCGCTGCCGCCGCTGCCGGCAAGCGCTTTCCCGCCGGCGCCTTGAGTCGTGGCCCTTCCGCCGGTGGATCGCCGATGAGCGTAGCCCGCTACTACGCCTGGCTGGCGCGGTTCCAGGACGCCGCCGGCCTCGTCGCGCACGACACCGGCCAGGCCACGTTCACCGTTCATCGCCGCCTGCGCAACGCCGCCGGCGAGGTGTCGGGCGAGGTGCTCCACGAGCGGCTGCTGCGCGCGCTCGAGCTCACCGACGCCCCCGCCGCCCCGGCCGCCCTGGAGGTCCTCGACGCCGGCTGCGGCCTGGGCGGCACCATCTTCGCCCTGCAGGCGCGCCGCGGCGGGCGTCACCTGGGCATCACCCTCAGTCCCGAGCAGGCGGCCCGGGCCACCGCCGAGGCCGCCCGGCGCGGGCTGGCGGAGGCCTGCCGCTTCGCGGTCCGCGACTACGACGCCCCGCTCGCCGATCTGGCGCCGGGTGGCTTCGACCTCGTCGTCGCCATCGAGTCGCTGGCGCATTCGCCTGATCCGGCCGCGACGATCGGACGGCTGGCGGCGCGGCTGCGTCCGGGCGGGCGGCTGGTCGTCGTCGACGACGTCCCCCTCGACAGCCTGGCCCCCGACGATCCCGATTTCGTGGCCTTTCGCGCCGGCTGGCTGTGTCCGGCCGTGGCCGCGGACGCCACGTTGACGCGAGCGTTCACAGCCGCGGGCCTGACGCCGTGCCACGACGAAGACCTGACGCCCCTGATGCCGCAGCGCAGTGAGGCGCGGGTCAACACCTTGCTCCGCCTCAACCGCCTTGCCGCGGCGGGGCTCGGCCGCACCCGTGCCGGCATCCTGCTCGGCTCGCTGCGCGGCGGCCTGATGCTGGAACGCCTGTATCGGCGTGAGCTGATGCGCTACCGGCTGATCGTGGGACGCGCCGCCGGCCCGGGCTGACCGGACGGCTCGGCGGCCAGCGTCAGGGGGCCGAAGCGGCTTCCTACCAACCGCCCGTCCCCGGCTCGCCCTTGAACGGCCCGACCACCTCGTTGGTGATCCAGCCGCCGTAGAACCGGCCGGGCTGCGGCCGGACGCGCTCCCCGTCCACCGAGCACTCGATGCGGGCTGGATAGAAGGCGAGGTGGTCGCGCAGCGCCGTGAACGGCGCGCGGGGATCGGGGTAGCTCCAGGCCACGCCGTCGACCCGTCCGGACGGTGTGACCACGCTCCAATAGCGCGCCTCGCCCTTCCACTCGCACCACGATGTGCCGGCGGCCGGTTCCAGGAACTCCGCGCGCACGTCGGCGAGCGGGAGATAAAAGGTTGGCGGGCTGGCCGTCTCGAGGACCCGCACGGCCCGGCGCGTGCGCGCGATCGCCACCGTGCCCAGCCGCACGATCACCTCGCGGGCATCGGGCACGACCCGCGGCGGCCGCGGGTAGTCCCACACCGATTCCTGGCCCGGTCCGGGCGACACCGCAAAGGCCGGGCGCTGCCGGCCGCTGTGGGCCCATTCCGGCCCGGATGGCTGCGCGTCGTGCCCCATGTGTCGTGGGACGCCGCGGCCGCCGCCGGGGATCCCGCCGCGGCTCGGGCGGGCGACGAGATCACCGAGCGCCACTCGCCTGGGCCGCGCTCAGGGCAACGCGAACACGAACACGGCGCGCCCCGCCGCCACCGAGACGTGCTGCCGTCCCTCGACCAGGAAGGTCGTGGGGTTCGAACGGACCATGCCGCCAACCTGGAACTGCCACAGCGGCGCGCCGGTCGTGGCGTCGAGGGCGAAGAAGTTGCCCTCGTTCGAGCCCGAGAAGACCAGCCCGCCAGCCGTTGACAGCACCCCCGACCACGACGGCGACGGGAGGCGGAAGTCCCACACCTTGGCCCCGGTGCGGGCATCGAGGGCGCGCACGGCGCCCCAGGCCTCGTCGGCGCGGCGGCGCTCGCCGCCGCCGGTGAACGGTTGCCCCGGCTCGTACTCCACGTCGGTCTTGTAGTAGTACGAGCCCATCTCGCGGACCGGCACGTAGAAGAGCCCGGTCGGCGGGCTGAACGACGGGCTCGGCCAGTTGGTCGACCCTTGCAGGCTGGGGTAGACCAGGTTGCCGTCCGGCGTGGGGTCGGTGCCCGGCAGCACCATCGGGCGCCCCGTGGCGTCGATGCCCTTGGCCCAGGTCTGCTTGGCGTAGGGGGCGGCGTGCAGGAACTCGCCGGTCTCGCGGTCGAGCACGTAGTAGAAAGCGTTGCGATTGGCGGTGACCAGCGTCTTGCGCGGCCGGCCGCCGATCTCGAGGTCGGCCAACACCTGGATCTGGTTGGCGTCCCAGTCGTGCACGTCGTGCGGCGTGTACTGGAAATGCCACTTCCGCGTGCCGGTGTCGGCATCGAGGGCCAGCACCGAGGCCGTGTAAAGGTTGTCGCCCAGTCGGACGTCGCCGTTCCAGTCGGGGCCGGGGTTGCCGGTGCCCCAATAGAGCAGGTTCAGGGCCGGATCGAACGAGCCGGTCAGCCACGTCGCGCCGGCGCCGTTCTTCCAGCTCTCGCCCGCCCAGGTCTCGACGCCCGGCTCGCCGGCCGCCGGCACGGTGTGGGTGCGCCAGACGAGTTTGCCGGTGGCCGCGTCGTAGGCGTCGACGAAACCGCGGATGCCGGCCTCGCCGCCGCTGATGCCGACAATCACCTTGCCCTTCACGGCCAGCGGCGCCATGGTGATCGAGTGGCCGGTGGCGTTGTCGGCCACCTTGGTTTCCCAGCGCACCGCGCCGGTCTGCGCGTCGAGGGCAATCAACGAGCCGTCGAGCGAGCCTACGTAGACCATGTCGTCGAGGATGGCCACGCCGCGGTTGGTGGCCGGGAACCCGATGAGCCGCAGCGTCGACGGCATCGGCCGCACGTAGCTCCAGATCGGCCGGCCGTTCCGCGGATCGAGCGCGGTCACGGTCGTGGGCGGCTCGGTCACGTACATCACGCCGTCGGCGACGATGGCCGACGTCTCGACCTGGCCCTGCCCGGCGACCTGATAGACCCAGACCGGGCGCAGGCCGGCGATGTTGGCGGCGGTGAGCTGGTCGAGCCTGGAAAAGCGCTGCCCGTCGTAGCCGCCCGAGTAGGTGAGCCAGCTCCCGGGCTCGCGGGCCGCATCCACCAGCCGCTGGTAGGGCACCTGCGCCGCCAGCGCCGCCCCCGACAGGCACGAGATCATCACCGCCGTCGTCAGTCGGTTCATCGCTGCCCCCGCAGGCTCGCCAGATACGCCACCACGTCGTTCAACTCGGCCGCCGACAGCTGCCCGCCGTAGGCCGGCATCAGGCTGGCGCCGGCCTCGCGCGTGAACTCGGCCAGCTCGGCGACACGGAACGCGTGCAGCCGTCCGCCCGGGTCGCGCACGTGCACCCAGAAAGCGTCCTCGCTGACGCGCACGCCGCGCACCGCCGGCCCGCTCGTCGGGCGCGCCGTGACCACGACGTGCCCGTCGGGAACGCGCGCCGCCGGTTCGAGGAGCGCCTCGCGCAGATAGGCGGGGCCCCGCTGCCCGCCGATGGCCGACAGGTCCGGACCGAAGGCGCGGCCCTGGCCGGCCACCACGTGGCAGCGCGCGCAGCCGCGCTGGCCGTACACAGCCCGGCCGGCCTCGGCATCGCCGGTGGCGCGCTCGCTGCCGGCGCCGTTCAGCGATCGCACGAAGGCCGCCAGTTGCCAGGTGCGGCGGACCCCGTTGGCATCGCCGAAGCCGGGCATCAGGCCGGGGATGCCGGCGCGCAGGATGGCGAGGAGCCCGGCGTCGTCGGCGGCCCGAATAAAGGTGGGACGCAACAACGACGGACCGTAACCGCCGCTGCCGTCGCTGCCGTGGCACAGGGCGCACTGGGCGGCGTAGACGCGCCGGCCCTCGGCCAGATCCGCGGCATCAGCCGTTGCCAGCGGGCGCGCGTCATCGGAGGTCTGCGCCAGCCCGGGCCCGGCCGCCACGAACAGGGCGACGAGCAGGGCGACCAGCGCGGCGCCACCCGCCCGTGCCGCTCCGCGCCCGGCTCGCCGTGATCTCCACGCGCTCGGCATGGTTCGCCTCCTGGCCGGCCTCTCCGGTCCGGCCCAGTCTACCGCTGACCGCCGGCCGTGGAGCGTGGGTCTCGCCGGGCGGCCGGACGGGCGACGATTTGCATAGGTCGAGGGCATGCTCAAAGTGCTGGCACTACCCTTCTCGTGGCGTGAACTGGCCGCCCGCACGGTCAACGACGGCCGCGGTGACCGCCTGCTCGGACTGGCCGCGCAGCTCGCCTTCTATTTCCTTCTCGCCCTCGTGCCGGCCATCGCCTTTCTGGTGGCGCTGACCAGCTTCGCGCCGCCCGGGATCATCGACCGCATGATGCAGTCGGCCGGGACGGTGATGCCGCCAGAGATGCTGGCCGTCCTCGACACGCAGATGGAGGCGATCCGCGGCCGCCAGCACGGCGGCGTGCTCAGTCTCGGACTCCTGATGGCGTTGTGGGGCAGCTCCGCCGCCATGGTCTCGGCCGGCGAGGCCCTGAACTTCGCCTACGACATCGAGGAGGCCCGGCCGTGGTGGAAGGTCCGGCTCAACGCCATCCTGATGACCTCGATGCTCGCGGTCTTCGTGCTCGGGGCGTTCACGCTGGTCGTCGCCGGCCCCGAGCTCGGCGCGACGGTGGCCGGGTCCCTCGGTCTGGGCGCGGTGTTCACGACGGTGTGGAACATCGTGCAGTGGCCGGTGGCCTTCGCGCTGGTGGTCGTCGGCGTGGCCCTGGTCTACTACCTGGGACCCGACGCCGATCAGGACTGGTCGCTCGTCACCCCGGGCGCGGTGGCCGCCACCCTGCTCTGGCTGGTCGCCTCGCTGGCCCTCCGCTTCTACGTCACCAACTTCGGCCATTACAACGCCACCTACGGGTCGCTCGGCGGGGTCATCGTACTGATGCTGTGGTTCTACCTCTCGGGTCTGGCCATCCTCGTTGGCGCCGAACTGAACGCCGCCATCGAACGCGCGTCGCCCTACGCCCTTCACGCCGGCGCGAAAGTTCCCGGCGAGCGACGGAAAATCGGCGCCCGGGCCCGACGGGCGTGGGAAGCCAGCCGCCAGACCGGCGGCACGGAGTCGCGTCTGTGACCCTCGGTTGATCGCGGCACAGTTGGCAGCAACGGCGCCAAGGACTGGGAAGCCCGCCGCCTACTGTTGGCACGGAGGGCGTCACGACCGGCGCCCGCCGCGACATCTTCGACCCACCCTCCGCTGACACCAGAGCTGGAATCGTGGCATGCGAGATGCACCCCGAGCAGCAATCATGGCCACCCCATCCCGAACCCATGCCCCAGCCAAGTACCTCGAAAAAGGACTGACCCTCGGCGCCCGTGGCGCATGGCAGCTCTACGATCGCTGGAACCGCAGGCGCCCCAAGGCCTCGTTCGTGCCGGCATGGTCGGATCTGCCGCTGCAGAAGTCGCACGAGAAGACGAAACCGCCGCTGGGGTGGCCGCGCCAGACCGACTCGCTCTGTCCCGACTGCGTGCGCGAGGCCCGGACCGCCATCCTCGACGGCCGCGCCCCGGTCGAGTCGCTGCTCAACGAAAAGGTCGGCGAGATCCCGGCCACCATCCTGGAGCGCGACGGCAAGATCCTGATGGTCAAGGATTGCCCGGTGCACGGCCACTTCGAAGACGTGATGGCCATGGATACGGACTTCTTCCAGCATCTGGAGCGCTCGTTTCCCGGCCGCGACATCCGCGCCCACAACGACGCGGCGCTCCACAATCACGGCAGCAGCACCATCAAGTACGGCCGCGGCTCGGTCCTCACCGTGGACCTGACCAACCGCTGCAACATGATGTGCGACCCGTGTTTCATGGACGCCAACCAGGTCGGTTTCGTCCACGAGCTGACCTGGGAGGACATCACGACGCTGCTCGACAACGCCGTCAGCATCAAGCCGAAACGGCAGATGTCGGTGCAGTTCTCGGGCGGCGAACCAACGCTGTCGCCTCACTTCCTCGACGCCGTCCGTTACGCCCGCAAAGTCGGCTACACCTCGGTGCAATGCGCCACCAACGGCCTGGAGTTCGCGCGCCGCCCGGAGTTCGCGCGTGATGCCGCTGCGGCCGGTCTGCGCTTTGCCTACCTGCAGTTCGACGGCATCGGCAACGCCGCCAACGCCCATCGCCACGTTGGCAACCTGTTCGACGTCAAGCTGCAGGCCATCGAGCACCTCCACGCCGCCGGCGTCGAGGTGGTGCCGGTCATCACCATCATCAACGGGGTCAACAACGAGCAGGTCGGCCGGGTCATCCAGTTCGCGCTCGACAACCCCAAGAAGATCCACTTCCTCTCGTTCCAGCCGGTGAGCTTCACCGGTCGCGACGAGGAGATCACGCCCGAGCGGCGGGCGGCGCAGCGCTATACCCTGTCGCATCTGGCGCACGACGTAAAGAATCAGATCGGCATGGGCGAGCCGGCCCGCGACTGGTTCCCGATCTCGTTCATGAGCACCTTCACCGACTGGGCCGACCACGTGCATGGGCCGAGCGAAGCGTGGGGCAACCTGTCGTGCGGCTGTCATCCCAACTGCGGGGTGGGCATGGCCGTGATGATCGACAAGGAAACCAAGGAAGCCGTGCCGGTCACGGCCTTCCTCAACGGCGAGCAACTGGCCAAGGACGTGGCCGCGGTGACCGACGGCGGCCGCGGCCGCTGGGCCTCGATTGTCGGCATGACGCTGGCGGTGATGCGCAACTACGATCCGTTCCAGTCGCCCACCCACTTCCGTCTCACCGACCTGCTGCGCAAGTTCGACAAGACCTTCGGGGCCACGCCCGACAGCGACAAGAAGTACGGCAGCGTCGAGGCCACGCGCACCGCCGACGACATCGCCCGGCGCCGCGCCGACCGCTGGAACTTTCTGATGATCGCCGGGATGTGGTTCCAGGATCTCTTCAACTACGACTTCCGGCGCACCGAGATGTGCATCATCCCGTATGCCACCCAGCAGGGCGAGATTTCCTTCTGCGCCTACAACACCGGCATCGGCTGGCGGCAGATCATCGAGAAGATGCACATGACGGCGACCCTGACGAAGTGGTACGAAGAAAACGGCCGCCACGAGATCTTCGCTGGCGGCAAGTCGGTGCCGCTGGCCACGCGCGAGCACTCGCTGCAGCTCGATGCCGAGGCCGTGGCCAAGGGCGCGCAGCAGGATCTGCAGGCCGCGGGCGTGCCGCTCACGGCCCGCGACGAGCAACTCCAGAAGCGGGCCCGCGCCAAGAGCGCGACCGAGGCCGAGCGGCGCGACGCCGACATGGCCAAGCTCTATCGCCAGCACGTGCTCAAGGAGCCGCCGCTGCTGGAAATCCAGGGCCTCTCCCGCGGGCGCCCGGCCCCCACTGCGGACGCCAACCGGCCGTCCTGAGGGGCTCCTGCCCTCGTGGTGGCACGGCGCGTGCAGGATGGTGAGCCGTCAGGAGCCGATACCAATGACGCTACGTAATGCCGCTTCGCTCGTCGTCGTCGCCTTGTTCACGACCGCCTCGGCCGTGGCGGCGCAGCGCGCGCCCGACATCGAGACGCTCGAGGGACGGTTGGCCGAGGCGCACGACGGCTTCGACCGCCAGGCCAGTTCGCTCGACCGGCGCACCCGGGCGGACCTCCAGACCGAACTGGTCACCCTCGACGACGACATCGCCTACCTGCGCGTGAAGACGCGGCGCAAGGAGGCAGTGGCGGAGCGCGAGCGGCGCGACGTCGCCGACCGGCTCGACTCGCTCATCCGCAAGCTCGACCAGGGCCGTCGCGAGACTGCCGCCGGCAACGACGAGATCCCGCTCGGCACCGAGCTCGATGTGCGGCTGGAATCGCGGTTGTCGTCCACCGACGCGGTCGTGGAAGACAAGGTGACCGCCTCGACGCTGGTCAACTTTTATCGCGGCGACGAGCTGCTCGTGCCGGCCGGATCCACCCTGGAAGGGACGGTCATCGCCGTCGAGAAGGCTTCGCGCGTCGACCGCAAGGGCAGCGTCAACGTCCGCTTCGACCGGCTCGTCGTCGGCAGCCGTTCGTATCCCGTGAAGGTCTCGCTGACCCAGGCGCTCGAGAGCGAGGGCGTGAAAGGTGAAGCCGGGAAGATTGGCGCCGGCGCCGGCGTGGGCGCCATCCTCGGCGGCATTCTCGGCGGGGTCAAGGGCGCCATCGCCGGCATCCTGGTCGGCGGCGGCGGCGTGCTGGTGGCCACCGAAGGCACCGACGTCAACCTGCCCCCCGGCAGCGTGCTGCGCGTCCGGTTCGACGCGCCGCTCTCGCTGGCGCGCTGACCGACAGGAGATCCTGATGACCGCAGGCACGTCCGCGCCGACCGCCAACTTCCCGCAGCAGATGCCGGTGCCGGGTCCGCCCGGCCCGGCCAGCCCGCCCATCGATCCGGCGCCGCCGGTGCTGCCGCCGAACGAGCCGCAGCCAGCGCCGATTCCGCAGCACGAGCCCGGCAACCCGGGGGCGCCAAGCACGGTGCCGACGCCGCTGCCCGAGCCGGCGCCGAATGTCGGGCCGAATCCGCCCTTCGTCGTGACCTAGCGTCCTACGGGCCGGCCAGCGCCTCGCCCAGCAGGCGACGGATGGTGGCCAGCAGCTCGTTCGGAGCGTAGGACTTCATGAGCACGGCGTCACAGCCGGCATCCTGCGCCATCTCCCAATGGTGGGGCGCCCGAGTGCCCGGTTAGCGCGATGAGCGGCAACGACGCCGCACCGAAGTCGGCTCGCAGCTGCCGGGCCATCTCCACCCCACTCATCCCAGGCATCTCCAGGTCGAGCACGACCGCATCGATGGGGCGCGAGCGCGCCTCGGCGAGCGCGGCGTAGCCGTCGTGCGTCGAGCAGCGCGGTGGGACGCACGGCGCGGATTATAGTAAGCTCCAACTGCCTTCCGTGAGTCGACGAGTTCACACAATCGGTCGACCAGACCACACAGCCATGACCGAGCCGCTGGACGCCGCAGCCCTCCTCAAGGCGTTCTCCGTTTTGCTGCACGACGTGCGGACGCCGCTGGGCGTGGCCCACGGCTACGTGCGGCTGCTGCGCGAGGGCCGCCTCTCCGCCGACGCCGACCGGGCCCGGGCCCTGCAAGGGGTCGCCGATGCACTCGAACGGCTAACCCGGCTCAGCCATGACGCCGCGGCCTATGTCAACGCCGACGACCTGTCCATGCCGCTGGCGCTCGTCCCTGCGGATGAGGTGGCTGATCGCCTGGCGGCAGCGCTCGGTGTCCAGGTGCCGCCGGCAACAAGCAGCGGACTGCACGGGCGCATGTGCGCGCTCCGCTCGGTCGACGTGGTGACCGACGCCCTCGTCGCCCTGGCCGGCAGCGTGGCCGAAGACGCCGATGTGCCTGATATCCTTGTTGATGAGTCGGGTGGCGAACTACGGATTCTGCTCGGTCCCGGCGACGAGCGGCGGCAGCTGCTCGACGGTTCCCGCGCCGCCTTCGACCCCTGGCGCGCCGGGCACGCGCTGACGCTGGCCCGGGCCAGCCATGTGATGGCCAGGAACGGCGGCACGGTCTGGGCGAGCCACGCTCAACGGGCCATCGGCGTGGCCCTGCCGCTCGAGGTATCCGCCTGATGAAGGCCAGACTTGCACTCGTCGACGACGACCCCGCCTTCACCGGCTACATGGGCACGGTGCTGCGGTCGCGCGGCTACGACGTCGACGTCTTCCACCGCGGCACCGAACTGCTGAAGAGCCTGCACGGCGGCGCGGCGTTCAACGTCATCCTGCTCGACGTACAGATGCCCGATCTCGACGGCATCGAGACGCTGCGCGCCATCCGCCTGGCCAATCCCACGACCGGCGTGATCATGCTGTCGGGCCGTCAAGCGCCGGCCACCATCGTCGAAGCGGTGCGCCTCGGCGCGGCCGACTACGTGCTCAAGCCCGACGACGGCGAAGGCGCCGGCGAGGCGGCGCTCGAAGCGGCCGTGCGCAACGCGCTCGAACGCGAAGCCCTCACCGCCGAGGTGACGCGTCTCAGCACGCTGATGCCCGAGGATCCCGGCGGCGCTCAGCCGTGCTGGAGCTCGGGTCCGGCGATGCGGCCGGTGATGCTGATGGTCGAGCGTGTCGCCGACAGCGACGTCGGCGTGCTCATCCGCGGCGAAAGCGGCGTCGGCAAGGAGATCATCGCTCGCGAACTGCACCGCCGCTCGAGCCGGCGCAGCAAGCCGTTCGTGAAGGTGAACTGCGCGGCCCTGCCCGCCGACCTGCTGGAGAGCGAGCTCTTCGGCCACGAGCGCGGCGCCTTCACCGGCGCGGCCATGACCCGGGTCGGCAAGTTCGAGTTCGCGCAGCAGGGCACGATCATGCTCGACGAGGTCGGCGAGCTGCCCACGCCGCTCCAGGCCAAGCTGCTCCACGTGGTGCAGGATCGCTCGCTGACGAAGCTGGGCAGCAACCGTCCGGTCGAGGTCGACGTGCGCATCGTCGCCGCCACCAACCGCGACCTCGAGTCGATGATGCGCGCCGGCACCTTCCGCGAGGACCTCTATTACCGCCTGCAGGTCATCGAGGTCCACGTGCCGCCGCTGCGCGAACGGCTCGACGAGATTCCGGCGCTGGTCGAGTTCTTCGTCGTCAAGTACTCATCGCTCTACCGGCGGCCGGCCACGCGCCCCAGCCGGCTGCTGCTCGAGGCGCTGGCCAGCTATTCGTGGCCGGGCAACATCCGCGAGCTCGAGAACGTGGTCAAGCGCTTCGTCGTCCTGCAGGACGAGGCGCTGGTGCTGGTCGAACTGGCCCGCCTCCGGCAGATGCCGCCGCACGCGCCAGGGTCGTCGCAACCAGCCGCCGCCCCGCCGGCCGCGCCGTGGCGCGAGATGCCGCCGGCCGCGCCGAGCCACGCCGCCTCCGCTGCCGCGGGCGAGCCCGGCCCGGCGACAGCCACCGCGGTGGCCGTCGCGGCCGACGACAGCCCGGGCGCGGAGCTACCCGAGAGCGAGGACCTGCAACTGCTGGCCAAGACCGCCGCCATGCGGGCCGAGCGCGAAGCCATCGAACGGGCCTTGCAGCGCTTCCGCTGGAATCGCCGGCGAGCCGCCAAATACCTCAACGTCAGCTACAAGACGCTCCTCAACAAGATCAAGGAGTGCGGCATCAACGAGTCGCACGACGCCGCCAACGCCGCGGTGCCGTAACGGCAACGCGGCGGCGTCCGTGGCCGCGCCCAACGGGACGCGCCACGGAAGCCGGTGAGGTGCTGCGGCGTGGGCCGCGCGACCCGGTTACGCGCTGACGCGATCGGACCCGTGCTGCTTGACCAGCTTGTTGTAGACGCCGAAGAGCAGGAACGCCGGGGCCCACTGCCCGAAGAACAGGCTCAGTTGGCGGTTGCCGGCCAGCTGCAGCGCGGCCGACGTGCCCATCGCGCCCACGGCCATCCACAGGAACGTGTCGGACGGCAGCTTCGCGGTCTGCTCTTCGATGGTCTTGGCGACCTTGCCCTCGGACTGCTCATAGGCCAGGCTGCGGTCGTTCTTGCTGTTGGTAGCGTCGCCGAACGAACCGTGGGTGTGCTGTTCCGGTGTCATGGTATCCACTCTCCTTGCGAGCCCGCGTGGCCTCGACTCGAGGTCAGCACGGCTCCGTTCATGATCACTGCAAGCGGAGTACCGGGGTTGCGCGCCGGTTCTCAGCGCCAGACGACGGCCCACGCCACACGTTTCGGCCGCGGCTGCTCATAGTGAGTGCCCGGCGCCCAGAGTACCCAGGAGCCCGTCCTTAACAGCGCGGCCACCCACGCGTCCGGTACACGTGGGCCTCTGTACATGTCACGAGGGCCTGCCCCCTTCTCGGAGGCCGGCCCTCGTCGGTCCGCGCGGTGGCGTCGATTGATTAGCCGGCGACTTTGTCGACGGCTCGTCCGGCGGCATTCATCAGCGTGTCGCGAGCCTTGCCGAGCGCCGGCTGAGCCGCCTCGATGCGCGGCATCGACATCCCGGCGATGGCGCCGAGCGCGAAGGCCGCGGCGCCGAGCACCAACGGGTTTTCTTCCATCCAACGGCTGGCGGTCTGTCCCGCCTGCTGGGTTCGTTCACTCATGATCGTACTCCCCTGCTCTGCGTGATTGCGAACGGCGCCCCCGAGGCGGCGGAGCCGTTCTTCCATAGTTTCGACCACGGTGCTGGCGTGGGCCTTGGCCTGTTGGCCGAGCACGCCCGCCTTCTCCTGCAGCGTGCCCATCGACTCGCCCACTTGGCGCGCGCCCGCGCGCACGGCCGTGGCGACGCGGGCCGGAGCCACCGCCTGTGTGCCCCGTCCGACGGCGCCCGTCACCCGCGACACCGCTTCTGGATGGCGCATGGCCAGGCGGGACAGCGCGTAGTAGCCGGCCGCGCCCGCTAGCAGGCCCGGCAGCATGCGCCCCGTCGTCCCGTCGTCGGCCCACGCGTCGTCCTGCTGCAGGGCTTCGTCGTCGTCGCGCCAGGCGCCGCCGTCGTCCTGCCAGGTCGACGACTGGTCGTCCCAGGCGGCGCTGCCAGCGTCGTCACGCCGGCTGCGCGCCGCCATCACCACGGCCAAGCCAACGAGTCCCGCGATGCCCATGGCGATGCCGGGACGGTCCTGCACCTGCGCGCGGATGACTCGCGCCGACGTGCGCGTGGTACTGGCGAGGCGCCGGCCGGCATCCGAGGCGCTGGCGACGGCGCTGTGCACGCGGCTTTCCATCGCCTCGCGGACGGCCTCGCCGGCCTGGTGCGCGATGTTCTGCGGCCGCAGGCGATCCTGGAGTTCCTCGATGGTGCCGCTCACTTGCGCCCGCGTTTCCTCGATTTGCTCGCGGATCCGCGTGGCCTCCGGAGTGAGGCCGGCCTTCGGATCGCTCAGCTGCCCGTTGTTTCTTTCTTGATCCACTGTGCTGTCTCCTTGACCGACTCGATGGTTCCCACGGGGACGACGGTGCGGCTGCGCATCGCGCTCAGCCGGGTCATGACCATCCCTCCCCCAATTCCCGCCAGCGCGACGGTGACGATGAGCGCGGCGACCCACGGCCGAACGTCCGCCTCGACGAGCGCCAGGACGATGGTCGCGGCGAAGAACGTGAGAGCGGTCGAGGCCAGGGCCGCGCCGATGGCGATGACGACGAGGTCGCGCACCAGCAGCTTGGTGCGCGCGGTCACTTCGGCGCGGGCCAGCTGGACCTCTTGACGGAACAAGGTCGACAGCTGGTGAGACAGATCGCTCACGAGTTCGCCGACGGAGCGTTCTGGTACGTGCATCGGCGGGGTGGCCATGAGTCTGCCTGCCTCTCGGTTAAAACGCGGTGGAATCGGCGGCGGACGTCGCGCCCGTCTCGAAGCCGGCCGCGCGACGCTGGTAGGCGTCGAAACCGGTGCGGCTGCCGCTCGCGGGGAGCGACAGGCCCGGACCGCCGCCGGCCTTCAGCACCTGCGCCACGCCGACGCCGAGCAGGAACGCTCCGCCGAGAAACAGCGCCGGCCGGCGGCGCGCAAAGGCGGTGACATCATCGATGAGCTCGCCCGGTTCCTTCTCGCGCAGCCCTTCGGCCATGGTCTGCAGGTGGTCGCCCACCGCGCTGACCCACGAGGCGACAAAGGCGCTGCTGCCACGCAGCTGGTCGCTGGCCTGGCGCGCGGCATCGCCCATTCCGCCCAGTCCGTCGGCCGCCCGATTCTTCTGGGCCTCGGCGGCGGCCGCCGCGGCCGCGGCCACGCGATCGCGCAGGTTGGCGCCGGTCGGGGCCGCACCGCTGTCCGTGGCGCGGTCGGATCCGTTCGTGTCGTTCTGTTCGGCCATGTCCGTCTCCCTTGGTGAACTCTCGCGCGCCCGCCGCTGCTGCGGCACGCGCACGCTTCCCGTGATTGCAACTGACGGGCCAACCTCGCACGCCCTCTCCGCGGTCGAGGCGGACCCGGCTTCCCGCGACATGGCAATCGGTTGCCGAAAAAGTCCCCACCGGTTCTGCCGGGGCACGGTCAGCCCGTCGCTGAGGCAAATTCGCCGCTGCCGACGCGATCTGTATCAGGTGGCGAAGACACTTGTCTTCATGCCGGCCGAAGGGCACCCCGTGGGTGTCTCTCCGGGGCGGCGCCAGCGCTGGCATTGGGCTTGCTCTTCACCAGGCGACGCGGCGGCGGCCGGACCCCCCGGCAACCACGGTCACGGAACAGTTTTCCGTAAGGAGCGCTTGGATGCTTCGCCTTCTCTCGAACATCGTCGAGTCCGTATCCGATGACGCAGTCTACGTCGGCTACGAGCCCAGCTGCGTCGTCCCTGACGACCCGGGCGAGATCGTGCGTCACGCTCGCCCCCTCGATGAACACGCCCGGCGGCAACTGCTGGAGCAGCACATCGCCCGGCTGCTGTGCCAGACCTCGCCCCAGGCGCGCGGTGCCTCAACCGTCGGTCGCGCGCTGGCGCATCGGAGCTGATGGTGAAACTTCAACGACGGCCAGGCGTGAGCGAACCGCTGGCGTGGGCCGTGGCCGGGGTTGGGCTCGCATACCTCGTGGCAACGATCTACCGACAGTGGGCAGAGCGCGGGAACTCGCTGTCCGTTCCCGAACGAAGCGAGCTCGACGAAGCAGCCGTGGACGACATCATCACCGACTCGTTTCCAGCCAGCGACCCGCCGTCGTGGATGTCGGGCGGCGCGGTGACGAAGTCGTAGCCGCCGTCGGCCCGCCGCCGTCGCCCCCGCCCGGCGCCCGCGTCACGCCGCGGTGGAGTTGTTCCTCATGATTGCCGTGACCCTGCCGGCCGCCGGCACCAGCCTCGTCGTGGTCGGCGCCGCCGTCCTCGTCGGCTGGGCCTTCGACGTGCCCGAGCTGAAGAGCATCCAGCCCGGCTGGCGGGTCATGGTGCCGGCTAGCGCCTTCTCGTTCCTGTGCCTCGGGGCCGGCTTCTGCGTCCTCGACCGTTGTCCCAACCGGACCTGGCAGTGGGTGACGCTTCTGCTCGCGTCCCTGGCGCTGGTGATGCCGGTCGTGACCCTGGTCGAGTATCTGAGCAACGCCCGTTTCTTCGTCGAGCGCTGGCTGGGCCTGACCTTCCCAGTGGGCCCAGTCGATGTCGCCGGCCGGATGTCGCCGCTGGCCTCGCTGGCGCTCGTGAGCCTGGGCGGCGCCGCAGCGGCCACGGCGGCGCCCGGCCGGATGGCCGAACGCATGGCCGTGGTCGGGGCAAGCACGGCGCTGATCATGAGCTGGCTCGGCCTGCTGGTCGTGGCGTTCGACACGCAGCGGCTGCAGGACACGCCGCGGTTCCCGGGCATGGCCGCCCCTACCATCGTGCTCCTCACCGTTGGCAGCGCCGCCATCCTCGAGTGGACGGCCCGTCAGGCGCCCGGGGGCGCCGACCGGCGCCGGCGTTCGGCCGTGACCCGGTGGGTGGTCGCCGGCATGTTCACCTTGCCGCTGCTGGCGGCTTGGATTCGCTCGCTGGTCGAGCGGTCGGGCGCGCTCGAGGCCGGGATGGTCGTGTCGCTCACCGTGTTCGGCTTCTCGCTCGCCGGAGCAGTGATGTTCTGGAACGCCCAGGCGCGCATGCGCGAGCTGGAGGACGAGAGCGGCCGCGCCATGGACGAACTCGAACACCGGGTGGCGGAGCGCACCGCGGCGCTGGCCACCGCCAATCAGCAATTGAGTGCCGCCAACCGGCGCAAGGACGAGTTCCTGGCCACGCTGGCCCACGAACTGCGCAACCCGCTGGCGCCGATCCGGAACGCCGTGCACGTCCTCGAGATGCCGGGTGTGAACGCCGCCCACGAACACGCCGCGCGCGGCATCATCACGCGCCAGGTCGATCACATGGTGCGCCTCATCGACGACCTGCTCGACGTCGGCCGCATCACCACCGGCCGCTTCCGGATCCGCGAGGAACGGGTGCTCCTCGGGCACATCCTGACCCGGGCCATCGAGATGACCCAGCCGCACGTCGATCGCCTGCGCCACACGGTGTCGGTCGCGCTGCCCGACACCCCTGTCTGGCTAAAAGGCGATGCCGCCCGCCTCACCCAGGTCTTCTCCAACCTCCTGCACAACGCTTGTAAGTACATGGACGCCGGCGGCACCATCGCCGTCCGGGCGGTGACGTCGTCCGACGGCACCGTCGAGATCAGCGTGCGCGACCAGGGCATTGGTATCCCGCCCGCCTTCCTGCCCTATGTCTTCGACAAGTTCGCGCAGGAAGCGCCGGCGCTGGAGCGATCCGACGGCGGCCTCGGCCTGGGCCTGTCACTGGTCCGCGGCATCGTGCGGCTGCACGGCGGCGACGTCTCGGTCGACAGCGCCGGACGGCCGGGCGAGGGCAGCACGTTCAGCGTGCGCCTGCCGGTGGCCCCCGCTGCCTCCGTCGAGGCGGCGGCGGCGCCCGAGGCCGCCGCGCTGCCGCTCGCGACTGGACGGCGAGTGCTGATCGTGGACGACAACCGCGACGGCGCCGATTCGCTGGCCGCCCTGCTGGCGCACAAGGGCTACGTCGTGTCGGTGGCCTACGACGGCGAGTCGGGGCTGGCGGCGTGCGAGGCCGATCCGCCGGACGTGCTGCTGCTCGACATCGGCTTGCCCGGCATGAGCGGTCACGACCTGTGCCGCGCCGTCCGGCAAACGGCGTGGGGGGCGCGGCTGCTGATCATCGCGCAGACCGGCTGGGGGCAGCGTCCGGATCTCGAGCTGGCCAGCCGGGCCGGGTTCGACTTCCACTTCGTGAAGCCGGTCGACACCGGCGCCCTCGAATCGCTGCTGGCGGGCCGGGCCACGGGCGTGTCGGCGGGCACGGCGGTACGCTGACGCGAGGCGGCGCCGCCATCGGCGGTGCCCCCTCCGTGACCACGTAGGGCCGGCGCCGTGGAAGAGTGGGCCTGCCCTGCTCCCAGAACACGGCAGGCCCTCCGACCCAAACGACGGTCACGGGCTGGTCCGGATATCCGGTCTCTGCCCACCGCGCCGTGCAGTGGCGCAGATTGCGCCCGACACACCATCGCAACCTTCGGCACCTGGACTATTGCAATCCGTGGACCACGCCGCGTGTCGGTGGGGAACAGTGCGACGCGGAGTCAGACGCGACTGACGCTCGTGCGGTGAGTAAGCCGCGTCACACATTCGGCACCGCTACCACCCGCCGCTGGCTTCGAAGCCGTCGCTGCGCCTGTCGTTGTGTTGCACGGCGGGAACGCGGTTTGCACACACCGGCGTCGAGGTGAATGTCATGCGCGTGCTGTTGCTTATCGGAGCGGTCCTCGTCGTGCTCGGTCTCGGCGGGATGGCGCGTGCCTGTACGTCGAGCCCATATTCGGTCAACGACAGCGACATGTCGGCGCCGGCCAACACCACTCCGCGTGAAGCGCGCGACAACCAGGACGCCGAAGGCGGCCCGATGCTGCTCGGACTGCTGTCGGGGCTGGCCCTGGCGCTGGGCGGCGGCTTGATCGCCATCGGCATGGGCCGGTGGCAGCGCCCGGTGCCCTCGTCGACGCGGCCGGCCAATCCCTGGAGCGAGCAGCCCACCGACAAGGGCGACCCGCCGGTGGGGCTGGTCTAGGACGGTTGTCGGAGATGCCTCATCGCCAGTAGTCGGTGTCATCGACGACAGGAGTGACATGCCATGGCCGCTCTCGAAAGCCTCCACGACGCCTTCATCGACGAACTGCGCGATGCCTACGATGCCGAGAAGCAGTTGATGAAGGCGCTGCCTCGGATGGCCGGCGCCGCCACCTCGGAGTCGCTGCGGCTGGCCCTTGATCATCAGCTGGCCGAGACCGAGACGCAGGTGGCGCACCTCGAAGGCGTACTGCAGTCGCTGGCCGTGTCGGAGCGGCGCAAGCGCTGCGACGGCATCGCCGGCATCCTGGCCGAGGTCACGGTCCTCATCGACGATGGCGCCGACGAGGCCACGCTGGATGCTTGTCTGGTCGCCTCCGGTCAGCGGGTCGGGCACTTCGGCATCGCCGCCTACGGCACGCTTGCCGCCTGGGCCCGCACCATCGGCCACGACCAGGCTGCCGACGTTCTCGACGGGATTCTCGCGCAGAAGAAGGCCGTGGACCAGACGCTGTCGGCGCTCGGCCGGAACGGTATCAACACCGCCGCGGCGCGGAGCGCGCCGGACGACGACGCCCTTCACCAGTCCCTCTTTCAGCCGGCCAGTGACGTCGCGTCAGCGCGCGCCACCCATCCCTGAGGATAAGACGATGCCCAACGCTTCGCTCCGTAACGCCTCCCCTCCGAGCGACCGCTGGCAGCAGGCGAAATCCGTCGCGCTGCGCCGCTGGGATCTGCTCCAGCCCGACGACATCGATCGCGTGCGCGGCAACACCGAGCGGATGATCGAACTGCTGCAGGTCAAATACGGCCTCGACCGCGACAAAGCCACCCGCGAGCTCATCGCCTGGAGCCGATCGCTCCAAGGGACCACGCCCGCCGCCAGCGCCCGGCGCTGACGGCGCGGCCGCCGGGCGATGCACAACGCTCTCGCGCTCGTTCGCACCGCCTTCAACGGCTGGCTGCGGGACAACATCCAGCAGTACGCCGCGGCCCTCGCCTATTACGCCGTGTTCTCGCTGGCGCCACTGCTGCTCATCGCCATCGGGATGGCCGGCGTGGTGCTGGGGCAGGAGGAAGCGCGACAGAACGTGCTCGATCAGGCGGCGGCGGTGGTCGGGCCGGCCGGTGCCCGGGCCGTCGAGACGTTGATGGGCACGCGAAGCTCGGCCCAGCGCGCCGGCACGATCAGCGCCGTGACCGGTCTCGTCGCGCTGCTCATCGCCGCCGTCGGCGTGCTGTCGCAACTGCGCGCGGCGCTGAACGCGGTGTGGCAAGTGGCACCGGGCGCCGACCTGTCGTGGGGCGCATGGGGGCGCGCCTACGTCTTCAACGTGGCCCTGGTCATCGCCACCGGTTTCCTGCTGCTCGTCTCGCTCGTGGCCACGGCCACGCTGAGCGCGGTGTCGGCGGCGGCGCGCCAGTGGCTGCCCGGCCCCGACGGCGTGTGGTTCGTCATCGACGGACTCGCCGGCCTGGCCATGACGGCCGGGGTCTTCACGCTGATGTTCAAGGTGGTGCCCGACGCCCACGTGCGCTGGCGTGATGCCGCCGTCGGCGCGGCCGTGACCGCGGTGCTCTTCACGGGGGGGCGCCTGGCGCTGGGGCTCTATCTGGGCCGCGGCGGCAACGACTCGCCTTACGAGGCGGCCGGCGCTATCCTGGCGCTGCTCGCGTGGGTTTATTATTCAGCGCAACTGGTACTGGCGGGGGCCGAGTTCACCTACGCCTATGCGGCGCGCACGGCGCCGCAGCCGGCAACGCACGGGCACCGCGATTCCCGCGGTCTGGCCGCGGGCGCGTAACCGGGTCGAGTGCAGCGGAGGGCTTCATGGACGACACCGATCAGGACATCGACATCGCCGGTACCGAGGCCGACGAGCATTTCTGGAAACAGCACGGCACGCGCGTGCCGCCGCCCCACGACCCCACAGCGACGCTCCTGGGCGCCGTCGCCGACGACCCCGTGGCCAGCGCCGGCGAGCCCCCGCCCGAGCCCCGCGATCCGGAGGTTTGAGGCACGGGAGCTGGCCAAGGCTGAGCCGGCATCGGCCGCAGATGCCGCTTGTGCGGAAGGCCCCACGGCCTCGTGACCTCGACGTCTGCCCCGGGTCTCGGTTTCCGCCCCGACCGGGTGGAGTGGCAGGGTTCAGCCATTACGGCACGGGGGTTGCTCTACAGACGGCGTAGCCGGCTTTCCGTGGAGTTCCAGTGGCATCTCGTTCCGTAAGAATGGTCCAGCGCACCGTACCTGGAACTCCCGTTACCCTGGCCGAGGCAGCGCTCAACAGTTTGGCTGAAGCGGTGCTATGCCTGGACGCGTCCGGACGGATCACTTACGCCAACACCGCCGCTGAACGGTTAACGGGCTGCGCGCGAGCCAATTCTGCTGGCCGGCTCTACACTGACTTGGTCAAGCCCAGCTCGACCGCAGGCGCGGGCACCCTCTTTCACCGCGACGGGCAGGCCATCGCCGTGGACACGGTGTCGGCGCCGATGCTGAACGAACGCGGCGGGGTCGTCGGCACGGTGGTCACGCTGCGCAACGCCAGCTCGGCCCTGGAAGAGTCGCGCCAGCTCCTCTACCACGCTCACCATGACGCCCTCACCGGACTTCCCAACCGGCTGCTCCTCAACGACCGGCTGACGGCCGCGATTGCTGCCGCTGAAGCCACCGGCGAGGGTTTGGCCGTGTGCTTCCTCGACGTCGACGGGCTGAAGAACGTCAACGACGTGTTCGGTCACAAGGCCGGCGACCAGGTGCTGACCACGACGGCCTCGCGGCTGGCCGCCAGCGTCGGCCCCGCCGATACGGTGGCCCGCTTCGGCGGCGACGAGTTCGTGGTCGTGCTGCGCGGCTTCTCGACGAGGGCCGAGGCGCGCCGTCGCGCGGCCGCTCTGGCGCAGGCCGTGGGTGACCCGCACGCGCTCGACGCCCACCGCGTGCGCGTCGCCGCCAGTCTGGGCCTGGCCATCTTCCCCGACCACGGCGCCACCGCCGATTCGCTCATCGCCAATGCCGATGCCGCGATGTATGCGGCCAAGCGCGCCGGCTGCGGCTATCGCGAGGCTGGGGTCGACGTGGCCCGTCAGGCCGGGGCCCTGCTGCGGGCGGCCCCCACGGCGTTCGTGGCCCGCCGGCGCACGTCGACGCAGGCGGACGTCGACACCTCGCTGCGCGAACAGGCCGTCTAGGCCAGCCCACCCGTCGCCTTCGTGGATGCCAGTCGCGGCCCGGCCGTACAGCAGTCGGGCCGGGTGGCGGTCCCCGGCCCGTGCCATCGTTGCGCGAACGACTGTTAGGGCTGGGCGATCCGGACCACCTGGCCGATGCCCGCCGAGCTGGTGTTGGTGGTCACGTAGACCGCGTTGTCCGGGCCGATGGTGACCCCCCCAGGCGCCGTCAGCAAGCCCGCCGCCAGTTCCGTCCGCTGTCCGAACACGCCAATCTTCCACAGCCGGCCGACCGTGCCAGGAGCGAGCAGGCTGTTGGCGTCGACCTCGAGCACGTAGGCCGCGCCGTCGGGACCGATGGCGATGTCGATGATGTTCGTGAAGCCGGTGGCGGCCACGACCGGCACCCCGCCATTGGCCGGCACGGCGTAGACGTTGGCACCGCCGACCGGGAACGGGAAGCCGGTGAGCTGACCGACGTAGAGGGTGCCGTCAGGCCCCTGGGCCACCGTGGTCGGCACCGCCTCCATGGGGATCTGGCCGCCGCCGGGTCCGGGGACCATGCGCGTGGGGAAGACGGCCAGGGTGCTGACGGTCAGCGTGGTGTCGACCTGGATCAGCGAGTTGCCGCCGGCGTCGGTCATGACGGCCCGATCGGCCAGCATCTTCAATCCGTAGATATTGGAGTCGAGCGCGCCGCCGTCCGGGTTGCTGGCCGCCTCGAACGCCGCCGCGTCAGCGGCGGGAATGACCACGCCGTTCGGATCGATGGCCAATAGCGTGCCCAGGTGGATCCCCGCCTGCTTGAAGGGCGCGAGCAGGGCCGGATCGCCGCCCGAGCCTACGGTGATGAACCCGTAGCCGAAGGCGAAATCCAGATCGTTCGGACCAGTGGCTTCCGCGCCGGTGGGGCCGGCCAGCGACGGGAGCCCCGTCAGCACGCGCGCCTGCTGCCCGGTGGTGGTCACGCGCGTCACCGCGCCTGTCGGGCCGTAGCAGCGGTTTCCGGGAGGGCCGCCCGGAGGATTCGGCAAGCACAACGCGCTCGTGCCGCCGCGTCCGGCTTCGACGACATACAGGCTGCCGTCCGGTCCGAAGACAATCCCGCGCGGGTTGTCCAAGCCGGTTGCCAACACCGTCGGCGGCGTCTGTGCCGCCGCCGTCGTGACCAGGGCTGCGGTCAGCCCCAGGGCCATCATTCCACTCACTGCCAGTCGTCGTCCGAATACGGTCATTTCACGTCTCCCTCTGTCCAGATCACTGCTCCTGGACGTGGCCCGGTTTGCAAGCACGCGGCCACGCCACGTCTCCAGCCAGATCATCCCGAAGACGCGCAGAGTAATACGGAGTGGCAGCCCGATGCCACAGGTGTGAGGGGTGTGCCCAGGCGCGGGCCGATGAGCTGCGGGCCGGCCGGTCAGCGGGACAGGAGGTTGACGATGGCCCCGACGACGAAGGCGATCGGGGCGCCCACGATCAGGATGGCCAGCGGCACGAGCGCGCCGACAAACAGGAGCTGCACCCCGCCGCTGATCCAGTGCACCGCGGTCGAGCCGGCGCTGCGCTCGTCAGTCGGCGGCAGCGGCGTGACCATGGTGGCAAAGCCAGGGGTCGCCGTGGCGGGCGTGGATGCAAGCGTCATGCGGAAGACCCTCCTGGGGCCGGAGTGCGTGAGGGCGGGCGGCAGGTGACGTACCTTCCCACTGTACAGGAGTGCGAGGTGCGACGCCCGTCGAACCTCCGGGTCGCAAGGGCGGCCCGCCCGCGACATACGCGCGGGCGGGCCCTGTTCGGCAGCCGGATACCGCGCTATTTGCGGGGACCGTCGTGCCCTTCGCGGTCGTCATCGTGGTCGTCGTCATCGTCGTCGCCCGGCTCGTCGTCTCCCCCGGGCACGGTGATCTGGATGGTCCGATCGACGCCGCTGGTCGGATGCTGGATGTTCACCCAGGCGCGCCGCTGGTTGAAGGGGTCGAAATACAGACCCGAGAACTCCGAACCGGGCGTGCCGTTCGACGCCCAGCGGCCCAGCCCCTCGCCCTCGTCCAAGAGGTCGCCGTCGTGGTTCCGGTCACGGGCGAAGAAGATGTCGTCATCGACGCCGCCGTTGCGGTCCTCGACGATGTAGAGGTTGCCGCGCGAGTCGAGGGCCAGGTTGTCGGGACTGGCAAGGCCGGTGCCCACCGCGACGCCGCTGGCCAGATCCACCGTGTTCCGGTTGGCGAAGACCGAGATCATCTGGCGGCGAAGGTCGAGACGATACACCTCGTTGGTGGTGGTCGTCGCCACATAGAGATACTCCCGGCCGCGCACGCGCTGCAGTTGCAGGTCTTCCGGGCGCTGGTAGTCGGTGCCTCGGAAGGCGGCCAGGTCGGTGGTGTTACGCGCATCCACGGAGGTGACGCCGCGCGAGTCGGTGATGGTGATGGCGCCGGGCAGGGCCTGACCCCGCCAATCGGTGATCGGCACCCAGGCGTAGGCGCCCGTAGCATTGGGCGTGGCGCCGTCGCCGACGCGCAGCACCTCGGTCCGCCCCGCCGCGAAGTAGTCGGCGCGGCCGCGCAGCACCTTCTTGTAGTCGGCCGCCGGCGTGTAGCGATAGATGCTGCCGCCGTTCAGCTCGTCGATGAAATACATGTAGCCGTCGCGGTCGAACTGGATGCCCTCGTGGGAGGTGCGCGGCACGACGTTGCGATGCACGAAGTCGGCGCCCAGATTGCTCGTCGCGGTGAGCGGCAGCGTGATGGCGGGCGCGTCGAGCGGGTTGCGCAGTTCGAACAGCCGGCCATACGGCGAGGTGGAGCCTCCGGCCTTGGTTTCCCAACTCTCTTCGGCCGTGATGAAGGTGCCCCAGGGCGTCCAGAAGGACGCATCGAACGACACATGGCCGCCGCTGGCCAGGCTCTGCCACACTGTGTCGGTCGTGCCGTTCTCCAGATCGTGCCGCTGCACGCCCGACTGGCCCGTCTCGAAGACCGTGAAGAGGAACCGGCCGCGCTCGCGGCCGGTTTCGTTCACCGTGTTCATGTCCCAGGAACCGCTGTTCGGAGCGGTGGCGGCCAGCGCGGCGGCGCGGTCGGCGATCGACCGCTGATCGAAGGCCGGATTGCCGAACGTGATCGGCTGGCGCTCATCGGCGGTCGGGCCCGCCGAGGCGGCCAGCGGCGTGAAGTTCGAGAAGCGGATCCCGCTCGCCCCCAGCACGGCGCCAGCCAGCAGAATGCCTCCCGCCGCCAGCCGGGTCGTCGTCAACCTCAGTGTCATGTGCGTGTTCTCCATGTCTGCCGGGGTCGATCGATGACCCCGGCAGGACCAGTTGTAAGCGGCCGGTGTGGCGGCGCCGACAACGTCAGGTCACGTTTCAGCGACGCCGGGCGTCGTTGACCTGGGACGCGGCAGGACGGCTAAGATCCAGGCATGCCCACGTGCCGCCTGTTCGCCTTGGCCGTCA
>CAWEBU010000004.1:0-18454 GCA_963807405.1 uncultured Acidobacteriota bacterium | reverse complement strand
CGCCAGTGACGAGGGCTGGTAATCGCGATCCGGGTCACGTCCGCCCGGGCGGCGCCGGCGCCCGCGAGGAAGGCCAGGCTGCTCCAGACCACGGTGCGCGCGACCAGGGAGTTGGGCTGCGGCATGCGGCGCAGTATAGTGCCGGGCGGCCCGTCTGCCGCGTTGGTCTGGTGCCTGGTCCGGAGAGTGCCGATGCCTGGTCGCGCGATTGCCGCTGTAGTGCTCGGAATCCTGGCGGCCACGGCCGTCTGAGTTCCCGCCAGAACCCGCGCACGCTCGGCACGGCTGGCGACGAAACGCCGGGTCACCAGAAGGAGCAATAAGACCATGAACCGCCGAGCGTTTCTCGCTGTCGCGGGCGGCGTGGCTGTCGGTAGCTCCAGCCGGGCGCAGACGCCACCGGTGTCGTCGCAGGCGACGTCGGCGCGACTGGAGCGGTAGTCCGCTGCGCTATCCCGATCCCGACATCGTCGTGCTCGACCCGCGCTTCAAGTTACGTCGGCAACACGCCGATCCAGCGTCTGCACACCGGCTCGCTCTGGGCCGAAGGGCCGGCCTGGAACGGCGTCGGCCGCTATCTCGTGTGGAGCGACATCCCGAACAACGTGCAGATGCGCTGGCTCGAAGAGACGGCCACGTCAGCGACCTTCCGCAACCCGGCCGGCAACAGCAACGGCAACACGTTCGACTACCAGGGCCGCCAGATCTCGTGCGAGCACGGCAACCGCCGCGTCGTGCGCTACGAACACGACGGCAGCGGCGACCGTCGCTCGCCGACAAGTTCGAAGGCAAGCCGCTCAACGCGCCGAACGACGTCGTCGTCCATCCGGACGGCGGCATCTGGTTCACCGATCCGCGGTACGGCAGCATGATGGAACTACGAAGGGAACAAGGCCGAATCGGAGACTGCAAGGAAGCGGTCTACCGCATCGACGCCGAAGCGGACAGGTCGACAAGGTGACCGACGAGTTCGGCAAGCCCGAACGGTCTCTGCTTCTCGCCCGACTACAAGAAGCTCTACGTCGCCGACACCGGCGGACCAGCCGCGACATCCGGGTCTTCGACGTCGACGGAACGGCGCTGCGCAAGCTGGCCGCACGTTCGCGACGCTGCAGATTCCTGGAACTGACGGCCGAAAGCTCGGCGGCCGACGGCATCCGCTGCGACGTCGACGGCAACATCTGGGCGCGGGGCGCCGGCTCGAGGCGTGCAGGTCTTGCGCCCGACGGCGCAGCGCATCGGCCTGATCCGGCTGCCGGAGATCTGCGCCAACGTCTGCTTCGGCGGCGCCAAGCGCAATCGCCTGTTCATGACCGCCAGCCAGTCGCTCTACGCGGTCTACGTGAACACCAGCGGTGCGCACATCGCGTGACCCCTCGGCATCTCCGCGTGCCCCCATGAGCCTGCAATCCGTCAAGACCTTCCTGGCCGCGCATGCGCCCGACATTCACGTGATCGAGCTCCCGGCCAGCACCGCCACCGTGGCTCTGGCGGCCGACGCGCACGGCGTCGAGCCCGGACGGATCGCCAAGACGCTATCGCTGCGCCTCGGCGACGAGGTGGTGCTGCTCGTGACCCGCGGCGATGCGCGCCTCGACAATCAGAAGTTCAAGGCGCAGTTCAAGACCAAGCCGCGCCGGCTCGACGCGGCGGAGGTCGAGGCCGAGACCGGCGCGGCGTGGGTCGATGTGACCAGGCGCGCCACCGACGGACCATGCTGACCGAGATCCTGTGCACGCGCTGCGGTTTGTGCTGCGACGGCACGCTGTTTGGCGACGTCGAGTTGACGGGACCGGCGGAGGCGGCACGGCTCGAGGCGCTGGGGCTGGCGGTGGACGGGGACGACGCCGACGCCGAGCTGCTCTCGTTGCCCTGCGCGGCGCTCCGCGGGACCCGGTGCGGCGTCTACCCGCACCGGCCCCGCTGTTGCCGGACGTTCGAGTGCCGGTTGCTGCAGAGGGCGGAAGGCGGCGCCATCAGCGTGGCCGACGCGCTGGCCCAGATCGCACACACCCGCGCGCACGTGAACCGGGTGGAGACGCTCCTGGCCCGCAGCGAGCGGCGCCGGCCGGCGCTGCCGCTGGCCGAGCGCGTCGCCGAGGTGGTCGCCGCGGCGGGTGACCCCGCCTCCGGCCCGGGCCGCGCGGCCGCCGCGCTGACCGCGGCCATGCGCGACGTGAACCAGGCGATCCGCACGGTCTTCCTGGACTGACGCCGGCTCATCCTTGAGCTCGGTTTGGCGCGGCCGCCAGCCCACGAAACACCAGAGCTTGCACACAATCTCGTGTGTATACTCGCGCCAACCACAGCGAACGCGCCGCCTCCACGCGTCCGCCGCGGCCAGGCCGCAATGACCGGAGCACTGGGAACGGTCGCGCACTACGAGCTTCGCAGCCGCCTCGGCGCCGGCGGCATGGGCGAGGTCTACCTCGCGCACGACCAAGAACTCAACCGCCTGGTCGCCATCAAGTTCCTGACCCACACCGGCACGGGCGACGAGTCCCGCCGCCGGCTGCGTCATGAGGCCCAGGCCGCCGCCGCGCTCGATCACCCGAACATCTGCGCGGTCCACGAAGTGGGCACCGACGAGAACGGCCGCGACTTCATCGTCATGCAGTACGTGGAGGGGGAAACGCTGGCCAAGCGCCTCGAACGCGGCGCCATGGGCGTTGGGCCGGCGCTCGATCTGGTCGGCGGCATCGCCGAGGCGCTCAAGGCGGCGCACGAACACGGCGTGATTCATCGCGACCTGAAGCCGCACAACGTCGTCATCACCCAGACTGGCATCGCCAAGCTGCTCGACTTCGGCATCGCGCGCATGGACCAGATCGGCGACGCCGGCCTGACCACCGGGGTCGAAGCCGCCACCATCTCGGGCACGCCCGGCTACATCGCGCCCGAAGTGCTGCAGGGCCGCCTGGCCGACGCGCGCAGCGACCTCTTCTCGATGGGCGTCGTGCTCTACGAATGCCTGACCGGCATCCATCCGTTCCGCGGCGGCACGCCCTACCAGGTCATGGACCGGGTGCTCCACCTGGAGCCCGAGCCCCCGTCGCGGGTCAATTCGGCAATCAGCGCCGGCCTCGACGACGTGTGCCGCCGCCTGCTGGCCAAGGAGCCGGTCCGCCGCTTCCAGTCCGCGGCGGAAGTATGCGGCGCCCTCCAGGTGCTGCGCGTCGACGCGCCGGCGGGCCCGGCGAGACTGCGCCGCTGGGCCTTTTCCGCCGCCCTGCTGGTCGCGACGGCGCTCATCGGCGGCGCCGTCAGCGGCGTGTGGCGTACGCCGGGCTCCAAGCTGCCCCCGGCGCCGCTCGCCGCTCAGGAGTGGTACCACAGCGGCATCGAGGCCATCCGCGAGGGCGCGTTTGCCACGGGACGCAAGGCGCTCGAGGAAGCGGTGCGGCTCCATCCCGACTACGCGCTCGCGCACTCGCGTCTGGCCGAAGTGCTGTCGGCGCTCGACGAGGAACGCGAAGCGCAGAGCGCGCTGATCCGCGTGAGCGCGCTCGTCCCCGATGAATCGCGCCTCGCTCCCGACGACCGGCTGCGCCTGACGGCCATCCGGGCCATGGTGCTGCGCGACTTCGACCGCGCCATCGGCGCCTACACCGAGTTGGCAGCGGCCAACCCGGAGGACGCCGGGGACCTCGTCGATCTCGGGCGGGCCCAGGAAGCGGCCGGACGGCTCGCCGACGCGCGCCGGACCTACGAGCGCGCCACGGCCTTGAACAGCCAGCTGGCGTCGGGCTTCCTGCGCCTGGGCTCGGTGCTCGGCGAGGGCGGCAACCTGACCGAGGCGCTCGCGGCCTTCGACGAGGCCGACCGCCTCTACGCGCTTTCGTCGAACATCGAGGGGCGGGTCGAGACGCTGCTCGAGCGCGGCGCCGCGCTCGACTCGGTCGGGCACTTCGAGGCCACCGCGAAAGCCGCGGAAGAAGCCAGCCGCCTGGCCCAGCAGGCCGGGCTCGTGCCGCAGGTGATTCGCGCCGGCTTCCAGAGCGGCAGCGCCCAGGTCGGCGCGGGCCAGTTCGCCGCGGGTCTGGCCACGCTCCGCACCTACGTCAACCAGGCCCTGGCCGCGGGCCTGGAAGGCACGGCCGCCGGGGGGCTCATCGACATGGCCGGCACGCTGCTGGCAAACGGCAAGGTCGTCGAGGCCGATGCCGCCCTGGTTCAGGCCCGGGCCATTGCCGACGAGCGTTCTCTGACCCGCACGGCGATGCGCGCCAGCACCCAGCGGGCGGCGCTGGAGTTGGACCGGAACGAGCCCGCCGCGGCGCTGGCGTTGCTCGAGGAGCCGCTGCGCTACTACGCGCAGAGCCGGCACCGGCGGCTCGAGGCGGTCGCCCTGACCATCGCCGCGCGCGCTCATCAAGAGCTGCGCCAGTACTCCACTGCGGGCGGTCAGCTCGAGAAGGTGCTCGCGTTCGCCGACGAGAGTCACAACGACGAGTTGCGCGCCCAGGCCCAGAGCTCGCTGGCCACGATGGCCTTCAGTCAGGGACGGCTGCCGGCGGCGGTGGAACATCGGGCTGCGGCCATCGCGCTGCGGCGCTCGCTGCGCGACACCGAGACATTGCCCTACGACCTCACCAACCTGGCCGACGTGCTCATCCGCCTGGGACGCAGCGCGGAAGCCTCGGCGCCGCTCGACGAGGTGGAGGCCGGCATCGCCGCCGGCACCGGCGCCTATCCCTCGCGGGCCCGCCGGGTCATGGTGCTGCGGGCGCTGCAGGCCGTCACCGACGGGCGGTTCGCCGCGGCCCGCCAGCACGTCGCCCCGCTGGTCCGCGCCGCCCCCCCGCCGGCAGACGAATCCGCCCGCCTCGGCCTGATGCTGGACGCGGTGGCCGCGGTCTCGACCGGCCAGGGCGGGCCGATTCCGGCCGTGCCCGCCGCCCTCGACCACACGTCGCTCACGGGACGCGATCTGCGGTGGTGGCGGGTCATCGCCCTGGCGGCGGCCGGCGATCGGGCGCGGGCGAGCAGCGAGGTGGAAGGACTGCTGCGGGAACCCTCTGCCGCCGACAGCGACGAAGACGTCTGGCGGCTGGCGGCCCTGGCGGCCACGCTCGCGACCAATCCGTCGCTCGCGGCGACGCATGCCGCGCGCGCCCGCCAGGCCTTCGGCCGCCTGGCCAGCCAGTGGGGGGCGGCCATCGCCCCGTATCGCGGCCGCCACGATCTGTCGCCGCTGCTGGCCACCATCACGCGGACGACGGAGGGCTCGGCCAGGGACTGACTTGAGGGCCGCACGGCGGCAGGAGGAGACGCAGATGACGACTGAACTCTTGACTGGGCTCGGCGTGGCCGCGGCCGTGGCCGCGGCGCTCTATTTGTTCTTGACCTTCCGCCGCGGGGGCGACGACGGCCCCATCCGGGTGAAGGGCGGCGGCTCGGTGATCATCGACGCACCGCAGGACTGGGTGTCGGCCGGCCAGGGATTCCGGCTGAAGCGGAACAATCCGCGCCTGACCAGAGCCACGGTCGAGGTGACGCTCAACGGCGTTTCGCAGCCGGGGTCGCCGGTCACCGGCCAGGTGGTGCACCTGGCGCTCGTCGATCCGGGCGCCCCTGGTCCGGCCGCGGCCCGACTCACGATCACCGTCCCGCGCGGCGTCGACGTGGCCAATCCGCGGTTCACCGCGTCGGCCAAGCGGCTCACGAGCCGCGACCCTGGCACCTACATGACCGAGGTCCGAGTCGTTGGCGGAGGCCCTGCCACAACCTTCGGCCCCTACACGGAGGCGCAGAGCAAGCAGCTCATCATCGACATCAATCCGGCGTAGCGCCACGAGGCTCGATGCGGAGGGCGGGCTTCCGTGATAAGACAGCACCAGTGCGTCCGGATCGGCCGTGAGCTCGGCATTCGGGGCCGGGCCTCGTGGCGCATCCAAGGAGGAGGCCATGGAAATTCTGCTCGCAGTGGCGGCGGTGGCCGCCGGTCTGGTCTTGGCCCGTCGCGGTTATCTCGATCCCTGGGACTACGCCGTGGCCGCCGGCATCGCGCTGACGCTCGCGGCCACGCTCCTTGTCGCCATCCCGGACGGAACGCAGGTGCTCGTCCTGGAGCAACTCGGCGCGCCGCGCACCACGCTGGCGGGCGCCGACTTCATGATGACGCACGGCCGGACGATCGTGCTCAGCCTGATTTTGTTCGCGGTGGGGTTCTTCGGCGACGCGCTGGCCCGGCGGCATCGCCAGTCGCCGCACTCGACGTAGCGGCCGGACCGGCCGCCGTCGGGCGGACGGTCACGGCGCGCTGCTTCGGGCCTACGCGGGCGACGCCGACGGCGACGAGATGGTCAGCACGAAGCCGCTCGGTTCCACGACCTCGAACGCGCGCGTGCCCCACTCGGTGTCGTAGGGTGGCTTGGCCAGGGCGACGCCGGCCGCCACGGCGCGCGCCGCGACCTCGTCGATGTCGCCAGTGGCTTCGATGTAGATGCGGATGCCGACGCCCTTGAGGCGGTCGCGGCCTTTCTTGAAGTCGTCCTGGCTGAGCCCGACGCGGGCCACGCCGGCCTTGAGCATGGCGCCCATCAGGACGCCTTCGTGCTCCCAGCGATCTTCCACCTCGAAGCCAAGCCCGGAGAAGAAGTCGAGGCTCTGCTGCAGGTCATTCACGGTCAGGCTGGGCATCATGCCCGTCCCGGCGAGCGCGTTCGGTGTCTCCGCCATCAGCGTCTCCTCGGCAGCGCTGTCTCCAGCGCCCCTCATCGCCCGTCGTTGCGGGCCCGGTCGGCGTGTTCCTGTGGGCGGCTATGCTACCACCCGTCGGCGCCCCGACCGGCGGCGCCGGGGCGGTCGGCCTGACGAGGGCCGCGACAGAAATCGACCCCCCTCCCGCCACGAAGTACGAGAGGATCAGCCCGTCCTTCGGAGGTTCCCGTCATGCGTTCCACCCGTCTCGCATTCGTTCTCGCGCTGCTGACCGCCGGCACCTGGGCCATGACCGGCCGCGCGCAGTCGCAGAATCCATTCGGCCAGCCGACCACCGCCAGGCCGCAGCCGGCCGCCGAGATCAAGGCCGTGCCCGGATCGCGCGCCCAGGGCTGGCTCGGGCAGGGCCGCTCCGAGGTCGTGGCCCGGCACGGCATCGTGGCCACGAGCGATCCACTGGCGGCGCAGGCCGGCCTCGACATCCTGCGCCAGGGCGGCAACGCCATCGACGCGGCGGTGGCCGCCGGCGCGATGCTCGACGTCACCTCGCAGAACGACACCGGCATCGGCGGCGACCTCTTCGCCATCGTCTGGGTGGCCCGCGAGAAGAAGCTCTATGCGCTCAGCGCCGCCGGCTGGGCTCCGGCCGCGTGGACGCCGGAGTTCTTCGCCAAGCTGGGCGAGAAACGCGTCCCGGGCTCGGGCGTGAACGCCGCCACCGTGCCCGGCGCGGTGGCCGGCTACGACGCGCTGCTCACGCGCTTCGGCACGATGAGCTTCAAGGAGACGTTCGCCCGGGCCGCGCAGGTGGCCGACGAAGGCTGGGGCCTGGCGGAACGGCGCCACGCCGACGTGCGCAGCGCGCAGAAGGGCCTGGCCGCCGACGCCGATTCGCGCGCCATCTTCCTCGACGGCGACGCTCCCCCGCCGCTCTACGGCATCATCCGCAATCCCAACCTGGCCAAAGCCCTCCGGCTGCTGCAGGCGCAGGGCAAGGACGCCTTCTACAAAGGCGACATCGCCGCCGCCATCGTCGCCAAGGTGCAGGCCAACGGCGGCGTGATGAGCCGCGAGGACCTCGCCACCTTCGAGCCCGAGTGGGTCGAGCCGATTGCCACGAACTACCACGGCTACGACATCCACCAGCTGCCGCCGCCGGGGCAAGGCTTCGCCGCGCTGGAGATGCTGAACATCCTCGAGGTGTGCATGCCGAAGCTGGGCGTCAACCTGGCGTCGCTCGGGCCGTCGGACCCGATGGCCTGGCACATGATGGTCGAAGCCAAGAAGCTGGCCTACGCCGACCTGCTGGCCAGGAACGGCGACCCGAAGTTCGCCACGGTGCCCGTGGCGCAACTGCTGTCCAAGACCTACGCCGCCACGCTGTGCGACAAGATCGACCCGAACAAGGCCGGCACCCCGAGCGTGATCGGCGGCACCGACGGCGGCACCATCTACCTGACCACGGGGGACCGCTGGGGCAACATGGTGTCGCTCGTGCACAGCGTGTTCAGCGTCTACGGCAGCCGCGCCACCGTCGGCCCTTACGGCTTCGTCCTGCACAACCGCGGCAGCGCCTTCTCGCTCGATCCGCGCAGCCCCAACGTCGTGGCGCCGCACAAGCGGCCGTTCCACAGCATCATCGCCGGCTTCGTGATGAAGGACGGCGCGCCGCTGATGGCCTTCGGCAACATGGGTGGCAGCGTGCAGCCCGAGACGCACGCGCAGCACATGGTCAACCTCATCGATCACGGCATGAACGTGCAGATGACCACCGACGCCGCTCGCTTCACGCACAACCAGACCACCAACCTGCTGTCGCTCGAACACAATCTCTTCGCGCTCGTCGGCTCGGCGCTCGCCGCCAAGGGTCACAAGGTGCGCGGCGTCGACGGCGGCGCGGTGGGCGGCTACCAGGGCCTCTTCTTCACGCGCGATCCGCGGCTGCCCGAGCCGACCTTCGACCGGCGCAGCATCACCGAGGATCATCCGGTGAACGGCGTCTACCGCGCCGGATCGGACCACCGCAAGGACGGTCAGGCCGTCGGCTGGTAGAGCGCGAGCACGGCCGCGAAGTCGGCGCAGATGAGGTCGGGCGGCTCGGGCAGGGCCGCAAACTGGGCCGCGCTGAAGGTGGAGGTGATGGCCACCACCCGCATGGCCGCGGCCTTGGCCGCGGCAATGCCCATCGGCGCGTCTTCGAACACGACGCTGGCCTCCGGCGGCACGCCGAGCTGGCGGCTGGCCTCGAGGAACACGTCGGGCGCGGGCTTGCCGCGGGGCACCTGATCGCCGCGCACGACGGTGGAGAACACGCCGGCCAGGCCGACTTCGCTCAGCGTGTGGGCGACGTTCAACTCGGGCGCCGAGGTGGCCAGCGCCACGGCGATGCCGTTGGCCGCGAACCAGTCGAGCAGCGCCGGCAGGCCCTGCACCATGGTCAGGCGGCCCCGCGACAGCTTGCGGTAGAGCCCTTCCTTCTCGTGTTCGTAGGCCTGCCACTCCACCGCCGTCATGTCGCGGCCGAAGAGCACTGGGAAGATCTCGCTGTTGCGCCGGCCGTCGAGCTTGGCCCGGTCGGCCGGGGTGAGAGCCGGCAGGCCATGACGGTTGGCGAACACGCCGAAGGCTTCGGCGTGCAGCGACATGTTGTCGACGATGGTGCCGTCGAGGTCGAAGATGGCGGCGCGCGGACGAACGGCGGTGGGCACGCTCCATTGTCGCCCAAGCGCGCCGGCCGGGGCCGGCGATGGTCCGGGCCATGCGTGAGACGGCGACGTGAGACGGCGACGTCAGACGCCGAGCAGCGCCCGGCCGCCGCTGCGATCGAACTCGCGCGACACCGCGGTCTGCGCCGCCGTGACCCGGGCCAAGAGCGGCGTCCACCCGTCCAGGGCGTGGAGCGGCGCCAGGTAGACGTCGCGCTCGAAGGCGGGCAGGCACAGGAAGCCGGCGTCCACGGCGCGGGTCAAGGTGGCCAACGCGGGCTCCGGCATCTCGAGCAGGGCGTAGACCTCGGCCACGTAGAACCAGCCCTCGCCGTCGAGAAAACGCGACGCGTCGAACCGGCGCAGCTCCGCCAGGGCCTCGTCGGCCCGGCCCTCGAGCGCCGCGCGCATGCCGGCCGAGAAGGCGCGGAGCAGCGGCACCGGCGCAAAGCGGATCTCTTCTCGCCGCGCCGCCGCCAGGGCTTCGTCGCGGCGTCCCATCGCGCCGAGCAGGCGCGCCTCGAACGGATCGCTGCTGCGGTGGGCCTCGTCGAGGGCCCGCGCGAAGTCCCCTTGCAGATAGTAGGTGTGCAGCACGCTCGTCGACAGGGTGGGATCGAGCCGTTGGGCCGCGCGGTGCGCCGCCACCGACGCCTCCAGCAACCCGCCGTAGCGGCAGGCATGGACCAGGCCGGCGTAGATGTGCGGCTCGGCGCGCCGCTGCCACGCGCGGTAGATCAGGCGGGACAGGGCCGCGTCCACGCGTCCCAGATCGATTTCGATCTGCGCGTAGTAGTGCTGCGCCGCGCCGTTGTCCGGGTCGAGCGACAGCGCCAGGCCGAGCGAGGACTCGGCCTGGGCCAGCGTGAAGGCCTCGTCGTACTTGCCGATGATGCGCTCCAGCCGCCCGCGTTCGGCCCAGGCGGCGGCGAAGCTGGCGTCGTGTTCCAGGCTGTGGACGAAGAAGGCGTAGGCCTGGCGCCAGGCGCCGGCCTCGGTCCGCAGCTGCATGCCGCGCAGGTAGAGGTCGAACGCCTTGGCGTTGTGGGCCAGCGGCCGCAGCGGGGCGCGCTGATCGCGCGGGCTCAGCGGCAAGGCCGCCAGCACGCGGTGGGCCAGGTCGTCGTGCAGTTCCAGCACTCCGATGAGCGCCGTGTCGGTGCGATACGACCACCGCACGTCGCCGCCGGGCACGGTCACGAGTTCGGCCGTGACCCGGACCTGGCGAGGACGGACGAGGAGCGACCCAGTGAGCACCACGTCCACGGCGAGGTCGGCGGCGATCCGGTCGAGAAGGGGCGGCGCTTGCGCGTAACGCGCCGTCTGCAGCGTCGAGCGGACGACCAGCGACTCCAGGCCGGACAGCGAAGTGGCCAGCGCATCGGCCAGACTGGAGCCCAGGTAGTCGGTGGCGGGATCGGGGGTGAGCATGCGGAACGGCAGCACGGCGAGGCGCAGAATCGGGCGGGCCTCCACTGTCTGGCCGCTGTCCACCATGGTCAGCGCCGACGACAGGTCGGCGCCGAACTCGGCGGCTGTGGCATAACGGTCCACCGGACGCTTCGCCAGCGCGCGGTGCAGGACGCGGTCGGCGGCCATGATCGCGGCCGAACCGGTGAGTGCCGGCGGCGCCTCATAGAGCACCGCGTGCGTCAGCGCGGCCAGGGTGTGGCCGGCGAACGGCGGCCGGCCGGCCAGCATCTCGAAGACGACCACCGCCGCGGAGAAGAGATCGGCGCGTTCGTCCAGCGGTGCGCCGAGGAGCTGCTCCGGAGCGGCGTACTGGGGCGTGCCGACGATCATCCCGGCCGCCGTCACCGGCTGGCCGGTTGCGTCGGCGGGCGGCTGCACCGGGCGGGCCAGGCCGAAATCCAGCAATTTCATGCCTCGCGTCCCGAGGAACACGTTCGAGGGCTTGAGGTCGCGGTGGACGATCCCGTGGCGGTGCAGCACGGCCAGCGCCTCGAGCATGGTCACGGCCAGCCGCAGCGCCTCGAACGGCGCCAGGGGCCCGCGCGCCAGGCGTCCGGCCAGCGTCTCACCCTCGACCAGTTCCATGGCGATGTAGGGCGACGAGCCCAGCTCGCCCAGGGCGTAGACCTGGCAGATGAGCGGATGCACGACGCCGGCGGCAACGCGCGCTTCGCGGATGAGCCGTTCGCGGGCCATCGGATCGGCGCCGTCGGGGCGCAGCACCTTCAGGGCGACACGGCGGCCCAGGCGCTGATCCTCCGCCTCGAAAACCATGCCCATACCGCCTTCGCCGAGCTGGCGCAGCACGCGGTAGTGATCCACCTGGTCGCCGACGCGGATCGCGCCAACGGCGGCTGACGGCGCCGCGCCCGATTCGTATGAACTGGCGGCGGCGTCGAGCGCCGGGGCGGTCAGGAACCGGTCGCTGCCGGGCACGCGGGCCAGCAGCGAAACGACGTCGGCCAGCAGGTCGGCGTCGGTGCCGCACGCGGCGCGGAGGTAGCCGTCGCGCTCCCGCTCACGCAGCTCGAGCGCGCGGTGGGAAATCTCCTCGGCCCGCTGCCAGCGTGCGGCGTCCATAGGGACATCGATTGCAGGCGCGGCCATCGCCGCGCCCGAGTGACCCGCTGCGACTACGGCTCGATCGTCGCCGTCTTGATGTAGTCCATCTTCGGAAACGACTTGGTCAGGTAGGCGTTGCCTTCGCTGGCCACCCGGCCCTGCGCGGGACCGCTGCCCCGCGGCGCGCCTTCGCCGTAGCCGGTGTAAATCTTGTCGACGTTCTCGATCCCGCTGACCACCTCGCCGAAGGGCGCAAAGCCCATCCCGTCGAGGTTGGTGTTGTTGCGGAAGTTGATGAACACCTGCGAGGTGCGCGTGTCGGGCGTGGCGCCCATGGCAAAGGTGATGAAACCCTTCTTGTTGCTCTGCGTCACCTTGTCGGGCGGGATGCGCGCCGCCTGCCACACCTTGGTGACCGTGGGATTGGCGTGGAGGCCGAACTGCACCATGAAGTTGGGCACGGCGCGGAAGAAGCGGGCCTCGTCGTAGAAGCCGTTCTTCACCAGGTTGTAGAACCGGTCGGCGCCGTTCGGCGCCCAGGCGCGCGTCACCTTGACCACGAACTCGCCGGCGCTCGTGTCGAACTTCACGTTGTACGTCTCAGGCGCCGCTTCCTTGAAATTGGCCGGCACCATCAGCGACTTGCGCGGCGGCGCCTGCTCGGCGCCAACCGCTGCCACCGCGACGGCCACGAGTGCCGCCAGTCCCACTGTCCACTTCCCGACAACCATGCGTGCTTCCTCCCTCACTACGATACAGGGGCGGGCGCCCCCACGGCTGGCGATCTCAGCGCACCAGGCGCGTCACGTGCGCGGCGACGGCCTGCCAGCGCCCGTCCTGCTTGCGCCAGATGTCGGTGTAGCGCCCCGCGCCCGGTTTGCCGTCGCTCGTCTCATAAACGGTGCGCGCGTGCACGACGGCGGTGTCGCCGAAGAGCCGAATCTCCACGTCCTGACAGCTCAGGCTCCGCAGATTGGAGGGCCGCGCAACTTGCGCGAGGAAGCCGCGCCGATCGACGATCGTCCCGTCCGGGTTGGTGTTGCGGAAGTCGGCCGCCAGAAGCTGCTCGAAGCGGGTCGCGTCCGACGTGAAGACAGCGCGCACGTAGTCGTCGTTGAGCCGGGCGAGCTGGGCGGGGTCGTCGGCGCCCGGGCCGGGTTGGGCCAGGGCCAGGGGGGCCGTCACTCCGGTCAGAAACGTGACGGCGAGCAGCAGGCCGAGCCGGACGAGGTATGCCTGGGCCATAACCGCGCACCGTAGCACACCTGGAGGCGGCCGGGAGGGGTCTCGTGCCGCGTTCGGGGGGCGCCCGGGACCGGCCGTCGAATGCTGCGGCGCCAGCGGCGCCCGGGAGTAGGCTGTGCCCCATGAGCTACCCCGTCGCGGTCAGCGTCGCCCCGGCGCTCGCCAACCGCAATCGGCTCACCACCGCGTTTCGCGCCATCCTGGCCATTCCGCACGTCTTTCTCGTCGGCGGCGTCGGCATCGGCGCCGCCTACGCCAACGATGGACAAACCTCGCTCGGCGCCGAGGCCGGGTTGATTGGCGCGGTGGCCGTGTTCCTGGCGGTGGTGAGCTGGTTCACGATCGTGTTCGGCGGCGTGCACCTGGCGGGCATCCGCCAGATCGCCCTCTTCTACCTGCGCTGGCGGACGCGGGCGCTGGCCTACGTGATGCTGCTCTCCGACGCCTACCCGCCGTTTGGCGACGGGGATTATCCGGCCGCACTGACCCTCGTCGATCCCGCCGGGCCGCGGCGGCGCCTGTCGGTGGCCTTCCGGGTCGTCCTGGCCATTCCGAACATGATCGTGCTCGCCTTCGTGGTGTTCGCGTGGTGTGCCGCCACCGTCGTGGCCTGGTTCAGCATCCTTCTTACCGGGCGCTACCCGGCAAGGCTCTACGGCTTCAGCGTGGGCGCGCTGCGGTGGCGTCTGCGCCTCGACGCCTACCTGCTGCTGCTCGTCGACGACTACCCGCCGTTCTCGCTGCGCTAAGCCCGGGTCCGCCCTTGCGGGCACCCCCGGAAATCGCCTCCGCGCCACCCGCCGACGGGCGCAGTCGCAGTCGCAGTCGCGGTCGCGGTCGCAGGTCGCAGGTGCAGTTGTCGTCGCCGTCGCGCTGGGTCAACCGGCGACGGCGTGAGCCGCGCTCGCGGCGGCCCCCGTCAGGCTGCTCGGCTCTGGCGCCGGCGCCACGTCCACGAGCGCATCGTAGAACGTGGCCGCGTTGCCCATGTCGGCCAGCCTCTGCGACGTCACCTGGTTGGCGTTCTTGCCGTCGGGCGTGAGCTTCCGCCACCACAACGACACCGCCACCACGCAGCCTGGCCGGGCCTTGTCGGTCACCCGGGCGCGGGCCCCGAAGGCGCCGCGGTCATTGAAGATGCGCACCCAGGCGCCCTCGCGTGATGCCGCGCGCGGCGGCATCTTCGGGATGGATGTCGAGGTGCGGCTCCTTCTCGCTGTCGAGGAACAGCGGCAGGTTGGCAAACGACGAGTTCAGCAGGTGGCGCTGCGGCGGCGAGATGATCGCCAGCGGATAGGTCCGGGCCCGCTCGGGCGCGCTCTGCGCCGACTCCACCGGCGGCGTGAAGGTGGGCAGCGGATCGAGGCCCATCGCCCTGGCCGTCTCGCTGTAGAACTCGCACTTGCCCGACGGCGTCGGGAAGCCGCCCTCGGCAAAGGGCGCGTAGATCTCGGGCACGTTGAGCCGCTGCCAGCCCGTGTTCCCGCAACTGCTCGAAGGTGATGCCCCGCATGCGCTCGTGCGGCGTGTCGAGGGCCTGACGGATCATCGTCTCGTCGTCTTCGAAGAGCGCCGGCTCGGTCAGGCCCATGGCCCGGGCCATCCGCCGGAACACCTCGGTGTTCGGCAGGGCCTCGCCCACCGGGGCGATGGCCGGCTGGTTGAGCAGCACGTAGAGGTGCCCGTACGACTTGTGGACGTCGAGGCACTCGAGCTGTGTCGTGGCCGGCAGGAAGATGTCGGCGTAGTCGGCGGTATCGGTGAAGAAGACGTCGTGGACGACGGTGAAGAGGTCGGTGCGCGCGAAGCCGCGCACGACTTTTTCCGAATCGGGCGCGACGGTGACCGGATTGGAGTTGTAGACGTAGAGCGCGCGGATGGGCGGTGTGGCCTCGAGCAGCGCGTCGCCGATCGAGCTGGTGTTGATGGTGCGCGGACGCCGGCCGGCCAGCAGGTCCTGGCGCTCGAGCGCGGCGGTGTTCATGCCGTAGAAGTCGCCGGTGCTGAGCAGCACGCCGCCGGCCGGATCGCGCCACGCGCCGACCAGCGCCGGCAGGCAGGTGATGGCCCGCACGGCGGCGCCGCCCCCCTTGTGCCGCTGCAGGCCGTAGTTCACGCGAATGGCGGAGGGCCGGGTGGTGGCGTAGTCGCGCGCCAGCGCCACGATGTCGTCCGCGGCGAGGCCGCAGATGTCCGCGGCGCGGGCCGGCGGGTAGTCCTGCACGCGCTCGCGCAGCGCCTCGAAGCCCACCGTGTGCCGGGCCACGTAGTCGGCGTCGTGCCGATCCTCGTTGATGATGACGTGCATCATGGCCAGCGCCAGGGCGGCGTCGGTGCCGGGCCGCACGGCGAGGTGGTCGGTGCCCTTTTCAGCAGTGAGGCTGCGGTAGGGGTCGATGACCACGACGCGCGCTCCGCGCCGCTTGGCTTCCTGCACGCGGGTCCAGTAATGCAGGTTCGAGGTGATGGGGTTGGAACCCCAGATGAGGATGAGCCGCGAGTCCTCGACGCGCTCGGGATCCATGCCGACGCTGCCGCCGAGCGAGAGCTTGATGCCGACTTTGCCGGCCGACGAGCACAGCGTGCGGTCCAGCAGAGACGCGCCGATATGGTGGAAGAACCGCCGGTCCATGCCGGCGAAGTTGAGCTGCCCCATCGTGCCGGCGTAGCTGTAGGGGCAGATGGCCTCGGGGCCGTCGGGCGAGGCGATGATCTCGTGGAACTTCGCGGCGATCGTCGTCAGCGCTTCGTCCCAGGTGATCCGCTCCCACCCGCCTTGTCCGGGGCCCTTGCCGCCGACGCGGCGCTGCGGATGGACCACCCGGTCGGGGGCGTAGGTGCGATCGAGGTAGCGCGACACCTTGGTGCACAGCGCGCCGTCGGTGAACGGGTGCGACTTGGACCCGGCCACCTTGATGGCCACGCCGTTCTGCACCGTGGTCTCGAGCGCGCAGGTATCGGGACAATCGTGCGGACAGGCGCCCTTGACGACGCGGACATCAGGGTCCGGGTGAATCATGGGAGACAGCATAGCCCCCTTCCCTCGGCCGGGGCGAGCGGCTAGTCTGGACGCACCGTGAAGGCCACTGTCATCCAGAACAACGCCGGCCTGGACCGGGCGAAGAACCTGCGCGACGTCGAGGCGCTGTCACAACACCACGGTCGTCTTCGACCGCGAGGGGCGGGAAGCGACGACGTGGTCCTCTACGACCTCGAGGGGCTGACGGTCGGCTGCACCATCTGCTACGACCTGCACTTCAGCGAGCGGCTCGTAGCGCTGGCCCAGGGCGGGGCCGGGGTCA
Source organism: uncultured Acidobacteriota bacterium (assembly GCA_963807405.1). Lineage (GTDB taxonomy): Bacteria > Acidobacteriota > Vicinamibacteria > Vicinamibacterales > UBA2999 > CADEFD01. Next base: position 2,004 of record CAWEBU010000004.1, on the reverse strand, counting down.
TCGTGGTGCCGGCCGGCTTCGCCCTGCTGACCGGCAAGGATCCCTGGTCTGCGCTCCGTGGGGGCACGTGGGGGCGCGGGCGACCGACGGCGTGGGCTTCGTGACGGCGCGGCTCGAGCCCTCGGCGATCACCCGCGTGCGCGGGCGGATCCCGATGCGCGAGCACCGCCGGACGGGGCTGGTCAGTAGCCCTGCGCCAGTCCGGTGATGCGCGGGTCGGACTGACCGTACCAGCGGCCGTTCTTGCGTTCGATGGTGGCGCCGATGCTGCCGCCGTCGGGACGCGCGAAGAACTGCACGTCGTGGCCGAGCCGCCGTAGTTCGGCGATGTCGGCGGCGGCAAAGCCGCCCTCCTCGAGGTAGAGCGCGTCGGGCAGGTGCTGGTGATGCAGGCGCGGGGCCTGCATCAACGCCGAGGCGCCCATGCGGTAGTCGAGCCGGTTGCTGATCGCCTGGAACACCGTGGTGATGATGAACGGGCCGCCGCTGGCGCCGGTGACGAGCAAGGGGCGGCGATCCGCGCCGAGCACGATGGTCGGCGTCATCGCCGACAGCATGCGCTTGCCCGGCGCCACGGCGTTGGCCTCGCCCTGTACCAAGCCGAACATGTTCGGCGTGCCGGGCTTGGCGGCGAAGTCGTCCATCTCGTTGTTGAGCAGGAAGCCGGCGCCGGCCACGGTCACCGCCGAGCCGTACCAGCCGTTGATGGTGGTGGTGAGCGCCACGGCGTTGCCCTGGTCGTCGGTCACCGAGAAATGGGTGGTCTCGCGGCTCTCCGCGGGGGCCGGTGCGCCCTTCACCGCCGAGGATTTGGTGGCGTGGTCGGTGACGATGGTGCGGCGAAGGGCCTCGGCGAACGCCGGTGACATCAGCTCGGCCTGATCGAAGGCGACATGATCGGGATCGGCAATCACGGCGTTGCGCACCGCGAAGGCGCGGCGCATGCTCTCGGCCATGAGGTGCGCGGACCTGGCGCTGTGCCAGCCGAGTGCCGCCAGATCGTAGGGAGCGAGCTGTCCGGCGATGAGGGCCAGCGTGATGCCGCCCGATGACGGCGGTGGCATGGCGATGATCTCGTGCCCGCGGTACTGGAACGCCACCGGCGCCCGCCACTTCGGCTCGTAGCCGGCCAGGTCGGCAGCGGTCACAAGGCCATGACCGCGCGTCATCTCGGCCACGAGCAGGGCCGCGGTTTCGCCTTTGTAGAAACCGTCGCGGCCGCGGCCGGCGACGCGGCGCAGCGTGCCCGCCAGGTCTGGATTCTTCAAGCGGGCGCCCACCGCCAGTGGCGTACCCCCAGGGACGTACAGCGCGGCTGAGGCCGGGAATCGTTTCAGGCGCTCGGCCTCCGCGGCGATGACCGTGGCGGCGTAGGTGTCTACCGTGAAGCCCTCTTCCGCGAGCGCGATGGCTGGGGCCACGAGCGACGCCCAGGGGCGGGAGCCCAGCTTCTGGTGCGCCGCCCACAGGCCGGCCACGCTGCCGGGCACGCCGGCGGCAAGATGGCCCGTCACCGAACGGTCGCCGGTCTCGCCGGCCGCGTCGAGATACATGTCGCGGCTGGCAGCCGCGGGAGCGGTTTCGCGGAAGTCGAGGGCGTGGCTCTGGCCGTCGAGGTGCGCCACCATGAAGCCCCCGCCGCCGATGTTGCCGGCGCTCGGAAGCACCGCCGCCAGCGCAAAGGCGGTGGCCACGGCCGCGTCCACCGCGTTGCCGCCGTCGCGCAGCACGGTCAGCCCGACCGCGGTGGCGAGCGGCTGGTCGGTCACCACCATGCCGTGCCCGCCTTCGGCCGCGGGCGTATCGAGCGGGAAGGGCCACCCTTCCGGCACGTGAGGCGGGGCCGCCGCCTCCGCCGCCTGAGTGGTCGGGGCGGGCGCCGGTGCCGGCGTGGGGTTGGACTGGCAACCGCCGAGCGCCACCAGGGCGACGGCCAGGACGACGGGGAGATGGCGGGTCACGTGCCGTGAGGATACACCTCGGCGACAGCGCCGGGCCGGCTTG
>CAWEBU010000003.1:0-511526 GCA_963807405.1 uncultured Acidobacteriota bacterium | reverse complement strand
CTACGGTTATGTCCTGCTTTCAGCGACGACGTATTGCTGGCTTCAATCACTGGCAGGTGAACAACGCCACGAAGAAAGCTGGATATTTCGCGAACTTGCAGACCAACCCCTCGTGGGTCGAACTCCAGATTCGAGGCGGTCCCATGGGTCGGGATCCTCCTGCATTTCCGCCGGCATTCGAAGAGTCAGGAATCGGCCTTATGGGCGCATCCGCGATGGCCTCAGAGGAGACGAGTGCGAGGGGAGAGACCGAGGCCGTGGACCTCAAGGCGCTCTGCACGACTCCGTTCGAGATTGCTTACACAAGACGATCCGGTAGCGATTGGACCAGAGGGATCCGAAAGTGGTTGGAGATTTGGTCCGATCCTCGGTCTCGACTATTGGCAGCAGCAGATTTAGGTCGCCCGTGACGTCCGCAGTTGTTCGAGGGGCACTGGCGGAGGCGCTAAGCGATCTCGTGGCCGGAATCCATGAGCGGAAACAAGCGGCGGAGGTCGTGGACCGAGCGCCAACGCGCTGGTACTTCTCCGGCTTCCTCGCCCCCTGGGACGCCCCGGCTGGTCAGAAGGAAGACGAGGAGGGCAGGACGAGCTGGGACTCGCGACCGGGCGATCTCGGCCGGTGACGACGACGGCGACGCCGGTAAGGAGGCGCAGGCCGCGCGTCGCGGTCGGTTCCCGTCGTCCATGGGCGTCAGCGTGCTCGTCCCGGCAGACCTGACCACGCTTACAATCTCCGCGTCGTGGGGCGACTACCGGCCCGTGGACGACGACAAGGGCGTGTTCACCGGCAAGTGGCAACGGCAGCAGCGGGAGAAGGCGGAGACGGTCAGGCTCAATGGCGAGAAGGCCGCCCCGCCGCGGTTCGACGCGTCTGCAGACGGCCTCGAGGTGGTCGTGACCGTGCGGCGCATCCGTCGTCCGGGGACCTCCGCGGCTTGCCGGCCGACACGCGTGCGGTCTCGATCTTCCTGGTCAATCGGCGCCAGCCCATCAACGGCAAGGGGGACCTGAAGGATCAGGCGTTCGTGTTCCAGGCCGGCCTGGTCGTGGAGGCCGACCGGCCCTTCGTGCCCGCGCCCCAATCCCCGCGGCGGCGCCACCGACGAGCCCGACGAGCGCATTGCCGACCTGCAGTTCCGCGACGTCAGCGAGTACGCCGTGGGGCACGGCGTGTCTACCCGCAGCGTCGTCGCCGCGGGCCAGTGCCAGCGGGTGGAGACCACCTGGATGCCCGAGGCCGAAGTGGAGCGCGTGGAGCCTCGCGCATCGACGGCGTGGAGTTGGGGATGGAGGCACTGGGCGAGCTGGCGGATGCCGCAGCGGCCCGCGAGGCGCTGGTGCCCCTGGTCGTCAGCTATCGGGAATGGATTGGTGCGCAGCGGCAAGCTGCTCCAAAGGGCGGCGAGCAGGGCGATGTGTCCGACATGCTGCTCGAGGGCGCCGAGCGCGCGGCCGGTCGCATCGAGGCCGGCATCGCGCTGCTCGACGAGCCGCTGGTCTTCGAGGCGTTCCGCCTGGCGAACCGGGCCATGGCCATGGCGGCGCGCCAGCGGCGGGCGCAGGAGCGCGGCATCAGCCCAGACCAGGTGGAGCCGCCGACGTGGCGGCCGTTCCAGCTCGCCTTCCTGCTGATGAACCTGCGGGCGATCGCCGAGCCCGGCGCACGCCGACCGCGAGATCGTGGACCTGCTGTTCTTCCCCACCGGCGGCGGCAAGACCGAGGCCTACCTGGGCCTCGCGGCCTTCACGATCCTGGTGCTGCGGCGGCTGCGCAATCCAGGCCTGACCTCCGCCGGGCGTCACCGTGCTGATGCGCTACACGCTGCGCCTGCTCACGCTCGACCAGCTCGGCCGCGCGGCGACCCTGATCTGCGCGCTGGAGCTGATCCGCCGGCAGACGGCATGCCGGCCAGGCTCGGCGCCGTGGCCGTTCGAGATCGGCCTGTGGGTCGGGCAAGGCCGCGACGCCGAACCGGATGGGCAAGAAGGGCGACGGCGACCGGACCACCGCCCGCGCCAAGACCATCGCCTTCAAGAACGACAGCCAGGAAGCCGATCGCCGATTCCGCTCGAGGACTGCCCGTGGTGCGGCACGCAGTTGAAGCCGAGCGTCGTTCTCAGCTCGTAGCCCAACGCCGACGAGCCCACCGGACCTGCGGATCGCGCTGCGTCGGCGCAAGGGCTGCGCGTTCCGCGGAACAACCGCGCCTGCCGATCGTGGCGGTCGACGAGCCGATCTACCGCCGGCTGCCGTGCTTCCTGATCGCGACGGTGGACAAGTTCGCCAGCCTGCCGTGGGTCGGGCGCCAGCGGCGCGCTGCTTGGGCGGCGCGGATCGCTACGACAAGGCCGGCTTCTACGGCCCGTGCGAGCCGAACGCCGGGCAGCAAGCTGCCCGCGCCCGCTTGCTGCCGCCGGACCTGATCATCCAGGACGAGCTGCACCTGATCTCCGGCCCGCTGGGCACGATGGTCGGGCTCTACGAGACGGCGATCGACGCACCTGTGCACGCGCAGCGATGGCGAGACACGTCATCCGCCCGAAGATCGTCGCCTCGACCGCGACGGTGCGCCGCGCCGAGCGACCAGATCCGCGCCCTCTTCGGCCGCCGCAGCGTGGACGTCTTCCCGCCGCCCGGGCCCGGACCGGCGCGACTCGTTCTTCGCCGAAACCGTGGACCGCTCGCAGAGCAGCCCGGCCGCCTGTACCTCGGCGTCGCCGCCCAGGGCCGCAGCCTGAAGGTCGTGCTGCTGCGCACCTACCTGGCGCTGCTGGCGGCGGCGCAGAAGGCTGGGTACGAGGCCGGGCGGCGCGAAGAACCCGGACAACCCGGCCGACCCGTACATGACGCTGCTCGGCTACTTCAACAGCCTGCGCGAGCTCGGCGGCAGCCGGCGCATCGTCGAGGACGAGGTCGGCGTCGCAGCGTCAGCGGCTACGGCGGCCGCAAGCGCGATGAGCGAGGCCGACGGCCCGCTTCGCCAACCGCAAGATCGGCCGCGAGTCGGTCGAGCTGACCTCGCGCGAGTCGCACCGGCCAAGGTGGCCGAGGCGAAGCGGCGGCTGCGCGCTGCCGTTCACGGACAACGAAGGACCGCGTCGACGTGGCCCTCGCCACCAACATGATCTCGGTCGGCCTCGACATCACGCGGCTCGGCCTGATGGTGGTGCTCGGCCAGCCCAAGACCACGGCCGAGTACATCCAGGCCACGAGCCGCGTCGGCCGCGACGACGACAAGCCGGGCCTGGTGGTCACGCTGCTCAACGTCCACCGCCCGCGCGACCGCTCGCACTACGAGCGGTTCGAGGCCTTCCACGAGTCGTTCTACCGCTGCGGTCGAGGCGACGAGCGTCACGCCGTTCGCCCGCGGCGCTCGACCGCGGGCTGGCGGCCGTGGTCGTGGCGCTGGCGCGGCACACGCGCCCGGCGCTGACGCCGCCCAGGGGCGCGCTGAACATGGTGACCTGAGAGCGGGCGAGCCTGGACGTCGTGGCCGACGGCCCTGTCGGCCCGGGCGCGGGCGCATCGGCACCTGACGCCGGAAGAAGAGACACGGCTCGACGCCAGATCTGCGGCACGGGTGAAGGACCTGCTCGATTCCTGGGCGAAGATCGCCAGGCCAACGCAGGACATCGGCGCGCGGCTGCGTCTACCAGCCGTACGAGGACGCGGACGGCCCAGCCGCTGCTGCGCGATCCCGCTCGATCCAGAGCTGGCCGTGCTGACGAAGGACGAGCAGAAGTTCAGGGCGCCGCGGTCGCTGCGCGACGTCGAGCCGTCGGTGAACCTGTCTGAAACGGCTCGACGGCACCGAGATCGAGCCGCTGCCCGTCGAGGAGGACGCGTGCCATGCCTCACCGAGAACCCCTGACGCCGCGGTGAGTCCGGCCGCACGGCCAGATCCGCCAGAGCCAGATCGTCACGACCTTCGGCCCGGGCGCCATGGTCGACCTGCCGGACCACTCGGTGATCGTCGGCGGGCTCGACCACTGGAGCGGGCTACCGGGACCGGCAGATCATCGAGGACCGGCTGGCCGCGAAGGTGGCGCAGGCTGCTCCGATGCCATCGGTGCGAGTTCTTCGCCCCGCCCGCCGGACGACGACGACCCGACGGGCCGCATCACCGGCATCACCGCCTGGCTGTTTCCGGAGTGGTTCGTCGCGCAGTACGAGGTGCAGGAGGCCGGGTCGCCACGTGCGCTCGCGGCCGCTGGTGCACCGCGGCGACCTCGAGAAGGGGCACGGTACCGACTCGACCGGAAAGAAGTACAAGGTCGTGCCGGTGCGCTTCGTCCAGGCCTGCCCCCGCGGCCACGTCAGCGACATCGACTGGCGGGTGTTCGTGCACGGCGAAGGCGCCACTGCCGCGCGCAGCCTGTGGCTCGACGAGCGCGGCACCAGCGGCGACCTCACCGACATCATCGTCCGCTGCGAGTGCGGGCTGTTCAAGGCGCTGTCGGCGGCCACGAAGCGCGAGGACGTGCCGCTCGGCTTCTGCAACGGCCCGCGGCCGTGGCTCGGGCAACTGCGCCAGTGAGCCGTGTGGCGGCGGGAACGGCAAGGCCCAGCCCAATCGGCTGCTGGTCCGGTCCGCGTCGAACGCCTACTTCGCGCAGACGCTGTCGGTCATCTCCATTCCCGAAGCCGGCAACGCGCGTGAAGGCGGCCGTCGATCTGGTGTGGGAGGACTTCCTCCAGGTGGCGGAGTACTGAGGACGACGTCGCGACGGGAGCGAAGAAAGCCGAAGGTCATCGGCGGCCCTCGAGGGCTTGAGCGACGCCGACGTGTGGGAGGAGGTGGAGCGCCGCCAGTCGGGCGTGACGCCGCCGGCGCAGGGCATCCGAAGCCGGCGGAGATCGAGACGCTGCTCTCCGCCGGACGAGATCGGCGAAGACGAGTCCGGAGGCGACTGTTCTACGCCCGCGTCGTGAAGCTGTCCACGGCCGAAGGGCCGATGCGCCGCGTCGAGCCGCGTCGTGAAGGTGCATCGGCTGCGCGAGGTGATCGCGCAGGTCGGCTTCACGCGCTTCGAGGCCGCCGTGCCGGACGTCAACGGCGAGCTCGAGCTGGACGTCGAGCGCGCGGCGCTCTCGCTGCGAGCACCTGGCTGCCGGCGGTCGAGAACCGCGGCGAAGGCGTCTTCATCGGCTTCAAGCGCGAGGCCGTGGAGGCCTGGCGCGAGCGCCCGCGGTGAAGCGCGGAGCCGAGCAGCTGCAACGCGGGCTTCAATGCCTGGAAGCGGCGAATGCCTCCAGCTCGCAAGCCAGCTTCCTGGGCTGCCGTACGTGATGCTCCACACGCTGTCGCACCTGCTCATCACGGCCGTGTCGCTCGATTGCGGCTACGCGGCCAGCTCCATCCGCGAGCGCATCTACGCCGTGCCGGCCGGGCTACGGCATCCTGCTCTACACCGCCAGCCCGGACGCCGAGGGCACGCTCGGCGGCCTCGTCGAGAGCGGCCGACCGCATCGCACGCTACCTGCGGCAGGCGCTGACCTCGGGCGGCTCTGCTCGAACGACCCGGTCTGCGCCCAGCACCAGCCCGACCAGCACGCACGAGGACCGCCTCCTGCTGGGCGCCGCCTGCCACGGCTGCGTGCTGCTCGCCGAGAGCTCGTGCGAGCGGCGCAACGACTACCTCGACCGCGCGCTCGTCGTCCCGACCGTGGACGGCGACGGCGCGGCGTTCTTTGAGGGCGACTGAGCAGATGGGGGTGCTCTTCCAAGGGCTGTCTGGCGGGTCGCTCCGCTCATTGGCCGACGCCTTCAGAACCGGTCGCCTCGGCGTGGCGGCCAACGCGCTGTCGATCACCCGGTGTGTCCGTGCCCCGATCGGTGGTGGCCGACCTGACGCGCCTGCTGGGCGAGGGCCTGGCGCCGACGCACCTGGCACTGCTCCTCGACTCGCACGCCGACGCCCTCGAGAGCCCGATGGCCACGGCGCAGCACGTCGAGCTGGTCTGGACCGGCCCCGAGAGCGGCGTGGCCTACAGCCGCGACACCAGCGTGGTCGTGCGCGAACTCTTCGCGGCTGCCAAGCACAGCGTTGTCGTCAGCACGTTCGTAGTCAGGCAGGGAAAGCGGGTATTCGAGGCCTTGGCCGCGCGCATGGACGAGGTGCCGGACCTACAAGCGCGAGATCTTCCTGCACGTCGGGCGTAAGCCCCGGGACACCCGATACGACGCGGAGATCCTGCGCGAGTTCGCGGCGGAGTTCCGGGCCGATTGGTCCGGCAACCGCCTACCCGAGGTCTACTACGACCCGCGGTCGCTCTCGACGAACGCGGCGGAACGAGCCACCTGGCACGCCAAGTGCGTCGTCGTGGACGACGACGTGGCGTTTGTGACGTCCGCGAACTTCACCGAGTGGGCGCACGAGCGGAACGTCGAGGCAGGCGTGCTGCTGCGGAACCGCCAATTCGTGGCGCAGCTGCGCGGCCAGTTCGATGGACTGGTGCATGCACGGCAGGTGCTTCGCGTTCCGGGGGGTAGGTAGCACATGCAGGGCTGGCTGGCTCCCACGGACGTCGACTGGTTTCGGTTCCTCGCGGCCCAGCCCCCGCTCGAGGAAGTGAACTTCTGGACGCCGTCGTCGCACTTCACGTTCCGCGCCGAGCCAGGCACGCCGTTCCTGTTCAAGCTCAAGGCGCCGCATTCCGCCGTTGCCGGCTTCGGCCTTTTTCAAAGATACGACGCGCTGCCGGAGTGGCTGGCGTGGGAGGTGTTCGGGCTGGCGAACGGCGCCCCGTCATTCGGGGCGATGAAGGCCCGACTGGACAGAATCCGTCAGCGGAACAACATGCAGGGTGGCGAGAGCCTCGACCAGATCGGCTGCATCACGCTCGCCAAGCCCGTGTTCCTGCCGCCGGAGCACTGGACACCGCAGCCTGCGAACTGGCCCTCGAGAAACCTCCGGCCCATGCGCTACGACCTGTCGCTCGGGGAAGGCAAGCGCGTGTGGGAGGCGTGTCAGCTGTTCGCCGCAGCTCCAGACAGGCCGAGCTCTCAGGTTCGCGAGACGCCCGAGCGGTGGGGAGAGCCAGTGCTCTTGCGACCTCGGCTCGGCCAGGCGGCGTTTCGCCTTGCGGTCACCGATGCCTACGCGCGTGCGTGCGCCGCAACCGGCGAGCATTCGTTGCCGGCGCTGGAGGCAGCGCATATCGTGCCTTTCGCCGAAGACGGGCCCCACGAGGTCGCGAACGGTCTGCTGCTGCGCTCTGACGTTCACAGGCTGTTCGACCGTGGCTACGTGTCAGTCGACAGCGACTACCGGCTCCTGGTCAGCGATAGGCTTCGCGACCACTTCAAGAACGGAAAGTCCTACTTCCCGATGCGAGGCCAAGCGATTCACGTCCCGGAACTGGTGGCCGAGCGGCCGGACCCGGAACTGCTTCGCTGGCACCGAGATCAGAGATTCCTAGGGTGATTGTTTTTGGAACAACAAAGTGACGCCGAATCTGCTGGAGCAACTCCTGGCCTACTGCCAGCTAGGCGGCCGCGTGTGCCCGGTACCGGGTTCCTGGAATCGCCTGTGGGAGCGTCTGCCAAAGCGAGAGCGCAGTGGCGGCGGTTGGAACCCACCGCCGCCACTCATTCTGGCTGCTTGGCACGAAACTACCGACCAGGAGAAGCGAGCCAGGTTGGCACTTCACCTCCGCTGGGCGGAGGAGCACTCGATGCTCGGCGAGGTGCGGAAATTCCTGGAAGCGTTACGGGATGACCAGTGGTTACTGGGCAGCACGTCTGAAGACTTCTGATCCACCGTTTGCGCTTTTGGCCGACCGTTCACAGTTGAACGCGGATTGTGGTCACGGAAATTATCGAGGAGAATCGGTCACGTGGAAACTCAGGTTCGGACACCCCAGATGGTCTTCATGCAGCCCCAGCGGCTGGTCGTGCCGTTGTTCCAGCGACCTTACGTCTGGAATGAGGAAGGCCAGTGGGAACCGCTCTGGAACGACGTCGCCAGGGTGGCGGACCGGCTGCTGCAGCGTCCACACGAGAAGCATCAGCCGCACTTTCTCGGAGCCGTCGTCCTTCAGCAGGCTCAGAATCCAGTCGGTTGATGCAGGCGCGGACCATCATCGACGGTCAGCAGCGGCTCACCACCCTGCAGCTCCTGCTCGACGCACTGCACGCCGAGCTGATGCGGGTGGACGCCCTGCCGCCAGCAATGCGAATCCAGGCGCTCGTGACCAATTCGGAGCATTTCTGCTCGAAACCGGAAGACCGCTTCAAGGTATGGCCGACGAATCGTGACCGTCCTGCGTTCCACGCGGTTATGGGCGCGCCTCCTCCAGTAGATCACGATGCGGTCGGCCACCAGGGCGAGCGAATGGTGGAGGCGCACCGGTTCTTCAGCGAACAAGCGCGTGAATGGCTGGCTGCGGGCGGCGTAGAGGCGACGCAGAGTCGGGCACTCGCGATTGAGACGGTAGTACGTGACCTCTTGCAGATTGTCGTCATCGACCTTGCATCAGAAGAGAACGCGCAGGAGATCTTCGAGACGCTGAATGCCCGCGGTGCCCAGTTGACCGCCGCAGACCTGATCAAGAACTTCGTCTTCCAGCGCCTTCTCGAGTCCTCGACAGACGTCGAGACCGTCTATGAGCGTCGCTGGAAAGAGTTCGAAACGGCGTTCTGGGAAACAGAAATTGGCGTGGGACGCGGTCGCCACCCCGGATCCTCAGTGTTCCTGAACCACTGGCTCATCGCGAGAACCGGGGAAGAGGTGCTGGCGCGAAAGGTTTTCGAGCGATTCAAGCGCTTTGCGGATGATGACGCGTTTGTCCCGATGCGCACGCTCGTCGAGCAGATTGACGAGGCGTCCCGGTGTACCGGAAGTTCGTCACGGATGCCGAATCGGACACCGGACCCATTGATCGCCTCGGCCTGTTCGGCTACAGACACCGGCGTGCTGGAAAGCGAAGTCATCAAGCCGTTGGTGCTTGTGGTTGCTGGACCCGAAGCCCGCCGTGCCGGACGCGCCATTTCGCAAAAGCCCTGAACGTCGTCGAGAGCTGGATGGTCCGGCGCATGCTCGTGCGGGCGACCACGAACTACAACATGGTCGTCGCTGAGATGGTGGCGTTGCTACGCAAATCGGACCGGTCTCGAGCTGGAGATATCGTGGAGCAGTTCTTCGCGAGTCGATCCAGCGGGAGCCGGTACTCACCCCGACGATGAGGAACTGCAAGAGGAACTCGGCGCGCTTCTCGCCTATCGCCGGTTGGGCGAGGCCTCGAATCGTCCTGGAGGCGATCGAAGACCACAAGCGAGGATGGCAAGAGGAAAAGGCCGCGCTTGGCGAAGCTCGCGTCACAAGGGGCAAGCATGCCATCGAGCACATCATGCCTCGGAAGTGGGCGGCGTCAGCATTGGCCGCTTCCTGGAAGGTGCCGACGACGCGGAGCGCAATCGGATCGTTGCACACACTTGGCAATCTCACTCTGCTTACCGGGCGCCTGAATAGCAAGGTATCCAACGGGCCCTGGCTTGGGACCGAGGGTACCCGGGCAGGACTCGACGGGCACGATGTGTTGTTCTTGAATCGCGAGCTAGTCAAGGGTCCCGACGCGTCGGGCTGAACGCCCATCCGCAAGCGGACCGCCGAACTGGCTGGCGTAATCTGCCGCATCTGGCCGGTGCCCAAGAATCACAAGTCCGGATTTTCTCGGGACAAGGCGTCGCCAAGGCGCCATCAGGTAGGCGTGGCGGACCTCATCAGCGCCGGACTCCTTTCGGCCGGAATGCCGTTCGTACCCGCAGGAGCAAGAAGAATCCAGAACAGGTCGCCACACTGCTTGCTGATGGGCGAATCGAGATGAACGGCATCCGGTCCTCCCGGCCATCTGAGGCGGCGAGTGTGATCACTGGCAATTCAACAAATGGCTGGTGGTTTTTCCTGGTTCAGCAGAGTCCCCGTCGCTCACTCAAGGACGTGTGGCGGCAGTGCACGTCGACAGCCTGGCCGTTGACGCCGACGATGAGGCGGATGACGCCGCCGACGACGACGAAGAGTCGTAGCTACCGCTGAAGCGCGGTCGTGATCTTTCCGAGGTAGAGAGGGACCACCTTGGGGACAGCGGCAGGCCGGGAACCATCACCGGTCCGCAGAGGCCCGGCGCTAGTGTTGCCCCTGGCAGGCACCCCAGTCGCAGCAAGAACGCGTTGTAGTCAGCGCCGTTCCTGGCGTGTAGCTCTGCTCTCGTCTCACTGGTCTCGAACTCGTGGACGACCATCACCGCGGCTGTCGCGCATTGTGCGGCAGCGTATGCCAAGCTGCCGGCCGCGGCCGTCAGTAGCTGGTAACGAAGCAGCGTTTGGCGTGCGGCAAGCCGTCGGAGGCAGGCGGCAGAAGGGCTCTGCAGAAGGTCCATCACGCGGCCGATGCCTCGGCTGCGCTCGTTCTTGGTCCAGCGCTCAAGGGCGGCAGCCAGCGTGCCCTCGACGGTGTCGCCGAACGGCTCGTCGGCCTTGCCTTCAATCGTGACCGCCACCGTGCCGGCGGCCGTCCGCCCTAGGAACGCGAGGTCGGCGTTGCGGGCTCGCCGCGCCCTCGAGTCGAATGGGATTCGGTGCTCCGGGTGCACCTCGTCGACCTGCATGTCCGCGGGTGGCCGCGGACGACTCGAGCAGGTCACGTAGAGCGGTCGGCATTGCCGGCGAGCCCGAACCGAGCCACGCGTGTGCAAGTTCGAAGGCGCTGCGGCCTTCAGCCCACTGGAAATCCCGCTTTGGGCCGGCCAGGGTCTGCCAGTCAGCGAGCGTGCTGATCGCGTTGCCGTTTCTGGTGACTTTCATGAAGACCTCGAGGGAGCGGGCTTCTGCGGTTGAACAGTTCAATCTAGCGAAAGATTCCGCCGAGCTGCTCGGTGTCGACCTCGGGCCACTGCGTCTTTGCGCCAGCGCCAGCCAGCTTGTGCCAGGTGATGTCCTCGCCCTTTCGCCAGTGAACGAACACCGAAGCCCGTGCGCGGTAGCGCTTCTGGACGGCGCGCATCCGCTTCGCGTCTTCGGTGAGTGGGGCTGCCTGCGCCGCCGCCCTTGATCTGAATCAGAACGATGTCGAAGAAATCGCCCCTTCGGACTTGGCCGTCATCGGTCCTGTGATCCTTGCGGATTGCCACGAGGTCAACGACACCTCGAGATTCCCGCCCATTTGGGCCAAGAAAGCTCACGAGTTGCCACTTCACCGAGCGTCCCGGTCTGCTTGCCCTTCCCGGCCTTGGGACGCCCAGAGAAGGTGATGTGCCAGCGGGTCATGATCTCGGCCCACTTCGCGGTGGTCGTGACTTTCTCTACTACACTCGGCTTGGCCATGCGGGCGAAGTATAGCGGCTGAGGCGCGACAGGGGCCAGAAGGCAACGCTAGGAGACTGCATCCTGCCGCACGCGCTCAACCAGCCACGTCATGAACGACGTGACCGCGGACATGCCGTTCGAGTCCACCACACTCGCCCACGGGATCTCGGGTCGCCCTGAGCTACCCTTGCCCTTGAAGCTCACGCCGGGCACTTGGCGAAGTCGCACCTCCAACTCGTTGGTCGCCTCGTCAGCCGTGAACGGTGGTCGCCCGTCTATATATGGCCCTTGAAAGAAGACACCGTCCCCCGAAGCGGCGCGCAGTCCCTACCGTTGCGCGGCTTCCCGCGAGCGTGCTCTCGGGCAGCCCGGCCGGTCGGCAGCGTGATGTGAGACATGGCCGGCTCGACGCGCGTGCTGAGATAGGGGTAGCGGTCGAAGATCATGGACGTGTCCTTATCGAAGGTGCCGCCGACGCGGCACCGGGTCCGTGCGCCCGCGCATGGGAGCAGGCGCACCGGGACGTGCGCGGCCAGAGCGGTTCGGGACCAATGAGAAAAGGCCGGCCGACAACGATCGTCGCGGGCCTTCAGGTCGCGACTTAGATGGTGGGGTGGAGCGGTCGCGCGTCCATCAAGTCGGTAAAAATCACGGGTCGTGCGTACAGTCGAGCGTCCCGGGCACACGACATGGCTCACAACCCCCGCGAACTGGCCGTGCGACTCGGCCGCGAAACCGTGGAGGTCCTGCGCGCCGGTGGCTACCGCGCGCCGTCTGGCCGCTTCGTAGACCTGAGCGCGGGGCTCGACGCCGCCACCCGAGGCACGGTCGAGTATCCGCCCGAGCGCGCCCTGCATCCCGCGTCCGTGACTGGGCCCGCCGCCGCGGATCACCGTGGAGAACGAGTCCATCCTGGTGGTGGGCCGCCGCATGGCCGCCACGGGACCGGTGGCCGGGCTCAACTTCGCGTCGGCCACCTCGCCTGGCGGCGGATTCCTGAATGGCGCGCGGGCGCAGGAGGAATGCATCGCCCGGTCGTCGGGCCTCTACGCGTGTCTCGAGCACCGCGACATGTATCCGCGCCACCGTGCGGTGCTCGACGCGATGTACACGGACTACGTGATCTACTCCCCGGACGTGCCGGTCTTTCGCACCGACGAGGGCGACCTGCTCGACGAACCGTGGACGATGTCCATCCTCACGAGTCCGGCCGTGCACGGCAACGGCATTCGGCGCTACGTGCCGCATCGGTGGGACGAGATCCCGGACGTGATGCGCGCGCGCACGCGCAAGGTGCTGGCGGTGGCGGCCGCGCACGGCCAGCGGCGGCTGATTCTGGGCGCCTGGGGCTGCGGCGCCTTCGGGCTCGACGGCGACATGATGGCGGGCATCTTCGCCGAGACGCTGGCCGAGCAGGGCGGCGGCGTGTTCGACGAGGTCGTGTTCGCCGTCACGGACTGGTCGCCCGAGCAGCGCTTCATCGGCCCGTTTCTGCGGGTGTTCTCGTAGAAGGGAAGGCGACGTGAACGGTACGTGTGCGCAGTGCTCTCAGCAGCGATGCGAATCCTGCGTACCCGAGTTACGGCCCGGCAGGCATGTGGTGGGAATCTGGCCTACTTCGGCCCACCAGGGGCAGCGCGACGAGGGCGGCACGCGTGATGCAAGACACGCGGCGGAGGCGGTTCGCGGCGCTCGGCCGGGACTGGTCGCCTCCCTGGAGATCGCGCACAATGCAGGCAGAGACGAACATGCCGCAACTCACCAGAATCACTCGAGACCCTCGGCTCATGGGCGGCAAGCCGTGCATTCGCGGCATGCGCGTGACCGTTGGTGCCATCGTGGGCATGGTGGCGTCGGGTCACACGACCGAGACGATCGTGCGCGAGTATCCGTACCTTGAAGCAGCGGATGTCGCGGAAGCCCTGTCCTACGCTGCCTGGCGGGCAGAGGAAGTGGAAGTGCCGCTGAACCAGTCGTGACGCTGCTGGTCGACATGAACCTGCCGCCCGCCTTCGCCTCGGCGTTGGAGTCGCAGGATTCCCCGCAGTCCACTGGTCCGCCGTGGGCGACGCCACCGCAGACGACGCGGAGATCCTGACCTGGGCACGGCGGCACGGCCGCGTCTTGATCACGCACGATCTGGACTTCTCCGCAATCCTGGCCGCAAGTGGTGACGACGCGCCCAGCGTCGTGCAGCTGCGAACGCATGACCTCTTGGCGCCGCTGATGTTGCGCATCGTCCGAAGTGCGCTCACAGAGCACACGGGAGCGCTTCAGCGTGGCGCGTTGCTCTCCGTCACCGAAGCGGGCACACGAGTGCGAGTGTTGCCATTGAATCGGGAGTGACGCCTCCTGCGCCATACCGGCACTAGAGATGACCGCGAGCGCGCGAGGTGAGCCCGGCTTACGCCGACATCAGGCGGCGGCCGCGAAACCTCGGGATCGGGCGTCCCAGGTCGCGCGCGGCCTCCAGCCAGAGGCTGATCGCGTCCTGCGCATTGGCCACGGCTTCGGCAGGCGTGCCGCCGTGGGCCATGCATCCGGGCAGCTCCGGCACGTCCACGACGAAGGCGGTGTCTTCGCGGCTCCAGGCGACGACGAGTTCGTACTTGTGGGCCATGTCAGCCTCGGAGTTTCGGATGGTCCCTAAGGTAGCCCCTCCGAGCAGTTGCGTTGGCGTGGCGTCCGGTCGGCGAGCGACTATCGAGTCGTCGTCGCACAGAAGGCCGACACTCGCACCGAGAGTGCGGGCGACACGCACCACAGGGGATAGGGGTCCCCAGAAGTGCTTTGGACAGCAGGACGAGTCGCCGGAAGGTGCGAGTGTCCGACGCGACTCATCGGAGCCGACGACCGGACACCACGTCAATCGCGACTGCCATCCGGGCTCAGAGCACCTGCAGCGCATTGGCGAACGACGTGTGGTCGGCGGGGCAACTGAAATGTTGCCTAGAGCGACGAATCGGTCTACCGTCTAGTGGCGGCTCGCGAGTTCAAGCGATGGGGCTCACGCCATGTTCTACGCAGTGAAGCTGTCCAAGGATACCGACGGGTCGTGGCTCGTGGACGTGCCCGCGTTGCCCTTCGTGCACACCCACGGCGCGACGCGTGAAGACGCGCTGACGCGTGCCGTGGATGCCGTGCTGACCGGCCTCGAGATGCTGGTGGACGACAAGGCCGAGATTCCCCGGCCGTTGCAGTCGGCCCCGGCCAAGGGTGCGGCCGTGCGCCTGTCAGCCCTGGTGGCTGCGAAGATCGAACTGCACAACGCGATGCTCGCACAGCGCGTGGGCAAGTACCGGCTGGGGAAGAAGCTCGACTGGCATCTGCCGCAGGTGGACCGTCTGATCGACTTTCGGCATCAGTCCAAGCTGGACCAGATCGAACAGGCGCTCGCGGCGCTCGGGCGTCGCCTGGTGGTGACGAGCGCGGCGTAGATAACGCTGGGCCGGTGAGGGCTACGGGCTGGGCCTCTTCGAAATCCACACCCCGTCCGCGGCCTGTTCCCACGGCAGCAGCGTCCCGTCGTCGAGCAGCTCGAATCGCTGCGCGGTCCGCGGAGCCTCGAGCAGTACGCGAATCGCGCGTCTCCAGATATCAACGCGTTCCACGATCCGTCGTGCCTGTCGGACGCGCGAGACGACGATCACCACATGCGTAGGCTCCGAGAACAGGAAATCGTCGTCCTGCGTCAGGAACAGCACCTCTGGGTCGGTCAGGCGTTCACGAATTCGCGCGTCCGACACCCCGCGCAGGCCGAGTGTGATGATGTGCTCGGCGTTCTCGCCATCCGCCAGCAGGCTGCGGAGCAGGGCGAGAGGGAAGTTCTCGTCGAGCAGAATCTTCACGACGCCTGGCGGACGGCGGGAGGCAGGTGCGCCGCCACGTGCGCCGCGTAGCCGAGCGCGGCGCGCACCTGCTCAACCGACAGCTGATACTCGGTGGCGACCGTCTCGACGGTTTCTCCGGCGGCGATGAGCCCGACGACCGTGGCGACATCGATCCGGGTGCCGGCGATGCAGGGCTTGCCGAACCGGACGTCGGGGTTCATCGAGATGCCTGGATAGATGTCCATAGGGGCCTTAACGGACTGTAGCATGCAGCACGCCGATCGCGACTGCGGGTAGCCCCCACCCCTGACCAGTGCCTGGCGGCATCGCGCGCCAGGGGCAGGTTCTGCGGCCCTTCACCCGCGGACCTTGGGCAGAGTCTGCACCACCGCGCTCCTGACTCTTCCGATTCGCGTGAGTTCTCGGGCGGCACGGGGCTCGCATTGTCCCGTGCAATGGCCGGATGTAGACTCCGTTCATGGCCGGGGAGGATCCGATGCGCTCGCCAGCGGCACGCGCCGACATGCGCCTCACCTACGACGACTTCGTGCTGTTCCCCGACGACGGGAAGCGGCACGAGATCATCGACGGCGAGCACGTCGTGACCCCGTCGCCGAACGTGCGGCATCAACGGCTCGTGAGGCGGTTGCTGGTCGAAATCGAGCTGTATCTCAAGGCCAATCCGCGTGCCGGTGAGGTGTTCTCCGCGCCGCTCGACGTCGTCCTCTCGCACTTCGACGTCGTCGAACCCGACCTGCTGTTCGTGGCCGGTGATCAGACGGACATCCTCACGGAGAAGAACGTGCAGGGGCCGCCAGCGCTGGTCATCGAGGTGCTGTCGAAGCGCACGCGCAAGCGCGACGCGCAGACCAAGCGGCGCCTGTTCGAGCGGAGCGGCGTGCGCGAGTACTGGCTCGTCGACCCGGAGCTCGACGCCGTGCAGGTGTTCCGGCCGACGCTCGAGGGGAGGCTGGCCCGCGTGGTGGAACTGACTGCCGAAGACGGGGACGTGTTGACCACGCCGCTGCTGCCTGGTTGCCAGATCGACGTGCGCGAGCTGTTCCGCAAACACATCTAGTTCGTCGATTCGCTCGCAACGGGTGACGGCACCGCGCTCGCATGGTCTCGTGCGCCATGCTTCACGGCCCTGGCTCCGTCATGGCCGCGCCGGTGTAGGGGTGCAGGAAGAGGCCGTCCGAGGCGGACGAGGCGATTGAAAGTCTGCGCGCAGTCGCGCCGCTCGCGCAGCCGCGACCTGCCTTGTCGCACCTGCCTGCGACCATACGGCATGCACATCCAGACGGACCGCAGCCGCATCCCCGCGCACGCCTTCTCGATTCGCTACCTGCACGTCACCATCACCGCGCCGCCGGCCACGCCCACCGGCGCCGCGCCACGTCCGCCCGCCGATGTCGCCCTCGTGCTCGACCGCTCCGGTTCGATGGGCGGCCGCAAGATCGAGATGGCGCGCGCCGCCGTGGACCACGCCATTCAGCTGCTGCAGCCACAGGACCACCTGACCGTGGTCTGCTACGACAACGAGGTCGACACGGTGCTGTCGCGCACCGCCGCCAGCAAGGAAGCCAAGACGCTGGCGCGGGAGCGTCTGGCCGAGATCGATGCCCGCGGCTCCACGGACCTTGCCGGCGGTTGGTCGCGGGGGGGCAACGAACTGCGCGCCGGGATGGCCGGCACCGGGACCATGGCGGGCGAGAGCGCGGGTGACGACGCAGGTCACGACGCAGGTCACGACGCGGGTCACGACGCGGGTCCCGGCCCCGACCCGGCCGGGGAGGGACCGGTGCCGGCCGTTCGACGTGTGCTCCTGCTCACGGACGGTCTTGCCAACCACGGCGTGACGGACCACGACGACCTGGCGGCCCTGGCGGCACAGCTGCGGACGGCGGGCATCAGCACGTCCACCTTCGGGCTCGGCGCCGACTTCGATGAAGCCCTGCTGGCGCGTCTGGCCCGTGAGGGCGGCGGTCACTTCTACTTCGTGGAGCTGCCCACACAGATTCCGGACTTCCTCGCCAGCGAATTGGGCGAGACGCTGCAGGTGGTCGCGCGCGACGTGACGTTCGAGGTGGCGTGCCGGGCGAAGGCCATGACGCCCGTGGAGCTGGCACTGCTCAACGACCTGCCAGCGGACGCACAACCAGACCGGCTGCGCGTGCGGCTGGGCGACCTGGTGGCGGATCAGGAGGTGTCGCTGGTGGTGGCTGTGTGCGTGCCGTCGGCACCGGCGGCCGGAGGCGGCGTGGACGTCGACTGCCGGGTGATCGACCGGGACCAGGTGTTCGCGCCGCAGCCGATGTCGGTGGAGTGGACGGCGGTCGACGCAGCGGCCAACGGCCAGCAGGCCGTGAACGCCGCGGTGATCGTGGCCGCGGCGCGGCTGCTGGCCGCGAACGCGCGGACGCAGGCGCTCGCGGCCAACCGGCAGGGGGACTTCAGGCGGGCGCAGCGCATCCTGGCGAAGGCGGCCAGGGCGCTGACGGATATGGCCCCTGATGACCCGGCTGTCGTGGCCCTCGCCGATGGACTGCGCCACGAGGAGCACGACTTCGCGCGCGCGATGCGGCCGGTCGACATGAAGCGCCGGCACTTCGCCAACTACATCATCTCGGGGTCACGGGAGCCGGAGGGCCAGGCGCGGCGGCGGCCGCGGTCAGGGCCGGAGGTGTCGTAGCGTGGAGCGGCGCGCCTAGATCGCCACGATCTCGACGAGATCGCCGAGGCCCGAGAAGTCATTCGGGTTGCGCGTGTATAGCGGGAGTCCAGCGGCGACAGCGGTCGCCGCGATCAGCAGGTCCACGGCACGGCCACCGCGCGCTTTACGGCCGGCCGCTGCCACCGCCGCATAGACCCGGCCGTAGGCACGCGCCACACTGGCATCCACTGGGAGCGGATCGAACGTGGCTTCAGCCCGCTGCAGCCGGTCCTGGCGGCGCGCCCGTTCCGCCGCATCGGCGGTGGCATGCGGCCCCGCCGACAGCTCGGCCATCGTGATTGCCGAGACAGCCAGCTCCACCGGCAGATGCGACGGCTCGATTCGCTCCAGGTCGATGACCACCGACGTATCGATGAGTCCTCTCGGCCGGCGCGTCTCAGCCACGAGGCGTCGAGTCCTGATCGACGACGGCGTCCACGTCCTTCCGGAATCGTCGCTGCGATATACGCGGGGCGTTCGCAAAGGCTGCCTGCGCCGTGTCGGCGCGGACGAACGTGCGCGGCCGGAGGGGCACCAGCTCGCCTACGGGCACGCCGTTCCTGGTCACCACGAACGAACGGCCTTTGTCGAGTGCCCGCATGATGCGTCCACTCTCGTTTCGCAGCTCCCGCTGGGTGACCCGTTGGCTCATGCCGCGAGTGTAGCACGGGCGCTACGGAGGGCAGTGCTCGGCTCGCTGCGCGCTCGACGCTACGTTCGCAGGGGCAGTCTCGGCGGCGCCAGATACGGCGTGACCGCCGCATCGAACGCCAGCTTCGGCAGGTAGCCGTCGCGGGCGCCGTCGAGCTGCGCCAGGATCTCCGCCGCCAGCGTCGGCGGCGACACCACGCGGGCGTGGGCGCCGTAGCCGAGCACCCAGGTGCGCAGCGCCCAGTCGCGGCACACCTTCAGCGTCACGCGCACCGAGCCGTCGGGCTGCGTCGTCCACCTGCTGGCTGCTGTGCCACGTCCGCTCACGCACGTAGTTGGCCACGCGCGAGCTGAAGTCAATCACGATGCGCTCGGTCTTG
Organism: uncultured Acidobacteriota bacterium; assembly: GCA_963807405.1. Lineage (GTDB taxonomy): Bacteria > Acidobacteriota > Vicinamibacteria > Vicinamibacterales > UBA2999 > CADEFD01. The sequence continues at coordinate 492,644 of CAWEBU010000003.1, read as the reverse complement.
CCGCCGCGGTTCACGCCCAGTGATTCGCCGAAGGCTTCCGTCTGCAGGTCTTCCACTGGCGTGAAGCTGCGTTCCAGCACCGTCACGCGGCGCACGCGCTCCATCGCGAACACCCGCACCTGGCGGTATTCGGGGACGTAGGCGGTGAGGTAGAGGCCGCCTTCCGCGTAGGCCAGGTTGTAGGGGTGCAGCTCGTAGTCCTTCTCGCGGTTGCTGTGCACCGAGAAGTAGAGCACCTTGCACACCCGCCGCTCCGACGCGGCTTCGATGACCCGGGCCACGAACTCGTCGTGCTTGGGCGCGGTGACGTGTTTCCTGGGCGCGGCCTTGACCTGCACCACCTCGGGCAGCTTCTTGAGGAAGCTTCGCACCCGCGGCGACAGCGACTTCTCGACCTTCGAGATGATGGCGGTCAGTCCCGGTTCGAACGGCGTGCCGGTGAAGCCCACGAGCAGCGCGCGGCTCAGATACAGCGAACAGGCCTCGGTCACGGACAGGCCGGCATCGTTCAGAGCCTTGAGCGGCATGCTGAGCAGCAGCCAGTAGGTCTGGCGATCGCGCTTTTCGTCGATGAGCGGAAAGCCCACTTCCTGCAGCGCCGCCAGGTCGCGCCACACTGTGCGCGACGTGACCTTGAAGTGCGCGGCCAGTTCCTGCACCGACACGCCGGAGCGGCGGGCGTCGATGTAGAGGAGCATCTGCCAGTGGCGGATCACTTCGGCGTTGCGCGGCATGGCGGCAATTCTAGTCGAGAGCTGCGACCTCGGCTGTCGCACGCGGCAACGATGATGGACGGTGGGTGACCGCACGCCCGTCGAAGGCGTGATCCGACGGATAATCCAAGGCCACATCGTGAAGCAGACCGGCGCTCAGCTCATCCTCTCGCCCACCGATCTCTCGTCCTTTCTCGGCTGCCGCCACCGCACCGGCCTCGATCTGGCCGTGGCGCGCGGTGTGCTGACGAAACCTGAGCGGCACGATGCGTTCGCGCAGTCCCTGGCCGCGCATGGCCTCGAGCACGAGCAGCGCTACCTGCAGTGGCTACGGAGCCAGGGGCGAGACGTGGCCGACCTGTCCGCGCTGCGCGGGGAGAACGCGGACGAGGCCACGCGTGAGGCGATGGGGCGCGGCGTGGATGTGGTCTATCAGGCGGCGCTCGCCGGGCCGGGCTGGCGCGGCTTCGCGGACCTGCTCGTGCGCGTGGAACGCCCCAGTGCGCTGGGTGCCTGGAGCTACGAGGCGCACGACACCAAGCTGGCACGCGAGACGCGCGGCGGCACCATCCTGCAGCTCTCCACCTATTCAGAACTGCTGGCGGGGCTACAGGGCATCTGGCCGGAGCACTTCCATGTGGTCACGCCAGCGGGAGAGGCGGCGCCGGACGCGTCCCTGTCGGCCACCGACCGGCGCGAGGCCGCGCACACCAGCACTGATGCGAGCCGCATGCCGTTCCGCATCGAGACCTACCGCGTCGACGACTACGCGGCCTACTACCGGCGCGTGCGCGGGCAACTGCTGGCCTCGCTCGCCGATGGCCACGAACCACTGCTGACGCACCACTACCCCGAGCCGGTCGAGGCCTGCGAGCTGTGCCGCTGGTGGGCCCGCTGCAACGGCCGCCGCCGGGCGGACGACCATCTCGGCTTCATCGCCGGCATCAGCCGCCCCCATCGCGGCGAGTTCACGACCAACGGCGCGCCCACGCTCACCGCCGTGGCGGCGCTGCCGACGCCGCTGCCGTTCGCTCCGCGGCGAGGCTCGCGTGAGACCTACGAGCGGCTGGGCCAGCAGGCGCGGCTGCAGCACCAGCAGCGGACGAGCGGCGTGCCGGTGCACGAGCTGCTGCCTGTGGAGGACGGCCACGGGCTGTGCCGGCTGCCGGAGCCGTCCGCCGGCGACCTGTTCCTGGACCTCGAAGGTGCGGCCTTCGCGCGCGAGGGCGGGCGCGAATACCTGTTCGGGCTCTGGTCCGCCGCGGGCTACGAGTGCTGGTGGGCCCACGACGACGCCGAGGAGCGCGCCGCCTTCGAGGCGGTGATGGACCGCATCGAGGCGCAGTGGCTGGCCCATCCCGGCATGCACGTCTATCACTTCGCGCCCTACGAGCCGTCAGCCTTCAAGCGGCTGATGGGGCGCTACGCCTCGCGGGCGGACCAGTTGGATCGACTGCTGCGGGGCGGGCGCTTCGTCGACCTGCTGGCCGTCGTCCGGCAGGGGGTGCGGGCCGGCGTCGAGAGCTACTCGATCAAGCAGCTCGAGCAGTACTACGGCTTCGCGCGTGAGGTGGCGCTCGGCGATGCGCGCAGCCATCTGCAGGCGATCGAACTGGCGCTCGAAAGCCACGCGCCGATCCTCGTGGACGAGGAGACGCGCGCTGCGGTGGCCGGCTACAACCGCGACGACTGCCGTTCCACCCAGGCGCTGCGCGACTGGCTGGAGCAGTTGCGCGCCGCGCTCGTGAGCCGCCGGGACGGCCGTGCCGAGGCCGGAGGAAAAGGCGGCGGAGCCGCCGAAGGACGTCGGTGACCTCGAGGCGCGACAACTGGCGGCGCGCGCACGTCTGCTCGACGGTATCGCGGCCGAAGCGGCCACGCCGGGACATGCCGAGCATCCGCGCTGGCTGCTGGCGTATCTCCTCGACTGGCATCGGCGTGAGGAGAAGGTGGCCTGGTGGGAGCACTTCCGGCTGGCCGCGCTGCCCGCTGACGAGCTCGTCGACGAGCAGGACGGCGTCGGCGGTCTGGAGTTCGTGGAGCGCGTACACGCCGTGCTCCACAAGAAGACGCACAAGCCGACCGGCTCGGTCGTCGATCGCTATCGCTACCCGCTGCAGGAGACCGAGGTCGGCCGTGGCCCGGTCAAGCAGCCGGGCGGCGAGGCGTTCGGCAAGGTCGTGAGCTACGACCGGGTGGCACGCACGCTCGACATCCAGAAGGGCAAGGACCTGGCGGACGTCCACGCGCCGGCGCTCTTCCAGTCGGAGGTCATCGGCACCGCCGACCTGCAGAAGTCGTTGCTGCGGCTGTGCGATCGCGTGGACGAGACCGGCTCTGGCACGGACCTGCTGCACCGGCGTGCGCCCAGGCTCGCTGGCACCAGCCTGGACGCGCGGCCTGGCGAGTCGCTCGTGGACGGCGCCCGGCGCCTGGCGCTGCACCTCGATCGCACGACGCTCGCGGTGCAGGGCCCGCCCGGATCGGGCAAGACGTACCTGGGGGCGCAGATGATTCGTGCGCTCGTCGTCGCCGGCAAGCGTGTGGGCGTCGTGGCGCCCAGCCACAAGGTGATCGTCAATCTGCTGGAGGCCGTGGCCGCGCAGGCGACGGGCGGCCGGCGAAGCCGTGCGCCTGGGCCGCAAGCTGGGCAGCGGCGAGGAGGTGGGCGACGCGTCCGGGGATGGCATCCGAGGCTACAGCAAGAACGACGAGGCGCTCGAGGCCCTCACCGGACGCGAGGTCGATGTCCTTGGCGGCACGGCCTGGATGTGGTCCACCGAGAGCTTCGACCGCGCGGTGGACGTCCTCGTCGTGGACGAAGCGGGGCAGTTCTCGCTGGCCAATGCGCTCGCCGTGTCACCGGCGGCCGAGAGCCTGGTGCTGCTCGGCGATCCGCAGCAACTGCAGCAGCCGCAGAAGGGCAGCCATCCGGACGGCGTGGACGTGTCAGCGCTGCAGCACGTGCTCGGCCCGGCGGACGAGGCGCAGACGATGGCGGCCGACCGCGGCCTGTTCCTGCCGGTGACGTGGCGGATGGCGCCGGCCGTGTGTGCGTTCACGTCCGAGCAGTTCTACGAGGGCAAGCTGCACCCGCGCCCCGGCCTCGAACGGCAAGGCCTGGCCGGCAGCGGCAGACATCGACGGCGCCGGCCTGTGGTGGGTGCCGGTGGCGCACGAAGCCAACCGCAACTGGTCCAGCGAGGAGATCGAGGCGGTGGACGCGCTCGTGACGCGGCTGCTCGCGCCGGGCGTGACGTGGACGGACGCCGACGGTGCGGCGCACCCGCTCGCGCCCGCCGACATCCTGCTGGTGGCGCCCTACAACGCGCACGTCAACCGGCTGGCCGAGCGTCTCGCCGTGCGCGGGGTCCGCGTCGGCACCGTGGACAAGTTCCAGGGGCAGGAAGCGCCGGTCGTCATCTTCGCCATGGGATCGTCCAGTGCCGGCGACGCTCCGCGCGGCATGGAGTTCCTCTACAGCCGGCACCGCCTCAACGTCGCGACCTCGCGTGCGAAGTGCGCCGCCTTCATCGTGGCCAGTCCGGCGCTGCTCGAGCCCGAGTGCCGCACGCCGCGGCAGATGGCGCTCGCGAACGCGCTGTGCCGCTTCGTGGAAGTGGCACGCGGCTGAGCCCGGGGAGTGTCGCGCGCGCGGGCCGCCCCTGCGGTCCGGCCGTACGCCCGAAGGGCCCGCGACGTTGGACGTCGCAGGCCCTCTGGAAGCTCGCACGCTCGGGGGATGACTCCGGCCCGAACGCTTCGCCGCTCGGCCCCTCAGGGCCGCGCGTGAATGGTGACCGTGCGCCCGGGCTCGATGTAGACGTCGAAGGTCATCGGCGGCGCGCCCGGATACGCCTCGATCTCGATCTGGTGGCCTCCCGGCGCGAGGTTCAGCCGCTGGAAGATGCCGTCGTAGTCATCGACCTCGCCGGCGTAGTAGCCATCCACGAACACCGGGGCATGGCGTGGCGCGTCGACGATGCGCAGCGAGCCGTAGGCGAAACCCTGCGGCAGCGGGTAGTAGCCGTAGGCGCCGCGGTTGTAATACCCCCGCGAACCATAGCCCGGGCCGTAGCCGTAGGGACTCCCGAAGTAGAGGTTGCTGTTCCAGCCGGCGCGGTAGCCGCGCGGTCGATAGCCGTAGGGCACCACGTAGACGCGCGATGGTCGTGAGTAGCCTCGGGTCACGCGCGGGGCTGGCCGGTAGACGCCGCCGTTGTAGCGGGCGCCGTCGCGCCGGCCGTCGTAGCGCCCGGTGTCACGCGGGTTGCGCTGCGGCACCACCCGCTGGCCGCCATCGCGACCGCCTCGGCGCGCCTCGACGCTGTCTCTGGGCACGGCTTGCCGGCGTGGCGCCGCGCGCTGGCTGTCGTCGTTGCGGGCGCCGCGTTCGGCGCGTGGTTGCCGGCGCTCGCCGCGCTGGCCGCCGGTGTCCGCGCGCGGACGGCGGCGTTCGGCGCGCGACTGGCTCTGTTCATCCCCATTGCCGCGTCGGCCGTCTTGCGCCGAGACCGGAATCGCCGACAACGCCAGGGCGGCGATGGCGGCAGCGATGGTGGTGACTTTGATGGTGGACATGTGCGCGCCTCCTACCCCCTGCGCCGCAAGATCGCTGCCAACTGCGTCGGCGGCGCTGCTTCGACGAATGGTGACTGAATCAGGCTGAAAATGGCCGTCAACGCAGCAGGAGTCGTGCCGGTCCCGGTGCGCGCGAGTCACCGCTGCACTCCCTAGAGTACAGCTCGCCGCGCCCGGTCGCCACCCGGCATACTGGGGTCCGCGGTGGCGCCCACCGCGGAAGGAGGGTGACGTGGGACGGCTGAGCTTATGCATCTGCTGTGTGGCTGTGGCGGCCTCGTCGCATGCCCAGCCGGCAGCGACGCGCGGTGACGACGAGGCGGCCGTGCGGGCGCTCGTCGCGCGCTATGTCGCCGCACGCGACCTGCGCGACGCCGCCGCGGTCGGGGCCCTTTTCACCGACGATGCGGACCAGTACACGACCTCCGGGGAGTGGCGTCGCGGCCAGACGGCCATCGTGAGCGGCACCGCACGCTCGTCGCTCCAGAATCCCGGCGATCGCCGCATCCGCGTCGAGGCGGTGCGGTTCGTGACCGCCGATGTCGCCATCGCCGATGGCCCCTACGAGATCGTGAGCGCCGACGCCGGCAAAGGCGCGGGCACGGTGGCCGGCGACACACGGCGCATGTGGACGTCGATCGTGGCGGTGCGGCAGGCCGATGGCTGGCGCATCGCGGCCATCCGCAACATGCGGCCGACCACTCCCGCGCCCGCGCCCCCTCGCTAGGGGCGCGCCGCTCGTGGCGGTTGCCGGCCGCGCCTCACGCTTCGTGCGAGGCCGTGCCGCCGACCACGGTGCGCACGATCTGGATGTCCTTGATCTTCTCGACGTCCACGGTGTGCGGGTCGCTGGCCAGCATCACGTAGTCGGCCAGCTTGCCGGCCGTGATCGAGCCCTTGATCGCTTCCTCGCCCGATGCCCACGCGCCGTTGAAGGTGTTGATGGCGATGGCTTCGCTCACGCTGACGCGCTGGTTGGCCCCCCACGTCTTGCCGTCCCAGCCCTTCCTCGTGACCATGCCCTGGATGCCCATGAGCGGCGCGAACGGACCGGGGCTGAAGTCCGAACCGGCGCACGCGTAGACGCCGGCATCGAGCATGTCGCGGTAGGCCATGCAGCGCTTCATCAGGTCTTCGCCGTAGTACACGAACTTGTCGGGGTTGTAATAGGCGTAGGTCGTGAACATCGCCGGCACCGCGCCGAGCGCCTTGATGCGCGCGACGAGTTCCGGCGTGATGAGCGTGCAGTGCGTGATCTTCGGCCGTGCGTCAGCGCGCGGGAAGAGCTTCTGAGCGCGCTCCATCGCTGTCAGGAAGCTGTCGATCGCCACGTCGCCGTTGGCGTGCACGTTGACCTGGATGCCGGCGCGGTGCACGCGCTCGACCCACGCGTTCAGGACGTCCTGTGTCTCGGTGACGTTGCCCTTGTAGGGCGGCGTCACGCCCGGATAGGGCACGCTGAGCGCCATCGTGCGCTCTGAGAAGGAGCCGTCCACGGTGTGCTCGGAGGTGGCGCCGAACTTGATCCACTCGTCGCCGAAGCCGGTCCGGATGCCGCTGGCAATCATGGCGTCGAGGACGGCGTTCTGTGGCTCGTAGCTCACGCGATGCAGCAGCTCGCCGCGGGCGCGCACTTCCTGGATGGCGGCCAGGTTGCCGCCTTCGTGATGCACGCTCGTGAGCCCGTAGCGTGCGAACTGCTTCGAGATGTGGGCGATGCCGTCGCGTCCGCGCTTCTCGAGCTCGGCGGCGGAGTAGGTGGGACGGTCGCCGATCTTGCGCAGCGGATCCATGGCGCGATCGGTCACGCGGCCATTCAACTCGCCGTTCGGATCCTTGTCGTAGGTGCCGCCCATCGGATTCGGCGTGGCCTTGGTGACGCCGGCCATCTCGAAGGCTTTGCTGTTGTAGAAGGACGTGTGACCGCCGCGATGGCGCACCACCACCGGGTGGTCCTTCGAGACTTCGTCGAGGTCCCTGATGTGCAGACCGCGCGTGTCCTTCACCTTGGTGTCGTCGAAGAAGTAGCCCTCGACCCACGTGCCGGGCGGCGTCTGCTGCGCCCGCGCCTTGAGCTTGCCGACGATGCTGAGGATGCTGACGAACTCCACTTCGAAGGGGTTGCCGACGAGCACATCGTAGAGCAGCGTCTCGCCGCCGGCGTGGTTGTGGCAGTCGATGAACCCCGGCACGATGGTCAGGCCCTTGGCGTCGAAGACCTCGGTGCGGCTGGATGGCCAGGTTGCGGACGTCGGCGGTCGAGCCGACGGCCACGAAGCGGCCGTCCTTCACCGCGAAGGCCTCCGCGCGCGGGGCGCGCGTGTCCATGGTGTAGACCGTGGCGTTGACGACGACGAGATCAGGCGTGAGATCGCCCGATGAGCCGCTGGCGGGCCGGTTGGCCGTCTGGCCGGCGGCACGGCCGGTGAGGGGGGCGCCCACCAGGCCGGCCATGCCGATGCCGGTCAGGTTCATGAAGTCGCGACGGCTCTTGCGGATGCTCATGGCGCCTAATCTACGGGCGCCGCCCGCCGTGCGCAAGACGTTGTAACGGGGTCTGTCACGGTCACGGTTTGTAACGGGGTCTGTCACCGTCACGGAGTTGTGACGGTGACAGACCCCGTTACCTCGCGTGACCGTGACAGACCCCGTTACAACTGCGACCTCGTGGCAACTCCCACCCTCCGCACGCCCTGGTAAAGCAGCCAGCCGGCCGGGCCGAGCGTGAAGGTGAGCAGCAGGCACGGCACGACCATCCAGTGCGGGATTCCGCGCCTGGCCGCGTCGCGGGTCTCCCACGCGCCGGTCAGCAGATCGAAGGCCAGGTAGTGAACCCAGCCGGCCAGCAGCACCCACGGGTCGGAGAACAGGGCAGTCACGCCGGCCAGGGAACTGAAGTCGCCCTCGCCGCGTCCGAGCCGCAGCGAGATGATCGCCACGTAGAGCACCGCGAATGCGAGCGGCACCACGGTGCCAGTGACGACCTGCACCCACCGTGCGCGCGGACGGACGACGAGCAGCAGCCAGCTCACGAGCGCGGTGGTGCTGGCGGCGGAAAAGACGGACTCGGGTGTCATGCAACCTCCCGCACGTACCGGACAGCGCGCGACTGGCCGTCCGTCCGTCCCGCAGCGACGGCCAGGACGGCGGTTGCAGCCGCCCAGGTCAGCAACGCCCACCCCACAGGTCCGGCCGGCGCGGTCAGCGACTGGCCCATCATCGCCTGCGCCAGCAGGATTGCGAACAGCGTCGCGTAGCTGGCGGCCACGCTGACCACCACGCGCACGCGTGCCCGCTCGCGACGGACGCGGGTGGCGAAGAGCGCCACCAGCGGCAGGGCCTGCATGGCGTGCAGGCCGACGAAGTGCGGCACGCGGAGGTCGCCGTGCGCGAGGCTCCAGCCCGTGCCAGGAAGGCCCGGGCTGCCGTCCGGTGCGCCGACGGTGTGGGCACCGGCACGCGGCATCCGGCCGGACGCGCGCGCCTCCGCGAGCTGGGCTGTCGTCGGCTGCGTCATCATCCCGCCCACGCTGGCCCCCGCGATGGCGATGGTCATGCCGAAACGCAAGGCCCAGCCCAGCGCGCGGTCGGCCAACGTCTGGCGCCAGAGCGCGATCGTGACGGCGATGGCCGCCAGCGTCTGCGCGACGATGGCCACGCCCATCGCGCCGAAGACGGCAGCATCGACGACGCTGCTGGTGTTGAAGTGGCTGGTCGTGCCGCGCGCCGCCTGCACGGCGATGAGCGCCACCTCCACGACGAACACCGCCGCGGTCAGGTTGGCGGCCCGCCGTGCCAGCCGTGGCCACGCCGGCAGGAAGGTCAGGATCCACGCCAGCGTGAAGCTGTAGATGGACGTCGAGACAGCGAACTTGAGCGGCTTGAGCCACGCCGGCGCACCCTCGATGACGCGCGGATCCAGCAGCATCAATGCGCCGAAGACGGTGCCCAGCCCTGCCAGCAGCCATCCTGTCCGTATCAGCTGTCGTTGCCCTGCCTGCATCGTGTCCCCCTGATCAGCTGCGGTGAATGTTGCCATCGTTAACATTACTCTACAGGTTCTATGTTGACCGTGTCAACACTGGCCGCGTATGGTGGAGGTGTGCCCGCCGTGCCCATCGCCACACCCCAGCGCAAGCGGCGCAACGCCTACCACCACGGCAACTTGCGCCAGGCGCTCGTGGATCAGGCCGTGGCCACGATCCGGGCCCGCGGCGTGGACGCGCTGACGCTGCGGGAGGTCGGGGCCGGCTTGCGAGTGTCCCGGACCGCGCTCTACCGGCACTTCGCCGACAAGCAGTCGCTGCTGGCCGCGGTGGCCACGCAGGGCTTCCGCGCCTTTCGCGACGCGCTGCTGCGCGCCTGGGACGGCGCCGGCCGTGGCCGCGACGGCTTTCTCGCGATGGGCCGCGCCTACATCCGCTTCGCGCTCGAGAACCCGCCCTACTACCGCGTGATGTTCGGCGACTACCTCGCCGCGGGCGCCGACACGCCTGAGTGCGATGAGCCGCAAGCGCAGGTGCGGTCGGAGCTGGCGGCGGAAGGCCAGGCCGCCTTCCAGGTCCTTGTCGATGCGCTGATCGAGCTGCAGCAGGCCGGCCTCGTGCGCGCTGGCGATCCGCTCGACCTGGCGGTGTTCGTGTGGGCGAGCGTGCACGGTACGGCGATGCTCGCCATCGGTGGGCAGCTGACGCCGGGCGGCAGGTCGATCGAGAGCATGGCCGCCGCGGCCGTTGGTCACGTGTGGGACGCGCTGGTGCCGGCGCCGCCCCGCCCCTGATCCCCCGCCCTCCGCGCCCGCGGCAAGCGCGCCTGGAGTTGTAACGGGGTCTGTCACCGTCACAACTCCGTGACCGTGACAGACCCCGTTACAACCCGTGACGGTGACAGACCCCGTTACAAAAAACCCGTTGCAAAAAAGCGTGGTCGTGGCCGTCCCCTAGTGTTGAGGTCTCGCGTGTCGAGTGCACGCCCGCGCGGCCACGCCGGCCCGGCATCCCCCGCCGCGCTTGCACCATCCGACTGCCGCCAATACCACCTGGGGAGAGTTCCGCCATGGCACGAATCGTTCTGGTCGATCGCACCTCCGACGAGAAAGCGCCCGCGCTCGTCGTCCACCTCACCGACGCGACCCTCGCGCCGCTCACGACCCTGAAGGTCGACGACAAGGGGAACGTCGATCTGAAAGAGGACGCCTTGAAGGAGGCGGCCTACGTCGCGATCGCCGCCGCCGACGAGAAAAGCGAGACCCTCTCGCGCGACGCCGTCGTGCTCCTTCGCGCCCGGCACGTGGCCGAGCTCCTGCGCGGCAACGGCACGATCGAACTGGCCCGTGGGCGCTGGGAGCGCCTGTGGCCGCTTCGGCGCTGCGTCACTGGCCGCGTGCGCGCCTGCCGCTGGCCGTTTCCGTGGTTCACCGACCTCCTCGCGCCGAACCTGCCGGCGCGGGCAGGCATCCGCGCCGCCGCCGCCGACACGCTCGCGCCTCGCGTCGACATCTCGAGGTTCGCCCCGGGTCTCGCCACCGACCTGATCTTCCCGCGCCGGTGCTACGCGGTCTGCGAGGGGGTGGTCGAGGTCTACCTCAGGCGCTGCTGCTGGCGCCCGATCGTGGTCTTCGATCCACGCATCGACGAGATCATCCGCGAGCTCGAGCGGATTCCCATCCCCATCCCGGATCCCGATCCGGGACCGATCGGGCCGGACCCCATCGGTCCCTTCCCGGGTCCTGGACCCGACCCCGCGCCGTTCCTGCGCGGCGGCGTGCCCGATGAACTGCTGCTCAACGCCGGGCGCGACCTCGTGGCCCTGCGCTCGCTGCCGCCGGCCGAGCAGGCGGCCTACATCGAGGCGCGGCCGTACTTCCGCCGCTTCTTCCGCTGCGGCACACCGCGCCTCGTGGGTTCCGGCTTCCTGCAGCCCGATGGCGAGTTCCAGGTCTGCTGGCGGAGCTTCCCGTTCATCACGCCGATCCACTGCCACGACCAGGTCGCGTATGTCGTCAAGCAGCTCGTCAACGGCACCACCATCACGATCTACGACGGACGCGCGGCCGGGCAATGGTTCGGGCTCGGCGAGACGCCGACGCTGACCACCTACGATCGCCGGGCCATCACCTGCCGCGGCGGCGACACGCCGCCCGTCCCAGGCGCGGCGGTGTTCCTCGAGCTCATCGGCTCGCACCGAGAGCCACGACCTCGAATCGCCGGTGCCGGCCAGCTGGGACCGCGTGAGCGCGCCAGCCTTCAACAGCGGTCTGCTGTTCCCCGCGCCTTCGCTCGCGGCAGCCAAGGGTGCGCTCCGGAACTGCAACCTCGGCGGCACGCTGAACCTGCTCTATCGCTTCAGTGAGCCGCTACGTGGCGCCGGCGCGAAGTACTACCGGCTCACCGTGCAGGGGTCCGACGGGGCCGGGAATCCGGTGGGCACCCCGCAACGCATCGGGCCACCCTCCACGCAGTGGCGCAAGTTCCGCTTCACCGGCGGCAGCATCGAGGTGATTGCCGTGCCGCTGGCGGCCGGACCCGTGGCGAGCGGCGAGACCGACCTGTGGACGATTCCCTACGACGCGGATCTGCCGTCGAACGAAGAGTGGCTGGCCAATCAGTTCCACGGCCAGATCGACACGACCGAGTTCGGCAACGGCCGTCACCTGCTCACCGTGGAGGTGTTCAACGCGGCCGGGCAGCGGCTGCGTCCCACGGGCGCGGCGGGGCCGGGCACCGACGCACCGTTCCAGTACCACCTGTGGACACAGGCCGGCGGCGTCGACACGTTCCCGACGGTGCCGTTCTCGGGCCTCACCCACATGCTGTGGTGGGACAACCGCACCGGCACCGGCGACATCGAGGGCGTGCAGGTGGCGGGCAGTCCGGTGCCCGTCGGCACCTGCCTCTTCCTCGAGGGACCGGGCACGGCGCTGCTGCACGTGCGGCACCGTGCCTTCCATCCCGAGGAGATGTTCCTGCACCGCTACGCACTGACGGCCTTCCGCGGACTCGAAGGGCCGGTGCACACGCCTCCGGACATCGAAAACGGCAACCTGCCGGTCGTAGACGCCGCCGCCAACGCCGGCATGCCGCCGGCCGCCGCGGCGCTCTCGACGGGCGTGGCGTTCTCGGCGCTGCTCGGCCCGCACGTCAAGTGCAGCTTCGCCGTGAACCTCACGCTGTCGCTCAAGACCACCAACGGCGCCGGCTTCCTGCACCAGGGCGGGCTGCGCGACACGGTGGCCTTCGCACTCGAGATCGTGTGAGGCGATCCCGGTGACGCTGGCGGACGGGCCTGCCGCGCGGCAGGTCCGTCTCGTACCGCCGGTCTACTTCTTCACGCCCTCGGCCTTGACCCGCTCGTCGAGGGCTTTCATGGATGTGGCCGCCAGCGCCTTACAGGCGCCCGGCTCGATGAACGGGTCGGGATCGCCGGCCTTCATGGCCGCGCGCTTCTTCAGCTTCGCGTCCATGTTCGACGCGGCAGGATGCGTCGAGACCATGATGTCGCACGGCAGGGCCGCGAACTTGTTGATGCTGGCGCGGAAACTCGGGATGAGGCTGGCGCGCGCTCCATCACCGGTGAAGCGGAAGCCCTCGTTCGAGACCGTCGAGATGCTGTCGGCGTAGACCATGTTCAGGCAGCGCGTGCCCTCGCACGACTGCCACGTCCAGGTCGTGGCGCCGGGCGTGTGGCCGGGCACATGATGCGCGGTGACCGCCAGCGAGCCCACCTTCACGACCTCACCATCCTTCACGCCGCGCACGTTCTCGACGGCGGGGAAGTAGTCCACGCCGGGGGGCGGCGCGGGTGGTGCCTGCGGATTGTCCGGCGTTGGACCGCCGATGGCGAGGGCTCGCGCGGTCTGCGGACTGCCCACCACCTCCGCCCGCGTGTAGCGTTGCAGCGCATGCACGCCGCCCACGTGGTCGTAGTGGCCGTGCGAGGTCAGGATGAGCTTCACGTCGGTGGTCTTGAAGCCGAGCGCGCGGATGTTCGCATCGATGACGGCCGCGCTCTGCGGCAGCCCCGTATCGACGAGGATGTGCCCCTGGTCAGACGTGATGAGCAGCGCCGACACGCCGGCCGGTCCGACGAACCAGGTGTTGCCGTAGACCTTGAAGGGCTGACGCGGCGCGTTCCACTCGGCGCAGTTCGAGCAGGTGGACGGAGGGTCCGGTTGAAGGGCGGCCGGGGCGGATCCGGCGGGAGGCTGGGCGTGTACCGCGGACAACGACGGGAATGACAGGAGGAACGCGGCGAGCGCGCAGGCGACGACGAGGCGGGTAGATGACATCCACCTCATCCTATCGAAACGCGCGCCTTGTCGGCCCCAGATTTCACAACCCCCGCGCAACCTCCCTATTCCCGCTGGCGTCGTTACGCCATCGACATCGTCTCGCTGTCGACGTTCTGGCGTGTCTGCGTGACGACCCCGTTCGCGCACGCCGCTTACTGGCTCGACTGGAGTACCTGCCATGCGTATCGTCTCGACCCTGGTGTTCGTGTTCGCCCTTCTCGTCTCCGCGTCGGCCGCTGAAGCGGCACGCGTCTTCATCATTCACGGCATCCCCGGTGTCCCCGTCGATGTCTATGCCACGCTCGCCGGCGCGCCCATTCCCGCCACGCCGACGGTCGCCAACTTCCAGCCCAAGCAGATCGTCGACCTGACCGCCGGGCCGGCCAACGTCGACATCCGGATCTTCGCGCAGGGCGCCGACCCGCAGACGGCGATGCCGGTGATCGCGGTGCTCGGCGCCGCGGTGCCCGGCCCTGGCGAGATCAGCATCGTCGCCCATCTCGATGGCATGGGCGCTCCCACCGCCACCATCTACACGAACGACAACTCGGCGCCCCTGCCGGGCGCGGCCCGGGTGAGCGTGCGGCACGCCGCACAGGCGCCTGCCGTGCAGTTGACCGCGGGCGGCGTGCCGAAGCTGGCCGTCACGAATCCCTACTTCGGCGATCTCGAAGTGCCCGGGGGCGTGGCGATTCCGCTGCAGCTCCAGGTGCCGTTCACGGGCGCGGCCGTCACGCAGCCGGCGACGCTGTCGTTCAATGCCGGCGTGCGCTACTTCGTCTACGCGATCGGCTCGGTGAGCGGCGGCACGTTCGACTTCATCGTGCAGGCCGTGCCCTAGGACGCGTGAGTCGTGCTCCCACTTCCGTGCGCCAGGCCGCAGGAGTCGGCCTCGCGCTTCCCCTGCGCGGCGCTTCCGCCGGACCACCGGCGGCGGCGCTGCGCGGGCATGCCATCATGTTGTTGGTGACCATCATCATCCACGCCGCTGCCACCTGGGCGATGACGGGCCTCATCTGGTTCGTGCAGGTGGTCCACTATCCGCTGATGCGGGCGGTTGGTCCCGCCGGCTTCGCGGCCTATCACGCCGCGCACTCGCGTCTGACCACGCTCGTCGTCGGTCCGCTGATGCTGCTGGAGGCGGGCTGTGCCATCTGGCTCGCGGTCGCGCGGCCGTCCGCGGCCTCCTGGGCGGGCGCCGTTCTCCTCGCCGTGGTCTGGGGCGCGACCTTTCTCATCTCGGTGCCCCGTCACGCCCGGCTCGCGTCCGGCTTCGACTCCGCCGTCATCGACAGTCTCGTGGCCACCAACTGGATCCGCACCGCGGCATGGACGGCGCGGGCTCTGGTGGCGTCGTGGCTGATCCTCGAGGCCCTGCGCACGCCGTGACCGCGACCGCCACGCCGTTCCTGCGCGCGATTCGCCGCTTTGCACCGGCGACCGGGCAGGGGCCGCGCCGGTGGGTGATGGTGTTCTACGACCAGCTCCGCCCGGCGCATCCGTTGCTGCAGGGGCCGCCCGGTGACACCGGCGTGCTCTACATCGAGAGCACCGCCAAGCCGGCGCGCCGCCGCTATCACGCCCACAAACTCGTGCTGCTCCTGAGTGCGATGCGGCACGACGCCGAGGCGCGCGGCCGGGCGGGCCATCCCGTGCGCTACCACGTGTCGGACGAGTGGTATGACGGAGCCCTCGCCGAGGCCCGCGACCGCTACGACCTGGGCGAGGTGCATGCGCTCGAACCGGCCGAGGCCGAGGTCCGCGAGCCGTTGCGCGCGTTGAAGTGGCTGACACTGCACCCGAACACGCTGTGGGCCACCGACTCAGAGGTCTACGATCGCGTGTTCGCGAAGGCGAAGTCACGCCGGCTCGAGACGTTCTACCGCGCGGTGCGGACCGAGACCGGACTCCTCATGGAGGGCGGGAAGCCGTTGGGCGGCGCGTGGAACTACGACGCCGAGAACCGGCGTGCGTGGAAGGGCGATCCGCCGGCACCGGCGCCGCTCACCTTTGCGCCGGACGCCCTGACGCGCGAGGTGATGGCGCTGGTGGCCGGGCGCTATCCCGCCTCGCTCGGGTCGGTCGAGGGGTTCGCGTGGCCGGTGACGGCCGAGGACGCCGCGCGTGCGGTGGACGAGTTCTTCGCGGCGCGGCTCGCGTCCTTTGGCCCCTTCGAAGATGCGATGGCGGTGGGCGAGCCGGTGCTCTTTCACTCGCTGCTCGCTGCGCCGCTGAATCTGGGGCTGCTCGATCCGCTCGCGCTGTGCTGGCGTGCCGACGCGGCGTATCGCGCTGGCGCGCTGCCGCTGGCGTCCGCGGAGGGGTTCATCCGCCAGGTGATCGGCTGGCGTGAGTTCGTGCGGCACGTCTACGAGGAACATCGCGCGCACTACCAGACGGCCAACGCGCTCGCGGCCGATCTGCCGCTGCCCGACTGGTACTGGGGCACGCCGTCGGGGATGCACTGTCTCGACACCACGGTCGCGCAGGTGCTGGCGCACGGCTACAGCCATCACATCACGCGGCTGATGGTGCTCTCGAACATCGCCACGCTGCTCGGCGTCGATCCGCACGCGCTCAACGACTGGTTCTGGGAGGCCTACGTCGACGCCTACGAGTGGGTGGTCACGCCGAACGTGGTGGGGATGGCGACGTGGGCGGATGGCGGCATCGTGGGCAGCAAGCCATACGTGTCGTCCGGCAAGTACATCCAGCGCATGGGCCCGAGTCTGTGTGCCGGGTGCCGCTTCACGCCGAAGAAGACGAGCGGTGCGGACGCGTGTCCGCTCAACCATCTCTACTGGGACTTCCTGGAGCGGCAGCGCGCCCGGCTGGCGACGAACAACCGCATGGCCGTGCCGCTGGCGGCGCTCGGGAAGCTGCCGCCTGCCGTGATGGCGGACCATCGCGAACAGGCGGCGATCTGGCGCGCGCGGGCGCGAGGCGCCAGCGACGCACCGGGCGAGCGTTAGCTGGCGGGTGTCGCGGCTGGTGCGGCGGCGGCGGCCGCGCGGGCGGCCATCGCTTCCTGACGCTGGCGCGTGAGGTGCGGCGTGATGCCGAGCAGGCGCTGGATCACCATCAGCTGCCCGCGGTGGTGCATCTCGTGTTCCTTGGCGCCGAGCAGCATCTCGAAGCGGCACTTGCTC
The DNA here is from genome assembly GCA_963807405.1 of uncultured Acidobacteriota bacterium. Classification (GTDB taxonomy): domain Bacteria; phylum Acidobacteriota; class Vicinamibacteria; order Vicinamibacterales; family UBA2999; genus CADEFD01. Next base: position 475,911 of record CAWEBU010000003.1, on the reverse strand, counting down.
GGCGGCTGCATGCCGGCCGGGAAGGTCACGTGCTCGCCGAGCTGCGCGTCGGTGAGGGTCTCGAGCCAGCTGGCGAACTCGTCGCCGCGCGTCTTCAGCGCGTCGAGGATGGTCGCCTTGGTCGTGAGCGTGCCCTGGATCTGCTGCACCGCGGCCATGTAGCCGCCGAAGTCCTGCATGGAGACGTCCGACTTCTTGTCGATGCCGTGCATCTGGTGATGGAAGCTGGTGGTGGCGGCCAGGTGGGCCAGCATCGCGCCCACCGTCATGCAACCGTCGGCGGCGGCGAAGCCGTACTGGTCGTCGGGGATGTCCTGCGCGGTCTGAATGGTGTTCTGACGGACGGTGCGGAAGGCACCGGCCAGGTCTTTGCCGGAGTAGTAATTCATGCCGCAATTGTAACGGGGTCTGTCACCGTCATCATTTGTAATCGGGTCTGTCACGGTCACTGCCGGTCGGCATCGGCGGCGGCACTCGTCGCCGCGTCGATGGCGACCGCTACGCCCAGTCGAGGCCTGCGGGGAGTGTCTGGCCGGTCGGCCGCGGACATCGGCGTATTGACGAGATCGAGCCACGCCTTGAGGGCTGGCAACGGAACCGGCGGGTCGGTGATGAGGCGTAACGCGCCAAGGCGCTCGTCGAGGCTCGACCACCGCCAGAACTCCGCGCGTGCCACGAGCCCGGCGCGCACCGGGTTCGCCTCGACGTAGCGCAGCGTGCGCATCAACTGGTCGTCGTTGGTCACTACCGTCGCGTGGTAGCGACCCTGATAGACATGTCCGTGACCCGTGGAGTGACTGTGGGTGCGAACAATTGCCGCGTGAGCCGACGTCACGCGTTGCATGAATCGCGACAGCTGCTGGACCGACTCGGGCCAGGCCACGAGGTGCCAGTGATTGGGCATCACCACATAGCCAAGGAGCCGGAGTCCTTCCCGGCGTTGGCCAGCGGTCAGAATCCCGACAAAGACGTCGTAGTCACCACGGAACGCGAAGAGGCGTCGCCGGTCGTTGCCGCGGTTCACGACGTGCACGATGGAGCGTTCAACAGCTGTCCTGGATACGCGAGGCATGGTCGACGCCTCGCAAGTCCCGGGCCGTTCGCGCAGTTGCAGGATCTGCCCGGTCGCGTGACCGTGACAGACCCCGTGACAAATCGTGGTGGTGACAGACCCCGTTACAAATGATGGTGGTGACAGACCCCGTTACAAGTTACTCGGCGGTGCCAGCGAAGATGCTGTTGAACAGGAACTTGAACGTGCCGTGCGGCTGGGCGCGGAACGTGATCTCCGGGCCGAACAGGAGCACCCGGCCCTTGCCGAGCGAGGCATCGACCGCGGCGACCCCTCCGCGGAGGTAGTGCTGACCCCACGCCCAGCCTGACCGCAGCGGCGGCTCGTCGCCGAACCACGCCACCGGCCGCACGCCCGCGAGCGCGGCGTTCGGGGCCAGCTCCAGCACCGGACTGTTTTCGAACAGCACGTCGACCTCGGTCCCGAAGCCGAATCCGAGCGGCGACGTGTTGTCCACCGCCACCCGCAGGATCGAACCCGGCACGTAGTACTTGTCGCGCGGCAGCGCGCGCTCGACGCCAGCCGGCGTGACCTCGACCAGATGGTCGCGCACCGGCAGACCAAGATGATGCCCGAGCACCGCGGAGCCGCCGAACGCCACCAGCACGCCGCCGGCCTCGGCGAACTGCTTGAGGCGTGGCACGGTCTTGTCGATCGTCACGCTGCCGAGATGCGCGCCGATACTGCTCCGGGATCTCTTCGGCCTTCGGCTGACGCCCGAAGAACCCGCCTCCGCCGCCCGCGTTCTCGGGGATGCCGCCATCGGGGAACAGCAGCACGTCGTACTTCGCGTTCAGGTTGCCGGCATCGAGCGTCTGCGGGAACACGACCTCGAAGTCGAACTCGAACTGCTCGAGCAGCCAGCGGACGTGTCCCGAGGGCATCGAGCCGCCGTACTGATCCCACAGACCGATGCGCGGCTTGCGCAGCTTGTGCAGCGTGCCGCCCGGCCGTGCCGTCACGCCCACCGCGCTGATGCCGAGGTCGGTCGCGGCCTTCTGCAGCACGGCCGCCGTCGACGGCCTGGCCGGCACGTAGATGGCGCCCGTGCCGTCCGTGCTCTGCCAGCGGCGATCGGCCACGAAGTAGACCTCGTCGCCGGCCTTGAGCAGGCGATTCACGACGATGAACGCGTCGTTGTGTTTGTGGGCGATGGCGTAGCCGGTCGTGCCGGCCGGGGACGACACGGTGCCCGGCGCCGGTCTGGCCAGATCGGTCAGCGCCTCGAGCGGCCCGTCCACGGTCTCGAGATGCCGGTCGAAGACGACGCCCATCTGGAAGGCCAGTGTCCAGCCCGCGTTGTCGTACGGCGGAATCGGCGGTCCGCCCGGATACTGGAAGTCGTTCGGGTGATCCTGCGGTTCGAACATGTCGAGGACGTGTGGACCGAAGGCCTGCGCTGCCTTGACCACGAACGAGCCGGCCGGATACTGCGTGCCGCCCGCGCTGAACGGTCCCGTGGCGCGATGCACGACCACGCCGGCTTTGATCAGCGCGTTCACGAACCTGGTCGAGGTGAGGAAGTCGCCGCGGTCGGCCGGCACGACGTAGGCCCGCGCGTCGCGCCACTCGGGCTTGCGCAGCAGCTGGAAGTACTTCGCTGGCACCGTCTGGGCGCGGCCGCCCGCCACCATGCGCGGATCGCTGGCCTCGGTCTTCATGTCCCTGGCGATCTCGGCTTTCACCTGGGCGACCCGCTTCGGGTAGTCGGTCCAGGTGTCGGTCGAGCCGCGCCGGATGGCGTTACGGCCCATCAGATAGATGTTGTAGAGCAGCGTCTCGCGGTAACGCTGCGCGAAGTCGAGCACGGCGTAGTTGGCGGTCAGCGAGTAGTCGACCGACTGACGGAAGTGCCAGGTCTGCGGCGCAATCGGGGCCGCGTAGTCGCCGCGCGGGATCAGGCGATCGGGCACGAAGCCGATCTGCTCGGGCGTCGGGTTGCCAATCGTCTCGGTGAGCAGTCCCACCTGGTTGTGGAAGTAGACCATCGTGCGCAGGCCACCGTTCCACCAGGTGGAGTAGTTCGAGCCCGATCGCGTCGTCACGCCGGGCTTGCCTTCGGCGTCGAAGCGCGCGTGCATGGCCGCGCCCACCTGATCGAGGGTGTTGATGACGAGCGGGTCGTAGGCGTAGTTGAAGGGATCGCGGAACGGCGGCGAGAACATCACCGTGCCGGTCGGACCCGTCTGATGGTGGTTGTAGACGATCTGCGGATACCACTCGCGGTAGAGCACGCGGTTGATGTTGGTGCTCTCCGGCTGGTTCATCGCGTAGAAGTCGCGGTTGTTGTCGTGGCCGACGTACTTCTGGTAGAGCCGCGGGATCTGTCCGGTGCTGCGCTCGGTGGGTGTCGGCTTGCGCATGTACCAGTCGGAGACCAGCTCCATGCCGTCCGGATTGGCGTGCGCGGCCAGGATGATCGTGTCGCGCAGGATACGCAGCGTCTCTTCGTCGGTCTTGCTGGCGAACTGCCAGATGGTCTCGAGCAGCTGCTGCGCGCCGAGCACCTCGGTGGCGTGCAGGCCGCCGTCGATCCAGATGACGGCCTTGCCTTCTCTCGCGAGCGCGCGGGCGGTGTCGTCGGTGAGGCCCTCGGCGCGGGCGAGCCGGCGCGCGATCTCGCGGTAGCGATCGAGCTTCGCAAAGTTCTCGGGGGCGCGTGATGATGGCCATCAACTGCTCGCGACCCTCGGCCGTCTTGCCGATCGACTGGACGACCATGCGGTCGGACTCCTTGTCGAGCAGCCGCACGTACTCCGTGAACTTCGTGTAGTTCGGCAGCACGTAGTCGGCACCGATCGGGTGGCCGAAGAACGCCTCGGGGGCCGTGAGACGCGGCGTCGTGACGCGCGCCGGTTGCCCGAGGAGGGTGACGGCCGCCGCCAGGGCCAGCACGGTGGAGGTGGAGACGAGGACGAACCGACGGAGGGTCGTACGCATGGGGAGGAACCTTGGAGTCACGGCTCTAGTGTCGCAGAATCCGCCACCCACGCCATCTGCCCCGCCCCTCCCGATGCCACGGGGGCAGAGGCTTTGGTGACCGTGACAGACCCCGTTACAAACCCTTACCGTGACAGACCCCGTTACAATCGCGCGCGGAGGCAAGACCATGCACCTGACGATGCGCGCGCGGTGGACCGGGGCGATGCTGACGGCCGTGGTGGCGGCGTGGACGGCGTCCACCTCGGGCCAGGCCCCTCCCTTCGACGTCCTCATCACCGGCGGCCAGGTGCTCGACGGCACCGGCGCGGCGGCGGTGCGGGCGGACGTCGGCATCCGCGGCGACCGGGTGGTTGCCATCGGCGCCCTGGCCGGCCAGCCGGCACGGCGCACCGTGGACGCCACCGGCCTGGTCGTGGCGCCCGGCTTCATCGACCTGCACACCCATTCGGAGATGCCGCTCGTCGCCGACGGCACGGCCCAGAGCAAGGTGCGGCAGGGCGTCACGCTCGACGTCACCGGCGAGAGCACGTCGGCGGCGCCGCGCGACCATCTCGAGGAGGCGGGCGGCGATGGCGTCACCCCCGACTGGCGCACCTTCACCGAGTACTTCGCCCGGCTCGAGACGCAGGGCATCTCGATCAACACGATCGCGCACATCGCCTCCGAGCAGGTGCGCCGCGTCGTCATGGGCTACGACCGCGCTGAGTCCACCCCCGCCCAGCGCAAGGCCATGACGGGCTACGTCGCGCGCTCGATGGAGGAAGGCGCCTGGGGGCTGGTGACGCGCTTCGAGAGCGGCGGCCCCGAGCATCCCGAAGAGGTGCTCGAGATGGCGCGCACCGTGGCCGGCTACGGCGGCAACTACACGTCGCACACCGGCAGCGAAGGCAACGAGCAGACGCGCGAGCTCGACTACGCCATCCGCGTGGCGGCGCAGGCGAAGATGCCGGTCCACATCTTCCACTTCAAGATTCGCGGCGTGCCGCTCTGGGGCACCATCGGCAAGTACATCGCCCAGATCGAGAGCGCCAGGGACCGCGGCCTCGACGTCACGGCCAACCAGTATCCCTACACGGCCATGTTCCACGGCTGGAGTGCGTTCTTTCCGCTGTGGATCCGCGAGGGCGGTCCGGACAAGTTCGCCGCGCGCCTCAAGGATCCCGCCGCCCGCCAGCGCCTGAAGACCGACAAGGATTTCGCCACGTGGGCGATCGAGCACGGCGGCTGGGACGGCATCGCGCTGGCGCGGGCCCGCACCGCGAAGAACCAGCAATATCAGGGCAAGCGCATCGCCGAGATCGCGAAGCTGCGCGGCGACGCCGATCCGATGGACACCTGCATCGAGATCATGGCGGAGGAGGGCGGCAACGTCAGCGGCATCTTCCACACCATGTCGGAGGACGACGTGCGCACGGTGATGCGCCTGCCGTGGGTGGCGGTGGCCAGCGACGGGTCGGCCATCAACCTCGACGCGCCTGGCGTGCCGCATCCGCGCAACTACTCGACCAACGTCCGCGTGCTCGGGCACTACGTGCGCGAGGAGCGCGTGCTGACGCTGCCCGACGCCGTGCGGAAGATGACGGGCCTGCCGGCGCGCATCCTCGGACTGACCGATCGCGGATTGCTGAAGACCGGCTACGCGGCCGACGTCGCCATCTTCGATCCGGCGACCGTGGGCGAGACCAACTCGTTCGAGCGGCCGAAGTCGTACGCCCGGGGCGTGCCCTACGTGCTGGTCAACGGCGTGCTCGTGATTGACCAGGGCGAGCACACCGGGGCGCGTCCGGGGAAACCGCTGCGCGGCCGCGGCTACAAGCGAACCGAGCGGTAACCCGGACCCCTGACCGGGCCCCTGACCCGGGCCCCACGGTCGACGTCCGCCCCGGGCTAATACGGGCGGGGCGTGGTCCAGCCGTTCGGGGCGCGCAGGGCCGCGAGCGCGTCCAGCAGCTCCGGCGCCTGCCTCGCCCACACGAGCGCCAGCACGGCGACGACCACGACTCCCATCACCAGCCGCCCGCGTCCGGCCGAGGCCACGGAGCCCGCGCCGAGGCTCGCGGCCACGGCGAACACCGGCACGAGCGGCAGATGGAAGCGGCTCTCGCCGAAGCTGACCACGTGCAGGGCGGCGGTGGCGATGACGAAGGCGGCGAGCGCCACGTGGATGGGCTGCCACGGGCCGCGGGCGCGGACCAGGCCGAGTACTGCACCCACCACCAGCAACGGGAACGACACGAGGAGCAGCCCGCCCCACGCCGTCACGGTCGTCGTGCGGCGCGCCCCGAAGTAGCCCACCGAGTAGCCCCAGGCGTGCTCGCGGCCCTCGAGACCGAACAGATAGCCGAGCTTGGCGCCAGCCAGGCGCAGCGACGCCGCCGGATGCGCCACCGCCCACGCGACGCCCGCACGGAGGGCCCGAGCGTTGGCGTCGGCCTCGCTGGTCGCGCCCACCACGTGGGCCTGCCGCAGGGGCACGTCGTCCGCCATGTCGAGCCGGCCGGTGGCGCCGGCGTGATTGCCGAGCAGCACGTTCATCCCGCTGGTCGTGTCGAGCAGCGGCCCGCCGGCCACCCGCGACGTGAAGACCAGCCACGGCGCCAGCACCAGCACGCACGCGCCGACGAACACCCCCAGCCGTGCGCCTGCGACCCGCGGAGAGGCTGCGCCCGTCACCAGCGTCCACGCATGCACGGCGCCCGCCACCACGACCAGCGTCACGCCTACCGAGCGGGTCAGGATCGCCGCTCCCGCGACGACGCCCGCCGCCGCCGCGATCGGCAGCGAGCGATGGCGCACGAGCAGCAGCACCAGCACGGCCAGCAGCGTGTAGAGGCCTTCCGGCATCAGGTAGACGGACGACAGCACGAGCGCCGGGTAGACGGCCACGAGGGCGCTCGCGATCCAGGCCCGCTCGCCGGCCCCGGCCCGCCGGGCGAGCCAGCCAGTGAGCAGCGTGAGGACCCCGCCGATGAGGGCGTTGGCCACCCGTGCCCACCAGAACGAGACGCCGAACAGGGAATAGGTGAGGGCGAGCAGCGCCGGATAGCCGGGCCCGCGCAGCGCATCGGGATACAGCGAGCCGCTCGCGGCCAGGTGCACGGCGCGCTCGTGATACTGCGTCATGTCGGCGAAGACGCCGGCCTCGGCCGCCGCCCACGACACGAGCAGGCGCGCGGCGATGGCCACCGCCGCCCAGCCGGCGATTCGCGTCACGTGGCCGCCACGTCGGACGCGGTCGTGCCGCGGGTGTCCGCGCCGGCGTCGCGTCGCGAAAGGCCGAGGGGGAGTGTGAGGGCGAGCGATGCCGGCGGTGTCAACGCGCTCACGGCACCGACAGCACGGCGTCGCATCGCGACGATTGTAGCCGCTCGGCGCCGCCGGGATGGACCAGGTGCCGGTTCATGCGCCGGGTGCGCCGTTCAGGCGTTCGACCGCCGTCGCCACGGCGAGCAGCGCCGCGTCGCCGAAGGGACGGCCGACGATCTGCAAGCCGACCGGCAACCCTTCCGACGCGGTCCCGCACGGCACCGACACGGCCGGGACCCGCGCCGCGTTGAAGGCCCAGGTGTTCTGCAGGAGCCGCGCGCCGTCGATCGGGCCGGCGATCGGCGGCGCCACCACGGGCACGGTGGGCAGGACGAGCACGTCCAGCTCGTCGAACATCGCTTCGATCGCTCGCTGCGCGGAGTGACGAGCCGCGCGCGCGGCGACCACCTCGCCAGCGGTCGGTCCGGTGCCGTCGAACACGGCGGCGAACTCCTTCGAGAAGGCATCTGGCCGCGTGCGCCACGCATCGGCATAGGTGGCGCGGATCTCGCTCACCGCGATCGGGCCGAACATCTCGTCGTAGTGGGCGGCGCGAAGGGCGAGGTGGACACCGCGCACGCGCGCGCCAGCGCCACGCATGCCGTCCAGGGTGGCCTCCACGGCAACCGCCACGCGTGGGTCAGGATCACGGCCCCGCGCGTCGAACGCCTGGCTGGCCACGACCCCCACGCGCAGCCCCCGCAGCCCGCGCGTCACGGCGGCGCGGTAGGCCTCCATCAGCGCCTCACCCGATGGTCCCGCGCCCTCACGCGCTGGCACGAGCGCGGCCAGCGTCAGCGCGGCGTCCTCGGCCGTGCGCGTCAGCAGCCCGACGTGGTCGAAGGTCGGACACGCGCCGAGCAGACCGGTGGTCGGCAGCAGGTCGAAGGTCGGCTTCAGCCCGAGGCAGCCGCACAGCGCCGCCGGAATGCGCACGCTGCCGCCGGTATCGCTGCCGGTCGCGACGAGCGCCAGGCGGGCGGCCACCGCCGCCGCACTGCCGCCGCTCGAGCCGCCGGGGATGCGCGTCAGGTCGCGCGGATTGCGTGTCGTCCCGAAGAACGGATTGATGGTCGTGACACCCCCGCCGAGCTCGTGCGTGTTGGTCTTGCCGAGCATCACGGCACCGGCCATGGCGAGCCGGGCCACCACGGCCGCGTCCTCGTCCGGCACCTGGTGCTCGTAGAGGCGCGAGCCGGCCGCGGTCACGACGCCGCGCGTGCGCAGCAGATCCTTGTGCGCCACCGGCACGCCCGCCAGGGCGCGTCGCGCTGACCACGGACGGCCACTGGCGAGCAGCCGGCGTGTCTCGTCCACCGCGCGTTCGCGTGACACGGTCACGAAGGCCCCGAGTCCGGGGTTGTCGCGCTCGATGCGCGCCAGGTAGGCCGCCGTCACCTCCAGCGGCGTCAGGCGGCCGCTGGCGAAGGCGCGGCCGAGTCCGGCGATGTCGAGGGCGGTGGGATCCGCGGGCGCCCGCGACTGGGTCCGCGCCGGGCGGACGAGCCCGGCCAGCAGGGTCGGGGAAACGCCGGCCAGGGCGGCCAGCCAGTGGCGGCGCGTCACCGCGACAGCATACCCGCGGAGCGTCGCCGCATATAGTAGGCAGCGCGCACCAACATCTCCCGTCGCGTCCGCCGCGGCGCGCGACCGATGGAGGTGGCCCTCTGGGAGAGTCGTCCTGCCATCTGCTGTCCTCACCTCGTCCGCGCCGCTCGCTCCGCCACGCCGGTCCGCGTGTCTTTGGCCGCGGCTCTCGCCTGCCACGAGGATCACCACGTGACGACGCGCGAGGTGCAGCCGGACGACGAGCCGCTCATCGAGGCGGTGGCGTCGCGCTATCCGTTCAAGCCGTACCGCGATTACCGCGTCTGGTCGCGGCCACGCCAGCACGCCATGCTGCTGGCCGACATCGCGCGCAGCCGTGCCGTTGACGGCCAGTTCATGCGCGTGGCGGGCGACGGCGACGATGCCGTGATCGGCCTGTGCCGGCCGCTGGCCTGGGACTCGACGTTCTTCGGCGTGCCGATGGCCAGGATCGACTGGCTGCTGCGGGGGCCGGCGGCCCCGCGGCAGCTCCTGACGCCGGTCATCGACGCTCTGTTGGATGAGTGCCGGGCGCGCGGCATCCTCCACCTCACCGCGAAGCTCGACATCGCCGACATGGAGGCGATCGCCGCCCTCGAAGCGGCCGGGTTCCGCACGATGGACGTGCTGGCCACCTACTTCACGCACCCGCGCCGCGAGGCGCCGCCGGAGGTGCGCGCGGTGGGGCAGGTGCGTCCCTACGAACCGCGTGACGAGGCCGAGGTGCTGGCCATCACCGCGGAAGCCTTCGCGGGGTTCCGCGGCCGCTTCCAGCTCGACCCGTGGCTGCCGCGCGACCGCGGCGACGCGCTCTATCTCGAGTGGGCGCGCCAGTGCTGCCACGGCCGCATGGCGGATCGCATGATGGTGGCCGACGACGGCCAGGGCGGACTGGTCGGGTGGGCCAGCACGCGCCGGGTCGAGCCGGCGTCGAGCGCTGGCGGTACCACGCTGTGGGCGGGCAGTCTCGGCGCCTGCCGGCGCGAGCATCCCGGCGCCTATGCCGGCCTGATTCGCGAGCTGGCGGCCGCCAACTTCGCGGCCGGCGAGGTCACCGAGACCCAGACCCAGCTCCACAACGTGCCGACCGTGCGCGTCTACGTGGCCGTCGGCGCCCACTACGTGCGCAGCGAGTGCACCCTGCACGCCTGGTTGGGTTGACCAGCGGCCGGCCCACGTATCTCTTTCCAGTATGATCGGCCGTGTCCGGCGCGTCACGGACAGGGGAGGAATCGATGGGCTGTTGTTCCAATAGCGTGCGAGTGGCCACACTGGCGGCAGGCGTGGCGGTGCTGATGGGTGTCACACCCGCCCTGGCTCAGCACGACATGATGGCGATGGGCGGCGACCCGGCATCCAGCAAGCCCGGGGACCTGCCGAAATACGTCGCCGAGCCCATCCCGATTTACACCGTGGGCCTCGGGCCCTTCACGAAGACCATCACCACCGCCAACCCTGAAGCCCAGGCGCTCTTCACGCAGGGCATGCAGATGATGTACTCGTTCGCCAAGCTCGACGCGGTGCGCTCGTTCCGCGCCGCCTGGCAGCGCGACGCCAACTGCGCCATCTGCTACTGGGGCGAAGCGTGGGCGTGGGGTTCGTACCTGAACGGCCCGATCCTGGCCGAGCACTCGCCGTTTGCCTACGCCGCCGCCAAGAAGGCGCTGGCGCTCAAGGCGCACGCGAAGCTGCCGTGGGAGCAGGCGTTCATCGATGCCATCCAGGTGCGCTACGTGCCGACCTTCGATCCGAAGAACCGCATGGATCAGGAACGCGCCTACGCCGATGCCATGAAGAAGGTGGCCGAGGCGCTGCCCGACGACCTGGACGCGGTGACGCTCTACGGCGACGCGCTGTTCCTGCTCGAGCCGCGCCGCGGCACGCGTGACATCAACAATCCCAACGTGCAGCGGCTGCACAAGGTGCTCGAGGGCGTGCTGGCCAGGGACATCAAGCATCCCGGCGCCTGCCACCTCTACGTGCACGCCACCGAGTCCACGGTCGATCCCGGCAAGGCGGCGGCCTGCGCCGAGTTCCTCGGCGACCTGGTGCCCGGGGCCAGCCACATGAACCACATGCCGTCGCACACCTGGAACGAGATCGGCCGCTGGAACGACGGCGTGCGCGCCAACATCCAGGCCTGGCACTCGGATCTCAAGGCGGCCATCGGCGAGGGCTTCGCCATCTACCCCGACCACAACCTGCACATGCTGCTCTTCGCGGCGTCGAACGACAGCCAGGGTGCGGTGGCGATCCAGGCCGGGAAGGACTACGCCAAGAGCACCGGCGACACGATGTACCACGTGCTCACGCTGCTGCGCTTCGGGCGCTTCGAGGAGATCCCGGCAGTGGCCAAGCGCCCCGAGCGCGAGGTGCCGGCCGGGCTGTGGGACTTCGCCCAGGGCTACGCCAAGCTGCGCGCCGGCGAGGTCGACTTCGCCCGCCTCTACCTGACGCGCGTGCAGAAGGGCGCCACGACCTCGAAGCAGAGCTTCCGCGGCCACGAGGCGGCCAAACTGCTCGGTATCGCCGCCAACATCCTCGAGGGCGAGATCGCCCGCTACGTCGGCGACCGGAAGACGGCGCTCGAGAAGTTCGAGGAAGCGGTGAAGCTGGACGACTCGCTGGAGTACGACGAGCCGGAGCCGCTGCCCTTCGACGCGCGGCACTGGCTGGGCGCGATGCAGCTCGACGCCGGCATGGCGGCGGAGGCGGAAGCCACGTATCGCAAGGAGCTCGAGGAGCACCCGCACAACGGCTGGTCGCTGCTCGGCCTCAAGCAGGCGCTCGAGGCGCAAGGCAAGCCGGTGGCCGAGGTCACAGCCGAACTCGACAAGGCGTGGCAGCGGTCCGACACCTGGATTCGCGCTTCGCGGTTCTAGGCGCCGGCCCGGTGGCGCTTCAGTGCCCGGCTTTCGTCACCACCGTGTTCTTGAGGGTGCTGACGCCGACGATCTCGACCTCGAAGGTATCGCCGGGCTTCATCGGCTTGGTCGTGCCTGGCGTGCCGGTGAAGATGACGTCACCGGGCTCGAGCGTGACGTAGCGGCTGGTGTAGCTGACGATGTTGTTGATGTCGAAGATCAGCAGATCGGTGGTCGTTTCCTGCACCACCTGGCCGTTGTGACGGCCGATCAGCTTGAGCTTGCTGTAGTCCACGTTGCTGACCAGCGCCGGCCCCATCGGGCCGAAGGTGTCGGCAGCCTTGGCGCGGAACCACTGCAGGTCGTCGCGCTGCCAGTTGCGCTCGCTGACGTCGTTGCACGGCGTCACGCCGAAGATGTGGTCCTTGACCTGGGCCTCGCTGATGTTGTGCGCGGTCTTCCCGATGACGACGCAGATCTCGGCCTCGTAGTGGAGGCTGGAGGCGTCGGCGGGATAGACGATGTCGCCGCCGTGCCCGACGAGCGAGGTCGGGAGCTTGGCGAACAGGCCGACGTACTTCGCCGGCGACGACTGGCCGATGTGGCTCTTGTAGTTGAGGCCGGCGGCGATCACCTTCGTCGCCTCGGCCGGCGCCAGGTACTTCACCTCGGCCGCCTTGACGCGGCGCCCGGTCGGCTTGCCGCCGGCCCACGGCGCGCCCGAGAGGGCTTGAATCGTCGTGTCGTTCTCGAGGATGCCCCACGAGGCCGTGGCGCCGAGCTCGTACTTCACGTACTTGACCGGGGCCTGCGCGGTGGCAGTGGCGGCACCCAGCGCGAGTCCCACGACCCCGAGACCCGTGGCGAGCCATCGATTCACAGTCATGATCAGCCTCTCAATGCCGAGCGAGTGGAACGAACAGGCGCCATTGTAGTGAGGGTGGCCCGCCGACTCAACGGCCCAGCCGCAGGGCGGCGAGCTTGCGTTCGGTGTCGGCGAGGGTGGCGACGTCGGAGCCTTCGATCTCGGCCTTGTCCCTGAGCGTGGCCAGGATCGACACCGCCTCCACGTAATCGCGCTCGGCCTCGGTCCGGTCCTCGGGCAGGCGGCCGGGCCGGCCGTCGAGGGTCTGCCGGGCATCGGCGCGCTCGATGAGCGCCGAGGCCACCGCCACGCGCCCCTCGACGTTGCCGGGGTTGTCCTGGCTGAGGGCGCGGCAGATGTCGACGGCGCGGTCGAGGCTCGTCAGCGCCGCCGCGCGCTGGCCGAGCCTGGCGAGCAGACGGCCGCGCAGGCCGTGGTTGGTGGCGGTCTCCGCCCGCGCCCGGGCGTTGCCGGGGTCGGCCGCCGCGATCTGGTCCTGCAGGGTGGCTGCCCGGTCGAGGGACGCCAGGGCCTCGCGGGTCCGGCCGGCGGCATCGAGCATCTCGGCCTGCTTGAAGTAGGCAATCGCCAGGTCGTTGCGCGCGGCGGCGTTGGTCGGGTCTTCACGCACCTGCGCTTCGTAGGTCGCGAGCGCACGCCGTTCCTCGACCATGGCTTCCTCGCGCCGCCCGAGGGCCGTGAGGATGTCGGCGCTGTTGCTGCGCGCCACCGCCAGGTTGCGCTTGAACAGCGCGTTGTCGGGATAGAGCGCCGACGCGCGCTCGAAGACCGCCGCCGAGCGCCGCATCTCGACGAGCGCGCCGCCCGGGTCGCCGACGTTCGGATAGTTCGGGTTGCCGAGGACGTTGCCGACCTTGTGATGCGCCACGCCGAGCTGGCGCAGGTTGGCCACGTCATCGGGCGCCGCGGCCGCCAGGCTCTCCATCACGGCGAGCGCCATCCGGTGGTAGTCGAGCGCCTCGGAGGTGGCGCCGGTCGCCGCCAGCAGGTCGCCGAAGCGGCTGTAGCTCACGACCAGGTCGCGGCGGGCCGCCGGCGAGGCCGCCGGATCGGTGGCCGTATCGCGCACCAGCTCGAGTCCTTCGCGTACGGCGGTCATGGCGGCGGCGGTGTCGCCGGTGGCGGCCAGCACTTCGCTGAGCCGCAGGTGGGCGGCCGAGGCCTCGCGCCTGAGCTCGGCCGGGCTGGCGGCACCGACGCCGAGCGAGGCGTAGAGGGCCGTGGCCTTGCGGTAGCTGACGAGCGCACCGGTCGAGTCGCCGAGGTTGGGGTTGAGCGGCCGGCCCTGCACATCGCCCACGCGCACGTAGCCGGCGGCCAGCTCGCGCCGCAGTTCGGCCCGGTCGGCGGCATCGGCCGCCAGCTTGTCGAGGTACTCGATGCCCGTCTGCACCATCAACTGGCGGGCCGGCGTCGAGCCCGCCAGGTCCTTCACCGCATCGTGCACGTCGAACAGGAAGGCGTTCGCCAGCGAGCGCACGTCGTTGAAGCGCTGCTCGGCGCGGGCCCGTTCGATGCCGGCCACGCGGGCCTGCCAGGCGATGCCGACGATGCCGGCCACCAGCGCCAGGAAGACGGCCGCGGCGGCGGCCACCGCGCCGCGGTGGCGGCGCATGAACTTGGCCGTGCGATAGCCGAGCGTGTCGTGGCGGGCTCGCACCGGCAGTCCGGCCAGATGCCGCTGCACGTCGTCGGCCATCTGCTCGACCGACACGTAGCGTCGAGCCGGCTCCTTGCTGATGGCCTTCATCACGATGTTGTCGAGGTCGCCCTCGAGGCGCCGCCGCAGGCGGTGCGGGTCCCGCGTACGCCGCCGCGGCGCGTCGCCGGGAGCGGTCGTGGCCGGCAGCACGGTGGCGCCGGTGTCGAGTGGCCGCGTGACCGCCGCACTCGGCCTGAGCGGTTCGGACTCGCAGACGATGCGAACGATCTCGGGCGCGGCCCGGCTGGTCAGGCGATAGGGGAGGCGGCCGGTGAGCAGCTCGTAGAGCAGGATGCCGAGCGAGTAGACGTCGGTGGCGGTCGTGACCTGTTCGCCGCGTACCTGCTCCGGGCTGGCGTACTCCGGCGTCATGAGCTGCAGGCCCGGGGCGGTCGCGGCGGTGAGCGACTGGCCGGTGAGCTCGGCGTTCAGCAGCTTGGCGATGCCGAAGTCGAGCAGCTTCGGCACGCCGTCCGGCGACACCAGCACGTTGGCCGGCTTGATGTCGCGATGGATGACCAGGCTCTGATGGGCGTACTGCACGGCGCCGCACAGCCGCACGAACAGCTCCAGCCGGGCGTTGGTGTCGAGCTGCCGGCTGTCGGCGTAGGTGCCGAGCGGCATGCCGTCGACGTACTCCATGACCAGGTAGGGAAGTCCGTCGGCGGTCGTGCCGCCGTCAATCAGCCGGGCGATGTTCGGATGGTCGAGGCCGGCGAGAATCTGCCGCTCGGTGCGGAAGCGCCGCACGATCGACTCGGTGTCCATGCCCCGCCTGAGGACCTTGAGGGCGACGCGCTTGTGGAACACGTCGTCGTCCCGGATTGCCAGGTGCACGGTGCCCATCCCGCCCTGGCCGAGCTGGCGCACCACGCGGTAGGCGCCGACCCGTGCGTCGGGTCCCAGATGCGCGGCCTCGGGATCGAAGTACGTGACGTCGTCGGGCGTGCTGCTCACGGGGAACGGCCCGAGTATAGCGCCGGCGAGGCGCCCTGGTTCCCCCGGCCGCGACCGGCTAGCATGAAGCGTTGCGATGCCCCGCCACGTCCTGCCCGACGAGATCGAAGACTTCCGCGACCGCCGCTGGCGCCGCGAGGGCGTGCGCCAGGTGGAGACCGCCTACGACGCCGAGCAGTTCGTCGAGCAGGTGGGCTTTGCCGCCTGCCTGACCGATTCCCGCAAACCCGGTCCGTCGCTCTACGTGGCGGTCTGTGGCCGCCGCGATGCCGTCATGCCGCGCAACGTACAGAAGGATCCCGAGGCCTCCCACACCTGGCTGCTCAAGGACGACGTCATCCGCCGCGGCAAGGTGTATTACGCCAAGCTCGGGCGCGGCAAGACCATGTTCCTCGCCCCTCGGCTGATCCCGCACTTCCACGCGCTCTTCGGCGTGACCAGGGCCGCCGAGCCTCGCCGCCTGAGCCGCGAGGCGCGTGCCATCCTGAAGGTGCTGCGCCGGGAGTGGGAGATGGCGACCGGCGATCTGCGCACTGACTCCGGCGTGACCGACCGCGCCACCTTCACCAAGGCGATGGACGAACTGCAGGGCGCCATGCTCGTCGTGCCGAGCGAGGTGCTCTACGCTCCGTGGTTCACCTATATCTGGACGCTCGCCGTCGGACGCTTTCCCGACCAGCTCACCAGGAAAGTCACGCCGGCGTCGGCGCGTCGTGAGATCGCGCACGCCTTCCTCGCGAGCGCCGGCATGACGGTGCCGGGCGAACTGGCGCGCGTCACCGGGCTGTCGCGGCCCGAGGCCGGGCTCGGCAACCGCGCCCTCGTCGCCGAGGGCGTCGCCGCGTCGCCGGCGCGCGGCGTGTATCACCTGGCCGATCTCGCGCCGTCCGGCCACGGCGCCTGACCGGGCAAGCGTCGGCTCGCGCTATCATCGCCTCCACATGCCTGAACCCCGTCGCGTTCGTGTCGGCGTCCTCGGCGCCGGAGCCTGGGCCCGCGTCGCGCACCTGCCCGGCTTCGCCAGCGACCCGCGGTGCGAGCTGGTCGCCATCGCCGATCCCGAGCAAGGCGCTGGCCGAGGAGGCCGCGCCGGCAATTCGGCATTCCCCACGTCTACGATTCGCACGAGGCGCTCATCGCCCGCGCCGACCTCGACCTGGTGGACGTGTGCACGCCGAGCAGCACGCACTTCGAGCTCGTCGTGGGCGGCGCTCGAGGCCGGCAAGCACGTGCTGTGCGAGAAGCCGGTGGCGTTCGACTTCCGCGACACCCGGCGGGCCGCCGAGCTGGCGCGGGCGAAGGGCCTGAAGACCAAGCTCGGGTTCACCTTCCGCTACGCGCCGGCGATGCGCTACATGCCGCCAGCTGATCGACGGACGGCTTCGTCGGCACGCCGTTCATCTTCAACGGCTACGAGCAGAACTCGCAGTGGCTCGACCCGCAGAACCCGCTGCGCCAGGTCGATCCGGACGCCGACCAGATCGATCCTGCACGTCTCGTCGCTCGAGGGGTACGGCGCGCCGATCATCGACATCGCGCACCTGATGGTGGGCGCCGACCTGTCGCAGGTCGTCGGCACGATGCGCAACTTCATCCCCGAGCGCATGGTGCGCGCCACCGGCAAGATGATGCGGATGAACATCGACGACGGCGACATCTTCATCGGCGAGTTCGCCAACGGCGCGCTCGGCTCGATCCAGACGAGCTTCGTCACGGTCGGGAACTACCCGGGCATCGAGGCGCGGCTCTACGGCAGCGAGGGCGCGATCATCTGCCGCCTGGTCGAGGAGTACGGCATCTGCGAGCGCATCAAGGCTCGGCCGACAACGGACCACGTGGAGTTCACGCGAGCTCGAGGTGCCGCAGCAGCTTCTATCCGCCGGGCGGCAGCGCGAGGAGTCGTGGCGGTCGCTGTTCTACGCCAACCTCATCAGCAGCTTCATCGGCGAGATCCTGGCCGACGACGACGCGCAACGAGGGCAACTTCGACGACGGCGCGTGGGTGCAGGAGACGATCAACGCCGTCGAGCTCTCGTTCCGGGAACGGCGCTGGGTGACGCTCCCGCTGGCGTAGGGGCGCGCGAGGCGGCCACGGCCGCGCTCGACCGCTTCTTCGACACCTTCTACCGGCAGCGTCCGGTGACCGCCACGTTCACCGGCGTGCACGTCCACGACGACCGGCTGCCCGACTGGTCGCCGGCCGGACTCGACGCCGAGGCCGACGCGATGCAGGCGCGTGCGCCGCGAACTGGACGCCGCCGGCCGCGTGCCCGACGACGCCGTCACGGCGTTCCCGACGTCGAGGTCGACCTGGCGCTGGCCGACGCGCACGCTCGAGATCGCGCTCGCCGAGCACGAGAGCGGCCACTTCCTCCACCGCAATCCCACGTTGTGGACCGGCGAAGCGATGTTCGCGGTGCTGTCGCTCGTGACCCGTGACTTCGCGCCGCTCGCGCAGCGTCTCGAGTCCGCGCCGCCAGCGGCTCGACGCGGTGCCCGGCTTCCTGGCAGCCGCCGCCGACGACGCTGCGCGAGGCGCCGGCTCGACTGGCGCGACAAGGCGGTGCGCGAAGCGCGTGCCGGCGATGGCGCTGCTTCGAGGACGCGCTGCCGGCCTGGGTCGACGACGGTGGCCGGGTCCGCCGGCTACGGCGACGCCGGCCCGTGGCGGGCCGCCGCCGCGCGCGCCGCCGACGCGCTCGGCCGCTTCGTGGCGCTGGTGGCGGCGCTGCCCGCGGCGCCGCGCGAGCAGCGTCGGCGGCGAACTCCTGGCGCTGCTCGCTCACGCGCGGCCACGGCGTGACCACGCCGCTCCCGGAGCTGCTCGCCGAGGCCACCGCGGCGCTCGACGAGGCGCACGCTCGCGCCTCGACGCGCTGGCGCGTCCGCATGGCGGCTGGGCCGCCGTGCAGGAGCTGCTGGCGGCCCAGCATCCGCACCGCCGAGGACTATCTGGCGCGCTTCGACGAGAAGTGGCAGGCCTGCCGGCAGGCCGCGCAGCGACGTCGATCTCGTCACCTGGCCGGACGGCGCCGATGCGCTACGTGCCGATTCCCGCGCACACCCGCGACGCGGCGCCGCACCTCTACTACCTGTTCTACCGCTCGCCGGCGCCGTTCGATCCGTTCGGCACCTTCGACTACGTCGTGCCGCCGCTCGACGGGCTGGAGCGGCGACGCGCTCGAGGCGCGGCTGCGGGCGGCAACGACAGCGTCATCACGCTCAACCACGTGGTGCACCACGGCGCCATCGGACATCACGTGCAGAACTAGCACGCCTACACGGCGGCGTTCGCGGATCGGACAGGTGGCGGCGGTCGACGGCGCCTGCCGCATCGCCATGTTCCCGGGCGGCACGCTGGCCGAGGGCTGGGCCTGCTACGTCGTGCGATCTGATGGAGGAGATCGGCTTCCTCACGCCGCTCGAGCAGATCGCGCAGCAGCACACGCGCGTCCGCATCGCGGCGCGGGCGGTGGTCGATCTGTCGCTTGCACACGGGCGCGATGACGTGCCGACGAGGCGGCCGGCCTCTACGCAGACGCGGGCGCGCATGGCGCCGGCCGCGGCGCGGGCCGAGGCGGTGAAGAACTGCATGTATCCCGGCACGGCCGTGATGTACTGGCTGGGCACGCGCGGGCTGCACCGGTCTGCGCGTCGACGCTGTGCGGCGCGCCAGGGCGCGGCGTTCTCGCTGCGCGCGCTTCCACGACCGCGTGCTCGGCTACGGCGCGATTCCGGTGGCGCTGATCGCCAGGCTGATGCTGGACGAGGAGAGCGCGTCGATGACGCGCGGCGGCACTTGGCAGTGGTGCTGGCGGCCGCCGTGGCCACCGGCGGGTGTGGCGGCGGCTCGTCCACGAGCGGACCAGCGGGCCGGCAGGCCGCCGGGGCGGCGGGCCGGCGCCAACGATCGGCTGGTCGTCGGGCTACGACCGCGAGCCCGACACGCTCAACCGCTTCAGCACGCACATCCTCGAAGACATCGAGACCTGCGTCGTCGAAGGCCTCGTGACCACCGACGAGAAGATGGAGATCGTGCCGCTGCTGGCGGCCGAGGTCCCGACGCTCGAGAACGGCGGCGTCGACGTTGCGGCCCGACGGCGGCATGGACGTCACCTGGAAGCTGCGGCCCGAGCGTGAAGTGGCACGACGGCATGCCGCACACCTCGGCCGACGTGAAGTTCACCGTCGAGGCCATCAACAGCCCGGCCTACAACCCGGAGAGCACCGACGGCTTCGACCGCATCACGTCGGTCGACACGCCGGACCCGCTGACGGCGGTGCGTGCACTACCGGAGGTCTACGCGCCCTACCAGCTGCAGTTCGTCCGCGGCACGCTGCCGAAGCACGTGCTCGAGGGCCGCGACATCGACACCGCCAACGACTACAACCGCGCGCCCGCTCGGCACCGGCCCGTACCGGGTGGCGGAGTGGAAGAGCGGGCGAGTACATCCGGCTCGAGCGCGTGGCCGACTACTGGCGGGCACGCCGGCGTGCCATCAAGACGCTGACCTTCCGCTTCATCGCCAACACCAACACCCGCATCAACCAGCTGAAGAGCGGCGAAGTGCACATGGTCGTCGATGTTCCCGTGGGACAAGTACCGCGAGGTGGCGGCGATTCCCGGCGTGTCCGTGCACCGCATCGACGGCAACGGCTACGAGCACGTCACGCTCAACCAGCGGGCGTTTCCCGGCCTTCGCCGACGTGCGGGTGCGGCGGGCGCTGATCCACGCCATCGACCGCGAGCTGATCGTCGACGCACGATCCTCGACGGGCTGGCGCCGGTGACCGACGGCCCGATGCAGCCGGTGTCGTGGGCCTACAACCCGGACGTCCGCCATTACGCCTTCGACCCGGCGCGTGCGCGGCACTGCTCGACGAGGCCGGCTGGAAGGACGCGAACGGCGACGGCATCCGCGAGAAGGACGGCCGGCGCTTCGCCTTCACGCTCATCACGCAGGCCGGCTTCGCCGTGCGCGAGAACGTGGCGCAGGTGCTGCAGCGGCAGTTCAGCGACGTCGGCGTCGACGCCGCCGTGCAGCTCCATCGACGGCACCAGCATCAGCAAGCTGTGGTTCGAGGGGAACTTCGACGCGATGCTGCACTGGTGGCAGCTGCCGGCCGATCCGGAGCTGACGCTGTTCTTCGCCGCGGACCGCATGCCGCCGCGCGGCCGCAACATCAACTACGTCACCGACGACGCGCTGACCAGGCTCGTCTACGCCGCCGATCGCACGGTCGGTCAGAGCGAGCGCGCGCCGCATCCTGGGCGAGGCGCAGGCAGCGCGATCGCCGAGCTGGCCATCGAGATCCCGCTCTACGGCGTGACCAAGCTCGACGCCGTGCCGGCCCGCCTGCAAGGCTTCACCGGCAATCCCACCAACACCGGGCCGTTCTGGAACGTGCACGAGTGGACGCTTCAGTAGGGCCGCTCGCGCGTCTGGCCCTGCGCCGGATCGTCGAAGCGGTGCCGCTGCTCCTCATCGTCTCGGCCATCGCCTTCGGGCTGCTGCAACTCGTGCCGGGCGGGCCGCTCGAGGTCTACCTCGTCGAATCCCGGCGTCCGGCCCGAGGACCTCGAGCGCCTGCGGCGCGCGCTCGGCCTCGACCGGCCGCTGTGGGTGCAGTACCTGAGCTGGCTCGGCGCCTTCGTCACCGGCGACTGGGGCTACAGCTTCAGCGACGGCCGTCCCGTGCTGGAGCGCGTGCTCGAGCGGCTGCCGGCGACGGCCGAACTGCTGTTCGCCTCCTTCGTGCTGGCGGTGGCGGCCGCGCTCCCCGCCGGCCTCGTGGCGGCCGTGCGCCGGGGGACGCTGGTCGACCGCACGCTGTCGGGCGTGGCGGCGGTCGGGGTGTCGCTGCCGGTGTTCTGGCTCGGCCTGGTGCTGCAGCTCGTCTTCGCCATCGGCCTCGGCTGGCTGCCGTCGTCCGGGCGCGCCACCGATGGGAGCTGGCTGGTGCGCCTGTCGTTCCTGGTCATGCCGGCGGCGGTGCTCGCCTTCGTGCACGCCGCCGCGTGGATGCGCTACCTGCGTGCGTCGATGGTCGATGTCCTGGGCTCGCCCTTCGTCGCCGCCGCTGGCGCCCGCGGCCTGCCCGCGCGCGCCCGGCTGCTGCGGCACGCCCTGCCGAACGCGCTGGCGCCGGTGGCCACGGTCGTCCTGCTCGACGCCGCGCTGCTCGTGCCGGGGGCGGTCGTGACCGAGAGCGTGTTTGCGTGGCCCGGTGTCGGCAGCCTGTTCACCGAGGCGCTCGGCCGTCGTGACTACACGGTGCTGATGGCGCTCCTGATGGCCAGCTCGGTGGCCGTCATCGTCTTCAATCTGGTGGCCGACCTGCTGCACGCATGGCTCGATCCGCGGGTGCGGCCATGAAGAAGGGCAGCCGTGTTCCTGGCCGTGCTGGCGCTGGCGGCTCTCGTGGCGCCGCTTGCTGGCGCCCTACGCGCCGGACGCGCTCGACCTGGCGAACCGCCGCGAGGCGCCGTCGCTGGCGCACTGGTTCGGCACCGACGACCTCGGCCGCGATGTCTTCAGCCGCGCGCTCTTCGGCGGGCGCGTATCGATTGCCATCGGCCTGCTCTCGGCCTTCGTGGCCGTCAGCGTCGGCGTGGCGGTGGGCGCCGCCGCCGGTTACGTCGGCGGCTGGCTCGACGCCGTGCTGATGCGCACGACCGACGCCGTGCTCTCGATGCCGCGGCTGCTGCTGCTGATGGTGGCCGCCGCCACGCTGCAGCCGGGGGTGCCGGCGCTCGTGCTGCTGGTGGGCGCCGTCGGGTGGATGGAGACCGCCCGCGTCACCCGGGCCGCCGTGCGCGGACTGGCCGGCAGCGACTACGTCACGGCGGCGATGGCGGCCGGCGCCAGCCACGTGCGCGTGGTGTGGCGGCACGTGCTGCGCAATGCCGCCGGCGCCATCCGCACCGCCGCGGTGCTGGCCGTCGGACGCGCCATCCTGGTTGAATCGGCGCTCAGCTTCTTCGGCGTCGGCGTGCAGCCGCCCTCCGCCACCTGGGGCAGCATGCTCTATCAGGCGCAGTCGGCGATGACCACCGAGCCGTGGCTGGCGCTCTTCCCGGGCGCCTGCATCGTGCTGACCGTGGGCGGCCTCACGGTGATCGCGGACCGCGCGTAGACCGGCCGCTGCCGTTGCCGGCGGCACCGCGGCTGGCGAGGCCGCGCCAGCCGCGTCAGTGGCGGACGACCGGCACCTCGACGCGCGACGGGTAGCGCGGCGCTGCGGTGGACGCGGTGGGTCGCCGTCACGAAGTCGCGTTCCTCGGCATCGAAGATGCTCTTCGTGAAGGTCTGCGGGTTGCGGTCGATGAGCGGGAACCACGTGCTCTGCACCTGCACCATCACGCGGTGGCCGGCCTTGAACGTGTAGTTCTGCGTGTGCAGGCTGAAGGTGTAGTCCTGGACCCGTCCGGCCGGAATCGGCGCCGGCGTCTCGAAGCCCTGGCGGTAGCGGCCGCGGAACACCTCGTTCGACACCATCAGCTGATAGCCGGCCAGGCTCCAGTTCTCGGGATGGTGCTCGGGATAGACGTCGATCAGCTTGACGATCCAGTCGGCGTCGGTGCCGGTCGTCGACGCGAACAGTTTCGCCACCACCTCGCCGGCAATCGTCATGTCGGCGGTGAGCGGCGCCGTCTCCCAGCTCAGGACGTCGGCACGGTCGTCCACGAAGCGCTGATCCTCGACCAGCCACGTCGACCACTTCGAGCCGCCGGGGAAGTAGGTGGGCTGGATCGGGCGCTGGCGATAGGGCACCGGATGCGCGGGATCGGAGACGAAGCTGTCGGAGCCGGTGACGCCGGCAGCCGGCGGCGTGCCGATGCGCAGCGCTTCGTCGGCGCCGAAGTAGAGGCCGACGGTCTCGGTCTGCCGCGCTGGCGGCCACTGGTCCCAGCGGCGCCACTGGTTGGTGCCGGCCTCGAAGGTGAGCGCCTCCGGGAAGTCGCGCGTGCCCTTGTCCTTGAGGAAGTAGGCGAAGAACGGCGCCTGCACGTCGTCGCGGAAGTAGGCCGCGGTGTCGCTGCCGAACGGAATCGGCGCCGAGCGCCGTGCCGTCGCCGCGTCCAGCCGCCGTGATTCCACGGACCGACCACCAGGTAGTTGAGGTTCGGCCGTGTCGTGCTTCTCCAGCGCCTCGTAGATGGTGAGCGGCCCGTAGAAGTCTTCCTGATCCCACCAGCCGGCCACGTTCAGCGTCGGCACCTTGACCGAGCGGATGTGCGGCACGAGCGTCTGCCGCTTCCAGAACGAGTCGTAGTCGGGATGGCGGACGTAGTCGTTCCAGGTCGGAATCGACTCCCGCAGGTACTTGCGGTTGACGGCGCTGAGCGGGCCGAGCGACAGATACCAGTCGAAGGTGTCGTAGCGATCGAACTCGAAGTTCTTCACGTCCTTGCCGGTCTCCATCATCGTGGCGTATTCGAAGGCGTAGCTCAGGCGGAAGGCGCCGTTGTGATGGAAGTCGTCGCCCAGCCACATGTCGGCGGGCGAGGCCTGCGGCGAGATCGCCTTGAGGGCCGGGTGCGGCTCGATGGCGCCCATGATGGTCGTCCAGCCGTCGTAGCTCACGCCGAGCATGCCGACGCGGCCGTTGTGCTGCGGCACGTTCTTGAGCAGCCACTCGATGGTGTCGTAGGTGTCGGTGCCCTCGTCGAGGCTGGTCGTGTCGCCGGGCGCGCGGGCCGGGCGCTGCATCACGAACTCGCCCTCGGACTTGAACTTTCCGCGGATGTCCTGGAACACGAAGATGTAGCCCTCGTCGGCCAGCGCCTTGTAGTAGCGGGTGAAGGAGCCGGCCGCGCCGTCGATGCCGTAGGGCGTGCGGCGGAAGACGAAGGGCAGCGGGCCGGTCTGATCCTTCGGCGTGAAAATCTTCGTGAACAGCTTGACGCCGTCGCGCATCGGGATCATCTCGTCGCGGACGTCGAAGGCCGCGGCGGGATTGACCGCAGGCGCCGCCGGCTGTCGCGCGGTGAGCACGGTCGCCGCGAGGGCCAGGGCGGACACGCCGAGAAACAGGCGGCGGGAGAGACGGGCGGGCAGCATGGCGCGAGTATACGGCCACCGTCCGCGGCCCCGCCGGCCGTCGGACGGACGGTCCGGGTGGGCGGTCAGACGGGCATCCGCGGTCAGAGGGGCGTCGCGGTCTGCAGTGCGGGATAGGTGAAGAACAGAAGGTGCAGCAGGTTCAGTCCGGTGTGCGCCACCGCGGCGGCCATGACCGAGCCGGTGATGGCGTAGACGAGGCCGTAGCCGAGACCCGCGACCGTGGCCAGCAGCACGTAGATCCCGCCGCCGCCGATGTGCGCCAGGCCGAACAGGGCCGCTCCGGCCCCGAGCGCCGTCCAGCGTGCTCGCTGCGACGGGCCCAGCCACGCCTGCAGGCCGCCCTGGACGACATGGCGGAAGACGGCCTCCTCCGGCAGGGCCGTGAAGAACAGCATGCTGGCCAGCCACGCTGTCCACCACGAGGGCAGCTTCGGATCCCAGCGCGCGTAGCCGGCGGCCACGGCCAGCAGCATCACCACGGCGGCGATGACGCCAAAGCGCCAGAACGCGGCGGACCAGGTGCCGGCAGGCGATCGCGCCAGCGTCGCGCTTCGGCGCATAGAGTCCCAGCAGGAACAGTCCCAGCACGCCTTTGTCGAAGTTCAGGTACTTCGTGTACGGCGCCGAGTCGGGGCTGAGCCGCACGCCGTCGAGCAGGCGCGGATTGTCGAAGCCGGGTACCGCATGCAGGAGCAGGCCGGCGCCGAGAGCCAGCATCACGGCGAGGGCGAAGCCGCGCAGCGGCCCGTCCGGGGCGTGATGCCCGGCGCGGGTGACGGTGATGAGCACGAAGAGCGCGATCAGGCCGCGTGTCTCGACGATGCCGGTGGACTGGGCCAGCAGCAGCGCGATGCCGAACGGCGCCACCCACAGCGAGCGGGCGTGCGGCGAGGCCCAGACACGCGGCGCCCACAACGCCACCATCGCGACAGCCAGCGCCGCGAAGGTCACGACGACCGGGTCAGGCAGCGGCGTCAGCACGCGCGGAGGCCCCGGCGGGCGGCATCGGCGTCAGCGCGGCAGGGCATCCAGAAACCGGAACACGTCGATGAACGTCTCCCGAAGCTGCTCGGCGTTCTTGCTGTGTCCGGCTTCTGGGTAGAACGCGACGTGATGACGGACATTGGAGGTCGCGAGCCTGGCCTTGAAGCGCTCGAAGGTCGACGCCGGGATCTGGTCGTCGCGCCCGCCGTGCGACAGGAAATACGGCGGCGCCGTCTCATCGAAGTACGGTGATCGGCGTGAACAGACGCAGCATCTCGTCGCGGGTGAATCGGCCGCCCGAGGGGTAGAGATTCCGGCCGATGGCCTTGAAGTCTTCAGTCGGGTAGTCGAGAAATACCTTCTCGACGACCTCCAGCCCGTCGACCGGGCCGGAGAAGTTGAGGATGGCCGCAAAGCCGATGCCGGCGGCCAGCGGGAACGGGTAGGCGGCGCGCTGCCGCGCCAGGGCCACGGTGCTGGCGATCTGCCCGCCGGCCGAGAAACCGCCGACGACGACTCGGTCCAGGCGCAGACGGTGAGTGTCGGCCGTCGCCGCCAGGTGGTTCAGCGCCAGGGTGAGATCCTCGGTCGCGATCGCGACGCCCTGCCCGACCCGGTAGCTCATGTTGACGACGTTCAGCCCCTTCCGCAGGAAGGGCGTGATGTAGCGCGTGTTGTCGGACTTGTTGCCGAAGGAGAACCCGCCGCCGTGCAGGAACACGATCGTGAAGGTGCTGGAGCCGAGACCAGAGACATCCTTCGCCAGATGCAGATCCATCACCTGCCGATTGTCCGGGCCGTAACGCACGTCGCGCACGACCTGGTAGTCGCGGGCGATGGCCGCGGCGTCCTTATCGGTCGCGGACGACAGGTCGATGCCCTGCCGGGCCGTGGCGGGCGCCGTCGCGGGCACCGGCGTGCCCACCGGTTCCGGCGGGCCGATGATGGCCTGATTGACCAGCGTCCGCACGCGGCTCGTGGGGGTGGTCACGCCCGCCGGCAGCAGCTGGCTCAGATAGACGACGACCAGCTTCTCGGCCGGATCGGCCCAGTAGGTGGTGCTGTAGGCGCCGCTCCACGAGAACTCGCCGCTGCCGCCGTAGCGCGGGGCGCGGCCGGTCTGCTCGACCACTTCGAAGCCGAGGCCCCAGCCGAGCGCGCCGTTCTGGTACAGCGTGCCGACGTGGTTCGAGGTCATGAGCGTCACGGTGGTGGGGCTGAGCAGGCGCACGCCGTCGAGCTCGCCGCCATTCATCATCATCTGCATGAACCGGGCGTAGTCCTGCGCGGTCGAGAGCAGGCCGGCGCCGCCAGAGAAGGCGGCCCGCGGCCCCTGCACGTAGGCGCCCTGTCCCGAATGCGGCACCGCGCTCTGCCCGGCGTGGCCGTCTTCGGCGCGGGTGATGGTGCCGTCCGGACCCACGACGTGGACGGCGGCAAGTCGCGTCTCCTTGCCGGCCGGCAGGAAGAACGCGGTGTCGACCATCTTGAGCGGCGTGGCGATCCGCTCCTCGATGAAGGCGGCCAGCGTCTGGCCGGTGATGCGCTCGATGACGTTGCCGAGGATGTCGGTGTTGTAGCCGTAGACCCAGCGCTCGCCGGGCTGGGCGTCGAAGGGCAGCGTCGCGAGCTTGTCGATCCACGGCGTCATCGGCTCGCGCCTGTCGGCGAAGTACCACTGCGTGAAGCCGGCCCGCGAGTAGTACGGCTCGAGCGCCCCCATGCCATACGAAATGCCGGCGGTGTGGGTGAGCAGGTCGCGGATGGTGATGGCGCGGGTGGCCGGCACGACGGCGACCCGTCCGTTGAGCGTGCCGAGCACCGTCGTCTTCGCGAAGGCCGGGATGTAGCGCGACACCGGATCGGCGATCGCGAGGCGGCCTTCCTCGACCAGCATCATGATGCCGACGCTGACGACCGCCTTGGTCATCGAGGCGATGCGGAAGATGGTGTCGGGCGACATGGCGGCGCCGGTGGCGATGTCCCTGACGCCCACGGCTTCCAGGTAGGCGACCTTGCCGTCGCGCACCACCATCGTGACCGTGCCGGCGACATGGCGGGCGTCGACGGCGTCCTTCAGGACGCGCGTGAGCCGGCCCAGGCGGTCGCTCGACAGCCCCACCGCTTCGGGTGAGGCCGCCGTGGGCAGCGCCTGCGCGGCCAGCGGCGAGGCGGAGACGGCCAGCGCGAGGACGACGGCGCACGAGCGGATGGCGCAACGGGTCATGTCGGCAGCCCCTTTCGGTCGGCGACGAAGTACAAGGGACGCTTCATCGTCTCGACGAAGCTCTTGGTCAGGTAGACACCGACGGTGCCGATGGCGAGGATGATGAGGCCGCCGATCAGCACGAGCAGCGCGGTCGCCATGTGGATGGCCTGTACCGCCTGGTCCGGGTGCGGCGCGGTGACGGCGGCACGGGCCAGCACGATCGCGGCGACGGTCGTGATGGTGACGCCGAGCATCACGACGAGCTGCAGCGGCACTTCCGAGTAGCCGACCAGGACGTGGAAGGCCATCCGCGCCGACCGGTAGAGCGAGTAGCCGCTGGTGCCGCCGGCCCGCGCGTGGTGCTGGACGTCCACGGTGGTCGTCGGCACGCCCATGATCGCCATGATGGCGTTGGCGTTGCGGGTGCGTTCGCGGTACTGGCAGAAGAGCGTGACGGCGCGGCGTGACAGCAGGCGGTAGTTGCCGACGCGATGGTCGTAGTGCACCTTGGCGAACACCAGCACGAAGGCATAGAAGAGACGGGCGAGCGTGCGTTTGACGAGGGCGTCCTGACGACGCAGCCGGCGCGTCAGCACGAGGTCCGCCCCGGTCGTCTCGGCTGCTGCGACGAGCGCCGGCAGGGCCGCCGGATCGTCCTGCAGATCGCAGGCGATGATCGCCACGTAGTCGGCATCCACGTGGTCGAGTCCGGCCGTGATGGCCACGTGTTCGCCGTAGTTGCGGATCAGGCGCAAGGCCGTCACGCGCGGTGACTGCGCGGCCAGGGCCTCCACGATCGGCCACGACCGGTCGGGGCTGCCGTCGTCCACGTAGACGATCTGCCAGTCCTCGGTCAGCGCCGCCAGGGTCTCGGTGAGCCGCCGGTGCAGCTCCTCGAGTGTTGCTTCTCCCCGGTAGACCGGCACGACCACGCCCAGCTTCGCCACGCCGACACTATAACTGCACGGCACGAGGAACCGGGAACAGGCGCCAGGACCCACGCGCGGAAGCCCGGGTGCCGCCACGGCTCCGCAAGTAAGATGCCCAGATGTCTGCCATGCGATGCGCGGCGGCGGTGGGGGTTCTGACCATGGCGGTGGGGTGCGGCAACGACACGACGACAACCAGCGGGCCGGCCCCGGCAGAAGCGCCCTACGGCGCCTGGGCCTCGCCGCTCACGGCGGCGCGGGCCACGGCCGGCGCGCTCAGGCTCGGGCAGATCGTGGTCGACGGCGACGATCTCTACTGGCTCGAAGGCCGCGCCTCGGAAGGCGGACGCAACGTGCTCGTGCGCAAGCGGGCGGGGGCGCCGCCGGTCGACGTCTCGCCGCGCGACTTCAACGTGCGCAGCCGGGTGCACGAGTACGGCGGTGCCGCCTACACCGTGCACCGGGGCGTCGTCTATGCCTCGAACTTCGCCGATCAGAAGCTCTACGCGTTCGCCGCCGGCCGGCCGCAAGAGGCCCTCACGCCCGAGGGCTACTTCTACGCGCAGTGCCGCGTCGATGCCGCGCGCAGCCGTCTGCTGTGCGTGCGCGAGGACCACACCGGCGGCGACGGTCAGCCGCCTGCGGCGATCGTCGCCGTGCCCCTGGGCGGCGGGGCGCCCTCGGCGGGCACCGTCCTGGCGTCGGGCGCGGACTTCTACTCCGATCCGATCCTCAGCCCCGACGGCCGGCGCCTGGCGTGGCTGCAGTGGAGCCATCCCAACATGCCGTGGGACGGCACCGCGCTCTACGTGGCCGACCTCGACGCCGCGGGCCGGCCGCTGACGCCGACGCTGGTCGCCGGCGGCGCCGACGAATCGGTGTTCCAGCCGTCATGGTCGCCCGATGGCGTGCTCTTCTTCGTGTCGGACCGTACGGGCTGGTGGAATCTCTACCGGCAGCGGGGCAGCGCCGTCGAGCCGATCCATCCCATGGAGGCTGACTTCGGCAAGCCGCAGTGGTCCTTCGGCATGACGACCTACGCCTTCCAGTCGGCCACCCGGCTGGTGGCGACGTGGACCGAGCAGGGACGCTGGCGCATGGGCCTGCTGTCGCTCGAGCCGCGGCGGATGGAGCCGCTCGACCTGACGCTCGATCCGCTGGAATCGCTGGTGGCCACCTCGCGCGAGGCCTACTTCGTGGGCGGCTCATCCACCGAGGGTCCGGCCGTGACGCGGGTCAGCTTCGCCGGTGTCGAAGCCGAGATCCTGCGGCGATCGCGCCAGGACACCCTTGACGCGGCCTTCGTGGCGGCGCCCGAAGCGGTGACCTTCGACAGCGCCGGCCAGGAGACCCACGCCTTCTACTACCCGCCGACCAACCCGGGGTTCACGGCGCCGGCCGGCACGCTGCCGCCGCTGCTCGTGCTCAGCCACGGCGGGCCGACCGGGGCGACCGACGCGGTCTTCGATTCCGAGGTGCAGTTCTGGACGACGCGTGGCTTCGCGGTCGTCGACGTGAACTACGGCGGCAGCACCGGCTACGGCCGCGCCTATCGCCGCCGCCTCAACGGGCAGTGGGGGATCGTGGACGTGCGGGATGCCGTCAACGCCGCCAACTACCTGGTGGCGGCGGGCAAGGCCGACCCGGCGCGCCTCATCACCCGCGGTGGCAGCGCCGGCGGCTACACGACGCTGGCCGCGCTCGCCTTCCACGACACGTTCAAGGCCGGCGCCAGCTACTACGGCATCAGCGACCTCGAAGTGCTGGCCACCGACACGCACAAGTTCGAGTCCCGCTACATGGACTCGCTGGTGGGACCGTATCCGGCGATGCAGGCCACCTATCGCGACCGCTCGCCCATCCACTTCGTGGACCGTCTGAACTGCGCGCTGATCCTGCTGCAGGGCCTCGACGACAAGGTCGTGCCGCCGCAGCAGTCGGAGATGATGGCCGACGCCGTACGGAAGAAGGGCCTGCCGGTCTCCTACGTGACCTTCGAAGGCGAGCAGCATGGGTTCCGCAAGGCGGAGAACATCGTGCGCGCCCTCGAGTCGGAGCTCTACTTCTACGGCAAGGTCTTCGGCTTCACGCCGGCCGACACGCTGGCGCCGGTGCCGATCGACAACCTGGAGTAATCGGGAGGCGGAGGCGGGGAGGCGGGGTCAGAACTTGATCGTGACGCCGGCCGTCGCCCGCCAGAAGTCGAACTTCGGCAGCGGCAGATCGCCCAGGCCCGTGATGTCGTCCCACGACACGTCGCCGGTCTGGAAGCGGCGCACGTCGGCGCGCAGGCCGAAGGTCGGCGTCGGCAGGATGTAGACGCCGCCGCCCAGGTTCCACGCCACGTCCTGGGCGCTGGCACTCACCAGGCTGCCGACGAACGGCACGTTGACGTCGCCGGTGACCCGCACCACGCCGACACCGGCCGACGCGTAGGGCTGGATCGGGCCGGTCGGTGCGCGCAGCACGAGATTGCCCATGTAGGTCGTGACGTTGGCCTTGACGTCGACGAAGTCGATGTTGTCGAGGCTGCCGAGCGCAATGCGCGAGGCGTCGAACTCGATGCCGAGCAGGCCCCCGAAGGTGACGGCGGCCCCGTAGGTGCCCTTGTTGGTGTCGTTGATGCGGGTGGCG
Organism: uncultured Acidobacteriota bacterium; assembly: GCA_963807405.1. GTDB lineage: Bacteria > Acidobacteriota > Vicinamibacteria > Vicinamibacterales > UBA2999 > CADEFD01. Next base: position 444,770 of record CAWEBU010000003.1, on the reverse strand, counting down.
CCGGCAAAGGCGGTGGCCCGCAGGTCGGCCGAGGCCGGGGTCGGCGTGAGCACGGCGGCCAGGGCGGCCGCGAGGGCGACGGTGCGAACGAAACGGACTGACATGCTCATCGCTCTACTGTAGCCGACCGGGCGGCCGTCCGCGGCGAGGAACAACCGTCCGGTGATGTGCGTATCGCAGCCCATGTCCGACCTTCGGCTCGCCTTCCGCATGATCGGCCGCCAGCCGATGACCTCCCTCCTGGCCGTCGTGGCGCTCGCCTTCGGGATCGGCCTGACCACGCTGATGTTCAGCATCCTGAACGGGGCGGTCCTGCGCGGCCTGCCGTTCGAGGCATCCGAGCGCATCCTCCACGCCGCTCCGTTCGACATCGCCGGGAGCGACGACCTCGATGCCACGCAGTGGGAGTTCGCGGCCTGGCGCGAGCGCCAGTCGAGCTTCGAGTACCTGACGGCGTGCTACATGACGAGCGCCAACGTGGTCGGGCCCGACGGCACGCCCGAACGGTATCGCGGCGCCTGGATCACGCCGGACACGTTCCGGATGCTCAGAACGACGCCCACGCTCGGTCGCGACTTCCGTGATGCGGACGGGGCACCGGGCGCCGAGCCGGTCGTCATCGTCAGCGATCGGCTGTGGCGCGACCGCCTCCAGGGCCGGCCCGACGCGCTGGGACAGTCGTTGCGCGTGAACGGCACGGCGATGACGGTGATTGGCGTGATGGCGCCGGGTTTCGCCTACCCCGTGGTGCAGGAGCTGTGGATGGCCCTGTCCGTGAACGCGGCCCTCGAGGGCAAGGACACGCGGCCCACCGTCGAGGTCATCGGCCGTCTGCGCGACGGCGTCACCCGCGATCAGGCCTCGGCCGAGCTGGCGACGATTGCCGCGCAGGTGGCGGCGGACGATCCCCGGCGTCGCGACGGCCTCACCGTGGAGGTGAAGCCCTATGTCGAGGAGTTCATCGGCGCCGAGGTCGTGACCCTGCTGAGCGTCATGCTGGCGGCGGTGCTGCTGGTGCTGGTCATCGCCTGCGTCAACGTCGCCAACCTGGTCCTGGCGCGGGCGGCCGACCGGACGCGCGAGGTGGCCGTGCGTACCGCGCTCGGGGCCCTGCGCTCGCAGATCGTCCGGCAGACCCTGGTCGAGGTCCTGCTGCTGGCCCTGATTGGCGCCGCCCTCGGCGTCGCCATCGCCTGGGCCGGCGCCGAGATGTTCAACCGTGGCATCACCGACACCAGTCCGCCCTTCTGGATCGACGTGCGACTCGATGGCGTGGTGCTCGGCTTCGTCACGGCCATCACCGGGCTCGCGACCGTCGTCGCCGGGCTGGTGCCGGCCCTGCGTGCCTCGCGCGGCGATGTCGCGCCGCTGCTGAACGACGAAGGCCGCGGCACCACCAGTCTCCGTATCGGCCGCCTCTCGCGCACGCTCGTCACCGGCGAGGTCGCCCTGTCGTTCGCGCTGCTGGTCGTCTCGGGCCTGGTCGTCCAGAGCATCCGCAACGTCACCGCGTTCGATCCGGGGATCGCCACGCGAGATGTCCTGACCGCGCGCCTCACGCTGCCGGCCACCGAGTATCCCGATGGACCCAGCCGTGCGCGTTTCGCCGAGCGGCTGCGCGACGGCGTCAGCGCCGTGCCGGGCGTGGTCCGGGCGGCACTGGCCACCTCCAGTCCGCCGACCGCCCCCGAGATCGCGGTCGTGCTGCCGGGCCAGGCCTTTCCCGACGAACGCGACTACCCGCGGGCCAAGGTCACGAGTGTGTCCGATGGCTTCTTCGAGGTGCTGCGCATGAGCCCGCGCCAGGGGCGCGTGTTCACGGCGGCTGACGGGGCCGAGGCACCGAAGGTGGCCGTCGTCAACGAGGAGTTCCAGCGCCGCTTCTTCCCCGAGGGCGCCCTCGGCCGCCAGGTGCGGACGTTCAGCAGTGAATCGGGCGAGTGGCACACCATCGTCGGCATCGTGCAGGACGTGGCCGACATCGATCCCGGCGAGTCCCTTCTGCAGCATCTCTACCTGCCGCTCGCGCAGCGGCCGAGCCAGTCGGTGAGTGTCCTGGTCCACGCGGCGGGCGATCCGCTGGCGCTCACGAGCGCGGTGCGGCAGACCGTCTCCGGTCTGGACCGCAACCTGCCGATCTACAACGTCGTGACCGTGCAGCGCCTGCTCGACGACAGCACCTGGGCCTGGCGCGTGTTCGGCACCCTGTTCACGGTCTTCGGACTGGCGGCGTTGTTCCTCGCCACCGTCGGCCTCTACGGCGTGATGGCGTTCTCGGTCAGCAAGCGCACGCAGGAGATCGGCGTGCGCCTGGCCATGGGCGCCGAACGGGCCGACGTGCTGTGGATGGTGCTGCGGCAGGGCGCCTCGCAGGTGGCCGTCGGCGTGGCCCTCGGCGTCGGCCTCGCCGTGGCGCTGGCGAGCGCCATGCGCCTGATGTTCTTCCAGGTCAGCGCCACCGACCCGCGCGTGTTCCTGGCCGTGGCGGCGCTGCTGCTGGCCACCGGCCTGGCGGCGGCGGCGATACCTGCACGGCGGGCCTCGCGCGTCGATCCGATGGTGGCGCTGCGGCACTGACGGCCGGCCGGCGGCCCTCCGGACGGGGTAGCATGGCCTTCCTGGCGGGCACAACCCTTTGACCGGGCCGCCCATCTAAGTCGCCGGGTGGGGTGACATGACAGGACTTCTGTCCGACCTGCGCTTCGCGCTGCGCCAGTTTCGCACGCAGCCGCTCTTCGCCGTGGCCGCCGTGCTGAGCCTCGGTCTCGGCATCGGCCTCAATGCGGCCGTCTTCAGCGTGGTCGACAGCGTGCTGCTCAGGCGGACGCCGATCGAGGATGCCGCCCGCGTGATGATGGTGTGGGAGACCGACCGCGGCTCGGGCACCACGCGCGAACCGGCCTCGCTGCCCGACTACCTCGACTTCCGCGCCCGCACCCGTCAGTTCCAGTCCCTGGCCGCCTTCATGGCGACCGAGCGGAACCTGACGCCGCCGGCGGGCGATCCGATCCGGCTGGCCTCGCTGCAGGTGTCGTCGTCGTTCCTGCCGCTCGTCGGCGTGACCACGCGGCTCGGCCGCGTGTTCGGTGCCGGCGACGAGCAGCCGGGCCGGGAGCGGGTCGCCGTCATCAGCGAGGCCTTGTGGGCCCGGCTGTTCGAGCGGCGCCTCGACATCGTCGGCCAGACGATCGACCTCGACGACCTGCCGCACGAGATCGTCGGGGTGGTGGCGGACGGCTCGGACTTCGGCATCCACCAGGTGCTCGGGTCGGCCGCCTACGCCCGGTCGTTCGCGGATCGCGGGTTGCGGGTCGGCGTCGACGTGTGGACCCCGCTCGTGGCCGATGTCGAGGAGTGGCCGCGCCAGACACATCCGCTGTTCGTGCTGGGCCGCCTGGCGCCGTCAGCGACCGCGGCCGCCGCCCAGACCGAGCTGGCGGCGATTGCCGCCGATCTCGAGCAGGCCTTTCCCGAGAACCGCGGCCGCGGCGTGTTCGTCGAGCCGCTCGAGTCGGTCGTGTTCGGTCCCGTCCGTCCGGCGCTGCTCGTGTTGTGGGGCGCCGTCGCGCTCGTCCTGCTCGTGGCCCTCGTCAACGTGGCCAACCTGCTGCTCGCGCGGGGCGCCGCGCGCAGCCGTGAGTTCGCCATCCGCGTGTCGGTCGGCTCGAGCGCGTGGCGCCTGGCGCGCCAGCTGGTCGTCGAGACGCTGGTGATGACGGCGGCCGGGGCGCTGGCCGGCGTGGCCCTGGCGTTCGCGGTGCTGCGCGTGCTCCTGGCGCAGGCGCCGGCCAACCTGCCGCGCCTCGATTCCGTGTCGATCGACCTGCGGGTGCTCGGCATCACCGCGCTGGCGGCGCTCGTGGCCGGCATCGTCTTCGGCCTGGTCCCGGCGCTGCAGGCGCTCGGCGTCGAGCCGCAGACGGCGCTCACGGCCGAGGGCGGCGGGCGCGCCACGGGCGGCGTGACGGCACAGCGCACGCGCACGGCACTCGTCGTCGCGGAGATGGCGCTGGCGGTCGTCCTCGTCACCGGCGCCGGTCTCCTCATCCAGACGCTGTGGCAGATCCAGCAGGTGGACGCCGGCTTCTCGTCGGCCGGCGTGCTGAAGGCCGAGTTCCAGTTGCCGAGCTCGCGCTACCCGGCCGACTTCCGCGTCTTCCCCGACTTCAAGGAGCAGCACGCCTTCAACCGCGCTCTGCTGGAGGCGGCACGCGCGCTCCCCGGCGTCTCGGCCGCGGCCATCGCCGGCAACCATCCGCTGGACCCAGGCTTCACCAACTCGTTCGGCATCGTCGGGCGACGCGACGAGCGGTTTCCCGAGATCTCGGTGCGCCGGGTGTCGCCCGGCTACTTCGACACGGTCGGGCTGAGTGTGGCCCGGGGCCGGGCGCTGGCCGAGAGCGACCAGACGGCGGGAACGCCGGTGGTGCTCATCAACGAGACGGCGGCCCGACGCCTCTTCGGCACCCGCGATCCGCTCGGCGAGCAGGTGTCGTTCTGGGGCGTCGACCGGACCATCGTCGGCATCACCCGTGACGAGCGCTTCCAGGGCGTCACCGAGCCGTCGCCGATTGCCGTCTACGTGCCGCTCAGCCAGGCGCCCTCCGCCTCCGGCGCCGGCGTGCTGCTGCTCCGGACCTCGCTCGACCCGACGACGCTCGCGACGTCGGCCACGCGGGTGATTCACGACCGTGACCCGCAGCTGGCGGTTTTCGGCGTGGAGCCGCTGACCGACACCTTCTCCCGGTCGATCGGCGAGCAGCGCTTCGCGACGTTGCTGCTCGGGGTGTTCGCGGCGATGGCGCTCGTGCTGGCGGCCGTCGGCGTGCACGGCGTGCTCAACTACAGCGTGGCCCGGCGGACCCGGGAGCTGGGCATTCGCATGGCCCTGGGCGCGGCGCCCGGGGAACTGCGGTGGGCGGTGATTCGTGAGGGACTCGTGATGGCCGCGGCAGGTCTGGGTGTCGGGCTCGTCGCCTCCTACGCGCTGACGCGGGCGCTCGGCTCGCTGCTCTACGGGGTGGCGCCGACCGATCCGCTGACGCTCGCGGTCGTCAGCCTGGTGCTCGTGCTCGTGGCGGTGGCGGCGAGCGCGATTCCGGCCCGCCGCGCGACGACCATCGACCCGACCGAGGCGATGCGCGGCGAGGTCTGAGCGCCGCGGGGCACGCCGCTGGTACTATCGCGCCATGACACAGTTCATGGCGGGATGCCTGTCCGGCCTCCTGCTGCTCGGCGCCGTCGCCGGCGTCACCGGCTACCTCGCCTGGAACTACGTCGAGCCGATCGTCACGACGGTGTCCGACATGAAAGCCGGCGTCGCGCGGCTCGGCGACGCGGTCGACATCGACCGCGAGCTGGTCCACACCGATCCCTTCGAGCCGCCGTCGTCCGGAGAGCTCACCGCCGATCAACTGGCGCGCTTCATCACCGTGCAGGAGGCCGTGCGCACGGCGCTCGGCACGCCCGGCGAGGCCTTTGCCGCCCGCTATCGCGAGCTGACGCGGCGGGCGCCTGACGAACCGGCCCGCGTGCCGTCGCTCTCCGAACTGCTGGACGGCGTGACCGGCCTGTCGGATCTCTATCTGGATGCCTGGCGTGCGCAGGTGGCGGCGATGAACGCCGCGGGCTTCTCGCGCGACGAGTTCTCGTGGGTGCGCCTGCGGGTGTATCAGGCGGCCGGTCTCGACGCGGTGCGCTACGACGCGCGTGACCTCGAGCGTCGCCTGGAGCGGGTGGCACGCGACACCAGCCTGCAGGTCCCGGAGGTGACGTTGCCCGATGCCCCGGCGGCGAATCGGCTCCTCGTCAAGCCGCACCTCGAGATCATCCGGTCGTGGCTGGGGATGGCGTTCTTCGGGCTGTGACGGCGCCCGTCGCCGTCGCCGGCTCCCACGCCACCGTGCTGCCGACGTGGATGGCGCCCCCCGTCAGCACCTCGCCGAACGCCCCGCCGCCCCACGGCGGGGAGAGCGCCGCCAGCAGGCCCGGGCAGGCTTCGTCCATCTGGTGACAGGGCCGGGTCTCGCCGAAGATCCGCACGCGCGCATCGCCCACCGCCAGCACGCGCCCGCGCGCGTCCTCGAGGTCGATGCCCTCGACCAGCAGGTTGGCGCGCCGGATCGCCGGGTCGGGCGGACCCGGCAGGTGGGCGGTCAGCGCGCGCCAGCGATCGAGCGCCATGATCGTGACCTGGCGGCGGCCGCCCTGGGTCGCGTTGCCCTCGAGGCCCCGTCCCTCGACCAGCCGCCCGGCCTCGCGCGCGTCCATGACGCCGCCATGGCTCCGCTTCACCCAGATACCGACGATCCGCGCCATCGGCCAATTGTAACGGGGTCTGTCACGAAGACATTTGACGATGGTGACAGACCCCGGAGACATCTCCCCGGGGACATCCCCGGAGACACCCCTCCCCGACTCGTCTCACGCGCCCAGTGGAGGGGCGCGCCTCAGCGCGCCGACAGTCTGACACCGCCGTTGACCGTGCGCACCTTGATGAGCGGCCCGCCACTGCCGAGGGTCGTGCGGAGGTCGCGCGGGCGGCCGTCGGGCAGGGCGACCGGGAAGTCGGAGCGCAGTCCGCCGTTGACGGTGCTGACCTCGAGGGCGGCGGAGTAGTCGCGCGGCAGCGTCAGGTTGACGCCGCCGTTGGTCGTCTCGACGTCGAGGCCGGCGCCTTCCCAGCGTGCCCCGGAGAGACGGACGGTGACACCGCCATTCGACGTGCGGCCCACGAAGTGTCCGGCGATATCGTCGAGCGTCACGCCGCCGTTGGTGGTCGTGAAGCGGGCGTCGCCCTGCATGGCGACGACAGAGACCCCGCCGTTGCGGGCGACGAGATCGAGGGCCGTCTGGCGGGGCGCCCAGATCCGGTAGCTGACCGACCAGCCATGCCGGCGCCGGCCGTCTTCCCGAGCCGGCCCCTCGGCCGTCACGCGGGCGCCGGCGGCATTGACGCGCACGGCGGTCAGCAGCTGCTGGGCCTCGGCGTCGGTCTCGGCCCACGTCTGCACGACGGCTCGCACGAGCACGTCCGGCTGGTCCCAGCCCTCGACGCGGATGCCGCCGTTCGGCGTCGCGTCTACCGCGAGCGCGCTGCCGGGCGCCCCGAGGCGCGTGTCGCGGACCTCGCAGGCGTGGCCACGGTCACGGTCGCCGCGGCGGTCGGCGCACGGATCGTCGGTGGGGGACACCTGGCGGAAGGCGCGCGCCGCGCGCTCGCGGTCGCGGGCATCGCGTTCCTCCGTCCGCGTGCGTTCGCGGACGTCGCGATCGTGCTCACGGACTTCGCGGGCGCGTGCACGGACCTCGCGGGCGCGTGCCCGGGCCACTTCGCGCTCGACGCGGTCGCTCTGCCAGTCGCGCGCCGCCTGCTCGCGGGATCCCCGCACCGAGCGTCGCACTTCGCGCGCGACCTCGCGGATCGTCGCGCCGATCTCGTGTCGCGCCTCGCGCAGGCTGTCGTGGACGGCGTGCCGCACGTCGCGGGCGATGTCCTGCAGGTGGGCGTGCAGGGCGTCATCGCTCCGGTGGTGGTCGTCGGCAGCGAAGACGGTGGCGCTGGCGGCAGCGGCAGCGGACGCGACCAGGACCAGGGCGGCAACGAAACGAAGATTCATGGTGTTCTCCCGATTAGTGGCAATCGAGAGGTTGGACGGAGCGCCGCGCCGGAACGTTGGCACCGGCCGCGCGTTGCCTGGGACGAGCGGCGACGCCGGCGCAGTTGGAGTTGTAACGGGGTCTGTCACGGTCAGGAGTTGTAACGGGGTCTGTCACCGTCACCACCCCCAAAGGATCGGGTCGGGCGGAGACGGTGACAGACCCCGTTACAACTCCTGACCGTGACAGACCCCGTTACAAGTCGCCGGTGGCGCGCGGACGGTCGGGCACGGCGCACCACTCGCTCCACGAGCCGGGAAACAGGCGCGCGCCCTGGAGGCCGGCGTGTTCGAGGGCGAGGAGGTTGTGGCAGGCGGTGACGCCGGAGCCGCAGTACATCACCACGTTCGAGGCATCGGGCCCCCCCACGATGGACGACCACTCGTCGCGCAGCGCGGTGGCTGGCTTGAACGTCTTCTCGGCGGTCAGATTGGCCTGGAAGAAGCGGTTCACGGCGCCGGGGATATGGCCGCCCACCGGATCCAGCGTCTCGTTCTCGCCACGGAAACGGTCATTGGCGCGCGCGTCGACGAGGATGCGGGCGGTCTCGCCGAGATGGGCCTCGACGTCGCTGGCCGGGACGCGCCGGTCGTCCGCCAGGCGGGCGTCGAACCGGGCCGGCGTCCAGCGCTCTTCGGCAGCGGTCACCGGCAGGCCGGCCCGTTGCCAGGCCGCCAGCCCGCCATCGAGCACCGCCACCGCCTGGTGGCCGAGCCAGCGCAGCATCCACCAGCCACGGGCCGCGAACATCCCCATGTCGGCGTCGTAGAGCACGACCTGGCTGGTCGGGCCGATGCCGAGCGCGCCGAAACGGTCGGCCGCCACCTCGGGAGCCGGCAGCGGATGCCGGCCGCTCGTGCCCGACTTGTCGCCCGACAGGTGCGCATCCAGGCTGACGTAGCGGGCGCCGGGGATGTGCCCTTCGCGGTAGAGGGCCTCGCCGCGCTCGGGCGCCGTCAGATCGAAGCGGGCGTCGAGCACGACCCAGCGCGGATCGGCGAGGTGAGCGGCGAGTGTCTGCGGATCAATCAGCGTCGTGAACATCGGGATCAGTGCCTCGCAGGGCGACGGCGAGCTGGTGCAGGAACAGCCCGACGTCGGTGACGACGCCGATCGTCTGCGTCGAGCCGCGGTCGCTCAGCTTGGTGACGACGGCGGGGTTGATATCGACCGAGACCACCTTGACCCATGACGGCACCATGTTGCCGACGCCGATGCTGTGCAGCATCGACGACAGCATGATGACGACGGTCACGGGCGCCAGGGCGGCGGCGTAGAGATTCTGGGCTTCGGCGAGGTCCATCACCGTTTCCGGCAGCGGACCGTCGTCGCGAATGGAGCCGGCCAGCACGTAGGGCACGCCGTGCACGTGGCAGGCGTGCATCACGCCGCGCGTCAGCAGGCCCGAGGTCACGGCGGCCCCGATTCCCCCGGCACGGCGGATGGCGTTGATGGCGCGCATGTGGTTGCGGTGGCCGTGTTCGACCGGCCGGCCGGTATCGAGATCGATGCCGAGCGAGGTGCCCGAGAGCGCGGCCTCGATGTCGTGCACGGCCAGGGCGTTGCCGGCCAGGATGACATCGACGAAGCCGTGCGTGATGAGCTCGCTGAAGTACTCGACGCCGCCCGTGTGCACGACGACCGGCCCGGCGACGAACGCGATCTTGCCGCCGCTCGCCCGTGCCTCGCGCAGCAGCGCCGCCACCCGCGCCACGGCCACTTCGACCCGGCGCTCCGACGACACGTCGTTGCTCATGAAGCCGAACGTCGGCTTGTCGCGGTCCTGCAGATCCGGCTTCACGCGGATGCCCTGCATGCCGCACACGACGCGGTCACCCTGCTGGAGGTCGCGCAGCTTGCGGCAGAACGCCCGCGTGCCGTCGACCACGATCGCGGCGTCCATGCGCTGCGACTCGACGGTCACCCATGCCCCGCCGATCAGTATCTGGGTCAGGTGGTTGGTCGTCGAGTAGAAGTCGATCGGCGCCGCGCCGGCGATGTCGTTGACCCGCGCGACCGCGTCCGGGGCGCCTTTGACGTAGCAGCCGAAGGTCGAGAGCGTGCCCAGCAGGTGGTCGAGCGCCTCCTGGGAGGCCGTCGACACCTGCATCGAGAGACGCGAGACGTCGGCGTTGGTGCGCCCGACATCGAAGTGAAGGATCTCGTAGGTCGCTTCGTGTGCGACGACCGTGGTCAGGATGGCCTGCAGGTCACCCGAGTCGATGAGGTGGCCTTCGGCGTGGATGGTTTCGGCAATCATGTGCGGACACGGCTCCCGGCCGTGCCGCTATTCTATGCCGCGTCCGCGCGCAGATCTGGCTACTTCGGCGGGGCGCCGGTCTTCGACGTGTAGGACCCGTTCACCAGCTTCCACGCGCCGCCGTCCTTCACGAGCGTGAAGTAGTCCACGCCGTGCGAGCGGACCTCACCGCCGATGACCACCGTGAAGTCCGCGCGGACGAACGCCAGGCGGCCGTCCTCGACATGGACACTGACGTTGGTCAGCGGCTCGGTGAACGTCGTCGGGTTGGCCTGGCCCTTGAGCGTGGCGACGAACTCGTCGGCGGTGGACACCGTGTGGCTCCACTGCCCGTCACGCTGCCGCACCACCACCATCGTGGCCTTGGGGTCGAAGAGCGCCGGCAGGGCCTCGAGCTGGCGCTTGCCGAGCACGTCGAGGAAGTGCTCGACGGCGGCGCGGGCCGCCTGATGATCGGGCGTCTGCGCCACGGCGGGAGTCGACAGCAGGCTCACGGCCGCCACCAGGGCGGCCGTGCAGATCCCGAGCCCGGCACGAACGCGACCGGCGCTCATCGCAGGTTCTCGAGCGCCGCGATGCGGTCTTCGAGGGGCGGATGGGTCGCGGCGAGCGACAACCAGCTCTTGCCGCCGGAGATCTTCATCGTCGCCAGCGCCGGCTCGTGGTCTTCGACGAGTGCCTGGCTGCCCTGCAGGCGGCGCAGCGCGGCGATCATGCCCTGGCGTCCGGACAGGGACGCCGCGCCGGCATCGGCGCGGAACTCCCGCGACCGCGAGAACCAGCCCACCACGAACATACCGAGGAAGCCGAAGGCCACCTGCAGCACCATGCGGACCATGAACTCGATCATGTAGCCGCCGCCCCCGCCGCCGCGGTCGTCGCGGTTGCCCTGGATCATCTGGCGGACGATGTTGGCGACGACGATCGAGGCGAACATCACGAAGGCGTTGACCACGCCCTGGATGAGGGTCATCGTGACCATGTCGCCGTTGCCGATGTGCGAGACCTCGTGCGCCAGCACCGCTTCGGTCTCTTCACGCTTCATGCCCCGGAGCAGGCCCGTCGACACCGCCACCAGGCTGCGCGACTTGCTCGGGCCGGTGGCGAAGGCGTTGACCTCGGGGGAGTTGTAGATGCCCACTTCCGGCATCGGCAGCTGCGCCTGGGTGGTCAGACGCTCCACGGTGCGGTAGACCCAGTCCGCTTCCTCGTTCCCTGTCTTGCCGTCGACCAGCTGCAGGCCCGTCATGCGCTTGGCCATCCAGCGCGAGAGCTGCAGTGAGATGAACGAACCGACCATGCCCCACATGAGGCAGAAGACCATCAAGGCGCCGTAGTCGAGCCCGCCACCGGGCAGGCGGTAGCCGCCGATGCCGAGCAGGCTCAGGATGATCGAGATGGCGAGCAGGATCGCGATGTTGGTGGCCGCGAACAGGAGAACGCGCTTCATCATGGCTGGATGTGACTCTCACTCGGTCGCCGGGATGACGGCACCGTAGCAACAGAATAGGGCTCGTGACACGCCGAATCAAGGGGATCCGCGCCTTGTATGGCCGCCGGAACCTTCCCCGGCGCGCGGCGTCTAACGGGCGGCCGTGTAGCCCTTGGCGAGCTTGTCACGGGCCGCCGTGACGTCGCGGTGGAAGACGAACAGCCGGTCGGCGTTGTCGGCGTCCTTGTCGGTGAAGTTCCAGGTCTTGCCGCCGCGCTGCTTCACCTTGAGATTCTTCTCGAGGTAATTGACCTCGAAGCTCTCGATCCGGGCGTAGGGCAGGGTGAAGGCGTCGTTCTTGTTGGTGGTGTCGTAGGACAGCCCGTCGATGGTGGCCCGGAGCGTGCCCTCGCAGCCACCCATGCCGTGTTTGTGCGATACCGCCACCGTGGTGTTCAGTCGTACTTCCTTGAGGCGCACCGTCACGGTGGTCTCTCCCGGCGTCACGTCGATGGACCGCTGGACGCCGTCGAACCCCTCGGCCGAAAGGTTGACGCGCTTGGCGCCGGGCGTGACGTTCCTGAGCGTGACCGGCGCCGTGCCGACGAACTCGCGGTCGACGAACACCGACGCGCCCGGGACATCCGACTCGATGGTCAGGGTGGCGGCGTCAGCACGAGCCGCCTCGACCGCCGGGGCGGAGGCCGCAGCCGGGGCACGCCGCGCCGCGGCCCTCGGGGACGGTTCGGCTGGCGGGTCGGGTTCCGGAGCCGGGGCTGCCGCCTTCGGGGCGGGCCGGGCGGCCGGCTCACGGGCGGCCGCCGGGGCGTCGGTGGCGACCGCGGGCTCGTCGTCACTGCCCATCATCAGGTACGCGCCACCGGCCAGGAGCAGCACCACCGCGACACCGCCGGCCACGACGGGCGCGCGGCTGGACGGCTCTTTTGGAGTCTCGTCGAAGACGCTCACGCGAGGGATGGTAGCATGCAGGCCCGCGGAGTTGTTTCGACATGGCAGCACCTCTCTCCATCCTCTGTATCGCGTCGTATCACAAGGGCCAGGCGTTTCTGCGGGAGGCCAAGCGGCAGGGCGCACGGGTCTATCTCGTGACGTCCGAAAGCCTGCGAGACGCCGACTGGCCGCGCGAGAGCCTCGACGACATCTTCTTCGTCCACGACGACGACAAGAGGTGGCGGCTCGACGACCTCATCCTCGGCGCCAGTCACCTGGCCCGGCGCACGCCGATCGACCGCGTGGTGCCGCTCGACGACTTCGACCTGGAGAAGGCGTCGGCCCTGCGCGAGCACCTGCGGGTGCCCGGCATGGGCGAGACCACCACCCGTCACTTCCGCGACAAGCTCGCCATGCGCATGCGGGCCGAGGAGTTCGGCCTGCGGGTGCCGGCCTTCGTGCACGTGCTGAACGAGGCGCGGCTGCGCGAGTTCTGTGCCCGGGTGCCGCCCCCGTGGGTGCTCAAGCCGCGCATGGAAGCCGGCACCATCGGCATCAGCAAGGTGACCTCCGAAGCCGAGCTCTGGCCGCTCATCGACGGCCTGGGCGACCGCGCGTCCTACCACCTGCTGGAGCAGTTCGTGGCCGGCGACGTCTACCACGTGGACAGCGTCGTCTACGAGCGCGAGGTGCTGGTGTCGATCGCCAGCTGCTACGGGCGGCCGCCCTTCGACGTCTCGCACAGCGGCGGCGTGTTCACGACCGAGCTCATCGAGCGTGGGGGCCACGACGACACGGCGCTGCAGGCGTTCAACCGGGAGGTCCTGCGGACGCTGGGACTCGTGCGCGGCGTGTCGCACACCGAGTTCATCAAGGGCCACGACGACCGCTGGTATTTCCTCGAGACCTCGGCGCGCGTCGGCGGGGCGCATATCGTGGAACTGGTGGAAGCGGCGACCGGCATGAACCTGTGGGCCGAGTGGGCGAAGGTGGAACTGGCCGGCGGCAAGGCGCCGTTCGCTGTGCCCAGCTTGCGGCGCGACTACGCGGGGCTCATCACGTCGCTCGCCAAGGACCAGACGCCCGACCTGAGCGCCTTCGACGCGCCGGAGGTGGTGTGGCGCCTGTCGAAGCCCTACCACGCCGGTCTGATCGTGGCCTCACCCGATCGCGCGCGCGTGGCAGCGCTCGTGGACGACTACGCCCGGCGCCTGGGCGAGGAACACAGCGCCTTCATTCCACCCGGCGCCACGCCGCACGACTAGCCGCGCGATAGGCCGCTGGCGCGGCCGCGCGCGGGCACGGCGTGTCGGCGATGAAGGCGAGCACGGCCGGCCCCGCCGTCTTGTCGTCGCGGCTGAGCTCCAGGATGATCCGCTCGTGACTCGAGCCCTTGACCGTGACCATCGTCGAGGGCACGCCGGCCTGGCCGAGCGCCCGGTGGAGCAGTGACGACTGGCGCTTGAGGCCGCGGGATTCTCCGGTCGCGGAGACGACGAGGAAGGGCGGATCGCCGGCGTCGAGGAACGGCAGGACGGAGGCGTCGCGCCACCACGAGCCATCGAGACGGCTGCCGCCGAAGCGCTCGGCGAAATAGAGCGGGTCGAAGCCGTCGCGATAGGTGTCGATGTCGCCGAGGTCGTAGGCGGCGCCGCTCACCGCGGCCACGCCGCAGATGCCGCCGACCGTCCCCTGCTCGCGCGCCAGCCAGATGGGGTCGGTGGCCACGCGCGCGGCCAGTTGCGCCCCGGCCGAGTGGCCCATCAGGAACAGACGGCTGGCGCTGCCGCCGCGGTCGACGATGTGGCTCTGCACCCACGACACCGCGCGCGCCACGTCGCCGACCTGCGATTGCCAGTCGAGCGGCCACACCAGCCGGTAGCCGATGACCGCCGTCGCGATGCCGTGACCGGCGAGAAAGCGGCCGATGTTGCGGTAGACGTCGGCGCCGCCGAAGGTCTGCGTGCGATCGCCCCACGCCCAGCCGCCGCCGTGCACGAAGACCACGGTGGGGAAGTCACGCCCGTCGGGCAGATAGAGATCGAGCTGGCGCTTGGGATCGTCCGGGGCGGCAGGGTCGTAGGGTACGTTCAGCTCGACGTTGGGCGGACTCGGCGCCTTGTCGTAGAGCACCCGCGTGCCCAGCCAGTAGACGGGCGCGCAGCCCTCGAAAAGCATCGCCGCGATCCCGAGCGCAAGGAGGCGCAAGGAACCGCGGCGCCAGACACACCGCCGCTGACGTTCGCCCATCAGGGGTCTGACGGGGTCGCGCGGTGCATCCACGTGCGTGCTACCGGCCCTCGCTCGAGGGCGGCACGATCTTGTTGAGCCGCATGTAGGTCACGAGGTTGCCGTAGTGCTCGTAGCTGTGCGCGACGTTGAAGGCCAGCACCGACAGACGCGGCGAGGGGCCGGTGAAGAACTTGATGACTTCCATGCCCTTCTGGTCGTTCATGCCGGCCAGCACCGTCTTGCAGTAGGCGTTGGAGTCGGCCAGGGCCTTGGCCAGGTCGGCCTTCGACGTCTTGGTCTTCTCGATGCCGCTCTGCGGCGGCTTCTCGCCGGCCGCCGTGGCGCACATGCCGAACTGGCTGTCGGCGATGTGGCCGATGAGCTGTGCGAAGGACCGGACTTCCGGCGTCGCCTTGTAGGTATAGAGATTCTCGGGAATCTTCTCCGCCGTCTTCTCGAGGACGCCGCTGATCATGCCAAACTGCGCCGTGGCGGCAGCCGTGGCGGGGTTGGTCTGCGAGAACGCGGGAGCCGCCACGGCGGCGGCGACCACGGCGAGACAGAGCGTGCGTGTAACTTGCATCAGAACCTCCAGAAAGATGATGAATCGGCCGAACCTCCTGAGCATAGCGCCATTCCTGCAGCGCCTCGTGACCGCGCTGCTGATGTGCGGGATGGCCGCGTGCTCGTCACGCACTCCCGCGCCGGCTGTCGGCGCGCCTCGGCCCGGACCGACCCTGCGACTGCTGGGGGCGTTTGCCGCCGTCGCCGGCACGCTGCCGGCCATCGACGGCCTGCCCGTGGGCAGTCTGTCCGACCTGGCCTTCGACGGGATGAGCGGCCGCTGGGTGGGGGCGAGTGACGACATCCGCGCGCCCAGACTGGTGTGGCTGGACATCGCTCTTGGCGCCACCCTCGGCGTGCAGCCGACGGCGATGAGCCGTCTCACCCTCGCGCCCGGTCTGCCGGCCGACACCCTCACGGCGCTCGACATGGAGGGGCTCGCGATCTTTCCGGACGGATTCGTTCGCCGTCGCGCACGAGGGCCACATCGATCGCGGCGGAGTGGCGCGCCAGCCCCGGGTGCTCCTCGCGACGCGCGACGGCGTCGTCACCACCGTGGTGCGGCCGCGGCCGCACTTCGCCATCGATCCCGCCGACCGGACGGTCGGCGTGCGGCACAACCTCGGTCTCGAGAGCCTGACGCGCACGCCTGACGGACGTCTCGTCAGTGGTCTCGAACAGCCGCTCGCGCAGGACGGCCCGCTCTCGGACGCGACGCGCGGCGGGCTGGTGCGGCTCGTCGAGTTCGTGCCGGGCGCGGCCGGCGCCTGGGCGCCGGGGCGCGAGTGGACCTACCAGCTCGAGCCGACGGCGTCGGTGGCGGACTACGGACCGGTGTGCGAAGACGGCAACAACGGCCTCTCGGCGATGCTCGCGCTCTCCGACACGGTGCTGCTCGCCGTCGAGCGCGCGTGTCTGCGCGGCGCCGGGGGGGCGCCGGCCTACAACCCGGTGCGGCTCTACGAAGTGTCGCTGCTGGGCGCCGACGACGTCTCGGGGCTGCCGTCGCTGGCGGGCCACGCGCCGGTGCCGGCGCAGAAACGCCTGGTGCTCGATCTGGCCGACTGGCGGGCGCGGCTGCCGCCGCTCCTGTCCACGCTCTCGAACATCGAGGGCATCGCCTTCGGTCCGCCCGGCCCCCGGGGTGAGCGCACGGTGATGCTCGTGAGCGACGACAACTTCCGCGCGACGCAGACGACGGCGTTCATCTGGATGGCGCTGGACTAGGTGGATTTGTAACGGGGTCTGTCACGGTCACCGCTTGACGGTTGTAACGGGGTCTGTCACGGTCACCGCTTGTCACGACTCCGTGACCGTGACAGACCCCGTTACAACCGGTGACCGTGACAGACCCCGTTACAAATCTACAACTGCAGGCGATAGCCGACGCCGCGCACGGTGACGATGAGCGTGGGCTTGGCGGGGTCCGCTTCCAGATAGCGCCGCAGGCGCACGATGAAGTTGTCGATGGCGCGCGTGTCGGTGTCTTCGTGCAGCCCCCACACATCGCCCAGGATGGCCTTGCGCGCCACGACCTGACCGGCGTGCCGCACCAGGTAGGCGAGCAGGTCGGCCTCCATCATCGTCAGCCGGTAGGCCCGGCCGCGGGCATGGAGCTCGAGCGCCCGCAGATCGAGGCGGTGTCCGCCGAACTCCAGGACTTCGGCCGGGGCGGGCGGCGCGGCCACGGGTTTCGCCGGCTCGGTGGGACCGCGCAGCCACTGCCGGCGCCGGAGCAGGCCCTTGACCCGCGCCAGCAGGATCGCCAGCTCGAACGGCTTCGGCAGGTAGTCGTCGGCGCCGCTTTCGAAGCCCTGCAGCACGTCCTCCGGACGGGCCCGCGCGGTCAGCATCAGGATCGGCACGAAGTCGCTCTCGGCCCGCAGCGTCCGGGCCACGTCGAAGCCGTCCATCCGCGGCAGCATCACGTCGAGCACCACGACGTCGTAGTGCCCACGCGACTCGCGCAGCACCTCCAGCGCCTCCACGCCATCGCCCGCGATCCGCACCTCGTGGCCGTCGGCCTCGAGATTGAAGCGCAGGCCATCGGCCAGATGCCGCTCGTCCTCGACGATCAGGATGCGGCTCACAGCCGGTCCGCCGCCGCCTTGGGCAGTTCGAGGGTGAAGGTGCTGCCGGTGCCCTCGCCCTGGCTCTCGGCGAAGACGCGTCCGCCATGCTGCCGGGCGATCGAGCGGACGATGTAGAGGCCGAGGCCGGTGCCCTTCACGCTGAAGCCGCGGGCCTGGAAGCGGTGGAAGCGGTTGAAGATGCGGCGCAGCTGGCGGCGCGGAATGCCGACGCCGCGATCGCGCACCCGCACCCACAGCGTGGCCGGGGTCGGGGCGGCCAGTTCCACCGTCACGTGGATGCCGGTGGCCGAGTACTTCACGGCGTTGTCGAGCAGGTTGCCGATGGCCGTGCGCAGCTCGTCGATGTCGCCGTCGACGATCATCGGATCGCCCGGCGCGTCAGCCGCCAGCTTCAGGGCGTCGCCGTCGAGATGGTGGCGCCGCCGCGTCACCTCGATGCACTCGCGGGCCAGGGCGCCGAGGTCCACCGGTGCCCGGTGCGCCAGCCGGCGCCGCTGGCTGGCCACGCCGGCCCGCAGCACCTGCTCGACCGTGTACTGCAGGCGCGCGGTGTCGTCGAGCATGACGCGGTAGAACTCCCGCCGCTGGGCCTCGGACGTCTCGCGCGCCTGGAGGGTCTCGAGATACAGGCGGATGGAGGCAATCGGCGTCTTCAGCTCGTGCGTCACCGCGTTGAGGAAGCTGTCCTGCTGCTCGGTCCGCCGGAGCTCGCGCACCAGGAACACGGTGTAGACGATGATGCCGGCGATGATCAGGGCAAACGCCAGCGCGCCGAGGACGAGCGGCAGCAGCTGCCGGCCGGTGCCGAGCATCCAGCCGATGTTCAGCGACACGGCCGCTGCCACCAGCACGACGCACAGCACGATGAAGACGACAGTGGCCGTCTGGCGGCGGGTCATGGGGGGATTGTACTTAGCGGCTAGCCCCTAGCCGCTGGCGTCGCGGACGCCGGCCGCGCGTCCTACACCACCGGCGCCGCGTCCGAGATATCCACCGCGTCGGGCGATTCCTGGGGCACGATTTCCGACGAGTCCTTGGGCATCCGCGCCACCTTGAGGTCCCACGCCAGGCCCAGCTTCTCGAGCAGCTTGATCTGGATGTAGTTCAGGTCGAATTCGTACCACGCCAGGCCGTGACGCATCGACACCGGGTGGGCGTGGTGGTTGTTGTGCCAGCCCTCGCCCCAGGCGAGCAGCCCCACCCACCACAGGTTGCGTGAGTCGTCGCGCGTCCGGAAGGTCTTGTAGCCCCACATGTGGGTGGCCGAGTTCACGAGCCAGGTCGCGTGCAGGCCGAAGGTGGTGCGGAAGAAGACGCCCCACAGCACGTAGGGCAGGCCGCCGTAGGCGAGCAGCGCCAGGCCGACGACCACCTGCGGAATCCAGTGCCAGGTCGTGAGCCACACGTGATACGGGTCCTTGCTCAGGTCGGGCACGTAGCGCTTCAGGGTGCTGGTGTCGTGGTGCATCGCCTGGCCGAACATGATCCAGCCCATGTGCGCCCACCACGCGCCCTCCTTGGGCGTGTGCGGATCGCCTTCCTTGTCGGAGAGCTGGTGATGGATGCGATGCGTGGCCACCCAGAAGATCGGGCCGCCCTCGAGCGCGAGCGCGCCGCAGGTCGTGAGCACGTACTCGACCCACAGTGGGCACTTGTAGCCGCGATGGGTCAGCAGGCGGTGATACGCCATGCCGATGCCGAGGCTGCCGGTGATCCACCAGAGGATGGCGGCGGCCAGGATGGCGCCGGAATCGATGTAGAAGAATGCCGCGATCGCGCCGATGTGGTACACCGTCATGGCAATGAAGGTGATCCAGTTGACGCCGGTGGCGGCCTTACGACCGTAGATTGAGGTGATGGGCTTCATACGCCCATCAAGGCTACCGGGATCGGCCGGAGGCGACTGTAATACTTGTGTCGCAGCCGCCACGACCCTGCCCGCGGGCCGCCCGGCGCGGCCGTCACGGCGGCGTGGCGCCGAGCGTGAGGCCGGCGCTACGAGCGCTGACGCCAGGACCGCTGGCCCAGCGAGCCGACGAGTGGCGCGTGCGAGAGGAGCGACGACACGCGGCCGAAGAGCCCGTCGCTGCTCACTTTGGCGGCCGCGGGACGCGGCGCCACGATGTGTCCGCCGCCCGGATCCGTCAGGCGGTGCCACGCCTGGGTCGTGCGGTCGTCGGTGGCGAGCAGGGTGGCGCCGCACTGCACCTTGCGGGTCGAGCCGCCCGCGGCTGACTTCACCCACACCCGCTGGACCGGCACGCCCGCTTTGAGGAGCGGCACGTGCACCACGAACTGGGGCGAGAGCCGGGCGCCGCCGGCCGCGTCGACCTCGAGACGGAGGCCTTCCCGGCTCACGTCGAGCAGCACGGCCGGCGTGCCCTCGATCGTGGTGGCCAGGCGCGGCACCGTCTTGCGGGCGGAGCGGCGGGCCGTCCGGCTCTCGGCCTGGGCCAGCGAGACCGCCAGGACCAGCGCCGCCTCGCTGAGCGGCCGCACGTGGAAGGACACGCCCTTGCGGGCCAGGGCTTCCTCGTTCGGGTCGCCGTCGTCGCCGATGGCGAGAATGGGACGGTTGGGATCACCCCGGCGCATCGCCTGGATGAAGTGGGGCGTGAGCAGGCTGGCGTCGGCGACGACCAGCACCGGCGGCTGGCCGCTCAGTCCAGTGGCAACGAAGCAGGCGTCCACGAGGACGACGGGCTCGACACCCACCGAACGCAGCCAGTCGGCAATCGTGGCGCGTTCGCTGGGTCGGGGGCAGGCAAGGCCGACGCGGGGTGACGAAGGCATGACGATCTGACGAGATTGCAATCGTGTTGCCAGTCCGGCGTCGCGGATTTGCCCGACGCGGGCGCCACCGGCCGGCTCGCGACGCGCCCGCTGGCAACAAAACCGTCAGTGCCGGCACGGAATTGGCCGCCGTGGCGCTTTCCGCGCGGACGGGATCTCGGCTACCATCCCGCGGATGAGAAGACTGGCTTTGCTCGCCCTGATCGTTGCCGCCACCGGCGCCACCTCGGCGCAAACGCCGGCCGCCATCGATTGGGCCGCCGTCGACGCTGAGACCCTGCGGCACTTCCAGGCCATCGTCCAGATCGACTCGACGGACCCGCCGACGACGCCCCCCGGCGTCGAGAAGCCGGTCGTCGACTACATCCGGGCCGTGCTCGAGAAGGAAGGCATCCCGACCGAGACCTTCGCCCTCGACCCCAACCGGCCGAACCTGGTGGCCCGCCTCAAGGGCACCGGCGCCAAGCGCCCGCTCCTGCTCATGGCGCACACCGACACGGTGAACATCGACGCCAAGAAGTGGACGCATCCCCCCTTCAGCGCGCTCCGCCAGGACGGCTACATCTACGGCCGCGGCACGGTGGACGACAAGGACAACGTGGCGGCCACCGTCATGGCGCTCCTGATGCTCAAGCGTCAGAACGTCCGCCTCGACCGTGACGTGATCGCGCTCTTCGAGGCCGGCGAGGAGGGCGCCGTCCGCTTCGGCATCGCCCACATGACCGACGCCGAGCGTTTTCCGAGCATCGACGCCGAGTACTGCCTGGCCGAGGGCGGCAGCTTCAACCGCCAGGGCGGCAAGGTCACCTTCGCGTCGGTGCAGACCCTGGAGAAGATCCCGCGTGCCATCGAGCTGACGGCCCGCGGCACGGCCGGCCACGGCTCAGTGCCGCTGCGCACGAACGCGGTGGTCAAGCTGACGACGGCCGTCTCGGCAGTGGCGAAGTGGAAGCCGCCGATCAGCTTCAACGAGACGACCGCGGCCTACTTCAAGCGCCTGGCCAGCATCTCGGACCCGGCGGCGGCGGACCGCTATCGCGCCATCCTCAGCCCCGACGTCAAGGTGCAGGATGCGGCCGACGAGTACTTCCTCGACAACGAGCCGCGCCATGCCTCGACCATCCGCACCTCGATCTCGCCGACCATGATCAATGCCGGCTACCGCACCAACGTCATTCCGTCGGAAGTGAAGGCCACGCTCGACGTGCGCATGATGCCGGACCAGGATCCGGCCGCCTTCCTCGAGATGGTGAAGAAGGTCGTCAACGACCCCACCGTGGAGGTGAGCTACGGCGCCCGCGACACGCGTCCGAGCGGCATCTCGCGCCTGAACACGGATGCCTTCGCCGCCATCGAGGCCAACGTCACCAAGCACTACAAGGTCATCACACTGCCGGCCATGAGCACCGGCGCCACCGACATGGCCTACCTGCGGGCCAAGGGCGTGCAGTGCTACGGCGTCGGACCGGCCATCGACATCGAGGACGGCCCGAAGGGCTTCGGCGCGCACAGCGATCAGGAACGCATCAACGAGTCGGAGCTCTACCGGTTCGTCCGCTACTACTACGACGTCGTCGTCGATCTGGCGCGCTCGCGCTAGCCGGACCGGAAAGGGACTGCCGTGAATCGTCGTGCGCTGCTCGGGAACGCCGGACTGGCGCTGGCCGGTCTGGGATTGGGGGCGTGCGCCCCTCGGATGGCGCGTACGGCGCCGGCCGCGGCAGCGCCGCCCCGGCGGCCGATGGTGCAGCTGCCGCTCGTGCGCGTGTCGGCCGAGCGTGTCATCCGCCGCACGGTGGGACTGCGGCCGTATCGCCCGACGGGCTTCGTGCTCAAGTCGGCGACGCTCGACCACAAGACCGTGATCCACAACTACGGTCACGGCGGCTCCGGCATGTCGCTGTCGTGGGGCACCGCGACCATGGCGGCCGACATGGCCCTGGCCCACGGCGAGCGCCGCGCGGCCGTGCTCGGCGCCGGCGTCGTCGGGCTGACGATGGCCCGCCAGCTGCAGCGGCGCGGCTTCGCCGTGACGATCTACGCCGCCAACGTGCCGCCTGACGTCACCTCCAACTTCTCGCTCGCCGCCTGGACGCCGACCTCCGGGCTGGTCGAGTTCTCGAAGCGCACGCCGGAGTGGAGCGCGCAGCTCGTGCAGGCAGCCGAGATCGGCTACCGCCAGCTCCAGTTCATGGCCGGCGCGCGCTACGGCATCTCCTGGATCACCAACTACGCGCCCACCGAGTCGGCCGAGTCGGCGCGCGGCGAGAACGCGCTGCTGCCGCGCCACCTCCAGAGCGAGCAGGTGCTGCTGCAGCCCGGCGAGCATCCCTTCCCGACCACCTACGCCATCGAGCGTCCGGAGCTGCGGATCGAGCCGAACATCTATCTGCCGGCGCTCATGGACGACGTGCTGGCCTTCGGCGGCCGGATCGTCGTCCGCACGTTCGCGTCGCCGCGCGACGTGATGGCGCTGTCCGAGAACCTCATCGTCAACTGCACCGGGCTGGGCGCCAAGGCGCTCTTCGGCGACGACGAGCTGACGCCGCTCAAGGGACTGCTGGTGCTGCTGCCGCCGCAGCCGGAGATCCACTACAGCACGAGCGGCGGCTGGAACATCCCGCCCACCCAGCGCGGCTTGTTCGTCCACATGATGCCGCGCACCGATGGCATCGTGCTCGGCGGCACCTCCGAGCGCGGCGTGGGAACGACCGACGTCAACGAGGCCGAGGTGACGCGCATCATCGACAACCACGTCACGCTCTTCGCGGCGATGCGCGTGCCCGGCGCGCCGGCGCTGACGACCGCGTCCGCGCGGCGATGAGCGGCCCAGGGCCGACGGCCGCGCCGACGTCGCGGCCGGGCCTGGCGCGCGAGATGGGCCTGCTCGGCCTGGCCGCCACCGGCATCTGCTCGATGGTGGGCGCCGGCCTGAACGTCATCCCGTTCATGATCCAGCGCAGCGTGCCGGGCATCGGCCCGCACGTGCTGACGGCGTTCCTGCTCGGCGCCGTGCCGGCGGTGCTGGCCGGGCTGGCGTATGCCATTCTCGGCTCCGCCATGCCTCGCGCCGGCGGCAGCTACATCTACGCCAGCCGGGCGCTCGGACCCTACCCGGGCTTCATCGCCTCGTTCTCGCAGTGGTTCTCGCTGTCGGTGGCCATCGGCGTCGTGTCGTACCTCATCACGCCGTTCCTGCGCGACATCGCGGTGGCGCTCGACTGGGCGGGCGTGGCCGCCACGCTCGAGTCCGGCGCCGTCCGGGTGGCCATCGCGCTCGGCTTCCTGTGGGCGGCGGCAGCCGTCAACCTCAGTGGCGTCAAGGCCTACGAGCGGCTGATGGTGCCGCTCATGTTCCTGACCTTCGCGCTCGGCGGCGTGGTCATCGTGGCCGGCTTCTCGCACGACCAGGCGGCCTTCGCCGCGGCGCTGGCCGCCCGCGGTGCCACCGTGCCGCTCGTCGCCGAAGCGGCCCCGCTCGGCCAGGTGCTCCTGCCCGCCTCGGCGCTGCTCTTTGCCTCGTTCATCGGCTTCGACTCGATCGCGCAGGCAGGGGGCGAGGCCCGCTACCCGAGCCGCGACCTGCCACTCGCGATCTTCATCGCCGTCGGCTCGGTGGCCATCTTCTACTTCCTCTTCACGGCGGCGGTCTATCACACGGTGCCGTGGCAGTACGTGGCGGCCGAGGCGGCGCGGCGCGACGTCACGGCGCCCGGCCTGCTGGGCCTCGTCCTGCCGCCGTTCTGGACCGTCACCATCGTGGCCAGTGCCGCCGTCGCGCTCATCAAGGACCTGCCGGCGATGCTCCTCGGGGTGTCGCGCCTGATGTTCGCCTGGGCCGAGGACGGCATCTTCCCGCGGGTCGTCGCGTCAGTGCACCCCACGCGGCACACGCCCTACGTGGCGGTCGTGGCCAGCGCCGGGATGGCCACGCTCGGCGTGCTCGGCAGCCACTTCGCCGGTGACTTCTTCCTCGGTGTCGACATCCTGGTGACGTCGATGCTGGTCAACTTCGCGCTGATGGCGGTCTCGCTCCTGGCGCTGCCGCGGCGCAACCCGGCCCTCGCCGCCCGCATCTCGGTGCTGCCGTCGCGGTCCGCGCAGGTGCCGGTGGCCGTCGGCGGCATCGTGGTGCTGCTCCTCTTCCTCGGCGTCCACACCTGGCAGGACCTGACCGGACCGGCGGCGGCGTGGTACTTCCGGTCGACCCCCGTCTGGGCGCTCGTGATGGCCCTCGGCACGGTCGTCTACGTGCGCGAGATGCGGGCGCTGGCCGCCCGCGGCGTCGACGTCGCCACCCGCTTCGCCACTCTGCCTCCCGAGTAGCCAGGAGACGCCTGCCCGTGCCACCCATCACACGCACGACCCTCGCTCCCGGCCTCGACATCGCGCGCGTCGTCACCGGCCTGTGGCAGATCGCCGACATGGAGCGCGACGGACGCGCTCTCGATCTCGACCTGGCGGCCGCCGCGATGGAGCCGTACATCGCCGCCGGGTTCACCTCGTTCGACATGGCCGATCACTACGGCTCGGCCGAGGTCATCGCCGGCAGGAGCCGTGCCCTCGGGGATCCGGCGCGCCTGCAGCTGTTCACCAAGTGGGTGCCGAAGCCCGGTCCCGTCGACGCCGCCGATGTCCGGACGGCCATCGAGCGATCGCTCGAACGGCTGCGCATGCCGGCCATCGACCTGCTGCAGTTCCATGCCTGGAACTACGCCGACCCGTCGTGGCTGGACGCCCTCTTCCATCTGCAGGACCTGAAGCGCGAGGGGCTGATCCGCCATCTCGGCCTCACCAACGTGGATGCCGCGCACCTGCGGGTGGCCCTCACGAGCGGCATCGAGATCGTGTCGAACCAGGTGAGCTCGTCGCTCATCGATCGCCGCGCGGCGGGGAAGCTGGCCGCCGTGTGCGCCGAGTTCGGCGTCGGCCTGCTGGCCTACGGCACCGTGTGCGGCGGCTGGCTCAGCGAGAAGTGGCTGGGCCGCGACGAGCCCGACTGGGAGCGCGACGGCACCTGGTCGCAGATGAAGTACGGCCGCTTCGTGCGCGAGGCCGGCGGCTGGCCGGCCCTGCAGCGCGTGCTGCGCGCCGCCAGCGACGTGGCCGAACGGCACGGGGTGTCGCTCACCAACGTGGCCACGCGCTACATCCTCGAACAGCGGGGCGTGGCGGCGGTCATCGTCGGCGCCCGGCTGGGCGAGCGGGCGCACATCGACGACAACCAGCGTCTCTGTTCGTTCCAGCTCTCGGGCGACGACCGGACGCATCTCGAGGCGGCCATCGCCACGCTGGCACCGATTCCCGGCGACTGCGGCGACGAGTACCCGACGGCCGCCGTTCCTGACCGCGTCAGGCGATCTCAGCCATCATCTCGAGGCCCTGCCGGCGCCTTTCTCGGTCACAGCCGGCCTCAACGGCACCACCAAGTGCTTCAGCGGCACGCCGTGGGAGCCGCTGGCCGGCTACTCGCGGGCGACGCGTGCGGGTGCCAGGATTCATGTCTCCGGCACGACCGCCACCCACGGCAACCGCCTCATCGGCGGCGCCGACCCGGCGGCCCAGACCCACGCCGTCATCGACAAGATCGCCGGCGCGCTGCAGTCGCTGGGCGGACGGCTCGAAGACGTCGTGCGGACGCGCATCTTCGTGTCGAACGTGGCCCACTGGGAGGCGGTGTCGCGCGCCCACGGCGAGCGCTTCGCCCTCATCCAGCCGGCCAACACGCTGGTGGAAGCGCGCCTCATCGGCGACGAGTACCTGGTGGAGATCGAGGCCGAGGCGGAAGTGCCGTAGCCCAGTTGTAACGGGGTCTGTCACGGTAAACACTTGTAACGGGGGTCTGTCACGGTCACGACCGTCACTTTCGAGCAATCGCGCAGTTGTGACGGTGACAGACCCCGTTACAACTGGCGACCGTGACAGACCCCGTTACAACCCCTTTACAACGCACGATCCGGAATGCGCGCGGGCCCGGGTGGCGCGATAGGATCGGCCCATGCACATCGGGCACACGCCGCTCATCCGCCTCGAACGGGTCGTCCCCGACAACGGGGTCGAGATCTGGGTCAAGTGGGAAGGCGCCAATCCCACCGGCAGCATGAAGGACCGTATGGCCCTGTCGATGATCCAGGGGGCCGTCGCGCGCGGGCAGCTCACGCCGGGCGGACGCGTCGTCGAGTACACCGGCGGCAGCACCGGCAGCTCGCTCGCGATGATCTGCGCCGCCCTCGGCTACGAGGCGCACTTCGTGGCGTCGGACGCGATTGCCGAGGAGAAGCTGCAGACCATGCGGGCCTTCGGCGCCGCGGCTCGATGTGCTGCCGAGCGAGGGCGGCAAGATCACGCCGGCGCTCATCCAGGCGATGATCGCGCGCACCCGTGAGCTCTCGACGGCGCCGAACACCTACTGGACCGACCAGTTCAACAACCCGGACAACCCCGCCGGCTACCGCGGCATGGCCGACGAGACGATCGCGGCGCTCGGCGGGCGCTTCGACGAGTTCGTGATGATGGTGGGCACGTCCGGCTGCTTCTCGGGCCACGCCACGGTGTTCAAGGCCGAGGTGCCGGGCGTGCGGTGCGTGGCCGGTGAGCCGGCGGCGAGCCGCGCGCTGAGCGGTGTGACGCCGCTCGGCGGACACCGCATCGAGGGCACCGGTCCGGGCTTCGCGCCGGCCAATCACCGCGCCGATCTCGCCGACGCCGTGGTGGCCGTGAGCGACGCCGATGCCTACGCCACCGCGCGCCGGCTGGCCCGCGAGGAGGGCCTCTTCGGCGGCATCTCGTCCGGCGCCAACGTGTGGATCGCGCTCGAACGCGCCAAGGCGCTGCCGGCCGGCGCGCGCATCGTCACGACCATCTGCGATTCCGGCCTCAAGTACCTGGCTGGCGACCTCTACCGCGATTGAGGCGCTGGGGCGTGAACAGGAGGACGTGGATGCCAGGGCGCTTCATCCGAGAGATCGCGCCAGCGGTCTTTTTGATCGCAGCGACCTGGTCATCACTTTCGTCGGCCCAGCCGGCGCCGCCAGTCGTTCCGGCCGTGTCGCCACCACCCTCCCCGGCAGAAGAAGGGCCGGTACGCAACGGCGCTCGGATGAAGCGCTACGACCAGGGGCGCAGGATCGTCGACAGGTTCGACGCCACTGCCGGAGATCGTGACGTTGTGGTTGAGCGGTGGGAAAACGACGGCGAGGGCGAAGGTCCGCCTCCTGGCATCTCTGATGTGGCGTGGAGGACGATCTTCTCGCCGGTCGTCATGGTGGTGAGGGTGCACTCCGTTGAAGGCCAGGTCACGGAGGACGGCACGTGGATCGAGTCTCGGGTCACGAGTACCGTCATCCAGCTCCTGAAGAACTCCACCCCTGCCAACCTCCAGACGAACTCGCCAGTGTCATTCGTGACCTCAGGAGGCGCGCTCAAGGTTGGCAACAACCTGCTGGAAGCGCGCACCCGGACCCAGCGATATCGCACGAAGCCGTTCCGCGCTGATGGCGTCTACCTCGTCTTTGCTCTCAGGCGCCCTGGCGACATCCTCTACGCCCACCCTGAAATCGCCTACGAGATCGTCGGCAATCGGCTGCGTGCGCTGAGGGAGACGAGGGGAGGCCTCGCAAGAAGAATAGGTGACGCTGGCGCCGACGCCGTGATCGCTGAAGCGATGGCCAGTCGTGGGCTTCAAGCTCCACCCAGATAATGATGCGGCGCGCGATCAGTCCTTCTCGTGACCTGGCCGGTTGGTCCGCCCGCCGCGGAGTCGAACCGGCCGGCCTCTCCGCGGTGCGAACTGCCTGATGCGACTTACTGGTTCGGACGATCAGTCGGAGCTGTCCCGTCGCAGGTTCAGCACCATCACGCCCCCGTGACGCGCGCCGCCGCCGCAGTTCCCGCCACTCTCTGGCTCTCGTGTCACGTCGACTACGCCTGCCGCCACAGCGGCGCCTGCTGCCGGTCCGGCTGGCCGCTGCCGGTCGAGACCGACGTGCGCGCGCCGATTGATGCCGCCGTGACCGCCGGCCGGCTGGCCACCGTGGACGGATCGCCGATCTGGCTCCACGAGATCGCGACCGCGCCGGCAGGGATGGCCGGGACGTTTCGCCAGGTCGCGGACGCCTGTGTCTTCCACGTGCCGCGCCCGGGGGAGGACGCGCACCACTGCGCCGTGCACGCCACGCTCGGTCACGGCGCGTTGCCGGCGAGCTGTCAGCATTTCCCCCGGCTGTGCCTGGTGGATGCCCGCGGCGTGCGCGTCTCCCTCTCGCATTTCTGTCCCACCGCCGCCGCCATGGTGGTCGACGACGCGCGGCCGGTGACGATCGTCGACGGGCCCGCGGCCGTGCCCGGCGTGGCGGTGCCGGAGGGACTCGACGCGCGTGATCAGTTGCCGCCGCGTCTCAGCGACCGCGTGCTGATGGACCTCGAGGCGCTCACGGCGTGGGAACACCACGTGGTGGCGGCGCTGGCCGGACCGGCGGCGTGGCCCGGGTCACCGGACGAGGTGGTGGCGCGGATCGCGGCCCAGGCACGACGCCTGACGGAGTGGCGGCCTGGCGGGCCGTCGCTCGAAGCGGCCGTGCGCGAGCTGGCCACCGGCGCGGCGGCCGGGGCCCCCTCAGGCGGCACCACGTGGTCTCCTGCCGCAGCCATCGCGCTCGCCCGCGCCGCCTGCCGCGCCCCGTGGACGTGGCCGGCGCTGCCCGGCGATCTCGACGCCCTCGATGCCGCCTGGGTGGCGCCCCGGTGGGCCGACGTCGCGCCGGTCGTCCGCCGCTATCTGGCCGGCAAGGCGTTCGGGGCGTGGGTGACGTATCAGGCGGACGGCGCCCGCGGTCTCGCCGCGTGGCTGGCGCTGGCGCTGGCGGTGCTGCGGGCCGAGTGCGTGCGCGCGTGCGCCGACCTTCGCCGTCCGCTCGATCGCGAGGGTCTCGTCATGGCGGTGCGGCAGGCGGATCTCCTGCTCGTGCACTACGCCGACAGCGCCGCTCTCGCGGCGTCCATCGCGCGCAGCTATTGACTCGCCGTCCGCCGTAGTCGAGGATGCAGCAGACCGTTCGGGGAACCGGATGGCGGCGGACGCCTGCTGGCGCCGCGCACGGAGGCAGCGACATGACACGGCAACTCCCGACCATCCTCGTGGCCCTCTCCATCGCGGCCGCGCTCACCACCGCGTGCGCCCCGGAGAACACCGTCGATGCGCAGGCGCCGGCGGCCTCCACCGCGGGCCGGCCCAATCCACTGCCGGGCGTGACCAAGAGTCTCGAGGAGCTGCAGGCCGAGATGTTCCACGTCGGCGCCGGCAAGCGCCTCAAGCCCACGGAGTGGCCGGGCGGCAACCGCGTGGCGGTGGCGCTCTCGTTCGACGTCGACAACGCCACGATGGCGCTCTCGCAGGGCAACCTCGACTACGAGGTGCTGTCACGCGGCGAGTACGGCGCGGTGGACGGCCTGCCCCGCATCCTGCGGCTGCTCGACCGGCAGAAGGTGCCGGCCTCGTTCTTCATTCCTGCCGTCAGCTCGCTGCTCCATCCGCAGATGATCCCGGACATCCTCGCGCAGAAGGTGCACGAGATCGGCGTGCACGGCTGGATTCACGAACGCCTGCCCACCCTGAACGACGAGGCCGAAGAGCAGCGCCTGCTCGACCAGTCGATCGAGACGCTCACCAAGGCGACGGGGAAGCGGCCCGTCGGCTACCGCGCGCCGTCGTGGAAGTTCAGCACGCACACGCTCAAGCAGATCGTGGACGCCGGGTTCCTCTACGACAGCAGCCTGATGGCCAGTGACGACGCCTACGAGATCAATCTCGACGGCACGCCGACGGGGCTCGTGGAACTGCCGATCGAGCGCATCGTGGACGACGCCCCCTACTTCGGCGCCTCCGATGGCTCGATGCCGTCGCCCGAGCACGTGCTCGAGGTGTTCGTCTCGGAGTTCGACGTGGCGTGGGAGGAACGCGGTCTCTACGTGCTGACCATGCACCCGCACATCATGGGCCACCGGTCGCGCGTCGCCGTGCTGGACCGGCTGATCCGCCATATGAAGGGCAAGGGCGGCGTATGGTTCGCCACCCACGAGGACATCGCCCGGCACGTCAAGGGGATGCTCGCGGCCGGCACCAACTGACGCGAGATGCCACGTCGGCCCTGCCGGCGCCTCGCCGCCGGCGAGCTACTCGCGCGTTGGCTTGGCCACCTTCACGGTGAACTGCTCGCCGCGGATCGACGCGCCTTTCATCGCCTTGAGGACCTGCGGGGCGACGTCGGGCGCCACTTCCACCAGCGAGGAGTGCGGCAGGATGGTGATGGCGCCGAGCTCGCGTGAGGTGATGCCGGCTTCGCCGGTGATGGCGCCCACCAGGTCGCCCGGGCGCACGCCCTGCGTGCGGCCGACGCTGAACGACAGCACCACGGCGTCGCCCATCGACTCCTGCCGCGGACGCGCCGGGCGGGCTTCGCGCGCCGCGTACGGCCGCTCGGGCTTGGCGCCGCGCGCGGCCGGACGACGTTCGTAGTCGCCCTCCTGCCGCGGTGCACGCGGGCCGTCGTCACGCCGGGGCGGACGCCGGTCGTCGTCGAAGCGACGCGGCGCGCGCCGCGAGTCATCGAAGTCGGGGCGCGGCCCGCGGGCCGACTGAGGCGCCTGGTCGGGCGCGTTGCCAGCCGCGGTTTCGCTGGCGGCCTGCAGCAGCGCCACCGCCGCCGCGGCGATGTCGGTGACGTCGAAATCACCGGCCAGCGCCTGCACCAGCGCGCGCGTCTCGTCGAGATCGCCGGCCGCGATGCGGGTCGTGAGGGCGCCGCGCGTGGCCTCGAGGCGCCGCGCCTTGAGGGCCGACAGCGTCGGCAGCGTCGCGATCTCGATCTTCTGGCGCGTGACGTTCTCGATGAACCGCAGCGTCCGCTGTTCGCGCGGATCGACCAGCGTGATGGCCACGCCTTCGCGGCCGATGCGGCCGGTGCGGCCGATGCGGTGCACGTAGACCTCGGGCGCGGTCGGGATGTCGTAGTTGATGACGTGCGAGACGTGATCGATGTCGAGGCCACGGGCCGCCACGTCGGTGGCCACGAGCACATCGGCCTTCTCGGAGCGGAAGAGCTGCATCACGCGGTCGCGCTGCCGCTGGTCGAGGCCGCCGTGCAGGGCCTGCGCGCCGTAGCCGTGCGACTTGAGGGTGTCGGTCAGTTCGTCCACTTCGAGCCGCGTGCGGCAGAAGACGATGGCCGAGGCCGGGTCCTCGAACTCGAGGATGCGTCCAAGCGCGAAGCCCTTCTGCCCGCGCGCCACGATGTAGGCGGCCTGGCGGATCTGGGGCATCTTGCCAGCGGCGCGCTTCTCGGCCTTGACGGTGATGCGTTCGGGATCGTTCAGGTGCCGCTCGGCGATCGAGGCGATGCGCGGCGCCATGGTGGCGGCGAAGAGCGCCGTCTGGCGGGTGTCCGGCGTGGCCGTGAGAATCGCTTCGAGGTCGTCGGCGAAGCCCATGTCGAGCATCTCGTCGGCTTCGTCGAGCACGAGGATCTCGAGGGCGGAGAGATCGAGGGTCGTGCGCCGCAGGTGATCGAGGGCGCGGCCCGGCGTGGCGACCACGATCTGGACACCGCGCCGCAGGGCCCGGATCTGCTGATCCATCGGCGCGCCGCCATAGAGCGGCACGACCGTGAGCGTCGTCTTCTTGGCGTACTTGTGAACCGCCTCGGCCACCTGCATCGCCAGCTCGCGCGTCGGCACCAGGATGAGCGCGCGCGGCAGGCCCTTCTTCTCCCCCGGCGTTTCGAGCAGGCGGTGGAGCATGGGCAGCGCGAAGGCCGCGGTCTTGCCGGTGCCGGTACCAGCCTGGCCGATGATGTCCTGGCCGGTCAGGAGTACCGGGATGGCGGCGCGCTGGATGGGCGTGGCTTCTTCGTAGCCGAGAGCCGTGACGGCCTTGACGATGGCGTCGTCGAGGCCGAGAGCGGCGAATCCGGGCTGGGGCGGGGCGTCAGGAGTAGTGGTCAACATTCCATTCTACCCCGCCCCCGCCGCCGCCCCACGGACGTTCGACCTTACGACGGCGAATCGGGCAGCTCGACCATGGAGGCGTAGAGGCGGGCCAGGGCCGCGCGGGCATCGCCCCTTCCGGTATGGACGGGGGAGGTCTGAATGACGGTGCTGCGCGGCGAGACCAGCCAGCGGAAGCGTCCGCGGGCCGGCAGGTCGCCGAGCGGGCCGGCGCCGGGGCCGCCGGCGCAGACGGCCGGAATCGTCGCCAGGGCCGCGCGGAGCGCCTCCAGGTCGAGCGCCGGGTCGAGGACGAGCAGGCGCGAGAGGTCGGCCTCGATGCGCGCCTCGAGGTAGTCGGCGTCGACCGCCGACACGATGATGCCGACGTTCATCCGCTCGCCGCGGTCGACCCGCGGCACGACCCGGACCACCGCGTAGTCGTAGGTGCCCTCAGTGCGCACGCGCCGCCTCCTCGACGAACGCGCGCGGCAGGGCCAGGCGTTCGCGGAAGTAGCGCGCGTAGGCTTCCCGGGTGGTCGCGGCGTCGCCGTCGAGCCAGGCATCGGGAACCCATCCGAGAATCGTGTCGATGGCCCCGCCGGCGAGCGCCGCCGCCAGGGCGCCGTCTTCGGCCGGGACGCCGTGGGTGCGGTGACGCAGGACGTGCGTGGCGATGCGGGTGAACGGCATCGCGGGCGCGCGCCCCCTCCTCCTGCCAGCCGGAGGCATGGTGGAAGAACAAGGTGGCGCCGTGGTCGATCAGCCAGGGTTGCCGGTGCCACATCAGCATGTTGGTGTTGCGGGCCGTGCGGTCGACGTTGGTGACGAAAGCATCGAACCACACGATGCGGGCCATGAGCGCGGCATCGATCGTGTGCACGAGCGGATCGAAGGCCACCGAACCGGGCAGGTAGTCGATCGCCAGGTTCAGGCCGGCGCTGTCGTGAATGAGCTGGTGGATCTCCGGGTCGGGCTCGGTCCGCGCCAGTTCCTGTTCGAGCTCCGCAAAGACGATCTCCGGCACCGGCAGGCCGAGCACGCGGGCGATCTCGCCGGACACGAGCTCCGCGACCAGCGCCCGCGGCCCCTGACCGGCGCCACGGAACTTCAACACGTAGAGACCGTCGTCATCGGCCTCGACGATCGCCGGCAGCGATCCGCCTTCGCGCAGCGGCGTCACGTAGCGGGTGACACGGATGGTTCTCGGGCGGACCACCGCGACATTGTGGCACGGGCCCGGGCGGCGCGACAGGTGCCGGCGACGCTGGCGCGACGCGACGGGCTGGTGGCGACGACGCCGGCGCTAGCCGGCCAGGTCGGCGAGGAACTCGCGGATGCGGCGTGCGTTGGTGCCGAGGTCGCTGCGTCCGAGGCGCGAGACCGAGCGCATGTCGACGCGGCTCGTGCCGTCCGGCAGCGCGCTCACCCTGAGCGCCACATCGTCCTGGAAGCGGAACCAGAAGGTGGTGGCGGTAGCCTCGATGCGCCGCCCGGCGTCGTCGGCCACCACCACCTCCCAGCCGCGCGCCTCGACCAGGCTGCGCGCCTTGCGGTAGGCCTCGGCGGGTGGCACGGCCAGGAAGAGCGGCCGGATCTCCGGGTACGCCGCGATCTGCTGGTTGAGGGTGTCGACGGCGACATCGAACCCGTTCGGCGTGTCGAGCTCGCGACGCAGCGCCGCGATCTCCACGTACTGCGGCGGCGTCACGAGATCCGTCGTGATGTCGTGGATGGGGGGCACGGCGCGCGCCGTCTGCTGGAACCGCCACGGGAAATACAGGCTCAGCAGCCCGAAGACCAGTGCGATCGCGGCGGTGCGCCGGGCGCTGCCGCGTCCCCAGGCCAGCGCGACCAGGGCGAGCAGCGTGGCGACGATGCCGCCGTAGGATCCCCAGGTGAACAGCTGCCGCAGGGCGGTGCCGAGCGACAGCCAGCCCGAGCGATAGCCGGGCCCGGTGATGGCCAGCAGCACGAGCGACGCGACGCCGACGAGGAGGGCGAGCCGGGCGAGCGTCTGGCCGCGCGTCTTGGGCATCCGCCGGTTATATCACCGGCTCGTTGAGCGCCCGCGGGAAACCCGTCGGCCCAGCCGGGTGACGATGCCGTACTCGGCCCGTGTCACCGGCTGCACCGAGAGGCGGCTGCCTTTCTGCGTCACCGTCATCGCGTCGAGGCCCCTGGTGGCCTTCAGCGTTGCGAGCGGCACGACGTCGGCAAAGCGCTCGACGAACTCGATGTCCACCATGAACCAGACGGGCGACGACGGCCGGGCGGCCGGATCGTAATAGTCGTGCCCCTTCGTCCACGCGGAGTGGTCCGGATAGCCGGCGCGCGCGATCTTCGCCAGGCCGGTCACGCCGGAGGGCTCGGCGTTCGAGGCGTAGAACAGCACCGGATCGCCCACCTGCATGTCGTCGCGCATGAAGTTGCGCGCCTGGTAGTTGCGCACGCCCTCCCAGCTCGTGACGCCGTCGCGTTCGAGATCGTCGATGGTGTAGGCGGAGGGCTCGCACTTCATCAGCCAGTGACGTGTCGGCACGCCCCTATTGTGCCGGAAGGCGAGCGTTGGCAGCTCGCCGAGTGCGGGGCTACACTGGCGCGACCGTCATGGAACGTCGCGCGCCACGAGGCATCCTGCCGGGAGCGGCCCTGCTGCTGGCCATCCCCGCCGTGGCGTTGACCGGCGAGTCGTTCCGCCCGTTCGCCCTGCGCGTCGCGGTCGAGGGCCGCAGTCACGTCCAGTCGTTCGCGTTGCCCGAGCGCACGCCCCTCTACCTGGAGTACGAGCTGGTCGTCCGCGCCGACGGCGACCGCCCGCGGGTCGTCATCACCGTCAACGGCGCGCCGGCCGCCACCCTGCAGGCCTCGTCGGCGTTTGCCACCGAACGCGGTCGCGTGCTGCTGCCGCTCGAGCCGCTGCGCGACGGCGAGAACGAGCTGCGCGTGGCCCTCGAGCCGGCATCGGAGGCCACGGTGGACCTGCGGGCCCGCCTGCACAACTACTACGGCATCGCGCCCGACTTCCCGCGCGCGGCCGTGGTGGCCGATGAGGCCGTGGCGCATCGCCTGGCGCAGCAGACCTTCGCCACGCGGGCCGGGCGTGTGGTGGCGATCTTCCTGATGTGCCTGGGCCTCGTGTGGGCACTGACCCGTCTTCATCCACCACGGCGCCCCGGCGGCGTCGTGCTGCTCGCCGTGCCGGCGCTGCTGCCGTGGGCGGCCCTGGCCTACAGCCTGGCCACGCCGCTCCATCTCTGGCTGTCAGTGCCGGCGATGCTCGTCGTGGCGATCGTCCCGTGGGCCCTGGCGCGCGCGGGTCTGTGGCTGGCGGCCCGTGGTCCCGCGGTGCGCCAGGCGGTCGCGATCGCGGCAGTCTGTGCGCTGTCGCTCGAAGGGGCGCTCCGTCTCTTCAACCACTTCGTGCCGACGTTCCTCTTCTACTCCGACTCCTACAACCGGTTTCGCGGCCAGCCCGGCGCCCCGCACTACGACGCCGTGTTCAACTCGCGCGGCTTCAACGACGTCGAACGTCAGGCCGGACGTCCGCCGGGAGTCCGGCGGCGGGTAGTGGCGATCGGCGACTCGTTCGCGGTCGGCAGCGTGCCGCGGGGCGGCAACTACCTCACGCTGCTCGAGCGCAGCCTGAGCGACAAAGGTCCGGTCGAAGTCGTGAACATGGGCGTGTCGGGCACGGCGCCGGCCGACTACCTGTCGCTGCTCGTCGATGAAGGCCTCGCGGCGGCGCCCGATCTCGTGCTCGTCGGCTTCTACATCGGCAACGACTTCGAGGCCCGGGCGCGACGCCTGCACGAGTACTCCTATCTCGCGACACTCGTCCGTGCGGTGTGGCGCCTCGGGACGGCGCGCTCGGTGAACGCTCCGTCCGGCGACCCGGCCGCCACCTATGACGACACCGCCCCGACCATGCCGCGCGAGCGCTTCCTCGAGATTCAGGTGGACCGGGCCCCGCTCTACGAGCGGGCGGCCGCGTCGCTCGAGTCGCGCGCACGAGGCGCGGCCGATGCGCTGCGGCAGATGCGCGACCTGTCGCAGCGCGCCGGCGCGGATCTGCTGGTCGTGCTCATCCCGGACGAAATCCAGGTCGACGAAGCGCTCCTGGCGGAGGTGGCGCGGGCGCGCGGCCGCACGCCAGACGACTTCGACGTGGCACGGCCCACGCGCGCGATCGCCGCGGCCCTCGAACGGGCCGGCGTGCCGTTTCTGGATCTGGGGCCGCCGTTCCTCGCGCGTGCCGGCCAGGAATCCCTCTACAAGCCGCGGGACACGCACTGGAACCTGGCTGGCAACCGCCTGGCAGCCGAGGTCCTGGCGCCGGCCGTGCGGGCGCGGCTGGACGCGCGGCCCACGCGCTAGATCGTCATCCCGGGCGAACCGACGCCCGTTCCGGATTCGTCGCCGGTCAGGGGCTCTGGCGCCGGGGCAGGGACGGCCACGATCAACCGGTTCTTGGTGGTGATGTCCGCCGGGATGACCTGGGTCCACACCCGGTAACCGCGGGCTTCCAGGTGGACCGCGCGCAGGCTGTCGACGGCGAGGGCGAGGTCCATCCAGCCGGTGAGGGGTCCGGCATCGCAGGTGTCGGCGTCATGGCAGCACGGCAGCACCGCCACCCGCGCCCGCGCCCGCGCGGCGGCGTCGAGCACGCGGTCGGTGAGCGCGCCACAGGCGTGACTCGAGACCACGACGTCGTCGGCGGTGAGGGTGACGCCCTCGAGCGGCTGCACGAGGTGACTCACCCGGCCGGTGAGCCGTGGCCAGGTGGCGGCAAGCGCCGCCGCGATGACGGCGGCCGAGGGCGGCGAGACGGGGTCGACGACGAGCGCCTCCGGCGACGAGTCGTCGAGCAGCAGCATCAGGTGCGCGAGCAGGCCGTGACCGCCGGCGACGTCCACGACCCGGCCGCCGCGGCAGCGCCGCCGCGTGCGGCGTGCCACTTCCCACGCCTCGTAGAGTTCCTTGCGCGGCAGGACTTCCGCGGCGCAGAGCGCCCGGGCCACGCGATCGAAGAGCCCGTCGCCGGGGAAGCGGCCGAGGTCGTAGTGCGTGAGGCGATCCTTCGAGCCGGGCGAGAACGACACGCCCGCCATCGTAGCCCGCCGCTGGATCACTTGACCGGCGAGCCGATCCACCAGCTGATGCCGTTGGCGTCGACCACGCCGGCATTGCGGTGACCGTAGTCCTTGTCCTCGGGCGGCATCTGCGAGGTGGCGCCGGCGGCCAGTGCCTGGGCGTAGGCGCTGTCCACGTCGGCCACCCACAGGTAGATGGCCGCGCTCAGCGGCTTCCAGGCGTCGTTGGCCTGGCCAAGCATGACGAGCGAATCGCCGATCGCGATCTCGGCGTGCATCACGGCGCCGTCGGGACGACGGTCGACGGATTTCTCGGTGGCGCCGAAGGCGGCGCGCAGGAAGGCGATCTCGGCGTCGGCATCGGCCACGACGAGATACGGGGTCACGGTGCGGTAGCTGTCGAGGGTGTCGGCCATGCCTCTATCCTCGCACCGCGTCAGGGACTGCGTATCCCGTCGTTACAGCCGGCCCATCAATTCGAGCAGGCCCGTCGTCAGCCACGGCACGTAGGTGATGAGCAGCACGCCCACGGCGAGGACGAACAGCATCGGCAGCGTGGCCACGGCCACTTCCATCAGCGGCTTGCGGAAGCGGTACGACGACAGGAACAGGTTCAGGCCGACCGGCGGCGTCAGGTAGCCGAGCTCCAGGTTGGCGATGAAGATGATGCCGAGGTGCACCGGGTGCACGTCGTAAGCCAGGCCGAGGGGCACGAGCAGCGGCGCCACGACGAAGGTGGCGCTGAAGATGTCCATCATCGCGCCGACGACGAGCAGGAAGCCGTTCAGCGCCAGCAGGAACGCCCAGCGCGAGGAGATGTACTGCTGCGTCAGCTCCAGCAGGCGGCCGGGCACGTCGGCGTCGATCATCCAGCTGGTCAAGCCCACGGCCACGCCGAGGATGAGCAGCACGCCGCCGACGGTGGAGGAGCACTCGGCCGCCACGCGCGAGATGTCGCGCCCGATCGTGAGATCGCGGTGCACGAACACCTGCGTGAGGAACGCATAGAGGGCGCCGATGGCCGCCGCTTCGACCGTGGTCGCAAAGCCGCTGAAGAGCGCGCCCACGATGACGACCGGCAGCAGCATCTCCCACTTCGCGGCCCACAGCGCCGCGCCCGCCTCGCTCACCGCGAAGGCCGGACGTGGCACCTCGCGGGTGAGGGCGGCGCGGATGCCCCACGCCGAGGTCATGCCGATGAGCAGCACGCCCGGCACGATGCCGCCGATGAACAGGTCCTCGATCGGGGTCTGCGCGACGATGCCGTAGAGGATGAGCGGCAGGGCCGGCGGCAGCAGCAGGCCGAGCGAGCCGGAGGCGGTCAGCAGGCCGAGCGAGAACTTCTCGCCGTAGCCGTCCTTGACGAGGGCCGGGAAGAGGAGGCCGCCGAGGGCCAGAATCGTCACGCCGGAGCCGCCGGTGAAGACGGTGAAAAAGGCGCACAGCAGGGCGCAGACCACCGCCGTGCCGCCCGGAAACCAGCCGAACAGCGCGCGGAACACCCGCAGCAGCCGGTGCGGCGCGCCGCCTTCGGCCAGCAGCACGCCGACCAGGGTGAAGAGCGGAATCGAGGCCAGTGTCGGCTTGGTCGAGAGCTGATAGGTCTGGATGAGGATTGCCGAGCCCGGCACGCCCTCGGACAGGAACAAGATGGCGGCGGCACCGCCGAGCAGCGCGAAGATGGGCGCCCCGGCCAGGCCGCCGATGAAGAGCGCCAGCAACCACCACCCGTAGGAGTTGGCGCCGCCGGGCAGCGCCGCCTGCACGTCGTTCTCGATGTTCGGGTTGAAGGGGGCCGTCCAGTGGAAGGGCAGCGCCGCCCCCAGCCAGCACCCGAACAGCACGCCGGCGACGGCCGCGATCCCCGCCGCCCGATGCGACTTGAAGGAGGCCCGCACGATGCGCCACGCGATAGCGGCGAAGCCGAGCGGCAGCAGCACCTGGAAGGCCCACACCGGCACGCCTTCGGTGATCATGCGGCCGGCCCCGCGTTCGAGCCGCACGAGGTCGATGCCGGCGCGCGCCAGCAGGCCGGCCACGGTGGCGCCGACGAAGCCGGCGAGCGACTTGGCGGCGACGGCAATCGGCCCCGAGGGCAGGAGCGATCCGGTGGCCAGCGCCAGCAGGCGGTCGTCGCGGGCGGCCAGCGCGCCGCCGAGCA
Organism: uncultured Acidobacteriota bacterium; assembly: GCA_963807405.1. Classification (GTDB taxonomy): domain Bacteria; phylum Acidobacteriota; class Vicinamibacteria; order Vicinamibacterales; family UBA2999; genus CADEFD01. The sequence goes on along the minus strand of CAWEBU010000003.1, from coordinate 405,553 downwards.
GCGCCACGACCAGCGTGAGGTGCTGCACGAAGGGCGTGCCGCCGGGAATGCCGGAGTCGAACCGCCGCAGCACGATCTCCGCGATCGGGAGCAGCGTCAGCAGCGCCAGGGCCAGCACGGAGAATCCGTGCTCGACCATGGCAACCGGCCCGCCCTCGTCGACGCCGCGCGCGTCGGCGGGTACCACGGCGCCGGGAACGCCGCTCACTTGGAGTGGGTCTTGCGGTAGGCGTTACGCTCGCGCGTGGCCTGGTCGTAGATGTCGGCCGGAATGACCCCGCCCTTCATCGAGTCCGCGAAGACATCGGCCATGTCACGGAAGCCCTCGGCCGCGGCGGCGGTGGGTGTCGTCACCTTGAGGCCGCGCTTCACCATCTCGACCCGGGCCTGGCTGTCCTGCGCCGGCACGTCCTTGTCGAGGCTGTCCTGCATCTTCTTCGCGATGGCCAGGATCTTGGTGCGGTCGTCGGCGGTGATCGAGTTCCACGTCTTGGCGTCGACGACGGTGCCGCCGGCCAGCGGGCCCACGCCCAGGTCGAGCATCTGGGGCACGTTGCGGTACCACTGGAAGGCCAGCGTCGCCAGCGGCGTCGAGGGCACGGCATCGAGCAGCCCCGTCATGAGCCCGCTCTGGATCTCGGTGAACGGCAACGGACGCGGGTTGAAGCCGTTCTGCTTGTAGAGCTGCACGAAGGCGTCCTGCCCGGCCGACGTGTAGAGCCGCTGCTTCTTGAGCGCCTCCACGTTCGGGACTGGCTCCTTGCTGAACAGGTAGACCCAGCCGGTGTCGCCCCAGTTGAGCAGCACCAGCCCCTTGGCTTCGAGCTTCTGTTTCAGCACCGGCTCGAGCCTGGCGCGCACCGCGTGGTACTCCTCGTAGCCGTTGAAGAACATCGGAATCGAGAAGATGTTGAAGGCCGGGTCCACGGTGGCCAGGCCGAGCGCCGTGATCGAGGCGGCCTGCTGGCGCCCGATCCTCATGTTCGAGATCATCGTGGCTTCGTCGTCCTGCGCGGCGCCGATGACCCGGATGGTGACGCGGCCGGCCGTGGCAGCCTTCACCTCGGACTCGAACTGCTTCAGGGCCTTGTGCCAGACCGATCCGAGGGGCGCCGGCGAGGCGAGACGGATCGTCGTCTGCGCGCTGGCCACCGCGGCCGTGCACAGGAGCGTGAGCGTCGCGATCCACAGGCGGGAGTTGAATGGCATGGTCAGGAGTGTCCTCGAGGCGGGTTAACGGAACGGGATGGCAGCCGGCGTGTGTACCACCGGCGGCGCCACCGTCAAAGGTGCGGATGCGGCGGCAGCCGCCGCGTCGTCGAAGAGTTCGTCCACACGCGACTGCAGGATGCGCGCGCGTCTCTGCGCGATGAGGGTCGCGAGGCGGTTGTCGGGCACGTCGTCGGGATTGACGGCCAGCGCCTTGTCGAGCAGCGCGAGGAACTCGTCCTTGTTCTGCGCCGGCTGGGCGACGCTGGCGGCCATCGCCACGAAAGCCGAGGCCGATTTGCCTGCGGAGAGCTCGACGGCGCGCTCGAAGTGCTGCCGCGCCCGGTCGGCATCGCCGCCCATCGACGGCGACATCCCGTCGAGCGTGATGAGCACTTCGTGGATGGCGCCATCCGCGTAGTCCTCGTCCACTTCGAGCGCCCGTTCCATGAGCGTGCGGACGACCGGGAAGTCGGCGACCAGGTCCGGCTGGTCGACCCCGACGGCGATCGCCGAGCCCCACGACGCGCCGAGCCAGTAGAGCTCTTCGACGTCGAACCTGGCCGTGCCGAGCGCCGTTGCCGGATTCATCGCCAGTGCCTGACGCAGCCCCGGCTGCTTGAGCTCCATGCGCCGCATGCAGTAGTCACGGCCGCGCAGGTAGAGCCGGCGCGCCCGGGCCTTCAGCCGTTCGCTCTCCTCGTAGTCGGTGGACTCGAGGGCCTCGGCGTCCAGTTGCACGAAGGCATTGGCGTAGGAGGTGAAGCCGGAGCACGCCGTCAGCAGCAAGCCCTTGTGCCGGGGCGAGGTCTGCAGGAGCGACTCGAGCGTCTTCAGCGAGAAGGGCAGCGCCGCCCTGATGAGCTCAGGGTCGTCGTCGGTCGTGTAGACGGACGGGCCCGGAGCCGACAGGGCATCGCCTAACCTGTTGACAGCAAAGGTCTTGACCGAACAGCCGGCGAGTGAGAGTGCGGCCAGTCCGACCACGGCGACCAGCCGCATCCGGAGGGCAGGAGGAGCATGAAGTGCCAACGTCACTTCAGGATAGACGAAAATTCCGGGGTCGACGTTACGCGGCCCCGGTGCCGTAGTCACGATCGCCGACCACCAGCATCTCGACCGGGCCCACGTGGTACTCGATGTGCCTCAGGATGCCGATGAGGGCCACGGTGACACCGGCCATCTCGCAGGCCTCTTCACAGGTGGCGAGCAGCACGTACGGCAGGTTGTTGCCGTGCAGCTCGGGGTCGAACCAGCCACCGGCCGTCTCCAGCCCCAGCGCGCCGAACAGGAACAGTCCGCCGCCGCCGATGAGGGCCCGACGAGTCCCGGTTGGCAGCCGCTGTACGAACCGCCCGAACACGGCGACCGCGGCCAGCGCCACGACGGTCCCGGGCACGATGAGCGGATAGCGCAGCCAGGCCGAGCCGCTGAGGAGCGTGCGCAGGGGCTGCACCATCAGTTCGTGCAGCGACGCCGCCTCGTCAGCCGAGAGCGCCACGAATCCCACGGACATCGCGGCCCAGTAGGTCCACGCCGCGGCCCCTCGGGTGCGCTCGCTCGCCCCGACGAGGCCGCTGGCCACCGCGCACGCCAGCAGGAGCACCGACGACGCCCAGGTCGGCAGGTTTCCTTCGAAGTCCACGAAGGTGAAGCGATACCACCGTTCGGCGTCCGCGCCGTAGCGCAGCGCGAGCCATGCGCTGCCCAGACTCAGGACGGAGAGCACCATGATGCTGCGGGCCAGCCAGCGCCCCAGCGCGGCGGCATCGAGCGCCAGATGATTGCCGTGTGGTGTGCGCGTCAGGCGCAGGACGTTCGGGCGCGCGCTCTCGACGGTCAGGGACAGCCGCGGCGCCTGCTCGGCCAGGAGGGATCCGCCCGCCAGCAGCAGGCAGGCGATCCCGAACCACTCGATGGTGCGGCCGATGAGCGCCGCCACGGCGGCCGAGTCGCCGTAGAGAGCGCTCTCGCGCGAGGCGACGAGCAGAGGGAATGCCAGCCAGACGGCCATCGGAATGGCGGGCGATGCGCCACGTCGCGTCAAGAACAGTCCGATGACGGCCACGACCGCGCCGCCGGCCGCGAGCATCGAGAGCGCCGCCGCCGCCGGCACGAAGTCACCGAAGATCACGCCGGCGAGGCCCGTCATCCAGGCCATCGAGTAGCCCCCCAGCACCGTGGCCAGCGTCCACCAGCCGAGCGCTGACCGGTCCGCCATGAGGGCCCGCGTCCCGGCGACGTAGGCGGCGAGGCCCGAACATGAGCCGAGCAACATCGAGGACTGCCACGTCAGCAGATTGCGCGTGCCGGCCGGGTCGAAGGCCGGAATGAGCCCGAACACGAAATCCCGCCCGGTCGCGTGCGCGAAGGCCTGGGTGGCCGCCGCGACCAGCACGTTGACGGCGATCACGCCGCCGACGAGCCGGTGCAGCGTGCGCAGCGACACCGTCAGGGACGCCCGCGGAGGCGACGGGATGGCAGGTGGAATGGCAGGATTCTACCCGAGGACCGGCCATGTCGCATCAGGCGCAGCCCGACCGCGCCACGAGGTCGACGTAGGTGTGCGCCACGCCGTGCCAATGCACGCCGGGTGCGGGGAGAGCTCAGGCGAAGGTGGCGAGCACCGGGCCGTGGTCGCTCGTGCCGAACTCCCGCTGCACGATGCAGGTGGTGGCGCGCCCGGCCAGCGGCGCCGAGGCCACGATGTAGTCGATCCGCCAGCCGATGTTGCGCTGCTTCAGGTTGCGCCACGGCGCCCACCACGTGAACAAGGCCTCGTCGGCCGGGTGCAGCGTGCGGGCCACGTCCACCAGACCGCGTGAAAGAAGCTGCGCGATGAGGGCCCGCTCGTCCTCGCGGGTGCCCACCTGGTTGAGCTTGCGCTCCTTCGGATGGATGTCGAGCTCGGTGAGCGCCACGTTCAGATCGCCGGCGAAGAGGAGATGCCGGCCGGCGGCCTGATGGCCGGCCGCCCAGGCGTCCATGTCGGTCAGGAAGCGGATCTTGGCGGCGTAGTCCTTGCCGCCGTTGGGCACGTAGAACGACGAGACCAGAGTCGGGCCGTGGCCGAAGTCGAGCTCGGCCGAGATGACGCGGCGCTCGAAGTCGAACACCGGATGCGAGTAGACGGGGGGCTCGGACACGAGCGACTTGCGCACCAGCAGGCCGACGCCCGAGTAGCCCTTGTCGCCGTGCCAGCCCGTCCAGTAGTGTTCGAGGTCGCGCAGGTCGAACGGCAGCTGGTCGAGGCTGGCCTTCAGTTCCTGCAGGCAGACGATGTCGGGCTGCTCGGCGGCGAGCCAGTCGAGCAGCTGACCCTGACGCGCGCGGATGCCGTTGACGTTCCAGGTGGCGATCTTCATGAGTCGCCGATCATCACCCGGCCGGGTGCCGTCGTGACTAGAATTCAACGGAGGAGCCCGCACCATGAGCAGACTGTTGACCGCCTTGACCCTGACTGCCGCGCTTACCGGCGTCCCCGGGATCGCCCTCGCCCAGGACGCCGCCGTCGCCACCCGGCGGCCCGACGTCATCTACGTCCCGACGCCCGAGGAGGTGGTCGACGCCATGCTGCAGGTGGCGAAGGTCACGAAGAACGACATCGTCTACGACCTCGGCACTGGCGACGGCCGCATTCCGGTGACGGCGGCGAAGAAGTACGGCGCCCGCGGCGTCGGTGTCGACATCGACCCGCAGCGCATCAAGGAAGCCACCGCCAACGTCGAGCGGAGCGGGGTGGCCGACCGCGTGCGCATCATTCAGGGCGATCTCTTCGAGGTCAACATCTCGGAGGCCACGGTCGTCACCCTCTACCTGTTGCCGTCGCTCAACCAGAAGCTGATGCCGAAGCTGATGAAGGAGCTGAAGCCGGGCACCCGCATCGTGTCGCATGCCTTCGACATGGGCGACTGGAAGCCGGAGCAGGAACTCGACGTCAGTGGCCGCAAGGTCTACTTCTGGACGATTCCGAAGAAGTAGCGCGGGCGGCCTGACGGCCAGCGCGCTGCGCCTCAGTGACCCCTCGCCCGGTCGGCTACGAGCGCACTCAGCTCGCGGCCGCGCGTCAGGGCGGCGGCGGCGCTCCACGGCCACAGCACCCCTGGCCGGCGCCAGCGCACGAACTCGCCCTCGATCGCGATGTCCCCGCCGTGCGGCCAGCTGGCGAGTGCCGGATCCGCCGCGGCGGCGGGCGCCGTCGGCCCGCTGACGATGGCCGGCAGGGCCGCCCCCGGCAGGCGCACGACCACGAGCGTGTGCCATTTCTCGACCGGCCGCGTCGTCACCCGCGCGCGGTGCTCGGCGATCCAGATCTCGTCGTCCGTGGTGGCCTGGTGGAAGGTCAGCCCGAACGACCGCACGCGGGGAGCGAAGCGCGTGGCGTGGCCGACGAGGGCGCCGCCGTCGGCGCGGCGATCCACGGGCGCCAGGCCGTGGCCACGCGCCCACGTGCGCAGCCGCCGCGCACGCCACGCGTCCACCACGACGGCCCCGGCGAACATCGCGCCCAGGAGCAGCAGGAGCGCGAGGAACGCCGCCATGCCTGACCGCCCGGCCTAGTCGCTGCCGTTGCCGGCCAGCAGCGGCTCGCAGTCGCGCGTTTCCGGCCCGTTCGCGGTGCACACGGCGAACTTGGTCATGTACATCGAGACGCCGGCGAACTCGCCCCGCTTGTTGAGCACGTAGAAGCTCAGGTTGAAGCGCGGCTCGCCCCTGGCGTTCAGCAGCCGCTTCTCGACCGTGTTGGCCTTGACGCGGCGCAGCGCTTCGAGGCCGGCGTCCTTCGGCGACTTGCCGGCGCGCATCTGCTCGACGATCAGGAACGAGCACAGGCCGTAGAGGTTGGCTTCGCCGCGCCCGGTGGAACCGGCCGCCCCCACCTCGTTGTCGACGTAGAGCCCGGCGCCCAGAATCGGCGAGTCGCCGGCCCGCCCCGGGATCTTCCAGGCCATGCCGCTCGTCGTCGTGACGCCGCAGATCTCGCCCGCGGCGTTGATGCCGTCGCAGTTGATGGTGCCCCAGAAGTGATTCGGATCGATGAGGCCGTCCTGCACCATGCTGAGGCCGGCCATCAGACCCGCCCGCTCGCGCTTCTTCGGATCGAGATAGTGCTCGGGATCGACCCGCCGTTTCCACTCGAGCCACAGCCGCCGCGACTTCTCGCTGTTGAGATCGTCTTCGATCGTGAAGCCCATGGCGCGCGCGAACTCCTGGGCGCCCTGGCCGACGAGCAGGTGATGGTCGGTCTGCTCCATCACGGTCCTGGCCACGAGCGAGGGCGCGCGTACGCCCTCGAGCGCCGCCACGCCGCCGGCGCGCCGGGCCGGACCGTGCATGCAGCACGAGTCGAGTTGCACGACCCCGTCGGCGTTGGGCAGCCCGCCGTAGCCGACACTGGAGTCTTCCGGATCCAGCTCACACAGGTTGACGCCGGCGATGAGCGAGTCGAGCACGTCCTTGCCGCCGCTCGTCATCATCTCGAAGGCCACCTGTACGCCGGTCTTCGGGCCGCCGTGCTTGTAGACATTGCCGTTGTCGGAGGCGATGACGACCGGCGTCGCCGCGCCCGTGCGCACCGCCGGGGCCTGGCCGAACGCGGGCCCGGCGCCCAGGGCGAGGCCGGCAGCGGCCGTGGACGTGTGGACGAACTCGCGGCGAGTGAGTTTCTCGGACATGAGGGACCTCCGCGGGACGCGGCCATCCTAGCGGCGCCCCGCGGCCGAGCGCAAGGTGCGCTACTTCCAGAGCCGGCGCCACCAGGGCAGGGGCGGCCCGTCGACCGGCCCGCGCGGGTCCGCGACCGGCCCGGCGCCCTGCTGACGGCGGATGTCCTCGATGCGCCAGCCGGTGAGCGAGGCGAGCGTCTGGGCCTCGCGCTCACGGCGCTGCACGAGATCGCGGCGGTAGATCTCGCCGGCCTCACAGGTGGCCGGTCCCGTCCAGGCGTGGCGCAGCACGTAGCGGCCCTGGAAGTTCGTGCGATCGCCGGTCTCGTGGAACACCAGGTCCTCCGGGAAGTGCGCCTCGTCGTAGCGCACGTGCAGCCGCGTCACGAAGACATCCTGCGGCGCCGGCGCCGGCCGTCCGACGACAGAGCGGTGGCTGTCGGCCACGCCGTCGAGCCAGAACACGCCGAGCTGGCCGAGCTCGTCGCGCGACAGCGGATCGGCGGCGCACGGATCGCACCAGCCCATGTCCCAGGCGTACTCCTGGAAGACGGCGCGCATGTCCTCGCGGCGGACGTGGTCGTCGAACATCGCGCGGTACATCTTCGCGAACTCGGCCGGGTCCTTCACGTAGGCCGGAATCTCGACGTCGGTGCGCAGCTTGACGGTGCGGTAGTTCGTGCTCTCGACGCGGCCCTTGCGGGTGAGCGCGTAGACGAAGAGCTCCTGCGGGCCGTCGGCATTGGCCATGCCGAGGCGGATGGGCAGCATGAACTTCGGCGACTCGTAGGCGACCTGGATCGGCCGGAGCGTCGAGAACCCGAGCTTCGACTGCTCGGCGAGGTTCACCTTCGCCACGAAGAAGCGCATCTGCTGGCGGATGTAGCTGCCGAGCACGCGCGAGGCGCCGGCGGGAATCCGGTAGCCGCTCTCGCGCAGCCAGGTTTCGAGGCCGGTGCTCTGCTGCGCCGAGAGGATGAGGATGTCGTACTCGCCCACGGTGTAGCGCGCTTCGATGGTCACGCCGAGGTTCCTGGCGCGACGTGCGTCGCGCGCCGCGCGGACGCCATTGACGGCCAGCGCCGACGAGGCCTCCGAGGCCATCAGGAGTTCACGACGGCTGCACGGATCGGCGTCGTAGTACTCGACCAGGCGCGGCGCGGTGTAGGCGTCGAGGTGCGACAGGAGCGCTGGTGCGGCGACGTGGATCTGCTCGCGGGTGATCGAGGTGGGCACCGGAATCACCATGGCGAACTCGCGCGGATCGCCGCGGAAGTCGTTGGCCATGGTGATGACCGTCTTGTCGCCGTCGCGCACGAGCACGACCTGCGAGGCCTTGTTGAAGATCGTGGTGTCGGCCTTGGCGACGTAGAAGCCGCAGAAGGCGGCGGCCGGGGCGGCGTGGCCGAGGGCGGACAGCATGGCGAACACGAACAGGGCGGTCTTGCGTGTCATCGGAATCCTCCAGTCGAGGCGGGGCAGGGGCGAGAGCACTCGCGGCCATTCGTAACGGCGGGCCGGGAGCAGACGGTCGAGCACGGGCACGAGCGGGGCGCACAGCACCAGCGCCCACAGGAAGCCGTTCGGCCGGAACAGGCCGAAGTGCACGTAGGCGGCGCCACACGCCACCAGCACGGCGAACAGCACGCGCCCGGGGCGCGAGTCCGGCGTGGTCTTCGGGTCCGAGATCATGAAGAAGCTGAAGAGCAGGAAGGCGCCGCTCTCGAGGCGATGGAGCGGAATCGTCCACGGCTCGCCGAGCCACAGCGAGCGCGCCACGAGCAGCGCGGCGTAGCTGGCGAGGAAGGCCAGCGTCACGTCGCTGCGGGCCGAGCGGTGCACCACGGCGAGCCCGGCCGAGGCCAGCGCGAACACGAAGGTGGCGCCGGTGCCCCACTGGCCGGGGGACACCCAGGCCGCGTCGGTGGCGAGCAGCAGCGCGATCAGCGCGCCGTTGGTGGGATTGAAGACGTGCTTGCCGCGGACGCGGACGAGGAACTTGGAGGCGACGGCGATGGCCGCGCCGGCCGCCGCCCAGCGCAGGTCCCCGGTGCGAAGCAGCAGGCACAGCGACAGGGCCGAGATGAGCGCGCTCTTGAGGCCGGACAGCCACGGCGCGGCCCGCCACCAGTCGCCGAGACGCTGGACCGCGACGGCCGTGCCGAGCGTGACGGCAATCTGGGCGGCGCCGGTGTCGAAGTCCAGCCACAGGAGCCCATAGGCCAGCAGCGCCGACAGGCTGGCGATCTGTCCGTGACGGGGGTCGGCAGTCAGGATGCGCGTGGCGGCGCGAAAGGGGTGCGGCATGGTCGCGGTCTCCTGACTGAGAACGGGCGACCCGCCAGACCTTGCACGCGCCGCCGAACCCGCGCCGTCGGCGGTCCGGGAAGGGGCGGAAATTACCCGGATAGAATGGCGCCATGGCCGAGGCCGCTACGGGTCGCGATCGCCGCCCCTGCACCGCCTTCGAAGGCGCGCGGCAGATCGCGCAGGGCCCGTTTGCCGCCGTCGTGGCGGCGGCCAAGGCGGCCTTCGACGCGTCGCGGACGTCGACCGTCCTCGTCTTCGATGACTCGACCGGCGAGCTCATCGACCTCGACTACAGCGGGTCGCCGGCCGAGGTGCTCCGCGTGACGCTGGCGCGCGACGGGCGAAAGGCGGCGGCCGCGACCGAAGCCGCGGTCATCCAGCCGGCACGCGGTCCCGGGCGGCCGCGTCTCGGCGTGGTGGCCCGCGAGGTGACGCTGCTGCCGAGGCACTGGCAGTGGCTGAACCTGCAGCCGGGCGGCGCGTCGGTGGCCCTGCGCCGCCTGGTCGAGCAGGCGCGCCGGGCCGGCGACGGCCATCGCCAGCGCCGGGCGCAGGAGGTCGCGTATCGCTTCATGTCGGCCCTGGGCGGCGACCTGCCCGGGTTCGAGGAAGCCATTCGGGCGCTGTTTGCCGGCGCCGAAGACCGCTTCGATCGGGAGACCAGCGCCTGGCCGGAGGACGTCCGGCGCTACGCCCGCCGGCTGGCCGCGCCCGCCTTCGTGCCTGGCGCGGATCGCTGACCGCCCACTGGTTCGCCGCGCGCCGTGCCCCGATCGTGCTGCCGTGACCGGCGGATGACCCGCTATACTCCGGCTCAACGGCCCTGGTGCCGACGAGGTCCGAGATGAAGGTGACGCGACGCGATCTGCTCGCCGGTGCCGCCGGCGCGATGGCCCTGGGAGCAACGGCCCAGGCGCAGGCGCCGGTCGATCCAAGCAAAGTGCGGGGCGCGCCGCCGCGGGCGCTGGGGCAGCGGGCGGCGGGCGCGCGTCCGGAGCGCATCGTGCGTGGTCAGGCCGTGTCGAGCACCCCGCATCAGGACCTGATGGGCATCATCACGCCGTCGGACCTGCACTTCGAACGGCACCACGGCGGTGTGCCCACGATCGACCCCGCCAACTACTCGCTGCTCATCCACGGCATGGTCGAGCGGCCGATGATCTTCACGCTCGCCGATCTGAAGCGCTTCCCGTCGCGCTCGCAGATCTACTTCCTCGAGTGTTCCGGCAATCTCGGACGCACGGCGGGACCCGAGACGACGCCGGGCCTGCTGGCCGGCCTGACGAGCACCAGCGAGTGGACCGGTGTGGCGCTCTCGACACTGCTGCGCGAAGTCGGCGTGCAGCCCGGCGCCAAATGGCTGCTCGGCGAAGGCACCGATGCCGCCCTGCTCACGCGCAGCGTGCCAATCGAGAAGGCGCTCGACGACGCCCTGGTTGCCTACGGCCAGAACGGCGAAGCGCTGCGCCCGGAGCAGGGCTATCCCGCGCGGTTGTTCCTGCCCGGCTGGGAGGGCAACGCCAGCGTGAAGTGGCTGCGCCGCATCGAGGTGTCGGACCGGCCCTTCATGACGCGCGAGGAGACGTCCAAGTACTCCGAGCCCTTCGCCGACGGCACGTCGCGCATGTTCAGCTTCCGCATGGACGCCCGCTCGCTCGTCACCTATCCCGCCTTCCCGAACCGGCTCGAGCGCGGGTGGGTCGAGATCAAGGGCATCGCGTGGACCGGCGCCGGCAGGATTCAGCGGGTCGACGTCTCGACCGACGGCGGCAAGACGTGGAGCGCGGCGCAGTTGCAGGAACCGGTGCTGCCGCTGGCCCACACGCGCTTCCGGCATCTGTGGGAGTGGACTGGCGGCGAAGCCGTCGTCATGAGCCGGGCGGTGGACGAGACCGGCTACATGCAGCCGACGCGCGCCGAGCTGCTGGCGCTGCGCGGACCGGGCACCACCGGCTACCACCTCAATCCCATCACCGGCTGGGTCGTGAAAGACGACGGCACCGTCGTCTACAAGGAGGAAGCGTGGGGATGACCCGCCTGCTGCTCGTGCCCGTCGGGGCCCTGCTGGGCGTGGCCCTCGCCACGCCGGTGGTGGCGCAGCCGCCGGCCCGCTTCGGCATCGGACGGCCGGCCACACCGGCCGAGATCGCGGCCCGCGACATCGACGTCATGCCCGATGGCAGCGGACTGCCGGCCGGCCGTGGCACCTCCGCCGAGGGCGCGACCATCTACGCCGCCAAGTGCGCGCAGTGCCACGGAAAGACGGGCAAGGAAGGCCCGAATGACGTGCTCGTGGGCCGGGCGCCAGGCAATGACTTTCCCTTCGCGGCGGATCCGCAGTTGCCACGCACCATCGGCAGCTACTGGCCGTACGCGACCACCGTGTTCGACTACGTGCGGCGGGCGATGCCGACGACGGCGCCGGGCTCGCTGGGCGACGACGAGGTGTATGCGCTCACCGCGTTCCTGCTCCACGCCAACGAGATCATCGGCGCCGACGCGGTGATGGACAAAGCCTCCCTGCCCAAGGTCGAGATGCCGGCGCAGCGCTACTTCAAGCCCGACACGCGGCAGCAGATGTGGCAGAAGGGCGTCCGGAAACCCGGCCAGTAGGCCGGCGGCGCTGCTGCCGCGCCTTCCAGGTCGCTAGCGACGCGCTCGCGCCTTCCAGGCGGCCAGCACGGCGGCTTCGCGGTCGGCGGTGAGCCCGGCCCGCAGCTGCGCTTTGCGTTCCTCCGGCTGCTGATCGTAGAACGCCATCGTGGCTTTCACCGTCTCGGGGAATGGCCGGAAGGTGAGGCCGTGCGCCAGGGCCCGCGCGATGCTGCGCTGGGTGAAGCCGGCGGTGTCGCCAGAGGGCGGCACCCACGCCGGCAGGTCCGTCCACGGGCGCACGTGTTGCTCGTCGAGGAACTCGCTCGTCACGTGCGTGAAGGTGGCCGATGCGCCGAGTGCCGTGCGCGTGGCGCCGAGCATCCCGGCCACCGTGAAGCGCGAGGCCGGCCCGGTGGCGTTGAAGACACCGTAGACCTTCTGCTCGCAGCAGCGGATGACCCACTCGCTCAGGTCACGGGCATCGATGATCTGCACCGGGTCATCGGCGGGCGGCGCCAGCACCTGACCGCCGCGGGCAATCCGCACCGGCCAGTAGGTGAAGCGATCGGTGGTGTCGCCGACGCCCACGATCAGGCCGGGCCGGATGATGGTGGCGCGGCCGGGAAAGGCCTTCTGCGCTTCGCGTTCCGACAGCGCCTTCAGCGGGCCGTAGAGCGGCGGAAACGCCGGGCCGCTCTCGATGTCTGGCGTGGTCGTCGTGGCCAGGGCCGCCGATTCGTCGGCGCCCGGCGTGTCGTTGGCGGCATACGTCGAGATGGTCGAGATGAAGACGTAGTGGCCGACGCGCCCCTTGACGGCGGCCGCGGCCTCGCGCACCCAGCGCGGGCGCGTCGTCGGATTGTCGACGACGACATCCCACTCGCCGGTCGCCAGGGCGTCGTAGTTGCCCGGGGTCGGGGCGCGGTCGCCGATGCGCTCGTCGATACCGGCGATCCCCTTGAACAGGCCCGGGTTGGTCTGGCCGCGGTTGAAGAGCGTGATCCGGTGGCCTCGCGCGGCGGCGTAGCGCACCTGATGCGGGCCGATGAACCCGGTGCCGCCGAGGATCAGGATACGTAGTGGCCGCGCCGCCTGCCCGAACCACGCGGCGCCGAGGGCGGCCGGGCTGGACCACCCGAGCGTGCCGCCGGCCAGCACCGAGGTCTTGAGGAAGGAACGACGCGTCGCCATGCAGCGAGGATAGATCAGCGGGACGCTGCCCGTCGTGCGGACCGGACCGGCCTCACGAACGGGCGCTCCGGAACCGATAGGGCGAGAGGTGCCCGAGTTCGCTCCGCCACGCGTCCGCCTGCTCGGGGCCCTGCCCCGGCGTGTCACACGCCCGTTGTCGTATGCGGCGCTGGCGGCGTGGCTGGGCTGCATGGGGCTGCTCGTGCAGCGCGTCTATCTGCAGGCCTCGCCAGCCAATCTCGCGACCGACCTTGCACGCTACGGCACCGAGGCCGAGTGGCGCGGCGTCTACTACCGCGGCGAGAAGGTCGGCTTCACGGTGGGACAGGTCGTGCCGATCGAGGGCGGCTTCGAGCTCCAGGAGGACGGCCGCCTGCAGATGTCCCTCCTCGGCGCCACCACGCCGGCCGCCATCCACACGTCGGCGCGCGTCAACCAGGCCTTCGAGCTCCAGTCGTTCGACTTCTCGCTCGACCCGGGCACCGGCCCGCTCGTGCTCTCGGGCACGGTCGAGGGCCGCACGCTGCGCGTGACCATCCGCAGTGCCGGCAGCGAACGCACCGAGACCCGGATCCTGCCGGAACCGCCGGCGCTGATGCTGAACATGGCGCGGCGGCTGGCCCGCGCCGGGTTCGTCGTCGGCGCCACCCATCGCCTGCTGGTGTTCGATCCGGCCACCCTCGGCAACGCCCCGGTCGACGTCCGGGTGCACGCGCGCGAGGTAGTCGTCACCGGCGGACGTCCCGTGCCGGCCTTCAAGGTCGACCTCGCCTACGCCGGCCTCACGACCACCGCCTGGATCACGGACACCGGCGCCATCGTGCGGGAGGAGAGCCCGCTCGGCTTGATGTCCGTCCGCGAGTCCCAGGAGCAGGCGCAGCAGATGGCCGTCTCGGCCCGCGTCCGCACCGACATGCTGCAGGCCGCCGCCATCGTGCCGACGCTGCGCGTGCCGGTCACCGAGCCGACCGACGTCGTGAAGATGCGCGTGGAGTTCTCGGGCGTCGATGTCTCGGGCTTCGACTTCGCCGGCTCGACCCAGCGGATGAACGGTCGCGTGCTCGAGGTCTCCGACCCGCGCGCCATCGTGGCCGGCCCTGCCGACCCCGGCCGGGCGCGCTACCTGCTGCCGGAGACCCTGATCGAGAGTGACGACGCCGAGATCATCGCGCAGGCGCGCCGCATCGTCGGCGGCGCCACCGACGCCCGCACCAAGGCCGGACGTCTGGTGCGTGAAGTCAACGCGATGCTGGACAAGAAGCCCACCGTGAGTGTGCCGTCGGCCAAGGAAGTGCTGCGCACGAAGGTCGGCGACTGCAACGAGCACACGGTGCTCTACGTGGCCCTGGCGCGCGCCGCGGGGCTGCCGGCCCGCATCAATGTCGGCCTGGCGATGGTGCGCGGCGCCTTCTACTACCACGCGTGGCCGGAAGTGTGGATCGACGACGGCCCGGCGCGCGGCTATTGGCTGCCGGTCGATCCGACCTTCAACCAGTTCCCGGCCGACACCACGCACCTGCGCCTGCTGCAGGGCGGCCTCGACCGGCAGACGGCCATCCTGCCGCTCATCGGGCAGTTGAAGCTCACGGTGCTCGAAGCCGAGATGGCGCCGGACACCTCGCCGGTCATCGTCGGCCGCGCGCTGGCCGACGCCGCCGACGCCCGCCCGCTGTCGCTGGTGCTGCCGGCGCGGCAGACCTGCGGCTGCTGGGCGTTGCCGTGCCGGGGGGGCTCGTGATCGCGGTCCACGACCTGCGGAAGGTCTACGGCGAGTTCACCGCCGTGGACGGCGTGTCGCTCGACGTGCAGCCCGGGCAGATCCATGGCTTCCTCGGCCCCAACGGCGCCGGCAAGACCACCACCATCCGCATGATCGCCGGGCTCCTCAAGCCGACGGCCGGACGCATCGAAGTCGACGGCCACGACACCGCCATCGCGCCCGAAGCCGCCAAGGCCGCCCTCGGCTTCATCCCCGACCGGCCCTTCATCTACGAGAAGCTGACGGCGGGCGAGTTCCTGCGCTTCCACGGCGGCCTCTACGGCATGGCCGACGACGCCATCGAGACGCGCGTCAGCGAGATGCTGGAGCTCTTCGAGCTGGCGCGCTGGAAGAACGAGCTGGTCGAGAGCTTCTCGCACGGCATGAAGCAGCGCCTGGTGATGAGCGCGGCGTTCCTGCACCGGCCCAGGGCGGTGCTCGTGGACGAGCCGATGGTGGGGCTCGATCCGCGCGGCGCCCGCCTCATCAAGGACGTGTTCCGGACCATGGCCGGACGCGGCGTGGCCATCCTGATGAGCACCCACACGCTCGAAGTGGCCGACGAGATGTGCGACCGCATCAGCATCATCCTCAAGGGCCGGATCATCGCGCACGGCACCGTGCCCGAGGTGCGGGCGCTGTCCGGCGGCAGCGACGACGAGCTGACCAGCGTGTTCCTGAAGCTCACCGGCGGCAGCGGGCTCCAGGAGATCGACGAGATGGTGTGATGACGACCGACGTCCTGCGCGCGCGCTTCCCGGGCCGCCCGGCTGCTGGCGGCTACGCCGGGATGCTGACGCGACCGTTCACGTTCCTGCTCCTGCCGGGGCTGTGGGCGTCGCGCAACCGCGCCCGGCGCCGCGAGCGCGGTGATCTGCTGCGCGGGCTGGTGTTCGGGATGATCGGGCTGACGGTGATGGCGGCGCTCGTCGCTGGCGCCTTCTGGGTCACGTATCAGGCGGCGCAGTACGCCGAGCTGGGCGATTACCTGATCCGCATCGCGCTGTCGTGGCTGTTTCTCACCTTCCTGTCGTTCCTCGCCTTCAGCGGCGTCGTCTCCGCGCTCTCGACCTTCTTCCTCTCCGACGACCTGCGGCTGATGTTCGCGGCGCCGGTCTCGGCGCGGCGGGTGTTCTTCGCCCGCTTCGCCCGCACGCTGGCGCAGGCCGGCTGGATGGTGGTGGTGTTCCTGGTGCCGGTGCTGGCCGGCATCGGCATCGCCAAGTGCGCGCCGTGGTCGTTCGTGGCCGTGGCCACGCTGACCGTGGCGCCGTTTGTCGTCATCCCGGTAGGCCTCGGGGCCGGTGTGACGCTGCTGCTCGTCAACGTGTTCCCGGCGCGGCGGGCGCGCGACATCCTGATGCTGATGGGCCTGGTCTTCGCCACCAGCCTCGTCATCCTGCTGCGGGTCATCCAGCCGGAACGGCTGTTGCGCGTCGAGTCGATGCCGGTCGTGACCGACTTCTTCGCCACGCTGCAGTCACCGGTCACGCCGCTCTTGCCGAGCTTCTGGGCCGGCGAGGCCATCTTCGCCGGCCTGCAGGGCCGCAGCGACTGGCTGCACGTGGCGGCGCTCTGGACCACCGCCGGCGCCATCGTCATCGGGCTGGCGGCGGCCTACGAGCGCTGGCACTTCGCCGGCTACAGCACGTCGCAGGAAGCCCGCAAGGCGCGCTTCGCCGAGTGGCGTGTGGTCGACCGGGCCGTCGCGCTGCTGCCGCTGGCGCCGGTCACGCGCCAGCTCCTGGTGAAGGACGCGAAGGTCTTCCTGCGCGATGTCAGCCAGTGGTCGCAGCTGCTGCTCCTGGTCGCGCTGGTCCTCGTCTACCTCTACAACTTCCGCGTCCTCGATCTCGAGCGCATCCCCTACATGAGCGGCGTCATCAAGAACGCGTATGCCTTCCTCAACATGGGGATGGCGGGCTTCGTGATGGCCACCGTCACCGTGCGGTTCGTGTTTCCGGCGGTGTCGGCCGAGGGCGCGGCCTTCTGGATCATCCGTACGGCGCCGGTCTCGATGCGCGCCTTCCTGTGGTCCAAGTTCTGGACCGGCCTGGTGCCGGTGCTGGTGCTGACCGAGTGCCTGACCATCGCCGGCAACGAGTTCCTGGGCAGCGATCCGTTCCTGAAACAGGTGGCGGCGGTGTCGGTGGCGTTCATGGCGTTCGCGCTGGTCGGCCTCGCGGCCGGCCTCGGCGCGCGCTACCCGCGCTTTGCCGCCGACAACCCATCGGAGGTGGCCGGCTCCTACGGCGGCGTCGCCTTCATGGTGCTGGCGGTGCTCTACGTGCTGACGATGATCGGACTCACCGGCTGGCCGTCGTCGGTCTACCTCTTCGCGCAGACGCGCCAGCGGGCGCTGACCGACTGGCAGCAGTGGACGATGGCGCTCTCGTTCGGCACGGCCGCGCTGATGAGCGTCGCCATCTGGCGGCTCGGCATGCGCAGCGGCGTCAGCGCCCTGGAGCAGATGGACCGCACGCCGAGCTGAGCCGGCTAGCGCCCGGGGGCGAATAGCGGGGGCACGGCGCCTTTGTGGCCGGTGGCGGCTTCGAACGCCGACGCCAGCGCCACCAGATCGCCCTCGTGATACAGGCGCCCCGAGAACATCACGCCGGCCGGCGTGCCGGTGGCGTTGAAGCCGTTCGGCACGGCGATCGACGGATGCCCCGTGAGGCTCATCACCGGGTTGAGGCTGGTGGCCGAGCTGAGGGTGAGGCTCGTGAAGACGACGGCGTCCACCTGCTGCATCACTTGCGCCACCTCCTGCATGATGGCGAGCCGCCGGCGATTGGCCTGCAGGTAGTCGACGGCCGTGGTCAGCTGGCAGGCGCGCAGGAAGCGGCTGGTGCGCGGCCGGATGCCGGCGAGCGCGCCGTGTCGCGTCATCGCATCGAAGGCGGCGGCCCGCTCCACGTACTCGATGAAGTACGAGAGGTCGCCGTCGGGCAGCCGCACCTCGTGCATCGTGCAGCCGAGGCGCGCCAGGATGTCGAGCGCGCGCTGGTTGACGGCGCGGCGATCGGCGTCGGTCTCGGCGTCGAAGAGTGCCGGTACGAAGCCGACGCGACGAGGATAGGCGGGACTGCCGCCGTTCCACACGACCGGCGCGTCGGCCGGCACTGCCAGATCCAGCCCGTCGGGTCCGGCGATGGCGTGGAGCACCACGGCGCAGTCGGCGGCGTGACGGCACAGCGGCCCGATCTTGTCGAGGGTCGTGCCCGCCGCCATCACGCCGTGCCGGCTGACGCGGCCGAACGTCGGCCGCAGCCCGGCGATGCCGCAGCGCACGGCGGGGGACAGGATCGAGCCGCCGGTGTCGCTGCCGATGGCGAAGGCGACCAGTCCGGCGGCGGTGGCGGCGGCCGAGCCCGCCGATGACCCGCTCGAGCCTTCGGCCGGGTTCCACGGGTTGTTGGTGCGGCCCCCGGCCCACTGATCGCCGAACGCGAGTTCGCCGGTGGTCAGCTTGGCGACCAGCACCGCGCCGGCCGCGTGCAGGCGCCGGACGACGGTGGCGTCCTCGTCGAAGGACTGCCGCGTCAGCGGCGGCGCGCCCCAGGAAGTGGGAGCGCCGGTGGCCGCGATGATGTCCTTCACGCCGTAGGGCAGGCCGTGCAGGACGCCGCGGTAGCGTCCGGCGGCGATCTCGGCATCGGCGGCCGCCGCTTCGGCCAGGGCCCGCGTCTCGGTGAGCGTGGCCACGCAGTTGAGCACGCCGTTGTGCCGCGTCAGCCGATCCAGGTAGAGCCGCGTGAGCTCCGTGGCGGTCACCTGCCGCGTGCGCACCAGTGCCGCCAGATGGGTGAGGGGCCAGAAGGCCACGTCCTCGAGCTGACGCGGGCGGGTCAGGCGCGGCGCCGCTGGCGGGCGGAACGTCCCGGACGGGAGCGGCGTCGGCACGCCCGGCGGGCGCGGATTGAAGTGCACGGGCAACGGCGAGGCGTTGGTCAGCGTGTCCTTGTCGATGCGCTCGACAGCCGTGAGCAGGCTCGACAGCGACTCGGTCAGCTCGCGGCACTCGTCGTCGGTCCACGTCAGGCCGGCCAGCTTCGCCGCCTCGCGCACCGTCTCGACGGCGATCGCCGTGGTGCCCGGCTGGATCTGCGCCCACAGCACGCCGGGCAGCAGCGTCGAGCCGAGGCCCAGCGCGGAGCAGGCCGTGAGGAAGCGCCGGCGGTCGCCGCCGATCATGCGTCGTCCCTGGTCGCCGGGTCGCCACCCACGCGATATCGGAAGTTGCAGTACGGCGCGCCCTGCATGATCGTCTGCGTGCGCTCGAGCGTCACCTCCGGGTTGAAACCCTCGATGAGGGCGCCGTCGCGCTGGCACGACAGCACCTCGCCCAGCTCGGGGATGCCGAGCGCCTGGTACATTTCGGCGTAGCGGCAGCGCGTGACATCGAAGTCGAACTGGCCCGGTGCCTGGGCGATGACGCGCAGCTGCATCGCACCGTCCTGCTGCCAGGGACCGAGCGTCCCGGCGAAGCTCGTGAGCGAGGCGTCGTCGCGCGCCTCCGCCATGGCCCGCCCCTGCTCGCGTGCGAGCCCGCCGATCACCTCACGCACGACGGCCACCACTTCGTCGCGGCCGAAGCGCGCCCCGAGGGCGTCGATCACGGGGGCCAGGATCCGCGCTTCGATCTCGCGCCGGGTCAGCACGCCGACGGCGTTCAGGCGGTCCACGCTCTCGTCGCCCATTGCGGCCTCCTGCTACTTCTTGACGTGACGCTCGAGCATCTGACGCCGCACGACGCCGCCGTAGACATTGCCGTCGGCATCGACGCCGACGCCTTCCGCGCCGGCGTGTTCGACAGCCAGCGGCTCCATGTCCTCGATGAAGGCCGTCACCGAGCCGTCCTTCGCGCTGCCGATGCGGATGCCCTTCTTGATGCCCGGCAGCTCGTGCGCGCCGGTGTCGCGGCCACCCGACTCCGAGTCGGCCACGTAGATGATGTCGTCCTTCGTGATGACGATGCCGCTCGGCCGGCCGAACTGGCGCCATTCTTCGAGGAACGTGCCGTTCTGGTCGAAGATCTGGATGCGGTTGTTCTCCCGGTCGCCCACGAACAGGCGGCCGCGCGAGTCCATGGCGATCGAATGGGGCTCGCTGAACTCGCCGGGGCCGGCGCCTTTCTTGCCCCATTCCTTCACGTACTTGCCGTCCTTCGTGAAGTGCACGACCCGGTTGTTCGTGCCCTCGCGATGGCTGTCGGTCACGAACAGATCGCCGTTTGGCGCCTCCACCACGTCGGTCGGCTGGTCGAAGTGCGCCGGCCCTGAGCCGCTCACGCCCTTGGTGCCGAGCGTCATCAGCACCTTGCCGTCGGGGCTGAGCTTGATGGCCTGGTGGCCGATGCCGTTGGCCCCGCGCGCGTCGGTCATCCACAGATTGCCGTCGCGGTCGACGGTGCCACCGTGCGGGAAGTTGAACATACCCTGGCCGAAGCTGCGCAGCAGCTTGCCGGACTTGTCGAAGACGAGAATCGGCGGCTCGCTGCGGCCCTCGCACGAGTTGTCGACGCAGCGGTGGACGACGAACAGGCTGCCGTCCGCCGCCGGCTCGATCGCGGTCACGGCCGCCCACTTCACGCCGGGCGGCAGCTGCCCCCAGTCGCGGGTGGTGCGTGTAGGGCTGCGGCAGGTCGTTTCGCGGCGCCGAGCCGGACTGGGCCCGTGCGGGCACGGCCGTGGCGAAGGTGGCGAGGCAGAGCAGGACGAGGTGTCGCATGTGGCTGATCCGGAACATTCTTCGGATTGTAGCCGCGCCCGTCGACGATGTCCGCGCTATCCTCTGAGGCGCTCCCCGTCCCGCCACCGGCCATCCAGGTGAACACCATGCGCGCACGGCCCATCGCCCTGATCCCGCTGCTGCTGCTGCCGCTGGCGGCCGTGCTGCCGGCACAACCGCCACCGAGCGGCCTCACCCGTCTGCTCGAGTCGCAGCTGGCGCGCTTCCCGGCGCGGACCGGCGTCTACGTCAAGCACCTGGGCACGGGCGAGGAAGCGGCCGTCGGCGGCGACGCTTCGTTCAGCAGCGCCAGCGTGATCAAGATCCCGATCCTGATCCGCGCTTTTCAGCTCGCCGACGAAGGCACGCTCGACCTGAACGAACGCGTCGAGATCCGGCGCGAGCACCTGCGCGATGGCAGCGGCATCTTCCAATACCACGACCTCGGCTCGACGCCGACTTATCGCGATCTGCTCACCCAGATGGTGATCACCAGCGACAACACCGCCACCGACCTGGTGGTGCAGCGGATCGGCGGCGTGGAGGCGCTGAACGTCTGGCTCGCGGCCTCCGGATTCACGCACACGCGGATGTTGAACCGCGGGCACCAGTACCGCCAGAAACTGCTGGCGCTCATCGACCCCGCGTTCGCCACCCTGACGCCCGAAGAAACCACCGGGCTGCAGTATGCGTCGCAGGACAGCCCGCTGTTCGGCCTCTACAGCGATCTCTTCACCGGACCGCGGGCCCGGTGGGTCGAGGTCGTGCGCGACCCGGCGAATCGCCGCGCGCTGGCGCAGCACCGCGGGCGCCTCACGGTGGAAGACCGCGCCTATTGGCTCGGCGACATGACCCCGCGTGAAACGGGCCGGTGCCGCGATCGGAACGACGACGAAGAGGGCAAGGAACTGGTGGCGCATCGGGAGCTCCGGGAAAGGGTGCGGCCGATTCTACCCCCGCGCGCGGCGGCTGCCGGCGGCTACGGGTCGGCGGCGGGCGGGCGCTCGCAGGCCGCCTTGGTGGCGTGGTGGCGGAAGCGGAACATCGGCACGAGCGACAGTGCCACGAGTCGACCGAACAGGGCATTGACGAGCGGGCCGCCCGGCAGCGTGAAGGTCACACGATCGGTCAGCCGGGTCGTCGCGGCATCGATGGCGTCGAACTCGTGGCGGTGCACCCAGGACGCGAAGGGACCCTCGAGCTGCTCGTCGACGAAGAGCCGGGGCGGCTCGTAGACCGTGTGCAGCGCCAGCCAGCGGATCGGACCGATGCGCAGGTCGACGCGCGCGCCAGCGCGGATGCCGCCGGTGCGGCTCTCGACGCGCAGCGGCGGAAACGGCGGGCTCAGCCGGGCCAGCGCGTCTTCGCGTTCGTGAAACGCGAACACCGCCTCGACCGGCGCCTGCACGACGAGACTTCGCACGAACGCGGGCACAGGGTTTGGACGTGATTGTCGCGCATCGGGACCCCGGCCGTGTGGTCGGACCGCGGCGGCCCCCGCGTCCGGGATTGACATACGTAGAACCGCAATGTATAAGACGGCTACGTATGGACGTCGGAAAGGACCTGGTCGCCGCATCGGCCACGCCGCTCGTGCTGGCCATCCTCACCGAGGGCGACAGCTACGGCTACGCCATCATCAAGCGCGTGGCCGAGCTGTCCGGCGGCCACCTGCAGTGGACCGACGGCATGCTCTATCCCGTGCTGCACCGGCTCGAACGCCAGGATCTCGTCGTGGCCTCGTGGAAAGGCGCCGAAGGCGGCCGTCGCCGCAAGTACTACCGGATCACCAAAGCCGGGCGGACGCAGCTGGCCGCGCACCGCCAGCAGTGGCAGGTCGTGGACGACGCCCTCCGGTGCATCTGGATGAAGGTGTCCACGGCATGACGACGCTGACCGACCAGCCGCTCGAAGAGCAGATCGGGTTGTGGCGGGCGTATCTGCGCCACCGCCAGGCCATGCACGGGTCGGACGTGGAAGAACTCGAGGGACACCTGCGCGACCAGCTGCGGGCCCTCACCGACATCGGCCTGACCGGCGATGAAGCGTTCCTCGTGGCGGTCAAGCGCATGGGCAGCCTCGATGCGCTGTCACGTGAGTTCGCGCGCGCGCACTCCGACCGGTTGTGGAAGCAGCTGGTGATCGCGGCCGACGATGCCGGTGCGCCCGGAACGTCGATGCGCTCCGAGGCGGTCGTCGTGCTGTGCCTCGCCGTGGCCGCGGGGGCCGCCTTCAAGGCGCCGGCGCTCTTCGGCCTGCCGCTCACCGACGGGAACGCGCTGGCCTATCTCCGAAACGCCAGCCTGTTCGTGCTGCCGATGCTCACGATCTATCTGGCGTGGAAGCGCGGACTGGAGGTGGCGCGCGCGGGCTGGCTGGCGCTGCCGTTCGTCGCTGCCGCCGTCCTCGCCAACATCTTCCCGTTCGGCGCGCACAGCGACACCGGGATTCTCACGGTGCTGCACCTGCCGATTGCGCTCTGGTTGGTGGTGGGCTTCGCGTACGTGCGACCGCTCTGGTTTGCGCACGAAGGGCGAATGGACTTCGTGCGCTTCTCCGGCGAGCTGGCCATCTACTACGTGCTCATCGCTCTTGGCGGAGGCGTCTTCACCGGGTTCACGGTCATGATGTTCCAGTCGATCGGCATCGACCCCGAGTGGCTGGTGGCAGGCTGGATCGTCCCGTGCGGCGCACTCGGAGCCGTCATCGTGGGATCGTGGCTGGTCGAAGCCAAGCAGAGCGTCATCGAGAACATGGCGCCGGTGCTCACCCGGCTGTTCACGCCGCTCTTCGCGCTGCTGTTCCTGGTATTTCTCGCGACGATGGCGTGGACCGGCAGCCCCATCAACGTGGAGCGCGAGCTGCTCATCGGATTCGATCTGCTGCTCGTGCTGGTCGTGGGCCTGGTGCTCTACACGGCGTCGGCGCGCGATCCGCAGGCGCCGCCGGACCTTGCCGATGCGCTGCAACTGCTGCTCGTCGTCAGCGCGCTGCTGGTCGATGCGGTGGCGCTCACGGCGATTGCCCTGCGCATCTCCGAATTCGGATTCACCCCGAACCGCGTCGCGGCGCTCGGCGAAAACCTGATCCTGCTGGTGAACCTGGCCTGGTCGGCGTGGCTCTACACGGGCTTCCTGCGCCGCCGGTGCTCGTTCGTGGCTATCGAGCGCTGGCAGACCGTCGTACCTGCCCGTCTACTCCGCCTGGGCCGCTATCGTGGTCGTCGTCTTCCCGCCGCTGTTCGGCTACCGGTGACGTCGTCCCCATGGCGACCCTGGGTGTCGGCGTCGCGCCCGATCACGACGAGCGCTCGGACTGACGTCGCCCGAAACGCGTAGAATGCGCGGGTGCAGCGGCCCAGCCTTCGCTTCTCCCTCGTGTTGACGGCGCTGCTGTCAACCGCGACGTTGTTCAGCGGCCTGACCGCAGCGCAGACACCCGGTCCACTCTGGGTCGACGTCACGAGTGGCGCCGTGCCCGCCACGCGCTTCTGGACCAACAAGGTCGAGATCGCCGACCTCGACGGCGATGGCCGCCCCGATCTGCTGTTCGCCAACGGCGGCGACTACTCGACGCCGGGCACGCCGGAACCGAATCAGGTCTTCCTCAACACCGGGCCGGGCTTCCGCTTCGTGGAGGCGACCGCCCGGGTCCTCGGCGCCACGCCGGATCTGGCCCGGGTCATCAAGGCCCGCGACCTGACGGGCGACGGGCTGGTGGACATCGTCGTCGGCACCACCTATCAGACCCAGAGCCGGCTGTTCCTCGGCACCGGCGCCGGCGCGTTCCGTGAGGCCACCGCCACGCACCTGCCGCAGATGCCGCTCAGCGTCGGCGACGTCGAGCCGGGCGACGTCGACGGCGACGGCGATCTCGATCTGGTGCTGGCCGACTGGGGCCCCGGTAACAACATGACCAACGACGGCGGCGTCACGCGCCTGTGGCTGAACGACGGCAGCGGCCGCTTCTCGGACGCGACGGCCGAACGTCTGCCGGCACTGAAGGTCCGCTTCTCCTGGGATCTCGAGCTGGCGGACGTCGACAACGACTACGACCTCGACCTGCTGGTGTCGTGCAAGCGCTGCCCGGGAAGCCTGCTGTTCCGCAACGACGGGACGGGCCGCTTCACCGACGACCCGCGCGCCCTGCCGCAGTACACCAACAACTACGAGTTCGAGGCGATGGACCTCGACGGCGATGGCTGGCTGGATCTCGTCACGATGAACGACGGCGACATCGCCAGCGACGCCGATCAGTCGAGCCGCCGCGAGCACGTGTTCAGAAACGACGGCAAGGGCCGCTTCAAGGACGTGACCGAGGCATGGTGGCCGCCGGCGGCCAACGTGGGCGAGGACGACAACATGGTGGCGTTCCTCGACGTCGACTCCGACGGCGACGCCGACTTCGTCATCGGATCGCTCAGCGGGCCGGATCGGCTGCTGGTCAACGACGGGACTGGCCGCCTCGGTGTGCGCCTCGACGTCTTCGGTGGCGACGACACGCCGGGCACGCTTGGTCTGGCCCTGGCCGACCTCGACGGCGACGGCCGCATGGACGTCGTGCAGGGACAGGGCGAGCACAAGACGGCCGTGCAGGAGCGCGTGTTCTCGGGCCGCGGGCTGGCGCGCGACACGGCGCCGCCGTCGGTTACGCAGGTGGTCCGCGCGGCCGCGGCCGGACGACCCGCCCGGGTCCTGGCGCGCGTCCACGATCGCAAGAGCCCCAGCCTGGCCACCGACTGGCAGCGCGTGGTGGTCGAGTGGCCGGGCTCCACCCACGCGCCTGTGGCGATGCGCTGGTATGGCGAGTACCTGTGGTCCGCCGACTGGCCGTCTGATGTACCTGCCAGCACGCCGTACCGCGTGTGTGCCACCGATGCCGCGGGCAATGCCGCCTGCGCCACCCCCGCTCACTGACCAGCTCCTGACCAGGGAAGAGGACACCCCGCCATGGAACAGACGATCGCCACGCTCATCACGGACTTCGAGAACGGCCGCATGGACCGCCGCCAGTTGATCAAGAGCCTGGCCGCCCTGGCGCTCGTCGGTCCCGCGCTCGCGCCGGACACGGCCACGGCACAGACCAAGGCGCCGTGGAAGACGGTGCACCTCGACCACATTTCGTATTCGGTGAACGACTACAAGAAGAGCGCCGAGTGGTACGCCAACCTGATGGGTTGGGAGATCGCGAGCGACAACGGCAAGAACCAGGCCACGCTGCGCATCGGCACCGTGGGCGAGATCATCATCCGCAACGCGCGCCGGCCCGAGGCTGCGCCGGCCGCGGCCGTGCCGGCTGGTCAGGCGCCGCGTCCGCCGGTGACCGGCGTCATCAACCACATCTCCTACGGCGTCGAGCCGTGGGACACGGCGGGCGTGAAGGCCGAGCTGACGCGCCGAGGCCTGAATCCCCGCGAAGACATGGTGGGCGCCGACTTCAAGAGCTTCCACGTACTCGATCCCGACGGCTGGGACCTGCAGATCAGCAACCAGACGAAGATCGGCTGAGCGCGGACGCGCCCGGACCGCCGCTGGCTATTCGGGCGCGCGGAACAGCTCGCGCAGCCCGATGGCGCAGCCGGGCAGGAGCGGCGTCGTGAGCGTGTCGTCGTCTTCGGACGTGAGTTCGACCACGCGCCTGAGGCGCCCCTCCACGGGGCGGAATACCTGCACGCTGTCGAGTTCCGGGTCGACCAGCCAGTATTCGCGCACGCCCGTGCGTTCGAACAGCCGCCGCTTGATCTGGGCGTCGCGCTTGCGCGTGCTCTTCGACAACACTTCGACGACCAGCGCCGGCGGACCCTGGACGTTCTTCTCGGTCAGGATGTCGCGCTGGTCCGCGGCCACGAAGAGCAGGTCGGGCTCGACGATGTCGTGGTACGAGAGCACGACGTCCAGTGGCGCCAGGAACAGCCGGCCGGTGCCAGGCCGCGTGGCCAGGTAGACCCCGATGGCCAGATACAGGCGTCCCACCAGGTCCTGGTGCCGCAGATTCGGCGACGGCGTCACGTAGTGCGCTCCGTCGATGATCTCGTGCCGCTTGCCGTCGTCGGGCAGCAGCAGGAAGTCGTCGTACGTGAGCCGCGTGTCGGGAGCCGCAGGCGAGCGCATCGAATCCTCCCCGGCCATGACGGCAGTCTACCTCCGGCCATGGCCCGTGCCAATGCGAGGCGCGTACCGGGTGCAAGGTACGCTGGAAGCAGCGGTGGCGCCGGCTGCCCGTTGCAGATCTCTTGATCACGCCGGCAGGCTCGGCCGGCAGAATCCACCACCTATGAGATCTCTGCCGGAGTGGCCCGGAGCGCAGATCAGCCCGGGGGTCCGCTCCACGCACAAGCCGAAAAGATTGTGATCCCGGCGGTCGCCTCTAGCGCTCGTCCAGCAGAGCTTCGAGACGAGTGAGACGGGCTCGCAGCGCCTGGTTCTCGCGAGTCAGCTCGTCGACGGCCGAGCGCAACGCCCGGCTGCGAGCGTCGAGGGCCTTGACCCCGGCAAGGGCGACCCCATCGGCGTCGATGGTGTTGATGCGCAGCGGGAAGTCGCCCAGGCCGAAGGCGGCGCGGAAATCCTGCGCCGTCGGCCCCATGTGTCGAAAGGTCGCGTCCTGCGCCCGATAGTTCCACTCGCGCACCGGGACCCGCGCCAGCTTCTCCAGCAGATCCTCGCCGTCGACTTCGCGGAAGTTCTCCTTGGCGTGCACGTCCGAGAGCGCGGCCCACGAGCTACCGCTCGCGGCCAGTGCCGCGCCCGTCGACAGGTCGGCACGTGTGTAGAGGTAGAAGCCGCCGGCGAAACGGGCGCCGAACTCGTTCGGCACGTTCGACACGAGCGCGTTGGCAGAGGAGCGGTCGGCAAAGATGAAGGAGCCAGTTCCCGTCGCCGTGGTCGCCGCGCGGTTACCGAGCGCGACGCTCCCGGCGCCGCTGGCGCTGGCCCTCAGGCCAAACGCCAACGCCTGCGACCCCTGGGCCGAAGCGCCATCACCTCCGGCGAAGCTCGACGAGCCCGCGGCGACGGTGCCGAACCCGATGGCCGTGGAAAACAAGCCGCTGGCCAGAGTGGTGTTTCCGGTCGCAGTCGCCGAGTCACCGCTGGCCACGGTCGCCAGACCCATCGCGGTGCTCCCTTCTCCGCTGGCGGTCGTTCCGAAACCCGTCGCGACGCTGAACCGGCCCGTAGCCCTCGTCCCCATACCTATGGCGATGCTGCTGGCGCCGCTGGCCACGGTGTTGATGCCGAGCGCCGCGCTGGACGCACCGACGTTCGCGTCGTCCCACTGCGTGCCGTCAACGTAGCCGGCACGAAATGCGGCCTTTCCCGGGTACCACATCATCCGCGTGCCGGCTCCCGTGGCCGGAATGGTGCTCGCGTCGGGCGCGCCGCCGGCCAGCAAGCCGCCGTCGGCGAGGAGCCGGATCGCGCTCGGCACCAGCGACGTCGGCTGCGGTCGCGGTGAGCCGCCCGTTCCAGCGCCGGGCGTGAACAGGAATGTGCCGCTCAGGCCGCCGCTGTCGCGCCAGGTGCCGCCGAGCGCCGCCGGCGAGATCGAGGCGTCGATGTGGACCGGCGCGCCGCCGGGCGCGGTCACCGAGGTGAGGCCGAATCCGATCGAGCCATCGGGATTGGGGAACGCGAGGCCGACGACGCTGGCGCGTCGCGGCGTCCCGCATTGATCGTCGGTACCTGTGATGTGGTACTGCCCGCCTTCCTGCACGACTGTCACGGTGAGGACGTTGCAGTAGGGCTGCAACTGCCAGCGGAACGTGCCAAGGGGTTGAGCCGTGGCGTGAGCGAGACCCGAAAGCGTCGCGGCCAGGACGAGGAGCAGATGGGGTCGGGTGGTCATGGGTTCTCCTGAGCAGTTGGGGACCACGGTCGATGCGGGCGTCTAGCGCGGGCGCCCGGCCAGATACCGCAGCGCGGCCGTGACCTCCGGGCGTGTAACGTCCGTGCCGCCAGCGAGCGTGACGAGCTGCTGGTAGTAGTCCTTCGCCTTGAGTGGCAACGGCGCCTGTTCGGCGGCCACCGCCGCGCCGGCGATGCTGCGGAAACGGTTCGGCTCGCGCGCGATGGTGGCCTCGAACGCGGCCAGGGCCTCGAGCGGGCGCCCTTGCGCGAGCAGCATCTCGCCGTAGAGTTCGCGGGCCGGTGCGAGCGGCCCCGGGGTGACGACGTTCTTCTCCGTGCGAGCCTCGGCCTCGGCTGCCTCGCGCATCGTTGCCAGGGCGGCTTCCGGTGCGCCCTCGGCCAGTTGCGTCCACGCCAGAGCCGCCTGCCACTGGATGCCCACCTGTTCGGCCCAGTAGGCGTCTCCCGAAGCACGCAGCCGATCCCGAAGGCCGGCGAGCGCGTCGATTTCCTCGTGAGCGCCGGGCAGCGCTCCCGAGCGAGCAGCGCCGAGCGCGCGGGCGAAGTGCGAAATGGCCTCGATGTAGGCAAACCTCGACGGCCGCGCTTCCAGACGGGCGGCGCCCGTCCAGTCGCCGCGTTCCACGGCGTAGCGCGCGGCACTGGCGGCCAGCGCGAACGGTGCCGTGTTGCGCTCCGGGTTGAAGCCCGTCACGGCGGCCATCGCGTCGAGCACCTGACGGGCATCGCGGTCCCGCCCTTGCTGCAGGTAGGCGTAGACCAGGTAGTCCGACGCGTGCAGTTCGTCGTCGGGCTCGCGGCTCGCCCTGGCGAGCCGGGCCGCGGCCTGGTTGGCGGCGATCGACGCCGGCCACTGCCCCACGCGCGTGAAGATATGCGAGGGCATGTGCTGCGCGTGCGGCGCGGCCTCGGCGATGCGCGCGTAGCGCTCGGCGGCGTCCACGCCGCGCGGGGCCAGCGCGGGATAGTCGTAGGTATGCACCAGATAGTGCGCCGCGCCCGGATGCGTGGGGCGGCGGCGCAGGATCGGTTCGAGGATCGCCGCCGCCTTGAGCTGGTTGGCGTAGGTCTTGTCGGCCGGCGGCGCGCTCATGTCGAGCGCCAGGGCGTAGTAAATCTGAATCTCGTCGTCGTCGGGGTAGTGGCCGGCCACGGTCGCCATCGCTGCCGCGTAGGCTCGCGTGCGCGTAACCTGATCCAGCCGGTCGGCCTCGCCGTAGAAGACGGCCACCGCCCCGATCAGCTCGCGCTCCCGTGGCGTTTTCGCGCCCAGGCGCTGGGCCGTGCGGACGGCGGCCAGCCCCTCCACGAGATTGCGCGGCGGCGTCGGGTTGAACGGATTGGCCATCAGGCTGTGGGCGATGCCCCAGTAGGCGATGGCGCACGACGGGTCGGCCTCGAGGGCCGCTTCGAAGCCGGCCTTCGATTCCCGGTACCAGAACGAGTGCTGGTAGCGCAGGCCGCGATCGAAGTGCCGTTGGGCCTCCGTCGTGCACGAGGTCGCGAAATGCACGTCGCCGAGGCCGTCGACACTTTTCCCGTCCTGCGCGGCCGGCGTGGGGCCAGCCACGGCGGCAAGCGTCGCCGCGGCAATCACGACTCGAACAACACGGGTCATCGGGTGCTCCCTAAGGACATTGGGGTGGTTACTCCGTGGCGCGTCACCGCCGGCGCAGCGTGTTGTCGACCGCGTAGTCGGCCAGCAGCGTGCAGGCCCCCTTGCTGGCCTCCGATTCGAACTCGAAGTGGATGCCGCCCCAGATGCGGCTCTTGGCCTCTTGGTCGGCGAGTTCGCGGAAGCCGTTGTAGGCGCGCGTCACGGCCGGCGCGTTGGGGACGACCCATGTCACCTGCAGCGGCACGTTGTCCTGTCCGAACAGCCGCTCGAGCAGGCGTGCCTGTGAGGCGCTGAGGCAGGCCCGGTTGCCCGGGTGCCCCGGGTAGGGCGGTGTCGTCAGCAGCGGTGTCCACGCCGGGTCGGCCTCCGTAGCCGGGTTGTTGTCGGTGTCGGCTTCGCGAATCGCGGTAATAGGGCGCCACAAGCCGTAGAGGAACTTGCCGGTGAACGACGTCATCAGCGCGTCGTGCTGGGTCATGTTCAGCAGCGCGAACCCGCGCGCGGCGTCAATCCCGCTCCACCCTCGCGCCCGCGCCACATCGGCCAGGACGAGATTCCACAGATTCGGCGAGGTGGTGCTGGTGCCGACGCCGTGCCACAGGCGCGCCATCTGCGTCTGCTCAGCCGTGCGCGTGACGCTGTTCACGGCGCCGATCTCCCTGGTCTCGTTGAGGTCGGCGGCGTAGCGGACGCTGCTCAGCGGCGGCGGACCCTCCATCAGGAAGCGCCGGCCATTCGCCACCACGAACCCCTCCACATCGGGGTAGTGCGTGAAGGCGGCCGCCAGGTTCGCGGGCGGCGTGGGCCGCCAATAGCCAGGCAGGCTCGGCAGGACGAGCGGCGGCGGCGTGCGCGTCCACCCGTCGTGCGCTCGCCGCTCGAGCGCAGCCCTGGCCACGGCGGCGCCCACCTTGACGCCCTCGGTCCTGGCCTCGTCGGGGATCCCGGCCAGCGTCGCCGCCAGGGCCGCATCGATGGGGGCGCGCGCCGCCGGCAGCAGCGCGACCAGCGTGTCGTGCGCGGCCTGGGCGACGGCCGCATCACGCGAGGCGCCCGGCGCCGGCTCACCCCAGGTGACGTACGGCTGGTAGACGCGGTCGAACGAGTTGGCCGCGTCGAACACGGCCACGCTCACGATGGCCATCGGCCGGTGGACGAAGATCGTCGGCGGATTGGCGCCCGGCGTGACGACGGCATCCTGCATCACCCGGTTCCATGTGAGGACGGTGTCGAGGCTCTGCGCGCGCCCGGTGCCCGGGAACGCCGCGATCGCCAGTAATGCCAACCAGACGGTCACGAGACGTGCGGCCGTCGCCATCTTGACCCCAACAGTTCGAATGCTCATGTCGCGCCTCCCAGGCGTAATTCGCCGCGCCGTGTCGTGGCGAGGTGGGCGCAGCGTGCGCGCAGGCCGGGAGGTGCGGCAACCGGTAATCCACTGCGTCAAGGGCACTTGCAGCGTCGCGAGGTGGATTGCCGTCGATTGCCGCTGATTGCGGCAGTCGCCGGCCAGCGTACAATTCCGAGGTCTCAGCTTCAGAGCACACCATGGGCAATCCGACCAGCAGTTCGCCCCTCGATGGGCCGGCTCCCGGCGAGCGGTTGGATTCCTGGAAGGAGATCGCCGCCTACCTGAGCCGTGACGTCACCACGGTGCAGCGGTGGGAGAAGCGGGAGGCGATGCCGGTGCACCGGCACGTCCACGACAAGCTGGGCTCGGTCTACGCCTACCGGAACGAGTTGGACGCCTGGATGCGCCAGCGGAATCCGGTGCCCGCGTCTGCCGACCCGGGCCCGACCGCGCGCCGTGACGAGGTCCAGGCCGGTCCGGCCGAAGGCGCCGCCGCGCCGACCGCCGAGGCGTGGTCCCCGGCGGCGCCGATAGTCCCGCCGCGTCGGGCGAGGTGGCTCGGGCTCCTGGCCGGCGGCGTCATCGTGGGGGTCGTGGCGGCGGGTCTCTGGCTGACACGACCACCCGAGACACCGTGGCTCAGCCCGCTCGATGGCGCGCGGTCGCAGATCGTGACCGATTTCGACGGAGTCGAGCAGGCGGCCGCCGTTTCGCCAGACGGCCGTCTGGTCGCCTTCACGTCGGACCGCGACGGCCAGATGGACGTGTGGGTCACGCGCATCGGCACCGGCCAGTTCTACAACCTGACGCGAGGGCAGGTGAAAGCCCTGGTCAACCCGTCGGTGCGCACGCTTGGCTTCTCGCCCGACGCGGCACAGGTCACGTTCTGGGCCCGGGGCGTCGATGGCGCCAACGCCGACGACATCGGCGTGTGGGCCATTCCCACCCTCGGCGGCCGGCCGACTCCGTACCTGGAAGGGGTCGCCGAATTCTCCTGGTCGGGTGATGGCGCACGGCTCGTTTACCACACGCCCGACCCCGGCGATCCGATGTTCGTCGGCGATCCCCGTCACGGGGCTCGGGGGTCTCCCATCTTCACCGCGCCGGCGGGGCTCCACGCGCATTTTCCGACCTGGTCGCGCGACGGCGCGTTTCTTTTTTTCGTGCAGGGCACGGTGCCCGATGCCATGGACCTCTGGCGCATGCGTCCCAACGGGCAGGGCGTCGAGCGCCTGACGCGACACCAGGCGGCCGTCAGTCATCCCGTGGTGCTCGATTCCTCCACCATCATGTATCTCGTTGGCGAGGGCGACAGGTCCGGGTCCCGCCTCTACGCGCTGGACCTGGCGACCGGGACGACGCGGCCCCTCGGCACCGGCCTCGACCGGTATTCCTCGCTCTCGATCAGTGCCGACGGACGCCGCGTCGTGGCGACGCTCGCCAGTCCCCGGGGCACGCTGTGGCGCGTCCCGCTCGGCGACACCCCGGCGGCTGCCTCGGCCATCACCAGGGTAGCGCTGCCGACCGGCCGCGGCTCCGCGCCGCGCCTCGGTCCGGGCTTCCTGCTCTACGTCTCGGCGACGGGCGCCGGCGATGGCATCTGGAAGCTGGTGGACCAGGCGGCCACCGAGTTGTGGAGCGCCCCCGAGGCGCGCATCGTCGGCGGTCCCGAGATTGCTCCAGACGGCCGCCGCGTCGGGTTCACGGTGGAGCAGCGCGGCAGGACGCTGCTCTACGTCATGAATGCGGACGGGACCGATGCCCGCGTGATCTGTGACTCGCTCCAACTGCGCGGGGCGGCGACCTGGGCCCGCGATGGACGGTCGCTCATCTCCGGGGCGGACATCAACGGCACGCCGCGCCTGTTTCGCATCGCGAGCGATGGGCCGCCGGTCCAGATCGGCGACGACTTCGCCGTCGACCCGGTATGGTCACCATCGGGGGAATTCATCGTGTATTCGGGCGCCGACGTCGGCACCGAATTTCCGGTGAAAGCGGTCACAGCCGGCGGCGCGCCTTATCCGCTTCCTTCACTCTCGTTGACGCGCGGCGCCCGCCGGATGAAGTTCTTCCAGGGCCGGCGCGCTCTGGCGCTGATGCGTGGCGAACTGCCGCACCGGAACCTCTGGCTCATCGACCTCGAGGCCGGTCGGGAGCGTCAGCTGACCAACCTGCCCCCCGACTTCGACGTCCGCGACTTCGACCTCGCCGCCGACGGCCGGGCCCTGGTCGTCGAGCGCATGCACGAACGATCGGATGTCGTGCTGTTCGACCTCCCGTCGCGCGACTGACCGCGCGCGATACCCGTGGCGGGGAGGGCCCGTGGCCGGCCGCGCTGCAACGCGTTCGTGTCGGAACGATCGACCTCTACGCCAGGATGTCGTGGATGACCGTGCCGGAGACGTCCGTCAGGCGGAAGTCGCGGCCGCTGTAGCGGTAGGTCAGCTTCGTGTGATCGATGCCCATCAGGTGCAGGATCGTCGCGTGCAGGTCGTGCACGTGCACCGGCTTGTCGATGGCCTTGAAGCCGAAGTCGTCGGTGGCGCCGTAGGTCATGCCGCCCTTGATGCCGCCGCCGGCCAGCCACACGCTGAAGCCGAACGGGTTGTGATCGCGGCCGGCCTGCGCCCCGCCGGTGCTGCCGCCCACTTCCACGACCGGCGTGCGGCCGAACTCGGAGCCGCAGACGACGATGGTGTCGTCGAGCAGCCCGCGGGACTTCAGATCCTTGATCACCGCCGCGAACGGCTGATCGGAGTCCTTGGCGTTCTTGCGATGCTGCTGGATGTCGGCATGGGCGTCCCACGGATCGCCCTTGGCGTAGTAGACCTGCACCATGCGCACGCCGCGCTCGACCAGCCGCACCGCCATCAGGCAGCCGCGCGCCGTGCTGCCGGGGCCGTAGAGCTCGAGCGTGGCCTTCGACTCCTTGCGGATGTCGAATACGTCCGGCGCTTCGGTCTGCATCCGGTAGGCGATCTCCATGGCGCTGATGGCGGCATCGAGCTGCGGATCCTTGGGCGCTCCGGCGAGGCCATCGAGCGACTTCAGCAGGTCGAGCTCGCGCCGCTGCTCGGCCAGCGTGAACTCCTGGTTGTTGATGAACGAGACCAGCTTCTTCGGATCGAAGTCCTTGCCGACGATCTGGTCGGGACGCTCGACCTTGCTCGGGATGAACGTGCCCTGGTGCATGGCCGGCAGAAAGGCGCTGTTCCACAGCGGCGGCCCGACCGTGGTCGGCACATCCGGGCACAGCACGACGTAGCCGGGCAGGTTCTGGTTGTCGCTGCCGAGTCCGTAGGTGAGCCACGAGCCGATCGAGGGGCGGCCGACCTGGATGTGCCCGGTGTTCATCATGAGCATCGACGGCTCGTGATTCGGGATGTCGGTGTGCATCGAGCGGATGACGCAGATGTCATCGGCGCAGGCGCCGACGTGCGGGAACAGCTCGCTCACCTCGAGGCCGCTCGTGCCGTAGCGCGTGAACGTGAACGGCGACTGCATGAGCGTGCCGGTCTTGCGCTCGGTGGCGACCGGGCCGCCCGGCAGCGGCTGGCCGTGGTACTTGGCCAGCAGCGGCTTCGGATCGAAGCTGTCCACCTGCGACAGGCCGCCGTTCATGAACAGGAAGATGACGTGCTTGGCGCGTGCGGGGTGGTGCAGGCCCTTCGACAGCTTGACGCCTGGGGCAGACGGTGCGACCCCGGCGGCTGCCAGCGAGTCGCCGACCAGGCCGGCAAAGGCCATCATGCCGAAGCCGCTGCCGATGCGGCAGAGCGCGTCGCGGCGGGTGACGGGCGGACGGGACCGGTGGGCCATTGATCAGCTCACGAACACGAATTCGTTCGAACTCAGCAGCACCTTCAGGTAGCGGCCGAAGGCCGTCACCGGGCGCATCTTCTTCTTCTCGTCCTCCGGGGTGCTGGCTCCGGGCGTCACACCGGACATCATTCCGGCGGCGGCCGGATCGGCATCGGGCGCGGCGGCGCGCTCGGTGGCCGGCGGCGGTGTCGGCGCCGCATCCGTCCCCGGGGACGCCGTCTTGCCGGCGGCGCGCCGCTCCTGGTACTGCTTCAGCGCTTCGCCGGCCAGGAAGTCACGCCCGGCCTGCAGTTCCGGATCCGAGGGCGTCCGCCCGAAGATCAGCCGGTAGGCCTTGGCGATGCGCGCCGTGTCGTCGGGCGCATCGGCCACCTGGTCGGCCAGTCGCTCGGCGTGCTGCTGCACGAAGTCGCTGTTCATGAAGAACAGCCGCTGCAGCGGCACGTTGGTGCTGAAGCGCTGTTCGGCCGTCTGGCTCGGGCTCGGGTAGTCGAACAGCTGGAGGAACTCGTCGAGCTTGTAGCGGCTGACCTTGCCGTAGATGGTGCGCCGCGCGGTGAGCGGCGTCAGCGTGACCGACGGACCGCCGAGACGCGGGTCGAGCGTGCCGGACACCGCCAGCACGCTGTCGCGGATCTGCTCGGCGCTCATGCGGCGGCGGGTGGCGCGCCAGTAGAAGCGGTTGCCGCCGTCCTTGGCCCGCGCCGCCGGGTCGTCGTCGGCGCTCAGCTGATAGACGGCGCTCTTCAGGATCTCGCGGTGCAGCGCCTTCAACGACAGGCCGTGGTCGACGAAGTACTGCGCCAGGTAGTCGAGCAGCTCGGGATGGCTCGGCGCCTCGCCGTTCAGGCCGAAGTTGCTCGGCGTGTTCACGAGCCCGGTGCCGAAGTGCTCCTTCCACACCCGGTTGACGATGACGCGCAGCGCCACCGGCTGCGCCAGGACCGCCTGCGCCAGTTCCAGGCGGCCGCTGCCCTGGGTGAATCCGGCGCGTTCGCCGGGACCGAGCACGGTGACGAATCCGCGCGGCACCGTGTCGCCGAGCCGCATCGGGTTGCCGCGCACGTGCACCTTGAGGTCGTGCACCTCGGGCCGATCGCGCACGCCGTGCACGTAGGAGTACTTCGGCGGCATCGCTTTCCCGGCCGCCTCGATGTTCTTGCGCATCACGTCGATGGTGGCGCGGCGATCGGGACCGAGGCGCTGCTCGAGGCTCCAGCCGCGGAAGCGGAGCAGCCCCGGGGAGTTGCGCACGCCGGGGACGAAGAAGTCGGTGCGCAGGTCGATGACGAAGACGTCGCGGAAGAGCGCTGTGCGATCCTTCGCCATGCTGCGGAGCTCGAGGCCGCAGCCGGGGCAGAAGTCATCGTTGGTGATGAACTCGTTGGGCAGGTTGGCGGGCTCCTTCGGCTTGGCCGTCGGCAGCGCGCGCGCCTTGATGATCTCGTTCTCCTTGCGGACCTCGCGCTCCTCGAGCACCAGGCCGACCAGCAGATCCTGGAAGGCGGTCGCCAGCGTGTCGGCGTCCTTCGCCGTGCCGCCCCTGGCGATCATGGCCTGCCAGTCGGCGAGGAACGGGTAGTAGGTGGGCGGACGGCTCAGGAACTCGATCCAGCGCTCGAACAGCTCGTAGTCCAGCTGCTCCTTGTCGCGGATCTCGGCCTTGTCCTTCTTCGGCTCGCCGGTCACCTGCCAGGCGGCCTTCATGTACTTCGCGGTCTGGAAGGCCAGCGTCGCGCCGAGCTGCTCGGCCTCGACGCGCAGGAACTCGCCGAGCATCTCCTGCTTCTGCTTGAGCGCCTTCTCCTTCGCCTTGTGCTCCTCGACCACCGCCTTCGGCGCCAGCGGGTACTCGTGGTACTCGGTGTTGAGGAACACGCCGCCCAGGGCGTAGTAGTCCTTGGTCGGAATCGGGTCGTACTTGTGATCGTGGCAGCGCGCGCAGCCAACCGTCAGGCCGAGCAGCCCGCGGCTCACCGCGTCGACCCGGTCGTGACGCTCGTCAGCGCGGGTGATCTCGACCGCGCCGTTGTCGTAGAACCACGGCCCGAGGCCGAGGAAGCCGATCGCCGGCAGGTGGCGCAACCGGTCCGGGCCTTCGAAGAGGTCGGCCGCCAGCTGCGCCGTGACGAAGCGGTCGTAGGGCAGGTCGTCGTTGAACGCGCGCACCACCCAGTCGCGATAGAGGTGCGCGTTCGGGTAGGGGTTGTAGCCGCGGCCCTCGGGATCGAGGCTGCGGTAGTCGTCCTCGCCGTAGCGCGCCACGTCGAGCCACATGCGGCCCCAGGCTTCCCCGTAGTGAGGCGACTCGAGCAGCCGGTCGACCACCGTGGCGAAGGCGTCGGCCGAGGTGTCGGCGAGGAACGCGTCCACCTGCTCGGGCGTCGGCGGCAGGCCGGTCAGGTCGAGGGTGACGCGGCGCAGGAGCGTGCGCTTGTCGGCCGCGGCCACCGGGCGCAGGCCTTCTCGGTCGAGCCGCGCCAGCACGTAGCGATCGATGGCGGTCTTCGGCCAGGCGGCGTCGGCGACGGCCGGCGGGGCCGAGGCCGCCAGCGGTTTGAACGCCCAGTAGTCGCGGTGAGCGGCGGTGACCGGTTTCTCGTGCGACACGGCGGGCGCCGGATCGCTCGCGGTCGTGTCGGCTGGCCACGGCGCGCCGGCCCTGACCCAGGCGGTGAGCGCATCGAGGTCGGCCTGCGGCAGGCGCGCGCGGCCCTTCGGCATCGCCGGGAAGCCGGTGGCGTGCTGCAGCACCTTGAGGAACGTGCTGTTGTCGGGCGCGGCCGTGTCGATGACAGCACCGGTCTCGCTGCCCTTCATCAGCGCCTCGCGGGAGTCGAGCCGCAGTCCGCCCATCGCGGCCCCGGCGTGGCAGCCGAAACAGCTGGCCGACAGCAGCGGACGGACTCGCGATTCGAAGAACTCGACCGACGTGGCGTCCGGCGCCTGGCTCACGGCGGGGGCGGCCTGCGAGGCCTCGGGGGCCTGCCGGGCGGCCACC
Organism: uncultured Acidobacteriota bacterium; assembly: GCA_963807405.1. Taxonomy (GTDB): domain Bacteria; phylum Acidobacteriota; class Vicinamibacteria; order Vicinamibacterales; family UBA2999; genus CADEFD01. The sequence continues at coordinate 367,433 of CAWEBU010000003.1, read as the reverse complement.
GCCACCGACAGGCACACGGCAGCCGCGGCCAGGGCGATCAGGCCGATATGACGCGGCGCGCGGCCAGCGGTTCTCATCGAGGCGTCCTATTATGCGCCCGCATGGCGTCGATGCGATGCCCGGGTTTCGCGCCGTTGAGGGCCGGCTGCGCGGGACTACAATCCGCGGCACATGCGCGCCATCGTCTTTCTCGCCGTCGCCCTCATGCTCGAGCTGGCCCCGCACGCGCAGGAGCCGCGGGACAGCACGTCTCCGGCGACCCGGCCGGCCGACGAGCTGCCGCTGGCGCGGGCCACGCCGGATGCCATCGTCGGTGTCGGCCTCGCGCCGGGCGCGGTGGCCACCGACGACGCGCTGTGGACCGCCACACCGGCGGGCGTCTCGATCGTGGACGGGAAATCCAACGCGCTGACGGCCGGGCCGGCGCTCGCGGGAACGCCGTGCGGCGCGCTCGCCGCCGGGCTGGGCGCCGTATGGGCGCCGCGCTGCGGGCCGGGCGCCGTCGCGCGTATCGACCAGAAGACGTCGACGGCGACCACCGTCAGCCTGCCACTGGCTGACGCTGGCGGGAGCGTCGCGGTGGGCGTCGGCTCGCTCTGGATTCCCACCGGGACCAAGGGCATCGTGACGCGGGTCGATCCCGACTCGCGTGACCCGGTGGCCGAGATCTTCGTGGCGCGCGAGCCATCGAGCGTCGTCTTCGCGGAGGCCGCCCTGTGGACGACGAGTGCGGCCGGCAACGTCGTCACCCGCGTCAATCCGCACACCAACGTCGTCGAGGAGACGATGACGGTCGGGCCGCGCCCGGGCCGGCTGGCGGCTGGCGAGGGTGCGGTGTGGGTGCTCAACCGCGGCGACGATTCGGTGAGCCGGATCGACCCGGCGACCAACAGCGTAGTGACGACGATTGCCGTCGGCTTCGGCATCGGCGAGGGCGACATCGCGGTCGGCGAAGGCGGCGTGTGGCTGAGCGCGGCAGGTTCGCCGCTCGTTCGTATCGATCCCGCCACCAATCGAGTGGTGCGGCGGTTCACGGGCGAGGGGGGCGGTGCGGTGGTGGTGGCCTTCGGGTCCGTCTGGGTGGCGGCCGCACCCGGCACCACCTGGCGGCTCGACCCGCTGCTGCTCTCGGCGCTCAGGCCCTGATGGGGCGGCGCGCGGCGCCCGACGCCCGACGCCGTCAGGGGCGCGCGGCGCAGTAGCGCGACCCGGTGCATCGTGTCGGCACGAACACCTCGGCCTGAATCCGCCACGTGCCGTCCACCTTGCGCCACTGGGCCAGGTAGGTGCCGGCAATCTCGACCACGCCGTCGGGCTCGCTCCAGCGCCCGGTCCACTCGCCGCGCTCGGAGGCGACCTGCCACGCGGCGAAGACCTCGATCGCCGCGGGCGTGCGCACGTAGATCGTGTCGGGCCGGCGCGTGAACTGCGCCGCCATGCGGCCGGCGTTCTCGTCGCGGCTATCGGCGTGCGCGCCGGTCGAGGTGACGATGGAGACATTCGGCAGCCAGTGGCTGGCGATGCCCGCCACGTCGTGCCGCGCGATGGCGGCATTGGAGTCGGCACGTGCGGCGCGGATCACCGACGCCTCGTCGTCGGCCGGCGCCTGGCCGTCCACGGCCGCCAGCGCGACCGCCACCGGCAGCACCATGGCGCCGGCGAGTGCGAGCCACAAGAAGTCCATCGTCATGCGCATTGCCGTCCTCCCGTCGACCGCCCGCCTGGTCGCCCTTGGGGCGTGCGCGCCCGACCGCCGCCGCGCGCCGCCATCGTAGACTGTCCGGCATGCAGCGACGCGACTTCCTTGCCCTGGCGCCCGTGCCCGTCCTGTGGCGTACGCGCCCGGCGGCCGCGCAAGCCGCCACGCCGTCGTCCGCGCAGCGCCCTGCACAGGCGGCGGCCGCTGACCGGCGCTTCGAGGCCATCGCCACCCTGGTGCGTCAGAAGATGCGCGACTACCGCGTGCCCGGTGTCGGCCTCGGCGTGCTGGTCGATGGTCGCGTGACGGTGCGCGGCCTGGGCGTGACCAGCCTCGACGATCCGCAGCCGGTGACGAACGACACGCTGTTCACGCTGGCCTCGATCTCCAAGACGATGACCGCCACCGCGGTCATGCGGCTCGTGGAGCTCGGCACGCTGGATCTCAAGACGCCGATTCAGCGCTATCTCCCCGAGTTCCGCGTGCTCGACGACGAGACGAGCCGGGACGTCTCGCTGTGGCACTGCCTGACGCACTCGCCCGGATGGGAGGGCCAGCTCACAACCGAGGACCGCGGCGCCGAGGCCCTGGCGCACTTCGCCTCCACCATCATGCCGGCCCTGCCGCAGCTGGCGCCCGCCGGCACGGTGTGGAGCTACAACAACGCCGGCTTCGCGCTGACTGGCCGGGTCATCGAAGTGACGACCGGGAAGTCGATTCACGACGCGCTCCACGACCTGGTGTTCGCGCCGCTCGCGCTCGAGCACACGGCCACGCGGCTCACCGCGGCGATGACGCGGCGGTTCACGCTCGGCCATCGCGATCGCGCCGGCGCCAGCGAGGTGATCCGGCCGTTCCAGACCACCTCGAGCACCACCGCCGGCGGGGTCCTGGCTTCGACCGCCGACCTGATGCGCTACGCCCGCTTCCATCTCGGCGACGGCCGGACGGCCGCGGGCGCACCGCACATCTCACGCGCCCTGCTCGACCTGATGCAGACCGCGCAGCTCCGCAAGAACGCCACCAGCGACGAGATGGGTCTCGGATGGCATGTGCGCACCGTGGGCGGCGTGACGACGCTGGGGCACGGCGGCACCCTCAACGGCCATTGCCTGCTGCTGCAGCTGGTACCGGCCAGGGGGCTCGCCTTCACCATCCTCACCAATCACGTCGACGGCTGGCGGCTGGTGCAGGACGTCGAGGCCGCCATCCTGCAGTCCTATGCCGGGGTGGCGCTCGCGCCCGGCCAGATCGTCGGCCATCGCGGCATCAACGAAGCGATGACGAGCCATGCCACGGCTCTCGCCCGCCCGCCGGAACTGGACCCCTACGTGGGCACCTACGAGCGGCCGCCCGTGGGTACGGTCCAGGTGCGGCGTGAGGGCGCGCAGCTCGTGGTGGCCACCGGCGGCGGGGCGCCAGAGGCGCCAGTGGCCTTCTACGGGCCGGACGTCGCTTACGCGCTGTCGGGCCAGTACTCCGGCATGCCCTACGAGTTCATCCGCGACGACGACGGCGTCGTGCGGTGGATTCGCGTCAACGGCCGCATCGCCCGGCGCACGCCGTAGCGCGGCTCAGCGCGCCTGCACGGCACCGCCGGCAGCAGGGCGGCCAGCGTGACAACGGCGGCGGCCGGAAGCTGGTCGGGGCGATGGCGCGCTAGCGCGCGGCCAAACGGCCGTATCATCCCCGGATGGCTGCCATCACTCTGCTCGTCAACGGCGGGCGCCACACCGTGGACGTCGATCCGACGACGCCCCTGCTGTACGTCCTGCGCAACGATCTCGATCTCGCCGGACCGCGCTTCGGCTGCGGCCTCGGCCAGTGCGGTGCCTGCACGGTCCTCGTCGACGGGGACGCGGTGCGCTCGTGCGTGCGGCCGGTCTCGCAGGTGGCAGGGGCCGCGATCACGACGCTCGAGGGCCTGTCGAAGGACGGCGTGCTGCATCCGGTTCAGCAGGCGTGGCTCGATGAGCAGGTGCCGGCCTGCGGCTTCTGCCAGAACGGCCAGATGCTCACCGCCGTGGCGCTGCTCGACAAGACGCCGAACCCGAGCGATGCCGAGATTCGCGAAGGCATGCGGCGCACGCTGTGCCGCTGCATGACCTACTACCGCATCAATGCCGCGGTGAAGCTGGCGGCGCGGAGGATGGCGTGATGGCCCCCGCCAGCCGCCGCCGCTTCCTCCAGACCTCGGGTCTGCTCGTCGCGTCGGTGGCCGCGATCTCCGTCGAGGGCGTCGAGGCGTTCCTGCAGCGCCCGGCTGCCGCCGGACCGTATCCCGATCCCGACTTCCTGCAGCTCGACTCCTGGATCGTGATCCGGCCCGACAACACCGCCACCTTCTTCGTCGGCAAGACCGACCTCGGCCAGGGCACCGGCACCGCCTTCCGCCAGATCATGTCGGACGAACTCGACATCGACTTCGCGAAGACCACCTGCGTGATGGGCAGCACCGACGTCACGGTCGACCAGGGCGGCTCGGGCGGATCCGACGCGCTGCAGACCGACGGCTACCCGATGCGCCGCGTGGCCGCCGAGGCCAGGCGCGTGCTGCTCGAGATGGCGGCCGTGCACTTCGGCGTGCCGGTCACCGCACTGGCCGTCAGCGACGGCATCGTCAGCACGAACGTCGGTGACTCGGCCGATCGCGGCATCACCTACGGCGAGCTCATCGGCGGCAGGAAGTTCAACGTCACGCTCACCGGCAGGAACACCGACACCACCACCGGCCGGGCGCCGCTCAAGGCGGTGCAGGACATGAAGAACGTCGGGACGTCGCCGCGGCGGGACGACATCCCGGCCAAGGTCGACGGCACGCAGCGCTGGGCGGTGGACGTGAAACTGCCGGGCATGGTGCACGCGCGCAACGTGCGGCCGCCGGTGGTGGGCGCGACCCTCAAGGCGATCGACGAGGCCTCCGTGCAGGGAGTGCCCGGCCTCGTGAAAGTGGTGAGCAAGGGCAACTACGTGGCGGTCGTGTGCGAGCGCGAGGAGCAGGCGATCCGCGCCGCCCGTGAGTTGAAGGTCGAGTGGACTCCGCCGGCGACGAGACCCTTTCCGGCGTCGGAGGACCTCTTCACCTACATGCGGGCCACGGCGCCGTCGTCGTCGAGTGCGCCGGTGGCCACCGGTGATGTCGATACCGCCATCCTCGGCGCCGCCACGTCCCTCGAGGCGCACTACGACGTGCCGTTCCAGGGGCACACGGCCTATGGACCGGCGCATGCGCTGGCCGATCCCTCGAACGGCCAGCTCACCATCTACTCCAACGACATGAAGTCGTATGGCATGCGGAACGGCGTGGCCCGCTTCCTCGGCATCCCGCGCGAGCAGGTGCGCGTGGTGTGGATGCAGGGACCGCAGGCCTACGGCCGCACCGCCGCCGAGGACGCCGGGTTCGAAGCGGCGTTCCTCGCCACCGAGCTCAAACGGCCGGTGCGCATGCAGTGGTCGCGCCAGGAAGAGACGGCGTGGGACACCAAGGGCCCGGCCTACGCCATCACCATGCGCGGTGCGCTCGACGCGCGGGGACAGGTCGTGGCGCTCGACTACGACGCGCGCGCCGCCGACTACAACCACGTCGGCTACAACGAGCACGACACCGTGCTCATCGCGCAGCTCACCGGCCAGCGGAAGGCCGAGCCGGCGCGCGGACGCGCCTCGTTCCCCTCCGACAAGTACGAGATTCCCACCCGGCGCATGCGGGGCAGCGTCGTGCCGCTGCCGCTGGCCTGGGAGACGCCGCTGCGCACGGGCAACCTGCGCGACCCCGACGGGCCGCAGGTGACGTTCGCGTCCGAGAGCTTCATCGACGAACTGGCGGTGGCGGCGAAGGCCGACCCGATGGTGTTCCGGCTCGAGTTGCTCGAACGCGGCACCGGCGACGACCCCGGCCACAAGCGCGTCCGCTCGATCGCCTGTCTGAAGGCGGCGGCGGAGAAGTTCGGCTGGACGCCGGGCGCTGCGGCGGGGAAGGCGGCCAGTGGCGAGGTGGCGACGGGACGCGGCGTGGCCTACTCCTACCGCAGTGAGACCGTGGCGGTCGAGATGGTCGAGGTCGAGGTCAACCGCACGACCGGCCGCATCTGGGTGAAGCGCATCGTCTGCGCTCACGACTGCGGCCTCATCATCAACCCGGAAGCGCTGACGCGCACGCTCGAGGGCGGCCTGCTGCACTCGGTCAGCCGGGCGCTCTACGAAGAAGCGCGCTTCGACGACACGAAGATGCTGAGCGTGGACTGGGCGAGCTCGCCGACGCTGACCCATGCCGACGTGCCGGAGCGGATCGACATCGTGCACGTGAATGGCGATCCGAATCCGGATCGTCCCGACCTGCCGCACTACGGCGCCGGCGAGACGGTGTGCAAGCCGATGCTGGCCGCCGTGGCCAACGCGGTGTTCGACGCCACCGGCGTGCGGATGCGCCGCTTGCCGTTCACCCCGGCGCGCGTATTGGCGGCACTGCGGGCCTGACTTGTAACGGGGTCTGTCACGGTCTCCATTTGTAACGGGGTCTGTCACCGTCACGGAACGTCACCGGTGACGGTGACAGACCCCGTTACAAATGGTGACCGTGACAGACCCCGTTACAAGCCCAGACCCAGCTCGCGCATCATGAACGCCAGGTCGGTCGCCGTCTGCTGCACGCGCAGGCTGAACGGCATGCCGTAGTTGGCGGCGTGGCCGCCCTTCGCGTGGTAGCGCAGGAGGATCGGACGTCCTGAGGTCGACGACGCCTGCAGACGGGCCGTGAACTTGCGGGCGGCCAGCGGCGGCACGCGCGTGTCCAGGTCGCCCGAGGCGATGAGCACGGCGGGATACGACGTGCCGGCCCGCACCGCCTGATACGGCGAGTAGGTCTTGATGACATCGAACTGGGCCGCGATGGCGGCATCGCCGTACTCGAGCAGCGCCGGCATGTTGTTGGCCGTCGTGAACTGATTGAAGCGCAGGATGTCCACGTCCGGGAAGCCGCACAGCACGGCGCCGAAGAGCTCGGGACGCTGCGTGAGGGCGGCGCCCACGAGCAGTCCGCCGTTGCTCGTGCCCATGATGCCGAGCGTGGCGGGGTTGGCGTAGCGCTCGGCGACCAGCCACTCGCTGGCGGCGATGAAGTCCGCGAAGACGCGCGGCTTGTTTTCGAGCATGCCGGCGCGGTGCCAGGTCTCCCCGAACTCGCTGCCGCCGCGCAGCACCGCCATCGCGTAGACGCCGCCGGCTTCGACCCAGGCGGCGGCCAGCGGTGAGAACGACGGCTTCTGCGCCGCGTAGAAGCCGCCGTAACCGAAGAGCAGCGTCGGGGTGGCGCCGCTGCGCGCGAGACCGGTGCGATGCACCACCCACACCGGCACCCGCGTGCCGTCTTCCGATGTGGCCGCGCCGTAGCGCACCTCGATGCCGCGTCCGTCCCATGGGATCCCGGCGTCGCGTTCGAGGGCACGGACGCCGGTGGCCAGGTCCACGCGCCACGACGTTTCCGGCGCCGCGAACGACTCCAGCGTCAGCACCGCCCGGCCCGGACCGTCGCCGCGGATGGAGGCGCTGTGCATCGGCGGCAGGGGGACCTCGGCCAGGCGCGCGCCGCCCATGTCGAAGCGCACGAGGCGGCTGGCGGCCTCGTGCAGGAGCTGGGCGTAGATGACGCCGTCGATGACGGTGACGTCCTCGAGCACTTCGGGCTGCTCGGCCACCACCGTGCGCCAGGCGGCGCGCGCGGGCCGGGCCAGGTCCACGGCCACCACGCGGTTCCTCGGCGCGTCGAGGTCGGTGCGCATCCACAACGCGCCGTTCACGAAGCGCGGGTAGAAGCGGGCGCGCAGGCCCTGCGCTATGGCGATCGGTGACGCCCGCGGCGCACGGGTGTCGAGGGCGAACACGTCGGTCGAGGCCCAGCCGTGCTGCACGGGAAACACCAGCCAGCGGCCGTCGTCGCTCTGCAGCACCGACACGAAGGCCGTCGGGCCGTATCCGTCGCCGAAGACGAGCGTGTCGTCGGCCGGCTCGCTCGTCCACAGGTGCTTGCGGATGCGCGCGCCGGTCTGGCGCGAGCGCACGCTGTAGTAGAAGCCGTCGCCCGCCGCGGTGGGCACGACGCTGCTGTAGAGGGCGGCGGGGAAGCGCGCCGGCAGATCGGCGCCGGCCGTCAGATCCCGCACGCGCAGTTCGTGTTCGTCCTGGCCGCCATCGCGCACGGCGTAGACGAGATAGCGCCCCTGCCGGTCCACGGTGACGAGTTCGACACGCGTGGTCCTGTCGGCGCTGAGCGGCGCCGGGTCGACGATGATCTCGTAGGCCGCCGCCGGGTCGATGGCCGTCGCCGCCGGCGAGGCGCTTCCCTCTGGCGGCACCGGCGCTGGCCGCCGGTAGATGGCCGCCAGTTCGTCGCCCACCCGGCGCAGCGTGAAGTACTCGTGCTCGCCGCCGCGCCTGGGCAGGCCAATCTCGGCCCGATCCATGAGGGCCGTCAGGCGGCGCTCGAGTTCCAGCCGCCGCGCGTCGCGCGGCAGCACCGCATCGGTGTAGGCCTGCTGCGCCGCCAGCCATTCACGGGTCTCGGTGGCGCGCTGATCTTCGAGCCAGCGGTAGGGATCGGGGAAGGTCTCGCCGTGGATGGTGTCGAGCACGGTCTCGACGCGGGTCATCGGCGGCAGCGGCGGAGTCGGCGTGGCGGAATCGCACCCGGCCACGAGTGCCGCGATGGCGGTCAGGCGCGCGGCGAACTGCCTGGCCACGCCAGTCATCCCGCGAACCACCCTTCCCGTTCCAGGTGTTGCCACACCTTCTGCACCGCCCGCCCACCAGCCTCGAGCACGGCCTGCTCGTCGGCCAGGAACCGGCCCTCGAACACCTGCAGGCGGCCGTCGGTCATCACGTGGCGCACGGCCAGACCGCTCGCGTAGAGCAGGTGGTTGAGCGGTTCCGGCGGCAGTGCCCCGGCGCCCACGAGCAGGCCCGAGATGTCGATCATGGTGAGGTCGGCGCGGGCGCCAGCGCGAAGGCGGCCGAGATCGGGGCGCCGCAGCCCGACGGCCGGCACGAGCGTGGCGCCGGCCACGGCCGTCCAGATCGACGGCCGCTCGAGCGGCACCGGGCTCGTCGAGCGTAGGAGCGCCTCACGGGCCTGTCCGTAGAGCACCGCGAGCTTGAGGTTCTCGAGGTAGTCGTTGGAGTGCGTGTCGATGCCGATGTTCACGGCGAGGCCGGCGCCAAGCGCTTCCGGGTACGGCATCGACTCGCCGCCGGCGCCACCGGCCGACGGGCAGTGCGCGAAGACGACGCCATGCCGCTTCAGCACGGGGCCGTCAGCCGCCCAGTCCACGCCGCTCATGTGCGCCCCGAAGACCGGCAGGTCGTAGGCGCCAAGTGACTCGAGCCAGCGCACCGGCGACAGGCCCCACAGCCGCGTCACGGTCGCGGTCTCGCGTGCGCCCTGGGCGAGGTGGAGGTGCAGGCCGTTGCCCACCGCGCGGGCGGCGTCGAGAATGGCGCGCATCGTCTCGGGCGTGTGCGTGTCGGTGGCGTGCGGCGCCATCTGCGCCCGCAGCAGTCCGTCGTTGCCGCGGCGATGCCGCTCGGCGAAGCGGCGGGCGGCGGCCACTTCCTCCAGCGTGCCGGCGACCGAGGCCGTGAGTGTCGCGTCGTCCTTGCGCTGCCAGATGGGAAAGAGCCGCGGAATGCCTGGAATCATCGGCGCCGGATAGCCGCGCACGCCAAAGCGCGTCGCCACCCGCACGTACGACTCGGCCTGCCGGAGGCTGAGGCTCATGTCGAGCGTGGTCGTGCAGCCGCTCCGCAGCAGCTCGGCGAGGTTGACGGCGGTGAGCGCATCGAGGTCGGCATCGTCGAGCGCCTCGACCACCTCGAGCGGCCGGGCGTACGACCGTCCGCCTTCGATGAGGCCGCGCGTGGGCGTGCCGGCCGCCACGTGGGTGTGACCGCTGATGAAGCCGGGCAGCACGAGCAGCCGGCTGGCATCGATGCGCGGCAGCGCGCCGGCGACGCGGCCCTGCCGTACCTCCGCGATGGCGCCGTCCTTCACGACGATCGAGGCATCGCGGACGAGGGTGAGGCGGTCGGCGGCGTCGGTCGTGAGCGCCCAGCCGGCCTCGACGACGAATGGCGCGCGCGGGGGGTCGGGAATGACGGCCGGCTGCGTGGCGTCCGCCCGGGCCGCGGCGGCCAGACCGGCCAGGCCGGCGCCGTGCGCGAGCCACTGGCGGCGGCTGACGCGGGCGGGCAGGACCTGGGGCAGGGCCGGCGGCCGGCAGGCGCAGCTCATCGGCGACACTCTACCAGCACCCGCGCGCGAGTCGGCGGCGCGTCTTGACATGAATCCGTCGTGGCCGCATGCTGCCGCGCATGACTGCACTCGCGTTTCCGCGGCCGTGGACGTGGGGCCGCGGCCCGAGGGTGAGTGCGGTCGTTGGCGTGGCCTTCCTCGCCACGCTCGCCGGACCGGCCATCGCGCAGACGCAGGCCGTGCGCTTCGGCAGCCTGTGGGACGGCGCCCGGGTCATCCGCGACGCCGTGGTCGTCGTCGAGGGCGACACGATTCGCAGCGTCGGCCAGGGCGACGGCGCCGTGCCGGCCGGCGCCACCGTGGTCGACCTGCGCCGCTTCACCGGCCTGCCGGGTCTCATCGACGCGCACACCCACATCACCTACTTCTGGGACGGCACCGCCCGGCACCACGCCGCGCGGACAGCGCCGGCGGCCCGCCGTCACCGTCTACCTGGCCGCGGCCAACGCGCGGCGGACGCTCGACACCGGTGTGACGACGGTCCGCGATCTGAACGCCGCCGCCGACACGGACCTGGCCATGCGCGAGCTGACCGCCTCGGGCGCCATGGTCGGCCCGCGCATCCTCGCGTCTGGCCCTGGCATCTCGGCGCGAGCCGGGGCCGCGCCCGATCCGGCCGGCATGGCGGCGCAGGTCGAGTCGCGGGTGGCCGCGGGCGTCGACTGGATCAAGGTCTTCGGCTCGCGCGGCGGCTTCGACGTCGTGGACGGCACGCAGACGGTGACGTTCGAGGAGATGCGGGCCATCGTCGAGGCCGCTCACGCGCGCGGGAAGAAGGTGGCCATCCACTCCTACGGCCCGAGCGGCGTCGCCGATGCCGTGCGGGCCGGCGCCGATTCGGTCGAGCACGGCGCGGATGTCGACGAGGCGACGCTCGTCGAGATGAAGCGGCGCGGCACGGTGTGGGTGCCAACGGTCGACCACAACCGCTACTACGTCGACGCGCGAGCGGAGTACGGGTTCCCTGCCGAGGCCACGGCCAACCTCCAGGACTACATCCAGCGCAACCTCGCCTCGGTCCGGCGCGCCGTCGCGCTCGGCGTGCCGCTGGCGATGGGATCGGACGCCGTCTACACGATGTTCGGGCAGAACACGCGCGAGCTCGGCTGGTTCGTGCAGGCGGGCATGACCCCGGCCGAGGCGCTGGCCACGGCCACCACCATCCCGGCCCGGATGCTCGGCCTGGAAGCGCGGCTGGGGCGAGTCGCGCCGGGCTTTGCCGCCGATCTGGTGGCGGTCGAGGGCGACCCGCTGGCGCGGATCGACGACCTGTTCACCGGCGTGCGCTGGGTGATGAAGGACGGCCGCGTGGTGGTGGACCGTCGTTGACGGAGGCCGGCGCCCGGGACTAGACTCCGCACACTTGGCCCCCAACGCTCGCCCTCGCCGTCGCGTCCGTTGTTGTTGCCGCATGAGCGGCAGGGGGCCTGCAGCTTGTGCGTCGTGAGCCATTCCCGCTCGTGACCGCACCTCAGCCATACCGGCCCTCTCGATTCTCGGGAGGGCCGTTCTGTTTCTGGCGCCTGGCGCCACGGTGAAACGGCCGGACGGTCTCCGCGTCCAACAGACGGCAGTGCTTCTGGAGCTCGCATGAACCTACCAGTCCTCGTCAATGTCGCCGTGTTCGTGCTGAGCATGGGCTATCTCTACCAACGGCGGAAGGGCGGCGCGTCCCTCGGCACCAACGTGCTGCTCGCGGTGCTGCTCGGCGTCGTGCTGGGCGGGCTCGTGCAGACGGCCTACGGCCTCGGCAGCGAGGTCGTCACGGGCACCATGACGTGGGTGGGCGTGGTCGGCGGCATCTACGTGCGGCTGCTGCAGATGGTGGTCGTGCCGCTGGTCTTCATCTCGATCCTCTCGGCGGTGACGAAACTGCACGACGCCAAGGCGCTCGGCGCGATCAGCGGCGGCGTCATCGGCCTGCTGCTCCTGACCACGGCCATCTCGGCCGGCATCGGCATCGGCGTCACCACGCTGTTCGGGCTGCGGGCAGAAGGGCTCGTGCGCGGTGCCCGCGAGCTCGAGCGCGGCGCCTACATGGAGACGCGCGTCGACGACGCCGCCAAGCTCGACCTGCCGTCGCTGCTGCAGTCGATGGTGCCGACCAACATCTTCGCGGACCTGGCCGGCTCGCGCTCGACCTCGATCATGAGCGTGGTCATCTTCTCGGCGATGCTCGGGTTCGCGGTGCTCGCCCTCAAGCGCGAGAAGCCCGACACCGGCGAACGCGTGCAGGAAGGCATCGACACCCTGCAGGCGCTGATTCTCCGCCTGGTGCGCATGGTGCTGCGCCTCACGCCCTACGGCGTGCTGGCCCTGATGACGCGGGTCGTCGGCATGTCGAACGTCGACGACGTCTACAACCTGGGCGGCTTCGTGATTGCCTCCTACGTCGGACTCGGCATCATCCTGCTGCTGCACGCGGCGCTCATCACCGGCTCCGGGCTGAACCCCATCCACTTCTACAAGAAGGTGCTGCCGGTGCTGACCTTCGCCTTCACGTCGCGCTCGAGCGCGGCGACCATTCCGCTCAGCGTCGAAACCCAGGTCAGCCGCCTGGGCGTGGCGCCGGCCGTCGCCAACTTCGCCGCCAGCTTCGGCGCCACCATCGGCCAGAACGGCTGCGCCGGTCTCTATCCGGCCATGCTGGCCGTGATGATCGCGCCGGGCGCCGGCATCGACCCGACGTCGCTGTCGTTCATGGGCTCGGTGGTCGGTGTCGCCACGCTGGGGTCGATTGGCATCGCCGGCGTCGGCGGCGGCGCCACCTTCGCGGCGCTGGTCGTGCTCTCGGCCCTCAACCTGCCGGTGGCGCTGGCCGGTCTGCTCATCTCCGTCGAGCCGCTCATCGACATGGGCCGCACCGCCATCAACGTCAGCGGCTCGATGACCGCCGGCACCGTCACCAGCCGGCTGCTCGGTCAGCTCGACTACAAGACGTTCGAGGCCCACGACGCGCCGCCCACCGAAGCCGATGCCGACGCCGACGGGGCCCCGGCCGGTGAACCGGCCGTCGCGCGCGGCTGACCTGCGCCGGCTCGCCGCCGCCGGCGCCAGGGTGTACGATCGCCAGGAGCCGGCCAGCATGCGAGTTTCGTCCTTCCAGCGCTTCGCGATCACCACGACGGCGCTGACCTATCTGCTCATCGCCGTCGGCAGCCTCGTGCGCGCCTCGGGGGCCGGCCTCGGCTGCCCGGATTGGCCGCGCTGCTTCGGGTCGTGGATTCCCCCGGCGTCGGCCGCCGCGTTGCCGCCCGGCTTCGACCCCGCGCAGTTCAACGCCGTGCTGATGTGGACGGAGTACCTGAACCGGCTGCTCGGGGTGGGCGTCGGCTTCGCCGATTCTCGCCACCACCATCGCGGCCTGGCGCCACCATCGAGACGAGCGGCGGATCCTCTGGCCGACCGTGGCCGCGCTGCTGCTGACCGGCTACCAGGGCTGGCTCGGCGGCCGCGTGGTCGCCCACGAGCTGGCGCCGTGGATCGTGACCGCGCACATGGTGGTGGCGCTCGTCATCGTGCAGTTGCTGCTGTGGGCCACCGTCGAGTCGCTGGCCGCCGGCCGTCCGGCCGCCACCACCACGCCGGAGCTGGCGCGGTTCGGCTGGGCCGCCTGGGCCGCCACCGCCGTCCTGCTGGTGCAGGTGGGGCTCGGGACGCAGGTGCGGGGGCTCGTCGACGAGGCTCTGCCGCTCCTGCCGCGCGACCAGGTGCTGGCCTCGGTCGGCGCGCTCGACACCTATCACCGCGAGCTGGCGGCGGTCGTCACCCTGATCGTGCTCGGGCTCTGGGCGTGGGCCTGGCTGCGGCTCGAGCGGCATGCGGCGCTCCGCCACGCGGCCAGTGCGGCCCTGGCGGCGGTCGTCGTCCAGGGCGCCGCCGGCGCCGTGCTGGCCGGGTTCGCCCTGCCGCCGCCTGCCCAGGTCGTCCACCTGACGGTGTCGAGCCTGCTGCTCGGCGCCCTCACCGTGCTCGCGCTGGTGGCGTGGAAGTGGCCGGCGGTTCCGGCTGATACCGTGAGCGGCCGTCCGGCCGCCGCCTGATGCTGCTCGACCCGCTGTTCCTCGCGTTCCTCAGCTTCACCTTCGTGTTCGTCGCGACCCCTGGCGCCACGACCGCCGTGGTGGTGCGCAATGCGCTCGACGGCGGCCGCCGGGCCGGGATCCTCGCGGCACTCGGCGCCGCCTGCGCCAACGCCACGCACGCGGCGGTGGCCGGTCTCGGCGGGGCGGCGATCCTCCGCGTGTGGCCGGGGGCACTCGATGCGGTGCGCCTGGCCGGCGGCGGCTATCTCGCCTGGCTCGGGGTGCGCAGCCTGTGGATGGCGTATCTGGGGCGGGCGCCGCTCGTCATGGTGGTGACCGAATCGCGCCGGGCCCACCATCGCAGCTGGCGCGAAGGACTGACCGTCAACCTGCTCGGTCCCGTCATCCTCACCTACTACCTCACGGTCGTGCCCACGTTCATCCGGCCCTCATGGCCGCGCGGGGCCTACGTGCTGCTCGCCGCGTGCCATGTCGGCCTGGCGTTCGTGTGCCACTCCGCCTGGGTGCTGGCGCTGCACCGGATGCGGGCGGTGTTCAGCCACAGCGGTCCCCGGCGGGCGCTCAGTGCGGCCACCGGCGTGGCCCTGCTGCTGCTGGCCTGGCGCGTGCTGCGCTGGACGGCGGCGAGCTCGTAACGTCACGGGGTCTGTCACGGTCACCGCTTGTCACGGGGTCTGTCACCGTCACCGTCCGGCCGCCGTTCGCGGCGCGGTTCGTCCCGCAAGATCGACGGGCGGCGGCGGCCGACCGCCCGCGCTTCTGATACCGTGAACAGCCGCATGCGGCGCCAGGTCCAGGCACTCGTCTTCCTCGTGGCGCTGGTCGTGCCGTCGGCCGCCGGCCGCTGCCGACGACGTGGGCGCGTCGTTCTCGGGGCTCGACCGGCAGCTCCAGGTGCGTCCGCCGCGGGTCGAGAGCGAGATCGTCATCGACGGCGTCCTCGACGAGCCGGTCTGGAACGAGGCGGCGCGCCTGACCGGATTCTCGCGCTACGCCCCGATCGATGGCGGCGCCGCCGATCGCTCCACCGAGGTGCTGGTGTGGTACTCGCCGACGGCGCTCCATTTCGGCGTGCGGGCCACGGCCGGCGCCGATGGCGTGCAGGCCACGCTCGCCGACCGCGACCGCATCGATGCCGACGACCACGTGCAGTTCTTCCTCAGCACCTTCGCCGACGGCCGCCAGGCCTTCGTCTTCGCCGTCAATCCCTTCGGCGTCCAGATGGACGGCTCGCTCGTCGAGGGCCTGAAGAGCAGTGGCGGCTTCGGCGGCCTCGCCGTCGGCCGTGAGGACGTCGACCGCAGCCCGGACTTCGTGTTCGACTCCCGCGGCACCGTCCACGCCACCGGCTACGTGGTGGAGCTGCGCATCCCCTTCAAGAGCCTGCGCTACCAGGCGGCGGCGGAGCAGCGGTGGGGCGTGCACGTGACCCGGGTCAGCCCGCGCGCCGGCATCGAGGACAGCTGGGCGCCGGCCCGCCGCAACGGCGCCTCGTTCCTGTCACAGGCCGGCACGCTCGAGGGGCTGCGCGATCTGCGGCGCGGCCTGGTGCTCGACCTGAATCCGGTCACGACCGCCCGCATCGATGGCGCGCCGGCGGCCGGCGGCTGGGGGTACGACGCCGGACGTCCCGACCTCGGGTTGAACGTGCGCTGGGGTGTCACCCAGACGATGACGCTCAACGCCACCGTCAATCCCGACTTCTCGCAGGTCGAGGCCGACGCCGGGCAATTCCAGTTCGATCCGCGGCAGGCCCTCTTCTTCCCCGACAAGCGGCCATTCTTCCTCGATGGCATCGAGCAATACGCCACGCCCAACAACCTCATCTACACGCGGCGCATCGTGGCGCCGCTGGCCGCCGCCAAGGTCACCGGCCGCGTCACGCCCTCGACGAGCGTGGCGTTTCTCTCGGCCGTCGACGACCGCGCCACCTCGGCCACCGGCGCCGACCATCCGGTGTTCAACATCCTGCGCGCGCAGAAGGACCTCGGCACCTCGTCCAAGCTCGGCCTCGTCTACACCGACCGCATCGACGGCCTCCGTTCGAACCGCGTGCTGGGCGTCGACTCGCGCCTCGTGTGGCGGGAGATCTACTCGCTGCTGCTCCAGGGGGCGACCAGCCGCACCGACACCGGCGCCAGCATCGAGACGGCGCCGCTCTGGCAGGCCACCTTCAACCGGGCGGGCCGCCGCTACGGGCTGCGAGCACAGGCGCGCGGCGTCGATCCGCAGTTCCAGGCGCAGTCGGGCTTCATCAACCGGCGCGGCGTCGCCCACCTCGCGCTGACCAATCAGTTCACGACGATCGGGCAGCCGGGGAGCTGGTTCCAGCGCTTCACGAGCGACGTGGTGGTGGATGGCACCTGGCTCTACGACCGCTTCGTGGCCGGGCAGCCGTCCCAGGACCGCAAGCTGCACTTCAACCAGAACCTGACGCTGAACGGCGGCTGGCGCGTCGGCGGCTCGCTGCTCGTCGAGTCGTTCGGCTACGACGAGTCGCTCTACACGAACTACGTCGTGGCCCGCCCCATGAGCGACGGCACGAGCCGCTTCGAGCCCTATGTCGGCACGCCGCGCCTGCCCAACCTCGACTACCTGATCTCGGCCAACACGCCGACACGCCGCGGGCTCAACGGCGAGCTGTTCCTGCTGTGGGGCAAGGACGAAAACTTCTTCGAGTGGTCGTCGGCCGACATCGTGTTCTTCAACGCCGCGGCGACGTGGCGCCCGACCGACCAGCTGCGCATCGAAGGCCGCTACCAGCTGCAGTCCTACCAGCGGCGCTCCGACGGCTCGTATGCGGGGATCCGGCGGATTCCGCGGCTCCGGGTCGAGTACCAGGTGACGCGGCCGATCTTCGTGCGCCTCATCGCCGAGCAGAACGGCAGCTTCCAGGACAGCCTGCGCGACGACTCGCGGACGAACCTGCCGATCTACCTGCGCGGCACCGACGGCACCTACACGCCGGCGCTGCGCAGCTCGAGCCGGCGGGTCAGGCTCGACTGGCTGTTCTCCTACCAGCCGACGCCCGGGACGGTCTTCTTCGCCGGCTACGGCAGCAGTCTCGCCGCGGACGACGCGCGCGGCCGGACCTACCGGCGAACGGTGGATGGCTTTTTCGCCAAACTGAGCTATCTTTTCCGTCTGTAGCGACTCGCGCCCGCTCCTCCTCCCTGGGCCGAGTGAGTGTTCCCGGAGTCGTCGTGTCCCAACCGTCCATGTCCGTTCGCGCCATCTGCGCGCGCCTGCTCGCGCTCGTGCTCTCGACGACACCCGCCTTCGCGCAGACGGCGGCGCCGCCGGCCCCGCCGCCGGGGTGGACCGGCTCGGTTGGCGGCGGTCTGGCGCTCACGAGTGGCAACTCCGACACCACCACCACCAACGTCAGCTTCGACGTGCTGCGCGATCACGGCACCAACCTGCTGTTCAAGTCGAACGGGCTCTACCTGCGCGGCTCGAGCGAGGGCAGGTCGAACGTCGATCGCTCGCAGGCCGAGGCCCGCCTCGAGTACCGGCTGTCGCCGCGCCTGTCGGCCTTCGCCCTGACGACCTTCGCGCGCGACAAGTTCAAGGCCATCGACTACCTGCTGGCCCCCACCGCCGGACTCAGCTTCGCCGTCGTCGAGAACGAGCGGACCGAGTGGGTGACCGACGGCAGCGTGGGGCTGGTGTCCGAGAAGAACGACGGCCTCGCCGTCTCGACGAGCGGAGCGCTCCGCGCCGGCGAGAAGCTCACCATCCGCTTCGCCGAGAAGACGCGGTTCGTCCATGCCGCCAGCGCCCTGTGGCGGATGCGGGACTTGCAGGACGCGTTCTACACCTTCTCGGCCGGCTTGCTGACGTCGGTGGCGGGGAACTTCGACCTGAAGACCGAGTTCCTCAGCACCTTCAAGAGCCAGCTCACGAATCCGCTGCTCGAGAAGGCCGACCAGTCGATCGTCCTGTCCGTCGTCTACAAGTTCTAGCCCTCGGCGCCGGCCTCGTCGGCGGTCCCGGCATGCGCCCGTCTGTCACCCTGGAGGCTCGGATGCTCAGCGAGTTCAAGAAGTTCATCGTCAAGGGCAATGCCTTCGACCTGGCCGTCGGCGTCATCATCGGCGGCGCCTTCGGCGCGGTGGTCTCCTCACTGGTGGGCGACGTCCTGATGCCGGTGGTCGGCATCGTGACCGGCGGCGCCGACTTCTCGAACCTCTACATCACGCTCAAGGAGGGCGCCACGCCGGCGCCCTACGCGTCGCTGGCCGCGGCCAAGGAGGCGGGCGCCGTCACGGTCAACTACGGCACCTTCGCCAACGCCGTCGTGCACCTGGTGATCGTCGGCTTCGTCCTGTTCATGCTGGTGCGCAGCGTGAACCTGGCGCGGACGCCGGCGCCGGAGCCCAAGCCGCCGTCGACGCCGGAAGACGTGCTGCTGCTGCGCCAGATCCGCGACGCGCTCACGAAGTAGGACGGCGGTAGAGGACCTTGCCGCCGACGATCGTGTAGGCGACGGCGGTGGACGGGATCTCGTCCTCCGGCACCGTCATGATGTCCTTGGTGAGCACGGTGATGTCGGCCAGCTTGCCCACGGCGAGCGACCCTTTCAGGGTCTCTTCCTTGGCGGCATACGCCGCGTTCCAGGTGTACGACTTGAGCGCCTGCTCACGCGTCATGCGCTCGTCGGGGTAGAAGGCCGAGCCGTCCTGCAGCTTGCGCGTGATGGTGGCGTGCAGGTTGGGCATCGGGTCGATGCGCTCGACCGGCACGTCGGTGCCGTTCGAGACGGTGGCCCCCGACTTGATGAGCGTCTGCCACACGTAGCCGCCTTCCGCTACCCGGTCGTCGCCCAGCCGCGCCCGCACGTAGGGGCCATCGGAGGTGGCGTGGATGCCCTGCATCGAGGCGATCACGCCGAGCTGGGCGAAGCGCGGGATGTCGGCGGCGCTCAGGTGCTGGGCATGCTCGATGCGCCAGCGCCAGTCCTGCACGCCCGGATTGGCCTTGAAGGTGGCCTCGAAGATGTCGAGGGCCTCGCGGTTGGCGCGGTCGCCGATGGCATGGACGGCCAGCTGCACGCCGCTGGCCGCCGCCAGGCCGGCCAGCGCGCGCACTTCCTCGACGGGCGCCGTGTTGAGCCCGGTGCTGCCGGGCATGTCGCTGTAGGGGGCGAGCAGCCAGGCCCCGCGGGAGCCGATGGCGCCGTCGATGGTCTTCTTGATGGCGGCAATCGTCAGGTGGTTGTCCGCCAGCCCCACGGCCTTGTACTGCGCCATCTTCGCCGCGATGTTCTCGTTGCTGTCGCGCACCATCACCCACAGCCGGATGCCGAGCGCGCCGTCGGCGGCTGCCTGCTTCAGGACGTCGACGGTGGCGAAGCTCTCGCCGGCATCCTGGAACGACGTGATGCCCTTCTCGAGCGCGGCCCGCACGGCCTCGTCGATGACCTTGCGCGCGTCGGCGGCGCGCTCCTCCGGCGTCTTGCGCGCGGTCCAGGCGGCCAGCGCCCGCTCGGCCAGCCCCGAGGCCGTCTCCCGCAGCACGCCGATCGGACGTCCGGCCCGGTCCGCGATGATGTCGCCGCCGGCCGGACTCGCCGTCCGGGCGGTGATCCCGGCCTCCTGCATCGCCCGGGCGTTCACGAAGGTGGCGTGGCCGCTGGCGTGTTCCAGGATGACCGGGTTGTCCGGCGAGACCTTGCTGAGCGCGTCGTGGAGCGGGAAGCCCTCGACGTTCGGCTGCGGCACCGACGTCCACTTCTCCTGATGCCAGCCGCGGCCGCGGATCCACTCGCCTGGCTGCGCCGTCGCGGCGGCTGCGCCGACGAGACGCACGACCTCGTCCCAGCTCGTGACGTCCATCAGGTCGAGGACCATCCGCGACTGGCCGAAGCCCATGAAATGCCCGTGCCCTTCGATGAGCCCGGGCACCGCGGTCAGGCCGGCGAGGTCGATGACTTCGGTGGCCGGGCCGACGTATTGCTCGATGTCCGCGCTCGTGCCGGCCGCGATGATGCGGTCGCCGCGCACGGCGATCGCCTGCACCTCGGGGGCGGCCGCCTCCATGGTGACGATCTTGCCGTTCCTCACGACCATCGTCGCCGGCTCGACGGGCGGAGTGCCCGCGCACGCCGCATTCAGTGCCAGCGCGGCCGCCGCGCCCAGGATCCGCCACGTCCGTGCCTGCATCACGCTCATCCTCCCGGCCGCGCGGTCACGCGCACGGCGCCTCGGCACTCTCGCCGGTTGCCGCGCTGCCTGTCAACCCGGTACGATTCACGACGCGATGCACTCTTTCTCCGAGGTGCTGCGGGCGCGGCTGGCCTCGACGCTGCCGGGCCTGGCGGCGCAGATCACGATGGCGCCGCGGCCGCGTCCGGGCTGGGACCCGCTGTCGATGCCGTCCGATCTGCGCGATGCCGCCGGCCTGCTGCTCCTCTACCCGCACGACGGCGTGTGGCAGGTGCCGCTGACGCTGCGCGCCTCGGCGCTGCGCCACCATACCTCCCAGGTGTCGCTGCCCGGAGGGCGGGTCGACCTCGGGGAAACGCTCGAGCAGGCGGCGCTCCGGGAGGCCTTCGAGGAGATCGGGATCGCCCCGGGCCAGGTCGAGATCCTGGGCCGCCTGTCGCCCCTCCACATCCCGGTCAGCCGGCACCTGCTGTATCCCGTGGTCGGCGTCGCCGCCGAGCGGCCGGCGTTCAACCTGGCGGCCGCGGAGGTCGAGCGCCTGATCGAAGTGCCGCTGCCGCGGCTCCGGTTGCCGGAGACCGTGCGCTGGGAGCAACTCCCGCGCGAGAGTCCATCGACGGCGGTGATGGACGTGCCGTACTTCGACGTCGAGGGCGTCCGCGTGTGGGGGGCCACGGCCATGGTGCTGGCCGAGTTCCTGGCGGTGCTCGATGCGGTCGATGCCGCGGTGTCCTGCTGAGTGGGGCGGAGCCCGTCATTGCCGGTCGGCGTCGCAGCCCGTAGACTCGATCCTGGTTCCGAGACGATGCCCGCCATCCTGCCCTGGCGCGTCGCGGTCACGCGCGACGAGGATCGCGAGGGGCCGCTCGCGCGCGCGCTTGCCGCTCACGGGTTCGTGCCCGTGCCGTGTCCCGTGCTGGTCGAAACGCCGCCCGCTGATACCGCCGCGCTGGCGGCGGCGGCCCGCGATCTCGATCGCGTCGACTGGGTGATCGTGGCGAGCGCCCGCGCCGTCCACGCCCTGACGCGTCTCCGTCAGGGGCCCTGGCCGGCCGGCCTCTCCACCGCCGCCGTCGGTGAGGGCACGGCCCGCGCCCTCGGCGCCGCCGGCGTGACACGGCCCCCGGTGGTCGGTGCCGGCGACGGTGCCGGCGCGCTGTGGGCGGTGCTCGGGACGACGGCTCGCTGGAGCGGCATGCGGGTGCTCGTGCCGACGACCCCCGGCGGCAGGACCGACCTGGCCGACCACCTGCGCGCCGCCGGTGCCGACGTCACGACCGTCGAGGCCTATCGCATGACGGCGCGGCCGCCGGCGGCCATCGTCGCCGATTGGGCGCGCGGCGCGCCCGAGGCCGTGGTCGTGGCCAGCGCGCGCACCGCCGAGACGCTGGCGGCGGCGGTCGGCGTCGCGGCCCTTCGCGCCTTGCCGGTGGTCGCCATCGGCACCACCACGGCGGCCGCCCTCGACCGCCTGGGCGTCCCCAACGTGCGGCCGGCGCGTGCTGACTTCGCCGCGGTGCCGCTGCTGCTCGCCGCGCAGCAGGGACTCGAGACGTCGCCATGAACATGAGCGACGTCCTCGACCGCACCTTCGTCGAGTGCAGCGCCCTCGGCTTCCAGTCGGTGGTGACGAGCGTCATGGCCATCGCCTGCTACCTGCTGTGGCGGCGTCAGGGCCGCGCCTACTTCCTCACCTGGGCCGCGGCGTGGTCGGTCTACGTCGTCCGGCTCGCCTGCATGTCGGCGTTCCTCGTCCGCCGCGATCTGGTCTGGCTGTTCCTGCATCAGGCCGCGACGGGCATCAGCGCCCTGCTGCTGCTGCTGGCCGCGCTGCAGCTCTCGCGCGGGCTGGTGCTGCGGCCGGTGCACGCGCTCATCGTGCCGGGGTCGGTCGCCTGGGCGTGGGTGTCGATCTACGGCATCGGCAGCATGCTGGTGGCCGGGATCACCGCCACGCTGCTGCTCTCGGGCGTGACCATCGCGACGGGGGTGGTCTTCTGGCGCGAGCGGGCCCGGCTCTCGAGCGGTGCCGCCCCGGTGCTGGCCGGCGTGTTCATCCTGTGGGGCCTGCACCACCTCGACTACCCGCTGCTGCGGGGATTCGGCGCGGCCGTGCTCTACGGCGTCTTCGCCGACGTCCTGTTCCTGTTCGCCATCGGCCTCGGCCTGCTGTTCATCGTGCTCGGCGACGAGCGCGATCGCCTGGCCGTGCGGAGCGAGGAGCTGGAACACCTGAGCCGGTTGCTGATCCGCGTCCAGGAAGACGAGCGCCGGCGCATCGCCCGCGAGCTGCACGACGAGGCCGGGCAGGTGCTGACGGCGGTGAAGATCGAGCTCGAGCTGGACGGGCGCACGGCCGCCGGGGCGCTGGTCGGCCGCGCCCTGGCCCAGGTGCGCGACGTCAGCAACCTGCTGCGGCCGTCGGCCCTCGACGACCTCGGCCTCGTGGCCGCGCTGCGCGCGCTCGTCGACGACTTCGCCGCGCGCACCCGCATCGAGGTCGCGCTCGACGTCCAGGGCATGACGCACCCGCCGCTGCCGGAGGTCGAGGTGGCGGTCTACCGCGTCGTCCAGGAGGCGCTCACCAACGTGGCCAAGCACGCGCGTGCCACCGCGGCACGCGTCCGGGTCGAGGACGCGGACGGCACGCTCGTGATCACCGTCGACGACGACGGCGTCGGGGCCGGGCGAAGCCGCCATCTCCCGCCTCGGCTGGCTGGGCATGCGCGAGCGCGTGACGGCGCTCGGCGGCCGGCTCGACATCGGCCGCGCGCCGGGCGGCGGCGTCCGCGTCGATGCGCGGATACCGGCCGGGGATCCGGCATGACGCCACGTCACGTCCGCATCCTCCTGGCCGACGACCACACGCTCGTGCGCGGCGGCATCCGCCGCATCATCGAAGGGCAGCCGGGCCTCGAAGTGATCGCCGAGGCGGCCGACGGGGCGGCTGCCATTGCCCTCGTCCGCCAGCATGCCGAGGCCGACATCCTCGTGCTCGACCTGACGATGCCGGGTCTCGAGGCCTGGACGTCCTCGACGCCACCCGCGCCCTGCGAGCCGACCTCAAGGTGATTGTGCTGACGATGCACGCCGAGCAGGAGTACGTGGCGCGGGCCGTGCGCGGCGGCGCCGATGCCTACCTGCTCAAGGACTCGGCGGTGCAGGACCTGGTGGCCGCCATCGACGCCGTGCTGGCCGGGCGCGCCTACTTCAGTCCAGCCATCCAGGCGCGCATGGCCGGCATGCTGCGGGAGCCGGCGCCGCCGCCGGTCCGTTCGCCGGTGCTCACCGACCGCGAGCGCGAGGTGCTGCGGGGACTGGCGCGCGGGCTGTCGAGCCGCGAACTCGGCTCCACGCTCGGCATCAGCGTGCGCACCGTCGAGACCCATCGCGCCAACATCATGCAGAAGCTCGGGGTGAAGTCGGTGGCGCTGCTCATCCAGGTGGCGCTGCGCAACGGTCTGCTCGACGGGCTCGACGCTCAGTAGTTGTACGGAGGCCGCTCCGTAGTCCTGCGAATTGTCCGGTGCCGACCCGCGGCATACGCTGAGCGCCAGCGTCAGCCCGATGTCGGAAGTGCGTCCCCTGCCCCTGCCAGCGGCCTCCGAGACAAGCCGCATTGCCCTCGACCCGCCGCTGCCCGGCGGGCTCGCGAGCCTGCGCGCCATCACCCTGAACCACCGCAACCTGGGCGTCGGGCCGCTGCAGCACGCCGCGCTCGACCGCCAGGCCGCGAGCGCCCTTCATGAGGCACTCTGCGACCGCGGTATCGCGTCGATCGTGCTCGCCACCTGCAACCGCACCGAGCTCTACTGGTCGGCCGCCACGCCCGCCGCCGACCAGGTGGTGGCGGATGGCTGGCGAGCGGTGGCCGGCGATGCCGCTGCGCGAGCGTGGGACGGCGGCAGCCACCTGCACGGCGCCGCGGCGGCGTGGCATCTCTTCCGCGTCTGTGCCGGGCTCGAATCGCTGGTGCAGGGCGAGGCCGAGATCCTCGGCCAGGTGCGCACGGCGCTCGACCAGTGCGGCGGGGCCGGGCCGCTGCTGCGCGGAGTCGGGCAGGCCGCCGTGCGCGCCGGCCGGATGGCGCGAGCCGAGACGGCGATCGGCGTCGGGGCCTGCTCGGTCGCCTCGGCCATGGTGCATCTGGTCGCCCGCGCCCTGCCGCTCGCGACCTCGCGGGTGCTGGTCGTCGGCGCCGGCGCCACCGGCCTCAAGGTCGCCACGCGGTTGCGGGCGCTCGGCGGCACCGACCTCCTGATCGCCAATCGCACACCGGAGCGTGCCGCGGCGGTGGCGGCGGCGGTCGGCGCCCGGGCGATCGCGCTGGACGACGTGTTCGACACCTTGCCGGAGATCGACGCGGTCGTCTGCGCCGTCGACGTGCCGGCCGCGGTCCTCACCCGCGCCCAGCTCGAAGCCGCCGCCGTGGCGCGGCGCCGCCGGCCGCTCCTCGTGGCCGACATCAGCATGCCGGCGGCCATCGAAGCCGGGCCGGTCGCCGGCATCACGCGCGTCGATCTGGCTGACGTCGAGACCTTCGTGCACCAGCAGCGTGGCCGCCGCAGTGCCGAGGTGCCGCAGGTCGAGGCCATCCTGGCGCGCGAGATGCGCCACCTCGAGACCTGGGTGCGCCGTCACACCCTGCGGCCCTTCGTCTCGCGGCTGCGCCGCCGCGTCGAAGCCATCCGGCAGGCCGAACTGGCGCGCGCGCAGGGCGAGCTGAGCGGCCCGGCCGCGGCCGAGGCCGCGGTGCTCGACCGGCTCAGCCGCCGCCTGCTCGACCAGCTCCTCGCGGTGCCGCTGGCCTCGCTCGAAACCGGGGCGCTGCCGCTCGATCAGGCGCACGCCGACTACCTGTGCCGGCTGTTCGCGATCGATCGCGTGGGGGAGGCATGAGGCGGCTCCGCATCGGCACGCGCGGCAGCGCACTGGCGCTCTGGCAGTCGCGCCACATCGCCGGCCGCCTGACCGCGCTCGCGCCGGCGGTCGCCATCGAGCTGGTCGAGATCGTGTCGACCGGCGATCGCGTCACCGACGTCCCGCTCAGCCACGTCGAAGGCACCGGGTTCTTCACCGCGGCGATCGAGCAGGCGCTGCTCGACGGCCAGGTCGACGTGGCCGTGCACAGCTGCAAGGACCTGCCCGTCGCCGTCACGCCGGGCCTGGTGCTGGCGGCGATTCCGGCGCGTGGACCGGTCGAGGACGTGCTCGTCGCCAGGTCCGGCCAGACGCTGGCGACGCTGCCGCCCGGCGCCCGCGTGGGCACGTGCAGCCTGCGCCGCACGGCGCAGGTGCGGGCCCGCCGCCCCGACCTCGCGTGCGTGGCGCTGCGGGGCAACGTGCCGACGCGGGTGGCCGCGGTCACGGAGGGCGCCCTCGACGCCGTCGTGCTGGCGCGCGCCGGTCTCGAGCGGCTGGGCCTGGCCGCTCACATCACCGAGGTGTTCCCGGCCGATGAGTGGCTGCCGGCGCCGGCTCAGGGCGCCCTGGCGGTCCAGTGCCGCAGCGTCGACACCGACGTGCACGGGCTGCTCGCGCTGCTCGACGATGCCGGCACGAGACGCCTCGTCACCGCCGAGCGGCACGTCCTGCACGTGCTCGGCGGCGGCTGCTCGGTGCCGGTCGGGGCGCGGGCGGTGCCCGGGACGAGCGGCCTGACCCTCACCGCCGCGGTCTTCGATGTCGCCGATGGCCGGGCCCTGCGGGCCACCGCCTGGGGGCCGACACCCGAAATGGCGGGCGACGTCGCCGCTCGTGTGCTGCTCGATCACGGGGCCGGCCCCCTGCTCGCCGCGCTGCTCCCGGATCCGGGGGCGCCGGCGCCGGTCACCGAGGTGTCCAGGTGATGAACCCGTGTCCGCACCGCGGCCGCCGGCTGCGCCGCACTCCGGCCCTGCGCGCCCTGGCCGCCGAGACGCGCCTGCACCCGTCGCAGCTGGTGGCCCCGCTCTTCGTCTGTGAGGGACGCGGCATCCGCCAGCCGATCGCGGCCATGCCCGGCCACGCGCGGCTGTCGCCCGACCTGGCCGTCGAGGAGGCCGCCAGTCTCGCCGCGCTCGGCGTCGGGTCGGTGCTGCTCTTCGGCATCCCGCCGGCCAAGGACGAGCGGGGGACCGGCGCCTGGGACGCCGACGGACCGGTCGCGCAGGCGATTGCCCGCATCAGCCGGCAGGTGCCGGACGTGACGGTCTGGGCCGATGTCTGTCTCTGCGAGTACACGAGCCACGGCCACTGCGGCGTGCTGACCGCTGACGGCGTCGACAACGACGCGACGCTGCCGCTGCTGGCGCGGGCGGCCGTGGCCTACGCGCGCGCCGGCGCCGATGTCATCGCGCCGTCGGACATGATGGACGGCCGCGTCGGCGCCATCCGCGCCGCTCTCGACGAGGCCGGTTTCAGCGACCGCGTCATCGTCTCCTACGCCGCCAAGTACGCGTCGGCCTTCTACGGACCGTTTCGCGAAGCCGCCGGCTCCACGCCGCAGCACGGCGATCGGCGCGGCTACCAGATGGATCCGCCGAACGTCCGCGAGGCCGTGCGCGAAGCGCTGGCCGACGTGGCCGAGGGGGCCGATGCGGTGATGGTCAAGCCGGGCCTGCCGTATCTCGATGTCATCCGGGCCATCCGCGAGCGTGTGGACGTGCCCGTGGCGGCCTATCAGGTCTCGGGCGAGTACTCGATGCTCCACGCGGCGGCCGATCGCGGCTGGCTCGATCTGCCACGGGCGATGCACGAGACGACCATCGCCTTGCGCCGCGCCGGCGCCGATCTCGTCATCACCTACTTCGCGCGTCCGCTCGCGCAGGCCCTCGCGGCCGAGGCGCGGCCGGCCGCGGTCGAGGTGACGCCGTGACGGTGGTGCCGCCGCCGGTGGACACCGCCTGGTTCGCGCGCGCCGCGCGCGTCACGCCGGGCGGCGTGCATTCGCCGGTCCGCGCCTTCGCCTCCGTGGACACGCCACCGCTCGCCATCGTCGACGCGCGCGGCGCCCACGTGCGCGACGTGGAGGGCCGTACCTTCCTCGACTACATCGGCGCCTGGGGTCCGGCGCTGCTCGGCCATGCCCAGCCCGATGTCGAAGCCGCGGTGATCGCGGCGGCGCGCCGCGGGCTCGTGTTCGGCCTGGCCTCGCCGTCCGAGGTCGATCTGGCCGAACGGCTGGTGGCCCGCGTGCCCGGCTGCGAGATGGTGCGCTTCGCCGTGACCGGCACCGAGGCCACGATGAGCGCCGTGCGGGTGGCCCGCGCCGCCACCGGGCGGCAGGTGGTGGTCAAGTGCGCCGGCGGCTACCACGGCCACGCCGACGTGTTCCTGGTCAGCGCCGGGTCGGGCGCCGCCACGCTCGGCGTGCCCGACTCGCCGGGCGTGCCGGCCGCTTCCGCCGGTCACACGGCGGTGGCGCACTTCAACGACCTGGCGAGCATCGATCGCGCGATCGCGGCGGCGGCCGGCGACGTGGCCGCCATCATCGTCGAACCGGTGGTCGGCAACATGGGCTGCGTGGCGCCGGAACCCGGCTTCCTCGACGGCCTGCGCGAACGCTGCACCCGACACGGCAGCGTCCTCATCTTCGACGAGGTGATGTCGGGCTTCCGCGTGGCGCGCGGCGGGGCCGCCGAGCGCTACGGCGTGACGCCGGATCTGGTGACGCTCGGCAAGGTCGTGGGCGGCGGCATGCCGATGGCGGCCTATGGAGGCCGCCGCGATCTGATGCAGCTGGTGGCACCGGCCGGGCCGGTCTACCAGGCCGGGACCTACGCGGCGCATCCGCTGTCGGTGGCCGCGAGCCTGGCGATGCTCGATGCGATCGACCGGCAGCCCGACCTCTACGAGAGACTCGAACGGGCCGGCGCGGCCCTCGAGGCCGGGTTGACGGCGGCGGCCGCGGCGGCCGGGGTGCCGGTCTCGGTGCAGCGCGTCGGCTCGATGTGGACGATCTTCTTCTCGGCGCGGCCGGTGCGTTCGTGGGCCGACGCCTCGGAGGTCGACCGGGCCGCGCACGCGCGCTTCTTCCGCGCCATGCTCGCGCGCGGCATCCTGCTGCCGCCCTCGGCCTTCGAGGCGGCGTTCCTTTCGACCGCGCATGACGACCGCGCCATCGCCCTCACCCTCGAGGCGGCGCGCGAGTCGTTCCTGGAGATCCGCTCGTGACCGATCGCTTCCTGCGCGCCTGCCGTCGGCAGCCCGTCGACCGCACGCCTCTGTGGATCATGCGCCAGGCGGGACGCTACCTGCCCGAGTACCGCGCCGTGCGCAAGGAGGTCGACTTCCTCACCCTGTGCAAGACGCCGGCCCTCGCCGTCGAGGTGTCGCTGCAGCCGCTGCGCCGCTTCCCGCTCGATGCCGCCATCATCTTCTCGGACATCCTGCTGCCGCTCGAGGCGCTCGGCTGCACCATGACCTTCAACCCGGCCCCGAAGCTGGCCGTCCCGATCCGCACGCGGGCCCAGGTGGACGCTCTCGAGCGGCGGCCGGCCGCCGAGGTCGTGCCGTACGTGGGCGAGGCGATCGGCCTGTTGCGGCGCGAGCTGGCCGGCCGCACGCCGGTCATCGGGTTCTGCGGCGCGCCCTTCACGCTGGCCGCCTATCTCGTGCAGGGCGAAGGCAAGGACACCTTCGGCGCCTTGAAGACGCTGCTCTACCGCGAGCCCGCCACCATCGAAGCGCTGCTCGAGACCCTGACCGTCTCGATGCTCGACTACCTCAAGCTGCAGATCGCCGCCGGCGCGCAGGCCGTGCAGATCTTCGACTCGTGGGCCGGCGTGCTCGACCCGGCCGCCTACGAGCGCTTCGCCCTGCGCTGGGTGCGGCAGCTGGTGGCCGGGGTGCGCGATCTCGGCGTGCCGGTCATCTACTTCGTCAACGGGGGGCCACACCTGCTCGAGGCGGCCGCCACCTCCGGCGCCGACGTGCTCGGCCTGTGCTGGCGCACGCCGATCGACGAAGCGGCGGCTCGCGTCGGGCCCGGCCTGGCGCTGCAGGGCAATCTCGATCCGCACGCGCTCTTCGCGGCGCCGGAAGAAGTCGCGCGTCTGGCCGGCGACGTGCTGCGGCGCATGGAGGGCCGCGCCGGCCACATCATGAACCTCGGGCACGGCATCCTGCCCGAGACGCCGATCGACAGCGTCCAGGCGCTCGTCGAGACCGTGGCCGCCACGGCCGCCACGGCGGCACCGGCCGGGAGGGGCGCGCTCGTGGCGCCGGCGTCATGACGGCGGCGGCGCCGACGATGCCGGAGCTCCTGGCCCGCTACAACCGGCCCGGCCCTCGCTACACGTCCTACCCGACGGCCGTCGAGTTCCACGACGGCGTCACCGAGGCGGTCTACCTCGAACGGCTGGCCGCCGCCAACCGGGCCAGCGCCGACCCGCTGTCGCTCTACGTGCACCTGCCGTTCTGCGAGGAGCGGTGCAGCTACTGCGGCTGCTTCGTCGTCATCACCAAGCAGCGCGGCGTGACCGCCCGCTATCTCGAGTACCTCGAGCGCGAGATCGATCTGCTGGCCGAGCGCCTGCCCGACCGGCGGCAGCTGTCGCAGCTGCACTGGGGCGGCGGCACGCCGACCTACTACACGGCCGCCGAGCTGGTGCGCCTCTTCGCGCGTCTGCGCCGCCACTTCACCTTCACGCCGGACGCCGAGATCGCCGTCGAGATCGATCCGCGCGTCACCTCGCCCGAGCATCTCACCGAGCTGCGGGCCCTCGGCTTCAATCGCCTGTCGATGGGCGTGCAGGACTTCGCCCCCGAAGTGCAGGCGGCCGTCAACCGCGTGCAGAGCTACGAGCTCACCAGGTCGCTCGTCGAGCACGCCCGCGCCCTCGGCTTCCGCTCGATCAACGTCGACCTCATCTACGGCCTGCCGTACCAGACCACCGACGGCTTCAGCCGGACGCTCGACCAGGTGCTCACGCTTCCGTCCCGAACGGGTGGCGGTCTACTCGTTCGCCTTCGTGCCGTGGATGAAGGCGCACATGAAGCACCTGCCGGAGGAGTCGCTGCCGCCGGCCGACGTCAAGATGGCGTTGCTGACGCTGGCGCAGGAGGCGTTCGGCGGCGCCGGCTACCAGCAGATCGGCCTCGATCACTTCGCCGTGCCCGAGGACGAGCTGTCGCGCGCCCTGGACAACCGCACGCTGCACCGCAACTTCATGGGCTACACGGTGCAGTCGGCCCGCGACATGGTCGCCCTCGGCGCGTCGGCCATCGGCGACGTGCAGGGCGCGTTCGTCCAGAACACCAAGAAGCTCAACGAGTACTTCGACGCCATCGACGCCGGCCGCCTGCCGATCGCACGCGGCTACGCGCTCGATGACGATGACCAGCTACGCCGCTTCGTCATCACCGAGCTGATGTGCAACGGCCATCTCGACGTGGCCACGGTCGAGCACCGCTTCGGCATCACCGTGGCCGACTACTTCGCCGGCGAGCTGGCCGCGCTGACCGGTCCCGGCTCGCCCGCGGCCGATGGCCTCGTGACGGTCGACGCGCGCCGCCGTCGTCGTGACGCCGCGTGGCCGGCCGTTCGTGCGCAACATCTGCATGGCGTTCGACCGCTACCTGGCCGCCCGCACCGCCGGACCGACGCCGGTCTTCAGCCGCACCGTATGACGGCGCCGCGCGTGGTCGTCGTCGGCGGGGGCATCACCGGCCTGGCGCTGCGCCTTCACCCTGCTGGACGATGCCGCCCGCGACGGCCGGTCGCTGTCGCTCACGGTGCTCGAAGCCGGCCCGGCGCCGGGCGGACATGCGCAGACGACGGTGGCCGACGGCTTCGTCGTCGAGGCCGGGCCCAACGGCTTCCTGAACCGCGAACCCGAGACCATGGCCCTCGTCGACGCGCTCGACCTCGGCGCACGCCTGGTCGAGGCGCGGCCCGAGGCGAAGCGGCGCTTCATCGTGCGCGGCGGCCAGCTCTGTCAGGTGCCGGATGGCCCGCTCGGGCTGGTCACCTCCACCGCCCTGACGTGGCGCGGCAAGCTGCGCCTGGCTGGGCGAGCCGTTCGCGGCGGCGCCGCCGCCCGGGACCGACGAGAGCGTGCACGCGTTCGCCACCCGCCGTCTCGGTGCTGAGGCCGCCGAGATGCTGGTCGACGCCGCGGTGTCCGGGATCTCGGCCGGCGACAGCCGCCTGCTCTCGCTGCGCGCCCAGTTCCCGGTGCTGGCCGAGATGGAGGCCGCTCACGGCAGCCTGCTGCGGGCGATGTTCGCGCGGAAGCGGCCGCCGGGCGGGCCGTCCCGGCTGCTCAGTTTCGATGGCGGCATGGCAACGCTCGTGACCGCGCTCGCCTCCCGGCTCGGCTCGCGCGTGCGGTGCAGTGCGCCCGTCGCAGGCGATCGCTCGCGACCGCGAGGGCTGGCGCCTGACGATGGCGGACGGCGCACGGATCGATGCCGACCATGTCGTCGTGGCCACACCGGCCCGCGCCGCGGCCCGCATGCTCGTCGCGACCGACCCCGCGCTGGCCTCGGAGGTCAGCGGCATCACGTCGGCGGGCCTGGCGGTCGTGGCGCTGGCCTACCCCACGAGTGACATCCCGCGCCCGCTCGATGGCTACGGCTATCTGGCGACGCGCGGCGAAGGCCTGGCCACGCTCGGCGTGGTCTGGGAGTCGTCGCTGTTTCCGGGCCGCGCGCCCGAAGGCTGGGCGCTCCTGCGCGTGATGATCGGGGGCTCGCGCCGGCCCGAGGTGCTGCACATGGGCGACGACGCGACGCTGGCGCTCGCCCGCGAGGAGCTGGCGCGCGTCCTCGGCGTGACGGCGCCGCCGGCGCGCTCGTGGGTGTTCGCCTGGCCGGCGGCGATTGCGCAGTACACGACGGGCCACGTGGAGCGCCGGGCGGCGATTGCCGCCGGCGCCGCCGCCCACGACGGCCTCACCCTGTGCGGCACGTCGTACGACGGCGTGTCGTTCAATCACGCCGTGAAGAGCGGCCGCACCGCGGCGCGCACAGTGGCCGGCCGGCTGCGGCGCGCGGCGCCAGTCGACGCCGTGATGGCAGGAGCAGGACGATGACCGTGAAGAGACATGTGGTGCTCGTGACCTATGGCGAGCCGCCGGCGCCGGGCTTCGTCGATCAGCTCGTCTACTCGTGGCGGATTCTCGTCGGGCTGACCCGCACGGTGGCGCCAATCCCGCTGCCGCTGCTGCCGCTCATCGCCCTGGCGCGAGCGCGCGGGCGTCGCGCGTCGTGGCTGGAGCACGACTACGCCTCGCCGCTCGAGCCGCTGACCGAACGTCAGGCGACGCGGATGCACGAGGCCCTCATGGCCGACGATCCCGCCGTCGACTGGCAGGTCCATGTGGCCTACGAGTTCCGCCGGCCGCTGCTGGCCGAGGTGCTGACGGCGCTGCCCGACGGCGAGCCCGTGTCGATCGTGCCGATGTACGCCGCCGAGTCGGCCTTCACGCACGCCCTGTCGCGCACGACGGCGGCGGCCCAGGTGCGGCGGGCCACCGGACCGGCGCCGTTCCACGTGACCGAGGCGCTCGACGCGGCCACGCTGGCCGGCTTGTCGGCCGCGCACGTGCTGGAACAGACGGCGGCGCGCGGCTGGACCGGCCCCGACGTGGCGCTCGTGCTGGCGGCCCACGGCACCGTGCTCAACCCGCCGACGCCGATCGACACCGGGCTCGAGGCCACCGAGCGGCTGCGTCTCGACATCGCCGGCCGGCTCGCGCCGCACTTCGGCACCGTCGTCAACGGCTGGCTCAATCACACGCGCGGCGGCCGCTGGACCGAGCCGTCGATCGAACACGCGCTGGCCGAGCTGCCGGCGGCCGGCTTCCGCCGCCTCGTCTACTACCCGTACGGCTTCCTGGCCGACAACGCCGAGAGCGAACTCGAAGGCCGCGTGGCGCTGCGGGCGCTCGACGGCGTCGAGTCACTGCACCTGCCGTGCCTCAACGACGCCCCGGCGCTGGCCGCCGCGCTCGCCCGGCACATCCGCGTCGGCAGCGTCGCGGTCACGGCCGCCTGAGGAACACGGGAGCGCGACAGCGTCCAGGGGAAGCAGGACGATGGTGCGGCTCTACCAGCGTGACTCGATGACCGTGCTGTCGAGCGGGAGGGGGAGGGACGGCCGTGGGAGCGGCCCTCCCCCTCCCGCTCGTCAGGCTCGCGCTACGGCTTCGGCGGCGCGGTGTCCCACCAGAACGGCTTCGGCAGCGTCTTCGCTGTCGGCCAGATGGTGTTGAGGGTGTCGGCCTCGAACAGCTCGCCGTTCTTCATCACGTAGCGCACAGTGTTGGTGTGACGGATGTTCTCGAGCGGGTTGGCGTCGAGCATGGCGAGATCGGCGAACTTGCCGGGCTCGATCGAGCCGACGTCCTGCTGCATGCCGAGGGCCTCGGCGCCGAAGATCGTCACCACCTTCAGCGTCTCGTGCGGCGTGAGGCCGCCCGAGCCGAGGTTCCACGTCTCCCAGTGCGCGCCCAGCCCCTGCAGCTGGCCGTGGCTGCCGAGGCCGGCGCGTCCGCCGGCGTGCACGATGTCGGCCACCTGCTTGCCGATCTTCGTGTGGCCGTACTCCTCGGGGATGAACCACTGCGGCCGGCGGCGGATCATCGTGTCGAGCAGCTCGTTCGGGATCCACTTGCTCAGCTTGGCGTCGCCGACCGTGTTCTCGGTCTCGAAGTAGAAGTTCTCGCTCCACGGCGCGCCGTAGGCCACGAGGATCGTCGGCGTGTAGAACGTCTTGGTGCGGGCCACGAACTCCACCACGTCCTTGTGCAGCGGCATGATCGGGAAGCTGTGCTCCTGGCCGGTGTAGCCGTCGGCGATCTGCGTCAGGTTCAGCTTGAGGTCGAGCGAGCCCTCGATGGTGGGCGTGATGCCGCAGTTCGCGGCAGGCCTCGATGATCCACTGGCGCACGAGCCGATCGCCGGCCACGTACTGCTTGAGCGTGTTCGTGCTTGTAGGCGTCCTTGTAGCGGCGGATGAAGTTGACGGCCGCGTCGCGACTGTCGATGCCGGAGGTCGAGAACACGCCCGGGCCGGTGGCGAACACGCGCGGACCGGGCATCATGCCGGCATCCACCATGTCGGCGTAGGCGAAGACGTCGGGCGTGGAGGTCTGCGGATCGCGCGTCGTCGTCACGCCGTAGGCGAGGTTGGCGTAGTACTGCCAGACGGCGGTCTGGTGCAGGCCGCGCGGCGCCCACATGTGCGCGTGCACGTCGACCAGTCCGGGCATCACCGTCTTGCCGCGCAGGTCGATGCGGCGGACGCCGGCGGCAGCAGGCACCTTGCCGCGCGGGCCGACCGCCGCGATGCGGTTGTCGGTCACGAGGATGTCGCCGCTCTCGATCACCTCGTCGCCGTTCATGGTGATGACGCGGCCGCCGGTGAGCAGCACCGAGCCGCGTGGGCCGCGCGCGCGGCGTCTCGACCACCACGTCGATGCGTTCTGCGGCTCCGCGGCGCTCGACCGCCTGGCGGTAGACCTGGGCGCCGAAGGCCCACACGACGGCGCCGGAGTCGGCGGTCCAGTCCAGGTAGTCGCCGCCGTTGGCTGACATGCGCGTCATCGGCACGGCGGTGTTCTCGCTGCGACCCTGGATGCGCACCTCCACGGTCTCGCGGCCGGCGCGGGGCAGCGAGATGAGGTGATGGCGGCCCTGCAGGCTGACGAACACCCTGGTGCCGTCGGGCGACAGGCGGAGTTCCTCCGCCGCCGGCGGGTTGTTGCCGGGGCCGATGCCCTGCACGCGCAGATGGGTACGACGATCGAAGCCGCCGAGCGTGATCGAGGTGCAGGCCGCGGTTGGTCCTGAAGTAGACACGGTCGTGGTCGCGCTCGGTGAAGTGCAGGCCACGGCCGCCCTGGGCCGGCGCCACGTGCGTCTGGGCGCCGCCGCCAGCTGGCATGACGCGGATCTCGAGCGTGCCTGACGGGTCGATGCCGCCGATCTCGGCCGGGCTGCCGGGCCCGTCGTGGTCCGGCGGCGGCGTGTCGAGCAGGATGGCGTAGAGCTGGTCGGAGGCCGCGCCGGCGAGGAACGCCACCCGTGCGCCATCCGGCGTGAACGCCGGATCGAGGTAGTAGCCCTCGTGTGCGGTCAGTGTCTGCGGCGCGCCGCCGGTGGCCGGCACGCGCTTGATGTGGCCGCCGGTCGAGGTCCACGTGGTGTAGACGATCGAGCCGCCGTCCGGCGCCCACGCCGGCATGAACTCGCCTTCGTCGGCGGTCGTCAGCCGCCGCGGCGTCCCCGACGGCAGGTCCATGACGTAGAGATGGTTGAGGGCGCTGAAGACCATGCGCGCGCCATCGGGCGACACGCGCGGCCAGCGCACGAGCCGCGCCCGCACCTGCGGCCCGTCGTCGATGCGGACGGTCGAGTAGGCACGCGGCGCCACCTCGGCCTGCACGCGCGCGGTGAAGGGAATCGGCGTGGCGGCGCCGGTGTCGATGTCGATGCGCTGCAGCTTGCCGGCCACCGGCACCACCAGCGACTTGCCGTCGGGCAGGAAGTCGTAGCGGGGCAGGGTGTCGCGGCTGGCCCGCGACTCCTGATCGTCGCGCGTCACCGGATGCGCGAGCCAGCGCTCGGCGCCGGTCTCGAGGTTGCGGATGCGCAGCCCGGTGTCGGTCTTGTAGCGGGTGGCGAACACCAGCCACTTGCCGTCGGGCGAGAGTAACGGCCGCATGGCGCTGCCCTGGGCGTTGGTCACCTGCGCGGCCTCGCCGGTGTCGCGATCGTGACGGTGGATCTGCCACAGCGGGAAGCGTGCGTTGTAGGTGAAGCTGCCGGTGCGCTGCGCGTAGTAGATGAAGCGGCCATCCGGCGACACCACGGCGCCCATGCGATTGGGGGGCGGCGGGGGTGGGGGACCGGTGCTGTCGGGGGCCGCCTGCGGCGGTGGCGGCGCGCCGACGCGCACGCCGTTGCCGCCGTCGCGGTGGTACATGTAGAGCCAGAAGGTGCCCGGATCGGGCGGGCGCGACTTCGACACCACCACGTACTGCCCGTCGGGCGTCCACGCCGGCGAGGTCAGGATCTGCGGACGGTCGTTGGTGCGGCCGTCCTTGCTGACCGCGCGCGGGTTGCTGCCGTCGGCGTCGGCGATCCAGAGGTTCTCGACGCCGGTGCGATCCGACAGGAAGGCGATCGTCTTGCCGTCGGGCGACCATGTGGGCTGGCTCTCGAACGACATGCCGCCCATGATCCTGGTCGCCTCACCGCCGCCGATCGGCAACGTGTAGAGGTCGCCGAGCAGGTCGAACACGATGGTCTGGCCGTCCGGCGATACGTCCACCGACATCCAGGTCACTTCATCGGTCGTGAACTCGATCGTGCGCTCGGCTGAGAGCACGAGACTGTCGGGTGTAGAGGGCGCCGGCGTGGCCGGCTGCTCCTGCGCGAGGAGCGGCAGGCCGGCGGCGAGAGCAAGGGCGGCCGCAGCGGCCGCGAGGCGATGGATCACGAGATCCTCCCGGAGTGTGACGAACGGTGGGATGGCGCCGACGCGCCGTTTCCTTTTCCAGTCGGGGCCGTTCGGGCGCGCCCGCCGGCGCGCGACGGCGCATGATACCGCGACCGGCCCCGCGTCTAGCGCGCCGGCGCCACGGCGACCACCAGGAACCACCGCGTGCCCGAGTCGTCCACCCGCACGTCCTCGAACCCGGCGCCTTCGAGCGTCGAGCGCACCGCCTCGGCGGTGATGCCGTGGCTGCGGCGCGGCGGGAAGTCGAGCACGGCCAGTCGGGCGCCAGGCTTGAGGGCGGTCCTGAGGTGACGTGCCATCTCGGCCGCGTCGTCGAAGTGGTGGAAGACGTCACGCATGAAGATGGCGTCGCAGCACGCCTCCGGCAGGTTCGGGCTCCGCGCCTCGCCTTCGATCACCGTGACGTTCGTGACCCCGGCCGCGGTCACGGCGCGGGTGATGGCCTCGCGCCGACTCGAGCTCAACTCGTTGCTGTAGACCCGGCCCGAGGGGCCGACCGCGCGCGCCACGGCCACGGTGAGGGCGCCGCTGCCGGCGCCGATCTCGGCCACCGTCTGGCCGGGGACGACGGCCAGCGCCTGGATCAGCCGGGCGGCATCTTCCGCATCGGTCTGACCCCGAGCCGGCAGCGCCGAGCAGAAGAGGAGTCCGCAGCTGAGTCCGACCGCGGCGACGGCGCGGTAGACGCGGCGTGTGGGCATGGCTGGATGGTGGACCATCGACATGCCGGATTGGACGCCGCGGGGCGGCCAACGGCCGTGGCGGCGCTGGAGCGCCGCCGCCCAGCGAAGGAGCGCGGACGACCGGCTAGCGGAAGCGCACGGTGGGCGGCTCGGAGGGCGACACCCCGAAGGCCGCCAGCGTGGCGTGCTGGCGGTGCAGGAAGATGGCCCTCAGGTCGCGGCGCACCACCAGCCGCTCGACCGGCCAGCCGCCGGGCACCGCGAAGTCCACCTGGTCCTCCACCCACGTGCCGCCGGACGTCTCACGGAAGCGGTGGCTGTGGATCCAGCGCCAGTAGGGGCCCTTCACCTGCGTGTCGACGAAGTGGAACGGCGGATCCCAGGCCGTGATCTCGGTGCGCCACGAGATCGGCAGGCCGTGCACCTTGAGACGGTAGTCGATGAGCGCCCCGACCCGCATCTCGACGGGCAACGGCGTGGCGATGCGGAAATCGACCCACGGCGGGGTGATGCGCTGCAGGTTGCCGGCCTCGGCGAAGAACGCGAACACCTCGACCAGAGGGCGCGGCAGGAACAGGGACGTCTCGAGCAGCGACATACGACTGACCTACAGACGCCCTCGGGGCGGTCGAGGTCCCGCGACCGGCGCACGGCTGTCGTAGTCGCGGTATCATGCCGCCGACTCATGCAGCCCATAGCCGACATCGCCGCCCGCCTCGGGTTGACCGAGGACCTGCTCGAACCCTACGGCCGCTACACCGCGAAGATTCGTCTGGAGGCGCTGGAGCGCTTTCCGACGCGCCGCGGCCGTCTCGTGCTCATCACGGCGATCACGCCGACGACGAGCGGCGAGGGCAAGACCGTCAACACGATCGGCCTGACGCAGGGGCTGGTGCACATCGGCAAACACGCCGTGGCGGCGCTGCGCGAACCCTCGCTCGGTCCGGTCTTCGGCATGAAGGGCGGCGCCACCGGCGGCGGCAAGGCGTCGCTGCACCCGGTCGACAAGATCAACCTCCATTTCAACGGCGACTTCCACGCCATCACGTCGGCCCACAACCTGCTGGCGGCCCTGCTCGACACGCACCTGCACTTCGGCAACGACCTCCGCATCGATCCCAAGGAGATCCTGTGGCCGCGCTGCATGGACATGAACGACCGTGCCCTGCGCAAGATCGCCGCCGCCATGGGCGGACGCGAGAACGGGCCGGCGCGCGAAACCGGCTTCATCATCACCGCCGCCTCCGAGATCATGGCGATCATGGCGCTCGCCGAGAGCCGCGCTGACCTGCGCACCCGCCTCGCGCGCATCGTGGTCGGCCTCGACTACGACGGCCAGCCGGTGCGGGCCGCGGACCTCAAGGCGGTCGGGCCGATGATGGTGCTGCTGAACGACGCGCTGATGCCCAACCTGGTGCAGACCGGCGAGGGCGCGCCGGCCATCGTGCACTGCGGGCCCTTCGCCAACATCGCGCACGGCACGAGCAGCGTGCTGGCGCAACGGATGGGCCTGCACCTGGCCGACTACGTGGTCAACGAGACGGGGTTCGCGGCCGATCTCGGGGCCGAGAAGTTCTTCGACATCGTGATGCCGATGTCGGGCCATGTGCCGTCGGTGGCGGTGATGATCGTCACGCTCAAGGCGCTGCGCGCGCAGGGCGGATCGCCTGACGGCCCGGTGGCCAACGGCTTCCCGAATCTGGCCCGCCACGCCGAGAACGTGCGGCGCTGGGGCGCCGCGCCGGTCGTGGCGCTCAACCGCTTCGCTGCCGACAGCGATGCCGATCTGGCCGCGGTGCTGGACTACTGCGCCTCGATCGGCGTGGAAGCGGCGCTCTCCGAGGGCTATCTCAAGGGCGGCGAAGGCATGGCGGATCTCGCCCGCAAGGTCGTGGCGGCCGCCGACCGCGCCGACCTGTCGAAGATCGCGCCGCTCTACGGTCCCGAACTCACCTTCGAGGAGAAGATCACGACCATCGCCACCACCGTCTACGGGGCGAAAGGCGTGGTCTTCAAGCCGGGTGCGAAGACGCGCCTCAAGCAGTACGCCGAGCTCGGCTACGGCCACCTGCCGGTGTGCATCGCCAAGACGCAGTATTCCTTCAGCGACGACGCCAAGCTGATGGGCGCGCCGAGCGACTGGACCCTGACCATCTCCGATGCCTCGCTGTCGGCGGGTGCCGGATTCGTCGTCGCGACGGCCGGCAGCATGATGCTCATGCCCGGTCTCGGCAAGGTGCCGCAGGCGCAGAAGCTCGACGTCACCGAGGCCGGGGAAATCGTGGGCATGGAGGCTAGCGGCGAGCGGCAAGGGCTAGGGGCTAGCGGGCCGGGGCTCGGGGCCAGGGGTCGGGGCACGGCAACATGGACGAGGGCGCGTGGAATATCTGATCAAGCAGTATCCGCTCGAGGCCGGCGCGCTCGAGATCCAGTACATCGAAGAGTTCTTCGGCGAGTTCCCGCGCCGCAAGACGGCTGCCGAAGTGCAGAACCGGCTGGCGGATCGCGAGTCGCTCATCCTGATGGCCGAGAGCGCGCTGGCCGCCGAGCCGGCCACGCGCATCCCCGTGGCCTACAAGGTCGTCCACGAGCTGCGCGCGACGGAAAGCGATCCCAAGCTGCGCGACCTGGTCGACCGGCTGCGCGGCTGCGTGACGTTCGACGGGCGCAAGGTGCTCTATTCGTGGATCGGCGCCACCCGCCGCGACTGGCGTGGGCAGGGGCACTTCCGCGCCCTGACCGAGCAGTCCGAAGCCTGGGCCGTCGCCCTCGGCTACCAGGAAGTCGTGGTCAAGACCAAGAACAAGTTCTACGACATGCGCGCCGTGCTGGCGCAGCTCGGCTTCGACGTCGTGAAGTTCGAACGTCACGCCAGCGGGCCCGGCGAGTCGAAGGTCTATCTCAGCAAGCAGCTGGTCCCGGACCTGGTAGCCGGCCATCGCAGCCGTCGCACGCTGGTCCACGCCGACGGCTAGCCCGCCGGCGCCGTCAGCCGGCCGCGAATCACCGACGCGGGATCAACCGGCGCGCAGCGCCGGCACGGGATCAACCAGCGCGGAGCGTCTCCACGGGATCGACGCGCGTGCCGGCGCGGGCCGGGAGGTAGCTGGCCAGCATGCCGGCGACGACGATGACCGCCACGACGCCCAGAAGCGTGAGCGGGTCGCCCGGACTGACGCCGAAGAGGAGCGAGCGCAGGGTCGAGGACAGCGGCACCGCCAGCAGCGTCCCGACCACGAGGCCGCCGAGCACCATCGTCATGCTCTGGCGCAGCACCAGCCGCACGACGTCCCCGGGCTGGGCGCCAAGGGCCAGCCGGACGCCGAACTCGCGGCGTCGCTGGCTCACGCCGTAGGCCACCACGCCGTAGATGCCGATGGCGGCGAGCAGCAGCGCGGCGGCAGCGAAGAGGCCGAGGGCCGCTGACGCCACCCGTGGCCGCAGCAGCGACTCCGACACCACGGCGTCGAGCGGCCGGATGTCCGACACCGGCTGGTTCGGATCGACCGCGCGCACCGCGGCTTCGACGGCGCGGCCGAGCGCCGCCGCATCTCCCCCGGCGGCCCGGACCACGAAGGTCAGGGAGCCGACCGGGAGCTGCGCGAACGGCAGGTAGATGGTGGGCCGGAGTTCGCCATCGAGGCTGGCGAGCGTCACGTCGCCGACCACGCCGACGATCTCCTGGGTCTCGCCGAGCGAGTCGCTGAGGCGCCGTCCGATGGCGGGAACGTCCGCCGACAGCTGCCGCACGAACGCCTCGTTCACGATCGCCACGCGCGGCCGGCCATCGACGTCCGTGTCCGTGAAGTCGCGCCCCTGGCGCAGCGGAATCTGGAGCGTGGCGAAGTAGCCCGGCGTCACCGGGCGATAGTCGGCGACGGGCCGCTCGCCGGCGGCGGGCTCCGGGCGGTCGGCCAGGAAGAACGACGACCCGATGCCCAGGTTGCCGTCGAGGGGCAGGAACGACGTGGCGGCGGCGGCCGAGACGCCGGGCAGTGCCTGGAGTCGCGCGACGACCTGGTTGCCGAACGTGACCTCGGTGTCCTGCGCCTGCTGGCCACGACGCGCGACGCGCGCCGTCAGCACCTGCTCGGCCCGGAAGCCGGGATCGACATCCTGGAGCGCCACGTAGCTCTTGCCGAGCAGCGCCGCGCCGGACAGGATGAGGGTGGCCGCGGCCACCTCGCCGGCCACCAGCCAGCCGCGCAGCCGCTGCCGGCCGCCCACGCCGCCGCGGCCGCCTTCGCGCAGCGCCTCGTGGACGTCGGCCTTGCGGGCCCGGACGACCGGCCCGATGGCGCACCCCATCGCCGTCAGCGCCGTGATGGCCACGGCGAATATCAGGGCCGCGCCGCCGAGCGAGCCGGCGCCGACGAGCGGCACGCCGGCCTCGCTGGCCGTGGCCGCCACGACGCGCGTCAGCGCCTGTGCCAGAGCAGCTCCCAGGACGCCGCCGAGGCCGACCAGCAAGCCGGTTTCGATCAGCAGCTGTCGCGCCAGGTGCAGGGGCCGCGCCCCGAGCGACACCTTCACCGCCATCTCATGGCGGCGTCCGTCGGCGCGCACGAGCAAGAGGGCGGCGACGTTGGCGCAGGCAATCAGCAGCACCGCGGCGACGGCGCCGAAGATCGCCCACAGCGCCGGTCGTGTCTCGCTCGTGAGCTGCTCGCGCAGCGGCACCACGTTCAGCGTCCAGCCGGTGTTGATCTCCGGGTGCTCGCGCACCAGTCCCTCGAAGACCGACGCCAGCTCCTGCTGCGCCGCCTCGGGCGAGACACCGGGGCGCAGGCGCGCGAGCGCCATCAGGCTGCGCCCGCGAAAGCTGGTGCGGGCCTCGGCCGACAGCACGGCAGGCCGCCAGAACTCGCCGCGAAAGCTCAGGAGCGAGAACCTGGCCGGCAGGATGCCGACGATGGTGGCCGGCTCGCCGTTCATGACGACGGCGCGGCCGACGACATCGGCGGCGCCGCCGAAGCGTCGCTGCCACAGGCCCTCGCCGATGAGGATCGTTCGCGGCGCGCCCGGCATCCCGTCGGCCTCGCCGAAGAGCCGGCCGGCGATCGGCCGGACGCCGAGCATGCCGAGCACCTGCGGCTGCACGGCCACGCCCCGCAGCTCCTCCGGGGCGCCGCCATCGCCCGACAGGTTGCCGCCGGTCGGACTGAAGACCCCGGAGGCATCGAGAGACGTGCTGCGCTCAGACCACGCGAAGTAGTTGCCGGGGTTGATCACGTTGCGCGGCCGCCCGCGCGGGATGTTGTGTTCCCACACCATCACCAGGCGGTCGGCGTCGGCGTAGGGCAGCGGCGCCAGGAGGGCCGAGTAGACGAGCTCGAAGGCGGCCGTCGAGGCGCCGATCCCGAGCGCGAGGACGGCCACGACAGCGGCGGTGAAGGCCGGCGCGCGGCGCAGCAGCCGCAGCGCGTGGCGCAGCTCACCGCCGAGGCCGCTCCACCAGGTCCCGGTGCCCGCCTCGGGCACCGGCGGCGGCGGGGTGGCGCGCCGCCGGGTCAGCTCGACGAAGTCGGCGCGCTGCATCGCCTCGGAGGCAAACGCATCGGCGTCGGAGGCCGTCGACCACGAAGGCCGGGCCTGCCACGAGTCCTCCAGGTGATCGGCGAGTTCCTCGATGACGCTGTCGGGGAGGTCGAGGCCCTGCGCCCGCAGGTGACGACGCACGCGGCTCTGCCAGTCGCTCATGGGGCACCTCACGCGAAGCTGATGCCGGCCACCCGGCCCAGCGCCTCGACGAACACCTTCCACTCGTCGCGCTGGCGTCCGAGCACGGTGACGCCCGCGGTCGTCAGGCGATAGTAGCGCCGCCGACGCTGGCCGGCCCGTTCCACCCAGCGGCCCTGCACCCAGCCGCGCTCCTCGAGCTTGTAGAGCGTCGCGTAGAGCGAGGCGAAGTTGTAGCTGAGGGCACCGGCCGAGTCTTCCTCGATGCGTGCCGCCAGCTCGTAGCCGTGGCGCGGCGTGTCTTCGAGCAGCGCCAGGATGACCAGCTCGGCGCTGCCCTTCTTGGCTTCGCGCAGGATGTCGGCGGCGGATGGCGGTGACATGGTGGAGTACCGATATACCGGACTCCAGAACAATACAACGAGTGACCCGAGGCCTGGTTGCTGCATCGTGGCGCCCGGCCGAC
This sequence comes from uncultured Acidobacteriota bacterium, assembly GCA_963807405.1. Lineage (GTDB taxonomy): Bacteria > Acidobacteriota > Vicinamibacteria > Vicinamibacterales > UBA2999 > CADEFD01. The sequence goes on along the minus strand of CAWEBU010000003.1, from coordinate 323,941 downwards.
GCCGGCCCCGCCGGCCCCGTGAGCTATCGCCGCCCCAGCGCCGCGTAGTACGCTCGGCGCCGTGGCGAAACCTCCGATTCAACTCTCGATGACCTGGGACGGCGAGCTCCGCTTCGCCGCGATGGCAGACCGTGTGCCGGTCGTCATCGATGGCGCCTCCAAGGCCGGGCCGTCACCGCCTGAAGCCCTGGCCCTCGGCCTGGCCGGCTGCATGGCCGTGGACATCGTGGACATCCTGCAGAAGGGCCGGCACCAGGTGCGCAGCCTGGTCGCCGACTTCAACGGCGAGCGCGCCCCCGAGCCGCCGACCCGCTTCACGGCCGTGACGCTGCACTTCCGCCTCGCCACCGACGCCCCCGTCCAGGCCATCGATCGCGCCATCGAACTCTCGCACGACAAGTACTGTTCGGTCTGGCACTCGATGCGCCAGGACATCGCCTTTGCGACGACCTACGAGGTCGTGGCCTGACGGGCGGAGTGTCCGGCCGCGCCCGACGCGAGTGGCTCGACTGGGCGCGTGGCATCGCGGTCGTCCTGATGGTGCTGGCGCACGTCGTCGATGCCTGGACCGAGGACGCCGACCGCACGCGCACCGCCTTCTACCGGGTGACGTTCCTCGGTGGGCTGGCGGCGCCCGGCTTCCTCTTCCTGGCCGGGCTGGGCACGGCGTTCTCCGGCGCCTCGCAGCGCCGCCGCGGCCTGACGCTGGCGGCGGCGCGGTGGGCTCTGGTCCGCCGCGGCCTCATCATCTTCGGCCTGGCCTTCGCGTTCCGGCTGCAGGCCTTCATCCTCGGTCTCGGCCGCCCCATCGACCTGCTCAAGGTCGACGTGCTGAACGTGATGGGCGTGGCGCTCGTCGGCGCGGCGCTCCTGTGGAGTCTGGCGGACGACGATCGGGTGCGCGTCTGGCTGGCCGTCGCCGTCACCGCCGCCCTGGCGTTCGCGGCGCCGCTCGTGCGGGCGGCCGTCTGGATCGACGCCCTGCCTGGACCGGTGCAGTGGTACCTGAGGCCGTCGCCCGGCCACACCAACTTCACGTTGCTGCCGTGGGCGGGCTTCGTCACCGCCGGCCTCGGGGTCGGCGTGGCGCTGGCCGCGGCCAGGCACGAGCGCGAGGAGCGCCGGCTGCAACTGGTACTGGCCGCGCTCGCCGTCGCCGGGATCGGCCTGGCCTACTGGGGGTCGTTGCAGCCCTCGATCTACGCGCCGGGGCGCTCGACGTTCTGGGGGCCGTCGCCGGCCTTCTTCGGCATCCGTCTCGGGATCGTGGCCGCATTCCTGCCGTTGTGCTGGAGCCTGCGGACGGTGATGCCGGCGGCGCTCGGCGCCAGCCTCGCGACGCTCGGGGCGGCCTCGCTCTTCGTCTACTGGGTGCACGTGGAGCTCGTCTACGGCGGCCTCGCCATCCTCATCCATCGCCGCATCCCGCTCGAACTCACGCTGGTGGCGGTCGTCATGGTGGCGTGGGGCATGGTGCGGCTCGTGCCGTGGGCGCGGCGGTGGGTGGCGGCGCCAGCCGGCCGGCCCGAGCCCGTGCGTCAGCTCGTCGCGCGGCTGCTCTGAGCGCGCCCCCGCGCCGGCCGGATGCCCTCTCCCCGGCGATGCCGGTGCGATACAGTGAGCGCGATCTCGTGTGGAGGAGCTGACGATGACCCGGATGTGGAAGACCCTGGCCGTGACGGCCGTCTGTCTGACGATGGCCGCCGAGGCCGGCGCCCAGGAGGCGCGGCGGCGCTGGGAGATGCAGCGGCAGATCCGGCTCGACAAGTTCGAGCAGATCCTGCCGCTGGCCATGAAGAACAACGACATCGACATGTGGCTGGTGGCGGTCAAGGAGAACCACATCGACCCGCTGTGGGAGGACCTGGGCCGCGGCTACGTGACCGGCATCGGCTACTACGTGTTCTACCTGCGCGGTGACCGCGTGGAGCGCCTCGCGCTCGGGCCGAGCGGCTATCTCATCGCCGAGTCCGGCGCCTACGACATCATGGCCGCCGCGGCGAAGCTGCCGGAGCTCGTCAAGGAGCGCGATCCGAAGCGCATCGGCGTCAACATGTCGCAGGAGATCGGACCGGCCGACGGCCTCACCGTGACCATGCGCGATCACCTCGTGAAGACGCTGGGTGAGCCTTACGCCTCGCGTCTCGTCAGCGCCGAGACGCTGGTCTCCGAATTCCGCTCGCGCCGCGTCGCCTCCGAGATCGTGGCGTTCGGCGAGGCTGCCGGCATCGCCATCGGCCTGGCCGAGCGCGCGCTCTCGAACGAGGTCATCACGCCCGGCAAGACGACGCTCGAAGACGTGGCCTGGTGGATGCAGGACCGCCTGCTCGAGAAGGGCCTCGGCTCGGAGTTCGACATGCCTTCGGTCTACGTGACCGGTCCGGAAGGGATCGTCGCCACGTCGTCGGCGCGCCTCGTCCTGCCGGGCGACGTCATCATGATCGACTGGGGCGTGCAGCTCATGAACTTCGGCACCGACGTCAAACGCGTCGCCTACGTGCTGAAGAACGGCGAGACCGAGCCGCCCAAGAGCATCCGCGAGGCCTTCACGAAGGCGGTGGCGGCGCGCGACGTCATCAAGCCGGCCATCAAGCCGGGCCGCACCGCCAAGGAGACGATGGTGGCGATGGACGCCGCGCTCAGGGCGGCCGGCTACGGCGTCATCGAGTTCAACAAGCCCAACAACGACGACAAGACCGACATCACGTACGGCTTCCACCCGGTGGGCAACACCGGCCACGGCATCGGCGCGTCGATGACGACCTGGCAGCCCCTCCAGAGCACCTTCACGCTGCACCTGCAGCACATGTTCTCGTTCGAGTACTTCGCCTACTCGCCGATTGCGGAGTGGGGCGGCAAGAAGCTGCGCGTGCCGATCGAGGACGACGCCATCCTGATGGAGCACGGCGTGCAGTTCCTGCATCCGGCCAACTACCGGTTGCTCGTGGTGAAGTGACCTACACCTTCGGTGTGTTCGCGTTCGATGTCCGAACGCTCGAGTTGACGCGCGACGGGCGCCGCGTGGCGCTCGAACCGCAGCCCGCGCGCGCCCTGGCGCTGCTCGTGTCGCGAGCCGGCGAGATCGTGACGCGCGAGGAGATGCGTCAGGCCATCTGGGGCGTCGACACGCACGTCGATTACGACCGCGGGCTCGCCTACGGCATCGGCCAGGTGCGGGCCGCCCTTGGCGACAGCGCCGAGCAGCCGCGCTTCGTGCAGACGCTGCCCAGGCGCGGCTTCCGTTTCCTCGCGCCGGTGGCGACGGTGGCGCCGGTGGTCCCGGTGGTCCCGGTGGTCCCGGTGGCGCCGGCGGCGACGGCTGCCGCGGCCGCCCCGACGCCGACACAGCCGCCAGAGGTGTCCCCGGCCCCGTCGCCGGCGACCGCCGCGCCGTTCCGGAGGAGCTGGCTGGCCGCCGGCCTCGCGGCGGTGCTGCTCGTGGTGGCCCTGGCTGCCTGGCGGACGCGGGCCGAGCCGCCCCATGCCGTGGTGGCCGTCTCGATCTTCGACAACGAAACCGGCGATCCGGCCTACGACGGATTCGTGGCCGGGCTCTCCGACGTCGTCGTCACCGAACTGACCCGGCTGTCTCCCGACCGTATCGGGGTCGTCGGCAACGCCGCGGCGCTCAGGCAGCTGCGCAACATCCGGAACCTGAAGGCGCTGGCGACGGCCGTCGACGCCGACTACGTCGTGCTCGGCCAGCTGCAGCGCCAGGACGACGGGCTGCGGTTCATCGTCCACCTCATCCGGCTGTCGGATGAGGTGCACCTGTCGGCCGCAGCGGTTCGTCCGGGCGGCCGGCGACGTGCGCGGGTTCGAGCAGGATGTCGTGGCCGAGGCGGTGCGGGCCGTCGAAGACCACGTGCTGGGCCTGCCGCGCTCCTGAAGCGCGGCCGTAAGCCGTGGCCTGCGAAGCATTTGGCGCCTCACCTAACCCTCGGCGTCTCCACGCTTGCGTGACGCCGCCACTCGCACGAGGATGCGCGTCATGAGCCACTTCCTTCGACGTTCCACCTCGCGTGTCTCCTCTCCCGGCCGCCGGCGCTTCGTTCAGGCCCTGCCGCTCGGAGGCCTGCTTGGCGCGGCCCTGCCGGCCGCCGCCTTTGCCCGCACTGCAGCCCGCGCCCGCCACGGTGGGTGAGTGGTTTCCCCGCCAGGACCCCGCCCTGACCTTCGACGTCGTCGGGGTGTCACATCGCGACCTCACACGGGTCCGCGAGCTGGTGGAACGACAGCCCGCCCTTGCCAGAGCGTCGGTCGACTGGGGCTTCGGCGACTGGGAGTCCGCCCTCGGGGCCGCCTCCCATACCGGTCGCCGGGAGATCGCCGAGTTCCTGCTGGCCAATGGCGCCCGGCCGACGCTGTTCTCGGCCGCCATGCTCGGTCAGCTCGCCGTCGTGCGCGCGTTCGTCGAGTCGTCGCCTGGTGTTCAGGGCACGCCCGGCCCACACGGCATTCCCCTGCTGAACCACGCCCTGGCGGGCGGCCCTGGGGCGGCGGCCGTCGTCGCCTACCTCAAGTCGGTGGGTGGCGCCGATGTCCGGCCCCCGTCGTCACCCCTGGCCGCTGCCGACCGGGATGCCGTTGTCGGCCAGTACAACTACGGTCCAGCGCCCAACAACCGCTTCGACGTGAGCGTGCAGAACGATCAGCTCGGCCTCGACCATCCGGGTAACAGCCGCCGAAACCTCATCCATACCGGCGGGCTGGTGTTCTTCCCAGTCCGGCGTGCCCACGGTCCGCATTGCCTTCGTCCGCGCCGGCGGGGTCGTGACGGAGCTGACGGTGGCCGATCCGGACGTCGTTCTCACCGCCCGCAGGGTGTGAAACCGGCCGCGCGCGTGGCATATTGCTCGGGAATCCGAGTGTCGGGCATCAGCCCGAAACGCGTGTGATTGCACGGTTCTGCCTGCGGCTTCCCGCTGCGGGGCGGCTGGCCCGACGGTGCGGCGAACCGGGAAGTGGCCGCTCTTCAAGCGGTTGCAGGGATCGGCTGGGCGCCGCCCGGGACCGCCGCCAGCCGTCGCTCACCAAAAATAAGTTGGTATCCCCGCGGACGCGCCAGTAAAATCCGGCCGTCCAACGGAACCCTATGATCAGCGTTGCCGCAATTCGAATGCAGCAGTTCGGCGTCCAGTTCTATCAGGCCTCGCTCACCGCCAGCGATATCGACAAGCTGGTCCGGTTCGAGGTGCTGAGCTACGGCGATCAGGGCGCCGCCGGTGTGCGGGGCGGGAAGAAGGCGCCGACCAAGATCCGCTGGGATCTGCTCGAACGCCGCATCGCCTCGAGCGAGAAGGCCTACCAGCGCCAGATCATCCGCAAGAAGATCGACGAGCTCGTGCAGGACTACGAGCAGTGCCGCCAGGCGCGCGACCTGCCGTCGATTCCGGGCGCCGTCATCATCTCGTGCGACGAGAAGCTGTCGTTCGAGGCGATGGAGGCCGGTAGCCCGCTCGGCAAGCTGAAGGTCCCGGAGCGTGAAGGCATCCTGCGCGCCATCGACGGGCAGCACCGGCTGCTGGCGCTGCATGCCGACATCGACAACTTCCAGGACGAGACGTTCACCGTTCCGGCCATCATCTTCGACCGTCTGCCCGAAGACCACGTCGTGCAGATGTTCGTGACGATCAACGCCAAGCACACCCGGCTCAACGCCTCGCACCTGGTGTCGCTGTCGGGCCGGCAGCTCTACCGTGACGAGGCCCTCGCCGCGGCTCACGACGTCGTCCGCGCCCTCAATGACCGGGAGGACTCGCCGCTCCACAACGAGATCAAGCTGCTCGGTGTCGGCAAAGGGCGGGTGGCCCAGGCGCCGCTGGCGCAGGAGTTCAAGCGTCTCTTCGCGGACGAGGAGGCCCTGGGCGGCGCCCGCAAGGCGGCCCAGTTCCGCGACGAGTCGAAGACGTTCTTCGTCAACTACCTGAAGCAGGTGGCCACCGTGTTCGAAACGGCCTGGCACGGCCGCAAATACAGCATCCGCTCGGCGGCGGCGCTGCGGGCGTTCGTGCGCGTGGCGCCGGATGTCGTGCGGGCGGTGGACGAGCAGCACGCCGAGCGCACCGACTACCGGGCCATCGGTCGGGCGATTGCCCCATGGGGCCGACGGATCGGGGCGCTGCGCTTCGAAACCGACGGCGCGTGGAAGGGGTCGGGCGCGAGCGTGGATGGGCTGGTGAAGGAGTTGCGGCTGGCCCTGCAGTATCCGGAAGGCGCCGGCCAGTAAGCGCGGCCCACACCCGTCGCCGCCCGCGTCGCGCGGTGCTCGACGTCTCGGCACGGCGGCGAGCGGTCCAGAAGTGAAAAGGGGCGACCCCGGTATGCCCGGGTGTCGCCCCTTCGCACGGATAAGTGTCGCCAGCCTGGCTCCCCCCAGCGTTCACGGCACAAGACCGAGAACAACAGAACTGGCGACGCCGTCCTCCAATACAAGCGGCGTGCCGCGGCGAAGTCCCGCACAAACCAGCGATTCGTGAGCGGGCGATGGCCCGCCGTCGCACGACTTCGTGCGCGGACTTACGAAGTCGTCACCGCCGCGTCAGTGCGGCGATCGTCACGCCGGCGTCTTCCAACCCGAGCCGGATGGCGGCCGCCAGGGCGGCGGCCCCGGGCGTGTCGCCGTGCAGGCACAGGGTGTCGGCCTCGAACTCGATGGTCGAGCCGTCGGTGGCCACGACGGTCTGCTCGGTCACCATCGCGATGGCGCGCGTGACCACGGCGTCCACGTCGTGGATGACGCTGCCCGGGCGCGAGCGCGGCGCCAGCGACCCGTCGGGCTCATAGGCGCGATCGGCGAAGGCCTCGGCGGCCACCGGCAGTCCGGCGTCCAGCCCGGCCTGCAACAGCGCCGAGCCCGGCAGGCCGAACAGGACGAGCGTCGGGTCGAAGGCGAGCACCGCCCGGGCGATGGCCTCGGCCAGCCCCTCGTCGCGACACGCCATGTTGTAGAGCGCGCCGTGCGCCTTGACGTGCTGGAGCGGCACCCCTTCGCTGTGGGCCATCGCTGCCACGGCGCCAATCTGGTAGAGCACCATGTCTTCGACCTCGCCCGGCGTGACCTGCATCTCGCGGCGGCCGAAGCCGACCAGGTCGGGCAGGCCCGGGTGAGCGCCGATGGCCACGCCGTGCGTGCGCGCCAGGCGGATGGTGGCGCGGATGCTGGCGGGGTCGCCGGCGTGGAACCCGCAGGCGATGTTGGCTGACGAGATGAGCGGCATCAGCAGCGCGTCCTGGCCCATGTGCCAGGGGCCGAACGCCTCGCCGAGGTCGGAGTTGAGGTCGATGCGCATCGCCAGCCGAATTGTAACGGGGTCTGTCACGGTCACGGGATGTAAACGGGGTCTGTCACCGTCATGCGTTCTCGACTGCCGGTCGTGACCGTGACAGACCCCGTTACGATTCGTGACCGTGACAGACCCCGTTACAATTCGTCGGCGAACAGGCCCACGAGCATCGCCTTCTGCGCGTGGAGGCGGTTCTCGGCCTGGTCGAACGCCACCGCCACCGACGACTCGAGGACGTCGTCGGACACCTCCTGGCCGCGGTGTGCCGGCAGGCAGTGCATGAACAGGGCCTCGGCCTTGGCGCGCGCCATCAGCGCCTCGTTGACCTGATAGCGCGAGAAGATCTTCGTGCGCTCCGCGTACTCGACTTCCTGGCCCATCGATGTCCAGACGTCGGTGTAGACCGCGTCGGCGCCCTTCACCGCTTCCTTCGGGTCCACGAAGTGGCTGAGCTCGGCCCCGCCGACGGCGATGCGCCGCGCCACCTCGGTCGTCTCCGGCGGCAGGCCAAAGCCCTTGGGCGTCGCCACGCGCATGTGCGCACCGAGCATCAGGCCGGCGTGGACGAGCGAGGTGGCGACGTTGTTGCCGTCGCCGACGAACGCGATCGTGCGTCCGGCCACCGAGCCCCAGCGCTCCTGCAGCGTCTGCATGTCGGCCAGCGCCTGGCAGGGGTGTTCCTCGTCGGAGAGCGCGTTGACGATGCTGAGGGCCGGCGCCGACTCGGTGAAGATGGTGAGCCGGCTCTGGGCAAAGGTGCGGATGACGACCGCGTCGACCCAGCGCTCCAGGTTGCGGGCGACGTCGTGCAGCGGTTCGCGGTCGGCGTGCATGACATCGGACGGGATGTCCACCACGCTGCCCCCGAGTTCGCCGACGCCGATCGTGAAGGTCACGCGCGTGCGCAGCGACGGCTTCTCGAACAGCAGGCCGACGTGCCGTCCGGCCAGCGCCGAGGCGTGGGGCGAGGCGGCCCGGGCGCGGCGCGCGGCCTTCAGCTCGGAGGCGAGCGCCAGGGTGCGCGACAGATCGTCGGGAGTGAAGTCGAGGAGCGACAGGAAGTGTCTGGCCACGCGCAAGCTCCGTGTCCGCTAGGTGCGGTATTCGGCGTTGATCTGGACGTACATCTTCGACAGGTCGCAGGTCCAGACGGTGGCCGTGAACTCGCCACGTGTCCCGAGGTCGACCTCGATCGCCAGGTCGGTGCCGCGCAGGTAGGCGGCGGCCTCCGGCGCCAGGTGATCGAACGGACGGCCGCCCTCGAACAGCACCAGATCGCCGATCCGCACGCGCGCGCCCTCGAGCACGAACCGCGCGCCGGAGCGGCCGGCGGCGGCCACCAGCCGTCCCCAGTTCGGGTCGGCGCCGTGGATGGCCGTCTTCACGAGCAGCGAGTTGGCGATGGCGCGAGCGGCCATCCAGGCATCGGCGTCGGTGGCCGCGCCGCTGGCGGTGATGGCCACCAGCTTGGTCGCGCCCTCGCCGCCGCGCACGATGCCGAGGGCCAGCGTCCGGGCGACGTGGCGGAACCCCTCGAAGAGCGCGGCCTCGCTGGCGTCGTCGATGGTGACGCCCGAGGCGCCGTTGGCGAGCGCGAAGACGCAGTCATTGGTGGAGGGCTCGCCGTCCACGGTGATGGCGTTGAAGGTGAAGCGGCAGGCCTCGACGAGCACACGCCTCAGGCGCACGGCATCGACGGCGGCGTCGGTCGTGAGGTAGCCGAGCATGGTCGCCATGCGCGGCTCGATCATGCCCGAGCCCTTCGTCATGCCGCCAATCCGGAACGTGCCCGCCGCGGTGACGACTTCGACGGCCGCCGACTTCGGAAACGGATCGGTCGTCATGATTGCGACGGCGGCATCGGGTCCGCCGGTCGGCGTCAGGGCCGTGGCCGCCTGCGGAATGCCGGTCCGGAGCGCCGCCATCGTCAGATTCACGCCGATGACGCCGGTCGAGGCGACCAGCACGTCCTCGGCGGCGCAGCCCAGGGCCGTGGCCGTGAGCGCCGCCATCTCCGTCGCGTCCGCCATCCCCTGCGGGCCGGTGCAGGCGTTGGCACAGCCGCTGTTGCTGACGATGGCGAGGGCGCGTCCGCCGGTGGCCGCCAGGTGCGCCTTCGAGACCAGCACCGGCGCCGCCTGTGCCTGGTTGGTGGTGAACACCGCGGCGGCCGAGGCCGGCGTGTCGCTCACGACCAGCGCCAGATCGGGTTTGCCACTCGCCTTGATGCCGCAGGCGAGGCCGGCGGCGCGGAAGCCGCGCGGCGCCGCGACCCCGCCGTCGATGGACGTGATCGTGTGCGTCATCGCCGCCTCACGACCGCGCCGGACGGCCGCCCCGGCCGCTCTCGGTGAGCGACAGCACGACCGCCGACTGCCCGCACTTCCGGAACAGCGCGCAGCTCTGGCAGTCGGCCTCGATCTTCTCGCGCATCCAGTGATGCGGCACGATCGAGAAGCCCATACGCACGAAGTAGCCGGGGCTGTGCGTGAACGCCGACAGCGTGTCGAAGCCGGCTACGCGGGCGCGGCGCACGAGCTCGTCGACGAGCTGCCGGCCGACGCCCTCGTGACGCACGTCGCGGTGCACCACCAGCGAGCGCACCTCGGCGACGGCGCCCGACAGCGGCGCCAGCTCGGCGCACGCCACCACCCGCCCGCCGGCCACCGCCACGACGAAGCGTGAGGCGCGGTGCGTCAGTTCCGACAGCGTGCGCGGCAGCAGGTGCCCCTCTTCGAGATGGGCCTCGATGAGGGCCAGGATGGCCGTCGCTTCGTCGGCGCGCGCCGTGCGCAGCGCGAACGAGGGGACCGGGGGCGTCGCCACCGGGGTGACGCCCGGCATCACGTCGGGTTCGGCAATCATCATCTGCAGGCTCACTGGGCTATCGCCTCCGCCGGAAGTCCGGCCAGAACCGCATCGAGCGTGGCCACCGCCTCGTCGATCTCGGTCGTCGTCACGGTGTAGGGCGGCAGCATCCGCACCACGCGCTCCGCCGTGCGGTTCACGAGCAGGCCGCGCGCCAGCGCGCCTTCGACCACCGGCGTGGCGTCCACGGCCAGTTCCAGGCCGCGCATGACGCCGGCTCCACGCACCTCGCGGATGACCGGGTGGCTGTCGGCAAGGGCCGCCAGACGTGCCTCGAAGTAGGCGCCGACCTTGGCCACGTGGGCGAGCAGGCCGCGGTCCATCAACTCCTCGAGCACGACCAGGGCCGCTCTCGTGGCCAGCAGGTTGCCGCCGTAGGTGGTGCCGTGATCGCCCGGCAGCACCTGCGCCGCGACCGCTTCCGACACCAGCGCGGCTCCCACCGGCACGCCGCCACCGAGGGCCTTGCCGACGGTGACGAGGTCGGGCGTGAGGCCGAGTGTCTGGTAGTAGAAGCCCGCTCCCGTGCGGCCGAGGCCGCACTGGATCTCGTCGGCGATGAGCAGCGTGCCCGTGCGCTCGCAGATCCGCTCGATCGCCGCGACGAGCGACGCCGGAATCGGGCGCACGCCGCCCTCGCCCTGAATCGGCTCGACGACAATCGCCGCGGTGGTGGAGGTGACCGCCTTCTCGAGCGCCTCGACGTCGTCCGGCGACACGAAGGTCACGCCTGGGATGAGCGGCTCGAAGGGCTCGCGGTAGTGCGGGTTGGCGGTGACCGAGAGCGCCCCCATCGATCGTCCGGAGAAGCCGTGGTCGAAGGCCACGTAGCCGGTACGGTCGCGGACGCCCTGCGTGTACCAGTAGCGACGGGCGAACTTCAGGCACGCCTCCATCGCTTCGGTGCCGCTGTTGCAGAAGAACGATCGCTGCAGGCCGGAGATGGTGGCGAGACGCGCCGCCACCTGCCCCTGCAGCGGGTGGAAGTAGAGATTCGACGTGTGGAGGAGCGTCGCCGCCTGCTCGCTCACCGCCGCCGCCAGGGCCGGGTGCCCGTGACCCAGGACCGAGACACCGATGCCGGAGATGAAGTCCAGGTAGGACCGGCCCTCGATGTCGGTCAGGCGCATCCCGTCGCCGCGCACGAACACGACCGGCTGACGCTTGCTACGTCTGCAGCACGTGGCGGGCTTCGAGCGATTGGATCTCGGTCGCGTTCATCACGGGCGTCCTCACTTGACGGAAGTCCAGGGGCCTGGCGATCGGACGCCGGCCAAAGCGGCGGTCAGGTTGGCGGGGAGGCGGCCATCGACGATGCGGACATCGGCGACGCCGGCCTTGAGCGCCTTGCGGCACGCCGAGAGCTTGGCGACCATGCCGGCGCTGGCCTGCCCCGAGGCGACCATCCGGCGCGCCAGCGCGCCGTCGACGACCGGCAGCGTCGCGCCGGTGCTGTCGAGCACGCCCGGCGTCGCGCCGGCGATGACCAGGCGCGCTGCCCCGAGCCGCGCGGCCACGTCGGCCGCCAGCGTGTCGGCGTTCACGTTGAAGAGCACGCCCTTGGTAGAAGCGCTGAGGCTGGCGATGACCGGCACGTAGCCGCCTTTCGTCAGGTGCAGCAGCAGCTCGGGCCTGGTCCGCCCGGCCGGCTCGCCGACGTGGCCGAGGCTCACCCTCGTGCCGGAGGCGGTGACGTGCGGCGCCGCCTGCCGCACGGGCGCCACCGAGGCGTCGGCGCCGGTCAGCCCGACCGCCTTGACCCTGGCGGCCACGAGTGCGGCGACGAGCTGTGTGTTGATGGTGCCGCCGAGCACCGCGACGACCACCTGCAGGGTCCCCTCGTCGGTGATCCGGAGTCCATCGACCTGATGCTTGGCGATGCCGGCCGCCATCAGCGCGCGGTCGATCTCGCGCCCGCCGCCGTGGACGATGACCAGGGGCCCCTTGCCGGCGGCCACGTGCACCACGCGGCCGATCGCGGTCAGGCGGGCCGGGTCCTCGAGCAGTTCCCCGCCCAGCTTGAGTACCGTGAGGCGCGCCATCAGTAGAGCCCGGTCGTCTCGTCGAGACCGACGAGGAGGTTGAAGTTCTGCACGCCCTGGCCGGCCGCCCCCTTGAGCAGGTTGTCGATGACCGAGACGAGGATGACGCGCCCACTGGCTTCGTCGACGCCCCAGCCGATGTCACAGAAGTTGGTGTGCGCCACGTGCTTGATCTCCGGCAGGGTGGCGCCGGTCAGCCGCACGAACGGCGAGCGCGCGTGAGCGGCCTCCAGCGTCTCGGCGACGCGTGCGGCCGTCACGCCGGGGGCGAGCCGCGCGTAGATGGTGGAGAGGATGCCGCGGTCGAGCGGCACGAGATGCGGCGTGAAGGTGACCGGCCGTCCGAGAGCGGCCGTCATCTCGGCGGTGTGGCGGTGCCCGAAGAGCCCGTAGGCGGCGACGCTGCCGTGGTTCTCGGAGAAGTGCGTGCGATCGGACGAAGCCTTGCCGGCGCCCGACATCCCCGACTTGGCGTCGACGATGACATCGGCGTCCGGCTGCAGCAGCCCGGCCTCGGCCAGCGGCTGCAGCGCCAGCAGCGTGGCGGTGGGGTAGCAGCCCGGGCACGACACCAGCCGCGCGCCGGGAATCTCACGGCCGGCAAACTCGGTCAGGCCGTAGACCACGCCCTCGGGCATGGTCGTGGTGGCCGGATAGTAGCGCGCGCGGGCGGCGTCGTCGCGCAGCCGGAAGGCGCCCGAGAGATCGATCACCCGGCGGCCGGCGGCGAGGAAGGCGGCGCCGACCTCGGCCGAGGCGGCTTCGGGCAGCGCCAGGAAGATGACTTCGGCGGCGTCGACGACGGCGGCGGTGTCGAGCGGCACGACCTGGCCGTCCCACAGACGCGCCAGCGCCGGCAGCGCGCGCGGGGTGCTGGTCGCCTGCGAGCCGGTGGCCGCCGCGAGCGTGACACCCGGGTGGCGGGCCAGCAGACGCACCAGTTCCTGGCCGGCATAGCCGGTGGCCCCCACGACGGCGACCGGCACCGTGCCGGGCGCCACTGCCTTGGAATTCTTATTCATAGGAAAGAATAACTATTCAGTAACGAGGCCGTCATGTCAATAACAATTGAGCAAATTGCCGATTGAGGCCACTGCATACTGGTATACACTCGACTGCATAAACATGAAAGCCAGACGCCAGGCAGCCGTCCTCGACATCCTGGGCCAGGACCCGGTCCGCAGCCAGGAACAGTTGCGGCAGCGTCTCTCCGAGCGCGGCTTCGACGTGACGCAGGCGACGCTGTCGCGCGACATCAAGGAACTCGGCCTGGTCAAGCGGGCGGCCGATGGCTCGTATCAGCTGGCGCCGGAAGACGATCCCTCCGCCCCCGCCAGCGATCAGGCGCGGCACACGCTGCAGCGCGCGCTCGTCGACTACCTGGCGCGTATCGAGCAGTCACAGCAGCTGCTGGTCCTGCGGACCGGGCCCGGCGAGGCCCAGCCGCTCGCTCTGGCCATCGATCGCGCCCGCCTCACCGACGTGCTCGGCACCATCGCCGGCGACGACACGATCCTCGTCATCACCCGTGACGCGCGGACCGCCCGCACGCTCGTCGCGCAGTTCGAAGGTCTCGCCGCGAGCTGAGGCCCGTCGGGCCGCCCGCTGGAGTCAGCCGCCATGGAACGTCTCGTCATTCCCGTACTCACGACTGCCGCCGCCGCCGTCATCGCCGATCTCGGTGGCCCACCCGGCGTTCGACGTCGTGGCCGTGGCCATCGACGTCGGCCAGGGCACCGGCCTCGACGCCCTGCGCGACGTGGCGCTCTCGGCCGGCGCGACGCGATGCCACGTGGTCGACCGGGTCGAGGCCCTCGCCGCCGCGGTGTGCTGGCCGGCCCTGCGCGCCGGCGCGCTCGGCGAGCCCGGCGAGCCGGTGCTGACGGCCCTGTCGATGCCGGCCGTGGCCGAAGCGACGGCCGAGATCTGCCGTCACGAACATGCGACGAGCGTCGCCGTGTGGGCCGACGAGCCGCGCGACCGCCAGCGGCTGCGGGCGCTGCTGCGCGATGCCGCGCCCGCCCTCGGACTGGTCTCGGTGCCGTCGAGCGCGGCGACAGGGCCCTCCGGCAATCTCTGGGCGCGCGTCGCGTCCGGCCCTGGCGCCGAGGCGTCGGCGGCCGGCCGCGGGTCCGCCGACCTCGCCATCGGCTTCGAGCGGGGACACCCCGTGGCGCTCAGCGGCGTGGCGATGACGCCCGCCGAACTCGTCGACAGCCTGGCCACCATCGGCCGGGCACACGGCGTCGGGACGTGGACCGCGGCTGGCGACGGCGGCTCATGGACGGTGCAGGCCCCGGCGGCGCTGATACTGCAGCGGGCGTTCGAGGCCCTCACGGCGCGGCGGTTCGACGCCCGCACCGGGGAGATGGCGGCCGCCATCGCCAGCGCATATGCTGCCGTCGTCAGGGACGGCGCCTGGTTCAGTCCGGTCCGCGCCGGCATGGACGCCTTCGTCGACCGCGTGCTCGAGCCGGCGACCGGCGAAGTGCGGTTGCGCGTGGTCGATGGCCGGATCGAGGTGGAGGACAAATGAGTGGACATCTGTGGTCGGGCCGGTTCGATGAAGCGCCCGATCCCGCGGCCTTCGATTTCGGCGTGTCGTTTCCCTTCGACCGCCGCCTGTTCGAGGACGACGTCACCGGCAGCCTGGCGTGGGCCGACGCGCTCGGCGCCGCCGGCGTGCTCGACGCGACCGCCATCGAGCGCATCAAGGGCGGCCTGCGGACCGTGCTCGACCGCGGACGGCAGGATCCGGCGTGGGTCTCGGGCGACGACGAGGACATCCACAGCTTCGTCGAGCGTCAGCTGGTGGCCCTCATCGGCGACGACGGCCGGCGGCTCCACACGGGCCGCTCGCGCAACGAGCAGGTGTCGCTCGACTTCCGTCTCTACATGCGCCGGCGCATCCCGCTGCTGCAGAAGCGCGTCGAGGCGCTGATCGCGGCGCTGGCCGATCAGGCCGAACGGGCGGGCGAGGCCCTGATGCCGGCGTATACGCACATGCGCCGCGCCATGCCGGTGCTCGTCAGTCACTTCCTGCTCAGCCACGCGGCCGCGCTGCGCCGCGATCACGTGCGCCTGGGCGTGGCGATCGACGAGGCCGACGCGTTGCCGCTCGGATCGGGCGCCGTGGCCGGCACCGGCTACGCCATCGACACGGCGGCGCTGGCCGCCGCGCTCGGCTTCTCGCGGACCGTGGCGAACAGCATGGACACCTCCTCCGATCGCGACTTCGCGGTCAGCTTCCTGCACGCGGCCTCGCTCGCGATGGTGCACCTGAGCCGCCTGGCCGAGGACGTCATCTACTTCACGGCCGAGGAATTCGGCTTCTTCGAGCTGGCCGACGCCTCGGCCACCGGCAGCAGCATGATGCCGCAGAAGAAGAACCCCGATCCGATGGAACTCGTGCGCGGCAAGGCCGGACGCGCCATCGGCCATCATGTCGCCCTGCTCGTCGCGATGAAGGGGCTGCCGACGGGCTACAACAAGGATCTGCAGGAGGACAAGGAAGGCGTGTTCGACTCCGAGCACACGCTGGCGGTGTCGCTCGATGCCTGCACGGCGGTCGTCTCGAAGCTGACCCTCAAGCCCGAGCGCAGCGGCAAGGCGGCCTCGGGTCTGCTGCTGGCGACCGATGCCGCCGACTACCTGGTCCGCAAGGGGCTGCCGTTCCGCCACGCGCACGAGGTGGTCGGCCGGATGGTGCGCGAGCTGCTCATCGCCGGCCGCGACTTCGACGACCTCTCGCTGGCCGAATGGCGGGGCTACTCGGAGCTCTTCGGCGAGGACGTCGGGCAGGCCGTGAGCGCGATGGCCTCGGTGCGGGCCCGGCGGACGCCGCAGTCGACCAATCCGGACGCCGTGCGGGCGGCGCTGGACGAGACGCGGCGCTGGCTGGCGGCCCGGGGCTGACGCCGGTGGCTGGCGCCGCCGCGCCCAAATGAACGAAGATCGCAGCCACCACCGCGGGCGGACCGCGGCCGGCACCAAGGAGCACGGATGGCGGGAGCACTGGACGGCAAGGTCGGACTGATCGTGGGCGTGGCCAACAAGCGCTCGATCGCGTGGGCGATTGCGCAGGCCGCGGCAGCCGAAGGCGCCACGCTCGTCCTGACCTATCAGGACCGCTTCGCCGAACACCTGCAGGATCTGGCGGCCACGCTGACGCCGGCGCCGCTGCTCCTGCCGCTCGACGTGCAGGACGACGCCCAGATCGAGGCCGTCTACGCCCGCATCGCCGAGACGCACGGCGGCCTCGACTTCCTGGTGCACGGCGTCGCGTTCGCGCCGCGCGAGGAACTGACCAGCCCCTTCACCAACACCACGCGCGAAGGCTTCCGCATGGCACTCGACATCAGCGCCTACTCGCTCATCGCGCTGGCGCGCGGCGCCCGGCCGCTGATGGAACCGCGCGGCGGCGGCTCGATCCTCACGCTCAGCTACCTGGGCTCGACCCGCGTCTTCCCGAACTACAACGTCATGGGGGTGGCCAAGGCGGCGCTCGAGGCGGTCGTCCGCTACCTCGCGGCCGATCTCGGGCCCACCAACATCCGCGTCAATGCCGTCTCGGCCGGCCCGATCAAGACGCTGGCGGCCGCCGGCATCGGCGGCTTCTCGACCATTCTCGGCATCGTGCGCGAGAAGGCGCCGCTGCGCCGCACGGTCGAGACCTCGGAAGTGGCCGCCGCGTCGGTGTTCCTGCTCGGCCCGGCGGGCAGCGGCGTGACCGGGGAAGTGCTGATGGTCGACGGCGGCTACCACGCGATGGGGATGTAGGACAGCCCCTGGCCGCTCGTCGCGGTCCTACCGCTCCACCACAATCCGCCCCGGCGGCACCCCCAGGCGCGCGAGCGTGGCGGTCACCGTCTGGACGAAGCCGGCCGGGCCGCATACGAGACACCAGGCCCGCGGGTCCGGCAGCGCCGCCTCGAGCAGGGCGGCGTCCACGCGTCCGGACCTGGCCGGCTGCCCGGCCGGTCCCTCGTCGCGCGTGATCGTCAGGTGCAGGGCCAGGCGGCCGTCGGCGGCGAGCGCCGCGAACTCGTCGGCGAACGCGAACTCGTCGGGCGTGCGGACGCTGTAGACGAGGGTGGCCGGCGTCAGGCCGCGCTGGTCGAGCCGGTCGAGAATCACGCTCCGGATCGGCGAGATGCCGGTGCCGCCCGCCACGAGCAGCAGCGGTCCGGCCGTGGCCGCCTCGGGCACGCCGAAGCCACCATGGGGCCCGTCGACGTCCAGGGCCGCGCCGACGAGCGTGGCGGGATCGAGACCGGCCCGGCCGAAAGCGCCGTCGGCCGGCACCAGCAGCTCGAGCGTGCCGTCCATCCCGAGCGACGGCGGCGAGGCGATGGAGTAGGGCGCCCGCGTGCCGGCGTCAGCGGGGCCGACCACGACGGCCTGGCCGGCGCGGAACGCGAAAGCCCCGTCGACCACGGCCAGCCGGAGTCGGCGGGTCCGCGGCGTCGGCCGCGACACCTCCGTCAGGACTGCGCTGCGCACCACCGTCAGAGTACGCCGCTGCGGGCGCGCTCGATTTCGGTTTCCGAGACGTCCGGCGCCGCTACCGGCAGCCTGATGCCGCTGGCCATGCGGTCGGGGCGCCCGACGCCGGTGCGCGAACTGGCCTTCCGGGTGGTCTTGTCGCGGTACATGCGGGCATCGCCGGTGGCCAGCAGCGCCTCGTAGGTCTCGCCGTCGTGCGGATAGACGGCGGCGCCGACGCTGATCGACAGGGGCACCTTCTTGCCGGGCCGGGCTTCGAACGGCACTTCTTCCATGGCACGCTTGAGCTCGAGCCGCTTGCGCTCGGCTTCCTCCGCGCCACAGCCGGACAGCACGACGATGAACTCGTCGCCCGCGTAGCGCACGCACAGATCATACGGGCGAACGCCCGCGCGCAGCACACTGGCCACCTCGCGCAGCGCCCGGTCGCCGACATGATGCCCGTGCGTGTCGTTGATCTCCTTGAAGTCGTCGCAGTCCATCACGAGCAGCGCCACTTCCGACTTCAGGCGCTCGGCGCGGGCCAGCTCGCGCGACAGGTGGCTGAACATCGAGCGGGTGTTCGGCAGGCCGGTCAGCGCGTCGGTCAGCGAGTCCTTCTCGGTGCGCTCGTAGACGCTGGCGTTGTGGATGACGGCGGCGGCCTGTTCGCAGACGCGATCGATGAGGCGCCGATGGTCGTCGGTATAGGCGTCCTCGGCTTCCTGGTAGACCGCCAGGGTGCCGATCAGCCGGTCGCTCGAGATGAGCGGGGCGACGATGGCGGCCAGCAGCGTGGTCTGCGTGTTCGTCATGCCGGCCGCCTCGAAATCGGCGGTCGGCCGGGCGTTCACGAGCGGCCGCCGGTTGCGCATGACCCAACCGGTGAGGCCGTGGCCGCTCTTGATGGTCATCGTGCCGATCAGCTCGGAGTCGACGCCGGTGGCGAACTTGCAGCGCAGGACGTCCTGTTCTTCGTCGTAGAGGAACAGCGCGCAGGCGGCGAACGGCACCAGGTTGCTCAGCTTCGAGCTGATGAGGGCCATCGTGTCGGCCACGCCGAGGCTGGTGCCCATCGACTGCGCGATCTCATAGAGCGCGTAGATCTCCTTGTGGGCGAGCGCGATGTCGTCGAACACCGTGGTGCCCTTGCCGACTTCGTTCTCGAAACCCGCCGCCGGGCGTCCGAGGTCGGAGGTCGTCTCGAGCGTGAGGCGGCGGGCGGGCGCCTGCTCGAGGCGGTCCGCTTCGGCGGCGAGCGCCGGCAGGTGCTCGAAGAACAGCTGCACCACCGTCGGGTCGAGGGCCTTGCCCGACTCCTGTTCGAGCAGCAGCAGCGCGGCGTCGTGGTCCATCGCCCGGTGGTAGGGGCGGTCGGACGTGAGCGCGTCGAAGTAATCGACCACCGTCAGGATGCGGGCGCCGAGCGGGATGTCCTCGGCGCGCAGTCCCTGCGGGTAGCCGCGTCCGTCCCAGCGCTCGTGATGGCTCAGGATGAGCGGCGCCACCGGGTAGGGGAACGGCACCGCGCTGATGATCTCGGCCCCCACCTGCGGATGGATGCGGATCTTCTGGAACTCTTCCTGCGTCAGCGGGCCCGGCTTCGACAGGATGTGCTCGGGCACGGCCAGCTTGCCGATGTCGTGGAGAAGGGCCGCGGTCTTCACGCCCTGGACTTCCTGCTCCGTCATCCCCAGCACGCGGGCCAGACCGGCCGCGTAGACCTGCACGCGGCGGATGTGACTCTGGGCCGTCTGGTCCTTGGCGTCGATGGCGAGGGCGAGCGCCTCGATGGTCGCCAGGTGGAGGTCCGACATCTCCTGCACGTGGCGCCGCTCGTCTTCGATGCGGCCCATGTAGACCTTGTAGGTGCGGTAGACGAGGTAGCCCGGCGCGACGATGAACAGCATGCCGAGCAGGATGCCGGCGTTGCCGAGCAGGATGCCGAGGTTGAGCACGACCATCCCGGTCAGGAACGCGACGGCGGCCCCGACGAAGTAGCTCGGCG
The DNA here is from genome assembly GCA_963807405.1 of uncultured Acidobacteriota bacterium. Lineage (GTDB taxonomy): Bacteria > Acidobacteriota > Vicinamibacteria > Vicinamibacterales > UBA2999 > CADEFD01. The sequence continues at coordinate 304,253 of CAWEBU010000003.1, read as the reverse complement.
CGCTCCACAGGAAGTTCTGGTTCCACGAGGTGATGACCGACTGACCGGTCGAGAGCGCGATCGCGCACGAGACGAGCACGGTGTTGAACAGGAAATAGGTGGTGGCGGCGCCGAACAGTGCCGCCGCCGCGCCGAACGAGCTGCCGAGCATGCTGGGCACCCCGCCCAGGCCCTCGTAGACGAAGCCGGCCGCGCGCACCGTGATGGCGAGAGACGCCATGCTGAAGAGCGTCCGGTACCACGGCGTCGGCTGCTTCATCCGGAACGTGCACTGGCTCCAGGCGCTGGTCATCGCGATGAGCGTGGTCGGTGCCGGGCCGAGGAGCAGGAGGGCCGCGAAGTCGACCATGTAGCTGACCGACAGGGTCGATCCGCTGGCCGCCAGCAGCGTCACCTTGAACGCCGATGTCACGTTCGACATCAGCAGCAGGGTCAGGAACAGCAGCGCGTTGTCGAAACGGACCTGCGGCAGCGTCCAGGCGACCGTCACGGCACCGACCGCGATGACGACTGCGATGTAGCCCTGCGCGGATCCGGGGAGGGAGCGCATGCGCGTGGTCAGGCGCCGACAGGCTCGCGTCGTCGCCGAGTCGCAGTCGGCTCGAGGGCGTATTCGTCGATCTTCCGGTAGAGGGTGCCGCGACTGATGTCGAGCACGCGGGCCGCCTCGAGCTTGTTCCAGTGCACGGCCTCGAGCACCATCGCGATGTGCGTGCGCTCGGCGTCGCGCAGCGTCGGCAGCCGGCCCGGGGTGGCGGTGCCCTCGGCGAGCGGCGAATGCAGGAACTGGATGTCCTCACCGCGGATGATGTGCCCCGGCGCCGACAGCGCGGCGCGCGAGATGGTGCTCTCGAGTTCGCGGATGTTGCCCGGCCAGTGATACGACAGGAGCATGTCGGTGGCCTCCTGCGAGAGCCGCTTGGCGTCGAGCGGCAATCCGTTCGAGGCGCAGTAGCGGCCGATGAAGCGGTTGGCCAGCACCGGGATGTCGACGGTCCGCTCCTTGAGCGAGGGCAGGCGGATCGAGAACGCGTTGACGCGGTAGAAGAGGTCCTCCCGGAAGCGGCTCTCCCGCACGAACTGGTCGAGCGGACGGTTGGTGGCCGAGATCAGACGGAAGTCGACGTGGATGGACTTGCTGCCGCCGAGACGCTCGAAGCGCCGTTCCTCGAGCACGCGCAGGATCTTGGCCTGGGCGACGAGCGACAGGTCGCCGACTTCGTCGAGGAAGAAGGTGCCGCCGTTGGCCAGCTCGAGCCGCCCGGGCTTGCGGTCGTGGGCGCCGGTGAAGGCGCCCTTCTCGTAGCCGAAGATCTCGGATTCGAACAGGGTATCGGGCAGGGCCGCGCAGTTGACGGCCTGGAACTTCTCCTGGCCGCGCCGCGACAGCTCGTGAATCATGCGCGCGACCACTTCCTTGCCGGCGCCGGTCGGCCCGAGGATGAGCACCGAGATGTCCGACTTGGCGGCGGTGCGGATCCACTCGAAGATGGCCAGCATCTTCTCGTCGCGGCCGATCATCTCGCGGAAGCGCTGCACCGAGGGGGAGGTGTCTTCGATGCCGACGGCGGCGCGCCGCTCGAGGAAGTTGTCGAGCTGCAGCCCGAGGGCCGAGGTCGGGTCGATGCGGGCGGCCGCGTAGCAGATCGGATCGCCGGGGACGCGCCGGACGACCCCCGACTCGACCAGCTCGCGCAGGCAGTTCTCGACGTCGAGCCGCATGCGGCCGAACGCCTGCATGATGGCCTCGGCATCGAACTGCTCGGCGAGCCGGGCGCTCAGAAAGCGCAGGATGCCCGCGCGCAGCGGCGACTGCACGAGGACGCGGAAGCGGCTGTCGGCATCCGAATCCTGGCGAGAGGCCGAGCTGGTAGCTCGACGAGCGGCGAACGTGATGTCGTCCACGTGAGGTACAGGGCTCCTAATGTCTTTCTATCGGACAGTCGAGCGGATGGGTTAGCCCACGCCGGCGCCGGGCGCATCCATGTGCAGTCCCGTGTGGTTCACGCCCGGTGATACTCTACCGGTTCCGTTCCGATTCTTCCGGAGGCCGACGTCCGTGCCCTATCGCGCTCCAGGTTCACCCCAGAAACGCAACCATCTGGCCGGCCGGCCAATCCGCTACTACCGCCCGCGCGGCAGTGCCGAGATCCGCACGCTCATCGACGAGGGCTTCCAGGCCTTCAACGCCGCCCGCCTCGGCGAGTCGTGCCGTATCTTCTCGGACAAGATGGCGTCGCCCGACCACGACACCACCATCGCCCTGACCGTCGCCGGCGCCCTGACGCCGGCCGGCCTCGGCGGCTGCATGATCGAGATGATGGAGCGCGGGCTGGTCGACTTCGTCATCAGCACCGGCGCCAACCTCTATCACGACCTCCACTACGCGCTCAACTTCACCCTGCACCGCGGCTCGCCCTTCGTCGACGACCGCCAGCTCTACGACGACGGCATCATCCGCATCTACGACGTGCTGTTCCCGGCGCAGGTGCTGCTCGACACCGATAGCTACGTCCGCGACTTCCTGGTGCGCTGCGGGCTGGACGGCCCGGTCTCGAGCGCCGAGCTGCACTACGCGCTCGGCCAGGACCTGCTGGCGCAGCATCCGGGCTGCGAGGAGTACTCGGTGCTGGCGGCGGCCGCGCGGGCCGGGGTGCCGATCTACACGTCGTCACCCGGTGACAGCTCGATCGGCATGAACGTCGCCTTCCACGAGCTGATGAACGGCGGCGGCCTGATGGTCGACCCCAACAAGGACGTCAATGAGATCTGCGCCATCATCCTGGCGGGTGAGAAGAACGGCGCCGTGATCCTCGGCGGCGGCTCGCCGAAGAACTTCTACCTCCAGGGGCAGCCCACGCTGTGGGAGGTCTATGGCATCCCCAAGGGCGGCAACGACTACTTCATCCAGATCACGACCGACCAGGTGGTGTGGGGCGGCCTGTCGGGCGCGACGCCGGCCGAGGCCGTGAGCTGGGGCAAGGTCAATCCGGGTGTGCTCCCCGATACCTGCGTGACCTACTGCGACTCGACGATCGCCTTCCCGCTGTTCGCCGAGTACGCCGTCGGCCACGCCAACAACCGCCGGCCGCTCAAGCGGCTCGTCGAGAAGCGCGACGCGCTCGTGGCCGCGCTCAAGGTCGAGGCCTCGAAGCCGCGCGAGGCCGCCGGCGAGTAGGCCGATGGTGCGGTTGCGCGGCGCGACGGTCGTCGGCCCGGAACGGCTGATCGAGCACGGGACCGTCGTCATCGACGACGGGCTGGTCGCCGAGATCGGCTCGGACAGCACCGCGTCGGCCAGCGACATCGACTGCACGGGCGGCTGGATCGTCCCGGGATTCGTCGACACCCACATCCACGGCCTCCACGGCCTCGATGTGCTGGCCGGGGGCGAGGCGGTGGCCGGCGTTGCGGCGCACCTGCCACGTTACGGCGTCACCGGGTTCCTGCCCACCTCGGTGGCCTGCCCGCCGGAGGCACTCGCGATCTTCCTCGCTGCCGTCAGCGCGGCGATGGCGGCCCCGGCCGCCGCCTCCGCGCGGGTGCTCGGCGCCCACCTCGAGAGCAACTTCATCAACCCCGACTACAAGGGGGCGCAGCCCGATCGCTGCCTGCGACGGCCGCCATCGCCGACCGAGCCTCTGGTGGCCGACGGCGCGTTCACGGGAGCGGCCATCGTGGCGACCATCGACGCCTACCGGGGCGCGGTGCGCACCGTGACGCTCGCGCCCGAGTTGCCGGGGGCGCTGGATCTGGTGACGCGCCTCGCGCGCCACGGTCACCGTGTGTCGCTCGGCCACTCGGCGGCCACCTTCGAGCAGGGGCAGGACGCCATTGCCGCCGGCGCGCGGCACGCCACCCACCTCTTCAACCGGATGCCGCCGTTCTCGCACCGCGCCCCGGGCCTCGCCGGCGCCGTGCTGGCGGCCCCCTCGGTCGTCTGCGAACTCGTCTGCGACGGGTGGCACCTGCATCCGGCGATGCTCGGCCTCGCCATCGGCCTGAAGGGCCGCGGCGGGATCGCGGCCATCACCGACGCGACGGCGGTCGCCGGGCTGCCCATCGGTTCAACCGCGAGGCTCGGCGACCACACGATTCACGCCGGGGCCCGCCATGCGGCGCTGGCCGACGGGACGATTGCCGGCAGCATCACCACCATGGACGCGGCGTTCCGGCTGCTCGTGCGGGTGGTCGGCGTGTCGATGCTCGATGCCGTGCACCTCGTCTCGACCACGCCGGCCGCCGTCGCCGGACGCCCCGACCTCGGCCACCTCAGCGTGGGCGGTCCTGCCGATCTCGTGGTGCTCGACGGCGACCTGCGCGTGCGCCAGACGTGGGTGGCCGGCCAGCTGGCATGGAACTCCGGGGTCGGCGAGGCCGTCTTTCGGGCAGAGGTGCAGCGATGACAGCACGGCGCAATCGCGTGGGCGTGACAGGAGCGGCCCTGCTGGCCTCGTTGCTGGCCGGCTGCACGGTGAACGTCAACACCGAGGGCTCCACGGCCTCCGAGACCCACACCTTCAAGGTCGCCGGCAGCCCGCGGATCAACCTCGACACCTTCGACGGCTCCATCGAGGTCCATTCCTGGGACCGCCCTGAAGTAGAGGTCGTCGTCGAGAAGCAGGCCCAGGACGAGACCCTCCTCGAGCAGATCGTGGTCGAGCAGTCCCAGGACGGCGATACCGTCACGCTGCGGGTCCGTGGCCCGGCGGGCCGCGAGAATTCCGGCATCAACATCGGCGTCATCTACTCACCCCGGGCGAAGCTGCGCGTGGCGCTGCCGAAATCCAGCAGCCTCGATCTGAGGAGCGGCGATGGGTCGATCAGTGTGGAAGAGGTGACCGGCACGGTGGTGCTGCGATCCGGCGACGGCTCGATCGTCGGACAGCGGCTGTCCGGCGACGTCCACGCCCGCACGGACGATGGCTCCATCCGCATGAGGGAGACGACCGGCAAAGTGGACGTCGAGACCCGCGACGGCAGCATCATCGTCAACGGCACCCTGACGCACCTGCGGGCGAAGACCGGCGATGGGTCGGTGCGGATCGCCGCCGAGCGGGGCAGCACGCTCGAGGACGACTGGCTCGTCGAGACCGATGACGGCAGCGTGGAGATACGGTTGCCGGCCGGAGTGGCCGGCGAGGTCGATGCCGCGACGTCTGATGGCTCGATCCGCTCCAGCTACCCGGGCCTGGATGTCCCTGCCCGCGCGCACCACGACGACGACGACGACGATCGGCGCGAGGATGGCGGCCAGCTCAAGGCCACGCTCGGATCGGGCGGCCACACGCTGCGGGTGCGCACGCGCGACGGCACCATCCGTTTCGAGTCGTAGCGCCGCGATCCCTAGTTCGCGACGGCCGGCGCCGGAGACGCGTAGCGCGTCGGATCGGTCACGCCGGCGTCGGCGAATCCCTCTCGTCGTTCGCGGCACTTGCTGCAGCGGCCGCAGTGCGCGTCGCCGGCCGGCTGCAGGCACGAGAACGTCAGCTCGAAGGGCACGCCCAGGCGCGCGCCCAGTTCGATCACCTGGGCTTTCCGCAGCGCCGCAAACGGCGCCGCCACCGTGAGCGCGGAGGCCAGGCCGCGTGAGAGGGCCTCGGACATCGCCGTGAAGAACGCCGGCGTGGCGTCTGGAAACGGGTTGCCGGCGAGCGGTCCGAGCACGATGCGGCGCGCATTGGCCCTGGCGGCGACGATCGCGGCCTTGGCCAGCAGCGTCACGTTGCGGCCGATCAGGTAGACATCGGCGTCGGGCGTGTCGTAGGCCGGCGGGCAGCCCGCGATGGCCCAGTGGTCGGCGGCATAGACATCCCGCAGCGGCAGGTCGAGCACGGTCAGGGGCGACGCCGTGCCGAGAGCTGGCGCTTCGATGAGCCGCGCCAGGGCCTTGAGCTCCGCGTCTTCCCAGGCCAGCCCCGACCGCACGTAGACCGGCCGCACGTCGTAGTTCGCCGCCTCGTGCGCGAGCAGGACGGCGCTGTCGAGTCCGCTCGACACGAGGACGACCGAGGCCGGGCGCACGGGCATGGGGCCGAAGGATACAATCTTCCAGCGACGTGGTGCGAGACGTTCGGTGGGAGCTGCCCCGATGAGCGGCGCGATGACGGGGCTGGTGGCCTTCGACCTCGACGGCACTCTGGTGGATTCGGCCGCCGACCTGGCGGCCGCCGCCAGCGCGCTGACGGTCGAGCTCGGCGGGCGCCCGCTGACCCGCGCCGAGGTCGTCGCGATGGTGGGGGAGGGGGCGGCGGTCCTGGTCGGACGGTCCCTGTCCGCGGCCGGGCTCGACCCTGGCACGCCACACGCGCTCGGGCGTTTCCTCGAGATCTACGACGCGCGGATGCTCGAGACGACAGCCCTTTATCCCGGCATCCGCACGGCGCTGGACGCCCTGGACCCCCTGGTGCCGCTCGCCGTCGTCACGAACAAGCCCGAGCGCCCGGCCCTTCGCATGCTCGACGGCCTCGGCGTCCGCCACTACTTCCTCGAAGTCATCGGCGGAGATGGCGTGTGGCCGCGCAAGCCCGACCCGTCGGGTCTGCGGTCCCTCGCCGTGCATGCCGGCGGCGGCTCGCTCGTGCTGGTGGGCGATTCGCCCGTCGATGCCGAAACCGCGGCCCGGGCCGGCGCGGCCTTCGTGCTGGCGGCCTACGGCTTCGGCGCCACGGGGATCGACCGGGCCGCCACGCCGTTCGTGGCGCTGACGCCCGCCGACCTGCCGCGCCTCATCGCCGAGGCGTTGCGTCCCGGCCGTCTGACGTCGTAGCGTCCTCCGCCGGGGCGTCCGCCGGCGTGGCGTCGACGAGCAGTTTCGACGCGGCGCGGGCGCCGAGCGTGAAGGCCGTGCCGTCGGCGCCGCGCAGGTGCACGGCGTCGGCCACTTCATCGCGTGCCACCACCGACACGACCTGGCCAGGCTTGAGGCCGTGCCGTTCGACGAAGCGCAGGAACACCGGATCCTGGTCGCTGACGCGGGCGATGACGACGCGCGTGCGCACCGGGCAGGTGAGCAGCGTCTCGAAGTGCAGCTCGCGGATGGTGCCTTCCTTGCCGGGAATCGGATCGCCGTGAGGGTCGGTTTCTGGATGCCCGAGCATCTCGTCGATGCGGTCGATGAGCCGGTCCGAGACCACGTGTTCGAGGTGCTCGGCGTCGTCATGCACTTCGTCCCAGCGCATGCCCATGACCTGCACGAGGAACAGCTCCACCAGCCGGTGGCGGCGCAGGACAGTGGCGGCCAGCCGGGTGCCGGCGGCGGTCAGGCGGACGCCGTTGTAGGGCTCGTAGTCCACCAGTCCCGACTCGGCCAGCGCCTTCACCATGGTGGTTGCCGTGCCCGGCGCCACGCCGAGTGCCGAGGCCAGCTGCCCCATCGGCAGCAGCGTCGCCCCCGCGGGCAGACGGGCGACCCCGAGGTAGACCTCTTTCAGATAGTTCTCGACGGTGCTGGACGGCGGCATTGCGACGACGGGATCGTATCAGAGGGCCCAGAGCGTCCGCTCTGATTTTGGGTTACAATCGGTTGGATTTTTGATTACCCAAAATCACCATGACCGACCCGCTCACCTCACTCATCGTCGTCGGCAGCGCCCTGGCGGTGCTGGTCGCGCTGCTCTGGCCGGCGACCGGGCTGGCGTGGCGCTGGCGTCGTGGGCTGGTGGCGTCGGACCGCGTCGAGGTCGAAGACGCGCTCAAGCACTTGTGGGATGGTGAGTACCGCCAGCGGCCGGCCACCCTCGAAAGCCTGGCGGGAGCGCTCGGCTTGAGCGGACGGGCGGCCGCCGAACTGGTGGACCGACTGGGCCGGCTCGACCTGCTCGTCCACGACGACGGCTCCTTGCAGCTCACGCCCGACGGCCGTCGCGAGGCCCTGCGGGTCATCCGCATCCACCGGTTGTGGGAACGCTATCTGGCGGATGAAACCGGGCTCGACGCCCGCGAGTGGCACGCGCACGCCGAACGGCGCGAGCACGGCACGAGCATGCAGCAGGCCGAGGCGATGGCCGCCACGCTCGGCTACCCGCGCTTCGATCCGCACGGCGATCCGATCCCGATGGCGAGTGGCGAGATGCCGCCGCATCAGGGCATGCCGCTCACGCAGCTCACGAGCGACGTGGCCGCCGAGATCGTGCACATCGAAGACGAGCCCGAAGCCGTGTTCGCCCAGATCGTGGCGCTCGGGCTGGTGCCCGGGATGCGCGTGCGTCTGCTCGACCGGATGCCGCATCGCCTGCGCATCCAGGCCGACACCGAGGAGGTCGTGCTGGCCCCGGTCGTGGCCGCCAACATCACCGTGCTGCCGATCGACCAGGCCAGCGAGCCGGAGGAGATGACCCGGCTCTCGGTGCTCACGCCGGGCGAGAGCGCCGAGGTCGTGGCCCTGGCCCAGTCGTGCCGCGGCGCCCAGCGCCGGCGTCTGCTCGACCTCGGCGTCGTGCCGGGCACGCGCATCACGAGCGAACTGCGCGGCCCGTCGGGCGATCCCACGGCCTACCGGATCCGGGGCGCGCTCATCGCGCTCCGCCAGGAACAGGCGGCCCAGATCTACGTGCAGAAGCGGCAGGAGGTCCCGGCATGAGCCATCCGTCCCCCGAGGCGTGCGCGGCCTGTCCGGCCCACCATCTCGGCAACCTGGAGAAGCTCGGTGTCGACATGACCGGCCACGACTACGTGGTCGCGCTCGCCGGCAACCCCAACACCGGCAAGAGCACGGTCTTCAACGCGCTGACCGGGCTGCGGCAGCACACGGGCAACTGGCCCGGCAAGACCGTCACGCGGGCCGAGGGGGCGTTTGCCAGCGGCGACAAGCGCTTCAAGATCGTCGATCTGCCGGGCACCTACTCACTGCTGTCATCGAGCCTCGACGAGGAAGTGGCGCGCGACTTCGTGCTGTTCGGTCAGCCCGACGTCACGGTGGTCGTCGTCGATGCCACCGTGCTCGAGCGCAATCTCAACATCGTGCTCCAGGTGCTGCAGATCACGAGCCGGGTGGTGGTGTGCCTGAATCTGATGGACGAGGCGCGGCGGCGCGGCCTCGAAGTGGATGCCCGGCGCCTGGCCCGTGATCTCGGCGTCCGCGTCGTCGCCACGGCCGCCCGCTTCGGCGAGGGGCTGGAGGAATTGAGGCAGGCCATCTCGGAAGTGGCCCGCGGCGAAGTCAACCCGGGGGCTCCGAAGATCGCCGAGCGGTCGCCGGCGCTGCAGCGCGCCGTCACCCGGCTGGCCGGCGGCGTCGAGGCACTCGTGCCGGGGCTGCCGAACGCACCGTGGGTGGCGCTGCGCCTGCTCGACGGCGACGAGCGCATCCAGACGGCGCTGCGCCGCGGGGAACTCGGCGATCTGCACGTCGTCTCCGCCGATCAGTCGCGACCGGCCGTCGTCGCGCCGCCGGCCGATCAGGTGGATGCGCTGCTCATGCTGGCCTCGGAACTGCGCTGGCAGGTGGGCGGCGATTTCCACCAGTCGCTGATGGAGGCCATCTACACCGAGGCCGCGCGCATCGCCGACCGGGCCGTCTCCCGTCCGGGCATCGAGAAGCGGTTCGACCTCGACCGGGCCATCGACCGCCTGGTCACCAGTCGCGTCTGGGGCGTGCCGCTCATGGTGGCGATGCTGACGGCGGTGTTCTGGGTGACGATCGCCGGCGCCAACGTGCCGTCCGGCATGCTCGCATCGGTGCTCATCGACTGGGCGCATCCGCTGCTCAAGTCGGGCGCCTCCGCGGTGCTGCCGTGGTGGGCGGCCGGCCTGCTGGTGGATGGCATGTACCTGGCGACCGCCTGGGTGGTGGCGGTGATGCTGCCGCCGATGGCGATCTTCTTCCCCCTCTTCACGCTGCTCGAGGACTTCGGCTACCTGCCGCGCGTCGCCTTCAACCTCGATCGCACGTTCCGCCGGGTCGGCGCCCATGGCAAGCAGGCCCTGACGATGGCGATGGGCTGGGGCTGCAACGCGGCCGGGGTGGTGGCGGCGCGCATCATCGAGAGCCCGCGCGAGCGGCTGATCGCCATCATCACCAACAACTTCGCGCTCTGCAACGGCCGCTGGCCGACGCAGATCCTGGTCGCCACCATCTTCGTCGGCAGCGTCGCGCCGGCACACCTGGCGGGCCTGGTGTCGGCGCTGGCCGTCGTCACCGTGGCCGTGCTCGGCATCGTGCTGACCTTCGCGACGTCGTGGCTGCTGTCGCGGACGGTGCTGCGCGGCGAGGTCTCGGCGTTCAGTCTCGAGCTGCCGCCCTACCGGCCGCCGCGCGTGCTGGCCACCCTCTACACCTCGCTCATCGACCGCACGCTCTACGTGCTGTGGCGCGCGGTGGTCTTCGCCTTGCCGGCCGGCGCCGTCATCTGGCTGATCTCGAACATCCCGTGGGGGGATGCCAGCCTGGCCGCGCAGCTCGTCACGTGGCTCCAGCCGTTCGGCGGGGTGATCGGACTCTCGGGCGTGATCCTGCTGGCCTACGTCGTGGCCATTCCGGCCAACGAGATCGTCGTGCCGACGATTCTGATGCTGACCGTGCTCGTGAGCGGCGCGACTGGCGCGGGCGCCGGCGCCGGCGTGATGTTCGAGCTCGACTCGGCGACCGACACCGCGGCCCTGCTGCGCGGGAGTGGCTGGACGCTGCTGACGGCCGTGTCCGTGATGCTGTTCAGCCTGGTCCACAATCCCTGCTCGACGACCATCTACACGATCTGGAAGGAGACCGGCAGCGTGAAGTGGACGACGGTCTCGGCCCTGCTGCCGGTCGCTCTCGGCTTCCTCCTCTGTTTCGTTCTCGCCCAGAGCTGGCGTCTCGTGGCCGGATAGCCATGTCGCTCGACGCGGCGTTCGACACGCCGGAGGCGAAAGCGCGGCACGTGCGCCGGCTGTTCGCGACCATCGCCGACCGCTACGACCTCATCACGCGCGTGCTGTCCTACGGCATGGACGGCCGCTGGAAGCGTCACCTCGTCGCGCGGGCCGGCGTCGTGCCGGGCGAGCGCGCGCTCGATCTTGCCTCCGGGACCGGCGATCTCGCCTTCGCGCTCGCGGCGCGCGGCGCGCGCGTGGTCGGACTCGATGTGACGCACCGCATGCTGCAGCTCGCGGCCGCCAAGGCCCCGGCGTCGCCGGCGCCGGCCGTCGTGTGGACGGTGGGCGACATGGCGGCCCTGCCGTGTCCCGCGCAGGCGTTCTCGCTCGTCACGACCAGCTATGGCCTGCGCAACGTGCCGGATCTCGAGACGGCGATCGACGAAATCGTGCGCGTGCTCGCTCCCGGCGGCCGCTTCCTCTCGCTCGACTTCAATCGTCCGGCGAACGCGCTCGTGCGCCGCGTCTATCTCTCGTATCTGACCGTCGTCGGGGCCACCCTCGGCTGGCTGCTCCACGGCGATCCCGACGCCTATCGCTACATTCCGGCCTCGATTCGCCGCTACGCCGGCGCGGCTGGCGTGGCCGACCGGCTGCGCGCGCGCGGCCTCGTCGATGTGCAGATCGTACCCGTTCTGTTAGGTCTCATGACAATTCACGTGGCTCGCCGCCCACGAGGCGGGTGATCCGCTAACGTTGCTGTCGCCACGGTCCGAAACATGTCATGCAGGATCGAAGGCGTCGAGGCGGCACGAGTCCACGTGCAGCTCCGCGCAAGTCGAGTCCCGACCGAGCCCCGATGCCTCTCGTAGATTCACTCTTGACCGCGGTCGTCCGCAGTGACGGCGATGCGCTGGTGCTCCACGTGGGCGAGATCCCCTACGTGGTCGCCGCCAGCGGCTCGGTCGAGCTGTCACGCCAGGGCCTCGGTCTCGGTGCGATGGAAGGGATGCTCACGCAGCTCCTGACTCCCGACGCCCTCCGCTCGCTGCGTGAGTTCGGCGCCGTCGAGCACGAGCTCGATGAACGTCCGGCCGCTGGCGGCGACCGCTTCACGGTCGTGGCCGCCCGCGGCGGCGACGACATCTGGATCGAGATGCGCCGCCATCGCCGCACGGCGGCGACGTCCGCGACCGAGATGCCGGTGCTCGTGCCACGACACGCCGCCGGCCGACCCGCCGGCCCCGTCCGCGGCCGTCGCGATGGCCGACACCGCGCCGGCGGGCGCACCGGTCCCGCCGGCGGAGGCCGCCGCGCCACCGGAGTCGTCCGCGTCCTGGGCGGCGGCTGTCGCCGGGCCCGACACGCCCGCGCCGGAGCCCGCACCCTCGATCGACGCCGGACCAGACACGCTCTCTCGCGAGGCCGACGCGTCAGCCCCAGCGTCGGCGGACGCGACGCCGCTCCCGACCGACGGTTCGCTCGACGTCCTGGCCGAGGCCGTCGCGGCCCTCGAGGCCGACCTGACCACCCAGTTCGCGAGCGAGCCCACCATCTCCCACGCCGACATGGCGGCCGCCCATCTGTTCGTCAGCGATGTCGAGGAGCTGCTCGAAGCCATGCCGGAAACCGACGCGCCCGTCCATCTCGCGAGCGACGATGTCCACGAGTTGTCCGCGGCGGCCGACCTCGCCGCCGCGCTGGACGAGGTCACGCTGATGCTGCCTGCCGAACCAGCCGCGACCGCGGCGCCGCCCGAAGCGCCGACCCCGCCGGTGACCGCCCCGGACCCTTCGCCTCAACCCGCAGCCGGTCCCACGGTGGAGGCCGAAGCGAGCACCTACGACATGTCCGACCCCTTCGCGTCGTCCGCCATGCCCGCCGCCTGGTCCCCGCCCGGCGCGCCGCGCTTCGATTCACATCCGCACGAGTCGGTGCGCTACGAGCAGGCGGAGCCGCAGCCGGCGCTGCCAGGGCTGGCAGCGGACGCCGGGGGGATCGACCGTGATCCGGCGGTCGTGTTGTCGCTGACGCGCGACGGCGGACGTGGCGCCGGTAGCGCCACGCGCGGCGCGCGCCCTGGTGGCATCGAACGTCTGCTGCGTCTGGCGGCGGGCCGCGGTGCCTCGGCCCTCTACCTGTCGTCCGATGCCCGGCCCTCCGTGCGCATCGACGGCGACGTCCGGCTGCTCGACGGCGAGAGCGTGCTGTCGGGTGGCGATGTCGAAGCGGCCGTTCTGGAGCTGGCGCCCGAGGGCCGGCCCGACGCTGAGGGCGCCGAGTGGCTGCACGACGTGGCCGAGGTCGGCCGGGTGCGCATCACGACCTTCCGCGACCATCGCGGTCCGGGCGCGCTGCTCCGGATGGTCCACACGCGAGCGACCTCGGCCGAACAGCTCGGGCTCGTCCGCGAGATTCAGGCGCTGGCCAGCGAGCCGGAAGGGCTCATCCTGGTCACCGGCCCGCGTGCCAGCGGCAAGTCCACGCTGGTCTCGGCCTTCGTCGATCTGGTCAATCGCCAGCGCAACGACCACATCATCACGCTCGAAGGCCAGATTTTCCTGGTCCACGAGAGCCGCGGCTCCCTCATCAGCCAGCGCGAATTGCGTGGCAGTGCCGCCGAGGCGGTGACGGCCACGCGAGCGGCGCTGCGCGAGGGACCCGATGTCCTCGTCATCGACGATCTCCGGTCGCCCGACGTGCTGCAGGTGGCGCTCGACGCCGCCGGGTCTGGCCTGCTGGTGTTCGTGTCGGTGGCCGCGACCTCGTCGACGGCGGCCCTCGAACGGCTCGTTGCCCTGTGTCCGTCGGACCAGCGCCGCAACGTGCGTACGGCCCTCGCCGAGCATCTGCGCGGTGTCGTGGCCCAGGTGCTGCTGCGCAAAGCCGGCGGCGGCCGTCTGGCCGCGCGTGAACTGGTCCTCAAGACCAGCGCCGTGGCGGCCCTGGTGGCCGACGGTCAGATCGCGCAGCTACCGCGCGTCATCGACGGCGGCCGCAAGCTCGGGATGGCGCCCCTCAACGATGCCCTCGTGGCCTTCGTGCAGAGCGGCGCGGTGGACGTGCGCGAGGCCTACCGGAAGGCCGACGACAAGGCCGGCCTGCTGTCGCTCCTGCGCCGCGAGGGTATCGACACCTCGTTCGTCGAGCGCCTGGCGTAACCCCGGATAGCAGTTGCGTCGCCGGAAGGTGCGAGTGACCGACGCGACGAATCGGAGCCGACGACTGGACGCCACGCCAACGCAACTGCTGCTACTGCAGCAAAGCGACGATCGCCGTGGCGCCGGCCGTCAGCGCTCGAGCCAGGGCACGAGCTCGTCGAGCAGCGCGGCGACCACGTCGTCGTCGGTGATCGAGTCGATCGGCGCGCCGTCCTTGAGCGGCCGCTCCTTGCGCACGGTGCGGCTGCCGCGGCTGCGCATGGTGGTCAGCGTCGCGCGCGGCGGATCGATCGAGCCATCGAGCGTCAACTCGATGCCGTCCTCACGGGTGCGCTCCGGCACCAGCCGCACTCCCCCCGACGGCGTCATCACGTCGAAGAGCAGCCCTTCGCTCTTGAGCACGTTGGCCATCGACCGGAAGACCGGCGTCGCCCGTTCCTCGAGCAACTGCTCGTAGGCCGTCTGCGCGGCATCGGCACGGAGGCGGCGCGCCGCCTGGTCCTTCTTCGCGCCTTCGATTGCCTGACGCACGCTCTTTCGCAGTTGGGCGACATCCATACCTACAACCTTACCGCGCCGCTCGTCCGGAGCGCGTCGATGGCCGCCGAATCGTAGCCGAGTTCGCCGAGAACGGCGGCCGTGTGCTGACCGAGCGTGGGCGGGCCGGTGCGCACGCTCCCGGGCGTGGCCGACAGCTTCACGGGCACACCGGTGACCTTGACCGACCCCAGCGTGGCGTGCGGCACCGTGCGGACCATCTCGCGGGCGATCGTCTGCGGGTCGGCGAACACTTCCGCCACCGAGCGGACGGCGCCGCACGGCACCCCGGCGGCGAGCAGGCAGGCGGTCCAGTCTTCACGCCGGCGCGCGGCGAACACGGCGTCGAGCCGTGGCTTGAGCGCGTCGTAGTTGGCCAGCCGCAGCGCATTGGTGGCAAAACGCGGATCCGCGGCCTCGTCGTCCAGCCCGGCGGCTTTGCAGAAGGCCTGCCACAGGGAGTCGTTGCCCACGGCGAGGGCCAGGTCGCCGTCGGCCGTCGCGAACGTCTCGTAGGGCGCGATCGTCGGATGCCGGTTGCCGAGGCGGCCCGGCGTGTCGCCGGTCGCGAAGTAGTTGCCGGCCTGGTAGGTGAGCAGGGCGGCGGTCGAATCGAGCATGCCGATGTCCACGACCTGCCCTTCGCCGCTCGTGGCGCGCGCGACGAGCGCGGCCAGCACGCCCTGGGCCGCGAACAGGCCCGACACGATGTCGACGATGGCCACCCCCAGGCGATACGGGGTGCCGTCGGCGGCGCCGGTGATGCTCATGAGGCCGCCTTCGGCCTGCATCACCGCGTCGTAGCCGGGCTCCTCGCGCCGGGGCCCCGTCTGCCCGTAGCCCGAGATGGAGCAGTAGACGATCTTCGGATGGCTGGCGCGCACGGTCGCCGCGTCGAGGCCGACGCCGTCCAGCGTGCCGGGCCTGAAGTTCTCGACCACGACGTCGGCCCGCGCCAGCAGGCGATCGACGACCTCGCGGCCGCCCTCCGACTTGAAGTCGATGGCGACGCTTTCCTTGTTGCGGTTGACGCTCAGGAAGTAGGCGCTCTCGTCGCCCACGAAGGGCGGACCCCAGCGCCGGGTGTCGTCGCCGCGGCCGGGATGTTCGAGCTTGATGACGCGAGCCCCCAGATCGCCAAGGGCCATCGTGCAGTAGGGGCCGGAGAGAACGCGGGTGAAGTCGAGAACGGTGATGCCGTGCAGGGGTCCCATGCGAGTGGTCGTAATGGTATCCGCTCACGCCGGGCCCGCGGTCTGATAAGTTGCAGGCATGCCGACGCCTCCGACGGTCGTCCTCTTCGCCGGCGAGGGTTGACGCCCCTGCGAACAGGTGAAAGCGTGGCTTTCACAGGCCGGTGTCGAGTTCCAGGTCCGCTCGGTGGACCTCGATCTGGATGCCTATCGCGAGTTGACGGGGCGCGGTTACCGCACCGTCCCGGTCACCTTCGTCGGTGAGACGGCGATCGTCGGCTACGAGCCGGCCGCCCTGGCCGAGGCGCTCACGCCGCGCCCGGCGTGAGCCGGTCGAGCAGCGCCTTGAGCCGATCGAGGCCGGCCAGTACATAGCCGAGGCGTTCGCCGACCCCCAGCCGCAGGTAGCCGTCCATGCCGAAGGCATCGCCGGGCACGATGAGCACGCTCTCTTCTTCGCGTAGCCGCTCGGTGAGCGCCGTCGAGCCGATCGGCATGGCGTAGCTGGCGTAGATGAATGCACCGGCGTCCGGCGTCGACCATTCGAAGTGGTGCCCGCAGTCGGCGAGCCACTCCTCGACGCGCGGGATGTTCTCCTGCAGGATGGCGCGCGTCCGCGCCAGGAGCGTCGCGCGCGTGTCGGGCACCAGCGCCAGCGTGGCCAGCTGATCGCTCAGCGCGCCCGGCGCGATTGACGTGTAGTCGTGATACGCCCACAGCGCCGACGCCACGTCAGGCGGCCCCACGGCCCAGCCGATGCGCAGGCCCGGCAAGCCATAGGCCTTCGAGAGACCGCTCGTCACGATCACCCGCTCGCCGCGACCCCACATCGTCGGTGACTCATGGCCGTCACGTTCGGCGCCGCGGTAGATCTCGTCGGACACGACCCACGCGCCCACCCGGTCGGCCGCCGCGGCGACCGCGTCGAGCTCGGCGGCGGTGAGCCGGGCGCCGGTGGGGTTGTTGGGCGTGCAGATGACGATCGCCCGGGTCCGCGCGTTGACCAGCGTGTCGAGCCGGTCGAGATCCAGGTGCCAGCCGGTGTCGGACGGCACCATCGGCCACGTCCGCACGACGCCGCCGAAGGCTTCGACCAGTCCCGCCACCTGCATGTAGGCCGGCACCAGGACCACCACCTCGTCGCCGGGCTCCACCATTCGCCAGGTGACCACGAAATTGGCTTCCGATCCGCCGTTGGTCACCTGGACGTGATCGGCGGTGGCGCCGGGATACAGCGCGGCGATGGCCGTGCGCAAGGCCGGCGTGCCGTTGGTCTGGGTGTAGATGAGCGGCGAGTCGATCAGCGCGTCGAGATTGGCGCCGTCGCCGACGAGGGCGCGCACGCTGAGCGGGTGCACGCCGCTCTCCGAGAGGTTGTAGCGGACCCGGTGCTCCCATTCCGACTGGACCCGCTCGAGGGTGAAGGGCACGACTTTCATGGGCGACGAGTATACTGACGCCCATTCTTCAATGCGCGAAGAACTACTGCCCCGGTTCGTCGAGATTCCCGCCGGCGAGTTCGAGATGGGCGGGCACGACGGCGAGGACGACGAGCGTCCGGTGCGCCGCGTCGTCCTCGACCGTTTCCACATCGCGATGCATCAGGTCACCAACGCCCAGTATGCGGAGTTCGTGCGCAATACCGGTCATCGGGCGCCCGACGTGCGTGACCTGCCGTCGTTCGTGTCGCCCGCGGCCGAAGCCGGGTTTCGCGAGCTGGCCTCGCCCTATGTCTGGCGCGGCGGTGACCTGCCGTGCGATCGCGGCCTGCACCCGGTCACGCTCGTCACGCACGCCGACGCCGTGGCCTACTGCGTCTGGCTCGGCACCCGGCTGGGACGGGCGGTGCGGCTGCCGAGCGAGGCGGAATGGGAACGCGCCGCCCGTGGCGGCGTGGACGGCCGGCGCTACCCGTGGGGCGACATCGTCGATCCCTCGCGTTCGAACTTCCTTCCCGACAGCGGGCTGAAGCGCATGCGCGGCACGCGTCCGGTCGGCACGTTCCCGGCCAACGGCTTCGGGCTGCACGACATGACCGGCAACGTCTGGGAGTGGGTGGCCGACTGGTATGCGGCCGATGCCTACCGCACGCTCGGCAACGCCAATCCCGGGGGGCCGATGAGCGGCGGGATGCGCGTCCTGCGCGGCGGATCCTGGGTCACGTATGACGTGCTGCAGCTGCGCTGCGCCTATCGCCACAAGGTGCCTCCAGACACCTATGCCTACAGCATCGGGTTCCGGGTAGCCTATACGCAGGCGCCCGACGTCACGGATGACGTCGCCGATGGGGAGGCCCTGCAATGATGCGTGCCACAGTAGTGACGTTCGCCCTCGCGACCCTCGTCCCCGCGCTTGCCGCGGCCCAGGCCGCCGCGCCCGCACCTACCGTCGTCATGCGTGGCGAGGGCGAGGTGCGCGCGGTCCCGGACATGGCGTATATCGGACTCGGCACCGAGCACACCGCCCCGACCCCGAAAGAGGCGCAGGCGGTCGTGGCCAAGGCGATGACGGCCGTCCAGGAGCGGCTGACCGGCGCCGGCGTGCCGAAGGATGCCATCCGGACGACCGCCTACGACGTGCAGGCGCGGGTGGACTGGGTCAACGGCAAGCAGGTGCCGCGCGGCTACCTCGCCCGGCACGCCATCGACGTCAGGGTCGACGACCTGGCGCGCGTCGGCGACCTGCTCGAACTGGCCATCAATGCCGGCGGCACCTCCGTCCAGGGCGTGCGCTTCGACCTCAAGCAGCGGGCCACGCTCGAACGCGAGGCGCTCGGGCGCGCGGTGGCCGATGCCCGCGCGCGCGCCGAGGCAGTGGCGGCCGCCGCCGGTTCCACGGTGGCCGGCATCGTCCGCATCGAGGAAAGCGGCGTCGGCGGCGGACCCGAGCCGATGGTGATGTCACGCATGGCCGAGGTGCGGATGGCGGGCGATGCGGCGCCGCCGGTGGCGCCTGGCGAGACGGTCATCCGCGCCAGCGTCACGCTCACCGTCCGCCTCAAGTAGCGCCGGTCCCGGCCGGTGCGGCGCCGGCCTCCTCCCCGGCCCCTCTGATCGCGCTCGTCACGGCTCGATACTGCGCCACAGATACCAGCTCGCGATCGATCGGTAGGGACGCCACCGCTCGGCGAACCGTCGCGCCTGCGGCGGCGTCGGCCTCGCCCGTTTCCCATAGACGCGCTGGATGGCCGTGAGGAGCGCCAGATCGGCGGCCGGGAAGACGTCCAGCCGCTGCAACTGGAAGATGAGGAACACCTCGGCCGTCCAGGTGCCGATCCCGCGCACCGCCGTGAGCGCCCGGATGACGCTGGCATCGTCCTCGGCGGCGAGGGCGGCGAGGTCGAGACGGCCGTCGGCGACCTGTTCGGCCAGATCGCGGACATAGCGCGTCTTGGCGGGACCCAGTCCGGTCGCCCGCAGCGCCTCGACATCGTGCGCGAGCAGCGCGGCGGCGGTGAGATGGCCGTCCGGGACCAGGACGGTGAGCCGGTCGTAGACGGTGCGCGCCGCCTTGGCCGAGACCTGCTGGGCCACGATGGCGCGGACGAGCGCCCGGAAGGCGTCGGGCGCCACGCGGGCATCGAGCCGGCAGGGACCGACACGTCGGACCAGCGCGTGCATCTCAGGATCGAGCGCCGCGAAGTGGCGGCGCGCCCGCCGGATGTCGAGAGCCACGGCCGGAGATTGTCCCACGATGTTCGAGACCCATCCGACCCAGCAGTCATTTCGTTCGCGGTGCCCGTCGAGCGCTGCCGTAAGCTGAGGTCTCCCGCATGGATACTTCGCTACTGGCCGCCATCGGGCGGACACCGCTCGTTCGCCTGGCACGCCTCGAACGCGACGTGCCCGGCCTCGAGCTGTACGGCAAGCTGGAGGCGAGCAACCCGGGAGGGTCGGTCAAGGACCGCGCCGCCCGCCACATGATCCGCGAGGGTCTCCGGTCGGGCGCACTCGGTCCCGGCAAGCGCCTGCTGGATGCCACCTCGGGCAACACCGGGATTGCCTACGCCATGATCGGCGCCGCCCTCGGGTTCCCGGTCACGCTGTGCCTGCCGTCGAGCGCGAGCCCCGAGCGCAAGCGGATTCTGACGGCCTACGGCGCCGAGCTGGTGTTCACCGATCCGATGGACGGCTCGGACGGCGCGATTGTCGAGGCCCGGCGCCGTTACGCGGCCACCCCCGACCTCTACTTCTACCCGGACCAGTACAACAACCCCTTCAACTGGCAAGCGCACTTCGAGACGACCGGCCCGGAGATCATGGCCGACACCGGCGGCCGCGTGACGCACTTCGTGGCCGCCCTCGGCACGAGCGGCACCTTCATGGGGACGGGCCGCTACCTGCGCGCCCAGCGTCCGGACGTCGTGCTCATCTCGGTGCAGCCGGAGTCGCCGCTCCATGGGCTCGAAGGGCTCAAGCACATGGCGTCCGCGATCGTGCCCGGCATCTACGACGCGACGCTGGCCGACCACGCGGCGGAAGTGTCGACCGAGGATGCCCACGAGATGACGCGGCGCCTGGCCCGCGAAGAGGGCCTGCTGGTGGGCGTGTCGAGCGGCGCCAACATCGCCGCCGCACTGGCGCAGGCGACGGTGGCGCGGCGCACCCGCGACGACGTCGTGATGGTGGTCGTGCTGTGCGATGCGGGAGACCGCTACCTGTCCGAGCACTTCTGGGACGAAGGGCGGCCCCAGGGGACCGAGACCGCCGCCGCGGTCCAGGACTCGCGGCGATGACACCGCTGACGCTGGCGGCGGGGGTGCGCGCCGCCATCGAGCAGCACGGCCGCGAGACCTTCCCGCACGAGTGCTGCGGGGCGTTGCTCGGCGAGGGCGATACGGTCGTGGCCACGCATCCGCTGCCGAACGTCACGACCGAAGGACCGCGCCGCCGCTTCCGCATCGACGACCAGGACTACCTGGCGGCGGAGCGCCAGGCCGGTCGGGCCGGGCTCTCGCTGCTCGGCTTCTACCATTCGCATCCCGATCACCCGGCCGTGCCGTCGCAGTACGACCTCGACCACGCCTGGCCGACCTTCGTCTATCCGATCGTGTCGGTGATGGCGGGCGAACCGGCGGCGCTGACGGCCTGGATGCTGCGCGACGACCGCACCGCGTTCGACGAGCGGCCGATCGACGACGGCGCCGGGCCCGCGTCATAATCAGCTATTCCCGAAGAGGATCCTGCCATGCCCGTCTCCATCCACATCCCGACGCCGCTCCGGCCGTTCACCGAGAAGCTCGATGTCGTGCAGGCGTCGGGCGCCACCGTGGGCGAGGTGCTCACGGACCTGACCACGCGCTACGCCGGGCTCAAGCAGCACCTCTACGCGCCGGACGGCCGGCTGCGCAGCTTCGTCAACATCTACGTCGGCGACGACGACATCCGCTACCTGCAGAAGGAGCTGACGCCGGTCGCCGACGGCCAGACGCTCAGCATCATTCCGTCGGTCGCCGGTGGCTCGGATGCCGTGGCCACGGCGTTGCCCGCGCTCACGCCCGATGAAGTGCAGCGCTACAGCCGCCACCTGATCCTGTCGGAAGTCGGGATGGACGGTCAGCGCAAGCTGAAGGCGGCCAAAGTGCTGTGCATCGGCGCTGGCGGGCTCGGCTCGCCGGTGGCGATGTATCTCGCGGCGGCCGGCGTCGGCACCATCGGCATGGTGGACTTCGACCATGTCGACATCAGCAATCTGCAGCGGCAGATCCTGCACGGCACCTCGGACGTCGGGCGCTCCAAGCTCGCTTCCGCCACGGACACGCTGCGCGAACTCAACCCTCACGTGAACGTCGTCGCCCACGAGGTCGCGCTCAGCTCGGCCAACGCCCTCGAGCTCTTCCGCGGCTACGACGTGGTCGTCGACGGCACCGACAACTTCCCGACCCGCTATCTCGTGAACGATGCCTGCGTGCTGCTCGGCATTCCGAATGCCTACGGCAGCATCTTCCGCTTCGAAGGGCAGGCCTCGGTCTTCGCCACCAAGGACGGGCCGTGCTACCGCTGCCTCTACCCGGAACCGCCGCCGCCCGGACTCGTGCCGAGCTGTGCCGAGGCCGGCGTGCTGGGCGTGCTGCCCGGACTCATCGGCACCATCCAGGCCACCGAGGCCGTGAAGATCATTCTCGGCGTGGGACAGACCCTGGCCGGGCGCTTCCTCATCTACGACGCCATGCGGATGCGTTTCCGCGAGCTCACGCTGCGCAAGGATCCGGAGTGCCCGGTGTGCGGCACTCACCCCACCGTCACCGCGCTCATCGACTACGAGCAGTTCTGCGGGGTCGTTCCGGCCGTGACGCCGGCGGCGCCCGCTTCCGATGCCATGACTGACATGACCGTTCTCGAACTCAAAGCCCGCATCGATGCCGGCACCGCTCCGACCATCGTCGACGTGCGGGAGCCGCACGAATACCAGATCTGCAAGATTGATGGCTCCCTGCTGGTCCCGCTCGGAGATCTGCCGGCCCGTTTCGGCGAACTCGACCCGGCCAGCGAAATCGTCACGCAGTGCCGCTCGGGTGTGCGCTCCGCCAAGGCGGCGGCGTTCCTGCGCGACAAGGGGTTCACCAACGTCCACAACCTGACCGGCGGCATCCTCGCCTGGGTGGACCAGGTGGATCCGAGCCAGCCGAAATACTAGGGGCCAGGGACCCGGGGCCCGGCACCCGGCACCCGGCTCCCAGAACCCGGCTCCCAGACCCGGTCCCCGGCTCCTGGAACCCGGTCCCCGAGGATTGCCGACTTGACCAGTCCGCAATCCGAGTTAAAATAGGACTCTCTCGGTCGGATATCCGCCTGGCTTCGGGCCGCCAGCCGCCATTCACCGGGGATGCCCCTTATGCTGCGACTCTCCAAGAAGGCGGACTACGCGCTCATCGCCGTACGGCACCTGGTCGGTGCCGCGGCCGACAGCTCGGTCAGCGCGCGCGAGATTGCCGAGACCTATGGCATTCCGGCCGAGCTGCTGGCCAAGGTGCTGCAGCGGCTGGTCCGGTCGCGGCTGCTGGTCTCGGTGCAGGGCACGCGCGGCGGCTACCGCCTGGCCGGCGACGCCCGCC
The DNA here is from genome assembly GCA_963807405.1 of uncultured Acidobacteriota bacterium. GTDB lineage: Bacteria > Acidobacteriota > Vicinamibacteria > Vicinamibacterales > UBA2999 > CADEFD01. The sequence goes on along the minus strand of CAWEBU010000003.1, from coordinate 281,514 downwards.
TGCTGACTGTGGCCGACGTGATCCAGGCTATCGACGGCCCGGTGGCGGTGACGGCCTGTTCGCCCGACGACCACGGCTGCGAGCAGTTCGACCGCTGCGAGATCCGCGATCCGCTCTGGAAGATCAAGGAGCGCATCGTCGATGCGCTGGCCACGGTGAGCCTGGCCGAACTGGCTGAACCGGCGCCCGCCGCCCCCGCGGTGGCGGTGCCGATGATCATGCGCTCGGGCGCGACCGCGCGCTCGCAGGTGCGGGAGTAACGCTGGCGATGCCTGCCGTCCGCCCCATCTATCTCGACCATCACGCGACGACGCCGGTCGACCCGAGCGTCCTCGCCGAGATGCTGCCGTACTTCACGGAGCACTTCGGCAACGCGGCCAGCCGGCAGCACGCCTTCGGCTGGAAGGCCGATGAGGCCGTCGAGCGCGCGCGTCAGCAGGTGGCACGGCTCATCGGGGCGCGGGCGAAGGAAGTGGTGTTCACGAGCGGCGCGACGGAAGCCTGCTCGCTGGCCATCCGCGGCGCCGTCCAGGCCCGCCGCGACCACGGTGCCCACGTCGTGACGGTCGCCACCGAACACAAGGCCGTGCTCGACGTCTGCCAGCAGCTGGCGCGCGACGGCGGTCGCGTGACGGTGGTGCCGGTCGAGCGCGACGGCCGCGTCGATCCCGCCCGCATCGCGGAGGCGATCGCCGAGGACACCGTGCTCGTCTCGGTGATGACCGCCAACAACGAGATCGGCGTCATACATCCTGTGGCCGAGATCGCCGGCGTGTGCCGGGCGCGTGGGGTGTGGCTCCACACCGACGCCGTGCAGGCCGCCGGCCACGTGGCGTTCGATGTCGAGGCGCTCGGCGTCGACCTGGTGTCGGTGAGCGCACACAAGATGTACGGTCCGAAGGGCGTCGGGGCGCTCTACCTCCGCCGCGCGCCGAAGGTCACGATCGCGCCGCAGGTGGTCGGCGGTGGTCAGGAACACGGGATGCGGGCGGGCACCCTGAACGTGCCCGGCATCGTCGGATTCGGCGCCGCGGCCGCCCTGGCGCTCGACCTGCTGCCCACCGAAGGCCCGCGGCTCGCCCGGTTGCGCGACCGCCTGCTCGACGGGCTGACGGGGGGGCTCGATACGCTGACGGTCAACGGGTCGATGACGGCGCGTCTGCCGCACAACCTGCACGTGAGCGTGGCCGGCGTGGACGGCGAGGCGCTGATGACCAGCCTGGCCGACGCCGTGGCGGTGTCGTCCGGTTCGGCCTGTGCCTCGGGCAGCCGGGAGCCGTCGCACGTGATGCAGGCCCTGGGCGCGGGCGCTGTCGAGCGCTGGAGCGCCGTGCGCTTCGGCCTCGGCCGCGGCACGACCGAGGACGAGGTCGATGCCGCCGTGGCGAGTGTGGTGGACCGCGTGTCGCGCCTGCGCGCGATGTCGCCGGTCGTCGCCGGAGGGCGGGCCTGATGGCCGCCCACTACTCGGAGGCGGTGCGGATGCGATGCCGCGATCCAAGACGCGCGGGCGGCTGGCCCGAGGGCACGGCGCGGGTCGGCACCGGAACCAGGGGCAGCCTCGACGACGGCCTGTGGGCCTGCCTGCAGGTCCGCGTGTCGCCGGACGGCCGCGTCATCGACGACGCGCGCTTCCGCGTCTTCGGCTGCAGCGCGGCGGTGGCGAGCGCGAGCTTCGTGGCCGACGCCCTCGTGGGCGTGGCCCCCGGCGCCGTCAGCGGGCTCGACCCGCGCCAGGTGGCCGCGGCGCTGGCGCTGCCGGAGGACAAGCGGGACATGGCGGCGATGGCCGTGGCGGCGGCCCGGGCGGCCGTCGATGACTGGGCGGCCAGCACTGGCGTTTCCGGCCTCGGGCTCGAGGCCACAGCGCAGAAAGGCGCCGCCGTTGGCGGCCGAGGAGCGGGGCGATGATCGAAGTGACCGACAGCGCGGCGCGCGTCATCGCGCGCCAGATGGAGAAGCAGGGCCTCGGCGAGGGCGGCCTGCGCGTGGCGATCAAGGCCGGGGGCTGCTCGGGTCACAGCTACGTCTTCAGGTTCGAGGCGGCGGCCCGGCCCACCGACCAGGTGTTCGACGGGCCGGACGGCGTCAAGGTGTTCGTCGATCCACGCAGCCTGGCGCTGCTCGATGGCACGGTGCTCGATTTCGACGAGCACAACCTGATGGCGACCAATTTCACCGTTCGCAATCCGCACGCCAAGAGCGCGTGCGGCTGCGGAACTTCGTTCTCCGTATAGCGGCTGGCGGCTAGCGGCTGGCGGCTAGAGGAACTACAGCGATGGAATCAACAGCAACCACCAAGGTGTTCGAGGATCTGGCGGCCCAGGACTACAAGTACGGGTTCGTCACCGACGTCGAGCAGGACATCGTCCCGAAGGGCCTGGACGAGGACGTCGTCCGGATGATCTCGGAGAAGAAGGGCGAGCCGGCGTGGCTGCTCGAGTGGCGCCTCAAGGCCTTCCGCGCCTGGCAGAAGATGAGCCGAGCCGACCTGGCAGAACGTCGAGTACACGCCGATCGACTACCAGGAGATCAGCTACTACGCGGCGCCGAAAGAGAAGCCGAAGCTGGACAGCCTCGACGATCTCGATCCGGAGATCCGCGCGACCTTCGAGAAGCTCGGCATCCCGCTCCACGAGCAGAAGCTGCTGGCCAACGTCGCGGTCGACGCGGTGTTCGACTCGGTGTCGGTCGCCACGACCTTCCGCGAGAAGCTGTCGAAGGTCGGCATCATCTTCTGCTCGTTCTCCGAGGCGGTGAAGGACCATCCCGAGCTCATCAAGCAGTACCTGGGCTCGGTCGTGCCGCACACCGACAACTTCTTCGCGGCCCTCAACTCGGCGGTCTTCAGCGACGGCAGCTTCGTGTTCGTGCCGAAGGGCGTGCGCTGCCCGATGGAGCTCTCGACCTACTTCCGCATCAACGCCAAGGGCACCGGGCAGTTCGAGCGCACGCTCATCGTCGCCGAAGAGGGCGCCTCGGTCAGCTATCTCGAGGGCTGCACGGCGCCGATGCGCGACGAGAACCAGCTGCACGCCGCGGTGGTCGAGCTCATCGCGCTCGATGACGCCGTCATCAAGTACTCGACCGTCCAGAACTGGTATCCCGGCGACAAGGACGGCAAGGGCGGCATCTACAACTTCGTGACCAAGCGCGGCGCCTGCCGCGGCCGGCGCTCGAAGATCACCTGGACCCAGGTCGAGACCGGCTCGGCCATCACGTGGAAGTATCCCAGTTGCATCCTCCAGGGTGACGACTCGGTCGGCGAGTTCTACTCGGTGGCGGTCACCAACCACCACCAGCAGGCCGACACCGGCACCAAGATGATCCATCTCGGGAAGAACACGCGCAGCACCATCGTCTCGAAAGGCATTTCGGCCGGCGTCGGCCAGAACACCTACCGCGGCGCGGTGAAGATCGCGCGCGGTGCGGTCAACGCCCGGAACTACTCGCAGTGCGACTCGCTGCTCATCGGCGACAAGTGTGGCGCGCACACCTTCCCGTATCTCGAGATCAAGAACACGTCCTCGAAGGTCGAGCACGAGGCGTCGACCTCGAAGATCGGCGAGGACCAGATGTTCTACTGCGAGTCGCGCGGCATCGCCAAGGAAGACGCGATCAACCTGATCGTGAGCGGCTTCTGCAAGGAAGTGTTCCGCGAACTGCCGATGGAGTTCGCCGTCGAGGCGCAGAAGCTCCTCAGCGTCTCGCTCGAAGGCTCGGTGGGCTAGCCCACCCGGGACCCGGCCTCCGGGACCCGAGACCCAGACAGGCGCCCGGGCATCGTGGCGCGAGGTGACAGGACATGCTTGAGATCAAGGGACTGACGGCGAGTGTGGAGGACAAGGACATCCTCCACGGGATCGATCTGACGGTGAAGGCGGGAGAGGTCCACGCCATCATGGGGCCGAACGGCTCCGGCAAGAGCACGCTCGCTCGCGTGCTGGCCGGCCACCCCGGCTACGAAGTCACGGGCGGCTCGGTGCTCTACAACGGCGCCGACCTGCTGGAGCTGGCGGCCGACGTCCGGGCGCGCCAGGGCCTGTTCATGGCCTTCCAGTACCCGGTCGAGATTCCCGGCGTGAACAACGCCTACTTCCTGAAGGCGGCCTTGAACGCCCGGCGCAAGGAGCAGGGCCTCGAGGAGCTCGATGCCATCGACTTCATGACGCTCGTCAAGACCGAGGCCAAGCGCCTGCAGATGGACGAGAGCATGCTCCAGCGCTCGGTCAACGAAGGGTTCTCGGGCGGCGAGAAGAAGCGCAACGAGATCTTCCACATGGCCGTGCTGCAGCCGACGCTCGCCGTGCTCGATGAGACCGATTCGGGTCTCGACATCGACGCCCTGCGCGTCGTGTCGGACGGCGTCAACGCGCTGCGCAGCCCCGAGCGCGCCTTCATCGTCGTCACGCACTACCAGCGCCTGCTCGACTACATCGTGCCGGACTTCGTGCACGTGCTGAGCGAGGGCCGGATCGTCCGCTCGGGCGGCCGCGAACTGGCACTGGAACTCGAGTCCAAGGGCTACAGCTGGATCCAGACCGCGCCGGCAGGAGCCACCCAGTGACGAGCGCGCCGCAGACTCTGGACTGGATCCGCGACGGCCAGCGCGGCCTCGGCACGCGCGCGCCCGAGTGGCTCGCCAATCACCGGCGCGATGCCCTCGAACATTTCGAGGCCACCGGCTTCCCGACGACGCGCCAGGAAGCCTGGCGCTTCACCAACATCGGGCCGATCGCGGCGACCCCGTTCGAGCTGGCGGCGCCCGACGCCGACGGCGCCGAAGCGCTGGCCGCCGCCAACGAGATCCGCGAGAGTGCCGCCACGGCCGTCATCGTGAACGGCTGCTTCGACGAGACCATCTCGTCGCAGGGCGGGCTGCCGCTCGGCGTCGTCGTCGAGGGGCTGGCGAGCAGTTTCGAGGCCGACGACGCCCCGGCCCGTGACCTGGCGCTCGACCTCGACGTCACCGGTCACCCGTTCGCGGCGCTCAACGCCGCGTTCCTCGAAGACGGCGTGCACATCCTGGTGCCGGAAGGCGCCGTGCTCAGCGCGCCGATCCAGGTGGTGCTGGTCACGCTGCCGGGCGATCGTCCGGCGATGGCGCATCCGCGCATCGTCATCGAGGCGATGGCGCAGAGCCAGGCCACGATCGTGCTGTCGTTCGTGGGCGAGGGCGCGCACCCGTATCTCTCGAACGTGGTCACCCAGGTGCGCGTCGACGACGGCGCGGTGCTCGAGCTCATCATCGACCAGCGGGAGTCGCCCGACGCCTACCACGTGCACCACCTGCACGCCTCGTGCGGCACCGGCGCCATCCTGCACTCGCGTTCCGTCACGCTCGGCGGGCGGATCGTCCGCAACGACCTGTCGGCGCTGCTCGAGGGCGAGGGCGCGCACGCCACGATCGACGGCGTCTACCTGGCCGACGGCAACGACCTCGTCGACAACCACACGTCGATCGACCACGCCGTGGCGCACTGCACGAGTCACGAGCTGTACAAGGGCATCCTCGGGGGTCAGGCCAAGGCGGTCTTCAACGGGCGGATTCTGGTCCGTCCCGACGCGCAGAAGACCGACGCCAAGCAGACCAACCGGGCGCTGCTGCTCTCCGACGAAGCGCAGATCAACTCCAATCCGCAGCTCGAGATCTTCGCCGACGACGTGAAGTGCACGCACGGTGCGGCCGTCGGCCAGCTCGACGAGGAGGCGCTGTTCTACCTCGAGGCGCGCGGGCTCACGCCGGCGCAGGCGCGCGACATGCTGCTCCATGCGTTCGCGGGTGAGGTCCTGGGCGAGATCTCGGTGCCCGAGCTGCGGATCGCGCTCGAACACCGGCTGTTCTCCCGGCTGTCCCGGTATCTGGCGTAACAGGTGAGGTGAACGTGTCTGCAGGCATCGGCCCCGACGTCGAGACCACCGGCCAGGCGGCACGCCTGCGCGAGGAGTTCCCGATCCTGGCGCTCGAGGCGCACGGGCACCGGCTCGCCTACCTCGACAACGCGGCCACCACGCAGAAGCCGCGTGAGGTCCTCGAGGCGATTGCCAGCTACTACACGACGGCCAACGCCAACGTGCACCGGGGCGTCCACCTGCTGTCCGAGCGCGCCACCGCGGCCTTCGAAGGCGCCCGCGACGACGTCGCGGCGTTCTTCAACGCCGCGCACCGGCACGAGATCGTCTTCACCCGCAATGCCACCGAGGGCATCAACCTGGTGGCGCACAGCTGGGGCGGCGCGCACCTGACGCCCGGCGACGAGGTGCTCATCTCGGCGATGGAGCACCACTCCAACATCGTGCCGTGGCAACTGGCGTGCGAGCGGACCGGCGCGACGCTGCGGGTCATCCCGATCGACGACCGCGGCGCCCTCGACATGGAGGCCTTCGGCGCACTGCTCGGCGAGCGCACCCGCATGGTGGCCATCACCCAGCTCTCGAACGCGCTCGGCACCATCAACCCGGTGGCCGAGATCATCCGTGCCGCTCATGCGGCCGGTGCGGTGGTGCTGGTGGACGGCGCGCAGGCGGCGTATCACCTGCCGGTCGACGTCCAGGCCCTCGGTGCCGACTTCTACGTGGCGACCGGGCACAAGCTCTACGGCCCGACCGGCATCGGCGTGCTCTACGGCCGCGAAGCGCTGCTCGACGCCATGCCGCCCTACCAGGGCGGCGGCGACATGATCGCCTCGGTCACCTTCGAGAAGAGCACCTGGAACACGCTGCCCTACAAGTTCGAGGCCGGCACGCCGCACATCGAGGGCGCCGTCGGCCTCGGTGCGGCGACCCGCTTCATCCGCCGGGTCGGGTTCGACTGGATTGCCGCGCACGAAGCGCATCTCCTGGCCTACACCACCGCCGCCGTGCAGGCGGTGCCCGGCGTCACGCTCATCGGCACGGCACCGGCCAAGGCGAGCATCGTGTCGTTCGTCATGGACGGCATTCATCCGCACGACATCGGCACCGTCGTCGATCGTCTCGGCGTGGCCATCCGCACCGGCCACCACTGCGCCCAGCCCGTCATGGCCCGCTTCGGCGTGCCGGCCACGGCGCGGGCGTCGCTCGCGATGTACAACACACGCGACGACATCGACCAGCTCGTGGCCGCGCTCCACGAAGTCCGAAGGGTGTTCTCGTGAGTGACAGTCTGCAGGACCTCTACCAGGAGGTCATCCTCGACCACAACCGGCGGCCGCGGAACTTCCGCGCCATCGAGGGCGCGGCGACCCAGGAAGGCTACAACCCGCTGTGCGGCGACAAGGTCGTGGTCTACATGACGATCGCGGACGGCATCGTCCGCGATGTGGCGTTCGAGGGCGTCGGCTGCGCCATTGCCAAGGCGTCGGCGTCGCTCATGACCGAGGCGCTGCGCGGCCTCTCCGTGGCAGCGGCGCGTGAGCGCTTCACCCAGTTCCAGGCGATGGTCACGTCCGCGCATGACGGGCCGGCGGCCGACCTGGGCAAGCTCTCCGTCCTCGCCGGAGTCCGCGAGTTTCCGACGCGCATCAAGTGCGCCAGCCTCGCCTGGCACACTGCCCGCGCCGTCCTCGACGGCGTCGCGGCCGAGCCCGTGTCCACCGAGTAACTGATGACCTCCCACGTGACGAGGATGCTCCCCGTGATTCCGACGCCCTCTGGCCAGCCTTCCGAGGTTCCCGACGAGTTCGGCGCGCCGCTCGACATCACGCCCGACGACGTGCAGATGGTGGAGCTGCGGCCGCAGGTGATCGATGCCCTGCGGACGGTGTTCGACCCGGAGATCCCGGTCAACATCTACGACCTCGGGCTCATCTACGACGTGCTCGTCGACGCCGACAAGCGTGTCGGCATCCGCATGACGCTGACGGCGCCGGCGTGTCCGGCCGCCCAGACCCTGCCGGGCGAAGCGCGCGATGCCGCCAAGCGGGTCGAGGGCGTGACCTCGTCGCGCGTCGAGATCGTGTTCGAGCCGGCGTGGTCGATGGAGCGGATGAGCGACGCCGCGAAGCTCCAGCTGGGACTGTTGTAAGCTCGGCGGCACGCAATGCCGGCCGAGCCCCTCATCGCGCCCTCCCGCTACCTGACGTTCGACCGCGCGGCGTGGGCGAAGCTGCGTGACAACACGCCGCTCACGCTCTCGGAGGCCGACCTGGCCGAACTGCGCGGACTGAACGACGCCGTGTCGATCGCGGAGGTGGAGCAGATCTACCTGCCGCTGTCGCGTCTCCTCAGCCTCTACGTGCGGGCCACCCAGGAACTGCACCGCGCCTCCCAGATCTTTCTCGGTGACCACACCGCCAAGGTGCCCTTCATCATCGGGCTGGCCGGCAGCGTGGCGGTGGGGAAGAGCACCACGGCGCGTATCCTGCGCGCCCTGCTGTCGCGCTGGCCGGGGCACCCCTCGGTGGATCTCGTCACCACCGACGGCTTCCTGTTCCCGAACGCCGTGCTGCAGGCGCGCGGCATCATGAACCGCAAGGGCTTTCCCGAGAGCTACGATCGCGCCCGCCTGGTGCGCTTCCTCGCCGCGCTCAAGGCGGGGGCCGACGATGCCGACGCCCCGGTCTACTCGCACCAGCGCTACGACATCGTGCCCGATGCCCGTCACACCGTGCGCCATCCCGACATCGTCATCGTCGAGGGGCTGAACGTGCTGCAGACGCCGGGCGAGCGGGCCGAGATGCAGGTGTTCGCGTCCGACTACTTCGACTTCACGATCTACGTCGATGCCGATGAAGCCGACATCGAGCGCTGGTACATCGAGCGCTTCCTGAGCCTGCGCGACACGGTGTTCCAGGATCCCGAGTCCTACTTCCATCGCTACGGCTCGATCGGCGAGAGCGAGGCGCGCGAGACGGCGGCCGGGATCTGGGCCGACATCAACGGCGTGAACCTGCGCGAGAACATCGCGCCGACGCGGATGCGGGCGCACCTCATCCTGCGCAAGGGCGCCGACCACGCGGTCGAACAGGTGCAGCTACGGCGGCTCTGAGCCGGACCTGATAGCATCAGACCGATGGCGCGTGGGCGCCGTCTAACCCAGCCATGAAGGCTCTTCTCGCCGCGTTGCTCGGCTCTGCCATCGCGGCCACTCCAGCGGCTGCGCAGACGCCGGCCGCCCCGCCCACGGCTCAGGCGGCGCCGGCGATCGATGCCAGCGCGCTCGGCATCTCCCTGTCCCGGATCTCCCGGCGGCTGGCGGCCGAGTCCGAGGCCCGCAGCCGCGGCGGCTCGCCGCTCAAGCTCGAGTTCCACGTCGATGTCTACGGGAGCGCTCCGGAACTGCGGTTCTTCGCCGGCCAGGACCTCGTCTATGGGGGCGTGCCGGGCAGCGCGCCGACTCACCGCGACATGCTGATGCACGTCACCCCGCAGGCGTTCCGCTCGCCGCGGGTCGACTTCCTGAGCCTCATCAGCGGCGCGGCGTTCTATGGCGCCAAGCGCGTGCAGGACTGGAACTACGACCGGCAGTACGAGGAATACCGCAAGCGCGTCGAAGCCGGCCAGAACGTGCCGGCGCCCAAGCCGCGTCAGTAGCGCACGCCGCCCGCGCCGCCGGAGACCGCAGCGGCTTCAGCTGTTGGCCACGATCAGCACGATGGCCACCACGGCGGCCACGACCCCCACCTGCTGCATGTGGCCCAGCCGCTCACCGAGAACGAAGCGCGCCAGCAGGACCGTACTGGCCGGGTAGAGCGACGCCAGCGTCGCCACCAGGCTCAGTTGACCCTGCCGCACGGCCACCAGGTAGAGGCCGTTGGCGAGCATGTCGAGCCCGCCACAGGCGATGGCCGCCGGAAGTGACACGGCCGGGACCTTCCAGGTCTGCCGCGTCGCGAACGCCACGGCCATGAACACCGTCACCGACACCGTGCGCGAGACGGCCAGCGGCCACAGTCCGGCCGGCGCCGCGGTCTGGCCGAGGCACACGAAGAAGCCGCCGATGGCGATCCCCGACACGAGGGCGATGCGCACGGCGCTCGTGACCTGCGCCGCGGTGCGCGGCGGCCCCCCGGTCAACGGCAGCGATGCCGGCGAGGCCGACTCCTGGCCGAGCAGCACGACCGCCGCAATCGCCATCGCGACGCCCAGCGCCGCCAGCGGCGCCAGCTGCTCGCCGAGCATCAACCCGGCGATGAGCGGAATCACCACCGCGCACACCGCCGTGATGGGCGCCACGACGCTCATCGGCCCCATGGCCAGCCCGCGGTAGAGGAGGGCCACGCCGACGCTGCCGGTGAGGCCGGCGAGCGCGCCGAAGAGGACGTCGTTGGCGGTGACCGTGGCCCCCAGCATCAGGGGCGTGCCCAGCAGCAGCAACGCCAGGCCGGCGCCCTGCGTGGCCACGACCGCCGCCAGTGTCGAGGCCCGCTTGGCGACCGTGCCGCCGAGGAAGTCGGCCGCCCCGTAGACGACGGCGGCGAGCAACGCGAACAGGGACGTCATGAGTCGCGGGGGCCGAGGCGGCGGCGCTCGACCTCGACGCCGGGGGTGCGGGTGCGGATCATCGCCAGCAGGGCATCGCCGGCGGCGTCGAGCGCCTCGAGGGACAGCGGCGCCAGGCGCTCCAGCAGGAAGAGCGCGCTCGTCGACTGTTCGGTGAGGCGGGTGCGCGTGCCCTGGCGCCAGTTCCAGCGCCGGCACGTGACGCCCAGATCGTCGGCCCACACGACCTCGCCGGCTGCCGGAGGTTCGCTGACCGGTTGGCCGGCCTTCACCGTGTCGAACGTCTCGTCGCCGGCGGCGCGCGTGAGGCGGATCGGCCCGGCGAAGCGGGACAGGTCCTCGCCGCCCACCGGGAGGAGATGGCCCACGCTGACGGCGTTGTAGAGATCGACCAGCCAGTTCACGCGGGGCAGGCCGGGGCCGCGTGCGCGCGTCCACAGGGCTTCGACCGACGAGGCCGTGCGCTGCGGCTTGGCGCCGAAGGCCCGATAGGCCTCCTGCCAGCTCACGACATGGGGTGCCGCCGCGTCGCTGGCCGTCCGTGCCAGCCGTTCCGCGTCCAGCAGCCAGCCCTCGGACTGCGCGTCCGAGGGGCCGTTCTCGAGGCCGGTCACGGCCAGCGCCAGCACGGCGAAGTCCGGACGCAGGGCGCTCACCGCTGGCATCACTGTGACGCGCTCGATCGACATCGCGGAACTATATCGCCCGCGTCGTCGGGCCGCCGTCACCGGCGTCGCCGGCGTCCCACCGTTCGGCCGGCGCGAGGTCGTCTGGTAGCGGCACGCCGACGGCGCGGCACAGCACGGCGTGGAGCTGCCGCACGCCTTCGGTGAGGGCGGCCGGGCCCGGCTGCAGGATGTAGGTCGACTTCACCTCGTAGACCCGGTCGTGCACGATGAACGGCACCGTCTCCCAGCCGGCACGCCGCCGCACCTTCTCCTTCCGGACAGGCTTGCCGCACCACGAGCCGATGAACACGTCCGGGGCGGCGTCGATGACGCGCGCGGCCGACACGATGCGGTCCTTCCCGAGGCCCGCCGTTCGCAGCTCCGGGAAGATCGGCGTGCCGCCGGCCATCTCGACCAGCTCCTCGACCCAGCGGATGCCGCTGATGAGCGGCTCGTCCCATTCCTCGAAGTAGACACGGGGACGCCAGGGAAAGCGCGCGGCCGAGGCGCGAATCGCCTCCAGGCCGTGGGCGAACTCGTCGGCCAGCGTGGCGGCCTTCGCCGCCACCCCGACGATGCCGCCGAGGACGCGCACCATCTGCAGGATCTCGTCCACGCTGCGCTGGTTGAAGGTGAACACCGTGTAGCCGCGGGTCACGAGCTCGGTCGTGATCGCCGCCTGGAGATCCGAGAACGCCAGGACGAGATCCGGGGACAGCGCCGCGATCTTGTCGAAGCGGGCGTGCAGGAACGACGAGACCTTCGGCTTCTGCCGGGCCTCCGGCGGGCGCACCGTGTAGCCGGAAATGCCCACCACCCGCGCGCCCTCGCCCAGCAGGTACAGGGTCTCGGTCGTCTCTTCCGTCAGACAGACGATCCGCGAAGGGTAGGCCGGCATCCCGATCAGCGTAGCAAAGACGCGTCGTGCCGGGCGAGCACGAGGTCCGCGAACACGAAGCCATCGCGGGTCACGACCTCGCCTGCCACGAGCGGCACGGGATGCGCGAACATCGGGCCGTCCCACACGCACGAGTGGAACTCGCCGTTCTCGCCGCACGCATCGACGCCCGCTGGCAGATCCGCCAGCAGCGCCTGGTCGAAGCTGCGCCCGGCGAAGGAGGCATCGAGCACCCGCGGATCCACCGTCGACAGCGTGGCGCGCAGACCGCCGGCGATCATCTCGCCGGCCAGCGCCCGCGTCTCTGTCGTCTTCCACAGCGGGAAGAGCGGCGTCAGGCCGGTGCCGGCCAGCCGGTCGATGCGGTACTGCCGCACGTCGTCGAGGAACAGGTCGCCGAACGCCACGTGCGTGAAGCCGTCGCGCACGAAGCCGGCCACCGCGGTCCCCATCAGCCGCTGGTAGTCGTCGTTGCTGCAGGGCCACGGCAGCGGCACCTCGTGGAGGGGCAGCCGCGCGGCGTGCGCCTGCGCCTGCAGCACGGTGCGTCGCACCCCGTGCATGGCCACGCGATCGAAGGCCTCGTTGGTCGTGGTCAGAAGTCCGGCCACCGCCTCGGGCTGGGCCGACCGCAGCAGGTGCAGCATCCAGGCGGCGTCCTTCCCGCTCGACCACGAGACCAGGATCTTCACGGCGCCGGCCAGCCCGGATGCAGCGCCGCCGCCAGGCGTTCGACCGCCGCGGCCACGCGCGGGCCGGGCACCACCAGTCCGGTGCCGCTCAGCACGTGGATGCGTCCGCGCGTGACGGCCGGCACCGCCGCCAGCCGCGACCAGTCGGCCACGCGGGCGTCGACTTCCGCCGCGCTCAGCGTCGGGCCCTCGCGCAGTTCGATGATGACGTCTGGGGCGCGCGCCAGCACCAGTTCGGTCGTGGCCTGCACCGCCTCCCGTCCGACGTCGCCGAACACGTTGTCGCCGCCGGCCGCGACCAGCATGTCGTGCAGGAAGCCGCGGCCGCCGGAGACGTAGATGTTGCGGAGGGCGCCCGGCTCGCGGCCGAACACGAGCAACGTCCGGACGCGGGGGCCCGCGGCCGCCCGCGACCGCACGCGCGCCAGCCGCTGCTCGATGCCGCCGGCGACCCGCTCCGCCTCGGCGGCGTGTCCGGTCACGCGTCCCAGGTCGCGCAGCGTCGAGAGCACGTCGGGAAGACCGGCGTGCCGGTAGTCGTAGACGGCGATCTCGGCGCGCTGCAGCTGGCGCCGCAGGTCCGTCTGGCTGCCGTAGAGCGCCACGAGGTCCGGCGTCAGCGAGAAGATGCGCTCGACGTCCGGGTCGAGCAATGCGCCGACCTTGGGGCGGCGTGCCGCCTCCTCGGGATAGTCGTCGTAGGAGCTCACCGCGACCACCTGTGGCCCGGCGCCGATGGCAAACAGCATCTCGGTGAGGGCGGGCACGAGGGAGATGATGCGCCGCGGCGCCTCGGCCAGGAGTCTGGCCCCACCCTGCATGGGGACAGGCCCCAGGGCCAGAAATGCCAACACGAGGACGACGAATCCGCGCATCAGCTGTGTCTCACGAGCTGCCAGAGGAAGAACGGGCCGCCGATCATCGCCGTGACGATGCCGACCGGCAGTTCCAGCGGAGAGAGGGCCGTGCGCGAGATGAGGTCACAGACGATGAGGAAGGCGGCGCCGAAGCACGCCGACGCCGGCAGCACGATCCGGTGGTCCGCGCCCACGAGCAGCCGCACCAGGTGCGGGACGACGATGCCGATGAATCCGATCGGCCCGGCGAGCGACACGGCCGCCCCGGTGGCGAGCGACGCGCTCAGGAAGGCCAGCCGCTCGGCACGCGCCACGTCGACGCCGCGCGCGGCCGCCGCGTCCGTGCCGAGGCTGAGCAGGTTGAGCGAGCGGGCCAGCACCGCGAAGGTCCCGAACGACAGCACGATGAGCGGCAGGGCGGCGACGATCGGGCCGTAGCTGCCGACGTCGAGGTCGCCCATCAGCCAGCGGATCGTGCGGAACGTCTGCGTGAAGTCCGCCAGGTACTGCACGAACAGGATGATCGCCGAAAAGAACGAGTTGAGGGTCACGCCGGCCAGCAGCAGCACGTTGGTCGAGAGGCCACGCCGCTGGCTGCGCGCCAGCCAGTAGACGAGGGCGGTGGCGACGAGCGAGCCGGTGAAGCTGGCGAGCGGCACCGACGTGACGCCGAGTGCGCCCACATCGAGGCCGGCGGCAATCGCCAGCATCGCGCCGAGCGCCGCCCCGGCCGACACGCCGAGGGTGAACGGCGTGGCCAGCGGGTTCCGCAGCAGCGCCTGCAGCACGACGCCCGACGCGGCGAGCGACGCGCCGACGAGCGCCGCCGCCAGCACCCGCGGCAGGCGTGCCACGAAGAAGATCTGGGCATCGACGTTCTCGGCCCACGGCACCGATCGATCGAAGGCCCGCGCCAGGCTGATCGGGGTGCTGCCGATGGTGGGGGCGAAGAGCGTGGCGAGCGCCGCGGCCGCCGCGAAGAGCGGCAGCACCGTCCACATCCGCCGGCGCACGGTCGACGTCATGGCGTGCGGTGCAGCGGCACCACGACGAGGTGCCCGGTGGCCGCGTGCACGTGGACGTCAGCGTCCACGTCGTAGAGCGCGCGGACGTTGTCGCTCGAGAGCACGCTGGCGGTCGGGCCAGCCGCGACGACGCGTCCGTGCCTGAGCAGCACCAGGTCGCGGCAGACGCCGGAGGCGAGCGTGAGGTCGTGCGTGGAGACCACGATCGTCACGCCGCGTTCGGCATTGAGCCGTGCCAGGAGTTGCGCGATCTCGAGCTGGGCGCCGAGGTCCAGCGACGACGTCGGTTCGTCGAGCAGCAGCACGTCGGTGGCCTGGGCGAGAGCCGCCGCGATGACCACGCGCTGCTTCTCGCCGCCGCTCAGCGTCATGAAGTCGCGATCCTCGAGGGACGCGGCGCCCACCGCGGTCAGGGCGTCGCGGGCCGCCGCCACGTCGGCCGGCCCCTCGACCTCGAACAGCCCGAGATGGGGATGGCGTCCCATGAGCACCATCTCCATCACGGTGTAGTCGAACGCCAGATGTGTCTCCTGCGGCACGACGGCGAT
The DNA here is from genome assembly GCA_963807405.1 of uncultured Acidobacteriota bacterium. Lineage (GTDB taxonomy): Bacteria > Acidobacteriota > Vicinamibacteria > Vicinamibacterales > UBA2999 > CADEFD01. Next base: position 266,404 of record CAWEBU010000003.1, on the reverse strand, counting down.
CCGCGCCGCCAGCTCGCGGCGGGTGAAGGCGGCGAGCGGCCGGCCGTCGAGCGTGAGACGTCCGCCGGTTGGACGCCGTGTGCCGGCGAGAAGACCGAGCAGTGTCGTCTTGCCGGAGCCGTTCGGGCCGAGGATGCCGACACAGGCGCCCCGCGCCACGTCGAGCGACACGCCCGCCAGCACGGGCCGCGTCGGCTCGTAGGCGAAGGTGAGGTCAGCGGCGTGCAGCAACCCGGAGCCCTGCGTAGAGGGTGCGGCCGAGGGCCGGATAGCCGAGCACGTCCTCGTAGCGGGCGCCGAGCGCGTTGACGACGCGGGCGTGCACGCTCAGCCGCGACGCCAGCGTCCACGCGCCGCCGAGCGTGACGATGCCGTAGCCGTCGTTCTCGAAGAGCCCGCCGAAGGCGCCGAAGTTCGGCTCGACATCGAGCGTGGCGCCGCGCACGGTGGCCACGGCGAACGCCTGCAGACGCGAGCCCGTCCACGTCAGATCGACGCCGCCCTGATGGGTCGGCCGCCGGAGCAGCCGATCGCCGACGGCGAAGGGCGAGGCCGCCTGGCCGGCGGCGCCGTCCACGGCGAGGACGGCGGTGTCGAGCCAGGTGTAGTGGCCGCGGGCGGCGAGAGCCGCCGAGGGACGCCAGGCCAGCGAGAACTCGGCGCCGCGCGCCCGCGCATTGGCGATGTTGTCGGTGCGGTAGCGGCTCGAGCCGCTCAAGCGGCCGACCGAGATGATGAGGTCGTCGTAGCCGTTGTGAAACAGCGTGGCCTCGGCCTGCACGCTGCCGCCGAGCAGCGTCTGCACGACGCCGGCCTCGACGCTCACGCTGCGCTCGGGCGCCAGGCCCGGATTGTCGGTGAAGGCGATCTCGAAGGCGTCCGGCGGCCGGATGCCGGTGCCGGCCGCCATCCGCAGGCGGGTCGAGGCGCCACGCGGGTGCGCCGCCGGGCACGACGGTCCAGGCCGCCGTCAGCTTCGGATTGATCGACACGACGGTGTCGGCGTCGAAGGCGGGCCGGGCGGAGAAGGCCGACGGATTGGCGGCCAGCGCGTCGCGCGTGATGCGCTCGGCGCGCACGCCGGCCGTCAGGCCGAGGCGGTCGCCCTGTTGCCAGCGTCCCTCGACGAAGGCGGCCAGCGCCCCGCGCTCGACTGGCACCTGCGCGGCGCCGGCGGTGATGAAGGTGCTGGCGCCCGATTCGCGGAGCGCGTCGGCGCCGGCGCTGATGCCGAGCGATGCAGTGGCGGCTGCATCCACCTGCACGCGGCCGTGTGAGCGCCGGGTCTCGCCCCGCGATCCCCCCGAGTCGCCGCGGAACTCCAGGTCGAGGTCCGCCACGTCGGCCTCGGCGCGCACGCGCACGCGGCTCGCCGGCCCGCCAATCGGCTGCACGGCGTGCACCGCGAGCGAACGGCGTGTCGTGAGGCTGCGGGCCACGCGATCGATGCCGCCGAAGTTGCCGACCGGGTTCGTGCCGAACGGGCCGGGCGCGCCGCGGTCCGTCTCGACGTACTGCACGGTGGCCGTCACCGACTGGCCCCCGGTGGCCTGCCAGCCGAGCTGCGCGCTGCCCTGCGACAGGCGGCTGTCGTCGTTGGTGACCGTGGTGCCGTCGGCCGGGGCGATGCTGGTGAAGCCGTCCTCCTGCTGATGCGCCAGCGACGCGGTGCCGCGCCAGGCGCCGGCCCCGGCCTGCACGGCGGCGCTGGCGTTGCGCGCGTTGCGGCCTCCCGCTTCGAGCAGGCCGGTGGCGGTCAGCGGACCACCCCGTGGCGTGAGAATCTGAATCACGCCGCCGATGGCGTCGGACCCGTAGAGCGCGCTCTGCGGACCACGGCACCACCTCGATGCGCTCGGCGTCGGCAATCGGCACCTGGGACAAATCAAGGCCGCCGCCAAAGGCGTTGGCCCGCACGCCGTCCACCAGCACCAGCGTGAAGTCCGACTCGCCGCCGCGCGGGAAGATCGAGGTGACGGTGCCGGGGCCGCCGGTGCGCGCCACCGCGAAGCCCGGCACCAGCCGCAACGCATCGCCGAGGGTGGTCATCTGCCGCGCGTCCAGATCGGCCCGCGTGATGACGCTGACGCTCGTCCCCGAGAGCGAGAGCGGTGTGTCGATCTGTGCACCGGTCACGACCAGGGACTCGACGACGGCGCGAATGGCGAGCCGGATCTCGAGGTCCGCCAGGCCAGCCTCCACGCTCCGCGGCGCGGCGTCCATGCCCGGCGCGGAGGCCCGCAGCGTCACCGGTCCGGCCGGCACGTCGAGGGCGAACCGGCCGTCGGCGCCGGTGACCACGGTGACCGGCGCCGCCAGCGGGCCGCTGACCGTGACCGAGGCGCCGGCGATCGGCTGGCCATCCGGTCCGATGACCCGGCCCCCCAGCGGCTGGGCGGCGGCGGTGACGGCCGTGGCGCACAAAGCCAGCGCTGCCAGCGCCTGGCGCAGTCCCCGAACCCTCGATTGTGATGGAATCGTCCTAACGGACGACAGATGTACGCCGTACATGAGCCCCTCCTCGGCGTTCTCCGCGCCGGTACCGTCTGCCGGGATGGCAGGACGGCTGAAGGACGTGGGCCCGCGGAGGAGGTCTCCTGACTTACGGAATGGTGCGCGCCGTCCGCGTCTTCCCCCCGTCCGGCGCCCGAGGCCGCTGTCGGAAGTGACGGACCGGCTGCTGCCGGTCTGTGGACGAACGCTATCCGCTTACAGTGGCGGGACCGTGTGGGGTTTGCACCCAGCTTCCCTGGCCAGCCACGGGATCGCGTCGATTGCTGAGAAAGTATAGCGTTGATTGCGGCGGCACGTGAACTTTGCGTAAAATACGGCGTTTGCGTTTAGCTGTCACACAGCCAGCCCGGCTGGCGACCTGAGAGGAATCATGAGCAAGAGTTCGACCGTCACCGTCCGCGAGACCCCTGTTGAGGCGGTCGCCCGCGCGACGACTGGCGGCCTTGTCATCCATGGCGAGAACTTCGTCATCGACACCGACGAGCGGCTCGAGCTCGTGGACCTCACCGACCGGGTGATGGAATACGTGCGAAAGTTCAACATCAGCGAAGGCATGATCACGCTGTGGTCGATGCACACGACCTGCTCGGTCTTCATCAACGAGTTCCAGAAGGCGCTGCTGACCGACATCCGCCGTTTCCTCGAGGAGATGGTGGCGCGTGACACGTATTACCAGCACAACGATCCCGACCATTCCGATTGCGATCGGATGAATGCCGACTCGCATCTGCGGGCGATGCTGCTCGGCCACTCGCTCACCCTGCAGATCAGCGGCGGGGAAGTCGTGCTCGGGCAATGGCAGCGCATCCTGATGGCGGAGCTCGACGGGCCACGCTCCCGCACGCTGCGCGCGCAGGTGTGGGGCGTTTCGTAGGCCCTTCGACTTCGCTCAGGGCAAGCCCTTCGACGTCGCTCAGGGCGAGCCCTTCGACGTCGCTCAGGGCGAAGCGGGGCGAGGCGCCGGCGCTTCGGGTCCCAGGAACTTCATCATGCGTGAACGACTGCGCGCGGCCGGACTCGCCGACATCGCCGACAAGGCCGAGGCGCGCGAGCGCCTGAGCTTCGAGGACGGCCTGCGGCTGTTCGAGACGCCGGATCTGCTCGGACTCGGCTGGCTCGCCAACCGCGAGCGGGAGCGGCGGCACGGCGCGCGCACCTTCTTCAACCACAACCTGCGCCTCGAGGCGACCAACGTCTGCGAGGCGTCGTGCCTGTTCTGCTCGTTCGCCCGCCTCAAGGAAGGCATGACCGGCGCGCACACCGCGTCGGTCGAGCAGATTCTCGACCGCCTGCGCGCCCGTGCCGGCGAGCCCCTCACCGAAGTCCACATGGTGAACGGGCTGCATCCCGAGTTGCCGTTCAGCTACTACCTCGACCTGCTGCGCGGGCTGAAGCGGGTGCGCCCGGGCATCCATCTGAAGTGCTTCACGGCCGTCGAGATCGCCTTCTTCGCCGACAAGTACGGCAAGACCGACCGCCAGGTGCTCGAAGAACTGCGCGAGGCCGGGCTCGACTCGCTGCCCGGCGGCGGCGCCGAGATCTTCGCGCCGCGGGTGCGCGCCAAGATCTCCTACGACAAGTGCGATGGCGCCCGCTACCTCAGCGTGCACCGGACCGCCCACGCCCTCGGCATGCGCACCAACGTGACGATGCTCTACGGCCACATCGAGACGATGGCCGAGCGCGTCGATCACCTGCTGCAGACGCGCGCGCTCCAGGATGACACCGGCGGGCTCCAGGCCTTCATCCCGCTGGCCTTCCACAACGAGCACAACCAGATGCGCAAGCTGCCGGCGCCCACCGCCACCGACACCCTGCGCACGCACGCGGTGGCGCGGCTGCTGCTCGACAACGTCGACCACATCAAGGCCTACTGGATTTCGTGCGGCGTGGAGCTGGCGCAGACGGCGCTGTGGTTCGGCGCCGACGACCTGGACGGCACCGTGCAGGAAGAGACCATCTACCACATGGCCGGATCGACGACGCCGACCGCGCTGAGCACGGCGCAGATCGAGCGCATCATTCGTGATGCCGGCCGCGAGCCGATCGAGCGCGACACGCTCTACAACGTCGTGCGCGTGCCGGCAGTGGCCTAGGCCCGACCGCGCGCGTCAGCGCTGGCAGGTGGGGCAGTAGAACGTCGAGCGCGCCGCCTGCACGATCCGCTTGATCGTGCCCCCGCACGCGCGCCGCGGACATGGCGCGCCTTCCCGGTCGTAGACCTTGAAGCGCGCCGTCGGCCTGGCGATGGCGCGCTCGAGCACGGTGACGATGGCCTTCGCCAGCCGCTCGGTCTGCGGGCGCGGCGCGCCGGTCGCCGTGGCGAGCGTCGCGGCCCGGCGCCGCGGCGACACCCGCGCTTCGAAGAGCGCCTCGCTCGCGTAGATGTTGCCGACGCCGGCCACCACCGCCTGATCCAGCAGCGCCACCTTGATGGGGGTCTTGCGGCGGCGGCAGGCGCTGGCGAGCGCGGCGGCGTCGAACTCGGGCCCGAGCGGCTCCGGGCCGAGGCCCTGCAGCGCTTTGTGTGACGGCAGCTCGCCCGGCGCCGCCAGGTCCATCAGCCCGAAGCGGCGCGGGTCGTTGAAGGTGACGAGCATGCCGGACGACATCCGGAACACCACGTGGTCGTGCCGGGGATCGTCGTCGGTGTCTCCTGGCTCGGCCTCGAATTCCGGCCCGACGGCGCGCTCGACGCGGAACCAGCCCGACATGCCCAGGTGCACGATCAGCGTCTCGCCGCTCGAGAGGGTGGCGAGCAGGTACTTCGCCCGGCGTTCCACCGCGGTGATGGTGTGACCAACGAGGCGCTGTTCGAACGCGGCCGGGAATGGCGTGCGGAGCGTGGCCCGGCGGAGGAGCAGGGCCTCGACGCGGGCACCGGTGAGGACCGGCGCCAGCATGCGCCGCACGAAGTCGACTTCCGGAAGTTCAGGCACGGTGTCCCGGATCGTACCGCGCGGCGGCGGATCGCCCAAGGACGAGCGCAACGCGCGCCGGCGATGAGACCAGGGGCAATGCGATTGCATCTAACGTGGTAGCATCGAAATTCAGACCAAGTTGGGCCGAAGGCAACAGCCGCCGCGCCTCTTGGTCTTTTTGCTCCGCGCGATTGCGAAATGTTTCACAAGCGCGCAAACGCCGACGGGGTGGCGCGGCAGGGGAGGGACGCCGATGACGACGGGCACGTTTCTGCCAGTCCTCAACGAAGTCGAGAAGGCAAGTATCCGCGAGCGCCAGGCGCTCCCGGAGCGCTATCTCGGCCTGCCCGACGACGAGATGGCGACGCGCATCGCGGCCGCGCGGGCCACGCTCGGCGAGCGGCTCGTCATCCTCGGCCACCACTACCAGCGCGATGAGGTCATCCGCTTCGCCGACTACACCGGCGACTCCTTCAAGCTGTCGCGCGAAGTGGCCAAGCACCCGGACGCCGAGTTCATCGTGTTCTGCGGCGTGCACTTCATGGCCGAGAGCGCCGATGTCCTGGCGCTGCCGCACCAGAAGGTGATCCTGCCCGACCTGGCCGCCGGCTGCTCGATGGCCGACATGGCGCCGGCCGACGAACTCGAGATCTGCTGGAGCGAGCTCGAACAGATGGGCATGGCCGCACGCACCGTGCCGGTCACCTACATCAACTCGGCGGCGGCCATCAAATCGTTCGTGGGCGAACAGGGCGGCACGGTCTGCACGTCGTCGAACGCCGCGGCGGTGCTGAAGTGGGGCTGGGAGCAGAAGGAGAAGATCCTCTTCCTGCCCGACCAGCACCTGGGCCGCAACACGGCCTTCTTCCGCATGGGCGTGCCGCTCGACCAGATGGTGGTGTGGGACCCGAAGCAGCCCTTCGGCGGCCTCACGCGCGAGCAGGTGGACGCCGCGCGGCTCATCCTGTGGAAGGGCCACTGCTCGGTGCACGTGCGGTTCACCGCGAAGCAGATCGCGCTCGTCCGCCAGGAGCATCCCGGTGTGCGCGTCGTCGTGCACCCGGAAGTGCCGTTCGACGTCGTCGAAGCCGCCGACGACAGCGGCTCGACCGAGTACATCCTCGCGCAGGTGCGGGCCGGCGCGCCCGGATCCGTCTGGGCCGTGGGCACCGAGGTCCACCTGGTGCACCGCCTGGCGGAGGAAGTGAAGGCGCGCGGCATCACCGTGGTGTCGCTCGACCAGCTCGGCTGCCTGTGCTCGACGATGTTCCGCGTGTCGCCCAACCATTTGCTGTGGGTGCTCGAAGGCCTCGTCGATGGCCATGTCTACAACCAGGTCGAGGTGCCGGAACACCAGATCCGGTGGGGCAAGGTGGCGCTCGACCGGATGCTCGCCATCCACTGAGGGCTCCAGCGCAGACCCCAGCCCCGGTCCCGGTCTGCTACGATCGTACGTACACCCCCAAGGCTCACCATACCCATACGGAGGCTCCGTCCCATGGCTCATTCCCTGCCTGCACTGCCCTACGACCACGCCGCGCTCGAACCGCACATCGACGCTCAGACCATGCAGATTCACCACGGCAAGCACCATCAGGCCTACGTGACGAATCTGAATGCCGCCCTCGACAAGCATCCTGAGCTGCACGGCAAGAGCCTCGACGAGGTGGTCAAGGACATCGCCACGGTGCCGGACGACATCCGCACGGCCGTACGCAACAACGGCGGCGGTCACTGGAACCACTCGATGTTCTGGCAGGTGATGGCGCCGAACGCCGGCGGCGCGCCGACGGGCGACGTGGCCAGCGGCATCAACGCCGCGTTCGGCAGCGTCGACAAGTTCAAGGAGCAGTTCCAGGCCGCCGGCATGAGCCGCTTCGGCAGCGGCTGGGCATGGCTCATCGACAACGGCGGCAAGCTCGAGATCATGAGCACCCCGAATCAGGACAACCCGCTCATGGAGGGCAAGAAGGCCATCCTCGGCGTGGACGTCTGGGAGCACGCCTACTACCTGAAGTACCAGAACCGCCGCGCCGACTACCTGGGCGCCTTCTGGAACGTCGTGAACTGGGCCGAGGTCAACAAGCGCCTCAAGGGATAGTCCTTCCATGCAGCGACGTCAGGCGCTCTCGGTGCTCGGAGCCGGGGCCGTCGCGTACGGCGCCTACCGCTACTTCGGCAATGCCGGGATGGCCGCGGGAGATGTCTCGTGGCCACCCGGACTGTCGGCACCCTTCACCGACGCCGACCTCTTCTACACGGTTTCCAAGAACAAGTTCTTCGACCCGGACGTCGACGCCGCGCGCTGGTCGCTCGAGATCGGCGGCCTGGTCGGCCGGCAGCTGTCGCTGACGCTGGACGACCTGCGCGCCATGCCGGTGGTGGAGTCGGCGGTGACGCTCGGCTGCATCAGCAACGGCGTGCCGGCGCGCGCCATCGGCAATGCCCGCTGGACCGGCGTGCGGCTTCGCGATGTGCTCGAGCGCGCGGGCGGCGTCGACGCATCAGCGGTCGACCTGGTGTGGATCTGCGCCGACAACTACACCGACAGCATCCCCGTGACGACGGCGCTCGACGAGGCCACCCTGCTCGTGTGGGGCATGAACGGCGAGCCGCTGCCGCGCGCTCACGGCGCGCCGGTGCGGGCCATCGTGCCGGGCATCTACGGCATGAAGCACGCGAAGTGGATCGAGGCCATCGAGGTCATCGCCGGCGATCATCTGGGCTACTGGCAGCGGCAGGGCTGGAGTGACACGGCGCCCTTCATGACGCTGTCGCGGTTCGACATGCCGCGCCGGGGCGAGACCCTGGCGGCCGGCGTGGCGACCACGCTTGGCGGCATCGCGTTCGCCGGCGACCGCGGCATCACGAAGGTGGAGGTCGGCGTCGAAGCACCGGACCAGACGCCCGGCTCGCTGCTGTGGATGGAGGCGGACCTGCAGCCGCTCATCGGCGAGGTGGCCTGGCGCCTGTGGACCTGTCCGTTCACGCCGGAAGCCGGACGGCTGCGACTGAGCGTGCGAGCCACCGACGGCACCGGCTCCGTGCAGCCCGAAGCGCGGCGCAGCAACTTCCCGAGCGGCGCCCAGGGTTGGCACACGGTCGACGTCTCGGCCGCGTGATGACGTCCGGACGCGGTGGCCGCGCGGTCGCACCGCTCGTGGTGGGGTGTCTCGCCGCCTGCGCGTGGACGGTGGCGGCGCAGGCCCAACCGGTGCCCGATCCCTTACGGCCCGCGGGCATGACGGCGCCCGCCGCCGGGGCGCCGGGCGAGACATCGTTCCTCGTCGAGAACGTCACGCGTGGGGAGCTGTGGCGCTACTTCGCGCCGCCGCCGGACGGGGGCACCGATCCCGACTACGTGTTCATCGGCAGCCGCTCGACGATCGGCGCCGCCTACCGGGGGCCGCGCTGGGCGGTCAACGGCGCCCTGCAGTACGTGCGGCTCGAGAACCTGCCGAGCGGGGCGATCGGACCAGGCCTGCTCGGCAACGGCGGCGCCTACTACTTCCAGGCGGCGGGGACGTTCAGCTACCAGTTCTACCTGCGCGCCCTGAGCCTCGAGTTTCACGCGCCGTCGCAGGGGCTGTGGCTCGAGGCGGGGCGGCTGTCACGCGCGGCCTCCACTGAGACGTCATCAGGCGATGCGTCGATCGATCGACTGGTGCGCGACGAGTTGAACGGACGCCTGCTCGGCGATGCGGAGTGGTCGTTCTACCAGCGCGCCTGGGACGGCGTGCGCGGCGGCGTGAGGCGTCCGGGCGGATCGCTCACGGTGACGGCCGCGGTGCCGACACAGGGCACCTTCGAGGAGTCCGCCAACCTGGCCATGGACCGCGTGCGAGTAGGCGCGGCGGAAGTCACGCTCCAGCCGGGGACGGTGGCGCGCCGGACGAGGTTGTCGGCGTTCGGCATCGCCTACGACGACACGCGGGCGGTGACGTCGCGGCCGGACAACATGTCCGCCGAGGCCGTCGGCGTGGACATCCGGATCTGGACGGTCGGCGCATCGGCGGTGGGCGCCTATCCGTGGCGCGGGGGCACGTCGGACGTGTCCGCGTGGGGCGCCGTGCAGTCGGGCCGTTGGTACGAGCTGTCGCATCGCGCGGTCGCCGCGACCCTCGCCGCCGGGCATCGCTTCACGGCCCTGGCCGCGCGCCCGTGGGTGCGGGTGGGCGTGAGCTACGCGTCCGGCGATGGCAGCGTCGCCGACGGACGGCACGGCACGTTCTTCCCCATGCTGCCCTCGGGCGACCGCGTCTCGTCGCTGAATGCCTACGCGCTCATGAACGTCGTGGACCGCTGGGCGGCGCTCGAAGTGACGCCGCACGCCGCGCTCGACGTTCGAGGGGGCGTTCGCCGTGTGGGTCTCGCGTCCGCGGTCGATCGCTGGTATCAGGGCAGTGGCGCGACGCTGCGTCGCGGCAATTACTTCGGCTTCCAGGGCCGCGACGCCCGCGGCGGCACGGCCATCGGCACGGTGCTCGAGGGCTCGGCGACATGGCGGGCGCGGCGCTGGTGGACGCTCGGCGCCTACGCGGGACGGATGGCCGGTGGGGACGTCGTGACCCGGACCTTCCGCGGCCGTCGGCTCGTCAGCGCCTGGCTCGAGTCGACCCTGCGCTTCTGAAGGATTTGTAACCGGGGATTTGTAACGGGGTCTGTCACCGTCACCATTTGTAACGGGGTCTGTCACCAACACAGGATGTAAACGGGGTCAGACCCCGTTACAAATGGTGTTGGTGACAGACCCCGTTACAAATGAGGTCAGAACAGGACGACGTCGACGGGTGTGCCGGCGTCGAGGGCCGCCACATCGCTGCCGATTTCGATGTAGCCGTCGGCGTGCGCCATGCTCGTGATGTCGCCCGACGCCTTGAACGCCGGTTCCGCCAGGCCGTTGACCAGCCGCACCGTGTAGAACTGGTGCCGGCCGAGGCTCGAGGCGATGGCGCGCGACAGCGGTGCCCGCACGATGCGCGGCGCGGCCGGTGGCAGGTGCGCCTGAGTGCGGAGAAACGGCACGAGCAGCACGTAGGCGTTGGTCAGACACGACGTCGGATTTCCCGGCATCGCGAAGACGGGCACGCCGTCGATCGTGCCGAACGCGGTCGGCTTTCCCGGACGCGTGGCGATGCCGTGGAAGGCGATGGTGCCGCGCGCGCGAAGCACGTCCATCACGAGGTCGCGATTGCCCACCGAGCTGCCGCCCGAGAACACCACGAGATCGCAGGCGATGGCGCGATCGACGGCCGCGTCGAGCGCCTCGAGCGTGTCGCCCGCGACGTCGAGCGGCACCGCCTCGCCGCCATGGGCCTCGACAATCGCCGTCAGCGTGTGCCGGTTCACGTCGTGAATCTGTCCCGGCCCGAGCGGCTGGCCGGGCGCGACGACCTCGTTGCCCGTCGACACGATCGCCACGCGCGGCCGCGCCCACACCGTGGCCTCCGCGTGGCCCACCGCCGCCACGACGCCCACCCGCGCTGGCAGCAGCACGTCGCCGCGTGTCAGCACGACCGCGCCGCGGGCGATGTCGGCGCCGGCGCGTCCCACGTGCTGACCGGCGTGCACGGCGTTCATCACCAGCACCTGGCCCTCGTCGCCGGGTGCGGTGTCCTCGACCATCACGACAGCGGTCGCGCCGTCTGGCAGGGGAGCACCGGTGGCGACCTCGGCGCATTCGCCCGTGCCCACCGACCGCGCCAGCACTTCGCCGGTGAACACCGTGCCGACGATCGTCAACGTGCGTGGCTGCGACGGCCCGGCACCGGTGGTGTCGTCGGCGCGCACCGCATACCCGTCCATCATCGCGCGCGCGAACGGCGGCACGTCACCACCGGCCACGAGGTCCTCGGCCATCACGCGTCCCGCAAGCTGATCCAGCGCCACCCGCTCGATGCGTTCGATCGGCCGCGCGGCCTCGTCGAGCAGCCGGCGTGCCTCGTCGAGCGGAATCGTGTGCGCGAACGGCCGCATCGCTACTTCGCCGCCTGCTGGGCCAGATGGCCGAGCTCCGGCACGACGAGCTTCGTCATCGCCAGCCGCACCGCGCCTTCGGACCCGGGCAGGGCGATGATCGCGGTGCCACGGGCGAGCCCCGCGCAGGCGCGGCTCATGAACGCCGCCGGCCCGATGTCGTGAAAGCTCAACATGCGGAACAGCTCGCCGAACCCGTCGAGCCGCTTCTCCAGCAGCTGATCGATGGCTTCATAGGTGGAGTCGCGGGAGGTGACGCCGGTGCCGCCGGTCGTGATGACGACCTGGGTGTCGCTGTCGAGATGGGCGAGGACGAAGGCGGTGACGGCTGCGGGGTCATCGGGGACGATGGCGGACGCCACCACGACGTGGCCCGCCTCCACCAGCAAGGCCCGGATGGCGCGCCCGCTCGTATCGGTGGCGTCGGTGCGGGTATCGCTCACCGTGAGTACGGCGACTCGTACCGACGAAGGGCCCGCGGCCTTGTGTTCCTGCTGCGACACGGCCCGATCATACGGGCGCCCGGGGGGCCGCGGCTAGGGCCGGCCGGGACGCCTGGCCAGCCCACCGCCCTCGCCTCACTGCGCGGCCGGTCCACACTGCCGCTATGATCGACGGATGCGTCGCATCGTGACCGGGCTCGTGGCGGTGCTCGGCCTGACCTTCGTCGTGGCGGCCGGGCAGTCGCCGTCACCCCCCGCCGGTTCGGCGGAGCGACGCGGCGAGGTCCGGCGCGGTGAGTCCCGCCCGGTGCCGCCGCCGTCCTTTGCGCCCGCGCTCGACCGCGAGGGCGTGCGCTGGGTCGAGGCGACGGTCAAGGCGATGAGCGACGAGGAACTCGTCGGCCAGCTCATCATGGGTCGCTTCAATGCGACCTACGTCAGCGCCGATTCGTCGGCCTTCGAGGAACTGGCCGCGCTCGTGCGCGACGTGCATGTCGGCGGCTTCGCGGCCTTCGGCGGTGTCGAGCCGGTGCCGAGCGTGCTGCTGAACGCCACCTACAGCCAGACGATTCTCGGCCAGCCGCTCGAACTGGCCGCCATCCTCAACCGGCTGCAACGTTCGGCGAAGACGCCGCTGCTCATCGCCGCCGACTACGAACACGGCGTCGGCATGCGCATCAACGGCGCCACCCGGTTCCCGCGCGCCATGGCCTTCGGGGCCGCCGGCGACGGCGCGCTCGTGCGCGAAGCCGCCCGCTTCACCGCCATCGAGGCGCGTGCGCTCGGTGTCCACGTCAACTTCGCGCCCGTGGCGGACGTCAACAACAACCCGCGCAACCCCGTCATCAACATCCGCTCGTTCGGCGAGGACCCGGCCCGGGTCGGCGAGTTGGCCGGCGAGGCGGTCACGGGGCTGCAGCAGGGCGGCGTGGTGGCGACGCTCAAGCACTTCCCGGGGCATGGCGACACGACCGTCGACACGCACCTCGGCCTGGCCACGGTGCCGCACGAACGGGCCCGGCTGGACGAGGTGGAGCTGGCGCCGTTCCGCGACGGCATCGCGGCCGGCGCCGCCGCGGTCATGGTGGCCCACGTCGAGATGCCGGCCCTCGATCCCGCGCCCGGGCCCGCCACCTTCAGTGCGCCGATCGTCTCCGGGCTCCTGCGCCGCGACCTCGGCTTCGGCGGCCTGATCTACACCGACTCGATGCTGATGGACGCCATTGCCGCGATGACCGGTCCGGGTGAGGCGGCCGTGAAGGCCGTGCAGGCCGGGGTGGACGTGGTGCTGGACCCGCAGGATGTCCGCCAGGCGGCCGCGGCCCTGATGACCGCGCTGTCCGGCGGCGTCATCACGCGCGCACGCCTCGAGCAGTCGGCCCGCCGGGTGCTGGCCTACAAGGCCCGGCTCGGCCTGCATCGCACGCGCACCGTGGACCTCGACGACGTGATGTCGCATGTTGGCACTCGGGCCGCCGTCGAGGTGGCACGCGTCACGGCCGAGCGCGCCGTGACGCTTCTGCGCGACGAGCGCACGCTGGTGCCGCTGCCGGTGCCCCGCACCGGCCACGTGCTCTACCTGTCGGTACTCGACTATCCATCCAACTGGCGGATCGCCGCGCCGAGCCGCGCGCTGCTACCGGCGCTGCGTGCGCGCTGGGCGACGGTGACGGCCGTCGAGCTCTCGGATCGCTCGTCGGCCGATGAGATCGAACTCGTGCGCGCGATGGCCGGGAACTACGACGCCGTGGTGGCCGGCATCTTCGTGCGCGCGTCCTCCGGCAGCGGCCGCCTGGACCTGGGCGGCGGCGTGGCGCGGCTGCTGCAGGACCTGGCCGCGGCCTCGGCGCGCCGCAACCAGCCGCTCGTCGCGGCGTTTTTCGGCAGCCCGTACGCGGCGGTAGCCGCCGCGTCGCTGCCGGCCGTGCTCGTGACCTACGACTTCGGGGACTACGCCGAAGTCGCCGTCGCGCGCGCGCTCGCCGGCGAGATCCCGGTGCAGGGCCGGTTGCCGGTGGCCCTCGGGGACGGGCTCGGCGTGGGGTTCGGCCTCACGCGGGCGGCGGTGGCCGCGTCTCCTCACTGACGCGGGTGGTTCGAGGCGGCGTCTGCGGCCCTGCCGTGAACGAGATTCGCTGTGCTATACTTCGTCTTCTATCCTGCGCCCTTAGCTCAGCTGGATAGAGCGTCTGGCTACGAACCAGGAGGTCGCACGTTCGAATCGTGCAGGGCGCGCCATCAATTCCCCTCGAAGACCCCTCAATCGCTACCGTTTCTGTGGCCGCCGCCCAGGCGCCAGCGGGTGGCCTCGGCGTGTCGTTGGCGGACCGATCGTGACAGGTTCCCGGCGCCTGCTTGGAAGTCCGACGGTCCGCGCGGCTACGGCAGCGGTGACTTGTCCTGTCACAGCAGCGCGCGTGTAGCGGTCCGTCGTCGACGACTGCCGGCGGCGTAGCATCGCCTTCAAAGCTTCCACAGGCGCGCTCTTGCTCGAAGGAGTTGGTGGGTGTTGATTCTGCGGATCGTGGTTCTTCTGGTCGCGGCCGCCTCGCCGGCCGCGGCGCAGCTCATCCCCTCGTCGCGGCTCGCAACAGCGAATTGGCAGACCGCCGGCATGCAGGCCGAGGGCGGCATACCCGCCCGGGCGACCGTGTGCGCGACGGTGAACGCCTCGACCTACGGGAATGGGGCACGCGATGCGACGGCCGGGATTCAGGCCGCTATCAGAGGCTGCGCGACGGGACAGACGGTGGCGCTCTCGGCCGGGCTGTTTCGCCTCGATAGCTACCTGTACGTGAACCGCAGCATCACGCTGCGCGGCGCGGGGGCCGGCGTCACGACCCTTCGCAACGTCACCGGCGCGGTGCGGGACAACGCATCGCTCGACAACGCCAACGGCAACGATACCGGCCTGATCATCGTCGGCGTGTCGCAATGGCCGCACTTCCTCAACACGGGCACGCTGAACCTCACGGCCAACGCCGTGCAGGGCGCTTCCTCGGTGACGCTCGCCAGCGTGAAGGGGCTGTCGGTCGGCCAGTACGTGCTGGTGAGCGAGGACCACTTCAACACCGCGGCGTGGATGAGCAAGCCGCTCAGCGGCGGCAGCGCGAACGCCTATCAGGTGTGGGCGTCGGATCGGGTCGTGTGGGCCAAGCACCGCAACATCGCTGCGGCGGCGGTCACGTCGCTGACGTTCGACGCGACGACCGACCGCGTGACCACGAACGTCGCGCACGGCCTGATGGCCGGCCACTCCATCTACATCGGCGGGCATACGGCCATGGTCCGCCCGGCGGCGTCCGATCACGTCTACCGCGTGCGCGACATCATCAGTCCGACCGTGTTCACGATGCAGCCGGCGAGCTGGGACAAGACGCTGATTGACATCACGGCCGGCGGCTCAGGGACCGCCATCGAGGCGAACCGCCCTGGCGACAACCTGAACCCCGGCCCGGCCCACCCCACGGATTCCGCGCTCGGCTGGTTCGCCCGCGGCTACGGGCACGTCTACGGCGACATCAAACGGATCACCGGCATCGCGGGGCTGACGGTGACGTTCGAGTCTCCGTTCTCGGACACCTTCCGCACCGCCTACGGCGCGCAGGTGTCGGTCAGCGATACCGCGTTCGTCGAGTACGCGGGCGTCGAGGACATGACGCTGCATCGCGGCGCGCGGGGCGCCCTGAGCTTCCTGAATGCAGCGAAAAGCTGGGCGAAGAACGTCGAGGTCTACGAGTATTACGACCCCGGCATTCAGCTCACGCAGAGCTACCGCATCGAGATCGCGCACAGCCTGGTGCGCCATGCGGCGTGGCTGTTTCCCGGCGGCGGCTCCTACGCCATCCGCTTCGCCAACCAGACGAGCGACAGTCTCGTGTGGGACAGCATCTTCGTGGACAGCAACAAGAACATCGCGGCGAACGCGACCGGCGGCGGCAACGTCTTCGCCTACAACCACACCGACGACAGCGTCATCTTCAACTACCCGACGTGGCAGGAGGTGGGCATCAACGGTGGGCACTTCCCCGGCAGCCACCACATGCTGTTCGAGGGCAATTACAGCCCGAACGCGGACAATGACTTCACGCACGGCAGCGCCATCCGGCACACCTTCGCGCGCAACTGGCTCAGCGGCCAACGCGCCAGCTACACCGACACCGACAACACGCGCGTCATCGGCCTGGCCTATGGCTCGCTCGACATGAGTTTCGTGGGCAACGTGCTCGGGCGCGAGGGCCTGATGGACGGCTGGACGCTCGACGCCGGCAGTGCGTTCGCCGGCACCACGCGCCACGTCTACAAGATCGGCTACGACCCGGTGGAGTGGCCGCAGGCGGCCGACACCGCCACCGTCTCCAGCCTCATCGACAAGGACAACTACAACTACCTCACCCCCGGCATCCGCACCAGCGCGAGTCCCGACAGCGTGCCGAAGAGCCTGTTCCTGTCAGCCGCCCCGGCCCTGATGGGCACCTGCACCTGGCCCTGGGTGCAGCCGACCTCCGGCACCAAGCTCTACACCCTGCCGGCGCGCAGCCGGTATCTGGCCGGCGAGTCGATGAGCACGGCCGACCAGTGCTCGGCGCCGCCCTTGAACGCGGCGCCTGTGCGCCTGCGGCGGTGGGGCGAGTGAGCCTTCGGGAGTGATTGTGGAAGCGCCCACCTTCCGACGATCCTTACTCCAGCAATCGCCGGATGATCGCGCGCGTGTGCGCCAGCTCGTCGTCGTTCACGAGATGACCCATGCCCGGATAGATGCGCGACGTCACGTCGGCGCCGGCGGCCGAGAACACCGCGGCGCTTTCCTCGACGCGCGCCAAGGGGATGTGGGCATCGACGTCGCTGCAGCCGAGGAACACCGGCAGGCCCTCGAGTGGCCCGGCCGGCGTCCACGTCGTGCCTGGTGGTCCGATCAGCCCGCCGCTCAGCACCACCAGCCCGCCGAGCGGTGACGCCCGGCGCACGGAGTACTCGGCGACGAGGCACGCCCCCTGCGAGAAGCCCAGGAGCGCGATGCGCTCGTGGGGCACCTTCGCTGCCACCATCATGTCCACCAGCTCGTCGAGGCGCCGCAGCCCCGACGACAGACCGGGCTCGTTGCTCGCGCGGTCAGCGAGGAACGAATGCGGATACCAGGCACGCCCGGCGGCGGCTGGTCCGACGTAGGTCACGTCCGACAGGGCCAGCGGGCCGGCCAGCTCGAGGATGTTGTCCGGCCCGGCGTTGCGGCCGTGCACGCAGATGACAACGGCGCGCCCCTCGCCGAGCGGCGCGCCGGCGTAGCTCACACGCTGTCCGCCGTGCGGATGCGGAGTGTCCGTCATGCGCGGTACCGAATCGGCGACAGCCCGGTGGAAATGGTCGCGCGCGCCGGCTCTTCCCACGGCGGCAGCTTCAAGTCACGCCCCAGCGCGTCGAGCGGTTCGTCCACCGTGAACCCCGGCTCGATGGTGGCCACCTCGAACAGCACGCCGCCCGGCTCCCGGAAGTAGATCGACGTGAAGTACTGCCGATCGCGCACCTCCGTCACGCCGACGCCGGCCGTGAGCAGCGCTTCCCGCAGCGCGATCTGTTCGTCGGCCGTGCCAATCGCCATGGCCACGTGATGCACGGTGCCGAGGCCGTTCTTCGCGCGCGGCGCCGACGGCGCATGCAGGATGTCGATGGTCTTTCCGGGCCCGTCCCCCCCGGCGGTCAGCCGGATGCGTGCGCCGTCATGACCCGTCACCACCCAGCCGAGGTGCGTCTCCATGAAGGACACCGTCGGGGCCGGGGCGGCAATCGTCATCGTGACGCTGTGCAGTCCGCGGATGGCGGCGCTCGTGTCCACGCCGCCGCCGGCCCAGGGCGCGCGCGTGTCGCGATCGGTGCCGACCAGCTCGATGACGAGCCCCGACGGGTCGCGCATCGTGAGCGTCCGCTCCTCGAACCTGAGGTCGCCGCCAGTGGGCGCGAGTCCCGCCGCCGTCAGGCGCGCCTGCCAGTCGTCCAGCGACGACGCCGGCACGGAGAACGACGTCGCCGTGACCTGGCCGGCGCCGATGGTGCCGGCCGGCACCCCGTGGCCCTTGTAGGGAAAGGTCGTCCAGATGGTGCCCGGCGTGCCGCGCTCGTCGCCGTAATAGAAGTGGTAGACGTGATGGTTGTCGAAGTTGACCGTCTTCTTCACGAGCCGCAGTCCGAGCCGGTCGAGACAGAAGTCGAGATCGGCCTGGGCGTCGTTCACGGTGGCCGTGACGTGGTGCAGTCCGAGGATGGTGGGTGGCATGGACGATGGGTCTCGGGGCTCCCGGCCATTCTACGCGCGCCGTCCCCGTCCCGGAGTCGGCCGTGGCCGGGCGTGGCCGTCCCGCGCTAGACTCTCGCAGCGGCCTCGTTCGGCGTGCCCCCGCCCATGCCGGCCGCACGGAGGCACCCATGGCACTGCAACTCGGACAGATCGCACCGGATTTCGAGGCCGACACCACGGAAGGCCGCATCAAGTTCCACGACTGGATCGGCGATTCGTGGGCGATGCTGTTTTCCCATCCCAAGGACTTCACGCCGGTGTGCACGACCGAGCTCGGCTACATGGCCAAGCTCAAGCCGGAATTCGACAAGCGTCACACCAAGGTGATCGGGCTCAGCGTCGACCCGGCGGACCGGCACGCCAAGTGGGCCGAAGACATCCGCGACACGCAGGGCCACGCGCCGAACTTCCCGATGATCGGCGACACCGACCTGCATGTGTCGAAGCTCTACGGCATGCTGCCCGCCGGCTCCGGTGAGTCGAGTGAGGGTCGCACCGCTGCCGACAACCAGACGGTGCGCACGGTCTTCATCATCGGTCCGGACAAGAAGGTCAAGCTCCTGTTCGCGTATCCGATGACCACCGGCCGCAACTTCGACGAGGTGCTGCGCGTGCTGGACTCGCTGCAGCTCACGGCCAGGCATCGCGTGGCCACCCCGGTGAACTGGCAGCACGGCGATGACGTGATCATCTCGGGCTCGGTCTCCGACGACGAGGCGAAGACCATCTATCCGGACGGCTGGAAGTCGCCCCGGCCGTACATCCGCATCGTGCCGCAGCCTCGCGGGTAGGCGCGCGGCGCCCTGTCGGCCACGCGGCCAGGGCATCACGGATCTGACGGGACGCTGACGGGATCGTGTGTCCGGTCCCCGGGACCGGCCGGATTGTGCGAAGGATCAGGCAGGTCGCGGGTGGCCTCCGGCTTGCTATCCCTCCGCTCATGCCCAGCCTGCGCCTTCGCTCCTCCATTCTCAGTGCCGCGCTCGCCGCCGGTCTCGTCGTGCCGTCGTATGCCGATCCGGTCACCACCTCCACGCTCGGCTGGGCTGTCAACGGCATCGTCAGTGAGGTCGCGCGTTCCGGGAACATCGCCTACGTCGGCGGCTCGTTCAACTCGGTGGCCCCCTCGCCCAACCTCGTGTTCGGGTTCGCCGCGTTCTCGGCCAGTTCGGCCACGCCAGTGCTGCCGCGCCTGGACCTGAACGGGCGGGTCCGCGCCGTGGTGGCGCTCCCCGGCGGCGGTTGGCTGGTCGGCGGCGAGTTCACGCAGGTGAACGGCGCCGCGCGCACCCGCCTCGTCAAGCTGCTCGCCGACGGCACCGTCGACGTCGCCTTCACAGGCTCCGCCAGCAGCACCGTGCGGGCGCTGGCCGTGTCCGGCGCCACCGTCTACGTCGGTGGCGACTTCACCATGTTCAACAGCACGTCGCGCGAGCGCCTGGTACGGATCGATGCCGCCACCGGCGCGCTCGACACCACCTTCGTGCCGGCCTTCTCCGGCGGCAGCACTCCGTCGGTGCGTGCCCTGCTCGTGAACGCCGGCCGCGTCATCGTCGGCGGCGCGTTCACGACGGCGAGCGGCACCGCGCAACAGAACCTCGCGGCCGTCGATGCCACGAGCGGCGCCCACCTCGGCACCTTCACCGGCTCGGCCGATGGCCGGGTGGCGGCACTCGCGCCAATCGGCGCCGACCTCGTCGTGGCGGGCGAATTCACCAACGCGGGTGGACTGTCGCGCCGCGGCGTGGCGCGCCTGGACGGCACGACCGGCACCGCCGTCGCTGGCTTCAACGCCCAGGGCAACGGCAACGTCACCTCGGTGGTCGTGGCCGGCACCAACCTGTTCGCCGCCGGCACCTTCACGCAACTCGGCGGCGCGTCGCGCGGCCGGCTGGCGCAACTCGATGCCGCCACCGGCCTCGCCTCGACCTGGAATCCTGGGGCCAACGGCACCGTCGAGCAGATCGGCCTCTTCGGCACCACGCTCGTGGCGGCCGGCCACTTCACCGAGATCGGCGGCACCGGGCGGCTGCGCCTGGCGGCGCTCGACACGACCGTCACGACCGACGTCGTGCTGTCGTGGAATCCCTCGCTCGACACGAGTGCCGACCTGCTGCACGTCGATGCCGCCGGCACGGTGTTCGCGGGCGGCGCCTTCCACTACTTCGGCGCGGTGGCGCGGCAGAACCTCGCGGCCGTCGATCTGAGCAGCGGCGGCCTGCTCAACTGGAATCCCGGCGCCAACGGCTGGGTCCGGGCGCTGGACATCCATGAGTCCACGCTCTTCATCGGCGGCGACTTCTCGACCATCGGCGGCACCTCGCGCAGCCACCTGGCGGCCCTCGACGGCGTGACCGGGGTGGTGCTGCCGTGGACGGCCAGTCCCAATCAGCGCGTCAACGGGCTGATGGTGCTGAACGACACCGTCTACTTCGTGGGCGAGTTCCTGCACATCAAGGACTCGACGAGCCGCCTGCGCGCGGCGGCGGTGGGCGTGGATGGCACCATCCGGCCGTGGAACCCGGCCGCCGATGCCACCGTGGAGACCCTGTTCGTGGTGGGCAACCGCGTCTATCTCGGCGGCGACTTCGCCTCAGTGGGCGGCGCCACCCGCCAGCGTCTGGCGGCCGTGGACACCACGCTCGGCACGGCCGAGGCCTCGTTCGCGCCGACGGTCTCCGGCTCGGGCGCGTCCGTGATTCGCGTCGACGTGCTCGGGGACACGGTGTTCTTCGGCGGCAACTTCTCGATGGTCAACGGCAGCTCGCGCAGCAACGCGGCGGCCGTGAAGGCCGCGCCCGGGGCCATCGACGACGGCTCGCTGCTCGGCTGGAATCCCAACGTGGGTGGGCCGGTCTACGACATCGATGCCTTCGACGACGACGTCTACCTCGCCGGTGGGTTCGGCTCGGTCGGCGGATCGTCGCGTCCCGGCATCGCCATGGTGGACGCGCTGCCGGCCGGCGGTGCGCTGCGTAGCTGGAGGCCCCTCGACGTGTCCGGCGGCTCGGTGTCGGTCATCGATGCGTCTGACACGGCCGTGCTCTTCGGCGGGCTGCTCTACGACCTCAACTCGCTCTACATCGGCGCGGTTCTCTATCCCGAGGCGGCCCTGCCTGGTGTGCCGGCGCCGCCAACCACGCCGCGAGCCACGGTGCGCGGCTCGGCGCTCACGCTCGACTGGGGCGCGCCGCCGCTGGGCGCCCGGCCGTCGAGCTACGTCATCGAGGCGGGCACGGGGCCCGGGTCGTCGAACATCGCGCGGGTGGCCACGAGCACATCGGCCACCACCATCGCGACGGCTGGTCTCGCCCCCGGCACCTACTACTTCCGAATGCGGTCGCAGAGCGGCGCCGGCGTGAGCGGCGTCACCAGCGAACAGGCCTTCGTCGTCGGCGCGGCCGGCTGCACGGCGCCCCCGGCGCCTCCCGTGGATCTGACGGCCACGGTGACGGGCAGCACGGTGGCGCTGGCCTGGGGCGCGGCGCCGCAGTCGATCGTCTCGAGCTACCGCGTGGTCATCGGCACGACGAGCGGCGGCAGCGAGTTCGGCGTGACCGACCTCGGCGCCGGCACCACGTTCTCCACCACGGCGCCCACTGGCGCCTTCTTCCTGCGCCTGTTCGCCGTGAACGCGTGCGGCATGGGCGCGCCGTCAGCCGAGACCGTCGTCGTCGTCGGCACCCCCGTGGTGCCGCCGGTGGCGCCGTATGGGCTGGAAGTCGCCCGGACGGGCGGAACGCTCAGCTTCTCGTGGGCCGCCCCGTCGATCGGCACGGGTCCGTTCAGCTACCGGCTCGAAGCCGGCTCGGGGCCCGGCCTCTCTGACCTCGCCTCGGTGCCGGTGGCCGCCACCAGCCTCAGCACGGCCACGGTGCCGGCCGGGCTCTATTACGTCCGCGTCCGTGCCATCGGCGCCGGTGGCGTGAGTCCGGTCAGCAACGAGCTGGTCATCCTGGTCCCCTAGCGACGCGCTCGAGGTCCTCCGGCACAGCGGTCCCGGCCGCATGAAACGGCGGCCACTGCGCTAAGCTGCGTAGATGGCTGTCAGTTCATCGGCGTGGGGTCCGGCTGTACGCCGGCCCAATCGGATTTCGTGATGGCCACTCGGTACGACGCGCGAGCTCTTCACCGAGCTGGTGTTCTACGGGGTGCTCATCGGCATGGGCTATCTGACCATGCAGATCATCTGGCCGTTCCTGGCGCCGCTTTCCTGGGCCGCCATTCTGGCGATGACGCTGCGGCCCGTCTACATGCACTTCCGCATCACCCTGGGACGGAGCAATGCGGCACTGGCCACGACGTTCCTGGCGGCCCTGCTGATCATCACGCCGGCCGTGTTCCTCGCCGCCGTGATCGGCGAGCAGGTGCCGACCGCCCTCGAGTACGTGAACGGCCTGTCGGACACGACCCCGGAGCAGCTCCTGCGCTTGTGGGCGAGTGTGACCGCCCGCGTGCCCTTCCCGCTGCCGCCCGACCCGGTGTCGCTCATCGCCGAGGGGGCGCGCTCCGCCGCCGTCGTTCGTGGTGGGCGGCGCCGGCTCGATCGTGGCCAACGTGCTGGCCACGCTGGGCAGCATGCTCGTGATGCTGTTCGCGCTGTTCTTCTTCCTGCGCGACGGCAAGGCGTTCGGCGATGCCGTCCGTCAGCTGCTGCCGTTCTCCGAAGTCGAGCGCGAACGGCTGATGCACGACACGTGGGAACTCGTGGTGGCGAGCGTGGGCGCCGGCTTGATCGTCGCGTTCGTGCAGGGCGTCATCGGCGGGCTCGTCTTCTGGGTGCTCGGCCTGCCGGCGCCAGCGGTGTGGGGCGCGGCGATCGCCATCTGCTCGCTGCTGCCGGTGGTGGGCTCCACGATCGTCTGGGTGCCGGTGGCGGCGTGGCTCTTCTTCTCGGGCGACCTCGGACGCGCCCTGCTGATGACGGGGTTGTGCGGCGCCGTGCTGGCGTCGGTGGACAACGTGTTGCGGCCGCTGCTGCTGGCCGGGCGCACGTCCGCCAGCGGGCTCGTCGTCTTCATCGGCCTGCTCGGCGGCGTGTCGGCGTTCGGCTTCGTCGGCATCGTGCTCGGGCCGATCGTGCTCGTCATCACCGGCAACCTCATCGACGCCATGACGCGTCGCGAGCCGGACGAGCCGGTCGTGGTGGTGGAGTGAGCGAGCCGGCGTCCGGGCACGAGACCTGGATGCGTCGCGCCCTGGCGCTGGCCGCCCGGGCCGGCGAGAGCGGGGAAGTGCCGGTGGGCGCGCTGGTGGTCGTGAACGGCGAGGTGGTGGGCGAGGGCTGGAACCAGCCGATCGCCACGAGCGATCCCACCGCGCATGCCGAGATCGTGGCCCTGCGGGCGGCCGCCCGCCACGTGCGCAACTACCGTCTGCCGGGCGCCACCCTCATCGTGACCGTCGAGCCGTGCCTGATGTGCGTGGGGGCGATGGTGCACGCGCGCATCGCCACGGTGGTCTACGGCGCGCCCGAACCGCGGGCCGGTGCCCTGGGATCGGCCACCGCGGCCCACGAGACGCCGGGGCTGAACCATCGCCTGGCGGCGGTGGGAGGCGTGCTGGCGGACGACTGCCGCGACGTGATGCGGACGTTCTTCCGCGAGCGCCGGGCGTAGGCGACGGAGGCCCGGCCGGACCAGCCGACGTTCCGCGGGCGGTTGCGAAGCAGGGCGCGAGGCGCGGCCGCCGAGGCCAGAGGCGCGCCAGAAGGTCGACGCGGCCCCCTGAACCCGCTATAATCACGGTTTCCGGCCAACCGGAAAACGCGGTCCTACCCCAGCGGAGAGGTACCGAAGTGGTCGTAACGGGGGCGCCTCGAAAGCGTCTTGTCCGCAAGGGCACGTGGGTTCGAATCCCACCCTCTCCGCCAAATCCTCGCTTTGCTCGGCCTTGGCGGTCGGGTGGTCCTCAGGCATCGCACGACGGCTTCCAGCCGTCGTGACTTGGCACGAATCCCACCCTCTCCGCCAATTTCCTGATCCTTTGTTTTTAACCATTTAGCCATGCCTAGCGGGTTCTCGTGGGCGATCGCTGGCAATGCCGCCGAAAGTTGCCTCGATCTTTGCCTCTGACGAGCGGAAACAGGCGCGTTTCGGCCACATGGGTTCTTTCCATAGCCACGTGAGTGCACTTTGCACCCACGACGGGCAAGACCTCGCCCAACGAACCGTGAGGGAGTCGAAGTGGTGGCGCGGGCGTAGAATGGCCGCTGAGGCACTGGTGATGAACTACAACGAGCGAATCGAGCGACGCGCGAATGTCGCCGGCGGAGAAGCCGTCATCAAGGGTACGAGAGTCACGCTCCGGACTGTCCTCGCCAGCCTCGCCGAGGGTGCGACGACCGCCGAAATCCTCAGAGATTTCCCGACGCTCACCGAGGCAGACGTCCGCGCAGCGATCGCGTTTGCCGCAGCTTCGGCGCAGGAGGATCTGCCCAGTCGCCGCGGCCCACGTGCGGTGAGGATCAAGCTCGACGAGAACCTTCCGGCCGGGCTGGTGCCGCTCCTGGCAGCCCTCGGGCACGAGGTCGATACCGTGCCGGCTGAGGGTATCGGCGGTCAGGACGACGACGTCGTGTGGCGCACGGCACAAGCGGACGGCCGATTCGTGGTGACCCAGGATCTCGACTTCTCGGACGCCCGCAAGTACGCGCCAGGGACCCACCACGGTCTGCTATTGGTCCGGCTTCCGCAGCCTGGTCGCATCGCCTTGCAGGAGAGGGTCGCGAGTCTGTTTCGGACCGAAGCGGTCGACACGTGGTCCGGCTGTCTGGTGACAGCGACGCCGACAAAGGTGCGGGTCAGAAGGCCCGTCTGAGAATCCTCGGCCTCCGGAACAGCGATGTGGGAGCCGCCGCCCTCACACGCCGCCGAGAAAGATGTCCTGATCCGCGAAGCCTGCGTCCCGAAAGCGCGTGGCAATCGCGTTGGCGACCGCGGTGGTGTCTCCGCCGATGTTGACGCTGTTGTGCTCGATGACCTCCTTGTAGACATCGCGCGCGTACTGTTGCGAGGGCGTGAGCACCTGCGCGTGCAGAGAACTGACCGTGACAGCGAGGAACACGAGAACGAGTGCGATGTTCATGTGAGGGCCCGTGATGCCGGCTGACGCGCCGCGCGCGCCTCATCTTGAACCGCAAGTCGTGTCAGGCGCAACCGCTTCCGCGTGGTGGACGCCGGCGAGAGCGTCTGCTGCTTCCGCCTGGCGATTCGCTGTGAGGCGCGGATCGCGCGGCCAGCCGCCTCATGACACAATGCCACCACGTGAGCGCCGCCGTGGCGACGGCGGCACGCCTGCAAGGAGCGAGAAATGACGGTGCGAGGGTTGTCGGTCGGAATGTGCGTCGCGCTGGCGCTTGGCACGGTGGCTGCGGCGCAACAGCCACCAGGGGCGCCGCGCCCGCAGCGTCGCGCCTTCGACCTGACCACGCCGCGGCCGATTCCCGCCCGCGACAGTGTGTGGATCGAAGAGCTGACCTGGATGGAGGTGCGCGACGCGATGGCGGCGGGCAAGACCACGGCCCTCATCGCTGCCGGCAGCACCGAACAGAACGGTCCGTACGTGCCCACCGGCAAGCACGTCTACGTCCTGCGCGCGACCGCCGAAGCGATCGCCCGCAGCCTGGGCACGGCGCTGGTGGCGCCGCTGATTCCCTTCGAACCTGGCGGCACGTCTGCGACGCCCGGCACCCTGCAACTCCGTCCCGAGACCTACGAAGCGCTGATCGAGGACGAGGCCGAGAGTCTCAAGGCCAACGGCTTCGAGCACGTCGTGCTGATCGGTGACAGCGGCGGCAACCAGCGCGGCCTGGCCAACGTGGCGAAGAAGCTGGCGGCGACCTGGGCGGGCGGGAAGACCACCATCCACTTCATCCCTGAGTACTACGCGAGTTGGGAAGCGGCCGATGCGGCGTGGGCGTCACTCGGCGTGCCGAAGACAGTGGACGAAGGCATCCACGACGACTACAGCGTGAATGCCATCATCGCCACCGTCGATCCCGGAAAGATCCGGTTCGAGGAGCGGCGCGGCGCCGGCAAGGCGTCGATCAACGGCCAGTCGCTGCTGCCGCTCGAGACCACGGTCGCCAATGGCCGCAAGCTCGTCGAACTCCGCGCGAAGCTGGCCGTCGAGGCGATCCGCAAGGCGCTCGCCACCCCCTGACGCTGGACGACGCCGCCGGCGTGCTCCGCCGAGTGGGTCGTGGCCACGCGCGTGCGCTAGTCGAACCTGAGTGCGGCGAGCGGTTCCGTGCGGGTGGCGCGCCGAGCCGGCAAGGCGCACCACCAGCCACGCCACGTCTCGAGGCACCGAGCGCGATGCGCACCGCCAGGCGCCAGTAGTTGCCCGCCCGCCTTTCCGTCAGCGTGAAGGGACCGAGGCACGTCCTGGACGGTCTGCATCCCAACGTGTGGGCTACCCCAGTGCGACGTCGAGCGTCATCATCACGGCGAAGCCCACCATCGCGCCCAGCGTGGCCAGGTCGCTATTGCCGCCGCGCTGCGACTCCGGAATGACTTCTTCGACGACGACGAAGATCATGGCGCCGGCCGCAAATGCCAGCGCATACGGCAGGATCGGCCGCATGGACACCACCGCGAGTGCGCCGATGACGGCCGCGACCGGCTCGACGGTGGCCGAGAGCTGACCGTACCACCAGGCCTTCACGCGCGACAGTCCCTCGCGCCGGAGCGGGACGGCTACCGCAGTGCCTTCAGGAAAGTTCTGAATGCCGATGCCGATCGCCAGCGCGACGGCGGCCGAGAAGCTGGCGGAATCGAAACCGGCCGCGACCGCACCGAACGCCACGCCGATCGCGAGCCCTTCCGGAATGTTGTGGAGCGTGATCGCGAGCACCAGCAAGGTGGTCTTCCGCCACCGCGTCTTGACGCCCTCCGCCTCCTCCATCTGGCCGAACAGATGCACGTGCGGGAGCAGGTAGTCGACGAGTCGCATGGACAACGCACCGGCCATGAAGCCGACGAGTGGCGGGACCCACTTGACCATGCCCATCTCCTCGGCGAGGGCGATGGCAGGATTGAGCAGCGACCAGAAGCTCGCCGCAATCATGACGCCGGCGGTGAAGCCGAGCGCGGCATCGAGCGCCTTGGGGCTGACATCCTTGAAGAAGAAGACGGCTCCAGCGCCGATGGCCGTCAGCCCCCAGGTAAAGGTCGTGGCCGCGAGCGCCTGCCACACGACGGGCCACGTGGAAAACGTCTCGAGCATGCACAGATACTACGAGATCCCACCGCCGGCGCCGGATGCCTCGTGCCTGTTGACGTCGAGAAGCCAGATCGCATCGGCGATGACGGCGTTGTCCCTCACATCAGGGCTCGAGCACCGTGGCGCCACCCAGGGCGCGATACACGCCGACGACGCCCGTGAAGACGTCGGCCTCGGCGGCGGCCACCCCCTGCTCGGCGTCGAGTTGCACGCGCTCGGCATCGAGCAGCTCGAGGAAGTCGGCGAGGCCCTCGCGATAGCGCACGCGGGCAATCGAGGCCGCCCGCGTGCTCTCGCTCGCCTGCTCCACCAGCCGGACCAGCCGCTCCTGCCTCGCGCGATAGGCGGCGAAGGAGTTCTCGGTCTCCTCCAGGGCCCGCAGCACGGCCTGGTCGTAGAGCGCCAGCGCCTCGCGCGTGCCGGCCTCGGCACCGCGCAGCCGCGCCCGGGCGCTGCCCAGGTCGAAGCCCGCCCACGACAGCGCCGGGGCCACCGCCCACGCCCGCGACTCGGATCGGCCGAACAGGCTGCCGCGCCCGGCCAGCATGCCGAGGAATCCCGTGACCGAAATCCTCGGGTAGAGATCGGCGGCCGCCACCCCCTCGCGGGCTGCGGCCGCGGCCAAGGTGCGTTCGGCCCGCCGGACGTCAGGGCGCCGGTGCAGCAGGTCGGCCACCTCGCCAATCGGCAGGGCCCTGGCCAGCGGCGGATAGTCCCTGGGCGCCAGGATGATGCCCAGCTCCCCTGGTCGCTTGCCTGCCAGCACGGCCAGCGCATGCTCCCGCTCAGCAATCGCCGCGTGGATCGGCGGCAGGCTGGCGTCGATGGCGGCCACGCGCGCCGCCGCGCTGGCGACGTTCTGTTCCTCGCCCACGCCGGCCGCGCGCCGGGCCTCGGTCAGCCGGAGCGTCTCGCGCTGGTTGGCGAGGCTGCGCTCGGCCACGGCCAGTTGCCGCTGCAGCCCGCGCAGCTCGAAGTACCGCCGCGCCACGTCGGCGGCCACGATGACCTGGGCGTCGGCGAGCGAGGCCTCGAACGCCTCGGCGGTCGCCGCGCCGGCCCGAATGCCCGACCGCACGGCGCCGAACACGTCGAGCTCCCAGAACACGTCGAAGCCGGCGCGATAGGTCGTGGCACGAACGCGGCCATCGGTAAAGCCGGGGAAGGCCTGCTCCCGCCGCTCGACGCTGCTGCCGACCGTGACCTGCGGGTAGCGGTCGCGGTTGATGTCGTCGAAGAGCGCCCGCGCCTGCTCCACGCGGGCGACGGCAACGCGCAGGTCGACGTTGGCGGCCAGGGCCGCGTCCTCGAGCTCGGCCAGCACCGGGTCGTCGAACTCCTTCCACCACCGCGGGTCGTAGGCAGCCGCGGTGAAATGTGCGGCGTCGGCCTGCCGCAGCACCGGCGGCTGGGTCTCAGGCGCCGCGTACGGCGTTCGCACGGCGCATCCGGTCACGAGCGCCGCCACCAGGAGCGCCACGGTGGCGCGCGCGCCCGTCACCAGCGCCCCGTGGCCGCGCCCGCCGGCGGGTACCTCGGCCGCCACCGGCTCGGCCTGGTGCCGCGCGGCCAGCAGCGCATAGAACACCGGCACGACGAACAGCGTGAACACGGTACCCACGGTCATGCCGGTGACCAGGACCAGGCCGATGCTGTTACGCGCCTCGGCGCCCGGGCCGCTGACGAGCACCAGCGGGAAGTGGCCGAGCACGGTCGCCGCCGAGGTCATCAGCACGGGCCGCAGCCGGGTGAGCGCGGCCTCGCGAATGGCCGCCATCTTCTCGTGCCCCCGCTCCTGCAGCGTGTTGGCGAACTCCACGATCAGGATGCCGTTCTTGGCGACGAGCCCGACCAGCGTGATGAGCCCGACCTGCGAGTAGATGTTGATGGTCGTCAGGTCGAGGAAGGTGACGAGCAGCGCGCCGGACGTCGCCAGCGGCACCGACCCGAGCAGCACGATCAACGGATCGCGGAAGCTGTGGAACTGCGCGGCGAGCACCAGGTAGATGAGGACGACGGCGAAGCCGAGCGTGACGGCCAGCGCCGAGCCCTCGCGCCGGATCTGGCGCGACTCGCCGGCATGGTCGATGGTGACCGGCGGCCCCGGCGCCGCGGCCGCCGCCTGCTCCAGCACCACGAGGGCCTCCTCCTTGGTCACGCCGGGCTTGACGCCGCCGAAGATGCGGACGGCGTTCTGCTGCTGGAAGCGGTTGAGCACCCGCGGCGCGGCGGTGGTCTCGACGCGCGCGAAGGTCGACACCGGCACGAGCGCCCCAGCGGGCGTCCGGATCTTCAGGTCGAGCAGCGGGGCCACCGACGCGCGGTCCGCTTCGCCGATCTGCGGGATCACCTTGTAGCTGCGGTCGAAGTAGTTGAAGTGGTTCACGTAGCGTCCGCCGAAGAGCGTGCCGAGCTCCTGGGCGACGCCCGACAGGTCGAGGCCGAGATCGGCAATGCGCTGGCGATCGAGCACGACCCGCGCCTCCGGCAGGTCGATCTTCAGGTCGGTGTCGACGTACAGGAACTTCCCGCTCTGCCAGCCGGCCTGGAGCACGGCGCCGGCCGTCTCGAGCATCTGCTCGCGGCGGCGCCGCGCTCTGCAGCACCAGCTCGACGTCGTACTGGCCGGGCGTCGGCAGCGGCGGGTCGAGGCGCGGGAACACGCGCAGCCCGGGCACCTGCGACACGGCGCCGAAGACCTCGCCGTACATCTCCTCGGTCGAGCGCGAACGCTCGCGCCAGTCGCTGCGTGACCAGGCCGCCGACGCCGCCCCACGCGGCCGAGAGCGACCACATGAACCGGGCCTCGGGAAAGCGCGGTGACCGCCGCCACCACGTCGCGCGAGTCGCGGTTCACGGCCGGGAGCGACGCGTCCGGCGCCGCCTCGAAGAACATCGTGATGTGGCTCTGGTCCTCGACCGGGGCCAACTCGCTCTGCGAGTAGAGATACAGAGGCCAGGCCGACACCGCCACGACGAGCGCGGCGGCCGCGACGGCCCAGCGGATGTCGAGCGCGCCGTCGAGCAGCCGCGCGTAGAGACGGCGCACGCGGTCGAACACGCGGTTGACGACCGACGTGAGCCGCGTCTCGCGCCCGTGCGGGTCGACGAAGTGCGCGCTCATCACCGGCGACAGGGTCACCGCCACCACGCCCGACAGCACCACGGCCGCCGCCAGCGTGATCGCGAACTCCAGGAACAGCGAACCGGTGAGCCCGCCCTGGAAGGCGATCGGGGTGTAGACCGCCGCCAGCGTGATGGTCATGGCGATGACCGGCCCGACCAGCTCGCGGGCGCCGACCAGTGCCGCCTCGATCGGCGTCTTCCCCGACCGCACGTGGCGCTCGACGTTCTCGACCACGACGATCGCGTCGTCCACCACGAGGCCCACCGAGAGCACCACCGCGAGGATCGTCAGCAGGTTCAGGCTGAAGCCGAGCGCCGCCATGATGCCGGCCGTCCCGATGAGCGAGATCGGCATGGCCACCAGCGGCACCAGCGCCGTGCGCACCGAGCCGACGAACAGGAACACGACGAAGCCGACGATGAGGACGGTCTCGACCAGCGTCTTGCTGATCTCCTCCAGCGCGTTGCGCATGAACATCGTGCCGTCCCAGACCAGGCGCATGTCCATGTCGGCGGGCAGCGTCGGCCGGATGCGGTCCATCTCGGCGCGCAGCCGGCTGGCGACCGCGATCTCGTTGGACCCGACCAGCGGCCAGATGCCGAGGTAGACGCCCTCGGTGCGGTTGTACTTGGCCACCATGTCCGGCTCCTCGGCGCCCAGCTCCACGCGGGCGACGTCGCGCAGCCGCACGACGGCGTCGTCGCGCTGCACGACGATCAGGCTCTCGAACTCGGGGACCGAGCGGAGGTCGGTGTTGGCGAGCAGGTTGACCTGCACGTGGTCGCCCTTGGCCTGGCCGACCGCGGCGAGGTAGTTGTTGCGGCGAAGCGCGGCGTAGACGTCGCCAGGCGCCAGCCCGAGCGCGGCCAGCCGGTCGGGGTCGATCCAGACGCGCATGGATCGCAGGCGGCCGCCCTCGATGGTGACGCGCTGCACGCCCTCGAGCGTCGCCAGCTGCGGCTGCACGGTGCGCAGCAGGTAATCGGTCACCTCGGGCACGTCGCGCTCCGGTGACGAGAAGCTGACGTAGAACGACGCGTACGGCCGGTCGGCGCGCTGCACCTCGATGACGGGCGGTTCGGCCTCGTTGGGCAGCTCGGCCCGCACCTGCTGGAGGCGAGCGTTCACCTCGGCCAGTGCCGCCGTGGGGCTGTGGTCGAGCTTGAGCCGCACGGTCACCGTGCTGACACCGGCGCGGCTGCTCGACTCGACGTAGTCGACGCCGCCGACGGCCGACACCACGCGCTCGATCGGCGTGGTGAGGAAGCCGCGGACGGTCTCGGCGCTCGCGCCGTAGTAGGCCGTCGTGATGACCAGCGACGAGCTGTCCACCTGGGGAAACTGCTGCAGCGGCAGACCGGCGATCGATCGCAGGCCCACCAGCACGAGGACGAGGTTGACGACCACGGCCAGGACGGGCCGCCTGATGAAGAGATCCGTGATGGACTTCATGACACGCCCTACTGCCGCGCCAACGCGCGCGACCCATCCGCGACGGCGACGAGCACGCCGTCACGCAGTTTGAAGGAACCCGAGGTGGCCACCCGTTCACCGGCCTGGAGGCCCTGCGTGATGAACACCTCCTCGCCCGTCAGCGGCCCGGCCTCCACGCGCCGAACGGCGGCCCGGAGCTGCCCTTCGGCGGCCTCGGCCACCACGAACACGTGAGCGCCCTCGGGCCCCGTCCTTAGCGCGCTGGCAGGGATGAAGAGTGTGGGCTCTGGCCGGCCGGTGGGTACGCTCACCTGCACGGACGCGCCGGGCGCGGGCAGTCCGATTGCCGATCCCTCGAGCCTGGCGCGCACGGTGGCGTTCCGGGTGTCCGGGTTCACCCGCGCGTCAACGGCGACAATGCGGGCGGGGCGGGTGGGCTCGCCGGGCGCGTCGGCCACCAGCACCGTGTGGCCCCGGCCCAGGCCCGCCGCGACGGCCTGCGGGACGGCGAAGTCCACGTGCACGGCACTGCCGACGGCCTGGAGCGTGCTGAGCGCGGTGCCGGCCTCGAGGTACTGGCCCGGGTGCACGTCGGCCAGACCGACCCGGGCGCGGAAGGGCGCACGTATGGTCTTACGCTCGATGATGGCCTGTGCGCGTGCGATCTCGGCCCTGGCGACATCGCGCTCCGCACGGGCCTGGTCGACGGTTGCCTCGGACGTGGCGCTCTCGCGGATGAGGCGCTCCAGGCGCGCCAGTGTCGTCTCCGCCAGGGCCGCGCGGGCCTCGAGCGCGGCCAGCTCCGCCTGCTCGACCGCGACGTCGATGGCGACCAGCACCGCGCCGGCCTCGACGATCGCGCCCGGTACGAGATGTACCGCACGCACCGTGCCGGCGAGCTCGTTGCGTAGTGTCACCGAGCGAAGCGCCAGGACGGTGCCAATAGCGGTAGTCGTGGGATGCGTCTCTCCCGCCCGTACTGGCGTGACGGTCACGACCTCGGCCGGCTCGGGCGGATTGAGCGACAGTGGCTTCGGCCTGATGAAGGGCGTTCCCCTTCCATGTCGCCAGCCAGGTCGCGAGACCGACAACCGCGGACAGGAGCAGGAGGGATGACAGGAAGCGACGCGGACGCAGGGACATGATCTGTTCTCGCCTTGATGTAACGGAGTCGCCGCCCGGCGCGCTCATCGCGTCGGTGGCTGTGCTCCTCCTCATGTGGTGACGTGCCACGCTCGGTTTGATTACAGGGGACGAGACTCGGTGTCGGGTCGGTTCCCGCCGGAGGAGGCCGTTAGGAGCCTTTTAGGGTGCGCGACGACGCCTGCAGCGGCGCTTAAGGAAAATTGAATATCGATTCAGGCGAATGTCGGCGCGCCGGCTTCGTCTTCCCGCGCAGCCATGCCCACGCATCGCGGCCGAGCCGCTCCACCCGGTCGAGTACCGCCGCCATGAAGCGAAACTCCATCGCCACGATAGCGAGGCCGAAAACGGCAAGGAAGCCGCCTGGACCCGGCAGCCAGCCGATGGCGAGGCCGCCGCCGATGAGTACCATGGCGGCCAGCCAGAGCCCGAGGCGCACCGCTCTTCGGGGCGGTGGTCGTAAGGGTCAACGAGCGGGCGCGGTCGTCCGTAACGGCAGAAGGAACGAGAAAGGACACCCCATGTCGAATGATCGACCTGTGTCGGTCGTCGTCTTCGATGTGAACGAAACGCTCCTCGATATCGTGGCGCTCGAGCCGCTGTTCGTTCGCGTGTTCGGGGACGCCTCCGTTCTGAGGGAGTGGTTTGCGCAACTCATCCTCTATTCCCAAACCATGACGCTGTCCGGCTTGTACACGCCGTTCGGCGAGTTGGCTGCGGGAACCCTGCGGATGGTTGCGTCGATCCACGGGGTGACTATCGTCG
Organism: uncultured Acidobacteriota bacterium; assembly: GCA_963807405.1. GTDB lineage: Bacteria > Acidobacteriota > Vicinamibacteria > Vicinamibacterales > UBA2999 > CADEFD01. The sequence continues at coordinate 232,564 of CAWEBU010000003.1, read as the reverse complement.
ATAGCGACATCGACGACCTGAAAGCACGGCTGAACACGATGCCCTCGCATCCAGACGCAGTACCGGCTCTCAGCCGCCTGCGCGATGCTGGATTTCGGCTCGTGACGCTGACCAACTCGGCCGGCGCGTCGTCCCCGACACCTCTGGAACGCGCCGGGCTCGCCGGATTCTTCGAGCGCTTCTTCAGTGTGGAGGCGGTGCGGCAATTCAAGCCGGCCGCGGCAACCTACCGTCTCGTCGCAGAGGAGCTGCATGTCGAGCCGTCCGAGCTGTGCCTTGTCGCCTGTCATCTGTGGGACACGATTGGCGCCCAGGCCGCAGGCTGGCGAGGCGCGCTGGTCGCACGTCCTCACAACGCCCCGCTGCCCGCGGCGCGAGTACCCGTCCCGGATCTCATCGCCTCAGAGCTGACTGGCCTCGCCGAGCAGATCATTCTGCGCTGGCGGTCATCGTGATGTGCAGCACTCGCACGCACTGCACTCGAAACACCTGCCCTTCGTAGCCTCTTAGCGGCCAACGACGGGAGGTCGAAGGCGTCAGCGCAGCAAGCGCTGTGCCTGGACCGCGATCGCCGCGAGCGCCGACTCGTCAAACCCACCACGGCCGAGCACACGGAGGCCACGATCATCGCTACCCCAGCCCCTTGGCGGTGACCTCAGCGCCGAGGGTCTGCGGAATCGAACAGCGCAGCAATGGCTCGCGTGGAATCGTCCGGCGGGCGGGCGACAATCGCTACACGGTGTCGTCGGCGACGACTCTCAGCGGCCGCGGCATGTCTTGAACTTGCTGCCGCTGCCACACCAGCAACGGGAGCTCCGCCTCAACGGCTCGGGCGAGGTGCGCCGCGGGCAGCGACCCAAAGGTGTCCAAGTAGGCCGAGCGGGGCTGCTTCAGCACCAGGTCCGCGAGCCGTGCTCGGTTGCGTCCATCGACAGCCGCGGTCGTCTTCAGGAGCGTGGCCGCGAATGGACGCGGTCCGCTGCCGAAGAGGTCGCCATGTTCCGTCTCGACTCGTCGCTCACCTCGCCAGACGCTACCAAGAATCCCGCCGGGACGCCCGCCGCGGGCTGTTGCGGCGGGCCCGCACCCGCCGGCACAGGGGCGTGCTGCGTTCGCGATGCGGAGGTCAAAGCCGCCGGGGAGGCGGGCTGCGGGTGCGGCGCACCAGCCTCTGCGCCTGCGACGCCGGCCCCGACACGGTCAGCCTGCTGCTGAGAGGGAGGCCGCCGATGGTCCCCGCCTCGCACGCCTGCGTTGGTCTCCTGGGAGACGACGCCGTGGTCCCGCCCTGCAACGCCCTGGTCGCCGGCAGTGCTGGCGCTCATCGCCTGGCCTCGCTGGTGAGGCTCGATACCGCCATTCCCGGCGCGTGGCCCCAGCGTGACGGCGTCTCGCTGTGCGGCTCCCCGTGTCCGACAGCTGCAACGGAGAGTGACCGATGAACCTTCCAACCTTGCCTATCGTCATCATCGGCGCCGGTCCCGTCGGCCTCGCGGCTGCCGCCCACGCGCTGACGCGAGGGCTCACGCCCCTCGTGCTGGAAGCGGGTCCGTCTGTGGGAGCCGGCATCCGCCGGTGGGGACACGTCCGTGTCTTCTCGCCGTGGAAGTTCAACGTCGATGCTGCGGCAGCCGACCTGTTGGAGCGGCACGGCTGGGTGCGGCCGGATGGCGATGCGTTCCCGACCGGCCGCGAGATCGTCGAGCAGTACCTCGAACCGCTGGCCGCCGTCCCGGAACTGGTGGGACACATCCGTACGAACAGCCGCGTGACGGCCGTCAGCCGTCAGGACCACGATCTCATGAAGGACGCCGGGCGCGAGACGGCGCCGTTCCTCGTACGTGTGTCCAGCGACGGCGGCGACGACGACGTCCTCGCCACGGCGGTCATCGACGCGTCGGGCACGCTGGACACCCCGGGTGTGCTCGGCGCGTCCGGCCTGCCGGCGCGCGGCGAGCGGGCGGCGGCCGATCACGTCTTCTACGGCATCCCCGACGTTCGCGGTCTTCACTATCACCGATACGCCGGACGGCGGGTGCTGGTCGTCGGCAGCGGGCACTCTGCCATGAACGCGCTCTTGGATCTGGCAGAACTGGTGACCAGGGACGACGCGACGCACATCACGTGGGCGCTGCGCCGTACCACCCTTGGCTCGTTGCTGGGTGGTGCCCGCAACGATCAGCTCGAAGAGCGTGGCAAGCTCGGTGCGCGGATCCGGGGACTGCTGGCTTCGGGTCGGCTCGACCTGGTGACCGGGTTCCGCCTCGACGCGGTGACGCGGACACCTGACGGGCTGGTCGTCAGCGCGGAGTCCCGCACGCTGCGTCCGGTGGACGAAATCATTGCCGCCACCGGGTTCCGACCCGACTGGTCGATCCTGTCCGAACTGCGGCTCGACCTCGATCCGGCGGTGCAGAGCCCGCGTGCCCTGGCGCCACTCATCGATCCCAATCTGCATAGCTGCGGCACCGTGCGTCCGCACGGAGCCGAGGAACTGCGCCACCCGGAGGGGAACGCCTACGCGATCGGCATGAAGAGCTACGGCCGTGCCCCGACGTTCCTCATGATGACGGGGTATGAGCAGGCCCGGTCCGTCGTGGCGGCCATCGCGGGTGACTGGGACGCGGCTCGACGCGTCGAGCTCGTGCTGCCGGAGACAGGCGTGTGTTCGACGGACGCGGTGGACGGCGGCGCCGCCAGGTGCTGCGGCGTCGCCCCGGTGGTGCCCGTCGAGGTCGCGCGCGTCCAGCCCACCGCGACGGCCGCTGGGGGAGGCTGCTGCTGACGACGCCGCCACGGCACGGGATGTCCGCCGCCGCCATCGCGGCCGTCGGTGTCGGCCAGCTCGTGAACTGGGGGACGCTCTACTACGCCTTCGCCGTGCTGCTGGTGCCGCTGCAGCACGAGCTCGGCGTGCCGGGCTGGGTGGTCACCGGCGCGTTCTCGCTCGCGCTGTTCATCGCCGCGATGCTGGCGCCGACGGTCGGCCGATGGAGCGACCGGGGCCACGCCGTGCGCGCCATCGTCGGCGGGGGCATCGGCGGAACGGTCTTGCTGGTCGTCCTGGCCGTGGCGCCTGGCCCGCTGACGCTGTACTTCACGTGGGCCGGACTCGGGGTGTGCATGGCCGCGTCGCTCTACGAGCCCGCGTTCGCCCTCGTGACGCGCGCGCACGGCTCGACCGAGGCACGGCTTCGGGCGCTGGCGATCGTCACCCTGTATGGGGGACTCGCCAGCACGGTGTTCGTGCCACTGACCGACTGGCTCGTGACTGTCATGGGCTGGCGTGGTGCCGTGGCGATCCTGGCAGGCCTGCTGGGTGCGTCGACCGCCACGACAGCCGTCGCGCTGCGACGGATCGCCAAGGTATCCCCGATCGTGCCACGCCCGCAGGTGGAGGTCACGGCCATCACACCGCCGGCCGACTTCCGCGTGCTGATGCTCGTCTTCGGGATGTCCAGTTTCGTCAGCGCATCCTTCATCGCCAATCTGGTGCCGGCGCTCGGCGAGCGAGGACTGCCGCCCGCGCCGGCCGCGTTGCTGGGCGGGGTGTTCGGCGTCATGCAACTACCCGGCCGTGCGCTGATGTTGAGCCGCCGCGTGGGTCTGTCCGGTGACGCGCTGCTCGTCCTCAGTCTCGTGTTGCAGGCTGGGGGCCTCATCGGCGTCGCCGTGGTGCCCACGACCGCCGCCGCAATCGTCGGCACAATGGCATTCGCCGCGGGTGCCGGACTCACGACCCTGGCGCGGCCCTACCTGGTGCAGTCGCGCGTCGCGCTCCATCAGGTCGGCTGGATGAACGGGCGACTCGCCCGTGCCCAGCAGCTGTCGCGCGCGGCCGGGCCTGTCGCCGCGTCGGCCGCGGCCATGCTCACGAGTCACGCCATCATGTTCGCGTGCCTCGGCCTCGTGCTCGCGGTTCTGGCGTGGCGAATGGCTGCTAGGTCGAGCGCTGTCTTTGGACGCGTGCGACCCTGACGGTGTGGGAACCGCCGCGGATGGCGGGGAAGCGACGTGTGCGGTGGTGGATTGCCATGATCGGATGACGACGCAGGAGGAGTTGACCGATGGCCAAGTACGTCGACGGATTCGTCATCCCGGCGGACCCGGCGATGAACGACCCGAAGTTGATCGCGAAGATGCCGTTCGACATGAAGACCATGACGACCGGCATGTTCAAGGCGATCGTCTGGACCTGATGCATCGCACGCGTGTCCGGAAGCTCGCCGACGGCGATACGTCAGCGAGACGGCCGGCCTACTTCCGCTTCTGACCGACCATGCGGACGAGCCGCGTCACCTGCGGGTCCCACTCGGACGTGCCGTCGAAGTCTTCGAAACGCACGATGCGCAGGTCGTCGCCGTAGAGGCGAAGAAGCTCCGCCGGGTCGAGGTCTACGGGCTTGCGGAGTGCGGCGGTGCGATCGGAGGCAAATGTTTCAATCAGCAGGAGCCCGCCCGGCTTCAGCGCCTTCTTCACTCGCGTGGCAAACGGGGCGTCACCGACGAACGCCGGGCCGTAAGTGATGACGATCAGGTCCCACTGGGCGTCCCCGTAGTCGAAGGTGGAGGCATCCGCCCTGAGTGCGTGCAGCGCCACACCGCCTCGGGTCGCCTGTGCGCGCGCCGCGGCGAGCCCTTCTTCCGACAAGTCGATGCCGGTCACGTCCCAGCCCTTGAGCGCGAGAAACACGGCATTGCGTCCCTGTCCCATGCCCACGTCGAGCGCGCGTCCCGGCTGCCGGCCCTCGATCGTGGACACCACCAGTGCCGTGGGTTCGGTGCGGAACGTCGCGCCTGGCGTTGTGTATAGACGGTCGAAGAGCAGGCGCCAGGCCTCGGGGCGGTCGCGCATCAGCGCGAGCACGCGCGCCATGGTGGCCGGCACCATCGGGCGGGCGGTGCCTGTTTCCACGAGATGCCCGGCGTAGAGATCCAGGTAGCTCGCCACCTGCGTGGTGCGCGGCGCCGTGTCCAGCCAGGTGACGAAGTCGGTCCACAGACGGTCGTCGTCTGGCGACGGGGGCGCTTGTGCGGACGACGACATGACAGACGCGAACAGGAGAGTGATAGTCAGGGCGGCGACGCGATGGATCACGCAACACCTCGGGCTGTGACGGGTCCCGGGGTGCCAGGTGGCACGCACCGACGGGGCGGCGTCGATGCGTCGAGTCTATCGCGATCCCGGCCGTCTGACGGGGCCTTCCCTTCGTCCTGACGCGCCTGGACAGCCTCGCCATGGACCCGGGAGTACGGCGACGGCTGTCCACCCGCGTCTCGAGCCACGGCCTGCGTGCGACCAGCCACCGCTGTCTGCCGGCTGGGTCACTACGGCCTCGACTACGATGGGCCCCATGACCATGGACCGTCGCACCTTCGTCGCCGGCACCGTCGGCGCGCTCGCCGCCGCGCGGCTCGACGCTCAGGAGGAGATGGACCTGGCGTCGCTGCCCGGGCTCTGGGACGTCGACCGCAGTGTCGCCAACCTCGAGAACGCCTATTGGGGCGCGATGCCGCGCGAGATCGAGGCCGAGTACGTCGAGCACTCGCGCTTCCTGAACCGCCGCAACGTGGTGTTCGTGCGTGACGCGATGCCAGGCCAGGAGCGCACCGGGGCGATGGAGCAGGCGCGCACGGACCTCGCGGCCCTCATGGGCGCGCCGGCGGGCGAGTTCGCGCTCGCGCGCAACGGCACCGAGGCGCTGCAGTGCCTGATTACGCAGTACGGGCGCCTGGCGCCGGGCGACGCCGTGATGTACGCGGATCTGGACTACGACGAAATGCAGCAGGCGATGGCGTCGCTCGAACACCGCCGCGGCGCGAAGGTCCTGACCTTCGCGATGCCCGAACCCGCTTCGACGGCCAACGTCCTCGCCGAGTACGAACGCCAGCTGAAGGCCGCGCCGGCGAACCTGAAGCTGCTGCTCGTCACGCATCTCTCCAACCGGACCGGCCTGGTGACGCCGGTGAAGGAGATCGTGGCGATGGCGCGCGCCCGTGGCGTCGATACGATCGTCGACGCGGCGCAGACCATCGGCCACATGGACTTCACGCTCGCCGACCTCGATGCCGACTTCGTCGGCTTCTCGCTGCACAAATGGCTGTGCGCGCCGATCGGCACCGGCGCGATCTGGATCCGGCCGTCGCGCCTGGAGGACATCGAGCCCTGCATGGGCAGCACGATGTTCCCGGCTGACGACACCCGCAGCCGCACCAGCGTCGGCACCGTGAACTTCGCCGCCACGATGACGGTCCCGAAGGCCATCGCGTTCCACCGCCGTATCGGCGGCCGGCGGAAGCAGGAGCACCTCCAGGCGCTGCGGCGGTACTGGGTGGAGCGGGTGCGCGACATCCCCGGGATGCAGATCCTCACCCCCGAGGAGCCCGCGCGCTACGGCGCGGTCACGAGCTTCCGCCTGCCCGCGTTTCGTGACTACGCCGCCGCCCAGCGAATGGCGAAGGTGCTGCTCGACAGACACCAGATCCTCACCGTAGCCCGTCGCGGCATCAAGGCCGGGGCGGCCGTGCGCGTCACGCCCACGCTCTACAACACGCACCGGGAACTGGACCGGCTCGTGCTCGCGCTGCGCGCCGAGAGCGCGGCCTTCGGCTGAGCTCCTGGGCAGGCGCGCGGCCCAGCCGGCGACCAGCGGAACGACGGCCTCGCGGATCGCCGTCCCGATGACGAGGAAGTCGGGCCCGCCGGCTTGCCAGTACGTCCACTCGGAGCCGAGGCGCGTGGCGAGGAGGCGACTCTGCACGTGCGCCTGTGCCCATCGGACCATGTCCTGGACACAGGTCGAGAAGCCCGTCGCGGCCGGCGCGGGCGCGCGGTGCCACCACCCAGCGAGCACTTATAGCCCACGACGGCGGTCCACGCGAGGAGGGTCAGCGCGATCGCGGCCTGTCGCCCTGACGACACCTGCAATGCGATCGCTGTGACCCATGGCCGTGCACTCTCCCTCATGAATCCGCGTGTCCGCCGACGAGCGATCGAGCGATGGAGACGACTCAAGGATAGTGGCCAACGGTAGACCTTCAGCAAGATGGCAGGCCTCTCGAGCAATCGCCGGTGGGTCGCGGGGCACCCGCGCGAGCGCTGCCGTCTCCCTACCGTCGGTAGCGGTCACCCGGCTCGGCCGGTCCGGTCAGAGGCCGCATGGCCTCAGCCGCCGCACGATGCCCGGCACTGATCGCGCCTGCCATCAAGCCGGCCTCAGTCCCACTCGTTTCGCTTGCGCAGAGCGACAGCCGATCCTGCCAGGCGCCGGTGACCCACGGCGCGGCAGAAAGATGTGGATGTCCGGCGGTCGCTCGGTCTTGCGCCGTCGCCGTCAGAGCGTCGGCCGCCCAGTCCTTGATGAGGGTGGCGCGGGGTCGCAACGCGTCGGGACCATAGAGGCGCGCGAACTGCGCGAGGCAGGCCTCGGTGACAGCCACCTCGCCGAGTGACGCGCGCATGTCGGCACCGATGCCGAGAAAGCCAAACAGCGCGGCCTTGCCCGACGCCGTGGTCGCATCGTGGCTTTCGCTCATCGGCCCGATCAGGCTCTGCGCAGTGCCGCTGAAGCCGGCCTCACGCCAGAACGGCTGGTCGTAGATCGCGAAGAATTTGGCGTGGGGCGCCATCCAGGTGGCGGTGTCCTGCCAGCGGCGGATGGTGTCGGGGGCAACGGCCGGAGAGAATGTCAACCCGGCAAGCAGGCGCGGCGGAAGGGCGGCAATCACTCGATCGGCGGAAAGCCCGCCCGCGCTTCCGTCCGACCGCAGCGTGCTCAGCGTGACGCCCGCAAGGCCGAGGGCCATCTGCGTCACTCGGGAGCCGGTCAGCACGCGCTCGGCCGGAAGGCCCTTGACGAGCGCCGAGATCAGGGCGCCTGTTCCGCCGGCGAGACGCATCGAGTGTGACGGCTGATCGGAGGCGCGAGATCGGAAGGGGGCCTCACCTGACATCCGCTCGAAGAGCACATCGCCATCGCTGTGCTGAGGGAAGTGGGCCAAGCCGAGTTCCTGCACCAGCGCCGCGATCTCTGGTTGTGCCTGCGGCCAGAACCAGGACGGGCCCAAATCGAACCCGTCCTCGGATACGGCACCCGTCTCGTCGGCGGAGAGGATGCGTCCCCCCAGGCGGTCGCGACCCTCAACGAGGACGAAGTCCAGTCCTTCGGCGTGAAGTCGCCGGGCGGCACAGAGGCCGGCGAGGCCGCCACCGATGATGGCAATCGTCGTGCTGCGCCCGTCTACTCGACGTCCTTCAAGTGGTGCCGTCCTGCAACCGCTCCCGTCCAAGGCATCGTCATCATGTCGCAGTCGCGACCGGCCAGCAACCGGTGAGGCAGTGCGAGTGCGACCATTCACCGTCAGCCCGTGCGCGATCAAGCGGCGAGCACAGCCACGTAGTCGCGGCATCTCCTGCCGCGCGCATGGGGCCGGCGGTCCGGCCGGCTCCCACGCGGCGTTGTCCTCGAGTCTGGCGATAGCGGCAGGGCCCGCGCGGCCGCAGCCGGGGACGCGGGTCAGTGGGTGAGCACGATCAGGTGGAACGACGTGTCCCGGGGCTTGCCGGTGGAATCGAAGGTCTGGATCCACACGCCCTTGTTGTCGTCGAACGGGGTGAACGCGCCGAACCCCGGGCAGCAGCGTAGCGCCACGGTGATTTCACCGGTGGGCTCGGTCGCGATCCCGGGTCGTCCGATGGTGGCCACGAAGGCGCCATCGCTGACATCGCCGGTGAAGAAGACCTCGTAGACGCCGGTGGCCAGATGGGCCGTACGCACGACATTGCGGCCGCGCACGAGGCTGGCGTCGCGGTCGACGACGGCCCAGTACTCACGGACGCAACAGTGCTCGACCCCCCATCGCGGATCGGGCGTTCGCGGCACCATCGGATCCGGCTGTGCCGCGGCTGCTGGCTCCTTTCGTGGTGAAAGGGCCGCCTTGGCGGCGGCCTCGGACGGGGCGTTGAGGCTGTTCGAGAGTTTCTGTTCTTCATCGCGTGCCATGGTTCACTTCCTTTCGTCCGGCTTCCCTGTACGGGGAGGGACGGGCCGTGCCCCCGGCTTTCGGCGTTCGGCGCAACGCAATCGCCAGGATCGTCGTGAAACTGATCTGCCCATTGTGGCCAGGCGATTGCCCAGGTTGGACGAGCGGCGCCCGTGCCGGCGGCCTCGTGGCGCTCATGAATGTGGCCCGTGATCTGCAATGAGCACGGGCATGCGTCACACAACTCTTGTCGTCTGTGGAGCGATGGCGGCCTGCGGCACGATCGCGGTCGCACAGGGCCAGGTGCCGGCACAACCGTCCCCGCGCATGACGCAGGTGGAGCGGCAGGTCACCATCACCGGCTGTCTCACCAGGTGGGACAGCTTCACGATGGGGCCAGCGCCGTCGGCCAGCGCCACCGGGCCCAAGGACCAGGTGTTCATTCTCTCCGACGCGGAGACCTCCACCGCCCCTGTGCCGCCGGCCGCCGCGTCCGGGGCGCAGGCACCCGCCGCCGCCAGCGACGACCCGCCTCCCGGTACGGCGCACGCGTCGTACTTCGTCAAGGTCGGGGACTCATCCATCACGCTGTCGCAGCACCTCGACCATCAGGTGGCGATCACCGGTACGCTCGAGGAGATGCGAGCGGTTCGAGGGCCGCAGCCGGCGCCCGGCGCCGGGTCTGCCCCGGCGGGAGCGACAGAAGGGGGTGAGATGCCTCCGCCTCCCACCATCACCGCCGCCAGCATCAAGGTGATCGCGGACCGCTGCCGCTAAGGGCTGGAAGCGTCGCTGGCTGGTGGTGTGATGCGGACCGCGGTGAGTACAGCCGTCGACAAGCGCCCGGCGTCCAGGGAGCGCACGCGTGCTCGGGCATCGCTTCGTCACGTCGAGGACTCGAGTCCCGGGCTGACCAGACGTCAGCGCGGCCACGGGTTTGCCTACTACGGCCTGACTGGGCGGCGCATCACCGATCAGGCGGTGCTTCGGCGGATCGCCCGACTGGCGATCCCGCCGGCGTGGACCGAGGTCTGGATCAGCCCGACCGCCTCCGGACACCTGCAGGCCACCGGCCGTGACGCCCGAGGCCGCAAGCAACACCGATATCACCCGGCCTGGATCGCGCAGAGTGCCGAAGCCAAGTACCAACGCGTGCTGCTGTTCGCCAGACACCTGCCGGCACTGCGTCGCCGCGTCGCCCGCGACCTGCAGGCGCGCGGGCTGCCGCGACGCAAGGTGCTGGCGGCGGTGATCCGGTTGCTCGAGCTGACCCTGATCCGAGTCGGCAACGACGAGTACGCTCGCCACAATCAGTCGTATGGGCTGACCACGCTGCTGGACCGTCATGCCACGGTGTCGACCACGGCCGCCCGCTTCCGGTTTCGCGGCAAGAGCGGCAAGGTCCACGAAGTGGCGCTGGCCGACCGCCGGCTCGCACGGGTGGTGCGGCAATGCCGCGACCTGCCAGGCAGCCAGTTGTTCCAGTATGTCGACGACCAGCATCGTGTGCGCGACATCGGTTCGGCTGATGTCAATCGCTACCTGCGTGAGGCGACTGGTGAGGACTTCTCGGCCAAGGACTTCCGCACGTGGGCAGCCACGGTGCTGACGGCACAGGCGCTGGACGAACTGGCGCAGTTCGAATCGCCGGCGCACGCCAGCCGAAACATCCAGACGGCGATCGATACGGTGGCCAGGTTGTTGGGCAACACTCGCACCGTCTGCCGCAACAGCTACGTCCATCCGGAGATTCTCGACGCTTATCTCGATCGCAGCCTGGCCACGGCGCTACGTGGGCGCATGATGGGACGCCTCCAGGAAGCCGGGCCGAGGCTGTCGCGAGCCGAGGCAGCCGTCCTCGCCTTGCTGCATCGACGCCTCGGTCGCCGGCCGGGATCGCAGGCTGCGGCCTGACCACCGCGCCCGTCATGCCCGGACTTCGTCGGGCATCGTGGCTGCTACAGGCGGGGGCGCAGCACCCAGCACAGGCCGCCCGCCGCCGCGGTCACCGCGACAATCTCCGGATCGCCGAGGGCTCGGAGGTCGTCGAGGAACCGGTCGAGCGTCAAGCCGCGGGCGATGTCGTCGTCGAGCCGCCGCAGCTGGCCGATCCGTCTCAGCTGCGCGAGTGACAGCTGATCGGCCATCCGCTCGGCCATGCACGACGCCACCGGCCGGTCGACGCCAACCCGCACCAGGCCGCGTTCGAGCTTGACCCGGGCACTCGCGCATCCGCCCGGCACGACTGCGGACAGACACACCAGCGCTGCCAGGAATTGTGGGCGACCGAGTGACAACGACATGGCACGGTCCCAGGTGCAAGACCCGGACCGGGTCAATCCGCTCACCCAGGCCCCGTCCAGCGGATACGTCGGACCGTGTCGTGCCCACTCTGGGTAAGCCGCGTCACGAGCAGCACCGGCTACAACTTGAGCAGTGTCTCCCGCAGGACCCGCGACTGGATCCGGCTGACCGCCAATTGATGACCGGTCGACAGCGTTGCGGTGTAGGTGCCGCCAGGCATGGGGCTCACCCGCGCGATCAGCTCCAGATTGGCGAGCGTGCCCCGGCCCAGCCGGACGAACCGGCGCGGGTCCAGTCGAGCCTCGACGGCGTGCAGGCGGTGCGTGAGGGTGTAGCGTTCGTTGGCGACGGTCGTGATGTGCAGTAGCTCGCCTTCGGACTGGACGAAGGCAATCTGCCGGACGGGCAGGATGACGACCTCGTCCCGCCGTCGCACCGGCACCCGCTCCAGATACGAGCGCCGCGCGCTCTGCTCGTAAGTCGCGGCGGCGCTGGCGAGGGCCGCCGCCCGCACCGCGGGCGGTTCTGCCCGCTGCAACCGTAGCCGCGCTCGGTCGAGCGTGGCCTGCACGCGCGACCGCTCGGCCGGCTTGAGCACGTAGTCGATGGCATTCAGCTCGAAGGCCTCGACCGCGAAGTCGTCGAAGGCGGTCACGAAGGCCACGAGCGGCAGACGGTCGGTCGGCAACCGTCGGACGACATCGAGACCGCCGATCTCCGGCATCTGGAGGTCCAGCCAGGTCAGATCGGGACGCTCGCGTTCGATGAGCTCGATCGCCTCGCCGCCCGAGGCCGCCTCGCCGCACACCTGCACTCCGTCACACTGCTTCAGTCTGTGGCTTGCCTTGTGGGTGGTCGTGCCGCGGGTGGGGCCGGCGCTCGGCGCCTCGGCACATGACCTGCCGGCCCGGGCCGAGTTCGAGGCCGACGTCGAGCGGCGCACCCGCGCACTCGGCGACAGCCACAACCCGGACGACCCGACCTTCACCGCCTTCAAGGCCGAGGTGCTCGCCCGTCAGGGCGTGGCCCGCGTGGAGGACCTGCCGACCAACTACAACGGCGTCCTGATGGCGGAAGGCGAGCGTCTGACGACCGACGCCTACCGCCAGGCCCGCGCCGGGGTGGCGGCGGCGCTCGCCCGACAGGACGCGCGCGTGGCGCTGACCGGCGTGCTCAGCCCATACGTGGCGATGCGGCTGGCGTCGATGGCGCTGTCGGGCGGCGGCACGACGCACGCCAACGACTTCGAGCGCCAGGCGGAAGACTACCGCTACGACCTGGTGCAGGTACTTGAATGGCCTGCACGCCGACGCGGTGCCCCTGACCGAGGATCGCTACGTGGGCACCGGCGGCGGCAGTGCGGCGCCCTCGCGCAAGCGCATCGATGCCGGCCACTGGGAGGGCGCGCCCGTGTTCATCTACCGCCCGCCGCCCCTGGGCGTCGCCGTCGACGCGTCGGCGGGGGGCGTCGGCGCGCTGGCCGCCTGGCTGGCTTTCCTGGCCACGGCCGCGGCCTGCCTGCGCCCGGAGGCAGTGTGATGGGCGTGGTGTTCCGCCTCGAGCTCTTGCGCGTGCTGCGCAGCCGCGCACTCGTGGCCGCCATGGCCGTGTGGGCGGTCGCCGCGGCGGCGGCCCTCGTCAACGGCGAACGGATAATCGAGCGCCAGCGACGTGTGCTGGCACAGAGCGACCTGGTGCAGGGTGAGCAGCACGCCGCGGTGCTCGCGCACCAGCCCGCGACGGGCTCGGCCGGCGACCAGCTCTACTATCTGGCCTTCCATACGCGCCACCATCCGTCGTCGTGGGCGTCCCTCTCGATTGGCCAGCGCGACCAGCGCTCGTTCAATCTCAAGGTGCGCGCGCTGGCGCTCCATGGCCAGCTCTATGACGGCGACCTGACCAACCCGTTGCTGGCGGCGCTGGGCACCTTCGACTTCGCCTTCGTGCTCGTGGCCCTGGTGCCGTTGCTGGTCGTGGCGCTGTGCCACGATCTCATCTCGGGGGAGCGCGAAGCCGGCACCTGGCCGCTCGTGAAGGCCCAACCAGCCGCGCCGCTGATGGTGCTGGGGACGAAGGTGAGTGCGCGTTACGCCGTGTTACTCACGCTCGTCAGTGCCGTGGTGGTGGCGGCACCGCTCGCGACCGGCGCGCCGTGGGATGCGCGCGTTCCCACACTCATCCTCTTGATGGCGGTCTACCTCCTCGCGTGGGTGAGCGTGTCGATGCTCGTGGCGACGCTGGGGCGCCCATCCGACGTCAATGCGCTGGTGCTCCTCGGTGTGTGGGTGCTGCTGGTCGTGGTGGGACCCGCGCTCGCGGTGATGGCTGGCGCGGCGCGTCATCCGACACCGGAGGCGCTCGAACTGACCGTGGCGCAGCGGCAGGGGTACCACGCCAGTTGGGATCGCCCGGTGCCGGAGACGATGGCGCCCTTCGTGGCCCGCTATCCGCAATGGGCGAGCGCGCCGGTGCCCACCGATCGCTACTCGACCGCGTGGTACTACGCCATGCAGCAACGCGGCGATGACGAGGCGACGCCGGCGGCCGCCGCCTATCGCGACGCGCTGGTGGCGCGGCAGGCGTGGGTGGCACGCTGGCTGCGGCTGTTTCCGCCGGCCGACGTGCAGCGTGCGATCGACCGGATGGCCCGCACCGACTTGCCGGCCCACCTCGCCTACCTCGACTCGGTGGCCTCGTTCCACGAAGGGCTCACACGCCATTTCCTGCCCGTGATGTTCCGCGAGCCGACGATCGGGGAGGTGGACTGGCGGCATCTCCCCCGGCACGACCACGTCGACGAAGGGGTGGCCGGCGATCTGCTCCCGGCCAGCGCGTCGGTGACCGCCTGGGCGCTCCTGTGGCTGGCCTTGACCTGGGCCCGGCGCGCCCGTCTCTGAGCCCGAGCTGGCTGCGGTGCCCGCCGTCGGAGCAGAAGCCTCGAGCGTGACGAGGCGTGCGGTGCGCTCAGCCCACCGTCCTGCGCAGCCATGCCCAGGCACGGCGGCCGAGATCGTTCCGCGTGGTCGATGAGAACCGCGACGGCGCGAAACTCCATCGCGATGATGGCGAGGCCGAACACCGCGATGAAGCCGCCTGGCCCCGGTAGCCAGCCGATGGCGAGTCCGCCGCCGACGAGCAGGACGGCCATCAGCCACAGCCCGAAACGCACCGCCGGTGTCGGCGGATCGTCCTGGCGGAAGTCGTAGAGGTCGAGGAAGCGCCGTCCGGACCGGCCGTCCTTGAGTCGTCGCGCGTACTGTCGAATGGTCGCCATTGGTCGCTCGGTGAGATCACGTCGCGGCGGTGATACGGACGGTCGTGCTCCAGGGATCCGCCACCGTCCAGTCCTGGCCGTCCGCCGCGGCGGCCACGCCGGCCACGAGCAGCCGACGGCCGACGGCGTCGGCGTCAGAGGGGACGACGAGCGTCCACTCGAGCAACCGGGCCCGGTCGGCGCCGGGCGCGGGCCCGGGCGCCCAGACATTGATCCCGAGGTGATGATGGTAGCCGCCAGCGGAGAGGAAGAGGGCGCCGGAATAGCTCCACACCGTGATGTCGAGTCCGAGCGTGCGATGGTAGAACGCGGCCCCTTCACCGAGGTCGCCCACGTGCAGATGCACATGCCCCATCGTCGTACCGGCGGGCAGCCCGTCCCAGCGGATGCCACCTCCTGCCGCGACGAGGTCGTGTACGTCGAGGGGATCGGTGGTCATGACCAACTGCTGCTCAACATAGCGCCACGACGCTCGCGCACGATCCGAATACACCTCGATCCCGAGCCCGTCGGGATCGGTGAGGTAGACCGCTTCGCTGACCGTGTGGTCGGCCATGCCCGGCGACATGCCGAGCGAGACGAGGTGCGCCACGAAACGGCCGAGCGAGGCGCGATCCGGCAGCAGGATCGCGAAGTGAAACAGCCCGAAGGCGCCCCGGCGGACCGGCATCGTGCCCGGCACGGCCTGCAATGTCACCAGGGTGTCGTCGGCGCCCGGGGCGCCGAGCCGCGCGACATCGGCCGAGACGGCGATCACGCGAAGGCCCAGCACCTCCCGGTAGTAGGCGAGCGACCGCTGGAGGTTCGCGACCTGGAGCCGCACGCCCCCCACGCGGGTGTCCTCCGGTAAACGCACATCGGCGGACGCCGCACCCAGTCGGGTGAAGTCGGATGGCATCGGGGATGTCGTCGTCATCGTAGCAGTCGTAGCGCCCGGACCTCGTGCTCCTCGAGCTGCGACGTTGACGCCGGACGTCCGCGATGGCTCGCCGTGCCGGCGTCCGTCAGGGGGTCGGCCGCTCGGCCTCGGCCGTGGCACCACGCTCCAGGCGATCGAGCGCGGCCCGCAGCTTCGCATCCGCCTCCTTCGCCACCGCCGCGACCTCAGGGTTGTCGACCAGGCCCATGGCCGGCAGGGGCGCCATGGCCGCTACGGCTGACGTGCCAGCCTCGCGCTCGTAGACGATGACGTTGCACGGCAGCAGCAGGCCGATCTCCAGCTCGGCGTGCAGGGCCCGGTCGGCCAGCACCGGGTTGCAGGCGCCGAGGATCACGTACGGGCGGAAGTCTCGATCGAGCTTCTGCTTGAGTGTTTGACGGATGTCGATGGAGGTCAGCACGCCGAATCCCTCGTGCCGCAACGCCTCGGTCGGTACGCTCCACGGCCACGTCAAAGGGCACGGGCAAGTCCACGCGCAGTCCGTAGCTGGTCTCTTCCATGAGGCTCCTTCAGTCGAGGCGGCTACGCCGGCGTGCGGCCGCGAGGGTCGTCGCCCTCCGGCGGGGCGCCGTCAGTGAGTGTGCCTGTGTCGTTGCGACGCGCCGACCGGCGCGGTTGGGGAACCGCTCAAGTCGGGACGCCCAGGCGCGGCAGCAGCCATGTCTGCAGGAGCGCCCAGACGACGAGTATGACAACCAGACCGATCCAACCGTCCATCCGTGGTCTCCTTCGCTCTCGGGTGCGACCTGCGCGGTCGCCCCACATCAGATAAGAGGCTCGCGGAGACAAAAAGGTTCCGGATGCGCAACCCACAGATTCCAAAGGGGCTGATGGCGTGTGAGCGTTCCACCCTCCAACCGTCCCTGCGAACCGACAGCCCACTGCTCGGAGAGCGACGATTCCTGTGCGGCGTCACCATCACGGCGAGCAGATCTTGCTATCATCTCGCCGCGAATGGCTGACCACGAGCCGGACCACCTCCTCGTGCCTCGCCCGGGTTCTGCCGCGTCCGCGACTGCCCGACCATTCACGAGGGGGGTAAGCATGTTCCTCGAAGACCTCGGGCGAGACGTCGTCTACGGCGCCCGCATGCTGGGGCAGAAACGCGCCTACAGCGCCATCGCCGTCCTCACGCTGGCGCTCGGCATCGGAGCGAACACGGCGATCTTCAGCGTCGTCAACACCGTGCTGCTCGAGCCGCTGCCGTTCGCTGCCCCGGATCGCCTCGTGGCCCTCGGCCAGCAGACCACCGACAACCGCGCCGCCCTTGTTCAGTTCTCCTTCCGCAACTTCGATGACCTGCGCCAACAGAGTCGATCGTTCGACCGGCTGGCCGCCTACTACAACCTGAACCTGACGCTGACCGGCGACCGCGAGGCACAGTTGCTGCGCGGCACGGTGGCCACGGCCGAGCTGTTTCCGCTGCTCGGCGTCGCGCCGATCCTCGGCCGTCCGTTCCTGCCCGAGGAGGAGGCGGCCGGCGGCGGCCCCGGCGGCCGTCCGGCGATCCTGGCCTGGCAGACATGGCAGGACCTGTTCGGCGGCGATGCCGGCGTCGTCGGACGCGCCGTCGAGCTCAACAACTCCCGCTTCACCATCGTCGGCGTGATGCCGGCCGGCTTCCGGTTTCCGATCCAGCCGCAGCCGACGGAGGTCTGGATCTCGACCGCGCTCGACAACGAGCGGCCGACGGGCCCGGGCGCGATCATGTCGGCGCGTGGCTATCGCGGCTGGCGTGCCATCGGCCGGCTCAAGGCCGGCGCCACCGTGCAGCAGGTGCAGGCGGAGGCCGACGTGATCGCCGCCGGGCTGGCGGCGCAGTTCCCTGACGAGAACCCGGACATGGCGATCGGCGTCAGGCCGCTGCACGAGTCGATTGTCGGCAACCTGCGGCCGACACTGCTGCTGCTCCTCGGTGCGGTGGCGTTCGTGCTGCTGATCGCCTGCGTCAACGTCGCCAACCTGCTGCTCGAGCGTGCCATCAGCCGGCAGCGCGAGATCCAGGTGCGGCTGGCCATTGGCGCCAGCGGCGCCCGCATCATCCGCCAGTTGCTGACCGAGAGCGTGCTGCTCGCCGGCCTTGGCGGCATCGCGGGAGCGATGCTTGCTTACTGGGGCACGGGGCTCCTGGTGGCGCTCAGTCCCGACTCCCTCGCCCGCGTGGCCGACACCGAGCTCGACCTGCGCGTGCTCGGCTTCACGGCGCTCGTCTCGGTGGCGACCGGCCTCCTCTTCGGACTGGCGCCGGCGCTGCTGGTTGCCAACGGCAACCTCGCCGAGGCGCTCAAGGAGGGCCGGCGCGGCGCCACCGCCGGCGCCGGGGCCGGTCGCGCGCGCAGCCTGCTGGTGGTGGCCGAAGTGGCGCTCGCCCTGGTGCTGCTCGTGGGCGCGGGCCTGCTCGTCAACAGCTTCGTCCGGCTGCAGCAGGTCGCGCCGGGATTCGATCCGAGCCAGACGCTGGCCTTCAACGTGGCGCCGTCGGCCAGCCGCACGTCAACGCCGCAGCAGACTGCCGAGTTCTACCGCCAGCTCGTCGCGCAGCTCAAGGCGCTGCCCGAGGTGGTCAACGCCAGCACGGTCTTTCAACTGCCGCTCGCCGGCGGCGGCGCCAGCACGAGTCTCGAGGTCGCTGGTCGCACCGACGATCCCGCCGATCGGCCGATGGTCGTCATCCACATGGCTGGCCCCGAGTATTTCAGGACGATGGGCATTCCGGTCGTGAAGGGGCGCGACTTCACCGAGCGCGACGACCTGAGCGGTCCGCCGGTGCTGGTCGTCAACGAGGCGCTGGCGCGGCAGTATTTCCCGAACGAGGACCCGATCGGCAAGCGCGTGGCGCCCGGGTTCTCGACGGTGCCGGTCCGCGATGACGAGTCCGGCCTGCGAGAGATCGTCGGCGTGGTGGCCGATGTGAAGCACCAGGCGCTGCAAGGTCCGACGCCGCCAGAGATCTACTTCGCGCAGAGCCAGATGCCGATGGCGGCGATGACGGTGGTCGTGCGCACCGCCGGCGACCCGCGCGCGCTGCAGCGCGCAGTACGGGGCGTCGTGCAGGCCCTCGACCGGGATGCCCCTGTCTACGCCGTCCGTACGGTGGAGGAGATCCTCGACCGGTCCGTGGCCACGCCGCGCTTCAACACGCTGCTCATCGGCCTCTTCGCGGCGGTGGCGCTCGTCCTGACGATGGTGGGGCTCTACGGCGTGATGTCGTGCTCTGTCTCGGAGAACACGCAGCAGATCGGCATCCGCATGGCGCTCGGAGCGCAGCGGAGTGACGTGCTGCGGGTGGTGCTGGGGCAGGGGATGCGGTTGACCATCGTCGGCGTCGTGCTCGGGCTCGCCGCGGCGCTCGGGCTGACGCGGGTGATGTCGAGCCTCCTGTTCGGCATCGGCTCGACGGACCCGTGGACGTTCACGAGCGTGGCCGTCCTGCTGGTGGGCGTGGCGGCCGCGGCCTGTTACCTGCCAGCGCGGCGGGCGATGAACGTCGATCCGATGAGCGCGCTCAGACAGGAGTAGGCTCCGGCTCCGCGTCAGACGGCTGTGCGCCCGGCCGCCCGGAACTCGACCGGCGTCGTCCCTTCGAGACGACGAAAGGCTGCATACAGTGCGGATCGAGATCCAAAGCCCGCCGATGCGCCGATGCCCTCGATTGTGTAGCGGTCAGCAGCCGGATCGAGCAACTGGGCCTTCACGTCCGCGACCCGTCGACGGTTGAGGAGCTCGTGAAACGTGATACCGGCATAGCGATTCAGGACTTCCGAGACCTGGTGCGGCGAGCTGTCCACGGCGGCGGCGAGCTTGCCGAGCGTCAGGCCGGCATCGGCGAAGAGGCGGTTGGCGCCGAGCGCCGCCTCGATGCGCGCGAGGAGGACCGGCGCCGCATCCGGGTCGAGCCCCGACCGCTCGTAGCGAGGCGTAGGCACTCGTGCCGCGGCCGCCGGGCGCGCGTCCACCGATCGCCAGACCACCAGCACGACCGTCCCGGCGAAGCCGACGGCGGCGGCGAGCGGCACCAGGGCGGGCACGGGCGCCACGTGCCCGAACAGCAGGCGCACGAGCTGGGCTACGTTCATCAGCACGAGGAAGGCCACGATCCAGCCCGCCGGCACAACTCCCCGGTGGACGCCACCCCGGCGCCGGTAGAGCAAGGACGCGCACAACATGGTGAAGGCGAGCAGCACCGGAAGCATCCACACGAAAGGCACGCGCGTGCTGGTGTCGACCGCGCTTCGCGTTCCCAGCGCCACGCCGTAGACGGCCAGCGGCACCCATAGCCACCAGGCGTCGGCAAGCCGTCCGGTCGGCTCCGTCTCCTCACGGATCGACAAGTACACGAGGGGATAGGTGGCCAGGCCGAGCAGGTTGACGGCATGGCCCACGCCGACAGCATCTGGCAGGAGGCCGATGACCCGCGCGCTGATGATGGCCGCCATGGCCGAGAGTGCCAGAAGCCATCCCCCCATCAGGCGCACGGCGAGTGTCCGATGCTCGTGCGGCCAGCACATCGGCACACCCAACGCGGTGCCGATCCCCGATCCGGTCAGGCCGACGATTGCCAGTTCCAAGGTGCCCATCAGGACTGCTCCATCCCGTGTGTCCACGCCGCTCGGACAGGACAACCTGGTCGCAACGACCTGGCGGTCGGCCTCGTCCGTCAGACGTATGACCAACCCGCTTCTGTTCCCTGCGCTCGCCATTGCCGGCCTGCTGGCGGTGGTGCCCGTCGCGCTTTCGAGCGTGCAGCCCCTCGACCTCGTCATCACCAACGGCCGCGTCATCGATCCCGAATCGGGACTGGACGCGGTGCGGCAGATCGGCATCCGAGGCGATCGGGTCGTGTCGATCGGCACCGAGCCGCTCGAGGGCCTCGAAACCATCGATGCACGCGGGCTGGTCGTCAGCCCCGGGTTCATCGACATCCACCGCCATGCGCACGGCGACACCAGCTATCGCTACGCTGCCCGCGACGGTGTGACGAGCGCCTTCGAGATCGAGATCGGCGCCCCGGACGTCGAGGCCATGTACCGGATGCTCGGTCCAGCCCGGCTCATCAACTTCGGTGTCAGCGCGGGGCATATCGGCGCCCGCATGGCCGTGCTGGGCGACAAGGGCTTCATGCTGCCCACGGGACCCGGCCGCGGGCCGGCCACCGATGCGCAAATCGCCTCTATTCTGAAGACCATCGAGGCTGGGCTCGACGCCGGCGGCGTCGCGGTGGGGATGGGCATCGCCTACACGCCGGGCGTCTCAGCCGGCGAAGTCGCCGCGGTGTTCCGTCTCGCCGCCAAGCACGACGCGTTCGTTCTGGCTCACCTGGGGAACGGCATGGCGAGCCTGCAGACGCTGCTCGGCCTGGCCGGCGAGACCGGGGCCGGGCTGCACGTGGCCCACATCAACAGCACCGCCGGCGGCGACATCGACTCCTATCTGAAGGCAGTGGCCGAGGCCCGTGCCCGCCGGCTGGACGTGACGACGGAGGTGTATCCCTACACGGCCGGCGCGACCTTGATCCAGTCGGCGCTCTACGACGGGTGGGAGGCCTGGCCGGATGACCGGTTCAGCCGCTTCCAGTGGGCGGCGACCGGGGAGCGGCTCACGCGGGAGACCTTCGCGACCTACCGCGCGCAGGGCGGTTCCGTGATCTCTCACGCGAACACGGAGGAGCGGCTGCGCGTCGGCATCGCGCATCCTCTCCCGATGTTCGCCAGCGATGGTGGACGTGACGCCCACGACGAACCGACCCATCCGCGCGCATCCGGCACCTTCGCACGCATCCTTGGGCACTACGCGCGGGATGAGAAGGTGCTACCGCTTCCCGACGCGATCCGTCGCATGACCCTCGAGCCGGCGCGACGACTGGAGTCGCGAGTGCCCGAGATGCGGGAACGTGGCCGCCTGCGGGTCGGCGCCTACGCGGACATCACCGTGTTCGATCCGGCGACGGTCTCCGACCGGTCCACCTACACCAACGCTGCAGCCTACTCGGAAGGCATCCTGCACGTCATCGTGAACGGCGTCTCGATCGTCCGCCAGGGTGAGTTCGACACCTACGGTCGTCTGCAAGGGCAGCGGATGGTCTTCGGAAGCCGCATGCCTGGGCGTCCAATCCGCGCATCACGAACGCGGTGAGGACCACTACGGCCAGCACGGCATCGTCAGCGACATCGAGCTCGACACGCCCGATGGCATCAACGCCGCCGACGAGCGCACGCTCAAGGGCGACGTGAAGTACCGCTTCGTGATCGACTGCACGAAGTTCCAGGCGTCACCCGGTCGTCCGTCGGTGGCCGTCGACGGGGTGTCCTCGACCACTCGTGGCGCCGTCGCGCCCACTCGTGCAAACAGGGTGGCGGTGCTGGCCGTGCGCAGGGATAGTGGCGTGATGGCCCATTCCAGATCGACGTCCGGGTGCCGCACGGCGCCTTTGAAACTCGCGGTTGCCGTCGCGGCTGTCCTCGGGGCGGTGGCCGTCACGCCCCTGTCGGCGCGGCAGCAGGGCGCGCCGCCGTTCACGCTGGGCGGCATCCAGGTCGCCGCGGGACAGCGGGTCGACATCGACCTGCCGATTCCGGCCGGCGCCTCGGACCCGGCCACCTACGTTCCCGTGACCGTGTTCCACGGCGCGCGGCCCGGGCGTGTGCTGGCGCTGACGGCCGGGGTGCACGGCTTCGAGTACCCGCCGATTCTGGCGGCGCAGCGCCTGCGCGAACGTCTCGATCCGGCGGCCTTGTCCGGCACGGTCATCCTCGTGCGCCTGGCCCACGTAGCGGCCTTCGAACAGCGGGTGCCGTTCGTGAACCCGTTCGACCGCAAGAACCTCAACCGGATGTTCCCCGGCGTTCCGACCGGCACCCAGGCCGAGCGCATCGCGTGGGCGATCACCTCGGAGGTGATTCGCCGGTCGGATCTCCATGTCGAGTTGCACAGCGGCGACGGCGCCGAGTGGCTGGAGGGGTTCGCCGGGGCCTACGGCGGACCGCTGGCGTCGACGCAGTACGCGGAGGCGCGCCGCATGGCCTTGGCCTTCGGCTTCAGGAACGTCATCAGATACTCGATGAACACGCAGGCGCAGGTCGACAGCGGGCGGTCACTGAACCGCCAGGCCGTCGCCGACGGTAAGCCCACGGTGCTCATCGAGAGCGGAGAGAACGGCCGCACCGACGATGCGTTCGTGACGCCCATTGTCAACGGTGTCGAGAACCTGCTGCGGGTGCTGCAGATGACGCCCGGCGCCGCCACGCCGCCGCGCCCCGACACGCGGTGGCTGGACGACACGGTTGGCGTGTCTGCCAGACACACCGGGATCTTCACACCGGCGTCGACACGGGCGCGCATGGTGACGCAGGGCGAGGTCATCGGGACGATTCGTGACTACGCGGGCCAGCTGCTGGAGACGGTGGTCTCGCCGATCGACGGCTACGCGCTCTATGGCCTGGCCGGCCCGCCGGTCGTGGCCGGCGACACGGTGGTCACCATCGGGCGCCTCGCCACCGGGCCACTCTGACGGGCGCGAGTCCGACGACAGCGGGCGGGGCCTCAGGCGGACGGGGCGTCCTTCAACATGATGAGGAGCATGCGCGCCGGTTCGGGCGCGTCGACGGCGTGCGGGACGCCCGCCGGCAATCGCACGATCGTGCCTGGCAGGGCACGGACCGGTGCGCCGGCGATCGACAACCTCAGCACGCCTTCGAGCACCATCACCAAGGCATCGAAGGGAGACGTGTGCTCGGTGAGGCCTTGCCCGGCGTCGAAGGCGAACAAGGTCAGGTTGCCGCCAGTGGCCTTCGCCAGAACGCGGCTGGCGATCCCGTGCTCGGTCGGGCTGATGAGGGCCTGAAGCTCCAGCGCCTGGCTGGACGGAAGCTGAGGAGGCGGCATTGCGCGGTCCTTCCTTGACGTGGTGTCGTGCGTCTTCACATTCTGGATCGGCTCGACCCGCGGCCGTCGCCACACCGTATGGTATGGTGCGGCCGTGGACGCGCTCGCCGGCTCATCGTGGAGCGATCCAGGGACGGTGGCTGGCTTCGTGCAGTCGCGGCCGAACGAAGTACTGCTGCAGGTTGCCGCAGCCGAACTCGTGCGCAGCCCGCAGGTCCGGCTGCTCGATCTCGGGTGCGGCGCCGGCCGCAATGCCATCCCGTTGGCCCGCCTGGGCTGGCGCGTGTTCGGACTCGATCTGTCATGGCCGATGTTCACGTTCTCCCGGAACACGCTTCCCGAGCAGGTCCACCCCTTCCCGGTGAGCAGTTCGTGTTCACGCAGTTCTCGGGACAGCCGCAGTGTTTCCTGACCGAACGGCAGCTCATCGCGGAGCTCGAGGCGGTGGGATTCATTCGCGATCCGGACGCGCCGCTCACGGAGTACAACCGTCCACGGCAGGCGGTGGTGCAGTCCACTGTTCCGGTCATCTACGAGGGTGTGTTCCGCCGGCAGGTACCACGGTGAGTGGCCCGGTCCTGAGGGCAGCCGGATGGGGCGGCGGCGTGACGATGCTGCTGTCGCTGCTGATTCTCGTTGGCTCCCGCAACCTTGCCCATTTCGACGCTGCGCTCGTCGGCTACACCTTCTCCGTGCTGTTCGCCACGTTCGGCCTCACCTATCGCTACGCGATGTGGCTGCAGCGGCCGCCCACGGCCCTCTACTGGCGGCGCGGCTGGCACGCGTTCTTCCGCCGCGGGTGGCGACGACGAAACGCCGTGACGTGGGGGCAGCGCGTCGCGCACGGACGTGCTCGCCAATCGCTTCATCTGGCGCCGCGATCGGCTGCGCGGGCTCACGCACCTGCTCATCATGTGGGGCTGCCTGCTGGCGGTGGCGATCACCTTTCCGCTCGTCTTCGGCTGGCTGCACTTCCGCACCGTGCCTGGCGACCTGTCACTCTACGAGGTCGTGCGTCTTCGGCTTTCCCGCCTTCCGCTTTCCGCACGACTCGGCGCTCGCGTTCGTGATCTTCCACGGCCTGGTGTGGGCGTCGTTCCTGGTGATCGCCGGCGTGATGCTCGCGGTGCGGCGGCGCATGCGCGAGGAGGGCGCGGCCGCGGTGCAGCGGTTCGCGCGAAGACTTCATGCCGCTGATCCTGCTCTTCGCGATCAGCGTCACCGGGCTGATGCTCACCGCGAGCTACACGTGGATGAAGGGCTACGCCTACACTTCATCGCGATCCTGCACGCCATCACGGTCATCGTCACGCTTCTCTGGCTGCCGTTCGGCAAGTTCTTCCACATCTTCCAGCGGCCGGCGCAGCTCGGCGTCGGCTTCTACAAGGACGTCGGGCGGGCGCAGGAGCAGGCGCACTGCCGGCGCTGCGGCCACGCCTTCAGCTCGCGCATGCACGTCGAGGATCTGATCGAGGTCGAGCGGCAGCTGGGGTACCGCTACGAGATCCCCGGCGACCGACGTCGAGCACTACCAGTGGATCTGCCCGCGCTGCCGGCGGGCGTCCCTGGCCATGGCCCAGAGCGCCTTGTGGCGTGGCCACCGCGGCGGCGCGCCGCTGCCGGCGGCGGGCCGCCGGCCGATGCCCGTCCACGCCAACCCGGGCCTGGGCCAAGGCCCGCTCGGGACGGAAGACGCAGAGAACTTCTTCCCGTAGCGCGACGCCACCCACGCCGCCCACAGGAGTACGCTGACGCCATGGAGACGGCTCCCGCTGAGCACCGCGACGCCGCCACTCGATCGAGGCGTCATCGGCGAGTTCGGGCCGCACCTGGCCTACGCCAGGGACGACCGGCTGGACACCGGCGTCGAGCCCGACAGGCTCGTCAAGACGCACTGCTGCTTCTGCGGCCAGCAGTGCGGCATCCAGCTCAAGGTCAAGGACAACCAGGTCATCGGCTTCGAGCCGTGGGACGAGTTCCCCTTCAACAAGGGGATGCTCTGTCCGAAGGGCGTCAAGCGCTACCTGCAGCAGGCGCATCCCGATCGCCTGCTGCACGCCTACGAGACGCGACGCCGCGTCGCCCGGCGGCTTCCGGGCGATGGCCTACGACGAGGCCATCCGCCGCGTCGCGGCGGAGATCGAGCGCATCCAGGACGACGCACGGCCCCGACGCCTTCGCGCGTGCTCTCCGGCGCCAGCCTGACCACCGAGAAGACCTACCTGATGGGCAAGTTCGCCCGCATGTGCCTGCGCACGCGAACATCGACTACAACGGCCGGCTGTGCATGGTGAGCGCCGCGGCCGGCAACAAGAAGGCGTTCGGCATCGACCGCGCCGCCAACCCGTGGGCCGACATCCTCGGCGCCGAGGTGATCCTGGTCAGCGGCGCGAACATCGCCGAGTGCGCGCCGATCACCACCAACTACATCTGGCAGGCGCGCGAGCACGGCGCCAAGGTCATCGTCGTCGATCCGCGCATCACGCCGATCGCGCGCACCTGCGACCTGTTCCTGCCGGTCAAGCCGGGCCGCGACACCGCGCTCTTCAACGGCATCCTGCACCTGATGATCGAGACACGACTGGCTCGATCACGACTTCATCGAGCAGCCACACCGTCGGGCTTCGACGCGGTCGCCGAGCACGGTGCGCGAGTGGACGCCGCAGCGCACCGCCGAGGTGACCGGCATCGCCGAGAAGGCGATCCGACAGGCCGCCGAGTGGTGGGGCACGGCGAAGACGCAGCTTCCTGCTGCACGCCCGCGGCATCGAGCACCACAGCCACGGCGTGCAGAACGTGCCTGGGCGCGATCAACATCGTGCTCGCCTCGGGACGCATCGGCCGGCCGAACTGCGGCTACGCCACGATCACCGGCCAGGGCAACGGCCAGGGCGGCCGCGAGCACGGCCAGAAGTGCGACCAGCTGCCCGGCGGCCGCGACCTCGCCAACCCCGAGCACCGCGCCTACGTCGCCGGGCGTCTGGGGCATGGACCCGGCGGAGCTGCCGCAGCCGGGCGTCGATGCCTACGAGATCTTCCGCAAGATCGACCGCGGCGAGATCAAGGGGCTGCTCTGCCTCTGCTTCAACCCGGTGGTCTCGCTGCCGGACAACAACTTCGTCGCGCGCAGGCGCTCGAGAAGCTCGAGTTCTACGTCGCGATCGACTTCTTCCTGAACGAGAGCGGCCCGCTACGCCGACGTCGTGCTGCCGGGCTCGCTGCACGAGGAGGACGAGGGCACCGTCACGCAGGCCGAAGGCCGGGTCATCAAGATCAACAAGGCGGTCGACTGCCCGGGCGATGCGCGGCAGGACTGGCGCATCATCCAGGACATCGCCCAGGCGCTCGGCCGCGAGCGGGGCTTCACCTTCGCGAGTCCGCGCGAGATCTTCGAAGAGCTGCGCGTGGCCTCGCAAGGGCGGCATCGCCGACTACTCGGGCATCACCTACGAGAAGATCGAGCGAGCAATCGGCGTCTTCTGGCCGTGCCCAGCGAGGTGCCCGAGGCGTGGCGATGCCGGGCCGCAGGGCACGCCGCGGCTGTTCGAGCCGGGGTCGTGGAACCCGGTCGCCAAGGGCGCCGGGCCCGTTCTACTTCCCCGACGGCAAGGCCCGCTTCAACGTCGACCCCGTACGCGCCGCCGGCCGAGGACGTCGACGACGAGTTCCCGATCATCCTGACCACCGGCCGCGTCGTCAGCCAGTTCCTGTCCGGCAACCAGACGCGGCGCATCGGTCCGCTGGTCGACCAGTATCCCGAGCCGCGGCTCGAGATGCACCCGCGGCTGGCCGAGCGGCTCGGCATCGCCGACGGCGACTGGGTGACGGTCGAGAGCCGCCGCGGCGACGTGCACGCTGCGCGCGCCGGTCGTGACGACGATCCGGCCCGACACGGTGTTCATCCCGTACCACTGGGGCGGGCGCAAGAGCGCCAACCAGCTGACGATCGCCGCGCAGGACCCGATCTCGAAGATCCCCGAGTACAAGGTGTGCGCCGTGCGGGTGCGGCAAGGCGGACGGGCCGCCGGAGTACGCCGGCGCGCTCGAGCCGCAACAGTAGCGGAGGATCGCCAACCATGCCAGTGCCAGACGACCTCGAGTTCTTCATCGACCCGAGCCGCTGCATCGGCTGCCAGGCGTGCGTCCAGGCCTGCACCGAGTGCGACACGCACAAGGGCCAGTCGATGATCCACCTCGACTACGTCGACCGCGCGCACTCGACGCAGACGGTGCCGGTCGTCTGCATGCACTGCGACTCGCCGACCTGCGCCGAGGTCTGCCCGGCCGACGCGATCAAGCGGACGGAGGACGGCGTCGTGCAGACGGCGCGCAAGCCGCGCTGCATCGCCTGCAACAACTGCGTGCTGGCCTGCCCGTTCGGCGTGCCGAAGATGCAGACGCGAGTATCGAACCTGATGATGAAGTGCGACATGTGCTACGACCGCACCTCGGTCGGCCTGAAGCCGATGTGCGCCTCGGTCTGCCCGAGCCAGGCGCTGTCCTTCGGCACGCGCGAGGAGATGGCGCGGCTGCGGCCCCGCGCAAGCCGGTCAACACGTTCCAGTTCGGCCAGCAGACGATTCGCACCAAGGTCAACATGATGGTGCCGCGCGACGGCCGCGGCCGAGATCGTCGACGTCACCGCGGCGATGCACGAGCCCACCGATCGGCCACGACATCCTGGACGATGTGTTCGCGACGGTGAGGCAGGGTGGTGACGCATGATCCACGGTCAGCGGGGGACTGAGCGCGTCGAGGGACGGGATCCCGAGCACGGCACCGTGCCTCCGGACGGCCGTCCGGCCGCCGAGCAGCCGAAGTGGCGACGAGACTTTCCCATCGACTGGGCACAGGACGACTACGTGTCGCGTCGGGAACTGGTCAAGTTCATCGGTCCTCACGAGCGCCGCGCTGGTCGTCGGGCAGGCCTGGATCGCGCTCAAGAGCGCGTTCGGGCGGCACCGGCGCCGTCTGGCGGCGGCGCCGATCGCGCGCGGTGGACGACCTTCCGGTCGGTGGTGCGAAGACCTTCACCTACCCGGCCGGCAGCACGCCGCGGCTCCTGGTGCGCACCGGCGAAGCCGCCTTCGTGGCCTACGATCAGCAATGCACCCACCTGCAGTGCCCGGTGGTCCCGGCCGTCGAGCTCGGCCGGCTCCACTGTCCCTGCCATAACGGCTGGTTCGACCTGCAGACCGGTCGAGTCCTGGCCGGCCCGCCGCAGCGGGCGCTGCCGCGGTTCTTCGTCGAGGTCCGCGACGGAACCGTCTATGCGACCGGGGTGGAGGAGTCGGCGACATGACACCGCGCGGACCGCATGGCGCGCGCGCAGCGGATGCCGATCGTCAACGCGATGCTGGCCTTCGTCGTGCTGATCGTCATCCTGCAGCTCTGGCTGCTGACCGCCACGATGAACGCCTATCTCGGTGGCGACACGGGCCCGGTGGTCCCGGCCGCGGTCGTCAGCCTCGGCTGTCTCGGCCTCAACGCCGGGCTGCTCCGGTACCTGTTCGGCCTGGATTGAAGTGAACGAGCCCACCCGGCGGGCCGCGCGGTCGCTGGCTCGCGCACGCCATCGCAGCATCTCTTCCCCGGCTACTTCGCGCTGGTCATGGCCACGGGCATTGTCTCGATCGCTGCTCACGCGCTCCAGATGCCGCGCATCGCGCAGGCGCTGCTCGCTGTCAACGTCGGCGCGTATGCGGTGCTGGCGGTCATGCTCGCTCATCCGGCTCGTGGCCTACCCCCCGCGGGTGCTCGACGACCTCGAATAGCCACGCGCGTGGTCCGGGGTTCTTCACCGTGGTCGCCGGCGACGTGCGTGCTGGGGAGCCAGATCGCTGATTCTGACGGGCCGAGCCGGCGTGGCCCACGCGCTGTGGGTCGCCGGGATCGTGCTCTGGGTGGTCGTGATGTACGCGTTCTTCACCGCCACCGTGGTCCGCGAGACGAAGCCGACGCTCGAGACGGGCATCAACGGCGCCTGGCTGCTCGCCATCGTCGCGACCCAGGCCGTCTCGGTGCTCGGCACGCTGCTCGCGCCGAGTCATGGCGGCACGGGCGCGAGGTCGTGCTGTTCGTCGCCCTGTGCATGTTCCTGCTGGGCGCCATGCTCTACCTGACGATCATCACGCTGATCTTCTACCGCTTCACCTTCGTGCCGCTGACGATGGAGCAGTTGACGCCGCCGTACTGGATCAACATGGGCGCGGTGGCGATCACGACGCTCGCCGGGGCGTCGCTCCTGTCGTCGCAGGCGGAGCTGTGGCCGTTCCTGGCCATGCTGCGACCGTTCGTCGCCGGCTTCACGCTGTTCTTCTGGGCGACGGCCACCTGGTGGATCCCGCTGCTGCTGATCCTCGGCGTCTGGCGGCACGTCGTCCGGCGTTATCCCGCTGCGCTACGACCCGCAGTACTGGGGCATGGTGTTTCCGCTCGGCATGTACACCGTCTGCACGGCGCGGCTCGCACAGGCGACAGGGCTCGACGTCCTGCTAGTGATTCCGCAGGTCACCGTGTACGTCGCGCTGGCGGCCTGGGCGACGACGTTCGTCGCCATGTGTCGTCACCTGTGGAGCGACGCGCGGCCGAGGCGTTCGTAGCGCTCCGGAAACGACGAAACGGCGAAACTGACGGTCAGAACCGCGTCGTCAACGCCAGGCGGACCGCCCGCGGAGAGCCCGGCGTGATGTTGGTGTTGTTGTGTGCGTTGAGGAAGTAGGCCGCGTCGAGCAGGTTCTCGATGTTGAGCTGGGCGCGCCACATGGGGGTCACGTTGTAGTAGAGACCCGCGTCGACGCGGGTCCAGCGGGGAAGCCGCACCCGGTTGTCGATCGACGTGAACACCTCGCCGCGATGAATGACCCCCAACGCCGCGGCGATTCGAGGCGTGAACTCGTACTTGTTCCAGAGTGAGATGGAGTGCCTGGGCAGCTGCGCGAGCGTCGCCCCAGCCTGTGCCGAAGCTGAGATCGACCGCGTCAGCTCGCCCTCCTGGTAGGCGTAGCCGCCGGCCACGCTCCAGTCGCGGGTGACGAACCCGTTGACGCCCAGTTCGAGGCCCTTCGTGCGCTGTGCATCGGCGAGGAGCGACAGCGTCGGGTCATTCGGATCCGCCACGACGACGTTGCCGCGATCCAGGCGATACAGCGCGGTGGTGAGCGAGAACGACCGCGCCAGATCCCACTTGGCGCCGACCTCGTAGTTGCGGAACTCCTCCGGGTCCAGGGCCTGGTTCGTGACCGACAACGAGGAGAGCTGTTCCCCGGCGCGCGGCAGGTAGGTCAGGCTGTAGCTCGTGTAGACCGACAGCATCCGAAGCGGCTTGTAGATGAGCGCCAGTCGCGGCGACACCAGCGTGTCGTCGCTCGCGAAGGCCAGCGACGTCCGGTTGTTCGTGACATCGGCGTCGAAGCGATCGACGCGCATGCCGACGACGGCGTCGATGCGGCTCGAGAGCGCGATTTGGTCCTGGGCGTAGGCCGAGACGATGGTCGTGGTGGCCTGGTTGTCGGCATCGGTGGCGCTCTGGCGGAACTCGACCGGCACCGACACGGTCGGCGCAGTCAGGGGAGCCGTGAAGCTGGTGACGTTCGTGCCGAGGCCGGTGAAGAACCCGGTCTGGCGGAAGTTCCGCGTGTTCTGACGCCCGACCTCCGCGCCGGCGAGCAAGGTGTGCCCGATCCGGCCGGTCCGCGCGGAGACGACCAGATCCGTCTGGCTGAAGAAGTTCTGCCGCACGGTGGCGTTGTTGTAGGCGGCCAGCGCGACGGCCGTCCCCGTGGCGTTGACGGCGCCAGGAAAGACGTTCTGGTAGAACTTGTCGTAGTCGCCGTAGCTGAGCCGGCTGGTCAGCGTCATCCGCGGCGTGAAGCGATGCTCGAGCACGCCGGACAGCACGTTGACGCTGGCGTTGGTCGGGCTCTGCGTCGGGTCGCCGAAGAAGGTTCCGGCATCCGTCGCGACCGGGCGCCCGTCGAACGACGAGATGCCCCGATCGGCCACACGCGCGTCGTGGAAGTGCTCGTAGCTGGCGCGCAGGGTCGTCACGGGGCTGAGCCGTACGGCCACTGTCGGGTTGATTCCGTAGCGCTCGACGTTGAAGCCATCGCGATAGGAGTCGGAGTTCTCGTAGAGCCCGGTCGCGCGCACGGCCACCGTCTCGTTGAGGCCGTGGCCCACGTCGGCCGTGAAGCGCTTGTTGTTCCAGGAGCCGAACTGCAGAGACGCTTCCTGCGCCTGGCTCCAGTCGGCCTGCCGGGTGACCCGGTTGATGACGCCGCCGACGCCGCCCCGGCCGAAGATCATGGCGTTCGGCCCCTTCAGCGCCTCGACGCGATCGACGTTGTAGACGTCGCGGAAGTACTGCACGTCGTCGCGGACGCCGTCGACGAAGAAATCGGACGTCGAGCTGTTGCCACGGAGAATCGGCGTGTCCCGGTTCCCTTCCCCCTGCGCGAAGCCGACGCCCGGCATGTAGCGGGCCACGTCGGCCATGCTGGCCATGCGCTGGTCGGCGATCAGGGCACTGGTCACCACGCTGACGGCCTGCGGCACGTCGCGCAACGGCGTCGCCGTTCTGGTGCCCGACGACACCGAGGGCACGGCGTAGCCGATGCTGGCGTCGACACTGACCGATTCCTGGAACCCGGCAACCGCCAGTGCGTACGTGAGATGGGTGGGCGACTCCGCCGTGAGCATCACCCGCTGCGAGCTGTCGACGAAGCCCGTGGCGGCGAGGCGCACGACGTAGCTGCCTGGCAGGACCGCGAGACGGAAACGGCCGTCCTGGTTCGTCACGGTCGACGTCACGACGCCGGCCTCGTGGGAGGTGACCGTCCCCTGCGCACCCTCGCGGGAGACCGTCACCTGCGCGCCCGCGATCGCAGCGCCGCTGGCGTCGACGACGCGGCCTCCGACGCGCGCCTGGGGGGCCGCCGGTTGGGCGGGGGCCGCAAGAGCCGCCGCCGGGGCAAGCGCGGACGCACCCGCCACGAACGAACACATCAGGACACACAGCATCACGTGGCGCATCGACCGGACCCTTTTTCTGTTCGATTGAACCCGCCGGTGTCGAGAGCACCGGCGGGCTCAGCTTCCAAGGTTCCCGGCGTGGTTGCCGGAAAACGGTATTGAGACTCAGTCTCAACACCGCGTCCAAGTCTAAAGGCGACCATTTCGGTCGGTCAAGAGGCAATATACGGGCAGCTCGTCGGTGGTGGGCCCGGACGCTCTTCGCGCTACTCGCTGTCCGTGGCGGCCAGCAGCGTGCCGAGATCCCGCCCCAGTCGCAGGTCGTCGTAGGCGCCGAACACGTGCTGGCGCACGCGTCCGCGCCCATCGAGCAGGATCACGCTCGGTGTGCCGCGCATCTCGTAGGCCCGCATCGTGAGCGGCAGCGGGTCGCCCGGCGCGCCGGGTTGATCGACCGCGACCGGGAACCGCACGCGGTACTCGTGGAGGAACACCTCCAGTGCCGCCGGGCCCATCACGTCGTGGTGTTCGAAGACGGTGTGTAGACCGACGACCGTCAGCGGCGCGTCCGCGAACTGGCTGGCGACCCGCTGCGCCTGCGGGATGCCGTGTGACACGCATCCCGGGCACAACATCTGAAACGCATGCAGCATCACCACGCGCCCGCGCAGGGCCTCGAGCGTGAGCGGCTGTGGCGTGTTGAACCACCGGGTCGTCGACCAGGCAGGCGCAGCGGGTGGCGTCATCAGAAGTCTCCGTCCTTCACGTAGGGATGGCTCCACAGCGTGAGCTGCAGCAGGCACGACTTGACCCACGCCGCGTGCATCGTGTCGACCTCGGCGGCGGTGTGCCCTTCCTGGCGAGGAACGGCTTCAGCGTGATCGTCACCGGGAAGACCAGCAGGAACAGATCGCGGAACGGCACGAGCGCGGTCGACGCCGCGCCGTCGGTCAGGTTCTTCTTCGCGCGGTGATGCCGCAGGCCGATCTCGTGCTGGTAGTCGAGCCACGCCTGGTCGTACTTCGCGCGCGCGGTGTCGAGGATCCACTGGCCGAAGCGGCGGCGTACGCCGGCCAGATAGTCGCCGAGCGGCTGGCCGCTGTCCTTGTGCGTGAACGACGCGAGCAGGTGCGGCTGCGAGCCCGACGAAGCCGTACCAGACGTCGAGAATCGCCTCGACCTGGTCCTTGACCACGTCGTGCGACTGCCGCAGCGCCTTGCACGTCGTCGTCGCCGAACAGCACGCTCTGCTTCATCGACGCGAAGTCGGTCGAGCGAAACCAGGCGAGCGCGCCACGGCGTGCGAGCCTGCGGTGTAGCCGGGAATACCTGTCGTCATCGGGTCGCCTCTTCTGGTGGTCGGGGCACACGTCCGCCACGCGGCGCGTGCCGCCGGTGTCCTTGGAGTGCCGTCGTGTCAGACGGCGGCGGTGAAACGGGCCCAGGCGATGCGTTGCTGCTCGATGGGCGCCGGCGTGTGGTCGGCGCAGTCGAGGCGAAGGTGCTGCGCGCCCATCGGGGCATCGACGAACGCGCAGTGGTGCGGCGTGGCGCCGCGGTGGACGTTGCGGCCGGAAGTGCACGCAGGTCACGCACATGCGGCTGACGGGAATCTGCCCCTGCTCCTGCAGCGAGCGAATCATCTTCATGAGCGCCGTCAGCAGCGTGGCCTGTTCGGGGCCACTCAACGTGCCGACGGCCTGGGTGAGGAACTCCGGCCACGCCGTCGTCCGGGCGGCCAGACGTGTGCCGGCCGTCGTCAGGCGCAGCAGACTCGCCCGCGGGTGGCGCGGGATCGGGCGTCCGCCGCACGAGGCGCTTGGCCGCCAGGGTGGTCACGGACGCGCTGATGGTCGGCAGGCCGATGCCGAGGCGCTCGGCCACTTCAGACGTGCTGAGGGCGCCCTCGACGGCGAGGGCGGCGAGGATCTGCCCCTGCGTCGGCGACAGGCCGTCCGCACTGGCCTGGGTCCACGTCTGGTGCTTGAGCGCCAGTCCGAGCTTGTGCAGCCCGGTGGCGATCCGCTGGTCGAGTGGGGGCGTCTCGAGGGGGGAAGCGTCGTCGGCAGCCACGAGAGGGACTTTAACTTCGGACTACGAAGTTGTCAAGCGGCCCGCATCTGTCATGGGAATGGGGGGACGGGTCCTGCCCGCGCCGACGGCGACCGCGTGACATAATCGGCGGCGGATTCCAACCCATGGGGGCCAGGCCCGACCACGATGCCCCGAGCAGCGTGTTTGCGGCCGGCGCGGTGCTGGGGCATTACCGGATCGAGGCCCGCATCGGAGCCGGCGGCATGGGGGTCGTCTACCGCGCGCGCGACGAACAACTCGGCCGCGAGGTGGCGCTCAAGGTCCTGCCCTGGTCGTTGCCGCGGGGCGCGCCGGAACGGCAACGGTTGCATCAGGAAGCACGCGCCCTCTCCCGCCTCAACCACCCCAACATCGCCACCGTCTACGACTTCCTGACCGACGACGAGCGCGACGTGATCGTCATGGAGTTCGTGCCGGGCGAGACGCTGAGCGATCGGCTCGTCCAGGGGCCCCTCCCGGAAGCGACGGTCGTCGGTCTCGGCCTTCAACTCGCGGATGGACTCGCGGCCGCGCACGACCATGACGTCATCCACCGGGACGTCAAGCCGGCGAACCTTCGGGTCACGCCGGAGGGCCGGCTCGAGATCTGGATTTCGGTCTCGCTCGCATCGTCGGCCCCGAAGCTCCCACCGCGTCCGCGGCCTCGGCCTCTACGCCGGGGCATCCCGCGGGCACGCTGCCCTATCTCGCCCCAGAGCAGATTCTGGGCCAGCCGCCGACGCGCCTCACGGACCTCTATGCGACCGGTGTGACGCTCTACGAACTGGCGACCGCGACCCGCCCATTCGAGGGAGATCCGCACGCGATCATCGACGCGATCCTGACCAGGGCCGCAGCGCCGCCGAGCGCGCGCCACCCGGGCTTGAGTCAGTCCTTCGACGCGCTCGTCCTTCGGGCGCTGGACAAGCAGCCGGATCGGCGTCACGCGTCCGCCCATGTCCTGCGGACCGACCTCCAGCGCCTCGCTGGTGGTGAGCCGGTGCCCGTTCTGCCGGCTCGCCTCCCCAGCCGGCGAACCCTGCTCGCCACGGGTGTCCTGGCGAGCGCGGGAGCCATGACGTGGGCGGTGTGGCCGCGGACCCGTGCCGCGGCCTTCGCGCCGCGTGGCTGGGCGGTGCTGGCCGACTTCGACAATCAGAGCGGCGATCCGCTCCTCGCGAGCGTAGTCCTCGAAAGCCTGTCCATCACGTTGCAGCAATCGGCGTACGTCAACCTGCTGCCGCGTCCGGAGGTCTTCCACGTGCTGGCGCGCATGCGGCGGCCGGACGTCACGACGGTGGACGAGGACCTGGCCCTCGAGGTCTGCCGTCGCGACGGCCGCCAGCTCGTGTTGGCCGGCAGCCTCGCGCGCAGCGGCGCCGTCGTGCGGATCGTCGTCCGAGCGCTCACGCCCGACCGCACGCTGCTGTTCGCCATCCCGGCAGAGTTCTCGCGCCCGGAGGAGCTCTTCGAGCAGATCGACGAGCTCGGCCGTCGTGTCCGCGAGCAGCTCGGAGAGTCCCGGTCACTGATTCAACGAACCGGACAGCCGCTCGAACGCGTGACGACCTCGTCACTGGAGGCGTTGCAGCGCTACTCGGAGGCGGTCGATCTCCTGGTCCGCGGGAAGACCGACGACGCGTCCGATCGCTTCGCCGCGGCTCTGGCCCTCGATCCGGATTTCGCGATGGCTCATCACGCGCTCGCGGTCGCGTACAACCAGCGTGGCCGCCGGGATCGGGCGCTGGAGCACTTCGATCGGGCCTACGCCCTGCGCGACGGCGTGACCCTGCGCGAACGGCACGCCATCGATGGCGACTACTTCGACGCCTACGAGCGCTACGGTGACGCCGAGGAGGCGTATGCGGTCCTGGTCGGGCTGTATCCGGACGACGCCGAAGCGTGGTACGACCTGGCGTCGGCCCGCAGCGCCAACGGCAAGCTCGACGAGGCCATCGACGCCGTGGAGCGGCAATTGGCGCTGCGCCCGGCGTCGCGGGAGGGACTCGAACTGCTCGTGCTGCAGCTGGCACAGAACAACCAGCCTGAACAGGCGCTCGAGGCCAGCCGGCGCGCCATCGACATCCTCGGCGAGACACCACGTCTCCACTGGGGGGCCGGCATGGCGGCCTTCGGCCTCGGCCGCCTGGCGGCGGCGCGAAGCGAACTGTCGGCGCTCGGAGCCGAGGGCAGCTTCGGTAACATCGGGCGGCTCTACCTCTCGCGTATCGACGCCTACGAGGGATCGCTGACCCGAGCGGCAGAAGCGATGACAGCAGACATCGAGCGCGACCAGCGGGAGGGCCTGGCCTCAGCAGAGCTGCTGCGACGGTACATGCTCGCCCGCATCTGGCTGCTCCTGGGCCGCCCTTCAGAGACGCGGGCCCAGGCCGACCTGATCGCCGCCGCGCCGGCTGACAGGGCCAAGGCCACCAACCTCCAGCAGGCGTCCAGGTTGTACATCGAGCTCGGCGATGTGGCCGGCGCGCAGAGAGCGCTCAGCCGGCTCGAGTCCATCGAGGCCAGCAGCCCGTCGCCCTTCGTCCAGAGCTGCGTCCTCGAAAGCCGAGGATCGCTGGCGGGCCTGCAACTCGACTGGGCGGGCGCCATCTCCGCGTTTCAGTCCGCACGCGCGACGTATCCGAGTTACTTCGCGTCGATCAGTGGAGCGCGGGCGCTGGAGGCCATCGGCCGTCACGACGGGGCTATCGACGCCTGGGAGGACGTCCTGTCGGCGCGCGGCCGCATCCTGCGCGACGGCTTCTCCGCGGACTGGCCGCTGGCGCAGTTGGAGCTGGCGCGGCTGCTGACCTCCCTCGAACGGCACGCAGACGCGCGAACGCACCTCGACATCTTTCTTGATGTGTGGACCGGCGCTGACGCTGAACCGCTCCGCCGCGAGGCGGAGCGCCTCCGTCAACGCATCGCCTGACTCGTCAACCCAAGGAGCGACACCATGTGTAGTGAACTGTCCGTCATCCTCACCGGCTTGTTGATCGACGATGCCTTCAGAGATGCGCTGGTCCCGCTCAAGAGCAATCGCACCTCGCTCCGTGCCACGCTGGCGAATGATGGCTTCTTCCTGAACGGGGGGGACCTGACGACCGTGCAGAGAATGCTGGCCGACTTCGAGGGAAGCACGATGGCGGAGGCGCGCAATGTGATCAAGTCGCGATGCCCTGACTGGCCGTGCAACAAGTTCATGATCAGCTGGGCGGAACCGCTCGCCTGAGCAGAGCGAGACCGACGCGCCGGGGGACGGCACGTCGGTCAGGCGCCGAGTACTAGCGGCCGTCGCGGTCAGCGTCGCCTGGGAGGGCGCGCTCGACGCGATGCCAGCCGTCGCGCGTCGCTTCCTTGGCGTCGTTCCAGGCCAGTCGCGACGAGCCCTTGGCGCTGTCCCAGCCCCTCTCCAGATCGCCGGCGGAGTCGTCCCACGACGACGTCGACCGGCCGCGCGACTCCCAACCGTAGCGGTAGGCGTCCTGGTAGTCGCTGTAGGGCGCACCCGGCTTCACGTACGAGCGCGAGCTGTAATTGTCGCGCCAGTAGGTGTCCTCTTCGACCGGGTCGATGGCCGCGGCGATGCCGTGCCCCGCCGCGCCGCCGGCCACAGCCCCGACGGCCGCCCCCACCACCGCACCGACCGGGCCGCCCACGGCAGCGCCGATGCTCAGACCGGTCACTGCGCCACCGGCCGCTCCCACACCTTCGCCCACCGAATGATCGCGCTTCACATCAGCCATGATTCACCTCTCCAACGTTGCTTTTGACTGCGGTTCCTGGTGGGTCTAGCGACCCACCGTCAAGTTGTTCTGCACGCGGTAGCCGACGGCCTGCTTCTGTGCGATCTCGCCCGCGATCGTCTTCTGGTCGGCCGTCGCCACGCTGCCACGGAGGGTCACGGTCTTCGTGGTGTGGTCGCTGTCGACGTTGATGTCGCTGGCATCGACGCGGCTGTCGGTCGTCAGCGCCATCTTCACGTCCATCGTCTCGACGGCGGCATCGGCGGCGCGGCCCCCATTGGCGACCGCGTCGCCGACGGTGGCAGCGGCGCCCCTCGTGGCGTCTGCCGCGTCGCGACCTGCTTCAGCGGTGGCATCGCCGGCGCGTTCGGCGGCGTTGCCAGTGGCGGCCGCGGCGTCGTCCGCGCGACGTTCCGTGCTGTCGCTGCAGGCGCCGACCGTCGTCGCGAGCAGCAGTGCAGCGGCGGCTTTCAATCCGAACGTGTTCCTCATGTCATCCTCCTGGATACGCAGCGTGCGTCCACGGACCATCAGTGCAAGTTCAATACCGCGTGTGGAGACGGGCTGAGGGCGGGCGAGGCGCGCGCAACCGCCTTGGCTGAGCGTGTCGTTACCATCAAAGCGTAAGCGCCTACCCAGCGAGGGGTGAGCGGACGTCGCGCGAGGCCATGTCGCGGCGCCAGCGGAGTCCAGCGGATGGCACGGCGCGTGCTTTGTCACCGCTATTGCGCGTCGGCTGACATCCACTCAGGTACCCATGACGTCCACACCGTCGTCCGCCCCTCCGCAGCCAGACCAGCACACCGCCAGGCCGGAAAGCATGGGCGATCCCATGGTCGGCATCGAGATCCGCGACCGCTACCGCATCGACGAGGCGCTCGGGCGAGGCGGCATGGGCCGCGTCTACGTCGCCACCGACCGCGAGCTCGGCCGGCGGATCGCGGTCAAGTTTCTCCGCGAAGAGCTGAACGACGACGTGGCGCGGGAGCGCTTCCGGCGCGAGGCACGGTCAGCCGCCGCCCTCAGCCACCCGCATGCCTGCCGTCTCTACGAGGTCGGCGACCATCACGGCGAGATCTTCCTTGTGATGGAGCTCCTCGACGGGGAGCTGCTGTCGGAGCGGATCGAGCGCGGCCGCCTCCCGATGGCCGAGGCCGTCGAGGTGGCGCTGCCGCTGATGAGTGCCGTGGCGGCGTTGCACGGCCTGGGGCTGATCCATCGCGATCTGAAGCCATCGAACGTGATGCTCACCAACCAGGGGGTGAAGCTCCTCGACTTCGGTCTGGCCCGTCACACCGGGAACGATGCCGCCGTGACCGCCCCCTCGCTGACGATGGCAGGGGCGGTGGCCGGCACGTTGCGCTACATGGCGCCTGAACAGGTCACCGGCGATCCGGTGGACGAGCGCACCGACATCTTTGCGCTGGGCGTGATGCTCTACGAGATGTTGACCGGACGCATCCCGTTCGAAGCCGAGACCAACGTCGACTGGCTCAAGGCCGTGATGCACGACGAGCCGCGCGCGCTCGGCGACCCGGCGCTGGCGGCTCTCGAGCCCGTGGTGCAGCGTGCCCTGCAGCGGCGCCTGACCGCACGCTTCAGCTCGGTGGCGGAGATGGCCGGGGCGCTCGAGATGGCGACGTTCGCCGGCGTGGAGCCGGTGCCCGCCAGCACGCAGGCTCGCGGCAACGTGCTGGTCGTGCTGCCGTTCCGGGCCCTTCAGGAAGACGCCGAGATCGGGTTCCTGCAGCATGGCATCCCGGAGGCGGTGACCGCCGGCCTCGCGTCTGGCACGCGCTGGAGGATGGTCTCGAACCGAAGTGCCCTGCGGTTCGACGACACGACCGATCCGGCCGTGATCGGCCGCGAGTTGCGGGCCGACCACCTGGTCTTCGGGACCTTCCTGCGCGGCGGAGCCCGCGTGCGGGTCAGCGTGCAGCTCCTGGCTGCCGCCGACTCTTCGGTCGTCTGGTCGCACACGGCCGAGTATCCGTTCGATGACCCCCTCGCACTGCAGGCCGCGATCAGCGACGATGCCGTGGCCGGGCTCGCACAGGTCCCGGCGGCACCGCTGGCCGCGGACGACGGCCTCGCGCACCCGGCCCCCGCTCCCGCTACCTTCGTGACATAGCGCGGCGGCCGTGCCACCATCCGCCACCATGGCCGCCGCCCTGTCGACCACTCCCGCACGGCCCAGGAGCCGCCCCACGCTGTGGCGGGCGGCTCGCTCCAGACGACGCACGCGGCTCGGGCACGATCCGCTCACCAGGCCGGCGCGTGGACGTCCCGGCACGTGGACCCGGATCCGCCGCTTCATCTGGGCGTGGTGGCCGTGGGCCATCGCCACGGTGGTGCTGGCGGCTGCGGATGAGTTCCTGTGGACCGCGGTGACGGCGGCCATCGCGGCCATCGCGCATCTCTCGCAGCCACGGGCGGAGTCCCCGCGGTTCGGCCTCGACCACGAGATAGCCGCCGACTCCCCGGAGTTCGTGGCCACCATGGAGGGCGCCACGGGCGTGTCGCATGTCGCAGGGAACAGCGTCGAGGTGCTGGCCAACGGCGACCGCTTCTACCCGCGGATGCTCGACGACATCGCCACCGCCAGGGCCTCGATCTGCATCGAGGCCTACATCTACTGGGCGGGCGCGGTGGGGGCCGAGTTCGCGGCGGCACTGGCGGAACGGGCCCGGGACGGCGTGCGGGTGCTGGTCCTGCTCGATGCCGTCGGCGCCTCCGACATCGGCGACGACTCACTCGAGGCACTGCGCGCCGGCGGCTGCACGGTGGCCTGGTACAACCCCCTGCATTGGAAGACGCTTGGCCGCATCAACAACCGCACGCATCGCAAGTCGCTCATCGTCGACGGCGAAGTGGCCTACACCGGTGGCGCCGGTATCGCCGACCATTGGCGCGGGGATGCCCGCGGTCCGGGCGAGTGGCGCGACACCCAGATTCGTTTCGCCGGACCGGCCGCCCGCGGTCTGCAGACCGGCTTCGCCCGCAACTGGCAGGAGACGACCGGCGAGCTCATCAGCGGCGGCGAATTCTACCCAGTCGTGTCGGCGCGCGGGCCGCTGTCCGTGCAGGTCGTCCTCAGTTCGCCCGAGCAGGGCGGCTCGAGCGTGCAGACCATGTACTTCCTCGGCATCGTCTGCGCCCGTCGCTCGATCTTCATCGCCAATCCGTACTTCGTACCCGATGCGGCCGCCGTCGAGGCGTTGCTCGAGGCGCGCCGACGCGGCGTCGACGTGCGCGTGATGGTGTCGGGCGTACGCAACGACAACTGGCTCGCCCGGCATAACAGCATCCGGCACTACGGGCGCCTGTTGCGCGGGGGCGTCGTCATCCTCGAGTACAACCGCTCGATGCTCCATCACAAGATCATGGTCGTCGACGGCGTGTGGACGACCATCGGCACCACCAACTTCGACAGTCGATCGTTCGCGCACAACGAAGAGAGCAACCTGTGTGTCCACGACCGGGAGCTGGCCGGGCAGATGGAACGCCTCTTCATCGCCGATATCGACGCCTGCGCCGTGGTGACCCTCGATGCGTGGCGGCGCCGCGGCGTCACGCAGCGGGCCCGGGAGGCGGCGGCCTCGTTCTTCGAAGACCAGGTCTGAGCACCGCGTCCGGGATGCCTGCCATCACGGGGGCGTGTGGGTGCCAGGTTTCAGGCCTGACTGCCCGCGCGGGGCATATGAACGGTCTTCTGTTCATCGTGTCCAATTCGGAACAGCTGCAGAGGCAGCACTGCCATATCCTGACCGGTCCCTGGCGGCCTGGTGTCCCGAGCGGCCGGTCTGGGGAGAGGCAGGCGCCATGCTCCATCAGTTCATCACGACCTATCGCTCCGAGATCATCACGAGGTCCCGAGAAAAGCTGACCGCCCGGCCGTGGCCACCCGTCACGGCCACGCAGCTCGACAACGGCGTGCCGCTGTTCCTGACGCAATTGGCCGACATCCTTCAACGGGAAGCCACCGGCCAGGAGGTCCCGCCCACGTGCATCGGCGCGACGGCGGCCATTCACGGTCGAGAACTCCTCGCGCTGGGCTTCACGGTGTCTCAGGTCGTGCACGACTACGGCGACGTCTGCCAGGCCGTGACCGAGCTGGCGATCGAGCAGAAAGCGCCGATCACGACCGAGGAGTTCCACACGCTCAGCCGGTGTCTGGACACGGCGATCGCGGGCGCTGTCACCGAGCACGCGCGCCTCACCAGTGAATCGCGCTCGCTCGAAGAAGCGGAGCGCTCCGGGCTCGTCGCTCACGAAACGCGCGACTTGCTGAACACCGCGCTGCTCGCGTTCGAGGCCCTCAAACGAGGCACGGTCGACATCAACGGCAGCACGGCCGCCATCCTGGCGCGCAGCCTGACAGGCCTGCGAGACCTCGTCGACAGCACGCTCGCGGACATCCGCATGACTTCGCAGAGGCAGCGACGGGAAGCCATCCCGCTGGCGCCGTTCCTGAGCGACCTGGCTGTCACGAGCGGGCTCCAGGCTGAATCGCGCGGCGTTCGCTTCAACCTCGAGCCTGTCGACAGAACGCTCGCGGTGATGGCCGACCAGCAGTTGCTCACCTCAGCGGCCAGGAACCTCTTGAACAACGCGTTCAAGTTCACCCGGCCGGCCGGGCGGGTAGTGCTGCGCGCGTACCAGCTGGAGACCCATACGGTGATCGAGGTGGAAGACGAGTGCGGCGGGATCCCCGAGAGCAGCGGCGATCCCTTCCGGGCCTTCGGCGACCAGCACGGAGCCGACCGTAGCGGTCTCGGGCTCGGACTCTTCATTGCCCGGAAGGCGGTGCGGGCCAACGGAGGGGAGATCGAGGTACGCAATCTGCCTGGCAAGGGCTGCGTCTTCAGCATCGAGATCCCGCTGCAGGTGGCCGGTTCACCGGCCTCAGCGGGGCGGGCGCCCTCGCGCCGGTCCCGAAAGAAGACGTCGGTGAACACTTTCCTCAACTGACGGACCCCACGCCGAGCAGTGGGGAGGGCGCGGCCGGACGAGACCTCCCACGTGCGGCAGGAGCGGCGATGCCTCCTACTCGGTCGAATCCGTGTCGGGAGTGGAAGGCCGGAGGTCGTCGCCGTGGATCACGACCGTCAACAGCGACGGATGGACCTTGATGCCCGTGTCGTCGTAGTCGATGAAGCCCAACGAGCGGAACTTGTTGAGGAAGAAGTTCACGCGCGATCGGGTGGTGCCGACCATCTCGGCGAGCATCTCCTG
Source organism: uncultured Acidobacteriota bacterium (assembly GCA_963807405.1). Taxonomy (GTDB): domain Bacteria; phylum Acidobacteriota; class Vicinamibacteria; order Vicinamibacterales; family UBA2999; genus CADEFD01. The sequence continues at coordinate 189,157 of CAWEBU010000003.1, read as the reverse complement.
AGACACGGGCAGCAGCGTGCCCGTCTCGAAGTCGCCCTTGCCGTAGCGGGCCAGCAGCAGCAGCCGCCGCGCCAGCCGCTTCTCGCTCGGGTTGAAGAGCTGGTCGACGAGGTCGGCTTCGAGACGGGCGTTTCGGGTGAGCAGGTGCGCGATGAAGCCGTCCGAAAGGACGCGCTCGGTGTGGAGCAGCCGCGACATCTCGGCGGTGGGCACGACCAGCACCGTGCAGTCAGTGAGGGCAGTGGCGGTTTCGAGACGCACGGGATGGCCGGCGAGCGCACCCTCACCGAAGAACTCGCCCGGGCCGAGCGTGGCCAGGATGGCCTCCTTGCCGGTGTGCGACACGACCGAGAGCCGCACCTGTCCCTCGCGCAGATAGAGGACGCTGCTGCTCGGATCGCCCTGCGAGAAGACCGCCGCCGCCGCCGCGTAGGTGGCGACGCTCTTCCCGAACCCGGCGGCCTCGAGGAAGGCCTGCGCGTCGAACGTCGCCTTCTTCCGAGGAGGCATGGACTGCATGTCGGCGGCTAGCCTACCCGCTGGAGCGAGCGTCCACAAGGCCCGGCTACCCCGCGGCCCGGGGCGGCCAGAACTCGCCCCGATCCGCCCCGCGCGAGGCATCGCAGGTGGAGCCGGTGCCGGCCTGCTTGTGCTGTTGTGCACAGCCCGCGGCGCGGAACCCGCTACGCTGGTAGCGTGCCGATACCGAAGAAGCGTGCGGCGGGCGCCCGTCGCAAGCCGCCGGCCCCGCCCGTGTTCAACCTGGAGGAGTTCCTCGAGTCGACCGGCTCCGGCAAGTCACTCGTGGACTACCGGCGCGGCGAGTCGATCTTCGCCCAGGGCGACGGCGCCGGCCACGTCATGTACATCCAGTCGGGCGGCGTGAAGCTGTCGGTCGTGTCACAAGCCGGACGCGAGGCCGTGGTGGCCATGCTGGGCCCGGGCGACTTCTTCGGGGAAGGGTGCCTGGCCGGACAGCCGCGGCGCATGGGCAGCGCCACCGCTCTGACGCCGAGCGTGGTCCTGCTCGTGGAGAAGCCGGCCATGATGCGCGTGCTGCACGGGCAGCGCGCCTTGTCGGACCGCTTCATCTCGCACATGCTGGCCAGGAACATCCGCATCGAAGAAGATCTGATCGATCAGCTCTTCAACTCGAGCGAGAAGCGGCTGGCGCGGGCGCTGCTGCTGTTGGCGCGTTACGGCCAGCATGACAAGCCGATCCGGACCGTGCCGAGGATTTCGCAGGAGACGCTGGCCGAGATGATCGGCACGACGCGCTCGCGCGTGAACTTCTTCCTGAAGAAGTTCAAGGCTCTCGGCTTCATCGAATACGAGAGTGACAAGCCGCTCAAGGTCAACGACTCGCTCTTGAGCGTCGTGCTTCACGATTGATCGTGGGGCCGGCCGGCCACCTCCGCGTCGGTCGAGAGCGCAGCGCGCTCGCGCCGGTCCGCACAGGGCTGGCAGCGCACCGCGAAGGGCATCGCCGCCAGGCGGGCCTGCGGCAGCTCGCACCCGCAGGCCGCGCACACGCCGTAGTGTCCCGCGTCGAGGCGAAGCACCGCCGACTTCAACTGGGCGATGGTCTCGGACTTCATCTCCAGCAGCGCGAATCCCAGGTCGCCACTGATGTGGTCGTCGGACAACTCCGTCGAGTCGCGCCCCTCGTCCGGGCTGGCGTCCCGCCCGTGGCGCAGGCCCGCCCGCAGGTCTTCCTCGAGGGCGGCTATGCGCTCGGTGAGCATCTGGCGCAACCCCGTCTGGCGTTCGGTGTCAGTCATCGGGTTCACCTGTGCCGAGCATCCTTGTTCCTGCTGCCGGGCCGTGTCTGTGCTCTTTCGCACAACTGCTGCCGCCGCGGGTCGGTAGCCTGACAGGAGTACGAGCGCACCGCGCTGCTGCGGCGAATCCCGCCGTGTGCACTTTTGAACAGCAACGATCTGGCGGGGTGGCCTCAAATGGCTGGCTGCGCGTTTACGCGCCGCTCTCGCGTTCAGTCCCGCCGCGACGTGCTGGCAGCAACCGCCTCGAGAGTGTCCGTCCGAGTCTGGGAATACGACCGGACCCATGGAGAAGTCAATGAACAAGAAACTGATCGCGTGGCTCTCTGCCGGCGCCGTGGCTGCGCTGGCGGTCGTGTCGCCGGCCGTCAGTGCGCAGGGTGCGCCCCAGTCAAATCAGTCCTGGTGGCCCGACCAACTCGATCTCTCGCCACTCCGGCAGCACGGTGCGGAGTCCAGTCCGCTGGGCGAACAGTTCGACTACGCCCAGGCCTTTGCGAGCCTCGACCTCAAGGCCGTCAAACAGGACATCACGACGCTCCTGACGACCTCGCAGGAGTGGTGGCCGGCCGACTACGGCCACTACGGACCGTTCTTCATCCGCATGGCCTGGCACAGCGCCGGAACCTACCGCGTGGCCGATGGACGCGGCGGTGCCGGCGGCGGCCAACAGCGGTTCGAGCCGCTCAACAGCTGGCCCGACAACGCGAATCTCGACAAGGCGCGGCGACTGCTGTGGCCCGTGAAGCAGAAGTATGGCCAGAAACTCTCGTGGGCCGACCTGATGGTCCTGACTGGCAATGTCGCCCTGGAGTCAATGGGCTTCGAGACCTTCGGCTATGCCGGTGGACGCCGCGACGACTGGGAACCGGACCTCGTCTACTGGGGAGCCGAGAAGCAGTGGCTGGGCGCTGAGCGCTACAGCGGCGACCGCATGCTCGAGAACCCGCTGGCAGCAGTGCAGATGGGCCTGATCTACGTCAACCCCGAGGGGCCCAACGGGAAGCCCGATCCCGTGGCGGCCGCGAAAGACGTCCGCGACACGTTCGGCCGCATGGCGATGAACGACGAGGAGACGGTGGCGCTCATCGCCGGCGGTCACACCTTCGGCAAGACGCACGGCGCCGGTGTCCCGTTGGACTGCGTCGGTCCCGAGCCGGCCGCGGCCGGTGTCGAACAGCAGGGCTTCGGCTGGACGAACAAGTGCGGCACGGGCAACGCCGGCGCCACCATCACCAGCGGTCTCGAAGGCGCGTGGACGTCGCGGCCGACGATGTGGACCTCGGAATACCTCCGCAACCTGTTTGCCTACGAGTGGGTCCAGACCAAGAGTCCCGGCGGTGCGACGCAGTGGATCCCGGCGAACGATCAGGCGGCGAACACCGTTCCGGACGCGCACGATCCGTCCCAGCGTCATGCGCCGGTCATGCTCACGACCGACCTCGCGCTGAAATTCGACCCGAGCTATGCGGCCATTGCCAAGCGCTTCCTCGCGGATCCGGAGGAGTACCGGCTGGCGTTCGCCAAGGCCTGGTTCAAGCTGACCCATCGCGACCTCGGTCCGCGCTCGCGCTATCTCGGGCCCGAGATTCCGCGCGAGGACCTGATCTGGCAGGATCCGCTGCCCCGCGTCGATCACCCGCTGATCGATGCGAAGGATGTGGCGACGCTGAAGGCCATGGTCCTCGCCTCGGGCCTGACTGTTCCCGAACTGGTCAGGACCGCCTGGGCGTCGGCGGCCTCGTTCCGCGGCACCGACATGCGCGGTGGCGCGAACGGCGCCCGCGTGCGCCTGGCGCCGCAGAAGGACTGGGCGGTCAACAATCCCGCCGAGCTGGCGAAGGTGCTGGCGCGCCTGGAGGGCATCCAGAAGGACTTCAACGGCACCACGGCCGGCGGCAAGAAGGTCTCGCTCGCCGACCTGATCGTGCTGGGTGGCGGCGCGGCGATCGAACAGGCGGCGAAGAAGGGCGGCCACGACGTTCAAGTCTCCTTCACACCTGGTCGCGTCGATGCGTCGGACGCGCAGACGGACGTGTCGTCCTTCGCCCCGCTCGAACCGGCTGCCGACGGCTTCCGCAACTACTACCGCGGCGGGCAGCGTCTCTCGCCGGCCGAACTGCTGGTCGATCGGGCCAACCTGCTGACGCTGACGGTGCCGGAGATGACCGTGCTCGTCGGCGGCATGCGGGCGCTCGATGCCAACGCCGAACAGTCCCGGCATGGCGTGTTCACCGATCGACCGGCCACGCTGAGCAACGACTTCTTCGTGAACCTGCTCGACATGTCCACGAAGTGGAGCAAGTCCGCCACGACCGAGGGCCTCTACGAGGGCACCGATCGCGCGACTGGCAAGGTCAAATGGACCGCCACTCCGGTTGACCTCGCGTTCGGGTCGAACTCCGAACTGCGCGCCGTGGCGGAGTTCTATGCGGCGAACGACGGGCAGGCGATGTTCGTGAGGGACTTTGCCAGGGCGTGGGCCAAGGTGATGAGCCTCGACCGCTTCGACCTGCGTCGAGCGCCCGCCGTCAGCAGCGGCATGTGAGGCCGTGGCCGCGTCCGGCAGCGACTGTCGTCGACCGTGGCCTCGCTCGTGGCCGGTCCTGGAACTCTGGTCTCAGACCGTTTCGGATGGGCTCAGGACTGACGCCGCGGGCGTCGCACTGCGGCGCAACAGCAGGTAGACGGGCACGCCGAGCGCGACGATGACGAAGCCCGGCCACGTGGTCGAGGCGCGGTAGATGGTCAGCACGACGAGGATGCCGCTCGCCGCCACGATGTAGAGCGCCGGGACGACCGGGTAGCCGAAAGCGCGATACGGCCGCGGCGCATCGGGACGCGTCCGGCGCAGGCGGAACACCCCGGCGATGGTCAGGATGTAGAAGAGCAGCGCGGCCGACACGACGTAGTCGAGCAGGCTGCTGTAGAGATTGCCGTAGCTGCCGGCGATTGGATCGTAGGTGCGCGGCAGCACCAGGCAGGCGGTCCACAGCCCCTGGATGGTGAGCCCCCAGCCGGGCACGCTGCCGCGCGTTCAGCTCGCCGGCGGACCGGAAGAACAACCCGTCGCGTGCCATGGCGTAGTAGGCACGGGCGCCGGCCATCAGCATGCCGTTGGCGCAGCCGAAGGTCGAGATCATGATGCCGATGGCCAGCAGCCATCCGCCCACGCCCGGCCAGCGCCGCTTCGAGCGAGGCCGCCGCCACCCGGTCCGACGGCACGGTCTTCACCGCGTCGACCGACAGCGTCACGAAGTAGGTGAGGTTGGCCAGCCAGGTAGAGCACCATCACCAGCCCGGTCCCGAACGCCAGCGACAGCGGCACGTCCCGCTTCGGGTTCTTGACCTCGCCGGCCGTGAACGTGATGTTGTTCCACGCGTCCGAGGCGAACAGCGATCCCGACCTGGGCGATGGCCAGCGCCACCAGCAGGCCGTAGAGCGACGTGGCGTCGAGTCCTGGTGCCAGCGTCACGGGGTTCACCGGCTCCACGGCCGCGTGAAGTTCGCGGCGACCGTCGCCGCACTCGTCCCGAAGGCCAGGCCAATCGCGATCAGGCCGAGGACGGCCAGCGGTCTTGGCGCTCGTGAACACGTTCTGGATCGACGCGGCCGTACTCGATGCCGCGCGTGTTGGTCCAGGTGAGCAGCGCGATGACCGCGATCGCCAGCAGCTGCGCATTGGACAGCGAGATCGCGTAGCCCTCGGAGAGGTGGAACGGCGGGATCAGGTAGCGATCTTCGCCGATCGACGGGAACAGCACGCCGGCGTAGCGCGCGAAGCCGACGCTCACGGCCGCGACCGTGCCGGTCTGAATCACCGTGAACAGCGTCCAGCCGTAGAGGAAGCCGGCCATCGGCGAGAACGCCTCGCGCAGGTAGACGTACTGTCCGCCGGCGCGCGGCATCATCGCGGCCAGCTCGCCGTAGGAGAGCGCCGCGGCCAGCGTGAGCACCGCCGTCACGCCCCACGCGACCAGCACCCAGCCGGCCGAGCCGAGCAATCGGGTCATCTCGGCCGACACCAGGAAGATGCCCGAGCCGATCATGGCGCCCACGACCACCGTGGTCGAATCGAACAGGCCGAGCGAGCGCTGGAACTCGCGCGGTGCCGGCGGCGGGGTGACAGGTGCTCTCATCGTGACGCGGCGGACTCTCACACAACTCCGCAAGGGCGTCAATTGCTGCGCAGGGACCGGGGCTCTGGGCTCGGGGCTCCGCTCCCGGGGCTCAGAGGGGCACGGCCTCGGGGCGGCGAGCCAGCGGCCGATACGTGGGGAAGTCTTGACGGCATCACCGATTCTGTTTTAGTTTTAGCTAACTAATGGTTTTGAATAATCAAAAAACGAGTTGGCCAGTCGCCGAAACTACTGGCTCGGCTCGATTTTCAGGCCCCGTTGGACTGATCGTCCTGATGTTCGGCCTCCTGCTGGCGTCCGCCAGTGCCTGGGCGCAAAGCACGTCGTCCATCCGAGGGGTCGTCACCGACCCGCAGGGCGGCACCGCTGCCCGGCACCGCGGTGACGCTGCGCCAGGCGGCCAGCGGCCTCGAGCGCGAGAGCGTCGTGGGCGATCAGGGGGCCTTCGAGCTGGCCAACCTGCCGCTCGGCACCTACGACGTCCACTTCCGCTGGCCGGCTTCTCGCCCGGACACCGGCGCGTCGATCTGACCTCGGCGCTGCCCGCCGAGCTGGCCGTGACACTGGACCTCGCCGCCGTCACCGACACCGTGCGCGTGTCGGCCGACGTCCCCGTCGTCGACGACTCCGTCGGCCGGCACACGGCACGCGGTGAGCGTGACGCGCATCGAGCGGATGCCGGTGGCCGTGTCCAGCCGCGGGCTCGAGTCGGTGCTGGTCACCTTCCCCGGCTTCGCGCAGAACGCCAACGGCGCCATTCACCCGCGCGGCGCGCACAACCAGATGACCTTCGTCGTCGATGGCCTGCCGATCAGCGACCAGCTGACCGGCGCCTTCGCCAACTCGCTCGATGTCGGCGTGGTGCAGACGGTCGAGCTCGTCACCGGCAACGTGCCGGCCGAGTTCGGCAGCAAGGTCTCCGGCGTGGCGGTGCTCAACAGCCGCAGCGGCCTCGGCACCGGCCGGCGCCTGGCCGGCACGGTCGCGGCCTCGCTCGGCGGCTTCGACACCGGGCAGGGATCGCGCGCAGCTCGGCGGCGAGCGCGGCCGCGTCGGCTACTTCGGCTCGGTCACCGCGATGCGCACCGACCGCTTCCTCGATCAGGTGTCGCTCGACAACCTCACAACGCCGGCCACTTCACGCGCGGCTTCGGCCGCGTCGACGTGCGTCTGACCGATCGCGACACGCTGCGCCTCCACGCGATGGGCGGGCGCTCGGCCTTCGAGCTGGCCAACCTGCGCTCGCAGCAGCGCGCCGGCCAGGACCAGCGGCAGACGCTGGCCGATGTGTCGACCTGGGCCACCTACCTGCGCACGCTCGACGCGCAGTCGACGCTTCGAGACGACGGTCGGCTACCGCACGACCACGGCGCGGCTCGACGGCCAGCGCCGGCGACACCCCGGTGACCGCGGCGCAGGATCGGCAGCTCTCCACCTAACCGCGACGCGCGCGTACACGCGCGTGATCGGCGCCCACTCGCTGCGCGCCGGCGTCGACGTGCAGCGCTTCCCGGTCGAGCGAGCGCTTCACGATGGGGCTGACGTCGCCCGTCGTTCAACGACCCCGGCATCGGACGGCTACAACGAGGCGCTCGCTGCCCTACGACCTGACCCGCGGCGGCACGCCGTTCGTGTTTCAGCGACGCGCGGACCGGCACCCAGCTGAGCGCCTTCGTGCAGTCCACGCTGCGACTGGGGCCGGCGCGCCGTCGCCGCCGGCCTGCGCCACGACGAGTACCGGTTCCTCGTGACCGGCCGCCAGACTCCAGCCGCGGGTGGGCGTGGCCTACCGCGTCCCGGGCCGCGATCTCGTGCTGCGCGCCTCCTACAACCGCAACTACCAGACGCCGCCCAACGAGAACCTGCTGCTCTCGAGCTCGGAAGCGGCCAGCCAGCTGGCGCCGGCCGAGCGTGCGCGACGCGCTCGGCGGCGCCTACCAGCCGATTCGTCCCGAGCGCCAGAACGTCTACGAGGCGGGCTTGCAGACCGCGGTCGGCCGCCTCGCCACCTTCGATGGCTCGGTCTACCGGAAGGACTCGGTCGACCAGCAGGACAACAACAACTTCTTCGACACCGGCATCATCTTTCCCACCGACGCTGCAGAGCATCCGCGTGACCGGCGCCGAAGCCGGCTGTCGCTCGTGCCGCGGCGCGGGTTCACCGGGGCGCTCAGCGCCACCACCGGCCGCGCGATCTCGACGCCGCCGTTCACCGGCGGGCTGTTCCTCGGACAGGACGCCGTCGACCTGCTGTCGGCCGGGCCGTTCGCCATCGATCACGACCAGCGCCTCAGCGTGCACGGCACGGTGTCCTACGACGCGTCCGGGCCGTGGTGGGTGAGTGCGTCGGTGCGCCACGACAGCGGGCTCGTCTCCAACCCGTCCGACCCGGCGGAGGTGGCGCTCGACCCGGACTTCGCCGATCTGTTGCCCTATGTCGATCTCGACGCCGATACCCCGCGCGTGCGGCCGCGCACGATCGTCGATCTCGGCGCCGGCCTCGACCTGAGCAGTGCCCGAGCGGGCCCGCCAGTGGACGCTGCAACTGCAGCTCACGAACGTGACCAACCGTGATTGCGCTCTACAACTTCCAGTCGGTGTTCGTCGGCACGCGGCTGGTGCAGCCGCGGACGTTCTCGGTGCGGATCGTCCGCTACTTCTGAGCGCGGCGTCGCGTGCTTCGACCACGGCGAGTGGTATCGTGACTGCTCCCTTTGGAGCGCTCATGAACTCTTCACGTCTCGCATGTGCCCCGCTGCTCATCCTGGCCCTCGTGCAGGCGCCCTCCGTCCAGACGACGGTGGCGGCGCAGGCGCCGGCCAGCGTCGACCCGTCCTATCTCGACCTGTTGAGCTGGCGCTCCGTCGGGCCGTCGCGCGGCGGGCGCGTCGTGGCGGTCACCGGCGACCCGGTCAACAAGTTCACCTTCTATCAGGGCACGACGGGCGGTGGCGTGTGGAAGACCGAGGACGGCGGGCTCAACTGGGCCAACGTGTCCGACGGGTTCTTCAAGGCGGGATCGGTCGGCGCCATCGCGGTGGCGCCCTCGAACCCGAACGTCGTCTACGTCGGCATGGGCGAGGGCTGCATCCGCGGCAACGCGTCCTACGGCGACGGCATCTACAAGTCGATCGACGCCGGCAAGACCTGGACCCACCTCGGGCTCGAGGCCACCAAGCAGACCGGACGTCTGGTCGTGCATCCCACCAATCCGGACATCGCCTGGGTGGCGGCCCTCGGCGACCCGTGGGGGCCGAATCCGGAGCGCGGCGTCTACAAGACGCGCGACGGCGGGCGTAGCTGGCAGCGCGTGCTGTTCCGGAACGAGAACGCCGGCGCCATCGATCTCGTGATCGACCCGCGCAACCCGAACGTGCTCTATGCCTCGACGCTCGAACTGCGGCGCTATCCGTGGGGCTTCCGCAGTGCCGGGCCCGGCACCGCGCTCTACAAGTCCACCGATGGCGGCGAGACCTGGACCGATCTGAGCACCAAGGCGGGGTTGCCCACCGGCGACAAGGGCCGTATCGGCATCGCGCTGGCCCCCTCGCAGCCGGACCGCGTGTGGGCGATCATCGACGCCGCCGGCACCGACCAGGGCATCTACCGCAGCGACGACGGCGGCGAGACCTGGAGCCACCTCACCGACAACGCCGATCTCACGCAGCGGCCGTGGTACTACCACCACATCTTCGCCGACCCCCAGGACGCCAACGTGCTGTGGGCGCTGAACGTCGACCTCTGGAAGTCGACCGATGGCGGCACCACGTTCCAGGAAGTGACCGTGCCGCACGGCGACAACCACGATCTGTGGATCGATCCGCGCGACTCGCTGCGGATGATCGAAGGCAACGACGGCGGCGCCACCATCACCTTCAACGGCGGCAAGTCGTGGTCGACGATTCTCAACCAGCCGACGGCCCAGCTCTATCACGCGGCCGTCGACAACCAGGTGCCGTACCGCGTCTACGGCGCGCAACAGGACAACACCACCATCTCGGTGCCGAGCCGCTCGGACCACGGCCGCATCACCATCGAGGAATGGGAAACGGTCGGCGGCGGCGAAGACGGCTACATCGCCCCGCATCCCACCGATCCGAACATCATCTACGCCGCCGATCACCACTGGCTCTACCGCTACGACCGGCGCACCAAGCAGGTGCGCGACATCTCGCCCAATCCCGAAACCCACTACGGGTGGGGGGCGGCCGACATCAACTACCGCTTCTGGTGGACCTACCCGGTGATGGTGTCGCCGCACGATGCCAGGACGCTCTACGTCACGTCGCAGGTCGTGCACCGCACGCGCAACGAGGGCCAGAGCTGGGAGGTCATCAGCCCGGACCTGACGCGCGCCGATCCCAAGACGCTCGAGAAGACGCCGTCGTACCTGAGCCCGTCGCCCGGGGAGTTCTGGGGCCCGATCACGCGCGAGGCCTACGGCCCGGAGTGGTACGCGACGATCTTCGCCTTCGCCGAGTCGCCGAAGCAGGCGGGCGTGCTGTGGGCCGGGTCCGACGACGGCTTCGTGCAGGTGTCGCGCGACAACGGCACGTCGTGGTCGAAGGTCACGCCGCCCGACCTGCCCGAGTTCGCGCTCGTCAGCATCATCGACCCGTCGCCGCACGATGCCGGCACGGCCTACGTGGCGGCCACGCGCTACAAGCTCCAGGACAACAAGCCGTACCTCTACAAGACCTCCGACTACGGCAAGACGTGGACGAAGATCGTCGATGGCATCCCAGCGAGCGACTTCACCCGGGTGATCCGCGAGGATCCAGCCCGCAAGGGCCTGCTCTACGCCGGCACCGAGACCGGCGTCTACGTCTCGTTCGACGACGGCGGACACTGGCAGTCGTTGCAGCTCAACCTGCCGGTGGTGCCCGTGCACGACTTCGTCATCAAGGACGGCGACCTCGTCGCCGCCACCCACGGCCGGTCGTTCTGGGTGCTCGACAACGTGGCGCTGCTGCAGCAGGTGACACCGGCCGCCATGAGCGACGCCGTGCGGCTGTTCGAGCCGCGAACGGCGGTGCGGTTCGGCCGGGGTTCGGGGCTGGCGGGGAGCGTCGGCGGTGGCGGCAACAACGACGGCGTCAATCCGCCGGCCGGCGTGGTCGTGCCGTTCTATCTGAAGGACAAGCCCACCGGGCCCGTCACGCTGACCATCTCCAAGGACGGCGTGGGACCTGGCGCCGGGCAGATTCGCACCGTCACCTTCGCGCCCGAGGGCGCCCCGGGGGCGAGCCGCCCGCGGCGGACCGGTGGCGCGGGCCGGTGCCAACACCTACGTGTGGGACATGCGCTATCCCGCGCCCGAGGTGCTCCCAGGCGCCGTGTTCCAGGGCCGCGCGGTGGGACCGCTGGCGCCCCCCGGCGCCTATACGCTGGCACTCACGGTTGACGGCGCCACGACGACGTCCACGGCGACCATCGTGAAGGATCCGCGTGTGACCTACACCGATGCCGAACTGACCGAGCAGTTCGTGTTCCTCATGACGGTGCGCGACAAGCTCACCGAGACCATGAGCGTCGTGAAGCGGGTGCGGGACACCCGGGCCGAGGCCGAGGCACTCGTGAAGAAGGCCAAGGCCAGCCCGCGCGGACAGCGGCCCGAGGCGGCGGCGGTTCTCGATCAGGCGATGACCGACCTCAACAACCGGCTCTACACGATTGAAGAGCGGCTGGTGCAGTACCGCGCCCGGGCCGGCCAGGACCTGATCGCCAACCCGACCGGCATCGACAGCAAGCTGGCCCGGCTCCTCGGCTTCGCCTCGATGGGCGACGGCCCGCCCACCGACGGGTCCAGGGACCTGTTGAAGCGGCTGACCGATGGCATCGCGGAGCGCGCCGTCGCGCTCGCTGAGGTCGAGAAGAACGAGTTCGCGACGCTGACCAAGCTGGTCACCGCCATGGTGCGATAGCGAGCGCCGCGGCACAGGCGGTGCCCCGCACACCGGCCCCTCATTGCGACGCAGCCAGCGTGCACCCGCCCTCAGTCGATCACCCGCCCAGAGTCGCGTGATTCGTCACTGACTCACCTACGACAGAAATGCCGCCGAGGGCGGCCGGGGAGGGGCATATGTCGACGCACGTCGTCGCACTCGTGGTGTGGATGCTGGCCGCAGGCCCGGGGCACGCGCAGGAGCCTCAGGGGCTGCTCACGGTGGTGGTGCGCAGCGAGGGGACGCCGGTGCCCGGCGCCGACGTGACCGTGGGCGCGCTGTCGGTCCAGACCGATGCGTCCGGCATCGCGCGCGTCTCGGCGCCCCCGGGGCCGGTGCGCGTCACGGTCACGAAGGCCGCGTTCTTGCCCTCGTCCCTCGACACGCAGGCCGTGGCAGGACAGACGGCGACGGTCGAGATCGAGCTGGTCGAGCAGCCTGAGTTCGAGGACGAGGTGGTCGTCGTGGCGACCACGCGCACCGGCCGCCGACTCGAGGATCAACCGACGCGCGTCGAGGTGATCGGCCGCGAGGAGATCGAAGAGAAGCTCCTGATGACGCCGGGCGACATCGTGATGATGCTGAACGAGATGGGCGGGCTGCGGGTGCAGGCCACGTCGCCGTCGATCGGCGCGGCGAGCGTGCGCGTGCAGGGGATGAAAGGCCGCTACACGCGCTTCCTGAGCGACGGGCTGCCGCTCTTCGGGCAACAGGTGGGCGGCCTCGGGCTGCTGCAGATTCCTCCGATGGATCTCGGGCAGGTGGAAGTCATCAAAGGGGTCGCGTCCGCCTTCTACGGCGCCGGAGCCATGGGCGGCGTCGTCAACCTGCTCTCCCGCCGTCCGGCCGACGAGCCGGTCTACGACGCGCTTCTGAACCGCTCCACGCTTGGCGCCACCGACGCCGTCGTCTATCTCTCGTCGCCGGTGCGCACGGGTTGGAGTGCGTCGCTCCTGGCGAGCGCGCATGCGCAGTCCAAGACGGACCGCGACGACGACGGGTGGGCCGACCTGGCCGGGTATCGCCGTGCCGTGGTCAGGCCTCGTGCGTTCTGGGATGGTGGCAACGGCCGATCGGGATACGTCACCGCGGGCATGACGTGGGAGGACCGTGAGGGCGGCACCGTGAATGGCGCTGCGCTGCCGGCTACCGGGTCCGCCTATCTCGAAGCGCTCGACACCCGTCGCTACGATGTGGGCGCCACCGCCCAGACGGTGGTCCGCGACCGCTATGTGCTCACGGCCCGTGGCGCTGCGGCGTGGCAACGACACGGCCACCGGTTCGGTGCCGTGACCGAACGCGATCGACACGACACGCTGTTCAGCGAGCTGGCGCTGCGAGGAAGCGCCGGGGCCTCGACCTGGGTCGCTGGCGTCGCCTACGAACGCGACCACTACACGCCGCTCGACACCCCGCAGTTCGCCTACACCTATGACGTCCCGGGAGCCTTCGTGCAGAGCGACGTGCCGCTCGCGGCGTGGGTCTCGTTGTCGGCCGGCGCCCGGGTCGACGTCCACAGCGAGTACGGCCCCTTCCTCAGTCCGCGTGTGTCGGCGCTCTTCAGACGTTCGGCGTGGACCAGTCGAGTGTCGGTCGGCCAGGGCTTCTACGCGGCCACGCCGCTGACCGAAGAAACCGAGGCCGCCGGGCTGACCCGGCTCACGGTCGTGCGACCGCTCGAGGCGGAACGCGGGACCAGCACCTCAGTCGATCTCACCCGCACCCTCGGCGTGGGATCGGTCACGGCCACGGTGTTCGGTTCGCGGATCCGACACCCGCTGCGCGTCGACCGCGACACGTCCTTCGTGCTGTTCAATCAGGTCGAGGCCGCGACCAACGTCGGGGCAGAGTTGCTGGCCACGCTGCGGCACGGTCCCTTCGGCGCGACCGCCAGCTACACCTACGTGCGATCGAGAGAGGGCGACCGATCGGCTCGGCAAGACACCGAGCTGACGCCGCGCCATAGCGCCGGAGTCGTCGGCATGTGGGAGGCCGAGGACGTCGGGCGGGTCGGTCTGGAGGTCTACTACACCGGCCGCCAGCGACTCGAGGTCAACCCCTATCGCGACCAGTCGCGTCCCTATGTCGTGGTCGGCCTGCTGGCCGAGCGCCGGGTCGGCCGCGCCCGCCTGTTCATCAACGCCGAGAACGTGACCGATGTGCGTCAGACCCGGTGGAACTCCCTGATCAAGCCCAGGCAAGGCCCGGATGGGCGCTGGACGGTGGACGCCTGGGCGCCGCTCGATGGCCGCGTGCTCAACGGCGGGGTACGGTTCGATTTCTGAACAGCCTCGAGGTTCGACCGGCCTGGGCGAGTACGCCGCCGGTGAGGCGTCACAGCGTCGCCGGCCCGACCCTGCGTCCATCTCGCCCCCCCGGCGTCTATCACTGGAGGAGCAGGAGGTATAAGGTGCCGGGAGCCGTCATGTCGCCGTTCAGTCCACAGGGCCGGGATGATCCCGGTGACACGCTGCCAGCCTTGGACCCCGCGGGGCTGTGGGAAGAGTTCGCGCCGCCACTGCGGCGGTTCCTGGCCCGGCGCGTGCCGGCCGGCGTGGACGCCGACGACCTCGTGCAGGAGGTCTTCCTGCGCGTCGTGCGCAGCCTGACCAGCCTCCGAAGCAGCGAACGACCCGAAGCCTGGCTGTTTCAGATCGCGCGCAACGCACTGCGGGATTCACTGCGCGCCCGGTACCGTCGGGACGGGCGGACGGACGCGCTGGAGGACGACCTGCCAGCCCCTCCAGACGCGGCAGCCGACCGCGCGGCGGAAGCCGAGCTCGCGCCCTGCCTCACGGCCATGGTCGGCCGTCTTGCCGAGCCCTATCGTACGGCGATCACCCTCACATCACTCCAGGGCGTCACCCAGGCCGAGGCGGCCCGCCGGCTCGGGGTGTCCATCTCGGGCATGAAGTCCCGGGTGCAGCGCGGGCGCGGTCAGTTGCGCCAGATGCTGGTGGCCTGCTGCGCCATCGCGGTGGACGTGCGCGGCGGCGTCTCGGACTTCCACCCGCGTCAGGCGGGAGCGTGCGGTGCCACGGCTCCGGCCTCGACCACCGGCACGTGCGGCGCGCAGCCGTGCGCGCCGGACGCGACGCCCGATGCGTCCATCGAGGCAGGCGGCCGTCTTCAGGAGTGAGGCCCGCGATTGACGCGGCCCGCTGCTGAGGAGGTCGCCATGTCGAGTCCCGAGCCCACGCGCACATCTTCCATCCAGACCCCGGCCACGTCCACGCCGGCTGCCGCCGGCTGTTGCGGCGGGCCAGCGCCCCAGGGCACCGACGCCTGCTGCGTCCACGACGCCGACGTCAAAGCGGCCGGCGGCGCGGGTTGCGGCTGCGCCACCCCTGCACCGGCGCCGGTGGCTCCGGTGCGTGCCCGCACCGCCTGACGGCGAACGGACGGGCCATCCCGGCGCGGGCTCCCGCGGGCGCGGTCTGGCTTGCCGTTCACGATTACGGACTCGAGCACCGAGCCTGACCGCTACGGCGCCTTCGCGGAGCCCCTCGAAGCCGGTTCGTACTCCCCGGGTTTTCCAGCTCGACCTGCGCGCCGGCTATCGGGTCAGACCCCTCGCGTGAGTCCGCCGTCCACGCGGATGTTCTGACCGGTGATGTAGCCGGCGTCGTTCGAGAGCAGGAAGCGGACGGTCGACGCGATCTCGTCCACGGTGGCGTAGCGGCCCATCGGAATCTTCTTCACGATGTCGTCGGAGGCCGGGAAGCTGTCGACGAATCCCGGCAGCAGGTTGTTCATGCGGATGCCGTCCCTGGCGTGGGCATCCGCGTACAGCTTGGTGAAGCTGCCGAGGGCGGCGCGGAGCGTGGCCGAGATCGGAAAGGCTGGCGACGGCTCGAAGGCGGCGAAGGTGGAGATGTTGACGATGGCGCCGCCGCCTTGCCGCGTCATCACCGGCGTGACGAGCCGGCTCATGCGGATGACGTTGAGGAGCAGCAGATCGAGGCCGGCATGCCACTGCTCGTCGGTCAGCGCGAGCAGCGGGCCCTTGGACGGATGGCCGGTGTTGTTGACGACGGCGTCGAGGCGTCCGTAGCGCTCCAGCGCGGCGTCCACCAGACGCTGCAGGTCCCTGGGTTCGGTGACCGACCCGGTTAGTCCCACGGCGCCCAGTTCGCCGGCCAGCGTTTCGGCACCGCCCGAGGCGGACATCAACGCCAGCGCGTAGCCGCACCTGGACAACTCGCGGGCGATGGCCGCGCCCATGCCTTTTCCGGCGGCTGTGACGATGGCCACTCGCGTGTCGTTCATGCCGGCGCCTCTCCTCCGTCGCCCACCACTCGTCGGGCGCACGGGCCGGAGGGTAGCACGGCCGGATAGCGAAGCCACGCCCGCGGTGCCGTGGCGGTGCGGGCGTGCGCGGCTACACGCGCTCGATGACGAGGGCCACGCCCTGGCCGACGCCCACGCACATGGTGCACAGACCGTAGCGGCCGCCGGTCTGCTGCAGATGCCAGGTGGCCGTGGTCACCAGGCGGGCGCCGCTCATGCCGAGCGGGTGCCCGAGCGCGATCGCGCCGCCATTGGGGTTGACGTGGGCGGCGTCGTCCGGCAACCCGAGTGCGCGCAGCACCGCCAGTGCCTGCGAGGCGAACGCCTCGTTCAGCTCGATGATGTCCATCTGCCCGAGGGTCAGGCCCGCCCGGGCCATGACGGTGCGGATGGCCGGCGTCGGCCCGACGCCCATGATGCGCGGGGCCACTCCCGCCGAGGCCGCCGCCACGATGCGCGCCTTCGGGGTCAGGCCGAACCGGCGCGCGCCGTCCTCAGTGGCCACGAGCAGCGCGCAGGCGCCGTCGTTGAGACCGGACGCGTTGCCGGCCGTGACCGTGCCAGCGGCCCGGAACGGCGTCGGCAGCTTCGCCAGCTGCTCGAGCGTGGTGTCCCGTGGATGCTCGTCCCGCTCGACGACCACCGGGCCGCCGCGCTTCTGAGGGACGTCCACCGGCATGAGCTCGTGGGCGAAGAATCCTCGCGCGTAGGCGGCCGCCGCCCGCTGCTGGCTCCGCAGGGCGAAGCGGTCCTGATCGTCCCGGCTGACGGCGAACTCGGCGGCGACGTTCTCGCCGGTCTCCGGCATCGAGTCCACGCCGTATTGCGCCTCGAGCCGCGGGTTGACGAAGCGCCAGCCGAGCGTGGTGTCGTAGATCTGGGCCTCGCGGCTGAACGCCGCAGTGGCCTTGGGCATCACGAACGGCGCCCGCGACATCGACTCCACGCCCCCGGCGATGATGACGTCGCCCTCGCCGGCCTTGAGCATGCGCGCGGCGAACGCCACGGCGTCCAGACCCGAGGCGCACAGCCGGTTGACGGTCAGCGCCGGCACGACCGCCGGCACGCCGGCCAGCAGGGACGCCATCCGCGCCACGTTACGGTTGTCCTCACCCGCCTGGTTGGCGCACCCGAGCACGATCTCGTCGATGGCGGCGGGTTCGAGGCCCGCGTTGCGGCTGAGCAGCGCCGCCAGCGGCAGGGCCGCCAGGTCGTCGGTACGCACCGCGCTGAGCGCGCCGCCGTAGCGGCCGATCGGCGTGCGGACGGCGTCGCAGATGAAGGCCTCGGGCATGTCTCAGCTCCTACGGAACGTGGCCCCGCCATTGTATGGGGGCGGACGACGCCCGCGGGACCGGCGGGGCCTCAGTGGTCCGCTTCCTCGTCCCGCACGGCGGCCGCCGCTTCCGGCGTCGACACCGGCGGCGACACTTCGAGCGCGGTGGCGTCGTCGAGCGGATGCTCCACGATCGTCTTGCGCAGTTGCGCCGCATTGGTCGGATCGACATCGAGTGGCGTCATCGAGATCCACTGTTGTTCCACCGCCCAGCGGTCGGTGGCCCGGTCGGCGGCCTCGACCGGTGCAACCGAGAACCAATAGACCTCACGGCCCAGCGGGTCCTTGGCGGGCACGATGCGGCCGTCGTAGTGCTGCATGGCGGCACTCGTCCACACCACCCCTCGAGGCCGGCGCGGGAAGTTGACGTTCACGAGCGGCAGGTCGCTCTCCTCGAGCAGCGTCTTCAGCACCCGGATGAGCCACGGATGCAGCGCCGCGAAGTCGACCGCTTCATCGCCGGCCGGCACGCTCAAGGCGATGCCGCGCACGCCGAGCATGGTGGCCTGCTTGGCAGCGGCGACGGTGCCCGAGTGCCAGATGCCATGCCCGAGGTTGAGGCCGTGGTTGAGCCCCGACAGGACGACGTCGACGCCCTGATCCAGGTGGATGCCGAGGGCCACGCAGTCGGCCGGCGTGCCGTTGACGCGGCGTGCCCGGATGCCGGGCAGATCGGTGTAGCGCACGCTCAGGGGGCGGGCGGAGCTGATCGAGTGACTGGCCGACGACTGCTCGACGTCCGGTGCCACCACCTGTACGTGGCCGAACTCCGCGGCCGCGCGTGCCAGCGCCGCCAGGCCGGGACTGTAGACTCCATCGTCGTTGGACACGAGAATACGCATGTCGGTGATCCGTGCAAGACAGTGGCCGTCCCGGGCTCGTCTCTTGCAGCCTCCGGCGCAGCGGGGGTGGAACGATTGAAAGTGGCACTTATTTACCACGAAGGGGCAGGCGACGGCCTCCAGTCCGAGGAATTGATTCGTCTCGTGGAGAAACACGGCCATGAGGTGCTGTCAGTGGCCACGCCGCTCGATGACGGACACCGCGCCGAAGAAACAGGGGCGGATCTGGTCGTGGCGGCCGGCGGCGACGGGACCACCGCCCGCGTTGCCCGCGCGCTCGCGAAGAGCACCGTGCCGATGGCGATCCTGCCCCTCGGCACCGCCAACAACATCGCCGCCAGCCTCGGCATCGTCGGAGAGCCGGAGCAGCTGATCGCCGGATGGCAGAACGGGCAGGCGCGGCCGCTCGATCTCGGCCTCGGCACCGGGCCATTTGGCGAACGGCGCGTCGTCGAGAGCATCGGCGGCGGTCTGGTCACCCACGGCATCGTGGTGATGGACCGCTGCAAGTCGGCCGAAGGCCCGAGCGGCGGCGAGATCGCACGGGCGTTGCGCGTCTATCGCGAGATGCTGCCGAGCGTGGCGCCGTTCAGCTGGAAGCTGCGGATCGACGGACGCGCGGTCGAAGGCGATTTCCTGCTGGTCGAGGTGCTGAACACGCCGCGCATCGGACCGCAGTTCGAACTGGCGCGCGGAGTGCGTCCCGATGACGGCCTCCTCAGCGTGGTCATGGCCGATGCCTCCCATCGGCAGGCGATCGCCGATTACCTGGAGGCGCGGCTGAACGGCGGCGCGCCGGTGCTCGACCTGCCGGTGCAGACCGCCGTGGAGGTGGAGATCGTGCATGGCGACCGCCTGCACCTGGACGACGAGGTGGTGGGGGAGGCCATCTCCGACAACGAAGGGATCACCGTCACCATGCAGCCGTCCGTCGTGCAGGTGTGGCGGCCGGTGGCCTGACCGTCCGCCGCGCAGCGTCCGGGCGCGTCACTTTCGACGGCGGCCTCGCGCGGCGAAGGCGAACAGCTCCAGGTCGGGATCGGTCACGCCGGCAATGGTGCTGGTGATGGCCTGGGCAGCCAGCGCGGCGAACGTGATGCCGTTGCCGCCGAAGCCCAGCACGGCATGGCAGTGCGGCAGGCCGGGCACCGGGCCGATGGACGGCGTGCCCAGGTGCGAGGAGCCGAACGACCCGCACCAGGCAAACGCCGCGCGGGTGTCGAGCCGCGGCAGGAGGCGGCTCAGCTTCCGCTCGAGCGTGGCGATCTTGGCCGGCAGCAGGGCGTCGCGCGACTCATCGTCGGCGAACGGCTCGTCCTCGCCGCCACACACCACCCGGCCGTCCGCGGTGGTCCGCATGTACAGGTAGGGGTCGGCGGCCTCCCAGATGAAGGCCTGGTCGGCCCACAGCCGCGTCGGCTGCTGGATGGTGGCCAGCGCCCACGTCGACTGCACCTTGTGGCTGCCTTTCGGCACGACCCGCGGCACTTCGTAGCCGGTGGCGAACACCAGATGACGGGCGCGCAGCGTCCAGCCCTCGGTGGTATGGGCGACCACGCCGCCGCGGCCCGATTCCACGTCCGTGACCTCCACGGGCGAGAGGATGGACGCGCCGCGGCGCACCGCCAGGCGGAGCAGCGCGCTCGCCAGCCGCCGCGGGTCCGTCGCCAGGCTGCCGGGGCTGCGCAGGGCCGCCCGTCCGCTGATCCCGTAGGTGCGCGCGACCTCGGCTGGCTCGAGATACTCCGTCTCGAGTCCGATACGCATGCGCGCGGTGCCCTCGCGGCGCAGGTCGCGCCGGCCGAGCACGTTGCCGTCCAGATAGAGCGAGGTGCGAGGCCAGGTGACGGCATCGAGGCCGAGGCGCTCGATGCGGCGGCCCAGCGTGTCGACCGCCATCGACGAGCGGCGCCAGATGCGCGTCGCGCGCTGCCACCCGATCTCCTCGGCCAGCTTGGTGAGGGGGAGGTCCAGGTCGTACTGGATGAGCGCCGTCGACGCCGGCGTCGACCCGGCCACCGGCGGACGGCGATCCACGATCAGCACGCGATGGCCGTCGGCGCTGAGCCGATCCGCCAGCATCGCGCCCGTGATGCCGGCCCCCACGACGATCACCTCGGTGCGATGATCGCGGTGGAGCGGCTGGTGGGGAATGGGTGCCTCGCGCCGGGCTTGCCAGACGGACTGACCGGTGCGGAGATCACGACGCGGGCTGATCGACATCGGTCGACCGACTGCACCATCCGTGCCTGGATCCGAGCGCGTGGAACCCGTCGCAGCTCTGCCGTCCGAGACGTCCTGCCCGTCTGCCAGGCTGGCTTCGAATCCGGCTGCGTGGGGGCGGGCGCCAGCCTTCCAAGAATGGGTAGCGGGCGCCCCACATGCGCCCTGATCCGGGCGCAGAAACGGGCATTCAACTTGCAGCCCTGCATGCTAATCGGAGCGACACGGGTTCACCGTGCCTCCCTGCCCCTTCAGGAGTATCTATGTCGACCAACAGCCAGTTTCCCGGTACCGGCGCTTCGAACTTCGGCGATCGCGCCAATGACATCGCTGACCGTGCCAACCAGAAGGTGAACGAAGCCGGCCGGGCGGCCGCCGATGCCGTCGGCGCGCAGCGCGACAACGCCGTCTCGGGCCTCGAAAACGCGGCCTCGACGCTGCGTTCCACGGCCGAGCGGGTGCCGGAGCAGGTCACCAACTTCGCCCACGCCGCCGCGGACAAGCTGTCGTCCACCGCCGACTACGTGCGGAACGCGGACATGGCCACCATGCGCACGGATGTCGAGCGCGTCGTGCGCAACAATCCCGGTCCGTCGCTGCTGGCCGCCGCCGTCGTCGGCTTCATGGTGGCGCGCACCATGTCCCGCGGCGAGTGAGGCCGGTCATGGCCACCATGGACCGGTCCATCGGCTCCATTCTGCAGGACATCGTCGGCAACGTTCAGAGCATCGTGCGCTCTGAAGTGCGCCTGGCGAAAACCGAGATCCGCGAAGAGGCGCGCGCGGCCGGCGCGGCGATGGTGCGCACCGGCATCGGCGCCGGCCTGGCGTTCTTCGCCGCCTTCTTCGTGCTGCTGGGCGTCGTCTACGCGCTCGGCCTCCTCGTGCCGCTGTGGATGGCCGCCGTCGGCGTCGGTGTCGTGCTCGCCATTGCCGGCGGCGTGTTCATCCGTTCTGGCCTGCGTCTTTTTCAGCGCGTGGACTTCGTCCCCGACCGCACCATTCGAAGCGTCAAGGAGCAAGTGGCATGGCCCAAAGCAGCGAGCAGATAGCGTCTCACATCGAAGGCACCCGGCAGGCGCTCGGCTCGAACGTCGAGGAACTCGAGCGCAAGTTCAAGAACGCCACCGACTGGCGTCAGCAGCTCGAGGAGCGGCCCCTCACGTGGCTCGGCGCGGCGCTGCTCGGCGGCGCGCTGCTCGGCATGAGCACCTCACGCCGCCCTGATCACCACCGGTCCGACGCCACCGGCCAGAGCCCGCGGCGCGGCGCCGAGCTCGCCCGCACCATGTCCTCGATGCTCGACGATGCCGGCGCGGCGCTCGTCGGCGTGGCGGCCGCCCGCATCAACGACTTCATCGCCAACACCATTCCCGACTTCCGGCAGGAGCTGGATCGGCGGACCAAAGACCGCGGCCGCACGGCCGTCTGACTCGACCCGGATATCAGGACACTCCATGCCTACTGAGATCGAAAAGCTGTACGCCCTCATCGACGAGGTCGAAACCGCGATGCTGACGACGCGCCGCGCCGACGGCCATCTACGCTCGCGTCCGATGGCCAACCAGAAGCGGGCAGCGGGCGCCGATCTCTGGTTCGTGACCTCCGATGGCACCGGCAAGCTGACCGATCTGGCCGCGGATCCGCACGTCAACCTGACCTACTTCAACCGCAGCACGATGGAGTGGGTGTCGGTGTCCGGTATGGCCACCATCTCTCGCGACCGGGCGAAGATTGCCGAGCTCTACGCCAGCGACTGGAAGATGTGGTTCGGTGACGAAGGGGACAAGCGCCACGGCACCCCGGACGATCCCCGCATGGTGCTCATCGGCGTGACGGTGCACGGGGCCGAGTTCCTCGAGGTCAACAAGCCGAAGCCGGTCGTCATCTTCGAGCTGGTGAAGGGCTGGATCAGCGGCACCGAACCGGAGATCGGCGAGATGCACCAGGTGAAGAGCGCGCCCCGGCCACCGGCGGACGACGACCGGTAGGGGCCGCCTCCGGCGCCTCAGTGCGGCGCCGGCCCGGTCTCCTTGTCCGAGGCCTGTCCGAACAGCCGCCCGAAGAAGTCGCCCGAATTCCAACTCGGCCGGACCGGATCCTGGGCCACCTGCCACCCGGTCAGGAAGTTGATGCGCGCGTGGGCGGCGCCCGCCTCGAAGTCGAAGGCCTGGCTCATGTCGTCGTTCGGCTTGTGGTAGACGTCGCGCCGGTAGGCGGCGTTCATCGCCGAACCGTCGAGGGCCGGATCCCCGCTCTTGAATCCGCTCTTGATGAACAGCGACGGCACGCCCTGACGGACGAAGCTGAAGTGGTCGCTGCGGATGAACAGCACCTGCTCCGGAATCGGATCCTCACCAATCGCGATGCCGAGCCGCTCGGCGGCGCGTGTGACCGGCGTCGAGAGCGTCGAGTGCTGCGCGCCGTAGGGCACGATGTCGAGCAGCGGGTGGAACAGGAACGGCATGTCGAGCGCGAGGTCGGCCACGATGCCTTCGCGCGGCACGGTGGGATGGCGCGCGAAGTAGTCCGAGCCCAGCAGTCCGCGTTCTTCCGCCGTCACGAACAGGAACAACACCGATCGGCGGGGCGCCGTCGGCAGGCTCGCGTAGGCACGCGCCACCTCCAGCACGATCGCCACACCGGACGCGTTGTCGTGCGCGCCGTTGTAGATCGCGTCGCCGTTCATCGGCACGCCGCGCCCGAAGTGATCGACGTGCGCGACGTAGACGACGTGCTCGTCCTTGAGCGCCGGATCGCTGCCTTCGAGACGCGCCACGAGGTTGGCACTGTCCAGGTCCTGGTGGGTCGAGCGGGTCGCCAGCGACACGCGGGTCGCCAGCGCGAAGGCCTGCGGGGTGCTCGCGGCAGCCGCCGCGAAGACCTGGGCCGGCGCTGTCGGGGCGCCGGCGAACAGCGCCTCCACGCCTGAGTGATTCAGGGACGCCGCGCCGCGCATCGCCTCATCGCCGCGACTGGGGTTGCCCTGCGCGTCGACCCAGGCGTAGCCGCCCTGCTTGCCGGTGGCCACGCTCACGTCCCAGCGGAAGCGCGGGTCGTCGGGGGACGTGAAGCTGATGGTGCCGATGGCGCCGCGCCGGACGGCCTCGGCTTCCTTGACCGCTCCCGACGAGTAGTAGGCCCGCTCGTTGCTCGGCAGCTTGGCCGGCGCGCCGCTGAGGTAGGCCACCACCTTGTCCTTCACGTCGACGCCCGCGGCGTAGTCGTCGTAGCCGAGCGCGGGGGCGCTGACGCCGTAGCCGACGAACACCACCGGCGCCTCGTCGATGCGCACGTCGGCGCGGCGGGGATCCGCCGAGAGCAGATAGTCCTTGGCGTAGACCAGGCTTCGCGTGCCGGCCTTCGAGTGGACGCGCATGGCGCTGCCGTCTTCGACCACCGCGCTGTTCCGGAGCGGCACCCGCTGCCTGAAGCCGCCGTTCTCTCCGGCCGGCGTGAGACCGTGGGAGGTGACCTCCTTCTCCACGTAGCGCAACGCGCTTTCGTAGCCGGCACTGCCGAGCCCGCGCCCTTCGAGCGCATCATCGGCCAGGACACTCATGTGCCGCTTGATCTCGGCGCCCTGAATCCCGTCGAGCGTGGCCGTTATTTCCGGCCCGTCGAGCGAAGCGGGGGTCTCAGCCGTGGACGGTGGCGCACTGCTGCACCCGCCGGCGAACGCCGCAAGACCGACGACAAGCACAACCCGATGTCCGACGTGCCGAACCATAGTCTCGTCCTCCTCCCACCAGGTGTCGTGGCGGGACCGGCCGGTAGGATACCAGCAGAATCTACGGCCGCGGCGCCGCCAGCGCGGACTGCGCGACCGACGCTGAGAGCTTCACGGCGGCGGTCTTGACCGCCGTCTGTCCTGCCTGGCTCTCCGTCCAGGCGAAGACCACTTCGTCGCGGTCCACCGCCATGCGCGGATAGCCGCTGGCCCGGGCGCCTTCGATCGCCGTCACCGCGGTGATGGGCGATCGGCCGCCGGACGGCTCCACCCGCCGGGCCGCGAACGTCGAGCGCTGCTCCGCGAACTCGATCCACGTGGCCAGGGCCGATCCATCGGGCAGCAGGGCGACGTCCACGCGGCCGAGGGCGGCGGTCTCGTCGAGGCGAATCGGCGCCCCGAACGTGCGGCCCGCATCCGACGAGAACGCCACGTAGGCATGCCCGACCTCGTCCTGCACGGTGAACCAGGCGAGCACGACCGCGCGGCCGCGCGCGCTCAACATCGGCCCGTTGACCGGACAGGCCGCGATCTTCCAGTTGTCCGCGTGTACCGGCCGGCCCTCGGTCCACGCGCCGTTCTCGAGGCGGGAGACGTAGATGTCGCGGATCTCGTCCTCGCTCCGGTTGCGATAGGCCACGATCGGGCCGTCGCTCGTCACGGCCGCCGTCGTGGGGCAACACTCGCACACGCGCAGGTCGACCGGCATCTCGCTCGTCTGCTTCCAGGCCGTGTCGAATGTCCCGTAGCGCACGCTCATCGCGCCTTCGCTGGCGCCGTGGGTGTCATGTCCCTCGGCCGAACCCATGGCGCGGCCGTCCAGCCAGATCAGGCCGAGGCCGGCGCCGGGCATCTGGAAGAGCGAGGCGAACCCGTGCTCGCGCTTCATGCCGTCGTGGTGCGGCGTGAAGGATTTCGACCACGTGCGCCCGTCATCCGTCGAGGTCGCCAGGCGGACGTCGTAGGCGTAGGTGTCCGAGCCGCTTTTCTGCAACCAGTGGGCGGCCAGGGTGCCGTCGTCGAGCCGCAGCACCGACGGCACGTCCGCCCAGTTGACGAACCAGTTGTCGCCGGCCGCCGCCGTGGCCGGCGTGGTCCAGCCGGTGCTCGTGCGCTCCGCGAACCGGAGGGTGGCGCGCGCGCCCTCGCGCTCGATCCAGCTGAGCAGGATGCCCTTCGGCGACACCGTCATCTGGGGTTGGGCGCTCGTGCCGCTGGCCGGCGACGCCAGCGCACCGGCCGCGTTTGTCCAGGCGGCGGCCGCGGTCGCGGCCGGCCCCCGCGGCTGGCCGGCGGCGGCCACGAAACCGACTGAGAGCGCGACGAGCACACAGGTGATTCGACCCATGCCCGCATTCTAGAGCAGCCACTGCGGCCGTGCGTCGTCCTGTCGAGCGCCCTGGCCCCATGCCTATACTGCAGGTATGGCTGCCGACGCTGTCGACGACCTCGAGGATCCGGGCGCCGACCGCGCTGCCACGGACGTGCTCGTCGAGAACCATCGCGCGTTCCTGCGGTTCCTCGAACGGCGCGTCGGCAACCGCGCCCTGGCCGAGGACCTGCTGCAGGATGCCTTCGTCCGCCATCTCGACCGCCTGGCCACGGTGCCGGCCGAGGGGCTGGTGCCGTGGTTCTACCGCGTGCTCCGCAACGCCGCGATCGACCGGCACCGGCGCCGGGGCGCCGAGGGCCGCGCGCTGGCGGCGTTCGGCCGCGAGCTGGCGCGACGAGCATCTGCCACCCCCGGACCTCCGGCACGAGATCTGCACTTGTGTGGGGCGGCTCGCCACGACGCTCAAGCCGGAGTACGCGGAGGTGCTCAAGGCCGTGGATGTCGATGACACGCCCGTCAAGGCCTTCGCCGAGGCGGCGGGCCTCTCGACGTCCAACGCTGGCGTGCGGCTGTTCCGCGCCCGTCAGGCATTGCGACGGCAGGTCGTCAGGTCGTGCGGCACTTGTGCCGAACACGGCTGCCTCGACTGTTCGTGCGGAAAGGCCGGCGAACGGCACGAGCTGTAATGAATCCTCCGCGGCTGCGTTGAGGAGATCAGAGAGAGGTTTCCCATGCAGGATCCCGTGTGCGGCATGACCGTGGACCCGGCGAAGGCCGCCGGGACGAGCCACTACAAAGGCGAGACGTACTTCTTCTGCTCCAAGGGCTGCAAGACGAAGTTCGACGCCCACCCCGAGCAGTATCTGACGCCGCCCGATGCGGGCGCGCCGGCGTCACCCGCGGCGGCCTCCCCGGCGCCAACGCGGCCGGGTGACGACACGCGCGAGTACACCTGTCCCATGGACCCGGAGGTGCGCCAGGTCGGGCCCGGCAGCTGTCCCAAGTGCGGCATGGCCCTCGAGCCGCTCTCGGCGGCGCCGCTGACCGCCACCGAGTGGACCTGTCCGATGCATCCCGAGATCGTGCGCGACGAGCCCGGCTCGTGCCCGATCTGCGGGATGGCCCTCGAGCCGCGTGTCGTCACGCTCGAAGAGCGGAACCCGGAACTCGACGACATGCAGCGGCGCTTCCGCTGGTCGCTCGTCGTCACCGCGCCGATCCTGGCGTTCATGGTCTCGGAATTCCTGCCCGGCCAGCCGCTGCAGCGGGCGCTGCCGCCCGCCGTCATGACCTGGTCGCAATTCCTGCTGGCGACGCCGGTGGTGTTGTGGGGCGGATGGCCGTTCTTCGTGCGCGGCTGGGCCTCGGTCGTGAACCGTCACTTGAACATGTTCACGCTCATCGCGCTCGGTGTGGGTGCCGCCTACGGTTTCAGCGTCGTCGCCACGCTGGCCCCCGGCCTGTTCCCGCCGTCGTTCCGGACGCACGGCGATCAGATCGGGGTCTACTTCGAGCCGGCGGCCGTCATCGTGGTGCTCGTCCTGCTCGGCCAGGTGCTCGAACTGCGGGCGCGCAGCCGTACCAGCTCCGCCATCAAGAAGCTGCTGGGCCTGGCGCCCACCACGGCCCGTCGCATCGACGATGGCGGCGGCGAGCGGGAAGTGCCGCTCGAGCAGGTGCGGGTCGGCGATCGGCTCCGCGTCAAGCCCGGCGAGCGCGTGCCAGTCGACGGCGTGCTCGAGGACGGCAGCAGCACTGTCGACGAGTCGATGGTGACCGGCGAACCGATCCCCGTCGCGAAGGCCGCCGCCGATCCGGTCACCGGCGGCACGGTGAACGGCACCGGCACGTTCGTGATGGAGGCGCAGCGGGTCGGCAGCGACACCCTGTTGGCACAGATCGTCCGGCTGGTGGGTGAAGCTCAGCGCTCGCGTGCCCCGATTCAGCGCCTGGCCGATACCGTGTCCGGCTGGTTCGTGCCGGCGGTGATTCTCGCCGCGATCGTCACGTTCGCGGTGTGGGCCGTCTGGGGCCCCGAGCCCCGCCTGGCGCACGCGCTCGTCAACGCGGTCGCGGTGCTCATCATCGCGTGCCCCTGTGCACTCGGCCTGGCGACGCCGATGTCGATCATGGTCGGCACTGGACGAGGCGCCGAGCTCGGCGTGCTGCTGCGTAACGCCGAGGCGCTCGAGGTGCTGGAGCAGATCGACACCATCGTCGTCGACAAGACCGGCACGCTGACCGAGGGCAAGCCGGCGCTGACGACGATCGTCACCGAGCCCGGGATGGACGAGAAGGACCTGCTGCGGCTCGTGGCCAGCCTCGAACGGGTCAGCGAGCATCCGCTGGCCGCGGCCATCGTGCGCGGCGCCGAAGAGCGGGGCATCGCGACCACCGAAGTGACCGACTTCCGATCGGTCACCGGCAAGGGCGTGGTCGGCACGGTTGACGGCCGCACGGTGGCGATCGGCAACGCCGCGTTGCTGGCCGATCTCGGCGCGACGGCCGACGCCATGGCCGCCAGGGCCGACGAGCTCCGTCGCAACGGTGAAACGGTCATGTTCGTGGCGGTAGACGGTACCGCGGCGGCTCTGATTGGCGTGGCGGACCGCATCAAGGCGACGACCGGCGAGGCCATCCGCGCCCTGCACGCCGAGGGGCTGCGGATCGTGATGCTCACCGGCGACAACCGTGTCACCGCTGAGGCGGTTGCGCGCGCGGTCGGCATCGATGCGGTGGAGGCGGAAGTGCTGCCCGAGCAGAAGGCCGAGGTGATCAAGCGGCTCCAGGCGGAAGGGCGACGGGTGGCGATGGCCGGCGACGGCATCAACGACGCGCCAGCCCTGGCCCAGGCCGACGTCGGGATCGCGATGGGCACCGGCACCGATGTGGCCATGGAGAGCGCCGGCGTCACCCTGGTGCAGGGCGACCTGCGGGGGATCGTGCGTGCCAGGCGCCTCAGCCGCGCCACGATGCGGAACATCCGCCAGAACCTGTTCTTCGCCTTCGTCTACAACGTGCTGGGGGTGCCGGTGGCCGCCGGCGTGCTCTATCCCTTCTTCGGGCTGTTGCTCAGTCCGATGATCGCCAGCGCGGCCATGACGTTCAGCTCGGTGTCGGTCATCGGCAACGCGTTGCGGCTGCGGCGCGAGGCGCTCTGATGCCGCGCCGGCCGCGCGGGTTTCCGTTGCCGGGAAGTGGCCGCGTGCCTCGAATTCGCACGTATACTCGAAACGTGGTGTCCTGGGCCAGACGGCTCGTCGGTATTGCAGCCGCACTCGCGGTGTCCGGATCGCCGGCCGTGCTGGCGGTGTGCATGACGCTCTGCGTTCCGGCGGGTCCGGCAGCGGCGACGCCGATGGAGCACGGCCCTGCGGCGGCGCACGCGACGCACGAGCCTGTCGCTGCCGCGCCGTCCGGCCATGCGCATCACGCGGCGCCACCGGCTCACGACATGTCCGGTCATCGCGCGTCGCCGCCGGACTCGTCCAGTGCGCGCCTGACCGCGTCGTGTGGCACCTGTTGCGACGAGGCCGGGGTCGCGGTGATGCCCGGCGTGGTGGTGGACCGCACTGCCGCACTGAAAGTCGCGGCTGCGCCTATCGCGACATCGGTTCTGTCCGTCCGCACGATCACGCTGATGCGCGTCGTCTCACCGCCCGATGTCACGGTGCCCCCGCCGCCGACTAGAGCGCCGCTCGTCCTCCGCATCTGATCCGCCCCGCCTCGGCGCCATCCGCGCGCCCCCCAGTCATCTCCAGCTGAGTCGTTCGCCCGTCGCCTGCCTTGCCGGCGCGGCCCGCGGACCCGTTCCACCGATTTCAGGAAGCACGTCTCGATGACACCGCGCCACCAACGCACGACATCAACGCTCCAGCCGTCCCGCCGCACCTTCGTCAAGGGACTCGCCATCGGCGGATCCGCCGCCAGTCTCGGCCTGCTGCGGCGGCCGGCATGGGCGCAGGGACGGCAACGCCAGGAGTCATCTGTGCTCTCGGGCACGGAGTTCGACCTGCGCATCGGCGAGACCGAGGTCAACGTGACCGGCCGTGCCCGCACGGCGCTCACCATCAACGACTCGCTGCCGGGGCCGCTGCTGCGCTGGCGTGAAGGTGACACCGTCACGCTGAACGTGAGCAATGCGCTCGACGACGACACCTCGATCCACTGGCACGGCATGATTCTGCCCGCCAACATGGACGGCGTGCCCGGACTCAGCTTCTCCGGCATCCATCCCGGTCAGACTTACCGCTACCGCTTCACCGTGAAGCAGCACGGCACCTACTGGTATCACAGCCACTCCGGCTTCCAGGAGCAGCAGGGCGTCTACGGCCCGCTGGTCATCGAGTCGCGCGAGCCGGAGCCGTTCCACTACGACCGGGAGCACGTCGTGCTGCTGACGGACTGGACCGACGAGCAGCCGGACCGGATGTTCGCCAAGCTCAAGAAGCAGTCCGACTACTACAACTTCCGGCAGCGGACGCTCGGGACGTTCTTCAAGGACGTGCGCGAGAACGGCCTGGGCGCGACGCTCGCCGAGCGCAAGATGTGGGGCGAGATGCGGATGAGCGCCGCCGACCTGGCCGACGTCACCGGCTACACCTACACCTACCTGATGAACGGCCAGGCGCCGGCCGGCAACTGGACGGGCCTGTTCGCGCCGGGCGAGAAGGTCCGGCTGCGCTTCATCAACGGCTCGGCCATGTCGTATTTCGACGTTCGTATTCCCGGGCTGAAGATGACCGTGGTGGCGGCCGACGGGTTGCCGGTGCGCCCCGTCTCCATCGATGAATTCCGTATCGCCGTGGCCGAGACCTATGACGTCATCGTCGAGCCCACCGGTCAGGAGGCGTTCACGATCTTCGCCCAGGCGATGGATCGGACGGGCTTTGCCGCCGGCACGCTCGCGACCCGCGCGGGTCTGGCGGCGCCGGTGCCAGATGTGGACCCCCGTTCCGTGTTGACGATGGCCGACATGGGCCACGGCGGCATGGATCACGACATGGGAGCCATGGGCGGGAGCCCGGCGCCCCCGCCTGCGGCGGCACCCGACCCTCATGCTGGCCACAGATGCCGCCGCCCGCCGCAGACCCGCACGCTGGACACACCATGCCGACCCCGGCAGCGGCCGCGCCGGATCCGCACGCCGGGCACGACATGTCCGCAATGGGCGGCGCCGTGCAGGCGCATCCGCCGACCGAAGCAGGCAATCCCCTCGTCGACATGCAGACCATGACCCCGTCGGCGAAGCTCGACGATCCGGGCATCGGTCTCCGGGACAACGGCCGGCGCGTGCTGACCTACGCCGACCTGCACAGCACCTTCGACGATCCGGACGGCCGCGAACCGACCCGCACCATCGAGCTGCACCTGACCGGCCACATGGAGCGGTTTGCCTGGTCGTTCGACGGCGTCAAGTTCTCGAACGCCGAACCGCTGCGCCTGACCTACGGCGAGCGGGTGCGGATCGTGCTCGTGAACGACACGATGATGACGCACCCCATCCACCTGCACGGGATGTGGAGCGATCTCGAAGACGACAGCGGCCAGTTCCAGGTCCGCAAGCACACCATCGACATGCCCCCGGGCAGCCGGCGCAGCTATCGGGTCACGGCGGATGCGCTGGGCCGTTGGGCCTACCACTGCCACCTGCTGTTCCACATGGAGGCCGGGCATGTTCCGGGAAGTGCGCGTCGAGGAGGGCCGGCAGTCATGACCGTGACTCGCGCTTGCCTGATCGCGGCCGTGATGCTGAGCGGTGCGCCCCTGGGCGCGTCAGCGCAGGAACCGGCCACGCCGCACCAGCACGGGGCTTCGCAGCCGCCCGCTCCGGCGCCGGTGCCGCCGGACGATCACTCGGCACACCAGCCCCCGGACACGGCGGCGTTGCCGGACTTCATCCCGCCCGTGACCGAAGCCGATCGCCAGGCGGCCTTTCCCGACGTGCACGGGCATACCGTGCACGACAACGCCGTCAACTACTTCGTCCTGTTCGACCAGTTCGAAGGGCAGGCCGGGGATGGCCCCGGCGGCTTCAGCTGGGACACCAAGGGTTGGGTGGGCAGGGACCGCCACCGGTTGTGGTTCCGCGCGGAGGGTGAGCGCGCCGGCGGCCGGTTCGAGCAGGCGCAGACGAACCTGCTCTACGGACGCGCCATCGCCAGGTGGTGGGACGTGATGGCGGGCGTGCGTCTCGACACGCTGCCCGATACGCCGCGCACGGCCCTGGCCTTCGGGGTGCAGGGCCTGGCGCCCTACTGGTTCGAAGTGGAGGCCTCCACCTATGTCGAGTTCTCGGGCCGGACGCACGTGCGTATCGAGACCGAGTACGACCTGCTGCTCACCAACCGCCTGGTCCTGCAGCCGCTGGGCGAGTTCGAGGTCTACGGCCGGGCGGACCCCGAACGCGGCATCGCGGCGGGATTGTCGACGGGCGAGGTCGGACTGCGGCTACGCTATGAGGTGCGACGCGAGCTGGCGCCTTATGTGGGCGTCGTGTGGCACCGCAAGTTCTTCGGCACCGCGGATTACGCCCGGGCCGCGGGCGAGCGCACAGGTGGGGCACGCCTCGCGGTGGGCGTAAGATTCTGGATGTAGGGCCCCGCGCCCGTCAGCGCTCACGGGGCGCCCGCGCGGGTCAACGGGCCTGGCGCCTCGCTGCTGACATAGGAGAGACAGATGACTCGACGATTCGTTCTCGCGTTCACCGTGGTCGCTGCCGCCGCGGTTCTCGTCAGCCCGACTTTGCTGGCGCACCCCGGTCACGACCACAAGGTGCTCGGCACTCTGACCGCGGCCGAGGCCGACCACGTGCTGGTCAAGGACAAGGCCGGCAAGGATCACACGATTCAGATCAACGCCGAGACCAAGTTCACGCGAGCCAAGAAGGTCATGACGGCAGCCGACATGAAGGTCGGCATGCGCGTGGTGGTCACGGCGGCCGGCGGCGACAACGACACGCTGATCGCCAAGGCCATCGAACTCGGACCCGCGCCGGCCACGAAGTAGCCTGCCCGCCCGCCAGCGTTTCCGGCAGGCGAGCGGTGCGTCCCCTGACAGGAGCACGCCATCTACCCGGTTCTCTTCCGCATCGGCGACTTCGAGATCACGAGCTTCGGCGTGCTGGTGGCGAGCGCCATGCTCGTGGGGCTGTGGCTCTTCGAACGTGAACGGCGGCGCTCCGGCCTGCCGGAGAACACCATCGACGCCGCGGCGGCCGGGATCTTCGGAGGCCTCGCCGGCGCCAAGCTCGTGTGGGCGATCGAGCACATGGGACGGGAGGGGCCGTTCCTGGATCTGCTGCTCTCCCGCGGCGGGCTGAGCTGGTTCGGCGGCTTCGCTGGCGGCGTCCTGGCCGGGGTGCTGGTGCTGCAGCCGGCGGCGGATTCCGGTGCTGCGGGTGCTGGCCGCGGCCGCGCCAGCTCTCGCCCTTGCGCACGCGATCGGGCGGATCGGCTGCTTCCTGGTGGGTGACGACTACGGCACGCCGAGCACGTTGCCGTGGGCGGTGGCGTTCCCCGAGGGACTGCCCCCGACGCTGGTACCCGTCCACCCCACGCAGCTCTACGAGACGGCCGCGCTCCTGCCAATCGCCTGGGTGCTCTACCGGTGGCGGCAGCAGGGCCGATCCGACCGCTTCGTGCTCGGCGCCTATCTCGCGTCCGCCGGCGTGGTGCGCTTCGTCATCGAGTTCCTGCGCGTGCGGGAATCGCTGGTGGGCCCGTTCGCGATCGCCCACGTGCTGTCGTTCGTGGTGATCTGCGCGGGCGCGGCGCTGCTGTTGACGCAGCCGGCGGCCGCACCGACGCGGCGGTGAACGGCTCCTCCAGGGCACGATCCTTGCTGCTGGTGGGTGCATACCCTGGGAGGACCCGTGAACCCATACCCGCGCTTCGCCGCCATGATCGCCACGTCCACGATCGTCATGTTCGGCCTGATGTACCTCAACACCTATCAGCTCGACCATGTGTTCTTCAGCGAGACGCGCGCCTACATGGCCCTGGTGATGGGGGCGACCATGGCCGTCATCATGCTGCTCTTCATGCTCGGCATGTACAAGGACCGGCGGGTCAACCTCGGCATCATCGGCGGCAGTCTCGTCGTGTTCGCCACGGCGCTCTGGCTGGTGCGCAGTCAGAGCACCGTCGAGGACGTGTCCTACATGCGGGCGATGATTCCGCACCACTCGATCGCCATCCTGACGAGCGGGAGGGCACGCCTCGCCGATCCTCGCGTCCGCGACCTCGCGGATCGGATCATCGAGGCACAGCGCAAGGAGATCGACGGAGATGAAAGCGTTGATCGCGGATCTCGAGCGGCGGCCGAACTAGAGGGCTCCGGCCAGTTCCTTCTCCCGGTCGTCGGCTGTCTTATCTGACTCGGCGGACGCCGCCTCGGTCCTGGCCCAGTCCGCCTCGAACACCTCGGCCATCCGCTTCACGACCGGACGCTCGGTGACGAAGATGCCGATCTCGCGCCGGCGATCGAGTTCGAGCGCGCGCAGGCTCTGGCTGCCGATGAAGGCCTTGCTCCCATCGCGGATGATGGCGCGGACGTGCAGGCGCTTGCCCGGATACTTCTCGGTGGGCGCATTGGTCTGCTCGCCGGCGTCGCCGATGATCCGCACATCGACCCCCGCCTTCACGCGGCCGGCGATGGCCCGCATCATGCGCGGGTCGCTGACGTCCGGGTCGTAGATGAGGAGCTGTCTCTTCGCCCCCTTGATGAAGTCCGCCAGCCGGGTCCGCGCATTATCGGGGCTGACGACGAGGCGGGTCTTGCCGGCCGTATACGGCTGGCGGTCCAGGTCGGCGGTGAACAGCTTGAGCGCCTCCCTGACCAACGGCGACGAGGTGGTCGAGACCCCGAAGCTGCGGCTGCGCTCGACGTCGTTCCAGGTGAAGTTGAAGCCGTTCACCTGGAGCAGGCGCTGGTCGACGATCATCATCTTGCCGTGATAGCGGACGTAGGCGTCGGTGGTGCGGGACACCGTGGCACCGGCGTCGAGCAGCCGGGTCTCCAGCTTCCGCAGCGCCTTCTCGCCGCCCTTGTTGGTGTGCGCGATGAGCGCGCGCACCGCCACGCCACGCTTGACGGCAGTGGCGAGGCCGTTCACGACGTCCTTGATGTCGAGCCGGAAGACCACGATGTCGATGCTCTTCCTGGCCTTGTCGATGGCCGCCAGGATCGGCTCGACGCCGTCGTCGGGCTGGATGATGAGCTTCATGGGCGTGGCCACCTTCTCCTGGCCGCTACTTGTCGCCGAGTTCGATCTCGACCTTGAGCTGTCCAGACGAATCGATCTCGGCGAGTCGTTCGGACAGGCGGTCGGCCGGCCGGTCGGCCGGCCACCGCACGTCGTATTGCAGGGTATCCGCCGATGTCTCCAGCACGCCGAACGTGGCGCCCTGTTCCCGCAGCAGCTGCTCGGCGCGCTTCTTGAACGGCTTCACGTCGTCGGTCTTCAGCTTGACGGTGAGGTGGCGGACCGCTCGCGGCTCGAACGACTCGACGGCCCACAGCAGCGCCAGCAGGAACACGGTGCCGAAGATCGCCAGCATCCACTGCCCGACGCCGGTGGCCAGCCCGACGGCCAGCGTGGACAACATGACACCGGCGTCCTTCGGATCGTCGATCTTGGCGCGGTAGCGGACGAGGCCGGCCGCGCCGACGATGCCGAAGGCACGGGCCAGACTCGAACCGACGACCAGCATCACCAGCGCGCCGACGACGGCCAGGATGATCTGGGTGTGGATGACGGCCAGATTCCGGTCTGGCGTGCCGCGCCGCCGCGGTCGCAGCGCCAGGATGGAGGCGAGCGCCGTGGCGAGCGGCAGCCGGATCGCGGCATTCGTCACTTCCACCCATTGCGAGACGGCATCAGGCGTCGGCGTCGACGGCACGCCCTCGGTCATCGGCAATGGAGGTTGGCCGGCGGCAACGGCCACGGCCGGCAGCAGCAGCGGCGCTGCCACCGCAATGACCGTCAGGGCCCTCGCCGTTGTCATGACGTGGCCCCCGCCGCCAGGCACGACCGCTCCTCGATCTGCCGCACCTTGTCGCGGAAGGCAGCGACCCACGCGTCGACGCCGCCCGTGGACGCGTCGGCGGCGCTCCTGGCCGGGAAGCGCGCCACCGTGAACAGGCTGCGCAGCTGCCGGTCGGTCAGCTGCCGCAGCAGACCGGCCAGGAAGCGGCGGCCGGCGTCGCTGATCACGGGACTGTCGAGCGTGCCGGTGAGCGATCGCGGAAGGTTGGCACGGCAGCCGGTGGGCTCGGACCACACTGGTGTGCTGGCCCACGCCTCGAGGTTGACGCTGCCGGGGCCATCGCGGTTGAGGAGGTTGGCCTTACCGAACGTCTTGCCGAGGTCGCTGACGAGCAGGAACGGCCGGCGGCAAGGGGCGTCGTCGTCGCCGCCGTCGAGGCAGACCAGACGCTGCTGGTCGCTCTTGCTGTCGGTGTGCTGCAGCATCACGGCGAGCAGCGTCAGGGCGTCCCGCTCGGCCATCGAGGCGCCGCCGCGCCGTGGGTCGACGCGGTCGAGCTCCGGCCATCCCCAGCCACCCTCGGTCTCGAACTCGCGAGCCGGCAGCTTGCGCTCGATCGCCGCCACCTCGAACTCGCGGATGCGTCCTGGCTGCGGCTGGCCACCTGGCGCCTCCGGACATCCATCGCACCGCACGCGCACCGGATACATCCGATCGGCGCCGAACCCCAGCGCCCACAGCAGGCGGGTGGCCGCCACCTCGGCGTAGACCTCGCCGTTGTCGTCGCCGTACTTGACCTTGATCTCGTCGCCGTCCGGGCGCACGCAGGTGAACTTCGGCGTGTTGCCGTTCATCTGACGATCCGCGTAACGGCAGTCGACGACCGCCTCGGGGGCGAAGGCGCCCTCGCCGGTGGGGCCGCGCCGCAGGTCCATGCGCGCCACATCCGTTCTCGTCCAGACCTGCGCGCGGGCCAGGACATCCTCCCTGGCTGGCCCCTGGGCCTGGTCAGACGACGCGCCGAAGGACGCGCAACCGAGCGTGAAGGTCGAGCCGACCGTCAGCGCGATGAGCACGCGCCCTACGCCGCCGCCTCCGCGTGGCCGGCGCCTCGCCGACCGCGTCATCGCGCCGCCCCCGTCAGTGCCGCCCTCGTGGCCTTGCCGGCGACGCGCGTGATGGAACCGGAGTCCACGACCGTGCCATCGGTGGCGTAAGCGTTGTAGACCATCGTGTCGTCCTGGATCTCGACTGCCAGGAAGGCGTTGCTGCGGTCGAAGACCTTCGCGGAGAACGGCTGATTGGGCCGGTAGTCCCCCGGCCGCAGCTTGCCCCCCGACCCGGCGACGAAGTGGGTGATGTCGTGCTGGGGCTTGCTCCGTTCGTAGAGATGGTCGTGGCCGGTCAGCACGAGGTCGACCCCGTGCTCGATGAACAGCGGCTCGAGCACCCGGCGCAGCTGCTCGTCGGATCCGTGCGTGCGGCCGGACGAGTAGAGGGGATGATGCTGGAACACGATCACCCAGTCCTCGGCGGCGGCGGCCAGCGTCTTCTTCAGCCACGCTACCTGGTCGGGCTCGAGATACGTGCTCTCGAGGGCGATGAAGCGCACGTCCTGTTTGGGTGCCTTGAAGGTGTAGTAGTGCTGGCCGTCCATGTTGAACAGCTTGTAGAAGCGCTGCTCGCGCGCATCGTGGTTGCCGAGCGCGCCGTGGAACTTGACCCCGGCGTCGAGCAGCGGCTTGTAGGGCACCTCGAACTTGCGCTTGTAATCCTGCGGACGATCGGACCCGTAGATGTTGTCGCCCACGAGCACCACGAGCTCGTAGGGAAACGCCTTGTGGACCTCAGCCATGCGCGACGCCAGCGCGTACTGGCTGGACCCACCGGTACCGAAGTCGCCGAGGACCGCGAACTTGAGGGAACCGTCGGCGTTCGGAAACGGCGTCGCTGTCTCGGCGGCCACCGCCGCCTCGGCCGCGCTCGGCGGCGGCGCGGCGCGCTGCAGCAGGGTGGCGCAGGCGGCCACCGTCAGGGTGGCGGCGGCGATGGTGGCAACGGCGGAGCTACGCATCAGAGTCGTCATCGTCACGGTCAGCGCGGCAGCGCGCGGGTCACGAAGTCCACGACGACATGGGCGTCGGGATCGAGCAGGATGAGCGTCTCGCCGACGAAGCGGTACTCGACTTCCTTCGGCACGAGCGGCAGGTTCTTGAGCACGTCAGGAGGCATGGTGCTGAGCGGCACGTCGTCGGGATAACGCGCGTTGACGGCTACCCGCACCTTCGCCGGGCTGGGGTTGTCGTCCATCACCGACTCACGCAGCTGACGCCGCGATACCGTGTTGTCGAACAGGCGTTCCATCAGGCGCCGCACGACCGCCTGCAACTCCGGCGTGAACAGATCGCCGGCTTTCGCGCCCTTGCGGGCGGCCGCGATCCGGCGCCCGAGTTCCCGCTGACGGCGATCGATGTCCTGTGGCGTGGCCGACTTCGACAGTGGCGGCAAGGTCGCGGCGATCTTGCGGTGCAGCACGGCGTATTCCTCGACGGCGGCGGTGAAGCCCGACATCGCCTTGGCGTCGGCGTTGACGGGCTGGTTCTGTGTCCCGGCTTCCACCGCCGGACGCGCCGTGGCCGCTGAAAGCGTCAAGAAGAGTAGTCCGTTACACAGGGCGGCGCTCGAGAGCAGGCGGGACATAGGCATGACTCCTCCGGACGGCCGGCTCATGCGGTCCGATGCTGTCGGCAGAGCAACGGCGATGCCAGTTGGCCGCCAACGTGCGGTGCGATTCTTGCTGAGGTCTCTACGGATGCCAGACCTCTCGATCGACGTGGAGCGCTTTCGCGTTCGACCGAACGGCAAGCTCTCGCTGGCCTCGTTCGATCCGGCCGATACCGACCCGTGGGAGGACCGGCCCAACTCGGCGAAGCTGCTGCGCCACGCGGCCCGCCGCTTGTACCGCCTGACCGAGCTCCTCTACGCACAGGATCGGTGGTCGGTGCTGTTCGTGTTCCAGGCGATGGACGGCGCCGGCAAGGACAGCGCCATCAAGCACGTGATGCGGGGCCTCGATCCGCAGTCCACGCAGGTGTTCGGCTTCAAGACGCCCTCCGAGGAGGAACTGCGTCACGACTTCCTGTGGCGCTGCATGAAGGCGTTGCCGGAGCGCGGGCGCATCGGCATCTTCAACCGCTCCTACTACGAGGACGTGCTCGTCACGCGCGTGCGTCCGAAGCTCATCGACGCCCGCCGCCTGCCCAAGGCCTGTCTGACCGGCCGTCTGTGGCAGCAGCGGTTCGAAGACATCCGCTGCATGGAGCGCTACCTCGGGCGCAACGGCACCGTCATCTGCAAGATCTTCCTGCACGTGTCGAAGGCGGAGCAGCGGCGCCGGTTCCTGGCCCGGATGGACGACCCCGAGAAGCGGTGGAAGCTGTCGGCCGGGGACATCACCGAACGCGGCCGATGGAAGGACTACATCGCTGCCTACGAGGAGGCCATCGCCGAGACCAGCCGCGAGCGCGCGCCGTGGTACGTGGTGCCCGCCGACAACAAGTGGTTCACCCATCTGGCGGTGGCCCAGATCGCCATCGAGACGCTCGAGCGCCTGCAGCTCACGGTGCCGGAGCTCAGCCGCCGCGAACAGCGGCTGATGCGTGAGGCGCGGCGCCGGCTGCGCGGCTGAGAGGGCTGCGCGGGGCATGTCCCTTGCACTCCTGACTGCATGCGTCCGTCCGGCTCGCGCCGGCTACTGCTTCTGGCACTCGCGTGCGCCATCCTGTCCCGACCCGCGGCGGCGCAAAGCCCCGTGGACGGCGCCTCGGACGGCGGTCCGCCGTCGTCGATCACCCGACTGATCCGGCGCTTCGGCCCCGACAGCGGCCCGGTGCGCCCGCTCGTCGGCGTCGTGGTCCCGGGGGCGGGAGTGTCGGCCGGCGCCTCGGTGGAGTGGCCGTCGATTACCGGACAGGCGTTCGGCGTGGGAGGGGAAGGCCTGATCTCGGTCAGGAACTATCAGCATCTGCTCGTCCGGTCCGGTTACCTGGCGCAGCGCCGGCTCCTGCCCGAACTCCGGGCGGCCGATGCGCCGATCACCTCGTTCATGGATGCCGGACGCCGCGAGCCCGGGGCCGCGATCTACGTCGAACACCGCTACCGGCGACTGCCCAGCCTCGCCTACTTTGCGCTGGCCGGTCATGATCCGCTGCGTACCGACTTCGGGCTGACGCGCACGACGACCGACCTGGTCGGGCAATGGGCGGCCTCGCCCTCGCTCGGCGGCGCGATGCGTGTCGGCGTGATGACGACGCGGGCGTTCGACGGCACCGACGACCAGCGGCCGAACACGCACCAGACGTTCGGCCGTGCGCTGGCCGATGGGGACGTGGGGCTGACGCGCTATGTGACCGCCGGCATCGGCGTGAGCGTGAATCGGCGCGACGACGCCGTCCCCGCCGCCGGCTGGATGCTGCAGGCCGCAGCCACCGGCTTCGGCAGCACCACCGCGCGGGCGCCGTCGTTCGTCCGCCTGGCCGTGGACGCCCGGGCTCACCGCCGGGTGGGAGTCGCGCGACACGTCATGGCCGCGCAGGCGCTGTTGTCGGCCGACCTCGCCGACGGCGGGCGATCCGTGCCGTACTACCTGCAGCAGACGCTCGGCGGCAGCAGCACGCTTCGGGCCTTCGACAGCTACCGCGTGCGCGGCACGCAACTGCTGCATCTCGGCGTCGAGTCGCGGTGGCGGGTCGCGAAAATGATCGAGATCGCGCCCTTCGTCGACGCCGGCCGCGTGCGGGGCGGCGCCCTGGCGGACGGCGTGGCTGGGTGGCTGGTGGCGCCGGGGATCGGCGTGCGAATACGTTACAAGCAGCTCGTCGTTGGCCGGCTGGACGTGGCGCGCGGCCGCGAGGGCTATCGCCTGGCCTACGCCTTCGACGCGGTGTTCTGAGCCGCCGTACCCGGCGCCGTGCCGCCGCCGACGGCGTGGGTCAGCAGATCCGCGGCAGCTGCTCGCCGACCGGCAGCGGCACCACGCGCCGGGTGCCGAAGCGGGTGCGCACGGCCACGCGACCCGCAGGCGCGGCGACGACCTCGCCGATCCTGGCCGCGTCCCGGCCGAGCGGGTGGGCGCGCATGGCTGCCAGCACCGTGTCCGCGTCGGCCGGAGCCACGCACGCCACCAGCTTGCCTTCATTGGCCACGAGCAGGGGATCGAGACCGAGGATCTCGCACGCCGCCAGCACCTCCGGCCGGACCGGCAGGCTGGACTCATCGAGTTCGATGCACACCCGCGAGGCCGTGGCCACTTCGTTCAGGGCCGACGCCAGACCGCCGCGGGTGGGATCGCGCAGGACGTGGACGGCGGCACTGGCGCCGAGCATGCCGGCGACCAGCTCGTGCAGCGGCGCCGAGTCGGAGACGATCGGGGAGTCGAACGTCAGGCCGTCGCGCACGCTCATGATCGCCATGCCGTGATCGCCGATCGTGCCGCTCACGAGCACGGCATCGCCAGCGCAGGCGCCGCGCGGGCCAATGGCGGTGTCCGCGGACAGCACGCCGATGCCGGTGGTGTTGATGTAGATGCCGTCGCCGTGTCCCCGCTCGACGACCTTGGTGTCGCCGGCCACGATGGCGACCCCGACGGCGGCGGCCGCCGCCGCCATGCTGTGGACGACGCGTCCCAGCGTCTCGAGGGGCAGACCCTCCTCGAGGATGAAGCCGGCCGTCAGGTAGAGCGGGCGCGCCCCCCGCATGGCGAGATCGTTGACCGTGCCGTGCACCGAGAGGCTGCCGATGTCCCCGCCCGGGAAGAACAACGGCCGCACCACGAACGAGTCGGTGGTCAGCACGATGCGCCCGGGCGGCACGTCGACGACGGCGGCGTCGCCCAGCTCGGCCAGGGCCGCTCCGCCGAAGGCCGGCACGAACAGGTGCTCGACGAGCTCGGCCGACAACTGGCCGCCGCCGCCATGGCCGAGCACGATGCGGGTGTAGTCACGCAGCGGCAGCGGACAGGTCCACTGCGCGGGATCGGCCGGCTCGCTCACTGCCCGCTCGACGCCGACACTGGCACCACCGGGCCGAAGCGCCCGTAGTTGAAGTAGGCCGCGCAGGCGCCCTCGCTCGACACCATGGTGGCTCCGAGCGGCGTGCGCGGCGTGCAGGCGGTGCCGAACGCGCTGCACTCGTGCGGCTTGATCAGGCCCTGCAGCACTTCGCCGCTACGGCACAGCCCGGACTCCTTGGTGCGGATGCCGGTCGTGTCGAAGCGGATGGCGGCGTCGTA
Source organism: uncultured Acidobacteriota bacterium (assembly GCA_963807405.1). Taxonomy (GTDB): domain Bacteria; phylum Acidobacteriota; class Vicinamibacteria; order Vicinamibacterales; family UBA2999; genus CADEFD01. The sequence goes on along the minus strand of CAWEBU010000003.1, from coordinate 147,260 downwards.
GAGACGGTAGGGCGCGCGCAGGCGCCAGCCGCTGGTCGGAATCTCGCCGATGCCGCGCCAGTTGCGGTCGGTCACCTCGAAGATCTCGTCGAGCACGGCCCGGGCCGGGGCGTTGCCGCCGTCCTGCACGGCGCGCGCATACGCGTTCTCCAGCTCGGCCCGCCCCTCCTCGAGCTGCACGACGACGCGTCGCAACCCGTCGAGGATGTCGAGCGGCTCGAAGCCGGTGACGACAATCGGCACCCGGTAGCGATCGACGATCGGCTGATACTGCGCGGTGCCCATCACCGTGCACACGTGGCCGGCGGCCAGAAAGCCCTGGACACGGTTGACCGGCGAGCTGAGGATGGCCTCCATCGCCGGCGGCACCAGCACGTGCGAGACCAGCACCGAGAAGTTGGTCAGGCCCTCGCGATGGGCCTGCACCACCGCCATGGCATTGGCCGGTGCCGTCGTCTCGAACCCGACGGCGAAGAACACCACCTCGCGATCGGGGTTGGCGCGCGCCATTTCCACCGCGTCGAGCGGTGAGTAGACGATCCGCACGTCACCGCCAGCGCTCTTGATGCGGAAGAGGTCGCTCTCGCTGCCCGGCACGCGCAGCATGTCGCCGAACGAACAGAAGATGACGCCCGGCCGGGCCGCGATGGCCAGCGCCTGATCGATGACGTCGAGCGGGGTCACGCACACCGGGCAGCCAGGGCCGTGGATGAGCATGATCTGCTCGGGCAGGAGCTGGTCGATGCCGTGCCGGATGATCGAGTGCGTCTGGCCGCCGCACACTTCCATGACGTGCCACGGCCGGGTCACCCGTTCGCGGATCTCGTCGAGGATGCGGCCGGCGAGTGCGGGATCGCGGAATTCGTCCAGGTACTTCATGACGCGCCCTCCGTGCCCAGCTCCTCGTCGAGCAGCCCCATCTGCCGGAACAGCTCCAGCGACTCTTTCGCGGACTGCTCGTCGACGACCGCGATGGCAAAGCCCACGTGCACGATGGTGTGCTGGCCGACTTCGATCTCGGGGACGTAGGCCAGGCAGATCGTCTTGACGACGCCGCCGAAGTCCACCTTGCCCATGGGCTGGCCGTGCACTTCGAAGCGCGAGACGAGGCGGCCGGGGATGCCGAGGCACATGGCTCACCTCCTGTCGGGATGGCGACGGCGAGCGGCCCCAATTGCCGCCTGGCCGAGTGAGAGACCGCCATCATTGGGCGGAACCGCGAGGTGAGTCAACACCGCCAGGCCCCGTGCCTGCAGCCGCTGGCGCGCCAGCCGCAGGAGCCGCGTGTTCTGGAAGACGCCACCGGTCAGCCCGACCCGCCGGTCGCGTGTGTCCGCCACGAGGTCAGCCGCGAGATCGGCGATGAGCTGGGCGACGGCCTCGTGGAACCCGGCGCTGATGGCGCCGGCGGCCACCCCCTCCCGTGCATCGGCCGCCACGGCGCGGATGACGGGCGCCCACTGGACGACCAGCGGGCCGGCGGCGTCGCGGGACCAGCCGAAGTGGTAGCCGCGAACCAGGGCGGCGTCGGCGGGAGATTCGACGGCCGCGGCTTCCAGTTCCATCGCCGCCTGTCCCTCGTAGCTGCTCCGCTGGCAGACGCCCGCCACGGCGGCCACCACGTCGAACAGCCGGCCCATGCTGCTCGTGTCGACGACCCCGCGAGCCCCGCGCAGTTGCTCCTTCAGCAGGCGCACTTCGTCCTCCCGGCACGCCACGAGCGGCGCCGGCGCCTGCTGCCACTCCACCTCGGCGCGGTCGAGATAGGCCAGCGCGAGCCGGCACGGGTGGCGGGCGGCGCTGTCGCCCCCGGGAAGCGGCGCGTAGGCCAGGTGGGCGAGACGCCGGTAGCCGTCGTAGCGCGCCGCCAGCACTTCGCCGCCCCAGATGGCGCCGTCCGGCCCGAAGCCGGTGCCGTCGAAGCAGAACGTCACGAGTTCGTCCTCGAGGCCCAGGCCGTGCTCGGCCATCAGGCTGGCGGCATGCGCGTGATGATGCTGCACGCGCAGCACGTCGCGGCCGGCCGCCTGCTCGGCCCAGCGCGCGGAGAGGTAGCCGGGATGGGCGTCGCAGATGTAGGCCTCCGGCTCGACGCGGAAGACACGGCAGAAGTGGTCGACGGCGGCCGAGAACGCGTCGAGGGTCTCGACGTTCTCCATGTCGCCGATGTGCGGGCTGAGCACGGCGTGGCCATCGACGGCCAGACAGAAGGCGGCCTTGACCTCGCCGCCGACCGCCAGCAGCGGGCGGACAGCGTGCGGCAGCACCAGTGACATCGGGCTGTAGCCGCGCGACCGCCGGATCGGCGTGAGCCGCGTCGCCCCGTGATCGGCCAGCACCGAGTCGTCGGCGCGCATCAGGATGCGGCGATCGTGCATGAGGAGGGCATCGGCCAGGTCCGCCAGGCGTACGCGCGCCTCGTCGTCGTCGATGACGACCGGTTCTTCCGACCGGTTGCCGGAGGTCATCACGAGCGCGGCCGACGCGTCCGTGCCGCGGGCGTCGACGACGGCGGCCCAGTCCGCCACGAGCAGCTCGTGGACCGGCGCGTGCGGCAGCATGACGCCGATCTCGGCCAGCCCTGGCGCCACCATGGGCGCCAGATCGGAGCCGGCGTGCGCCGCCATCAGCACGATCGGCCGCGCCGCCGACGCGAGGTCGGCGGCCGCCACCGCCGACACGGTTGCCACCCGCGCCGCCCGCGTCAGATCGGCGGTCACGATCGCGAACGGCTTGTGCGGGCGCTGCTTCCGGCGTCGCAGCGAGTCGACAGCCACCCGGCTCGTGGCATCGCACATCAGGTGGTAGCCGCCGACGCCCTTGACGGCCACGATGCCGCCGCCCGCCAGCACGTCGATGGCCCGCGCCAGCGCGGCTGCACCCTCGAGGCGTCCGGCGGGGGAGCCGCGCATCTGGGTCGCGCCCGGCGCCGACGTCGGCTCACACCACAGGCGCGGGCCGCAGTCCGGACACGCGATCGGCTCGGCGTGGAAGCGCCGGCCGCCCGGCGCCTGGTACTCCGCGCGACACCGGGCGCACATGGTGAACGCCGCCATCGTGGTGGCGGCGCGATCGTAGGGCAGGCCGCCGATCAGCGTGTAGCGCGGCCCGCAGTCCGTGCAGTTGATGAACGGATGCCGGAAGCGCCGGTTCGCCGGGTTCCGGAGTTCGTCACGGCAGGCCTCGCACACCCCGACATCGGCCGGCAGCCACGAGCGGCCCGCCGTGTGGCCGCTGTCGCGGATGTGAAACCCGGTGCCGCCGTCCGGGAGCGCGTCGGCACTGGTCAGGGCGTCGATCCGCGCGAGCGGCGGCGGCGTCGCCGACAGCGCCTGCACCAGCCAACCGACATCCTCGGGTGGCCCTTCGAGTTCGATCTCGACGCCCTCCCCCGTGTTGCGCACGAAGCCGGCCAGGCCGCGTGCGTGGGCCAGGCGGTGCACGAACGGGCGGAACCCCACGCCCTGCACGATGCCCGACACCAGGAGGCGGCGGCGGATGTGCGGTGGCCGGGACATGCCGCCGATCCTCGGGCAGTTCGCGCCGCGACGCAACCCGGCAGCGGTCGCGCGGACGGGCCGGCGCCGTTTGCTACACTCCGCTCAATGTGGACCCGACCGCTCCGGCCCGCGCACTGCGGTGCGCCCCTCGCGGTCCTCGTGCTCGCCGCCACCGTGGCGGCCTGCGGGCGTGGCGCCGCGCCGCCGGACGCGACACCGACCACACTGGTCGTCGCGCAGGGCAACGACCCCGGCACGCTCAATCCCGCCATCACGACCTCGGGCAACGTCCACCCCGTGACCGACCAGATCTTCAATGGCCTGGTCGGTCTCGATGAAGACCTCGCGCCGGTACCTGAACTGGCGGAGCGCTGGGAGGTGGCCGAGGCCGGGCGCCGCTACACCTTCTTCCTGCGCCCCGGCGTGCGCTGGCACGACGGGCAGCCATTCACCAGCGCCGACGTCAAGTTCACCTTCGAACAGGCGCTGCTCGAGTTCCACTCGCGCACGCGGGCAGCGCTGCGCAACGTGCTCGAGGGCATCGACGCGCCCGATCCGCTGACCGTCGTCTTCCGCTTCAAGGAGCCCTACGCGCCGCTGCTGCAGCGTCTCGACGTCGTCGAGGCCTCGATCCTCCCGAAGCACGTCTTCGAGGGCACCGACATCCTGACGGCGCCCGCCAACCTGCAGCCGGTCGGCACCGGCCCCTTCCGCTTCGTGTCCTACCGCAAGGGCGAGTTCGTCGAGCTGGCGAAGAACCCCGACTACTTCCGCGCCGGCCTGCCGAAGGTCGACCGGTTGATCTTCCGCATCACGCCGTCCGCCGCCACGGCGGTGATGGCGCTCGAACGGGGCGAGATCGACTACCTTCCGAGCGTGCCCGGCTCCGAGTTGCCGCGGCTGTCGGCCGAGCCCTCCCTGACGGTCGTGCGGGCGGCGGCCGGCTCGGGTGGATCGTTCTGTCAGGACGTGTTGATTCCCAACCTGTCGCACCCGGCGCTCGACGACCCGCGCGTGCGTCGAGCGCTCTACCTCGCGCTCGATCGGCAGGTGATCGTCGATCGCGTCTACTTCGGCCAGGGCACGCCCTCGACCGGGCCGATCAGCCGCAAGCTGGCCTGGGCCTACTCGCCGGCCGTGCTTGCCTATCCGCACGATCCGGCCGAGGCGCGGCGCCTGCTGGACGCCGCCGGCCACGGCGACCGCGGCGCCACCCCGCGCCTGTCGATCACCTTCACCCATCCCACCACCGCCGCCCGTCTCGGGCAGGCGCTCAGGGATCAGTGGAAGCAGATCGGCGTCGAGCTCCGCCTCGAGGCCCTCGACTTCAACGCCTCGGTGGAGAAGACCTTCGTGCGGAAGGACTTCGACCTCGGCTTCGCCTCCTTCTGCAACGGCGCCGACCCGGAGATCGGAGTACGGCGCGTCTACGCGTCGGACAACATCGCGCCGATACCGTTCTCGAACGGCGCCGGCTACAAGAGCGCCGAGGCGGATCGCCTGTTCCAGGTGGCGGCGACGACGCTGGATCGCCCGGCCAGGGCCGCGGCCTACGCCGCGCTGCAGCGCGTCCTGACCGACGACCTGCCGTATTTCTGGATCATCGACAGCGACGGAGCGCGCGCGCACCGGACGTCGTTCTCGGGCTTCCGCCTGTGGACCGGGGCCTTTGCCGAGACCGTGACCGAGGCGCCCAGGCCATGACCGCCGGGCAGCTCGCGCGCTTCACCGTGCAGCGCGCCGTGCACGCCCTGCCTGTCATGGCGGGCATCGTCACGCTGACGTTCGTGCTCATCCATCTCGCGCCGGGCGATCCGGTCTACATGATGGCGGGCGAGGGCGGTGACGCGGAGTACTACGCCGAGATGCGCGCCCGTTATGGCCTCGACCGCTCCCTGCCGGCGCAGTACCTCACCTACGTGCGGGCGGTCCTGCAAGGCGACTTCGGCTACTCCTACGCCTATCAGCAGCCGGTGCTCGACGTGCTGCTCGATCGTGCCCCGGCCACGCTGCTGCTGTCCGGTGCGGCCCTCGGACTGGCCGTCGTCGTCGGCCTCGCGCTTGGCATGATCGCCGCCGTTGCCCCACGGTCGTGGGCCGATCTCGTCATGCGCCTCGCCACCTCCACGGTCTTCGCGGCGCCGGTCTTCTGGATCGGACAGCTGTTGCTGCTCGCCTTCGCGGTGATGATCCCGATCTTCCCCGTCGGCGGCATGACGTCGCTGCGGGGGGAGGCGGCCGGGCCGATTGGCGACGTGCTGTGGCATCTGGTGCTGCCGGCCGTGTGTCTCAGCACCGGCTTCCTCGCCGTGCTCGCGCGCGTGGTACGCAGCAGCGTCCTGGTCGAAGTCCGCCGCGAGTACGTGCGGGCGGCGCAGGCGCGCGGCGACTCCCGGACGCAGGCGGTGATGGCGCACGCCTTTCCGAATGCGCTGCTGCCGGCCATCACGCTGGTCGGCCATCAGATGGGCTACCTGCTGACTGGCGCTGGGCTGGCCGAGGTGGTGTTCGGGTGGCCGGGCATCGGCCGCCTGCTCCTCGACGCGTCCGCGCAGCGCGACTATCCGCTGGTCGTGGCGGTGCTGCTGGCGGTGTCCTTCGTGGTCGTGGCCGCCAACGTCGTCACCGACGCCGTCTACGTGGCCGTTGATCCGCGTCTCGACGCATGACGCCGCCTCTTCCGCCACGCGCTGCCGGATCGCTACTCGGCGCCACGACGGCGGCGCGCGCGGGCGCCGTCCTGCTCGGCACCGTGTGTCTGGCCGCGCTGATGGCCGACGTGCTCACGCCGGGCGATCCGTTCACGACCTCGAACGACGTGCTGCAGCCGCCGTCGTGGTCGCATCCGTTCGGCACCGACGACTTCGGACGCGACAGCCTGCGCGCCATTCTTCACGGCGCCCGCATCTCCCTTCTCGTGGCCCTCGTCGCCACCTCGGTGGCGCTCACGCTCGGCCTTGTCATCGGGGCCACGGCCGGCTATCGCGGCGGGCTCGTGGACGACGTGCTGATGCGGCTGACCGAGGTGTTCCAGGTCGTGCCGCGCTTCTTCCTCGTCATCACGACGGTGGCCCTCTTCGGGAGCGGCATCGGTCTGCTGATTCTCATCATCGCCTTCACCTCGTGGTCCGGCACGGCCCGACTGGTGCGGGCGCAGGTGATGAGCCTGGTGACGTTCGACCACGTGGCGGCCGCGCGCGCTGGCGGCGCCCGCCCGGTCCGGGTGCTGCTGCGCCACATCCTGCCGCTCGCCATGCCGCCGCTTGTCGCCCATGCGTCGTTCCAGGCCGGCGGCGCCATCCTGGTCGAGGCCGGAGTCAGCTTTCTCGGCCTCGGGGACCCGTCGGTCATGAGCTGGGGCGCGCTCCTCCACGAAGCCCATCACTTCCTGCGCGTGGCCTGGTGGCTGGCGGTCTTTCCAGGGCTGGCGCTGACGGTGACCGTCCTGAGCTTTCACCTGGTGGCGGACGGGGTGGCGGCGCCGGACTAGTTGGGGTTTCACGTGATTGGCGGTAAGCTGCGCTTTTAGCCCAGCGGGAGGCATCGATGAGCACGGTCACGCCCACCACAGCGTCGCCCGGCACGACCCCCCAGCCGATGTCCGCGCGCGAGCGCCTGCCGCTCGGTCCGCTCGAGACCGTTCACGTCTTCTGGCTCGCCGGCATGAGCTGCGACGGCTGCACGATTGCCGTCTCAGGCGCCACCAACCCCGGGCTCGAAGGCCTGCTCCTCGGCATCGTGCCGGCGATGCCGAAAGTCATCCTGCATCACCCGGTGCTGGCCGTGGAGGCCGGGCACGACTTCATGGCCGCCCATCACAAGGCGTGGAAGGGCGAACTCGGCGCGCCGTATGTCGTGTGCATGGAAGGGTCGGTGGCCGATGAGCGGATCGCCGCCCGGACCGGCGGCTACTGGTCGGGGATGGGCGTCGAGGTGCGCGAGGGCAGCGACGTCGCGCAACCCATTCCCACCGCCGAGTGGCTCAGCCGCCTGGCCCCCGGCGCCGCCGCCGTCATCGCCGTCGGCACCTGCGCCACGTGGGGCGGCATCCCGGCGGCCGAAGGCAACCCCACCGGCGCGATGGGCACCGCCGACTTCCTCGGCAAGAGCTTCCGCAGCGCCTTCGGCCTGCCGGTCGTCAACATCCCGGGCTGCGCGCCGGTCGGCGACAACATCACCGAGACCATCTTCGCCATCCTGCTCTTCCTGCAGGGCCTGGGGCCGCTGCCGGCCTTCGACGAACTGGGCCGCCCGGCGTGGCTGTTCGGCAAGACGGTCCACCAGGGATGCACGCTGGCCGGGCACTACGAGGAAGGCGTGTTCGCCAAGGAGTACGGCGATCCGGAGTGCCTGGTCGAGATCGGCTGCTGGGGGCCGGTGGTCAACTGCAACATCATGTCGCGCGGCGCCATCAATCACATGGGCGGCTGCATGAAGGCCGGCGGCGTCTGTATCGGCTGCACGATGCCGGGGTTTCCCGACAAGTTCAGCCCGTTCTACAAGTCGGCGCCGGGCTCGCTCGTGTCGTCCACGATCTCGAGCACGACCGGCGCTGTGATCCGGCGCCTGCGCCGCCTCTCGAATCGCGATCTCAACCGCGAACAGCGCTGGGACCGTCTGGGAGAGGTGTCGAGTGGCTGGGCCGACGTGGCCGCGCCGTCGCTGCCCGATCGCGTCCTGCACTTCTTCTACGAGAAGTGGCTCCAGATCGGCGCCCGGCGCCCGGGCCGCCGCGCCGGCGAAGAGGCCTGGCTGTGGGGTGTCGATCGGCCCGGACGGAAGAGTGACTACGTGGACCGCAGCGTGGTGAGAAAGGACGTCCAATGACCGACGCCGACCTGTGGAGCGCGTTCCGTCTGTGGCTGGGCGTGGCGGTGGTCGTCGTGCTGCTGGCGGCCTCGCTCCTCATCGCCATCATCCTGACCGCGCGCGGCATCCTGACGGAGGCCGTCAGGGCCAGGGCCGCCGCCGAAGCCATCCGCGTCAACACGCTGCCCATCTGGGCGCTGCAGACCTCGAACGAGGTGGCGGCCGGGCTGCTGGAGACGGTGCAGTCCATCGAGTCCCATGGCGGCGCGCTGGCCAGCGCGCTCACGCACAAGGGCTGAAGGGAGACCTGCATGGAGCCTCGACCGTCCCCTGACGCCGTCGCCCAGGTCTGGATGCTGTCGGTGGCCATCTATCTCGTGGTCGTCGGCGTCGTGGCGCTGCTCCTGTGGCTCATCCTCACGACTGCCCGGGCCATCCGCGGCGGCGTCTCCGACATCTGGGATGTGGGCCAGAAGATCGCCAACAACACCATCCACATCGCGCTGCTGCACCGGACCAACGACGTCGCCGGCGCCATCCTCGCCTCGGCGGTGGGCGTGGTCCACGCGACGGCCGCCATCGACACGCACGCCCACGAGTGCCCGGGGTGTCCGGCCTGCGTCATGGGTCCGCAGGGGGCGCGATGAACACCTTCGTCCTGCTCACCGCCGTCTCCGTCGTGGGAGTGTGGGCGCTCTTCATCGCGCTGGCGCTCTTCCTGCGGCACATCAGCATGGCGCTCGAGGACATCGGCGGCCCGGCGTCGCGCTTCTACCGCTCGAGCAACTTCCTGAGCAAGATTCGTCTGGGCGTGCGGGCGATCGAGACCCAGACCGCGGCGCTCGGCCCGGCCGTGACGACGCTGAACGGCGGCTTGTCGGCCGTGCGCGACGGGCTGAAAGCCATCGACCACAACCTGGCGGGCGTCATCGACGGCGCCTCGCAGCAGAAGGGGGCCTGACGATGGAACCACTCATGCCGCCCGCGGTCTGGACCATCTGGACGATCGGCCTGGTGGTCACGCTGGTCGTCTTCGTCCCGGTGGCCGTCTACTCGCTCCACCGCACCTGGCGGGCCGCGCAATCCATCCGCAGCTACGCGGCCGACACGCTGACGGCCGCCGCCGGCATCGTGGGAAACACGGCGCCGATCTCCGCCCTGACCTCGACCATCGACGTGGCCACGGACATGGTGCAGGTGGCCGGCGATGTCGAGAAGAAGCTGGACGCGATTGCGGGGCTGCTCGCCTCGCGGGTCAAGTAGGAGGCGGCATGCTGCTCACCCTGACACTGGCCACGGTCGCCGTCGTCGTCCTGGTGCTCGTCGTCTACCTCGTCCTCATCCTGAAGGCGCTCGTCGACGCGCGCGCGTCGGTCAAGGCCATCGCCGATGGCCTCGAAGCCGTGCAGCGCCAGTCGGATCCGCTGCCGCACCACCTCACGACCATCAACGGCGGCCTCAGCGTGCTGCTGCAGGGGCTGCGCGCTGCCGACAGCCATCTGGCCCGCATGGCCTCGCTCCTCGGACTGTCCCAACACAGGTGACGCATGTGCTTCAAGAACCTGCCAGTCGAGTTCGATGAATCGGGGCGGGCGTCGCTGCGCGGCGGCATCCCGAACCCCTACGAACCGACCGACATGCGCCCGGTCGGCGCCCCGCTGCAGCTGACGAACGACAAGGTGGAGGAGCTGCTGCGCCGGAACGGCTACCTGCAGAGCGTGGACTTCGATCCGGTCACCCGGGTGGCCGGCGCACTGGCCTTCCATACGGTAGTGAACACCAGGGAGAAGCGGGTCGTCGAGGCCCGTTCGATGGCGACGCTCTTTCGCGGCTACGAGGTGATCATGGTCGGGCGCGATCCGCGCGATGCCATCTTCATCACCAGCCGCGCCTGCGGCGTCTGCGGCGGCGTGCACTCGGCGACCTCGGCCATGGCGATCGAGATGGCGATCGGCTGCTGCCCGCCGAAGCTCGGCATCCTCGTCCGCAACATGGCGCTGGCGCTCGAGTTCCTCTACGACCACCCGCTGCACCTGCACCTGCTGGCCGGTCCCGACTACTCGGCGGCGATGGTCGGGCCGACCAATCCGGCGCTGCTGGACAAGGCCAGGACGTTCGATGCACCGAGCGGGGCGATTCACGGCTACCGCACGATGTTCGACCTGATGACGGATCTCAATCCGCTGACCGGACATCTCTACGTCGAGGCGCTCCACATGACGCGCGTGGCCCGCGAGGCCTACGTGCTCATCTGCGGCAAGTACCCGCATCCCCAGACCATCGTGCCGGGCGGCATGAGCTCGACCATCACGATGTCCGTGATGAACGAGATGTTCGTGCGGCTGTCGCAGTTCTTCGACTACTCGAAGAAGCTGGCCGCGATCTGGGACGACATCACGACGTTCTTCTACACGGCCAATCCCGACTACCAGAAGGTGGGCTCACGGCGCGCCCACATGATCGACTCCGGCATCTTCGACGACCCGAACGCCTACGACGCCACCTACGCCTCGGCCGGCGCCTGGGGCGACAAGCGCTGGGCCACGCCGGGCGTCCTGATGGACGGCAAGCTCGTCACGACCGACCTGCACCTCATCAACATGGGGCTCGAGGAGTTCGTCGATACGTCGTACTACGACGAGTGGGTGGGCAACGACCAGACGTCGCGCTTCCCGACGGATCCGACCGGCAAGCCGCTGTCGCCCTATCACCCGTGGAACAAGGTCACCAAGCCGCGTCCGCAGGGGCAGAGCTGGAAAGAGAAGTACACCTGGGACACGGCGCCGCGCTGGGACCGTCAGGCGATGGAGGCCGGCGCCTACGCACGGCTGTGGACCACGGCGGCGGCCCAGAAGCTGCCGGTCAATCCGTTCATCGAGTCCACCGGTCACTCGCTGCGCATGCGGCTGCCCAAAGGCGCGCTGCCCGAGATGGAGATGGAGTGGCGCATCCCCACGGTGTGGAACGCGTTCGAGCGGAACCGCGCCCGCGCCTATTGCGTCGGCTTCACGGCAATGGTCGCCTTCAACAACTGGCTGCAGGCCATGGACATCATGAAGGGCGGCGACATGCGGACCGCCTCGCCCTTCGAGATTCCCACCAAAGGCGAGCAGATCGGCGTCGGCTTCTGGGGGGCGGGGCGCGGCTATCTCACGCACCACCTGTCGCTCGAACGCGGGGCCGTCTCCAACTACCAGATTCTCACGCCCTCCACCTGGAACGCCTCGCCGACCGATCGCTGGGGACAGCCCGGCCCTTACGAGGAAGCCGCGCTCAATACCCCGATCCTCGAGGAGAGCGACGACCCGAAGAAGATCAAGGGCATCGACATCCTGCGTGCGCTCAGGAGCTTCGACCCGTGCATGCCGTGCACCACGCACATCCAGACCGAGGCCGGCATCACCACGCGCGAGATCAACACCTGCGCCTGCGGCGTGGATGACGAGCCGAGCTGAACCGTGCGCGCGCTGATCGGGGGCGTGGGTTATCCGGACCTGTCGGATCACTCCGTCAGTTGGACGGTGGTCAGCGCGCTCGAGCAGCGGGCGCTGCCGCCCGGCGTCGTGGCCGAGGACGCCAGCTACAACCCGGTGGCGTTTGCCCAGCGCCTGGACGACGAGCCGGCGGGCGACCGGTTTGCCGTCGTGGTGCTGGTGTCGGCGATCGCCCGGGGCCGCGAGCCCGGCACGGTGACGACCTACCGCTGGGACCTGCAACTGCCCTCGGACGAAGAAACGCACCGGGCCGTCACCGACGCGGTGACCGGCATCATCTACCTGGACAACACGCTCGTGGTCACGCGGCACATGAAGGCGCTGCCGGACCGGGTGGCGGTCATCGAAGTCGAACCCCTGGTCGAGGCGTTCGCGTCGCCGATGAGCCCGGCGGTCGTGGCGGCCGTGGACCTGGTCTGCGATGCCGCGGTCCGCTACGCGGCTGATCCCACGGCCTTCGACGCGTTGCCCCTGTGCGGGCTCGGCGGCCCGCTGGTGCCGGTGGCCCATGGCTGACGCCGGCGACGAGATCTCGGCCGACGATCTGCTCGAGGTGGTGCAACGCGCCATCGATCACCTCAGCACGCACGCCGACCCGCTGGTCCGCCGCGAGGCGGAGGCGCTCCTGACCGGCATCGACGCCGTCCATCGCACGGCGCTCGCGCGGCTGGTCGGCGCGCTGCAATCGATGGGCGGCGACGCCTTCATGAGCCGCCTGCTGGCCGACCCGGCCATCCGGCTGCTGCTGATGTCCTACGACCTGGTCGCGGTGGATCGCCGGCTGATGGCCGAGGAGGCCCTGGACGCCGTCCGCGGGCACCTGCATTCCCACGGCGTCGACGTCGAGCTGATCGATGTCCTTGGCGGCGTGGTCTACGTGCAGTTCCATGGCATCGACCGGTCGGAGGTGCCCGAGGCGCTGGCCCGGCAGGACGTCGAACGCGCGCTCCGTGACGGCCTGCGCGGCTTCCAGCAGCTCGAGATCGGCGCCCGCCAGCCGAACTCGAGCGGCGGCAGCGTGTTCGTGCCGCTCGCCGGCCTGCGCCGGCTGAACAAGCCCGTGCTGCAGGTGGTGGCGCGCGCCAGTGACATCGCGCCCGGCACGCTGCGCGGTGTCTCGGCCGAGCAGCATCCGATCCTGGTCGCCAACGTCGACGGCCAGTTCCATGCCGTGCAGGACCGCTGCGGCGAGAGCCCGCTGCCGCTGCAGTTCAGCACGCTCACCGACCACGTGCTGACGTGCAGCTGGCACGGCTGTCAGTACGACGTCCGCACCGGCCATCGCGTGGATCGCCCGGGGCCGGGCCTGGCCGTGTATCCGGTCAAGGTGGACGACGGCAACGTCCAGGTGGCCATCGCGGTGGCGCCGGTCGGAGAGCCGATGTGACGCGGACGCTGGTGGCGGGGTTCGGCAACGTGCTGCGCGGCGACGACGGCTTCGGCGTGGAGGTGATTCGCCGGCTGGAGCAGGAGCCGCTGCCGCCGGGCGTGACGCTCATGGAGGTCGGTACCGGCGGACTGCGCCTCGCCCAGGAACTGCTGACCGCCTACGACCACCTGATTGTCGTCGACGCCATGACGCGCGGCGGCGCGCCGGGCTCGCTCTACACGTTGCGCGTGGACGATGTGGCGGCCGCCACCGAGGTCGACATGCACGCCGCCATCCCGTCACTGGCCCTTGGTATCGCCAAGGCCCTGGGCGGGCTGCCAGCGGACGTCCATCTGGTGGGTTGCGAGCCGCTCGCCGTGGATGAGCTGATGGCCGACCTGTCGGCGCCGGTGCGCCAGGCGATTGGACCCGCGGTCCGCCGGATCCGGGGGCTGCTGGAGATCCGGGAGGCATCGTGAGCGACGACCCGGCACGGCTTCGGGAGTTGCAGCAGGCCGTCACCCCCGCAACGACACGGGCGGCTCGGAGTGGCGCTCGGCGGCAATCAGCACGGCGCCGCACACCATGCCGGTGACAAGCGCCGCCGCCAGCAGCACCCACATGAACGGCGCCGTGGCCGTCATGATCCCGCCCAGCACGACCACGCTGAGGCCACCGCACTGCGTGGTGGGATTGGCGTTGAGGCTGACGGGGCGCTCACGCCGGTGGAAGGCCAGGGTGCGAGTCATCGCGTCGAGCGGCTGGGCGTCGAGGAGACGGAGCGGACGGATGTCGCCAGCCGGACGGCCGATCGCCGCGGCGACGGCGCCGATCACCTGCCGCCAGAGCCACCAGCGGGTGCGTCCGCGCGCGTATTCTTCGACCAGGTCGCCCGCGAGAGCTTCTTCGCTGGCCAGCGAACGCTCCAGCAGCCACAGCGCCACCCGGGGGACGGGACGAGGAGTCATGACGTCACCTCCTGAAGTTGAGGCAGTCCGCGCCACAGCGCGGTGAGGGCGCTCCGCGTCGCCTTGACCGCGGTCAATCCACGTGGAGTGATCCGGAAGTAGCGCTTCGCGCGGCCGCCCCGCTGGGCCGTGGGCTCGCCGGTGCGCGAGCCGACAAGACCCTGCTGCTCGAGCCGCGCCAGCGCCGCGTAGGCGGCGCCGAGCTGCACGTGCCGGCCGCCGGTGGCCTCGATCTCGCGGGCAATCTCGACGCCGTACGCTTCATCGCCCACCCGGAGAATCGCCAGCATGAGCATGAGCTCGAAGTCGGTCAGGAGGGTGCGCGGCATATGTTTTTATATTGTGAATAAATAATCGCCCGCCGTCAACCCCGTGTCGGACTACGATGGCCGCGTCGGCGCCCGCGACGCCCCTGCGGCCTCGGTGCGTCACCGCGGAGCTGCCCTATGAGCGACGAACGCACCGATCCCGTGGCCCGCCGTGACGAAGTGCTGGAGGTCCTGTACTGGCTCGAGGGCGAGGGTATCCCCGGCGCCGCCACCATCGCGGGCATGGCCCGCTTCCTCACGCGCACCGAGGACGAGGTGCGGGAAGTCCTGACGGTGTTGATGGCGCGCGGTGACATCGAGCCGTCGACCGACAGCGAGTACCGGCTGACGGACACCGGCCGGCGCGAGGCCGGCCGCCGCTTCGCCGAGCAGTTTGCCGGGATGACCGGCCAGGGGCACGGCGAGTGCAACGACCCGACGTGTGACTGCCACACCAATCCGGCCGGCGCGGCCGAATGCCACGCGCACAAGCACAGCCACTGACGGCGACGAGGAGAGACCGATGAGCGAGAGCACGAGTCCGGGCGCCAAGACATCCACTTGTCCCTTTGTCGAGAGCGATCCCGGCGCTGCCCCCGGGGCTGGCGCGACGTCGGTCCGCATCGCGATTGCCGGCAAGGGCGGCAGCGGCAAGACGACCATCGCCGGCACGCTGGCCCGGCTGCTCGCGCAGCAGGGCCGTCAGGTGCTGGCGGTGGACGCCGACACCAATCCCAACCTGTCGACCACGCTCGGCGTGCCCGCCGACCATGCCACCCGCATCACCAGCCTGCCGCGGTCGCTGATGGAGAAGCAGACCCAGCCGGATGGCACGATGAAGGCCGTGTTCGTGGCCGATCCGATGGACGTGCTGGCACAATACGGCGTCGATGCGCCGGACGGCGTGCGCCTGCTCGTCATGGGCGCCGTGGGACACGGCGGCGCTGGTTGAATGTGCGGCGCCCATGCCACGGTCCGTGGCTTACTCGGAGAGCTCGTCGCACGCTCGGCACTGGACGATCGGGATCTGATCGTCGACATGGAGGCCGGCCTCGAACACCTGTCCCGCGGGACGGGGAAGCACGTCTCGCGCTTCATCGCCGTGCTCGAGCCGTACTACCGCTCGATGGAAACCGTCCGCCGTATCACCGACCTGGCGCGTGAGCTGGGCATCGGCGACGTGCAGGTGGTGACCAACAAGATCCGCAACGACGAAGATCGCGCCGCCATCGAGAGCTATTGCGCGTCGCACGGTCTCACCGCGATCGGCGAGATTCCCTACGACCCGACGCTGCTCGACGCCGAACGGGCGGCGCGGCCGCCGGTGGAGTTCGCGCCGGAGGCGCCGGCCGTGCGGGCGATCAGGGAGCTGGCTGGACGCCTCGTGCTGAATCAGTAGCGTCTGCCGCCGGACCGCTCGCGCCGCGCGGCGCCTCGAACGGCAGCCGCAGCAGGTGGGGGAGGGACAGCGCGTCCGGTTCGAGATAGCCATCGACCCCGACCACCACGTCGGCGGCCTGCGTGTCGAAGCGCGCCGTCCCATGGAGACGATCCCAGATCGCGAGCCCGCTCGAGAAGTTCGACTGCAGCTGGGCCGGCTCCACGGAGTGGTGGATGGCGTGCATGCGCGGAGTGGTGACGAGCCACGACAGCAGGCGCTCGGCCGGCCCGCTGAGCCGGGTGTTCGAGTGATGGAAGCCGATCGCAACCAGCGTCAGCGTCTGCCACGCGGCCAGCACTCCCGGCGACACGCCGATGAGCGCCACCTGGGCAGCCCGCCACGGCACCGACGTGGCCAGCTCGCCGGCGTGGAAGCGTAGCGCCGTACTGGCGTCCAGATCGACGTCGACGTGGTGGACGAGATGGAAGCGCCACAGCCATGGCACGCGGTGGGTGAGGATGTGCCAGAGATATAGCGTGTAGTCGAGCAGGAGCACCGCCACGGCCGCGCGCAGCCACGGCGGCCCGCCCAGACGGTGGACGAGGCCCCACCGTCGGAGAGTCACGTAGCGGGCGAGCGGGACCACCACCGGCACCTCGACGAGCTGCACCGTGGCCGCGGCCAGACCGGCGATGGCCAGATTCCGTCCCGTGTGGACCTCACGCGGCTCGACATAGCGGCGGGCCGGCCGCCGCCGCTCCAGGGCCGCGATGGCGGCGCCGACAGCCAGCAGCAGTCCCCACCGCACGAGCGCTGGCCCGCTCGCCCCGCGTCGTGGCCCGGCAGGGTCATGCATGCCGCGGACGATGCAAGGGCGGCGCCGCCCTCGCGTGTCGTGCAGGCAGGTCCCGTGCTCACTGCGACGGGCGGGGCCCGCGCTACACCACCCCCGTTACCCAAAGTGATGCCTGGCCTCCATAGCCGTGGGCAGTCGTGTCCCGTACTACGGTTCGCAAGCCGCCGCGGAGCCGCACCGGACCACCCGCGGCGCTGGCGAACGTCTTGCAATCTCGGGCACAGCCAACCGTCCGTCTCTCACCACTCATCCTGAATCGCGACACCGTTATGGCCAAGTCCAAGACCTCCACGCGTTCGTCCCGAGCTTCCGACACGCCGGCCTCGTCCCGAGGCACCACGCCGCGCCGTGCGGCCGACTCCGAATCATCGCGATCGCCGAAGACGCCGCCTCGACAGGACGCCGTCGCCGCGAAGGCCGCGGCGACCAACGACGTCGTGTCGCAGCAGCCCTTCAATCGCAACAAGCCGCTCGAGGACGATCCCGCGGCCGCCGTGGCGCCCGAGGCCGGCGAGTCGGTGGACCACGACCCGATCGTCGGGGCCAGCACGGTCAGCGAGACGCACGGCTCGGACAAGCTCGGCGACGGCACGCCGTCGCCCGGCGTCAACCGGACGATCGGGCCGCTCGACAGCCGACGCGCCGACGGCAGTGCCCGGCCGCTCACGACCAACCAGGGCGTGCTGGTGGCGGACAACCAGGCCTCCCTCAAGGCCGGGCTGCGCGGCCCCGCCCTGCTCGAGGACTTCATCCTCCGCGAGAAGATCACCCACTTCGACCACGAGCGGATCCCCGAGCGCATCGTTCATGCGCGCGGCTCCGGCGCGCACGGCGTCTTCGAATGCTACGAGCCGCTCGACCGCTATACGCGGGCGTCGCTGTTCGCCGAGGCCGGCAAGCAGACGCCGGTGTTCGTCCGCTTCTCGACCGTGCTCGGCGAGCGTGGCTCGACCGACACGGCCCGTGACGTCCGCGGCTTCGCGGTCAAGTTCTACACCGACGAGGGCAACTGGGACCTGGTCGGCAACAACATGCCGATCTTCTTCATCCAGGACGCGATGAAGTTCCCCGACCTCGTCCATGCCGCGAAGCCGGAACCACACTACGCGATGCCGCAGGCGGCTACCGCCCACGACACCTTCTGGGATTTCGTGTCCCTGATGCCCGAATCGACGGCGATGCTGATGTGGGCGATGTCCGACCGGGGGATCCCGCGGAGCTACCGCACGATGCAGGGGTTCGGCGTGCACACGTTCCGGCTGGTGAACGCCAAGGGCGAGTCGCACTTCGTGAAGTTCCACTGGACGCCGAAGGACGGCACCCACTCGCTCGTGTGGGACGAAGCGGTGAAGATCTCGGGCGCCGATTCTGACTTCCACCGCCGGGATCTGTGGGACGCGATCGAGGCCGGGGCCTATCCGGAGTACGAACTGGGCGTCCAGATCTTCACCGAGGAGCAGGCGGAGGGCTTCTCGTTCGACGTTCTCGACGCCACCAAGCTGGTGCCCGAGGAGCTCGTGCCGGTGACACCGGTGGGGCGGATGGTGCTCAACCGCAACCCGGACAACTTCTTCGCCGAGACCGAGCAGGTCGCGTTCTGCACGGCACACGTCGTCCCGGGCGTCGACTTCAGCAACGACCCGCTGCTGGCCGGCCGCCTGCACTCCTACGTCGACACCCAGATCTCGCGTCTCGGTGGCGCGAACTTCCACGAGATCCCCATCAACTCGCCGCTGGCGCCGGTGCACAACAACCAGCGCGATGGCATGCACCGCCAGGCCATCAACCGCGGCCGCGTGTCCTACGAGCCGAACTCGCTCGGCGGCGGCTGCCCGTTCCAGGCCGGGGCCGCCGGCTTCGTCTCGTTCCCGGAACCGCGCGACGCCTCGGACCACAAGGTGCGCGGCAAGGCCGAACGCTTCGCCGAGCACTACGCGCAGGCCACCCTGTTCTGGAACAGCCAGACCCCGCCCGAACAGCAGCACATCATCAACGCCTTCGGCTTCGAGCTGTCCAAGGTGGAGACGCCAGCCATCCGCGAACGGATGGTGGCCGGACTCCGCAACGTCGCCGAGCCCCTGGCGGAAGCGGTCGCCGCGCACCTCGGCATCTCGCCGCTGCCGGAGCCGCTGCCGAGAAGCGTGCCCACGCCGCCGACGCCGGAAGTGACCGAGTCGCCGGCGCTCTCGCTGACGTTCCGGCCGGGCGACGGCGCGGCCCGTATGCGAAAGGTCGCCCTGCTGGTGGCGGACGGAGTCGAGGCCGCCCCGCTCGCGGCGCTGGCGAAGATCCTCACCGCCGAGGGCCTCGTGCCTCGCTACCTGGGACCCTCGCTCGCCCCCGTGCGCACCGCCGACGGCGAACGACTGGCGGTGGACTTCGCCATCAACTCGACGCCCTCCGTGCTCTACGACGCGGTCGTGCTGGGCGGCGGCGACGCCGGCGCCGCGAACCTGTCGAAGGATGGCCGGGTCGCCGAGTTCGTCAAGGACCAGTTCCGTCACTGCAAGCCGATCGTGGCGCTGGGCGAGAGCGAGGCGGTGCTGGACAAGGCCGGTATTCCGGCCGGGTTGCCGTCGGGCGAGCCCGATCCCGCCGTGTTGCGCGGCGGCGGCGACGCCAGCGGGCTGGCGCGGACGCTGCTGTCGCTGCTGGCCGGTCACCGGCCCTTCGAGCGCGAGACGGATCCGCCTCGCGTCTGAGTCAGGCCAGGTGGCGTGAGCCGGCGCGCCAGCGTCCGGGTCCGCCACCCAGGCTCGCCGCGGGACCCTCGACGTCCGCGATCACCGCCGTCAGCACGTCGTGATCGACGGGCTTGACCAGGTGCAGGTCGAAGCCCGCGGCCGAGGTCCGGTGCCGGTCCTCCTCCTGGCCCCAGCCGGTCAGGGCCACCAGCACGGGCTGCACGCCGCCGCTGGCCCGGATGCGCGCCGCCACCTGATAGCCATCGAGCTTCGGCAGGCCGATGTCGAGCAGCACCACGTGCGGCTCGAAGGCGGCCGCTGCCGCGACGGCCTCCAGGCCGTCATGGGCGAGCCGGACCTCGTGGCCGACGATGCCGAGCAGCATCGCCATCAGCTCCGCGGAGTCGTGGTTGTCATCGACGACCAGCACCCGTCGTGGCGTCGTCTCGGCGGCGGTGGCAGGGGCGGCGAACGAGCGGGCGACGCTGTCCGGGGCCTCGGTCAGCACCGGCAGCCGGATCAGGAACTCCGTGCCGAGTCCGAGGCCATCGCTGTGGACGCTGATCTGGCCGTCGTGCCGCTCGACGAGCGTGCGCGCGAGCGTCAGGCCGATGCCCAGGCCGTCCCGCCGGTCCGTGGACGCCTGGGTCTGCATGAACATGTCGAACACGCGCGGCAGCTGGCTGGCATCGATGCCGATGCCGGTGTCCCGAATCCGAATCAGCGCCTCCGCGCCGTCCTGCTCGAGGACCAGCGACACCGACCCCTCGCGGGGCGTGAACTTGGCGGCGTTGTTCAACACGTTGCACACCACCTGCGCCAGGCGCGCCGCATCGGCGGCGGCGTAGATCGCCGTTCCCGGCAAGGTCGCGCTGAACGTGACCCCCGCGTCCTCGAGTGCGGGTTCGCTCAGCTCGATGGCGTGGTGCATGACGGACGCCAGGTCCACCGGCACGCGGCGCAGGGCGAAGGTGGCCTGGCCGATGCGGCTCATGTCGAGCAGGTCCTCGACGAGGCGGGTCATCTGCGCGACCTGCCGTTCCATCATGCCGGTCGTCCGGCCGATGGCGGGATCGCGGTGGTCGGCCCGCTGCAGCACTTCGACGGCACTGCGAATCGGCGCCAGCGGATTGCGCAGCTCGTGGGCGAGCACGGCGATGAACTCGTTCTTGCGGCGATCGGCATCGGCCAGGGACGTCGCCGCCTCTTCGGCCCGCCTGCGCGCGGCCAGCAGCTCGCGTTCGTAGCCGCGCCGGTCCGTCGAGTCGAAGAGGGCGATGCGGTTGACGGTCACGGCGCCGGCGGCGTTCTTCACCTGCCGGGCACTCGCCACCACCGGACACACCGAGCCGTCAGCGCGCCGCATCTCGATGGCGATCTCGTTGACGAATCCCTGCATGTGCATGAGCGGCGCGTAGTGGGTCTCGTAGTACATGCGCGCGCCCACCGTGAGCAGGGACTGCAGACGCGTCGTGCCGATGACCTCCTGCGGCGAGCGGCCGAGCCACGTGAAGAACGTCTGGTTCGCGCGGACGATCGTCCCGTCCGGCAGCGTCGACACCAGGGCACAGGGCGCGTGCTCGTAGAGATCGTCCGCGCTGGTCTCCAGGTCGTCGAGCGGCACGCGTGTCGGGTCGGTCATTCCACCCGTTGCAGGAAACTGCGGATGGCGGCGCCCGTTTCTTCCGGGGCGCTGAGGTTTGGGCAGTGGCCGGTGGCCGCCAGCTGCACCAGCTCGCTGCCCGGAATCTGCGCATGGACGAAGGCGCCCACCGACTGCGGCGCGATGATGTCGTCGGAGCACTGGAGAATCAGGGTGGGCAGGCCGACGCTGGCGAGGTCGGCGCGGTTGTCGGACAGGAACGTCACCCGGGCGAACTGGCCGGCAATCGTCGGGTCGGTGCGGCAGAAGCTGTTCGCCAGCTCGCTGCCGAGTTCCGGGCGGTCCGGATTGCCCATGATGGCCGGGGCCATCGCGCTCGACCAGCCGAGGTAGTTGCTGTCCAGGGCCTCGAGCAGCTCCTCGACGTCCTGCTGCGAGAAGCCGCCGTGATAGTCGTCGTCGTTGATGTAGCGCGGCGACGGGCCGACCAGCACCAGGGCGCCGAAGCGCGCCGGCTCCCGCCGCGCCGCCAGAACGCCGATCATGGCGCTGACGGAATGCCCGACGAAGACGACGTCCGACAGATCGAGGTCGGCGCAGAGGGCCAGGACATCAGTGGCGTAGCCATCGAGGGTGCCGTACTTCTGCCGGTCGTAGGCGCCGATATCCGACGCGCCAGCGCCGATGTGGTCGAAGAGCACGACGCGGTGCGTGTCCTCGAACATCGGCGCCATGAACCGCCACATGTTCTGGTCGCACCCGAAGCCGTGCGCGAACACCATCGGGCGGCTGCCGCGACCGGAGACATGTACGTTGTGGCGCTGGACGATGCTCATGGTGGATAGGCTCGGGCGGGGCGGACGTGGCGGCTGGCGACCTCGATTCGCCTGTAGATTTTACCCGAACGGCTCACCGCGTCGCCAAGCCCGTCCGCGATCACGATTTCGTGATGTGATGAGGGGCCCTGTCCTGACGTCTCCCTGTCGAGCTCCTGGAGGCCCATGCCGTCACCGAGCGAGAACCACAGCCGCAGCGGGCGCCGCGCCTACCCGCCGATCGAGGACCACGGGATCATCGGCGACCTGCACTCGGTTGCTCTGGTCGCCACCGACGGCACCATCAACTGGTGCTGCCTGCCGCACTTCGATTCGCCCAGCGTCTTCGCCGCGATCCTGGATGCCGAGCGCGGCGGGCACTTCCGGGTCGGCCCGACCATCCCCGCCAAGTGCCGGCAGATGTACCTGCCCGACACCAACGTGCTCGTGACGCGCTTCCTGTGCGAGGACGGCGTCGGCGAGGTGGTCGACTTCATGCCGATTCAGACCGCCGCGGCCGACGGGCGCCGGCACCAGATCGTACGCACCGTCAACGTGATTCGCGGGTCACTGCCGTTCGTGCTCGACTGCCAGCCGGCGTTCGACTACGGACGCGAACCGCACGAGGTCGCGGTGGTGGCCAGCGGCGCCCACTTCCGCTCGCAGTCCACGCCGCGCCTGGCCACGCTGTGTTCGCCACAGCCGCTTCAGGCCGTTGGCCGGGCCGCCCGCGCCACCTTCACGATGGATGCGGGCGAGAGCGTGTCGTTCGTGTTCGAAGTGGCCGATGACGGCCGGCCGCCGCCGGAACTGGAGCCGACCGCCGCCGGCGAGCGGGCCTTCCACGAGACGGTGGCGTTCTGGCGCCGGTGGGTGAGCACCGTGCGCTATCAGGGACGCTGGCGGGAGGTGGTCCACCGCTCGGCCCTGACGCTGAAGCTCATGACCTTCGCGCCCACCGGCGCCATCGTCGCCGCCCCGACCACCAGCCTGCCGGAACACGTCAGCGGCGTCCGTAACTGGGACTACCGCTACACCTGGATTCGCGATGCCAGCTTCACGCAGTTCGCGTTCCTGCGGCTCGGCTTGACCAGCGAGGCCGCGGCGTTCATGGAGTGGATCCGCCATCGCTGCGAGGAGAGTCCCGATGGCTCCCTCCAGCTGATGTACTCCATCCACGGCACATCGGTGGTCGAGGAATGCGCGCTGGGGCATTTCGACGGCTACCGCGGCTCACGTCCCATCCGGATCGGCAATGCCGCCAAGAAGCAGGTGCAGCTCGACATCTACGGCGAGCTGATGGATGCCGTCTACCTGTTCGACAAGCACAGCTCGCCGATCTCATACGACTTCTGGGTGGCGGTGTCGCGCCTGCTCGACTACGTGGCGGACCACTGGATGGACACCGACGAGGGCATCTGGGAGGTCCGCTCGGGGCAGCAGCACTTCGTCTATTCGAAGGTCATGTGCTGGGTGGCGCTCAATCGTGGCATCCGGCTGTCCTTGAAGCGCGGTCTGCCCGGTAACTTCGACAAGTGGATTCCGGCACAGGACCAGGTGTTCAAGGAAGTCATGACGCGCGGCTGGGATGCCGAGAAGCAATGCTTCGTGCGGCACTACGGGTCGGACACGCTGGACGCCGCCAACCTGATCATGCCGCTCGTCAAGTTCATCTCCCCGACCGATCCGCGGATGCTCTCGACGCTCGACCGGACGCACGAGAGCCTGGTGTCGGACAGCCTGGTGCACCGCTATCAGCTGAGCGGCAGCGGCTCCGAGGACGGCGTGGCGGGCAAGGAGGGCACGTTCTCGATGTGCACGTTCTGGTACGTGGAGGCGCTGGCGCGGGCCGGACGCGTGGCGGACGCCAGGCTGGTGTTCGAGAAGATGATCGGCTACGCCAACCACGTCGGGCTCTACGCCGAGCAGATCGGCGTCACCGGCGAGAGCCTCGGCAACTTCCCGCAGGCGTTCACGCACCTGGGTCTCATCAGCGCCGCCTACACCCTCAACCGCGCGATCGACGAGGGCGGCAACGGCTAGGCCGCGGCGGCCGGACGAGCCGCGGCGGCCGGCTGGCTGCCGCCCAGCTCCACGAGGGCCTTCTCGATGCCGCGACTGATCGCGCGGTAGAACCGCTCGAGGTCGGCCAGGCGCTTCTTCGCCAGGGGACGGTCGCCCAGGGCCTGACGGGTGTCGCCAATCACCCGGCTGCGATCGCTCATCATCCGGGCGGTGTTTCGGAGGAGCTCGCGGCCGGGCTGGTCGTGAACGCCGGCCTCGGCAATGCCGCCGTCGACGAGGAGGCGGCCGTTGACCGACGCCGGTCGGAAGACGCCCGGCAGTGACACGCTGGCGCGCATGGCGACCGGCAGCGAACCGCCGGCGAGCACGGCCGCGTCGTCCGACTCGATGTCATGACGGTCCGCTGCTCGGTGGCCCGGCCACCTCAACTGGCGGATCATGGCGTGGTCGGCGTGACCCGGGTGCCACTGTCGATGAGGGCGGACGGGTAGAGAATCACCGTCTCGCCTTCATCCAGCCCGTCGACGATCTCGACCGCCTCCGCGGACTGCTGGCCGATCTGAACGGTGCGCCGCACCGCCTTCCCGCCTTCGACGGCGAACACCGCCCACGAGCCGCCGGTCTGGAAGAGCGCACTGGCCGGGACGTGCAGCACCGCGTCGCCGGCCCACGTGACGACGTGCGCCTCCACGCGGTAGCCGGCGCCGAGCCGCGCCGGCCATGCCGCGAGGTCGACGATGACGTTGACGCGTTGTTCCTCGACGCCGAGCGCGGACACCTTGGTGAACGCCTCTGGTTCGACCAGCCGCACCCGGCCCTCGAGGGTCTCGTCGCCGCCCCACTGGTCGATCAGCACCGCGTTGCCGGCGGCAATCCGCACCGCGTCTTCGGAGAGCACGTCGATCACCACTTCGAGGCCCGCCGCGTCGCCAATCTCGACGAGCGGCGTGCCGGCCGCGACGACCCGGGCGCTCTGCTGCAGAACGCGGAGCACACGCCCGGCGGTGGGCGCGGTGACCGTCACGGCGGCGCCGCCGGACTGCCCGGGGGCCAGTCCGATGAGGGCCGCGCGCGCCGCGGCGACCTGGGCCTCGGCGGCCCGCAGGGCGGCCCGCTGCATGTCGAATTGCCGCTCCGCCTCCGTGGCGGCCAGCGTCGCCTGTTCGAATGCCTGCCGGCTGAGCGCGCCGCCTTCGACCAGGCTGGCCGCCCGCGTGAGGTCGCGCTGGCGCTGCTCGGTAGTGGTCCTGCCGTTCTGCACGCGCGACCGGGCTTCGGCGCGGGTGGCCTCGGCCGACGCCAGCTGGCCACGTGCAACGGCGACCGTGCGGGCGTCCGCCGGCGTCGGAAAGACCCGCCCGATCTCCTGGCCGGCGATCACGTGCGCGCCGTCCTTGACCGTGAGTCGGTCGATCCGCCCGGCGACCGGCGCCGCCACGACGTAGCGGTCCCTGAGCCGCGTGCGCCCCTCGTTGTCCACCGTCACGCGGAGTGTCCCGCGCGTGACGAGCGCGGTGTCGACTTCGAGGCCCGAACCCGGCACCACCAGACTCACCGCGGCGGCCGCGGCGACGATGACACAGGCGAGCATCCACCAGCGGGTCTTGGTCATGTGTCGGCTACTCTCGGGTTTTCAGGACGGCGATGAGGTCGAGACGATGGAGACGGCGGCGTACCAGCCAGCCGCTGGCGGCCGCGGCGGCCGTGGTCGCCAGTGACGCCAGCACGTAGGTCCGGGCGCTGACGACCATCGGAATGCGGAAGGTCTCGGACTGCAGTCCGGCGGCAACCGCCATTGCCAGGACGTAGCCGAGGGCGCAGCCCATGGGAATGGCCACGAGCGTGACCAGCGCCTGCTCCCCGAGGAGCAGCAGCGTCACCTCGGCGCGGGAGAAGCCGAGCACGCGCAGACTCGCCAGTTCGCGCCCGCGTTCGGACAGGCCGATGCGCGCGCCATTGTAGATGACCGCGAGCGCGATGATGCCCGAGAAGCCAAGCAGGAAGAAGACGCCGATGTAGAGCGAGTCGGCCAGCTGCGCCTCGAACGCCGCCAGCATCTGCGCCGGCGAGGCCACGCTGGCCACCGCTGGCACCCCCTTGAGATGGCTGTTCAGGGCGGCGCGGGCGTCCGGCGCCACCGCCAGGTAGGCGCCGCTCAGCGCGTCGCCGCTCCGGGTCAGGCGCTGCAACGCATCAGCCCGCATGTAGGCGGACATGCCGAGGAAGTCCTCCACGACGCCGGTGACGGCCACGCGTTCGCGGCGGCGTGCGCCTTCGAGCACCTCGACGTCGACCTCGTCCCCGGGCACGACGCCGAGCTGGCGCGCCAAAATGGCGCTCACGACGACGCCGGCTGGTGGCAGCGTCTGCACCCGCCCACCGGTCGTCACCACCCGTCGCAGGCGCGGCTCCGGCTCGAGGCCGGTGAGGGCGACCTCGCGCTCGCGATGTCCGGCCCGCAGCCGTACCGGCACCAACCGGAACGGCTCGACCCGCGTCACGCCCGGCAGGTGCGCCAGGTCGTGTCTGGCCGACGCCGACAGCGGCCGGTTGAATGTGAGGGCGAGATCCTCGCGCTGGGCCACCCGAAACTG
Organism: uncultured Acidobacteriota bacterium; assembly: GCA_963807405.1. Lineage (GTDB taxonomy): Bacteria > Acidobacteriota > Vicinamibacteria > Vicinamibacterales > UBA2999 > CADEFD01. Next base: position 120,854 of record CAWEBU010000003.1, on the reverse strand, counting down.
CAGGTCCATCATGTGGTCGATGCCGTCGAAGAGGAACATCCCCACGACCAGGATCGCCACCGAGAAGGCGACCCCCACCGCCGACAACAGGCTGCGAAACGGCTGGCGCTCGACGTTGCGCAGGATCATGCGGCCAGCGGGCGGCAGCAGGCGGCCCAGGCCGAGGCGCTCGATGAGACCGGCCTGGAAGCGGGCCGGCGCCTCCGGTCGCATCGCTTCGGCCGGCGGCAGCCCGGTAGCCCGGCGGACGGCGCCGAGCGCGCCGGCCACCGCGGCGGCGCTGCTGACCAGGACGGCCACGCCCACGAGCGATGCGCTCACGCGGTAGCCAAGGGCCGGGAAGTCGAAGTAGGCGCCATAAAGATTGACCATGGCACCGCCGAGCCAGATGCCGAGCCCGGAGCCAGCCACGACCCCGCCGGCCACCGCCACCACCGCGAACGACAGGTAGTGCTGGCCCACTTCGCGATTGGTGTAGCCGAAGGCCTTCAGGACAGCGATCTCGGTGCGCTGGGTCGCGATCAGGCGATGCAGCACGATGTTCAGGAGAAATGCGGCCACGGCCAGGAACGCGGCCGGGATCACCGTGGCCATCGTGCGCAGTTGCGCCAGCTCGCCGTCGATGATGAAGTGCGACGGCTGATCCGCACGGCCGTAGGCGCCCAGGCCGCCGTACGGTTCGAGCACGCGATCGATGCCGTCGAGCACGCGTGCCAGGTCGGCGCGCGGCGCCAGCGTGAACACCGCCTCGTTGAACGCGCCGTCCATGTCGTAGGCCGGGCCGAGCGCGTCGCGGCTCATCCACAGGACGCCGTAGCGGGCGTCGTCGGGATAGAGAGACCCGGGCGCCACCGCGTAGATGTGTTCGGGCGAGATGGCGATGCCGGCGATGCGCAGATCACGCCGCCGGCCGTTGATGATGGCGCGCAGCGAGTCGCCGGGGACGAGCTGGTTGGCGGCGGCGAACCTGGTGCTGACGACGACGTCATCGCGCTGGCCGGGCCGGACATAGTGCCCGGAGCGGAGGTAGAGGTCGCCGAGCATCGAGCGGCGCCGTTCGGGGATGGAGACGAACAGGCCGGTGCCCGGGGCGTCGAGCTGCGGGACGTCGAGCGAGGCCATCAGCGTCACACGCGTCTCCACCGCGGCCACGCCGGGAATCGCCCGCAGGCGCCGCGCCACCGATTCGGGCGCGCGTTCGAGCCGGGCCCAGACGTCGGGAAAGCGCTGCTCACGGTAGTACTGGTCGCGGGATGCGATGAGCGACTCGTAGGATCCCCGCATGGTCAGCACCGTCATGACGCCGGTGGCCACGACCGCGGCAATCGACAGCAACTGGCCACGCTGGTGCCAGACCTCCCGCACGAGCTTCCGCGTCAGCGCGGTCACGGCGTCACCACGTGATGTCACCGACGGCGGCCCGGCGAGCGTTTCGCGTGATCTCGACGATCGCGCCGCTGCGCATGCGGACCACCCGATCGCCGAGTGCCCCGATGGCGGCGTTGTGGGTGATGAGGGCCGTGGTCGTGCCGAGCTCGCGGTTGACCCGCTCGATCACCGCCAGCACCAGCTGACCGGTATCGGCATCGAGCGCGCCGGTCGGCTCGTCGCACAGCAGCACCTCGGGACGCTTGGCGACCGCGCGGGCAATCGCCACCCGCTGCTGTTCGCCGCCGGAGAGCTGCGCCGGGAAGTGGTCCAGACGGTGCGAGAGGTCGACCAGCGCGAGCGCCTCGGCCGGCGACATGGGATTGACCGCGATGTCGGTGACGAGCGCCACGTTCTCCAGGGCCGTCAGGCTGGGAATCAGGTTGTAGAACTGGAACACGAAGCCGACGTGGTCGCGGCGGTACTTCGTCAGCCCCTTCTCGCCGGCGGCCGTGAGGTCGTGGTCCTGATAGTGCACCGTGCCGGAGGTAGGGACGTCCAGCCCGCCAAGAATGTTGAGCAGGGTGCTCTTGCCGCTGCCCGAGGCGCCGAGCAGGACCAGCAGCTCGCCGGCAAACAGCTCGAGGTCGACATCGCGCAGTGCCCGCACCTCGACGTCGCCCATGCGGTAGATCTTCGAGATTCCCCGCGCCCGGAAGACCGGACTGGTTTCAGCGGGCGCCGTGTCAGACGTGATGGTCATGTGGGCTGTTCAATCCGAAGAGGCCGGAACTCGAGCCTCACACGGCACGACGACCCCGCCCGCGTGCCGCGCCATGCGCCGCATGGTGTCACGAACGCTCCGGCCTTCGCCGGCCTGTTGGGCGGCGCTGGTCAGGGCCACTTGAAATCGCGGCGGGTGCGCCGGGTCCCGCGGCCGGCGGGCCGCGAGATGACGAACTGCCGGCTGGTGCTCCGGCGAGACCGTTGGGTGATACTGGAGCTTGACTGCGGACGGTGTCAGCGCGCGCCTTGCGAGCTGACAGGGACGACCGCGTCCAGGCAGGCGGAGACCATGATGAAGCGAACGCTCACGATGGCGGCGGTGGCAGTGGGTGCGATGGCCTGGCTCGGAGTCAGTGGCACGTGGGCCCGGCAGACGCCCGACCCCCGGCAGCAGCCGGGCGCGACGGTGCACATCTTCGCGCCGGAGCAGCACGACCTCTACGACGGGCACTTCGTGATGTCCGCCAACCGCATCTACATGGTCGGGAGCCTGAACGATCCGGAAGGCTGGGATCACCTCGACAACGAGGCGAAGACGGTGAAACCGGTCTCCGGCACTGCCGAGATCGACGTCGACGAGATCAGGAACACCGGCACGCTTCGAGGCCCGGCTGACGATTCCCGAGGGCGATCTGGTGCTCGCCATGGACCGCTGGCACGAGTTCAGCCCGTGCCAGCACGGCGGCATCGCCGCCTACATTCACGAACACGGCACCGATTCAGGCTGCGGCGACGACAACTGGCCGAAGACCGTCGGGTTCCTGGCCGGGTGGGGCTACGGCCACGCCACCCTGAACGGCAAGCCGCTCTATCAGGACTACGAGATGCACTTCATGGTCACGCAGGGCCTGCGCGACCGAAAGACACTGCGCGTCAATTATCCGATGGCCGGCAAGACCAACTGCCGGCGGGCGAGACCAACCCCGCCACGCAGCAGATCGACTTCTACATCCGGAGTCCGCAGCAGAACCCGAAGAACCGTCCCGCCCGCCAGGTGTTCCTGCACTTCTTCGGCATGGAGATCACCTGGAAGTAGCGGCAGCCCGGGACCCGGGCGCCGCCTCGCGATGACACGCCTGGCCATCGTGCCGCTCGCCCTGGCCGTGCTGGCGCAGGGCGCGGCCGTGCGGGCGCAGGTCGTGGCGGTGCCTGAACTGCGGGCTGGCACGCTCGATCCGGGACACAGCCTCGACGGCCGCCTCGACGAAGCGGCATGGGCGGGGGCCGGCGTCATCGACGTGCTGACCCAGGCCGATCCGCGGGAAGGCGCGCCGGCGTCCGCGAAGACGACCATCCGGGTGCTGGCCGGCGCCGTGGCGCTCGTCATCGGCATCGACTGCGAGCAGCCGCCCGGCATCGACGTGGTCAGCTTCAACGTCCGGCGTGACGCCTCGCTCAACCAGGAAGACCATGTCCGGGTGGTGCTCGGCCCGTTCATGGACGGCCGCTCGGGCTACGTCTTCGCCCTCAATCCCGCCGGTGCGCGTTACGACGGCATCATCAATCCCGGCGGCGAGAGCGACAACGCCGAATGGGACGGCATCTGGGACGCCGTCACCGTGCGCCGCGACGGCGGCTGGAGTGCCGAGGTGTGGATTCCCTTCCTCACCCTCGCCTTCAAGCCCGGGTTGACGACCTGGCACTTCAACGTGCAGCGGCGCATCCAGGGTCTGCTCGAGACCGACCGCTGGGCCGCGACGGCGCGGCAGTTCAACGACACCCAGACGAGCCGCGCCGGCCTGCTCACCAACCTGCCGGCGATCGACCTCGGCCGCGGCCTGAGCGTGCGCCCGGCGGTGCGGGCCGGCGCCGGCGTGCCGGCCCCGGACGCGGCGGTGGACGGCGAGCTGCGCGGCAGTCTCGACGTCACCAAGCGTCTCGGCGCCAACGTGCTCGCCTCGGCCACCGTCAACACCGACTTCGCCGAGACCGAGGTCGATACCAGGCGCACCAACCTGACGCGCTTTCCCCTGTTCTTTCCGGAGAAGCGCACCTTCTTCCTCGAAGGCGACGACATCTTCGCGTTCGGGCTGGGGCTCGGTCAGGACATCGTGCCCTACTTCAGCCGGCGCATCGGCCTGGTCGGCGGCGCCGAAGTGCCGATCCTGGCCGGCGGCAAGGTCAACGGCCGGGTCGGCAACACCAACGTCGGCGCGCTCGTCGTCGGCACCAACGACCGCGCGGGCGTCGTCGAGGACGAAGCCTTCATGACGGTGGCGCGCGTGAAGCAGAACCTGTGGCGCGAGTCGTGGGTGGGCGCCATGGCCACGATCGGCGATCCGCGCGGCCAGTCGGGGCGCTGGCTCGTCGGCGGCGACTTCACGTATGCCACGTCGCGTCTGGCCGGCAACAAGAACTTCCTGGTCGGCTTGTGGGGGCTCGCCACCGACCAGCACACCGGCAATGACGCCGCCGCCTACGGCGTGAAGGTCGACTATCCCAACGACAAATGGGACATCGCCCTCACTTACAAGCGCATCGGCCGCCATTTCACGCCGGCCATCGGCTTCGTGCCGCGGCCCGCCGTGCAGCTCTTCAACCTCGGGATCGACAACCGCACGCGGATCGCCCGCGGCCCGCTGCAGCAGCTCGTCCACGAGTTCCGGCCCTTCGTGGCGACCAACCTCGCCGGCGAGTGGGAGAGCTACCGCGTGTTCATCGCGCCGATCAACTGGCGCTTCCGCACCGGCGATCGCGTCGAGATCAACGCCAACCCGGTGGGCGAGCGGCTGGTGGTGCCGTTCGAAGTGTCGCGCGGCGTGGTCATCGCACCGGGCCGCTATCACTGGCGGCAGTATCGCCTGGAGGCGGGCACGGCGCAGAAACGCCGGCTCTACACCCAGGTCACCTGGTGGTTCGGCGGCTTCTACGACGGCACCATCGACCAGCTGATCTGGAGCGGCGCCTGGAACCCGACCGCGCTCGTCACCGTCGAGTTCACCGGCGAACGCAACATGGCGCGGCTGCCGGCCGGCCGCTTCACCCAGACCCTGATCGGCAACCGCATCCGCCTCAACGCCTCGCCCAACCTGTCGGTGGCCAGCTACGTGCAGTACGACACGATCACCGAGTCGGTCGGCGTGAACACGCGCCTGCGCTGGACGTTCCGGCCCGAAGCCGACCTGTTCGTGGTCTACAACCACAACGTCCGTTCGATCGTGGACCGCTGGCAGCTCGACTCGAACCAGCTGGTGGCGAAGGTGCAGTACGCGTGGCGGCGCTAGCGGCGGGACGCTAGAGCGGCTTCAGCTCCTGCAGCATCGTCGGCACCAGCTCGGTGATGGTCGGATGGATGTGGACGGCGCGCGCGATGGTCGTGTACGGCGCCTTGGCGTACATCACATCGAGCATCGAGTGCACGATCTCGTCGCCGCGGGCGCCGACGATGACGGCGCCGAGCAGCAGGTGGGTCTCGGCGTCGACCAGCGCCCGCATGAACCCCTGCGTCTCGCCCATCTCCTTGGCGCGGCTCACCTTGGTCATCGGGCGGTGGCCGACCAGCACCGGGCGCCCCGATTCGCGGGCCTCGCGCAGGGTCATGCCGATCCGCCCCACCGGCGGATCGGTGTAGAGGGCGTAGCACGTGATGCGGTCGCTGATGCGCCGGTGGTCGTCGTCGAAGAGCGCGCTCGCCACGATCTCGTAGTCGTTGTAGGCGGTGTGGGTGAAGGCGCCGCGGCCGTTGCATTCGCCGAGCGCCCAGATGCCCGGCACCGAGGTGCGGCACTGGTCGTCCACCGTGATGAACCCCTTGTCGTCGGTGGCAACGCCGGCCGTCTCGAGCCCGAGATCGTCCGTGTTGGGGCGGCGCCCCACGGCCACGAGGACATGCGTGCCGTCCACCGCCGGCGCGCCGTCGGTGCAGTCCACGTTCACGGTGACGCCGGACGGTCCCGTGGCCAGGCCGATGCACGACGCCGACAACCGGAACTCGATGCCCTCCCGCTGCAGCACCTCGAGCACGGTCGCCGACACGTCCTCGTCTTCCCGGGCGATGAGGCGCGGCCCGCGCTCGACGACCGTGACCCGGCTGCCGAACCGCCGGTAGATCTGCGCGAACTCGAGGCCCACGTAGCTGCCGCCGACGACGACGAGATGCTCTGGCAGGGTGTCGAGGTCGATGAGGCCGCTGTTCGTGAGCAGCGGCACCGTGTCCGCGCCGGGCATGTCGGGGACGACGGCGCGGCCGCCCACGTCGAGGAAGATCTCGTCGGCTTCGAGGGTCACGTCGCCCACGGTGACTGTCGTCGGGCCGCTCAAGCGCCCGTGCCCCTCGAACACCGTCACGCCTGAGGTCCCCTTCATCCACTTCTCGACGCCCTCGCTCGAGGCGCCGGCCACCTCCCGCATCCGCGCCTTGACCCGCCCGATGTCGACCTGCACGGCCCCGCCGGTCGTGAAGCCGAACTCGTCGCCGCGCCGGGCCATGTGGATGGCCCGCGCGCTGGCCACCAGCGTCTTGGTGGGGATGCAGCCGGTGTTGACGCAGGTGCCGCCGAAGCGCTGGCGCTCGATGACGGCGGTCGTGCGGCCGGCCTTGGCCAGCCGCGCGGCGAGGGCCGGACCGGCCTGGCCGGTACCGATGACGATGGCGTCGAAGTGTGTGGGCATCTGGGCCTCGGGGCGATGGGAACGTGCGGTCACTTCCAGAGCGCGATGCCGCCGAGCAGACCGGCCGTGTTCTCGACCACCTGCACGCGCGGGTCGAGGCGGAAGGTGACGCGCCTGGCGTTGCCGCCGCCGAGATAGAGATGGTCGTAGTTGATGAGCGTGTCGAGAATCGCCAACGCACGGCGCAGCCGCCGGTTCCATTTGCGGTTGCCGACGCGCTTGCGGGCCGCGTTGCCCAGGTACTGGTCGTAGGTCTTGCCGCCGCGGATCGGGTGCTGCGACAGCTCCAGGTGCGGCGCCAGGCGGCCGTCCTCGAAGAGCGCGCTGCCCATGCCCGTCCCCAGCGTCAGCACCAGCTCGACGCCGGTGCCCGCGACGACCGCCAGGCCCTGGACTTCGGCGTCGTTCAGGACACGGGCCGGCCGTTCCAGACGCTCCGTCAGGGCGCGGGCCAGATCGAAGCCCCGCCACTGTGCGGTCCCGAGGTTGGGTGCCGTGCGCACGACGCCGTCCCGCACCACGCCCGGGAAGCCCGCCGACACGCGCTCGAACGCCCCGAGCGGGGCGACGAGGGCGACGAGGGCCGCCACGATCTCGTCCGGCGGCGCGCCGACCGGCGTCGGCACCCGCAGGCGGTTGCCGAGCGGGCGCCCCTCGGCGTCGAGCACGATGGCCTTGAGGCCCGAACCGCCGATGTCGATGGCGAGTGTGCGCGGCGCGGGAGGCGGCGGCAGGGAGTCGGGACGGCGTGGCGATGGGACTTGGGGCATGGAGGCTCTCGGGACCGGCAACCGGCGCGAGAGCCCAGTCTGACCAATCCGGAGAGCGGTCGACACGCTTTGTCGAGGGCCTCTAGCCGGACGCGCTGCGTGCCGTGGCGGGCGCCGCCTCCACGGCCGGGGCCGGGTGCGGCGCCAGCGTGAAGAAGAACGTGGCGCCCTGGCCCTCCGCGCCTTCGGCCCACACGCGGCCGCCGTGGCGCCGCACGATGCGTTCCACGATGGCCAGGCCGACGCCTGTGCCGGGGAAGTCTGTGGTCGCATGCAGTCGCTGGAACACGGCGAACAGGCGGTCGCTGTAGGCCGGGTCGAAGCCGGCGCCGTTGTCCCTGACGAAGAACACCGTGCCCTCGGCGGCGGCACGGGCGCCGACCTCGATCTCGGCGTCGGTTCTTCTGGAGGTGAACTTCCAGGCGTTGCCGATCAGGTTGTCGAGGAGCTGGCGGATGAGGCGTGGGTCGCCGGCCGCCCGCAGATCGCCGGCGATGACGACCTCGAGCGACCGGGCCGGCTGCACGGCCCGCAAGTCGGCGACGACGTCGTGACAGAGGGCGCTCAGGTCCACCGTCGTGACCTTCATGTCCGAGCGGCTCAGCCGTGCCAGGTTGAGCAGGTCGTCGATGAGGATGCCCATGCGCTGGGTGGCGGCGCGAATGCGGGTCAGGTGGCGGGCCGAGCTCTCGTCGAGCTGGCCGTCGAGATCCTCGAGCAGGGCGGCGCTGAACCCGTCGATGCCGCGCAGCGGCGACCGCAGGTCATGCGAGACCGAGTAGCAGAAGGCCTCGAGCTCGCGGTTGGACTCGTTCAGGGCGGCGGTGCGGTCGCGGACGCGCTGCTCGAGCAGGTCGTGGCTCTCCCGCAGTGACCGATCGCGGTCCTGAATCTGCGCCAGCATCTCGTTGAACGCCGTCACCAGCACGCCGAGCTCGTCGGGGGCCGACGCGGTGACCCGCACCGAGTAGTCGCGGTCGGCCGCCAGTCGCCGCGCCGTATCGGCCATGGCGACGATCGGTTCGGCGATCGCCCGTCGCGACAGGCGCGACACCAGCTGCGCGGCCATGAGCGACACGAGCAGCACGGCAGCCAGCGTGCCGAGGTAGCCGGCCAGCCGCTCGCGGACGTCGAGGAGGTCGGAACGGATGTAGACGACGCCGAGCGGCCGCCCGTCGAGGTCCATGCGGTAGACGATGTGCATGAAGCGCTCGTCGACCGCGTACCATTCGTCTTCGCTGGCGGGCACGTCGGGCAGGGCGAGCGGCGCCAGGCCCGGCTCCCGCATGTAGGACGCAAACAGCCTGCCGGTCGACGTGTAGACACCGGCCGCCTCGATCCTGGGCGCCGTGCGCAGCGTGGCCAGCGTCGCCTCGGCCGACGCGGCATCGTCGTTGACGAGTTCAGTCGCCGTGTTCGCCCCGATGATGCGCGCCTGGATGGCGCGCTGGATGCGCATCGTGTTCTCGAACGTCCGGTAGTCGTAGGCCACCAGAATCAGCCCGGCGAAGAGCAGGGAGGTGATGCTGGCGGTCGCCGTGACCCAGGTCAGGCGTCGGGCGATGCGCGGCGTGCCGCGCCGGAGCGGGGTCACGACTCGATCGTCCGCGGGCAGGCGGCCGGCCGGGCCGGCGGCGTGAGGAGGCAACGCATGCGGCGGCAGGTCAGGGGCGAGGCGGCAGGCGGTTCAGCACCAGCCAGTAGAGACCGAGGCTGCGCACGGCTTCCGAGAACTGATGGAAGTCCACCGGCTTGCGCACGTAGCTGTTGGCGCCGAGCCGGTAGCCGTCGATGAGGTCCCGGTCCTCGTCCGACGAGGTCAGCACCACGACCGGCAGGAACTTCGTGCGTTCTTCGCCGCGCAGCCGTTGCAGGACCTGCAGTCCGCCGATCTTCGGCAGGTTGAGATCCAGCAGCACCAGGCTGGGCAACGGGTTGTGCTCCCCGAGCAGGTAGTCGAGGGCCTCGGCGCCGTCACGCGCGACCACGATGTCGTTGGCCACGTGCTGCTTCTTCAGCGCGCGCAGGGTCAGCTCTTCGTCGTCGGGATTGTCTTCGACGAGAACGATGAGTTGCGACGGCAAGCAGTTCCTACCTTTCATGCGCCAGGCGGCTCGTGCCCGGGAGCGGCATCGCGCTTCCGTAGTATCGGCCGGAGCGGTCTGCACTGCAGTGCGCGGATGTCCTCGCCCTGTCGCGCAAGCCCTTCGCTGTCGTCCTACGGTTCAGGTGGACGTCGCCGGTGGCTATAGCGCGCTCCGCGATTGCCGAAAACACGTATGGTGACGCAGTATCTGACAAAGTTTCCCGTCGCGGTCGACGCGCCTCCGTTGTCGGTGGGCGGCTCATGACGGGTGACGGGCGCCGGCGAGACGCCGGCACGAAACTCCTGCTGGTCACGGAGAGATCACTCGTGGAGCGTCTCGGAATGCTCCTGCAGGACGAGGGGCGTCGTGTCGCGTGGGCGGACGCACCGGAGCAGGCGTTGGCCATGATGCACGACGAGTCGTTGGAGGGTCTGTTCGTGGACGGCACGGCCGCCGAGTTCAGCGCGGCGGTGCTCGACGAGCGTACGAGAGTCGGCCGCATGCTCGACGGCTTCACCTATTCGGTGTCACACGACCTGCGGGCCCCGCTGCGCAGCGTCGACGGTTTCAGTGCCGTGCTGGTGGAGCATGCCGGCGACACGCTCGACGACAAGGCCCGCGACTACCTCGGCCGTATCAGGGCGGGGGCGGTCCGCATGGCCGACATGATCGACGGCCTGCTGGAGTTGTCGCGGCTGGCGCGCGCCCCGCTGACCCCGGAGCCGGCCGACCTCTCGGCCCTGGCGGCCCGCGTCGCGGCGTCGCTCGACGCGGCCGAACCGGAGCGGAGCGTGGCCGTCAGCATCGAGCCCGGGCTCGTCGCCGATGCCGATCGCTCCATGGTGACGCGGCTCTTCGAGCAGCTGCTCGGCAACAGCCGGAAGTTCACGGCCCGGGTCGAGCGCGCGGCGGTCGAGGTCGGGGCGGTCCGGACGGCGGAGGCCACGACCTACTTCGTGCGCGACAACGGCGACGGCTTCGATACGGCCTATGCCGACAAGCTCTTCCAGCCGTTCCAGCGCTGCCATCGCGCGTCCGACTACCCGGGACGCGGACTCGGCCTGGCCATCGTGGCCGGCATCGTGGCCCGCCACCGCGGCACCGTCCGCGCCGAGAGCGCGCCCGGGGTCGGCACCACCATTCACTTCACGCTGCCGTCGTCGCGCCGGGGTCTTCAGACATGACACGCCAGGGTGCCGCGAGGCAGACCGGGCTGCGAGCCGTCCCTCAGCAGGCGGTCGAGCGGCGGCCGTTGCGGGTGCTCATCGTCGAGGACCAGGACGACGACGCCGTGCTCCTGCTGGCCGAACTCGAGCGCGGCGATTTCGCCGTCTCCTTCGTGCGAGTGGACACCGCCGAGGCGATGCGGGCGGCACTGGCACGCCAGACCTGGGATGTCGTGCTCTCCGATTTCCACATGCCGGTGTTCAACGGCATCGGCGCCCTGAAGGTGCTCAAGGCCTCCGGTCTGGACATCCCGCTCATCATCGTCTCCGGCACCATCGGCGAAGAGACCGCGGTCGAGGCCCTGCGTGCCGGCGCCAGCGACTTCATCCTCAAGGACCGGCTGGCCCGCCTGCTGCCGGCCATCGACCGCGAGATGCGCGAGGCCGAAGGACGCCGTCAGCGACGCACCGCCGAGGCGGCGCTGCTGCACACCCGGGAGCGCATGCAGTTCGCGCTGACCGCCGCCGGCGTCGGCGTGTGGGAGATCGACCCGGCCACCGGCGCCATGACCTGGTCCGAGGTCATGGAGAAGCTGCACGGACTGCCCGCCGACGGCTTCGGCGGCACCCAGCGGCTGTTCCTGTCCTGCGTCCACCTCGAGGACCGCGCCCGCGTCGCGGCGACCATCGTCGACACGCTCGCCAACCCGGTCGGCGTGCCGCTCGACTACCGCGCGGTGTGGCCTGACGGCTCGATCCGCTGGATTTCCGGTCTCGGCCGCACCGCCTTCGACGAGGCGGGGCACCCGATCAGGACCGCCGGCATCGCCCTCGACGTCACGGCGCAGCGCGAGCTGGAGGAACAGTTCCGGCGCGCCCAGAAACTCGAAGCCATCGGCGGGCTGGCCGCCGGGATCGCGCACGACTTCAACAACCTGATGACGATCGTGAACGGCTACTGCGAGGTCCTCGCGGAACAACTGGCCGATGTCCCCGGCGCGCTCGACGACCTGAACGAGATCCGCCACGCCGGGGCCAGCGCCACCGCGCTGACCCGGCAGCTGCTGGCCTTCAGCAGCCGGCAGGTGGTGCAGCCGCGGGCCGTCGATCTCAACCAGCTGCTGACCGACAGCTGGAACATGATGCGGCGGGCGGTCGAGAAGAACGTGCAGATCGAGCTGCGCTGTGGCGAGCACCTGCCGGCGATCCGCGTCGATCCCGGGCAGCTGGAGCAGGTGATCCTGAACCTCGTCATCAACGCCCGCGACGCCATGGCCGACGGCGGCACGGTGACCATCGAGACGCGCGAGAGCTGTCTCGACGAGTCGTATGCCCGGGCCCACGTCGATCTGCGGCCCGGACGCTACGTCCGGCTGACCGTCCGCGACACCGGCACCGGCATGACGCCCGAGGTCCAGGCCCGGCTGTTCGAGCCGTTCTTCACGACCAAGGAACGCGGCCGCGGAACCGGGCTCGGGCTGGCCACCGTCTACGGCATCGTGAAGCAGAGCGGCGCTCACATCTCGGTCGAGAGCGACGTGGGCGCGGGGTCGACGTTCATCATCGACTGGCCGCTCGCGGTGGGCAGCGAGGCGCCGCCCAAGCCGGTGTCGAGGGCCGTGCCGCTCGAGCTGCACGGCACCGAGACGGTCCTGGTCGTCGAAGACGAAGCGCCGCTGCGGACGCTGGCCGAGCGGGTCCTGCGCATGCACGGCTACTCGGTGCTCCTGGCCGCCAATGGCGACGAGGCGGAGCGCGTCTGCCGGACCTATCGCGGCCGGATCGACGTGGTGCTGATGGACATGCTGATGCCCGGACGCAGCGGCGCCGTGGTGGGCGAGTGGATCGCGGCCCACCGGCCCGAGGCGACGACCATCTACGTCTCCGGCTACACCGGTCACGCCATCGACCGTCAGACCATCGTGCCGCAGGGCGCGGTGCTGCTGCAGAAGCCCTATCCGATTCAGCTGCTCCTCAGCACCATCCGGAGCGCGCTGCGATGACCAGGGGGCTCACCGCGCCATGAAGCACGTCCAGCGCGACATTGGCAGCGAGCCCGAGGGCCCGGGCCGCGCCGCTGGAAGCGAGCGGACGGTGCCGCTCCGGCGAACGCTGCGGCTGCTCCTCATCGAGCGCTCGGACGAGGAAGCCGCGTCGGTGCTGGCGGTGCTGACGGAGGCCGGGTTCCTGTCGATTCACGAGAAGGTCGATACGACCAAGGGCGTGCGGGCGGCCCTCTCGCGCGGCGCGTGGGACCTCGTGGTGGCCGACAGCGCCGTGCCGCAGCTCGACGCGCTGACCGTGCTGCGCATCCTCGCCGAGGCCAAGACCGATGTCCCGCTGATCGTCGTCTCCGGCGCGGCCGACGAGGAACTCGCGGTCCAGGTCATGAAGGCCGGCGCCACCGACTACCTCGCGAGGACCCGGCTGGCCCGCCTGGTGCCGGTCGTCGAACGCGCCCTGAAGGACGCGGAACAGCGGCGGGCCCGGCGCGAGGCCGAGCGTGCCGTGCGCGAGCGCGAGCAGCAGGCGCTGCTGGAACTGGCCGCCGCCTATGAGGCCACCGTGGAGGGCTGGTCCAACGCCCTCGACCTGCGCGACCGGGAGACCGACGGCCACAGCCGCCGCGTCACCGACCTGACCGTGCAACTGGCCCGGCGGATGGGTGTCAGTGATGCCGAGTGCGTGCACATCCGGCGCGGCGCGCTCCTGCACGACATCGGCAAGATGGCCATTCCGGACGTCATCCTCCACAAACCGGCGGCGCTCACGCCCGAAGAGTGGGAGGTCATGCGCCGGCACCCGGCCGTGGCCTACGACCTGCTGGCGCCGATCGAGTATCTGCGGCCGGCGCTCGACATCCCGTACTGCCACCACGAGCGGTGGGACGGGACCGGCTACCCGCGCGGACTCCAGGGCGTCGCCATCCCGCTGGCGGCCCGGCTGTTCGCCGTCGTCGACATCTGGGATGCGCTCCGCTCCGATCGGCCATACCGGCCGGCCTGGTCCGCCCGTCAGAGCCGCGACTACATCGCGTCGCTGTCGGGGACCCACCTCGAACCCCGGGTCGTGACGGCGTTCTTCGAGCTGCTGGGCGAGGTCGACGACACGCGCGACCGGCGCAACGGCCACGTCGCCGAGCGGCACGGCGGACGGATCCTGGTCGTCGACGACTACGTGGCCAACGTCAAGCTCCTGCAGCGCTGGCTCGAGCACGACGGCTACGACGTGCTGACGGCGAACTCGGGCCGCGACGCCCTGGCCGTGGTGGCGTCGCACCCGCCGGATCTGGTGCTGCTCGACATCATGATCCCGGCGCCGGATGGGCTGACCGTGTGCCGGACGCTCAAGGCCAATCCCGCTACCGCGGCCATCCCGGTCATCTTCATGAGCGGCCTCGAACCGGGCGGCAGCGAAGCCGACGCCCGGCTGCTGGCCGACGACTACATCGCCAAGCCGATCGACGTCTACGAGCTCAAGTCGCGCGTCCGTCGCATCCTCGAACGCACGCGCCACCGGGCCGGGTGAGGCCGCGCGGCCGCCGGACGGCCGCCCGGCGCGCCCGGGTCACGCCGTCGTGCCGTCGAGGAACGGCTGGCCGGCGTCGAGCCTGAGGACGTTCTCCACCGTCACCCGCGCGATCTCGGTCAGCGCCTCACGGGTCAGGAAGCCCTGATGGGCGGTGATGAGCACGTTGGGGAAGGTCAGCAGCCGCGACAGCTCGTCGTCCTGCAGCACCTGGCCTGAGAGATCCTCGAAGAACAGGCCTTCCTCCTCCTCGTAGACATCGAGCGCCACCCCGCCGAGCCGGCCCGACTTGAGCGCCTGGATGAGCGCCGTCGTCTCCACCAGCTTGCCGCGGCTCGTGTTGAGGAGGTAGGCGCCCGGCTTCATCATGGCGATCGTGGCGGCGTCGACCAGGTGATGCGTCTCGGGCGTCAACGGCAGGTGCAGGCTGACGACGTCGCTCGCGGTCAGCAGTTCGTCGCGCGGGACGTACTCGACGCCGTGGGCCGCCGCCCAGTCGGGCATCGGCTGCGGATCGCTGGCCAGGACGCGGCAGCCGAAGCCGCGGAAGATCTGCGCGGCGGCGCGTCCGATGCGGCCCGAGCCGATGATGCCGATGGTCTTGCCGTGCAGGTCGAAGCCCACCAGGCCGCCGAGTGAAAAGTTCATCTCGCGCACGCGGTTGAAGGCGCGGTGAATCTTGCGGTTGAGCGTGAGCAGCAGCGCGACGGCGTGCTCGGCCACCGCATGCGGGGAGTAGGCGGGGACGCGGGTGACGGCCAGGCCGAGCGCCGCCGCGGCCGTCAGGTCGACGTTGTTGAAGCCGGCGCAGCGCAGCACGACGAGCCGGCTGCCGCCCTCCGCCAGCGTCTCGAGGCACGGCCGGTCGAGACGGTCGTTGACGAACACGCAGACGGCATCGGCGCCGGCAGCAGTCGCTGCCGTGGCGCTCGACAGACGGAACTCGTGGAAGTCCCAGTCGAGGCGCGCCGCGCCGGCGGCCCGGCTGAAGTAGTCGCGGTCGTAGGGCTTGGTGTCGTAGAAGGCAACGCGCATGGACGACCTCGAGCGGCACTGTCGCACGTCGGTCCCGCCATGGCAAACGCCCCGGGGGTTTGTCGTCGAAGGGAGGGCGCTGCTACAGTCGGACCCAGCGCGCGAGGCCCCGGGGCACGTGTCGCGATGCGCATCATGACTGGCCTCACGACTGCACAGGCACGGGGGCGGCTGGCCGAAGTCGGGCCCAACGCCCTGCCGGAACGCGCGCCAGACCCGCTGTGGTACCGCTTCGTCCGCCAGTTCCAGAGCCCGCTCATCTACATCCTGGTCTTCGCCGTCGTCTTCGATGCCGGGCTCTGGCTCTACGAAGGCGCTCATGGGTGGCCGATTGAAGCCCTGGCGATCGGGGTGATCCTGCTGTTCAACGCCGCCCTCGGCCTCTACCAGGAACGGCGGTCCGAGGCGGCCCTGGCGCGCCTCAAGGCGCTCGCCGCCGCCCAGGCCTGGGTGATGCGCGACGGCCATCTGGCGCGCGTGCCGACCCGCGACCTCGTGCCTGGCGACTGCGTCCGCCTGGAAGCCGGCGATCGCGTCCCGGCCGATGGCACGCTCGTCGAGAGTCAGGGTGCGATGGTCGACGAAGCGGTCCTGACCGGTGAGTCGGTGCCCGTCGACAAGGCGGTCGCCGACGAGGCCTTCAGCGGCACGCTGGTCGTGCGCGGCAAGGTCCTGCTCGAGCTCACCCGCACCGGCGCCGCCAGCGCCATGGGACGCCTGGCGACCATGCTCGGCGACATCGTCGCGGCCCCGACGCCGCTCGAACGCCGCGTCGACCAGCTCGGACGCCGCATTGCCGTGTGGGTGCTGGCGCTGGCGGGCGGCCTCGGACTGGCGGGGGTGGCGGCCGAGGGCCTCGCGCGCGCCCCGGAGATGGTCATCTTCGCGGTGGCGCTGGCCGTGGCGGCGGTGCCCGAGGGGCTGCCGGCGGTGATGACCGTGGCGCTGGCCCTCGGCGTCGAGCGCATGGCCCGGCATCGCGCCGTGGTGCGGCGTCTGTCGGCGGTCGAGGCGCTCGGCTCGGTGACCGTCATCGCCACCGACAAGACCGGCACGCTGACGGAAAGCCGCATGGACGTCCGCTCGGTGGATGCGAGCGATGTCCCGCGCGCCCTGACGGCGCTCGTGCTGGCCAACGATGCGGATCTGGAGACCGGCGCCGGCGATCCGCTGGAACTGGGGCTGTTACGCTACGCCGCGGCACAGGGCATGGACGCGGTGGCGACACGGGCGGCGCATGAGGTCGTGTCGACCCGTCCCTTCGACAGCGAGTGGAAGTTCGCCCGCGCCACGGTGCGCACCGGCAGCGGCCCTGTCAGCTATCTCAAGGGCGCGCCTGAAGTGCTCGTCGCGCTGAGCGCGCTGCCCGCGGCCGAGCGCGAGTCGTGGACCGGTGAAAGCCGATGCCTATGCGCACGAGGGCTACCGCGTGCTGGCCCTGGCCTGCGGCGACGGCGAGCGCGAGGCCGAGCTGACGTTCCTCGGGCTCGTCCTGCTGTGGGATCCGCCACGCCCCGAAGTGGCGGCGGCCGTGGCGACGGCGCAGTCCGCTGGCATCCGCGTCGTGATGATCACCGGCGACCATCCGGCCACTGCCCTGGCCGTGGCGCGCATGATCGGCGTGCCCGGTGTCCGCGTGCTCACCGGCGTCGATCTCGACAGCTACGGCGACGCGGAGCTGAACGCCGCGCTCGAGGAGGTCAACGTCTTCGCGCGGGTGCGTCCGGAGCAGAAGCTCCGGCTCGTGGAGGCGCTCCAGTCCCGCGGCGACATCGTGGCCATGACGGGTGACGGTGTCAACGACGCGCCGGCGCTCAAGCGCTCGGACGTCGGCGTGGCCATGGGGCAGCGCGGCTCCGACGTCAGCCGCGAGGTGTCGGACGTGGTGCTGCTCGACGACAACTTCGCGACCATTGTCGGGGCGGTCGAGGAAGGCCGCGGTATCTACGAGAACGTGCAGAAGTTCCTGCGCTTCCTGTTCTCGACCAACCTTTCCGAAGTGCTGCTCGTGGCGTCGGGTGCGATTCTCGCGTTCGGATTCGACCTCCGCGATGACGCCGGCGCGTTGCTGTTGCCGCTGACGGCGGCGCAGATCCTGTGGATCAACCTCGTGACCGATGGCCTGCCGGCGCTGGCGCTGGCCTTCGACCGGACGCCGGGCGTCATGCAGCAGCCACCGCGTCCGCCGGAGTCGTCGCTGCTGGATCGCCCGTCGGTGCGGTTCGTGATCGGGGCGGGCACCATCAATGCGCTGCTGGCGCTGGGCATCCTCGGGGCGCTGCCGCTGGCCGGCTACGGCCTCGAGACCACGCGGGCGACGGCGTTCCATTTCATGGCCATCGTGCAGCTCTTCCTGGCCTATCCGTCGCGCAACACCTGGACGCACCCGCTGCCCAACAAGTACCTGAACGCCGCGGTGGTTGGTGGCATCGCCGTTCAGCTGGCCGCCGCCTGGCTGCCCGTGACGTCACGCCTGCTCGGCGATGCCGCGATCCCACTCGAGCTGTGGCTGGTCGTGTTCGGCACCGCCGTTCTCTCGTGGGCCCTGGCCGAGGTCGTCTCGCGCGCGGTCTGGCGGCAGCAGGCACCGTCGTGATCTGGTTCCAGTTCGGCCTGGCGGCCGGCGTGATCGTGGTGGCCGGCGTCTACCTGGCGCGCTACGGCGACGTCATCGGCGACAAGAGCGGCCTGGGACGCAGCTGGATTGGCGTCGTGCTGCTGGCAGCCACGACCAGTCTGCCCGAGCTCTTCACCGGGTTCGGCGCCACGGCGCTCACCCCGGTGCCCGACATCGCGGTCGGCGACGTGCTCGGCAGCTGCATGTTCAACCTGCTGATCCTCTCGATGATGGACGCCATCCAGCCGGACCGCATCAGTGCCCGCGCCCACCAGGGCCATGCGCTGACGATCGGCTTCGGCCTGGTCCTCGCGGGCGTCGCCGGCTTCGGCCTGGCCGGCGCCGGCTACTGGCCGACGCTCGGGTGGGTGGGGCCGACCTCGCTGGTCCTCATCGGCGTCTACTTCGCCGCCATGAAGATGCTGTTCGCGCACGAGCGAACGCGGCGGGCCAACGACCCTCGTCCGGAAGAGCACGCGCCCGGTGCGGACGGCATCACCCTGCGCACGGCACTGGGCCGCTACGGCGTGGCGGCCCTGGCGGTGGTCGGGGCCGCGCTCTACCTGCCGGTGCTCGGGCAGTCACTGGCCCGGGAAACCGGGCTCGGCGAGGCGTTCGTGGGCAGCCTGTTCATCGCCTTGACGACCTCGTTGCCCGAGATCGTCGTCTCGATTGCCGCCGTGCGGATGGGCGCCCTCGACCTCGGGATCAGCAACGTGCTCGGCAGCAACCTGTTCAACCTGCTGATCCTGGGCCTCGACGATGTCTTCTACGGCCCCGGCCCGTTGCTGCAGGCCGTCGACTCGAGCCACCTCGTCTCGGTGCTGGCCATCGTGCTGATGAACGCGCTGTTCCTGATCGGGCTGACCCACCAGGTCCTGCTGAAGCGCTTCCGCGTGGCGTGGGACACCGGCGCCATGGTCGTCGTCTACGTGGCGGCGGTCTGGCTCACGTATGCGATGCGCGCCCCGGACACGGTGGCCACGCTCGTGGCGCCGCGCTGACCGCGTCCGCCTCCCGGTCGCGATGACGTGCTGTCAGCGCGTCGCGGCCGTGTCGTTCAGTGACCAGTCGTAGTCGAGGAAGGCGATGCGGGTGCTGGCCTGCGCCGCCAGCGTGCGCGCCCGCTCGGGTCCGTAGGCCGCCACCACGCCGAGCAGCGCCCGGTCGGTCCCGTTGCGCCCGGCCGGGCCGCGCGGCGTGAAGCGGGCCTCGAAGTCGCTGCCGTACCACTTGAAGATGCTCGAGAGCCGCAGGGTCGTGCCGTCGACGACCAGGCCCGTCGAGCCGGCCAGATAGCCAACCGCCGCCCGATCGAGCTGGGCGTCGAGCTGGGCGGCCCGATACGGTTCGGCGGCGAGCGGCGGACAGCTCACGGAGGCGCAATTGACGGCGAAGTGGATGCGCGGGTCTTCGAACTGCGGCCTGATGAGCCCGTGCTCGATGTCGTCGAGGGTGAGCTGTCGGCCGCCGGCCTTCCACTTCAGCTTGGTCCACACGCCATCGATCTGGCGGATGCTGTTGCCGGGCGAGAAACTGAACCAGCTGCCACGGATGGGGTAGTGGTCGACGATCGCGCGCAGCGTGAACACGTTGTAGGCGTTGATCCAGTAGGCCAGCCGCTCGGCGCGCGACCAGGCGGCTTCGTCGCCGCTGGTGACGGCGCCGAAGTCGGCCACCACGCGATCGAGCGCGGCCCGCCCGGCGACCAGCGCGGCGTAGTCCACCCGACGTCCTTCGACGTGCGTCCTGAGCAGGGCGCCGTAGGCGGCGTAGCTGTGGTCGAAATCCGCCATCCGGGCGGCCCCGCTGTCGCTACCGGCCAGGACCACGGCCATCACGGCCGTGGCGGCGGCGAGCGTCGGTCGCACCGTGAACATCGCGGACATCATGCTCGGTGGGACGCCGCACGACAGCGACGGGTTTCCTGGTCGACCCGGCCTGGGGCGAAACGCCGGGCCTCCAACACGCGTCGAAGCCCTGTCGACATTCTTCGGCGATGCGTCTCCGTGGCGTGCCGGCCGCCGGTATGATCGACGAAGGTTGCCGGGACGGCGCTCCGCGTCTCTCGGCCGACCCCCGAAAGGATGGCTCCGTGAATGTCAATCGACTTGCCGTGTCTGCCGCGCTGGTGGCGGCCCTCGGCGTGACCGCCGCTGACGCCCAGGCGCAGCCGCCCGCTGCCGTGGACACCTCCACGCTCGGCCCCCAGGTGGGGGCCACCGTGCCGCCGGTGTCGGGCACCGACCAGTTCGGCAAGGCCCAGACCCTGCAGTCACTCTCCGGACCGAAAGGCCTGATGCTCGTCTTCAGCCGTTCGGTCGACTGGTGACCGTACTGTAAAACGCAGCTCGTGGAGCTGCAGGGCCGCTACGACGAGATCAAGGCCCAGGGCCTGGGACTGGTCTCGATCACCTACGACGCGCCGGACAGCCTCAAGAAGTTCTCAGGTTCGCGCGGCATCACGTTCCCGCTCGTCTCCGACCCGGGTTCGGCCATCATCAAGCGCTACGGTCTCTTCAACAACACGGTCGATCCGAAGACCAGCGCCTACGGCATCCCGCACCCGGGCACGTTCATCGTCGATCCCAAGGGCGTGGTCGTCGCGCGCTTCTTCGAGGACGCCTACCAGGAACGCTACACGGCCGCCACGATCCTCGCCACGTTGGGCGCGACGCCCGAGGGCGGCTCGGCGGTGACCGCGCAGACCGCCCACCTGTCGATGACGGCCACCATCAGCGACGGCGTGGCCGCGCCCGGGCACCGGCTGACGATCGTGGCCGCGGTCACACCGCAGCCGGCGATGCATCTGTATGCGCCCGGGAAGCACGACTACCAGGTGGTGCGGCTGACCATCGATCCGCAGCCGTGGCTGAAGACGCACGACACGGAGTACCCGCCGTCGGAGATCTACCACTTCAAGCCGCTCGACGAGCGGGTCGAGGTCTACTCGAAGCCGTTCCGCCTGCTGCGGGACGTCACGCTGCTCGCCACGCCCGAGATGCAGAAGCAGCTCGCCAGCATGCCTTCGGTGCAGATCACCGGGGCGCTCGAGTACCAGGCCTGCAACGACACGGTGTGCTTCAACCCCACCCGGGTGCCCGTCAGCTTCACCGTGACGCTGAAGACCCTCGACCGCAAGCCCGCCGGCGGCTAGCGGAGGCGGATGCCGTCGATGCTGATCGACGCCGCGCGGCCGGCGGCGCTGGCGGGCTATCTCGGTGCTCGCGGCTGGCTGGCCGCCGGCGAGACCGTCGTCTCGGTGGCGCCGGCCGGCGACGGCAATATGAACTGCACGCTGCGCGTCGTCACGACGCGCAGCTCGTGCATCGTCAAGCAGGGCCGTCCGTGGGTGGAGAAGTATCCGTCCATTCCGGCACCGGCGGGACGCACCGCAGTCGAAGGCGCCTTCTACCAGCACGTCGCGGGTGACCCGGCTCTTGCCGCGCGCATGCCCGCGCTGCGAGGCCTCGACCACGAGTCGCACGTGCTGGTGCTCGAAGATTGCGCCGGCTTCGCCGACGCCTCATCGGTCTACGAGGGCCACGCGCTGGGCGAGCCGGCGCAGGCCGAGCTGCTGGCCTACCTGGCGGCCCTCCACCGCCTGCTGGTGGGGGACCCCGACACCGAGCCGTGGGCCAACCGCGAGATGCGGGCGCTCAATCACGAGTACATCTATCGCCTGCCGCTGGCTGGCGATGCCGGTCTGCTCGCGCGCCTCGAGACCCTGACGCCGGGTCTGGCGCGCCTGGCGACCGACCTGTCGGCTGATGCCGCCTATGTCTCGCGCGTGGCCGCACTCGGCGAGCGATACCTCTCGGGACCACCGCGGGCTTTGCTCCACGGCGACTTCTTCCCCGGCAGCTGGTTGATCGACGGCGCGCGCATCCGGGTCATCGACCCGGAGTTCTGCTGTGCCGGCGCGCCCGAGTTCGACTACGGCGTGATGGCCGCCCACTGGCTGCTGGCGGCACAGCCGGCGGCCGCGGCCCGTGCCGCCGAGGCGGCCGTGGCGCTGGGACATGACGGCGTGCTGGTGGCGGCCTTCGCCGGCGTCGAGATCATGCGCCGGCTGATTGGCGTGGCGCAGCTCCCACGGCTCGAGCGCGGTCTCGCGGACAAGCAGGCGCTGCTGGCCACCTCGCACCGGCTGGTGCTCGGCGGCGAGACCCTGCACCGCCCGTGATCGCCGCCACCGACCGGGCGGCTACCGCGGCGGTGTCATCAACGCTTCGAGTCCGTCGGGCGTGCGCGCCACGTGGCCGGTCAGGTTCTCGCGGCCCTCCGCCGTGATCAGGATCACGTCCTCGGTGAACACGCTGATGGCGCGTTCGTGGTTGTAGTACCACGGCTCCACCGTGATGACCATGCCGGGCGCGAGCGGGACGTCGTCGGCCGACGGATCGCCCGAGGACAGGCCGAGATGGTGGCCGAAGAACGAGCCGGTCTGCATGTAGGGGCGGGCGGCGGCGGGAATGGCGCGTTCGGCCACGCGCTGCACCTCGGCCAGCGTCACGCCGGGCCGCATCGCCGCGATGATCGCGTCGGCCACGCCCACTTCCATCTCGAGAATCGCGCGCTGCTCCGGCGTGAAGCGACCCGAGACCGGGAACGTCCGTCCGGTGTCGCTGACGTAGCCGTCCAGTTCGCACCCGACGTCGAAGATGACGAGCTCGCCGGTCGTCATGGTGCGATTGCGCCGGTCGTTGTGGGTGGCCAGGATGCGCCACGGCCACAGGCTGTTCGGCCCCGACTTGATGATCGAGGCAAACGGCAGCCGCGCGGCACCGCCGCGTTTGCAGAACGCCTCGAACTCCGCCTCGAGCCCGCGTTCGTCGATGCCGGCGCGCACGAAGCGCGCGGCATGCGCGATGCCGTCGACGCTCAGGCGGGCGGCGCGGCGCATCACGGCGATCTCGGCCGGCGACTTCACCATGCGGGTCAGCGCCACGGCGCGATGGGCGCTGGCGAGTCGGGGCGACGGCGACCGTCGTTCCAGCCAGGACGCGAAGTGGGCCAGGGGCGACGCCGACTGGATCGGGCCGGCGACGCTCGTGGACAGCGGGGCCGGACCGCCCGGATCGACCCGCAGCAGGCGGCCGTTCGCGATCCAGGCATCCAGATCGGCGGCCAGGCGCTCGAAGGGGCGGACATCGGTGAGACCGGCACCCGTCCCGAGGGCCGGATCCGCCTGCAACGGCCGGCCGGGGAAGTCGTTGCGGCGCGCGGCGTTCTCGAAGCGCGCGTCCCGCGGCGGCGCGTAGACGGTGGCGCGCCCGCTCTCGCTGTCGAGCGCGACGACCGCGTCCGGCACTTCGAGACCCGTCAGGTACCAGAACGTGTCGAGCTGCCGGAAGGTGAAGCCCTCCGACACGCCGGCGGCCGCCGGCGACAGGAACACGCCGCCGCCGCTGTCGCGCAGCGCGGCCGTGAGCGCCGTGCGGCGTGCGTCGTACTCAGCCGGCGGAAAGGGCAGCGCCGTCCAGTCGTAGTAGCGCTGCTCGGGCGTGGGCTGGGCGGCCAGCGGCGCGGCGATGGCGGCGAGCGCGGCCAGGAGCGCGGCGGCGAGTCGGGTCTGGGGCATCGGCGTCAGTCCTGGGCGGTCGCGCCGAGCGAAAGACGGGTGACGCGCGTCGTCACGTCCTGCGCTCCGGCGAAGCCGCCGATCGTCCACCAGGCGTCGCCAGCGCTGACGAGGCCGCGGTGATCCATGGTGGGCGCCTCGAACGTCGGACCGGCGACCCAGACATCGCGTCCGATGTCGTAGATCCAGGACGCCGCCTCGGGGGTGGCCGGCTGGCCGTCGTAGCCGATGCCGTTGTAGTTGTAGGGATTGGCCGTGCCGCCGACGAACAGGATGCCGGTCATCGCCGCGGTGCGGACCGGCCCGGCGGCCGCCCGGTAGCGCGCCGGACCCGGGTGCGGGGAGATGGCGCGCCAGGCAATGATCGCCGGATCATCCGGGTCGATGTCGCCGCGGTAGCACTCGGCACTGGCGCCGTACTTCGGGGTGACCGCGCCGAGCATCTTCGCGCCGCCGCAGTAGACGAGCGTGTCGCCCACGAGGCCACCCGCATGTCCGAACACCGGTGTCCCCGGAATGGGCGTGGCCGCCAGCCAGCGGTCGCCCTCCGGATCGTAGGCCTGCACCGTATCCACCGTGCGATCCGTCGACCAGCCGCTCACGAGGTAGATGAGCCGATCGCGCCAGACGCCGGAGACGGTGTCGTCCAGGGGCGTCGGGGCATCGGCGCCGCGCGCGTAGCGCGCCTGGCCGGTGAGGTAGATGTCGGTGGCGGGACTCGTGGTCTCACGGCCATCGGCCGCCACTTCGTAGCCGCCGAAGATGTAGACCCGCGTGCCGATCGCCTGCGCGGTGGCCGCCAGGCGCCCGACTTGTCCCGGCACGTCGGCCAGGCGTTCCCAGCGGCCGGCCTCGACATCGAGCGCGAACGCGGCGGTCGAGATCGCGCGGTAGTCGCGCGCCGCTCCGATCCCGAGAAAGCTGTAGAGGCGCGGGCGGCCGCCGACGACGGCGGCGGCGACGGCGTTGTTGGCCATGGCCATCGGCAGGTCGGGCCCGCGCGTGACCGTCCAGGTGCGGTCGGGCGTGTCGCGGAGTGCCGGCCGGGCCTGGTCGGGCGGCGCGGCCTGACACGCGGCGCCGAGGGCCGCGACGACCAAGACCGCGATGCGCCCCGACAGTCGTCGCACGGCGAGAGGGTATCATGGCGCCTCATTGCGGCCTGGCGCCGTCAAAGGAGAGCGGAGATGCGGAACTTGCTGGCGGGTGCGTTGATCGTGCTGCTACCGGCGCTGTCGGCGGCGCAGACCTCGAACGCCAAGGACGTGGCCGACATCACGGCCGCCATGGTGGCCATGTGGGATGCGATCGAGAAAGGCGATGTCGATCGCTACGCCACCTTCGTGCATCCCGACTTCACGTCCTTCGGCGAGAACGACACCTACTTCACCGAGGGCAAGGACGCCGAGGTGCGGAACTACCGCGCCTACCTGCAGCGCGCCACCGGCGTGCACACCGACATGCATCAGCCGGCGGTCACGGTGCGCGGCGACACCGCCTGGGTCACCTACTACTGGACCGATGCCGGAATGCTCGAGGGCAAACGCTTCACCTCACGCGGCAAGTCGACGCGGATCTTCGTTCGCGAAGGCGGCCGCTGGCTGTGCATCCACGGTCACTACACCGCCGTGCCGTAGTCGCCGGGCGCCTCACGAGGTGCGGCGCGACCCGGTCTTGCGCGCCGCGCGCCCGGGCTCGGGCACGATCGTCTCGCCGCGGGCCAGCATCGCGACCAGGGCGGTGATCTTGGCGGCCCGCCCCGCGGCCGTCTTCATGCGGTTGGTGCGGAACGCCAGCGCGAACAGGTTGTAGCGGCCGAGCGTCGCGTAGGTCTTGCGGGCTCGCGGGCTGGCGTCGATGGCGGCGCGCAGATCCGCGGGGATGGTCGCATCGCTGACGCTGCGAATCGGCGGATAGGCGGCCTGCCAGCGGCCGTCGGCCTTGGCCGCCTCCACCTGGCGCAGTCCGTGCGGCGTCATGCGACCGGCCGCCGTCAACCGCGCCACGTTGTCGCGATTGACCTGGCTCCAGAGGCTGCGCGGCCGTCGCGGCGTGTAGCGCTGCAGGAAGGACTGCGCGTCGAAGGCCTTGCGGATGCCGTCAATCCATCCCCAGCACAGGGCCACGTCGAGGGCCTCGGCCGTGGTCACGGTGGGCAGCCCGGACGCCCGCTTGTGCACCTTGAGCCAGATCTCCGTCTCGCGGCCGTGGTGCCGCTTCATCCAGGCGGCAAACGCCGCGGCCGACGGGAAGCTCCGTATCTTACGGGGATCGGGTACGACCGGTGCCAACCGCGCCTTCCTCTCACCAGCCCGGCATCTGCGACTCGTCGAGTCCGACCACCTCGAAGGACGCCGCCCGCGTGCCCCCGGCCCGCACCGGGAAGTCGATGCGCAGGCGCGCGGCGTCGCCCGTCAGGCGCCACAGCTTCGCGGCGTCGCGGATGAAGAGCGCGATCGCCTCGTCGGTGTCGGGCCGCCACGCCGCCAGGCGCTCGGGCGCGTGGTCGTCGGCCGTGACCTCAACGGTGCAGCGTGGACGACAGGCGAAGTCGCCGGCCCGGAGGACGAGGTAGCCGCTGCGCCCCCACTTCTCGTGGTCGCGAAACACGAGCTGCACCGGCCGCGGGCCCTGGCCGTCCGCGTCGACATCGTCGGTCGCGAAGATGGCGGCGGTCACCTGCGCACCCCCGCCGACCGTGGCCTGCTGATAGCGCCAGAGCGCGGTGAGCCGCTGCGTTTCGAGCCTGGCTCGCGTCTCCGCGCGCACCTTCGCGTCCGCCGCCTGCTGCGCTTCCTGCGCGGCCGCGGCGCGCTCGGCCATCGAAGGTCCGCCGCCCCCGCACGCCGGCAGAGCGCTCAGCAGGACCAGGGCTGGCCACGTCGGAAAACGGCATGCCCTCGACATGGGGCCTATCGTAGAACACCGGCCCGGCGTCCGTATCTGCACCTCGAAGGATGGGACGAAGCGGCGGCGCGGGCGTGGCGGGATGAGTAACATCCGTAGGCGCCGGGTGCGAGCGCTGCACGATGGACAGGAGGTGGATGATGCGACCGTGGAGCAGTCTGTCGTGGACGGTCGTGGCGGCACTGCTGACGGTGTCATCGGCCGGCGCCCAGCCGGCCGGCACGCCTGAGAACCCTGCGATCGCGCAGGCGGTGGCACAACTGCGGGATACGCACGGCGACTGGGACGTCACGACCGAGTTCCTCGAGCCGGACGGCGCGGTGGCCAGGACGGCCTCGGGCACCTATTCGTTCACCTGGGTCATCGAAGGTCGCGTCCTCCGGGGCCACAGCGTGATCCCCGAGCTCGACCAGACGTCCGCGATCCTGTTCTACGTCGATGCGGTCAACGCCCGCATCGAGATGGCGTCGGTCGGCAAGGACGGCCACCTGTGGGTGATGAGCGGTCCGGCCGGCGGCGAGACGCGCACCACGCCCGACACCCTGATGCCCGACGGCTCGACCATCCGGCTGCGCTTCACGCGCTTCAACATCACCCGCGACCGCTTCGAATCCAGGATGGAGGTGTCGGCCGACAAGGGCGCCACCTGGACGCCCGGCAACCATCAGGTGTTCGTGCGGCGAGGCGTCAAGCAGTTGCGATAATTCGAATTATCGAATATACGTAATATGTGAACTCGCCGCTCCGGACCTTCAAAGCGCAGGTCTTCCAGGCGCTGGCCCATCCCACCCGGATCGCGATGGTAGAGGCGTTGCGCGACGGCGAGTTGAGCGCCGGCGCCCTGGTTACGCAACTCGGGGTCGAGCAGGCCAACCTCTCGCAGCATCTGGCCGTGCTGCGCGCCAAGCAGATCGTGGTCAGTCGCAAGGCCGGCAACCAGGCCTACTACGCCCTGCGCGACCCGGTGCTCGTACAGGTGCTCGACCTGCTGAAGCAGTACTTCAACGCCCATCTCAATGAGACCGTGGCGATGCTCGGCGAGATCGACGCGGATTCTGACGGGCCCGCATGAACGCCGCGATCCCCCAGATTCCGTGGCGCATGTGGCGGCCGGCGCTGCTCGACGCGCTGGCCAACTACGATCGCCGGATGCTCACGGCCGATGCCGTGGCCGGTGTCACCGTGGGCGTGGTGGCGCTGCCGCTCGCCATGGCCTTCGGCATCGCCTCCGGCGTGACGCCGCAGGCCGGCATCTACACGGCGATCGTCGGCGGTTTCGTGGTGTCGCTGCTCGGCGGATCGCGCCTCCAGATCGGCGGTCCGACGGGGGCGTTCGTGGTGATCGTGGCCGGTATCGTCGCGGCCCATGGCCTGCCAGGCCTGCTGATGGTCACCATGATGGCCGGCGTCATCCTGCTGTTCCTGGCGGTGACGGGTCTGGGGCAGGCGGTGAAGTTCATTCCCCGCCCGGTGGTCATCGGCTTCACCAACGGCATCGCCCTGCTCATCGCGTCGACCCAGATCAAGGACTTCCTCGGCCTCGGCATCGCCGACGTGCCCAGCGAGTTCTTCGCCCGCATGGCGCTGGTGCTCGAGTCGATGCCGACGCTGGATCCGGTGGCACTCACCCTCGCCGTGACGTCGCTCGCCGCCGTGCTCTTCGTGCCGCGATGGTGGCCGCGCGTCCCCGGTTCAATCGTCGCCCTGATCGCCGGCACGGCCGCGGTCGTGACCCTTGGCCTGCCGGTTGAGACGATCGGATCGAGATTCGGGGGCATTCCCAGCGGGTGGCCCGCCGTGGCCTTCCCGTCCTTCCGGGCCGACCTCGTGCTGCCCCTCCTGCCCTCCGCCTTCGCGGTCGCCCTGCTGGCCGCCGTCGAGAGCCTGCTGTCGGCCGTCGTGGCCGACTCGATGACCGGCGACCGCCACAACTCGAACGCCGAGCTGATGGCGCAGGGCGTGGCCAACCTCGTGGCCCCCCTGGTGGGCGGCATTCCGGTGACCGGCGCCATCGCCCGCACCGCCACCAACTTCCGCTCGGGCGCCCGCTCGCCGGTCGCCGGCCTCGTTCACGCCGTGACGCTGCTCGTCGTCATGCTGGTGCTTCGCGCCGCTGGCCACCTACGTGCCGCTGGCGACACTGGCGGCCGTGCTCGTCGTCGTGGCCTACAACATGGGGGAGTGGCGCGAAATCAGCGGCATCTGGCGCCTCGACTGGGCCGATCGTTCGGTCTGGCTCGATCACCTTCGCCCTGACGGTGATGGCGGACCTGACGTTGGCCGTCGAAGTCGGCATGGCGCTGGCGGCCCTGCTCTACATCTACCGAGTCACGGACACGACCATCGTGTCCACGCTGACGGCCGAGGACATCGAGGCCGGGCGTGTGCATCTTCTGCAGGATCAGGCACGTGCCGTCCTACGTCACCATCCTGCGCATCCACGGCCCGTTCCTCTTTGGCATGACCGACAAGCTCTCCGACGTGACCCGCGACCTGGCGGCATTCACGCCGACCGTGATTCTGCGGCTGCGCCACATGACGGCCATCGACGCCACCGGCCTGCACGCGCTCGAGACGCTGTGCGACCGTCTGAAGAAGACTGGCCGCACGTTGATTCTCTGCGGGGCGCGCCGGCAGCCCGCCGACTTCCTTCGTCAGGCGGAGTTCGTCAGGCACGTGGGCGCGCAGAACATCGCGCCACACGTGCAGGGCGCCCTGACACGCGCGCGGGAACTGCGCGCGCCTCTCTTGGGTCTGGGCGACGAGACCGCTCACGATCTTGCGGGCATGTCGCTCTGACTGCGTCTCGATTCACACCGGCCGTCCGGGACTGTCACCGGCGGACGACTTCACCCACAGGGAGAGCATATGGCGCTCAGAACCGGCGATCGTGTCCTTCAGGAGAACTACGGCGTTGGCGAGATCATCGACATGTCGGCGGCCTACGTCGTCATCGCGTTCGACGACGGCAGCACGCGCAAGTTCGTGACCTCGCGGGTGTCGCTGCAGCCGAGCAGCACGCCGGCCCCGGTCAAGACCAAGGCCTCGCGCAGCACGGGCAAGCGGGCCGCCGCCAAGAAGGCCGCCGCGGCTGACAAGGGCGCCGCGGCCGACAAGGCCACCGCGGCTGACAAGGGCGCCGAATCGTGAGCGACGGCGGCGCGCCGCCGGTGGCTATCGCGCCAGCCACCGGCAAACTCGGCATCCTCCTCGTGGGACTGGGGGCCGTCAGCACCACGACCATTGCCGGCGTCCTGGCCATCCGCAAGGGCCTGGCCTCGCCGATCGGCTCGCTGACCCAGATGGGGACGATCCGGCTCGGCAAGCGGACCGAGAACCGCTCGCCGCGGATCAAGGACTTCATCGGCCTGGCCGGCCTCGACGACATCGTGTTCGGCGGCTGGGACATCTTCGCGGACGACACCTACGCGGCGGCACGCACGGCCGGCGTGCTCGAGCCGAGCCTGCTCGACCAGATCCGGCCGGAGCTCGAAGCGATCAGGCCGATGCCGGC
The DNA here is from genome assembly GCA_963807405.1 of uncultured Acidobacteriota bacterium. Classification (GTDB taxonomy): domain Bacteria; phylum Acidobacteriota; class Vicinamibacteria; order Vicinamibacterales; family UBA2999; genus CADEFD01. The sequence continues at coordinate 90,881 of CAWEBU010000003.1, read as the reverse complement.
GGTGTTCGACCAGCGCTACGTCAAGCGGCTGAGCGGCCCGAACGTGAAGACGGGCAAGAACAAGCGAGACCTGGCCGACCAGCTGATCGCCGACATCCGCGGCTTCAAGGCGGCCCACGGCTGCGACCGGCTGGTGATGGTGTGGTGCGGCAGCACCGAAGTGTTCATGAAGGAAGGGCCGGTGCACCAGACGCTGGCGGCCTTCGAGCAGGGCCTGGCGGCCAGCGACGACGCGATTCCGTCGAGCATGGTCTACGCCTACGCGGCGCTCAAGGAAGGCATCCCGTTCGCCAACGCGGCGCCCAACCTGACCGCCGACATCCCGGCCATGCTCGAACTGGCCGCCCAGACCGGCGCGCCGCTGGCCGGCAACGACATGAAGACGGGGCAGACGCTCATCAAGACGATCATCGCGCCCGGCCTCAAGGCCCGCATGATCGGCGTGCGCGGCTGGTATTCGACCAACATCCTCGGCAATCGCGACGGGGAAGTGCTGGACGACCCGGAGAGCTTCAAGACCAAGGAAGAGAGCAAGAAGAGCGCGCTCGACTACATCTTCCAGCCGCAGCTCTACCCGGAGCTCTACAAGGACCTCTCGCACGTCGTGCGCATCAACTACTACCCGCCGCGCGGCGACAACAAGGAAGGCTGGGACAACATCGACATCGTGGGCTGGCTCGGCTACCCGATGCAGCTCAAGATCAACTTCCTGTGCCGCGACTCGATCCTGGCGGCGCCGATCGTGCTCGACTCAGCGCTGTTCCTCGACCTGGCCAAGCGCTCGGGGATGTCGGGCATCCAGGAATGGCTGTCGTTCTACTTCAAGGCGCCGATGCACGCGCCCGAGGTCTACCCGGAGCACGACCTGTTCATCCAGCTGATGAAGCTGAAGAACACGCTCCGCCACCTCAAGGGCGAAGAGCTCATCACCCACCTCGGCCGCGAGTACTACGACTAGCGGGCGGCGCGCGGAGCGCACCGCCAGGACCTCGGACCCCGTGTCCGACTTGACATGTGTGTTGTAGACACATATAGTCGCTGACACATCATGTCCGCCAAGGTCCAGACCCGGGTGCAGCAGCGGCGCTTCCGCAACGAGGCCGAGACCGCGTTCGTCGGCCTGCTGGTCGTCGCCGAGCAGCTCAACCAGCGGCTCGACGAGATCTGCGGCCGTGAAGGCCTCACCCACACGCAGTACAACGTGCTCCGCATCCTGCGCGGCGCGCAGCCCGACGGCCATCCCCGGTTCGAGATTGCCAACCGCCTGATCCGGCGGGCACCCGACGTCACGCGGCTGCTCGATCGGCTCGACCGCCAGGGCCTGATCGCCCGCGGCTGGGCCCCTGACAATCGCCGCCACTCGATTGCCCGCATCACGCCGAAGGGCCTGCAGGTGCTGGCCGCCATCGAACCGCACCTCGCCAGACTGCAGGACGAGACCGTCGGCACCCTCACACCCACCCAGGTCGCGGCGCTCACCGCCGCGCTCGAACCCCTGACGCCCTAGTGCGCTGCTCACGCCGCCGTCTTCTATCGCTGGTCAATATGTGTTGTCAACACATTGAGTCGTAAACACCAAAGGAGAACCGTAATGACGAAACTCATCCCGACACTGGCGGCGGCCGCCGCCCTGACCCTGTGCCTCGTGGCGCGCGCCGGCGCCCAGTCCGATCGCGTTGGCAAGAGTCCGTGGGGACCGCACGACGAGATCGGCACGCTGAACATGATGACGCCGGCCAGCCGCCAGGCCGTGCTGGCGCGCACCGACAGCACGCGGATCTTCGATCTCTCGGTCGAGTATTTCGTGGGCATGCCGAGCTGGCACCTGCTCGGCGATCCGCGCTATCAGTTCTGGCTGACGCACTCGCCGCGTGGCACCGCGGTGGACGATCCAGCCGGCGTGGGCGCGCACCAGAACGCGGCGGTCGCCTACACGGGCGACGCGGTGTCGATGTACACCCACACGGGGACCCACATCGACGCGCTCAACCACTTCGGCCTGCACGGCGAAGTGTGGAACGGCTTCACGGCCGACGAACACCTCGGGGACCGCGGCTGGCGGCGCGCCGGTGTCGAGAAGTTCCCGCCGATCGTCGCGCGGGGGGTGCTGGTGGATGTCGCGGCCTGGAAGGGCGTCGCGGTGCTGCCGGCCGGCTACCGCATCACGGCCGAGGACCTGCAGGCGGCGCTGCGCGCGCAGGCGCAGACGCTGCAGCCGGGCGACGTGGTGCTCATCCGCGGCGGCCGCATGACGGTGTGGCCGGATGTCGATGGCTACGTGCTCGACCAGCCGGGGCTGTCGCTGGGCGCGGCGCGCTGGCTGGCCGAGGATCAGCGGGTGATGGCGATCGGCGGCGACAACCTCAGCCTCGAACACTTCCCCGTGGAACCCGGGCACAACTGGGTGCCCGTGCACACCTACCTGCTCGCGCAGCGTGGCGTTCCGATCATCGAGGTCGTCAACCTCGAAGAGTTGTCGCTGGCCCGGGTCTACGAATTCGCGTTCGTCGCCGCTCCGCTGCGATTCCGCGGGGCATCGGCCGCGCCCTTCCGCCCGATCGCCATGCCGCTGCACCCGGCCCCATGACGGCGGCGGCGCGCCGGATCGGCGTGGCCGGTCACTTCGTCGTGGCGGCGGTCTGTCGCGCTTCGTAGCGCTCGCGTGCGGCCTGCTCCCAGGCCACTGGATCGATCCCTCAAGAGCCGGGCGGCGTCAGGCAGTAGCCCTGCCAGACCTGCCGCACGCCCGCGAGGAACTCGCGCCAGCGTGCGCGAGGGCGCGACGCGGCGGAGCGAGGTAATGAAGTCGGCATGCCTCCATCGTAGCGCACGGCGCCTGCGGCGACACCCCTGACTACGCGGCAGCGCATGCCGCGGCGTGCCGGCGCCCCGCCGCTGGGCTATTCTGGGCGGCGGCATGCGCCCGGCCAGAACCAACGCCACGACCCGGACGGCAAAGCGTGGCGCGATCCGGCATGACGGAGCCCTGCTCAGAGCCGGCCAGCGGCTGACCAGCGTCGAGTCGGGCCTCTCCTACCGCGTGGGTGCGCTGCTCGGGGCCGGCGGGTTCGGCCAGGTCTACCTGGCGCGGCGCCTCGGGCGCGCCGAGGCCGTGCCGGACATCGTCTGCATCAAGGTGAGCACGCGCCAGGACGGCTGGCTGCGCGAAGCCTATTTCGGCCAGCTGCTCTACGATCAGCCGCGCGCGGTGCGGCTCTACGACGCCTTCCCGTTCTTCGGGGAGCGCGGACGGCTCCTCTACGGCCTCGCTCTCGAATACGCCAGCCACGGCGATCTGAGCGCCTTCCTGGCGCGCGGGACCCGGCGGTGGTCGGAAGCGGCGGTGCGGCGCGAAATCGCCGGCATCCTGCACGTGCTCGGCAAGCTCCATCGCGGCCAGCTGCTGCATCGGGACCTCACGCCCCTCAACGTGTTCGTGGCCGAGGGCTACCGCCTGAAGCTCGGCGACTTCGGCATCGTGCGCCAGCAGAGCGACTATCGCGGCGTGACGGCCCGCACGCTCAACCCGCACATGGCGCCGAGCGACATCTTCGAGGGCGCGGCGCCGAAGTGGCAGGCGCGCGACGACGTCTACCAGGTGGGCCAGCTCATCGGCATGCTGGTGAAGGGCGACGCCAGCCGGCGCGTGCGGGCGCCCGAGGTCCGGCTGCTCGCGTGCAGCGACCACCTGAAGGAGATCGTCTATCGCTGCATCGGCGAGCGGCGGAAGCGCTACGAGAGCGCCGACGATCTCATCCGCGCGCTCGAGCAGCCGCCGGCGCAGATGGCGGCCGGCGCCGTCAAGTCACTGAAGGGCGCGCGCGTGGCCTTCACCGGCACCCTCAGCGTGCCGCGCGCGGAGGCCGCCAGGGCGGTGCGCCGGATGGGCGCCACCGTGCTGGCCGGCGTCTCGGCCAAAGTCACCGTGGTCGTGCGCGGGCGGCCCAACCCCCTGCAGGCGGCGGGCCGGGACGGCGGGCGCAAGCTGCTCGAGATCAAGCGGCTGCGGGAGAAGGGGCTCGTCATCGCCGTGCTGACCGAGACGCAGCTCTGGCGGCTGGCGGGCGGGCGTCCCTAACGAGGCCGGCACTGCCCGACCCTGGTCGCGCCCCTGGCCAGGCCTCCCCACCGAACGCGCGCGTCCCCTTGGTCAGCGCGCGGTGCGACGGTAGAGGCCGTCGAAGGTCGTGGCCCACGTGGCGCCGCCGTCCTCTGATTGGCGCCACACCTGCCGGACGGCCTCGCCCGGCTGTGGCGTCCACGACAGCTCGCTGCGCATCGCCTTGCCGCCCTCACCGGTCCAGGCGTTGCCGAGCACCATGCGCGCGCCGTCGAGACCGCCGGTGAAGACGATGCGGTTGCCGGCCGCATCGACCCACGTCTGATTCCACTGCTTGTCGGCGGCCACGTACAGGGTGAGGCTCTTGCCGCCACCTCCCCGGGCACTGGTCCAGTGTTCGAGCAGCGCGCAGCCGCCGAGCACCGATTCGATGCGGCTGGTGCCGGCGGGCTGTCCGTCGGGCGTCGTCACCGTCCACTCGCCGACCCAGAAATCGAACTGCCGATGTTCGGGTGTGGCGCACGGCGCCGGGGGTGGCGGGCCGCTCTGGGCCGCCAGGTCGATCGTGAAGCACGCGCACAGCACGAGAGCCGCGAGAATCGTCGAGCGCATGGTCGAGCGCCTCCGGCAGCGACGCTACCGCGGGACGTGACTCATGACAAGCGTCCTGGGACGAACGGTCAGCCGCCGTCCTCCAGGAAGCCCGCCAGGCGGACGAGCGCCGCGTCCCATTGCGACGAGATGCGATCGAGCAGACGCCGCGCCTCGGCCAGCCGATCGGCGTCGATCGCCCACTGCTGCTCGCGGCCGTGCCGTCCGCTGCTGGCCAGGCCGGCCTGCCCGAGCACCCGCAGGTGCTTCGTCACGGCCTGGCGGGAGAGCGCCGTGCCGGCGGCCAGCCGCGTGATCGAGAGCGGCCCCTCCCGGCACAGGCGCGACACCAGGTAGAGGCGGGTTTCGTCGCCGAGGGCCGTGAACACCGGGGCCGCACTGGCCAGCATCGCCGGTGAGGGGCGGGTGGCGGGGCGCGCCATGGCTCAGGCGGGCACGGCCAGGTAGGCCGCCACGAGTCGCAGCTGGTGCGTCCAGCCTTCGTCGTTGCCCTTGAACGCGTCGGCGCGCCGCGCCAGCGGGAGCTGGTCGAACCCCGATTCGGTGATCGTCAGCCGGGTGCCGTCCGGCACGGCCTCGAGCGCGAACTCGACCAGCGTCATCGGGCCGGCGAGCTCACCGCCAGGGTGCCAGCGGAACGTCAGCCGGTGCTGGGGCTCCACCTGCTCGACCGCCACGACGAACGGCGTGCCGGCGTGCGGCTCCTGCAGGCGGGCCACCTCCGGGTCGACGGTGGTGGGGCGGATCGTCGCCTGCAGCGTCGTGCCGGCCACGAACGGGCCCTCGATCTCCGCCCCGAACCACGCGCCGAACTGCTGGCTGTCGCTGATGGCGGCCCACACCCGGGCGAGCGGGGCGTTCAGCACGGCGGTCTTGCGGATGGTGTTGGTGTCGTTGCTCTTCATGCAACCTCCTGGTTGCCCGAGAGCCTACACCCCGGCGGCCTGGACGCGCAACCCATGAGTTGCGGATGCCCCGGGCCCTGCTACTCGTGGCGCAGCGCGTCGATCGGATCGAGACGCGCCGCCCGGCGGGCGGGCAGATAGCCGAACAGCACCCCCATCCCGGCCGAGAACACGAATGCCAGGACGTTGATCCACGGATCGAAGAGGAACGGCACACCCATGGCCCCGGCCAGGCTCATCGAGGCGACCGCCGCGATTCCGAGGCCGATCACCCCGCCGAGCGAGGACAGCGTGACCGCTTCGACCAGGAACTGCAGCAGGACCTCGTTTTCGAGCGCGCCGATGGCCAGCCGGGTGCCGATCTCGCGTGTGCGCTCGGTGATCGAGACCAGCATGATGTTCATGATGCCGATGCCGCCGACCAGCAGGCTCACCGCGGCCACGGCGCTGAGCAGCGCCGTCAGCAACTGCGTCGTGCCGGTCATGGCCTGGGCGATCTCCTTGGTGTCGAGCACGTTGAAGTCGTCGTCCTCGCCGTCGCCGATGCGGCGGCGTTCGCGCATCAGATCGGTCAGGGCCGCCTTGACGCGATCGGTCGAGACGCCGTCTCTGGCTGCCACCTGAATCTGGGACACGTCCTGGCTGCCGGTGACACGCCGCTGCAGCGTGCGCAGCGGCACCACCACCGTGTCGTCCTGGTCGCGGCCCATCGAGGCCTGTCCCTTCGAGGCCAGCAGGCCGATCACGTCACACGAGAACTGCTTCACGCGAATCGTGGTGCCCACGGGATTGGCGGCGCCGAAGAGCTTGGCGCGCACGGTCTCCCCGACCAGGCAGACGGCGGCGCCGCTGCGTTCCTCGGCGGACGAGAACACCCGGCCCGAGGCCAGCGTCCAGTTGCCGGTGGTGAAGTAGGCGCTGGTCGATCCGGTCACCGTCGTGGTCCAGTTCTTCGCCATCGCCACCACGGTGACGCTCTGTCCGGCACTCGGCGCCACCGCCTCGAGGCCGCCGATCTGCTCGGTGATGGCCACGGCGTCGGCCAGCTTGAAACGCGGCGCCGTGGCGCCCGCCGACCGCGACCCTCCCCGCTGCCCCGGCGACACGATGAGCAGGTTGCTGCCGAGACTGGAGATCTGGGCCGAGACCGACTGGGTGGTGCCGTTGCCGACCGTCACCATGGTGACCACCGCCGACACGCCGATGACGACGCCCAGCATCGTCAGAACCGAGCGGAGGACGTTACGGCGCAGGCCCTTCAGGGCCAGGAGAATTGTGCTGAACACCATCACGCTACCCGCTCCTGTTCCCGGTCGTCGGCGACCACGCCGTCCACGATCTGGATGACGCGATCGGCACGGGCGGCCACCTCGGCCTCGTGCGTCACCATGAGCACCGTCAGGCCGTGGTCGCGGTTGAGTGCGGCGATGAGATCGAGGATCTCCTTGCCGCGCTCGGTGTCGAGGTTGCCCGTCGGTTCATCGGCGAGCAGCACGTCGGGGTCGCTGACGAGCGCACGGGCGATCGCCACGCGCTGCTGCTGGCCGCCCGAGAGTTCAGACGGGGTGTGCGTCGCCCACTTCTCGAGGCCGACGAGCGCGAGCGCGTCGAGGGCCTGCTGCCGCCGGGCCCGGGTGCGCACGCCACGGTAGAGCAGCGGCAGCTCGACGTTCTCGAGCGCCGTGGTCCGCTTGAGCAGGTTGAAGCCCTGGAACACGAAGCCCAGGTAGTGCCGCCGGAGCAGCGCCCGCTGGTTGCGGGACAGCGTCTCGACGGCCACGCCGTGGAACCGGTAGTGGCCGGTGGTCGGCGTATCGAGGCAGCCGAGGATGTTCATCACGGTCGACTTGCCGGAGCCGCTCGGTCCGGTGATGGCGACGAACTCGCCCTGGCGGATCTCGAGGCTCACGCCGCGCACGGCCTGGAAGGCAGACGTGCCTTCGCCGTAGGTCTTGGTCACCCCGTCGAGGGCGATGACGACCTCGGGCACGGCGCTGGTGGATGGCGTCGGCCGGGGCGTCGAGGGGACAGCAACGGCGGCGATCATGACGTGCTCCTCGTGCTGTCGGTGATCACGGCATCGCCCTCGGCGAGGTCGCCGGCGACGATCGCCGTGTGGCGCCCGTCCGACAGTCCTACCGTGACCGTGACGGCCGTCGCCGCGCCGTTGCGCAGCACCCAGATCTCGCGTGAGCCGTCGGCCGCGACGGCCTCGGTGCGCGTCGCCTGACTCGATCGCGGCGGCCCCGGCATCAGGCTGCTGACGATGCCGCGGCTGGCAGCGGCCGTCGTGGCCGGGGTGAAGCGGAGCGCGCCGTTCGGCACGAGCAGCGTGTCGCGCACCGAGGCGGTGGCGATATCGGCCGAGGCCGTCATGCCCGGGCGCAGGCTCAGGTCGTCGTTGGCCACCTGCAGCACCGTCGCGTAGGAGACGACGTCGGCCGTCGTCGTCGCGCCGTAGGCGACCCTGGTCACGGTGGCGGTATAGGTGCGCGCCGGGTAGGCGTCCACCGTGAAGGTGGCCGACTGTCCGTCCTGCACGCGACCCACGTCGGCCTCGTCGACGTCGACCTCGAGCTCCATCTGACGCAGGTCTTCGGCGATCGTGAAGAGCGTGGCGACCTGGAGGGAGGCCGCCACGGTCTGCCCCGGTTCGACGGCCCGCGCCAGCACGATGCCGTCGATGGGAGAGCGGATGGTGGCCTTGGACAGGCTGGTGCGGTCCGTGCTCAGCGCGGCCGTCGCGTCGGTCACGGTCGCCACCGCGCTCAGGCGCTCCCCGTCGGCCCGCGCCAGCGCCGCTTCGGCACTCTCCATCTCCGTCTGCGAGGGCACCTTGCCGCCCGAGAGCCGCGACACCTCGCGCAGCCGCTCCAGGGCGCTGCCGGCTTCGCGCACCGTGGCTTCGGCCTGAGACTGGCGGGCCTCGGCCGCCGCCAGCGTGGCCGAGGAGCGGGTGATCTGGTCCTGCAGGCGCAGCGTGTCGAGCCGCGCCAGCACCTGGCCCTTTCTGACCGTGGTGTTCTCCTCGACGAAGACCGCCTCGACCAGTCCGGAGAGCTCGCTGCCGATGTCCACCGTGTTGGTCGGCTGCAGGTTGCCCGTCGCGGCGACGTGGACGGCGAGATCGCCGCGCGTGACCGCTTCGGTGACGTAGGCCGGCGCCGCGGCAGCGGCACTGTCGAATGATCGCCACACGGTCACGCCGGCGGCGCCGATGACGGCAGCGACGGCCAGCCAGGCGGCCAGACGGCGGCCGCGACGGGCGGTGCCGGCCGGCGCGAGGAGGGCAGCGATGTCTGCGGGCGAGGAGTGGGTGTGTGTGGTCATGATCCGGTCGTCCCTGAAATGGCCAGCGGAGTCCAGCCGCCGCCGAGTGCCTTGTAGAGCTGCACGAGCGCCGTGACACGGTCGCCTTCGGTGACCGCCACGCTCTCCTGCACCGACAGCACCGTCCGTTCGGTGCTGAGCACGGTCTGGAAGTCGGTCAGCCCGGCGGCGTACTGCGAGCGCGCCAGCAGGGTGGCGTTGCCGGCGGCCTCGGCCGCCGCGTTCAGTGAGAGGAGCCGCTGACCGCTCTGCTCGTAGCTGACGAGCGCGCTCTCGACGTCTTCGAGAGCGGTCAGCACGGTCGCTTCGTAGGTGGCCACCGCCTGTTCCTGGGTGGCGCTCTGGATGGCAATCTGCTGGCGAATGCGGCCCCGGTCGAACAGCGTGCGGGCCACGCTCGAGGCCACCGAGGTCAGGATCGAGGTGCCGCCGCTGCCGGCGCCCTTCAGGATTTCCGCCCCGACCGTGCCGGAGAGGTTGAAGCGCGGCAGCCGATCGGCGTCGGCCTGGGCCAGCCGTAGCGTCTCGGCGACGACGCGTTGCTCGGCCGCGCGCACGTCCGGCCGCTGTCGCAGGGCCTCGGCGGGAATGCCGACGGCCACACTGGCCGGCAGCGCCGGCAGCGGCGCCGCCGTCGTGAGCGTGCCGACGAGCGCTCCGGGTTCAGAACCGGTGAGCGTGGCCAGGCGGAACATCGCCTGGCTGACGGCCGCGTCGATCGACGGGATGCCGGCACGTGTCTGCTCGAGGTTGGCGCGCGCCTGCTCGACATCGACGCTGCTGACCAGTCCGGCCTGGGCGCGGAAGCCCGTGAGCTCGAGCGTCTCGGCCTGGCTGGCCGCGTTGCGCTCGGAGATGGCCAGCCGTGCCTGCAGCGTCCGCAGGTCCGCATAGGTGGCCGCGACTTCGCCGGCCAGCGAGACATGCACGCCGGCCAGGTCGGCCGCCACCGCCAGCAGGTCGGCGGAGGCCGCGTCCCGGCCCTTGCCGAGGCCGCCGAAGATGTCGGGCTCCCAACTGGCGTCAAGGCTGGTGCCGTAGGACCCGGTGATGACGTTGACGACGCTCGACGAGCCGTCGAGGCCGATCGCCCGCGTGCCGCTGCGCCGCGCGGACGCCGAGCCGTTGATACCGACCGTGGGCCACAGTTCGGCGGCGGCCCGCTCCTGTTGCGCCCGCGCCTGGCGCAGCCGCGCCTGTGCGCCGTGGATGTCGGGGCTGCCGGTCAGCGCGCGCTCGATGAGCGTCGTCAGGGTCGGATCGTCGAGCGTCGTCCACCACTGCGCCAGGTCGGGCGTCGCCGGGGAGTCCACGGCGGAGTGCCAGGCCGTGGGCGCGGCCGGATGAGCCACCGCGGCTGGCGTCGAGAGCGACGCGCAGCCGGTCGCGGTCAGCGCCGCGACGAGTGCGAAGAATCGAAAGTGTGGCATCGCCATGTCCTCGATCCATTGGACGCTGGCGCCGGGCGGCTGCCCGTCAAGGCGGGTCGGGATCGCGTAAAGAAGCGTCAGGCCGGTGTGACAGTTGTGTGGCGGTCGACGGGCACGCGGATCGTGACGATGAGCCCGCCGTCCTCGGCGTTCTCGGCCTGGATGCTGCCCCCGTGCACGATCACGGCGCGCCGGGCGATGGCCAGCCCGAGGCCGACACCGCCGCTGCCGCGGTGGCGGCCGGCGTCCACGCGGTGGAACGGCGTGTAGATCCGCTCGAGCTCGGCCGCCGGCACGCCCGGACCATGATCGCGGACGCGCACGACGGCGTGGGCGCCGTCCCGTGCCACCGAGATGTCGATCCCCGAGCCGGCCGGCGTGTGGCGCACGGCGTTGCGGACCACGTTGTCGATGGCGCTGGCGAGCAACTGCGCGTCGCCGGCCACGACCACCGCCGCGGTCATCTCGAGCCGGACGTCCTTGCGCTGCTGCTGCGCCTCGTAGCGGGCGTTGTCCGCCACCGTGCCGACGACGTCACCGAGGTCCACGGGCGTGCCCGACGCCACCGCGCCGGTGGCCTCGGCTCGCGCCAGGGCCAGCAAGCGGCCCACGAGGTCGTTCATGCGCTCGGCTTCGGCTTCGATGCGGTCGAGGTCGGCCTCGGCACCGGGGCCGGCCTTGCGCCGGGCCAGGGCCAGCGCCACGTTGAGCCTGGCCAGTGGCGAGCGCAGTTCGTGCGAGATGTCGGACAGCATCTGCGTCTGCGAGTGCACGAGGGCCTCGAGCCGCGCCGCCATGGCGTCGAAGTCGCGCACCAGGTCGCCGATCTCGTCGCGGCGGGCGCCCACGCCGGCGCCGGCCCGGGCGTGCAGATCGCCGGCCGCCAGCCGGTAGGTGGCATCGCGCACCAGCTGCAGCGGTCGGGCCAGGTAGCGGGCGAGGGCGAAGCAGACGCCGCCGGAGACGAGGATCGCCAGCAGCACCGCGCGCCACGGGAAGGGCCGCTGGACGGCCACGGCGGCAAAGCCCGGCATCGCCCGGCCGGCGACGGTGACGGTCGCGCCGCTGGCGCCGGTGACGGTGACCGTTGCCAGGCCGCTCGTGTCGCCGGCCGGGCGGTCGAGCTGCTCGCGGATGGCGGCGGCATCGGCCCCGGGGGCGCCGCAGAGAACGCTGCCGGTCGGGTCGAAGACGACCAGTTGCAGCCCGCTCTCGACCGCGATGGCGCCCGCCGCCTCGGTGCACGACGCGGGGCCCTGCCGTTCGGCCAGCCGGACCAGCACGCGGCCGTTCTGGTCCACGAGGTCGAGGAAGCGGATGGACGGGCCACGGTCGGGCAGGATCGCGAAGAACGCGATCAGGACCGCGAACACCAGCCAGAAGCTGAGGAAGATCTTGAGGGCGAGGCCGCGCACGCGATCACCCAGCCGCCGGCGGCCGCGCGTAGATGTAGCCGACGCCACGGATCGTCTTGATCCGCTCGTCGCCGTCCGGGCGCGGCCCCAGCTTCCTGCGCAGGTTGCTGATGTGCATGTCGACGCTGCGATCGAAGGGATCGAAGCGGCGGCCGAGCACCTTCTCGACCACCGTCGCGCGTGCCACCGTCTCGCCGGCCGAGTCGAGCAGCGCGCGCAGGATGTCGAACTCGACGCTCGTCAGATCGACGGTCTGGCCGTCCCGCACGACGAGCCGGGCGGCTGGATCCATGCGGATGTCGTCGATCTCGATGACGGGCCGCCCGCCGGCCGGCGTCCGCGGTTCCATCCGCCGCAGCACGGCGCGAATCCGCGCCGTCAGCTCGCGCGGGTTGAAGGGCTTCGGCACGTAGTCGTCGGCGCCGATCTCGAGGCCGACGATCCGATCGACATCGTCGCCGCGTGCGGTCAGCAGGATCACCGGCAGCGACGAGCGCCGCCGGATGTCCTTGAGCACTTCGAAGCCGCTGGTGTCGGGCAGCATGACGTCGAGGATCGCCAGGGCGTAGGCCCCCGACACCGCGCGGTCGGCAGCGCCCGTGCCGACATCGACCGCCTCGACCTCGAAGCCGTCGTGCCCGAGCAGCTCGGTCAGCAGCCGGGTGAGCTCGGTGTCGTCGTCGACGATGAGCAGACGCTGCGCCATCTCGCGAGGACTATTGCCGATGGACGTGGAGACTTCAAGCATGGGCGTGTCGTACTACGACATCACGGCCACGCCAGTTGTGCCGTCAGGGCTGGTCAGGAACGTGTAAGGGATCGTCAGGACGTTCGGGATCGTAGAGCGAGCGCCGTAGATTGCCGGTCAGGCGGTCGATCTCGGCGTCTTTCCGCTCGCACTGGGCCAGCGCCCGGCGCACCATCTCGATGCCGCCTTCGAACTCCGGCTGCACCACCGCATCGACGCCCAGCCCGCGCAGCGTCTCGACGTGGGCCGTGCCGCTGGCCCGCGCCACCACGAAGATGCGCGGGTTGAGGCGCCGGGCGCGCTCGATGCCGAGGTGCACGGCCCGCCAGTCGGGCACCGCCACCACCAGCATCCGCGCCTGCGCCACGCCGGCGGCGCGCAGGATGTCCTCGCTGCCGATGTCGCCCCAGATGGCGGGCACGCCCTGTTCTCGCGCCTCCGTCAGCTCCTCGTAGTGGGCGTCGACGATGAGATACGGCAGGCCGGCGGCCTCGAGCACGTCCACGACGGCGCGCCCGGTGCGGCCGTAGCCGGCCACGATGACGTGGTTCTCGAGGGCGGCCGACGGCAGCGGGGCGTCGGTGCCAGGGGCCGGGCGGCGCAGGCGTCCGGCCAGCCGGCGGGCCGTTGGCAGCAGGCCTGGGAACACCAGCGGCGACAGCGCCATCGAGAGCACCGTGCAGCTGAGGGCCAGATCGTAGGAGTTGGCCGAGATGAAGCCGCTGCTGCGGCCGGCGCGGGCCAGGACGAAGCTGAACTCGCCGACCTGGGAGAGGCCGAGGCCGATGATCCACGGGGCCATGTTGCGATAGCCGAATGCGCGCGCCATGACGCCGAAGATGAGCGCCTTGCCGACGACGATGGCGGCAACGAGCGCCGCCACCTGGCCGGCGTGCGCCAGCACGTAGGCGGGATCGAACAGCATGCCGACCGACACGAAGAAGAGCAGGCCGAAGACATCGCGCAGTGGCGCCACGTCGCTGAGCGCCTGGTGGCTCAGCTCCGACTCGCTGATGACGACGCCGGCGACGAACGCGCCGATGGCGAACGACAGGCCGAACGTGGTCGCCACGGCGCCGACACCGATTCCGGCCGCCACCACGGCCACCAGGAACAGCTCGCGCGAGCCCCAGCCGACCACGCGCCGAAGCACGGCCGGCAGGAGGCGCGTGCCGACGACGACCATGACGACCAGGAACACCGTGGCCACGAGCGTCGCCTGCAGCAGCCGGCCGGGGAGCCCTTCGGTGGCGCCGAGTTGGGGCAGCACGATGAGGATCGGGACCACGGCCAGGTCCTGGACGACGAGCAGGCCGATCATGACCCGGCTGGCGAGCGTGGCCATGGTGCTCGTGGCGGCCAGCGTCTTCAGCACCACCATGGTGCTCGAGAGCGAGATCATGGCGCCGAACCACACCGCGTCGAGCGTCGGCATGCCGGCCACGGAGCGTCCGATCCAGGTGCCGAAGGCGCCGGTAACGAGGATCTGCAGCGGGCCGCCGATGAGGGCCACCTTCCGCACCGCCCGCAAGTCGCGGAACGAGACCTCGAGCCCGAGCGCGAAGAGCAGCAGCGCGACGCCGACCTCGGCGAGCAGCTCGATTTCCTCGATGTTGCCCACCGTCGGCCCGCCCGTGTGCGGACCGACGACCACGCCCGCGGCGACGTAGCCGACGAGCAGTGGCAGGCCGAGCGCCCGCGCCACTACGGCGCCGACGAGGCCGGCGACGACGATGAGAACGAAGTCCGCAGGAATCCCCATGAAGCCGCCTCATCGTCTCACGCGGGTGCGCGAGGCGGAAACGGCGGCCTGGAGATCGAGCAACTAACCGGGGAAGATGTCGCCGAGCGGGCGGAGTGGGCCGCGTCCGCGGTGGCCGGGCTGTCTACTCGGCGATGTAGCGCCAGGGCGCATCGGGCGCGCTCCGCGACCAGATCGTGAAGAACGGCTGTCCCTGCGGCGGGGCGTTGCCGCTCGGGGCCACATTCGGACGGATGAAGCCGAACGAGACGCCGAGATCGCCACTCGACGCCACCAGTGCCACCTCGGTCGACCACTCGACCGGGCTCGCGGTGCCCGGCGGCTGGCCCCGGCCGACCAGTTGCCCGATCGCCTCGGGCCCGACGACGTACGACGGGTGGTCCGGGCCGCCGATGTTGACGGCGGTCGGCTGTCCGTATTTCACGAAGGCCGGCCCGAGCCCGATCGCCTGTGCCTCGTTCGAGAAGGCACGCTCGGCGTCGGCGAGCGAGGCCCGCAGGCCGTCGAGCCAGGTGGTCTCGAGGCGCGGGGGCACCGTGGCCGCCGGCACCAGCGGCGCCATCGCGGCCAGCGACACCTCGCCCTCCGGACGGCGGGCGCGCTTGTAGCCGGCCACCCGCCAGCCCTCCGGGAACTTCACCCAGTAGGCCATGTACTTCATCGGCACGGTGCGCCCGTCGGCGTGGGTGAGGGTCATGAAGCCGAAGGTGAAGCCGTGCTGGAGGTCGGCCGACAGCCCGGCGCGGATCGGCGTCCACGAGGCGCGCGCGTCGGCATCCGGGCTGGCGCGGAGCAGCATCGTCACCTCGTCGATGCCGCGGTAGAGGCGCGCCGGCGGGCCGGGCACGATGACGTCGGGCGCGAACATCGCCGTCAGGCCGTCAACGAGCGGCACGCGTGCGGCGCGCGCGGAGAAGGCCCGGTCGGCGGCCAGCAGTTCGTCGGCCGCTCGCGCGGGTGTCACGGGCGTCGCCGCCGACTGGGCGACGGCCGCAAGGGCAGCAACGAGCCAGATATGCATGTGCTCTGAATCTACGTCCGCTGGGGCCGCGCTGTTCGCTCCCCGCCCGCCGATTCCTGGGCCGGTCGTCGTGACCAGTGGTCGTTCCGGCCGTGCGTCGCCCATCGAGGGCGCCAGCCGGCTGCCAGGGCACGTCCGGGTCACCAGGCTAAGGCGGGGCCGTGTCGTAGATCACGTCGTCGAGGTCCAGCTCGATGTAGACGGCGTCGCCTTCAGGGGCCTGGTAGCGGGCGTCCCCTCGGGCCATCAGCGTGAACGGGCCGAAGGCCCGGTGGGTCAGGATCGGCGTCGACCACCGCTGGCCCTCCGCCACCGTGCCGTCGGGTTGCGCGCGGGCGCGATCGTCCGACCAGAAATCCACGAGATGTCCGCCGGGACCGAAGACGAGCGTGCCAGTCACAGTGTTCGCCCCGAGCGTGAGGACCGCCCGAGCCTGCCGGCTGTCCACCGCCTCCCAGCGAATCGCCGGCGTGAGCAGGCCGGCCGGTGCCATCAGGCACAGGTCGTTGAGGAACGTCACCGTCTCCGAGCGGGTCATGATCTCGCCGCCTTCGCGCGCCACCGGAACGAGACCGAGCGCCTTGACGACCATCGTGGCCCGGCCGTCCGCGAAGCGGTGATAGCCCGGCACCGGGATGCCCAACATGCGCGCGTCGAAATAGAAGAGCCGTACGGGAGGCTCGAGGGTGGTCACCTGCTCGGCCACGAGGGCCATCCATCCAGCGTCTGGCCCGCTGCGGATCCGGCCGTGCATCCGGACGCGGAAGCTGCGCACGCGCGGGCGGCCGACGATGCCAGAGACGCGCAGAAAGCGCTGCACCGGCGCCGGCAGGCCGCTCAGATCTTGGTCGGTGACGACGGAACCAGACCCGCGCGCGGATGGTGCGAGGAGCGCCACGCGTTGGTCCCGCTCGTAGGTGGCACGCAGACTCCAGGGACCGCCAAGCAGGAACGCGACCGCCGCCGCCAGTCCAACCGCCACGTTGACCGCGGCTCCGGCCTTGGCGTCACTCCAGGACGAGACGATGGCGAGGCTGGAAAAAACGATGGCCACCGCCGCGGAGGCCCACCACCACCGCGGCCAGCGGTAGAGGCCGACAGCCGTCGTCAGGAAGAGCGCGCCGGCCGCACCCCAGAGGACACCGATCGCGGGCGTGATCGGCTGCCTCAGCTGCTCGAGTTCCGCCAGGCCGAAGGCCTTGGCGACGCCCATCAGGTGGATGAGGCCATGGAGCACGAGCACGGCGGCGAGCAGGTGATGCATAGGGTCGGCGGGGCTGCCCGCATGATAGCCTTCGTCCCCTGTCGATACTGCGGACTCCCTCCCGCCGGCGGTAACCCCATGGCTTTCATCGCCTACGTCCCGGCCGACGATCTGGCCCCCGAAGAGCGCGTCGCGGATCCCGATCACATCATCCAGATCCACGCCGTGCACCCGGCCGTCATGCGGCAGCACTACGAGCTCTACGTGCAGGTGATGCACCGGCCCGGCCCGCTGACCCGACGCGAGCGCGAGGTGCTCGGCGTGCGCGTCTCCGCTCTCAACCACTGCCACTATTGAGTGCACCATCACGGAGCGGGTCTCCGTGCCATCCTCGAGCGCCAGGGGCTCACGGTCGAAGAGCAGACGGCGCTGGTCGGCGGGCTGGCGGTCTCACCGGTGAGCGCGCCGCTCCTCACGCCGCGCGAGCAGGCCCTGCTGAGCTATGCCGACGTGCTGACGCTCACGCCCGAGCAGGTGCGGCCGTCGCACATCGCCGCGCTGCGTGCAGTCGGCCTCGACGACCGCGCGATTCACGATGCCTGCGCCGTCGTCGCCTACTTCGCCTTCGTCAACCGCATCGCCGATGGCCTGGGCGTGGAACTGGAAACGCCGCCGCCGGCGACTGCGACGTAGGCTTCGTGCCGGCGTGCGTGGTGTCTAATGGAACACGACGCCGCGCGCTCCTTGCTGCCGGCCGAAGTGACAGAAAAGGCTGGTCATGACCCGAGCTGGATGGCTGAGCCGCGCGATGGTCGCGGCGTTGCTCTGTACGAGCGTCGTGGCGGCGCAGCCCGCCCCCCCTGCACTCACGGTCGTCAGCAGCGGCCCGTCCGGGACGCTCGCGAGTCTCGACCAGGCCAGCGAGATCCGCATCGTGTTCTCGGAGCCGATGGTCACGCTCGGCCGCATTCCCTCGGTGGTCGACGCGCCCTTTGTCACGATCACGCCCGCCATCCCCGGCGCCTTCCGCTGGGCGGGCACGACCACGCTCGTCTATACGCCCGATCCGAAGCAGCCGCTGCCGTTTGCCACGACCTACACGGTGACGGTCGCCGCCACTGCCACCGCCGTGAGCACACGGACCCTGGCCGCCCCGGTCACCTTCCGCTTCACCACGCCGCCGGTGACGCTCGTGAGCACGTCGTGGTACCGCCGTGGCGACACCGTGGCCGGCGCCATGGTGTTCCTGCTGCGCTTCAACCAGCCGGTGCGCCGGGCCGATATCGCCGCCACCCTGTCGGCCTCGCTGGCGCGTCACGAGTGGGATGCCCCGGTCTTCACCGAGGTCGAACGGGCGCGCTACGCGGCGCAGGATCCGGCGGGACTGGCCGCCTTCGAGCGCAAGGTGGCCGCCGTCGCGGCGGTGGCGGCGGGCGGCGCGCCGGTGCGCCTGCGTCTCACGAGCACGTGGGACAAGGAGCGCTATCCCGACGCTCGCGATCTGGTGGTCTTCGAGTCGGTGTCGACGATCGCACCGGAAAGCCACGTGCGTCTGGTGCTCAACGGCCGCGTCCCCTCGCCGGCCGGGCCGGCCACGCCCGGACGCGCCCAGACCTACACGGTGGAGGCGGAGCGCGCCTTCTTCGTCGACGGCTTCAAGTGCCGCACGGCGTGTTCGGGCGATGCCTACAATCCGCTGGCGCTGCGCGTGCCGGTGCGGGCGGCCGACTTCGCCGCCGCCGCCCGGGCCGTCGACATCACCGGCGCGCCGCAGCCGGTCGAGAAGGCCGCGCGCCCGCCCCGGCGTGACGATGACGACGACAGCAGCGCGTTCCTGACCCTCGAAGACGCCGGCTACCAGGCCCAGCTGCCGAACCGCACCTACGTCGTCACGCTGCCGGCCACGCTCGAGAGCACCGACGGACAGACGCTCGGCTACCCGTGGCTCGGCCTCGTGGAGAACTGGCACAGCACCGCGTTCACGAGCTTCGGCGACGGCCACGGGGTGTGGGAGAAGGACGGCGGCGCGCAGCTGCCGTTCTACGCCAGAAACGTGCGCGACATCCTGCAGTGGGCGGTCGCCATCGCGCCGTCGGACCTGATGGCCACGATTCAGCGCCTGGCACCGCGATTTCGCGCCTCCCCGGCCACCGCTGGCGTGACGCGCACGCTGCCGGTCACGCCGGACCGGGTGCAGTCGCACGGCCTGCCGCTCGGCCCCGCGCTTTCGGCCGGCGGCACCGGTCTCGTGTGGGCGGCGGTCACGGATGGCCGCATCCTCGATAGAAGCCGGCGGGCAGCGGGGGAGGAGACCGCGCCGACCCGCGCCTCGGTCGTGCAGGTCACGAACCTCGGCCTCTCGGTGAAGGACAGCCCGCAGAACACCCTGGTGTTCGTGACTCGCCTCGATAGCGGCGCGCCGGTGGCCGGGGCCGCGGTCTCGATCGTGCGCAAGGACAGCACCACGTTCTGGCGCGGCACGACGGATGTGGACGGCGTGGCACTGGCGCCGGCGACCGCCCTGCGGGATCCCGACGAGTGGTATCAACCCATGACCTTCCTCGTCATGGCCGAGAAGGACGGCGACGTCGCCTACACCGGCAGCGACTGGAACGAAGGCATCGCGCCGTGGGAGTTCGGCGCCGACTTCAACCTGCGCCAGCGCGAGCCGATGCTGCGTGGCAGCGTCTTCTCCGACCGCGGCGTCTACCGCCTGGGCGAGACGGTGCAGTTCAAGGCGATCCTCCGGAAGAACGCGCCCGCTGGCGTCGATCTCCTGGCCGAGGGCACACCGGTCGTCGTGGCCGTGCGCGACGGCCAGAACCGGCTCGTCGACGAGCGCACGATCCGCCTCGGCGGCTGGAGCACGGCCGAGTGGACCGTGCCGCTGCCCGCGAACGGCACGCTCGGCCCCTACTCGGTGCGCGCCATTCTCGAAGCCGACCGCCCGCGCCCGACGCCCGCGGCCGATCGCCGGCCGGGTGAGACGCCGAGTCCGGAACTGGACGACTTCGTGGCCTGGGAGAAGTCCGTGCACGCGTCGTTCCTCGTGGCGGCCTACCGACGGCCCGACTTCCGCGTCGATGTCGCGCTCGCCGGCATGCCGCGCATCGCCGGTGACCCGCTGCGTGGCACGGTGACCGCGCGCTATCTCTACGGCGCCGCGATGGGCGGCAAGCCGGTGACGTGGCGCTACTCGAGGCGTCCGCACGCCGCCGCGCCGGACGCCATCACCGAGCGCTTCGGCGGCGATCGGTGGCTGTTCGTCGGGAGCATCGAGCCGGGAGCCGAGCGCGACGACCTGCGCCGCGAGGAGGCCACGCTCGGCGCCGGCGGCGAGCTGGCGCTGTCGCTCGACACCGCGCGCGAGGCCGGCCTTCCCTATGTCTACACGCTCGAAGGAGACGTCGAGGACGTGTCGCGGCAGCACATCGCCAATCGCGCCAGCGCGGTCGTCCATCCGGCGCCCTGGTACGTGGGCCTGCGCCGTCCCGGCTACTTCCTCGAGCAGAAGAGCGGTCTCTCGACCGAGATCGTCGCGGCCGGTCTGGATGGCGCGGCCGTCGCCGGGGTGCCGGTCGACGTCACGCTGACCCAGGTCCAGTGGACCAGCGTGCGGCGCGCCGAAGGCAACGGCTTCTACACCTGGGACACCGAGCGCCGGGAGATCCCGGCCGGCTCGTGGTCGGTGACGACCGCGGAGGCTCCGGTCGCGCTCGCGATTCCGTTCGCACGCGGCGGCTACTTCACGCTCGAAGCACGCGGCCGTGGCGAAGACGGCCGCTCGTCGGTGACGCGCACGTCGTTCTACGTGCTGGGGGACGGCTACACGGCCTGGGCCCGCTACGACCACAACCGCATCGACCTCGTGCCGGAGAAGCAGACCTATCGGCCGGGCGAGACGGCGCGCATCATGATCCAGTCGCCGTGGGAGCAGGCCACCGCGCTCGTCACGACCGAGCGCGAGGGCATCCGGTCCCACCGCCGCTTCGCGCTCACCTCGACGCAGCAGTCGATCGCGGTGCCGGTCAGCGAGGACGACGTTCCCAACGTCTTCGTGTCGGTGCTGCTCGTCAAGGGGCGCAGCAACGCGACCCCGGCGGCCGGCGCCGCCGAGCCGGCGAGCGAGGACGCCAGCGATCCCGGCAAGCCGTCGTTCCGGCTCGGCTATGTCGAGCTCACGGTGGAGGACCGCGCCAAGCGGCTCACCGTCGACGTCGCGGCCGATCGCGAGGAGTACCGGCCGGCGGCGAAGGCCTCGGTCGCACTGACGGTGAAAGACCAGGCGGGCGCGGGCACGGCGAGCGAGGTGACGCTGTGGGCCGTCGACTACGGCGTGCTGTCGCTCACCGGCTTCGAGCCGCCGGACGTCGCCGGCGATGTCTACGTCCGCAAAGCGCTGCAGGTCATGACGACCGACAACCGCCAGCGCATCGTCAGCCGGCGCGTGCTCACGCCCAAGGGCGCCACCGACGGCGGCGGCGGCGGAGACGCCGGCGCCGTGCGCAGCGACTTCCGTGCCCTGGCCTTCTGGCTCGGCTCGGTGACGACCGCCGCCGATGGCCGGGCCACGGTCGAGGTGACGCTGCCGGAGTCGCTCACCACCTACCGCATCATGGCCGTGGCCGGCGACCGCAGGTCGCGCTTCGGCTCGGGCAGCGCCGAGGTGCGCACCAACAAGCCGGTCACGCTGACCTCGGCGTTCCCGCGCTTCCTGGCGGTCGGCGACGAGGCGTTCTTCGGCGCGGTCGTCGGCAGCCAGCTGCCGGCCTCGGGCACGGCGGTGGTCACGATGCGCTCGCTCGATCCAGCGGTGCTGACGGTGGCCGGTCCGGCCGAGCAGCGCGTGGCGATTGGCGCCGGCGGCACCATCGAGGTGCGCTTCGAGGGCGCCGGGCGATCGGTGGGACGAGCCCGCGTCCAGATGACGGTCCGTGTCGGCGACGAGACGGATGCCTTCGAGGAGGTCGTGCCGGTGGCGATCCTCGCCTCCCCGGAAACGGTGGCGGCTTCTGGCACGGCGGCCGAGGCCACGACCGTGGCGCGCGAGACGATCGCCGTCCCGGCAGCGGTCGTCCCCGGCTACGGGGGGCTCGACCTGTCGCTCTCGTCCACCGCACTCGTCGGCCTCGGCGAGGGGGCGCGCTACCTGGTCGAGTATCCCTACGGGTGCGCCGAGCAGAAGGCGTCGACGTCGCTGGCCCTCGTCCTGGCCGCCGATCTCGGCGACGCCTTCTCGCTGCCGGGCATGGATCCGGCCGCCATGAAGACGGCCTCGCAGTCGACGCTGCGCGAGCTGGAGCGCTTCCAGTGCGAGAGCGGTGGCTTCGCCTACTGGCCGGGCGATTGCCGCACCGTCTCGCCCTATCTCACGGCCTATGTCCTGCACGTGATGCAGTCGGCGGCCGGCCTCGGCTATCAGGTGGATCCGGGTGTGCGCGGCCGCGCCAACGACTACCTGGCGGGCGCGCTCGCGGCCACGCCGCCGGCGGCCAACGAGCGATGGTGGCCGTCCTACACCGCCTGGCAGGCCTTCGCGGTGAAGGTGCTGGCTGAAGGCGGCAGCAACGTCGACTCGCATGCCGCCCGGCTCTACGGCTACCGCGACCGCATGCCGGTGTTCGCGCTGGCCTATCTGCACGACGCCCTGCGCGCCAGGGGCGAGGCATCGGGCGACCGCGTGACGGAGCTGCGGCGGCGCATGATGAACGCCATCCTGCCCGAAGCCGGCAGCGCGCACGTCAACGAGCTCGACGATCCCTATCTGGTGTGGTTCTGGAGCTCGAACGTCCGCTCGACGGCGATCGTGCTGGAGTCGCTGGTCACGGCCGAGGTCAGCGACGCCCCGCTCAGCCAGCTGGTACGCTGGCTGATGACGGCGCGCACGAACGGACGCTGGGGCAACACGCAGGAGAACGCCCACGCCATGTCGGCGCTGGTGGCCTACTACCGGAAGTACGAACCGGAGCGTGCCGGACTTCCGCGCCACCGTCACGCTGGCGGCGCGCGAGCTGGCCCGCGACGAGTTCCGCGGCCGCTCCGCCGACGCGGCCCTGTCGAGTCTCTCGATGACGCAGGTGCTCGCGGCCGGCGCGCCCGGCACGGCCCTGCCGCTGACCTTCACGCGCGAGGGCGCCGGCACGCTCTACTACGCGGCCCGCCTCCGCTACGCCGAGGACGTCCTGCACCAGCAGGGCCTGGATGCGGGATTCCGGGTCGAGCGCCGCTACGAGCCGTTCGTCGAGCAGGGCACGCGGCCGGCGGCCACGAGCTACGCCGCCGGCGATCTCGTCCGCGTCACGCTCACCTTGCGTCTCCCCAAGGAGCGGCGCTTCGTCGCCGTGACGGACCCATTGCCGGCGGGCTTCGAAGCCGTCGAGTCGTGGTTCCAGACAACGGCCCGCGATCTCGCCGCCGCCCAGGATCGGCAGGAGAGCGGCCGCGACGACGCCGACGACTGGCGCGCCTGGTGGACGGGCGGCGGCTTCGACCGCGTCGAGCGCCACGACGATCGCATCCAGCTCTTCGCCACCCGCCTCGACGAGGGCGTGCACGAGTTCAGCTACATCGTGCGGGCGACCACCGCCGGCACCTTCCGCACCGCGCCGGCGCGGGTCGAGGAGATGTACGCGCCCGAGGTGTTCGGACGCACGGCCACGGCCGTGATCGACGTGAAGCGGTAGGGTGTCGTGACCACGGACCAGATACCGACCGCCGGACGACGGGCGCGCTGGGCAACCCGGGCTCGCCGCGCGCGGCGTCCGCTGGCGATCCTCGTCGCCGTCGCGGTTGCGTTGGGGCTGTGGGTCCGCCTCGGCGCGCTCCCCGCCGGCCTGCTCGATCCGCCGGCCACGCCGTCCACGGTGGTGGTGGACCGGCACGGCCTGCCGCTCTACGAGGCGCTGTCGGCCGAGGCCACCCGCGCGATCGCGTTGCTGCCGGACCGGTTGCCGCCGCACCTGGTCGCCGCCACCCTCGCGGCCGAGGACCGCCGCTACTTCAGTCATCTCGGCGTGGATCCCGTGGCGGTGGCCCGCGCCGTCCGTATCAACCTCGCCGAGGGCCGCATCGTGGAAGGCGCCTCGACCATCTCCCAGCAGGTGGCCAAGCTGCTGCTCAACCGCCAGCGGCCGGATCGCCGCCGCGGGCTCCTCGCCAAGCTGCACGAAGCCGTGATCGCCCTTCGCCTCGAGCACCGCTGGTCGAAGAGCGAACTGCTGGCGATGTACTTGAACATCGCGCCCTACGGCAACCAGTTCACGGGCGCCGAGCGGGCCAGCCAGTCCTACTTCGGCGTGACCACCGCGATGCTGACGCCGGCGCAGGCCGCCTTCCTGGCCGGCCTGCCGCAGCGCCCGTCCGGCTTCAACCCGTACCGGGATCCAGGGCCGGCCACCGCGCGTCAGCGCGTCGTGCTGCGCCGGATGTTGGCGGCCGGCGCGATCACCGGCGATGAGTTCGTGCACGCGGTCGCCGAGCTACTGCTGTTCGCGCAGGTCCAGGCGCCCTTTGCCGCGCCGCACTTCGTCGAGATGGTGCTTGCTGCGGCGGGGGAGGAGCGGCCAGCGCGCATCGACACGACGCTTGATAGCGCCCTGCAGGCGGACCTCGCTGGCATCCTGGCGCGCCACCGCGCCGACCTGGCGGCCCACGGCGCCCACAACGTCGCCGTCGTCGTGCTCGAAAACGCCACCGGCGAGTGGGTGGCGTGGGAGGGGTCGGGCGACTACTTCGACAGCGCGCACGGCGGCACCATCAACGGCGCGGTGACGCTGCGCCAGCCCGGCAGCGCGCTCAAGCCGTTCACCTACGCGCTCGCCTTCGAGGGCGGGACCAGCCCGGCCACGGTGCTGGCCGACGTGCCCTCGGCGTTCCCGACCGCCGAGGACGGCGTCGTCTACAGCCCGCGCAACTACGACGGCCGCTATCGCGGACCGCTGCTGGCGCGTCACGCGCTGGCCGGCTCGGTGAACGTGCCGGCGGTGGCGCTGGCCGCCGAGGTCGGCGTGCCGAACGTGCTGCGTTTCCTGCGGCGCGCCGGCTTCACGACCTTCGACCGCACGGCCGCGCACTACGGCCTCGGCGTGACGCTCGGCAACGCCGAGGTGCGGCTCGACGAGCTGACCGCCGCCTACGCCGCTTTTGCGCGCGGCGGCGAGTGGTGGCCGGCGACGTTCCTGCGCCGCGGCGACGGTGACCTGCCGGACTCGACGCGCCTCGTGTCCGATCGCACGGCCTTCTGGATCACCGACATCCTCGCTGACCCCGAGTCACGCGAGTTCGTCTTCGGCCGCGGCGGCAGCCTGGAGCTGCCGTTTCCGGTGGCGGTCAAGACCGGCACCTCGCAGGCGTATCACGACAACTGGACCATCGGCTACTCACGTCACGCCACCGTCGGCGTGTGGGTCGGGAACTTCGATCGGCGACCGCTCAGGAACTCGAGCGGCGTCACCGGCGCGGCGCCGATCTTCCATGCCGTGATGCTGGCGGCCGAGCAGCGGCTGGCCGGTCGCGTGGCGGTGATGGCCGACGGCGCCATCGTGTCACCGCCCGCCACGGTGGTCGAACGGCAGGTCTGCGCGGAGTCCGGCGCGACCGCCCATGCGTGGTGCCCGCTCAAGCGGCGCGAGTGGGTCGCCGCCGAGCAGGCCGACGTGCCCTGCGCCTGGCACCATCTGAGCGACCACGGCGTGGAGACCTTCGTGCCGGCGCGCTTCCAGGTCGGGGCCACGACGCAGCCGGCGCTGGCCGCCGGCGGCCCGGCCGCCGCGGCGGAGCGCTCGCCGTCGAGCGGTCCGCGGGCGCGACGTGCGCGGGCCAGCCATGAAACGGCGTTTGCCGTGGCGAGCCCGCCCGACGGCGCCACCTACCTCATCGATCCCACCTTGCGCCGCGAGTTCCAGACGCTGCCGCTGCGCGTCGTCGCCGCTGGCGCCCGGCAGATCGAGTGGCGTGTCGACGGGCACGTGGTCGGGACGGCACCGCCTGGCGCGGCCGTCGAGTGGCCGCTGGCGCCGGGTAGCCATCGCATCGAGGCCACCGACGAGCGCGGCCGCACCGCACGGGCCGAGGTCACCGTGCGCTGAGCGGCCAGGGCCAGGAGAGCGCCCGGCCACCCGCGAGCGGAATTCGTGGCATCATCGACGGTGGCGCCAGGGCGGAACGCTCCGCCTGTGTGCCCAGCCTCCGAACCCACCATGCCCACCACTCACGACGCCCGTTTCAACTGGAGCGATCCGCTGCTCCTCGACCAGCAACTGACCGACGAAGAGCGGATGGTGCGCGACACCGCCCGCGACTACGCGCAGGAGAAGCTGGCCCCGCGCGTGCTCGAGATGTTCCGCAGCGAGAAGCCGGATCCGTCGATCTTCCGCGAGATGGGCGCGCTCGACCTGCTCGGCATCGTGATCCCCGAGCAGTACGGCGGCGCCGGCATGGGCTATGTCAGCTATGGCCTGGTGGCGCGCGAGATCGAGCGCGTGGACTCGGGCTTCCGCTCGATGATGAGCGTGCAGGGCTCGCTCGTGATGGTGCCGATCAACGCCTTCGGCACCGAGGCGCAGAAAGAGAAGTACCTGCCGAAGCTGGCGACCGGCGAGTTCATCGGCTGCTTCGGGCTGACCGAACCGAACGCCGGCTCGGATCCCGGCGGCATGACCACGCGGGCGAAGACGGTCGATGGCGGCTACGCGCTGACCGGCACCAAGGCCTGGATCTCGAACAGCCCCATCGCCGACGTCTTCATCGTGTGGGCCAAGGACGACGAGGACAAGATTCGCGGCTTCATCCTCGACAAGGGCATGAAGGGGCTGACGGCGCCGCCCACCCACGGCAAGGTCGGCCTGCGCACCAGCCTGACCGGCGAGATCGTGATGGACAACGTGTTCTGCCCCGAGGAGAACGCCTTCCCCGACATCCGCGGACTGAAAGGGCCCTTCACCTGCCTCAACAGCGCCCGCTTCGGCATCTGCTGGGGCGCCCTCGGCGCCGCCGAGGACTGCTGGTTCCGGGCCCGCGACTACGTGCTGGATCGCAAGCAGTTCGGCCGTCCGCTGGCCGCCAATCAGCTGATCCAGAAGAAGCTGGCCGACATGCAGACCGAGATCACGCTCGGCCTGCAGGCGGTGCTGCGTCTCGGCCGGATGAAGGACGAAGGCACGGCGGCGCCCGAGATCACGTCGATCCTCAAGCGCAACTCGTGCGGCAAGGCGCTCGACATCGCGCGAATGGCGCGCGACATGATGGGCGGCAACGGCATCGTCGACGAGTTCGGCGTCATTCGCCACATGGTGAACCTCGAGGTGGTCAACACCTACGAGGGCACCCACGACGTGCACGCCCTCATCCTCGGCCGCGCGCAGACCGGCATCGCCGCGTTCGTGAACTGAGGCCGGTCAGGATCCGGCGAGCGCCTGGCGGCGTGTCCGCTGCCAGGCCGTCACGTCATCGGGCGAGATCGCGGCCGCATGGTGCAGCGCCCAGTTGAGCGCGGCCACCAGGTCGTCGGCATCCTCGACGCCGATGCCGAGCCGGATCAACCGCTCGAAGCCGCTGCGCCGCAGCTCGTCCGGCGGCGTGAAGTACTCGGACACCGTCTGGTGGTGGTTGACCTTGGTGGCGAGGCCATCGAAAGACAGCGCGTAGCGAATGACGGTCGTCATCGCGATCACGTCGGCGACGTGGCGCGTGCGCGCTTCGTCGGCGCCGCCGACGCGGAACGAGAGCAGCGAGCCATGCCGCTGGTACTCGCGGGCGATGATGGCGGCGTCCGGATGGTCCGGCCGCGACGGGTGGTGGACCTCGGACACCACCGGATGCGCCGCCAGAAAGGCCGCCACCCGCGTGGCGGTCGCCGATCGCCTGGCGTGGGCCTCGCCGGCCTGGTCGAGCCCCGCGACGACGGCCGCCGCGCGCCGCCAGTCGAGGATGCCGCCGCGCATGGCGAGGAGATCCATGACGATGTTCGCGGTCGGCGTGTCGCTCGTGGCGATGTAGCCCCACAGGTCGCGGTCGGTGCCGCCGAGCGCCTTGGTGCCGCTGGCGACGACGACATCGACGCCCTGCGCGAGCAGCGGCGTGGCGAACGCCCACGGCGTGGCAATCGTCGAGTCGACGACCAGCCGCAGATCCCGCGCCGTCGTCCGCGCCGCCGCCACCAGCGCCACGAGGGCGGGGATGTCCTGCGCGCGCACCAGCGGATTGGTGAACGTCTCGGCAAAGAGGACGCGCGTCTCCGGCCGCACCGCCGCCGCCAGCGCTTGCGTCATCGCCGTCGTCGACGATCGTGACCGAGCCGCCCAGCCGGTCGGCCAGCCAGCGCAGGTAGGACTTCGTCTTGTTGTAGACCTGACGGCACAGCACGGCATGCGCGCCGGGCGTCATCAGCGCGTCGAAGACGAGCGCGGTCGCCTGCATCCCCGAGTCGCAGACGAGCGCCGCCCCGGCGCTCTCGAGCGCCTTCACGCGGGCGATGAGATCGCCGGTGGCGCCGGTGCCGTAGCGGGCGTAGAGGGGCGGCAGTTCGGCCCAGCAGCCCTCGGCGGCGAACAGGAACGCGGCCTTGCCTTCCTGCCACGCGATGATCGGCGCCGAGCCGAGCAGATCCTGCTGCACGGTGGGTTCGTCGGGGTGCAGGTAGGCCACGCCCGTGCGCCTGGCGTGCGCGTCGAGCGCCTCGTGCAGCGTGCGGGTCGCCGGCGCCATCGCCGCCACGGGCGGGGGCTCGGCCGGACAGCCGGACGGATCGAGCCAGCGGGTGAGCGCGCTCATTCGTGCATCCCGAGTGTGAGGGCGGCGCGCACGCGGGCCAGACGCGCCACGTCCTGGCGCACGGCGTCGATGGCGGCACCGCTGCCCTCGGAGACGATGTAGCCGAGGCACACGGTGTCGCCGACGCTGCGGCTGGCGCGGTTCTGCACCGACAGGCCGGCGCGCCTGACGAGGCTGTCGATGCGGCGATCGAGACCCGGGTGCGGTTCGCCGGTCACGCGCAGGTAGTGCCGGCGCAAGGGCGCCGGATGCCCGTCGACGCCGGCCAGGGCCGCGGCCTGCGGCACCGGCCAGCGGACCGAGTTGTGCTGCGCCAGATCGATGAGGTCGCCGAGCACCGCCGTGGCCGTCGGCAGCGCGCCCGCGCCCTTGCCGAACAGGCTCAGGTCGCCCGACGACGCGCACTTGAGGTAGACCGCGTTGTACTCCTCCTCGACCGAGGCCAGCAGGTGCCAGGCTGGAAGCAGCATCGGCTCGACCGCCATGTCGAGGGCGTCGCCGACGCGGGCGGCCCGTGCCAGCAGGCGGATGCGGCAGCCCATCGACTCGGCCAGATCGCAATCGGCCGGCGTCAGGTCGCGGATGCCGCGCACCGGGAAGGCATCCGGCCGCACCCAGGCGCCGAAGGCACGGTAGGCGAGGATCGAGAGCTTGGCCGCGGCGTCGAGACCGTCGAGGTCGGCCGACGGATCGGCCTCGGCGAAGCCGCGTCGCTGGGCCTCCGCGACCGCGTCGTCGAGCGACAGTTCCTGCTCGAGGCGGGTCATCACGAAGTTGCTCGTGCCGTTGACGATGCCGGCCAGGCTCTGCACTTCGTCGGCGCGATGCGCCAGGTGGCGGATGATCGGCAGCGCCGCCGCGGCGGCCGCCTCGCAGTAGAGGGGCGTGGCGGTGCGCTGGGCGAGCACGCCGAGGTCGGCGAGCTTGGACGCCAGCAGCGCCTTGTTGGCGGTGACGACCGGCTTGCCGGCGGCCAGCGCCGCCGTGAGGATGGGCTCGACCGAGATGCCGCCCGCGACTTCGACGACCACGTCGACGTCCGGATCGCTGACCAGTTCGAGCGCGTCGGTCGTTTGCGGGATGCCGGCGGCCAGCGCCGGCCGCGGTTTGGTCAGATCGCGCACCGCCAGCCGCGTCACGCGGAAGCGCACGCCGTACCGATCCGCCACGGCCCGCTGCTGGCGATCGATCATCTCGAGCAGGCCGCCGCCGACGGTGCCGCAGCCGACCATGCCGATGCGCAGCTCACGCACCGGCTCGACCCCCACGCCGTCGAAGCGCGGCCGCGGCGCCGGTGCGGCGCCACCGAAGGCGCGCGCGCCGCGCAGCAGGTCGGCTAGACGTTCCTGATCGGCGAGGAACGCATCGTGTCCGTAGACCGAGTCGAGCGTCCACAGCGACGACTGCGCGCCGGCCGCCTGCAGTTCGCGGTGCAGCTCCACCTGCAGGCCCCACGGGAACAGCATGTCGCCGGGGACGCCGACCACGATGGTGTCGGCCGAGACGCGTTCGAGCGCTGCCCGGCGGGCGTGCGCGTCGACGCCAATCGAGCCGCGATCGATGGCCTCGCTGAGGAACAGGAACGTCCGCACGGGGAAGTGGGCGGCGAAGCGCCGGCCGTGCAGGTCGAGGTAGTCGGCCACCGGCGGCCGCTCGAGACCAGGGGTGAAGGTGCCGAAGCGGGTGTCGAGCTCGATGCGGCCGCGATAGGTGAGCATGCCGAGCTGCCGAGCGCGGATCATGCCGGTCGTGACGTCGCCATTGGCGAGTCCATCGCGGACCAGCTCGCGCTGCAGGTGGCGCGTGGCCGTGCCCCAGCCGTCGGGACGCAGTCCGGCCGACACGCTGATGAGCGTGCGGCAGCGCTCGGGGAAACGCGTGGCGAACGCCACGCCCACCATGCCGCCGAGGCTGGCGCCCACGAAGGTCACCGGCGCCGTGCAGCCGATGCCATCGAGCCACGCGGCCACGAGATCGGCGAGTCCGAGCACCGAGAGTCCGGGCGTGGCGTCGTCGAAGCCGCGCCACGTCGAGCCGTTGCCGGGCCAGCACGGGCACAGGACGGTCGTGCGTGTGATGTCGATGAGGTCGGGGGCGAAGAGCGCCGGCCACCACGGCTCGGCGCCGCCCGCCGGATCGTCTCCGCCGTGGCCGAGCGGGAAGGGCGAGGCGGTGATGCCGCCGACCACGACCGCAACGGGCGCCGTGCCGAGCGGCGGTCCGTAGGCCCAGCCGGCCAGCGAGACCTCGGCCAGGGCATGGCCTTCGATCGTCAGTGCGGCCAGCGAGACGTCGTGCTGCCGCGGCGGGGCGAGGGCGATGGCGGTGACGGGCGTGGACATCGGCGAAGCCTCGGCCGACAGCCTACAATACAAAGCAACATATCCACATTCATGGATGTGATCTGGTGCGGCGCTAGCCGGCGGCGGCGTCGACGACCAGCCGCCGCTCGGCCGCCGTGAGCAGCCGGGCGGCGCCGGCGGCCGCGTTCTCGGCCATGTAGCGCGGCGTGCCGGTGCCGGGGATGGCGCAGGTGACGGCCGGATGCGACAGCACGAAGCGCAGCGCCAGCTGCGCCCAGCTCGTGGCCCCGGCCTCGGCGGCCCAGCCCGGCAGCGGGCGGCCGCGGAGGCGGCGCAGCAGGCCGCCGCCGCCGAACGGCATGTTCACCATCACCGCCACGCCACGGTCCTGCGCCAGCGGCAGCAGGCGCGCCTCCACGGCCCGGTCGTCGAGCGCGTAGTTGATCTGCAGAAAGTCGAGCGGCTCTGCGGCCAGGACCGCTTCCACGTCGCGATACGCCGAGGCGGTGTAGTGCGTGATGCCGAGGTAGCGGATGCGGCCCGCCTTCTTCCACTCCCGCAGCGTCGGCAGGTGCGTGCGCCAGTCGACCAGGTTGTGGATCTGCATCAGGTCGATGACCGGTGCCTGCAGCAGCCGGAACGAGGCCTCCATCTGCGCGAGGCCAGCGTCTTTGCCCGATGTCCAGACCTTGGTGGCCAGGAAGGCCTTCGGCCGCGGCGTGCGGGCGGCCAGCAGTTCGCCGGTCGTGCGTTCGGCGCGCCCGTACATCGGCGAGCTGTCGATCACGCTGCCGCCCGCCGCGAACAGCGCCTCGAGCACGGCCGGCAGCGCGGCGTAGTCGGCCGAGCCGGGCGTCACATCGAAGTTGATGTAGGTGCCGAGCCCGACGACGGGCAGCGCCTCACCGGTCGACGGAATGGGACGGGTGGTCATGGGGCGGATGGCGGCGGTGCGCCCGGCCTGGGCGGCGGTCCTGACACCGGCGGCGGCCAGCGCCGCCGGCAGCGACCAGCGCAGTATCGCTCGGCGCGAAACCCGGGTGTCGTCCTGCATGTGCGGTTGGACGTTCGACCGGCGGCCGCGGCCGGGGCGGCGTGATGTGCTCGTGCCGCGGCGTGGCCTGCCGCCGGCAGTCCGTCGGGGCGGTTAGCGGTGCAGCGCGACGAAATCGCCGACGGAGACGGCGTCGCTCGTCCGTTCGATGCGAATGGTGGCCGACTCGGCGCGCACCGCCACGATGATGGCGTCGGCGATGGCCTGGACCGGGCCCCGCTCGCCCAGGCTGCGGCGGAAGATCGTGATCCGCTGGCCGCGTTCGGCGCCGGCACTCGTGCCGCGGTCGATCACCATCAGCGCCCGCGCCGCGCCGAGCGTCTGGCCGTGCTCGCCGAGCACGACGCGCGCCGGGTCGTCGAACTGCGGCACGCCCAGGGCCTTGGCCGTCATGACCGGCAGCGCGTCGAACGGCTCCACGACGTCGCCCGCGAAGAGCTCACCACAGGTGTAGACCACGACCGCCACCGACGATCGCGAGCTCGTCTCCACCACCTGCACCAGGCCTGCCGTCTGCTCGCCGAACGAGGCGCGGTCGCGCGCCTGGCCCTTGTCGCCGACCCGGAAGCGGCGGCGCACGACCAGGTTCTGCCCCGGCTCCAGTCCCAGCTCGTCGCCGACGTCGAGAACCAGCACGTCGCCGTTGCCGTAGAGCCGCCGGCTCGGTTCATCGCGATGCGCCAGCAGCGTGCCGATCGAGAGGGAGTCGTCGGTGGGGCGGCCGGGACCACACACCGAGGCCAGCACGTCCTTCGGCACCGGCACCGGCTCCGGGCGGCGCGGGGCTTCCAGCTTGACGATCGGCGCGGGCACCGGCGGGGGTGGCGGTGCCGGAGCCGCCGCCACCACCTCGACCGATTCGCGCAGCGACGCCAGGCTGAGCTGCTGGTCGAGCAGGTAGACGTCGCCGGGCCGCACGGCGATCGAGGAGCGGGTTTCGCGGGCGAAGCCCGAAAGGTCGAAGGTGACGGCGTAGACGCCCGGGCGCAGCGGCGGCGACAGATACTGGCCGACGCCGTCGGTGACCGCGGCGGCCGCGGCCCCGCCTTCGACCGGGACCAGCGCCACGACGACACCCGGCAGGGCCGCCCCCGAGGCGTCGGTGACCCGGCCGGTCACGGTGGCGCGGGCCTCCTGCGCGGCGGCGGGCAACGACAGGGCCACGAGCAGCACGGCGGCAGCGGACAGGACCCGGGTATGGCTCACAGTCGTCTTGTCGGCGCGGCCCGGGCCGCCCTGTAGCCGCCGGCGCTCAGGGCCGCCGGGCGGTCATGTTCAGGCGCCAGTAGTCGAGCGTGAACGGCGGGGTGGTGGCGGCGGCCCGCGCCGTGACGGCATCGATGAAGGGGCCGTGGAGCGCCATCGGGAGCGCCGCCAGCTGGGGATGGTAGATGACGGTCGTGACGAAGGCCCGGTAGTCGTCGGCCGAGGCGAGCGTGGTCGGCGCCGGCTCGAGATGGGCGTCGATGTCGACGAAGCCGGCGGCGGCCAGGCGGGCCGTCGTGATCTCGGCGGAGGCGAATTGCCAGGCCGTGGTCCAGTCGGCGAAGTGGGGCGCGAAGGGCGCCTCGTGCATCACCTGTTCGGCCAGGGCGTAGGCCGCCGCGAGGTTCGGGCCGCCGCCGCACTGCGCATGGAGGCGGCCGCCCGGCGCCAGGGCGCGATGGATGGCGGCAAAGAGCGCCGGGTGATTGTCGATCCAGTGGAAGGTGGCCGTGCTGAAGACGACATC
The DNA here is from genome assembly GCA_963807405.1 of uncultured Acidobacteriota bacterium. Taxonomy (GTDB): domain Bacteria; phylum Acidobacteriota; class Vicinamibacteria; order Vicinamibacterales; family UBA2999; genus CADEFD01. The sequence continues at coordinate 57,536 of CAWEBU010000003.1, read as the reverse complement.
GGCCCAGCCCGCGATTGGCAGGTCGGGCAACGACGCCTGCACGAACGACACGTGCGGTCCGAACGTCGGGCGCAGGTTGGTGCGCGCCACGATCAGCATGTTCCACGAGCGGTCGAGGGCCACCACGTGCCCGCGCGGCAGGCGCTCGGCGAGCGCGGCCGTCAGCCGTCCGCTGCCACAACCGGCATCGATGACGCGCTCGTCACCATCGAGCGCCAGACGACCGAGCACCTTGTGGCCCCAGCTCGTCTGCGGTGCCGACACCTGGTGATAGGACGTGGCATTCCATTCACGCGGGGCCTCGCTCATGGCGCGACCCACGCGTAGCAGAACTGGTCGTGGAGCACGCCGTCCTTGAGGAAGCTCCGCCGGCGCACGCCCTCGTTCGCATAGCCGGCCTTCTCGAGCACACGCCACGACCGCCGGTGGTCGATGACGACGAACGCTTCGAGGCGCGCCAGGGCGAAGGTGGTCACGGCGTAGTCCGTCATCAGGGCCAGCGCGTCGGGGCCGATGCCACGGCCCCACCACGACTCGCCCAGCCAGTAGCCGATCTCGGCCGTCCGCCGTTCGTTGCCGAGGCCGGGCATGATGGCGATGCCGCCGATCGCCTCGGCGTCGACGACGATCGCAAGCGCCACCGGCGGGCTGCCGGCGGCTGCCAACTCGATGAACGCGCGGCCATCCGCTTCGCCGTAGGGATAGGGGAAGCGGTCGCGCAGCTGCCTGGACACGGCCTTGTTGTTGGCGTGGGCGACGAGCGCCGGCAGATCGTCGCGCGACCACGGCCGCAGCTGACAGCGCGTCCCCACGAGTGGGAAGAGACCCTCCGGGAGCATGCGCCCATGATACGAGGCCCGGCCCGCCTGGTCGTTGCGCGTCCCCCCCGGCCGAGCCCGCGATCCGGGCGGCAGGGCGTGCGGCAATTTGCCGCATGACGCCGAGGGGGGCCCGCGTCTACAGTGAGGGCCGGAGGAACGAGAATGGCGAATCGCCTGACGTCGTGGATGGTGGTGGTGCTGGCCGTGCTGGCGACGACGACCGTGCTCGCGCACATGAAGATGTCCAAGGCCATGCCGGCCGCCGGTGCGGTGGTGGCCGCCAAGCCCGCCAAGGTCCAGATCTGGTTCACGCAGGCGCCCGATCGGGCGGTGAGCAAGCTGACGCTGACGGGCACGTCGGGTGAGGTCACGCTCGGCGCCCTGACGGTCGCGGCCGACAAGTCGATGTCGGCGACGGTCGATGGCGCCACCCCGGACGGCACCTACACCGTGGCCTGGCAGGCGGCCGGCGACGACGGACACGTGCAGAAGGGCGACTACGCCTTCTCCGTGCGGCAGACCCGGTAGTCCCCTGGTGCCTGGCGCTACGCATCCCACCGGCGCCCGGCGTCCTTCGCGGTCGTGATGGGCGAGATGGGATCGATCGAGATCGCCGCCAAGTTTCCCGGCTATCTCGCGCTCCTGGTCGGCACCGGTGCCGCCGTGGTCCTCGCCCTGGCCAGTGACCCGCGCACCGCGATGCTGCGGGCACGGGTGGCGCGCATCGCCCGTGCGGCGGGCCTCGTCGGCGTCGTCGCCATCGTGTTGCGCGCCCTCGCGCACGCGGTGACCATCGATGGCCCGGCCGCCGCCGTCGACCTCGACACGCTGCGGCTGGTCGTCGTCGACAGCCGCTGGGGCGCCTCGTGGCGCTGGCATGCGGTCACCGCGGGCGCCATCGCCCTCGCCAGCTGGCGACTGGGCCCCCCGTCGCGGCTTGCGCCCTACGTCCTGGCCCTGGCCGCGGCGGTCGTGGTGGCGCCCTGGCTCGGTCACGGCGCCGGCAGTCTGTGGCGCGGCGCCCTGCATTCCCTGCATCTGGCGGTCACTGGCGCCTGGCTCGGCACGGTCGTCGTGCTGGCGCTGGCGGCGCGCCGCGCATCGCCCATCCTGCTGATGACGGCGCTCGCGCCGATCGTCGCGCGCTTCTCGCCGCTGGCGCTCGTCGCCGCGGCGCTGGCCGGAGCGACCGGCGTGGTTCTCGCGTGGATCTATCTCGGCGGCGTCCTGGCCCTGGTCGCGACGGCGTACGGGCGGCTCCTGCTCGTGAAGATCGGCCTGGTCGCGGCCATCGGCGCCTGCGGCTACTTCAACTGGCAGCGCGTCCGCCGCGGCGGCCGCCCGCGGGTGGGATTGATTCAAGCCGAAGCGGCGTTCGCCGTGCTGACGCTCGTCGTCACGGCCTGGCTGACCGAGACCGAGCATCCCTAGCCGGGTGCGGCCGGTTTGCGGACGTCAGCGCGCCGACACGGACAGATAGACGCCGGCGAGACTGACCGCCGCCGCCACGACCGTCATCACTGCCAGGCCTTCGCCACCGAGCCACGCGCCGAGCACCAGCGCGACCACCGGGTTGACGTAGGCGTAGGTGACCACCCGCGATGCCGGCATCGTGCGCAGCAGGAAGAGATAGGCGCTGAACCCGGCGAGTGAGCCGACGACGATGAGGTAGACGAGCGCACCGGCTGCCGCGCCCGAGATCTCGGCGGTCCGGAGCGCCTGCCATTCCCCGGCCGGCCCCGCCACCGCCGCCAGCGCCAGCCCGCCCAGCAGCATGGGCAGACCGGTTGCCATCGCGACCGAGTCGGACAGGTGCGACCGTCGCGCCTGCAGCGTGCCGGCGGCCCACGACAGCGCGGCGGCGGCCGTCACGACCGATGCCAGCGGGTCGATGTGCGGGGTGTCGCCGGCCGGCCAGAAGAGCAGCAGCGACCCGAGGAAGCCGAGACCGATGCCCACGGCCATGCGGGGCGAGGGACGGTCGAGGGCGCCGGCCAGCCACTCGAGACAGCACGATCCACAGCGGGATCGTGGCCACGAGCAGCGCCGTGATGCCGGACGGATTGCGCGTCGAGGCCCAGGCGATGCCGCCGTGGTTGGCGACGAACATCAGCGTGCCGATGACGAAGGCCTGGCGGAGGGCAGTGGCGCCGGGAGCTCGCCCGCGCCAGGGCCACGGCGACGAGGACGGTGCCGGCCACGACGCATCGGGGACGCTCCGACCAGCAGGCGGGGAATCGATCCGACCGCCACTTTGACCGCGAGAGACGTCGAGCCCAGCCGATGTAGATGACGCCGAAAGCGGCGAGGTCCAGGGCAGGCCGGCGCATGGTCGTCATCGTGCCACATCACCGCCCTGGCGAGCCCGAGCCCCGAGGCCCCGATCCCCGGCCCCGAGCCCCGCCACCAAAAAAGACAAGCTGGGTCCGTCTACCCCGATGGGAGGCAACGGCGTGTTGTCGGGTCTGCGAACCTGGAGGGGGCATCGCGGGTTCCGGTGGACGTCGTTGCCAACCTTCGACGGGACGGGCCGCGGTCAGCGTTCGGCGGCGGCCGCCGAACTCAGCCACCGGGCCATCTCGCTGGCCGGCACGACTCCCGCCTGTTGATGGACGACCTGGCGGCGCGCCAGCACGACGAAGTAGGGAATGCCGCGCACGCCGTAGCGGGCACCCAGTGCCGGCTGCGTATCGGTGTTGACCTTGAGCACCAGCGCGCGGCCGGCCAGGTCCGCGGCCACCGTGGCCACTGCCGGGGCGGCCATGCGACACGGTCCGCACCAGGGTGCCCAGAAGTCCACGAGCACGGGCACCGTCGCGGCCGCCACGATCTCGTCGAACTCTTCTTCGTCCACCTCGATGGGCACGGCCAGCGGCGGCAGCGGGCGCTGGCACGCGCCACAACGGCCGGTATCGGCAAGGCGGCTGGCGGGAACCCGGTTGGCGCGACCGCAGGCGGGGCAGGGACGTGTCATGGTTGCCGATCGCAGATGCAGCCCGCGTGCCAGTGGGCCTGTGCCGGCGAGCGGACGGCGGCCGCGCCCGCGGCGAGCCACGGCGCCGGTGCGTAATTCTGCCGTTCGTCCGCGGCGGATCGCCCGTCGCCGTCGTTCCTGACCGCGAGTGCCGCGCCGGCGCCGCGCGATGGTATTGCCGCTAGAATCGACGCCATGTCCCGACGGGTCCTCGTTCTGTCTTTCGTCACGCTCGGCCTGGTAGTGTCGGCCGGTCCCTCGCTCGACGCGCGCCAGCGCGCCCGTTCGGTCGCGCCGCCGCCCGCCGCGCCACTGTTCGACGTCCACGAACGCAGCATCCTCGAGCTGCAGGCGGCCCAGGCCGACGGCCGCGTCACCTCGCGCGGCCTGGTGGAGTCGTACCTGGCGCGCATCGCCGCCTACGACCAGGCCGGCCCGGCCCTGAACGCCATCGTGCTGGTCAACCCGCAAGGCGCTCGACGAGGCCGACGCGCTCGACCACGAACGCGCCGCGCGGGGGCCGCGCGGGCCGCTGCACGGCATCCCGGTGCTGGTGAAGGACAACTACGACACGGCCGGCATGCCGACCTCGGGCGGCGCCCTTGGCCTGGCGACGCTGCAGCCCACGGCGCGATGCCTTCCAGGTGCAGAAGCTGCGCGCCGCCGGCGCCGTGATCCTCGGCAAGACGACGATGCACGAACTGGCCGCCGGCATCACGACGATCTCGTCGCTCACCGGTCAGACCCGCAATCCCTACGACCTGACGCGCGTGCCCGGCGGCTCGAGCGGCGGCACCGGCGCGGCGGTGGCCGCCAGCTTCGCGGCCGCCGGCATGGGCAGCGACACCTGCGGCTCGATCCGCATTCCGGCCGCCAACCAGAACCTGGTCGGGCTGCGGGCCACGCGCGGCCTCTCGAGCCGCAGCGGCGTGATGCCGCTGTCGGACACGCAGGACGTCGCCGGACCGCTGGCGCGCATCGGTCACCGACCTGGCGCATCGTGCTCGACGCGACGGTGGGCCCCGATCCCGCCGATGCGGTCACCGAGGGCGCCGCCGCGCATGTGCCGCCGTCCTATCGCGACGGTTTCGCCGGCGCCACGCTCAAGGGCGCGCGCATCGGCGTGCTGCGGGCGCTCTTCGGCACGCGCGCCGGAAGACGACGAAGTCGGCGGCATCGTGCGCAAGGCGCTCGACGCGATGAAGGCGCAGGGCGCCGAGGTCGTCGAGGCCACCGTGCCCGGACTCGACGACCTGCTCGCCGACAGCAGCGTCATCGGCGACGAGTTCAAGTTCGATCTCGCCGCCTACCTGGCCCGCCACCCCGGCGCGCCCGTGACATCGCTCGGCGAGATCCTCGAGCGCGGGCTCAACCACGACGCGCTCGAGCAGACCTTCCGGCTGCGCAATCAGCCCGACCGTGCGCGACAGCGAGCACTACCGGCAGGCGCTGGTCAAGCGGCGGGCGCTGCGCGAAGCCGTGGTGAGCGACGCTCGAAGGCCAGCGGCTCGACGTGCTCGCCTACCCGACCCTGCGGCGCAAGCCGACGCTCATCGGCGAGGCGCAGATCGGCACCACCTGCCAGTTGAGCGCGACCACCGGCCTGCCGGCGCTGTCGATGCCGGCCGGCTTCACGGTCGACGGCCTGCCGGTCGGCCTCGAGTTCCTCGGCCCGGCGTTCTCCGAAGCCGCGCTGCTGGCCCGCGCCTACGCCTGGGAGCAGGCGGCGACGCCGCGGCGCGCGCCGTTCAGCACGCCGCCGCTCGTGAACGGCGCGGCGCCGCCGCCGGTCGAACGTCGTCGCCGCGATCGGCGCCAGGGTGGCGCTGGCCCGCGGCCGCGTGTGCGCCTGACCTACGATCCGACCACCGGCGTGCCTCGACTACGCCGACGACCACCGTCGTGGCCGCCGAGCGCGTGCTGGCCGTCGCGCTGCATCGATGGACGACGCCACGGGTCGGGCCCGATCGTGGCGCCCCTCTCGCGACGGGGCAGCGCCAGCGCAGCGGCACGCTCACGCTGCGCGGCCGCGATCGTGACGACCTCGTGGCCGGACGCCTGTCGCTGCGCCTCTTACACCGCAGCGCGTGCCGCTGGCGTGGGCGCGGCGGCCGTGCCGGTCGCCGTGAAGTGGACCGCGTGCCGTCACCCATGACGCGCCGCCGTCGTCAGCTCGCACCCGCGCTGGGACGACGACAAGCGCCTGTTCGACGAGGCGCCTCGACCTCGGGCCCGCCGAGCTCGACGCGCTGCTCGCGCAGCCACGCCGCCGACGCCGAGGTGGTGGCGCGAAGTGCGATCGCTGCTCGACGTGGCACGACGGCTCCGGCACCTTCCTCGAGACGCCGGCGGTGCGGGTGACCGACCTGGTCGCCCGATCCGCGATCGGCGCAGTCGCTCGGATCCGTGGCGCATCGTGGACGTCATCGGCCGCGGCGGCATGGGCGTGGTCTACCGCGCCGAGCGCGCCGACGACGCGTTCACGCGGCAGGCCGCCGTCAAGGTCATCGGGCCGGGGGCCGACGCGGCCGGCGTCGTCGACCGTTTCCGCCGCGAACGGCAGACCCTGGCCGATCTCGATCATCGCAACATCGCCCGGCTGATCGACGGCGGCAGCACGGCCGCCGGCCAGCCCTACTTCGTCATGGAGTACGTCGACGGCGTACGCATCGACGCCTACTGCGACCAGCGCGCGGCTGTCGGTCGCCGATCGGCTCGAGCTGTTCGTGCGCGTCTGCAACGGCGTCCAGTACGCCCACCAGAACCTGGTCGTCCATCGCGACATCAAGCCCGACAACATCCTGGTCACCGCCGACGGCACGCCGAAGCTGCTCGACTTCGGCGTTCGCGACGATCCTGTCGAGCGGCGGCCGGGGAGAGCGACGCGACCCGACACCGCGCCGCCTGGCTGATGACGCCGGATTTCGCCAGCCCCGAGCAGATGGCCGGTCGCGGCCAGCGGCATGAGCACCGACGTCTACTCGCTCGGGGTCGTGCTCTACGTGCTGCTCACCGGCGAGCGCCCGTACCGGCTCCGTGGCTCGACGCCGGCCGAGTTCCAGGCCGCCCTGGCCGCCCGGCGCGTCAGGCCGCCGAGCAGCGTCGCGCGTCGACGGCGACGCCGCGGCCGTCCGGGCCGCGAGACGCGCGACGAGCGCCGGCCAGCGCTGGCCCGCCGGCTCGCTGGCGATCTCGATGCCATCGTCCTCAAGGCGCTGGCCATGGCGCCCGGCGAACGCTATGCCAGCGTGGCCGACCTGCTGCGCGACGTGAAGGCGTATCGCAGCGCGTGGCCGGTCTCGGCGCGTCCGCCCGCGACCGGCTATGTCGCACGCAAGTTCGTCCGCGCCACACCAAGGCCGCTCGTCGGCCGCGGCCGTGCTCGTGCTGGTGGCCGGCGCGGGCCTGGCGGCGGTGGTGTGGCAGGCGTCGGTCGCGGCCGCGCGAACGCGGTCGCGCCGAGCGTCGCTTCAACGACGTGCGGCGCCTGGCCAACGCGTTCATGTTCGACGTCAACGACACCATCGTCAACGTGCCGGGCACGATGGCGACCCGCGAGCTCATCGTCAGGACGACGGTCGAGTACCTCGACAGCCTGGCCCGCGAGGCGGCCGGCGACGCGGTGCTGCAGCGCGAGCTGGCCCGCGCCTGGATCCGCGTCGGCGACGTGCAGGGCAATCCGTCGAGCGCCAACATCGGCGACACGGCCGGCGCCCTGCGCTCGCTACCGCCGGCCGTCGCGCTGGCCGAGGGCGCGCGAGCCAGGAGATGCCCGACGATCTCGATGCGACGCGCGCCCTGGCCGGCGCGCACCGCCGGATCGCCGACGTGCTGGCATGGTCGGGCGATCTCGGCGTCGGCGCTGCCGGAGAGCGAGTGGTCGCAGCGGTTCTTCGCGGCAGGTGGCGGCGGCGCCGAATCCGCCGCTCGACGACCGTCTCGAAGCCGCGCTCGCTCTCGTCAAGCTCGGCGACCTGCTCGGCAACCCCAACCTGCCGAATCTGGGGCGCCCGGCCGATGCCGGCGCGATGTTCACCCGGGCACTGGCGGCGTTTCGCGCGCTCGATGCCGCCGAGCCCGGCGACCCGCGCGTCGTGCGCTTCATCGGTCTCAGTCTCGAACGCATCGGCACGCTGCACGAAACCGCGTCGCGCTGGCCCGAGGCCGAGGCGGCGTACCGCGCCTCGTTCGCCTTGCGCCAGCAGCTGGCCGCGCGCGAACCGGCGCATCGCAACATCCAGCGTGATCTGGCGATTGCCTACGAGAAGCTGGGAAAGATCCAGCGGGCCACGGGCCCGCCCGGCGCCGGCATCGACGATCTCCGTGGGGCGCTCACGCAGTTCGAGCGGCTGGCCGCGCTCGATCCGGGCGATGTCAACGCCGCCCGCAGTGTGGCGGTCAGTCGCGAGGTGCTCGCCGGGGCGCTCGTCGATGCGTCGCAGGTGGCCGAGGCGCGAGCGCTCTTCGAATCGGCGCTGGCCTCTCACCGCACCCTGGCGGCGCTCGACACGGGCAACGTGCAGGCGCGGTGCGATGTGGCCCGTCTCCTGGAGTCGGTGGGGGACTCGCTGGCGGCGATGCCGGCGACCCGGGCGGGCGCGTGTGCCCGCTGGCGCGAGTCGGCTACCGCGGTGGACGCGTTGCGCGAGGGCGGGACTCTGGCGTGTACCACCTGGGGCGCCGATGGGCCGCGCCTGACGGACAAACTTCGCGGCTGCGCCTAGCAGCCCGGGCCGTCCGCTGCGGAACGCGAGGAGACGCGGCACGGCGGCGTGGTTCTTGCTACCCTGAGCCGCGTCGCCGAACCGATGCCCGACAATGCCTCCTCACCGGCCGACGTCACGACCCTGCTCGCACTCGTCTCGGGTGGAGACCGCGTCGCGATGGCGTCGCTCTTCGACGTGCTCTACCGCGAGCTGCGCCGGCTGGCCGTGTCCACCATGCGCTCCGAGCGTCCGGACCACACGCTGCAGCCGACGGCGCTCGTCCACGAGGCCTTTCTGCGCCTGACCGCCGGCGACACGCCGATCGAGAACCGGCGCCATTTCTTCGGCATCGCGGCCACCGCCATGCGGCGCATCCTCGTCGAGCACGCGCGGGCCCGGCACGCCGGAAAACGCGGCGGGCACGCGCCGCGCGTGCCACTGGACGGCGTGGATCTGGCGCTGCCCGTGGTCCTCGACGCCGTCGATGTCGAAGCGCTCGACGGCGCGCTCACGCAGCTGGCCACCCTCGACGAGCGTCAGGCGCGCATCGTCGAGCTGCGCTTCTTCGCCGGCCTCAGCGTGGAAGAAACCGCCGGCGTCGTCGGGCTCTCGCCACGCACCGTCAAGCGGGAGTGGCAGCTCTCGCGCGCGTGGCTGCGTCGCGAGATGTCGCGCCTCGACGCGGCGCCGGCGAGCCTGTGAGGCACGGTGAGCCGCTCCGTCGCTCACTCATGTGGCCCCGAGTTCCGGACCTTTTCGCATGAAGAAAAGACGCGGTGGTTCCGGGTTCACGACCGATTCTGCGAACAAAGTCTGGCTACGGCCTGACTCCTTACCCCCACTGCACGAGGTTCCACGTTGATGTCCAAGCGCCAGAAATCCTCCGTCCCCTCCAGGAACATTCGCGGCATGTCGCGTTCCCTGCCGTTGCTGACTCTGATCCTGCTGGCGGCCACCCTCGTGTCGGGGCAGCAGCGTCCGCCGGGTGGCGTTGGCGCGGGCCCCGCCGCGGCGCCGGACTTCGACATCCGCGACTACAAGACAGGCCCGGACGGCCCGCTGGCAGCCCAGGCTGCCGACTACATCGAGCGCATGCTGCCCCCGACTGCCGCCGATGCCATGGCGTCGGCCTCCGCGGGGCTGCGCGCCGGTGAGGCCGCGCTTCGCGCCGACTTCCGCGACGTCGCCATCGGCGCCCATCCCACGCTGGCCACGCCGGAGACCGTGGGGCGGCCGGCCGGCAGCGGTTTCCTGAGCGCCCCTTCGGAGGACCGCGTCGCCACTCTGCGGAACTTCCTGGCCAGCTACGCGCCGGCCTTTGGCGTGACCGCAGCCGACGTGGCATCGCTTGCAGTGACGGCCGACTATGTCAACCCGGCCGGCAACATGGCGTGGGTCGAACTCGAGCAGCGCATCCACGGCATTCCCGTCTTCCAGGGCACCGTGCGCGGCGGCTTCACGGCCAAAGGCGAGCTGGCGCGCACGACCGGCACGCTGGCCGCTGGCGTGGCCGCGGCTGCCCTGTCCCCGGCGCCCGGGCTGAGCGCCGCCCAGGCCATCGCCATCGCGGCCGACAGCGTCGGCTGGCTCGCACCCGAGAACACCCTGACGAGAACCGTCGATGCGGGTGCGCCCGGACGCGCCACCTTCGCGTCCTCGACCATGGCCGGCGATGCGGTGGCCTGGCTGACCTACTTCCCGCTGAGCCCCGGCGTCGTGCGGCTGGCCTGGGCCACCGAGATCATGGGCGACCCCGATGCGTTCCTGACCCTCGTCGATGCCGAGACCGCCACGGTGCTGTTCCGCAAGAACCTCACCGACTACCAGACACAGGCCGCGTCCTACACGGTCTACGCCGGCGACAGCCCGGCACCGGCCTCGCCGTCGCCGGCTCTGCCGGGTAGCAACTATCAGGCGCCGGTCGTGGCCCGCACGACCTTCGCGCTCATCGGCAACGAGGGCCTCAATTCCTTCAACACCCTCGGCTGGATGACCGATGGCACCAACCTGACCGACGGCAACAACGTCGAGGCGGGCATGGACCTCTCAGCGCCTGATGGCGTGGATGCGCCGGTGACCGGCACTGCCAGGTCCTTCAACTTCGCGTACAACCCGGCGCCGGGAAATCCTGGCCCCGGCGATGCTCCAACCCTGGCCGCCTATCGCGACGGCGAAGCCACCAACCTGTTCTACTGGACGAATCGCTTTCACGACGACATGTATCGCCTCGGCTTCACCGAGGCGGCGCGCAATTTCCAGAACGACAACTTCGGTCGCGGCGGCGCAGGCAACGACCGCGTGAGTGCCGAAGGGCAGGACTCGTCGGGCACCAGCAACGCCAATTTCTCGACGCCCGCCGACGGCGGCCGCGGCCGCATGCAGATGTACATCTTCAACGGGCCGACTCCCGATCGCACCTCCGGCCTCGACCAGCAGGTAATCATTCACGAGCTGGGGCACGGCCTGTCGAACCGGCTCCACAGCAACGCCTCGGGTCTGTCGAATACGATGTCGCGCGGCATGGGCGAAGGCTGGTCGGACTTCTATGCCATGGCCCTGCTCTCGAACGCCGCGCAGCCAACCACCGGCCTGTATGTCACCGGCGGCTGGGTCACGCATTCCATCACGACCGGCTACACGGACAACTACTACTACGGCATCCGCCGCTTTCCCTACGCCCTCAGGACGGTGACCGGCGGCCCCATGAACCGGCCCCACAACCCGCTGACGTTCGCCGACATCGACCCGACGCAGATCGACCTCACCGACGGCGCCTACGCGAGGGGGCCCGTAGGGAGCAACACCGCGTTCCAGGTACACAACATCGGCGAGGTGTGGGCCATGGCGCTGTTCGAGGTGCGGGCCCGCTTCATCAACCGGCTGGGCTTCGCCGCCGGCAACCAGCGCATCCTGCAGTTCGTGACCGACGGGATGAAACTCGATCCCGTGAACCCCACCCTCGTGGATGGCCGTGACGCCATCCTGGCGGCCGCCGCCGCCGGGGGAGGGACCGCCGCCGACACGGCCGATATCTGGGCGGGCTTCGCCGCCCGCGGCCTGGGCGTGCTCGCCAGCGCCGTCAGCAGCTCGAGCAGCGATGTCGTCGAGAGCTTCCTGCTGCCGGGCGATCCGGTCCCGAGCTTCACCATCAACGACGTGACGACCACCGAGGGACAGTCCGGCCCCAAGACCTTCACCTTCACCGTGTCGCTCGCCACCCCGTCTGCCGGCGAGCACCGCGTCTCCTACGCCACGGCCGACGGGACGGCGCAGTCACTCGGGGTCTCCGCCGGCACCTCCGGCGGAGCGACGATTCCCGGAGGCGGCGGCTCGTCCGGTCCGGCGTCGGTGTATCCGCTCGCCGTGCCGGTGTCGGGCGTCGGCGGCAGCATCACGTCGCTCGCCATCCGCCTCGAAGATCTGACGCACACCTTTCCGGCCGATCTCGACATTCTGCTCGTGGGCCCTGGCGGGCAGCGCGTGATGCTCATGTCCGATGCCGGCTCTGGCACGGACCTCAACGCGGTGGATCTCACCTTCGCCGACGGCGCGCCGCTCCTCACCACCGGAGCGATCACCGCTGGCACCTACGCGCCGACGGACATCGCTCCTGGGGAGACGATGCCAGCGCCGGCGCCGGCCGGCCCGTACGGCACCGCGCTCTCGGTGTTCAACGGCCTCGATCCCAATGGCACCTGGCAGCTCTACGTCAACGACGATGCTGGTAGCGACACCGGCAGCATCGGCGGCTTCACCGTGATCCTGTCGACCAGCGCGGCCGGCGGTGCCGACTACACGCCAGTTGACGGCCAGCTCATCTTCCCGGCCGGAACGACCACGCGCACCATCGACGTCGTCGTGCACGGCGACCTGACGCCCGAAGCGAACGAGACGTTCTTCGTCAATCTGACCTCGCCGATCAATGCGGTCATCGCCGACGCCCAGGGCATCGGCACCATCGTCGACGATGAGGGGCCGCCCACGGCGCAGCCGGCCACTGGCCTCAAGGTGACGTCGGTCGTCGGCAACACGGTGTCGATCAGCTGGACACCGCCCGCGTTCGGGCTGACGCCCACCGGCTACGTCCTTGAAGGCGGCCTCTCGCCCGGCAGCGTGCTGGCGAGCCTGCCACTCGGACCGGCGCCGCTTGTGACTTTCACCGCGCCGAGCGGATCGTTCTTCATCCGCATCCACACGCTGGCGGGTGCCAGCCGGAGCAGCGCGTCCAATGAGGTGCCGCTCCATGTCACGACGGCAGTGGCGCCGTCCGCGCCCGCCAATCTGCTCGGCGCCGTCGACGGCTCGTCGCTGACGCTGGCGTGGGCGAACACCTACGGCGGGGGAGCGCCAACCGGCGCCATCGTCGATGTGACGGGTGCGGTGGCGGTGTCCCTGCCCCTGGGGCTCGTGGACGGCTTCGCCTACAGCGGCGTGCCCCCGGGCACCTACACCTTCCGGGTGCGGACGACCAATGCGGTGGGGGCGAGCGCGGCGTCGAGTCCGGTCACGTTGACCTTCCCTGGCGCCTGCTCGGGCGCGCCGGCGGCGCCGGCCAGCTTCGTCGCCGTGCAGTCCGGCGGCGTGCTCTACCTGTCGTGGGGGCTGCCGGCCTCCGGGCCGGCCCCGGCGGCCTTCCTGCTGGACGTGTCGTCGGCGGTCTTCTCGGGCAGCGTGCCGGTCGGGGCCGCCCGCTCGTTCTCCTCGCCGGCGCCGCCCGGCTCCTACACGTTCACGGTCCGGGGCCTGAACTCGTGCGGCTCTGGCACCGCCACGTCGCCGCGGGTGGTCACCATCCCCTGATTTCCGGCGCTGGTCTGGTCGGGCGGGGCCCATGCCTCGCCCGATTCTCTGTGTCCGCGGATCGCCACGGCTCATCTGCCGCCCGCATGGGGGAGCCGAAGAAAAGTCATCCTGCCCGGTGGCGTTGGGTTTAGTATGGCCCCGTACGTTTCGTACGTCGCCCAACCGGCCATGTCGGCCGGGCACGGATTTCGCGGCCGGAGATGCACATGTCGAAGCAACACGGGGTGGGGCGCAGGTCGTTTCTTCAGAACGCGGGCATGACCGCCCTGCTCGGCGCGGTGGGCGGCGGCGCACCGTCGGTCGCTGCGGCTGCCGGGCGCGTGGCCGCTCAGGGCGGCAAATACGACTTCGACACGCCGTACAACCGCTTCGGCACGAACTCGATCAAGTACGACTCGATCATCCGCCAGTACGGCAAGGACGCCATCCAGGTCGGCATGGGCATCGCCGACATGGACTTCCGCGCCGCGCCGTCCATCACCAAGGCGCTGATGGACCGGATGCAGCACGAGAACTGGGGCTACCTCGACATGCCGGCCGCGTTCATCGAGAACGTGGCGGCGTGGAACAAGCGGCGCTACGGGGTGAGCTTCGAACCGTCGCAGGCCATCGTCACGATGGGCGTGCATCCCGGGCTCATCGCGACGCTGAAGGCGTTCTCGCCGCGCGGTACCAAGGTGCTGCTGCAGACGCCGACCTACAACGGCTTCTACGGCGATCTGACCGCGAGCTGGACCGAGAAGGAAGAAGTGCTCCTGAAGCGCACGCCCGACGGCGGCTTCGCGATGGACTTCGAGGCCTTCGAGAAGCAGGTCAGCGTCGACACCAACTCCTTCATCCTGTGCAATCCGCAGAACCCGACCGGGAACTGCTGGTCGCAGGCGGACCTGCTGAAGATCGGCGAAATCTGCCTGAAGCACCGCGTGGTGGTGCTGGCCGACGAGATCCACTGCGACTTCGTCGCCAAGGGCCAGAAGTACACGCCGTTCGCCAGCCTGCCCAACAAGGCGGTGGTCGACAACAGCATCACCTTCAAGGCCGCCAGCAAGTCGTTCGGCCTGGCCGCCCACAAGGTGGCCTGGTTCTACACGACCAACCCCGACTACCTGGCGCGCATCAAGCAGCAGCACCGCGCCGAGCTGAACACGCTCGGCATCGTCGCCAACATGGGCGCCTACACGCCCGAGGGCGAGGACTGGCTGAACCAGCTGGTCGAGTACATCGACGGCAACACGAGCTTCGCGGCCGACTTCGTGAACAGCAAGCTGCCGGGCGTGAAGATGGTCAAGCCGCAGGGCACCTATCTCACCTGGCTCGACTTCACCGAGTTCGCGGAGAAGATCGGCACCAAGCAGATGGCGGCCGACTACAACCGCACCAAGGCCGCGGACGCGCCGACGCTCTCGAAGGAGCAGATGCTCGAGCGCTACCTCATCAAGCACGCGCGCGTGCACCTCAATGCCGGCCAGTCCTACGGCAAGGGCAGCGACAACTTCATGCGCATGAACGTGGCGACGTCGCGCAAGACGATCGAGCTGGGGCTCAACAACCTCGCGGCGGCGCTCAACAAGTCGTCGAGCATGTAAACGCGTTTCCGGCACGCGGGGGCGGTCGACCCGCTTCCGCGTGCTGCTCTGCCGTCTCTCCCCGTACGTCGTCCCGCTCGACCTCCCCCCGGGTTCCTGCGCTCGGCCCCCCAAGTCCGATTTCTGACGAATTTGTAACTCGCCCAGGCACGGCATTCGCCTGATGATTTTCCTGGGGGAGAGTGAGGGAGACCGGCCCGGGCTGCCGCTTGGGTAGGTGTCGAGTAAAATGACACTCCCCATGTTCTTGATTGCGACGATCGTTCCGACGACAGCCCTGGCTGCCGAGCCCATCGCCCGCTCTTCGGAGGTTCCCGAGCTGGCGTCGATGGCGCTCCTGTCGGTCGTCCTCGCCGGTGTCTCGATGGCCGTGCGGCGGACCGGCCAGAAACCGGACGACCGGGGCCGCCGTCGCGACGACACGCCCCGGCAATAGTCCGCGGTCTTACGCCACCCGCTCGATCGTCAACTCGTCGATCGTGATGTCGGTGGCCGGCCGATCCTGGCGCCCGGTCTTCGTCGTGCCGATGGCGGTGACGACGTCCATGCCTTCGACGACTTCGCCGAAGACCGAGTGCTTGTTGTCGAGCCACGGCGTGGCCGCCAGCGTGATGAAGAACTGGCTGCCGTTGGTGTTCGGCCCGGCGTTGGCCATCGACAGGATGCCCGCCTTGTGGTGTTTCAGGCCCGGCGCGAACTCGTCCTCGAACTTGTAACCCGGGCCGCCGGTGCCGTTCCCGAGCGGGCAGCCGCCCTGAATCATGAAGTCGGCGATGACGCGGTGGAAGGCCAGGCCGTTGTAGAAGGGGGCCGTGCGGTCCTCGCTCGTGACCGGATCCTTCCAGGCCTTCGTGCCCTCGGCCAGTCCCACGAAATTGGCCACGGTCTTCGGCGTTTCCTTCTCGAAGAGCCGGACCAGGAACGTGCCAGCGCTGGTCTTGAATCGTGCGTACAGTCCTGATGTCATCTCGCGATCATAGCGGGAGAGGGCCTGACCCAGCACGGTAGAATCGAAGCCATCCCCCATGCCTGCCCCTTCCATGCTCTCCGCCGCCGAACTCGACGCCCTGGTCGCCGGACGGCACCGCGATCCCTTCGCGGTGCTCGGCCCGCACGCCGTCGCGGCCGGGGTGGCGATACGCGCCTTCCGCCCTGGAGCCACCGCCATCGACGTGGTGGAGCAGCCCGATGGGCCCCGTCACGCCATGACGGCGCTGCACCAGGCCGGCATCTTCGAACTGCTGTTGCCGGCGGCGGCCGCCCCCGACTATCGCCTCGACATCACCGAGAGCGATGGTGTCGGGCACGTGATTGACGATCCCTATCGCTACGGCCCGATCTTCGGGGAACTCGATGCGCACCTGTTCGCCGAAGGCACCCACTACCGTGCCTACGACGCGCTCGGGGCCCGGGTCGTCGACCATGGCGGGACACCGGGCGTCCATTTCGCGGTGTGGGCGCCGAACGCCGCGCGCGTGAGCGTGGTCGGCGACTTCAACGGCTGGGAGGGCCGCACCCATCCGATGCGGCTCGTCGCCAATGCCGGCGTGTGGGAGATCTTCGTGCCCGGCCTCGCCGCCGGCCCGCGCTACAAGTTCGAGATTCGCGACGAGCGCGGACGCATCTTCCAGAAGGCGGATCCGTTCGGCCGCCGCTTCGAGACACCTCCCCACACCGCCTCGATCGTCTGGGAGGACGGCTACACCTGGCGGGACGACGCCTGGATGGCGTTGCGCGCCACGCCATCGGGGCCGGCGCCGATGTCGGTCTACGAGGTGCACCTCGGATCGTGGCGGCGCGCCGAGCACGGCGGCCGGACGATGACCTACCGGGAGATGGCCGAGACGCTCGTGCCGTACGTGAAGGAACTCGGCTTCACGCACCTCGAGCTGATGCCGGTGATGGAACATCCCTACACCGGATCGTGGGGCTACCAGGTGATCGGCTTCTTCGCGCCGACCAGCCGCTTCGGCACCCCCGACGACTTCCGCTTCTTCATCGATACCTGCCACGCCAACGACCTCGGCGTGATTCTCGACTGGGTCCCCGGCCACTTCCCGAAGGACGCTCATGGCCTCGCGCGTTTCGATGGCACCGCGCTGTTCGAACACGCCGATCCCCGTCAGGGCGAACATCAGGACTGGGGCACGCTCATCTTCAACTACGGCCGCCACGAGGTCAGCACCTTTCTCCTGAGCAACGCGCTGTTCTGGCTGCGTGAGTTCCACATCGACGGCCTGCGCGTGGACGCCGTGGCGTCGATGCTCTATCTCGACTACTCGCGCCAGGCCGGCGAGTGGGTGCCGAACCAGTACGGCGGACGCGAGAACCTCGAAGCGGTGGCGTTCCTGCGCCACTTCACGACCGTGGTGCGGGCCGAGTTTCCCGGCGTCGCGCTGTTGGCCGAGGAGTCCACGTCGTGGCCGGGAGTGACGCGCGACGTCCACCTCGGGGGCCTCGGCTTCACCCACAAATGGAACATGGGGTGGATGCACGACATGCTCGCCTACTGCGGGCAGGATCCGATCTACCGCAAGTGGCACCACGACAAGATCACCTTCTCGCTGCTCTACGCCTTCAGCGAGAAGTACCTGCTGCCGTTCTCGCACGACGAGGTCGTGCACGGGAAGAAGTCGCTGCTCGCGAAGATGCCGGGCGATGTCTGGCAGCAGCACGCCACGCTCAGAACGCTGTTCGGCTACATGTTCGTGCACCCCGGCCGCAAGCTGCTGTTCATGGGCGCCGAGATCGGGCAATGGCGCGAGTGGAATCACGACTGGGAGCTCGACTGGGCGGTGCTCGGTGACCCGCGCCACGCCGGTCTGCAGCGCTGGGTGCGCGACCTCAACGAGGCCTACCAGGACAGCGAGCCGTTGTGGGCCGACGACGATTCGCCGGCCGGGTTCGCCTGGATCGACTGCCACGATTCCGACAACAGCGTGATCTCGCTGTTGCGGCGGAACCCGGCCACCGGCGCCGTGGTGGTGGCCGTCGCCAATTTCACCCCGGCCCCGCGCCACGACTACCGCATCGGCGTCCCGGTCGGCGGACCGTGGCGGGAGCGCCTGAACAGCGACGCCACCCCCTACGGCGGCAGTGGTGCCGGCAACGGCGGCGCCGTGGCGGCCGAGGACGCGCCGCATCACGGCCACCCGCACAGCCTCACGCTGGTCGTCCCGCCGCTCGGCTTCCTGCTGCTCGAGCCGGCCAGCGCTCCCACGCCGGCCGTCGGGCCCGCGATCGCGCCGCCGCCGCTGGGACGGACGTAGGGACGTCCGACACGGCACGGCGCGTGCAGATGGCGCGCGCGTGTTCGTCCCCACTGAGGCTCACGCGCCACCGCCCATCTCCCGGGACCAGTGGCGCCGTATGCGTGACGAATGGCGGGTTCGCCGGGGCCGGCGCACGTCCGGAGTTGTCGAGCGCGGCGCGCCCGCCCACGGGTCCCAATCGGCGATTGACCACGGCGGAGCCGCGGCCGATAGTGAGCCCATGTCGACACGGACGGCTGTCATTCGCCTGCGGGTGATCTTCGGCGTCGCCACGGCGCTGGGCTTCTTCTCCGCGTTCCAGGCCTACTACTACGTCTCGACGTTCTCATCGCGGCCGGAGCCGATCGGCGTCCTGCTGGCCCTGAATTTCAACTACTGGTACAGCTGGGCGGTGCTGACGCCGGCCATCCTGTGGCTGTCGCGGCGCTGTCCCCTCGAACGGGGCCGCCTGTGGCGTCACGTGCCGGCGCACATCGCCGGCGTCTTCGCCGCGACATTGACGCACGTCTCCCTGGTCACGCTCGGCCGCGCCGGCATCGCCTCCTTCCATCCGCTGCCCGGTGGCGACTGGCAGATGGACTTCCAGCGGATGTTCTTCCTCAACTTCGACTTCGAGATGGCCACCTACTGGGCGATCGTGGGCCTCAGTCATGCGCTGCGCTACCACTACGAGTCGCAGGCCCGGGCGCTGACGGCGTCGCGTCTCGAGACCCGTCTCGTCGAGGCCCAGCTCCAGACCCTGCAGCGCCAGATTCAGCCCCATTTCCTGTTCAATACGCTCAACACGGTCTCGGCTCTGATGCACCGGGATGTCCAGGCCGCCGACGACATGATCGCGCGGCTCGGCGACCTGCTGCGCCAGGCGATCGAGACGGTGGACGTGCAGGAAGTGGCGCTGGCCCACGAGGTCGAGTTCCTGCGCAAGTACGTCGACATCGAACAAGCGCGCTTCCAGGATCGTCTCACCGTGACGTTCGAGATCGATCCGGCCACGGACGACTGTCCGGTGCCCAACTTTCTTCTGCAGCCGCTCGTCGAAAACTCCATCCTGCACGGCATCGGACCGCGCGCCGGTCCGGGGCACGTGCTCGTGAAGGCGGTGCGCACGGGCGATCTCCTGCAGATCGAGGTGCGCGACGACGGCGTCGGCGTCGATGCCGCCCGGCTGTCCGATCTCGAACACGGCGTCGGACTCTCGAACACGCGGTCGCGGCTGGCGCATCTCTACGGCAGCCGCCATCGCTTCTCGGTGACCAGCCCGCCCGAAGGGGGCCTGTCGGTGGCAATTGAGATTCCCGTGGACGAGCCAGCCCGGGAGGCCAGTGTGGCCGAGCTGCTGGCGGAGGGGGCCGCGTGACCAAGATACGAGCAATGGTGGTGGACGACGAGTCGATGGCGCGGGAACGCGTGGTCGGCATGCTCCGGCAGGAACAGGACATCGAGCTCATCGGCGAGTGCAGCGACGGCCAGCAGGCCGTGAGCGCCATCAACAGCCAGCACCCCGATCTGGTCTTCCTGGACGTGCAGATGCCGGCCTGCGACGGCTTCGGCGTCATCGAGCGGGTGGGGCCCGAGAAGATGCCGGCGGTGGTGTTCGTCACGGCCTACGACGAATACGCGCTGCGCGCGTTCGAGGTGCACGCCATCGACTACCTGCTCAAGCCCTTCGGGCGCGAGCGCTTCCAGCAGACCCTCCAGCACGCCCGCGCCCATGTCGAGCGGCGCCGGGCCGGCGATCTCGGCAAGCGGCTGATGGCCCTGGTGCAGGACATCAAGCCCGAGCCGCAGCGCCTCGACCGGCTGGTCGTGAAGTCGGCCGGCCGCGTGTTCTTCCTGAAGACCGAGGACATCGTCTGGATCGAGGCGGCCGGCAACTACGTCCGTCTGCACCTGGGCGAGGACTCGCACCTCTTCCGCGAGACGATGAACGGCATCGAGGCCCGTCTCGATCCCCGGCGCTTCGTCCGCATACACCGGTCGCGGATCGTCAACAGCGACCGCATCAAGGAACTGCAGCCCTGGTTCAACGGGGAATATGTCGTGGTGCTGCAGAGCGGCACCCGCCTGACCCTCAGCCGCGGCTACCGCGAGAAGCTGCAGGAGCGGTTGGGCCGCGACTTCTAGCCGGGCGGCCCCGGTCGTCGCCCCTGTCCGCCGACGGTACACCTCGCGTTCCGCAGCCGGACACCGGTGGCGGGACCTGGGGTGTCCGTCCCACAGCGGGCCCGGCTGGTCACGCATGCGCCAAGGCGCCGTCCTTGCACCGGTGATCGTGCCCGGGCGTCACAGCGCCCGTCGGGAGGGGTGACATGACGGCACGCAATCCCGGGATCGAACAGGCCCTCGCGGACGCCATTCGCCACGGAGCCGACCGCCGGCCCGAACAGGCATTCGGCGACTACTTCCACGGCCGCCACGCCTCCTGCGCGCTCGGGGCGGCCTACGAGGGGATGTACCGCCTGCCGGCCGACATGCAGGGGCGCCGTCCCACCAAAGACTTGGACGACTTCTTCGATTGCCTGGACGGCACCGTGCGCGCCTGCCCCGGGGAGGCCTGCCGCAAGGTGCTGACGCTCTCGGCCCTCATCGTCCATCTCAACGACACCCATCGCTGGAGCCGCGAGCAGATCGCCGCCTGGGTCGCCGACGAGAGCGTGGCCACCCGCGAGCCCGCGTCCGGCGGCTGATTCGCCTTCCCGGGCCCAGCGCCCCGACGCCGTACAGACGAAGGGCCCGTCGGGTGTGTCCCTCCGGGCCCTCCGTGCAGTTGGCCGGTCCAGCCGCTAGCCGCTAGTCCCTAGCCGCCAGCCGCTGCCCCAGCTCTTCCTACCAGTCGAACTTCACGCCGAACTTCGCGATGCGCGGACCGAGCACGGTGGTCGCCCGTTCGAACGACGAGCCGCCGCGCCAGTTGGTGTTGACGGCCGTGTTCGAGTTGAGCACGTTGAAGAGGTCGGCGAACACGGCCAGGCGGGCCTTGCTGCCGAAGCGCATCCGCTTTTCCGCACGGACATCGAACACCGACACCGTGTCCTGGCGCCGCTCGCCGATCGGCTCGGCCAGGAAGATCTGGTTGCCGTAGTTGAGCCGCGCCTGGAAGGTGCGGCCGAAGGGCGCACCGGACTGGACCTTCCACACCGGCGTCACCGTGACACCCCAGCCCGCATCCACTGAACCGCTCAGCTTGGCGTTCCAGTTGGTGTAGTCGTTCTCGGTCTTCTCGTTCGGGTTGGTCGGGTAGCTGCCGAAGAACGAGAAGTTCGAGACCGCCGTGCCGACGCGGTTGTTGAAGTAGTTGTTGCCGAACTCGCTGGTCCAGGTGTACGACAGCGACGCCAGCGCCGACCAGCGGTTCGAGTAGCGCTTGTTGGCCGAGAACTCGAGCGTCTTGTAGGTGCCCTCGTAGCCGTCCACGTTGGTCACGAGCTGGTTCGAGGCGCTGAGCAGCGACGGGTCCAGGTTGAGCGCCGTCATGGCGCGGTCGTCGGCGGTGCCGCTCAGGCCATCGGGGCCCGGGTCGGTGATGTTGACCGGCACGTTGTAGGCGCTGTTCGGACGCAGCGAGTTCACCTGCTGCCAGCCGTTCTGGTCGTTCTTCCACACGAAGCCGGCACGCACGCCGAGATCCGCCAGGACCGAACGCTCGACGAAGAGTGACGCCTCGTCGGTGAACGCGTTGCTCAGGTCGCTATCGAGCGACACGTTGGCGGCGCCGCCGAAGCGCTGTTCGAGCGCGCCCTGTTCGCCGTCCTGGAACACGCGGTCGCCGTTCAGGTCGTTCCAGATGTAGTCGCTGTACTGGTTCGCCGTGTTCGGGTTGAGCGCGTCGGCCAGGTTGACGCCGGTGTTGAAGTAGAAGCGGCCGATGTTGGCCTTGACCACCGTCTTGCCGTCGCCCATCACGTCGTAGCTGGCACCGAGCCGCGGCACGAGGTGGTTGAAGGCAATGATGCTGGAGCGTTCGGCGAACGTCTCGGCCGTCGCGAAACGGCCGGCCGGCCGGGTCTGCTCCGGCAGCCACACGCGGTAGCGGTCGAAGCGGGCGCCGGCGTTCACCGTGAGGCGCTGAATGGTCCAGGTGTCGGTGACGAAGAAGCTCGTCGTGGCCAGGGCGTTCTGGGCGTCGGCGTTGTTCTGCAGACGAACCGATCCCGGCGTCGTGGCCGACAGCGGACCCGTCAGGGGGCCGTTGACGAAGTGAATCACGTTGTTGGTGTAGGCCTGGTTCCACAGCGTCTGGCCGGATTCATCGAGGTACTCGCCGCCCACCTTCAGGTTGTGCGAGCCGCCGAGGAAGTTGTCCTTGAAGTAGCTGAGCGACCCGGTGAACTGGTTGCGCCGACGGCGCGACTCCCAGTCGCGGCCGCCGCCGAGGATCTGGTTGGTGTCGAGCGACTCGTAACGCGGGGCGCTGGTGTTGCTGTCGAGCCCGAAGTTGTAGCCGAACTGCCCGGCGCGGAACTCGGCGAACATG
Source organism: uncultured Acidobacteriota bacterium (assembly GCA_963807405.1). GTDB lineage: Bacteria > Acidobacteriota > Vicinamibacteria > Vicinamibacterales > UBA2999 > CADEFD01. Next base: position 34,900 of record CAWEBU010000003.1, on the reverse strand, counting down.
TTCTGGTTGAGGGTGCCGTTCCACTCGCCCTTGTAGACCCAGCTCGGCGAGTCCTGCAGGGTGGTGGAGTCGGCCGTGATGTGCACCGGCGCGCCGAGGCGGTTGCTGCTGTCGGTGCGGTTGGGCTGCGTCTTGGTGCCGTGCTGCAGGTAGGCGACGAACTTGTTGTTCTGGTTCATCTGGTACGTGAGCTTGCCGGTGTAGTTGCGCAGCTTGGTGTTGAACGCGGTGCCGTCGAGGAAGCTGCCCGAGGGCGGCGCCGCCACCGAGTTCCGCTGGTCGAGGAAGGCGCCGAAGCCCCAGATCTGATCCTTCAGGATCGGGCCGCCAACGCCGATGTTGGTGTTCTTGTAGCTGGCGAGGCGGTTGCCGTCGGGCCGGATGGTCGCGCCCGGCGACGGGATGACCTGGTCGGCCGCCAGGTTGCGGCTCTGCAGGCCCTCGTCTTCCATGTCGTAGTAGAAGCTGACGCTCGGCGTGTTGCCGCCGCTCTTGCTGACGAACTGCGTCAGCACGCCGGCATTGGGCATCTCGGCCGAGTTGGCCGCCGCGCCGATGAACACCTCTTCGAAGGAGCCGTAGTCGAGGTAGAAGCCGGCGGCCGACGTGCCCTCGGTGGTGTTGATGCCCTCGACCAGGGGCCGGTTCTGACCCGAGTAGCCGTAGGCGAAGTAGGTGGTCTGCGTGCCCATCGTGGCGCCGCCGACATCGACCCGGTTCAGGGTGACCGACGGGGTGGTGGCGAGCAGCGACCACATGTCGCGGGCGTTCGGCAGCGAGGCCAGCTGCTGGGAGTCGAAGTTGGTCTGGAGGCGGGTCGCGGTCGTGTCGATGACCGGTGATTCGCCGCTGACGACCAGCGTCTCGTTGAGGGAGGCCACCGCCAGCGTCACGTTGACCTGGGCGTTGAAGCCCAGCGTGATGCGGACGCCGTCGCGCTGGACCGGCCCGAAGCCCGCCAGTTCGTAGAGGATCGAGTACTCGCCCGGAGGCACGGCAGGGAAGCGGTAGATGCCCGCTTCGTTGGTGACGGCCGAGAGCGACCCGATCTGGGCCGGGCTGGTGGCCGTGACGGTGACGCCGGGCAATACGCCGCCCTGCGCGTCCTTGACTTCTCCGGAGATGCTGCCGGTCGAACTCGCGCCGCCGCCCTGCGCAAACGCGCTAGGGACGGCCAGCAGCAACGCTGCTGCCAGCGCGAGCAGAATCCTGCTCGAACGTGCCATGGATATAGCCTCCTGTGGGGTGGTCTTGCAAACGTTCACGGGCCAACGCAGCCCCGAACGTGAAATCGGACATCGGCATCGAAACCGTTCGCGGCCGTCATCCGGCTTTCGCTACAGCAAGGGCGATGCCCGTTTTGACAAGGAGGCCCCGATCCGGCGCATTTCGCCGACCGCTCACGCGACCTCGCGTGACGAGCGGAGACGATCGGGGACGAACGGCCGTTTGCTCGTGTTTTACAGCGGATCTGACTGGGAGGAGCGTCCGGGTTTGGCCGTCGCCGGGGCGGGCAGCGGCGGCGGCGGCGGCATTCGGCGCAGTCAGCCGCAGGTCAGCGTCCCTGAGTCGCGTAGATGTTCGGGTTTTTGGGCGCCCGCGATTCAAGAACTCGAACCGGACCGCGGCGAGAGGCCCTCGTCGGGGCGAGGCGAGATGCCCTAGTTCAGGAGCAGAGGCAGGGCGGTGACGACCGACGCCACGAGCGCCACCACGGTGATGACGAGGCAGGCCGCCGCCCCGACCAGATGGTCGATCCGTTCCGTCTTGAGCGGGTCGAGCAACTGCCCGGCGAGATAGCCGCCGACGAAGCCACCGAGATGCGCCTGGTTGTCGATGCCTGGGAAGAGGAGCCCGAAGATCCCCAGCATGAGCGCGTACTGCAGGCCCGCCTGGCCGACGTGCTTGCTGCCCGTGCGCTGGCCGTAGCAGACGAGGGCGCCGAGCAGCCCGAAGATCGGCGCCGACGCGCCCACCGACAGGCGGGCGCCGCCGATGATGGGCAGGAACCCCAGATACTGGCCGGCCACCGAGGTGAAGGTGAAGCCCACGGCACCGGCGAGTGTGTAGATGATGACCATCCGGCCGGGGCCGTAGAGTTCCGCGACCGCCGGCGCCAGCTGCCGGATCCAGAGCACGTTGAACAGGATGTGGAGCACGCCGGCGTGCAGCCAGCCCGCCGTCAGCACCGTCCACCAGCGCCCGAGATCGAAGACCGGCACCGAGCCGCTGGCGCCGAGGAGCAGCAGCACCCGGCTGCTCGGCGCGAGCATCGTCTGCAGGCCGCCGCCGGACAGCAGCAGCCCCAGCACGTAGAGCGCGATGGTGCCGCCCATGACGAGCGGCACGAACCCGAGGTCCTGCCCCAGCCGGCGGAACGCCGGAGCGTAGCCCCACAGGCCTGGATTGCGGCGGTTGCAGTTGTAGCAGACCGCGTCGTTCACCCCGACAAGGGTCCCGCACGAGGTGCAGACGACCGAGCCCGTGGTCTGGCGCTTGAACACGTCTCTACTCTAGCGCGCGTCGAAGTACTTGCGATACCAGGCGACGCTGCGCTCGAGGGCATCGACCACATGGGCCGTCTCGCGCAGGCCGTGCCCCTCGCGCGGGTAACGCACGAGCGTCGTCGGCACGCCGACGTCGTGGAGCGCCACATAGAGCTGTTCGGCCTCGGCAATCGGCACGTCGTTGTCGTTCTCCCCGTGCAGGATGAGGGTCGGCGTCTTCGCCTTGTGGATCTGGCGGAGCGGCGACCGCTGCCACAGCACGTCCATCAGGCCGTCCTGATGCGGGTAGCGGCCGAACTCCACGGCGAGATAGTCGTGGTAGTAGGCCATGTAGTTGAAGCTGACGAGATTGGCGATGCCGGCGCTCGGAATGGCGGCCTTGAAGCGGTCCGTTTCGGTGATGATCCAGTTGGTGAGCTGGCCGCCGTAGCTGCCGCCTTCGATGCCCAGGCGCTCCTTGTCGAGCCACGGGTAGCGGGCGAGCGCGGCATCGACGCCGGCCACGACGTCACGCGCCTCGGCCCCATTCTGGTCGCCGAAGATCTTGTCGGCGAGCGCCTGGCCGTAGCCGGTGGAGCCGCGATAGTTGACCATCAGCGAGGCCCAGCCGTGGGCGGCGTAGACCTGCGCCTTGTGATTGAAGGACGGGCCCTGCTGTCCGTGCGGGCCGCCGTGGATCATCACCACCAGCGGATGCCGGGTGCCCTCGCTGCGGCCGAGCGGCAGCGTGAGGAAGGCCTCGATGGCGGTGCCGTCGGGGCTCTCGAAGGTGAAGGCCTCGACCTCGGCGATCGCCCGCTCGGCCAGCAGCGCGGCGTTGAGCGTGGTACGCCGTTCGGCCGGCGCCTCGCCGGCCTTCGTGTAGAGATCGGCCGGTGAGGACGGCGTCGCGAAGGCATAGGCCAGCGTCGTCTGCCCGAGGCCCCAGCTGCCGACGCTGCCACGATCGCCGACCACGACGTCAGGCGCCCCTCCAGCCGCCGGCACCCGCACCAGGCGCACGTTGCCGCGCTCCTGGACCGTGAAGTACAGGTGGCGGCCGTCGGACGACCACTGCGGCGCGCCCTGGCGGTTGTCGATGGCGGCCCCGACCTCGACGCGACCGCCGCCATCGGCGTCCATCACCCAGACATGGGTGTCTTCCATGGTCGTCTCCGACGACGTCAGGTCGCGCCGCGTGCCGAGAAACGCCAGCCGCTTGCCGTCCGGCGACCACACCGGCCGGTACTCGGCGCTCTTGGTCGTCGTCAGGCGTTGCGTGTCACGCGTGCGCGCCGACACGGTCAGGACGTCGTAGTTGAACACCCGGTCGGCCGCCGCCTCGCGGTTCGAGACGTAGACGATCGAGTCGCTGCCGGGCGCCCAGTCGATCGAATGTTCGTAGGCGGCGCCGTCGGTGAGCTGCGTCACCTGGCGGGTGCCGATGTCGGCGACGAAGACATGCGTGCGGCGGTTGTCGTTGAAGCGGGTCAGCCCTTCGCCTGCCGTGGGCTTGTAGAGGTAGCGCGTGATGACCATCGGATCGCCGTTGGCGTCGGCGCTCTCGGGGCCCGGGGTGGCCGAGATGAAGGCGATCCGCCGGCCATCCGGCGCCCACGCGACTGAGGCACCGGACGAGGGCAGCGGATGGTTGGTGCCGGTGACGGGCGCGATGAGGCGGGCGCCACTGCCGTCGGCCTCGCTCACCATCAGCCCGCTGCCAGCCGGACCGTTGCCGAGGTAGGCGAGTTGACGGCCGGTCGGCGCCCAGCGCGGATTCGATGACCCGCGCGGCAGGTCGTGCGCGCTGCCGGTCGCCAGGTTGCGGACCACGAGGGTCGATTGCGGGCGGCCCGGTTCGGTATTGCGGACGACCGTGTAGGCGACGTGCGTGCCCGAGGGAGAGACCTCGACGTCCCCGACCGCCTGCAGCTGGAAGAGGTCGCGGGGCGTGATTCCACGCGGCACCTGTGCCTCGAGGGTGAGTCCGAGGGCGAGCAGGGCGGCGACGGTCAGGGTCCGGGCGTCGGCAGCGGGCATGGCGGCGAGTATATGCGGCCCGTCGCGGCCGACCGCCGTGCCGGACCCGATCCCGTGCAGCCGCCGACGGGGCGGCACCCGGCTCCGCCGTGCGGGGGAAATCCCCTACAATCAGGCACGCATGCCGGGTGTTGGCACTGAAATCGTCGTGGTTCTGCTGTTGCTCGTCGCCAACGGCGTCTTCGCGATGTCTGAGATCTCGATCGTGGCGGCCCGCAAGGTGCGCCTGCAGCAGCGCGCCGACGACGGCGACCACCGGGCCGCGGCCGCGCTCATCCTGGCCAACGCGCCGAGCCAGTTCCTGTCGACCGTGCAGGTCGGCATCTCGCTCGTCGGCGTGCTGGCGGGGGCCTATGGCGGCGCGACCATCGCCGAGCCGCTCCAGGTCACGTTCGAGGGCATCCCGCTCGTGGCCCCCTATGCCCGCGGCTTGTCGCTCGGCCTGGTCGTGGCCGTCATCACCTACCTCTCGCTCATCGTGGGCGAGCTGGTGCCGAAGCGGATCGGCCTGAACCATCCGGAGACGATCGCCTCGTGGGTGGCGATGCCGATGTCGTTGCTGGCGCGCATCGGCAGCCCGATCGTGGCGCTGCTCACCGGTTCGACCAACCTCGTCCTTCGGATCTTCGCCATCAAGGGCGAAGTCGAGCCGCACCTGACCGAAGACGAGATCCGCGCCGTCATCAGCCAGGGCGCCGAGAGCGGGGCCCTCGAAGAGAACGAGGAGAGCCTCGTGCAGCGCATCTTCCGCCTGGGCGATCAGCGGGTGGGCGCCATCATGACGCCGCGCCTCGACATCGAGTGGGTGGACGTCGAGTCGTCCGGCGAGCACCTGCGCACGTTCCTCGCCACCCACCAGCACGGGCAGTTCGTGGTCTGCCACGGAGGCCTCGACAACGTGCTCGGCACCGTGCGGGCGGCCGACCTGCTGTCGGTGGCGATGAAGAACTCGCCGATCACGCTCCGCGACCTGATCCTGGAGCCGCTCTTCGTGCCCGACTCGATGGGCATCTTCAAGCTCCTCGAGGCGCTGAAGGCCTCGCACCGGCACCTGGCCATCGTGCTCGACGAGTTCGGCGCCGTCGAAGGCCTGGTCACGGCCACCGACCTGCTCGAGGCCTTCGTCGGCAGCCTGCCGACCGACGCCGCCGCCGACCGCTCGATCGTGGTGCGCGCCGACGGCAGCTGGCTCGTCGACGGCGCGGCGCCCATCGACGAAGTGGCCAACGAGATCGGCCTCGATGACCTGCCCGAGGGAGAGGCTGGCACCTACCACACGCTCGGCGGCTTCGTGATGGCGCGTCTCGGGCGTATCCCGCGCACCGCCGATGTCTGCGAGTGGGAAGGCATGCGCTTCGAGGTGATGGACATGGATGGCCGCCGCATCGACAAGGTGCTGGTGTCGCGACCGTCCGAGCCGCCGGCCGCCGTCGACGTCAGTGACTGACGCCTAGCGGAAGTTCCACACGAAGTTGACCATCGGGAACACGAAGACCTCGTCGGCGCCAATCGGCGCCGCCAGTCCCACGTCGGCCGACAGGCGTCCGGACATGAAGCGCACACCCGCGCTGGCGATGCCGCCGTCCTCGAACACGTAGTTCTCGGTCACGAGCTTCAGGTGCCGGTGCACGCGATGCTCGCCGCCGACCATGACCACCGGCGCGCCGTTGTTCGCGTAGCGCTCGTAGGCATAGCCGACGCCGAGCGTCAGCGCGCTGTCGCGCGAGCCCTGCGTCCACGCGCTGTAGACGATGCCCAGGTTGTCGCCGTCGATGTTCATCATGTGCATCGCGCCGACCGCCACCTGCGTCCTGGGCCGCGCGACGACGGTGTACTTGGGCGTGAACCAGAACGGCCGGTCGCCACCGCCGCCGAAGACGAGCGGCGTGCCGGCGCCGATCGAGAAGCGGTCGGTGATGCCGACCTGCACGAAGGGAATGAAGATCTCGTAGACGCCGAGATAGACATCGCCGCGCTCGAGGGCGCGCCCGGTCGGGCCGAAGAACAGCCGCGTCGGATTCGGATCGTCCTTCCAGAACTGGCCGCCCTCCTGGCGGCCGTCGATCGTCGTGAGGCTCGCGATCTCGGCGGCGTCGATGGCGAGCGTGGCCCCGGAGAGCGTGCGGAACGTGACCCGCTCTCCATCGACGGCCTCGACCCGGCCGATGGCGGTGGTGCCATCGCGGAGCTGGATCTCCTGCGTGATCTCGGGCGGCGCAACGGCGATCGCCGCGGCCGGCGGCGCTGGCGGCTGTGCGATGGCGGGATGGGCGAGGCTCGCCGTCAGCAGTATCGACAGCAGGAGCCGCCAGGCGGCGGGCCTCACGCCCGCGCCATCGCCGACAGGGCCTTCCACTGCGCGTCGGTGACCGGCATCACCGACAGGCGTGGGACGCGGGTGAGCGCGAACTCGGCGAACCGCGGGTCGGCCTTGACGGCCTTGAGGGTCACGGGAGCGGGCAGCGCCTCGTCACACGTCAGCTCGACGGCGTAGCGCGTGCCCTCGCCGTCCTCCGGATCGGGATACGGCGCGGCGGCCACGCGTGCGGTGCCCACGATCGCCTTCTCCTTGCCCGTGTGGTAGTAGAACACCCGGTCTCCCTTGGCCATCGTCTTCAGATGCTTCTGCGCCACGGGATTCCGCACGCCCGACCACACCGTGCGGCCGTCGGCCTGGAACTGCTTGAAGTTGTAGTTCGACGGCTCTTCCTTGACCAGCCAGTTCATGTCCACAGTATGCCTCCACACTCCCCGGCGTCGCGAGTGAAGGGCCTGCCCGCGGTCACGCGAAGCGCCGTGCCGCCTGGCTGCCCGCCAGCGCCACCGCAACGGGTCCGGTCGTCGCCGCTAGCCGCCGGCCGGGATGAATTCCATGGCCACGCCGTTCATGCAGTAGCGCAGGCCGGTCGGCGGCGGGCCATCGTCGAACACGTGGCCGAGGTGTCCGCCGCAGCGCCGGCAGTGCACTTCGGTGCGCACCATCAGCAGCGTGCGGTCGGCTGACGTGCCGATCGCGTTTTCGATCGGTGCGGTGAAGCTCGGCCACCCGGTGCGGCTGTCGAACTTCGTCTCCGATGAGAACACCGGGAGGCCGCATCCGGCGCAGCGGAACGTCCCCTTGCGATGCTCTCCGTCGAGGGGACTTGAACCGGCGCGCTCGGTGCCCTGGTCCCGCAGCACCCGAAACTGCGCCGGGGTCAGGAGCTGGCGCCACTCGGCTTCGGTCTTCGTCACCTCGAAGTCGTCTCCGTGTGGTCCGCCGTGCGCAGGCGTATCCGCGGCAGCGGCGCACCTCGCGAACGCTGCCGGCAGCGCGGCCACGGCGGTGAGCAGAAGGGTGCGTCGCAGCATGGGGTATGTCATCGTGGCGCTCCGTGTTCCGCGGGCTGGAGCTACGGAAGAGTCGCCGCCCAGGCCCGCCTCCGATGTATGACGGGCGCGTGAGGCGGCCCGGTCCCTGCGCCCACACCCGTCTGGCCGAGGGCCTCTCCGGGAGTATGCGGTTCCTCTACCACCTTGGGCATCGAAAGACCCAATTTGACCGTCGCCTTGTGGCCCCGCCGTGTGCTGCAGCGCCTTGCGACCAAGACGCATCTGGCAAATCACTTGCACTGTTCGTCCCGAGTGGCACTTCACGCGCACGGTCGCATGGACCGCGGCGCCAACGGGAGAGCAGCAATGGCTGATCAGGATCGACGAGGCTACGACGACGACTACCGGCAGCGGGGCAATCGGGATTGGACCGACCGCGCCGCCGACGAGATGCGCACCTGGGTCGGTGACGACGAGGCGCGCCGGCGCCGCCAGCAGGACGAACAGCGCGAAGGGCAGGACCGTCAGCGCTCGTGGCGCGATCAGGGCGATGGGAGCGTCGAGCGCTACCGTGGTGACTCCGACCGCAGCTACTACGCTCAGGGCGGCCCGGGCGGCCCGTCCCGGCGGCAGGGCCAGAGCCAGGACGAGTCCCATCGCAATGGGCCGTACAGCCAGGACGGTGAGCGGCAGTACGGCCAGTACCCGAGCCGCCAGTATGGAAGTGCGTCCGATCGTGACCGCGGCTATTCGGACAGCTACGGCGGATCCTACGGCGGTGGCTCCTTCGCGCGAGAGGACGAGCAGCGCTACGGTAGCAACCGCGGAGGCTGGGGCACCGGCCAGGACCGAAGCTGGGGCAACGGTCAGAACCAGAACCGCCAGGACAGCGAGCCTTCGTGGGGCAGTTCGGGCAGCTACGGTCGTAGTCAGGGCGCCGGCAGCTTCGGCGGCGGCCGTGCGAGCGGCCGCGACAACTACGGCACCGATCGCGGGCAGGGCGGCGCTGCCTGGAGCACGGGCGGTGGCTATGGCGGCGCGACGAGCTTCGGCTCGCCGGGCGGCGGCTGGGCGGGAGACGCGCCTAGCGGCGGTCCTGGCATGCGCGAGAGCTACTCGGGCCGTGGCCCCAAGGGCTATCAGCGTTCCGACGATCGCATCCGCGAAGATGTGTCGGACCGCCTGGAGCAGGATCACGGCGTCGATGCCAGCGACATCACGGTCGAGGTGCAGCACGGCGAAGTGACCTTGTCCGGCACCATCACCAGCCGCGATCAGAAGCGGCGCGCCGAAGACTGCGCCGAGTCCGTCAGCGGCGTGCGTGAGGTGATCAACAACCTGCGCGCATCGCGGTATGACTCACGCGGGCCGACGGCGACGGCCGCCGAGGCCTCGTCGAGTCTGCTCGGGCTCGGCGGCCAGCCGAGCCGCGAGGACGAGGAGAAACCGGTGACGGCCGCCACGGGCAAGGCCTCGGACGGCACGCCGCAAGGCACGCAGAAGGCAGGGACGAAGCCCCGCACGGGATCGCCCGGCACGCCGAGTCTGTCTGCCTGATCCCGATCGTTGGTCGGCCTGGCCGCGTGGCGTATGTCCACGCGGCCAGGACGTCCGTCGCGCCGCGTTCCTTCACACCTTAGGCGTCCCTCTTCCCAAAACAACTCCCGCGTAGCCATGTCCGGCGCGCCTGGAGCTTCGGTCTGCCAATGTTCAGCCGGGCGTTCGTGGTCCGGATCGTGCAATTCAATCTCATGCCGGCGAGCGAATGGTCGTCAGGCACAAGGAGGAGAGAGATGAACAAGACAATCTTCGCTGCCTGTGGAGCACTCGCCATCGCAGGCATCACGACGTCGGCACAGACTCCGAGCGGCAGCGGCACGCAGCCCGGCACGCAGCAGCCCAAGGCGCCGGATGGCGCGATCACGGTGACGGGCTGCGTGACGTCCTGGAACGGCTCGACCACGGCTGGCACGACCGGCAGCAACTCCACCATGCAGTATCTGCTGAGCGACGTCGAGCACAAGGCGGGCATGACGGGCATGACCGGCCGCCCCGGTTCGACCACGCCGGGCACGACGCCCCCCGCCACGGGCACGCCGCCGGCCACGGGCACCACGCCCTCGACGCCCGGGACCACCCCGACGACTCAACCCACCACTCCCACGTCGACTCGTGACGCGAAGGCCGCGCACGGCGCCGGCAGCCAGGACCGCTACCTGCTGCGGGAAGAAGGCTCGGCAGTGAAGCTGAGCGCGCACCTCAACCACAAGGTCGAGGTGACCGGGCGGGTGACGGAATCGCCCACCGGAACGGCCGGCGCGATGGGCACGACCAGCACGGCGGCCAAGACGCACACCGGTTCGACGGACTCCGCGATGCCGATGCTCACGGTCACGTCGCTGAAGATGGTCTCGACCAGCTGCAAGTAGGAAGTCGCACGCTAGCCGCCGGGCGCACCGGACGAATCCTCCTCGTCCGCGTGCGTTGTCGGTCTCAGTCGAGATCAGAACCTGGCGACGAGCGAGGCGGACAGCACCGTGTCGGTCGTCCGGAAGCCCCGCACCGGGCGATTGTTGCGCCGGAGCTCATGCGCCAGCTTCAGGGACAGCCGCCGATTGACCGCCACGGTCAGGTCGACGACATTGCGCATCCGCCAGTTGGGGGCGTCCTGGAGGTCGGCATTGAAGATCACCTCCTCGGTCAGCGCGCTCAAGCGCGACAAGCGCCAGCGGTACTGTCCGTCCAGCGTCCCGACCGGGTAGGTGAGGTCGGCGGCGTCGAGGCGCCTCTCATGGGTGACGCCAGCGCCGAAGTCCAGCTTGAAGGTGTGCGGCGCCTGGTCGACGACGAGCCAGCCGAAGCCGCCGTCGACCGTGATGCGGTCGTCGATGCCGGCAAAGCGGTCCGAGAGGTAGACGGCCGCCGCGCGGATGTCGACCCGTTTCGACAGGGCGCGTGACTGCCGGAGATCGGCGTTCAACGTTTCGGTCGTGACGACACCGGCATTGGTACTGCGGAGATAGGCCACACGCGCACGGGTCACCCAGGCCGCGGGCCGCCAGGTGACGCCGCCGCCTGCCCCGACCGTCCGGGTGTCGGTGTTGCCGCCGGTCGACACCAGGGACAACTCGATCTCCCGTTCCCACAGCGGTGGCGGCGGGGCCAGCTGCGCGAACTGCTGACCGACCGAGCCGCCGGCCGGCCCGGAATGCCGCAGCACCAGCCGCCAGCCGTCGGGACCGCGCTGCCAGACATCGGTCAGCAGGCTGCGGATGATGGCCGGCTCGCAGGTCACCGGATCCTGGAAGGTGGTCATCACGAGCGACACGATGGCGGTGTCGCCGGCCTGGCTGCGCACCGCCAGGTCCGACAACTCGAACCCGTCGCCCCAGCACATGTCGACGGCGTTCTTGATCCAGGTCGCGCGGTCGACATCAGGGGCGCCGCGCAGGACGAACTCCGGCGCGAGCAGGCGTTCGAAGGTGGCGGTGTCATCCGCGATGAGCGCGGTGGCGAGCTGCTCCTCGGCAGCGCCGAGCGCCGCCGCTGGTGTCTGGGCGGCGGCCGCGGATGAGCCGACCTGCAGGGCGAAGAGCATGACAACGACGATGGTGTACAGGCGGGTCACGAATCCTCGGGTGGGTGTGGCGCCGGCCAACTGCGGGCACCGAAGCGTGCGGCCGAGTGGGATTCGTGCCGAGTCACGTCGGCTTGCCCGACGTGCGCCTGCCTGAAGCCCGTCTCGATGGCCACACTCGTAACGCGCATTATGTGGCGGACCGTGGGATTCGTGCCGAGTCACGTCGGGCCTGCCCGACGTGCGCCTGCCTGAAGCCCAGTCTCGATGGCCACACTCGTAACGCGCATTATGTGGCGGACCGAGGGATTCGTGCCGAGTCACGTCGGGCCTGCCCGACGTGCGCCTGCCTGAAGCCCAGTCTCGATGGCCACACTCGCGCAGCGAGTGTGGCGGAGAGAGTGGGATTCGAACCCACGGTACGGTTACCCGTACACACGCTTTCCAAGCGTGCTCCTTCAACCACTCGGACATCTCTCCGTGCAAGTGGAAACGACAGTTTAGCGGAGGGCGTCGATCCCGCCAAACGCAAACTGTGCCGTGACTGTGACGTAGGTCCCTCGGCGAGTGCCACGACCAGCGGGATGTCAGAACCCCGTTGGGCGGTCAGGGCCATCGCCGTTCGCGTTCCCGTCCGCGCCTCCGTGGCTGCCGGGGTTCCAGGTCGTGGAACCGGAAACGGGGTAGCCAGGCGGCGTCACGCAGCGACCTCCACGCCGTGTCCCACTTCAACATCGGGCTACAGGCGACGACGTTGCGCGTTCCCGCCGCGCACGCCAAGATGGTGACATGAAGGATTCCAACGAGCAGTGATGACCAGCCTCCTGCATGAACCCTGGCCGTGGTATGTCGCCGGCCCCTTGATTGGCTTGACCGTGCCCATTCTGCTGCTGATCGGCGGCAAGACGTTCGGGATCTCATCGAGTCTGCGGCACATCTGTGCCGCGGCCGTGCCGAGTGGGATCCCATTCTTCGAATACGACTGGAAGCAGCAGGGCGGCTGGAATCTGCTCTTCGTGCTCGGCGTGGTCATGGGCGGCCTGTTCGCCGGCACCATGCTCCTGCCCGACGGCTACCCGTGGCGATCTCGCCGGCCACGCAGCAGGACCTGCGGGCGTTGGGCCTCCAGGACCTGTCCGGGCTGGCGCCACGCGAGCTCTTCGGATGGGAAGCGCTGGCCTCGTGGAGGGGGTGGCTGGCGCTCGGGGCCGGCGGCCTCCTCGTGGGCTTCGGTTCTCGCTGGGCGGGAGGCTGCACGTCGGGCCACGCCATCACGGGGCTCGCGACGTTTCAGCTGCCGTCCCTGATCGCGGTCCTCGGCTTCTTCGCGGGCGGCCTGCTGATGACCCACGTGATCCTGCCGAGGCTGCTGTGACCACCATGACGCGTCCTTCTACCTCTGGAGTTGGTGGGCCCGCGAGGACTCCCGCCGCGCCACCAGCGGCGATGCCGTCGGTGGGCTACCTGATGCTGTACGTCGCCGCCGGCGTGCTGCTTGGCATCGTCTTCGTGAAGTCGGAAGTGCTGTCCTGGTATCGCATCCAGGAGATGTTCCGCTTCCAGTCCGCGCACATGTACCTCGTGATCGCGAGCGCGTTGGGCGTGGCGGCACTGAGCGTGCCGGTGCTGCGGTGGCTCGGCGTTCGCACCATCGACGGCGACGCGATCGTGATTCCGGACAAGGAGATGACCGCACTGGGGACTCGCTACTGGCTGGGCGGCACCATCTTCGGACTGGGTTGGGGCTTGCTCGGTGCCTGCCCCGGACCCATCTTCGCCCTGATCGGCGTCGGCCTGACGTCCATGAGCGTGGCCCTGCTCAGCGCGGTGGCTGGCACCTGGCTCTACGGCGCATTGCAATCGCGACTCCCGCACTAGGACGCCCGTGGCACACCTCACTCTCCTGCAGATCAACGACCTTCACGGCTATCTGGCGCCGCATCCCGAGATGTTCGACCTCGGTAATGACAGACGAGCTGCGCGCCGGCGGTGGCGTGGCGCGGATTGCCACGCTGTTCGGCAAGGTGCGACGCGAGGCCGGCGACGCCGTGGTGGCGCTCGACAGCGGCGACACGTTCCACGGCACCATGGCCGCCGTGCGGACACGCGGCGACAGCCTGATTGCGCCTGTGAGCGCTCTGGGGCTGGACGCCATGACCTTCCACTGGGAGTTCGCCTACGGGCTGGACCGCGTGCGCGAGATCGCGGCCCGCCTGCCGTATCCCATGCTGGCGGCGAACTGCCATCTACGGGCGCCGAGACAGCCATTCGCTCCGTTCACCATCGTCGAGCGCGGGGGCGTCACGATCGCGGTGATCGGACTCGCCGCCATCCTCGCCGTGCACTTGCTGCCGCCCGAGGAGCGCGCGGCCGTCGAGTTGACGATGGGTGAGGAGGAGCTGCGAGCGCTCATTCCGTCACTGCGCCAGGACCACGCCGTCCAGCTCGTGGTGGTGCTGTCGCATCTGGGGTTCCCGCAAGACTGCAAGCTGGCGGCGGCGGTGCCGGGGATCGACGTCCTCGTGAGCGGCCACACCCACAATCGGCTCGACGTGCCGGTCGTCGTCAACGACACGCTCATCATGCAGTCGGGCGCCCACGGCTCGTTCGTCGGCCGGCTCGACCTGACGGTCGGGCGCGACGGACTCGCGGACTGGTCGCACGCGCTCGTGCCCGTCGATGACGCCCTGGCGCTCGATGGCGACATGGAGGCCCTGGTCTCCGAGAGCCTGGCGCCCTTCGCACAGGCGCGCGCCAACGTGATCGGCGACACCACCTGCACCCTCCATCGCTACGCGATGTTCGAATCCACGATGGACAACCTGCTGCTGGATGCCACGGCGGCCGCCGCCGGGACGGTCGTGGCGCTCTCGAACGGCTGGCGCTACGGCGCGCCGATCGCCGCCGGACCGCTCACCGAGTGGGACCTGTGGAACATCGTGCCGGCCAATCCGCACGTGTCGGTCGTGACGTTGACGGGCCGCCAGCTCCGCGCCTTGCTCGAGGACAACATCGAGTCGACCTTCGCCAGCGATCCGTGGGAACAGAAGGGCGGCTATCTGAAGCGGAGCCGCGGGATCGAAGTGCTGCTCAAGCTCGAGAACCCGGCCGGCACCGCATTCAGCAGCTCACGGTGCAGGGCGACCGGCTGGGCGATGGGGAGACTGTCGAGGTGGCGTTCCTCGGCGCCCAGGCGGTGCCGCCGACCGCCGGCGGCGAGCGACGAGCCGTGGGTGTCAACGCGGTCGACGCGCTCATGCAGCACGTGCGGGCGCAGCAGACGGTGAGCCCCGAGTTACGCGGCCACGTCCAGGTCGTGTGAAGACCGGTCGAGTCCCATGCTGAGTTCCGCACGTTGACGTTCGATCCGGCCGTCGTCGGCAAGGGGCTCGTGGGCTGCGCGGCCGCCAAGCACCTGTGCCTGGAGGGCGAACGCGTCGTTCTCTCGGCAGGCGGCGCCTGCCATCGCACGGACGCACGGCATCGAGGCGCGTTTCTACGACAGCGGGCGCGATCTGGCGCGGGCGTTTCCGGACTTCACCTTCCCGGAACTCTCTGCCGGCATGTTCGAGACGTCGCCCTCGGGGCACATCGACCCGCGGCGGCTGATCCGGGCGCAACTGGCCGTCATCGAGCGGCGCGGCGGCATCGTGATTCGCGACTGCGTGACCGAGCTGCGCGACGGCCCGGGCGCGATCACGATCGTGACCGCGGGCGGCACGCGCCTGCAGGCGCGGCAGGTCCTCGTGGCAGCCGGAGCGTTCACCAACCTCACGCGCCTCGTCTCCCGCCCGCCGGCGCTCATCCTGAAGAGCGAGACGGTCATCCTCGCCCGCGTGAGTGCGGCGGAAGCGGCGCGCCTGCGGGCGCTGCCCTCGCTGCTCTACGAGATCGACACGCCCGAGGTCGAGGGGATCTACGCCACTCCGCCCCTCCGCTACCCGGACGGGCGTCACTACCTGAAGATGGGCTGCAACCTGCCGGCGGACCTCTACTTCGGTCGGATCTGGAAGCTGTACGGCAGTGGTTCCGCACTGGTGACAGCGAGGCGCACGTCGGCACCATGCTGGCGGCGCTGCGGGCGATCATGCCGGGCCTCGCGGTGGAGGACTGCCACTCGAAGCGGTGCATCCTGACCCGCACCCACCGGCACGGCAACCCGTACCTGGGCCGGGTGGACGAGCGGATGACGGTGGCCGTCGGCAACGGCTGGTCGGCCATGGCATCCGACGCGATGGGCCGGGTAGCCACGCACCTGATCCGGCACGGTGTCCTACCCGACGGCTACCCGCCCGGCGCATTCGAGCCGGTGTGGTTCCGATAGACGCCGGGTGATTCCCAGTCCGTATCTCAGGCACACCGGTCTTGAAGTCATCGGCGGGAACCTTTCGGCTCGCCTGGGTCTCTCACCCATGTGCCCCTCCTTCCTGACCTCTCGACCGCGCCATGGCCGTGGTACCTGGCCGGCGCCGCCATCGGCCTGGTCGTGCCCGTCCTGCTCGTGATCGGCGCCCGACCCTTCGGCGTCTCGGCCAACCTCCGCCACCTGTGCGCCGCGGCCGGCGCCTCGCTCCCGCTGTTTCGCTACGACTGGAAACGTGAGGGTGGCTGGAACCTGCTCTTCATGGGCGGCCTCGCCTTCGGAGGGTTCCTGGCCACGACGCTCTGGGGCTCGCCCGACGTCGCCGCCAGCCTGTCGCCGGACACGCTCACGTTCCTGCGCGGTGAAGGCCTCACCGACCTGAGCGGCGTGGTGCCACCGGCCATCACCAGCTGGCAGGCCCTGGGCACGCTGCCCGGTCTGCTGGCCATGATCGGGGGCGGCTTTCTGGTGGGCTTCGGCGCCCGCTGGGCCGGGGGCTGCACCTCGGGGCACGCCATCAGCGGCCTGGCGGCCGGCGAGTTTCCCTCGTTGCTGGCGGTCCTCGGCTTCTTCGCCGGCGGGCTGCTGGTGACGCACGTGGTGTGGCCATGGGTGCTGTAGAATCCGCCCTGCCCGCGGCGCGGCGCATGGACACTCGCGTGGAGCAGGATGGCGCCACCCGGGAGCCGGCCGCGCACCTCCGCCTCCTCGCCGCGCTCGGCTACCTCGCCGCCGGCACCGGCCTCGGTCTGGTCTTCATTCAGTCGCAGGTGCTTTCCTGGTACCGCATCCAGGAGATGTTCCGGTTCGAGAGCATCCACATGTACGGCGTGATCGGCGTGGCCATCGCGGTGGCCGCGCTCGGCTCGCGGGTGGTGCGGCTGCTGTCGCCACAGGCGCTCGACGGATCTGCCTTCGCCACGACACCGAAAGTGCGAACACCGATGAACGTCCGCTACTGGCTGGGCGGGTTCACGTTCGGCCTCGGGTGGGGGCTGCTCGGCGCCTGTCCTGGCCCGATCTTCACGCTGATCGGCGCCGGCCACACCATCTACCTGGTGCCGCTGCTCGCCGCGCTGGCCGGCACCTATGCCTACGCCCGCGTGCAGCACCGGCTGCCGCACTGATCTCGGAGATCCCTCATGTTGATCCGGCAGATTGTCGATGACTCCCTGGCCCAGAACGCGTATCTGATCGGCTGCCAGCGCACGGGCGAAGCCCTCATCATCGATCCAGAGCGCGACGTGGATCGTTACCTCGAACTCGCGGCACGCGAAGGGTTGCGCCTGGTTGCCGCGGCGGAAACGCACATCCACGCCGACTTCCTCTCCGGCGCGCGCGAGCTGGCGGCGAAGGTTCCCGGCCTGCGGGTGTTCCTCTCCGCCGAAGGCGGTGAGGGCTGGACTTACGGCTGGCCGGCCGACGACGGCGTCGCCGCCACGTTCCTGCACGACGGCGACACATTTTCCATCGGCCACATCGACATCCGTGCCTGGCACACCCCGGGCCATACGCCCGAACACCTGACCTTCACGGTCACCGATCGCGGCGGCGGCGCCACCGCCCCGATGGCGCTCGTCACCGGCGACTTCGTCTTCGTGAACGACGTCGGGCGGCCGGACCTGCTCGAGTCGGCCCTCGGCGCCACCGGTGTCATGCACGATGCGGCTCGTCGTCTGCACACCTCGCTCGACGGGCTTGCCGCCTACGATGACCATCTGCAGATCTGGCCGGGGCACGGGGCCGGCAGCGCGTGCGGCAAGGCGCTCGGAGCCGTGCCGACGACGACGGTGGGCTACGAACGACGCAACTCCCCCGCGCTGCAAAAGGCGCGTGACGGCGCCGAGCCGTTCACGGCCTTCATTCTCGCTGACCAGCCGGAGCCCCCGCTCTACTTCGCGGAGATGAAGCGGCTGAACAAGGTGGGTCCGCCGATCCTCGGGTCGCTGCCGCAGCCGCCACAGCTCTCCGCCGAGCAGCTCTGGACGCTGGCCACGGCCGGCGACGCCACCGTGGTCGATACGCGTGGCGAGCGGGCGGCGTTCTTCGCCGGCCATGTGCCGGGATCGCTCTACGCCCCGATGGACCGGTCCTTCTCGTCCATCGTCGGCTCGATGGTGGCGGCCGGCGCCCCGGTGGCGCTCATCATCGACGACGACCGCGTCGAGGATGCCGTCCGCCGACTCGTGCGCATCGGCTACGACCGCATCGTCGGCTGGGCGCCGTCGTCAGTCGTCGGCACGCTGCAGGCCGGCGGACGTGAACTCGCGACGGTGCCGTCGATCGACATGGCGGCCTTCGAGGTGGCGCGGCACCAGGACTCGGCCCGTGTGCTGGACGTCCGGAGCGGCGCCGAGCACCGCGACCGGCACGTGCCCGGGGCCCTCAACATCGCCCACACCCGGCTGCGCGGCCGCCTCGACGAGTTGCCGCCGGACAGCCGCTACTTCGTGCACTGCGCCAGCGGCGCCCGCGCGGCGGCCTCGGCGGCGCTGCTGGCGAGCCGCGGCTACGACGTGGTGCACGTGGACGGCGCCTTCGCCGGGTGGGAGTCGTCCGCGGGCACTGCCAAGGCCGGCCGGTGACAACCGCCGCCTGGGCCGGGGCGATGGCCATCGGCGCCATGCTCGGCCTGCTCGGCTCGGGCGGCTCGATCATGACCGTCCCGGTCCTGGTCTATCTGGTCCATCAACCGGACAAAGTCGCGATCGCCGGGTCGCTCGCCATCGTCGGGGCGGTCGCTCTCGTGGGCGGGTTGACCGCCGCGCTGCAACGCCGCGTCGACTGGCGTACGGTGCTGCAGTTCAGCATCCCTGGCATGGCTGGCGCGTTTATCGGCGCGTGGCTCTCCACGCTCGTGACGGGCGCCACGCAGCTGCTGGTGTTCGCGGTGATCATGCTGATGGCCGCGATCTTCATGTGGCGGCCGCGCGCGCCGGCGACACCTGCCGGCGGCCGCACGCTCGCCCACGACCTGCTGCTGGCGTCGCAAGGCGCCGGCCTCGGGGTGCTCACCGGGTTCGTCGGCGTCGGCGGCGGCTTCCTGATCGTTCCCGTGCTGGTCCTGCTGGCCGGTCTGCCCATGCATCGCGCGGTCGGTACCAGCCTGCTCATCATCGCCGCCAACTCGCTGGTCGGACTGTGGCGATCGCAGGCGGCCCTGCTGGCGGCGGGGACCGTGCTCGACTGGTCGCTCATCGCGCGATTCATCGCCATCGGTATCGTCGGCAGCGTCATTGGACTCAAGGCCGGCGCGGTGATCCCTCAGCGCCAGCTGCAGCGGGGTTTCGCGGTCTTCCTCGTCTCGGCCGGCCTGCTGATTCTCTGGACCCGCCTGCCGGTGCTGCTCGGCTGACGGATCCGATTCCCGAGGAGTGCCCGTATGACAGGCAACACGCACACGGTCGTCATCGTCGGGGGCGGGAACGCGGGCATCTCCGTGGCCGCGCAACTGCGCCGCCGCCGTCCTGGGCTCGACATCGCGATCATCGAGCCGAGTGACACCCACTACTATCAGCCGGCGTGGACGCTCGTGGCGGGGGGCGACTTCGACAACCGGCGCACGGCCCGACCCGAAGCGAGCGTCATGCCGGCCGGCGTCCGCTGGTATCAGGAGGCGGTGACCGCCTTCGAGCCGGACGCCAATCGCGTGGTGACGCCGCAGCGCGCGGTCGGGTACGAGGTGCTCATCGTCTGCCCGGGGATCGAACTCCACTGGGACGGGGTGAGCGGCCTGACCGAGGCGCTCGGCCAGCACGGCGTCTGCAGCAACTACGGCTTCGGCAACGCCCTCTACACCGCGACGTGCCTCGAGGACTTCCGCGGCGGGCGCGCGCTCTTCACCAGTCCGGGAACGCCGGTCAAATGCGGCGGCGCGCCGCAGAAGATCATGTACCTGGCGGCCGATAACTTCCGGCGTCGCGGCCTCCTCGGGGCGTCCAGGGTGGGCTTCTTCACCGCCGGTACCGTGATCTTCGGGGTGGCCAAGTACGCGCGGGCTCTCGACAAGGTCGTCGCGGACTACGGTATCGACACCCACTTCCACCACGAACTCGTGGAGGTCAGGCCGGCGCGTCACGAAGCCGTGTTCCGCACCGCCGGCAGCGACGGCGAGCCCAAGGAGGTGGTCGAGCCCTACGACATGATGCACGTCACTCCGCCACAGCGCGCGCCCCACGCCGTCCGCGAAGGTCCGCTGGCCGATGCCAAGGGCTGGCTCGACGTCACGCGCGAGACCTTGCAGCACACCCGCTTCGCCAACGTCTTCGGCCTGGGTGATGCCACCAACACTCCCAACGCCAAGACCGGCGCCGCCGTCCGCAAGCAGGCCCCGGTGGTGGTCGAGAACGTGCTGCGCACCCTCGATGGCCAGGCGTCCCAGGCCGGCTACAACGGGTACGGGTCGTGCCCGCTCATCGTCGGCTACGGCAAGCTCATCCTCGCCGAGTTCGACTGGAACAACCAGCCGCTCGAGACGTTTCCGTTCGACCAGGCCAAGCCCCGCTGGTCGATGTACCAGCTCAAGAAGCACGTGCTTCCGTGGTTCTACTGGAATCGCATCCTGAAGGGCACGGGCTGACCACGAGGTAATCACGGGCGGCCGGCGGCGTGCCGGGAATCGGCGCTAAGCTTGCAGGGGATGAGCGCCACGCCGGCCCCCCAACCGTCATTCGAGGAAGTCGCCGAACGCCTGGCGCCGCGGCTCTACCGCTCGGCCGTCGTCCTCTGCCGCGATCGGGATGCGGCGCGGGATGTCGTGCAGGATACGCTGCTGCAGGCCTTCCGCAAGTGGCATCAGTTCGAGGGGCGGTCCGATCCCGCCACCTGGCTCTACACGATCGCCGCCCGCGTCTGCCGGCGCCGTCACCGGCGTCGGGCCGGTGAACCGGCGGTGATGGAGCCGCTCGACGAGTTGCTGCCCCCGGCCTCCGGGCCCATCGTCGACGTGTCGCGTCTCTCGGATCCGGAAGCGGCCTTCACCTCCGCCGCGATGCAGGAGGCGGTCAAACGGGCGATCGCCGAACTGCCGCTCAACTTCCGGATGTCGCTCGTGCTCGTCGACATCGCCGAGATGTCCACCGCGGAAGCCGCACGCATCCTGGGTCTCAAGGAAGCCACGGTGAAGACGCGTGTCCACCGCGCGCGGCTGAAGCTGCGCAAGTATCTCACCGAGGGCCTGCCGCAGCGCACGCACTCCACTTGCGATCATGAACGGCGGGTGTGCCTCGACCTGCTCGAGGCCAAGCAGGACGCCCTCGACCGCAAGGTGCCGTTCTCGATGTCGGACCACGCGCTGTGCGCGCGTTGCGCGTCGGTCTACGCCACGCTCGACCTGGCGCTGGCGACCTGCGGCACGCTCGGCGCCGAGGGCGTCTCCGCTGGCGGCGTGGCACCGTGGTGGCGGGCGCCGACCTCCAGCGCCGGGTGAGAGGTGGAGAGGCCCGCCCATGCGGGCCTCTCGTGGCGAGGGTCTACTGCGTGATCCGCACGACCTGTCCTGTCCCGACGGACGCGCTGTTGGTGGTGACGTAGATGCTGTTGTCGGCACCGATGGCCATCTTGCCGGGCCGCACGAGCGCGCCCGCCGCCAGCTCGGTCCGGGAACCGAACGGGCCGATCTTGACGAGCCGGCCGGTGTCGCCAGGATTCAGCAGACCGTTGGCGTCGTGCTCCAGGACGTAGGCCGCGCCGTCGGCGCCGATTGCGATGTCGATGATGTTGGTGAATCCTTCCGCCACGACGACCGGCGTGCCGCCGGCGGCGGGGACGCGGTAGACACGGGCACCGCCCACCTGGAACGGGAATCCGGTCAGCTCGCCCACGTAGAGGCTGCCGTCGGGCCCTTCGGCGATGCCCGTCGGCACGCTCTGCATCGGCACGTCCATGCCGCCCGGTCCCGGGACCAGCCGAACCGGGAACGTCGCGAGGGTGGACGCCGTGAGCGTCGGATCCACCTGGATGAGCGAGTTGCCACCCGCATCGGTCATCACCGCCCGGTTCGACAGCAGCTCGAGCCCGAACGGATTCGAGTCCCGCTCTCCGCCATCAGGATTGGCCGTGCCCTCGTAGGCGGCGATGTCGACGAGCGGCGTGATCTGGCCCTGCAACGACACCTGGATGAGCTGACCGAGCGGGATGTTCGCCGCGCGGAACGGATCGAGCAACGCCGGGTCGGCGGCGGCGCCGATGGTGAGGAACGCCCGGCCGAACCCGAAGGCGATGTCCTGTGGCCCGGTCGCTTCCTCGCCACTCGGCAGGGCCACCGACGGCAGGCCGGTGAGGACTCGCGCCTGCACGCCGACGCCGGTGACGCGGGTCACGGCGCCGGTGGGGCCGTAGCAGCGCGTCCCGGGTCCGGCGGTGTTGGGCAGGCACAGGGTGCTCGTCCCGCCGGTGCCGGCCTCGACGACGTAGAGCACGCCGTCGGGGCCGAACGCCAGCCCGCGCGGGTTGTTCAGGCCGGTCGCCATCACCGTCACGGTCTGGGCACTGGCAGTGGGCACGGCCGCGGGCAACACGCTCGCCAGCGCCATCAGCAGGGACATCATCGGGGCCTTGCGAATCGATACAACCATGGGTTTCTCCGATCTTCATGCGGCAGCCGCATCAAGCGACGTCGCGATACTCACGGGACTAGAGGCGTGCTGCAAGTGAAATGCCAGGCCACGCCCGCTGGCGGACCCCGAGCGCCTCGCGGGGGAAACGGAAATCGACTGCGATCGTGGCAGCGCGCTGCTCAAGATCGGTAACACGTTTCTCGCACCGACGAAAGAGGGAAGGGCCGGGTCCGCTGGCGCTGCTCGTCGGCCACGACGCCGTCGTGCATGTGGATGCGTGCTCGAGGCTACGGCGGGTCCGCTACCGGCTCGTCTGGCCGGGCTCCGACGCTCACCGAGACGTAGGCGCCGAGCCAGATCGCCTGCTCGGTGATCGTCAGGTCGCCGACCCGGATGCCGAGCGCGACCGGCTCGCCGCCCACGAGCAGGGTCGGCTCGACCCGCACCGGCAGCGCCATCGACGGCACCTTCTCGGTCGGCAGCCGCACGTTGAAGCCGCGCGCGATCAACCGCTCGACGGCTTCGAGGACGTTGACGCGATCGAGCACGAAGCCGCACAGACCGCGCCGGTCGTCGAGCACCTTCTGCGCGGCGGCCCAGGACGTGGCCGACGGAGAGACGTCGATCCGCACGCGCAGCCGCGGCAGCTGCGGCCGCACGATGATCTCGGTGTCGGTCGCCTCCAGGTGCAGGGCGCCCCGCAGCCGGTAGTCGCGTGGGGCCACCGTCCCCGTCACCGCCTGCGTGAGGTGCATGTCGCCGCAGACGGCGCCCCCCAGCGTCCGTCCGTCCCACAGGAAGTCCACGTCCGCGCGTCCTGAGCCGGAGGCGATGCTGACCGGCAGTACGATGGCCACGCGGTTGCTGCCGAACGTCAGGCGCGGCGTGCCGGCGTGCAGGCGCGCCCGCACCTGGTGCACGGTGACCGTCAGGTCGTAGTCGCCGAGCGTCACCACGCGGCGCACCGATCCGGTCTTGCGCACCTTCAGGTCCGACAGCGTCAGCGTGACCTGGTCGGCCACCCCGGCCACCACGCGCTCCACCAGATCGCGCACGAGGCTCGTCGGGACCGCCACGCGCACCGGCGTGGCCGGCATGCCTTCGAGGTACGGATCGCGCGCGATGAGCGTCTCGAGGGTGGCGCGCAGCGTGGCGCGTTCGCTGTCGAGGGCGACGATCTGCTGGCTGAGAGCCTCGGCGGTGTCGCGGTTCTCGCGATCGAGGGCGAGCATGCGACGGTAGAGCACGAGCCCGCCCACGGAGGCGAGCAGCACGACGGTGGCCAGGGCGATGAGGACGATCCGCGTGCGGGTCACTTCGGCGCCACTCCTGGCGTGGCGACGTCGAGCGGCGCGAACGCACCGGGCGTCACTGTCACCGAGACCCACAGCCGCCCGCGGGCGGCCACGACCTGCGACACGACCGCTTCGAGCGGCATGGAGGCGCCGTCCAGGCGCAGCGCACCGTCGGTGAGCCCGGGGAACGCGATCGACTGCTGCACCTTGACGGGAATGCGGATGACCGGCAGCCGGTCGACGAGCTGCAGCCGCGCCAGGCGGGCCACCTCGTCGATCGTGCCGCCGCTCAGGTAGCGCGCGATGCCGGTGTTCTCGGCGATCGACAGGTGGTCGGCGGCCAGGGTCGCTTGCAGGGTCGACGACGCCTCGTCGACCCGGACGTTCTCGAGCGCGCCGAACACGGTCACGGCGGCCATCAGGTCCGGCTGGTCCCGGACGTGCAGCCGGCCGCGCAACTGCACGGTGGCACTGCCGCGGAACTGCACGTCGGCGCCGGTGAGCTCCACGTGGAAGCGGTCGATGTCGGTGGCGAAGGGGAGCTGGGCCACGATCAGGTCGCGCACCAGCCCTTCATCGACGGCGATGGCGATATCGTCCGGCGGCAGCAGCGGCTCCCCGCGCTCGAGTCGCGCCACGAGCGTGCGCAGGCCCTCCACCTCGCGTTCGAGCACCACGCGCTGAGCGCGCAGATCGCCGGCCCCGTCGTAGGCCCGCTCACAGGCGGCGACGGTCGCCACGGCGCCAGCCAGCAGCAGGCGCGCCACGGCGCGCCGGATGCCGGCTATCGGACCCGGCGCCACGTGATGCGCGACACCTGGGCGCCCGGTGCTGTGGCCGGCTGCAGATACATCAGGTCGCCGTCGAACTCGTAGAACCGCACCTGGTCGGCGCCGCTGTTCATCGGATTGAGGTCGGCGGTCGTATGCACGACGATCTTCCTGGTGGCGGCATCGACGTCGAAGCTGCCGAAGTAGGCCAGGTAGGTGCGCTGCAGGGCGCGCAGATCCTCGTCGGAGGCGCGGTCGAGCGTCGCGGCCGGGCGTTCGGGATTCACGATCTGCACCGACGTGTGGCCATCGGGGTGGAAGATGAACACGCCCTTCGGCTGCGGTCCGAAGTTGCGGCGCACCGTGCCATCCGGCAGCGTCGTCTTGTGCTCCACGAGTTCCCACGTCCCGGCCACCTGCTGGCGTGCGGCCGCCGAGAACGAGGCGGCGGCTGGCGCGGCCGGCAGCCGCTCCCAGGTGATGCGCGTGACGCGTGTCCGGCCCTCCACCGTCACCGGCGGTGTCGTGAGCACGAGGCGATTGCCGGACAGGGCGATCGTCCGCACGAAGTCGCGTTCCCCGGGGGCGAAGGTGCCCTCACGCCGATGCGTCACGGTGCGAGCGGCTTCGTCCACGGTGAAGGTGCCGAAGTAGGCGGTGTAGCGGGCGAGCGCCCGGGCCTCCGCCGCGCTGGCGTCGGCGGGCCGCACCTTCTGGCGCGTGGCCGTCGTGAGCTGCGCCTGCATGCGTCCGTCGGCGGTGTAGACGATCATGCCCGGCGGGTCGGCACCGAGTGAGGGCGTGGGCGGCTCGCCGTCGCGCACCTGCTCGGTGGACACCAGCCGCCAGTGGCCGACGAGCTGCGAGCGAAGAGTGGCCTGCCCGTGCGGGAGGGCCGGCATCAGCAGTGCCAGCATCACGACGCCGATCGCTTGCCTGACCAGTCGAACTCATGCGGCAGTCTCCACGTGCGCCCTACTGTCATGCATTGTCTGGCGCGTGTAAAGCATGTAAAGGCACACCCATTGCTTGGCATCGGGCGTCATGCCCAACAGCCCTCGATTCGACCTCCGCAGATGGCAGTCCGTCCTCTTAGTGACCACCGCCGCGGTCGCCTTGTCCCTCGGCTTGTCCCAGGGCGAACGCCTCCACGCCCAAACCGCCGGTGCTCCGTATGCGGCCCTGGTGGCGGCGACGCCGGTCGCCTTTCCCAACGACACCGATTCGAACAGCCCGGCGGTCTGGGAGATCCTCGACGGGACGTGGACCCTCACGATGTTCAACTCGGTGGCGGGGTGGTCGGAACTGAGCCGGGGGCCGAGTCTGCGCGCGCTCGCCGACGGCGGCAACGTGCGCTTCGACGGCGCGGCCCCGCATGGCGGCCTGTGGTTCGAGAGCATGATTCGCGACACCGACGCCTGGTACGGCTTCTACCACAACGAGCGGGCGGACGTCGTGTGCGTGGGGTCCGGCAAGGTCTGGCCGCGCATCGGGATGGCGCGGTCGGAGGATCGCGGGCAGACGTGGCGCGACCTCGGCCCGGTCATCGAGACGCCGGCGTCGATGGCCGCGTGCGACACGAGCAACTACTACTTCGTCGGCGGCGTGGGTGATGCCTCGGTCGTCCTCGATCCCGATCGCAACTACGCCTACCTCTACTACACCCAGTATGCCGAGGCGGTCGATCGGGTTGGCGTGGCGGTGGCGCGCCTGGCCTGGGCCGACCGCGACGAGCCGGCCGGTCGCGCGGATATCTGGGACGACGGCGTGTGGCTGCCGCCCACCCGGGGGGGCCAGCCGGTCGCCGGGGAAGACGAAGAATCCGGCGATCAAGACCCGGCCGCGGGCGCCGTCGAGTGGGAGTTTCCGCTGGCCACGCCGGTCCTGCGTGCCGCCAACCGCTGGGACGACGCCCAGCCCGGCGTGAAGGCGCTCTGGGGCCCGTCGATTCACTGGAACATGGTGCTCAAGACCTACGTGATGCTGCTGAACGAAGCCGTCTCGAACACCTGGGAGCAGGGCGGTATCTATGTCTCGTTCAACGACCGGGTCGACGACCCCGGTGGCTGGAGCGCCCCGGCGCTCGTGACGCGTGGCGGGCGTTGGTATCCGCAGGTCATCGGTCTCGAGCCCTCCGCCGGGACCGATTCACTGGCCGGCGGTGCGGCCCGCTTCTTCATGGGCGGGAAATCGGATCACCTGATCGTGTTCGGTCGTCGCTGACCACGGCGGCACCCCGGCCGTGCCGGCGCGGAGCGCCGCCGGGGCCGCTCGTGCGCAGCGCAGGGATTTCGCGCCCGTGCCCCGGCGGAGCGGTGGTACTGTGTGGCCGCCGCCGGACGCGCCGGACGGCACGAGGCCCGCATGAGTGCATCCCCAGCCACCGCGACCGCCGAACCACTGGCCGACGACGACCGCGGCATGTTCGCCTGGTGGCGCGCCGCCGACGGCCGCGCCCGACACGCCTTCGTCGCCGCGTCGCTTGGCTGGATGCTCGACTCGTTCGACGTGATGCTCTACTCGCTGGTGCTGGCCGCGCTCATCCAGGACCCGACGTTGCAGCTCTCGACGATGGTGGCGGGCCAGCTCGGCGCCCTGACCCTGCTCTCGGCCGCGGCCGGCGGCGTCGTCTTCGGCGTGCTGGCGGATCGCCTGGGCCGCAAGAAGGCGCTGATGGCGGCCGTCCTCATCTACTCGGTGTTCACGGCGGCCTGCGGGCTGGTCCAGAACGTGCCGCAGCTGGCCATCTGCCGCATCCTGCTCGGCTTCGGCATGGGCGGCGAGTGGGCCACCGGCGTGGCGCTCGTCTCCGAGAGCTTTCCGGCCCGCCATCGCGGCAAGGCCCTGGCGTTCGTGCAGAGCTCGTGGGCGATTGGCTACGGGCTGGCCGCGGTGGTGAACATGCTCGTGATGCCGGTGTGGGGCTGGCGGGGGGTCTTCTTCGTGGGCGTCCTGCCGGCGCTCTTCACGCTGTGGATCCGTCGCAAGGTCGAGGAGCCCGAACTGTGGCGCCGCACGACCCATGAGGCGCGGGGCCGCATCAGCGAGCTGTTCACGCCAGAGCGTGCCCGCATCACCGTGATGATCATCCTGATGAACGCCTGCTGCCTGTTCGGCTGGTGGGGGCTGAACCTGTGGGTGCCGGCCTACCTGAATCTGCCGCCGGAACGCGGTGGCGTCGGCCTCTCGTCGGCCGACATGTCGTGGTTCGTGATCGCCATGCAGGTCGGGATGTGGCTGGGCTACGTCAGCTTCGGCTACCTCGCCGATGCGATCGGCCGCAAGCGCACCTATGTCGGCTTCGTGCTGATGGCCAGCCTGCTGCTGCCGCTCTACGGCTACCTGCGCGAGCCGCTCTATCTGCTGCTGCTCGGCCCGTTCGTGGCCTTCTTCGGCACCGGCTACTACAGCGGCTTCGGCGCCGTCATCGCCGAGCTCTATCCCACGATCGGTGCGCGCCACGGCGGCAGGCGTCGGCTACAACGTGGGACGGATTGCCAGCGCGGCGGCGCCGTTCGTGGTCGGGTCGATGGCCGGCTCCCAGGGCTTCGGGGCGGCGTTCGCCGTCACCGGCGCCGCGTTCTTCCTCGCCGCCCTCGCCTGGATCGGCATCCCGGACACGGGCAACCGGGAACTCACCGCCTGACGGCGTCGCCCCTGCCGCATGTCCTCGATTCCTGTTGCGCCACCCGTCTATGACGCCGTCGTGGTCTATGGCATCGGCGGGCTGGCCCTCGCCGTGGAGGCGGCCGTCATCTGGATCTGGCGCCGCTACGCCCCGGCCTCGGCGAGAAGCGCCGCCCTGTTCCTCGCCGGCTGGATGGCCGCCACCGGTGTGCTGGCCGCGTCCGGGACACTGGCGCGCTTCGATCGCATGCCGCCGCCGCTGGCGCTGCTGATGGCCGCGGTGCTGGCGCTGGGCATCGGCGTCGGCGTGTCGCCGGCCGGCGGCATGCTCGCCGCTCGCGTGCCGCTCGTCGTGCTCATCGGGCTCCAGGCCTTCCGGCTGCCGCTCGAACTGGTGATGCACCGGGCCGCCGTGGTCGGCATCATGCCGCCGGAACTCTCCTACGCCGGCTACAACTACGACATCCTCACCGGGGCCGGGGCGCTCGTGCTGGCCGTGGCCATGCGCGCCGGCCTCATGGTGCCGCGGGCGGCCGTGTGGACGTGGAACATCTGGGGACTGGGTTGCCTGCTCGTCATCACGGCCATCGCGATCGCGACCTCGCCGATGGTACGGGCCTTCGGTGACGATCCCCGGCACATCAACACCTGGGTGGTGCACGTGCCGTACGTGTGGCTGCCCGCCGTGCTGGTGGTGGTGGCGCTGGCCGGACACATCGTCGTGACGCGGGCGCTTCTCGGCCCTTCGCGCGCTTGACCCGCACGCGGCCCGGCCCCTATACTTTGACGCGTCGATGACGGCTCTCTACCTCCGCACGGCTCGAAAGTACGTGTCGCGAAAGCGACTTGCGGCGGAGAGCCAGGTGCGCGCCTAGATTCGGACGTTTCGTCCGCCCGGGCACCGAGCAACCCGCCAGCGCCAACCGCGCGTGGCGGGTTTCGTGTTTTCAGGGCAGTCGGCATTCAGCATTCACAAGGACGGCAAGACACTCATGGCGCAGCGATCAATCGAAGTAGGCGTGCTCGGCGCGACAGGGGTCGTCGGTCAGCACTTCGTGTCGCGTCTGTCGCGGCATCCGTGGTTCAAGCCGGTGTGGCTGGCGGCCAGCGAGCGGTCGGAGGGCAAGAGCTACCGCGACGCCGCGCCCTGGCGTCTGGCCACGCCGATGCCCGACAGCGCCGCCGATCGCGTTGTCGACGCGTGCGTGCCCGGTCGCGGGCCGAAGATCGTCTTCTCCGGCCTCGATGCTTCCGTGGCGGGCGATGTCGAGGGCGCCTTCGCGGCGGCCGGTCATGTCGTGGTCAGCAACGCCCGCAACTTCCGCATGGACCCGCTCGTGCCGCTCCTCATCCCGGAGGTCAATGCCGATCACCTGGGCGTCATCGCCGAGCAGCAGCGGGTCAAGGGCTGGTCCGGCCTCATCGTGACCAATCCGAACTGCTCGACGGTGGTCCTGGCCTCGGCGCTCGCCCCGCTGCGCGGCTTCGGCCTCACCAGGGTCATCGTGACGACCATGCAGGCCGTGTCCGGCGCCGGCTATCCCGGCGTGCCGTCGCTCGACATCCTCGGCAACGTCGTGCCCTACATCGGCGGCGAGGAAGACAAGATGGAGCGCGAGACGCAGAAGATTCTCGGCAGCGACGGCGGCCGCCAGCCGCATGACGTCGTCATCAGCGCGCACACCAACCGGGTGCCCGTCATCGACGGCCACACCATGACCGTCTCGGTCGAGTTCGCCAGCCGCGTGCCGGTGGACGAGGTCACCGCCGCCATGCGCGCATTCCGCGGCCGGCCGCAGGAACTCGGGCTGCCCACGGCCCCCGTGCCGGCCATCGCAGTGATGGACGAGCCCAACCGGCCGCAACCGCGGCTCGATGCCGACCGCGGCGACGGCATGACCGTCTCGGTCGGCCGCCTGCGCGAGTGCCCGGTCTTCCACGTGAAGTTCGTGGCCCTGGCCCACAACGTGGTCCGAGGCGCCGCCGGCGCCGCCATCCTCAACGCGGAGCTGATGGTGGCGGAGGGGCTGTGCTAGCCGCCAGCCCCTAGCCGCGGACAGCGAGCGAGCGAAGCGAGCGAGTAACCATGGTAGTGATGAAGTTCGGCGGGACGTCGGTGGCGGACGAGGCGGCGATTGGACGCCTGGCGGCCATCGTGGCGCGGCAGCGCGAGAAGGACATCGCCGCCGGGGACGCCGCGCCGGGGCCGGTGGTGGTCGTGTCGGCCCTGTCGGGCGTGACCGATCGGCTGCTGGGCGTGGCGGCCGAGGCCGGAGCGGGTGACGGCGAGGGCGCCGGCCACAACCTGCGCGACCTGCGGGCGCGCCATCTGGCGGTAGCGGGTGTCATCGCCGATGAGGCGCTGCGGGCGGCGGCGCGGGCCGACATCGACCGCGAATTCGACGAGCTCGAGCGCGTGGTCGATGCCCTCGGCGTCCTGCGGGAGGTGTCGCCGCGCTGGCTCGACACCATCGCCGCCACCGGCGAGATCCTCAGCAGCCGGATCGTGGCGGCGGCGCTCGCCGACCGCGGCCTGCACGGGACCTGGGTGGATGCCCGTGCGGTCATCGTGACCGACGGCGAGCACACGGCGGCGGCCCCGCAGTTTCCCGAGACGACGGCGGCGCTCGAAGCCACCGTGCGTCCGCGGCTCGCCCAGGGCCAGGTGCCGGTGCTCGGCGGCTTCGTCGGCGCCACCAGGGACGGCGTGACGACGACGCTCGGCCGCGGCGGCTCCGACTTCTCCGGCGCCGTCGTCGGCAGCTGCCTGGACGCGGCCGAGATCCAGATCTGGACCGACGTGGACGGCATGCTGACGGCCGACCCGCGCGTCGTCGCCCGGCCCCTGGTCGTGCCGCACATCTCGTTTGCCGAGGCCTCGGAGCTGGCCTACTTCGGCGCCAAGGTGCTGCATCCGGCCACCATTCAGCCGGCCGTCGCCAGAAACATTCCGGTCCGCATCCTGAACTCGCGGCGCGCCGAGGCCCCGGGCACCCTCATCACCGCCGAGCGCCCGCCGAGCGCGCGCGGCCTGACGGCGCTGGCCTCGAAGAAGCACGTCACGGTGGTCGACATCACCTCGACCCGCATGCTGATGGCACACGGGTTCCTGCGCCGGCTGTTCGAGGTGTTCGAGCGGCACAAGACGCCGGTCGATGTCGTCACCACCTCCGAGGTGAGCGTGTCGGTCACCGTGGACGACCGCCGCCGTCTGCCGGCCATCGTCGAGGCGCTGTCGGAGTTCGCCGAGGTCTCGCTCGAACACGAGATGGCCATCGTGTGCGCCGTCGGCGAAGGGCTCAAGCAGGAACCGCGGCTGGTCGCCCGCGTGTTCGACGCGGTGGGCGATGTGCCGGTCAAGCTGCTCTCGCAGGCGGCCTCCCGGCGTAACATCACCTTCGTGATTCGCGAGGCCGATGTGCCGCTCGTGCTCGGCCGCCTGCACGAGGCCTTCTTCGCCGGCGCCGGAGCGTCGGCATGAAGCGCCTGCTGCTCGTCGGCCACGGCCGGATGGGACGGCTGGTCGAAGCGCTGGCACCCGATTACGGCTTCGAGCTGGCCGGCATCGTGACCACACAGGATCCGGGCGGCTGCGCGCGCGACCACGGGCCGGTCGATGTCGCCATCGACTTCACCCTGCCGCACGCGGTGCCGGCCAACCTGCCGCAGCTGGCCGCCCGCGGCATCAACGTCGTGGTCGGCACGACCGGCTGGCAGAGCCACGAGCACGCGCTCCAGGCGGCGGTGGCCGACGCCGGCACGGCGGTGCTCGCCTCGGCCAACTTCTCGGTCGGCATGAACCTGTTCACGCTCGTGGCCGAGGAATCGGCCCGCCGCTTCGAGCCGCACGCCGACTTCGGAGCCTGGATTCACGAGCTGCATCACAGTGCCAAGAAGGACGCGCCCTCGGGCACCGCGTTGATGCTGCAGCAGGCGATGGTCGGCGCCGGCTACCGGCGCGGCATCGACGTCGCCGCCACCCGCGCCGGCTCGATCCCCGGCACCCACACCATCGGCTTCGATGGACCGTCCGAGACGATCACCTTGACCCACCAGGTGCGCGATCGCGGTGTCTTCGCCCGCGGCGCGCTCGAAGCGGCGCGCTGGCTGATCGGGCGTCGCGGCTGGTTCACGATGCGGGACTTCCTCACGAATTCTGGAGATTGACCATGCGCACGATGTTCACCGGGGTCGGCACGGCCCTCATCACCCCGTTCACGTCCACCGGCGCCGTCGACCTGGCGGCCGTTCGCCGCCTGGCCCGCCGGCAGATCGACCACGGCACCCACTTCCTGGTGCCGTGCGGCACGACCGGCGAAGTGCCGACCCTGAGCGCGGCCGAGCGCCGCGAGATCGTCGAGGCCGTGGTCGCCGAAGCCGCCGGAACGACGCCGGTGCTGGCCGGCGCCGGCGGCTACGACACCCGCGAGGTGGTGCACGCCGCCAAGGAGATGCAGGCGGCCGGCGCCCACGGACTGCTGTCGGTCACGCCGTACTACAACCGGCCGACGCCCGAGGGCCTGCTGGCGCACTTCTCGGCGATTGCCGACGCCACGCCGCTGCCGATCGTCATCTACAACGTGCCCGGCCGCACCGGTTGCAACGTCGAGGCGCCGACGCTGGCGTCGCTCGCTGCCATCCCGACCGTGATCGGCGTGAAGGAAGCCTCCGGCAACATGTCGCAGATGGCCGACATCGTGCGCGCCGTGCCCGACGACTTCCTCGTGCTGTCGGGGGACGATGCGGTGACGGTGCCGCTCATGGCGATTGGCGGCCGCGGCATCATCTCGGTGTGCTCCAACCAGATTCCGCGTGAGATGGCCGACATGGTGGAAGCGGCCGAACGTGGCGACTTCGCCGCCGCGCGCGTCATCCATCAGCGCGTGCTCGCGCTCATGCAGGTCAACTTCTGCGAGTCGAGCCCCGGCCCGGTGAAGTTCTCGATGGCCACGATGGGCCTGTGCGAGGAGCAGTTCCGCCTGCCGATGGTGCCGCCGCGCCAGGCGTCGAAGGACAAGGTGCTCGCCGTGATGCGCGAGCTGGACCTGCCGATCGTGACCCGGACCGCGGCAGGGAAGGGCTGAGACGGATGACGTTGCAGGAGGTAATCGAACGGCTCTTCGCCGCGGGCGCGGCGGCCGACAAGCAGGAATCCCGGGACGCCTGGCGGCAGCTGCGCGAGCAGCTCGGCGCCGGCCAGGTACGCTCGGCCGAGCCGGACGCGGCCGCCCCCACCGGCTGGCGTGTCAACACCTGGGTCAAGCAGGGCATCCTGCTCGGCTTCCGCTCGGGCGACCTGCAGGACATGTCGGCGGCCGGCCTGACGTTCTTCGACAAGGACACGATGCCGCTCAAGCCGCTGGGCGTCGACTCGGGCGTGCGCGTCGTGCCGGGCGGCTCGGCGATTCGTGACGGCGCCCACGTCGCCAAGGGCGTCATCTGCATGCCGCCGATGTACATCAACGTCGGCGCCTACGTGGGCGAAGGCTCGATGGTGGACTCGCACGCGCTGGTCGGCTCCTGCGCGCAGATCGGCGCCCGCGTGCATCTGAGCGCCGGCGCCCAGATCGGCGGCGTCATCGAGCCGGTCGGCGCGATGCCGGTCATCATCGAAGACGACGTGCTGATCGGCGGCAACACCGGCGTCTACGAGGGCGCGGTCGTGAAGCGGCGGGCGGTGGTGGCGGCCGGCACGATCCTGACCGGCTCCACGCCGGTCTACGACTTGCCGAACGGGCGCATCATCAAGCCCGAAGCCGGGCAGCCGCTGGTCATTCCCGAAGGCGCGGTGGTGGTGCCCGGCGCGCGCTCGGTCAACGTGGGGGCCGGCAAGGACTGGGGCCTGTCGCTCGCCACCCCCGTCATCGTCAAGTATCGCGACGACAAGACCGACACCCGCACGGAGCTCGAACAGTGGATCCGGTAGACGTCGTCGGTCTCGCACGCACGCTCATCGACATCGAATCGACGACCGGCCACGAAGGCCTGGTCGGCCGCGTGCTCGCCGACTACCTGCGCGGGCGCGGCTACTCGGTGCTGGAGCAGCCGGTGGCCGGCGATCGCATCAACGTGATTGCCGCCGTCGGCGAGCCGGCCGTCGTCTTCTCGACCCACTTCGACTGCGTGCCGCCGTTCTTCCCGAGCCGGGTCGACGGCGGCATCCTGCACGGGCGCGGCGCCTGTGATGCCAAGGGCATCCTGGCGGCGCAGGTGGCGGCGGCCGAACGGCTGCGGGCCGCTGGCGAGACGCGCATCGGGCTGGTGTTCGTGGCCGGCGAGGAGCGGGGCAGCGACGGCGCCAAGGCGGCCAACACGGTGGCCTCGCAGTCGCGCTATCTCATCAACGGCGAGCCGACCGAGCTGAAGCTCGGCCTGGCGACGCGCGGCTGCTTCCGCGTGCGCCTCATCGCGCACGGCAAGGCGGCGCACTCCGGATATCCGGAGCTCGGCGAATCGGCGATCGAGAAACTGCTCGACGTGCTGACCGCCCTGCGCACCGCGAGCTGGCCGTCCGATCCCCAGCTCGGCACGACCCACTACACGGTCGGGCTGATCAAGGGCGGCGTTGCGCCGAACGTGATCCCGCCGCATGCCGAAGCGGAGGTGTTCTTCCGCACCGTCGGCGACCACGACACGTTGCGGGCGACACTGGCGGCGACGGTGGCAGGCAAGGTCGAGGTGCAGGAGATTCTCGAGCTGCCGGCCGTGCGCCTGCACACGGTGCCCGGCTACGAGACCGAGGTCTTCGCCTACTTCAGCGACGTGCCGTTTCTCTCGAAGTGGGGCACGCCGCTCCTGCTCGGACCGGGCACCATCCACGTGGCGCACACCGACCACGAGCACGTGAAGATCGCCGATCTGGAGCGCGCCGTG
>CAWEBU010000002.1:0-18063 GCA_963807405.1 uncultured Acidobacteriota bacterium | reverse complement strand
CCGTGGTGGCCAGGTACGTGCTCTCCAGGAGGCGAGATGAGGGATCCGCAGATGCGACGAGTGAGTGGGCGCGCCGCCCTGACTGCCCTGGCCGCCTTGACCGCCGTGGTCCTGACCGCGGCGTCCTGCGCCACGGCGATGACCGTCAGTTCCCATGTCGACCGGGACGTGGACTTCTCCAGGTATCGGACCTACGACTGGGGACCGGCCGACGCGCTGCCTACCGGGGATGCGCGGCTCGACGCCGATCCGTTCTTCAAGGACCACCTGCAGGGCGAGGTGGAGAAACAGCTGGCCACGCGCGGCTATGCCCTTGGGGAGGCCGGCACCGCCGACCTGCTCATCCACTATCACGCCCACATCGATCAGCGCATCGACGTGACCAGCGTGGATCGGTCCTACCAGTACGGCGGCGAGGTGCGCGACTACGAGGCGGGCACGATCGTCCTGGACCTCGTCGATGCCCGGACGCAGAAAGTGATCTGGCGCGGCTGGGCCCAGGACGCGGTGTCCGGCATGCTCGCCGACCGGGACACCATGGCCGACAAGGTCAACGAAGCGGTCACGCGGATGCTGGCGCGGTTGCCTCCCCGCCAGTAGCGGCACGCGCGCGGCCGCGGCCGCCACCTGATGAACGGCGCACGATACGGCGGGCGCGTCGCGCCCCTGGAGAAGACGATGACTCGGTATGGTCGATGGGCACGATGCGGCGCGCTGGCTCTGGTGGCAATGGCGTCGGCCGCCTGTGCCTTTCCGATTCGTGTCGACTCGTACATGGAACGCGGCGCCGACCTGAGCCGCTATCGCACCTACGACTTCGCGCCGGTCGAGGCGGTGGCGACGGGGGATCCGCGGCTGGACAGCAACCCGTTCTTCAACGAGCGCGTGCGGGCCGCCGTCGACAACGCGCTGGCCGCCAAGGGATACACGCGCGAGTCGTCCGGCGCGCCCGACGTCGTCGTCCACTTCCATGCCAGCGTGAGGCAAGAGATCCTCGACGTCGCCGCCATCGATCGCCGCGCCGGCTACTGCGGCGACGAGGACTGCCGGCCGTTCGTCTACGACGCCGGCACACTGCTCATGGACCTGGTCGACGCGGAGACCAAGAAGCTGGCGTGGCGCGGCTGGGCCGAGACGAACTTCGACGGCGCGGTCGATAATCAGGCCTGGCTCGAAGAACGCGTCGACGCCGCTGTGACCCGCATCGTCGCCCAGATGCCGCGGGCACGGGCCTCCGGCGGGAACTAGCGGGGCGCCTCCGGCCGGTTACCGCCCGTTCGGAGCGGCCCGGTGGCCGGCAAGCATGACCGCGCCGACGACGACCGCGGCGAATGCCAACAGGTGGGCCACCGCCAGCGGCCCGATCAGCGGTTCGCGGACGCGCAGGAACTCGATCGCGAAACGGACCGACCCGGTCATCACCAGGTAGGCGCCGAGCACGAAGCGATCGGCGCGGCCCTGGCGGCGCCATCGCAGCAGCACCCACAGCACCGGCAGCAGCGCCGCCGTCTCGTAGAGTTGCGTCGGGTGGACCGGGGTCACTGTCGGCGGCAACCCTTCTGGAAACGCCACCGCCCACGGCAGCGTGCTCGGGACGCCGTAGTCATCGCCCACGAGGAAGCAGCCGATGCGGCCGACGGCGTGGGCCAGCGCCAAGGCCGGTGTGGCCGCGGCCAGCACCGGCAGCACGGGCACCCGGCGCCACCGCAACATCAGCACGCCGGCCACCAGCCCGCCGGCGAACCCGCCGAACCAGCTCAGACCGCCACGCGACAGCAGCAGACCGAGGAACGGCTCCTGCCCGTTGGCGTGCTCGATCGCCCAGATGAGCTTGGCCCCGGCCAGCCCGCCGAAGATCCCGGCCATGGCGGCATCGACGGCGGACTCGGGCAGCGTGGAGCGCCGCCGCTCGCGGTCGAAGAGCCACACGCCAGCCACGGCCGCGATGGCCACGAGGACGCCGAAGCTCGTGATCTCGAATTCGCCGATACGGAACAGCACTGGGTAGATGACGCCCTCCAATGGGCCACGGCGGCGGGCCCGACTTGTCCCAGGGTAGCGGCTGGGCCCGGATCGCGCCAAACCAATCTCCGCCCCGCGCCGTATAAACTGACGGCGGCCGCCCGGCCCTGTCGGTTAGCGCCTCGACGAGCCATGTCCACTGGTTGCGGAACCCTCGCGCGCATTCGCCCCATCGCCGGGCCATCGCTGCTCGTCCTCTTCATGCTGGCCGCTCAGGTTGCGCCGGTGGCGCATCTGGCGCGGCACGACGACGACCACACGCACGGGCCGGATCGGTCGTCGCCGCCGCATTCGGATCCGAGTGCCGACCACGACCACGGCAAGGAGCACGACCACGCGCCAGAGTCCAGCGACATCCCGGCGAACGACCATGGTCAGGCGAGCGCCGCGCACTTCGGCCTGGCGCTCTTGCAGGGACCGCCCGCGCCGTTCCTGCCCCGGCCGGCCACGACCCTCGCGCCGCCGCCCGCGGCCCTCCGGCAAGGACGGCGTGCCGGCGCTCGACGCCAGCCGCCCTCCCGCGGCCCACCCTCGCAGCTCCTCTGATTCCCCACGTCGAGTTCAACGGGAACCGTGGCCGCCCATCGCGGCGCGCCACCGCAGCAGAGGTGTGTGATGACGGCACGTCGTCGGATGGGATTATTCGGCGCGGCCCTGGCCGCGCTACTGGCAGCGCCGCCAGCGGCGGCGGCGCAAGCGACCGCGGCTGGCCGGGTGCAGGGCCAGGTCTTCGACACGACCGGGCAGGCGCTGCCCGGGGTGCGCGTCGAACTCGACACCGCCGGCGCGGGGCCACTCGCGGCGCACACGGCGGCCAGCGGCCGCTACGAGATCGACGGGGTGCCCGCCGGCGCCTACCACGTGCGCTTCTCGCTTCCCGGCTTCGTCACGCTGCTGCGCCGTAACGTGCTGGTCGCCCCCGCCGCTGTCGCCACCGCCGACGCCACGCTCTACGTCGCGGCCACCGCCTCGGTCGTGGTCAGCGGCCGCAGCACCTTCCGCAACCTGTCCACGGTCTCGGAGCAGGATGAACTGGTCGGCGCGGCCGATGCCGCCAGCACCGGCGTCATCACCGCGCTGGAGTTGAACGAGCGGGCCCGCCGGCGGCCCGCCGAAGCGCTGGAGAGCGTGCCCGGCATGGTCGTCAGTCAACACAGCGGCGAGGGCAAGGCCAACCAGTACTACCTCCGTGGCTTCAACATCGACCACGGCACCGACCTGGCGCTCAACGTGGCCGGGATGCCCGTCAACCTGCCGACGCACGGACACGGCCAGGGCTATGCCGATATGAACTTCCTCATTCCCGAACTCGTGAGCGGCATCCAGTACCGCAAGGGCACCTACGCCGCCGAGTCCGGCGACTTTTCCGCCGCGGGCTCGATTCGCGTGAACTACGTGAACGTCCTCGACGCGCCGCTGGTGCGTCTCGAGGGCGGCGCCTACGGCTACGGCCGCGCATTCGCCGCCGCCTCCCCGCCGGTGGGTGGCGGGCATCTGCTCGTGGCCGCCGAGGCCATGGGCAATGACGGCCCCTGGGACCGGCCCGACGGGATGCGGCGCTGGAACGGTCTGGCGCGCTACAGCCGCGGCACGGCCACGAGTGGGTGGTCGGTGACGGCGCTGACCTATCGGGCGCGCTGGAACTCGTCGGATCAGATACCCCGCCGCGCGGTGGACGATGGGGAGTTGTCGCGCTTCGGCTTTCTCGACCGGACCAACGGCGGCACCACGCACCGGGCCGGCGGCATGGGCGAATGGCAGCGCGCCACCGCCGCCGGGATCACCCACGTGGAGGCCTACGGCTTCGCCTATGGGCTCGATCTCTTCTCGAACTTC
Source organism: uncultured Acidobacteriota bacterium (assembly GCA_963807405.1). GTDB lineage: Bacteria > Acidobacteriota > Vicinamibacteria > Vicinamibacterales > UBA2999 > CADEFD01. The sequence goes on along the minus strand of CAWEBU010000002.1, from coordinate 14,205 downwards.
ACCTACTTCCTGGACGATCCGGATCGTGGCGACCAGTTCGAGCAGCGCGACGCGCGGGTGACCTACGGCGGCCGCGCCAGCCACGCGCGGCCGGCGACGATCTTCGGACGCCGCTCGCAGGTCAGCGTGGGAGGCGAGGTGCGGCGCGACGGCGTCGGCGCCCTCGGGCTTTATCGCACGGCGGCGCGGCAACGTGTGTCAACGGTCCGCGAGGACGCCGTCGGCCAGACGAGCGGCGGCCTCCACGCCGAGCTGCAGACCCAGTGGTCCAACGTCCTGCGCACCACGTTCGGCGTGCGCGGCGACCTGTATCGCTGGCACGTCGAGGCTGGCGACGCCGCCAATGGCGGCGTCGCCACCGATCACATCGTCAATCCCAAGGCGACGGTCGCGGTAGGCCCGTGGCGGCGCACCGAGCTCTATGCCAGCGCTGGCGGCGGCTTCCACAGCAACGACGGACGCGGCGCCACCATCCGGCGTGATCCGGTCGGTGGCGAGGCGGTGGCGCCCGTCGATCCGCTGGTCCGGGCCCGCGGGGCCGAAGTGGGGCTGCGCACCATGGCCCTGCCGCGCCTGCACGCCACCATGGCGGTGTGGGGCCTGTGGCTCGATTCGGAACTGGTCTTCGTCGGCGATGCCGGCACCACCGACGCCAGCCGGCCCAGTCGCCGCGTCGGCGTCGAGTGGGACGCCGATTACCGGGCGACGCCCTGGCTGACGCTCGATGCCAGCGTCGCCTACTCGCGGGCGCGGTTCTCCGACCGCGGCGCCGGGGGCGATCGCATCCCGGGCGCGATCGAAGGGGTGGCCAGCGCCGGCGTGGTGGTGCTGCCGGCCACGCGCTGGAGCGGCAGCCTGCGCTATCGCCTCTTCGGGCCGCGACCACTCGGCGACGACAACCGCGTGCGCAGCCGAGCCTCGCACCTGGTCAGCGCGGAAGCCGGCTACCAGGTGAGTCGCGCCTGGCGGCTCAAGGCCGATCTGCTGAACCTCCTCGACTCGAGGAGTTCGGACATCGACTACCTCTACACCTCGCGGCTGCGCGGGGAGCCGAGCGGCGGCGTGACTGGCATCCACTTCCATCCGGTGGAGCCCTTCACCGTGCGATTCGCCCTGGTGGCGAGCTTCTGACCAGGCCCGACCTCGCCGAGCGATGGAACGGCCCGGAGACGGCTCGGCCGCTAACCCTGAGCCGAGTTCGCTGGGCGATTGCCGTCCGGCGCGGGCACCCGCGGCAGGTCCACGGTGAAGACGCAGCCGAGCGTCGGCACGCTGCGCACCGAGATGCTGCCGTCGTTGATCTCGGCGCCCCACTTGCTGAAGGCCAGCCCGAGGCCCAGCCCGGTGCGATCGGCATGACGCTGCTCGAAGGGGCGGAAGAGCGCCGGCGTCACGCCTTCGGCGATGCCGCCGCATTCGTCGGCGACTTCGATGAGCACGCGCTCCTCGACGGCGGTGACGCTCACCTTGACGCTGGTCCCGGGCCGCGTGAACTTGAAGCCGTTCTGCAGCAAGTTCACGACCACCGCGGTGAGGATGCGCCGATCGGCGCAGACCGCCACCCCGGCCTCGCCGCGCTGCACGGTGAGGCGCACGCCGTGGCTCGCCGCCTCCTGTTCGGCGGCGGGCGTCAGGTCGTCGAGCAGCTCGGCGACGACGACGTGGACCCGCTCCCGGACGCGGTGGCCCTGCCGCACCTCGGCGACCGATCGAGCGATGAGGTCGCGCAGTCCGTCGAGGCTGCGCTGGAGCACCCGCCCGGTGCTGCCTTTCACCCCCACGTCGCCGTCGTTCAGCACCTCGAAGGCCATGCTGGCCGCGCCGATCAGATTGCGCGCCTCGTGCACGAAGAACCCGAAGCGCTGCTCGTGGCCGGCGGCGTCGTCCAGTGCCGTATCCGCGCCTTCCCGCGCGAACTCCGTCACCGCGCTGGCAATCGCGTCGTCGAGGCAGAGGTTCAGGGTGCGGAAGTCGGCGACGCTGATCGGGACGCCGGTCTCGACGGCCAGGTCGGTGATCGATTGGCACACGTCGCCGTAGTCGTGCACGACCTGCGACACGGTGAAGCCTTGGCCCTGCAGGTCGCGCCCATGCTGGGCGGCGCTGCGATCGATGGCCAGATGCGGTTCCCGGCGGTGCTGTAGCGCCTCGACCAGTTGATCCAGGAACTGCGGGATCCCGGATTCGAGTTCCGCTGCCGTCGGCGCCGGCATGGAGCGCGCCCCGACCCTGGCCCGGCAGCGGCGAATCAGCTCCTCGCGATTGGCGATGACGAAAGTGTCGAGCACGTGACCCTCCTATGGGCGTGGCCTTCGCAGCGCGGCCTGCCCCGGATGGCGCTCGGGGCGGAGCCCCGACAGCACGACTGTAGACAGATCCGCCAGGCTCGGCTGTTCTTTTGTGAACAGCCCCTGCACTGCTGGTCCAGGGCTCCGGACACGCCTCCTGGGCCGCCGGGCCTCGGCAGTTGAGCGAGAATGGACGCGGCATGCAGACGCAGCACTTCATCGACAACGGCTGGCAGGCGGGAAGCGGCGGCGACACGATTCCGATCGTCGATCCGAGCACCGGCGCGGGCTTCGGGGCCCTGGCCCGCGGCACCTCTGCCGACATCGCCCGCGGGGTGGCCGCGGCCCGCGCGGCCGTGGGCGAGACGTTCGACGGTCCGTGGGGACGCCTTGCGGCCGCACAGCGGGGACGTCTCATGGCCCGCCTGGGCGCCGCCGTCATCGAGCGCGCCGAGGAGTTGGCTGAGCTCGAGGCGCGCGACACCGGCAAGTCGCTCAAGACGGCGCGCGCCGACGCGGCGGCCCTCGCCCGCTACTTCGAGTATTACGGCGGGGCCTGCGACAAGCTGCACGGCGAGACCCTGCCCTACGAGCCGGGCTACACGGTGCTCACCATCCGCGAGCCGCACGGGGTGACCGGGCACATCATCCCGTGGAACTATCCGATGCAGATCTTCGGGCGCACCGTGGGCGCGGCGCTGGCCGCCGGCAACGCGTGCGTGGTGAAGCCGGCCGAGGATGCCAGCCTCTCGATTCTCCGGCTGGCCGAACTGGCCGCCGGGATCGGCTTCCCCGCCGGCACGCTCAACGTCGTCACCGGCTACGGGCACGAAGCCGGCGCGGCGCTCACGGCCCATCCGGGTATCGATCACCTCTCCTTCACCGGCTCCACGGTCACCGGCCGGCTGGTCGCCGCGGCCGCGGCGCAGCGGCACTGCCCGGTCACGCTCGAACTCGGCGGCAAGTCGCCGCAACTGGTGTTCGACGACGCGGACCTCGAGGCGGCGCTGCCGGCCATCGTCAACGCCATCATCCAGAATGCCGGGCAGACGTGCTCGGCCGGCAGCCGGCTGCTGGTCCAGCGCGGGATCTACGAGACGGTGCTCGAGCGGCTCGCCGAGCGGTTCGGCGCGCTGCGGGCCGGCCCGCCCGCCCTCGAACTCGAGATGGGCCCGCTCGTGAACGAGAAGCAGTTCGCGCTGGTGCAGGGCTTCATCGCGCAGGCCGAGGCGGCGCGCATCCCGGTGATGGCCCGCGGCACGCTCCATCCCGACGCGGCCAGCGCCGGCTACTACCAGCCCGCGGTGCTGTTCCGCGACGTGCCGCACGACAGCGAGCTGGCCCAGCGTGAGATCTTCGGACCGGTGCTGGCGGCAATGCCGTTCGACGACGAGGACGAGGCCATCCGCCTGGCCAACGGCACCGACTACGGACTGGTGGCCGGCGTATGGACGCGCGACGGCGCCCGCCAGTTCCGGGTCGCGCGGAAGCTGCGCTGCGGACAGGTCTTCATCAACAACTACGGCGCCGGCGGCGGCGTGGAGCTGCCCTTCGGCGGGGTCAAGTCGAGCGGCCATGGCCGCGAGAAGGGCTTCGAAGCGCTGCTCGGCTTCACCGTCCTCAAGACCATCGCCGTCAAGCACGGCTGACGCACGGCGCGGCGTGCCCCCGGCGGCGGGCTCATCCCACCGGCGACACGAAGTACTTCCGCCGCTTCGCCTTGTAGCTGGCGGCGTTGAAGTGCGGCTTGAGAGATCCGGCCTCGGGGTCGGCGCGGCCCTGATCGCTGAGCAGGCGCACGATGTAGCGCGTAGTGAGCGCCCGGGGTCAGGTTCCGCGCCGTTCGAGTGGCCGAAGAGGCCGCCGGCCGAGATGTTCGTCGAGCCGGTCCTGGCCTTCCCGGTCGGGATGGGCCGATCGCGTGAGCTTCAGGGAGCGTTCCGCCACGACAGCCGGGTGCGCCGGCCGCTGCCCGGGCGGCGGCGCGGGCGTGATACAAGAACAGGGGTGCTCCGCCACCTGGGACGGCATTGCCGATGAGGGGGATCCTGCGCGTCGCCGGGCGCGCCTTCCTGGTGGCCACCGTGGTGGCCCTGGCCGTCGACGGGGTCCTGGCGGCGCTGGCCTCGCTCGTGAGCCTGACCGGATCGGCCGGCGCGGCGCCGTGGTGGGTGGCGGCGCATCTCGTCGAGCGCGGACGATGGGTGGTCGTGGCCCTGCTGCTCGCCGCCGGTGGCGGTCGGGTCACCGTGGGCGCGGACACCGCGCCGCCGGACGTCGTGGCGATCTGGCGGGCCGTCGGCGGCATGGCGATGGCGGCGCCGCTCGTCTGGATCGCGGCGACCTGGATCGTGCAGGCCACGCTCTACACGGTGGCCGACCGCTGGGACATCGACGGGCAGGTGTTCCTGGCGTCGGGCTACTACCAGCGTCTGCTCGCCGATTACGCGCCGTGGCTGCTCGGCGGGGCCACGACGCTGGTCGTCAGCCGCCACGTGCGCTGACCCGGCGCTGGCGCGGGAGCCGCCGTCAGGGGTGAGGCGCGGGGCCTTGGCCAGCCGAGAAGCGCCTCAGCGTGGCCGCCGCCGCTGGATGAACTCCAGATACAGCGTCAGCGCGTCGATCTGCTCCTTGACCACCGCGGCCGCCGGCGTGGCCGGGTCGGCGCGGAAGACTTCGCCCCAGAGGGGCATGCCGGAGCCCCGGTGGGCGCGGTCGGCGCCTTCGATCGCCCGCGTCACGGCCGCCGCTGGGAACACCCCGCCGTTCTGCTCGGCCAGCCGCGTCAAGTCAGCGGGGCGCACCGGCAGGTGGCTGGCCGCGGAACCATCGCCGTGACCGCTCCGCCCGTGGCAACTCGCACAACGCTCGCTGAAGACCACGAGGCCCCTCCCGCGCGCGCGGAGCGCCCCGGCGTCGGCCGCATCCTGCGCCTGGCTGCCGGCGGAGCCGCCGGCCACCAGCAGCACCGCACTTGCAAGTCCGACCAGGAGCCTTGACATCGTGCCCTCCGCCCAGCGCCGGAGCAAGACAGGGGCCAGCGGGGCGAGCCGAGACCGCCGGCCCGCGGCCACGCCGCTCCGGCCCCGGCCGGAATCTTCCGTAGGCATGGGAACAACTGCCCACCCACCGGCCCCTCCTGGGCCGGGCGCCGGCCAACCGGTGCCGCATTCGTCGATGTCCCATCCGGCACGGGGGTTGCTCTGGATCGAACCGGACCGAAGCCGTGGCCAATGTGATCGTCGTGGACGACGAAACGCTCTTCCGCTGGGCCCTCGTGCAGCGCCTGGTCCGTGACGGTCACTCGGTGACCGAGGCCGCCGACGGCGCCGCGGCCTTGCGGGCCGCCGAGACGGTGCCGGCTCCGGCCGTGATGCTGCTCGATCTGAAACTGCCCGACATGTCGGGCCTGACGGTGCTGAGACGACTGCGCCAGCGCCATCCCGCCATGGCGGTCGTGATTCTTACGGCCTACTGGGCCGCCGATGCCCTCGAGGACGCGCGCCGTCTCGGCGTCCGCTGCCTGCTCGCCAAACCCCTGGATCTGGACCGCGTGGCGGCGGTCGTCGGCGCCGCCAAAGGAGATCGCCCGATGCTCACCCTGGCTCGCATCCTCTGTCCCACGGACTTCTCCGTCATCTCGATGAAAGCCGAAGCGCATGCCACAGCGCTGGCCCGCTACTACGGCGCGACCCTCCACCTCCTGCATGTCGATCCGCCCACGCTGGCGCTATCGCCCTACGACGGGGTGCTCCTCGACGTCCGGCTGTTCGAGGAACAGCGCCGGCAGGCAGAACATGATCTGGCCGTGGCGCGCGAGCGGGCCCGGGCCGGCGGCGTGACCGCCGAGGTCTCGCTCCGCGGCGGCGATCCGGCCCGCGAGGTGCTGGCCGTGGCCGAAGCCCTGCCCGCCGACATGATCGTGCTCGGCAGCCACGGACGCAGCGGCGTCGAGCATCTCGTGCTCGGCTCGGTGGCCGAGAAGGTCATGCGCAAGGCGCCCTGTCCGGTCATGGTCGTGCCCTCGGACGCCCGCGACGGCGCCGACGGACTGTTCTCGCGGATTCTGTGTCCCATCGACGGCTCCGAGTCCTCGATCGACGCCGTGAACCACGCCGTGTCGCTCGTGCGGGAGACCGACGGCCGTCTCATCCTGCTCCATGTCATCGAGCCGGTGCCGGCCCGTGACGCCTTCAGCACGGTCTACGGCGCGGAGTACCGGCGGAGAAGCGAGGCCGAGGCGAAGGCCCTCCTGCGCGGGGCCCTCGCGCCCGACGTGCGCGAGTGGTGCCGCTGCGAAGAGATCGTGGCCGACGGCAAGGCCAGTGCCCAGATCCTCGACACCGCCCGGACGAGGAACGCGGACGTGATCGTGATGGGCGTGCGCGGGCGCGGCGCCATCGACATGATGGCCTTCGGATCCACGACCAACGCGGTGGTCCGGCGGGCCGCCTGCCCGGTGCTCGCCGTGCATCCCCGCGCCAATCGTGAAGCGCGGCCGGAGGCGGCGGCCGGGCACGTGCAGAGCGGGCAGGGCCGATGAGCCAGCGCCCGGGCCCGAACCGCTCCTGGCGCGCGTGAGCTGACACGTATGCGTTGGCCCATCTCGCGGTGGTCGTGGAACCGTGACCTCGCCATTGCCATGCTGGCCCTGGCCGGCATCGCCGCGCATCTGACGGCGTGGGCGCTCGGCGCAACGGCGCTGGCCAGTCAGCTGCCGCTCTTTGCCGTCCTCGCCGCTGGCGGTGTGCCGCTCGTGGCCGAACTGGCGCGCAAAGCGCTGCGCCGTCAGTTCGGCGCCGATATGCTGGCCGGCGTCTCGATCGTCACCTCGATCGTGCTGGAACAGTATCTCGCCGGCACTCTGGTGGTCCTGATGCTCTCGGGCGGGGCGGCGCTCGAGCGCCACGTCGTGGGCCGCGCCTCGTCGGTGCTGCAAGCCCTGGCCCGGCGCATGCCGTCGGCGGCGCACCGGCGCACCGATGGCCAGGTCAGAGACGTCGCCCTCGACGAGATCCGCATCGACGACCACATCGTCGTCTTCCCGCACGAGATCTGCCCGGTGGACGGCGTGGTCACCGAGGGCTCCGGGGTGATGGACGAGTCCTACCTGACCGGCGAGCCGTTCGTCATGCCGAAGGCGGTGGGCTCGGAGGTATTCTCCGGCGCTATCAACGGCGAGCAGGCGCTGACGATTCGCGCCCTGCGGCGGGCAGTGGATTCGCGCTACGCCCGCATCATGCAGGTAATGCGCGACTCCGAGCAGCGGCGGCCGCGGCTGCGCCGCCTCGGCGACCAGCTCGGCGCCTGGTATACGCCGCTGGCGCTGGCCATCGCGGCTGGCGCCGGGTGGGCCAGCGGCGATCCCCTGCGCTTCCTCGCCGTGCTCGTCGTGGCCACGCCGTGTCCGCTGCTCATTGCCATTCCCGTGGCGATCATCGGTTCGATCTCGCTGGCGGCCACGCGCAGCATCGTCGTCCGCGACCCCGCCATCCTCGAGACCATCGACAGCTGCCGCACGATGGTGCTCGACAAGACCGGCACGCTCACCTACGGGCAGCCGACGCTCGTCGAGCGGCTGCCGGCGCCCGGAGCCGGCGACGCCGACACTTTGCGCCTCGCGGCCAGCCTGGAGCGCTATTCCAAGCATCCGCTGGCCCGGCCCATCCTCCAGGCCGCCGCCCGCGAGCGCCTGGTGCTCGCCGAGGTGACAGCCTTGCGCGAGCCGCCCGGCCAGGGCCTCGAAGGCGTCGTCGACGGCCGGACGGTGCGAATCGTGGGGCGCCGCCAGGCCGAGGCCGCGGGCGTCGGCAGCGGGCTGCCGCCGCCGGTCGCCGGGCTCGAGTGCGTGGTGCTCGTCGACGGCAGGCCGGGTGCCACCTACCGGTTTCGCGACGCGCCCCGACCCGACAGCCGGGCGTTCATCGGGCATCTCGCCCCCCGCCACCACCTGACCCGGATCCTCATCGTGTCTGGCGATCGTGAATCCGAGGTGCGTTACCTTGCCGACCAGGTCGGCATCACCGAGATTCACGCCCCGTGCACGCCCGAAGAGAAGGTGGCGTTGACCCGCGCCGAGGTGGCCAAGGCGCCGACCATCTTCATCGGCGACGGCATCAACGACGCGCCGGCCCTGGCCACGGCCACCGTCGGTCTGGCCTTCGGCCATCAGAGCGAGATCACGGCGGAGGCGGCCGGGGCCGTGGTCATGGACACCTCGCTCAAACGCGTCGACGAGTTGCTCCACATCGCCCGGCGCATGCGGCGCATCGCCCTGCAAAGTGCCGTCGGCGGCATGGCCGCCAGTCTGGTCGGCATGGGGTTCGCCGCCGCGGGCCTGCTGTCCCCGGTGAACGGGGCCATCGCGCAGGAAATCATCGACGTGGTCGCCGTGTTGAATGCGGCTCGCGCGGCGCGGCCCGGCGGCGCGCTGAGCGACTACTGAGCCGCGTGCCCACGAGGGTTCAGGGGACCCGCGCCGGAGGCTTGCGGGTAGGGGCCGCCGCTACTTGAGCAGCACCGTGTCGGGGTGCTGCGCGATCCACCCGAACCAGAACGCGCGATGGGCCGGAATGCGGGCCAGCCGCTGGCCGCCCGGCCCGACGAGCGCATCGGCGGTCGCGGTCCAGCGTTCGCCCTGGGCGTCGGTGACGGCGCCGGCCGGACCGGCGGCGAAGCGGTGCGGGCCGCGTTCGTAGACCGCATTGGCGCCACCCTTCGAGGTGACGACCACGAAGCCGCGCCCGCCGGCCTCGAAGGCGAACACCGGCGCTCGCCGCAGGCGCGCCACCGCGATGGCCGTGGGCGGCGTGGCGCCGCCGAGGACCTCGGAGCGCAGCACCAGGACCTCGTCCTTGTTGCGCAGCCGCGTGTCGGCGCCCGGGACGTCGAACATCAGCCGGTCGGTCGCGAAGTAGTCGCGGTAGGCGGCGCCCTCCGAGTAGTCCCGGTCGAAGCCCGTCTCCAGGGCCAGCACCGTCGTCGCCGGATGTTCGCGCCGCCACTCGCCCCACGTGGTCGTCACCACGGGCCGGAAGGTCAACTGGAACCCGCTCGTGGCGAGCGGGCCAACGACCGGAACGCCCTCGAGCGAGGACCACAACGACCTGGTCTCCTCGTCGAACATCAGCTTGTTCGAGCGATAAAGCAGGCCGCTCGTGCCGAAGGTGAAATGGCGCGCGCCGATGACGCTGTCGTAGGGGATCACCGTGCCGCACAGCGTGCAGAAGACGATGGTCAGCTCGACGCCGCCGATCCGGTCGACGGCCAGCTCGTGCCAGGCCAGGATCCGTTTGGGATAGGCGCGGGCCTCGCCGTTCACCACCAGGCCGAACACCACGTGCCCGTCCTTCAGCCAGCGGGCGTCGGCCGCCGGAATGGCGGCGGGAAAGCGCAGCGGCGGAATGCCGTTCACGGGCACGCCGCCCCAGTCCACTTCGTCGAGCCGGATGCGGGCCTCGACGCCGGCCGGAAAGAACGCCCGGAAGCGGGGATCGATCCGGGAATAGATCTCGGCTTTGAACGACGCGTAGTCGGGGTGCGGCGCGTAGGGCTGCGCCCACAACCAGCGCCGCCACGCCCGCAGGTCGTCGCCGAAGCCCTGGCCCGTGTGTTTTCCGAGAAAGCTGGTCAGACGGCGGCGGGTGTCGGCCCCCGGCGCCGACCGGACGATGGCAGGAAAATCGGAGCGGCGACCGGCGGCTCCGGACCGTTCTTCCTCGTCGCCGATGTCCAGTCCGGACACGGCGTTTTCGTCACCGGCTCCAGCGCCCGCGCCGCGCGGCGACGGCAGGAAGCGCGCCACGTCGACGATCATCGAGGCATAGCCGTTCCGCCAGCCGGCGCTGATGTCGTCGAGGGCGGCCTCGGCTTGCCGGCGGTCGCTGCCCGCGGCGGCAACAAACGCCTGCCACGGCGGCGGCGCCTGGGCCCGGGAGGCCGGCTGCCACCATTCCATGCCCGAGAGCACGAGCAGGCCGAACACCAGCCAACGACGCATCACGGCGAACCCATGCCGCACATCATCGCGCATCTCCTGAGCCTCCGCCATGACGGCAGCTCGGCCGCACCCCACGCCGTGTCGACGTGGGACTCCGTGCGTCGATGCCGGTCGCGTCGGCCACTGTCGGGTACGGTAGTGTGGAGAGCGATGGACGTCTTCGCGAAGGGGCATCCGCAGATCGGAGGCGCATGATGCATCGACGATCGTTTCTGGCCGTGATTGGCGGCGGCTTCCCGACGGTGCTTGCCGGGTGCTCGGCCCAGGCCGACCAGGTCGGCTCACCTCCCGGGGACACCACGGCAACGTTCGAGGTGGTCAAGACCGACGCCGAATGGCGCCGGCTGCTCACGCCGGAGCAGTTCCATATCCTGCGCGAGAGCGGCACCGAACGCGCCGGGAGCAGCCCGCTCGATGGCGAACACCGGACCGGCGTCTTTCACTGCGCCGGCTGCAACCTGCCGGTCTACGCCTCGGCGGCGAAGTACGACAGCGGCACCGGCTGGCCGAGTTTCACCGCGCCGTTGCCCGATGCCGTCGCCACGTCGATCGACCGCAGCCTGTTTGCCGTGCGCACCGAAGTGCACTGCCGCCGCTGCGGCGGTCATCTGGGTCATATCTTCGACGACGGTCCGCCGCCGACCGGCCAGCGTCATTGCCTGAACGGCGCAGCCCTGCGCTTCGCGCCGAAGGAGTCCGCACCATGAACCGCTACATCATCGCCGTCGCCCTGGCCATCGCCGTCAGCGCCGTCACGACGCCGGCCACCTCGCAGACCGACGGGAAGCCGGCTCCGGCCACGGCGATCTTCGCTGCCGGCTGCTTCTGGTGCGTCGAGGAGGCCTTCGACAAGATCGACGGCGTGTTGACCACCACGTCTGGCTACACGGGCGGCCGCACCGAGAATCCGTCCTACGAGGCGGTGTCGTCGGGTGGCACCGGCCACACCGAGGCGCTCCAGGTCACCTACGACCCGTCCCGGGTCAGCTACGACACCTTGCTGCAGACGTTCTGGCACAACGTCGACGCCGTCGACGGCGGCGGCCAGTTCTGCGACCGCGGGGATCAGTATCGCCCGGGAATCTTCTACCGGTCCGACGATCAGAAACAGCGGGCCGAGGCGTCGAAGGCGAAGATCGCCACGCAGTTGGGCACGACCGTGGCGGTGCCGATTGCGGCGGCGGGCACGTTCTACGACGCCGAGGACTACCATCAGGACTACTACACGAAGAATCCCGTCCGCTACCGCTTCTATAAGTGGAACTGCGGGCGGGCGCAGCGCCTCGAGGCGCTGTGGGGCAAGTCCCGGTAGGGGCCCCGGCCGATGCGCATCGAGACCCGCCACCGCGCGGCCTTGTTGACGGTCGCGGTGATCGTCGCCGTCCTCGAGCGGCGCTGGCGGGCGCGCCGCTACGTCGAGCCGCCGCAGCGCCACATCACCCGTAATCTGGCGCTGGCCGGCGTGGCCGCGGCCACCGTGCAATTGCTCGAGATGCCGGTGGTGATGCCTCTGGCGCGCCTGGTCGAGCGGCGGCGATGGGGGCTGACCCATGCCCTGGGCGGACCGCCCTGGCTGCGCGGCCTCATCGCCGTCCTGCTACTGGACTACACGCTGTATCTGTGGCACGTGCTCACCCACCGCACGCCGTGGTTGTGGCGCTTCCACCTGGTGCACCACGTCGATCTCGATCTCGATGCCACGACCGGCCTGCGTTTCCACGCCGGGGAACTGGCGGCATCGGTGCCCTGGCGGGCCGCGCAGATCGTGGTCATCGGCGTCACGCCCGGCGCGCTGGCGCTCTGGCAACAGCTCACCCTGGCCTGCGTGCTCTTTCACCACTCCAACACGCGGCTCAGCGACGAGACCGAACGGGTGCTGTCGCGCTTCATCGCCACGCCGCGGATGCACACCCTCCACCACTCCACCGACCCGGAGCATCTCCACTCCAACTTCGCCAGCGGCCTGTCGATCTGGGATCGCCTGCACGGCACCAGGCTGGTGGCCGAGCCCGAGGCGGGCGCGGTTGGCGTGGCCGGATATCTCGCGCCGGTGTCGTTCGGGCGGGCGCTGACCCTGCCCTTCGAGCCGCCGGCCGAGCCCGGCGCCCTGCCGGGCTGACCGGCCGCTCCGCCGCCGTGGTACCGATAGTGCAATGCGTCGGTCGCCCGGCCGAATCGACGGCCGGGCACACGAGGCCGGCCTGGTCCCGTCGACGGGTCTGGCCAAGAGGTGGAATGTGAAGAAACTGCTGATGCTCGTCGTCGCCTCGACCCTGGCCGTGGCCTGTTCGTCCGAGAAAGAGCCCGCCCAGGCCGCCGTGAACGGACTCGAAACGGCAGTGGCCGACGCCAAGCCGGACATCGAACGCTTCGCGCCAGACCGGATGGCCGGGGTGAACGACGCCGTCAAGGCCGTCAAGGCCAAGCTCGACGACGAGAATTACGCCGGGGCCATCGCCGACGTGCCGGCGGCCACCGGGACCCTGACCTCGGCAGCAGAAGCGGCCGCGGCCCGGAAAGCGCAGCTCTCGACCGACTGGGCCACGTTTACCGGCGTGCCGGTGATGGTCGGGCAGATCAAGGGCAAGATGGAAGAGCTGGAGGCCATGCGCCGGTTGCCGCGGGGCATGACCAAGGCCACGCTCGACGGCGCCAAGTCGTCGCTCGAGGCCGCCACCGACCTTTGGGATGATGCCGACGACGCGCACGGCAAGGGCCACTTGATCGTCGCCGTGGCCAAGGCCAGAGAGGCCAAGCCGATCGTCGAGTCGTTGATGACCACGCTTGGCCTGCCCGGGCAGAGATGTAGCCTTACTCCACCTCGACCGGGCCCGGCGCACACGCCGAGCCTGGGCCACCGGCAGACGGAAGCGACGTTCCGTTTAGTGGGACGCCGTGGGCCTACCGTGACCGGCGCCGGCCGGCGCGGCGGAGGTTGATCCCGGATAGGAGCTGGTCATGGCGCGTCTTCGGAGCAGGGTTCGGGATCAGGGGCAGCGCGGCGGCCGCGCCGTCGCCAGCCCCCCGCGGGCCCGTCGCGCCGACGGGACCAACCCCGGGTCTGCGATGACCGGCCCGGGTCCCGCCCCCGAGGACGCGCCGGCGGGCCACGACGCCGCGCTGACCGGAGAACGGCAGCGGCTGCTCCTCCGGCTGGAGTCGTGGCTGGAAGGGCCGATGGTGACGCTGGCCTTCGTCTGGCTGGCGCTGCTGGTCGTGGAGCTGGTCGGGGGCTCGAGCCGGTGGTTCGAGACCCTCGGCCTGGCCATCTGGATCGTCTTCATCCTGCACTTCGCGCTGGAACTGACCCTGGCGCCGCACAAGCTGGATTACCTCCGAACCCATTGGTTGACGGCCCTGTCGCTGCTGGTCCCGGCGCTGCGCGCGGTGCGCATCGTGCGGGGCTTGCGGGTACTGCGCCTGGCGCGCGCCACGCGAGGGCTGCGCCTGCTCCGGGTCGTCAGTTCGCTCAATCGCGGGATGAGCGCGCTCGGCGCCAGCTTGAGCCGGCGCGGGTTCGCCTATGTGGCGGCGCTCACGCTGCTCGTGACGGTGGCGGGCGCCGCGGGGATGTACGCGTTCGAGTCACCACCCGACGGCGGTCTGGCCAGCTACGGCGATGCCCTGTGGTGGACGGCGATGATCATGACAACGATGGGCTCGTCGTACTGGCCGGTGACGGTGGAGGGGCGGGTCCTCTGCGTCTTCCTCTCGCTCTACGCCTTCGGCGTCTTCGGCTACGTCACGGCCACGCTCGCCACCTTCTTCGTCGGCCGCGACGCGCAGGCGCAGGGCGCCGGAGGCGGTGTCGGCCAGGCCATCGCCGACCTCCACGCCGAGGTCTCGGCACTGCGCGCCGAGTTGCGCCGGTCGTGACGGCACGGTGGTTACGGCTGGCCGGGGCCAGGATGGCGGAGT
>CAWEBU010000001.1:0-25857 GCA_963807405.1 uncultured Acidobacteriota bacterium | reverse complement strand
ACCAGGACTGCGGTCAACCCTTATTCGAGGTCGAAGCGGTCGAGGGTCATCACCTTGGTCCAGGCCTTGACGAAGTCCTGCACGAACCGCTCTTGGCCGTCGCTGGCGGCGTAGACCTCGGCCACCGCGCGCAGCTCGGAGTTCGACCCGAACACCAGGTCCACCGGGGTCGCCGTCCACTTGACCGTGCCGGTCGTGCGGTCGAGTCCCTCGTAGATGCCCTCGGACGTGGCCGACTTGCGCCACTGGGTGGACATGTCGAGCAGGTTCACGAAGAAGTCATTGCTCAACGTGCCCGGCCGATCGGTGAACACGCCGTGCGCGCTCTGACCGGCATTGGCGTTCAGGGCCCGCATGCCGCCGACCAGCACGGTCATCTCGGGAACCGAGAGCGTCAGCTTGCTGGCCCGATCGACCAGCAGCGTCGCCGGCGACTGGCGCTGCCCGGCGCGGAAGTAGTTCCGGAAGCCGTCCGCAGTCGGTTCGAGGGCGGCGAAGGACGCCACGTCGGTCTGCGCATCCGACGCATCGGCGCGCCCCGGCGTGAACGGGACCACGACGGCGTAGCCCGCCTCCTTGGCGGCCTGCTCGATGGCGGCGCCGCCGCCCAGCACGATCAGGTCGGCGAGTCGAGATCTTCTTCCCGCCGGCCTTCGGGCCGTTGAAGTCCTTCTGGATGCCCTCGAGACGCAGCAACACCTTCGCCAGTTCAGCCGGGTTGTTGGCCTCCCAGTCCTTCTGCGGCGCCAGGCGAAGGCGCGCGCCGTTGGCGCCACCGCGCATGTCGGTGCCGCGGAACGTGACGGCCGAGGCCCAGGCCGTCCTGACCAGTTCGGGAACGGTCAGGCCGGAGGCGAGGATCGTGGCCTTCAGTTTCGCCACGTCCTTCGCGTCGATCAGCGGATGATCCACCTTGGGGAGCGGGTCCTGCCAGATGAGGTCTTCGCGCGGAACCTCCGGGCCGAGAAAGCGCGCGCGCGGGCCCAGGTCGCGGTGCGTCAGCTTGAACCACGCCTTGGCAAACGCCAGCCGGTATTCCTCCGGGTTGTCGGCGAAGCGCTTGGCGATCTTCGCGTAGCCCGGGTCGAACCTCAGCGCGAGGTCGGTCGTGAACATGATCGGCGCATGCCGCTTGGACGGGTCGTGCGCGTCGGGCACGGTGTTGGCCGCCTGGCCATCCGCGGGAATCCACTGGGTGGCGCCGGCCGGACTCTTGGTCTGTACCCACTCATAGGCAAACAGGTTCGTGAGGTACTCGGAGGTCCACGTCGTCGGCTTGGAAGTCCACGCGCCTTCGAGGCCGCTGCGTCACCGTGTCGCCCGCGCTGCCCGTGCCGCACTTGTTCGCCCAACCCAACCCCTGCTGCTCGATGCCGGCCGCCGCCGGCTCGGGTCCCACGCACTCGGCCGGAGGGTAGGCGCCGTGCGACTTGCCGAAGGTGTGGCCGCCAGCGATGAGCGCCACCGTCTCTTCGTCGTTCATCGCCATGCGGCCGAAGGACTCGCGGATGTCCGTCGCGGCCGCCCAGGGATCCGAATTGCCGTTCGGGCCCTCGGGATTCACATAGATCAGGCCCATCTGCACGGCGGCCAGCGGGTTCTCGAGCATGCGGTCGCCGCTGTGGCGCTCGTCGGCCAGCCACTTCTGTTCCGGTCCCCAATAGACCAGGTCCGGCTCCCAGTCGTCGCTGCGTCCGCCGGCAAAGCCGAAGGTCTTGAAGCCCATCGACTCGAGCGCGACATTGCCGGTCAGCACCATCAGGTCGGCCCACGAGAGCTTCTGCCCATACTTCTGCTTGACCGGCCACAGCAGCCGGCGCGCCTTGTCGAGATTGGCGTTGTCGGGCCAGCTGTTGAGCGGCTCGAATCGCTGTTGACCGCCGCCGGCGCCACCGCGCCCGTCGGCGACCCGATAGGTTCCGGCGCTGTGCCAGGCCATGCGGATGAAGAACGGGCCGTAGGTGCCGTAATCGGCCGGCCACCAGGCCTGCGACGTCGTCAAGACCTTCGCGATGTCCTGCTTGACGGCGTTGAGGTCGAGGCTGGAGAACGCCGTGGCGTAGTCGAACTCTTCGCCGAGCGGGTTGGACCGGGCGCCGTGCTGCCGAAGCGGCGACAGGTCGAGTTGGTCGGGCCACCAGAACTGGTTGGGCCTGGCCTCACCCTGGGCCCGAACCGTTGGTGTGGCCACCAACGGCAGTGCCGCCAGCGTCGCCGCGACGAGCCACGTCATCAGGTACTTTTTCATCGACTCCCCCATCCGAAGCCAATCGACGGGCAAGGGCGGTGCCAACCTCCAAGGTCCGCTATATCGACGCCAACGGCGCGGCTGAGGCGGTCAATAGCCGAGAACTCCGCGCAAGGGGAGAATTTTCCGGTGCGCGGCACTCGCCCGCGGTCGCCTGTCCGTGGGACCTCTTGGCGATCGCCGGGCCGGTATCTGATGAGGCAAGGGTCTTGCACCTGCCGATCCCGCCAGCGTGAATTCGCCGATCATCGGACGTCACGTGGAAGGAGTCGAAAATGGAAGAGACACGATACGGCCTGCGTGTGGAACTCCCGGTGCCGCACGCCGTGGCCATCGAGCGCGCGACCGAGGCGCTGAAGCAACAGGGATTCGGGGTGGTGACGTCGATTGACATGAAGGACACGCTCAAGCAGAAGCTCGATCGCGACTTCCGCCCCTACGTCATCCTTGGCGCCTGCAACCCTGTGCTCGCCGATCGGGCGCTTCACGCTGAGTTGGAGATCGGGTTGATGCTGCCCTGCAACGTCATCGTCTATGAACGCGCGCCCGGCGCGTCGACCGTCGCCGCGATGGCCCCGCTGCCGGTCATGGGGATGATTGACAATCCGGACGTCGAGGCCGTGGCGAAAGAAGCGGACGCCCGGCTCCGGGCCGCGCTCGAGAGCCTCGAACAGACCGCGGTGGAGCCGGCCGTGAGCTGACCGGCCTCGTCGTTAACACTGGCGCCGCCCGTGGCGTCCTTTCCGCATGACCAACCAATCGCGAACCCTCGCCGTCCTCACCCTGCTGCTCGCTGGTCCAGCCTGGATCGAGGCCCGCGCGACCAGGGCCGTCGATCAGGATCCGCAGTGGGTCCGCATGTGGACGGCGGCCCAGCGGCACCGGCCCGCGGACCTCGTCCCGGCCGGGCGGATCGCGCCGCCAGCGGAGCCTGGCACGCCGCTCGTCGTGTCGGGCCGGGTGCTGCAACCCGACGGGCGCACGCCGGCCGCAGGCGCGGTGGTCTTCGCCTACCAGAC
Source organism: uncultured Acidobacteriota bacterium (assembly GCA_963807405.1). Taxonomy (GTDB): domain Bacteria; phylum Acidobacteriota; class Vicinamibacteria; order Vicinamibacterales; family UBA2999; genus CADEFD01. The sequence goes on along the minus strand of CAWEBU010000001.1, from coordinate 22,590 downwards.
CGACGCGGCAGGCGTTTACTCCAGCCCCGGCCAGCCAGGGCGGCCGTGGCGGCTCCAGGGTTGGGTCGAGACCGACGAGGACGGCCGCTACGAGTTCCGCACGATCCGCCCGGCCGGTTACCCCGGCAGCGGGGAGCCGGCGCACATCCACCTCACCGTCGTGACGACGGCCTACGGCCGCCAATGGACTGAGGAATTGCGGTTCGACGATGATCCGCGCGTGACCGACCCGGACCGCCGGCACGCCGCGGCGCTCGGACCCTTCGGCGGCATCCGGCGCGTCGAGGTCGTCGACGGCGGGCAGCGGGTCACGTTCGACATCCGGCTGAAACCACAAGGCGACTTCTGACCAAGCGCGAGGAGGGCCCGCGAGACTCGTCCGATATCCAGGCGCTGGTACGCCAGGCGCGGGACGGGGATCGTTTCGCCTTCGACGCGCTCTACCTCCGATTCTCGCGGCTGGTCCACGGCGTGCTGCTGGCGCGCCTGCCGGGCCGCGACGATGCCGACGAGGTGATGCAGGAGGTGTTCGTGCACGCCTGGAACCGGCTCGACTCGCTGCGCGAGCCGGCGGCGTTCGGCGCCTGGATCGCGGCGATCGCGCGGCGTCGCGCCGTGGACTTCCACCGCGCCGCACCACCGCCGTCCGAGTCGCTCGAGGTCCGGCCCGACGGGTCGCGGGGGCCGGCGTCGGCGGCGGCCAATCCGCTGGTGATCGCGGCGGCGCGCCAGGCCCTCGCCGCCATCCAGGACCTGCCCGAGGCTTATCGCGAGACGCTCGTGCTGCGGCTCGTCGAGGGCTGCAGCGGTCCCGAGATCGCCGCGCTGACCGGGCTCACCCCGGCCTCGGTCCGCGTCAACCTGCACCGGGGCTTCGCGCTGCTGCGCGCGCGACTAGGAGTGGAGCCATGACCGATCGCCACGAGGCGTGGGGCGACGCGCTCTGGGATCCGGCCGCCGGCACACACGGCGCCGTCGACGCGATCGAGTCGCGCCTGCGCCCCCTCCGCGTCGACCCGGTGGCGACACCGCTCGACGCGGCGCGCCTCGGCCCGCGGGCTCCGTCGGCACGGAACGTCGCCGCGCCGCCGCGCCGCCGCGTCCGCCCCCTGGTCTGGGCGGTGGCTGCCGGTCTGGCGCTGGTCTGTGGCGGCGCCGCGCTCGTGGTGCGGCAGTTGTCGTGGGCCGACGGCCGCCCCTGGCCGATCCTCGCGACCGACGGCGGCGGCGGGCCCCTGGCGCCGCACGACGCGCTCCGCGTTGGCCAGCCGCTGACCACCACGGCCGCGGCCGGCGCGCTGGTGCGCATCGCTCGGATCGGCGCGATGCAGGTGCAGCCGTCGACCGACCTGTCGCTCCGCGCCACTGGCCGCGGCCGCCATCGGCTCGTGCTGCGGCGCGGCGCCCTCGACGTGCAAGTGTGGGCGCCGCCCGGCACCTTCGCCGTCGCGACGCCGGCTGGGGAGGTCGTCGATGCCGGATGTGCCTTCTTCCTTACCGTCACCGGCAACCTGACCACGGTGCGGGTGACGAGCGGTTGGGTGCAGCTGCGCAACGGCCACGGCGAAAGCCTCGTGCCCCAAGGCGCGTCGAGCGAAATGGCCGAGGGGCGGGCCCCGCGGGTCGCCGTGTTCGACGATGGCGACGAGGTGTTCCGGACGGGCGTGCGCGCCTTCGAGAGCGGCGCCACCGCGGACTTGCGTTTCGTCGATCGGGCTCGCGCGCGCGACGTCTACACGCTGCTCATGCTGATGCCGGAGGCCACGCCCCGGGCGCGTCTGCGGCTGGCGGCGCGGGCGGCAGCGTTGTCGCCGCCCCCGCCCACCGCGTCGATCGGCGCGGTCGTGGCGGGCGACACGGCGGCGCTCTGGCGCTGGCAGGAGGGCCTGGGCCTGCCACCGCCGAAGGCCTGGTGGCTCAAGTGGCGCGAGGCGCGATTCTGGTTCTGAGGCTGCCGACGCGCGCCCCGGCCGCTTCAGGGGCGGCTACACCGTGACCCATCGGCTGCATGCCCTCGAGGCCCGCCTCGATCCGCGACGCTTCGTGCGACTGGGCCGCGGCACGCTGGCCCATCTCGACTTGATCACGCGGGTGAGCCCGATGCCCGGGGGCACCTACACCGCAACGCTGTCGAACGGCCACCACCTGCGTCAGGACATGTAGATCGCCTTGACGTTGACGAATTCCTTCATGCCGAAGCCGCCATGCTCGCGCCCGAATCCCGAATCCTTGACGCCGCCGAACGGCATGTTGGGATCGGCCGTGCCAAAGAAGTTGATGCGGACCATGCCCGTGTCGAAGTGGTCGCGGGCGAGCCGGAAGGCTTTGTCTTCGTCCTCGGTGAAGATGGCGCCACCCAGGCCGTAGCGGCTGTCGTTGGCAATCCGCATGGCATCCGCGTCGTCATTGGCCTTGATGACCGACGCGACTGGTCCGAACAGCTCGTCGTCGTAGGCCGGCGTTCCCGGCTGGCAGTCGACCAGCACGGTGGCTGGAAAGTAATAGCCGACGCCCTTGTCGGGAATGCCGCCGCAGAGCAGCGTGGCGCCACCGTCGATGCTCTGGGCGACCTGCTCGGACAGCGTGTCGAACTGCTCCTTGCTCGACACGGGGCCGAGCTGCGTGCTCTCGGCCGTCGGATCGCCCATGGCGATGGCCTTCATCTGCTCGACGAACGCGCTGACGAAGGCCTCGTAGACCGCTGCCGTCACGACGAACCGCTTGGCCGAGACACAGGTCTCGCCGTTGTTGTAGATGCGCCCCTGCACGCACATCTTCACGGCCAGCTCGACGTCGGCGTCTTCGAGCACCAGGTAGGCGTCGTTCGATCCCAGCTCGAGCACCGACTTCTTCAGGTGCTTCGCGGCGGCCTGGCCGATGTGACGGCCCGCCGCGTCGCTTCCGGTCATCGTCACGCCGCGCACCCGCGGGTGCGCGATGAGCGCGTCCGAGGTGTCGTGATCGACCAGCACCACGTCGAACAAGCCCTCCGGCAACCCTGCCTCGAGGCAGACGTCGCGCAGCATCAGGCCACTGCCGGTGCAGATACTGGCGTGCTTGAGGATCACGCCGTTGCCGGCCATCAGATTGGACGCCAGGACGCGGACCGGTTGGTACACCGGGAAATTCCACGGCTGGATGCTGTAGACGACGCCGATCGGGCAAAAGGCGACGACGCCTGACTTCTTGCCGGCGCTGTGCTTGCGCGCTTCATCGGCCAGATGCACCGGGCCTTGGTCGGCCGTGTACTCCAGGATCTGCGCACACAGCTCCACTTCCCGGCCGCCATCCCGCAGCAGCTTGCCGGTCTCCCGGGTCATCAGCGCAGCCAGTTCTCCGGCATGCGTGCGCAAGGCGCCGGCGATGTCGCGAAGATAGGGCGCGCGTTCGTCGTGGCTCTTCTTGCGCCACTCCAGGAACGCGACGTGGCAAGCCTCCACCTTGGCGAAGGCGGCTTCCTGGCTCATCAGCGCGTAGGTCGCGATCGCTTCTTCCGTGGCGGGGTTGATCGTGGTGATGGTGGTCACAGTCGGATGTCCTCTGGCTGCCGCTGCACTGGACCCATGGCAGTCAATATGGCGGTTGCATGGCTCGCATCCTACCCTGCCGGACCCGCATTGCGGTCGGGACCGCACCTGACGGTGATGGTGGAGGTGAGGTCATGGTGGGCCGTCGGCGTGGGGACAATCCCGTAGGCGGCGGCATACTGCGTGACGACCGCGTCAATGGCGTCCTTTGTCCCCAGCGGAACGATGCGCTCTCGGCGCGTCAGGAAGCGTGAGTGCTCGAGGTACTCGGCCTCGATCTCCCGGGGCGCCCCCCAATACGCATTCTCGAGGTTGGCAACGCCATCGAACTCCCCTTGGGCGTCGAGCCGCGCGGCGGCGAGGGCGCCGGTGCTCGGTTTCGGTGAGGACGGCGGTGATGGCCGCAGCGCGGATGGCGAAAGCGGCTTCGAGCCGCAGGGTGGCGGGTTCAGGAGGACGCCCCTTGCGCGCCCGGCGCCAGTTCGCGGCGCCGCATGCGCCAACCGCGCCAATCGCCGCCAGCTTCGCCAGCAGCCACCGCCCGTAGGGCGCCTGGACGAGGTCGGCGACAGTGCCCACGAGGTTCAGGAACACACTGGACGCAGGCATGGGCGGCAACGCCGAGCGGTTCCTTCGGCGTTCTGGTCAAGGGTAGACCCAAGGCCCCTGAAGTCGTCGGCTACGGCGCGGCGCGTTCGGTAGCAATGGCCGCCGTCATCCCTCCAGCCGCGGGTCGGCCGAACGTGAGGGACAACCCCAATCGCTCGCACGCCTCAGCGGCAATGGCCAAGCCCAGGCCCTTTCCGTCCGGTCGCCGCGTCCGCGCCTCGGAGCCGCGAAACCAGCGCTTGGTCATGTGGGCAAGCTCTTCGTCAGCGACGCCAACGCCGTCGTCGGTGACCGACAACACGAAGCCGCCGGCGCCGACCTGATCCAGGACGACGGCGACGTGCCCACCCGCGACGTTGTAGCGGACGGCGTTGTCGACCAGATTGCTGAGCGCCTGCTCGAGCAACGTGGCGTCCGTCTGGACGATCAGCGTCACATCCGGCACCGCGTAGTCGAGTTCGACCCTGGTGGCGCGGGCAATCGGACGGTGGCGTCCGACGACGCGTTCCACGAGCGACGAGAGATCGACCGGCCCCAGGCCCAACGGCGCCCCGGCGTCGCCAAGCTTGCTGGCGACCGCCAGATTCCTGAGGAGCGACGCCATGTAGTGGGTTTCCTTGACGGCGTCGTGCAGATGCTGCCGCGCGGCCGCGGCCGCGGCTGCGTCGCCGCTGCTGGCCAGCGCGCCATCCAGGCTCGACAGGTGGCCCTGGAGCACCGACATCGGTATGGCCACGTCGTGCGTGGTGTTGGCGACGAACTGCCGCAGCGTTTCTTCACGTGCCTGGATCTCTGTGAGTTGAGTCCGGACCCTTGCGCCCGCATCGTTGAAGGCCCGGGCCAGCGCCGCTACCTCGTCGTCCTGGTGAGTGGCGGGCACCGGCCGGTCGTAGGTCGAGGCCGCCGACTCCCGCACGTCGTCGGCCAGACGCCGCATCCGCGAGATCACGGAACCAGCCGCGATCCACACGCCGCCGAGTACCGACAGGACGACGAGCGCGACGGCCACCAGTTGGTCGCGGAGCTGCCCCGGCCGGGGCGGCATACGCGCCAGGCCGATGGCGCAGTCCCCACCGCCACCGATCTCGAACCGCACCTGCACGCCCCTCCCAACGCCGGCCCAGTAGGTGGACACGGCTGCGGCCGGTAGCGCCGGCGCATCGGCCGACCGCGGCACCCCGTCGGCGGAATAGGTGTGCAGCGCGTATCCACGCGGGCCTGGGCCGCCACCAGGACGAGCGCCCCGGCCACCCGCGTCGCCCGGCGGGAGCGAACCGCGCCGCGGCGCCAGCGGCGGCCCGACGCCGCTCTCGCAGCGGTCCTTGAGTCCGAACGCCAGATCACTGTCCACGGCCGAACGCAAAGCGTCCTCCATCGAGTTCAGCCGCAGCCGCTCATCGAGCAGAAACGACCCCACCACGAGCGGCACGGCGACCAGTCCGCTCGACACGAACAGGCGGGTGCGCAGGGTCACGGCGCCTGGCCCCGCTCGTCATTGAGCCGGTAGCCCACGCCCCACACCGTGGCCACCAAGGCCCCGGCCACCCCGAGCTTGCGGCGCAGCCGCGAGATGTGCACATCCAAGGTGCGCTCGCCGCCGTCGCGCGCCGGATCGAGCACGTGCTCGGCCAGCCATCGCCGCGACACCGCGGCCCCTGGCCGCTTGGCCAGCGCCGCCACCAGGTCGAATTCAACGCGGGTGAGCTCGACGCTGGCGCCGTCCACCGTGACCACGCGGCCGTCGAGGTCGACCCGCAGCGCCGCCACTTCGACGATGTGTCCGCCAGGGGCGAGGGCTGGGCGGCGGAGCCGGGCGCGCACGCGCGCCAGAAGCTCCTCGGGCCAGAAGGGCTTGGTCAGGTAGTCGTCGGCGCCGAGTTCCAGCCCGCGCACCTTGTCGGCGGCGTCGTGACGTCCGCTGAGCACCAGCACCGGAACGTGATGGTGGTCGCTGCGCAACGCCTTGAGCACGTCGAAGCCGTGGGCCCCGGGCAGCATCAGATCGAGGATCACCAGTGAGAACGAGGCAAAGTCGGCGGCCAGTGCCTCGTCGCCGCGCGTGACCCATTCCACGGCATAGCCCGCCGCGCGCAGGCTGGCGGCGACCTGCGTTCCGAGGGATTCGTCGTCCTCGACGAGAAGCACGCGCATCGCCGTCATCGTGTCAGATCCCGACAAGAGTGACCAGGAGACCTTGCGCGATTCTTAAGCGACGTCGCTCCTGGACCTTCAGAGTTGCGCAAGGTGCCGTTCGTATTCTCAGGTATGGAGAAAACACGATGAGCACCCGCATACGCACGGCACGGGCTCGCCTCCATACGCTCGGCGCACTGCTCGCACTCGCCACGAGCCTGGCCGGTTGCGCCTCGACTGGCGCCGCCGCCACGGCCGCGCGGGCAGTCACGCCGGCGTCCTGGCAGACGGCCACCGCCGCCGACACCGCCACTCGCGCCGATCTCGCGCGCTGGTGGGAACAACTCGCCGACCCGACGCTGACGACCCTTATCGCCCGCGCCGTCGACGGCAGCCCCGACGTGCGGGTCGCCCAGGCGCGCCTGCAGCAGGCCCGGGCGCAGCAGGCGCAGGCCGCCGCGGCGCTGTGGCCCACGGTGACGGCGTCGGGTGCGACGACGGCGCGGCGGAGTGGCCAGCGCGCCCTCGGCCTCGACGGCCAGACCAGCATCGTCAATGTCACCACCGGTTCCTACGGCGGCAGTCTGGACGCCAGCTGGGAGCCGGACATCGTCGGCGGCATCCGCAAGGGGCGCGACGCCGCCACCGCCGACCTGCAGGCCGTGGCCGCCGACCTCGCCGGCGCGCACGTGTCGCTCGCCGCCGATGTCGCGACCACCTATCTCGAACTGCGCACCGTGCAGGCGCGCCTCGATGTGGCCCAGCGGAACGCTCGCCAGTCAGGCCGAGACACTCGAGCTGACCGGCTTCCGGGCGCAGGCCGGACTCGTCACCGAGCTCGACGTCGAACAGGCACGGGCCAACTTCGAGCAGACGCGGGCCGCCATCCCGACGCTCGAAGCGAGCGCACGCCAGGCGATGTATCGGCTGGCCACGCTGGCCGGCGCCGAGCCCGGCGCCTTCGTGGCAGAACTCACTGCCGTCACGGCGCTGCCGGCGGTGCCGGAGAGCCTGGCGTTCGGCATTCCCGCCGAGACGCTGCGGCAGCGGCCCGACGTGCAGGCGGCCGAGCGCCGCGTCGCGGCGGAGACGGCGCGGCTGGCGCAGACCGACACCCGCCGGCTGCCCTCGTTCGCGCTGTCGGGCAGCGTCGGCGCCGAGGTGCTGAAGGGCGCCGGCAGCGCCGGCACGTCGGTGGCGACGTCCATTCTCGGCAGCCTCTTCCAGACGGTGTTCGACCGCGGCCGCATCCGCGAGCAGATTGCCGCCCAGGGCGCGGTGCAGGCCCAGGCGGTCGCCACCTACGAAGGCACGGTGCTCACGGCGCTCGAAGACGTCGAACGCGCGCTGGTCGCCTTCGAGCGCAGCCGCGATCGCCTGAACGCGCTCGAGGCGGCGGCCACCGCGGCCGGCACGGCGGCCGGCCTGGCGCGGACGCAATACGCGGCCGGCCTCATCGATTTCCAGACGGTGCTCTCGACCGAGCGCACCGTGCTCAGCGTGCAGGAGAGCGTCGTGGTCACGACCGGTGACCGGATGGCGGCGCTCGTGCAGCTCTACAGAGCGCTCGGCGGCGGCTGGTCGCCCTCGACGACGACGGAGACGACGACATCATGAGCACCACGATTGACACCCACGACGACGTCACCGCCCTGCTGGCTGGTGAAGCGGCCGGCAGCGGACGCCGGCGCCTCCGCACCTGGCTCCTCGGCGCCGCGCTGATTGCCGCGACCGGCCTCACCGTGCGCTACGTCCGGGCCACGAGCCCGGCGGCCAACGCGCCGACCTACCTCACCGCCACGGTCGCCCGCGGCGACCTGCATGTGCGGGTGTCGGCGACCGGTACGCTGCAGCCGACCAATACGGTCGACATCGGCTCGGAGCTTTCGGGCCTCGTCGTCGCCGTGTTCGTCGACGAGAACGCCGTCGTGAAGAAGGGTCAGGTGCTGGCCCGCCTCGACACTTCGCGTCTGCAGGACCAGATCACGCGGTCGGAAGCCACGCTGGCCGCGGCCGAGGCGCGCGTTTCGCAGACGGAGGCCACCGTGCGCGAAGCGACCGCCACCGTCGAGCGGCTCCGCGAGGTGTCGCGCCTCTCGAACGGCAAGGTGCCGTCGAAGGTCGAGATGGACGCGGCCGAGGCGACGCTGGCGCGGGCTGCCGCCGATCGGCTGAGCGCGGTGGCGTCGGTGACGGAAGTCCGCGCCACCGTCAACTCCGACCGCACCAGCCTGGCCAAGGCGTCGATCCGGTCGCCGATCGACGGCATCGTGCTGAACCGCTCGGTGGAGCCCGGCCAGACCGTGGCCGCCTCCCTGCAGGTCGCGACCCTGTTCACGATCGCCGAGGACCTGCGCAAGATGGAACTCGAAGTGGCCGTCGACGAAGCCGACGTGGGCCGCGTGGGCGACGGCCAGACCGCGACCTTCTCGGTCGACGCCTATCCTGGCCGGACCTACGACGCGCACGTGACGCGCGTGGCCTTCGGCGCCACCACCACCGCCGACGTCGTCTCGTATGCGACGGTGCTGGTCGTCGCCAACGACGACCTGAGCCTGCGTCCCGGCATGACGGCCTCGGCCGAGATTGCCACCGCGTCGGTCACGGCCGCGCTGCTCGTGCCGAACGCCGCGCTGCGCTACACGCCGGCGGCCGCCGCGGCCAGCGGCCCTGGCTTCGTCGAGCAGCCTGATGCCCGGGCCGCCGCGCGGCACCACCACCCGCGTCGCCACCACCACACCGGCCGACGGCACGCGCACGGTGTGGGTGCTGCGCAACGGCGCCGCTCAGGCCGTGGCCATCACCACCGGCGTCACCGACGGCAGCACCACCGAGGTGCTGTCCGGCGCCCTCGCCGAGGGCGACACGGTCATCACCGAAGCGACGACAGGAGCCACATCATGAGCCTCAGCCGCACCGAACTGACCACGCCGCCGGTCGCCGTCATGCCGGCCGCCGAGCCGGTCATCGCGCTGACCAACGTCGTCAAGACCTATGGCCAGGGCGATGCCGCGTTCCAGGCCCTGCGCGGCGTCAGCCTGACCATCCAGCGCGGCGAGTTCGTGGCCATCACCGGGCCGAGCGGCTCGGGCAAGTCCACGCTGATGAACATCCTCGGCTGTCTCGACACGCCGACCACCGGCAGCTATCGCTTCCGCGGCGTCGCCGTCGAGCGCCTGACGCGCAACCAGCGGGCGCTGCTGCGCCGGCACTATCTCGGCTTCGTCTTCCAGGGGTTCAACCTCCTGAAGCGCACCTCCGCGCTCGAGAACGTGGAACTGCCGCTGCTCTATCGCGGGGTCGGCGGCCGGGCCCGCCGCCAGAGTGCGATGGAGGCGCTGGCGCTGGTCGGCCTCGAACGCTGGGCCACGCATACGCCGGCGGAGCTGTCGGGCGGTCAGCAGCAGCGCGTCGCCATCGCTCGCGCCCTCGTGGCCGCTCCAGACGTCCTGTTTGCCGATGAGCCCACCGGCAACCTCGACTCGGCCCGCGGCCGGGAGATTCTCGATCTGATCGCCGGGCTGAACCGCGACCGCGGTCTCACCGTGCTGATGGTGACGCACGAACCCGACGTCGCCGCCCGCGCCGACCGCACGATCCAGGTCGTGGACGGTCAGGTGGCGCGAGACACGGGCACGGAGGCGGTGCACTGATGGTCATGACCACGATCCTCATGGCGCTCAGGAGCCTGAGCCGCAACCTGATGCGGTCGACCCTCACCATCCTGGGGGTCGTCATCGGCGTCTCGGCGGTGGTCACGATGGTGACGCTCGGCAACGGCACGACGCAGTCGGTGGAGGCACAGATCGCCAGCCTGGGCAGCAACCTGCTGATCATCAGTCCTGGCCAGCGCCGGGGCCCGGGCTCGGCTGGGCAGCCGGCGCCGCGTTTCAAGGTCGCGGACGCGGATGCGGTGCGCGAACAGGTGAGCGGCCTGCGCGCGGTGGCGCCGAGCATGGGCCAGAGCGTCACCGTCGTGGCCATGGCCAAGAACTGGACCACGACCGTCACCGGCACGACCGCCGACTATCTGCCGGTCGGCAACTGGACGCTGGCCGCCGGCCGGGCCTTCACGGAGGCCGAGGAGAAGTCCGGCGCGCCGGTCTGCGTCGTCGGCGAGACGGTGCGCGCGCAGCTCTTCGGCGCCGCCAATCCCGTCGGCAGCACCATCCGCGTCAAGCAGTTCTCGTGCGAGGTGATCGGCCTGCTGACGGCGAAAGGCCAGGCGTCGATGGGTCGCGACCAGGACGACACGGTGCTGGTGCCGCTGCGCACGCTGCACCGCCGTATCGCCGGCAGCGACGACGTCAGTCAGATCCAGCTCGCCGTTCGCGACGGCGGCACTACCGACCGGGCCAAGGCCGCCGTGGAGCAGTTGATGCGCGAACGGCGCCGCATCGGCGAGGGCGTCGACGACAACTTCAACGTGCTCGACACCCGCGAGATCGCCCGCACCATGACTGGCACGACGGAGCTGCTCACCACGCTGCTCGGCGCGGTCGCCGCCGTGAGCCTGCTGGTTGGCGGCATCGGCATCATGAACATCATGCTGGTGTCGATCACCGAGCGCACCCGCGAGATCGGCACGCGTCTGGCCATCGGCGCGCTCGAGCGCGAGGTGCTGCTCCAGTTCCTGGTCGAAGCAGTGACTTTGTCGTCGATCGGCGGCGTCATCGGCCTGCTCGTGGCCGCCGGCGCGTCGATGTATCTCGCCTCGCTCATGCAGGTGCCGTTCCTGTTCGATCCCGGCATCAACATGCTGGCCTTCGCCTTCTCCGCCGGCATGGGTGTGCTCTTCGGCTATCTGCCGGCCCGCCGGGCCGCGCAACTCGACCCGATTGATGCCTTGCGTCACGAGTGACGCGCCTTGACGAATTCTCACCGGCCGGCGGGCGGCAGGGGCCGTCCTACCCTCGACGCCACGCCGCCACTTGCCGATTGGCCACTGCCATGCGTTCATTGCTCACTGTCACGTTCGTGGCGACGCTCGCCGTCGCCGCTCCGCTCGCCGCTCAATCCAGTGTCGACGGCTCCGCCGCGCAACCGCTCAGCGGGCCGGAGCTCGCCCAACTCCGCCGGGAGCGCGCCGGCAGCGTGGTCGGGGTCACGACCCGTGGCTATCGCCCGGTGGCCGGCTTCACCGGCGCCGACCCACGCGTGCGCTATCAACAGCTCTCCGGATCGGGCTTCGCGATCGACGGCGGACTGATCGTGACGTCGAGTGACCTGCTGGCCGGCGCCGAGCGCGTCGATGTCGTGCTGCCTGGCCCGGGCGCCGCGGCCGCGCGCACCGTGCCGGCACGGCTCGTCGGGGTGGCGCCGGAGGTCGGCGTGGCGTTGCTGGCAGTCGACTCCGATACGCTGCCGTCGCTGCCACTGGCCACTCCCGACAGCCTCGTGCACGGACAGACCGTGTTCGCGCTCAGTGCAGGTGGGGCGCTGCCCGGCGTGACGGCCACGACGGTCGATGCCGTGGCCATGCCGGCCGCTGCCGGCGCGGCCACCGTTTGGATCCAGACCGGCGCCGCCGGGGAGACGACGGCGTGCGGCGGCCCGCTCGTCGACGCTTCCGGCGCGCTCGTGGGCATGACGACGTGCCCGGCCGACGGCCACGCCGGCGCCGGCTACGCGGTGCCCGCCGCCGTCGTGGCGCTGACCGTGCCGCATCTGGGCGCCTTCGGTCACCTGCATCGCGCCCGTCTCGGCCTGACGACCGAATCCGTCTCCGCGGATATGCGCGCCGGCCTCGGCCTCGGGCCCACGCCCGGCCTGCTCGTGGCCGACGTGGCGCGCGGCGGTCCGGCCGACTGGGCGGGTCTGCAACCCGGCGATCTCGTCACCGCCATCGGCGGCCTCGAACTCGCCGACCTGACGATTGCCTCGTTCACGCAGCATCTACTGGCCCTCGACGACGGCGACGAGGTGCCGGTGACCATCGAACGTGGCGGGCGCGCCCACACCACTGTCGTCACCGCCACCGTGCCCGATCATGACTGCGCGCGGCCGGGCCTCGTCGACCTCACGAGTCAGGTGGTCGGGCCGCTCGGCATCATCGGCTTGCCGGTCGCCAGCCGCACGCCGGGCACCCTGTCCGGCGAGCGGCCGGTCACCGGTGTCGCGGTCTTCCTGCACCTCGACGGCGACGCCCGCGGCGACGGCCTGGCACGGGGCGACATCATCCGCGCGGTGAACGGCGAGCCCGTGGCGACATCGGCCGAACTGGCACAGCGCATGGCGCAGGTGCGTCCGGAGCTGCCGGTGGTGCTGCAGATCGAACGCGATGGCGCCCTGACCTACGTCACGACTGCCGCCGGACCGCGCTAGCCGTCCTGTAGCGCGATGCGCGCTGGAGTGGTTGAAGGTGCCCCGGTCGCCGGCGCGTCAGAACGCGTACTCGACGCCGATGAGCGGTGAGACCTTGGCGCGCAGTCCGTCGGCGTTCAGTTGGAAGAGCAGGTTGGCATTGACCAGGAGCCGATTGGCGATGTTCAGTTTCAGCCCGGTGGCCGCCGACAGCTCATTGAGGGTCCGGCGACGAAAGGAGATGTCGCTGAAGGTCGTCCCCGCGGCATCGAGCCCGGTGAAGACCGTGCGCTCGAGTCTGGGTGAGTCGGGCACCATGCGGCCGAGCACATCCACCGCCAGCGTGACACGGGGATGGACCTCCAGCGCGCCGCCGGCGCTGTAGACCACCACGTCCGGCAGGTCGCGTGCCTGGTCTGAGCCGGGGCCGCCGCCAAGGACGCTGGCGCCGTTCCAGCGGTAGCCGGCGTTGACGTGCGGTGAGAAGGCGCCATACGCGGCCGACCAGACGGCATACGGCTGCACGGCCATCGATCCGGTGCCGAGCAGGTTCATCTCGTCGCCGGTCGGCAGTTTGACGTCGACGCCAACGGCGAGCCCGAGGTGTGGCGCACGCTTGAGGGTGGCCTTGGCGCGGAGGTTGACGTCGCCGATGCCGGTCGCCTGGCCGAACGCCGTGAAGATGCGTTCGTCGCCCACCGAGTCGTCGGCCATACGAAAGAAGTGAATCTCCGGCACGGTCGTGCCGAGCCGGCGGATCGTGGCGTCCGAGGACACCAGCATGTCGACGGTCACGATCGGCACGGCTATCGACACGTCGAGGCGATTCGTGACCCCGTAGGAAATGAAGGCCGTGGACCGCGTGACGGTGGCTTCGACGGTATTCACCGTCGTGATGACGTCCTCGCGCCCGCCGAGCAGCTCCGCCCGCTCGTGGGTGAACACGGCCGGAATCGCATCGAGATCCAGGCCTTCGATCGAGTCGAACACGAGGCGCTGCGCGGCGAACCCAAACGAGAGCCGGCCGGCGCCGATCGTCTCGGCCCGTTCCGACAAGATCGGACCGAAGCCGCTCGTCGTCCGCGTGAAGACGCCGAGCGCCGGATCGAGTTCATAGGTGAAGCCGGCCGCCGGCGTGGGGTAAGGGAGCGAGACGAGCTGATTGGTGAGCGCGAGCCCGAACTGTGAGCCCTCGCCTTCGAAGGCGCCGCGGAAGCGGCCCGAATGCGGCTGTCCGCTGGCGAGCGGCGCCGTGCTGTTGACGACGAGCCCCTCGGGTCCGTAGAGGTCCGTGAAGATCCGGGTCAGCTGATCGACGCGGACCACGACGTTATACGGCTGTTGGGCCTGGGCCGGCGACGCGGTGAGCAACGGGCATAGAAGGGCTAACAGTACGCGTCTCGGCATCGTCGCTCCTCGGTTCGACATGTTCAGCGGCCCAGTTCCACGATGATCCACCCGCCGGCGCGCCGCGCGAGCCGAATGGTCTGGGTGGACCGCGACGCCTGCGGGCGGCCTCCGGAGTGGACGGTGTCGACGCGCGCCACGCGGGCCTCGGCGGCGTCGCCGGTGATGGTCAGCTGCTCGACCTTGATCGCGATCTCCTGCCGCTCGATCTGCGCGAAGCTGGCCCGCAGGCGTCGGATCTCGTCTTCCGAGATGTCGGGGAGCACCGAGCGGAACAGCGCCACGTCCTTACCCTCGATCGCCCGTTCGTAGGTGGTGAGCGCGCGGCGCACCAGCACCTCGTCCGACTCGCGCGCGGGCGCGGCCGGCGTCATGGCTGGTGGCGGCGAGGGTTCGACGTCGCGCCGCGCCGGCGGGTTCAACGGGGGCGGGTCCAGCATCGATGGCGCAGCCGCTACGGTTCCGGTGGTCGACGGCGCCAACGGTTCGCTCGAACCTGCCGTGACAGCCGGTCGTACCGGGGCGGATGGCGACGTCGGGGCGGCGCTCGCGGCGGCTGGCGCGAAGGCGGAGCGCGTGTCCGGCGCCGGCGTCGAGTCTGCTTTCGGACGGCTGGGAACCTGCCTGGCCGGGCCGCGCCTCTCGTCCGTCTCGGCTGTCTGGGCCGGCTGGGCCACCGCGGGGACAGGTGTCATCGGGGACGCGGCTGGGGTGGCGGGCGGCGGGCTCGACAGGCGTGCGGCGAGTTCCGTCACCTGCGCATCGCCTGGCGCCAGCGCCTGCGCGGCGGCCAGTGCACGGGCCGCGGCCGCCTGGTCATCGGCCGCCATCGACTCGCGCGCGTCCAGGCGCGACTGCGCCCGCTCTGTTTCGGCGGCCACACCGCCGGCCGGGCCGCCCGCGCCGGGGTTGCCGAGCATCCAGAAGCCGCCGGCCACGATCACAGCGACCGCTACCGTCGGCAGCAGCCACGAGCGGGCCGGCGCGGCAGGCACGGCGACGGCATTCGTCTGGCTGCTGCCTGGTGGCGGCACCGCCACGGTCTCCGCGGCGGCCGCCGCGGTCTCGACCGTGGCGACACTCGCCACCGCGCCCGACTCCCGGTCGCGGCGGATGCGTTTGAGGTCGGCCTCGAGGCTGGCCGCGTCCTGATAGCGAAGGTCGCGATCCTTCTCGAGTGCCGTGTCGATGGCGTCCACCAGCCGCGGCGGCGTCTCGGGGTTGAGGAGCACTGGCGACACCGGAGCGCTGTTCAGGATCGCGTCGAAGACGATGGCCCACGTGCTGCCGCCGAACGCCTGCCGGCCGGTGATCATCTCGTACAGCACGGCGCCCAGCGCGAAGATGTCGGTGCGCGCATCCACGTCTTCGCCGCGCGCCTGTTCGGGCGACATGTACGACACGGTGCCGATGGCCATGCCCGGCGTGGTGAGCTGGTTCCGCAGAGGCACCCGGCCATCCGCCACCGTGGAGCCGGTTGCGGCCGCCGCCATGTCGGCAGCGCCGGTCGACAGCGGCGGCCGTTCGCGCGTGAGCTTGGCCAGGCCGAAGTCCAGGATCTTGACGCGCAGCTTCTCGCCCACCCAGATGTTCTCCGGCTTGATGTCGCGGTGCATGATGCCCTGGGCGTGGGCGGCTTCGAGGGCGTCGGCGAGTTGGATGCCGATTTCGAGCACGTCGCCGATCTTGAGCGGGCCGCGGCTCACCCTTTCGCGCAGCGTCTCGCCCTTGAGCAGCTCCATCACGATGAACGGCATGTCGTCGTACACGCCGATGTCGTAGACGGTGCAGATGCCCGGATGGCTGAGCGCGCTCGCCGTGCGCGCCTCGAGACGGAAGCGGTCGAGCGCCTCCTGGTCCTTGGCGGAGTCAGCCGGCAGGAGCTTCAGCGCCACCTGGCGACCCAGCCGCTCGTCTTCGGCCAGGTAGACCACGCCCATCGCGCCGGCTCCGAGGGAGCCGAGGATGCGGTAGTGGGACAGGGTCTGACCAATCATCGGGTTCGCGGGACTGTGCCACAGACACCTTACCCGACTCTGAAGCCGGCGGTGGGCGGCGCTTCAGAGTTTCGCAACATGGTCTCCGTATCTTCTGGTGAGAGACATGGTGGTCGCGCCCGTGCCTGTCCGCGAATCGCCACCAGGGGCATAGTGACATGAGATTCCTGATACCCGCCGTCGGTCTGATCCTGTGTATGGCGGTCGTCACCGCCGGCACGCAGACGCGCCCGGACACCCGCGGCGACGACCAGCGCCGCCAGCGATTCACCCACGGAGGGCAGATCGACCAGGAAACGGAGGGGGTGTGGGACGAGAACCCGGCGGAGGCGCCCACCGGCTTCGACAACGAGACCAACGGCATGGACCCACAGGGACCGGCGTTCGAGTCGCTCACCGATGAGACGGTCGTAGCGCTCAGGTCCTTCAACGACAACCGCTTCATCTTCGAGGAAGTGGAAACGATCGCCGACGGGTTGGGCCCGACCTACAACGCGCAGTCGTGCCGCGAATGCCACCAGAACGTGGTGACCGGGGCGGGCAGCCAGGTGGCCGAGCATCGAACGGGCCGCCTGCTCGACGGGCAGTTCTTCGAGTCGCTGGGGGGATCGCTCGTGCACTCGCGCTCGACGGATCCGGAGATTGCCGAGCTCGTGCACTTCGAGGACAACATCAGCACGTTGCGTCTGTCGACCAGCACGCTGGGCAGCGGCTACATCGAGTCGATTGCCAACGGCACGTTGCTGGAGATTCGCCGGCAGCAGCCGCGCGCGATGCGGGGAACGGCCGTGGTCGTGCCGGTCCTCGAAGCCAACGGCGCCGCGCGCATCGGCCGCTTCGGCTGGAAGAACCAGCATGCCAGCCTGGAATCGTTCTCCGCCGACGCCTATTTGAACGAGATGGGCATCACCTCGCCGCTCCTGCCCGACGAGAACACCTCGAGTGGCCGCGACGTGTCGGCCTACGACACCGTCGCCGATCCCGAGGATGACGGGGTGGATGTCGTGGCCTTTGCCAACTTCATGCGGTCGACGAAAGCACCGTCCCGCGGTCCGATTACGCCGGAGGTCCAGGCTGGCGAGGTGGTATTCCAGCGGCTCGGCTGCGCCACCTGCCACGTCGCCTCAATCATCACGGCGCCCACCGGCACGCTCGTCAACGGCGGCGCGTTCACCGTGCCCGCGGCCCTCGGGAACAAGCTGATCCACCCGTACAGCGACTTTCTCTCGCACGACATCGGGTCAGGCGACGGGATCCCGGTGCTCCCGCTCCCGGAATACGCCGACACCGCATACAAGATGCGGACGGCGCCACTGTGGGGGCTGCGGACGCGGAATCGGTTGATGCACGACGGCTTGTCTTTCACCACGCAGGCGGCCATTGCCCGCCACCAGGGCGAAGCCGACTCGGTGCGACGGCGCTATAACGCGCTGTCGGACACGGAGCGTCAGCTGCTGCTGCGCTTCCTCGCTTCACTCTAGCGCCGCCGACGTGGCGCGGGTTGCACGCACACTTTCCCAGGGATTCAACAATGAACACGCACACGATGATCGGGTGGTCCGGACTGCTGATACTGACATCCGGACTGGCCGCCGCTTGCGGCGCCAGCGATGCCAGCACCACGCCCACCGCGCCGACGGCCACCACTGCCACGCAGCCGTCCGTCCAGCCTGACCACTTTCTGGTCACCGGGTTGAGGAGTTCGATCACCACCGTGAGCTGCACGCTCTCGGGCGGCACCTCCACGACCTGCTACAGACTGGTCACGGCCGGCGCGCCCAGCGAACACGCGGCCGGACCGTGGTGTCCGGCCAACATCAGCGACGGCAGCCTCGCCGGCATGTGGATCGAGAATGGCCAGACCTACGATCTGACCGGCGCCTTCATTGCCAACCTGGGCACGTTCTACAACGACAGCCGATGGCAACTGTACGACCCGGCCACCGGCGCGATCAGGGTTACCAACACGCAGGCGGCGTTCGAGGCTGCCGCCGTGCCGAATGTTCCGGCGGCTTACAACAATTACTGCGTCCAAGGTCTGTTGTCTTATGTCGGGGGCGGCATTTCGCGCACGTATCTGATCCCCGTCACGCCCGTGGCCCTGAACAGCGGGACGGGAGCGGTGGGCATGAGCGGCGTTGGTCTGGCCCTGAACGGCATTGCCATCGACGCCCCGGCTCCGGTCGCGCAGATCAAGGCCGCTTACACCATCGCGGCCTTCGACGACTGCGGCGGCCACGTCAATCCCCATACCGGCTACCATTACCACGCCGCCACGGGCTGCACCGCCCAGGTGGCGAGCACCGATGGGCACGCCTCACTGATTGGCTATGCGCTCGACGGCTACGGCATCTTCGCCAACGGCGGCGCCACGGACCTGGACTCGTGCCGCGGGCACAGCGACACCACCCGCGGCTATCACTATCATGCGGCAAATGCCGGCGCCAATATGTTCATCGGTTGCTTCAGAGGCCAGCAAGGGTCGGTGTCGTGAGTGACGCTCGCCGCCAAGGAGTGCTCATGCGTATGACGACCGGAGCCGGTCTGGCCCTGGCGCTGCTGGCCGCGTTGGCGTTCGGCGGCGTGCCTGGGGACGTCGCGGCTGTGGCCAGCCAGCCCTCACCAGGCACGGTGACCACGGGCGAAGTGAACGGCGCGAGCTGCGGCGTCGTCACCGCCTGCACCTCGGGTCTCAAGGTCAACTTCAGCCCGCAGATGTGCGGCACGGTGACCGCCGCCGATGGCAGCCGGTGGGACGTGCCGTCGGCGGTGCACCCCGGGCCGGCCGCGGTGGACGTCTACAACGACTGCACCGGGCCGGGCGACATGCCCGACTACCTGGCGCAGGTGAAGACGGTGGTGGTGGACCCGGACGGGGTCGAGATCACCGGCTACATATTCGCCGACAACTACTACGAGCTGTTCGTCAACGGCACGTTCGTCGCCAAGGACGGCATGGGGATGACGCCGTTCAACTCCACCGTCGTGCGGTTCCGGGCGAAGTATCCCATCACCTACGCCATCAAGGGCGTGGACTGGGAGACGCATCTCGGCGTCGGGTTGGAATACGACCGCTTCAACGTCGGCGACGGCGGCGTCATCGCCCACTTTTCTGACGGCACCATCACCGGTCCCCACTGGAAGGCGGAAACCTTCTACATCGCGCCGCTCGGCAACCCGGGGTGCGTCACGACCACCAACGGCCATGACTCGACTGCCTGTCCCGCCGAGAAGCGGCCCGGCGGCAACAAGGCCCCGTGCGGTCTGGCCGATCCGAAGACGTGCTCGGCGCTGCACTTCGCCATTCCGGGCACCTGGACGGCTCCTGGCTTCGACGACGCGGCCTGGGTGCCGGCCACCGTCTACCCGCCGGCGGACGTCACCTCGACGCCGGGCTACGTCAGACACGCGGCGCTCTTCGGCCGTGCCGAGTTCATCTGGACGCGCAACCTGCTGCTCGACAACGTGGTGCTGGCGCGTCACACGGTGCGAGGTCCAGCGCGCTGACGCTGGCCCCCTCGAGGGCACGCGCCGTCGCCCTTCAGAGTTGCGCAAGGTGCCGTTCGTATTCTCAGGTATGGAGAGAACACGATGAACACCCGCACACTGACGGCCCGCGCTCGATTCGTCCCGCGGCCGCGCCTCGCCCTCGCCCTCGTGGCCTTGACCGCCGCTGCCTGTGGGGGCGACAGTCCGACAACGCCGACGAGCAGCAGCCCCACCGCCGCGACGTCGAACGCGGCCACCACCGGCAGCGTGTCGGTCACCTCCGTCGTCACCGCTCGCTACCGCAGTGCCGTGACGGTGGCCGTGGGCAGCGCGAGCATCGTCCTGCGCTCCAGGGGCGTACCCGATCACGTGACGCCGTACTGGGGCGTCGGCCATGCGCTCTACGAAGCGCCGTTTGCCGGGCAGACGCTCACGCCCAACGGCACCATCGCCGAGCAGACCTACACCATGACCATTCCGTCGCACCCTGGGGTCGCCGTCTCGAAGGAGGCCACGTCGCTCGGCCCCATTGGCCTGGCGCTGAACGGCGTCGCCATCTACAACGATCGGGAGGGCGGCAACGTGCCCGTGGACGCGGCCACCCTGATGACGATCGATCGCGCCGGCGCGCACACCAGCCCGGGCGGGACCTATCACTACCATTTCGACAACGAGTTCCTCTCCTACGACGACGCCAATCTGTTCGGCTTCCTGCGCGACGGATTCCCCCTCTACGGCCGCAGGGATCAGGACGGGTCGACTCCGTCGGACCTCGACACCAATGGCGGGCACGTCGGCACGACCGCCGACTTCGCGACGCCGATCTATCACTACCACTCGTCCCGCGTCAGCTACATGAACTCGCGTTTCTACATCCTCAAGGCGGGGAGCTACCATGGCACCAAAGGCACTTTTGCCTTCTAGAGTCGTACCCTTGCTCTTGTGCCTGGCCACGGTGCTGAGCGCTGGTTGTGGGGCCGTCTCCGCCGCCAGCGACGCCGGCCCGGTCGTCGGGCCGGTGGACGTGTCGCGCGTGCCGGCTGTGACCGTGCTGGCGGCGAGCTCCGACCTGGTGCTGGCCAACGGGGTTCATCTGTTTCGGGGAGAGCCCTACGACGGCTTGATCGAAGCGCGATATCCCAGCGGCGCCGTGAAGAGCGTCGCGTCCTACTATCGCGGGCTGCAGCACGGCACCACGACGACGTTCTATGCCGACGGCCGGGTGCGAGACACGCGCCACTACCGCGCCAACCTGAGCTACGGGCGCCACGTGGGCTATTGGGACAACGGCAACCTCAAGTTCGACTTCACCTACGTCGACGACAAGCGCGAGGGGCTGCAGCGGCAGTGGTACCGCAGTGGCGCGCCCTACACGGCGCTGACGTTTCGCGACGACGCCGAGGACGGCATGCAGCGGGCCTGGCGCGACAACGGCAAGCCCTACATCAACTACGAAGCGAAGGACGGGTTCCGCTACGGGCTGCAGAAGTCGGCGCTCTGCTACGAACTCACGGATGGAGCCGTCCGATGAAGAGCTGTGTGACCTGTGTTGTCATCCTGTTGGCTGCTGGCGCTGCGTGCAGCCGGCCCGGAGACCCCACGCCGCTAGCGGCCGGACGGACGCTGCCGTTCTACGATTCCGCCGATTTCACGCCCCGATGGCAGGGCGGGGATGCCGACGCTGTCCATCGCATCAGGCCCTTTCATCTGCTCGATCAACGGAATACGCCGTTCACCGAGGCCGACCTGCGGGGCCGGATTGCGGTCGTGGACTTCTTCTTCACGACGTGCCCGGCCATTTGCCCGCTCATGGCCACCAGCATGGGCGAGGTGCAGAAGGCGTTCCTGGATGACGACCGGGTGGTGCTGCTCTCGCACAGCGTGACCCCGGAGACGGATACGCCGGACGTACTGGCGGCCTACGCCGATGCGCACGCGGTGCGCTTCGAGAAGTGGAAGCTGCTGACCGGATCCAAGACCGAGATCTACGATCTGGGCCGGCGTTTCTACTTCGTCGACGAAGACCTCGACGGCACCCGGAACGAGGACGACTTCCTGCACACGGAGAACTTCATCCTGCTGGACGGGGAGCGTCGCATTCGCGGCATCTACAACGGGCTGGATCCCGACAGCATCCGGTCACTGATTGCCGACGTCACGCTTCTGGCGCGCGAATAGACACCGCTGCGCCGAATGCAGGTGTGGCGTGCGACGGACCACCGGTTTGGGCCGCGATGCGGGCTTCAGCACAGAAAACGGGCGTATCTGTGCCGTCAGGACCCAAACCCAGGTCTTGCCGGCACGCCGGAGGGCGTTTCCGGCGTAGTCTGTTGGCAACCTGATGGCTGCGAAAACGAACCCAAGGAGCAGACGTCCGGCCGCCGTGGTCAAGAGGCCCCAAACGGTCGCTGTGGCCAGGCGCGCGGCCACCGGCTGGAGACGACACGAGACGTTCAACGTCCAGGCGTTCCTTGGATCGGCGGGACTTCAAAGAAAGCTCGTGACCTATGCCAGGGGGGCGGCCATCTTCAGGCAAGGCGACCCCTGTGATAGCGTCATGTACATTCAAACCGGCTTGGTCAAGATTTCGGTCGTCTCCAAGACTGGCAGGCAGGCGATCGTGGCCCTGCCGGGCCCGGGGGATTTTTTTGGCGTCGGTGGCCTGGCGGGACAACCCGTTCGCATGGAGTCCGCCACTGCGGCCCGTAGCTCCGTCGTCATGGTCGTAGACCAGACCGACATGGTGCGCCTGCTGCACGAGCAGCACGAAATGTCCGACCTGCTCATCGCCCACTTGCTCACGCGCACCATCCAGATCGAGGAAGACCTCATCGATCAGCTTTTCAGCTCCAGCGAGAAGCGCTTGGCCCGCAGGTTGTTGATGCTGGCGCGCTACAAGGAACGGAAGCACTCAGTGCGGGCGGTGCCGGCGATCTCTCAGGAGACGCTGGCCGAAATGGTCGGCACGACGAGATCGCGAGTGAATTTCTTCATGAAGAAGTTCGAGCGACTGGGTTTCATCGACTACGAGAATGGGCTCCGCGTGCACGACTCACTGCTCACCATCGTCTTACAGGACTAGCATGAGGGCCCTGGTGAACCAGTCCGTTCCCGACCCGGCGCCC